>JACKCH010000001.1 GCA_020634115.1 Anaerolineaceae bacterium
AACGCTGGCGATGAAGATGCCTGAATCCAAAACAATGTCACTCAAGAGGCCTCCTCACGGAGTTCATCCAGGAGCGATAGAGCGCCAACCGTTCCTGTATCTCCGATTCGTGACCGAATTTCGGCCTGCAATGCCTCAACTTCCGCCCACCACGCCGTATAATCGAATGCTGATGTGGCGACCTGCGTCTCCGAATCCGCTTCCTGAACCAATAGCTCCCGCACGCGCCTTTGCGCGTCCCTATCCAGTTGATAGAATTTCTCAATGACCTCGCGTTCGAGCGTGTTCATCATGTACTATCCTCATCCGAGTTTCGCCTTCATTGTACAACAAGTTCGCCACCTGGCTGTATTTTCCAGTCTATCCCGACTAAATAGGCTATAATGATCGGGTATTAATTCAACTTAACAACCTTCTTGAGAGATACTGAATGTCAGACGCTGCCACAATTTTACATGATTACCTCACTGATCTACGCCGGATCAGGAAGACAGGGCAGGCTGTGCCCGAAACATCGTATTACGGCGCGATGGAAACCCTGTTCAATACCGTTGGGCAAGGGCTTGAGCAGCCGGTGTTTTGTGTGTTGAATCCCCGAAATCGCGGGGCAGGCATACCCGATGGCGGCCTGTTCCTGGATGTGGCCTCGGAAGAGGTGCGCGTGGATCGCCCCGGCTTTGGGCGGCAGCCTGAGCGCGGTGTGATCGAAGCGAAACCCACATCACAGGATATTGATGAACTTGCCCAAAGTGAACAGGTCAGGAAATACCTGGCGCAATACGGGCAGGTGCTTGCCACCAATTTTTACCAGTTCGTGCTGGTGACACGCGCCGCCGATGGCAGCGCCGTCATCGAGGAAAGTTACCGGATGGCGGAAAGCGAGAACGAGTTCTGGCAGGAAGCATCCGTGCCACACCGTCTGGCTGGCCGCCACGCCACCGCTTTATACGAGTATCTGCTGCGGGTCATGCGCCGGCAAGCGCCGCTGGCCGATCCGCGTGATGTTGCCTGGATACTGGCGTCGTATGCGCGGGAGGCACGGGCCAGACTGGAAAGCGGCGGGGTGGATATGTCCGCGCTGGATACCGTGCGCGGGCAGCTTGAGAAAGCGTTGGGTGTTTCGTTCGACACACAGACACGTGAAGAGTTCTTCCGTTCCACGCTGGTACAAACCCTGTTCTACGGCATTTTCTCCGCCTGGGTGCTGTGGCATGAGAGCGGCCCGGCGTCGGATGAACGCTTCCAACTCTGGCGGCATATCCGGGATCTGAACGTCCCGGCAATCCAGGAGCTTTTCGAGGAGATCACCCGCCCGACCCGCCTGCGCCCGCTCAATATCGAGGAGGTGCTGAATTGGACGGCGGATACGCTCAACCGGGTGGAAAACAGCTTCTTCGCCACCTTCGAGAAAGGCGAGGCGATCCAATACTTCTACGAGCCGTTCCTGGAAGCCTTCGACCCCGCCCTGCGCGAACAGCTGGGTGTGTGGTACACGCCGCCGCAGGTCGTGAAGTACATGGTAGCGCGGGTCGACACCGCCCTGCGTGAAGAACTGGGGATAGCTGACGGCCTGTTGGACGAAAATGTGTATGTGCTGGACCCGGCCTGCGGTACCGGCGCGTACCTGGTCGAGGTGCTGCGCCACATCCACCGGAAAGCGCTTGAACGGGAAGGCGAGCTGATGGCCGGGCAAGCTGTTCGCAAAGCGGTTGCCGGGGATGCCACTACCGGAGCGCGGGTTTTCGGCTTTGAACTGCTGCCCGCGCCGTTTGTAATTGCGCATCTGCAAATCGGGCTGCTACTGCGGAAGATGAAAGCGCCGATTGGCGAGGGTGACCGCGCCGGAGTCTATCTCACCAATTCCCTGACCGGTTGGAGCGAGTTCCAGCAGCTTGAAATCAACTTCACTGAACTGCGCAAGGAACATGATGCCGCGCAGCAGGTCAAGCAGCAGGAGCCGATCATCGTCATTCTGGGCAATCCGCCTTACTATGGCCGGGCCAAACCACCGCCGGTCAAAATTGAGGAAGAACGCGCCCTGACCGGCGCTTACCGGCAGACGACCCACCCCGACCTGCCCAGGCCGCAGGGACAGGGACTCAACGACCTGTATGTGCGCTTCTTTCGCATGGCGGAGCGCAAGATTGTCGAGGGCACCCGGCGCGGCGTTGTCTGCTACATCTCCAACTACAGTTGGTTGGATGGGTTGAGCCATTCCGGGATGCGCGAACGCTATCTCGAAGTCTTTGACAGCATCTATATCGACAATTTACATGGTGATCGCATTATCTCGGAGTATACGCCGGATGGCAATAGCAGCGAGACAATCTTCGCCATGCGCGGATTCTCAACAGGTATTAGGGTTGGCACAGCGATTGCGACACTCATCTGTAAAGGACAGCACGAAAGCAACGCTCAAATCTATTATCGTGACTTTCATCAAGCCCGTGCTGACGACCGCCGAAACGCGCTTATCGAAAGCCTGACGGCGGAAAGTATAACATCAGGATATGAGTTGCTAACGCCGGAAGTGCGACTCGGCCTGCCGCTGATGCCACGTTCAATCGGCACGGATTATCTCAAGTGGCCCCGGTTGCCGGAGTTGTTCCCACAGTCGTTTCCTGGAGTGAAGACCAGCCGTGACAGTATGCTGGTGGATATTGACCGGGACGCCCTCGAAAAGCGCATAGATGCCTATTTCGATAAAAGTGTGTCTCATGAAGCGATGCGGCACATCAATGAAGATGTAATGACGCCGCGCAGGCGCTATGAAGCGCTGCAAATCCGCGAATACTTGCAGCGCCGGGGGACACAGGGCGAAATTGTCCGCTACTTCTATCGCCCGTTCGATACCCGCTGGCTGTACTGGGATTCAGAGACAAAGTTGCTCGATGAAAAACGTTCTGAATATTTCCCGCATGTGCATGAGGATAATCCCTTTCTAATGACTACCGGGCGTACACGTCGTAATCAGATTGAACCCCCGATCTTTACGAGACTGCTTACCGACTTGAACTTGATGGACAGTGGATTGCGCACTTTCCCCCTATACCTCTACGCCAGCGGTAAAAGCAATCAGCCGCAGACGAAACCGATGTTCGGTGAGGGTGAAGTCGGGCGGCGTCCCAACCTGACGAAGGGTGCCCAGGCGTACCTGGATCGGCTCGGCGCGGGCGCTGAGAGCCTGTTTTATCACGTTCTCGCGGTCATGCACGCACCGGCTTACCGCGTCGAAAATGCCGGGGCACTGCGCCAGGACTGGCCGCGTGTCCCGCTGCCGGAAGCACAAACGCTGCTCGAAGAATCCGCACGGTTGGGGCGGCGGGCGGCTGCTTTGCTGGATGTCGAGCGCGAGGTTGAAGGCGTGACCAGCGGCGCG
This sequence comes from Anaerolineaceae bacterium, assembly GCA_020634115.1. Classification (GTDB taxonomy): domain Bacteria; phylum Chloroflexota; class Anaerolineae; order Aggregatilineales; family Phototrophicaceae; genus JACKCG01. The sequence continues at coordinate 3,380 of JACKCH010000001.1, forward strand.
ATCCAGAGTGATCTGCGGGAGATTGCCGTGCCAGCGACCACCGGCGCTATGCCCGATTACCATGTACAGGGCTGGGGCTACCTTGCCAACGGCGCGACCATGCCCGGCCAGGGCACGCTGCATGAACACGACGACGGCAGCCTGGATGTGTATCTCAACGAAACGACCTACTGGCGGAACATCCCCGCTGAGGTGTGGGCGTATACGCTCGGCGGCTACCCGGTACTCAAGAAGTGGCTGAGCTACCGTGACCAGCGCGTGCTGGGGCGGCGGCTGCACGATCATGAAGTGCGGGCTTTTATGCACATCGCCCGGCGCATCGCTGCGATTTTGGCGCTGGAGGATGACTTGGATGCGAACTATGCCGCCGTCAAAGCGAGCGGGTATGAGTGGCCGGGTGCGTAGATGGCAGAAGAACCGATCAGGATTTTTTACTCTTGGCAGTCGTGGACACCCGGCGCCCGCAACCGTGAATTTATTGAAGAAGCATTGAAGCAGGCGCTAGCCCAGATTGAAGAAACGCATGGTCAACCGCTTATCATTGATCGTGATACTCAGAACTTGCCAGGCGCTCCAGCAATTGCCGACTCTATTCTCAAAAAGATCGAGCAGTGCGATATTTTTCTCGCAGATGTCACTATCGTTTTGCAAAACGACGAACATGCAAGCCCGAATCCAAATGTAATGTTGGAACTTGGATACGCTGTCAAATGCCTCACGTGGGATCGTGTCATTCTCGTGATGAATAAGACGCTCGGTTCACCTGAAAACCTGCCTTTCGATCTGGGCCATCGTCGGTGGCCCTTATCATATGAGCTAGATGTCGGCCAGCAGAAGGCACCAGTGCGCGACCAACTTGTAGGTGGATTGAAGGTAGCTATAGAAACGATTTTGCATTATGGGCTACCTGCTGTTGGGGAAAGTATCACCGACACAATAGAGCGATTCATCGAACAAGGTGAAAACGTTTCATTGGACAGGCTCATTCGCCGCCAGATTGAGCAGGTGTATCAGAAGACGAGTTCAGACGCATTTTTCGAGGAACGCCATACAATACTGGCGAATCACAAGGGGGCAAGGCGGGACATTTGGAATGTCGGGTTTAATTTGTATTTTCCTGGGTGCAGACAGGAATTGGATGTTTTTTTGTCCCTGTGCTGGTATGGTCACCCTGACCAAGCTCGATACGTTTCTAATGCTATCAAACGATGGATGGAGAAAAAAGCAAACGATCCTCAGCCTCTCATATCCTGGCGTTATGTGCCCAGTCTTTTCTTGACCTACCTGGCTGGTATCGCTGCTGTCGGTAACCAGAACTGGAGTTATCTGGCTGCTGCCCTCAGAGGTAACCCGACACGCCATCCTTATCAACCCGGTGTTATAGACTATGCCTCTGAAGCCATTATCGAAAAATTGATCTACCCGTATACAGATGAGCAAAGGTCCCATTACTCAACGGCAGGTGCCCCAATTGGAAAGCCAATGCAAGATGCTTTGCAACCGCTAATTGAGCGTTTTCTGCCTTCGCAAAGCGATTTTAGTGATGCATTTATTATATTTGAGTTCTTATTTGCGTTGCATCATCTTCACGCTCGCATAGGGACTGATTTGCCAAAGCCATTACTACCGCGCTACGCCATTTATCGCTCAACTCAAGATCATCCGGTGGATTCAATCATCCCCTTCTTGGAAAACGGTGGAAAGCAGGGGGATCGGTGGGGGGTGTTAGCAGCTGGCCTCTTTGATGGTAGTAGTGAACGGTTTGTAACTGTTCTTACGACCTATCAGGAACGGTTTGAAAGAGCGTATTCGAGCCGCCCATTTGAGCCTGCGATACCAGATTATTTACGGATCTACCAGAGCAACCTGGCACAGTGATGAATTGCAAAAAAAGAGCGGCTGGTGAACGTGCTGCTCACACGCTCACCAGACACGGAAGTGAAAGCGGCTGCCCTCATGCCGGGCAGCGGTATGCTTTGCGGAGTGCCTCGTGTGCCTGTCGGCGGTACATGAACACCGAGGACATCGGCAGTTCCAGCCGTGCTGCCATCACTTGGCAGCTTTCGTGTTCGGCCATCCCTTCGAGTATCGCGACCATCCGCTCCGCCTGGCGGCTCTTGAACGTCTCAACGACCTGCCAGAATGGTGTTTCGTCGCCGCTGATAAACTTCTGCTTCCAGCCCAGCTTCGTCGGGACGAAAACGCCCAGCAGTTCGGCAAGCTCTTCGCGTATCGGCTTGACCACACTTGTCAGCCACCAGGCTTTCTTTGTGCCGCCACGACCAGCCAGCGACGCCGCGTCATCCGGACTGACCTCGGTCGTGATATAGTACAGCGCGACCAGGTGCGGGAAGCTGTTCATGTATTTCTCGGCCAGATGACCAATCACTCGTTCGAAGTCAATGCGAATGTCAATCGCCCGCGAGAACTCGGAGTGCTCAGTGTAGTAGTGCCCTTCGTAACCCTCAATAATGAAGGCATCCGGGTCGCCGCTGCGCGTCGCCAGGTCGTCGAGATAGACCTCATGGCGCATGGAACGGCGGACGAAAGTCGGCGGACGGCTGCAATCCAGCACCAACCGGAGGGCATCGCCCTTGTTGGCCGTCGCCAGCAGCTCCTGATTCTGGCTCAAATCCCACCACAGGTGCATAAAGCCCTCCTGCAACATGTCGGGAAGGAACGCTTCCGGGCGCTTGTAGTAGCGCAGCAGCCGGGTCAGGTTGGGGATGAGGTCGTTACGGATTTCGGCGAAACTGAGTTCCCCCGCCCAACCGGTCAGGAACAGGCGTTCATGGCGGAAGGGCTTGATCTGGCTTCTAATCTGGGCACGAAGTTCGGATGATGATGCGGACATGAGGTTCCTCCTCACAACTGGATTCCGTCCAGCTCGGGTGAGCGCAACGCTCAACCCTGCGGGACAGCGCAGAGGAGGGGACACGTCAAATGAAAAAGCCGACCGGTTTGGCCAGCTTTTCGGGTGGATATTACTATTTGGTCGGCTTTTTAGGCGGTGGTTCGGCAGTCCCGCCGGAACGGTGGTACTGGCGTACCGCTGCCGTCATTTGATGGGGCGGCGGCCCGCGTTGTACGATCGCCGCGCGGCGGTGTGCGAGGGAAATGTTTCGTTACTGTGTGGTGAGCATCGGTCGTTTATGTACTTTTTAGAAGATGGCTTGGGTTTGCAATCGCTGGCGTTGACGAAATCCAACTTAACAATCTGGATAGATTATGTGAGGGAAACGTCAGAAGATGAATGTCAGATAGAAGTTCATCACACCTGGTAGAATTTTAAAAATACCTAAAAGTGTTGTTTCCCCACTTTCGGTTACGCTATACTGGGTAATGAACCTAGGGAGAGGATTGCTTGTTGAGTTATGGTCATGGATACTTTGCCTGTCAAATTTGACGATCTGCGTGAAATCCCAGCATTTCACGACTTGCCCGCTGGACAAGTTCGTAGTCTGGCTGCGGTCATGGTTCGACGCCAATACACCCCCGGACAGATTATCTTTATGGAAGGGGATCATGCCGGTTCGCTGTGGTTTGTCTCCCAAGGGCGCGTCAAAATCATTAAACAGTCGCTGAATGGGCGCATCCAGGGATTGTGTCTAATGGATCGTGGCAAATGTTTCGGAAGCTGCCCGTTATTTGACATGGAGAAACACCCGGCAACCGCCCAGGCGCTCGACCAGGTGACACTGTTTATCCTGCCGGAAGAAGCATTACAGCAGCTCACCGAGCGCGACCCCCAACTGGTCAAGGCACTAATGTTCATTTACAGCCAGCGGTTGGAACACCTGTCACGGGTGAGTGAAGTATTGGGGTCATGGACGGTTTCTGATCGCATTAACGACTGCCTGCTCATATATGCCAACCACGATGCAGAGCAGCCGACTGTTGAGCTGACCCACGAAAAACTGGCCGCCTTATCCGGTACGGTACGTGAGATGGTCACACGCCACCTCAGCCTGCTGGAAAAAGAAGGCATCGTACGGAATGAAAGCAAACGCATTGTCATCCTGAACACGAATGCCCTGCTTCCTCCCTGCGCCTGCGACGATCATGAGTAATTTACCCGGCGTGATTTAGATCACATTTGTTTACGCTAAACCCGCTATGCTAACCTTACAGCAACCGATGATGGCGGTGGTTCTATGAAGGTCAGCGCGGAATATCTATCTCAAAACGAATCGTTTGCGGCGCTTAGCCCCAACATACAGGAGACGATTGCCCAAAAGGCAACCTGGGCGGAATATCCCGCGAAGGATGATCTTTTCCGGCAAGGTGATTCCCCGAGTGCACTCTATATTCTTCAATCAGGCCGGGTGAAGCTGTACCGCCAGTCCAAGGGCCGGTGCCAGATTCTGTCGCTGCCGGCCGCCGGGGACTGCCTGGGTGCTGAATCACTGCCAACCGGCGCGCCCAACCCCTACTCCGCGACAACCCTCACCCCAGTGAACGCTATTTTCCTACTGCCCGATGTCCTGCAAGCCCTGTTGGATGAATACCCGGTCTTTCAGGAAGTCTTTCTTAAGCTCATTACCGACCGGCTCAAACAGTTTGTGACCCTGGTACATGATCTGGCCTTCCGCGATGTCACCTCACGTCTCGCCATGATCCTGCTGTCCCGCGCCGAACGTGAGGGGCTGCCACATGATGACGGTGTGGTCTTTGACCGACTGCTCTCCCAGCAGGAATTCGCCGATATGGTCGGGACAGCCCGCGAAGTCATCTACCGCACCTTCAAACGGTTTGAAGGGGATGGGGTGATCCACGCCACCCGTACCCATATCGTCATCCGGGATATGGACGCACTCCGAGCTATCGCGTTCCAGGAATCCCGCTGAATCGCTTCTTTCACTCCCTCCGTCACTAATCCCATGACGTGACTTGAATCACATTTTGCATCTGGTTTCTCCCTCATGATGAAGGCGAATACAAGCTGCCCGTGAATGGCGGGAGTATTGAACTTTTCAATCAGGGAGACAAAGAGAAATGATTTTACGACGATTACCTTCCAGAGTCTTATTTATCGGACTGATTATCGTGGTGGCGCTGGCCTTAGCCGTTGTCATTGCCCCCAAAGCGATCACCAGCGCCCAGGGTAGCAGCCTGGACTGGCAGACCATCGCCCAGGAACGGGGTCTTACGGAAGAAGACCTGCGAGCGGCGGTCATGACCTATACACCTAGCGGCGCACTGGACGAATATGTGATGTTCGCGTCCGGCGGGCACAGTGGGCAGATGTTTGTCATTGGGATGCCCTCCATGCGCCTGCTGCGGACGATCGCGGTCTTTACGCCCGAACCCTGGCAGGGTTATGGTTTCGGTGTAGGCGAAGATGTGCTGGCGGGCGGCGACATCAATGGCCGTGAGGTGCGCTGGGCGGATACCCATCACCCGGCACTGAGCGAAACCAACGGTGAATATGATGGTGAATGGGTCTTTATCAATGACAAGGCCAATGGACGCGTGGCGGTTATTGACCTGCGCGACTTTGAAACCAAGCAGATCATCAATAACCCGTTGTACCTCAACGATCACGGCGGCACTTTTGTCACGCCCAACACCGATTACGTGATTGAGGGCGGCCAGTACGCGCAGCCACTTGGGATGGAATACGCTCCGCTGAGCGATTACGAAAGCGCCTATCGCGGCATGATTACCTTCTGGAAATTTGACCGCGAGGCCGGACGCATTGATCCCAGCCGGTCATTCGCTATCGAACTACCGCCCTACTGGCAGGATTTGTGCGATGCGGGCAAGCTGGTTTCTGATGGCTGGGTGTTCTGCAATTCGATCAACACCGAACTGGCGACGGGCGGCATTGAGGCCGGTAACCCGCCGTTTGAAGCGGGCGTGAGCCGCAATACCACCGACTTCCTGCACATCATCAACCTGAACGCCGCTGTCCAGGTCTATGAAGCCGGTGGCAACACCGTTGAAATCGCCGGGATGCAGGTGATCCCCCTGGAAACCGCTGTAGCGAACAATCTGCTGTACTTCACCCCTGAACCCCGCAGCCCGCACGGCGTAGACATCGCCCCGCATGGTGATTTCATCGTCGTTTCCGGCAAGCTCGACCCGCATGTGACGGTCTACAGCTTCCAGAAGATCATGGACGCTATCGCCGCTGGGACAAGCGAAACCGACGCCTACGGTGTGCCGGTGCTGGATTATGAAAGCGTCCTGGAAGCCCAGGTCGAAGTCGGGCTTGGGCCGCTGCACACGCAGTTCGGGCCGGATGGTTACGCCTATACCAGCCTGTTCCTGGATAGCGCCGTCGCCCGCTGGAGCATCGGTGCGGAAGGGTATCGCCCGCAGGATGGCTGGACACTCATCAGCAAAATCCCGGTTCAGTACAACGTCGGTCACATCGCCGCTGCGGAAGGCGACACCGTTTCGCCGGATGGACAGTACCTGGTTTCGCTCAATAAGTGGTCAGTGGATCGCTTCCTCTCTACCGGCCCGCTGCTGCCGCAGAACTTCCAGTTGATTGACATCGGCCAGGAAGGCGACAACATGCAGCTTCTCTACGACATGCCCATCACTGCTGGCGAACCGCACTACGCGCAGATCATCAAGGCTGACAAGCTGCATGGTTGGGAAGTCTATCCCGAAGTCGGCTGGAACCCGCTCACGCAGTCGGTTGACCCGAACGCCGTTACGCAGGGTACAGAAGGCGTGACCCGCGAAGGCAACAATGTCAATGTGCGCATGACCGCCGTCCGCAGCCACTTCACACCGGAACGGGTGGATATCCAGGCGGGCGACCACGTAACCTGGACAATCACCAATGTGGAGCGTGCCCGCGATGCTACGCACGGATTCTCGATCCCGTATTACGGCATCAATCTGAGTATCGAGCCGGGTGAAAGCATCACCTTCGAGTTCGACGCGGATCGAGCCGGGCGTGTTCACCTGGTACTGCACCGAGTTCTGCTCGGCCCTCCACCTGGAAATGATGGGCTACCTGACCATCCAACCCCAGTAATGAATACCTGAAAACTATCCGGGGTGAGTCTGTGTGACTCACCCCAGACCCGGTTTCAAGCCACGTCAGTTATGAAAGAGAGAACAGAGTGGCAGCACAGACAATGAACCAAACAGATGTAAACCCACAGAACGCGGTATCGACCCAATCAAACCGGCGTGTGCTGGCATGGCTACCTTCACTGCTGCTGCTGGTTGCCGCGATTTTGATCCTGGCCTCGATTGCCTTCCCCTATTGGGGGTTGGTGCTGGAAGCGCCGCAGTATCCGGGTGGGCTGGAGATGCGTGTTTTCGTCAACTATATGACCGGCGATGAAGACCCCCAACTGGACGAAGTTCACGAGATTGACGGTCTGAACCACTATATCGGGATGCAGTCGCTTTATGATGCGGCATCCTTTGAGCGGTCTATCGCGCTGCCCGGCGTGATTGCGATGGCGGTGTTCCTGGTCGTTATCGCCTTCTGGCGGCGGCGGTGGGTCTGGATACTGGGGATTCCGGCGCTGGCCTTCCCCTTTATTTTTCTGGGCGATCTGGCGTACTGGCTCAATAACTACGGACAGAATCTTGACCCCTATGCGCCGCTTTCCAGCGCGATTCGCCCGTTCACCCCGCCGATCCTGGGTGAAGGCATAATCGGGCAGTTTAAGACCGTCGCCTATGTGAATACCGGTTGGTATATGGCACTGGTCGCGGCAGGACTCGTGCTGGTTGCTCTCCTGATCCGGTTTGTGACCCGAACCGTCCCGGCCAAGGAGTCGTAATCGTGAATACCTACCGGGCTGCTCAGATCGTCTGGCGCGGGCTGCTGTTATGCTTCTGCCTGGGATGGGCAACTGGCGCCCTGGCGCAGGCAGATGCGCCCCATCAGGTGCTCATCGTTGCGCCAGACAGCCCATATCCGACTATCGCGGCGGCGCTGGTTGCTGCCCAACCGGGTGACACGATAGAGGTTCATGGCGGGCAGCACGCCGCGCCGGTTGTGGTCGAAAAAAGCGTGGCGCTGGTCGGGGTGGATAACCCGGTTATAGATGGGCAGGGCAGCGGCAGCCTGGTTATTATCACCGCGCCGGACACTCGTTTTGCAGGCTTTACCCTGCGGCATTCCGGCGACAGTCTGAATCATGAAGATACCGGCATCGTTGCCCAGGCCGATAACGTGACTGTCGCTGACAATACCCTGGAAGATATTTTATTTGGCATTTACTTCGCCAACGCGGATAGCGGAATCGCCCGGAACAACACGGTGCGCTGCTTTAACCGTGAACTCGGTCTGCGGGGCGACGGTATCCGCGTTTGGTACAGCACGAATGTCCTGTTGGATGGTAATACCGTGAGCCTCTGCCGCGATACACTGGTCTGGTACGCGGAAAATATCACGGTTGAGAACAACTACATCCATGACAGCCGGTATGGGCTGCATGTCATGTACAGCAGCCATGCCACCATGCAGCATAACCGCTTCGAGGGCAATTCGATTGGCAGCTACCTGATGTACTCGCAGCACCTCACGATGACCCAGAACCGCATGGTGGGGAATCGCGGCCCCAGCGGTTACGGCATCGCGTTTAAGGAAATGGATTACGCGACGGTGAGCGATAACCTCATCGTGGGCAACCGGGCGGGCATTTACATTGATAATTCCCCGGCGCTGATTGATGTCAACAACAGCATTACCGGCAATTTTCTGGCCTATAACGACTCCGGCATCAGTGCCTTGCCGGATACCGCTCGTAATATTCTTGAGTCCAACACTTTTCTGGAAAATTTGCAGCAAGTGACCGTCCTGGGGCGCGGCAACCTGCTGAAAAACACCTGGGGAACAGCTAACGGCGGGAACTATTGGAGCGATTATGTCGGCTATGACGGCGACGGCGACGGCGTGGGGGATACCCCGTACCGTGCCGAGAAGCTGTTCGAGAGCCTGAGCGACGATAACCCGGTACTGCGTCTGTTCGCCTTCAGCCCGGCCAGCCAGGCCATTGATTTCGCGGCGTCGGCCTTTCCGTCGCTGCGGCCTGACCCCAAAGTGATTGAAGACCACCCCATGATGCACTATACGCTCCCCGCTGGGCTGGATAGTCCTGTGCGCACCGTTTCGCTGCCATTTCTGGCCGCTTCGCTGGCACTGGTGGCGGGAGGATGTGTCATTTGTCTATCCGCGCTGCGCGGGCGTTTCCGACGGCCTGCGCGGGTGAAAGACGCGGTTCAAACGAGTCGAGCACAGGCGTAAACGGGACACGGAATGATGATTATTGCTGAAGAACTGACGAAACATTATGGAAAAGCCACCGCCCTGGATCACGTTTCCTTCACGATTGAGCCGGGCGAATCAGTGGCACTGTGGGGCGCGAACGGCGCGGGCAAAACGACGACGTTACGCTGCCTGCTCGGTGTCCACAGCTTTGAGGGGGCGCTGGTGGTTAATGGCATTAATGTCCGCCAACAGGCGAAGGCGGTGCGGGCGGTCATTGGTTATGTGCCGCAGGAAGCCGTCTTTTATGACCTCACCGTGTATGAAACGCTGCGTTTTTATGCCCGTTTGAAAAAGACCGCCCCTGACCGCATCCCGGCGGTACTGGAACAGGTGCAGCTTGTCCCGCACAGCGCGAAGCGTGTCAGTATGCTTTCCGGCGGGATGAAACAGCGGTTGGCACTGGCCGCCGCCCTGTTAGCCGACCCGCCGATCCTGGTCCTGGATGAACCTACCGCAAATCTGGATGTGGCAGCGCAGCGCGAATTTATTCACACGATTCAGGTACTGAACCAGGCCGGAAAGACCATAGTCTTTTCCTCGCACCGTCTGGATGAAGTCATCATGCTTGCCAGCCGCGTGCTTATCCTGGAAAACGGTAGTCTGGTGCAGACCTGCCCGCCCACCGAACTGGCGGAAAAACTGGGCTTACAGCGATGGTTGCGCATCTGGGTGGCGGTGCAGCACCAAGACTCTATGCTGCGTGTATTGCGGGAACAGGGCTTCGCCTACACCCCGAACGGGCGCAGCGCGTATGTGAAAGTCACCGCCAGCAGCAAAATCGCGCCGCTGCGTTCACTGGAACTAGCCCATATCCCGGTTGAGGACTTCGACCTGGTTGAGGATGAACTGGTACCCCCACGAGGGCTGAACCATGATTGACATCACGAATATCCTGACTATCGCGGATAAGGAACTGCGGGACGCCCTGCATAATCGCTGGTTTGTTATTTTCACCGTCGCGTTTGCCGGGTTGGCGCTGGCGTTATCGTCGCTAACCCAACCGGGCGGGAGCTACTTCCAGACCGCGAGTTACAACCGGACAACCGCCAGCCTGATTAATCTGGTACTGCTGTTTGTACCGCTCATCGGCCTCACGCTGGGGGCGGCTAACCTGGCGGGTGATCGTGAAACCGGCGCACTGGTTTACCTGTTGGCGCAGCCGGTCAACCGGGCGGAAATCCTGCTCGGCAAATACGCCGGGATGTCAGGCGCACTGCTGGCAACACTGACGCTGGGTTTCGGGTTGGCTGGGGTGGCGCTAGCGCTGCAAGGTGGCATTCAGGATGCCGGAGGCTATGTTTTCACCGTTTTTCTGGCCTATGCGCTGGCGCTGGCGATGCTCAGTCTAGGTTTCCTGATGTCCGTCATCGCGCAAAAGACCACCGCCGCACTCGGGGGCGCGTTATTTATCTGGTTGTTCCTGGTGTTCATCGGTGACCTGGGGATTATGGGAACCGCCGTCGCCACACAAATGTCCATCCAGACGGTATTTTTCACCGCCATTATGAACCCGCTTCAGATGTTCAAAATCGCTTCTATTCTGTCCATCCAGGCCAACCTGGAGGTGCTTGGCCCGGCGGGACTATATGCCACCGATCAGTTCGGCGGGCTGCTGTTGCCTCTGCTGTTAGTCGGGCTTCTTTTGTGGATTGTGATCCCCCTTTCCGGTGCGATTACCCTGTTTTCCCGCCAGGAAAGTTTCTCTCTGAAAGGCCGCTCCTAATGAAACGCCACATGACATTACTCTTTATGCTGCTCCTCCTGTTCACCAGCGCCGCCTGTGGACCGCAAGCCGCCCCGACTGTTGCGCCGGATGCCTTCCAGATGCACGTTCAGGTTGACCCTGAGCCGTTAGCCGTTGGCGACGCCACGTTGATTGTCACGCTTCAGACTGCGGCGGGGGAGCCGGTGGACGGCGCGACTCTCAAGGTGCATGGGGATATGGATCATGAGGGTATGATGCCGGTTGACCGTGAAGTGAGCGACAGCGCCAACGGCGCGTACCGCGTGCCGTTCAACTGGTCAATGGGGGGCGGTTGGATTGTGACCATTACGGCAGTCCTGCCGGATAACGGCGGTGAATTCAGCCAGACATTTGAATACTTTGTTGATGCTGTTTCCAACGAAAGCATCATTAATCAATCCGGCGGCATGAATATGGGGGATACGGGCGCGGAAATGACGCCCGAAAGCACCGCCGAAGCCGGTCAGTAAGTTTCTACGAGACGCTCTATATGAAATATGTCGGGGCAACCGGCGTTTGCAAGCGTGTAATTTCACATAAACCGTATTGGATAACGTAAATCAGGTTTCATCATTATTGGAGAAAACGCATGTCAGAACAACATCATGGGAAAACGCCAAAACCGCTCAATGCGAACCTTGTTGCCCTGCTGCTGGTCGCTATCTTCGTACTCGTCAGCGGTGTGATCTTTATCCGCCCGTCTGACGTGGAATCCGCACCAGAGAACGGTGCAGAGG
>JACKCH010000010.1 GCA_020634115.1 Anaerolineaceae bacterium
CGGCACGCCCGCCCGGTTGTAATCCACCAGACTCCCGCCGGACACATGCGTGAGTTTACCGGTGTCCTCTTCTAAATGGGCGCGGCGGATGCGGATGCGCTTGGTATACGGTTCGCCGTCCTCCGGCGTGACTTCCACATCCAGCCAGCCGTTGACGCACAGCGGGCGGTCATACTGGCTGATCTGGTAGCCTTTCGGCAGATCGGGGTAGAAGTAACTTTTGCGGGCGAACTGGTTGATAGGCGGGATTTCGCAGTTGAGCGCCAGGCCGACCATCATGGCGTATTCGACGGCCTGCAGGTTGATAACCGGGAGCGTGCCGGGCAGTCCGAGCGAGACGGGGTCTACGGCAGTGTTGGGCGGCGCGGTGACGCTATCCACCACCGGGCAGGCGCTGAACATTTTGCTGTGGGTTTCGAGTTCGGCATGAATTTCCATGCCGATGATGGGTTTCCAAGCGGTCATAAGGCGATCCTGTTGCGGGTACGTGGACGGAACGCGGGAATTGTAGCACAGAGTGGCGGAAACGGCATGGTTTTTGGGGGAATATACTCCCCTACAGAAGACTAACCACCCGAAAACCGAGGTAGCTGAAACGGTTGAAGGGGTCGTTGTTGCTACGGTACGATGCACTAGCACTGACTTTCTCAAGGAAGAACGCCCCGCCCCGCAAAACCCGCCTCTTAGCAATCTCATTCACATCATTATGCCCGGTCTCGTAGTCCGTCATACACCATTCCCAGACATTCCCGGTCATATCTACCACACCAAAGGGGCTGTCCCCTTTGCCTTCGTACTAGCTCACTGGAGTGGTTCTACTAATACCTGATTCACGGGTGTTACATCGGCTGGTATCCCAATAATCTCCCCAGGGATAAGTTCGGTCATCATCACCCTGCGCGGCCCGCTGCCACTGCTGTTCGGTAGGCAGCATGATTTTCTCACCAGTTTGAGCACTCAACCATTTACAGAAGGCTGCAGCTTCATACCACGACACACCAACAACCGGATATTCCGCGCCACTAACATCTTCGTGATTCCAATATTTCGGTTCTGTCCAATCTTTACTTTCCCACCGTTCCCATATAGCCTTTGTCCACCACTGGTGCTCGGTATAACCGCCCGCTTCGACAAACTGGGCGAACTGCCCGTTGGTTATGGGATATTTGGCAATATGAAAAGCCGGAAGATCAAACAGGTGCGACTGGCCTCTAGGGATATAGTTCATTCGCCAACCATTTTCGGAAACCAATTTGACTTTACCGACAGGAATCTCCACCCAGGCGAATGGTTGTGGTAAGAGCTTATTGATAGGTGTTATCAACTTTTTCAGGTAGTCTTTTTTATCAGGATAGCCTGTACGTGTCAGCCAGTCGCGCACGATTTTACGAGCCTTTTCGGGTTTCTGATGAGTGACAACGATTTCCAGGTCATTGTATTCTTTGGCTAGCTTTGCCTGTTCTTTCTGTTGTTTTAACCGCCGTTCTTCCTGTTCTTCCCGTTTCCTTATCTCTTCTGCCTGCTGCTTCCGGCGCTGCTCCTCTCTATCAAGTTCGGGCTGCAATTCTTCGCGCTCGTCGGCTACGTCAAAAAAAGATGGTAGGTCGTCACGCTGGCTGATCTGCGTCAGGAGATTTCCCGCGGTGAAGGGGTTGCTCCGCTTCGTTTCGTAGTAGCGTTTGATGAGCGCCGTCACGTCCTGCTCGGTTTTGGCAACGTGGTCAGTGGGTGCTTGCAGGTGCTCTTGAATCTGTCGGTCATCCGGGCTGGCGGCGCTGTTGTGGACTGGTACAGGCGGGCGCAACGTATCAGGACGGGGCAGGAAAGCGGTGGTCTCAGTAGGATACCTGCCGGAAGCGTAATCAATCACGACCTGGTTCATGGCGGCAAGGACATTTTCCCGCATCATCCCTTCGTTCCAGGCCTTTTCTGCCGGGACAAACTGAATATTGCGTTCGTTAAGCTGCCGGGGATACTGCATGGTGGGCAGGTTAAGCATAATCGGCACAACCGGCTTGTTAAGCTTCAGGGCATAGTCGAGTTCGCCCATACAGAAAGCGGAACTCAGGTATTCCGGTGTGAGCATGGCGACCATCGCCACCGAGGTTTCGATGTTCTCGCAGAGACTCTGCCACCAGTCCGCCGTTTTGGGAATGCGGTCATCGCGGAAGGGGAAATAGAGCTTGGTATCAAAAATCGCCCGGTAGAGCCGCAGCGACCATTCGCCCCACGAATGCGAATAGCTGATGAAAAGGACACGGTGATGAGGTAGCGGCATGGTCTATATTCCTGATACGGTCAAATATGTCACACAACCTCATCCCTACTCGCTGCGCTCGTTTTCCCCTCTCCAAACTGGAGAGGGGACGGAGAATCGGAGGTTCGGGAGGGGTGAGGTAAACGTAAAAGTGATACTTAGCGGATAAAAAACCTATTGTAATTATCCCACCATCCCGCTTCCGCGTGCAAATTTCACTCACACAAACAGCTTGAGTTTCTCGAAGTCCTGTTTGAGGACCTCTTTCTGGCTGGCGCTGTAGAGGACGACTGCGGGGTGATACATCGGGATGATGTGGATTTCGCCGTAGGGCAGACGCGCCTTGATGAGTTTGCCGTGTAACTGCGTGATCGTGCCGCGCTTTTCCGGCAAGTCCAGCTTCTTGAGTAGGTACTGCATGGCGAAGCGCCCCAGCGTCACAATCACGGCGGGCTGGATGATGTCCACCAGCCGATCCGCGAACGGGGTGTAAAACGCCAGTTCTTCCGGGGTCGGTTCACGTTTCGCGCCGGGGTGGTCGAGCAGGATGTTGGTGATAAAGACTGACTCACGGGCCAGGCCGATGTCTCCCAGCAGGCCGTCCAGGATGTCGCCCGATGGCCCGCAGAACGGCCTCCCCTGCTGCGCCTCGGTCTTGCCCGGCGATTCGCCAATAAACAGGATGTTGGCATCCGGGTTGCCTTCGCCCAGCACCGGGAAGTAGCGACCCTCGACCCGCACCGGATACAGTGGCGAAGTCGTGGCGTTCACCAGGTCATCGCGCACCGCTTTGAGCGCCTCGGTCTTGCGCTGGCGTGTCCGGCTGTCCGACCCGCGTTTGAAGGACTGTTTGGCAGGGGCAGCGTCTTTGGCGATGGCGATCAATCGCTCCACGTCCTGGGCAAAATTGCCGTGACTCAGTTCCAGGGCGTTGCGGCGGGAAAGCGCCGCGATGTCGTCTGGTAAATCCGTCGGGGCGGGCATTTTGGCGCGTCCCACCAGCGCCGGGACGATGAGTTTCTCCCGTTTGAGGGCGCTGGCGATCTCGATGTGTACGAAGTCGTTCCACTGGTCAAGCCGCCGTTCGCCGTGTTCGTCACGGAGCGCCGCCCACTGCGGGCCGATGACAGCGACAAACACATCGCAGGCCGCCACCGCCTCGTCCAAAGCCTTAACGAAGTCCTGGCCGGGTTCGATGCTGGCAACATCCATGAAAATATCTTCCGGTGCGAAGTGCCGGAGCAGATGGTCATACAACCGCCCGACATACCCTTCGCTGTCCTGGCGGCGATAGTTGATGAAAACACGAGTCATACAGCAATTCTCCCCTGATAAAGCGGGTATCGGGGTGGGTTTGGCCCATTAGTCCCCTATTGGATGGCAATGCTTTGCCCCATTATGCGTGTTAGGCTATACTCACAATTGAGAGTCTGTTTAGTTTCCTAAAACCCACAAGACTCATCATAGTGAACTTTTATGGAATTAGTTTAACAAAGCGTGGTGAGCGATGCCAGATTTCACACCTCATGAAGCGCCGGCACGGACAGCCCAGGCATTACCCGTGATGCTGCCCGGCAAGCTGGTCGGGCGCGACGCCCAACTCGCGCAAGTCTATTCGCAACTGAAAAATAATAAGCCGGTTCTGATTTATGGCGCGGCAGGCGCCGGTAAGACCGCACTGGCCGCGACCCTCGCCAGTGCCTATACCGAACTGCCGGGTGGCGTGGTCTGGCTGAACCTCAACGACAGTTCCCTGGAAGATATGCTGGTGCGCATTGGGCGGTCTTACCAGGTGGCCGAAATTCAAAGCAGCGATAATCCGGCTGCGATGGTCGGCGCGGTTGCCAGTACGCTCACCACGCATAAACCGCTGCTTGTGCTCGATGGCAGCCCGAACCCCACCGCCGTTGCCGATTTTGTGCGGCGCTGCGCGGAAGGTCTGCCCGTCATGTTGCTTGCCGATGAACAGATAGAAGGACCTTGGGCTGGGTTGCAGATTGAAAACCTGGACGAGGACGCGGCGCTGGAACTGTTTACCCATCACGCCGGGTTAGCGAATCGGGCTGATCTTCAGGATGATATAGATGAACTGGTGGGCATTCTGGATTACAACCCCTTCGCGTTGAGCGTGGCCGCTGGGACGCTGCGCGTCAGTAAACAGTCGCCCGCTGCCTACCTGGAAATGCTGGAGAAAATTCCCAGCAGCGCTGCCGCCGAACCGCCGCTCCTGGCGCTGACGCTCGGTTTCCGAGGGTTGAACAACGCCTTGCAGGGCTTATTGCTCATGATGGGCGCGACCTTTAACGGGCAAGGGTCTGCCGAAATGCTCAGCATGATCGCGGGCGCACCGATAGAGACATTGCAGCAGGTGATGGTCGTGCTTCAGGGTGCATCGCTGGTCGAACGCTTCCAGCGGTATGACATGTCCTACTATCGACTGCATGAAATCACCCAGGGATTCGCGCAGCAGTGGCTAAGCGGCTCCGGCCAACTGGAAGTCCTGCGGAATAAGGCGGAAAATGCCATTTTGGACTATGCCCGCAAATACAGCACCGACAGCCCGCAGGCGCATAACAAGTTGGCCGCGGAAATGGAAACCATCATGGCCGCCGCCCGTCATGCCGCTGATGACGGCGAACGGGACAAAGTGAACCAACTGGTCGTCTCGCTGATGCAGGCCGGCGACTTTGTCAATGAGCGCGGCTACGTGTACGAGTTGCTGTCCCTGCGGCAGTTTGCCTCCAGCTTCACCGTCGCTTTCCCGGCTTACCCGCAATCTGCACCCGCACCAGAGGACATGGATGAGGAGGATATGGCGGCAGACGCTGAATCTGCCACGCCACCGCGTACCCTGTGGGATACGGTTGAAAATCGCCCAGCACCGCCGCCTCGTGAAGTCTTTGATGGTGAAGAAGACGAAGATGAGGTTGTGTCGATTTTTGATGCAGACGAAGAAGACGAAGATGAGGTTGCAGCGGATTTTGATGTGGATGACGAAGACGAGGACGAGTATGAGGACAGTTCGCTGCTCGACCTTGAGGCCGACGCGGATGACGACGCGGACGATACCGAAGCCGACCCGCTGACCCGGCTGCAGATGGCGCTGCGACAGGCTCGCCAGAGCGGAAACACAGAACATCAGGTGAGACTGCTGATGCAGATCGGTGAACAACAGGTGAATCACCAGATGGAAAATGAAGCGATTGCCACCTATGGTGAAGCCTTAGGGGTATACGAATCGCTGGAGGACGAAGAAGGTATCTTACGCACGCTGGATACACTCTCCACGCTGGAAGTGAAAACCGATAATCTGGGCGCGGCAGTGCTGCACGCCACACGCGGCCTGACCCTGGCGGAGAACTTGGGCGAAGCAGAAACCCAGATGCACCTTTACCGTACATTAGGTGATGCCCGCCAGCAGCAGGGTGAGAGCAACGATGCAACACGCGCTTTCGGGCAGGCGTTGGAGATTGCCCGCACGCGCGGCGATAGCCAGAACGAAGCGTTAATCCTGTATCGGTTGGGTTACGCGCAACTGGACGATAATGATGCCACTACCGCGTCGGATACCTGGGAACAGGCACTGCAACTCTTCAAGACACAGGGCAAGCGCGCTTATGAAGGCCGGGTGATGGGCGGACTGGGGACAGCTTACGGTGAATTGGGACGTTGGCTGGAAGCCATCAACTTCCATACCTCGGCGCTGCATATCGCCCGCGAAGTGCGCAACACGGAAGACGAGGCGTTGGAACTTGGCAACCTGGGGCGGGCGTCGGTGGAAGCCAACCAGCTCGGCCAGGCGGTGTTGCGCTACCGGCAGGCGTTACATCTGGCCTACCAGAGCGGTGATCGGGAAAACATTGTCAGCACGATTGTAGACCTGGTGCGTCTGCTGGCGATGAGCAAGCGCCATTTGTTGATCGCGGAACTGTTGATTGATGATGCGGCTCTGCTAGAGCCAAATGATCGGGATGTGATTAAGCTCAAAGACCGTATTGTGAGCGAGAAGGCGCTGGCACAAGCGGATGGTGTGGCGTTCCTGGCAGTGAACGGCACAGCGCCGGATTACGCTCTGAATGCCTACAAACAACTTGAGGCGTAGTCCCTAAGGGAAAGCGTACACTGAACTGAATTCAGCCCCAGGCATAATCGCCTGGGGTTTTTTGTGTCGGACACCACAGTGTATTGTCGCTACCTTGACCTATCCCAGGGTAATAATCTTATCGTTCAGCGCGTCTCTATACTAGTGAAAAGGAAGTAACGTAGAAGGAGCAAATCAGATGGCTATTCAAGCGGCACAAAGGGCGCTGCGCGGTATCTTTGAACCCACTCGCCGGCATATACGGGTGGTTTTTGGTGGCGAAACCATCGCGGATAGCAAACGGGCTATGCTCCTGCGCGACTCCGGCTATGATTTGCACTATCTGTTCCCGCTGGACGATGTCCGCATGGGTTGGCTGGAAGCCAGCGACTTTGTGGAGAAATCGGCCTATAAGGGGGAACAGACGCACTGGACGGTACAGGTTGGGGAGCATCGTGCCGAAAATGCGGCCTGGGCTTACCCGAACGCGCCAGTTCATGACCGCCCTGACCTGCGCGGCTATATCGGCTTTGTCTGGGACGCGATGGATCACTGGTACGAAGAAGATGAGGAAATCTTCGTCCATCCCCGTGACCCGTATCATCGGGTGGATACGATTAAGAGCAAGCGGCATATCAAGGTCGTGGTGGAGGGCGAAGTCGTCGCGGAAACCGAGCGCCCGTATCTTCTGTTTGAGACCAATCTGCCAACCCGATATTACATCCCATTGGAAGATGTGAACCCGGCTTACCTGACGCCCACCGACCTGCACACGGCCTGCCCGTATAAAGGGGTGGCCTCGTACTGGTCAATCAACGTGAAGGGGAAAACCTATGCGAATCTGGTATGGGCATACCCCAACCCCATCGCTGAAATCCCCAAGATCAAAGGGACGGTAGCCTTCTATAACGAGAAGCTCGATATTTATGTGGATGGGGAACTGGAGGAGCGGCCAAAGACCGTCTGGTCGTAACCCTTAGAATGCCCGCCCTGGGCTGCTGTTCCGCACCATACAGCAGCCCACCTACCGGAGTTGGCTTCTTTTGGATTGTAAATCCGAACCATGCCACCCTATAGAGGGTTAGCGCAGATCAAGCGCCACGTTCGCTGGGTTCGCCGGGTCAATACGGACATTCACCTTCATCCCCGGTTGTACCTGTGCCAACTTAATGTAGGGGACAATCGTCCGTACGGCGGCCTGATACGCGGAGCGATTTTTGGGCTCGACATTCAGAATCAGATTCACCATGGGATTGTTATTGACCATCATCCCGCCATCGTTCAACGACACTATGGTCGCCTCAGCCGCTTCACCGGTCATCAGGAGCTGGTTATTGCCTTTAGTCATGTTGGAGACATTTCGCATGACGCGAAACACGAAAAACAACACGACCACCGTAATCAGCACCGAAATGCCGACAATGATGGCGGTCATATTCCCGATGTTCTGAAACAGCGCATCCATAATTTTCCCTCTCAAACAAAATAGCGTGGCGAGTCACGCAGGCGATACCATTCAGTATATTGTGATTCTCATTCATGCAAGTGACCTGGGAAAGAAAGCCCCCGCCGAGGTTGGGCAGGGGCTTGTTGGGTGATAATGGTGACACTGGTGGCGCGGTGATTACGGGCAGGACGCCTTGTTCAGTGTGTAGGTGGTGGAATTGACGTTGTCGCCTTCGTTCGTCTCCGCAATCTGCCCGGCGGAGTCCACCGTCACTGTGATCCGGTGCTGTTCACCGTAATAGGTACTGACTGTGATCGGGATCGGCCCGATATTGATGGTCTGTCCCGGCTGAATTTGGCCGAACACGCCAACCGTCGTTTGTTGGACTGAACCATCCGCAGTGCGTGTATCCACAACCGAAATCGAGCCGCTGATGGTGTTGGCGGTAGTGCCGAAGTTGGCGACATCCACGAACACATTGAACGTCTGAGCGCAGTTGGGCGAAGCAGGACTGAGAGTGACATTCCCCGCAACGAGATTCACCTGCGCAACCGGAGTCGGTGTGAAAGTCGGTGTGGGTGGCGGCGGCGGTGCAACGAATGGTACGTTGCTCAGAGTGCCGCTCACATTCACCACACTCGGCGCAATCCAGCCACGTGCGCCATTAGGCAACCGGATCAGATACCAGTTGCTGCCCATGGTGCTAAGGCCAACAATTTCGGCAGTTTCCCCGGTGAGCAGCGCACCGATTACGTTATACTGGGTACTGTCACCGTTACGCACGTTGGCGTCTACGATGGCCGTTACGCGCGGTGTGGTGTCAAAGGCAGTCGGTGTGGGGATGAGCGTCGGCGCGCTGACCTGTGGCGTGGCGCTGGGCTGGATGACCGGTAGCGGCGTAGGTGTTACAGCGAATGGTGGCGGGTTGTTCTCGATCCGCAGCGGACTGACACGAAAATAGAATGGGTCAGCATTCGCAATATTGATGGTCATACGCAGTTCGTAGACTCCATCCGGCGCGGTGGCGGTGTCCCATACCCCTAGAATATCGTCCTGCACAGCAGCGGCAGTCGGCAGCACCGCCGGGAACCAGGGCGCGGTTTCATCCGGTACGCTCAAATCCGGATTCAGCGGGCGGAACTCGATCAAGTAACTGGTCATGCTGGGCAGATTGGCCGAACCACGAATGGTGAACTGCCCGCGCAGCACGTAAATCGGTGGCGGCCAGCTGATGTGGGCATTTGGATTGACCAACTGGTCTGGAATAGGGTCAATCACCTGTTGGGCACTGACAGTGAAAGCGAAAACCAGCGCCAATATCACCACCGCCAGCGCGATAAACCGGTAATTTTTCATAATGCTCCCTCCTGGAATTGATCGTGAGTTGCTATGAAATGGTGCGAAGTCATCTACTGATGATTATAGTCCATCCTACGAGAAAGCGGCGCGGCCTACAGGACGGAAAGCCTACGCTCACACGCCTGTCAGGCAATGCTGCTCAAATATTGAATGCACTCGCCCAATAGTCCTGAAAAGTAGACGTGCCGTCTGATTCGTGCTACAGTACGTTTAACCCAAAATAACCCAAGTTATCCCAAATCTGAGCGTAACTATGGCCTGGCGCGTCCATCTCACCAATCAAGCAATACCGGCTCTCGACATCCTCCCCGGCAAGTCCCCCTTGCTCGCGGTCTGGACTCAGCGTGACCGGGTATCTTACTTCAACCTGGAGACTGGCACGCCAGCAGGCGACCAGACGTTTCAACTGGGCAGCGCCGACAGCCGCCAGCATCCCCGCTGGGCGGAGTTCGTGGCCGGGTTGGTCGCGCCCAACCACGCCTATCTCCCCGTCGTACGGACGCCGCTGGGGGAAATTTACTTGACAGGCGATGGACGGATGCGCGTCGTGCATGTGCGTGGAGCGGAACTGTTTCTGGATATTGATGACAAGGAACTGCCACTCGACTCCGGGGAAGCGGAGTCGTTCCTGGCGTTGGGACTGGATCGCTTTCTCGGCCTGATCGCCGCGCTGGACGAAGCCGGGAAGCTACACATCTACCAGCAGCATATCCCGGTGGGCGTGTTCGACTTCAAGCTCAACGCAAACGAGGACTACCAGCCGAATGTCGCGGTGGCCTTCGGCGGTGGGGCGCTGTTCGTGACCGATGGTCGCCGCATCGTGTTGACTGATTCCAGTGGCAAAGCCCGCAAACAGCTTCAAGTCCACTATTTTATCCGGCGGATTGCCTGTTCACCCAATGGCCGCTACCTGGCGACCAGTGACGGCGAAACCGGCGTGGTGCGCATCTATACCGGGACTGACCTGACCATCACCCACCAGCGGCACGCGATTGACCTGGTGTTGGCGGCGACACAGGTGCAGCTCCTGGCGGATATTCCCCCGATGGGAACCGCGCCCGGCCCGCTGGCAGTGGATAACGAGGGGCGAATCGCCTTCTCCATGTCGGGCGTGGTATGCCTGACTGACCTCACGCAGATGGATGAACTCCCTCGCCCGCAGCCGCTGCTGTAGAAGTGGTCAGCCGTCAGTTATTGGTTATCAGAAAAAACAACTCGACTGTTCCCCAAAAAGCGCAGGTACAGTGATTATCCGGTTTCAATCAGTGGCGACAGGCCGTCAATCCCCGTGTAGCGTACCGGTTGCGGGGCGTAATAGGCAACCGATTGAACCACATAACGGGCGGTATTGAGTGTGACATTGGTGAGGATGTATTCCTCCTCCCCAGCGTACAGCCCGACATGGTAGCGGTCTTCCCCGTGTACCAGGTGACGCACCAGCCAGCCGGACAGCCCGCCGTAACGCGCCGCTTTCACTACTTCCACTTCGGTGAGTTCATTCCATCGTACCGGCTGCCCATTGACCACAACTTCCCCGGCGTAAATGTCAAATGTTGTCAGGACATAATGAGATTCACCCGGTGTGAGCGCATCGTAGTCAGGGACGACTTTGAGCCGCTTTAAAATCATGTGTTGTGTTTCTCTCCGCTAAATGGTTAATTGCCAGCCCCTTTGCTTCCGGGATAGGATAGAGGGGTATCATTCGATTAATCATACCGAATTTACCTGATGGTCGATTACTTTTCTAATTCTTCTCCAAAGCGATAGAGGAGTTGTGGTGAAACAAAATCTGCTGGCGCTGTCGTTATTGTTGACCCTGGTATGGCATTTCCCGGTGGTTCAAGGGCAGGCGGAGGGTGAATTGGTCGTGTTCGCCGCCGCATCCCTGACTGATGCCTACGAAGCAATTGCCACTGCCTTTGAAGAAGTCCATCCCGGCGTGAATATCCTGTTTAACTTTGGCGGTTCGTCCACACTGGCGACCCAACTTATCCAAGGCGCTCCGGCGGACGTGTTTGCCAGCGCCAACACCCAACAGATGGTAGTGGCAATTGAGGGCGGGCGCATCGCCGGGACACCGCGCACCTTTGCGAAAAACCGCCTTGTGGTGATCGTGCCTGCCGATAATCCTGCGCCGATTCAGTCGCTCCATGATCTGGCGAACCCTGGCGTTCACCTGATCCTGGCCGCGCCGGAAGTGCCGGTGCGAACCTATACCGATATCATGCTTGACCGGATGGCGCTCGACCCGGCCTATGGTGACGATTACCGGGGGGCGGTTCTGGGCAATATTGTATCGGAAGAGCCAAATGTACGACAGGTTTCCGCCAAAATCGCGCTGGGCGAGGCCGATGCCGGAATTGTCTACCGCTCCGACATCACACCGGACATCGCCAATCAGGTTATCATGCTGCCGATCCCCGATCCGTTTAACACGATTGCGACTTATCCAATCGCGCTCACCAATGACACCGCCTACCCTGAACTGGCCGCTCAGTTTGTGGATTTCGTGCTTTCAGATGCCGGGCAGGATATTCTGGTGGCGTGGGGACTCATTTCAGTACGGATTCCGCCGCTGCCGGATACGGTGACGCTGCCCAATGATGGCACGCTGCGGGTGGATGGACAGGTACTCAACCCGCTTTCTTTGACTGCCAACAGCTTGCGAGCCGACTATGCGACGCAAACGGTGGTGGCGGCTTTTACCGGGACGCCATTTACTGGCGTTCTGCTGTGGGATGTTATCACGGCGGCGCAGCCCAACCTGAATGCCGATGTACCGGATGACCAACTGAGTCTGTTTATTGTCGTCACCGGGGCGGACGGCGCACAGGTGACGTTCTCCTGGGGTGAGATTGACCCGGCCTATGGCGGCCAACCGGTCATCGTTGCCTACACGGAAAACGGTAACGCGATCACCGATGCCCAAGGGGGAATGCGGCTGGTTGTCCCCAATGACCGCCAGGCGGGGCGTTCATTGCGGGGTATCGTCAATATCAGCCTGCGTGACGCGCCGCCCCCCGCCGGAGATTGATGAATCTAATGCAAGAACATTTTGAACAATGCTAAAAAGTAAACAGAAGGAATAAAACGATATGGCTTTGTGGCTGAACCGGCACGATATTGAGTCCGTCCTCACAATGGATGCGGCGATTACCGCCGTCGAAAACGCCTTTCGTCAACTGGCAACCGGCGCGGTGGTGATGCCGCAGCGCGTCGGGTTTGGCGGGAATGGCGGCGGCGGCGCGGCGATGCCTGCCTACATCGGTGGCGAAGATGGCGGCCTGGGAATCAAGGTCGTCACGCTGTTTGGCGGCAACGTAGCGAAGAATCTGCCGGTGGTGAACGGCACGCTGCTCCTGCTTGAACCCGATACCGGGCGACTGCTGGCGGTGATGGATGCCGGGTACATGACCGCCGTCCGTACCGGCGCGGTGGGTGGCGTGGCGGCGAAATACCTGGCACGCGAAGAGTCGCAGACGGTGACGATCTTTGGCGCGGGGGTGCAGGCCAGAGCGCAGTTGGAGGCGGCCTGTGCCGTGCGTCCTATCCGGCGCGCCCTGGTGGTGGATGCGCTGCCGGACGCGGCGGCGCGGTTCGCGGCGGAAATGAGCGAAAAGCTCCATATCGAAGCCCGCGCGACAGATGATGTGCAGGCAGCAGTCGAAGCGGCGGACATTCTCGTGACGGCCACCACTGCCCACGACCCCATTTTTGACGGTAACTGGCTGCGTCCCGGTGTGCATATCAACGGCATTGGCTCTCATGCCCCGGCGGCGCGTGAACTGGATACGACTACCGTGCAGCGCAGTCGCATCGTGGCCGATCAGAGGGCAGCTTGCCTGGCCGAGGCGGGTGATTTGCTTATCCCGCTGAAGGAAGGCGAGATCCAGGAAACTGCGATTGCGGCGGAACTGGGCGAAATCGTCGCCGGGAGTCAACCGGGGCGTGAAAACGCGGCGGAGATTACGCTGTTCAAGTCGGTGGGGCTGGCGATTCAGGATGTGGCTGTCGCGGTGCTGGCCTTCCAGCAGGCGCAGGCTGCCGGAATCGGGCAAACGCTCCGCTGACTATCCGCCAATGCAATCAATCTTGGGATAGTGGCGCGTCCATCCGGTAATACAGGCGCATCAGCCCTTCGCCCAGGCGTTCCGGCAAAAAACGTTTCGCCAGCAGCGCCCAGGATTCAAGCCCTAACGGGTGACGGAAGCGGGCGGGCTGGCGCTCTACCAATGTCGTGACTTTGCGGGCGACCCATTCCGGGCTGGGGCCGTTGCGGACGTTGGCTTCGTGCAGGCTGTTCACCCGTTCGCGGATGCCGTCATAAGCGGGAATCGGCTGGGCGGGGGACTGCATCACCAGCGGCGTGTTGATGTCCCCCGGCTCGACTATCGCAACGTGGATACCGAACTGTTTCACCTCGTAGCGCAGCGATTCGCTGTAGCCTTCCAGCGCGTGTTTGGCGGCGCTGTAGAGACCGATATACGGCACGCCCAGTATCCCGGCCAGTGAACTGATGTTGATAATCTGTCCGGCACGCTGCTCCCGCATGATAGGCAGAACGGCGTTGGTCACGCGCAGCACCCCGAAGAACAGCGTCTCGAACAGCGCTTTCGCCTCATCTACCGAGGCCTCTTCGATTGCCCCGGAGAGGCCGTACCCGGCGTTATTCACCAGCACATCAATCCGGCCTGCCTGCTTCATCACATCCTGAATGCAGGCCTGCACCGACTCATCGTCGCATACATCCAGTGGCAACAGGGTAAACCTGGTGATAGTGTGCTGCTCCGGGTGGCGGCTGGTGCCAAAGACGGTATATCCCCGCTGCGCTAGGCGTTCCGCCGTCGCCCGCCCGATTCCGCTGGACGCGCCGGTAATGAGAATGACTCTGCTCATGATTTTCCGCCCCCAACCTATGACCGCACTATAGCCTGATTATACAAGCCCCGCACCTCTGAAATTCAATTATAGAGTATAGTTTTTGGTACGAGCCGTCAGTTTTCGGCATCGTGGGTTAGCTATCAGGAAAAAATCGCTCGATAGCCTGAAGTGCTAAAGGGCTAACCAGCCAGCGGCCTGAAAAGTAGTGTATGTATTGGAAGAGGGAAAACGTATGAAAAAACCAGGATTTCAGTGGGTGGTTAGCGGATTAGCCCTGTTCTGGGCGGTGTTTGCCCTGGGCGGGGTGGTTGCTCAGGATAACCCCGGAGTGGATACGAGCGACTATGAAAGCGTGATGCAGGGAATCACCGGGGCAATTGTGGATTTCTGGCGTTTTGGGAATGACGATGCCAGCTTGATTGACGTGATTGCCGTCAGCGATGATCCATTATATGTCGCGCCGCTGGTGGATGGCGCGTATTTCCTGCGCGGCACAGATTCGCAACTGGAAAGGGCGGTATATGCGGCACTGCGGGCGCTTTCCGGTCAGGACTTCGGGGCGGACTGGCCGGAGTGGTTCAAGTGGGCGTCCGCGCAGGATTTGGCGCTGCCGCCGGGCTACTCGCAGTTCAAAGGCGGGCTGTTCAGTACGCTGATAGACCCGGCCTTTGACCGTTTCTTCCAACCGGGCGTGCAGGAAACTGCCCGTGTCAACCTGCAGGAAGTGGTATGGGGTGGTGTGCGCGTGGACGGTATCCCGTCGCTAGTGGATGCGATCCAGATTTCGCCGGAAGAGGCCGCCGCCGAAGGGGAAGCCTTCACCCAGTTTTGCAATGAAGGGGACTGCAGCTACCCCGCGCCGGATGAATATGTATTCGGCGTGAGTATTGACGGCGACAACCGCGCTTACCCGTTGCGCCTGCTCAACTGGCACGAACTGTTTAACGATGTCATCGGCCATGCCCCCCTGTATGACGCGCCGGATGGCAACATCGTCTGTTATTTCCGGGCGCCTGTTGAATTCAAGGCGACGGCGCGTCAGGGCGACTCGTGGGTGTCCATCACGGGTGAGTCAGCGGGTTGCCCGTTGAATGGCTGGCTGACTGCCCCGGAAACGCTGGTCTGGGCCGATAGTGATTGGGGTACGGTGCAGGCGGCGCTGCCCGATGCGGGCGAAACCCCACTTTCGTTATCCGCTGGACTGCGCGGCAGCGTGCCGGGCCAAGCGGTGGCGCTGGCTTACTGTACGCTGTGCGGGTCGGGCATCCTGTACGACACGACTATTCCTGATCTGATGGTCAACGGGGAACACCAGGGCGAAACTGTGCTGGAATTCGGTTCTACTGGGATGCTGATGCGCTCGAACAAACTGATGTATGACCGTAATACCGATACGGTATGGAACGCGATCACGGGTGAACCGGCCTTTGGCCCGCTGGCGGCCAGCGGCATCCAGCTCGAAATCCTGCCGGTAGTGGTGACGGATTGGGCGACATGGCTGGAAGAACACCCGGACACCAGCGTTTTGAGTCTGCGTACCGGTTATGACCGCCCGTATATTAACGGGGTGGCGTATCATGACTACTTCAACGATCCGAATTTCATCATGTTCCCGGTGTGGCAACAGGACACCAGCGAAAATGAGAACAAAGATGTGGTGTTCACGCTCTATCTGAACGAGACGCCCAAAGCCTACCCGCTGCGCGTCCTGATCCCGGAACAGGTAACGAACGATACGCTGGCCGAGGTCGAACTGGTCATCGTCACGCGGGAGACACCGGGACGCGGATTCTTTGAGCCGGGCGGCGCGGCAGTGCGGGCGTATGAACGTGGCGGTCACACCTTCCAGCCAGGCGCGACTTCCCATGAAGTGGTGGATGAAAATGGTGTAGTGTGGGCAGTCACGGAAGATGCGTTGGTCAGCCCGGACGGAGAGACGCTGGGGCGCTTAGGCGGCCATCTGGCATTTTGGTTTGGCTGGTACGGTTTTTACCCAGATACACTGGTCTATGCGGGTGCGGCTTCCTGATTTGCGTCGAACACATGGGAACTAAAAAGGGGCGTTGCGCACGCCCCTTTGGTAATACTCTGCGGATAGAAACTGCCCGGCATTACTTCCGGCGCAGCAGCAGCGCGGCCACCCCGATCACGCCTAATCCCATCAATGTCAAGGCCAATGGACGTGCTGCACTCCAGGGTGATACCCCGGTGGAAGGCAGCGATGTGACACTAGGCGGGAACGTGGGAAGAACCTCTACTGCCGGCACAGCCGTCGCAGGGGGAGCAGCCGGTGGTGGTGGGGGAACTGTCGCCACAATCCGTAGGGGGGTTGCAGCAGTGCCGCTAGGGAAGAATGTCCAGAGGTCAAGTCCTTTTACATCCCCAAATGCCCCGGTACAGGCCGTGTTGGTATTCCCTCCGGCTGCCGCACCAAATGCTCGCTGGTTCGTGGTTGAATTGAACCCGGTAAGCAGGTTGCTGTTCGCTGTTGTTGGAGGAGTGAGTCCGCATAATAGCGTGTTGGGAACTGCGCCACCGACGACAGTCCCAGCCAGTGTGCGGTAGCTGCGGTCATCGTAAAATGCCCCGGAGCAGCCTCCGGTAAATGGTGGACACGCCCCTGGCGGATTGGTCAGTGTGTACGTCGGGCCGCCATTGATGCTGTTTTCGGCATCAATCATCGGGAAATGGTACTCACCCGCCCGGATATTCATCCGCACCTGATATGTACCCACCGGGAAAGCGGTTCCTTCGTTATCCAGGCCGTCCCACACAATTGTATTGACGCCGGTCACGGTGTCGCCACGCAACACCCGGTTGGTCAGTGTGCTGGGGTCGAAGTCCACCCCGTTCCGGCTAATCGTTAATTGGTACAGGCCATCCACGTTGCTGGTGAACTGGAATGTCCCACCCGCACCGACCAGACTCATATTGCCGGAGATGCTGCCTATGAATGAGAAGGCCGTGACAACCGGCGGAACCGGATTTATTGGAATGCCCAACGCATTCAAGGTGACATTCTGCGGCTGGTCAAAAAACATGGGGTAAGCGGGTCGATCCATGCCTACGCCGCCATCCAGTGCAGACAGATTAGCGGTGTTGCTCAACACATCATGATACAACGTGGTCGCCCCGTCTGTATCCAGGAAACCCTTTTGGCTGCCATAAATGACAAACCCGAAGGGGTCGAGGCCGTTCAATTCTGTCTGGTAAATATAGCCATCGGTGGTTGTTGTATAGAGCGTGGGGTAAACTCGCCGTCCGTTACCGCCAGTGGACATACCCAGATAGTTGGTATAGACCCGTCCGGTGATGTCAGCCGGGTTGTTGAGCGCGGCGCGAACCGTGACATCCCAGGCCGCAACCGTTGATCCCTGTGTCGCATCAAAGTTGGTCCCGGCGGCGAGGTTAATATCGCCAGTTGGCGTGCCATTCGCTGCGCCAAGACCCGCAGGCCCGTAGAAGATAACCGGGTAGATGCCATCCGCCGGAGCAGTGAAGGTGCAGGGTACATAACCACCGGGATTCCCACCGGCTGGCACAGTATCCGGCCCGGCAAGTTCCTCGGCACGGGTGGTAATCTGCCCAATTGCGTTGGGCAACCCCGCGGTGGCCCGCTGCGTCTGGCAATCATAAATCGGGGCGCCGATGGTTTCATTACCCGTCGGCCCGGTGATCGCCCCCGGAGCGTAGACAAAGATGTTGCCGTTATTCACACCCACCGCGCTCGACCCCATCAACAGGGATTCTCCCCCGTTCATGTAGGCATAAAGAATGGTACGCCAGCGGATAAGCTGCGCCGGGCCATAGGAGTTCGTGGAAAATTGCAGGTTGCCGCGTGACGCATCGGCTGGCGCACCCGCCGGGAAAAGATCACGGCTGCCATCCGCCAGAACGAATGAGGCGGGGAAAGCTGCGATAACCATTATGACCATAAGGACTAATAAGTGTCGTTTCATTAGCAAGTTCTCTTTCGGGCATGGTGAAGGAGCGGTGCGATGGGGGTCGAAAAGAGCGTATTGCTCCACATCAGCCAAATGACAATAAGTTCAAAAACTCAGTCGTTGACCGAGCTTAAAACCACCAGTACCAGATATATCTGTAATCTGCTCCCACTTTACACGTTCTGAGTGGATATACCTTGAGGAAAACCCAGACGTAATGCGCAATCTTAGTGGGCAAGTATAGCAGATAACAGACAAATGACCAATTGGCGGCAATTGGTCTATGGAAATTGTAAGCTTAACAACGGAAAACAAACCTTTGGTGCGTATTGTACCTATCCCTGATACGGTATTCCTTGCCATTTTGATGTTAGTTCTCTGTTAGTTTTAGGTTTGATTCTGAAGGTAGAGTATGGGGAGGTTATTTATGAGAAACCATTTGTTAGTTATTGATGACGAACCGAGCATAGGCCATCTGATTGCTCTAATTGGGCAGAAGACTGGACTGACCGTGACCCATGCCACCGAAGGGCTGGAAGGCATTCACTTAGCCCGGCTGGAAGGGCCGGATGTGATCCTGGTTGACCTGTTCCTGTGGGGTAAAATGGATGGTTGGGAGACGATTGAGCGGATTAAGCAAGATAAAGCCTTGCAGCATATCCCCGTGATTGCGATTACATCGGTGGGCGACCTCGACCACGCATACGAGATGGGTTGCGACGGCGCGATCCTCAAACCCTTCACTCCGGCCCGCTTCAGCAGCTACCTTTCACGCTTTCTGGAAGTCGCACCGGTTGCCTAGCATAACAGGCTAGTCTAGTACACGTTCCGCCTTGCATCCACTCCAGAAAAACCCGTGCTGTACTCATCTGCTTCTTAGCTGGTTTCTTTGGATTCTGACCGGGATTGTATGCTATACTGGCAACGTTTTGGCAATCATATCTCATGAACCAATCTGTGTGATACACACCATTGCGATGAGATATTGAGTATGATGGAGCAATCTTTTGCTGCTGTTCGGTAATCTCACTCCCCAGATGGCGGTCGCAACAATCCTGGCCGTCCTGATCGGCATGACCGTCCATGAATTCGCACATAACTACGTGGGCTACCTGATGGGCGACCCCACCCCTAAACTGCAAGGCCGCCTGACGCTTGACCCGCGCGTCCACATTAACCCGGTGGGGTTTCTGATGTTTGTCCTGATTGGCTTTGGTATCCTGGGGCAGGCGCCGATTAACCCGCAGCGGATGCGCGACCCGCGTTGGGGTTTCCTGGCGGCGGTGGCTGCCGGGCCGCTCTCCAACCTGCTGTTGGCGATTGTGTTCGCCATCCCTATCCGCCTGATGAGTATCGCCCCGTTCACGTTATACAAAATCATCTTTGAGGGCAACACCAGCAGCCCGACGGATTTCCTCGTGATGCTCCTGGGGCAGCTTGTGTTCTGGAATGTGCTGCTCTTTATATTTAACCTGCTGCCGGTCTTCCCGATTGATGGTTGGCATATCGTCCTGGCGCTGCTGCCGCCTAGCCTGGCCTACGAATGGCAGCGCCACCGCCAGACGACCAATTACATTCTGTTGGGCCTCATCCTGCTGAGTTTCATTCAGATTCCGGGGTTGGATATTCTGGGCATGGTGATCTTCCGGCCTGTCTATTCTATTGTGCTGTCACTGCTGGGGATATTCTGAGTACGTCTGCCCGCCGTCGCATCCGGCAAGGGGTACGGGCGCTGCTGGCTTTTTCCCAACCGGCGGATGAAGCCCTTGCCCGCCAGTACCTTTCGCCGGAGCTGATGATCTTGTTCCTGGAAATGCTCCACAGTGAGCAGTTGCACAGCCTGAGCGTGCTGCGGGACGTGCTGGTGCAAGGCGATACGCCCGACGATCTGGCCGTCGCGGCGCTGTTGCATGACGTAGGTAAAAGCCGTTACCCGTTGCGCGTCTGGCAGAAAACCTTCACGGTACTGGTGCGGGCGTTTGCGTTTCCCGTCTACGAACGCTGGAAATACGGCGACCCGGCCAACCTTATCCAGCGCCCGTTTGTGGTGGCGGTGCAGCACCCGAATTGGAGCGCCGAACTGGTCGCCGCTGCCGGTGCTTCGGAACAGGCTATCTGGCTGATCGCCCAACACCAGTCTGACCCCGCCGATTGGCCCGGCCACCCCTATTTGCCGCTGCTGCTCCGCTTACAGGCGGCGGATAACGCCAATTAGGACGCTGTTCCGCCTGAGGTACGCACAAATCAACCTGACTTGCCCCAACTGAATACCTATGAACCTATCCGTAAAATCCCTTAAAATCCCTTTTGTGCTTTACCTCACCCCTTCCGAACCTTCGGTTCTCCTTCCCCTCTCCAATTTGGAGAGGGGAAAACGAGCGCAGCGAGTAGGGTGAGGTCGGTGAATTGAATTTACGGATAGATACTATATCTATTGACTCGCCTGTTCCCCCGTTTGCCTCTACACTGGAATCAGGGCTGGCCGGGCGGTGTGGCTGTGTGTGCGGACACAGATTAACGCAACCGATGGGCTGTCCGACTGTATAGTAGATTCAGATACCCTCCAACCTGCTAAAGGTCTGTTCAACCATGCTTTTTTCACCATCACCGCAGCGGAAACGGCTACAACTCCGAATTTCTGAACGACGCTTACTGCTGATGGCCGGGGATGTGCTGGCGGTGATACTGGCCGTCCTGGTCTCACTGTTTATCTGGTCGGTAGTAGACCAGCGGGCTTCGTTTTCCTTCGCCTTCGTGTGGTATCGCAGCTACTGGTTCTTCGTACTGACCGGGATCTGGCTGCTGCTCGCCAGCGCCAATGATTTTTATGACCTGAGCGTGGTCGTCCAGCGGAGCGCGATGCTGCAACGGCTGATCCTCATCACGATTCAGATGTTGGTGGTCTATCTGATGATCTTTTTTCTGTCGCCGCCCGCGTCGCTGCCGCGTTTATTCATCCTGTATTATGGCGTGGCATCCTTCATTCTCATCGGCACGATCCGATTGGTAAATCCAGCGTTGCTCGGTTGGGCGAGCGTCCGGCGGCGGGTGTTGATTGTCGGCACAGACTGGGCCGCCCTGTCCATCATCAGCGCGATTGGCCGTTACGCCCATCAGACGTATGATATTGTGGGGCTGGTGGGGGAAGCTGAGGAAGTGGGCGGGGCGATTGGCGATGTGCCGGTGTTGGGGGCGGGAGGAGACATCTTAACACTGGTGCGCGGCCATCAGGTGCGTGAACTGGTGGTAACTTCGACGCGCGAACTCAGCGGGACGCTGTTTCAGGGCGTGATGGATGCTTATGAACAGGGTGTGACCATCGTTCCCATGCCCCTACTGTATGAGCGTATCACCGGGCAGGTGCCAGTGGAGCATGTGAATAACAACTGGGCGGTGGTGCTGCCGATTGGCGGCGTGTCCATTTTTAACCCGTATCCCTTTCTGAAGCGCCTGATGGATATAGGCCTGGGCTTATTAGGGCTGCTGGCGTTTCTGCCCATTCTGCCAATTCTGACACTGGCAATCCGGCTGGATTCACCAGGGAGCATCTTTTACGGGCAGGAGCGAGTCGGGCTGAACGGGCGGATTTTCCGCATCTACAAGTTCCGCTCGATGCGGCAGGATGCCGAGGCTACGACTGGGGCAGTGTTCAGCCAGAAGGGTGATCCCCGCGTGACGCGCGTTGGGCTGTTCATGCGGAAAACCCGGTTGGACGAACTACCGCAGATTATCAACATCCTGCGCGGCGATATGAGCGTTGTCGGCCCGCGCCCGGAACGCCCGGAACATGTCCAACGGCTGACGCAGAAAATCCCCTTCTACCGGACGCGGCTCGTTATCCGTCCGGGGCTGACGGGATGGGCGCAGGTGCGCTATAACTACGGCTCGAACGATGACGACGCGCTGGTGAAGCTGCAATACGACCTGTACTACATCCGCCACCAATCGCTGACGCTTGACCTGAACATTATGGTGCGAACGGTGGGCAAGGTCATCAAGATGAGTGGGGTATAATTCTAATGAAATGTCCAATATATTTATAGAGATCCGTATATCGCTATAAGATAGAGGTATAATTCTCCCTATAAAGGGAATGAATATTCTACGGGATTAGGGTAATAGTCCCTACCAGCGCGTCCATGCGGTAAATGGAATTCAGCATGTCTAAACAAGAAAACAAACAACTAATTTTAGTCGTAGAGGACGATGATGTACTCAGACGAGGTATTGAAGATATCTTACACTTTGAAGGATATCGAACTGTTGGCGCGTCAGATGGCATAGAAGCCATAGATTTAGCTGTACGCGAAGCTCCCGATCTTATACTATTAGATATAATGATGCCTCGCATGAATGGCTATGAAGTAATTAAGCATGTGCGATCTCAATCAATTTTACAACATATTCCTATCGTAATTTTGTCAGCAAAATCCGAAAAGTCGGATATCGCTATGGGTCTGGAGCTAGGTGCTGATGATTATATTGCCAAGCCATATGATCCTGTGGAACTTCTACTACGGATTGAGGTTCGATTACACGGTCACGAAAGTCTCTATCGCTACAAAAATCAACTGGACAACCTAAAGCCCGTTTTTATCTCCTATAAACGCAGTGACTGGGGTGATTTTGTTAAACCCCTGGTCGCACGATTAGAAGATGAAGGGTTTCCATTTTGGGTGGATAAATCATCTATTGAAGGAAGTTATGACTGGCTCGACGAAATCAACAAGGCACTGAAATCTGCAGAACGTATGATTGTGTGTGTATCACCTGAATCGCTTGAATCACGCTACGTAAAAATGGAATATCGTTACGCATTTAACAACGGTATTCGTTTATACCCCTTGATTTGTCGCCCTGCTGACCTGCCTGCAGAATTACAGGTGCTCCATTATTATAATTTCACCGAGTTGGATGCCCTTGTCGCCGCCCTCAAGAAACCCTAGCTTGTATTAACCTTGTTCCAAAAAAGACCCTGCATTTTTTGGAATGTCTGAAAAGGTATGGATGCAACTCTGCCTCGGTTTGTGCGTATACAACAACGAATCGACCATGAAGAATCAGGCGGATACTGTCTGACCCGCCAGGAGGCCACAGCCGTGACCAATATTTTCGATACCATTCTCACTGTCGTTGTCGGCACGGTGACCGGCGTGGGCAAGGCCGTCAGTACGGCGGTCAGCACACTCCAGGACTTTTTCCTGGTCAAGATTGGCGGCATGTCATTTGTCGTGCTGGGGGCGCGGCAGACCGGCAAAACCACCCTGATTGAGTGGCTGCGCCATAACATGCACACATTAGAGGGTTTCGAGCCTGACCCCACTGCTGCCGGAGGCGATATCGTGCCGGATTTCACCGCGAAAGTGGGTGACACCTACATGAAGCTCAAGCCGCACCGCGATGTAGGCGGGGAATACGCCATGTGGGAGGCCGACTGGATGGAACTGTTCCGCGCCGCCCAGCCACGCGGCATCCTGTTCCTGATGGATCACACCGACGCACATTTGCAGAAGGACGCGCTCAACTTCGTCCTGCAAATGATTGAGGATGAACCCGCCGCCGCTCGTAACCTGAAGGCCTTCTACATCCTGGTGAACAAGTCTGATCTGTGGACGGACGAGTACACACTGGATGAGATTATGGGGAATTACCGCAACGAGCAGAAACGCATCAAGGGCCAGGCGGATAAAATGCATTATAAGTGGCATGTGGGCGAAGGCAGCCTGGAAACCGGGCGCGGCGTGGCCGATGTCATGAATCGGTTCTTCAACGCCATCCGCCCCCGCCCGACGGAATAGGCCATCATGCGCCAACTGGTTCTGGAATACGTCTTTGAAGGTCACAAGCGTGGGTACAATTTCACATCCTCCACGCAGGGCTTCAGCGACGCCACCCTCAACCTCATCTGGCGGAGCGCCATGCCGCGCGGCCAGGGCTGGGGCGCGAACGGGACATATACCGGCGCAAAGTCGCTCAAATGCTTCTCTCTGGCCGATGGGCGTTTCGCCGCTTCGGATGTGATCGTTACCGACCTGCGCGACGAGTCCGGACGTGGCGGCATCCGGCGGGCGGTGATAGATGTGCTGCCAGAATCAGCCTTCCAGGACTATCTCCGGGAACGTCTGGCGGCGTTCTCCCCGGTGGTACACGCGGCGATAGCCCACAAGCCGTCGTTGTGGCAGCGCAAGCAGATATTTGACCGCACCCTCCCCAAGATGGGCAAAGATGCCCAACTTGTATTCACCGCGCCCTATCAGACGCCGGACGGTTGGCAGACGGTTGAGGCACTTGTCCTTAAGCTGATCCTCGCGCCACTCTCTCCACTCAAACGGTGGGGGCGGGTCGTGCCGTTTACCACCCTGGCGCTCGATTACCGCGACGAGTCGGCAGTGGTTGTCCTCCCGACAGACCGCGCCGAACGACTCAACGGTGGGCTGGTAGTGAGTTTGTAACCCCCAAACGCAAGCACCATACTTCCTTCTGATCTCATTTCCCTCGATCTGCAACATGGGTGTGTCCTTATGATTTTGCCTATCAATATGTTACTAATTGTGTTGCATTTGCGAATCCACCCATTTCTTTTATACGATTTACTGATAGATAACCATAAGTGATTTTCATATCTTGAGAATTACTGAGAATTGAATCTATGTTCATTATAGATAAATGACAGGTGTCACTGACAAACGTCATTTATACAAATTCCGCGCGGGCGCTATGATACTTATAATTCATTCATCTTATCGAAAGAACCAGGATGAATAAGCTTTACTTTTACTCGAAAGGCCAAATACCGATGAAATTGATCTCTGCTCTATTGATTGGCTTAGGCATCTCTCTGCTTGCTGCTGGCGTCGTGCTGGCTCAGGATGATGCCACAAATACCAGTTTTCTGCTTTCGACCACCGCTGACCACTCTAAGTTTGAGGTTTTACAAGGCCCATTCGCAACCGGGCCGGATGTCACCGCTGCCTGCCTGACCTGCCACACTGAAGCGGCGCAGCAGGTGATGGCAACCTCACACTGGACATGGCTCAGTGAAGACCCGGAAACCGGGGAGATGCTCGGCAAACAGAATATCATCAATAACTACTGTGTTGCTATCGAATCGAACGAGCCGCGTTGCACCAGCTGCCACACGGGATACGGCTGGCGAGACGAAACCTTTGATTTCACGTCTGAGGTCAATGTGGATTGTGTTGTCTGTCATGACACCACCGGAACCTACAAGAAGCTCCCCACCGGCGCCGGCCACCCGGTCTACGAACCTACCGTCGTCAATGGTGTCACTTGGGAACCGCCTGATCTGACACTGATTGCGCAGAATGTCGGCCCGACCAGCCGCGAAACCTGTGGAGCGTGTCACTTTTACGGCGGCGGTGACGATGCCGTTAAACATGGTGATCTGGACTCCTCGTTGGTGAACCCGGACTATTCGCTCGACGTTCATATGTCCCCCGATGGCGCGAATTTCACCTGTTCGACCTGTCACGCGGGCGAAGGCCATCAGATCGCTGGCTCGCGCTATGGGATCACGGTGTTTGATGAGCATGGCATAGACTACCCCGGCCACGACGACGGCGATCCGGCCACCTGTGAATCCTGTCATGGGCTGACCCCGCACGACCCCGAAGCAAAGATTGATGGGCAAAAGGACGGCGGCCAGGACTTGAACGAACACGCCGAATTTATCGCCTGCCAGACCTGCCACATTCCCGAATATGCCCGCGCCCAGCCCACCAAGATGTTTTGGGATTGGTCTACCGCCGGACAGCGGAACGAGGACGGCAGCATTATTGTCACTGTGAATGAGGAAGGCGATATAGTTTATGACTCCCGCAAAGGGTCATTTGTCTGGGAAGCCAATGTGATCCCCGAATATCTGTGGCTGACCGGCGACATGGACTTCGTGACTCTCGGTGAAGAGATAGACCCCAGCGGCATGGTTTATATCAACGCACCGGAAATTGATAGCGATCATGGTCGGCTGTACCCGGTCAAGCGTTTTACCGGCCTCCAGCCCTATGACCCGGTGAACAATTTGCTGATTATTCCGCATCTGTACCCCTATGGGCCAGATGATATGACGGCGTTCTGGAAAGTATGGGACTTAGAGCTGGCTTTTGAGACGGGGATGGCGGATGCCGAACTGCCCTACAGTGGGGAATACGCCTACGTCGAAACCACGATGTACTGGCCGATCACCCATATGGTTGCCCCGGCCAGCGATGCCCTGAGCTGCCTCGCGTGCCACACCGATGAAAACAGCCGGATGGAATTTGTGGAAGACGTGCATGTGAAATCACTGGACGACTAACTAAGCCACAACCTTTCCAACAGAAAATACAAACCGCCCTGATTCGTGTGAGTCAGGGCGGCTATGATTCTGATTGAGGTGTAGAAATCTCCCTATCTCATACGAAACCACCAGAGTTAAGGCCAATCCTCACAACATATTTCCCTATTTTTTGTTGAATTGTACTAAAGAATTCGCTCTCCAAAAGTGGGACACTGTGGACATGGGTTTACCACCTTATGGATATTAGACAGTGGGTACGAGAGGGCGTACCTGCTGTCTTATCTCCAAAGGGGTAAGCTGCAAAATCCCGTCCACTTATGAAAACAACAGGGAGCAAGCGATGAAATACCCATTCCACTACACCCACCCCGAAGCGCGTTATGCTACCCGCAAACGGCAGTCGGATGTCGCTTTTGTCGCCATGGCCGCCTATCGCTACTACCTGGATACCGGCAATATTCCGCACAGTGCCGACGTATTGAATTTGGACGGGCATGTGATCCCCGATTTACACGTCATCTTCACGGAACTGGTTAAGCCCCAGACACAGGTAAATTTTGCGGCGCTATATGGTACCGGCGCAAGCGCGGCAGGCGACTAAATCCCACTTTCCTAAACACAGACGATTGAACCACTGACGGCCCCGCCAGTGGTGTTTTGTTTTGAGCTGGGTATGAGTCTATGCTGATTGTCAGGGGCGGGGGGCAAGGCCGTGGAGTTGATACGCCCTGGCGGGTTGTTTACGTCCGCGTATTTTGATTTCCCCCAGCGGTTGCGCCTGAATCAGGTCGCCCAGGCGATCTATCACGGCCTGTTCCACCCATATTTGGCCGGGTGGCGCGAGTTCCTGCAGGCGTTTGGCAGTATTCACCACGTCGCCAATCGCCGTGTAGTTCATGGCGCGGTCGGTGCCGATGTAGCCCACCACTGCCTCGCCCACATGCACGCCGATGCTGTAATTCAGGTTGTCGCCGCGTTGGGCGCGTTTTTCTTCCCCGGCCCTCAGCAGGGCCAGCGCCGCATCCGCCGCGCGGTGAACATGGTCAGGTTGGAGGGTCGGCGCGTTGAAGATCGCCATCAGTCCATCCCCAAAATACTTATCGAGTGTACCATCCCATCCCAGGATAATCTCCGCCGTCAGGCTCAGGTGATCGTTGAGCATCTCGACCACATGCTCCGGCGGCATATTTTCGCTCCACGAGGTATACCCACGAATATCCGCGAACAGCACGCTGATCTCCTGCCGCACCCCCCCTAGCTGGAGATTTTCCGGGTTATTTAGCACTTGTTCGACCACTGAAGGTGGGACAAGGCGTTCAAAAGAGGAACGAATCTTCACACGTTCCATCTCGCTTGCACGCCGGATATGTTCCAGGTTGCGTGAGTTTTCAATGGCGATGGCAGCATAGTCGCTCAACGTACTCAGCAGCGCGACTTCGTGCCGGGTGAATATCCGGGAATCTGGTGAGATGTTGCTTATTTGCAGGGCGCCGATAGACTGCCCACGAATGACTAGCGGCACTGCCGCTGCACACTGCGGGGCTTGCGGGTCGCCGCCCAGTTCTTTTCTGGTCAGTAAAACAGGCTGGTTGGTCTGGATGGCGTTTTCCGCAATCGGATTGTTGATTTCAAACTGCGTCGGTTGGGTACGTCCGTTGCCCCGTTTCTGAGCGCGGCAGATCAGTTTGTCGTGTACGAGCAGGGCGATGAAGCCTTCCTCCGCCTGACTGACCTGTACCGCTGCTTCAACGACACGCGGCAGCAGTTCGACCATGTTCGTGAGTTCGGCCACGCTCTTGCCAATCCCGTACAGCACATTCATTTCTTGCAGTCGTGCTTGAAGCTCCTGGTTCGCGCGGATTAAGCGTTCTGTGAGGGCTTCTTTCTCGCGGCGCAGGCGTGTTTCCGTCAGGCTGCGGTCAATCGCGCCGAGCATTTCATCCACCGTATAAGGCTTTCGGACATAATCACGCACACCGAGCCGGTAGACTTCAATAGCGATGTCTTCCGAGCCGTGAAACGTCATCAAAATCACGGGGATATCCAGGTTATGGGCGGCCATTCGCTTCAGCACTTCAATACCGTCCATGCGCGGCATCTGCAAATCCAGCAGAATCAGGTCGGGGCGATGCTCCAGCGCCATCTCCAGGCCTTCCTTGCCGTCTCTTGCCAGTAACGCTTTGTAGTTGTTGGGGGTCAGGATGTATTCCACCAGAAATTCCCGGTTTTCCCGCCCATCATCCACAACTAGAATTTGTTCATCCGCCACAGGAATGCCTTTCGTCTGCATAGTTGGCTGCGTGGGTTATTGCACTGCCTACCATACTCTGACAATACTTCTTCTACTATAGGCCAATTTCTCTACCTGTGCTGCGTAAGGATGTCGGATCGTTAGGATTAGCAAATAATTGGAAACCTGAGCTTCGCATTGCCGGAGCCGCCCGGCGAGTCTATAATGAACCCGTCCAGCCTGTTTCTTTCGGCATAAAGGGCATATGATGCCCCACTGCCGGACAAGCGTTATACTCAGGCGGATAACCCACGCATACAATAGAGTGACGTTGTGCGTTCGCCACCGGTGTCACGGGTGGCGGCACGCGATGTAAGTGAGTAATCACGTTGAGCGAACAATCCCTGGCTACACCCGTTATTTTGCCCCGTCCTACGCTGCATACTGCGAGTTTCTGGCGCGAGCTTCTGGATACGCTGGTACTGATTGCCATGATTTATACGCTGGTCAACCTGGCGAGCGGGCGTTACGTGGTAGAAGGGGCGAGTATGCAGCCTAACTTTGCCACCGGGCAGGTGTTAATCGTGAGTCGGGTGCACTACCTGTTGAGCGACCCCCAGCGCGGCGATATTGTGGTGTTCCACCCACCGGGATACCCACTGACCGAATCCCCCTATATCAAGCGTGTGATCGGCACGCCGGGGGACACCGTCGAAATCCGTGATCGTGAGGTTTATGTGAATGGTGTCCAACTCGACGAACCGTATATCAATGAACCGTGCGGTTCAAGCTGCCGGGATAACATCTGGGTGTTGGGTGCTGACCAGTACTTCGTGATGGGCGACAACCGCAATCACAGCAGCGACTCACGGGCTTTCCGCACGCCCGTTACCCGTGAGGCTATCATCGGTAAGGCCTTTATTCGCTACTGGCCGCCGCAGGATTGGGGCATTGTCGAGCATATTGCCTTTCCTGAGTGACGGAGACCGTGAGCGTATTTCCGGCTTCGACTCGCGGTGTGATAGCACTGTTCGTGACTCTGGCGCTGCTGGCGGCCTGCTCCCCGGCAGCGCAGGAAAGTGCATTCCAGGCGACACTGCCACCCACGCAGGCTAACGCGCCGATCTACACCGCGACACCCACGTTGACACCAACCCTGACGCTAACGGCGACTCAGACTCCCACCCCTACTTTCACCCTCACACCAACCTATACGCCCAGCGCGACCCCCACCGCTACCCTGACGCCGACAATCACACCCAGCCCGACGCTGACGCCATCGCTGACACCTACCGTCCCGCTGCTGACCCTGACTCCGGTCACGATGGGTATGATGCCGCCCGCGATTCCGGTCAGTACAGCGGTATTTTCCCCGGCGGAAGGGTGGAGCTGCGAGGATTTCCCCTGTGAGGATGACATCGCCGGATTTTTACAGCGGATTCAGGTGCCGCCCGGTTTTTCGCTGTCGTATGTCGGGCAGTTCCCCGGCCAGCCGGTGCAAATCACCTACGGCCCGGACGGACGCCTGTATGCGACTGTGCTGGAAAACGGTACGCGGAACGGCGCGGTGTATGCGCTGAATCCCGATGGCAGCACCCAACGCTACAGCGGCGATTTCATCTCACCAATGGGGCTGGCTTTTCAACCAGGGACGGATGTCTTGTACGTTTCGGGGCGGGTGACGCCTACACAGGGCGGCGGCCTGTGGCGTGTTCCGCCGGGCGGTGGCGCCCCGGAGGCGGTTATTACCGATTTGCCGTGCTGCTGGTCACTGATTGACAACCAGCCGAACGGGATGGTTTTCGGGCCGGATGGCTACCTGTATCTGGGGGTTGGTGCGCTCACCGACCACGCCGAATCGCCCAACCCGCAGCACCAGCCGTTTGCTGACGTGCTGCCCAATGAGGCGGCAGTGCTGCGGATCCAACCCCACACCGGGGCGTTTGAGGTCTATGCCAGCGGCATTCGCAACCCGGCAGACGTGGCCTTTACGGCGGATGGACGGTTGTTTGCCACCGACGACGGTATTGTCGCCGGAGAGGGGGATCGGCTGCTGGCGTTGCAACCGGGCGGGAATTACGGATGGCCGTACTGGCGTTCGCGCGGCTGCGAGGACTGTCCGGTCACGAGACCGCTGCTGGATATCCAACCGGATTTCGTGACGTTCGCCGCCAACAGCACCCCACGCGGGCTGGTGGCCTATACCGGTTCACAGTTTCCGGCGAATTTCTGGGATACGCTGTTTGTGGTGTTATGGAACGGCACGCCGGAGGGGCAGCGCGTCGTGTGGATAGACCCGCATGATACCCGCCTGGGGCGCGAGGACTATACCCCGCCGCCCTTCGTCACTGGCCTGATTCGCCCAGCAGACGTGACACTCGCGCCGGATGGGGCGCTCATTATCGCGGATTTCATCTATGGGCATGTGTGGCGGGTGGCCTACAGCGGAGGATAAAGCTGGTTTACAGCGTTTCCTGGTAGCGGCATGATGATATATGTTTCGTAGGGGCGCACGGCGGTGCGCCCCTACCGGATCACCCTAAAATGAGGGATTTGTAGGGGCGGCCACATCGGGCCGCCCGATTTTTTCTCCCGGATTTAAGGTGATTACAGAATCTCGGCTTCCGGCTCACTGAAGGTCTCAAAAACCAGACCTTCATCATCCAGCGCGGCGTCTACCGCGATATGGTCGCCGTCGCGGACATGCCCTTCCAGCACGTACAGCGCCAGCGGGTCTTGCAGTTCGCGCTGAATCGCCCGCTTGAGCGGACGCGCCCCATACACCGGGTCGAACCCCTTGTCCGCCAGGTACGCGCGGGCCGGTGTGGTCAGTTCCAACGTCAGGTGACGATCCGCCAGCAGTCGCTCCAACCGGACGAGTTGAATATCCACGATGCGGGCGATGTCCTGCCGGGTCAGGCTGTGGAACATGATGATGTCGTCCAGCCGGTTGAGAAATTCCGGGCGGAACACCATGTCCAGTTCCACCAGGACATCCTCACGCAGCGCCTTCGGGTCGGCGTTTGCCCCGGCCTGCTTAATCAACTGGCTGCCGACGTTGCTGGTCATGATGATGACCGTGTTGGTGAAATCCACCGTGCGCCCCTGTCCATCGGTCAGGCGGCCATCGTCAAACACTTGCAGGAAGATGTTGAACACTTCCGGGTGCGCCTTCTCGACCTCATCGAATAGCACCACACTGTACGGGCGGCGGCGGACGGCTTCTGTCAACTGCCCGCCCTCCTCATAACCCACGTATCCGGGCGGTGCGCCCACCAACCGGGCGACGGTATGGCGTTCGCTGTATTCGCTCATGTCAATCCGTATCATCGCCTCTTCATCATCGAACATGAAGGCCGCCAGTGAACGCGCCAGTTCGGTTTTGCCCACGCCAGTCGGCCCCAGGAACAGGAATGTCCCTACCGGGCGATTCGGGTCTTGCAGCCCGGCACGACTGCGGCGCACCGCAGCGGCGACGGCCCGCACGGCTTCATCCTGGCCGATGACGCGCTGGTGCAGTCGGTCTTCCATCTTCAGGAGTTTCTCGACTTCGCCTTCCAGCAAGCGGGAAACCGGGATGCCTGTCCAGCGGGAAACCACTGTGGCGATTTCGTCCGCGTCCACCTCTTCTTTGAGCATCGCGCCGTTGGTTTGCAAGTCGTGCAGGTGGCTTTCCTGCCCGGCCAACTGTTTATCTAGTTCCGGTAGGGTGCCGTAGCGCAGTCGCGCCGCGCCTTCCAGGTCGGAGCGCCGTTCGGCCTGCTCCAATTGGGTACGGGCATCGTCCATCCGGGCTTTAATATCGCGGATGGCCTGAATCGCGTCACGTTCGGTCTGCCAGCGGGCAGTCAGGCCGTTGAGTTCTTCACGCTGGTTCGCCAGTTCAGCCTCAATCGCCTCTAACCGTTGGCGGGAAGCCGGGTCGCGCTCCTTTTTGAGCGCCTCGCGTTCGATTTCTAGCTGCATGATGTGGCGCTCAACGGTTTCCAGCGCCAGTGGCTTGCTGTCAATCTCCATCTTCAAGCGGGCTGCCGCTTCGTCTATCAGGTCAATCGCCTTGTCGGGAAGCTGGCGATCCGCGATATAGCGGTCACTGAGCGTAGCCGCTGCGATGACCGCGCCGTCCTGGATGCGGACGCCATGATGCACCTCATAGCGTTCCTTCAGGCCGCGCAGGATGCTAATCGTATCCTCAACGCTCGGCTCATCCACCAAGACCGGCTGGAAACGGCGTTCCAGTGCCGCGTCCTTCTCGATATATTTGCGGTA
Organism: Anaerolineaceae bacterium; assembly: GCA_020634115.1. Taxonomy (GTDB): domain Bacteria; phylum Chloroflexota; class Anaerolineae; order Aggregatilineales; family Phototrophicaceae; genus JACKCG01. Next base: position 32,768 of record JACKCH010000010.1, read on the forward strand.
TTCGTCCAGGGTGGTCGCGCCAATCGCCCGCAGTTCGCCGCGTGCCAGCATCGGCTTGAGCATGTTGCTGGCGTCCATCGCGCCTTCTGCCGCGCCCGCGCCGACAATCGTATGCAGTTCGTCCAGGAAGAGGATAATCGCGCCGTCACTGTCGGCCACTTCCTTCAGGACGGCCTTGAGTCGTTCCTCGAATTCGCCACGAAACTTCGCCCCGGCCACCAGCGCGCCCATATCCAACTGGATAATCTGTTTATCGCGCAGCCCTTCCGGTACGTCGCTGTTGACGATACGCTGTGCCAGCCCTTCGGCGATGGCCGTCTTGCCGACACCCGCCTCACCGATCAACACCGGGTTATTCTTGGTGCGGCGGCTGATGACCTGCACCACACGGCGGATTTCGTCATCGCGCCCGATCACCGGGTCGAGTTTGCCCTGGCGCGCCAATGCGGTCAGGTCGCGCCCGTATTTTTCCAGGCTCTTATAGGTGCTTTCCGGGTCTTGCGAGGTGATCCGCTGTCCGCCGCGAATAGCGACCAGCGCCTTCAGGATAGCGTCATGTGTGACACCATGCCGGTTCAGGGTATCCTGGACACTGGGGTCTTCGGTGAGCGCCAGCAGCAGGTGTTCCGTACTGACATACTCATCGCCCATCTTGCGGGCCTGTTTTTCCGCTCGGGTAAGCACTTCCTGCGTCTGCCGGTTGATGCCGATTTCGGCATTACTGCCGGAAACCCGTGATCTACTCGCTAAAGTCTGTTCCAGTTCGGCCAGCAGCGCCTGGGGACGCCCGCCAATTTTGGCGACGACTTCTGGGGCAACCCCGTCCGCCCGCTGCATCAACGCGACCAGCACATGCAGCGGCTCAATCGCCGGATGACCGAATTCCATCGCCAGCGACTGTGACCCTAGCAGCGCTTCCTGCGCTTTATTGGTTAATCGCTTCATGTCCATCACAATACATCCTCAACTTTCCAACTCATTTTGAGTCTATGCCCCTGGTGTCAGAGACACATAAGAGAAGCATCAGAGGAGTATTGGTGGCGGTGCTGCGTGGTAAAATGATTTGAAAATCGGCGAATGAGTAGATTATTGAAAATGGAAACCCTGCTCCCACCTGACGCAAGCCCACATAGCCAATCGCTGTTTGAGTATGCTCTCATCTTGATTAGTGCCTGCCCGGCGGCGTTATATGATGAAGCTGCTGTGTCGGGGTCAGTCGCACGGGGGCGCGCCGATCAATTTTCTGATTGTGAAATCCCGTTCTGGATGGATACCTTACAGAATGCCATTATCTACAAAACATGGCTTGAGTCCTTCAGCCAGGGCGCACTGCTCATGCGTGAATCAACAGAGGCGGATAAAGCACTCTATCTTGAATACAAAATGGACGGCGTCAAAGTCTGTACCATCTGGCAAACGTGGGGGCGAATGAATGAAATCTTCACCGCACTTGATGCCAATCAACTTCCGCATGATCCATCCGGCCCCTGGGTGATCTCACATCTGATTCCGATTGGCTCTGCGCCACGCTTGCAACAGCTCCAAACTCGTGTACAGAATTATCCCGACACGCTTCGCCGCAGCATCATAGAAAAGGAATTAGCATTCTGGCGCTGGAAAGTTGGAGTAGCTGATATATTCTTCGCAGAAGCCGCCGCGCATCGCCACCAGCTTTATGATCTACGCACACGCCAGATGACGAATATCAGGAGCATTCTCCAGATTCTATATGCGTATAACCGGCAGTGGATACCGGATGCAAAATGGTATAACGAGGGTATTCAAGCCGTGACGCAGAAGCCTCCCCATCTCAGCCAGACCATTGATCGCCTCTTGACGGAAGATGATCCTCACATCATACTGCCAACCATGCGCGAGCTTATGGTTGGAACCCTACACGTCATTGCGGAAGAATTTGCCGTTGATGACCTGATCACCGCGCTGGAGGGTTACACGTTCATAGACCTTTAGCGCGAATTGTTGTACTCTTTCCATTTAAACAGATGTGAGCGTAATCGGGCGTCTGCAAACAGGTAAAAAGTGAAGAGTTATTTATCCACAGGTGAAACCATGCGTCTCATTGGCACAGTAAAACTCGTACAGGTACAACACCGTCCGCTGAAAGTCGGCGTCAAACCGGATCGCACCTACGACCCGGCAGGATTGCAGGTGGTAGACCATCTGCTGCTCACCCCGGAAGGCGTTATTGGCGTGACGGCGGGCGGTGAACGCCTGACCGATGTCCACCACTCGGCGCACCCGGAAACCCGCAGCCGGGGCGACAATGGTCTTTCAATCGGGCTGACCGCCTATTATCAGCAGATGCGTTCCCAGTTTGGCGACCACCTGACGGACGCGATTGCGGGCGAGAACATCATTATTGAGTCCGACCAGCCCTATACGCTGGATGAATTGGGCGATACATTGGTGTTTGAAAATTCGGCCACCGGAGCGCGGGTTCGGGTGGAGGTGCTGGGCAGCGCCGCGCCGTGTGTGCCATTCAGCCAGTTCGCGGCGGGGCGCAAACTGGAAGGTGAAGAACTGAAAGAGACGCTGCGCTCCCTCGATAACGGGGTACGTGGCTTCCTGCTGGCGGTGCTTCCCACTGAAGACGACCAAATCGTACAGGCCGGGGATGTCGTCTATGCTTGATCTGCTGGATTACCGCCGCCGCGTGACTGCCCTGTATACGGCGGTGCGGGCGAGCACGAATCCCGCAACCGCCTGTGAGGACTTCCGCCAGCAGCGTGACGACCTGTTCCACAGCCATTCCCAATCGGCGTTGAGTCCCGGCCAGAAAGCACAGTTCACCGGCCTGCGTTACTATCCCTATGATTCGGCGTACCGGGTGGTCGCGCAGATTGACCGCGATGTCGAACCGGAGATTTTGCAGGTTGACCTGGGGGACGATGGGCAGTTTGCATACCAGCGGTTTGGGCAGGTCACATTCACTCTGCCTACCGGGAGCGGGTGTTTAAGCCTGTTCTGGATTAAGGGGTATGGAGGCGGCCTGTTCCTGCCGTTTGGGGACGCTACGAATAAAGACACGACCTATGGTGCAGGGCGTTATCTCTACGACACGATCAAAGGCGCCGACCTGGGGACGGATAAAGACCGTCTCGTATTGGATTTTAACTTCGCCTATAACCCGTCGTGTTCCTATCACTATCGCTGGGTCTGCCCACTTGCGCCACCGGAAAACCGATTGTTGTTCGCGGTTCCGGCGGGTGAGATGCTGCTGAACCTCCCACCCGATTAGCCCTGGCGAGTCATTGTGTGAGCAGCACCGCTACCATATCATCCAGCGTTCGTTCGTTCGCCAGCGTATGGGCATCGGCCAGCACACGCGGACAGACTTCGGCTTCCAGTTGCAGGTATAATTCCTCGGCGCGGGCGCGTGTCCGCCCCGACAGCGGGTATTCCAGCGTGAACACCACCAGTTCAGTAGCCGTTTCTTTGTCGCTACTGTCATCCAGCCATTCCGCGATGCGTACCAGAATCGTCAGGACAAGCGATTGGTTATTACTACGGTGGCTGATTTCCAGTACCCGCCGCAGGTGGTTCGGGTCATTAATGGAATCCATAAATAACAATCTTTCTGCCTATCAGGTTAAGGGGATGGAAAGGCGGTCAGGCAAACCGCCATGCTTATTATACCAAATGCCCTGCGAGATTCTTATGCTGGTGTTTTCATTGCGCCTGTGACCGAAAAACGCCTCATGTCCGGCGCAGCACACTATCCCACAGCCCTTTTTCTTCAGCCGGGGTCAACGGTTGATACCCGCTCGGTGTTAAGCCTTCCAGCGTGACCGGCCCGATAGCCCAGCGTACCAGCCGCAGCGTGGGATGCCCGACAGCCGCCGTCATGCGGCGCACCTGTCGGTTACGTCCTTCGGTCAGCGTCAGCCGCAGCCAGCAGTCCGGCACATTTTCACGGTAGCGAATCGGAACCGGTCGTTCGGGTAAGTCCGGCGGTTCGGGCAGTAGCACGACCTGTGCCGGGCGGGTGAGTCCCCCTTTGATCTCCACGCCTTCCCGTAACTGGCGCAGCGTGTCCTCATCCGGGATACGCTCGACCTGCACCAGGTAGGTGCGCGGGTGCGCGTATTTCGGGTCGGTCAGCCGGGTATTGAGTCTACCGGAATCGGTGAGGAGCAGCAGCCCTTCACTATCCCTATCCAGTCGTCCCGCGGCGTAAATGTTGGGGAGGGTGATATAGTCGGCCAGGGTCGGGCGGCCTTCCGCATCGGTGAATTTAGTCAGTACCCCGTAGGGTTTCCAGAAGCGAATAATTTGGGACATACAATCGGATACTGCCTGTAAAATGGCCGGGTGGATGTGAATACCATTGCGCCAGTGTACTCGCTGGCCTCCACCGATACAAGCATGCGTGAGTTTTTCTTTACTGCGGGTGTACTCTGCGGTAGACTCGCGGGTACTGATTCAGAAGGAAAGAACCATTGACGAAATCTATTGGCAGTGATGAATTTGAGTTGATCCCGAACGCGACCCCGGACGCGGACGGTTTGATTGAATGCGCGGTAATCCCCTTGCGCGGGACGGTGATTTATCCCCAGGCGGTCAACCCGGTGACGATTGCCACAGCCGAGGCGCTGGCCGTTGCGCAATCCGCGCTGACCGGGCAAAAGACGGTGATCGGCCTGGTGCAGCGTGACCCCACTTCCTTTAGCGGCACACCGGATGATCTTTTTCTGGTAGGAACGGAACTGGCGCTGGGGGGAATGCTGCGGATGCCCGACGACACTCGTACCGCTCTGGCGCAGGGTCGTCGGCGGGTGCGGGTGGTGGCGTTTGTGCAAACCACACCGTTCATCATTGCCCGTGCCGAGGTGCTGGAAGATATTCCCGCTCCGCCGGAAGCCGTGCAGAGTGCGATGCAGTTGGTGACCACGACCTTCCGGCAGGTTGCCAACCTCAACCCGAATATGGCGAATGACCTGGTGCTGCATGTGCTGAATATTGAAGACCCGGGTCGTCTGGCGGACATGGTGGCCGCGACGCTGGGGCTGCCGCTGCAAGAACGCCAGCGCCTGCTGGAAACCTTATCCGTCCATGACCGTCTGCACCGGGTCAGTGTGCTGCTCCACCAGGAACTCAACATGCTGGAACTCAAAGATGACATCAGTTCCCAGGTGCAGCAGGAAATAGACCGCAGCCAGCGTGAAGTCTATTTGCGCGAACAGATGCGGGTGATCCAGACCGAACTGGGCGAAACCGACATTTTCCAGCAGGAGATTGACGAAGTCCACCAGCAGATTATGGCCGCTGACCTCCCCGACGAAGTCTACGACAAGGCCATGAAGGAACTGGGGCGGCTGGCGATGATGCCACCCATGTCCCCCGAAGGCGGCGTGATCCGCACCTATATTGACTGGCTGACCGACATCCCCTGGCAGGAGACGACCAAAGACCGGCTGGACGTGATCCGCGCCCGGCGGATTCTCGACCAGGATCATTACGGCCTGCAAAAAGTGAAAGACCGTATCCTGGAATACATCGCGGTGCGTAAGCTGGCCGGGAACAAGATGAAAACCCCGATTCTGTGCTTTGTCGGCCCGCCCGGAGTTGGGAAAACCTCGCTGGGGCGCAGTATTGCGCGGGCATTAGAGCGTAATTTTGTGCGCGTCAGCCTGGGTGGGGTGCGCGATGAGGCCGAAATTCGCGGCCACCGCCGGACGTATGTGGGCGCGATGCCAGGGCGGATTATCCAGACGATGCGGCGAGCCGGGACGATTAACCCGGTGTTTATCCTGGATGAGATTGACAAACTGGGCGCGGATTTTCGCGGCGACCCGGCGGCGGCGCTGCTGGAAGCCTTCGACCCGGAACAGAATACCGCGTTTTTTGACCATTACCTGGATGTCCCTTACGACCTGTCCCAGATTCTGTTCATTACCACCGCCAATGACCTTTACCCGCTGCCGCCCGCCTTGCTGGATCGGCTGGAAGTGATTGAGTTCCCCGGTTATATCGAGGAGGAAAAATTGGCAATTGCCCGTAAGTTCCTGATTCCTCGCCAGATGGAGTCACACGGCCTGGGGGCCATTAAACTGACGTTTGACGTGCGGGCGCTGCGCGTCCTGGTGCGGGATTACACCTACGAGGCCGGGGTGCGTAACCTGGAACGGGAAATCGCCAATGTTTGCCGCAAGATCGCCCGGATGGTAGCGGAGGGCAAAACCCCACCCCGCCGCATCACGCCAAGCATATTGACGGAACTGCTGGGACCCCCGCTCTATGGCTTCCAACTGACCAACAAGCAGGATGCGATAGGTGTCGTGACCGGGCTGGTGTGGACGTATGATGGCGGGGATATATCGCTGATTGAGGTTTCGGTGCTGCCGGGCAAAGGGGCGCTGCTGCTCACCGGGCAACTGGGTGACGTGATGCAGGAATCGGCACAGACCGCCATGAGCTACATGCGCTCACGGGCGGCGGATTTTGATGTCCCGCACGAGGATTTTGAGAATTACGACGTGCATATTCACCTGCCGGAAGGCGCAGTGCCGAAAGACGGCCCCTCCGCCGGAATCACACTGGCGACGGCGCTGATTTCCGCCTTTTCCGAACGCCCGGTACGCAGCGATTTCGCCATGACGGGGGAGATCACGCTGCGGGGGCGGGTGCTGCCGGTGGGCGCGGTGAAGGAGAAAGTCCTGGCGGCGCGGCGGGCAGGTATTAAAAATGTGATTCTGCCGCGTCCCAATAAAAACGACCTGGTGGATGTGCCGCCGGAAGCCTTGAAAGACCTGAATATCATTTTCGTGGATGACATGCAGCAGGTGTGTAACCGGGTGCTGCTACCCGCGCCGGTGGAACGCCAGCGCGACCAGGAACGCCAAGAAAATGGCGAACAAGAACAGGAACAGCCTGAGGGTGAGTCATGAGTATCACACCGGACGATGTATTGCGGCTTGCCAAATCTGACCGGGGCAACCATACCGATTGGTTGGCGGATGGGTGTTCTGCCCCGCAGGTCGCGGCAGTGCTGGCGGCGATGGCAAACGGCCAGGGAGGAACACTCCTGTTAGGTGTGACGGGCGAGCCGGGCGTGATTACCGGCGTGCGTCACGCTGCCGAAATGGTGGACTGTGTGTTGCAGGCCGCGCTTTCCATTGAGCCGCCGCTCATTATCCCCTTGCCGGAGGTCGTGCGCACCAGCGGTAAAGCGGTGGTCGTCGTCTCAGTACCGCCGGGGATGCCGCAGGTGTATGCCTTTGATGGGCGCTACCTCACCCGCGTCGGGGTGCAGAATATCCCGCTCAAAACGCCCGCGCTGCGTCGCCTCATTGTGGCACGTGGCAACATGAGCTTTGAGACGGAAATCGCCCGGCGGGCGACGCGCGACGATCTCGACTGGGAATTGGCCCGCGCTTATGTGGCCGGGTTGAGCGGGATGGGCGAAACGGGGGTTGAAAAGGCACTCGTCAAGCGCGGCTGCCTGGCCGAAGAAAACGGGAAATTTGTCCCGACTCAGGCCGGGCTGCTGCTGTTCGGCAAAGACCCGCAGCAGTTCATCCGGGGGGCGGATATTACGGCGGTGCGCTTCGCTGGGGAGACAATGAGCGACACCTTCACCCGCCAGGACATCACCGGCACCCTGCCCGAACAGATTCGCCGGGCGGAGACGTTCCTGGTAGACCATCTGCGGAAAGGGGTGCAGTTGGGCGCGACGATGGCGCGTAATGAGAGTTTTGAGTACCCGATGGAGGCCGCCCGCGAGTTGGTGGTGAATGCCGTCGCCCACCGGGATTACCAGATCAGCGGCGACGGAATCCGGCTGTTTATCTTCAGTGACCGGATGGAAGTTATCAGCCCCGGCAAACTGCCCGGCCCGGTGACAATTGCCAACATCAAGGACGAACGGTTTTCACGAAATCCGGCGATTGTCCAGGTGCTTTCCGATATGCGGTTTATCGAGCGCCTGGGCTACGGGGTAGACCGGGTGATTGACCTGATGGCGCAGCAGCAGCTCCGCGCCCCGGAATTCGAGGAAACGGGCGGGGGGTTTCGCGTGGTTCTGCATAACCAGGCGGTACAACCGGAAGAACCAAAGCCAGTCGCCCCGGCGATTCAATTCCGGGGGGAGTACGAGGGCATGGAAATCAACCCGCGTCAGGAGACGGCATTGGTCTTTTTGCATACCGAGGGCAATAACAGCCGCATCACCAACAGTGACTTACAGCAGCTTCATCCCGATGTCCACCCGGAAACCATCCGGCGTGACCTGGCTGACCTGGTGACGAAAAGTATCCTCAAAAAGATCGGCCAGAAGCGTGGTTCGTATTATGTGCTTGACCGGGACTGAGGCCTTATTCGCTCCTGCCCCCGTTTCTGCTATGCTTGATTCAGGCAGCAGTCGGGACATCCAACAGCATGTCCAATTCAGCGGACGAGGCCTGCCTCGTCCCTACGAATAATGATGGGGATTGAGTGGACGAATCACGCGACTTCTGGGAGTGGGAATCATGGGTAAACGAATTGGTTTTTTCCTGATCGGCGTGCTGGTGCTGGCCGGGTGTAATCTGTCCTCCGATACACCGGAAAATACCCCGCCGGATTCCCTGCCCACGCTCCAAACGATCATGACCTGCGACGAATTGGTGACCTCCGCGCTGAGTACGGTGGGCGCGGCTTGTGACGGCCTCAACCGGAACGAAGCCTGTTACGGGCATCGCCTGGTCAATACGGTGATGAATGCGGGCGTGACCACGCCGTTCGATAGCAGTGGCGATATTGCTCAACTGACGGCCTTTCAGAGCATCATCACGACCCCGTTAGACGATATTCAGCAGACATGGGGGATTGCTGTGCTGAAGGCGCAGGCCAATCTGCCGGATACCCTACCAGGGGAAAACGTGACGTTTCTGCTGATCGGGGACGCTGAACTGCGCGGCGTTTCCCCGCACATGGACGCGGTGACGCTGCGTACCGGCGCGGGCGGGACGACCTGCACGGCAGCACCCCCGGCGGCGCTGCTCCTGCAAACGCCTTCGGATGTGCAGGCGACGCTGTTTTTTAATGGCGCGAGCGTGACGCTCGGTTCGACTCTCTTCCTTTCCGCCGCCGAAAACGGTGAACTGACCATTGCCACGCTGGAAGGCACGGCGATTGTGGGCGCGTTCGATAGCATTCGCACGGTGCACGCTGGGATGCAGGTGCAACTGCCGTTGGGCACATCGGATGGGTTGCAGGTAGTCGGCCCGCCTTCCGAACCGAAACCGCTGGCAATCGCCGGGTTAGAGCGTCTCCCGCTGGCGCTGCTGGAACGCCCGATTTCTCTACCCCCCAGTATCCCGGTCATCGCTACGTCACCACCCATTGGGTCAACACTGGTCACTGCCGTGCCGCCGTCGGTCATCCTGCCCCCGGCAACGCCAATCACGCCCTGCCTGCCCCGTCAGGACTGGACGAACACCTACACCGTTCAACGGGGAGATACACTGTTCAATATCGCTACGCAATTTGATGTGACACTATCGACGCTCCAGGAAGCGAATTGTATTGAGAACCCGAACATTATCAGCGTTGGGCAGGCGTTACGTGTGCCGTTCCCCCCGGCTACCGATACGCCCGTACCCACAGCCACACCGTTCACAACGCCCACGCCCACCAATCCCAATCTGCGAGCGGATAAAAGCGTGATTGAGGTGCAGACCTGTACCTCTATTCGCTGGGACGTGGATAACATCCGGGCGGTATACTTTGAGAATGAGCCAGTCACCGGCCATGATTCGCGGGAAGTCTGCCCGGTGCGGGCGACGACGTATACCCTGATGGTGATCTGGCCGGGCGGGGAACAAGTGCCGTATACAATCACGATTGATGTGACCGAAGCGACGCCAGACCCGGCCAGTCGGTAGGGTGGGGGCGGACTTCATTTCACATCAGACGTGTTATATTATGAAATTAGCGCGATCCATGAACGCGCGCTGAACTGCTAATGCAAAGGTGAGTCACGATGGGTTTAGACGCAAGCGTGATGTGTAACTGCTACAAGACGGGAAAGACCGCTGCGTGTCCATTCCCCGATCATTTTCATGTGGATTCGGATGGCTTCCCGGCCCTGAATCTCTCCTATGAGAGTCATGAGGCCGAGTCAGATAAATTTGACGAGTGGTTAGCAACCTGCTGCGAACACGCCTATATGGAACATACCGCCCTCTATATTTCCGACTGGAAAGGCTATCGTTCGTTCAAAGAGGCGCTGGAACAGGTCGGCTGGACACACTTTCCGACTCTGCGTCGTTACCTGCCGGAAAGCAATCACGGGTTAGTTCCGGCGGAGGCAGCTGCCAAGGCGCTGATCGAACTGGATGGGTTTCGGATACGGGGCAACGCCGTGCGGAAAACCTTCCTGGTCAACAGCGAAACCGATGAGGTCATCGGGACGAGTACGGCGGCATATGGCGGAAAATTCGGCTGGAATGGCCGCACCGGGATGAATATCGGTTTTGACGAAAACGGCTTTTTCATCCAGGACGCCTGGGAATTCAACCGCGAGATTTTCCGCGCTATGCGTTTTGAGCAGCGCATCATTGAGCCAGAATCGCTGGACAGACCACGCCAATTTGAATATCTCGACCTGGAAACGAAGCGGGCGTTCCTGTGCAGCACACCGGTTCGGATATTTGTGGAAGATATTGACGGCCAGCTCCACCAGCAGTACCCGCGCCTGATGCACGTTGAGGAGCGGGTCGTCGGCGCGGACTACTACGACTATATTCTCAAGCCATTGACCACGATTTTCCAGGCGGCAGTGGAAACCGGCAACCCCGTGCGCTGGAGTTAGCCTAACGCCTCCCGGATCAGCCCGGCGGTGAATTCTGGCGCTTCCCAATGTGGATAATGCCCCACCGCATCCAGCGGGAAGTACACCGCGTCCGGGCGGTATTCTAAGACGGCCTGCGCGATGCGCGGCATAGAAACCGGGTCACGCTGCCCCCAGATCACCGTGAGCGGTGCGGGATGCTGTGCCAGTGCCTCCAGCCAGGCGTATTCATGCATCTTCCGCTCGTTCAGGTAGCGAATCAGCCGGTGATAGACATCTAATCCATTATTGTATTGAATCAGTGACCAGAAAGCGTCAATTTCCGCTGCGTTGGGTTGCTGCGCGAAAACGCTGCCGAACTGCCGGGCGAAGGTCGGTTTGCGGATGAGGCGTAGCGCAGCGATGGCCGGGCCGGTCAATTGGTTGAGCAGGAGCCGCTGCGTGATAAGCGGGCGGTAGTACCTGAGCAGGACGCTGCCATTGAACATCACCACCTGACTTACATCCAGTGCACGGCGTTTCAAGAGTTCCAGCGCGACGGAGTTCCCCATATCATGTGTCAGGATGGCGCACTGCTCTGTGTCATAGTGCGCGGCCACTGCAGCGGCTACGTCAGCCTGCTCGAATAGGGAATAGGCGTGCGGGCGCGGCTTATCGGAAAACCCGAACCCCAGGAAATCCAGCAGAATTAAACGATAACGGTCTGCCAGCAGTGGGGCGAGGCGGGCATAGTCGTAGCTGGCGGTGGGGAAGCCATGCAGTACCAGTATCGACGAGCCTTTTCCCACCACGCGAGTAAAAATGCGGTGTGCCCCGACCTGCACCCACGCCCCGGACTCGCGCCACTCTGCTACGGTTGTCATCATCAACGCTCCCCGGAATAATCTCCTCATCCTGCCCTAATTCTACCTGAAGGCAGATCATACGAAGAATGCAGGAGCTATCAATTCTGTTTGATGGTGCGCCTTTTTATCGGGCTGGGTGTTTTTCCATCTGAACATAATGTTATAATGCGTTAGAATTTGTCTGAAAATTCCGAATTTTTTCCGTAGGGGCATGATGCATCATGTCCCCTACCTCGCGATGACACATGAATATTCAGATGGTTTCTTATCTTTGGCAATAGGGGGGAACAGATGTCTGAGCGAATTGCTACACACCAGCAGAAATTAGATGGCGCTCGTGATTACCTGGAGCGTGTGCTTGATCAGGTGGGTGACCGATGGGAAACCCAGGTGTATTCTGAAGGTGCGAACTGGACGGTGCGCCAATTGCTGATCCATCTGTCGGTTTCCGATAAGGGCCATAACCGGATGATGATGGCGATTGCTCAGGGAGAGAACACCATCCCGGACGATTTCGACCTGGAACGATTTAACCGGCGTTCGGTGGAAAAACAGGCAGAGGCCACCCCGGATGGCCTGCGCACTGCGCTCCGTGCCTCCGCTGCGGAACGAACGGAGTGGTTAGCGACATGTGACGATGCGACACTGGATAAAAAAGGGCGGCATGGTTCCATGCGGATTCTTTCGATTGCTGAAATTCTAGATGTGATCGCCGGGCATGACCGCACGCACGGGCAAGACATCGCCGCGATTCTGGGAATCAATATTTGAGGAAACCATGAAGATTCTATCAGGATATGCCAGTGTACATGGCTCGACGGGTGAAATTGCCCAGTTTATCGGCCAGATATTGAAAGAACACGATCATGACGTGGTGGTGGAAGAAGTCACGAATATCACCAGTGTCAGTGAGTATGATGCCTGTATCCTAGGGTCACCTATTCATGGGGGGATGTGGCTCACCGAGATGTCCCGCTTTATCGCGCGTTTCGAGCGCGACCTGGTGACCAGACCGGTGTTTTTCTATATCACCTGCATCCGTGTTCTCGAACCGGATGGGTACGCCCATGTCCAGGAAAACTACCTTTACAAGGCGGTTCTGGAAGATGCGGGAGTCGAGCTTGACCAGGTAGGCATCTTCGCTGGAAAACTTGACCTGGACAGTATTGATTGGCGGGAACGCTGGACTCTTTCGCTGCGCTATGACGGTAAGGAAGACCTCGAGAGTAACAACAACGACTTTCGGGACTGGCAGGCCATTCGCGGGTGGGTCAACGAAGTTCTGGCACGCTGGGAAAGCCCAGATGGATAATCGTCCGAAATGGCTGGATTGGGCGCAGCAGCTTCAGGCAATTGCCCAGTCCGGGTTGGCTTATGACCCGCACACATATGACGCCGAACGTTACGAACAGGTACGCCAAATCGCGGCGGAGATTGCTGCCTACCAGTCTCAGACCGACCTGGCGCTCGTGCAAACCCTATTTGCCGGAGATGTCGGCCACGCTACCCCGAAAGTGGATGTGCGTGGTGTGATTTTCCGCGAGGGGCGCATTTTGCTGGTGCGGGAACTTAGTGACGGCAAATGGACTCTGCCCGGTGGATGGGCGGATATTGGCGAATCAGCGGCAGAAGCGGCTCGGCGCGAGGTACTGGAAGAATCAGGTTTTCCTGTGCAAATCACTAAGCTGTTGGCCGTGTATGACCGCAGTCGTCATGCACATCCGCCGCACCCCTGGTACATCTATAAATTTTTCTTTCGCTGTGAAATCACGGGCAGCCCTCAATCACACGACAATGAGGTGGACGCAGTAGACTTCTTCGCGCTGGATAACCTGCCCGAACTCTCCATCGGGCGGACAACACCAGCGCAACTTGCTCGCTTTTTTGACCATGCCTGTCATCCCGACTGGCCGACGGATTTTGACTGAGCAGGTGATTCCTCCGATTATGCCAGAGAACAATCAGGGCGCCACAAACGCGCCCTGATTCGATCCAACTTATGAGATAAAACTCGGCGGGAACCGCCTGATTATTTACAGTAGACCCATTCTACAGTTGGTCTAATGCCTTGCGGTAGGTATCCAGTGCCGCCTGGAGCTGACCCTGTCGCATCAGACCGTCTCCCAGAACCCGATAAACTGCCGGGTTGGTCATGTGTTTGGCAACCATGCCGTTCAGGTCGGCCACCACTGTACCCAACTGCGCATTCGCGCGAATCAACCGTTCATATTCCAGCAGACCGCCATCCAGGTCACTTGCACCGATCTTCTGCCGGGCACTGGCAAGCACCGCCGCTTCGTCAATATCGGCCACCTTCGCCGGGACGGGTGCAGGGGAGACTACCGGACGCGGCGCTGGGGCTGGCGGGATGGGTGCGGGTGGTGGTGGTGCCGCAACTGCCGGAGGCTCTGCCGGGACCGCTTCGGCTTCATCCAGCGTCTCGGTCAGCCAGTCTGGGACTTCAGACGCTTCGATATCGGCCTCACGTAACCAATCGGGCATCTCTTCATCAAACATCACTTCACCAGATACTGCCGGGACAGTCGACGACTGTTCGATCACCACATCTTGGGTGAGCCAATCCGGGATATCGCCCGGCTCAACGGCGGCTTCGACATCATCATCCAGCACGCCATTCAGCCAATCCGGTACGGCGTCCGGCTGCCCGGCGGGGAGTTCGGTTTCTTCCGGCAGGTCGGGTTCTTCCAGTGTGCCGCCCTGTGCCAACCGTTCGACTGCCTCTTTGCGGGACAGGTCGTTAATGTTCTGTTGATACCAGTCGGGAATCGCATCGTCAGATATTTCTTGCTCAGCGTCAAACGCCTCAACCCAGGGATCACTTACGTCCAGTTCCGGTTCGCTCACCGGAGCAGGCTCGGGGGCGGATGGCTCCACTATAGTTGCGGGCGGGGGTGGGGGCGTTTCCTGCTCGGTGTCGGCAAAAATATTTTCCAGAGCCAAGTCGCCTTCCAGCGGGGCATCCTCAAGCAACCAATCCGGCATGTCGGCTACTGCCGGGGGTTCGGTAATCTCCTCAACTAGCGGTGGTTGACTACTTTCCGCAACCGGCGCGGTTTCCGTCTGCTGCCCCACCTGGTCAAGCAACCAGTCCGGTATTTCCGCCGGGACCGGCGGCGCATCCGGGTCGTATTCCGGTTCGGGGTCGGGACGCTGCGCCCCGGCGATCAATTGCCGCTTCATCCAGGCTTCCATCTGCTCGGGCGGGATATTCTCACCCCGCAGCAAGGCATCCTGAATGGCATCGTCGTTCATTGAGCTGCCTGCAGCGGCGGGTGTTGCCTGGCTTTCGACTTCCTGTGGGAAACCCTGAGCGGATGCCAGTGAATCCAGCCAGGCCGCCGGGTCTTCCAGTTCAACCGGCTGCTGTTCCTCCTGGTACTCGGATGGTACGGGAGGCAGCGTAACCTTTGGCGCTTTCTCACTGCTGGGTGGCGGGGTTTCAAATGAGTAGGGTGTATAACCTGGGCCATCCGCCTGTGCGGGCGTAGCATCGGAAATATCCAGGTTAGCAGGGGTGATAAATTCTTCGCTGTCGCCTCCCTGTTCACGGGCAAGGCTTTCCAGCCAATTCAGTTGATCCTGGGCAACAGGCTCCGCTGGGGTATCGAGCGGTTGGGTGGCTTCACCATCACTGCCCGCCAGATTTTCCAGCCACTGCAGCGGATTTGCTCCAGCAGGTGTGGCGGGTTGGGTGGATTCAGCTTCTTCCATTACGCCTGAAAGGTCAAGTTCAGAGAAATCCGCACCCTGGTCAGCCGCCAGGCTTTCCAACCACGACATGGAGCTTTGGGTCGCAGCGGTCTGTGGCATGAGGGGGCGAGTCTCATCCTCTTCGGTGTTTTCCAGCGTCTCCATCAACGGGAGTTCAGGTGCCGGTGGCGCAGCCGAGGGCATAGAAGCAGGCTGACTGGCTGCACGTTTTTCCGCTTCCGCCTGTTTGCGGGCCGCTTCTTCTTCAGCCCATTTCGCCGGGTCTTTCCCATAGGGGATATAGCCTGGCTCGTCAATCACGACCGAGTCCGGGTCAATATCCGGGACCGCCATGTTTGCCTCGGTTGTAAAGCCGGATGCGTCCGCACCCTGTCGTTTCGCCAGGGATTCCATCCATGCCATGATTTCTTCAGGAGACATATTGTCAAAATCAGGGGTATTGTCGGCAGGTGGCATTGATCGTCCTCTCAAGGCAATAAGATGCCCAGTAGATGGGCCTTATATATTGACCGTATTGTAACATAAAAAATACATTCAGGTGGGGTTGCGCGCCACCTCGCGTGAAGCCTCTTCGCTAACTGCCCAACGGCAGCAGATTAAAAGGAATCGTCGTCAAACGGGTCGAAATCATCCAGTTCCGCGAACGGATCATCATCACTGGTCTGCAAGGCCGGGTCACGCTGCTCGGTGGGTTGTCGCAACCAGACCGGCTGCCGCGAGAAGGTGAACGCTTGTTTACGGCGGGCGGCAGGCTGGTTGATTTCGGCATCAACCAATTGTGTCACCCAGTCGAATGAATTCTGCTCCCCCAGCTGTTCAGCGTGTTTACGTCGGGCCTGCCCACTGATATATTCCTGTTCAACCTGCTCGTCCTCTTTTGCACCGAAATCCACATCCAGCCCTGGCACCATCGCGTTCAACCAGTCAGGTGCGTTAGCTGCTGGCGCGTGAGCAGTTTCCATGAGTTCATGCTCTGGCACACCATCATCCAGGATGTCCGGTTGTTCATCGAACCAGACTTCGCGTTCCGGTTCCAGAGTAGTCATCAAGTCCGTGTCCCCTCCTGATACGGCTTCTGCGGCTTCATCAGGGACATTTATATCACCTATCCAGGCAAATTCGCCACCTGTTTCTGCCGGAACTGGACTTTCATCTCCTGGCTGCACCTGTGATGCCTGGATTTGTTCCAGCCAGTTGTCGTCCTCGGCAGTCTGCGGTTCAATGTCCATTTCTTCAGGCTGCGCTTCGCTCAACCATTCCGGCATATCTCCGGCAACAGCGGGTTCCTCATCGTCTGCCATCCAATCGAGTTCGTCTGCCGTCTCTGACTCAACCTCGCTGATCTGACTTAACCATTCCGGCGTGTCGTTCACGCCTGCGGATTCGGCCGGGGAATCAACCGCATCAAACTGACTTAACCAGTCCGGTTCATTCGCTATCCCAGCAGACGATTCTTCACCCATCCACTCAGACTCATCTTCTTCTGCGGCTTCCTCAGTCAGTGTTTCCTCGGCTATCCAGCCGAACTCGTCTTCATCCGCTGCTTCGACCTCGGCTTGTGGCTGCGCTTCGCTCAACCATTCCGGCATGTCTGCGGCGGCAGCAGGTTCTTCTTCGTCTTCGGCCATCCACTCGAATTCATCTTCATCCGCTGCTTCGACCTCGGCTTGTGGCTGCGCTTTGCTCAACCATTCCGGCATGTCTGCGGCGGCAGCAGGTTCTTCTTCGTCTTCGGCCATCCACTCGAATTCATCTTCATCCGCTGCTTCGACCTCGGCTTGTGGCTGCGCTTCGCTCAACCATTCCGGCATGTCTGCGGCGGCAGCAAGTTCTTCTTCGTCTTCGGCCATCCACTCGAATTCATCTTCATCCGCTGCTTCGACCTCGGCTTGTGGCTGCGCTTTGCTCAACCAGTCCGGCATATCGCTAGCGATGGCGGGTTCTTCTTCCTCTTCTTCGGCTATCCACTCGAATTCGTCTTCATCCGCTGCTTCGGCCTCGGCTTGTGGCTGCGCTTCGCTCAACCATTCCGGCATGTCTGCGGCGGCGGCAGGTTCTTCTTCCTCTTCTTCGGCTATCCACTCGAATTCGTCTTCATCCGCTGCTTCGGCCTCGGCTTGTGGCTGCGCTTCACTCAACCAGTCCGGCATATCGCTAGCGGCGGCAGGCTCTTCTTCGTCTTCGGCCATCCACTCGAAATCGTCTTCACCTGGGGTTTCGACCTCGGCTTGTGGCTGTGCTTCACTCAACCAGTCCGGCATATCGCTAGCGATGGCAGGTTCTTCTTCGTCTTCGGCCATCCACTCGAAATCGTCTTCACCCGGGGTTTCGGCCTCGGCTTGTGGCTGTGCTTCGCTCAACCATTCCGGCATGTCTGCGGCGGCGGCAGGTTCTTCTTCGTCTTCGGCTATCCAGTCGAAATCGTCTTCGCCTGGTGTCTCTGCTTCGGCCTGCGGTTCACCCGCGCCAACCTCACTCAACCAGTCTGGCATGTCTCCTACGGCGGCAGGCTCTTCTTCTTCAGCCATCCAGTCGAACTCTTCTTCGGCTGGTGTCTCCACTTCGGCCTGCGGTTCGCCCGCACCGACCTCGCTCAACCAGTCCGGCATGTCTGCGGCGGCAGGTTCTTCCTCTTCTTCAGCCATCCAGTCGAACTCTTCTTCGGCTGGTGTCTCCGCTTCGACCTCGGCTTGTGGCTGCGCTTCACTCAACCAGTCCGGCATATCGCTAGCGATGGCGGGTTCTTCTTCCTCTTCTTCGGCCATCCAGTCGAACTCTTCTTCGGCTGGTGTCGCTGCTTCGGCCTGCGGTTCGCCCGCGCCAACCTCACTCAACCAGTCCGGCATATCGCTAGCGATGGCGGGTTCTTCTTCCTCTTCTTCGGCCATCCAGTCGAACTCTTCTTCACCCGGCATGTTGGCTTGTGCCTGCGGTTCGCCCGCGCCAACCTCACTCAACCACTCCGGCATGTCTGCGGCGGCAGGTTCTTCTTCCTCTTCTTCGGCCATCCAGTCGAACTCTTCTTCGGCTGGTGTCGCTGCTTCGGCCTGCGGTTCGCCCGCACCGACCTCGCTCAACCATTCTGGCATGTCTCCGGCGGCGGCAGGTTCTTCTTCCTCTTCTTCGGCCATCCAGTCGAACTCTTCTTCGGCTGGTGTCGCTGCTTCGGCCTGCGGTTCGCCCGCACCGACCTCGCTCAACCATTCTGGCATGTCTCCGGCGGCGGCAGGTTCTTCTTCCTCTTCTTCGGCCATCCACTCGAACTCTTCTTCGGCTGGTGTCTCCGCTTCGGCCTCGGCTTGTGGCTGCGCTTCACTCAACCAGTCCGGCATATCGCTAGCGATGGCGGGTTCTTCTTCCTCTTCTTCGGCCATCCACTCGAATTCGTCTTCGCCCGGTGTTTCGGCTTGTGGCTGTGCCTCGCTCAACCACTCCGGCACGTCACTCGTGGCGGTAGGTTGTTCTTCTTCAGCCATCCAGTCGAACTCTTCTTCGGCTGGTGTCTCCGCTTCGGCCTGCGGTTTGCCCGCACCGACCTCGCTCAACCATTCTGGCATGTCTCCGGCGGCGGCAGGTTGTTCTTCTTCAGCCATCCAGTCGAACTCTTCTTCGGCTGGTGTCTCCGCTTCGGCCTGCGGTTCGCCCGCACCGACCTCGCTCAACCATTCTGGCATGTCTCCGGCGGCGGCAGGTTCTTCTTCCTCTTCTTCGGCCATCCAGTCGAACTCTTCTTCGCCTGGTATCTCCGCTTCGGCCTGAGGTTCGCCAGCACCGACCTCACTCAACCACTCTGGCACATCACTCGTGGCAGCAGGTTCTTCTTCCTCGGCCATCCACTCGAAGTCACCTGTTTGGGGCATTTCCATCTCGCCACCAGGGGCGGCGGATTCTTCCTCGTCGTCGGCCATCCAGTCGAATTCGTCCATATCCGGCATCTCATTTCCCCCCAAGGGCGCTCCTGCGTCAACAGCTTTCGCCCATTCCAGCACCTCGCCAGAAATGGCCGTTTCTTCTGATATCCAGCCCGTACCTTCGGCTGGAATGTCGGATTCATCAATATCGGCAAAGAAGTCTGGTAAATCACCGCCAAATTCTTCTTCAATCCAGTCGAAACCGGAATCAGTTGCGCCGGTTTCTTCCCCGGCTGCCGGAGCAGCTTTAGCAAAAGTATCCGGCGTTTTTGTGATTTCATCAAAGGGCAGACTGTCTGCCTCGTCTGAATCGGAAAACGTGAATTCGGAATCGTCTTCCTGAGCAACCAGTGACTCCATTTGGAGTGCTTCGTCTAGCAGCGCTTCATCCGCTAGCCAATCTAATGGATCGACCTCCGCTTCCGCTTCAACTGGGGTTTGCGGCATATCATCAGCCGCCTCTGCGGTGAAGTCGGCATCCTCCTGTAAGATCGGGGAAATCGTTTCAATGTCCGCAATCACCTCGACCCCGCTATCATGCAGCCACGCCAGAGGATCGGCTTCAGCACTTTCCAAGGCGACCGGCTCATCATCGGCCATGATCGGTGAGTCGACCTCAACATCATCCAGTAGTTCCACGCCGCTTTCGTGCAACCACGCCAGCGGGTCATCTTCCTGGCTCATACCCGTTTCCGGGAGCACCGCTTCATCTTCAGAGTCCATATCGGGGAAGAAATCATCCTCCAGATCAAGTTCAGACTCTGAATCCTCTATTTCCATCCAATCCGAGATGCCATCCACCGCTTCGGCAGAGGCATCTATTTTGTCTTCAAGATTATCGAACAAGTCCGATGAATCCTCGTCAGAATCCAGGGGTGTTTCAGGGGTTTCCTCACTGGCCGCAGTAGCTGCAGCTAACAGCCCTGTCAGTCCGCTGTGTTCCACCGGAGGCGCTGTCACCCCTGTATTCGTCGTATCCGGCTCGTCGTAAAATTCTTCAGTCAGCCAATCTTCAGGGAGGTCGGTGCCGAACAGGTCATCGTCCAGTTCCAGCGGCGCGGCGCTCTCATCTTCCGTGACAGATGCGGGCGTATCCGCCGCCAGAAAGCTGGCAAAATCGAAATCGGCATCATCAACCGCAGCGAAATCTTCCTCCGCCGGAGCGGAATCTTCGACTCCAGCCGTCTCACTATCGATGTCTTGCAACCAGTCCGGCGCACGGGTTGAAAGCTCACGGCGGGCGACCTGCTGGTAATCGAGTTCCGGCAGGTGAAAAGTATCATCCGGCACTTTTTCATCCTGAATCAGTTGCAATGCCAGATAGGGGTCAACCGCTTCGATCCGGCTCAGATGGCGCTGGGCGTCGGAAACCCGCCCGTAGCTCAACCACATCTCGGTCAGAATGCGGTTCGCTTCCAGGCAGTTTGGCAGCAGCCGTAGCACAGCAATCGCTGACTCTCCGGCTTCAATGAGCATCCCGGCTTCCTGGTAGGTCTTCGCCAACAGCAAGAGAACATCGGCACGATCCTGGGAGGTTTGTAACGTCTGGCGGAGAATATTGATCGCCTGGTCGTACATCGCGTTCCGGCTGTACTGGCGTGCCACTGCGCCCGATGTCAACTGCACTTTGGTGCGTTCACCGCGTTTTTGGTCGCGGTAAAGCTGGCGCAGTGCATCGAGAATGCTCTGGTTGTTGGGGTCTTGCTCAAATGCCCGTTCCAGGTGCCAGATGGCGGCCTCCGGTTTGCCGATGTGGGAATACACATCGCTCAAGCCGATATGGGCGGTGTAGTCATCAGGATACACGCTCAACACCCGGCGGAAGATTTCTCCGGCTTCCTCCCAGCGGGCCGTATCCACCAGCGCCTCGCCCAGATACCGGTAGGCATCCGCATTTTTGGGGAAATACAGCAAAATATGACGGCAGTGGTGAATCACCTCGGCTGCCGCGCCAGTTCTCAGCAGTCCTCGTAGTTTCCCAAGATAATCGCGCAGACTAATCTCAGCCATACTGGTATAGGCTCCCGTGGATGTGGGTTAAAACAGACGTATTGGCTCAAGGGTCAAACTCGTGCAGGCAAGAGGCTGATGCGTTTTAAAAATTAGCACGGTGATTCGATCCCGGGGCGCAACATATCACGCCCCTGCAAAATTCTCGCGTCAGGATGATTCTGTAGGGACGACCTGGCGTGGCCGCCCGATTTTTCTCCGTATTTAATCTTTAAACTGCATAAGTCTCATGCTCAGTCATGAAACCACACGATTGCCACACAAGAGCCTGCGTTTTTTGCCGCGTGTACTTAACCCGTATTATAACATAGAACAATATATCGCGTTGCCCACCACTCGCTTAATGCAATCTTGATTGTCTAAGTTTGTCAATAGATCAAGGTATCTATCCAAAAATTCACATACAAACACACAGATGTCCCTCATTTAGCTGGAGCAAATAGACGGCATCCCCCTTATACAGCGTCTATTCTGAAGATTGAGCGTAGTACTATCGTGCCACCATAACATTTTAGCGCGGATTGATGTCAGACCATCCGATGTGAAGGCCGTCTTTTGTGGGGAATGGCCCCGATTGCGCCCTCTTGACACTATTCGGTTTTCGGTATACTATATCGTCTAACGATATATCGAATTCCGAATAATTGTCATGACAGAAGAAGGTAAAGTCAACGATGGCTGGAGCAAGCAACCATCCAGAGGATTTCCTCCCCTTATCGCCGTCACAGTTCTATATCCTGCTGGTGTTGGCGGAACACGACCTGCACGGCTACGGCATTATGCAGTCGGTGAAAATCCGCACGAAAGGGCGTATCCGAATTGGTCCTGGAACCCTGTACAGCGCGATTGACCGCATGATCGAACGCGGCTGGATTGTGGAAACCGATTCACTCCAACCGAACCAGGACGATGAACGCCGCCGCACCTATCACCTGACCGATTTTGGAATGCGCGTTGCACGGGCGGAGGCTCAGCGCCTCGCTGCGACAGTACAGGACGCACGCGAACTCGGTCTGTTGACCAAATTCGCGTTCTAAGGGAGATATGGTGATGCGTATAGCGTTCGGATTTTCGGTACAAGTGTACCGGATGATGTTGCAGGCGTACCCAAAGGGATTCCGGGATTTATACCAGGATGACATGCTGCTCGACTTCCGCGACGCGCTGTCCGAGCGTCAGGGTTGGGGTGTGGTCGGTTTTTGGGTCAACACCATGCTAGACCTCATGACCAGCGCCGCTAACGAACGCCTACGAAACATAAGCTACAGGAGCAGAGCTATTCCGATGACCGATACCACGCTATTCAACAACCAACTGGCTTCGACGCTGGACTTCTGGTCGCGCCTGCTGCGGGGCGGCTATAGTGTCAAGCAAATTCTGGAACTTGCCGCCAAACACGCACCTGAACCGACTGCTGGATTGATCCGTGAAACGCTGGCCGAAGCCGAAGAATCCGGCAGCCTCATCGGGGCAATCGCCCGGATGCCAGAACGCCTGGACTCACCATATTTGCAGCAGGTCGTCCAACTCATCATGCATCAGCGGGAAATTGATGGCAATCTAGCCGACATGTTGGATGACCTCAACAATGGGATGCGCCCTGAAATCAGCGGGGATGACTGGGCGGGCGATTACGATTATAACGACGGGAAGTCATAACGATTTTCCGCTGCGGTGAACCGGCAGGGGGCGAATCATGCCCCCTGTTTCCATTTCTGAAAGGGCAATTACTAAAACACTCACTACTTGTCATTCCTCGAACTAAAACACCCATACTTCCAACGTATAGACGTTTCCTCCGACTATCAGCGATTGCCATGTAAATCTATAATAAAGAGTGTGGTTAAAACTAGATAATCAACACCTATATAACAAAAGGCGGAGAAAATGAGACTTATGATAAAGTACTGGCGCATGGTTTTTGTGGAAGCGGCCCGTATGGCTTGGGGGCAATCAGGCATGAGGAAGGCTACATTTGCCGTTCTATCTGCACTTTTTGCTTCCTTCTTGCTTCTATTATTAACTGGTTCTGGAACTTTGCCCGAAACTATTGAAGTCCTTATTGGCGACTTCAATAGCGAATTAAGAGTGAATTTGATCTATTTGGGTGGAACAATATTGTTCATACTCATTATTTTTGTATTCGCACTTATCTACACGCCTGCTCGAATTCACGATAGGCAAAAGTCACGCGAAAACGAACTAAAAGAAGAAATCAACAGATTGAGAGATATGGCAAAGCCGGAACTTGAATTGAGATTTGATGCCGACCACAAATCATCAATACAAAACGTTCAGCAATTCCCCAGCATCATCCCTTTCATTTATCGTGTATTTGTCATCAATAAGAGCAGTATGGAGAGTGTGGAGAAGATTAGTGTAAAGCTAGTAGATGTCGTCCCTAATCATTCGCTCACATTTTTGCCCGCAGAACTTAGATTTTTGAACAATCAAGAAAAACGGCTAAGTTGCGGTGATAGTTTACTGGTGGATGTTATATCTATACAGATTGACAAAAATCTACTGGACCAAAACAAGATTGGGCAATTCTGCTTTGAAAATAGAATATTGAAAAGACGACAGCTAGATCTAACCCATGTGGATGATTTTATGATTGTACTAGAAGCGACTGGCGAAAACACATCCCCGGTGCGCAAGACATTCAAATTTAGCTCTAACTTGAGAGGTGAACAATATCCCTATGAACTTGAAGAATATAACGGTGAATAATATATTCATCTGACCGTCACTCATTCCAAAGCCACTCTCATAGATACCAGAAGTCTCCAACCGAACAAAATAGCATAGAGATTTTGAGATGTCATCCATCGCCATTCACTCACTCGACTCGGCTTACCGAGCCTGGGCGGAAACGTTCATCACCCAACATTGGGGTTCGCTCCGGCAGGTTTCGCGCGGCAAGCTGTATGACGTGCTGGATTATCCCGGTTTGGTGGGATTAGCGGACGGACAGCCCGTTGGCATCGTTATCTATCATGTCGAAGGTGAAGCGTGTGAAATCCTGCTGCTGCACAGCGCGGCGGAAGGGCAAGGTGTGGGGTCGGCGCTGGTGGATGCTGTCAAGGAGCGGGCAGTGGGGGCGGGCTGTTCCCGGCTGTGGCTCATCACCACCAATGACAACCTGCACGCCATCCGTTGGTATCAGCGGCGCGGCTTCACCATCGCTGCTGTGCATGTGAACGCATTAGCCGAATCGCGCAAGCTCAAGCCGGAAATCCCCCTCATTGGTTTTGAAGGTATACCGCTGCGTGACGAAATTGAGTTTGAAATTCGGTTGACACTATCACCTGTATGAACGCCGGTGCTTCTCAATATTAACCGGAAATCCACATTCCCAGGACAAATATTACCATGCAACCCCATTGGCAATTGACTGAATTCGGCGCACCAGAAACCGACTGGTCGCTATTGATCCAGCATCTAAAGAACGTAAAAATGCTCAATCATGCCACCATTAACGGCCAACCCAAACCGAACTGTTATTACCTGGGAATCATAATCAACCGGGCGGTTATCGGCCATATTGCCATCAAGAGACAGCCCATCCATGTTCCAGCGAGCCATATTAGCGGCCATGAGGAACGCTCACTGGCCGGGCCGGATGGGAATGCTCTCTATGAAGCATTTGTACAGACTTTTGCTGTCGAAGAAGGATACCGCCGCACTGGATACGGGCGTGCTTTACAGGAAGCCGCGCTGCAAAAAGCGCAGGAGCTGGGATGTTATCAGATGCGCTCCTGGTCATCCGCCGACAAGCTGGGGAATTACGCCCTCAAAATTCGCCTGGGATTTTCTATCATACCCGCGCTGTATCCCATGCCTGGTGGGGAACCTATCAGTGGTGTATATTTCGTTAAACGTATTGAGCATCTAGAATAACTAATTAAGCTTTCCCACAGGAACGCGATTACATCATGCTCCGCTCTGAAGTGCCAGGCGATTCCCCCGCCCATGCTTGAAACAAATCACCTATGCGGTCAATAAGGTACATCATAGACGACCTTCTACAAGTTATGCAGGAACATGCATTTTAGATTGCCTATTAGTCCCTCTCGCTTGTTCTGTCACCTTTTTCCCGTGATACTTTTGCAACTCCAGCATAGGCGCATTGTTGCAATCTTGCAGAATCGGTGTAAAATCCCTATGTTCTTTGCCATAGTGTCGGTTATCAGACTTGACGCTTGCAATATCCATCTAGTTCACCCGTGCCAGAATTTAGGATAGACTGTCTGGTTTATGGGAGCGCTGCCCCTATTGCAAACTGCACTGTGGATTGTTTCGCCGGCTGCCAGGCTACAGGGAGTATGCCCTGGCAGAAAACCTGTTCCCTATTCTGTTTAATTTGATTGTCTCAGTAGGGTAATTTCAAAACTATGAAAGCCTCTTCTCTAAGCACGCGCACTCTTTTTATCATTGTGATCGCCGGTATCGCTATGATTGGCGGTGGCCTGTTAATTGGACAGACTATGCCATCCTTCTTCCCGCCGGAAGCCTCGGCCCAGTCCCAACAGATTGATGCTTTATTCAAAGTTCTGCTGGTGATCGGCGGCGCGATTTTCCTGCTGGTTGAAGGGCTACTGTTGTATTCCGTTATCGCCTTTCGCGCCAAACCCGGTGATACTGCTGACGGCCCACATATTCATGGGAACACGACCCTGGAAATCGTCTGGACGGCGATTCCTGCCGTCATCGTGACCGTGATTACCATTCTGAGCTATAACGTGTGGGTCAGTATCCGCGCGGAACAACCGGATGAAGCCGTGGTGAATGTGGTTGGTGCTCGGTTCAACTGGGCTTTTACCTACAATGTCGCTTCCAACGAACTGCCAGCGGATACGGTGGTAACTGACCTGCCGCAGTCGGTTCAGGACAAACTCAACCAGGACGGCGCGGTACAGGTCACCGCCAACGAACTGCACACCTATATCGGGCAGTCGCTGAAACTGGAAATGGAAACGCGGGATGTGATTCACTCATTCTGGGTGCCGGCCTTCCGCATGAAACAGGACTTGCTGACCGGACGTGTGACCGAAATCCGTTTCACGCCGGTAGAAGTCCCTGACAATACCGACTATCCGGTGCGTTATCCTATTCGCTGTGCGGAATTGTGCGGCGGCAATCATGGCGCGATGATCTCCTGGGTCGTGGTGCATAAAGATGAAGCGGCCTTCAAAGCGGAGTTCCTGGATACAGCCGTCGCCAAAGTGCTGCACCCGCCGGAAGACCCGGTACTGCGTGGCAGTGATCTGCTGTCCAGCCAGCAGTACCCCTGCTTTACCTGTCATACACTCTCGGAGTTTGGTTGGACAGCCAATATTGGCCCCAGCCTGGATGGTGTGGCTGACCGGGCGGCCGGTATCCGCTCACAGGCCACCGGCCTAAGTGCGACAGACTATCTCCTGCAATCCATTCATGACCCCAGTGCCTACCTGGTTCCTGGTTTCGGCCCACTCATGCCCAATCTGAATATCCCCGACGATCAGGCGCAGGATATAGTCGCGTTCCTCTGTACCCTGAGCGAAACAGGCGAGTCGACCTGCGGATAGAGATTGCCCAGGCCAGGGTGGGTAGTCCTGTCCCTGGCGCCGAACTGGTAGGTCGTTCTGGGGGATCGTGATGAACGGGCTCCTTGTCGAAGTCAAAACGTGTCATCGGAATAGCATTCATTTTATGAGGGAATCTATATGGCTAGTATCTCGGTTCCAGTAGGGAAATCTTCCGTTCCACAACAGCCACGCCTGCGGGTGAGTGATTACTTGCGCTGGAGTGTGGACCACAAAATCATCGGCGTGCAGTACATGGTGACTTCCCTGTTCTTCTTCCTGGTGGGTGGCGTGCTGGCGCTGACCATCCGCACCGAACTCCTGACCCCATCATTAGACGTATTCCAAACCGGCCAGCAGTACAACACGGCGATGAGTATGCACGGCCTAATTATGATCTTCCTGTGGATTATCCCGATGATGGCCGGGTTCGGGAATTACCTCATTCCGCTGATGCTCGGCGCGAAAGATATGGCTTTTCCCTGGTTGAATGCCTTCGCGTTCTGGCTGATCCCGGTTGCGGGCGTGCTGATGATCTTGAGTTGGTTCATCGGTCCGCCGGAAGCCGGTTGGACGATGTATCCGCCGCTGAGTACGCTGTTCAGCGGTGACGGCCAGGTGTTGGCCGCTCTGGGGGCGCACCTCCTCGGTATTTCCTCCATCCTGGGCGCGATCAATTTCCTGGTCACCATCCGCAATATGCGCCCGGAAGGTATGGGCTATTTCCAGATGCCGCTGCTCGTCTGGGCGATTGCCTCGGCGTCTATCCTCATCGTGATGGCGACCCCCTTCCTGGCGGGCGCGCTGACACTGCTCATCCTGGATAAAGTCGCGGGGACGGCCTTCTTTGACCCGTCACAGGGCGGCGACGTTTTGCTCTGGCAGAATATCTTCTGGTTCTACAGCCACCCAGCCGTATATATTATGGTGCTGCCTGGCATGGGCATCCTCTCCGAAGTGCTGTCCATCCACTCACGCAAGCCCATCTTCGGCTATAAGATGATCGCGTTTTCCAGCCTGGCGATTGGTGGCATCGGCTTTACGGTCTGGGCGCACCACATGTTCACCAGTTTGCAGCCGGAATACCGCCTGCCATTCATGATTACCTCCATGATTATCGCCGTACCCACCGGTATCAAAATTTTTAGCTGGTTGGGGACAATCTGGGGAGGCAAAATCCGGTTTACCGCCGCAATGTTGTTCTCACTCGGTTTTCTCTCCATGTTCGTCATCGGTGGCGTAACTGGCGTCATGCTGGCAGTGATTCCCTTTAACCTGCACGTCCACGACACCTATTTTGTCGTCGCACACTTCCATTTCGTGCTGTTCGGTGGCGCGGTCTTCTCCATTTACTCCGGGTTGTATCACTGGTATCCCAAGATCACCGGGCGCATGATGGACGAACGGATTGGTCGCTGGCAGTTCTGGCTCACCTATATTGGCTTCCTGCTGACCTTCTTCCCGATGCACTTTGCCGGTATCCTGGGGATGCCGCGCCGCGTGGCGATCTACGCGCCGGAATTCCAGACCCTGAATGCTCTGAGCAGTGTGGGTTCAGCCGTGCTGGGCTTCGCCGCGCTGCTGCTGATCTGGAATATGTATAAGAGCCTGTATGTCGGCAAGATTGCCGGGGCGAACCCCTGGCGCGCGCTGACGCTGGAATGGGCGACCACATCACCGCCGCCGTCTCACAATTTCATTGGCGACCCTGTACCGTATCCCGACCCTTACGGGTATGGTACGGAAGAAGCCACCGCTTATCTGGATGAAATTGATCGGCGCTTTGGCAAGGGCGACTTTGAACAGGCCGATGGCGCCACCGGCGCATCTGCCGCGCCGCAGCCCGCTGGCGGAGATTAAACGCGGTATTCATAGTTGATGTTGTATTGTAGGGGCGCATCGTAGGACAATTGCATCAGATTTGTTCTACGCAAAATGGCCTTGTCTAACCCTAACCCCTTCCCAACCCTCCCCGCAAACGGGGAGGGAGCTGAATCTGCATTACAAACTCCTCTCCCGCTGGCGGGGGAGGCCGGGTGGGGGTAAAAAACGTATTACAGTGCTGGCATTTCACAGCGTAAAAACCTGTCCCAGTAGTGGGAAATGCGCTCCACATGGGATACCCAGCCAGAGATGCTCGTATTTAGCGGGATGCAGGCAGCACATTTATACCCATAAGATGATTCAGTGATGGTTGATGGAAATAACATGCAACAGGATTTATCCCAACATTTATCGCGTAAGGAACTCCAGGACTTAAAGAACAAACGCACTGGGCTGGCGATATTCCAGTTCTCCTGGATTATGGCCTTTGTTGCTCTGATCGCGGCCAACTGGCAGTTACGCTATCAATTCACCACCTGGCCGCCGCCCGGTGTGGAAAAATTCGGTATCGGTATTCCCACGCTGGTGACGCTGCTGCTTATCGTGAGCAGCCTGCTTGTCCGCAGTGCAACGCGGGCGGTGAAACGCGGCGATCATGGTATTTTCGAGAGCCGTTGGGGATTATCCCTGATTCTGGGGGTGATCTTCGTGGTGGTGATGGCTTGGGAATGGGTTATTGTCCCCGTCAGCGGGCAGTACAGCAATCTGTTCCGATTGATGGTAGGCTTTCATGGTGTCCACGCCCTCGTAATCGGTGCGTTTATGGTGGTGGTATACCGGAATGGCCGCGCCGGAGCGTATGACGAGTATCATTTCTGGCCGGTGGAAGGCGCTGCCGGGTTGTGGCATTTCGTTACGGTGGCCTGGGTGCTATTCTACCTGGTGCTGTACCTGGTATAAGCGATCCCAGCACACTGACCCGGATACCCGGCACTGAATAACCTGACAACAATGGGCAGATGAGCTAAAATGCCATTTGCAACCCACTCTTTTTTGATAAGGAGATACTATTTATGCAACCCGGATTAAATCGCGCTGTGCCAATGGGCATTCTGGGTTTCTTACTCGGTGCGCTCATCGTGGTGATCCTGCGCGGATTACAGAGTCTTGACCCCCTGTGGGAAACTGGCCCCGGCCTGGTGCTGGCTGTCTTTATGGGCGCGGGCTTTTTTGTGTATGGTATGGGCGCATTCGACCCGAAAATGAATGTACATGGTGAACCGGATGAGGCGACCCCGGCAGCGCCGGATGGCCCCTTCACTATCCTGAGCGGTTATATGTGGAAAATCACGACGGCGATCATCATCCTGTTTGTGGTAGTGTTTGGTATTGCCACGATTCCCAGCGGCCCAGTGTTGCGCAGTGTCCATCAGGCCGATGGTGCGGCAGAAGCCGTGGGGATGGTGCCGGTGCAGCTTCCGTTTGGCGGCCCGACAGTCGAGGTTAGCCAGTTGACCATTTTCGCGGTCTTTGTCGTGTGGATGCTACTCTCCCTGTTTGCGGCGGCGGCGGCGGTGGGCTTGCTCATCCGTTACCTGTCCACCGGCGCGAAGAACCCGGAAGGCACGAACATTCCCTGGCGGGTGCTGATTTTTGTTGGCATCCTGGCGTCCCTGTTAGGGCTGCCGCTGTTATTCCCCACGTTCGTATTCCCGACTCCGGCGCTGATGCCCTTTGTCGTGGTACCGCTGCTGGCCCTGACCATCGCGTATAAGAGCCGCTTCTGGCTGTTGCTGCTGGTGCTGTCACTGCTGCTGCCGCTGTTGGTATCGGAAATCCAGCTTTCGGATACGGTTTACTGGCTGAATATCGCGGTGCTGGCTTTCTTCTTGCTGCTGCCGGTATCACTCCTGAAACGGATTATACCCCGTCCTATCTGGAACAAGTTCGCCAGCATAAATTGGAGCGCGGAAATTTCCGGCATCCTTAATGGAATCGTCCATATTTTGCGCGGCGTGCCACCGTTTCTGGGGCAGCGTTAGGTTTATCTGAGGGAATAACCATGAGCGAAATAACTGTTGAACAGACTCACCATGAGGAGGCCGCCGATCACGGGCACGCCTCGCCGCAGGCGCGTGCTGCGAACCTCAAGCTGGCGATGTGGCTGTACCTGGGATCGGAAGTCATTATTTTTAGTGTGCTGATCGCCGCCTATCTGGTGTTCCGCTATAACTTCCCGGAAATGGTACGGGCGGCACAGGAATCCATTAACGTCGGGTTGGTCGGTTTCAATACCTTCCTGCTTTTGGGTAGCAGTTGGGCGATGGTGATGGGGCTTCTCAGCATCCAACGCGGCGACCGCGCCGGACTTGTCCGCTGGATTGGCCTGACAGCGTTGATGGGAGCGGTTTTTGTCGCTCTGCAAGGTGTGGAGTACACCGAATTGGGGCACGAAGGGATCGCGGTCTACGGCAGTGAATTCGGGATGCGTTTTTATGCGATGACCGCTTTTCACGGTTTCCATGTCATTATCGGCGTACTGTGGGCGCTGTTTGTCGTCCGTAATGCGCAGCGGGGTAACTACAGCGCGGATAACTACGTGGGGGTCGAAATCTTCGGCCTGTACTGGCACTTTGTTGACGTAGTGTGGATTTTCCTGTTCACGTTTATTTACCTGTTCTAAGTGGGATTGAAGAGAGGGAAACCCATGAGCGACGAACATCAAACACCTGAGGTGCATGACCACCTGAAAAATGAAACCGACCTGTTCGGTGTGAAGATTCCGTTGCCGATTTACACCGTGATTTTCGGTGTGCTGGCAGTCTTAACCGTGATCGAAGTGTTGATTGGGACGGCGGAGCACGGCAGCCTGACGATTCCGGTGTTATTCGGTATCGCCCTCGCCAAAGCGACGCTGGTGGTGCTGTTTTACATGCACCTGCGGAATGACAGCCGGATATTTGCGGTTGTGCTGTTGATTCCGCTGCTGATGGCGATCATTGCTATTCTTTTCCTGTTGATTGTCCCGCCACAGGCTTACGCTTAAGCAGTGGCATCATCTTTCAAACCGTAACCGTATTTGATGAAAGCCTGGAGCATGAACCCCAAAATCGGCCTACTCTGGGCTTTTTGCTTGTATATCAACGTATGACCCAATAGAGACGAACCATTATGCGATTAAACCTGACTGACCAAGTAGCCATTGTCACCGGAGGTGCGCACCGTGTAGGCCGGGCGATTGCCCTGGAACTGGCACGGCAGGGTGTTCATATTCTGGTGCATTATAACAGTTCCGCCGACGCCGCCACCGATACCGCCCGCGAGATCAAGTCGCAGGGCGTGGAAGCCTACACCGTGCAGGCGGACATCAGCCAACCAGAAGGTGTTGAGCAGGTTTTTGCCACCCTGGGCGAGAAGTTTGGCCGTTTACATATTCTGGTCAACAGCGCCGCGAATTTCCAGCAGCGGGATTTACTGGATGTGTCTATACAGGACTGGCAAACCACGCTGAATATCAACCTGACCGCGCCTTTTCTGCTCACCCAGGCGGCGGTGGCGGTGATGCGGCAGAATGCCCCGTCTGGCGGTTCGATTGTGAACATCCTCGATAAAGGGGCAGTGATGCCCTGGGCGAAATATCCGCATCATAGCGTGAGCAAAGCCGCGCTGCACATGCTGACGCTGGTGAGTGCCGCCAGTCTGGGGCCGGATATCCGGGTAAACGGGGTCATTCCCGGCCCGGTGATGAAACCGGCAGGGACGAGCATGAACGATGAAGAATGGGCGCGCATTGGGCAGCGGGTGGCATTACAGCGTACCGGGAGTCCTGAGGACGTGGCGCGGGCGGTGGTTTATCTTACCAGTGAAGATTTCATCACCGGGGCGATTCTACCAGTGAACGGTGGTGAACACCTGGAATAGACGACTTAAAACAGCGGCAGTTACAGAGGGCGAGGAAGAATGACGGTGTGAACAGTCCGTTAGTCGGGGAGTTCGCCGGGTTCGGCGGGGCGTTCACGCCGGAGCAGGACATAGCCGGCATACTGCCCTTCTTCAGTGTGACTCTGTTCTGATTCCACCAGCTCCCAGCCCTCACTCAGCATCGTGTCAATAGAAGCTGCCAAGTCCCGGGGCAGACTGAGGTGCTTTCCCCAGATATAGGGGATCAATTTGGACTCACGAATGATTTTGGTTGCGTGTTTTAACATGGTAATTAACAAAAATCCCAAATAAGTATCCTTATTGTAACTGATTGCTCACAGTTCCCAACCCCAAAAAATAGGGGGTATCGTGGGATGACGGATTCATAGGTAAATTCAGTGTGTGGGGTATATGCGGGAAAAGGCAACCTGCACCTGATAAGTGGTGTTTTTTCAGGAACCGTGTAGCGACAGGCTACTATCTTCTGAACCGGACGCGCCGTATGGCCGACCAACAGGGCGTCCGGTTTTTCTCAGTGCAATCTTCTATTTCCCTTGCGCTGGTATAGCCCTATGAGGCTTACACGACTCCCTCAGCTTCCACCGAGGAATCGGCGGGTTTATTCCCGGCGTTGAGAACATCGCCCAGCGACACACCCATGACCATCAGCGCAATCGTCCCCCATACCGCATAACCCGACACTGTGATGCCGTGTGCTACAAAACCGAGCGACAGCGCCACTGCGTCATCCATGCCTAACGCTTTGCCTGCCAGCAGCACCGCACCCTCGAATGGCCCAACGGACGCCAGACTGACCGGAATCGCGATACTGAACGACGCCATGGTCACGGCGACCACCGCCATCAGGAACAAGTCGGTGCTGGGGGATTTGGCTGGTATGCCCAGTGCGTTTTCCAGCGCGAAAAATGTGAACAGCGACACGCTCCAGGAAATCAGTGTCCAGATGATGGCATGAGCAGCACGTTGCCAATGAGTCAAGGGTTTCAGGCCGTCCAGCACGTTATCCAGCAGGCGTTCAAGTGGCAGCCGCTTGAGGAAAGGCAGAATCCGTTCAGCAAAATGTAGACTCTGATGTGCCAGATTCGGGAAGCGGGCAAATATAATCAGCACTACAAACGCGCCCACCGCCGCCACGCCGAAAGCCGCCGCCGTCACCGAGATTTCGGATGGCACATCCGGCACCTGAGTCAGCGCCAGCGCCAACCACACCACCACCAGGACGGTATCCAGCAGACGTTCAATAACGATACTGGTCGCCGCCGTCAGCACCGGGACATTTTCGCGGGTCGCCAACAGGCTGCGGGCGACTTCGCCCGCCCGCAGTGGCAGTTGGTTGAGCAAAAAGGTGATGTTGAGGATATGGAAGGAGCGGGTGGTCGGAATTTTATCATCCACGAGTCCGCGCCAGCGGATCGCCCGCGTATACAACCCAACCGTCACCGACACGAACGCGATTCCTATCCACAGGAGATTGGCATTCTGAATATTCGCCCAAATGTCCGTGAGCGGCGCAGTGCGCAGCGCCAACCACAAAAAAAGCCCACTCACCAGTACACTGGCAATCACAATCAGATATCGTCGCATACATCACCTTTGAATCGGTAATCGCATCAGGGTTCATCCAGCGGGAAGCCACTAGACACACGTATCTTACTTATAGTCGCGCGTGCTAACAATGCCCTAAACAGGTCTTCCTTGACTACAGCGAATCGGTATCCAGGATAATCGTGACCGGGCCATCATTGATGATCTCAACCCGCATCATCGCGCCAAACACACCGTGTTCCACTTGTTGGATGCCTTCGGCGCGCAGCCGTTCAGCATAAAGTGTGACGAGGGGGGCGGCGGTTTCCGGGCGGGCAGCGTCAATGA
The DNA here is from genome assembly GCA_020634115.1 of Anaerolineaceae bacterium. Classification (GTDB taxonomy): domain Bacteria; phylum Chloroflexota; class Anaerolineae; order Aggregatilineales; family Phototrophicaceae; genus JACKCG01. Next base: position 67,260 of record JACKCH010000010.1, read on the forward strand.
ACGAGGGGCGTCGACCTTTGCGGGCGTCGGCATACAACGTAAACTGGGAAACCACCAGCACCCCGCCATCCACATCTAGCAGCGAACGGTTCATCTTGCCCTCGTCATCATCAAACACCCGCAGATTGGCGGTTTTTCGCGCCAGCAGTTCGGCCTCCGCCGGGGTATCCGGGTGCGTAACGCCCACCAGCGCCACAAATCCCCGCTCTACTGCTCCGGTGACTTCGTTATTTACAGTTACGCTGCCGCGTTCAACCCGCTGCAATACCACACGCATAAGCTGTTTATGTCCTTCCTAAACAGGGAATCCCCTGAATGCCCAGAATATCCATTATAGCCATCCCGGAGTCAAAAGCAGCAAAAAACGCTAATTTAAGATAACATCAACAGGTGTTGGTGTCTCTGGCTGTTTCTGGTATCGTTTAAACGCTGCCACACGGGTAGGATAAGCAGCGATTTTTTCCAGCGGACGTGCGGATTAGTGATCTCTGTGATCGAATTCGGGAGCATCCGTCGCAGACTGCACTGGAAAAGGCATTCAAACCTGATTTCAAGATGATGCTCGTCACTCATTGGGAATGATAGATTGCATACCCTACCCGGTATGCATAGCAAGAAACTTGAAATCACGGTATATATTGTATTCTTTTGTTTTAAGGGAAGAGTGAACGAATCACATGCGACGCTTAATCTATTGCTTGATGATGGGCGGCGCGGTTTTGTTGGTGATGGGGCTGTTTCTGCTGCCCACACCGCCGGGCGTTGTCGTTGCCCAGGACTTTAGCGATGCGGAATACATCGGTAGAGGGGAATGCAACGACTGTCACCGGGACGTAGACCGCGCCCATCGAGATTCGCCCCATGTTCTGGCGCTGCAAGACGTGGCGGATGAAGAAAACAAAGACGCTATCCTGGGCGATTTTTCCCAGGGTGACGACATCCGAACCGTGCTGTTTCCCGGCGAGAGTGAACCGCGCCCGTTTACAGCCGCCGACATCGTGTTTGCGATGGGTTCCGGGAAACACGCCCAGACTTACCTGGTCGCAACCGGTGAACACGAATACCTGGTACTGCCCGCCGAATGGAACACCCTGGCGCAGGCCTGGGAGCCGCTCGCGTTGGCGGACGCCTGGCCGGACCCAGTCTATGATTTCGTAACCAACTGTGCGGGCTGCCATACCACCGGTCTGGATGCCAGCCGGGGACGCTGGGAAGACGATGGCGTGGAATGTGAGGCCTGTCATGGGCCAGGCAGCACCCATGCCGACCTGGTGGATGATGCTGGTTCTAGTATTGACGATGAAGAAGTCGCGGCCATTCGTGGCGCAATCGCGTTTACTTCCGACTCGCAGATGTGCGGCCAGTGCCACAGCCGGGGAACGACGCCGGATGGCAGCCGGTACCCAACCGACTACCTGCCCGGACAGAATTTGCTGGATGAGAGTGTCTTTACGCTTGTCCCGCAGGATGACCCCGTGCATTGGTGGGCCACCGGTCATGCCAGCCAGTCCAACATGCAGTATAACGAGTGGCTGCTGACTGCCCATGCCACCTCCCTGGACGATATGAAAGCCAGCGAAAACGCCCAGGACGGCTGCTTGCAGTGTCACAGCGACGATCTGCGGCGGACAACCTTGCTGCTCAATCTGTTCGATAACGGCGACCTGGATTCGGATGCGGAAAACCCGCCGGAACTGGCGACGCTGGACACAGCCACATCGAGCGTGACCTGTACCGCCTGCCACGCGCCGCACAATGAAGAAACCCTTCCCGCGCTGTTACGACAAGATGCGGATTCCTTATGCCAGTCGTGTCATAGTAACGCGGCTTTTGCCGCCCTGACCGACGGCGGCGTGCATCACCCCGCCTGGGATATGTTCGTCGGCGAGACATTGGTTCCTGGTATTGAGGGCATTCCCGGTAAACACTTCACCGCTGAAAATGGCCCGACCTGTTCCACCTGTCACCTGACGGATGTGCCGGTAGCGGGCGATAGCGTCCGCGCCAGTCACCTGTTCACGCCGGTGCTGCCGGGGCAAACCGAAGGGCAGCTCCCCAGTACGTGTTCCGAGTGTCACACCGACCTCACCGAAACCGACCTGCAATTCTTGGTGGACGACACTCAGGAAAACGTTCGCAACCGGATTGCGGTGCTGCTGGCGCGGTTGGCCTCGGTGGATGAGCCGGAACTCAACACACCCGAACACGAACAATATGACCTGGCCGTGAATGTCCTGAATGTGGTTCAGGCCGAAGGCAGCCTGGGTATTCACAACTACACCTACACTGATGCTCTGTTCAATGCCGCCGAGAACGCCTTAGGGGAGTTAAGCGCCCAGATTGCTGTAGTCGAACCTACCGAGGCGCCCGCCCCGACAGCTATTCCCGCCGTTGATGAAGCGGCGTTGGAAGGGACACCCGAAGTCGTGCCATCCGGTGTTCGTCCGGTGACGTTCATCTGGATCGGGTTGGTGATCGGCATTCTGTTGATCGCCGCCGCCGCCTTTTTCCGTCGTCCGCGCAAGACTCAGGGGGCCTAACACCATGAAAAAACCCACACTGATGATTTTAGTAGGGGCGGTTCTGGTTATGGCCGGGGCGCTGGGAATGTGGGCGACTCAGGTTGTCTATGCCGCACCCGCCGCCGAACCCGTGTTGTTTCAGGACGCGACTGAAGAACCGGTCTCCAGTGACACCGCTGCGCCGGTGGATGCCGCCCCGGATGAACAACAGCAAGAAGGGCAGGTCGAGCCGACCAGCGCCTACTGTCTCCTGTGCCATTCGCAGGAAGGGCGAGTCTGGGAACTCCCGGATGGCGAAACCCTTTCCTTGACCATTGATCCGAATGTGCTGGCGATGTCCGTACACGGGACGGATAACCCGGAAGGGGCGTTGGAATGCGCCGATTGTCACGTAGATCACCGTTTCCCGCATGACCCGCTGCCGGTACAGAATACCCGTGAGTTTGAACTGCAACGGTATGCGTCCTGCCGGAACTGCCACGAAGACCAGTACACCCACTTGCAGGACAGTGTACATGGTCAGGCGCTGCGCAACGGCACGTTAGAAGCCGCGACCTGTGTGGACTGTCACGGCGGGCATGATATTCAGCCGCCGGATCAGCCGCGTGAGCGGATCTCGCTGACGTGCGGTGAGTGTCACGGCGCGATTTTTGAGCAGTATCGCACCAGCGTACATGGCACGGCGCTCCTGGCGGAAGGCAACCCGGATGTGCCGACCTGTATTGATTGTCACGGTGTCCACGACATTCAGAACCCGACGACGGCGCTCTTCCGCGTGCGTTCACCAGAACTGTGTGCCAATTGCCATGCTGACAAAGAGTTGATGAGCAAGTACAACATCAGCACCAATGTCTTTGACAGCTATCTGACCGATTTTCATGGGGCCACAGTGGCGCTGTTCGAGCAGGAAGACCCGAATACGGCCACGAACAAGGCAGTTTGTTACGACTGTCATGGTGTCCATGACATCGCGGAAGTCACCGCTGAAAACAGCCATGTGATCCGTGAGAATCTGCTGGAAACCTGTCGCCAGTGTCACCCTGGCGCGAGCACGGATTTCCCGGACGCCTGGGTGGGTCACTTCCCGCCCACGCTGGACTCGCATCCGCTGTTGTTTGTGGTTGACCTGTTTTACAAAATCCTGATTCCGGGCGTGGTCGGGGGCTTTGCGCTGCTGATTGCCACCGATATCATCCGCCGTATCCGGGAACGCCTCGGCCTTGTCCGGCACTAAGGGGGGAAGTATGGCTACAGCTACAGAAGTCCAACAAGAACGCCCGAAATTCTATGTCCGGTTTGTGCCGTCGGTGCGGATGGAACACCTGATTCTGCTGGTGACGTTCACGGGCCTGGCCCTGACCGGACTGCCGCAAAAATATGCCGCTGAACGTTGGGCGCAGGTCATGATCGAAGTTCTGGGTGGAATCGAAAGCGCCCGCGTCATTCACCGTTTCCTGGCGACCCTGCTCATGGCCGAGGCCATTTTTCACGGTGGTATGCTGACCTACAAGATTTTCGTCCTCGGCATCCGCGCATCAATGATACCCGGCCTCCGGGATGTGCGGGATGTCCTCGACTGGATCGCCTTCAACCTGGGGTTGCAGAAAAAACATCCCACCCTGCCGCGCTATAACTTTGGCGAAAAGGTGGAATACCTGGCGGTGGTGTGGGGGACGCTCATCATGGTGCTGACCGGCTTCATGATGTGGAATCCGATTGCGACGGCGAATTTCCTGCCCGGTGATACTATCCCGGCGGCGCGGGCGGCGCATGGTGGCGAGGCGCTCCTGGCGGTGCTTTCGATCATCACCTGGCACATGTATAACGTGCATTTCCGTCGCTTTAACAAGAGTATGTTCACCGGCAAAATCTCCCGCGAAGCGATGGAAGAGGAGCATGGTGAAGAACTGGCGGCTATCGAACGGGGTGAAAAACCGCGTGAACTCCCGGCCCAGGTGATAGCGGCTCGGAAGCGGCGCTTCTGGCCGGCAGCGGTGGTGATTACCGTGTTGCTGGTGAGCGGGCTGTTCTTCTTTATCACCTTTGAGCAGACGGCTATTCAGACCGTCCCGCGCCAGCAAGTCGCCATCTTCCAGCCCGACCTCGTTCCGACGGAAGGCGACCCGATTGTGGGCGAAGCCCTGTGGGGGACGCTGCGGTGCAGCTTCTGTCATGGGACGGAGGCCCAGGGGACATCGGATGGCCCGGCGATTATGGGAACAGACGTGACGCTGGAGGAATTCTTCGTCCAGGTGCGCGGGGGCGGCAAGGATATGCCTGCTTTCGGACGCGGCGAAATCCCGGATGGCTACCTGGTACACCTGTATTCCTGGCTGACCCAGAACAGTATGGGCGGGTCATAGTCCGGCAGCACAGCAGAAAGACGTTTCAGGGGCATGATGGTCATGCCCCTGTTTTTTTTCCACCATTCAGTGGGCGATTCCCCTCAGAACCAACCCAGGAGACTATATTTCCGCATCGGTTTCCAGCCCAGTTGACTCGCCACACTAACCGATGGGATATTTTGAAACGCGCAGTTCCAGTACGTCTGGTAGCCGCGCCGCTCGGCTTCCTGGATAACGGCGGCACAGGTCATCTTCGCATATCCTTTGTTCCGTTCGCTCTCCCGTGTGTTGACACCGATTTCGATGACATCTCGGAAGGATGTCCCGGCGAAGGCTTCGCACAGGAGATCAGCGCCGCGCATCAGGCAGTAGCCAAAACCGCGTTCGAGCGCCCGTTCCGGCGATCCGAACATCTCTGAGTAAAACGTATAGTCCTCGATGCGCCGGAACAGATCACGGTCAATCGGGCGCAGCGTGCAGTCCGGCGGAATCTGAGCACGATAGTCCAGAAACCCCCTGTCCGATTCGGTGCGGATGCCCTCGTACACGCGACCCCGATAGCCCGGTTCGGGAAAGTGACTCTTGAGCGGGTCGTCACGATCCCGGAACCCGTAGAGGACATCGCCATGCTCCCGCCGCTGGTTGATAAACGCGGTCAGTAGGCCATCCGGGAACATCCCCTCAAGATACAGTGTCCCGAAAGCCGCCTCCTGCACAATGCCCCAGGTCGGGTTTTGCAGGTCGTCCGTCCAAATACGTCCGGCGTTATCTCCCGCCAGCACCGCGAAACAGCGCAGCCCAGCGGGCACATCTTCATGGAATAAGGCACGCAGGCCTGGTGTGACCTGTGCCGGTTGGACTTCAATCATGGTCGTTGCTTTCTCTTGTGTTTACTCCACCCGAATCGTCCCCAGCGGCACGACATCCCCAATGGGATTTCCAGCGGCATCGGTCACGGGCAGGCGATCCCCGTTGCCACACTCCCCCGGTGGGCGCGTGTCGCAGGTGTAGAGGCCGATCAGCAGTTGGTACTCGCCCGGTGGCATATCCGGTGGCAGGTCAATTGTGTACGGGTCACGGATGAAGCCGTCCGGTGTCCACTCTTTGGTTGGCCGTCCGGCGGGGTTGAGCAGATCGGCCTGCGCCAGTGGCGGCCCCCCGGCGGAGATATGCACGAAGCTGGCATAACCGTAAACCGGCGTCTGCGCGGCGTACCAATAGACCGTCAATTCCACCTGGTCGCCCGGCCTGAAGATACGCCCGGAAAGGTCATAGCCTAAGAACCGGATGCCGTCGGCCAGATCGTAGTGTACCGGGTATTCGGCCAGCTGTGCCTCCCCCGGCGGTGAGTCCACCCACGCCCCACCGGGACGCACGTAAACCAACACAAACGCCAGCGCCAGCACCCCGCCCACAACCAGCCCAGCCCGACTCGCCCCATCCAGCGCGGGGAGCGGGAGAGCGGGTGCAGACCACCCGCGCCGCCGGATGTACCAGCCTGCCACCACGAGAAACACCAGCGTCAACAGACTCACGAGGACGCCTAATAGACTTGGCGGAGTTAGTTCAAAGGTGAGAGTGACCGTGTGTTCGCCCGCCGGAATAGGGAAGGTAATCAGGCCGTGCGGGTCGCTGGGGGTGATGGGGACGGTTGCACCGTCAATCGCCGCCGTCCAGCCGGGGAAGGCATACGTCAGGACTTCAAAGGTGAAGGTTTCCGGGGTGGTGATGCGCCATGAATCGGCTTGCGGCCCGTGTGCCAGGAGTTCCACCCTAACGCCTTCCGGCAGGACTTCCAGGTGGGCTTTGTTGACCGGGTAGCCGTCGGCATAATCCGCCAGCAGCCGGGGAGTCGCGCCCGGCTCAACCAGCACCGTTGCCGGGAGGTACTCGTTGGAGAAGGTCGTCGCCCGCTGTTTGCCCGCCAGTTCCTGGGCATGATAGGCCGCGACAGAGGTATCCACCGTCTCGTGTTCCCATTCATCCACGTAAAACAGGGGAGTCGCCAGCCCAACGACGGCAAATACGACCACAGTCAGCAGCCCGGCTCGCACCCGCCCCGGCAGGCGTGCCAACCACAGGCCGTTCATCCCCGCCAGGACGGTCAGACAGAACGCGACCGGCCCCAGCAGCCGCCAGGGGAATTGCAGAAATGCCAGCGGCGCGGTGGCTTCCCAAAGAAACGCGCTGACCGGCAGGATGAGGAACAGCATCCCCGCCGCCGCCAGCGTGAAAAAGAGGGCGTCGGCCTGTAACCTCACCCCTTCCGAACCTGCGGTTCTCCCTCCCCTCTCCATTTGGAGAGGGGAAAACGAGCGCAGCGAGTAGGGGTGAGGTTGTCTCCGCGCCAATACCACCGTGACAATACCCGTCAGCGCCAGAATCCACTGGGCCACGCCCAGGTTCAACTGGTGGAGCAGGCCGTTGATTGCCCCGGCATCGGTGCGGGGGGACTGTGCCAGCAGTTCGCGGAACGGTACAAAAAAATTCTTGTAATCCAACTGGGCGACAGCGGTCAGGTTGCCCAACCGTACCGCGCTGCTTTCCAGCATCACCGGCAGCCAAAAATAGGCCGCCAGCCCGACCCCCATCACGAGGGCGACCAGCGGCAGCAGGCGGAAAGTCTTTGAAGCCCTGCTCTGAGACGCCCCTTTTGTCTGTTCCTCATTCAAACCGATTGGTGGTAGGGGCGCACGGCGGTGCGCCCCTACGGGAAAAAGAACCTTCCATATTGAAAAATGTTGTCGTCCTAACCTGGCTGAAGTGTGGCGGGGATTCGGCGACAGGGCAAAATCCGCCAGCCAGCCCCACACCAGCCACGCACCCAGTAACCCCGTCAATACCAGCGCCATCAGGTTATGCGTGATAATCAGTGCCCCACTGCTCAGGGCTGCGAGGAAAAACGCCCCTGCACCGCCATGCCGCCGCAGCCGGTCATAGGCGACCATCACCCAGGGCAGCAGGACGAGCGCCAGAAATTCGGGATACGCCCCGCGTGCATACGGCTCGGTGAACAGGAGATACGGACTGTAGACATAGACCAGCGCCGCCAGTACGCCGCCGATCTTGCCGCCGCGCACTCGCGCAAAGGTGTACATCCCCGCGCCCGCGCCCAGCGCGCCCAGGACAATCAGCAGCCGCAGACTGTTGACGGCATCCAGCGCAAACAGCCGCGACAAAATGCTGGTGACGTAGTAGGTCAGGCTGGCGTAGTAGTGGAAGAGCGGTGCGCCGTAGCCAGTGTAGAACGTCTCCGCCCACTGCGGAATGAGGACGCCATGCGACCAGGCACGATCCATCTCCGCCACACGGTAGACGTGGTAGAGGACATCCGTGCCGTTAGGCAGGCCGGGGCGGTAGGCCAGCGGCCACAGCGCGAACAGGCACAGCGCCAGCGTGATGAGCAGTCCCCAATCGGGGCGGAAACGGCTTCGGAGCGTTTTTTCTAAGGGATAATTGTTCATTCAGTCTTTCGGCGTATTTGAATTAAGAACGGCGCGATTGTATCAGAAATCACCCTGCCTGCCACCGACAGGGAGTGTATCATGAAGCCCTAATCCGGCTTCTCTCTTGCCAGACTCCGCCCGGTAGTATAGGATTCGCTCGGTGGGGGGTATGTTTGTTGAGGATGAGGTTAATAACATGACTGAACAAAAACCACATTGGCTGGAAGAGCCGCCGATAGACCCCCTGGCCGATACCAACCCGTCACTGACGGTGCGCCCGGTTGACCTGGACTCTGAGCCGACAACCGCTGTCCCTGGCTGGCGCCGCACTGCCGGGCTAGTCAGCCTGCTGGCTGCCGCCGCGCTCACCGTTGCGACGGCGGTGGTGCTGCTCATACCGACCAGCACCACACCCACTCCTGAAGTGATTGCCCAACCGGCGACGGCAACTGTGCCACCCACCCCGATTCCAGAACAACCCACGACTGTCGCGGTGGTGCCGGAAAACACCACTACCGGCGAAGTCCTGCCGCCCACGATCAGCCCGGAACAGGCATCCGCGCTCCTGAGCCAACCGCTGCAATCCCTGGATGTCGCCGCGCCGTTCCAGATCGTGCGCGACGTGTACAATCCGTTTACCACCGTGCCGGATCGCCCGCGTAACGAGGTGATTCAATATGAGGCCGTTAAAGGCGATTCGATTTACTCCATCGCGGAGCGATTCGGGCTGCAACCAGAGACGATTGCCTGGTCGAACCCGCGCAGTATCATCGAAATTCTGAGTCCCGGCCAGGAGATCAACATCCTGCCGGTGGATGGCGTCTATGAACAGGCGATTGGCAGCACCACCGTGCGCGAACTGGCCGCAAAGTACAAAGTCACTGACCCGTATACGATTCTGGATTCCGAATTCAATAGTGTGGTGCTGGTGGGCGATGATCTGGACACCATTCTGCCGAGCGGCACCTGGGTCGTGATTCCGGGTGGACAGGCCGAAGACATCACCTGGAATCCCGGCATTGTTACCGACGGCGGCAGCAGCGGCAGCGGTGGGAACGGCTATGTAACGCAGTTCGCTCCCGGCCAACCGGGAAGCTGCGGCGCGGTGCAAAATCCGGGTGGCGGCGCATACTGGGGCAAACCACTTAGTAGTTACACCTGGGTACGTGGGTTCTCGTCCTGGCATACCGGGGTTGACCTGGCCGCGCCCACGGGGACGCCGGTCTACGCGGCCAACAGCGGCGTGGTCATTTTCAACGGCTGGAATTCGTGGGGTTATGGAACCACTGTTGTACTGGCACACGGCCCATACCTGACTCTCTACGGCCACATGAGTGGCACGACGGTAGGCTGCGGCCAGTATGTCACCGTTGGGCAGCAGATTGGCATGGTCGGCAGCACTGGTAACTCATCCGGGCCGCATCTGCACTTTGAAATTCGCTACGGGCAGACGCCGCAAGATCCTTCCGCGACGATTGGCTTTTAGAGCCGGAGCAGCCAGATGACCGCTATCAAGCTGGGAAGGATTGCCGGGTTGGTGAGCCTGCTGGCGGCGGTGGCGCTGATGGTGGCCGCTGCCGTGCTGCTGTTGTCACCAACCAATACGACCGTGCCGGAAGGGCTGCCTCAACCGGAGGCCGCGACCCAACCGCCCACCCCTATTGTTGAACAAGCGACTACCATCGCCGTTATATCGGGAGATACGGCTGTCGGTGACCTCCTGCCGCCCACCATCAGCCCGGAACAAGCGTCCGCGCTCCTGAGCCAACCGCTGCAATCCCTGCATGCCGCCGCGCCATTCCAGATCGTGCGTGACGTGTACAATCCGTTTACCACCGTGCCGGATCGCCCGCGTAATGAGGTGATTCAGTACGCGGCGGTCAAAGGCGATTCAATTTACTCCATCGCGGAGCGGTTCGGGCTGCAAGCAGAGACGATTGCCTGGTCGAATCCGCGCAGTATCATCGAAATTCTGAGTCCCGGCCAGGAGATCAACATCCTGCCGGTGGATGGCGTATATGAGCAGGCGATTGGCAGCACCACTGTGCACGAGTTAGCCGAGAAATACAAGGTCGCTGACCCGTACACCGTCCTTGATTCGGAATTTAACGGTACGCTGGCTGGATATGACCTCGATACGATTCTGCCCAGCGGAACATGGGTCGTTATCCCCGGTGGGCAGGGTGAAGAAATCACCTGGAACCCCGGCATTGTCACCGAAGATGGCAGCGGTGGCAGCGGGTATGTGACCCAGCTTGATCCCGGCCAACCGGGAAGCTGTGGCGCGGTGCAAAATCCGGGCGGCGGTGCGTACTGGGGCAAACCGCTCAGCAGTTACACCTGGGTACGCGGGTTCTCGTCCTGGCACCCTGGGGTTGACCTGGCCGCACCTCTAGGAACGCCGGTCTATGCGGCCAACAGCGGCGTGGTCATTTTCAACGGCTGGAATTCATGGGGCTACGGGACCTTGGTCGTGTTGGCACACGGCCCGTACCTAACCCTATACGGCCACCTGAGCGGCACGACGGTAAGCTGCGGCCAGTTAATCACGGTTGGTCAGCAGATCGGCATGGTCGGCAGCACTGGTAACTCATCCGGGCCGCATCTGCACTTTGAAATTCGCTATGGGCAGACGCAGCAAGACCCCGCCGCGACGATTGGCTTTTAGGAGCAAAGACATGGCTAGCTACAAAATAGGCCGCATCGCCGGGTTAAAAATCAGCGCCACGCGCTCAACACCGGTGGCGGCGCTGGCCTTGTGGATAGTGTTCACAGGGATTGGACTTTTCGTTCTAAAGTTCTCGCCGCTTGAGGCCATTTTAGGTGGGCTGGCGGCGACTGCTCTGCATTACGCGGGTGAATTTCTGCACCAGTACGGCCACAGCCTCGCGGCGAAAGCCACTGGCTACCCGATGACCGGGGTGCGCTTCTGGCTGCTGCTCAGCACCTCACTCTACCCGCGAGACGAGCCGGAACTCCCGGCGGCAGTCCACATCCGGCGGGCGTGGGGTGGGCCAGTCGTCAGTCTCTTGCTAGGGGGCATCGCCACTGTTCTCGTGGTTCTGTTCGGGATCAGCGGTGTCCTGGGGTGGCTGCTGGCGTTCTTTGCCTTTGATAACATTTTCGTGTTCGGCCTGGGGGCGCTCTTGCCTCTGGGCTTCACCGATGGCAGCACTTTGCTGTACTGGTGGGGCAAACGGTAAGCGCAGCCGCGCCTTGCTACCACCCATACGCTGCCAGATCAACCTGAAGATATTCCCCTAACCGGGCATTGGCGTCTGCGAAATACGCCTTCAAGTGGGCTTGCAGCGCCAGGGAAAGCGGCTGCTCACTGGTGCGTTCACTATCGTTAATCTGGCGGTTGGCGCTCAGCGGGAAGAAATCCGGCGACACCCCTAATGCCGTATAAAGTTCCGGCAGGGCAACCTGTGGCGCGGTCATCAGGCGCTTGAAAATCACAACGGTGATCTGTTCCGGCGGGAAATACCGCTCGTAGGCTTGGATGTAATCCAGGTACAGGCCGCGTTTCAGGTAGGCATAAGGCGAGGCCGAAATCTGCGTCTTGTCGTATTGCTCGCGTCGTTCCTCTTCTTTCCAGAACGCCTCTTCCATTGGCAGGCGTTCTTTGCCGTTGTTCACGCTGAACCAGTAGTTCGAGATCGCCCGCTCCACCGGATTCCGCAGCGAAATCAGGATACGCGCCTCCGGGAAGGCCGTTGCAATCCGCTCGGCCACCGCTTCACTTTCGATGTAGCTGGTGCTTTTTTCACCGCGAATCTTAGCCCCGGCTTTGCCCTTAAAAAAAGCCGCTTCGTAATGGCTCACCCCTAACGCCAGCGAATTTGGGGCGAGAAAATATTTCGGCTCCGGTCTGATAGGTGACGCCATCTCAATATCCGGGTGTTCGCTCAGCGCATGGTACAGGTAGGTCGTGCCGGAACGCTGCGCTCCGACCAGGAAAAAGTGTGGATACTCACTCATGATTTTGCCTGAAAATCTGCTTGACGTAATAGCTCTGGGTTGAGCCGGACTGCTGCATCAGCCGCACCACGTACTGCCCTAAAACACTGGTGATAGCGATGTTGATACCGGTAAACAAGGAAATCAGCACGACAATCGTCGTCCACCCCGGCACACTCACCCCCAGGAAGATGGACTTGAACAGGAAGAACATCCCCAGGAGAAACGCAATCAGAGAGATTCCGATCCCACCCAAGCTGACAAGCTGCAACGGAAACGCGGAGTAATTGAACAGTATCCGCAAAACCAGGTTGGTGATGCGAAACCAGTTGTACTGGCTGGCGCCAACGGTGCGGGGGTGATGGTCGACCATCACATTGGCATAATGGCTGGAAAACATCAGCACCATGCCGGAAATATAGGGAAATGTGGTACGGTAATTGTTGATGCGCTCTACTACGTCCCGGCGGATCAGGCGGAAGTTAGTCAGCACCAGGTCAGGCGGTTGATCGAATACATGCCGGTTGACCCAGGCAATCACCTGGCTGCCGGAACGCCGGTACCAGGCGTGCGCTTTGCGGCGGAACTGCCCGATGACCAGGTCGTAATCGCTCTCCAGCGCCTTATCTACCAGGTGGATGATCTCGCCCGGTGGGTTTTGCAGGTCATCATCAATCGTAATGACGTAATCTCCGCTGCTGTGTTGTAAACCGCAGAACAGAGCGTTGTGCTGTCCGAAATTCCGAATCAGGCTGATAGCGATAATGTGTGGGTTCTCCTGGGCGCTCTGGTGCAGCACGGCCTCGCTGTGATCCGAACTACCGTCATTCACGGCGATAATCTCATAGTTCCAATCCTGCGCCTCAAAAAAAGCCGCCGTTTGCCGCAGGGTTTCCCCGATCACGGCTTCGCTGTTAAACACCGGAATGACAACGGTATAGGTGTACTGTCTGGCACGCTGTTGTTTTTCTTCGTTCATCACCTGGTTTCCTGCTTGCCCGATCAATTTCCGGGGCAGCTACTGGTCAGGGGGACGGGCATCTCATCAAACGGGAGTGCTAACCGCGACTCGTTTGTTCTTAAGGTCGTGAGAACGCCGGGTTCTGATGTACCGATGTTGTAACCAGCCAAATCCTGCATATCAATTTCCCGGAGCAGGGTCATCGTGCCATCATTAGCATAGTGCAGTAGCACAATATCCTCGTTGCTCACTAACTGCGGTGACGCCCACCGGCTGGAGCGGATACCGTCGGCGTCCAGGCACAGCCCCGACGCAAAGTCCAGTTCACACGTGCCCGGCGCGGGGATGAAGTCGTCTTCGTAGCCCGTGTTGCCAGTTTTAAGGATGTCAATGGTGACATCCCCCTGCGCCTCATCAATCAGGATTTGCGCCTGACGAATGATGACATCATGGGCATCTGGCGTGCGGGAAACCACCCAATCGGGGTCAGTGACGATGACAATGTGCAACGGGCGATAGAACAGGCAGCGCACATCCAGAACGGCTTCGGCCACATGCTCGACTTCGGTGTAGGCGGCTTCGCCTTCGCTCCGGTAGGCCTGGACGATGGCGAAACCCGGCCCGACCACCACCACGCCGATCAGTACCAGCGCCACGCCTTCCCACAGTCGCGCCCGATTCGCGGTGAATCGCCGCAGCAGGTAAACCGCCCCGGCCAGCAGCATGACGTACAGCAGCATCACCCCCGCCGCCCGGCTGAAAGTGATTCGATCCTGGTAGGAGTAGCGGGTGGTGGGGTTGCTGGCCCCGACCAGCACCGCGCAGGCGATCATCACCAGTGCCAGCACGATTAGCCGCAGGACATCCCGCCCGAACCGGTCTTCTGACTCGTCCTCAGGGGGCATCCAGCGCCCGATGAACCACAACAGCGCCCCGCCCACCACACTGCCGACGACCAGCCAGGCGACATACCCATCGTGCACGATAATTTCCAGTGTTTGAGCCAGCAGCGCCGGAAACGCCAGACTCGCCCCGATCCAGTTCAGGATACGCAGTGGGTACGAGCCAAACTGTGTTGGTGCGAGGCGATCCCAGGGGGAGAACACCACCACCACGAGGTAGGCCAATGCCGCGCCCAGGAGGAGAAATGGGATGGCGTGCAGGATTAGCCGCCGGACACGTTCCTGCCAGGGGACGGTATCCAACACGAACCACCCGGCGACGATATTCACGCCAATCCAGGGGATTCCGGATTCGTAGTTCAGGATGGAAATGGCATACAGGGCGAAGGACAGCCAGTAGAGCCAGCGGGCTGTTCCGCGCTTTTCGGCCTTCAGGCTGAGGATATAGGTATAGGTGGAGGCCAGCAGCATCACCAGCGTGGTTTCGATGCCCCAGCCGATGCTCTGAAACGACTCGGCCACCCGAATCGGCGTAAACGTCAGCGCCAGCCCCGCCGCAACCGCCAGCCATTTTCGACGTGTCAGTTGAAACACGACGCCCGCTAAGAACGCACCTTCCAGCACGCGGCTGCCTTGCAGGATGAGATGGTAGGGAAGCATGTTATGGCCGAAAAGCGTATAGCCCAGGGCGTTACGGGGGGCGGCCAGCAGATGTCGCTGGTTGAAGTCCAGGTAGTGATCCATGAACCCCTGGAAGCCGTAAGCGTCAATCCAGACCAAGCTGACTTCTACATCCGTATGGAGAGGGCCAAAACTCAGCCCCTGTGCGATCAGCAGTGCCAGTGACACGGAGCCAATCAACAGAACAATTAAAAGTGGAGACTTTTTCAAGTTACTCATGAATCTCCCTGTAAAGGTCATTTATTAACAGTAGAGTCTGAGTCTGCGCGTATGCCAGCCTATATTACACGGCGAATTTTGCTTTTACGTTCAATTTCGCCCAGGCTTACGTAATCTTTAATGAAATGACCATGCTAAA
Organism: Anaerolineaceae bacterium; assembly: GCA_020634115.1. Taxonomy (GTDB): domain Bacteria; phylum Chloroflexota; class Anaerolineae; order Aggregatilineales; family Phototrophicaceae; genus JACKCG01. Next base: position 82,435 of record JACKCH010000010.1, read on the forward strand.
ATAAGGATTCAGTCTGATTGCTGCTGAATGAATCAACAGAGTCTTAAGCGAATATTGCTATCCCCAGAGCCTAAAACAGGGAGATTGCGAGGTGGTTAAGGAGAGGTTACGGTCTAGTAACCGGTGTGGCGTTTTATAACCCCGCCGTATGGTGCGCGGCGCGAATCGGTTCGGGCAGGCGGTAACGGGTGACACAGCGCAGCGCCAGTTCGGTTGCGGTGGGGATGTCCGCCAGGTGGCCGGGAGAGATGTACACCGGCTTGACGTTGGTTTTTGTTCGCAGCACCACGCCCAACAACTCTCCCTTGTCGGTCAGGTCGCTGAATGCGCCGCGTTCATGCCCCGGTTCGGTGTATTCCCCGATAAAATGCGTTTTGCCGCAGCCGATGGTAGGCCGTCCCAGCCACAGCCCCAGGTGAGAGGCGATTCCGATGCGGCGCGGGTGGATGCGTCCCATACCATCGAAAATGAAGGCGTCCGGCTCGTGTTCCAGCTTGCCGAAGGCCTCCACCAGCACTGGCCCTTCGCGGAAACTCAGCAGGCCGGGGATATAGGGGAAGGGTGTCGGCTGGGTCGCCAAAACGGTTTCCACGATTTCCAGGCCGGGGAAGGTCAGCACGACCACCGCCGCGCGGGAGACATTGTTCTTCACACTGACATCCACGCCCGCCACCAACCGCACGGAATCCAGGTCAATCGGGCGGTCATGGATAACCTCGGCGGCCAGTGTTTTTTGCAGGGCGATGGCTTCGCTCGGTGTGATGTCCCAGTTGTGGCGGTGTTCCAGGTGCATGATGATGAGTTCCTCTGTTAGCCGACGTAGTTTCTATTATAATCACCTATGCAATGGCAAATAACCGCTCAAGTGTTTCTAATACTGACCTCACCCCTACTCGCTGCGCTCGTTTTCCCCTTCCTTCGAGGGGACATACGTCTCCGTTTCAGTCACAATTTGGAGAGGGGATGGAGAACCGGAGGTTCGGAAGGGGTGAGGTAATACACAAGCGACAATTTCACAGAATAGACGACTGATGCCAACTGAAGACTACCGCGAAACGATTAAACAGATTGTCATGGGCGAGGACTCGTTCGTCTCGCTCACGCTTAAGGGCAAGGTGCGGGGCGAACCCGTCCCCTGGCGCATGATTACCGCCCGGCCTATCCTAATTAAAGACCACTGGCATTTACAGGTGTCGCGCTTCGACGCTCGCCAGGACACCACCAAGAACTATACCGGGGAAGCCGCCGAAGTCGAACTGGACGCGATTCTGGCAATTCCCTATAGCAGCGTTCAGGTGCGCACCACCGAGGCCGACCTGGATTTCCAGATCACCAAGAAAGGTAAGGCCATCCTGCACCGCCACGCACCCAGCGTGGAAACCCCTGATTTCGCCCATGATTCCAGCAAGGCGCTGCCGATTCCCGCCGGAGAGCCGGATTCATTCATGCAGGCGGTGGGCATCATGAACGATGATGGTTCGGTCAAAGCCAATATGCAGGGTAAATTCGCCCAGATCAACGAGTTCCTCAAGCTACTTGACCATACCCGGGCTCTGGATAGCTTCGACCATTCCCCCGTGACGATTCTGGACTGCGGCTGTGGCTCGTCGTATCTCACCTTCGCGGCCTACCACTACATCAACGACATTCGCGGCATCCCGGCGCACATGGACGGCGTGGACACCAATGCCGGATTGATTGAGAAAAGCACGGCTTACAGCCTGGAACTGAACACGGCGGAAGTGTGTTTCTATAACTCGCCGATTATTGATTACGTGCCGGAGACTCCGCCCGACATCGTGCTGGCGCTGCACGCCTGTGACACCGCCACCGACGAGGCGCTGTTTCAGGGCATTCACTGGGGTACGGGGTTGATTCTAGCTGTCCCCTGCTGCCATCATCACCTGCACGAACAACTCGAAAACGGGGTTGACCCCTTCCGCCCGGTGATGCGGCATGGCATTCTCAAAAAGCGTATGGTGGACATTCTGACCGACAGTTTCCGGGCGTTGATTCTGCGGATTATGGGCTACAAAACGGACGTAGTGGAGTTCGTTTCCAGCGAACACACGGATCGCAACCTCATGATTCGCGCCGTGAAGCGTACCGCTCCCGGCGACCCGGCGTTTCTGTCGGAATATGCCGCGCTCAAAGCTTTCTGGGATGTGACGCCCTACCTGGAAACCCTGTTGGGCGATTCCTTCCCGGCGGGGTAGCCGGATAGCTGGTTAGGTCTTTTGCTATTCATCTACCGCGCTAACCAGTTAATTAGCTGCTCTACTGTGCTGTCCAGCCGCCATCCACCAGCAAAATCGTGCCATTGACCATATCCGCCGCCGGGGAAGCCAGGTAGATCACCGCCGCCGCGACATCCATCGTTGTTCCCACATGACCGACGGGCAGGCGCGACAGCACATCCGCCGCAAATTCCGGCGTGTCGAGCCGTTCCGCTGTGCCAGGGGTTCGGATAAACGTGGGCGCGACAGCGTTCACCCGAATCCCGCCCTTCGCCCATTCCAGCGCCAGGACTCGCGTCAACTGGTCAACGCCGCCTTTGCTGGCACAGTACACCGCATGGCGCAGAATCCCTACCTGTCCGGCCTGCGAACTCATGTTGACGATGCGCCCGTACCCCTGCTGAAGCATCTGCTTCCCGGCGGCCTGGCACATGAAGAACAATCCTTTCAGGTTCACGTCCATTAGCGTGTCCCAATCGTCCTCAGTGACCGCTATAGCGTCATGATTTGCACCAACTCCCGCATTATTAACGAGAATATCCAGCCGCCCGAAGTGAGCAACGGCCTGCTCAACCGCAGCGCGTATTTGCTCCAGGCTGTACATATCGAGTGCCACAGCCAGCGCTTCACCGCCTTCCAACTCGATTTGCTTAACCAGTTCCGCCAACGCGGACATATCCCGCGCACCGACAACCACTTTCGCCCCGGCGTGCGCCATCGCTAGCGCGACATCATAGCCGATGCCCCGGCTGGCGCCAGTCACCAGTGCGACCTGTCCGGTTAAAGAAAAATTCGGGTACTCCATGATAACCTCCTCGTTCTAACCAATTCCGTCGAATGTACTATCCCCGCGCCATTTCACAAATATCCAGCGGAGATAACAGTGGGTGATAGATAGATTGTGATAGGGAAATAATACATCATGTCTTTACAACAGTACGGCCCACCATTTGCCTAGACTGGACGATTATCCCTTATCCAGATATGCCAATGCACCACCGTGTGCCTGCGTTGATGAAAGACTCATGGATGGATATACCGATTCACTACTAATCTGAAACGCACTATCAACCTAAACTTATATTGTAGTGTGCGGCTTTGTGTGTTAAACTGTTGAGACTGATACTAAGACGCAATCTTTTGTTAATTTATGAATACACAATCATCAATCATAAGTTAATTATTACAGTCGTGTTATATGTCTCGCAAGGCTGCTCACCTATCCGCTCCCCCACCAGACACACCTTCGGCAGCGCCATCGCTCATTCAGCGCAGTCTGATTATTATCCTCAGTTGGCTTCCGGCGGTGCTGAGTCTATTCGGTATCCTGGTACTCATGCAGCAATACCAGCTAGACCTATCCACGCTACTGATCTGGTTGGGTTGTGTCGGGCTTCTGGCGTTATATCACATCCTGGCGGGGGACGCCCGTTATCATCTCTGGACGTGGTATCTGTCGGTAGGGTTACTTATGTGCTGGCTGACGCTGGGACTTCCGGCGGCGCTGGTACTGGCCTTGGTTGCGCCTGGGGTAGCGCTGGGCGTTTGGTGGTGCTGTGCCGAGTTCTTCTCCTTCCCGATGCTCCCTCAAGACCGAATTTCCGCGTTTGTTGGAATACGAAGTGGCATCGGCGTGGTTTTTCTATTGGTCGCTCACGGGCTGTATTTGTTGCTGAAAGGCCAGCTCCCCCTCACTACCATCACAGTCTCAGATATTCTGCCCTTGGGGAGCGTTTTTTTTATCGTGGCGCTGGGACTCCAGATTCTGGTGACGGCTTATGTTAACCGGCAGCGGTCCGTAAACTGGCGTGATGACCTATGGGATGGGCTGATCTTCATCCCGGTTGCGGCTCTCACACCGATTATTCTGTACCAGCTTGGCTATATCCTATTCCTGGTTGTGCTGCTCATAATCGGGCTGCACACCATTCGCTACCGATATATCGGGAAATCTGACCGACATTATCGAGAATTTCAACAGAAACTCAACCTTCTGAACACCTTCGCGCCCCGGATTACGCCTTACCAATCCGAATCGAACGGGATGCAGGCCGTTTGCCAGGCAGCGCTGGCCGTGACACACTCCCAAGAAGCCGGGGTTTTCCTGCTGGATAGAGTCAATCAGTGTTTTCAGCTGTATGCCTCAGTAGACATTACGCCACAGGGCAGATATATGCTGGAAAGCACGCTTCTCCTGCCGACGCAATGGCCGTTCATCATGGCCGATCCCAGCCAGCAGGTCCGCGAAACACTTCATGAGGTGACAGCCCCAGGTGGGCAGCCGCGCCGTGCAACCGCGCTCCCGTTACGGCATGGCGGCTCCCTGCTCGGATGTCTGGTAATTAATACCGCGCCCGACTATACCCTACCCCAAACAGACCTGACATTGCTGATTATTCTGGCGAATTACGCCGCCGGATCGCTGAACAGCGCCAATGTGGTGCAGGAACTCGAGTCATATGTGTTTGAAACCACCCATCTCCTCTCGCTTTCCCGCGCAACCGCAAATATCAACCTGGGTAACAGTGACAACTTCGATTATATCGCCGCAGCCGTCAGCCAGATGGTGAATGTGCAATGGGTCATGCTGCTTCTGGCAGATAACAGCGGGATACCTGCACGTATCCTGGGGCAGGTACGCGCCGAAATATCCCACGATGCGGAGCAGGTTTTACGCTTACCGGAGTTCCTGGCGTTTGATAACATGACGCCCAGCGGGATGTATGTTTACCGCGCAGAGGATGAGTCCTGTTCCGAAGGCCTTCAGGCGCTGATGGCGCAGGATGGGCTGGATGCGGTTGTGCTAGTTCCGCTGACCACGCAAAATGCGCTGCTTGGCGCGATTATGCTGGGGACAACTGAAAACCAGAAGCTGACCGGGCGCGAGGAACGTCTACTAGAGGTGGTTGCCTCACAGATCGCCCAACATCTGCAGTTGGCGTGGCTTTACCAGATGACGCGCCAGATGCTGAACCAGCGCGGCAAGCAATTGACCGTCATTGAAGAAATCGCCCGCCAGATTTCCGGTTCACGCGATTTTAATGACATCATTTACAACGTCCTCAATGCCGCTATTCAGACTACCCAGGCGAGTATGGCTGTCCTCGCGCTGGTAACTGATACAGGCGATTACTGGACGATCATTCACTATTATGATGAGCAAGGGCAGTTTCAACGCAAATTCGCGCCCCAGGCCAAAGATACCGGCACGATTGGCCGGGCAATCCGTACCGGAAAAACGCTGCTGATTGTGGATAACACACAGGATCCGGATTATCTGACGACACCACCGGCCCGTTACTCCTCGTCGTTGGTCGTCCCGCTCTATCGGGACCAGATGCCGGTGGGGGCACTGAATGTTGAAAGTATATACCCGTCTTTCTTCACCCAGGAACAGGCGGGTTTCCTGCATAACCTGGGCGAACACGCGCTAATTAGCATTGAAAACGCCCGTCTCCTGGAAAAACTCAATTACCAGGTTGAGACATTGCGTAGCCTGCGCGAACTCTCGTTGTTCCTTTCCAGCGCGGTGGATACCAGTTCCGTCATCCGGGCGGTGTTGGGCGCAGCGATGGCGATTCTGCACAGCCAGAATGCCGTTCTGTACCGGTATCATAAGTTGACCGATCAACTGGTCGGACAGTGGTCTATCTGGATTCAAAATAGCGAGGCCGATTCGGGCGTCATGGAACGGGTGGCTCGGCAGGCGATTCTGACTGAGGAAATTCAGGCTATCCTGAATGTTGACGACCAGCCCGCGCTCGCTGGTGAAGACCCGTTGATGTACCGGAGCATGATCGTTGTGCCGATTATCCGGGGCGATGAGATTACCGAGGTGCTGTGTGTCGCCTTCTCTGAGCCACACTTTTTCCAGGAACGCGATGTCAGCACATTGTCCTGGTTGGCAAGTCAGACGGCCCGTCACCTGGAAAACGCTATGCTGCACCAGCAAATCCGGGATGCCAGCAGCCGGATGAAGGCGATTCTGGATACCACCCGCGATGGGGTGATCCTGCTAGATCGAAACGGCAGCCTGGCCGAGGCGAACCCGGCGGCGGAAAAACTGATGGGGTTCGACCTGAGCAATCACCGGCAGTCCCGCTTCACCGACCTGCTGAACAGTGTTGAAATCACCAACCAGGAAAACGCGGCCTATTCTAAGGAAGAACTGACGAACCTGGCGCGTATCATCCGTCTGGAGCCGGGGCGCATCATGCAGCGGCAGTTCGAGCGCGAGATCAGGCCGAATGAGTTTATTTATATTCAGGAGATCGGATCGCCGGTATTTGACGAGCATAACGAGATTAAAGGCTGGCTGCTGATCCTGCGCGACATCACCGAAGAAAAAGCTCTGGAAGCTTACCGCGACGAAATCACACACATGATTGTCCACGACCTGCGCGGCCCGTTAGCTTCAATTGAAAGCGGAGTTCGGATCGTGGAGGAAAATCTACCGGAGTTGGAAAATAGTGATCTAATCCAGACGACCCTCCAGCTTTCCCGCAAGAGTGCCGAAGACCTCATGGAACTGGTCAACACCATTCTGGATATTGCTAAGCTGGAAAACAAGCAGATGCCACTGGCACAGGAGCTGACCCTGGTACGGGAACTGTTCCAGTATGCGTATGAGGCCTTGCTCCCGGCGCTGCAAAAATCAGGGGTTGAGGTTTCGCTGGTTGTGCCGGAAGACCTGCCGCTGGTATACGTGGACGCCCGGCTAGTTCAGCGCGTGCTGGTGAACCTGTTAGAAAACGCCCGGCGCTTCACCCCTACAGGCGGCCACATTCAAATCTCTGCTGCCCGGCAGGATCGGCGGCGGATGCTCATTCTGGTTTCGGATACCGGGCCTGGTATTCCCGCGAGTGAACGGGAAAGTATTTTCGAGAAATACCGGCAGATTCGAGGCAGCCAACCGCAGCGTGGCGGCAAAGGCACCGGGCTGGGACTGACGTTCTGTAAACTGGTCGTTGAAGCGCACAGTGGGCGTATCTGGGTGGCGGATGATGGGCCACTGCCGGGCGCTTGTTTTGCCTTTACGCTTCCGATAGCCTGACACGACCGAGCCTCTCTCATCGTAATATCTCAATCACTGATTCGCCACGTTCTGCTCTTGTAAAAATCCCTCTGTTTTCAGTCCGTGTGGTATCCTCAATTCAGACGTGCATTTCGTTTTTTTGGATTGCTGGCATTTTAGCATCTTAGTTGGCTAGCATCTTAGCTTTTTAGACGTTCTGGCTAACCGGCTATCCAGCTAATGAACAACTGGCTGAAAAAGCATGGATACTGGTCGAGTAGGGAGACAAAGAACGTGAAACGCGCAGTGATTTTTGATTACGGCGGCGTGTTGATGCAAACCGTAGACTACACGCCACGCCAACGCTGGGATCAGCGATTAGGATTGTCACCAGGCGGTGTTGAGCGAGTCGTGCATGGCAGCACCAGTTGGGTGCAGGTGCAACAGGGTGTCATCACTCTGGAAGACTACTGGCAGGACATCGCGCAGCAGTTTAACCTGGACGATTCTGCCTTGCGCGAATTGGCACACGACTTTTACGATGGGGATCGGCTTGACCGCGATCTGATCCACTATATTCACGAACTGCGGGCGGCAGATTACCCGGTGGCGCTGTTGAGTAACGCCCCGGCAAAGTTGGCGAGTGATCTTCAGACACTGGGTATCGTCCACCTGTTTAACCCCCTGGTGATTTCCGCGCATATTGGCGTCATGAAGCCTGACCCCCGTGCTTTCCAGACGGTGCTGACGCAGTTAGGACGCCCGGCGACGGAAACCGTTTTTGTGGATGATATGCTGGCGAACGTTGAAGCCGCCACCGCGCTGGGCATACACGGCATTCATTACCAGGCGGGCATGGATTTACGGGCGACGCTGCAACCACTGATCGGTTTCCCGATGGAATAGCTGTATATTTGCCTGGAATATGCTAATATGCTGATAGTTGCCGGGTGGACTCATTGAGGAGGAATACCAGTGGTTATCTATCTCGCTCAGACTTCCATTTCATTCGACCAGATCATCGCCGCACTGGGGCCGCGCAGTGGCATTGACCTGGTGTGGGACATTATGCTCTACCTGATTTTCTTTCTGGCCTTCATCAGTATGCTGCGCGGGTCGGATAAGCAGGTTCTCCCCACGATTCTGATGGCAATCGTGGCTGGGTCAGCCGTGATCGCCAAGTTGAACATTCTCAACCCGAAAGCCAGCGGTAATGTTGGCTCGGAAGGCGTATTACTGCTGATAATCAATGCCTCTATGTTTTTCCTGCCGTTGATCGTTGTGGGGATTGCGGATAAAAAGAGCAAAGCCCGGCCAACGGCCATTATCGGCGCGGTGATCGGGGCGGTCTATTTCTTCGGGTTCTGGTTCGTTGTGATGCGCGGCTGATCCAGTGTGCATGGCCTTGAATGGATATACAGGCGGTCTTCGTGGCCGCCTGTTTGTTTTGGGCAATAAAAACGCGCCTGGATAGCGCGTTATACGGCAGGGATAAGTGGACGTGCGCCGTACTGCCCGGCGGTCTTCAAATGCCTTCTTCAAGCGGATTTTCACGTTGTGCCTAGCGCCTTCGCGCTACTCGTCCGCCAGCATCCGAATCGAATCTGATTCACGCCCTTTATTGATATTCATTATACCATACATGCTGTGTGAAATGAGAACACGATGCTTTTCCGGCCACTGGCTGTTGGTCGCTAGCTGGTTAGCACTTTAGGCTATCAGTCTAACCAACTAGCGGGCTATCTCTTCCTGACCGCAGACGGCTGAAAGCTGATCGCTGATGACTCGATTCCGCTGCATATCAGGTAGAGTGTATGTTACTCCGCATAGACGCTGGTATCCGGGTGGAAGGCTGACCAGGCGAACCAGAAGTGCGGCGCGGCACTCAACTGGCGCAACTGGCTGCCGGACAGTTCGCCCGCGACAGCCGTACCGAAGGCATTCCAGGTACTGCCCGTTTCCGCGTCGTGAATCACTCCGTTTTCATCGGCTGTGAAGGTCAGTGTCTGGCCGTCCAGCGCCCGGCTGAACAGCGCTGCCGTGCCAATGTCCTGGGCATTATCCATCACGGTATCGCCCAGGGCGCTTTTGACCCCCGGCTGCCAGAACGCCACGATGTCCTGTTCCCCGACGGTATCGTCAATCACGAATGTCTGCGCCAACACGGAGAAGGGGTACGCGACAGGCTGACCGCCGATCACCCCGGCCAGCACCCGTTCCAGGGCGGGTAGGCGGTCATCAATCTCGCTGGTAAAGAAGCTGTAGGGGCGGCTACGGGTGTCATAGTCGGGGTATGGATTGATGCCGTAATCGCGCCCGAAGGTGGTGTCACGAGTCAGCACCTGCCCGTCTGGGTACTGTGCGGCAAACTGGCTGAACCCGACCACCTGCGACGGAATCAGTTCAAGCTGCGTGCCGGTATACGCCCCGACAATGCCTTCCCCGGTGAACTGCTGCCACCAGCTTTGGGTCTGGTCGTCCCACATAATCAGGTCGCTGTTACGCAGGTTGCCGGTCGTGCCGAAGGCCAACACACTATCCCCAACATGTCGGTCAAACACCAGCGAACTATTGCACAGCGGGCAGAACGTGACAGCCACCGGCACATCGCCTAACGTATCATTGACGATTTCGTGCCAGATGAGGATCGCCAGCGGGTAGGCCCGCGCTTCGTCGTTAATCTCAACGGCAATCACTGGCGATTCATCCACCAGCCAGGACTGCGCATCCACGATGCTCTCGAAGGTCGGGTCGGGCAGGCCGGGGAATCCCAGTGGTGGGATTCCGTTGGGGGGTGGGCCGCCGGAAAGCACTTCGCTGTAGTCAATGCTCGTCTGGCAAAAATCCGTTTTGTCCCAGAAATTCAGGTTGCGTGGTTGGTTTTCCAGGCCACCAAATGGGTTATCACATGATAATTGGGCGTGTACGGCTTGGGCGGTCAGGGCAGATAATGCCAGGCCACCCAACAGCAGCACCAGTACCCCGGATAGAATGCGTCGATACAACATGAACTCCTCCTTAAACACTTCACGCAAGCGATAGAAAGCCCCTTGCGCTTCAGAAGTTTCCCTCCTGGCGATTCTTACAGCCCTCCGCACAGCCTTTAGAATCCCCTAATGTGAACGAACCAATTATGATCGGAGGATATTGACACCGTTCCCTGAAAACGTGATGATAGCGGCGTCCACGTACACACAATGGAAATCACATGATAGGGAATCTGCCGCGTAGTCGTCTGTTCTGGGCCGTGAGCAGCGGCCACATGGTCAACGATATTTTCATGAGTATGGGGCCGGTGCTGCTGGCCTTTATGAGCGTCTACATCCTGCCCATCAGCCATACGCAGATTGGGCTGGCGGTGGGGTTATCCCAGTTGATGGGGGCGTTAAGCCAACCGCTGTTTGGGTGGCTTGCAGATCGCAACGGCGGGCGCTGGTTAGGCGCGGGGGGCGTGGCCTGGACGGGGTCACTGCTGCTGCTTGCGCTGTTCGCCGCGCAGCAAACCGGGCAGTTCTGGTTGATGGTGATTCCTTTCGCCGCGATGGCACTGGGCAGCGGGGCGTTTCACCCGGTTGGGGCGATGTACGCTTCCGAAAGTGATCCTCATCACGCCGCCCGTGATACATCCATTTTCTTTTTCATGGGACAGTCGGGGCTGGCGCTGGGGCCTGCCCTGGTGGGGGCGCTGCTGAATAGTACGCTCATGCAGAATAATGTTCTCGCCAACAATGGCCTGAATCTGCCGTTTCCCAGCCTGGGCTTTATCCAGGGCAGTATCAGCCCGGTATACTTCATCGGACTGCTGCTCGTCCCGGTTTCAATCTTTATGGTGCTGGCACTGCCATCCGGCCACACTCACCGGCAGGCTCGTTCCCAGGCCACGACCAGCGCGGCACAGACCGCCCGCCGGGGACGTGTCGCCTACAAGCCGATTCTGCTCTTGATTGTTCTCGTGACGCTGCGCAGTCTGGCGCAGCCCGGTTCGGTGGCGTTTATCCCAGTGTTGTTCCAGCAAAAAGGATGGAATGCGGCGCAATATGGCCTGATTTCCAGTTCATTCTGGTTGGCTTCCGGGCTGGCCGGGATTTACATCGGTTCACTGGCGGATCGCTTCCAGCGGCGTTACGTGATCGCCATCACTCTGGTACTATCCGGGCCTGCGTTTTTCCTGCTGCCGGGCATGGATGGCCTGCTCGCGTTTGCCTTCGCCATCGCCGCTGGGGGACTAAGCGGCGCGACTCATAGCCTGATCGTGGTGTTGGGGCAGGAACTCCTGCCGTTGGGCAAAGCGATGGCTTCCGGTATCGCGCTCGGCTTCATTTTTGCAACCGGGGCGATTGGTACGCTAGTGATCGGTAATCTTTCCGATGTACTGGGTGTCGAAACAGCTTTCCATTTGGTGGCAGTATCCATTGTGGTAGCCGGTGTGCTGGCGTTCGGGTTGCCCGCCGGGCGAAGAGTCCCTGCGCCTGTCGCGCCCCAGCCTGCGACCAGCTAAAACACACTTCCTGCATATTCAATCAGCCCCAAGGTAGGCGTCGTCATTCTTGGTAAGTCTGCGGGCGTTTGAAACCCGCCCCTACACCTGAAAACAGGGGCGCATTGTAGGGGCGGGCGTCAAGTGAAGTCTCAAAAGAAATCCACCAAATCCGACAGGAGAGACATGTCTCGCCCGCGTTGAAATAGTGGTTTATAGCTGCCTTATTCCCCTGGATCGAAATGCGCGTAGTGGAGAGTTGTCCAGGGGATACCGTCAAAGATCATCTGCCAGTTCTTGCCCTCGGCGTCCGGGCCGATGACCAGCGCGAATTCGCCTGATACTAGCCGGTAGAGCGCCACATCTCCGAATGTCTTTAGGAGCGTGTTGGATGCCGGAGGTGGCGCATTCTGGTAAGGGGCGAGGTCGGCCTGGGTGATGCTGAATAGAAACACCCCCTGTGAGTCATTGTTGACGCGATAGACGTGCATGGCAGGAGCGCCGCTGCTATCCGTGCCGGAGTAAGCCACCGCCAGTAGATCACCCTGATTCCAGTTGAGGCGGTTATCGGGCGGAAGCGGGACAGGATTATCGGAAACGGTATCCCTGACCACACAGCCCGGTGCGAGAAAGTCCGCCATATCGAATCGGGTACGAATAACCGGTGTAGGGGCGCTGGCGCGAATCCGGCTGTATTCGGAGTTAGGCGCGGGGCCAACCACCGCCCCATAGGTGATGTCGTATACCTCCAACCAGGCAATGTCGTCGAAGGCTGTTCCAAGGGTGAAGGAATAAAAGTCGGTAAATGATGCGTATACTTCCGGGATACTGTAATATCGGACGGAGATCACACTGCCATCGTTACGCCGGGCCACCGCCGCTGTCCAATCATTACCACTTCCGTCATCATCCGTATCAGGAATAAAAAAGACAATCATGGATGCCGTATCATATGGAGATGGGCAGGGTAACGGATCAATACCATTTGGGGATGGCACTGGCGCAGGGGGCGAATAGGGTTGGGTAAACCCCGACCCAGCCAGACTGATCGAAATCCACATGGAAATCAGCAGTACCAGGACAACCAGGGTTACAACGGCGATTCTCAGACTACGCATAGCAGAACCCTCATGGGAATGGACAACGGGTGATGATGGCTTATATTACCCTCCACACCCCAAAATGTGTGTCGGGGCGGGTTTCAAACCTGCCTGCAAATTTCTCGAATGACTTCTACATACTAAAAACTGACGACACCATCACACTGGCAGCGTGAAAGTAAAGGTCGTGCCGGTTCCGACTTCACTCATGACGGCGATCTGGCCGCCGTGCATTTCCACATACTCCTTCACGATAGACAATCCCAGCCCGGTGCCGGAATAGTTGCGTACATTGCGCCCCCGGAAGAATGGTTCAAAAACACGGGGTATGTCCTCCTCCGGGATGCCAATACCCTCATCCTGAATATGGAATATCCAGAAATCCGATTTCTGGGTGATTGTGATATGGATATCCGTATGGTCTGGCGAATACCGCAGCGCATTTACCAGCAGTTTAGCGAATATGTGGTCGAGCAGTTCGGAATCCGCCCGCACCAGCCCGGTATCCCCGGTGATGATGAACTCGTGCTGGTGGTTATCTGCTACTTTGAGGGTCTCAATGACCGATTGGCAGAAAGGACAGATGTCAATCTCCTGCGGTGCGAAGGGGGTCTTTCCTGCCTGGCTTTTGTTAAAGCGAAGCGCATCCTCCATCAGGTCTACCATCCGCCCAATCTGCTGTTGTATCGTGCCTAATTTTTCCAGCACACGCTCCGGTGGCAATCGGTCAAGATAGTGGGTAACCAGGTCTATGGACGTATTCATCACGGAAAGTGGCGTGCGAAACTCATGTGACATCAGGGAGATGAACCGGTCTTTGATCTCCCGCATTTCGCGTTCCTTCTCAAGCTCGGTTTCAAGATGCAGCGCATAGATCCGCTGGTTTTCCAATTCAACCCGGTGGGACATCACCTGCCCGATACTCAACTGCTGCCCGTCCGAAAGCCGCATGTTCGCCCAGGACATATCCAGGACTTCCCCGCTGCGAGTATGGGTTTTGAAGTCATACCACTCGCCATCGGCGGCGGTGATATAATCCAGCGCCCGCTGTCGCGCTGCGGGATCCGGGTAGAATTCCGACAAAATATCCGGGTGGGTATGCACTTCGTCCAACGACCAGCCCAATACATCTTCCCACTGCCGATTGACATACTCACTGCGGCGGTGTTCGTCTAGCTGGGCCACCAGCACCGGGATATTTTCCAGGATCGTGGAAAGCATCTCTTCCCGTTTCGCTAGTTTTTGTTGGGCCTCAATCAGCGGGGTAATATCCCGCCCGACGGCCTGAATTTCAACGACTTTGCCAGTTTCATCCATAATGCCGTAATCAATCCACTGAATCCAGCGTTTTTCACCGTTAGCGGAGCGCATGTGGAAAACACGCACATCAGGGGCTGGATTTTCCAACACCTGCCGGATTCGGACCATGATGGATTCTGTCTCAGAGTCGGGATTCAGTGCCAGAAAGCTTTTGCCAACGATTGCTTCGGGTCGTTTGTCAAAAAAACGACCGTAGGCATCATTTGAATAGGTCAGGACGGTGTCAGGGGTATAGCGGCAAACAAGGTCAATCTGGCTTTCGATCAGGCCGCGATAGAGCTGCTCGCTGAGGTGATGCTGGTGTTCCAACCGTTTGCGCTCGGTGATATCCCGCATAAAGCTGGCGATCCGGCCATCCTTGAACCGGATGCTATTGACCTCAATATTCAAGATATGGCCGTCTTTGTGGCGGTGACAGACTTCAGTGATGATGGAGATGTCATCCCGGATGATCTGCTCGGCGAATTCCTGCATCTGCTCTGACTGTGTGGTGGGTGTTGCAACGTTCAAGTCGAAAACTGTCTTTTGTAACAGTTCCTCACGGCTGTAGCCCACCATCTCACAGTATACCTGGTTGGCATCCAGGATGCGCCCGGTGAGGTCTCCCAGAAGGTAGCCATCGAAAATGGCATTCAGGATACGCTCGCTTTCCTCGAAAGTCCGTTTAGTAGGCTGTGCCGCAGAACTCCCCTCAACCTGGTCTGCATAAGTGCAGAGCAGGGCTTCCAGACTACATCCCTGCGCCTGGGCAATTCTTTCTAATCGTTTTTGTAGTTGAGGTGATAAACTACTGTCCATGCAGTTACTCTGAATATGTTTTTGTTTATTTGCTATTGTAATGGGGGAATCTAAATATAACCTAACGACATTTCTGAATTAATATCATAAGGCAGGATAATAAGATGATTTTTTGCCTGTTTTGGAAACGGGCTCCTCTATACGGGTTTCACCATGCGATACCACCCGGATGGCGCGCCGGTTGTGGTGTCATCGTTGAGCACCTCCCACGCAATGGTGAAATGCCGTGAAAAGAGTCGGTGCACATCATCAGGCGACCAGCCGAAATTTCGTTCCGCTGAGCGGTAATGTGTGAACAGCATGAGTGTCCCGCCAGGTTTCAGCAGCGTCGCAATATCCTGAGCATATTTCTCGTGCTTATCAGCGCCCACGCCATGCCCGCAGCCAATATCAACTACCAGATCGTAGGGCGCTCGCAGGGCGTCGCATTCATCTAGCCGGGTGACATCCCAACATGAAACGGTGAAAGCCTCCGGCGGGAATGCTGCCAGTTTCGACTGTGCTATGGCTACTGCCTCCGCCACGAAGTCCACGCCGTCCACCTGCCAGCTGTGTTGCAGCAGGAACCGCAGGTTTGTCCCTGTCCCGCATCCCAGGTCAAGCGCCTTGCCGGGGGGCAGTTCACTGACAATCTGCACGATTTCGGGCGGGGTGATTCCGGTATCCCAGGGCGTATCATGACTTTGGTAACGCTGAGTGAACATATCAAGGCGATCATCGCTCATGGCGAATTCCTTTCCGTATCAGGTCGTAGTCGCTGCGGGAGCAAGAGGTAGCTCAACGGTGAATATAGTGCCTTGCCCATACACGCTTTCGACGCGGATATACCCCTGATGTCTTTCCACACAATCCTTGACTATGCTCAGTCCTAGCCCGGAACCGCTAATCGAACGCACATCTTTCGCCCGGTAGAATGGATCGAAGATATGTGGTAAATCATTCTCGTGGATGCCCATACCGTGATCTCTTACACGCAGCACGACTCGGTCATCCCGGTGATCTAACTCTAATAGAATCTCACCACCTTCAGGGGAATATTTGATGGCGTTAGTGAGCAGGTTCGACAGAATACGGCTGACCAGGATTTCGTCAATAGAGACGACCCTGACCCCACTGGTATTGACGAAGCTCATCCGCTCACTGACGCTGTTGGCCTCGCCCACTTCGTTCACGCTGACCCGGCACAGCGTCTCGATATTCACCGGCTCTGGATGAAAGACGCTGTCATTGAGGTTCCCCTGTACCAGCGCCACCGTATCGTTCAGCAGTTCCAGCGCGTACTGAAGCTGCCGCTCAATGGTATCGAGTTTCTCCTGGCGCTTCTCGAACGTAAGCTGATCGTAATAGTGGCTCAGGATATACTTCGCGTTGGAAATCACCGTGAAGGGAGTCCGCAAGTCATGGGATAACGCTGAAATCACGCGTTCAATGAGCGCATTGCGTTCGTGTTCTTTCTGGAAATTGGTCTTCAACCGTTCGTAATCAAACAGAAGCCGCTCGCTGCGCTTATGTTCGGTCATATCCATGAAGGCAGCGAGGACAGTTTCATTCGTACCCAGAGTCAACAGCTCAAACGAGCCAAACATATCATGGATGACACCTGACTTATCTCGGAAAGGAATTTCAATGTTTCGGAGTTTCTGGGACGCGACAAGCTGCTTCATATAGTTTGTACGGTCTTCGTCAAGCCGCCACAGATTAAGTTCGAGTGAGGTTCGTCCAACCGCCTCATCACGGGTGAAGCCTAGAACCTCTTCAAAAGAGTCATTGACCTCAATGAGGCGGCCATCTTTAAGGTTGGTCAACGTAATCACCGCTGGACTGGACTGGAAAATTCGGGAAAGGCGTTCACTCAGCTTACGGATTTCCTGCACTGCCGCTTTATGTTCGGTAATATCCTCTTTGACAGCGACATAGTGGGTAATTTCGTCCTGTTCGTTTTTCACACCGGCAATAGCCGCCGCTTCCCAGTAGGTATCACCATTCTTTTTGCGGTTTAGGAACTCACCCCGCCAGACCCCGCCAGTGATAATCGTATGCCATAACTCCTTATAATCTTCATCCTCGGTATAACCGGTTTTGAGAATACGTGAATTTTGGTTGTATGCTTCCTCAAAGGTATAGCCAGTTACCTCAGTGAATTTGGGATTCACATACTCAATGGCGCCATCCCGATTGGTAATGACGATTGAGGTGGGGCTTTGCTCGACAGCCTGGGAAAGCTGGCGTAAGCGTTCTGCTGTCCGGCTTTGCTCAGTGATGTCGAACATGGCCGCTTGAATTGCCGACGCACCCTGGTATTCAATAGAGGAGAAAAATATCCGTAGGTGAATGATGCGACCTTGTTTGTGGATGGCGCGTGCTTCAAATTCCGTTGTTTCCTGTGTATCCAGAGTGTGCTTGGCTTTCTGCAGGACGGGCGCCTGGTCATCAGGATGAATAAACCCTTCTACCAGATTTTTATGGTCGCGGATTTCTTCATTCGTGTATCCCGTGATTTGGCATAGCCGGGTATTCACAAAAACAGCGCGTTCTTTCTGGAAGATCAGCAATCCTTGCAGCGAATTTTCGACCAGGGCGCGGTACGCGCTTTCAGCTTGTTTGCGCTGGATAGCGATACCAGCAATATGTACCGCCATCTGCAATAATTCGAGTTCGTGTTGGGTCGGGTGGCGCGGCTCGTGGTAATACAGGGCGAATGTGCCAAGCACAACGCCTGTTTTAGCGATAATGGGGTGTGACCAGCAGGCCCGCAGGTTGTGTTCAGCAGCCAGGTCACGGAAGTCTTTCCAGCGCGAGTCGGTCTGAATATCCTCTACGATGACCGGTTGTTTGGTATGAGCGGCAGTACCGCATGATCCCCTATCCGGGCCGATCTTCGAACCGTCAATCGCAGCACAGTAGGCCGGGGACAGACTAGGGGCTGAAACGTGTCGCAATTGCAGCGTGGCGGCATCCAACAGCAGGACAGAGCCTTTGCTATCGGGTTGGTAGGTTTCTAAAACCTGAACCAAGCGGTTTAGAATATAGGGTAAGTCCCGGTCACTGGCAACCGCCTCCAGAACATGTTCCAGTCGGTCTTGCAAAAGTTCCTGTCGTTTCATATGCGTGACATCCCGGTTAATTGTCACGCCACCGATGATCTTCCCAGCCTCATCCTTGACCCAACTGATCGAAACTTGAATGGTTCGCTTTTGCCCCCGGCGGGTGGTTTGCTGAACTTCCCCTTCCCAGCGCCCTGTTTTTTTGAGGATTTCAACGGCGGCAGTCCGACTTTTGTATATCCAGGCCGTCTTGAGGAGCGTATCTATGTTCTGACCAATTGTTTCTGCCGCTGTCCAGCCATAGATTGCTTCCGCTGCCTGGTTCCACTGGGTAATTACATGGTCGGTATCAGTAGCGATCACTGCGTCAGGCGCCCCGTTCAGCACCACCCACAGATCATGCCGGTTCCTGACAGGTTCATCCAGTAGATGCGCCAGCAGTTCATCCGCCGAACAGCCTTCCCGTTCGGCGCGTTTCTGAAGCCGGCGAAACGTGTCATAACTGACATCTGGGTTAATGGACATGATTCTAATCTCAACTCATGAATTGCTTTGTGTACTCTGTCTCGTGTACCTGTTGCGGTACCGGGAACGGATTATGGATAGTTCGCAATCTGCCGAATGTTGCGAGCCCAACCGTTTATGATTAATCAGCGTGTCGGCTGCACGGTTAAGTCATGCCGGATTACTCCTTCGTTTCAAAACGCCTGTGCCAGAGGGTCTTCGCCCTGTAGAAAATGGGTATTTCTGCCACTTACCTCATCCAGGGTGTAGCTGGTGTTGCGTTCAAATGCTGGATTGGCGTAGATAACGGGAAAATCCGATTGCTGCATGTCTGTCAGGATCATGCCTAGCAGACTGGCCTGAATCATTTGCTGATAAATGTTGAGCGGTTCCGTTTCATTCCCGGCGTGGTGGTATGTTCGATCCTCAACCCGGATACGTGGGATGATATGATGCCGGTACGGTGGGATTGGCTTCACTGCAAATATCCTTCTAACAACAAAATTGATGCAGCATTGTTTTTGAATGAATAGCGGTTCTTGAAAACAGTGTTCCAGGCCACTTTTTCACCATCTTTTATCTTACACCTCAAGCCATAGAGGAAAACATAAATAAGGTAATATTTTCAATAATTTCATACCATTTTCATGAGTTTTGGTGGTCGATTGAAATATGGACACCATAGCCACCGTATCCACGTTGGCCGCTGGCTGAATCCTGGTGGCTGATCCACTATAAAGTTTGCGCTTATCCCTTCTTCCCTAACATGATGAATTTGACCGAAATTAAGGTAATCACATGTGATTTTAGTCACAACGCGCCGCCTTCGCTCGTGATAATATTCACATATCGGGTAGGAATCTTATTAGGATTCGGTTTTTTACAAGCAAAGGGGGAATAAATTTATGTCACAAATGGAAAATCCGGTCAGTGGTTCAATGCGCGTGCTGGTCATCGGCGCGTTGACTGTAATTGTGGTGCTTGGTCTCGCACTAATCGCGTTCGCCGTGAACAGCGCCATCAGCCCGAACACCGGGCCGGTGAATGCGTTGGCGAACAGTGATGACTCGTGTGTGACCTGCCACCGCAACGTGACACCGGGCATTATTGAACAGTACGGACACAGTACGATGGCCGCTGCCGATGTGCGCTGCGTAGATTGCCATGAAGTCACCAGCGATTACCCGGGTGCTTACGAGCATGAGGGTACTTATATCCTGGGATCGCCCACAACCGCGATGTGCCAGGGCTGCCACGAAGCCGAAACCGCGCAGTATTACGCCAGCCGTCACGCGCTGCCCGCGTATGCCGCCGTCTTTGGCACCGAGGGTCTTTCACAAAACCTGCTTGACCAGTATGCCGCTATCCCGGAAGGCAGTTTCGCGCCGGATAAATCCCGTAACGCCATCGCCGCGCTGGAAGGCCCGGATATGACGCGCTTCACCTGCGAAGGTTGCCACAACGTGGGTAAACCGGCGCTTGATGAATCGGTAGGCCAGTGCCAGAAATGTCACCTGCGCCACGAGTTCAGCCTGGAACAGGCGCGGCGTCCTGAAACCTGCAACGCCTGCCATATCGGACCAGATCATCCACAATGGGAGATTTATCAGGAATCGCCGCACGGTATCGCTTATGCCACGATGGGCGATAGCTGGAACTGGGATGCGGACCCCGGCACGTTGACAACAGCAGACTTCCCCGCGCCGACTTGCGCGACCTGCCACATGAGCGGTTTTGGTGCCGCCGGTACGACCCATGACGTGGGTGATCGGTTGACGTGGTATCTGTTTGCCCCAATCAGCGCCCGCCGCCCGGCGTACCAGGATAATGCGGTACGGATGCAGAATGTTTGCCGTGAGTGCCATAACGAGAACTTCATTGACAGCTTCTATGCCGACGCCGATAAGATGGTGGACGCGGTGAACGCCTGGGTCGTGGAAAGCGATGACATCATGCAGCCACTCAAAGACCAGGGTCTGCTGACCGCAGCGGCCTTTGACGAGCCGGTTGACTTCACCTACTTTGACCTGTGGCATCACTGGGGACGGACTGCCAAATTTGGCGCCTGGATGCAAGGCCCGGACTACTCACAGTGGCACGGCGCGTATGAGATGCTGCGCGGCCTGGCGGAACTGCGGGCCGAGGTTACGGAGCGGCTGAATCAGGCGGTGGAAAACGTTGAGGCGAGTCCTGAGTCTTCGGGAGGATAAGCCATGTCCTACCTGACAATGGTTTTCCCGCCCGCACGGGTGATTAGTCGGCTGCCCTTTACCCGTGACCAAATCATGCTGCTGCTGGCGGCGGTCACGGAGATTTTCCTAGGCATTGATATTTACTTTGCGCACAGCATCAGCGGGACGATCAAGACCAACGAGTGGATTCCGATTATCTTCGGGGTCGTCGCCGGGGTTGTCCTGCTGCTGGCGGGGTTGATCGCCCTGCGCAACCGCCCGCTGGCGAGTCTGCTGGCAAATGTCGTTTTCCTGGGCAGTATCATCGTTGGATTGCTGGGCGCGTATTTCCACCTGGTACGGGCGAATCTGATCGGTGGCGGCCCGCCTATCGCGGAAACCGTCAATGTGCTGATCTGGGCGCCGCCCTTCCTGGGGCCGCTGTTCTTCGCACTCAATGGCGTGTTGGGGATCAGCGCCGCCTGGATGGAAAGCCCGGTGAACAGTGGTCGGCTGCGGCTGATTGGCAAAGCGCATGTGCAGATGCCGTATAGCAAGACCCGCGCTTACTTCTTCATCGTGAGCATCGGTATCCTGGCGACGACAGTCAGTAGTGTCATGGATCATGCCCGCGCTGATCTGGTCAACCCCTGGGTGTGGCTGCCCACAGCCGCGGGGGTCTTCGCGGTGGTGGTTTCGGCCATGTTGGGCTTCATCGCCCGTCCCACCCGGAACGACCTGACCATCTACACAGTGACGATGGGGCTGTTGTGCCTCGTGGGTGTCGTGGGGTTCTTGCTGCACGTCAACACGAATCTGATCGCTAACGGCAGTGTTTTATTGGAACGTTTTGTACGGGGTTCACCCTTCCTGGCCCCATTGGTATTTGCCAATTGGGGGTTAATCGGCCTGGTCGCACTGCTTGACCCAGCAGAAGAACGGGATTCCTAACCCGGCGGCAGCGGCCAACCCGTAAAATGCGGGGCGAGTCTCATCATGACTCGCCCCGTTTGTTTTGCGGAATGCTACTTCGTACTGCGCGGGTCAAAGGCGTCACGCAGGCCGTCCCCGATCAGGTACAGGCTCAACACGGTAATCACGATGAGCAGCCCCGGCAAAATCGAGATTTGCGGCCCCTGGCGGAAGTAGCTCTGGGCGCTGGTGAGCATATTCCCCCAGCTTGGCTCCGGCGGGCGCACCCCCAATCCCAGGAAACTCAATGCCGATTCCACCAGGATAATCGTCCCGATCTGAATCGCCAACGCCGTCAACAGCACTGAAAGCGTGTTGGGCAGAATGTGGATAAACATAATCCGCAGCGGTCCCGCCCCAATCGCCCGTGCACTGATGACGTACTCCTGCTCCCGATTGGAAATCGTCTCGCCACGAATCAGACGCATAATCCCTGTCCAGGATACCAGTGTCAGCACGAAAATCAGGGTCGGAATCGTCGGGTCAGCTACCGATGCGATCAGAATCAACAGCAGCAGCGTTGGAATCGAATTCAGGGTGGTGATAAACCACATAATGGCGTCATCCACGAAGGATAGCGCACTCCCCCGGTAAAAACCGGCCACCAGCCCCACGCTAACGCCGATTACGCCACAGAAGAAGGCGGCCACGACGCCAATCGTCAAAGAAACCCGCCCGCCATACAGCAGTCGCGCCAACATATCGCGTCCCAGATGATCGGTGCCTAAGGGGTGGCCGGGTGCACCAATCGGCAGGAATTTGAGGTCGGAATCCGGGTGAGTATAAGAGACATTGAAGATGTCGGTGATGACCGGGGCGAACGCGGCCAGCAGCGCCAGCACCACCAGTACCGAAATAGCGATCAACGTCAGCCGGTCATGCCGCAGGCGGCGTAGCGCCATTTGCATCAGCGACTCGCCTTTGAAGAGTTGGCCTTCCTTCAGGCGGGTGACTTCCAGTTTGCTTGTGTTTGTGGATTCAGCAGCCATGTCGCCCTGCCCCTTCTAAGACAGCCGGATACGCGGGTCGAATACCGCGTACAGAATGTCAGACAGAATGTAGCCTAAAATAGTCATCACAGAGATGAGCAGCACCGTCGCCATGATGACCGGGTAATCAGACTGGCGCACCGCATTGACCACCAGTAGCCCCATGCCCGGCCAGGAATAGATGGTTTCGGTGAGGACGGCTCCGCTAATCACCAGGGTGATGGCTGGCCCCAGGATGGTAGCGATGGGGATGAGCGCGTTCCGCATGGCATGGCCGAACCACACCGACCGGTCGGATAACCCCTTCGCTCGCGCTGTACGCACGTAGTCCGCGTTCAGCACATCCAGCAGGGAGGCCCGCATGTACCGTGAAAAGGTGGCGACGCCGAAGCTGGAGAGGGTAAATACCGGCAGAATCAGATGCCGGATGCGATCCCAAAGGGTGTATTCCCCGGTAAAGGACAGCGGAAAACGGTTGCCCATCGGCAGCCATTGGAGGGTCGCCCCAAAGATCAGCAGGAGGATCAGCCCTAACCAATAGACCGGGATAGAACTGACGACGACGGCCATCACCCGCGTCACCTGGTCGAAGGCGCTGCCCTGCTTGACCGCCGCGATCACCCCCACTGGCAGGCCAACCACCAGCCCGACGATCAGCGAAATCACGCCCAGTTCCAGCGTGGCCGGAATTCGTTCCGCCAGCGCCTCCGTCACCGGTCTTTTGGAGATGACCGATGTGCCGAAGTCGCCCCGGAGTACACCCAAATCCGTGCCGATTTCCGTGCCGACCTGGTTGCCGCGCCGGTCAAACACCGGGATTTCCCGCCCCCCCCAGATTTGGATGCCGAAAATATCAATCGGCGCATCCCCGATCAGCCAGCGCATATACTGGATATGAATCGGCAGATCCGCGCCAATCGCCCGCGCCATCGCCTCGCGCTGCTGGATGGTCAGTTCCGGGTTGAAGGCCAGTACCCGCGTGGGGCCGCCCGGCGCTAAGGCCATGATGAAGTAGGCGATGATGGAAATGCCGAACAAGGTGGGAATCGCTTGCAGAAAACGTCGTACCAGATACTTAACCATAGCTGCCTCGCCGGGTTGCTGTTGAAAGATTCAAATTTAATTAACTTACTATCGTAATTTGAGGTTTCTAACAAGTTATAAGTGTTCTACAGGGGTGCAACACTGTGCGCCCCTGCAATAGTCTCCCGCGTAAAGGTGCGGGAGGGCGTAAAAAGCACGGTGAGGGCAAGGATTGCCTCACCCTCACGATGCACATGGTTGTGATGCTTACTGCTTGACGTTCCAGGCGTCTATGTTCCACGTCCCGAAACTCGGATACGGGTCGAAACCTTCCACCGACGGGCCAGCGGCGTAAATGCTGTTGAAGGCATATAGCCACAGGTACGGTTGGTCGTCGTAGAAGATTTGCTGAACCTGATGGGCCTTGGCGATGATGTCTTCCGGATCGCAGCCGGGGTTGTTGGCGATCTGGTCGGACAGGGTTTCAAATTCGGCGTTGTAGTAGGAACCGAAGTTGAACCCGGCGCTTTCGGTGCTGGCGATGTCGTTTTCCACACCGAAGAAGCTGCGCTGGTCAGGATTGAAGGGTAGCGAACCGCGCCACCCGGCAACCGCTGTGTCGTAAATCTGCGCGCCCAGGTTGTCATCGTACATGGTGTTGAAGTCCAGCGGACGTACGATCACATCCACACCGACCTCGGCAAACTGCGCCTGAAGCAGGACGGCGACATCATTTCGCACGTCACCGGGGTTAATCATGTCCAGCACAAATTCTGTGCCTTCGGCGGCATACATACAACCCTGGCAGGTACGCAGACCGTCGCCACCGTCCACCAGCGGATCACCGGTAGAAACCCAACCGGCTTCGTCCAGCAAGCGGCGGGCTTCGGTCAGGTCAAACGGGCGGCGCTGAATTGCGGAGTCAAAGGTGAAGGCAGTCGGGATTGTCCCGGCGACCATCGCTACACCATTGCCATTCACCGGGCCGTTGAGGATGGCGTCAATGTCCACCGCATACTGGAGCGCCTGGCGCACGCGCACGTCGCCCAGGATCGGGTGGTGTCCCTGGTCAATCACGTTACCATCCTCGTCCAGACCGTTTTGCGGATTATCCGGGTCGGCCAGGTTGAGGGAAACATAGTGCCACAGGCGTCCGGGCGCGGTGAAAACCTGGCCGGGGCCTTCTTGCAGCGTCGGCAGTACGGCGCTGTCCGGTTCGTTCATGTAGTTCACGTCGCCGGGTTGCGCCGCATTGAAGCGTTCCGCCATGACGTTGTAGTCCGGCACATCCAGGTAAACCAGACCCTGCGGAAGTACATATTCACCGTTGATCGGGTCGGCATAGTTCTGGTCGGCTTCCAGGTAGATCGCTGTACCAGCTTCGGTACGGGTGAACTTGAACGGGCCGCTGGTGATGGTCGGGGCAGTGTCAAAGGCATGACCAACCGGGATTGTCCAGTCGTAGTCCGCGCCCATGTCCGGCGTCCAACCATAGCCATGCGCCGGGAGCGCGACCATACCGGCACTGTAGCGCAGGCCGTCACAGTTGGCGCTTTCATAGGTGAAGATAATCGTGTAAGGGTCATCTTCCGGCACTTCAGCGTTAATCAGATTCTGTTTGTTCTGTGCGAAGCTGCTGGAAACCTCTGCCGGGTCCATGTTTTGCAGTGCCAGCCAGAAAAACAGCACGTCGTAAGCGGTGATCGGCGTGCCATCGTTCCAGGTCATGTCGTCGCGCAGTTTGTAGGTGTAGGTCAGCAGGTCATCAGAAATCTGCAGATCAGTCGCCAGCGCAAACGGCACCCCCATCGCAAACCCCTGAGTCGCTGGGTCAATACCCATCACCACTGGATACAGCAGATTGTTAATATCCGCACAGTCCACACCGGAACAGCGTAGCGGCACCAGGGGATCAATGTTGGCTGAACCGCGCTGGTTGCCCCAGACGACCGCACCGCCGCTTCCCGGCCCATTGTCCTGCGCCATGACGAGGCTCAGACCGGCCAGCAGAATGACCAGTACCAGACCCAGGCTGGCATAACGAACCAATTTACTCATGTGCTAAACCCTCCATAAATAGGTGTCGGGGATTTGGTTAAGTGATTTTGTTTTTCATCTTTGGAGATAGATGCAGGCCACCCCGATTCCGGTTTGCTCTATCCCGTATCCGGTCATCAGTCCTGTTTGGGGAGGTCTGATGCGGTACACATATTCGATTAAAGTACCCGGCGCAGAGAAGCAGGGTTTGATAGATGCGGGATGATTTGGAGGATGATTTCAGGGTGAGAGCGGGGGGAGCGAAATTGGATGGTACTGTAGAGCCGCCTGTATTTAAAAGAATCGGGATAACGACTACAGCGCCCCCGAATTGGCAGAGTCGTTATCCCTCAATCTCACGATCGCGCCTCTCTAAATAGAGATCGCTGATCGCGCTATTTGTCCATATTACTTGCGGCGGGGAGGAGCGGTTTTATCCTCCTGGGGGGATTTCGGGGGGAAGTCGCGGCATATCGAAAAGATCATTCACCCGGCAGTAGGCGGCGCCGGTCAACCGGCCAATGGCTTCATAGGCCGTGAAATCAATATGATTACCTTCCCGCCAGACACGATCATCCATTTCGATATAGACCACTGTCCCGATCACAATACTGCCGCCGCCCGGTTCATCGCTGATCGGGACGATCTGGTTCAGCTTACACTCGAAATGAATCGGGCTTTCGACCACATACGGCGCTTTGACCAATGTCCCCGGTGCGGGAGTCAATCCAGCGCGTTTGAACTCATCCACGTCTGCTGGGAGGTCAATGGCTGTGATATTCATGGCCTCGGCCAGCGGTTCGGTCACGACATTGACGGTAAATTCGCCCGTCGCCCGGATGTTGGTGAGGGTATCTTTGGGCTTCCCGTCTACCAGTCGCACGCTGGTACAGAACAGCAGCGTGGGCGGCAGGGCGCAGACTGCTGTGAAAAAACTGAACGGTGCGAGATTATTTTCGCCCGCCTCGCTTACTGTGCTGACCCAGGCGATGGGGCGTGGGACAACTGCCCCAGTGAGTAGTTTGTAGACTTCACGATGCGGAAGTTCTTCCGGTCTGATTTTCACACTTTTGTCTCCTTTATCGATACCCATGTGATGACAAAGCATGATTATAGCCAGGAGAAGCAGCAGAATCGAACCGGATGACGCCCTTTAATACCGTAGCGAAAGACACGTCAGTCCGCCATCCATTTTCTCAAATTCGCTCATTTCGAGCGCGATCACCTGTGTGTAGTGTTGGCTCGCCAGGGCCGCAACCGTTGCGAATCCTGCCGGGATGAGCAGCGCATCATTGACTGGCAAGACATCGGCGGCATAGGCTTCCTCGGCAGGCAAGGTGACAGTCTGGGCGAAGCTGAAGTCATGGTCGGTGTGCATGTGGGGAGAGCGCACCAGGAGACCCGGCGCGAGTTCGGTCACACCCGTTTTGAGGTGCAGCACGCCGCTGAATGCCACCATTTCGACCCGTAAATCAGGCTGGATAGTCCGCAGCGCCGTCGCCAACTGCTGGGCGCCGGCCAGATTGGTGCGCTCAGAAAGCCCGATCAGGACGCGATCCGCACAGAACAGCACATCACCACCATCCAGTGTGGCTTCCTTGCCGGTCAGATAGATGCAATGCAGGTGCGATAGATTGATTGCGAGGGCGGTTTCCTCACCGCGCCGCGCTAACGCTCCTGGGCGTGAGATGAACGCCAGTTCACGAAATATCACCACCGGGTCCTCGACAAAGTGACCGTCCGGGAAACGCGCATCGGGCGGCAGCGTGATGATATCCAGCCCGCACTCGCGCAGCGCGTCCAGGTAAGCCGTGTATTGCTGCGCCATTTTCGTCAGATCAGGTACGCCAAGGTGCGTGCTGGTCGTGATTCCCTGGGCGGCAGTGACCGCCGGTTGGCGGGTGAGCGCACGGGTAAAGGGTGATACGATCATGAGTCTGCCTTTCTATTCGGAGTGGTCAACGGTTCACCCCTGATTATACCCGCCTAGGATGCCGGAAAAATGTACCAGACGACTTGACACTGCACTGGATTTATCATACTATATCTGTAGTGGATATATCTACAAGTGTTATACTTCCAGCCGAAAGGATACCTGATGACCGCATCCCATCCGCATGATCTGTTGCCGTTGACTCCGGCAGTGTTTCACATCCTGCTGGCGCTGGCTGACGGCGAAAAGCACGGTTACAGCATTATGCAGGAGGTGGAGGAAATCAGCGCCGGGCAGGTGAAGATGGGACCAGGGACGCTGTATGGTTCGATCAAACGGATGCTGGCGGCAGGGCTGATTGAGGAAAGTGATGAACGTCCCGATCCGGTGCTGGATGACGAACGCCGCCGCTATTACCGCCTGACTGCGTTCGGAAAGCGGGTCGCCCGCGCCGAAGCGGATCGGCTGGCGGCGCTGGTACACACGGCGCAGCTCAAAAAACTGCTGGAGAGCCGGTGATGGACATCCAAAAACATAGCATTCGACTCTATCGCGCTCTGCTGTGTCTCTACCCGGCGGCACACCGCCGTGCATATGGCGACCTGATGACGCAGACTTTCCGTGATGGGCAGCGGGACGCCTGTCTACAGGGCAGAATGGCGCTGGTCGGCTGGTGGTGGCGCACGGTGGGGGACATGATTAGGACTGTCCCTGCTGAACATCTGGCAGGACGAAAGGTGGGATTGATGGACTCCGCACTGTTCAAAAATCATCCGGGGCGGGCTGCCAGCCTGCTGTTTCTGCTGCCCGGCATTTTTCTGAGTCTGTACTACTTCACCATGATTGATACCGGCCAAAATGACGGTTATTTCATGGCGGCGCTGGCGGGCATCATCGGGTTCGCCCTGGGACGGCTGAAGATCATCCCACAGACACACCCCTGGGGACATTTCGCCCTGGGGTTTGTCTTTGGCGCGGTGAGTTTCATGTTTTTTATCATCTGGTCGCCGGGGGCGAACTTAGGTATTCCGGCGTTACGCCAGTCCCCCTGGCCGGAAATCCGCCAGTGGGTGGCGATTGGGGTGAGTTTGCTCCTCATCGGGGGGATGGGGCGACTGGTACACGCGCCCTCACGCCGCCTGTACTGGATGGTCGCCGGGGTTTTGCTGGTCATCGGTGCGGTGGAGGCGGCGCTGTACCCCGGGTTGCAGATCACCTGGACATGGAGTAGCAGCGCAACGATCCTCAGCGTGGTTGTCCTCAGCCTGCGACTGGCACGGCGGGCCGGGATTCAGGCATTGCTGACTGTCCTGGTGGGATTCGGCATCATCCAGGTTATCAATCTGATGGATATAACTGAAGCTAAGACCACCTTCGGGCAACTTTCACTTTTCCTGGCCTATCTGTTCCCCCTGGCGATCTGCCCGGCGTGGCTGCTGTTAGCACCTACCTGGAAGGGGAAAAAGCGGGGTGTGCTGCTTTCCTGGAGTGCTATGCTGGCTGGTCTGGTGGTGATACTCCCGATTCTGGATGGTGTGTTTGTACAACACTACTTTCGGCATCCCATCATCGTGGTGCTGCCGAGTGCTTTTACCTCCGCGCCGTTGTTGATCGGTCTGTGGCTGGCCTTCACACTCTACGAACGCCAGTCCATGCAGCCCACCACTACCTCGGACTCACCATTGCACCCGGCCAGAATGAAGTCGTGATTGCATGATGACTCTTGGGGAGCGAGTCTATCGCGCTCTGCT
Organism: Anaerolineaceae bacterium; assembly: GCA_020634115.1. Lineage (GTDB taxonomy): Bacteria > Chloroflexota > Anaerolineae > Aggregatilineales > Phototrophicaceae > JACKCG01. Next base: position 111,805 of record JACKCH010000010.1, read on the forward strand.
GCGTCTCTACCCGACGGCGCACCACCGCGCGTATGGCGACCTGATGACGCAGACTTTCCGTGATGGGCAGCGGGACGCCCGTAACCAGGGCAGAATGGCGCTGGTCGGCTGGTGGTGGCGGGCGCTGACCGATGCCGCCATGACGATTGTGATTGAACACCTGGAAGCACGAAAGAAGTATGACATGAGAAACCTGTTCGCCAAAACCAACGAACCCGGCACCTGGCCGGAGGCCTTCGCGGGGGCGGTTTCGTTTATTGTCTACGGCACTTTAGGCATTCTCTTCGCAGTGAATGTCGCCAACGGGATTATGCCGCGCCTCGGCCCACTGGGCTGGAGCTGGGGTGTGTGGATTGTGCTGATCGGCAATATCGCCACCGCAGTTGTTCTCGCTGTCGGCTGGATAAAGGGCTTCCCGCGCTGGTCGTATGCGGCCCTGCTGCCCCTGTGGTTTTATTCTGACTACCTGACCACTTTGCACATAGGCGGCCAACCAGCGCCCCTCACCGGTATCCGCGCCTGGCTGCCGGTGCTGATCGCGTTGGGCTACGCCCTGTTGCGGACGCGCTCGCTGCGTTCCTTATGGGTCTTTGTGACCGGAATCTGGCAGGACTGGTCGCGACTGTCCTTTCTGCTCTACGGCTTTCTGGCGGTGGTGATTCCCCTCAGTGGGGACGAAACCCATAGCGCGGCCCGTGTTCCGCTAACCATCGTGGCGGTGGTGTTTATGACTATTGGTGCAGTGGCCTACGTCCGCGCTGAAAGCCCTGGTCAGCGTATCCTGGCACTGTTCGGGGGGATGATGGCGGGCAGTATCAGCATATTTCTGTTTGTTATGCCTTACTGGAACGGGCGTTATGAATCCTGGATGCAGAACCCGCAACCGACACTCGATACCTTCAGTTTGGTTATGCAGGCGGCAAACGTGCTGATTGGCTTCGCGTTGATTCTGTTCTCGCCGGTTCTGATTGCCGGGATCAGGCGGGTCGTGACCCGGCACGATCTGCCTAATTGACCGAATTGCGCTGTGACGCGGCTTTATTGGTATCGATTTGGGATAATTTGGGTTAATTTAGGTTGAATCGAGTTCTTTCGTAATCTGCTTTCCGCGTACCTGTTCCGGCGGAATTATGCTAGACTCGGCGGCACTGACATCAGCATGACCCAGAGGAGTGTCCGCACAATGACCCCGAATCAACCCAATGATGAATCACAAAATCTCCCGCTTGCGAACGATGACCAACCCCCGCGCCGCAATATTCTCTTCCTGATTGTGGTGATCCTGGTCGGCGGTGTCGTGCCGCTGGTTGGGATTGCCTATTTTATTTTTGCTGTTTTTGGCAGCCTGGGGAATATTTCCGGCCTGAATACCGGTGTTTCGTTCGGCCTGGAAAGCCGTCCCATCTCCGGCAACCCGGGTCGGTTCGACCCCCTCTTGGCGCTGCCGGAAATCACCGCCTTCGCCGGAGAAAACGCCCAGTTGATCGCCTTCCATGCTTACTATGTGCGTTTGGATGGCACAATGGACATGAACGCGACCTACACCCCCGCGCCGCATGTGGAATACCGCTTTATAAACGAACTGCTGCCCCCGGAGGATGCCACACCACCGGCTGAAGAGACTGCCCCAACTTATGAGTTGGTCACGATTGAGGTCTACCACCCCGGCGAAGAGCGCGAAGCCACGCGAGTCGTGAACGGTGAAACCGAGACATATACCTACGGCAGTCAAGGCATGATCCGCATCCCGGAAGCACCTACCGAATCAGTGGATGCGGTTATCGCGCCGAAGCCGGAATGCGGCCTTTACCAACTGTGGGCGGTAGCCGTCACCCAGGGCGTCCCGCAGGATGGCGTCGCCATCATTGATTACACGGCGGATGGCTATACCTTCACGTTTGGCGAGGATACGGTACTCACCTTCAACCTGGATTGCAGCCTGCGCGAGTGATTTCCTGAACCTGGGCATTCTCATAACGGTACTATGAACAGAATCACCCAACCTCATGAGGATGCCCTGATGCCCAACCTGAATTGTCTCCTGTCTCTGCTTGTCCCACTGGCCGCGCTGCTGGCCTTCGCGCCGGTATCCGCCCAAGAGCCGGCGGGCACGCTCGACTATGCTGGCCTGAAGCGCACCTATACGCTGTATGTGCCGGAGGGAGTCGATTCCCAAAGCGATCCGCTGCCCTTGGTGATCGCGCTGCACCCGGCGGGGAGTAACGGGGCAGGCATGGCACGCATCACCGGGTTGAATACGCTGGCTGACCAGGAAGGTTTCCTGGTATTGTATCCCGATGGGCCAGGTGGCTACTGGGATTACGGCTGGAATACGCCGGAGTGGGACAGCGTGCCGGATGTGCGCGATGACCCCGGCTTTATCGCCGCGCTGCTGGATACGGTGATGGCGGATTATCCAGTGGACGCGCAGCGCATCTATGCGCTCGGCTTTTCCAACGGGGGACGGATGGTTTATCGCCTGGCGTGTGAGATGAATGGCCGGTTGGCCGCTGTTGCGGCGGTTTCCGGCACGCTGACCAGCGATGTGGCCGCTATTTGCCCGGAGGAAATCCAGGTTTCTATGCTGATGCTGCACGGCACGGCTGACCGGGTGATCCCCTGGAACGGCAAACCACTGTACCTGGATGGTGAGCATGTCGGCGACACGTTCCCGGTACTGGACACATTGGACTTCTGGGTAGCGCGCAGCACCTGCCCGGATACAGCCGAACTAAGCCAACTGGACATCAGTGACCGGATCAGTATTCGACACGCCCGTTACAGCGGATGCATTGGAGAGAGCGGTGTGGATTTTTATGGCATGGTTGGCGGGGGGCATGAGTGGTTCACGTATCTGGGTTTCGATACCACCGCTGTGATCTGGGACTTCTTCACAGCGCATCCACTGGCAGATGATACGGAGTAACCGTAATTATCCTGTGTATAGGGGTTCAGTGCCAACTATGAGGTATAGCCAGATACCTAAAAACACTATCACCATACAAGCCAAAAAGATCGCCAGAAAATAGGCCAATCCGATTGGTACAGTGATCTTTTTATCTTGTGTGCGGCGGAAGAGAAGCATAGCCAGCGTGAGCAAGAAGGTAATAAAAACAACGGGCAAAGCACAATAGGCGACAGTTTGTAAAGCGGGATTGAAGAAGTTCAAGTATCACATCCTGCTGACTATGATAACATTCCTATTTTAGCATTTTGTAGTATGGGGATCACTGAAATTAGCTCTTGCCAAAGCAAAATAGCCGCGCTATAATTTTTTTACTTTGCGGGTGTAGTTCAGTGGTAGAACGTCTCCTTGCCAAGGAGAAGGTCGTGAGTTCGAATCTCATCGCCCGCTCAGAAGGCCCTCTGGTGGACAGCCAGGGGGCTTTTGATTCCGGTTCCCATCTCAATGCCTTGCGTTCTCATTGGCGATTGACAAACCCATGCTATAATTAATCGAACACACATTAGATTAGTGTTTTTTATGGAGATGGAAAAATGGCCCAGACAAACACCAGTGGTGTGTCCTTCATGCTGACCGACGAGCAGGTAATGCTCCAGAAGATGGCGCGGGAATTCACCGCCAACGAGATTATGCCGGTCGCCGCTGAGTATGACGAACACGCCACCTTCCCCGAAGACATTTTCCACAAAGCCCGTGAACTGGGCATCGTCAACATGAATATCCCGGAAGAGTACGGCGGCGTCGGCGCCACCGCATTTGAAGAATGTGTGGTTGCGGAAGAACTCGCCTACGGCTGTACCGGCATCAGCACCAGCATCACCACCAACGGCCTCGGCGCGTTGCCGATCATTCTGGCGGGCAACGAGCAGCAGAAGCAGTATTGGCTCGGTGAGCGGTTGTCAGATAAAGGTGAGTTCGTCTCCTATGGCGTGACCGAAGCGGCTGCCGGGTCCAACGTGGTCGGCATTGAAACGCGGGCGGAGCAGAAAAACGGCTCCTACATTATCAACGGCTCCAAGACCTTTATCACCAATGCGTCGCACGCGCACTTTTTTACCATCTTCGCCAAGACCGACCCCAGCGCCGGGCATCGGGGCATGACCTGTTTCGTGGTGGATCGGGACGCGCCAGGTGTTAAAGTTGGCAAGAAGTTCGACAAAATCGGCCAGCGGGCCTCCGACACCGCTGAAATCGTTCTGGAAGATGTCGAAGTCCCGGCAGAAAACGTGATTGGGGAAGTCGGGCGCGGCTTCTATCTGGCGATGGCCGTGTTCGACCACAGTCGCCCCGGTGTGGCGGCGGCAGCGGTGGGTTTACAGCGCCGGGCGTTGGATGAATCCGTGAAATATGCCAAAGAGCGGCTGGCGTTCGGGGTTCCCATCTACCAGCACCAGGCTATCGGCCACAAAATCGCGGATATGGCGATCAACTACGAAGCGGCACGGTTGCTGGTGTGGCAGGCAGCCTGGCAGGTAGACAACGGCATCGCCAACCCTAAAGTCCCGGCCTATGCCAAAGCCTTCGCGGCGGACATGGCGACCAAAGCGGCGGTGGATGCGGTGCAGGTGCTGGGCGGGTACGGGTACATGAAGGAATACCCGGTTGAAAAACTGCTGCGTGATGTGAAAATCTTCCAGATTTACGAAGGCACAAGCGAAATTCAGCGCAATATCGTGGTGCGTGAACTGTTCCGGTAATCCGGTACTCCACACTTTAAAATCGGCGTTTCATTTCTATGGTAGGGACATGAACGATCATCATGCCCCTACCACCCCTAAATCAGACAAAAGCCCCTAATTCGCTGCTTGCCCCGGCTCTACCGCGTAGATGGTCACATCATCATTCGCGTAGATCTCGGTCAGGAAGGGCGCTTCCGCCGGGTCGTATGCGCCTAAAGCGGCTTCTTCCGGCCCGTAGTACACGTAATCCACGCTGTACTGGTCGAGCATCTCCTGGCGTTGTGCGTCCGTCGTGGCCGGGTTGAAGAATGCTGCCACCAGCACCCGCTTATTCTGGAAGTCCAGGGTTTGCGCCCAATGCCCCAGGAACGAACGTCCCCCCGTCAGAGCCGGGACGAACTCGCCGGTATTCAGGCTGGAGAACACCACGTCGGTGCCTTTCACCTGGGTTTCCAGGAACTGGTAAGCGTCATATTCTGTGTCCCGGATGAAATAGCGGTTGTCCGCGACGCGCTGATCCATTTCCTGCCAGGCCGCTTTCATATCCAGCGTGCGCCAGGCAAAAATGTACAGGTTGGCGGGGATCACCAGGATAAGCAGAATGCCAGTTGCCACCAGCGCCACGCGCTGCGGTGACATCCCGCTCAGGCGTTTTCGCAGCCAGGGCAGGACGCGGGTATACAGCCCGATGGTCGCCATGACGCCAATCACAATCTGCCAGCCGCTCAACAGGTGAATCTGGAAGTTCAGCGGGATATAGATCAGGATGAAATGCGCCAGGAACCACGCCATCAGGAACAGGTGCGTATCATCCCGTTCGCGCCAGGGCAAACGAATCTTCAGCGCCCAGATGGAAAGCAGCCAGCCGATACCCATCAAGATTGGCAGGTGCAGCGGGTTGGGCGTCCAGGCTCCGGCGTTGTCAAACTGGGAAAGCACGCCTTTCCACACGTCGTCGGCCTGGGTGATATAGAAGGCTTGCAGCGCCGGCCAGACCGAAATCAGCACCACCACGATTCCCAACTTGAACAGGTACATCGGGAATTTACGGTCACGCAGCCAGATAAACAGCGCGTATAGGCCGATCACCGGGTAGATGATGAACATATCGTAGGCGTGCTGCACGCTCAGGAGCAGGCTGACCAGCGCCGCAGCCCAGGCGTAGCGCATACTCTGTTTCTTCTGGCCGAGCAGCACCAGCCCGAAAATCACCGCGATCAGCCCGGCGGCGATGGCGAAGTGTGGAAATGCCAGGATATTAAAAAAGGTGTTGGGTTCGCTGGTGTAAATGTCGAACGAGTTCGGCGGCACAATCTCCACTTTGCCCACATACTTAGCGACCACCCATATCCAGCCCAGCCCCGCGCCCAGCACACCGAGCAGGAAGGCCGTCCAGCGTTTTGCCCGGTTGGTGAACACCAGCGAGGCGAACCAATAGGTGGCGGCCATCACGAACGCCCCGGCGATGAGCCGCGTCACCTGATAGAGTATCCGGTAGTCAATCCCGGTCAGGCTTTCGATGCGCCCCAGCGTGAACCACAGGAAGTTAAATAGCAGCGGCGTGCTGTCTTCCGGCGTCAGTTGGTTGGGAACCAGAAACTGCGTCTGCGACTCGCGCATCCAGGAAAAATACTGGTAATGGTCGGGGATATTGAACACCACCCCCATAAAGTGCCGGTCAGCCGGAGCGCCGACCATCGCGTACACATAAGGAATAGACGTAATCAGCAGCACGACCACGATAAAAATGCTCAGATAGAGCCAATCGCGCCGGTTGGAGGAGCCAGTTTGTTCCGTCATAGTCTTTTTCTCTAGTTGCTAGTTGGTTGTATCGAACAGTGCAACACACGAAACTTAATACACCCTAAAGAAAATGATCGTTGTGGACGATCTGTCAGTATCTCCTGTGTATAGGCGAGTCTGGAACGATGAATAAGGCGTGTATTGGGACAGTCAAAAATTCCGGGCGTCCGCCATCCATCGAAAAAAACAGTTTTTAGGAGAAAATACATGCGAACGCTATGGATACGACTGCTGTTTTTACTGGTGCTGCTCCCGGTGAGCGCGGCGCTGGCGCAAGCCCCTTCGGGTCACACCCTGGATTACGATGGTCAAGAACGGGCCTACACCTTATATGTGCCGCCCGGCGTAGGCGAAGACACGCCCGCCCCGCTGGTGATTGCGCTGCATTCGATCATGAGTTCCGGGCCGGGGATGATGGCGCTCACCGGACTGAACGCGCTGGCGGACGAAGCCGGATTCGTCGTGGCCTATCCTGACGCTTATCAGTACGTCTGGGCTGATGGACGCGACACCGCCGGGATGTACCCGCAGCGGGACGCATCGGATGATGTGGGTTTTCTCCGTGCCGTCGTCACGGATATTGCCGCCCAGGTCAATATCGCCCCCGATCAGGTCTACTTGACCGGGATGGGCAACGGTGGTGTGATGGCCTACCGTGTCGCCTGTGAGTCGCCGGAAACGTTCGCCGGGGTCGCGGTGGTCGCGGCGTTCATGTGGGACTACCAGGAACAACCCTGTGCGGCGAGTCCGGCAGCGCCGCTTGATGTGCTGATTGTGCATGGGTCGAACGATACATATTACCCGGAAGAAGGTCGTTCTTTAGAGATTGACGATGCCGGCAATACACTCCAGGTATGGGGACTGGAACAGACTCTGGATTTCTGGCGGACGCGGAACATCTGCGAAGATACGCCAACCGGTACCGGAAATATTCAGGAATATACTTGCGATTCCGGGTCACGGCTGGCGCTCTTCACGGTTGAGGGCGGCGGGAGTAACTGGCCGCGCCCCGGTCATAGTCTGAACCAGTATGGGGTGGATACGACGCGCACGATCTGGCGTTTTTTCGCCGGGGATTCAGATTGGGCGCAGCAGTCCGAGACGCTGACGAGTCACCCGGACGACATCCCGCGTAGTTATATCCTGTATGTACCACACAGCTACGACCCATCGGTACCGACGCCGCTGGTTGTCGCCCTGCATGGCAGGCCGGGCAATGGCGCAGGCTTCGCTTTGATTACTGAACTCAACCCGGTGGCAGAAGCGAACGGCTTTGTCGTCGTGTACCCGGATGGCGTCGGGCAGCAGTGGGATTACTACAATGACATCCTGCCGATTGCCTCAAAATCCATAGATGATGTCGCCTTCCTGCGTACCCTGGTCGCCGACTTGAGTCTGGATTTGAACATTGACCCGGCGCGGTTGTATGTCACCGGCTTCAGCAATGGCGGCATGATGACGGAGCGTATGGCCTGCGAAACGTCTGATCTGTTCGCGGCTTTCGCGCCCGTTGGCGGAACTATGCCGATTGATTTCGGTGCGATCTGCCGGGATGCACCAGTGACACCCATCATCCTGATTCATGGGACGGCGGATGTGAGTATTCCATGGAATGGGCTGGTGCAGCAGATTGGCGGACGCACCTACAATGTCCTCCTTTCGGTGCCGGACACGATTAATTTCTGGGCCATTCATAACGGCTGCGGAATTGAGGGCTATTCGTTTGAGGACTTGCCACAGAACGACCCAAGAACCGCTGTGCGTCACCACACGTTTACAGACTGTACCGATGGTGCGGATGTCGAGGTCTATTCCATTGCCGGGGGCGGGCATAACTGGCCGGGCGTGGATAATGATTCGATTGGCCCACAAATCGCCGGAACGATAAATACCGACATCAACGCCGGGGAAGCCATCTGGGCGTTTTTCGCGGCACATCCGAAAACCACCGCGCCGGAGTGAGGAGTTCTCAGTAGGGGCGAGGCCTGCCTCGCCCGTCGAACACCTACGAAAATACACATAAGCCAATAGTCGACAGAATTCATCAAGTTTGCCAAGATTCGTAGGGGCGCACCGCCGTGCGCCCTCGTTGAACACCTACGAAAACCCAATTAAAGTGCTAACCAGCTAACAGCCAGCGGCCAGTGGCTAACAGCCACCCTCACCACGTCAGGGAACGCAAATCACCCGGTTGAGCGTTCAGTCGCCGGGTGAGGACATGCCAGACGGCACTGATGACGCCTTCCCGCAGGGCATAAAAGACGGCCAACCGCCAGCAGGGGAGCGCCAGCGCCGCCAACCACCCGGCATCGCTCGGCCACACCCGCGGCAGCACGACGAGAATCATCACGGCGGCCAGCGGATAAAACAACATGTGCAGCGCCATGTAAGCGACCAGCGCGACGGTACGGGCCGCGAGCGGACGTGGCAGCCAGGTCGCCGCCGCCAGGCCGATCACGACTCCGCTGGTGACGGCGTGCATGTCATCCACCTGGAAGGCCAGCGCCTGCGTGAGGACATACGTTGCCAGGATCACCACCTGCGCGTTCTTATCCCAGGTGTCGCCGAAGCTGGAAACCAACACAACCGTGAAAATCAACAACAGAAACGCCCGCAGATACCACGCATGGTCGTAATTAATCCCGATGGGGCGGCCACTCCGGTAAATTGAGGCAATCGCAATCAGCCAGGTCATACCCATCGCGCCCGGTGGTGCTAACGCGACCAGTTCAAAACGCCCCCGTCCGGCATGGGTGGCGACGGCCTGACTGACTCGCGCGGTGAGAACTGCCCCGTAAACGAAGCCATTGAACAACAGCAGCCCGATTGAGAGTGGCAGGAATATGAACAGGAAAATATAGACGCCTGTAATCAGGATGGGTGTCAGTCCCAGCAGGCAGGCGAACACTGCTAGGATGACGGTTGCCCAAAGTGGTTGAATGCCACGCTGTGGCTTCGGCCAGTACACGTCCCGCAGCCGGGAAGCAACCATCTGTTGAAACAGGATGTGCCGGTACGGCGGGTGATGCAGGGCATACCACAAGCGCCAGCTTATCATTGGGGAGGCAGCCCCCAGGCCACCGGGTCAGCGGTATCGAAGGTCGGGTAAATACCGTTACTGAGTTCGGTGAACACGCCAGTTTCAATATCCAGCGCCAGCAGGAGATAGCCTTTGTCGTCGCCGGGGATGTTCCCGCCAAACGTCAGGTGCGTGCTATCCGGCGACCACAGCAGGCGCGGCGGGTTGGGCGTATGTTCGGTGATGGTGAAGCCGCAGTACACACGCAGATCACCGGTTTGCGTATCCAGGATGTGAATCACGGCGTTGCCGGTGTTGGCCTCCGGGTTTGGCCCCAGCAGTTCGATCACCCAAAAGGCGATCAACCGGCCATCGGGCGACCAACTCAGGTCACTGGCATGGCCGTTAATCCGTGCCGCGCCGTACAGGCTGTTGAGATCAGTCCACTGTACCGGCGTCCCGTCCGCCGGGTTAATGCTGTAAATTTCACCTCCGGCGATCTGCGCCTGCGGGTCGTATGCGCCCGGCATCACATAGGCCAACCAGTTTCCATCCGGCGACCAGGACGCGGCGTTAAAGTAAGAAACGTCCGGCCCCAGGGGGATATACCCGCCGGATACCCCATGCAGGTCGCGCATATCCAGATTCACCAGCGCGCGGGAGAAGGTGTCACCATCCAACTCTTCCAGCAGTCCCCACCGTCCCCCCGGTTGCACGTTAATCACGCCCTCCACATCCAGGTATTCCCGTTCGCCCCCGGCTTCCGGTTGCAGATAGGCCTGGTGTCCCGGCGTCCAGACCAGCAGCGTATCCGGCATCCACCACTCAATATCCGAAGCGTAGTCAATCATCGGCGCGCGCCCGGTGCCGTCCAGGTGCATTTTGCTGTAGGCTGAAGTATCTGGGTCAATATACGTGACCCACTGGCTATCTGGCGAGAGACGACAGTTCCGCCCGCAGGGGTGGGTATCCGGCAGGGGATAGCGGCGGTCTGTGGTGATGTTGTAAACCCAGAGACTCGTCCGGTCAAAAGCTACCAGGATAATACCGCCCGGCTCATAGGTCGCCCCGCGTGGTTGAATTCCGCCCGGCGGGCAGATTTGCGTCACATTTCCCGCCCATGTTGGCAGCGCCACGACCAGCAGCCAGACTGCCATATTCCATACCGCCGCTCGCCGTAGTCCCGCCCAGATTATCGCTTGTTGTTTGGTTCCCAACTGGTATTTGCCTCTATGTTTGATTCTTGTACAATGCCCCCCCGTCACTTGCAGGAGTATACCCTGTTTAAGCGACCATTGGCTGATTTTTGCTTGTTGGGTATGCCAATTTCTTGTACGGCGCATTTCGTAATAGTATAAATAACATAATAGATCCAATTTGAGTTTTTGAATCGGTTATACACAATTAAAAAACATCATTGGTATAATTACATTTTAGAACGCTAAATTACGAATTCGCATTCGCCTTGCAACACATTGCTCGAAACAGAGCTTAATTCGAGATAGGTAATGCCATGGCACGGTCAATTCAGAATCGCTATCAGGTTGAGGAAACCCTTGGCAGCGGCGGTATGGGGACAGTATATCGCTGCTTGGATACGAAAAATAATACCATAGTTGCTGTGAAGGAGTTAAGCCGGGAAGCGGTTAAGCAGGACCCGGCGCTGGTGGAACGTTTCGCCCGTGAGGGAGAGGCCTTAAAGATGGTCGAGCATCCCAATATCGTCAAGATATTGGATATGTTTGAGGAAGATGGGATTCATTATCTCGTGATGGAATATGTCGAGGGGGGATCACTCGAAGACCTGATCGCGCGGGATACGCAGATTTCGCTGACTCGCGTCCTGGAAATCGCCCTGGGCGTTTGCGACGCGCTCACCCGTGCCCACCATATGAACATCGTCCACCGGGACATCAAACCGGCCAATATCCTGCTGACGCTGGATGGTTCACCCCGTCTGACGGACTTTGGCGCGGCCTACATGCTGAATCAGGAGTCGATTACACAGACTGGTACTACGATTGGCACACTGAATTATATGCCGCCAGAAGGGTTCAGCGGCGAACCGAGCGACTTTGCCTCCGATATGTGGTCGTTCGGTATCGTGTTGTACGAGATGCTCACCAATGCACGTCCCTTTGATATGAAGGGTAACATGATGGCGACCATGATGGCGATTACCAGCAATTCGCTGCCAGACATTTATGAACTGCGGCCTGATACACCCGAAGAACTGGCTAATCTGATTACGCGCCTGTTGGAAAAAGACCATACCCAGCGCCCCAGCCGGGTACGCCAGGTGGCGGCGGAAATTGAAACGATTCTCCACACCCTGGAAGGGGAACGGGCATTTGAAGCGGATGATTTGTCTGACCCGACTTTGACACTGCCGAACCAGGAACATAATCTGTCCGAAGAGAGCGTGGATATCATCGGACGCGACCAGGAATTAGACGAAATTAGATCCTTGCTGAACCGACGCGATGTGCGTCTCATCACCATTGTTGGCCCGCTTGAAACCGGCAAAACGGCACTGGCGCTGGTGGCAGCCGCGCGGGAGCGGACTCGATTCCCGCATGGGGTATGGTTTGTAAAGCTGGAATCCTGCAAAACCCTTGAGGAAGCCGTCTCCGTGATTGCTGCCACGATTCATCACCCGGAGAGCGACACGCCGTCGCTTCAAGCGCTGCAGGAATTCCTGAAACGTAAGACCTTGTTACTGCTGCTCGATCACTGCCAGCAGATCGAAGGGATGGACAGCCTGATACAACGCCTGCTGGATTCAGCTCCCGGCGTGCGTTTCCTGGTGACCTCCCGCAGCGAATTGGGGCTGCCGAATGAAGTTGTGATGGATCCCGGTTATGTGAAGCGCAAGGAGGCCCGCCAGATCGCCATAACCGGTGTGGAGGCGTTGAAACGGCATCGTGTACCCCTTCAGGAACACGATTACAACTTCCTCAAGGCACAGGTGGAAGCCGGTATATTGCAGCCCAATGATGAAATCCTCGAACTGCTGCGAGTCAGCAAGCGCCAATCCTTGCAGCGCAACCTGATTTACCGTATTTTCGCGGTTATCCTGACGAGTCTGCTGATCGTCATCCCCGGCGCTCTGGTGGATTCCATCCAGATGCAGGACAATAGCGTGTCGAACAATATAACCGTCGCCCTGTTGATCCAGGCATTGGTCGGTGTCGCTATCAATGGGGTTGCCATCGCGATTCTGACGGCGCTGGAGTACCAGGAATACCGCTACTGGAAGTTGCTCCGGTTGTTCTTGCTTTCTATGGGGCTGACCACTTCCGTATTCTTCGCTGTTCTGCGCCTGCTGGGGATTGGTACTTTCAGCACTGTCTTTCTGTCCTTTATCATGGGGGGGATTGCCGGTGTGGTGTTGGGGGGGATGCTGTTTGCCTCCATCCCGCGCCGCCGTTATCGCTCCTTGTGGTCGCAGTTGGGTCGCAGTTTCATCGTGGGGCTGGTCTTCGGGCTGATTCTGGCGGCGATTGTGGTTTTGGCAACTGTACTCCAGTCGGATACTGGCATCACCACTGCGGTGCGGGATTCGCTGTGGTGGCAGCTTCCCTTCAATACGGTTGGTCTCGCGGTCACATTCTCGCTGGGCGTTGAGTTCAGCAACCGCCTGCTGGTCGGGATGCCGCCCGAAAAAGAGTAATCCCGGCTGAACTGGAACCGGTTGAGCTATGCCTTCAGGAGCAGGCAAACAAAAAGGGCGCGATGGTGCGCCCTTTGGAATTTCTCGAAAAACAGGCGTTAGACCCGTGTGGTGTAGCTGCCATCTTCGGTTTTCACGCGGATGGTATCGCCCACGTTGATGAACATCGGCACCTGCACCACCAGCCCGGTTTCTACCGTGACTTTCTTCTGGGGATTGTTGGCCGTATCCCCGGCAATCGCCATTTCGGACTCCGTGACCTCGTAATCAATCGTCAGCGGTAGTTCATAGTCAATAATTTCGCCCTCATAGCTGCTCAGCTTGAGATCGAGGTTGCCTCGCAGGTACAGGGCATCATCCCCGAATACGTCCTTGCGGATTTGCGGCTGTTCGTAGGTATCCATATCCATAAAGGTCAGGAATTCACCATCATCGTACAAATATTGGACGTTGTGAATATCAACCCGAATATCCTGGACCTGCATCCCGGAGTTGTAGGTGAGTTCGATGGTCGAACCAGTGCGCATATTGCGAACTTTCACACGAATCGTCGCGCTCCCCCGGCCTGGTTTGGTATGAGTGTAATTTAACACTTTAAAAATCTGACCATCTTCAAGAAAGGTTGTCCCCTTTCTCAGTTGATTCACATCAATCATGGGTTTCTATCCGCCTTGAATTCACTGCATAAGCATAAAGTCAGTATAGCATACCGGCCTCCGATTCATAAGGGAGGGTTTCTCAGGGCATAGCCCCGCATTCTACCCTTGCCATTCGCCCCTGAATACGACAGACTCAGCAGACAGACACCCAAACTCAGGACGATCACCATGCACATTGCATATAACGGCTGGTTCTGGGATCAGCCGAATACCGGCAGCGGAATGTACCTGCGCCACCTGCTCCACACGCTGCGCCGCATCGCGCCCGATCTGGATATGACGCTCATCGTGCCACCGCATAACCGTTCCCTGGATAATCTGCCGGAGAACGTGAGCGTGGTCAATGCCAGCGGGCGGGGTGGCAAGCTGGGCAAAGTGCTGTTCGAGCAGCGTGCCTACCCGCAACTTGTCCGGCGAGTGAACGCGGATATTGCCCATGTGCCGTACTGGGCGCCGCCGCTCTCCTCCCCGGCGCGGCTGGTCACTTCCATCCTGGATGTGATTCCGCTGGTGATGCCGGAATACGCCGGGGGCGTGGCCGGGCGGCTGTATACGTCGCTGGTGGCGGCGGCAGCCAACGGTTCAGCGCACACCCTCACCCTGAGCAACGCCGCGAAAGCCGATATTATCCAGTACCTCGACCTGCCGGAAGACCGCATCACCCCGACTTACCTCGCCGCTGATTCCGCCTATCACCCGAAGATCGGCAAGGAACGGGACGCGGCGGTACGCGAAAAATACAACCTGCCGGATGATTTTATCCTGTGCCTGGGACAGTTTGACCGCCGCAAGAATATCAACCAGCTTTTTCTGGCATATACCTACATCATGCAGGCCGAAGGTGACGCCTATCCGCTGGTCATCACCGGGCGTGAACCGGCCTGGCGCGACCCGCTGTTCCCCAACATGCGCGACTACGCCGAAAAACTCCAGATCACCGACCATCTGCATTGGATTGGGTATGTAGATGCGGAAGATATGCCGTCGCTCTACCGGTTGGCGAATGTGTTTGTGTTCCCAAGTCTGTATGAAGGGTTTGGACTGCCGGTGGTCGAGGCGATGGCCTGTGGAACGCCGGTGGTTGCTAATGATATTTCCTGCTTGCCGGAAATCGTGGGGGAGGGCGCATACCTTGTCAAACCGGGGAATGCCCGTGAGATGGCCGGGGCGATTCTAGCGCTGCTGGGGCAGGACGCACTGCGTGACTCACTCATCAACCAGGGGCTGGCCCGCGCGACCTTCTTCAACTGGCGCAAAACAGCACAGCAAACACTGGCCGTTTATGAACAGGTGATGGCGATGTAGCGCGACTTTCTGTGTTGCTGGGGGCTATTCGGCAACCGGCGTTAAAATCATATCGGCTACGTTGCGCACATTAAAGGGCTTCTGCAAATAGTGGATATGGTACGTCTTGAGAAGTTCCGGGTTTGGGTTCTCAGAAGCAGTCACCAGGAAAAATGTCCGGTTATCCCCTTCTTCCCGCATACGGCAGGCCAACGCCAGCCCATCCGTGCCGCAGACATTCAGGTCAAAAAAGATCGCGCGTGCCTGCTGGTAGTTCGGGGTCTTTAGAACATCCAGCGTCTCCGGGCGGGTATCGGGAATATGCAGGGTATTAATCTGATATTTTTTGAAACCTATCGCAAAAATCTGCGCTACTGTGTCATCATCTTCAATATAGATAATATCCGTAATGGGCATACCACAATTCTCTCCCAAGTTGACTACTACAAGGCATTATAACTGAATATATACCCTGATATGTTCACAATTGGGAGAATATTCACAAAAAATCGGGCTTGCTAACCGTAGCCAAACCCGACTATAACTTTAATTGCAGTTTTTCGGCTGAAACGGTTATTTGCCCAACCGTTTCTTCAGTTCAGCCGTCAACGCTGGGACAACCTGGTAGAGGTCACCCACCAGCCCGTACCGCGCCAGTTTGAAGATCGGCGCTTCGGCGTCCTTGTTGACCGCCACAATGATCTTACTGGTACGCATCCCGGCCAGGTGCTGAATCGCGCCGGAAATTCCGCAGGCGATATACAGGTCAGGTGCGACGACCTTACCGGTCTGGCCGACCTGGTGGGCATAGGGGATGTACCCGGCGTCCACCGCCGCACGACTAGCGCCGACTGCTGCACCTAGCACGTCTGCCAGCGGTTGAATTGTGTTGGCGAAACCGTCCTGCGCTTTCCATACCGCCGGGTCAGCGGCATCGCCCGGCGCGTCTTTGGGGTTGTTCGCCATGCCGCGTCCACCGGAGATGATGATCGCAGCATCGGTCAGGTTGACCGCCCCGACTTCGGCTTCCAGCGATTCAATCTTGGTTGCAATCGCATCTTCCGCCAGCACTGCATCAACCGTTGTGACTTCAGCGGTTGCGCTGTCATTGACCGCGTTTGGCTTGAAGGCACGTCCGCGCAGCGCCACGAACTGCGTCCCGGCGGGATTGCCCACCGCTTCGGCCAGGACTTTACCGGCATACACCGGGCGCACAACCTTTAACGCGCCGTCGTCCTGTACTTCCAGGGTAGTCGCTTCGGTCAGCAAGCCGGAATTGCTATCGGCAGCGGCAGCGGCCAGCAGTTCACGCCCGGCAGTGGTGCCAATTGCCAACACCGCTTTCGGGGTGTGATCTGCGACCAGTTTCGCCAACAGCGCGGCATAGGGTTCCAGGCGGTAGCTGCTCAGGGTGGCGTCTTCACACACCAGCGCCTTATCCGCGCCATAGGTGGCGGCGGTGGCGGCGACTCCACTCGCATTTTGGCCGAAAACCAGCGCGGTCAGCGGCACGCCGAGTTTATCGGCCACCATGCGGCCTGCGCCCAGGGCTTCCCAACTGGTGGGGTGTGCTTCCCCTTTGAATGTTTCAATCCAGACAAATACTGCGCTCATAATACCTTCTCCTCCAGCAGACGATCCACCAGGGCAGCGGCCTGTTCTTCCGGTGTCCCTTCGATCATTTCAACTTCACCTTCACGCGCCGGTAGGTTCATTAACTGTGTGACGCGCGTCTGCGGAGCGGAGGCTTCCAGTCCCAGGTCAGCCAGTGACCACTCAGGAATCACGGCTTTGGAGGCTTTGCGGATGCCGATAAAGGACGGGTAGCGCGGCTCGTTGATGTCCTTCAAGACCGAAATCACGGCGGGGAGCTGGCTGGTAACGACCTGCTTGCCCTCTTCAATCTGGCGCTCGACCTTGATCGTCTTGGCGCCGAAGTCCACCTCCAGGATTTTCGAGACATAACTCAACATCGGCCAACCGAGTTTGCGGGCGGTCTGATAGTTGTGCTGGTCGCTGCCCACGTCAATGCTCTCGCGGCCAAAGATCACCAGGTCTACATCACCGATTTTCTGCACAACGGCAGCGGCAGCAGCGGCATAGGCCAGGCTGTCCGCGCCTTCCAGCGCAGCATCCCAAACCCGAACCGCCTCGTTCAGCCCCATCGCCAGACTATGCTTGAGCGCTTCATTGTGCATCTCCGGGCCAATCGCGGCGACAACGGCTGTGCCACCACCTGCTTTGGCCTGGAGGATGCCCTCTTCTAGTGCGTATTCATCCCAGGGGTTGACGACGGTTGCGGCGTCGCCCCAGGTCACATTGCCATCCGCGCCGACTTCGACTTTTGCGGCGGTATCCGGCGTGCTGCGTGTAAAAATGACCACTTGCAAGGTGCCATACCTCCTGAACAGGTCTCTTTTTGAAGAACAATACTGTGTGTATTGTACAGAATTCCCGTAAAAAAATCGAATATAGATTCGATTATTGGGCACTTTACCCTGTCGCTGTGATTGCCTGAGGATTCACACCTCTATAAAATAAATAATGTATCACTTTATGTGGTACAAGTTTGTGAAAGGAATTTCATGATGCGATATGCTTTGTGGACAATATTGTTCATTTTTGCCGTGTCGCTGGCGGCCTGTGGCCCAGGCGAACCCCAGGCGACACCTACACCGGACGCAACACCTACCCCGATACCCACCGCTACACCCGAACCATTTTTACCCGCCAGCCTCGAACCCATCACCGCCGAAAATGTCAGCGCCTTAACCCTGTTTCAAGAGTATGCCGACCATCCGGGGGTCGCTTTCAGCGCGGATGGAACGCTGTTGGTGCTTACAGGGAATACCTTGGCCCTGGTTGACCTGGCAGCCGGAATCATGACGAATTTGGTGGACATGGCGGGTCAGAATTACGATACGGCGATCAGCGCTGATAACCGGTATATCGGATACATGACCGAAAATGATGAGGGCAAATCCGTAACCCGCATCTGGGACACTGAAACCAATACAGTGGTGATGGAAGCGTCGCTATCACGCTTTGGCCTGGTTTTTATCCCTGGCACGGATACGCTCGTATTGGGGGATAACGGTTTGCCGATGCTGGATGCGGCCAATGGCGAGCCTGTTGCACACACAATTCAGTCACGCAGCACCACCAGCGTCCTGGGCGTGATGCCGGACGGAAAACAACTGGTGACTTCCAGCAATGCCTACCTCGTATTTGATTCGCTGGATACTTATGAGGAAACCCAATCGTGGGATTTCTCCACCAAGATAGATGGCACAACCGTCGCCCCGGCATTGGATGCTCTGGCAATATCGAAGGATGGCACGCTGGTTGCCGTTGGACTGAATGCCAGTGAAGCACGCAAACAACTGCGGACGATTCAAATCTGGGATGCAGAGAGCAACGCGGCTTTGCAGGTCATTCCCTGGGTTGCGCGGAATGAAAATGCCAGGGTGGTTTCAGCGGCCTTTAGCCCGGATAACAGTTTGCTGGCCGTCGGGTTTGATGATTGGAATTTCAACGGCCATGTGGATGTTTACGCGGTAGCAACGGGGGAATTGGTCGGCGAGTTGGCCGCTCCTGCCGGGGTTCATCAGATTACGTTCAACGCTGACGGCACTTTACTGGCACTGGGAACCACCCTGCGGGGTGGTTCGGTGATTTATTCGGCTGATGCGTAGCTAACGCTGGTAATTGTATGTTTTCACAGTGGGCGCACTGCTGCGGTGCGCCCTTTCGAATCTCGGCTATCTGGCTGGGGTTCTCTCGAGACTTCACACAAGCACATTTCTGCACTGCCAAGACTCTACAAACGTTAAGAAACGTCCCACTTTCTGCACACATGGATTCCATATTGTATAATGCAAGGTATCGCGTGTTACGGTTCACACGCGAGTTTGGAAAATTTGAGGGATACAGGCTTTGTCATCATCATCATTAATCGGGCGCACGTTAGGAAAATATGAAATTATAGAACTCCTGGGACGGGGCGGGATGGCAACCGTTTATAAAGGTCGCCAGGCGGATATAGATCGTTTCGTGGCGGTTAAAGTATTGCCACCACATCCGGGGCAGGACCCGCAGTTTATCGAACGTTTCCAGTTGGAAGCCCGCACGATTGCGCGTTTACAGCATCCCCACATTCTGCCGCTCTATGATTATGGTGTGCAGGATGACATTTTGTACCTGGTGGTCGCGTTTATCAGCGGCGGCACGTTGGAAGATCACATCAAGGAAGGCCCGATGCCGCTCAAGCAGATCGAAACGTTGCTGCGCCAGATTGCCTCCGCGATGGACTACGCGCATCGGCAGAATATCATCCACCGCGACATCAAACCGGGGAATATCCTGTTGGATGGTGAAGGCCACGCGCTGCTGGCGGATTTCGGCATTGTGAAGATCGCGGGCGGCGATTCACGTCTGACTAACACCGGCGGTCTGGTGGGGACACCGGCTTATATGGCTCCCGAGCAGGGAACCGGTGTCGCCGTAACGCCCAGCGTGGATATTTACGCGCTGGGGGCGGTGGTCTACGAGATGATTACCGGAGAGCAGCCTTACCTGGGTGATACCCCGATGCAGGTGGTTCTCAAACACATTAACGACCCGGTGCCGACGCTGCGACAGATGCAGGAAGAGCTACCTCCCGCGATTGATCGGGTGATCCAACGGGCGATGGCGAAAAAACCGGCTAACCGCTACCAGACGGCAATGGAATTTGCCGAAGACTTCAGCCGGGCGATTCAGGCTGAAGGACAGCCCACCTATAACTATGCCATTCCTTCGCCTGAACCCACGGCCCACATGCCACAGCCGGTCAGCGCAACCCAGACCCGACCCAGTGAATCGCCGGATTCCCAGACGATTATTATGCAGCAGAGCGTGAATCCATTGGTGTTATTAGGTGGGTTTGCGATCATCGCGGTGCTGATTGTCGCGGTGGTGCTGCTGCTGGTGACGAACCAGAATGAACAGGGTGTCGTGGTGGAAACCGCAGTTGAGAACACACAGGTCGCTTCGACTCTGCCTACGCGGGCGGTGGTAGAACCCACTACTGCACCTACATTTGGCCGCCTGAGTTTTAGCAGCATGGGCGGCGCAGGCGATACGCTCACCTTGCAAGTGCAGAACCTGACTCCACCTGGAGCGGGGCAGGTTTATGCTGCCTGGCTGGTTAATACTGCCGATGGCAGTATCCTGTCGTTGGGTGAGTTGGTAGTGGATTCACTGGGCAGCGGGGTACTCCCTCCTTTTGTGGACCCTGAAGAACGTGCCCTACCGACGCTGTACAATGCGCTGCTGGTGACGTTGCAGGACGATATGAGCACTGAACCGAACGGCACGATAGCCTACAGCGGGTATCTCCCGATTGAGTTAGGCCCGGCGCTGCGCGAAATCCTCATCGCCTCAGAGGACGGTATTTCCAGCGGCAGCTTGCTGGATGGGGCGTTGACGGAAGCGGGTTTTGCCGCACAGCACGCCTCGTTAGCGCAGCGCGCCAGCAACCTGGGCGGCCTGCAAACCCACTCCGAGCATACCCTTAACATTCTCTATGGCACAGAGACGGATTATAACGGGGACGGGCGCGGCGAGAATCCAGGGCGTAAGATAGGCATCCCACATTTCCTTGATCTGATTAACGCTCAGCTTGATGCCGTTGCCCATGCGCCGGATACCGCCCGCGATGTCCAGAGCAATCTCGAACTTATCCGCGTCTGTGTGGAAAATACCCGCCAGCGGATAGATGAGATCAAAGGGTTGGAAGAGGTGATTCTGGCGGCGACAGACCAGGCCGCTGTCGCAACCCAGGCGGAAGACGCCGTGCGACTCGCCGCCGAACTGACCACCGGGGCGGATGTCAACGAAAACGGGCAGATCGAACCGTTTGAGGGGGAATGTGGCCTGGATCAGATCAATACCTATGGTGTGCTGGTGAGCGCGATTCAACTGCAACAGGGAGACCTGAGGCCGTAACAGCGCACCGCGCTATTCAATATCGCGGACACAGCGGAAACCCCGGTAGGGATGGGTCGTTCCGGCGCGGTCATGGCCCCGAACCGCCGCCTGTATCGGGTTGGTATACGTTTCGTTGTTATAGGCGCCACCGCGATGCACCCGCTGGATCGGATCACCGCCCCCGGCATCCTCGCGGTCATCGGCTGCGTCGTAGGGATAGGCCGCATAGCGCGAACTCGTCCACTCCCACACGTTGCCGGTCATATCCAACGCGCCGACCCACGAGACACCCCCCGGATGGCTGCCAACGCGCATCGGCAGCGGCGGTAAAGCTCCCGGTGTTGCATCATTCATAGCTGGAAATGCCACCATAACATTCTCGCTGATAAATTCATTGCCCCAGGGGTAAATCAGACTATCCGGCCCGCGTGCGGCGTATTCCCACTCGGCTTCGGTAGGCAATCGCGCTGCACGTGACTCGCAGAAAGCGCGGGCATCTTCCCAATTTATACAATTGCGGGGCTGGTCAGGTCGGGATGAATAGTCAGTACAACCTGGTTCGCCGTACTGTTCGTTTGTGACTTCGTATTGGTCTATCCAGAATGGGGTATCAAAACACTGGCTGTGCGCGGGCTGTTCATCATCCAGCCAGTCCGGGTTGATGTGCAACTCGTCTACCAGGTAAGCGAGTTGTTCGTCGCTGCTGCCCATCGTAAAGCAGCCCGCCGGGACTAAAACCATCGCCACACTGTCAAAATTCCGTTCCACCGGCGTCCAATCCGCGTTATGTGCCACCGGCACTTTCGCCAGTTCCTCAGGCGACAGCACGCCGGGCTGTGCCAAAACAGTGGCAGTCGGCATAGCCTCATCTGCGGCAGATTGGCCCAGGCCAGCAAGCGCCACCACACTGAGAATCGCCGCGAACAGTACGACCAGCCCCGCCGCCCGAATCAACCAGCGTGACGGTTGTTTGCGGGTGTTCTGTTGTGTCAAAATGCTCACCTCCGAATTGCGTACCAGCAGCTTACCCCATGCCCATTATGATATTGATTACCGGCAGAGGCAACCCGACCACCCTAATTGCTGATACAATGATGCCATCATTCATCTAGGACTCCGCGCTTATGACCGTTCATTTACAGTCCGTCCGCCAGGGGCGGGTGGAAGCGTCGTTACAGAAAACCTTCCCCTTTAACATCCCCACCATTCAGGGTATGGAGACGCTCACGTTTACTGCTCCGGTGACGTTCCTCGTAGGGGAAAATGGCTCCGGCAAATCCACGTTTCTGGAAGCGGTGGCGTGCGCGGCGCGGCTGCCTGCTGCTGGGAGCGCCGATCTGGAAGGCGACCCGACTCTCGCCTCCGTGCGGCGGCTGGCGGATCGACTGCATCTGGCCTGGACAAAACGGACGCACCAGGGCTTCTTCCTGCGGGCGGAGGATTATTTCGGCTATGTGAAGCGGCTGGCACAGATGCGCGAGGAACTCGCCCGCGACCTGCAACAGGTGGATGAGGAGTACCAGGGGCATTCGCAACTGGCGCAAAATTTGGCGCGGATGCCTTTTACCCGCGAATTGGGGGAACTGGAACGTCGCTACGGAGAAGGACTGGATACCCACTCGCACGGTGAGAGTTTTTTCACCTTTTTTCAGGCGCGGTTTGTTCCCGGTGGCCTGTACCTGCTGGATGAACCGGAGGCGGCGCTGTCGCCGCTGCGCCAGTTGGCGTTCCTCGCTCTGCTCAAGCAGACCGTTGCCCAGAACGCCCAGTTCATCATCGCCACTCACTCGCCCATCCTGCTGGCGTACCCCGGCGCGACACTGCTCAACTTCGATGAGTCCCCGGTGCGCCCGGTGGCCTACGATGACCTGGAACACGTCCGGCTCACCCGCGACTTTCTAAACAATCCAACAGCGTTTACAGACCGTCTCTGAAAATACCATCCTATAGATTGTGCGGCCTATCCCCACTCGTGACACCCTATTCCCCTACGCCCGCCCTGTCATGATTTGCGAGAGCGATGGCAAGGGGTTATGATGATGATAGACACAAACCCTGGATTTGCATGACAAAACGATCACCCGCCAAAGGTAAGAACCCGGCATGTTAAAGAAAATCCTGCTCCTTGTCGCGCTGTGCCTGATCGGGCTGCCCGCCGCCGCTCAAGACGCTGCGCCCGACTACGCCATCCGCAATATCCGCAGCCGCTTTCTGGATAACAACACTCAGATTGCCATTGAATTTGAGGTCTGGAACATCGGCGGGGCGGCTACTGTCCCGGCCACTGCCCGGCTGCTAGTAGTGGGTACGGGTCAGGAAATCGCCATCGACACCGTACGCCCACTGCAAGCGCAGGAAATTGTCACGGTGTCGCTCCCCTTCCAGACGGCATTATTTGAAAGTGGCAGTGTGCAGTCATTCCGGGCGACTGTCGGCATTGACGAAGTCGAACCGGCGGACAGCCGTACCATTACCAGCAACACCGCGCAAATCAGCCTGACGATCCCCGAAATCACCGGCGCGGCTGCGATTCCAGTAGAACCGACTCCGGCGGCCTCTGCCGACCCGCTGACCGACATCCTGCGTTCGGTGGGCCTGGAAGTAGACCTGACTGACCCGCTACAAGTGGTTTTCCTGGTGGGGTTTGGCGGCGCGCTGCTGCTGCTCCTCCTGATCGTGCTGGTGATCCTGCGCCTCGTATTCCAGCGCTCGCCCGATTTTGGCGCGTGGCAGCCCCCGTATTCAACCGCACTGCCGCTTGACCCCAACAGCACCGCCGGGAGGCAGCAAGGCTGGCAGCAGACCGCGCAGAACAGTTCGCTGCCGCCGTCCTGCGCCGAAGGGGTATTCACAGTACGTAAGGTGCTGCTCGGTGTGGATGGGGGCGGTTTTGACGGGTGGCGCGTGGCCGCTGTTCGCCTGATGCACTATGACCGCTACGGGCGGGTGAATCGGGATCAGGCACTGGCCGCCAAAGGAGTTGTGAAGCGCCTGAACGGGGTGCTGCGCCGCCGCAATAAACTCACCGCAGAACAAGCTGAAAAACGGCTGCGCCCGGTGGCCCGTGATCTGGTCAAACGCTTCCAGAAAAATTTACGCGAACGTACCGCCATGCTACCAATTGCGCTGGATGTCCGCCTGAAAGGGAAGCGCGGGGATGTTCGCATTGTTTTTGAGTTATACCACTGCCAGTATTCGGAATGGCACAAAGTAGACCAGTGGGAGCCGGAGATTACGGTACTGAGTAAAGCCCTGTACGAGACGTATACCTACGCCATCTACGGCCAACGCCCCCAGGAAACCAACAAGGAGTTCCGGCGGCGGCTGCAAAGCGACTTGACCTATACGCTGCTGGAAATGCTGCTCCCGCAGGGCGTCCCGGTTTCGTCGGATACGGCGGAAATCGCGCGTCCGGCGGCGGTGAAGGAATAGTTATCAGTAGTCAGTTTTCGGTGGACAGTAAAAGCAGTGCATCACGGAATATTCATATCTGGCTGTTGGCTCTGGCTAGTTAGCCCTTTAGGCTCTTGAACACATGGGGTAACCAAAAAACTGCGCGGTATCAGGCAGTGGGGCATGATTAACGTTTAAATCGAGGTTTCTTTTAGGGACAGGCTTCTACCTATCCGGCGGACGCCCATTGGGTGTCCCTACGAATCCTGGTTGTTTCGCTGGATTTCTTTTCCTGAAAACTGAAAACTGACGACTGACCACTTTACCCCTATCGAGCGGCCTGCTGCTCGAATTCCTTGGCACGGGTAATGGCCGACCAGCCGAGTCCCTGCCGCACAAGGAAGTAGAAACCGACCACCGTCACTGGCAGCCAAATGACGACATGCACCACCAGCGCGAAGGCTTTGGCCTGTTCGCCTGGAATACCCACTGCGGTCAACACCACGCCCACGAAGAACTCGAACACCCCGATCTGCCCGGGTGAAGCGGGCAGCAGCCCCGCCAGATTCACCACGCCGACCACTAACAGTAGCACTGGATAGCCCATATTCAGGTTGAAGGCGAACGATACCAGCCAGTACACGCTGGCTTCCACCCCCCACGACAGAAACGAGGCGATGACCGCCCCCGCCAGGTCTGCCGGGCTGCGCAGCCCTTCCAGACCGGACAGCACATCTTCAATCAGGTGGGAAACCGGCTTACGGAGTTTTTCCGGCAAAAAGCGGCTGACCTTCTCCCGTAGCTGCCGCAGTAAATCCGGGCGGGCGGCGAGAGCGAAGAAAATCGCTAGCGCCACCAGGAAAATCGGCGCTGAAAAAGTTGCTACCGTCTGAATTTCACGGGATTCAATTGGCACGAATTGCAGCGAGACGATGATAAATGTCAGCATGACCAGCCCATCAAAAACACGCTCGACAATGACTGTCGTCGTCGCCTTTGTCAAGGGGATGCCATGATTACGGCGCAGTAGTGCGATGCGTAGTACTTCCCCGGTGCGGAACGGATAGACGTTGTTCCCCATATACCCGATGGCAACCAGTGGAATCAGATGGCGCAGCGAGACAAGCTGCACTGCCCGCAGTAAAAACTGCCAGCGCCATGAAATCAGCGATACCGCCACGAAATAAATCCCCGCGCCCAGCAGCAGCCACCCGACCTGGGCTTCCTGAACATCCTGCCAGACGGCGGCGAGATTGAGGTTCTGAAAAGCGATTTGCAGAAAGATCACGCTGATAAGGACGCCGAACCCTGCGGCTAACCATCGTCGTGTTCGCATGAAGGTACTCACTGTTATGCGTTAAATGCGTTCGCATTGTAACAGGGTTTGAGATGCGAAAATAGCCTGTGATATAGGTGGGACAGATATGTCCCAACGCGGAATTCTCATTGGGGCCAAGCGCCCTCCTGGATATGGATACCCATCCGAATCCCCTCCTTAACAAGCCATGAACATTGCAAGCCGTTCGTGGTATATTTCATGCATAGAATTGAACACATTTTGAGGTATGGTCGTGAGTCTATCGGTCAGTGATTTCAAAGAAATTGTTGAGTCCTCTCCCTATATGGTTGTTCTGCTGGAAGACGAAACAATCCGGTACATCAATTCGTTTGGCGCCTATCTGTTGGGAGCCGAGGATACACAGGCCACGCTTGATTGTTCGATACTGGATTACGTGCATCCAGATGACCGTCAGATACTGCGTGATGGCCTGTGCCAACTGGAAGAACAACATATTGAAACGCCGGTCTACCTGGAGGTGCGACTGCTCCCTGCTGTCCAGAGTGGGCGGGAATCGGTCGCTCTGCGGGTCAAACAGGTAACAATTGCCGGTAAACTCATGTACAGCCTAACCGGTTCTGATATTACTGGAAACCTGGTTACTAGGCGGCAGCTTCAAAGCATTAGGCGCAAGTTCGCGGCCTTATTTACCCAGTCTCCCACCGGCATCCTGATCGTACACCATGTCAGCAGCTTGATTATCAACTGTAACCCGGTGGCTGGAAGGTTGATAGGAAAGTCACACGAGGAACTACTTGGGAAGAACTTCGACCTGCTTCTGCCGCCAATGGGGGGAGACACCTCTCGTTATAATCCCACGCAGCCCGTTCATACCGAAACTGTGGAGATTGTGTCTCCTGATGGGAAAATCACACCCTTAGCCCTCACCATTTCCTATGCCGTCTGGAATGGGCACAATGCCGTCGCTATCGTGATGTTGTTTGACATGAGTGATCGAGTAGCGGTGGCAACCGCCCAGCGTGAACAGGCCGCCATTATTCGGGCTGCCGAAAAAGAGCGGGAAATCTACGAGCTGCGAAATCGGTTTATGGCGATGGTTTCGCACGAATTCCGTACGCCCCTGGCGACTATTCAGACCTCGGTGGATCTGCTGGAAAATTACTATGACCGGATGGCGCAGGAACGCCGCGCTGCCGGATTTTCGACCATCAGAGGGCAGATTCGCTACCTGGCAGATATGCTGGACGACATCTCGATCATGATTGAGGCGGAAAGCGGGCGGCTGTATTTTGAGCCGGTGCTGTTGGATGTTGTCTCCTTCTGCCAGTCCCTGATTGATGAAATTCACCGGGAAATGCGTACCGAACACGAGATCAAGCTGGTCACAATCGGCGAGTTCTCGGATATGTCCCTCGACCCGGTCTTATTACGCTATATTCTCCGCAATCTGCTGACGAACGCCATCAAATACTCACCGGACGCCACCGAAGTCCTGTTGGAGCTGACTCACATCACTGCCGGCAAAATCATTTTTCGGGTCGAGGATTACGGCATTGGGATTCCCGCCGCCGAACAGGAGAAGTTGTTTACGCCGTATGCACGCGGCAGTAATATCGGTCAGACGCGGGGTGTGGGGATCGGCCTGCAAATCGTCTGGAATGCGACTCACCTGCACGGGGGCGAAATCGGGTTTACCAGCGAAGAAGGCAAGGGAACGGTCTTTAAGGTGAGTCTGCCCGACTCGCTCGGAACATCTGCCTAAGGTACAGCAAACAGGGTGCGGTTTTCCACACCCTGCATTCACAATCATTTACCCCAAAGGGATATTATTCCTGCTGGAACTGCTCCAGCATCAGCAGATCCTTTTTCAGGCTGCGGTAACGAATCACCATGCTGACGATGAAGATCGCCATGATTCCGAAAATCACAGCCAGCCCCAGGTACAGATAAGCAACGGTATCGGGTGTCACACTTTCAGGCATTGCAAGCTCCTACTCAATCGAATTTCAGACGACTACTGGTTCATGACTTTGGTTTTCAGGGCCTGGATATGCTCGGCGAAGTTTTCCTGCCGGATGCGATACCACATGAGGGTAATCGGGACGAGCAGTGCCCAAACCGGCATGTTGGACATCAGCGCGGCGGTTACACCGGATGTGGCGGCCACTTCAAACGCACCTTCCGCTACGTCGTTCTGCACGCTGGGGCCAATCACGACGGGATGAATAGTATCCGGGCGAATCCGGGTAATCAGCAGCACAATCAGCACGGTCACAAACGCCAGGATGCCATACACAGCGGCGAAACGGCGACGCTGTTCCGGGTTTTCGATGCTCTGGCGCAGCATGAGGTACGCGGCATAGGTCAGCACCATGATTGCTTCTGAGGTCAGGCGCGGATCCCATGTCCACCAGGTATTCCAGATTGGGCGTGCCCAAATCATGCCCGTAATCAGGTTAATCAGCGCCAGCGCGACTCCGACTTCCACCCCGGCCAGCGCCAGATTGTCCCATTTCACCTGGCGGGTGCGAAGATACTGCACACCGCCGATAACCGTGCCTAGCAAGGCCGTAAATGCCCCCAGGAAGGCGGGCATGTGAATATAAAACACGCGCTGCACATCACCCTGGTCAACATCCGTACCGGCATACCCCAACGCCATATACAGACCAAACAAAATTCCGATGACCGTTACAACTGTCAAAATTGTCAACGCTTTGGGGCGGGCTGGCGTCTGGATCTGTGAACCTTCCAGCCCCAATCCGGGTACTTCACGAACAGCAGTCATGGGATGTCCTTTCCTTACACTAACGAATGATGGGAAGAAGCTGTTGCCACAGCTCAGGCGTTCTTTTGTAGTACGAGCCGGAATAACAAAATCCTGTCGCAGAATTTTAGGCATGGCTTCCGGCGTTTGCAGCGGAAATCTTAACATATCTCTGCCAGTTCGCCATGTTTACTCATATTTTTATGACTTGCATCCTGTCCAGAGGGAGTCATCCGTCAGAATTCTACACTGTGGCCTGGATGTTGGCGATACTCTCGCGCAAGGTTGCTAATCAGGAGGTTTGTTTAATGTTTAGGAGTAAGCAAGGGCGTAACAATAACCTTCATTTATTCGTGATTGAGGGTTATTTCTGTCAGCAAGATCCTGCCTGAAGGGGTATGAGATTATAAGGGGAGTACGTGTTGTGAAAGTCTCATTAATAATTCCAGCCTATAACGAATCTGAAGGTGTTGCTCAGACTGCCGCATCGCTGCGCTCTGTACTGGAATATTTGCGCGGAAAATATGAGATTGAAGTGGTCTTTGTGAATGATGGTAGCAAAGACAATACAGAAGCCTTGCTCAAAACCGAATTTGCCGATCTACCGGAAGTGCGGGTCGTATCGCATGCCGTCAACCGGGGGCTGGGGGCTGCCATCCGTACCGGGTTTGAGCATGTCACTGGCGATATTATTGTTACAACCGACTTTGATGGCACCTACCCCCTGAACACCATCCCGCAGTTATTGGGCCGGATGACGATTGATAAGACCGACATCGTGACCGCTTCCCCTTACCACCCGCAGGGGCATGTGGAAGGTGTCCCGCGTTACCGCCTGATGTTCAGTGCTGGGGCTTCGCTGCTCTACCGGCTGCTGGTGAGCTGGCGGATTTACACCTGGACGGCACTGTTCCGCGCCTACAAACGCGACGTGATTGAACATATCACCTTCGAGAGCGACGATTTCCTGGCAGGGACGGAACTGCTGGTGAAGGCGATGCGGGCCGGGTACACCGTTTCGGAATTCCCGACGACGCTGTATGTCCGCACCTTCGGCCAGTCCAGCATCAAAATTGCCAAAGTCACCATGCTGCACCTGAAATTCCAGTCCCGGCTGCTGGTGGCGACTCTGTTGGGGAAGGACCTGAACGCACGCCCCCCTCAGTCAAGTGAGTTGGCGAAAGGGCGGAGCTAATGCCTCCGCTGATCTACATTGCTTTTTCGACCATGGGGGCGATTTTCGGCCAACTGGCACTCAAACGGGGAATGGGCGTGATGAACGGGCTTTCCGGCGGGCAGATGCTGCGCCGTATGGCAACCTCGCCCTGGGTCATTGGCGGACTGGTCATCTATGGCACAGGCGTGATCTTCTGGCTGCTGGCGCTGTCTCACCTGGAGCTGAGTTACGTGTATCCATTTGCCAGCCTGGCGTATATCGGCATTATCTTCGGCTCATATTTCCTGTTCAAGGAGCGCATTACGCGGCTGCGGCTGCTGGGCATCGCCGTAATTATCGCGGGTGTGTTGATTACCAGCCAGAGTTAGCGTGAACGGGCAAGTTTCAAAACCCTAAGCGTCACCCTATGTATTCCATTCCAGCGCAATGACTGTGCCGGGTACAACATCCTGTCATCGGAACCCGGCATTTTGATTATATTCAAAACTGTGATTTTGTTATTTTTGGAATGAGTAATCCAAATTGTGCAGCCCTTGAATATAATATGGGGATTAAGAATATGGATGGCAATATTATTACAGAATTCGCAGGGCTTATAAGTGGAATATTCGGTGAAAAACGATGGGCAAAGGCCTTAACCGTAATTATTATTCTTGCTGGAGTGTTGATAGGGTTCTTTGCCTGGGATAGGATCACAGGAGACTTTACGTTAAGATCTTTTGAAAAAAGAGTTGATCTTCTCTCTAGTTTATATGATTTAGAGCAGAGCGGTATAACTACAAGTGCCAATCTATCCCCCATTTACCTAGAAATGGTTCAGGAAATAAAAAATTATAAACCAACACTATACAATGTGATTCCGGATAATATCTCGCCTAACCTTTCGAATTTCCTTGGTGGATTTATCTTTTGGGTTTTTCTAGGAGGAGCTATTCTGCTCACTGATACCACCAATAAAGGAAATACTTTTTTAGGAGCGACAGCAGCGGGAGTAATCTTCGGACTTGTAGCTATTGTCATACCGGATAATGTAGATAATGGAATCAACTTCTTAGCAGGAGTTGGTATGCAAATTGCTTTCATAATTCTAATTCTTTTATGGCAGCGGATTACCGCAAGGGCTAAAGCATCTAGTGCTAGATAGGATTCTACACAAGAACAATATTGATAGAAGGTAATTAGGCCATAAACTTGTGAACATCTTATCAATTTGCTTTCTCAAATACGAGACTAATAACCATAATTTCTAGCTCTTAGAAGGATTTCCATGACCACAAACACGGCTTCACATAAAATTGCCATTATCGGCGGCGGTATTATGGGTGTGGCACTCGCGCATAAGCTATCGCAGCACGGGTTTGAGATCACGATCTATGAGCGCGGTAGCAATCTGGGCGGGTTGGCCGGATACATTGATTATGACGGCATCCGCATGGATCGCTTCTACCATACGATTCTCAGCAGCGATATGTCCATGCAAGGGCTGATGGAAGCCGCTCAAGTGACCGGTAAGCGGCATTTTGTCGCCACCAAGCAGGGGTTTTACGACAAAGGCAAACTCTATTCGTTTAACACGCCGCTGGATTTCCTGCTGTTCCCGCCGCTGAACATCTTCCAGCGTTTCCGATTGGGTTTACAGGTCATCTATGCCCAGTTTGAAAGTGACTGGCACAAGATGGATACCGTGCCGGTGGCGGACTGGCTGATTAAGGTCAGCGGACGAGGTGTCTATAACAAGGTGTGGAAGCCGCTGCTGCGGGCGAAGTTTGATACCACCGCTGCGGACGTACCGGCGACCTATATCTGGTCGCGGCTGCGGCGGATGATGGGCACGCGCGAAGGTGTCCAGTCCACCGAAATGATGTGCTACCTTGAAAACAGCTACTATACCCTGATCGAGGGGCTGGCGCAGCAGTGCAGCGAACGCGGCGTTACCTTCCACCTGAATACAGTGGTGCAAAATGTGGTCATCGAAAACGGGCAGGCAACCGGCATTCAGACCGCTGACGGTATCGCCCGGTACGACTCGGTCATCAGCACGCTGCCCTCGCCGACGCTGGCTGGCTTGATCCCGGACGCGCCGGAGGACTTCCGCGCTTTGCTGAACAAACAGGAATACCTCGGTGTCCTGTGTCCGATGCTGCTCCTCAAGAAACAATTGATGCCGTACTACGTACTGAATATCACCGACGAATCGATTCCGTTTACGGCGGTGGTGGAAACCACCAACCTGATTGACCCGCAGTACACCAAAGGGCATCACATTGTCTATCTGCCGAAATACATTGCCCCCGATAACAAGATGGCGCAATGGCCGGATGAACAGGTGCGTGAAGAGTGGATGAAACACTTCCGTCGTATGTTCCCGGATTTTGACGAAAGCCTGATTACGGAGTTCTGGGTGCATCGCGCCCGCTACGTCGAACCGATTCGCCCGATGGGGACACTGGATGAAATTCCGCCGGTACAGACCCCGGTAGACCGGCTGTATATGGGGAATACCGTGATGATTTACCCGGAACTAGGCAACGGCGAAGCGGTGACTCGCTATGCCGCTAAACTGGCCGATCAAGTCATCGCCGATGCGCCCAACTGGGCGGCACAACCAGTGCCATCTGTCGAGTGACCTGTATTTGTAATTTTGTTTCAGTGATAAAAGTCCCCCAATTCGAGTGCTTTGGCATATTATCGTGTAAGATAATAGTAGTTAATGTCTGAAGCCTGAGAGCGAGAATTATGAGCGATAAAAAACTGGTTGCCAGCCTATCGTTAGACTTAGATGACAAGTGGTGTTACATGAAAATTCACGGCGACGAAGGGTGGGAAAAATTCCCTTCCTATCTGGATGTCGTCGTGCCGCGCACTTTGAAATTTTTCGATGAACATGATCTGAAAATTACTTACATGATCGTCGGCCAGGATGCGGCGTTGGAACATAACCACCCTATCTTGCGCTCAATCGTGGATGCCGGACATGAAATCGGCAATCATTCCTTCCATCACGAAAGCTGGCTCCATCTTCAGACGAACTCTGAAATTGAGGCCGACCTGATTCAAGCAGAGGAAACCATTGAACAGGCGGTTGGTGTACGTCCCAGAGGTTTTCGGGGGCCAGGGTTCAGCATCTCTTACGAGATTGCGACGGTACTGGCGAAACGCGGATATGTCTTTGACGGTTCGATCTTCCCCACCTTTATCGGCCCCTTCGCCCGCGCTTACTATTTCATGACCACGAGACTCACACCAGAAGAGAAAGCCAAGCGCAAGGAGCTTTTTGGGACATTCAAGGATGGCTTCCGCTCCAATTCGGCCTATCCCTGGGTAAAAGATGGTAAAAGCCTGATGATTATCCCGGTGACGACCTTCCCGATTATCAAAATCCCGATTCACATCAGCTACATTCTGTATTTGAGTATGATTCACCCGTCGCTGGGGCTGCTGTATTTCCACACGGCGGTCAGGATATGCCGGATTTTGCGCGTGCGTATCTCGCTGCTGCTCCACCCACTGGATTTCCTGGGGGGCGACGACAACCAGCCGGAATTGATGTTCTTCCCGGCGATGAAAATGAAAAGCGAGAAGAAGATCAAGATTGTCGGCAAGGCGCTCGAAATCCTCAAGCTCTATTACAATGTCGGGCCGATGGGCGAACATGCCAAGTCGATGCTGGAATCCAGCACCTGGCCGGTTTACGGTATCCGCTGATCGAAAGGGATAGAAGCCTTGAAGAAGCAATATACCGGTATTTTGATCCGCGTTGCCTTAAGTGTGGTGTTGCTGGTTCTTCTTTTCGCCATCATTGACCGTGATGCGTTGTTCCTGGCGCTGGCAAAGGTTGACGTAACAACCTACCTGATCGGGTTGGTCGTCTTTTTTGGCGCGGTGAGTTTCTGGACTTTACGCTGGTATTTGTTTATTCGGGCTTCGGGTGACCGATCATCGTATGGCCGGGCGTATATGACGCTGCTGATCGGCTTCTTCTATTCGATGTTTTTGCCGACCATTGTCGGTAATGATGTCGGGCGGATGTACGAACTGGGGCGCGAAAGCGACAATAAGAAAACAACAGTGGTTTCCACCGTTCTGCTTGACCGTGTAGTCGGTTTGATTTCCCTGGCGCTGATGGCGTTGCTCGCCCTGCTGGTTGGTTCGGATTTGAACAACCAGAGCAACATCACCCTCACCGTTGTGGGCGTGGTGGTGGCGCTGGTCGGAGGCTGGCTGATCTTCTTCAACCGGCGTTTCATGGAATGGGTGTTCGGCCTTCTGTTCCGACTGCCCCTGGTCAACCGCCTGGAAGACACCATCCGCGAACTCTACGAGGCGCTTTTCCTGCTGCACAACCAACCGCGCCTGCTCCTGACGACTGGGCTGGTTTCGCTGCTGAACAATATCACCGAGACATTGGCAGTGGTGTTCGCGGCACAAGCCCTGGGAGTCACGGTAAACCCGGTGTATTTCTTCCTGTTCATGCCGGTCATCTGGATTGTGACCCTGATTCCCATCTCCATCAGCGGTTTGGGGCTGCGGGAAGGGGCTTTTGCCTTCTTCCTGGGGCCGCTGGGCGTCAGCAGTGGGGATGCGGTGGCGATTTCCCTGTTATTCTATTCCTATAGCGTTATCGTCGGCGTGTTGGGCGGGGTAATCCTGCTGCGCGGCTCTGTCCTGGAATACTCTCACAAAGTCTCAGAAAACTCCGTAACACCAGGCTAAACCACAAACGGATTGGAACCTTTCATGCTGAACGATATACGACTGCCGCAGGAATCCGCCTTGAAGTTTTCAGGACAGCGCGTTCTGAATGGGGTCTTATTGCTTGCCATTATCGTGACAATGGGGATTCACCTGTTCACCCTGACAAAATATCCCTCGATCTTCATTGATGAAGCCTGGATATCCAATGCTTCCTGGACGTGGTTAAAGACCGGGGTCAATTTCGACAGCATACACACCGGTGCGCTGGATCAGTTCGGTTATGAATGGGTGAGCCGCTTTTTTGTGGGCGAAGCGCCCTACCTGGTGTCGTTCAGCCTGTTTGGCTTAGGTCTCTTTCAGGCACGATTAGTTGCCTGGACGTTCGGCGTGGTTCTGATATTCGCGACTATTCAGGTGTCACGCCGCACCTATGGCCTGACGACGGGTCTGCTGGCATCCCTGTTTCTCGTGCTGAGTCTGCCGTTTCTCCAGGCCAGCCGCTGGCGACAGGACGTCATGCTCACCGCTTTTGCCATGCTGGCGTTGTGGTTGGCGCTGGTTGCGCTGCAGGATGACCGGCTCTGGGCGCATTTCCTGGCAGGCTTTTTGCTGGGCGTGGGTATGGATGTTCACCAGTCCGCCATCCTGTTTATCCCGGCACTGGCCGTCCTCTACCTGGCGTATTACGGCAAAAATGTGTTCGTCAAACGCGGTACCTGGGTGGTAGCGGTAGGCGGTGCCCTGGGAATCGCCATCTTCCTGGCGATTCATGTACTGCCCAGCTCCGAAACCTATTCCAAGTTGATGAGCTTCAACTTCGTCAGCGGCGCGGAAGCTGAGTTTCCCGTCGCGCATCCCCTTACTTTACCAGCATCTTTGCTGGGTGAATTCAAACGGTACGGCTTTGGCCGCAATCTGCCGGAATTCGGCCTGATTATTGCCGGAGTGCTGTGGCTGCTGCTCCGCCACCGCAAGCGGGATATTTTTGTCCTGCTGTTTACCGGCACAATTTTCGCAGACTTTGTGCTGTTGAGTGGCAACAAGACCAACTTGTACGCCATTCATCTCTATCCGCTGTTCCTATTGATCGTGGCTGAGTTTTTTATCAGCGTTTTGTGGCGTATCAAATTGCAGCGTGCTATTCAGGTGGTGATGGCTTTGCTGCTGATCGGCTATGTGGTCAACAGCGCGTCCCAGGTCCATGAGAAAATCACCAGCATTCCCGAATACGATTACAATGCCGTCACGGTCAAGCTGCGTGAAACCATCCTGCCTGGATCACGGGTGATGGCGATGCCGGTCTGGTGGTTCAGCCTGCCGGATTATGACTTCCGCTCCAGTTTGCTGCCTACCTACTACGGCTATTTCAATAATTACGACCTGGTTGAATCCTTGGAAACTATTCGCCCCGACTATATCGTCGTGGATGAGTTTCAGCGGCAGTTGCTGGTAGATAGCGAAACGGATGTACTCCCGCCGGGCATGGACATCTATAAAGTGTTGCGTCAGCCCTTTAAGGATTTCCTGGCGGAACACGGCCAAATGATTCTCAATTACCCGGATCCGTTCTTCGGCCTGATTACGGTCTACGCCATCACCAACTGATAACACCGGGCATCCCCCAACCAAATAACGGACGGTCTGCGGGCCGTCCGTTGGCGTTATCGGTGTATGTTTTGGAAATCGATTCGGGTAGATTCCGTGCCGAGGGATAAATCCTCCGGCTAGGCAAAGCCAAGCCCACTGAAGGGACTCTTTCTGCCCTACCAGCCTGAACCCCTTCAGTGGGTTTGAAATATCTTGCCGGGCATTTTAATGCTCGGCAGACGGCCTGTTTCAATAATGGGGATTCTATACTTACCCCTGAAAACCAGGGATAATCCACTTTTCAACGGGTTGTATGTCACACCGTAACCGGCTCAACCTGGGGATACTGGCTTAACGCCCCCAGGAATAGGTCACGGTAAGCCAGTGCATCAGCTTCGGTCTGCCCCTCAAAACGCAGACTCAGCACCGGCTCGGTATTGCTGGCCCGCAGCAAGCCCCACCCCTTCTCGAATTGAATCCGTACACCATCCACATCTACCACCCGGCCTTTGTCCTGTAAGGCCGCTTTGACGCCGTTGATGACCATCTCTTTGGCGTCGTCGGCGCAGTGCGGGCGGTATTCCGGCGTGTTGTAATAATGCGGCAGCGCGGCATCCAGCGCGGAGAGCGGGGCATCACTTGCCGCCAATAGTTGCAGCAGCCGCCCGGCAGCGAAGTAGCCGTCGTCAAAGCCGAAGTAATCTTCACCCAGGAAGATATGCCCGCTCATCTCCCCGCCCAGCAGTGCCTCTAACTCGGCCATCCGCGCTTTAATCAGGGAATGCCCACTGATCCACATTTCCGGCTTTCCACCGGCGTGAGCAACGGCATCGAACAGTGCCTGACTGCTCAGGACATCGGCCACCACCGCCGCGCCCGGATGCCGTTTGAGCATATCCTGGGCCAGCAGTGCCAGAATCCGATCCGCGACGACCTGTTGCCCTTTTTCATCTACTGCCCCCATCCGATCCGCGTCACCGTCGAAGGCAATCCCCACATCCGCGCCCAATGCCCGCACGCGCTCGCTCAAAAACGCTATGTTTTCTGGCTGCTGCGGGTCGGGTTGGTGGTTGGGATAATGGCCGTCCGGTTCGCAGAACAGACACTCCACCACATCATGTCCCCACCTGCGGAACAACATCGGGGCGAAGAGGCCACCCGTGCCATTTCCGGCGTCAATCACCACCTTCAGTGGGCGAGCCATCGTCAGCCGCCCGGTCAGGTCGTGGATATAGGTGCTGTAGGACTTCTCGTCGGTGGTGGCGCGGCCTTCGCCATACGCCAGTTGGTCACGCTCAATCAGGGTGCGCAGCATAGTAATCTGGTCGCCGAACAGGTTACGTTTGCCGATGCTGAGCTTGAATCCGTTCTGGTCAGGAGGCAGGTGGCTACCTGTCACCATCAACCCGCCTACATCGCCCCGGTGGACGGCGTGCCAATAGACCAGCGGCGTCGAAACCAGGCCAATATCTACCGCATCACAGCCACTGAGCAGGATACCGTCAATCACGGCCTCCGCCAGATCAAATGAACTCAGACGATTATCCCGTCCGACGATAATCTGCTGTTTGTCTTCAACCCGCTGCACATAAGTGCCGAAAGCGTGGCCGATCTGCCGGGCAACGGTCTGGGTAATCACCGCGCCGTCATCCAGCGCCTGGCCGCGAATATCGTATTTCTTGAAGATTTTTGAAGGAATTGGTGCCATCTTAACTTTCCACGATCACGATTTCCTGCTTGACATAGATGCGCTGGTCGTCCTTTATATCATGGAGGACGTGTGTTCCGGGGCCAACCTGCGCCCGTTCCCCGACCTTGACGCCTGGCATGGTCATCACATCCACAGAGAGAAAGGCGTCCTGCCCGATCATCGCGCCCAGTTTGTCACGCCCGCTGTAAAGCTTCTGCCCTTTGACCATGCTGGGGACATTCCCATGATCCATCCGTAAGTTGGCAGTGGTGCAGCCTGCCGAAAAGTTCACGTTCGGCGCGAACACGCTGTCCAGCACCCGACAGGCGTGCATCTGGCAGCCGTCAGCCACGTAGCTGCGGGCGACTTCCGTCGTGAACCCGACGTTGCAGCCGTTCAGCACCATTGAGCCGCGCACCAGGGCGTTATTGCCAACAATCGTCCCCGCGCCGATATAGGCCGGGCCAACCACCGCCGCGCCGGGGAACACTTTCGCCCCTTCGCCAATGAACACATTGCCCACCAGCGACGCGGTAGGGGCGATGAAGGCGCTTTCCGCCACGATCTGCCCGTCAATCTGACTCAGGAAATATTCCATGATGTCCAGCACATGCCAGGGGTACTTGAGGGCGCTCCAATGCCCACCGTAGCGCACCGCCTGGAAAGGATAACGCTTCATGAGGGCATCCATCGCCCGTTCATAGTGGTCATCGCCCGGTTTGTCACTGGCGTATTCAGCGCGAATCGCCGCGAACAGCCGCCCGGCATGGCTGTGAATATGGGCGACGATGCTCACTAAGTTACTGGGGCGGTTTTCCGGGCCGGGCTTCTCGATAATGCCGCTGATGCGCCCCGCACCGTCCACCACCATATAGCCGCCGGGGAAATAATCGTCCATTTCATACCCGGCGAGGTGGGTTGTGCCGGGGGCAGCGCGGTAGGCGGAGAGCATCGCCTCGTGCAGCAAATCATCCACCACGTCATGCACTTGGGTGATATACAACGCAGAATCGGCATGGTCAGCCAGCAGCGGCGCGGCCTGAAGGATCGCATCACCCATACCCTTGGGCTGCTCCTGCACAGCGATCTGGATATGGATGGAATCCAGGCGGGCGGTGAGCGTGGCGATGTCGGCGCGGTTTTCCGGGTTAGCGACGATCACCACTTCGTCAAAGCCGAGCGTGTGATACCGTTGCAATTGGTTGATTAGCAGCGGTTCTGTGCCGAACCGAATCAGCGATTTTTCCCGCAGCGGCCACATGCGTGATGATGCGCCACCTGCGAGGATAAGTAACACCGGAGTCTGGGGCAAAATGAATCTCTCCTTATTGGTTAAAACTCAGGGAGAAAGCTTTCAGTAACCTGTTTTTTACCGGATTTTACCGATTATTTGCATTGTCGGGTAGCCAGTCCCTGCAAAGAAACACACTATGCGTTACAATCAGCATCAGAGCAATGGCTTAAAATAAGCTAAATAGGGCGAGCAGATAATGAGCGAAAATTTCCTGACCACCTTCATGATCTTTGCGCTCCAGCAAACCGGGGCGGAGCGTGCGCTGGTGGTAGATCACGATATACGCATCCTGGAAACGGTCAACCTGGATGACGAGTCAATGGGGGCAACGGACTTCAACGCGATGGACTGCGTGATACGGGCGCTCGACAGCGGTAACCCGCTTATTACCAACAACGCAGTACTCGACCCCGACCATGCGCCAGTCACCAACACCCAGTTTCGCAACTTGCGGTTGGTCGTGGTGATTCCGGTGATTGGTCTGGGCGCGTTGTATCTTGACCAGCCAATCAGTAAGGGTGTGATCGCGAAAGAGGTGGTCAATCGGTTGATGACGCTGGCATCCGATGCAGTAGAAGAAGGGATCAGCAGTCTGGATGACCTGGCTGAACGTTACCGTGCTATACCGTAGCGGTCAGCTTTCCAGTTGCGGCAACCGTCGGGGTTGCGGGATGGTTTTGAGGATTTCCTCAATAATGGCTGCCGCGCGCTTGCTGTAGAGCCAGATCATCCCCGGCTTGACATCCGTGCTGCAAATCACTGCCAGCGATACGGTGTAGGGGGTGCCGAACTCGATAATATAGACCCCGGTTGTTTCCCCTTCAAAGTAGGTTGAACTGAATTTAGTTTCATCCAGAATGGTCGCCAGCGATTTCTGGGCACTGTGGTCAATACTGAGTGCCTGTGTCAGTAGTTGCAGGTCGTAATCTTCCAGCGTCCCCGCCGCGCCGATCATATTGCCATCATTATCCATCAGCCCGACAAAATTCGCCTTCACATGCCCTAGCAACCGGCTTAGTTCCCAGTTGATGCGCTTGAACTGAGCGCGTTCCAGGACGAGCGCCGCCGGGCGCGTGGTGGGGTCGAGCCGCCGGGCGCGTTCCTGTGTGACCTCCGCCGGAGCATGTGATTGAGCTTCTTCTGCCTCAGCAGCTCCGATGGGACGCATCACTTCTAGCTGGCGCTCAATCTGCATCAGGACGAAAGACATATTCAGCGGCTTATACAGGTAGTCTACCGCACCCAACCGGTACACAGCGATGGCGCTTTTAGCGGATAAATCGTCATCAATCACGATCACACGGGAGGCAGGGCGCAGCCCGCCGACCACTGCCAGCAAGTCCATACCACTCAGGTCGGGGAGTTCAGCTTCGGTCACAATCAGATCAAACTCGGTCAGGAGAATCTCGCTGAGCGCTTCCTCAAAATTAACCGCTTTGTTGACGGTATAGCCCCCCGCCGACACCAGGGTATCCCCGAGAGCGTTACGCAGTGCCTCGTCCTTGGCGACGATCAGGATATGCGCCGGATACTTTCCATTTTTATATGCCATAGATAACCGCCCCTAATTCCCTTCCTGCGGTAAAAATGCTGCTAACAGCGGCGGAATCGTGATGATCTGTAGCAAGTGTTCCTTAAAATTCATAATACCATGAATATAACGCCCCGAACCTATAGGGGTTTCAACTGCTTCCAGGTCAATGTACTGGACTTCGTTGATTGTATCTACGACCAGACCGGCCTGCTGCGCCATGTGCTGTACCACAATAAACAGGGTTTCCACCCCAACGGCTCCCCCTGGATGCCCAAACACCCGCCGCAGGTCAATGATTGGGATCATCTGGCCGCGCCGGTTAGCGAACCCTAGCACTTCGGGTGGGGAATCAGGCGTATGCACCAGCGACACCATCGCCATGACTTCCAGCACATCATGTACAAACGCGCCGTAATACTGGTCGTTCATGTGAAACGTGAGGATAGCTATCGGATTAAGGGGTATATTCTTCGCTGTCATCGCTGGCGTCCTCACCGCCGCGCCACACAATCATCATAATCACCGGCGGTTTGTCGCCCTCAACCAGAATTTCATCCACCAGTTCCCCCATTTTGGAACGCAGCGCGATCATGACATTACCGCTGGCAACCCCCGTCAGCCAGGACGCGCTGGTTGAAATCTGGATGCCGGAATTATCGTTATTGGATACGCCGTTGAAGTGGATGGTATGTGGCGAATTGGTCATCAGCGTCAGTTCCGCCAGCGTCGCGGCGGCGCTGGCAAGTTGCGCCAGGTGTGCTGGCGTGAATCCCAGGAGGCCGCCTGCCCGCCGGGCAGTATTGCGGACAATCATCACATCCATCGTCGTTTCCACGCGTGCTGAAAGCACGGGCGGCTGCATTTGATAAGGGCTGGTTGGTCGTGTCATAAATTCCTGATACTGTAAAAGACTAATGGGGGTGGCGGATAAAGAGTTTACCTGAAGCCCTTTATTTGAGATGAAAACACCCCTCAACTTGCCATTCAGAGAACGAGCGCCGGTTGCAGGCGCGACAATCAACTTTTCAGAATACCGAGTTCCTGCAAAGTGGTGACCAGGTGTTCGGTTGCGAAAATGTCTTTGGGAATGTAGTCATCGGCCCCGGCCTGCAAACCAGAGAGTGTATCCTGGGCACTGGCCCGGTCAGTGAGCATAATCACCGGGATGTCTTTGGTTGCCGGGTTGCGTTTCAGGCGGCGGCACACCTGGAAACCATCCATCGTCGGCAGTTTAACATCCAGCACAATCAGGCTCGGCGGATTTTCCAACACTTCCCGCAAGCCATCTGGTCCGTCATAGGCAACCCGCACTTGCAGCCCGACGCTTTCCAGAGTTTCTTTAATCTGTGCGGCCTGAGTCCGGCTGTCTTCAATCAAAAGGGCTTCTAACGGCATAGTTTGTGCGGCTGAAGGGATGAAAAATGCAGATTGAGTCAGCCGCTACCTCCTTAAACCGTATTATAAACTATTCTTCTCAGTTTACAGGCTACGGCAAACCTTTTTATAACATACGCCCAGATATTGGGGGCTATCAGGCAGGGGAAAAGGTGCTTTAGTGAGGTTTGTATGCTGGAATAAGAAGCAAGTCAAATAGGCTGGGAGGCATACCGAAAGTGCGCTAGAAGCTAACCCCCAGATAATCCCATTATGCAATTAGAGATGAAGTACCTGTCCGCAGAGCGCGAACGGTCACATCATCCCCTCTCTCAGATTGGTGAAGTTATGCAATCGCAGCAGACTTCCACAGCAACCACATAACGCTACCCATAAATATTAATCTGAAAAGTCATCTCAATGTTGGTTGCTGTAAGGATCAGGCAGAACGATATGCTTATCCAGTGGCGGCCGGACGTAATGCCGGTCACTGGGCGGGCGCGGTGGCAGCTTAATCGCCCCCGGCGTAACATCCTTGTATGAGATATGCTCTAATAAATGCCGGATGCAGATCAGACGAGCCAGCCGTTTATCATCGGAATTAATCTGATACCAGCGCGCCTCTGGTATGTCGGTGTGTTCCAGCATGATATCTTTGGCTTTGGAGTATTCCACCCAACGCTGCCGTGTCTCCAGGTCTACCGGGCTGAGTTTCCAGCGGCGTGTCGGGTCTTTAGCACGCGCATGAAAGCGTTTTTCCTGCTCTTCGTCACTTACTGAGAGGTAGTATTTAATCAGGATGATCCCTGAGCGCACGAGCATACGTTCAAAATCCGGGCAAGCACGCAGAAAATCCCAGTATTCTTCATCGGTGCAGTACCCCATGACCCGCTCTACCCCGGCCCGGTTGTACCAACTACGATCAAAAAGGATCATCTGACCAGCCGATGGGAAATTCTGGACATACCGTTGGAAATACCACTGCGTGCGCTCAACTTCGGTGGGTTTGCTCAGGGCGACCACCCGGTAGCCCCGGGAATCTAGCGGCTCGGTGATACGCTTGATAACCCCACCTTTACCCGCTGCGTCGCGGCCCTCAAAAGCCAGGATCACCCGTAATCCCTGATCTTTAATCCAATACTGCAACTTCACTAGTTCGAAATGCAGCCGCCGTAATTCATCTTCGTAAAATTTCCGGTTTATCTTGGTATTGTTGTCCGTTTGTTTCTTGCTGTCCCCTTTTTCGGTGTTAGCTGATTTTGCCATACGAAACGCTCCGTCTGTGCAAACAGTGCTGTTATTTCAAGTTTACTGCAATCTGTTTCGTCGGACGAATGGCCCTCTCACCACTTTTTGACCAACCCCTATCCATTCGATACAATCTGGCGGGTATGAATTAGGTTTACTTGTGAGGCTGTTGTGGAGTCACCGCGTTTACTCTCCGGTTGGCTGTGGCGTGGCGTCGGGATACTCGCCGCCCTGCTGCTGCTGGCCGCGTTTTTCTACGCTCTTGTACAAGTCGTTGCGGTAGTGAGCAGCGGGGTACAGGTCTGATGCGCTGGGCACGGTTGTTTTTCGCGGCCTGTCTGCTGGTCAGCGTTGCCTTGGGGCTGGTTGCGGCCTCCGACACCCTGACGACCCGCCCGATGTCCTTCAGCGCCGGGAACGGCCTGGCGGTGTGGTACGCCAACGGTTGCGAAGGCTGTCACACACTTTACGGGCAAGGGGCAGCGTTCGCGCCTGACCTGACGCAGATATACAACCTGCGCGGTGTAGATTACCTGCGTGAGTTCCTGGCGAATCCAAGCGCGTTTTATCCCGATCAACGGCACATGCCGGTTTTCGGCCTGACCGTCAGCGAGACGGATAACCTGCTGGCGTTTCTGCAATGGGTCGGTGAACAGGATACCGCTGAAACCTGGCCGCCCCGACTGTTACAAGTGCGCGGCGGCGTTGGCCTGGACTCCGGTGGGGTGAGTGATACCACACGCGGCACGATCCCCGAAGACCCGGTTGGGCGTGGTGAATACTGGTTCAAGCGCCCGCCCGCCATTTGCGCCACTTGCCACGCGCTGACCCCGGATGTAGTGATTGTCGGGCCGTCCCTGGCGGGTGTTGCGACCCGCGCCGGGACCCGCATACCTGGCATGAGCGCCGAAGCATACTTCCGGCAGTCGATTCTCGACCCTAGCGCCTATGTGGTGGAGGGTTTCGAGGATGTGATGATGAAAAACTTCGGCCAGCAGTTGAGTGCCGACCAGATCAACGACATAATCGCTTATTTGATGACGCTGGAATAGCTCCATGACCCGTTCACAGCGAATCACCTACCAATTTTTTGCCCAGACCGTGATTTTATTCCTGCTGGCGGCGGCGCTGGCGCTGTTCGGCGCGGTCAAGTTCCTCACCCCAGCCGACCCGCTGGCCGGTTCGCTGCCCTACCAGCAGGTGAACGCGCTCAGTAACGTCGTGTTGGGGTTGGCGGCACTGAACGGGCTGCTCGGCGGCGGCCTGTACCTCGCGCTCGATGTTGCCCCCGGCAAACGGCTAGCGAATGAACCTCTGCTGACGTATACCGCGCAGGCCTGGAGTGTCTACCTGATCGTCGTTGTGCTGGCGGCGACCTTCGGGTTCCTGGAAGGCCGTAACGGGCTGGAATTGCCCGGCG
This sequence comes from Anaerolineaceae bacterium, assembly GCA_020634115.1. Classification (GTDB taxonomy): domain Bacteria; phylum Chloroflexota; class Anaerolineae; order Aggregatilineales; family Phototrophicaceae; genus JACKCG01. The sequence continues at coordinate 156,336 of JACKCH010000010.1, forward strand.
TGCTGGACATCGTGGGTGTCGCACTGGTCGTGCTGCTTGGCGTGAATGTCCTGTTAGGTCGGGCATTATCGCCGCTACAGCAGGTGTGGCTGGTTGGCCTGGGCGCGCATCTACTGGCGGTCATGGTCGGGCTGGCTCCGGCGATGGACTATCTGCGTGACCGGGTGCTGCGTGTCCTGGCGCTCGGCATCGAAACCCATATCGCCTATCTGCTGATGGCGCTGGCGCTCGGCTTCTGGCTGATGCGTCGCTTTGGGAATGTCACCTCGGCCTGGGCGGATACCGGCGTGTATGTGACCGGTGGACTGGCGACAGTGGCCGGGATTTTGCTCACGCTGGCCGGACTCTACCCCTTGGGTGTGCCGGACTGGTTACTCAGCCTGGGGAGTGTGAGCCTGTTTATCGTCCCGGTGGCGGTTCTCATCATCGCGTCACACGCCTATAAACCACTGAGTGACCGCAATCCGACGCGCACCCTGGCCGGGAGTTGGTTGGGTCTGAGTATCCTGCTGCTCCTGGGGACAGGGGCGCTGGGGATGCTCCAAACTCTGCCAGGCGTGGCGCAATGGACGGTTGGCACCCACCTGACCGGCTTGCAAACGTTCTGGGCAGCCCTTATTCCGGTCAGTATCGCTCTGGGCATGATGAACCAGGGAACAATAGAACTGCGGGGCAGCACCCGCCGTGTCACCGGCCTGATTCCGTTCTGGCTGGTGGCGTTCGGGAGTGTCGGCGGCGGGCTGGCACTGGCGGCTGCCGGAGTCGTACAAACCTATCTGGAACGGATTTTAAGTATGGGCTACCTGGACGTGCAAACGCTCCTGGTGCCACTGTATCTACTCTGGATTATGGGGCTGCTGCTGGTGGCGACGGGCGCGGGTGTGTACGCGCTCACGTTCTGGCTGCGGCGGCCCGGAGGAATCGAAAAACCATGAACCACCTTTTTCCACGCCGCATTTCGGACTTTTCCTGGCGTGGGCTGCTTGTCGTGGCGTCCCTGGTGACGCTTTTGGTTACATCCCCCTTGGCGGCACAGGACGCCGCTGAAGACCCCGGCGGTGAAGTCGCCTTTGCGGTGGAGAAAGTCATTACCGCCAATTATCCCGTTGCGCTGGCTTTCGCCCCGGATGGCCGCCTGTTTTACACCGAGAAGGCCACCGGGAACGTGCGCGTGGTGCTGGCCGATGGCACATCGCAGCTTGAACCGGTCATTCACCTGGATACCGACGCGCTGGTCGAACGCGGCCTGCTCGGTATCGCCCTCGACCCGAATTATGAGGAAAACGGGATGATCTGGGTCGTCCACACTGCGCCCGGCACAACCCGCGATTGGCCGGAGAACCGCGTGGTGCGCTTCCACGAGGAAAACGGCGTGGGCAGCGACCCGGAAATCATGCTGGCTGTCCCGATCATTACCGGCGAACTCAAGCACAACGGCGGCAACCTGCACTTTGACGCCGACGGCCTGCTGTATGTGTCGTTCGGGGACTTTGGCGACGCGATCAACGCCCAGAACTTAGAGACGATTCCTGGCAAGATTCACCGTTTCGCCGTCACTGACGACGGACTTGTTACGGCGGAAGGCAACCCGTTCCCCGGCAGCAGCGTTTATGCCTATGGGCTGCGTAATTCGTTTGACTTCACATTCGACCCGTTTGGCGACGGGCAGGTGTTGGCGACGGAAAACGGCTTCCAGTGCGACGATGAACTGAATTTGATTCTTCCAGGGCGGAATTATGGTTGGGGCCCAGATTACCAGGATAACTGCTACGGTACATCCCCGGTAGATGTGCCGGATTATATGCCGCCGCTGCTGTCGTACACCCCGACGATAGCGCCAACGGGCATTATTGTTTACGACCATCCGGCGGTTCCCGCCTGGGAAGGACAGGTGTTTTTCTGCGCCTGGAATCCCGGCACAATGCAGCGGGTTGTCCTGAACGAGGAACGGACGGCGGTTGAGGCCGTGTACCCGGTAGATTTGGGTGGGGTGTTCTGCCGGATTGATGTGACTGTCGGCCCAGAGGGGGCGCTGTATTTTGTGGATCCTCTCGGGATTTATCGTCTCATCCCTGAATCCTAATCACACATATAGAGGACAAACGATGACCCTACTAGAGCGCAGCACGTTTATTCATGCCACACTGGAAGCCATCGACCAGGTTGCGATGGACTGCCAGAGTTGGCCGCAGTGGTATCCTGGCGTACAGGAAGCTACCCCGGATGATGTCTACCCGGAAGTTGGCGGGAAAATCAGCATCGCCTATAAAGCGGCTGGCCTCTCTTTTACCCTGACCTTTACCCTGGTGGATTACGCTTTTGGTGAGACGGTGGCCTACGATATCGCGGGGATGATGTCCGGCAATACCCGTTACATCCTGGAGCCGCAGGGAGATGGCGTGCAGATGACTGCCCGTTTTGATTACAACGTGCCGGGCGGCGGGCTGGGCAAGATCGCTGATAAGCTGGTGATTGAGCGGATGAATGCCGAAAACCTGGAAAAAAGCCTGGCGAACATGAAAGCCATCCTGGAAGGGTAGCCGGCGAAAAGTGGGTGTGGTAATCGGTTGAAAACCTATCCGCCGTGTCGACGGTTGAGAGGACGCCGCTTCTACAGTAGTGCCACGTGAAAAAATAGCGTATGTAGGGGCATGATAGTTCATGCCCCTGCTTTAAAAAGAACCGTCAAGGGAGAGGGAGTGTGATGGTCTCAACTAGGCCTCCCCCTCGGTATCATGAGATTTACCTCGCGTCTTGAACCGCTTCTGCAACGGTGATTGTGGCGCTGAACTCATTTTCTGATGTTGGACTGGCCGTAATCGTCAGCGTCCCACCCCAGATAACCCCGGATTCATCCGTAATCGTCCAACTGCTCCACGCAAACCCGGTGCCGGATTCCGCCATGACGTTATGCCATCCCGCCCCTTCAAGCTGGACGTTGTAGTCCGTCAGCACGTCCGCGAGGGGGCGTTCCGTTCCTAATACAACGCCCATACTGGCGTATCGCTGTCCGAAGCCGCCGCCGCCACCCCCGCCGGACGACACCTGCGGCAGAATCTCCACCCCTTCAGGCGTGCGTAGTTCCGGCAGCATCGTAAAGGCATCCGTCGCCATATTGATCTCATTCCCGCCACATGTAGAGGGATCACCCGGGGCGGAGATATAGATATGCGCGTCGGTTAGTTCGCCATCCATAGCAGTACTGTTGATGGTCATCCAGAATTCGCCAGTGGTAGAGCAGAAATTCCCGATGCTCGTTTCCTGTTGAACAAACCCGCCTTGAGGGACGGGCAGATTGGTGTTGGCTCGCCACGCATCCCCAGGCAGATTCTCAGTGTAAAAAGCGACGAGGTCTTTGGGCGAAACGGCTGTATCAAAGATGATTTCTGTACTCGTATAGACCGAGTGGGTGATACTGCCGATGAGCCGTGCATCTTCCGGCAGCGGCAGATCGAACGGCAGGTCATCCGGCAAGCTGCCTACATAGACGATGATCGTATCCCCCGCCGGGCCGTATGAGCGTAATGTTCGGGCGAAAAACTCACGGATGCTTTCTGCATTCCCGCCCCTAATCTCAACAGTGGATACCCCGCCGCTGCCCCGACCCCCGCCGGCCTGTAAAATCGCGGTCAGTCCGGCCAGTGCCAGCCCTATGATGACGATAACCAGTAAACGCCGCTTGTGAGACATTCCATCCTCCTTTGCCTAACAATTGGCAATGCCATTTTTCATGAACAGCAACGTCCATTATATGAGATTGTGTCCGCAGGAATCAGTCGTCTGGCCTACGGATTGCCCACGCCAGGCGATGGTGAGCGTGGTTCAATACGCGAATCAATCAGGCGACCACGCCGGGTCGCCTGTATGAAATGGAAAATCTCTAGGAACGCAATAATGCGTCGTTGCGTGTTCCTACAATATGATCTGGAGGGATGCCATTCTTGGCGTCCGCCAGACTTTAAGTGGCTTTACTGTTTTTAGTCCTCTACCTGGAAGAATTCGCCGGTTTTCTTTTTGCGGATTTCCTCAGGATCGCCGTTGACGACCATACCATCTACTAAGGTCATGGTGCGGTCAGCAATCGCGGCCAGATCGGGGTCATGGGTCACGATCACCACCGTCGTACCTGACTCCCACTGAATCTCCCGTAGCGTTTCCAATACCACTTGGCCGGACTCGGTGTCCAGATTGCCGGTAGGCTCGTCCGCCAGCAGCAGGGGCGGGTTATTCGCCAGGGCGCGAGCGATAGCAACACGCTGCTGCTGCCCACCGGAAAGCTCCGAGGGGCGATGGCGCATCCGATCGGCCAGACCTAACTGGTCAAGCAATTCTTTCGCCCGTTTGTCTGGGTTAAAGTTACGCTTGCGGGCGAACTGGATCGGCAGGGCGACATTCTCCAGGGCGGTGAGGGTGGGGATCAGGTTGAAGAATTGGAAAATGAACCCGATTTTCTCATTCCGAATCTCGGTAAGCTGGTCTTCGTTCATGCGGGTGATGTCCACACCGTCAATTTCAATCATGCCAGAGGTCGGGGTATCCAGCCCGCCGATCAGCCCCAGGAGCGTACTTTTGCCACTCCCGGACGGCCCGACGATGCTTACCATCTCCCCAGCCTGAATATCCATATCCACTCCGCGCAGCGCGTGAACGACATATTTACCCAGCGGCAGGTCTTTCGTGATTCCGCGTGTGCGGATAACGACGTTTGAATTCATCATGAATCAACATGCTCCTCAACAGTGCTTTACATCACACATACGCATTATAGCCGCTTTCGTTGCGGATTTGGCTAACAGTTGTGTGAAAATAGCGCGGATAGGAGCGTTTAGGGTGGTCAGTGATTGTTGTCTGGGGGAATGCTGCGCCGCCGTTGGTGGAGTGCGATAAAGGCGGCGAGAATATCGCTGCGGGTAATAATACCCACCAGGGTTTCGTCACGCATCACCGGCAGGCAACTGATGTTATTGTTGAGCATCATTCGGGCGGCTTCATCTGCCGTCGAGTCAGGTGGGATTACAATCGGCGCGGGGGTCATCAGTGTACGCACCCGCATTTGGTTCACCAGTTCTGTATCCTGCCACTGTTCCCGCAGGATATACGGTGAATTAATGGCCGTCCGGCAATCACGGTCACTGATGATCCCGATCAAGTGTCCGTCTGTTCCGATGACCGGCAAGTGGTGACAACCCGTTTTTTCCATCAGTTCCAGGGCATCGCGCAAGCTGCTATCCCGGTGAATGGTGGTTGGCCTGGCTGTCATAATGTCGGCTACATTCATAGCATATCTCCCACCAGGTCCCGCCGCAGCGGGACCTGGCGTACAACGATGAGAGTGATAATGTTAAGGAGTGGCGGTCCGCATCTTGATGAGCATACGGAAAATGTCCGATTCGGTAATCATCCCGATCAGTTTGCCCGCTTCATCCACGACTGGCAGGCCGCTGACCTTGTTGTTCAGCATGAATTCAGCCGCGTCCAGAATAGGCTTGCTGGCGCTAATCGTAATGACCTTATGGGTCATCACCTTCTCAGCCGTGAGCTGCGCCCACAGGTAATTCAGTTCCCAGATACTCAGCGTGGTTGCGTCCGAAGGGCTGGCCTCACGCACATCCCCAATGGTGATAATTCCCACGACACGATTTCCTTCCACAACGGGCAGCCGCCGGATGCCATTTTCCTTCATAATCTGGTGGGCGCTGCTGATGGGGGTCGTTGGGGAGATGCTCACGACTGGGCTGGTCATCCATTCACGAACCGTTACGTTTTCAAGCATGATAACTTGCTACCTTTCTTTACTCCTCAGGGGATCACCTGAGTTGCTCTCTGTTTCCGGCGGGCTGTCTGACCTGGATGGCCTTTTTTAGTCTCCCGCCCACAGACGAATTCGATTGGCGTCCTGTCACCACTGGATTGTCAATCCGTTTACAACACCAGGATGACCTGAAATTAGCGAAACCAGAACCATCACAGGCGGCTTTCACTTTGCTAAACCGGGTATGGGAATCCTGATTGCCGCAAAGCGCCGCCCGCTTGCTGTTGCGAAATGGCATATTGTTGGATGGTATTGATCTGTATTTTCTTTCACTATAGCGGCAGATGCAAAAACGATGGTACTGTAAAATGGGTGATAAATATCACGGGGAAACCTTGCTGGTAAGAGCCGGATTTTCGCCTGCAAATCGAGTGAATCTTGGTGATTAGACCTTTTTTAGATAAGATACACCGTATATAGAATAGAGATCAGTCAGCAGTCCGGGAACCATCCATCCAACAGACGAATGGGGAAACAATTATGTCAAACACAGTACGAATTCTGATCGCGGACGACCATTCGGTGGTACGGGCCGGGCTGCGGGCGCTGTTGGAACGGCAAAGCCGTTTCCGCGTGGTCGCGGAAGCCAGCACCGGAGAAGAGGCCATCGCCAAAGCGGAAGAACTCCTGCCGGATGTCGCCGTGCTGGATATTCGGATGCCGGGGATGTCCGGGATTGAGGCCTGCCGCCAGATTGTCGAGCGGGTGGAAGGCTGCCGGGTGATTATGCTCACATCCTACGCCGAAGATGAACTGCTTTTCGCCGCGATTCAAGCCGGCGCATCCGGCTATGTCCTCAAACGGATTGGCGATAACGAACTCATCCTGGCGGTAGATCGGGTGAGCCGGGGCGAAGGAATGCTCGATTCAGCCATGACAGCGACGGTCTTTTCCGAGATGCGGAAGGCCAATGAAGCCCAGCACGCCGCCGCTTTCGCCCAACTCACGGCGCAGGAACTGGCGGTGCTAGCGCTGGTGGCCGAAGGACTGACGAACCGCCAGATCGCCATCAAGCTCTACCTGGGCGAAGGCACTGTCCGCAATTACGTCAGCAGTGTGCTGCAAAAGATTGGCGCATCCAACCGGGCTGAAGCTGCCGCCTATGCCGTCAAGCACAATATTCATGAACTGGTACCACCGGCTGAGGACGATGAGCCGGGAGAATCGTAAGCGTTAAGGCCTTGAACGTAGGGGCGACCCGGCGTGGTCGCCCAAGGCGCTGTTGGCTGTCTAACCTGTTGTGGTCGCCTGATTCAGAATATTCTCCAGTTCCCCCGGAGTCAGGACGATGGGATTCCCCTTCATACTGCTGGATTGCTGCGACTTTTCAATGATCGTTTCAAAATCTTCCGGCACAACGCCATAATCTGCTAGTGAGGGAATATGCAGCGCCACGCTGAGTTCGATCACCCAGGCGATACCTTCCTCGGCGGTGACGTTCTCCTGTCCCGTCAGAATCCGAGCAACCTCGGTAAACCGTCCCAGCGCCGGACTCTCCGGCTGGCGTTGGCGCAGCGCGGTGAGATTTGCGGCCATCACATGCGGCAGCAGTGCCGCACAGATGATTCCGTGTGGTGCGGGGTACATCCCGCCCAATGTCCCGGCGAAACCATGCACCGCGCCGAGTTTCGCGTTGGCGAGTGCCATGCCACCCATCAGACTCGCCAGCGCCATGTCTTCCCGCGCTGCCGTATCGTTTCCTTTTTCATAAGCCTGTCGGAGCGAACGCGCCGCCCGCCACAGCCCTTCTCGGCATACCGCGTCGGTCAGTGGGATCGCTGTCCATGAAAGCAGTGGCTCAATCAACTGCGTCAGGGCGTCCATGCCCGTGCTGGCAGTAAGTTTCGGCGGCAGGTTATAGGTCAATTCGGGATCAACCAGTGCCAGGGTTGGCAGCATCAACGGACTCCGCAGGCTCACCTTGACCCGGTGTTCGGGCGAACCCAGTACCGCGTTTCGTGTAACTTCCGAACCCGTCCCGGCGGTGGTGGGGACGGCGATAAAAGGTAGTGGCGGGTTCTCTAAACGCTGCCCTTTGCCGATGACCTCCAGGTAATCCAGCGGTTCGCCGGGGTTGGTCGCCAGCGCCGCAATTGCTTTCCCGGCGTCAATCACGCTGCCACCGCCGATGCTGATGACCAGTTCGGTAGAGCGCGCTTGCTCAACCCCCGCTTGCACGAGGTCAGTCGTCGGTTCGCCGCTGACAGGAAAGATCATCACATCCAGTCCCGCCCCTGTCAGCCGGTCTATCAACGGCGTTATGCGGCTCGGATTCGCACCTGTCACCACCATTGCTCGCTTCCCGAAGGCCGCGCTCAAGGTTCCGATCTCACGCGCAGCGCCCGCGCCAAAAACAATGCGTGTCGCTGTCGCAAACTCAAATTTCATTTGTTTCTCCTGAATGTAGTATTTTTTGAGAATCACCGGACACGCCGTTGTGTGTCCCTACAAGATAATCCAATGTAGGGACGCCCAACGGGGCGTCCGCCGCATGATGGGTTGTGCCTCGCTGCCCCTCGTCTATTTCCCTAAATCGGGCTGGTACGTAAAATGGATGTGACCGAGTTCCGGTGGCGTGGGCGGCATCGGCTGTTCCCAGTACACCGGGCGGATGAATTTTTCGCGGCCAGGCGCAATTTTGAGAGCATGTTCCCACTCGTAACGCACATGTTGTGACGCGGCGGCGGTGTGTGACCAGAACAACTGGAAAATATCAGCCTGGTCAATCAGGTTTAGCAGTTCGTCGCTCCAATCCTGTCCCGCTTTGAGGGTCATCACGTCGCGCAGGTAGTCCAGCCCAAGCGCCTTGTATGCCCGTTCCACCCGTTCCACAATCGTCGTGTCGTCATGGCTGTAACTGCAAAAAACAGCCTCGTAAATCTTGGTTTCGGCGCTGGTCATAGCCGGACTGTCCGCCGTTTCCCCCACGAAAATCGAAATTGGCACATCCCCCACCACAATGCCTTCTACCGTGAAGGTGATTGTGCCGTTGGTCGCCTGGTCGAGTGGCGCGTCGTCCGTCGCCCGCAGTTCAAAGTCGAAGCGATGCATGTCCTTGTAGAACCCCACCGTCATACTGGGCGGGTTGAACTGGAAGCCCGGTATCTGTGGCGTCGCTGTCACCATCGCGCCTTCGGCCATCTGTGTTGTGGCGGCGGCCTGCACCTTGCGGAAGCCCACCAGCCGTTCGCCAAGCTGCGCCTGGGCATCCTCAGCGACCTTGGCCGCCATGAACTGCCGGAACAGATAGGCTTTCAATGGTTGCCAGTCTTTCGGCTTCACCTCACGGGGATAGTACGCCGAAAAATGTACAGCGTTCAGGTTCTGCATGGCCGATTCATCCCGCCGGGACACGCCCGGCGTGGGCATTTCGGTGGCCGGTAACGGCGGTTTCTGCGGTTTGGGTTCGGGGACGGGCGATTGGTAACGAATCACGTCGTCCAACAGGTCAGATTCGTCCGCAGAATCATCGTCCAGCGCTGCTGTATTACTGCGAGTAGCTGGAACCGAGGTTTCCACTGGTTTGGCTTCCGGCGTTCGTGGTGGGTAACTTAGATCGAAATCCTTCAGAAGATCATCCCGCGACGGTACGGGAGCTTCTTCCACTTCGGGCGCGTCAGCATCCGGCTGGTCTGCTGCCTCGTTGGCGGCGGGCGCTGCCCCGGATTCCTCAGGTTCTTCTGGGAGAATACTTCCGAACGTGTCCACAGGCTGCGGTTCAGGGGTGGGTGACTCTTCTTTTTCCCCTTTTCTCGCCTGCTCTACCTCGCGTGATGGCGCTGGCTGTGGTGGCGCGGCAGGCATCGCCGCCCGGGGGGGCGGGGGGGCAGCCTTCTTTTCTGGCTTGCCGCCCTGCTGGAGCGGTGGCTGGAACGTTGCTGGCCGAGATGTAACTTGTCTGCTTGGGGAAGTCGTCTCATTCCGCCGCCGCAGAAACGCCCATGCCAGAACCACCATGATCGCCGCCAGGATAATCACAATGAGAATCTTGGTCCCATCCATTGGTTTCCCCTCCATGTGCCCGCGAAGTTTATGTTTAAGCTATTATACGAGGCATCACCGGATAGAGCTATTATGCGATCCTGGCCTGTCTTTCAAATGATAGGAAACAACATTTTCTCCCGGATTTTTATTGAACGGGCGGCAGTCCATCCTTCAAATATGATCTTTATGACATTCATCAGCGCGTGCATGTGACATTCCTCACTATCTGCTCTACGCCTCCTGTGAAATACTAGGGTCAGGTTAGGTAAGGGATAGCAGGGAACTCCCAGCGAAAGCAGGGGGGATGGATGCTAGAAGGTACGGCGAGGGGCCGTCGAAACCTAACGCCAGTGGAGAGAATTATTATTATTGTTCTCGAGGAAACTGGAAGTTCCCTTAAAAAAGGAACAGCCCCAAAGGTCTTATTCAGCAGCCAAGGCGAAGACCGCACATGGTCGTGTAAGAACAAAATGGACTGCTGAGACATCAAATTATTACCGTGTAGACTCCACCCGACTCCCTCACAGGTGGAGTTTACGTTTTAAAAGGCGTTGTGTCGTTCCCGCCCGCTTTTTTTGCACCCTTGTTCAACGCAACCCGAATTTGCTCGATCAGGACGTTACCGGAAGCTTGTCCCTTCTTCAGGACATGAACCAGGTGTTGGTCAAGCTTCTCCCGTTCGAATACCGGGATGCCGTTATTCGTCACGGCGACCACTGGGATTTCATCTTTGCCATACTTCGCCCACAGTTTTTCCAGCAAGTCAAACCCGGACATATCCGGCATCACGATCTCCAGTAAAATCAGTGAGACATCGTGTTTGGATAGCAGGTTCAGCGCTTCCTCGCCCGTTTCAGCCTCAATCACCTCATACCCAGCATGAATTAGCATCCGCGCTAACTGCACCCGATCATTGACGTTGTGATCCACAATCATAATGGGATACTGCGGCTTCACGCGCACGACGCGGGCGAGGGCGTCATGTAGCACGTTCTGGTTGACAGGTTTGGTCAGGTAATCCGCCGCGCCCAGGTAATAACCAACCGTCTGCTGTTCCACCACCGAAAGGACGATGACCGGAATGCTCAGAGTCTGGGTGTCGCGCTTGAGGTTGGTCAGCAGTTCCCACCCGCTGATAATCGGCATCATGATATCGATGATAATCGCAGCGGGCTGTAAACGGCGAGCCATCACCAGCGCCTCTGATGGGTTCGTCGTACCGACCACCTGATACACGTCCTGTCCAAGATAGTCCTGTACAAGCTGAATCGCCAATGGATCATCATCCACCACCAGGATGAGTGGCAGGTCGGATCTTTCGATGATTGTTTCCTCGGTCAACTGTGATATGCTCGGCAGGATAATCGTGAACGTACTGCCTCTGCCCAGTTCGCTATCTACCCAGATATAGCCCTTGTGCATGTTGACAAGCTGCTGCGTGATCGTTAAACCCAGCCCTGTTCCCTCATATTTACGAATACTGGAGCCGTCCACCTGGCGGAACGCCTCAAAAATCAGGCTCTGATTCTGTGCGCTGATACCAATACCAGTATCGGTCACTGCGATTTGCAGCCACTCACCGTCTGTGACATCCAGTTTCAACGGTGGCACGCGCCCTGTAACTGCGCGTCCTTGCTGGATAAGGGCTGGGGTAATTTTAATGGTAATCGAACCCTGCTCGGTAAACTTAGCCGCGTTATCCAGCAGGTTGATGATGATTTGGCGGATTCGCTGCGGGTCGGCCTGAATAGTGGGCAGGTCGGCGGCGATGTCCACCTTAATTTCAAGCTGATTGTTCTGGATGCGCGGCATGACGGTTGCTACAGCATCGCGCACGATGTCTTCCACCGGGAGTGCCACCAGGTCAAGCTGCATCTGCCCAGCTTCGATCTTGGAAAGATCGAGAATTTCGTTAATCAAGTCCAGCAGGTGGTTGCCACCGACATGCACCCGCGAGAGGCGGTCACGCTGCTTTTCATTCAGCGGGCCATAGACTTCACTCATCAGCATTTCGCTATAGCCGATAATCGCGTTCAGCGGCGTGCGGAGTTCATGGCTCATATTCGCCAGGAACTCATTCTTAAGCTGGTTACTGGCGAGCGCCTCTTCATACAGGTCGGCATTGCTGATCGCCAGCGCCACCTGGCGCGAAATCGTAATGAAGGTTTCCTGCTCTTCCTCGGTAAACTCTCGATGGCGAGACAGCGAGTCCAGGCCGATACTGCCGATCAGTTTGCCTCGGGCAACCAGGGGAGCCAACATAGTGGAACGAGCTTGCACGCTTTCCATGGCTTTCCAGGAAGAATCGTCCATGCCGATTGTGCGATCATCGGCGTGAACCACCAGCGGGCGCACGCTGCTGACCAACTGCTCGAAAATCGGGTTGCCCTCCACCTTGATTTGCAGGTTCAGGTTGCCGGTGTAGGGATATTCCGCCACCAGATAGGCCAGATTATCCGTGTCATTAAACAGGACGACACCGCAGTGATCCACCTCAAATAGATCGGTCAGCAGTTCCGCGGTAGTGCTCAGAATCAGGTCGCGTTCCAGTGATGCACCCACCACCGTCGCCATACTGTGCATAGACGCCAGACGCCGCGAGCGTTGTTCCAGAATGCCCAGATGGTTTTCTAGTTCATCGTGCAGACGGGCGTTCTCAACCGCGATAGCCGCTTGGCGGGCGATTGAAAAAGCGATACTGGCATCCTGCTCGTTGTATGCGTTTGGTGTGTATTTATCCAGCGTAATCATGCCGATGACTCGATCCTGGGCCAGCATGGGAACGCCCATCCAGCCATGTGTCAGCGTGCCGAATGGGGTGTCGCTGGCCTTGTTCCAGCCGGGATTATCCTGCACATCACCGACGACGATGGGCTGCTGCGATGCAAATGACCGCATCATCAGGCTGCTCATATCGTATTGGTACTCCAGCCCTTTGATTTCAGGATGAGGGCCATGCACAGCCGAAACCACCATACGGCTACCGTCCTGTGACTTCGGTACCGGCAGCAGGATGCAGGCGTTATCGAATGAGAAAACGCGGTGCATTTGCTCCAGGATGCGCTCCAACACATCCTCATAGTGCAGCGAGGCGTTCACGACCCGGCTGACGTCCATCAGCGTTGTGACCGCCCGGTGATGTTCCTGGTCGCTCTGGCTCAGTTCCAGGGTTTCAAGCGCGTGGACAATGGATGAGGCGACGAGCAGCAGCATAGAAAGGTCTTTATCCGTAAACGTGTTCGGAATCGCGTTATGGATGCTAATGACCCCGAATACCTGATTCTTTCGACTGACCAGCGGCACGCCCAACCATGATCGCGCGAACTGTCCCGGCTCGTTATCATCAGGGTAAACGCCGAGCGAAGCCAATCGCTGCTCTTCCTGATCCAGATCGCGGAAGTGCAGCGGGGTATTATGGGTGATGACCGCATAGCCCAGCCCGACCAGCGGCATCTCCGACGTATCCAGTTTGATGCCATTTTCAACAACCAGCGGGAGTCGCAGCGTGGTTTTGTCCGGCGCTAGAATACCCACATAGAAGGACGTGACATCGAAGTAAAGCTGCATTTCATGGTGCAGGACTTCGTATAACCCCTCCTGATTGCCCTGTTGAGCAAGCTGGTTGGAAAGACCGTGCAGATCTGAAAGTACGGTTTGCCAGCCGCCATTGATTTTCAGGTAATGCAAGCGGGCAACGACGAGATTCGCCAGCAGTACGATATACGGGTTATCCAGGTTGCCGGGAGCTTCCCGGCCATCTACCCAGACGATCCCATACAAGTCGTTTTCATAGCGGAGTGGGATGAGCAGAGAAGGGCTGTACGGGTCTAAGTCTTTCATGGGCTGATCGCTATCCACCCGCTGTGCACTCGGTAATTGTTGCCACTTCAGCCAATTCGTAGCGGATTGCATCCATTGAATAACGGGTGGGTCGGCCCGATAACCCGGCGTGGAGAGAATATCAACTCCGGTCACCAGGGGATCAATCAGACCGATAATCAGACAGGCAGAATCCTTTGACCATGTTGCCAGGGCTTCCGCGGCTTTCCGAGGAGTTTCAGCCTGATTGATGGCATTAATTGCCTGTTGAATGGGTTGAAGTACTTGTTGAACTGACATAGTTCTGCCTAAAAATAACTCGTGAGCCAGTAGTCACAGGGGAAGGGGAGAATAGCCCAACTCATATATCCCCGAGTAGATGTTTTTTATTATCTCACACAATTTGGGAGGTCTAAGGCATTTTAAGGAAATTTTGAGGAGTCCCAAACTGAAATACTACCAGCTTAAACCGTAGCAAAACCCGCAACTTTATTCCTTGCATCTGCGTATAGCTGTTTGAAGGATGAACAAGCCTAACTTTGAGGAGAGATAAGGGAATGATAACGAAAGAACGCGGGGATCAGATCAGTGGTGGCGTGTTTTTGATCGGTCTGGCGCTGCTGTTTATGAATGTGCTACCGTGGTGGCCGGGAATCATGTTTGTGATCGGGGCGTCGGTTATCGCGCGCGGCGTCGCAGAAGGCCAGCCCTGGTATACGGTGTCTGGTGGTATGTGGATGATTGGGTTGGGTATTATCTTTTGGGTTGGGTTCAGCCTGCCCATGCTGCTGATCCTGATTGGGGTCACCATGCTGTTTGGCTATAACGCCAAGAGTGGCTGGTTTTGCAGCCAGAAATCGGAAGAAAAAGCGAAACGCAAGAATGACGAGCAAAACGAGCATTCCGCATATGTCTAAATGTAGTACGGATGGCGGATATCACACCCCATGCTGGATAGGCGTGGAGTGTCATATCCGCCTCTGATTCCTCACCTTACCCCGTTGATGTGCTGTATTCCCACTCTCTGCTCCACACCCAAATAGAGTCAGCAACAGCGTTTCTTAAGGATACCTCTATGTTCCTATCTGTCATGTCATGGGATTTGGGGTATAATAGATAAAGTTTAGCTATGGTTTGAATGGAATGCTGTTATGGCGGCTTTGCCTCGAATCCTGACGATAGACCCGACCTGGACAATTGCCCGCGTTGTCCGTGCCGCGACAGACCTTGTAGATCGCGCCGTAATCCAGGTGGATGTTCCTGGCGGCCAGGACGCGCTGGATGAACTCAGCCGGGGCGGGGCTAAACTGGCCGTGACAGGCTGGGTGCTGGATGACGAGATGCGCGGGTTAGAACTGGCGCTGCGCATTAAACAGAGCAGCCCGGAAACCGCCGTGATTATCCTGGGCGATGTTACAGACCCCGAAGAACTGGACGAAGAAACCGTCTCCGAGTCGCCCTTTGTTTACTTGCGGCGCCCGGTGGATATTCATCAGTTTATGCGTGTACTGGTGGCTGGCTTGGATGGCGAAGACATCTTCGAAGCACTCAAGACCCCAGGCGCAGCGGTGGCACAAATCCTGGATCGCGGTCCGGTGCCGATGATTGATGCCGATAACGCCCTGGCGATCACCAAAAGGCTGATGACGGATGTCGGCGCGATGGCGATTATCCTGGCGAACCGTTCCGGCGACGTGATTCTGGAACAGGGAGCGGTGGGTTATCTGAACCGCGAACAGCTCATCAATGCGCTGATTCCCATGATGACGACCACTGTCGAAATGAGTTCACTGGTGGGTGGGCAGGCGCAGAATATCCAGTTTTATGATGGCGACGACAAAGACGTATTTGTATTTTCCGTCGGGTTACACTATTTCCTGTGTCTGGCATTTGATGGACAGGCCGGTCAGAGGCAGTTCGGTGTAGTCAACACCTTTGGCCGTCGTGCCGTGCAGGACATGGTGATGCTTCTCGGCCCCAATGCTTGGCTTATCCAGTCGCCCAAACCAGTGAGCGAAAGTCGTCACCGTAAACATGCGACTCAGGATACAAAGGCTGTTGAGGTAGAAGAACCGCTGGAAACGCTCATCCCGCGCGCTGAGGCGCCCCTGGAAGAGCCGGAGCCAGTCCACCTTGACCCGATCAGCGATGATCTGTTCGACCCGGCATTTCTGGATGGCCTGGACAAAGTCAGTGAAGCCGACATTGACAGCCTGTTTGACCCGGATAAACTGGCCGACATTGCACAGGAAGGCAAGCTGCGCTCTAAGACACTCTCGCAGGAGGAGGCTGAAGGTCTGGGCTTACTTGGCGGGTTGGGTGGCGGCGCGAGTTAGGCTTTCTTTTGGATAATCTATTATTCAAAACGGTTGGATAAGACATGCCAGCCGTTTTTGTATTCTGTTGAGCTAACAGAAAATTGGGATTCTTTTTGGGTATCGCAAGGTGTATGTAGGCTATAATAGCGATGGTAGGGTGTTCCAGGCCTCTGACAGGTATCATAAACCTGTCATCGTGTTCCAAACTGGACGTATCCGCTGCTAGAATCGACTGATTTCTTGATTATTTTCTTAAATAGTATCAACCTGTTGTTCACCTCGCAGTTTGAACATTTTGGTATATAACCGTTTTTACCTGAACCATTCTTCGGAAAAATAATTGTGATCGGCGTGACCGGCTAAAGTGAGGCATCCGGTGAGCAAAAAAGCAACAGATGTAGATGTAAGTGAAGCTAACCTGTCAAGAGACCCTCTGATTGGTAGACAACTGGGTGATTACCGCCTGACGAGTTTACTGGCGACTGGGGGTATGGCCCGTATCTATAAAGGGATGGATTATAAGCTCCAGCGACAGGCCGCCGTCAAAGTGTTGATCCAGGATGAAGCGTCCAGCGATCCCACCCTGACCAAGCGTTTCCAGCGCGAGGCGCGGGCGGTGGCGGCGTTGGAACACGATAACATCATCACCATCTATCAATCTAACGAGCAGGATGGTATTTACTTCATCGCCATGAAGTTCGTGAAGGGCAAAGACCTAGCGCAGGAACTCAAACAACTGCGCCGCCGGTCTAACAAGAAGATGGACATCAAGCGGGCGATGAAGATCATGGAACAGGTCGCCTCTGCCCTGGATTATGCCCACTCGCAGGATGTGATTCACCGGGACATCAAACCCTCGAATATTCTGATGGATGACAATGACAAGGCCCTGATTACCGATTTTGGGCTGGTGCTGCGGGCGTCTGCCGAAACCACAATGGGGACGGCTTTTGGCACGCCGCGCTATATCGCGCCAGAGCAGGCGATTTCGTCCAATAAGGCCGTGCCGCAGAGCGATATTTACTCGTTGGCGGTTATTATGTACGAAATCCTGGTCGGCGAAACGCCTTTCACCGGGGACTCGCCGATGGAAATTGCCCTAAGCCACATCAGCGACCCGCCACCGCCGCCGCGTACCCTGAATAGCAGTATTCCCGAGGTGGTGGAGGAAGAACTCCTTAAAGCCCTGAGCAAAGAACCCGAAAAACGCCACCGGACAGCGATGGAATTCGTCAACGCCATTAAGCGCGGTTACGGTCTGCTGGATGATGGGCGAAGCTGGGCGAGCAGCAGCATGAATGCGAGTGCAAAGGCAGTCCCCGCTGTGAGCGATACTGCCCCCACCAGCAAGGGAGACGAAGGTAAGTCGAAAAAACAAAAGAAAGCTAAGTCGGCCAAACAGTCTGACAAGAAAAAGGAAAAATCCGGCGGAATCCCTCGCTTCCTCCTGTTGATCGTACTGCTGGCGGTGGTTGCCGGTGGTGCGTTCTTCGTACTCAACGGCCTGGGCGGGAGCGGGGGTGGCGCGTCTATCACGCTGATCTACAACACCGAAGCCTTCACCATGATTAACGGTGGCGACTATACGTTGAATGTCAATGCATTGCAATTTGTCCGGGGTATCCCGGATAGCGGCGGTGATGATTATAACGGCTACCGCATCACCCAGGATATGGTGCCAGCCGGTCAGTGTGTGCGGATTATCTGGTCAGGCAAACAGGTTGAACTGCCGCCACAGTGTGATGGCAAAGTCCATTACAGTGAACAACTGGTCACCCCGGCTAAGTTCTTCTGGCGTAAAGAAACGGACACCGACGCGGTCATCAGCACCTTTGCCGTGTTGTACGAAGGGCGCGAAATCGCCCGCTGTGACACCGTCGAGCGGGGCGGGGATGCCGAATGCCGCTTCAACTGGCCGGTTGCGCCCACACCGGAGGCAACTTCCTGAGGTGAGGGTAGCAGCTTTCTGTGGTCAGTTGTCTGAGTCTTTTGCTGCTGAAAAATTGCGCGAGAAGTGAAGACAATGGGTAAGCGGAATTATCTGGTTGAGGGAGTCTCCGGCACGGGTAAAACCTCGGTATGCCACGAGTTGCGTCGACGCGGTTATGCTGCCCTGAATAGTGATCGCGACCTGCGCCAACACACCGACCCGACGACTGGCGAGCGGCTCATCACCTTTTCATCCCCCGAAATGAGACACGCCAGTAATCTCTGGGATGTTGAAAAAGTAAGGCGGTTGGCAGCCAATCAGGATGACGAAGTTACTTTCTTCTGTGGCGGTTCTCGAAATTTCAATGAGTTCATAGACGTGTTTGATGAAGTCTTCATCTTGGATGTGGATGTCAAGACCCTCAATGAACGGCTCGACAACCGTGCGGATGATGACTGGGGCAAGAGCCAGAGTGAGCGGGAACTTATCCTCCGTTTACATGCCACCAAAGAAGACCTCCCCAGGGACGGCACCATGATAGATGCAACCCAACCGCTTGTCAGTGTCGTGGATGAAATCCTGAGCCGTATCCAAACGTAGAGTTGGGCTTCCTGCTTCTTTGCCCAGCACACCCCGCATTCAAATCCCACTTATTGTGCTGTTCCGTACCACAATCCCTCATACAACACTGGCGAGGAACGCTTGCAGTGCCTCAATCGCCGTGCGGATGGCATCACGTCGGGCAGGTAGCCACTGTAGTGGAACGGCCTGACGTGCGCCAGATCACCAGGCTGAATCAGCAGGGTTGCGCTTGCCCGTTCCGGTGTGATGCCAGCGCCTTCGGGCGTCGGCAGTATCAGGGTAATGATAGTTGGAGTTGGATACGTTATTTTGTTCTTTTTGTTGGTCGTGAGAATAGCTTTCATTAATCCAGAACACAGTTTCTAATTTGAACAAATGTGCTACAATCTCCTTTGGAGTATTTCACGAAGCGAAATACTCTATGGAGGTTGATATGAGCGATAATAGGAGTGCAGAATGCAAAATACCGCAGTAGGTAGGTTCGAAATTGACATGAAATTCAAAGATGCCGCCGACACCGAAATCCCGCAAATTGGACAAGCCAGCTTTGATAAGGTATTCAGTGGTGAACTAATCGGCAATAGTCAGGGACAATTCCTCAGCGTCATGACCAGTCGCGAGGATTCAGCCAGCTATGTTGCAATTGAAGTTTTCACTGGCGAACTCAATGGTCGGCGCGGGAGCTTTGTCTTCTTGCAACTGGGTATCATGAACCGTGGTCAACAACAGTTGACTTATAAAATTGTCCCTGATTCAGGTACAGATCAATTTATCGGAATCACAGGCGATCTCACGCTTGGAGAAGATCATCACTATGAACTTCACTACCAATTTCCTGATTAAGGTTCGTCATAGCAAAAACTGAGTCTATTTACCGCAGTTTTTGTTTGCAACGTAGTGGAAATACCGAATATGCGCCAGGTTGCCCCGCTGGATGAGCAGCGTTACCGTCACCCGTTTCGGTGTGTTGCCGCCATCGTCCGGTGTGGGCACTGTCAGGGTGATGATGGTGGGGAGTGCTTTGTTCTTCTTGCTCTTTTCCTCAGACATGACTTATCCTTTGTTTAGATATAGACGAGCAGACTGAACGGCAAAATCGTCTACAAAACCAACTTACGTTTTGCCATTCGGCGAACTCGTAATGCGGGTAGTGGTAGTTCAGCAAACGTTCAGAGCAAAGTTGAGGAGTTGTGAATGACAGATCGCTTTCTTGGCACGTGGGAGATGTTGCCAGAGCACAACAAGTATGAGAAAGGAGAGCCACCGCAGTCAGGGTTATATGTCATTGCCCAGTCGGGAATCGGATATAAGATCACTATGAAATGGCGAACCGCAGCCGGGCAGGATATGGAGATGGCCTATGATAGCATCCCGGATGGACAACTCTATCCGACTGATCCGGCAACAGGCGTAGACAGTATGTCGATGACCCGGGTTAGTGATCGCCAACTCGACTCGGACGCCAGAAAAGGGGATGTCGTTGTGGCCTATGCAACCCGTATCCTTTCGGATGATGGAGATCAAATGACGGTGAAACAATCTGGCAAAACCCCGGAGGGACATGAGTTTACCAACACCTCCCTCTATGTCAGGCGTGCCGACTAGATTAGTCGGTTATTATTTTCCCTATCTTGGTCAAACAAATAACCCACCGTAGTCGGTGGGGTGCAGATGTCTCTCAAGAGAATGGAGCCGCAGCGGAAACAGTGACCGTAACCGCTGCGGGTATTGAAGCCGAACGAGGGATGACTATCGTCATGATGATGGTGTGCCGGGTAGAGGCAATTTCCATCTATCATGGATTTATGCACATCCCTCATTCAAATCCCGCTTATTGTGCCGTTCCGTACCACAATTCCCCACACGGCACTATCTTTTCCGCCGTGAATGCGTAAACTATCTGCAAAACATTCCTCGTGGAATAAGTCAATCCGATAAGAACTAAGAGATGTGCGTGAGGATTCAGCCCATGACAGCACCCATACCCCCAACCGACCCGATTATGCAGTATGAAGCCGACCATGTAGTTCAAACCTACAAACGCGCCCCGTTTGTGCTGTCACACGGCGCGGGCGTCACGCTTTATGACACCGAGGGCAACGCCTACCTGGATTGGGTCGCCGGAATCGCCGTCAATGCCCTGGGCTATGGCGACCCGGAACTGACCGAGACCATTCAGAATGCCGCTGCCGGGTTGATCCATGTCAGCAACCTGTACCACACCGCGCCACAGGCCGTACTCGCCAAAAACCTGTGCGAACGTTCCTTTGCGGATCGCGTGTTCTTCTGCAACAGCGGGACGGAGGCCGTTGAAGGCGCGATCAAATTCGCTCGTAAAGTCGCCTACGAAAATGGCCGGGTGAATAAAACTGAGATTGTCACCTTCACGAACGCCTTTCATGGACGCAGCATGGGGGCGCTGGCCCTCACGCCCCGCGATAAATACCAGAAACCGTTCAAGCCGCTCATGCCGGGCGCGAAACTGGCCGAGTACAACAACCTGGAAAGCGCCCGCGCCGCGATTGACCAGAATACCGCTGCCGTGATTATCGAGCCGGTACAGGGCGAGGGCGGTATCCACCCTGCCACCACCGAATTTCTGCGCGGCCTGCGCGAACTATGCGACCAGCACGAAGCGCTGCTGATCTTTGACGAGATTCAGTGCGGCGTGGGACGTACCGGGACATTGTGGGCGCACGAGTTCAGCGGCGTCACGCCCGACATCATGACTTTAGCGAAGCCGCTGGCGGGCGGCTTGCCCATCGGCGCGATTCTGCTGACCGAAGCGGTTGCCAGTGCCATGCACCCCGGCGAACACGGCACGACCTTTGCCGGTGGCCCGCTGGTGACGAGCGTGGCGAACGTTGTCCTCGACCGGATCAGCCAACCGGCGTTTCTGGCGCATGTACGGGAAGTGGGCGATTACCTGGTCGAACGCCTTTCCGAGATCAACAGCCCGCTCATTAAAGATGTGCGCGGGCGCGGCCTGATGGTCGGCCTTGAACTCACGGTGGAAGTCGCGCCGCTGGTCGAAGCAGGCTATCAGAACGGCCTGATTCTGGTCAACGCCGGGACGCATGTCCTCCGGTTTGTGCCGCCGCTGATCGTGGAAAAAGGGCATGTGGATACGTTGGTTGAAAAACTGACGGCGCTGCTGGCCGCCTACGAGGAGTAATCATGCCAAACATTCAAACCACTATTCCCTCCATCCCCGGATTTCGTGTCGCTGGGGTGCGTGCCGGTATCAAGAAGAATGGCAATCTGGATTTTGCGCTTATCGTGAGCGATTCACCCGGCACTGCTGCCGGGGTATTCACCACCAATCAGGTGAAAGCCGCTTCCGTGACCCATAACATGGCGCTGATCGCCGGAAATGCGAGTCGTATCCGGGCGGTGGCGGTCAATTCGGGCTGTGCCAACGCCTGTACCGGGCAGCAGGGCATGGATAACGTCCACCAGACGGCGCGTTGGGTCGCGGAACACATCGACTGTGCCGAGGACGAGGTGCTGGTGATGTCTACCGGCGTGATTGGGACACAGCTCCCGATGGACAAGATCAAGCGCGGGATTGAACTGGCGACGGACGCGCTCGACCCTTCCAACTGGGAAGCCGCCGCCCGCGCCATCATGACCACCGATACCCGCCCGAAGATGGTTGCCGCCACGCTGGAAGCCGCCAACGGCAAGCCGTACACCGTCGCTGGAATTGCCAAAGGGTCGGGGATGATTGCGCCCAACATGGCAACTATGCTGAGTGTGATGGTCGCCAACGCGCCTTACGCCGGGGCGTTAGGGTCGCTGCTGCGGACGGCTGCCGACGAGACGTTTAACCGGATTGTGGTAGACGGTGACATGAGTACCAATGATACCGTGCTGCTGCTGGTGAATAACGAGTCGGGCGCGGTAGAGCCGCCAGTCGGCCAGTACCCCGACGCGGTGCGGGCCGTTAGCCGCCAATTGGCACAGGACATCGTGCGCGATGGCGAAGGCGTGACCAAGTTCATCACCCTGTACATCACCGGTGCGCCGGATTCCGAATCCGCCCGCCATATTGCCCATACGATTGCAACTTCGGCGCTGGTCAAAACCGCTTTTTACGGGAACGATGCCAATTGGGGACGTATCATCGCCGCCGCCGGACGGGCTGGAATCCCCCTCGACCCGGAACGCATGACGCTGCGGTTCATCCCCGGCGAGTCGCTGGAACGGATGGATGAGTCGGTGCTGCTGTTTGCGAACGGGATGCCCACTGACTACCGGGAGGCAGACGCCAGCGCGATTATCCGCCAGCCGTCGGTGCTGGCCTGGCTGGACTGCGGCGCGGGGGACGGCGCGGCCACCGTCTGGACGTGTGACCTGAGCCACGATTACGTTTCGATCAACGCGGAGTACCGGACGTAGGGTTTTTCTGAGCATGAACAGGGACGCAGTGTCTTGCGTCCCCTGATTGCCCCGGTAGATTATCAGTCTGACAATTCGGTAGGCAATCCTCGTCTTTTGAGGTCTGCCCTAAGGTCTGGTCGATCTTTTCTCTGCAAAATTCTTTGTAGTAGTTTTAATGACCTATCACATCTTCGATATTTATTGCCCTTGCCAATGAATGCCGTATTGTCTAATTCTTCTACAAAAAATGGAATGATAGCGTCATCTGCAATAACACTATCAAATTGAAATAAATACATGGCGACATGATAAGCCACAGGTAAGTTGTCATCATTTGGAATATCTGAATCAGTTAGCATCTTTATGAGATAGGGAATTGCGTCTGTGATTTTTCTATCCCCCAAAATCCTTGAAGCATAGTAACGGATGAATGCATCACTATCATTCAAAGCGGCTATCAGAGCGTGGATTATCACATTGACATTGACCTTTTCCAATTCCAACATTCTCTCAAAAAACCAAATTACACGCCTTCTTGTATAAGCATTGATGTCATTTTTCAATAATTCGATCATAGTGGGTATTGTGGGATTTCCTATGTTTAAGAGAATCCTTTGTGATCTATCTCCAATAGCTGTGTTTTCATTATCACACCATGTTGTAATCAGATAGGGTACAGCATCTATCCCTATCTGAGTGAGAATGGTTTCTAGTTTCATTTTGACTAAATCTGTCTCTTTGCTAATTCCCAACACGTTATCAGCGTGTTGAAGGGATTCAATAAGAGGGGAAATAATCTGAGCAGCACTATCGGGATGATTTTTCACTATCTCAATTGGGGACTTAACTCTCACGTCTAACTGTAAATGATTGTGGGCAGCGGCTATCAACGCTTCCAATGCAGTCGCGTGACTGTTCTGGGCGAGATTTCTGATTGCTGATGTTCTTATTTCAATGTCTTTATCATCTAAATCACGGATTGAACCTTGCACTATTCGAGGGGCATTTCGGGGGATAGGTATAGACTGACCGCTGCGTAATTTAGTGAGTTCACTTTGTAATTTCTCCAGTTCCTTTTCCCGGTTTTTGCGCTGGGTAAAGTCCAGAGTTTGAAACTCTAGCAGTTTTTCATGTATTTCAGCTTCTTCAAATTTGAGTGGGAAGATTGGTTTATCAAGAAGCAAAGCGTAAACCCACTCATATGTCACCCATTGTGACTGTAGTGATTCCTTTGTGAGAATAACAACAATTGCGATTGACTCTTCTATAGCCTCGTCAATTTTGGGTTTCCATTTTGCGCCGGGTGGTATATGTTCTGGGGCTATCCAAACATCTAGCCCTACCTCTTGAATGGCCTCAATGACTCTATCAGCTAAATCCCGATTTTCAGTCTTATGAGAAACAAAAACGGCAGGGCTTGTTGTTTGTTCCATCTAATACCCCTTGCCGCCGCCGTCCACTTTCTCGCCGCGTTCGGCTTTGGCGATCATCACCCCCGCGCTGGCCCCGATGCGCGTCGCCCCGGCTTTCACCATCGCCTGGGCGTCCTGGTAGTTGCGCACGCCGCCGGAAGCCTTCACGCCAATATCCGGCCCAACCACCTTGCGCATGAGCGCTATATCATTCACCGTCGCGCCGCCGCCACCAAACCCGGTGCTGGTCTTGACGAAATTCGCCCCGGCCATCTTGGCTACCTGGCAGGCGACCACTTTTTCCTCGTCGGTCAGCTTCGACGTTTCCAGAATCACTTTGCAGATCACGTTATGCGCGTGGCAGGTTTTCACAACGGTGGAAATGTCGTGGTGCAGCGCCTTGATGTCATTGCTCTTGAGCGCCCCGATGTTCAGCACCATGTCCACTTCCGTCGCGCCGTTCTGGATGGCAAGCTGCGCTTCATAGGCCTTCACTTCCGCCGGGGACGCGCCTAACGGGAAGCCCACCACCGTACACACTGCCACATCGCTGCCCTTCAACAGGTCGGCGCACAGCGGCACATAGGCGCTGTTGATGCACACCGACGCGAAATGATACTCCCGCGCTTCGCTGCACAACTGGCGGATTTCCCCGGCGGTGGCATCCGGCTTGAGCAGAGTATGGTCAATCAGCCGGGCGATGCTCAGATCGCGGGGGATATAGCCCAGGCTGGAGGTGATGCGCCCCGCGCCATTGGCAACCACCTGCTTCACCCGGTCACTGCAATCGCGCACACAGCGCCCATCCGGGCAGTTGCAACTACTGCCGGGCGATGACGCGCCCGGGGCGGCGCTCCCGCCAGTGGTCAGCTTCTCCACTACCTGTTGGGTGATCTGGTTCACCAGTTGGTCAAATTCACGGGGATTCATTCGGTTCGACATGGGTTTCTCTCTACATCAGGATGATGTTTTTCATTATACCCGAGTTGGCCGCGATATGGCATATACGCCTGCGGGTGACAGAAAGGCAGCCGCCCCTTATGCCCGAATCTCCACCACCACGCCGTTTTCCGCCCAGTTGTAAAGCTGCGCCACGTTGGTATCGCTCAACATGATACAGCCATACGTCACTTTCGATCCCAGGTTACTCGTCCATAGAATTTGCCCGCCCCCGCGCGTCGGGAAGCCGTGAAACCCGTTCGTGAAATCCGCCCCCGGTATCGGGCGGTAGACTCCCATGAAATACGGCATCCACAGGTTCCAGTTTCCGGCGTAGGCGTTCGGCTCGTGCGAGATGATCTGGTAGATTCCCGGCCAGGTCGGGCTGTCGTTGATTCCCGTACTGGCGACCCAATCCCATTTCACCGCCCCGTTTTCATAGACCCAGACGTGCTGTTGGCTGATGCTCACCACAATCCGTTTATCCGGCACAGGTTCATAATCCAGGAAGTTATCCGCTGAGGGAATCGTGATCTGCTGGCCGGGATAGAGCGACCCCACGCCCGGATTGGATGCCTGTAACCAGGGGTACGGCACACCATAGTTCCAGGCGATGCTGATGATCGTCTCGCCCGCCTGGACCGTGTGCTGGGCGTCATGATGATAGACGCGCACCATCGCGGAGGTCTGCCCGGCACTCACCGCCGCCTGCACCGCCTCCACTGCCTCATCGGTGTGGATATACCGGCTCGCATCGAGTACCGCGCTGGCCTGCGCGGTGAGGTAGTCGTAAACCGGTGCAGGGCTGGCCGTCAGCGCCAGTCCCGTCGGTGAATCCGGGGCGGAATCCGCCGTCAGCCAGGCGCTCCATTGTTCCGGCGGCAGTGACCAGTAGACCGAGTCGCCCGTCACCGGGTCATAGATGCGCACATCAAACGGGTTCGCCAACAGGCGGCTGGCCGCCTCGACCATCGGTGTCGCGTCGGTCACGGTGGGGGAAACGGTCTGCATCACGAGTGTCAGTTCACCCTTTGCCAGTGTTGCTCCGGCATCCTGGCGCAGTTGGGCGACTGTCGCGCTCACATCCAGCACGCGCCCGTTAATCGGCTCTGTCGCTTCCACCCGGCCAGCGACCAGGCGCACCCCGGCGTTCACCGGCGCTTGCTCGAATGTCCCGGCGAACTCACGCAGATTGGCCTCGGCGGTGCTTTCATCTACATGGATGACCGGAGGCACGTCCACCTGCCCAAAAATCCCGCGCAGCGCCGTACTGAACTGCCCCCGTCCCTGGTCATAGGCGACCTTGGCAGTGGCCTGTGCGTCCAGTGTAATGCCGAACATACCGGGATTAAACGCCCAGGTGCGCTCGCCATCACGTATCGTAATCGTGTCCCACTGGGATTCCAGCGCGGTAACGGCTTCGGCCTGGGACATCCCGCCCACCGCGACTCCGGCGGCATGGACGCCCGGCAGAATCCCACCGGCATAGACCAGCAGCAGCCCCAACAGGGCCGCGCCTATTGTCGCAATCATCATCACCACCACGCCAATCACCGGGGCGGCAATCCACCAGTTGATCCCCTGCTTACGGGTAGACCGCGCGCGGGGTGGCAGGCGACGCGCTCCAGGGGACACTTGGGGCCGGGGGGCAGCGTTCGCCGGGCGTCGTTGGGGTGGCATCATCGGGTGCGGGACGGCAGCCCGTTGGCGGACGCGAACCGGTTGAGTCCGCTGTGCCGGGCTACTGGAATAGCGATTGGGCGACATTGCAGGGTTAGACCTCGATTTTAGGTTAGGATTTGGTTTAATGCGGATCGTTATGTTCACTATCTATTATACGAGGGAATATCATGTTGCGTTCGGCGCTGGATGGTCAGCGTGGGGCAATCGTCAGATTGTGTGACTCTATTTCTGTTCGTTATAACTCAGGTACGTGGCTTTCCGGTAGTCGTCAATCGCGCCAGGGATGTCATTAATCTGCTGGCGGATATCCGCTCGGTTACGATATGCCAGGGAGAAATTCGGATCGAATTGGATTGCCTGGCTGTAATCCGCCATCGCGTGCGCTATATCACCCAGACGGTGGTAAGCGTTGCCCCGATTGTTGTAAGCGACGGCGAGGTCGGGTACGAGTTCGATGACGCGCGTATAGTCTGCAATCGCCTCCTGCAACTTGTTCTGGAAAGCATAGGTAATACCCCGATTGTATAAGGCGTAATCATCCTGTGGATTGCAGCGAAGAGCCTGCGAGTAGTCGGCGATGGCCTCATCCATCAATCCCTGGTCGGCGTGCAGATTCCCACGCTCATTATAGAGATTCGGATCATCGGGGAAATGCCGCAATACCTCCGTTAGATCGGCTGTTGCCCCCTCCAGGTCACCCATTTGACCGCGCACATAACCACGACTGCGGTAGGCATCCACATAAGCGGCATCTTTTTGAATCGCGGTGTCATAATCAGTCAGCGCCGTATTATGGTGGCCGAGCGCCTCGTAAGACATCCCGCGCATGTGGAAAAGCCAGGGCAGGATATGTTGAGCTGGTCTGAGGCGCAGTGCATCGGTATAGTCGCTGATAGCACCGACATAATCTCCACGAAATTGATTTGCCGCTCCCCGGTTGAGGAACGCATCCAGATAATGCGGATCATATTGAATTGCCTGAGCAAAACAGGTGATAGCAATATCCAACTCGTCTTGTTCCCACCAGGTCAAGCCCTGCTCAAAAAAATATTCCGCCCAGTTTGGCACGACATCCCGCCTATCTGTTTAACGATACTTCTATTATGCAGCAAGTAGGCCTTTCATTGAATTTAGATTTTGGGGATGTATACCGAAAAATGTCTGAAGAAGCTACAATGACACTCATGTTTATTGAGCTAAAAGAGGCAATCGTATCATGACCGAATCAATTTTCCCGATCATCATCCTGAATGGCCGCCCGGCAGCCGGTAAAAGCGAACTGCTGGACTATTTGCGTAAACTCCCGGATGACGTGCGCCGCTCCCGTTTTCATATCGGGCAGATGCACGAGGTAGATGATTTCCCCATGCTGTGGACGTGGTTTGAAGAAGATGATCTCCTGCAAAACCGTTTCGACCTGCCCCGCCTGCACAGCACGCCGGATAGTTACTTCCTGTCAGTTGAAATGTGGCATTTGCTGATCGAGCGCCTGAGCCTGGAATATGCCAAGCTGGTTAGGAATGACCCCGATTTACACCAGACGCATACCATCTTGATCGAGTTTTCACGCGGGAGCGAACACGGCGGCTACCGGGATGCATATCCCCATCTGAGTGACACCATTCTGGACAATGGCGCAATCCTGTACATTGATGTGCCGTTCGAGGAATCGCTTCGGAAGAACCGGCGGCGCTTTAACCCGGATAAACCGGATAGTATCCTGGAACATGGCCTGCCCGACTCCAAACTGGAACGCATGTACAAAGCAGTAGATTGGGCGGAAGTCACGGCTGAGAACCCGGAGATGGTTGATATTCGCGGGCATCGCGTGCCGTATGCCGTGTTTCACAATCATGACGATGTGACGACGACACTGGGGCCGGTCTTTGAGCAGCGTTTAGAGGACACCCTGGGAGCACTGTGGCAGCGCTGGACACAACATCAGTCGAATCAACATAAATAGAATAGGTGAGGCGCAGTGGACGCGAACATCATCATGGCGGTTGTTCTGCATATTCTGACATTTATCGCCGGGCTGCTGCTGGTGGGTTATGTGCTGGTAAGCGCCGTGCGTTCGTTTGTGCTGCCGCGCGGGGATAATGTGTGGCTCACGCGCGTGACCTTTCTGGCGGTGCTGCGCCTGTTCTGGCTGCGGACGCGCAAAGCCCAGACATACGAAGAACGGGATCGCATTATGGCCCTGTTCGCGCCACTGGCGTTACTGGTATTGCCAGTGGTCTGGCTGGTAGGCGTGCTGGCCGGGTATACACTCATGTTTTGGGCGGTGGGTGTAGATGACTTCTACGCCGCCTTTTCAACCAGTGGTTCGTCCCTGCTGACGCTGGGTTTTACCCCGGTGAACACGTTGGGGACAACCGTTCTGGCTTTCTCGGAAGCCACAATCGGGTTGGGACTGGTGGCGCTGCTCATCGCCTACCTGCCCACCATGTACACCGCGTTCTCTCGCCGCGAGGCGCTGGTCACACTGCTCGAAGTCCGCGCCGGGTCACCGCCTTCCGCCGTTACCCTCATTGTACGCGCTCACCGTATTCGGGAACTCCGTTATCTGACCGAATTGTGGGTGCAGTGGGAACTGTGGTTCGCTGAAATTGACGAAAGCCACACCTCGTTAGCGCCGGTGAATTTCTTTCGTTCGCCCGCGCCGGATCGCTCATGGGTGACGGCTGCCGGGGCGGTGCTGGATGCAGCGGCGCTGATGTGTTCTGCTGTCGATGTGCCACGCACGCCGGAGCCTCAATTGTGCCTCCGGGCGGGGTATCTGGCGCTGCGCCATATCGCGGATTTCTTTGAACTGTCGTATAACCCCCAACCGCTGCCCACCGACCCCATCAGCATCTTCCGTGAAGAATTTGACGTGGCCTGCGCGGAATTGGCGGAATCCGGTGTGCCGGTTGTCGCTGACCTTAACCAGGCCTGGTTGGATTATGCCGGGTGGCGGGTGAACTATGATGCGGTGCTGCTGCAACTGGCAGAACTCATGATGGCCCCTTACGCGCCCTGGTCGTCGGATCGCGGTGTGATCCGCAAGTCGCCATAAAAACACGAAAACCCCTGACATTTTTCTGGTAAACACATGACATTCGTCACTCTACGCAGGGAAGCTAGAGTGGGTTAATGAAATTAGAACGATTTATTAAAATCGTAAAAATCCATAAAAATCGTCAATATCGGGAAGGGGTATAACGATGAAGGTCAAAATCAACCGTAACGTTTGTCCTGCACACCTTGCCTTTTGTGAGCGATGCCTGGGGCAGTTTCTGAAGTACCCAATGGGTTACGAACGGCGCTGCTTTGAGGAACTGGTCGATGACGGAAGCGATGTCCTCACCATTGACCTCAAAACCGGCAGTCACCAAATCACAGTGAAACTGGACAAAGAACAGCGCGAAATGCTGGCAGGTGAGGGTTGGGCCTACTTCATGGATTTCGGCGTTCCGATGTACCGCGACAAAGGTGTTTCAGGTGGCTAATTACACAGGAGTCTCATCCGGCTGAATGGCAGAACACCGCTTTATCCCCACTGTCTGACAGAACCCATAATCATCTCCGGTTATGGGTTCTGCCGTTTTTAAGGGGCTAGACCCGGCGGGATGACGCGCCAGATCAGATAGAAATCCAGCAGAGCGAGCGCCAGTGACACCGCCAGCGGGAAATAAGCGACCAGGGAAGTGCGGCTGAAAAACACGTATTTGAGGAGGATCATCCCCCAGGTGTGCAGGCCGATTACCATGCCAATTGCGATTGGAATCAGGCCGGGGAACATATAGCGGCCTTGCAGTTGCAGAAACTCGGTGTTGTAGTAGAAGTACGCCAGCACTGCCAGGATACCCGCCAGCCAGATGATGCGCCACACATCCCGTTGGGCGGGGCTGTCCTTCTGGCGCGGCTGTTTATCGGGGATGATGACCAATTCCCCCAGCAGGCCTGTCACGGAAGCGAAGGTGACGGCGAAGAGTATATAGTAAATCCAGTTCTGCATGGGCAGTCCCATCCAACCGAACAGCCCCCAGAAACTCTTGAAGGTGATTTCAACGGCGTCTGACAGGTAACTCATCAGGCCGATTTCCGCGATTCGATCCGCCGTGCGTGGCTGGTCAGCCACCACGAGGTTATGTTGGCGCTGTCCGAAGAAATCCGGGAAGCCATAGGTGTTGACATTCGCCACCCAGACGATGCTGCCTAACAGCAGCGCGGGGATCAGGAATGCCGCCAGGGAACGCAGGAGCGCCCGCCAATGATACGGTTTGAGATCGCGGGTCGAGGGGATTTCTTCCGCTTCCCACCAGTGGAGCAGCAGCGCGACGACGACCACACCGGCCATGAAATAGGTTGAAAGTTTGGTGACGAACCCCAGGCCAACCAGCAGGCCAAGCTGCCAGGGCTTGATATTTCCCGTAGCGCCACCTTGCAAGTATCTCACCGTGAACAGCAGCGTCAGACCAACGATGAGTTCCGCCAGTCCGTCATTATTGACTGCCGACAGCATGGCAATATGCTGTGGCAGGAAGGCGACGAAGGCCATCACACCAAGCGGAACGGCCTGCCGTTCCCGTACAACTGCCCTGGTAACTGCTTCGGCACACAGCACAACTCCCAGGCCGATGACCACCGAGAAGAGCCGCAGCGCCAGCAAACTCCCATTGGTCAGCCGGTAAACCACTGAGGCCAACAAGTAGTAAAGCGGGGGTTGGTGGTCTTCATACTGGATGGTGGACAGGCTGCCCAGGAGTTCGATGTTAAACCGGGCGCTTTTGAGGGTATCCAGGTAGGCCGAGTCCCAGTCACCGGGCAGGATCGTCGGGCAGCAGCCATTGGTGGCGACCTGTGCAATATAGTTATAGTGGGCAGGTTCGTCAGGCGCTTGCCAGTCAGGGGTGCGGACAGCAAAGAGAATCCCTAAAAGCACATAGAGGATAAGAATGAACCAGCGCAGGGTGGGGTTTAAGCACGATGAAAGCATAGGATTTACCTGCCTGAAAATATTACGGGTAATCTAACTCCCCATCAATTTATTGTGCAACATTTATTAGGATATAGCAAGTGAAGGGCATCTTCGTCGGGACGCTGGCGGCGCTGGCGGTTGAGCAGTAGTATAGTGGTGAAGACCGTCTACCGGAACGAGAGAGATCATTACTGGAATGCAGGAAAAATCGTTTGGTTTTTACGACCTGGTGGAGACATTCCCCAAGCCCGGCTGTGCGGTGTGTAACCTGTTGGAAGCGGACGCTTACCGCCAGCTTGATAACATCCTCTACGAACGGGTGACCGATCCGCCGACCCAAACGGCGTTTCGTGTTGGGCGTGGGTTGTGCAGCGAACACGGGAATCTCCTGGTAACGTTCAGCCACGCCCTGGGAATCGCAATTCTCTACGAGGCGGTGCTGGATGCCACACTTAAGGCGCTCGACCAGGCCGAAAAAGAGGGGAGTTCGTCGGGCGGGTGGGGGCGTTTGTGGAACAATACTTCATCTAACGATGCGCTTATCGCTGCCCTTGAACCGGGCGAACCCTGCATCATTTGTGCTGCGCAGGATGAACATGAAGCCCGCTATATCCGTATCCTGACGGAGCACATCAATGATAATCGTTTGGAATCCGCTTACCGGGCGTCGGACGGATTGTGCCGCCAACACTTCCAGATGACGTTGCGCGATGCTCGTAACGCGGCCCATGCCCGCCTCCTGCTCAATATTCAGCGGGACATCTGGGTGCGGCTGCGGGGCGAATTGCGGGAATTCGCGCGTAAGTACGATTTTAAGCATGTGAATGAAAAAATGGGTGCAGAGGGCGATAGTTGGCGTCGGGCTGTGCAGCACTACAGCGGGTCACGCAGCGTGTTCGGCCCCCGGCGCTCCAGGAAGTAGAGATTATCCACCGGTTTCCAGGTTGATGCGAATATCATAGCCCGCCAACCCGGGCAGCCCGACCCAAAAGGGACTCACCAGATCATAGGCACAGTCCCCCTCGGTGATGAACCGCAGCGTAATCGTGAATGTGTCCGCGGCGTCGTCACGATTGTAGGCGACGACCTCGTACCGGGCGGTACAACCCTCACCCTTGCTCCATAGCCCGGCCAGCACGTCGCCACTACTGAAGTCGAAGGGATAGCGTGTGACCGGATGGCGGCACAGGCGGCTTTGATCGGCCAATTCATAAAAGTGGATGTGGTCTTCGGCGCTACGCAGCACAAAAACCTGACCTGCGGCGTCGAATGCGGCCTCGAAGCAAATCCCTGCCATTACCTGGTTTTCATCGTGCCAGGGGTAGGCCGAGGTAGGGCTCGGCGGTGAGGCTTCCAGGGCGTTGTTTGTGGCGGGTGGCGTTGATTCAGGCAGGATGCACCCGGCCAGTAGCAGAACCGCTGTGACCCATACCCACCTGCCAAACCGAATGGGGGTGTGATTTGGCGAATTTTTCAGGTTAATTAAGGGAATCAAACTCGCACCCCTCGCTAAAGCATGGTAATATGCAAAGTATATTTTAGTGGGCACATCGCTTTTCAGGTAAATCCGTTTCATCAATCGAACTATTGCACGCAAGGGTTTACTTCCCTTAAGAGAAAACGATTTATCAGGCCAGGTAAAATTTTAGTGTTCATTTATTTGTACGTGCGCCGTGCAACAGATACCTATCATGATGTTCCTATTTTATACTGGATAGGGGCGTGTTTTCGTGTCTCTTTTTTAGGGTAGTATAGCGGTAGGCGAACAGACCCGGTTTCTTTAATGGCGCAGGGTGGCTAGAAACACAACTACAGGGGCATTTCTATGCGTATACTGGTTATCTCCGATATTCATGCGAATCGCACAGCGTTTGAGACGGTTTTGGAAGACGCAAAAGGTCAATGGGAATACGTCTGGTGTTTAGGTGACGTAGTGGGCTACGGCCCCGACCCGAATGAGTGCGTCGAACGGCTGCGTGAACTGCCGAATCTATGTCTGGCGGGTAATCATGACTGGGCAGCGTTAGGGCGGTTGGATATTCGGACGTTCAACCCGGATGCACGTAAGGCGGTGACCTGGACACGGGACACCCTCACCCCGGAAAATACCGCCTACCTGGAAGCCCTGCCTACTACCTTTGTGATCGGGGACTATACCCTGGCACATGGCAGTCCTCGCGAACCCATCTGGGAGTACATTCTCGAACCACTGATCGCTGCTTTGAACTTCCCTCATTTTGAAACCCCTTATTGTCTAGTCGGCCACACTCACCAACCCGTTATTTACGAACTGCTGAACGATGAGGGCGATACCGAAGCCCTGCCACCGGTCTACCGCCAGCAGCGCCAGTTGAATGGGCGGCGGCAGATTATCAATCCGGGCAGCGTTGGACAGCCTCGCGATGCCAACCCGGAAGCGGCCTATGCTCTGCTGGATGTGGAAACCAACATCTGGGAACACCGGCGTGTCCCCTACGATATCTCCGCCGTGCAGAAACGGATGCGTGATGTTGATATGCCGGAACGACTGGTCGCACGGTTGGAACATGGCTGGTAAAGCATTGTCAGAAGAGACAGACAGCGGCGAAATCAGCCGCAAAATGCGGGATTATTTGGCAGAAATTTATCGCCTGAGTGACCGTCACCCTGCAAACTATGGATTTGTCAGTACCTCGGCGCTGGCGGATCTGCTGGATGTGAGCGCCCCGGCGGTCAACCGCATGGTGACCAAGCTGCGCGAACTCGGTCTGCTGGAACACGAACCCTACCAAGGTATCCGGCTGACAGCTAAAGGGACGCGGGAAGCGTTGAAGAAACTACGCTGCCATCGGATCGCAGAGGCCTTCCTGGTCAATGTGATGGGGTTTGGCTGGCATGAAGTCCACAGCGAAGCAGATCGGTTGAGCCTGGGTATGAGCGAAAGCGTCACCGAGCGGATGCTGACGATGGCCGGGAATCCCACGACCTGCCCGCACGGTGAGCCAATACCCGATGCCGAAGGCAACCTGCCGGATATTTACGACATACTGCTGACTGATGCCGCGCTCGAACAGGAAGTCACGATTACCCGTGTGCGTATCCGCGAGTCGGAGCGGCTGGAATATATGGCGGCGCTGGGGCTGACACCGGGAACATCCCTGCATGTGATCCATAAAGCGCCCTTCAGCGGGCCGATTCAACTTAAAATCGGGCGTGAGTACCGGATTATCGGGCATAACCTGGCAGAAGTAATCTGCGTAAAGCCCCAGCCGGACACCCCCTAAGCCGGATACGGTTAAGCCTTTTTGATTACTGACAATACACCCAGGATTCCAGCCCGCTTGCCAGTGTAACTTGAATCCGGCGGTAGACGCTGGTTTCATAATGGTCGAGCAAAACCAGTTCCTCAGGGGTGACTTCGTACACGATTCCTGTGATTGTCCCCACCGAATCCGGGATAATAATGGGATACGTCTCGCGTCCGAATCCAATCGTGGACATACGAAAACCTGACAGCGAATCCGGCTGCCCCTGCATGGTATGCCCCAGGACTGCCTCCTGGATCACCGGGTCTTGCAGCGTGCCATAGGTAAAAATACGCTCCATAAACCATATTCCTTGCAATAAAGTCATGATAAGTTGGCTGGCCGCTGGTCACTGGCCTCTAGCGTGTTAGCCTCTTAGCTGGTTTGCACTCTAATATTTTAGACTTTTCCAGATAAAAAGACATTCTTGATCGTAAGGACAAGACCGGCCTTGTCCGCTGGCGAATGAAGAGCGAGATTCGTAAAGACGCCCGGATGGGTATCCGCCGGACGGCAAAAATGCCCAAGCACCGAGAGAATTGTGTCATCAGATCGTCTGAAAAGCTAACCAGCTAAAGCGCCAGCGGCCAACAGCTAAGGCCCGGCCTTTGGTGTTTTTACGGTTATGTGGTTGTTTGCCTTTTTTCCTGTGTGCTGTCGTAGGCGGTTTCCAGTTGCGCCGCGATCTGTGACCAGGTGAACCGCTCGTTGACCAGTTGCCGGGCAGCGGCCTGCATCGCCTCGCGCCGCTCCTGCTCTAATAATACCATTCGCAGTGCCCCCGCCAATGCCGCTACATCCGGGCTGACCTCAAGACCCGCGCCGGATAGTGCGACTTCCGGTAAGTAACACTCCGGGGAGACAATCGCCGGGAGTCCCGCCGCCAGCGCCTCCAGCACCACCATTGGCAGTCCTTCCCCCACCGCCGGGAGCGCGAAAACATCCGCTGCTGCAAAGGCCGCCAGCCGTGACTCGCCGCCCAGGTAGCCGGTCAGGATGACGCGCTCATCCACAAACGGCTCAATCAATGCCCTCCCGCCCTCGTCTGGTCCGGCAATTACCAACCGCGCTCCGGGTATGTCCGCCTGGCGGAATGCCTCCGCTAGCAGATGCGCCCCTTTGCGGGGATGCAGCCGCGCCATAAACAGGCATACCGGCCCATCGCCCAGGCCATATTGGGCGCGGAACGTCCCTCGCCCTGGTAGATCACGGTATGCCGCCGGATTCACGCCGTTTGGCACGACGCTGAATGTGGCGGGGATACGCCGCCGTCCGAAACGCGACCAAAGCGTCTGTACCGCTTCGACCTCCGCCGTCGTCAGACCAATGACATGATCGAAGCGCAGCGCCACCGCCGAACTCAACAGACGATCCCAGGCCGCTTTCATGCGGCTCCGTCCCGTAGTGAGTGATAACGTGCCATGTGGGGAGAGGATGAGCGGAATCCCCATCTTGGCCGCCAGGGGCGTCACCAGCAGATTTTCCACTGTGCGGAATTCATGGCAGTGAACGATGTCTGCCTCGGCCAGCAGGTCGCGGGCAATTGCATCCATCCCATTCGGTGTCGAAAGGTTCAGCTTCCCGCGCAGCCAGGGGGAGAGATTCGGCACGCGCACGACTCGCACGCCGTTTATGACCTCCTGCATCAGGCCGGTATAACGGTGGGTCTGGTCAAGCGCGTCCGTCGTCAGCACGGTGACGATATGCCCGCGCTCCGCTAAGGCCTGGGTCATGCCCTCAACAGAACGCACCACGCCGCCAAACGCATACGCCGGGGTATAGTAGGGGGTGAGATGGAGAATGTTCACAACATCCATTCCCTGAAAAAACGATTTATGGTGGTCAGCAATCAGCGGTAAGCGTACCATACGAGTCTACGATTTGTCCTATTGTAGAGCGTTTTTGGCGGACAGCCAGTGACAGTCCCAGTGGAACAGCTTCTTTTGCTATTCCACTGTTAGAAAGGGTCAGAGCGGCGCAAAGCGGGGCGCAACAGCTTGACAGTGGGCAAGAGGTTTGTTATAGTGTTTCACAGCATTGATTGAGTTCAGGAGGCAGTGAGTATATGACACAAGTGAATGGTTTAGCCCTTGTTGTTCCGTGTGCGCCTGCCTGCTGGAACGCTTAAGAGCCGCCTGCATCATTCCTGTAGCTACAGTTGAATTGTCAGACTGCTTTTTAATCCGCACGCGCTGAGGTCTTCAGCCGCGTTTTTCCTTCAGTCTTTCCAGCCGTCGCAGGCGTACACCGCGCACCTGTTTGGGTGTTGCAGTGGTGTTTGCCGGGCGGCTGTTTGATTCCGAATCCCGCCAGATTGATCCCCCTGCAATACTGATGCCATCCATCACTATGATGACTATGCCATACAACGCAAACCTGAAGATTCAGAGGGATACCAACCTTGCATTACAACCATTCGGTTACAGACGAATACGAACAATACGAAGACCAGTTCAATCCGCTCCATACAGACCGCCAGGCCCGTCGCAAACGGAAGCCGAGGCTCACCCACACGCCGAAGAAGGCCGTTCACGAGATTGTTGACGAACTTGCGGACGAAACTGCCGAACTGGAAGGGGGCTTCAACACGACCTACCAGCCCTCTCGCTATGAGGAAGGCTGGTTGCTGAATTCGCTGCGTCCCTTCTATGAACTGCACTTCATTCATGACGTGCTGGCGCTCGTGAAGGGGGGCAAAGAAGCCAGTGTCTACCGCTGCGCCGCGATTTTGGATAACGGTAACGCCGAACCGCTGCTGGCCGCTAAAGTGTACCGCCCACGCATGTTCCGCCAACTGCGGAATGACGGCCTGTATCGTGAAGGCCGGGGCGTGCTTTCCGCTGAGGGGCATGAGGTGATCGAACGGGATCGTCGCACCCACCGGGCGTTGAAGAAGAAAACCGCGTTCGGCTCGCAGGTGGCGCATACCTCGTGGCTGATGTACGAGTTCACGACCTTGCAGCAGTTATACGAGGCCGGAGCCGCCGTACCCAGGCCGGTCAGCGCCAGTGAAAACGCGATTCTGATGACCTATTACGGTGATGAACAAATCGCCGCGCCAATTCTGCATCAGGTGCGGCTGGAAGCGGACGAACTCGCCCCACTGTTTACGGAAGTGCTGCGGAATGTGGAAATCATGCTGCAACACGGGCTAATTCATGGGGATTTGTCGGCCTACAACATCCTGTACTGGGAAGGGGCAATCACGTTGATTGACTTCCCGCAGGTGACGGGCTGCCACAGCAACAGCAACGCCTACATGATTCTGCAACGCGATATCGAGCGCATCTGCCAGTACTTCGCCGGGCAGGGGTTGGAACGCGACCCGGCCACGATCATGAATTACCTGTGGAAACACTATGTGGAACGCCGTCCGCAGGATGTCGAGGCCGATCTTTCGGTGCTGCTGGCGGAAGATGAGGGGTAGGGGAGTGTGGCAAGTAATCCGGTTGCAGACCATAGGTAGTGTCTGCAACCGGATTTCTGACAGTTATTTATGTTGAGATGCTATCCACCCGGTACAAAATGACTGGCGTTGAAGACTTCAGGCATCGGTGCAGCAGTCGGCTGTCCTTTACCGTTGGCAACCGTGAGCGTCCAGTTCGTCATCGTGCAGTTGTCTGGGTCACTGTGCTGGTTGGTGTTGAAAATAATCAGATAGGCCGATGAGAAGGACGTAGTATCCACTGTACCACTCATCCCCAGATCAAACGCCTGCGCACTGCCGCTGGCCTGATTAATGCCAACCGCAACCAGTTTCAGGTTTGGTTGGTCAATCGTGAAGGTATATGTGCCGGGGACATTAATCTGGAGGTAGTCCGCGCCCAGTTCTTCCACGCCAGAGTAGCGGGGCGTGGTCACGCCGAACGAGTTGATTTTACCTTCCAGCCGCACCCGCCCCCGGAATTTACCTGCCAGGTTATAGTCCATCAGCAGATTGCGAATCGCATAGCGCAGCGCCACATCCTGTGGTGTGGTGCCAAGTTGGCTGAGGAAGAGATAAAAGGCATCCATCCCCTCGTAATCTGCGAAGTCCACCCACATCTGCTTGATGGATTCTGCCCCGTAATCGCGGGCGATGTTATCAATCAACAGCCATTCGGCATAAATGCGGTTGCTATAGTCCGGGTTGTCCGGCGTTGCGCCGATGCATAGGTCGGGATACTCGAACAGGTCTACTACGTAGGGTGTCGCGTCCTCATCCTGCGTGAAAGTCTGGGTTTCCATCCAGGTGGAGGTCGCCTCATAGACCCAGTTCACGGCGTCGTTCAGGTCATACCCAAACTGGATACCGTGATGAAACTCGTGCGCTGCCGTGACACGCATCGCCGGGCGCGGGGTGGGGTGGCCGTTGAAGTCGTTATCCAGCACCAGGAAGCTGTAGGCCGCCCAGGTTTCCTGATGGGCCGAATTCGGGTTATCCCCGATCACACCGCCGGGCTGGGCAAAGCCCATGACGCCTTCGGACAGGGTTTCCATCAGGTAGACATCAAAACGGGTGTCGCCGCCTTCGCCACAGTCCGAGGGCGGCAGCGGCCAGCCCATTTGCTGGGTTTCGATCTGTAAGACCTGCTCCATCGTGGTTTTCACCGCGCCGACGAATTCGTCAGTGACCCGATCCTGTCCCGAAGTCGTATAGTGGATGATAAAGTTGGGCGATTCCTGGGTAAATTCCGGCCCGCTCAATTGCGGGCGTTCCTGCGCCGTCAACTGGTCACAGGAGGCGGCGGGAGTCCGGTCATAATCACCGACGGTGACTTCCTGCCCGGTGTAAACGCGGGCAATCTCCGCGCCATTATCCCGTGCCGTGCCGCCCAGGACATCCGGTGCGTTGAGGCCGATCACCATACGGAAACTACCGCTGACATCACTGCGGCAGCAGTCGGTGATGGCGATACTGTAGTCGCCGTCCGCCGGGATGACGAATTCCAGCGCGGAGTTGACATTGGACCCTTCGGCAATATCGTCATTTCGGGCGAGTTCCTGGTTGAAGTCAATATCCCCGACCACAATCATCGTGTCGAACTCGTTCGATTCGGCGTAAATATAAAGGACTTGCCCGGCTCGCATCCCATAGAGATCATAGAAGTTGTACTCGGTTTCCGGGCTGACTGCGCCGGTAAATTCCTGTACCTGTCGGTCAGCCGCGCCGAAATTGCCGGAAACGGTAGTTGCTGGTGCGGGGTTGTAGGGGGTAGCGATCTGCGCCCCGGTATCAGCCCCGCCGCCGTTGAGGATGGCAGGCGCGTTATACCCAATCTGCAACTCAAAAGTGCCGGATGCGCTTTCGTCGCAGCAGTCCAGCACGGCGATACTGTAATCGCCGTCGGTGGGGAAGGTGTAGGATAACGCCGCGTTGTAATTCCCACCGCTGTCATCATCTTCCGCGTAGACTTCGGTGCAATCAATGTCACAGACGACGAGATACGAGTCGATTTCTTCTGAACCGGCATAGATGTATATCGTATCGCCGCCGAGCGCCCCAAACAGATCATAATAAGCGTAGGGCGAATCGGCATTCACGCTGCCGGTAAAGGTCTGAACCTCGGCGTCACCTGTGATAACCGGGGTGGGCGTGGCCGCAATCGGGTTAATATAGCTCGCAAACGCCACGCCGTTGGGAAAAGCCGTATCGGTCAGCACATTGGGGGTATTCAAGCCCAGAACCACACGAAACGAACCACTGACATCACTGCGGCAGCAGTCGGTAATCGCCACGCTGTAATCGCCATCGGCGGGGAAGGTGTATTCTAAAGCGGAGTTGATGTCATTCGAACTGATGTCATCGTTGCGGGCGAGCTCCTCACTAAAGTCAATATTCCCCAGCAGAATCATCGTATCAATTTCAAATGACGCTGCGTAGACGTACAGGGTGTCCCCGGCGTGCATCCCATAAAGATCAAAAAAAGCATATTCGGTTTCTGGGCTGACATTCCCAAAGAATTCCTGTACCGCAGTGCTCTGTGCTGCCGCCGTGCTGATACCGAACGCCAGCACGACCAGCAGCGCCCCAAAATAACGCCCCATCAATCGCATGAGTATCTCCCTCTTGGCTTGACGAAATAGAACTATAGCTTTCATTATAGGGGGATTTGCATATTAGAGTGTGAAAAAAATGAAAAAACGCAACGCCGGAATCAGGTGATTCCGGCATCTTCCAACGAGGTAATAGCTTCTAGGGGAGGTTAATCGTCGTCGTCATCGTAATCATCATCATCGTCATAGCCGTCGTCATCGTAATCATCATAGTAGCCGTCGTCATCGTAATCGTCGTCGTCAAAGTCGTCTTCGTCCTCGAAGTCTTCCGGCCCGGCAGAATGGTGGAATCGCGTATTGGGTGACATAACCACTCCTCATGAAATATGATTGAAGCAGATAACCTGCAAAATAATCCAAACTCCCTGTTGTCTGGGACAATCATCAGGATTTCGCCTGGATTGCCCATTATTATACTGCCAAACCCCAGTTTGAAACATTCGAAAGTCGCAATTAAAAATGCTGAATCCAGTGCCCTGAGTAAACGCCGGAAACCGGAGAAATACACAAAAAGTCCCGCCGACGGGACACGAACAAGATCATTTACAGGGCGCAGCAGGAGCGCACATTGGCGCTCCTCTACAATCCCCCTGGTGTTGCGGTTTAATGCCGGTCAATCGTGATGACGTTCGGGTTGCGTTTGCGCTTGTCTTTGTCCTTGTCTTCCGGCTTCAGGATGCTTTCCATAATCATGCCGAGGATACCCATGACGATCCCGGCGAGAACCGCCCAGCCGAACCCGTCAATTTGCAGCCGGGCCGGAATCAGGCTGGCGGTCAGCATCAGCATCAGGCCGTTAATGACCAGCAGGAACAAGCCTAGTGACACGATCACCGCCGGGCAGGTAAGGAAGATCAGAATCGGTCTGATAATGGCATTCACCACCCCAAACACCACCCCGATGATGAGCAGCGTGCCGATGTCATTGTTCGCCACATGCACGCCGTTCAGCAGCGATGCTGTGATGGCGATAGCAACCGCATTAATGATGACCCGGATCGCAAAATTACGCATGACTCTGCCTTTCTCGTGTTTAGTCACTCCATGAACCTATACCAGACAATACGCAGCGGCGGGCAGAAAGTTTCGTCTTTGTCAGACTACAAATCCAGCAGCGCCACCAACAGTTGAAAATACTGCCATTCCGCGAAGCGGGGCTGTGGGCCATAGGATAGTCCCGCCGGGAACGTGTCATCCTCCGGCGTGCCGGGATGCACCACGATTTCAATCACCCCATCCAGGCGGTTGAGTAGGGAAACGAGCTTTTCCGGTGGATAGGACTGCCAGTACCGTAAAAGGACGATATAGTCCGGCACAAACACGCCTGACGGCGCAGAATTGGTGTGAGATTTCCACTGTAAAAAGGGATTGAACGGTAATACGGTGGATTGCAGGCGGTGCGCCCGAACCCTGGTCACGGAAAACCGCCCCGCCAGGTGATAAACCGCCGCGCGCAGTGCGGGCAAAATGTGAAAGTGCATGTGGGTCGTCAGGTGGTCGGGAGTAAGCCCCATCCCCACCAACGTTTCAACCTGCGCCAACAGTTCGGCCTGAACCCACTCCCTGAAAGCACGATTCGCCCGGAAACCCCGCATAAACAGGCTCTTTCGAGAGCGGAACTGGCCGTCTGCACGGAGATAACCACCGGATGGGTGCGTGCCGGTCAGTGGGAAACCATCTGTCAGATTCAGATGAACGCCAGTTGGGATGGCGTGTTTGTTGAAAAGCTCGACAGCATGGGGCGCAGCAGGAAAATTTGCCATGACGCTGGCCTGAACCGGGATGCCTTGCTCGTACAGGTCGAGCGCCGCGCGGTTGATCCCTTCGGACAAGCCGCAGTCATCGCAGGTGAAAATGTATCGCTGCATATTCCGCGAATCTCCTGTTTCCTGATTGTGGCTTCATTTTACTGGCTCCTGCCGCAACCGCTTATAGAGTGCGATGTATACGCCAAAGAAAAAGCAGCAGACCAAGCGGGCGCTGGCTAAAGGCTAGTATCAACTTGGGCTAACCAGCAAATAAGCCGCGCTAGGCGGCTTTTGGGCTGATTTCAGACTCTCTCGGGCACTTTGCTTATCTGTACACATGAGTAGATTCAAAGCCTACTTGCTTTACCCAATCAAGTCCGGCGATAAATGCCTAACAATACGGCAATGCGGTATCATTACAAATGAGCGGTATCCATGTGTTTCCTTGCGGAACTAATGCTATAGCAGTTGCGTTGCTGCCCGTCGACACAATCTCATCAGTGGTGAGGCGCACTACATCTCCACCCTGAATTGGCACACTGTAAATGTCTGAGACGCGCGCGAATTCCTGATCAAGTATGTATATGGCATATTGACTATCGGCTGTAATGGTAACAAACACATTGAAATCACG
Source organism: Anaerolineaceae bacterium (assembly GCA_020634115.1). GTDB lineage: Bacteria > Chloroflexota > Anaerolineae > Aggregatilineales > Phototrophicaceae > JACKCG01. Next base: position 199,863 of record JACKCH010000010.1, read on the forward strand.
ACTTCCAGGCCGATCATTGAGTTGTACAACGTCACCACCGTTTAGGGAAACGCTATAGACACCTGGGATGTTATTTTGATCTTCGGCTGCAAACACAAGGAAGCGGCTATCCGGGCTGATTACTGCAATGGGTTGTGCCCACCGTTTTTCTTCACTGTATGGTAGCGAATCGCTAAGTGGGCGAAGGTTATCAGGTGTTAATTGGATGGGCTCGCCGCCATTGATATCAACAATGTTAATGGCATGTGAGTATCCGGGAAGTGGTATCATATAGAGTACTCTTGAATTGTCAGGCGCGATTGAAAATCCCTCTATATCATTGACTTCAGCAAGGAGTATGGTATCGCCACCAATCACTGACGCAGAATATAAGTCTCCTTGGTTACCTACAAAGACAACGCGTTGACTATCGGATGTGATATGAAAGCGGGTCACACGTGCGGGTATTCCTTCACTGAGTTGAACTGCCTCACCGCCCGAGATAGGCACACTAAATAGATGGCGCCGTCCCTCAAGATTGCCATTAAATATGACATGCTGTCCATCGGGAGTGATTTGAAAACGTTTTGGGATATAACGATTTCCGAGATCAATCCCGGAAGATAGCGGTATTGCCTCACCACCTTGAATAGAGACGGCAAAAAACTCAAACACGTCATCGAAGTTCTGGTCAGCCACATATACAACTTCTTCTCCTGTGGGGCTTAGTACAAATCCGACCACACTTCCCCCGGCGGCTAATCTCGGATTTAGCTGAAGCGCCTCACCGCCCATAATGGGTATTTGGAATAGATTATAACCACCATGACCGTCTGAATCTTGAAAAATCACGTAATTGCTATCGGGAGTAACTTCAAAGTTCTCCAGAATTCCACTACCTTCATAGATAATTGTCCCCGCTCCGGTATCTGAAGAGGTCGTAATTAATATGTTCATTGACCCGGCAGTAAAAGTGCTTCCCCTCAGCACAACATTCTGACCATTTGGGCTTATCACGTATCTCCCCCGACCTGATCGGGTATTAGGCTGGCTCATTACAACTGGATCAGATCCATCTAGGTAAGCATGTATAACCCCTGACATCTGGCCCGTATAGTATATAGAGTTGTTATCAGGACTGTGCACGAAGGTATGATTCGAAGTCTCGAGTTGGTCATTCGTAAGTTGAAGCGGCCCGTTACTTCCGTTCACATTCACGGTGTATATGCCCGATGTGCGTGGGTTACTCATATCAACATGGTTGAATACAACATATGTATCAAGGCTCTCATCCTGGGCCAGGACAAAGTAACCTGTTATTGTCAGACCAACAACTAATATCAAGAACATAGAAATCACGCGAGACAATTGATTCAACATAAATCCCCTCCTTCACCAATCAGATCAAAAACCTCTTCAACTTGTGTTCAATAGAGTTTGACTACCCAAGAACCATATCACTTGGGGCTAACACCTAGCGGAAAGCGCATAAACCTTTCGAACAGGTGTTTAGCGATTATAGCACAGCTCATCTTACTCCACCGGCTCCTGCCGTAACCGCTGATAGAGCGCCACGCAGATACCCACCAGCAGCGCGGTTCGGGCTACGACCAGCAGCGCGAAGGGCACGACCAGCGACTCGGTAATCCTCCCGCCGGTATCCCCGGTGCGGATAAACAGGAACGGGTATTCGGCAAACGTCACCAGACTCAGCATGACTGCCACCAACACACCGTCCCGCGTGGGAAAGCACAGCAGCAGCAGCGGGATAATCTGCGCTAACCACTGCGGACTCCAGCCCTGCGCCTGGATGTAGAAAATCAGCAGCGTGATCGCCACAAACGCCACCAGCCCCTTGTCATCCAGTCGCCGCGCCCGCAGAAACACGAACACGCCAATACCCGCCGCCACGCCCAACCGCAGCCAACCGGGAATCACCGCCGGGTTTCCCTGGGTGACGCCTGCCAGCGCCGGATCGCCCCGGTCTTCCAGCGGGCCAAAATTGCCGGTGCGATAGTTGCCATCCAGCAGCGCCCACACGGTTTGATACGACGCTTTGTTGAACTGCGCCGTCAGGGAAGGCAGCGTCATACTCGCATTCCCCGCGAATAGGGGCAGATAGACCAGCGCGAACAGCCCAACCAGCACCGCCGTATAGCGCCCCGCCTGTCGGGTGCTGCGGAAGCGCCACACCGCGCCCAGGATCAGCGCCGGGGTGAATTTCGTCAGCGCCCCCACTGCCGCCGCCACCGCCGAACGGGTTTCATGCCCTTCCAGCAGCCACCACACGCCCAGCAGTAGCCAGAAGGCCACCATCCCCTCGAATGTCCAGAAGGTGAACACCAGCGGCGCGACCAGCAGCGCATAGACCCACGCCAGCGCCAACCCGGTATTCGCCCCGTGCAGCCGCGCCCCGATCTTGCGAATCAAAATCAGGTTGCCGGTGTCGAACGCCAGCAGCAGCAGCCCCAACACCAGCGCGAACCCGGCATAATCCCGCTGTATCTGGTAGATGCCCACCGTCAGGAACGACCAGACCGGCGGGAACTCGCTCCACCAGTCGGCGAACGGCGTCCCCAATGTGTCCGACAGCGCCGCGATGTGATAGTACGTCTGGTAGTCGCCACCGACGGTGATACCGCGTTCGCCCGCCGGGGTCAGCAGCGGTTGGTGCGTCATCATCAGCATCAGCCGGAACGCCACGAACAGAATCACCAGCAGCCGGAAATCGCCTAGCAGCCCGGTGATGGTGAGGGGGGAGGTGTTATTTTTCATCGTATCGCCCCTGTAGCAATAATTCCCTGGTAGGGCGGTTGTATAATTCACCCCCTCTAAATCTCCCCCGCCAGCAGGGGAGACTTGTTTGCCCTGCTAGATCGGCTCCCTCCCTGTTTTCGGGCGACTGAGACGGGAGACCTACGTCCCCTCGATGGAGGGCTGGGGAGGGGTAAGAGAAGGAATTGTGAGTTTTCATTCCACAGCTTCCCGCGTGAACACCACCGCCTGTTCGTCCTCGTAATCCAGCGACCAACCCGGCTCATCCCGCAGTGCCCGCGCCAACCCACTGTCCGCCTCGACCATCACCAGCCGGATACCGTAGGAATCGAGCGTTTCGCGCCAGCCGTCCCGCCCGGTGGCCGTGTTGAGGTAATCATTCGTCAGGAAGGTGTCACCGTATAAATCGGTGCGGCCATCCACAAACGCCGGCTCATCAGGCCGGGCGAACAGCAGGTAGCCGCCCCAGTTGTAACTGTTGAACATCGGGCCGGGTGGGGCAGTTTCGTTGAGATAGTCCACCGCCAGCACTGGCAGAAATTCCTCCTGCGCCGTCTGGACTGTTTTCGCATCCAGCACGATCAGCACTTTTGCCAGCGCCCCCAGCGCCACCAGCCCGATTAGCAGCGCGTTTAGCCGCGCCATGCGGGGTGTCGCCCGCCGCGCCGGAGTGAGTATCCAGCCGCGCTCATCCAGTGCCGCCGCCAGGTGAAGCGTCAGTACCGGTGTGGCGGCCACCGCGAACACCGCGATATTCCGCCCGGCCAGCAGCCCCATAAAGGCCGTCCCCGCCACCAGCACGAAATCGCGCCAGTCAAGCCGCTTACTGCTCGCACCCACCGCGCCCAGCGTGCCGAGCAGCAGTGCGATAAACGGCCACGTCTGCTGCTGGTGGAAGTCCGGCGAATTCCATTCCTGGATGAAGTTTTGCAGCGCCCCGATGCCCACTGTCTGGAACGGGACAGTCAGGATTTGCAACCCATAAGGGTTGACCAGCAGTGCTGCCACCGAAACCAGCGTCACCAGCATCAGTTTGCGGATGCCGCGCCAGGGGACAACCGCCTCGACCTTCGGCGTGAAGATGTTCCCCAGGATTTCCCCGGCAATCGAGCCGCCCAGGAAGATAAACCCAATCGAGAATCCGGCGTGCAGGTTGCCCCACACGCCCATGATGACCGGAATCCACCACAGGCGGTCAATCCCGCGCCGTTTGTGCAAATGCAGGATATACAGCACTACTGCGCTCAACACGAATGAGAGCATCTGCGGGCGCGGCGACCAGAACACCGCCGCCGTCGCCGCCCCTAAGACCAGGACGAACGCTCGCAAATAGGCATTCCCGGCGCACATCTGGTAGATAAACCACATCCCGGCTGTCGCCAATCCCGCCGTGTAGACCGCCAGTCCCACATTCCCGGCGATCTGCCACACGCCGTACAGGATGATCTGCGCCCCCCAACTGTGGTTAATCCAGGGTTCACCCGCCTTCGTGAACGAAAACGGGTCGGCATAGATCATGCCGTGCGTCAGCGTGTATTCCCCGCTGCGGATATGCCACCACGTATCGGTATCGGTGGGGATTCGCGCCGCCAGCGCAAATAACAGGGCAAACAGGATGATGACTGCCGCCCGCTCGGTTGTCAGTTGTCGCATAAAAATGCCTCGCTCATTTATCCACCTGCGCCCGCCGTTCCAGCCCGACCCGATCCAAAATCTGGATACGCTGGCGCTCAACTGCAATCAGATTCTCTTTTACCAGATTCCGCAGCGCCCGGTTCAGTACGTCCGGCACGGTTCCCAGGCGGTTGGCGAGTTCGGCCTGGGTCGCCCAACGATGCCGGTGCAGTGTTTCGTCCGGCGCTTCTTCCAGCAGGTAACGCGCCACCCGCGCCTCAATGGTGCGTAACGAGAGGTCTTCAATAATCGTTACCAGATGCTGCATTCGCTGTGCCAGATTCTGAATCACCCCGCGCGCCAGGGAAGGGTGCGTATCCAGCATCCGCAGCAGTTCCTCCCGCCGGATAACCCACACCATACTCGGCTCCAGAGTGATCGCTGACGCCGGATTCGGCGTGCTAATAAAAATACCCACCGCGTTGATCGTCTCGCCCGGCCCGATGTACTGTAACACCTGTTCCCGGCCATCTGGTGACAGTTTGGTGATTTTCAGCCAGCCGGACTGCACCACATATACCGCAACCGTCGCCTCGCCTTCCAGGAAAACGACCTGATTCGCGTCGTAGGTCTGCCGCGTCGCCGCCTGCGCCACCGCCTGAATCACGGATGGCTCCACATCCGCGAAATAGGGTACAGCGGCAAGTACTGCCAGCGCGTCATGCTCCCAGTTGGCCGCTGCTGCCATGTTGTCCCCTTCTCTCATCCGGTACTTCTGACCATCAAGCTTTTAGTGTACCGCTTTTTCGTTTTGGCTGCTCCATTGACAGGTTGAAACTTTTGTTCTATTCTTGTGGCCGTCAATATACAGCTATTCAGGAGGGTTTGTGATGCTCACTGCCGATGTGGTACGCGCCATGCTGGACTATAACTATGCTTTTCAGCGCCGCCTGTGGGACAGCATCATGACGCTGACTGATGACCAGTTCACGACAGATATTCCCTATTCGCATGGCTCCATCCGTAACCACATGGTTCACCTCGCCTCGGTGGATGGCGGTTGGCTGCGCGGCTTGCAGGAAGATCCCAACGCCCGCGCGTACCGTTTCGACCCGGCGCAGTACGCAACCCGTGAGCGCGTCCGCGCCATCTGCGAACAGTCCGCCAGCGAAGTCACAGCCTATGCCGCCCCGTTGAATGACGCGGCTCTGATGGTGCAGCCCAAAGGCCTGCCGCTGACGGTCTGGCAGACCCTCCTGCATCTGGTGAATCATGGGACCGACCACCGCGCCCAGGTGTTACGCGCGTTGCATGATTTCGGTGCGCCCACCTTTGACCAGGATTACGTATATCATGTGATGGGGCGGTAAGGCCATTAACTGGCGGCCTAATAATGCCACCTGGTACCGCACTCAATTGACAGCCCGTCACCTGTCCTCTATGCTGTGCGGGTATTCCTTTCCGATGATTGTGACAAAAAGCGAGAGCGGTGATGCGCAAAGCATGGGTTTACTTCTGGCTATTGGGACTCATCTGGGGGTCATCATTTCTGTTTATCCGCATCGCTGTCGAAAATCATGACTTACGTCCGGTAGAGGTTGTGTTCATCCGTACTGCTATCGCTGCAGTAGGATTGGGTGCGGTCATTGCGTGGCGGCGGGTGCCGCTGCCCCGTACCCGCCGGATGATTATCGCCCTGGCGGTGGTTGGGCTGGGGAATGTCGTCGCGCCGTTCATGCTCATCACCTGGGGTGAGCAGTTTATCCCCAGCAGTATCGCCGCCGTTCTGCAATCCACCGCCGCGCTGTTCGCACTGGTTGTTGCCCATTTCATGTTCACCGATGAACGGATGACTTCCAAGCGGGTTCTGGGCCTTATGGTCGGGTTTGTTGGCGTTATCGTGCTTTTTGGGGATAAACTCGGACAAGGTACATTGAACAGCGGTTTTGCCGGGCAAGTCGCGATTGTCGTCGCCTCTATGTGCTATGCCTTTTTCACCGGGCTAGGCCGCAAAATCATTCAGAGTGACGTACAGCCGATTGTCGTCGCATTTGGCACGATGGTAACGGCGGCAGTGACAACCGCACCTTTCGTGTTTTTCACCGAAGGCGGCTTCACACCGCTGCTGCACCCGTTACCGGTGAATATCCTGCTAACGGTGGTGCTGCTTGGATTTTTCAACACATTCATCGCGTATATCTTCTTCTACGAAATTGTGCGTGCCTTAGGTGCATCCCGCGCTGCGATGGTCACGTACATCGTCCCGGCGGTGGGATTGATTCTAGGATGGCTGGTATTAGGGGAATCAATCGGTATTACACTGCTGCTGGGTGGCACGCTGATTATGATCGGTATTGCCATCGTCAATCTGCGTCCTAGCCAGGTTTACCATTGGCTGCGCCTGCGCAGGGCGACCAATCCACAGTAGGATATTTCACGAAGAACTGGTGAGATTTGAGAGGGGGCGATATGCCCCCCGTTTTTTCTTTCCGTACGGGCGGTTGCTAAACCCTAATACGCCTGCTCGATCTTGCGAATCTGGTAGCGTACCACGCCATCTGGCACGGTGATCTCAACGACGTCGCCGACCTGATGGCCGACCAGTGCCTTCCCTACTGGGGAATCCAGAGAAACTCCCCGGCGGCCATGCGCGATTTCATGCGTACTCAACAGATCAAAAACGAGTTCCTCTTTTTCCGCCATGTCCCACACCGTCACGCGATTCCCGGTGGTCACGCGGGTCGGATCTTCGTCTTCCTCGATAATCTCCGCCCGCGCCAGAACCGTCTTGAGATAGGCGATCCGTTCGTTCAACCGCTCTTTCGCAACAACCGCGTCGAAAAAAGTCGGTTCTTCCCCGGATCCGGTATCGTCATTGGCATCCACCAGCAGTTCGTTGACCTCGGCACTGCCTTCAGTGAGCAGCTCTTCGAGTTCACGCTTGAGACTCTCGTACCCTTCCCGGGTTAAAACAACACGTTCTTCAGACATAAAGGCACCTGCAAATAAGATGAATAACTCAAAAAGGAGGTTTTGTTTGATTAAGAGCCTGCATCCGGCAATAAAGTAATCAACATTTGCAGGCTCACTATCTACTTCAATCAATTTGCCGTGATTAACCCTATTCTAACATGTCACGCCGATTTTCCCTAACAAAAACGCCCCGACTGGGTGAGCCGGGGCGCTGTGTGTAGCTTATGTTGACACGATTACTCGCCGCCGGGGGTGACTTCCACCACCAGCGGTTCCCAGCTTTCGCCGGTCACGTCTTCACCGCTCAGACTGTTGAGTGCGGCCTGAGCCAGGTCGGTACGGAACGCATCGGACGGTTCAGCGGTGATAACCTCGCCATCGAGCGCGACGGCGACGGTCTGATCCCACAAATCCTGATTCATCATGCCGATGCCATCGGGGGACGGCCAGATCAGCTTGTTGATTTCGTTCAACTGCCAGCGCATGTGGCCTTCGCCCAGCGTCGGGCCGTTTTCCAGGACGATGTTCACACAATCATCGAAGTTATCCCGGCAGTACATCCAGCCACGGAAGGACGCCCGCAGGAACTTGACAGCGATATCCTCATTACCCGCTTCGGCCAGCCAGTCGCCACGCACGAAAATGTGATCCTGGAGCATGGCCGTGCCAACATCGTTGAAGTTAATCACGTTCAGGTCTTCCGGTTGGTAGAGTTCGCCGGTTTCCGGGTTGACCTGTTCCAGCACCTGGGCGTATTCGTTGTAGGTCATGGCTTCCGCCGCGTCCACTTCGTCGTTGAGCAGCAGCGACATATCGAATGGCTGCTGGACAATCGTCACATCATCGGCGTTATCCGGGTCAATGCCATCAGCCCGCAGCGCCGCGAACAGTTCATGTTCGTTGCCGAAGCCCCAGGTACCCACCCGCATTCCGGCCAGATCAGCGACGCTTTCGATGCCCTTATCCACAAATGACACTTCCAGTGTACCGCTGCGCTGGAACACCTGCGCGATGTTCACCAGATCAGCGCCTTCTTCACGGGACGCTAACACCTTCGGCACCCAGGCGATACCGAATTCCGCGCCACCGGCAGCGACCACCTGCTGCGGCACGATTTCCACCGCGCCTTCCAGAATCGTCACGTCCAGGCCTTCGTCCGCATAGAAGCCCTGAGCAACGGCGGCGTAGTACCCAGCGAACTGGGATTGGGCGACCCACTGCAATTGCAGGTTAATCGGGGTGAGGTCCTGGGCAGCGACACTGCTCAAAGACAGCACCGCCAGCAGGCCAATGACCAGCAAAACTGCGAGAACCTTATTTTTGCTCATAATATCTCCCTCGTGAAGCCACAAAAGAACTGAATTGGTTTATTAGGTTGGCGGCCTTGCAACCACCATTCCTATTCTACCCTTTTTTGCGAAATGACACATGCCAGGGCATCAACACCCGTTCCAGCACCAACACCAGCATATAGAAGCTGATTCCGATAATGGACGCCATGATAATCCCCGTCCAAGCACGGGCGAAATCAAACCCTGACGCTTCCTGGGTGATAAATACGCCCAGGGTGGCGCGTGGCCCGCCGAAAAACTCCGCCACAACCGCCCCGATCACGCTCAAGGCACTGGCAACCCGGAACGCGCTGAAGATGTAGGGGAGCGCATTCGGTATCCGTAACGCCCGGAGAATCTTGGTGGGGCGGGCGGCGTAGGAATGCATCAATTCAAGCTGGCGCGGTTCCACCAGGGTCAACCCGCGCACGGCGTTAATCATCGTCGGGAAGAAGACGATAATCGCCACAATCGCCATTTTGGAAGCCGGATTGGTGAGGCCGAACCAGTTGTTCATAATCGGAGCGAAGGCGATAATCGGCACGGAATTCGCGGCAATCGCAAACGGCATCATCGCCTCGCTGATAATCACCCAGCGCGCCGTCATCAGCGCGACCAGCACGCCCGCGCCACAGCCCAGCACAAAGCCGCCCACCGCCTCCCATAAGGTCGCACCGGTGGCCTGGAACAGAATTGAACCCTGCCCGGTGACGAACAACCGCACCTCTTCCAGGTACGTTTCCAGAATGGCGGACGGTTTGGGCAGCAGGAACTGCTGGATGTCGAAGATCCGCACCGCTAGTTCCCACACCGCCAGCACACTGACCGCGATGAGAATAGTGGGCAGGTAATAGCGTGCCCGCGCCCCAATCCGGCGTATCCAGGGGACGGATGCTTCTTCTGTTGCGGCGTCTACAACGCGGGTGATCTCAGCCATAATAGTCGGATTCGTTTCTCGTCAAAAGTTCACAGTGGTCGGACGCAGCACCTAAAACTCATGCGCCTCACGCAGTAGTTCGCGCACCTGGGTAACCAGTTCAAAATAGCGCGGCAGTTCGCGGGTTTCAAAATTGCGCGGGTAGGGCAGGTCAATCGCAATTTCCTGGGTGATGCGTCCCGGACGCGGCGACATCACCACCACCCGCGTCGAGAGAAAGACGGCTTCCGCGATGCTGTGTGTGACGAACACCACCGTGATCTTGGTCGTATCCCAGATCCGCAGCAGTTCTAGGTTCATGCGTTCGCGGGTGAACTCGTCCAACGCGCCGAACGGCTCATCCATCAACAGCAGCGAGGGCGAAAAGGCCAGCGCCCGCGCAATCGAAACGCGCTGCTGCATCCCGCCGGATAGCTGCCAGGGATAGTGATTGCCAAATTTCCCTAGCTCAACCATCTCCAGCATTTCCTGGGCGCGGGTTTTGCGCTCCTGCGCCGAATACCCCATGATTTCCAGGGGAAGCTGGACGTTTTTGCTCACCGTGCGCCAGTCATAGAGCGTGGCAGCCTGGAAGACCATCCCATAATCCCGATCCATCCGCGCCTGGTGCGGGTCTTTTCCCTTCACTTTCAGCTCGCCGGAGGTCGGTGTGGTCAGTTCTCCAATCAGCCGCAGCAGCGTGGACTTGCCACAGCCTGACGGCCCAATCAGCGAAATGAACTCGCCCGACTGCACCGCCAGATCAATATCCTTGAGAGCAATGACCTCTTCCTCAGTGCCAGCGTTAAAAACTTTGTTGACCCCACGCACAGTGATGGCTGTCTCCGGGGTGATGCCTTGTGCTTGCACGGCAGCCTCTTTATCGTAATGAATTGACATAGCTCTGCGGATCAATAAACATGCCCAGTCCCCGCATGATCTGGAATACCCCCACGCCCACCAGTACGATGACGACGACAATGCGGATGATTTTCTGGTCAGGCGCGGTCTGGCTGAGCAGGCGCAGGTTGCTGAGGGCGGCAATCACGGCCAGCCCACCCAATATAATCGCTGCCATATCTGAGTACGAAAATGCCGTGACCCGCCCATTACTGGTGGAATAGGAAACCGTAGTCATGTTGCAGATAAACGGCGCTAAAGCCAGTACCGCCGCGATCCACTCACTGGTCGCTGGAAAACGCACCACTGGCCCACTGTAGGATTCATCGCTCATGACTTCCCCCTGCAACTCAACTGTTTTATCCGGTACATATTTCGTAGGGACGGCTTCTTGCCGTCCGGCGGACACCCAGAAGGGTGTCCCTACGCCTTGAGAAACCGCCTTAACTGTCCAGGGTGTTACCCCGCAGTACGGCGCGTTCCACAAGTGCCACGATGACGAATGAGGCGATGCCAACCAGCGCCGCCATGACAATTGCCGACCACAGTTTCGGCGTGGAAATCAGGCTGTAGTCCGAACTGAAGTCCAGAATCGCCCGGCCTAACCCGCTGCGGATGCCGGAGGGCAATTCCCCGATGATCGCGCCGACCACGCTGGCCGTCGCGGAGACTTTCAGCGCCGTGAAAATGTAAGGCAGCGCCGCTGGGAAACGCAGTTTCCACATAATCGCCCAGCGCGTCGCAGCATAGGAGTGCATCAGTTCCAGCGCGTTCGGTGAGGGCGACTGCAGCCCGCGTAAGGTGTTGATCGTCACCGGGAAAAAGGTCAGATACGCCGAAATCACGGCCACCGAAGCCGCATTCGCCCCCAGCCAGATCACGACCATCGGCGCAATCGCCAGAATGGGGACAGTCTGCGAAGCCACCACGTAAGGCAGCAGGCCGCGTTCCATCAGGCCGGAATGGGCGAACAGCGTGCCGAGCAGGAAGCCGAGCAGCGCCCCGCTGAGGAAGCCCACCGCCGCCTCTGACCAGGTGTACAGGCCGGCTTCAAACAGAATTCGCACCAGCAGCACCGGCCCGTTCCGGCGGGCGGGTTGGGTCATTGCTTCGGCAATATCCTGTAAATGCGGCAGATTCAGATCATTGGTGATTTTCAGGTTGAGCAGCACAAGATCACGCGGCGCGGAAAGAAACCGTTCTTCCGCGAAGTCGCCGGTCACGGTGCCGATAGGCTGGCCGAGTAGCGCGACTGCCGAATCCCACCGGGCAGCGTCGGCAGCCCGTACCACCACCCCCAGCCGCCCCGGAAAGTCGGGTTCTACCGGCAGGCCGAGCAGCCGGGTATCGGTGTTGATGTCTGTCAGCAACCGCAAGTCAGGGTAGAGCAGTCCTGCCGCGTCCGTTTCGCTGTCTTCGGGATACGGTGGCACGTCGTCCCGCACGGTCTTGGCATCTACGATCACCGCAGACACATCGCCCGCTGCCAGCGCCGCCAGCGAGTCGTCCAGCGTGTCATAGGCCGTATACGTCCAGCCACTCTGGGGGAGGGTAATCTTGTAATCAATAAAATCGGTGATGGCTTTCACGCCTTCCCAGGCCATGAGCAGCGCTGAAAGCACCACCATGAACCCCAGTACGCGGCTCACCTTACCCGGCGCGAACAGCAGAATCACCAGCAGCAGGAAGATGCTCGCCAGCACCAGCGCCAGGGTGACATCGCCTTCAAGCGAGGGGACAAGCAGCAGCAGGCTGTCTAGGCCGAACAGGGCGAATAACAGCGCGACCCGACCCCACTGCGGACGACTCGCCAGCGTCAGCACGCCGACCGCCATCACCACCGCCGCCAGCAGCACATAGGCGACCATCAGAGTTCGCATTCCGTTGAGCGCGGTTTCCGCTGTCAGATTGTCCGCGCCGCCCCATTGTTTGGCAAGTTGTCCTAAAATCGCTTCGGGGGCATCTTCAGTAGATTGATCGGCCATCCACAGCGCCAGTTGGCCGGGTGTGGATTCAGTCAATACGGGGGAATCCGGTGTGGCGCGCCAGTAAATGGCGGCGACGGCCAGCGTCATCAAAACCACCAAAATACTGACTCCAATGAGTATGGTGGTGAGGCGTTTCGCTGTAGGTGTCGTTTCAAGAGGTGATGAATCGACAGGAGCATCGAGAACTATCTCGTGTCCCACATCAGTCATAAAAAAGCCCTATTCCAAAAACCAGGATCACTCCCGCCCACCCGCAGCACAGGCGATCATAGACCCAAAATCAACACTTGGCGCTCAATAGCACCGATTCTATCGTCCCTCAACGGTCACGCTATTGATCTTCTGACTAATATTATGCGGTGTCTAGTTGGTGACTCTACCCAATTCTAGCGAATCCTGCCATATCGTCAAATTATAGATCGCTAAAATTGAATCAGGAGTTTTTGGAGTACCTGAGAGATAAAGGTAATTATTGTGCAATTTCTAATGATTGAAGTTGTGGGGTTGGCTGGTACAATCAGGGTATATGAGCAAGGTCGGGATAACGCATCATTGATGCTGATATGCCCGCCTTGAATCCGATTGAGCGAGTTTTGCATGACGGAACAACCCACCTTAAAGACCCGTCCTCGGCTGCACAGGCGGGGGTATGCATACGAACTTATCAGCACCATTGTTTTTATGATCGCAGCCTTTACGCTGCTGGAAATGGCAATCCCCCGTTCGATTGTCCAGAGCATCAGCATGGAACCGAATCTGATCGAGAACCAACGGCTAGTCATCAGCCGTTTGAGTTATCTGCTGGACAACCCACATCGCGGCGAAATTGTCGTGTTCCTGCCGCCCGACCATCGCCCTGAAGACCCACCCCTTATCAAGCGCCTGATTGGGCTGCCGGGTGAAACGGTTGAATTTCGCAACACAGAACTTTATATTGATGGTGTGCGACTGGACGAACCGTATATCAACGAACCATGTGATGCGTTCATGTGCAGTGATCGTGTCTGGGTGTTGGGGCCTGACGAGTATTTCATGATGGGTGATAACCGCAACCACAGTCATGACTCGCGCAGTTTTGGCCCAGTTAAGCGGGAGCGGATTGTCGGCAGAGCGGTACTCCGCTACTGGCCGCCTTCCAAATGGGGGATTCTCTCCTATTCTTACGAGGACTCTCCCGGCCAATCGACTCCATAGTAGGGGCGACCCGGTGCGTGTTTACACGTAAACTTGAGAACCAATTATCAGGTTTTCGCATGATTGTACGGGCATGATATATTATGCCCCTACCGGCGGAAATAAGACAAATGGCGATTATGAAGACCTAAATTGACGCACATGGTCGGAGCGCACCTTGGCGTTCCCCTGCATCACCCAATCTGCGGTTTTTGACGGGTTTCTAACGAACCGGGAAGCGCAACGGGTCAGGGTGCGGTAAAATAAATGTGTTCAAGTGATACTGGCGCTGCATGAGGAGGCGATGGATTCACCTATAAGACCCTTTATACTGGGACCCGATAGCGGGCAACAGTTTTTCCAGGAGATGGTACATGACTGACAGACTGTCCTATCCCTGTCCTTATTGCCAGATTGGCTACTGCCACCCCGAAGAGGCGACTTATACCCGCTTGCATCATGGTCGGGTGGTCAGCGTGCCGGATATGCTGGCGTGGACGTGTGACATCTGTTTTATTCAGGAATTTGACCAGGACGCGGTACGACAGGTGGAAACCCTGCTGGGAATCAACCAGTGGCCCACTCTACCTGCCCGCCCGGTTGCCCGTGCCAATACACTTGACCTTCCGAATACCAAGAATATGCCAGGACTAAAACCATGAGCGTAGATCTTCGCAGCTATGTTTTTCTGGATAATTTGCAGCTTCAGCACGCGGCCTTCCTGGGGACAGTTGCCAGGGGCTTCCTGCCGTTGCCGGGTGATGCCTCCCTGTGGATTGAGATTTCACCAGGGATTGAGATCAACCGGATTACCGACGTGGCGCTGAAAGCAACCGCCGTGCGCCCGGGGATGCAGATTGTCGAGCGGTTATATGGCCTGCTTGAAGTGCATTCCAGTAGCCAGGCGGAAACGCGGGCGGCGGGCGCGGCCATTCTGGAAGCCTTAGGTGTGCATGAAGAAGACCGCATCAAGCCGCGCATCGTTTCCAGCCAGATTATCCGCAACATTGACGCCCACCAGACCCAGTTGATTAACCGGATGCGGCACGGCCACATGATTCTGGCCGGGCAGACGCTCTACGTGCTGGAAGTCGAACCGGCGGGGTATGCGGCGCTGGCCGCCAACGAAGCCGAGAAAGCCGCCGAGATCAATATCCTGGAAGTGCAGGCCTTCGGCAGTTTTGGCCGGGTGTACCTGGGCGGCGAGGAGCGCGACATCATGGCCGGGTACGGTGCGGCGATTGCGGCCATTGAGGGCGTGACCGGGCGCGAGAATCCCGCCGGACGCAAGGAATAAGCATGTTTATCGGGGAAGTGGTCGGCACAGTCGTCGCCACCCGCAAGACTGCCAACATGGACGGCCTGCCGTTGCGCCTGGTGCGGAAAATTACCCCCGGCCTGGAGTCCACGTCGGCTTATACCGTCGTGGTGGACATTATGGGCGCGAGTGAGGGCGAATTGGTGCTGGTGTCGTCCGGCAGCAGTGCCCGCCAGACCATCCAAACTGACGCCCGCCCCTGCGACGCAATCATCATGGCGATTGTGGATACCTGGCAGGTGGACGGCGCCGTGCAGTACACGAAAGGCGAACTCGCCGTCGAATAACCGTCATTTTGTCGTTATTTTTGCCATTGAATCCCCGCTCCGTTCATCGTCTGCGGGGATTTTGTTTGCCAGGCCGACTCACTGGCGACGGTTGTTGGATTCCGTCTCGGCGAAGTCACTTATCATGACATAGTATCCTGCTAAGTCTCGGAGGGTAAACTACAGGATTGCCCATAATCAGGCAATCCTTCTCGACGGGTTCTCACTATTTCACAGACTGAAGAAAGTCAAGGACGAGGCGATTAAATTCCGATGGCTTCTCAAGGTTGGGCATATGCGCTGCTCCGCTGATTGTCTGTCTCCGCGCATTGGATATCTGCTCAGCCATTAGCGTCGCGGCACGATGAATCTCTGGGTGATCCAGCTCACCATCAATAATCAGCGTAGGACAGTGAATCTTGTCCAGTCTTGAAACAGCAGGCGGGTCGAGTGGGTCAGCGGGCTGGGAGTCCGAGATCAGCATTGTGCGGTTTTGCACAGCGATGACATTCATCTCGGCAACACGCTTGCGCAATTTCTGATCTATCTGATCGGGTTCGCGTGAACCACCGTCAATCCAGATCCGCGTCTGTAATTCCGTGACCTGACTCAGATCACCTTTTTGCCATGCCTCAAACATCTCCATCATGTAACGTGGCGGTTGGCCTACCATCTGAAACCCATTCGGTGCTGCGCTGGCGATAATCAGTGAGCTAACCAAATCCGGGTAGGCTAACGCAACATCAATGTAGATTGCACCACTGAGAGAACTTCCGATGAAGTGCGCTTGAGTGACATTCAATGAGCGTAGCAAAGTTATCAACTCATTTCGGCGTGAGATGGGTGCTGTAACGCTCCCGGATTGCCCATATCCCTGCATGTCATAGCGGATCACGCGATAACGTTCGGTTAAAGCTTGCCATTGATCGTCCCACATACGACTGTCGACAAAACCGGCGTGCCCAAGAACCACCACATCGCCTTCCCCTGCGATTTCGTAGTGTAGCGGACTTGAGGTTTCATAGGTCATGGTCGTTTCCTTCCTCGTACTTATTGTCATCCTACGTTGATTCCATAGTATGATGGGTTCGGTGACACCTTTTGTCACCAAAGATGGGAGACTTTCAGATATGCGAGCAGACCGCCTTTTGAAGTTAATGCTATTTCTGCAAATACATGGCAGAACGACCACTGAAGAGCTAGCGATTGAGCTGGAAGTTTCTCGCCGAACCATATTACGAGACATCAATGCGCTCTCTTCTGCTGGTGTTCCTATTTACGCTGAATCTGGACATGGCGGTGGCGTGGGCCTTGACGAGAATTATCGAGTTAGGCTCACCGGTTTGAAAGAGACGGAGTTACAAGCACTGATTATCTCGAACAATTCTGCCTTGTTGGCCGATATCGGTTTTGATGATGCAGCAAAAGTGTCCTTGCTCAAAGTACTGGGTTCAATTCCCCCGATACACGAGAAACCCGCTCGAGATATTCAGAATCGTATTCACATTGATCCGATGGCATGGTGGCGACACGATTATGCGGAAACATTCTTGAATGATCTGAAACAGGCGGCGTTTCAGGATAATCTGATTGACATGAAGTATCTCAAACACAATGGGGATGCTGTGCAGCGTCAGGTTGCTCCGTATGGTCTCGTAGCGAAAGGTAGTGTCTGGTATCTTGTCGCAGCACACGAAGATAAATATCGAAGCTATCGTGTTTCACGAATACAGACGGTGCGTATATTGCCTCAGACTTTTCAGCGTGATCCGCATTTCGATTTGAATACTTATTGGCAAAACAGTGTAGCGACTTTTTTGACCAATCACCTGGCGTATCGTTTCACTGCTCGCATTCCTGACGACAAATCACGTTTTATAGAGTGGTATACACCGGGTTCCTATTATATCGTGCGACATTCTGAAGATGGTTGGTTCGTGGCGCAATTTGAGGTCGAATCCGTCGAGCTTGCGCTTATGTTGTTGTTCGCACTCGGTGAACAAGCAGAAATCATCGCTCCACCTCAACTGCGTGAAATCTACATGACACGGTTGGGCAACGTACTAAAGCAAATGATAGAGTAATTATGGCTATCGGTTCAACTTTGCTTTCATCTTCTTGCTCACTAGTCGGATGATGCGCGACCCTTCGCCAGTGGGGAGTGTTGTGCTCTGGTCTATCGCCGCCCCACTGGATTTATGCCATGACGCCGCGAAATCTCGGCATCGCTCAGGAAGACCTGGGCAACAAACCCGCCCCGGATGGGGTGACTTTCCAGCCGAAACGATCACGCCCCATAAAATGCGCTGATCTGCTGCGCAAAATCCAGCACACTGCACCGCAGTGCATAGGGCGCTAAGACCTCAACCGCACACCCATAGCCCAGGATGCGCTCCCGTGCCGTCTCGAATGACTCAAATGGCAGCGAAAGGTTACGCCAACCATGGGTGTCGGGTGGGCTGGCCGCCTGAATGATGCTGTCCAACCCGTCGCCAAAGTGCCAGCGCAGCAGCGGGATAAGTTCCGGCGCAACCCGGACACGCGCGATAACCTGGGGGCGGCTGCTTTCGACCTGGGCGCACCAGGTCGCCCAGAAAGCCGCCAGATCGAAGTCATCAGGCCGGGTGAACGTCTCCCCGGTCATCTGCGCTGCCCACACCTCCGATACGCGCATGGCGGTGATGCGGCCATCCCGCGCCAGCACCACGTACCACGCCCCACCCTTCGCCACCAATCCATACGGTGCGGCTTCGTGTTCGATCCGGCCACCGTACCGGGCATCATAAGTGATACGCACGCGCTGGTCGGTCTGCACGGCGGCATAGAGTGTGGATAAGTGCGGGACGGGCACAGCCCCCTCATACCACCACGCCCAATCGAGGTGAATCCGCTGCTGGATGTGGTGCGCCGCCTCCCGCTGGTTCTGGGGCAATGCGGCGCTCAGTTTGAGCAGCGCCCCGCGCAGGTCAGCCCGCACGCCCAGGTCGGCCAACGGCGCGGGGATACTGAGCAGAAACAGCGCCCGCAGTTCGTTTTCGGTCAGTCCGGTCAATTGGGTGCGGTAGTGATCCATCAGGCTGCATCCGCCGCCCACCCCGCGCTCACAATAAATCGGGACTCCGGCGGCGCTCAGGGCGTCTATGTCCCGGTAAATGGTGCGTTCACTGACTTCAAGTTCGTTCGCCAGGGCTTGCGCGGTCATGCGCCCGTGTGTTTGCAGCAGCATGAGCAGCGCTAGCAGCCGGTCAGCCCGCATCGTCTTTTCTCCTTATGACTCAGCATGTACTTTACCTATCCTGAGTCTACCGCAGAATACTTGACAGCAGGTGTCAGGTATAGCGGCTTATGATGAGGATGGTTTCACTTTACAGCACAGGAGGAATGCACAATGAGCGAGTTCGAGGTACGGATGGTACGGTTAGCGCCGATGCGGGTGGCCTCGTCCTATGGATTTGGGACCAGCCCGGAAGGGGAAGCCTGGCGCAAGATACTGGCATGGGCGGAATCCCAGGGACTGCCACATGACGTTCAGCCCGGGCGTTTCTTCGGTTTTGACAATCCGGTGCCCTCACCGGGCAGTCCGAATTATGGCTACGAGCAGTGGATGGTGCTTGAAACGGATGCCGAAGTTGAAGCCAGCGAGGATGTCACCATTAAAACATTTGAGGGTGGGCTGTACGCGGTCACGCGCTGTAATCTGCCGAAGATCGGGGAAGCTTGGCGGCAGTTGGGGGCCTGGCGAGAAGCCAGCGGGTATGCGTGCGGTCACCAGCAGTGTGTCGAGGAGGCGCTGTCTCCCATCGGGTCACCGTTTGAGGACATCGTGATGGATATTTACCTGTCCGTGGCCGGATAGACTTACCCACCACAATGCACCCCTTCATTTTCCTACAGGGTCGGGACACCTGCCTCGACCCTGTTTTCAGTCAACTGCGTAAATCTATCCTGTCAGTTCCGCCAATCGGTCAATGTACCCGGCCATCACTGCGAACGTCTTTTCGACGGCCTCCGGTGTGGTCATATCCACCCCGGCTGATCTGAGCGTGTCCATCGAATAGCGAGCGTTCCCGGTCTTGAGGAACGTCAGGTAATCCTGCACGGCGGACTCGCCCCCGGTCAGCACCCGATCCGCCAGGGCGTGCGCGGCGGCAATCCCGGTGGCGTACTGGAACACGTAGAAATTCATGTACATGTGCTGGAACGTCGCCCAGGTGATGCCGGTGCGATCCGGGTGAACCTGCATCTCGCTCCCGTAGCCCTCGCTGAACAGATCAACCATCAGCGCGTTCATGTCTTTTGCCGTCAGCCCTGCACCGCGTTCCGCCCGCTGGTGAACTTCCAACTCGAACCGCGCCAGCGTCGGCATGATGAAGAAATAGCGGTGGAAGTTCGCCATCGCTTCCTGGATCAGCGCGATCTGGAAATCCGGGTCGCTGTGTGTCTGCATCAGGTGGGCGCGGGTGAGCGCCTGATTGAAGTTCGAGGCGACTTCCGCCACAAACATCGAGTAGCGGCTGTACATCGCAGGCTGATTCTGCCAGGTGAGATACGAGTGCATCGAATGGCCGAGTTCGTGCGCCAATGTACTCATGCCGCCCAGGTCATCGCCGAAGCTCATCATAATAAACGGGTGTGTCCCGGCGGAACCGGACGAAAACGCCCCCTGTCGCTTACCCACGTTCGGGTACACGTCCACCCAGCGGTCTTGCAGGCAGCCGCGCCGCAGCGTGTTCACGTAATCTTCACCGAGCGGTTTCAGACCTTCACAAATCCAGTCCACTGCCTGCCCATACGACACTTCCGGCTCGTTGCGCGTCAGCGGCGCCCAGATGTCGTACTCATGCAGCGTCTCCACGCCCAGCGCCCGCCGCCGGATGGCCCAATACTTGTGCCAGGTGGGGATATGCTTACGAAACGTGTCAATCAGGTTGTGGAACACTTCCTGCGGAATGTTATTGGGGAAGATGGACGCTTCCAGTGACGAGGGGTAGCGCCGCGCCCGTGCAAAGAACACATCGCGCTTGATCGCGCCCGCCAAATTGCTGGCGATGGTGTTCTTGAACCCCAGGTAGCCATCCATATAGCTTTCCCAGGCGGTGCGGCGGATTTCGCGGTCATCGCTGTGCAGCAGGGTGTGGATGTTACTCTGCCCGACCTCAATGCTCTCGCCGCTGCTGCTGATCGCCGCCCGGAAGGGGATTTCCCCATTCACCAACAGCCCCGCCGTGTTCGGGATCGTGCTGAACGGGTCATTCACCATGCCGAGCAGGGCTTCTACCTCGGCGCTGCGGACGTGCTGCCCCTTGCGGTACAGGTCGTCAAAGTAATGTTCGCAGATCGCCAGGCGCGGTTCGGTCTGCATCCAGCTTTTGAGCGTATCCAGGCCGATAGCCAGAATTTCCGGTTGGGCGAAGGCCGCCGCCGCCATGTAGCCGCTCATCACGCCTTGTGCTTGCCCGGCCATCGAAACCGCTTCCTGGTCGTTGGTATCCACCGACTGTGACATGCCCGCGTAAACATACAGCTTAGATACCCGCCGCAACATCGTATCGGTTAGATCCATCCAGTTCGCCAGTATCGCCGGGCTTTCGCCCAGTTTTCCCTGGAATGGGCTGAGTTTTTGCAGGTCGTTCGTAAGCGCCGTGTATTCCGCCGCCCACGCCGCCCGCGACTCAAAGACGCTTTCGGCATTCCAGGTATAGGCCTTATCAATTGCACTGCGTGGGGGGATAGTAGATGGTGCAGTCATGAATCAGAACTCCTTAGTTGTCAGTTGTCAGTCGTCAGTTTTCAGGCAAAAGCAGCCGGATAGCCGGTTAGATGGGAATGCTAAGGCTATTCTAGGTAATAAAGTGATACCGTGTAGGGACGAGGCCTGCCTCGTCCGCTGAATAAATAATTTCTTGGAACAACCTAAAATGCTAAAGGCCAGCGGCCAGCGACCAGCACATCATCAGGGACGATTGGCGGGAACACACGCCAACTGTTGTTGAATCGATTGGCAGGTGCCGCTGATAATTCCGGTCGGTGTATTAATCTGGCAGGTCGCCCCAATTGTGCTGCCGGAACAGGCGTTAATGGCTTCCTGGGGGGGAGCGCCACCTTGTCCTGGCCGGGTTGATGGTGGATTCGCCGGTAGGGTCGGCGGGGCGGATACCGGTGTCGTCGGGACTGCTGCCGGGGCAGATTGCCCTGTCCCTGCTCCTTCAATAGTCAGCGCCGGACGTGCGGCCTTCGCACTGCCATCGAGAGTCAGTGTGGCTGCGCCGCCCCGCGTGCAGCGGACGTAATTGTTGATCCGCACGGCGTCACCCTGCGGGCCATGTCCCTGTGGATAATCCACTGCGCTCCCTATTTTGGGGTCGCTGCGCTGTGCGCCCGCGCCATGTACGTCTACCCAGGCGTTGTTCATATACCCCAGCGCCCGCCCAAACACGACATAATTTGCGGAAGCGACATCCCCGTTTGAACTGATATGGGTGGTGCTGCTCCAATAAACGGGGTAATCCGTCTGACCGGCTTCATTCGTGATGGCTGTAGCCTGGAACAGCGGGTCTATGGCAGCAGAACCTGTGGTATCCGGGGCGCGGC
The DNA here is from genome assembly GCA_020634115.1 of Anaerolineaceae bacterium. Classification (GTDB taxonomy): domain Bacteria; phylum Chloroflexota; class Anaerolineae; order Aggregatilineales; family Phototrophicaceae; genus JACKCG01. The sequence goes on from JACKCH010000010.1 coordinate 221,687, forward strand.
TGTAATCCAGGATGCTTTGTAGTTCTTTCGTATTCGGTAAACGCCAATCGCTCGCGCCAGCGAAATTGAGATTTTCGCAATAATTGAGGGCATCGCCCCAGTTCATCCCCACGCCGCTGTCGGCCTGCATCCAGGTCAGCCCGGTGGCACTGTCGCTGATCGTGCCGTTCCCATTGTCTGCGAAGGCGTTCTGCCCGTATGCCGGGTTGCCGCGTACATACAGGACAAAGAAGGTCTTGCCCTGGCTATCCCCTGGCGTTGCAATCGGGTAGCCTTTAATCCGCCCATCAGCGAAATTCACGCCGAACATGGTGCGGTTGTCCCCCATTGTCGTGCTGCCATACAACGTGCTGGTGGCAAACTGCGAGTCAATGACCCGCTCTCCGGTAGTCGTGTCCCCGTATGAAAAATTGAAGTACCGCGCATCAATAAAGGGGATAGTCGAACACGTCCCGCTACAGGTGCTGGCGTCCGTGCCGTCAAACAGAATCAGCGAGTAGAGTTCCTTAATCGTTGGCAGCCGCCAGTCCATATAGCCAGCCAGATTGAACGTGGCCGCGCCTTGTTCGGCCTGAGCAAACGTCATCTTGGAACCTGGGTCTTGCTGCCACATCAGCCCGGTAATCAGGTCGCTGACCGTGCCATCCCCGTTATCCTGATAACGCGGCGCGTTCCCCGTATATTGCGCGTCCTGTCCGTAAAACGCCCCGCCTGTGGGTGGACAAGCTACTTCCGTGTTGGCGTCGTAACACTTCCCCTGATTGGTGTCCACAAGAGGATACGTGAACTTCATGGTATCTTGCGCCTGCGTGGTCAGAACCAGCAGACAGGTTGTCAGCAATAATGGAATCATTCGAGAAACGGTTTTCACGACGCTTCCTCCCTCAAACATGGCGTAACATTAGTGATTTGTCCTTACCCGGCATCAAGCCCCTTGCTTGAATGTTCAGGAAAACGCCTTCTACGCGAGAACCAACTGAAAACTAACGGCTGATAGCTGACAGCCATTATAGCATAGGGTCTATCCCATCCAGCACGCGGTCTCCTGCCATGATGTTCGTCACCCGATATGACGCACATTGGCATAAAAAAGCTCTCCATCATAAAAATTACCCGTTTCTTTATTGCTTATTGGCGGGAATGTGGCAGAATTGCATCATCGGGAGGAGGCAGAATTAACCGTTAGATCATGAGGAAGCACCTTGTCTGAAGCGGCTGTAAATTGCCATTCCACCCCCGAATCACGGACATACAGTCAGTCTCCGGTGATTCTGGTTGGCAACCCCAATGTCGGGAAATCCGTTGTTTTCGGCAGATTAACCCGGCGCTACGTCACTGTATCCAATTATCCTGGTACGACGATTGAAGTCGCCCAGGGGACACTTCCCGATGGTACACCGGTTATTGATACCCCCGGAATCAACTCTTTATTCAGCCTCAGCGACGATGAGCGCGTCACCACCGAGCTCATTTTGGAAACCTATCGAGAAGCCAAAGCCCTGATCCAGGTGGCGGATGCTAAGAACCTGGGGCGTGCGCTGCTGCTCACCCATCAGTTGACCCAGTTGGATACCCCGATGGTACTGGTCGTCAACATGATTGATGAAGCCCAGTCACACGGGATCATCATCCGGTTTAACCGTTTGGCCGAGAAGTTAGGTATCCCGGTAGTTCCACTGGTGGCGACCCAGGGCAGAGGCGTGGACGAACTGCTGGCGGCCATCCCCCAGGCGCGTCACCCCCGCCCATTTGACCCTTACGAACCGGCGCTGGAAAACGCTATTCACGAAATTATGGCTTTGCTGCCGGAGGACTGCCCCGGTGCGCGGGGACTGGCGACGCATCTCCTGGCCGGGCATCCGGGGCTGGCGACACAGTTCAGCCTGAACGGGCATGTCGGCACATCGGGCGAAGCAGCGGCACAGCATTACCAGCGTCCCCTGCGTTCAGTACTGACCATGCAGCAGATGACCGCCGCGCAAAACCTCTTCCGGGAAGTCGTCACCGTCCCGCAGCAGCGGGTTCGGGGCTGGCGCTACCGAATTTCCGATTGGGCGGTTCACCCCATCTGGGGAATCCCGATTTTGCTGGTGGTGCTGTTCGTCGTCTATAAGTTTGTGGGCGAGTTCGGCGCGGGGACGCTGGTGGATTTCATGGAAGGGACGGTTTTCCAGGGCTGGATTAACCCCTTTGTTACGCGGATTGTGGATGCTGTGCTGCCGATCCCCTTGCTTCGGGATTTGTTGGTGGGTGAATACGGCGTGGTGACGATGGCGCTCACGTATGGGTTTGCCCTGGTGCTACCGATTGTGACGACCTTCTTCTTCGCTTTCTCTATCCTGGAAGACTCCGGCTACCTGCCCCGTCTGGCGTCCATGCTCAACCGCACATTCAAGATGATGGGCCTGAATGGGAAAGCTGTCCTGCCGATGATTCTCGGTCTGGGCTGCGACACGATGGCGACAATTTCAACCCGCATCCTGGAAACCCGTCGTGAACGCATTTTGACCACATTCCTGCTGGCGCTAGGTGTCCCGTGTTCAGCGCAGCTAGGTGTTATCCTGGGGATGATGGGCAAACTCAACGCCCTCGGTGTGGCGATCTGGGGCGGAGTCGTAGCCGGAACCGTGCTGCTGGTGGGCTGGCTGGCGGCGAAAGTGCTGCCCGGCGAGCGCAGTGAGTTTATCCTGGAACTGCCGCCGTTGCGGATGCCGATGCTTTCCAATGTGGCGATTAAAACTGTCGCCCGCATCGAATGGTACTTAAAAGAAGTGCTGCCACTGTTCATCGCCGGGACGCTTATCCTATTCGTGGTGGATAAAACTGGGCTACTCACGGTGATTGAGCATTTTGCCTCACCGCTGATCGTGGGGGCGTTGGGTCTGCCGGTGGCCGCCACCGGGGCATTCCTCATCGGTTTCCTGCGTCGGGATTACGGTGCTGCCGGGCTGTTCGCGCTGGCGGTAGCCGGGCAGTTAGACGGCGTGCAGTTAGTGGTGAGCATGGTGGTGATTACCCTGTTCGTGCCCTGCATTGCCAATGTTCTTGTGATCTTTAAGGAATTTGGCTGGCGCGTCACCGTTGGTGTGCTGGCGACAGTTTTCCCGTTGGCATTCGGTGTCGGTATCACACTCAACCTGGTCTTGCACGCGCTGGGCGTGACTTTGTGAGGTTTCAATGATTCACTGTCCGCTGTGTAACTACGAATTCGATGAAAATGAAATGACCTGCCATACCTCGTGCGCTTTTAACCGGCAGTGCGCGGTGATCTGCTGCCCCAACTGCGGCTACCAGATGGTGGATGAAAGCCGGACGCGCCTCGCCAGTTGGCTGCGGGAACGCCTGGGAAGCAAACCGAAGCCGGTACTGACTCCCGCCGACCCGTCGTTAGCGCCGGTCAGTGCACTTAAACCCGGCCAGTCCGCCACCGTTGTGGCTGTTACCGGGCAGGACACCAACCGGCAGGAACGCCTGAGCATGTATGGCCTGATGCCTGGCGCGCTGGTCACGCTGCGGCAGCGTCAGCCAACTTTCGTCCTGCATATCGGCTACACTGAACTCTCGCTGGAACGGGAGGTCGCCGACCAGATTCTGGTGGAACCGCTTGTGCCATAAGTTTCGCGCCGAGCGATAAATCCTCAACGGACGAGGCCTGCCTCATCCCTGCAAAACTCACCGTAATACAGGTAGGGACAGGGCCTGCCCTGTCCGCGAAAACGAACGCGCCGTTGCGTGTCCCTGCCCTACCCGCGAACCGCGTAGAAACGCCTTCCGGGCAGCCCCCATAGAAACTGGTTGGCTGGCGAACCTTGCTCCTCAGGGGTTCATCTCTGGCAGCCCGCCGCAGTCCCCGGAGAGCGTCACCACGTCCTCACGCATCCACGCGCCGTTATCCAGTTGATACCACTTCAGCCCACCGCCACTGCTGGACTGACCGGTGACGCGCTGCGTTTCTCCGGTTCGAAGCTGCCCGGCTACCGCATAGCTGGTGCCCGGGCCGGAACGCTGGTTGACCGTGCCGCTGGTCGTCGCTGCGAGGCATTCCCCCGGCACGAGTGGGGTGGCTTCATACGCCCAGATGTCCCGTATTTCGCAGCTCGCCTCCGGGTCGTCGCTGTTGATCCCGACGCCGAAAATACCAGGATAAACCGGGGTCTGTACATCCTGTAAGACCAGTTTGCCGTTGACATACAGGTGAATCCGGTCATTCAGCATCAGCGCCAGCACATCTACCTGCCCGACAAACGAGTCGTCTACTTCGGAAGTCACGGTTCGGGAATAGTTCTCCGCGCCGTGTTTGATGGCTATCGAGACGCTGTGGTTGCTGTTCAGCAGGATCGCCACGCGGCTGTCCACCTGATTATCGGCGTCGTCCGGGCTGTCTTCAATCACCCGACCATAAAAGCGACAGTTCACCCCTTCTTCCTTCTCGGTGGTAAGTTCCATTGTGCCGACTAACACGAGGTTCGTCACCGGGTCGGTACGCGCCATATAGCGTAGACGGGCAGCAGCGCCTTCGTAAAAAGCATAATCTTCCTGGAAAATCAGCCGTCCGCCCCCGGTAGCGATCAGGCTTTTCTCTTCCAGTTCGCGGATCGTATCGTGCCAATCGGCGGCGTTGTATGCGGTGAGAGTGGTGGGCAGTGACGAACGCGCGGTCTTTAAGGAGGGTGCGACAGCCAGCACAGCGGCGATGTCCTCCTCCGGCAGCAGAGGGGTAGCCTCCGCGTCTACCGGCCTCACGATCAGATAGGCCGGTTCACTGTTCTCGAGAATAGTCGCCAGGATGACGATCTGCTGCGGCGGGTCGCGGTAGGCTTCAATCTCGAACCGCACAAAGGGGCGTCCGTCTAACTCAAGTTCGCTGATCTCACCCTGCGCCAGCGTTTCGGCGTCGAACTTGTTAATAATATCCATCGCCGTATCCCAGGGTGGTTCCCAGGCGGCATACAGGCGGTTTGGCCCCATCACGATTAACTCAGTGACACCATTGGTGATGTTGTTCTTGGTTTCGTCAAAATGCCAACCAGCCGGGTAAGCGATCTGAATATCATGGTCGGCTGAGACATAGATGGCACCGGATTCGGACTGCGCGGAAACGGATAAGCTGAAAAGAAGAGCAACGATCAGGAGCAGCACAATCGAGACACGTTGAAACATCAATCGGGGACTCCATATAAACTTGTTTTTGCATTTGCGCCCTCTGTTAAGAGTCGCATTATGTACCTCGATTATATGGAATCCGACGAAATGCCCGGTAGTGTCAAAACTCATGCCCCCATCATGAGGAGCGGGTAACTCGCCCCGTTGGACGGCTTCCGCCGAAGTAAACCAACCTCATTAAATATCCACATAATCTCTTAAAGAATATTTATCTTGGGATTAACTCAAACACCCTGTCCATGATTTATAACAGAGAATGTCAGGCCTGACAGATACTTTCTCATTACATATCAGTGGCTAGGAGCAAGAATTCGATGAAATTGTGGGCGTTTCGTACTGCGTTAGTCGCTCTCGTTGTCCTGTCTTTGGGTATCAGCATGGCTGCCGCACAGGATATGATGGAAGTTCCGGGTTCGGGGCTGGTTAATGGACCGCTGGCGGGTGAAGCGCAGAGCCTGACGGGTGCTGGCGCGACCTTCCCGCTCCCCCTGTATACGGCCTGGTTCGCCGATTACGCCGAACTGACCGGTGTTCAGATCAACTACCAGGGTATCGGCTCCAGTGGCGGTATCCGCAGCATCACCGACAAAACTGTGGACTTCGGCGGTTCCGATGGCCCGATGAAGCAGGAACAGCTGGACGCCGCTGCAGCGCCGGAATCCTGCGGCGCCACTGTTCTCCACATCCCGACTGCCCTGGGTGGTGTCGTCGTCACATACAACATCCCCGAACTAGTGGACAACAACGAACCCCTGAAATTCACCCCCGACACCCTGGCTGGGATTTTCCTGGGCGAAATCACCAAATGGAACGACGAAGCACTGGTTGCTGACAACCCCGCTCTGGCCGACGTTGACCAGTATATCGCGGTTGTGCATCGTGCGGATGGCTCCGGCACCACCAACATCTTCACCGCCTACCTGGCCGCTGTGAGCGAAACCTGGGCCTCCGAAGTGGGCGCCGGTACTTCCGTAGATTGGCCGACGGGTATTGGTCAGAAGGGCAATCCTGGTATCGCCGCTGCCGTCGCTGGTGTCCCCTATGCCCTCGGCTACGTCGAACTCGCTTACGCCGAACAGAACGGCCTGCCGGAAAGCTTCCTGCAGAACAAGGCCGGTGAATTTGTTCAGGCCAACGTCAACAGTGTCTCGTTGGCAGCCGCCGGTGTGGAACTGCCCGACGACCTGCGCGTCATGATCGTCAACGGTGACGGCGCGGAAACCTACCCAATCGCCGGCTTCACCTGGCTGTTGGTCTGTGAAAATCAGACTGATCCGGCCATCGCCACCGCGCTGACCCGTGCCGTGTGGTGGGGTATCCACGACGGCCAGTCCTACCATGCCGACCTGGGTTACTCCCCGCTGCCGGAAGCCGCCATCATGGCTGGCGAACGCCAACTGTTGAAGGTGATGGTCAATGGCGAACCTGCTCTGCCCGCCGACCTGGTTGCCTTCGCTGAAGAAAACAATCAGTAAATCGTAGTTGCAAGTGAATCTGCGTGTAGGGGCAACGCCCCTGCACGCATTTTGCCTGTTTGGGAGTAAGTATGGCAGTTGAGAGTAATATTCAGGGGGTTCAGCGGGGGGATCGTAACTTCCGCAACCTGGTACGGGCCGGTTCATGGAGTATGGTACTCCTGCTGCTCGGCGTCATTATTCTGTTATTTATTTATTCACTCCCGGCCATTCAGCGCTACGGGTTTGGCTTCCTCCTCTCCAACGAGTGGGACCCTGTCGCTGAGGACTTTGGCGCTGCGCCCTATATCTTCGGCACCATCGTCACGTCAATTATCGCGCTCATTCTCGCCACTCCGCTTGCCGTCGGGGCGGCGTTGTTCATTTCGGAGTACACGCCGCCAGCCATCGGCGGCATTTTGTCTTTTATTATCGAACTGCTGGTGGCGATCCCCAGTATCGGCTTCGGTCTGTGGGGCTTGTTTGTCCTGGCGCCCTTTATGCGCTTTACCATTGACCCTATCCTGCGTAACGTCCTCGGCCCCATCCCCATTATAGGAGAACTATTTAAGGGGCAAACCATCGGCCAGGACATGCTCACTGCGGGCGTCATCCTGGCGATTATGATTTTGCCGACGATCCTTTCGATTTCGCGGGAAGTCATCGCCCAGGTGCCTCGCCTCCAGCGCGAGGGAATGCTGGCACTGGGCGCGACCAAGTGGGAAATGCTGCGGAAAGCCGTCCTCCCCTATGCCTGGGGCGGGATTGTCGGCGCGGCTATGCTCGGCCTCGCCCGCGCGATTGGGGAAACGATGGCCGTCACCCTCGTGATTGGGAACAGTTCCCGTGCGATTACACCGTCTTTATTCACCCCCGGCTATACCATCGCCAGCGCGATTGCCAATCAATTTGTCGAGGCCGATACCCCCGATTATTTCGCGGCGGTGGTGGAGCTGGGTCTGGTTCTGCTCGTCGTCTCCTCGGCCTTTAATATTCTCGCCCGTGTGCTAGTCCGTCGCATCAACCGCCTGCCCGGCGGCGCTGAAGCCCAGTAAACCAGGAGTTCTATTCGTATGGAAATGCAACAAGACCTGACCATTAACGCACTGGATGCGATCAGCCAGGCTTTACCTCGTGGCGTGCTGATTGACGCCGAAGAAGTACGCTTCTTGCGCCGCACCATTACCGAACGAATCAGTTATATGCTGCTGACAACCGCCACCGGTTTGTCGGTTGCCATCCTGTTCGTCATTATTGCTTACATCGTGGGTAATGGGGTTGGTGGCCTCGATCTGGCCTTTTTTGTCGAGACACCGAAACCCTATGGCGAGGTCGGCGGCGGAATTGCCCAGGCCATCCTGGGGACAATCGAGATGCTGCTCGTCTCGTCGTTGATTTCCGTTCCATTCGGCCTGGCAACCGCTATCTACCTGGCGGAATATGGCAATAACAAGTTGGGTGAAGTCATCCGGTTTTCACTGGAACTGCTGGCGTCCCTACCTTCGATTGTGGTCGGTGTGTTTGTCTGGGCGTTGATTGTGCGCAGCGTCACCGGTTTTTCGGGTCTGGCAGGCTCTATCGCCCTGGCCGTGATTATGACCCCGATTATCGCCCGCAGTGTGGAAGAAATTCTGCGCCTCGTGCCGCGTTCGCTGCGTGAGGCGGCGCTGGCTTTAGGCGTTCCCAGTTGGCGCGTAACCATGCAGGTTGTCATCCCGGCAGTGCTGCCCGGCGTGTTGACCGGTATCGTACTTTCGGTAGCACGCGCGGCAGGTGAAACGGCGCCGCTGCTGCTGACCGCATTGGGCAACCAGTTCATCAACTCCGACCTGGGCAAACCGATGGCCGCTATTCCGCTCCAGATTTACAACTACGCCGTTTCGCCCTATCCCGATTGGCACCAAAAAGCGTGGACAGCGACTTTGCTCCTGGTGTTTGTGGTCGCGGTCTTTAGCGCCGCTGTTCGTATCATTATGAGGAATTTCCGTTATGTTCGTTAAAACTGAGACCGAAACGACCCGCCATGCCGACCACCTGCATGAGCTTGAAGCGCGTAACCTGAATGTCTACTACGGTAAAACGCTGGCCGTCCGGGATTTTAACCTGTCGTTTCGTCCCAATTCGATTACCGCCATGATTGGCCCCTCCGGTTCGGGCAAATCTACCGTGCTGCGTTCGCTCAACCGGATGCACGAGGTCGTCAAAGATGCCTATATCACCGGGGAAGTCCTGCTCAACGGGCAGAATATCTATAACTCCGAAGCCGACCCCGTTCGCGTGCGGCGGCGGATTGGCATGGTCTTTCAGAAACCCAATCCCTTCCCGATGATGTCTATCTTTGATAACGTGATTGCGGGTTTTAAGCTGAATTACGGCAAGCCCAAAGGGATTAGCTATGAAGAGATTGTGGAACAGTCTTTGCGGGCAGTTGCCTTGTGGGATGAAGTCAAAGACAAACTCAAGGACTCTGGCGCGGCGCTTTCTGGCGGGCAGCAGCAGCGCCTGTGTATCGCCCGTACTATCGCCGTGCAGCCCGATGTCATCCTCATGGATGAACCCTGTTCGGCCCTTGACCCCATTTCCACCTTGAAAATTGAAGAACTGATGCGAGAACTGCGGCGGCGCTATACGATTGTCCTGGTGACCCATAACATGCAGCAGGCCATTCGCGTGTCGGATATTACGGCGGTGCTGATGCCCACTGACCGCGTGGGTGAACTGGTTGAGGTCGCGCCAACCGACGAAATCTTCAACGACCCGAAGGACAATCGCACGGCGGATTACGTCTCCGGACGTATCGGTTAGCGCCTTTCACACCCTGACAACCCTCTATTGTCTGATCAATGCCCCGCAAATATCGGGGCATTTTACTATTTGTAACTTCTCACCGTATTTTTGAACAAATGTTTGAACAAAGATTCCCCACTTTCACCCCATTTTGTGCTATCGTGGAATTGGAATAGTGATTTAGCGTGTAAACATCTCATCTAATCTGGCTATGGAACTATCCCGCTATGACGCGAACCACCTCAACCCTGCTTGTACTGGCTGGACTGTCCCCAAATGGGGGGAAGTCCACCATTGAAAACTGACGCCTGACAACCCGGATTGCAGCAATCGCAGCAATCGCTGCGAAAATCCGGTTCGCTGCAAAAATAGCCCCTGTTTTCCCCGTGTCGGCATTGCCTAAACAGCGTTTTATGCGAAAATTTGCGGCGAAATTGCCTCAGTTTGCAACAGATTGCCGTTAAGAAGGATGGTTGTGCGGTTTAACAGTGATAGGTCCTGCGCCAGCCAAAGAGTCAGTCAAACCGGAGCCAACAAGTCGCCCCCGCTGGCGGGGGAGATTTAGAGGGGGTAAAAGACCCAAACACGATCATCAATGCGAAACTCCTATTTTGATCCTAACCGCCCACAAAAACCAGCACCTAACCAGGATGCAATGCCATGTTCGAAAAACCTGACATCAGCGACACCACTGTAATCGCCAGCCTGTGTACCACATACGGCCTGCCTATCGCTGAAATCACATTTCTCCCCATTGGTGCGGATCGTCACACGGCGGTGTATCGCGCCACGACCCCCGAATCCACCGCCTATTTTGTGAAACTGCGCGGTGGCGACTTCAACGACATGACGCTCCGCATCCCCCGGCTGCTCTACGACCAGGGCATCACCCCGGTCATTCCCCCGTTGACCACCCATGCGGGGGCGCTGTGGATGGAGACAGACGGGTACGCGCTGGCGGTCTATCCCTTTGTCGCGGGGCAGGACGCTTATGCCGTGCCGATGCTTGACCGCCATTGGGTCGAGTTGGGGCAGGCGTTCCAGGCGATTCATGCCGTCATCATCCCGCCCGACCTGGCCGGGCGCATCCCACGAGAGACATACACCTCCCACTACCGGGATACGGTACGCCGTTTTCTACAAACTACCGCCGAGGCAACCTACAGCGACCCGGTATCTGCCGGGTTAGCGGCCCTGTTGAGCCACCAGCACGCGACAATCAACCGGATCATCAGCCGGGCGGAATCCCTGGCTGCCCGTCTGAAAGCGGAGTCGTCCCCGCTTGTGCTGTGTCATGCCGATATGCACGCCGGGAACGTGTTGCTTGATTCGGCGGGCGGGTTACATATCGTGGATTGGGATACGCTCATTCTCGCGCCCAAAGAGCGTGACCTGATGTACGCCGGGGGCGGTCTGTTCCCGAATCAGCGTACTCCCCAGGAAGAAGAGACGCTGTTTTACCGGGGCTACAGCTCGGCCCAACCTGACCCGGCAGGGCTGGCCTATTATCGTTATGAGCGCATTGTGCAGGACATCGCGGCCTACTGTGAGCAAATTCTCTACACTGAACCGCATAACGCGGATCGGGCGGTGGGGTTGCGTCAACTGACCGGCCAGTTTACGCCCGGCGAAGTGGTGGAAATCGCACTGTGTGGAGAAGATGAACTGCGCTGAAATCCGGCAAACTTCCCTGTAACCAACTCTTGCCAAGTGGAAATGGATAGATTATACTCTCTTTCACATCAGTGGAAACACGGGTGGGATGCCGAGGTAGCTCAGCTGGTAGAGCAACGCACTGAAAATGCGTGGGTCCCCAGTTCAAGTCTGGGCCTCGGCACACAAAAAGACTCGGTATCACAACCGAGTCTTTTTGTTATCCCGGATCAGCGCGCCGTGCCGGGTATTAATCACCATCCAGCTTGCGTTTAACCTTGCTTTGCGCCAGCAGCTTGCGAAACCACCGCACCATGCCGGTATCCGTTTCCGCCTGGGGATTGGCACAAAATTCCAACACCTTATCCGCGATCTGTTCCAACCGTTTGCGGTCAAATGCGCCCGCTGAGGACACCGCCAGTTCATCACCTGCGCCCACATGAATCGTTTCAAATGTCGGGTGCGGGCTGACAACAGTGACCTGAATCTCCGTCCCCATTGCGCTGATTGCGATGGCTTTCACCCGGAAGTGTAGGTAGTGAAGTGTATCGCCTGTCGAACCGGAACCCGAATCGGTGACGCCCCAGATTTGCTGGACACACTGCCCGTTTTCTAGCGTATATTCCTCCGCGTGGGCGGCGGCCCAGTGGGTTTCCAGTAAGGCGTCACGCTTATTCAGGTGTGCCAGTAGATTTTCACACAGCCGGTCTTGCGACTCATTGAAATGTTCACGGGTTTGATAGGTGGTCGCCATACGGATAATGCCTTTCCTAAATGATACATTGTACGCTCTATGTGCAATAAGGATATTTCGTGCCACTGACCCCTGGCTTTTTAGCATCTTAGCGTTTTAGACTAACCAGTGATCTTTTCCTGATAGCTGAAAGCGGACAACTGATGACTCACCATCCATTGCCTAAGCGCCTGTATCCCAACCTATATCACATCAAGCGTATAGTATAAACTATGTACCGGCTATTTTTTGTCTAATCCAAAGGATGCCCAATTCCCATGCAAATCCTCTCAATCACCGACCCCGCCGCCCTGACGATTGCGCAATCCGTGATTCAGTCGGGTGGCCTGATCGTTATTCCCACCGATACCGTCTATGGCGTGTCCTGTTCGCCGTTTGACGAGGCCGCCATTGACCGACTGTATGCCGCCAAAGGGCGCTCCCGCGAGAAGGCAATTCAGGTGCTGGTGGCGGGCTGGGATGCTTCAGCGCCTTTTATCCGAGAAGTCACCCCGCTGGCCGGTCTGCTGGCAGAACGGTTCTGGCCGGGTGCGTTGACGCTCACCCTGCCCAAACGCGCCGGGCTGCCCCCTAACATTTCCATATATGACACGGTGGGACTGCGGATGCCCGACCACTCGCCCCTGGTGGCGCTGTTACGGGCCGTAGGCGGCGCTTTGGCGGCTACCAGCGCCAATCTTTCCGGCGCGGCCAGCCCGACTAACGTGCAGATGGCGGTAGATGCCCTGGGGGATGCCGTCCAGCTTTATCTCGATGGTGGTGAAACCCCTGGCAGCTTATCCTCAACCGTTGTGGAATCGCATGGGGATACCCTGCGTATCCTGCGTCAGGGGCCGGTCAGTGAGGCGCAGCTCAGGGACGCTCTGGCCGGGCAGACCTTTCACTTCGCTTCGGCTGAAAAGTGATGTCGCCAGGCCCTCATGTGAGAACCTGGCGACAACGCTGGGGGAGTTGGGGAATTTTGTATGCAATCGCTCTTGCGATCTATTTGTAGTATAGGGGCAATCACTGAGATCAAGTGTTGAGATTTCTGAAGAGCGTGAATTTCCCAACCTTCCCCGTTTATCCTTCGGGTGTTTCAACCGGAGTCTCAACCAGCGCCGTCGCAGTGGCGATGAGTAAGGGACGCTGTGCGGTGGGCGCGGCCTCCACCGTACTTATGAAATTCTTCGCGTCCGCAGTGGTGCGCGGTTGGTTACGGTTCAGATAGACCTGAACCGTGGCAAACTCAAGCGTGCTGACAGTATTAAACTCCTCCAGCGGCGCTTGAATCCCGAATCCCCCCACCAGGACAATCCCCAGGATAAACCAGATCACCGCCAGCGCCGCCAGCACATAACCAAAACGGCGGTTCGAGGCGCGGACTGCCGGGGTGCGCACCTTCAACGGCGGGCGGGCGTCCGGGCGGGCAAGTTGTTCAATCCGGGTCTTGAGCGCGGTAATATCGTAGCTCTGCGAAAAATCGAACGGCGCCAGATGGTCAACCAGGTCGGGCAGCGTCACATCATCCGCCATGATCGGGATAATGTGCAGTCCGGCATCGGTGGCCTGGATAATGGTTTCCGCGAAGCGGGCATCCTTGCTGGTGGCGTGCGAAAACACAGCGATCAGAATCGCCCCTTTTTGAATCGTTTCGGTGAATTCGTATCCGGCGGCTTGCAAGTCAGTGTGCAGTCGGTCAGCCAGGGAGGTATCCGCCGGGATAGAGGTCAAAATCAACATGGTCAATGGATCATCCTTCAATCAATAGATACGCTGCCGATTATTCCCCCGGGCCAAACACCTGTCAACCCACTGCTGACGAACAAGGGGATAGTCACCACCGATTCACCACCGATTGGTCTGAAAAATGGATTACGCGTAGCCGTTTTTGTGTTACCCTGGTACGGTATCATCCCGTCATAGACTATGGAAGGACTGCCCTTATGCCTATGCCTGAACTCCGTTCGATTCAAGTGGGGATGCCCACTGATTACAGTGCCGATGCGATTTCTGAGCAGCCCTGGCGTTCTGGTATCTACAAATCGGCTGTCACAGGCCGAATCTGGTTACATAAAGATGGCCTGCCGGGGGACGGCCAGGCCAATCTGAAAGTACACGGCGGGCCATTTCGTGCGGTGTTGGTTTATGCCGCCGTGCATTACCCGGTATGGCAAATCGAACTGGCGAACCCTGATCTCCCGTTCGGTGCGTTTGGCGAAAACCTCACGGTGACGGAACTCACCGAAGAAACCGTCAATCTGGGGGATGTCTACAAAGTCGGTGACGCACTAATCGAGGTCGCCCAACCCCGTCAGCCCTGCTACAAACTGGCGCGGCGCTGGGAGATAAAAGACCTGACTGCCCGCGTGGAGCGAAAAGGGTGGGGCGGCTGGTACTGCCGCGTCTTGCAACCGGGCTATATCCAGGCCGGAGATGCCCTCGAACTTCAGAAACGCCCCTATCCGGAATATTCGGTCTACCTGGTGGACTCCCTGATGACCGGGAAAATCGAGAATGCGCGGGTGGCGCTGGCCCTGTCACGCATTGAAGCCCTCACCGATACCTGGCGCGAGAAATTCGCGGAAATGGGCGCGACAGAGGCGTGATAATGGCGTTTCAAGCTGAAATACGGAGATACATAACCACGCCCCTATAGAATCACCCTCAAATGCGGGGTGTGTAGGGGCGCGGTCATACGTTTTAAGAAATTAACACGGTGTTCCCTTCGTAGGGACGCCCAATGGGGCGTCCGTCGGACTGTGGGAATACCCACATGGTTCTGGAGAAACCCTGCTACGCTACCAGGCGTAGGCTTCCGGCGCAGCGCCACCCGGCCCCGGCCAGATGTCATCCAGCGTTTTCAACTGCTCGTCACTGAATTTGATCTCCGTTGCCCGCAGGCTGCCCGTCAACTGTTCCATCGTGCGCGGCCCAATAATTGGCGCAGTCACAACCGGGTTGTTCAGCAGCCAGGCCAGCGCCACGTCAGCGGGGTGTTCCCCGATTTCGTCGCAGAATGCTTCGTAGCGTTCGAGTTGGTCGTGGTACTTATCCATCATTTCCTGCTGTCGTTCGGAAGCGCGGCGGCCTTCGGCGACCTTCTTCAATGCGCCGCCCAGCATCCCACCAGCCAACGGTGACCAGGGAATCACGCCCAGGCCATAGTTTTCACAGGCGGGCAGCACTTCAAGTTCAATCATGCGGTCTTTCAGGTTATACAGACTTTGCTCGGAAACCAGCCCCATGAAGTGGCGGCTTTTGGCGATTTCGTTGGCCTGCGCGATGTGCCACCCGGCGAAGTTGCTGCTCCCCACATAGAGTACTTTCCCCTCGCGGACAAGCTGCTCCATTGCCTGCCAGATTTCCTCCCAGGGGGTATCCCGGTCAATATGGTGCATCTGGTACAGGTCAATGTGGTCGGTCTGTAAGCGTTTCAGGCTGGCCTCGCACGCCCGCTTGATGTGCAGCGCGGAGAGTTTACTCTCGTTCGGCCAGTCACCCATCCCGCCGTACACTTTGGTGGCGATGACGGTCTTTTCCCGCCGTCCACCACCCTGCGCGAACCAGCGCCCGACGATCTGCTCGGTCACGCCCTCACCCTTCTTCCAGCCGTACACATTGGCCGTATCAAAGAAGTTGATCCCCAGTTCGTGCGCCTTGTCCATAATGGCGAAACTGTCTGCTTCCGTTGTCTGCGGGCCAAAGTTCATCGTACCCAGGCACAGCGGACTCACCTTCAGCCCGGTACGTCCCAGTTTGACATAATCCACGTTCTTTACTCCTTATTTCTTCGCGCGATAGGATGCGACATTACTCTGTGTAATCACCGAAAGCGGCGATGGCAGGGTATCCAGCGTAAACCAGCCGATAGTACTGCACTTTTCCGGTTCCAGGATGCGTGGTTCACCGGCAACATGGCGGGCGATAAACGTGGGGGATACCCAGTGCTGCCCCTCATCTGGCAGGATATGGTCATCTACCGCCAGCAGTTCACCCACTGCGATCACCATGCCATATTCTTCCTGAAACTCGCGGGCAATTGCGTCGGCCAGGCGTTCCCCGAACTCGACTCGTCCGCCGGGGAATTCCCAGCAACCGCGCTCATTTCTGGCCTGGGGGCCGCGTTGAGCGAGGAACATTTCGCCCCGGTCATTCAGCACTATCGCTCCCACCCCCACGCCAATCGTGTCTTTGCCTGGTTTCATGTGGTTGCCACGCTTCTCCTTGACCTACCTTAACTTATTGTACCGGCAGGCCAGCCCAAAGTATAAGACCAATGGACTCAAAGCGGGTTTTTCCGGCTAGTGCGCTCCGGTATCGTCCGCTTTTTCGAGGATGACGAGGGTCGGTTGGTGGTAGTAATCGCGGATACAAGAGAGATACGGATCATCTAGCCAGACA
Source organism: Anaerolineaceae bacterium (assembly GCA_020634115.1). GTDB lineage: Bacteria > Chloroflexota > Anaerolineae > Aggregatilineales > Phototrophicaceae > JACKCG01. Next base: position 237,881 of record JACKCH010000010.1, read on the forward strand.
TAGTCCGCCAGGTCTTTCGTGAAGGCGGGGATTTCCAACACCGCGCCATTGGCGTCCACCGTTTTCAGGTAAGCGTCACGGGCGTCCCATTCGGCGGCGTAGACTCGGAAATCCGGCAGTAACGGGAAGGTTTTCGTCAGGTAGCCAGCGACAATGATCGCGGTCAGGGTCATGGCGGCAATCACCACTCTCGATGGAAGTTCGCCCGACGGTTGCGCGGGCGCATACTTCTTTTGCAGCCCCAGCCCCATGATGTAGCCCCAACTCATCACCAACACCACCAGCACCGTCTGTGGGATGACGTAAGCGCGAGCGGGGGGAAGCTGCCCGATGCTGTACAGTGACGTGAAGAAGGCCGCCGCCATCAGAAGGTATCCGACCATGCCGCTGAGTCCGAGCCACTTCAGACTGCTGTGGTTGACATAGTCGCGTTGAGGAACTGGTAGAGGATGACAGTAAAATGCCACGAAACCTGCCAGGAAGAATGATGAAAGAACGGCCAGCAATGAGAGGCGAGCGACTGCTACGGGGATAAAACTGGAGGTAATGATCAGGGTTTGCATAATCGCCTGGGGCAGCGGGAGCAGTTTATCAAACGAGGCCTGCCGGGTGGCGTTACCGGGCGCGACCAGCAGAATCAGCAGGGCGATCATCGCAAAGGCCAGGCTGACGATAACCAGTGTCGCATAACGGCGCTTCCGCTCCGATGGGGCGAAACGTAGCACCAATAGGAACAACAGGCCATAGGCGGCTACCTGGAACACGGCGTACAGCGGGGAGAACCCGCCCGATAGCAGTGGCAAGCCCGCCGCCAGGAGGTACTGCCACCACCGGAACGGTGTTTGCTGGCTGAAAAAGATCACCAATAGTCCAATATAAAACAGGAAAATAGTCAGTGGCGCGGCATAGGTAATGCCACCGCTCGTCCAATAAAATGACTGGAACACGTTGGCTGTGCCGCTGAGGACGCCAAAGGTCAATACCAGACCAAGCAGCCCGGTAGTATGCCACCGGTAGGTGAGGTGAAATGTTCTGACAACCTGATAGGCGACCCACAGGCAGGCCAGGCTGAAAAGGCCAATTAATATGATGGGCGTATAACGCCAGGCCTGCGCCAACCCAATCACGCTCTGAAAAAATGTCGTGGAATATGTGCCCTGCCAGTTGTTATAGTACCAATCTAGCGTCCCTGACAACCCTTTTGCCTGAGCATTGACTGTAAAACAGAAATCATCCGCCAGGGCGCGATTATGAAGTCCCAAAGCGAAATGCGCCAGTATCGGCAGCAACAGCATGACCACCATCAATGTGAATAACTGTTTGACCCTTTTTTCATTGAGGCGTGCCATCGGCTGTTATTCCCTTCGTGAGGCTGACGAACTTCATGCCCGCGCCACGTAGATGAGTTCATAGGCCAGCAGTCCGGGCGCAATAAGCGGGGGCAGGGGGCGCCCCCTGCGGCGGGCTACACCATTCAGTATATTCTGCAAGCCACTCCCGGCGATAGCGACCTGTTCCACCGGGTAGCCCTCCGTTTCCAACAGTTCCCGCCCGGTTTTCAAGGTGTACAGCCGCAAATGGGTGCGATCCATAATGCCATAATCTTCATAGTCGAACTTCCCGCGCAGCAGCCGCAGTCGAATTGACCAGTGCGCCACGTTCGGCAGGGAGACAATCACCTTCGCGCCGGGCTTCAGCAGCGCGCGGGCATCCTGGAGCAGCCGTTCCGGGTATTTCAGATGTTCCAGCACTGCCGCTGCCAGGAACACATCATAAGGGGCGCTGGCCGCTGCCGGTTGCAGTGCGTCCGGCGTGTCCAGGTCAACCGTATGCACTTCACTACATCGCTCGGCGGCGATGGCCGTCGCTGCTGGGTCGAACTCCAATCCAGTCACGCGGCAGCCTAAGCCCTGTTCCATGTAGCCGGAGAGATAGCCGGAGGCGCTGCCGATTTCCAGCACGTGGCTGTCCGGGGGAATCAGGCGCATCAGGACGCTGTGCGCGTCGTCAGGGTGCGCGGCTTGCGGGTTAAAAATGGTATCCAGATGGTATTTGGGCGTGGTCATGACAAAAGCCACCTTTTGAGAACGTGCAAAATGGATATGTCATTGTAACCGCTGCCGCCGTGTAATGAGATAGTTGTTTTATCTGATCGGGGGGACTCGATTTCAGTGGGCATTTTAGCCTATACTGATACGAACACCATAAGAAAAGAGAGTTAGGTGATGGCAAAAACTAACATTTACACCATCTGGGTCAAGACCGGCGACCAACCGCTGGGCGGAACGGACTCGAACGTCTTCATTCAACTGGTCGGCACCACCGGACATACTGAAGTGATCTTTCTGCCGCCGGAGGATATTTTCGCGTTTGAACAGGGCAGCACCGATAAATTCATCCTGGAAGTGCCAGATGTGGGCGAACTGACGCGCTGCTGCATCGGCCATGACAACGCGGAAGGCGATTCCGGGTGGTTTGTGGAAAGCGTCCGTATCAAAGATGATGAAACCACACGGGAATGGCTGTTCACCTTTAATCAATGGTTGGGGCTGGAAGAATCGGGGCAGTTGACGGCATGTGTGGATGGTTAAAACGGAGCGCCGCGCTGGCCGTATTGATTCTGGTCGCTGCTGGATGCAACCTTTCGACTACTGCGCCCACCCCTTACCCCACGCCTGACCTGCCGCGAGTCGAGTTCCTCGCGCCGGTCAATGGTAGCCGGGTCTTTGACGGCGCGGAACTGGACGTTGAACTGCTGGCCCAGGATGATACAGCGGGTATTTCACGGGTGGAACTGCTGGTGGATGACCAGCCCCAGGGGGAAAGCCAACCGGAGGCTAACAGTGTCCCCGTTTACCGGGTGCTGCTGTCATGGCGGGCGACGGGCATCGGCGTGCATCCCTTAACCGCCATCGCCTACCGCGCCGATGGCACGCCCAGCGACCCGGTAACGATTCTGGTGGAAGTGGTGAGTCGCTAAAAGACGCAGACCATTAAAACGGACATAAATCTCCGGCGGTATAGGTTGGACTGCGGCTGCCGTACCGGTTGAGCAGTCCCACTGCTTCGGGGCGAACAGCAATTACTGACTGAACGGCGGCACAGGCGCTGTGCATGTTGTAACTGCTCTGGAAGGCGTCCCAGAAGGCCGTCGTCATCAGGGTATAGACCGGGGCGGTAGCCGGGTCGAGTTCATTCTGTAGCGCCGCCTGATAGGTGGGCAGCAGCCGGTCATCTTCGGTATAGGCGAACGCCACGACCAGCCGGTACAGCGCGTAACTGCGGAGTATGTCCGGCTCATCGTTGAACCAGTAGCGCAGCCCGGAATCGCTGTTGGCAAGTTCGTACAAGGAAACCGCATCCTCAATTTCCAGGCGGTTAAAGGCATCATCCGCCTCGTGAATCACCTGGATTTTGAAGCGCGGCGGGTCAAGTTGCGTGATCGAGAGGACGTAAGCTACACCGTTCCAGTCATAGATATTGACGCCGGTTCGCAGTGGCCCGGTGGCGGCAGTCCCGGTATTCGTCAGGCGTACCACCACTTCCTGCACCTGGTCGCTGTCTATATCGCTTGGCGTGGGCGGTTCGGCACTGGTAATCGGGCGGCTGAACAGGCTGGTAAAGCGCCCGCTGCCTTGATCCCAGGTGAGAAGCTGCGTTTCATAGGTGCAGTCCTCGCTGGATGTCGTGCTGCAACCATAGGCCGTATATAGCAGATCGGTCACGCCATCATAGTTCATGTCCCCGATGAAAATGATCTGCGGCGAGAAGTCGCCCCCGGTGAGTACATCATACAGCGGGATATACCGCCCGTTGGCACACCCTAGCACCAGCAGCGCCCCGCCCGTTTCCGGCGTGGTATAGGCCAGCAGGATATTGCCTGTGCCGCCCCCGGTGAAATCCAGGTCGCTGCGGAAGGTGCTGGTTTCATCCAGCAGCCCCCACTGGTCATACAGCAGCGTATCCAGCGCCGGAATACTCCCACCGTCCGAAAGAAACCGAGCGATGGCTGTAACCCGGTCTTGCTGGGCAGTCGGTTGGGACGGGAAGGGCGGTTCAGCCCCTGGCGGGCAAACCCCGTATTGCGGTGTGGGCGTGGCGCGATTCGCCAATGCCATCGCGGTGGCTGGGTTCGCCAGCGCCCCACCATTCCCACGCAGCGCGTCGGGCGTGGGCAGGATGCCGTGCAACAGTTGTCCCGGCGTCACTGTTGGGAAAGGGACAGCCGTCGAGAACGGCGCAACCGTCACACTCTCTGGTTGGCAGGCCGCCAGAATTACGACCAGCGTGAGTAAGCCATACAGTTGTCGTATCATACGAAAAGTATATCCGGTTGGCGTGGGGATGCAATGTGTAAGTGGGCAGCCGCACGCCCGAATCAAAATGTCCCCGGTTTTCAGGCCGGGGACATGAACGGTGCTGTGGTATATTGCAGGGATTAGCAGGTTTCCAGGTAACGTTCCAGTTCCCAATTGGTCACACGTAGGCGGTATTCTTCCCACTCGGCACGTTTGGCACGGTCATAGACCTCGTAGATGTGGCCGCCGAGTGCGCCCTGAACCACGCTGTCTTCCGATAGGGCGTCCAGCGCCTCGTCCAGGGTGGAAGGCAGCACGCCTACGCCCTGCGCTTCCCGTTCTTCCCGCGACCATTTGAACACGTCATCACTGACCGCTGCGGAGATGGGGAGTTTATTAGCGATCCCGTCCAGACCGGCTTCCAGCATCGCAGCGAAGGCCAGATAGGGGTTGGCGCTAGGGTCGGGGAAGCGCAGTTCAACGCGGGTACTTTGTTCGCGGCCCGGTGAGTAGCGCGGCACGCGGATTAAGGCACTGCGATTGCGCTGCGCCCAGCAAACATAGACCGGCGCTTCGTAGCCGGGGGTCAGGCGTTTGTAGCTGTTGACGGTGGGGGCGACGACGGCGCTCAAGCCGCGTGCATGGGCGAGCAGCCCGGCCATAAAGTAGTAGGCGGTTTGCGTCAATTTGTAATCGTCTTTGGGATTGTAGAACGCATTCCCCTCTGCTGTGAACAGACTCTGGTGACAGTGCATTCCGCTGCCGTTTTCGCCAAAAACGGGTTTCGGCATAAAGGTTGCCACCAGGTTATTCTGCGCGGCGACGCCCTTGACGGCATACTTGAAGGTGATGGCATTGTCGGCGCTGTGCAGGGCATCGCTGTATTTGAAGTCAATTTCGTGCTGGCCGATAGCGACTTCGTGGTGGCTCATCTCCACGTTGATTTTCAACTGCTGGAGAATGGTGATGATCTGGCTGCGTACCCGTTCGGCCTCGTCGCCAGGGCTGAAGTCAAAGTATCCGCCGACATCGTGCGGCACGGCATCCAGGATGGAGCTGCTGCCATTCCTACGGAACAGGAAGAATTCCAGTTCCGGCCCGATGTTATAGGTGGTGAAGCCCATGCTTTCGGCTTTGGCGACGGCCCGTTTGAGCGCATAGCGCGGATCCCCCAAGAAGGGTTCGCCTTCCGCCGTCAGGATGTCACAGATGATGCGGGCGCGCAGGGGGGCTTCCGTGACCCAGGGCAGAATGCGGTACGTCATCGGGTCGGGCATCAGGAGCATGTCACTTTCCTGGATGCGGGCAAACCCGTAAATGGAAGACCCATCAAACCACGAGCCGCGCTCGAAGATGTCTTCCAGATGTTCACTGGGAATTGTAACGCTTTTGGTCACACCCAGAATATCGGTGAATTGCAGATCAATCAGTTCGATATTGTTCTCTTGAATATCCTGTAGAACTGATTCTTTGGTGAACATGAGCATCCTCATCAATGAACTATAAGGCAAGTGTGCGCAGTTTAGCACGGGGAAAAAACAATGTCTTTTCTCAGTAATGCCAAAATCCGCACGGGATTATTGTTTAAAGTAACTAAAAAGCGGCGGGTATTTTATGTCGAGGAAATGTAGATTGTTTCTCCAGGAGACCGCCTTCCCTATATTTCGCCGTTTGCCACCCTCGAACCCTGCCAAACGGCATATTCTCATTGAAGCGGTACACGATGGCTTTTTTTTTCGCCCTCTTTTGCTATACAATCATCCCCGTTTGCTAGTCAATTAGGATGATTACGGATGTCATTGTACAAATTTCCCCAATTTATGCGCAGCCAGTCCCGGTGGCTCGGGTTGGTGTTGGTTTTATTGCTTGCGTCGTGCGGCGGGTTAAGCGGCGAACCGGCGATTGTCGCCACGATTCCGCCCCAGCCGACTCCCATCCCGGAACCCGCTTTTCCGCAGACTGCACCGGATATTGCGCTGGGTGCATCGCTCTTCGCGGAAAACTGCACCCGCTGTCATGGCGTAGGCGGGCGCGGTGATGGCTCGCTGATCGGTCCCGGTGCGGATCAGGTACCGACAGTCCCACCCGACTTTACCGACCCGGCCACGATCCAGAATCTGACTCCCGCCGACTGGTTCCAGGTGATTACGAATGGTCGGATGGATGTACTCATGCCGCCTTGGAAGGATAAGCTGACCGCCGACCAACGCTGGGCGGTGGCACTATACACCTACACCCTGAGTTATAGCCCGGATCAATTGGCTTCCGGCGCGGTTCTGTTCGACCAGTTCCGTGACTCGGCCAGCAGCCTGATCTCCGACCAGGAACTGTTAGCCGGGCTGACCGATACACAACTTGCCGAGCGGCTGAACAGTGATTTGCCGAGCGAAGATCAACTGGCGGTTGCCCGGTTTATCCGCGCTTCCTCCTTGGCGAATGCTGATGAAATCGGGACGCAAGTTGCCAGTGAACCCGCAGCCACCCCGGAAGTGGTAACGGGTGACACCGGGACGGGTGAACCAGCGTCCACTGCGGAAGTTTCCGGCCCGGTGAATGGTGATGTGGTGGGTATCGTGACCAACGGCACGACGGGAGGTGAACTCCCGGATGGACTGACGATCACCCTGCACATGCTCGACATGAACGGGAATGAAGACACCTTTGAAACCACTATGAGTCCTGACGGCGGGTTTATCTTCCCTGGTGTGGAACTACGGGATGACCGGGGCTACTATGTGTCCACCGTTTACCATGATATTCCCTTCCTGAGCGATCTGAATTTCGGTGATCCTTCGATTGGTACGCTTGACCTCTCGTTCAGCATTTACGAAACCACACATGAGGCGACTTCCATCCTCATCACCGGTATCGTGATTCAGATTTCTGGTGACGTGACTGGATTGCAGGTCGCGCAGATCATCCGGTTTGAAAATCTGTCCGATAAGGTGTTTATCACCGAGGATGCCGTAGCGGAAAACCAGTTCGCCTCGGTTCATTTGACACTCCCCGCTGGGGCGCAGAATGTGGATACCGGGCAACCAGACCGATTCATCATATCGGGCAATCCAGCCACTGTAACCGACACCGAACCGCTGATTCCTGGCGCACAGCACATTTTCCACGCCATTTATAACCTGTCGTATGACGGCCATCTGACGTTGGAGCAGCCCTTCGACTACCCGATTGATGGCACGGTGCAGGTTCTCATCACGCCCAGCAGCCTCCAGGTGACGAGCGACCAACTCACCCAGCTTGACCCCCAGGATGTCAGCGGTACCACCTATGACCGTTACGGCGCGAGTCTGCTCACCAACCCGGGGGATATGCTGCGCTTTGTGATAGACGGCACAACGGATTCCGCTGCCACCAGCAGCACCAGTACCACCACGACGGGTACGGTGGTGTCTACGACTCCAAGCTGGCTGCCGATTGCGCTGCTGGTGATTGGCGTCAGTGTGATCGGCCTGGGCGTATTTTTCTATTGGCGTGATCGCAAGAGCGTGAACGCGCAGAACAGCCTGTACGTCAAGCAGGTGCAGGAAGCCCTGCTGGAACAGATTGCCGAGTTAGACCGGGCGTATGAGGCGGGCGAAATCAAGAAGAAGTCGTATAACAAAATGCGCGACCAGCTAAAAGAGCGTCTGGCAGAAGTCATGAAAGACTGACGCCCGAGAACGCCCGGTAATCGTCGTTTGCAGCAGCCCTTTGTCCCTGGTGGATGAAGGGCTGTTTTCTGTTTCAGCAGTCTGCCTATTGAGTGATTCTGGTTATACTGGATTACAATACTGCCGCCGCACCAGAAAGGATGAGTTCATGCCATTTCAACCAGTAACGCTGGAAGGGGATTTCGTGTGGTTGGAACCGCTGTCCGCTGACCACGCGGCAGATTTGGCCGCTGTCGCCGAACCGGACATCTTCACCTACCATTTTCCGCCGCCGGAATTCAGTGAGTCGGGCTTTGAGCAACTCATCAACCACATGAAGCGGCTGTCGAACTGGTTGCTGTTTGCGATTGTGTGGAAATCCACCGGACGGGCAGTGGGTGTGACGGCCTTCATTGATTTCTCCGAACAGCACCGCTCTGTCGAAATCGGGTTTACCTGGATTGGCAAAGCCTACCAGGGGACGGCGATCAACCCTGAAATCAAGTATCTGATGCTCAGACATGCGATTGAAGAACAAAACTGCTTGCGTGTCCAGATCAAGACCGACAGCCGCAACCAGCACAGCCAGCGGGCGATTGAGAAACTGGGCGCGGTACGGGAAGGCCTGCTGCGCAAGCACATGGTGATGCACGATGGGCATGTGCGCGATACCGTCATCTACAGCATCACGGATGACGATTGGCCGGGGGTGAAAGCCGGGTTGGAAGCGCGTCTGCGCGTCTTTTCGGGATGATACGGTGCGCAAGTCCACTCTAAAAAAGTGCTACAATAGGCAACCTGCCACCCAGGGGCGGGTGGTTAATCGCGCATCTTTTGGGCGCGTCAACCGTTGTTGTTCTGTGTATTCACCAGCACATGGAGACTTAGACTGTGAAATATCAAGATGATGGGCCGTTAGGCTATTACTTTGAGGAAATCGAAATCGGGCAGACACTGGTCACACGGGGGCGGACGATCACCGAAACTGATATTGTCCAGTTCGCCGCCCTCACCGGGGACTATAACCCCATGCACACTGACGCCGAGTTTACCAAGAATCACTTCGTCGGCCAGCGGATCGCGCACGGCCTGCTCTCGTTGAGCTATGCAGTCGGCTTGATCTACCAGCTTGGCCTGATGGAACGGACGATTCTCACGTTCCGTTCGCTCGAAATGAAGTTCAGCCAGCCGGTATTCATTGGCGATACCATCCACGCCCAACTGAAGATCATCGAAAAGAAGGAGATGAAACGGCTGGGCGGCGGGCATCTTACCGGGGAAATCAAAATCATCAACCAGGACGGCAAAACCGTCCAATCCGGCACAATGAGCCTGATGCTGGCGCTCAAGCCCGAAGGGGAATAATGTTGTGGGGCGCACGCCATGCGCCCCTGCTTTTTCTGCCAATCCGCAAACGGACTGTCTTTACGAAGATGCCTCCTCCGTCGCTACCGGGGGTTCGATAGTTTCCGCTGGCGCGGGCGGCGCTATCGTCTCTGCCGGGGGTGACACGTTCTCTGTCGCCACCGGTTCAAGCACCTCGGCGGTTGCCGCCGGTTTGGGTGGCAGTTCGGTTACATCTGGTGTGGCAACCGGGGCGGCGGGCGTGTTGCCTCCACCCAGCGGCGGGATAACCCCGTAGCGGATCACATAGTTCCCCACACCGAGCAGCGCCGTTACCAGCCACAACACCAGAACTAGACGCATCACTGGTTTGGCGCTCTTGAACCAGTATTTTGCAACGTCCCTTTCGCCGCGTTTTTTAGCCGCCGCGACCTGGGCATCCTCGCGGAACATACGGAACAGCGTATAAGTTGCCAGAATCTGCGCCAGCAGCCCCAGCACCCCATGAATAACCGGCACCAAGTAGCGGGGATTGCCCGGCTGCTGACCGATATTTCCAGTCACATCGAATGTGAATGCTGCCAGCATCAGGAAGCTAATCAGCAGCCAGTTAGCAATCGTCACGACTACCATCGCCCATTTATGGTGCGGGCGGTGTTTCCCAAACACAGCAAAGGCCGAGCCGATTATCATCCCCGGCACAATCAGCAGAATATAGGCTATGAGGGTGATATCGGCCAGCAGACTGGCGCCTGTGCCTAAAAAGCCTTGTGGTTCCAGGTAAAAATTCATGAAGATTCTCCCGAATGCAATTAAAAGATGGATGCAAACAGCGATACAGCAGGTCAGGTAGGCTGTACGCTGATGACCATTATAGAGTGAGAAGTGATTTTCCGGTTGAAACATGGGGATGAAAACCGGCATAATCTCTCAACTGCTTGACATGGGTAGAGCAGTTATGCTATAGTATATGCAGATTACCCGCAAAAATGGGTTTTCCGATTAAAGGAGGGTATATTGGCAGATCAAGATTTCGTACTCGCCCCGGCTACCGTCCGGGTACGCCTGGCACTCGAACCGGCCTTCAACGCGACCACCAGCCTGATGCTGCTGGAACAAATGGAGATTCGTTCCGGGTTAAGCGAGTGGGTGTTGCAAACAGCAGCGGCACTCTCACCGGAGCGCAAAAGCACCAACCGGCTGATCTTCAACACGATGGGTGAAATTGCTATCCCTGATCAGGGCTGGTCGAGCTTCCCGGCGTTTGTGGATCATCTGGCATCCCAGGACGCGGTTGCGCTGCGGGACCGGGCAATAAGTTGGTGCCAGGACGCGAAAATGGAGGAAAAGGGCTTCGAAACCATCGAGATGGATGCCCTGCTCGCCAGCCAATCAGCCTATGTGGGCTTCATGCAACGCCACATGGAACAGGCTTACGCCAAAAAAGGCGAAGAGAGCGAGATGGAGTTTGACGCGGCGCTCTATGCCGAAGCCTATAGCTTACTCATTGACCCACCGGCTTTGCAGAAACGGATCGTCGAGCATCTGCGGGTGATGTGGAACGAAGTGCTACAACCGGACTGGGAGCGCAATCTGCCCATGCTGGAAGAATCCGCCACAGCCTTCCAGCAGTTGAACTATGCCGGGCTGACGGCGCTGGAAGCCACCCGGATGATTACCGGGCGCGACCTGAGTGCCGCTTGGAGCGAGTGGCCGGATGAGATTATCTTCGTGCCATCAGCGCACATCGGCCCGTATGTAATCCGCTTCGGCTGGATGGAAAACGTTGCTACCCGGCTGATGTTCGGGGCGCGGATGCCGGAAGGGGTGCGGACGGTTTCGCCTGACCTCAGCCGTTCCGAACTGCTGGTTCGCCTGAGCGCCCTGGCCGATGATACCCGGCTGCACATGTTAGAACTGCTTACCCAGCACCAGGAACTGTGCGCTCAGGATATGATCGAGATGCTGAAACTCAGCCAGTCAGCGGCATCCCGCCACCTGCGGCAGTTGACCGCCACCGGCTACCTGTTAGAGCGGCGGCGCGAAGTCGCCAAATGTTACAGCCTGAACCCGGATCGGGTGGCCGACACCATTCAGGCGCTCAAACGGTTCTTGAAAACCTAGCGACTTGCTGGCCGTATCTGGCCGCAATCCGTAGAGCCATTACATCTATATACCCTCTTGAACAAAGGCTAACGCTTGCCAGGCGTTGGGTCATCTTTAATGCAGCTACCGACCGGATCAGAAACTGTACACCTGACGACACAAGAGAGGACCTGGTGACGTATGTTTAATCCACTGGAACATGACCTGAATAAACTGTATCGGGAAGAGAAGCTCCGTAAAGCTAACCGGCGGCGGATGGCGGAAGAAGCGCGACGGAAACCCGCAGCCTTTTCGCTGCGCCTGCACCGTCCGGCACTCAACCAGCTTGGACGCTGGTTGGTGCTTTCCGGCACGCATTTGCAGCGGCGCTATGGCGACCTGTGTGAAACCACCGCCGCGCCGCATAATCGCCCGGCGACATCCGGCAATTTTTAATCGCACGCAAAAACAGGGGATAGCACATCCCCTGTTTGTATTCTCTCCTGCATATTACCCTTAGTCGTGTACTACGTATATCGTTTTGTCCCGTTATCACTGAGGGAAACCTGCTGAATCAGGCGTAGCATCTCATGTTGCATCGCGGCTGAACGACGGCCTAACACGGCTAGTTCTACACTGCGGTCTTTGCCGGAGCAGTGTCGCTCCGCCTGCGCTAAGCAGACCACCGCCCAGCGCAGATTGCCCAGGATTTCCCAGAAGTCCAGGTCAGCACGGTTGACGATGAGTTTGCTGGCGCTCTCATAAGCGGCGATGAACGGTTCGCGTTCCCCCACGCCACCCAGCGGCAGGTCGCCCCGCCCATAACGCCAGTCCCGCAGGCCCACCCATGCCAGGTCTTCTAGCGGGTCTCCCAGGCGGCAGAATTCCCAGTCAATAATCGCCTGGAGTCCGGTTTCATCCACCACAATATTGCCGATCCGAAAATCGCCATGCAGCACAACCGGAGTCTGCGTCGTGGGTAGGTTATTCTCCGCCCAACGCAGACCGTAGCTGAATACGGGGTTATGAACACCCAGGTTAGTGATGATTCTACGGATTTCGTGGATGGCTTCCTGCGCCGGGCTGCGGCCAACCTGCGGTTTAGGGAGGAAGTCCAGGCGGTGCTTCTGATGATCTATGGCGTGAATACGGGCCAGTTGTTCGCCCATTTGCTCAGGTAATGCCTTACGCGCATCTGCCAGGTTCGGCAGGCTGACCACCTGCGAGCCAATGGCGATGCCCTCAATGTAGTCACTGACCAGAAACGGCGCACCCAGAATCGTAGATTCGATGCAGTACCAGCGCGGGCGGGTGACGCGAACGCCGCTGGCATGAGCCGCTCTTAGTACCGCAAACTCCTGTTCACGCTCCAATGCCTGATCCGAATAGGTTGTAGCTCGGTCACGGCGCAGTAAGAACTGTTGCTCCTGGTCATCTACCTTGACCCCGACTAACCAGTTATCGCGGGACGTGCCACCCGGCAGTTCTTGCAGCGTTTCGAGTTTTACTATGCCGTCGGCTACCGCTTCAAGATATTCCGTGATCCGCTGGCGAAAATCTGTATCAATATTAATTTGTTCAGACATAACAGGCCGCAAACCGTTCTCTCGTAGTAATGCCTAGTATTGTAGTCGAATTCACGAATCTGTACATTGGATTGGAGAGGCAACCTACTCTCAGATAAAGGCTGGTTCAATTCTCAAACAGACCGAGCATATAGTCGGTGGAAAGCCCTTGCGATTCCAGGTGTGAGCGGAGTTTGCGTCGGGCGTCATGAATGAGCTTGTAGAGCGCGTTCCGGTTGGTACCCATCTGGTCGGCTAGAATTTCCAGCGGCACCCCTTGGAGCGCCACCGCCATGAGCGCCTGTCGCTGGCGTTCGGTGAGCGCCTCTTCAAAAGCGCTGCTGATTTTACGCATCACGTCAGCCCGTTCCACCGAATCCTCCGGGCCAGTAGGCATCTGGCTACCTACCGCGCCACTGGAAAACGGCTGGATTTCCCCGTCGGCTGTCAGGGTATCCAGGCTGAAGTCCTTGTAACGGGCGCGGCGCAGATCACTGATGGCGACACGCACGGCGATTTTAGTCGCCCAGGTGGTAAAACGGCTGTCTCCTCGGAAGCTATCAAGGTTTTCCATCACGCGCAAGGTGGCATCTTGAGCCAGGTCTTCCGCCATCTGCTGGATTTCCGGGTGAGCGAGGTCGGCCAGATCACTGCGCTCGCGGCTCAGGTAGTAAAAAATGCCGCGCTGGAGACGTTCCCGCAGGTCTGTCAATGCGCTTTCCTGGTGCTGAGGCGTGCCGGTGAGATCGGTCAACCATTGTTCGTTCGTTCGTTCCGTCATCGGGTCTCTGGCAATATCTCATTATCGGGTTGCGATGGTACTATGGAAAGTATAGCCGCACGCCGGGCAAATGTAAAACCAGGGTGCAGCAAAAGAGGATTATTTTAGGTAATTATTGTGGGAAGAGAAAATAACAACCAGTAACCGCCGGGCAACGCCGGGGGCTAAAAATAGAGAAACATTTCAATCCGGCGGAAGGCTTCCACGTATCCGATTTTCTGGAATACCGGCCAGCGCAGGTCAAAGGCCGGGATATTTTCGTATTTGGTATCCTGCATTGGGTGGCGAGAATGCATATTGTAGAGCAACGCCAAAGCCATCCGATCACGTAAGTGGGATGGGGTGTGCAGAACTAGGAAAGAGAGTTGGAAGGCCGTACACTGGTATACGATCCAGCCTGATTCACCGGTAGGCAGTGTGACCCGAAGGCCATTCAGGTTGCCCGCTTTGAGGATAGAGATGCTTTCGTCCAGCCAGGATGCGCCTTCGCTGCGGTTATCCAGGCAGTTCTGAATATCAGCAGCACTCAGGTTTGTAACCACAGCATCCGGTTCCGGGTTGTCGAATGGAATCGTGCCAGGCGGTCTGCGCACCACTAGCAGATCACGAGAATCGTGGAAGCCGCATTTATGAAACATGCGGTAAGCGGGGGTATTGCCGCGAATCACTTCCAGTTGAACCAACCGGCACCTGTGTTGGCGAGCCGCATCCAGCATGGTGGTCATCATAAACATACCCAGATTTTTCCCACGCCGTTCCGGGATTACACCCAGGCGTGTAATCCATGCCCGGTCATCTCGAATACCGAGCATCCCCAGCCCCGCCATCTGGCCTTCCTGGTTATAAACTACCACCGATGCGTCCAGGTCTACGCTGAAGTTGGTAACGTATTCTTCCATCTTCTTGGCGTTCATGGGCATTGGCACGATGTAATCCAGGCGGGTCTGGTTGTAGATATCCGCCAGTTCTTTGTAGTTGAATTCGCTGGTAGGCCGGGCGGTATGTGTTGGTTTATATCCATTGGTTGCCCGATCGGTTGTAACCTGTGTATCCTTCTTCTCCCCGATCAAACCAACCTCCTTCTTGCAGGTGAATCCTTAACGAATATCGTTGAAAATTGGGTCTTACCAAATGCACAGCGAAACAATGCAGGATAGTACAGGGTTTCCGGCGGACAGCCGAAAAGGCGTCCCAGCGAACGAAGCCCCCACCAGGCTGGATGAGCCAGAACCGGCAGGGCTATTCCGGGCGGGCTTTCACCTTATCCAGGAAATCCCCAACTTGTTTAGCGAAATTACGCGTATCAATCGGTTTGGTGATAACCCCATCACATTGATAGGCCTGTGCCATCTCCTGAGCCTTCTCTTCCGGCCAGGCGGTAAAAGCGATTACAACCGTCTGTTTAAGGCTGGGCTGCTGACGCAGGATGGCGACAATTGTCTGCCCGTCAATGTCCGGCAGACCCAGGTCAACCAGCACCAGGTCAGGCGTTGTATTCAGCATCGTCGTCATGCCTGTTTCGCCGTCTTCTGCGATGGTCACTTCGTAACCAGCATGGCGCAGAAGCTTAGCCGCCATCCGCGCGTTTTGCTCATTGTCTTCGATAATCAGTATCTGACTCACAGTTTCACTTCCATGACTAAAGACAGGCTAACAGCGGTAACAAAATGTCTACTTCAAGGCGTTATGGATCATATCGAGAAATTGCTGCTTATCCCATGTCGCTTTGGTAATGATAGATAGAATCTGGTTTGCCAGCCGGTCACGCTCCTGCTGGTTCAGGTCTTTGGCGGAAAGTACAATCACCGGGATGTCCCGCAGATTGGCGTCACCGCGAATAGCTTCCAGCACGGAGAACCCGTCCATCTCCGGCAGCATCAGGTCGAGCAGCACCAGCGCCGGACGATACTCGTAAACGGCCTTCAAACCATCACGCCCGTCCTGAGCTTCGATAACACGATAATGACCGCCGATTTCCAGCAACCGCCGCGCTAATCGCCGATCCTGGGGATTATCCTCAATAATCACGATCGTTTCCAGTGGTTGGGCTGGTTCTTCAGTCTGATCTGCTGAAACCATTCGGATAGCCGGGCCTGCCGCCGGGGGAACAGGGGAATGCCCCAGGGTTTCTGCGACATGCTCCACCAGCCGCCGGGTTTCAAATCCCCCCTTAGCCCAAACCGATTCGCTGTAATTGTCCAGCAATCTGGTCTCCGCCTGGGAGAGGTTTTTGGCAGAAACCACTGTCACCGGGATACGTGCGGTTTCCGGGCTGCTTTTGAGTTTTTCTAGCAGGGTGAAACCATCCATTTCCGGCATCGTCAGGTCGGCGATAATCAGGTCGGGGCGGTGTTCCCACACCTGGCGCAGGGCTTCTTTGCCGCCCGCCGCCTCGTGAATCCGGTAGCGTTTGTAACGCTGCAACAGCCGGCGAATCAAGCGGCGGTCATCCGGGTTATCGTCCACAAGAAGAATCGAGGTAGCTTGTTCATCCAGACGACGGATCGCCGCGTCCAGCCCTTCTTCTTGAGCTTCCCCTAATGTGTTGAGTTCCAGGTCAAGCACCAACTGGTCGCCGAGGATATGGCTCTCCACCGGGAAGGTGTGGCCGGAACAGTTGACGACCACGACTTCATCCTGGCGGATGGTGCCATCGGCCAGCATCTGCTCCAACCCGGCAAAAGCGACGGCGGTTGCTGGTTCAACCGAAAAGCCACCTTGTCGCGCCAGATTCCGCATGCTTTCAAACGTTATGCCGTCTTCTACCGCGACAAACGCACCACCATTGCGTTGCACCGCGTCGCGCAGCAGGACGTAAGCGTAGCCGGGGTCGCCGGTTGCCAGTACGGTAATCAGCGTTTTGGGCACAACCGGGTCGGCCTGGGGCTGGTCAGCGTGGAATGCTTTGACCATCGGAGCGCAACCTGCCACCTGGACAATGCCCATCTTCGGTATGCGGTCAATCAGCCCCATCTGGTAAAGTTCGTTGAAGCCTTTCCAGACACCCAACGGCCCAATCCCACCACTCACCGCCTGGATGTACCAGTCTGGAGCCTGCCATGTGCCGGGTTTATCAGGATGCAACCGCAGCCCTAATTGCTCGGCGATTTCATACGCCAGGGTTTTCATACTCTCCTTGCCGGGAATCGCCTTCGCGCCCCGGTCAAAGTGAATATTTTTACGCCGGGCGAACTCTGCCGCGACATGCTTGGTCTCATCATACGTGCCGGAAACCCGCACCACTTCCGCCCCGTACAGGGCGGCCTCGCGCAGTTTGTCGCCAATCGCCAGACTGGTCAGGAACAACCAGAGTTTAATCCCAGCACGGGCGCAGTAGGCGGCATAGGCGACCCCGGCATTCCCGGTGGATGCCAACACACACTCGGTTATCCCGGCGCGGTGCATGGCCTGCACCGAAAGAGCGGCCTGCCGGTCTTTAAAGGAACTGGTCGCCCCCTGGCGCTCATCTTTGATGTAGATATGGTGGTGGTCGTAAGCCCGTTCATAGTGTTTCATGCGGATGAGCGAGGTGAAGCCCTC
Organism: Anaerolineaceae bacterium; assembly: GCA_020634115.1. GTDB lineage: Bacteria > Chloroflexota > Anaerolineae > Aggregatilineales > Phototrophicaceae > JACKCG01. Next base: position 255,138 of record JACKCH010000010.1, read on the forward strand.
ACCCATTTTCAGGTCTTCGTCCGGGGCAGCTAGCGGCATCAGTTCAGCATAACGCCACATCGAATGTTCACGCGATGTCAGGGAGGCGGGCCATAAACCCGCCACCGCTGCATAGTCATAACGCGCATCCAGCCAACTTGATCCGCAGTAAGGGCAGGTTGTCTGCCCGATGTCAGCGGGTACTGCTTGCTGACATTCCAGGCAGACAACCTCCGTAAAAAGTTCGGACATACTTACTTAGCCTCTAGTGTGCGTGACTCTTCCGTCACGTACACCGGCAGTGTGAACCAGAAAGATGATCCTTTGCCGAGTTCACTTTCGACATAAATCTCACCTTCGTGCATTTGGATCAGGTGGCGGGTGATGTTCAGTCCCAGCCCCGTCCCGCCAGCGCGACGGGTGGATGAACCGTCCACCTGCTCGAACCGCTGGAAAATCACCGACAGGTCTTCGGGTGACATACCAATCCCGGTATCCGTGACCTTGACGAAAGCGGTATGCTCATCTTCCAGGCCATAGCTCACGATGATCTCACCATGTTCGGTGAATTTCGCGGCATTGCTCAACAGATTGAGGATGATTTGCCGGATACGAACCGCGTCGCCATACACAGGCGGCATATCAGGCATATCAATCGCGTGGATAATAACCGGTTTGTCTTTAGTCAGAATCTGGCTGGTTTGAAGCACATCCGCCACAATGTCAGCCAGATGCGATGGCCGTCGTTCCAACTTCATCTGCCCGGCCTCGATCTTCGCCAGGTCAAGGATTTCGTTAATCATGGTGAGCAGGTGCCGCCCGCCATTGTGGATGGCTTCCACATCTTCAATCGCGTCTTCGCTCAGATCGCCGTCAATGCCGTCAAGCAGCACTTCCGAATACCCGATAATCGAATTCAGCGGCGTCCGCAGTTCATGGCTCATGTTTGCCAGGAACTGGGATTTCAGGCGGTCAACCTCACGTAACCGTTCCGCCGTTTCAATCTGGCGTTGGTAAGCGCGGGCATTTTGCACCGCCACCGCGATTTGGTTGGCTAAGGCAGTCTGGATATGCACATCTTCCAATGTAAACCGGTTCGCCTGCTTCGATTGCACGTCCAGCACACCGACCAGCCTATCACCGACGACCATCGGGACGGCCAGCTCTGACCGGGTTTCCGGCAGCAGCGGGTTGGGGAAGTGTACCTCGCTTTGCGTAATGTCGTTGACCGTTACGCCTTCCCGTGAGCGAGCAGCGGTGGCAACCAGACTGGCTTCGTGGTTCAGTGGGATACTATGACCGCGCTCTTTCATCATGCGACCCGGCTCACCAGCTCCGGCGGAGAGTACCAGTCTATCCTGCTCTTCATTCAGCAAGTATACATGCGCGTGGTAGAGATCAAAGTTCTGTTTGGTCAAATCCACTACGGATTGGAGCAGCATATCGGTATCCAGGATAGTCGCAGCAGCGGCGCTTACGTTCGCTACCGTTTCCATTTCGAGCGCGCGTTTTTGAGTTTGCGCGGTCAGCAGCATACGCTCAGTTGCTACTCCTGCCTGTTCAGCAACAGACCGTAGAATACGCTGGTCACGGTTAGAGAACTGATAAGGCTGATCTGTCGTGATTGAAATCGTGCCAAGGTTGTTTTCGCCAGCAACCAGCGGCATATACATCAAACCAACCATGCCGAAGCCACTCAGAGCGGCGCGTGCAGTCTCGTCAATCCGCTCATCAGAAAGGATGTCATCCGACCAAAATATCTCATCACTGCCGGGGGTGGAAGCAAATGAGAAATCATCAACATTGACGACCAACCCAACAGTAGACATATTCCCATCCCGATCCCAGTCCGCGACAACGGTACTCTGCGTCGGGTTGCGGAAATCGTCGTTGAGCGTGATGGAAACCCGGTTGACCTGGGGCGGAACGGCATTTTCCGCAATCGCGGTCACGATACCCTGCTCATCCTGGACTTCGTTGATAAGAGCGCTTACGCGGTAGAGAACTTCTGCTTCCTCGCGGGCTTGGCGTGTTTCTTCCGCCGACCGAACCGCATCCACCGCCGAGGTTGCCTGACTGAGAACGGCATTGAAAATTCGTTGTTCACTCTCTGTGAAGTGATGGGGCTGATCCCAATTGAACACATACAGCCCAACCCAGCGCCCCTGGGTGTAAAGCGGGAGTGTAGCACGGCTGCGGGCGTTAAACGCTGTGAAAACCCGTTCGCGGGTGACTTCGTCCACCCGATCATCGGTCAGTACGTCACTCACCAATAGTGGGTTGACCGGGTCTTTCATCCACATACGTGCAAACGGAAACTCCGGCAAATAAAGGCGCATCCCTGTTTGCGGGCCGGGAGCCGAGGGATCAGGTCGCCAGGTCGCCGCGAATTCCGCATAAACCGGTGTATTGTCCGGGTCAGTCTCGACAAAGATCAACCAGCTATCGGTCACATTCAATGTCCGGCCATAAGTCAACACAGCTTCTAGCAGGTCAGCCGGGGTACGGGTGTCGGATAACCTGCGTGAGATCGCATAGAGCGTTTGCCGCTCTTCTTCAGCCAACCGACGTTCGGTAATGTCTTGCTGTGAAGCCAGGAAGTGGGTAATTTCCCCGCCAGCATCCACAACCGGCGTGATAGAAATGTTCGCCCAGTAGTAGCTGCCATCCTTACGCTTATTGACAATTTCGTCAAGCCATTCCTGACCGGAGAGAATCGTTTGCCACATTTTCTTGTATTTCTCTTGCGATGTTTCACCTGATTGCAGCAGGCGCGGATTGCCGCCAATCGCCTCTTCGGGTGTATACCCCGTAACCCGGGAGAATGCCGGATTGACATACTCAATGGTGCCATTTGTATCGGTAATCACCACCACATTCGGGCTCTGTTCTACGGCACGAGTCAATTTGCGCAGGTTTTCTTCCTGCTCAACGCGGTGGGTAATGTCAGTACGGATAGCAATATACTGGATAGGCTTCCCTTGCTCGTTGAGGAATGGCACGATTGTGGTATCTACCCAGTAGTAGTTGCCATCTTTGGTTTTATTTCTGAACTCACCTTTCCACACACCGCCGTTCGCCAGCGTGCCCCACAGGTTACGGATAAACTCTTTTGAATGATAGCCAGAGTTGATAATCCGGTGATCCTGACCGATGAGTTCCTCACGCGAGTATTTCGAGATTTCGCAGAATTTATCATTCACATACTGGATAATCCCGCGTTGATCCGTGATCGCCACGATGGAGTGTTCATCCAACGCGAACCGGATGTCATCTACTTGTTTGAGGGCTTCCTGAACCCGCTGGTACGCGCGGGCGTTTTCTACCGCCACCGCCACCTGGTCAGCCAGGGTGGTCAGGATACGCACGTCCTGTTCGGTAAAACGGTTCGTAGTGTCATGCTGGACATCCAACACGCCAATGAGCCGTTCACCGACGACCATTGGCACGGCCATCTCCGAATGAGTATCCGGCAGCAGCGGGTTGGGGAAGTGCGCCGGGTTTTGAGTAACATCATTGACGATCACACCTTGCATCGTCCGCCCGGCGGTTGCTACCAGACTGGCTTCCCGTTGCAGCGGAATAGCGTGTCCCTGTTCCTTCATAGTGCGTCCAGCCTCACCAGCCCCTGCTGCGAGAACCAGGTCTTTCCCGTTGTCATCGAGCAGGTACACATGGGCATGGTAAAAACCGAAGTTGGTTTTCGTCAGGTCGGATACGGTCTGGAGTAGTTCGTTCGTATCCAACAGGGTCGTGGCCGCCGCGCTCACGTTCGCTACTGTTTCCAACTCAGCAGCGCGTTTTTCCGCTTGTTCCAGCAGTCGGATATTCTGGATCACACTTGCGGCCTGGATAGAAATACTCATAACCTGCTGAGTCTGGTCGGCATTCAGGGAATAGGGTTCTTCCGACTGAGCGCTGAGAAAGCCCACCCAGTCATTCCCCGCTACCAGCGGGATCAGCATAATGCTTCTGACTTGCAGGCGTTCCAGCAAGTGATATAAGTTCTCGTCGCCCAGCGTGGACATTTCACGGTCATGGACGGAGACCGGTGTGCTGCGATCCATACGAGCCAGGATGGGGAAGGTCTCAATCGGATAAACCGTACCAATCGGCGCGATGGATGACCATCTTTTTCCCAAACAGCGGTGACAGTGCCGATGTCTGGCATTTCATCGTGCCAGGGGCGATCAAACATGATGAAGTTTGCCCGATCATAGGTGCCGATAGCGGTCAGGTCTACCAGCGTTTGGAGGATGTCGCCCATTGTAGCGGCGCGGTTGACCTGCCCGCTAGCTCGATACAGCACTTCGGTTGCTTCCAGCGCGAGGTGTGTTTCATCAAATGCGCGGAACTGTTCGAGCGATTGGGCGACACGGCTGGCGACGCCTTCGATTAGCGTAAGTTCGTCGGGCCGCCATTCGTGCCAGTCATCGTCATCCTGAACGACCAGCGTGCCGATTTGCTGACCACGAAGGATGATGGGCTGTACAGCACGGTTTTTCTCGACCACTTTTTCAGGCTGATGTTCAATCGGGTGGGTGAGGGGCTGCGGGGCTTCCAAGTTATATTCATACCCGACACGCCCTTCGTTGGCCGCTTTCCCCAGGTAACTGCTCCAGGTATCGCTGGTCAGACGGCGGTTAATGGCTTCAGCGCGTTCAATCGCCCCTTGTACGCGGTCAAAAGCCTGTGCGCCGCGCAGCGCCGTTGCGACCTGGTTCGCCATCGCCTGGAAAACCGGAAGGTTGTCCGGGTTGAATGTCCCGGCTCGTTCCGCCTGCATATCCAGCACACCGAAGATTTCACCCGCGACAGCCAGTGGCAGGGCGGCTTCTGAACGGGTATTTGGCAGGAGCGGGTTAGGTCTGTGAATATCACTGGTTTCGGTGTTGGCGACCAGCACCGGTTGGCCGGTTTGCACGACCCGCGCCACAATTGAAGTTTGCGACAGATCGAGTTTGTGGCTTCGCGCCAGCAGTTCCTTACCCACGCTTCCCGAACCATGCCGTAGAATGGCATACCGTTGGGCTTCGTCAATCAGGTAAATCTGCGTATAGTACAGGCCGAACTGCGCCTGGATAAACTCAACCAGGCGCGGCGTGAGTTCGTGTTCCTCGTAAATACTGGTGGCGAGCTGTCCGACCTCTACTGCCGTTGCCAGGTCGTGGGTACGGGCGGCAACGTTTCGTTCCAGATTAGAAACCGAGCTTTGAATTTGGTCGGACATTTCATTAAAGGTTTCCGCTAAGACGCCAAACTCGTCTTGCCGAGTTATCTGCGCCCGCGCTCGGAAATCGCCAGAACGCAGCCGTTCCGCCGCACCGGTCAGCACTTGCAGTGGGTTTGCCAGCCGACGAGCAAGAGTCAAGCCCAGTGAACCAGCCACAACGGCAACAACGCCCAGACCTAACAGCGTGCTAAGAATCGCCAGATTTGCTGCGCGGTAGACCTCTTCCTGATTTTCCAGCGCGACAACATGCCAATCGAGGTTGTCAATCACCGGGTATTGGCCGTTTGTACTTAATAACTGGGACTTCAGAAGAACCTGTGTGCCATCCGACAGTTTAACAGAGATGACGGGTGCATGTGCGCTGTCCGTCGTGTCTACTAATTCCTGAGCGAAAACACTCTCCTGCGAGGATGCGGCATCGTGTCGTGTGAACAGGTCGAAACCCTCATGGTCGACTAGGATCACACGCCCTGTGTCCAGGAATCGTAGGCCGTTTATTGTCTCTGCCATCCCCCGCACTGCGTAAGTGGTTCGCACGACACCCAGCAACTGGCCGGTAGTGTCATCCCGGATAGGGACTGCCATATTGATCGCCAGAGCGTCTGCGCTGGTACCATACTCGCTCGAATGGGCGACATAGATAGCTCCATTGCCGTTATCCCACGCACCTTGCCACCAGGCCTCATCGCCCTGGTAGTAATCTGAGATCGGGTTGGTTGCAAGCACAATTGCACCGTAATTGTCGGTGACAAACACCTCAACGTGGTTGGTAAAACGTTCCGAGAATTCCGTGAGCGCTTCACTGGCGGGGTTATCGACGACCTGCTGGATCAAGGCATCGGCTTCTGGGCCGCCTGCCTGCCAGACTGCATCCTGCTCCAGAATAAACGCGATATTTTGTTCATCAGTCCCGACATACTTATCTTCGGCGTCTCGAATAGTCTGCTCGAGGGACTTACTATCCGCCAATGACTGGAGCAGCTCCAGCTGATTCAGCAGCTCGGTACTGATAAAATGCGTACCATTTGTAACACGGTCAGTTAAGTTTGTATTCAGGTCGTTGGCTGTGGCGGTATTCTGTACCGCAATCACGATAATCAAGGCGATTACCATAGGTATAGTCGCTGCTAGAACAAATGTCAGCGACAATTGGGTGCGAATAGAGCGCCTAGTACGGCGCTGCGCTTTTTTCTCACTCATACTGCTCATTCCCCTCCCCATCACCTACAAGTACGGTCTGGTCATGGTCGCCATCGCCAAGACGTAATTCAATTGCGGTGTGCGATACCCGCAAGGCCTTGCCGAGTTCGCGTACCGTCGCCTGCAAAATTTCATCCATATCCACCGCACCCTGAATCTGGCGGTCAATATTCCCCATCGCTCGTTCATAACGACTGGTGCGTTCGGCCTGTTCATACAGGCTGGCATTGCTCAACGCCGCCGCAATCTGACCGGCCATCAGTTCCATTACCGCCAGCACATCCTGTGTGAAGTAACCCACCACATCACTCTGTACGTCCAGGACGCCCAAGAGTTCATTATGGGCGATCAGCGGAACTGCCAGTTCTGATGCGGTATCGGGCAGCAGCGGATGGGGCAGGAAAGTCGGAGACGAGCGCACGTCGTTGATAATCACCCCACGACGACTGTGGGCCGCGCTGGCGACAATACTTTGCTGGTTAGTCATCTCAATGGTGCGGATTTCCGTCACCATCTGTCGCCCGACATGCCCCGCGCCGACCGTCAGCGTCAGAATACTGCGCGTTTCATCCAGCAGATAAATATGGGCATGGTACAGGCGAAAACGTTCTTTGGTGAGGTCTACCACATCTTGCAGCAGGCGGTCTACTTGCAGAATGGTGGAAATCCGGTTGTTCACATCGGCTAATATCTGCAGTTCTGCCACGCGGTTTTCCAGCGATGTTACGAATTCCTGTGTCTGGTCAGCCATTGCGTTAAAGTCTTGTGCCAGATGCCCAATCTCATCCGCCCGATTTATGCTGGCACGTACATTCAAGTCGCCCTCACGCACAGTCTGCACGACTTTTGTCAAACGCTCGATTGGAAGCACGATTTGGCGCACTATAAAACCGACCAAGAGTACTGCTACTACCAGCACAACACCCGTTGCGCCGATAGCAAATGAAACTGAACTTTGTGTCGAAGCCAACGCGATGGCAACAGGAATCTCCGAAACGACGAATAAAGTCTGGTCGCCGAATTGATGAGAATCCCAGGCTAGCACGACATCGTCGCCTGTTGAACCTATAGCCACACCCGCACTCGTCGGGAGCTGGAAAGTCGCAGTGCCCAATTCAAATCCCACGTCACTGTGCGCAATAACATTGGATTGCTGATCCAGGATAAAGGTCGACTGCCCCTTGATACCATCCTCGCTTTCCCGAAAGAGTTCAGCGAGGGCCTCAATACTCACATCTACGACAAGCACACCCTGCAACTGAATACCGCGCAGGGCGGTATAAGGAACGGCGACAGTCATCAGATACCGACCTAGTGCCGGGTCAAAGTGCGGCGGACCAAAGTAAGTTTCACCGGTAGCTGCCGGTTGCTCATACTCAGGCGTACCGGCCCGGTTCACCAACTGGTAACTGGGGATGATGTCTTGCCCTGACACACGGACCTGTTCGCGACCCTGGCTGTCCAGAATCGCCACATCCTGGTATATGTTGTGGTACGCGGCGGAGTTAATCGAATCCAACACAACACTGATCAATTGGGCTTTGTCAAGCTGTTCCAAGGCGCGAATATCGCGGGCTAGCAAGCCAATGTTGTTCTCAATCTCGTCAAAATAACTCTGAACCTCCCTGGCTTCACGTTGGGCAATTCCACGCTGGAGTTCGGTTGCCTGATCTAGCTGGCTAGCAGAACCCTGCAGCCCAAATATGGCACCAATGATAAGTAGCGGCCCAACGGCGAGCAGGGTAAATACGATTGTCAGTCGAAAACGAAGGCTGTTAAACATTACGCCTCATCTTTCTTCTTATACCAACACACGGTTAGGTACATTGGCCGCATCGGAGTGAGGCCATGTTATATTAGATGGGTTTACCCTGCTGGCTTGGGCGTAACCATGCTTAAATATATTGGGGCCGCCTTTAGTGGCCTCTACGATTGTGAGAACTGCTAGTGGGCTGGCAGCAGTGATGAATCGTGCAATAAAAACCGAAATGAGTCTGTAGGATTTCGTCAATGAATGCTCTTTCATGCAAATTCACTTCCATTGTGATATCCGGTTGAATTTGAAACAACCAGTGATTGGGAAAATCCCAAATCATTTTCATTGTAGAGCGTAAATTAGATGTGGTGACTTAAGATCGGTTTGTCTGTCGCCAAAATATCGTTTGGATTTCGTAATGTTGAGTGTGTTGGCGTAGCTTAAGAACATCCACACGACGCTTCGAACCTATGTAGAGTTTTGTGTTTGAGCAGTAAGAGGGGATGTTCAGTCTTCCAGCGTTTCGGGGTTGACGGGGATGCCAGCATCCTGCATAACATGAAAATATTGTTCCCAAGCGGCATAGGCCATACCGGAGATGTGTTCCGCCGTAGCGGGGTCGGCATCACCGGTTGTTTTGGCCTGTTCGATGGCGGTTTCGATGCGGGCGACCTGTTGAAGTACGCTGAACAGCCCTTTGAAGAGTGTCGCGCCGCCAAAGCGTTGGTCAGACCAGCGCCAGGTAGCCCATGTCCCAACCAACAGCACAATATAACTGGAAATCGTGGTCGTTAAGCTGAGAAAATTATCCTGAAACGTGGTATCCACATACTGGCGTGCCAATACGCCCAAACCGCCTAATATGGTAAACACAACAAAGGGCAGTGCCAACGTTTTGACCAGCACTCCGATAACAGGTAGGGACAGCCGGTTGGATGTCTGCTTGATCGCGGCGATTAGTTCCAGTTCATCCTGGATCGCGCTCTCTAATGTGGATGGGTTCATGAATTTACTCCGCCAGGGGGACTCGATCATTTGCCCTCGCATTGTAGTCAATGGCGCGGACAGCGTCTACACCGTAAGTCGTCGCAGTCAGATGCTGTATGTGATGAGAGGTCGGGATAATGTTTCCCCGGCAAAGGATAGCGAGTCGTCAGCTATCAGTTTTTAGCCATCAGGAAAAGAAAGACTGAATTTATCCATGATCCTTGTAAGAAATTAGGTGTTGTTTTTCAGGTTTTAGGTGAGTACAAGCGGGCAAAAATTGTTGGAATTCAGCATTGGTGTTATATTGTAAAGACTCATCCATCATGGTCTGGAGGGGATAACGATGCTGTTAGATGCGCCAATTGTACAGGCAGCGGTAGGGCTGTTTTTTACGTTTACAATACTGAGTTTGATTGCAACTCAGTTGAACTCGATGATTCTAAATTTCTTCAATCTGCGTGCTGAGCAGTTGAAGGAAGGGCTGGTCAACCTGATTACGGATAAAGACCTGCAGGCGAAAATCCTGGCGCATCCCCTGATAAGGATGGTGGAAGATCAAGTGCGCCCCTCAGATAAACTGGATACCAAACGCCAGGACGAAATTATCAAAGCCAAAACCACGAAAGTTTCCTATATCCCATCGCAAACCTTCGTGAATGCCCTGGTGAGCGTCCTCACGGCAAAATCCAATTACGAGATTTTTAAGCCGCTGGACGAAGCGATCACCTTTATGGAGAATAACGACGACAAGCTGAAGATGCGGGAACTTTACCGCGACCTGCGCAGTTTTGGCGAAACGGACACGAAGAAATTTCGCGAGGCAATCCTCGCGTTGCCAGATGAGAATGTCAAGCAGGTTTTGTCTTATGCGCTGGAACAAGTAGAAGATGGTCTGGGTCAGATCAATGTCAAGAGTGGGACGCTTATCCCCCTCTTGGAAGGCCTGCGCCAGGTAGATAACCCGCATTTCCAGGGCGCAATACAGACGATTGTCGCCTCAGCGGTTTCGTTGGAAGATGCTGAAGGCAAAATCGAGTCCTGGTTTGACGACGGTATGAACCGCATCGGGGATATTTACAAGCGCAAATTGCAGTGGATTTCGCTCGCGATTGGGCTTGGCATGGCGATTGTGCTGAATGCCGATACGATCCAGATTACACGGGCGCTCATGGATGACCAGGCGCTGCGAACATCTGTGGTCGCCAATGTTCAAGGTTCGGCTGCCGCGCTGGATGCCGCTGTGACGGGCACGACGGACGCTCAGGGCGCAACGGATACCGGAACAACGGGCACGTCTACGGAACAACTTCAGGTATCTTATGACCAACTGCTCAGCCTGCAACTACCGATTGGCTGGGATTTTACGCCAGTTGATCCCGCCGATGTACAGGTACAGCTTGATCAGGGCTTTCCGAGTCCGTATGAAAATGCGCGAAATGCCTGGAATCTGCTGCCAGGATTCCTGGGTGGAGGTAATCCGAACTGGGCAGCGTCGCTTGTCGCTAAAATCGGCGGGTGGATACTGACGGCCATTGCTGTCGCCCAGGGTGCGCCATTCTGGTTTGACCTGCTGCGGCGTCTGACCGGTGGAAGTTCGTCCAACACCGCGCCATCGGTGAATGTCTCCTCGCCGCCGGTGACGGTGAATGTGAGTAACCCTGGCAATGGAAGCAGCGGGGATGCTGCTCCTAAGGAAACGGTTTCCCCCCCGCAGTTAGAAACCTGGCCGCTGCCTTCGGAAAGCAATGACGAGCCGGGTGCAGTCGGCTAATCACGAGTAGCACATCACGATAGCAAGCAACAGGCCGGGATTTCTCTGGCCTGTGTGTTTTTAAATTACATCGTGGGGAAATTCTCAGGCCTTCTGTCTCCGCTGCGGGCTATCCTCTTTGGCCTGGGGTTCAAGTAGTTCATCCAGTGACATATTTTGCAGGCGATTCTCTGCCAGTGCCGCCCGCAGTTCAGTGCTGATTTCGCCGTCTTCCTGGATGTGCCGTCGCAGCCGCCGTGACTCGGACTCCGTCCACCGGAACGAGTGGTCGGCCAGACGTACCCCGTCAGCGCTCACCCGCAGCCGCCAGCCCATGTGAATCGCCTGAGCATCATGAATCGGTAGACGGGCAGCGGGCATCACGAGGTTGCGCCCGCGTTCCAACTGGTAATTATCTTCGTGGACGAACAGCACCTGACCATCACTATCCAGCAGTTCGAACTTCACCCGGCCTACAGCCTTTTGTGGCAGCCGGAGCTGCACGAACGGTTGCAGGTAATCAATGTCATTACCCACCGGGCGGGTACGATGAACCACCGGTTCCTGATCGCTTTTGAAGGCCATTACACCGACATCCACCGGCAGCACCTGGATTCCATCCGGGTCGAGTCCAGCACGTTTAACCGCTTGCAGGGCGTGGGCGTAGACATGGTCCGCACCGGATTGACGATGCAGCGTGGGCTGTTCCGCTGGAACGTAGTCCTCCTCGATTCCGAAGTGACGCTGCTGCTCGCGCATCTGCCGGGCGGGGCGGATCACCATAAAAATGCCCAGCAGAATCAGCAGCACAGCGGGTGGCGCTTCCATCCCCAACGCCGACAGACCAGCGACGAGCAGAAACAGGCCGATTCCAATTTCCCAGAAACGATTCGACTGTGAACGGGGCATCATCACTCCTCCCGTCTAGCGGCGCTGTGGCTGCGCAGCAGGTCTTCCAGGCTAACCGGAGATTCCTGGGATTCATCCACCAGCATTGAACCCGAATCATCGTCCAGCCGGGACTGGCGGCGCAGTAGCTTTTCTCGCCCGCGCAGGGAAGGTGTCGTCGTAAAGACCAGTGTGCCGAGCAGCAGCCCATCCACCGAAACGCGCAAATCCCAGTCGCCCGTTCCGCTGATGCGCTCATTCATCGCCAATGGCAGGTGATGGTCGGCCAGGATGTTAAGCTCACCATCTCGCAGGTAGGTTTTCATTTCATGAACATACTGGGTTTCACCGTCATGGTCGATGATTTCAAATCGAATCACAGCTCTGCGGTCAGCTTCTTCGGGTTGGACATGCAGCGTAATATAGGGGCGTACCCCGTCATCATCCAACGAGATACTCCGGGAACGGCGCATGGTCATGCCTTCGCTGCTGGAATGCAGGCTGATGAGGCCCACGTCCAGCAGGGTGAGTCCGGTAGGGGTATAACTGGTGCGGCGGCGGGCGCGTTCGGTGGCTTCCCGTGCCTGGGGACTCATCCGCATTCGGGAAAGCGCCGCTTTCGGGGCAGAGTTCAGGATGCGATCCGGTTGAAAATCAATCACGGAGGCGGCCAGCGCGACCAGGAACATCCCAACCAGAGTCACCATCACCTGCGGCGATGCCGCCCCGGATAACAGCACCATGCCCACCAGGGCAGCCATGATCCCCAGCCAGACGGTATTTCGTCGTCGTAAGCGCATAAACAATCCTTCTTTTTTTGTTGTTCAGCCAGTGGCAGGAATCAAAAAGTTCAGTGGCTGATTCCATTTGATTATACGTTAAATTGGGGTCAAAAGTTCTACGAACCGGGTTGGATTAACGCGCTTCCGTGCGGTAGTCGTCGCGTGGCGGCGAAAAACAGTCAATAATCACGCAGTCTACCAGGGCGCGGGCACTGTGATGGACGCCGCCAGGGATAGCGTAGCTCTCACCGGGGAGGCAGACATGCACATCGTTACCCACTGTAATTTCCAGTCGGCCTGAGATGACGTACCCGACCTGGTCATTTTTGTGCTGGTGTTCCGGTACGATAGCGTTACGCTCCAGGAAAAACTCACAGAGCATCGCCTCGTCGGTGGTCGCCATCGTGCGGCGATGCACGCCGGGCAGCATTTCGACCTGTTCAATATCTTTTGCGGTCACAAAATATCCATCAGCCATGCCACATCTACCCCTCTGCTGGTCTGGCAGCAAACTCTCCCCTGTATCCTGTCGTAATTATGCTGCGTTCCGGTGCAGGTGTCCAGTAGACCACCCGTGACCAACATCATTCGGAAGTGGGATAGTTGTCTAGTGATGCCATCATCTTATAGGGGGATGTTACCACCGCCCCGTTTTTCTATCTATCATACATCACAGCGGCGGCCTCGGCAGGTGCGTCGCTCCTGTTTTCTGTGTCTGGGATGTTTCGGGTGGTGATGACGTGTTCACCGTCAATCAACAATCAAGATGTAGGTAGTATCGTCTCTTATATCGAGGAAATGTCTTGATCTGGAACACTCATATTTTGAGTGATCTTCGTTTACGCAAGATAATATTTGCCTCGTCCGCTGCCAGATGCATACAGGTAAAGGCAATATATTCTTTGCTAAAATCGGGACCTTCGGCTTCTGGACCAGCGAGCCATTCGTCTAATAACGCTGTGATATAAGATCTAGCCCTGCTTATTAGATCCTCGAGTTCCTTGTCCGACGCCCTACGAAGGATGCAGTATCGCAAACCATCTTCAGATACTCCCCATCTTTCGGCCATCGGGATCAGTATACGAAACTTCTCTGGCACCTTTTCAGGGTCAATTGGAACCGGAATGGCCTGGGCAATAAGTTTGTCCATCAGTTCCTCAAATTCTTTGTCGTCAGACATCTTCGGAACTCTCCCTTACTTGAGATGAACTTGAACTTGCCCCAGTTTGGTGGAGGAAAACCGAAGAGACAGGTACACTGAATTGGGGAGAGGTGGCGGGAGTTCTGTCTCGCCACCACCCCGTTCATCTATCTATCATATACCACAGCGGCGGCCTCGGCAGGTGTGCCGCTCATGTTTTCCGTTTCCGGGCTGTTTGTAGTCATGGGTACATAGTCTGGTATATTCCGTTCCAGGTGGCGGACTGTCGGAATCGCGTAGACGACCAACGTCGTCAGGACAATCAACACCCCGCCGATGACCATAATCAGCCCCATGCCCGCTCCGGCACTGTTCCCCACCAGTGGTGCGATAGTTCCCCACCCCGGTTGCGCGACAGCCGGTTCAAACATGTTGTCCGCCAACGGCCCGACCAGCAAATACGCCAACGGCATCAACAGCATCGCTAACTGGCCGATGACCGCGAAAACCCGCCCCTGAATATCCGGCGCGACTTTGGCCTGGAGCAGCGACATAAACGTGGCATTGATGATCGAAGTTGGCAGCAGCACCAGAAAAAGCGATGCGCCAATCAGAACAGCGCCCTGACTCATCCCCAGCGTGACCAGGAACGCTCCCATCACCAGCACACCCGGCAGAATCAGGTGGATACGAGTCCGCACTTTGCCACTTAGCACGCCCAGCAGCACCCCGCCGGTAATCGCGCCCAGGTTCATCAGGCTGAGGAGGATGCCCAGCGTCGCCTCGCTGCCGGTACGCGCCAGGACGTAGGGAGTCATCAACGCGGCAGACCCACCCACTAGGAAGTTCAGCAGAGAGATATGCAGCATCAGGATGAAGAGCGGACGCCGTGCCAGCAGATAGCGAAATCCACCGAGCGATTCTTTCCACACTGAGCCGGAAAACGCCGCGCCCTCTGCCGTTTTCTCCGGGTGGGGGATGTGGACACGTAGCACGACGACCACTGCGACGAGGAACGTGAGCAGATCAATCCCAATCGCGCCGGTTACACCCACTGCGCTGTAGATCAACCCGGCAATCGCGGGGGCGATAATCCCGGCAGTGGGGCCGGAAAGCTGCTGGATGGCATTGGCGCGGTCACGCTGCGAGTCTGGTACGAGCATGGTGACTGAGGACATGAAGGCCGGCCCCTGGAACACGCCGAAAATCGCCTGGATAAACGCCACCCCATACAGGTGCCACAACTGGAAATTCCCGGAAAGGAAGCTGAACAGCAGCAGAACCGTGCCAACCGCCTGCCCAGCGTCGGAAAGCGCCATCACGTAGCGGCGGTCATAGCGGTCTGCCAGCACGCCGGACACGCCGGACGCGATGACTTGGGGCAGGATGGCGAAAAACGATACCAGCGCCAGCGGAGTCGCGTCGCCGGTCTGGTTGAACACATAAATACCAATCGCCAGCCCACTGATGCGGCTGCCGATTAAAGAAAATACCTGGGTTAAAATCAATGTGTAAAACGTACGCATATTGTGAGATGGCTGCTGCATGGATTTCCCTCTCGCATCCGGGTAAGTCCCCCCTGACGTTACCCTATGTACGCACGGAGCAAGTAAAAGGTTTTAATGCTAGCCGGAAGCCACAACACAAAAACCCCTCTGGGTGGAGGGGTTTGACAGTCAAAGGGGATGCACGGTTAGCCTACGAAATGATCGCTTTCACCGTTGAAGAAGTTATCCTGCGGGATTTGGGCATAGTCCGTCATAGAGTCCTGCTCGCGGCGGAAAACCAGGTCGCCGTTGAATTCGTCAATCAGCACCAGATCGCCGGGGCGGAAATCGCCCTTGAGCATCTGGATACTGAGCGGGTTTTCCACATATCGCTGGAGCGCTCGGCGCAGCGGTCGCGCCCCGAACTGTGGATCGTATCCCTTCTCCGCCAGCCAGCGCCGCGCCGGTTCGGTCAGGTGGATGCCGATTCCGCCGGTTTCCATCAACCGTTCTGCGATTCCCGCCATTTGCAGGTCCACAATCCGTTCGACTTCCGGCAGACTCAGCGGCGAGAAAATAATGATCTCGTCAATCCGGTTTAGGAACTCAGGCCGGAAGGTTTCGCGCATGGCCTTCTCGATTTTCTGGTGATCGGCAACGGCTTGCTCGTCAGTGGACTGCACGAAGCCCAACACGCCGCCACGCCGGGCGAATTCCGTCCCCAGGTTGCTCGTCATGATGATGACCGCGTTGCGGAAATCCACCACGCGTCCCTGACCGTCAGTCAGTCGTCCATCTTCCAGGATTTGTAGCAGTGCATTCCAGACATCCGGGTGGGCTTTTTCGATTTCGTCAAACAGGATGACGCGATAGGGACGGCGGCGCACGGCTTCCGTGAGTTGGCCGCCTTCTTCGTAGCCCACGTACCCTGGCGGCGCACCGAACAAGCGGCTGACGGTATGCTGTTCGCGGTACTCGCTCATGTCAATGCGTACCAGCGCCTCATCATCGTCAAACATGAACTCGGCCAGTGCCTTCGCCAGTTCAGTTTTGCCGACACCGCTCGACCCCAGGAAGATGAATGACCCGATGGGGCGTTTGGGGTCTTTCAGGCCGCTGCGGGAACGGCGAATCGCGTGGGCGATGGCGACCACCGCCGCGTCCTGACCGATAATGCGCTGGTGCAGCGCGTCCTCCATGCGGAGCAGTTTCTCGCTCTCCGTTTCCAGCATCTGCGTAACCGGAATCCCCGTCCACTGGGCGACGACCCCGGCAATATCGTCGGTATCCACCACTTCATCCAGCGTGTGTTCCTGTTGCCAGATGGCGCGTTCCTGTTCGTAATCCTGTTCCAGTTGCAGGCGCTGCATCTTGAAATCGGCGGCGCGTTCGTATTCGCGGGCCATCCCAGCGGCCTCTTCTTCCGTCATCAGGCGATCCAGCGCGCCCTTCATTTCCTTCAGGCGGGGCGGCATGGAGTAGAGCGCCACGCGCAGCTTGGCCGCCGCTTCATCCAGCAGGTCAATCGCCTTATCGGGCAGCCGCCGTTCGGTCACATAGCGGGCAGCTAACCGGGCGGCGGCTTCAATCGCTTCGTCGGCAATCGTGACTTTGTGATGCGCCTCGTAGCGGTCACGCAGGCCGTAGAGCATCTCAATCGTATCTTCGATGCTTGGCTCTTCCACGTAGACCGGGGCAAACCGGCGATCTAACGCGCTGTCCTTTTCGATGTACTGACGGTATTCATCCAGCGTGGTCGCGCCCACGCATTGCAGTTCGCCACGTGCCAGCGCCGGTTTCATCATGTTCCCGGCGTCCAGCGCGCCCTGCGCCGCGCCTGCGCCGACGACCTGGTGCAGTTCGTCAATGAACAGGATAATTTCGCCTTCTGCCCGCTGAATCTCCTCAATCGAGGCTTTCAGGCGTTCCTCAAACTCACCCCGGAAGCGGCTGCCCGCCAGCATCCCACCCAGGTCGAGGCTGACGACGCGCTTGCCATGCAGAATTTCCGGCACGTCGCCGCTGGCGATCTTCTGCGCCAGTCCTTCGACAATCGCGGTCTTACCGACACCCGCTTCACCAATCAATACCGGGTTATTCTTGGTGCGGCGGCTCAACACCTGAATCACGCGCAGAATTTCGGCGTCGCGCCCGATCACCGGGTCGAGTTTGCCTTCCAGCGCCATACGGGTCAGGTCGCGGCTGTATTTTTCGAGAGTCTGATAGCGCGATTCGGCCTGCGGGTCGGTCACACGCTGTCCACCGCGCACCTCTTTAATGGCGTCCACTACCCGGTCACGGGTGACTCCGGCATCCGCCAGGATTTTCGCGGTGGCCGTGCCGCGCTCGTTGAGAATCGCCAGGAAAATATGCTCGGTGGAGATGTACTCGTCGCGCAGACGGTTGGCCTCTTCGTTGGCGACATCAATCACCCGTTTGGCGCGGGGCGTGATGAAGAACTGGCCCGCGCCCTGGCCGTAGATGGCGGCCTTCGCGCCGGTACGCAGCACTTCGTCCAACCGGGAGCGCATCAGGTTCACGTCCACCGTCAGGCGTTCGAGAATCATGGGAATCACGCCGTCGGTTTGTTCCAACAGCGCCAATAAAATGTGTTCTGTGTCAACCTGGTTATGGCCGTACCGCTGCAAGATTTCATAGGC
This sequence comes from Anaerolineaceae bacterium, assembly GCA_020634115.1. Classification (GTDB taxonomy): domain Bacteria; phylum Chloroflexota; class Anaerolineae; order Aggregatilineales; family Phototrophicaceae; genus JACKCG01. The sequence goes on from JACKCH010000010.1 coordinate 273,001, forward strand.
ACGCTGGGCGGCATCTTGAGCGCGTTCGGTAAACCGTTCAAATCGCATCATCAGGGTTTATCCTTCACCGTATTCCGTGCGCCAGTAGTCAGTCCATTTGTACTTCGCTTCTTGACCTCACCCCTACTCGCTGCGCTCATTTTCCCCTCTTCACAGTGGTGACTGAGACGGAGACGTATGTCCCCTCAAAGGAAGGGAGGGAGAACCACAGGTTCGGAAGGGGTGAGGTCAAGTGTCATTACTCATCATCATTGTACCGGATTTTGCCAATGTCTGCGGGTGGCGGCGGGCCGCAAGCGGGGGAAGCAACAGCAGTGGCTCGATGGCCGGTAAGCACCTCTTTACTATAGCCGGGCTGTATCAGAATCGCGTATATGGATTGCAAAGATGGGATTAGAGCGTGGGGGGCAAGGTTTTCAGGGGTAGGTATAGAATCCCTATCATTAGAGCAGGCCATCTGCCGAGCATTGAAATGCCCGGCAAGACTTTGCAAACCGGACGCCCCGTTGGTTGTCCCTACGGGGTTCGGGGTGTAGGGTAGCCAGAGTCCCTTTCAGCGGACTTGGTTTTTCGTTAGCCGGGGGATTTATCCCTCGGCGCGTAAGCTGTGCGCCAATTCCTCGACAGGGTTATAAAAAGCGTTATTATCATGTAAGGTCGTTCTGATAATAAGCAGAATGGGCTTTGACCATAAAAGGATACAGGTGATGAAGACACGACGATGGTTATTCACCGGATTATTGGTATTAGCAATGATGTCCTGGGCATCCTCTGCTGGTGCGCAGGGCAGCGCCACACCAATCCCCACCCCACTACCTCCCGCACTGACACAGGCAGCGTTAGATGAACAGGTGATTGCTGATGAAATCAATGTGATTCTTGATGCTGCTGCCGACGACCCGGAGGAACTGATCCCGCAGTTGGATGCACTGGTCGAGGAATACCCCGGTTCTCCGTTGGTGTACAAAGCTCATGGGGATGCTTACAATGCGCTGGGAGAGTACGAACAGGCCATCGCATATTTCACGCAAGCTATTGCAATTGACCCCGAACTTGTGGAGGCCTATACCGATCGTGGGATTGCTTATGCTGACCAGGAAAAATACGATTTAGCAATAGCGGACTTCAACCAGGCCATCGTGCTTGACCCAGAATCTGCTGCGCCTTATGCCAATCGCGGATTGGCGTATGAAAAACTGGGAGACTACGAGCAAGCCATGGCGGACTTCACGCGGGCCATCGTGCTTGACCCGGAGCTAGCTAATGCCTATGTGGGTCGTGGAGCTGCCTACTATAACCAAGGCGAGTACGAGCAGGCAATAGCGAACTATAATCGAGCCATTGCCCTTGATCCGAACTATGCGAAAGCTTACTACAATCGCGGAGTCGCTTACTATAACCAAGGCGAGTACGAGCAGGCAATAGCGAACTATAATCGAGCCATTACCCTTGATCCAAACTATGCGAAAGCTTACTACAATCGTGGACTGGTTTACGGCAGCGAGGGAGAATATGAGCGGGCGATAGCAGATTTCGATCATGTCATCGTACTTGACCCTGAAATCGTGGATGCTTATATCAATCGTGGAAGTGTTTATGCTAATCAAAGGAATTATGAGCAGGCGATAGCAGATTACGGCCAAGCCATCGTGCTTGACCCGGAATCTGCGTTGGCCTACTACAATCGCGGGCTGGCTTATGTTTATAAGGGTGAGTACGAACAGGCCATAGCGGACTATACCCAGGCCATCACTCTCAATCCTGACCCTGAGAATGCCTACTACAATCGCGGGATTGCATATGTGTTGTTGGGGAATAATGAGGCTGATTCTAGCTTGCAAGTCCAGTATTTTCAGTCGGCATTATCCGACTTACAGCACGCAGAAACATTAGGGACAGTCTTGTCGCCCGATATTCAGGACGTAATGGCGCAGATTGAGGCCATACTACCTGCGCCGACCCCCACGCCGGGGTCGTGAAACACGGCGGGGAGGGCATGTTGACCCTCCCCGGTAATGAATGACGAAGATGTGCCGCGTTTAGAAGTAGCTGCTGATGATTTCCAGCACGCGCAGGATGTTCTGCGGGTCGCCGGACTGCACGGTGGTTGAGCTGGCACGGGCGATGGAGTTCAGCACGCCGATGTCCGCGCCGGAGCCATACGCCACCGGAATCACGATCACCGGGTTCAGGTCGGCACGGCTGGCTTCGATGGTGGACAGCGCCGCGTTCAGCACGTTCTCGCTGGCGGTATCCGCGCCGTCACTCAGCAGCACCACCGCCCGAATCCGGTCTGAGTCAGTGGATTTGTTCAATCCCCCCACCACTTGCACCAGCGAGTCATACAGCGCCGTACCGCCGCCCGGTTGCAGGTTCTGAATCGCCGTGCGAATCTGCGCTTCGACACTCTCGTAATTGCCCAGCGGGACACGGGTCACGACCAGGCTGCTATCGCTGAACGTCGCCAGCCCGACCCGGTTGCCGCGATCCATCTCATCCAGGAAGGCCAGCGCCGCCTGTTTGGCCTGGTCAAGCTTGCCTTCTTCGCCCATCGAGCCGGAGACATCAATCAGCAGCATAATATCGGCCTGCTTCTTGACGAACGACCAACTTTGCTGAATCGCCAGAATCACATCCGACGACGGGACATCCAGAATCGTTTTTGGCCCTTCCACCGTGACGCCGTTTTCCGGGGTGAAGGGGAAGCCCAACGTTACATCCGGGTTCGCCGGGCGGAAACCCTGGCTCATAATCACTTCCTGCACCCCTGGCGTGAGGACGTAATCGGTAAACACGCGGGCGGCGTCACGCTGTTCCGGCGTTGTCCACGACGCATTGACGATGCCAAAGGGATGCTCGTGCCAGAACGTGCCTTCTTTGGGGTAGAGCGCCACCAACTGTTCCGGCGGCTTGGTATCCGTCAGTCCCCGGTTGATGTAGATCAGGTCGTTTTCTTCCAGCGCCACGAAGTCCAGGTAACTCGGCCCTTGCGCGATATATTGTTTAAACTCGGTGGTGCGGCTCGAATAGTGGCGAATCAGAAGTTCGATATTGCGGACGCCCTCCTGAATCGCCGGGTCGCGCACCTGGTCTAACCCCAGTTCACGCCCGGTAAAACCCTGCTGGCGGGCGGCGGCGTAAAATTCGGCGATCAGGGTCGAGAGCGCCGTCGAACTGATATACGGGTCGGTATGGCCGTAATACACCGTGCGGCGGCAGTTGGGGATGCCGTAGTCGCACCAGCCGTTTTCACTATTCAGCACGTCCAGTAATTCCTGCCAGCCGATGTCCTCGTAGCCGACTTTGTCCTGAATAGCCTTCAAGCGGCTTTCCCAGATCGCCATCACCACCGGGGCGAGGGCGGTAGCGCGGACATCGCTCATATCGAAAATCTGCCGCCCGCTTTGCGCATTCGCCAACGCCAGCCAGTGGCTCACTGACGGCTCGAAGATCGTCGGCCTTTCGACGTTCTGGTTATTCGGCGCGATAATCGCGTTGACGATGCCCTGCATCACCGTGCCGGATGAGCCGGGCTTGCCGGTGACGAAAATCGGCAGTTCACCGCTGGCGAGGGCTTCCCCGGTGATGGGGTTACGTCCCTGGGAATAGGCGCGGTTGAAATCCTCAATCACCTGCGGCATATACAGGTCGGATTCCGGTGCGTAGACAATCGAAACATCAATCGCGTTACTGGGGCGCTGCACGTTCCCAGTGTTGTTCTGGGTGGTATTGCCGCCCGTGTTATCGCAGGCGACCAGTACCGCCAGGGCGATCATGAGCAGTAATCCAAACCAAGGTTTGTTTATCTTCATTGTGTGATGTCCTTATCTCATTAAAAACACTATACGCTTTGTCCGCAGGGCGCACGGCGGTGGATCCTTATCATTGGACGCAACATAGCGAGAAAACTACTGCGTGTTAAACCACTGGATGAGTCCCTGGGCATCGCCGCGCTGGGGTGCTTGAATCAACTGGCCGTAATCCGGTTGGTACTGGATACCATAGGGAATCGCCGCCGAAAACAGGGTCGCGCCTCCATCCGGCTCACTCGCCGCTGGACGCAGCCCGAAAGCCACCGTTCGCTGCTGCTGCGACTCGGTGGTCAGCCAGTTTCGCAGGGCATCCACTGCCGCTCGCTGCTCAGCGGTAGTCCCATTGTCGTCCCAGCGCGCCAGCGGGAAATCCAGCATGAACTGGTAAGCCGGGTAGGAAAACGCGAAAGAATCGGTGTTCGTCAGCAGGCCGTTCAGGTTGTTCAGCCACTGAACTTCCGGCAGGAAGGCGATTTCAGCGGTGGATGGCCCGCGCCCCATCGCGGCGGCGGGGTCTGCCCCCAGGGTGTTAAAGTTTGGCACGCTGGCGATCACCGGGGCCAGCCATTCACGGAAAGCCGTATCGCGGAGCATGGCGTTATCCAGACTGGCCGATTGATGGTAAGTGGCCGCGCCGGAGAATAGAACCGCTAACCCACTGATCTGGCCGCTAGGGCGGGCGAAAGCCAGTTTCACGAACTGCCAATCGCTGCTGCCCCCCAGATTCGCCCAGGACTCCGCATCGGCAGCGGCCACCACCTGCGCCCAATCCAACCCACTGGCCGGAACATCCAGCACGGCTAGTCGGCTGGTGAACCCGCCCCATACCAGTGGTGTCCGTGCCAGCGAAGGCGTGACTAGTTGGAAGGGGAGGCCGTTATCCCCGGCATAGCCCACTGAAGCTGAAGATGCCGGTATCCACGCGGCGGGATGGTCGGCGGTTGTCCAGGGACGATCCTCCGACCAGACTTTCATGTCCTCAATCAGCGTGAGTTTGATCTGAATCCGGGTGGTATTGACCAGTGGATTCGTCGCGTTAAAGGCGTTCACCGCGTCCCGCAGCCAGCCTTCGGCCAGTGGGCTAACCGCGATGGTGACTTCCAGCGGTGGCTGGGAACGCAGAAACTGACTGGCAGCGATCACGCCCAGTGCGATCACCACGAAAAGCACTACAAAAATTGTCCCTCGTCTCATTGTCTTTGTCCGTTGTGCTGTGTGTTATTCAATAGGCTGCGCTACGGGCGAAATCGCCCGCAGCACACTCAATCTTACCCAGATTTATTTTATCCGAAAAGGTAACGCCAATTCCCCCAAATATGAGTGGGGCGTTCACCAACAAGCATAGCACATTCGCGGCAATGTGCTGTATCTTGCGCGGATTGACATCCGAAATCATGACCAAGCACACATGACAACGCCTATCGTTTTGTGCGAGGCTGAGATAAAGGGGGTGCCACATGTTGTATAACACGATTTTGGTTCCGCTCGATGGCTCCCGGCGCGCTGAAGCCATTTTGCCGCATGTTGAAAAACTGGCCCAGGAACACGGCGCGAAAGTTGTTTTGATGCAGGTAGTCGAACCCGGCCCACTGCTTTATGGCGCGGCGGAGGGCTATGTTGAAATCGTGCTGAGTGAAGCGCGCCACCGGATGGAAAAAGCGAAATCCTATCTGGGTGAACATCAGGATCGGTTTGCTGCTCTGGGAGTCACCGCTGAGATTCGGCTGGAGGATGGTCCGATTGTCGAGGCGATTATCCGCGTGGCGGAAGCCGTCAAAGCAGATCTGATCGCTATCGCCAGTCATGGGCGAACCGGGCTGGCGCGGGCATTTTATGGCAGTGTGGCGGCAGGTGTCCTACAGCGGGCTGACCGGCCTTTACTGATAATCCGCGCCGAGGATGAGCGGCCTGCCGCGTAAAATCGAAATTTCCTTCAGATCGGTGGTAAATGGAAGAGGGCGCTGCGTGCGCCCTCTCTGTTTTGTCTTGATATTCGGGTTGCGGTTTATTGGCTGCTGGCGCCGGTCATGCCTTGCAGCAGTTGCGGCAGATACCACACATCTAGCGGATCAACCAGTTGGTTCACTGCGGCCATTTCAGTGCCATCCTGGAATGACAGTGGCCCCTGCCACAGCGCAAAGCTATCCGGCACGAAGGGGCTGGTGGCATACGCGGCCAGATTCCCGATGAACTCATTCATGTTGGCCTTCTGCATTTCATCCAGGCCAGTGCCCAGTACGAAACCGATAGCGGTGGTGTCCAGATTGTTGATGTCCGACCAATCCGGCCCCAGCCAGTCCCAGCTTTGAGTCCAGGTTCCATCCTTCACGGCCTGCACCACGTTGACATACGACGGCCCCCAGTTGAAGTACGGGACACCCAGGCAGATGTCCGGCGCTTCAGCGCAAGCGCCCTGGAAGTCATAAGGAATGGCCCAGACGTTGTCGCCCTGCGCGGCGCGCTGCCCGGCAACGACAATACCTTCAGTGGTGTCAATGCCGGAAATCACCACGTCCGCGCCGTTATCGAAGAATGTGTTGGTTTCTTCGGTGGGGTCGAGTGTTACGCCAGGGATATTGAACCAGAAACCAATCCAGGTCACCGTGAATTTCAGGTCGTCCGGGTTGCCGCCCGCGTATTGCTGGTAGCAGTAACGCGCACCCAGATAGGCGGAAGCGGCCAGGCGGCGGGTTTCGAAGTTGATCAGCGGCCCAAGATAGCCAACGCTGCCGGTCTGGGTCGTCATCCCTGCGGCACAGCCGGCCATCAGCTTGCCCCACACCATCTGACCCATCAGATTGCCTTCGTTAGAGGGAGCTTCGCCGGTCAGCACGTCGTCACCGGAGACATTGATGAACGTGATATCCGGGAAATTAGCGGCGACAATCGCCGTATCTTCTTCAAACGAATCCGACGTAGTGAAGATCACCTTCGCGCCCTGGTCAACCATTTCGGAGACGACATCGTTCAGTGTCGTTTCGGGGGCATCCGCCGGGTTCAGGCTGGGGAAGAAGACCATCTTCGCGCCGGGAATCTGGGCTTCCACGTAGCGCCCGGCTTCAAAGTGTGCCTGACTCCACCCATGATCGTTTTCCGGCCCAACCAGCACCAGGCCGAACACGAATTCATCCTGTGCTACCGCTGGGATGATTGCTCCCAACAATAGCAACAGCAAGGCAAGTGCCAAAGTAAATTTCTTAATCATTATTTTCTATCCTCTAAGCTAGATAGTTTTGCGTCATCTTCTAGTGTAACGTGTAAACTAGATTTAACAAAGGAAAATTGTCACAAAAAAACCCAGCGTAACAGGTTAATCTGCACAACGCCGGGTTAAAGTATCTGAATGCAGCGCACGGCTGCTTAGTGTCTCGTCCCTCAGAGGCCACCAGTCGAGCAGGACGGCGCGGCGACGGCACCGCTGCTGAGACTACTGCTGCCTCCCGCCACCCTAGAGGCGAAGGTTGAAATCTTCTTCTTTACATGGACACTGCCGCACACAGGACAGGTGATTTCCTTAGAGCTGTTCCGCACCAGTTTCTCGAACGGCTCACCACATTCTATACAGTCAAATTCAAACAACGGCATGGTTCTTAGTTCTCCTGCAAGGCCGCCACAACACGCTCTAACCGTGCCTGTGCATCTTCGGCAATTGGTGTCAGCGCCGGGTCGTTCACAAAACTCATCATCGTCAGCGGGTTGATGAGTGATACCCGTGTATGTCCTTCGCTGATTTCTTCCACCGTGACGTTACACGGCAGCAGCAAGCCGATTTCAGGCACGGCGGTCAGTGCCTGGTGTGCCAGCGGGGGATTACATGCGCCCAGAATCGCATAGCGGCGGAAATCTATATCGAGCTTTTTCTTGAGCGTGGCTTTCACGTCAATTTCGGTCAGCACGCCAAAGCCTTCTGCTTTAAGGGCATCGGTCACCCGTGCCATCGCCGTGTCGTAATCGGCGTTGAGTTCGACTTTCATCCCTAATTGCTGTTTGGTTGTATCCATTGAATTTCACCCCTTCTAACGTTGTGATTGATCTTGTCCCAGGCGGTGGGTTAGCGCACCAGTGGATAACGCTGACGCATCCAGGCCATTGTACCACCCCGGACGTTGTAAATGGTTTCAAAACCCTTTTGCCCTAGGAGCGCCGCTGCTGACTGACTGCGGCTGCCCGTGGCACAGATGATCGCTACCGGTTTCGCTGGGTCGAGTTCCTCAATACGCCGGGAGAGTTCGCCCAGCGGAATGAGTACGGCATCCGGCACATGCCCCTGTCCGAATTCCCAGGGTTCACGGACATCTAGCACCATCGGGCGGCTGCCGTTGCCCGTTTCCAGCAGGCTGTAGAGTTCCTGGACTTCAATATTCTGGACATCCCCGGCGGTGATGGGTAGCCCCACCGCCTCCCACATATTCAGGTCTTCTGAAAGATACCCGATCACGTTCTCATAGCCGACGCGGGCGAGGCTGTAGACCACGCGGCGGTAGTCGTCAGCATTCTCTAGCAGCAGGATAACCGGTTGTTCGGGCGAAAGAATAAACCCGATGCGGTTGCTCAGTTGGTTATCGGCCTCCAGATGAACGGAGCCGGGGATGTGTTTGTGCTTGTAGTCCGCGTTAGAGCGCGTATCGAGCAGCCCCGCGCCGCGCTGGAAGTGGGGAATCGCTTCCTGGATAGTCAACGGTTTGGGTTGGACATCACCGAGCGGGCGCGGCCCCTGGCGGTTCAGCGCCTTGATGCGGGTATGGTTGCCCGGCTGTTCTGGCAGTTCGCTCACGGCGTAATTCACGAACGTATCCCGGTCTGCCTGTGCCTGTGCCAGCGCAGGATTATGCTGCCGTTCGTAGCCGAGTGTCGTGCTGCGCACTGAGCCGATGGACTTGCCACACAGCGACCCGGCCCCATGTCCGGGGTAGATGAGCAGGCCGTCGGAATGGGTGAGCATCTGATTCAGGCTGTCATACATCTGTCCGGCCAGTTGACGCGCCGCGTCCATACCGACCAGGTCGGGGCGTCCGGCATCGCCCACGAACAGCGTGTCGCCGGTCAGCGCCATCCAGGGTTCATCGGCGCGGGTGGTATCGGCCAGGAAAAGCGTGATACTTTCCGGTGTGTGTCCCGGCGTATGCGCCACCTGCAGGCGCAGGTTGCCCAGTTCCAGTACATTGCCGCCATTGACGGACTGGTGAGCGAAGGTCGCGCCGCTATCGTTATGCAGGTAAATGGTTGCGCCAGTGCGTTCGGCCAGGTCGGTGTTGCCGGATACATGGTCGGCGTGCAGGTGCGTTTCGATAATATGAGTAATGTTGAGCTGGCGCTCGGCGGCGGTATCCAGGTATTTCTGGATGTCGCGGTCAGGGTCAATCACAGCGGCGACCCCAGCGGTCTCACAACCGACCAGGTAGGAGGCACATCCTAGCCCCTCGATAAAGAACTGCTGAATATACATGGTATCTCCCTCTCAGAACTCTCGATCCATGTTCGCAACGGTTACATTAAATTATCATACAATAAGAACAGAGCCAGCCCGATAATGAAAATGGCGAAGACACGCTGTAACCGGGAGGGCTGAATGTGCTTTGCCAACCGCACACCGGCAAAAGTGCCGGTTAACCCGGTGAGGACGAATGTCAGGATTATTCCCCAATCCAGACTGACTCCCCCGAGGTGGCCGAATAGCCCGGCCAAGCTGTTCATGACGATAATCACCAGGGATGTGCCTACGGCCTGGTGAATAGACAGCCCTACCAGTATTACCAGCGCCGGGACGATCAGAAAACCGCCTCCCACGCCCAGGAAACCGGTCAGCACGCCAACTCCTGCCCCCGCCAGCATAATCGTGGGGATGCTGCGTTCCCGGTGATTTGTGCCGTCCGGGGATTTGCGCACCATCAACAGCGTGCCAACCACCAGCATAAGCAGCGCAAACATGACCAGTAAAGCGGTTGGGGAGAGGAATTTGGATAGTCCCCCGGCGATGTAGGCAAAGGCCATCCCGGAGCCGCCAAACAGGAGTGCCACCCGCCAGTTCAGCGTTCCCTGTGACCGGTGGAGCAGTGCGCCCAGCGCACTGTTCGCGCCCACAATCACCAGCGAGGCCGTGACTGCCCCGGCAGGTGTCTGACCAGCGACATAAACCAGCGCCGGAACGGTGAGAATAGACCCGCCACCCCCCAGCAGTCCCAGGACAAGTCCGATTACAAAACCCAGTCCGATGACTAGCATCATCGTTACGATTCCAGCGAATAACCCGCTGCCTGCCAGTCGATAATACCGCCCAGATCATAGACGCCCGTATAGCCCGCACTAACCAGGATACTGGCGGCCTGGGCACTGCGGTTTCCACTGCGGCAGTACAACACAATCGGTTCACCCTGTGGTACTTCGCTCAGACGGCTGCCGATGACCTCGACCGGGATGTTGATCGCGCCGTGAATGTGACCACTGGCAAATTCCTCCGGCGTGCGCACGTCAATCAGCACATGGGCGGTGTCGGATGTGACAAATTCCTGATTATAGGCGACAGGGCTGATGAGCTGTGAAGCCGGTGCACCGGCCTGGGATGCAACGGGCGTCTGTGCAGGGTTCGAGAGGGCAATTGCCCCGACGATCACCACCACCAGCGCGACCACCACGCCGACTATAATCAGAGGATTGAACTGCTGTTTGGATTGGCGTGCTTTGGTGGATTTACTGCGTTTTTTAGTCATCGTATTCCCTCATTGAACAGTTACCAGATACCAAAACCCCCGGTATCGCAGAACCAGGGGCATTGGAAGGGGGGAAGAGTATGTTGAAGTAACTATCACTGCCCCCTACTATAGGGCATATTGGCGATTTTGCGTTCCCCCTAAGACCTTATATCTGACATAAGTGCTAGCTTATATCTCGTCAATTCGCAGTCTACAGTCGTGCTAAGGCCAGCGCCATGACTGCTGCCCAGGCCAGCACCCGGAAGTCCCCGTTACGCACTGCCGCTTCGACCTCTGCCCGGCTCAGAAAGAGGAGTTCTTGTTCTTCCAGGTCGTCAGCGTTCGGATCGGCCACCTGCCGCGCCCCTTGCGCCAGGAAGAGCGTGCCGTTGCCCGCGCCGCGATTGGCGTCTACGGTGTATGTGCCTAAGTCCGTCCATTGCGCGGCCACATACCCGGTTTCCTCCAGCAGTTCACGTTGGGCGGCGGCCAGCGGCGTTTCGCCCGGTTCGATATAGCCGCCCACCGTCGCCAGCGATACCCGTTTGAGGGCATATTTTGTCTGCCGGAAGCACAGAAAGCGCCCGTCCTCGGTGACGGCGGTCACGTTGATATAGTCGGGCGTGATGAGCCAGGGCCAGTCGGGGATGACCTGGCCGGATGGTAATTCGACTCGATGCTCTTCAACGGTGAGAAACTTGCTGTAATTCAGGACAACCTTCCGGGCGAGTGTTTTCCAGGGCTGCATAGGAGGGACTCCGTGTCGGGATGGGTAGTGGGGGCTATTGTAGCCCCCTTTGTATAGAAGTTAGTGTGTGCCTATCCACTCTCCAAGCCGTACATTTGATCGGGTGTGAGAATCGCCGGGAAGCGTTCCCGCAGTTGTTCTCGTGTGGTGTAACACAGGTGGCAGGCATCAGCATAATCCAGTGCAGGCGACAGATCGTAGCGGCGGGCAAGTTCGGCGGGACCACCGGCCAGCAATGGGCCGGTAATTGGGTGCATATCCGGGTCAAAAGCGGCCCAAATGTCGGCCAGTGGCGTCTCGAACAGATTGCCAAGCGCGATTCCCTGGCAGATATGCAGGTTGCCGAGCGGGTCTATGTGTATCCGTCCCGGATCGCGCAAATTTTCATACGGACAGGTCGTGAATGTCTCCCAGGGGTGTTTGGCCGCTCGTTCGCTGAGATTGGCCGCCGCCCGTCCCCGGTACATCACCCGCGACTCGCTTTGCGGAAGCTGCCCGACTGCTGACGTTGCGTCTGCCGTCTCCGGTTGAGCAACGCTGATCGTGCCGATAGGGATGTGCAGAATGGCCGCCGCTTCCTGGGCGTTCTTCACCTTTTGCGCGTATTCTTCATCCCAGTGGTAGACATCGCTGCTCACCGAAAGGTCAACCAGTTTGCCGACGAAGGGTTTCAGCCACTCGATGGCATCCTCAACGCAGGTCGCCCAGAACGCATTGGAAACGATGCCGACCCTGAATTCGGCTGCGACAGCTTCTTCCACGCCTTTGACCAGGATGGGATAGCACAGGAACGGCTCGCCCCCCTCAAAATAGATTTCTTCAACCGTACCCAAGTCCTGCCCCTGGCGCAGAATGTCACGGACGTGCTGTAAGGTCATCGTGCCGGTTTGCCAGGGACTGCTCCACACGAAGCAGTGGTCACATTCGAGGGTGCACTGATAGGTGAGTAACAAATGGAGGCCAGTGAGTTTCATAATCATCCTCCGTATCATCGTATTTTCTCTATTATAACGCTATCTGTCACATAAAGATCAGCGGTTATGCAGCATTCATATTCCGATTCTTTACGCATGGGCGTGAAGAATATTATCAGCGGTGCGATTTGATTGGGGTGCGAAAACGGTGAGGATGTGTATCTGATCGTCGCCGTAAGCCAATTGAGAACCATCGGGACTCCAGGCCGTGGCAAATACAGGAGCATTGGTCTGAATCACTTTAAGGGATTGTCCCGTTTTGCCATTCCAGATGCGTACTGTGCCGTCTACACTAGCACTGGCAAGAAGATTGCTATTCCAATCAAGAGACGTAATAAAGTCGGTATGCTGGGTCAAGGTATGGATGACCTCTAGTGTATCCGCGTCCCAGACAATAATCCGCTTGTCCAATCCACTTGTAGCCAATTGATTAAAGACTGATGACCATGCTAAATCAGTGACTATTCCATTATGAGCGCGATTGCTATAGAGGAGGTTTCCTGTATTTGCATTCCAAATGCGCGTTCCGACCCCATTTCCAGCAGCCAGTTGAGAGCCATCAGGACTCCAAGCAATTGCATTGACTTGACTGGCTGACATGGTTACGGATAATTGGGCGGTTAATATATCCCAAATGCCGATTGTGCCACTCATACTTGAAGCCGCCAATCGTGTGCTATCAGGACTCCAGGCAACCGAAGTAATGTAATCTATAGGGTTGACGTGTTGCAATGTAAAAAGCAATCGCCCTATGTTAGCATCCCAAATATTCACCACCTTATCAAAGCCTCCTGTCGCAATCTTGCTTCCATCTGGACTCCAGTCCACCGACATGGTTTCACCCAGGTTATCGCCTTGCCAGGTGAGTAGAGTTTGTCTGGAAAGTGCATCCATCACATGAACCATGCCGCTGCTATTGGAATAGACTATTTTGCTTCCATCGGGATTCCAATCTAAGGAGACGACGCGATTCGGGTTCGGTGGCGGATACACTTCTACCGCCATTTGAGTGTCAGATGATGCGATATGACGATCATCAATCATCCTATCGGGTGACAGAGTTACCGCCAACCATACCAGGCCAGTAGCGAGAATCAGTCCTATAGTGATTAATGCGATTTTTGGGACGTTATTCTTGATTGTCATGCTCTCAGTATAACGTCGCTCGTAATGCGAAAATCAGCGGTTATGCGGCGTTCACCCTCCGATTCGGTATAATAAGCCCACGATATTGTATAAATCATTCCTATGGAGAACGGAACCCATGACCTATCAGTTTATTCTGACCGAAACACCCGCGCCAGGAGTCGGCCTGGTGCGCCTCAACCGCCCGGAAGCCCTCAACGCCCTCAGCAGTGGCCTGACTGCCGAAGTCTTTACCGCGCTGGAAGCCTTTGACAACGACCCCGAAATCGGCTGCATGGTGCTGACCGGCAGTGACCGCGCCTTCGCCGCCGGGGCGGACATTAAAGAGATGGAAAACACCGATGCCGTGACCATGTTCACCGGGGGTGACTTCACCGACTGGACGCGCATGATGCACCTGCGGAAGCCGGTCATTGGGGCGGTCTCCGGGTGGGCGCTGGGCGGTGGCTGTGAAATGGCAATGATGTGTGACATGATTATTGCCTCGGAGTCGGCCAAGTTCGGCCAGCCGGAAGTCAAAATCGGGATTATGCCGGGGGCGGGCGGCACACAGCGGCTCACCCGTGCGGTGGGCAAGGCGCTGGCGATGGAAGTCACGCTTGGTGACCGCAACCTGACCGCCGAAGAAGCCTTGCGCTACGGCCTCGTCAACCACGTTTTCCCGGTGGAAATCTACCTGGACGAAGCGATCAAGCTGGCCGGGAAAATCGCCGGGATGCCGGGCGTAGCCGTGCAGTTGATTAAAGAAGCCGTCAACAAGGCCGAAGAACTCAGCTTGACGGAAGGACTGGCCTTCGAGAAACGCAATTTCTTCTTGCTGTTCGGCACGGAAGACAAGCAGGAAGGCATGAAAGCCTTCGTAGAGAAACGCAAGGCTGAATGGAAGAACCGCTAACGATTCTCTATACCGCCAACCTGGGGGGCAGTCTCGAACGGTTGCCCCGCATGCATACCTTCCTGCGTGAGTTGAAGAATCTTCCTCCAGCCGATGAGCCGGATGTGCTTCTGTGCGCGGTTGAGCCGGTGGCGCGGCGGATTCTGCTACTGGATGCCGGGGATTCCTGTGCGCCGGAGGTCTGGCACTGTGCCGCCACCGGCGGGCGTTCGACGCTGATTGTGCTGGATGCGATGGGCTATGACGCCGCCAATGTCAGCGGGATTCTCACTGCGGAAAGCCGCGCCCGGTTGGATACCAATTACCTCGGTATGGCGCTGGTGGATAAGTCACATCCCTGGCAGAGCGAAGGCGTGATGGTGATATGTGGGGATGAAAAGAAATCTTCATCCCCTGCCACGGCCCCTCAAAGGGAGGGGCGTTTGCGAATCGTGTTATCCGCATCTCAAACCCAAATTGTAGGGGAGGGTCTTAGAACCTCCCCTACGGGAGATGTTTACCTTCTTCCGGTAGCGGCGTTGCAGGTCGGTGTAATTCATATTGCATGGGAAAACCATGTGCCGGTCATCCGTGCCTGGACGACTCTGGAGATGCCACCCAGCACCCCGCCCGACCCGACAATCAGCGCAGCGGTGGAGTTTGTGCTGGCTGAAGCACGGCGGTATGGCACATCGGGCTAGTACGTGAATAAATTATCTATGGGGCATAGGGGGCGGCTCGACGTGGCCGCCCTGGGAGCGCGCAAGATCCCCTACTGGAGCGCAACCCGCCTAATTCGCCGGAGTATCGCTATCGGGCTGTGGCGGGCGCTGGTAGAGCCACCAGTAGGTTTCCTGGGGATAAACGGGCTGGAGTACCGTATCCCAGATAAAATCACAGGGTTGATTGATGTTGTGAAGATGCGAGTCGGTGGTCTGTGCCAAGCGTTCCAGGTGATTCAACGGCATGCTGAGCGCGTCCATTTCCAACATGATTTCGTTCACGATTGTCCGGCGCAGTGCTTCGGGGAGATAGGCGTTGGCGCAAAGTTGCGGCATCTCCCGGCACTCCTGAAAGTAGGGATCCATGGCTTTCAGGCGGGATTCTGCTTCCCATGCCAGCTTTTTCTCGTAATGCTGCCGCCATTCTTTTCGCACAGCCTGATGACTCGCCTCGATTTGCTCAAGCTCTCCCCGCTGCTGGGTGGTCATCGACTCCTGCAAGGCACGCAGGCGGCGCAGACGTAGTAGCAGCGCCCCGACCGTCAGGCTGGGCATGTTCGACCCGGCTTTACCGTAGAGTTCGTTTTCGTAGACATACGGCACCAGCGCCTCGGCCATTGCTGCCGCTTCTTTTAAATCCCGTTCAATCGTGTACGTTAGTTCCATTCATTACCTCGTCGTTTCGTTAATCTACAATCAGCCGCGCAGGGGTTTGCGGGTGGGGATACCCGGTTTACGGGGATATACAGCCGGTGTGGGCGCGATCTTCTCGACCACCACCAGGAAATGTGGCTCATCCACGTCCGGCAGCGCCACCGGTTCAATACCGACTAACCGCCCACCTAGAACGGACAGCGCCTGACGCGCATCTGCCGCCTCTTTCTGTGCCGTTGTTCCCTTCATCGCAATACACCGTCCGCCAACCACCGCCAGCGGCAGCATGTATTCCAGCAAACCCGGCAGCCGTGCCACTGCCCGCGCCGTAACCAGGTCATATTTTGCGCGGTGTTCCGGCATCTGTCCGGCTTCCTCAGCGCGTGCCTGAACCGTCTTGGCGTTCGTCAGCCCCAGCGTATGGATGATATGGTCGAGAAACGCCACTTTCTTACCGGTCGCTTCCAGCAGCGCCACCTGAATGCCCGGAAAAGCGATTTGCAGTGGCAGACCGGGGAAACCTGCACCTGTTCCTACATCAATCACCCGCATCGCGTCTTTCAGATTGCCCACCTGGAAAAGACTCAGCGAATCTAAAAAATGTCGCACCTGAATACCCGGGAGATCGGTGATCGCGGTCAGGTTCACGCGCTCATTCCAAGCGACCAGCTCAGTTGCATAGGTTTCAAATTGGGCGGCCTGTGCATTGGTCAGGTGTATGTTGTATGACGCAGCCGCGTATTCGATCCAGGTTGATGTCATGACTCTCCAGCCAGTTCAATTCCGGTGATTGTACCTGTGGTGCAACCTACCGGTAACTCTACCCAGCAGCGGATTTTCCTGCAAGGCAAACCCATTTTCCCCGATGAGCCGACACTTTGCAATAATGGCACAGATTTGCCCTGCAAATTCCGCGCAAAAACGTTACACTGTTGGTAAGTCTGTTATCCGAGTTTATTGGGCGGCAAATGAATCAATATTTTCCTTCAGACAACCCGAACTTTGACGATATGCTCCAGGCCGGGCGTGTCGCACTCCAGGCCGGGAAACCAGAACTGGCACACGATATTTGGCGCGAGGCGGCTAAAATGCAGCCCTATGATGAACGGGTCTGGTTGGCGCTGTTGGACGTGTTGACGGCGGATTCCGATAAACTGGTCTGCCTGCGGAATATCGTCTCCATCAACCCGATGAATGTGCAGGCTCAACGCCAACTCAACGCTCTGGAAGCGCGCACGGAACGGGTCGCAGAGCAGGAAATTGAAGACGCTCACCAGGAAACTATGTGGCGAATCCGTCGGCGGCAGTTACTGTCCCGTTCGATCCTGCTAGGGTTGGCGATTGGGTTGTCCGGGCTGCTCTTCGCTCTGCTGGTCCTGGTGATTCAACAGTTGACCTGAATCGGCGCTTTCCAGGTTCACCACTCGCTGTAAGCCTTCCGCCAACCGCTGTAATTCCCGTGAAATCATAGTGATGGTCTCGCCCCCGGTCAGACTGCGCCCGGCAATACGGTCAATACGTTCGATGTTGATGTTGATTTCTTCCAGGTCGCGCACCTGCTGGCGGATAATCTCGTAGACCTGGAGAATCGACTCCTGCGAGGTGGCAACATGCCCTGCTAAGTCCTGCATGAAGGTGTCGGTTTTCTGGGTGCGCTCAACGCCCGAATCCACACGCTGCAGGCCTTCTTCGGTGACCCGCAGTGTCTCTTTCATTCCGCTTTGAATTTCACCCAGGAGTTGGCGCACCTGCCCGGCGGCTTCGGTGGACTGCTGCGCCAGCGAACGCACTTCTCCCGCCACCACCGCGAAACCGCGTCCCTGTGTCCCGGCGCGTGCCGCTTCAATCGAGGCATTCAGCGCCAGCAAGTTCGATTGGATGGCGATTTCGCTCACCGATGTAATGATGTCGTCAATGCGCTGCGTGAACTGTGTCAGCGCCAGAATCGTCCCGGCGATGGCCGATACCTGTGACCGGATGGCCGTCATTCCCTCTATTGTTTCGTGGATCGCCGTTTGCCCCGCCGCCGCCGTGTCAACCGTTTGCCGGGCAAGTTGGGAAATCACCCGCGATTGCTCCTGAACCTGGCTTGAGAGTTCCATGAAGTCGTTGAGCAGAGTCCGGGTGCGTGTCAGCAGTTCGACCTGTTCGCCTGCGCCTGCTGCCTGCTGGCTGACGACCTCTTTGATGGACTGTGCCGACTGCGCGAGCTGCCCGGTGGTGTGGTCAATCTGGCTGATGACCTGACTCAGATCATAATCAAAGGGCATGATTTTGCCATCCGGTTGAGTGGAACTGGGCAGGAATAAAAACTGTACGATCTGTCCGGCAACCAACATCCCCAATCCGATCCAGGCAATGTCCGGCGACAAACCACCGCGCAGAATCCCCGCCAGCGCCCCGGCCAGGTGCAGCCCCGCTACCGGCAATGCACGCCGCCCCATAAACCGTGCCCCCAGTCCATTCGTGAGCAGACTGATGATTACGAAGGCCAGCCACCAGCTTGTCCCGGTGGTCAGGAACAACCCGGCAGTATTCACTGCGCCCAACAGGATATAAACGCCAACAGCGGGTGGTTCCTGGAAGCCCACCCAGCGCAGCGTCAACCCAGCCAGGCCGAAGGCGCCATACACCACTGCCAACACGAGCCGCATTCCATCTGAACCGGCGGGGTCGAGCAGTAAATCGGCACTTAGGAGGATGATTCCAGTAATCCCGGCCAGCACGTTGACCCGGTCATTCGGGGTAAGGAGTTGCGCCTGGGCGCGGAGGCGATCAATCATGGGTTATCCTATAGTGGTGTTCAGTCTGGCGGTCAACGATAAAAGTAAGTCTATCTCGGCACTTTTGCGCTACACTAACATTACCAGCCAACCAGCAAACACGCAAAACAAGGGCAGGCTTTGGGTGTGATTCGATGTTTCAGCCATGCTCAGGTTTTGCGCCATCTGCGCGGCATTTTGTTGCATCGGGAGGCCAATTTGCCGCAAATTGCTCGGTAAAGTTTGGTTTGGGACAGCGACCCAGGGGGAAAATGAGGTGTTTTTGCAGCGAATCGGATTTTCGCGGCAATTGCAGCGATTGCCGCAAAGTGGGTTGTCTGTCGTCAGCTTTCTGTGGTCAGTCGTTGGTTGTCAGTCTTGAATAGTCGGTTGTCCGTCATGGGTGGGCCGTTTCCAGTTGTCAGTGGGTGGCGGGTATGGGTGTTTGTTAGTGCCAGCATAGCACAAAACAGGTCACAGATGGGGAAGATTTGTTCATACATTTGTTCAAAACTATAGTTAGAAGTTAAAGCGTCCTGTCTCCACTGGATTTACCCGCGCCTTTCTTCTTTCGCAGAGAGTGGATTTTTTTGGTGCCACACACTGTTTTCATGCCCCAAAACAAGGTATAGTTACTGCTCTGGCGATCAATCATCCATTTAAATTTCATGAGCGACCCAAAAACCACACCCTCAACTGAAACGACTTCCCTGGTGATCGAACCGGCACTGGCGCTGCTGGAGTTCAGCAGCATTGCCGCCGGGATTCTGGCGGCAGACGCGATGGTGAAACGGGCGACGCTGGACGTGGTGCAGGCCGGGACGGTGCAGCCGGGGCGTTTCCTGGTGCTGCTGGGTGGCGCGGTAGCCGAGGTCGAAGAGTCACTGAAGGCCGGGAAGGAAGCCGCACCGGATGTCCTGACCGACCACATTTTCTTGCCGGGCGTACATAAGGATGTAGTAGCAGCGCTGGCGGCGACCCGGACACTCACGCCGGGACATGATGCGCTGGGGATTGTCGAAACAGCGACGGTTCCAGCGGCGATCCATGCGGCGGATAAAGGCGTGAAGGGTGCGGAAGTCACGCTGATGGAAATCCGGTTGGCGGATGGGTTGGGCGGCAAGGGGCTGGTGTTCTTCACCGGACTCGTCGCTGACGTGGAAGCGGCGCTGGAAATTGTGGATGGTGCGTTGGAAGCGTCACAGAAAGTTCGCCAGGTAGTCATCCCCCAGATTCACGAGGATATCGCCAAAGTGATCCGCCAGAATACGCAGTTCGGGGCGCACCTGGGCTGGAAACCGGCGTAAGGTCGCTATCAGTGGTCAGCCGTCAGTCACCAGGCCTGCCGGGTGGGAATGGTGCTGCAATTTAAGAAATTAGCACGTTGATTGCCACTCGTAGGGACGCCCAACGGGGTGTCCGGCGGACAGGCAGAAGCCTGTCCCTACTCCGTGTTTAATTGTGAAATTGCATTATTGCGCCCGTACAAATTTTTCATATTCGTTGGGATACGCAATGGCGTGTTCAATTTAGCGGACAGGGCAAGCCCTGTCCCTACTATGATTTACAGGAGCATGTCTGCCAGAAATCTATCCCCTGGCGACTGAAACTATAAACGATTGGCAAAAAGGAGTGAGAATGAAACGGTTTGTGATGATACTGGTACTGGCGCTGGTAATGATTGTCCCGGTGATGGCACAGGATGCGACGGAAGTCCCCACGGAAGCGGTGCAGGCGGCGCCAGACCTGCCGCTGGGTTGCAATGTTGGCATTTTGAGCCAGGTGTTTTCGTCATTCAGTGCGGCGCTGGAAGATCTGAGCCTGACTGCAGATCAGGCGGCTGGCCTGGCAGATGCGATGGAAGGGCTGATGTCTGACACAAAAGTTGCGTGCAGCGGTGGGGCAACCACACTGCCAGAGGGTGCGCTGGACTACAGTCAGATCGAGCAGGCACGCCTGGACGATGGCGGTTATGTGCTGGGCAGCCCGGACGCGCCGATCACGATTGTCGAGTTTTCCGATTTCCTGTGTCCCCATTGCCAGGAGTACGAACCGGTTATTGAGCAGTTTGTCAGGGACTACGTGGCTACCGGCCAGGCGCGGCTCGAATACCGCATGTTCCCGGTGATTGACGCGCAGCTTTCGGTGCTGACGGCAGTCATGGTGGAATGCGCTGATACAATCAATCCGGGGAGTTTCTGGGACGCGCACGCGGCGATGTTTGAACTTCTCAGCTTGCAGCGGTATAACACGCTGACTCCCTTCCGATTTGCGGCCCGCGCCGGGCTGGATTTCGATGCACTGTCGGAATGTGTCGCCATTACGTCTCCCCAGATCACGGTGGACGCCGCATTAGGGGATTCAGTAGGCGTGACCGGGACTCCGGCGGTACGGATGCGCCTGGGCGATGGCGAACTCGTGCCGGTGGAATACGAAGGCACGGTGTATGACCGGGGTGGCGTCTCTTACGACATTCTGGCAGCAGTGACCGAAGCCGCGCAGTAAGCGGAATCACGCCGGGGCATGATGGCGCAATGATGCAGTTTCACAATTCGATACGGCGATAAATCGGGCGACCACACCGGGTCGCCCCTACGGAATCTTCCTAAAATGAGGGGTATGTAGGGGCGTACCGCCGTGCGCTCCTACGAAAAATCACCGTGTTCATTTCTTAAATCGCATCATCATGCCCCTATCCAAAAATGCGCTGTGAACCGCATTTGCCGTAACCTGGCCTGATAACCACATCGAATTTTCTTCTTTTGTAAGACAGAGCATACCCCCATGAAACGTTTACTGTATTTTTTGCTGGTCGCGCTGCTGTTGAGTGCGGCTTTACCTGTTCAGGCGCATGGCTACATCGTGCGCTCAATCCCGGAAGACCGCGTGACGCTGGAACGCGCTCCCACCCGCCTGCAATACTGGTTCAGCGAAGACCTGGAGCCGGAGTTCAGCAAACTGACGGTGCGCGACCAGGCAGGCAACGTCGTCGCGGAAGGCGGCGTCTCCCCGGATGACCGTTCGCTGCTGCTGGTGCAGTTACCGTCGAATCTGCCGGATGGCGCGTATATCGCGGAACTCCGCACGGCCTTTGCCAGCGATGGGCATGTTGTGGTCGAAACGCGCGTGTTTTTCGTCGGTGCGGAGGTGGGCGGGGTGACAGGCAGCGCCGCCAGCGATCAGGCTAACAGCCTGGAAGTCGTCTGGCGTGGGATGATCTTTACGTCCCTCATGCTGCTGTTCGGCGTGTTCACCCTGTATGCGAATGTGCTGGTTCCCGCCTGGGGCAGCCCTGACCACCGCGCCGGGTTGCTGCCGCCGCGTGTGATGCGCCGCTTGAGCGCCCTACTCATTCTGGGTTTCCTGTTGGCGCTGGCCGGGCATATTCTGGCGATCATCCAGCAGGCGATGGTCTTTTTCAGTGCGACTCCCGCTCAGGTGATTGAGCAGGGGTTATGGCAGGTGGTGCGGGTCGGGTCGCGGTTTGGCGACCTGTGGGGAGCGCGGCTGTTATTTCTGGGCATCGCCGCCGCCGCTTATGGCCTGAGCGTCTACCTGCGCGATGAGCAACCGGAAACCGTGCGTCCGTTCTGGACTGCGACAGCCTGGGTGATGGCGCTGACGTTAGGGACCCTCAGCGCGGGCAGTCATGCCGTTGGCTCTGCCGTCTCGCCCTGGTTGAGCGTCGGTGTGGATTGGCTGCACCTGATCGGTGTGGGACTGTGGGTAGGTGGCCTGATTGCGCTGGTATTCGTGCTGCCGGTGGCGCTGCGTCCTTACGAGGGGGAAGCGCGGCGGCTGGCGCTGTTGGCGGTACTGAACCGCTTCTCCTGGCTGGCTGCCGGGGCGCTGGTGATCGTCATCAGTACCGGGATTTTCAGCGCGTCGCTGTGGTTCACCGCGCCGGGCGACCTACAAACCACGTTCGGCGGGGCGTTGGCTTTGAAACTGCTGATGGTGGCCGGGCTGGTGGGGTTGGGCGCGGCGCATCATATTGCCCTGCGCCCGGAGCGTTATACCCGCTGGTCGGGGATTGGGCGACGGGTTGGGAACTTCGCTGTAACCCTGCGATTGGAAGTTGTGTTCGCCGTGCTGGTGCTGTTGGCAACCGGCCTGCTGACCGCGACTCCCGTGCCTATCCCGGAAACAGCAGAAAACGCGGTTCCGCCCCCATCACAAACTATCACAGTGGATGACCTCATGGTCACGCTGACGATTTCACCGGGCGGGCCAGGCGTGAACACTTATGACGTGCTGGTATCGCAGAATGGTCAGCCAGTGGATGATCTGGCCGTCCAGATGCAGGTGGTTCACCCATCGCGTGACCAGCGTAGCATCTGGGAGATGGTCGAACCTGTCGAGAGTGGGTTGTATGTGCTGGCGGGTGATGAGATCAGCGAAACCGGGGACTGGTGGACGCTGCTGAATATCACGCAGGGCGATGCCATGCGGCGGGTCGCCTTTGACTGGGTAATAACGGATGAGGCCGGGGTTGCGGATACCCGCCCGTACAGTGTCGTTAATGCACTGGCGCTGTTCGGGATCGGGCTGGCGATTGGCTGGGTGCTCCTGCCCTCCGCGCGGCGGCTGTATCACCGACTCGATCTGAGTCCGGCGGCGCTGCTGATTGCGTTTGGTTCGGTGGCGCTGACGGTATTTTTCCTGGCATTTGCCGCCGCTGCTGTACAAGACTCACAGACGCAGTATGAACTGACGCTCAACCCGCCGCCGCAGGTGATTAACATGGTGCTGCCGGATGCCGCCTCGCTCGCACGAGGGGAGGCGCTCTATACGGCGGACTGCGCCACATGGGAAGCCGACGTGAACGCTTTCAAGACGCTGCATGACCGGCTGGATCGAATCCGTGATGATGAATTGTTCCTGGCGGTGCGCGACGGCTGGCGCAACCTGCCACCATGCGGGAGCGACCTGACTGACGACGAGCGGTGGGATGTGGTGAATTATCTCCGCACACGGGCGTAGATTCGGGGTGTTTTGATAGCTATCCGGGCGGCCACATCCGGGCAGGGGTATGTAGGGGCGGCACCGCCGCGCCCCTACTTGTTTGGATGACTATGCCCGGACTCATTTCCCGCGATTCCAGGGGAGCAGGCGGCGCAGCCAGCGTTTCAGAATGTTGCCGCGCGTGTCGCTCCATGCCTCTTCCGCGATTTCGTCCTGTGTTTCGGCATCCTGGGGGTGTCTGCCCCGTCCATAGCGTTCGACTGTATACAAGCGTGTGATGGCCGTAACCGGTGGCTCCGCTTTGGGCAACTGTTTCGCTACCTGACGACGGCGTTCCTCCGGCGTTTGCTGCGGATTGAAGCGTACCCCAATCAGGCCGATGTAGCGTTCCAGTCGGGCATACGCCCGCGCGATGGGACTGAGTCCACGCATTCCACGCCATTCCCACCACCACCACAGGAACACCAGCAGACCTACCACCACAATAATCAGCAGCAACACGGCCAGCGCCAGGCCGAGCGCAGGCAGCAAGAAGGCTAATGGGCCGCGTGCCTGCGGCGCGAGCGGCGGCGGGAAAGTCGGCACGATCACCGGGGTGGCCGTCGCCGTTGGTGTGAAGGTGGGCGTAATCGTCGGGACTGCCTGCTGACCTTCCGGCGTTGGTTGCAGATTCTCCGTTGGCGCAGGTGACGGTGACGGCGTAAGTGTCGGCGTCGGGCTGGGCGGTGGAGTCGGCGTGGGCTGCTGCTCTGCCGGAGTATCATCGACCCGGTTAATCGGGGCTTGTGCCGCTGTCGGCTCAAATTCAATCCAGCCATAACCAGGGAAAAACACTTCAACCCAGGTATGCGCGTCCCGTTCCAGCACCACATAGGCGTTTTGCGCCGGGTCGTACTGCCCCTGCGCGAAACCGGCGGCCATCCGCGCTGGAATCCCCAGGCTGCGCAGCATGACAATCATCGCGGAGGCGTAATAGTTGCAATAGCCCTGTTTGAGATCAAACAGCACCCAGTCTACCGGGTCCTGGTTACGCGGCGGTTGCGGAATCGACTCCTCGTACTGGATGTTCGTCCGCAGCCAGCTTTCAATCGCCCGCGCCTGGTCGTAGGGGGTTTGCGCCCCGGCTTCCTGCACGATGATTCGTGCCAGTTCCCGGGTGCGATCCGTTGTTGAACTGGAGAGTTGCAGGTAGAAGTCCGTGACCCAGGCCGGGTAAGCCGTCCCCGCAGAACGAAGCTGCGCCGCCGACGCACTGCTCATCAGGCTGGTGGCGGTGTAATGCGTGCCGCGTTCCAGTGTGGTAATCGGGCGAATCACCGAGATATTCATGCCTTCCCGGTTGGTAGTGTAGCGCAAATCGGTACGGGAGGGCACATCCACCCGTAAGGGCTGCGGCGCGGTGTAGATCAGGCGGGAGGCGTTGAGCGCAACTGTAAACTCCTGTTGTACGGCCTCGCGGGCGAGCAGCGTGTCTGGCGGTGGCACGATGTCCAGCGGCGTTTGTTCGTCCGTCAGGCGGATGTCAGCAGCGGGAGTCCAGCGTCCGCTTTCGTAGGTGTCGAACACCCGCGAACGCCAGTAGTAACGTCTGCCAGGTGGCGCGGCCACCAGCAGTACCGTCTGTTCGCCGAGCTGAATTGCCCCGCCGAGTTGCAGCGAATCGCCGCCGTAATAGTCGGCGGTGGTCGGGCCTTCCATTTCGACGGTGGAAAACAGGCGGCTCCACAGTTCGCTTAACTGGGTGAGCGGTTCGCTCTGCATGAACTCCTGGAAATTGTTTAGCCGTTCCTGCAAATCGGCGGACGGCACTAACCACGCGCCAATCACCACCACCAGCGCCAGCAGCGCCCCGATGCGGAACAACTGTGTTCGCAACTGTCCCGGCACGCGCACGCCGTTGACATACCATTCCCACAGCCGCGCCTCGATATTCGAGCGCACGACCAGCAGCAGCGCCAGGAACACGTACACGATCAGGTAGCCGTCCAGGTTTTCCGGCCCGGCATAGTAGAGGCTATTCGTCACCAGAATCAGGCCGGGGGGGATAATCGCCCGCCACACCCGATCCACGCGGAACAGATGCCACGCGGCGTTATAGCCCAGGAACCAGAAGAGCAGCGATACCAGGATGGTAAACACCAGGTCGTCCTGGTTGATGCCGCCTGTAAACGCATCCACAAACCAGCGCAACAGCCGCGCCACGACACTGTAAAACCCTTCCAGCAGGTCGCCGTCGGCATTAATGGACGCGATGAGCAGCACCAGCCCCATGCCGTAAATCGCGCTCATCAGCAGCGCCAGCAGTTCATTGTACTGACTGCGTGCCAGCAGGAATCCGAACACCACACTCAAGGCGACGGTAGGCAAGGTGGTCGCCAACAGCAGCGGCCATCCGGCGCGTTCCAATGCCAGAATCGGCAGCACCAGCACGCCAATCGGCAGCAGCAGCGCCAGCCAATCACCGGGCGAAAACAGGGTGCGCCAGGTGTGGGTGAGGCGGCGTCGCCAACGGGATAGTGAGGTGGGTAGCGGTCTGAGTTTGGTGGTCATCGTCTCCCTATGGGCGTTTCAGAGTCAGGGCTTTGCGGGTCGGGTGGTCATAGACAGCCCGTAAAAGAGCAGATTCAGATTTCAGTGGTTGGCCGGAGTGTATACAACAGGCGCGGTTCGTAGGCGCGTCATCTATTGCGCCCACCGCGAAAACCTGCGCTTCCTACACGGCGTTATACACTGCATTCTACACGATACCGCCAAAACCTGTCAGAAGATTTACGCAAAGTGAGATACAGACAGGTGTCCAATGGTACTAAAGGGTTGATATAGTAGAGGCGCATCACAATCTCGATGCGCCCCCACGCTCTCTCAACTATACAACTGTCGCCAAAGGTTCTTTCTTGTGTCAACCCCCGGCGGCGTAATCAGTTCAATTATGCCCCGGCGCTGACAGGCAGAATAGTGAACGTCTTCAGGGCTTCCTGCACATCACCATAGGTGGCGGCGGCATCGGCGCTGTTCAGGTCAACCCCTGCCGCAGTCAGGCGCAGGTTGGCGGTGTATAGATGGTTATCCGCGCCATTGAGCAGCAGCGCCAGCCCACTCTGCGCGTCGCCGTCCAGGGTGGTGTAGCTGTAGGCGACCGAGTATCCGTTGTAGCCTTCGCGTTCAATCGGGTTCACGCTCACGATGGACACATCTGGGCGGGTGCTTTCGACCCAGGTGCTGGCCGCCGTTTCATCGGCAACCGCTGTATCGGCAATCGCTTCCAGGCGTAGGGTCGTATCTCCGTAAACCACCGTCGCCGGGCGTCCGGGGGCGCTGTCGGTGATCGTCCAGGAGGTCGGGAAACGCATCGCCAGGCCAGTAGTCTGGTCAATATAGG
Organism: Anaerolineaceae bacterium; assembly: GCA_020634115.1. Taxonomy (GTDB): domain Bacteria; phylum Chloroflexota; class Anaerolineae; order Aggregatilineales; family Phototrophicaceae; genus JACKCG01. Next base: position 299,726 of record JACKCH010000010.1, read on the forward strand.
CCGACCAGTCGGTAGGCGTCCCCACAAACTCCTGAAGCGGCTTCAACGTGGGCGCAATGGTCGTCGCCAGATATTTCAGCATATCCGTCGCGTTTTCCAGTGTCACCACCCGCAGGTTGTAAATCCACGAACCATCGGTCCAGGAGATCTGGCGGGCGACATAGGTCTGATCGCGCAGGGTGAGTTCAAAGTCAATGATGAGCTGGTCATTTTCGCGGATTCGTTCCGGGCTGGTTTCCCGCCAGGAGGAATACCGTGACCAGCTTTGTGCCAGGGTGCTGTCTGACCAGTACGCATCCACATCATCCAGCGTCAGCGGTGTTTCCAACTGCACAGTTGGGATGTAAACAATGGCCTGAACGACACTGCTGAGGTCGGTATTGCTAAAAGCGATTTCCACAGTCTCCGGGTTGGTGACCGGTTGTCCGGGTGTCCATCCACCGGGGTCAGTCACGGTAAACAGGCCGCTGGGGTGAACAAAGGTCTGGTCGAGGCTGATGGTACTTAAATCAGTAATCGGTGGCGGTAAAGTCGGTGCGGGTGTAGCGGTGGGCTGTGCGGTCTGCGTGGTGCCGACCCGAAGCAGCGGCAAAATCACGCTGCTGCCCATGGCGATCACCATAATCAAACCGAGTATGACGGTTACACGTCGTGTCCCTGTATCCATATTTTCATTGACTCCGGTAGCAATTCCTAAACGCGGGGTATCATACCGCAAAAGGCGACAGATGTTAAGCCGTTACCGGAGGGCAAAAGGGTATTCGTATGCCATTCGTCCACGCAGAGTCGTTTTCCGATTGGTGATTGGAAGGAGTCCAGCCGGAATTACACTCCGTCAATCTAGGAATTAATCTTCAGACGTATTGCGGCTTCCTTTTTATCCCGTGCTTCTTGCTTAACATGCTCAAAATGAGCGTGATTAATTATGTTGTCGTAATCCGCTATCGCCTTGTCATACATGCCCAGCTTCAGATAGACCCCGGCACGACGGAGGTGAGCATCGGGGAAATTCTCAGACCGGCGGATTACCTCGGTGAGATCAGCTACCGCCTTGTGATACTCCCCAATGCGCTCATAGATTTGTCCCCGTTTGAGATACCATGACACGTTATCAGGTTCTAATGTGATGAGGGCTGTAGCATCTTCAATTGCTTTCTGAATCGCGCCTATTTTCTCGTATAGCTCTAATCTGCCGGATAGTGCCTCGCTGAAATCGGGCTTTATACGGATGGCATCGGCGTAATCCTGAATGGCGAGCGTATATTGCTCGTCTAACTGGTAGGCTATGGCGCGGTTGTAGTAAACAAGGCACATCTCTTCATAGCGATTCCTGTTGATAACGTGGGTAAAATCAGCGATAGCATCCTCGGATTGAAACATTGCGTAGTATGCGCAGCCCCGACTGCTATAGGCAGCATCGTTATCAGGATTGAGTTGTATCACCTTTGTGAAATCGTCTACTGCGGATTGGTGATATTTTGCTTCATACCAGAGTATGCCGCGCCAATAGTGTGCCTCAGCATGGTCGGGATCAAGCCGGATGGCTTTATCATAGTCCTTGAGGGCAAATTCCTTGATACCCCACATAATTCGATACAGTGTATAACCACGATGAAAATATATCTCGGCGTGTTCTAGCCCTAAATGAATGGCTTTATCAAAATCCTCTCGTGCTTGATAATATTTTTCCAGCGTCTCATACACCACGCCGCGTCGAAAATAGGCATTCGCCAGTTCAGGATAGCGTTTGATGGCTTCGTTATACAGCGCTAGTGCCGTCTCCCATCGCTCCTGTGCCGCGTATTCGTCGCCTATTTTTACGAATTCTTTGGCAACACCCATATTGGCAGGCCTCCCAGGAGCGGGAGCAGGTTGTTGTGACACGGGACTTATACTCCGGTAAAGGTTATATCTCTATCTGACTATATCTATTTCTCATACTCATGTCCACAAGTGGCGGAAGTCGCGCAGATGTGCAGACAGCCTATGACGGCTTTCGATTCGATGCAGATTATTGCATAACTCTACCTATAATTGTTCATAACTAAACATTGCTAATCTATGAGATAAGGTGGTACTTGATGCGTAGCTCACTTAGGATTGTTGTTCTGTTCTCCGTGATGGCTGGAATCCTTCTTTTCTTTGGCAGAGATAATAATAGCCTGTTGAAGGCACAAGTTGAACAACGCGACGAAACGGCAAGTCTCCAAATCTACTTTCAACGGCTTGTCGACAATGATGCCATTTTTACGCTTTTCTTTGCGACACCGGTAAATGGTAAGCAGAATTGGGAACTGCCAGCACAAATAGAAAATGCGGAAGGTGGAATTATTGGGCGCGAGTTAATTGCTGAAGTTGGCACAGATTATATCTGTGTAGATGCAATAGGTCAGGGATTTACCACTGTAACTTGTATTCCCTTCTCAAATATTGCCTACATAGAGCACTATGGAAACTAGAACATAGAGATTCAGTTAGCCGGTGACAACCGGATAACCCCCTCCGCCAGCCCACCCACAATCAACCACGACATGCAGGTGGGCATCCACAGTTTCACGTAGCCGGAAGAGCCACCGTCTCACAAATTGCGGGCGATGCGGAAACCCCGCAGGTCGGAGGTCATATCGGGATTCCAGTTGCCCCGGTAGGTGGTGCGGAAGGTGCTTATCACGCCATCGAACCAGGAGCCGCCGCGCAGCACGCGCACATCCTCAGCGCTGAGGTCGCTGAGACCGGTTTCCCAACTGGTCGTACACCATTCCCAGGCATTCCCCGCCATATCGGCCACCCCGAACGGGCTGTCCCCGCGCCCGGCATACGTCGTCACCGGAATCGTGCCGATCTGGTTGGCGGCGGCGTTATGGTGGCAGCAGTCCGTGTCCCACTCGTCACCCCAGGGATACTCCCGCCCGTCATCGCCCTGTGCCGCTCGCTGCCATTCCGCTTCATCTGGAAGGCGGATGGATTCGCCGCTACGGGTGCTCAACCAGGCGCAGAAAGCCACCGCTTCATACCAGGTGACATGCGTGCGCGGGCAGTCTGCGCCGCCGAAGGTCATCGAACTGGACTGCGGGTTTTCATTCCGCCATTCCTGTGCGCTGCGCGAGTAATCCCACCAGCGCGACTCGGCGTAGCCATCGGGCGCATCCACAAAGACCTGATACTGGGCGTTTGTGATGGGATATTGAGCAAGGGCGAACGGCTCAACCGTCACTGTTACGGGACGCACGATATAGCCGCCGCGATGGGTCAGCGTCACCAGTCCGCCGGGGATAGTCACCCAGTTAAACGGCGCTGGCAAAAGGGTGCTGCTGGTCACAACCTGAGATTTTTGAAACATAACTCACGATCCGTTTCTATTGAATGCGAAACGTCAGTATAAAACACATCATTGAGGTTATAAAGGGTCAATAGAGTTCACTTTGCCGGTTCTCCAGACTATTGCTGTGCAGCCTGAGCGTAGGGGAGGCGTAGGCTGCTGCACCCGCAACTCTCCCGCTGCCGCTGCGTATACTACGGTAAGACAAACGCCGAAAAACTGGGGTTCTCTTCCGATCACTATCAGGATTTAATGAAACTGATGGTACAATGACCAGCAGGTAATTATGAGGAAGTTGGAGGAGGGCCAGGGGATGGCAGCCTGGTGGGGAACACGCAACAACGTATCCCCGCGTTTGCGGTTAGAAGTTGAAGCGATGCGGGCAACATTTGATAACACCTTCAAACTGATCGTCCCGCAGTATGGCTTGTTGTACTGGGAAGGCACGGTTGAACTCAATCTGGCGACGCTGGATTCGGGTGCGCATACCATGAAAATTGTCTATCCCACCGAGTACCCTAACCGCCCGGCGGAGGCCTATGTGATGAGGCCGAGGGTATACAGTGAAAAACATCAGTATGAAGATGGTCAATTGTGTTTGTTCAATCCCAAAGATGGAATGCAGTATGGTTGGAATCCGAGCCGTTCAACAGCCGTGACGGTGGCGGCCTGGGCGGTACAGTGGTTGTATGCCTATTATACGTGGAGGGCGACAGGTGACTGGCCGGGGACTGAAGAACGCATTGACCCGAATACGCCGTTACCGCCCCGGCGGCGACGTTAAAGAAGGTCTGTGGACGATGCCAAACCGCCTGATCGAGATACAGGGGCAGGGCGTGCCGAATCTGGTGGTGGCGCAGCGCGTCATCAACAAGATGTCCACCGCTGCCAGCCGCTATATCGAGGATGAAACCGGCGAGGCGATGGTCGGCCTGATTGTTTCGGGTGCGAATACCAATGGGATTCCCACGCTCTACGTGCTGGATACCATCGCGCCGGATGAAAGTGCCGTGCGCCATATCCACACCTTCCAGCAGGGTGACGACCACCAGGACGAACTCATCTGGTGGTTGCAGGAAAACTGGCGCGTCTACCGGGAACTGCGGCAGCACGCCGGTTCGGATATGCTGTCGGAAAAATGGGATGTGCCGCTGCGTTACCTGGGTGACTGGCACAAACAACCAGGATACATGATTCAGCCCAGCCAGGGCGACCTGCGCACGGCGGAAGACTGGATTGCCGACGACGACAATGGCATGGATTTTCTGCTTGCGCCGATTGTCACTCTGGGACATCCGGCCACGACTCTCGGCCAGATGACCAGTGCGAATTTCGTCACTGTCCCGGCGGACGATGGCACCTGTATGCGGGTGGATTTCTGGTATCTGGATACCAGCGGGCGTGGCTTTTTGCCGATCAGCCCGACGATCTACCCGGACGCGCAGCTTCCCAAACTTACGGCCTATCCCTGGCATCTGGTCAACCAGGAACGCTTTAACACGGAAGTAGATGCTTTTGAGCGGGATGGCCTGTTTACTTCGATGATTCTGTGGAATGCCACCGATCAGCCTCCACTGGAAGTGTGTTTCATGTTAGGGCGGGTCGGGTCGGATAAAGTGCTGATTCTGGTGACGCCCTGGAACTTCCCGGAGGCGGCGCCCAGCGCGCGGATCGCGCCGTTTATCTCGATGAGTCCGGATGATGACCTGTACCAGATATTCGAGACAATGTGGGAAAAATCCGAGCCGGTGAAAGACCCGGCGGACTGGACGTGGATGCCGGAACGCCGCCTGCTCGACTATATTTTTGCTCTGGAAGATGCGCTCGGCCTGCGCCCAGCGGGGGATGTGCCGGACACCGATGATAATGATGAAACCGGCACGGTTGAATCTGAAGCGCCGGACACTCAGGATGATTAAATCATGACCAACTGGGATCGCGTAGAGCGCCTGATCGGTGCGGATAACGTGGAACGACTGGCAAGCCAGCGAGTCGCTGTGGTCGGCCTGGGATCGGGCGGCGGCTTTGTCGCGCTCAGTTTGGCGATGAGCGGAGTCGGCCATTTCGTCCTGATTGATGACGACACCCTGGAAAAGACCAATATCGTGCGACACGTGGCGGATGATCGCTATATTGGCCGCCCCAAAGCCGAAGTGGTCGCGGAACTAATTCGCCACCGCAACCCACAGGCGGAGATCGAAGTGCGGGTCGGCAAGGTCGAGCAAAACCTGGATGCGCTGGAAAACATTGATCTGCTGGTTTCCGGCGTGGACGGCGAGGGGCCGAAATACACCCTCAACCAGCTGTGTTTGCAGCGCAACCTCACTGCCGTATACGCCGGGGTTTACGAGCGCGGTATTGGCGGCGATGTCGTCGTCATCCGCCCCGGCAAAGGACCATGCTATGCTTGTTGGGCGGCGGAACTGCGTGAAGGGCTGGTTCAACCCGCGCCCGGCAAAGAGGGCGAAGAACTCGATTACGGGATGATCGGGCCGGAGGGGACGATTGCCGCCGAACCCGGTTTGTGGCTGCATGTCACGCGCATCGCGTCCTCGCAGGCTGACCTGGTGCTGAACGAACTGCTGCGTGGCACCAGCGCCTTTCGCACCATGCCCGGCAATACCGTGATTATGGCGAACACTGCGCTGGAAATCCTGACCGGGCAGATGAGTCCCCCCTATACCGCTGTCTGGGTGAACATCGAACGCGACCCGGAGTGTCTGGTGTGTGGCGACAAGCTGCGCCATCAATTGTCCAGCGAAGCGTCGGAAGTGGGTGTAACATTAGATGAACTCATGTCCTCAACAGGTATTGAACTGAAAGAAGAAGCAGGAGATTCGGAATCGTTATGACGGACCAAACCAACCCGCCGGTGGAAGATAGCGAAGATCACAGCGTAGAACCGGCCCCTACCCCACCCGAAGCCGCCGTCGAGCAGCCGGTAGAAGAATCGCTTCCCGACGACGAAGGCTACCGTATGGATGAACGGTTGGAACGGTTGGGGGGAGAACCCGCCCCGGTGATTACCCCGGAGGAATTCGCTCGCCTGCAAAAAGCCGGGCAGGTGCATATTGATGCGCGGGGGCGTGTACGCACGGCCCGCCGGAGTGACGCCGAGGCCGGTGTCTCGCTCCGTAAGCGCCGGGCGTGGTATGGCTGAAAACGAGTTTATCCTGGCGCAGCGCCGGGCGCTGGTGGAGTCGCTCAAGCAGAAGGGCAACCTGCTTGACCCGGCGTTGGAAGCCGCTTTCCTGGCCGTGCCGCGTCATCTCTTTCTACCGGAACAACTCCTCAAGCAGGCTTATGTGGACGAAGCCATCCCGATCAAGTGGGACAGTAACTATGCCCCGCTGAGTTCGTCCAGCCAACCAGGGATGATGGCGATTATGCTGCGCCAGTTGGCGCTTCATCCCGGCCAGAATGTCCTGGAAATCGGGGCTGGGACGGGGTATAACGCCGCGATTATCCGCCACGTCCTGGGGGAAAGCGGTCTCATTACCACGATTGAACTGGATACCGATCTGGCCGAACAGGCGCGCCGTAGTTTACAGCGGGCGGGCATCAGTGGCGTCACGGTGGTACAGGCCGATGGCGCTTTAGGGTACGCGCCGCGTGCGGCCTATGACCGGATTATCGTCACCGCTGGCATCTGGGATGTGCCGCTGAACTGGCTGAAACAGCTTAAACCGGGCGGGATTCTGGTCGCCCCGATATGGGTGGAGGCGTTTCAGATCAGCGCGGCCTTCGTGTTACAGCCGGACGGCACGCTGCTCAGTACCGTCAATACGCCGTGTGGCTTTATCCACCTGCGTGGTCTGGCTGCCGGGCCAGATAACTTGTTGCCAGTGGGTGGCTCCGGCCTGACACTCATCCTGGATGACCCTGACCGGCTAGATGGCATGGCGGTACACTTGCTGCTGTCTGAAGATTGGGAAGTGTCCCGCCTGGGACTTGCCCTCAGTGCCGGGGAATACTGGCGCGGCTTGCTGCCGTATCTGGTGCTGAACCTGCCACCGGAATACACCTTGGCACTCTATACCGTCACCGCTGGGCAGAAGGCATATGGCCTGGAAGAAGCGGGTTTTGCGCTGTTTTCCGCCGGGAGCGCCGCCTTTATCCCGTATCAGGGGGCTGGCATGGTCAACTGCTTCGCGGGGGCGGATGCCTTCCTGATGATTGAAGCAATGACCGCCGCCTGGGATGCCGCCGGACGCCTGGATACCCGCCACCTCCGGTTACACCTCGTCCCTGATGAAGACGCGCCACCGCTGCCCGCCGGGGCGAAAGCCATGCCGCGCCAGGATCACACGTTGCGGATGTGGCTGGAAACGGAAACCAACCCCGAAAAATAAAACAGGAGGCCGAAGCCCCCTGTTGGTTCCCATGATCTATAGCAGTGTTTAGATATCGTAGCGTTCTTCCCCGGCCAGATTGAGCAGGCCCGTCCCCATCTTGGGCGTCCGCGCCTTTTCATCTTCCTTGCCAAACTTGATGACATCGCCGTTTTCGGCAATCGCTTCCACCGCCAGGCCGAGACTCTGGAGTTCCTTCACCAGTACGCGGAAGCTCGTCGGGATGCCGGGTTCTTCAATCGGCTCACCCTTCACGATGGCCTCGTAGGTCTTCACGCGCCCCTGCACATCGTCGGATTTAACCGTGAGCATTTCCTGGAGCGTGTAGGCCGCGCCGTAGGCTTCCAGTGCCCATACTTCCATTTCACCGAAACGCTGGCCGCCGAACTGGGCTTTACCGCCCAATGGCTGCTGGGTCACGAGGCTGTACGGGCCGGTTGAGCGAGCATGTACCTTGTCTTCGACCAGATGCGCTAACTTGAGGATGTGGATCAATCCCACCGTCACCGAACGGTCAAAGGGTTCGCCCGTGCGCCCGTCATACAGGGTATGCTTGCCATAGATCGGCACGGGCTTGCCGGTTTCAAACATCACCCGGTCAGCCAGTTCGCGCAGTTCTTTGCCGGTGGCTTCTGCCGGGACGAAGAAATCCGGTTCAGCCCAGGCCATCCACTCCCGCAAAGCGAAGTCTAACGCGTTGTTGTCGCGGCGCTGACGTTCCTGAACGATGATATTCCGGGTATCGAACAGCAACATATCGTCCGGGTTGATACCTTTTTCGCGGATCCATTCGCGTAGCACAGCCCGCCGACCATAGTGGTGATTGGTGATAAGCAGATCGGTGTCATAGTCATCACGCCCGCCCAGCCAGTCATGGATGTACAGGCGGCGTACTTCGTTGTCGTCTTCCAGTTCGTCGGCTTCGTAGTTAAACTGGGCAATCCAGTCCCAGGCACGATCCGTGATGATCTTCCAGGCGCGGTCAATCAGCCAGGCACGGCCCATTTCCGCCTGAATTTCGTATTCCTTCGCGCCATCGAACACCGGCGTCACCGCCCGGAAACCGAGCCGATCTGCCGCCCAGCCCAGGTGAATTTCCAGCACCTGACCGAGGTTCATACGCCCCGGTACGCCGGTTGGGTTCAGGATGATTTCTACCGTGCGCCCGTCTGCGAGATACGGCATATTCTCAATCGGGACAATACGCGAAATCACACCCTTGTTCCCGTGCCGCCCGGCCATCTTGTCACCCACCGTCAGCTTACGCTTCTGGGCGACGCTCACGCGCACCATTTTCTCGACGCCCGCCGGGAGGTCGGGGTGTTCGTCACGGGTGAAGGTCTTCACGTCCACGACCTTACCCTTTTCACCATGCGGCAGCCGCAGCGACGAGTCTTTCACCTCACGCGCCTGCTCGCCAAAGATCGCCCGCAGCAATTTTTCTTCCGGGCTGAGTTCTTTTTCGCCCTTCGGGGTGATCTTGCCGACCAGGATGTCATTCGGCCCGACTTCCGCGCCCACGCGGACAATTCCGAACTCATCCAGGTCTTTCAGGGCATCTTCACCGACGTTCGGAATATCGTAGGTGATTTCTTCGGGGCCGAGTTTGGTATCCCGCGCTTCGACCTCGTGTTTTTCGATGTGAATGCTGGTGAATTTGTCTTCACGCAGCATGGATTCGTTGATGAGCAGCGCGTCTTCGTAGTTCCCGCCATCCCAGGAGATGAACGCGCCCAACACGTCATGTCCCAGCGCCAGGTAGCCGCCGTGCGTGGACGAACTATCCGCGATAATCTGTCCCCGCTGGACGAATTGGCCGCGCTTCACAATCGGCGTCTGGTCAATACAGGTGGACTGGTTGGAGCGGTTGTACTTGCGCAGTCGGTAGATGTGTTCTTGGTTTTCTACCGTACGAATGATGATTTTGTCACCGGTCACGCTCAGGACTTCACCATCGCGATCCGCAACCAGCACCTGACCGCTGTCAATCGCCGCCCGGTCTTCCATGCCGGTGCTGACAATCGGCACATCCGGGCGCAGCAGCGGTACGGCCTGACGCTGCATGTTCGACCCCATCAATGCGCGCGCCACGTCGTCATGTTCCAAGAAGGGGATGAGGGCGGCGCTGATACCCACGATCTGGCGCGGCGCGATGTCAATGTAATCCACGCGGCGCGACGAATCGACCTTGAACTGCTGGTTATAACGCACCGACACGCGCTCGTTGACGAACTGCCCCAACTCATCGAGTACGGCGTTCGCCTGGGCGATAATGTACTTATCTTCCTCGTCTGCGGAGAGGAAGTAGGTCATATCGCCAACAAAGGGCATCACCGGCACTTTTTCCAGTTTGGCCTTGACGAAACGCCCGATCATTTCCTCGGCAATAACGGCGCCGTCTTCCGCCAGGACATTGCCTTTGCTGTCCTCGACATCTTCGCGCAGTTTACGCCCGATCAGACGCGGGTCATCCGGCGCGAGGAACTTGATAACTTCGCGGTACGGCGTTTCGATAAAGCCGTATTCGTTCACCCGCGCATACGACGCCAGACGCCCGATCAGACCGATGTTCGGGCCTTCGGGAGTTTCAATCGGGCAGATACGCCCGTAATGGCTGTGATGTACGTCACGGACATCGAACCCGGCGCGTTCACGCCGCAGACCGCCCGGCCCCAGCGCGGAGAGAGTGCGCTTGTGGGTAAGTTCGGTTAGTGGATTGGTTTGTTCCATGAACTGGGAAAGCTGCGACGAGCCGAAGAACTCCCGGATGGCAGCGACCACCGGACGAATGTTCACCAGTGTCACCGGAGTCAGGTTGTCGGCTTCGCGGATAGACATGCGCTCTTTGACGACGCGCTCCGTCCGCCGCAGCCCCACCCGGAGCTTATTCTGAATCAGTTCGCCAACGGTCTTGACGCGGCGGTTGCCCAGATGGTCAATATCGTCCGCACCTGCCTGACCGTTGTTGATGAGAATCATGCGCTCGATGACCTTGACCACATCAGACTTGGTGACCGTGCGTACTTTGCGCGAAATGGTCTGGTCAAGTTGAAGGCGCTGGTTGAGTTTGTAGCGCCCGACGCGCTCCAGGTCGTAGCGCCGCTGGTCAAAAAGCTGGCTGTACAGGTATTCGCGGGCATTGTCCAGCGTGGGCGGGTCGCCAGGGCGCATCCGCCGGTAGAATTCCAACAGCGCGGCTTCCGCAATCGTCTGGCCTTTCTTCATATCCCAGGCCGGTTCGTTCTTGATGGTACTCAGAATGTAGGGATGATCGGGGTCGGTATCCACACCGGCATAGAGTGCCATAATCTCGTCGTCTTCGCCGGTCTGAATGGGGGAAAGTTCCGGCGGCATTCCGTCATCCACCGCCGCCAGCGCCCGCAGGAGAATCGTGACCGGAATCGTGCGCTTGCGGTTGAACTTGAGCGTCATGTAATCGCTCTTGCGCGTTTCAAATTCCATCCACGCGCCACGATCCGGAATCAGTTTGGAGTTGGCAAGCAGACGCCCGGTTGAGCGGTCTTCTTCCGCGTCGAAATAAACGCCCGGCGAACGGATCAACTGACTGACGACCACGCGCTCCGTCCCGTTGATGATGAACGTACCTTTGTCCGTCATCAGGGGGAACTCGCCCATGAAAATATCCGAAATAACCACTTCGTCCCCGGCTTCGCGGTTGACCAGCGCCACGCGGATATACATGGGCGCGGAGAACGACATATCCCGTTCCAGGCAGACTTCTTCGCTGTATTTTGGTTCCTCAAACCAGTAGGTCAGGCCGAATTCCTGGGCTTCACGGCTGTTACCAGGCAGGTAAAGCTGCAAATTGCCATTGAAACTTTCAATCGGGCTGATCTCGTCGAACAGTTCGGCCAGGCCGTTTTCCTGGAACCAGCGGAATGACTGGAGCTGCACTTCAATGAGGGAAGGCAGTTCCGGCACGCCGGTGGTGCGAGCATAATTTTTCGTGTCCAATAACTGTCGCAACGCGCCGCTCCTCAGTTTGCACTACACACCGGAAAGGTTGAATCACAAAAATTCATGGTTCGAGTGGCTTTGCCCAAGCCTTTAGAAAAATTGACAGTTCGTCAGAATCCGCCCCATGAATTCAAAAGGGATTTTAAAATGCACCTTATACACCTATGCGAATTGTTATTGTATAAAAAAAACGCGACTGAGTCAACATTCTCTTTAGACGTTTTATTATCCGTTCAGAGTCAGGGTTGCGGTTCGTTGGCAAGGCGAATTTACTTTCATCACCCTGTCTGGTTATGAGCGTGGTTTTGGAGCGGGGTCCACCAGGTTGCTATGGCCCAGGCGTATCCTGTGGCCCGGCGGTTTGCGTCAGGTAAACCGAACGCTGTGTTTCCCGCATCCGAGCGGTCACATCCAGCGTTGGCCCTGGCGTGGGTGAAACAGGGTTGGTGTGTCCAGCAGTGGGCGGCAGCACGGCGGTGCCGTCATTGGTTGGTAGTTCCGGCAGTGGCAGTGGCGTCCAGGTAGATGTTGGCGTTGGTGTGGGCGTCAGCGTCCAGGTTGGAGACATGGTGAAAGTGGGCGTATGAGTCGCCGTCTCCGGGAAGCGGGGCGTCCAGGTGGCTGTCGCGGACGGGGGACGGGTCACGCTGGCCGTTGGGGTCGCTGTCGGCTGTGGCGTCCAGGTCGCTGTATCCACGATCACAACAGTGGCTGTCGGCGTGGGTGATGAGGGGATGGCAGGGGTGTTGAGGTGAGGTGGCTGCACTAACTGTGGGACTTGCAGCCGATTCTGGTCGTCAAAAACGGGAGTCATGAGCGCCAGGACTTCGGTGAATGTCGCTTCAAGTTCCTTAGGGCGTGCCAGCGGCGTCAGTGTTACCCGCGCGTGTTCCATGAACGCCATGACTTTCGCCTGGTCTTCAGGCGTGGCGTTTTGGACGGCATTAATTGTGGCAGTATACAAATCAGTCAGGGCTGATGTGGTCAGATGCCCTTGTTCACTGATTGTGACGACTTCTTCCAGTCGTACTTGGGCGAAATGCAGCCATAACTCATCCAGGTTGCCAACCAGGGTGGTCAACAGTAGGATGATTTCTTCCCAGAACCGTTTCACACTGTAGAGCGTATCGCCAGGGACGGTATTGGCCGAAGCTGCCACCAGCCCAGCGCTGCTCCCAAAAAATACCAGAAAGGCAATTGCAATGATCGCCGCCAACCGACCCGCTGCCAGTCGCACACCGGGTAGCATGATCGTTTTGTGGTGTGGCGTTTGAGCGACCATCTGCGCCCGCAGCCGGGCTTCCAGCGCATCTACCTGGGTGGCGGGCAGTTCCGGGGAGCGCATTCGGGTCGTCAGCACCCCGGCCTCCAACAGCGGCTTGAGTTCACTGGCGTACTGCGGGAATCGCGCCAGACAGCCGGAAATCGTCTCCTGTCCGCTGAGTACGGCGTCCAGGCAGTCGGCCAGAATGGTTTGGAATGCGGCGTCAGAAGATGCGTTCACGATAGTCCCGCTAGAATAGACTCACTATCAAACCCGGACTGTGCTAGGTGGCGGGCAAGGGAACGCAGCGCACGATGTTGCAGCGCTTTGATCGCATTCGCGTTTTTACCCATGAGCATCGCCGTATCTTCCAGGTTATACCCCTCCATAAAGCGCAAAATGATGACATGCTGCTGTTCGCCCGTCAGTTGGATGATGGCTTCCCGCAGGGCGGTAGCTGCCTGCCGTCGCAGCAGCCGATGATCCATGTCGTGCAGCACCGGAATCGGTTCCGCTTCCACGTCGCTTTCCACTGGGCGGCGTTCGACCCGCCGGTAATGATCTACCACGCGCGCATGAGCGATGCGATACAACCAGGCGATGAATGGCTTGCCCTGGTCGGTATAGCTGCCCAGCGCCTGAAGCGCACGGGTGAACACGGCGCTGGTCAGGTCTTCGGCCAGCTGTGTATCGTTGACCCGGTAGTAGATATAGCGGAATATAGGCTGCACATGCGCCCGGTACAGTTGGGCGAAAGCATCCGCATCTCCACGTTGGGCGCGTTGAAGCAGGTGTCTTTCTTCAACGCGATCCACAGCTCACGCTCCAATGACTATTTCGACAGTGTGCCGCGTCATTCATCATATCTACCGTCAAATCCATCCCTGGGTTATGGGCATTCGCAAAAAAGGCCCATCTCCATCTTATCGTAAATTGAAGCACCCCGCCTTTTCCCTTAGTATCCGGTTTGCGGTCTGCAATATCCGATTGTTAGGTTTTCTCAACTTGTACACATTAATATGATACGGTATACCGTGCAGAGAGATCAAACCATTCCAGGGAGATGTGTATTTATGACCGAAGACAAAACCAAGATTCTCGCGCCGATTCAACGCTCCAAACATATCGAAGGGGTGTTTATGGCGGCAATCAGTGCCTATGAAGATGAGCGTGGGCGTTTTATGGAAACTTTCCGCCGTTCCTGGTTCCCCTGGGTCAACTGGGACCGAATCCAGGGCAATCGTTCCGACAGCAAAGCCGGGGTGCTGCGGGGGCTGCACTATCACTTCTGGCAGATTGATTACTGGTACGTGCCAAAGGGGACGATTCGCGCCGGTATGGTGGATTTACGCCCCAGTTCGCCAACCTATATGGCAACCGAGACGATTGAGATCGGTGAGGCGAATAATGCAGGGGTATTTATCCCAGTGGGTGTGGCGCATGGCTTTGTTGCGTTGACCAACGCCACGTTGATGTATTTTGTCAATAATTACTACGATGGGGGAAAAGATGAACGCGGTGTCGCCTGGAATGATCCCGATATCAATCTCAATTGGGGGATACAGACACCGCTGCTTTCCCCGCGCGATCAGCAAAACCGCTTTCTGAAGGACATCCCGAAAAACGAACTGCCACGTTAGACGGGTGATCCGGTATTTGCGACAAGGGCGCACCACTGTGCGCCCCAATAAATCCTATCTGTTCTAATAGATAGCTTTCGAAATTGATTCAGTTCGGTGTGGTGGCTATCGGATGTGAATGTGTTCGCTCGTTTTGTTGATTTTTCGAGACTTTACAATAAAGACACAGCTTTTACCCGTATAGCCACATCCAGGTACGTTGGCGCACTTCATCCAACAGGGCGTCAAACCGCTCATACAACACTGTTTGCAGGAAAAGGCAGCTGCATGGCAGCTCCACCGCGCCGCGCGCGTGGGTCAAATGTTCGGCTAAACCGCTGGCGTACCGCAGATAGACTTGTTCCGCTCCGGGTGTAATTTCCACACATACTGCAACACCGGACGCGATAGGGGTCGCGTAGGTATGCGCGCCAACCTGCTCCCAATCTAAATCAAATGCTTTAGCACGCAACGTCATCGCCAGTTCGGAAACCAGTTCACCATCCATGTGCTTGCGTAGGCTAACAGCGTAATCCAGCAGATCGCGCCCGTCTTGCAGGGCAACCAGTGGCGAAAGCACTCTGTCCGCCGTTACGTAGCCCAACGCACACGCCGTTTGTTCCGGGGAAAAGACCTGCGCCCAATCTCCTAACTCGCGCGCCATGCACGCGGCATAGCGACTGGAAGGCAGGCTGTCGCCAGATTGAATGAAAGGGTGGTTTTGGAAAAGGGCTTCGGGTTTTACCTGGCCGACTTCGCCAGCCACCAATAAGGACGGATAGAGTGTGGTGTGATACACAGAGGCACCCTGTATCAATTATCCAACCGGAATATGACCGTATTTTAAGGAACGGGACTATCGGTTTCCTTGCGATGCCCTTGCAATTTGTGAAAATCGTGCAGAAAATTGCGCATCATGTATAGTAGTTGGCGAGGGGAGGGATAAACGAGGGGGTGATGCAATTTGAGCAAATATAAGGTCATTACAAGTGAGCTAAACAGCCCCTTGTTTAATATGGGTCTGGATGGCACTATTTAGGTAAGAAATATGGCTGAATAGGTGTGTTTGGATATGTCATTTACGCTAACAATGCCTTCGAGAAATGGCCCCTCTGGTGAAGAGAAAGTCACGATTGAAGGCAATTCGATTGTGATTGTTGGAGCCAATGGTTCTGGCAAGAGCAGATTAGCCGATTGGTTAGACAGATACCACTCGCAAGGAAACCAGGTTCATCGTATCCTTGCTCAACGGAACCTGGTTATTGAAGACAATATTCAATCTCAACCTATCGGGGTTGCCATGAATTTATTTTGGTGGGGTGTCCCTCCAAATGAGCATACAACTCTCAATTATGTAACCAAAAATAATCGCCGGTTCAGAGGTAGAGTATTCCGAAATCCCATTAGTGATTTTACTCAGGCTTTAATACTCCTCTTTGCCCGAAGGAATGAGCGAGATTATGAATATGCGGAAGCGTCAAAGCAAACAAATGAAAAAGTGCCTTTGCTTGATTCCGCTGACGAAAGAATTAAGACAATCTGGAAGAAAGTTTTCCCCCATCGTGAATTAGTTTTGGAGATAAAAGAGGGCACGGTTTCTGCACAGGTTATAGGATCACCTAGCGAAAATTATCATGCTTCTGAGTTGAGTGATGGTGAAAAAGCAGCATTATATCTAATGGCTGTCTGCCTTTGCTTGCCTGAAAACAAATACATAGTAGTAGATGAACCAGAACTACATCTTCATAGAGCAATACTTGCCAAATTGTGGGATGAGCTAGAATCTATCCGCTCTGACTGCCTTTTTGTATATATAACGCACGATATGGATTTTGCGGTCTCACGTACTGCTGCACGGAAACTTGTTCTAAAAGGATATGAACACAAAGGGCAATTATGGCAATGGGATGAAGTCCCCACTGTAGAAGATATTCCTAATGAAGTTTTATTGAAAATACTAGGAACTCGCAGACCTGTTCTTTTTGTAGAAGGTGAAAAAGGTAGCCCAGACTATGCA
Organism: Anaerolineaceae bacterium; assembly: GCA_020634115.1. GTDB lineage: Bacteria > Chloroflexota > Anaerolineae > Aggregatilineales > Phototrophicaceae > JACKCG01. Next base: position 316,275 of record JACKCH010000010.1, read on the forward strand.
ATATATCAAGCCCTATACCCAAATTATCTTGTCATTCCACGTAATAGTTGTACTGAGGTTATTCAGTCAACCAAATCTCTCAGAAAGTTGACAGAACTACCCACTTATCGATTACAGGTGTTTGGAATCATTGACCGTGATTTTCGGGATGATAATGAAATAGAAAATCTTAATAATGATGGTGTTTGCTGCCCCCAAGCAGCAATAGTTGAGAATCTTTTCTGTACACGAGAAGTAATGGAAGAATTTGCTAGAAAATTGGGTTATTCAGGATCAGAAATAGGTGAGCGTTGCAATCAAGCCATTGAGAATGTTTTCACTTTGTTAAATCAACAATTTGAACCTCAGATTTCAAAGCGGACAGCCGATCGTTTTCGCGCAAAACTGGATAGAGACATTAATACGAAAATTAAATCCCAAGCTGACTGGCATGAGTTAGTTGATAAGCTCAAAGCAGAGATCGATTCTCAGAAACAACAGCTTTATGATGAGAATTCTCATCATTTTCAACGCATTGTAGATACGCGCGATTATGAAGGTGCGCTATTATTTTACCGAGGGAAAGACTTAATAAGTGCAGTTTCCAGTGCTTTTGGGCGATCAAAAAACGATTATGAAGGCATGATTCTGCGTTATCTACGTCAAGATATCAGAGAAGATTCTGAAAAACGAATGATTCAAGCTTTCAGGAAATATGTTCCTGAACTCCCCGGAAACTCTAAGTGAGAAAGGAAACTTTATTCTCTCATGCGACTCGGAATTATCGGCCTGCCCAACAGCGGCAAAACGACCATTTTTAATGCCCTCACCGGCCAGAGTTTGCCGACGGGCGCGGCCACCAGCGGCCAGTTTGAAGTGCATACCGCCGTTGTCAACGTCCCCGACCCGCGTGTGGACAAACTCAGCGCCATGTACAACCCCAAAAAGACCATCTACGCCAATGTCACCTATACCGACATCGGCGGCCTGGATAAAGGGTTGGGCGAAGGTGGTCTCAAAGGGCAGTTCCGCAACGAACTGGCGCAGGTGGATGGTTTCGTGCATGTGGTACGTCACTTCCAGAACGACACTGTGCCGCATCCTTACGAGACGGTGGATGTCAAGCGCGATGTCGAGGCACTCGATAACGAATTTCTGTTGGTTGACTTGGTGACGGTGGAAAACCGCCTGGAAAAGCTGGCGGGCGACATGCGCGTGCGTGGCAAAAATGTCGGCAAGGCCGTGCTGGACGAGCATGAACAGATGCTGGGCTTCAAAGCCCACCTTGAAAACGGCCAACCGTTACGCGACCTGGGGCTGACCGAAGTGGAGATCAAGCCGCTCAAAGGGTTCGGCTTCCTTACACTCAAGCCGGTGCTGGTGGTGATTAATATGGGGGATGAAGCCGCCGACCCCTCTACGCTGCTCACCTACACCCACCAGCAGAGCCGTGTCGTCGGTTTGCAGGGGGCGCTGGAGGCTGAACTGGCCCAACTGGATGCTGATGACGCGGCGATGTTTATGGAAGAATACGGTATTACCGAACTGAGCGCTTCGAAAGTTATTCATGTGTCGTATGAACTGCTCTCGATTCAGTCGTTCTTCACCGTTGGGGAGGATGAGGTGCGGGCGTGGCGTACCCAGGTGGGCGCAACCGCCCCTGAAGCCGCCGGGGCGATTCACTCCGACCTGCAAAAAGGGTTTATTCGGGCGGAGGTGATGGCCTACGACGATCTGATCGCCGCTGGAAGCGAAGCCGCGCTGAAGGCCACCGGCAAAATGCGGTTGGAAGGCAAGGAATACATCGTGCAGGATGGCGATATCGTGCATATCCGCCACAGCGGGTAGAACTACGTTTTCGAGGCTTCTTCAAGAATGGCGGCGGCGGTGATGGAGTCGGTTGCCAGCGCATTGACATAACCGCCGCGCAGCACCCCCAGAATCGAGAGGCGCTTGGGCAGGCCACAGGCCACCGCCACCACATGCGGGATGCGCTTGAGGTCTTCCATATCCATCGCAATCACCCGGTTATTGATGTCAAAGTCAAAACTGCCATCAATAGCAAAATGTTTGCCAGAGGTTTCGCCAATCGCTCCCTGTTCGCGCAGATTGTCCAACTGCTCTCTGGTCAGATGCCCGGAACGCAGAAAACTGGACGCTTCGGGTTCTGTTGTCCCGATTCCCACCAGCGCGACCTGAGCCGTCCGCGCCCGGTCGAGGACATCGGCAATGGTTGGCTGATCCAGCAACGCATCGCGGGTGGTGCTGCTATCCACAAAAAGTGGGGCGTGCAGGTAGTAGTAGCCGCCTCCCAGTTTGTCCGCCAGACGGCGTGCTAGTTCCGGCCCGTCTATCTCAGAAACCACCGTGCCGAAGCTGCCAATCATCTGCACCACGTCAATGTGCAATTCCGGTTTGTGCGACATGGCATTCACGGCAGAAGCCACACCTGTTCCCCACGAAATCGCCAACAGGGTGTCTTTTCGGAGGATTTCTTCCAGATACCAGGCCGCTAACTGACCGACGGCTGCTAACCGTTCGGTATAGTCGCTTTCGCGGTCATCAACAATCATCGCCTGGTCGAGGCCGAAGCGTCGTTTGAACTCCTGCTCCATCTCCGGCGCGGTGGGAATGCGGCGATGGATACGGATTTCCACCAGTCCTTTTTGCTTGGCTTCCTTCAGCAGGCGCGATACATTTGACCGGGAAGTTTTCACTTTTCGAGCGATCTCTTCCTGGGAATAGTCATACTCATAATAGAGGGACGCCACTCGCGTGAGCAGGTCCTCCCGGTTATCCGCTTGAGCCATAATCTCTATTCGCTGTTGTTAGGCAAACACGCAGGCTATACGTGACACGTGCTTGCATCACCCGATTACCGCACGCGGGCAAGCTGTTGTGACCGCTTTTTCCCCGTGCGCTCCCCATCAGGTATCATACGTCAGCCGAGTCAGGTGGTCAATGGAACGCTGCAACGCCGGGAAAATGTCACAATAGACCTCACGGAACAGGCGATCATACACGGCGTGCGTCTTGCCATCTGGCTCGAAACTGCGTTCGGTGCTGGTCATGGCGTTAGCGGCTTCCGGCACACTGCCATACCAACCGGCGGCATACGCCGCTAGGATGCCCGCGCCGAGGTTAGTCGCCTCGGTGGTGCTGGCGCGTGTGACCTTCTTTCCATTAATATCCGCGACGATCTGGCACCATAGGGTACTGCGAGAACCACCGCCCATCAGGATAAACTCGTTGATGGGTTGTCCGGTAGCCTTTTCAACGCCTTCCATTGTCAGGCGGTGTTCGTAAGCGATGCCTTCCAGGATCGCCCGGTAGAAATGTTCGCGGCGGTGCGCCCCCGTCCAGCCAATCGTAATGCCGGTGGCTGCCGGGTCCCAGTAGGGCGGCATGACCGTATTCCAGTACGGCACAAGCATCAGCCCCAGCGAACCGGGCGGGAGTTTGGCGGCAGCGATTTCCAGCACTTCCTCAGCGGAAAGCGGCAGACTCAGCCCGCGCATATCCGGCCCGAAATTATCCACAAACCAACTGACGGTAAATGTCCCGCCGCCCAACACCTCTTCCGGGACAAACGCCCCGGCAATCGGTGAACACAGAGTACGGAACGCTTTACTCGCCACGTATTCATCGCTGTGCGCACCGGAAACCATTGCCGTCCCCAGGTTGAGGTAGGCGCGTCCCGGTCCGGTGATATTCGCACCCAGCCCGGCGCTCTGCCCATCCCCCGCTCCGGCGACAATCGGCGTCCCGGCGACGAGGTGCGTGGCCTGGCTGGCAGCCTCGGTGACTTCCCCGATGATTGTTCCCGGTGGCGCAATCTCCACGAACTGCTCTGGATTGAGACCGACCTGCTGCATCAATTCGGTTGACCAGGTGCCACTGCGCATGTCGAGCAATCCCATCGGGTCAGCCGACGGCGTACTGGTGATCCAGTTGCCGGTCAGGTGATAGACCAGGTAGGCATGAACATCCATAAACTTATAGGTACGCTGGATGACTTCCGGCTCGTGCTGCTGCAACCACATCAGCTTGGGCAGGGATTGCTTGGTAGACGGCCCTTTGCCGGTCAAATCCTGGATTTTGTCGCTGCCGATCTCTCGGTCAAGCTGTTCGATCTGCAACCGGGAGCGGTCATCCAGCCAGAGAATACCGTTACGGATAGGACGACAGTTTTCATCTACCGGGACAAACGACTCGCGCTGGTGCGTGATGCACAAAGCCGCGATTCGCTGCGCTCCCACCTGGGCGACAACGTCCTGAATCGAGGCGCAAAAGGCTTTCCACCAGTCATTCGCGCTCTGTTCGTACCAATTGGGTGAAGGGGAAATTAAGTCAAACGTGGCCCGCCCCTGGGCAATGATTTTGCCATGTTTATCCCAGGCAATCGCTTTACAGGCGGTGGTGCTGCTGTCTACACCGATGACGAGGTCTTTTGAAGTACTCACAATGCAACAACCTCTTTTGTAGTAAGATATTTAAGGTTCTTCGTAATAATTTGCAACTGGATAAGGGGCGCCGCAGCGCCCCTTATCACTGTACTGTTCAATTATTCTTCGTTGATGGCGTCGTTGATGTACTGGTTGATGTTGTCCAGCGCCGACTTGATGTCCGTCGCGCCGGTGGTCATCAGACCGAGTTCGGTCGGGATCGGGCCGCCCGTGCCGGAAGCTGATGCCCAGCCGGGGAAGTGGGGTTCAGTACCCATACGAGTCTGAATCACCTTCAGGGCTGCCGGGAAGTGCCGGGTCGTACCAGCCGTCACCATCGCTTTGGCCTTCACCACGTCCGATTCGAACGCGCTCAGGCGGATTGGTGTATTGCTGGAGGTCGCCGCAGCGATCTGTACCGGTGAGCTAGTCGCGTATTGCAGGAACATCCAGGCGGCGTCCGAGACTTCGCTGTATTTCGACAGCGCCATGCAGCTACCACCCTGATGGCCGATGGCCGGGGTTTCGTCGAAACCGCATTCGTCTTTGGAGCGCTTTGAGGCTTCCATCGGCAGGTCAGCGGTTTCCCACAGACCAACGGTCTTGGAGGTATCCGGGTTGTCTGTGCCGGGGAAGAATTCTGACCAGGAAATCACGTTCGCGCCCAGGCCTTGCACCATCGCATCACCCTGACCACCCCAATCCCAGGTGGTGGAGCCAGACGGATTGTACTTGGCGAGTTCCATCATATAGGCCGCGCCTGCCAGGCCTTGTTCGTCGTTGATCGTCGCCACGCCATCGGCGTTGGTGTGTGAACCACCATGTGACCACAGCCAGGCCGTCCAATCGCATTGCAGCGCATAGTGGCCGGACTTCCACTGGCCGATGTAGCCGCGAATGTCGGAGCCGTCTTCATTCTTCAGGCCGGCTTCGTCAATCGTCTTGACTGCATTCAGGAATTCTTCCATATTGGTGGCCGGTGACAGGCCGAGTTGGTCGTACACGTCTTTGCGATACATATAGATGAAGATCGGGATGTCGAAGGGCAGACCCACCAGACGCCCCTGATAGGACGCCAGCGCCGGGAGCAGTTCGGGAACAAAGTCTTCGAACATGAAGTCCGGCATGTTGAGGTCGCTGCCGTCGGCCAGACGCTCTGACGGGTCAACCGTGTCATTCACGAAGCGACCAACCCAAGCCTGGTCGAGGTAGTAGATGTCGTTGGAAGCGGATTCAGTGGCGGTGTCCTGGGTGATCTTGCTCAACACTTGATCGAGCGGGGTCTGTTCCCAGATGACCTGAATACCGGTCAGATTCTGGAAGCTGTTGGGATCATCCGGGTTGGTTGCCAGGTCGCTGATGATCTGGCTGGGGGCGGTGGATTCCGAGGCGATACGCACGGTCTGTCCGGCGAAACGGCCACCGACTTCCTTCAGCCATGCAATCTGCTCGTCGCTGAAATTCACGCCGGCGCCACCCTGACGAAGCGGTGCGGCCATCCGCGGAAATTCCATTCGCATCAACCCGGCGGCGCTCATACCAAAGCCAGCGGCTGCGGCCCGCTGTAGAAATTCGCGGCGGCTAATCTTCCCCTTGCGGAGTTTTTCGCCCTGCTGTGCTACATAGAGACGTTGTTTGCGATCTTTTTCGTTCATTTCGTACCCCTTAATAAACAATCCAAACACTAATTGATGCGAATGAGACACTTCATCGGCTCGGAAGAGCCGTTAGAAGCCACAAGTGGCGGTTTATCCACGCACCGCGCCCATCGTCAGGCCGCGAATGAGGTAGCGTTGGACAAACAGAATCAGGAAAAAGACGGGTACCATCGCCGCCGTTCCCGCAGCAGCCATGAAACCCCACTCCGTCGGTCCGGACGAGGCATCGTAGGTCATCATCGTGACCGGTACGGTACGCATTTCCGGGATGCGCGTCAGGTAGAGCGCGAAGATAAACTCATTCCAGGAGAAAATGAAGGAAAGTACCGCTGCTGCCGCGACACCCGGCGCAACATAGCGGACAACGACCCGCGCAAAAGCGCCAAACCGGGTGCAGCCGTCCACCATCGCGGCTTCATCCAGGTCACGCGGCACATCGTCAAAGAAACTCTTGAGCAGCAGAATCGCCAGCGGGAGGTTAATCACCACATGCGCGAGGATTAACCCTTCCCGCGTATCTCGTAAGCCGAGTTGCCCATAGATCAGGTACAACGGCAGCACGACTGCGACGGGTGGCATAAAGCGGGTAGAGAGGATGAAGAAGACCAGACTCTGCTTCCCTCGCGGTTCAAACCGCGAGAGCGCATAGGCCGTGAAGGTCGCCACCATAATCACCACTGCCGTACTACTGATGCCCAGGAACAGACTGTTGACAATTCGGGGGCGGATGTCATAGCCGGATGTCCCTGCGCCGCCGACCCCGGCGTTCGCCCCGGCCTGCTCCAGGATGACATCGCGGTAGGTGCGATCCCCCATCACCACCGACCACCAGGCATCGGTTGTCGTGATAATGTCGAGACGGGGCGGGATGACGAAAGTATCTTTATACGGCACAATAGACAATCGTGCCCAATAGTAGATGGGGAAAAAGAATACGAAGACGATACACGCAGCGACAACCGTGAGTACCAATTTGCCGACTATACGATTGCGCCGCTGCCGCCGTAAAATCTGGTTTCTTTCTTCTTGTGAGGTTCGTCCGTAAATCTGTGTTGCTGCCATCGCTGCCTCCCTTACCACCGCACTCGGAAAATTCTTTGATAGAGGAAGGCCGATACCCAGCCCATCGCCATGACGAAGACGCCAATCGCCGCGCCATAGCCCCACTTAATCAATTGGAAGGTGTTCACGTAGCTATAGAAACTGATGGTTTCCGTGTGTCCGCCAGGGCCGCCGGAGGTCATAATGGCGATATAGTCAAATATTTTGTAGAGATCTACCAACCGGAACAGTACCGCGATGGTGATGACGCTGAACAGCAGCGGGATTTTGATGCGGGTCAGGCGCTGCCAGTAGTTGGCACCATCCACCTGCGAGGCTTCGATGATGTCTTCGGGGACACCCTTCAGCCCGGCCAGGATAATGAGCACGAAAAACGGCGTCCATTGCCAGATGTCCACAATCAGGACGCCCCATAGCGCAAATTTCCCGGTACCGCCGAGTAACGGCTCCTCCTTTACGAGCAACCCCAGGCTGTAGAAGATCCAGGAGATCACGCCAAACTCGGAGTGTTCCAGCAGGCGAAACATCAGGCCGCCCACAGCGGGCGCAGTCACCATTGGCAGGATCAACAAGGTCTGCATGACGCCGCTGCCCCAGGGCTTGGCGTCCATAATCAGGGCGATCACCAGCCCCAGCAGCATCTCAATAATCAGCGCCAGGAACGTGTATTGCAGCGTGACACCGAGCGCATTTCCCATACGCGCGTCGGTGAAAAACAGCTTTTCCCAGTTTTCCAGCCCTTTCGGGATGAATAATTTCTGGCGGGTACTCCACTCTTGCAGACTGATAGCGATGTTGTAGAACAGCGGGAAAATACTGTAGAGGAAGAGCATGACAATTGCGGGGGAAAGCCATACCCAGGGGTTGTCGGAAGAAAGCCAGCGGCGAATGCGGGATTCTGGCACACCATTTACCTGGGTGGATTTAGAAGAAACACTTTGGGCTTGGGCCATAAACAGTCTCCCAACGGGCAAGAAGAAACCATTCTCAAGAAAAAGTGGGCAGTCCCACCATAAGCAATAATTCACATACGTGCAAAGCGTTCACTTATGTGCAAAATTTACTTCGTTTTGAGCCGGATGTCAAGTTGACTAGAAAATTACTAAGGAATCTCTTAAAAGTTGTCAGCTCTCAGCGATCAGCCTTCAAAAAAAGCATGTCAGGATGGGTCGGGCGTATTAAAATGCTGATGGAAACAGTAGAATGGACGGGTTGAGAAAATGAGCGTATGGAATAATCGAATGGATGGATTCAAATACACACATATCATTTGGGACTGGAACGGGACACTGTTTGATGATGCCTGGCTGTGCATCGAGGTTATGAATGAGCAGTTGGCGCAGCGAGGGCTGGAACAACTCACGCCAGAAAGTTATGAAGCCGTGTTTGACTTCCCGGTAATTGACTATTACCGCAAACTCGGTTTTGACTTTGAACATGAGCCGTTCGAGGCGGTTAGTCACGCTTTTATCGCTGGGTACAAAGGTCGCATGGCGGAATGTCGGTTGCGTGATCGTGCGCATCTGGCGCTTTCCGCCGCAAAGCCGTTGGGCGTCACCCAATCAATCCTTTCGGCGATGGAACATCACATGCTCAGAGGTCTGGTGAAGGACTTCGGTCTGGACGACTATTTTACGGATGTGATCGGCATTGACGACCACCATGCTGCCGGGAAGGTGGAAACCGCGAAGCGCTGGATGTCCCGGCGGCGGCTTAAGCCGGAAACCGTGCTTTTTGTGGGCGACACACTGCATGATGCCGAAGTTGCCCAGACTCTTGGTGTGGACTGCTGCTTGGTCTACAGCGGCCATCACTCCTGCGAGCGATTAGACACGACTGGTAGACGGCGGCTGGATTCGCTGATTGATGTCTATGACTTTGAATAGGTAGTAAACCGAGTCTGATAATGCCTTCTCGCAGTCTCCCAAAGGATATTTGATATATCCTAGGCGGGAAGGCATACCCTGTCCAAACCCCAAGCGAATCATGCTCCCGGATTGAAACGTGAATTTCATAGTTCCTTATGTTGTATTCTGCAAATATGGTTTATATTAGGTTTGTCAACAAATAAATTTCGTAATGGAGTGTGGCATGGCTGAAACAATTCGTGATTTTGCCCCCTACTTTCGCAACGGACTGTTGTTTTTGCCGCCGCGAACAGTAGATATGCTAGTCACAGTGGGTCTGGACGATGCGGTTGGTCGGGCTGCGCTGAATGGTCTGGCGCTGGACGACCAGAAACCTGAAATTACTCAGATTAACCGAGCGATGGAATATCTGCTGAGTGAGATGGAAGAGGATACCCAGGCCTTCGAGGCACTGAGTTCAAGTGACACCCAGTTTATGCTGACCGGCAAACCGGGTGCGGGCGTCTGATTACCTTATCCTGTACCCAGGTAAATCACCGTGCCCGGCTGAAACCGCCCCCTCTGGTTGGTTTCTCTAAGTGTAAGTTCTGCCTGTTCCCTTACTGGCGGCGAATACGGCGGATAAAATCCACACTTTGAAGTTTGCGTTCCAGTAAATACGTGAGATAACCAAGCATCAGACGCTCGGTTTCGTCGTGTAGTTCCGGGGTGACGGTGAGTGATTGAACGTGGCTGTAGGGGCTGCGCTGCATGTGGCGCAGGAACTTGAGGGTAAGCATTGTCACCGGGGTCAGTCCGGCATTGATCTGGGCGGCGGTGGGTGATACGACTCCCCCCAGCGCATAGCTGAAAAACTGATCTTCCGCCTGGATGGGTTCCTGGCTGATGGCGCAGATATTGAGTTCAGGCCGGAATCCCACCATGTCAAGCAGCCGTATTTCGTAGTAACGCACGGCGCGGCGCGGGTCGCTATCGGTACAAAGACGGTTGAGCGTATCGTCCAGCAGTTGGAACAGACCAGGAAAATCATCATCATCCGCCCCGGTAAAACGATCCAGGAGTTCCGCCACATAGCTGGCATACGCCCCCCGGCTCAGGTCTTCCCGCAGTTCCAGGTAGGGTTTCCCCATTTCCGCCTGGGTCACGATGTCCAGGTCGCGCCCCCGCTGGATGAGCATATCTACCTGCGTGAACAATTCAACATGGCCGGATTTATGGCTGGTTGGTTTACGTGCGCCTTTGGCGATGACTGAAAGTTTGCCGTGTTCCGGCGTAAGAATCGTCAACAGGCGATCCGCCTCGCCAAAATCGCGGCGTTTGAGGATAATCGCCTGTGTCCGAAACGTGCGTTCCTGGCGGGGCATGGCCTATTCCAGGCTGGATGGGCCGAAACCGTGCGGCAGTAACTCGTTCAGGGGAGCGTCAATCGTTACCTGTAAATCCTGGTCGGCTGTGATCACCTGCAAGCCTGGGGCGAACTCAAACAGCATCTGGCGGCATAGACCACAGGGCGACCCGCCATTCTGAGTAACCACCGCAATTGCTATGAACTCCTTCTGACCCTCGCTTACGGCCTTCACCAGAGCGGTGCGTTCAGCACAGATCGTCGCTGGGTACGCCGCGTTTTCCACGTTACACCCGGTATAGATGATGCCGTTCGTACCGAGTAGTGCCGCGCCCACCCGGTAATCGGAATATGGCACATAAGCATTCTGCGCGACGGCCTGTGCTGCTTCCAGGAGTTTGTGGCGAGTATCCTCGGAGAGGGGGTGCGTGGTCATGTCAGTTGGTTCCCGTTGCGGTTTGTGGTTGTGTTGAGGGTTCATCCCCGGCTGGGGCAGGTTTCTCCTCAGTGGGGGGCTGTTTGCGTATCACGTACACCTTGCGAATGCGCCGACCTTCCAGGGCATCTACTCGCATCATGAGATCATCGTTCTCAATCGTTTCACCCACGCTCGGTACACGGCCAAGCTGCGAGAAAATGTAACCGCCCAACGTATCGCTGTCCTCGGTGGGTAGTTCGATGTCGAGCAGGTCGTTAAAGTCGTCCAGGTCAATGCTGGCGTCCATCATGTACTCGTCCGGCCCCTGCTGAATGTAGTCGGCTTCTTCGTCCAGGTCGTATTCGTCCTGAATATCTCCGACAATCTCCTCAATCAGGTCTTCAATCGTGACGAGTCCCGCCGTGCCACCGTACTCATCCACCACCACGGCCAGATGAATTTTCCCGGTTTGGAGTTCTTTGAGCAGTAAATCGGCACGCTTGGTTTCCGGCACGAAAAACGCCTTCCTTAGCATGTCCTTGATGGGCTTATCCGCAATGCCCTCACCCCAACAGGCCAGCAAATCTTTGGCGTAGAGCAGGCCGACGATATTATCAATGCTTTCCTCATAGACCGGCACACGGGAATGGCCGCTTTCCATAAACACTTTGAGCGCCTCGCTCAGGGGTGTGGCGATGTCCAGAGAGGCAATATCAATACGTGGGATCATGACCTCGCGGGCGATGGTTTCGTCCAGTTGCAGCACGGAGTAAATCATCTCTTTTTCTTCGTTTTCGATGGTGCCTTCTTTTTCCCCCGCATCCAGCAAGGTCATGATTTCTTCTTCCGTAAACACGTTCACCATCGTACCACTGCCGAAGGAAAACCATTTACTCAGGACAATCATCAGGGTGGTGATCGGCTGCAAGATGAAAACCAGGAAGCGCATGAGAACCATGCTCCACGTCGCCAGGCTGGCCGTTCGGGATGCGCCGATGGCATCCGGCACGAAATACCCCAGAATCAATGTGAACAATGCGGTAGGGAACAACACCAGAATATGAATCACCAGCGGGGACAGGGTGGATGGCTGCGCGGCCAACGTCTGCCCGATACCGATCACGCTCACCCCTGCAATCGCAAACTGGATAAACACCAGACTTAATTGGTAGGTGATGTGCAGCCGGGGAACGGTTCCCGCGCCTCCCTCAACCTGGCTGCGGAGTTGGCTGTCGCGGCTGTTGGTCAAGGCGGCATACGCCATAGCGATCAGTCCGTGCAGGCCGATGAGCAGTACAATCAGTCCCAAGCTCGATAAACTACCTTCGTCCAAGTTTTCCTTTCCTTCGCTAATCCGTGACCCTGCTAAATGCAAAATACCGGGTGGCAAGACAACCTAAAGCAGCCTTACCCCCGGTATATCATGGGCGGTTTTATACCTATGACGCACTTGGGCGTGGTCGGGAATATCCTCTGACACGATATTGTTAAACAGCGAAAATCCGTTTAAATGATGTGCTAGTCTACCATAATTCTTCAGCACTCTGCAAGGCGATTCGGGTAGTCTGGACAATAAGAAGCGTTTATTGTCCGGTTCAATGCCGGTTGGTTGCTGATACGGCTTAACGAGAGAGGTTATTCACTGTGCGTGTTCTATGGCTTTCCCACTGGTTTCCGTTCCCGCCGGATAACGGCGCGAAGCTGCGCATTTACCACCTCATGCAAGGGCTGGCGCGGCGGCATGAGATCGGCATCATCGGTTTTGCCGACCCACTGCCCGCCGAAGCGCATATCCAGACTCTTGAATCGGTTTGCAAGGTTATCAGCGTCCACCCCGGCCCGTTTTTTCATAAACAGGGGATAGCCGAACTGCCGGGTTACTTCGCACCAATGCCGCGTCACCTGTTCAACAGCTATACCCCGGCAGTCGCCCAGGCCATTCAGGAGTGTGTTGACAGCGGTTGGCCGGAACTCATCATTGCACATGAGGCCGGGCCGGTAGGCGGGATGAGTCACTACGCGCTGCCCTATCCGCAGCTCTCCCGTGTGATGGAAGACCTGGAATTGGCGGCCTATCAGGAAGCGCGGAACAGCGCCCAGGGCATGAAAAGCCGCCTGGGGTGGGGGCTGCGTTGGTGGAAAACTGCACAGTACGTCCGGCGGCTGCTGGCCGAGTTCGATGCCTGTGTCGTCCCTTCGCAGGAGGAACAGGCCTGCATCACCGGGGTAGCGCCGGGACATAAGGCGGCGTTGCCGATTATCCCCAATGGCGCGGACTTAGCCGGATTAGAGGGGGATTATGGCGAACCGGAGGCAGACACACTGATTTTCTCCGGCGCGTTGAGTTTCAACTTCAATTTTGAGGCGATGGTCTATTTCCTGGGGGAAGTCTGGCCGCTGATCCGCCAGCAGCGCCCGAATGTGATGTTGCGCATCACCGGCAAAACGGACGCCGAAACACAGGGGCGACTCCCAGCGCATCCAGGCGTGATTTTTACCGGCTATGTGGACGACATCCGTCCGGTGATCGCCCGCAGTATGGTGAGTGTTGCGCCGCTGTTGCAGGGTGGCGGCACCCGCCTGAAAATTCTGGAAGCGATGGCGTTGGGTGTGCCGGTGGTGGCGACCAGCAAAGGCGCAGAAGGGCTGGCAGCGCAGTCCGGGCGAGACATCCTGATCGCGGATACACCCCAGGCCTATGCGGATACCGTACTGAGGCTGCTCCAGGATACCACGCTGCGGGAAACACTCCGCCAGAACGCGCTGGAATTGGTACGCACACAATATGATTGGCGGGCGATCAGCGAACGGTTTGCCGACGCCCTGGAAGCCGCCCACGCCGATCATGCACGACGATAACCGCTCTTTTGCCGCGAAACAAGGCGGGTTTCCTCTTGTAGGGAACCCGTTCCCCCCTGGTTCTGTTCGCCTGCTTTCACCTGTTTGCGGTTTGTTTTTCGCCTGCCATTTGCACTATAATGCTGCTAGTAGTCGGCTAAACATGTTTCTGTAACATGCGGACAGTGCGCTAAGAGCTTATCCATTGAGGAACCCGTTAGCCAACCACAAGTGCCACTTCACCCAGAGTTGACCTGTTCTGGAATACGTTGAATATGACGACATCAGATGACCTGATCGGGAAGCAAATTGGCGGGTATGAAATTCAGAGCGTGATCGGTCGGGGAGGAATGGCGACCGTCTACCGCGCCCATCAGGTGTCTATGAATCGCGTCGTTGCTGTCAAGGTTTTGCCTGCCCAGTACGCCCACGATGACACCTACCTGCAACGTTTTAATCAGGAAGTGAAGATTGTCTCCCAGTTAGAACACCGGGCGATTGTACCGGTGCATGATTACGGCGAATTTGAGGGGCAGCCCTACATTGTGATGCGTTTCATGGCGGGCGGTTCGGCGGATGACCTGATTAGACGCGGCGCGATGGACATTGAACAGGTCATCAGCATTATTGAGCAGATTGCCCCGGCGCTGGACTACGCGCACGGCAAAAATGTGCTGCATCGCGATCTCAAGCCCAGCAATGTTTTGCTGGATGATGGTGGCGGTGCGTTCCTCACAGACTTTGGCATCGCCCGTATCTTGGGCGAACAAGGGGTGGGCATCACGACGCAGGGAGTGGTTGGCACGCCCAGCTACATGAGTCCTGAACAGGCGCAGGGGCATCCCCTGGATAACCGCAGCGATGTGTACGCGATGGGCGTCATGCTGTTTGAGATGCTCACCGGGCGGCGGCCTTTCGAGAGTGACACGCCCTACAGCATCGCTGTGCTTCAGGTGACAGCCCAGCCACCCGCGCCGCGCTCGTATAACCCGGAAATCTCACTGGCCGTTGAGAATGTGATTCTGCGGGCGCTGCGCAAAGACCGTGACGAACGCTATCCCCACGCCACCGGCCTGGCAGAAGCCCTCAAACGCGCCACGAATCAGGTTGTCACGACGGTTCATGACACCCAACCATCGCTGCCTCGCCCGCAGCCCCGTGTCCAGACTCCCCTGCCACAACCGGCATCGCAACTGGCCCAACCGCAATATATCCCGCCCCCGGCCAGCGCCAGCCAACCACGCATGACCACCGGGATGCCAGCCAGTCGTCCGATTCCCAGGCGGCGACGAAAAAACGGGAATGGTGTCTGGATGAGCGCCGCTGTGGGTGGGGTAATCGGCTGCGGCCTGCTGACTCTGCTGGTGATTATCGCCGTTCTGGTGATTACCGCCATCAGCAGTAACAACCAATCCGCAGGCACGATATCAGAAAGTAACAGTTCAGTCGAGCAAAGCACTTTCACGGGTGAAGGCAGCGCGGTCCCGCCGACGCTTGACCCGACCAGCGCTGCCGCCCGTAGCGCCTTACTGCCTACACCCAGCGTAGACGACAGCACACCCACGCTTATTCCGGTTGGGGTGCGCCCATCCGCTACACCGAACCCGGTGACGAATGGCGCGTCCGGCACGCTGATTTACTTTGCGGAACGAGACAGTAATTTTGACCTCTATAAACTTGATCTGGGTGATAGCGTGGAAACCCGTCTGACAACCAATTCGGCAGCGGATTCATACATGGCAGTTTCGCCGGACGGCAACTGGATCGCTTTTCAGTCCCTGCGTGACGGCGATTGGGAAATATACGTAATGCCCACCAACTGCGATACGCTGTCCGGCGGGTGCGAAAGCCACGTCTCACAGGTGACGCGAAATGGTTATTATGACCGTATTCCTGCCTGGTCACCGGATAGTGAATGGATCATCTTTTCATCTGATACGCGCAATGATGGCACGTTCGATCTTTACCGTACTCATCCTGACGGAAGTGATTTACAGTTGGTTTTCGAGAATGGGGAACGCAACAGTCATGCTCGTTATGCGCCCAGCGGGGCGTATATCATTTTTACCACCGGGGACGCGAAGGACGGCACCACCTGGAATATTGGCCGCTTCAACCCGCAAACGCAGGATTTTACGACTCTGACCGGCGCGGGCAGCAAAGACTGGTCGCCCAACTTCAGCCCGGACGGTGCGTCGATTATCTATTTGGTGGACAAAGACGGTGTTCAGGGACATGCGGCGATTGGCGTGATGGACGCGAACGGGGAAAACCCGGCGATCCTTTACGATGGCTCTGGTTTCGAGTGGGGCGCGTCTTATAGCCCGGATGGGGGCTATGTGACCTTTACGGTGTATTCCCAGGTCACTGCACAGGAGGAGATTTTTCTGATGCGGGCAGACGGTAGCGACGTGCAGCAGGTCACTAACCAGGGCGGGCAGTATGCCGTTTGGGTACCAGGGAGCTAGTTTACCTTCTATACCCGCCCCGCAGTACAGTCCCATCAATGATATACAAGGACAATCTCATGACTTTACCCTACAAATTACTGGAAAATATTGCTGACCCGGTAGCTATCCCGGGGGAAGGTATCCTGAGTCGCACGGTTTACGATGATGACCAGGTGCGGGCGGTGCTGTTCGGTTTCGCCCCCGGCGAGGAACTTTCCGAACACACGGCCTCTATGCCCGCCATCATCCACATCCTGCATGGCGAGGCGAAATTGACTCTGGATGGTGAGGCGCATGAGGCCGGTGCGGGTGCATGGGTTCACATGGCCGCCAATCTGCCGCACAGCGTCCACGCCAAAACACCGGTTGCGCTGCTTCTGTACCTGTTGAAATCCTGATGACTGCGACTACGACGACTCCCCAGATTAAACTCAAGACGGTTGCCCTGCCCGCTGAACACGGCGGCTGGGGCTTTTTGTTCGAGCCAATCTTGCTCGGCCTGCTGGTCGCGCCTTCTTGGGCGGGGCTGCTGATCGGGCTGGGCATGTTCGCTATGTTCCTCACCCGCCACCCCCTAAAAATGACGGTGAATGACCGCAAACGCGGGAAACGATATGCCCGCACCGCCCTGGCTGAGCGTTTCGTGCTGGTCTATGGCGTGGCGATTGTGTTTTTCCTGGCGCTGGCACTGGCGCTTTCCCGTATCGAGGTGTTTACCCCGCTGGCGTTGGCCTTCCCGTTGATGCTCATCCAGCTTTTTTACGACCTGACGAATCGCAGTCGTTCGGTGCTGCCGGAACTGGCCGGGCCGGTGGGTCTGGCGGCGGCCAGCAGCAGTATCGCGCTGGCGGGTGGTTGGTCGTTGGCGGCGGCGCTGCCGTTATGGGTGATTATCGCGGCACGGGCTGTGCCGTCGGTGCTGTATGTCCGCGCCCGGCTGCGGCTGGAACACGGTAAGCCGACCTCATCATGGCCGTCGCTGCTGGCTCATCTGTTGGGGCTGCTTATTGTTGTTGGGTTGGCGGGGTTAAGAATTGCGCCCTGGCTGCCCGTGCCGGTGTTTGTCTGGCTGCTGGGGCGGGCGGTATGGGGACTTTCATCCTGGCGTAAATCCGTTCCTCCCAAAATCATCGGCTTCCGCGAATTGGCTTATGGTCTATTGGTAGTTGTCACCACCGCCTTGGGATATGCGTTTGGGATATAACAAATACAACCCGATTTAGGGGATGACCAGCGGTGTATAGTCATTATTTAGCCTTCATTTTGGTCGGGCTGACATGATCCTTGTTTCGTTTGTTGTGTAGGGGCGCAATAATACAATTTCACAATTAAATACGGAGTTCCTGTAGTCCGGCGGACGCCCAGAAGGGCGTCCCTACGAATGGCAATCACCGTACTAATTTATTAAAACGCATCTTTGTGCCCCTAGATAACGTCACGAGGGTAAACCCGCTTTAATAGCCGCCGCAGTAGCATGCACCATCCCACGAACAACCGGGCGTCGCATTACAAATCTGTGCAGGCGTCAGGGTGGGTGCAGCCGTTGGTGGCGGCACAAATTCGCGGAACATCACGCCAGTGTTGGCGCTGCACGCGACCTGTCCATTCACCAGCGCGACCACTTCCCACGAGAACGAGAAGCCATTCCCTGCCTGTGACATATCCGCCATCAGGCTGGTATTGGGGGCGGAGGTTCTCGCAGTCAGAACATTCGCGCCATTTTCGTTATACACATTGACCTGATAATGAGTCGCGCCGGGGGCGGGGTCCCAGTAGAAGGCCGTCATGCCGCCGCCCAAACCACCTAACGGGGAAGTCGGCTTGAAGTTCGTGCAGTTCGCCTGACCTGCCGCTGGGCCAGCATTCACCGAGCCACCCGACTGGTTGACCTGTGCGAATGTTGCCAGTGCCGCCTGAATATCCTCCGCTGTGGGCAAGACGATAGCATAATGTAGCAGATTGCCAGGAATCCCTTCCAGCGGTTGCAGTTCAGCCAGTTCTTCATCAGTTAGAGGCCGGAAGTCCGACCAACCGCCGACGATACTCTTGCCGTCGGGGGATAACTGCGCGGTCATGGTGAAGCCTGCTGGAATATTGATGCCACCGATTTCTGCATTGCCGGAAATTGTAATCAACTGAATGATGTTGCCGGGCAGCAACCGCAGCACAATTGTGGAACCAATGGTGATGTCTGCGCCGTTGGCGGTGATATCCACCTTGACATCATTCGGCCCCTGCACGACCAACAGTGACGGCGGCGATTCTTCACAAACCGGGTCACCAACCCCAGTGCGGAAATAGAAGGACTGCATCGGCGTGCGGCTCTCCGCTGTAAACACAGGCAAGGACGTAATATCTGCGTCAGTGGTGATAATCTGACGGCTAATCCAACCGGGCCCGCTGGCGTACATTACCCGCAGCCAGTCCTGGTCGGCGCTCAGGCCATCCGCCGCAAGTTCCGTGTTCTCCGGTACGCTGCCGATCACGTTTGCGCGAGTTGTTGGACCGCTGCGGATGTTCGCGCCAGTCGTCGTCGTCACGTTAATCGGTTCGGCCAGTTGCAGTGCGTCTTCTGGCGCGACGGCGTTTTCCACTTCGACATCGCCCAGCAGAATGAAAGTGACCGCTTGCCCTGGTAGGGTATTGGGGACATTTGCCTGCACGTTCAGCACGGCGATGCCCCAGGCTTGCAGAGATTCATCCAAAGGTGCGGTCTGAATCGTGTCCAACTGCGTGAGTGTCGAACGATCTGCCGGTGTACTGAAGAAATTATCAGGTACAGACTCACTAAAGGTAGCATCTACCCGGTTGTAGCCATAGCAGGCGCTGTTGCGTGCCAGTGAATCGCAGTTGGCCCCTAATTCGGTTAGGGCTTGCTGTACTAACGCCGGACACATGCCAGCGTCGGATTGTGCCAGCCCGGGGTTCGGTACCGACAGCACCAAAGCACCGACCAGCAGGGCTATCGCGGCAATCCAAATAACGGGTTGGTGTCGCATCATCAATTCTCCCAAACTACCTGAAATATCATCGCCCCCAGATCACACCCCCCGTGTGCCTACCGGTGCGTTATTCATCATATATCAATTTCCTAACACGCGCCTACAAAAATCCTGCAAATGTTTTTGGGTGGGGAAGCCCTTCCACGCCTTGAGACAACCCGGCGCAGACGGTACACTAGCGACTCATTCATGATTCAGGAGCCACGCTGTGCTGAAACGCTTGCTTCCCTATTGGCCTCTGGCCGCCATTCCTCTGCTGGCCCTAGTATTCTTCGCCCGGCCACTCTTTAGCGGGATGATTCTGGCACGAGGCGATGTGTTTGCCTATTTCACCCCATACTGGCATGTCCGTAATATGGCGCTGATGAACGGGCAAATCCCTTTGTGGACACCGGACATTTTTATGGGCGCGCCGCTGCTGGCGAACAGTCAGATCGGTATCCTTTACCCGCCTAACTGGCTGGTTGCGCCATTGACCGCGCCAGATGCGATTGCGGTGAGCCTGGTGGCGCATGTCATCTGGGGGATGTTCGGCGCGTACTGGTTGGGGCGGCGGGCGCTGCGGCTGGATGCGCTTCCGGCGGTATTGGTGGCGGCGGTGTTTGGGCTGGGGGGCTACCTGGGGGCGCAGGCCGAACATATCAACCAGCTTCAGGCGCTGGCGTGGATGCCCTGGGTGTTCGGGCTGCTGCAAGAGACTATATCCCCGTTTACTCGTAGGGGCATGATATATCATGCCCCTACACCGACCAATGTGGCCCACGATTTGGCAAAATCGCCTTCCGTCCCTCTAGGAAAACAAATCCGCTATGGCCTGCTGCTGGCGCTGGCACTGGCGCTGCAACTGCTGGCCGGGCATCCGCAAACCGGGTTTATTACGCTGGTTGGTCTGGGGCTGTACGCGGTTTTCGCGGGGATGGTTGGGGACGAAATGATAGGGGCGCACCGCCATGCTGTGCAAAATGCGTCCTTTGATGATGGCGGGCGACCACACCGGGTCGCCCCTACGGAAACCCAAAATACAGGTATTCAGAAATACAGGTGGGGCGCGATTCTACGTCATATCGTTCTATCCCTGCTCATCCTGGTGTCGGCGGGGGGGGTGGCGCTGGCGCTGGCCGCGCCGCAGTTGATTCCTACGTTGGAACTGGCGGGGACGTCCAACCGCAGTGGCGGGCTGCTCCCACAGCAGGTGATGGCTTTCTCGCTAAACCCCGTCGTGGTGGGGCGTGGGTTGCTGCCGAGCTATGACTCCCTGCTTTTCGGGGAATATGTCTCGTATCCCGGCGTCATCGCCCTGGGGTTGATGATTGTTGGAATCGTTTGCGGCGGACGGCGGGAACGGTGGGTTTGGGTCGGGCTGGCGCTGGTCGGGTTTGTGCTGGCGTTAGGGTTGTATACCCCGCTGTACTGGCTGCTGGCCGGGCTGCCTGGTTTCAGCTTCTTCCGTGTCCCGGCGCGTTGGCTAGCGCTGTTCGCGTTGGGCGCGGCGTTGCTGGCCGGGTTGGGACTGCAATCCCTCTATGAACGGACCCGCCGCCCGGCATGGTGGGTTTATGTGCTGATTATCATCCTGATAGCGGGATTGGCGGGGGCGGCTTTTCTGGCGGAGCGAATGCCGGAAGATGTGATTGGTTCGGCTGTACCAACGAATACGACCCTGGCCGGTTGGGGGCTGGCGCTGGTCGCGCTGCTGGCCGGGCTGACGTGGCGGCAGCGGGGACGAGTGCACCTATTGGCAGGATTGGCGGTAGTAGAACTGTTCGCGGCGGCGGGCGTACTGGCCTATAACGAGGTCGTGCCGCGTGACGCCTTCGACGGGCAGCGGTTCACCGTCAGCCAACTGCTGGCTTATGACGAGGGCGAAACCCCGCCGGGGCGCGTTCTGAGCATCAGCCAACTGCTGTTTGACCCCGGCGACCTGGAGGCGCTCACTGCCCGCTATGCCACCGGGGGACTCTCGCCGCTGGCGACTCGTATCGCGCTGGTGGATACGAAAATGCGCGAGACGCTGTCGGCCAACCTGCCGTTGATCTGGGGCATCCCCAGCATAGACGGTTTCGATGGGGGTCTGCTCCCCACCGGCGCGTATTCCGATTTCACATCGCTGCTGCTGCCGCCGGGCGCAGAACCGACCACTGATGGACGGCTGCGGGAAATTCTGGCACAGCCGGAATGCCGGGGCGCTTGCATCCCCGATTCGCGTTGGCTGAATCTGACGAATACACGCTACCTCATCACTGACAAGGTGTATGACCTGTGGCATGACGATGTGGCCTATGACACGCAGTTCCTCGTCTCGTTGGAGGCGGGTGGCGAAACCGCTATCCGTACCGTACCGGATTTCGTGGCGACGGCGCTAGATGTGTTATACAGCGGTGATGTGCCGCCGGGCGTTACTGTCACGTATGATGATGGTTCGAGCGAAACGCTGACCCGCGAAAGCAGCGGAATCCCGGTGGATGTGTTCCAGCAAGCGCGGTTCATCCTGGCTGCGCCGCGCTCGCCGGTGGGCATCACCATCACAGGGGACTCACCGGTCACGGTGGCAGCGGTCACACTGGTGGATACGCGCGTCGGGGCGTTCCAGCAGTTGACATTAGGGGCGTGGCGGCGTGTCCTTTCCAGCGACATCAAATTGTACGAGAACCTGGATGTTTTCTCGCGGGCGTTCGTCGTCACGGATGTGGTGTATGCCCCCGATGAAGCGACGGTGCTGGATGTGCTGCGTGACCCGACCTTTAATCCGGTCTGGGAGGTGGTGCTGCTGCGCCCGGATATTGGCAGCCTGACCGGACATGCTGGACGCGAGGCTGTGCCGCGCACCGCGACAATCACACGCTATACTGCCGAAACAGTTGAAATCACCGTTTCCGCCGGGAGCGAACCGGGCAGCTTCCTGGTGCTGACCGATGCGTTTTATCCTGGCTGGACGGCGACGGTGAACAGTGAACCGGTACCGGTTGACCGGGCGGACGGTATGTTCCGGGCGGTACTGCTCCCACCCCAGGCAAGCACGGTGGTGTTCACGTATGCGCCAGGATGGTGGCCGGGTATCCTGGTGTGGGGCGGCGTGGCCTGGGCGGTGGCGCTTCTGGCATTGGCGGGGCTGTGGTGGCGCGGCGTCAATGGACGCTCGGCGTGATTTTGCACTACAATAAGCCTGTGACTCATGCCCTAACCAATTGAAAGGCGTTGCCCTCGTGTCGGAATCCAATCATCAGGCTATCCCGGATTATGCGAAAGTGGTTCTGGTGCCGGTGGCGAACCCGGCGACTGCGCCACACATGCTGCACCTGGGCAGTATCATGGCGCACCCGGCGAATGGCCGGGTCATTGCGCTGATTGTCTCCCTGGGCGACCCGGAGTCCCTGGCGAAATCCGCCAGTCAGCTTGAACCGATTGTGGCCGAATTCCAGGAAGCGGGGCATCCGGTCGAACTGGTGACGGAAGTTGCTACCAGCATTGCACGCGGGATTCTGGATGTCGCTCGTGACACGATGGCCGACCTAGTGATTCTGGGTATTATGAAGCCGACTCGTGGGCAAGCGGCAATGGGGACGATTGCAGAAGGCGTAATTGCGACTGCGCCATGTGATGTGCTGGTTTATCGGCACGCGACGAAAACCGAGTTCAGCCGGATTATTGTTCCGGTGGATGGGACGTTGGTTTCGCGGGTCGCGGCCCGCACCGGAATCCTGCTTGCCAATGGGTATGGCAAGCCGATAGAGGCCATGTATGCCCAGCCCGGTTATTATCCTGAATGGCAGGGACTGGCGCGGATTGAGCAGTCCCTCCAGGAAATCCCCGGCGGGCGCATTTGCAAGCGCACCGTCGTGAAGGCCGCTGACCCGGCAAGCGGCGTCCTCTCGCGTCTTTCGGAAGATGACCTCGTGGTGATTGCCGCGCCGCGGTTGAGCGCCTTTGAAAAATGGCTTTCCGGGGACTTTTCGCAGGCGATTCTGGATCATTCGCCGGGTGCGGTCATCCTGGCGTCCCGGCGTACTGGAGAGGATGGCCGGGTGGGTGCAGTGCGGCGGCGGCTGCGGGCGCTAACTCCCACGCTGACCCGTGTCGAACAGGAAGAAATCGTGCGCCAGTCACAGGAGATGGCGTCGCCGTCGCTGGACTATTTCGTGCTGATTATCATCGCGGCGCTGCTGGCGTCGTTTGGCCTGTTGCAGAGCAGCCCGGCGGTGATTATCGGGGCGATGCTGGTCGCGCCACTCATGCAGCCGCTCATCGCCTTCGCTACCGGCCTGACAACCGGACGGCTGGAACTCATGCGGCAGGCCGTTGTCACCGGCATTCAGGGGATTTTGCTGGCGCTGCTGATCGCGGTAGGGGTGGGGATAATTGCCGGAACCGACCTGCCTACGAGCGAAATGCTGGCACGCGGCAGCCCGACCCTGCTGGATGCGCTGGTGGCGGTTGCGTCGGGACTGGTCGGCGCGTATGCCACCGCCCGCAAGGATATTCCTGCTGCGTTGGCCGGAGTTGCCATCGCCGCCGCGTTAATGCCGCCCGTGTGTACGGTGGGACTGGGCATCGCCATGCAAAATATCAACCTCGCTGCCGGTTCGGGACTGCTGTTTCTGACGAACATCACTTCGATTATCATCGCCGGGTGGATTATCTTCTTCTGGTTGGGGATGCGCCCGCGCATGGTGGAAACCTCGCGCCGCCGCCAGTATATTTCGGTGGCGTTCCTCGTGATCTTGTTGCTGCCGGTGGTGATTCTGCTGCTGCGGCTTTCCAATACCAGCGGCAACCGCAATGTGATCGAGCAGAAGGTGATTGCCGCCTTTGCCCCGGCTGACGTGGTCGGAATCCAGGTCACACAGGGCGACACGCTGCATGTTGTTGCTACCGTGCAGTCGGAACACATCATCACCACACAGACCGTTCGTGACGCGCAGGACACGCTGACCGCTGAGTTGGGCGAGCCGGTGGAGTTGGAAGTGATTTACCTGCAGGTCGTGAAACCCGCCGCGCCGTGAGAGAAAGCGGAGGACAATATAGAATGGAGCGCAACCAAGCTTGTATCAGCCAGTAGTTCATCCCTACCATGTTGTTGTCAAGGGATAAAAGACGCTAATCGGATCTGTATTTATTTCGACAAGAATTTCAAAAGTGAGATACAATATTGGAGGAACTCTCATAAAGGCATTTAGGAGGTCGATATGTTCTCACTAAAGTCCTATGGTGTGCGCCACAAAGTTTTCATTTCCTATCATCATGCAGATCAAGATGAAGTCGATAACTTTATTAATACATATGACCATGATAAGGATGTTTTCATAGCCCGTGCACTTGGGGCTGGACTAGATGAAACAATAATACAAAGTGATGATACCGATTACGTCATGAGACGTATTCGAGAATTGTACTTGAAAGATTCGACTATCACTATTGTTCTGATTGGTAAGTGTACATGGGCGCGGCGTTATGTGGATTGGGAAATTCAATCGTCTCTACGAAGTGGAGAGACAGTTATACCAAACGGCTTGATAGGTATTGTTCTTCCGTCCGCTGGCAGGTCTCCTATTGCCCCTGAGCGATTACAGCTTAATCTCAAAGGTGATAAAGCTGATGAGGGGTATGCAAGATGGTATTGGTATCCGACCAAGGGTTCTTCTCTTGCTGCATGGATTGAGAATGCTTTTCAGGCACGAACTATGAGAAGAAATCTCATCGTAAATCCAAGAGATAGATTTACATATAATAGGAGTTGTTAAGGGTGGCTACAGGATTAACACCTGATAAGTTCAGCGTTTCTATCAACTTGGGGCCAGCCAAAATTGAGGGGACTTGGGTTCCCAATGACCCCGAAAAATTGGCTAGTTGGGACCTATTTATTGAACTTGTCACTCGCATTTCGGTTATTGAATTGCCCGAAGGTCAGGGTGTTTTGCGAGAGGCGCTTGCTTCTTTGCACTCAATCTTCAGTAAGACGCGAGAAATTTTACACACCTACGGGCCGAATGTTGTGCGTGTTTCTCAAGAGCCTGATGAAGAGAATATGTCATTTGGGTTTCTGGCGTTAGTTGTTCTTAATTATGTTCTTCGTCCTACCCTGACGACATGGCATCCCAGACTCCAAGACTGGGAAGATAGAAAATCTGATTCTGTGTCACGCGTGGAACACGAAAATATGTGGGAATACAATGAAGAATTGCGAAAAGAATTGAACAAAACTCGCATTTACTTGATTGAATATGCTACCATACTTGCAAACGTTGCAGGTGTTCCGACATTGATTCTGGAAAGCAACATACCTACCGCTAACGAAATTCCTGAAACCACATTGAGCGAGGAAAAGTTATTATTTTATGCAAATCTTGATGATGAGCAGAAATAGTTGTAGGGTGCGAACATGGCAAGCGTAGTTACACCTCCGAAGAGGGCCACCAGGAAGGGTTTCAAGATATTTCTGGCAGGTGCTATTGATATGGGACGAGCACTTGACTGGCAGTCCTGGGTCATTGAGCAGCTCCGTAAAGAGCCAGGTTTAATACTATTGAATCCGCGTAGGGCAGATTTTACCCCCGACAAACTTGATGAGCAAATTATGTGGGAGTTGAGGGAACTGGAAGAGGCGGATATTATTTTGATGTGGTTCCCAGCGCGCTCAGAGGCTCCAATTTCTTTGTTGGAAACTGGCCTATATATGAAATCCGGCAAGCTCATTCTCGGCGTTGAGGAAGGATATTATAGGAAACGGAATCTCGAATTAACCGCCCAATATTATAATGTGCCGGTACATCTGACCTTGGATAGTCTAATCGCAGAGATTATGCGCCAGCACAAACTCGTGGCTGCTTAGCTCGACTTTGTACATTCTGGTTTTGACTTTTCTGCTCAGGAAAAGCAAATCAGGATATTTTCCGCATATCGTTGTGATATGGCGACATTTGAAAAGTCTGATAGCTTTTGACAGTCCTCCTGGGAAGAAGCCAGTTGACGAGCAATTGTTGAGTACAAAGTCGAGCTAAGAGACCGTTGGGAAAGTGGATTATTACTGGTTGATCTCCGGGCGGGTCTCAAATCCTCCCCCCACGATGCACAACCACCTCAAATTGACAGGGGATATTGCCCGTAGTCTTTTACAGCCTGATAGAGCGCAACCAGATTTTCCGGCGATACATCGTTCTGAACGTTGTGACCGGGGGCAAGAATAAGACCGCCCTGCGGCCCCAAAGTTTTCATACAGCGCAGCGCCTCTGCTTTGACTTCCTCTGGAGACCCGAAAGGTAAGACCTGCTGGGTATTCATTGCACCATGAAAGCCCAGGACATCGCCAAAATCTTGCTTGAGACCGTCTGGCTCCATGCCTTTACATTGGATTTGTACCGGGTCAATGAGGTCAATTCCGTCGGCAATCAGATCAGGGATAAACTCCCGAATCGCGCCATCGCTGTGGAGCAAAATTTTGACGTGTGAAGCGCCATAACGGTCAAGAGCCTCTCTGGCTGCCTGCCAGCGGCGTCTCAGAATTGGGCGGAGGATATGCTGCCAGACTTTCGGCGAAAAGAGGGGACGGTCTTGCATCCCCAGGTCTTCGCCACTCACTTTAAAAATAGACAGGTATTTCCCGGCGGCGCGAATGCCAGCTTCATCCAGAGCGATTTGAATATCTGTAATCCGATTCATTAAGTCGATAGCAAAATCCGGGTAGCGTATCAAATCCATTAGCCATTGTTCATAGCCACGCATGAAGGAGGCCATTTCGAGAATAGTCCCACCAAAGCGCCCCATAATAGCCAGGTCGGTGTCGTTATATAACCGCTCTGCTTCTTCGGCTAATCCTTTAATGCGTCCGGGGTCGTGTGGGTCGGGCCAGGGATAGGCATCAAGGTCAATTTCATCAGGTGATTTATCTCTTAAAGGGGAATAGGACACTTCGAGCAAAAACCCACCTACTGGCAGAGGGACAGGTTTCCGTCCGACGCCCCATTCATCCAGGACTGAGCCATCGGGAAGGGGTTCAGGTGCTGTCCAATGCGAGGGGCCGCGTAACGTGACGAAAGTCAAATCAATCCCAAGTGCTTCCAGAACATCAGGTGCAGGGCGAACTTCGCCAAAGCGATTGGGGCGCAAATCTTTTTCTTTGGGTAGTCCCAGATATTGACGCAAGCGAACGTAGGGGATTTCAACAATGGTTAAGTCTGTTGGTACGCGATCCGGTTCTTGATGGTTGAGTGCCGCTTCGACACGACGACGCGATGTCCATTCAGTCATTATTGCCTCAGGCTATTTCAGATATTCGCTAAACTTTATAGTTCTACACTTCACGTCCCCCAATACCAGCCTATCACATATCCTCCGTGTGTGAGACGTGGAGAATCAGCAAGGCCGCCCCTCATCACGGCTTGGCGGGTGGTGGAGCGGGGGCGGGGCTGATGAGAATATGCAACAGCAGGCCGATGAAGAAAAACACGGTGAATACGCCCAATGTCCGCCGCAGATAACCAATCATGATGTCCATCTGGTAGGCCTGAATCGTCGGGACACTCCGCCGGAGGGCTTCCGGTGTGATGGTCGAGACGCGCCAGAACACAAACAGCATAATCAACGCCCCGGCGATGAGCGCCGCGACGATGAGCGCGGCTTTATCCTGTACGGTTGACCGTGCGAACGGCAGCAGCACAATCAGGCCGAATGCGATTCCCAGCAGCGCGGGAGGAAACAGGTTTTCGGTGGGATAGACGGCAGTCACCAGCGGGAACAGGACGTTATCCCCGCTGCCCTGCTGGTAGGTGTAGACGAAAGCCAGCGCCAGCAACGCCCCCAGCACCAGCCCGGCACGGTTGATCCCGTTTTTGCTGCGCAGCGCAAACAAAGCCGTCAACACCAGCGCGGCCAGGGAGACGAGGTAGCCGAAACTACCATCGCTCAGCGTGGGCTGCAAGAAGGCGAAAAACCCCTGCGCCCCGGCTTCAATCAAACGGACTACCGTATCCATAGACGGTGGATTAAACCTTTATATCCAAACCGATCATTCTTCTTCAGGATACTGTATTTGCCGGTGAATGCCTATAAGAACCCTCATGAATTGGGGGATGGTGTTTCCGATTAGTGCTGATTCGTATCCCGTAGCAGCCAGCGGGAGATGAGCAGCGCCACCAGCGCCATACCCACCAGCAGCAGCCCCGTCCAGACTGCCGCATCCAGGTTGCGTTCCAGCACGTTATAGACCAGCAGAGGCATAGTCTGGGTGCGGCCTTGCAGACTCCCGGCAAAGAGGATGGTCGCACCAAATTCGCCTAACGCCCGTGCCCAACTCAACACCAGTCCTGCAGCCAGCGCCTGCATGGAGAGCGGCAGGGTGATCCGCCAGAACAACGTGAATCCGCCCGCACCGTCCACCCTCGCTGCTTCTTCGACTTCCTGGGGGATGCTCTGGAAGCCGATTTGCGCGGTTCTGAGATAAAACGGGGCGGAGACGAAGGTTTGCGCGATGACTACCGCCGCGAGCGTGAATGGCAGGCTGATGCCCAGTGAATCGAGCGTTGGGCCGAGCAGGCCGCGCCGCCCGAACGTGATGAGCAGTGCCAACCCCGCCACCGCCGGGGGTAGTACCAGTGGGAGTTGAATCAGAATACTCAGCAGCCCTTTGAGTGGAAACCGCCACCGTGCCATGATGTAGGCCAATGGTGTACCGAATAGGGCTGTGACCAGTGCGGCCAGCGCCGTTGAAATCAGACTCAACGTGAGCGCCTCGGTTATTCCGGCTTCCGGCAGCCCTTCCCAGGCGCGAGTCTCCAGGCCACGCAGCAGCAGCGCCACTACCGGCAGCACCAGCAGCAGCACGAATACCGCTCCGGTGGCAGCCAGAGCAAGTTTCGCGGGAGAACGGTAAAGTGGGCGGGCAGGCATAGGCAGTCCGGTCTGTAAACGGGTCACACCTGTTAAACGCATAGGCAACACCTTTCACCACTCAGCATGGATGCCGCCGTTTGTGGGTCATTCTAAGGGATTGAGAGGCGGTTTTCAACGATCACGCGGCGGCCAGCTATTCTAGTTGACCACCGGTATCTTAATTCCATATTACAGATTGTGTGTGAAATAGCCGTCAGTGGTCAGCTTTCAGCTTTCAGCAATTAGCCGTCAGTCATCAATGGCTAGAGGCCAGTAGCCAGCGACTAGAGGCCAGGGGCGTTCTTACTTACGGGATTTCCCGATCAAGTGTCGCTTTCGGGGCGTTTGGAAAAGGCAGCGGCAATCTGATTGTAGAGCGATTCGTGTCGCTTTTGGGTCATGCCGGTTTCTTGCCCGTACTGGCGGTAAAGCAGGATGGTTTTCTGCGTGGAGTCGAGAACGACGTGGCAGTTATGACAGGTTGCCAGGTGTTCCTGGGCGGCGCGGGTGAGGTCTTCGTCCAAACGGTTGTCAATATAGTCCGAAAGATACTTGATGAGTTCCTGGCATTCCATAACGTTACGCTACTCCCGTTTAATCGAACTGTTCCCCGAAATAGGGTGCTAACTGTTCCCGCAGCAGCAGCCGCGCCCGGTGCAGCCGCACTTTCACTGCCGACTCGCTGATTCCCAGGATGTCAGCCGTTTCGCCCGTCGCAAACTCCTCAATGTCCCGCATGACAAATACGGCTCGCAGTGCCGGACTCAAAGTGGCGATGGCGCGTTCCAGTTCCCCGGCGATTTCGCTGCTGAAAACCATCTCCTCCGGGGCCGACCAGGGTGTGAAATTGACCGGAGCGATGTCCGGCTCATCCAGGCTGTCGAGTTCGAGATTGGGTCTGACCCGCCGCAGTTGAGTCAGACAGTGGTTATGTCCCACCCGGTACAGCCAGGTACTCAGGCTGGAACGCCCCTCAAACTGGTCAATATGCTCGATCAACGTCAGGAACGTATCCTGTACCACATTATCAGCCTGTTGTTCATCATGCAGCAGGTTCATACCCAGGCGATAGATTCGATCCGCGTGCGCTGCAAAAACGGCTTCCAGCGCCGCCGAATCCCGCTGCTTCAGGGCAGCGATCAGGGCTTGTTCGTCGGTCACAGTAACTTTCACCTACTTATTAGATGTTTTTTCAATAACATGCGTTACATTAAGGATACCCAGTCGGGAATTGCCCACGCTCGCATCTCTCTCTAAAATAGGCTATCTGCGTCGTATTCGCAACACGAATTTACTACGAGGACATATTATGCTGCCTGACCGTGCCGCCCCTCTGTATACCGCCCCGTTGGATGACCTGCTGACGCTGCTGTTGCGCCAATTCAAGCGGTTGCTGGCTGAAAAAGGCGTCGAGATGGACGATGCAGCCATAAAAACGACTGCCGAGGCCGCCTGCAAACAGGTGTTTTCCGGTGAGCATATCCCGGCGCTGCGTGAGGCGCTGGTGGCACTGGTAACGGAAAGCGAGGGTGTCCTCGCCCGCTGGAATTTGACGTTTCCACAAGCTCTTGACACATCAATGAATGCTATCCCTGGTTGGGAGTCTACATCTGAGTTTCTCGAAATCGCCAACGAGAAGGCGAATGCCGAACTGCGGATCGCGGCAGGGGGGACGCTGCTGGTTGCCCTGGGGGATAACCGTTACGTGGCGTACCTGTTGGCGGCGATTGATTACGCCCCGGATGAAGTGGAGACGATCATCGCCAAACGGGTTTTGCTCTCTATCAGCGGGATAAATGGGGACGTGGCGGATTGGCGGACGCAGCTTGGCGAGTGGGTTAAACACCACCACGCCTGAGTGTGCTATACTTAGCACACTTGTTTCAATCAACCTGTGAGAATCCAGATGGCGAAAACACGCACCAAATATGTCTGTACCAACTGTGGGCGACAAACCCCCGGTTACTTTGGCAAATGCCCATCCTGCGGCGAATTCAACACCATGGTGGAGGAAATCGAAGAGGCCAGCAAACCCGCCAAACAGAACCGCCAACCGGTGGGTGTGGCCCGTTCGCAGCCGCAGCGCCTGGCCGAAGTCAGCAGTGACGCGGGCGAACGGCTGGTCGTGCCGGTGGAGGAGTTCAACCGGGTGCTGGGTGGCGGCATCGTGCCGGGCAGTATCGTGCTACTGGGTGGCGACCCCGGCATCGGCAAAAGCACGCTCCTGCTGGAAATTTCCGCGATTCTGGCGCAGTCGGTGGGCGTGGTGCTGTACGTCAGCGGTGAGGAGTCGGCGCGGCAGATCAAGATGCGGGCAGATCGGATGGGGGTGCAGGCCGAAGACCTCTTTCTGCTGACCGAAACTAACCTGGGGCATATCTTCGAGCAAGTCAACCGCTTGAACCCGGCTATCCTCATCGTGGACTCGATTCAGACGACGTACACCGAAGAATTGGACTCGTCACCGGGGCTGGTTTCCCAGGTGCGCGAGTGCGCCAGCCGGTTGCAGGCGCTGGCAAAAAGCACGGGAATCAGTGTGTTCCTGGTGGGGCATGTCACCAAAGAGGGGAATATCGCCGGGCCGCGCGTGCTGGAGCATATCGTGGATACGGTGTTGTACCTGGAAGGCGACCCGTTCCAGGCGTTCCGACTGCTGCGAAGTGTAAAGAACCGCTTCGGGGCGACCAGTGAAGTCGGCGTGTTTGAAATGACCGGCGGCGGGCTGGCGGAAGTCCCGAATCCCTCCGAGGCGTTTCTGGCAGAACGGGTGGTCAACGCGCCGGGGTCAACGATAGCGATTACGATGGAAGGCACGCGCCCGCTGTTGGTGGAAATCCAGGCGCTCACCAGCCCGACGCCCTTTGGCAATCCGCGCCGCACGCCGAACGGCGTGGACATGAACCGGCTGCTGCTGGTCAGCGCGGTGTTGAGCAAGCGTTTCGGCCTCAAGCTGCACGAACAGGATATTTTCGTGAACGTGATCGGTGGCCTGAAGGTGAGCGAGCCGGCCTCCGACCTGGCGGTGGCGGTGGCGATGGCGTCCAGCTACTACGAGAAGACCGTCCCGGCGGACATGGCGATTGTCGGGGAGATTGGGTTGAGCGGTGAACTGCGGGCGGTGGGCCAGTTGGCGGCGCGGCTGAACGAAGCGGCGAAACTCGGCTTCAAGCGAGTGATTATCCCCCGTACCCGGCGCAAGCTGGACGACGTGCCACGCGGCCTACAGTTGATTGAAGTCCGCAGCGTGGGCGAGGCGCTGAACATCGTCGCGCCGAAGGAAGGGTAGCGCATAACAGAGTGACAAAACGTTAAGGTAGATTCCTGCCGCCTCCCAAGAAGCGCAGTAGGTACGAGTGTATTTTTACAGGGTTGTGTTATATTAGTATTATGTCTTGCCTGACATGGTCGTGAAATTCAGCCGATGTCAGGTGATTCTAAGCCATCCAGATTCCCCCTGCAACCGCTTTTCGGTATGTTCTCCTGCATCCCAGTAGTATTGATCTTGGCTTGAGGAGAACCCATGAAACGCGGAATTATAGTCACTACCTGCTTCAGCCTACTCAGTGTCGCTGCTATCATTGTCGCGCAGGATTCTACCTGCCCGGTAATGGTTTCGGATGCACTGGCAGCAGTGGATTCACTGTGCATAGGAACCGGGCGAAATCAGGTGTGCTATGGCAGTGCCACCCTGACCACCGAGACGCAAGGTGGCGTTACTCATCTACGACTCAATGCTCCAGGCGACCTTGTGGACGCGGCCAATATCCAGTCCCTGCAATTGACCGGTGTGGATGAGGCGGCCATAGAATGGGGCATGGCACTGATGAAACTACAAATCAACCTGCCCGAAACGCCGCCAGACCAGAATGTGACGTTCCTGCTGTTTGGCGATGTCAGTCTGACGAGCGCAACCAGTGCGACGAACGAGGGATATACGCCGATGCAGGCCTTCTATTTCCGCAGCGGGATGGGAGACTCGCCCTGTGCTGAAGCGCCAGAGAGTGGGATCTTGATTCAGGCGCCGGAGGGCGTGGATGGAGTTAAACTGGTCGTGGATGAGGTCAGGATTCAACTTGGCACAACCATATTTTTGCAGGCCGCACCCGGTGACGCGCTGCATGTAAGTGTGATCGAAGGGCAGGCGACCATCTCGGCGTTTGGCGAAACACAGACTGTCCCTGCCGGGACGAGGATCAGCGTGCCAATTGGCGAAAACCTGGCTGCATCCGGGCCGCCAGGCGCGTTGGAACCCCATGCCCAAGAGACTATTGACGGTGTACTCAGCATGATCGAACGTTTGTCGGATGCGATCATCGCCAGGCCGGTTATAGAGACCGGTGAAGAGAGTTTCATTCTTGAAGCTTCAAATTGCCTCTCTGAACCTGGCAGAGTGTATGAACTGGCGGCGAACCAAGTCTATACCGTCACCACCTTGCCGGGCTGCTGGTTGACGATGGCAGACACGGTAGCCTCCGAAGCCGAAGTCTCGATTACTTTAACGGTTGATGACATTCCAACCGGGACATTCATCGGATTTGGTCCAGTGAGAGCCTGCGCGCCTGAGGATGGGGGATATAACTTCGAGGCGCGTTACGAGGTGGGGCCATTGCCGCCCGGACTGCACACCTTACGGGTCATTATCAATTATCCGGGGGGGCGTGCTCAAGCGCCGGAGGGAAGCACTGATCCGGGGACAGGCGTTGAAACCTGTACCGTGCAGGCTCATTGATTGGCTTACCGGCAGCAGTACCTATCATCCCCAGTTCCGGGGCGGGGTGCTACTTCCTCACCTTTAATCCGTTTTCCCCCGCACCCGGCGCAAGCTGGGCGACGTGCCACGCGGCTTACAGTTGATCGAGGTGCGCAGCGTGGGTGAGGCGCTGAATATCGTCGCGCTGAAAGAGGGATAGTCTATCTCTACCCGCGCGCCACATTTTCCCCGATTCCGGACTCATCATCCCCGCCGGTTTGTGCTATCGTTAGCGGCGTGAACCCAGACATTCGGAAGGCAAGACACGCTATGACGGAAACCTACGTTGTGACCGGGGGCGCGGGCTTCATCGGGTCGCATATTGCCGAACGCCTGCTCAACGACGGCCACCGGGTGCGGGTGGTGGATAACCTCATCACCGGCAGCCGCCGCAACCTGGACGACCTGCGCGGTGACTTGGAATTTTACGAGGTGAGCATCACCGATGCCGACGCCCTACCGCCGATTTTCGCCGGGGCGGACTATGTGTTCCACCAAGCGGCGCTGCCCTCCGTCCCCCGCAGCATTGACGACCCGCTCACGACCCACAACACGGGAGCCACCGGCACACTGAATGTGCTTATTGCGGCGCGGGATGCCGGGGTGAAGCGCGTGGTCTACGCCGCGTCGTCGTCGGCCTATGGCAACGCGGTTGAGGAAATCAAAACCGAAGACCTGTCGCCACGTCCGCTCTCACCTTACGCTGTTTCCAAGCTGGCCGGGGAGTTCTACTGCCAGTCGTTTTATCAGGTCTACGGGCTGGAAACCGTGTGTCTGCGCTATTTCAACGTCTTCGGCCCGCGCCAGGACCCGCTCTCGCAGTACGCGGCGGTCATCCCCCTGTTTATCACCGCCATGCTGGACGGACAAGCGCCCACCATTTACGGCGACGGCCAGCAATCCCGCGATTTCACCTATATTGATAACGTCGTGCATGGCAACCTGCTGGCGGTGCGTGCGCCGGATGCTGCCGGGGAGATGCTCAATCTGGCAACCGGCGGACGCATCACGCTGCTTGATCTGATGGATAAGCTCAACGCCCAGTTAGGGACAGATTTACAGCCCATCCACGCCGCGCCGCGTCCGGGCGATGTCAAACATTCCCGCGCTGGCATTGACAAGGCGCAGCGGCTGCTGGGTTTCGCGCCCATCGTGGATTTTGACGACGGGCTGGCGCGTACCATCGCCTGGTACCAGGGAATCGCCTGATGCGCGTCGTGCATGTCATCAAAGTCACCGGTATCTCCGGGGCGGAACGGCACTTACTCACGCTGCTGCCCGCTTTGCAGGCACGCGGCATGGAGATGCACCTCGCGCTGCTGACCGAGCCGGATAACCCGGTTAATGAATTCGCTCAGGCCATGCAGGGCGGCGGCATCACCATCCATCGTTTCACCATCGGGCATGATGCCGACGCGCGTATGGCGTGGCGGCTGCGCGACCTGTTCTACCAACTCCTGCCGGACATCGTGCATACCCACCTCCTGCACGCCGACCTGTATGGGATTCCGGGGGCAAAACTAGCAGGCGTGCCGGTCATCATCACGAGCCGCCACAACGACAACGCCTTCCGCCGCCGTTTCCCGGTGCGACAGGTCAATGGGGGACTATGGCGTATGGCCGACGCCGGAATCGCCATTTCCGACTCGATTGCCCGTTTTGCGCGGGAAGTCGAAGGTGCCCCCGCTCACAAAATCCATCGCATTTACTACGGGCTGGACTTTGACCCCAACGCGGTTGACCGAGGGGAAGCTCGCCATGCGCTGCGCCATGAACTCGACCTCGCAGAGGGTACACCGATTATTGGTATCGTGTGCCGGTTGGTGGAGCAAAAAGGCGTGCTGTATGGCCTGCGGGCGTTCTGGCAAATTGCCACCGCATCACCCGCCCATCTGGTGATTGCCGGGGACGGCCTCTTGCGGGACAAGCTCGAAACGGAAGTGCAAACCCTCGGCATCGCGGATCGAGTCCATTTTCTCGGCTGGCGCGAGGACGTGCCGCAGCTCATGGCCGCCTTTGACATTTTCCTGCTGCCCAGTCTGTGGGAAGGGTTCGGGCTGGTGCTGTTGGAAGCGATGGCGCAGCAAACCCCGGTGGTCGCCAGCGCAGTGAGTGCCATCCCGGAGATCGTCGCAGAGGGGCAAACCGGCCTGCTCGTTCCGCCGCGTAATGCCGAAGGGCTGGCCGGGGCGCTGCTCACACTACTTAATGACCTGCCACTCGCGCGGCACATGGGGCTAATGGGGCAGGAACGGCTGGAGACCACCTTCAGCGCCAGAACGATGATCGAAGCCACCTACCGGCTGTACCATGACCTCCTGAACAGTCGCTAATACGCTTCTTATACAAACAAAATAATTTTCCTGTATATTATGGTTTCCACGATTCATGTGTACCATATATAGGAGAACAATGAACCACACGACAGCACCTAAACCCACTGAGGTACTGCCTATTCTGCGTCCTTTCCAGCGTTTCTTTCAAACCGAGGCTTCCGGCGGTATTCTGCTGCTGATCTTTACGGTGATCGCCCTCGTCTGGGCGAATTCCCCCTGGTCAGCGGCCTATGAAAGCCTGTGGCAAACGCCCATCACCATCGGCGGCGGCGCCCTTTCCCTCTCTAAGCCGCTTATCTTATGGATTAACGATGGCTTGATGGCGCTTTTCTTCTTCCTGGTCGGGCTGGAAATCAAGCGTGAAATCCTGGCCGGTGAACTGGCTTCGCCCCGCCGGGCGGCGCTGCCCATCATCGCGGCTCTGGGTGGCCTGCTTATGCCTGCCCTGATTTACACCCTGTTCAACGCCGGACAAGAAAGCGCTATGGGCTGGGGCGTCCCGATTGCTACGGATATCGCCTTTGCTCTGGGAATTATGGCGCTGCTGGGTGATCGCGTGCCGACTTCCCTCAAAATCTTCCTGACCGCCCTGGCGATTGTGGATGACCTGAGCGCCGTGCTGGTGATCGCCCTGTTCTACACAGCGGAGATTACCTGGGTAAGTCTGTTCATTGGTGTTGTTGTCCTGGGGCTGCTGTTCACCCTCAGCCGTCTGGGATTCCACAACACGCCGATTTATGCCATCCTGGGCATTATTGTCTGGGTGGCGTTTCTGAAATCCGGTATTCATGCCACCATCGCCGGGGTGCTGCTGGCGCTGACCGTTCCCGCCCGTACCCACCTCGACCCAGCAGGTTTTGTCCACAGTAGCCGGAAACTGCTCGACAGGTTTGAACATGCCGGAGATAACGGCGAAAGCGTGCTGGTGAACGAAACCCGCCAGGTGGCGCTCCACGCGCTGGAAGCCGCAGCCGGGCAGGTGCAAGCGCCTTTGCAGCGCCTTGAACATAACCTCGCGCCCTGGGTGAGCTTCTTCATCATGCCGGTTTTCGCGCTGGCGAATGCCGGTGTGGCCCTCACCGGGGATATTGGAGCGACCTTATCCCAATCCACCACGCTCGGCGTGATTATTGGGCTGGTCATTGGGAAGCCGCTCGGCATCATGCTGTTTTCCTGGTTGGCGGTGCGCTTCAACCTGGCGGATAAACCCGCCGATGTTACCTGGAGACACCTGCACGCGGTAGGCTGGCTGGCCGGTGTGGGCTTTACGATGTCCCTGTTTATCGCCGGGTTAGCCTTTGATGGCACGGCGCTGCTGCCGCTGGCAAAAACTGGCATCCTGGTCGCCTCGCTCCTGGCGGGGGTCATCGGCTTCGCGCTGCTGCGGCGGGAGAGTGGGCGGTAGCGTCAAGGCAATCGTGTTCTAAATAGGCGCATATCCTATTAAATCTCACCCCTACTCGCTGCGCTTGTTTTGCCCTCTCCATAGTGGTGACTGAGACGGGGACGTATGTCCCCTCGAAGGAAGGGAGGGAGAACCGCAGGTTCGGAAGGGGTGAGGTCAGCAGCCACAGCGTTCATATTCGTTGGGAATTTGGAGAACGCAACCGCTTCTACAGAAATCGTCGCCGTTCTGCTACAATGGCGAATCCCCGTCCGCAAGAGGAAACCTGAAGATGCAGCTTAACGGCTTACTGGATGCCCTGCGCCTGACCCCCGCTTACCGCGCCCTGCTTGACCAACTGCGCGGCACGAATCGCCTGCCCGACCAGGGCATCATCCGTGCTGCTCGCCCCTTCGTGCTGGCGGCGCTCGCCCGCGATTGGGACGGCCCGGTGATCTATGTCACCGGACGGGTTGACCGCGCCTACAATGTGTCGGAACAACTCCCGGTCTGGTTGGATGACGCCCCGGTGTATCGCTTTGCCGAACCCGCGCCGCACTTTTATGACCGGGCGCCCTGGGGGGAAAACGTCATCCGGGCGCGGATTGCTGCGCTCTCCGCGTTGATGCCCCCTGACGATCTACCAGATACAGCCTCGCCGGTCATCATCACGTCGGCACGGGCGATTATGCAGCGCACCATCCCGGTCAACCAGTTCCGCAAAGCCTCGCTGCTCCTCAAGCCCGGCGGACGCCATGACATTAACAAACTGTTGAGCCGCTGGTTGGCGCTCGGCTATGAACCCGCTCCGATTGTGGTACAGCCGGGGACGTTCAGCCGCCGGGGTGGCGTGGTGGATATTTTCCCGCTGACGAGCGACGACCCGATACGCATAGAATTTTTCGATGACGAAATCGAGAGTTTGCGGGTATTCAACCCCACCACGCAGCGTTCGGCGAACACGCTGGATAAAGTGGTAATTCCCCCGGCACGGGAGGCGCTGCCGGAACACACGCCGCCGCTGGCCGCCCATCTCGCGGACTGGTTCGCCGCACTGGGGGCGGTGACGACTGATGCCGCCAGCCCGCAGGCCGACGCCGAACCGCTGGCGAACGGCGCAGCCTTCCCCTACCTGGAAACCTATCTCCCCTACCTCTATCCCAATCCGGTGAGCCTGCTGGACTATGCGCCGGAGAACACGCTCATCGTGGTCGAAGATTGGGCGGAACTGCGCGACACCATCGCCGGAATCGAAGAAACTGCCGTGCAGAGCCGGGAGGAAAAACAGGCGGCGAACGAAATCCCGCCGAACTGCCCGCTCCCTTATATCACCTGGGATATGCTGGCGGAGGAACTGGAACACCGGCAGCACCTCCACCTGGGGCAGCTTGCCACCAGCAGCGACGACGAGAATGGCGAGGTGGATATAACCACCCCGCCGGACGGCATAGGCCGGTTATTCACGCCGGAACAGCGTTTCGGCGGACAACTGCGTGACCTCGTGACGCACCTGCGGGGCGGGTCGCGGGAGAAAACGAGTATCGTCGTCGTCACGCAGCAGGTGGCGCGGGTGGCTGACCTGTGGCAGGAACAGGGGGCGTTTATCCCGGTGGTGCATGACGTGATGAGTCTGCCGGAAACCGGCACGGTGGCATTGGTGGATGGCGCGCTGCAAGCCGGATGGCGCTTGCAGACTGAGGCGAAAACGCTGCGCCTGTTCTCCGATGCGGAAATCTTCGGGTGGAGCCGCCCCGAACCCCGACGCCGCAAAACGGCCCGCCGCGCCCGGATTCCAGAGTCGAGCTATGCCGACCTGCAAGACGGCGATTACGTGGTGCATGTGGATTACGGCATTGGCCGCTTCGGAGGGATGCGCCGCCGCACCGTGCAGGGCAACGAACGCGAGTACCTGCTGATTGAATACGCCGGGACAGACATGGTGTTCGTGCCGATTCATCAGGCAGACCGCCTGACGCGCTATGTCGGGCCGGATGACCGCCCGCCAACCCTGAGCAAGCTCGGCAAGGCCGATTGGGGTAAAGTCACCGCCCAGGCCAAACGCGCCGTTGAGGAAGATGCCCGCGAACTGTTGGATATTTACGCTCGGCGGATGGCGGCGGTGGGCTTCGCCTTCGCGCCGGATACGCCCTGGCAGCATGAACTCGAAGCGTCCTTCCCGTATGTCGAGACCGAAGACCAACTGCGCGCCGTCCGCGAGGTCAAAGAGGATATGGAGCGTCCGCAGACGATGGATCGCCTGATCTGCGGGGACGTGGGCTATGGCAAAACGGAAGTCGCGCTGCGGGCGGCCTTCAAAGCGGTGATGAGCGGCAAGCAGGTTGCGCTGCTCGTGCCGACCACTGTGTTAGCGCAGCAGCACTACCAGACGTTCACGCGGCGGCTGGTGAATTTCCCGGTGACGGTGGAGATGCTCTCGCGCTTCCGCACCAAAGAGGAGCAGAACGCCATCCTGCCCCGGCTGGCATCCGGCGAGATTGACATCATCATCGGCACACACCGTCTGTTGCAGGATGATGTCACGCTCGAAAAGCTGGGACTGGTGATTATTGACGAGGAACAGCGTTTCGGCGTCACGCACAAGGAATATTTCAAGAAACTGCGGGCGCACGTGGATATTCTCACCCTGACGGCCACGCCGATTCCGCGCACGCTCTACATGGGGTTGACCGGGGTGCGGGACATCACCATGATTCAGACTCCGCCGGAAGAACGGCTGCCGGTGATGACGCATGTTGGCCCGTTTGATGAGCGGTTGGTGCGGCAGGCCGTGCTGCGGGAACTGGAACGCGGCGGGCAGGTGTTCTTCGTCCATAACCGCGTGAAAACGATTGACTCTGCCCGTGACCGGTTGGAACATATTGTGCCGGAAGTGCGGACTATCACCGGACATGGGCAGATGGACTCGCGCACGCTGGAAAAAGTGATGACGCTGTTCGGGCGGGGCGAGTACGATGTGCTGATTTCTACTTCGATTATTGAAAGCGGCATTGATATTCCGACAGCCAACACGCTGATCGTAGACCGGGCGGACTGGTTCGGCATGGCGCAGCTTTACCAGTTACGCGGGCGCGTGGGGCGCAGCGCCCAGCAAGCCTATGCCTATTTCTTCCATGCCAGCACCAACCGCCTTAACGACGAGGCGCGGCTGCGTTTAGAGGCGCTGGCGGAGAACAGCAACCTGGGGGCGGGCTACCAAATCGCCCTGCGCGACCTGGAACTGCGCGGCGCGGGCGACATCCTCAGCACCCGGCAGACCGGGCATGTGGCGGCGGTGGGGCTGCACCTGTATACGCAGCTTTTGGCGCAGGCTGTGAAGGGGCTGAAGGCCGAACGGCAGGGCGACACTATGCTGCCCCTGCCCACCAATACCGTGACGATTGATCTGCCGATTCCGGCTTACCTGCCCCACGACTGGATACCGGAAATGCAGCTTCGCCTGCAAATCTACCGGCGCATCGGCGGCCTTACCAGCGCCGAGGATGTGGATATGATGCGCGACGAACTGCGGGATCGCTTCGGGCCGCTGCCGTTGGCGGTGGAAGGGCTGCTCTACCAGATTGACGTGAAACTGTTGGCGCAGGCCGCTAACGCCAGTGCGGTAATCACGCTCAATGACGTGGTGAACGTCAAACTGCCGTACCTGCCCAACATCAATCGGGAGCGGTTAGAGGCCACTTTGGGCGCGGATGTGCGCGTCAGCCGGACGGCGGTCATGCTGGAAACGGACGATGCCCTGTGGCAGTTACGTCTGCTGGATGTGCTGCGCCAGTTGGCGGCGGGCGTCCGGCAGGGGATTGGTATGTAGGAATCACAAAACGAGAGGCCACCCGCCTCTCGTTGGTTGGTTGTTTCGATTGGTTGTGTTGGGGCGATCAGTCCGCCGCGACACTGGAAGAAGGGGTTGCCGGGGTGTCGGTGGATTTGGCAGCGGGTGCGCTTTCCGTCTTTTTGCTGTCACCGCTTTTATCGCTGCTTTTGTCGGTGCTGTCCTTGCTGTGACCGTTGCTGCTGGACGTGTTGTTGATGCTGCTGCGTGACGCATTCTTGCTATCGTTCACGTAGAACCCGGAGCCTTTGAAGATAATCCCGGCGGGCTGCACCACACGAATCACCTTCTGGCCGGTGGTCGGGCAGACCATCAGCGGGTCATCCAGAAATTTCTGGCGTATGTCGAAGGTAGTGCCATCTTCACGGCGATAGGTATACATTGGCATAAGTACAACACCCTGGATTACTCATGATGGTCGGGTTGGTATGAATACCGCATCTATCATACCGCAGTTTTTAGCACTCTGCATAGAGGTTTGCTAAATTCTGATGAATCTTTTACGTGGGTGGTAGGGATTCAGAAGGGATAAAGTAAGGAATTCAGGGAGGGAGGTCGCGCTATTGTTCATCGTGCTGCACGGGGTATGTAATCTTGCCCTGGTCAATCGCGCCAACCGAGCTGTCAAAAACAGATCATTTGTGCTATTATGTAGTGAGTAGAGTTTGAATGTGAGCATAAAGGGCCTGAAATGACCGATTCGAATCTGATTAGCGATGCTTTCAAGGCTTTTATGGAGGAAGCGCCTGACCACGCCAGCGCCTGGGGTACATTGGTGCAGCATTTGGGTAATGCCAGCGCGCTCGACTCTAAGACATCGGCTTTAGCCTATCTCGCAGTGTTGGCGGCACTGCACCTGAACAGCGGCATTCCCTTTCACACACAAAGCGCGAAACAGGCGGGTGCTTCGCGCGAGGAAGTGATTAGTGCGATTCTGGTCGGTCTGGCACCAGCGGGACACAGCGTTATCCAGGCACTCCCGATAGCTATCGCCGCCTATGACGCCGAGTGACTCCCCTTAGCTGGTCGGAATCCACCCGTTCCCAACGCAGAATAGAAGGGTAGGGGCTATTTCGCTACCGTGATGACGACATTCCCTTTTTTATGCCCGGTGTCCACATAGCGATGCGCTTCAACGATCTGTTCCAGCGGGTAGCGGCGGTCAATTACCGGCTTCAGCTTCCCGGCCTCAAGCAGGTCTTTTAATGTGAGCAGTTCCTGTATGTTTTCCCCATTTCCGGAATCCACATGTACATTCAGGTAGATTCCTCCTGGTTTGAGCGCCTTTTTCGCCTGTTCCGGTGGAAATTTGGCGACGGCATCGAACACGACATCATAGGTTTCACCGCGTCCGGTGAAATCCTCACGGGTATAGTCCACAACAGTATCCGCCCCTAGCGCGGCCACCATCTCCAGGTTGGAGGTGCTGCATACCCCGGTCACAACCGCGCCGTAGTGGTGTTTGGCGAGTTGTACCGCGTTGGTGCCGACTGCGCCGGATGCGCCATAAATCAGCACCTTCTGTCCCGGCTCAATGTGGGCTTTTTTCAGGCAGCGCAGCGCCGTCATCCCACCCCCAACAGCGGCGGCGGCTTCCTCATAGGTCAGATTAGCCGGTTTGAGGGCCAGCATCCCGTTTTCGGGCAGGCACTTGTACTCGGCGTACCCGCCAAAATTCACTCCGAACGTTGAGGCGAACACCGGTTCACCAGGCTTAAACCGCGTGACCGACTGGCCGACGGCTTCAACATCCCCGGCCAGTTCCATACCCAGAATCGCCCGCCGAGGTTTCCGTATCCCCAGATAGAGCCGGGCAAAGAGCCACTGCGCACGTGGGACGGTGAAACTGCGCATCCGGCTGTCGCCCACTGTAACTGTGGTCGCCCGAACCTTGACCAGGACTTCATTGGCCTTTGGCCTCGGTTTGGCGATCTCGGTGAGGTGCAGCACTTCCGGCTGCCCGTATCGTTCGTATATCACGGCTTTCATGCTTTTGCTCCGATTAGATTCATGCTCAACTACACTGTGAGAACGACATGGCCCTTTTTGCCGTTGGCATAATAGCGGTGCGCTGCGGCGGCCTGTTCTAAGGGATAGTGTTTATCAATGACCGTTGTTATTGCGCCTTCTTCAACCAGTCCTTTGATAACCGTTAAGTCCTCCGGTTTTTCCATAGATAACGCACAAATGACCTTCTGGCTGCGACCTGCGATTGAAGTCCACAACATCTGGAAAAGCTGTTTCATCTTGAAGCTGGCGTACAGCAGGCGTCCGTTAGGTGTAAGGGATTTTCTGCATTTTGATAGTGATAATTTACCCAGGATGTCGAAGATCAGGTCGTAGGTCTGGTCGTTTTGGGTGAAATCTTCCTGGGTGTAGTCAATCACATGGTCGGCGCCCAGCGCCTTCACAAATTCAACCCGTGCGGTGCTGCATACCCCGGTCACTTCCGCGCCATAATGCCGGGCCAGTTGTAACGCCGCCGAACCAATCCCGCCGGAAGCGCCGTTGATGAGAACTTTCTGCCCCGGTTGGATGTTGACCTTTTTCAACAGATTCAACGCGGTCAGCGCCCCATACGGGATGGTGGCGGCTTCATCAGCGGGCATATTGGCGGGCTTCGTTTCCAGCATCCCATCCCCTGGCATACAGAGATACTCGGTATAACAACCCATGTTCTGACCACGATACCCAAAAACCGGGTCGCCAACTTTGAACCGGGTGACATCCTGGCCGACGGCCTCAATCTCCCCGGCGAATTCACTCCCCAGGATTGGGTTCTTGGGTTTGCTGAAGCCCATTGAGGCGCGGGCGATGAGCCACAGAAACGATGGCATGTTGAATTCGCGCATTGAGACGGATTTGAAGTCCCGCGCCAGCGTATCCCCAAAATTGACGGGGACTGCCTGAATTTTAATCAGGACTTCGTTATCATTGGGTGTGGGTTTTTCAATTTCGGTGACATGCAGCACGTCGGGTGATCCGTATTCGGTGTAGGTGATTGCTTTCATGATTTTTCTCCAGTCAGGTCATTCATCATCGAGACCAATGAATCGTTCGGACTATTTTTGGGACGGCTTCTTATCGGCTTCAGGGTGGTACGAGAAAACCGCTTCTAATGGGACGTTGAAGACCTGCGCGATACGAAACGCGAGTTCCAGCGACGGGGAGTATTTCGCTTTTTCGATGGCGACGATGGTTTGACGGGTGACGCCCACTTTGTCCGCCAGGTCTTTTTGAGTCATCTCATCATGCTCAAAGCGTAGTTTTCGGATGTTGTTTTCAATCGGTAACGTCCCCATCTCAGACTCCCCTCCGGTATAGATAGAGTCGGGTAATATCACCGACAATCTGGGCGACCAGCCCGGAGACAACCAGCAAGTTGAACATCACCAGTGACGACATATTCATGACCAGCGTCACCATTGAAATAACGACGCCGAGTGAAAATACAACATATGAGTTCCGCGTACCTTTTAAGCCAATGAGCTTGTCGCGTTCGTCCATGATGTCCGATTCCTCTTCATGGGTTCTAATCATCTGAATGATGTTGAATACAATCAGCGTAAGAATACTGGAGACAATATTCACGATGACGGAG
This sequence comes from Anaerolineaceae bacterium, assembly GCA_020634115.1. Lineage (GTDB taxonomy): Bacteria > Chloroflexota > Anaerolineae > Aggregatilineales > Phototrophicaceae > JACKCG01. The sequence continues at coordinate 361,119 of JACKCH010000010.1, forward strand.
AGGACAATAATTGTTGCCCAGAGACTGAAAATCGCCGTCGAATTGATCGTCTCCGCCTGCATCAGCGGCAGGACATTGACCAGATAGAAGCCAAAGATCAAGAGGGTACTTACCAAAGAGACTGTTGTGGTTTTTTCCTGATAGGTCATATTTCCCTCATTATGTCGGATAATTTTTACTCTATGTAAAAAATACTATACATAGAGTATCGCATTTTATACCCCATGTCAAGTATTTTTTACATAACTTGCGGTGATTGAGTCTGGTGTGGGGGAAATTGGGGCGAAATACACGGGGATTGAGATACGAGAACAGGGGGTTATGCAGGTTAAAGATTTATCGGGTTACAAGCATAATTCTACAAATAGGGGTTGGGCGGACTACCGAATCCTATCGTAGGGACGCCCTTCTGGGCGTCCGCGGCCAGAACCAAACGGTTTCCCAGTTATTATCTTAAAGCGCATAAGCCCCTTGTCCTCACCCGACTTCAGGGTTTTGCCGTACTAGCCGCTGCTCACCGTGATGGCGATATTCCCCTGTTTCTGCCCGGAATCGGCGTAGCGGTGGGCGGCGGCAATCTGTTCCAGCGGGTAGATTTGGTCTATGACCGGCTTGATTGTCCCGGCTTCAATCAGTTCTTTGAGGCGGTTCAAATCCGCTGGATTCCGGCGGGCTGGCCCCACGATGATTTTCTTATCGCTCGTCAGCGAAGTCCAGCGCCCACGCAGCATTTCGGCTGGCCCGGCGTTCGGCAGCAGATAGCGCCCGCCCGGTTTGAGTGCTTGTAGGCTGCGGGCATAGTGACTCTTGCCGATCACATCGAAGATCACGTCATACTGCTGGCCGTTCCGAGTGAAGTCTTCCTGAGCGTAGTCAATCACCTGATCCGCACCAATTGAACGCAGGAAATCCAGCTTCCCGGCACTGTCTACAGCGGTCACTTCCGCCCCATGATGTCTGGCAAGCTGTAATCCGAATGTCCCAATGCTGCCGCCCGCACCCAGAATCAACACGCTTTCGCCGCGTTGAATATGGGCAGCACTCAGGAAGTGCAGGGCTTCCAACCCGGCTACCGGCACCACAGCGGCTTCCTCATAGCTCACGTTGGACGGTTTGCTGGCGAGCACCGAGTCGTCCGATTCGGCGGGCAGGCAAACGTACTCGGCATACCCCCCGAAACTAAAACCCGTCGCAGCGAACACCGCGTCACCGACTTTGAACTCCGTGACCCCTTTGCCAACCGCCTCCACCTCCCCGGCCAGCTCCTGCCCCAGGGTGATATTCTTGCGTGGCTTTGTGAGTCCCGTAAACAGCCGTATCGGCAACCACAGCCACGCCGGGACATTGGACGCCCGGATTTCACAGTCTCCGGCGGTCACACTGGCAGCGTGAATTTTTACCAGGACTTCGTTATCCTTCGGCGTTGGTTTTTCAGCTTCGCCCAGTTGAAGCCCTTCCGGTGGCCCGTATTGTGTCCATTTCACAGCTTTCATGACGATCCTTTGGTTTCAAGATGATGTTGATGCCTTCATCAGGGAAAAGCTGTGATGGACTTCTCCCTGATGCGACGAAATTTGGCAGGGCAGGGTTATCAGGAATGTTCCGGTGTTACCGTAATGACCACTTTCCCTTTGGGATGAGTATCTCCGAAGTAGCGAAACGCTGCTACGGCCTCGCTCAGAGGGTAAGAGGTGTCTATGACCGGTGCAATCTTTCCCGCCGCAATCAATTCGGTCAAAAATGCCAGGTCTTGTTGGCTCGATTTGGCCGACAGGACAATCATTTTCCGGCTTCCCAGCATAGAAACCACTGGCCCCAGCAGCAGCGCCTGGAAGAGTTGCGCCGCTGTCCCCCCCACCATAACATACTTTCCGTTAGGATTTAAGATACGCCGGTAATCCAGGATATGGTGATACCCATTGATACCCAGGATCAGGTCAAAGTGCTGGCCGCTCCGGGTCACATCTTCCTGGGTATAATCAATGACATGATCCGCCCCCAGCGAACGCACCATATCCAGATTTTTCGTACTGCATACGCCGGTCACTTCGGCCCCAAAATACCGGGCAAGCTGCACCGCATACGTGCCTACGCCACCCGATGCCCCCTGAATCAGCACCTTTTGGCCGGGCTGAATCCCGCCTTTATCCCGCAGCCCTTGCAGCGCCGTCGTCGCCGCCAGCGGTATTGCTGCCGCTTGCTCGAATGATAATCGAGCCGGTTTCTTAACCAATATGTTCTCCGGCGCACAGACGTACTCGGCAAAACTGCCGTGCCCGGCGTCGAGGATGTCCCCATAGACCGCATCGCCCGGTTGGAACTGCGTCACATTTTTGCCAACCGCTTCCACCACTCCGGCCAAATCCCCACCGAGCAGGGGATTCTTGGGCTTCAGCAGCCCCATCGCCAGCCGTGCCAAAAAGATGTCGGCGGTCATGATGTGCCAGTCCGCCGCATTGATGGACGCGGCATGGACTTTGATAAGCACCGCATCGTCCTGCGGTGTCGGTGTGGCAACGTCCCCAATCTGCAATACATCCGGTGTCCCGTACCGGGTATAGACCACTGCTTTCATCGTACTCCCTCTCATTGATCTCAATAGACGAGTGAGAATACGTCAAAGACGATGGGAAGGTTGCACAAGTGGGCATCAGATCTGCGGAATGGCTTCCAGGGTCTGTTCGTCTACAATTGTCTGGTAGAAGCCGATTTTGTAGCGGATGAGTTTAAGGTTTTCTTCCAGGTCGCTGATACGCATCTCAGCTTCCTCCTTGAGTGCCCGTAGCATCTCGACACGCTCTGGCAAGGTTGGATCGCCTTCGCGCTGAAGTTCAGCGTAGCGCTGCATCTGTTGAATGGACATGCCAGTAGCCCGCAGCTTTTTGAGGAACTCAATCCAGCCCACGTCATCGAGTGAATAGCGACGGTGGGTGTTCTGTGCCCGGTTGATGGGGTGGATCAGGCCGATGCGCTCATAGTACCGCAGGGTGTGGACACTGAGGTCGGTTATCTCGGCTACCTGCTGAATCGTTAATTGCTGCTCGTTTTCAGTGTTCATCATACAACCTATCGCTCAAAACCGAGGATATTGAATGTCAGTCGAAGGGACGCCCAGAAGGGCGTCCGCTGCCTTATATCCCCAGCTTACCGTATTTTGGCACCCTCAACCAGAGGTGACCGCGCGTTCCAGGATGTCATCAATCTGGCGCATCTGGTCGGCAGTAAGCGGGCCGAATTGTATCGCCTTGGCGTTTTCGATAGCCTGTGCCTCGGTGCGGATACCCGGAATCGGCACGGTCATCTCGCTCCGTGCCCAAACCCATGCCAGCGCACCCTGGGTCAGTGATCGTCCGCCACTGGTGAGAACATCGCGCAAGGCGTCGAGCTGATCGAGCGCGGGGGCAAAAAACGTATCCCATGACCATTGATCGGAGCGGACATCGTTCTGGGCAAACGTCGTGGTTTTAGAGTATTTGCCGGTGAGCGCGCCCCGCGCTAAGGGGCTGCGGTTCACGCTGGCGAGGTTCAACTGTTCGCATAACGCCAGCATCTCTGGCGCATCCTTGACGACATTCAGATCGTGCTGGATGGCGACGCAGTGTTCCCCGGCGCTGAAGGCCTGCGCACCTTCGACTGAATCGGTACTCCAGCCATAAGCACGGATTTTCCCTTCGCTCACCAGCGATTCAAGCGCATCAAGCAGTGAAGGAACATGATCCACCGGGTAATCCCATACATGAAGCTGGTAGAGGTCAATATAATCGGTGTTCAGCCGACGCAGACTGTCCTCGCACTCGGCGCGGAGGTTCTTGATAATGTCGCCTACCTCGGCGTGGTGGGTAATATGCTTGGCGGCTATATCTACATGCCAGCCAAACTTGGTGGCGATAACGGCCTGGTCGCGCCGCCCGGCCAATGCCTGTCCGAGGATTGTCTCGCTGTGACCGGCTCCGTAGCTGGCGGCGGTGTCGAAGAAGGTGATGCCGTTTTCCAGCACGCTGTGTACGGTGCGGATGGATTCGGCGTCGTCCACCTCGCCCCACCCGGCCTCGATATCGAGGAACCGCCACAGCCCGCCTATCGCCCAGCAGCCCATCCCAAGGGGCGAGACTGCGATATTGGATCGTCCTAAAGTTCGCTTTTCCATGATGCACACTCCTGTGTAAAAGGTCAATCAACCTCACTCTACAACTTCGAGCGCGCTCGAAGTCAAGCCCTCAATTTTCGCGGTGTGCAAACAAAAAAAGGGCATATAGCCCCTGGTTCTGACCATCATTCTCATCTTATCGGTGCGCTAGTCGAGATAGGGAAGCAGCCAACCGCCTCGATCTCTCCGGCCAGTTCCTGCCCCAGAATGATGTTCTTACGAGGCTTTGTGAGTCCGGTAAACAGCCGTATCGGCAGCCAGAGCCACGCCGGGACGTTGGACGCCCGGATTTCACAGTCCCCAGCGGTCACACTGGCGGCGTGGATTTTGATGAGGACTTCGTTATCTTTCGGGGCGGGTTTGGCCGCCTCACCGAGGTGCAGTCCATCCGGCGGGCCGTATTGCGTCCATTTCACAGCTTTCATAGATACCCCTTATGTGTCGTGCGCAACTGTAATAATGACATTGCCCTTTTTGTGTCCCCCGTCTACGTAGCGATGCGCCTCAACCATTTCTTCTAGCGGATAGCGGCGGTCAATGACAGCTTTGAACTTATTTGCCTCCATCAGGTCGCGCAGCAGCCGCAGGCCTTCTACCTGAGGGGTGGGATTACCTTCATCAACGGACAAATATCGTCCATCCGGCGTGAGGGTGTGCTGGCAGGCCACTTTGAGCGGGGAGGTCTTTTTCTTGCCGACGGCATCCAGCACGAAGTTGTAACGCCGCTCCCCAGGAATGGTGTCTTCTCGCGTGTAATCTATGATATGGTCAGCGCCAAGCGACTTTACCAATTCGGCATTCGCGCCGCTGCAAACAGCGGTCACTTCCGCCTCGTAGTGATGTTTGGCTAACTGCACGGCGGTGGTGCCAATCGCGCCGGAAGCGCCGTAAATCAACACCTGCTGTCCCGGCTGTATCGCGCCTTTTTGCAGAAAATACGCCGCCAGCACCATCCCATAGACGACAGCGGCGGCTTCTTCATAAGTCGCATTGGTCGGTTTCAACGCGATGACACTGGGAATATCTCCTGGATACCGTGACCGATCACTCTCCGGCAGGCAGATATACTCGGCATAGCAACCAAAGCGCGTCCCGGTGAACGCGAAGACCTGATCGCCCGGCTTGAACCCGGTTACAGCCTGACCGATGGCTTCCACTTCCCCGGCCAGCACCATACCTAAAACGGGATTCCGGGGGCGGGAAAACCCGACGACAATGCCCATCAGGAAGCCCATTGGGTGCCAGACCGGCAGTTTGAACCCCCGGAGAATGCGATCACTGGCAGTAACGGCTGTTGCCTGGATTTTGATGAGGATTTCATTCTTTTTCGGAGCGGGTTTTTCGACCTCGCCGAGTTGCAGCACGTCCGGCGGCCCGTATGCTGTGCAGATAATCGCCTTCATAGATACCCCCTGTTTACTAATATATCTTATGGATAAACCGAAAAGACTACGCCGCATCCGGCAGTGGGATTAAGCCCATTGTTCGACAAAAAATTAGGCGTTGTCTCTTTAAATTCTCTATTATATCCATACGACTAGGTATGGGCGCGGGTTGCAGTGGCAGCGATTACTCCCCCACCTCCGTCACCAGTTCGCCGGTATCCACCACCTCAAAGGCGCTGCCGGGGACGGACTTGAGTTGGTTCAGGTCGTCATCGTCCCAACGCGGATCGCTCGCCCCACTGATAAACCAGCTTGAACCGTTGTCAGCTACGATCATCCCGTAAGTCTTGAGCGCCTCTAAGATCACCCGCGCCTGCCCAGTATACTCCGAAATATCATAGTCAGCCTTGAGCCGCAGCCGTAAGCCCATCGGTGGCAGGTCGGGGTCGTCGCTGTCGGAAGCCCAGTGCGTGGCCGGGAGAATGTACGCCATCTGTGACTCTTCTACCGTGAAGCGCAGCGCGTGGTTGATCGCCCCGGCTTCCACCTCGTCATAACGCGCCAGGCCGGGGAAAATCGGCAGTCCGGCAGCATCGGCGGATGTCCACCCGGCAGGCCGCAAGTCATTTGAAGTCAGGTCGAATACCGCCCCCGATTCGGCGTCCCAGCCGTCGCCGTTGTATTCCGCCGCGTAGAGTTCGTAGAGCATACAGTTACCGGTATCCACCACCAGCACATGCTGGTCGCCGCCATTCTCCACCGGGGCATCATCCGGCACGGGGTACGGGCCGGGGTCGCTCTCGTCGCCGTAGGCCGTAAAGGTGATCGGAACGAACGGCTGATCTGCGCCGACGACCACATACGGAATGCCGTACTCGCCGTCTCCGCCAAAATCAGCGTGCAGGTATTCGTCGCCGTACTGGCTGATAGCGGCGATGTAAGCATCGGAGTTAGGATGTACGGGATACTCGGAAATATCGGTGTTCCAGGGGTTATCCGCCGGGAAGATGGTACAGTCCCCGACCATCGGGGTTTCGGGTGCGTCCTGGGCGAAAACAGCGGCGGGCAGCAGCATGACGAGAAGCAACAGAATACGGCGCATGAACATTCCTCCATGTGGGTATGCGGGTATAATAGCATTGTAGCACTTTAGCCGGTTAGCATTTTGGGCTAACGGGCTATCCGGCTAACAAGCTATCTAAAAGGATACTCATCATGACACAGCCCAAACCACCTACCGGGATAAAAGCGTTTTTCTGGCGGTTGCCGATCTGGATATTCCGGCTGCGGCTGGATTTTCTGTTGGGGAAACGGATGATGCTGCTCCGGCATATCGGGCGCAGCAGTGGCAAAGAGCGCATGGCCGTGATTGAGGTTGCCCGGTACGATGCGGCGACGGATACCTACTATGCGTGTTCCGGGTTCGGCCAACAGTCCAACTGGTATCGCAACATCGGGGCGCACCCGGACGTGACGATTCGCGTCGGTGGGCAAGACCATGCCGTTACCGCCGAACAACTCTCACCCGCCGCCAGCGGCGAGGAAATGGTACGTTACGCGACGACGCATCCCAATCTGGCACGCAGGCTGGCGCAGGTCATCGGCTACGAACCACCGGAATCGCTGGATGGTTTCCGCTCATTGGCGGCGGAAAAAATGCCGTTTGTCGCCTTCCGCCGCCGGGCATAAGACAGCAGGGTTATTCCTCGTCGTCCGGGGATTCGTCCCCTTCACCGTCATCCGCTTCATCGTCGCCGTCATCCATCTCGTCCCGCTTTTGCCGGGCGTTGTTCAGGCGCTGCTGCGTCAGTTCGTGGTGGGGATCCAGCGCGGCAGCCCGCTCGAAAATCGCTACGGCCTGGTCGTATTGTTCCAGCGCCATCAGCGCCTCGCCGTAGTTATGCCAGAACCACAGGTCGCTCTCGTTGTAGAACACGGCCAGTTCATAGGACGACAGCGCCTCTTCCCACAGTTCCAGCGCAGCGAAGGCTAACCCTTGCCCGTTCCATGCCCAGGCATAGGTGTCATCCAGGTCGAGCGCTTGTTGATAGGCGTCAATTGCGTCCTCGTGGCGGCTTAACCGCCGCAGCACTTGCCCCTTCCGCGCCCAGGCCACCGCGTTGCGCGGCAGTTCAGCAATCGCCCGTTCAATCACTTCCAGTGCGTCCTGCTTGCGCTGCATATCCAGCAGCACATCTACCAGATTGGTGTAATACCAGATCACGCGGGGGTCTTCGCTGGTCGCGCGTTCGTAACAGACGTAGGCTTCCTCGCGCCGTCCCAAGGATTCGAGTGTCAGGCCGCGCCCGTTCCACGCCCAGGCATAATGTGGATTGATACTGAGCGCCTGGTCATAAGCCGCCAGCGCCTCGGTGTTGCGTCCCAGGCGGCGGAGCGCCTGCCCGCGCTTCGCCCAGCTTTCCGGGTGACGCGGGTTGTACTTGAGCGCCTGTTCCAGCACTTGCAGGGCTTCCTCCGGGCGACCCAGCACGACCAGTTCATCGCCCTGGTTATACCAGTACCAAACATCTTTCTGGCTGCACTCGCTGGCATGGCGGAAGCTGCTCAACGCCTCTTCGTGACGCCCCAGGGCGCTTAAGGTCAGGCCGCGCCCGTTCCAAGCCCAACCGTAATTCGTATCCAGTTCAACCGCCCGCGTATAGTCCCGCAGGGCGGCCTCAAAATTCCCCAGACGGCGGAGCGCCTGCCCGCGTTTCGCCCAGATTCGGGCGCTGCTGGCGTCCAGCTTGACGGCCTTGTCCAGCAGATCGAGCGCCGGCCCTGGCTTGCCGCTCTGGATGAGCAGGTCGGCCTGCTGATAGTAGTAGAAACCATCCTCCGGGGCTGCGGAACTGGCCTTCTCATAGGCGTCCAGCGCCTCGTCGCGCCGATCCAGCGCATCCAGCGTGATGCCGAGTTCGTTCCAGGCCCAGGAATAGGTCGGGTCGAGTGTGACCGCCTCCTGGAAGGCCGCCAACGCCTCTTCATTTCGTTTGAGGTGACGCAACGCATTGCCCATCCGCGCCCAACTGCGGGCGTGCTGCGGGTTAGCCTGTGTCGCCCGTTCGAGCATGGGCAGCGCCTCTTTGTAGCGCCCCATAATCACCAATACGTTCCCCTGGTTATACCAGCAGTGCCACACGTAATTATCGGAATAGCGAGCGGCGTCCCGGTAGCAGGCCAGCGCTTCTTCATACCGCTCCATGCGTTCCAGCACCATGCCCTTACCGTTAATCGCCCAACTGTAATCCGGTTGCAGTTTGATCGCTCGGTTGTAGGCGTCTAAGGCCTCTTCGTAGCGATTCACATAACGCAGCACCTGGCCGAGTTTGCCCCAGCTAAAGGCGTGAGTCGGGTCGGTGCGGGTGGCCTGCTGTGCCGGTTGGACGGCATCCTGGTACCGCTCCATCTCCACCAGCATCTCCGTCAGGTTATACCAGTGCCACACTTCATCCGGCTGGTAGTGGGTTGCCAGGGTGAAACTGTTAAGCGCATCCACCGAACGCCCCAGGGCTTTAAGTGCTAATCCGCGCCCGTTATACGCCCAGGCATATTCCGGGTCGAGTGCGACGGCCTGTTCGTAAGCGGCGACGGCCTCTTCATAGCGGCCTTGCAGTCGGTGAATCTGCCCCATCTTCGCCCAACTGTTGGGGTGAAGTGGGTCAATTTCCAGCGCCTGTTCCAGCAAGGGCATGGCGTCTTCGTGCTGGTTGAGATTTTGCAGCACGTCGGCCTGGTTGTACCAGTTCCATACGTCCTGCGGGTTGATCTGCGCGGCGGTTTCGTAGCAGCCCAACGCCTGTTCCATTCTGCCCAGACGTTCCAGGACAATGCCTTTGCCCTTCCAGGCGAAGGCATAGCGGGGGTGGAGTTCTAGCGCCTTGTCATAGGCCGTCAGCGCCGCGTCATACTCCGCCCGCAGTCGCAGCGTGCGCCCTTTCCGCGCCCAGGCGGTGGCGTTATCGGGCTGCATCTCAATCGCCCGGTCATAGGCCGCCAGCGCCTCGTCCATCCGGTGGAGTTCGGTCAGCGAGTAGCCCTTGTGGATGAGTTCATGCACTTCCAGTTCCGGTCCGGTGATTTCCAGAGCCGCGGATTTCCCGGTGACGATCTCGTAAACCGCTGCGAGCTCTTCGGCTGCGACATTCCACTTTTCGGGGCGGTCATCCGGGGCTTTTTGCAGGCAAAACAGCACAAGGTCTTGTAGGCGCGGCGGTATTTTCTCAGCGTACTCCGGCGCGAATATCGGTGTTTGCGAGATATGCGCCTGTTTCCACTCTTTAAAGGTTTTTACGTCAAAAATGTGCTTCCCTGTGAGCATTTCATACAGGATGCAGCCAAATGAGTAAATGTCGGAGCGGTGGTCTACGTCGCGCGACTCGCACTGTTCTGGCGACATATAGGGCGCAGTGCCGACAATTGCGCCGAAGCGAGTCAGGCGGTTGTTGGGGTCAATCATTGGGTGTGGCGACAGCGCCACATTGCCTGGCAAGGGCACATCGCTGAATTCCAGTGAGCGCACCAGACCAAAATCGGTGATCTTCGCCACCGGATCATGAGTCACCAGGATGTTGGCCGGTTTGAGGTCACGATGCACCAGTCCCGGCACTTTTTGATTGGCATGCTGCATCCCCAGCGCGATGTGCAGTCCGAACTCAATGGACTGCGACATATCGAGCCGCCCGTGATCTATCCAACTGCGTAAATCCGAGCCGAGGCCTTCCGGCCCGCTGACATGTTCCAGGATAATGTGCGGGCGATTGTTGATGGTTTCGACTAATCGCGCCTGCACGATATAGCGATGCTTTTCCAGCAGCACCCAGGTAATCGCCTCCTGCGTGAAGCGGGCAACAGCGCGTTCGTTTTCCAGGAAACGGCTCTGGAAGGTCTTGATCGCTACCGGTTCTCGCTGCTGGTGATCATAACACAGGTACACCACGCCCATCCCGCCCCGGCGCACATCCACCACGTCATAGCGATCTTGAATGGTGTCGCCGATGTTGAACTCGTCTTCGGCAGGCGGTGGCGGGGCGATGCCATACAGTCGACGGCGGAAACTGACATTTTCCCGTTCCGCCGAGGTGAGCGAATCGAAGGCGATGGGCTGGACATGGGTTTCGCTTGGCGCGGTGTAATCCACTTCCGGCGAGAGCAGTGCATCGTCCAGTTCATAATCCGCCTGCGTGGGGATGGTATCATCCAAATGCAGCAGCAGATCGATGTCGTCGTTTTCCTCATCCACGAAGGTGAGGTCTTCCTGTGGGTTGTTTTCGCCGGTCACCCGTTCCTCGTCTTCTGGAGCGGCATTCATTGGGCCAGTGGGGGATTCATCCCGGTATAAATCCAATAACTCCTGCACGAGAGAATCTGGTACTGAAATAGGCGAGTCATCCTCGTGTTCGGCCAGCGCCCACAGCACCACTGCAACGTTCCGACGGGAGCGGTTTTCCTGGGCTTCCACCGCCAACCAGTTGACGAAATCCTGAATGCTGAGTTCGGCCTGAGTGCGGTCTACTTCGTTTGTGGCGTTTTTGAGAGCGCGTTGGTAGGCGATCAGCGTTTTGCCGACGTAAAACACAAGCAGCCGCCCATCCTCGGCAAGGACTTGGTTGGCGCACATATCCCCCAGCGCAAAATGGTCATTTACATCTTTACGGCGCAGCGCCAACCGTCCCAACTGGCGAATATCCTCGTTGGGGTCGGTGGCAAAGTAGTCTGTCAGATCGCCTTTGCGCCGTTTTTTCAGTAGCTTGGCGGCTTCATCCTCCGTCAATGGTGGCGGAGTACGGCCTGATTGCGGTGGATTCATAGGCATGTGGCCTTATTATCTCTCAACTCATGCTGCTGTTTATGCAGTCCTAAGCCCTACGCAAAAATGCTGAAGCAACTTCTTTCAGGATTTAGGCTGTTCTGTAAAAGCATCTTTCTCTCAATCGAAATTGAGAAGGAAAAAGGAACGGCGATGAGGTCATATCGGATTAATTCTTATTCCTTCACCACCACAAACGACAAGGTCTCCCCTTCACCTGCCTGAATGCTAACAGTATCCCCCGGCTGGAAGGCGTCTTCCACAATGCGGGTGCTGAGGGGGCGGGTCAGCAAGCGTTCAATCGCCCGGCGCAGCGGCCTCGCGCCATTCACCGGATCGTACCCCTTCTTGAGAATCAGCGCCCGTGCTTCCTCTGTTAGTTGCAGCGTGAGTCCTTGCCCCGACAGTCGCTTATATAAATCCTGCAACTGCAAGTCCAGGATTTTACTCAAAACATCCGGATTGAGCGAACCGAAGGTAATCACTTCGTCCACCCGGTTGAGAAATTCCGGGCGGAAGAAACGCCCCAGGTGCGCGGAATAGTCCGGCAGCTTTTCCGGGTCGTTGATGAACCCGATCTGTTTGCCGGTTTCTTCCGTGCCGATATTGCTGGTCATAATGAACACCGAATGCCGCGCATCCACATGCCGCCCGTGCGCGTCACTCAAACGGCCTTCATCGAACACTTGCAGGAAGATGTCGAAGACTTCCGGGGCGGCCTTCTCAACCTCATCCAGTAGAATGACACTGTACGGATGGCGGCGCAGGCCGTCACTCAACTGTCCACCGCGCTGCGTATCCTTGTAGCCGGGCGGCGCACCGATCAGCCGTGCAACCGTATGCGAATCGTGAAATTCCGACATATCCAGCCGCAACATGGCCTCGTCACTGCCAAACAGAAATTCAGCCAGTGCCCGCGCCAGTTCGGTTTTACCCACGCCGGACGGCCCCAGAAACAGGAACACGCCCACCGGACGATTTGGGTTGCCTAGTCCGGCACGCGCGGTTTTAATCGCGTCGGCGACAATATGCACTGCTGCCGTCTGCCCGACAACACGCTGACTCAGGGATTCCTCAATCCCGGCCAACCGACGTTTTTCATCCTGAGTCAGTTCGGTCACTGGAATCCCAGACCAATCCGAAAGTACCGCTGCGATATTCTCCACGCGGACTTCTGGCGTACCGTCAATGCTTTCATCCGGGGCGATACTGGTGATAATCACCCGCGTGCAAGCTTCATCCAGCAAATCCAGCGCCTTATCTGGCAACCGGCGATCCGGCAGGTAACGCACCGACAACCGCACCGCTGCTTCAAGGGTCTCCGGGCGAATCGAGACGCCGTGATGTTCCTCCAGGCGTTCCTGCTGTCCGGTCAGAATCGCCAGCGAGTCTTCCGGGCTGGGTTCTTCAATATCAATCGTGCGGAAACGCCGGTCAAGCGCTGGATCCTGGGCAATCGCCCGGCGGTATTCCTCGTGGGTGGTCGCGCCGATGCACATGATCTCGCCGCGTGCCAGCGCCGGTTTGAGGATGTTTGCAGCATCCAGGTTGCTGTCAATTGTATCGCCCGCGCCGACAATGGTGTGAATTTCGTCAATGAACAGGATCACATTTCCGGCGTTCTTGGCCTCGTCCACAATCCCGATTAACCGCTCCTCAAACTGGCCGCGCAGACTCGTTCCGGCGACCAATGTGCCGATTTCAATTTGCACAATGCGACGGTGGTGTAGGGACTTCGGCGCTGAACCATCGTGAATCGCATAAGCCAGGCCTTCGACCACAGCGGTTTTCCCGACCCCGGCATCCCCCAGCAGCAGCGGGTTGTTCTTCTTGCTGCGTGCCAGCGTTCGCGCCAGCGCCCGGATCTCACGCTCGCGTGAAATGGCCGGGCTGATCCTGCCTTCGCTGGCCTGCCTGGTCAGGTCGCGTCCGTACTTGTCTAGCAGTGGTGTTGGGAAACGTGCTTCCTTGCCAAAAACAGGCTCCTGTCCATCATCACTGCTCGAATCCAGTCCGGCATCGAACCCAAAAGGGTCGCTGTCGTAGGGGCGGGGGCGGAAGGTGAAACGAGGGATCTCTTCCGAACTGCTGTCTTCCTCCTGTTCAGCGTGAAGTTCCAGCAGGAGCTTTTGCAGCCACATATTGATGTCAAAACCGAGTTCAACCAGCTTCCGCACCGGGACGCTTTCGCCTTCCTGCAAAGTGGCAATCAGCAACTGGTTTTCAGTTACTTCTTCATCATCTTTAAAAAAGTCATCCTTTTCGGCTTCCTGGTCAGCCAGGAAAATCGCCAGCGCCAGCACCATCTCGCAGCGCGGGGTGAGGGGCAGTGTGTCGGGCAGTGGGTTATCCCCTGTACCGATTTCACGGCGGATTTCGTTGCGTACCTGTTTGGGATTCATTCCGGCGCGCCGCAGCAGTGTTGCCGTCGGATTACCTTCGACACGGGTCAGTGCAACAAAGATATGCTCAACGCCAATATAGTTGTGTTTCAACCGGCGGGCTTCCTCGTCAGCGCGGCTAATCGTGGAGGCGCAGCGGCGACGAATTTCTCGTTCAGGGACATCGGGTGAAGGAGTCAAGGCGTTTTTTTATCCTGATTCAAACCTGTAAAATGTTTCAACTGAGTCACACACAATGGGGATGTTTCCTGACCTGGCAACCACAATGTTGAAAACCACTATTTCTACCCCATTTTGGAGTATACCGCAAAATCGCATGACATTAAGCCTTTCCTGCCAGGCAATTCAGGATTGTTACATGAATTTTGTGAAATTTTCGATAATTGTTCGAGTTTACGGCGCTTTCGGAGTAGCATATAAAGAGAAGTTGTCGTACGTGCGTTTATTCCAACGGATATACACCGAGAAGTCAGTTCTATGGCAATCACAGACCCTCTTATTGGCCGGATATTAGGCGATTACGAAATCAAAGATGTGCTGGGGCGCGGCGGTATGGCGCGGGTGTATCTTGGATACGATTCCAAGCTGGCTCGCCCGGCGGCCATCAAAGTGATCGATTCCTACATGATGATTGACCAGGACCCGGATGAATACCGTACGCGGTTTCTGAAGGAAGCCCGCGCTATCGCCCGGCTGCGGCATCCGAATATCGTTAGCGTCTACCAGTTTGACAAGTCCGGCACGCTCTACTATATGGCGATGTCGTTTATTGACGGTCAGGACTTGCGCCATGTCCTCAAGAATTTCTCTCGCACCGGTGCTTTTATGCCTCACGGTCAAGTATTGGGGATCGTGGAGGATATCGCGGCGGCGCTAGACTATGCGCACCGAATGGACGTGATTCATCGGGACGTGAAACCCTCGAATATCATGGTGACACCTGACGGTCAGGCCGTGCTGACGGACTTCGGCCTGGCGCTTGATCGCAGTGAAGGGACGCTGGGCAACACGTTTGGCAGCGCTTATTACATCGCACCGGAGCAGGCTGTTTCATCGGCAGAGGCTGTCCCGGAAAGTGACCTGTATTCGCTGGGTGTGGTGCTTTATGAGATGCTGGCCGGACATATGCCGTTTGATGACCAGTCGCCGGTGAATGTGGCACTCAAACAACTGAATGAAGCACCAATGCCACCTAGTGTTCATAATCCTTTGCTTTCACACACTATTGATAGAATGGTGCTCAAGGCATTGGAAAAAGACCCGGCGCGGCGGTATGCCACCGGAAAGACGCTCACTGAGGCGCTGAAACAGGCGCTCGGTATCGTGGATGATGATGACACTTATCGGCTGAATATCTCGACACTGCCTAGCTGGGGGTCAGGAGCAAAGGCTAGCAAGCCTGAACCACTGACTGATTTATCCTCAAAACGCCGATCAAACGGGATCATAAGCCTGGGTTCCGGGGAAGTCACCCCTCCCTTCCGGGGCATGGTGGACGATACGCCCACAGTGACCGACTCAAAAGTCTCGACCGGGTTTCGCCGTAATCTTCAGTCTGCCCAACACCACGACAAGAGTCTAGTCGTGATTGGGGCTGCACTGCTGCTGACGCTGTTGATTCTGGTGAGCGGGACGTTCATCTTGAGTGGCATTGGTTCACCCGTATCCCCGTCCATACTTGCGAACGCCACTGCGACGCCTGCAAATGTGGTAGCGCTGCTTCCGGCTGTGACTACACAGATCGCCGTCCCATCGCTGTTGCCCACCATGACGCATGTCCCACCAACCCCGACGTTCATTATAACGTCGACGAAGGTTCTCCCTACCGCGACTTTCATGCCGACTTTGACACCGATTCCCACGCTGAATACCGCCCCGGTATTGCTGCGCTATGACGCAGATATGTTTGTGCTGTGGAATCGTTCGGATCGCATTATGGATGTCAGCCGTCTGACGTTTACCCAAGCGGTTGCGGATAGCACTGACCTTGTGTTCTCCTCACGGATGTGGCTGGATGGCAACAAGCCCACCTCCGCGCTACCTGCCGGGGATTGCTTCCAAATCTGGCGAACAGAATTCGCTTTGCGCGACCAACCCGACTACTGTGATTTCCGGCAAGGCTGGAGTCAGGTGGCTTATCCACGCTGGTTCTGGGTGAGTGATAACCCGGATACGTTGTTCGAGGTTCGGCGTGATGATATGGTGCTGGCGGTGTGTCGTGTGGGTGATAGCGAGTGTGCACTTGAATTGCCGGAAGATACCGCAACCACTCCACAGCCAGGGTAAATGATCTAGCCATAAAACTTGTTTTAACACTTGTATACTCCGCATTTCAATCAGGCGTTACAATTCATTAGAGCGTTAGAATCCTCAAGCGGCATATGCTATCGTTGGGGTGTGGGATGCTGCGTGAAATCGGTACGTGCACCAAAAGGATGTGAACCATGTCGGTTGCAGGCAAAGTCAACTGGTTTTCGGTGGTGATGCAAGTGATACAGTTGACAGTGGGGGCGCTGGTTTCCGCTGTGGGCGTCACCGTATTTATGGCGCCGTTTCAGATTGCACCAGGCGGGGTGTTGGGCATTTCGGTGATTATCAACCATCTGAATCCGGCATTGCCGATTGGGTTGATGGTGCTGATTGGCAACATCCCGATTCAAATTCTCGGTTTTAGGATGCTCGGCGGCTGGCGCATCGTGGCCTCAACCGTTTACTATGTGGTGGTGTCCTCGCTGGCGATTGACCTGCTGCAACCGGTCATCGCCGCCGCGAACGTGGATGTGGGGCATGATGTCCTGCTGAACGCGCTGTTTGGCGGCATCATTGGCGGCATCGCGGGCGGGCTGGTCTATCGGGCCGGGGGAACGCTGGGCGGTACATCCACCATCGCCCGGATTCTTCAGAACCGCTATGGTGTCCCGTTGAGTACATCGGCCCTGTATACCGATACCGGCGTGATCGCGCTGGCGGGGTTGGTTTTCGGGTGGGAAGGGGCGCTCTATGCGATGGTTGCCCTGTTCCTGGGCGGCGTGGCAGCGGACTACGTGCTGGAAGGGCCGAGCGTGATCCGTACTGCGACGATCATCACCGACCAACCGGAACTCGTCTCGCACGTGATTCTCCAGGAATTAGGGCGTGGCGTGACATTCTGGGATGGCAAAGGCATGTTCACCGAGAAAGAACATGGTGTGCTGTTCGTGACGATTGCGCGTCCTCAGGTGAACCGGCTGCGGGCGCTGGTGTTCACGGCTGACCCGTCGGCTTTCGTGGTGATCGGTCATGGACACATCGCCTACGGGCAAGGTTTCCGCCGGACGAAGCAATCGTGAGAGAAACGACAACTTTTATGAATAGTGATAAAGATTTCCATGACCTGGATTATTGGAAACAGCCGGAGGGTATCACTCTGCCGCATGACCGGCTGAAGTTTCTGTATATCCCGGATTACGCCGAACACCTGATGATCTCCTGGCTGGCAGCGCGGGTGTTTGACTACCAGCGGGAACACGCCCACACCGAGAAAGCCATGCGCAAAATGGTGATGATTACGATGGGGGCGCTGCTGCCTGGCGTGCTGCTTCAGGATTACCTGACCCACTGCGCCGACGAGACGCTCCCGGCGGTGGAGTTCGGCACGTTTGGCGTCAAGTGCTATCACGGCCCCGGCCAGCCGCTCGACCACCCGCAGATTGTCCAGCCGCTTTCGATTGATGTGCGCGGGCATACCGTCGGCGTGATTGAAGACCTGATTGACCTGGGCGAAACCGCCCGTTTCGTGCAGAAAATCCTGTGTTCGGAAACCTACGGGGCGCGGGAAGTGGTGTTTATCGCGCCATACTACAAAGACGCGAAAGCTATTGCCGATTTGAACGTGATTTCGTTCGGGGCCGTGCCGCCGCACACCTGGATTATCACGCCCCGCGAACGGGTGGAAACGATGGTCAAGCGCGTGCCGTACTGGAAACAGCAAGGCGCAACGGCAGATGAATGCCGGGGGTATCTGCGCGACATTGGCTACACGGAGCAATTGCTCGACCAGTGGTTTGAGGTCGCCTGGGTGCGGGGGTAAGCCCGCTACAATAGAGTCGTCTGGGTAAGTTCATCTGCCGGGGTGGGCTGGTGCGCGGATATATCATAGTTCGTGATTAACACTTCCTGGATAATCACGCGCTCGGTGTTCTGTTTGGTTTTGCGCATCCCGGAGGCAATCTCAACCGGAATGATGTGGTAGCCCTGGTAGAGTTCTCTGATTTTTTCGGTATCATAAGAAGAAAGAATCCAACGGGACTGTGTACCAGCCAGCACGTCGGCCATTGCTTCATGTTCGGCCCAATCCCGGATATTGTGAGCATAGTTCACGCCATTGCCAGGATACGGCGGGTCAATATACATGACCACACCGGGGCGATCATAGCGGGTGATACATTCACGCCAATCCAGATTTTCGATAATAATGGTACTCAGGCGTTGGTGGACGGGTTCAATGCGCTGCCGTAAGGTCTTTATTGCGCCAATCAAGCGGTTGCCGTGACCACCATCGGTGATGCTGGTCTGGAAGCGAGGGTAATGGAGTTCGCCACCCCACCCGGCCATAATCAAATAGTAGAAACGGTGGGCGCGTTCAATCTCATTCAGGTTTTCCGGGTTGAGCGCCGCCAGGTCGTTATACTGCTGCCGGGAGATGAGTTCCAGATCAAACGAGTGAATAAAGTCTTCCGGGCGCTGCTTAATGACCCGGAAGAAATTAATCAATTCGCCATCAATATCATTGATGATTTCAACCGGGCTGGGCTGCTTGCCAAATAAGACCCAGGCTGCCCCGCAAAAAGGTTCAACATAGCACGTATGTTCAGGCAGGATGTTGATAATCTGGTTACGCAGGCGGGATTTCCCGCCCGCCCATTTAATTGGACTACGCATCGCGCACCTTTTGTCTCTATTAGAGA
Organism: Anaerolineaceae bacterium; assembly: GCA_020634115.1. Lineage (GTDB taxonomy): Bacteria > Chloroflexota > Anaerolineae > Aggregatilineales > Phototrophicaceae > JACKCG01. The sequence continues at coordinate 379,808 of JACKCH010000010.1, forward strand.
CATTTTAACTGAGTTTTGAGGTCGTGTCAACCAGATGAGTAATCAGTATATACCCGAACGTTTTGGCGAGAAACTGCGGGCATTGCGCAAATTGCAGGGCATGTCTATCCAAACCCTGGCGCAGCAGTTGGGCTATTCGGCGCATGGCTATATCAGCGAGATTGAAACCGGGAAAAAGCCCCCGACGCTCGAATTTGCCCTGAAAATCGCTGCGTTGTTTGGCGTATCTACCGACCAATTGTTAAACGACCACCTTGACGTGCTTATTGAAAGCGAATCTGTTCCCATGACCGATTTACCATTTATTGACCGTCCACCCACTGAAAAAGAAATTGAGCGCCTGCGCCTGATCTTGAGTACTTACCAGGACGGGACCGGCATGATAAAAGCTCAGAGCGATAGAACCTTGCCCGGTTGGCGCGACTTTGAGCGAGCCTGTGCCTTAACGTTCAACGGCACAGCGGTAGAAAATAAGTTTTTCGTAGACGTGATTTTTCCCCTGGAGTCGCAACCACCCACTTTTTATGGGATTGATTGCAAGATGCGCCGTGAACTCCGGTCACTGGAGAATCGGGGGATCATCTATATTGAAGTCACGAACGCCGCCAAACTCTTGTGGAGTCACCTGGCGAGCAGAGGCGTCACCGAAGCGAATTTCCGGGATGAGCCAGAAGCCGCCGGAAAGGGACTCATTGACGCGGTAGAGACCCTCAAGAGAACCAGCAGTACCGCCTATCCCGATGGTTTAATAAACCTTGAGCGAAGTTCCTATTTTGTGCTGCTCTGGGATACGAACGGGGATTACCAGCTCTTTCAGCTTCCGCTTCGCTTACCTGCACCTGAAGATTTGCGTTGGACGTGTTTTATCGGCAGCCGGGCAGATGGCACCGAGACAACCCGACTCGTTGGAGAAACCGATGCGGGTATTCTCTATGAGTGGTATGGTGAATCCGGCGGACAGTTCAAATATTATCCCCCGGTCAGTGCGGCAGTCTGGCAGTCCGAACGATTTCGCTTAGAACCCCTACCTGCTGGGGTGGAACAGGGTATCCTTGCCAAAACCAGGGCATACTTCCCGGCACTGTGGGACGCAGCCAGCGAGTAACCTATTCTTCCTCCGCGCAGATGTCCTCCTCGCGTACCATGCTTTCGACGAGAAGTCGTTCCTGTTCGCTCGTGGTGATTTCACCGTCCAGACGCCCGGCACGCAGGCGGCTGAGGATACGGGCATAGCATGGGCCGGGTTTCAGCCCCATCTCGCGCAGCGTGTGGCCGCTGGTTTCCGGTTGTGTCGTGCGCCATTCCAGCATATAGCGCCGGATGTTCTCGCGGACAGTTTCATCCGGGATGAACAGCCAGCCGGTGAAGATCGCCGTCTCAGTCAGGCTGGCGAGGTACTGGTCAATCTGGCTGGGGCGCAGCAGCGGATCTGCTAGATAGTCGGCCTGTTGTACCAATTGCGCCGCGTCAATTACCGACTGCGAAAGCGATTGCCCCAGCACCAGCCGGTTACACAGGCCGGGCAGTTTTTCCAGCGGAATCGTGCAGGCGATGGCGTGCCAGTACAACTCTTTGGGGCTGGCAGCCAGCGACCAGGGCGATTGGGCGCGGCGGATTTTCTCGAAGCGGGCGGGGAGCGTTTCATCCAGCACAAACGCCGGGTGAATCGCCTTGAGCGCCCCGATTTCATGGAGCGTCAGCAGGGCGTTTTCCGGCGCGTCCTCCTTGAATAGCAAATGCAGTTCGTTGCGCACCCGTTCCCCCGTGATGCGCCCCAGCATCGGCAGCGCCGTCTCGATGAGTTCCGCCGTGCGCGGTTCTACCGTGAAGCCCAGACGGTGTTCAAAGCGTACCGCTCGCAAGATGCGCGTGGGGTCATCTACGAAACTCAGGCTGTGCAGCACGCGGATTAAGCGGCCTTGCAGGTCGTGAAGTCCGCCGTAAAAGTCGAGGATACGCCCCATCGCCGGGCGCGGGCTGAGTTGGACGGCCAATGTGTTGATGGTGAAGTCGCGCCGCTGTAGATCAAGCTTGATCGAACTGTGATAGGTGGTCGGCAGCGCAGTGGGATGCTCGTAAAATTCGTTGCGGGCGGTGGCGAAATCAATGTGTTCCGGCAGGTCATCCGGCCCGACCCCCATTTTCGCAGCGACCTGCTCATCGAGCTTCCATTTAGCCGTGCCGAACGGTTGAAAACTGCTGACCGTCCCGCCAAAGAGATCGCGCAGATTCTCCGCCAGTTGGATGGCGTTGCCCTCGATGACGAAATCCAGGTCGAGGTTACGCCGCCGCAGCAGTAGGTCGCGCACCGCGCCGCCCACCATGAATACGCTGGCGCTGGTTTCCTGGGCGTAATCCAGAATCACGTTCACCAGGATTGAAATCGCCTCACCCTGTACCTGGGCGATCAACCCTTTGGGGATGATGTTCTCCGCCTGGGGTGCTGCCGGGTGAATCTGTGCCCAGTGCTTAATCAGGTCAGTACGGGTGACGATGCCTAACAGCTTCCCGGCGGAATCCACCACCGGAATCTGCCCCCAACCACTATTCACCATGCGTTGTTCCAACAGCATCACCGAATCATCCGGGGTGAGAGTCACCGCGCCGCCGCTCATGATCTCGCGCACGGTGATGGTTTCCAGGCCGTGTTCCAGGGCATGGTCTACATCGCGCCGGGTGAGCAAACCAACCACCTTACCGCCCTCAATGACCGGGTAGCCCTCATGCCCGATGCGCCGCAGTCGCGTGAGTTCATCCATAACCCGCCGCCTGGCTTCTACCGTCTGTACGCTGTAAGACATCAGGTCAGCCACAATCGCCGCCGGACGGATACGCTGGAAAAGCTCTTCCCAGAGCTGACGCACCACGTCGTCCAGCTTTTTATCGTAAATCGCAGCAGCAGCGGCACGGGCATGGCCGCCCCCGCCAAACACGCGGGCGATAGCGCCCACGTCCACCGCGTCACTGCTGGAACGACACACCATCTGGATACCGCCGGGCATATCTACCGCCACGAACAGGGCGGTGGTTTCCAGCGTATCCCGCAGGCGGTGCGCCACGCTGCTCACCTGGGAGATATAGGTCGCGCTGATCGCCGCGCCGACAGTAATCACATGCCCCTGAATGGTGCGGTTTTCAGCGGTGGCGATCAGCGTCTCGTAGAGTGCCTGCTGCTCGTCGTTGAGCGCGGGCGAGAGAAAACGCCGGACGGTATCGAGTGCCGCCTGCTGTTCCAGCAGCCACCCGGCAGCCTGAATGTCGCGGGGGGTGGTCGTGCCGTAAAGCAGCGAGCCGGTATCCTCGTAGATGCCCAGCAGCAGCAGCGTGGCTTCCAGCGTGTTTAGCCGGATGTCTTGCGCCCTGATCTGTTCGACCAGGATGGTTGTGGTCGCACCCACCGCCTCATAGACAAATGTCTGGTTGGGGAGCAGGTCACGGGAGCGTTCGTGATGGTCAATGATGTGCATCGGCGCATCCAGATCAACGCCTTTAACCTTCACCGGGCGCTGCGTATCCACGAGTGTAATATGGGTAATGGTGTTAGGGCGGAAGTCATGTTGCGCGGTGAATGGCAGCCCGCCCTGGTAGAGCGTCATAAACCCGGCTACGTTCTGGTTCAGCCGTTCCGGCAGGATAGGGATGGCTTCCGGGTCGAGTTTCCAGGCCGCCAGCAGCGCCGCCACCGCGTCAAAATCCGCGTTGTCGTGTGTGAGGATAATTTTCATGGTCAGGTTTGTACTCTGTCTTTCTCTGCTGTAAAGATGCCTTATTCCCCTGTCGCCAGCGTGACAGTGGGCGCGAGGGGGGAATCCTGCGTTTCTCCAGGTGAACTGGTCGCCAGGATAATGACCATCACCAGCAGAAGCAAGAGTCCGGCGGCGATCACCAGCGTTCTCCGGCGACCTGGCGGTTGCGACTCGCTCTGGTCGGGGCGATTGCCGGCCAGCCCTGGCAGGCGGGCATTCTCCAGGAGCCACGTCTGCCACAGCCCAGCATGAATGGTCAGACCATCGGGGGTCAGATTGATGCTATCGCGGTAATCCAGGCTACGCACCGCCGCGTTGATGGCGGTGGTATCCAGCGGGTAATCGGTTTCGACCAGCCACATTTCGATTTGCGCCGTCTGAATCGTGTGCAGCGGGTCGCTGTACAGGAGTTGACTGGCGGCGGTGAGCACCAGCCGCTCGTTAGAATTTAGCCCGTCCCATTCCTGCTGGAAGTCACCTTCACTGGCGGCATATACACGCGGGATGCAGGCTTTCACCGCTGCCGGAGTCCGATCAGGCTGGTTAGGGTGCGCCAGCCAATCCTGGAACAGGTGATAGCCGAAGCGCTGGAGCAGATGTGGTTGGCCGCCCGTTGCTTTGTGAATGGTGACGGCGCTCTCGGCACTCAGGGTATAACAGGATACAGGCGGGGTCTGAAGCAGCCAAGCCGATTCGTCCGGTGTGAGCGCGTGCAGTCGGAATACGTTTTCGCGCTGTACCAGGGGACTCAACTTTTCAATCTCGTCTTCACGGCGGCTATTGAGAGTCAGCGCCATGCCCAGGCGGGGCTGGGCTTCCAACAGGCTGTAGAGATACGCCATGCTGTCCTCCGGCAGGTGTCCCGCCGTGATGGAATCCAGCAGATGATCGGCATCGTCCAACAGCAGGACGAAACGGTGACGCCGGACAACAGTGAATAATTCCGGCAGGTAGGTTTCTTTCAGCCACTCACGGAGATTATTCGGGCTGTCAGGGGCTTCCGGTATCCGGCTCAGGGTGTAGTCACGGGCAACAACCGACTGAGTCAGCGCCCCGGCTAGCGCCTGAAGTAAACTGGATTCGCTGTTGAGCGTCAGTCGTCCCAGTGCCAGGTAGACGCCAATATAGGTCTCATCGAAAAACGTGGAAAAGCGGCGCAGTAGGGTGGTTTTGCCACTGTACTTGTTGCCCAGGAACAACAGAGCGCCGGGCTGAGTCGAATCGGTTATCCGGCGGTGCAGCGCCGAAAAAGCGGCTTGCCTTCCCGCAAAAGGCGCTAATGCAGAATCGTCCTGGCCGGGTGGGATATAGGGGTTTGGGGGGGATTCGACTGCCATAAGACACACGACCTTTGGTGATAGGCGCTGATGCCTACCATTGTATCGTATCTCAGCAATCTCTGGGGAAAGTAGTGGTCAGGTAAAAACAGTATTGAGTCCTGAGGTGAGGGGGTAGGGACCATGAGGAATCAGGCCCCTACACCACGCCCCACCCAATACCCAATTAGAATTTTTCCGGGTAGACTTCCCGCGCCAGTTGTTCTTCCTGTTCGACCAGGTCCCGCAGCGCTGCCAACCCCTGATTCCAGAAGTTGAGGTCGGTCAGGTCAACGCCCGCTTTTGCCAGGATATTTTCCGGCCAGTCCGAGTCGCCCGCCGCCAGCACATCAATGAACTGTGGCACGAAGTCCGTGCCCCGCTGCTGGTAGACGTTGAACAGCGCCAGCACCAGCAGTTCGCCGAAGGCATAGGCATACACATAGCCCGGCACCTGGACGAAATGCGGGACATAGCTCCACCACTGGCTGTAAGCGTCGCTCAGGTTCACGCTGTCGCCGAACATCGCCCGCTGCGTCTCCATCCAGAGTGTATTGACACGCTCAGTGGTCAATTCCCCCTCGGTACGCCGGGCGTTATGCAGCTTGTCCTCAAAGCGGTTCATGGAAACCTGACGGAAAATCGTGGCGAACGTGTCTTCGATTTTTTGCGCCAGCATCGCCAGACGGGTTTCCGCATCCGGTTCTTTGCCCATTAGGTCGGTGAACACCAGCATTTCGCCAAAGGTGGAGGCCATCTCCGCTGTGGTGAGCGGGGTATACATCCCCAGAATGCCCTGTGCCCGCGATGCCAGGTAGCCGTGAATGCCGTGACCGAGTTCATGCGCCAGCGTCATCACATCATTAGCCGTCCCGGTGAAGTTCACCAACACGTAAGGATGCGCCGACGGCACAGTACTGGAACAGAACGCGCCACCGCGCTTGCCGGGCGTGACCGGCGCATGAATCCAGTTCTCATCGAAGAAGCGCCCTGCGATTTCGGCAAACTGCGGGCTGAAGGCCTGATACGCCGTCAACACCATCGCCTTCGCCTCGTCCCAGGTATAGAACCGATCTCCGGTTTTCAGCGGGAGCGGGGCGTAACGGTCATATTCGGTCAGTTCATCCAGGCCGAGCAGGGCACGCTTGAGGTTGTAGTGCCGGGTGACGATCTCATAGTGGCTCGTCACGGCGGCGATCAACGCATCAACCACCGCGTCGGGCGCTTTGTTATCCAGGTTGCGGTAGGATACCCAGGTGGGATAGCCGCGCCGTTTGTCGTCTGAGGCTTTGTCCGCCACCAGCACGTTAAACACGTAGGTGAGTTCCATCGCGCGGCTCTGTAAGGCCGCCGTAATCGCAGTGTTGGCCTGACGCCGGACTTCCCGGTCGGAGTCGTGCAATTTGGGCAGCACCTGGGAAAGAGTCAGTTCTTCGCCGTCGTAATCCACCTTCAGGGCGCTGGTTAACTGGGTGAAAAAGCGCCCCCAGGCTGAACTCCCGGTCACGGACTTATCCATCAGGATTTGCTCTTCCGGTTCGGTCAACTGGTAGGGTTGGTAACGACGTTCGGCTTCCAGGTAGTGGCGATACTTTGCCAGCGTCGGTTCTTCCAGCAGGGTTTTGACCTTCTCGGCATCAACCTTATTCCATTCGAGATCGAAAAAGACCATCTTTTGGCCGAGTGTCGCACCAAACTCCGTTACACGCTGTACCAGTTGGCCGTAAGCCGGGTTGGTGGTATCCGTAGAGTAGGTCAGGCTGGCGAAAGAGCCGATGCGCCCGCGTCGATCATACAGTTCTTCCTGGGTGTGCATTGCTTCGGCCAGTTCTGCCGCGCTCAGTTCCGCCACACGCCCCCGGTATTTCTGGGCGAAGGTCTCCACATCTGCGCTCAGAGCGTCCATATCACGCTGGATAGCCGGGTCATCCCCGCCACTGTAGAAGACTGACAAATCCCACACGACGTTTTCTGCGCCAGTGGCCTGTTTTTCGATGGTGACATCCGCCATATTGATGCTCTTTTCTCACAAATGCGGGTAATTGGAATAATCCCGCCTATCCTACTGGATTTTGTGAGCGGTGACAACCCGGTATAGTCCTATCTCAGTGCAGTTTCTCCGGGTGGTCAACCAGTGTCCCGGCGATATAGGCGCGGGCGGCTTCTTCGGCGTCGCGGAAGGTGGTAATGAAGGGGCGCATGTTGGCTTGTTCGATTGAGCGGTACGCGCCCATGCCCATGCCCCCAGCGATCACCACCGCGCAGTCCTGCACCGGGTCTAACATCTGGTTATGCGTGTCCACCGAACGGGCATCCATGCCGTGTCCACCCTCGTGCAGATGAATCTCGTTATCGTGCTGGTGGTGGTGGCCGTGATGCTGGTGCCCTGGTTTTTCACGCTGTTCCGTGCCGGTAATTTCGTTGTTCTCAATCGTGAAGACGAGGTAATAGGTGGCACGACCAAAGTGACGGCTGATGGTCTTGCCGTCATCCGAAACCATAGCGATTTTCATGACATTTCTTCCTTACATTTTATGTGATATAGGCCGGGATAAAGTCTCCCCGGCAAAGGATGGCGAGTTATCAGCTTTCAGTTGTCAGCCCTCAGCGATCAGGAAAAGATCGCATAATCGCCTGATAGCTGGTTAGCGAAAATGCTGAAGCTGTTCCAGAAAATACAGTGTTCCATTGTAGGGACGAGGCCGGCCTCGTCCGCTGAATAGATAATTTCTTGGAACAACCATCAAGCGTTCCTGAGTATTCGATACCTATATTCTCTAGAGGCGTTTCGGTGTGGTTCATCTTACCTGAGGGGCGGCTAACAAACGTCATGGTAGTGGGCGACGGATGTCATTTTTGGGGGCGGAAAAACGGCTGCTGGTGCGCGGCATTTTGTTGCAAAGGGACATGATTTTGCCGCGAATTGCGACCTAAACTGCGGTTGGGATGGAATCAACACGGGAAGATTCGGGCGATTTTTGCGGCGAAACGGATTTTCGCGGCGATTGCCGCGATTGCTGCAAAGTGGGTTATCTGTCGGTGGTTTTCAGTGGTCAGTGGTTAGTTTTCAGTCGTTGGGCGGCGATTATCAGCCATTGGTTGTTTGTTGTCCGTGAGCAGTAGATAGGATCGTTTATCAGTCCCAGCATATCACAAAACAGGGTACAGATGGGGAAGATTTGTTCAAACATTTGTTACGAGTTTTCAGGGGTCGGCGATCAGTAAAAAATCGTCTATGCACCCGCTGCGCAGATACCGCACGGCAACCGTAAATTGTGATAGGCTGGTGTTGGGTGATGTGGGATGCAGAATACGTGTATGCACGTATGAATGGAGACTAGGATTGAAGCGGTTACGTTCTTGTGCGACTTACGCGGGTTTATATGTGGTGTTTGGCGTCATATCTTTCACGTTATCTACATTTGTGGGAAGTGCCATTGTTGCTGAAGAGATGAATAATGAGCTTGGTAGAATAGCTGACGGGATGACCGCAGTCGCTCTGGGGTTTATGCTGAGCTTCTATATTGTGTCCCCGGTGGCACTGTACACCTGGTATCGGTGGAACTCGAAGCGAAAGAGAAAATCAGCATAGAGGGTTGTTCATCAATTACCAAGATTTGAAAATAGAATTGAAAGCGCTAGAGTAATAAAATGAAACGGAAACAGCGCTATTTTGTGGCGTTAGGGGCTATTCCGATTATCATCCTACTATTCGTGATGAGTGTATTGCTCTACGACGGTACATCTCATTCGGAGACAGATCAGCTAAACGCTGAGTTGATCTTTGTTTCTACAGTCGATCAGACTGTCGAGGCTGAGAAGAAAATTATACTTGAATTAACGATACAGCCTGATATCGCACAGTCGGTCACACCCTACTATATTGAGATTCTGTATGATGAAGCTCTGCAATACAATAAAGTGGCACCTACCATTAATCCGCTCCAACCTACGCCAGAATGTTGGTTAGTGGCTGACTATTGGCAACTAAAAAATGTGGCAGATGATATTAATCAAACACTAGAACAAGATGGATTTCAAACCACAGCGGAGGTATTTGTATCTGTTGTATGGAACGTCCATGAATGTGATTCATACGTGCCAGTATCGAATAGAGTAAGGGTATGGATTGAAGGGGACACGATGTTAGCCCCTGAAGCCTTTCGTACTATCCTTACCCAAATTGCAGATGTCATGAAAGACGAATCAAACTCTGAGAATATGACACTTGCAAGGTCAAATATAGAAATTGCTGTGTATTTTGTTTCAAGTGATGGGAATATTGATCTCTACACAAATTTAGCTGAGTTAGATGCCCTGTTGCGGGAAAATATCCCATCTAGCGAACTTCTTGACATGCTCAGGATTCAATAGTTCTCAACACATTCCAAATTCCAGGAGCAAGTGATTCAATTCACGGGTGCAAGGCCTTGCGCCCCTCTATGCTGCTCATTTTCCGGTGATTCTGTTGGGGTGTATTGGCCTGTTTGTCTCCGTTTAGCTGCATCGTTGCGACTCTACGAGTCTCGTCTGTTTTGCAGGCTTCTCTTTAACCATAATGGTCAGCATATGCCCTGCCGATTGTTCGCCGGGGGGCGGGGCATGCGTGTATAATAGCGCCCAGCAGTCGCACTCACCAAACTAGCAGGTGCCGGATGCCTCCACGATCACTCATTCGTTTTCTCCCTATCGGATGGATAGGGCGTTTTGTATTGCTACGGTTAGCCGCCAAGTGGCGCTCGATGCTCACCGCCATTTTCGGCGTGCTGCTGGTCGCCATTATTGGCGCGAACGCGCCCCTGTATACCTCAGCCATCACCCAGGTGGGGATGGTGCAGCGGCTGAACCAGCAACCACCGGAAACAGTTCAGATTCTCAGCCGGGTGAGCCTGGCCGCATCGCAGACGGACAACCTGGATGCGGCCTGGTCAGCGGATGATGTCGCCCTACGTGCCCAGATAGACCGGATATTGCAGGCCGAACTGCCGGGTTGGGTGGCCGAGGTCGTCTCGTATGCCCGCACGACCTGGATGTGGGTGGTGGTGGACGGGGTGAGCCTGGACGCGCGGATGGCGGTGGCCTACTACGACAATTGGGAACAGGCGCTGCAACTGGTGGAGGGCGAATGGCCGCAAGACCCGCCGCGCGGCGATGTTGATCTGGAAGTGGCGCTGGGAGCCGCCGCCGCCGCCCGGCTCAACCTGCATGTGAACGATGAGATCGTCCTCGATCAGCGCGGCTGGGAAAGCAGTGTGCCGCTGCGGGTGCGGATTACGGCCATTGTGCGCGATAACGCGGCAGTTGAGCCTTACCTGAGAGTCCCGGCCCCCTTGCGAATCGGCGCTTCCAATCAGGCGGCGCTGGAAGCCAATCTGTTGACGACTCGCACCGCTTTCCTGCAGACTGCCGCCGATTATGTTCCCGATGCGGCGTCGGAACTGGGCTGGTGGGTGCTGTTTGACCATACCCAACTCCTGTTCCCCCAGATTCCCCAGGCATTGACCGTGCTGGACAGGTTCGCCAGTGCTACCGCCAGCGCACTCACCAACCGCTCTAACCTGATCTACCGGACTCAGCTACCAGCCGTGCTTCAGGTGTATCAGGCGGAAACGCGCTTAACCAGCACACCCTTTGAAATGCTGCTGTTGCAGATCAGTGTGCTGGCGTTGTTCTTCCTCATGACCACAGCATCGTTAATCCGGCAGGGGGAGCGGCGCGAAACGGCCATGCTACAAACACGCGGTACATTTGACCGACAGATCGTGGTGCTGCGCGGCTTGGAAGCATTGATTATCTGCCTGGTCGCCGCGCTGCTGGCCCCGCTGCTGGCCCGCTGGATTCTGGAATGGATTTTCCCGGCGCTCACCGGTTTGGAGCAGGTGCCGCTGGAACTCAATCTCCGGGTTCTGGCGTATTCGGGGCTGGCGGCAGGCGTGGCGTGTCTGGTGCTGCTGGCAACCCTGTACCCGATTTTGCGGCTTCCCCCGGTGGCCGGTGGCGGCAGCACCCGCCGCAGCGACAAACAGGTCTGGTGGCAGCAGTATAACCTGGATTTGGTCCTGCTGTTTGTCGGGATTATCGCCTTGTGGCGGTTTGCGACCCAGGCCGAACACGTCAGCGGGACACAGATTGGGACCTACAAGCCGGACGTGCTGCTGCTGCTCGCGCCCGTGCTGCTGTTTGTTGCGCTGGGCAGTTTGCTGCTGCGCCTGTTCCCAGTGGTGACTGGCCTGTTGGCGAAGTTCCTGGTGCGGCGCTCCCGGCTGGAAGGGCTGCTGGCAACCTGGCAAGTCAGCCGTGAGCCAGCCCACTACGGACGCATTACGTTTTTGCTGGTTTTATCGGTCAGTATTGGCTGGATGGCAACCAGCTTTCAGGCCTCACTCGAACAGAATCACATGGATCAGTCCCTATACCAGGTGGGTGCTGACCTGCGGATTGAAGAGCAGGATGCCGCGCTGCGCGTGAGCCGGGTGCGCCCCCCGGCGTTCTATACACAGATTCCGGGTGTGGCCGCCGCCACGACGGCGACGCGCATTTTCAAGACCAATGTGTCCAATGACCCGTATGAATCGATCCCCGGCATTATTCTGGCTGTCGATTCGAATACGTTAGCACAGACCGCATATTGGCGGAAAGACCTGGGGGAACTCAAGCTGCCGCCGCTACCAGGTGCGCTGGACGCGCTGCCCGTGCCAGGGCGGGCATTCCCGGTTATCCCGGAGCGTATCGGCCTGTGGGTGCGGCTGGATGTGGGCGAGTTCACCGAGACCGGGGAGATTGCCTACCCATCATATCCCAATCTGTTTGAGTGGCACATGCAGCCTGCTGTACGGTTGCACGACGCAACTGGCGCGCTCATCAATGTGCCGCTCCGCCCCGTTGACCCCCGGCAGGTGCGCGACAACTGGGTGTATCTTGAGGGGGATTTGCGGAGCGCCGCCCCATCTTATGTTCCGCAGGGCGAACTCCACTTGGACGCGGTTTACTGGTCGTTTACGCCGCCCTGGTATAACCGCTACCTGTCCAATAACTTCATTATGTCCTTTGATGGTTTGTCTCTCATTGCGCCGGATCAATCAGTCATTTCCCTGGATTGGTTTGCCCAGGATGACCAGTGGGAGATTGTCCACGATACTAGTGTAGAAATTGAAGGCACGGTGAGTGCAATCCAGGACACTGCCCCGACAGGGGATCATTACCGCCAGGTTTCCTGGACGCTGCTGGCGTCGGATAACAAAATGGGGATGGGGATTCTGTTAAACTACCCGGACATCGGCCCGATACCCGCCATCAGCAGCAACGCCTTTGCCAGCCTGAATGGGTTACTGTCTGGTGCGGTTTTTCAGGTCGGGCAGATCAAGGATACGGTCCCCTGGTTTGAATTAGTGGATACCATTGAATACTATCCAACTTTGTACGCTGACCAACGTGCTTTTCTGATTGTGAATCAGGACGCGCTGCTTTACACGTTGAATCGGCTGCCGACGACAACGGTTTATGCCACTGAAGCCTGGCTTCGTCTCGAACCGGGCACGACAACCGACGCGGCGATTACCTCGTTGGAACAGCAGGGTGAAGGCATTACCCTCAAGAATGTGCGAACGCTCGACCAGACCCTCACTGAATTGCAGTCCGACCTGCTCTCATCAGTCGGGTTGAGTGGCATGTTATACCTGGCATTCGGGGTGGCGCTGGCGTTGAGCGTCATCAGCCTGCTGGCGTATCTGATGCTGGCGATGCAGTTACGCCGGGTTGAGTTTGGGGTATTGCAGGCGCTCGGTCTGTCTTCGTTTCAGATTATCGCCGCGATTGCATTTGAGCAGATGCTGGTGATGGGTATCGCGGTCGGGTTGGGAACTATCCTGGGGATTGCCATGAGTGACCAGGTACTGCCGGTTCTGGCGTTGAGTGCCAACGGCCAATTGATTACGCCCCCCTTTGCGATTCATGCCGAGCCCGCGACGCTGCTGGACTATAGTGCCGTGATGCTAGGGGTGCTGTTTTTGATCCTGACGGTCAGCCTGGTCATGATCCGGCGGATGTCTCTGGCGCAATCCCTGCGCTTTGGTGAGGAATAACCATGCTGCCAACCCGATTGATGTTTGCAGGGCGTTGGATACGGTATCACGGGCGTTCACTGGGCGCGGTGCTGCTCGGTCTGTGTTGCTTCACGCTATTTGTTTCGCTGGTGCCCCTGTATACCGGCCAGGTGCTTGAGGCCAGAGCCGTCCAATTGATCCAGAGTGCCAGGCCGGAAAATCTCAATATCACCGTAACCAGTTCTGTGCCATTGAGCATCGATGTGATGGGACTGCTCAGCCAGAATCTGGGCGGGATTGCGTCCTCCATCCGGTATTATGACCGTGCGATTGGGCCATCCCCACTCCCGCCGAATGGGATGCTGTGTGGGTACGACTACGTGGCGGGCGAGACCATCACGCCAGTCACCCGGTTTGCGGCCGGCATCAGCGACCACTGTTACATGGTTTACAGTTTCGGGGAATTGGAGGCGCTGTTCACACTGGCGGCTGGTCGCTGGCCGGAAAATCTATCCGCGCCGGATGTCCGTCTAACCAATGTCCCGACGGTGATGGGGGAAGCGCAGGTAGAAGCGGTTCTCACGGTGACGGCGGCCAATAGTGCGGGCATTCAACTGGGGGACATGCTGGTAGTGGGCAACCACATAGACCGGACAGTGACCGTGAAGATTGTCGGCTTGCTTGAGCCGTCCCTCGATCCGAGTGATCCATTCTGGAATGGCCGTCAGATTGTGTTGGCTGGCGCGCTGCGACCCTTTGGCAGTATGGAAACCCGTTTCGACCTGGGGCTAGTTGTCACTGAGCAAGCTTTTCAGGAATGGGTTGATCCGATTGCGGAGATGCGCGACTATGCGTGGTGGTTGGAAGTGAATCCCGACCAGCTAAACGCGGACTGGTTTGCTGGAATCAGCGAGCAGTTGTTTCAACTGGAAAGCCAGCTCCGGTTGGTGAACCCCAATATTGAGCTATTGACGGGGATGAAACCCTTCATTACAGCCTTTGCTGACGATGTGATCCGTATCGAAAGACCGGCCTATTGGCTGACACAGATTACAGCGGTCATTGGAATGCTACTTTTGACGCTGCTGGCCGGGCTGCTGCTCGATCACCAACGCTCGGAATGGGACTTGATCCGACATCGTGGGGGAGGGCGTTGGCAACTGGGGATAGCGTATGTGCTGGTGGTGGGAATTCTCGGCCTGATTGCTGGTTTCGCCGGGCCGTTCCTGGCTTTAGGCCTGCAATCCGCTGGACAGCAGGCCGGGTTGCTGGCGAATCCAGGGGCAAGTATCTCTGGTCACATCTCGAATGATGTGATGGTCGCTAGTTGGATCGCTGCCGGGTTGGGTGTGGTCGCGCTGGCGCTGCCGGCCTGGTTGGTTGCCCGGCGCGTCCTGCTGGACACCCAGGGACGCGCCTATCCCCCCCGACCCGCACCGGGTAGGCGCTTTTTCCTCGCACTCATCCTGCTCCTGGCGGGGGCAGTGCTGGTATTCCGGCTGTATTTACTGGGCGCAAGCGGCCTGGATGATCCGTTCAGCCTGGCCGGGCCGTTGCTGCTTGCGGGAGGGCTGATCCTGATCTGGTTACGGGTTTTCCCACGATTAATCTGGATTATAGGCCGCATCGTGGCGCGGCTTGGGGATTCCCTTTCTTTCCTGGCGTTCTGGCAGATCGAGCGTGACCCGGCTGCTTATACGAGTTGGGTGGCGATGGTGATCGTGACGGCAACGCTGGGGATGGCGGCCACGACCTTCAGCGCCACGCAGGAGGTCAATGCCTGGATAACGGCGCGACAGCAGATTGGCGCCGATGTCAGTATCCGCCTGGATTCAGCGGACTCAGCGTCCAGTATCGATTGGGGCGGTCTGCCCGGTGTGACCGAGGTTTCCCAACTGGCGGTGGTGGATGGCACCTGGCGCACAGCAGCTTTGCCCCTGAAATTACTAGGCGTTGACCCGGCAACATTGGCGGACATACTGCCTGACCAGCAGGAGATGCTCGCCGCGCTGGATGCAGCTTCGTCGGTGCAAGGCGGGCTGGCCTTACCGGATGGCACTGAGCAGATCACCATGCAGGTCTATTCGGTGGCTCGCCCCGTTGGTGAAACGGATGTTATCCTGGAACTGCTTCTGGTAAACGCGATTGGGGCAGAAGAGTCGGTCATGATGTCGTCGCCTGGTTCGGGGGCGAGCGAGCAATTCACGATCTTTACCGCTTCAATTCCGAGCACACTGTTGGGGCAATCGTGGCGCCTGGCTGGTGTGCGGTTCCTGAGCGAAGGAAACCAGGTAGATTTTACACACACCGTCTATATAGATGATGTCACCGCCCTTGACCAGCAGGGGCGCGCAACGCTGCTGGAAGGTTTTGAGCAGGATAGCGGTTTAACGTGGCTGCCGGATGTGAACCAGAATCCCGATTCGCTCATCGTGAGCCGGAATACCACTTACGCGGCGGAAGGCGCGGCCAGCCTGGAAGTGGATTATCGTATCCGCAACGTACAGTTTACCGAGATTCACCCGTTATTGGCCGTCAACCCCGTCTTGACCTCACCGATCCCGATTCTGGCCTCTGAAGAAGTCGCTGTGGCTATTAGCAAGCGTAGTGCGGATGAAGAGATTACCGGCAGCATCAGCACCTTCGATTTTGAGACGGCGCAGGGGACGATTACATTACCGTACAGGGTCGTCGGGGTGATCGCTTCGTTTCCTGGCACGACTGCCGGGGACGCCTTCGTCGTCACGCTGGCCGAACCGCTGCTGCGGCAGTTCAATGTGAATCGCAAAACGCAGGCGTTGTATTCCGTCAATCAGGTGTGGCTGGCACTGGCTGACCAGCAACCAGACAGCGCCTTACGTACAGCGCTCGCTGAGAATCCGTCAGTTGGTGGGGTCAGCTATGCCTCGGATTGGTATACCGAACTGCGCGATGCCCCACTCGCCACTATAATTGCATTGATTCTATACGGTGGGTTTGGGGTGGCGTTCGTCCTGTGCCTGATGGGTTCGGGGTACTATTTTGCGGGAGTTGCCCGCCGCTATCGTTTATCTGCCGGTATCCTGGAGGCAGTGGGCTGGACAAGACAACAGGCGTGGCGCTCTCCGGTGTGGGAACAGGTCATCCTGCTGCTGTCGGCTGAAGTGGTGGGTATCCTGCTGGGCGGAGGGCTGCTGGCGCTGCTGCTGCCTTTCCTGACGCCGGTTCGGGGCGTGCTGCTGGCACTATCGTTCACAGGTCTTTTCCTCCTGTTTTTCGGGATTCTGGCCGGGCTGCTGACGGTATGCCTGGTTGGTATGTCCGGTTTCCGCCAGACCCCGCTGGCGGAACGGCTGCGGGTGGGGGATGAATGAGCGTGTGAGTCTAACGTGTGTGGGTGGCAATCAGGCGGCCATCGCGCATTTCATGGACAATATCGGCTTCCTGCATCACCTGGGGGTCATGAGTCACAATCACCAGCGTAATATGACGTTCTTCTACTAAACGGCGCAGCAGGTTCAGGATGTTGCGTCCGGTGCGGCTATCCAACTGGCCGGTAGGTTCATCCGCCAGAATCACTTTGGGCTGGGCGACCAGAGCGCGGGCAATGGCGACGCGCTGCTGTTCGCCGCCGCTCAATTCGTAGGGGCGATGATGGGCGCGTTCGCCCAGGCCGACCCATTCCAGTGCCTTCATGATGCGTGTTTCGCGCTCACGGTGGGATAGGTGCGTAATCCGCAGCGGGATACTCACATTTTCGGCGGCACTGAGCAGGGGCAGCAGCCCGAACGTCTGAAACACGAACCCAATCTTATCGCGGCGCAGTTGCAGGCGGGCCTGATAGTTCATGCCCGCGAGTGGCTGCGAATCAAAAACGACCTCACCTTCGCTGGGATCATCCAGACCGGAAAGCAGGTTAATCAGGGTGGTTTTGCCTGACCCGGAACGACCAATGACGGCGGTGATCCGTTCCGGCAGAATCTCCAGGCTGACGCCGTTGACGGCGTGGATGGTTTCCCCGCCTAACTGGAAAACCCGGTGTAAATCACGAGCAACAATGACGGGGGCGGATGTGGGACTCATCGTGGGTTCGCGTTCTCGGATTCGTATTCCGGGTAAAGGCTAATATGATCGCCTTGCAGGAGTAGCCTGATGCGGGATTCCATGTCGAGCGTTTCAATATAGGTTGGTGGCAAAAAGACCCGTCCGACCCGATCCATCACCGCATATTCCTGTTCTGTGCCGCCTGTTCTGCTATCAGTTTCACGCCGGATAATTTCGGTGGTGATGAACCCGTCGCGGATTCCGGCGACGCGGTTGACTCGTTTGATAACCGTGTGATCGTGGGTCACGATGACGATGGTTGTCCCGAATTCCTGATTGAGTGTGTGCAGGGCGTCAAAAATGTGGTTGGCGGCCTGACTATCCACCGCGCCGGTGGGTTCATCGGCTAACAGCAGGTCAGGCTGGTTTGCCAGCGCCACCGCCAGGGCTGTCCGTTGGAGTTCGCCCACACTGAGTTGTTTGGGTAGGTGGTTGAGCCGGTGTTCCAGGCCGACCAGGGTCAGGAGTCGCTGCGCTCGTTGGCGACTGTCACGCGCTTTCGTCCCATCCAGAATCATGGGGAATTCAACGTTTTCCTGAGCGGTGAGGTACGGCAGCAAGTTGCGATCCGCCTGCTGCCACATGAAGCCCACTTCGCGCCGCTGGAACATGACCTTTTCGCGGGGGCTCATCCGGCTCAGATCGTGTTTCCCAACCCGGACTGTACCAGCCGAAGGGGTATCCAGTGCGCCGAGTGTATTCATTAAGGTTGATTTGCCGGAACCGGACGGGCCGACGAGGGCAATCATTTCGCCGGATCGAACCTGTAAATCCAACCCTTTGAGGGCGATGACTTCCAGGCCGCCTATTTTGTAGACCTTGACCAGATTCTCGCATTCGATGAAGATGTCACTACTCATTGGTCATGGTTCCTGTTTGCGTCCGTAGTCATAGTGATAGCTCGTGGTGCTTCATATCCTGATGGATCGAAAATGAGGATAATCAAACTATTCGATTATACTTCATCCTCCGCCTGACTCCTAACTTTTGACCGGTTGTGATGTAGCCCTGCGGCCATTTTTAATCAGGTCCCGATATATACACGGCTTAGCGTTTGAGGGTGGGTGGGTTATAATAGTGGGGTTCAAGAGATAGGAAATCCGCCGATGTTGGAACAATTAGCCCACTACAGTGCGCCGGTACTGACGATGCCGGCTGTCCGCCGTACCCGCCGCAATCATGGCCTGGAACACGCCACCATTCATATTCTCTCGCGTAAACGGGTTCACCTTTCCGGGCGCAGTGATGACTCCGGGTTTGTGCTGCTGGGCGATGTAAAGACGGAAGATGTCGAAGAGGCCGTCAGCGAGGCACTGCAACGCATGAAAAACGGCGAACACAATCTGGCGATCCACCCGAACTGCGGCACGAACCTGCTCACTACCGGACTGCTCGCGAGTCTGGTTGGATTGATTGGCCTGGGCGGAGTCAGCCGCCGCGAATCCTTCAACCGGCTGCCAACTGTCTTGCTGGGAATGATGGCCGTGATCCTCTTCTCGCCACTGTTGGGGATGGAATTACAGCGGTTATTCACCACCGACGGCGACCCGCAGGATATGGAAGTTCTGCGTATCCAGCGCCGTCAGTTTCACCTGCCGTTTCGGGTTGCGCCGGTCGTGCTGCACCGGGTTTCGACTCGTTCCAGTTAGTTAGTTTTCAGTCATCAGTTTTCAGTGGTCAGTAAAAGATCACTGGTTAGCCAGATAGCTCATTAGCCTAAAGAGCTAACAAGCTAAGATGCTAACCAGCTAAAGTGCCAGCGGCCAGTAGCCAATGGCTAGCAGCCCGAAAAGTAGCGTATTCTATGAGTAAACCAACGCCAACCTTCTACATCCTGCACGGTGATGACTTGTTTACCCTGGAACAGGCACTGGGCGAGTTTCGCGCCAAAATGAGCGAGACGGATAACGGCGACCTGAACACCAGCGAATTTGACGGGACAACAGCCTCCGTGCCGGAAATTATCAACGCCGTGAGTTCATACCCGTTCCTGGCTGATAAACGTATGGTGATTGTCAAAGGGATGCTGGCGACGATCACGCGTAAAGGCGCGGGCGAAACAGGCAAGAAGGCTGTTGAACAGTTGATAGACGCGCTGCCTAATCTGCCGGACTGGGCGCGGCTAATCTTTGTCGAGCGAGAGTCACTTTCTGAGAAAAACAAGCTGGTGAAGCTGGCGCAGGACACCGAAACCGGCCACGAAAAGAGCTATACCGCCCCCAAAGACGCCACTGGTTGGATCATCAAACGCGCTCAGGAGGACTATGGCGCGGAGATCGAACCACGGGCGGCGGTGGCGCTGTCCGCCGTGATCGCGGGCGACCTGGCACGGGCGGACGCCGAACTGGTGAAGCTCGTGAGCTACGTCAATGGTGAACGCCCCATCACCGAAGCCGATGTGGATTTGCTCACACCCTATCTGGCTGAAGCGCGGGTATTCGACATGGTGGATGCCATGACCGAAGGCCGCACGCAGGCTGCACTTCAGGGATTACACCGGCTGTTGCAGGAAAAAGACGAAGACCCTTTCCGCATTTATGGGATGATGGTGCGTCAGTTCCGGCTGCTATTGCTGGCGAAGGAATACCTGGCGGGAGGTGGCTACCCGAAAGACATGGCCTCAGCGTTGGGTATGGCCCCGTTTGTCGCTAAAAAAATGGCGCAGCAAAGCCGGGGGTTCTCCCTGGAACAGCTTGACCGTATTTACCGCGCCCTCTCAGAGACGGATACACAGATGAAAACCGGGCAGATTAACCCGGATCTGGCGCTTGATCTGCTGATCGCCGGATTGGGGATGAATTAAAGCGAGTTTTCGTATATTTTCAACGGGCGAGGCACGCCTCGCCCCTACGAATCTCGGCTGTTTTGGCGGGTTTCTTTCGAGATTTCACTTTAGAACGGCTGGCAGAAATCAAACAAGCTGCCGTTACTGCTCGTGCAGGTTGGTCAGCCATTTCTGCACACTGTCCGCGACGAACTGCGGTTGTTCCAGCATCATCATGTGCGCTCCGGTTTCGACCACCGCCAGTTCCGACCCGGCGATATGGTCATGCAGGTATTGGCTGAATTTGAGCGGCGTCATGTTGTCGTTTGTCCCGCCGATAATCAGCGTGGGCTTCTGAATCTCCGCTATCCGATCCCGAATATCGAACGCATTGCAGGCCGAATAGTCGTTGAACAGCACTGTCGGGTTGAATTCGAGCAGGCGCTGCTGGCTCAGGCGGAAAAGCTGCTCGTTTTGCGGGGTTTCGCCCCAGTAGCCGCGCATCAACAGCCCCATCGTGCGCGACATTTCAGTCAACACCCCGTTCAGAATGTCCGGGTGGACACCCAATTTCGCCCCCGTGCCAACCAGAATTAGCCCCAGAACCCGATCTGGTTGGGTGAGCGCCAAAGTCTGGGCAATCGCGCCCCCCATACTGTGTCCAGCGATCACGGCCTGCTGGATATGGAGCGCGTCCAGCAAAGCGGTGATACTGGCGGTATAGGCGGCAACGCTCTGGTGTCCTGAACCGGGACTTTTGCCGTGCCCCGGCAGGTCAGGGATAATCGCATTGGCCTCTGGTAGCCGCCGCAGTTCTGCCGGCCAATCCAGGTGGGTCCCGCCCGCGCCGTGAATCATCACCGTGACAGGCCGGTGCGCCGTCGGATCACGATGGTCGGCATACCAAATACTTCCTTGTGTCGTTTCAATCTGTGGCATGTGTCTCGCCTTTATGCTTTTTCTCTGCTGAAAATAACGTTTAATGGTCAGTGGACAGGGCAGACCCTGCTCCTACAGATGAAAATCCAACTAAACAGATCGGGCTATTCGTCCGCAGAAATCATCAATTCCAGTTTACCCTTTCCGAAAATTGGAAAACATCGCATTTCTGAGGTATTGTTCATGGTGCTTCCATAGGCAAACCCCTAAAAGTATTGTAGACTCAGGGGGAAAATCTGGTTAGTACACTCATAGACCGCACGAGAACGGTAAACCGTGAATCTTTTCCCTGATTTTAACATGGATGACGTGGAAAAAACCGAGGTTGTCGAGCATGACCCGGCTTTGACCGAGCGCAGCACGGCTCGCCGAGTGGCGCTGCAAGTCTTGTACGAAATTGATGTGAGCGGGCATGGCGTGGGGACGGTACTCGAAACCCGTCAAGCAGAGCAGGAACTCAGTAAGCGTTCTGCCCGCCACTTACGTCAGATTGTCCTGGGTGTGATCGAACACCGTGAACGCCTGGATATCACCATCCACCACTTTGCCCCGGAATGGCCGCCGGAACAAATGGCTATCGTCGATCGTAATATCCTGCGTATGGCAATTTATGAACTGTTCTTCCGTTCTCAGGTCGTGAATGTGGTGATCGCTGAAGCGGTTGAACTGGCGAAACTGTTTGGAGCCGAAGGCACGATGCGTTTTGTGAACGGCGTCCTGGCGGCGATAGCAGAAAACAGCCGTGAAGCCTGGAAGCTGCTCTCGCCACCAGTACCGCCGGATGAGAAGTCGGAGTAAGTACAAATGAACATTCTGGGTGTGGGCGGCGCGGAGTTTCTCGCTATTTTTTTGATTATGATCGTGGTGGCCGGGCCAAAGCGCATGATCCATTGGTCGTATATCCTGGGGACTTACGTTTCCAAAATGCGCCGGATGTGGGAAGAAGCCGCCGCGATGCTGCAGAAGGAATTCGATGAAGCTGGGATGGATATACAGGTGCCGCGTGACATCCCCACCCGACAAAGCCTGAACCGCGAAGCCCAGAAGCTAACGAATCCGATCACGCGACCCTTGGATGAAGTGCTGGAAGAAACCAAAGCCGCCGCCGCTATTCCCAAAGAGAACGGGCGACCTACTTATCAATCCAAAGTGACCCGATCTACTCCGGCAGAGACAAATAGCAAGCCCGCCGAACAACCTGACCTGGGTTCATGGTCAAAGGGCAACGGCAGTCAAGTAGATTCCAATTTGGGGACGTGGTCGAATCCCAAGGATAAAGAGGATTAAAGCAAAATCATGGTTTCAAGACTAAAATCCCTCCGGCGGTCCGCACCGCCCCCCCAGCTGCCCGACCCCGACCCGAATCCTGATGACGGTCAGCACGCGCATATGTCGTTCTGGGATCACCTGGATGAACTGCGTGAGCGTTTGTTCAAAGCGGTTATCGCGCTGGTGATTGGTACGGTTGGCGGGATGATTGTGGCGGTGCCGGTGTTGCAATATTTACAGCAGCCCTATGGTGATCGCTTCATCGTGCTGGGGCCAACGGGCGGTGTGGTATCCTATTTCCGCGTGGCGCTCATGCTCGGTGCGATTATTGCGATCCCCATTATTACTTATCAGCTGCTGATGTTTATCCTGCCGGGGTTGACGCGTAAGGAAACCCGCTGGCTGATGACCTCACTGCCTTTTATCACGCTGCTCTTTCTAATTGGGGTCGGCTTTGCCTGGTTTATCCTGATTCCCCCGGCATTGGGCTTCCTGCAAAATTTCCAACCGGACCTTTTTGTCGCGGAGTGGACTGCTGACCTCTACCTGGGTTTTGTAACCGCGCTGCTGTTCTGGATGGGCGTGGCTTTTGAAACGCCGCTGGTTTTCTTTGTGGTGGCGCTGCTGGGGTTTATCGGCCCGCGTGCGCTCATCAAGAACTGGCGTATTGCGATCATTGGGGCGGCAGTGGCGGCGGCGGCAATTACACCAACGATTGACCCGGTGAACATGATGCTGGTGATGGGGCCGCTGCTGGTGCTGTATGGCTTCAGTATTATCCTGGTGTCCATCGGCAGACGCTTCAGTAATGTAGGGGAATGATCGCTAAGACCCCGCCGCGGCGCTCGCACCGCTACTGGCTGCGGTTGGCGCGGCTGTTTGTGGTGGCATTGCTGGGGGCGCTGGTACTGCTCCCACTGGCACTGGGCGCTGCCAGCATGTATGGCCTGACCCACCCGCCTTGCTCCCCCGGCGGCAATCCGGGGGATTTTAACCCCCACTTTGAATCTATTACCTTTTCTTCCACCCACAACCTGGAAATTGAGGGGTATTTCATCCCCGGTACGAACGGCGCGACCATCATGATTCCCCCGGCTTTCAGTGGTGGTCGAGGTTCGAGTCTGCATTATGCCCGCGTTTTTAATCAGGCAGGATTCAACGTGCTGACGTTCGAGTCGCGGGTGTGTACATCGCAGGGGTGGATTTCGCTGGGCTACCAGGAAGTGGATGATGTAATGGCGGCCTACCGCTACCTGCTCACCCGCCCGGATGTAGACCCGGCACGAGTTGGTCTGCACGGGTTTTCTTCTGCCGGAGCGACCAGCCTGATGGCGATGCCCCGCCTGCCGGAAATCCGCTCGGTTTCGGCGGAAGGCGGCTATCATGATTACGCCGCGCTGCTCGGTTCGCTGGGCGAAGGCACGTATTTTGACCGGCTCTATCGCTTCGCCGCAATCGGTGCATATCGCCTGTTCACCGGGGGAAATATCGAAGACCTGAGTCCGATCAATGCGATCCGGCAGATTGGAAACCGCCCGGTGTTGCTGGTCTATGGCAGCCTGGAGGTATCGCTCCCTGGTGCGCGGCTGATGCTGGCGCGTGCCCAGGAATCCGGCGTCCCGGCGGAACTGTGGGTGGTCGAAGGCGCAACACATGGCGGGTATCTGACCGTCGCACCGGAGGAATTTGTACGGCGAGTCGTCGGTTTTCATCAGGCCGCCCTGGGTATCCTGCCGGAATAGATCAGGCTTTCCAGCGCTGCCGCCACGTCCTATAATCCCCTGACCCGGTGACAGTCAAATGCATTCAATACAGGAGAAAAACCAGTGAGCCAGGCTAAGAAAACACCTTTTCAACAGGTGCGATTGTACGGCGTGCCGATGGACTTGGGGCAGAACCGGCGCGGCGTGGACATGGGGCCGAGCGCGATCCGGTATGCCGGGTTGCAGAGCCGTCTCCAGCGGTTAGGGCTAACCGTGGTGGACAAGGGCAATATTCATGTGCGGGGCATGGAGGAAGTGGATTTGCTGCCGGGCGAAGAACGCGCCCATCACGCCAATGCGATTGCGGCGGTTGCCCACGATGTTCATGATCGGATGCTGGAAACCATCCAGTCGGGCGATGCGGCGATTTTCATGGGGGGCGACCACAGCATGGCAATCGGGACGATTTCCGCCGCCCTGGAACGCGGGTCGCTGGGGGTGGTATGGGTAGACGCGCACGGGGATTTTAACACGCCGGAAACCACGCCGTCCGGCAACGTGCATGGTATGGTGGTGGCGGCGCTGATGGGGTTATGTCCGCCGCCGCTGGTCGTGGGGGAACACCGCTTGCGCCCGGATCAGATCGTGATGATCGGCATCCGTGACCTGGATGATGAAGAGCGCGAAGCGATCCGGCGAACGGGGATCAAAGTCATCACGATGAGCGACATTGATAAGGTTGGCATGGCGGATGTGGTTCATGCCACGCTGCGCATCCTGGGGAATGTGGATCATATTCACGTCAGTTTTGACATGGATTCACTCGATCCCAGTGTCGCCCCCGGTGTCGGGACGGCTGTTCCCGGCGGCCTCACTTACC
Organism: Anaerolineaceae bacterium; assembly: GCA_020634115.1. GTDB lineage: Bacteria > Chloroflexota > Anaerolineae > Aggregatilineales > Phototrophicaceae > JACKCG01. The sequence continues at coordinate 404,550 of JACKCH010000010.1, forward strand.
GCGAGGCGCATCTTTTAATGGAAATGCTGGCTGACGATGGTCGTGTCTGTTCGCTTGACCTGGTGGAAGTCAACCCGATTCTCGACCAGGGCAACTGTACCGGGCAGATGGCCGTTGACCTGACCGCCAGCTTATTTGGACAACGGATTATCTGAGAATGCACAATCTCTTCAAAGGCCGCAGGAAGCCTCGGCGCGTGATGGTGCTTGGGCTGGATTGCGCCAGTCCACAGTTGATTTTTGACGAATTTCGGGACGATTTGCCCGCACTCACCCGGTTGACACAGAGCGGGACATGGGGCGAACTGGCGTCGAGCATCCCGTGTATCACCATCCCGGCCTGGTCGAGCATGATGAGCAGCCATGACCCCGGCGTCCTGGGAATCTACGGGTTTCGTAACCGCGCCGACCATTCCTATGACAATATGATGATCGCCAACGGGTCGGCGGTCAAAGTCAAGCGGGTGTGGGACTATCTGAGCGAAGCCGGGAAACAGTCGGTGGTGATCGGCGTGCCGCAGACCTACCCGCCACGCCCGGTGAACGGCCATCTCGTCACGGATTTCCTGACGCCGGGGACGGAAAGCGCCTTCACCTACCCGGCGATCTTCAAGCAAGAGGTCTTACAGGTTACGCCGGATTATCAGTTTGACGTGAAGGGCTTCCGCACCAACGACAAAACCGGGTTACTGCGCCGTCTGTATGATATGACGGAAATTCAGTACAAACTGGTGCGCCATGCCCTGAAACAGAAACCCTGGGACTTTTTCATGCACGTCAATATCGGGGTAGACCGGCTGCATCACGGCTTCTGGCGCTTCCATGACCCACAGCACCGGCTGCATGACCCCCACAGCCCGCTTAAAAACGTCATCCGTGACTATTACAAGATGGTGGATAGCACGATTGGCGACCTGCTGAATCTAATAGACGATGATACCGCCGTGCTGGTGGTGAGCGATCATGGCGTCTCGCGGATGGATGGCGGAATCTGTATCAACGAGTGGCTGTGGCAGAACGGTTGGCTGGCGTTCAAGACGCCACCGCCAGAGGGTAAACTGACGAAGTTTGAGGATGTTGAAGTGGATTGGTCGCGCACCCGTGCCTGGGGGAGTGGCGGCTACTATGGGCGGGTGTTCCTGAACGTGGCCGGGCGTGAACCGGAAGGCATTATTCCGCCGGAACAGTACCCGGCGGTGCGCGAGGAACTGACGGCAGCGCTAAGGGCGATTCCGGGGCCGGAGGGCGAACCGTTGGCGACGCAGGTGTTCCAACCGGAAGCGATCTACCAGCAGGTGCGGAATGTCGCGCCCGACCTGATGGCGTACTTCGGCAATCTGCATTGGCGTTCAGTGGGGACGCTGGGGCATGGTCGCCACTATACGCTGGAAAATGATACCGGGCCGGATGACGCCAACCACGCGGTCAACGGGATGTTTATCCTGTACGACCCGCGCGAATCGGGTAGGGGGCGGGTTTCCGGCCACCAGTTGATGGACATCGCGCCGACGCTGCTCCACCGGCTGGGACAGCCCGTACCCGGTGAGATGCAGGGGCGGCTGATTGAGTAAGCTCAGTGCGCTTTATGTGATATGAATCAGGATTGAGTCCCCTCGACAAAGAGGGGCGAGTCGTCAGTTTTCAGTCATCAGTAGTCAGAAAATGCCTATTGCAAAGTTGAAAACTGAGAACTGATCGCTGAAAACCCGCTTCCCTGGTGTGCGCCTTGCACCGCTTATCATGACGTTATGTCACATAAGACGTTCAGCGTAACCCGGTCACGGGCGCGGACGGTTAAACGTGCCGCCGGTCTGCAATAAGCAAAGCTGCTGCCAGCCATACCGGCTGCTGGAATACGTCCAATAGGGCGCGACCCGCCACGTATATTCCCCATATTCGCGCACACTCCGCAGCTTGCTATCCAGGATGGTCGCGGTAGTGGTTTCACTATCAAAGGCGGTTCGTGAGCCGCTGGGCGCAATGACCACGACACTGTAGACATTCGCGCCGGGCATTTCCGGGTAGGTTACCACAATGTCCGTGTCGCGGGACAGCACGCTGCCGGACTGTGTGAACGTCCCGCCCCAGGTGTCACAAATATTTTCACTCAGGTCGAACGTATCCGGCACGCGCCCGTCGCGGTTACGGGGTAAGGGGCGTCCGGTGGGCGGGATCGAATTGAACGGTACGCTCGTCCGAATCAGCCGCGCATAAACCCACGCTGACCCATCGTCAAACGCAATTTCGAGCCACTGTTGCCCATTCCAGCTACGGATAAAGTCACCGCGTCGCCCGATGACCGTGACCGAACCGTTGAGCGGGAGTTCGCCAACAATCCGATAGGCGAAGTCCGGCCCGACATAAATGACTGCGCCTTCAAAGGCCACGATGCCAGTGATGACTTCCCCTTCTTCGGCGGCGAGAGGGTCGCCCGGAGCCTGTGCTATGACCGGTAGACTGAAACATAAACACATGATGATCGCTACAATAATCCGCATGGGTGGTTTTCTCCTCCTCCGGGCGGGAGACTTGTTGACGCTTATACACTTCATTATCACCGATTATTCAATACACGCTGCCGCCAGGTTGGGAACGGCTGCATTGGCGCGGCGCAGGTAGCGAAGTTGACCGGCGCGAGCAGGCAATAGCCGTCCTGCTGCTGAAGCACCACCAGCGGGAGCGCGTCCCCCAGATTGAACGCCTCTGTATCTGAGGTGTTCTGTAACGCCGCCCGAATGCTTTCGCTCGTTATGTCGGGAGCCGCCTGGGGCAGGACAGAAAACAATAGTTTATAAGTGCCGACAGCGGTACTCAGCACTTCGGTATCCGGTTCATCATCCGTCAGGTGATGATACTGCTCCAGAAATGCCGCGTAAATCTGCGGGGGGAGTGCCTGCGCGATTCCATCCACCGCAAAATGTTGTGATCCGACAATCAGCACCCCGGCGGTATCGGTGTCATCCACATAGCGGTAGGTCAGCGCCAATTGCTCCTGCGCCAAAAACATCCAGGCATCCACATTCGCGTCCGCCTGTCGCATGGCAAACCATAAACGAGTCGCATCCTGGCTGATACTAATCACCAGGAGGACGTTGGCGTGCGCTTCGCGGATTTGGACGGCCAGCGCGGCGGGGTTTTGTGTCGTCTCGTCTATCACAATGGCTTCGCCGAGTTGCTCACGCACGGCATCCGCGATATTCCGGGCATGGGCAGTATCTTCCACGACCAGGGCTAACCGCAAAGGGGCGCTCAGGACGGTGTTCACCACATCCGTCTGGATATACTGTGCCGTGCGATCACCCAGGTCGGCGTCACCCGGACGTAAGGCAAACGACCATTCTGAGGGAGTCTGACGTGGGCGCTCGGTGACATCCCAAAAGACGATCTCGTATTGTGCCGCGCCGTCATTCAGCCCGTTACTGATACTCTCCATCCCGCTGCCAATCACCAACGGTAGGCCGCTGGCGCTGAATGTTTCCACCGCTGCCACCGCATCATCATAGGTAGTGGCTGTTTCAAGCTGCCACTGAACCGGCGGTAATCCCTGGCTGCATTGATTAAACACCTCGGTCATTGCGAGGACGGCGTTATAAGCCCGGTTGCTGTCGTCCAGCAGTAAGAATCCCTGTGGGAAAACAGCACCCAATGTGATCGGTTCACCGCTGGCAGGCGTGCAGTCCTGGGCGGAGACCGGTAGGCAGATCATTCCGAATAACAACAGGATCGCTAGTGGTAAGCGCATCGCTCATCCTTTTATTCGTCCAAAAAATGAACCCTTGTTATGATTATACAAAACATCAGGCAGGCATTTACTAAGCGCAGGGTTGGCGTCAGAAAAGCGTAGTAAAAGTATGTTACTGTTGATGTAACTATTGAACAGGTGCCGGGGGATGATTCATGAAAAGATTGTTCGGCGTTTTTGTCATTATCACCCTTTTGTCAGGGACAATCAGCCTGGTGCTGGCGCAGACGACGCCTGCGACCACCGACATCACTGAAAGGCCGATGACGTTTGAACTCGTCAACGAAATTGGCCGCGCGGTGCCGCGCAACATGCTGTACAACGCCCCAATGGATCAGTATCTGGTGGTGGATGCTTACAACCGCATGATCCTGATGGATGCGCCGACCTTCACCACACAGTCCGTCATCTACGAATCAGGCAACTACTCCGATTTTGCGTTTAGTCATGACGGTACGCTGCTGGCGATTGCGATTGACCAGCGCATCGAACTCTGGGACACCCAGACCGGGCAGCAGGTGGCACGCCTGACCGAACTCGGACAACCGAAACGGATTGAAGCGCCGATTACCTTCAGCCGGGATGATTCCCTGCTCATTTTTGAGGGGGTTTACCCCGCGCCGCGCTCGATCCGCATCTATGAAAACCAGACGATCACCGTACCCTGGGTCTGGCATATCCCCAGCGCACTTGGCATCAACACATCAAGCTTCCCCGGACGCGCTGAGGCCTGGCAGTTTTTTGACTATCGCAATGGTTTGGTAATCGCCCCCGATAACCGGCTGGTCGCCGCCCTGCCCGGACGTATTCAGGTGCTGGATGCGGATACGCTCGACGTGGTGTTTGAAATCCCGACTGACCGCTACGAAAACGACCCGATGAATATTCAGTTCAGCGCGCGGGATAACCAGATTTACTTCCAGCCGAACAACACCAACACCATTGTGCAGGCCGATACCCAACGCGGCGTCCTCACTGAAATTCCGCTGGAACAACCCTTAACCGAAAGTGACCTCGAACTGTTGGGGGGCATTCAGTTGAGCCAACAGGCACGGCGTATCGGGGAAGGCACGAACGACCTTACGAATGTGTTCCTGCCGATTTACCCCTATCAGAATTACGGCAGCGGGCGGCTCAGTGTCACGCTGATTGATCTGATCGTGCCGCCCATCTCGCAGGGGGATAATATCCGCACGTTGGTGTTCATCTATAACGAAAGCACCAAATTCGGTTATTTCCGGTTGACGAGCAGCGGCGCACAGCAGATTATCCTCAGCCCGAATGAAGATGAACTGGTCTTGCGGCTGTTCCCCGGTGATAACGAGCGCATCATCACCTATGACCTGAATACCGGGCAGGAATTGCGTTCGCTGGTACCGTCCTTACGGGGCATTGGCTCGTATAGCCGTGTCCGCAAAAACCGGGTGCTGGCTTTTGATCGCACCGGGGACGTTCTGGTGAGTGATTTTCAGCGGTACGACGCCCAGACGAACGCGGTCATTGTGGAAGACCTGACGTATTCCCGCCGCTTTGAGGATTTTTTCATCGCGCCGGATAACCAGAGCATTGTGACGCGCAGCGGTAATGAATGGCGCGTGTGGGATACCGCGACTCGTGAAGTCACGCGGCGGGTAGTGATGCCCCTGCACGGGAGTCGCATCGCTGTCTCCCAGGATGGCTACCGCTGGCTTTCCCGTATCACGTCCAGTACCCGGCCAGAGCAAACCGGGGTGGAGATTATTGACCTGAATAATGGGAGAACTGCGGTTGCCTCGGTGCTGTTTGACAACATCCCCGGCTCAAGTGTGGGCGCAATCTATCCGAACCGCGCCTGGACACAGTTTCTGGTGGAATACACCGTCAACCCGTATGGAGACTATACCCCCGGCAATCAACTGGCGCTGTACAGCCTGGAAAGTGGTTTGGTATGGCATATTGCGGGCGATGACCTGCCGCCACCTGAGCGCCGCAGTTATGGCTGGGTGGATGAAAACAAGGTCTATATCACCGGAACCGGTTTTGACGGGGAGCAGCCCGCCCGCGTTTATGGGGTGGACTATGACCGCTCCCGGCTGCCCCAGTGCATCGTGGACACTTTCCCGGAAAAACTGGATGAGTGGGGGCTGCTCTGGGAAAACCGCCTCTACTACCTGCGTAACGACCAACTGAACAATCTGGCGACGCTGATCTGCCGGGAACAGCCCCAGACCGTCACGCAGGCGGAACAACTGCTCGTGCCGACGGCGACGCTGCTGCCCATGACGGTCACGCCCATCGTGATTCCCGGTGTGCCGGTCTGCCTGACCATCGCTTACGCCAATAACCTTGATGCGTATGTCCCCATCTGGAATGACATGGTGGCCGGATTAGACCAGGCGCAGCGCGACGAGATGGAAGCGATTGTCTGTGAGGGACTTGGCGACCCCCGGCTGCCGCTGTATCGTCCCGGTGACAGTCAGCAGTCCTATACCCAGACGATGTTCGTGGACGCGACCACCGGGGAACGCTCAACGGGCGCGTTTGAACCGGAAGAGCGAGTCGGGCGTCCGATTCAGCCGGTGATTGAGGCCTTCCAGAAGCAGTATGACCGTTCACCCGGTCAGGTGGTTCTCAGCACCGATGGCAGCCTGATCGCTACCTCGAACCTGCCCGGCGAACTGATCGTCTACCGCATTATTGACGGCTACGAAGCGATTATGGTCAATGTGACCGCGACGGCAGTCGCCCTGCAGGAGTCGCGGAATTGGGTTTATCCGCAGCCTTCCGCCACCCCGCAGTTTAATTATGTCGGTACACCGCGCCCGACGCTGACACCCACGCCCGCGCCGACAGCGATGCCCTTACCCGACCCGTTGCAACTCGAACACAGTGGCGAGACGGAACGACTATGCCCATCGGAAACGCTGTATACCCCAGATAATCTGCCGGATGGCTGGACGCCAAGCGGCACTATCGCCACGCAAATTCAGGGCGAGGTGCTGTGGCGGGTCAACCCGATTACCGGCGCGCGCTTCCCGGACGAAACGCTGCCACAGTGCTTCGTCGGCGTGGATTGCAGTTTTTCGCCGGATAACCAGTGGATTCTAGGAAACACGCTGGACACCACGTATGTGGTTCGCCCGGACGGAACGGACTCGCGCGGCCTGTGGAATTCGAAGGATTTAGAGGACGGTGTGCAGGATTACCCCTTCCTCTACCGCACGAATCTGAGTTGGTGGAATGGCAACACCCTGCAATGGCAAACCACCGGGTATGATGACCGGGGCTATCGCCATACCTACATCAACCGCGATATTCTGGGGGTGTTCCCCGACCCTGACCCGTTCCCGATTGAGGATATTGTCATCAATAACATCGTGGCTGAACGCGCCTATGAGATCACCGCTTCGGAGTGGGTGGTGGCGCGGATTCCGTTCAGTACCGGTACGGGGTTGATCTATCAATACTATCTCTACAATCTGGCGAATCACGATTGGGTCATGTTCGCCCGCCAGCCGGACGTGTCTTTCTCGCAGGATGCGCTCGGCACGCGCCTGTTCTACAGCTATTTCCGACGTAATAACCGGATTCCTGTGTGGAATCAGATCCGCCTGGAGAGTGTGAGCGCCGACAGCTACGCGGCAAACGAGCTCCCATCATATACCGGTGGGGTATGGTCGCTGGACGGACGCTACCGCATTGGCGCTATTGATAGTCGGGCGTATCCGCTGCAACTGTGGGATTCGCAGACCGGCCTGGTGCGCGAGTACTGCATCCCGGAAACCGGGGCGCGGCTCTACCAGGGGAGCTTCACCTGGTCAACCGATGGCCGCTATGTGGCACTGCGGGCGCCGCTGCCCAAAGACGAATCCGCTGAAGGGGTCGGGCAGCACTTATTGGTGCTGGATATTGAAACCGGCGCGATGGTGGATGTTACGACTGGCACCAGTGACTCCATGTTCTGGGTTGCGGAGAATTACGAATGAGAAAACTTACGCTGCTGTGCCTATTGATCTTGTTGGTGACGACCAGTGTCCAGGCCCAGGATAATGTCTGGGTGACGACTCAGGATAATCTCTCGCTGCGGCTGGGGCCGGGGCAGCATTGGGAACGGATCGTCGTCCTCCCCCCCGGCACGACTTTGCGCGCGGTGGGGCGTACCGTCTACTATGGCTGGTTACAGGTCGCCTATGAAGAACCACTGCCTCCCGGTGCCAGTGACGAGGCCACCATTGACGGTGTGACCTATGGCTGGCTGTCAGCAAATTATCTCGTCTGGTCAGGGAATTTGCTGCTCCTGCCGGTGGATGGTATCCCGACCATAGCGACAGGGCGCATATCCGGCCCGCTGGTGGGGCTTGGCCCGGAAACACCTTTCTATGAGACCCTCGGTGACTTTGCCCACCCGGTACAGGGCGTGGTGAACGAACCGACAACAGCTGAGATGACCGGGCGGATTGGTTCAGCCGCCAGCGGGTATTTCTGGGTACAGTTTGAACTGAATGATCATTATTACTGGATACCGACCTGGGAACGGGGTGTTCCTGTCAGTACCTATAATGTGTGGAGTGGCAGTTACCTGTTCGCCTTCGGGCGGGTCTATTACGCCCTGTCGCGTGAGCGCAACACCACCTGGAACAGTCTGTACACCATCAGGCAACGCTGGCAGGATTTGGACGGGGGCTATGCCGCGACGTGTAACGACATTCCGGCCCAGATCGTGCTGAGTGAACGTCTGACCAACGCCCACGACCTGGCTCAGGTGCCGGTGATGCAGTCACCGCTCACGGTGCTGCAATCGGCGGTGGCGAACATCAACACTGCCATTGCGAATTTTGAAAACGTGTGCGCCCAACCCTTAACCGGACGCACTGCTTCCGCAGCAATCATTGCCGAGAGCCTGGCAGCCGTGAAACAGGCTGAAACCGAACTGCGCTTCCTGGATGTGATGCTGCGACCCATCGCCAGACGGGACCCAAGTACGAGCAATTGAAGGGGGTAACGAATAACCCGTTCCGTTTTTTGAGAACCATGCAGAGCGGCAGGAATTGTAGAGGCATGATAATGCGTTTTGAGAAATTAGCACGGTGTTCGGAATACGCGGGCGCAATGTATTGCGCCCCTACATTCCCCTCATTCAGGGGGATTCTGTAGGGGCAACCCGGCGTGGTCGCCCAATTTTCTCCGCATTGAATTGCGAAATTGCATTACTGCGCCCTTTCGACTACCCGCCTAGCTGCGGCAGCAGGAGGGCTTCCACACTGGCTAACTGACTCAAGGTCGAACTGAAAATGTTTCCGGCATTAATCGCCTGGGCGTAAGCGCGGCTCAGTTCGTCGGGCGTGTAGACCCCGCAGCGCTGCATCGTGGCAATCGAGGCGTTCAGGTCACGGATGGCAACCGGTAACAGCCGTGAGGCACGGCGCAGTTCCGGCAGTTCGACCACATCGCGCGGTGTGATGTTCATCAGCGTGTAGTTCCCGGCAGGTGGCTCGCAGCGGCGGATTTCCCCTTGCAGCAGTTGACCCCAAAATTCGATCACCACCTGGCTGGTGTCATAGAGCGGCTGCGTGTAGTCCCGCAGGCGATAGGCCTGGGCTAACTGCACTTCGGGCGGGATGATTTCGACATTGGCGAGCGCGGCCTGGGTTTCCGGGGCAATCGGCAGCACGCTCAGGTCAATCGCGCTGTTGAAATTGAACGCGCTGATCCACCCCACCGTCCCCAGATAATTGACTTTAATCCAGAGGGTATCCGGTGTGCGTTCGAGCGCCGGGACGATGACCATTACCGGCACAGTCATAATCGTGTTGGCGTTGGCACTGGCGCCATCGCGCAGGTTGGCTTCGGTCAGGACGAAAATGGCGTAACCGGTATCAATAATCGGGTTTTCACCAACGACCCCGGTTGTGTTATCTGTGAGAGGCAGCGTGGTCAGATCAAAATTGATGACCACGAGCCGCCGCGCAATCCAACCGAGGCTGATCTCGCGTCCGGGACGCCGCACCTGTATCCACATGCCATCGGCATTCCGGCCAATCGCTTCCAGAATGTCATTCTCAAAGACGCTGGCTGTCGCTTCAGACTCTTCGGATGGCAGTTCCCGAACGAAGGCGCTTTCATACAGCACCCGCACCGTCACCGAAGGTGCATTGGTGTTCGCATCGGCCTGGGCCGTTTCGGGGGTGGATTGGGCTGCGATATCGGGGAGCATTCCTGCCAATAACCACAATATGATGACTATCATCCGTCTCATAGCCTGTCCTCATAAGTAGCTAAATATAACTCTATGATACTCGCATTTGCAGCAAGATATGAATGTAGTGGGGTACGCGAAGATCAACCGTATGCAGTATCCGGCAAAACGGCCATGTCATTGGTGCCAAACCCCTCCATATACCCAGGGTAAATCCCGACCAGGAGTTGGCTAATGGCAGAATACATAAACCTTTTGTATCCTAAGAATAGTTATTTCCAGACAATCTGGAAACGACCATCTGAAATCGAACATGAGCATTTCACGGGTTAGTCAAAGATGACACTAGACGAAAATAGCCAAGACGAGACCGGCATCAATTTAGGCTTCGATTATCAAGTGACCAAAGATGAACGGGTATTCATCTACTGGTACAACAAATTGGTGACGACGTTAGCCGGGGAAAAAGCGAAGAAGTTCCTCCGTCAAATCAATGGTTTGGCCGATGATGATGAACAATTGGTTATGGCGCGTTTCACGGGTAATTTCAAGCGCGGTAACGAACGTAAATAGCCTTATTCCAGTTTGTTTCTATTCCCCAAATTACATGAGTAGGGTGTTCTCGTTCATGCCCTGCCACCTTCATAAATAGTCGGGAAGGTGGCTCCCAAACGTGCTTTCTTGAGCAACATGAACAATTTCTCTTGAGAAAGTATATGCGCTCACCCTGCATATACTCCCGTCTGCTCTTCTACCAGGATACAGGCGGCCTGATGCTCCGCCCCGACGGTTAGGAGTTGCGGATCAACCTGCTGGCAGCGATCAACCGCCACCGGGCAGCGGGGATGGAAGCGGCAGCCAGTGGGCAGGTCAATCGGGTTGGGGATTTCCCCCTGGAGAATCTCGCGTTTATGGCGGCGGCGCGGGTTCGGCACCGGGATGACCGACAGCAGGGCGCGGGTATAGGGGTGCTGGGGATTGGTAAGCACCGTTGTCGTCGGGCCGATCTCCACGATGCGCCCCAGGTACATCACGGCGATACGATCCGTGAAGAATCCGGCAGTTGCCAGGTCATGGGTGATATACAGGATGCTGATTCCCAGTTCGTCACGCACCTGGCGCAGCAGATTCAGAATTTCAGCACGAATCGAGACATCCAGCATAGATACCGGCTCATCGGCCACCAGCAGGCGCGGGTTGAGGACAATCGCCCCCGCGATCACCACCCGCTGCCGCTGCCCACCGGAGAGTTCCTCCGGGTAGCGTTCCAGGAAGTTTTCCGGCGGCTTGAGTCCGGCGTCGGACAACGCCTGTTTGACCCGTTCCAGCTTTTCGGCCCGGTTGGTCGTGATATGGTGAACCTCCAGCGGTTCGGCCACAATGCTGTACACGGTCTGCCGGGGATTGAGCGCCTCATACGGGTCTTGAAAGACCATCTGCACCTGGCGGCGCAATTCCAGACGGTTGCGACCATGCGCCATCTGCGGCACGCTCTGGCCGTTAAAGTGGATGTCGCCTTCAGTCGGTTCGAGCAGCCCCATGACACTCATGGCGGTGGTGGTTTTGCCGGAACCCGACTCACCGACCAGTCCCAGGATTTCCCCGGCACGCAGGGTAAAGCTGACGCCATCAATGGCATGGACATGCCGGGTCGGTTTGCGCTGGATTGCCCCCAGCAGCCCGCGTGACAGCGGATAGAGCTTCCGCAGCTTGCTCACCTGAAGCACAACGTTCTGGGTATCCGGGGGCATGTTATCCCTCCTCGGCATGATGGCAGGCGACGGTGTGACCGGGCGAGCGTTCGATTGGGCTGGGATTGTCTGTCGCGCATAAAGGGCTGCGGCGGTGACAGCGCGGTTCAAAACGGCAGCCGGGCGGCAGGGCATTCAGGGGTGGCGGATGCCCTGGAATCGACGCCAGCGATACCGTCGGTTGGTCAACATCCGGGAAGGCCTGGAGTAACCGCTGGGTATACGGGTGCAGTGGCATATTGAAGATGGTATCCACACTGCCATACTCGGCTACCTGCCCGCCATACATCACCAGCACGTCATCACACAGTTCGGCCACCACGCCCAGGTCATGCGTGACCATCACGACGGACAGACCCAACTGCGATTGCAGGTTTTGCAGCAAATCCAGCACCTGCGCCTGAATCATCACATCCAGGGCGGTGGTAGGTTCGTCCGCGATGAGAATATCCGGGTTACAGGCCAGCGCCATCGCAATCATCGCCCGCTGCCGCATCCCGCCGCTGAACTGGTGCGGGAACTGGTTGGCACGTTCCGGGGGGATACCGACCAGTTCCATCAGTTCGCCGACGCGCATCTGTGCCTGTTTGTGGCTGATGGGCGCGTGATGGCGCAGGGCTTCAATGATCTGGTTGCTCACCTTGCGGACGGGATTCAGGGCATTCATCGCCCCCTGGAATACAATAGCGATGTTATTCCAACGAACCTGCCGCATCTGATCTTCGGAAATTCGCAGCAGGTCGGTTCCCTGGTAGAGAATCTGCCCGCTGGTAATCCGCCCCTCTTGGGGCAGCAGCCGCAGCAGTGCCAGCATGGTCGTCGTTTTGCCACAGCCGGATTCGCCCACCAACGCCAGTGACCGGCCTTTTTCCAGGCTGAAACTGACATCCGTGACCGCGTGCAGGGGTTGGTCGTTCGCCAGGTAGTCTATCGAGAGATGGCGCACCTCTAGGATAGGGGTCATGAGTCCTCCTGGGTGGTTGGAGTGGCTTTAGCAGGCGCAAGCGGTTCCGGCGGCAGCGGCAGTACCAGCGACACCATCCGCCGGGGGTCGAACAGGTGGTGCGATTTGATACGCGGATTAACGATTTCCTCCAATGTGCTGCCCATCAAGATCAGCGCCATGCTCACCCACAGGATGGCGAAGCCGGGCGGCAGCAGAAACCACCACGCCTGACGGCTGATGGCCCGCTCAAAAGCGAAGTTGAGCATATTCCCCCACGTCACCAGCGTCGGGTCGCCCAGACCGAGGAAACTCAGGGAGGATTCAGCCAGGATGGACGCCGAAATATCCAGCACCGCCTGGGCGATGATGAGCGGAATCACCTGGGGCAGCACGTGACGTACAATAATCCGCAGGTTACTGGCCCCGATAGCCCGCGCCCGCAACACGAACTGGCGCTCCTTAATCGAGAGCGTCTGTGAACGCACCAATCGCGCCGTGTACGTCCACCCCAGAATGCTGATGACAAAGATGATTTTCCACAGGCCCCGCCCCCACACGGCGATAATCACCAGCGCCAGGGGCAAGTCGGGAATGACCAGCAGGAAGTCCACAATCCGCATCAGGAAGTTATCCACCTTGCCGCCGTAAAAGCCGGAGATCAGGCCGACGGTGGTGCCGATGAACATGGAGACGAACGAGGCCGTGAACCCCACCAGCAGTGACACCCGCGCCCCGTAGATCAACTGACTGAACACATCTTTGCCAGCGTCGTCGCGGCCCTAGCAGATGGTCGCTGTCTGGCGGCGCGAGGATGTCCGCAGCCTGTACCTGCAAGCGATCATACGGATTGTAAGGGCGATCCAGGGCGCAAACACGGCGGCAATGACCACCACCGCCAGCATACTCGTCCCGATCAGGCCAGCAGGCCGCCGCAGAAATTGTCGGATATATTTCAGCATGGCACGGCCTCTCTAATTGACCTTCACACGGGGGTCAAGCACCGAATACAGAATGTCCGCCGCCAGATTCGCCAGAATCACGCTAACCGCCAGCAGCAGGAACGCCCCTTGCAGCACCGGGTAATCCTGCTTGGCAACCGAGTCGTAGATCAGACGGCCAATGCCCGGCCAGGAAAACACGGTTTCGACCTGGATGGCGCCGCCAACGGTATAGCCAGGGTCAGCGCGATGATCGTGACCATCGGCAGCATGGCGTTTTTCAGGGCGTGATCGCGGAGAATTTTGGCCGTGCTGAGTCCTTTGGCCTTCGCCGTCAGGATATAATCTTCCGCCAGCACTTCGACCACGCTGCTGCGCATGATGAGCATGTAACCGCTGGCGCTGACGACGGCCAGGGTGATCGTTGGCAGAATCAGATGCCGGGCGACATCCAACCAGTAGGCCAGCGTCCCTCTTCAGCGTAACCGGGTGTGACCATACCACCGCTCGGCAGCACCCCCCGCGCCAGAATCAGCAGGATAATCCCCAGAAAGAAGGTCGGTAGCGCCCAGGTGAGCAGGCCGAGGATCAGCGCCGCTGTATCCAGGCGCGTTCCCCGCCGCCAGGCTGCCGCCAGCCCGACCACGACGCCGATCAGGATTGCCAGGGTTTCACCCGTAAAGACCAGTATCACGGTGCGCCAGACCCGCTCCCCAGTACTTCCGCTACATCCTGGCGGGTGGCGAAGGAGATACCCAGGTTGCCTTGAAACAGGTTGCTTAAGTAGGCCGTGAATTGACTGTCGAAGGCCTTTTCCAGGTCGCCGGATTGTAACGCTTCTCCGTCCAGCCAGATGGGTTTATCTAATCCGAACTGGACGCGAATCTGCGCCTGCGCCTGTTGGGTCAGGCGCGGATTGCGAAACAGCAGCTTCACCGGGTCGCCGGGGAGAATGCGAAACAGGAAGAAATTGAACACAATCACCACCGCCAGGGTGATGACTGCAAAGATGACTTTCCGTACCAGGTAGTCAAACCGTATCATGATGATATGTTAGTCCACGAGCGGTTGGCCGCCCACCTAATTCCTGCCTGCGAAACCGAGTGAAACCTCTCTTTTACCCACAACCCGACACATCAGCCAATTATCCTGCAAAAAAGCAATCGTAGGGGCGTACCGCCGTGCGCCCCTACCAGATAATCTAAGTGAGGTGTTGGTACGCTACTTGATACTGAAGCCGTGGAACAGCGCCCACTTGATCGGCTCGGCGGCCAGGTTCGAATCGAAGCCGAACGCGGTGCTGCGGTAAGCACTGATCGAGTTGTAGTAGGCCACCGGGATATAGGGCTTGTCATCGAAGATCATTTGCTGTGCCTGCCAGATGATGTCGCGGCGCTGCTCGTGGTCAACGGCGGTAGACTGCGCGTCGTACAGGGCGTCATAAGCCGGGTTGCAGTAACCGCTGTCGCTCCAGCCGCCATCAACCGTCTCGGCACAGGTGAAGATGCTCACCGCAAAAGCCGGATCGGGGTCGAAATTCCAGCCCCAGTATATCAGGTCGTTATCATAGTCGGGTTGGAGGGCGATTAAGGTGTCATCCGAAAGCACCTGCGGCGGGGCGGAAATGCCAATCTGCGCCAGGTCGTTGGAGATGATTTCAATCACCCGTGCATAGTAAGTGGAACTCTCCGGGGCATAGAGGCGATATTCCAGGAGAGAACCATCGCTGTATTCACGCACGCCATCATTGTTGGTATCCAGGTATCCGGCCTCGTCCAGAATGCGATTGGCTTCGGCCAGATCGAAAGCATCATCCTGGATGTCCGTGTTATGGAAGTCACCATAGGCTGGCCCCAGGAAGGTGGCTGCCGGAGTAGCGTATCCTGAGTAAGCGATGGTGATGATCTGCTGCTTGTCAATCGCATGAGAAATCGCGCTGCGGACAACCGGGTCATTCAGGCTGGCCGGTTGGGTACCATCCGGGCTGGAATTGATGATGAGTTCTTCCAGCGAGAAGTAATCGCTGACCGAAACAGTGACCGAATCGGCAGCATCCAGTAGGGGCTGCGTGCCAGAGAACGGCACGGTGGTAATCAGGTCAATTTCCCCGGCCAGGAGCGCCTGGATCATGGCATCATCATTGGCATATTCCTGGTAGATAATCCGGTCTACCGGCGGTTTGCCGCCCCAGTAGTTCGGATTGGCGTCCATAATCATGTACTCGCCTTCCTGGAAATCCTTCAGGATGTACGGGCCAGAGCCGAGTACCGCGTCATATTCTGAATAGGTGGTGATGTCGTCCCCGCTGATATTCTCCCAAACCTGGGGCGCAACAATCCACACGAATAGCAATTTGGAGCTAATCATATCCGGTACGGGGGCGTCGAGGGTAATTTGCAGCGTGGTTGCATCCAGTGCCTCAACCGTTTCAACATTGCTCAAGTAACCGGACAAGGAGGGGACTTCGTTATCAATGACCCAGTTTAGACTCCAGGCGGCTTCGTTGGCGGTCAGCGGTGCGCCATCGCTGTAGGTCACGCCCTCGCGAATTTTGAACTGCCAGACCAGCCCATCGTCGGAAACGCTCCAGCTTTCGGCCAGTCCGGGTTCAAAATCCTGCCCGCCGGCCCACTCAACCAGGGTATCCTGCCATAGCGGGCGGATATTGTAGCCGTAGAAACCATTGGCCGGGTTGATGGTGTCCATGATGTAGGTCGTGCCGACCCGTAATGTAGTTGGCTGATCCTGTGCTCCGGCAGCAACTGGCAGCAGCAGTGCCAGGACGACTAAAGTCACGAACAAGTTTCTTAATTTACTCATGCCGAAAGGCTCCTATATAACTCGATAATCCAATATTTTTATCGAGTGGCGCATATTAGAGCACATTAGCGAAGAATTGCAATAAATTCCTCATTCTATTTCGATTTTTGCCGGTACATCATACTGAAATGCAGAGGAAGGAGGCATACCATTTGAGATGGAATTTTCATGAATCTGACTATACATGATGGCCGCAATCAATGTGGACAACATCCGGCCTGCTATATATCTCATGTGAGCGGGGCGGTCTGGTTCAGGGTAATCCAACGAGAGAAAAGGGTGATTTTTCTTCTATTGGTGTAAAGTTTTTGTTGTGAGACACAGTATACCCATTCGGTTGTTTTTGGATGGCGCTGCACCTCCATGCTACCGAACAGGTCTATCAAGTCGTCTCTCAGTTCGCAATCCATTCTAATTTCAGAAAGAGAGTCTAACCTAATGACCCAAATTAATCGTGATCGTTTGCACGCTGCGCTCAAAGCTGAAGATGAGCACTTTATAGAAAACCACCCGCAATCTCGTATCCTATTTGAGCAAGCCCAAAACAATCTGCTTTCTGGTGTCCCCATGAACTGGATGATTCGATGGGCGAGTCCATTTCCAGTTTTTGTCGATGCGGCGCAGGGAGCACATTTCACAGATATGGATGGGCAGCGTTACTTAGATTTTTGTCTGGGTGATACGGGTGCTATGGCCGGGCATGTACCAAGGGCGACTGTCAATGCCATTTCTGCACAGTTGCAGCGCGGACTCACCTTCATGCTTCCTACGAAAGATGCCCTGTGGGTCGGAAAAGAATTAGAACGTCGTTTTGGCCTCCCCTTTTGGCAGTTCACCCTCACAGCAACCGATGCGAACCGATTTGCACTCCGCCTGGCACGGCATATTACGGGACGTTCAAAAGTCCTGGTTTTCAACTGGTGCTATCATGGCACCGTGAACGAAAGTTTTATTACCTTAACCGATGGGAAATCACATGTCCGCAGAGGGAATATAGGCCCCGCAGTTGACCCCAATATAACCAGTTATGTCGTTGAATTTAATGATATTCCCGCCCTGGAAGCCGTACTGGCAAATGAAGATGTCGCTTGTGTTCTGACCGAACCGGTCATGACCAATATCGGCATTGTGCATCCGCAAGCTGGCTTTCACGAGGCGCTGCGCGAAATCACGCGCCGCACCGGGACATTATTGATTATTGATGAAACACATACGATTTGTGCAGGTATCGGCGGCTATACCCGCGAACACCAGCTCGAACCCGATTTGGTTACAATAGGAAAGCCGATTGCAGGGGGTATTCCAGCGGCGGTTTATGGGATTTCTAAGCAAGTTGCTGAGCGCATCAAATTAAAAACAAATAAAGTTACTTCTGATACCAGTGGGATCGGAGGCACATTGGCTGGAAATGCGCTGTCATTGGCAGCAATCCGCGCCACTTTGGAGCATGTACTGACCGAAGAAGCCTACGCCCACACGATTCCGCTGGCAAACCGTTTTTGTGAAGGGGTTCAATCGGTTATTGATGAGTTTGCCCTGTCCTGGCATGTAACCCGGCTCGGTTGCCGTGCCGAATACTGGTTCCGGGAACAGCCACCGCGCAACGGGGGAGAAGCTGCAGCCGCAATCGACACGGAACTGGATCGCTACATGCACCTGGCGAGCCTGAACCGCGGCATTCTCATGACGCCTTTTCATAATATGGCGCTGATTGCCCCAGATACGACCCGAGCCGATATTGATTTTCACACACAGGTATTTCGAGAAATTGTACAGAACATTTTTTAGAAAATCTTGTGGTGAAACAGGCAACTGGTTTGCTTGATCCCTTGTTATGATCGTATATCCGCCTGGGATGCCGCCTCATCTGGCGGTGATCCTGGGTGGCTACTCCCCATGCCTAAAGGTATCTGTCCTCGGCTGTTGGTGAAACGCTGGAAGGATGGCCCAGAACATAGACCGCTCTCCCCAGCGCATTCACCAGATCACCGCACAAAACTACTGGGTCGCGCTATCACTCGTCATGCGATGCGCCAAGATAATGGGAATAAATGTCACCATGATGACAAACAGTGCCGCCACATTCGTTACCGGGCGGTCACGCGGGCGCACCAACTGGCTGAAAATCCAGATCGGCAGCGTTTGCTGCTGCCCCGCCGTGAAGGTTGTCACGATGACTTCATCAAACGATAGGGCAAAGGCCAGCATCCCGCCCGCCAGCAGCGCCGTTGCGATATTCGGCAGCATGATATAACGGAAAGTCTGGAACGTGGACGCGCCTAAATCCATAGACGCCTCAAGCTGTGAGTGCGCTGTGCGCCGCAGCCGGGCGACAACGTTGTTATAGACGGTCACGATACAGAACGTCGCGTGGCCGACCACGATTGTCCAATAGCCGAAGCTGAATCCCCCCAGGCTGATTGCGGAGCGCAGCGCGATACCGGTGACTATACCCGGCAGCGCAATCGGCAGAATCACCAGTAGCGACACCGCCTCGCGCCCGAAGAACTTACTCCGGTAGATGGCTGCCGCTGTGAGCGTCCCCAGCAGCAAAGCCATCACGGTGGCTACGACGGCGACTTGCAGCGACAGCCCGAAAGCATCCCAGAAGTCACTCCGGCTGAACAGCACGCCAATCCATTCAGTTGTTAAGCCGGGCGGGGGGAAACGAAACGAGGCTTCCTCTGTTGTGAAGGCATACAGGATGACGATTGCCAGCGGGAAGTGCAGGAACAGCAAGCCAAATCCAGCGGCGACTTTCAGGCTGATCGGGGTACGCCGTGCGTTCGGGTCACGCGGTTTAGAGCGCATCGAAAGCTCCTAATCTGCGGGCCAGGAGCAGATACCCGCTCATGATGACAATCGGAACCATCGTAAAGGCCGCCGCCAGCGGGATATTGCCCGCCGTGCCTTGCTGCGCCAGCACCGCCGCCCCGATAAAGTAGCTGGAATTGCCGATCACGTTGGGGATGATGTAATCGCCCAGGGTGAGCGAAAAGGTGAAAATAGACCCCGCCACCAGACCAGGGAACGCCAGCGGAAAAATCACTTTGCGGAAGGTATAACCCGGCCTCGCGCCCAGGTCGCTGGAGGCGTCAATTAACGACTGCGGAACCCGTTCCAGCGCGGTGATAATCGGCAAAATCATGTAGGGCAGCCAGATATAGACAAAAACGATGAACATTCCCAGGAACGAAAATGACAGGGATGGCCCGCCGATCACCGGGACTTGCAGGATACCATCCAGCAGTGATTTTAGTCCCAGGGTGTTGAAGAACCAGGTCACAATGCCTTCCTGCGCCAGGATGATCTTCCAGGTATAGACACGCACGAGATAGCTTGACCACAGCGGCAGCAGCACCGCCAGATACAGAATCCCTTTGGTGCGCTTCGAGGCGTAGTGGGCGATGAAGTAGGCCAGCGGGAAGGCGATAATTGCGCTGGCAATCGTCACCGCCGCCGCCATCAGCACCGTCCGCACGATGATGTCCGTATTGGCCGGGGTGAAAAGCTGCTGGTAGGTTTTCAGTGTGAACTCGCGCACCACCTGCCCGGTGAAGCCATCAATCGAGAAAAAACTCTGGACGAGCAGCGCCAATAACGACCCCAGATAGACGATTCCCAGCCATAACAGTGGTGGCGCCAGCATCACCAGCAGCGACAGGCGGGGCCTCTGGTAGAAAAAAGTGGAGAGACGCCGCATGAATGACGGCTCTCCCCGTGGGGCGCTGCGGTTCATGGCGTGCCTCCCTGACCGCTCAGGCGGCGGTTCGTGCTGCGCGGCCACGTCAGTGCTACCCGGCTGCCACGTGCGCCCACCACGTCACCGGGCGCGGCATCCAGGTTTTGCTGGACGACAGTCAGATCACCGCCGCCATCCACTTCCACCAGGTAGCGCGTGCTGACTCCCAAATAAATCACGTCGCGGATTGTGCCTACCGCCGCGCAGGTGTCGGGGTCAGGTGATGCGCCGCTGCCTTCCGGCGTCATGCGGATTTTCTCAGGCCGGATACTGAAGAGGTCAGGCGATCCGGTCAACCGCTGTGCCAGATCGCCGCTGAGGATATTTGATGTCCCCACGAACCCAGCCACGAAACTGGTCGCTGGCCGTTCGTAGATTTCGGCGGGTGCTCCCACCTGTTCGATCTTGCCCCGGTTAAAGACCGCCACCCGATCACTCATGGTCAGGGCTTCTTCCTGGTCATGCGTGACAAAGATAAAGGTGATGCCGACCTTTTCCTGAATGCTCTTGAGTTCGATCTGCATTTCCTGGCGCAGCTTGAGGTCGAGCGCTCCTAATGGCTCATCCAGCAGCAGTACACGGGGATGGTTGATAAGTGCCCGTGCCAGGGCGACCCGCTGCCGCTGCCCGCCGGAGAGTTGCGAAGGCTTGCGCCGCGCCATCCCCGGCAGGCGCACAAGTTCCAGCATTTCATTGACCCGTACCTCGCGCTCTTTTTTCGGCACTTTACGGATCATCAGCCCATAGGCGATATTGTCCCCCACGTCCATGTGGGGGAACAGCGCGTAATCCTGAAAGACGGTGTTCACGTCGCGGTCATAGGGCGGAATAGTGGAAACTTCCGTCCCATACAGTCGGATGCTGCCCGCTGTGGGCATCTCGAACCCGGCGATCAGGCGCAAGCAGGTCGTCTTGCCCGACCCGGACGGCCCCAAAAGCGAGAAGAACTCGCCATCATAGACTTCGAGGCTGATCTGATCTACAGCTTTGACATCGCCGAAGTAGCGGCACACATTGGTGAATTGTACCGCCACTTCACGATGCGTATTCATGGTGTTCATGAGTTCCTGACCATCACATGCTTGGTAATCTTATAATCGGAGACGGCCTCTGCTGAGAGGTCTTTGCCGAAGCCGGACTGTTTGAACCCGCCGTGCGGTGTTTCGGAGGCCAACGGGATGTGGTCATTGACCCAGACCGTACCGAATTCCAGGTCAGCGGCGATGCGCATCGCCCGGCCAACATCTTTCGTCCACAGGGAGGCAGCCAACCCGTACAGCACATCGTTGCCGTAGTGCAGGGCTTCGGCGTCGTCGCTAAAGGCGTTAATCGTCAGCACCGGGCCGAAAACCTCACTCTGGATGATTTCGGATTTCTGGTCAGCGCCGGTAATCACGGTGGGGGAGAAGTAATAACCGCTGTCAAAGCCTGTTGGGACAGAACCACCGGTCAGTACGTTCGCCCCAGCGGCCTTTGCCCGGTCTACAAAGCCCTGCACGCGCTCCCGCTGCACGCCGGAGATCAACGGCCCCATGAACACATCGTCCTCAAAGGGCAGACCGATCTTGATCGCCCGCATGGCCTCGACAATCGCTTCCGTCGCGTTGTTGATCTGGCTCTTGTGGACGTAGACGCGGGTTGCGGCGGTACAGTCCTGGCCGGTGTTGAAGGTGGAGGCAATCGTCGCGGCAGTGGCGGCGGCTTCTATATCGGCATCATCAAAAACGATAACGGGGGCTTTGCCGCCCAATTCCAGGTGAACGCGCTTGAGCGTATCAGCGGCGGTTTTCATGATCTTTTTGCCCGTGCCGGTTGACCCGGTCAGGCTGACCATCCGTACCAGAGGATGCTCGACCAGGGCTTGCCCGGCGTCGTTACCCCCGGCGACCACATTCACCACCCCATCCGGTATCCCGGCTTCTTTGGCGAGTTCAGCCAGCATCAGCGCCGTGATCGGGGTCGTTGGGGCGGGTTTGAGGACGACGGTACAACCGGCAGCCAGCGCCGGGCCGAGTTTCCAGATCGCCATCAGCAGCGGGTAATTCCAGGGCGCGACCTGCCCGACTACGCCCACCGGCTCGCGGCGGTAGATCGAGGTGAAACCTTTGGCGTATTCACCGGCTGAATAACCGTGTGTATCACGGGCGGCGGCGGCGAAGAAATGCAGGTTATCCACGCCGAAGGGCATATCCGCGCCCAGGCTGACAATCCCGTAAGGTTTCCCGGTATTCATTGATTCGGCGCGGGCGAAATCTTCCACCCGCTCCGCCAGCAAATCACCCAGTTTCCAGATCGCAACCGAGCGTTCGCCCGGTGTTAGTTTCGACCAGCGGCCATCGTAAAAAGCGATGTGCGCGGCCTGTACCGCCCGGTCAATATCGGCGGCGCTGCCCTCGGCTACCCGCCCGATGATGCTCCCGGTTGCCGGGTCTTCGATAGCGCGGGTGTTCCCGTCCAGGCTATCCGCCCATGCGCCATTAATCCAGTGCTTGTAATTCATAAAATTTCCCTCGAAACTATCTTTAACTTGTTCTGTAATCCAAGAAAGACGCGGCACTGTTGCTCACGTCTCTCTTTTAACGCTTTTTATCAGGATGGTGTAACGCCCTGGTGGTATCCATGTTCTGGAAGTGTTCCAGCACGAGTCGGGGGCGGAACGACAGCCGTCCCGCCCCGGTGCTGCTGCGGCGCGGCGTTTTAACGCCCGCCGATGACGCCAATATAAGCCGATACCCATTCATAGTACGGTACGCAGATGTCACCACGCCCGTCCTGGCAGGTGGCGGTGGGGGTGCGCCAGAAGTCAATGCGCTCGAAATCGCCCATGCCGTTGGTGGCGCAGCCTTCTGGCCCCAGCAGATCGTTGCCATCGCAGGCCGCCGGTACGGAAGGTACTGAACCGAACCACGCCGCCAGGTCGCCCTGGAGCTTGGGATTCAGAGAATGTTCCAGCCACATATACGCGCAGTTGGGGTGCGCAGCGGTGGCACTCATCATGGTGGTATCCGCCCAACCGGTGGCTCCTTCTTCGGGGATAACGCTGTCAATGGGTGCGTCTTCATACTTCAGGAGGTTCACCTGGAACGGCCAAGAACTGGACGCCACGATGCCTTCGTTGGTGAAGTCATCAATCTGGATGAAGGCGTCATGCCAGTAGCGGGCGACCAGTGCGCGCTGCTGCCGCAGCAGGTCGAGCGCCGCGTTGAATTGATCCTGGTCAAGCGAATACACGTCGGTGATGCCCAGTTCGGGGTTATGCGCCTTCAGGTACAGGGCGGCGTCAGCGACATAGATCGGGCCGTCGTAAGCCTGGATGCGCCCGGCATTGGATTCGCCGTCGGGGAGGGTCTGCTCTTCAAAGACCACGCTCCAACTGGTTGGCGGGGTGTCACCAAAGGCCTCGGTGTTGTACATCAGTACATTTGAACCCCACTGGTAGGGGACGCCGTAGTGTTCCAGTGTGCCGTCGCCATTTTTGTCAACAGCGAACCAGGGTGCGTCCTGCAGGCGTTCATCCACTGTTGACCAACTGGGGATCAGGTCGGTGTTGATGGGTTGGACGCGATTGCCGTAGACCAGGCGCAAGCTGGCGTCGCCAGAGGCTGTTACCAGGTCGAAGCTGCCTTCGTTCATCAGCGCGACCATTTCATCGGAGGTCGCCGCGACTTTCACCGTGACCATACAGCCGGTTTCGGCCTCAAAGTCGGTCACCCAGTCATACGCCGCGTCGGTTTCGCCGCGCTCGATATAGCCTGCCCAGGCCACAATGGATACCTCACCTTCGCCCGCACCGATGGAGGTCATCATGCCGCCATCCTGTGCCGCCGCTGCTGAGACACCAATCAATAGAATGAACAGTAAACTAAGTGCAAAAAACTTTCTCATGCTTGTTACTCCCTTTGAAAAAGCATTTTCGAAAATCTCTAACAAACTATGCCAGAGATTAGAGATTTTATACCATATTTGTAAAAACTCCGCATCAGCAAAACAAGCTACTCGAATGTTATTGATGGCGGCAGCTTCTACCGGAATCGCTATACCAAGGCTATATCAGGTCAATGCCGACCCGGTAGTAGCTTTCAACAGTGCCAATAGTGTTATGAAAGTTATAGATGAAGCTCATCATGAGCTTAGCTATGAGCGTATGGTCTTCTTCAGTGATGACATGTCGAGATTGCCGTAACCTTGTTGGCAATCGAGATACGTGTGCCTTCCGGCGAGGGCACAAATCTGAACCAAATAATCATCAACGTGTTCCCACAAACAGCGATTTATGCCTCTAGCTTCGGGCAGGTGACTCTTTTTTGGATTGCCCATCAAGCCGACTTCAGCTACCCGGAAGTCGCCGGGCATTTGGGGTGAGTACCGGTATGGCGTGGAATCAGGTGAATCGATAATATCTGGTCGGCTTCCACTCATGCTGCTTGGCCGGAACAATACTTGGAAACCGACCTGATATATTGGGAATAAGCGCCTTACGAGTTGCCGGTCATTCCGGTTTTTCCAGCGCCTTGCTAATGCATTTCGCGAACTGATTGAACATGAACTTGGAGACACTCTGGATCATGCCACCCCCAACCTGCGCCAGTTTGCCGGAAATGCCAACGTCTGCGACGATTTTGATCTCAGACTGAGAATCATCCACCGGGGAAAGAGAAAAGAGAATCTCCGCCTCTGCACGTCCAGGCGCGCCTTGCTGGTCACCGCCGACTCGCAACCGCATCGTGTGCTGGTCAGTATCAATTTCCAGAATCTCGGCCTTACCATGAAACTGGGCAGCAATCGGCCCAACCCGCAGCCCGACCGCGCCTCGATAGGTGGTCTCATTGATAATTTCCAGCAGTTCTGCGCCCGGTAGACAGGGTACAACCTGGGGCGGATCGGCGAAATATGCCCAGACCTCATCTATTGGCGTACTGACTGTGAATGCGTGCTCTACCTGGAGTGTCAAGGTTGTATCTCTTTTCTTGTTTGTCTTACTGGAGCCAGTCTGCCAGGATTTTCTTGGTACCCAACAGTCGTTTCATACGCTTTTGCATCAACGGCGGAATAGACCCCGGCGCATAGTCGAACAGGCCTTTACCGGTCTTCAGTCCTAGTTCGCCACTCTGGACTTTTTCCTGCACACGTGCGCTCACCCCTGTCTCGTTCGATAGGCCTGCGTTCAGGTAGCTGGCTACACTGTGATAGATGTCCAGCCCGGCCATATCGAGGAGTTCCATTGGGCCAATAACAGCTAACTTATAGCCAATGCCCCATTTCACAACCGTATCAATGTCTTCAGCGGTGGCGATCCCCTCATCCAAAAGATGCAGGCATTCCCGCATAACCGCATACAACACACGATTTTCGATGAAACCGGCGATATCGCGCTTGACATGAACCGGCACCATCTCAATGTCTTGTGTTACTTCCCAAAGGATTTCACGGGCTTCATCCGATGTTGCATCACCCTGGATAATTTCAATCACGGGGATGATGTGGGGTGGATTCGACCAGTGCATCCCGATCACCCGTCCGGGATACTCGCAGACTTTTGCCAGTTCAGTGATCGGCAATCCCGACGTGTTCGACGCCAGAATCGTGTCTTTGCCGACTTGCGTCTCCACTTCTTTATAAAAATGGTGCTTAAGATCAAGTTTTTCTGGAATGGCTTCGATCACCAGATCAACCCCGGCCACCGCCTCAGCCTGACTCATCGTAAATTTGAGGTTCTGGCGTCCGATGGCGATCTGTTCTTCAGTCAGGAACCCTTCGTTCCGCAGTACGTTGTATACCACCTCGACGGTCGCTTTCGCCTTCTCCATCACTGTTTCGCTGATATCCATCAAGCGTGTATCATAGTCATGGGTGGCAAAAACAGCAGCCATTCCTGGCCCCATCGTTCCGGCCCCAATAATCGCAACCGATTTAATCCGAGTAGTTGTCATGATTTTCCTCGATATGTAATCTGTTAAACATTTTTGGATTGCTGAATCGCTCGCCACACACGTTCCGGTGTAGCGGGAAGCTCGTTGATATGGATGCCGATATCCGCCAGCGCGTTCACGATCGCTGCCGGCATCGCCGCCAGGATGCCTTCTCCGACTCCCTTCAGGCCATAAGGCCCCGGCCCATCCTCGTTCTGAACGATGTAAGATACGAATTCATCTGCGATGTCGTCCATTTTCGGCACCCGGTAGTCGGCCATCGTCCCGTTGAGAAGCTGGCCGTCTGAAAAGACCATTTCTTCGAAGATGGCGTTACCCAGCCCCTGGGCGGCGCCACCCATCTCCTGGCCCTTAATCATGGCCGGATTAACCGCCGTGCCGACATCCGCGACACTGACTATCTTGCGAAGATGAATGCGTCCTGTCTCTTCATCAACTTCAATCTCAACCCCTCCTACACAGACTTCCCAGAAGACCGGGCCAGCAGCATAGGTGCCCTGTCCCTGTTCCGGGCGGACAATACCGCGCCCGAATAACTCACCGCCGGAAAAGCCAAAGTGGTAGAAGAGTAATTCGCTCAAGGTCGCTGATTGGTCGCCAACCCAGGCACGCCCGTCGCGCAGGATGATGTCGGATTTAGCAACATTCCATTTAGCGGCGGCAATAGCAATCAACTGGTCTTTCAGATCCAGCGCGGCCAGATGAACCGCCCCACCTGCCAATGTAGTTGAACGGCTGGCCCCGGTGGAGCGATCATAGGGTGTGACCATCGTGTCGCCATCCGGCACGCGTACCTGCGATAATGGGATAGACAATTCCTGTGAAACAATCTGGCTCATGGCGGTACGTGCGCCCTGCCCCAGTTCTGAGGTGCTGACCAGCACAGTGACCGTGCCCTCGGATTCCAGGCGCGCAAAGGCTGTGGAAACCGGGCGTGATCCCGCAGCCAGCAGGCCGATCCCCATGCCGCGTCCTACTCGTGGCGGACGCGGTTTATCCCACTCAAGACCTTCAGCGACTTTGCGAATGTCGCCAATCAGGTCGGCGTCCATGGGTTTGCCGGGAATGCGTACAGGTTCGCCCGGCTTGAGCAGGTTTTTTACCCGTATTTCCAAGGGATCCATGCCTAGTTTTCGCGCAACCTGGTCAACCTGGCTTTCTCCAATCCATTCGAGATGGGTCGCACCAAACGCCCGGTATGACCCCGATGGGGGGCGATGGGTGTAGACGCCATAAGCGTCTACCTGGTAGGCCGTCCAACGGTAAGGCCCCGGGGCTGCATCAGCAGCCGTTGCTACCACACGTGGCCCGTTATCAGCATAAGCGCCGGTATCCAGCCACATTTCCGCTGTTCGTGCCAGCAAAGTCCCGTCGGCGCGGGCAGCAGTCCGCATCCGGCAGATCATGTTATGCCGTCGGCTGGTCCACATCGATTCGGTGACAGAATTCACCACCCGTACAGGGCGCCCGGCTTTGCGCGCCATCGCCGCCGCAATCGGCTCCATCCGGGTGTAGGACTTACTGCCAAACCCGCCGCCGATAAAGGGTACATGAAGCCGGACATTCGCTTTGGGCAGGTCAAACATATCAGCCAACTCAGCCCGCACCAGATACGGATGTTGGCAGTTCGCCCACATTTCGAGTTGATCCGCGCCGTGCCAGACCGCAGTCGCCGCATGGGTCTCCAGAGCGTATTGGTATACGGCGGGAAAACGGAATTCACCCTCAACAATGACATCAGCCTCAGCAAAAACCGTTTCGGCCTGTCCTTTTGCCATGTGATGTTCATAGCAGATGTTGTCGTGCGGCCTGAAATCTCCCAGGCCGTGAAACAGGCCTAACCGGAGTGCATCGGTATCATGCACGCGCACAGCGCCATCGGCCAAAGCGGCTTCAATCGTGGTCACGGCGGGCAGTTCTTCATAGTCAACCCGGATCAATTCCAGGGCTTCCGCCGCGATTTGAGCGTTTTCCGCCGCGACAACCGCTACCGGGTCGCCTACAAAGCGCGCCGCATCAATGGCAACGATTGGCCGGTCACGAACGGCATGTCCGTAGTACGGGTCAATATCACTCATGTCCGTGCCGGTCAGAATCGCAACGACCCCGTCCAGCGCCTCTGCCTGTGAAGTGTCAATACTGCGAATTCGTGCGTAGGGGAAAGGACTTCGCAGTACTCTGGCTTCGAGCATATTGGCAAGGCGGATGTCTGCCGTGAATTTGGCTTCACCCGTTACTTTAGAAGGCCCGTCAACACGCGGCGCCTTTTCCCCAATACCATATTTTTGATTGAGCATGGGACTAACTTTCCTCCTGTGCGAGTTTTTCTGAAGCTCGACGCACAGCATTCAAGATTGGGAAATAGCCGGTACACCGGCACAGATTCCCACTTAAAAAGGATTTAATTTCAGAATCATCCGGTTTCGGATTCTCATCGAGCAGGGCAATAGTTGTCAGAACCATGCCGGGTGTGCAGTAACCGCATTGCAGGCCATATTCATCCAGAAATGCCTGCTGGACGGGATGCAGTTCGCCGTTTCGAGCCAAGCCTTCAATCGTGAGGACCTCATGCTCGTTCACCTCGTAGGCCAGCGTGCTGCACGAACTCACCGGTTTTCCATCAACCAGCACGGTACATGAACCACATACCTGCATATCACAGGAGCGTTTGGTTCCTGTCAGTCCGAGGTACTCTCTCAGGAAATCAATGAGCAGGGTGCGCGGTTCAATTTCGGCATCCACTGGCTTGCCATTGATGGTCGTCGTGAGTTTAAAAGTAGGCTGTGCATTCATAACTGCTCAACTCCCATAGCACGCTCAGACGCCTGCTGAAGCGCTTGCCGGGTCAAGACACGAATAAGCTGTTGTTTGTATTCCACTGACCCGTAGAGGTCGCTCACCGGATCAGCGGCAGATGCGACTGCTTCCGCTGCGGCCCGGTATAGCTCATCGCCGGGTTTTTCCCCAACCAGCAGGTTCTCGGCTGTGGTCGCACGATACGGAACCGGGCCAACGCTGCCAACCGCTATCCGGGCGGATGTAATCGCGCCATTGGTGACGGAGACAAAAGCCGCCACATTTGCAGAAGGGCGTTCCAGCAGGACAAATTTGTAGTAGGCACTCCCCATCCCACTCGGTAACAGTGGAAAGTGGATGGCGGTCATGATCTCATTCTCCTGGCGGGCCGTCATAAACAGATCAATGAAAAACTCGTCAGGTGGAACCCGCCGAACACCGTCGGTAGAAGTCAGTTCAAAATCCGCACCGGGCCATGCCATACAGACAACTGCCGGATCACTATGTGGTTCAGCAAAACACAGGTTGCCGACCAGCGTACCCATCGTGCGTACACGGACATTGGCAAGTGAGCGTTCCATTTCGGCCAGCAGCGGGGCATGGTTGGCAATCACTGGCGACGTTTCAATCGTGCGATGGGTGACTCCCGCGCCGACCCGCAAAACTGCCTCATTGTCAATGATCTGGATCGCATCAATCGCGTCAATGGTTTTGATATTGATGAGGTGGGCGTAACTTGTAAGCCCCTCTTTCATCACCACCAGCAGTTCGGTGCCACCAGCATACGCCGTTGCATCCCATCCATATTCATTTAGCAGCTCGGATGCCTCCTGTGGTGTCCGAGGCTCATGAATAACAAAGGGCTTTAGCATGTACACTCCTTTTTATCGTCAGGATTGACGACGGTGATTTTTGATAACACGACGCGATTCTGCCGAGTCACCACGTCTGGTTCTATCCGGTATTGTCATCCGGCATCCCGTTCGCCAGTCCTGCGTTCCGCAGCTTGCGAATCAGGTAATGCCAATATCCTTCGGTGAAGTCGTCCCGGTATTTTTCACGGCTGAGACGCGCTGCCGTTTCTTCAGGAAAGGGCGCTAGCGCACCCAGATTCTGGGCGAGCATCTGGATCTGAATGGCACGTTCAAGAGTCAGTGCCGTGTAAGTCACCCAGGGGACATCCTTCCCCACGACCAGCACCCCGTGATTTTGCATCAGAACCGCTTTGCGATCCCCAAGCGCACGCGCTACCGCCTGCCCCAATTGCGCGTCCGTTATGAGACCGGCGGTCTCATCAAAGGAGCCTAACCCTTCATGAAATAGCAGGCTATCATGATTGACAAGTGACAACGTGGCCTTCGACGCGCCGAGTGCCGTCGCATACGGAGCATGGGTATGGGCAATGGCATTAACATCCGGTCGTACCCGATACACTTCGGTATGAAGCACTGATTCCAGATGCACATCACCTTGACCACTGACCTTGTTGCCATCCAGATCAATCGCGATCACATTGTCGGGTGTAATCTCATCAAGACCGTAATCCTTGCACTTGATGTAGATGATGTCACCTGGCCCACGTACACTCACGTGCCCCAGCGTCATATCCGCATGTCCATGCATGGCGAGAATCCGGCAGGCCCATGCCACCTGAGTACGCAGGTGGATCATCAGACACACTCACTTTCGCTCAGTAACTGGATAATCCGGGTAAGGAAAAGCAAAGACCATAATGACATCCTCGTCGCCTGTGTTCGCTACGGCGTGCCAGACCCCGGCAGGGATAAACAAGGCATCTCCAGGGCCGTAGGGTATGGTCTGGTCATCTAGCCGGAGTTCGCCTGTTCCCGCGATCACAATGGCTAACTCTTCCACCTCGTGGGCAACGGGTGATAGTGCCGTGCCGGGCGTGAAGATTGAGTACCCCAGCGATCCCTGGTTGCCGTTGACGGTCTTATTGTTGAGTACCATGCGACTCCAGGAACCGCCAGGAAGCTCGATTTTGGCGACATTCTCAAGCTGAATCTTCTCGACCAGGCTGCTCATAGCACCCACTTTCCGTCCTTGAGGATGTACTGTCCGTTATCTACGATCTGCATGGTCGCTTTCAGGCAAACGCCGTCCAGATGTAACCGGCACACATTCTGCCCGCCAGGGTAAGCATTGTGGTTATCACCCAATGCGAAATGGACTGTGCCTGCACGCCCTTTTTCCGAAGGCGTGCCATATGGCGCTTTGTCACTGACACCAAACGCGAATTCGCCGATAATGTCGGAATTTTCAACGCCGGAAATAACCTGCTTGAGTCTGTCGGCCTCCGGGCCACCTTCAATGCTGACGGCGTGACCACCTTTCATAGTCCAGGTAATCGGATTCTTCACCTGTCCCGGCAGCCCGATACCGAGCATCACACCATCTACCACCACAATACCTTCGCTCTGGTCTTCTACCGCCGCAAAAGCGACTTCTGCCCAGAGTGGGGTGGGGCCCATCATCATGCCGCGCTCACGAATCGGTGTGACCTGCAACGCCGGGCGTCCTTCGATAGATACGGTAATATCCGTGCCCAGGGCAGTGGTCACGCGCATCCGCTTTTTGCCCTTCAGCGCCTCAATGGCATGTTGAGCACGCCTGATCGCTTCGTGAATGTCTCCTTCGGTCAAATCCCAGGAACCCATTCCATCTTCAATCGAGCCGATTTTTTGATTAGCGTTGACCGTTTCTTTGACAGCTTTGATATGGGCAAAGCGATTGGCCCATTCCAGGTTGGTCACAATAATAACTTCATCTGATGTCACCATTGCCTGGTGCAGATTGCGTGGGGGATCCATCGGGAACAGGGTGTCCTGTAATCCTCGGCGTACCTGCTGCTCGTTGTTCATGATAACCGGAAAAGCGCCCCGTTCTACGGCAATTTTCGCCAGGGCATCTGCTTCGGTACGATGCGCGTTATCGCAGATAATGGTGACAATATCGCCGGATTCAACAGTAAAACAGACATCCAGAATTAATTCTGCATCTTTACGCAGACCTGCGGGTAAATCAGTCATGGTATACTCCTTGCTGTATTTTTCCTGCTCTATTTATGCGAATTCTGAAAAGACTTCTTTTGCGAATCGCTCAACCTGTCCAAATTGATCCAATGACCCAAACCGGCAAATGAAATAATCCACGCCAGCTTCAGAAAAGGTTCTGAGCCATTCCATGATGTCATCCGGGTTGCCCACCGGCCCCCACTGCGAAATGTCCATTTTCTGACTGAGTTCGGGGTAGTATTCGCTGATATAGGCTTGAATACCTTTTTGCGCTTCTTCGCGGGTGTCGGCGATATTCATGGTGACCTGATAGCTCATAACAAAGTCATCGGGATTGCCGCCGCTTTCTTCAATCGCTTTCAAAACCTCTTCGCGCTGTTCCTTAAATTCCTCAGGATGCCCGGCGCGGCAGCAGGTCATCCAACCGTCTCCATAATCAGCGATACGTTTTGCGGCGCGACTGATGACCTTTCCCGTAGTCGCTTCGTCGCTGGTGTTGCGTACCAGGCGCGGGTTGCTGACAATCCACATGGGCGGCGGTGTCTGTACTGGCATGAGCGGCCCCATTTCAGTACCGGAATAGAAGCCAACTTTTTCGTAATTGAAATGCTCGCCTTGAAAACTCGTCTCCCCTTTGGTCCAGAGTTCTCGTAGCACAGCCAGACCTTCCTCGAAAATTGAGGCACGTTGGGTAAAGTCGAGTCCCATCGCAGCGTATTCACGCTTGACACCCTCTTCCGGGCTTCCCATGCAGGCTCCCAGGATGGTTCGTCCATGCGTGAGTTGATCGAGCGTAGCCCATTCCAATGCCAGGTACAGCGGATTGCGGGTTGCAGTGACCAGACAGGCTGTACCTAATCTCGCCTGCTTAATCCGCTGTGAAATCGCGGACATCAGAGTCATGGGTTCGTAGCGGGGTTTTGAAAACAGGCTGTCGCCAACCCAGATTGAGTCGAAACCCAGTTCATCAACCATGGTGGAGAGTTCCAGCAAGTCGTTCAGGGTGTAGCTGTTGGCGATGAGTGGTTCACGGTTATTGACATTGACACCAAAGACAGGTTTTTTGCCCATCACGTTCTCCTTTTTATAACAACGTGCTACGCTGCTCTACTCACGGTTATTCGAGACGAGTTGCAGCTCATCCTCGGCATGTTCGGACTGCAAAATTTGCTGCGGGATCTGGATATGCGCGCTCATCAGAATCGCGGCCTTATCAGCATCGCCCGTTTTGATCGCATCCAGAATGGCTTTATGCTCATCGCAGGATTTGCTCAGGCCACCGCGCAGCGTGAGTGAACGCATCCGGTAGCGTCGCATCTGATCAATCAGTGGATAGTACATTTCAATCAGTTTCCGGTTGTTCGACTTCACAACCAGCATGTGATGGAATTGGGCGTTGGCTGCAAAGAAAGCATCCACGGCCTCAGCCTCAGCATGGCGGATCATTGCCTCGTGGAGTTGTTCCAGTTCAGCGATGTCGTCCGGGGTGAGGTTGGGGGTGGCAAGCCGGGTTGCCAGCGATTCTAACGCCTCACGTACCCGATAAGCGTCAATGAACTCCTGCCACGTCAACGAGGTCACGACTGCGCCACGATGGGTAATGATTTCAACCAGGCCCTCGGCGCTGAGTTTTTGCAGCGCCTCTCGTACTGGCCCACGACTGACACCCAGGTCCCTGGCAATGACGGCTTCCTGGATAGGGGTATCTGGAGGAAGTCGGTTATTGAGAATATCTTCCCGCAAAATCTCATAAACTCGATCGGTTAAGGTCTTGCGCTCGACCGAACGTGAAGCGGATTGCGGCTGATCTGACGGCATGGTTTCTCCAAATTATTGTGTTATTGTTCCGGATAGGATGATTTCGCTCAGTGCGTCAACATCCTGAATCTGATTCCGTGCATAGGTGTTTAGAATTCTGCCCCGTTCCATTACAGCGATATGGTCAGCTACATTAAGAGCAAATTTGAGTTTCTGCTCAACCAGCAGCACGGTCAGACCCGCATCTTTCAGGCCTACGACAATCCTACCTATGGCCTCTACCAGTAAAGGCGCGAGTCCTTCGGTCGGTTCATCCATCAGCAGAATATCCGGGTTCAGGATAAGCGCTCGAGCGACGGCGAGCATGGACTGTTCTCCTCCAGAAAGTGTACTCGCACCCGCGCGTCGGCGCTCATAAAGTCGCGGGAATATCTCATAGATGGCCTGCAGATTATACGGCATGGCCTTGATCGGATCGACCAGATTGAGATGTTCCTCCACGCTCAGGCTTCTGAAAAGACGACGCCCTTGAGGGACAAGTGCGATACCTAGTTTTTTGCGATCCGCCGCCCGCTGTTGGGCCAGATCAACCGTGCTGCCACCCCGATACAACATGATTTGCCCGGACGTGATTGGGAGCAATCCCATGATACTGTTGATGAGAGTCGTCTTGCCGACCCCGTTGCGTCCGAGAATGGCGGTGATACTACCTTCGGCCACACTCAACTGAGTTTCCTGAAGGACATGGCTCAGACCATAGTGAACATGGATAGCGTCTATTGACAGTGCAATTGAACTAGGATTCGCCAAGGTACACTTCCTTTACACGCTCATCATGGCGAATCTCACTCGCTGGCCCATGGGCAATGGCCTGCCCACCGTGAAGCACGCTCAAGTATTCGGATATATCGAAGATGACATCCAGATCATGCTCAATCATGACAATCGTCAGGTCTTTGGGAAGGCTGTTGACGAGCTGAACAACGGCTTTAATCTCCGCAGTTGAAAGACCAGCAGTGGGCTCGTCCAGAAGAAGGACTCTGGGATTCGACGCCAGCGCGACGGCAATTTCGAGTAACCGTTGTTCACCATATGCCAATTCATTGACTGTCTTGTCAGCAAGGTGCATCAGGGCTAAATCGTGTAACTGAGTCTCTGCAATGGACACCGCCACCTTGTCCTTGTGCGCCGGTTTCCAGAACACGCGCGAGGTTCCAGATTGAACCAGCGCCGCCATCAGGATATTTTCCAGAACCGACAGTTCCGGGAACAGGGTGGTAATCTGGAAGGTGCGTGCCAGACCATACTTGACGCGCTCATGCGGCGGATGTTTGCTGATGTCTACGCCGTGCAGGTAGACTTGCCCTTTTGTCGGTTTCACGAAGCCGGAAATCACATTGAACAGCGTGGTCTTGCCTGCGCCATTCGGCCCCAGAATGCCGTAGCGGGAACCGGTTGGCACCGCAATATCCACATTTTGGAGTGCCAGCAAACCGCCGAATTGGACGGTCAGATTCTCAATGGACAGTGCATATTTGCTATTTGCTGTTTGTGCCATACGGCGCGTACTCTTTCCCTTTAGATTGGCGTGTCATGCGCTGTCTGATGGTCGGAACCAATGATGATAATCCACCCGGCAAAAAGACAACCGATATGACATAGAGTAGCCCCAGTACCATCGGCCAGCGTTGGGTGCTGCCAATCAGCAGTGTCTTGAAAATGTGCAGGCCGGAACCAGCGACAAAAGGCCCCCAGAGAGAGCCAAATCCGCCAACGACAACCGCTAACAACATCTGGGCAGAAAGCTGCCAACTGAGCGAACCTGTGCCAATGAATTTGTTGAAAAAGGTACTCAAAACCCCGTAGACCGCGGCCACCAGTGCCGCCACGATAAACGCAGTCGCCCGGCGGGATTGGACGTTGTACCCCAGCGCGGACATACGGGTATCGCTGCCCCGAACGCCCATAAAACTCATACCAACCGCACTGCTTGCAAAAACACTAATCAGTAAGGAGACAAAGATAACTACGATCAAGGTGAGGTAGAAAAACCCGGTTCGTTCGTTGATATCCCAGATAAAATCCGGGCGCGGCACGCTGGGGATGCCATTTTCACCACCTGTAAAAGATGTCCACCGGGTAGCAATCCCCCATGCTACTTGACCGAAAGCGAGGGTGATTGTCAGAAATGTCAGCCCACGCACGCGGACAGCCAATGGCGCAAAAGCCAGCGCAACCCCACCTGACAGTACTACGCCTATCCCGGCTGCCACCCAGGGGTTGATTCCGAAGCGCGTGATCGCCAGCGCGGTTCCATATCCTGCCAGTCCGAAGAACGCAGCATGTCCAAGTGTTGGCATCTGGGTATAGCCGACGAGCAGATCAAGCCCCATCGCAAAGCCACCGAAGATGAGCGCCTGGGTCAACAACCCAAGCCAGTACTCAGTCAATACGAATGGCAGTATTGCCAGGATAATACCAGCGCCAATGATTAGTTTTTCTCGTCTCATTCGGGTGGTATTCTCCCAAATAGGCCCAGTGGCCGAACAATCAGGATAATGATAACGGGCGAAAACAACGTGAAGTAGCTCAGTTCTGGGAAGAGTGCCTTGCCAAAGGTGTCCACCAGGCCAACCATCAGGCTGGCGACAAAAGCACCGCTCAGGCTACCCACCCCGCCAACAACCATGACCACCACCGCCAGTAGCAATACGTCGAAGTCGAGACCGATGGATACGCCCAGTACCGGGCCACCCAACACACCGGCCATACCAGCAATGGCTGCCCCCAACGTAAAGACGGTCGCAAAGACGACTTCAACCCGGATACCCATCGCCGTCGCCATATCACGATCATCCACACAGGCGCGGACAATCGCTCCCAGGCGTGACCGTTCCCAGAAAAGCCATAATCCGGTACCGGCGACAAAAGCGAGGACAATGAGAAACAGACGGTAGGCCGGGTAAGTTACCCCCAGTATCTTGACCGAAGTTGCCAGAATCTCAGGCGCAGGAATAGTTTGCGGGGCACCACCCCAGATCGCCAGGATGGCGTTGTTGAAAATGAATGCCAGCCCCAAGGTCAGCAAGACCTGGTTGAAGCGTGAACCCAGCAGGGTTGTGCTAAAAACCTTCTGGATGATAAATCCGAGAGCGCCTGCCGCCAGCATCGCCGCCGGGATGGCAAGCCAGAAACTCCCGGTTGCCTTATGTACCGCCAAACCGACAAAACCACCGAACAGGAATATCGCCCCGTGAGACAGATTGAGAATACGCATCAGGCCGAAAACGACGGATAAGCCTGCTGCCACAAAAAACAGGAGGGAACCCATTGTCAGGCCGTTCAAAATCTGGAAAACCCAGAGTCTCATGATTCCCTCTCCGTGCAGCAGGAACGATATTCAAAGAAAGTATCAAGGCAAACATTCATCTTTGGTGTACCTTAGAGCATCTACTGGTTGGCGGATTCGAGGGGGGATGCGAATCTGAGGATTGCTCCCACGATTTTTCAGCTGGGGAAGGACAAATCTTCTCTTCCCCAGGTGAACACACTGAGTCGTTTTTTAGAATTATTTCGATGTTTCGGCTTCGGGTTCCCAGTTCAGGCCAACCGCTTCAATCGTATCTAATACCTGCTGGACAGAAGTCCCCTCATCGTTCATGACAACCTGGGTGACATACACATTTCGCACCGATTGGCCGGTTTCATCAAAGCTGAATGGTCCGGCGGCACTGTCGAATGACAGTGAAAGAAGCGCTTCCATGAACGCTGCCTTATCGCTCATGTCTCCACCAACAGCTTCGATGGCGCGGGCGGCGACTTCGGCGGCAGTATAGCTTTCTTCAACGTAGACACCAGCTTCACCACCGACCTGGCTGTCGAAGAGTTCCAAAAATGCTGTATTTTCTTCATTATCCAGCGCTGGTACCCAGCCATCAGCCTGAACCAGACCCTCTACCGTGTCGCCCATAGCACCCAATACACCAGCAGTGAAATAACCTGGAGCAACGACCTGGATATCAGGCGTCAAACCAAAATCACGCATCTGCTGCGCAAAACTGATCGCACCCGGCCCGGCGAAGAAAGCGTAAGCCACATCAATGCTTTCTGGATCGACCTGGCTGATGAAAGGCCCATAGTCTGTGGTGCCGAGTGGCGGTTTTTGTTCCGTGACGATGGTGCCACCCGCTGCCGTGAATGCGGTGGCAAACGCTCCGGCACGTTCCTCACCGACAATGAAGTCCCATGCAAACAGGGCAGCATTCTTCTTTTCAAGTTGGGTCGCGGTATACCAGCCTAGCGGCCCATCCTGCTGTCCATTCGCTAGCGCTGTGCGAACCACATAGGGATGTGTACCGTCGGTGGCAGCTCTGGCACCAGCGATAGAGACAATCAACGGTGTTTCTGATTCATCGGCATATTGTGCCAGCGGTACAGCCACAGCCGAGTTAATCAGGCCCAGCAGCATATCCACCTGCTCCTGCTCAACCAACCGCCGTGCCTGTTCTAACGCCTGCTGTGGATCCCCGGCAGTATCAGCAAAGACCAACTCTACGTTGACCCCATCAATCGCATGATTGTCGAAGTAGAGCTGTATACCCTGGTTGGCCTGCTCACCGAAGATAGCAAAACCACCCGTTGTGGGATTGAGCACACCGACTTTGACCGTGATGGGTTCCTGCCCCGACACAATGGCCCCGCCGAAAACAAACAAAAGGCTGAATAGGAGAAGCATGACCGATAAGCGTTGCCGTCCAGAAATCATTGAAAACCTCCCTAAAATATTCTATTTGCATGATGGTGCGCTAAAACAGCTGCCAACTGGTCTGAACAATGAGAGAGTAGGTGGGATGTTTATTGCAAGTTCGATATGTTAACTAAAGACAGTTAACTGTTGACAGTTGACAAGATCATAGCGTGTCTATTTAAGATTGTCAACAAATTGTGCTATTGGTCGGGGCAGGATATGAGGACCAAAAACAACAAACGCCTCATGATGGTTTGACACCTAAATATGCTCGTCACAATATCTGCCGAACCGCAGATTTCCAACCAGCATATAGTTTGTCCGCAGTTGCTTCACTCATTTGTGGCGTGTAATCTACAAAAGTTGCAGGTATCCGTGCTAGTTCATCAAGATTGCTGTAAATTCCTATCCCAAGCGTGCCAGCAAACACCGCTCCCAGTGCCGAGAGTTCCGCAATGTCCGAGGCACGCGCCACAATACCGGCTAAATCCGCGATGAATTGTACTAAGAACTGATTGCGCACCGCGCCCCCATCGGCGCGTATCATCGTCAGTGCTGTTCCGGCATCACCGGACATCAATTCCAGTACGTCTTTAATCTGATACGCGATGGACTCCAATGCGGCCCGTACAACATGGGCCTTTGTGCTGGATGGGGACAGTCCCAGAATCGCGGCTTTAATATCGGAACGCCAGTAGGGGGCGTTCAGACCAACGAAGGCCGGGACGAGATACACGCCGCCGTTATCTTCAACCGAGTGGGCAAGCTGCTCCGTTTCTTCAAAGGACTCGATTAAATCAAGCTGGTCACGTAACCAGGTGATCGTAGCGGCGGAGTAGTTGATAATACCCTCATAGGCGTAAGTGGGCTTTCCGCCATACACCCAACCAATCGCTGTGAGAAGTCCATTCTGAGAATAGCGCAGGGAATCACCAATATTCAACAGGATGGATGACCCTGTACCTAGTGTCACCTTCGCATCGCCGGGGGTGAAGCAGCGTTGTGCAAACAAGGCCGCCTGGGAATCCCCCATGACTCCGCAAATGGGGATCGGTTTCGATAGCACTCCTGCTAGATCCGTTTCGCCAAAGACCGCGCTGCTCTCGCGGATTTCAGGAAGCGCATCTATTGGCACCCGAAACAAAGCGCACAGATCAGGATCCCATTGAAGCGACGTGATATTAAACAACAGCGTCCGGCTGGCGTTGCTGTGGTCGGTTGCGAATACTTGTCCATTCGTCAGGCGGTAAATCAGATAGGCATCTATGGTGCCGATCAGTGCCGCGCCATTTTCTAGTTTCTGTTTGATTTCGGGTTCTTCAGTGAGCAACCAGGTGAGCTTGGACGCCGGGAAGTACGTGTCAATTTTCAAGCCGGTTTTCTGATGAACAAGCGACTCGTGACCATCCTTGATGAACTGCTGGCAAAGCGGATCACCGCGACGACACTGCCAAACGATAGCGTGATATAAGGGCTTACCACTCTCACGCTCAAAGACCACAATCGTCTCACGCTGGTTGGTGATGCTCAAGCACAGTAACTCGGATGCAGATAGACCATGCTTTTGGATGAGTTGGCCGAGGACTTGTCGCGTATTCGTGTAAATTTCTTCGGCGTCATGCTCGACCCAGCCTACCTGCGGATAATATTGCTGATGAGGCAGCGATACGCTATCCAACAGTTGACCATCATGCTCAAAGAGAAGCGCTTTGGTTGCCGATGTACTCTGGTCTAGTGCTATAATTTTCGTCATCAGCTTACACCTTTGCCAGCAGACTCCGGGCCGTTTGTACCAATCCATCTACCGAGATTCCGTAGTAATCGAAAATCTCCGATTGGCTGCCGGATATTGTATATTCGTCCGGGATTCCAACGATCTTGAATGGAAGCGATAGGCCACGCTGCATCAGGATGGAGGCACAGGCTTCTCCCAGACCGCCGCATACGCTGTGTTCTTCGACGGTAATGAGCGCCTTCGTGTTATGCACCGCGTCCAAGAGTGCGGCCTCATCCAGCGGTTTGATTGTGTGCATACTGATGACCCGGCATGATATGCCCAGTTGCTTGAGCGCTTGAGCCGCGAGCAAAGCCCGCTCCGTCGGTTCGCCGGTCGCAATAAACGTCACGTCATCGCCGTCAGCCAGGGTGATCGCTTTGCCGATTTCAAATTGAGCGTCGGGTTGATGCAGATCGAGCATGGCCTTTTTGCCAAACCGAATATAAATTGGGCGTGGATGTGACACAGCGGCTTTGATTGCTGCGCGGGCTTCAAAGTTATCGGCGGGAGCAACAATATCCATATTATTGATAGCACGGAATACAGCATAATCGTGCAGCGAGTGATGGGTTGTCCCCAGCGCCCCATAGCTGACTCCGGCGCTGATGCCAACCAGCTTGACCGGATGGTTGGAGTAGGCGACATCATTCTTGATTTGCTCTAAAGACCTGGCTGTCAAAAAGCAGGCTGGGGAAACGGCAAACACTTTTTTCCCGGTCATTGACAGACCCGCCGCCACCCCAACCAGGTTTTGCTCGGCAATGCCAACCTCCACCATCTGGCCGGGGAGGGCTTCTCCAAAGCCGACCAGTTTCCCTGACCCGCGTGAATCACTGGTCACGACCAGGATTGAGCGATCTTGTTCAGCGACTTCGAGTAACGTCTCGCCAAAAACGGTCAGGTTGGGTTTTCCCAGTTGTGTACCCATCATAAACCTGCCTCCGCCTGACTGAGTTCCTCTAACGCAGTCTGGTATTCAGAATCAGTCGGCACTTTATGATGCCATTTCACCGTATTTTCCATAAAGCTGATTCCCTTACCTTTGGTCGTCCGGGCGATGATTAAATTGGGCTTGCCGGCTTCAAAAGGTAGTGTGTCCAGTGTATTGACAAGCGATTCGACCTCATTGCCATGACACACCCGGACCGCACAGCCGAATGCCGCAAAACGATCCGCCAGCGGTTCAAGCCCCATGACTTCCTCGGTTCCGCCGGTGATCTGCAAGGTGTTGCGATCAATGAGAATGACGAGATTGTCCAGTTTATAGTGGGACGCCGCCATCAAAGCTTCCCAACTGGAACCCTCGGCCAGTTCACCGTCGCCCAGGAGCGTAAAAACCCGATGACTCAGCCCGTCGTACTTCATGCCTAATGCGATGCCGACGCTGACCGACAGACCATGCCCAAGCGCCCCTGTATTGTGTTCAATCCCATTCACTTTGCGGGTAGGATGGCCGACAAGATGGGATTGGAACTGGCAAAGGGTGTCAAGTTCCGATTCAGGAAAAAAGCCTTTGTCAGCCAGCACGGTGTAGAGGGCTTCTACCGAGTGGCCTTTGCTCTGGATGTAGTGATCGCGGTCAACAGAAGCGAAGTTCTCCGGGGTGATATTCATAGTGTGGTTGTAAAGAACATTCAAAATGTCCGTACAGGACAAGCTCCCACCCGTATGCCCCGCATTCGCTTGCTTGATAATTCGCAATATCGTTTTTCGGTACTGTATGGATTTTCGCTTAAGCGCTTGTGGATCCATCTTCGTTTTCCTTGCCTGCAAATCCATTGATTAACGAATATTGATCTTACCTCAATTTTGTAGAGTGACGATGTGGCTTGAAAAGTGGTTGGGTAAAACGCCACCCTATTCTCAAGACAGCAAAACGGGGAATAGCCAACCTCTGGTGGGAACTCTATTGTGCTGTTGAGCATCTTGTCAGCGGGTGACAAAGATCACTGGTAAGCAATGACATTCCTGATTTATTTGTGAAATAATTCACATATAATAGGTATAGGCGAGAATTCATCCGAAAGGCATGAGTGGGATTCCATCCCTGTCGTCATCGTTCCCCAATTGAATCCTCCTCATAGTGGTCACATACTCCACGTACCAGACTGCTGAATCAATGCTGTATACATCGCAACCCGTCGCCTGAACGAACGGTTCTATAGGAGGTGACAGCGATGCCGAATACTCCCAACGGACACACGCTATATCAGCGTGTGATGGCGGATACTCCCGGCGGTGACAGCCTCATCACCTGTTTACAATGCGGCACTTGTGGCGGTTCATGCCCATCTGCCGCGGACATGGACTCCACGCCCCGTCGCTTATTCGCGATGTTGATGGCGGGGATGGATGATGAGGTGTTAAAAAGTAATACCCCCTGGTACTGCGTCTCCTGCTACTATTGCACAGTACGCTGCCCACAGAATATCCCCATCACAGAAATCATGTATACCCTGAAACAGGAAGCCATCGCCAGAAAGTATTATGACCGGAATCCGCATACGGATTGGGCGAACAGCTTCATCGGCTATGTGGAACAGTACGGACGCGGCTTTGAATTCGGCCTGGCGACCCGGTATCACCTGACTCATAACCCTCTGGGAGCGGTCAAAAAGACCGGCCTGATGTTTGACCTGGCGCGAAAAGGCCGGGTTGCTATGACGCCAGAACGGATCGAGAACATGCCGCAGTTGACCGCTATCCTCACCGAAGCCAAACGTATCGCGGGAGGTGAACAATGACCGCCGCTAATGGCAATTATCTGTATTATCCGGGTTGTTCGCAGCGGGCAACCTCCCATGCCTATGAAAAATCGGCCAAGTTGGTTGGAGACAGATTGGGTTTCACGCTTGAGGAAGTTCATGACTGGAACTGCTGCGGTGCAACCGATTATTTCAGTGTCAATGTGTTACCGGCTTACAGCCTGGTCGCTCGTAACCTGTCTCTGGCAGCGGAACAAGGTGACACGCGGGAACTGGTCGCGCCATGCAGCGCCTGTTATCTCAACCTGCGTAAAACCGATACCAACATGGGCAAGTACCCCAAGCTGAACAGCCAGGTGAACCAGGCATTGGCCGCGGGCCATCTGCATTACACGCCTGGCACGCTGAACATCCGGCACTTGCTGGATGTAATCGTACAGGACATTGGTTTTGATGAGATCGAAGCGCATGTGACACAACCACTGGCCGGGCTGCGAGTTGCGCCTTACTATGGCTGTCTGATTGTGCGCCCGGATACAGGCTACAACACCGAGTACCCGACTCATCTGGACGAACTGCTGCGGCGATTAGGTGCGACAGTCGTAGATTTCCCGATGAAAACGCACTGCTGCGGCGGACACATGACTCAGATTAGTGAGGAAGTGGCGCTGGAACTCATCCGGCGACTGCTAAGCAGCGCGGCGGAATATGCCGCTGACATGATTGTGACCCTCTGCCCAATGTGCCAGGTCAATCTGGACGCCTACCAGGGATTGGTGAACCAACACTTCCATACCAACTACAAACTCCCGGTGCTGTTCTTTACACAATTAATGGGACTGGCATTTGGTATTCCGGCCAAGGACCTGGAAATTGGCAGCGAAATCGTTCCCGCAGATGCCGCTCTCGCTAAGATCGGCCAGGAAGAGTCGGCGAAACCGCGCCGAGCAGAACGCCGTGACAAGCAGGCTCTGCCGATGCCTTCGCTGGATCGTTGAAAGAAAGGACATGACACCATGACTGAAAAGCGAGTAGGTGTTTATATCTGTCACTGCGGCCACAATATCGCCGGCACGATAGATGTTGAAGAAGTCGCCCTGTGGGCAGCGGGTCTGCCCAATGTGGCAGTGGCGCGGGACTATAAGTTCATGTGTTCCAGTCTGGGTCAGGAACTGATTGAGGCTGACATAAAAGAGCAAAACCTGACGCATGTCGTTGTCGCCGCCTGTTCACCTCACATGCACGAGCCGACGTTCCGCCAGGCTTGTGAACGTGCCGGGCTAAATCCATACCTTTTTGAGATGGCGAACATCCGTGAACACGCCAGTTGGGTACACCCCAATGACAAAGAGGCGGCCACTGATAAAGCCAAAGCCATCATTAGCGGGTCGGTGCGGCGGGTACAGGAACTTGCTCCGTTGGAGCCGCTCCGTGCGCCCATCCATGAGACAACCCTGGTGGTTGGTGGTGGTATCGCCGGGATCAATACGGCGCTGGAAATCGCCAACGCGGGACATCCGGTGGTGATGGTCGAGCGTGAACCGAGTATCGGCGGCCACATGGCCCAGTTTGACAAAACCTTCCCTACACTGGATTGCGCGGCCT
This sequence comes from Anaerolineaceae bacterium, assembly GCA_020634115.1. Taxonomy (GTDB): domain Bacteria; phylum Chloroflexota; class Anaerolineae; order Aggregatilineales; family Phototrophicaceae; genus JACKCG01. The sequence goes on from JACKCH010000010.1 coordinate 449,016, forward strand.
GTATTCTGACGCCGAAGATGTTCGATGTCGGGATGCACCGGAATATCCAACTGCTCACTTACAGTGAAGTGGAGCAGGTGGATGGTTATGTGGGCAATTTTACGGTACGTATCCGCAAGAAAGCCCGCAAGATCAATACGGAGCTATGTACCGGGTGTGGCGACTGTTGGGGTCGCTGCCCGGCAAAAGTAGTGGACAACGGATACGAAGCGGGCATTGGTTTTCGGACGGCGATTTACCGCCAGTTCCCACAGGCCGTCCCTAAATACCCGGTGATTGATGTTGAGAATTGCATTTACTACAAGAACGGAAAATGCAAGGCCTGTGAAAAATTCTGCCCGACCGGTGCGATTGATTTCGACCAGGAAGATGAAATCATCGTGATGCAAGTGGGGAACATTGTGCTGGCAACGGGTTATGACCTGTTCGACGCTCGACGCATCCCGGCTTATGGTTATGGGCGATTAGCGAACGTCTTCACGAGCATGGAGTTCGAACGGATGACCAATGCTACCGGGCCAACCGGCGGTAAGGTCGTCCTGCGTGACGGTGTGACTGTCCCGCAGAGTGTGGCGATTGTCCATTGCGTGGGCAGCCGTGATAAAAACTATAACATCTACTGCTCGGCGACCTGCTGTATGGCCGCGCTTAAGTTTGCCCATCTCGTCAAAGAAAAGACCGATGCCGATATATACAGCTTCTACATTGATATGCGAACGGCCTTCAAGGACTACGAAAAGTTCTATCACCGCCTGATGGAAGAAGGTACGCATTTCATCCGCGGGCGGGTGGCAGAAGTCACCGATGCGGCCCGGATTCCGGGTGAAGAAGGCAAGCTGATTGTGCAGGCCGAGGATACGCTTGTCGGCAAACAGCGCCGGATTTCAGTGGACATGGTGATTCTGATGAGCGCGATGGAACCCAAAGCGGATGCCAAGGGGGTCGCGCACCTGTTCGGTATCGGGTGTTCGGAAGCCGGGTTCTTCACTGAGCGTCACCCGAAACTCGACCCCGTAGCCACCATGAGCGATGGCGTGTTCATCGCCGGTACATGCCAGGGGCCGAAAGACATCCCGGCCAGCGTCGGCCAGGGTGCGGCAGCAGCAGCACGGGTGCTGAGTCTCATCGGGCAAGGTGTGGTGGAAATTGAGCCGGTACGGGCGGTGATAGATGAATCCCGCTGCTCCGGCTGCCGTATCTGCAATAACCTGTGCCCGTATCATGCCATTGATTACCTGGAAGAAGAAGGCGTCAGCCGTGTGAATGGCGCGCTGTGCAAAGGCTGCGGGACGTGTGTCGCCGCCTGTCCAAGCCAGGTCATCGAGGGGCAGCACTACACATTCGATTCGTTAATGTCCCAGATTGAAGGGCTGCTTTATGACGTAGGCGATCACCAGAACGGCCATGTCAAAGTCATGGAACCGGAGCCGGTATAGAGGAGATGTCACATGGCAAACGACTATAACCAATTGAATCCCGCCTGGGGGGAACGATCCCCAGTCATTATCGGCCTGTTGTGTAACTGGTGTTCCTACCGGGCCGCCGACCTTGCAGGGACGAGTCGCTTCGGCTACCCGGCGACCCTACGGGACTTACGCATTATGTGTACAGGGCGGCTTGACCCGACCTTTGTCATCAAAGCGCTACGCGAAGGTGCGGACGGCGTGTTGGTGATGGGGTGTCACCCCGGCCAGTGCCACTATGACGCGGGCAATTATAAGGCGATGCGCCGCATGGCGCTGCTGCGCCGGACAGTGATCCAATTAGGGGTTCATCCTGACCGCGTGCAGTTGGCGTGGGCATCTGCTTCACAAGGGACGATTTTCACTGAGATGGTCAAAAATATGACCGAGACGATTGCCCGTCTGGGGCCGCTGAACTGGCAGGACACGGTGAGCGGCGAGACGATACAAAGAGAAATGGAGGCGGTTCGTGGCTGAGCAAAAACCCAAACTGGCCTTATATTGGGCGTCCTCTTGTGGGGGCTGTGAGATTTCGGTACTTGCCATCCACGAGAAGATATTGGATGTCGCGGCGGCCTTTGACATCGTATTCTGGCCGTGTGCGATGGATTTCAAAGAAAAAGATGTCGAAGCGATGGCCGATGGCGAAATAGATGTCTGCCTGTTTAACGGCGCAATCCGCAACGACGAGAACGCGCACATGGCGCACTTGATGCGCCGCAAAAGTAAGGTGCTGGTGGCCTATGGTAGCTGCGCGATGGAAGGCTGTATGCCCGGCCTGGCGAACTTCACCGACCGTGAACACATGATGCGCTTCATCTACCACGATTCCCCCAGCACGGATAATCCGGACGGCGTTGAGCCGCAGATACACACGGTTGTTCCAGAAGGTGAACTGACCCTTCCCGCCTTCTGGAACACGGTGAAGACGCTCGACCAGGTCGTGCCAGTGGATTACTACCTGCCCGGCTGCCCGCCGGAAGCGAAATGGACAATCGCGGCGGTAGAGGCCATCATCAGCGGCCAGCTTCCCCCGCCCGGTTCGGTCATCGGCATGAATGTCACTGTTTGCGACGAATGCAACCGTACACGATCAGAAAAACGTATCAAGCAGTTTTACCGCCCGTATGAGATCATCCCTGACCCTGAAATCTGCTTGCTTGACCAGGGTTTGTTCTGCGCCGGAATCGCCACGCGAGCCGGATGCGGTGCGCTCTGCCCGCAGGTGAACATGGGGTGTCGTGGCTGCTATGGCCCGAATGAGGGTGTTGTAGATGGCGGCGCGAAGCTCATCAGTGCGCTGGCGTCGGTAGTGGATGCCGAAACACCTGAAGAAATCGACGCGGTGTTTGATACCCTTCCCGATCCCGCAGGATACTTCTACCGCTTCAACCTGGCGCACTCCTTGTTACGCCGGACTCATTTAGTGGGTAGCAACGGGACGCGGGTGGCTGAAAAAATAGAAGTCGGGCCGCAGCTTGACCCGAAGCTGAAAGATTAGGAGGCCACCATGACGAAACGAATCACAATTGACCCTATCACCCGTCTGGAAGGTCACGGCAAGATCGAAATCTTTCTCAACGAAGCGGGTAATGTTGCCAATACCTATTTTCAGATTCCCGAACTGCGGGGATTTGAAGTCTTTTGCCTGGGGCGTCCCGCCGAGGAAATGCCCCGATTGACGAACCGCATCTGTGGGGTCTGCCCGGAGGCGCACCACATGGCAGCATCCAAAGCATTAGATATGCTGTTCCATGTGGACCCGCCCCCAGCGGCCAAGAAACTGCGTGAACTGTTCTATTCGGCCTTTTACGTAACCGATCACACCACGCACTTTTACGCGCTGGGTGGGCCGGATTTCGTCGTCGGGCCGGACGCGCCCCCCGGTCAGCGTAACATTCTGGGTGTGGTGAGTGTCGTCGGCGCGGAAGCCGGGTTGAAGGTCATCAACACCCGCAAGAAAAATCATGAGGTGATTAAGATTATCGGTGGTCGGGCGGTGCATCCGGTTTCCGGGCTGCCGGGCGGGATGAGCAAGGCCATCAACGAAGAAGAACGCCAGTTCATTGAACAGGTTGCACGCGAAAATGTCGAGTTTGGTCTGTGGTCGCTGGATGTGTTCAGCGACATCGTGTTGAAGAACACCGACTATGTAGACCTGATCGTGGGCGACATCTACACCCAGCGTACCTACTACATGGGGCTGGTGGATGCGAATAACCGTGTGAACTTCTATGATGGCATGATCCGTGTGGTAGACCCGGACGGCAAAGAGTTCGCGAAATATGCGCCGAAAGACTACTGCGACCACATTGATGAGCATGTTGAGCCGTACAGCTATCTCAAATACCCGTATCTCAAGAAGGTCGGCTGGAAAGGCTTTGTGGATGGCAAGGACTCAGGGATGTACGCCTGCACGCCGCTCAGCCGTCTCAATGCGGCGGACGGGATGGCGACTCCCCATGCCCAGGAAGCCTACGAGAAGTTCTATGCCACTCTGGGGGGTAAGCCGGTGCATCATACGCTGGCGACCCACTGGGCGCGGTTAGTCGAACTGCTGTATGCAGCGGAACGGATGCTCGAACTGGCAACCGACCCAGAAATCACCAGTCCTGACGTGCGGGCCATCCCGACGGAGATCCCGACTGTAGGGATTGGTACGGTGGAAGCACCGCGTGGGACACTGACGCATCACTACGAAACTGACGCCAACGGCATCCTGACGAAAGTCAATCTCATCGTCGGCACGACCAACAACAACGCGCCGATTACGTTGAGTATCAAGAAGGCCGCGAAAGCGCTGATTCAAGGCGGTGAAGTGAATAACGGCATCCTGAACAAGATCGAGATGGCATTCCGCAGTTATGATCCGTGTTTTAGCTGCGCGACTCACTCTCTGCCGGGGCAGATGCCGCTTGAGGTCATCATCCGGGATGCCGCCGGAAACATCTATCAACGGCACGCACAGTACGTGGATTGATCGCTGTGTCTTGAGTTGAACGTGGCAAAGGAAAGCCGGTTTTTGGACTTTCGCAGCCTGAGTGAATTGTTCGGTAGGGGCATGAGATAGGTCATGCCCCTACCAATCGCTCAACTGTGTCATTCCGAGTTTGTTAGCATGATAGCCAATCTGTTGAATCGTTAACAAGTCAACAGGCTAACATCAACTAACCGGCAGGATCCAATGGTTAGCCGCTAACAGCTAACCGCCAGATGAAAAGAGCAATTTCCCATGAAGACACGGGTTATTGGCCTGGGAAATCCAATACTGACTGACGATGGCGCAGGGATTCATGCTGCACGGTCAGTGGTGAAGCTGCTGCCACCTGATTCAGAGGTGGATGTTATCGAATTATCGGTTGGCGGGCTTGCGCTCATGGAAGCGATGGTGGGATACGAGCGTGTTATCCTGCTGGATGCTCTGTATGCGCCCATCGGAAATTCTGGCGTGGTTGTGCGGTTCAGTGCCGGGGAATTACCGGAAACGCTCAACTCCGCCAGCGCCCACGACGTGAATCTGCCTACCGCGCTCCGCCTGGGGCGTGACCTGGGGGCGATGCTGCCAGAAAACGCCGATATCCAGGTGGTAGGAGTTTATGCCAAGGACGTGCTGACATTTAGCGAGACGCTCACACCGCTTGTTGCTGCTGCCATCCCGGAAATGGCTGCTCATGTTATACGTTTACTGGAGGCAAAAAGATGATTTCCCCCGAAGTTTTACGCCGTTTTACGTTGTTTGCCGGGCTGGATGCGGCAGAGCTAAAAGAAATCGCACTGTTGAGCGAGGAAGTTGACATCAAGGCCGGGACATGGCTGTTCAAGGAGGAAGATCCTGCCGATGACTTCTATCTCATTATTAACGGCAAGATCAGCCTGATGATGCGTATGAATGCTGGCGATGACAGTCACTTTGAATTGGACTCTCTAGGACGCGGCGAACCATTGGGGCTATCAGCACTTATCGAGCCACACATCTACCAGATGGGGGCACTGGCAGGTGATGATACTCGTCTGGCGAAAATTGATGCAGTGGCCTTAGGTGATCTGCTGACGAAACAACCAGGAATGGGCTACCCGCTCATGACAGGGATCGCGCGTATCGCCGGGGAACGGTTGCACCATTTGCGAGTACGGTTCGTCAGCCTGGTTGAAATATAAAACTGTGCTGGAAAGCGCAACCCAAAACCCCGTCTGAACTGTACGGGGTTCTCTTTTCTTGGAGCCGAGTCAATCATTATGCCAAAAGCAGCGGCGGTTAGCCGTTAATCTGAGCATAGTAGAGTAGTGGTCAGGTTTTGACTGATGAGGCATAAAAGGTAAAACCAGAGTGAACGACCAAGTTCACCAGAGTACCTTTTCGTGATACGGACGATGGTCACGCACATCTGTCCGAAACGTGGTCGTGAAAATCTGGTCAGAAATATCACTGCAAAACCTGGGGCTGCTATGGCCCGTTGCCATTCTTTAAGCGATGGCTAATCAGGTCTCTAGCTCATATGGGTGTGAAACTGTGTCGTCCTCGTTTCCCGCTCGCCCTAGTCAATCATGTAGCCCTCGAAACCGGGCAGCAATTCGATAAAGTAGATGCCTTCTCGTCCCATCGCAAAGGCCGCTGTCGCAAACCGGTCTGTTTCCAGCATATTGGGGGTGATTACGGTTATGCTGGAGTATCCGGCGGCGTTTCACAGTCACCAACCAACGTAAACCCGGCAGCTCCTGATGGCATGTTGATGAGCATTGCTGTGTTTTCTACTGGGTTGATGAATATCCGCAATGATGAAATCGGCGCGGTGGGGAAGGCGTTTAATGAGATGGCGGTACAGATTCAGGGAATGCTGGAAGAACAGCGGTCTTTCGCAATCTGTTGGAGAACGTTATCAAGTATACGCCCAGAGATGAGCAGATTCCCTGGACAATCGAGGCGGCGGCGGGTGGCCTGCGAAGGGTCATGCAGGGCACCGGCATGGGCATTTCACTGGAGAACCTGGCGCATGTATTCGAGTGGTTTTGCCATGTATCTGAACAGGTTCTGAACAAGTCTCCTGTAAGCTGGTAGCAAGTTTGGGCGGATCATCTACTGAGCGTTGTAGACTCGTTTGCTGGAGTATACTTTAGAGAGAGGAAATCCGGGAAAATCACAATATGAAAACCATCCTCATTGTGGACGATAAACTCAGTGTCCAACGCATGGTTGCCGATTACCTGACCGAAAACGGGTTTCGCGCCGTCACCGCAAGCAATGGCCGTGAGGCGCTGTATGTCGCCCGGCATGAAAAACCCGATCTCATTCTGCTGGATATCATGATGCCGGAGATGGACGGATTCGAGTTCATGCGGCGCTTCCGCCAGGAAAAGAATACGCCTGTTATCATGCTGACCGCGCGGGTAGAAGAAACGGATAAAGTTGTTGGGTTGGAACTCGGCGCAGACGATTATGTCACTAAGCCCTTTGGTATGGCGGAATTGGTTGCCCGGATTCGAGCGGTGCTACGGCGGGTATCGGAGTCCCCACCCGCTACGGATGTCTTACGTATTGGGGATGTCGTTCTGGATAAAGGGACACACCTTGTCCATGTCGGTGGCCGCAAAATTGAACTGACCCCTTCAGAATTTGATCTGCTCGCTGTTTTGATGAGCGCGTCGGGACAGGTTTTCAGCCGCGCCCAACTGCTTGAACGACTCAAAGGTGATCTGTTTGAGAATGTGGAGCGCACGGTGGATGTTCACATCCGTAACCTGCGCGCCAAGCTTGAACCAGACCCGGCCAATCCTCGTTATATTCTGACGGTATACGGCGTTGGCTACCGTTTCAATGAGGACATGGAATAATGAGGATGCGGGATGTTTCGTTCGCTCGCTTTTAAATGGACGGCAACATTATTCCTGACCAGTTTAATCGGGATTATCCTGGTAGGGGTATTTGCTTATCGGGCTACGGTCTCCGAATATGATCGGTTGCGCAGCGACCAGGCACGGGCTTCATTTATTGAAGATGTCACCGCCTACTATCAGGCGAATCAGACGTGGGTCGGGCTTGAGGACTGGCTGCGCGTCGAACCTGACCCCAACATCCCGCCAGGTATCCCACAGCCGCCGCAGCAGTTCGCGCTGGTGGATACGAACGGCATCGTTGTCTTCGGGCATGGTCCTTTCCATACAGGTGATGTGCTTCCGGCGAGCGCTCTCACAGATGGTACTCCGATCCTGCTGGACGGCGAACAGATTGGGACGGCGCTGCTGGCACAACCGCCGCCCGAACTTGACCCGCGTGAACAACTCTATGTGGACAGCACGAACCGGGCTTTGCTGATCGGGGCGCTAGGCGCAAGCGCAACCGCACTGCTGATCGGGCTGCTGTTGTCACGCCAGTTTTTGCGCCCATTAGCCGAACTCACCGAGGCGATTACCGCCATGCACTCCGGTAATCTCGATCAGCGTGTTCAGATTCGCACCCGCGACGAGTTGGGGATTCTTTCGCAGACCTTCAATGAAATGAGTGCCAATCTTCACCGCGCCAACCAACTGCGGAAGCAGATGACCGCCGACATCGCGCATGATTTACGCACGCCGCTGACTGTCATCGCAGGCAATCTGGAGGCACTACGTGATGGCACATTCAAACCCACGCCGGAGCGTTTCCGCGTGATGAGTGACGAAGTGGGGTTGCTACAGCGCTTAGTTGAGGATTTGCGGACGCTCTCACTGGCCGATGCCGGGGAACTCAAACTGGTTTACCAACCGATTCAGCCTGGCGAACTCCTGGAACAGGCCAAACAGGTATTTGAGCCAATCGCTACCGAACAACAGACCGCCCTGTATGTTGAATCCAGCGCGAACTTACCGGTTGTCGAGGTTGATCGTGAGCGCATGGCGCAGGTGTTGGCGAATTTACTGGCGAATGCGCTGCGTTATACCCCCGCCGAAGGCACGGTGAAACTGCTGGCGCGGGAGCAAACCAGCAGTCTGCAACTCATTGTTGAGGATAGTGGCGAGGGGATACCGGAGAATAAACTCCCCTATATCTTCGAGCGGTTTTATCGCACAGACGAGTCCCGCCACGAGGACCAGGGAGCATCCGGGTTGGGGTTGGCAATTGCAAAATCCATCGTGGAAGCCCATCACGGCACGATCACGGCAGAGAGCCGGGTCGGGCAGGGTACAACGATGGTCATAACCCTGCCCTGGAAACAACCGACGTGAGGCGGTCTTGTCAATCGCTACGGTCTGCCGGGTCGCCCACCAGAACGCGGCCTACCCCCACTATCACTGGCGCCGACACTGGCATCACTTAAATCCAGTCCGATGTCAAAAGTCGCGGAGTAACCGTCCTCTACCGCAAGCGTTTCGCGTTCATCCGCCGTTAGCGGCACGAGTTCGAGGGTGAGCTGCCCGTTGCTTTGTTGGTAGATATTATCGCGCTCGTTGGACGTATCTGGTAAACCCTTAGCCACATACGGTTGTTGAGCGTAGATTTCCTCAATGACAGCCGGGTCGAAGAAGAACTGTGAGGTGAATTCATAGCTCTGTCCATCCACCCCGGTAGTGCGGATTTTGAAGTGGATATGTACCGCGCGCCCGGAATACCAACCGGGAACAATCGTGAGAAATTCAGCGACCCCGTCCTCATCGGTGATCTGATAGCCACGCAGCCACATCTGGCCGCTGGTATCGAACCCCGCATCCTGTACACCTGAATACACACCATTCGCGTCACAGTGCCAGACATCCACCTGCGCATCGGCCAGCGCCGCACACGTTCCGCCGGTCACATCGGAGACATGGAAGACCAAATGCAACGGCAGCCCTTCCTTGATTGACCCATTACTGGGGTCTACACGAATGTCCGACCGATTCAACTGGTCATCCACAAAGTACGGCCCTTCGGTCAGTTCCGGGCGCACTACACAGGTGGGCAGCGGCGTCGAGGAGGGGGTGGCGGTGATGCTGTCCTGTGCCATCACCAGACGTGGCAGCCCAATGCCGACGAACAAAGCTGCGCCGGATCCGCCCAGCAACGCCAACATCTCACGGCGGGTAAGCACCCGTCCAACCGGCTTATCATCATTATCCATGTGTTTCCCTTTCCTTTTACTCTCGGACGCTACTGATGGTAGGGTTTAAATATTCAGAACCTATGCAGATTGGATAAGTAGCTACTGAGATTTGTCATTGATTGACCATAGCAACAAAATCCAGTTTCAGTGTGATTGCATCGCCGACAGTGGTGCCCCCCACTACTTCTGGAATTTGCAGGTTGAAGTCGGCTCGTGAAATCACGGTTTCGGCATGGCCGGTCAACTCTTCCGCCGTTTGCAGGGTGGCGGTCACGGCAAAAGTCATCGACTGTGTGACTCCGGCAATGGTCAGATCGCCAGTCACCTGGAAGGTGAGGGTATCTCCTACACTGACACTGCCCAAAAGCCCACTGATCTTATTCGGCTGAAACAGCACACACTCATTCGCGGCATCCTCTGATTGCAGGATAAGACGAGCCACTGCGTTATCACGGTGGTCACTATCAGTAGCGAAGGTGCGGGCATTGACGCACAGCTCGCTGATGCGGGACTGCGCCACATCATTCAGATTCAGCATGATTTCCCCTGTCACCTGGTTGGTGGTGCCAATGACGGTTTTATCCGCCCCATTCAGGCTCTCGTAGATGCTGTATTCGGCGGTGGTTTCCTCTGGGGTGATGTTGAAAATCACCTCCTGATCGCTGCTGGATGGCGCAATGGTCTGGACACTGGATGCAATATCCACGCTGGGCGCGGCGATTTCCCGCGTCAGATAGAGAAAAGCTGCGATACTGACAATCGCAATGACGGCGACGGCAAAAATGAGCATTTGAAGGCCGCGAAACATGACTGATTACCCCCACTACTCTGATTAAGTCATTTTTTCTAAGGGTAACAGGGCAATGTTTAGAATGTGTTCAGGAGATGTTGCCTTTTGGGGATGGGGATTCCTGCGGCATGGATTGAAACGGGTGGTTGGCTAGTTACGTCAACCAACCACCGACTGTGGAGATTATTGCGCCACCTGGCTGCTCAGATAGTCCTGAACAACAGCGTAACGGGCATTCACATGGCTGATGAGGTCGGCCAACGCCGTATCAAAGACCTCGGCTGATGAGAGGTTGGTATATGCAGACTGTTCGCCGTTCTCCCCGACCACATAAGGGGCGATGAGGTCATGCAGCGTTTGATAGGTCGCTTCCATTTTGGCCGGGTTAAACACACCATTGATGGTTTCCGCGACATACTGTACGTAGAGCGCATGATAAATTGGGTCGTCCATCAGGTAGCGGATCAGCGGCCAATCGCTGCTCACAGATTCCAGGTCAATCGTGACTGTGCCTCCTATCCCGCCGCCATGCCGCCCGCCGCTCATGCCTTCCCAGAGCGCCATATTGTTATCCCAGGGAATCCAGGTGAGCAGCCCGGTCGTGGGGTCGTTATACAGGTAAAAGTTGTGTGACATGCTGCCGTAGGTATCCCAGTTCTGCACCACCGTGTTGACCGCCAGCCAGTGCATGAACCCAGCTACATCGAATACCGCTTCCAGGCCGCTCCGCCACGCTGCCGGGTCGGTGGTGCGGGTTTCGGTATTCAGGGCATTATAGAGTGCCAGCACATCACTATAATCGGCTTCGTCGGCGTTGGTTTCCTTGTCGAAGGCCGCCTCGTCATACGTTCCTGCCGCGAAGGTCGCGCCAGTGCCTTCCGGCTTGTAGACGTTGCCGCTGTCATCGGCAAACTGTGTCTTGATGACGGTATCGTCAACCACTTCCACTGCGGTATACAGCCCGAAGTAGACTGGGTCTTCGCCATAATCCACGTAAACGGCGTAAAAAGCAGTCTGGGCCGAGGGGATGCCTGCCTCACGAAAAATATCTGCTGTGACTTTTTCCCGCAGGAGCGAGTCGTCGCTCCAATTGCTGGAAAAACTGAGTTGCTTGAACCCGTAGAAACGCTGGTTATTGATTTCCGGGTAATCATCCTCGAATTCATCGAAATCCAGTTTGAAGGGGAGCTTATAGATGCCACTGCTCCAGGTACTCATCAGGGAGGAATTGCCTTTGAAGCGGAAGCCAACATTTGTCCATGTCTGCCCGTTAAAGCTGATGTCGGCGGGAATCCAGATTGGGTTTTCGGCGGTGGCGATGATGCCGCCGGGAGCGACTCCCATCTGTCCGGGCGGCTGCCCAGGGAAACCGCCCTGGGGCGGAGCAGCACCATCTGGCGGGGCAACATTTCCAGGGAATGCACCATCTCCGGGAGGCTGCATCGGGCTGCCCTGTCCCGGTTGTGCCCCGAACTCCCCGTAAAGTTCGGTCATATCATCCAGCGCCGCCTGCCAGTTTTCCGGGTTGATCGTGATGGTGATGGTGTTCACCGCGTCCTGCGGAAAGACAGCAGTGTAATCCGGCTGATCGAGCTTGCCATGCGTGGATTCGTCCCATCCTGCCGGGCGGGTGATGCTCTCATCCTGAGCGAATGCCACATTCGCACCCAACGTGAGTAGGGCGGATAGCCCCAGGATGGTTGTGACGATGTGGCGTATTTTCACGGTTAGTTTCCCTTTGTCTGCATACAGTTACGGTAGAGGTGTTAGTCATCCGAGTCGTTGTGATTTACGAATGATGCGGTGTTGGTCGTAAACTTTACCTGCTCGGAATGCAGCGCGTCTGGGTCGTAATAGACAACGATTTCTGCAGTGTCGCGCAGGAAGTTCAGGCGGCCAATTTCAATCCGTTTGACAGGCAGTCCGGTTCGTTCGCGGAGGTCGGCCAGCAGCACCGGCCAGTTTTCGGGCCGGATCAGGTCAATGCGTTCGTAGGTGATCGCTTTGCTGCTTTCATAATTGAAACCCCATCCCTGTTCCAACACATATAGCACCACTATCGTCACTAGGTTGATTGCGGCGAACTCCGTGTACGCCGCTTTCGTCAGCAGGATGGAGTTCATCACCGGCAGCGCGATGAGGACGAACAGGTAGGTCATTTCCCGGATCGGGATGGTATCGGTGCGGTAGCGCAGAATCGAGAAAATAGCAAACAGGCCAAACCCCACACCCACGCTGAGGCCGGAGTCATTCAACAGTCCCATCACAAAAAAGATGACGGTGTTGAAGGTGAAGAATGTGAATATATAGCTCTTGTCCCGCCGCTGTGGGTAGTAGATGAAGCGGACAATGATGAAGACCAGCGCGAAGTTGACGGCGAACCCTGCCAGGGAATTAACGAAGGTATTCATGGCCTGACTCTTTCTGCATAATGGCGTCCACCAATTGGATTCGGGATTTGAAGTTGTTGATTTTCACGTTGTCATAAAGCATGTAGATACCCGCGCAGTACTTGCTAAAGCGATATGGCCGGATACCCAGTTTCCGCGCTTCCTGGATAAAGTCGGAGCGCTGCGAAAAGTGCGGCTGTTTAACCTCCGCGATGACCACACCGGGCAACGTGACCACCGCATCGCCCCAACCGAAGGTCAGATTGATGTCGAGCGTGAGGCGTTCCGGGTAACGATCACTGACCAATGTGATCCGCTGGAATTTGTTCCACATTTTGGGTTCGAGTTGGTCCACATCCACCGGCATATGTGTGGCAACAAATCTATCCACCGGTTCATCCATTTCGATTTCCAGTCCCGGCATCTGGTAGCGGGACTTAATCGTGTGGTTCTGGTTCGTCTTGCGCTTGACTTCCCAGAAAGCCAAATCGGAATCGGTATATTCGCGCACCCGCACCTTATACCGTGACCGCCGCCCGTTATGGTGCTGGTGGTACAGGGCGAAATCATTGGTATCCAGATACAACGTCTGGTAATGATGCAGGCGGTGGCTCCCGTCAATACACAGTACATGATACTTATCCATAATCCGCTGCAAGATGGTGTCCAGTTGGCTTATGCCAAAGACGTACTTGGTATCCGTGCGGTCAAGCAGCGCGACCTGTTTCATTTCGGAAAGGCTGATCGGGGCGAACTGCCCAATCAGGCGCTCGATACGCCGCGTGTGGCTTTTATAGGCAGGCGTATCGGCCATCTCCGGTTGTTCGATTGGCTGTCGGTATAGGTCAATCACGATAATTTCTCCGATAATCCACAACGGGGATCCAGTTTTTCGATCACGCCATTGTTAAATTCTGTTCAACAAGACACAACGTGCTCTTAAAGAACTTGTCTTTCAGCATATCGGAAAGATGTTCAGAACCTGTTCAGGGGATGTTGCATTTTAGAAAATTCCCGCCGGTTCTCCTTTCCCTGGCGTAAGCTACTCCATCTGAAACACTCTGTAACCACTTCTGAATATTTACTGAACAACTCCTTGTTACAGTAGCCTTGTAAACATGGGGAATTGAGTAAGGAGGATAGCAGTGGCAACCCAGGTTGGAACCATGCCCGTGCCACTGGCACGAAACAACAACGAATCGTCTCCGGGCATTATCGGTCAGATTGTCACTTTGATAACCCAGCCGGTCACCTTTTTTCACAACCTGCCCCAGAATCGTCAGTGGGTGTGGGTAGCGGTGTTGATCCTGATCATTTTTGGCTTTGCCGCCTCAAATCAGGTGCAGTCCGAAACCACAGCGAGCAGCACACAAACCACATCGGGGTTCGACCTTAGCCTGCTGCAAAGTGATGCCTCAGCAACAACCAGCACATCGTCATCCACGCAGTCCACAACCAGCGATAGCACAGATACGAATACCCTGTTGATGACCGCATTGCTGGCAGCCGGGAGTATCCTGGTCATGTGGGGTGGTCAGACCATCCTTTTATGTGTGATTCCGATGCTGCGCGGCTATCCGCCGCATATCGGACGCAATCTGCAAATTGCGGTGTGGGCCAGCCTGCCGCTGGCGCTCATGCTGGGGCTGCGTCAACTCTACTTTGCCGCCGGGGGAGCGGGCGGCTCAACCGGATTATCGCTACTACTTGAACAATGGGATGGCTACGCCACCCTGCCGGAAGCCACGCAGAGCGTACTCGCAGTTTTTATGAGTAACGTTACCGTGTTTTGGTTGTGGAGTTTGATGTTGCTTTATTTCGGGGCGCGTCATGCCTTGAACGGAAGGCGTTGGTCAGTCCTGTTGGTGCTGGTGATCTGGGTCGCAACCGCCTCCATTGTACCCGCTTTGGTCAGCGAACCGGTGACCACGATTGCGCCGCGTGGGACGACAACAGCAGTCGAGCAAACCAGCACATCAACAACCACGAATAGCACCACCACAAACTCAGGGCAATCCGGCGCTGGCAATACATTCCCCGGTGATATGTCCGGCGGTGGGATGCCCCCTAGCGGCGGTGGTGCGCCTCCCGGTGGGTAATCAGAAAGGTCACATGCACATGACGCAGTCTATCATTGCCACCCGGCAACTGATTAAGGCATTTGACATGGGTGGTGAGCCACTCACGATATTAAAGGGTGTCGATCTGGACATTCCGACGGGGCAGTTCGTCAGCATTATGGGGCCGAGCGGCTCCGGTAAAAGCACACTGCTGTATCTCCTGGGCGGGTTGGATCGCCCCTCAAGGGGTGAGATTCGAGTAGCAGGGGATGCAATCAGTACCTTGAACAGTGATATGTTGGCGGCCTTTCGCAGTCGAACTATTGGGTTCGTGTTCCAGGCGTTTCACCTGATCCCAACCCTGACCGCACAAGAAAATGTCGGACTGCCCGGTATTTTCCTAGGGCAACGCCGCAGTCAGCGTGACCAGCGCGCCTTACAACTGCTCAACGCACTAGGCATGGGGGATCGCGCCGATCATCGCCCGTCACAGCTTTCCGGCGGGCAGCAGCAGCGGGTCGCGATTGCGCGGGCGCTGTTCAACCAGCCGCCCATCCTCATGTGTGATGAACCGACGGGGGCGCTCGACAGCAAAACCGGCCAAACCGTCATGCGCCTGCTGCGGGCGCTGTGTGATAAACAGAAAAAGACCATCATCGTCGTCACCCATGATCCCAATATCGCGCATTATGCGGATCGGATGGTCGTGCTGAAAGATGGGCAGGTTGTTGACGATTACATGACCTCAGAGAGAAAGGAGCCACGCTATGTTGTGGCATAGACAACCGACCAGTATCCGATGGCTGGCGGTGATGCTGGTTCTGCTCATCAGCATCCTGGTAGCGGGGGTTCTCGTTGCGCAGGATGACGCAATCCCCGCCGAAGAGGAAACACCGACTCCGACAATCGAACCAACCATGACCCCAACTCCGCTGCCCACTCCGACCCCTACCGAAGAACCGGCAGAAATTGTCGTGCGGGATGTTCAGCCAACCGCTCTCACCCAGGGAACGGGCGGCATATTGACCATTACCGGTGAAAATTTCACGAGCAGTACGACAGCGACGCTCAATGGAACTATTGCCTTGCCGATGGTAAGCCAGACAACCAACACTCTGGCGGTCAATGTCGGCACGGATGTTGCCGCAGGCGTCTATCAGGTCGTCGTAAGCGATCCCGCCGGTGGCAGCGCAACGGCTACTGATGCGGTGATGATTGCCGAACCGACCCCTCAGCCACAATTAACCATTACCCAGAGCGAACCCACACGGATTACGGCGGGACAAAGTGGGACTCTCTCGCTCATCGGGGGAAACTTTACCGCCAATACTACCGTGCGGCTGGTGGGCTACGGCTTCTTACAGACGACGTTTGTCAACAATGGCGCACTGACCGCCACTCTGCCCGCTAATCTACCAGCTGGTCAATACACCATTGAAGCCAATGACCCGACCTATGGTTTAGCAACCGCACCGAATCCCTTGACAGTTGTGGCTGCTGCGGTGGTCGCAACTGCCACGCCGACCCCCACACCGGTTCCCGGCCAGCCGACTCTAATCGTCCGTAGTTTCGTGGCGTCTCCGGCCAGTATTTACCCCGGCGGGACCACTCAATTGACGTTTGAAGTGGTCAACGTCGGCACACGGACGGCGGAAGGTGTGGTCGTCTCGTTAGGGAACAGCAGCTTTGCCCCCAGCAATGGACTGGCGAGCCTGACGCTGCCCGATCTGGCGTCGTATGTATCTTACACAGTGACGCTGGCGGTTACTGCGCCGTCAAGCGCATCAGAAGGGTCAGCTATTATTCCGCTGGTGCTGAGTTCACGTGATTTCAGCGGACAGACGTATACCGACGAAGCCAGTTTGAGCGTGAATATCCTGGCCGAACCGACCTTTGAGTCGCAGGTGGTGCTGGATAGCTACCGTGTCACCCCCGATTCCGCTCTACCGGGTGAGGTTGTGAATATTCAGGCCCTTTTCACGAATACCGGGAACGAAACAGCCTCCCAGGTATTGGTACAGCTGGGAACCACCAGCGCGGTTTTGATTGCAGGGAGTGAAGGCAATAGTTTTCCCATCGGAGACTTACGACCCGGCGCGTCAGCGGCGATTGTCATGCCCCTGGTGGTCGCCAGCGATGCGCCTGCCGGTATCCAGTCCCAGTCCTTCACCATTAGCTACTTGCAGGATGGTGAATCGCGCCAGACCAATGCCAGCATCTCGCTGAGTGTGCAGCAGGTCGTTGAGGAGTCGCCGGTACTGCTGCTCACTGCTTATGATACCGGAGAAAGCACAGCACTCCAGCCGGGACAACAGTTCACTTATACCATGCACATTCAAAATGCTGGACAAGTGGATGTATCTGGCCTGACGGTGACTTTTGGGCAATCGAAAACATCATCCAGTGATAGTTCATCGTCAAGCAGCACCAATTTCGCGCCCTTAGGTAGCGGCGATACGGTGTTCTATGGCGATTTGGAAGCTGGAGAAACGGCGGTCATTACCCAGGGGTTCATCGTGAATAATGATGTGAGCAGTGGTGTCTATACGATGACGATGGTGCTGACGTATCGGTTGGCGGATGGCACCAGCAACGACCAAACGATGAGTGCCAGTCTAATTGTGATTGTGTCACCGCGCCTACGAATCACGCTGGCGGAATCCCTGGACGATCCTCTGACCAGTGGCGAGAGCTACACGGCATCCATTGAAATCACCAATCTGGGATCAGCCGATGCGACGCTGACGGAAATGCGGGTCGTTGGGGATAACGTCACCATTACCGAAGGGGCAGAAACGCTGCTGAATACACTGCAATCGGACGACGATACTACTGTAGACATCGGCTTTGACCCGTCAGGGGTGGGCAGTTATTCGATCACGGCAGAATTGGACTACCTGGATGATCTGAACCGGACACAGACCATCACCACCGTCTTTTCCGGTGATGTAGAACAGGCCGCCCGTCCGCAGATGCCGGTGAGAACAATGACGGTGGAAACGGAAACCACTCAGGAAGATGACCTGCTTGGCCGTTTGCTGCTCGGCTTCTTAGGTTTTGGTGGGTGACACCATGCTCTACGAACTGGCCTACCTGAGTATCCATAACCTGCTGCGTGCCCGCGCTCGGTTGATGATGACCGCTGCCGGAGTCATGATTGGAACAGCGACCGTCATCCTGGTCATCGCGCTCACCACCGGGCTGCAAAAAGCCGCTGAAGCTGGTATTGGAGAAAGTGCATCCATCACCCAGATCACGATTCGCAGCAGCTTTCGGCGGGATGACAGCAGCCCCACGCTGGATATGGATGCAGTGGCGGAAATCGCTAGTGTGCCGGGGGTCAGTGCAGTCGTTCCGGTGCTGTCTCTGAGTGGCTCCATAGACCTGCGCGCGGACGGCCTACGAGGGTCGGCACAGGTCTATGGTATCTACCCGGCGACGATCGAGTACCTGGGTGTTAAAGCAGCATCCGGCACCCTGACTCTCAGCAATGACGAGCCGTATGCCGCCGTGGTCGGCGCATCCGTGCCGGAAAACTTCTACGATACCGACGCGGACACGATTACCACCACCACGATAGATATCATGGCGAACTCGGTGGAAATGCGGGTGTATGCGCGAGGCAGCGACACGTATCGCAAAGTTCAGTTAGCGGTCAACGCGGTGCTGGACTCCGGGACATCGCAGGATTTCGCCATCTTTCTACCGATTCAGACGGTCATTGATCTGAATGACCGCCTCTCCGGGACAGAAACCGACCTGGAAGACATTGTTTTTGACCAGATCATTGTGCAGGCATCCAGCCGGGAGACAGCGGGTGAGGTATCGGATGCACTGACCGAATTAGGCTATAACGCAACTGGGATGGGGTCGTATCTCTCCCGATTGAACAGCTTCTTCAGCACGATGGGGTTGATGCTCGGTGGCGTCGGCGGGGTCGCCATGCTGGTCGCGGCTTTCGGCGTGGCAAATACGATGACAATGGCAATTCTCGAACGCACCCGCGAGATCGGGCTGATGAAGGCAGTCGGCGCATCTGACCGGTCAATCCTCACGATCTTTCTGATGGAAGCGGGCATGGTCGGGATCATCGGCGGAGTCGTGGGGTTGGTGGTTTCCTACTTGTTCCAGTACCTCGTCAATGCGGCCATGCTTGGTTCGGCCACTTCATCCGATACCATCAGTTTCATGAATGTGACCATTTCAATCTCTGAACTGGGCGGGGCGCTGATCGTTATCCCGACTGAACTGGCGATAGTGGCGCTAGCCCTGGCGACATGTATCGGGATTGCCGCCGGGCTATACCCTTCGCTGCGTGCGGCAAGAATGACAACCGTGTTGGCTTTGAAGACTGAGTGACGTTCACCCTGGATAACGTCTTACGCTCTATTCGTCGGTATAGAACCCAAGGCCACACCTTTGGAGGTGGTCACTTACCATCCAACATTGTGATGGATTGGCGTGTAACGGCACGAGCGGGGGACGGACGCTCGGCAGCTCGATCTCGGTTGCCGAATAACCCAGGTCCCGCGCCATGAGAATACTCGCATTGGTGGAACAGTAACGACCCTGACAAACCCCATCCCCAGGCGAGTCCGCAGTTTTGCGCCATGCGTGCAACTTTGTCGCAGTGTGCCAATGCTAACGTCTTCGCAGTGGCAGATGATCGTTTCATCATCAGCCAGATCCCAGAACCCGGCTTTGATACGCCATCGCTGCCATATCCAATTGGTCGCGCCGCTTATTCCCTACGCGCACCGAAACAGGACTCCCTGCGAACCTACCGCATCGAATCCGCGAAAGTGCTCTGTCAGGCTGGATGTTTACCGAGAACGTGAAAGGCGCGCTGAAGTCACCCCAGTTCCCGGCGATATCGCGTGCCGCCACCTGCCAATAGTGTGCTCCCTGTGGGAGGGCATCCGGGTCGCCGCTGCGGGTCGCCAAGTCATCGAGATACACCTGATGGCGCATGGAACGGCGAACGAAGGCCGGTGCTGCAGATGACATCATCGTTGGTTTTCGGGTGCTGCAGAACATCCATTTTTCGCCATCATCCCCCTACCGGCACGGTGATGGTGCAGATGGGCGTGTAGCTCAATCGGTCGCCTTCGATGCGGTACGTGCCGGGGATGGCCTCCCAAACGATATAGAACTGGCGCTGCCAGCGTTCGTCGTCCTCGCCAATCGTCCCGGCGATGAGAATGGCCTGCGTTGCCCTGGCCGTGTAGCGTTGCGAGCCAATTGTGATGTGGCCGGGGTCAATCCGGGCGGAATCGCGCGCATCGGGATAGTTATCCCAAGGAGGCGGGGTGAACCGGATCGTGACCTGCTGCCCGGCGCGCAGTGGCCCGTTGGTCGTCTCGCAGGTTTCCAGTGAAATTGTATTCGTGCGTGGGGCGGTGAAGTTCGTCGTCACCGGGATAGCGGGGCATTCCCCCGTTTCGACCACCTGCGCGGCGGGAATCCAATTACTCCGCCGCAGTTGATACCACACAGCCCCCTGCGGATCGGTCGTCTGGAAAACTGGGTCCACCGCGCTGCCGGATTGAATCTCGTTGATCGCCTCGTAGAAACTGCCCGGCCCGGCATACAGCGAGACATCACGGCGGACGAAGCGGCGACAGGTTGTATCCACCACTTCAACAGTCGGCTGTGGTTGGACAGCTTCGGCGGCCAGTTCAGCGGCGTAGTCGGCCTGCGCCCTGGCGATAGCGTCGTTATCAAGCGGCGCGGCGGCGCGGATGAATACAGGCAGATTCGCCAGTGGCAGCCCCGGCAGAAAATCGGCGGCATAGCCGACCACCGTCACCGCCTCTCCGCTGGCCGTGCCCTGCGCCCCCGCCGGGATGAATACCGCGTTCACCACCGCTCTCCCGGATAAGACCGCTATGCTCAGCGCCGCGTCCTCTGCTGTGATGAAAAACGTCCCCGCCAGTTCGACCTGCACGCCGTTCAGCGTCAGGACAACGCGGGTTTCCTCGCTCGGCGTTTGCAGCAGCAGGCCGTCGGTCAGTGCGCCGTCACACAGCGACCCTCCGCCAGTGGTCAGGTGCAGCGTCTCGAAGGGGCGATAAACAGGCGAATCGGGCTGGACGACCGCCAGGTTGTTCGGGGTGCCACCGGTCACGACCTCAGTGGCGACCCAGACGATGGCATTGGTATCGCGCAGCCGCACCCGTAGCCAGCGCCCATCCTGCGTCCGCCCATTGACGACGAGGCTCTCATTAATCCCAGCACGCGCCAGGATGTCGCCATCCTGTTGTGGCGTGGCACGTAGATTGGCCGACCCACTGACGAAAACCACCTGTTCGGTTAGTGGCGTGATCTCGTTTTCCAGTGTTACCGCGCCGATGAGCAGCAGCGCGACCTGCCGCCGTTCGGCATCGGTCAGATTCGCCTGCACATTGAGTGATACCACCGGGATACTGTCAGCCACGCTGGCAAGGGTGAGGCTTCGCAGCACGCCGACATTCACGCGATCCCCAATCTGGCTGAACCCGGTCACTGGCTGGCCGTCAAACCCTACCGCCGTGACGCCCGCCCCGCCGATACAGGCCTGTTCACCTTCCAGTCCATAACAGGTGGACGCAGCGCGGGCGAAATCGAGCAGCACGCCCGCCGGGCATGTCGACTGGGCTTCAACGGGCAGCGCCGCAAACAGGGTAAGGATAACCAACAAGAAGAGGAGAGTTTTCATCAGGATTTAAACACCCCATGTATAGATTATAGATAATGATATGTTATTGTTACGATAGCACTGTCTTCTTCCTCGTAGTGTAAGCGTTGGTCGGGCGGTGGGCAACCATAAGTTGGTGATTTGAGCATAAGCGTTTTATAGTAGGGATAGGCAATTTGCATGACCTGGAGAAATTATATGGCACGGAAGTGGCTGCTGGTTTTTTTCATGGTGCTGTCTGTCATCGGGGTTGTCTGGGCGCAGGGGACGCCGCAGCCATTATTTGTGCCACTTCAACAGATTGGGGAGCGCCGCCCGCAGGGGATTCACTATGACCCGGTGTATGACCGGCTGGTGCTAGTGGATTTACAGGGACGGTTGCTGCTGGCCGATGCCGCCACCTATACGACGCAGCATGTGCTTTACCAGCGCGGCGCGTATAACGCCTATGTCTTCAGCCATGATGGGCGCTACCTGGCGCTGGCAATTGGCCGCCGCGTTGAACTGTGGGATGCGCAGACCGGCGAACTCAGCGTAACGTTCGAGCCGGACGGCGCCAATCTGGTACAGGGGCCGCTGTTGTTCTCGCCGGATGATACCTGGCTGCTGCTCGATACCGTCGTACCCGCGCCGCAGGCAACCCGCCGCAGCGAAAATGACACCGACATTATCCCCTGGATATGGGATTTGCCTGCCGCCCGTGACGAAGCGCCGGGGCGGTTACGCGGGGGTGCGGAAGCCTTCGCCTTCTTCAACTACCGTAACGGGCTGGTGCTGGGCGGGAATCTCTTTTTAGTTGCGGGACAGCCGAACCGTTTGCAGGTGATTGACGGGCGGTCCCGGTCTTTTGATGTCATCACGGAAATCCCCGCCAACCGCGCCGAACAGGACCCGATTTATGTCTGGCACAGCGCCAACAGCGACCTGATGTATATGGATCCGCGTACCAACAACCAGGTTGTCCAGGTTGACGCACAAACCGGTGCAACGCTCAATCTGTCATTAGGAAGCGACCTGAGTTACCGCAATCTCGACAGTATGGAGAACCTGCGGCTGGGTGAGAGCGCCCGCGTGCTGTGCGACTCCAGCGGCCTGCGCGAGACACCGCTGCTGCGCCTGCTCTATGGCGACGAGTACCTGCGTTACCAGAATTACGAGCCGGGCGCATTCATGCTGATTGATGTACTGGAGCCGCTTTCAACCGGCGTCACCCAACCAGCACTGCTGCTCTACCACTTCATCGAGTCGCGAGGGCGCGGCTCACTCGAACTGATTTACCCGCAGGATGTTCAGCAGTTCGTCCTCAGCCCGGACAGCACGCACCTCATGGTGCGTCGGCAGTCCGGCGTGCAGCCCATCGAAATCTACAATCTGGATACCTGCGGCCTGGAACGCACCCTTTACCCGGCGGAACGCGACGACGGTTCGCGCCTGCTGGCCTACCGCGCTGATGGGGAAGTCATCCTGACCGATTTTCAACGGTTTGACGCCCGTTCCGGCGAACAGCTTGCCTATGAAGACCAGTACACTGAACCGTTCAGCGAGTTCCACTTCAGCGCCGATGGGCAGCGGTTGTATACCTTCCAGGGGACAGCATTACGGGTCTGGGATGTGGCAACCGGCCAACTTTTACAGGAGGCGACCCTCAGCCTGAACGGCGACGTGATCGCCAATTCAGCCGACGGCACGCATTACCTGACGCGGCGGGATGATTTTGACACGATTACCATCGAAAATGTGGACGTGCTGGGCGACGAACGCCGCCAACTGGTTATCCCCACCCACACTGACGTCGCCACCATAGCGCAGGTGATTCCCAGCCCTGGTTGGGGGCGGATGCTCCTCATCTACCAACCGGCCATGCCCGCAGATGAAAACACCTATTACGAACTCGCCGTTTACGATTTCGACCTGGGGCAGCTCCTGTATGTGGCCGGGGCCGACCTGCCACCTGATTTCTACGATACCGGGTGGGTGGACGATGACCGCATCTATGTATCCGGGTCAAACTACTACTATGTACCTGACCGGCGCTACGGATTGGAATATGACACATCCGGCCTGCCAACCTGCCTGGTGAATGCTTTCCCTGGGGAATATGAAAACTGGCTGCCGGTGTGGGAAGGGCTGACGCTGCAACTGAGCGCCAGCCGACTGGGTGCGCTGACCGAGCGCATTTGCGGAGCGCTGCCGGAGACGTCGGACGCCTTCATCCCAGGGTTGACCCCAACTCCGGGCTTTTACTATTACAGCGCCAATACACCTGCGCCATATGTCATACCCGGCGTACCGACTTGCCTGACACGCCGCTTTACCAACCAGGCTGTAGATTACGCCGTGTTGTGGCGGGAAATCACCGCCGACCTGGACGAAGTGCAGATTTCCCAATTGGAGACGATGATCTGCGAAGGGCTGATTAGCTCGCCCTTCCAGGTGGCCGCCACCCCTACCGGCGATCCAAATATGAACATCCCACCCACCGCCACCCCTGCCAGCGCCGCGCCGCAAACGACTGACTACACCGAATCCGGCGCGACAATCTACTATACGATAGATGTGCTGACCAGGAACCGCTTCGCTGGGACATATATGCCGGAACTGGTGCGCCCAGTACGGCGAGACGTGAATCTGCTCTATAATTTCTACCTGGATGAGTTCAACGAGCCGCCGGTGAACCCGGTCTTGAGCGAGGATGGAACGCGCTACGCCGTCGCTGACCGCTATGGCTTCGTGACGATTTACCGGCTGTCGCGGAGTTATGATGACTTGCTCCAGGACGAACAGATTGCCGAAGCCACACGCCAGGCGGAAGAACCACGCAGCATCGGGCTGCTACCGACGGCCACCCAACCGTTCAACTTCATCGGTGAGGTGCGCCCAACCTTGACGCCGACGGTCACGCCGACGCCGCCCGCGCCCCCACAGGCCACACCCGACTCGGAGTCGTTCGGTCAGACTACCGACATCTGCCCGGCACAGACCCTGTACACACTGGAGTCGCCGCCATCGGGATTCGCTGTGAGCGGACGCCTGTTCGCCGCCCCGCCGGATAATGGATTTTACAGTGTGTGGGTATTAGAGCCGGAAACCGGCACACTTGTCGCGGATGACAGCCTGCCCTACTGCGGCTTGGGTGAAAACTGCACCTTCAGCCCTGATCTGAACTGGGTCGTGTGGATTGCCGATTCGGTGATTGTCTCGCGCCCGGATGGGTCGGCGGCGACAACCCTGTTCCGCCCGGAAGAGATCAATTATTTCCCACAGTCGCTGCGCTGGGTGAACAACACACAGCTTGAGTACAGCTATCCCGGCTACCTGACCAAGGACCTGGCCGCGCAGATTCGCGCCGAACAGGGCGAAAACGCTCTCTATCACTATAGTGGGCAAATCACGCTCACCCGTACCTTTGATGTGACCGCCGGAGCGCGCAGTGCGCCGTTTATCGTGCAGCCGCTGTCTGTATCAGTGGAAGGGCTGCCGACGAGCATCGTCGCCCGCCAACCGGGTGATGGACGCTTCGTACTGGTTTCGACACCCTACCCACCTTATGGCGCGAAGTACTACATCTATAACTTGCAGACGGATGCCTATGATTATTTCACGCGAGTCGATTCCGGGACATTGACCGCATCCTGGAGTCCGAGTGGGCGCTACCTGTATTACCGGCTGGGCGGGGATGAGGGATACGCTGTCTTTGATACCGAGACCGGGGAACACCAGATCATCGGGGGACTTCCGTCCGGCACATGGTCGCGGGATGGCCGATACCGCGCCAGTTGGTACAGCATGACGAACGATGAATACAGGGCACGCCTGGCCGCACACCAGCTCCCGTTCAAGATTCGCATCTGGGATAGCGAAACCGGCAGTTTCCGTCGCTACTGCATCCCTGAAAGCGGTGTGAGCAGCAGCAGCGGTTCGGATTTCCTGTGGTCGCCAGATGGTCGCTACCTGGCCTTCACGCTGAGCCTGCCGCCGGAGGGCGATGTCTTCCCGGTGCCAACGCCGGAAGTCGGGATTATCACCGAGCAACCGGCAACCGGCCAGGAAGCCTTCCCCACCGAACCGCCGCTGCCCACCGCCACGCTGAGCGCCAACATGCCTACCGCATCACCCGGCGGTGAGCCAACCAGTCCGCCACCACTACCGGTGCCGGATGTGGGGAGTACGCCGGTCACACCAATCACCCTGGAACAACAGTACCAGTACCGCCGCCCACGCACGCTGATTCTGGATACGCAGACCGGCGCGGTGACGGTCATCAGCACCGAGTTAAACAGCCTGCTGTTGTGGACGGACGATGGAGGTTCACGATGAGACGCTTGTTGATTCTGTCCTGCCTGCTGCTGCTCGTGGCAGGTGGGGCAGCCGCCCAGGACACATCAGCCGAACCCACACCGGAAGGCCCGATCTTCGGCCCGACTCCGGTCTATGTGACGACGCAGGACTTCAGTTCGCTGCGTACCGGGCCGGGGCGCGCCTTTAACCGGTTGGCCGTCGTGCCGCCGGTTGCCACTCTGCCCGCCTATGGCCGTACCTCGGATACGCAGTGGATACAGGTGGAATACGAGGGACAGTTGGGGTGGATCGCCTCGGTGCTGCTGGTGTGGTCGGGCAATGTGGTTGAACTGCCGATAGATGGCATCAACCCACATCCGTTCATCCGGCGGGCGGCAGCGCTGGCCGAAACCATCCGTGAGACGCCCTATTACGCCAGTTTCACGACGATGGCTCCTGGCCTGGAACAGGGGACAATCCCTGCGGAGGTGGTTGTTGAACTCACCGGGCGCGTGGGCGAGCGGGGCTATTTGCGGGTGCAGGCGCGTTACCAGGGGCAGTTGGTGTGGATCGGCACGCAGAACCTGCGCATTATCGAAGGTAATTTGTTCCGCCTGCTGGATTTATCGTATCTGTTCACTTATGGGCGTCTATTCCTGGAAATGCAGGATAATTACGCGCTGGCACTCACGAGTTTCAGCCAGATTCGAGACGTGTGGCGGCGCATTGCGGCGGGCAACCAAGTGGCGTGTGCGCCTGTGCCGCTCCATGTGGCGCATTCGCTAGTGGTGACGGATGTGGTGAAAGAACCGACCTTCGAGGGGGCGGTAATCGCTCTCAACGATGCGATTGACGGCATTAATGCTACCATCAGCGCTTTTGAGGACGCTTGTGCTCCTGGCTTCGTGCTAACGCCGGACTATGTGGATACGCAACTGGCGACCCTGGCAGAAGCCGAGCGCAACCTGATTTTTACCGGGTCGCTGATTGAACCGCTGCGGGTTCGCAACCCGGTGAGTTAAATGAGTCTTGAGTAGAAAGTGCTGAGTCTAAGGCAATTCCAGATTATAAAGTATTCCCGTGTAGAGGGACGAAGCCTGTCTCGTCCGGCGGGCACGCAAAAGGTCGCCCCTACACTGACAGTACCCGTCATTTCCCGTTTGCTGGTTATACGCACATCACAAAGGAGATCGTGTCGTGGTGAAAAAATCGCTCTTCATTCTGGTTATCAGCCTGTTTATCGGTGTGAGCGCCCTCTATGCCCAGGACGCTACCCCCACCCCCATCCCGCTGCCACCACCCCCGGTCTGCCCGGCGTTTGAGGGTCAACCGGCGGACATTCGCGCCGGTTACTACATGGGCGAGGGCATCGCCTACCTGAACACCAATCAACTGAGCAGCGCCGAGCTGAGCTTCACCTGCATTATCCGTGTGATTGACCCGGCCTACTTCCCGGCCTATATGGCACGCGGCCTGACCTATATCCGCCTGCGCGATTTCGCCCGTGCCCAGCAGGACTTCAACCAGGCCATCCAGCGCCAACCGGACTCGGTGGCGGCCATCAACAATCGCGGTGTGGTGTTCGCGCTCCAGTTCGACTATGAGCGGGCGGCCAGGGACTTCGATCACGCCCTGGAGCTAGACAGCGGCTACCTGCGGGCGGTCAACAACCGTGCCATCATCTACACGCTGCTGGGTGACTATGACGCGGCAATCACCCTGCTAGAAGACCAGGTACGCGCTACCCAGATCAGCGGCGTGCTGGAACAGTACCGTGACCCGGATCGGCCTTCGGATGCCGGGCCGATCCTGTTCGACCCGCTGGCGGGACGACTGTATGCGCTGTTGGGCATTGTCTACTCAGCCCGTTCGCTGGACAAGTACCAGGACTATATCGAACTGGAAAGCTACGCCAATCGTTTCCCCGATGAGCGCATTTCGGCGGCATCGGGCGCGCTCGAATCGCGATTCACGTTTGAACTGCGTCTCGATGATGGTAGCTGGCTGCTGCTTGACGAAGCCTTAACGGAATAGGGGGCAGCCATGCGACGGGTATACCCCTGGCTGATTCTCTGCCTGCTGCTCGTGAGCGCGGGCGGGCTTTCGGCCCAGACGAACACCGACACCTGCCCACCACTCCCGCTCGGCCTGACCGGCGACGCCTACACCTACTATGTAGGCGTGGGTGATGCCTATGCGGCGCGAGGGCAGTCCAGCCGGGCGCTGACGGCCTATAGCTGCGCGATTGACGCTCAACCGGATTACGCCCCGGCGTATGCCCGGCGCGGCCTGGCGCAGACCGTTCTGGGGGACGCGGACGCGGCGATTGCTGACTTCAACCACGCCCTTGACCTGGACGAAACGCTGCTGGAAGCCTACATCAATCGCGGCATCTTCTACACACGGGCGGGCAACTATGCCCTGGCAATTGGCGATTTTACCCTGGTGGTGAGCCTTGACCCGCAGAACACGCTCGGCCTGCAAAACCGGGCGATGGTGCACGCGATTGAGGGCAACTTTGACCTGGCGCTGGCCGACCTCGACCAGGCTGTTACTATCGCCCCGGATGACCCCGCCCCGTATGCGGCGCGCGCTGCCATCTATTCGGCCTACGCGCTTCAGGATTACCAGCGTTTTCTGGATGCCAGCGGAGACCAGAGAGCTTCGCTCCCCGCCGGGACGCCGGGTGAGGTGCTTTCGGCGGTGGATGACAGCCTGCGCAGTGGCAGTGTGGATGTGTGGATCACGTTGCTGCGGGCAGGACAGTGATGAGGGGGCAAATCATGAAACGAGTCTTCATCCTGGTGATGGTCGCGACGCTGATGATGCTCCTGGGGGTTGTTCCGGCGGTTTCCCAGGAAGGGCACGGTCTGGTAATCACGAACAATATAGCCAGCCTGTATGACTACGTCGTACCATTCATGTACGCCCATGACCCGCTGACCGGCGTTCTGACCGGCGCAGCACCGCATAACTTTGCATTGGTTCTGGATGGGCAATCCACTGCGGAGCAGGAACAGACGCTGCATCTGCGCGATGACCTGTTGTGGAGCGATGGAACACCCATTAGTGCCTATGATGTGCTGTATACGCTGATAACCGGACGTGATAATGAGTACGATCTGGGTGAATTCGTGGAAAGCGTCGCAATCACAGACTCGCACACGCTCACCGTGCGCTACACGATGCCGAACTGCGCCAATGCCGCCCGGACGAATTTCAGCATCGTTCCATCTCATGCCAGGGATTTTGATTTCCCCGCATTTGTCCAGGCTTACAGCGCAGACCACCCCGGTCTGATTTCGCTGCATGATTGGAGACAAGCTGCTTTAGCGGCGAATCTGTTCGAGCAAGCGAGGATAGGGGGTATCTACTTCGCTACCGGGCTGCGGTCACTACCGGCAGAACGCACTGGGGAGAGGCTGCGCTACACTAAGGACGACCTGGCAATCCTATACGTGAATACGTCCTCCGGGGTAAGTAGTGTAGATCAGTTCCTGCGTGGTGACACGAACCTGCTCCTGTTCCCGGATATTAACCGCCGTGCCGACCTGCTGGCGCACGATGATCTGCAGATTTACGACGCGCCCGATTGGTCAATAGCTTACCTGACGTTCAACTTTGCTGATACGACCATCCCCCGCAGCGCCTATACGACCAGGGGGGAACTGCTCGACCAGGGGCATAACCAATTTTTCAGCGACAAGCGGCTGCGACATGCTGTTCAATTGGGGATAGATGTGAACGCGATTATCGAGGTCGTTTTCCAGGGTGGAGCGACGCCTATCGCGGGAACATTGTCGCCCAATTCGTGGGGCTACAACCCGGACTTACAGCCCACAGTTTATGACCCCGGCATGGCGTCTCGTCTGCTGGACGAGGCTGGGTGGGTGGAT
Organism: Anaerolineaceae bacterium; assembly: GCA_020634115.1. Classification (GTDB taxonomy): domain Bacteria; phylum Chloroflexota; class Anaerolineae; order Aggregatilineales; family Phototrophicaceae; genus JACKCG01. Next base: position 478,623 of record JACKCH010000010.1, read on the forward strand.
ACCGACGGCGACGGCATCCGTAACTGTTTCCGCTGCACAACGGCTGAACCGGGGACGAGCCTCACGTTGCGCTTCATTGACGCAGAAACCGTCGGTTTTAGGGGGCGTGCCGCGGAGATGATCGCCCTGCAATTGGGGCGCATCGGTATCGGTGTGAGCAACATTCCAGCTCATCAGAGCAATCAGCAGTTTGACCTTTTCTTGGGCAGTTTCAACTATGACTATACTTATTTCTACAAAACCGTGAATCGCTACGCCTATGACCCCGATCAAACGGCGCTGTTCACCCGGGGGGCGGATGTCGTTGGCAGTATCGGCAACCCTGGCTCGTACTATAACCCGGCGCTGGAAGACCTGCTGGCACAGGCACGTACTGTGCCGGACTGCGACATCAACACCCGCGCCGCACTCTACCGGGAGGCACAGGCGCTGCTAGCCGATGACCTGCCGATGTTCGGCCTGTACGTCCGTCACGAGATGTTCGTGGCGCGCGGCATCCAGGGATTCGACCCGCAGCCGGGGAATCCCTTCTGGAATTTGCTCAACTGGAAGGTGTCATCATGAGGCGGCTTTTGTTCTGCACCCTGTTCGCATTGGTGGCGCTTTCCGGCTTGACGGGGGTTTTCGCTGCGAACGACTTTATCGCTACTGTAGATGTAGACAGTGCCTTTGCCCGTGCACTGCCCGCGTTTGATGCCGAAGAAACCGCGTCATTGTTCAAGAAGGAACGGCTGGAAGCAGTCAGTCGCAACCTGGATGGGACGTGGTTCGAGATGCGCCGTCCGGGGCGAATGAACAGCCTGGGATGGGTGTTCGGGGAAGTGCTGGATTGGGATTTCCAGCCGGAGCTGCTGCCACTGGGCGACCTGACCACCGGCGTCGTCGGGCCGTCGCCACTGACCTACACGCCGGAGTACGCTGTCTTCATGAACGAGTCGCCCACGCTGCGGACTCAGCCGCTGCGCAATAGTTCGCGTGTCCCCGGTGTGACGATTCCCTTCAGTGTGACGCTGCCGGTACTGGCACGCAACCAGGATGGCTCGTGGCTGTATGTGAATTATCTGGGGTATCAGGGCTGGGTGGTGGCTTTCGCCGGGCGCGAGCTGCCGGACGTGCTGGACATCCCGCAGGCAGTGAACCTGCCGCCGTTGGAAAACGTACCCACAGAGATCATTCCGGTGGAAATCCAGCAGGCCCAGGTAGACCGTTTGCGTGCCTTTATCCATGAGCGGCGTGCCTATGCCGCCCAACTCGAATCGTTCTGGTGGCGCGTGTACCGGGGGGAAGTCATGCCGTGTGACCCGCCGCCCGAACTGACTGACTACCCTTATACCGAAAACGATGTGCGCGAACTGCCGGAATTGCAGCGGTACGCGCCGCGCCTGGGGACGGCGGTGGATTATATGCGCACCTCGCAAGGGCTGCTGACCGAGTGCGGCGTGGTTTCGCCGGAGGATGTCGTGACGGCGCGGGACAGTGCGATTAACGCTCGCATCATCTTCGATGCGACGCTGGAGACGCTGCAAGCCCTGGAGGAGGATGTCATCCATCGGGGGCGGTGAGATTTTGCGATAGGGGCGTACAACCGCGAATAACCATCAGGTTGAGAAGCCATTTGAGAAGTGTGCGGGAGCGGGTTTCAAACCCGCTCCTACGCCGGGAAATGAAGGTGGATTGTAGGTGAGGGTCTGCAACCCGCCCGGAAACCGCAGCGACAGGCGTTTATCCCGGTGGCGGTGTGGGTGTATACGGGCCGGTGTACGGCTTCTCGAATGTGCCGCCAGTTTGCAGCAGGCACACCTGCTGCCAGTTGTAGCGGCGTGGGCTGTCCGTCCAGTACGGGGCGACGCGCCAGGTGTAGGTGCCGCCTTCCCAGGGCAAACTTTCTGGTAGAATCACCGCTTCGGTGGTTTCACTATCGAACGGGGTGCGGCTGCCGCTGGGGGAGATGGCGATCACGCTGTAGACGTTCGCGCCCTGTAACGCGGGGTACGTGACAGTAATCCGGTTGCTGCCGTTGAAGTCCCCGGCGCTCTGGGTAAAGTTCCCCTGCCACTGGGTACAGATGTCGCTGGAAAGGTCGAAGCCTTCCGGCACACGCCCGTTCCGGTCACGCGGGAGCAGGCGCGTTCCGGCCAGCGGAATCGAGTTAAAAGCTACGCTCGTCCGGGCTAGGCGGGCATACAGCCAGGCATCGGTTTCGCCAAACTGAATCTTGAGCCACTGCCGGCCATCCCAGCGGTTGAAGAAATCCCCGGAGCGCCCGATAATGACCACCGAGGTATCCCGTACCAGCCGCCCAATTGCGTCATAGGCGAAGTCCGGGCCAACGCGCACTTCGGCCTGGTCTACCGTAATCAGGCCATAAATCGTATCAATGGTCGTATCGCCATCCTGCGCCAGCGCCGCCGCACCGCCAACCAGCAGCGCCAGCGCCGCCAATCCTATCCATAACCCCGCCCATCGTCGTCTCACCGTGAACCCTCCTGTGTGGTGTATCGCTACCTTGATTGTAACCCGTCCAACCGTCCGGCGAAATGACGCTTGGGCTACGTTCAGGCAACGCTGTTCCCTGGCCTTATCTGTTCCTCCTGAGTGAGCTTGTGATTGCGATTATGGGTCATGTTTGGTACTGAAATGGGACTATATGTGCATTGTAAGCATGTGCAGATAGGATCTGTCAAGCAGTAAAAGCCGCTGACAACGAATAGGTGATAGGAGGGAGATATCACTTTTGAGACGATGAATAGATACGATGTCTGCTCCCAGACCAAAGGTGCCTTAGAATGCGTCTGGCAGCGTCACAGACGTTGTTTGGACAGGGGAGAGTGAAGTGATGTCAAAGGCTGGTTTTGGTCGTGCCTGAACGCAGCGGCACCAGCCCGGCTCGACCAAAATAGGCAGCACCCTTGATAGAACGGGGCAGAGGGTTACGCTGTTGTTGCATCAAACGAAAGCTCACTTTTCGTTTGATCTGCCTTGCGGCGAGCGGAACGCGATTTCACTTTCAAGTAGTGCCTCGCAAAACCAGCACGAATCCCGACAACCCGCTATAATATGAATACACACTGGTTTATTAGGATACCGCACAGGCACTCATGTCTTCGTAATTGTTTTCCTCGCCCATAAAAGCTATTTTTCGCTGACTTGTTGCCCAACGATCTGAAATACGTCGGTATTGTTACTGGAACGATAGGGAAGGGTTGCCCTCTGGCTGGTTCCGGCGATTGAAGATGGGACAATGATACAGATTTAATCGGTAAACCTTAACTCTGCGGTTGTCATCACTGGAATGAGGATATGTTTCGAAAAAAATCAGAAAATAACGACAAAAAACAGGATACCCAACCTGATATACCTCCTCTTAAACATCCTAAACCGCATATTCTTTTAATGGATGTCAAAAAGGAAACGGCTGATTATCTCAGAAATCAAGGATTTGACATTGCTGAAGGTAGTTTTGGGAAACCATATAAGGCATCCCATAATAGCCAGCCTGTTCTTGTAAATGGTTATATTTCTAAGCATCATACTGAAAAAGAAATCATAATTATTGAGCTAGCTCTAGATACAGTGCTTGAAGAACCTAAAGGTGATCCAGTCGTATTTGATGATAGAACTATTTTAACAGTTGAGTCGCACACAGGATTTATTGATCCCCGCCCGGTAATAATGAGGCAGCTTCAATCTGATTTTAGCAAAATATATCAACATGATGGGGTATTCATTGTTTTTGCTGACGAGAAAAACACTGTAACGGGTTCACGAAAAGAACTATGGCGTCCTGATATCTTTAATACATGGTCATTTTTGCCAGAACTGGAAAATCCTGCGTTTCGAGCTGAGCCAGAGCGCGGTAAGGAGATCACCGTAGAGGCATCGAACGGGGTATTAACTCAACTTTTGCAACGATATATTTCGGATGCGGAGTACATCTGCACGCTAGATACCAGTGCCCCTTGGCTGACAAAACGCTGGATACCATTAGCAAGAAATAAATACGATCAGGCTGTTGCGGGAGTAATAATTCCAGCGGAAGAAAAGGAAGGACTTATATTCATCTTTCCGAAACTAAATAACCAATCGGTTTTTCTTGGAGAATTTCTGACAGATTATCTTCCAACAATAGTTCCCCAGTTGTTCCCTCATATCGAAGGCGGAAAATGGGTAAATAGACACGAATATGAATTAAAAAGCATTTTGTCACTCCAGAATCAAATCGCCCAAATCCGACAAGATTCCGAGGCTAGAATCAAGGATTTGGAAGAGAATATACATTCTGCTCGCACGTCCCATCAGCACTTATACGATCTGATTACTGAGTCAGGAAATGCTTTAGTAGAAGCTGTAAAGATGTCTTTGGCGATGTTGGGTTTTTCAAATGTTGTTGATATGGATGAGGAACTTCAAAAGAGTGGAGAAAGCGAACCAAAACGGGAAGACCTGCAAATACGAGATGGATCACCACTAATTCTTGTGGAAATCAAGGGAATATCTAATACTCCTAAAGATAGCTCCGCAATACAGGTGTCAAAGTATCTTGCACCTCGCATGAAATCACTCAACCGAGTAGACATTCGCGGTTTAGCAATTATCAATCATCAGCGTCACATCCCGGCACTTGACCGTCTCCAAAATCCGTTTAATGATGATGTTCGTGAAAGCGCATTACATGGCGATTATGGGTTAATGACAACATGGAACCTTCATAGATTGCTCCGAAATTATCAAAATCTCGGATGGTCTCATTCTCAAATTAGGGGTATGTTTTATCAAAACGGGTTTATTGAGACGATCCCAAAACACTACAAATATCTTGGACATATAGAGCAATATTGGCCTAAAGCAAATGCAATCGGTGTAAGGATCGAAGCAGGAGAACTGCGTTTAGGTGATGCTATCGCCTATGACTTTCCAGTTGAGTTTGAAGAACAGATCGTAAAATCACTACAGGTTGATAAAGAATCTGTCGAGATTGCTATTGATGGTCAGTTGGCCGGAATATTGATTGCGGTAGGTGATCAGACTATAAAGAAGGGTATCAAGATATATCGTGTAGAGCGTGATTAGTTCACCTTGAACATTAGCAATGCACTGTAGGCCAACTGGAAAAACCTGCGAATTTGGAGACCGGATTCGCGCTTTTGTATGATTTTCTACAGCAATCTACTTCCTTCTGAAATTGACAATCTGATATACACGCTGCGGAGAGATGCCATACTCGCGGGCGAGGTCGGATAAACCTTCACCAAGAGCATATCGCTTGCGGATGAGTTCGTTTCACTCTTAGGTATTTAAACGAAAATCGCTGTACAGCATGGCAAGAATGCCTTGTACAGCATCGTTTAAAGCGGAGGGTACAAACTTAGCTCCAACGGGACTCGAAATCATCCGATTACCATTGGCCGAAATCGTGGAATGGTTGTTGACTGCCAGTGGCCTCAAACATGTCTTGCAGCTTAGTCGAAACGAGCTTATCCGTAAGCGTTATACTCTCGGAGAGGGACTGTCTGATCTCGCTCGTGAGTATGGCATCTCCCCGCAGCGGGTGTATCAGATCGTCCATTATAGAAGGAAGTAGTCCCAGCAAGAAAAGAGCATTGAGATTAGGAGAGCAATTCCCCGCCTCCACACTGACCGTGTTTGCCTAAACTAATTCCGAGTACGTCCAGTGAGGTATTTACGGAGACGAAATCACATCAGTAGTGCCATAACGTAGAGTTCAATGTTCACATACGCAGGGTCGCTACCATCATATTGAGCGTATATGAAACACCCTTTATCATCGTCACCCTTATTGTAGGCAGTATAGGTAGCGTTCGTTGTCATTCCGACAGAAATCGATGCCAAATCCAGCGTCAAGCAGGTGTCTAGCCCTCGCCGTGCATTGGCAATTCTTACCATTTGCCTGCCATCTGGTTCGGTGCCTAATTTTGTGGCCCGCACCTGAACAACGTATCCTTTCGGTCCAATATTCTTGATAAGAGTCTGAGCTTGATCAAATGTATCCGGAATTGCTACTACGAAAGGTTTGTTTGCTACTCTGACCGTCACCGGAACATGGTAAGATGTTATTGGTCGAATCACATCACCAACCGTGATTTCTGATCGTGCACAGTCATACTTAATCGGCGCGCTACCGAATTTCACGGAGCGTGAAATGTGGATGTCACTACAATTGCCATCAAGATAAATAGGAACACCAATACCCTCGGTATGGGTATCATCTGTCTGCCCAAGGCGTGCGCTGACAAAATCTACATTCATGCACCGCTCCATCTTGAAGATTGTACTTTTGCCTGGGCCAAACGTACCGCCAATCACGGATATACCAATGAACTGATGGTTATCTCGCTCAGCAACATCTTGGAAGTGACACAGCACTGATTCAGCATCACCTTGCTCGAAGTGGAAATTCTCAATCAGGAAATCAGAGCACTGGCCTGCCGCATCTGCCGAGGGTATATAGCTGTAGTCCGAGGCAAATTCCACCGCGCTCTTGAAACCTTCATCCCGTGACTGCTATGTATCGGTCAGATACGGTGCGTGTCTGGCGGCTTCGTGCCGAGGCGTTTGATGGTGATGATGGTAGCTGTCCCTACGTCCCTACAGGCGGGGTGCATAATTTGCTGAGAATTTACAAAAATGCACCCCCCTCCAAAAACTGCACAAAAAATGTGTGGGTATGTAGGGGCGACCTTACAACAAATGGTACTCAAGTGATCTGCATTGCCTGATCTTCAGGGCAATCGCGTTCTCCGAGGTTTATGAGAATTTGATCCTTTATGAGCTTTTACGGTCTGCCCGTTCAGCAACTTCAAGGTGCATAGCGAGTCTTACGAGATCAACATATTTAGAACGCAATCGCCCTGGCCTGATCTTTGGGAGCAAATTGACAACCAAAATGTTATACTTATTTCAGCCTTCCCATAGCAGTTTGAGGCAAAAATGGAAAATCTTCTAAATGCCAAATTTTTTATTCCGCCGCTTCGAACAGAGCACGTCCCGCGTGTGCGTCTGACCGAACAATTAGACGCGTTTCCCAACCGTAAGTTAACCTTGATCTCAGCCCCGGCTGGGTTTGGAAAGACCACTTTGGTCAGCGAGTGGATAGCACTTCTTCGTCAGCAGGATAATGGTGAGACACAAACTGCAAGTGACGTTGTCTGGCTGTCGCTGGATGAAAGCGATAATGACTTGTCACGTTTTTTGAATTACCTGATTGCGGCTCTCCGACGAGCATACCAGGATATTGGCAACGCTGCGTTGGACATGCTGCAAACACCACAGCCGATACCCGTTGAAAATATTCTGATTTCACTGATCAACGAGATTACGGAGATACCCAGTACAGTTTTCCTGATACTTGACGATTATCACACGATCCACACAACAGCAATTGACGAAGCCCTGACATATCTAATCGAGTATCTGCCAAGCCAGATACACCTCGTCATCGCTACCCGCGAAGATCCACAACTACCATTAGCCCGTTTGCGGGCGCGCGGTGAGTTGACTGAATTACGTGCTACCGATTTACGTTTCACACTTACCGAAACTGCCGAATTCCTCAACCAGGCGATGGGGCTGAACCTTGCTGCCGAGGACATTGCAGCTCTAGAAGCACGTACTGAGGGCTGGGTGGTGGGTCTTCAATTAGCGGCGTTGTCAATACAAAGACATAAGGATGCTCCTAGCCTGATCCAATCCTTTTCAGGTAACCAGCGATTTGTTCTGGACTATCTGATTGAAGAAGTTCTGGATGGTCAGCCAGAGAGTGTCCAGAACTTTTTGCTGCGAACAGCTATCCTGAATCAAATATCTGGTTCACTTTGCGATGTTGTCACGGAGCGGCAAGATAGCAAAACGATGTTAGAAATGCTGGAGAACGCCAATCTGTTCATCATCGCTCTGGATCAAAATCGTGAATGGTATCGCTATCATCACCTGTTTGCAGATTTGCTGCGGCAGCGCCTTCACCAGACGCGATCCGAGGAAGTGCCGATCCTACATCGTCGTGCCAGTGAGTGGTATGAGCAGCACGGTATCATTGAGCAAGCTATAGAACACGCTGTGCAAGCACAGGATTTTGAGCGAGGAGCAACGCTGATCGAAAGTATTGCTGAGGAAATATGGGGACGTGATGAACATACCAAATTACGGCGTTTGCTGGATAGGTTGCCAGAGAAACTGATACACACTAAGCCACAGTTCTGTATCTATTATGCTTGGAGCTTAATCGCTGCTGGTCAATTAGATTCTGCCGAACGAAGCTTAGAAGCTGCCGAAGAAGTACTGTCTATCGACACGCTTTCGACTACGTCGAGTAAGGCAATACGTGGCAGGATTGCAGTTACACGTTCCTACCTAGCATTTTTTCAGGAAGATGTACCCGCTATTGCTCGATACGCACGTGCGGCAATAGAGTATTTGCCCAACCAGGTTTCCGTTTGGCGCAGCATCGCGATTGTTGCTCTGGGTGATGCATTGAGCATGAAAGGTGATTACGCCTCAGCATACCATGCCCACATAGATGCGGTGGAAGCGTGCAAGACCACCAACAAAACCTATATAGTCATGCTAGCGAATCTAAAACTGGCTATCAATGCAAGACATCTTGGTCGCTTGCAACAGACGATTGAAGTATGTCAAGAACAATTGAGTCTTGCACAGGAAAGCCGGATGATGTACACAACGACTGCCGGTTGTTTTCTGGCAGTATGGGGTGAAGTGTTAGCCGAATTGGATGAACTGGATGAGGCACTGATTAAGGCAAAACGTGGTGTGGCACTGACGGAACGCGGCGGCGATGTCTTAACACGTGGATGGGGATATATGTGTCTAGCACGAGTACTCTTCTCTAGGGGTGACTATACTGATGTCGAAACGTTTATCCACAAGCTAGAAAGCCTTGATAGCAGATTTGATGTACCCACTTGGCTCATGCGCCAAGTGACAACTTGGCAGGTACGGGTATGGTTAGCACAAGGCAATCTACCAAGAACATCGCAGTGGCTGGAGCAGCAGGGGTTAGATGAGCATGGACAACCCAACCTGAAGCATGAGCTTGAGTACATGGTATATGCTCGTTTCCTTCTTGCTAAAGGGCATTTGGATGAAGCAATCAGTCTCTTGCAACGTATACTGACGGCTGCAGAAGCTGGTGGCCGAACCGCAAGAATTGTCGAGATTCAGATTCTCAGGTCGTTGACCTATCAGGAACGTGGCGATATGGATCATGCAGTTGCTGCGCTGGAACAATCCCTTGGTTTGGCAGAACAAGGTGGTTTCATCCGTATCTTCGTTGATGAAGGGCCGCTGATGGCGAATCTACTCTACAAGACCCTTGAGCGCGGAATTGCAACTGAATATGTGTGTCAGTTGCTGGCAGCATTCCCTGCTGTCGAAGATGCACGAACTGTTCTACCCCAAATGCAACATCCCGACTTTGAGTTCATCGAAGCTTTGAGTGATCGTGAACTTGAGGTGCTCCAACTCATTGCCGAAGGGCTGACTAACCCAGACATCGCAACCCGGCTGTTTCTCTCCCCGCATACAATCAAAGTTCACTCCCGCAATATCTACGAGAAGCTTGATGTTCACAACCGAACCGAGGCAGTTGCCCGTGCCAGAGGGTTGGGGATTTTGTCATCCGATTAACCCCTCAAATACATAGATGGTGTTCATCCAACCTCCAGTCACACCTTTGCTCTTCACATTTCCGAGTCTTGATACTCCCGTGAATACTCCATTTGGGTTATGACGCTACTACTCGCCACCAATTAGACTACAGATACTACAAAAGAAGTCGACGGCAACCCAACCGTCGATAGGGAATGAGACTGACTATGTGCAAGCAAACGGTTGTCATTACCGGCGCATCAAGTGGTATTGGAAGAGCCACGGCGTTACATCTGGATCAGCTAGGTTTCACAGTATTTGCCGGAGTGCGGAAAGAAGCTGATGGCATTTCTCTCAAAAGCGAAGCTTCCAGTAATCTCGAGTACCTTCTGCTTGATGTAACCGATGGGGATGCGGTCCAGATTGCGGTGGATACCGTCGTCAGACACACAGACGGCAGACTACATGGATTGGTGAACAACGCTGGGATCTCTTTGAATGCACCATTAGAACTCATGCCCAATACAAAAATCCAGCAGATCATCGATGTGAATGTTGTGGGGTTACTGTCGGTAACAAAGGCATTTATCCCTTTGTTGCGACGTACCAAAGGGCGGATCATCAACATCAGCTCAGGGCATGGCGTATTGGCTGTCCCAGACAAGAGTGTTTATGCAGCGTCCAAATTCGCAGTGCAAGCGATCACCGATTCGTTGCGATTGGAACTTCATCCCTTCGACATTCAGGTCTCTAGTGTTGTGGTCGGCAAAGTGGATACTGCGGTGTTGGGCAAAATCCTATCAGACCGCGAACAAATCATCGAGACATCACCATCAGAGGTTGTCAAACTCTATCAACCGCTATTCGATTTCTTCGATGGCGAAGTCAAAGAGTTGTCGGGTATTCCGCCAAGTGAGGTAGCTAGCCTGATTTCAGAAGCGCTGACGACGGGCAAGCCCAAATCACAATATCTGATTGGTCCTGGCGCAAGCAAAATGCGTAACTTGGCGCGCCTTCCGGTCGGGCTTCGCGACTGGCTGATGGTCAAAGCGCTTTATAAATAACGACAGCTTTTCAATTGCGTTTTGATATGTTGTCTTCGGGTCGGGTCTATCTGCTAAATCCACGCAGAAATCATATCAAGTACGACACATTCGTAGAGCATGTTTGTCCAATAGCTGTGGTGCTAGACGATATGAATGTCGAGGAGAAACCCATGCGTGTACTGATTATTTCAACTAACACTTTGTTCGCGTCACCTGCTGGCCCAGCATATGTGGCAGGAGCTGCTTTACAGGATGGGCACGATGTGGATGTATTTGACTGTTACTTCGCTCAGGATATTGACAAGGAACTGGCCGCCAAAATCACTAGGTTTCAACCAGAAGTCTGCGGTATTTCGATCCGGCTGGTGAACGGCAAAGTAGTTACTGATTACGACGCCCCCTGGGCAATCCAACGGTTTGATGTTCGCCCCACAGTGCGTGAAGTTGCGGACTGTATTCGGCGAACTGCACCGAACGCAAAGATCATTCTGGGAGGGCCAGGATTCAATTATTACGGCCCAAACTGGCTAGAATACCTTGATCTCGACTATGGGCTGCGGGGCGAAGCAGACTTCACCTTCCCACAATATCTCGACATGCTAGCAAACGGTGGTGATATTTACATAATTGCGGGATGTGTTTATCGCAAGAATGGGGGATGGAGAGAAGTCGAACGACATTATCGTGATGACCTGGACAGTACGGGATTCCCTGCCTACCAACTTTTCGATCTTGACCGGTATCAGGCAGTCGGAATCGCGCCAGCCATTTCAACCAAGCGGGGATGCGCGATGGGTTGCACGTTCTGTCCATACGCCAGATTAGAGGGCACCCGTTACCGGGTTAAATCACCTAAACGTGTCGTTGATGAGATTGAATATGTTTATGCAGCTTGTGGGCCTCGCACCCTGTCGTTCTGTGACAATAGTTTCAATATCCCACTGAAGCATGGCAAGGCAATTTGCCGGGAAATCATCGAGCGTGGCAATGAAATCACTTGGAGTACGGGCGCATTGAAACCAATTGGTATCAACCCCACTTTCGTAAATCTGATGTTAGAGTCGGGCTGCCAGTACGTTAATCTGGCAGTTGAGAGCGCCTCACCAACCATGCTGGGAAATATGCACCGGGGGTATAGTGTCCGGCAAATTCGGGAGGCGATGACCTCATTGTCGAACAGTGATCTCCCATTTGGCATGTCAATTATGCTGGGCGCACCAGGTGAATCACCGGAAACCGTCGCCGAGACATTCGCTGTCGTTGACAGCTTTCCAACGCCACCTGGCGGCGTTTGGGTGTCAATTGGGATCAATATGTGGACGGAATACCAGCAGATAATCGATGTGGTGCGGGAATCTGGTCAGTTAACCCACGATGCGCAATTATTCGACGGTGTAGATTACCTGTCGCCGGAATTGCCCAAGGACTATATGGAAGACCTGATTAACAACTTGGCGGCACGAGATGGCTACACAGTGCAGGTGAATAAGGCACATGCTACGGCATGATAGAAGTGATGGCGATGGAAGCAGAGAATAAAGAAAAAGGAATTTTCGAAAAATCAGAACCGGATGATCGTTCGCAAACCGGGAATCTGTCCCAAATAACGATCGCTCACGATCTCGATCAGTTGTCCCGGACTCACTAATGTCCTTTGGCATCCAGTCAGAAAATACTGCTCAGAGTACTCCGTTTGGGTTATGACACTACTCCTCGTCACCATTTAAACTATACATACTACAGATGAGATATTCGACGAGCGAAGGCTATTTAATCAATGAGTTCTCGTTTTTTCAAGATTTAGGCCAACTAAGCGTATTCAGAAGTTATTCAATAGGAGGATCTAATGGCTAAAAAACGAGTTGTTCCGCTCTGGTTCAACAAAGTGACGAAGTTGGTGTTGCGTACACCGTTGATACATCGAGTCGTTAGTCACAATATCATGCTCCTTACCTATACCGGGCGCAAAACCGGCAAGGTCTATACCATTCCGGTCAGCTACACAAAGCATGGGAACGCCGTAACGATGTTCACAAACCACAATTGGTCGAAAAACCTGATAGACAAGGTGCCAGTGACCCTGCGTTTACAAGGCCGCCAGTTGGAAGCCGCACTGGATTTTATTACCACCGATGTGGAGCAGATCACACCGGTACTCTTGGAGCATCTTCGCAACAAACCAGCCGACGCACGGATTCACAAAGTGACCTACGATGACACTGGTAAACCAAAGGCTGACGAGGTACGACGGGCAGCCGGCAATGTCAGGATGATCATGCTCAGGCTGGTCTAAATGGGTCCCTCCAATTCGCTGTACCAACGGTTTAGTCTGTGCCTATTAAGAAGAAATCGAATGAAAAAGGAAATACAGAATAAGACACAAACATAGTTAGATGCCAATATGGAGTTTCATCAACACATAATTTAGTTTCAATACGAGGAGACGAAAATGAATAAGGAAGAAATCAAATACCAGCGAGCAAAAAAGAGGGTTGAGGCATTAAGAGGTTTCTACGTTCATCTTACTGTGTACATAATAGTAAACCTGTTTTTGTTTCTACTCAATATCTTTGTATCACCAGGTAGTCTTTGGTTCTATTGGCCACTCTTGGGGTGGGGTATTGCTATTGTTTTGCATGCAGTTTCTGTTTTCGGCTCTGGCCGTCTGTCCGGTACAGATTGGGAGGAAAAAAAGATTAGAGAGATCATGGAGGAATACGATGACACAGTTACACATTTCTGACCAGATGACGGCCGTTGTCCTGGCTTCATATTCTGCCCCGAAGCACTCCGGGTCGAACATCGCTCGGTAAAAAGAATTCAATCCAAGGCCTGATGTTATGCGGTGTGCCCAAAAGCTCATGGCGACAGACCTCAGGAGCAATATCCGCGCCAGGTATCCGTTGCAGGAAGCAAAGAACGCTGTCCAGGGTTATTTGGGCCATATGACAGGTGGAAAAAATACTACTTAGTCCAAATGGATATTGAGGATTTCCCATACCCATCATGGAAAGGAGAATTTTGAATGAACACTATAATAGTCTACGATAGCAAAACCGGTACAACTGCTGCTGCATCTGAAGCAATGCGTAAGGCGTTCGAAGGACATGGGCATCAATGTCGGGTTCAATCCATAGCACAGGCAAGCCCTGCTGACATCTCCCAGGCTGATCTCGTTTGTGTCGGAACCTGGGTGAAGGGATTATTTGTCATTCTACAGCATCCCACTGATGGCACGATGCAATTCATTGAGCAATTAGACAATTTGAAGGGCAAAAAGGTGATCGTGTTCTGCACCTACAAGTTGGCCGCTGGATCAACTTTGCGCCAGATGGCAGAGGCAGTGGAGCGAAAGGGAGCAACTGTAGTTGGGCGATTCAAGTTCCGTGGCTCCGCGCCAGATAGCGCGTTTGACGCCTTCGTCAAGAAAATGAGTAAATGATATTGTGACAAAGCATGTCTGACACGAACTATTCAGCGCAAATTGCATCTGCGTTACTTCCTTTAAGGGAACCCATCTTTCGGTCAGCCATCGAAGAACTTCAAATCCCTATAGGTAGCCGGGGGTTGGATGCGGGTTGCGGGATCGGATTCCAAACGCTGTTGCTCGCAGAGGCGGTTGGCACTAATGGTCATGTTGTTGGTCTCGATATTTCCCCAGATTTGCTTGCTTATGCTGAACAGATGGTTGAGAAGTCCGATTTCTCAGGTCGCATTTCATTCCAACAGGGAGACGTCTGTCAACTCCCATTCGAGACAAACTCCCACGACTGGGTATGGAGTGTGGACTGTGTGGGATATATCCCACTGGAACCTATACCCCTCATCAAGGAACTTGTACGTGTTGTGAAGCCAGGTGGCTATATCGCCATTCTTGCGTGGTCTTCCGAGAAGCTGCTCCCAGGGTATCCGGTTTTGGAAGCCCGGTTGAACAACACCGCCGCCGGTATCGCTCCATTTGTAAGGGGACAGGAACCAACATCACACTTCATGCGCGCTCCGGGATGGTTGCATGAAGTCGGCTTGGAGGAAGTTATCGCCCACACCTTTGTCGAAGACGCTTATGCTCCACTAACCGCTGAAATCCGTAGTGCGTTGATCGAGCTTCTCGAGATGCGCTGGCATAATGTGGAGTCAGAATTGTCTCCCGCCGATTGGCTGGAATACAAGCGTCTATGTCAGGTTGGGTCACCCGACTTCATCCTGGATCACCTAGACTACTATGCCTTTTTCACCTATTCAATGTTTCATGGCAAGGTTGCAAAGTAGATTCTGCACTACTTGCCACAGCCCGGCGAATACCCCACCGAATAATACTATCGGGGTATGACACTGACCCTGCTTTGTCGCTAAGCTGTGACTAGAGAGGGCAAACGGCAATGAAGAACCGACAATTTGTGCCTAATCTGCAACAACCGGCAACCTATGAAATCAAAGTGGCAGGACACCTCGACCCCGGTCTGGCAGATTGGGTCGCGGGGATGACGATGACTGTCAACAATAGCGCGGATGGGCTGTCGATTACTACACTGACCTGTACGGTCGACCAAGCGGCTTTGATCGGACTCTTGCGCCGACTGTATGGGTTGGGAATACCGCTGATTTCAGTCAACTTTGTTGTGTAAAAACTCGACACAAACTGGGAGTAGACCAAAGCCTCGATTGTGAGTTATGTAATCTGAGAGAGCTTACCGGCTAAGTATAGGCTTGAAATAAAATTATCATTTGGTTAATTGTTTGGGAGTAAAACAATGACACTGGCACAAGTACCTAGTCAGATGACAGCCGTTGTTCTGGATTCATATTCTGGCGTCGAAGGACTTCGGGTTGAACAACATCCAGTTCCAAAACCAGGAAAGGATGAGGTTTTGGTCAAAGTCGCCGCCTCGCCAATCAATCCCTCTGATTTGGCCTACTTGGCAGGTCAATATGGTTTCAAAAATCCGCCGCCGGTCATACCAGGAGGCGAAGGGTCGGGAACGGTTGTCGCCGTTGGCCCGGGCATGATGGGACGCTATTTCCTCGGCAAACGGGTGGCCTGTTTGAGTCAGGGGACAGGGAGTGGCTCGTGGGCTGAATATGTGGTGGTTTCTGCCAAAGGTGGTGCCTTGCCGCTGGATCAATCGGTGAGTCTGGAGCAAGGGGCAATGTCATTTGTCAATCCACTGACAGCCTACGCATTTTTGGAAATCACGAAAAAAGGGGGTCACAAGACCATCGTGCTAACAGCCGCGGCCAGCGCACTTGGGCAAATGGTCAACCGTTTGGGCCGAAGTGAAGGGGTTCAGATCATTAATGTTGTACGTCGAGAAGCCCAGGTGGACCTTCTCAAACAGCAAGGCGCAACAGTCGTCCTGAATAGTAATGAGGCTGACTTTGACCAAAAACTCCGTGATGTGTGTCATCAGACTGAAGCCCACTTAGCTTTTGATGCGGTTGCTGGATCCATGACACGGCAACTGCTAGATGCGCTGCCACAAAATAGCAAAGTAACCGTGTACAGCTGCCTTTCTCGTGAAGCCGTGCAGGCCGGTGCCGACCACATAATCTTTGAGGGCAAGGCTGTCGAGGGTTTCTGGCTAGGCCCTTGGATGACCGGTAAGAATATAATTCAAATCTTGCTGATGTGGCGGCGTGCTCAAAAGCTCATGGCCAAGGAACTCAAAAGCGAAATACGCGCCCGGTATCCGTTCCAGGATGCCAAGAAGGCTGTCCAGGAATATCAGAACCAGATGACGGGTGGAAAAATACTACTCAGGCCGAATCAATAACAACTGATCAGCCAGTGGGTTGAAGGGGAGCTAGTGGTGAACTATTGACTGATACAGGTTTGATTGTAGTGATGAACAAATAGCCGAAATACGCACTCATGAAACCGATCAGACTTGGAAAAAGACAAAGTTTTGCGAACAAACCGAGCCAAGCGTTGGCGCAAGGTGTTATACCAACGCTCAATATGGTTGGTTTCACCACTGTCTTTGCCTACCGATTGATGGCGATCCGCTGCGAAAATTATCTGATACGCCGTCCAACCATCGCTGAACGAGTGGCAGCGTTTGTACGCCTGCGGGATACGCTCCCACAGGTGGCGGCAACTGGCTTCACTGCGGTCACCGATGAAGTAGGCGACAATCTGCCGGGTGCGACGGCACAACGCCACCCACACCCAGCGCTGATTGGTTTTCTTGAGCACAAAAGACCACAATTCATCCAGTTCCAACACATCGTCCAGATGGGCATCCGCCAGGGTCGTTTCCAACGATGGCAAGTGTGCCGCCCAGTCGGCAATCTGCTCGTCGGCGATCTCGCGGCGTTTGTCACCCAGACTCTTGCGCATCGGCACATAGAACGACGAGGCGCCAATCAACTGCACCGTGCCGCGCCGGTCATGCGGCTTGCGGTTGGTCAGCACCCACACGTAAGTGCTGATGCCGGTGTTGTAGAAAAGCTGCTCCGGCAGCGCGATGATGGCATCCAGCCAGTCGTTTTCCAGTATCCAGCGCCGGATTTCGCTCTCGCCGCTCCCGGCATCCCCGGTGAACAGTGGCGACCCGTTCATGACGATGGCGATGCGGCTGCCGCCATCGGCCACCGGGCGCATTTTGGAAAGCATGTGCTGCAAAAAGAGCATCTGCCCGTCGCTGATGCGCGGCGTCCCCGCGCCGAAGCGTCCGGCGTATCCCCGGTTGGCCTCGTCTTCAACGGCGGCGCGATCCATCTTCCATTCCTTGCCGTAGGGCGGATTGGCGAGGATGTAGTCGAACTGTGACCCTTTGTGCTGGTCGTTCGAGAGTGTGCTGCCGTAAGCGATGTTCTCGGCGTCCCGGCCGTCGCTGCTCTTGATATACAGGTCGCTCTTGGCGACGGCGAACGTCTCCGGGTTGACTTCCTGCCCGTAAATATACACGTTGGCGGCGGGGTTCATCTCCAGGATACGGTCTTTGGCAACCGTCAGCATCCCGCCAGTGCCGCAGCACGGGTCGTAGATGGTGGAGATCACCCCGGCCTGTCCCAGGGTGTCGGCGTCGTGGGCCAGCAGCAGGTTGACCATCAGCCGCACGACCTCGCGCGGGGTGAAGTGTTCGCCGGGGTTCTCGTTGCTGGCTTCGTTGAATTTGCGGATCAGTTCTTCAAAGATGTAGCCCATTTCGAGGTTCGAGACGGCATCCGGGTGCAGGTCAATGTTCTTGAAGCGCTCCAGCACCAGGTAGAGCAGCCCGGCCTCGTCGAGTTTGGTGATCGTGTTGCGAAAGTCGAAGCGTTCGATGACTTCGCGCATGTTGTCGCTGAACCCGGCGATGTAGTTGTGCAGGTTCTGTGCCAGGTGCGGCGCGTCGCCCAACAGCGACTCGAAATCGTAGCGCGACGTGTTGTAGAAGGCATAGCCGGACTGCTGGCGCAGAAGCTGGTCGGGGTTGTCCAGCCGGTCTTTGACCTCGGCGTGGGTTTCCAGCACGCGGCGCTTGGTGGGAGCCAAAACGCTATCAATCCGCCGCAGCACCGTGAAAGGCAGGATGACATCCTAGTACTTGCTGCGCTTGAATACATCGCGGATGAGGTCGGCCACCGACCAGATGAAATTCACTTTTTCGCTGAAGTTGTTCATGAACTGTCATTTCTCGTTGAAATTGGCGCCCACTGTCGTGTTCTTGAAGATAAAAACGGGATATTCACGGCAATAATAGGCCGCTTCCCCGTCTTCCAGACCAGCAACGGGTTCTGTTGTCACAATGGTATGCGGATTACCGGTGAAGTACCCTAATAAGCCTGTGTACCTTCGTATTATAGCGGTTTACGGGGGATTGTGCTGGTTTTGCAGGGCATTGCTTGGCGGTGGTTCCGAGTTCCGCTCGCCGCATACAGGCTGCGGTTGATCTCTACGGGGATGGTCGGATTAATCGTGAGGAGTACTGCCGACGGGTTGATTTCAATGAGCGCGAGATCATCTCCTGGCAGATGCGCACGACAGATAAAGAGCAGCTTGCAATGGAATTGTCAATGTGCGTTCAGGCTGTGGAAACGCTCGGACGCATGTGGGACATCAGTGATGACGAGGACAAGCAAGGCATGGCACGGCACCTGTTTGAATACATCACTTATGACATGGGAACACAGCAGATCATAGATTTCCGGCTGAAACCTTGGGTAGACCAGTTTTTGACATTACGAGCGGGATTTGTATGCTGAGGAACTGCTTCAAGTAAATTGTAATCCTGTAGCTCCAACGGGACTCGAACCCGTGTCTTTGCCTTGAAAGGGCAACATCCTAGACCGCTAGACGATGGAGCCTTAACTGCCGGTTAGTGTATCAGCCAGAAGATAGCACGTCAAGAGAAAATATTGGTCTACCCACTGCATATCGTCCGGCAGCGATCAGGTTCAATCCAGCCGGTTCATCGGGCATCTGAGCGTGACCACGCCTCTCATGGTGTTTGCAGACCCTGTGCTTACCCTGGCCCTTTCATGAAGTTATCCACCACGACCCGCGCGGGCAACGCCGGAATCGCGCCGTACTGCGTCGTTGCCAGCGCACCAACGGCATTCGCAAAGCGCAGAATCTCCGGCAGGTGCTGAATGTGGTTGCCCCAATGCTCCAGGATACCCACCAGCAGCCCGGCGACGAAACCGTCCCCTGCTCCGGTAGTGTCCACCGTCCGCACGCTGAAGCCCGGTATCTCGTAACTCTGGCTGCGCGTATAGACGGTTGCGCCCTTTGAACCGCGTGTCACCACGATAATCTGAGTCTGTTCGCGCCACAGTGGGGTGATATCCTGCCCGCCGGTCAGGAATTCCAGTTCATCATCGCTGATTTTCACCAGATGCGCGTAATTCAGCCCAACCAGCATCCCGGCGCGGGCGGATTCCGCATCCGGCCACAAAGAGAGGCGCAAATTCGGGTCATACGAAATAAACAGACCATCCGCGTGCGCCCGCTGGGCGGCCATCAGCGTCGCGGAACGACTCGGCTCACCGATCAGCGTAATTGAACCGAAGTGGAAAACCCGCTTGCCCTGAATTACACTCAAATCTACATCATCCGCTCGCATGAGCATGTCGGCGCTGGGATGGCGATAGAACACGAAACTGCGCTCACCTTCAGCGGTCAACGAGACGAACGCCAGCGCGGTACGGGCTTCCTGGGAGAACTTCAGTCCAGTCGTGTTCACCCCCTCCGCCACCAGCACATCCGCGAGAAAATGGCCGAAAGGATCATCCCCCACCTGGCCGATAAACGCCGCTTCATGCCCCAGGCGGGCGATAGCGACGGCCACATTGGCGGGTGCGCCCCCCGGCGCTTTCTGGAAGCCGGATGCTTCACCCACTGTAACGCCGCGTTCCAGCGCGACAAAATCAATCAAAAGTTCACCAAGACATACTACACTCATCGTTATTCCTCAGTTTCTTTCTGCCTGCCTGTCGAAATGGCAGACTGCAATTTACCATTTCCGGGCAATCCTTTACCCGAATCGTAGACCAGAAGCGGCCAGGATGCAAAGGGGTGTTTGGTGAAGGCAGTCGGATAGCTAATCAAGTTTAGCTGCTGGCCTCTAGCTTCTGGCGGTTGGCGAGTTCATCAGTTGGTCTACGCATTCGTAACAGTGCATATATGATATGATGCTATACGGATAAAGTATATCCGGTGGCGGTGTGGGAGCGCTTCGTTGTTAAGGTGTCTGACTGCATTGCACCAGTATGACTATGGAGACAGTTGATATGCAAACGATTACACTGGTTTCTGGCGGTTCAAGAGGTGATATACAGCCCTTCCTGCTACTTGGGCGGGCGCTGGCAGAAGCCGGATTAAACGTCTCGTTGGCGCTACCCGCCTCATACCAGAAGGAAGCCGATGCACTGGGACTCGATTTCACCCCTCTGCGTGCTGATTTCGATAGACTGTTGGCCGGGCAAAGTGGACAGAACTTAAAGCGAAGCGGTCAGAATCCCCTTGCTGTCTTTCGCGAGGGGCAGCACCTAATGAAAGATGCGGCGCGATTGTTGGTCGAGGATATCTGGGAGCTAAGTCAGACCTCGGCGGCGCTTGTCGGGCATATCGGGTTATCCGCTTGTACCCAGACACTGTCATTGCTTCGGGGTATCCCTTTGATCCATGTGTGCCTGCAACCCTTTATGCCTACCGCAGCTTTCCCCCATCCCTTGCTACCTATACAGTTTTCCTTAGGTGGAGGTTATAACCGCTTAACGGGAGATTTGGTGAAACGCATCACCTGGACCGTGTTTGCAGGGGAGACTAACCATTTGCTTGAGAAGCGCCTCAATCAAGCACCCGTAAAATGGCGCGATTATAAGCGCCATCTGGATCATAGCCCGATTCTGAATGCCTTTAGCGGTTCCCTGATTCCATTTCCCGGCGATTGGAAAAGCAACAACGAAATCACCGGCTTCTGGTATCCCACCATGCCTGAGGCGTGGCAAGCTCCACATGCCCTGGTAGAGTTTCTTGAGTCGGGTTCGCAGGCTATCTTCGTTGGCTTTGGCAGTGTAAGCGATACCGCCTCGCTCTCGATTGTTCTGGACGCGCTCGACATGGCTGGAGAACGTGCGGTTTTGGTCGGGTTTGATGTGACAGATTGCCCCTTGCCGGACACCGTATTCGCTATTTCTTCTATCCCTTATGAATGGCTCTTTGGGCACGTTAAGGCCGCAGTTTATCATGGTGGTGCAGGAACAACCGCCTTGGCACTCCGGGCAAAACTGCCGATGCTGGCTGTTCCACAGTTACTCGATCAGTTTTTCTGGGCGGATTGCGTCTTTCGGTACGGCGCAGCCGTCAAGCCCATTCCCAATAAGAAACTCAACGCGCAGAATCTGGCTGACGCCATAACGTACCTGAGTCATGAAGATAACTTGCGGGAGCGGGCTGCTTTCCTTGGCGAACAGATTCAGAAGGAGGATGGCTTAACCCGAGCTGTTTCCATTATCCGGGAACGGTTGTCCAATCACAAAAGCGAATAATGCCGGTGGCGTTAACTTGCCATTTCTCCGGTGCGCGGCTCTAATTGGTAGAATGAGAATGACGATACCTATCAAGGAGCAAGTGCGATGATGGCAGACGATACACGACCTGGGGCGGGGACGCTGGCAATCTGGGCAGGTGAGGATAACAAGGACTTCTGGGGGCGGGCGACGCAGACTCCGGTGGTACACAGCGTTTCATTCGGTTATGGCGACGTGGACGAATGGCTGGACGTTGCCCTGGGGAACAAGCTGGGGCATATCTACAGCCGCAACACCAACCCCACAGTGGCGGTTTTCGAGGAAAAAGTGCGCCAATTGGAAGGCGCGGCGGCGGCGACCTCGTTTGCGACTGGCATGGCAGCCATCAGCAACACGCTGTTTACCCTGCTTTCGCCGGGGGATCGGGTGGTGTCGGTCAAGGATACTTACGGCGGCACGAACCGGATTTTCCTGGAATTTCTGCCCCGCATTCAGGTGGAGAGCGTGCTGTGTGATACCACCGATCACGCCGCGATAGAGGCCGAAATTGCGAAGGGCTGCACGGTGCTTTACCTGGAAACGCCCACCAATCCCACGCTGAAGGTGATAGACATCGCCCGGTTAGCGGCGGCGGGGCGCGCTGCTGGGGCGACGGTGGTGGTGGATAACACCTTTGCGACGCCCATCAATACCAACCCGCTGGCGTTAGGTGCCGACCTGGTGCTGCACAGCGCGACGAAGTTCCTGGGCGGCCATGCCGATGCCCTGGGTGGGGTGGTCTGCGGAGTGGAATCCCTTGTGAAGCGTATCTACCACTACCGGGAAATCAACGGAGCAACGCTCGATCCGATGGCGGCCTATCTGTTGTTGCGTGGCATGAAAACGCTGCATTTACGTATCCGCCAGCAGAACGAGAGTGCCATGCAGATCAGCCGCTTCTTGCGCCAGCATCCCCAGGTCGAAGCGGTCTATTATCCCGGCCTGGAGAGTCACGAGAACCACGAGGTCGCCCGACGGCAGATGCGTGGCTTTGGCGGGATGCTCAGTTTCACGCTGCGGGGCGGCTTTGACGCGGTGAAAGCCTTCCTGCCCCGGCTGCATTACGCCCACGCTGCTGCCAACCTGGGCGCGGTGGAGACGGTAGTCGGCCCACCCGCGACGACCAGCCATGTCGAATGCACGCTGGAAGAACGCGCCGCGATGGGCATTCCCGAAACGTTGATTCGCTATTCCACCGGTATTGAGGACACCGCCGACCTGATTGCTGATCTGGAACGGGCACTGGCGGGGGTGTAGATGGATTCTCCACTAAACTGGAGCGAGACCACAGCGCGTAACAACCTGCTCTGGGTCACTGTTTTTTGGGTTCTTCGGTATCGGTTTTTCCGAGCTGCTCAACCAGTTTCGTAAGCGTTTCTGTATCGAAACCTAATGCCCAAATTCCGCCTAGCATTGACAACTGGAATACCATGCGGGCCATCTCTTGGGGTGAATAGGGTTGTCCGTTTTCCAGCCACCAGGCGATCACCCCCAGTTCGGCGCCAGCCATGAAGTTGGCGATTAAATCGGCTGGCAGGCGCGGGGTACGCCCTTGGGCCTGCATGGTATGAATGGCAGCCCCAACCGAAACCTCAGCCAGGAACTGCCGCACATTCACCAAAAAGGCAGGACTCCCTTTTTTGCCCAACATGACCTTGTAGAAATCAGCCAGCGCTGCCACATGCTCAAAATCGGTGGAATCATGGATTGCGCCGTCCGGGTCAAATAAATATTCTTCGGGGAGTTCCCCGGCATCCGTTTGCAGCGTAGCATAGATTTCACTCATTGTTTGAAACAGCAGGTCGTCTTTATCCCGAAAATGCTGATAGAACGTCGGGCGGGCAACATCCGCCCGGTCGGCGATCTCCTGTATCGAAATGCCCTCGTAACCTTTTTCCACAATGAGTTCCATCAAGGCATCTCGTAGCAACTGCCTGGTGCGAATCACCCGGCGATCCAATTTGCGTGCAGTAGTGTCCATAAAATACACATGTCCATTAACTTACAGTGCGAAAGAATTCGTGATTGACAGGGTCGCTATTCCCACCTATATTTTAAACAACGACCTGTATTAAATCTATCACTGTGTAGCGGAAAATGCAAACAATAACCTCAACACACCCTTACAGCACTGACGACGCACCGGAAACCGAGGCGCCGACGTTCACCGGAACCACCATCAATTCGGATGACCACTCCCTGCAACCGTCGCGGCGGTTGCATATAAACCGTAATTTGGGACTGCTTTGGCTTGGAGAGAGTATTTCTCTGTTTGGAGACCAATTCTATCTCGTCGCGCTGCCCTGGTTGGTACTGCAACTGACGGGATCGGCACTCGCCGTGGGAACGATTCTGGCGACGGCAGGGATTCCCCGGGCGCTGTTGATGCTGGTTGGCGGCGTTTTCACCGATAGAATGTCCCCCCGCGCGATCATGATTTTTTCCAATGCAGCGCGAATTGTGATTACCGGCATATTGGCATTCCTGGTCATGACCCAATCCACCCAGGTATGGATGCTGTACATTTTATCGTTCGCCTTCGGTGTGGTTGATGCGTTCTTCCACCCGGCATACATGGCGATTATGCCCATGCTCGTTGATGAAGAAGACCTGGGCATGGGCAACGCGCTGCTGCAAGGCAGCGGGCTTCTGGTACAAGGCGTTGGCCCTGGCATCGCCGGTGTGCTTATCAATCTGTCCGGTATCGCCATTTCGTTCATCATAGACACCGCGTCATTCATCCTGGCAACCGGGACGCTACTGGGGATGAACCCCCGTCAAATCAAATCGGTAGACGTGAAGAAGTCGGGCATTCTGTCCGAAGTCCGCGAGGCGATTACCCATATCACGGGGGATGAATTGCTGCGCCCGTTAATGCTCATCATCACCGCCCTGAACTTCCTCTTTATCGGGCCAATGATGGTTGGGCCTTCGGCCTTAGCCACCCAGCGTTTCGGGGAACAGGGCGCAGTCGCGTTGGGGGCGCTGCTCTCCGCGATGGGCATCGGCTCGGTCATCGGTATGGCCGTGGGCGGGGTCAGCAAACCGAAGCGACTGGGGATTGTCACGTTAAGCTCGTTCGCGCTGGCTGCGATTGGGATTATTGGTTCCGGGTTCTCGTATTCGCTCTCACTGACAACCGCCTTGTTCGCACTCGTGGGCAGCAGTTACGGGTTTAGCAACTTGTTGGTGATTACGTGGCTGCAAAAGCGGATCTCGAAGGAACTCATGGGGCGCATCATGAGTATCGTCATGCTGTCATCAACGGGACTCATGCCGATTTCGTCCGCATTGGCGGGCATTGTTGCCGAACATGATCTCACCTTGTTGTTTGCCCTTAACGGTACGCTGCTGCTGGCGCTGGTGGGTGGCGCCCTGTTGAACCGGCCAATCCGCCGGATGCAGGCCTGAGTATACAGACAAGGTTAATTTGACGGGTTGTAGGGGCGGCCTGGCATGGCCGCCCAGAGAGCGCACTGACCACCGATAACGGACGCCTTCCCGAATGGACTTATTGCTCGTTTCCGGTTCGGGCGCTAGAGTCAAACAGTACAATCCGCACGTTAAACTCACCTGGAACGGTGTATCATGACTCCAGCTACCCCCCGGCAGCCGCGTCTGGTTGCGCTGCGCTACCGTGATTTTCGTTTACTGTGGTCGGGCGAAATGTTTTCGACCATCGGCTCACAAATGCAGCTCTACGCCATCAACTGGCACATCGCCCGCCTCCTGGTGGGGCAAACCGTCACGGTTGGTGATGGCACGCTGGATGCCCAGGCGTTAGGGTTGGGGCTGCTGGGACTGGTCAATGTCATTCCCATTGTGCTGTTTGCCCTGGTGGGCGGGATGCTGGCCGATACCTTTGACCGCCGCAAACTCATGATCGGGACGCGCCTGATTGCCGGGGCGCTGGCGGTTATCCTGGCGGTACTCACCGTCACCGGGCAGGCTACCGTCCAGGTGATCTATCTGATTACCGCGCTGGCGGCGGGAGTCACGGCTTTCGATAGTCCCGCCCGGCAGTCGTTGGTGCCGAACCTCGTTAATCGAGAACACCTCGGTAATGCCGTCAGCCTGAATAACCTCATGCGGCAGGTCGGCACGATTCTCGGCCCGGCGTTGACGGGTTTGCTCATCGGCGCAGCCAGTTCGATTGATACGGCCTCATCCCAGGTCAGCCCGGCTGAACTGAATACGCATATCGGCATTATCTACGCCATTAACGCGATCACCTTCCTTATCGCGGCGCTGACCGTCATCCTGCTCCAATACCGGGGCGCAGCACGGGTCAATACTGGTGGAATCGGGTTGGAACCACTCAAGGAAGGACTGCGCTTTACTTATAGTTCCCGCATCATCTGGGGGACGATGCTGCTGGACTTTTTCGCCACGTTCTTCTCGTCCGCCCGTACCATGCTGCCGCTGATCGCTACCAACATCCTCGGCCTGGATGCAGCCGGGTACGGCCTGCTGGCAACCGGGCAGGCTGTCGGCTCGCTGATTGCCGGGGGTGTCATCGCCCTGGGGAGAGACATCTACCACCAGGGGCGCGTGCTGCTCATCAGTGTGGCAATCTACGGGCTGGCAACCGTGTTTTTCGGCCTGTCAACCACGTTCATCCCGGCCTATATTGCCTTCGCGCTGACCGGGGCGGGCGACACGGTTTCGACGGTGATTCGCGGGACGATTCGCCAGATACTCACGCCCGACCACCTGCGCGGACGTATGACCAGTGTGAACATGATCTTTTTCATGGGTGGGCCGCAGTTGGGCGAGTTGGAAGCCGGACTGGTGGCGTCCGCCTGGGGCGTACCATTCGCTATCGTCTCCGGTGGGGTGATTACGGTGCTGATGACCGGCTGGATTGCCTGGAATTACCCCCGGCTGCGCCGGTATACGAGCGATATGTCAGCAGCGGCAGTTTCGTGAATCTATTGTGGCAAATCTTCATACCCCAGGAGCGGAGAATGCGCTATACTCCAATGTAACAAAAAGTTCATGTTCATAAACACGAAAGACGATGGAGTCAATAACCCCTACACAACATATTCCCTATCCGCAGGGGATAGCCCATTACCTGGTGCGGGCGCCGCTGCTCGGCTACCGGTTGGGGCTGGGACGCCTGCTGAACGCGCTGTTCGTGATGGTGCTGGTCACACAGGGGCGTAAAAGTGGCAAACCGCGTTATGCCCCGATTGAGTACCGCCGACATGGGAGCAAGATATACGTGATCTCCGCCTGGGGTGAGCGCCCGAACTGGTATCAAAATCTGCTGGCGAACCCGGTGGCGACGGTTCAACTGGGCGGGCGGGCTTACGATGCCCGCGCCCGTGTGGTGGAGAACCCGGCGGAGGCGCTGCGGGCGCTTTATCTGTTCCGGCGGATTGCGCCTGCCCGTTACGATACCGTGATGGGAATGCTCATCAATGACGACACGGTGAATGCGCGGACCCTGCCCGACCTTTCCGGCCAGTTTACGATCATCTGCCTGGATATTACGGGGCGAAAGCCCACCCTGCCGGTTCTCGCACCGAGTCTGGCGTGGTTGTGGCTGCTCGTACCGGTGGCCGCCGTCGGGGTCACGGCGCTGGTACTGGCGAATCGCTCCCGGCGGGACACGGCCAACGGGGGGTAGCGCCTAGCGGTTGGCTGCTGGCCTCTGGTTGGTTAGCATTTTAGCAATGTAGCCGGGGGTTTGTCGGGTTCTGGGTATTCGCCGGACGGCAAAAATGCCGTCCCTACTGTCTCTTCCTGAAAACTTAAAAAAGGATTTTTATGCAGCACACCACCGGGAGTTTCCACAGCAGCGATGGCCTGAACATTCATACCGAGGCGTGGCAGCCTGACGGTCAGCCCAAAGCGGTGATTTTGTTCCTGCACGGCATCGCCGAGCATATCGGACGTTACCAGCATGTCGCCGCGCATCTTGTCAACGCCGGGTACGCCTTCTATGGCCTTGACCACCGGGCGCACGGCCAGAGCGACGGCCAGCCCCGCGCCTATATCCCGGACTTTGAGCCGGTGATTGCGGACGCCAAACAGGTTTTCGACCAGATCAAAGCCGAAAACCCCGGCCAGAAAATCTTCCTCTACGGCCACAGCATGGGGTCGTTCCTGGCGACGAAATTCGTGCTGGCCTACCAGGACGATCTAGCCGGGTTTATTTCCAGCGGGTCGCCGCTGCTGCTGGATACCATCGTGCCGAAAATCATGGTGACGATTGGCAACATCCTGAATTCCATCGCCCCCACCATGCCCCTGATCGAACTCGACCTGAACGGCATTTCCCGCGATCCGGCGGTGGTCGCCGCTTATAATGCGGATCCCCTGGTGAGCGCGGGCAAAGTGCGGGTGCGGATGGGCGTGGGGTATAACCGGGCGATTGGGCCGCTGCGGGCGAAACTGCCCACCATCCGGCTGCCGCTGCTGGTGATGCACGGTGAAGCCGACCCCACCACGCCGAAATCCGGCAGCGAACTGCTGTACAACCAGGCCAGTTCGCCCGATAAAACGCTGAAACTGTACGCGGGGTTGTATCACGAAATCCATAACGAGCCGGAGAAAGCAACCGTCCTGGCGGACATCACCGCCTGGCTGGACGCACATTGTTAAATAGGGTTCTGTAAATTCGTTGTGTCTCCGCGAAACGAGTGGGTTGAAGGCGGACAGGGCAAGCCCTGTCCCTACAAATGCCAATGGTAGGGACGCCATTCTTGGCGTCCACCGCCCAGCATAGGGATTTTGCGGATAGGTTCTTACCCCGTCATTCCGCTGCCTTGACCACCCGGCAGGGATTGGTGAGTTCCCCTAAGCCGCTGATGCTGATCGCCACGGTGTCACCGTCCTTCAGGAACAGTTTCGGGTCACGTCCTTCGCCCACACCCGGCGGCGTCCCGGTCAGGATAACGTCCCCCGGTTCCAGCGTAAACATCCGTGAGCAGTAGGCGATCAACGTCGGGACTTTGAAGATCATGTCTTTGGTGTGGCCGTCCTGGCGCACGTCATCATTGACCACCGTTTTCACCGTCAGGTTGTGCGGGTCGGGGACTTCATCCGGCGTGACAATCCAGGGGCCCAGCGGACAGAAGGTATCCAGGCTTTTGCCGCGTGTCCACTGGCCGTCGGTGCGCAGTTGCAAATCGCGGGCGCTGACATCGTTCCCGATGGTGTAGCCAAAAACATACTGGTAGGCGTCGTCCTCGCTCACGTTGCGGGCGCGTTGGCCGATCACCACCCCCAGTTCCCCTTCCCAGTCCACCTCTTTCGTGATGGATTCATCCCAGGTGATTGTTTCGTTCGGGCCGATCACGGCGCTGGGGAACTTGGCGAAAATCAGCGGCGCTTTGGGGACTTCGCTGCCAGTTTCGGCGGCGTGCGCGGCATAGTTGCGCCCGATGCAGATGATTTTGCCGGGGCGCAGTGGTCGAATGAGGGTGACTTCATCCAGGGGGAGGCGGTCACTGCTGCGGGTCGGAATCACGCCGCGCCGGATGACATGCTCCAGCGGGTCGAGCGTGGCGAGCCGGTAGATGGCAGCGCCCATGACTTCGCCGATGTGGGTCTGGTTGCGATAGAGGTAAGTTGCAAATTTCATGCCGGGCGTCCAATCTTGAATAGGCCAGTCTGCTGTTATGATAGCGCAGTTCAGGCTGGTTGCCATCTATCCATTTGCAATGAAGGGCGTTCTCCAAATTTCTAAAGTGAAGTCTCGAAAGAAATCTACCCAATCCGCTAGGATTCGTAGGGGCGCATGGCGTGCGCCCGCCTTGAAAACATACGAAAACCAGCTTGAGTAGCTACGCGCCAGGGTCAAACTGTTCGTGCTTGAGAGTCGTCCAGGGGATGTCGTCGAAAATGACCTGCCAGTTCTTGCCTTCCGCGTCCGGGCCGATGACCAGCGCGAACTCGCCGGAAACCAGCCGGTAGAGCGTGACGTTTTCACCGAGCGTTTTGATAACCGTGTTGTGCGCCGGGAGTGGCGCATTCCGGTAGGGGGCGAGGTCAGCCTGCGTCACGCTGGCGAGGAAATATCCCTGCGAGTCGGCATTCACGCCGTAAACGTGCAGGGCGGGCGCACCGCTGCTATCCGAGGCCGCGTAAACCACCGCTGTCAGGTCGCCCTGCTGCCAGTTCAACCGTTCATCGGGCGGAAGGGGCGCGGAGTCATCATCAGTCAGGCCAGGGTGTGGGCAGCGGGGGTCTACGTAATCCGCTGGATCGAATTTGACGCGGACAACCGGTGTCGGAGCATTAGCAATAATCCGGCTGAACTCGGAGTTAGGAACAGGCCAAACAGCGACGGTTGGCACATAAGTGATGTCGTAAACCTCCAACCAAGCTATACCGGTAAAACTCGTTGCGCCCAAATGGTATGTGTATCCACTAGTATAGTTATAAGTTCTGGTAGTCTGACGAAGATAGTACCTCACTGAAAGCACCGTGCCATTTGGTCGCCGGGCTACCGCTGCGGTCCAGTCGTAGCCGCTGCCCTCGTCATCCCCATCCGCCAGAAATGAAACATTCAGAATCGCCTCATAATAGTCATAATTGCAAAGACCCATCTCCGGTGTAAGGGTTGGTATTGGCGGATTCGGTGTGAATGTTTGGGTAGGGGTCGGGCCAGGGGTAATGTTAATTGCAGTAAATCCTGACCCGGCCAGGCTGGTAGATGTCCACATCACGGCCAGGAACAAACCGACGATTACGAGTAACAACGTGATTTTCAGAGTACGCATGTTGATAACCTCATCAAGGCACGACAATACCCCATATTATCACTTTTCTGTAAAAATCAAAAAGTGATGAATGTCATCACCCTGTCCGGGTTCACATCGAATCGCTGAGTATGATTTATGTATCGAGGAAAAGCGCCACGAGCCTATACAGCAAGTTAAGGCATAATCCACCCATTTTAGGGGGAGATTGCCAAGACAGATGGTCGGAACAGGCCGTCTGCCGAGCATTAAAATGCCCGGCAATGCCTTTCAAACCCACTGAAGGGGTTCAGTTGGTATGGCAGAAAGAGTCCCTTTGGTGGACTGGGTTTTACTTTAGCCGGGGAATTTATCCCTCGGCGGGCTTGCGCCTATTCCTTTGGCAGCGCCGCGATGACCGGCAGGCCAAGCTGCTCCACCTGTTCCCGGCGGCGGAGCGTGGGGTCGAGGTATTCCACCAGGAAGGCCAGCGCCACCCCGAAGAACAGCCCGACACCGATACGAATGAACGGCGCGAGACGGTTGCCGATGGGCGGCGGCGCGGCGACCACCTGCGGCGTATCCAGCACCGTCACCTGGGCGGGCTGTGCGCCAAGCTGCGGGAAGTAGGCCTGAGCGCGACTTTGCAAGACGGTAATCGCGGCCTGGGCGATGGCTTCTAATGTGGCGGCGTCCGGGTAACTCATCGTCAGGACGCCGACGCTGTGGCTGTTATCAGCGGCGACTCCCAGCAGGCCGGGGTTGACTTCCACATTTTGCGCGGTGGTAGTCTGCATGATTTCGTTGACAAAGCTGCTGGTACGCACCCAGTCGGTGAAGGCGTTCACGGTGAATTCGGACGCCAGCCACACATCCTGGTAGTCCCCGTCCCGGTTGGGGATCGCGTCCAATTCCTGGGCGGCACTGTACCGCAGTGTCACCGTAAAGCCGCCGGATACGGTTTCCGCCCCGTTGAGCAGGTCGGGCAGGACAATCACAGCGGCCACCAGCGCCGGAATCAGCACCAGAACCCAGCGGCGCAGCAGGATGCGTAAAACCAGAATCAGTTCCATGAGTCCCTCACTTCGCGGTTTTTCGCCGCCGAATCATCGCAATCGTCAGCCCGATAATCCCCGCCAGATTGACCAGAATCAACGCGGGCAGCACAAACGCCAGAAACCGCAGATCAAAGAATATACCGGGGAGACGCGGGAGGTCAAAATCCCCGCCGCCTTGCCCCGGAATGCCGGAAACCGCCACATCCGCCGGGCTGTAGATGACTTCTACCGGCTGGCCGACGCTCGTCCCGGCAAAAAAATCATCGTGAACACGGTGTATCCGGGAATAGGTCGCCCCGTCCACTGTGTAATCGTACACGACAAAGGCCGAACCGTCATCAAGCCGGAAAGTCTCCGTCACTGCGCCCTGAACCACCGTGCCATTCAGTCGCCATTCGATTGTCCAGCGGTAATAGCCATAGGCAAAGAGCGCCACCAGGGCAATTTCCAGCAGCAGCAGGCCGTTTCGCAGGCGGAGCAGGGTCATGACTGAACCGCCGCCGTATTCACCGGGTCAACCCAGGTGAAATCAGTGTGATTCTGAAACGACTCCCAGGCCTGATCCACAAAGCTGCTGATTTGCCGGTTGAACACCTCGGTATCGAATTGCAGGGCATGGGTGCGAATCACTGCCGGGTTGTAGTGGCTGGCGTCGAAGGACTCCATGACCGCCATCAGGCTCTCGACGGTCAGTTCGTGGAAGTGTTCGCCCGTTTTGCCGGGGATGACCGTATCCAGCGCCCCGCCCGCACCATAGGCGATCACCGGGCGTCCGGCGGCCTCGGCCTGTACCGGCGTGATGCCGAAATCCTCTAAACCGGGGAAGATGAAGGCTTTCGCCCGTGCCATCAGCCCCGGCAAGTCGTCATCCGGCACATACCCCAGGAATTCGACGGTTGGCCCGGCCAACGCTTGCAACCGTTCCAGATCGCGCCCCTTGCCGCCCACTTTGAGCGGCAGGCCTAACCGCGTCGCGGCCTGCACCGCCAGATCAATCCGCTTGTAGGGAATCAACCGGGAAACCACCAGGAAATAGTCTTCCACTTCTTCAGTCGGGACGGGCTGGAAACGGGTTGTATCCACCGGGGGAAAGATGATGACCGAGTCGCGGTGGTAGTAGGTCTGAATGCGTTCCTGAATTTCGGTGGAGATGGCGATGAAGTGGTTCACCCGTTGGGCGGCGGCGTAGTCCCAGCGGCGCATGGCAGCGATCAACGGGCGCAGACCGAGTTCGACGGCTTTACCGAAGCCCTCGCGGGCGATGTAACTATCCAACTGCCACACATAGCGCGTCGGCGCGAGGCAGTAGCAGATATGCAGCGTCGCCGCGCCGTGCTGTAACCCGTGACAGAAGCCGCTCTTGTTGCTCAATACCACGTCATAGGCCGATAAATCCAGGCCGCCCCACGCCAGCGGGTACAGCGGCAGATAGGGCTGGTGGTGGCGGTGGATAGCGGGCATCCGGTCAATCCATTGGGTGCGGATGTCCCACTCGCGGTAGGCGGCGGGCATGATGTCCGGGGCGTAGATGCTGGTGTAGACCGGGCGCTGCGGATAGAGCGCGACCAGCGTTCCCAGCACGTCCTCCGCGCCGCCAACCTGGTTGAGCCAGTCATGGACGAGGGCGAGTTTCATTCTTTTTCCAGTAATTTACGGATAGGTGCGAATGAGTGACGGTGAACCGGCGCCGGGCCGTGTTTTTCCAGCGCGGCCTGATGCTGGGCCGTGCCGTAGCCCTTATGCGCCGCGAAACCGTACTGCGGATACGCCTGGTCGAGTTGTAGCATGAATTCGTCGCGCCACACTTTGGCGATCACGCTGGCCGCTGCGATGCTCAACGAGCGGGCATCCCCGCCGATTAGACTCACCTGGGGGATAAACTCCATCTCCGGCCAGAGCATGGCGTCCAGAAACAGGCAGTCGGGCTGTTCAATGTTGCTGTTTGCCTGGAGCATCGCCAGGGCGCGGTGCATTGCCAGTTTGGTCGCCGGGATAATGCCCAGGCGGTCTATGTCGGCGCTGCTGGCGCTGCCCACGCCCCAGCCCATCGCGGTCTGTTTAATCGTCTCGACCAACTGCGTCCGCTGGCGGGGCGTCATCTGTTTACTGTCACGCACCCCCGCAAGAGTCTGGCTCAGGTTGGGGGTAGCAAGCGGCAGACAGACCGCGCCCGCCGCAACCGGCCCGGCCCAGGGGCCACGCCCCGCTTCATCTATCCCAACGATGAAGCGGAAGCCCTGCCCATAGTAGTCATGCTCATGTTTCAGGCTGGCTGTCAGCTGTTTTCGGGTCTTTTTTGGCATAGATGCCCCAGAACCAGTTGCGTCGAATCTGCCAGATTTCCACCAGGAGATGCAGCGAATCACCGACCAGCCGCATCCGGCTGTCCGGGTCAAAGTACCAGGTGATCGGCACCTGTTTGATGGTGTAACCGCGCCGCTTGGCGATGAACAGCAGTTCGATGTCGAAGCCGATGCCGGTCATCTGCTGTACGCCGAACAGGTCTTCGGCGGCGGCCTGTGTAAACATCTTAAAGCCGCACTGCGTATCCTCAAAGCCGCGTACGGCGGTCAGTTTGATGATGAGATTGTTGATGCGTCCAATGAGGTGGCGATATTCTGGTTCGCCCACCCGGTTCGCGCCCACCCCTTCGCGGCTGGCGATGATGACATCGTGGCCGTTGACATGCGGCGGCAGGAAATGGACGATTTCCTCAATTGGCATGGAAAGGTCGGCGTCGCAGATAAAGCGGTACTGCCCCCGCGCTTCCAACATGCCGACTTTGACCGCCAGCCCTTTGCCCCGCACGGCGGCCTCGACCACGCGCACATAGGGATGCTCTTTAGCGAAGGCTTCCGCGACTTCCACAGTGCGGTCTACACTCCCATTCTCAACGACAATCACCTCAGCCTCGAAAGGCTGCTGCTGCAAGAACGCATCTATTTTCGCAAGACTGGGGGGCAGCCGGCGTTCTTCGTTATGGGCTGGAATCACAATCGAGAGTAAGGGGCGGTCTGTGGTCTGGGTCATCGCCTGCCGTTCACCCTCGTGGATACTGATTTCACGCTGCAAACTCTCTACTCCTGTACCGGGCTGAGAATCGTCTCCAGATACTCAATCGAGACGGTTCGCCGCCGCTGAATTTCCCGGCGTTTCCGCCACATCCGGGGCAAGTGCCACAACCCCGCCGCCATACCGCGCAGCCGCGCCCGCGCCGCCACGCCGCGCCAGGCCCGCAAGGCTTCCCACAGCAGGCAAAACTGCGCCCACAGCACCCGCCCGCCATGTTTGCGCCACAGTGCCGCCGGGTAGTTTTTGACCAGCACGAAAATCAGGTTGCGGCCATCGTGGTAACTGGCAGTAACACCGCCGCCGGTAGCGGAAAGATGATGGTACACGATTGCAGCGGGTGTGTAAAGACAGCGCCAGCCCGCCAACTGCGCCCGCCAACCCAGGTCAACATCTTCCAGCGAAAAGAAGAAATCGTCGTCCAGCAGGCCGATTTGGTCGAGCATGGTTTTGCGGTAAACCGACGAACCACCGCACGCGCTGAAGACGTATTCTTCCTGGTCGAACTGGCCGTCATCCTGCTGCCATACGCCGCGATTCCCGGCGCGGCCATCCACTGTGAAAAAGTCGCCGGCGGTATGGATGTGGTCGCGCTGGTCAAACAGCAGCATTTTGCTGGCGACAAACCCGACCTCCGGGTGGCGCTCGAAAGCATCCACCACTGCCGCCGCCCAACCGGGGTCAACTTCGGTATCGTTGTTCAGCAGCGCGATATACGCTCCCCGCGCCGCTGCCATCCCGGCGTTGCACGCGCCGGTAAACCCACGATTCTCCGGGAGTTCAATCAGCTTCACGTCCGGGTACAGTGCCTTGATGAGCGCCTGCGAACCATCGCCCGAGGCATTGTCCACGATGATGATTTCGAGGTGCGGGTAGGTCTGCCGCGCCAGGGAATCCAGGCAGGTCGGCAGGAACTTCGCGCCGTTCCAGTTGGGAATGACAATCGAGAGGGTGGAATCGGGTGTAGTGGTCACAAATATCGCTCGAATAGGTGTCTAATTTCCATAGGGTATAACACTCGGTATGGAAACGCTGTTTCAGGGAATTTACCCTGTAGGGGCAGGATATATCCTGCCCCTACACAGCGTTCAACCACGAATTATCCATTTTTTACGATGTCCGATTATCACAGGCCGCCAAACGCCTCGTCAACCAGCGGTGCGGGGTTATATGTTATTTCCCGCGCAGTGCCAATAGGTGCTGGTACTGCCATTCCCGTTCTTCAGCCAGCGCGGCCTCGGTATCGGCGGCGTGGCTGGCACGATGGATGGCCTGCAAAGCGTATTGGGCCGGGCCTATCGCATGGGTGCGGACGTGGGCCGTCGCTACGGCCTGCCCGGCAGCCCGCGCTGCCGAACGCGCCGGACTATCCGCCCCGACTTCACGAGCAGCGGCGTGCGCATCCAGCGCGGCTTTGCGGATGACCGCCATTTTGAATACCCCGGTATTGATCCACTGCTGGAGCGCCGCTAACGCCTGCCGGGGACGGGGATCATCTGGAAACGCCGCCTCAAAGTACGGCAGCACCCGTTCGGCACAATCCCGCGCCCAGGTCGCTAACGTCTTGTGGTCGGTTTCGCTCACCAGCGCGTCCACCCGTGCATCGCGGTGCGTCAGTGCGAATTTCGTTTTTTTCAGCGCGTTCATCAGCATACGATCCTCAGCAAATCCCTAAACAGCAGGTGACGCATTCGCCAGAGGGCGTCATTATGGCTGAGAATCTATCCGTAAAATCTCGTTTGTGCTTGACCTCACCCCTTCCGAACCTTCGGTTCTCCCTCCCCTCTCCAAATTGGAGAGGGGAAAACGAGCGCAGCGAGTAGGGGTGAGGTCGGTGAAGTGAATTTACGGATAGATACTTACTCCGATTTGCTGCCGTTGACCCGGAAAATCGTCACCCTCCCGGCGTCAAAAACCGGCGTCAAATAATCGGCATCCGCCGGATTCCAGTCGCCCATCGCACGGGCATAGGCATCATACCACACATAAACCGCGCCGATTTCCCCCAAAAAGTCCTGCCGCCGCGAGTCGGGGGTAGCAGGGTCGTAGAAACGGCGCACCTGGGCGATTTTATCGGCGTAATCTACCGTCTCAATCCAATGCCCCAGGTAGACACGCTGCCCGGTAGCCGCCACCAAGCGCCCGCCGCTGCCGCGCCCGTTTTCATCGGCGGTGGTCAGTACCAGTTCATCGGGACTCGCCCGGTTCTCGATGAGCCATTCATACGCCGCCGTTTCGTCCGCGTCATAAAAGACGGTGGGCGGATCAGCATTGTACGGTTCGGAGAGGCTGACACTGTTCACGGCCACCAGCCCGATAAATGCGATTCCGGAAATCACAAAATACAGCGCCGTCGTCACCAGCCGCAGCCGGGGATGCAGGCGAGGCAGCACCGCCCGCGACCAACCGTAAGCGGCGATAATCGCCAGCGGGGTCTGCACGCCGAGCAGATAGCGGCGCTGTGTCGGGAAGGGGGCATACAGCAGCCCGGCCACCAGTCCGACCCACAGCAGCGGCAGCCACCAGCGATCATCCGCCTCGCTCATCATAAAGGTGCGCAGCCCGGCTGCCGCCGGGAGGATGAACGGCAGATAGCCGAGCAGGTAGTAGGTCACTGAAGGGGACAGCGTGATGTTCTGCCGGGTGAAGGCCGCCCACACCGGGTCGCTGCTCAGGGCAAGGTACTGGTAGCCGACCAGCGCGGCATGAACCCCCAGCGGAATCACCAGCCACAGCGCCCGCCGGAGTGTGAGTTTATGCGTGTTGAACACATGCAGCGCCGCCAGCATCACCAGCAGCGGCACGGTGAGCAGAATCACATACGGCTGGATAATGCTCTCCGCCGCCAGCGCGAGGGTGAGAATCAATAAATGTGAGCTACCCATACGCGGGAGAAATCCGGTATCGGCATGATCTTTTCTCCCCTCGCCCTGAGGGAGAGGGGCCGGAGGTGAGGGCATCTCCACCCATGCCGCGAACGCCAGGAACGCGACGATTTGCAGGATGACCGCCGCCGCGAAATGGGGCATGTACAGTGCGCCCAGCGGGTTATAGGCATCGGTCAGCCAGAACTCAATTGGGGAAACCTGCGCCGCCCCCGCCGGGTCGAACGCCAGCAGAAACCAGCTTACCCCGGTCACAAGCGTGCCGAACAGCAGCCCCAACCACCGTTCCCGTGAGCGCTCGAAAAAGCGCCCGGTGAAGGCCCAGATCGCCAGTACCATGCCGACAGTCAGCGCAAAGCGGGCGATGTGGTACATCACCGGCAGGCTGAAAGGAGTCAGCCGCGCCAGCGCCCCCAACGCCACGTAAAACCCCTGCACCAGCGGCAGGCCGGGGTGTGCCTCGTGGGTGAACAGCAGGTGATAGTCCCACTCGCCCGCTTTGCGCTGCCACATTTTGGCGAGGTGACTGTTGAAGTCCACCTGCGCTCCCAGTGGCGAACCGGCTGCGCCGCTGTAGGTCCAACCATTGGGTGTGCTGGCCGCTCCGACGAGGTACGGCCAGGTGGTGAACACCGCCAGTGCCAGTGCGAAAATCCAAACCGAAAGCGGAAACCGTTTCATGATTCAGTCACCATTTCCGACGCTTCCCGCCACCACAGCCGCCGCGTGAACCACAACAGCGCCAGCATCAGGAACGGCAGCGGCAGATACACGGTGGGATGCTCGAACTCGCCCTCTACCGTCAACAGGAAGTGCAGCCAGGGGATCACCAGCAGCGCCAGCAGAAGCAGCGCGACCCACAGATTCCCGCGTCGGCGGTTATGGCGGGTGATCTGCTGGAAATAGAATATCAACGGCAGGGTGAATACGATGTAATGTGGCGTGGCGGTACGCGGCGCGACCAGGTGCGTAATCGTCAGGGTCAACGCCGCCGCCCACAGGAAACGCTCGCCTTTGCGCCCCCACAGCACGTCCACCCAGACCCACAGCAGCGCCCCGTAGAGCAGCCCAGCCACCGCCCATTCGCCCGCGCTCCCTAAGCCCAGGTAGTAATCCATCACGATCCAGACCGGCGAACCGAGCGCGGTATAGCCGGAATACCCGCCCAACTGCCCCAGCCAGTCGCCCAGCCACGAGGGTTCTAATAGGAATGACGCCGCCAGCAGTGCCGCCAGCACCCCGGCGAAGACCCCTACGAAACGCCAGCGCCGTTCCCGCAGCCCCCACAACAGTAAAAACGGCACAATGAGATAACCCATCTGCGGCTTGATGGTCGAAAAGGCCAGGGCGACTCCCGCCAACCGGTCATGCCGCCGGAACAACGCCCACAGTGTCAGGATTTCCAGGAAGTAAACCTGGATGCCCGGCTGCCCCAGGATCAGCCCCCGCGCCGCGTAGTAAAAGGCCAGCGTCCACAGCACCAGCAGCCCCAACAACCAGGGCGCAGGCTTCCAGCCGAACAGGTTGAGCAGCAGGAAAAAGGCCGCGATCAGGCCGCCTTCCAGCAGCGTCATCCAGGCGGCGGATGCCCAGGCATAATCCACCTGCACCAGCGGCCACAGCGGGAACACGGTGTAAAACGGATAGGCGAAATAGCCGGGGTCTTCGTCCTCAAGCGCCGCCCGTCCGAAAATGCGTTCCTGAATGTTCAGGCTGGCCGCGTCGCCATACGGGTTCAGCCCGTCCTGCCAGAACGAACGCGCTCCCTCCCAGCGGGACATGAAATCGTTCTGGCCGGGATAGGGTGCAGTAAAGACGTTGTGGGTCAGCACGGTCACAATGGCAAACACCGCGATGATGACCGCTGTCAGCAGCGCGAGTTGGTTTCGCCGCGTCATGCGTCCTCCGTTTCAGTTGCCGGTTTTGCGTGGTCAACCAGTTAGATTCTGTGTTTCACGATATGGGTGGACTCTAACACGAAGTTAATGACTCCGCTGCAATCTGTGAGGTTGCTGGCATCATTCGGATTACAACGTACCGTCTCAGAACCGCCCAATCAGGAATGCTTGATCGCCGCGTTGGGGAAGGTCAGACTATAGAAAAAGAACCTGTTTAATCTTCTACTTCATACTTTGTCACCCAGGGCGCGTCGGTTTCGGTGACATCGTTGGCATGGAGTGTCGCTCGATTAACGACCTGCAAGACCTCTTTTGGGTCACACCCATAGATGCCCGAACCGTATGCCGGATTCGCTTCGACAACAGCCCACCCCCGCCCTGCAATGCGTCCAACATCAATCACGCAGGCAGGCGGGATTGCAAGTTCATGGTCATCCAGCAGCATCTGGCAAAACGCCCGTGCTTGCTCGGCCTCGTCAGTGCCAGCCAACCATTGTCCGGTGGATGTACGCGCCAGTTCGCCCGCCTTCAGGTAAATGGATAGGGTAGCCAACAACCGCTCTCGAATAAAACACCGGTACTCCACTTCCCAAACCACCGGCTCAGACACAATCACTTCATAATCATCGGGATAGAACTCTGGTGTCGGGAGCATTGCGCCGGATGGGTATACCTTTGCTTCAAAGGCTTTCATGCCGTCGGCGTTTTTGACAAAACGCGGCCCGGTGAATGCGCGTGCTTCACCCAGGGTCATATTGGTGATGGTACGTTTTGTATAGACATCAGGCACATGAGCGAGCCAATCGGAGGTGGGTTCGATGACCACATGATTGAGCTTCGTCGTCAGGATGATTGCGAATAGTGACTCTCCATAGACCGCAATCGGAACATCCCGCAACGCATCAGGCGGGCGAAAGGTGGGTAAGCGCAGCGCGGGCTGCCCGACAGACTGCGCCGCCTCCATCAGGCTGTTTCCATCGGGTGTGATTCGGGGTGACGTTACGAGCGTC
Source organism: Anaerolineaceae bacterium (assembly GCA_020634115.1). Taxonomy (GTDB): domain Bacteria; phylum Chloroflexota; class Anaerolineae; order Aggregatilineales; family Phototrophicaceae; genus JACKCG01. Next base: position 518,898 of record JACKCH010000010.1, read on the forward strand.
TTTTGCATCACTGTTTTGGCCTTACCTTGCCGGAATTGCTCCCATTATAGATAAGTCTTTAAGACAGCCCAATTAGGAACTTATTATCGCCGCGCTGAGGGTGTCATTCCACCGGGTACTATCCGACTCAGTCTACCCGTATCTGGCAAACGGCATGAGATGTTGACTCGCCGGGCTGCCAGCCATCCACTGACCAGTCGGGTTTGACAAAAACTATCGGTGTATATTGCGCCTGGACATTATGGATACCGGATGTGGCTACCCAGGTCGTTGTCCAGGTCAGGCCGGTGCCACTCGCGGCACCAGCGCCCTCATAAACCACATCTCTATCCACGTAGAGCCGGGTGATAATATCGCCAACCTGAACCGCACTGGAGTAGTAGGAATCAGAGATGGTGATTACATCCCCGGCTTTGGCGTAAATAACCCGTTCGCTCGTACAGGTCAGGTCGGTCGAATAGCCGGTTGTGGAGGGCTGTGTCGGACGATCATCCACAAAGGCTACATCACCGCAATTGCCACTGGTCGTCACCACATCCGACCGCACCCAACGCCGGTTTCCTACCCGCCACCAGTTAAATCCATCCAGTCCATCGGTCCGTCCGGTGACACGGTACGACTGGTTCACCGTCAGCGTGCCGGTTGCAAAATAGGCCGTTGCCGGGCCTTCCCGGAAATTTGTTCCCGCTGTCGTTGCCGTAATCCGGCAAGCCATTTGCCGGTTAATCTCGCGCTGCAACAGCGGTTCAATCATCTCAATTGGACGAGGCAGCAAAGCGAGAGGTAGTCCCTGTAAATCCTCCAGGTTGTAGGGCGTGGGACTGAGCGGGGCTTCACTGACCTGCTGGTTTTCGTCTATCACGGCGGAACTGGCAGCCCCTGCCGGAACCATCACCGATTTGTCCAGGGCGTGCATTACCCCCATACCTTCCAGAACAGTGAGTATCAGACTGTTACCGGCTTCAGACTGCAGAAATGCCGTGCCGCTCAGTTGAATATCCACGCCATTGATCTGCAATTGGATACTGTTTTCGATGTCCGGCGTTTGAATGAGCAAGCCGCTCTGCGGGGCTTCGGCGCAGCCGGTATCCCCGGTTCCCGTTCGGAACGTAAACGCTTGCATCAGCGCATAGCCTACAGTCTCGGAATCAACCCTACTCAACGTGGCTAAATCACCATCTGTCTGAACGAGATAGGCCGCGACCCAGCCCTCCCTCCCGTCATCGAGTTGCAGATGCAGCCAATCCCCGGCATTGCGTCCATTGACGATCAGAAGCGTGTCCGGGTTTAATACGGCGACCACCGCGCCCTGGGCGGAAGGGGTACGTCGCACATTGATCGGATTAGTGGACACAATACGCGCCTCAACCTGGGCAGCTGTGCCGGTATTATTGATTTCAGCATCACCAAAAAGAACATAAGTCGCGTTCATGCCGGACGGGAGATTAGCCTGCACGTTCATGATCGACACGCCCCAGTTTTGATCGCTCAGGCTGAGCAGACTGGTCTGAAGACTCTGAACCGTGCTGATGTCGAGCCTGTTGCCGGATGACGGAACATTAAACGTGTTCCCGTCTGTGCGAGAAACAACGCGAACGGGCGGGTATCCAAAACAGAGTTGATTATGCCCCAACCCGGCACAGGCGGTTGCGGCGGTTTCCAGTGCGCCTTCCATAAAAAGGGAACAATCCGCTTGGGCGCGGGCGGTCAGGCTAAAGCTCAAGACGATCCAAAAGACCGAAATAAACCGAATAAAGCGTATCCCCATGCAGCACCTCACATTCAGACTAATCCGGCCTCAGATATAGCGCGGGGTCGGGTCTATTTCCCACACTCCATTATAGTCGTATTGTCGGGTCTCGGATGTGAGGACAGTTCGAGCGAGGATGCAATTCAATCCGTTCGGGCCGGGGCGGTGCTTTCCGGTGCTATCTTGCTTCGCGCCGGGCATTTTCGGCCTGCTGCCAGTCCTCCACCACGTCCACCAGTTCGCCATCTTCGCCCAGTTCGAGCGCATGGCGTTTGGGTTTCTCTATCCGATCAATCCGATCCAGTTCGCGCAGGGTCGCTTGGTCGAGTAACCGGTCAAACAAGCTAAAGGCGATTCCGCCATGAAGGAGTAAGACTGAACCCCAGATGAGTACGAAAATCGCCACGCCAAACACGTCATCTCCAGTTGGTCGGTCACGGAGGATCAGCGTAAAAATCAACAGGAAAAAGATCAGGTTAAAAATAAACGTGAAACGGATGCCCAGCCGTTGGATTACCCGATTACGTGCGGTCTGATAGTGTTTGTCGTCCATGTTTGGACTCCTGACTTGTGAATTTTGTTTCACACATATATACGTAATTCAGGCCGGACCGGTTGTGGGTATTCCAGACGCGGCGCTAAAACAGCCCAATCAGGAATTCTTTATCACCACGCTGGGGGCGGAACGCTTTGAATGTACCAGTGGCAGCGGGGGGCAGCAGGGGGACAGCGGTGGGGTCTACCGGGATCAGGCGGCGGTTGGTGAGTGCCCACACCGGGCGTCCGGGTTGCAGGCGGATAGCGGCGGCGGGGTTGCTGCGGGCGATCAGTTTCTCCCCGGTGGTATTGAGGGGCAAGTGGGGGATGTCACTGGAAAGCACGCGCTGCATGTACCCGGCGGTGGTGGCGATCAGGATTTCTCCCGGTTCATCCAGGTAGAACGCGCCGATCAGGTCGCTGGCCGGAGGGAGTTGGAATAACCGCGCTTCCAATGGCGACAGGTTACGCGCCGCGACGCGCACCCCCCTCCCGGCATGGCTGATAGCGATAATATCCCCGTCGCCAGTCCCATTGACGCCCAGCAGCGCCGCCGGGAAGCCTTTGCCCCGTTCCATCTGGTAAGGGATGGTCTGGCCGAGCCGGGATAGCAGTGTTTCTGCCGGAATAGCGCGGGCGTAGCCCCGCGTGTTGAGGGTGACAATGCTTGTCGCATCTTCCAGGGATGACCAAGGCGCCAGAGCGCAGACCGTTTCCTGCCCGAAGCTGTCCCGCTGAAACCCTTCGAGTTTCGTCAGGTCTACGCTCGTGGCGAACAGGTTGCTCAACTCGCCTGCGCTGCGCGTCAGGTAACGGTATTCCGTGGTCATCAGCACCACGCGCTCATCCGGCGCGAAGGCCGCTACCGGCGTTGTCACGTCGTCTGGTATCCCGATAGTGTTCAGGCGGTGTTCACCCGCTTCGGAGTGCGGCACGGCGGCCAGTTGTCCGCGTTCCATTCCCGCCACGATGATTGGGATACGCCGGTCGTTGACAGCGCCCTGTTCCCGTAGTTCCACCAGTTTTTTCATCAGGTTGATGTCCACCACCGGGACGCCGCCCTGCGTTTTGCTGTTGAGATAGTCACCACCGCGCCGCGAGTCGGGTGTGTAGAGCGGTAAATCCAGTTCACCGCTTTTGATCTGGTGGGCGATAATCCCCAGCCCGGCGGTCACGCTGCTGAAGGCATCCAGTTCGCGCACTTTGTCCGCGCCAAAGCGGGTTTCCAGCAGGTCAATAAAGGCCGGGATTTGCGACGAGCCGCCGGTACGAATCACCGCGTCTATCTGGCCGGGTGCGAGTCCGGCTTCATCTAGCACGCCGTCTAACCGGGCGCTAATCGCCCGAATATCACTGCGAATCAGATGCTCGAACTCGGCGCGGGTCAGCCGGTCACGCACCGCGAAACCAGGGCCGTCGAACTGGATAGACGTATGCGGCTGTTTAGAGAGTTTCCGTTTGACCCCTTCGGCCATGTCGTACATTTTCAGCCCGTAATGACTGGTGATGAGGTTGACCAGCGCCCGCAGCTTGAGCGGTTGGTGCGCGGTGATCTCGATCTGTTGCAGTTTTTCCAGGCTTTCGGTACGCTGCAAAAGCATGAGTTCCTGCCAGTTGGCGAAGGCCTCGTAATAGCTGCTCGGCATGGGCAAGTCCTGGTTCGCCAGCCGGTACGTGCCGCCTTCGCCAAAGTGGGGTGGCAGCTTGGCGCGGACAATCTTCCGGTCAAAGACATCACCCGCGATGGGGATACCGCCCGTCGCCAGCACCCGCCGCGTCTTGGGGTTGCCCAGCCGTAAAATGCTGATGTCCAGCGTACCGCCCCCGAAATCGAAAATCAGCACATGCTGTTCGTTGTTGATGGTCGTTTCGTAGTAGTGGGCGGCAGCAATTGGTTCGTATTGCAGGTAGACCCGCTGGAATCCGGCGCGGAAGGCGGCTTGCAGCAGCCGTTCACGGGCGAGGTCATTGTGTACCGGGTCATCGCTGAAGCGCACCGGACGCCCCAGTACAATCGTATCCACCTCGGTATCCAGGAAGGTCTGAGCGCGTTGGCGGGCGGTGTAGAGGTAGATGGCGATGATGTCTTCCAGGAAGTAGTAGTGTGAGCCGATAATCGTCCCCAGGTAAGTCGTGGACGACAGCCCCATCTTAAACGAAAGGAACAACCGCCCCGGCGAGTAGATGTCTTTCTCGATGAACACATCGCGGATGAAGGTGCCAATTTCCCCGAAGGTCAGTTCGATGTCCCCTACCCGCACCCGTTCGTAGCGGGAAGGGCGGTTGAGGTTTTGGTCGTAGTAGGTGTTGATGGCATCTCTGCCGATGTAGACGGCCCGATCATTGGTGATGTAGAGGGCGGTGCGGGCGACGTGGGGGTTGGCGTTCATGGGGTCGAGCGGGATGAGGCGCAGTGCCCCGTTCTCATAGACCGCCATGCCGGAATTGGTCGTGCCGAAGTCCATGCCGATAATCATGGGTGTCTGCCTCCGTCGTGGTCACAGGGGGACGGATCAGTGTACAGGAGGCCAGAACAGAACACAAGAGTTCATATTCATCAAGAGTCATGGTTATCTGGTGGCACAATCTTCTCCAAAGCCTGAATCAAATCGGGGATGTCATTCTGGATAGCATCCCAGACAACATCTAAACGCACATCAAAATATTCATGGATCATCCGGTTGCGCATTCCGCTGATTTGTCGCCATGCAATAGTTGAATACTCTTCCTGAGTTTCAACGGAGACTTGCCGCGCCGCTTCCCCTATTACCTGGAACTCTCGAATCACTGCACTTTGCGCCATGCGGTTTGCACGAAACGCTTCTTCGGAAAGCCCGGCAGTAAACTCCCGAATGTCACGGGCGGCGAGAAGCATATCCAACAGAAGTACCTGGTCATGCCGCATAAATCACCTGCGCCGAGTCCAGGATAATTTTGCGTCGCAGGTAGTTTCGACTGGTTTCTATCGCTTTACGATCAATCAAATCTACTTTGCGCCCAAACAGGGTTTCCAACTCGTCACCCATGTCAATCCAATCAGTGAGCGAGTATCGGGTATCCTCACGAAAACTGACCAGCACATCAATATCACTCTCTATGCTGAAATCCGGGCGCAGCACCGATCCGAACAGCGCGAACTCGGCAATGTTCCACCGTTGGCAAAATGAGCGAATAGCATCAATAGAAACCTGGATGTTTGTAAAGTGTGATTCCGCCATGCTCAATGACCCTCAGTTTAGTGTCCATCTTTCTAAGTGTATCATGTGTTTTTGTTCGGTTGATACTGTGCAAAAATCGATCATTTTCTGACAAGCCGTATCATCCTGTGATAAAATAGGCCACCGTCATAGAAATTGCAGGTGTATCCATGACTCTCCGTGATCCCTTCAACCGCCCCTTGCGCGATTTACGCATTTCCGTCACTGACCGGTGCAATTTCCGCTGCACCTACTGTATGCCCGCCGCCATCTACGGCGAAAGCTACCAGTTCCTGCCCAAAAGTCAGGTGCTGACGTTCGAGGAAATCACCCGCCTGGCAGGGATTATTACCCGCCTGGGTGCGGTCAAAATCCGCCTGACCGGGGGCGAACCGCTGATGCGCGAACAGGTCGAAACGCTGGTTTCTATGCTGGCGGCGCTAGACGGTGTAGACGATCTCACGCTGACGACGAATGGCTATTTACTGCCCAAAAAGGCGCAGGCGTTGAAGGATGCCGGGTTGCAGCGGGTCACGGTCAGCCTGGATTCACTGGATGAAGCAGTTTTTCGCCAGATGAACGGCAACCGTGCCGGAGTGCAGGCGGTTCTGAAGGGTATCGAGGCGGCTGAACAGGTCGGATTTGACCCCATCAAGATTAACGCGGTGGTGCAGCGCGGCGTGAATGACCATACCCTGGTGGAAATGGCGCGTTATTTTAAGGAACGCGGTCACACCCTGCGGTTTATCGAGTATATGGACGTAGGCAACCGGAACGACTGGCGACTGGAAGAAGTCGTCTCCGCCAGTGAGATTGTCGCCCGGATTAATGCTGAGATGCCGCTGGAACCAGTTGAGCGTAACTACAGGAGCGAAGTCGCGCTGCGCTATCGCTACAAGGACGGTGGCGGGGAAATCGGCGTCATCGCGTCGGTGACGAAGCCATTTTGCGGGGCGTGCAGCCGGATGCGTCTTTCCGCCGAGGGCAGCATTTACACCTGCCTGTTTGCCGAAAAAGGCACGGACTTGCGCGGGCCGCTGCGGGATGGGGCGTCGGATGATGACATTGAGCAAATCATCCGGCAAACGTGGGGGCACCGGATTGACCGTTACTCCGAAGAACGCACCGGCATCACCCGCCAGCGTCGCAAAGTAGAGATGTACCACATCGGCGGGTAATCCCAATCAATGTCTTAATATGAAATAAAGTCATGATAAATGACGCCAACCGCACACCAGGGAAGCTGGTTTTCAGTGGTCAGTTATCAGTTTTCAGCCTTGCAATCAGCATTTCCCCTTTTTCTGACTACTGATGACTGAAAACTGATGACTCGCTCCCCTTTGTCGAGGGGCCTCAATCCTGATTCATATCCCATAAAGCGGCAATCTGAAACTGATTTAATCCCCCGGTACATTGATCGGCTCTGGCGTCAGGGCGTCTTTGACCTGCTGCGTGATGTGCGCGAAGTCATGGCCGTTTTGCAGGAAGTCCATGCCGTCGGTCTGGATCGTCAGCACCGGGCAGGCCGTCCAGCGGGTGATCCAATCGTCATACAGGCCGTTCAACTGCCCCAGGTAATCCGGGGAAATATTGCGCTCGAACTCCCGCCCACGCCTGTGGATATGCGCCAGCAGATGATCCACGCTGGCTTGCAGGTAGATAATCAGGTGCGGCGGCGGCAGAAAGGCGCTGATGGCTTCGTACAGGCGGCGGTAAGCGTCGTAGTCCCGGTCAGCCATCTGCCCACGATCATAGAGGTTGCGGGCGAAAATCTCCGCATCTTCATAAACCGTCCGATCCTGGACGACGCTGCCAGGGTGCTGGAGCAATTGGTGATGATGCTCCAGACGCTTCCCCAGGAAAAAGACCTGCGAATGAAAACTCCACCGCTGCATATCCGTATAAAAGTCCGCCAGGTACGGGTTTTCGGCGTTGGCCTCGTAGAATGGCTCCCATCCGAAATAGTCGCTTAACATGCCGGTGAGCGTGCTTTTGCCCACGCCGATATTGCCCGCGACAGCGATGAAGTAGTTGGGGTTCTGATGGTTCATTGATTTGATTGTCCAACAATTAATCAGGAAACGATTGGTGGTTTGTCGTGTTGTGCGAGTTTGTTGATATGCATTATAGGCGCAAGCGCGGATTAGCACAACTGTGCAGAAAGCATCGGGGTTATAAAAGCCAAACGCCCCTGGGGGGCGAGAGCATCTGGTATTGGGGCAGCTATCCAGCTATCCGATAAATAACAACACTGAGCGGGGAGATAGCTTTCTATGCCGCCAGGTCGCGCCTCGTCATTGCAATACACCGAATGAGAGGTGCGTATTGAGGGCGAGTGTCCTTATTTGAGATTGAGGTATCCATAGGGATCCGCCAGGAACTACCGTTGGTACTGCTGTGTAAAGATGCGGGCAGCCAGCTCTCCCCGGCTCCGCACATCAACTTTCTCGAAAATCGCTTTCAGATGATCCTGTACCGTATTCGCGGAGATGTGAAGTCTGGTCGCAATTTCGTTGGTTGACCAGCCCCGCAGAACGCATTGTATAATCTCGCCTTCGCGTTTGGTGAGCAGGTATGCCTGCATCATCAATGGCGCCAGTTCTGTTGGCTGGGCAACCTCGAAAATCACCGTGATTTGGGCCTGACTTTCTGCGGTTGTCAATCTGGATGCGCATAGCATCAACCAGTGACCCGACCTTGTGTGCAAGCGTATTTTCGGCGTGGCGCTGGTCGCCATCCCACTCTCAATCGCTTTCAGCCCGGCAACGACACTACGAACCGTGATCGGAAGGTCGTACCGCGCACTGTTCTGCGTTTCTGCTAGTTCCGTGAGCCAGTACTCGGCAGCGGCAGTCATCGCCACAACTGAAAGATCGTCAGCCAGAATCAGCACGCCGGGGCCATCCGGCGGGTTTCCTTGTGGTAGGCTGTCCAACAACAGAGCCTTGCGTAAGCCATCCGCAATATGCGGCGCAAGTTGGGTCATGAAATCGGCCTCAGCCGGGGTGTATCTCACTTTAGATCGTTCACGATGCAAACACAGTGTTCCCCAACAAGCCCCTTCTGTGACAAAAATGGCTCGAAGTTCATCTTCTATTGCCATCGGCATCAACATATCCCGATAACGCTGGCTGCGAAATGGCTCATAGTCTGTAGCTTGACTGAGAATACCCACTACCTGATGAGTCCTGAGCATATCGCTGAATTTGTTGTAGTCTTCCTGCAAGAACTCATTTTCCAGAAACACAGGCATCAGCCATGATGGAGGAGTTTCGGGCATAATCGAACTCGTCATAAGCTGTGTGGCTGGATCGGTTGTGGAAAAGTAGACGTAATCAAATGCAATGACCGTTTGCAGGCGCTTGAGAAGTTCCACGCGCAAAGATCGTGAGTCCAGCGCACTGTGGCACAGCCGAATCATGTCCTGTTTGATAGACTCAGTCGCCAAGGTTATCACCGCAGCCTGTCCCAACCATCCAGATTATGTCGCATAGCAGATCATCGCATTCTGGCTTAAGTCACCATCAGTATGTCGTGGTCTCGACTACCTCGGAAATTTGCCACTGCGGATCACGCATAATGGTTCCGCTGACATTCTTCCAAACCAGTTGCATCGCGGCGAGAAGTGCTTGAGCCTGACTTAAGGTGTCAAACTCAAGATCAATGATAGCATAATTGGGATTGTCAACGGGACGCGCGATGCGGTGGCTGCGAACACCTGACTTTTTCCTGCCAACAGGGTCACTATCAAAGGCCTTCTTCCATCCATCAAAATCTGGAACGGGATGCTCAATGTGTAGGAGTATCATATTATTTCCTCTCTACTCGATGAAATCATTTTCAGCCTGGCGACTGATCCAGTCCATCCCAGAATTCTGGGATTTTTCGATCTGATAACCTGTTGTATCCAATTATTGAGCAACCTGTGAAAGATGCTTGCTGGCCCAGATAGACAACCGACGGATTGTATTACAGGGCGATTTCGAGGTGGAGGCTTGGATGGCGTCCGGTCTATAAAAGCCAAACGCCCCCGGGGGGCGAGGGCATCTGGTATTGGGGCAGCCATCCAGTAAACAAGGTGGGGGACTCATTTACCGGATTTCCCCCACTATAGCCATAAACAGATAAATGAGTTTGACGGAATCCCTACGGTTAGGCTACGTTCCAAACCGTATTACGAAACTGTAATCCAATCAATCTATGCCCAGAATCCAGCAAGCCGCTGTACATGAGGGGGGACATGCACAGTCGGCTTGCTTGGGAAGGGCTTGCGGTAATATCGGGAACGCCAATATTCCGATTTGCCCGCGAGCCTGGCGCCACAACACAACTCACACCACTTTGGAGGAACCAGCACAACCCATATACCAGGCTCACTTGATTATTACAATAGACCCAAAGAGTAAAATTGAAATTAAATTCCCATTAGGGATGCATGAGAGCAGTTTTGTGCCGATGAATCACCCGGAACATCGCGCAAGGCCGACCCGGTTATGATGCCCAACCCTCTTCTAAATCCGCCAGCAGACGGGTGATGGCTGTGCGTAAACTCTCGCTCAGTTGGATGCCGCCGCCCGCCGTGTTTTCATAGTGAATATAGCGCAAATGACGGATGTCGAACGGAACTTCATCGGGCATTTTCGCCTGGGTAATCATGATGGCCGGTTTGTTCAGGGTGTGAGCGATTCCCAGTTCATAGTATACGTTGTCATTGCCGCCGGTGATTTCCGCAATCACGAGACGGCAGGCGTTCAGCGCCGCCCACACCTCCTCCATAATCACACCCCGACTGGATTGAAATTCATCGCCACGCAGGATACTCAGTCCCAGATTTGCCACCAGAGGGCGAATAATATCGGTGTAAATACTGTTAAATTCCGCCGCGAAAGGCATAATCATGAAAATATCGCTCTTGAACTGGCTGGTCATGGCGGGCCGCCCGAAAACCAGTTCGCCGGGGTGAATCCGTAACGCTTCGTTATATTTCAGCGTCTGTTCAGCCAGTTCTTTCTCCTGGCGCTGCTGAAGATCGGATAATTTCGCCACCGTTCTATCCGCGACGGTTTCTGCGAAGGCATCTGCGTCCAGCGTAGTCGGCAGGGTGAGTGACTGGAATTTTTGCGCCGCCTGTTCGAGGATAAGGGGTTTATCGGGGGGTGGGGGGATTTTCGACATGACCCGCGCCCAGTCCCGCAGAAGCTGAACCACTTTGACCGAAAGATCAGCCTCATCATTAAAAAAGGCGGATACGGTACTATCTGCGACTTCTTCCCAAAATGTACGCTGTGCTTCCTTATGCGCTTCGGCCTGCCCTAAAGCTCGCTGGCGTAAGTACATCCCCATCTCACTCTTGGGGTCTGGCAAAAAGACGGCGGCGGGTTTGCCGAGTTCCTGGGCGATATGGTATTCGATTTCCGCCAGGGACTTGCCCCCTTCAACCGGAATCCAACCCCGTCGATAGGTAATAATGCTGATAAACCCATCGGCGTCCCCCAACCGTTCACGGATGGCTTCTGTGATGGTTTCCGGGTGTTTTTTCGCTTCGTCGCCCAGTTCTACCGGCAGCATCCCTGCATCTCGGATCTGCTCGAATAGCACCGGGCGCAGGTTGTCCAGTTCGGCACTGGTATCACTGAAATAGACTTTATTAGGCATCTTTGATCTGCCTTTTTGTGAATTTATGCGTTTTTAATCTGCATCAGGATACGGGTGATCTGTTCCAGGTGATTCACATCATGTCCGGCCACCTGCAGGACGGCGTTCGTCATAGTGAAGTGACCGCTTTCCGGGTGGATACCGGCGCGCTCCCACTGTTCCGGTGTCAGCGATTTGAAGAAATCGCGGGTGCGCTCGCGGGATGCCCGGAATTCGTTGCAAACCTGGCGTAAATCCTGCTGGTTATAGCCCCGTTCAATAGCCATCGCTTCATGATCGTAGGCGGGCAGACGCGGATTATCCTGCTCAATCATCATCACCGCCCGCAGGTAGAAAATGGTGTCAAAATCCCGCAGATGACACAGCACTTCGAGCGCCGTCCAGCCTTTGTCACCGTCATTCAGGTCGCGGTAGGTGGTGGCCTGTTTCTGGGTGACATTCTCGAAAATGTGCTCCAGAATCTCCATAGTGAGGCGCATCTGATGAACTTGTGTTTTGCGAACGTATTCCAATGTAGTCATAGAGAGATACCTTTATCAGAAAGTGCTGGCATACAATCGTGAGGTGCTGCTGTTGACATAATGAGCATCTTTTGTCGTGGTGCGGTGTGTCCCTTCGCTCTTGCTAATTTACATTTCCAACGCATCTAGCCCCGCCAGCGGGATAATCAGGGAAAAGATACTGCCTTCGCCCACTGCGCTGACCACTTCCACATCGCCGCCGTGCAAGCGGAGAATCCCGGCTACAATCGCTAGCCCTGCGCCCGCGCCTGCATCTTCGTATTCTGCTCGGTCAACCTGGTAAAAACTCTCCCAGATACGCGCCAGTTCACGGGTGGGGATGCCGCGTCCTCGGTCTTTGACCCACAGGCGGACATAGTTACCTTCCACCACCGCGCCGACGGTGATCGGATAGTGTGATGGAGAAAATTTAACGGCGTTGGAAAGCAATTGTGCTACCGCGACCCTTAGGTAGATTTCGTCACCAATGAAGGTGGGGATGTTCTTCATGGTTTCCACGATCAGTTGATGGGTGGTTTCCTCGAATAGATTGTTGTGTTTCCAGGCAGCTTGAACAACCGCTTCCAGGCTTTCGACAGGAGCCTTGCGCCAGACAAACGTTTTATAGGCCTCGTCTGTCTGAAGCTCAACCAGCGTGATAAAATTCTCGATCAACCGCCGCAGTCGATCTGCACCGGAACTAATCCCTTTGATATAAGTGATGATTTCTTCTGAGCGAAGTTCAGAGAGGTCGCTGCTTTTCAAGAGGTCGGCATACGCGACGACAAAGGTCAGGGGGGTGCGGAATTCGTGGTTGAGGATCGTCAGAATTTCCTTTTTAAGCCGCTCCATCATACCGGTATAATATTGGTGGAGCAGGCGATGGCGCGTCAACCGCGCGCCGATACGCGCCAGCAGGTCGGGTGGGTCATATGGTTTAACCACGTAATCATCCACTCCCAGACGGAAGCCCAACTGCTGGTCGGATTTCTCCCCTTTAGCGGTCAGGAAGATAAAGGGTAACATCAACCAGCGCGTATCACGGCGGACTGTTTTGAAAAACTGTATCCCGTTCATCTTTGGCATCATGATGTCGGAGATAATTAAATCCGGCGGGCTGACCATGTTTTTGAGAACGTCGAGGGCTTCAAGACCATCGTGAGCAATGTAGACTTCGTATCCTTCTATACGCAGGACTTCCTCGATTCCTTGCAGCAAGTCGACATCATCTTCTACCACCAGTATCGTGCTTTGCTGGTCCACCAGGTTTTGTTCGGGAATTTCGACAACCATTGATACACCATTTCCTGCTATTCAGATCATTCCGTCTTATCACAAGACACGTCGCTTGTATCTTCACCTCGGATTGAGGCTGGAGGCCTATTCCCCCTTACTCATCATGTCTTTGAGCAGCTTGGATAGTCGCTGCAAGGCATTATAGGGCAGGTTGTGGTAGTTGAGCAGTTCAGCCGGGAGGGGCGTTGGTTCGCAAATCAGTGGAATCAAGGGTTTCTGTTGGTGGAAGAAGTAACGATACTCGAATTTGACATATGTCGAGGTCATCGCGCGGGGCGATACACATAAAATCATGTAGGCGCTGCGGGCTAAAGCCTCGTTGATCGTGTCCAGCCAGTCCTCGCCGCCCAGCAGGAGATTCTGATCCACCCACACATTGAAGCCTTCGCGCGTAAGGAAGTCCACCAGTGGCCCGGCAAAATCCATCCAGTCAGAACGGCTGTAGGAGATGAACACGATATTCTGTTGCAGAATCTCAGCCATGCTGGATTCTTTCCTGGTCTCCGAGGTGTGGCGGCGGGCGTTATGGGCGTTTTCTAAGGCGATGGCGGTATAGTCGGAGAGGGCGCTCATGAGTGTCCCGTCGCGTGCCGTGAAAGGGCGAGCGTTCACGCCGTTGTTACGGACAACCAGCACACCCAACACTTTTCCACCCACTGACAGCGGAGTGGCAACCGCTCTCACACCGGATTTTCCGCTTTCTTCGTCTCCGGTCAGGACAGGCTTTCCGGATTTTACGACCTGTTTCGCCAGCGCGTCGCTGCTCAGTTCGGATACCAACTGCGGACGGTCATCACCGCCTCGCCTGATTACGCGGCACATCAACTTCTTTTGTTCGACCAGGTGGATACTGCCTTCCATGCTCTGGGTGAGCATCGTCGCCGCGCCAACCACCCGCATCAGCAGGGTGTCAATGTCCATGAGTGCGGCTACACTCTTGCCGATGCTGTGCAGCACTTTGAACTCGTTTACCCGCTGCTGGAGCTTGAAATTGGATATCAGTAGGCGTTCGGCCAACATCTCTTTTTCCCGGCGCAGGCGGATTTCAACCAGGCTGTGGTGGACAACGGCGAGGATTTCATCCGGATCGAGCGTGTCTCGGCCTTTGATAACGTAGTTCTTCACCCCTTTACGAAACACCTCTACCGCAATCGCTTCACTGCCGTGTGCTGTCATCAGGATTACCGGCAATTCGATACGCGCTTCATTCATACGATCCAGCAGTTCCAGGCCGTCCATACGTGGCATTTGCAAGTCGAGCAGCATTAAGTCCGGTTTAGCGGACTCAATCTGACGCAACGCATCAAATCCGTCTGTGGCGGTACAGGTGAGGAAACCGTTTAGGCGGAGTGCGGCCTCTATCGAATCGCGGAAATCATCGTTGTCATCAACAACCAGAATAAGTTCGTTGTTTGTCATAACAATTTACCAGATAGATAGTAACCTCTAGTTTAATTCAATTCGCCCTGAAACGCGAGAATTCTAAAGCACTATCCTTTTGCGCTGTATCATGCCTATGTTAAAATGACATTATGGAAAATTCACTAAGCAGTGCCAGGATTAACCGAACAAAGCTTGAAATTGTTCAGGGTGACATCACCCGGGAAGATGTGGACGCGATTGTCAACGCGGCCAATTCATCGCTTTTAGGCGGCGGGGGTGTGGATGGCGCGATTCACCGTGCTGCCGGGCCGCAGCTTTTGGCGGAAACCCGTCAATTGGGCGGTTGTCAGACAGGGGACGCCAAGATCAGCGGGGGATATAACCTTAAGGCTCGCCATGTGATTCACACCGTCGGGCCAGTTTATCGTCCAGGTGATACGACTGCCCCGCAATTATTAACGAGTGCCTACCGGCGCAGCCTGGAGGTCGCGCTTGAGAACGGAATCAGGCGTATCGCTTTTCCCTGCATTAGCACCGGGGCATACGGTTATCCATCGGAAGAAGCGGCGGCTATCGCGGTTCAGACCGTGTGTGCGTTCGTGAACCAGCAGGAACAGATCACAGAAGTTCATTTTGTGGTCTTTAGTGAGCCGATATATACCACTTATATTCATATGCTGCAAAGGGTAGCCGCAACCTACGGACACCGCCCGGCATAACGAAATAAGGGGCACAACCCGCTACCGGGAAACACCCCCATCTCATCCCTCATTCAAAACAGATACAAGCCCCCTTGTATCTGCTGAAAGTTGTCGCTGCGAATTAATTCTGCTCCAGACTTTGCAACAGAACCAGGCTGTTCTGAAAGGCTTCATAGTCGCCATTCGGGAACAGTTCACGTAGTTGCGAATCGATCCGTTCTGCAGATTGGCGGATTGCAGATTTCTGTTTGCGTCCGTCGTCGGTCAGGAAAATCCGCACCGCACGACGATCTGCCGGGTCTGCACGCCGTTCAATCATGTTTTTCTTCTGAAGTTTATCCAGAATGGGTGTGAACGACGTTGCTGCCCGTCCAACAGCCCGCGCCAGTTCGGAAGCGTGCTGACCATCCTGTTCAAAGAGCGCGCGGAGGATATACCACTCAATCACCGTAAGTCCCAAAGGCTGGATCGCCAGGCTATAGATTTGGTCCAGGTTACGGAGCGCAATATCCAGATTACACCACAATGAGCCATTGAATCGAAGTGACTGAGTTTTAGAGAGTTCTTTCATTGTTACACCATTTCTCATACATCATGCAAGCAAAATGCCAATATCAATCCCCAAGCATAGAGCAAACCAGAAAAGCCCACCCGAATGGTTCAGCGCCTCACTTCAATGGTCAGCGCCAGACTGCCAAGCAGAATCTGGTCGTTTGGGCAAATCAGATAGGGAAGTTCTGCAGAAAGGCGTTCACCATTAATCTGAGTTCCATTCACGGAATTCAGGTCAAGTAAGTGCAGCATATCCTGATACTGGATCAACGCTGCATGCCGACGGGAAACCCCGTTTTCCAGCGCCCGGTGGGCTGACAGGTCAATATCCGGCGTATAGCTGCTTTTGCTATCAGACCGGCCCACCACAAATCCACCAGGGTCGGAGAAATCGAGGTCGATAACTGCCGACGTGCTTCCAGAAATCACGAGTTGGATAGGGGTGTACACTGGAATCCCTAACCGGGTTGTCTGTGGATCGGACACAGTAACAGACCGCCTTTACACCGCCGTCATTCCCCAAAAATGGAATACTACACGCGGCTTGCCTCATCTATCTTAACAGATAATCAATGAGAATATAATGAGATTTAGGAAATTTTGACACTCCTATAACAGGCTTCTCATAATGATTTCGAGAAGATTTCAGGAAAACCTTAAATCTCAGATCAATTAATTCTCAATTAGATTAACACTGTATATATAGAGGATAAATGGTACGCTGGTACAATATTCCAATAACTTATGACCAGATTTTACCTTGTTGGTGACATTAAGGATACGACGAAAGTCATACAATAAGCAGACGGGGATCAGGAAGAATCCATACATTAGTGCAAATTAAAAATTAAACACTATTAAAATTAATATCATCCCCTGCGAATCCCGCTCTACACACCGGTATAATCCCATATCGCGCCCTGTTGGAATCTTTGCATTAACCGGCTGGCTAGACTCAAAGCCGGGATTTCCGTTAGAGTCGCAAAATATGTAACGCAAAATCGTCGTCCTATCTCATCCCAGACCATTTGATTCGACTGGTGATGCCACTGGCAGGTGTGCAAGGATATGGCCTTTGCGGGAAAGCACCAATCTGAAAAGGCTTATACCCTAAACCGTCTCCGTGCGAGTGAGTGTATTGTAAATGCTGGGCTGGGATGAGGTCAAACACAAAGTTACCAATTTGAGAGGGAAACCATGGTTGCAGCTTTATTAATTGCCTTCCGTGAAGGACTGGAAGCCGCCCTGATTGTGGGCATTGTACTCAGTTTTCTGAACAAGATCGGGCAGCGGCGCTACCGGGTGTATGCCTGGGCCGGTGTTGCTGCGGCAGTTCTCGCCAGTGTTGGGCTGGCGGTGGTGATCCAGGTTGTTGGCGCGGAACTGGAAGGAGCCGCCGAACAGATTTTTGAAGGGACGGCGATGCTGCTGGCCGTTGCCGTGCTGACATGGATGATCTTCTGGATGCGCTACCAGGCCAAAACGTTCAAGTCGTCCTTAGAGCATGAGATTCAGGATGCGGTGCAAAGTAACCGTAAATGGGGGCTGGTCGCGGTCAGTTTCCTGGCCGTTTTCCGTGAAGGGGTGGAGACTGCACTGTTTCTTTCAGCGGCGGCCTTCGCTACCGATGCCCTCAGCACACTGGTTGGGACGGCGTTAGGCCTGGGACTGGCGGTGGGGGTGGGCTACCTGATCTACGCCTCAACCGTGCGCCTCAATCTTCAGCAGTTCTTCAACGTGACGAGCCTGCTACTGCTGGTCTTCGCCGCCGGGCTGTTCGCACATGGCGTCCACGAGTTTCAGGAAGCGGGCATCATCCCGGTGATTATCGAGCATGTGTGGAATGTGAACCCGGTGCTGGATGAAGATTCCACTGTCGGGCAAATCCTCAAGACTCTGGTGGGCTATAATGGCAATCCGTCGCTGCTGGAAGTGCTGTCGTACCTGGGGTATTGGGTCTTTATTGTGTTCGGTATCCGCATGTGGGTAGACCGCAAGGCGGCCAGCACTGTGATCCCGGCGAGTGCGTAGGCAATCGTTCTGTGAATCCAACCGAGCGTACCAGCGTACCGAGTCTCCAATTTCTGTGCGGTGAACAAGGCGAAGCTGTGGCCTGGGGTGTCCCCAGACGGACATTGGGGTGAACACCCCATCCCGGTGTTGGTGGGCTTCACTGATTTACCGGCCGGGCCTCCATTTGCTATGCTAATGTCATCAACGAAAAACAAGTGCAGATGAGGGTGACAACATGACTGATATAGCGATGGTGGTAAGCGTGGCGGGACTGTTTCTGATCCGTGTTGGTATCCCCGTCCTGGCATTGGTGACCGTTGGCATTCTGATTGACCGCTGGCAGAGCAAGCGCGAAATGGCGCTCGAACAAGAAGCCTGAGCCACGCGTCAACCCCAAACAAAAACCGATTGCAGCCCATGCCACACCCGGCAGGGCTGTTTTGTTGTGTTTATTCACCCAGCCGCGAGATTTTCTAGCGGACTACGAATCTTACCCACTGACGTTACACAACTTGCAGGTATTTTCCCTTCAGGCAGTGGGTTAAGCCCCCTGTTCTCCAGGCGAGAAGAGCATAACATGAGTTACCCATTGTCAGGTCTACGGAATCGAGTATTCCTGGGACGGCGGCCCCAAAATGCCGTTCGCGTCCTTGGCGAAGATCACCACCCCGACGAAGTTGGTTGAGTTGAAACCATCCCAATCCACCGAATTGCTGGCCCACTCAAAATATTGGTCGTATTGCAGCGAACCGGGCGGGCGCAGCGCGACAATGTAACTAGTTGCGTCCGGTGACGGCTCCCAAACCAGGGTGCGCGTTCCCTGGCTGTTATCCCGCAGGGAGATATTGCGTGGTGCGGCTGGGCCATCGGCCAGCGAGGTAGCCGACAGCAGCACCAGTTGTGCGACCCGACTCAGGTACGAGGCCTGGATGTCTTCCATCGAATCGCGGGCGGTATGCTGGCGATCCCGTTCTTCCAGGGGTTCGATCAGCCGCACCGCCGGATACCCGGCCTCACTAAACGAGAGATGGTCGCCATAACGCCCTTCACGATCTGGTAAATCCTGCACCAGCACACTCATATTCAGTGGGGAGGTCAGGGCGATTATCTCAACGGCACGCGCAAGTTGTCGGGATAGGCTTTCATTGGGTGGGGCGGAAAACACCCGGATTTCCTGGGTGTCTATTTCGCCATTAGGTCCAGTCTGGCTGCCGACAATATCCAGGTTAATCATGGCGCTGACCGGCGTATTGCGGCTTTGTAGAAATTTCACGAACTCGATGCTGCCCTGCCGCCCGACTTCTTCTGCAGAAAACGCTACAAACATCACACTGCGGCGGTGCGGGCGGGTACTCATAATGCGGGCGGTTTCCAGCAGCACCGCCATGCCGGAGGCGTCATCGTTCGCGCCGGGGGCATAGGCCAACCCATCCTCACGGTCATGGGTGATGCTATCGTAATGCGCCGCCACCACCACATAACCGGAGTTGACTTCCGTCCCGCTCACAACGCCCACGACGTTATACTGCTGTGTCTGCACATTCGCGAAGTTCAGGCTGAATTGTTGAGTGAAGGTATTGAAGTTCCCCTGTGACTGTGACTGAATGGCCTCAAACTGCCCTTTAACGTAATTATAGGCCGCACCAATGCCGATCGTAGCCGAATCAGATGGGGAATTGACGTGCCGCGTCTGGAAACCGGTGAGTGTATCAACATGGAAAAACAGGCGGTCTGAGTCTACCTGGTTCATCAGGTTGAGCTGCGTGGCCTGGCTGTTCGATGGTGCGGCAGCTACATTCTGCGGCAGCGATTCAGGCGGAAGTGTGGCATAACTGATGGTTGGCAGTGGCGTATCGGTTGCGCGGGGGACAATAGTTGGCGGTTCGCTGGGGGATGTGAGGTTACACGCCAGCACCACCACGCCCAACCACGCCAGAAGGACTAGATTCCGTGTTGTATGTTTCATGAATGGCAAATTCTCAAGACGTTGTTTCGATTGGTCGGCACGGGTGCAGAGGGATGGATAGGATAAACATCAAACAAACCCTGACCAGCCACAGGCCGGACTTGCCCCGTAGTGTACTGCATTCACGCCTGCCACACAACGCCGGTTCAGAGGCGTTTACCCCACGTTATCCCGGCGGTGCGATTCCCCAGACATGAATCGGGCCGGTGGCGTCGAACAGGATAATCAGATACCCATCGCTCGTCCACGCCAACGAGAAAATTGTGTTACTGGCGAGGGGCAGGCTGGCCTGCTGGAGCGACTCATCTCCAAAATAAGTCGTATCCCACAGGGCTACTGGCTTGCCCAGCACCGCCGTTACCAGCAAATCGCTCCCCGGCGAAAAGGCCGCTGATGTTCGATCCCCCCCGACGCCGGGCAAGACGTTCAGCACACTGCCATCCGCCGGATTCCAGACAATCATCGTCGGAACATTGCCACCATTGACCAAGAAACGACCATCCGGCGAATACAGGCTGAGTTCCGTCGCCCCGCCCGGCCCAATATCTAAAGCATGTTTCAGGCTGCCGTCGGCGGTTGACCAGAGCTGCATTTCGT
The DNA here is from genome assembly GCA_020634115.1 of Anaerolineaceae bacterium. Taxonomy (GTDB): domain Bacteria; phylum Chloroflexota; class Anaerolineae; order Aggregatilineales; family Phototrophicaceae; genus JACKCG01. Next base: position 539,045 of record JACKCH010000010.1, read on the forward strand.
TCACAGTGACGGAAGCTAACTGCGCGTTATCCGGGGCGAAAGCCAGACGCAGCGGCGTCCGGTTCGCGCCCATTGTGATGTTCACTACCGGCATGCTGGTCTGCCACTCCCAGATAGTAATCTTGCCGCCGCCACTGCCGGATGCCAGCCATGTACCATTCTGGTTGAAGGCCAGTGCTGAAATGGACAGGTCGTGTGCGTCCAGCGCCGCCAGCATCTGGCGTCCGAGTAAATCCCAGACCTGTACCGTTCCGTCAAGACCTCCCAGTGCCAGCCAACCATTTTCCGAGTCGTAGGTGGTGATGCCGTTGTAATTTTCGAACGTAGTAAACTGCGTTTTGAACACACCGGTTTCAGCGTCGTAAGCGGCGAGGTTGCCCCCGATGGTGAGGGTGTAAAACTCGGTTTTGTCCGGGCTGTAAAATACCCGCGCGGAATCGCCCCGCGAGGTTTGAAACAGCAAGTCGCCCGTCAGTAAGTTCCAGCCCAGGATCAGATCGTTATTCAGCCCGATTAGGCGGGTTGAATCCGGCGACAGCGCATAAGCGAAGACCGTACTGGGTGTACCCGGCGCATCCAATCGTCCCAGATAGGCAATCTGTTCGACATTGTCTAGCGTGATTGGGCTGGCTCCTTCGACCCAACGAATGGGCGTCGGGGTGAGCGAGTCCGGCCCGCTAGGTGCGAAACCAGCTGTCGGTGTGATCTCTGTATTGGGCTGACCACAGGCGGCCAATAGCAATACCAGAAGCAGGGTGATCCGGTAAGCAAAGGGGCGATGTGGGCTATTCGATAGGCGCCATACAACGAATTTAAGTGGTTTCACGGTCATTGAATAAGGCTCTCGGATGAATGTTAAACATGCTGTCATTGTAACACCGCTGCCGCTCAGGAGGAAACCGCTACGGATTGGTTGGGGTGTAAGATCACTGCTAGAATCTCAACTGTGTATGTTTTATAATCACCAAACTTCTGTTTATATGTTAAAGAAACCTGGCACCATATCATGGCATTTAACCCCAAGCACTTCCCCTGGCAAAAACCCGGCTTCCAACAATTCATCTGGCGCAACCTCCATCCTTCGGAAAATACAATGTTGCTGGGACTCTCCGTTGCGGTTGGTCTGACAACTGGGATCGGTGTCTGGCTGTTCCGCTCTGGTATTACTTTTTTTGAAACCAACTTGCAGGGGAAAATGGCTGGTGAGTTTCTCTCACAGTTTATTGGTCCATTCGGAATCGTGGTGGTGCTGGCTGTGGCGGGCCTGGTTGTCGGGTGGCTCGTCAACCGGTTTATCGGGCAGGAACGGTATCACGGTGTAACGAGTATTATCGAATCGGTGGCGCTTTCCGGTGGGCGGTTACCGTATATCAAAATGCCTTTCAAAGCGCTGGCGTCGGCGCTCTCGTTAGGGGCCGGGGCGTCTGTTGGGCCGGAAGCACCCAGCGTCGTGATTGGTGCGAACCTGGGGTCATTTTTTGGGCAGCGGCTGCGGCTCTCTGAAGAACGGGTGCGGCTGTTAGTGGCCGCCGGTTCTGCCAGCGCCATCGCGGATGCGTTTCGCGCGCCTATCGCCGGAGTATTTTTCGCGCTGGAGGTTGTCCTAAATGGTGAATTCAACACCAGTTCATTTGGTGTGATTGTGCTGGCCGCAGTACTGTCTACGGTATTCACACAGGCGGTTGAGCTTGGAGGGCCGGAACTTGGTACCCTGAATTATACACTCGGGGGCCCGTTGGAAATTCCGTTGTATGCGCTGTTAGGGATCATCCTTGCACCAGTAGCGGTGCTGTTTATCCGCGTTGTTCATTGGCAGCATGACCTCTGGGAACATCATGTTCATCTATCTCGTCCATTGAAAACCGCGCTGGCGGGCGTGGTGGTTGGCCTGGTGGGGATGTTCCTACCGCAAATCCTGGGTACCGGACGCGAGGTCATGCGCGAAGTCCTGTCTACCACCAACCCGGCAGAATTTACCGTGACACTCCTGGTGGCACTGGCCTTTGGCAAACTCCTCATGTCGGCAGTCAGTATTGCCGGGGGATTCGTTGGCGGGATTTTCGCGCCCGCCTTGTTCGTGGGGACGATGCTGGGGGGCGGATTCGGCCTGTTGGTTGTGGATCTCGTTCCCGACCACCTGACGAGCAGTCCCCAGGCCTATGCGATTGTCGGTATGGCGGCGATGATGGCCGGGGTGGTACGGGCACCAATCACGGGAATTTTGCTGGTATTCGAGCTGACAAATGACTATCGCCTGATTCTGCCGATTATGTTGACCACCGTCGTCTGCGTCTACCTGACTGAACGATTCATTCCCGCCGGAGTGGATACGCTGGCGCTGCTCCGCAATGGTATCCGGTTACAACAGGGGCGCGATGTGGATGTGATGCAAGGCATTACGGTGGAAGAGGCGATGGTTAAACCCGCCCCGTGTATCCCCAGCGGCGCATCTTTAGTGAATCTGCGCGATTCCCTGCGTGAAAATCGCACCCGCGCGTTATGTGTGACCGATGCCAACAAGGACTTGTGTGGCATTGTGACGCTCACCGACCTGCAAAAGACCTATGAAGCTGGTCTGTCGGAAAAACAGAAAGATATGACCGTCGGTGATATTTGCAGCCGGGATATTGTGACCGCCTACCCGGATGACGCGCTGTGGGTCGCTATCCGCACGATGGGAGCGCGGGATATTGGCCGCCTGCCTGTTGTCGAATCCGGCACCCGTAAATTGGTAGGGATGCTCAGTCGCGCAGACATCGTTCACGCCTATAACACGGCGATTGCCCGCAAGCTGGAACATCATCACCGGATTGAGCAAATCCGCTTGAATACCCTGACCGGGGCGCATGTCGTGGAAATGCACGTCGGGAATGGCGCACCGATCAGCGGCCACTATATCAAAGACATCCACTGGCCGGCGGAAAGCGTCGTCGCTTCTATCCGCCGCGGGAATAAACTGCTCGTCCCGCATGGCAGCACGGAAATCAGCACCGGGGACACACTGACGATGGTGATCGCCAAGGAATCCGAGGATGAACTGGCTGCCCTGTTCGGGTACGAGGTAGGCAGGGAATAATCCCTCACCTATCCTTCGCGCAGGATGTCCTGTACAACTGCCTCAATTTCTAACGTCCTACCGCGTTCCAGCGCACCCTGGAACATTTCCTGGGTGACAGTGGCACGCAGTTCTATGAGCAGTCCTTCGGCTTCCTGTTTGATGTCTTCAAAACTGGCCGGATGGTGCGAAACAAGGCTGAGGAGTTCAATCGCCTGTTCAGGTTGCCCGTCTTTGGCGAAAATCCGCGCCACCCGCACCAGGACATGCAGCGTCTCCAGTACCGCGCCGACATCCAGGGCCTTACCACGTTCCAGCGCCGCCGTAAACAGGGACGGCGATAAAGTCGCTTCTAGGTCCTTCAGTAAGTCGCTCGCTTCCTGCTTGGCCTCATCAAAGACTGCTGGGTGATATAGCACCAGCCCCAGCAACTCAACCGACTGTTCAGCCTGCTCCTGCTTGGCGAGCAATCGGGCAATCCGCACCAGGATCAACAGTGTTTGCATGACCGCGCCCACGTCAATCGCTTTTTTGAGCGCCTCATCCAGGTATTGTGTGGCTTCTGCATAGCGGCCTGTCTGGTATGCGACTACTCCCAGGCTAACCAGCGCCCCCGCGATCAGGCGGCTGTGACCGATCCGGCGTGCAATCATGGACGCTTCTTCCAGGTATTCCTGTGCTCGGTCATAGTCCTCACGCCCAATAGCAATATCGCCTAACCCGCTCAGGGCGTTGGCGGCCACATCCGGCGAGTTCATCTCTTTGCTGGAGGCGAGACTCTCTGCCAAATACTTCTCGGCTGTATGGTAATCCTTCGCCAGGACGGCCTGGTGTCCCAGGTTAATGAGTGTCACGTTGATACGCCGTTTATCATCCAGTTTGCGGGCAATCGCCAGGCATTCCTCGAACAGGTCGCGGGCTTGCTGGTACTCCCCGCGTGCGGCGGCAATCAGCCCCAGGCCGTTGAGCGCAAAGGTCATCCCGAAAAGATAATTTGTCTCACGGGCCTGGTTCAACGCTTCCTGGAACAGGACTTCTGCCGCTTCACTGTCCCCTTGAATGTGGCTGACCCATCCCAGGCTGTTGAGTGGCTTAATCAGGAGACGGGGGTCATCCAGTTCGCGGGCGTCGGCCAGGCTGTTCTCGTACCATTGGCGGGCTTCAGCGGATGTGCCGCAGCTCTCAACCGCCTGCCCGATCTGCCAGTAGAGCCGGGTGCGCTGCTGCCGGGCCTCCGCTGCGTCCTCATGCTCCACGAGCGCCAGCCCGCGCTTGCCGAACTTCACGGCCTCCTGGTAAGCGCCGATCAGAAACGCCCGTTGGGATGCCTGCGTCAGATAATCTGTGGCTTCGCTGGTGGCCTCAGCCAGTTCATAGTGATCTGCGATACGCCCGATATACTCGCTGGCCCGATCACCGCTGTACTTGATGAGCCATTCCGCGACCTGGGCATGATACTGGCGGCGGTGGCGCTTGAGGACACTTTCATAAGTCACATTCCGCAAAATCGAATGCTTGAAGATGTATTCCTTCGTCCCGGCGAAAGTGGATTGTTCCCGTGCCAGAATCAGCCCGTAACCGCGCAGGGCGGCCAGGATGTTTTCGAGGTCGGGAGCCGGGTTTTCACTGGGGATGTACATATTGGCGATGGTATCCTGCCAGAAGATGCGTCCGATCACGGAGGCACGCTGTAGAACCAGCCGGTGGCCGGGAGAGAGGGCATCCAGGCGGGCTTGCAGGACTCCGGTGAGCGTGGGCGGAACGTTCAGGTCAGCCAACCGTTCCGTGTGGATATGCCACTGTTCCGGGCCTTTGATGATGACTCCCTCGTCTATGAGCATCTTGATGAATTCTTCCACATAGAAGGGGTTGCCGTCCGCACCGCTGACGACCAGGCTCCGCAGTTTGGCGGGAATTTCTGTTGTTTTGTAGAGGATTTCTTCCACCAGGCGGCGGGTATCCCGACGGGACAGTGGGCGCAGTCTGAGCAAGGTGTGGTTCTCTGCACCTTCTCCCCAGTAGGGGCGGCGTTCGAGCAGCGTTGGCCGTGCCAGACACAGGACCACAAGCGGCAGATGCCGGTAATCCTGGACGAATTCGCAAATAAAATCGAGCGACTTGTCGTCGGCCCAATGAACGTCTTCTAGGAAGAGTACAACGGTATCATCCCGCGTGGCAACCAGGAAAAACTGGCGTAGATAGCGCAGCGCCTGTTCGGTGATGCGGGGCGCTTCATTGGTGGAGATATAGGGGCTGTTGGAAAAGTCGAAGCCAACCAGGTAGCCAATATAGTGTGCGTGTTTTTCGGTGTTCGTCCCCAGGAACTTGGCGACCCCTTCCTCCATTTTCTCCCATACTGTCGCGGTAGTATCGCTGTCTTGGATGTTGAAGCGGAAGCTGAACACATCGCGCAGCAGGCCATACGGCAGGTTCTGGGTTTCAATCGTCGCCCGCCCGGTGAAGTGCCAGATGTCATCCGGCAGTTCGTCAATCCAGTGGTCGAACTCCCGCAGCAGCCGTGACTTGCCCACCCCGGCATCACCCAGGATCGTGACCATCTGCGTTTCGTTGTCCTCCAGCGCCATATCCAGCACGTCCTGGAGTACCTTCATCTCGGCCTCACGTCCGATCATGCGGGTTTCCACGTCATCTATCCCCCGGCTGCTCACCAGGAAAGTACGTGGCTTTTCCCGCTCGACGACATAGACCGGCACTGGCTCAGTTTTCCCTTTGACACGCAGTGGCTCCAGGGTTCGTACCTCGAACATACCGCGTACATGGCGATAGGTGTCGTAGGAAATCAGGGTGCTGCCTACCGGCGCATTGCTTTCCAGTCGGGCAGCCAGGTTGATCGCGTCGCCCATCGCAGTATATTCCCAACCGGAAGCGCCACCGACCTCGCCCAGCGCGACCAACCCGGTGTTAATGCCGACGCGTACGTTAAAACCGGTCACGCCCCAGCGTTTCTCGACTTCCTGGGCGTAATCCCGCGCCGCCCCCACCAGCGCCAGGCCGCAGCGTACCGCCCGGAAAGCGTCGTCTTCGCGGGAAACCGGCGCACCAAAAAAGGCCAACAGGCCATCGCCCATCAGCCGCGCCACCATGCCCTCCATCTGACCCACTGTGTCGGTGTAGGCTCGCAGCGCGCCATCCATAATCGCCAGCACGTCCTCCGGGTCTACATGCTCGAACATGGCGGTGGAGGATACGGTATCGGCAAACAGAATCGTCACTAATTTTCGTTGTTCAACCGGGGTATGGGGTTCAAGCTGCGCCAGCTTCTCTCGCAGGGCGGTCAGCGTAGCATCGACTACCGCGTCGCCCATCACGGCGCGTTGGGCTTCCAGGGCAGTGATCGCCTGTTCAATTTGCTCCCGTTCCAGCACGCTGTTTTGTCCTCGCTGCTCTCCGGTCTGGGATGTAACAATCTATAAACATATTATATCCAGTTCGCCATCTGCGAAACTGCCAGATGCGGGCAAAACCTGTCAGCCAGTTCTGATCTTTGTGTAGCTTTTGAAGATCAACATAATGAACCGGGACGGAAAGGGACATCCCGGTTCACGAGGAGTTTCCGCTTCAGCTAGGGATTAGCCGAAGCAAGGCATAGTCCGATAGGCAAGGTGGTTTAGTATCCCGTTGTCTCGTAGCGGATGCCGGGGAAGTTCACCGCATCCGGCGCGAGGGCAGCGGCAGCGTCGGCATCCCCCTTCAACTGGGACAGGAAGAAGGCCGTAGCGAAATGGTCTACCAAGTCGTGAGCGCGATCCATATCCCATACTGGATCAGCGCACCACCAGGCGAAACCTGCCCAGGGAACATCCGCACATTTGATAACAGAAAAAACGTGACCGGCACTGACGAACTCCACCAGTGTCTTATTACTGCTACCCAGATTCTCCCAGATTGGATAACCATTGGTTGCATTCGGTACAACTGTATCCAGACTGCCGAGCATGAGCAATGTGGGTATTGTGACCGATTTCACACCTTCTCCACTAAACCAGCCAGGAGCAATTGGGACTATCGCATCTACACGCGGGTCACCCCAGGCCGGCCATTCACCTTCTGGTGCGCTGTCCAAGCCAGCTAATGTAGCAAGGGCGTCAAGGTTTGCAAAGAAATTACCGCACCGCGCCGGGTCGTCTTCAGGGTGTTCTCCACATATGACGCGAAAATCATTCTGACTCAGCCTTCCGCCTGCTGAAGCCAGTGTTGAATAGCCCCCATGTGAAGCACCGGTAACCCCAATGTTATCAATGTCAATCACCCCCGCCAGAGCGCCACCCTCAGCCGTTAATTCGGCGGCATTGTCAATCATGCGAGTGACATCATGAGGACGATAGTAGAGTGATGTGTACCACAAAGATTGGTCACCACCATTCAGCATCGTTTCACCGAATTCATCCATCGCTAACACCACAAACCCATGTGATGCTAGATGCTCGGCGTAATAAGGGGCGATGAAGCGCGAACCGTAGCCTCCATGTGCCAACAGGATAAGCGGGTATGGGCCTGCAGATGTATCCGGTTCGGCATCCCGAAGTGCGCGACCAGATGCGGTCATGGCTGGGGCGGCAGTAAAGAAGGTATAGACTATTGCCTCTTCCAGACCTTCGGGATTTGACGCTGGATACCAAGCAGTTGTGACCAGAGGACGGTCTGAGTCGGGTTCAATCACCAGTTCCATCGTGCCGACAGCGTAGGGGCCGCGAATGGCGTAGGACGGCGCATCCGGGCGGATGCCTTGACGAGGTGTTTCGTCTTGCGCGATGGCAGGCAGCATGACCAGCGCCAGCGCGACGACCAGCACGAAAAGCAGTGCACGTTTCATGGTATTGCTCCTGAATTAAACGGATATTTTCTCAAAAAGGATGGGGTGAGGATCACGAGGGAGGGTGTATTCGAGCGAGGGTGATCGCGGGTGAATCCGGTTCTTCTGATGGGGATGGTATGTAGCTGTCTGCAAGCGGTAAAACGGTACAACTCCCTTTCTGCCGGTATCCGGGGCAGCCCATTGACGCTGGGGAGGGCTGCCCCGCGATACCCTGGCCCGCTGCTACGTTTCTGCACCTTGCAGTTGTAAGCGGGCGGCGACTGTCGGGCAGTGGCAACTACCGGTCAACCGCGCCGGAACACCATTCTGCCCTCGAAGCTGGCACAGACGGCACTTCCACGCAGCCCAGGTCAGCCAGTGACGCTCCCGACGGATTGCCAGACACGAGGCCAGGGCTGTTTCTAAAGGAATGGGGGCAGATACAGTCATTGATGAACGCGCTTTGCGTCCCTGCAGTGCAACTTTTGCCAGTTGAGCCTGTTCAACGGCACGCATTTGTCGCTGACGATATTCCTTATCCAGGTCGTAGTCTCTTGGTGTGTACATGATTTCCACTTCCCCCCATTAGCCAGACATGATTTTTATGCTGACTATGCTATCTACATTGTAAGTGGAAATCGTATTTTCAGAGGGAGGGTTTAAGGAGGGGATTCGGGTGGGGGTGTTTTTGGCGTTGCTGAAAAGAAAAACCGGAGCGGAAAATGCCCCGGTTTCATCTGTCGTTCGGCAGAACCGGCACTACGGAATAATCAGCCGCTGGTTGGGGTAGATCAGGTTGATATTGTAGATGCCGTTGGCCGCTGCCAGCGCCTGCACCGTGACGCCGTATTGCAGCGCGATGCGGAACAGGTCTTCACCCACCAGTACAGTGTGATAGGTGGCGGCGGTGGTTGGAGACACGGTAGAAATGGTCAATAGTTGGCCGGTATAGACGAAATTGGGATTCACAAGCCCGTTGACCGCCGCCAAAACCTCCCAGGTCGTGCCATATTGGGCGGCAATGGTTTGCAGCGTTTCGCCCGCCTGCACGGTATGCACCAACGGCCCGCCAGTGGCAGGCGTCGTCGTTGGGGTGGTGGCCGAAAACACGGTGGAAATGGTCAACTGCTGGCCGGTGTAGACGAAATTGGGATTCACCAGGCCGTTGACTGCCGCCAGGACCTGCCAGGTTGTGCCATATCGGGCGGCGATGGTTTGCAGTGTTTCGCCCGCCTGCACGGTATGGAGGCGGACTCCGGTACCGGTGGTGGGTTGGCTGGGCGGCGGCACGACCTGGTTGTAAGTGATGGGTAGCGCCGTGATATTGGCGAATGTCCGCAGGTAGAGCGAGTTCACCCAGCCCTGGGTGCCATCCGCCAGAACCACCTGCACCCAGGAACTGCTGACCGCCCGCCCGACGAGTGTCACTTCGGTATTGGCCGGGACAGAAACCACGACCCCGAAGGCAACACCGGGGCCACTGCGGACGTTGAGCCGCCCGGTGTTAATATACGCCGCCGTTCCAACCTGCGCGGCGACCTGGGCTGCCGGGAACACCAGCGCCATCAGGGCGAACAGGAACACGAACTGACGTAATGTTATCCGCTTTTTGCTGGTCATGATGTTTGCCCTTCATAAGATAAACGGTTCTTTTGGGGTGGGACGCCCATGTCTGTATAAGTCTATTATACACTTTATGTGATATGGATTCGGGACTGAGTTCCCTCGACAAAGGAAGGCGAGTCGTCAGTTTTCAGGCGTCAGCGGTCAGAAAAAGATAGCCTGATAGCGGGTTAGCTAAAGTGCTAACTGGCTAAGATGCTAACCCGCTACCTGTTCCCGCGCCCGTCGCCGGAGTTCAGGCAGGGTGGTGGCGGCGGTCAGGATGACCGACAGGGTGAACAGGCCGTTAATCATCCAGACCCCGCCCAACGCGCCCAGAACCGTAATCAGCAGCAGGCCAACCGGCAGCAGCAGCGCCAGGGATACCACTTTGACCACGATCATCCGCTGCATGATATGAAAAGCACGGTACAGTGGCCCGAAGATGCCCCCCACCATCGTCATGCTGCCGTAGACCGCCAGTGCGCCGATGAGGGGAATCGTCGGCTGCCACTCATCTCCAAACAGCGGCACGACGATCAGCGGGGCGAACAGCGCCACGCCCAGGTAAAAAGCCGCGCCACCGACCAGCAGCACCAGCAGCACGCGCGAGAAATTGCGCCACAGCCGGGCATAATCTCCCCGCCCAACGGCTTGCGGCACGACGGCCTGCATATTCTCGAAAATAGCGGATGTGAACAGCCCGGTTTGCTGGATGCCACGCAGCGCCAACTGGACATAACCGACTGCCGCGTTTCCTGCCAGAATGCCCGTCATCTGAATGGGAATCTGGATGTACAGATCGGCCAGATTTTTATCAATCGCGTTAGCCGTCCCAAAGCGCCAGTAGCGGCGGTACGGTGCATTCCATACTTGTGCCAGCACCGCCTGGATTGGGGGGAAGGGGACATCTCCCTGGAGACGGAGTCGGGTATAGACCGCCAACGCCAGCACCATTGTGACCGCTGAATAGACCAGTCGGGCAATCACCAGCGCGGCGGGCGTGGGGTTGATGAGCGCCGCTGTGACCAGACAGGCACTTAAAACGCCCTGGTTGACATTCTGGATGATGGCGACGGTGCGCATAGCGCGGCGGCTGCGGAACAGCATCAGGACGAGGTTATAGAACGGGTCAAAAAGCAGGGAGAGCGCCAGCAGTGCCGCCAGGACGCCAATCTCGCCCCCGCTGGTATCCCCCATCCGGTAGGCCAGCGGATTCGTCATGATGAGATAGGTGGGGTGCGCGTACAGCCTTCCGGCCAGCAGTGGCCCGGCCAGCCCCAACACGCTGATACTCAGCACGGCCCAGGCCAGCGACACTTTGACAAAGACCGCCATGAGCGTCTGAATTTCGCCGGTATCTTTGGCGCCGACTGCCGTCGCCAGCAGCACACTCGTGCTGGTGCTGAGGCCAGTCAAATCTAGCGCCTGCCACGTCGCCAGGAAGGACTGCACCAGCCCCCATGCCCCGTAATGTTCGCTGCCCATCACCACCGGGACAATCACCCAGGTAATCATCCCCAACAGAGTGATCCCGATCCGGCTCGCCTGGAGAACGAGTGTGTCCTGAACAAATTTACGCTGGAGCAGATGACGGAAACGCTGGAGCATCATGACCTTGTGAAACTTTTGGACAGGTTTAGAGCCTATCCGTAAATTCGTTTTCCCTACTCGCTGCGCTCGTTTTCCCCTCTCCACAATAAAAAGGGGAGGGAGAACCGAAGGTTCGGCAGGGGTGAGGTAAAACATAAATCGGGTTTTACGGATAGATACTTCATTATAGTGGTGATTCCGGCAGATCACGATAGGCACTGTGCGCGGGTGAGGCGTGGTTACGAACTGGCGTTCACCCAACGCACAGAAAAGCTCTGTTGTTTTCGGCGGACGCGGACAGGCAACGGCATGTCCGCTGGTTGTCAACCAACGCTATTTTGGGTAGATACAGTACAATGAACCAATATGACCTGAATATGAGAGGGGTAAACGTGACGCCACCGGTCAAAATTCGCCGCCAAAACCGCCAGAACCTGATGATGCGTGCCACGCCGGATGGCTATGAGGTCTTTATTCCCCACTGGATGCGCCCCAACAGCCGGGAAGTCCAGCGGTTTATCAAGTCGGCGCTCAAAGAGTTTGACGGTCAACTGCCACCCACACCGCCCGAACTGACCAGTCAGACCGATATTCTGGCGATGGTAGACGAATGGAGCGTCCGAATTGGTGTCCAGCCTAAACGGGTGCAGTTCCGCACCATGACACGCAAATGGGGGTCATGTTCCAGCAAGAACAACGTCACACTGAACCAGCGGTTGACGTGGCTGCCACCGCGCCTGGCGGAGTACATCGTCTGCCATGAACTGGTACACCTGCGCGAACTGAATCACGGCCCGCAGTTCAAGGCGCTGATGACGACCTATATGCCGGACTGGAAATCACGGGAGCAGGAACTACGGGCGTTGAAGTTTTAGGGTTAATGGGCGAAGAAGCCGAAATCCAGGTAGAAACTGTGGCCCTCGCGCTCGATTTCGCCGTGTTCCTTGAAAATGAACACCTTCGGGTCGTGGCGCTTGAGTTTCTTCTTCAGGGAGTTCCACTGCGATTTGGTTGGCTCGGTCTGGTCAGGCGGTAGCGCGAAATAGGTCGGGTCGAATATGACACGGTAGTGACCGTCCGGGTAGCTCTCTAAGGCTTTGAGGTGCGTCTCGCTGCCCACATGCTCATTGGTGAGCATGGCGCTGACGAATTTCAGCACGGTTTCCCGGTCACGGGGCTTGAATTCAGGTAAGTCTTTCACAGATGATGTTCCTTGTATTGAGCGTTCGGTTGCGGGTGCTCATTTCTCTTCGCGCAGGTGCGGGTACAGCAGCACATCCCGGATGGAACGTTGGTCGGTGAGCAGCATCACCAGCCGGTCTACGCCCATGCCGAACCCGCCGTTGGGCGGCATCCCGTAGCGCATCGCCCGCAGGTAATCCTCATCCAGTGGCGTCGCGTCGTCGTCCTCGTCGCGGTAGAGTTTCGCCATGTCCAGAAAACGCTGCTCCTGGTCGCGGGGATCGTTCAGTTCGGTGAAGGCGTTGCCCATCTCCATCCCGGCGATATAAAACTCGAAACGCTCCACATGCAGGTCGTCGTAATCCACCCGTTTCGCAAACGGTGAAATGTCACGCGGGTAATCGGTGATGAACGTCGGCTGAATCAGGTTCGGCTCGACATGCTCACCCAACAGGTGTTCGACCAGCTTGCCCCAGGGCTGCCCCGGTTTCACGTCATCTCCCAGTGTGCGAATCGCTGCTTCCAGCGACGGCGCATCGGGATAATCCATATAGTCGATTTCACAGAACTGCTTGACGGCTTCACGAATGGTTAGGCGCGGCCAGGGCGGGGCGAAATTGAGCGTCTGCCCCTGGAACTCGACTTCCGTCGTGCTATTGACCGCTTCCGCCGCCGCCGCCAGCATCCGTTCGGTCAAGTCCATCACGCCGCGATAGTCCGTATACGCTTTGTAGAACTCCAGCATCGTGAATTCGGTGTTGTGCTTGTAGCTCACGCCTTCATTACGAAAGTCGCGCCCGATTTCATACACGGCGTCGTAGCCGCCCACCAGCAACCGCTTGAGATACAGTTCAAAGCTGATGCGCAGGTATAAGTCCTGATGCAGTTGGTTGTGGTGGGTGACGAAAGGCCGTGCCGCTGCCCCGCCGTAGATTGGCTGTAGGATCGGTGTCTCGACTTCCAGAAAGCCCTCGTTATCCAGGAAATGCCGCAGGGAACGGATGACCGCTGCCCGCTTGATGAACACCTCACGAACCGCGCGATTCACTGCGAGGTCGGCGTACCGCTGGCGATACCGCTGCTCAACATCGCTGAATTCACCGTATTCAATCACAGTGCCGTCTTCCTGGGTGGCCTGTTTGATGACTGGCAGGGGACTCAGCGCCTTGCTCAACAGTTTGAAGTCATGCACGAGGACGCTGGGTTCTCCGGCTTTGGTACGCATCATCGTGCCGGTGGCCTGGACGAAATCATCCATCTCTACCAGTTTATCTTTAATCAGCAGATATTGGAACTCATCCAGATTGTCTATCCGCAGGAAAAGCTGTAACCGCCCGCTTTCATCTTCGATATGTAGGAAAGACAGCTTGCCTTTGACATTGACACGGCGGATGCGCCCGGAGACCGTGACTTCCAGTCCTTCCGCTGACTCTGCACCGTTCTTCGCTTCCAGGGCGGTGAAGGCGGCAATGGCGGCGGCGGTGGTGTGGGTGCGTTCTGCCCGGCGCGGGTAGGGGGCGACCTGGCGTGCCTCCAACTGTTCAACTTTGTTGAGTCGTTCCTGTTCTAAGCGGTTGGGTTGCCACATGAAATGTTATGCTTTCCTGTTGATGACTTTGGATAACGGGGATTCTGAATGTTATCTTACTTGAACTAATCTGAAGCGAACAAGGGGATATATCGGAAAACGATTTCTCTGCTATACCTGATTAAAAGGGACGGATTTAGAGCCCCGTCCCTTTACGGAACTACAATGTCGGGCAGTGGGACGCGGTCAGTCAATCGCCTCGATCACAAAAGTGATGTCGCCGTCCGGGGCTTTCACCACGACTTTGTCGCGTACTTTCGCGCCCAACAGGGCTTTACCCAGTGGACTTTCAATCGAGATTTTGCCCTCGCGCGGGTTGGCTTCGGCAGAGCCAACGACGTGATACACCTCGTGCTCTTTAGTGCCTTTTTCCATCACCGTCACATGGGCGCCCAGGGAAACCACATCGCGGTTTGCGCTGGCCTCAATAATCTCAGCGCTGCTCAGGATGGTTTCCAGACGTAAAATCTCGCCCTCAATAAACGCCTGTTCATTCTTGGCGTCTTCATATTCGGCGTTTTCAGTTAAATCGCCGCCCTCTTCTAATGCGCGGTGCAGCCGGTCAGCGACTTCAACGCGGCGGACTTCAATCAGGAATTTCAGGCGATTTTCCAGATTCTTCAATCCCTCTGGCGTCAGGTATTGGACTTCAGCCATCGCTAGTTGTTCTCCTTGTTGGTTAGCCCGTATCGCCCCAAATAATAAAACACAGCGGAACGCTGTGCTGGTTCAATCTGCTTATGAATTTGGCAGTTCCCGATCAAACACACTTTCCCTACAGAATTGCGCGTAATATATCATGAAAAGTTTCGCGTGTAAAGAGAAAGGATGTTCTATTAGTTGGCTTTCTGATGGATCTTTTCCCTAAAACTCGCTTTTTACTTGGTAAGCGCACCACTATACGCGCCGACTCCTGATCGGGCTGAAGGGTAAACAGGCAGGAAATATCGTAAGGTTTTTATTCCGGCGTGCAGAGGGTGAAACTGAAGGTGCTGCCCAAATCCGGCTCACCGGAGAAGATCAACTCGCCACTTTGCAGGGCGAGAATCTGCTTGGCAAGATACAGCCGCAGCCCCGTGCCGGTGTGCTGGCGCACCATGCGGTGATGATCGCCCCGCCAGAACGGTTCGCTCACATGTTTCAAGTCTTCGAGGGTCAGGCCGATGCCATTATCAGCTACGCTGAAGAGGACGTGTGTCCCCAGACTATCCACCGACAGGCGAATCTGCCCGCCGTCCGGCGTGTAGCGGATGGCGTTATCCAGCAAATCGGTCAGCACCAGAAGCGATTGGTAGAAATCGCCATGCGCCAAAGGGACGACATCCGGCGCTTGAATGATGATATCGTGGTGATGTTCCCGTGCCATATCACGCACCCGTTCCCACGCTTCCTTGAGCAGGTCAGTTGAGATAAAACTCACCCAATCCAGGCGCACCTGTCCGGCCTGAAGTGCTATCAGTTCCTCAATAGCATCCAGCATGGCAAAAGCGCGATTGGTGTTCTCTCGAATCGCCTGCAGCCACTGATCCTGTTCGGGGGTGATCTGTCCCAACAGCCCGTCCTGCACCAGTTCCGCCCGCCCACGTATGGCAATCAATGGTGGGCGCAATGCGTCGGTCACGCCGGATAAAAAGCCTGCTGGGGCGTCGTTATCTGTGATTTCCGATTCACCCGGCGGGAACTCTGCCGAGTATTCAGGGACGGGTGGTTGTGATGCCGGCGTAGGGGGTGGCGAATCTTCTCCGGGTATCTGTTCCAGAATGAGCGTATTGAGATAAGCATTTTCTTCGGAAAGACTCTGCATCAGGCTCAACACCTGCGCCAGTTTCTCCGCCGTAGCGGGTGGCGCGGCAGATTGTAATTTGTTGAGGACCTCCTGCGCCTGCGAAAACGTTAGCGCCGGTTGCAATGGCATGGTCATTACGTCATTCCTGTCAACGTTACCGTAAAGGTTGTGCCCTGCCCAGGTTCGCTGATGACAGACACACTGCCATCCAACGCCTCAATCAGGCCATAGGCAATCGGGACGCCCAGGCCGCTCCCTTTGTGCGCGAGTACGGCTTCACTCTCGCCGCGAAAATAGATAGTGCCCAGCCGTTCCAGCTCGCCTGGCGTCATACCAATGCCGTTGTCCTGAATCATCACGCGGAGAAACTTGCCCTCGCCCACCGCTGAAACCTTCACCTCACCGCCATCACCATCATGGTAACGCAGCGCGTTTTCCACCAGCTTGACCAAAGCTTTAGCGAACAATTCGCCATCCACGTTGAGGATAGGGAGTCCCTGCGGAGTCTCAAACGTCAGGGTACGCCCCATTTCTTCGGCTAATGGGCGTGTCTGTTTTTCGACTGTCAGGACAATGTTCTTGTACATATCCATCTTGGCGGCGATTTTCAGGGCTTGCCCACGTATCTTGCTGATGTCGCTCACGTCCATCAGCAGGCCTTCCATCCGTCGGGCATTGGTACGGATTGTTTCCAGGAATTGTTTCTGCATGGCGGTGAGGTCGCCCATGCCGGGCGTCCCCATCATATCTGCATAGCCGCGAATACTGGTCATCGGCGTACGCAGTTCGTGAACGGCGTGGGAGATAAATGCGGCTTGTTCGGCCATGAAATCTCCGGCCTCGTCCGCTGCAGCAGTTGAAGCGAGGTTCGGTGCGGACGGCGCATTCGCCGCTTCCCGCCCCTGTTCGAGCGCCTGAGCGATTTCTTCAAGTTGCCCTGGCAGGCGGAAGGGGACAATCTGCCCCTGGCGGGCGTTTTCGATCAATTCCTCTAGTAAAATCGCGGCCTGCTCCAGCGCGTTTTCAGCCATGTGTTTATCTCCAAAAGTCTTAGTTCCAGGGCTTACCAGTTCTCCCTTAGGTATATGCTGCCCTGTGAATGGTTCTGATGTG
Source organism: Anaerolineaceae bacterium (assembly GCA_020634115.1). Lineage (GTDB taxonomy): Bacteria > Chloroflexota > Anaerolineae > Aggregatilineales > Phototrophicaceae > JACKCG01. Next base: position 555,780 of record JACKCH010000010.1, read on the forward strand.
AGTTGTCACATTGGATTTTAATGTCCCGAGGGCAACCCAGTGCGTGTCTACAATCCTTATGCCAAGCATTGTTTTCATGGATATTCCCAGAAGCGTTCTGCCGGGCGTCCTGCCCCCGCATAAACCATGTGCTGGCGGGTTTCTGCTTCCATCGCGTCCAGGTTCGCCCAGAACGTGCTGATCTGTGACTCGTAGCGGGCAATCGCCTGGATTTTAGCCACTACATTCGGTTCATCCACTTCGAATCGATAGAGCCTGAGGCTGAGCGGTGGCTTGTGCGATTTATAATAAGCCAGCGCCCTTTGTACCGCCTGATTATTTATAGTGTAAGGATACTCTTCGTAAAGTTTCAACGCCAACGCCGCGTTAATTTTTATTAACCTCAGCGCCCAGTCCCGCACAATCTGGTGATCCACATGATTCCCTGCCCCCAGCGGCGCGTAGAGAGTCGGGGTTGTTCCCAGATCAGGGATGGTGGCGGTTTGCAGATCACGTGCTGCCGGGTCATCCGGGTGGATCATACCAAAAAGCGATTCTTCCGAAGGATAAACCGGCTGTCCCGCTGCCGATACGCGGTATATACAATCCGGCCAGCGCGTCATCACCACTGGAGTCGCGCCCAGATGACAGATGGCGGCTTCGTCCTCGCGGATACGGAGGCTTACTGGGTCATCACCACTCTGCCAGCGGGTGTGCAGGTCACGTACAATCGGCGTATCGGGGATATGGTCTGGATATGGGTTTTGCCCCATGATGGTGATGACGGTGACACGCTCCCCGCGTTGCACCAGTTGATGAATGGTCGCGCCACAGCTTAAAACCGCGTCGTCAAAATGCGGGGATAAAAAAACGTGCATAGGTGTTCAGTCCTGTATGGCGGCGATGCTGAACCTGAACGTGCTGCCGGTTCCGACCTCACTCTGAATTTCGATGATGCTGCCCATCTGCTCCACCAGGCTGCGCGTGATGGCGAAGCCCAATCCTGTCCCTGGCCTTGACCGGGTGAAATCGTCCTCAGCACGCCAGAACTTGGTGCCGAGTTTGGCGATAGCATCCGGCGAAAGGCCGATGCCAGTGTCCTGTACGCTAAAAATGACCCGGTTTCCCTCTCGGTGGGCGTTAAACGTAATCGTGCCGCCTTCCGGGGTATATTTACAGGCGTTGCTCACCAGATTGGTGAGGACTTGCAGCAGCCGGTAGTAGTCCACTTCCATATCCGGCAAATTCGGCTCCACCACCTCGTGATACTCGTGGCGGAATTCCTGAACCTGCGTATACGTGCCATCATGCACGGCCTGTACGATGTCTGCCACCGGGACGCGCGACACTTCCATGAAAAAGTGACCGCCCTCAATCCGGCTGATGTCGGATAGGTCGGAAACCAGCATTGCCATTCGTTTAACAGTGGCTTTGATGCGCTGCAAAAATTCGACCTGTCGTTCTGTCAGGTCGCCCTGGTACAGAGTGAGATCTGCATATCCGGCAATACTGGTCATTGGCACTTTCAGATCATGCGCGACGATGCCGACGAACTCACTTTTGGCTCGGTCTGCCTCACGGACTTTGGTGTAAAGCTGCGTGTTTTCAATCGCTACCGCCGCACGTGCCATCATCCGCTCAATGGAATCCTGCTGATCGGCGGTGAAGGCCTGCCCGGTGCGTTTGACGACGACCACCCCTAACACGTTGGATTCCCGGCGTACCGGCATAATGGCAACAGCTTCCCCTTCTGCCTGCTGTGGGCTCAGGATAATCGGCTGGTTGGTTTCGACAACCCGTTGCACTGCGGGGTACGCATCATCCAGGAAATCGGGGTTATCGTCGGTACTGCCGTTAGTCTCACCGTAGTGGTACACTGCGCGGACGCGGCGTGGCTTGCCTTCGACCAGTCCGAAATGACCGCTGGTCGCTTCGGAAAGGCGGCACGCCCATTCGAGTGTATAGTGGATGGCTTTCTGCGGGTCGAGGGTCTCATTTAATTGCAGATCAACCCGCCGCAGCAGTTGGAGTTCTTCAACCCGCTGCGATAGTTCCTCGTCGGTTTCACTGAAGAGGCGGGCGTTATCAATGGCGACAGCGGCTTGCCCAGCGAAGGCTTCCAGCGCCGCCAGGTCATCGTCATTAAACAGCCCGGCCATGACTCGGCTGTCCACATAGACGACGCCGATCACATTCCCCCGTGCTCGCAGCGGTGTCGCCATGATGCTGCGTAACACCTGGCTGACGATGCTGGCTTGCGCGGAGAAACGCGGGTCTTCGGCGGCGTTGGTCGTCAGGACGGGCGTCCCGTTATCCACCACTTCGTTCGTAATCGTGCGGCTGTACAGGAATTTGTCGCCGCTGATCGTTTGCTGGTCGAGATTGCGGGCGGCTTTAACTTCCAGCCCGCCATCATCGTTGCGAAGCATGAGGAAACCCCGCTCGGCTCCGGTCAGGTGGATGATGGCATCCATCACCTGGTCGAGGACGGTTTGCAGGTCGAGCGACGAACCAATTGCCCGACTGACATTATACAGCGCCTCGAAGCGTCCCTGTTTCTTGCCCTGTTTCCGCTCAGCATCCAGCTGTGTGAGCAGATCTTCAACCCGGCTGACCTGATTGAGAAGATACTGGCCGTCAATGCGCCCGGTTCGTACCTGGGTGCGCAGTACACTCAGATTCTGGCGAATGCTGGTGAGGTCTTGTTCAGAAACCGGCTTATCCGGTGGGTTTTCGTTACTCATGAACCATTCTCACGATCATTTTTGTAGTAATCACAATACGCTGTTAGAGGACACGCATCACAGTTTGGCTGTCTTGCCCGGCAGACTTTCCGACCATGTTCAATCACATTGAGATGGAAGGCATAGTAATCTCCTGGCGGCACAATGGCCTCCATAATCGGATGCGCTTTTTCGGCATTCGTCTTCGGCGGTAAAAAGCCGATCCGCTGGCTGACACGGTGGATATGCGTATCCACCGGGAAAGCGGGACGGTTAAACGCAAAACACAGCACAATCGCGGCGGTTTTCGGACCGACTCCGTTCAGGCTCATCAGCCAATCCCTGGCGTCATCCAGGGGGAGGTCATTCAGGAAATCAATACTTAACTCACCACGCTGTTCAGTAATGGTGTTCAGTACCTCCTGAATACGCGGGCCTTTCTGGTTTGCCAATCCTGCTGGGCGAATCGTCTCTATCACTTCTTCTGGGTCGGCGTCGCGCACCACTTCCCATGTTGGGTAACGTACCAGCAGGGCGTCATAGCCTTTGTCGCGGTTGGTATCACTGGTACTCTGGCTCAGGATACAGTTGACCAGTTCATCCAGCGGCAGGAGATGCTGCCGCCATGCCGGATAGCCGTAGCGTTCCCGCAGTAGAACCGCTACCGGCGCATATTTGGCCTGTCGTGCTGCAAAGTCTGGTATGGTCTCTGTGATATTTTTCTTCTCAGCCATAGTTCTGATTGTACGCCGGAATGTGTTTCAGGCAAGCAAAAACCGAGGAGCCGCAAATACTCCCATAGTTAAAACGCATTTCATCCTGATATGTTACGTGTTGGAGCGGGAATCTTCCTGAGCGAGTTGCGCCAGAAAATCCGGGTCGGTGACTTCCAACTGGGCGCGAGTGGTCATGAGCAGATGCTCAAAGAGGGCAGCTTGGCGCGGCCAGTAGTCGTACAGCCCGGCGGCAATGTCGTCACACAAACGCCGGTTGCGTTCGGCCAGGGCGGTCTGGACAGCATTAGGGTTATCCGGCAGGGGAGTGTTGACCTGTTGGATGAAGTTGAGCCGACCCCACTCTTCGCGAAGGTGGGTCATTTCCCAGGCGGCCTCCCGCCGGGCGATTTTCAAGGCGTTAATGGTGATCAGCGTCTCGTAATAACGACGAGGGTCACTGTCCTTGAGCAGGGGAAGAATCTGTTCTTGAAGAAACCAGGATACGGTATCCAGCAGTTGGCTGGCGCTCGGTTTGTCATACATAATGGTCTGCTTTTCGGTTCAACAATAAGCCCTAATTTCGTATCATTCAAAGATGTAAAACAACGAGCAAGAGGAAATCCCCTTGCTCGTCCGATCTATTCAACTGCTGCTGTGCTAACCGGTGACCGGGATAAATACACCTGCCGGGTTGCGTAGTGCGCCTTGGGCATCCGGTAGCCAGCCATTAACCAGCACACCGTCACACATCGCCTGCACTTCATACCAACTGGCGGATTTGGTACGCCCGACAACCAGGTATTCCAGGTTGCCCTCAATAGTACACAGCGGCGCACTGGACGCGCTTGGTGTACCGAGCAGTTCGTGACTGCTATATAGGACAAAGCGCGGCTGTGTGATTTCACCCTGCGATTGTACTACTGGGATTCCCAGGAAGTTGCCCCGCATAATCAGGAATTCAGCACTGGCCCAACCGACCAGACCACCAGCCTGCACGTACCACCAGGAGAAATTGGCGTTGCGCCCCAGTACGATCAGCTTGTCACCGCCGTCCACGACGCCTACCAATGTATATTCCGGCCCATCTCCGCTGCGCAGCGACAGATTATCGGTGTTGACCAGCGCGAAGCCAGACAGCGCCTCAATGGTTTCGTCAGCGTTCTGTGACCGTGGCGGGGTGGAATTCAGTTCAACTGGCGGAGAAGTAATCCCAGCGGGCAAAATCACGGTGCCATCGGCAATCGTTAGGGTATCGCCTACCACGAAAAAGGCGTCGGATGGCATGACATTGTAGCTCGGGAGCGTATCACATGAGCCGCTAACTAGGAGAATCAGTTGTTCATCAAAGCCATTCCCGGCACGGCTCATCACCCGCAGCGTCAGCGGGTTGTACTGGGGCGTGGCTGTCCAGGTGACGGTATCGCCCCCATCCCAGGAAACCGTGCCGCCCACAAAGAACGAATCTTCAATCGGCTCGTAGATCACATTACCAACGCCATCGGTGGCGCTCAGAACAAAGGCCTCACGCTGGTTGCCGGTATTATCCCGATCAAGCGTGATAGAACCACCTGTGCCGGTGAACCCTGCACAGTCCAGCGCAAAACTCGCGCCGCCGTCACTCCCGGCGAAGGCGACCAGACCCCCACCCAGCAAACCTGCCGCCAGGGCTGCAATCGTCAGAATCTTTACCAGTTGTCGTAACCGAATGGTCATAATGTGCTGCTCCTTCTTTTCGACGGGCATAAGCGATTTTCTATAATAATGCGCCAGAATGGTGATTTCCGCAATTCGGACGGTTAGAATTTTCTTTGACAACGGGAGACGTATACTGGTCATGGCTTCCCTTACCAGCCGGCATCACAGATGCTCTGGCACAAAATAGACCGTGACCTTTGTCCTACTGCACAGGGCAAGGCGTATGCTATGCGCCCATTTATTGGGGGGATATAACGTTAGAGAACAGTTTAGAATGAGGGTGTGATTGTCATATAAGGACACCGGATCATGCGGATTCTGCTGTTTGTTGCTACATTATTCACCACGCTGCTGCACACTGTTATTCCCACCCGCCACCGTGTCCTGCGCCGGAAATTCCGCCGTTTCTACCCGGAGGGTTACATGCGCGAGGAAGTGGACGCGCTGCGCCAGTATGAAACCCCGCGCCGGTAGCACGGCCTGTACACTGTACGTCTTTCGTATTACGACCTCAGCTTTTCGGGCCGATGTGCGTATCCAGAAACGCCACGTCCGGGCGCTTGGAGATATTGACACTTGTGCCGTTTGAGGCAATTGTCCAGTGAAGTTCCAGCAGGTTGCAGGCATAACAGAACAGCCTGAGAATATTTTGAGACATATTCCGAAACGCATAGCGCGGATAACTCTTGCCGTTGACGATATTAGAATCACGACTGCCGTCAGAATGGTACAACCCGCGAAATAATTCTAACGGGTAGGTGTCTACGATTTTTAATTGCCACGCTTCCAAAGCAATTTCGCGTTCATGTTTGCGACCTTTTCCATGCTGAGGGAAGATATCCGGCCAGAATTTATAATAAGATACGACATCAATGCAGCCTGGTTTTTGTGCGCTGCCGGGGTGATTATTCGGTAGAATGACCTGAATGGTTTGACCACAGGCATTAATAATATTTGGATAACGCTTATCTAGTGTCACTCTGAGTTTGTAAACTCGATGCCCTTTACTCAGTGAGATACTACCATCCCCCAGATAAAGCCCCAGTAGATAGGCGTATGCTTTCTGTGTTTCCGTATTTTCGGCATTACCAATACGCGCTAATGCTTCATCGGGTGTGCTACGAGATGCCCTTTCAATGCTATCTTCTAATCCCTGCACGCTATCGTACCGTTTGATGCAATCCACAACCGTTCTGCGCGGTATGTCGAGAATCCGCGAAATTGCCTTCTTGTTTTCGCCCTCTTCCCACAGCACCAAGATCGCTCGGTATTCTTCGTAACTGCGCATGACTCAGTATCCCGTATCTCGTTTATACATAACTATAATAGCACAAAAATTCGTATATTGCCAATAAAATTTACACCTTAGGGATAACAGTGTGAGAGCGGTTTTCGGGCGCGATTCATGTTCGCTATTCCGCCGGATATGCTGGTATAATGGGGGCTGCGTGCGGGGAAATCACCTGATGCGGCGCTGTTTAAAAAATAAAAAACCAGGCCGCTGATTAACCTGGTTCTGTGCCGGTGGTGGGAGTCGAACCCACATGTCCGTAAGGACGGCGCATTTTGAGTGCGCTGCGTAATCCATTTCGCCACACCGGCGTAACGATTATATTGTCACCGTGTTTCACTTGTGATAATATCGCTAACTATTCACTATCTTAAATTTTTTTGGTGCGGTTGTCAATGGCAGGCGAACCCGAAAACGAACAACTTCTCATCCGGCGTGCCAGGGGGGGCAGCCTGGAAGCGTTCAACGAACTGGTGCTGGCTCACCAGGATCGGGTGTATTCGGCTGCCTACCGGATTATGGGCGAGGCGGAGAGCGCCGCCGATGCCGCGCAGGATACCTTCATCACCGCCTACCGCCGCCTGTCTACCTACCAGGGCGGGAGTTTCCGCGCCTGGCTGCTGCGGATCGCCACCAACACCTGTTACGACGAATTGCGCCGCCGCAAACGCCGTCCGGCGGACTCTCTGGAAGAACTGCCCGGCGCGGAAAGCGACGATGGTGCCCCTCTGCCCGACCAAGCCGCCACGCCGGAACAAGTCGCGCAGCAGCAGGAACTTAACCGGGCGCTGGAACAGTGTATCCGGGCGTTGCAAGATGATCAGCGCATTGTCCTGGTGATGAGTGATGTCGAAGGTTTCAGCTACCAGGACATTGCCGACAGCACCGGCGCGAATCTGGGGACGGTTAAATCGCGTCTGAGCCGGGCGCGGGCCAGTGTGCGCCAGTGTTTGCAGGCTTTCAGGGAACTTTTGCCGTCTGTGTATCGTCTGGATAGTGAGTAATACGCTAAACGCGAGTTATAACAGAAAAACGGGGCTGACAGGCTAACGAGCGAAACATGATGTCTGCTGAGTGGAATTTGAGTGATCGAGATTACGAGCTGCTATCCGCCTATCTGGACGGCGTGTTGGTGGCTGCTGACCGCGCCGCACTGGAAAAGCGACTGGCGGCGGAACCGGCGCTGCGGGCGGAACTGGATGCCTTGCAGGACACAATCTCGCTGCTCAATCAACTTCCGACCCATCGCGCCCCGCGTGATTTCACCCTGACTCCAGCCATGATTGGCTCGCAGACCACTTCACGCCGGGGGAGACTATCCTTCCTCACCAGCCCGACCTTCAGCGCGGTGACAGCGGCGGCGGCGATGTTCCTGGTTGTCCTGGGGGCATTTCTGGGAATGCAGCAGGGCAGTTTCGCGCCGCAGACGCAGAGCGCCGGCGATTCAGTCGCCATTCAGACCACCAACGAGGCCGCTGTTGACGGAGTCCTCGCTGGGTTGCCAACATCAGCGGGGGAAAGCAGCATCCAGCAGAATTTTATAACGGAAGAAGCCGCCCCTGGTGATAGCAATGGGGTTTTTCGCCAGGAGGTCACTGGAGTGCCACTATCGGCAGTAGGTGCTGTTGCCGCCCCTACCCAGATTCCTCAGGGGACGTTGATGCCGCCCGCGCCTTCCGCGCTGATGATGTCTGCGACCCCGCTGTATTTTGCGCCGGGTGGGGTTGCTGACGACGAAGGCAGCGTGGCAGCCAGTGACGCTGCTGGGACGGGCGTGCAGAACGCCGACGCTATCCCCCAAACCGCGCTGGCGGAAGCACGGCAGGAGGCGGAAACGGTCACTGAGCAGGTACAGATGGTTGCTCCGGTTCAGCCCACCGTGATCGCTGCCTTATCTCCAACGCCGCCGCCCACCATGACCGCCCCCCCCACAGCGACAACCACGCCGCCAGCAGTCGTGGACAACTTCGCCCAAGGGAGTCCGTCTGAAGAACTTCAGGATGATGGATCAGGTGCGGCACAAGTCGCTGTTCAGCGCGGCGAAGAATCGACTCCGCTGGACGTTCCTGCCGGGGATGTTCTACTGGTGATCGGCCTGGTGCTGCTGGCTGTGGCTGGCGTGACGACTGTGATTCGGCGGCGCTCGTGAACGGACGAGTCGCCAATTTTTGCCCGGCGTGTGGGACACGATTGGAACAGCACGAACGCTTCGGCCAAATGCGCCCGATGTGTCCGGCCTGCGGGCATATCGTGTTCTTCGACCCAAAAGTCGCAGTCGTGATCTTCATCAAGCACGACGACTCTATTCTGCTTGTCAAGCGGGGTGTTGACCCCGGCAAAGGCCGGTGGGCGTTCCCGGCGGGGTATGTGGACGCGGGAGAAAGCCCAAAGGATGCCGCCCGACGCGAGGTATTGGAAGAAACCGGCCTGCATATTGACGGACTCCACTTGCTGGATGTGTTCGCTCGCAACGCGGATGATGGCGGCACGGCGGATATTATCATCGCTTATTCCGCGCAGGTGATTAGCGGTCACGCACACCCGGACGATGATGTCGAGGCGGTGGGCTGGTTTGACAAGGCGAATTTGCCAGAAATAGTCTTTGCCACCACTGAGGAATTAGTGCGCCGCTGGCGGGCCGGGGAGATTTAGGCAGTACAAATTCATGATGGTATAAGTTGTATCGTTAATTTAGTTTATTTTTTCTATTTTTCCAATGGTCATAAGAGTTTTGAAATCTTTGCTCATTTGGAAGTAATATGATTGCTTGCCTAAACGCCTCCTCAACTTGGCTATTAGGTTTACGCATCCAACGTATAGTGTTAGCAAGATCGAACCAACACCACGCCAATTCCTCATCATCACCACTGTTCTGAAGTAAATGTATTGATCTGTGTAATAGTTCAACCGCCTGCTCACGGAGTTTCTTTACATTTGACCGGTCAAAACTATGACGGCGACGCATTTGGTCTGCAATCTGTATTTTGACTTTAGCGTAGTCGTGCAAAAATACAGGATCATTATCGAAGTGAGAATAAGCATTTTGAAGAATCACATGGGCTTTATCCCAAATTTTTAATCTCTTGAAGGCAACCGCGATATCTCGAGGTGCTTCTGCATAACTACTTTCAGGCATCATATTAAGAATTCTCTTTGCGGACATATTATCTCTATTTATTAATAGTTTATAATATCTTAAATACGGTATATGTGTCTCAAACTTAGGCTCAGATTGATGAAACTCTTGAAATACCTTTTCTGCCTCTTCATAATAGCCAAGATCAAACGCATACTCAATTAATTGCCCTGCTATTGCCCCTGATCCAGATTGTAATTTAAATGTTTTCCGAAGTATCTCGACAGCGCGAGCTTTTTCACCTATTGACCAATAAAGACTGCTCTCACGGAGATTATGCACAAGTACGTAACGTGGATGTGCTGGCAACGTAACACGAAAATAACTACGTGTCTCATCAAAGTCAAATATTGGATCAGGTGATCCATTCTTTGTCATCGTTCGTTTTATTTTAGGGATTCCAGTACCTCTCATTTCCGCTAAACGGAGTTCCTTAAAAAATTCACCGATTCTTCGATTACGAGCCGGCACAGGAGGAACGGAAAATCTATTAAGGTGATCCACAGTAATCCCGTTCACTGGACCCGGATAACTTATGATTTCCATCCTATCTGGGTAAAGATAAATCTTATTAGGTTCTGTATATTCTCTTTCATACCCACGATGATAAGCAGCATTAACAATAGCCTCTTCAAGTGCTTCATACGGGAATGCCACTGTGCGCTCCACTTGAGCTTTTTGTGGAATTTTCCTTAATTCAATGTTTGTCAGATTATCTAAGTATTCAATGACCTGTAGTACTATCATATTTAAGGGGCCATCAAAGATTTTCTCATTTAGTACATCCCCGCCTGTAGTATCATCGAACTGCACAACTTCAAACCGAACCCCTGGAAAAAATTTTCGAGGTTCTTCGTTGAAAAACATTAATCCGACATTTTTGGGTAGTAATTGGCCGCCATAATCAGAAACAATACGCAGCGCTTTATACAAATCGATATCCGACGATGGCGGAGTACGATTCATCAGATCGCTATTAATTTCTTGAAGAAACCGTTTTACAAGTAACGGAGAAAGAGCCAGATAGTCAGTATCGGGATTTCGCCTATCATCAAACGGTGTTCGGGCAGTTTGCTCAAGCAATTGACGATAAACATCTCCTGTGGCTTTTACAGTTTCAGCGCCTAATCTAACGAAAAGAAATCGCTCTTTGCTCTGGGGATTGCGTGGATCTGGTGCTTTATGGGGTCTGTTATCGCTACCAGGAACGAAAATTATTAGTATATGGTGGCTCATGTATATCTCAGGAACTATAACCATGGCCGGAACGGGATCAATCTTTTCACAAGCAACCCTTAGTTGTTGTTGAATTTCTTCCAGCTTAGCCGGATTCAACCCTCTGGGTGGCAATATTGGTAATCCGTCAGGGGCCTCAACACCGAGTATAATGTAACCACCATTTAAGTTGTGTAAATCATTAGCAAAGGCAGAGATTGAAGCTACTGCAGCGTGTTTGATGTGTTCGTCCCAAGTACTTTTATAATCTAGACGAATATGCTCAACAGACCGAGCATGGATTAGATCATCTACATTAACCGGGAGCAGCAAAGTCATAATCATCTCCGATTAGTAAAGATTAATATTACTAATTTACCACATTTACAGTCAGATTGTTATAGAGAAAGATATATAGATTATGCCCATGATAAAAGCGATGGCGGCACGGCGGATATTATCATCGCCTATGCCGCGCAGGTAATCAGCGGTGACGCCCACCCGGATGATGATGCCGAGGCGGTGGGCTGGTTTGACAAGGCGAATCTGCCTGAAATCGTCTTCGCCACCACTGAGGAATTGGTGCGCCGCTGGCACGCTGGAATGCTATAATACACATTAAAGAGAACATACCCAGTTATTCACCACCAACCGGAATACGATCCATGCAGATTGATTTTGGTAAAACCGCGAAGGATTACGGGCAGTATCGCGCCGGATTCCCGGATGCGTTTTTTGAGCGATTGGCGGAGTCGGGTGTCGGCCAGCCAGGGCAGCGTCTGCTGGATTTGGGGACGGGAACCGGCACAGTTGCGCGTGGGCTGGCTGGGCAGGGCTGCCACGTTACCGCAATTGATCCTTCGCCGCAACTTCTCGACCAGGCGCGGCAGTTGGACGTTCAGGCCGGGGTTCAGGTGAACTATCTGGTTGCTCGCGCTGAAGACACCGGACTGGCAAATCGGCAGTTTGATGTGGTTACGGCGGGGCAGTGCTGGCACTGGTTTGACCGCCCTCGTGCGGCACAGGAAGCGATGCGCCTGCTGGTTCCTGGCGGATACCTAGTCATCGCGCACTACGACTGGATTCCGCTGCCGGGCAATGTTGTGGAGATGACGGAACAACTCATTCTCAAACACAACCCTCAATGGAGCATGAGCGGTGGCACTGGTCTGTATCCGGCCTGGCTGACCGATGTCGCAGTGGCTGGGTTTAGCGACCTGCGGACATTCTCGTTTGACTCGTGCGCCATCTATACCCATGAATCATGGCGGGGGCGGATTCGCGCCAGTGCCGGGGTTGCCGCTAGCCTCGAACCGGAACAAGTTGCCCAATTTGACGCGGAACTTCAGACTCTTCTGGAAGCACGTTTCCCGGCAGATTATCTCTGTGTGGATCACCGGGTTTTCGCCCTGATTTGCCAGCGCCCAACAGATGCCCTATGAACCGACTCCACATTCCGGGATGAACCCGCCAGCAGCTAGAGCATTTGTGCTATAATGGGTTGGGTTGTGTATATTGTAAGATGTCCGAGGAAACCTATGATACAGAATCTACCTTTAAATTCGATATTGCATGGTGACTGTGAAGACCTGCTAAAAGATTTCCCCGACAACAGTATTGATCTTATTATCACATCTCCCCCCTATGCTGATCGTAGATCGCATACTTATGGAGGAGTATCTCCTGACGAATATGTAGACTGGTTTTTGCCTAAATCTGAGCAGTTCTTACGAGTTTTGAAACCAACTGGCACTTTCATTTTGAATATCAAAGAAAAAGCGGTAAATGGTGAGCGGCATACCTATGTCCTTGAACTTATTCTATCGTTGAGAAAGCAAGGATGGTTATGGACAGAAGAGTTTATCTGGCATAAGAAAAATAGTTATCCTGGGAAATGGCCGAATCGCTTTCGTGATTCTTGGGAACGATGTCTACAATTTAATAAAGAGCGAAAATTCAATATGTACCAGGAAGCTGTTATGGTTCCTATGGGGGATTGGGCTAAGGCACGCCTCAAAAACTTAAGTGAAACCGATCAAATTCGGGACACATCGAGAGTGGAAAGCGGATTCGGCAAGAACGTCTCTAATTGGGTAGGCAGAGACAAAGCTTATCCTACCAATGTGCTCCATCTAGCAACAGAATGCTCTAACAAAAATCATAGCGCAGCTTTTCCTTCGGCACTACCTGAATGGTTTGTCAAGTTGTTTACAGTTGAGGATGACGTTGTGCTTGATCCCTTTGTTGGCTCAGGGACAACGGCTATTGTTACCAAAGAACTAGGGCGACAATATATTGGCATAGAAGTTGAGGAAGAATACTGCAAATTGGCAGAACAGGTACTCACTAAAGTAGGGAGTTTTCAACCTGAATTACCATGAACGAAATTGATTTGAATGCTATCCAAAACTTTGTGAACGATAACATAACTGTTTTTCACCAACAGAAGATAAAGTCACTGGAGAAACTCAAACTGGCGACTCTATTGAAGAAAAACCCCTATCTGTTCAAGGCCAAGAATATTTCTATTGCTTCTGATTTAATTACGGATATTCTAACTGCGTTTCTATCGTCATCCGAAGAAAAACTCTTCGGAGATTTTTTGGAAGCGTTGGCGATTTTTGTAGCATCCCAAACGTGTGACGCCAAAAAATCAGCCGCACCAGGTATAGATATGGAATTTTTGAATGGTGGCGCACATTATGTTGTGTCTATCAAGTCTGGAACCAATTGGGGGAATAGTTCCCAGCAGCGTCGTCAGGAAGATGATTTCAAAGATGCTGTTAAACGTTTGAAGCAGTCCCAGCACAGCAAAAATGTACAGGCCGTATTGGGAATTTGTTATGGGAAAACTCGTACCAGCTATGTTAGAGGGTACCAAAAAATTGTTGGGCAAAATTTCTGGTACTTTATCAGCGAGAACGAGAACTTATACATTGATCTTGTTGAGCCAATTGGCTATCGAGCAAAGGAACATACAGAGGCTTTTGCGCGAGAGAAGAGCCGGGTTATTAATGTGTTTACCCAAGAATTCATGGCTGAATTTTGCACAAATGGCGCGATTAACTGGGCCAAACTTGTAGAATTTAATAGCGGGAATCTGGATTTACCGCCAAATTCATAACATAGTCACATAATGGGAGTAACCGAATATGCCCTTTATTGAAGCACCAACCACTTTTTACCTGGGACGCCGCTATGAACCCAGCTCGCACCGGCTGGCAGATGACGTGGTGTACTATGATGCCCGTGACCTGACCACCCACGCGATTGTCGTTGGGATGACTGGCAGTGGCAAGACCGGCCTGTGTATCACGTTGTTGGAAGAAGCGATTCTGGACAACATCCCGGCGATCATTGTTGACCCGAAAGGGGATATCACCAATCTGCTGCTGACCTTTCCGGATATGCGCCCGGAGGATTTCCAACCCTGGGTCAACATAGATGATGCGCGTCGTGCTGGGCTAGATGTGCCGTCGTATGCTGCCGATGTCGCCCAACGCTGGCGTGACGGCCTGACCAGTTGGGGCATCGTCCCTGATCGGCTGCGTTGGTTGCAGCAGATCGCCCGCTACAGCATCTATACGCCGGGGTCGGATGCCGGGTTGCCCGTCAGTATTCTGGCATCGCTGCGCGCTCCGCGTGAGGGGTGGGCTGGCAATGAGGAGGCCAATCGCGAGAAGATCAACGGGATTGTCACCGCGTTGCTGGCGCTCATTGGCCTAAGTGTTGAGCCGGTGAAAGATAAAGAGCATGTACTGATTTCCAACATTTTTGAGTACGCCTGGATGCGCGGGCAGGATTTGACGTTGGAAGATGTCATTATCCAGGTGCAGCGTCCACCATTCGAGAAACTCGGTGTTTTCCCGGTAGACGACTATATGTCGGAGAAAGACCGGCGCAAACTGGCGATGGATTTGAATAACATCATTGCTGCCCCATCGTTCCAATCCTGGATTCAAGGTGAATCGCTGGATATACAGAACCTGCTTTACATGCCCAACGGCCAGGCACGGGTTTCTATCTTCTATATCGCCCATCTTTCTGAGCCGGAACGCCAGTTTATGATTACGCTCCTGCTGGAAAATATGTTGGGCTGGATGCGTGGTCTGAGTGGGACAACCAGTCTACGTTCATTACTATACATTGATGAAATGTTTGGCTACTTCCCGCCTTATCCCAAGAACCCGCCCACCAAGGAGCCAATTTTGCGCTTGCTCAAACAGGCACGGGCGTTTGGCCTGGGGATGATCCTGGCGACGCAGAACCCCGGCGACCTGGATTATAAGGGGTTATCGAATGCTGGGACATGGTTTATCGGGCGGTTGCAGTCGGAAAATGACCGGGTAAAAGTGATGTCCGGCCTTGAATCGCTGGCGACTGCCGATTCCTCGCTCGATCTGAAGGATGTCGGGCGTCTGATCGCCGATGTTGAGCCGCGTGTCTTCCTGATGAACAACGTCCACGATACCGGTGGGCCTGTGATGGTGCATACGCGCTGGGCTATGAGTTACCTGCGAGGCCCGCTCACTCGCCAGCAGGTTCAGATGTTAATGGCTGGGCAGCGACAGCAGTTGCTTACCAAACTGCAGGCTGCGCCGCAACGTCCACCTGGTGCAGGTGGATTCGCCCCGCCGCCGACTCTGCCGGAAATAGGCGGATTCAGCGCTCAGGCTGCCGCAGTGCCACCGCCGACATTGCCGGGAGATACGGCAGGATTCAGCACCCAACCGACCACACCTGTTTCGCAAGTAACCGGGTCTACACAGCGCAATGCTCCACCCGGATTCACCGCTACACAACCACCTTTACCATCCAGTGTGGCGCAGTATTTTATGTCTCCTGGCCTGTCCGCACAGCAGGCTATCAGTGCCTGGGGACAGCAAATGAGCTACGCCGTCACCAATGTGGGGGGGACAGCACTGGCGTATCGCCCGATGTTGTTATCGCAGGCCGCTGTTCGTTACCAGGATCGCAAAGCGAATGTCTACACGGCGCGTATTTTCGCTTACCAGATACCGGATCTCGAACGTACTGGTTTGATTCACTGGGAACAGTACGCCGCTAACCCGCTTGAGGTTCGCGCACTCACCAGCGAGCCATCCGGCGGGGCGATCTTCGGTGACCTGACTTCAGGCTTCACGGATAGTAAGCGCCTGACCGCGCTCAAAGGGGAATTAACGGATATGCTGTATAACACCGGCCATCTGATTATCCCCTTTAATCCAACGTTGAAACTGTATGGTAACCCGGATGCGTCGGAAAGTGAGTTCATGGCACAAGCGCAGCAGCTTGCCCGTGAGGGGCGCGACGCGGAACTCGATAAAGTCGCTGCCGATTATGAAAAACTGATGGACAAGCTGGAAGACCAGCTTAAACGCAAGGAACGCGAACTGAGGGGCGAAAAGAAAGAATTGGCGGATCGTAAACGGGAAGAACTTTTCACAAAGGGCGAGGCGGTTCTCAGCCTGCTTAAAGGCCGCACGACCTACACCCTCTCCCGCACCAGTCGTACTGCCCGGATGCGTCGGCAGACCAAAGAGGACTTGTTGGAAAGCGAAGAGGTCATCTCTGATCTGGAAAATGAGATCGCCCAGCTTGAACAGCGATTTGAGAGTGAAATTCAAGGTGTGAATGATAAATGGGCGAAAGCCGCCGCTGAAGTGCAAGAATACCGCATCACCGCTTACAAAAAGGATATTCAGGTCGAGCTGTTTGGCATTGGCTGGATACCCTATTATTACGCGCAGATTAACGGTCAACCACTACTGCTTTCGGCGTTCTGATAACAGGTGCCTTCAGTGAATAAGAACCCCCGTCTAGTGCAGGCGGGGGTTTTTGATTACATTTTCCAGTATGGGTGCAGGGATGTGGTGTTACTTGCGCCGGGTACGCGCTCGCAGGCTGGACAGCGCGAAAACAAAGGTCAGAGTCCCCAGTATGCCACAGGCGATGAAGCCCTTGAGCAGCGCGTCACTATCCCAGCCAGAGAGCAACAGGCTGCGCATGGCTTCTAGAATATAGGTGATTGGATTGTATTCAGCGGCGGTCTTGATCCACCCACTCAGCAGGCTGACCGGTACAAACGTGGCGGTCAGAAAGGTGAGCGGGAAGAAAAGGAAAGTCGCGCCCTGGGTGGCGGCGGCATTGCTGCTACGCAGGGCTACTGCAACGGTGAACCCGGCAAAACCTGTACCCAGCAGCAGGGCGTAACCCAGCATAGCGAGTAAACCGATCACGCCCGTTTCCGGTTCCAGGCCCATCAGCAGGCCGATGAGTGTTACAATGGAGGTTTGCAGCCCCAGCACAATCGAACCGGCTACAATCGGGCCGATCAGCAGTGCGCCGCGATTGATCGGGGTGAGCAGCAGTTTATCGAAGTAGCCGTTTTCAAGGTCGCGGACGATGCTCTGCCCGGCGACACCCGCGCCACTCAGCGCCGCGCTGACCACCGAAACCGGCAGGATGAAACCCAGGTAACTTTTGCCCGCCAGCCCTGGCAGGAAATTGGACGCATTCCCCAGCGAGGCGTTATAGACGAACAGAAAGAAGGCGCTAATCAGCAAGGTCGGGATAACCGCCGCCGGGGTGCGGAAAATCGTGACCAGACTGCGCCAGGTCAGCATCGTTACCTGGAGCAGAAACGGTCTGGAGTGGCGTTCGCGGCGATAGTTGGTGACTTTGGCGGATATTGCGGTCATTGCGCTCATATTCTTGTTTTCCCCCTCTCAGAAGGTGATTCCCTGGCTGGATTAAGCGGTTTTCGCTTGGGTTTCAGCGTCGTCTTCAAAACGCTGCCCGGTGACTTGCAGGAACACATCGTCCAGCGTCGGCTGGGTGAGTGTCAGCGAGGACGGGTTCATCCCCACCGCTTGCAGCCGGTTGACCACGCCCGGAACAGCGGCGGCGGCATGGTTCAGGTAGAGGCGCACGATCTGCCGGTCAGTCTGGATACGCTCGACCATGCCGGTCAGTTCGTTGGCGGCCTGGATAGCAGCATCCGCGTTGGCGAAGGTAATGTTGATCGACTCGGTGCCTAAGGCGGCTTTGAGGTCTTCCGGTGCGCCGGAAGCGACGATCTTGCCCCGGTCAATAATGGCGATCCGTTCCGCCAATTCATCGGCTTCTTCGAGGTATTGGGTCGTCAGGAAAATCGTCATGCCGAGTTCCTGGTTCAGACGCCGGACTTCCACCCAGATGTCGCGGCGGCTGGCCGGGTCAAGCCCGGTGGTCGGTTCATCCAGGAACAGGATGTCCGGGTTGTGAACCAGAGCGAGAGCGAGGTCGAGGCGGCGGCGCATCCCACCGCTGTATTTGCCGACAGGCCGTTCGGTAAAGTCCGTGAGTTTGACGAGTTCGAGCAGTTCATGCGCCCGGGCGCGGGCGGCCTTGCGGTCAGCGCCGAATAACTGCCCCTGGATGGTCAGCAGTTCGATGGATTTCATCAGCGGGTCAAGACCAATCTCCTGGAGGGCGACCCCGGCGATGCGGCGTAACTGTCCGGCCTGCGAGACGACATCATAGCCGCCGACAGTAGCGCGTCCGGCGCTGGGCAGGCGCAGCGTGGTCAAAATTTGTACAGTGGTACTCTTGCCGGCGCCGTTCGGCCCCAGGAAGCCAAAGACTTCGCCCGATTTCACTTCAAATGAAACCCCGTTGACGGCGGCGAAATTACCATACCGCTTGACCAGGTTTTCAACGACAATCCCTTGATCCGACATACCCCCTCCAGATTGCTCTCACATCACTTGTGTAAAGTTATTGTACAACTATTGTACAAATATGCAATAAGCAATCTGTGAGAATGTCATCTTCGTGCCAACTATGGGCAAATTCGGTCTTTGCGGGATAATGGGGTGGTCAAAGCCGTATTATGCCAGGAGAGGACGAAGCGATGCCGGGGCGTTTACTGTTGTTCAACATCCGCACCGACGCGGACGATCATATTTTAGGGTTTACCACGCCCTGGATTAACGCGCTGGCGGCGCATTACGACGCGGTGGACGTGCTGACGATGCACGCCGGGCGGCTGGCGGTGGCGGAAAACGTGACGGTGTATTCGGTGGGGCGGGAGCGCGGCTACGGCGCGGCGCGGCGGTTGGTGAATTTCTATGCGATTCTGCTGCGGCTGCTGCTCACCCGGCGCTATACGGCCTGTTTCGCCCACATGATGCCCCTCTTCGCGGCGTTGGGCGGCGTTCCGTTGTGGCTGGCCGGTGTGCCGGTGACGACCTGGTATACGCACCGGCAGGTGACGCGCCATTTACGCTGGGCGCTGCGGTTTTCGCGGCGGGTGGTTTCTGCCGTGCCGGAAAGTTTCCCGCTGCCCACACCCAAACTGCGGGCTACCGGGCATGGCGTGAATACCGATCTGTTCTGCCCCCCGCCCGAATCGCCGGAATCATCACGTCCGCTGGTGGTGCAGGTGGCGCGGCTGATGCCCATCAAACATCAGGGGACGCTGCTGCGGGCGGCATCCTCCCTGGAGGTTGACATCGTGCTGGTGGGCGGCATCCCCGATGGTGGCGACGATTCGTATGCACGGGAACTGCACTCGCTGGCGGACGCACTCGGTATCACGGGGCGCGTCACGTTTGCCGGGGAGCAGACCGCCGAAGAGGTGCGCGACTGGTACTGGCGGGCGGCGGTGGCGGTCAACCTGAGTCCGCCGGGGTTGTTTGACAAAGCGGCCTTAGAGGGGATGGCCTGCGCCCTGCCAACGCTCATCAGCAGCACCGCCTTTATCCCCTTGGCCGGCGCTTATACCGCCCAACTCCTGGTAGACTCGCCGGAAGATGTCGCCGGAGTCACGGCTCGCCTGCGTGACCTGCTGGCGCTCTCACCCCAGGAGCGCCGCGCTATCGGCCTCGCGCTGCGGCAGGCCGTCATCGAACAGCACAGTATGCAATCGCTCATCCCCCGGTTGGTGAACATCCTGAACACGGGCGAACTGTGACGGATTCCCCGATAGTGAGTGGGAAAACCGGCGCTAAATCAGGTACACTACAGCTATATTGAACAATGAACACCGAAGAGGGTAGCTTGCCCATGACCCCCAAACAACGGATTGACGTATTCATCAGCAGTACCAGCATTGACCTGCCGGAACACCGCGCCGCCGTGCAGAATGCGATTCTCAGCCTGGGACTGTACCCCAGCGGCATGGAAAACTGGCCGGTCAGCGGCGAGAACCCGGTGGGACTATGCCAGCGACAGGTCAACGACGCCGAGATTTACCTGGGGATTTACGCCCACCGCTACGGCTGGCAACCGGACGGCTTCGACGGCCAGAGCATCACCGAACTGGAATACGAGTGGGCGGGGGAGGTGCGGCGCGACGGCAAACCGATTCCGCGCCTGTGCTTCGTTATGGATAACAGCCATCCCTGGCCGGTGGACAAAATGGAACTGGACGCGAAAGGCAAACTGGATGCGTTCAAAGCGCGAGTGAAGGAGAATCAGGTTGGCTTTTTCACCACCCCCGACAACCTGAAAGCGCAGGTGACCGCCGCCCTCGCGCCCTACGCCCAGCGTGGCAACCGGCAACCAGCCATCCCCTACCTGCGCTGGCTGCACGAACAGAGCAAAAAGAGCGGCCTGCTGCACGTCCTCACCCCCCGCGACGCCACCTCTGACGCGCAGCCGATCACCGTCGAGCAGGTCTACACGCCGCTGAACACCCGGCACACCGTCACCCGCGATAAAGACGGGCGGATACTCCCCAGCCACGAAATTTTAGAGTGGGAGAAATCCCACACCGACGAAGATGAGAAACTCAAACAATCACCTCTGACAGCGATGGAAGCCGCATCACTGTTTCCCCATCTGGTGCTGCTGGGCGATCCGGGCAGTGGCAAAAGTACGTTTGTCAATTTCCTGGCGCTGGGCCTGAGCGGGCAGATGCTCGACCCGGACGGCAATTGGCTGGAACGGCTGACCGAACAGGGGTGGGAACACGGTGAGTTGCTGCCGGTGGTCGTCACGCTGCGTAACTTCGCCCAGGATGTGCCGCCGGATGTCGCGGGGACGGCGGCGCTGCTCTACGATCATATCCAGCATGAGTTGACCAAATGGAAGCTGGAAGCGGCGTTCCCGGCCATTCAAGACGCGCTGGACAGGGGGCGGGCGCTGCTGCTGCTGGACGGCCTGGACGAAGTGCCCGGTGAACGGCGCGACCTCGTGCGCGATACCATCGGCGATTTCAGCGCACGCTGCCACCGGGACAACCGTTTTATCGTCACCTGCCGCATTTTGAGCTATACCCAACCGGCCTGGAAACTGCCGGGGATGGTCGAGCAAACCATCGCGCCCTTTGACCAGGATAAAATCGCCCATTTCATTGATGCCTGGTATACCGCTATGATCGCCCTGAACGTGATTGACCGCGACACCGCGCAAAAACGCACCGCCGACCTGACCAGGGGACTGAATCACCCGCACCTGCACGACATCGCCGCCAACCCGATGCTGCTGACGGTGATGGCGATTGTCCACAACCACACCGGGACGCTCCCCCGCGAAAGCGCCCGGCTGTACCAGGAGTGCGTCAACCTGCTCATGTGGAAGTGGAAGCCGACGGAAGCCCGCAGCCTGATCGAAACGCTGGACGTGCGCGAAGACGACCTCTACCGGCTGCTGTGGGAGATTGCCTACGATGCCCACAGCCAACAGGCCGGGCGCGAGGGCGCGGCAGATATACCCGAAGCGGCGGTGTTGGGCATCGCCCGCAGAAAGTTAGGCGATCTGACCAAAGCCGAGGCGTTTTGCGAATATGTGGAAAAACGCGCCGGGCTGCTCATCGGGCGCGGCCAGGATGCCTACGGGATGCGCGTCTTCACCTTCCCGCACCGCACTTTCCAGGAGTTCCTGGCCGGGAGCTATATCGCCAGTGACCGTTTCACCCGCCATCTGCCCCGGTTGGCGCGGGCGGAGGGCTGGCGCGAGGCCTTGATGCTGGCAATCGGCCACCTGGTTTTTAACCGGGGTGACATCGCCACGCCGCTGGATGCCCTTAGTGCCGCCTGCCCGGAACGGATGACGCCCGAAAGTGACGAGGACTGGCGCGTGATCTGGCTGGCGGGGGAGATGCTGGCGCTGATCGGCGGGCAGAATGCCGAACAGGATGAAGTCGGGCGCGAAGTGCTGCCCCGCCTGCGCGGGCAGTTGGCTGATCTGGTGGGTGGGGGACACCTGCCACCCCCCGAACGCGCCGCCGCCGGGCGTACTCTGGCTGTCCTGGGCGACCCTCGTCCCGGTGTAGGCTGTGTTTTGCTCCCCTCTCCCAGCGCAGCGTTCGGGAGAGGGGCTGGGGGTGAGGGCGTTTTGCCGGATATTGTCTGGTGTGACATTCCGGCAGGCGAACATGCTTTCCAGGATGGCAAAATCACCCTGCCCGCCTATCGTATCGCCAAATACCCGATTACTTATGCCCAATTCCAGACTTTTCTGGACGCCGAAGATGGGTTTAACAGCGATGAATGGTGGGTGGGAATGCCGGATAAGTATCGCAAGCAGCCTATAGACGAGCAACGATTCCCCTATGCCAATCATCCCCGTGAGAATGTCAGTTGGTATCAGGCGGTGGCGTTTTGTAGGTGGTTGAGCGTACAACTCGGTTACGAAATCCGTCTGCCCACCGAACAGGAGTGGGAAGCCGCCGCCCGGCATCCTGATAGTCGTAAATACCCCTGGGGCGATGAATATATCAGCGGGTACGCCAATATTGATGAGACAGCACGATATGGCGGTGATAA
Source organism: Anaerolineaceae bacterium (assembly GCA_020634115.1). Lineage (GTDB taxonomy): Bacteria > Chloroflexota > Anaerolineae > Aggregatilineales > Phototrophicaceae > JACKCG01. The sequence continues at coordinate 578,288 of JACKCH010000010.1, forward strand.
AGTGGGCGAATTCTTCCTCAGCCAGACAACAGCCGTTGGCATGTACCCACAGGGGGCGAACCCGGCTAATGGCGTGTTGGATATGAGCGGGAATGTGTGGGAGTGGTGTCTGAACCCGTATGATGACCCAGAGGGTGGGTTGAGTGAAGAGAACATGCGTTCTGAAGCCGTGCGGGTTTTGCGTGGCGGTTCGTGGGACAACAGCGCTTACTTCGCCCGTGCCGCGTCGCGCTACTACTACTTCATTCCGAACCTCAGGAACCTCTCCTTCGGGTTTCGGGTGGTGCGTCTGCCCCATTTACTGAATCGCTGAACGCTGATGGGGTGAATGCCCGCAGGGCAGAGGGGCGCAGCCCCTCAAAACCAAGCGCCGCAGGCGCGAGTCGTATTTTTGGGTTTTGGCGGGTGAGTAACACGCCGAGGGATAAATCCCCCGGCTAAAGTAAAACCAAGTCCACTAAAGGGACTCTTTCTGCCATACCAACTGAACCCCTTTAGCGGGTTTGGAACACCTTGCTGGGCATTTTAATGCTCGGCAGACGGCCTGCTGCAACGATAGGGATTCTATACTTACCCCTGACCTGACTCTATCCCCCCGCGCCCTCGAATTGCGCCACATACGCCTGCACAGCGGGAGAGGCGTTCGCACCGGCCAGTTCCAGGTAGCGGCGGTAATTCGCCAGTGCAGCCGTTGTTTGCCCCTGGGCGGCGTACAGGCTGCCCAGGCTGCCGTAGGCGTCCGCGAAGTCGGGTTGGGTGGCGATAATCGTGGCGAAATCCGCTCCTGCCGCGCTCAGGTTGCCCGCCGCCAGGTAGGCCAGCCCCCGGTTATAGAGCGCCGCCGTGTGGTTGGGTTCCCGCCCCAGCACCTGGTTGTAGTCGCTGATGGCCTTCTCGTAATCGCCCTGCTGGTGATAGGCAATCCCCCGGTTGTTGTAGGCCAGCAGCAGGTTCGGGTCGTGCACCAGCGCCTGGGTGAAATCCACAATCGCCGGGTCGTAGCTGCCCTGCGAAAAATACGCCAGTCCCCGGTTGAAATACAGCCGCGCATCCGCCGGATTCTGCCGGATCGCCTGGTTGAACAGCGTGATCGCCGCATCATACTGGCCGGATTCGAGCAGCGCCCGGCCTTCCCTGAGTTGGGCATCGGCAGGCGCTGTCCCCAGGTTCGGGAGCAGCAGCACTGCCAGAATCAAGATACCCCCCGCCAGCAGGGTTCCAACCGGCAGCAGCCACCCCCCCTGCCGCGTCCCGTTTGCATCCACACCCATTGGAAACCTCGTTTGTGCTTTACCTCACCCCTACTCGCTGCGCTCGTTTTCCCCTCTCCGTTGACGGAGAGGGGAGGGAGAACCGAAGGTTCGGGAGGGGTGAGGTCGGTGAATCGAATTTGCCACAGATATTAAGCGAATTCGGGCAGATACGCAACGCATTTGCCGTGTTTGCCTGTATCCACAAACCCTCATCCTATTCCTTTGAGGGGATATGCGTCCCCGTCGCAGTCACCTTCTCACTCAGGGAGAGCACCCCAAGGTTCGTTTTCCCCTCGCTTTGAGGGTTTAGAGGAAGAGACAAGTCATACGGAGCGGTGTGAGGGAGAAGAATAGCAATGGTTGGACGAAATAGATCACGAATGGGCTCCAGACCACACCGAAAGGTACTCAAGCGAGATTGGCGGCCAACCGTGGCGGGCTTTGAGTGCGACCATGTGAACCGTGTCCCAAGGACAGAAAACGCTGGAGACGTCAATACTGGCTGCTCATCATGCTGCGTGGTTGCAAGGCCTGAGCCACAACTTAGCAAGCAACTGCCGCTGACAAGGACACCGAGCGTGAAATCTCACAGGACATACCGCAAACGAATTTCGAGTGCGGTTTGATTTACAATGTAGCTGACAACAGCGTACAATGGGGGAGCGTTCATGGGCATCTGTAGACTTGGATGGGGCAGAGGCAAATACAATGCCTATTGAACACTTTTGTCCGCCCCCAAATTGCTTGTGTCGTGCAGTAAAATCGCAATGGAGAGAGAGTACGCGAAAACGGTAGTATTCTTTTTGATTTATCCATTAGGTGAGTAAAATCATGACCAAAACACTTTTTATTGGCGGCACGATCATCACGGCTGACACGACACTGAAAAACCATACGCTCGTTATCGAAAACGGTGTAATTCAGGCTATTCAACCCGGATACATCTCCGCAGACACCGTCGACCATGTGATTGACGCCACCGGCCAGACGATTATCCCTGGCTTGATTGATGTACATGTGCACGGTGGAGATGGACATGACACGATGGATGCCACGCCCGCAGCGATTCACGGCATGGCACGCTTTTTCGCCCAACATGGCGTTACTAGCTATTACCCCACCACCATGACCGACACCGCCGAAAACATCCAACGGGCATTGGAGAACGTCGCGGCTTGTCCACACCCGGAGGACGGCGCTCAACACCTCGGCGTCCACGTCGAAGGGCCGTTTCTCAGCCCACACTACCCCGGCGCACAGCCGCCAACCTTCTTTCGCCCACCCCAACCGGACGAATACGCCGCCTGGATGAAAACCGGAGTCGTGCGCTTGATTACGGTTGCGCCGGAGTTAGACGGGGCGCTGCCTATGATTGAGGCCTTGACTGCGCAGGGAGTCGAGTTCGCTGCCGGACATACCAACGCCACGTACGCGGAAACCAGCCGGGGTGCGGCCTGCGGCCTGCGGCAGGTCACACATACCTTTAACGGAATGCGCCCGCTGAATCACCGCGAACCGGGCATTCTGGGCGCAGCGCTGACCGATGACCGCCTGTATGCCCAGATCATCGCGGACGGCGTCCACACCCACCCGGCGATGGTCAAACTCCTGTTCCGGGCGAAAGGGGCGGGGCGTGTCCTGCTGATTACCGACGCCATGAGCGCCGCTGGACTGCCGGATGGGGACTATACCTTAGGGGCACAGTCGGTCACGGTGAAAGATGGCGTGGCGCGGATTCCGGCGGGCAACCTGGCGGGCAGCACCCTGACGCTTGATCGGGCAGTGCGGAACACTGTGGCCTGGACAGGGCTTTCACTAGCGGAAATCCTCCCGGCAGCAACCTCCACCCCGGCAGAGGCGATGAATCTGACGAATAAAGGCCGCCTTGTTCCCGGCATGGACGCGGACATTGTGCTGTTAGACGAGCAACTTGAGGTGAGTCTGACGATGGTTGGCGGGCGGGTCGTGTACCGGCGGTGAGGGTCTAGCCTTCAAAATAACCAATTAATAGAATCAAACAAGGGGCAGTGGATAGCCCCTTGTTGGCGTGTGATTCGCAGCAGCGCTTTAACGCTTTGTGTAGGTCGGCGCTTTGCGGGCGCGTTTGAGACCTGGCTTTTTCCGTTCCTTAACCCGCGCATCGCGGGTGAGGAATTTGTGTTCCTTCAACTGCGGCTTCACTTCCGGGTCGAGCTTGATGAGCGCCCGCGCCAATCCGAGCAGGATGGCGTCCCGCTGGCCGGAAATCCCGCCACCGTTGACATGGATCGTGACATCGAAGTGCTTGTCCTGCCCCAGCACGGTGAGCGGCTGCAACAGAATGTCCACATCGCCGGAACGCGGCAGGTAGTCGCTGCCTTCTTTGTCATTAATCATGAGCTGCCCGGTGCCACCTGGGAAGATACGCACCCGAGCGGTAGCGGCCTTGCGGCGGCCAATGCCTTCGTAATATTGTGCAGACATGAATGAGACCCTTCCTACAGCTCTAAGACTTCGGGCTTCTGCGCCGCGTGCGGGTGGTCGCTCCCGGCGTAAACCTTAAGTTTCTTCAGCATATTCCGGCCCAGTGCGTTGCTCGGCAGCATTCCCTTCACCGCCGCTTCAATCACCCGTTCGGGGTGTTTGGCGAGCTGTTCGCGCAGCGTGACCGACTTAATCCCACCGGGATAACCCGAATGCCGATAATACCGCTTGTCGTCCATTTTATTGCCGGTAACGGTGACATCGCCACAGTTGATGACGATCACATAGTCACCCACATCCTGGTTAGGCGCAAAAACCGGCTTGTGTTTACCACGCAAAATCGGTGCAATCCGAGTGGCGAGACGCCCCAGGTTCTGCCCCTTCGCGTCCACAATCCACCATTTGCGTTCAACTTCGAGTGGCTTGGTTACGAAAGTTTTCTGTTCCACAATTCCTATCCTCCGGCGGGCGTCTCACCCACCTTAACCGAGTCTTGAGTCTGGGCGCACCGCCGTGCGCCCCTACATCCTCTATATTCGCAGGGCGACTTGGTGTGGTCGCCCGGTTTTTCTTAATCATCCGGGTAGCGCACGCGGGTCAGAACCAATCCGTGTGGCGGGGCGACTGGCCCTTCCCACAAAACCGCCCGGTGTAAAATCGCCTCAATCCCGGCGGTATCCTGCTGACCCTGTCCGACCTGCACCAACAACCCGACTATCCGCCGCACCATGTGCTTCAAAAAGGCATTGGCTTCCACTGTATACTGCCAGATTATGCCAGTGCCCTGGGGATTTTCCCAGTGTGACCATTCCGAACGCAGTACCCGGCGGATCGTCGTCTTGCTGCCCTGCGGCGGGAGGCCGAATCCGGCAAAATCATGTTCCCCTGCCAGCAGCGCCGCCGCTGTTTGCATCGCCGCGCCGTCCAGGTCGCCCCAGATGTGCCAGGCACGATGACGGAGCAAAGGCTGGCGTTCGCCGCACTGTACCAGCGTGTACTGATATTCCCGCGCAACCGCATCAAAACGGGGATGAAACCCCGATTGCTCCCGTATATCCTGGAGCGCGATGTCGGCGGGAAGTTGGCTGTTAATCGCTCGCAGCAGGTCGCTCAGGCGATGCGCCCACTCGACTGTAAACGTAATCACCTGGCCGGTGGCATGAACGCCGGTATCCGTGCGTCCCGCCCCGATGACTGTGACCGACTGGCCGGTAATGGCCTGGATTGCGCCTTCAACCGTCCCCTGGATGGTGGGCGTATCCCCGGCCTGCCGTTGAAACCCCTGGTAGGCGGTGCCGTCGTAAGCCAGCGTTGCGCGGCAGCTTACCGCCATACGAATCCGTTAGGCTTCGCTGTCAACCAGTTCCAGCAGCACCATTTCGGCGCTGTCGCCCTTGCGCGGCCCCATCTTAATAATGCGGGTATAGCCGCCGGGACGTTCTTCGTAGCGCGGCGCGAGTGTGTCGAACAGTTTCTGCACGACTTCACGGTCATTATTCAACCGGCTGGCCGCGATACGGCGGGCGTGAACCGTCCGCGCCGGGTCTTCATGCGCCAGACCACGTTTCGCCAGCGTAATCAGCTTTTCAATATGGCCGCGCACAAAGTCAGCTTTAGCACGGGTCGTCTCAATCCGTTCATGTTCCAGCAGGGCGAGCGTCAGGCTCAGGCGTAAGGCCTTGCGCTGTGCGCCGTTGCGCCCTAGTTTTTTACCAACCACACGATGTCGCATGATCCATCCTCTATTGCGTGCTGATCGCGTCAGCCTTGTTTACGTCGTCTTCGTTTTCTTCTTGCGGCATGTAGCCTTTTTCGCGCAGCCGTTCGACCAGCTCATCCAGTGATTTTTCACCAAAGTTGCGGATCGCTAACATCGCATCCGGGCCACGATCCAGCATATCCAGGACATCCCCGACAGTGGTGATGCCGGTTCGCTTGAGCGAATTGAACACGCGCACACTCAGGTCAAGTTCTTCGATAGGCCGCTGGTGCAGTTCGTTCGCATGGGGGCGAAGCGGTTCATCGTCAACCGGGGCTGGTTCCATTGGCAGAGAGAACACATCCTGCACACCGGCAATCGGCTGGAGATGCTTCATCAAAATCTGGGCGGCCTGGGAGAGCGCGTCTTCCGGGCGGATCGTGCCATCGGTCCAGATTTCGAGAATGAGTTTGTCGTAGTTGGTGCGCTGATGCACGCGGGCGCTTTCCACATCAAAGTTCACGCGGCGGATCGGGCTGAAAATCGCATCCACCGGGAGTTCGCCAATCGGCAGCCGCCCACGTTCTTCCGCCGGGCTGTAGCCACGCCCCATCTGCACATCAAATTCGATCTCCAGGTGTGTATCCGGCGAATCTGCCGTGAACAGGTAGAGATCGGTATTCACAATATTGATTTCCGGCGGGCAGATAATATCTGCCGCAGTCACAGTTCCCTCACCCCGATGTTCCAACCGCAGCCGAGGCAGCGCCATATCCGCACTACCCACCATTTCCAGACAGATTTGCTTGATCTGCAAAATGAGCTGGGTCATATCCTCGCGCACGCCGGGGATAGAGGAAAATTCGTGATGCACATCGGAAACGCGGACACTCGTAATCGCTGTACCCGTCAGGGACGAGAGCAACACACGGCGCAGCGCCGTACCCAGAGTCAGGCCGTAGCCGCTTTCCAGCGGGCTCAACACGAAACGCCCGTAATTACGTGAAGTCGCTTCACCTTCGACACGGTGCGGCAGCACCATATTATTTGTAACCAATGCTCAATCCTCCGGTTCTATTGCCGTGATGGACAAAGCCAGGCAAGCCAGGCTCAACGAACAATTAAACACGACGGCGCTTGCGCGGGCGTACCCCGTTATGGGGGACGGGCGTGACATCAGTGATCGAGCGCACTTTGACACCGCTGGACTGAATGGCGCGAATCGCCGCCTCACGTCCAGGGCCAGGGCCTTTTACAAAAATATCCACTTCCTGCATCCCATGAGTCTGCGCTTGTTCCGCAGCAGTTTGCGCCGCCATACGAGCTGCATAGGGCGTACTTTTACGGCTGCCCTTAAAGCCCGATGTTCCGGCACTGGCCCAGGCGACCACGTTCCCCAATTGGTCTGTCATAGACACAATGGTGTTATTGAACGTAGCGTGAATATGCGCCTGCCCATAGGGAATGTTCTTGACAACTTTTCTGGCTGTACGGCGACCAGCAGCAGCTTTCTTTTGACGTGCCATAGTCCCTCTTTTTCAGCTTATACTTCACCAGTAATGGTGTTCTTGCGGGAAAACGCGCCCTGCCAGACTTCACAGGGCGCATTCTCGAATGTTGATTTATACAGTTGACCCACAGTGCCGAATTGAGCGCAGCACTATTTCTTGGTCGCGCCACGCCGCCGACCACGCCCTGGCACCGTCTTACGCGGGCCACGCCGGGTACGAGCGTTAGTACGGGTACGCTGGCCGCGTGCCGGCAGGCTACGACGATGCCGCAGTCCCCGGTAGCTGCCAATTTCGGAAAGCCGTTTAATATTCAACTGAATCGTCCGGCGCAGATCACCTTCTGTCGTATAAACGCCGATGGCGTCACGCAGACGCTGCACTTCGTCTTCCGAAAGGTTGCGGACACGGGTATCCGGGTTGACCCCGGTTTGACCCAGAATTTTCCGGCTTGTCGGGCGGCCAATCCCATAAATGTAGGTCAGAGCCACTTCTACTCGTTTGTCGCGGGGCAGATCTACCCCTTCAATACGCGCCATGAATATCCTCCAGGTGCTGCTTTAGCCCTGACGCTGTTTGTGTTTCGGGTTTTCACAGATTACCATCACGCGCCCATGCCGCTTGATGATTCGGCATTTCGGGCAGCGCACTTTGACAGATGCTGAAACACGCATGATTAAATTACCCTTATGATTTGCCTAAGAAAGGCTAGTATACCAAAGGTCGCCTGAATGTGTCTACGGCTAATTTTTGGCAATCAGACAGGAAAGTAAAACCGGTTTTGCAGGCTGATTTTACCTCGTTTTCCCCGGTTTACGGGGGGAAGCACACCCTTCACAAAAATCCAGCGGTGAACGCTGTAGTTATCTGAAAACTTATATGTAAAATATCCGATAATCTATAGATTGTTTTGACGGTAGGTCTGGAATCGCTTATCGTCCCCACTCCTAATCGCTATGCGCGTTTTCCCCTCGCTCTGAGGGCTCAGAGGAAGAGACAAGTCATACGGAGCGGTGTGAGGGAGAAGAATAGCAATGGTTGGACGAAATAGATCACGAATGGGCTCCAGACCACACCGAAAGGTACTCAAGCGAGATTGGCGGCCAACCGTGGCGGGTGGCAGAGCCTGCCCAAGCAGCATCACGAGCGCATAAGCCAATGGGAACAATGCCATTGAAAACCACACATTTCAAGTCACGGAAACTGACTTTCTGATGGAAGCGCCGCTTGTACAGGCTGGGGGCAACTGTTACACTGCTGACCAGACCCCAGAGTTGGTTATAACCGGGCAGTTGAGCAACAGTCGCGACCAAGGGCAACCAGCTGGCTTTCTTGAAAACATCGCCCACCCCTTGCCAGACCTGTCCCGCTGCAGCAAGGTCTTTGAGTGCGACCATGTGAACCGTGTCCCAAGGACAGAAAACGCTGGAGATGTCGATACTGGCTGCTCATCGTGCGGCGTGGTTGCAAGGCATGAGCCACAACTTAGCAAGCAACTGCCGCTGACAAGGACACCGAGCGTGAAATCTCGCGGGACATGGCGCAGACGAAATTCGAGTGCGGTTTGATTTACAATGTAGCAGACAACAACGTACAATGGGGGAGCGTTCAAGGGCATCTGTAGGCTTGGATGGGACAGGCAAATACAAATACCTATTGAACCCTTTTGTCCCCCCCCCCCCAATTTCTTGTGTCGTGCAGTAAAATCGCAATGGAGAGGGACTGGGGGGAGGAATTTCGCTTAGATCCGATTTACCACAATGATTGAGGCACTATGTTTCGACGGATTCTAACAAGCATTGGCGCAGCGGAAGTGCCACCCCCCTGGGGGCTGGGCATCGCCTTCTCCAATGCGGTGGCGGCTTTTCTCGCGCTGATTATTGGGGTGGGCGTCATGGTCGCGCTGTTGGGTGACACGCCTTTTACCCTGTTCGCCGGATGGTCGGCGGGGGCGGCGCTGGCAATTGCTTTTACCTGGTTCACCCGGCGCAGAACTGAAGAACGAAAGGCGCTCCGGTTGGGGGATAACGTCCCACTGCCGACGCTGTTTATGGTGCTGCTGGTCAGCCTGGGCGTCGTGATTACGCTGGATGTCGTGAGTTTCCGTCTGACCAGGCAGTTCGTCTCCGACCCGGAACTGGTGACGCTGTACAGCGGAACAATGACCGCCGCCACCTGGGGTTTCGCGGCGCTGTTTATGGTGGTCATGCAGCCGATTGCTGAGGAACTCGTTTTTCGAGGCATGATCCTGCCCGCGCTGCGGAAAGAGTTAGGCGCGTGGTTCGGGCTGCTCATCAACGCCGTGTTGTACGCCGGATTTCACCTGCTGGCGTACCTGCCCCTGGAAGCACGTACCGAAACCGGGTTATGGTATGGAGCGGCGCTGCCGTTTATCGCCGGGCTGTTCTTCGGCGCAGTGCGGGCGTATACCGGCTCAACGCGGGCAGCGGTGGCGGCGCATGTTGCATTCGGGCTGTTCGCCATCTTCAAAGCGATCACGCTGGTAGGGTAGGTGTCGTGAAAACAATTGTCGTAGCGTCACAGAATCCGGTCAAAATTGCGGCGGCGCGTCAGGGGTTTAACCAGTTGTTCCCTGGTGAAACGGTCACGGTAACGGGCGTGAATGTGCCATCGGGCGTGAGTGACCAACCGATGAGCGACGCTGAAACCTACCAGGGCGCCCGCAACCGCGCTCAGGCCGCCCGCGATGCACAGCCAGGAGCGGACTACTGGATGGGCATTGAAGGGGGACTCACGGACTGGGACGGGGATTTGCTCGCTTTTGCCTGGATTGTGGTGCTGGCCGGTGATCTGGTGAGCCACAGCCGCACTGCGACGTTTTCTTTGCCGCAGGAAATTGTGACGCTGATCCGGCAGGGAATCGAGTTGGGCGAGGCCGATGACATCGTGTTCCGTCGCAACAACTCGAAACAGGGCAATGGCGCGGTGGGCATCCTGACCGGCGACATAATTGACCGTACCGGGTACTACGCGCACGCGGTCATGTTGGCGTTAATTCCCTTCAAGAACCCGGATTTGACGTTCCAGCGGTGATCGTCAGGTGGCTGGCTCTGATCTGGATACCTGTTACAATGGGAAAATGTGAAATTGTCCGGTGTATAGGTAGAGTTTGAGGACAAACGACGTGAAGATTCTGATTCTGGGTGGGACACGTTTTTTAGGACGACACATTGTTGAAGCAGCGTTAGCCCAGGGGCATGAAGTCACCCTGTTTAACCGGGGGACGACCAATCCCGATTTATTCCTCCAGGTTGAAAAACTGGTTGGCAACCGCGATGGCGGCCTGAGCGCACTCAAAGGTCGCCGTTGGGATGTAGCGGTAGACACCTGCGGCTACGTGCCGCGCCTGGTGCGGGCATCGGTTGAACAGTTGGCAACCAGTGTGGAACACTACACGTTCATTTCGAGCATCTCTGTGTATGCCGACACGACGACCTATGGCATAGACGAAAGCGCCGAACTGCTGACTTTGGCCGATGAAACCGTCGAAGAAGTCACCGGGCAGACCTACGGCGGCCTCAAGGTGCTGTGCGAGAACGCCGCTGAGGAAGTCATGCCGGGGCGGGTGCTGCATGTCCGCAGCGGATTGATCGTTGGCCCACATGACCCGACTGACCGTTTCACCTACTGGCCGGTACGGGTGGCGATGGGCGGCGAGATTCTGGCTCCGGCTGGGCCGGAGATGGCGGTACAGGTGATTGATGCTCGCGACCAGGCCGCCTGGATTATCCGCATGGCGGAAGCGCGTAAGGCGGGGGTGTACAACGTCACCGGGCCGGATTATCCCCTGACGATGGGCAAGCTGCTCGAAACCTGCCTGGACGTGAGCGGGAGTCAGGCCTCACTGACCTGGGTCACGGATGAATTTCTGCTGGAACATGACGTAACACCCTATACGGAACTGCCGTTGTGGATTCCCCATACCTATAACGGGATGCAGGCCGTCAAAGTGCAGAAGGCGCTAGACGCCGGGTTGAGCTTCCGTCCATTAGCGGATACCGTGCGGGATACGTTGGCGTGGAATGCGCAGCGTACCGGGGACGCCACCGGACTCAAGTTGAACGCCGGGATGCTGCAAGACCGTGAAGCCGCGCTGCTGGATGCCTGGAAGCGGCGTTGAGATAGGGCGGGCGATGAAAGGCATAATAGACCGGTGACTCTCAACCAGAATGCCGATGGCATGACGAACCTCTTTGAAGGCCTGCGGGTGCGGCTGACTCCGCTGACCAATGGCGACGCCGCCGTCATCGCGGACTGGCACCTGGACAGCCGTTACCTGCGCCTGTTGGATGCCGCGATTGCCTTCCCCAAAAATGAGGGTCAGGTGATGCGCTGGATTCAGGGCGGCCAACAAGAAAAAGACAATTTCCTTTTTGGCATCCGTACCCTTTCCAGTGACCTGCTGATCGGGTTTATCGAGATCAACGGGATTCTGTGGCCGCATGGCACGGGGTGGATTGCGATTGGCATCGGTGAGCCGGAATACCGGGGCAAGGGATTCGGCTATGAGGCGATGCAGATGGCGCTCAACTACGCCTTTCACGAGTTGAATCTGCACCGGATGCAGTTGACGGTGTTCAGTTACAACACGTCCGCCATCGCGCTCTATGAAAAACTTGGTTTCCAGCGGGAAGGCACACACCGCGAGTTTCTGCTGCGGGACAACCAGCGGCACGATATGTATCTCTACGGCCTGCTGCGGCATGAGTGGTTAGGGTAGCGAATTTTTACGCTTGTAACACTTCCCTAACAGCCACTGGCGTGCAAGCGTGATAGACTCGAAGTTTATAACCACAATCACGAAGGACACTTATGCAAGTCGCGTTAAATTATTCTCCCCAGGCGGCAGCCCTGCTCGATCAAGGTGTGATCGAACTCGATTACTACAAATGCCCCAATTGGCCGGATATGGTCGCAACCGCCAGCCAGCAGCGCCCGGCTTATGTGCATTGGCCGTTGATGGCCGGTCGGCATAACGGCGGACAGGTCGGTTGGGAAAACGTTACAAGCCTGCTCAACAGCACCCCAACTCCCTATGTGAATACCCATCTCGCGCCGCATATCGGTGATTTTAAGGATATGCCGCTGGATACCATGCTCCCAGAGCATGACCGTCTTTTGACGGAGGCCATACTGGAAGACGTGAATGATATGGGGGCGCGGTACGGCATGGAACGGGTGATTCTGGAAAATGCCACCTGGGACCCAAGCTATTATATTCCGCGCCCGGTGCTGGAAGCCGAGCGAATCAGCCAGGTGGTTCATGATACCGGAGCCGGGTTCTTGTTGGACATCTCTCATGCCCGCTGTTCCGCCGCGTACCTGGGGGTGGATCCGCAGGAGTACATCGCCAACTTGCCGGTTGACCACCTGCGCGAACTGCATGTGACCGGTGTGATTTATGACACTTCGCAGAATCGGTTAAATGACCATTTCCCTATGACCGAAACGGACTGGTTTCTGACAGAATGGGTATTAGAAAAGATTCACAGCGGTGATTGGCCGATTCCCTGGGTGGTGGCGCTGGAATACGGTGGCGTGGGGGCGGGCTTTAGCGAACGCAGCAAAGTTGAGGTGATCGCAGCAGATTTACCACGTTTGTACCGGTTGGTGAAACCCGTTCACGCATAGCATATTTTTGAAGAGCAAAAACCCTTTGTTTGCGATAAAAATACCCCTCGATCTTGCTGATCCCAATTATAAGTTTCAGACCGATTATCTTCTCTGAGATGAGTTCATGTGCGATGATGCGTATTCCGATTCCCTGCGGGCGATTGTCCGTCCGATACCGACACGAGATTATCCCCAAAACCTGGAATCCATGACGGCGTTACTGGCCGAGATGGGCAACCCGCAGCGGGCGTTTCGTTCCATCGTGGTTGCCGGGTCCGTCGGCAAAGGGACAACCTGCTACCGTCTGGCGCAGATTCTATATGCGAATAACCTGAATGTTGGTCTTTATACCAGCCCGCATTTGCACAGTTTTCGGGAACGATTTGTCATCAATACTGCGATGATCACCTGCCCGGTGTTTGTAAATGGTGTAGCCGAAGTGCTGGCGGCGGCCAGTCAGACGCCCTACCATTACAGCACATTTGAGATGGCGACGGCGCTGGCATTTTGGTGGTTCGCCCGTAATCATGTGGATATTGCCGTGCTGGAAGTCGGGTTAGGTGGGCGTTACGACGCCGTGAATACGGTAGAGAACATCCTGGCGATTATCACGCCGATTGAACTGGAACACACGGCGATGCTGGGCAATAATCTGACCGCAGTAGCCGCCCACAAAGCAGGAATCATCCAGCCGGGCGGACACGTGATTAGTGTGAAGCAGTTAGCTGAGGTGCAGCGGCGGCTGGAACAGGAAGTGCAGACGAAAAAAGCGACGCTGCAACTCAATGGCGCGCGGGGTGACCGCCATCAGGGTTCGATTCTGGGGCTGGCGGCCTGGCAGAATTTACGGGATCGCGGGCTGATTCCCCGGCGGCCATTCAAATATTTTCTGGAAACGGATACACTGCCGGGCCGGTTAGAGCAGGTTCAGATTGCCGGGCGCGACGTAATGTTGGACGGAGCGCATACGCCCAACGCCGCCCACCGTTTGCGCGGGGAGATTGATCGGCGGCTTGGCCCGAATGAGCCGGTGTGTATCATCATTGGGATGCTCCAGGACAAAGCAGTACGCGAGTTTCTGGATGTATTTGATGTGGCCCGTTATCGCATCGTCATCACCCAGGCCACCGGGCATCGTGCTCTGTCATCGGCCACGATCCGGGCGCAGTTCCAGCCGCACGCTGCCCAGGTAGAAGTCGCTGGGGATTTAAACGAGGCAATGCAACAGATTCACACGATGCCGGAACACTTCTTGGTCGTCACCGGATCGCTGCGCCTGGTTTCGGCGGCGCGAGAAGCTTATGGTTTGGTATCGCCGCGTCTGATACCGGAAGCACGCATGACACGGACTATTTTTGAAGGTAGCGATTACCTGGTACGGCTGCGTATTCGGGAGGAAACACCGCCCCCGCCGGACGCGCTGGCACATTAAAGGTTTCTAACGTGAACTTAAATCACGAATCACAACTTCTGTGGTATGTTTGAGAGCATGGCTCAAATACTGACTGAAACACCTACCTTTGAAACAGAATTGGAACCCGTCATTTTATGGGCGCGGTTGATCTCGAATGTCTTCAGTCCGCCGGTCGTCTGGGCTGTCATGGCGTTTCCGATTGCTTTGCGGGATGCTCCGACACAAGGACAGGCGATTCTGTGGGGTGTAGTCTATACGGCTCTGGTGTGCGTATTCCCGTTGGCCTATATCGCCTGGATGGTACACCGGGGAAAGATTACCGATATTCACATGAAACTACGTAAAGACCGACTACGGCCTTTCTTAGTTTCGATTGTCTGTACCGCGATTGCCTGGTGGATCCTGCGTTTGCTGGGTGCGCCCCCGGTTGTGCCGCAGTTTGCGCTGTTCTCGCTGGTGCAATTGACGGTGATGGCGGTGATTACCCTGGTGTGGCAGATTAGTATGCACGCCATGAGCATTAGCTGCGCGGTCGTGGCGATTGCGCTGCTGTTCGGGCTGGCTCCGGCGCTGGTCGCCACCCCGCTCATCCCGCTGGTGGGGGCGGCCCGGTTGAAGCTGCACCGGCATACCCCGGCACAGGTGATTGCGGGTGTCGTTCTCGGGGCGCTAATCCCTGTGCTGCTCTTCGCGGCCTCGGTCTAGTCTGCGAGCATCTGTTTGTGGTTGGGTAAATCCGTTGATACCATCCCGAATCAGCTTCTGAAATCGCTGCGCCATTTCCTCGGCTGAAATGGCGTTTTCATTTTCCAGCCACCAGACGATGACTGCATTCAGCGCCCCAAAGATGAAGTGCGCGATGAAATCCAGCGGCACCGTAGGCTGAACACCTGGCGGTAGCCAGGACTCGATTTGTTGTTTGATCTGCGCGGTGGTGGATTGGCGGTAGCCGTGCATGACCCCTGCCAGCCCATCCGCCCCAACTACCGCCCGGTAAAACGCCGCGTTTTCCTGCGCGTGCTGGAAAGCGACCAGACTCGGCGGGACACCATCCGTCATTAATTCCCCGGCGGCGGGCTGCCCAATCTGCTGGATGATGTCCTGCATGGTTTCCTCCATCATCTTGAGTAGCAGTTCGTCTTTGCCGTTGGGGTAATGCAGGTAAAACGTGGCCCGCCCCAGGTTCGCGCGGTCAGTGATGTCCTGCACCGTGATGGCCTGGTATCCCTTTTCGAGGATCAGTTCGATCAGTGCTGCCCGCAGCAGTTGGCGTGTCCGTTGTACCCGGCGATCTATTTTCATTGTGAGTCCTCGCGATTAAATCTCTTGCCTGTATATCCCTAAAAGCGCCCGGTCATCGCGTTTACATACCCGGTGAGTTCGGCATATCCATACCCGGTGGCGTCTCCGGTAATTCGCACTGCGCCTTCCCAATAGTCTACATTACCCGTGTCGGTTAATTCCTGATCGCTGATGAGGGGCGTCAGTGTCAGGTTCAGCGGTTCGGTTTCGCCAATGTTGATGCCAATCTGCCAGCCCGCCGGGTAGGTCGCGCCGGTATGTGGGCTTTGCCATCTCCCGGTTACGGTGAATGTGAAATCAGATGAGTCCAGTGTGCGGGTGCTGCCATCCGGGTAGACCAGCAGGCCGCCGAACGCCGGTTCGCGCCCGCCATCTACCAGCCGAATTTGCCCCAACATCAGTTCACGGTCATCGTCCAGTTGCAGGCCGAACCAGTCCCAACCCTGGGCGGTGTCGCCTAATGCGCTGGTGCTGAATTCATGGTCTTTCCAGGTTGTCCCGCTCACGGTGTAGACCGTATCGCCAATCGTGATTGTCCCTTCGGTCAACAGGCGGGTGAGGGAATAATAATAACTGGCGTTGCCGGGTTCGTCCCCCTTCTGACTCAGGCCGTGATCGCCTTGCAGGGCCGGCGGCTTGATTTGTTCCAATTGCAGGTCTATAGCGACCTCATCCGTTGCCGCCATGATGGAAACTGATCTTGCGCTGTCGTCCTGCGCCTGGATTTGCCAGTCATCCAGCCATACATGATAGCGGGGATCGGTTGTCGCTCCGGCCAGCCCCGCTGCGCCCCGGCTGAAGCGCTGCTGGTGATAGAACTGATCGCCGGTGACATCGGTCACGGTGAAATGCGCCATGTAAATCTGATTCGTCCGCCACTCCGAGTCGCTCTCGTAGACAATTGGCGTGATTGCCCGGCGGAAGATCGTGAACTGAAAGCCGAACCGCCGCCCGTTTTCATCCGCCAGATTGCCGGTGTAGTACCACCATTCAGTCTGGAAGTCGGGGTGCGGCCCGAAGTCCTGCGGGAAGTCCCAGGTATGGGGTGCAATCGCGCGGGCATAACCGCTGATGCTGGTGTCTACGCTGCTAAAAATCGCGCTGGCGCGGACTTCACCACTGCCGCCAGCCACCAGGCTGATCCCAACGATGACCACGACGATTCCGGCGGCCAGGAGTGCTACGATTCGCCACATAACAGACTCTGTTCCTTATTTTCAGGACTTACGCGGTTGATCGAACAGGCGGTGTTCTGAATGCGCGGGCGCAATATATTGCGCCCCTACGATCCCCGCATTACAGCGTAACTTTTTGCCGTCATGCCATCCCATACCTGATCTGTCCCCCGATTATACTGGAATCCACCGGACATCCTATCCCGCAAACCGCGATAGATGCGGTAAAATGGGCGACATCATCTTAAAGAAAGGCCAAGCGATGCTACCCCCACAGTTTCACGATGTCCTGGATGCACACCGTCGTATTCGTCCGTATCTGCGCCCGACGCCCCTGCACAGTTACCCGGCAGTGAATACCCTTATTGGGACGGATGTCTACATCAAGCATGAGAATTACCAGCCGGTGGGCGCGTTCAAGGTGCGCGGCGGCATCAACTTGATTTCCCAACTGACGCCGGAGGAACGCGAACGCGGCGTGAGCGCGGCTTCAACCGGGAATCATGGGCAGTCGGTTGCCTATGCCGCCCGGCTGTTCGGTGTTCAGGCGCGGATTGTCGTGCCGGAGGGCGCGAATCCCGGCAAGGTCGCAGCCATGCGCGGGATGGGGGCGGAGGTCATCTTTCACGGGGAAAAGTTCGATGATGCCCGCGAACATGCTGCCATACTTTCGGAAGAACACGGTTGGCGCTACATCCATGCCGGGGATGAACCCTTGTTAATTGCCGGTGTGGCTACAGCTTCGCTGGAAATGTTGCAAGATCAGCCTGATTTGGATGTGATTATCGTGCCGGTGGGTGGTGGCAGCGGTGCGGCAGGCGCGTGTATCAGTGCCCATGCCATCAATCCGCAGATTCAGGTGATCGGTGTGCAGTCGGAAGCCTCGCCCGCCGCCTATGAGTCCTGGAAGCATAAGACCATCAAAAGTGCCCCGAACGAAACTTTCGCCGAAGGGCTGGCGACAGGCATCGGGTTCGACTTGCCGCAGGCCATCCTGCGTGACCAGTTGGATGACTTTGTGCTGGTGCGCGACATCGAAATCCGCGAGGCGATGGTGTGGATGATTGAACACGCCCACACGCTGGCGGAAGGCGCGGGCGCTTCACCGCTGGCGGCGGCTTATAACCTGCGCGAACAACTGGCTGGCAAAAAGGTCGGGCTGGTGTGTACGGGTGGCAACTCCTCGCTGGCACACCTGCGCGAGGCCCTGGATATGGCGGCAGGGCGGGAGAGCTAGTCCTACCCGCCGGTTTGCCATGATAACTGACCACTGATAAATCCATCTACGTCACAAAGTCGCGCCCCTGGGTGTGCCGCCGGTAGCTGCCGTTCGCCAGGATGTCCGCCATCGCGGCGATGGTCAGGCGGATTTCATCGTCACTGGTGTAAAAGTGCGGCGCGACACGGATTCCCGCCCCTTCGCGGTAGTCAATGATAATGTTCCGCGCCAGCAGTTCACGGGAGACGGCATACGCCTCCGGTGGGCGGATGGTGACGGTTCCGGCCCGCTGCTCTGGCGGACGGGGTGACACGATGTCGTAGCCTTGCGCTTCGGCCAGTTCGATCAGGAGGGTGGTCTGCCGCATGGACTTGGCGCGGATGGCTTCCACACCTACCTGAATGATAATATCCACGCCCGGCTGGATGGCGTACAGAGACGCAACTCCCGGTGTGCCGTTCATCAGGCGGTAAGCGTCCTCGCGCAGCGTGAAGTTGTCCAGGTCGAAGGCGAACGGCTGCTGGTGAGCGAACCAGCCGGTGACTTTGGGGCGCAGCGCCGTGAGCAAATCCGGGCGCACATACATAAACACCCCGCCTGGCCCGCCGCACAGCCATTTGAGCGTCCCGCCCACGTAGAAATCCACACCCATCGCGGTCACATCCACCGGAATCACCCCGGCGCTGTGGTAGCCGTTGAAGACCACCTGCGCCCCGACGCGGTGTGCCTTCTCGACAATCGCCGCTGCCGGCAGGATGTAGGCGCTCTTGAACAGCACATGTGACAGGCTGACCAGCCGCGTGCGTTCGTCTATCGCGTCCAGCAGTTCATCCGGGTCGAGCGTGATGCCATCAGGGGTGCGGACGGTCTGAATCGTCATGTGGTCTGGCAGCCATCCCCGCAGCACGTACACGTCCGACGGAAAATCCATGTCGCTGATAACGACTTTGTTCCGGCGGGTATCGCTGAAATCCAGCGCGGAGAACAGGATGCTGTTGGCGATGCTGGCGTTCTGGTGAATGAGGACACTGCCGGGTGGCGCACCGATCAGCGGGGCGATTTTGTCGCCTACCGCGCCGTTCAAGTCCCACCACGTCGGATTATCGCCAAAGGCTCTACCCCACGCCCCCACACCCAACGCCCCCCAGGTATCGGCATACGCGGCCAGGCTGTCATAGACGCCGCGCGGCATCGCCCCCAGTGAATTGCTGATGAGATAGGTACATTTTTCGAGAATCGGGAACTCATCCCGCCAGCGTAAGAGAGAATCGGTCATCTTGTTGCCCTTACCCGTCCATGCCCTGGCGCAGGATGTCGGCCAGCCGTTCATCCCGGCGATCCGCCTGGTACAGCCCGAACTCCGCTACGCCGTCCGTATCCCGGAAATGCCACATTGTCCAGTGCAGGCCGTTGGCGTTCATCACGTCAATCTTGTCGTGGATCAGGTTGTAACGCGAGTCGCCGGGGGAGGCCGCCATCCCACCAAACTCGCCCACAAACAGCGGCACGTGATTCGTCGCCGCCCAATCCAGATAGGGCTGAATATCGGCCAGCAGGCGATCCCGATCATAGTATTCATAGGTGCTTTTCAGGTAATCCAGCCCCAGGCCGACTCCACCCTGGTTCTCCGGCGCGAGAATCCAGCCCCGTACCTGGAACGTGTCACCCGGTTCGATGGAAAACAATGGCAGCGTCAGAATCCAGTTGGCCTGCGTCCACAACCCGTATTCCTGTGTGCCGGAAATCTCCAAACTATGGCTTCCGGTGTGGGCTTCCGTCCCCCATGCGCCGGAGAAATCGCCGTCCCCATAGAAATACCAGGAAACCGGGCGGCTGTCATCGCCCCCTACCGCGTCTTCGATTCCGGCGTTATAGACTGGTAGCGGCACACCATTCCTGAGCAGTTCCAGGTCATCGAACCAGACGGTGCCGATGTTGCCCCAGGCCTGCGGTTTAACCGTCGCCCAGTCTATGTCGTCGGGTGGAGTCATGATTGCGCTTTCCCAGTACATCCACGTATCCGTTTGGCCGGTGAAATCGCCGTGATCGCGGGAGTAGTCCATCCACTGGACATCGGTCAACACCTCACCGGGATAACTGTCCTCAGTGGGGAGCGGGGTGTCGCCAATCCAGGTTGCCCCGGCGTGGGTGACGCTGAAGGGCGAATAGTCATGGTACGAGTAAACCACGTTGGGGTCGTCCTGCAGTTGGAAACCGGCGTAATCACCCGTGAGCGGTTCTTCCACGAACAGGATGTGATTGGGATCGACGGTACGGATCGCGGGGATGGTGCGGCGGACTAAATCCCACCACTGCGCGGCTTCGGGCGGGCCGGGTTCGTTCGCCAGGTCATACCCGGCGATAATCGTCTGATCCTGATAGCGTGATGCCAGATCAACCCAGAGGGAAATGAACTGCTCCTGCGCCGCCGGGTCATCCCAGATGCGGTTCTCACCAAAATAAATATCCGGCAGGACAACGTGCATATCCAGGATGACGTAAATCCCGGTTGCTTCCGCCCATGAAAGGTAGTCGTCAACCAGATTATAACCCATCGTCGTATCGAAATATTGCCACGATACGCCCAGCCGGATAACGGTGGCCCCCAGCTCGCTGAGGGCGTGCATATCCGCTTCCGTCGCGTATCGCAGCGGGGATTGCGGGTCGAAGGGGAAGCGCCAGTAATCGGTATCTACGTTCACCCCGCGCAGCAAGACCGGCTGACCGTCCCCATCCACGATGGTCTGCCCGGCCACATGCAGGAAATCGGCGGGCGCGGTCTGTTGCGCCCGCGCACCGCCTGTGATGAGTATGATCCCTGCCAGTAAACCTAACACCACACCCAATCGCCGGAAAAACGTCATATCGGCAAATCCTTGCGCAGCCTATCCGAAACGAATGCGCCGAGTCTAACACGGATTTGCTTTCCGCCCACGTATTGCTTCAGGCTATCCGCCACCTCCGGGCATCATCGCCTCGCGCTCAGCGGCGATCTCTGGCGCAACCTGTTTCAGGCAGTTTTCGATGGCCTCACCATTGGCTTCCAGTTCCTCCTGGGTAGAGGTGTCGGTGACTGGCGCGACCCCCGCGACACAGGCCGAAAACTCGTCAGCCTGGCGCTGTGCCTCTGCCAAGGCTGCGTCAAGGTCAGCATCATCCAGCACATAGGCGTCAAAAGCCCGCCCCAGGAACTGATGCAGGAAAAAACTCTCGAAAGTCGCCCCGGCGAACCCGGATGGGACATTCAGGGTTTGTGGATCGGTGGCTAACTGAGCGTATTCCCGGTAGAGCGCCACCGCGTCTTCGCCCTGGGCCGCCGTCAACGCCGGGTCATCCAGCGCCGATAACCGGGCGGGCATCATATTTGGCACGAGTTCGGGATGGTCAGCGATGAACGCAATCCAGCGGTAACAGGCCTCCGGGTTGAGGCTGCTCGCGCTGATATACCCGCCGCCGATGTTCCCCAGGGACATCACCGGATAGCGGCTGCCACGTGGGTAGTTGACATAGTGTATCGGGATGCTGCCATAGGTTTCCCAACCTGAAAGGCTGACGGATTCCAATGGTGCTGCGCCAAAGACGCCACCGCCGCCAAAGTTAAACGTGCCGAGCTTTTGATAGTCAATCAATCCGGCCTTCGCTAAATCCAATACCTGCCGAATCGCATCCACCGTCTCCGGTGTGGTGAAATCCCAGGTCATCGGCTCTACCCGGAAATCCAGCGGCAGCCCGCCATAAGCCGCGATCAGCAGCAGCCAATCGCTATCCTGGGCCGGATGTGGCACGAACGGCACAGTGTAACCACCATCGTACTCGTCAAGCCGCTGCAAGGCGTCTACGAACTGGTCAATCGTCCAGTCCATCTCTGGTTGAGGGATGTCCGCTGCCTCAAAAATCTCAGCGTTGTAGAGTAAAGCCGCCACCTCGACTACCAGCGGGTAAGCGAAGGTCTGCCCTTCAAACTGCACCGCCTCAACCGCACCAGGCAGGAAATCCTCCGGCCTGAAGTTCGGATCGGCGTTCAGGAGCGGGTCAAGCGCTAGGTATTTTCCAGTGTCATATGGGGTGATGGCGTCATAGTTGAGGAAGAAACAGTCATTTTCGTTGACCCAGGTTTCATAGTCGCTTGCTCCCTGCATATTCAAATTTACCACCCCAACCTGCGGGTCATTTTCTGCAAATTCCCGCGCCAGTCGTTCCCAATCGCGCTGGTTGGGCAGATTCCACAGGCTGATGCCGACATTCAGTGCGATTTCCTCCGCGCCGAAAGACGGTGTTGGCACTGGTGTGGCGATCACAACCGTGTTCACACCGCTCCAGTTGACGGCGGCTTCCCGGTTATCCAGGATTTTCTGCTGCATCTCCTGAAGCAGCGTAGTAGCATCCAATCCCTCATCGGCCATACGCCGCATGGCATCGCTGACGTAATCGAAGTAGCGCAGGTCACTATCCGTCACGCCGGTTTCAACCGCGTTGCGCAGGATTTCCTGCTGTTCCGGTGGCAGACCATCTATGGTGGATGTTGAGAAGTTAGGGCGTTCCGCCATTTGACCGTTCCGCAGCGCCGGGAACGTGCCGAATGCGCCAAAGGTATTGACCGGGGTTTCCGTGATGTACTTCACCAGTTGGAAAGCCAGTTCCGGGTAAGCGGTTGCGCTGCTGACGGCAAACCCTTCCACCTGCGCCCCATAAACATCGCCGGGAAGGTTGCCCGGAACCATACCTTTCCTATCTGCTGGCATGTTTGGGTCGAGCAGCCAGGGTTCCATGATTTGCATCGGTACGTTTTCCGATGAATAGCCGCCGCTGGGGATGGTATCATGCTGGGCTGCTGACCAGACTTCCATCATCGTCGCTAATTGCGGGTCATCCAGTATGGGCATTCCGTTTACATCCGCCAGGCTGTGACCGAGTATCCCGTAAAACAGGAGCGGTGTATCACACCAGCAGCCCAACCGGATCGGATTGCCGTTCGCATCGTACTCGGTCAGAGTCCGCATGGTGCTGGCGTAATCCTCTATCGTCCAGTTGGCGGTGGGGTAGTTCAGCCCGGCGGCATCAAAAGCAGCGGGGTCAATCATCAGAATAATCGGCCTCACGGTGGTCGGCAGCGCCCATATGCCATTATCCCAGCGGAACGCCCGCCACGCTGGAGGATAGAAATTGGCTTCATCCAGGGATGGGTCGGCGGCCACCAGCGGCGCGATGTTCAGCCATAACCCGGCAGCCGTGCTTTCCGGCGTCACCGTCCAGGATGAGACATACAGGACATCGGCCAGGGCGGTGTATTTCGCTGCACCGTCCAGATGCTCGTCTACAGAACTGTAAACCGGAGATGATGGATACATCAGGTTTTCAGTATCCGGTACGATGACCACATCTACGCCGGGATGCGCTGCCCGGAAGTCGTTGAAGTAGTCTTTGTTATAGGCGTCCTGAAACCACTGTGGAACGGCGAGGGTGAGTACGATATTGCTCTGGGCGCTCACCAGCGCCAGCGCACCAGCGACGAGCAGCACCACGACCAGCCCTAAAGATACAAATTGACGAAACATTGCAATCCCCCTTTCAGTGTGTAGTGATTCTACGAAGACAGCTCGTAAAATGCTCATTGCCGTAGGGGAAACGGTGGGCAATGGTGTGGAAAGTCTGGAAAGTATGTAATTTTGGCTTGGCGTTCTCCGCTCTGTTCATACTCTGTTTATATTTGCTTGCTATAATGCCTGCAATTGGTGGAAAACCTGTCTCTATTCCCTATCTGAGTAGGGTAATCGCATCAGAATTAGCTTGTACCAAAATTGTTTTTACCCCCCACCCTCCTCGTAAACGAGGATGGAGCTGGTCAAATAGAACCAACAAGTCTCCCTCGTTGGCGGGGGAGATTTAGAGGGGTAAAAAACTCGGGGACATACGCAAATGCGAAATTCCCATTTTGATGCAATCGCCCTGCCTATTTGAGGTAAAACATACATGAAACATTGGCGACTGTGGTTATTGGGCATCCTGGTTGTGGTGCTGCTGGCCGGTTTCCCGGTGGCGGCGCAGGATGGCGAACGAAGCCCGTTTGAAGGCTACCCGCAATTCCCCGCCCCGGACTTCCCGGCGGGACTGGCTTGGCTGAACGTCCCCGCCCCGCTGGATATTCACGCTCTCCAGGGCAAAATCGTCCTGCTCGATTTCTGGACGTATGGCTGTATCAACTGTATTCACATGATTCCGGTAATCGAGCAGCTAGAGGATAAATATGGCGACTCGCTGGTCGTCATCGGTGTACATTCGGCCAAGTTCGCCAACGAAGGTGAAACCGAGAACATCCGCCAGATTGTGCAGCGCTACGGGCTGCGTCACCCGGTTATCAATGACAATGAATTCCGCGTGTGGAACACATATTCACCGTATGGCGTGAATGCCTGGCCGACCTTCGTGGTGATTGACCCGCTGGGCAATCTGTTAGCGGTGCAGGCCGGTGAAATTCCTTTCTCGTCGTTTGACCAGTTGATCGGCGGGATGGTGGAATACTGGCGAGGGCGGGGCGAACTAAGCGACACACCACTGCAACTGGCCTTAGAAAGTGCCAGCCGTCCGAACACCGCCCTGGCTTTCCCCGGTAAGGTGCTGGCCGATGCGGCTGGTAGTCGTCTGTTTATTGCCGATAGCAACCACAATCGCATCGTCATCGCTGATCTGAACACCTATGAGGTGCTGGATGTAGTGGGGAACGGTGGGCGCGGCCTGACGGATGGCAGTTTTAGCGCGGCCACCTTCGATAAACCGCAGGGCATGGCGCTGGCTGGCAGTACGCTGTATGTGGCCGATACCTATAACCATGCGATTCGCGCTATAGACCTGCTCAACCGCACCGTGACAACCATCGCCGGAACCGGTGAGCAGAGTTATAGCCGTGAGGGGGGCGACGCCCTGACGACCGGCCTCAACAGTCCCTGGGCATTGGCACTCGGAGCGGACAATGTGCTGTATATTGCGATGGCCGGGATGCACCAAATCTGGGACCTGCGCCTGGATGATGGCGTGGTTGCGCCGCTAATCGGCAATGGTGGCGAAGGTATCGTGGATGGGGCGTTCGGCGGGGCGCAGTTGGCGCAGCCCAGCGGCCTGTACCTCGCAGACGGCCAGTTATACTTTGCGGATAGCGAGTCTAGCAGTATCCGGGTGGCTGACCTGGATACCGGGGAAGTAGATACGCTGGCCGGGCCGGTGCGGAATGACTTATTCAGCTTTGGCGATGTAGACGGCGTTTTTGGCGTGTCCCAGTTGCAGCACGCCCTGGGTGTGACTGGTGGAGCGGATGGCCTGCTGTACGTGGCCGATACCTACAACAGCAAAATTAAGGTGCTTGACCCGGCGGAACGGCGCATTACCACGCTGTTCGGTCTGTCCGGTAACGGCGGCTACCGTGATGGTGGCACGGACGAAGCTCAGTTCGATGAGCCGGGCGGCCTGAGCTATGCGAACGGCAAGCTGTACGTGGCCGATACCAACAACCAGGTAATCCGCGTGATTGACCTGGAAACCAACACCGTCAGTACCGTGACATTCCCCAACCCGGAGGCGCTGCTGGTGGATGGGGAAGCGGCAGTCGTGGCCGCGAACAGCGCCCTGGGTGAGCAGGTCACGCTACCAGCGCAGACAATAGCGGTTGGTGATGGTGGGATTGTACTCAATATCCTGCTGCCCGAAGGCTACCAACTGAATGACCTCGCACCATTTACCAGCATCTGGTCGGTAGATGGCGATGCCATTCAGATCGCGGCGGAGAACACGACACAAAGCATCATCGAACCGGAACTCCCGGTAGTGGTGCCGGTCACCCTGACCGAAGGCCGCGCGACACTACACGGCGACCTGACGATTTACTACTGCGAAAAGGTGAATCTCGACCTATGTTTCATTGACCAGGTGCAGGTGAGCATCCCGGTGGTTGTGACGGCAGATAGCGACGACACGACGATTCACATTGACCGTGAAATCATCCCGCCAGTGGTGCAGACTAACGCGGGATAGCAAATGCACTTAGCGGGACGCCTGTCCGGTTCTGACAAGCGTCCCATTTTTGATTCCGCCACCTGCGCGGTGACCTCCCCGATCATCCGAACCATTCCTTTCGATGACTCCCCCGTTTGGTTCTATAATTGAGCATGGAACAATGTCTGACGAAAGGTGCTTTTTGGATGAACGAGACCATGACATCGCGGGCGGCGCTGCGGGCCTGGGAAGATGGTAAACCGGATAATTTCTTTACGGCGGATACGAATTTACAGTACGTGCTGCGGCGCTATCTGGGGGATACGGCTTATCATGCGGCGGAAGCCCATTTTATCCAAACTGGTGGCGTGTGTGCTGCCGACCTTGACGCGGCGGCCAAAGATGAAGACCTCATCGGCAACCATCCCCGCCTGAATCGCTGGTCGGGCATTGGTGAGCGGACTGAGCAAATCGAATTCCACCCGAATCATGATGTGATTGGGCGGGCTGCCTGGGCTACCGGTCTGTTGGCGGTTCAGGCCGAACCCGGCCATATTGTCGAGCAGTTGGGGCATTACTACCTGCTGGCGCATAACGGTGAAAACGGCCACATGTGTTCCATCACCTGTACGGCGGGGGCAGTCCGGGCGTTACAGGCCTTTGCTGATGACGCGATTAAAGCGAAGTTCCTGCCGCCGCTGCTGGACGCGAACTTCGACACCATGCAGCACGCCGCGCAGTTCCTGACCGAACTGCAAGGGGGCAGCGATGTCGGCGCGAATGCCGTCACCGCACTGCCGAATGGAGATGGTACCTGGCGCATCAACGGGGAGAAGTGGTTCTGCTCGAATATCAATGCCGACCAGTTCATTATCACCGCGCGCCCGCTGGACGCCCCCGGCGGTACGAAAGGATTAGGGCTGTTCCTCGTGCCGCGCCTGCTGGAAAACGGAGAAACCAATGGCTTTTACCTGCGCCGCCTGAAAGAGAAACTCGGCACACGCACCCTCGCCAGCGCCGAACTCGACTTCGTGGACGCGCTGGCCTACCCGGTGGGCGACCTGGGGCGGGGATTCAAGAACATGGTCGAAGCGGTGCTGAACACGTCACGCCTGATGAATGCCGTCGCCTGTGCCGCCGCGATTCGCCGTTCCGCAATTGAAGCCGGGAGCTATGCGTGCAGCCGGGAGGCCTTCGGTAACCCCATCGCCAGCTATCCACTGGTGCAAGAAACCTACGCCGATATTGCGGCTGAAGCTTACGCGGCTACCGCGTCATGTTTCGCCCTGGCACATCTCATAGACCGGATAGACACCGGGCAGGGGGATGAGGACGACATAGCGACTCACCGCCTGCTGGTCAACATTAACAAATACATCACCAGCATCCGGGCGACAGATGCCGTTCACCAGGCGATTGAGGTGTTAGGCGGCAATGGCGCGATTGAAACCTTCAGCATTTTGCCGCGCCTCTACCGGGATATGATCGTGTTTGAGAGTTGGGAAGGGTCGCATAACGTGCTGTGTCTCCAGGTGTTGCGGGACATCACGCGCTACCAGATTCACGAACCGTTTTTCCGTTTCGTGGGGGCGCAGCTAGACACGGTGAAGGATGCGCGGTTGGAAGCGGATGCCGCCCAGGTACGAGCGGCGCTAGAGGCGTGCGGGCGCTTGCTGGTGCGAATGGTCGCCCATGACCAACGTTACGCCGAAGCGCATTCACGGCGTATGGCCGACCTGTTCGGCTACACAGCGCAGGCGGCACTGCTGCTGGCCGAAGCGCAGTGGGAACTCGACCAGGGTTTACCCACGCCCAAGCCGGACATCATCACGCATTTCGTCAATCGGCATCTGCGCCCCGGCTACGACCCGCTGGATGATGCGGGCTACCTGGCCCGTATCGAGCGCCTGATGGCGGCGGTTTGAGCACCACCGGACGCGAACATCTCACAAGGCTGTCCGGTGAATCCATCAGGATACGTTTCTGAGTATCCGTCGGACGGCAATCAATCCGTGCGAGTTCATCAATCCGGTCAGCGCGGGATAATCCTGAACAGGACTTTGTAGCGCACCATGAGCCAGATCGCCAGCATTACCACTGTTTCACCCAGGGCATTGATCCAGATGCGATTTTCCTGGAACAGCGGGATATTTGCCATGAGCATCACGTAGAAAAGGTGAACGACGAAAACGTAGAGCGACGCCTGTCCAATGGGGATGAAGAACCAGCCCACAACCCGGTTGAATCCTTTCCAGAACCGCGTGAGCAGGGCGTAAAAGACGGCAAAGACAATCCACGCATTCAGCAGACGCCCAATGCCTAACCAGACTCGTGAGAAATACTGGGCGTAAATCTGGTTAAACGGGTCTTCACCGATGATTTTGAGGCGCATATCGTAGGGAACGTCAATCCAGGGGTTATTCAGGCTGTAAAACATCAGCACTAAAAACGCGATGGTGATGACGGCCAGCAGTGGCCGTCCGAACCTGCCTCGCGCTATCCGCAGCACATCCTGCCAATGATACCCAGCCACGATTCCAGTCACGAAAAGCGCCTGCCACGCCAGCAGCGAAAACGCATTCTCAAACTGGGCAATCGTGACGCGCGTCGGATTCGCCGCGTTATACAGGTAAATCCCGCCGCTGATGAGCGCCACCAGGATGAGCATCCGGTGTTCCAGCGTCCACAACACCAACGGGGCGACCAGCATCAACACCACAAACAAGCCCATGATATTGAACTGGCCGGGGCCATAACGCAGAATCAGCATATTGCGGATAAAACTGAGCGCGTCCCCGCCGGTATTATCGTACAGGTCGTAAACAATGCCGGTACGGGTATCCGTGAAGGTATATAGCACACTGGCATTGAGAAACGGGATGAAACGCAGCAGATACACCGCGACGACCACCCCCAGACTTACAGCGTAAAGCTGCGCCCCCCGCCGGAACAATTTACGCGCTGCCAGCGCCCAACCCGCTGCGGCGATTCGGGCGGGATAGATCAGGCCGATTACCAGACCGGACAGTAGAATAAACGCTTCGGGTTCGCTGACGACCCCAAAACGCTCCTTCGTCAAAAAGTGGTAGGCCGACGGGATTTCAATATGCGCGATGATGACCATGAACATGGCGACTCCACGCAGAAAATCAATCCGAAGATCACGCTTGTCACCATCAACCGGATACCGCCAGCCCATAGTTTCTTTCTCACTACCTGGATCGTTCATAGCCGCTGCCCGCGTTTGTGGGAGAATATACCCTGCGATTCTATACTCAAATCCAGCAGGCAACAATTTACCCGGCGTTGAGCAAATCAGTGTCCGTATCCTGTTCGGGAATGGCTGACGGACTCGACTATAATCAATATTCAGGAATGTGGATATTCGGTGCGCTGAAATTGCAGACTTGAATTTATACTAAAAACAGCCGCGACCACCGGCAGGATTCTCCACGATCATTAATCAGCAAAGGATAGGTGAACTTGTTGGATAAAGTTAGGGAATTAGTCGCGTCCCGTGAAATTCTGCTGAACTGGGTGGGGCGGGAATTCAAAGTGCGCTACAGCCAGTCTGTATTAGGCGTGGCTTGGGCGCTGCTCCAACCGCTTTCCATGATGGTGATTACCACCATTGTCTTTTCCATCTTTCTCAAAGTGCCTTCGCGGGACATTCCCTACCCGGTTTTTGTCTACAGTGGGCTGCTCCTGTGGATGTACTTTTCCAACACTCTCAGCACGGCGACCCCCAGCGTGGCCGATAACTATACCCTGGTGAGTAAAGTCTACTTCCCGCGTGAGATTCTGCCGCTGTCGTTCGTCTTTGTGGGCATCGTCGACTTCCTCATCGCCACCTCGATTTTTGTGGTACTGCTGCTCATCTACCAGATTCACATCGGGGCTGCTGTCCTGCTTGTGCCACTGATTATCCTGATCCAATCCGCGCTGATCCTCGGTATCAGCCTGATTCTGGGGGCGCTGAATGTCTTTTACCGCGACATCCGCTTTGTGTTGCCACTCCTGGTGCAATTATGGATGTATCTATCCCCGATTTTTTACCCGACGGATATTGTGCCGGAGGCGTTCAGACCTTTCTATTTCCTCAACCCGATGGCGACTCTGATTGATGCTTTCCGGCGGGTGATCTTCTTCAACCAGATGCCGGATTGGCCGTATTTCGGATTTGCCGCCCTGGTGTCTTTTCTCATCCTGCTGGTGGGATACCGCTATTTCAAACGGGTGGAGCGCCAATTCGCTGACCTGATCTGACCGTCACTACTGATAGGAGCGTGAAAGGGTTCATTTATATATTTGTGTGAGATATATTCCCACACTCCATTCAAAATTTACGGAGACCGATTCAGTCTGGTATGGCTGTCATTGAGCTTCATCATGTGGATAAGATTTACCACCTGGGCAAACGCAGCAGCAGCCTGCGCGAAGCAATTGCTCAGGGTACGGTTCGCCTTGTACGCCGGCAGAGGGGCGAACAGACCCCGCCGCTCCATGCCCTGGATAATGTGTCATTTGAGGTGAAGGCTGGTGAAGCGTTAGGCATCATCGGGCATAACGGCGCGGGGAAAAGCACCATTCTCAAGCTGCTGTCACGGGTCGCGTTTCCAACCAACGGCACGATTCACACAAACGGACGGCTGGCGGCGTTGATCGAGTTGGGGGCGGGGTTTCACCCGGAACTTTCGGGGCGGGAGAATATCTATCTCAACGGTTCGATCCTGGGGTTGAAGCGGCGCGAAATCACGGCGCAGTTCGATCAGATTGTGGAATTTGCCGGGCTGGAAGCGTTTATTGATACCCCGGTTAAACGGTATTCCTCCGGGATGTATGTACGGCTGGCCTTTGCGGTGGCCGCCCATGTCCGCTCCGATATTCTGCTCGTGGACGAAGTGCTGTCGGTGGGCGATGTGGCCTTCCAGCAGAAGTGTATGACCAAGATGCAGGAACTACGCGATCAGGGCGTCACGATTGTCCTGGTGACACATAACCTGTGGACAGTCGAGAGTTTTTGTGACCGTGCCATCCTCTTGAATCATGGCAAAATCCAGGCGGAGGGTAGTCCGGCAGCGGTCGTACAGGCCTACCGGCAGAACGAACGGGATGAACTGGTCGCCACCACCCAGGCCGAGGCAACCACGTCCGCCCCGGATACTCCCGCCGCTGCCAATAAAGATGAAACCGTCATTACACGGGTTGAGATTTTAGACAAAGACGGCCAGCCCAAAGCGGACTTTGAATCATGGGATTCTATCACGGTGCGGGTGCATTACCGCACGCCCAAACCCATCCAGAGTCCCTATCTGGTGATCCGCATTTCACGTTCGGATGGCCTGGTGTGCTGCCGGGCGACCAACAGCCGTGAACCGGATTTCTCGGCGCGGCAGTTGGCGGGTGAAGGCGTCTTTGAAGTCCTGGTTGGGCCGTTGCCCCTGCTGCCCGATACGTACAATCTGGACGCCCATATTGCCGACAGCCAGCAGCCTATCCTTCACGCCAGCAGTTCCAAACAGACGTTTCGTATCAATGGTGATCTGGGCGAACCCGGTGAATCGGGCGTGTTCTGGGTGGATGCTTATTGGAAAAGCCCGGAAGTGAGTCCTACGTATAGCGAGCGGCCGGAATAACGAGAATCCATTATGTCGTATCGTATCAAGGTACAGGATATTGAACTCAGTCAGCCTATCCCGAATATCACCGGGCTGGACGGTTATCATCAGTTGCAGTGTACGGTGCGTCTGCACGGCACGCCGATCACATCGTTCCGCCTGCCGGTGACGGGCGATTACTGTGCCGGGCAGGACATCCTGGAGACAATTCTAGAGAAGCACAATTGGGCTATTGTCCAATATCTGTTGGAGCAGGAACTGGCAGCACCGCTGACCGCTGAACCCCTTCGCTACGAGGCGTTTCTGGATACGCCGCCCATCCCATTTGATGGCCCGTATCCGCTGGTGACAGTGGCGGTCTGTACCCGCGACCGCACGGATAACCTCAGCCTGTGTCTGGAATCACTCATGCAGTTGGATTACCCGGCGCTGGACATCCTGATTGTGGATAATGCACCGCAGACTGATGCCACTGAGCGGTTGGTCGAACAGTATCCGACGGTACGCTATGCCTGCGAACCGCGTCCGGGACTGGATTGGGCGCGGAACCGGGCCATCCTGGAAGCGCGGGGGGAAATCATCACCTTCACCGACGATGACGTGGTGGTAGACCCCGGCTGGGTACGGGCGCTGGCGCAGGTGTTTGTCGAAAACCCCGAAGCCATGTGTGTGACCGGCCTCACCGTCCCCTATGAAATCGAAACCGAGGCGCAGTACCTGCTGGAACTCTACGGCGGGTTTGGGCGCGGCTTCAGCCGGAAGTGGTTCCGCGCAGACATCGAAAACGGCGAAGAAACCGGGTTTGGTTACGGCGGGGCGGGGCGCTATGGGGCGGGCGCGAATATGGCGTTCCGCCGCAGCATCTTTGACGAGATCGGCCTGTTTGACCCGGCGCTGGATGTGGGAACCGTCACTAATGGCGGCGGCGACCTCGAAATCTTCTTCCGCGTCCTCAATGAAGGTTACACCCTGGTTTACGAGCCGTCCATGCTGGTGCGGCATCGTCATCGCCGCGAGTATGACCAGCTCTGGAAGCAGATTCATAATAACGGTATCGGCCTGTATGCCTATTTTGACCGGGAAATCCAGCATTACCCGAATGCCCGCGCCGGATTCAAGCACCTGGGACGCTACTGGTTGCGCTGGTGGAATGCGCGGCGGTTGGTCATTTCGCTGTTCCGCCCGACTCTTTTCCCGCGTGACCTGATTTGGGCAGAACTCAAAGGTTCGGTCATCGGCATCCTGAGCCGCCGCTACCGGAAGGCACAACGCCGGGCAGTGGAGATCGAAGCGCAGTTCGGCCCGCAGGTGGTGGAGACGAATCCACCCGCTCCAGCGCCACTGCCAACCCCGAACCGGACGCCGAACGCTGAAATCAGCATCCGCACCCTGGATTTAACCCAGCCGCTGCCGGATATGGCCGACGCTGCCGCCTTCAACAAATTGCATATCCTGGTGACGCTCGGCAGCCGTACTCTGGGCATGATCGTCATCCACAATAAGCAGCAGCCGATTTCAGTTATGCGCCTGCGCCATGAGGTCGTGTCGCAGTTACACGCTGCTCTGCTGATCCGCGACGCCAATGCCAGCCTGGATTCTGTCTGGACGCCGCTGCACGCTGCCATGAATGCTCGCTACAGCGCCGTGCCGCATCCCGCCGCGTCAGAACGCGGACGGTTGCCAGACCACGTCAGGGTATCGGTCATTGTTGGCACGTATGACCGCCCAAATGATCTCCAAGACTGCTTGCAAGCTCTCACCAGCCAGCGCACCAACCGCCCGGTAGAGATCATCGTCTCCGATAACCACCCCGAATCCGGGCTGACTCCGCCGGTTGTGGCGCGGTTTGCTGGCGTGCGGCTGGTGAGCGAAAGCCGCAAGGGGGCATCTTTCGCCCGGAATGCCGGGATTTGCGCGGCCAGTGGGGAAATCATCGTCACTACCGACGACGACATTATCATGCCGGATTACTGGCTGGAAAATCTGGTCGCGCCCTTCAACCGGAGTGATGTGATGATGGTTACGGGTAACTTTATGCCCCCTGAACTCAAAACCCCGGCGCAGCAGGCCTTCGCCAGCTATGACAATATGGGGCGCGGTCACCAGAAATTTGAAGTGGACGGCGGCTGGTTTGAATCGTTCCGGCGGCGGGCGGTGCGTACCTGGGAGTTGGGCGGCACAGGCAACGCAGCTTATCGTGCTGAACTGTTCCAGAACCCGAAAATCGGCCTGATGGAAGAAATCCTGGGGGCGGGTGTCCCCACCGGCACGGGCGAGGATATCTACTTATTCTACAAGGTGCTGAAAGCTGGATACATCATCGTTTATGAGCCGTCAGCCTATGTCTGGCACAAGTACCGCTCCGACATGGCCGCCTTCAAACGACAGATTTACAACTACAGCAAAGGCCATATCGCCTATCACCTGCTGACGATTGCGCGGGACGGCGACTGGCGTGGCTTGGTGCAGATTCTGTATGTCCTGCCACGCTGGCGCATCCAGCAGATTTTTGAGCGCGTGGTGCGGCACAAAGGCCAACCGTTGTCTATCACCTGGCAGGAAATCAAAGGGAATCTGGCTGGCCCCTGGTCGCTCTGGCAGGCCAAACAGCATGTCCGCCGGGAAAACCGCAAGCACACAGCCTTACCGATGGAAGCCAATCCGCCGCTGTTCGCCCGACAGGACGAAGAGCGCCAGAGCCTACCGTAACTGTTTGTCTGGGGGACAGTACAGTCGCTATCATGTCTTCACTCGCATCGGTCATTATTCCTACCTTCAACCGTTCTGCGCTGCTGCGGGAGGCGGTTGACAGCGCCCTGGCGCAGAATTACCGCCCGTTAGAGGTCATCGTCGTGGATGATGGCTCGACGGACGACACGGCGGAACTGATGGCCGCTTATGGTGACGGCGTGCGCTATATCCGCCAGGCGAACGCCGGGGTATCTGCCGCCCGGAATCACGGGTTCAGTGTTTCCAAAGGGGCGTTTGTCGCCTTTCTGGATGATGATGACCGGTATCTGCCGCAGAAGATCGAACGGCAGGTGGCCTACATTCAGGCGCACCCGGCAGTCGGGCTGGTACACAGTCGTTACCTGTTAGGGAATGCCGCCGGGCAGGTCGTCGGGCGCATGGGGCTGCTTTCCGAAGGCGATGTTCTCAAAGAACTGCTCCATCGCAATTTTCTGTGGATGAGCGCACCGCTCATCCGTCGTGATGTGCTGGAAAAAGTCGGTGGCTTTGATGAGGCCTTATCCACCGCCGCTGATTATGACCTGTGGTTGCGGATCGCGGACGCCGGGTATCCCTTTGGCTGTGTGCAGGAACCCCTGGGAATCTACCGGTTACAGCACGGCAGTATGGTGACGAATGTCGCCCGCACCGAGGCTGAAGTCATCACCATCCTGGATCGGTATTTCGCCCAATCCGGGCATCCCCCCGAACTCCTGACGCTGAGAGATGAAGCGTATACCGAGTGGCGTTTGTGGTTCGTGCGTCGTCATTACGCGGTCGGCAACTGGGACGCCGCCCGCCGTAACCTTTCCCAGGCCTTATCCCTCAATCTGGGGATCACACCCGCCACGCTCCTCGACACCTTCTACAGCGAGGCCATAGATGAGCGGGTTCGTGACCCCTTCGCTTACGTGGCGGACGTGTTCGAGCATCTGCCGCCCGAAGCCGAGTTTTTGCATCCATTCCGCCCGACACTGCTCAACCGGATTCATCTGGCGGTGGCGCTGCGTGGGTATCAGCGCCCGGATGTGGCCGGGGCGCGGGAGTATTTTGCGGAAACGCTGCGCTCCCATCCCGAACTGGCCGCGATGAAAGCGGATTTTGTGCAGATCGCCACCGGGAGCGCCTTAGGGCTTCCGGTTGAGGCTGACCAATATATCAATACAGTCTTTGCCAATCTGCCGCCCGCCGCTGGCGAATTGGCACAACTCGAAGCACGGGTACGTAGCGATGTCGCTGTCGCTAGAGCTTTTGAGGATTATCACAACAATACCCGCGCCGCTGCTGCCGCCTTGATTCTGAGCGCTTTACGCGCTCGCCCGGCCTGGATTCGTAATCGGGGCGTGGCCTCGATGCTGGTGAAATCGCTCCCCGCCTGGTTCAGACAGGCGGTTTTGCCCTGGCGCAGGAATTCCGCTCAATCATGACTCCCCTGGTTTCGGTGATTATCCCCTGTTACGAGCAGGCGCGGTTTGTGGCCGCTGCCGTCGCCAGCGCATTATCCCAGACGTATCCCCAGGTCGAAGTTATTGTCGTGGATGACGGCTCGACCGATGACCCGGAGACTGTGCTGGCGGCGTACAGTAGTTCGATAAGCTTGATTCAGCAGCAAAATCGGGGATTAGCTGCTGCCCGCAATGCCGGATTTCACCACGCGCAAGGGGAGTATCTCTTTTTCCTGGATAGTGACGATCAACTGTTCCCCGATGCGCTGGCGCGGCATGTCGCCCTGCTGGAAGACCACCCGGATTATGCCCTGTCGTATTCCGCCTGGCAGCAGGTCAGCGAGGATGGCCGTGAAGTTTACGGCATCGTCCGCCCCAATATCAGCGGCCATGTCCTCGAACCGCTGCTGCTGCGCCGCTTCTTTTTCTTTGCTAGTTCCACGCTGGTGCGCCGGGCGTGCCTGGAGCAGGTTGGCCTGTTTGACGAATCCATTCTGTGGGGGGAAGATGCCGACCTGTGGACGCGGCTCGCCTATGCCGGTTTCGCCTTCGGGTATCTGGATGAGCCGCTCACGCGCTACCGGATTCACGCCAAGAGCATGACCGCCCAGGTCAGCCTGGAACAGTCGGCCAGTTGGACCGGGCTGCTGGATAAATTCTTCGCCACGCCCAACCTGCCGGAGCACCTTTTGGCACTCAAAGGCGAAGCCTATGCTGTGTTGCATTACGAGACGGCGGGGCGCTGCTATCGTGCCGGTCAGACCGAACTGGCAGAAGATCATCTGAAAGCGGCGCTGGCACTTTATCCCCAGGTACAGGCAGAATGGCTGCTGGAATGGGTCGCCGGAACCGCCCTGGACTCGCGCACCACCCGCCCGGAAGCGTTCATGCGCTGGGTAAGCGCCATTCTCAAAGGCCAGGGGCAGGATTTAGGCCGCCGTTTGCCGGGGCGGTATCACACTGCCGCGATTTTTGCCGCTTACCAGAGCCGTCGCTTTGACCGAATTCGGGCGCATATCATCCCGGCGCTGCTGGCTGATCCGGCGGTACTGCGCAACCGGGGTTTTCTTCGTATCGCGCTGGAATCGTTCGTGAGGTAACTGGTATGACAGCAGAATTGCCTTCCGTGAGTATCATCGTCCCGGTCTATAACGGTGCGAACACGATCAATATCTGCCTGCAAAGCCTGCTCGGACAGCATTACCCGGCTGACTTGTTTGAGATTATAGTCGTCGAAAACGGCTCGACTGACAACACGGCGGAAGTCGTCGCTGCCTATCCGCACCCGGTACGCCTGTTGCGGAGTCAGGAACGCGGCCCAGCGGCGGCGCGTAACCTGGGGATTGCCCATTCGGATAAGGAGATTGTGGCGTTCACCGACGCAGATTGCATCGCTCACCCCGATTGGCTGGCCGAACTGGTCAAAGGCTACACGAATGCGGAAATCGGCGGCATCGGTGGGGCGATCCTGCCGTATGAACATGCCGACCGCAACCTGTACGAATGGTTTGCCGAACAGCATCCCCCGCTACAGAATTTCATCAGCGGCGACCACGAATTTCTGCCACACTTGTATACGGCCAATGCCTCGTACCGCCGCGCTGTCATCAACCAGGTGGATAACTTCAATCCGGGGATGGTGACAGGCGAAGATGTAGACCTCGCCTGGCGGGTGCAGTTGCACACCCGCCTGAAGCTGCACTATGCGCCCCAGGCCATTATCTACCATCACCACCGCTCAACCCAGAAGGGGCTAGCTCGCCAGTACCGGAATTACGGATTTGGGGAAATCCTGCTGGATACTCTGTACGGACGTTACCCGCAGTATCCGCGCACTCGGGGGTTTCAGGCGCGGCGGATGCTTAACCAGGCGGCGACAATACCGCGCTATGGCCTTTCGATCATCATCCGTCGGATTCGTATGATGCGCGGCCAGATCGAGCAGCAGCAGGCCGCCTTACCGTATCTGCTGCTGCTGATTGAGAGTAATAACCTGCGTGGAAAACTGGATGGGCTGGTGGCAACCCGGTTGATGACCAGCACCAAACGATTTTTCCGCAGCCAGTACCGGAGTTATTTTGACCGTTACTATTGATCCTGGGCTTTCATCTTGGTCGTGAGCCGAACGTAGTGCTCAAAGATGTCGTGTACCTCATCTTCCGCGCTGCGAACACGGGGAATGCCAGCCCGCAAACGCGGCAGCAGATCCGGTTCATTAATCAGCCGCCGGAGATGAGCGGTCAATTCGTCCACATCATTGATCTCGAAAAGCAGGCCGTTTTGGTCATGCGTGACAAGTTCGGCCATGCCGCCCAATCGGGTCGTAATAACCGGAATCCCCGCTTTGAAGGCCTCCAGGATGACCGTTGGGCTGTTTTCATACCAGCGTGATGGCACGACCAGGACATCAAACTGGGATAGCACCTGCTTGAGTTGTTCCGAACCTTTGAATCGCCCATTCCAGCGGATGGTTGGGCATCTCCGCGTTTGTCGGATGAGTTTGGTGGCGAAATTCAGTCCCGTATTGGTATCACCCCAGATGTCCAGACTTACGGCCTGCTTGCTCTGTAACACGTTGACAACGGCCTGCACGATCAGATCAATACCTTTGTGCGGTTTGATCTGCCCCATATAGCCCAGGCGCAGTATTGGGCTGCGGTCACGTTGGATATCCATCACACCCGACTCGCCGATCCCATGCGGGATTAACACAAACTTGCTCGTGTTGTAGCCGTATTCGGCAAATTTGTCGATGATAAATTGTGACGGGCAGATCACCAGGTCTACAGAGGCAAGCGTGCGTTCCAGTATCTGGCGGCGGGTGGCAACCTCGCGGATTTTAACCTCCCCGATGGGCGTATACTGTGCCAGTGACCAGAAGGTATCCATAATAGACGGCACATACTGATCCAGATAACGATAGCGGCGCTTGTCATTCATGACGCAGCGGGTGCATTTATCATCGCTCTCCGGCCCGGTGCAGAGACTGTCGTTGCTATCCAGCAGGTTTAACCGGATACACATAAACCAGTACTCCGTCAGTGTGAGTACCGTCGGGATACCCATTTCCTGAGCCGCCCGGATGATTTCGACTCCCAGCATATAGCCACTGATCAGGTGTACAATATCGAATTTGCCGGATTGCAGCACCTGGCGAAAGATTTTACCGATGTACTGATTATCGTAGGTTTGTACGAATCGAGGGACATCACCCCGCACATCCAGCGAGAACTGGTGAACCGTGATTCCGTCCTGAGAGGTCGTTTTGAATTCAGTCTCAGGCGCGTTCACATTCTCCAGGGCGAAAACTTCCACATGATGTCCATTTTGAACAAGCCCTCGAGCTATTCGTTCCGCAGCGCGCTCTGCCCCTCCGATATGGGTAGGAGGAAAGCCATGCACAGCTAAAAGTATACGCATCCAACCAACCCCAGCTATATGCCCACAATAGAATATAAATTACTATTTAAATCGACGCTATTGATACGAGATAGTATATTAAACAGATACAACCTAGGTATAATATGCATTCTTTTGTATTTTGCAAAATGAAAGACTAGTGCTGCATGGCGATACGTATCTTTCTTTGCTATCGAACGGATGTATCTGCGGATATTGGCGAATCAATCTACAATATGCTGGTCAGCCATTACGACTCCAGCATAGTTATCCGGGAAACTGAGCATTCTGGCGGCGAATCAGAACCCGCCAAAGGTGATATGTTGCTTATCGTCTTGCATCCGCAATGGCTGCGCTTTATTCAGGAAACCGGGACTAGCTTTGCCGATTGGAATCGTGATTTTCTAGCGCACCGCTACCTGGATGGTCTGCTTCACCCCCGGATCAATACGATCCTCATCCTGGCAGATGGCGCGAATCCCCCTTCACGATTACAGCTCCCTTCCAATTTGCAGCATTTACCTAACTATGACATAACATCACTACCATTCAGCTGTTCGTCATCTGACCACGACGCGAACCGGCTTTTGCACAGCATACGGACGCACACTGTAAAACCCCGGCTCGATAGATGGGCCGTTGTGCTGGTGGGGATGCTCGTTCTGGCCGCTGCGATCTGCGTGGCTGTTGTGCCGTTTGGGAAAATATCGCTGGCGATTGAGAGCATGATCCCTGGGCGGACAGACAGTTATGTGTATAACGGCTGGCTCGAATACCAGAACGGGAACTACGAGAACGCCGTCGCCCAGTTTGAACATGCTACGCTGATTCTACCCAGCGCAGATGCTTACGAAGGACTGGCCTGGAGCTACGCCAGGCTCGATCAGCCCGAACAGGCGGTTACTAATTTTGATCGTCTGGTTGAAGCCAGTGCTGGTACAGATCGGGGCTATGGGCAGCGTGGTTGGTACTTCATTGGCGTGAAGGATTTCGAGCGTGCACTCCCAGATATGGAAGAGGCCGTCAATTTGAACCCGGAAGCGGCTGATAATTATTATGGCCTGGGTTTGGCACAGGATGCCTTAGGCAACACTCAGTCCGCGCTGGAAGCGTATCGTCAGTATCTGGGTCTGACATCCAACCCGGATTCATATGTGGTGGATCGAGTGGGGGAATTGGAACAATCTGCTGATAACCCGTAAACGCTTCCAGCGCACTATTTCCCGCTCTGACTGTTCCGGGTATCTGGATGAGCCGCCCACCCTTTGCCGGATTCGCGCCATAGTATGACCGCTCGGAACAGTCGGCCACTAGGAGTAGGGACAGCAGGTCGAAACCCTGTCCTGTATCCGCAATTGAAGCATTAGCAGAGTGCGCTAACCCGCTCCAGTGTATTCTGCTGTAAGTCATGCCCCCCGCTATATACCGACTACACCCCTGTCTGTTTGATAGACAGGAAACGTTTAAACCAGCGATTCTGAGCGACTGCCAGCCCACCAAGAATAGTCATGAGTCCAATGATTGAGGTAGCTACGATCTCTTCGTGAAGAAAGAGAATCCCCAACGTGAGAGCCGTAATGGGGATCAGGAAAGTGACCATTGATGTATTGGATGCGCCTGCTCTGAAAATCAATTGGAACCATATTATGAAGGCCAGAGCTGTACTCAGAAATGATAGCCCTAAAATCGCACCGAGCGATTGTAGACTGGGACTCAATGTCCAGGGCTGTTCGAGTGCAGCGAGTGGCAGTGTAAGGATTGTTGCACCGGCCAGCATCCCAGCGGC
Organism: Anaerolineaceae bacterium; assembly: GCA_020634115.1. Lineage (GTDB taxonomy): Bacteria > Chloroflexota > Anaerolineae > Aggregatilineales > Phototrophicaceae > JACKCG01. The sequence goes on from JACKCH010000010.1 coordinate 618,916, forward strand.
AGACACAGCAGGCGGTGTGCCTTTGAATTGGCGACCATAAACCGCCGCAAAGCCGTATGAGCAGGTCGCACCGAGCATAGCCAGTTGTGCAATGACCTGTGACCCTAAACCCCGCAAAGCATCTGGACCAATGAGTATACTGACGCCGAACATCCCAATCACGATACCTAGTAAACGATTACTTGTGAGTTTGTCATCGGTCGTGAGGTAATGGGCGATAACCGCAGTAAATAGAGGCGACGTTGAATTCAATATGCCAGCAAGATTACTGTCAATCCGTGTTTCAGCCCAAACGATAAGACTAATAGGCAAAGCAGCTCGCAATGTACCTAAAATAATGAAACGTTTCCACGCAACCGCTGTTCCGGGTAAATGTTGCCCGGTGGCGTACACGTAGATGATGAGTAATAGAGCGGCAATTCCGACTCTGGCAAAGACAATCGTGAAGGTTGATAGGCTTTGTAGCGCAACCTTCATAAAGAAGAATGAACTTCCCCAGAAGATTGAAAGCAAGATTAGCAAAGCCCACTCTGTTTTGCCCATCTTAAGGTGGTTCATCTTTTTCTCCCTCTCAATTTTAAGAACCATAATTATAAGGCAATCGTGTGACTTCATGTTTCGGTTTTCATCGAAATGTGATTGTGATATAATTGGAAATGTGATAGATATTTGAAAGGTAAAGTGATGGTTCAGGAACCCGATATGGCAGCCGTTGCAGCCCTCATTGGAGAGCCAACACGAGCGATAATTCTGTCAGCTTTACTGGGCGGTGAGGCTTTGCCCGCTTCTGAGCTTGCTTTTCGGGCGCAAGTAACGCCTCAGACCGCTAGTAGTCACCTATCGAAACTTCTCGAAGGAAATTTACTCAAAGTAGCGACAGTCGGGCGTCATCGTTACTATTCTTTGAAGAATCATGCAGTGGCTCAGACCCTGGAATCCCTACAAGTGATCGCCCCGTTATCCCAACCAGGGCCGCTACACATGCCAAAGATTTCACCTGAGCTATGCCATGCCCGCACCTGTTATGACCATCTTGCCGGCAGATTGGGCGTCACGCTCACTGAGGTTTGGCTTCAGCAGACCTACCTCATCCAGAAAAATCAAAATTATGAGATCGCTCCAAAAGGGATAGAATGGCTTGAATCGTGGAAAATTGATGTGGAACTGCTGAAGAAAAAACGTCGGAAATTGGCCTATGCCTGTTTGGATTGGAGCGAGCGTCGCTTTCATATTGCGGGATCGCTCGGTGCTGCGCTTGCAGACTTATTTTTTGAAAATGGTTGGATCAAGCGATTGCCACAGAGTCGGGCGCTAAAGATCACTGCTGTAGGCGAAAACTTACTGAAGCAAGAGTTTGGGATTGCCTTGCCAGAAGCCCAATAGTCAATGGAATAATCTACATCAGATGGCGTCTATTCGTCTAACGAATTCTAACGCTTTTCACTCTCCCGACCGGATTCCCGCGCCCGTATAAAAATTCTATTAGAATGCCACAATGGTACTGAACCCCAGTTGTTATAAAAATAAACCCATGTTAAAATAAAAATACTGGATTCGAAAAACCATTTTACACAGGTGCAATAATATGAGTGCAGTAACCAGCACAATAGAACAATCTCAGTCGCCTGAAGAAGAACAGCCCTCCGTTAAGTGGTTGTCGCAGGCCTGGTTAGAACCCCGTCTGGTCGTCGTGACCCTGGCCGCCATTCTGTTGAGCCTGCTGGGTGAACGCTTCGGTTGGCCGGAGCCGGTGATTCTGGTCTTGAACATCACATCATATGTCGCAGGGGGGATTTTTGGCGCGAAAACCGCCCTGCAAAGCCTTCTGGAGCGGCGCCTGGACGTGGACTTGCTGATGATCCTGGCGGCGCTGGGCGCGGCGCTGGTCAACCAGTGGCACGAAGGTGCAATTTTGCTGTTTCTGTTTTCCCTGAGTAATGTGTTACAGGACTACGCGATTGGCCGCAGCCGTCAGGCGATTAAAGGCCTGCTTAAGCTTTACCCGGCGGAAGCAAAAATCCGGCACGAGGGCGGTGTGCAGGTCGTCAAACTGAGCGCCATTCAGCCCGGTGACATTGTGCTGATCGAACCCGCTGAACGGATACCGGTAGACGGTGTGGTCGTCAGTGGGCGTTCCGCCGTAGACCAATCACCCATCACCGGGGAATCGCTTCCGGTGGAAAAGAACGTGGGTGATAAAGTATTCGCTGGGACGCTCAACCAGCAGGGTGCATTGGATGTCGAGGCAGTGGGCGGTGCGTCGGATACCACGTTGGCGCGGATTATCAAGATGGTGGAAGAGGCACAGGACAGCAAAGCGCCTACTGAGCGGTTCCTGGAAAAATTCGAGCAGTATTATGCGGGCATCATCATTATCAGTGTGCTGCTGTTCATCTTCCTGCCGCCGCTGCTGGGGATAGTTGAGAACTTTAATGCCCATTTCTACACGGCGATGGTGCTGATGACGGTGGCTTCGCCCTGTGCGCTGGTGATTAGCGTCCCGGCGGCGTTCATCTCCGCGATTGCGGCGTCAGCGCGGGGCGGGGTGCTGTTCAAAGGCGGCGCGTACCTGGAACAGATGGCGAACATCAAAGCGGTGGCATTCGATAAAACCGGCACGCTGACAATGGCAAAACCGCAGGTGACGGATGTGGTGTCCTGCTGCGAACTGAAGGAAGAAGAACTCCTTTCGGTGGCTGGAGCAGTCGAAGCCCGTTCGGAGCATCCACTGGCGAAGGCTGTCGTTCAGGCGGCGGAGGAGCGCGGCATCGCATTGGGCGAGGTGGAAGCGTTCGAAGCCGTGACTGGGATGGGGGTCGTCTCTAAAGTGGATAACCGGGTGGTACGGCTGGGCAGCATCAAGTACCTGGAACAGAAAAATCCGATGCCCGATCACCTGGTAGCGACCAAAGATCAATTAGAACATCAGGGCAAGACGGTTATCGGTGTGGTGCGTGAAGGCGAGTGCCAGGACTGCGGTGCGTGCGAGTATGGTGACAGCCGCTGCGACTGGATGGGTGTTCTGGCGATTGCCGACCAACTACGTCCCGAAGCGAAAAAGGTCGTGGCCGACCTGCGTGCCAAAGGGATCGAGGTGGTCATGCTCACCGGGGATAACCCCACCGTCGCCCGCAGTATCGCCAATGAAGTCGGTGTAGACCGGGTTCACGCTGAACTGATGCCGGATGGAAAAGTTGCCGTCATTAAGGAATTGCAGGCGTCTATTGGCGCGGTGGCGATGATCGGAGATGGTATTAACGATGCCCCGGCACTGGCAACGGCGGACGTGGGGATTGCGATGGGCGCGGCGGGGACGGACGTGGCGCTGGAAACCGCCGACCTCGTACTGATGGGCGACAAGCTCGAACTGATTGACTATGCCATCAACCTGAGCCGCAAGGCCCGCCGGGTGGTGTGGCAGAATATCACCTTCTCGATTTCGGTGATCGTCCTGCTCATCATCAGTGTGTTCGCCGTGAATCTGCCGCTGCCCCTGGGCGTGATGGGGCACGAAGGCAGTACCGTGATTGTCGTTCTCAACGGCCTGATCGCGCTGTTGCTCTGGCCGGAAATCCAGCGGCGGGCGGCCCGAGGCTGACGTTTATGCTGGGCGATGTGGTAGGCGAAAAACATCTGTGTGCAAAAGGGTAGATCAATGATTTTCAGCCCGACCCGTGACCCCCGGTTGATTACGGTACGCCGTGGTGGCACGCTATCGGACACCGATCATCATTTGCTGGCGTTATGGGCGGCAGATTGCGCGCAGCATGTCCTGTATTTCTTCGAGCAAGAACAGCCCAATGATGACCGTCCACGCCGGGCAATTGAAGGGGCGCACGCCTGGGTACGGGGTGAAATCACGATGATGCAAGCCCGTGCTGCTGGCGGACATGCAATGGGCGCGGCCAGAGCGTTAAAAGGTGCGGCACGAGAAGCGGCTTACGCTGCCGGACAGGCTGCTGCGGTGGCGCATGTGGCCGCTCATGAACTGGGTGCAGCGGCCTACGCGATCAGGGCAGCACGCGCGGCAGCTTCTGAATATATGCGTCTGGAGGCTGGTCGGCGGGAGTGCCAATGGCAGCACACGCAACTTCCCGACGAAATTCGGGAACTCGTGTTGGACGACCAGCGGCTGCGTAATGCGTATTGCTGGTTCGTGTTTAATTGCTGATGGATCACTGCGGAAAAACTAAATCATGATGTGAGGGAGCGTCAAGAGACGCTCCCTGTTTATGCCCGCCGGGTAGTCCCTACTTGGCGTATTTCTCGTCAATTTCGACCATCCGCTTGACTTTCGGCGCGGAACTGCTGGCGTCGTCAAATTCCGACTGCAACCACATATCCACAATCGCTTTTCCCAGTTCCGGGCCAATCACCCGCGACCCCATCGTGAGGATTTGCGCGTTATTGCTCTTGCGGGCGCGTTCGGCGGAGTAGGTGTCATGGCACAGCGCCGCCCGGATGCCCGGCACTTTGCAGGCGGTGATCGCCATGCCGATGCCCGTACCACACACCAGAATCCCGCGCTCATATCCCTTGTCCTTCACAGCCAGCGCGACCCGTTCGGCCACGTCGGGGTAATATTCCTGCGTGTCGCTGGCCGGGGCACTCAGGTTAAGCACTTCGACTCCCGGCTGTTGGCGCAAAAACGCTTCAACAACCGCCAACAGCGGTTCACCTGCATCATCACAACCAATTGCGATTTTCATGGATAAAGCCCTTTCTTTGTACTTATGCATCGTTCTGAATATTGTAGATTAACCGGGCAAAATTGCGCGGTCAAGCGTTGCATGTTGGACGCACAAACCCTATCTTTTTTCAAATAATCGCGCCATGCTGAACTACAGGCAGATACACCCCTGTAAATGATACCTCATCAAACAAGATGGACAGAGGAGCCCCGACAATGGATGTACTGGCTCATCCCCGAACCAATGAAGATGTGATTTTCATCGCCGACCTGCACATTTCAACCCTCTTTTTGTTCCGTGACCAGCGTTTCCGCGGGTACTGTATTCTGAGTTTTGCCCCCTGGGGCGCGACCAGCCTGGAGTCCCTCACAGATGAGGAATACATGACCTTCCTCAGTGACCTGCGGATTGCATCCCGCGCCCTTCGTGCCGCGCTGACCCCCGACCATATGAATTACGAACTGCTGGGGAACTCCAATCCCCATCTGCACTGGCATATCGTCCCGCGCTACAAGACCGACCCCCGCTGGGGACGCCCGATCTGGGAGGACTACCCGCACGGCGAATTCACCCATCGTCGCCATGTCGTGCCAGATGCCGAATACCGCCAGATGGTCAGCCAAATCCGGCAGCAGCTTGGCTGAGGCCTGTATCCTCGTGGTTTGGCGCGGGTGACACATTAGCACGCACCGCTGCGAAAAATCATCCCTATTTACGCTTCAAAGGCGTGCAGGGCGGCGAACGTCTCCTTGAGCGCCGGGTAGAGCGCCTGGTATGACGGGTACAACTCCTCGTACTCCGCGACGCCTGCCGGGTCTGGCTCAAAGACTTCCACTTTGCGCACCATCTGTGTGCAGGCCGTCGGCACGTCTGGATACAACCCCGCGCCCACTGCCGCCAGGATCGCCGCGCCAAACGCGCCGCCTTCGCTGGTGTTGACGGTGTAGAGCGGAATGCCCATGATGTCCGTCGTGATCTGCCGCCACACCGGGCTTTTGGCCGCGCCGCCGCTGATGACCGCTTCCTGTGGGTTGACGCCCAACGCCCGCAGCAGTTCCAACTGGTCGCGCATCCCGAAGGCCACCCCTTCCATCACCGCCCGGAAGAAGTGCGGCAAGGCGTGTCGCAGCGTGAGTCCCACGAACGCGCCGCGTGCATACGGATCAGGGTGCGGGTTGCGCTCACCGGTCAGATAGGGCGCAAACAGCAGCCCTTGTGCGCCCCGCGGGACGGACTCGACTTGCTGGTTGATGGCGTTGTAACTCATCTCTGGCGCGAAGGTTTCATGCAACCAGCGCAGCCCGCCCGCCGCGCTCAACATCACGCCCATGTGCATCCACGTATCTGGCATCGGGCCGCAGAAGGTATGCAGCCGTCCGTCCGGTTCGGGGGTGTACTGCGCCGACACCGCGTAGGCCACGCCGGAAGTCCCAATCGTCAGGCTGGCCTGCCCCTGGGCGACAATCCCGTTACCCACGCCCCCGGCGGGTTGGTCGCCCGCACCACCGACAATCGGCGTTCCGGCTTTCAGGCCGGTCACAGCGGCGGCTTCTTTGCTCACATAGGCGCAAATATCAGGCGACTCACATAGTTCCGGCAGCCATTCGCGTGGGATGTCAAAGGCCGCCAGCATTTCATCCGACCAGGTGCGCTTGCTCAAGTCCATCAGGCCAAAGCCGGAGGCATCGGCGACATCGGCCACATACGCGCCGCTCAACCGGTAACGGATATAATCCTTAGGCAGCAGCACATGGCCGAGTTGGGCATAAACATCCGGTTCATTCTGCTTCAGCCAGCGGATTTTCGGCGCGGTGAACCCCGCGAGCAGGATACTCCCGATCACCTGGTAGAGGTGTTTCGCCCCCACCTTCTCGGTGATTTCTTCGCACTGCGCCCCGCTACGCTGGTCGTTCCAGAGGATTGCCGGGCGCAGCGGACGCCCCGCCGCGTCGAGCGGAGTCAGGCCGTGCATCTGCCCGGTGAGACCAATCGCCACGATTTCCTCAGCGGGGATTTCTTTTATCACATCCCGCAGTGCGCTGCTGGTCGCTGACCACCAGTTTTCAGGGTCTTGTTCCGACCACAGCGGGCGCGGGGTGGATAGGTCATGCGGGTAACTTTTGGTGGAGACGACGCTGCCCTGTTCGTCAATCGCCAGTGCTTTCGATGCGGTGGTACTGACGTCAATGCCGATGAGATATTTGTTGGTCATAGTCACCTCAAAAGATATTTTCGGGTCAGTTTTTGGTTGTCAGCCCATGCAGTCGTTCAACCGCCAGTTAAAAGCAATTGTTTCAACAGGAGGAGTGTAGGGGGGCTGAACCTCCCCTACGGGAAAAAGATCGTACATTGTTAGAGTGTAAGCACGAACCCACCGCCTGTCAAAAGTTGTGGCGCCGCACTAAAGGTCGACGATGATCTTGCAAATCCCATCATCATAGCGAGTGTTCATCTCGAACGCCGCCACCGTATCCGTCAGCGGGACATGATGCGAAATCAGGCTATCCAGGTTCAGCACGGAGGTCGCTAGTTGAATCGCGCGCGGGTAGGTATGCTTCATTCGGCGAGACAGCATAATACTCAATCCCTTGCGCCGGGCGGTGGAATGCTGCATCACCAGGCGGTCATCGCCGGGAATTCCCACCAACACCATCCGTCCGCCTACCCGCGTCATGTCCGCCGCCATCTGCACCGATTCGTCCGCCCAGGCCGCCTCAAAAACGACATCTGCGCCGCGCCCGTTGGTGGCCTTGTTGAGTACCGCCAGCGGATCCACTTCATCCACGTTCCAGGCCTCCGCACCCAGTTCACGCGCTTTTTCCACCCGCCAGGAGAGCTTATCGAAGGCATACAGCGGCGCAGCCCCGGCCAACTTTGCCAGTTCCAGAATGAGTAGTCCCACCGGGCCACACCCGATGACGGCGACACTGTTGGCAACCCGCAGCTTACCCAGGTCAACCGCGTGAATGGACACCCCCAGCGTTTCCAGTAGAGTCCCCGCGCCATCGCTGATGCTATCGGGAATCGGGAAGCAATTTCGGGCATGGACAATCATACATTCTTGCAGCGCCCCGTCCGTTGGGTAGCCGCCGTAAAACGTATGATTGGGGCAGAGGTTCGGATGGCCTTTTTCGCACATTTCGCAGTGGAGACAGGGCGTGTTGGGATCCACAGCCACACGCTGCCCGACCTGTAACGGTTGGCCGTTGCCATCCAGCGAACCTTCGCCGACTTCGACTACTTCCCCCATAAATTCGTGACCGATTACCATCGGTGATAAAAATTCGGTGTCCCCGATACGCCCATCGAGGTACATATGCAGATCAGAGCCGCAGATACCGACCGCTTTCACCCGCAGCAGAATATCCCCGGTACCGGGTGCTGCGGGATGCTCGACTTCTTCCACGCGGATGTCGCGTGGGCCATGTAAACGCGCCGCTTTCATAGAATGCCTCCTTAATTACCTCTTTTTCCCCTATCTTCCCGGTATTCTACCGCGCACGCCGCGTTTGTGAGCGATCCATCTACTGAGCGCGGAATCCAACATCGGTGATGATTCGCGCGGTGGTGCGTGCCAAACGTCAGGTCTGAATCGGGGTGGTTTCCTTGACAACCTATTCTCTGCTCTTTACAATTTGGTAAAATGTGAAGACGTTGCACATTTGTGAAACTATTTTCACTTAAAATACACAGTGAGGCAAGACGGATATGGCAACAATTGTGGTTGTGGGTGCGGGTGTCATGGGGACAGCCATCACTTATCCGGTTGCAGATAACGGCCATACCGTGCGCTTGGTCGGGACGCATCTGGATGAGGATATCATCCAAAGCTGCCGCGAAAAGCGTTTCCATCCTCGCTTGAAGCGTGCCATTCATGAGGCAGTTGTTCCTTATTCCTATACGGAGGTCGGAACCGCGATGCAAGGCGCGGATGTCGTTCTACTCGGCGTCAATTCGCGCGGTGTTCACTGGGCGGCTGAGGCGATTGGCCCGCACCTGAAGCCCGGCCAGATCATTATGATGGTGACGAAAGGGCTGGAAAGCACGGACGCCGGTGAACTCCAGATTCTGCCGGATGTGCTGGCCGCTAACCTCCCGGCAGACATCCGCGACAAAGTGGATTATGCGGCGGTGGGTGGGCCATCTATCGCCGGGGAACTGGCGGCCCGCCACCAGACCAGCGTCGTGTTTGTCTCCCGCAACGCCGAGATTCTCCCCCGGCTGCGCTCCTATTTCAGTACCGACTACTATCACATCTGGACATCCACCGACCTGATCGGTGTCGAAATCTGCGTGGCGATGAAGAATCCCTACGCGCTCGCGGTTGGCCTGGCTGCCGGTGTGCTGGAAAAGCAGGAAAGCCACGCCCCCGACCCGGCCAGCGCCAAGATGCACAACTACGCGGCGGCGATCTTCGCGCAAGGGCTGGCGGAAACCGCTTACCTGGTGCAGCTTCTGGGCGGCGGTCTGGATACCGTCTTCGGACTACCGGGCGCGGGCGACCTGTACGTGACCACCCAGGGCGGGCGTAATTCCCGCATGGGGCGGCTCATCGGCCTGGGGCGGACGTACACCGATGCCGTCGAGGAAATGCCCAACGAAACGATTGAAGGTGTGGACGCGGTACTCTCCATTATGCCCGCTGTGGACGCCATGATGAAGCGCGGGAAAATCGCGTCGGATGCGCTGCCACTGCTGGTCACGCTGCATCGCATTCTGACGCGCGGCGAGTCGGTTGAATTCGCATTTGATCGTTTCTTCAGTAAACTGCCTTTGAATCCCCCCGGATAGCGCTGCGCCGTCTGGTTGATGGGGGACGAAATTCATAATTGAGGATTTATCAACATGGTCAAAGATCATCATCTGCTTCCTGAAGCCATCGAACGCTATCATGAAGTAGTCGAATCACTTGGGCCGGAGTTCCTCAAGGAACTGCTCCAAAAGATGCACATCATTCGCGCTTTTGAGGAACGCGCTGAGCAGCTTTATGCGCTGGGTCGCGTACATGGAACCATGCACCTTTCGATTGGACAGGAGGCCACCGCTGTCGGTGCGACTCATGCCATGCAGAAAGGGGATTACCTGCTCAACCACCATCGCGGTCACGGCCACTGTCTGAGTTGGGGGTCGGATGTCAACCGCATGATGGCCGAGTTCATGGGCAAGGAAGCCGGATTCTGCCGGGGACGCGGCGGCAGTATGCACATCGCCGATGTGGACGCGAATAACCTGGGCGCGAACGGGATCGTGGCTGGGGGTATCCCTATCGCGGTGGGCGTTGGCCTGAGTATCAAAATCCGCAAGACGGATCAGGTCTGTCTCGTGATTTTTGGCGACGGTGCGGCCAATGAAGGCGCGTTCCACGAGTCGCTTAACATGGCCTCGATCTGGAAGCTCCCGGTGGTGTACCTGTGCGAGAACAACCAGTACGCGATGTCTATGCCGTTTGAGAAGGCCTTCAACATCCCCGACATCAGCCAGCGGGCAGTGGCTTATAACATCCCCGGCGTGACGGTGGATGGCAACGAGCCGTTGGCGGTTTACCTGGCGATTCAAGAAGCGGCGGAACGCGCCCGGCGCGGCGAAGGCCCATCTCTGGTTGAAGCCAAGACCTACCGCTACAAAGGCCACTCCAAGAGTGACCGTCAGGCCTACCGCACGCGCGACGAGGTCAATGAGTGGATTGACGAGCGTGATGCGATTATGCGCTTTTCCGCGCTGCTGGTGGCCTCCGGCGTCATCACTGAGGAAGAATCCCAGGCGATGCGCGATACGGCGCTTGCCACGATAGATCAGGCCGTCGAATTCAGCGATCAAAGTCCATCACCCGAAATCAGTTCTATTCTGGAGGGCGTCTATGCGTGAGTTAACGTATGCGGAGGCGCTCCGCGAAGGACTGCGCCAGGCGATGACTGCCGATCCCGGCGTGTTCATCATCGGGGAGGACATCGGCGTATACGGCGGCGCATTTGGCGTCAGTGCCGGACTGCTTGACGAATTTGGCGAGGAACGAGTGATTGATACCCCCATTTCCGAGGCGGGGATTGCCGGGGCGTGCATCGGCGCGGCGCTCACCGGGATGCGTCCGGTAGGCGAGATTCAGTTCATGGATTTCATCACGTTGAGCATGGAACAGTTGGTTTTGCAGGCCGCCAAAGTGCGGTTCATGTTCGGCGGCAAAGCCAGTGTGCCGATGGTTCTACGGACGCCGGGTGGTTCGGGTACCGGCGCTGCCGCCCAGCACAGCGAAAGCCTGGAAAACTGGTTTGTGCATGTACCCGGGTTGAAAGTTGTTATGCCCAGCACGCCCTATGATGCCAAAGGGCTACTGCTGGCGGCGATTGACGATAATAACCCGGTGATTTTCGTGGAGCATAAACTCCTCTACAAGACCAAGGGCGATGTCCCGGAGGAAGCCTACCGCGTGCCGCTGAGTCAGACACGCGTGGTGCGCGAAGGCCAGCATGTGACCGTTGTGGCGACTTCAATCATGGTCGTCCGGGCGCTGCAAGCTGCCGAGGAACTTGCGAAAGAGGGGATCGAACTCGAAATCGTAGACCCGCGCACCCTTAAGCCGCTGGACGAAGCGCCGATTATCGAATCGGTCAAAAAGACCGGGCGAGTGTTGGTGGTGCATGAGGCCGTCGAAGTAGGTGGTTTCGGCGGTGAAGTCGTGGCGCGGATCGCTTCCAGCGAAGCGTTTGATTACCTGGAAGCGCCGGTACGCCGCCTGGGTGCGCTGGACATCCCCATCCCGTATAACCGTGAGCTGGAATACCATACCGTGCCGCAGGTTGAGGACATTGTGCGTGATGCCCGCAAGCTGGCACGTAACGAATTCTAAGTCATTAAGGCTGGTAGCCTCAGGATAGACATTATGCCTGTAGAGATTATCCTGCCCAAATTTGGGTTTACGCTGGAAACTGCTGAAATCGTGAAGTGGCTCAAGCAGGACGGCGACGGTGTTCGCGCTGGCGATCCCGTTTGCGAAGTCACCACCGATAAAGTGAATATGGAGGTCGAGGCGCCGGAGGACGGTACGGTGTTTGGCCTGCTTTATCCCGAAGGGGCAACCGTCCCGGTGACGGAAGTCATCGCTTATTTGCTGCGACCCGGTGAAGAGCGCCCGGCGATGCTCCCGGCGGCGAAGGCTGCCGCCCTAGCCGCGACTACCGCCCCTGTAGCGGCGGAGTCCGCTCCGGTAGTCGCCGCGCGGGACGTGGCCGCGAGTCCGGTAGCGCAGCGCGTCGCAGTATCCGCCCATGTGGATTTGAGCGGTGTGCAAGGCACGGGGCCGAATCAGCGCATCATGCGCCGGGATGTCGAGGCCGCCATGAGCGCCCCCGCCGGGGTTGCGGGGAAAGTCCGCGCTACACCGGCTGCCCGGCATCTGGCGGAGCAGAATAATTTCGACCTGGCAACCGTAGCCGGGAGCGGGCCGCATGGTCGGGTTCAGGCGACGGATGTCCAGGCGGCGCTGGCAAAACCGGCACCGCTTCCTGCCGCGCCGCAGCCTACTGTTGTTGGGGCGGATACGCCGCAGATCGTCAAGTTGGAAGGGATGCGTCGCACAATTGCGACCCGGCTGCAAAAGAGTTTCCAGACCGCACCGCACATCTTTTTTGATGCCCAGATTGACATGACCGGCATTGAACGGCTGCGCCAGACTCTGAAAGCCCGTAATGAAAAGCTCTCGGTGACGGCCATCGTCATTAAAGCCTGCGCCCTCACCCTGCTGCGGCATCCCTGGCTGAATGCCACGCTGGATGGCGACGACATCGCCCTGTGGCCGTCCGCTAACATTGGAATGGCAGTTGCATTGGACGCCGGATTGATTGTGCCGGTGATTCATCACGCCGACGCGCTGCGCCTCAACGAAATTCAGAGGCAGGTGGATGCATTGGCGGGCCGGGCGCGGAACAATACGCTTCAGGTCAATGATATGGTGGATGGCACCTTCACGGTGAGCAACCTGGGGATGTTCGGTGTAGACCGTTTCACGGCGATTATTAACCCGCCGCAGGTGGCAATTCTGGCGGTCAGTCGGACGATGCAGCAGTTCGTCCCCGACGAGAACGGCCAGCCCGTCCTGCGCTCGCTGATGACAATCACGCTATCCGCCGATCATCGCGTTGTGGATGGGGCGCTGGCGGCCAACTTCCTGCAAGACCTGCGCGTGATTCTGGAGGAACCGGCGCTGCTGGCATGGTAACATGCCGTTATGGGTGTGTTCGCCGGGAATAGCGATAGTTTTCCAATAAATCGAAAAAGGGACGGCATATGTCGTCCCTACTAACTGGGCAAGCAATTCATGATTCCTAAAATAGTACTGTCGCTATTGTTGGGTATTATGTTTAGCCATTCGATTTCAGCCCAGGATAAACCCCATCTTTCTGTTTCTGGCTCCCTAAAAAATCCGCAAATTATCGCTTTTGATAACCTCGAACAACTAGAGCCATTGATAGATATTCACTCCGTTCATGATTTTGCCTGGTCGCCCGATGGCAGTACCTTTCTTGTAGCCGATCACTATAGGCTGGTCCTTTATACAGTGTCAGATTTTATGGCTGAACCACGAGTGATTGAGATTGAGCATCCTGACAATTGCTCAAATTGGTACTGTGGCATTGACAGCATCAAGTTCTTGCCCGATGGCGACCAATTCGCCTTACATACCACACCCCATACCATAGCAATCTATGATTTCGCGACGCTGAAGCCAGTCCGAGAATTGTCAGGCATTTCGGGATTCAATGCGGATTATACGTTACGGGCATCCGCTTTTAAGGGCGAGATTCGTATAGTTGACGCTTTGACCGAAGCAGTCATTGAGACGTATTATTATGAGGAATTGGAAGATTGCGATTACGTTTGTGGCATTCCATCGCCCATCTTTAGCTCTGATAACCGTTATGTGATTTATTCGGGATTGTACACTGAATACACAGGAATCATTGACCGTGAAACCGGTGAAATAACATCCCCCATTGATACCCGTGAAGTAGTTGGGTTTACCACTGATGGCCGCATGATTATTAGCTTGGGTATCGAACCTGGGTATCTGAGCAGGGGAGTAGTTTTCACGGATGTCCTTACAGGGAAACAGGTAATGTGGCTTGATTTTCCTGTGGCGACTCAACCTGTTTTTGCTCCTGATGGCAGTGGACTCATGGCAGTCAGCGGTGTTGACCCATTTTCAGGCCCCAATGCATATCAGTCGGCCATGATGGTAGGCTTCTATGACTACGACACGCTCATTCAGGCTGAGAGTCTGACATGGGAGGATGCCATCTATAGATTTTGGACGGGTGAATCTGCTGGCACAGTGCAAGATTATAGTTTTATCAATAAGGTCGAGTTCTCACCCGATGGCAAATATCTCGTCTCTTTGCGCACGAATGGCGAAGGTATCATTTGGGGCGTTTCTCCATAAGGATTCTTCCTTACCGGCGCTGCTGGCGTGGTGACATGTCGTTATAGAGAATGATCCTGGCGGACACTTTGCCGGGCAAAAAGCCATACCACCGCCCCGGCGATCAGAATCAGCAGGAAGGGTTGCAGTGGCAGACTCAGCCGTGCTTCGGCATGGGTGGCGGCGTGCAGCACCGTGAAATAAACCAGCATGGCAAATACCGGGAGCAGCACACGCCACTGCTCCCGTAAAACGAATACCGCCAGCAGCGCCAGGATGGGCAGCATCAGGGCAATCATGTATTGTGTGGCACTCGTTGGGGGAAAACCGATGTCCAGCAGCGCCTGGTAATTAAAAATAAAGGTGTTGTTCCAATCCGCATTGGGATCACCCACCCAGAAGGTCACTACTTTTTCCGCTGCATAACGGAGATACGTTATGGGTTCGCTCAGGATGGAATCAATAGCACGCTGTGTCCAGTAGCGATCCCCCGCCACGCTGGTTGGGTCATGTTCCTGCCAGCCGGGGCCATACAGCACATCCCCCCAGACCTGCATGTAGGTATATCCCTCGTCCCGGATGAGATGATAATATTCCGGGCTGCCCTGCCACAGAATCGCGTTGCTGGTTTGCAGGGCGAAAATGGCCTGGTAACGCGCATAATTATGCACAACCCACGGTGTCACCACTATGATTGAGGCCGTGAGGTAAATTAGGCCATGACGAACCGCTTTGCGCCAGTCTTCCACAAACCACATCAGCAAGATAAAAGCAAACGGGAAGAACAGAAGTGTCGGTCGTATCAGATTAGCGATCCCCAACACCATACCGGCCAGAATTACCCGCCGTCTGGTTGGTTTTTGCACGGCATCCCATAGAGTAATCATCGCCAGGAGAAGTACCGGGACATACAGATTTTCACTCAATATGACGGTGGGTTGGGAGATCAGTACATAGCTAATGGCAGCAAATAAGGCCGCAAGAAGCCCGGTCAAGCCGCCTAGCATCCGGCGACCCAGCGTATAGGTGAGCGGAATCACCAGCACCCCCAGCAGTGCCTGGGCATAACCCGCAAAATTTAGAGAACCGTCTCCCACCTGATACACCACAGCCAGCCACACTGGGTAAAGCGGCACGCGCCCCGGCCACGTAAAGCCGTAACCGGCCAGCAGTTCACGCGCAGTATTATCGTAACCGGGTTCATCGCCTACCAACCGCGTCGGCGTATCCGGGTGCGTGTGGTTCCACTGCTGCACAAATGCCAACCGCAGGAACAGGCCGAGGAGGATACAGGCGAACAGTAGCGTAAGGTGCAGCCCTGGTTGATTCAGGCGGGAGTTAGCGGTCATAGAAATGCCCTTTGTTCTGGAAAATCGCGCTCGGCATAAAGGTGCAATGTATCCTATAGTGGTTTCTCGTAGACGCCAACTGGGAACAACCCCCTTGCCTATCCCGGCCAGCTATAGCGTACGGTGTAGGTGATGACTGTCCTCCTGCCGGGCGGCACATCCACACGGAACTCGATGGTTTGCACATCCAGTCGGGTATAGGCGTGCGAGGCTTCGATGATTTCCCAATTGCTCCAACGAAACAGGTTTTCCGGCACGCGCACCTCCACCGTGTCAGTATCCTTACGGTTACGCAGACGAATCTCGTAGGTTTCTTCCACGCTGTTTTTCTGCGGCTTGCGAAAGTTCATCTGGTGACGCTCCCCGACCAGGTCGAAGGCTTTGCCGAGTTCAAATGAGACGGTTTCACCTTTTGGCGTGTGTTTCGCCTGGTTTTCGCCAATCAGAATCGCCGCGCCGTCACTGTCCTGCTGATAAACACGCATCCGGCCTTCGGGCAGGTCGGCATCCAACCCTGCTTCTGCCCCGGTGCTGAATTCGAGCCAGGTCTGTACATGGGTGATGTTGGCCTGCCCGTAGTGCTGCTCTATCAGCGGGTGACGCTCTCGCCCATGCACTGACTGTGAACCTTCATAGACATAAAACGTATGGGCGGGGACACCGTGTTTGGTGAGGAACTCGACCTGCTTGGTTTCGTTATGCGCCAGCGTCACCGGGCGTTTGATTTCGTACAGTTGATACTCAAAGAATTCATGCTGCTCGACCTGAGGTCTCGGTGCGCCGCCAGCAGCCATCACTAATCCTAACCGCTCACTGGTATAACTTTTAGGCTTTGGCAGTCGCTTGACATCCCCGGCAACTAGCTTGACCTGGGCCTCCGCAAATGTGCCGCCGCTGGTGTTGGTGAAAGTGACCCACCCACTGAAATCGAGTGCCTGGTTATCTACTGCCAGCAGCAGGTTATAGTCGGCTGTCCAGTTCAGCCCATCGGTGAGGTATGTCAGTTCGACTTCCTGCGAACCGGCGCGGGTGCTTTGTAGTAGCCAGCGCAGCGTGGGGCGAATCATCAGGCCATCCGGCAGCGCCGGGAAGCGCATATCACGGATTTTGCTCACCTGAATATAAGCAATCTGGCCGTCACTCTGGCGCAGGATGAGCGACCCATCGCCCATCCCCAGGCGGCGCAGTTGGTCATCCGGCAGGCTCAACAACTGGCCGACAAAGCGCGTGCCGTCCTCCACTGTGATCTCAATGGTTTGCTCTAAATAGCGTTTGAGCAGTGCCAATCCGCTCACCAGATCGTACAAAAAGGTTTGCTCTAGCACTATCGTTCCTGTTGGGTCGGTGATCGAGACGAGGGTGACGGAAGTCGCGTCAATGTGGGCAGCTACATCAGTAAAATCAAGCGTATTCAGGCCGGATTGCAGGTCAACCATGCGGCGTTCCCGCACAAGGGATGTACCCTGGTTGTAAATCGCCAGGCTGATAGGGTTATAGGCGTGTGATTGAGACATCAAAAACTCCTGCTCACAAATACCGCTATCTTCAGTATACGGCCTTTAAAACGACAATTACCCCTAAAAGTGGGGTAATTGCCAGTATGTATGCGGTGATTGTAGGGAGCTACCCCGGCCAACTATAGCGCACGGTATAGGTGATAACCGTTTCGCCACCCGGTGGCACGTCCACCCGGAACTCAATCGTGGCGGAGTCCAACTGCGTGTAATCAGCGGAGGCGTTCAGGATTGCCCAGTTGCTCCAACGGAACAGATGCTCCGGTACGCGCACCTGCACGGTGTCACTGTCCTTGCGGTTGCGGATGCGGATTTCATAGGACTCTTCCAGCACGGTGCGGCTGAGGATATTGAAGGTGGTCTGCTTGCGTTCCCCCACCAGGTCGAAAGCGTTCCCCAGGTAAATCTGTATGTCCTCGCCTTTTGGGGTGTGGTCAATCTGGTTTTCACCGATCAGTAGTGCCGAGCCATCCGTATCTTCCTGGTAGACCCGAATCCGCCCGGCGGGCAGGTCTGCGCCCAGGCCACCGTCATCGCCAGTGGAAAACTCCAGCCAGTTCTGCACATCCGTGATGCCGGTAATCCCGTAGCCAGGATCGGTATTCGGGCCATAGTACCCATAGAATGGGCCGCTGCCATCATAAACGTAGAATGTAGTCGCCGGGATACCCGCCGCCGTCACAAACTCAACCTGCTTGGTTTCGTTGTCCGCCACCGTCACCGGGCGGTTAATTTCATACAGTTGATACTCGAAGAAATCACGCTGCGCTACATTGCTTTCTCCCACCGCCGGAGCCGCCAGCATGAACTCGTCCTCATAGAAACCGCGATCAGTTGGCACAGGCAGGCGATTGACATCCCCGGCCACCAGTTTGACCTGGGCATCGTTGAAGGTTGCGCCGCTGGTGTTGGTCAGCGTCACCCACCCGGTCATATCCAGGGCGGCGTTGTCGGTGGCAAGCAGCACATTGTAGTCTGCCGACCAGTTCATACCACCCGCCAGATAGGTGAGTTCGACCTGCTGCGACCCGGTCTGGGCGCTGTTGAGCAGCCAGCGCAGCGTAGGCCGGGTAATGAGGCCATCTGGCAGCGCCGGGAAGCGCAGATCGCGGATTTTACTCAACTGGATAACGAACACCTGCCCGTCCTCGTGGCGCAGAATCACCTCGCCACCACGCCCGCTGAGAAGCTGCCCGGTGAACTGGTCGCCATCGTCAGTAGTGACATTGATGGTTTCGTCCAGGTAGCGTTCCAACAGTGCGCCGCTCCCTACCAGGTCATAGATATAATTCTGTTCCAGCACCTGGGTGCCTTCCGGGTCAGTGAGGGATCTGAAATTGACCGAAGTCGAGTCAATCGTGGCGGCTACATCGGTAAAATCAAGGGTGTTTGAGCCGGACTGCAAGTCGAATGACCGCCGGTCTTGTACTAGCGCCGTCCCCTGATTGTAAATGGTCAGGCTGACGCTGCTGCTGCTGTTATCCTGAGCGAAGGCCGCCGGGACAACCAGTAGTGCCAATAAGAAGCTGACAAAAATCACCTTCAGTCGGGTTGTTGCGTACATGGTTTCTCCTATTCTCACCAAGCAAATATCTAATCCGTCTACAGGTCGAGTTCCACTATCGTGCCGTTGATGTTGATCGTGTACTGGCCGGATTTGAGGGTTTCCATCAGGGGGATTTGCGCACTGTAGGGCAGCAGCACCATTGGACACATCACGCCTACCGGGATGTTCCGGTAGATTTCCACATAAAACGTATCCCCGTCACGCCACTGCTCCACCATCACCGGGAAATCACAACCGTCGGGCTGCTGGCCGCTGACCACCAGGCGCACCTGGTAGGGATAGGATTCCATGACCTGAGTCTCAACGGAGTCGATCAGGGTATAACTGCGGCTTGTGCCGCCATTCGGGGATGATGGTGGAGTAGGTTGAGTGACGGTTCGGCTGACACCGAGGAACATCAACAGAAAAAATAGTAACCGAATCAGGATGCCTATGGGATTGATCGGATCAACCATCATACGTTCCTCAATCTACTATCGTCACGAATCGGGAAATCGCCTTTCTGGTCAATAGACGACTCCCGACCTTATTTTGTTCCAGGCGGTTTTTGTCGTACATACGCCCGATGGGGTTGGCGTTACCGATTATCTACCAGAAGCCTTTGGTTATATCAGACCGCTTATATCAACGGGATTGCGGGAAGTTGGGCATTGCCAGAAGTTCAGGTGATACGGATTGGTGAAGCGGGTCATGTCTGTATCAGGTTCCCATTGGGTACCATCGGGTAGTGTAGTCCGTTCATCAAATTTGGCTTCTTCTAATAGTGTATCTCTTAAATCTGCATAGTATAGATCTGCCCCCTTGAGAATTGCTTGCCGCATATTTGCGCTCACAAGATTGGTATGCTGTAATGCTGTACCCTCAAGGTTGGCTTTTTGCAGAAAAGCACTGTTCAAATTTGCGAATCTCAAATCTGCGTTAGTCAGGTTTGCCTGCGTTAAATCTGCCTTAAATAGTACAGCTTTTCTTAATGATGCCTCTTGTAGCAAGGCGTTATGTAGCCATGCTGATGTGAGAAGTGCATCTTCCAAGTTTGCACCAGCTAGGCCAGCATTCCATAAATTTGCCCCTGAAAGGTTCGCCGACATTAAATCGGCGTTCTCTAAATTAGCATACTTTAGCGATGAACCCGCAAGATTGGCGTGTCGCAAAGAAGCAGCAGGTAATGTGACTCCTTCCAAATCTGCTCCTTGTAGTGACCCATCATACAGCCAAACCTTTATTTGCAATTCATTCAGGGCATTACTTGCCGTTGCACTATCCTTACTTCGTAATTGAATAAATAGACGCTCTTTTTCTTCGCGTTTCCCAATAATCAGCGTAAAGAGGAAATAGGTTGAAATTGCTCCCATCATCTCCGTGCTGAAATTTTGCAACCAGCCTTCACCCCAGGCTTGAAAATCTGGTTGAGGACTTGTCAGGTTCAAGATTGCAGACCAAACACTGCTGATGACAACGATTACTACCAGCAGATAGAGTACCTGACGATCTGTAAGATTATTGAACAACCGTGTAATTTTCTTCATCATCCTCACCTTCACTTTTTCCCGCACCATACCATGCTTAACGAAATGGCGCACCGCCTAAAACATAGGGGATTGGATACTTACACCTCAGCATGGCTGTTTGGCGGATAACCCCCTATCATTTTTGAGCAAATGTTTGAACAAATGTCCCCCATCTACCGCCGTTTTTGTGGTATGGTGGGGCTATCAAACAACCGTACCTACCACCCACTGAGAACCGACCCCTGATGACTGAGAACCATGTCTTACTGCTTTTACCGACCACTCAAAACTGACAGCTGACAACGCCCCTTGCAGCAATCGTGGCAATGGAAGCAAAAATCACACATGCGGCAAAAACACCGCGTTTTTCCTCTCACTTGTTTGGCTTGACCAGTATTTCATGGGGCAATAAGCGGCAAAACCGGTGCGTTATGCAACAAAACGCCCGGCATGGATGGCACAAAATGCCCAAAATCTGGAATCGTTTTAGCAGGCCTGAAATATCTTGCCGGATAGTTCTGCCCTATTCCCCCGGCTCGGTGTGGATGGTGACGCGCTCCAGTTGGGGCATATCCGCCCGCAGCCGTAGCTCGGCGTTCTCCGCCAGCGTATGCGCCGCCTCAACCGTGATGTCTGCCGGGAGCGTGACGTGCATCGTCAGCGCGTAGCCGTCATCCACTGGGTACACGTCAAGGTGATGCCACCCAGCACGCGGGAAAGCGGCGGTCAGCAGTTTCCGAGCCTGCTTGCGTAGTGTTTCCGATTCGTTCGGTGTGGTGGGGCGTTGGGCGGGTGACAGCGCCGGTTCGATATGGGTGACAATCTCAGTGATCTCCGGCACATAGGCGCGAATCTGTTCTTCCAGACGGCTCACCTGCTCATGGGCGGCGGCCAGCGTTTGTCCCGGATGCACTTCGACGTGCATCTCCAGGTGTTTGCCGGTGGCGCCGTCGCACACCCGTACTTCATGGACTGCTAGTCCCAGACCATCGGCACAGGCGCGGGCGCGGAGCGCGTAATCCGGTTCGGCGTCGGCGGTAGGAACGAAATGCACTTCCACTTCCTCAAGTCCGGGGATGGCTTCATTCAGGCGCTCCCGAATAGCGCTGGTAATCGCGGCGGTATGGTCGGCGGTGACTTCCGGCGCGATTTCGACATCAATATCCACATAAGTCGCATCGGCAGGCCCCCGGCTGCGGGCGCGGATCACCTGTCCGGTGGGAATGGCCTCCGATACCCAATCTGTCAGGACGCCCGGCGGAATTGGGGCAGTATCCACCAGCACGCTGCCGGTCTGCCGCAACACCTCCCACGCCGTTCGTAGAATCAGAACCACAATCACGAGCGCGGCGACGGTATCAGCCCAAACCCAGCCGAACAGGGCGATCAGCGTCATGCTCACCAGGACAGAAAGCGTTATACCGATGTCAGCGCGAGTATGGGCCGCGTCAGCCAGCAGCAATTCTGAATGGTAACGGCGTCCGGCTTGTGTCTCGTAACGGTTGACAAAAATATTGACCGCCAATGTTCCCAGCATCACGGCGAAGGCCAGCGGCGTCATGACCGGCGCTTCGCCCCCTCCGCTCAGACGTTCCAGTGCGCCGCTGGTAATCTCCCAGGCGGTAACCAGCAAAAACGCGCCAATCCCCAGCGCGGCCAGTGTCTCGAAACGGCGGTGTCCGTAGGGGTGGTCATCATCCGGCGGGCGGTTGGCGAGCCGGTTGGCGAACAGCGCGATCACATTCGAGGAGCCATCAATCGTCGAGTGAAAGCCGTCAGCGGTGATCGCCAGCGCTCCACTCCACAGGCCGATGATGATCTTGCTGATAGCGACTCCCAGGTTCAGACCGAGTGTAATCAATAACACCCGGCGCACCCCTTGACGAGCCTGATCGTTGGTGAGTTCTGTCATGTAAGCAGTCAATCTCCCTCTGTATTGTTCACATCGTAGGAGTGTTTGACGCTCTTTGGCAAGATGGAACTGGTTTCTTAGGTCAGGCTCACTTAGAGTGAGGGAGGGGGGAAACGAAAGTTAGGCGGGCAGAAAAACCGCAAGGCCCTTCTACCCGTTTTGTCTTTTTCTTAACTCGCCGCGGTCACGAAAACCTGGTTCAGCGAAGGGTCGGCGATCATCCATCCGCCGTCCTGCTGGCGGGCGTTCGCGGTGAATTGGGGGGGGAGTTGCACCAGTTCTTCTTCCGGCAGAATCACAGTGAAATAGGCCAGCCCTAGCGCGTCATCCGCCCGCTGCGTGCGTCCCGCCCAGGTGTTGATTCCCAGGTGGTGGTGATACCCCTCATAGGACAGAAATCCAGCGGTGGGTATGTGCATCATCATTGCCATGCCCAGTGTCTCCTGGTAAAAGGCGGCGGCTTCCGCCAGGGCGTTGACGTGCAGGTGCATGTGTCCCATGATCGTTCCTGATGGGAGTTGGTGCGCCGAGATGTCCGCGCCTTCTGCCTCGCGCAGCAGGTCAGGCACGTTGATTGGCAGTGTCGCCATGTGGAACTCCCCGTTTTGATGCCAGCGTTCACGCGGACGATCCGCATAAATCTCGATTCCGTTGCCTTCCGGGTCGCCCAGGTAAATCGCCTCGCTGACGATATGGTCGCTTAACCCTTGCAATGGAGTTTGTGTCTCGATGAAGTGGCGTAGTGTCAGCGCCAGGTGGCGGCGTGACGGCAGCAGCAGTGCGAAATGGTATAGCCCGTTCTGACCGTGCAGGCGCTTCCCGTTCGGGGTATGGATGAGTCCCAACAGGTCATTGCCGCCCACACCCAGGAAAACGGTGTTCCCCTCCTGGCGATGCACTTGCAGACCGATCACCTGCTGGTAAAAGTCGAGTTGTTGTTCCAGGTTTGCGATACGGATAAACGTTGTCCCCAGTCGAAGCATGATTCCCTCTCTGATTAAGTTACCTCCTTTCGTTATAAGCGATTTTACTTCCTTTTTTCCAGTGGATGGACTTAAGCCCAATATCGGCCCACACCGGGAATCAAAAAACCAGCCGCAATGCTGGTTTGTAAAACTTGCCCCCGGCAGGACTCGAACCTGCGACCACCCGCTTAGGACGCGGAGACTCTAGCCACTGAGTTACGGGGGCATCCTTTCGTCATTATAGCATGGGGTGGGGTCAGGTCAACCAGAAATTAGAGGGTCATAGGAATGCCATTTCTGCTATACTGCGGAACAGAGAGCCATTACCTATCTTTCATTCACAACAAACTGGAATCCGCGCATGATACCGGAGTTAGAATCCCATCTGCCACACCTGATGTATTTTATTCGCACACTGGCCGAAAATGCCCAGGCAGATAAGATCACCGCTTGGCCGCAGTTCATTGAACATGTTCGCTCCTTCTACACACCGTCCGAGATGAAAATCATTGAACAGGTTGTTCCTGGTTGGCTGAAAATGGCCTCTTATGCTAACCAGACCACCCTGATTCACGTGACCAGCGTGCTGGCCGCTCTCCTCCTCTGCCCAGAGTACCAGGTTGCCTCGCCTGATCAACAGCGGCTTATGGAGTGGATTGTGCTGTATCATGACGTTGCAAAGGAAGTACAGCCCGGCCAGCGTGATCAGATTCATGGCTTTCGCTCGGCGGCCTTGACCGGTAAAGCACTCCCTACTGTTGGATTTCCAGTGACAGCAGCTTGCTCAGAAACCATATCCCCGTGGTTTATACTAACCGATTCAGCAGTTACCCCGGCAGCTTGCCAGGATAATAGTAAACTTCCGGCGATATTGGCGGGTATTGACCGTCTGTTTGGGGAGGACACCCCTGCCGCGCTGGTTATCAAAGGCGTGCTTCTGCATATGTCCATTAACGCCCTCAACGAATGGCCGCAGGCCGCGCCCCTCTCGGATGATGAAATCCATCGCTATGTATCGCCTTCACTACTTCCCTTGCTCAAGGTCATGATGCTAGTCGATAACGACGCTTGGGCATTTTTCGACTCCAAGACCAAGGAGCAGCACCAACAGGAAACCCGCGCTGTTTTTGCTCGTGTTGAGCAAATGATCGATGCGAAATAATCTACGTTATGTGTTTACAGGTCTTGTACGTCTGATTGAGGGGTTTCTCTGCATGATACTCGGAGCGCAGTGTGTCAGCATAATCACTCAATCTGCCCGGAAATCAAAAAGGAGGGTGGTATACCCTCCTCAATCTGCTATTCGCTCTCCCTCGCTACTCTTTCGGGATGTCGAAGGCACACACGCCCGCCGATGCTCGGCAACTGGCGATCAGCTTCTCCCCGTAGCGCATTTCAAATTCGCCGGATAACCAAAAACGCTGGTTCAGGCGGACGATACTGCGCCCGGAAGCCCGCAGCACACAGTCGTCCGGCATCGGTGGCGCGTAGTAACTGGCCTCATATGACCAGACTTGGATACAGTACCCGGACGGAAAATTGGTAAGGGAAGTTTCCGAGTAGAGCCCCAGCCAGTCGGAGTCAAGAACCGTGTTCAAATTGGGAATGAACAGCGCCAGCGGCTCAATATCAAGCGGATGGCCGGATTGATTCACAATCGTCAGACTCTGCCCATTGTATTCTACCCGCATATCATATATACCGGTTACTGGGGGCATCGTTGCGGTAGGAGTAGGGGGCGGCACGGTGGGCGTTAGCGTGGGCCGAACAATGGTTGGCAGTGGCCGCTGGGTCGGGGCAGCCGTCGCTATCACCAGCGGCTCAGACGGGAACACCCGCGCTTGACTCAGGTCTACGTCCGTCACAACTTCGCTGTTGCCGTTGGTATAGACCACGGTGATGTTATTGGTTGCCCCTGCCGGGAGTGGCATCCGGGGAGTCCATACCAGCCATTCATTGTCATGCAACCGGATACCCTGGTCGTTGTAAATCTGTACTTGCGCCGGGACGAAACGCTCCGGGAACGGGGATTGGTCAGCCGTGAGGAACAGCATGTTACGATCCGGCCAGTACAGAACCGGCAGCACAGCGGGACGCCCGCCGAAGACAACATACGCCAGTCGCCAGTCTCGGTAGCGTAATACCGCCACGCCAACTTCCCGGTAGCCATATTGGTAAATGCTAGTACGATGTTCCAGGCTGCTGTTCCAGAAATCCATCATCGCATCCACTGAAGGATAATATGCCGCGATTTCGGAGACATAAGTCTGACCCGGAATGCCATACGCCGGCCAGCCAATGAAATCCGCACGGCGCTTGACATCTTCTCCAAAGGCATCAATATGATAATCGAATGTCTTGGCGTCAACTTGTGTGAAGGGCATATACTGCGTCATATACTCCGCCTGGATAAATGCCAGGTAGTCCAGGTCGGCGTTGCGGGCTAGTGGGACACGGCCATCGCGGATGCGACGTTGGTTGAGTTGGGTAATGAGTTCCAGTTCAAAGGCCTCGTCACGGGGGTAACCGCTGATTTCATCTTGCAGGCTGGCCTGGCCGGAAACTAAAACCATCGTAATAAGGACAATAATCCCTACCAGGCTCATTTGGCGCCAGAAATTTCTCATAAAATCTCCTAATGTAATGATTTGTGGGGTGCGTTGAGTATGACCAAAAGAGTAAAAGCTTCTACGTCTCATCCAACTAAAATAAGATGGAATTTACTATACCAACTAAATTCAAACTTTGGCAAATCCATGTCTGTGCAATAATAGTGTATTAACCCAATGTTTTTGAAAATCATGGAAGATAGGGAGTTTGCTCCGACGGATACATCTGGGTTGGAAGAACGCGCGGCTTTGGTGAACCCCTGTTCGTAATCGCAAAAACAAAAAACAGAGCGATACAACAGGCCGTGAGGCAAGACCTGTGATGTTACTAAACAATACAATTGTCATGTTGTTATTATGGATATGGGGTAACGAATAGATGGCAATAAATCAAATGAACATGAAATGGCTTCTGACAGGTGTGCGGCTGACGCTGACTGTGGCGCTGCTGGTAGTCCTCCTGGGGAACCCGTTTTTCATGCCAACCGCTTTAGCTGCCTGTACGATTACAGGTACGGTATACCGGGAATATAATGCCTCTGGCAATCAGGACCAACGTGAACCTGGTGAGCTCGGAGTGACAGTCAC
The DNA here is from genome assembly GCA_020634115.1 of Anaerolineaceae bacterium. GTDB lineage: Bacteria > Chloroflexota > Anaerolineae > Aggregatilineales > Phototrophicaceae > JACKCG01. The sequence goes on from JACKCH010000010.1 coordinate 645,031, forward strand.
GGCCTATGATGAAACCGGCGCAGTTGTGGCGACAGCCGTTACCGATGCCAACGGCAATTACACCCTGGTGATTGGCCCGGTAGTGCCGAATGGCGACCAGGTGCGTGTCGAATTTGAAGTGCCTACGGATTTGTTTTCCGGCCCATTTGGTGCTGAGTCGGATACGACGGTGACGTTTGTCACTTGTGCCGGGGCAGTGGCCGGGGTTGACCTGGGCGTCAACACACTGGGTGATTTCTGCCATCTGACGACTCCTGACCTGGCGACAAGCTGCTATGTTCTGGGCGACCAAATCAATAATCCGGCGATTGCCAACAATGGAGTATTTATCGGCTTCCCATATAATGCTTCCGGGGATGACCCACACACCAATCTGGCTGTCGCCTCTGAAGTGGGAACGACTTTCGGGTTGGCGTATCATCGTTCCACAGATACCTATTTCCTGGCTGGATTCATCAAACGCCATACCGGGTTAGGCCCCAATGCAACTGGTACCGCGACAACCACAGGTGGTATTTACAAAGTGGCTCGTAACGGCCCTGTGCCGGGCAGTGCCAATCTGTTTCTGGATTTGAACACCTTAGGAGCAGCTTTCAGTACTGGCGCTGACCCACACCCGACCAGTGACATAAGCTGTGGTGTGACCGCGCTGCCAGGTGGTTGCTGGCAGTACGATCCAGATACCTGGCCGGTGGTGGGGAAGGTTGGCATCGGAGATATTGAAATGTCTTCCGATGACCAGACTCTATGGGTTGTGAATTTGTTCCAGCGTGAATTAATTGAAATCCCAGTTGGTGAAGCCGGTGTGGTGCCGCCGGTTGCTCAGATGAGACGGTACTCTCTGGCGCAGGGTAATCTACCTGGATTAACCTGTCCGAGTCCGAACGATGTGCGTCCTTTTGGCATCGGTGTCAGGGAATTTAATATCTACGTCGGCGTGGTGTGTACGGCGGAAAGTACTCAGAACCGAGCGGATATGCGCGGCTTTGTCTATGAATTAGACTCCCTTAATCCAGGGACAGGATTCCAGAAGGTACTGGATTTTGCGCTGGATTATCCGCGTCGCTGTGCTGACGCCGCGCCCGCCTGCTTTGCGAACCGTGCTGCGGACTGGCGCCCCTGGACAAACGTCTGGCAGGGGGCTGCTGGTGGCGGGGACATCATCTACCCGGAACCCTGGATTACGGATATCGTGTTTGACAGCTTCGGCAATATGATTATTGGGATGCGTGACCGGATGGGCGATCGCATCGGCAAGCGGCAGGCACGCCCGGATGATCTCACCAGTCTGTCCCTATACCAGGGTGTCGCGGCGGGCGATATTCTACGCGCCTGTACAGACCCATTGACCCCAGGGACATGGACGCTGGAGGATAACGGGACATGTGGCGGAATTACAACAGGCGGCGCGAACAATACTCAGGGGCCGGATATTGCCCTGGTCGGCGGGGAGTATTATTTTCAGGACGATAATAACTATGATGGTGTTGAACCGGAGCGTCACGACGAAATCACGCTGGGCGGCTTGCTGGTCGTACCGGGGCGTGGCGATGTAGCCGTGACCGTCTTTGACCCGCTGCCGGAAATTCCCGGCCCGGATAACCGTTTGTTCGACGGTGGTGTGATCTGGCTGAACAATGATGATGTGGGTGGTGCAGCACCCGGCGAACGGACTCGCGCCCTCGATTACCGGATTTTTGATAGTCAGTTCGGCGCGGTGGATGGTCTGTTCGGTAAATCGAACGGCCTGGGCGACCTCGAAGCTGTGTGCGGGTTGCAGCCATTGGAGATTGGCAATCGCGTGTGGGAAGACCTCGACCAGAATGGACGGCAGGACCCGAATGAGATGGTGCTGGCCGGTGTCACTGTGTCGTTATACGATGCGACGGGTGTCTTGATTGCGACGACAGTCACCAATGCGGTTGGAGAATATTATTTTAATGAAGGCAACGTCTTTGACCCGGCAGATCCGCGTACCTGGCATGACGCCAACGGGGACGGCCTGCGCGAGGCGAACGAACCTGCCGGTATTCTGGCGAACATCACTTATGAAATCCGGCTAGATTCGGCTGCTAACTACGGTGGCGGCCCGCTGACGCCCTATTACGCGACGGTCTATAACAACGACATGGACATGCGCGACTCGAACGGGATTGTGCCGAACCCGGCTTCGCTGGTGACGACGGCCAATTACCCGCGCTATCGCCTGACGACAGACCTGTATGGGATGAACAATCATACGTATGATTTTGGGTTCTCCCTGTTTCCACCTCCCACGCCAACGCCCCGGGCGACTCCGCAAACAACCGGTGATCTGCCAACCTTCCCGCCGCAGGTCACCGAACTGCCGGAAACCGGCCAATCTACATCCGAGTCGCTGCGTCTGCCGCTGTTGGCGCTGGGTATTGGCCTGTTGGGTCTGGGGGCGTGGTTCACGGTGCGGCGTAGCCGGCGGCAAAACGGGGGATAAACCCGCTACGGCTCAAATCATTTAAATCCGTAAACCCGCTATAGAGCGGAATCACCAGGGCGCGATATAATCCATTGCGCCCTGAGTTATTGAATACAACACAAAGGAAAAACAATGAGTGAACGAGTCGGGTTTATCGGATTAGGCATCATGGGGCGCGGTATGACGCGCAACCTGCTCAAAGCCGGGGTTGAGGTCTGTGTGTGGAATCGCACCGCCAGCCGAATGGACGAATTCGTGGCGGAAGGCGCAGCACGGGGCGAGTCTCCGGCGGATGTGGCCGCCCGCAGTGACATCATTATCACCTGCGTCAGCGATACGCCCGATGTACAGGCCGTAATCATGGGCGAACAGGGTGTGATTCACGGCGCAAAAGCCGGGTCGCTGGTGATTGACATGAGTACCATCAGCCCGCAGGCTACCCGTGAAATGGCGGAGCAGTTGGCCGCTCGTGGGGTTTCCATGCTGGACGCGCCCATCAGTGGAGGCAGTGAGGGCGCGGCGCGTGGTACGCTCAGTATCATGGTGGGGGGCGCGACCGACCAGTTGGAACGGGCGCTACCTTACTTCCAGGCGATGGGCAAGGCGATCACGCATGTCGGGCCAATTGGCAGCGGACAGATGGTAAAAATCGCCAACCAGATTCTGGTCGTCGTCAATATGCTGGCAGTCAGCGAGGCGTTGGTGTTCGCCCAGGCGGGCGGGCTTGACCTGGAAAAGACGCTGGAAGCGGTTGTCCCCGGCGCGGCGGGCAGCTGGATGCTGGCGAACCGGGGGCCACAGGTGATTAACAACGACTGGCGTCCCGGTTTCACGATTGATCTGCAACAGAAAGACCTGCGTCTCGCGCTGGAAGCCGCTGACCAGCTAGGCGCTCCACTGGTCGCCACCAGCCTGGTTTTCAACCTGTATCGAACGCTGCAAGCGAAAGGGTTGGGCGCGGAAGGCAACCATGCCCTGGTGAAGGCGCTGGAGGCACTGGCCGGGGTTGAAGCGCGTAAAGCGTAATGCGGAAACTGGTTCCCACCCGGCATGAATACAACACTCCTTTTCCAACTCAGCCACCTCATCGAAGAGCGAATTGGGCTGGCTGCCAGCGATCACCTGCGTGCCAGCCTGGAAGCTGCACTACCCGGCCTGGTACAGGGTGCGCCGGAGGCCTATCTGCGCCGCCTTCAAGCCACGCCCGAAACCACCCCTGAGTGGCAAACATTGGTGGATGCCGTTGCAATTGGGGAAACCTACTTTTTCCGCAATCAGGCGCATTTTCAATTACTCGCCGGGCAACTGCTCCCGGAATTAATCCGCGAACGGCGAGAAAGCGGCCAGTATACCCTGAATATCTGGAGCGCGGGCTGCGCCACCGGGCAGGAGCCGTATTCGCTGGCGATGATCCTGCATGATCTGCTGCCCGATCTGTCCCGCTGGACGCTCAATCTGATTGGAACGGACATCAATGCCGCCGCGCTGGATGCCGCCCGTCAGGGACTATACCGGAACTGGTCTTTCCGCCACAGCGATGAACGGGTGCGCGAACGATATTTCACTTCCACACCGGAGGGATTCCAACTGCACCCCGAAATCCGTGAAAGGGCCGTGTTCCGTCAGGCGAACTTGCTAGCCGGGGCGCCGCTGCCCCAGATGGATATTATTTTCTGCCGGAATGTCCTGCTGTACTTTGATGAAACTCACGTTCAGCAGGCGGAGGCGCTGTTGCGTTCGGCACTCAGGCCGGGAGGCTGGTTGTTCCTGGGGGAAGCCGAGGTGATTCGATTCGAGCGTGAGCGCTGGATAACACACGTTTTCCCCGGCACTGTTGTCTACCAGCGCCCGGTACAGCCGGTGGCCGACCCATTCACGATACATACCGCTCCGGCTGCGCCCCATGCTCCGGCAACGAAGCCACCCTCAATCCCACCGCTGGCTGGATACGCGGATGCGGTAGCGGCACTGCGGGCTAAACACTATGACGAGGTCGAGTGTATTCTGGCACAGCTTGTAGAGCAGCAGCCTCGGAATGCGGCGGTTCACCTGCTGCTGGCGGCGGTGTTCGCCAACCGTCAGGCGCTTCCTGAAGCTCATGCACACCTGGATACGGCACTGCGGCTAGATGCGTTGCTAGCGGATGCGCATTATCTGCGGGCGCTGCTGTTCCTTGAAGCCAATCAGGAAGTAGCAGCGCAGGGTGAACTGAATGCCACGCTTTACTGCCAGCGCGGTCATCCCCTGGCGGCGTCTGTGCTGGGGTATCTTTACGCCAAAACCGGGAAATCAGATCGCGCTCGTCGTATTCTCGAAACGGCGCGGCAGGTTCTGGCAGGGCAGTCCGCCGATGCCTTGGTATCAGATATCAGTGACCTGACCGCCTCCAGTATCCTCTCGCTCATTGAAGATCAGCTTCAACACCTTGATACGTCAGCCTGATCTCATCGCGTCCGGTGCTGGTTGTCATATCGGTCAGTGTCCAGAAAAGTGTCGTATGCTTATTTCTCATAGAGTATTGGATTTTAACGGGGCGCAAGGTTCTGCCGATAAAGTGGTTCTATAGTACTGAAGAACTATGTTTCTGGTATTTATTCTCTTATTCGGTTTTGCAGATATACTAAGAATAAGCGTAGTTTGAACGAGCCGTACAATGGTCACGACGCCAGAAAATAACGACCAGACACTCTCCCCTAAAGCGATCATGGAGAGTTTTTACTACGCTTACCGGGCTGTCCATCAGGAGGACCCGAAAATTACGCATATGTTCGCAGAGTGGTATCAGGTCAATGGCGAAACAGTTCATCGCCTGGCGCTGATGAATGAAATTGCCCGGCTGCGCGACATTGCCAACCAACAGCGCCTGTCTTCTCGTGCGGATCGCAGTATTATTCAACGCCTGATTACCCGTCTGCGGGGTGTATAGTCGCTTCTTTTCCCCAATTTGTAATGTAGATTGACGCGCCAATTTCTCAATCATCGTTTATACTGGAACGATAACGCGCCTGCAGTTCGCCGGGCTGGTTGGTTTCCAGAGCAGGTGCTTGCCTGCGAGTTGAAAATTTATTTGCGTGAATGTCTGAAGCGAGACTTTACTTTAGGCTATCTGTATACCGAACCGACGAGAGGGATTTTTTATGACAATGCGATCAGAACTGGTACTTGCGAAAGAACTGATTGACGATAAGGATTACGACAAGGCGCGAATGCTTCTGGAACGGCTGCACGATGACCCGACGGCGCAAAAGTGGTTGGAAAAACTGGACGAAATCGCCCCGCGTCATTCGATTGAAGCCAGTGACAACGGGCTGGATGACGACGTACAGCCCTGGCAGTATATCGGGCTGGAATCCAAGAAATCCTACGGTATTCAGTACCGTGTCAACGGAGAAGCCCGCCCGGATTGGAAAGACCAGCCGATTTACTACGCGCTGAATGAACTCGGCAAGGAAGGGTGGGAACTGGTCGCTACCGAGGGCAGCAACGAAATCACCACCTATATCCTCAAACGTCCCGGGGCGGCGCTCCATAACGAGAAAGTTGCGGTCTGGGATCAATAGTGTCCTTGCAGGGCGTAATCATGCGTTTTAATGAATGAACACGGCGATATTTTCGTAGGGGCGCATCGCCGTGCGCCCCTATATGTCCTTCATTTAAGGGTGATTCTGTAGGGACAGGCTTCTGCCTGTCCGACGGACGCCCAGATGGGCACCCCTTCAGAAAACCTCGTGTTGAATCTTGAAACTGCATGATTGTGCCCCGCTCTGAAAACAGATATTTTATTCTCCACGAGGCGATTGATGTCCCCACGCCGCACGACGGTTATCCTGAGCTTGATTTTGCTACTGGCTTTTGGGCTGCGTCTGGTTAACCTGGGCGGGCGCAGCCTGTGGTATGACGAGGCCTTTGCCGTGCTGTTCGCGGAAAAAGGGATGGATGCCATGCTGTATGGCACGCTGACCCCGGTGGCAGGCGGCGCGGCGGACATTCACCCCCTGTTGTATTACGTTACCTTAAACGCCTGGATGAATGTGTTCGGTGATGACCCCTTCACGGTACGCCTGTGGAGCGCCGTATTAGGGGTGGCGACGGTGGGCGTCCTCTATCTCATCGGGCGCGACCTGTTCGAGAGTAAAACCGGGCTGGTGGCGGCCTTCATCACAGCGATTGCGCCCTTTCACGTGCAGTATTCCCAGGAAATCCGCATGTACGCCCTGTTGGGGCTGCTGCTGGCGCTGGCGACCTGGTGTTTCGTGCGCGGGATGGAAACCCCACCCCATATTACCCCGGATGTAGGGGCGCATGGCGGTGCGCCCGCACGAAAACGAATCACGTATTACGGTTGGTGGCTGGCGTTTGGCGTGCTGGCGGGGCTGGCGATGTATACGCAGCAGTTGGCCGTGTTCTACCTGGCGGCGCTGGCGTTCGTCCCGGTGTGGCGGCGGGACGGGGCGCTGCTCCGGCGGGTCGCCCTGGGAACGGGAGTCGCGCTGCTGGTGTATCTGCCCTGGCTGGTGAATCTGCCGGGACAGTTCGCCAAAGTGCGCTCGTACTATTGGCTGTCGCCGCCTTCTCCGGCGCGTCCACTGTTGACGGCGCGTTCCTTCTTGTCCGTCAACCTGGATATACCGGCTCCCGGTTCGCTCATCGCCTTCCTGGGCGCGGTGTTTATCGTCCTGTTTCTGGCGCTTCAGGTGATTTTGTATGCCCGGCGGCATGGGCGGCGGGAACGTGCGCCCCTGTTTTTCGTGTTGTGGCTGGCCGGTGGGCCGGTGGCGTTGATGTGGCTGGTATCGCAAGTCCAGCCGGTTTACCTGGAACGGGCGCTGCTGCCTTCGGCGCTCATGCTGTACCTGGCGCTGGCGTGGCTGTTCACGCGGGGCGGGCTGCCACGTCCGATCAGTGCCGTGATCGCCGGGGTCGGTCTGCTGCTGGTGGGCATCGGGCTGGTCAACCAATACACCTGGGATACCTTCCCGAATTCGCCCTTCCCGGCGGCGGTAGACTATATCCGCGACCACTGGCAGGCGGGCGACGTGGTGGTGCACCAGAACAAGCTGACGGCCCTACCGATGATTTACTACGGGCGCGACCTGGAGCAGCGTTATCTGGCGGATAAACCGGGGAGCAGTGAGGACACACTGGCGCTGCCCACGCAGGAGTCGCTGAACCTGTTGGCAGACGCGACGATGGCCGAGGTGGTAGGCGACGCCCGCCGGGTGTGGTGGGTGAGCTTCACCTTTGCCGAGACGCAGTATGGCCGTGCCGGACGCCCGGAGTACCAGGATGCGGTGGACTGGCTGGTTGCGACTTTCGATAGCGACATGCCGCAGGTGTGGAATGACCTCGCCGTGACCCTGGAAACGCGGCAGGGCGGGTAGCAGACTTGAGTTTTATGTAAGCCACAAACCATCCAGGTAGCCAGTGAAAAAGACCACAAACAGAGCAATATACCCCGATCTCAATTCCCGTTCTTGTTCGGGTCAGGGAAGGCGTTGCCGAATGACCCTGGCACCTGTGTTGGCAGCGGTGGGGGCGGTACGTCATAGTCAATCGGCAGGGCTTCCAATACCGCCTGCGTCTCAATCGTAATCAGCGCCAGCCACCCGATCAGTCCGCCCCCGGCATCCACTTTCACCCAGGGACTATATGGGCTGCGAGCCAGCAGCGTGACCTGTGTGCCGTCTTGCAGCGCCGCCAGCACCGCGAAGGACACATCCGGCGCGGCGCGGAGATTCACCCCGGCGGGTGCGAGGACTTTCGCGCTCGTCCCCAACGTGCCGTAACGCTGCGGCGGCAGCGGCGTGGCTTCATAAACCGCAGTGATCGTCCCCACAAATTGCAGCAGCAGCGGCGCATACATCCAGCCGGTTTCCCCGCTGTCCAGCCGGACGTGATACCAGTCTCCGGCAGGGTTACGGCCTAATACGCTCATCACCTCTCCAGCGGGGACTTGCAGCAGCAGCGCGGCGTCCGTAGTCGGAGCGGCCCGCATATTCACATCACCCTGGGTGGTCACATACCCCGGTTGTGGGATAATCACTGGACGATCCAACAGCGCGGTAGGCAGGTTGGGCGCGAGGTCTTCGGTCAGCGACGCTGGGATACTTGGCGCGCCAATGGGCGTGGCGAAATTGTCAGGATTATAAGGGATGCTGATTTGCTGGCCGGTGCGGAGCAGTTGATTCTGTCCCACCGCGAACAGCCCGGCCTGCCCGGAAAGCCCCGCAAAGACCGTTTCACTGGGTCGGGTGACGACCAGAATCGTCCCATTCAGGCTGATGGACACGCCGTTAATCACGATGTTGGTCGGCTCGCCAAAGGGAGTCTGGGCGATGTACAGGTTCGGCGGCGTGGTGGCGCAGGTCGTTTCGGCTTGCGGCAGGGTTTCTACTACCATAGACTGCCAGGCCGGGAAATCCGGCGGAGTCACATCCTGTAACCGGACTTCGCCCAATGCCAACCCGGTAAACCGTATCGGCTGGTCGGGACGCAGCCACAGAATACCGGCGGTATTGTTCTCTCCCAGGATGGGGGGCGTTTGCACGGCGTCTACTAGGGCGATTTCCACCAGCGCACCGGTGCTGGCGAGGGCATTACTGACCGGGCCGGCTGGTTCAACCGACTGTGGGGCGCTGCCGCCATTGCAGATATAGCCCACCGGGGCGCTGATACAGGTATCGCTGGCCGCGACCCACAGCGTTTCGAGTGCCGCGTCGCAGGTGTCGGTCTGGGCGACGACCAGCGCCGCGCCCCATACCAACAGAAAACCGATCCCCAAAATCAAACCGACTCGATTACGCATGTAGACACCCTAACGCCGTTTCACTCAAACCTGGGGATTGTACCAGAGAACAGCGGCGAAATTAATGCGGGAATATGCTACAATCAACCGTCTGTTCGGTTGCGGTTTAAAGGCTTTTGCACTGTGGCTACGTCATCCAATCCTCCCAATCCCCCGATCCGGCTGCTGGCGGCTTTCCAGGAACGGTTTCCCGAACAGCCCTTAACCTGGTTGGTGAATGCGCCTGGCTGGGAGATGTGGGCGGCAGCCGCGGCCTGTGACGGACACGATCTCACTCTGGCTGTACCGGACATGGAGGGGCAAACCACGTTCAGCCTGCGCAGCGCCAAAGGCAAACGTACAGTAGCGAACCGTCCGCTGCCCCGCTGGGCGCGTTACCCGGCAGGAACATTGGTCGCCCTGGGGGATATGGGATTTGAAATCAGCGGGTTGAATATCGCTATGGTGGGGGAAGAACCACCCGGCCCGCGCTATGACTACGCGCTGGGGGTTGTGTTCGCGGCGCTGGCCTACGAAATTCACGGCTACGACTATACGCGCGCGAACCTGATCGAAGTGGTTGAGCGTGTCCGGCGCGACTATATGGGGGAGTAACTATCCCTCGCGCAGGTGCTGTTCCAATGGTGAAACCGCCCCGGAAAAACGCGGCGTGACGCTGTCCTCTATTTGGGAGATACCCAGTTCGCGCCGCCAGGCCTGATGTTCCTGCGCCAGTTTCAGCAGTTCGGTATGGCCGATGCCGTTCGGGTAAAACGTCGCCAGCAGGGTGAGCGCCTGCTGGAAACCGCGCCGGTAGGCTTTTTCCAGTGCCAGTTCAATATCGTCCCAGGTTATCGGTTCGCCCCGTTCATCCTGTAACATCGTACCACCTCGTCTGTCCGTTTGAGTATCGCGTGGGCGTTCACCACGCTAATCTTTAATACCAGCATAACATGTATTCAGCATAATGAGTCCTTTTTTCATGACCGGCGGAACATACGGGAGGATGGATGACAGATTCTTTGCAGACCGCGATTGTTGCGGCGCTTGATACCCCGATCAAAAGTGTTCATCCGCTCGGCGGCGGGATGGTTGGACAGGTCTACCGGGTGGCCCTGGTAGATGGGCGGCAGATTGTGGCAAAGGCTGCCACCCCGGAAGCCCACCTGGAACGCGAGGGGTATATGCTGCGCTACCTGGCGGAACACAGCCATTTGCCGGTTCCGGCGGTGCTGTATTCCTCGGAAATGCTGCTGCTGATGGCCTACGTGGAGGGGAACAGCGCGTTTACCCCGGCGGTGGAACAACACGCGGCGGCGCTGCTGGCTGACCTGCACGGCATCACTGCTCCGGCCTATGGACTGGAACAGGCAACGCTGATTGGTGGGCTGCACCAGCCGAACCCCTGGACGGACTCCTGGGTGGATTTCTTCCGCGATCAACGGCTGCGGTACATGGCGGGGGTGGCGCACCGGGCCGGGCGGCTGCCGGACACGCTGCTCAGGCGCATTGAGACCTTCGCGCAGAATCTCGGTCAATGGCTGATTGAGCCGGAACGCCCCGCGCTGCTTCACGGGGACGTGTGGACGACGAACGTGCTGGCGGCGGGCGGGCGCATCACGGCCTTCATTGACCCGGCCATCTATTACGGCCACCCGGAAATCGAACTGGCGTTCATCACGCTGTTCAACACCTTCGGGACGGCGTTCTTTGAGCATTACGCGGCATTACACCCCATCTCACCGGGATTCTGGGAGGAACGGCGCGACATCTATAATCTGTATCCCCTGCTGGTGCATGTGCGTCTGTTCGGGGGCGGCTACGTGGGCGGTGTAGACCGCACCCTGCGGCGCTTTGGGTATTAAAACCCTGCCAGTTCCGCCATTTTCTCCCGTATCAAGGCGACGGTTGGCACCACCGCGTCCATCAGATGGGTACTGAAAGGCACAGGCGAGATGGGCGCACCGAGCCGCACCACCGGGGCATCCAGGTCGAGGAAACCATTTTCAGCTACTGTCGCCGCGATTTCCGCCCCGAAGCCGCCGAACAGAATATCCTCATGGACGACCAGGCATTTCCCGGTTTTGCGGACCGACTCCAGCATGGCGGTTTTATCCCAGGGGGAGAGCGTGCGTAGATCGAGGATTTCGATGCTGAATTCCAGCCCTTTCGCCGCTTCCTCGCAGCGTTCCACCATCGCGCCCCACGTCACCACCGTCAGGTCGTCGCCCCGCGTGACGTGTTTGGCGACGCCGAAGGGCAGCATGTAGTCATCGCCGGGATACGGACGCCGCGCCCAGGCCGCATCCAGCATGGCGCGATGCTCGAAAAAGACCACGGGGTCATTGCCGCGCAGCGCCGTGCGCAGCAGCCCCACCGTGTCCTCAGCATTCGAAGGGCAGGCGAACAGCAGCCCCGGCTGGTGCGCGAACGTGATTTCACTGGTGACACTGTGCCAGGGGTCGCCGATTTTGCGATAGCCGCCGGGGATGCGGATCACAACCGGCGCGGCGAAACGGTTATTCGTCCGCCAGCGCACCGTACCACAGTTGTTGATCTGTTCGGTGGCGGGGTCGGCGTATTTGCGGAACTGGATTTCCGGCACCGGCACGAGGCCAGCATACGTCATGCCGACTGCCCGGCCCACAATCCCCTCTTCCGAAAGGCTGGTATCAAACACCCGTCGTTCGCCATACCGCGCCTGCAAGTCGGTGGTGGCCGCGTGGACGCCCCCCTTGTGACCGACATCCTCGCCAAAAACCAGGACGTGCGGATTCAGCCGCAGTTCCACATCCAGCGTGCGCCGGATGGCTTCAATCATGTTGATTCGCTGCGGGCTGGGCGGGTTGGGCGTGTCACTCCCGGTGGGTGGTTGGATGCCCGCTCCCGCCAGGCCGCCGACGATTTGCGGGTGCGCCGGGTCGGAAAACACGCGCCGGGCTGCCGTAGCGGGGTCGGGGAAGGGCTGCGCCAGCGCCGCGTCCCGCGCCGCTGTAACCGTCTGGTGCGCCTCATTCACCAGCGCCTCCCACCCGGCCTCATCCAGTAAGGCCGGGACGAGGTAATCGTGGAGGGCAGCAATCGGGTCGCGTGACCATTCATCCGCCCGCCGTTCCTCGGTTTTGTAGGCCTGGTTATCCACGCTGGAATGCCCGGAAAGACGCGGGACATGCAGCCGCAGCAGTGCCGGGCCGTGCCACTCGCGCACCGCGTCCATCGCGTTTTTCACCAGTTCCGCCGTTTCCGCCGGGGACGTGCCGCTGCCGTCAAATACTCGCAAATTGTTGAAAGCGGCGAGATTCGTGGCGATATTGGCCTGGGGAGTCTGGTGGGGGCCGACCACCGAAATCGCAAAATCGTTATCTTCAATGACGATCAGCAGGGGGAGTTGTAGCGTGGTCGCCATCGTCAGGCATGACCAGAAGCCATTCGCCGCTACCGAGCCATCCCCGCCGAACACGACGCTGATACCCCCCTGGATAGCCTCTTCGCCCAATTCGTGTCGTTGGTAAAGGAGCGCCTGGGCATAACCCGCTGCCGGGGTGTACTGTGAACCCACATCGGCGGCCATCGGCAGTACCATCGCCCGCCCACGCCGTTCCAGGCTGAAGACCACACCCACATCGCGGCCACCGCTCAGACTGCCTGCCCGTGCCATGTCGGAGGCGAGCGCCTCTTCCGGCGTGAGGCCACAACCGAACAGGAAGGGACGGGAACGATAATAGGCGCTGGCGGCGTCGTACGGGTGGGTCAGCAGTTGACTGAGGAGCAGCGGGCCGAGTTCATGCCCGCGTGCTGAGAACTGGTAAGTCACCACCCCCTGCGGGACCAGTTCGTTTTCTTCCATTTCGTCCATAAACCGGGAAATCAGCGCCAGCCGCGCCACTTCGAGCCAATCAAATGTGGGATGTAGGGTCGTAGTCAAACGTCTTGCTCCTGGGAATATCGCATACTCTTTAGCGGGATTGTACCTGAGGCATGTCAGCTAGCCAAATAGAAGAGGGAGTACCATCTTTCCAGGTAAAATAGGAGTCAAACCCTGGATTCCCTGACGAGGTATTGATGAATAACGTCCATCTCGATTCGCAAAAACTCACCGAACTACCTGACACACTCATTGGACAGACGGCACTGGCTCACCTGAGTGTTTATGATAACGCACTCCGCAGCTTGCCGGACTGGTTATGGGCGCTCACCGGATTAGAAACCCTGAATGTGGCGACTAACCAGTTAGCGACTCTTTCTGAACAAATTGGGAAACTTGAAAACCTGCGGATGCTGGATATCGGTCATAATCAGATTACCGTGCTGCCGGATGCCCTGGGTAATCTCCCGTCACTCACGGATTTTCTGTATCTGAGCGACAATGGCATTGAAGGACTCCCGGCGACTCTGACGAATCTCTCGCGTCTGCGTTATCTCAACGTGTCCGATAACCGCCTCACGTTGCTACCTGATGACCTGGGGCATATGACTGGATTAGTTGAACTGAGGGCGTATCGCAATCCCCTGACAATGCTGCCGGACTCAATCGGGCTGCTGGTCAACCTGCGCGAACTGTATCTCGACCAGACGCCCCTCACATCCTTACCGGAGAGTATTGGCGGTTTATGTGATCTGCGAGTTTTGTCACTGCGGGGATGCCGTTTACAGGCGTTACCGGCGTCTATTGGCGAGTTACGCCGGTTACGCCATCTTGACTTGCGTGAGAATCGGCTTACGGCGCTGCCAGAATCTGTTTTAGCATTACCTGACCTGGAAAAACTCGATCTGCGTTGGAATCACAGCCTCGAACTCCCGCAGTCCTGGCTGGCGACGTTGACGGCGCGAGGCTGCCTCGTGTATCAATGAACTTCTCTGGCTACGGGGTGTAGGGGAGAGTCTGAGACTCTCCCGGAAAGCACCCTTATTGTTCCCCCGCTGTCTTACGCGCATACAGAATCACGCCGGTGTTCCGCAGCAGTTTGAACCGCACCAGCAGCCGGTCTACCGCGCACAGGCCGTGCAGTAGGGGCAGCGCCGCCCAATCCGGCAGTTTCACTTGGTGCGTGATATATCCCGTCACCGCCGGGGAATCCACCCGGCGCTCAACTGTGAAACGTTCTCCGATGAGTTTCACCCAGTCATGTTCCCGGCCAGCGCCCTCAAAAGGGGAAAGCCCCTCGGCCTCAATGCTGGCTTTGATGCGAGAAGGCGACTTCAGCCCAAAACGCAGCAGCCCGCGCAGTTTCTCGCCATAGCTCACCTGCGTCGGCAGCAGGAACATCAGTCCGCTGGCGACCAGCACCGTCGGCAGACTTTCCTCCCCGTGTGAATCGGACGCCCACAACAGACCGCCCGGCTTGAGCGCCTTGTAAATCTGTGCAATCACATGATCCATCCGTACCAGGTGATGCAGCGTACCTTTCACCGCGATCACATCGTAGGTTGCCGCTGGAAGTTCCAGCGTGTTCAGGTCAGCTACCTCGTAAGTGACGCTTCCGTTGACCGTCTCTTGAATTGTCTCATAGTAGCGGCGGGCGACGTTGAGCGCCTTGTCGCTGATGTCCATGCCGGTAGCATTCGCGCCGCGCTGTGCCATCGCCAGTGTCAACCACCCGGACGCGCAGCCGAGTTCCAGTGTCGCCATGCTCGGTTGGACGTGTTCCAGGAAGGCGTCAATATCGGCCTGATGGTAGATGATGTTATGGCGCAGGCTGCGGTGATAGCGCCAGTCTGGAGGCGTCTCCTGTGCCTGTCGTTCAGCATCCGTCCCCCACAATTCGGCCTCGCCCGCCAGTTGCTGCTCATAATCGTTGGTCGGTATCATCGTCATGGCGCTGTCGGCGTGGGCAGCGGCGCGCTGGCTGTTGCCGTCAGAATCGCTTCGATGGTTGGTTGCAAGGGCGCGTACAGCGTCGCTTGGGCGGCGGCGGTCTGCGTCATTTGCGCCAGTCCCAGCGGCGTTGCCAGATTGCTGTCGGGTGCTGGTGTACGTGGGTCGGTATACGTCACCTGAGCAGAAGATACCACCGTGCGCCCGGCAGCGTCGCACATCTGCACATAGACGGTCTTAAGGCCGCTGCCATCACTCAATGTGTATGGTAGATAAGGACGGTACGACTCCCATCCTGCGGGGAGTGTGATACCTGTCGGGCAGGTTTCCTTGCCCGGTGTTTCGGAAACCCGAATCGCCTGCACACGGCCAATTACGTCAATGTTATCAATCCGATCCCCGTTCGTATGCGTGTTTTCATTGTGCGGACGGACATACACATTTCGGCTACTAACCTGTTCCACGACGACCTTAAGGTCGGTAATGACGACAGGCAGCTCGTTAGGGCGAGCAGCAAATAACAGCATATAGTAGTATCTATCCGAGTCCGGGTCATCCACAAACCCGATACCGACTTCGCGGTATTTCGGGTCGCCCAATGGCAGGAAGCTTCGCTTATCCCGCGCCATTGCCCGGCTGAAAACCGTACGCTGCGGCTTTTGTGAATCATCAATCAGATACGAAATCACCGCATCCGGACCGACCCGCCCTAGGCGTGCCGGGATAAAGTCCACCACGTAACCATCGGAGTACTGCGCATACGCGGTTTGTGCCAGCAGTTGGTCAATGTTTTGACCGTCACTGTTAATGTACACATCCACGACTGTTTCACTGTTGTCGTAGCGCTGTTTGAGGTCAGCGGCGAACTCCTGAGCAATCCGATTCAGGTCGGCATTCGGGACAAGCGGCTGAAGGCCATTCGGACGGCGGAACTCGTTGATGGCATCCAGGATCATCGTCTGGTTCGTATCCAGCATTCCGGTCTGTGCTTGCAGTGTCATGCCGTTCACCAGCAAGAGCGCCGCCAGTAGCAGACCCAGCATGGACAATTGTCGAATACGCATGAACTAGCCCTCCGATCCGATAATTAAGATAAAATACAATTTGTCTGTATCGATGGAACGCTCCTGCGCGAGGCCGTAATAGCGGGCGTTGGCTTGCAGGTCAGGGTTGCCCTGAATTTGCAATTGGAGCAGCAGATCATCCAGCGGAAAATTCCCATCTCGGACTTCCACGAACATCGCCACGTCTTCCGTCGAGGCATACCCGGCTTCAGCCGCAACCGTCTGAATATCCCGTCCTGCATCATCCACATACAGATTAGTCGCGGGTAAAGCATCCGGCAAAATGGAAAGCAGATAATTGAGATGCCGCTGTGCCAGCGCCTGTAAAGTCGCATCTTCCGTCAAAGGGACGTACTCGTTGGCCTCGCGCCAGGTGTTGAGCGCCTCAATGCTGGCCGGGTCATTGAGGATATCAAGGGGGGGAGCGGCGGTTTCCTCAGGCTCCGGCGTATCGGTTACGGAGGAGCTATCCGGTGTCGATTCCGGTTGTGAAACGGGTGGATTAGCCACAATAAAAAGTGTCAGCGCAGCCACTACCAGTACCAGCGTGGCAATCGGCCATAGTCGCCATAGCCCCGGTTTCGCTGGGAGAGGGGATACGGACTGTGCCTGTTCATCTGCCGGGCTGAACACGTCGCTCAGGCTCTGCGCAGGTGGATTAGCAATAGCCTGTTGAAAGACCTCGTCCTCGTCCTCAAAGTTGACCTTATCCACCTTATGAGTCTGGGTGACGTTCTCGCCCCGTTGCGAACGGCGTGCTGCTGCTTCTCCCAGGGAAACAAAAAAATTCTCTTCCGGCAGTTTGCCCCCGCGCACATCCGTATATTGGGTGCGGACGAACAGCTCCCAGTTAGGTGTATCCAGGCTGCCCGCCAACCACAGTGGGAAAATTGGCTTATCGTACTTGAGTGCCAGAGTAATCTCACGCTGCACCCAGTCGGAACTATCGGATTCCGGCGTCATAATCACAATAAACGCACCGCATGACCGCAGCGCCAGTACAATTGACCGCCACCAGTCCACACTGGCTCGTAGCTCCCGGTCATCAATCCACACATCGAAGCCTTCGTCGCGCAGTTTGTTCACCAACTGGCGGGCATAATCCTTATTTTGTTTGCTGTAGCTAATAAAAACGTGCGACATAACACTCTTTCCCCGTTTTGGATGCCCCAGATGCACCACGCATCGCGCAAGAAACAGTCTACCTTATTCCAGGCATTCAGGGCAATGTGTATCGCTTAACGAACGACAGTAGTAAAACAAAAACAGGGTCAAATCGGCAGATTCGACCCTGTTCAGAATGCCATCCATAGAGGGGTTACGCGGACGAAGGCATCAGCCGCACTCGCACCCGGTTGAAGAGCTTCACAAGCCCGGCGATTTCAGACTCCGAGAACGCGTGGAGAAGCCAGACCATTATCAGGTATACCGTCGCACTGATCCCAATGTTGACGAACATATTGAGGTCGCGCAGAAAAAAGACCACCACACCCATGACCGCCGCCGAAATAGCTAACCGGGACATTTTCTTGAAGTTCAGCCCCGGCCCGAATGTGCGCCGGAACAGGATGTAGAACAGGGATGCGCCGAAGATTTCTGTTACCAGGGTCGCAAAGGACGCACCGACGATGCCAAAGGGCGCGATCAGGATAAAACTGATGGTGATAACGACCAACCCTTCCCCTACAAAAATCCGCGCCGCGCTGGATTCCTTCTTGATGGTCGTGGCGAGATTCCCCGAAAACGAGGTATAGATATGTAAGGGTGTATACCAGATGAGAATAGCAAAGGCGATGCTGGCCGGGTAGTAGTTCGGGTAAAGGAAGGTAATCAGCTGATCGGAAAGCAGCATTCCGCCCACCGCGATTGGCAACCCCACAAAAGCCAGGGCCTTCACCGAGCGGTAATACCAGGGGCGGATGCTATCTGGGTTAGTCTCATGCTCGCGGGATAAAGATGGCAGAATCGCCCGGTTAAAGGCGTACACCAGCATGGAAGCCGTGAGCATGAAAGTATAGGCCGCGCTGTACCAGCCGATTTGCTGGTCGGAGTACCCAAACTTGCTCAGAAAGATGTTGTCGGACTGGAAGGCAAAAGATAGTGAGAGCTGATTCATCGCAAAAGGAAGCCCGCCGCGCAGCAGCATCCTCCATAGGAACATTTTGATCTTGAAAGGCGGCGGTGAAAGCTTGTTTCTGCGGATTACCCAGATGCTCATCACGATCTGGAGTGGAATTGTAATCAGGGCAGCCACGACCAGCCAGACAAAATCGCCGCCCATAAACAGGAAAATCGCCCCGGCCCCCATGAAGATGATCTGGGAGATAACAGTAAACATCGCGGTGATGTCCACCCGTTCATTACCTTCAATGATGCTGATAAGGGGCTGCAAGAGCGCCTGTAAATAGTAGGAGGACGTGTAGAGCCCGACCGCGATCACAATCTCAGTCGGATAGTTAAACAGAATCGCGCCGATGGTGGTCATGGCTGAGGCAAGTACCGCCAGCCCGAAACGGAGCAGCACGACGTCCCAGAACCATTCCGAGGCGCGTTCCCGGTTCCGGGCGATTTCACGGGTGTAAAATTGCGAGATGCCCAGGTCGCCCAACACCGCAAACAACGTCGCCCAGGAAATCACAATCTGGTACCGCCCGTAGCTGCTATCCCCCAGGTGGTTGATAACCAGCACATTAAAGAGAAAGCCAATGAATTTCAGTGCGAGCTGAGATGCCATCCCAAAAGCGGTATTTCGCGCAATAATTCGCCCAACATTCCGTTCGGGTTGAGCTGGCACATTTGTATTATCCACGAAATTCCTCCAACACCGCCTTAGACAGGCGTGGTATCGCTCTAAACTGGTTCATTATGCCAGAAAAGACTAAAAAGTACCTTGCAATTTCTTACAATTGCTTACGGTACGGATGTATCGTGCATTCGAATAGGATGACCCAACCTTGACCTGTGTCTGCCCTGGTTATATAATGCCTTTTGCCCGGTTAGCGTTGATCTGGGCATGTATTTTTTAGTTGACTTGAAATGTTCAGGAGAACAAGCCCGTGGGTCCGCTGCCAAAACGGAAAGTATCTCGCACCCGCCGGAATAAGCGTCGCGCACATGATAGCCTGTCGCTTCATCATTTGGTGGCGTGTGGATCGTGTGGTGAATATCATGTTTCGCACCGTGTTTGCCCCAACTGTGGCGCATACAACGGCGAAACGGTGATTGACGTTGACGACGAATAAAATTGCAATGATGTACCAGCCTTAAAACCGCCGCATTCCGGGGCGGTTTTTGTTTTATATAACTCGCTGACTGTCTTCCAAAACAGATACCGACACAGAAGGGGACTATATTGTCCCCTTCATGATTCACGCGGTTCTTGCGGCGTTTATTCAGCGGCGGCGAGTCGGGCCTCATACTGCTTCTTATAGAATTCCAGATACTCGCCAGTCTTGATCTTGCGCCACCACCACTCGTTAGTCTGATACCAGCGAATTGTCGCTTCAATCGCCGTTTCAAATGTGTACTGCCGTTCCCAACCCAGTGCCCGCAGTTTGTCGCAGTTCATCGCGTAGCGGCGGTCATGGCCCTCGCGGTCAGGCACATATTTGATGAGGGTATCCGGTTTATCCAGCAGGGAGAGCAGGCGCTTCGTGACTTCGATATTATGCCGCTGGTCTTCCCCGGCGATGTTGTACGCCTCACCTGATACGCCTTTCATCAGCGCGACTTCAATCCCGCGAGCGTGATCGTCCACATACAGCCAGTCCCGCACCTGCATCCCGTCGCCATATACGGGCAGCGGGCGATCATCAATTGCCTCAGTCGTGAAGAACGGGATGATTTTCTCTGGGTACTGGTACGGGCCGAAGGTGTTGCTCCCGCGTGTAATCACGGTGTCCATACCATGCGTGACATGGAACGAACGCACCATCAGTTCGCCCCCGGCTTTGCTGGCGGCATACGGGCTGTTCGGCAGGAAAGGATCATCTTCCTTTGAAAAGCCGCTTTCAATATCCCCGTAGACCTCATCGGTGGAAACCTGTAAAAAGCGCCCTACACCATGCTGCCGCGATTCGTCCAGCAGGATATACACCCCCACGACATCAGTATGGATGAACGCATCCGGTGCGAGGATACTGCGGTCGACATGGCTTTCGGCGGCGAAGTTCACCACCGTATCAATCTGATGGGCGTTAAACACCCGGCGCACGGTTTCTCGGTCTGCGATGTCGCCCTGCTCAAAACGATAGTTGGGTTCATCGGATACCGGCAGCAGATTGTCCATATTTCCAGCATACGTCAATTTATCATAGACGATGATGTTGTACTCTGGGTACTTTTCGACCATATACCGGACAAAAGCGCTCCCGATAAAGCCTGCGCCGCCCGTGACCAGGATATTTTTCATGCCGTTCTCGCCTCACTTTTAGAACTTGTTCAGGATTTGGACTCGCTCGCCACTTCGATCTTTTCGGCTGGAGATTGTTCTGCTGCCAGCACAAACCGCTCAATGGCTTCGGCCACGCCGTCCGCATCGTTGCTGGCAACTACATAATCCGCCACGTCTTTGACGACTGCCGCCGCATTTCCCACCGCCACACCAATGCCCGCTAATTGCAGCATTTCCACATCATTCTCTGCATCGCCAATCGCCATCACCGCGCTTGTAGGAACTTTCATGTCCTTCAGCATCGTTTTCAGCGCGGTGGCTTTGGAAACCGCCGGGGGCAGGATTTCCAGCACGCCGGTAATCCCCGAATCCATCATCCGCGCCGCGCCGTCCACCTGCATACTAAGCTGCCAGCGCAGCGCCTTCACCCGACGCGGGTCGTTATCCGTGACCGCCAGTAGCTTGTTCACCGGCACGGAATCCAGGACATTCTGCAGTCCGTTCACGACTTCCGGCACGGGTTCACCATACTTGCTGTTCAGGGTGGCAATCCATCCTGTGATGGTACGCACCAGCAGGCGATTTCCACAGTACAGGACGATGTTATAACCGCGATCTTCGGCAAACGTAATCACCTGTCGTGCTAACGCCGGACTGAACGTTTGCTGGTGGAGTAGAGTGCCTTCAGCATCGTAGATCACCGTGCCCTGGGTATAAATGCCGGGCAGTTTCAGCCCCAGTTTATCCGTCAGTTTACGCCCTGAAGCCGCCGTTTTGCCGGTTGCCAGGATCACCTGTACGCCCTTTGCAATCGCAGCCTTCAGTGCCTTTTCGGTACGTTCACTGACTTGGTGCTGGCTGTTGAGCAGTGTCCCATCAAGATCAACCGCGATGACCTGAATCGAGTTAGTGGTGGTTTGTTGAGTCATGCTACCTTTTCTTATCAGACTTAACCTTGCGAATGACTTAAAAGAATCCCGACGGATTGCCAAACATAACGGAATCCGCCAGATACAGCATAGCACAGCGAGCAGATGTCTACCCGACTACTGCCCGTCGCATATCCTAGCATGATTACTGATTATCGGGAAGGCGTTCGTTATCCGGGGCGCAGGGGATGACCCGGTCAAAATCGGTGTGGAAGATATAGTCCTGGTCGCGGGCGGTCAACACAATACGGTAGCCATCTACCACCAGCGGGGTATAGGTTTCGCCGGGTTGTGGACAGCCCAGGCTGGTATCCGACCAGGTAAAAGGCTCAACATCGGTCACATCAATGCGTAGGGTAGGCAGGTCGAGCGCGGTCCCCAAGCGGCGCTGCGCCAGCAGGACGAGTTCTGATGCCACCGGGTCAATATCCAGCAGCGATTGGGTTTCCCCCAGTACCGTCCCCGCCTGTTCACAGCGCCGGAAGGTGGAGTCGGTGTCCGTATGATATTCGTAAGGGGTATTCTCCACCAGGAAAACGATGCGATAACCAGGAATGGTCACGTCCGTACTGCCGGGAATAGCGATTTCTCCGCAACCTAAATCAACCGTTGCCCAGTCTGCTGCTTCAACCAGATGAAGCTGTACCGTGTCCCGGCTGATACCCAGTTCCTGAGTCAGATCATCCAGCGTGCGAGAAATCAGGCGTTGGGCGGCGGCAGGAATCACAACAGCAGGGTTATCCGGCTGTGAGGTAGGAATATCCGCTGGGCCGGGTAACACGGGACTGGTCGCAGTGGGTGGTGCCGGTATTGGCGTATCCGTCAGCACAGCCCGCAACAGTGTGGGGGTTGGCACAGTGGTGACATCCCCGGCAGCGGGAGCGCAGGCGCTAAACAGGGAAATTGCCGCCAACATGACCGGCAGCAGGCCGGTCAGGGACACAAATCTATTCCGTACCCGAAATGCTGCCGAATTTTTCCTCTGCCTGGGCAGTTGTAATGCCGATAACGCTGATAATTTTTTCGCGTCCATTTTCCCCGGCGACAATCTCAATATTTTTGACCGGTACGCCCAGGTGTCCCGCCAGGAATTCACGGAGTTCCTGGTTCGCTGCCGGGTCGCCCGCCGGAGATGCTTGCAGCCGTACCTTGAGTGAGCCATCTTCCTGAACCCCCACGAACTCGGTGGTGGCAGCGCGGGTCACAACCCGGACGGTAAAGGCGGCTCCCCCGGTCGCGTCGGTGATCTCGAACTTTCGGTTCTGTGACATAATCTGACTAACCTTTCTAGGCGTTTGTGTGCTGATTTGGATGACTATCCAGACTTTGTTGACCGGAACAGGCAAAATGACACACTGTTCCGTAAAAACGCTCTTCCAAGTATGCAAGTTCTAAATCATTATAGCTTACTGTCGGCTTCACACAAACAATATCCACAATTTTAGGGACTTTTTCACGCACGCATGAGTGAATCCAGGATGGATAAGAGACTCGTGCCGTATCGAACGTAAACGACTATCACCTGTTTCCTGGCTACAATCCTACTTCAACGGCAGGAAATACTGGGCGTCCCATATCCGCTCGATTGGGGCGGGTGTATCCGTCGTCGCCCGTACATCCAGGGTATAGGGTTGAAAATGGCAGTCGCTCACATCATCATCATAGGCGGTGTTGAGGATAATCAGGTAGGTATATCCAGTGCTGCCGATGGCAACCACGCCATCACGCCCCAGATATGAAGAGGCCGCCTGGTCATGTTTAATCGTCACCGCCCACATCTCGAGCATTCCTGAGGTGTCATTCGCCAAGTGCACGCGGTATGTCCCGGGTGGGAGAGTAAGAGCCACGTAATTGGCTCCGAGTTCCTGCACCCCGTTGAAGTCCCACTGCCTTGCCGCTGTAATGCGGTCTTCCAGCCACACTGTCGCCCCGCCGAAGTCCGGTGCGAATTTGTAGTCCCGCACCAGGTTCTGGATACGATACCGGGCGACTGCCGCCGGAATGGTGTCACCGTGTTCACTTAAGGTTTTTGCCAGCGCATCAAATCCCTCGTCGGCGGCGATACGCTCCCATAAACGCTGGATAATCCCGCTACCATACACATCCACCAGCGATTGCATGAACATCCAGTCTCCATACATCAACTGGCTGTATTCCGGGTTCGCTGTACCGAGACACAGTTCCGGGTACTCGTAATTGAATTCGACGTAAACGGTGGCGTCTTCTTCTTTCGGGAAGGTAATGGTTTCCATCCAGGTTGATGTCGCCTCGTGATACCACAGAAACTGGTCGCCCAGGTCATATCCATGCTGGATGGCGTGGTGGAATTCGTGGGCTGCCGTCGCCCGCATCAGCGTGATCGGGTCACGGTCTGCCTGGCTGGATTCTGAGAAGTCATTTTCGATGCGCATAACACTGCTGACCGCATATTGCTCAACCGCTGTGGTATTGGGATTGTCACCCGCATCGCCAATGCCTTTGGTTGTCCCTAACGGGCCGTATCCCTCGGCGTCCATCAAGTCCATAACGTAAACGTCGAGGCGACTGTTCCCGCCGTTGTCACCATCGTTCGGCGGGGCAGGCCATCCAATCCGGTCAATCTGAATCTGCCAGATTTCCTCCATCGTGTCGGCCACCGCCTGAGCGTAGTCAATCGTGGTGGAGTCGTTTCCTTCCAATGTGAAGTGTATCCGAAAATGGTCAGTATCAATGATGCGCTCTGGGCCACTGAAGGCCACTTTGTTGAGTGCCTTCAATTGGCGCAGCACCGTTTCGTCCCCGGTTTCGATGGTGAGTTCATATGCTCCGCTATCGTCAAACGAATAGCGCCGGATGGTGATGGTGTATTCGCCCGTTGTCACCGCTGTATACCCGAGCGCCGGGTCAAGTGAAAAGGCGTTGCGGTCATCGTTATAACTGACGGTTTTGCCGTTCGGGTCATTGAGTGTGAGGACTGTGTCGAAATAGCTATCGGCAGCATCCGCGCGGATGACCACCGACTCGCCGGCTGCAAGGGTGAATGTGTAGGTCGCTTCCGGCCTGGAATCATCCAGACTACCGCTGAAGTGCTGCGTCTGAGCATAAACCGTGCCGGTGAACAGGATCACACTGAGGATTGCCAGGGTCGTAAGCCGGAAAAACGGATGGAGGGACATGGATTTTCCTGTGTATTCAAGGGTATTACGCTTAGAACCAGCATAGCATCAGGCAAGTGAAATGAGCAAGCCGGGCAGCCTACGATAATCCAACTCTGGCATTGGCGCAGCATTCCGTTTATACTGGTCAACATGATTTATTACACGCACGAATCACTGTTTGCATTAACTGGCATTTCGTTTGGTGGGGCGCACCTTAGTTCAACGCGCCTGGTGTCCGTGTAATATTTAGCACGTTTTCGTTATATTCAACGGCCAGGGGGCGCACCTCTGGCCGTTTTGATTCGGGGCGTGGTGCGTCTGCTGTCCCTATCGGAGGGAAAAATCATGCACATCATTCAGATTGACCGCCTGACGATCAACCATGCCGGGCGCGAGATTTTTCGTGATCTCACCTGGGCGATCAGTGACAAAGAGCGTACCGGGTTGGTTGGGCCGAACGGGGTGGGCAAGTCGTCCCTGCTCAAGGCGCTGGCCGGGCAGGTCATCCCGGAAAGCGGCGCGATCACCATGCAACGCGGTGTGAGCATCGGCTATCTGCCGCAGGAAGTCCGGCTCACGCCGGGGCGCACGCTGCTGGAAGAGGCGCTGGTACTGCCACCGGAACTGGAACGGGTTGAGGCGGAACTCGAACGGCTGGAAAACCGGCTGGCCGATCCGTCAGTCTATGGTGACGAGGGGAAGCTGGCGCGGACTCTACTTCAACAGGAATCTGTACTGGAACGCTACGCGGCGCTGGGCGGCCCGCAGCATGAATCGCGGGTGAAAGACACGCTGGCGCGGTTGGGCATCACCCCGGCGGACTACGACCTGCCGACGGATACCCTGAGCGGCGGCCAGAAGAAACTGGTCATGCTGGCGCGGCTGTCGGTAGAACTGCCGACGGTTCTGCTCCTGGATGAACCCGATAACCATCTTGACCTGGATTCCAAGCAGAATTTAGAACGCTTCATCGCGGGGTATCCCGGCGCGGTAGTGATCGTCTCGCATGATCGTTACCTGTTGGATGAAGTCGCCACCCAGATCGCCGAACTCGAAAACGGCAGACTCACGGTGTATCCCGGCAACTATACGGCCTACGCCAACGAGCGTGAACTGCGTCGCCTGCGCCAACAGCAGGCCTACCTCGCCCAACAGAAGGAAATCACCCGCGTTGAGGAGATGATTCACATCTGGGAGCAAAAAGCTAAAGCCGACCTGAGCGAACGCCATGCCCGCCAGGCCGCCAGCCGCCGCAAGATGTTGCAACGCATGGAGGATCGCGGCGAGGTTATCGAGCGGGTGACGGAACGGCGCTTGATGGAAATCGAGTTGGATGGCTGGCGCGGGAGTAACAAGGCGCTGGAACTCAAAAACGTAGCGATGGGCTTTGGCGATGATTTGCTGTTCCTGGATGTGAATTTGCTCATCAAACACGGGGAGCGCGTTGGGCTGGTCGGGCCGAATGGTGCGGGCAAGTCGGTGCTGTTCCGGCTGATTTTGGGGCAGCTCGAACCGCTGGAAGGCGAAATCAAGATCGGCCCCAGTTCGCAGATTGGTTACTACTCGCAGGAACACCAGACTCTCGCGGCGTGGCTGGATCGAACCCCACTGGAACTGGTGCGCGACATCAAACCGATGAGCGAGGGGGACGGCGTGGCCTTCCTGCTCAAGTTCCGCTACACCTATGAACAGACACGGATGCCGGTTCGCTCCTTCAGCGGTGGAGAACGCAGCCGTTTACAGTTGGCCTGCCTGATGCTCCAGAATCCGAATCTGCTGCTGCTGGACGAGCCGAGCAACAATCTGGATATTCAGTCGGTGGAAGTGCTGGAAAGCGTGCTGGATGACTTCGAGGGGGCGGTGCTGGCGATTTCGCACGACCGCTACTTCCTCGACCGGGTGGCGGATCGCGTGGTGGAACTCGACGACGGCGCGCTCACAGCCTACATCGGCGGGTATACCGACTACCTGGCGGCGCGGAATGGGAGAAGGTAGGGCTGAACACAGTTCTTACAGCGAACAAGCCACCGATGAGATGGGATGGACAGGTTTTTGCCTATCCATCCCCGCATTGATCGGGCAATGGAATGACTGAAGAATCTAGCGGTATAAACTCATTGATTTCATTGAAATGACCGAGGTAGACCATATCAAACTCATCAATGGCATCGCTAAAACTCAATACCCGCATTGCTTCCATATCAAAACGGTAGGTTTGACCATAGCTTTTCACCTGTAACACCGGAACACGCCGATTGTCTTTGAGTAGCGCCGTGCCTGCATAGACATCCGTAGTGCTATCTTCTGTGTACCCCCAAGGAATGACGGTGAATGTACCATCTATGGTGTGAAGGAACATCTGTAGTTCAAATTCTGCATGAAACCCGACTAATCCCGGCATCCGTCTGCGCATGAGTGTTACCTGGCCTGAACCTTCTGCAAAAGCAAATGAACATTCACGCCACGGCCCCGGTGTACTACGATAATCGTCCAAAAATCCTATGCTCAAATCCTGCCCGCCAGAGAATAGAGCCAGAATACATAATGCAGGAATCGCAAGGAGCGTGATTACACTCAAAATCAACCAGAATCTCGATGGCGGAAACTTCTTCTTGGCCGTGTACTTTGCCATCTGAACTCCATCAGCATCTAACCGTATTCCGGGGTGGACTAGGGCGACGTGCCAACTTCCAGGGGATATGAGAGAAGTTGCCATACATCATACGGCGGATGATGTGCTCGTCCCTCATCTCCGCCAGCCTGAATCCATTTGAGCACAGTCATAGCATCTCGAAGTGTCTGGAACAACCCATACCGATTCGGGCGAATTCCAAATATCCGGTTTACGTCTTCGTATAGGTAGTGACATAACCAGGAATGCCCAAAGCTACTATATTCAAAACTGACGATCTCAAAACCGAGAGACTCGCCTCCCGACTCAACAGGTAAATGTTGCTCAATGCGTTTTTCGATCCCATACGCATCATCATCGCTTTCTTGCCAATCAATTTCCTCAATTGACCGGGGTAAAGCCGCACCAATGATATACAATTTCCCCTTGTGTACGTGAAAGCGGTTGATGAACTTTCGGGCATCATTAGGCGAATAGAACATGCTCCACATATCCATCGTTTCTTTGTATTCGTGCCCGCACCAGTGGATAAATTCCTCTAATCTATTCTCGTCAATTCCAAAATCCAGGGCAGTCTGTTTGTCGCCACCAGTCCATCCCCAATTCACATTGAATTTTGGGCAGATACAGCCGGAAAGACTGATAAGCTGTTCCGGTATCAATTCAGACTTGAGCTGATCCCATCCGGGGTGATTTGCACGAATGAGGAAATATCCACCCGAATAGAAGTCTTGCAGATCAACCGTTTCCATATCTGTTCCTCAAATTAACTCTCAATGGAAGGATAAATCATGTCTGATACCCAAGCAAGCAAAACGCATTCCCCAATATCACCTCACTCATGAAGGCAGCGCGGGAGTATACAGATTGTCCATCGGATACGCCTAACAACCTGCTCAACTGAACTTTATCCAATCACTTGTAATCCCCGTAGGTCGTGATAGCCTTAGGACGCACGAGGTAGAGGAAAACAGATATGGAAAAACGAAAGGTTATTCTGGACTGCGACCCGGGGCATGACGATGCCATTGCGATCATGCTGGCCGCGAAAAGTCCGTTGCTTGATCTGCTAGGAGTCACCGTCGTAGCTGGGAACCAGACACTCGATAAAACTGTGATGAATGCCCTGAACGTGTGCCAACACCTGAATCTGGATGTCCCGGTCTATCGCGGTTGCGGGCAGCCCATGATCCGTGATAAGCAGGTCGTTGCGCCGAATATTCATGGCGAATCCGGTTTGGACGGCCCGGTTTTTGCCCCGCTCACCAGACAGGCCGAGCCACAGCACGCCGTCCTCTATTTGGTGGAGACGCTTCTCCAATCGGATGGGGACATCACGGTAGTCACCACCGGCCCCATGACCAATCTGGCAATGGCGATTCGGCTTAACCCTGACATTCTGCCCAAAATCAAGGAAATCGTCTTGATGGGAGGTACTTACCAACTCGGCAATGTCACCCCCGCCGCCGAGTTTAACGTATTTGCCGATGCCGACGCGGCGCATGTGGTCTTTACCAGCGGGCGTAAAATCACGATGGTTGGGCTGGACGTATCCCGTAAAGCCCTGTGTCTGCCCTCGGTCATGGCGCGTATGGGCCAGATTCAAACCCCGGCGGGCAAGCTGTTTGTGGAGATCATGACCTACTTCAACCAGACGCAGAAACAGGTGTTTGGCTGGGATGGCGCGCCACTGCATGACCCCATCACCATTGCCTTCCTGATTGATCCGACGGTGCTGACGACCAAAGCGATGTTCACCCAGATTGACATTCGGAGCGACCAAAGCTATGGCCGGACCAACTGCGACTTTTTTCAGAAATCCGGTCAACAGCCAAACAGTTTTGTCGCAGTAGATATTGATGTGGCGAAGTTCTGGGACATCATCGAAGCGGGTCTGCGTGCCTACGACGAATAGGGTAGTGAGGTCGTTTTTCTGGAGCAGAGCAGCCGAGAGGGGGATTTGCCTATTCCCGACCATTTGCCTATAATTTTGGGGCAAATAACAACTAACCTGCAAACTTCCGATGAGCGATTTACGGCTCAGTGAATAATTTTGTCCACATTGCGGTTCTCACCTCAGGTCTGCCGTTCTTCTAATGAGCATGATGAGCATATATAATCGCTGCGACATAAACTTATTGGAGTGGTCATGACTCTTTCCGTTGTGGTTATGCTGGCTGCTTTTGCCGGCCTGGTGGCCTTCTGGGTGGTCTTGTGGAAATCCTCGTTTTTTTCAAAACAATACAATTTGTTGATCCTCATCGGTGCGATCTTAGGCGTGACCTTCATGGTGCTGGCCTGGGAATTTGTGCGGCTTAACGACCTTCTCTATGTCATCCTGGCGGCCATCCTGTTGATGATTGGCGCCTTTCATATCGGGCTGTGCGTTTTGAAACTAGCCCAGGTGGATACTAAATACCGCCGGATGCGTTACCATAATCGTGCCGTGATCGCTTATGAGCGCGAACATGAGGAATTTGTCATCCATACCCCGGATCATGTTCGTATCAAAGGAATCTTTTTGGCGTGCCGCCACAACGCCCCCGCACATAAAGCTGTGATCGTGTGTCATGGCGCTTCCCGCAATAAAAATACCGCATCCATTGTCCAGACGAGCCTGCTCCTGGCGGAAACCTACGATGTCTATACCTTTGACTTTCGTGGTCACATGGAAAGCGACGGCGTGTGTTACGTCAATGGCGATGAGATTGACCTAGACCTCGCTGCCGTAATCCAGCACGTTGAGACCAAAGGGTACCAGAAAATCGCCGTGTTTGGCTGGTCACTAGGGGGGGCGGTGGTAATCCGAACGGCAGCAAAGGGCGCTAAAGTAGACGCCATTATCGCCAGCGCCCCAGCCATTAACGTCTCTTCGATGTCCGAAGTCCGGCAGTTCAACCGGCTGCGCTTTTTAGGATTTTCGGCGATCAGCATTCTCTCCTTTTTGCGCAGTGCCCGGCTTTCGGTTCATACTCAGAGCGTGATGATAGATGAGTTTCTCCCGAAGATCGCGGGGATCCCGATTTTGCTGGCGTTTAATGATTATGATTATGCGCTGAGTATGAGCGGGGAAGAATTCGAGCAGTTCTATGAGCGTCTCCCCCAGCCCAAAGATCAGATTCGGTTGGCGGGGCGGGGTCATGTGTTTGATTGGCCGCAAACATATCTTTTCTGGCAAAAAATGTTAAGCTGGCTGGAATCCAATTTGTGAACGACGACCAGGTTTGGTCGCGTGTGAGGTTTCTGTGACTCAGACAAAGCAAAAATGGCAGGATTTGCCCAAACGACTCCTAACTGTTGCCATCGGTGCGCCGTTGGTTTTCGTCCTCGTCTACCTGGGGTCGCCTTTTTATGATGTAATCGTGTTGGGTGTCAGCGTGGTGGCGGCCTTTGAAGTCGCTCGCATGGTCGCGCCGGACTCGCGTTTCTGGCATTTCGGTTTTCCGGTGCTGATGAGCCTGGTGATATTGGGTATCGCCTACGGTCAGGTTGTGGTGATTGGGGTGGTATGTGCGGTCACGTTCGCGGCCTGGTTCGTGGTCGAGCAAAACCGTCCGGCTGAAGAGCGGGCAACCCCGGCAGGTATGATCGTTCTTTACCTGCTGGCTGCCCTGGTTTATATTAGCGTTCCGCTCGCCCTGCTGTTGATCGTCAGGCCGGTGGTGAATGGTCTGTGGTGGACATTTGCGCTTTTTGCGAATAACTGGCTGACGGATGCCAGCGCCCTGATTGGCGGGCGTTTATTCGGGAAAACCAAGTTGGCTCCCAAGATTTCCGGCGCGAAAACCGTTGAAGGCGCGGCTATCGGATTGGCGGTGGGGACGTTAGTGGGTTTTGCGGTACTGGTCGTAACTGTCCCGCTGCTATCGCCCGTGATCGCGCTGGTTGTCAATTTCCTGATTTCGGCCCTGACGATTATTGGCGACCTGATAGAATCCCGTGTGAAACGCCATTTCCACGTGAAGGACGCGGGAAAAATCCTGCCGGGGCATGGCGGTTTTTTAGACCGGATTGATGGCTTGCTCCTGGCCGTGCCGATCTGGTATCTTTTTGTGATGATTTTTTAGTGCGTGCTGCGACGCAGACGGCACACAGGTAAAATATGATCTATGATGCAATCGTAGTGGGTTCTGGCCCCGGCGGTGCAATCGCCGCTTCCGAGTTGGTGCGGCGGGGGCATTCCGTGTTGATGGTGGATCGCGCCGCTTTCCCCCGCGATAAAGTGTGTGGGGATGGAATGCCCAGCAGCGTCATCCAAAAACTGACAGAACTAGATATTAAAGTAAACTCGCGGGCGTTTCAACACCAGCGCATTGAGGGCATCTATCTCCAGTCGTATAGTGGGCGTTCCCTGGTGATTCCTGAGCGTCCCAGCAATATGTATTCGATGGTTGCCCCCCGCTTGAATTTCGACTATTTTCTGCACCAACACGCGCTCGCCTGTGGGGTTCGGTTTGAGGTGATGGATGTCGTTGAACCGCTTCTGGAAAACGGGTCGGATGGCTCCGATAAGCACGTAGTGGGCATTATTGAGCGGCGTGGCACTCAACGGGTCGAACATGAGGCGCGAGTCGTGATCGCCGCCGATGGAGCGTCGTCCGTGATAGTGCGGGGCTTGCGCGGGCGAGTCGCCTCCCCTGAAGAAACGGCGGTTGCCATTCGGGCTTATGGCACACCGCGAACGCCTGCAATTGAACCCCTGGTGCGTTTCTACTACCTGCGTCACCTCACACCGGGCTACGGCTGGATTTTCCCGGCGGGTGAGTCGCGCGTGAACGTGGGGCTGGGGTTATTTGACCAGGCGGTGTATAAGGCCGGGAGAAAAGACCTGAAAACACTGCTGGCTGAATTTCTCGATTCGGTGTCATCCGAGTTTTCAATCGAACTCGATGCACAAACAGTGAAATCATGGCCTATTCCGGTGTGGACGACGATGGAGAGCCGTGTGGTCAACGGTGCGTACCTGGTTGGGGACGCCGGACGGTTTGCTGATGCCCTGACCGGTGGCGGGATTTTCCCGGCCATAGTGACCGGCCATCTGGCGGCTATCGCTGTTGACCGGCACTTACACGGTGCGAGTCTGTCAGACGCCACCCGGCTTTATGATGAGTCCTGGCGGCAAGGGCTTGGTCGCAGCCTGAAACGACTGCTCACCGTGCGTGACACGGTCATCGCACGTCCGCGCGTTTTTGATGGAGTTATGCTGGCAGGTACGACATTACCGTTCACAAAGAAACTGCTGCTGAGTAATCTGGCAGGTCAACATGCCTGATCGCCAGCAAGCATCGGTTTTGCATCAGCTTCGTAATCTCGCGTCTCTGATGCACCTGGGGAATGGTATCGCCTCTGGCTTCGGGGCGGTGATTGGCTATTTTCTAACACGGCAGCGATATGGTGACTCCGTAGATTGGGGCGTGGCGCTGGCGGTGTTTGCCGTAACCGCGTGTATTTCCAGCGCCGGTTTCATCATCAACGACATCCGTGATCTGGATATTGATCGGATCAACAGGCCGGATAGACCACTGCCCGCCAATCTATTCTCGTTACGCCAGGCCTGGGTCATTCTGCTGCTCTTCACAGTAGGGGGGATTGTCCTCTCAGCAATAATCAATCTCACGTCGCTGCTCGTCGTGGTATTCCTGTGTGTGTTGCTGGCGGGTTACTCGCTCTATCTCAAGCCGCGTTTTCTAGTAGGGCATATCGCTATCGCGCTGGCCGGGGCGTTGCTGCTGCCGTATGGCGGGATTGCCGCCGGGAATATCGTGCCGACCATCTATGTCGTGCCGATTGCCTTCACCGCCTTCTTGGGGCGTGAAATTCTAAAAACCCTGCCAGATGTCGCCGGGGACGCCGCTCATCAAGTGACCAACCTTGCGACCCGGCTCGGCGTGCGTACCGCCGCATCTGCCGCCTTCGTTTGCATCGCGGGCGCGGGGGTACTGCTGGCCGTTCTCCCTGTTTTCTGGCAGATGAATGGGCTGTACTTCCCAACGCTCCTGCTGATCGTTTATCCGGTGATGGTTTACCTGCTGGTTCTGATCTCTAATTACACTTCTGCCATGAACCAGGCGATTCGCTTGTCCAAGCTGGTTTTCCTGCTGGTGTTACTCCCCATCACGATTGGGTCTTTCATCATGATTTGATCGAAGCAAGCAACATTTCCGATTATGATGGTTTCAGCCGGTAGAGGGTTTCACCCGCTTTCGGCACATACAGTACTCCGGCGTCCCTCTGCCCCTGCCAATCGGCGGGATTCACCGTGTCCGGGTCGAGGTAGCCCAGTGACAACCGTTCACAGTCGGCCTGGGAGATTTTCGTCGCCAGCGTCACCTGGATGCGGGCTTGCTCGACACCATGTTCATAGCTTCCGCTGCCGCGCAGGTGCGTGCCATGCGCCAGAACCCCCAGCGGCAGGTGCTTGAACCGTTTCCACTGTTTGAGATAGTAATCCCGCACATGATACCCGGCCTCATAGATATATTTCCCGTGAACGTGACTGACGGTATCCAGGTGCGGCGCGTAGACAATCACTTCGCCCCCATCCGCCATCGCCGGTTCCAGCTTGTACATGGCTTTGGCCGCCGTCCACAGTTCATCGTACATCGGTGGCGCTGCCGACAGCACCCGCTGAAAGGGTGTATCCACCCAGACGATATGACGCTGCGCGGAAAGATCAGCCGCCGCCGACCAGGCGCTCAACATATCCCCGATAAATAGCCCGGCGATGGCATCTTTGACCACAACCAGGCTGACCAGAGTGACCGGCGTGGTGACGTAGGCCGCCGCCGCGTTTATCATCACCCGCACGGGTGTCTCTTTGATGCCAATCGTGTTGAGGATGGTCGCCAGCGCCCCTAACCAGTGGGTGGTGTTAATCATCTCCTCGCCGGAGATGCCGGGGAACAGGTACTTCGCGCCGCCGCTGAAGCCGACGACCTCATGCGGGAACGTCGGGCCAAGAATCAGTACCTGGTCATAGTCGAGGATGCGCCGGTTGATGCGTACCGGCGTGTCGCCACCCAGCGAAGGATGCCACAGATCACCAGCAATCTGCTGGATTTGGGCTTTTTCCAGGTTGCCAATCTGCACCAGCGCATCGGGATTCTGCCAATCATGGTTGAGCAAGCCGATATGTGCGTAGGTGGTGTGGCGTTCTTCGGCGGAAATGCCCACCAGCACGTTCAGT
This sequence comes from Anaerolineaceae bacterium, assembly GCA_020634115.1. Classification (GTDB taxonomy): domain Bacteria; phylum Chloroflexota; class Anaerolineae; order Aggregatilineales; family Phototrophicaceae; genus JACKCG01. The sequence continues at coordinate 679,423 of JACKCH010000010.1, forward strand.
GCCGCGTCACTGAGCGGTGGATGCGTGCCGAGTGCCACCATGAAATCAAGCTGCCGCGTATCCCGCAGGACAGCCGCCAGCAGCCGGAACAGCAGCGGCAGCGGCAGCGAGCGAGTGTGGTCGGGGATCAGCACCAGCACCCGCGCCCCGCTGAAACGTCCCTCTAAACCAGTGTGCAGCGCCGCGCTGATCTGCTCGACTGTCAGCAGGTCGTTGCCCGTAGCCACCGCCTGTGTGATGAGTCCCATGTTTACACTCCGCTAAATGCGCTAAAACCGCCGTCCACCGGCACGACAATGCCGGTGACAAAGCGGCTGGCATCACTGACCAGCCACAACACTGTTCCTTGCAGGTCTTCCGGCTTGCCGAAGCGGTTCATCGGCGTATGGTCTATGATCTGCTGGCCGCGTGCGGATAACGTGTCATCCTCGTTATACAACAGATAGTAGTTCTGCTCCCCAATGAAAAAACCGGGCGCAATCGCGTTTACGCGAATGTGCGGGCTATAGTCCTGCGCCATCGTCACTGCCAGCCATTGCGTGAAGTTATTCACGGCGGCTTTCGCCCCGGCATAAGCGACGACGCGAGTCAGGGGGCGTATGGAGGCCATCGAACTGACATTCAGAATCACGCCCTGTTTCTGCTCCGCCATCAATGCACCGAACACCTGTGACGGTAGAATTGTTCCCATCAGATTGAGGTTCAGCACCCATTGTAGGGCGTCCGCTGGCAGGTCAAAAAAGGAACGTTCGTTGGGGACGGCGGTGGCATTCTTGTGGTTGCCGCCCGCACAGTTGACGAGAATATCCATCCGCCCGTACTGCGCTCGGATATGGTCGGCACAGCGTTCCAGCGCGGCTTTATCCATCACATCGGCGGCGAAGCTGTCCGCGCCCTGGCCGAGTTCCGCCGCGAAATTTGCCGCCCGTTCGCCATTACGGGCGAGAACGATCACGCTGGCTCCCGCGCCCGCCAACGCCTGACACATAGCGCGGCCTAATACGCCCGTCCCGCCCGTCACCAGGGCAAATTTGCCATCTAAACGAAATTGATTCAGCATGAGGACTTTCCCTTCTTTGCGTGCTGGATAAGGCCGGTGCTGCTACAAAAATGCCCGGAAACCCGCCCGCATCGCCTCGCGCATGGCGGGCGTGTAGCGATGCCCGATCCCATCGTAAACCGTCAATTGAAAGTTTTCCGGTAGCCCATACAGGCCATAGATGTGCCGGGCATAGGCCTCAATCTTACGGACGCCCGCTATGGGCGAGAGCGGGTCCTGGTCGCCGATGAGAATCCGCTGTGGGCGCGGCGCGGCCAGACTGACGAGATGCTCCATGTCCAGCCCCGAACGCAGCATCCCCGGCAGATAGTAGTAAATACTGTGCAGATGATATTGACCGGATGCCGCGAAATCTTCGTAGCGGGTCATCTGCCCAATCGGAATCACGACTTTTACCGTATCATCCAGCGCCGCCAGCCACGTCGCCCGTGAGCCACCCATGCTCATGCCGGTGGTGCCGATCCGCGCCGGGTCTACTTCGGGGCGTTCCCGCAGATAGGCCAACGCCAGCAGGTCGTCATGAAGCATCATGCCCCACAGTGTCTTGCCTTCCCACAGGAAGTGCTTGAACAGCGAGAGTTCCGTCGCCGCGCCGCTTTCCGCCGTTCCCGCTGGCCCCTGGGACTGGCGTTCGCCAAAGGCATAAGCGTCAATCACCAGGACGACATACCCCTGGTTTACGAGCGCGATACCGTCCGGGGTGGCATCCTTCGCCAGGAAGAGTTGATCTTTGCCGATAGGATACTTGCCGCCGTGAAAGTGCTGGTACAGCACCGCCGGAGCGCGTCCGGCCAGATGGTCGGGAATCAGCAGCAGGCCGGGAACCGTTGCCCCCAGGCCGTTTTCAAAACTGATTTGGTGGAGGCTATAGCCATCGTGTGGTGTGATCCCTAGAGTCTGGACATGCGGGGAGAATGGCGGCGGCACATCCCCCAAGAGCTGCCATAGTGACTTTCGCACGTCCTGCCGATAGGCTTGCCAACCAGCCAGGGTATCGGGCGGTTTCACCGCTGCCATCCAATCTCACATCCGTTTTATGTGAAATGTATCGGGAAAAATGACCGTCATCAGCCGTCAGCTGTTAGCGATCAGGAAAAGATAGCCGGGTAGCTGGTTAGCCGGATAGCCTAGTACCAAATTGCCGGGTTGTAGGGGCGGCCCGGCGTGGCCGCCCTGGGAGGGCACATTGGCCCTCCCCTACAAATAATCGTGAAGATTTACCGGATACAGCCAAATGCCAGCAGTCAAGAGCCAACGACCAGCAGCCAATAGCCAGCGGCCCCAAACTTACTTCATGCCAGTGGTAGCGATACCCGTCGTGATAAACCGCTGCAAGAAAGCGAACACGATGGTAATCGGCAGCAGCGTCAGCACCGTCATCGCCAGGATGAGGTCCCACTGGGTTTGCAGGTCGCCCTGGAACGAGTTCAGCCCGACTTGCAGCGTGAACAACTCGGTGCGGCTGAGGACGATCAGCGGCCAGAGGAAGTCGTTCCAGCGCCACATCACCGAGAAAATCGTCAGCACAGCCAGCGCCGGACGGGCCAGCGGCAGGATAATCTGCAAATAGATGCGCCACTCACTCGCGCCGTCAATCCGCGCCGAATCGAGCAGTTCATCGGGGATGGTGAGCATGTACTGGCGCAGCAGGAACACGCCGGTAGGTGTCGCTGCGCCGGGGACAATCACGCCGATCAGGTTGTTGTTCCACCCGATCTCCGTAATCACCAGGTACACCGGAATCAGAATCACGGAAATCGGCACCATCAGCGTGCCAATCGTGAGTCCGAAGATGGTTTCGCGCCCCCGGAACTGGTACTTGCTCAACGCGAAGGCCGCCATACTGTTGACCAGCAGCGTCAGCGCAGTGGCGGCGACGGTCACAATGACACTGTTGGCGAGATACTGCCAGAAATTAAAGCGGGTCACACCATTAACGTAGTTATCCAGGCCAAAGTAAATGCTTTCGACGGGTTGGCGTTGGTTGATATTGACTTTGATGATTTCGTCCGGCTGCGCAGGGTCAACCATCTGGGCTTCAATCCCTACCCGCCGTACCTGTGCCAGTTCGCGGGTTGTGCCATCCTCAAACGTCACGGTGAAGAGTTGCAGCGGGTCGTCGTAGCCCGGTAGGGTGACTGTCTCTTGCCGGTAAGGTAGGAAGCGCGGCGGGAACTGTAACAACTGGGTGCGATCTTTGAAAGAGGACATCACCAGCCAGATGACCGGGCCGAACATCAGAATCGTGCCGAGCAGCAGGTACAAATAGGTCGCTATATCCGCCAGCGCCAGCCGGTTTCTACCTTTGGTATTTGTCAGGAAATGCAGCATGATGCCCCCTTACGCCAGATTGCTCGTGCGACCCAACCGGAGTTGGCCGACTGTGAGCAGCAGCAGTACCGACGCCATCACCAGAGAAGCCGCTGCCGCTAACCCGAATTCGCGTGTCTGGTTGGCGAACCCAGTCGTATAAATATACTGCACCATATAGGTGGTCGCCGTGCCGGGGCCGCCCCCGGTGAAAGCATACACCTGGTCAAAGGCCTGCACCGCCCGGATGAGCGAAAGCACCAGTACGACCAGCATCGTCGGCATCAGCAGCGGAATCGTGATGGCCCGGAAGGCCTGCACCGCCCCGGCGCCGTCCATTGAAGCGGCTTCATAGAGTTCACCAGGGATAGATTGCAATCCTGCCAGCAGAATCAGCGTGTAAAAGCCCATTTGCGCCCACACACTGATGATAATCACCCAGAATCGCGCCCAATCCGCGTTAATCAGGAAGGGCAGTTTTTCACCGCCCAGGCCAACGATCAGCGCGTTCAACACACCGTCCTGCTGTAAAATCCACTTCCAGATGAGCGCGACGACCACCGGTGAAAGCAGCACCGGGTAGAAAAACACGGCGCGGAAAAACCCGCGCGCCCGGATTCTCCGGTTGAGGATCAGGGCGGTGAAGAGCGATACGATAACCAGCAGTCCCACCTGCAAAATCACGAATGTGATGGTGTTGGACGCTGCCCGCCAGAACAAGTCCTCCCGGCAGGTATTGGGGGACAGGAAATCCTGGCAGGTAAACAGGCGAGTCAGGTTGTCCAGTCCGACAAAGGGACGATCCTGCGGAAAGAGCCGCTGACCGCCGGTGAAAGCGTAATAAAAATTCAAAAGCATAGGGAACAAAATAAAGACGCCGAAGATCAGCAGGTTAGGCAGCACAAAAACATAGGCCATGCCGCGCACGCCGACGCGATTCTGGAGCGGGTGCATAACCCAATCCATCACACTCACCAGCGCGTCATACCCGACCCGCAGCGGGGCGGCCAATGTGTCGGCAGAAAAAAATCTCTTCTGTTTAATCATACCGTTTTCCAAAAAATGTCTCATGAAAGCGTTTTTTGGCGAACAAGGGGCGTAAGCCCCTTGTCCTATGGTTTCAGGGCAGGTGAAACCTCACCCGCCCGTCAGATGCAAGCTGTTGGAACGAACTACTGGGCGGCCAGCGCGTCGTCCACATCCTGCTGGAGTTGTGCCATTGCTTCATCCAGCGTGAGTTCCCCGGTGAGAACCTGTGTCAGGCGGTCACGAATCGGGTTATTGATAGCGAACGCTTTGCCGCCGAACTGGAGTTCGTAGGCCTGGGCGCTCAGTTTCGGCACTTCGGAAACGAACACGTTCAGGGCTGCCGCTGCTGCTGCATTGTCGGTTGCGTAGGTGAGTTCACCCAGACCGAGGTGTGCCGGCAGGAACAGAGTCTGTTCGGTGAAGGCCTTGAGCGCATCCACCGACGCCAGATAGTCCATCACGCGGGCGACTTCGGCGGGGTGCTGGGTTTCCGCAAACGCCACCATATAGGTGCCGCCGGGCATACCGGTGCTGCCGCCGGGGCCGGTGGGATTGGGAACTGCTTCCCAGTCGAAGGCGTCGCCGATGTTGACGGCGAAGTTGGCAATCTGCCAGCTCCCGCTCATGTACATCACCAACTGACCGTTGATGAAGTACGGGGCGGCGGCGTTATAGCTGCCACCGGAGCCGATCCACACGTCTGCCGGGGTGATGCCGTCGGTGTGCCAGCCGATGAAGATTTCGGACATCAGGCGGAAGCCGGGGGTGTCCATCGTGACGGTACCATCTTCGTTAAAGAAGGTCGCGCCTTCGCTGAAAGCCGGGCCAGCGAACCGGTGGCCGCTGCGATCCATCGCAATGGCATACGTGCCTTCGCCGAGGGTTTCAGCAACCTGCTTGGCGGCGGTTGTCCACTCTTCCCAGGTTACAGCGTCATTCATGTCACTGGGGACTTCCACACCGGCCTGTTCAAACAGGGTACGGTTGATGAACGGCCCGGTGACGGTGAACTGATTCGGGAAACCGTAAATTTCATTGGTGTCGTCGGGGCCATAGAGCGCAGCCAACGCAGCGGCGGGGAAGCTCTCGTCCCAATAGGCGGCGTCAGCCACCAGCGGGCGCAGGTCCAGATACAGACCCTTATAAGCATCAAAGTTGGTCACACGCGCCATATCCGGGCCTTCACCGGCTTCGACCTGAACCGGCAGCAGTTGCTGAATGCCGTTGGCATAATCTACTTCGTCCACCACGACCTTAATATCGGGGTTGGCGGCTTCAAATTCGTCCAGCAGTCCGCGCAGGACTTCACCTTCGTTCCCATCGCTGTACCAGGTGATGCGCAGTTCAACCGGATCCTGTGCCAGCGCCGGCATGATGGAAATCAGCAGCCCGGCCATAACGATTAGTAAGATTGCTTTTTTCATGGGTTATGCTCCTCAGTAACTAACACAAAATTTATGTGTGGAAATGTGACTTCTGCGTTCGTATAACGACCTCCTGGGCTAATGCGTCATGAAAGAGGAAGTCGGCAGTAAAATATGCCGTTGACCCGCCTGTATCGTTTCTACGTGGCTTTCCTGTCCGGCGATCCGCACCGGACGAGTTTCGCCCGCTGGCAGAATAAAAGTGATTTCGCCATAAGGCAAGGGATAATGCCCTGGTGATGATGACACGGAAAGCGTGATGGAGTCCGGTTTAGCCGTCAGTTGGATGCGAACCACCGTCACCATGCCGCGCTGGTAATCCAGCGTGATACCATCATCCTCGATTAAATCAAATGAACTGCTGCCGTGTTCCGGGTGCGGGAACAGGTAGACCTCGCGCCGGTCATCCACCCCATCGCCCACGTAACGTACCGGCTTTCCCATCGGGATGATGCCACCGGCCCGGACGAACAGCGGAATCGTCTCTAGTGTAACACTAACGGGGATAAACTGCCCACCATCGTGCCATATTCCCGAATGAAAATCATACCAGGAAACCCCCTCCGGCAGGTACACGGGGCGGGTCTGAACACCGGTTTCCAGCACCGTCGCCACCAGCAGAAATGGCCCTAGCAGGAAGTCAAACGACTCGGTGTGACAGCGCGTATCCTGCGGAAAATGGTAGACCAGCGGGCGGTTGATGGGATGCCCGGTTTGGGCAGCCTCAACGAGCAGGCTGTAGAGATACGGGATGAGGCGGTAACGAAACTGGATTGCTTCCCGAATCACCGGCAGGACTTCCGGGTACATCCAGGGTTCGGTCACACTGCCATCGGTATTCCAGGAATGAATACAGAACCGGGGGTGAAAAACATGGCTTTGCACCCAGCGCACCAACAGTTCGGGTTCCGGTTTCGGCCCGTGGAAGCCGCCAACATCATGCCCGCAGTTCGGAGCGCCGGATAACCCCATCCCCAGCCCCATCGGGATATTGTAGCGGAGGTCATTCCAGGAAGTGGTGTTATCTCCCGACCAGGTCTGGGCATACCGCTGGATGCCCGGACAACCGGAACGCGAGAGCAAGAACGGGCGCTCATTCGGGCGGTGTTTCGCCAGCGCGTGGTAAGACGCATGAGCCATGAGCAGGGTTTGCAAAGGCCGCGCCAGCCCCACCGGGATGTCTCCCTGGCTGAATCCGGCGCAGCGGGCGGCGTCATCCCAGATTTCAAACTCGTTGTTGTCGTTCCACAGCGCGTCTATGCCGTAGTCGAGCAACTGGGCGGTGGCCTGCTCCTGCCACCAGTCGTACCCGGCTTCACTGGTAAAATCAATGTACGAACCCGCGCCGCGTTCCCCCGCGCCGCCGCTCCAGAAATCACTGATCTGCGGCGCATCGGATTCCGCCTGGCGGACAAACCCGCCCCGCGCGGCCACCGTTGCATACATCGGGTGGGTGGTCAGCAAATACGGCTTGATGTTGGGCGCGAGACGAATCCCGGCCTCATGAAAGTCGTCTACCATTTGCTGCGGGTCGGGAATCCGCCCCCGATTCCAGGTGAACACGCACCGCTGCCCGCTCTCGTTGGTGGTATAGCCGGATGACAGGTGAAACAGGTCACAGGGGATGTCATGCTGGCGGCATAACTGCGCGAACTGGTTCAACTGCGCCTGGGCATCCGGGGCTTCCGTGTATTTCATGGTGGAACCCAGGTAGCCCAATGACCAGCGCGGCGTTAGTGTGGGCCGCCCGGTCAGCGCCGTGAGTTTTTCGATCACGGCTTCAATGCCGGGGCCATAGATGAAGTAGTAATCCAGGTCGCCCCCGGCAGCCTGATAGTAACGATAGTCGCCGCGAAAGGCGTCTATCTCCGCGCCCATGTCAAAGGTAGTTGTGGCGAGGTTGTCATACAGCAGACCGTAGGCGATATTGAGCTGCGGCAAAAAGGTGATGTAAAACGGAAAATGCTTGTAGAGCGGGTCGCTGGTTTCCGAGTCGTACCCCAGCGTATCCATGTTCACCATCCGCATTCGCCGGCCCGTTTTGTCGAGCGGGCCAGTGCGCTCCCCAAACCCGAAGTAATACTCATCCGGGCGGCGCTGCAGGTAGTGAAAAACGTCGCCACCGGCCCGGTTGTAGGCATAACCAATCTGCGCCATATCAGCGGCAAACTCGTTCCCGGCACTATCCGCCCATTCCAGCCGCAATTCACCCAGGTGAACGGTCAGTGCGAGTTGGTTGGTTTGGATCAGCAGCGTGTTGGGGGTGGGCTGGGTGAGGGCATAGGCCGGGCAAGGGAAGGGGGATAGGTCATCCCGCGAACGCCCTTCACGTGGCATCTGCCCATCCGCATCCACGATCATCCAGGTACGGTTCAGACGTGGTGTGCCGTCCGGGTGATGCCGTACACGAATCAGCCCATCATCCAGTACGTCAATTCGCACCTGTTCGCCGAACTGCCCCTGGAACGACAATGGCTGAGGCTGACCCTCAATTAGTGAAACACCGGAAAGTGGTGTAAAGCGCATAAATGAGTATTCGTAAGATCAATATGTATGGACGAATATTTGGGAAAATTGTCAATGTTACCGCTAACGTAATCGTTCGCATCATACTGCAATTGAAACCGACTGTCAAGAAATGCGGGCAAAATGAACAATTTGACATAACTCTTAAAATTCTCTATCATCATGTTAGCGATCACGTTACCGCTAATGGATTGTTCAGGATTATTGAAGGGCGTCGGGTGACAAAGCGAAGCAACCGCGTCACGATTGAAGATGTCGCCCGCGCGGCGGGTGTTTCCACCATGACGGTTTCCCGTGTCCTGAACCATAAAGGCGAAATTCGGGAAGAAACCCGCCAGCGGGTGCTGAAAATCATTGACGACATGGGCTACCGTCCCAGCCGGGTTGCACGCGGGTTAGCGACCAACCGCACCTATATTCTGGGGGTGATTGTCCCCGACATCGTGAACCCATTTTTTGCTCAACTCGTCAGCGGCGCTCAGGCAGCGGCGTGGCAGCGGGGCTACAATGTGCTGTTGTGCCACACCGGGGAAAATGCCGAACGCGAAGAGGCCGTGCTGCATCTGCTGGAAGATACCCAGGTGGATGGCGTGTTGGTGTGCAGCGCCCGCCTGTCGGAAGAAGAACTTCTTCCCTTACTGGAAAAACAGGACGCGGCTATCCTGTTGAATCGTCAGATTGGGAGTAAACTGGCCGGGGTGATCCGGGTGAATGATGCCGACGGCGCGGTGCAAGCCGTGACCCATCTCCTGCACAGCGGGCGGGAGCGCATTGGCCTGATTGCCGGGCCGCCCGGTTCGATCAGTTCCCAGGAGCGGCGGCGCGGTTTTGCCCTGGCGAACGAGGCCGCCCATCACCCGGAAAACGTGGCGTTGCAAATAGACTGCGCCCCGAATGTAGAGAGTGGTTATCAGGCCGGACTCGCCCTGCTCCAGGCACACCCTGACATCAACGGCCTGTTCTGCTATAACGACCTGGTGGCAGTGGGCGCGTTGCAGGCCTGTAAAGAACTAGGGAAACCCGTCCCGGATGATATTGCTCTGGTGGGATGTGATGATATTCCGCTCGCCGGCCTGATCTCCCCCGCGTTGACGACGCTTGCGGTGGATAAGGAACAGTTGGGCGCGGCAGCTATCCAACTCCTGATTGATCGCATTCAAAACCAGACGATGGCGGACGAAACCGTTGTCGAGCAGACGCTCGCCATTCGTGAGAGTGCGCCGTAAAGAAAAACCAGCTTAAATCACTTGTTTTGTCAGCATTGCGATCTCAAAAACTGTTAAAAACTTATGGATACCCACAATAAACCCGTTTATGAAGACCGTTATCTGGGGGGCACGCCCCACCACATCCAGCTTGCTAGGCAGCTCTACCAGCAGGTCGCCAACCTGCCGCTGATCTGCCCGCACGGGCACGTCGCGCCGGAGGTGTTTGCCGACCCGGACTATACCTTTGGTACGCCGGTTGACCTCTTCATCATCCCCGATCACTACGTTTTTCGGATGCTGTATTCCCAGGGCATTCCCCTGGACGCGCTCGGCATTCCCCGCCGGGATGGTGTGCCGGTGGAGGGCGACCACCGGAAAATTTGGCAGCTTTTTGCCGATCACTTCTATCTCTTTCATGGCACGCCGTCGGGCGTCTGGATACGGGATGAACTGCGGGCAGTCTTTGGGGTGGAAGAAAAACTTACTGGGGAGTCCGCGCCGCGCATTTATGACCGGGTGGCCGAACGCCTGACCGACCCCGCTTATCGTCCCCGCGCCCTGTTTGAACGCTTCAACATCGAAGTGTTGGCGACCACCGACGCCGCGACCAGCCCACTCACCCAGCATCAGGCGATACGCGACTCCGGTTGGGCGGGGCGCGTTCTGCCGACCTTCCGCCCTGACGCGCTCTTTACCCTGGATGCCCCTGGTTGGCCGGATGAACTCCAGGCCCTAGCCGACGCCAGCGGAACGCATATCGCCAGTTACCCCGCCTTTATTGACGCTATCCAGAATCGCCGCGCCTTTTTCAAGTCTATGGGCGCGACGGCTACCGATCATGGCGTACCGTCGGCTGCCACTGAGCCGCTCGCCGACCTGGAGGCCGAGGCGCTTTTTCAGCGGGCGCTTTCCGGGGGACTGCGGGCTGACGATACGCCGCGTTTCATCAGCCACATGCTGGTGATGATGGCGCAGATGAGCGTGGACGATGGTCTGGTGATGCAGATTCACCCCGGTTCGTTCCGCAACCACAATCCCTATTTGTTGGAACACTTCGGGCGGGACATGGGCATGGATATTCCCGTCCAGATGGAATATACCCGCAGCCTGAAACCCCTGTTAGACCGTTTGGGGAACGACCCCCGCCTGACACTCATCCTGTTCACGCTGGATGAAACCACCTATGGCCGGGAACTTGCGCCACTGGCCGGGGTTTATCCGGCGCTCAGGTTGGGGCCGCCCTGGTGGTTTTTCGATAGTCTGAACGGGATTCAACGGTATTTCGATTCGGTCATCGAAACCGCGGGTATTTACAACACGGTTGGTTTTAACGACGACACTCGCGCCTTTATGTCAATTCCGGCGCGGCATGACCTGTGGCGGCGGGCCAGTGCCAGTTGGCTGGCTGGACTGGTGTTGAAACAGGTCGTTGACCTGGACGATGCCGAAGCGATGATTGCTGAACTGGCCTACGGGCTGGCGAAACGCACCTATCAATTGGACGACGGGGATAAACAACCGTGACACTCCGTTTCAGCGTGATTGGTCTGGCGCATACCCACGTCTACGGCGCGACCCGCCAACTGCTGAATGCTGGCGCGGAGTTGGTCAGTGTCGCGTCACCAGACTTGGACGCACTGGCACGCTATACGGGCGAATTCCCGCAGGCGCAGGTCGTCACGGATGCCGACGCGATTCTGGAAGATAGCCGCATCCAACTGGTCATCGGGATGCCCCGCCCGGATGAACGGGCGGCCTTAGGGATGCGTGTCATGGGACATGGCAAGGATTATCTGGCGGGCAAACCGGCCTTTACAACCCTGGAACAGGTGCAAACTGCCCGGAAAATCCAGCAGGAAACCGGGCGCAAGTTCATGGTGTACTTCAGCGAACGCTTCGCCAACCCGGCCACGGTGAAAGCGGGTGAACTGGTCGCAGCGGGGGCCATCGGGAGCGTGATTCACACCCTGGGTATCGGGCCGCATTCGCTGAATCACGCTTCTCGGCCTGACTGGTTTTTCTCACGGGAGCAGGGCGGCGGGATTCTCAACGACCTGGCCTCCCACCAAATAGACCAGTTCCTATATTTCACGGGCAGCACTTCAGCGGAAATCGTGACTTCCCAGATTGCCAACTACCAGCACCCGCAGTTCCCCGAATTTGACGACTTTGGCGATCTCGTCATCCGCAGTGACCGGGCGGCGGGCTATGTACGGGTAGACTGGTTCTCACCGGGCGGTCTGGGGGCGTGGGGGGACGTGCGGCTGTTCCTCACCGGCACAGAAGGTACGATTGAACTGCGAAAAATCGTGGATGTTCAGGGGCGACCCGGCGGCAATCACCTATTCCTCGTGAACGGCAGTCAACAGGAATACATCAATTGCAGTGATATGCCGCTGCCTTTTGGGGCGCAGGTCGTCGCGGATGTCCGCAACCGGACGGAAACGGCCATCCCCCAGGCGCACACCTTTCTCGCCTCCGAACTCGCTCTGCAAGCGCAGATCAGGGCGGTGCGGGTGGCGGGTGAATCGCTACAGCACCCGCCCCTGTCGTAAATCGAGCCGCAGCGTTTCATCCCCGAATTGTATCTCCATAACATCCGCCCCCATTGGCGTGTGCGTATAGGCGTTTTCATAATGGGGGAACGTCTCCATGTCCACCGACTGCCCATCCACCAGCAGGGGCGCGCCCCAGGAGAGCGTCAATTCGTGGTGATCCGGCGTCTGCCAGCGCACGCCTTCATCCACCGGCTGCGGCAGGTGGCGCAGGATTTTCGCCCGGAAGGCCGCGAAATCGCCATCCTCGCTCGCACTGCCCACCTGACAGACCCAGCCTGCACCCGCGCCCAGGCTGCGGAGTTCCTGCATCGCGTGTTTGCCAGTGGTCGTCAGCCGTAAATCGCCGTCTCCCCATAGGGCGATATAACCATCCGCCACCCGCGCGAACGCCCAGGGGCCGCGAACGTCCCATTCATCAAACATGGCCGTCGGGAAATAGGCGTGACTGAACCCCATACCCACGTTCGGTTCAATCCGGTACAGACATATCACGGTTCGATCTGCCATAGCGATGCGCGGCAGTCGCGCTGAACCCGCCCAAAAGTTAGGCCGTGCCTGCCCGTGTTCCTGGCTGTTGCCAGGGTACGTCGTGAATACCACCGCTTCAGGACTCAGTGTGGCCTGCCATAGGTGTTCCTGCACCCCCATCTGCCCAGGGCGGTGATTCACCGCAGCGGAAAGCATCGTGTCGGTAGCGCGGCGGGTGATGGTGCGGACATCCCACGCCCCGCTGTGCATGTCGAACTGTGGGCGGTAGGCGGCGTGGGATCGGGCATGAGTGACGATAGTCGTGTCTACGTCCGCGCCGATATGCTGGAGGATGTCCGGCACGCGGTAGCGCCGCGCCAGCGCCAGCATTCCCGTTGCGCGGGTTTCCCCGTTGAAAATCCCCATCCCCCAGGCGATCCGTTGCAGGCTGGATGTGTTTTCGACCCGCGCTGACTTCAGGCCTTCCACATAGCAGCGCCCGTGCGTGCTGCCGTGTGTGCCGCGAAATGACTGTGCCGCGATCATGAAGAAAATTTTGTGCAGCAGTGTCGTCGCCATCGCTTGCAGGCGGGGACTTTCCGCGAACTCGGCCAGCGCCAGCATGGCGAAGGCATCCATCGTTAAGTAGGCATTCGAGTCCCACTCGGAAAACCCGCCGCTCAGTCGCCGCAGAATCCACGACTGAATCCGGGCATAGGCGCGGGCTTGCTGCTGCTTCCCGGTCAGGCCGCTGTTGGCGAAAACCTGTTCCGGCCAGTACTGCCCGGCCAGATACCCGGTGACATGAAAGAGAATCTGGTGATTTTCGGTGCAGTAGCACATCCCATCCAGGCCGGGTTCGTCAATCCAGAACTTGAAGTGCAGCAGGGTATTCTCAAGCTTGTTCCGGTCAGACGGCAGCAGCGCCAGGTGGTCGCCATAGCGATACAGCAGCGCCAGCAGACTCAGGCCATAAAAATCGGCGCAGTCAAAGCGGTGTTCCAGGAATGAACAGGCAATCGTAACGGCATCCGAATCAATATGCGATTTACGCCCGGTTTCCACTGCCGCCATCGCTGCGAACACGTCATAATCCATCTGCGCGAGGTGCTGCACCGCTTCCTGTCGGCGTCTGTCGTAATCGCCGTAAGGCTGGCGGCGGTAACGGTTGGCGCTTAACCAGACATGATAGGTCTGTTCAACCGGCGTGCCGTCCGCCGGGGTGATCTTCAGCAGGAGCGTGTTCTCACCGGGGAGGTGGGTCATAGCCTGGACGACGGTGTCCGTCAGAGGGAGTTCCCCGCGCTCCCCCGGTTGAAGGGTCAAGCGGACGGTGGTTTGTGGCACAGTTTCCACCCCGAACTGCGCCCAGGGGCTGCCCGTCGTTGGCAGCGAGACAGTGGCGTCCACCGTGACTGCTTCCGGGGCCGCCGAATCGAGTTCCAGGTAGCCCGGAAGCTGGGGAAAAGCGAACTGGCGCACCTTCAGATGGGATAAGTCTGCCTCCGCCGCGTGCCACTGTTCCGAAGGGGTTTCGCCAATCGGCAGTTGTACCGTGACCGGTGGATTATCCAGCAGACGCATTCCCAGCGCCAACCGCGCCTCCCGCCAACCGAGCATCAACCCGTGCAGATACAGGGTGTTCACGCCCGCCGCGAGAGTCAGCGCCGTGTGCAACGTCAGCGGCGCGACATAGCTGAAGGTCTCATCGAACTGGTAGGCGAGGGTTTCGTTCAGCCAGAATTGCACCGGGCCAATGGTGAAGATTTCCGCCGTGACCGTGATCGGCTGCTCGACCTGAAGGCGGGCAAATGTCCAGGCACGCATCGCGGAGGGCGAAAAGTTAAACCGGCTGAAGTCCAGCATCCGGTCTTCCGGCGTGCGGGCATAGCGCCATCGCTGATCGCCAGGAGCGGATTGGCCGAGAACCGGCGACTCACCTGGTTGCCAGTCGAAAGGGGCGAGTTGGTCGTGAACCCGCTGTTTCAACCCGATGACTTCCGGGTTATAGGCCCAATAATTGAGCGCCCAGCGTTTCCCTCGCCCATGCGGTGTGCCGTCCGGGGCGACGACCCGCTCAAGCTGTTCCAGCGGGGTAATAGCCGGGCCGTAGGCGAGCCAGTGCTGAATAGTACCATCATGTCCGAGTGTATAGGTTGCGTAATGTGTTTTCATAGGAAGGTTTTCTGGCCGCTCATTAGGGGAGCGCCGCCCCAGTCATGCTGCTGTAGAATGGGTCGTCCGGGCCGATAGAACCCCGTTCCACCGGCTGGCGCGTGAAGGCTGACTTGTACAGGCTCGCCAGGAACTCAACCGTATGCCGCAGTTCCGCGCCGCTGGTTAGTGGGCGTTCTCCTCGTTCCAGTGCATCCAGCAGGGCGGTAAGCTGTGCTGTCTGGTGCGCTTCGACATCCTCCCCGAGTGACGACCAGGCCGCGAGTTCGTCCTGGTAGGGTGCGCCTTCCGGGATCGAAAACCGCCAGTGATGGTTGCGATAGTGATAGAGATGTTCGAGTTCAACAGTGGCACGCTGGAAGTCCAGGCGGATATACGAAGTCTGGCGCGGCGATACCAGGCTGTTGACGATGCTGCCCAACCCGCCCTGCTGGAAACGCACCTGCGCTAAGGAGACATCTTCTATGTCAATGGCGTGGTTGAGCGTCCCAACCAGCGCCTGAACGACCTCCCATTCACCCATCAGCCACAGGAAGAAATCCATCGCGTGAATGCCCTGCCCGGTGGAGACGCCGCCGAGTTCCGTCTGCCATTTGCCACGCCAGGGGACGGCATAGTAGGCATCGTCTCGATACCAGAGGGTATGGCAGACCCCCACCAGCGACTTGCCGAAAACACCCTGCTCAATCAGGTGTTTGACGTGCTGCCCGCTCGAACCGTAACGCCACTGGAACACGCTGGTGCAGGTGCGCCCGCTGCGCCGCTCCACGTCCTGGATGGTATCCAACACGGCTAAAGACGCGGCAATCGGCTTTTCACACAGGACATGCGCGTTCGCTTCCAACGCCTGAATGCACAGCGCCGCGTGCGTGGCCGGGGGTGTGCAGATCATCACGAGGTCAGGCTGCTGTTCGGCCAGCATCTGGGCGGTGTCGCTGTAAAGCTGTTGGACGCCGTAGGTCTCCGCAAACCGTTTCAGCGTATCCGAATTGGTATCCACCGCCGCCACCAGTTCGACCCGTTCGGCCTCGTGCGCCAATGCCTGCATGTGGTTGCCGACAATCACCCCGGTGCCGATCAGAGCCGCGCGAATTTGGGTCATAGCCAATCTTTCCGGGATTACCCCGTTGTTTTTCCCTGTTTCTTGATTGCCAACAACTGCTGGTTTTCGTCGCGTTCCTTGTAGAAATCATCCAGCGGGAAACAGCCGGATACCAGGCCGTGCCGGGGGGCGGTGGTACAGTCGCTGAAGGTGCGGCAAATCCGTTTCCGTTGCAGCGGCAGTCCAGCCAGGACATCGGCGGGCAGTTCCGGGTAAGATAGCACCATCCGCCCCAGCCCCACAAAATCCGCCATTCCCGTCCGAACCACGACCTGCGCCACCTGCGGCAGCCACTCCTGTAAGTACGAGTAGCCGGAGCCAACGAAAATCAGTTCCGGGCGGTATTGCTTCAACTGCGCGGTGACGGCAATCTGCCGAGCGACCCCCAGCAGCGGGTCTTCCGGTGGTTGGTAGCCGTCGGAGGGCGGGAACAGTGCCGGGCGCTGGATATGCGGCACATAGTAGGGACTCCCAGCGGTGATATTGACCAGACGGATGTCGAGTGCCAGCAGCAAGTCGAGGAATTGTTTCGGCTCGCTCAGGTCAATGCCGGTTCCCGTGCCATCACCGCCAAAGGCGTAACGATAGGGCTGATTCGACAGACTCTCCGGTTCGCCCGTGCCATCTGCGCCAGGGTGGAATGGAATCCAGTCAAAGGCGCTTAGCCGCACGCCAATCGCCAGCTCAGGCGCAGCCGCCCGGATGCCCGCAACAATCTCCCGCAAGAAACGGGTACGATTCTCGAAACTCCCACCGTAGGGGCCATCACGGTCTATGGCGCTCAAAAATTCATGTCCCAGGTAGCCGTGACAGTGCTTGATGTCCACAAAGTCGTACCCGGCTTTTTGTGCCAGCACCCCGGCGGCGATGAAATCATCAATCAGGCGGTGGATGGCATCGTCGGTCAGCCACGCGCTCCCGGCATCCACCTTAAATTTCGTGTCCAGCAGGGGATGGCGATAGGCGATACGCGGTTCCAGGCGGGTTTTCTCGTTGGGGCGGGAAAAGCGCCCGGAATGGGTGAGTTGCAAGCCAATCAACAGGTTGGACGAGTCGGCATCATAATGCGCCCGATGGGAGTTGAGCAGGGTTTCGCGGAGTCCGGCGATGCTGCCCAGGGTGGCCTCATTGAGCAGGAGTTGGTTGGGGTTCGCGCGGCCATCATGGCGCACGGCAACCGCCTCGCCGCCCCAGATCAGACTCGCGCCGCTCTGCCCAAACCGCGCCCAGCGCCGCCGGGTGAGGTCGGTTGGGAAGCCGTCTTTTGTGCCATCCCATCCTTCCATCGGCAGGACGGCAAACCGGTTGGCAAGCCGCTTCGCGCCGTAGGTCAAAGGTTGTGCCAGGGGCGCTGTCTCGCCGGTTTCCAATACAGCATCGAAGGGTAAATCCGCGCCGATGCTCGTGAGGTGCTGTTGGAACTGCGCTGCCGTCCTGAACTGCGCGACCCGGTGGTAGGTCATACCTGCCCTCCTGTCAGCACGGTCAACCGCCCGGCAATATCCGCTAAGACCGCCACATCACTATCGGGGCGGCGCTCTCCGGCGGGGTGCGGGGTATCGCTGGCAATCCACCCTCGTAGCTTCAAGAATTGTGCGGCGGAGTGTTTGTAAGCCGGAACCGGCGTGCGGAACGCGAAGAAACCCAGGTATTGCAGCAGGTCGTTCAATTCGTAGAACGCCGGATCGCCTGCCAGCCACAGCGCGTCCCGCCGGGCGAACAAATCGGGCGCGAAGGTACTCAGGCCGAGCAGGTAATCGCTGCCATACATCACCATATCAATCGCTAAATCGTTGCCGGTGAACACCTTGAAATCGGGGCGTCGCTCGTCGCGGAGTGCCAGGCGCTGCCATTCCAACTGGCGACTGAGGGAGGAGTGTTTCGCGCCAATGCACTGCGGCAGCCCCATCAGCGCCGCGTAGACTTGCAAGTCGTAGATCGCGCCAAACGGGGCGAACATCTGGCCCAGTTCAAAGGCGATAAACTGATCTGTCCATTGGGCGATTGTCTCATAAGACCGGACAATACCCACCCGACTTTGCTGGGTCAGACCGAAGGACTGGAAAATGATGGGGATGCCGCCCACCTGTTGAATGGCGTCAATCCGGTCGCTGTAGGTCGCTTCGTTCCAGGGACTGCCGGGTTGATCGGCCACATACGCCCCGGCGACAAAGGACTCGCCCCCCAGCACCTCGCGGGTGACGCGCAGGACAGCCTGACGCTGTTCTTCGGTGATGAGGTTCGCATACCCGGTATCCATATTGACGGCGGGCGTGATTCCCGCTTCCGCCGTGCGCTGGATGTGGTTTCGCAACCCATCCCAGTCTATGTCACCCTGGTCGGTAAACGGCAACAGAATAGCCGAGATACCGGTGATTTGGCGCCGGGGACGCAGCAATGTCTGTGGATCAATCATGGACACCCCTCTATCAGAACCCCTCATTCTGGATTGTACTGCTCTTCATGGGGACTTTCTATGTGCCAAATTTAGCAGTATGAAGGACATCGAGTACCCGGTTCACCTGTGAGAGGGTGCTATGACCCGACCCGAGTGTAGATGCGAATGCTATCGGCCTCATCACGTACCAGGGCAGCCGGGGAGTACCGCAGCACGGCCCAGGTCATCCATACATCCCCGATGGCGCTCCCGGCATTGATGGCAACCAGCAGCGCGGCATAGAATCCCAGGTCATCCGGCAGCAGGACGGTCAGCACCATCCCCAGCAGCGTAATTCCTATCAATGGCGCGAGTGCGATCACGACAAACGCATTCCGCCAGAACAGGGCGTTATCGGCGGTGGCATAAAACGCGCCTTTACTGAGCATCATGCCAAAACGGGGTCTGTGACCCGCCCATAGAATCGCCAGGCCATGCAGCCCTTCATGAACCGGAATGACGGCAACCAACAGCAGCAGCGCCCAGACCCACCAGGGCAGATCAACACCCCTGTTACCGGGCAGCGGCCCGCGCAGACGGATCGCTACCACCCGCCACGCGAGCATCCCGGCCATGCCTGCCACGAGCAGGATGAGCGCCAACACATTCAGCCGGAGAATACTGCTAGGCTCCAGCAAGACCAGGTGTTCGACTTCCCGGTAATCCGGGGGGAGTTCATGAATCGCAGGACGGGACATAGGCTAACGCGGCAGATCCGTCCATTCAGGATCGGGTGTGATATGGTCTTCAGGCTTCCGCCCTGGCGAGTCGTAATCGGTGGTGGAAACCTGCCACACCAGTTCGACTTCCATGTCATGGTCACACAGAATCTGGCAGCCCAGGCGTACCTCCCCGATGAGTCCATCCTCCATCAAACGGCTGCGCTCGGCAACCGTCATTTTGTCAGGGTTTCCTTTCGTGATTTTGACGCGGCAGGTGGTGCATTTGGCATAGCCACCACAGCGGTGCAGCACATCCAGCCCGCTGTCTTCCAGCGCGAGTACCAGCCGTTTACCTGCTGGCACATCAAAACTGCCGTGATCTTTGACTGTAATTTTAGGCATTCTTGTTCGTTCCTTACTCCCAATTCCAATTAACTCAAATGTAGAACTGCCCTTTTTCAGGCAGAATTGACAAGCCTTTATCCCAGGTAGGCCACGCTCAATCCCTTTCCGATGGGGATTATCATGTGGTCGGCTTCGGGTAGCGCAGTGACCGCTGCCAGATACGGTGCGATCTCATCCGGGTGTGACAGAGCGTTATCCGCCATCAGCAAAGCGCTGGGCGCCAATCGGGGACGGAGCAGCGCGAGTTGTTCGGGCGCGCTGAGCCGGTCTGCATCAAAAAACACGCAGTCGAACGGGCCATCCAGAGTCCTGACCACATCCGTTGCGTCGCCTAACAGCAAATCCACTTTGTCACGCAGTCCGGCACGTTGCAGGTTCGTATCCGCCAGTGCTTGCCGCTCTTTGTTGCGCTCAATACTGGTAACATGCCCCTCAGTGAGACTGACTGCCCATGCTAACCAGATGGTGCTGTAGCCGTTGGAGGTGCCGATTTCGAGCAGGGATCGGCGGTTGCTGCTCCGCACAAGGATACTTACCAGATGAGCCGTGATCTGGTCAAGATTGAGCATCTTATTCTGGTGACTCGGCGCGACAGCGTCTTGCTGGCGTCCCCAGGCTTCGAGTTCATTGAGCAATTCATGTAATGCGGTATTCATTATATGTACTCCTGGCTGCATCTGTGCTGTGTGAGGCTATGTGCCAAGTTTGAGTCGGCGCTGTACATATTTTTTACCTGATTCTGAATTACTTCTGAAATTTGGGTTTGTGACCAGTTTATGTTTTATCTTTTGTACCTGCTTTTGAATTAAAATATATCTAATCATCATTCAAGGGGACTCATCATGGTTAAGCGAGAATTTACCCGTAATCGCGCCTCACCCGAAGTCGGGCAAGGTCTGGTGGAATATGCGCTGATTCTGGTTCTGGTTGCCGTCGTGGTTATTGTCATTCTAGCCATACTGGGGCCACAGATCAGTTATACCTACCTGCGAGTTCAAGGGGCAATGTTATGCAGCGGTTATGTGAGTGAGATGGAAGCAGATCGCACCGCCGGTATAATCCCGGATGATTCCTGGCTGGCGATTGGCGACACATCCGATTGTATGGCCGTTACGACCAGCGATCCACCGACCATTCACAAAACCTATGGCCCGCCGTAACGGCTAACCCGGTGCCTGTTTCCAGAAAAGCGCGGTACGGGTCACTTCAATGCACACGTCCCCATGCTGGTTGCGCCCGGTATGTTTCATGGTCACTAACCCGGCGTCGGGGCGTGATTTGCTTTCCCGTTTCGCGGTAATTTCGGTTTCGACATACAGCGTATCCCCATGAAACATCGGGTGGGGATGGCGCACGTTTTCGTATCCCAGGTTGGCGACAATTGTCCCGTGGGTCAGTTCAGGGACGGTGATACCAACGACCAGCCCCATTGTGAAAATCCCATTGACGATCCGCTGCCCAAACTCGGTTTTATTGGCGAAATCCTCGTTCAGGTGCAGCGGTTGGGTGTTCATCGTCAGGCTGGAAAACAGCACGTTGTCCATTTCGGTCAGGGTGCGGGAAAGATCATGCCGAATGACCATCCCCACTTCCAGTTCACCATAATATTTGCCGGGCATAGATGTTCTCTTTTTGGTGTTCAACGTGGCAGATTATACTGTCCTCGGCATGGAATACAAACAGAGATGGACTGTGTAACACCATTGGCTATAACAGAGAGATGGTTGTTACCATGGGGTGTCATCCTCTAGCGGTAATCGAATTTTGCCAATACACTCTAAACAGGTTGACTGACCACTGAGAATTTCCTCAACTATGACTCGTTTGACTCGCCGCGACATCATCCTTTTAAGCATCATTGTGCTATTGGCGTTGGGGGCGCGGTTGTTGCCGTCCCCGCGCACGATTGACGATGCCTTTATCACCTTCCGTTACAGCCGGAACATCGTTGCCGGGGAGGGGTTTGTCTATAACCCCGGCGTGCATACCCTGGGAACCACCACACCCCTGTTTACGCTCGTCATGGCGGGGATCAGCGGCCTCACCGGGGGCAGCGATTTCCCCTGGTACGCACTGAGTGTGAACACGCTGGCGGACATGGTGACGGCGGCGCTGCTTTACCTGCTGGCACTGCGCTTAACTGGGTCGCGCTGGTGGGGAACGCTGTTAGGCCTCCTGTGGGCGCTTTCGCCCATGAGTGTCACGTTCGCGGTGGGCGGCATGGAAACCAGTGTGGCGGTACTGTGGATGGTCGCCGCGACGGTTGCCTTCGTGACGGATCGCCCGATCTTATTGGGGGTATTCGCGGCGCTCGGCTTCCTCACCCGGATTGACTCGGTGTTGTGGAGCGGGCTGCTGCTGCTGTTCCAGTTGGTTGAAGGGTTTTTGCCGGGTTCGGCACAATATATTGGCATAACGGGTAGGGGCATGATATATCATGCCCCTACGGATACCGCGAATGAAACAACCACACCGGTAAGGGCGCACGGCGGTGCGTCCCTACAACCGGCCTCTTTATCGGCAAAATTGGGGATACTCCCCTGGCGCACCTGGGCGGTGGGACTGGTGGTGGTGCTGCCCTGGATGGTGTTCGCCTGGGCGTACTTCGGGTCGCCGGTACCGAACTCCCTTTCAGCCAAATCTGTCGCTTACATCATGCCGCCGGGGTCGGCCTTCGCCCGCCTGCTGCAATTCTACGTGCAGCCCTTCTCGGAATACACCTTATTTGGCGCACCGGGCGCGCTGGTCGGGCTGGTGGTGTATTTCGCCCTCATCATCGTCGGCACGATGTATATCGGGAAGCATAAGCGTCGCCTGCTGCCGCTGGTCGTCTATCCCTGGGTGTACCTGGCGGTGTTTTCGGTGGCGAATCCCCTGATTTTCCGCTGGTATCTGCTGCCGCCCATGCCGGGACTGATGATCGGCATTCTCGCCGGACTGTGGGCGCTGGTCGCGGCGATACAAAAACCGCGTCCGGCGTGGCAATGGCTGGCGCCGGGGGTGGCGGTTGCGCTGGCACTGCTGTGGGGCGCGTCATCCCTCAGCGGGTGGGTACTGCAGCCCGATCACGGCCCGGATCGTCCTGCCCCGGAAATGGCATGGCATCAACTCGAACTGTATTACGAGCAGCTAGGCCGTCGCCTGCATGACGAGTTTGGCACGGACTTCACGACGCGGGTCGCCTCCGCCGATATTGGCGCGGTGGGCTACTTCAGCGGCGCGACCATCATTGACCCGGTGGGGCTGATTACGCCGGAGATGCGCCGTTATTATCCGCTTGACCCGGCACTCATTGTAGCAGGGCAGAATTACGCCATCCCGCCTCAGAGCATCCAGGATACCCAACCAGACTATATCATCACGATGGAGGCCTTCGTGCGCCTGGGGCTGGAAAAAGAAGCCTGGTTTAACGATGCCTATACGCTGGTGGAGGAAATCCCCACCGATTTCTACGGCACGGGCGTGCGCCTGTATGCGCGGCGCTAAAGGGAGCAGATGAAATTCACTTTCGGACATCGTGGCTGGATGCTTTTTGCGCTGCTGGCGCTGGTGATCGCGTTCTTCATCGTGCGGCTCTCCGCCGCGCCCGGCTATACCGATTCCTACTATCACTTTAACGCGGCGGCGCGGCTGGTTTCCGGCGAAGGCCTGACCGACCCGTATCTGTGGACGTACATCGCCGCCCCGGACTCACTGCCCGCGCCTTCTCATCAATACTGGATGCCGTTCACTTCACTGGTTGCGGCGTTCGGCATGAATCTCGCCAACGCGCCCGGCGATTACGCGGCGGCGCAATGGCCGTTCGTCCTGCTGCTGGCGGGGACGGCGCTCACCGGGTTCTGGCTCGGCGGCAAACTCGGCGGCGGGTGGCGGCAGGCCTGGCTGGCTGGTCTGCTGACCCTGTTCAGCGGCTTCTTTACGCGCTTCTGGGGGCAGACCGACACCTTCGCCCCCTATGCCCTGGTTGGGTCGTTGTGTTTGGTGGCGCTGGGATATGCGGTTTCCCGATTTACCTCGCAACAGGATAATCTTGCCAATACGACAGATGTAGGGGCGCACGGCCGTGCGCCCCTACCAGAAAATAAACGTCTTTTTACCCGTGCGGGAATATATTTCGCCCTCACCGGCAGCCTGGCCGGGTTGGCACACCTGACGCGGGCGGACGGCGTGCTGCTGTTCATGGTGGGCTACACAGCGGTGCTGTGGCCGGTACGCGGCGAACGCTATACCGCCATCCTGCGACGGGCGCTGCCGGGGCTGGTCATCATGACGCTGGCCTACCTGCTGGTGATGCTTCCCTGGTTCGCCCATAACATGGCTGTCAGCGCGACGCCGCTCCCGGTTGGCGGGACGCAGGCCATCTGGTTCCGCGAGTACAACGACCTGTTCAACTACCCACCCGATTCCTCGCCAGCGACGTTTTTCGCGGATGGCATCGCGCCGCTGTTTACGACCCGGTGGCAAGCCTTCACGAACAATCTATCCCACTTTATCGTAGTTGAGGGGCTGGTCGTGATGACGCCGCTCATGCTGGTTGGGCTGTGGCGACGGCGGCGCGACGGCTTCCTGCGCGGCTTCTGGCTGTATGTGCTGGGGGTGCATCTGGCGATGACGCTGGTTTTCCCCTTCCCCGGCTATCGTGGCGGGCTGCTGCATTCGACAGCGGCGCTCATCCCCTGGTGGGCGGCATTGGGCGTGGTCGGGCTGGATGACGTGGTGGAGTGGGTTGCCCGGCGGCGCAGACAGTGGCGGGCGGGGACGGCCAAAGTGATTTTCTCGGCGGCGCTGCTGGCCGTTGCCCTTTTCCTGAGTCTGAGTACCGGGCTGGCGAACCGCTTCGGGAGCGGCACACCCCGCCTGTACGATGAACTGCGGGCCATCTTGCCGGAAAACGCCCGCGTGATGGTGAATGACCCGGCGGCGCTCTACTATTTCACCGGGTTAGGCGGCGTGGTGCTGCCCAATGAGTCCCCGGATGTCATCCCCGACATCGCCCAGCGCTATGGCGTCGGCTATCTGCTGCTGCAAGGTGTCACGGCGGATGGCCGCGCTTCCGACGGCGTGCCACCCCCATTGTGGCCGGTGCTGGCCGGTGACACTCCCTTTTTGACCCCGATTCCACTGGATATCCCAGGTGTGAGACTGTATGCAATCACTGTTGAGTAAATTTCACCGGCTGGACGCTCTGCTGCTGGCCGTTTCGGTTGGAATCACGCTGCTGTATATTGCCACCGCTCACGGCGGCTTCCCGCTGGATGATAGCTGGATTCATCAGGTCTACGGACGCAATCTGGCGCTGAACGGCGAATGGGCGTTCATCCCCGGCGAACCAAGCGCGGCCTCCACTTCGCCGCTGTACACCGTCCTGCTGGCGGTGGGCTATAAACTCGGCGTGGATTACCGGCTGTGGACTCACGCCCTGGGGGTGCTGGCGCTGTGGATTACAGCCATGATCGGCTCACGACTGGCGGCGCGCCTCCTGCCCGGTGTGCGCGGTATCCACTTGATGGCGGGATTGGCGCTGGCGCTGGCGTGGCATTTGGCTTGGGCGGCGGCCTCCGGCATGGAGACGATGCTCTTCAGTATGTGGACGCTGGCGGTGATATTTTTGGCCTTTAGCCCTGTTTTCTCCCCTCTCCCTGAGGGAGAGGGGCTAGGGGTGAGGGCAAGGCGTGGCCTCTCGTTCCGCTCCGGCGCGGCGTTTGGCTTAGTCGGTGCGTTAGCGACCCTCACCCGCCCGGAGGGCGCAATATTGACCGGAATCGCCGGGGTGCTGGTGGTGACAAATGCCGTTTACCAGATTGTAGGGACGCACCGCCGTGCGCCCTTATCCATGCAGGCTGTAGGGGAGGGTCTCAGATCCTCCCAGAATACAATCGGGTGGTGTGAGTTAATCCGCTGGTGCATCGGCGTGGCGGTGGGGTTCGCTGTGCTGATTACGCCCTATTTCATACTGAATCTCTCGCTGGCGGGAGGTCTGCTGCCCGATACGGCGGCGGCGAAACAGGCCGAAAACGCCCCGGCGCTGGCGCTGCCGTTCCTCGAACGAGTCTGGGTGCTGGTCAAGCCGCTGCTGGCGGGCGGTCAGGTACTGCTGCTCCCTGGTATGGTCGCGTTCGGGGTGATGGTTGGGCGGAATATGTCCCGTAAACCCACTGTAGGGGAGGGCCTTAGACCCGCCCCTACGGGAAACAACCTGGTTTTTGTTGGCCTCATCCTCCTCCTGTGGCCGTTGGCACTCATCGCCCTCTACGCCGCCCGGCTGCCCGCGCCCTACCAGCACGGACGCTACGTGATTCCGGCGCTGCCTGCGCTCATCGTGGCCGGAGTGGTGGGGGTGATGGGGCTGATTCAGGCCGGGAAACGCACGCTGGCGGGGCGGGTGCTGTCGCGTTCGCTGGCGATTGCGGCGGCGCTGGCGTTCATCTACTTTGCGCTGCTGGCCGGGCCGGGCGTCTACCGGCAGGATGTCGCCATCATTGACCAGGAGATGGTCGCCGCTGCCCACTGGATTGCCGCCGAACTGCCGCCGGATGAGCTTCTAGCGGTGCATGACATCGGGGCGGTGGGTTATTTCGCGCCGCGCCCGATTCTCGACCTCGCCGGGTTAATCAGCCCGGAGGTCGTGCCGTTCATCCTTGACCCGCCCGAATTGTGGGCCTGGCTGGAGGCGAACGGAGCGCACTACCTGTTGGCCTTCCCCAACCAGATTCCCGGCGGCGACGTGAACGACCCGCACCTGTGCCAACCAGCGACATGGACATCCGGCGGGCCGGCATCTCCGGCAGCGGGCGGTAAAAACATGGCAATCTACCGGCTGGCGTGGGCAGACTGTCTGCCTGCTGCACCATAGACAGTCTATCCAATCATCCCCGGCTATCGCCCGGCGCTGCCAAATTAACTGGCAAACGACTATTGACCATCTCGTAATTTTTGAACAAATGTTTGAACAAATCTTCCCCATCTGCCGCCGGTTTTTTGGGGTCATCATATCGCCGTATGCCCCGTTCCAATTCCCCCCCATCCCATCCCCAAACCCCCGCAACCAGGGTATTTCGCGGCGAAATCAGCAACTTTGTGGCGAAAACCATCCAGAATTTTGAACGGCTCACGGGAAGATTGCTGCAATCGCTGCAATTGCAGTGAATCTGGATTTTGCAGCGATTATGTGCGAAATCACGCCGGAACACCCCACTTA
The DNA here is from genome assembly GCA_020634115.1 of Anaerolineaceae bacterium. Taxonomy (GTDB): domain Bacteria; phylum Chloroflexota; class Anaerolineae; order Aggregatilineales; family Phototrophicaceae; genus JACKCG01. The sequence continues at coordinate 705,985 of JACKCH010000010.1, forward strand.
ACCCTACCTTTGAGCGGCACTAAGCAGCATGTCGAGCGGCCCGTCGCCCATAAATCTGCGGACTCACCATTCCCAGGCCGATCCCCACGAGCGGGGTAATCGCAATCCACCAATCCAACGGCATCGGCCACACCATTGGAAGTAGCCAGGGAACAACCGCCAACATGCCGCCAATCACCTGCCAGCTTCCCCAGGTGACAGCAGTTCGCCCCGTGAGCGTAACCGGTTTCTCCGGGAAGGTAACTTCTTTCCATGTCGCCTGGATAGTGTTGTACGAGGTGGTCGCTTGCTTCCGCACAATGGCCTTCAGGCCGCGAAAAGCAAGGATAATTCCGTATATTCCAATCACGATATACACCCCGGCAAAGCAGATGATTAGCGACATGGCATTTCCTCCCCAGTCATCAATACATTCCCACTGTATCGTACTCCAAAAACGAATTACTTCCCTGTAATCCCTGGTTATTGCCCTGTAACGTCTCTGTAATCGGGAAACAACCTCGCTCCGGCATACTGTTCATCATGAAAACACATCCGGCAGGTCGCACCCAAAGCGGTCAACGGATGATTTCGGCAAATCATGACTATTGGTTCAGGAGGTCACAATGCGTAAAGTAAGTTGGTTGGTTCTGGTGATGGCGGTATTGGCAATGGGTGTGGTGGCGGTTAATGCCCAGGATACCCATCAGGTGGTTGATGGGGTGCTTTATATTCAAGATGGTCGGGTGAACAGTTGGGATGTGGCCGCGCCGGTAGCAGTCTACTGCCGCTTCGACTACCCGGATGCAGACGACGTGGATTACAGTGTGCTGTCCTCGATTGAACTGCTCACCATTAACTATGCTGATGAAGGTGAACTCACCCTGAGTGTGGATGCCGCGCAGATTGACGCGGTAGGCGAAACCCCGGCAGAAAACACGCTCATCGCGGCGGCAGGCGGCTACGGCCTCTATCGGGCGACCAACGGCAGCCTGTATGTGGTCGGCCCGGCGGATGCCAGCGGCAACCCGTACATCTTCGTCTGGAATCGCGGCGACCAGAACTGCTAATCGCCCATCTACTCTGATTAGAAATTCCCCTTCTACCCTCCTCCGCAGTGGGGCGCATCCTGAGACGATGCGCCCTCGCTTTTTGTTTCTCGATCATTCCCGGAAATCTCAAACACTCGGCAGTACGCTCTCGAATGGGGTATAGTAACCGCATATCTGGAGGAATGCCGTTGTGATACCCAACCGACTCTGGTTACTGTTGTTTGTCCTATGCCTGAATATCCCCGCTGCTGTGTCGGCGCAAACCGCCTGTCCTGCCCCGGAGAATCTCCCTACCCGCCTGTCCATTGGCCTATGGGCGCGGATTCCGCCCGAACCCGGCCCGCCGAATAATGTCCGGGTTGAACCGGGGACGGCGGGGGCATTGGCCGGTCAACTGACTGCCGGGCAAGTGTTCGCGGTGGTAGACGGCCCGCGCTGTGCTGACGGTTATGTCTGGTGGGCGGTGGAGGCCGGTGAGCTTTCCGGCTGGACGGTGGAAGGGGACGCCGAGTCGTACTGGCTCGAACCGCTGACCGCGCCCATCGTGCCGGATGATGGCAGCGTCCTTCCGGTGTGTGCCGCGCCGCCGGAGGACTATACCCGCGTTACACAGGGGAACGCCGTGCTGAATGCCCGGACACTGGCGATGCTCGACCACGCCGAGGCGATTTACCGGGCATTGGGCGGGGAAACCGTGAATTTTCGGTTGGCGATCACCCAGGGGAGCTATACCGGCGGGTACGTGGCAGCCAGCTTTGGCACGCATGACGGCGGCGGGGCGGTGGATTTGTCGGTACGCAGCCCGCAGGACTTCAGCCTGCTGGAGGACGATATTCCGCTGATGCTTCAGGCTTTACGGTTGGCGGGGTTCGCGGCCTGGCTGCGGGAAGCCGACCAGCTTTCCCCCGGTTCACCGATTCACATCCACGCCATCGCAATCGGGGATGCCGAACTTTCCGAGGCCGCCCGCGCCCAGATTGACGGGCCATTCGGCTATCTGCGCGGCTACGACGGCTTGCCGCAGGACAACGGCGTCCCGCAACCCGATACCTCCGGCGACCTCATCCTCTGCGACTGGCTGGCCGAACATGGGTGGGGTGATCTACGGGAGGCGCAGTGAAGGTAGGCGTGGTGTGTGGCGGTTCACCGGGCGGCAAGTAGGGGCGCATCATGATGCGCCCGTTTCATAAAATTTGTCTTGTTCCCACAACGCTGGGTTATTCTCTATGTAGGCGGCGATGATTCCGTATTCGTGTTCGTTGCGGATGATGCGATCATGAAAATTGCGCTGCCAGACGGGTGTTTCCAAATCAATACCGATGTCAGTCTGTTTGGCATGATGGGTCACGGCACCTTTATAGCTGGCGACCATCCGACTGAGGGTTTGCTGCAGTTTCTCTTCGTGTAAGATGAGAATACCGTGCAGATGATTCGGCATGATGACGGAATCAGCTAACTCTACACGCGGATAATTCGTGGGAATATCCATCCAACAAGCTGCTACAATTGCCCCTAATTTCGATGGACGCATTTCGCCATCCTCAACCTCGCCGAATAGGTGTATTCGGTTGTAGGTGCAGATGGTCACAAAGTACGCGCCGGCCTGCGAGTAATCGTATCCCTTGAGACGCAGACTGTTTTTGCGGGTGTAAAGTGGCATCGGGCAGGGTGCTTTCTCTATTTGCGCGGGTTCAACATGTTGAACCCCTACGATTGTACGCCGTGCGCCCGTTTCAATCTGCTACCCGCCGAGGTGCGCCCAGGGGAGATACGGGCCATACGGCACGAGCCGCCGATCCTGCACCCAGGCTAACTGGAACAGCTCACCCGCCGCACTCGACCATAAGACCTGCGGTTGGTTGAGGCCGCTGTCGCGCGTGTTGGCGACAATCAGGCTGGTGGTTGTGCCGTCCCATAACGTGAAAACCAGACCGTCCGTCAGGCCGCGCAGCGCCGCCATCCCGGAAAGTGTCAGATCACCGACCACTGAGCCATCCCGCTCCAAAAGACGCAGGCGATTGCCCGCCAGCACCGCCACCCGTTCGCCGTTCTGGACGAAACGCGGACTCTGAAGGAAGTGCGCGGCTTCCAGCACCTCCGGCTCATTGTAGAAGGGGAAGCGCGTCCCGGTAGCCGGGTCATAGACCTGTAATGACGGCCCCGGCAGCGCGGGGTCATCCAGCGCCATTACGGTTTCCCCGGTTGGCGCGAAGGTGTCCATATCGCCGGGGTAAGCCGATGTGCCAACGTATGTCACGGTGCCGTCTGGGAGCGACCAGCGGTAGGTTGCCCCGCCGGATAGCGTAAACAGCACGCTGTCATCGTCGAACCGCTGGACAAACGGTGTCGCATCCGGCACGTTGCCCGGCTGATCGGCCAAAACCGGGTTGTCGCTCCGCAGTTGGTAGAGCAAATCCCCCAGGAACGTATCCACCACGATCACTTCCCAACCGCCATCGGTCAGGGCATAACCATAAGCCAGCGCCGAATCGCTGGAGTTGAAGTTCAACTCGCTTGCCCAAATCGTGAAGGTATCCCCGGTGATGGCTGGCAGATTATAGGCGACGCGGGCGTTCTGCCCCACCACGTCATACACCCGCAGTTGGTGTTCCCCGGTATCGCTGTTGCGGGCGACGTAGGCCAGCAGCGTCCCGCCCCGCGCAACCGCGATCTGCCCCGGCAGACCGTCAAAACCCTGCGGCAGCGGCAGGGCGAAATCATATAACACGCTACCATCTGCGCCGGCCATGACCACCTGCCCGGTATCCGGCGCATACAACCAGGCTGACCAGGGCGGGCCGCCCGCCTGTACCGCAACGACACTCGCCAGCAGCAGCCCCGCCAGCGCGACAATGCCTATCTGTTTGATGTGTTTTCTCACCATTACACCTGAAACCAGTATCTGTTTTACGACTGATTCGATCATAAAACGCCCCATGCCGGGATGCAAGCATGAGGCGTTCAGCGTCAGGTAAACGGTGGTTAGGTCTAATCCGCCGGGGCGCCCCGCAGCCAGCGGTAGCCGTAGGGTGGCAGTTCGATGCTTCCGGCAACCGGCGCGGTATCCGGGTACAGGGCATCTTCCAGCGGCCCGTTTGTCACCGGGATACGCAGCGGTTGGTCGGAAAGGTTGTGAAGCGCCAACAGCGCGTCTCCCTCGTCCGTTCTCCGCCAGAAACACAGCGCTGCTTTCGGCAGTGACTCATCCAGCCAGACCAGTTTGCCCCGCACCAGTACCGGCTGCGCTTTGAAGGCGTGAATCATGTTCCGCACGGTATACAGTAAGGTGGTTTCGTCAGCCTGCTGGCTTGCCACATTGACTCGCTGGTAGCCGTAAGTTTCGTCGTCAATCACCGGGGCGTAGAGATTTTCCGCTGCCGCCTCGGAGAATCCGGCATTTTGCCCCGCCGTCCACTGCATCGGCGTCCGCACCCCGTTGCGGTCTTCCAATTCGACATTATCCCCCATGCCGATCTCATCGCCATAATACAGCACCGGCGCGCCCGGCAGGGTGAACAGTAGCGAATACATGAGTTCGATCTTACGGCGGTCATTCCCCATCAACCGCGCCAGCCGCGCCCGAATGCCCAGGTTGATGCGGTAGCGTTTATCCGCAGCGTAGGTATCCCACATAAACTCGCGGTCTTCGAGCGTGACCATTTCCAGCGTGAGTTCATCATGGTTACGCAGGAACGTCGCCCACTGGGCGTTTTCCGGGATTTCCGGTGTGTCGGCCAGGATGTCCACGACGCTGGTGCGGTCCTGGCGGGCCAGCGCCATATACAACCGGGGCATGACCGGGAAGTGAAAACACATCTGGAATTCATCGTTATCGCCAAAATAGGGCAGAAGATCACGCGGCCACTGGTTCGCTTCGCCCAGCAGCAGCGTGTCCGGGTAGTTATGCTCAAGTAACCGCCGCATCTCTTTCAGAAATTCGTGGGTTTCCGGCAGGTTCTCACAGTTGGTATTCTCACGCTCAACCAGGTACGGCACAGCGTCCACGCGGAAGCCATCAATTCCCATATCCAGCCAGAAACGCATCACGTCCAGCATAGACTGCCGTACTTTGTGATTATCATAGTTCAGGTCGGGCTGGCTGCTAAAAAAGCGATGCCAGTAGTAGGAGTCAGTTTGCGCGTCATGCGCCCAGTTTGAGGTTTCCGTATCGGTGAAGATGATTCGCGCCTGACTGTAACGGGTAGGTGTATCGCTCCACACGTAAAAATCGCGCATGGGCGAGTCCTTGCTGCGCCGCGACTCCAGGAACCAGGGGTGTTGGTCGGACGTGTGGTTGACCACTAGATCAGTAATCACTCGCATCCCGCGTTCGTGGATGGCATCCACTGTCATGCGGAAATCTTCCAGCAGCCCGTATTGGGGATGAATGCCGAAAAAACTGGCGATGTCGTAACCATCATCCTTCAAAGGTGAGGGATAGGTGGGCAGCAGCCAGATACAGTCCACACCAAGCCATTGGAGATAGTCCAGGCGGCGGCGCAGCCCAGCGAAATCGCCATGCCCGTCACCATTATCATCGGCAAAGGCTCGTAAATACAGTTCATAAAAAACAGCACTCGTATACCAGGTCATGGAAGTTCCTCTAAATGGTTATTCTTGGTTTTAATGATGCGGTGGGTTGTGTGATTACGCGGTTCTGGTTATCCATTATCTGCGCCGTGTCGGGTTACAGGCGATATAGCAAGAGCATAGGTGAATTCGCCTATACTGTACCTTACAATACCGCTGTCTTACAATGGATTCGGGACTCATGTGGATTGTGCATCGCGGCATCGTTCAGACAGGTTTTCGTTTGTGCTTGGTGTGGTGCTTCGCCCATGCAAACCTCACCTATTTCATCTTTTGGTGGCCGGTTTCCGGTGAAATTTGTAATTCCTCTATAAATTGCGATAATCTCATAATCCATAATGGGTGTAGGTAGAGGCTTATCATCGCTTCTACCGTACATAAACCTTTTATCGGCGAAAGGTTGAGGGACTTGTTGGAATCAAACCTGGAACAGGATGTCAATCTGATGTGGACGCTGCTGTTCACAATTGTGCTGGACGGCGAAAAACGGATGGCAACCTTGCTGGCGACCTATGCGCTGACGCCACCGCAGTTTTATGTCCTCAAAACCCTGGTTGAGCGTGGTGGAAGCTGTCCGATTGGCGAAATCGCGCATGAACATCACCTGACCAATGCCACCATGTCCGGCCTGGTGAAGCGCATGGAGAGTATGAAGCCGCCGCTGGTGGTGCGTGAACCCAGCACGTTAGACCGGCGTTCGGTTAATGTCGTGCTGACGGCGGGCGGCCAGGAGCGTTTCATCGCAGTACAGATGGATTTAATGTCCCAGCTCCGCCAGGTCCTGCAACTGCTCACACCCGATGAGCGGCAGGACTTGATTCATTACCTGTCGCGTTATGCGATGATGATTAGCGAACAGTTTGCCATTGTTCCCACCCCGGACGGATAAGACGGTATAATACAATCATCCAGATAGGCATACCGGAACACACAGACTATGGCTGACCGATTTATTTTATCCCATGTGCAGAAACTCCCAATCTTCCAGAAACTTCCACCTGACCAGCTTGACCTAGTAGTGGATCAGTTCGTGGTGTTGCGCTATGAAGAAGGAGAGTTTATTTTTCGCCAGGGTCAGCGTATCCCCGGTATGATGCTGTTGATTTCCGGCCAGGGAACACTGACACAGACCGGGATGGATGGGCGTGAGCAGATGGTGGGTCAGGTATCTGTCAACGAATACCTGAATGAGTCAGCCCTATTCATTGAAACAACGGCTACCCTCTCCCTGCGTGCCCCAGAAACCACCATTGTCTTATTTCTGTCACGGGAGCGGATGCTGCGTTTACTGGCGGAATACCCCGAGATCAAAAACAGTCTTTCGATGCCGGGCAGTCGGTTACCCAGTATGCCGGGGCATCAATTTAGTGGGCAGCGGGAAAATGAACAGGTGGTGACTGTGTTTCACCGCCACAAGTGGGCCTTTATCCGCCGTCTATGGCTGGCGGCGGTTCCCACTGGACTGATGATGTTTCTGGCGGTGGTTTTCAGTCAATCCGCTGCGCTGTCGGCTTCAGTGGCCGGGTTGGGAATAGTCATCGGTGGGCTGATGGTGGTGTATTTCTATCTGGAATGGCGCAACGATAGTGTGGCGATCAGCGACCAGCGCGTGGTTCACATCGAGCGCAATATCCTCATGTTTCGCGTGTCCCGCAGCGAAATTCCGTTGAGTAGTATCCAAGACGTGAAAGCAGAAGTCCCGCCTGGCGACCCATTTGCCCGTATCCTCAACTACGGCACGATTAATATCAAGACTTCCGGTCAGGGGGGGAACGTGAGGTTTGACTTCATCCCCGCCCCGCAGACCGTCCAGAACGTCATTTTTACCGACCAGGCACGGTTTCGAGAGAAAATGGCAACCCAATCGCGCAATGCCATCCGAGGACAGGTGGATGACCTTGTACTGCATCATCCCGACGAGGTCAATAAAAGCGACCAAACCGCGAAGAAGGTCAACCCAATCGGTGGCTTTACCCCGCTGCGGATGAAATTCACCAACGAAAAAGGGGAAACGGTTTATCGGAAACACTATTTAATCTGGTTGGAGCATATTTTGCTGCCGTCTCTTGTGATTTTTGCGGGGTTAGTTGCGCTGATTTTCAATATCTTCAGTCAGTTTATTCCGGACACCCTGGGGTTGATCTCTGATCTGCTCGGACTCGGCGTTATAGGATTGGGAATTGCCTTATTTTACATGGCGGACTGGGACTGGCGTAACGACTTGTACATTGTAGGTGACCAGACGGTGACGCTTATTCACAAACGGCCGCTGTTTTTGCAGAATGAAAAAGACCAGTTTCTTCTGGCTCAGGTGGATAATGTATCTTTCGATCTCAGTGGAGCGATGGCGACACTACTACGGGTAGGGGATGTGCATCTCAAATTGATCGGGTCAGCTGAAAATACCGGCAAGGTGCTTCGTAAAGTCTACCGCCCTGCCCAGGTGCAGGAGGAAGTAACCAAGCGGCAGCAACGCGCCCGCCAGATGCAGCAGCAACGCGAAACTCAGCAGCGCCAGCAGGAAATTCTGGATTATCTTTCGGTCTATCATGAGCGGACTTCGGGCGAAGCACCGCCCGCGTCCGACACGGAATTTCAGACACCATCTCGCACAACACAACCCGTTCGGGACGCCTCACGTCCGCCGGGCATTCCTAGAGTCCGGCGCGATAACCCGCCGCATTGATTTTTATGGACGACACAGCTATAAAACAGGGACGAATCCGGGAAAGTCAACAAACTCTCCCGGATTGTTTTCTACACTATTCGACTTTGCCACGTTTCTTGAGAACATCCTTGAGTTCAGCGATCACGCTATCGTAAGCTGCGGTGGTATATGGCTGAGTCTTGGCCGGGTCAGGCGGCAAAGGCGGCGGTGTGGGTGGTGTAGATGGGGCGCTTCCGTCTCCTGTCGGGGGTTGTGGCGCTGGCTGTGCAGCGGCCTGGCGCTGGTTCATGGCGTCGGCACGTTGGGCACTGTTGATGAGTGCGCCCATCTTGGAAGGATTGGCTGCGCTCTGACTGCCCTTCGGTAGCAGGCGGCTGGCGACAAACGTATCGCTGGCAATCCGCGCCAGACTTTGCTGGTGGTTCATGAGCGATTGCATGGCGTTCTGCGCTTGTTGTGCGCTGCCTTCCGAGGCGGACGCAGCCATTTCTACACTCTTGCTGAGCGCCGCAGCAGTTTCCGACTGTCCGCTCATATCGCGGAACATATTGGCTGCGGTCAGCGCCTGAGTCACGGCAGCCAATCCGGTCGGGTCAGGCATAGACTGTAACTGTGGCATTTGGATCAGCGATGAGCCTAATTGCGTCGGGGTTGTGTCTATCTCCCGTGCCCGTGACCCGGCCTCTACCGGCGCGATGTCCGGCGGGAGTATCGGGATGGGGGAGTCCTGCCAGTTCCAGAAGCGCGACAGGTCGAGTTTTTCCGCTGAGTTGAAGCGTCCCAGTACGGCTTCAGCGAATACGCCGCCGCTCGGCAGCGAAACCATGATTTCGCTCTCGTCCCTGCCTTCGACCAGTTCGTTATCTTTCATCCACTTCAGGCGGGCTTCCTCGTTTTCAAAGTGCCAGATAAAGCCGACATAGTTGCCAGTGACTGCCACCGGAGTCGGGTCGAGATACGCGCCCAATGGTCGGCTATTACCGGTATCGCTCCGGTACGGGTCTTTATAGGTATAGCGCGACAGCACCCGACTGAGAAGCAGCGGGTCGCCTGCCGCCCAGATTGCCTGACTATAGTACAGGGCATTATCATTCAGGTGATCCACAATGTCGTAGTTCGGTTGCATTGTTTCAATTGTGAGTGCCAGCCAATCAACAATATTCCCGGACAGCGGATCGGGTGCAATTTGGGGGATTTCCCAATGAATGGGAGAGTCAGGTTCTACAACCGTCAACTGAGGTGGCAGATTGATCCCATGATAATAGGAGGTGTTCCCATCCGGCTCACGCACGTAGAAGTGGATCATGAAATCACCATAGCTACCGTTATTGGTGCTACTCACATGGCGGCGAGCATCACCATTGTATAGCAAGTGAATTTCCGCGAGATCAGCTAGCTCCAGCGCCGGGTTGAAACGGAAATATCCCTCTTTGGAAATCTCAGGTTTCTCTGCCGGGAGGTCTTCATAGGTGCCGTCCGCTTTCACGAGACGCAGACCCAGAACCAGACCAGGGGTTTCAACGACATAGCGGACATAAGCTAACCGTCCATTTACAGACTGGCGTGACTTGTCGTCCAGCTTCAAATATGTTACTGCTGAAAGAGGAAACGGCATGTCGCCACCACCTAATCCAGCAGTAGACGTATTTTTCCCGGTTAATGTGGTAGCGGCAAACTTCTGGAAATACTTCAGCCGTTCCTGAATGCCCTCATCGCGTGCAACCTGCATCAGGATATTGCGATAGCGCAGCACTTTGTCCACATCGAATAGCAGGGGTTTCATCGGCAGGAATAACACCCGGTCAAAATGCACGCTGCGCGTTTTCACCCGGTAGGCCTGCACCATCTCGTAGTATTGCACCGACATCGCGTGCATGTGGTTGTAGTTGGTAATCACACGGGTGGTAATCTTCTCGTTTTCCTGCTCGAAGCTCTCGCGGACGACGGTTGCCCGGTGACTGCGGGAGGCGGTAGCGTGCTGCGACGTGCTGGCGGAAATATTCTGCGAGGTGTTGGTGGAAATATCACGGGTGCCGCTGGTACGGGAGACGCTGCTGGCGAAACCCGTGTTCCCACTCCTGCCGGAACTCTTGCCACCGCTGGTAAACAACGTGTTAAATGCCATTGTCGTACCGTTTTGCCAGGAATCGCTCTCGCTGGAAGATGACGAATCCCCGTACTGAGTTTCGTTGGCAATCGCGTTCGTGATTTCCGAAATCGAGCGGTTTTGCTGTGTCCAGCCCGCCTGCGCTTCCGTTTCAATAGTTTCTTCGCCACTTTTCCCCGTCGTGCGTCGCATCCAGTCCACCATAGCGATCTTGGTACTTTCACCCGGTGCTAACGCCAGACTGTGAAGAAGCTGGCCGAGCGTGACGCCCTGGGCATACCAGGCCTGCTCGGTTTTGAGGAACACCCCTTCCGCCGGGCGCGTATAGAGCATGTCATCGGCGGCATCCAGATCAATCGCCGTATCCTGGCTGCTCAGGTCAACCACGTTCTTCCCAGGGTCTTCCATACGAGTCATAAAGGCACTGAAGTAGTACACCCGCTCGGTGGCATAATTGCCGGTACTTGGGATGAGGTCGGTAGGGGCTTCGAGGTCATCTTCAACCACGCCCGCCGTCTGGAATGTGGTGGTGAGGATAAATCGGGCGTTCTGGAAGGGCGGCCACAGCGCCAGATCAGCGATAAACTGAATTTGCAGGGCTTTGGCGATACGCCCGGCAATCGCATCGCTGTTCTTTTGGCTGCGCGGGTCGAAAACAATCTGGGTGATTTTCTCAGCGCCGATAGTGTCCAGGTTGACCGAGTCGGGGTCTAACCAGAGCGCATCGCGGGAGACAAAACGGTGGTTGAGTGCTTCGGTTTCGATCATCGTACCGGCATCTACCAGGCTGCGTGCCATATTGAACAGAGCCGATGCCGCCAGGTCGTAAATGCTGGTGATACGCAGCTCGGCCTGCAAAGCCGCCGATGCCGCGTCCGTCATGCCGAGCAGTTGGGTGACGCTGGTTTGCAGCAGTTTGCGCCCCTCCAGATGCGCGACTTCACTTCTGACTAGCCGTTCAAATGTCATCAGTACGCCTTTCTTCTAAACAGGTTAGGACTAGGGAGAACGTTACACCTTTCTAACTCCGTATCCGATAGTCCCATACTACTCCTGTACACTTTAGGGCGCAATAAATTTGAATATAGCAATTCCAGTGACGATAAGATATTCTTTCCGTTGTCCGCAATTATTTGCCACATAAAACGCCACTTCCTGTACAATGGGCATAATGCACAAACAAGACTACCTGAAAGCGGATGGATAATCCCATGAACCATGATCTACTAGACCCCGCGCACGCGATCATCACGTGGTGCGATGCGATTTTTGCGGCTGCTTCTGGCGTACTGACTGAAAAACAGACGGCTGACATCCAGCGTGTCCAGCGCTGTGCAGGCACGTTTGCAGACCTGGTTGTGGAACGGGCAGAGGAAATCGCACGTCTGCGTATTGGGGAAGCCAACCGCCCGCTGTTGCACGAACTGCGTAATCCACTCAATTGCATGATCGGCTATTCGGATATGATGCTGACCGGATTCGATGGGGATCTACCAGAAGGGGTCGCACCCTATCTGCAACAGGTTTTTGAAGTGGCACACAGTATCAATAACACGTTGGATTCATTTATCGCGGCGGCTACAGACGATTCTGAGTAGGTTGGTAGCATAACCCGCCAGTCATGCCGGTGAAATGCTATAATCAGGGCATATGGGGGTAAGAAATCAGGAGCAGGTACATGCGAAAAGTCGTTCGTTTCCTGTTGGGTGGTCTGTTGGGTGGTGCGGCCGGCGCGGGGTTGGTGGCGCTGTTCTCCCCTGTTTCTGGTCAGGCGGTGGTCACTAACCTCAAGCGGGGCTGGGCCGAAACGATGGAAGAAGCCCGTAGGGTCAGCCAGGAACGCGAGCAAGAACTTAAAGCGCAGTTCGAGGATATGCGCGCCCGCCAGAGCAAGTCATAGCGTCGATTTAAAAAATTCAGGAGCAAGTGCATATCAACGGCGCTTGCTCCTAATGCGTTTATGATGATGGTAAGGAAGTATCAGACGTGGGTTGTCGCTGGTTTACCCGACTGCGGGGCGCTGCCCTGACCGGAGGCCAGTGCGATTACACCATCCGGCAAAAACAACCACAACAGCGCGATCATGATGACGGCGGAGGTCAAACACCAGACACACGTCGCCCCGATCACAAAGGGTTCGAGATACGTCAGGTAGAGCGAGAAGATCACACCGACCAGGGCCATGCCGAGCAAAAACAGCGTTGCATAGCGTGAACCAGTGACTTTGCCCCATATCCAGACAAGCAGCAGGCCGAAATACCCGACCAGCCCGACAACGCCAACCGGTAGCACCCCGAACAGCCGCGCATACGCACTTTGCTGTACCGCATTGCAATCGCCGACAATCCCGCAAACGGCAGTATTGGCGGTGACTTCAACATACGTCAGATACCCGGCGACGATGACCCCCGCTACCAGGATGACCGGCACCAGCCAGGATACACCGTACAGCAGTCCGCCGGACTCTTCTCGTCCGCGCCCGACGGCCACGACACCTAGCAACAGCAAGAGAGCGGTGGTAGCGGCCAACAGCGCCTCACCCACTTCGCCCGTATTACCCAGGGCAACGGTCAAAATCAGCCCGGCAGCGACTAACAGGGCGATCAGGGTCGCCCAATGGCTGGCCGAATTAAGCCAGCTCCCCACCGTGCCGGATGCCTGCTGGGTTACGGCCAGTGCCACCGCGCCCAGGCTGAACGCCAGCGCCACCAGGACGCCAATCGCCAGCGCGTTGGCGATGGGGTCAGCGGCTAACCGTTCACTCAGGGTGGGCGTCTCATCAGGCAAGGGCAGGGCCGGGTTGCCAGTAAGTGAATTGGCAGCCTCAATAACCGCCGTTGCCTCGGCAGTGGCTACTGCGGTGGCCTGTGCCTGTGAGGCGGCTACAGCCTGGTCATACATTTCCTGAATGCCGGGGATGGGCGGAAGATCTATACCGCCCGCCGCCAGTCCATCGCGGACGATGCCGGGCGTTCGTGCCGGGATGTCCAAGTCTCCGATGAGTACATAGTCCCCAATGAGCAGCATCGGTACACCCTGCTGCTCATCCGTCAAAAGCCCAGCGTCCCGCGCTGAACTCATGACAGCCAGCCCATCATAGGAATTGACATTAATAAAGAGTACTTGTAACTGGTTGCCGAACTCCGCCTGGATTCCCGGCCAGTCTTCCGTGATGACTTTATGGCAGTGGGAGCAGGTGGGGGAATAGAAAAAGACGCCAAAAACAACCGGCTCAGTCTGGGCCTGCACCGGCAGTACCAGGGCCAGTAGAAAGACCACTATGAGAAAACGCTTAATCACGCGAACCCTCCGTCGCTATAGATTGACCATGTGTAACACAACCTGTCAGTGCGGTTAAACAATGATAGGTGATGCCCAGAGCCATAAAAGACAATCCCTGTGATTTATGGCACAGGGATAACTTTCAACACAACCATCTTTATTAGCGGATGGCCGAGGCCAGACAACACACAATCACGTTCCTACGTATTTTGAAGGTGCGTCACATGCTATTGTAATGTGAACCGTTTGCTGTCATCCGTGTTTGATGGGCGGCTTGCGAGTCCAGAAGATGGTATACAGCGCAAACCCGACCAGCAGCGCCAAGGCTAACCCTGCGGAAAGATAGGGGTCAATCAGCGTGGTAAACAGGATGATGACCGTTGTAATGGACGCCAGGAGTTCGTTTGTTCGGTTGCTTATCATAGCGCACCTCTTCCACGACACCAATCCACTTACGGGATGCACATTCGCTAAAAGAAACGGCCTACCCCTCAATAGGACTCTGTTTTTAATCTACCGAACCGGTCAGGTTAGAAATAATGTTTACCCCGGCCAGGACATGACCTGCACCGGGGTAAAAAAGGAAAGGATGAACCATGCCGGTCACATATTCAACCTTATTATGACATTGAGGATAGTGAGCGGATAGTAACGATATTCAGGTTTTCAGGGTGACATCTGCATGACGATTCGAGGTGCGGTTCTCCACCTGTCCCCTGTGCCGGTTCGTTCGTATAATGGGGACATTCCAAACAGACAGATTGAGGGATGGGGTATGTTAGAAAAACTCGCGGGAATCGCCAGCCGTTACGAAGAATTGGAGCGGTTGATCGCTGACCCGGCCAACGTGAACGATTATCAGAAAATCACCGAATATGCGAAAGAACGCGCCGGGATTGAGGAGATTGTCAGACTGTACCGGGATTACCAGCGGCAGTCCCAAGAACTGGCGGATGCCCGGCAGATGATTGAGGCGGAGAGCGACCCCGAACTGCGTGAGATGGCCCAGCAAGAAGCCACCGAACTTGAAAGCAGCATCGAAGCCATTCAGGAGTCGCTCAAACTGCTGCTGCTCCCCAAAGACCCGCGCGATGACAAAAACGTGATTATGGAAATCCGCGCCGGGGCGGGCGGGGATGAGGCCGGGCTGTTCGTGGCTGACCTGTTCCGCATGTACGGTTACTATGCCCAGGAGCGCGGCTGGAAAATTGATGTGATTGACCAGCATGAAACCGGGGTTGGCGGATACAAGCAAATCATCTTTGAGATCAAAGGGCAGGGCGCGTACAGCCGTTTGAAGTACGAGAGCGGTGTGCATCGTGTCCAGCGTGTGCCGGAAACGGAAAGCCAGGGGCGCATCCACACCAGCACGGTCACGGTGGCGGTCATGGCGGAAGTGGATGAAGTGGACGTTGACCTGCGCGACGAGGATATTTCAATGGACTTTTTCCGGGCGAGTGGAGCGGGCGGCCAGCATGTGCAGAAGAACTCGACGGCGGTGCGCTTGACGCATGTCCCCAGCGGGTTGGTGGTGGAAGTGCAGGACGAACGCAGCCAGACACAGAACCGGCTACGCGCCCGACAAATCCTGCTGGCGCGGTTGTATGACCTGGAAGCCGAGAAACAGCGGTTGGAGATTGAAGGCGAACGGCGCAGCCAGGTGGGGACCGGGGATCGCTCCGAGAAAATCCGTACCTACAACTACCCGCAGGGGCGCGTGACCGACCACCGCATCAACGTGAGCAACTACAACCTGCCGGGTGTGATGGATGGTGGGATTGACGGATTTATCGAGGAACTCGCCACCCGTGACCAGGCCGAGAAACTCTCCGCTGGCGGTGTGGAGTAGTAATAGACAGAATGGAAATAAGCACGATGCCAAAAATTACCACACCCGAATGGGTCAAAGACGCCGTTTTTTACCAGATTTTCCCAGATCGTTTCGCCAAAAGCGACCAGGTACTCAAGCCCAACAACCTCGAACCCTGGGACACCCCGCCAACGGAACAGGGATATAAGGGCGGTGATCTTTACGGGGTGATCGAACACCTCGACCATATCCAGGCGTTGGGGTGCAACGCCATCTACTTCACGCCGATTTTCCAGAGCGCCTGCAACCACCGGTATCACACGCATGATTACTACCAGGTAGACCCACTGCTGGGCGGCAACAAGGCCTTTTATGCCCTGCGTGATGCGCTCCACCAGCGCGGGATGAAGCTGGTGCTGGATGGGGTGTTCAACCATGCCAGCCGGGGGCATATCTTCTTTAGCGACATCCTGGAGAACGGGCCACATTCGGCCTGGCTGGACTGGTTCACCGTCTACGATTGGCCGCTTTCGGCCTATGACGGGAGCAAACCGGCCAACTATGAAGCCTGGGTCGGCAACCGTGCCCTGCCCAAGTGGAACACCGATAACCCACAAGTGCGCGAGTACATCATGCAGATCGCGGAACACTGGCTGAACGAAGGCATTGACGGCTGGCGGTTAGATGTACCGTTCTGCGTGACCAGCCCCGGCTTCTGGAACGAATTTCGTGACCGGGTGAAGGCCATCAACCCGGACGCCTATATCGTGGGCGAAGTGTGGGGCGATAGCACCAACTACCTGCAAGGCGACCAGTTCGACGCCGTGATGAACTACCTGTTCACCGAGCCGGTGATTCAGTTCTGCGGACAGGAAAACATCGTTTTTGACCTCGTAAAAGACCGCTCCTATGACCCGTATCCGGGCATCAGCGGGAAGCACTTCGGTGTCAAGCTAAACAAGACCGTTTTTCGGTATGAGTGGGAAGTCGCGCAGGTACAGTTGAACCTGTTGAGCAGTCACGACACCTCCCGTATCCTGAGTATTCTGAACGAGGACAAAGCGGCGACGAAGCTGGCGGCGCTGTTCTTGATGACGGTTCCCGGCGCACCGAGCATCTACTATGGAGACGAAATCGGATTACCGGGCGGGAATGACCCTGACTGCCGCCGGACGATCCCCTGGGATAAGCCGGAAACGTGGGATACGGACATGCTGGCGCACTACCAGACGCTGACCGCCCTGCGCCACCAGTACCCGGCACTGCGGCGGGGGCGGTTCGTCCACCTGCATGACGGCGAGAAAACCTACGCTTTCGGGCGCGAACTGGATGGTGAGGTGCTGTTGGTGGCTGCTAACGCCGGGAAGAAATCGCAAAAAGTCACGATTCCGGTGCATGATCTATTTGCGGATGGCGCGACGCTCAAGATGGTGTTTGGAACGGGCGAAGTGACGGTCAGCGAGGGGCAGGTCGCGCTCACACTGGCACCACAGAGCGGAGTAATTCTGGCGCGGGCGGAGTAGGTCTAAAGCCAATTCCAGTTTGTTTTCAACGAGGGCGCACGGCGGTGCGCTCTTACGATTCCCGGCCTTTTATGTACCCCGTTTTCGGTATCGGGCGAAATCGTGATTTGTTGGGATTTGTGCCATTTCTGCACGAAGATTTGTTCAAACATTTGTTTTGGTTGGCTCTGGCTGTTGTCACCGCGTAAACTCCCCGATCAACACCTGGCCGTCCGCCGCGCCGGGGACAGCCGACAGCACCGCGAATCCCTGAATCGTCTCCGGGCCGGTGAAGGTGTACCACCCGGCATACACCCGGTATGCGCCCCCTGGCAGGTCATCCGGCAGCGTAATCGTCACGACTTCAACGCGCTGCTCCCCGGCGGACTGTACCCCTAATGGGTAGTCATCCTGGGCGCTGAGCGTCCCGGTGGCATCCACCACATGCACAAAGCGCACATCCTGGTCGGTGCGGGGCTGGTCAAATGTCCAGTCCAGCGCCACTACTACCTGATTTTCGGTTACGTCCAGCACGGCGGCATTCAACAGACGTAAACCGTCCGCGAATGTTATGCCCTCAGTTGGCTCTGCCGGGATAAAGGCCGTTTCCGGCGTACTGACCGGCGTCACCCCCGGACACGTCATCGGCGGAATCACCTGGGCCGGACAGGGCGGGTCAGTGGTCAGGGTGACGGTGTGGAAACCGGGAGTCAGCGGAAAAGCGAGGCGCAGCGGCGTTTCACCCGTGATGAACTGGCGGTAAACCGGCACGTCATCTAATAGAAGAACCGCCTCCCGACCAGTGGCATCAAGTGCGACACGGTACTCCGCCCAACCGGATTCGGGCGCGTACAGGTAGGTGTTGGAGGCGGCATCCAGCGCGGCAAAACCCGGCTGTTCGTCGGTGGGCGGCACATTGAACAGGGCGAGTTGATCGTCACTGAAAAATGGCTCACCTAGCTGCGTTCTGGCTGTCTCGTAAAGCGTGTTTTGCGGGTCATACTGGCGGTGGACGATGACCACATCCGCGCCCGCCGCTTGCAGGAGTGCCGGGTCGAGCGTCGCCAGCAGCGCGAGTTTGGCGGGACTCACCGGCGTTTTGCGCGTGACCTGCCCGGCGATAAGCGGCTTTTCGTGGGCGGTTTGTAGGTAAATGGCATCTTTAGCGGCCAGCACGTTATCCCAGGGGAGATTGAACACGGCGCGAATATCGTCGCGCTGCGCCAGCGCCGCCACTGGCTGCGGGATGTCCGCCGGACGTACCGGCAGCGGCCAGAACGATTGGTATTCCCACAGGGTAAAGGTCATCATGAAGATGAAGAGGGCGATGGTCGGGGCATGAACTATCATGCCCTTTGGTTGATTCACAGAATGGTTTTCTCGCAGATGGGGCGCACGGCGGTGCGCCCCTACCGAAACGGTAGAAAGACGCGATTCAATCCAGCCCGCCCACACATCCCAGCCGTACCCGGCCAGCACCGCCACCGCCAGCGCCAGGGCAAACCCGAAACGCCCCGGCGTCCGCGCCAGACTGAACAGCGGCCAGTTTTCGACCAGCGCCCAGGGCAAGGGGATGAGAGTCTGGTAATCGCCCGTTGTCACCGTGAGCGGGGTATTAAACACTTTGAGCAGCGGCCCTAATGAGAGAATCCAGGCGACAGCCGCCAGCAGCAGCCACCAACGGGCGGGTTTACGCCGCCAGACCGCAGCAACCGCCAACAGTGCGGCGGCCAACCCGATATAGCTGGAACCTTCAACGATGTTGACGCCCAGGATGGCGTGGGTATACGCCCACTGCCCGAACAGCGGATGGTTAAATGAGGGGGTGACGATGCCAAGCAGGTCGGCGCTGAAGTCCACGACGCCGCTTTCAGCAGAATAGGCGCTGGTGTTGACGGTAGCCGAAAACACCGGCAGCAAAAACACCAACAGAATCGCACTGCCGGCTACGCCCACGATGACGACTCGCGCTAACACTCGCCAGTCACGCCGGACGAGCAGCGCGAGGGCGAACACGCCGGTTAGGGGCAGCAGCGTATAGATGAGTTGCAGTGTGTGGCCTAACGGCACGAGGACGAATAACAGCACGGCCAGCGCGATAGCTCGTAACGCCCGCCCGTGTGTATCGCGCAGGCGGAAGAGAGCATAGGCGTACAGCGGCAGCGGCCACTGCACCAACAGGCCGCCATGCCCCCCCGCCAGATGCCCTTGCATGACCGGCGCGGCCAGGAAAACCAGCCCACCGAGTAGTCCCGAAGCCTGGTTTCCGGTGAGTTTCGATACCAGGAAATACGCCGCCCAACCGTTAAGCGCCAGGGTGAGCAGGACAAACAGGTTATAGGCGGCGGGCAGCGGCAGGAAAAACGCGAACAGCCAACCGGGGAAGAATTGCAGCGGGTTTGACCACAGAATCACGCCTTCGATGCCATTGGGGTAGCCCAGCAGCGGTTGGAAAAACAACGGTTGGCCGGTTTGTAAGGCGTGCTTCATCCACCAGATATGCCGTGACATTTCGTGCGCGTCCCCGAACGCATACCCGGCGAAGGCGCTGCTCATCACTGTGACCAGCGGCCAGGTGATAACGACAGCGACCAGCAGGTAAAACGCATACCCGGCGAAATGGCGGCGGAGCGGGTGATTCAAAAACGTCACGGCAAAACCTCGGTGGATGATTTTTTGTCAGGTGCTTTATGTGATATGAGTCGGGATCGAGTCGTCAGTTTTCCGTCATCAGTGGTCAGAAAACCCCAGATGCTAACCAGCTAAGATGCTCAAAGCGAGAGGCCAGCAGCCAGAAAAGTATCGCGTTCGTACTTCACATAAGCCGTATTATTGTCCAGCAAAGCGGGCGGAATGTCGAGGCGCGAACGGGGATTTTCACGCTGGTCGGGGGCGATATGGGAACAAAATCGCCCGGAAATACGTCTGGAAGGCAGGAACATTCCCCCGATGAGCGGGGTATAATCGGAGTTGGTAGTCTGTGGGAGAAGGAGACTCAAAATGTCTAAGATACTGCTGATTTTCTGCTGTTTGTTGGTCATCAGTCCGGCGGGGTGGGCGTTGCAGGCCCAGGACGACCCGATGGTGGTGGCGGTTAAGGATAACAATGCGTTTGCATTCGACCTGTATCAACAGATCGCCGGGGTGAACGACGGGAACTTTGTCTATTCGCCGCTGAGTGTCTCACTGGCGCTGGCGATGACGTATGACGGGGCGCTGGGAACCACAGCGGAGAATATGGCGACAACACTACACTTTTCGCTGGATAAGGCTGAACTCAACCAGGCATTGGCGATGCTGACGGCGGAACTGCTGAAAAACGGAAATTCGCAGGATGGCGATATCGGCCCGGAGCGCCAACTGTCGATTGCCAACAGTCTGTGGGGAGAACAGGCCTTCCCGTTCAAGCCGGACTTTGTCGCTGAACTGCAATCCACCTATGGGGCAGGGCTGGAACTGGTGGACTTCATCCAGGCCGCCGAAGATGCCCGCCAGATGATTAACACCTGGGTGGAAGACCATACCAATGGCCTGATTAAAGACATTGTGCCGCCCGGCGCGGTGGACGCCATGACACGCCTCGTGCTGGTGAATGCCATCTACTTTAAGTCGAACTGGATGAATGCCTTTAACCCGGTGCTGACGCAGGATCAGACCTTCACGCTGCTGGATGACAGCACGGTGGATGTGCCGATGATGCACTTGCAGGAGCGTCTGCTGTATGCGGCGGGAGAGAACTATCAGGCGATCAGCCTGCCGTATGGGGGTGGGCTGGCGATGGAGATATACCTGCCGAATCCGGGTGAGTTTGAAGCTTTCGAGGCTAGTTTCACGCCGGACATGCTACTAATGCTCCGTAATAGTGCGACCTTCGAGGATGTGCTGCTGACGCTGCCGAAGTGGAAGACCGAAGCGGATATTCCGTTGAGCGAACTCCTGGCGGGGATGGGCATGGCGAGCGCCTTTGCGCCGGACGCGGATTTTACTGGTATGTTTGACACGACACAGACCAACGAGAACCTGTTTATCAGTGCAGTGCTGCACAAAGCGTTCATCAGTGTGGACGAAAACGGCACCGAAGCCGCCGCCGCAACAGCTATCGTCATGAGAGCGACCAGCGCCATGCCGAATCCCGCCAGGCCGGTGAATTTCGTGGCAGACCATCCGTATATTTACACGATTGTCGACCAGAACACCGGGTCGGTGTTGTTCATGGGGCGTGTGATGAATCCCTCGGTGGAGTAGTTTCGGTCTGACCAGTAACCAGGGCGCACCGCCATGCGCTCCTACATACCCCTACATTGATCTTCGCCGCTGTAGGTGGTGGGTTTTACGGGACGCCACTATAATTGCGGGAAAATGACCACACTATAAGGGGTATTTTCAATGTCATTTGATCGTGTTGTGAAGCTGCTGCTGGTGTTTGTGCCAGTGGCGCTGGTAGCGGATTTTGTTCTGCATCTTGACCCGGTGCTGATCTTTATTTTCGCGGCGCTGGCGGTGATCCCGCTGGCCGACCTGGTGGGTGAAGCCACCGAGGAACTGGCCGTTTACACCGGCCCGAAAATCGGTGGGCTGCTGAACGCCACCCTGGGGAACGCCGCTGAACTGATTATCACCATCTTTGCAATCCATGAGGGACTGATTGATCTGGTGAAAGCCTCCATCATTGGTTCGATTCTGGGGAATCTGCTGCTGGTATTGGGTTTCAGCATCCTGATCGGCGGGTTGAAGAATGGCTTGCAAACGTTTGACCGGCGCACGGCAGGGCTGAACGCCACTATGCTGATTCTGGTGGTGGTGGCGCTCATGGTGCCGTCGCTCTTTGATGCGGCGATTCAGGATAATCTGGCCGCCGAGCTTGGCCTGAGCGAGGGTGTGGCCGTCGTGATGATTATCATCTACGGCCTGAGTGTGTTGTACACCTTTTCCGGTGGAGCTGGTACTTCCCGCGAGGCCGCCCACCATGAAGCTAAATGGAAGCCGCGTTTCGCTATCGGCGTGCTGGTCGTCGCCACCCTGGGCATCGTCTTTATGAGTGAAATCCTGGTCGGGGCAGTGGAACCGGTCACGGAACAGTTGGGGCTAACGGAATTCTTTATCGGCATTATCATCATTCCGCTGGTGGGTAACGTGGCCGAACACCTGGTCGCGGTGCAGGTAGCGATCAAGAACAAGATGGAACTGAGCCTGGCAGTGTCGCTGGGCTCAAGCCTGCAAATCGCGCTGTTTGTCGCGCCAGTATTGGTGTTTGTCAGCCTGTTGATGGGCGGCGAGACGCTGCTGCTGGTCTTTAACACATTTGAATTAGTCGCGGTCACAGCGGCGGCGCTGGTGGCGGCGTTTATTGCGCTGGATGGCGAGTCGAACTGGTTGGAAGGGGCGATGCTGCTGGCGGTTTACCTGATGATTGCGCTGGCGTTCTACTTCCTACCTGCTGTGAATGCGCTGCCGCATTAGTGGAGGTTGTTGATATGCCACCGCAAATACTGGTTGTGGGCGGATTGACGCTGGATATGACCTTTGCACTGCGCGAATGGCCGCAGCCGAACAGCGCCGTCCACACCGACTCGGCCCGGATCGAGCCGGGCGGAAAAGGGCTGAATCAGGCGGTTGCTGCCCGTCGCCTGGGAGCAGATGCCGCCCTGGTGGGCTGTGTGGGGCGTGATTTCGCCGGGGATTTCATTGTTGAGACGCTGCAACAAGAAGGAATCGCCGCTGATTTCGTCTGTCGTCACCCCACCGCCGCGACTACCCTGGTCACGATCCTGGTGCATAATCAGCAGCCGGGGTTTATTAGCCGACCCGGCGCAAGCAAATGGGTTCAGGCGGAAACTGTCCGCGAAGCGGTGTCCGGGCTGCCCCCTGACTCGATTGTGCTGGTGAATTACGAGGTTACGGAAGAAGTCATGGCAAGTGCATTACAGACCGCCCGTGCTGCCGGACTGACAACCATCCTCAACCCTGCGCCGCTGGGCGGGCCACTGATGAACAGCGATCACCTTGCCCTGGCGGACTATGTGATTCCCAATTTGGGGGAAGGGCGTCTATTGGTGGGGGACAAAAGCGCCCCCCCGGAGGACATCGTGCGCAGTCTGCTCGCTCAAGGCACGGGAGCGGTCTGCCTGACGTTGGGTGAGGACGGTTGCCTATTCGCCCGGCAAGAGCCATCGTCGGAGATCATCAGGCAGCCGACTTTCCGGATCGAGGCGGTGGATACCACCGGGGCGAGTGATGCGTTCTGCGGGGCATTTGCGGTAGCCGTAGCCGAGCAGCGCCCTGTGCGGGACGCTTTGCGCTTCGCCAGCGCCGCCGCAGCACTGGCCTGTACTGTCACCGGCGGGATGCCAGCGATGCCCCAGCGGGCCGCGGTGGACGGCCTCTTAACTCGTCGCCGGATTGAAGATTGAGCGGTCAACTTTGATGCTGACCAACCCATACCCCAGCAATTGGACTGGTAAGCGGCGCACCAGCGGAAACCTAGTGAACAGCCCAGCCATTGAACGCCCGCCGACGGACTAGACAATGGCCTCTTCATTCCCGCTCAGACGCGGATTTTTACCACGTTTTTACAGCCCGATTACCAATGCAGGGTACAATATCCATAGACGGCACAATTTGCTGTGGAGGAGTTCTTTCCATGTCTAAATCATTTCTGTTTCGTTATTTGCTGCTGGCGCTCCTGGTGGGGCTGCTGCTGACCGGAGTCCCGACGTTCGCCCAGGGAATCACCTGTGACCAAAGTGCTTCGACCCACCGGAGCCAGGGGCATGATTACTATAATGCCGGGGAGTATGCGCTGGCGATTGAGCAATACACCTGCGCACTGGGCGCCGACCCGAACGACGCTGTATCCCGGCGGTTCCGGGGAGTGGCTTATGGCTGGCTGGGAGAATATGACAAAGCCCTGGAAGACCTGAATACTGCCATTGACCTGGATCGCTTTAGCTCAGGTGCGTATAACAATCGGGGCATTGTCTATGAACTGATGGGCGATTCTGATTCTGCCCTTACGGACTACACCCGCGCGATTGATCTGGGCGGCGAAACCTACCCCTACTACAATCGCGGCAACATTTATTATGACCGGAAAGAGTATAGCCTCGCGCTGGCTGACTATAACAAGGCGCTGGAAGACAACCCGGAATATCCTTCGGCCTATAATGGCCGGGGAATGGCCCATTATGCGATGGGCGAATACGACCTGGCGCTGACCGACTATAACAAGGCGCTGGAATACGACCCGGAATATGCTTCGGCCTATAATAACCGGGGGAACAGTTATTTTATGATGGGGGATTATGACCGGGCGATCTCCGATTACAATCACTCGATTGAATACCGCGATGACGCTATGGAAATCCCATATTTTAACCTGGCACTGACCTATAACAACCTGGGGGACTACGAGCAGGCGTTGAGCGATATTAATAAGTCGCTCAACTATGATAGCGCTTACACTCGGGCGTACCTGCTGCGCGGCAATATTTACCAGACACTGGAAAACCCGGCGGGGTTTGCGGACTTCGCGCACTACGTTGACCTGATTCAAACTCGCTTAGTAGACTGGTCGGCGGAAAGCGTGATTGCCACCAGCGGGGCGCAGCTTTCGATGGAAGAAGGCGTGGTTTACCGGATGACGTTCGATGTCCTGGCCGGGCAGAATGTTAGTGCCGAGGCGAATGTCATCGATAATGCCGAACTTGACCCGCTGCTGGTCATCCTGGACTCGGAGGGCAACGCGGTTGCTGGCGATGATGACAGCGGTCTGAACCTGGATGCCGTGATTCGTAACTTTGAGCCTTCGGTTACAGATACTTATACCCTGCTGCTGACGCACGGAGACAGCGGCAGCAATGGTGAAATCAACTTCAAGTTGAGTATTGGCGGCGCAGCGATTGACGCGCCGGAAATCTATAACCTGTATGTCGGCAACCACGCATCGGTCTTTACCACTGGTGGGGATCGGCTGAACCTGCGTTCTGGGCCGGGACTGAATTTTGATATTATTGGCCGGTTGGAAAAAGGGACAGTGGTCACGCTGGTGGAAGGGCCGCACAAGGCGAATGGCTATGCCTGGTGGCGTATTCAGACCGACGATGGCACGGTGGGCTGGTCAGTTGAACGGGTCGAGACCGAGCAGACGCTGCAACCCGCGTTGGAGATCGGCGAACAGGCGATTGTGAATACGGTAGGTGACACGCTGAACCTGCGTTCCGGGCCGGGTGTGGCGTTCGATGTGGTGACTCAGTTAGCACGCGGTACGATGGTAACTGTGCTGGAAGGGCCGCAGTCCGGTGGCGATTTTACCTGGTGGAAGATTCGCACTGAGGACGGAGTCGAGGGCTGGGCAGTCGAACGCGCTGATGGCGAACGCACGCTGGTTGGTGTCCCGCTGCCGCAAAACGGGGAGTAGGTTTCAGACTATTCCGCACCATTGAAGCCAACGGCTGGGGCATGACGGCGATCATGCCCCTTTTTGATTCCGGTTCGGCCAACAACATACCACCCGTTTTATTAAAATATTTTGCATCACTAAATAAACGCGATACAATATTTAGCGGCGCTAAATAGTTTCCGACGGGAAGTGTAAAGTACACAGCAGATGCTGATTCCCGCCCGAAAGAAAGGAAAACACAATGGGTCCCACCAAGCGCAATATGTATCGTTTCCCCTGGTCAGGCAATGATAATCCGATAGGCTGGCTGGAAGTAACGGATAAGTGCAACACGTATTGTCGCGGCTGCTACCGGATTAACGGGATGCAGGGGCATAAAACACTGGAGCAGATCAAGGAGGAAATTGATCTGCTGGCAAAGTGGCGTAACTGTGACAACATCTCCATCGCCGGGGGTGAACCACTCATCCACCCGGAAATCATGGAGATCATCGCCTATATCAAGAGTCTGAAGATGAAACCGCTCATCCTGACGAACGGCATCAAGTTGGAGAACAACCGCCCGATGGTGGAAGAACTCAAGCGAGCCGGAGCGATTGGCTTCACCTTCCACATTGACAGCGAACAGCAGCGCCCGCATTGGAAAGGTAAGACAGAAACCGAACTATTCGAGCTGCGGCAGTATTACGCCGATATGGTGCATGACGTGGGTGGGATGACGGCGTTTTTCGGGATGACGGTGTATCCGGGCAACCTGGATTTCGTGCCGGAGATGGTCAAATGGGCGAACAAGAACATTGACCGCGTACATGGTCTGGTGATGATCGGCTACCGCAACGCGAGCATGAACAGTGGCTATGATTACTATGCCAACGGCGAAAAAATCACGCTGGAAACCAGCTATGTGTTTGAGGATACCGAAGAATCGTACCTGACCTCCAGCGATGTTTACGACAAGATCAAGGAACATTTCCCGCATTATGAAACGTCGGCCTATATGGGCGGCACTAATGCGATAGACAAGATGACGTGGCTGGTTTCGGCGCAGTTGGGCAACCGTCACCAGATGTACGGTTCAGTCGGCGCGAAAGTGATGGAACTGTTCCAGATGTTCCACCATTTGCAGCACGGGACGTATGTTATTTACTCACCGAGCAACAAAATCCCCAAGATTGCGATGTTCCTCGGTCTGTTTGACAAGGGTGTGCGCCAGTTCAACGGCAAATTCCTGAAGGACGTGCTGCGGCACCCGCTGCGGCTGTTCCAGCCAATTTACGTGCAGAGCATCGGCATCATTCAAGGGCCAGACCTGATGGAAGATGGCCGGGTGGATATGTGCGAAAGCTGCCCGGACATGACGGTATGGGATGGCAAGCTGGTGCATTCCTGCCGGATGGACGAGTGGCGGCTGTACGGCGGTTACGTGGTCGCGCAGCGTAAGGTCGCGGAAGGCGGCGCGGGTGGCAACGGCCACCTGATCGCGCCGGACGCGATTCCGGTGGGTGAAGGCGACACCATCCACCCGAATTAGACACGCTTCACAGGATCGAGGTTTTCTGGTGCGGGGGCGACATATCCGCCGTCCCCGTACTATTTACAAGCTAACTACCCTTTCAGGCGGTCAATACGCCGCTGCAAATAGGGTGAAAAATGCCCGGCGTAGCGTTCCCATAGTTCGGGGCGCTTCCAGTCATCGCCGGAGATTCGCCCCCGGCAGTCCGGCGTACCACACAGACAGGTAAATTCATCATACGGGCTGCCATCGCACATGGCATAATCGAAGCAGATTTCTTCACCGGGCGCGATGTCTCGCCGGGCGATGACCGTGACCTGCCCGTGAAACCAGGCATTCGGGTTGCAGGAATGGTTGACGAAATGCGCTGGTTCCTCCTGTAGTGGCGCGATGTAGTGATCTTCCTCAATCTGGAGGATATGCACCTGGGCAGCCGGTGGGAGTTCTGCCAGCCGCGCCCCGTCTATCAAGTCGCCCATGTAAATCGCCAGCAGCTCGTCGGTGGCTACCGGTTCGACGGCGAACAACCCGCTGAACCCTTTTTCGGGCAGATACCGGGCGGCCAGTTTGGGCGAGGTGTAACAGGTTGGCTGGTCGGCCATCTTATACCGCCTCCGCGAGACGAATAGACTGCAACCGTTGGATGCGACGCAGCAGATAGGGCGAGAAGTGTTCGCCATAGCGCGCCCACAGTTCCGGTAGTTTCCAATCATTCCCGGTGACATGGTGGCGGCAGTTCACCGACCCGCAGCGGCACTCAAATTCGTCATACGGCCCGCCGTCGGTCATGGCGTAGTCATAGCAGATTTCCTCACCGGGCGCGATGTCCTGCAGCGCAACAAAGGTAATCTGCCCAACCACACCGACATTCGGGTTACAGGAGTGGTTGATACGGTAGGCATTCTCTTCTTGGATCGGGCAGATGTAGGCGTTTTCCTCAATCTGGATGCTGAAGGTATGGCCGGTATCGGCCAGTCTTTCATGCGTAAGAATCTTACCGCCCATCGCTAGCAGCAGTTCCCCGGCATAAATCGGCTCACGGGCAAACATACCCACGCCTTTGTCCCCGGCATGGCGCACCTCTAGCCGGGACGAAAAATAACACGAAGACTCTTCAGAAGTACTCATCGTGAAGCTCCTACCTGCTATCAGGTTGTTTTGTTGGGCGAAATCAACGCCCATATAGGATGGGAGAACGTGCAAACGTGGCTGATCCTGTGAGGTCAGTCTTATATGCAATTATAGAGGTAATTGCAGCGCAATCAAGCGATCTGGATTAGAAAATTCATAGCAGCCAGTCGGCAGTCACCGCGATGCTTGAAAGCGACCACTTCAGGAAGTGCGAGCGCAGCGTTTATTCCGCCATCGTAAATAGACGTATTCCCAACGGAATTGGCCGGAATAGTCGATTGCCTGTTGCAGTCGGCCTGGCTAGGCGCGTTACCAGGCCTTCATGTACAGGTCGAGAATCGGCAGCAGTTTGTTGTCATTCATGCCCGGCGCGGCGATTCGCTCCCCATCCCACCATTGATACACAGCAAGCCAGATTGGGTAGCGCCCACTGCTCATTTGCAGGGGAACTACAAGTTCGCGTTCTTCGATGTAATATTGCCCCGGCACCCATTGGCTGGTTGCGTCTGGCAAATTGGGGTCTATCAACTG
Organism: Anaerolineaceae bacterium; assembly: GCA_020634115.1. Lineage (GTDB taxonomy): Bacteria > Chloroflexota > Anaerolineae > Aggregatilineales > Phototrophicaceae > JACKCG01. The sequence goes on from JACKCH010000010.1 coordinate 734,548, forward strand.
CGGGCCACCGTCGGACTGCATCGCCAATTGGCCGTTCCGAGACACTTGCAGGCTAAAACTATAGTCCAGTCCCACCGGCATATCCACCGACCACCACAGGCGTAAACGGATGGTGTCGCCTTCCCGGCGGACTAAGGGGCGCGGCGATTCACCAACTACGTCTACCCCGTGAAAACGGAGGCCGTTCTCAAACAGGACGCCTTCCCAATCGGGCGGGCCTTCATACAGCCGGAAGAGCGCCTCGGGCGGGCCGACAAATTCACCGGCAATGCGTCCGGTTTCGATGCGCTGGGCCAGTTCCGCGTCATGCCAGCCTTCGCCATCCCATTTGAGATACCATATCCGGCGGTAATCGCCCGGCTCGCTGACAATCTGTAGCCCCTGCGGGAAATACAGGTCAATCAGATAGTCCCACTCCGAGGCATTAATGCAGTTGCGATAGCCACAGTAGGCGTCTTTCCACATTGGATCAATGATGACGACATCGCCCCACTCGACATGCTGCGCCAGCCATTCAAAACTGCGCCCCAGCGGCGCTCCGGCGGCCTGGTAGTTGTCATACGGCACCGGGGCGAACATCACCAGGAGCGCAACCCCAATCGCCGCGAACTGTCCCGGACGCGGCAGATATGACAGCCCCCAACCAATCCACAGCAGGAAACCCGGCGCGATAAACCAGCCATAGGTCGCGCTGAAGAACCCCAATATGGGGTTGAGCAGGTAAAACAGAAGCGGAGCAAACAGCCATCCGACCAGCCCATAAAACACGGGGGTACGTGGCCGGGCGATCACCATCAGGATCGTGGCGATCACAAATAATCCAACCCAGGGCAAAAAACTGTAGCCAGCGACTCGCTCAAAATAACCGCTGATTGCGGGTAACAGCGGCGGTAGTTCAATCGTGTTGGTGGCGGCGACGCGCCCCACCGCCAGCGACGAAATATTCATAATGCCGGGGATTGCCAGGATGCCAGCAATAATCCCTGGTCGCCACCACTGCACCACCGCGAGGCGGTAGACCAGCAAAGAGAACAGGCCGAGCAGGATAAACGCACCAAAGGCGGTATAGGCGGTATAGAACATGGCCGCCATCGTCACGGCCAGCGGCAGTGCCCGCCGCCAGTTGGGACGGGTGAAATAACGCATGGTGAGCCAGAGCGCCAGGGGCAGCAGGCTGAACACCAGCGCATTCCCGCGAATCTCGGTGGTCAGGAAGATGCCCAGCGCCAATGCACTGTAAACCATCATGCCCAAAAGACCCGCCGCTGCACCTTGCGCCCGTCGCAGCAGCCGGTACACAAAGGCCGCGCCGAGGAGGAAAAAGAACACGGAGAGGGAACGCAAGACCACCGGATACCGTCCGGCGACCTGTTGCCAGCCATCCAGCACCATGTAATACAGCGGCGGCCAGTTGGTATCCAGGGTATAGGTTGTGTTCGTGCCGAGAAGCTGCCACACCGACCAGACCTCATCCACATGCAGTTCTTTGGCGGTGAGCGAGATGCGCAGGAGACGCCCGGCGGCGATGAGCAGCAGGCCAGCGGTGGCGAACCAGATCGGCCAGGCAATATTTTTGGTCGGCTTATCCATGCTGTTTATTCCGTTCATCGTATGCTGGCACGACTCTATTGAGGCGGGCTGTGGTTGTCAAGTTGATTTAAGGAACACCCTCACCTGATCCAACTGTGCTATCCCCCGACCAGTGACCCCATGAACAGGAGCGTGACGATCCAGATGGTGCTGAGGCGCAGCACACGGGCGTTATGCTTAGTGGCGGCGTAGAGCAGGGCGGCGATTTGCAGCCCGACGATAAACCGCAGAATCCCCAACGGCTCACGATAGGTCGAGAACGGCACAAAGGGCATCACCAGGGCATTCACCAGCAGGAGCAGCGCCATCGCTGACCAGTCGCCCTGGCGCAGCGCGGCAAATCCCTGGCGCAAGCCCCACAGCGTCGGAATCAGCACAAACGGCACGAGAATTGCGCCGAAGATCGCCAACAATGCCAGCCGGGTTTCCGGCGGTGAGTCGGTGATGATGCGGATCACCCCGGCGAAGGGGATGACTTCAAAGCTGGTTGCCAGCGCCCCACCTGAACCGACACCCAGACTGCCAAGTGTGGCTTTGAGGACGATCTGCCATAGGATGAAGGGTGTTCCGGCGATCACGCTGAAGATGACCAGGGGACGCCATGCCTTGCGTCGCAGCAGGTAGAGGGCATAGGCGGCGACAAACACCAGTGTCGTTTCCTTCGCCAGCGCTGCCAGCGCGAACAGAACGGCACTCCATGCCCACTTTTCCCGGTTCGCCAGCGTGATTCCCCCCATCACCAGAGCATAGGCCAGCGGCTCCGGCAGGCTCAGGCGCACCGAGCCGAAAATGCCAATCGTCAGGCCATAGGTGAGCGCATACCACCGGCTGACTCCTGACGCGACCAGCAGCCGTTCCAGCAGCCAGGTTCCAACCGCGAGTGCGACCAGGTTGATCGCCAGCAGCGCCCAGGGAATCAGCCCCCCCTGCCCGAACGCGAGAACACGGGCGGCTATGGGCAGCAGAATTCGCTGGAAACGATAGGCCGGGACATCCATGTAGGCGGCGGCGGTGGCCGGGTCGCGGGCGATGTAGTACACGAACTGCCCGTCATAGCCTTCCGTGCCGCCCGATTCTATAGGAATCCCCTCGCTGAAGCGCGTGCCAATCGTGACCAGCGCCAACGGGTCGCCCTGGTTCGCCAGGATGACGCCCACAACCACCAACAGGCACAGCGCCGTCACCAGGGGCCAGGGACGGATAAACAACCGAAAATCAGGCATGAAGAATGTCCTTTTGGGCGGAAAATCTTTATGGCGTGGATTGTACCGTGAAAATCTGGTAGCCGCCGGAGTCATAGACCAGCGTCACCTTGTCGTCTATCCAGGCGGGTGTATCGGCAGTATCTCCCGCCAGCGCCCGTTCCGCCGGGCCGTAGATGATGGTGCGAATGTGCGCCGTGTCATACAGGGTTGTCCGGTCAGCGGCGGATAGTTCCCCCGCGAAGAAGCGTCGAATCGTCTCGGTTTTGGCGGTGGCGTCCAGCGTTTCCGGCCCGTGTCCGGCGTAAACCCGCAGGTTGGTGTAGGCCGGAATCCGGTTGCCGGTGCTGAAGGCGCTCAGGACGGCCTCACCGGGTTGGGCATGGGCGTTGAGCCAGTTGAAGGCAGCGATTTCGGCCTGCGGGAAGGCTACCGGCGGTTGGGTGCTGAGGGCGGTCAGGAACATCCCGCCCCACAGGAGCAGCGTTGAAGCCAGCGTCAGCAGCAGCACAATGACCACGCCCCGCCGCCACTTGTGCCGTACCAACATACCCACCCCGGCGGCGGCCAGAATACCCAGGGGAACGAGGACAGCTTCCGCCATACGCCGCTGCACATTGACCGGTAGATACACCAGCAGCGGCACAATCAGCGGCCACGCGACCAGCAGGGCGTAACGCCCATCCTGTGCAGCCCGTCGCCACGCCCAGCGCCCACCGACGACCGCCAGGACACCTAACGGCAGATAGGCCAGCAGATAGTGCAACGGTGGGGGAGAAGGGAGTAAGTTCTGCGCCGACCACTGGGCAAAAGCCGGGTTACTCGTGAACACGATGAGGTTATAAGCGAACAAGGGCAGCGTGAGCGCGGCAGCGATCCCCCCTCGCAGTGCCAGGATTAAGGGGAAGTGCCGTTCCCGCAGCCAGACAGCCAATCCCCATGCGCCAAGGATGCCGTAAATCACGACAAGGTAAAACGGTACGGCCAGCCCGACGATCAGCCAGCACCCGCCCGCTGCTAATGACCAGGGCAGCCAGCGGCGATTCGCTCCGAGTCCCCTGAAGAGCAGCAGAAGCCCGCCGAGCAGCGCCGCCCGCGCCAACGCCAGGTGTGGCAGGGTGAACAGCACCAGAAACCCGAATCCTTCCGGGATGAACCATTCCGGGGGCGACTCACCCGCGAAGAGCAGCAACCACCCCAATCCCCCGCCCAGTGTCGCCAGGATGAGCGCCAACAGCCGCAGGCGGGACGGACGCAGGAATACGGCAATCAGACGATACAACACGAGGATGAGCAGCGCGTCGAAAACCAGCCGCAACAGATGGTAGACGCCGATCAGAACGCCGGTCAGCGCCGGATCGGTTGCAGGGATAAAGCGCCCGATGACATAGCCGGGCAGGATATAGGGCAGGAACAGCAGGGGGGCGCTCTCGTGAGGTTCGGTGGTGTAAAACAGGTGGAAATCCAGGTGTCCCGCCGCGCCCAGGCGCATTTTTCCCAGGTAGGAATTACCGTCATCGACCCCAATCAGGAAACCGCTAAAAGCGGTGTCGCCCTGGTGTGTTGCCCAGCCCAACCAATAAGGCAGCGATGTGCCAATCAGAATCACCAGCGTGAACAGCAGTACCCGCCGCCATTCACGCGCTGTAATCAAGGAGGTGTCGTGGGTGGAACCCGTCATCGGCAGTTGTTCGTTTCTAGCGCATTTCTTGTTTATACAGTAGCGATGAATAGGGCGCTGCTGGCCTTCAAAATGGATTTACGCTGGAACGTGCTAAAGCCGGCCTGAACCAGCCAATCCTGAATCTCGTCTGCGGTATAGACCTGCCCGCCGACCAGGTGATAGTAGGCGAGGCTCAAAATGTGGGATGCCGCATCGGTTAAAGGCAGCGGGCTGATGCCATGCACCTGTTCCAGAACGACCATTTGCCCGCCGGGGTTGAGGGTGGCCTTGACCTTGCGAAACAAGTCTACATTGCCCGCCGGGCTTAACCCGTGCACAATATTAAACACGAGCGCAATATCAAAACCGCCCGGTAATTCACCGGTCATGAAGTCCCCTCGCAGGGTATGGATACGGTCTGATAATTCAGCCTGCTCAACTGCTCTGTGCCCGGTCACTAACGCCTGCTCCCCGTCAAAAATTGTTACTGACAGGTCACTGTTGCGCTTGCACAGAGCAATGCTGTACTCCCCATGTCCGCCGCCGACATCCAGCAGGCGTTTCGCACCGGGGGACATCACGAAGGCTTTGGCAACATCAGCAGCGATGAAGCGAGCCAGTTGAATCATGCCTTCCTGAAAATGGCGTGAGATTTCCGGCTGATTTTCAATCCATCCGTAAAAATCAAGATGTTCGCCGGTTCGGATCGAGTCCGCCAGGCGCGGCATGAAATGCTCCATCAGCGCCCCCCAATACAGGAAAAACGGTGTAAAGTTGGCCGTGCCGCTGTCCAGCAGCCACTTTTTCGTCATCGCGGTATTAGAGAAACGCCCTTCCCGCTGTCTGACATAGCCCAGAGAAGCCAGCAGGTTCAGCAGAATCGTCACGCCTTTTTCACTGGCGGCGATAGCCTGTGCCAGCTCTTGGGGGGATTTTGCACCGGTTGCCAGCGTCTCAAAAACATGGAGTTTGAGCGCCGTCAATACACTCCAGAAAGTCGGCCCGCTCCAGGTATCCAGCAGGGGCGCGGGCGCTTGGTTCAGATTGAGGAAGATGAGCCGTTCAATAAAGTTCGGTGCAAGTGGCATTGGGTATCCATTCTTTGAAATTTATCATCAATACGGCAGCAGAGTCTGCAAACGCACGCCATCCTCTTCCACGCTTTCGACGGCCCAGCCTTCGACTCCATTCGCGGCACGGACTTTCCACCACACGAATCCGCTCACCGTGCGCGGGCCATCCACAATCGTGAGCCGCGCCCCACTATCTAACCGGGCGACCACCGGCGCATCCAGGCCGGGGCTGAGGCGCATGTTAAGCCGATCACCCTGAGTGGTCTGCACGGTGGCTAACCCACCAACGTGCAGTGTCGCCCCGAAAGCAGGGGCGGCGACGGTGACATCTCCAGGAGCCACTGGCGGCGGGGTCAGTGAGGGTGCGATGAGCAGCGGCGCGGCGGTCACAGTGTTGTTAAATGACGAAATCGGCGCTAGAGACGGCACGACCAGCGCTTGCGGTGTGGGCGACTCAACCTGTGTCGGTATCACCGGGGTCGCCTGCACGAGTTGGGCAACTGGTGGGGCGGCATTTTGGATATAAATCGGTTCGGCGAACTGCGTCCAGGGGACATAGGTGGCAGACTCCACCGTGCCGGTATCCCCCGCCCAGGCGATGTCCAGCGTTTGTCCGGCGTCGCTGATATAGACCGGCGCACCCGCGTTCAGCCCGTTCCGGGTGTAAGCGTAGACCAGTGTGGTCGCGCCGGGACTGAATCCCCCGGTGGTGTATAGGAAGCCGTTCCCCAGCCCCCAGACACTATCCATCGTGACGGTAGATGGCAGCGTCCCGCCAATCTGCCCGTCCCGTCCGATGACCATCCACAGCGTCTGGTCGCCAGTGGCGGTGATTCCGTCCCCGCTGACCAGAATCCATTCACCATTCTGGATGAAACGTGGGCGATAGAGATTCAGGTCGGTGACATAGAAGAAGGGATAGCGCGAAGCGGAGGCCGGGTCGTAAACGTGGAGTGTGTTTGCCTGGAAGAACGGGAAGTTCTCCGGGGTGGCGGGCAGTCGCTCGTCGGATAGCGCCATAATCACTTCGCCGGTAGTGGCGAACCGGTCAGAATCCAGCGTGGGATACACCTCGTTGACGGTGAGTTCCAGGGTGTCCAGATGCCAGGTGAAGCTCTGGTACTGTCCTGCGCCCTCCGACCCGGCCAGGACAAGCGTGAACACGACACGACTCCCATTGAATTCACGAATGACCGGGGTCACACCGGGGCGGAAGTCCAGACGATTGTTCATCGCCAACGGATCGTTGGAGCGCAGGACATGGGTGGTGGCTTGAGTCCGCAGGTCAACCACGACTATCTCCCATCCCTGCGGCAGCAGGCTGTAACCGAGAGCGATGGTGGTGTCATCACCATTGAATGGGGCGCTGCCGGTCACGAATTCGAGGCTGTCAGAAAAGGTCAGCGGGAGTTCCTGCTGGATAATGACTCGATCCCGTTCAGTAACCATCAGGCGGGCGAATCCGGCGTCATTGCTGGCAACATAGGCGAATGGGCTGCCGCGATGCCCCACTGCTACCCGCTGTACCGTATAGTCCGGGGCGGGCAGAGGCAGAGTAACCGCGTCTATCGCGCCGGTTGCACCCGTGATGTAAACCATCTGCGCCGCGCTAGAGTCAAACAGCCAGGCCGCCCACTGATCGTTCTGGGCCTGTACTGGAAGCAGCGCCCCGGCAGCCAGCAGGATAAACCCGAACAGGGTGAACAAAAACCATTTCCGCATGTGCCAATCCTTGTTGGGAATACGCCAATCGCATCTTCATTCACGATTATTGTAGCATCACTGTAGAAAAATCTGTCGGGCGCGAACCCGGCAGACCTCTGGAACGGGATTGTGGGATGGTTACCGCACGCCGAGCGTCTCCCGGTCAAAAGTCGCTGCTGTAGACGCACTGCACATAGGCATACATCCCGATGGTGAATTTCGAGGCCATTTGGGGGGGGGAGATAACAGAGGAGGTAATCCCCCTGAATAATCCGCTGATTTGGACTGTATTTCATTATCCGGTTTTCAGGGTAATCATATTGCGTCAATTTAACGCAAAAATGATGAATCCCGTGTTACCCTGGGAGGAGTCCAAATCGTTTGAAGGAGCCTGTTGGGATGATTCTTGCCCCGCTTTCTGAGCGCAACCCTGTGCTGCGAGCCGAACGTAAACACCAATGGTATGTCATGGAAAACAGCCGTGCTGGGACGGTTTGGATTGTGCTGGCGGCGCTCATGCTTATTCCAGCGCTTATCGTTTCGGTCATCATGTTCGTGGGCGCGATCATCAGCCCCTGGGTGCCGGGCGCGTTCATCCTGTTCGATTTTGATCTCCCTCTACCGGAATTGGCGTTTGCGGACATTGTGACGATGAATGTCGCTATGTACGTGGTGGTTTCATTAATTACGATGGGGTTGGCGGTCAACAGCATCGCCCGAGAGAAAAAGGGAAAAACCTGGGAGACTTTGCTGCTGACGAGTGTGAGTTCCCGGCAGATTGTATGGGGCAAATGGTGGGCAACACTGCAGGCCTTATGGGGCGATCACGCCATGATTGCCGGGGTGCGGTTTGGTCTGTTGGCGATTGTTCTGGTCGGGCTGGATTCTTCAACGGCGCTGCCGCCGCTGCTGCCTGGTCTGCCAGTGATTCCACCACACATCCTGCTGTTTGGCGTGCTGATGTTGGCCTATACTGCCGCTGACGCAGGGCTTACGGCGGCGCTGGGCGTGTTGGCTGCTCTTCTGCCGGTGGAGGGCGCGGCCAGTATGATCATCGCGTTCGGCGGGCGCATCTTGTTCACGGTGGGGCTAGTGTTGTTTCCGTGGTTGGTATGGATCGCGGGGTGGGGGCGGTATTATCTGGCTTTTGGCATCATCGGTCTGGCGGTCTATGGGGCGCTCATCGCCTTGGTGCTACTGGTGGCGCAGGTTTTCGCAGTGCGCAATCACGCCGCATCGCCTGTACCCACGCCATGAATCGATCAGGCGATTCAGACCGAGGGCAGACGAACCGTAAAGGTCGTCCCAGTACCGTTATGACTCTGGCAGGTGATATCCCCGCCGGATAGCTTTGCACAACGTTTAACGATCGCTAGTCCCAGACCTGTGCCGCCAATGTGCGCCACATTTTTCCCCCGGTAGAACGTATCAAAAATGTGATCTATATCTTCTTGTAAAATACCCAATCCCTGATCGGAGATTTCCATGACCAGGATTTCCCCTTCGATGCGGGCATTAAAGCGGATTGTGCTGCCCTGAGGGGAATAACGCAACGCGTTGGCGATTAGATGGCGCAGGATCGGGATCAATAGCCCTTCATCGGCATTAATCATATCCAGGCCTTCACTGAAGGAGGGTTGCCAGTCGAAGAACTGTAAATCCATTCGGTCTGTGACCGTATGCAGGATTTTGCGTAAACTCACGAATTCCGGCTCAAAACTAATTGAGTCCACATCAATTGCGATCAATAGGCTCAGGTCATCCAGAATTTCTTTCATATGCTGCACCTGCACCCGAACCACCGCCAGACACTCGTCGCGCCGGGCCGGAGACAGCCGGTCAAGGTAGCGTTCCAGCAGTTCGGTGGAAGACATGATGGTTGCCAGTGGTGTGCGAAATTCATGAGATACCGTGGTCATAAAGAGAGTTTTTACATGAGACAGTTTGGCCTCTTGGCTCTCTGGTATGGGCTTTCCTTCCATCATGGCGTGCAATCCTTGATCAGGTGATTGGTGTGCAATGTTGTAGTCATGTTGAGACTGAGTTCTATGCTATTTTGTGAATGAAATGATTCACAGTTTAGGTAAGCTATTTGTCAACAAGTTGTCACGGTTGCTTTGCCCGGTTCGCTGGAGTACGAGCATAAATATGTAAACTACAATCTGTAAAGAACAGAAGCTAATACGGCTATAAATAAGCACGGCTTGTGCACCATGCTATTATAACAATTATTTTATCAGAAAGCAGTGTCTAACGACTAGGTAATTAATCCAGCAGAATATTTATTTTCAGTATGTATTATCTATCTATTTTATATCACTTTTTGTTTGGTTATCCTCTATCCAGAAGCTCAATCCCCCTTATTTGATGTGATTTGCAGGTCGAAATGAGTCTTCAAAGGTAAGGCTTCTACCTGAATTGTTTTACGCAATTGTTTGTTTTATGGTATAAATATGTTTGGTAGTGTATTGGATAGGTACTTTTTTCCCTCTAGGAATAGGGTACCAAAGGTTGGAATTACTTTGTGCCTCGGTATAAAAAAGGTATGTTGAGGGCATCGGGGTCAAACTTGTAGTAAATCTGAACATTAGGTGGCATCATCGCGTGTTATAATAAATGTAGTCTGGGTAGATGACCAGCGATTCGCTGGAGGTATTTATGCATAATCTTATGCTTGGCAGTGCCGCTTCGATCCAGGATAGGGTCGAAGGAACTGCCGAACGACGCGAACTAGAAGAACCACGCACACCATTACAGACAACGACAGTACCAGTCGTGGATTCAGAAATACATCGGGCACATAAGGCCGAAACCGGCGTGGTTGCGCTGGTGGCTTCTGATCATGCAGAAGGCCAGGATAAGAATGAGGGCCAGGACGCATCGCGCACGACAGAGGAAAATGAAACCTCCCCGGAACCACAGGCTGCCAAAGAAACCGACTCTGAACGCACGCCATCTGTGCTGATTCTGGAAGATACAATGGAACTGGCCGAAGTGATTCAGGCGACACTGGAACGGATGAATATGGTGACGGCGCATGAGACACATGGCACGAAAGCCCTGGTGAAATTCAAGGAATTCAAGCCGGATGTCGTCTTGCTGGATATTAACCTGCCGGATATGACCGGGTGGAAGTTCCTGGAAACCATTAAGGAATTGCCCGCTGCGCAGATGCCTGCGGTCATCGTGATTTCCGCTTACGGCGACCCGGCGAACCGGCTGGTGGGTAAGCTGCAAGGTGTTTACGATTACCTGATTAAACCCTTTACCGCCGACGAGGTGGAAAAAGTAGTGACCAACGCGCTCAAACCTGGAGCGATGACCACCACTACACCATTATCTTCTTCATGACAAACCTTCATTTTTTGAAGCGGGCAGCGTTTTTATTGACGCTGCTCGTTTTTCTTTACGTGTTTGTATTACCAATTCCGTTTTCCCCTTTTTCTGTGACTATTGCACAATCGGATGTTACGCCTATCCCCGACTCGGCATCTATCGCCCTGCTGAATGAGAATCTCGCCCAGGGACGGCTAGTGCAGGCGCTTTATCAGGTCGAGGCGCGGGCGGCACTGTATGGTTGGTCACCGGATTTACTGGTCACTGCCGGGAATATCTGGTATGCCAATGGTGACCCCTGGCAGGCGGTGGATTACTGGTTTGCGTCGGTTCAGGCTGCACCGGAGCGTGCTGACCTAGTGCGGCGGCTGGCCGAAACGCTGCTCGAAATCCAACGCTGGCCGGAGGCTGTGGACGCTCTGAATCGACTGGTGACTCTGACCCCCAATGACCGATGGGGGCATTACCAGCTTGGGCTACTACTGGCGGCGGCGAATCCCCCGGCGGCGCGGGAACATTTGGAACAGGCGTCTATTGAAGGCGCTTACCAAGAACTTGCACTGGCGCTGTTGGCAGTGCTTTCGTCTACAGCCGACGCAGGCGGTGCGATGCGAGTCGGTGTGGTGCTGGCTGAACATGAACTCTGGTCATATGCTGAAATCGCATTCAATTTCGCGGCGTCTGCACGGGAGTCGTTCCCTGAGGCGCTGGCGTATACCGGGTTGGCGAGGGATAAGCAGGGGAAAGATGGCGGCGAGCCGGTAGCGGCGGCGCTGCGTCTTGCGCCGGAGGACCCACAAATACTCTATCTGTATGGGCTGCATCTGCGAGTAACCGGGGATTTGATTGGCAGCCGGGATATGCTGCTCCGGGCGGCGATACTCGAACCGGAAAATCCGGCTTTTGCAGCGGAAACCGGCACCGCTTACCGGTTGACTGGCGACCTGGAACAGGCCGAAGCCTGGCTCAAAATCGCGGTGCAGCTTTCCGGGGATGACCCGGCGTTCGAGCGACTGCTGGCCTTGTTTTACACGGAAGAAGGCTTCAACCTGAGTAATGAACGGTTGACCGAACTGCAAAATATCGTCGGACGTCTGCCTGACGACCCGGATACGATTGCCGCCTACGGTTGGGCGTTGCATCTATTGGCTGATGATGCCCTGGCGTTGGAACAGTTCGGTGCTGCACTAGCACTCGACCCACAGAACCCACGCGCGCTGTTTTACAAAGCTCTGGTATGGATAGGTGGGAATGACGAGACCCTACGCGCCGACGCGACTCATATCCTGGAACAGGTCGCTGCCGGGGACAGCGAATTCGCGCCGGAAGCCCAGCGTGTCCTCGATTCACTCGCATCCGGCGGGTGAATTGACTACTGGCCGCTGGCTTCTAAACTGGCAATGTGTGTTTTCAAGAAGGGCGACCACGCCGGGTCGCCCCTACAACCGGCATTCGTAGGATTGCTTTTCTGGACGTCCGCCAGACGGCAAAATGTCGCCTACTGAGTGTGTTCATACGCGGCCTGGGCGAGCCATCCAATCATTGGGCCGAATGCCTCGAACCGCTGATCCTGCGTCTGGCCGCGTTTGTAACGAATGTAAATCTGCGCCACGATCACCACTAAACGGTACAGCCCCAGAACGTGATAAAACGTAATATGTGATACATCGCGCCCGCTTTTTTCAGCGTAATGCTGCACCAGTTCTGCGCGAGTGAGGAAACGGCTGTCCCCGACGGGCATCATCGCCGCCAAGTGCATATAGGGCGGGTCGTCCGGTTCGCTCCAGTAGGTGAGCAGCGCCCCCAAGTCGGACAGTGGGTCGCCCAACGTACACATATCCCAATCGAAAATCGCCACAATCTGGCCGGGATTATCCGCTGCCAGCATGACGTTATCCAGCTTATAGTCGTTGTGGACTAGCGTGGCCGGGCCTTCTGGGGGCAGATTGGCTTGCAACCAGGCATAAACCGTGTCCATGTGCGCCAGGTCATCCGCTTTGGCCTTATCCCAACGTTTATGCCAGCCTTCCACCTGGCGGGCGATAAAACCCTCAGGCTTGCCCAGTTCCTCTAATCCGAGTGTTCTGTAATCTACCCGGTGGAAATCGGCCAGGGCATCCACCAACGCCTCACTCATCTGGCGCGGAGCAGCGGGGAAGGTAGCATACTGTTCCGGCAGGGAACGCCGCACGACAATACCCTCCCGGCGTTCCATCACAAAGAAGGGTGCACCGATCACCGTCAGGTCATCACAAAAGAGAAAGGCGCGTGGCGCCAGTGGGAAGGCCTGGTGCAGCACGGACAGCACCCGATACTCCCGGCTCATGTCATGGGCGGAGGGTGCTACCGGGCCAAGCGGTGGCCGCCGCAGGACGTACTGTTGTGTTCCGTAGTCGAGAAGGTAGGTGAGGTTGGCCGCGCCGCCGCCGAACTGCCGCACCGATAAGGATTGTTCGCCGCCTGCCAGTTGGCCGCGTAGGTAAGACTCCAGCCGATGCACGTCAAACTGTTCATCGGGGCGAACGGGGATGGTATCCAAGGAATGGGGGTCAGATGGCATGATGGACGCTCCTCAGGTGTGAACAAGCTCAGGAAAAATAGTCTACCGCAATTTCAATACGTACTCGCATAAATCTTCTTGGCAAATTTTTTGTGCAATTTAGACGAATATTGCGCATTTCGGAATTTTGCTCCGCATTTCCTCTAAATGTAATTGACTTCGCAATATAAAGCTCGTATACTATGAGTAGAATATTAAAAATTGATGTGGGACATTTAATAAAACTCATACAATAAATTTAACTCCCACATCGCGCCTTTACACACCGTTCTCAATATAGAGCGGTGTTTTTTTTGTTTCCCCACAAAAATTGCCTGCGGAAATTTCATGTCTATCCATCCATTTAATACTATACTGGTAGATAAATGCCCGTGTGCTGAAGAAAGAACAGTTATATGGATAACATGGCTGACCAGGCTCAACTGCTGCGCCGCACCCGGCTGGCTTTACAGGAAAACAACTTCAAAGAGGCGATTCGCTGCCTTAAGCAGGCCGCTAAACTCGCCCGCGATGCTGGTGACGTCGCTTCTGAAGGGCGACACCTGGGTAATCTGGCGCTGATTTACTACCGCACCCAACAGCCTGAAAAAGCGTTAGGCGCGTTTCAGAAGGCCCTTCTCAGCGCTCGCACCGATGCAGACCGGCTGACCGAAGATGGTATTCTGGGGAACATGGGCAACATTCTGCGGGAAATTGGGCGTTATGATGATGCCATCGCCCATCTGAACCAGGCTTTGCTCATTGCCCAGGAAATCGGGGATGTACGCGGACGGGGTATCTGGCTTTCCAACCTGGGACTGGTTTATGATGATATCCAGCAGTCCGCTAAGGCCGTCGATTTCCACAAGGAAGCGGTCAACGTAGCCCGACTCATGCACGATCAGCGCGGGCTGGCGTCCCGGTTGGCGAACCTGGGGAACAGCTATGTGAAGAGTAGCAAAACCAGTGAGGCACTAAAGTGCTTTCATGAAACCGTTGCGATTTATAAGTCATTGGGCGATTTGGCTGAAGCCGCACTGCGTCAGGGCATTATCGGCAACATTTACAGCGACCTGGGGCGAACGTCCCCTTCTAACGAGGAAGCGATCATCTGTTACGGGTTGGCAGCGGATGCGTATAAGGAAACGTTAGGGATGGCTCAGGAGTTGAATGACCTGCCCGCACAGGCTGAACTGCTCGGCAGTTTGGGGAATGTGTATGGCAATACCGGGGACTACAACCAGGCATTGGCCTATTTTTACGATGCCCAACGGTTATTCAGCCAGCTTGGGATGAGTGACCGGTTGCCGCACTTACAGGCGAACATTGATCTCGCTGAGGACTACCGCCGCCAGCAGGCCAGTGGTGGTCAAACGCCATCCTAATCAGCGTTTGCGTTTGGCGTAGGGTAACTCAATGGTGTTCGCGAACTGCGCCAGCAGATGCCCCTGCGCCATGATCCCCACCGCAGGGATGATGAACCATCCTAAACACGGAATAAGTCCTACCACGCCCAGGCCGATGTTGATGACGGTCGCCAACGCCAGCCAGATCAGGGTGCTGCGCGGATGGCGGGTGAGCGCACCGAACAGGTCGCCAAACTGGAAAAACACCACGATATTGCCTTCGTCGGCATACCGCGCAATCCCCAAGGCCAGCATCGCCCCAGTGACGAAGTTATAGGCCAGGGCAAAGGGCAGCAGGCAGCATATCGCCAGCAGTGTGATGCCGGTTGAGGTGCTATCTGGCCCCCACAGCAGCGGGATGACTCCCACACAGCAGGCAATCAGCAGGTTGGGCAGATTATAGACGAAGACAGCCGTCAAGACGCGGCTGCCATCCGCCAGTTTTTCGGGATAGTTGTGCCAGCGCGGTAAGGGCGTGGGGTGGTGGTCACGCAGGTTACGCACCAGTTCGACCAGGTAGCCCAACAGCACTGCCCAGGCGACCAACCCGGCGAAAAATACCGGCATCAGCACTATCCCGGCGAATACCAGCGCGACGGTGATGGCGAGCTTGGGAATCCATTCCTCATCATCGAAAATATAGGTTAGAGCGCGGGCAATATTCACGATGGATGTCCTCTGGTGAAACCGAAAATTCTACCGGGAATTATGCCCGAACCTGGCACAACCGGCAATAGGGCGAAATATGTACTGTACGTTCTATGTGAAATAAGGACTCGATATTCTTCGGGCTACTGGTTGCTGGCTTCTAGCCGCTGGCACTTGAGCTTATTAGCACTTCATCCTGTTAGCATGTTGGGCGATCTGGTTGCTCGGTTTTCTCGCGGATGCGATCTAAAACATCACTACGGAAAGCTGACGGCTGCCATTTCTCTCGATCCATTTCACATAGAACCTACAAGTACATATTTCGCCCTATGCAAGACTACCCGGAATCAAAACAGCCCGCTCTATAAAAAACGGGCTGCCTGATAATGTTTGTCGCGCCGTCCCCCTGTCAGGCACAGCACGTCCTGTAGAAGAAATTAGCCGGCTGCCGGAGCCGCGTAGGTCATGGTTTCGAGAATCGCCTTCAGAGTCGGCTCGAAATTGCCCATTTCGCCCTTGATTGAGCCACCCACTGCGACCACATAGGCGTCATCAGCCACCTTGACTACGTAGATAATCGCGTCCAGCGTGTCATCCGAACCGCTGACTGTCGCTGCATCAAAACTGCCAACTTTCAGTTCACTGACATCGCCCAACACCGGGGCATTTTCGCCTTCCATGAGTCCCTTGAATAGATTCAGCACATCGGCGGGGCCGGGGTTTTCGACCAGACCGGTAATGTCGGCGGTTGGCGCAACCAGGAAACTGCCGACGAACGCGCCTGCGGTGGGTTCGGTTGAGTCTTTGGCCGCCTGGCTATTAGCAAACGACACCTGCCCGAATTCGCTTGTAACGACCCAACCTTCGGGATACTTGAAGCTGATCGCACTGTCGTCCGCGCTGAATGTCTGCGACAGGTTGATACTGCCGCTGCTGCTGGCATTCCCGGAATCGGTGCTGCCGCCGCAAGCCGCCAGGGTCAGTGCAAGCAGAACAACGGCGATTAAAATCAGATACTTACGTGCATTCATTGTGTTTTTCCTCCAGCGATCTGTCAAAGTAGTGTGAGTCAACCCGGTTAGCCGGGTGTTTATAGTGGATTACTGGGGTCGGCCACTTTCGCCGGGTTGGGCAATCCACATATCAACCATGTAGTAACTTTTAGAACGGGGACTGGTCGTCGTGTAGCCATAAGGCACGCGAAATTGCGGGATACCATTTACCGAGCCTACTGACGCAAGCAACGAGCCATCCGGGGCGACGACTTCCGTGACCGGTTCACAGGTCATGCTGGCGGCGCTGGTCGGTTGGCCGCAAAGTTGGAAACGAGCGACCGTTGTTCCATTGGCATCCTGACCATCATAGTAGGTTATCAGGTTTTCAACAGGGACGTAGACCCGCCCGCCGGGACCAGTTCCGGTACTTCTGCTGCTCGTCGTAGAACGACGCGCTGCTGGATTGCCAGAGGTCAGCACCACCGCCCGGCACCATTCCGCCTCACAAAAAGTTTCGACGCTCATGTCGTTAATGTCCGGCAGTACGGCAAAATCAACATCTGCCAGAGACGTGGTGCGATAGTCCACAAAAACTCTGAATCCATCCCCTTCAACCAGCGTCATACGGGAAAATTCGGCAAAACTCCGGGCGATAGGGGTCAGGCGTGTATTCAGTGGAATCACACCGACCTGCTCCGTCCCGTAGCGGTTCAGGAATGCCACCGTGTAGCCAGTGCTAACCTGAATCTGCCCTGGTTGCACTATCGCGCCGCCCTGCCCGGTGCTCAGGCCAGCCGCGCTGGTTGCGCTGCTAGTCTGAGGCAACCGCAGGAGATTTGTTTCCGCGAATACGCTGGCTTGTACTTCTGCGCGTTGGCAGAAATCGGGGGCGTTCACATCCACATTCAGTGCGAACACGCCACCGCGTTCCAGCAAATTCACCAGCGTCTGGACACCCCGGCTGCACCGCATCAGGGCATCTGCGCCTGCCCAACCGGGCGGACGCACGCCAAGTGAATTGACCGTATCGGCCAGGAGTTCCAGGTCATGTCGAATGTCGCGGGCGATGGCCTCCGGCGTGCTGGGGACAGCTCCAAACCATCCTGCCGGACGTTCATTCATGCCCAGCACCTGCCCGGCCAGCAGTTCCAGGTCAAGCCGGATGAGGAGCGCCAACTGCGGGTCATTGATATCCAGGCCGCCACTCCATCCTAATGGGCGTCCTGTTCCCATAACTCCGTTTGCCAAAAGTTCCAGGTCGGTGCGGGCGTTGATGAGCAGCGGAATGTCACTGCTAACTGGTGCTGTTGGGGATACTTCGACCTCAGTTGGTGTGGCTTCTTCCGTCGCAGCCGGGATAGGCGCTTCCTGTGCCAGCAGTGGGACAGCGGTCACAACCAACCAGATCAAACAAATTCCATAAATAAACTGACGCACAGGATGATTCCTTCAATCGCTCTTATTTTTCGAATGGGTTAGGGCTTGCGCGGTGGAACAGACCCCGCTGCTATGTGACGCAGCCTTCCTGATTGATTTATGAGCATTATATAGCAAACAGGCAGACAGCGGATTCAAATCTAGGAAAAATTTACTCTTTTTTATCATCGTCACGGTTAGGACGCAGTACCCAAGTCGGAGGGGATTTCTTTTTACTCTGTTCCTGGGTGTTTCGTTTGCCGATACCGAAAAAGTTTCTTAGGTCCGAACTCTGTGGCCCGGCGGGATCTTCCGTGTCCTGCGGCGGCTCTACTGTCGCTGCATCTGGCACGTCCGGCGACGGTGTCATTTGGTCTTCAATTCCTGGTGGAATCGGGTTAGTTTCAGAAAGCTGCTGCGTATCACCATTCGGACGGTGCGCGCCCGTATCGTGTAGTCGCGGGAGCGTCGGTTCAGTCAATGGGGATGATGTGCCGGTATCATGCGTGGTTATGATCGGCTCGGAAGGATCTGTTCTGCCAGCCTGGGGCATCATGCCGGGTACACCGGGCGGCTTGGGTGGTGGCTCCGGCGCCGGGCTGCCCGAAACAGGTGGCCTCTGCGACTGTATTTCGATGGGTTGTATCGGGCGGCTGTCGGTGAACAGATCCGGCGCACCTGGCATGAGCGGATATTGACGGATGGGCGAACTCAACAAGGTGTTCAGATGTTGCACACAGGTATTCTGTAATTGTGTGCGCACATCATGGTGGATGTCCTGACCTTCCAACTGCACCAGCATCATATCCAGCAGCCCGACCAATTCAAATGGCATGATGGAACGCTCTGTCTGGCGCACAGCGATATATGGCACGACATAATCGGCCATCGCCTGGATTACCGGGGTAATCACGCCCCGCAGATAGATGATGACCGGCCACTGTGAATCGGTATGATGCCCGGTGATATTCGGGTTGTGATGCGGAAATAAGGCGCCGACAAATGCCTTGTAAATCTCTCCATAGGTGTTGACCCAGGCTTCCAGGTGGCGTGGTGTATCATCCGCAATGTACTGGAAGGTGGGGAGCGTATCCCCGGTAAGAACCAGAATATTGAAATCGGCCAGCTTGCGCGCTAAATGCCCCAGCGCGTTCGGCTCGGTTCTCATCGCCGGCCACGAATCGAGAACAACCGGCGCGTGGACTCTTGCTAATCGGAGGAGAAATTCTTCTAGTCGTTGCTCGTACATCATACGTTTTAAAAACTGTCTCTACCCTTTGAGGGTATTGTACACGAATTCCTGTTCTTGTGTAACTGCACACCAAAATAGAGGCGCAGCAGGGTGCTTGACAAAATCTCCTGTTTTGACTTATGCTGTCATCGAATGTGATAAACATTACAAACCATTCCAATAATGCCCCTTTTCTCAGGGTATTTTGTAGTTTCGTTGGTAGGTATGAACCATGATCGAGATGCCGAGGCGGGTTTGTTTTGAAATGCACCAGGACAGTGGCGCGGCGCCGGATGCCTGTGATGTGATCGTCGAAATGGAATCCGGCCAGATGTTTACGGCGCTGTTTGTCACCGTGCCTTATCTCAAACGTCAGATGGAATTGAGTTTTGCCGTCAGCAAACAGTTGCCAGATACCCAGCCCGTGCGGTATGCTGTGCTGGAAACACCACATATTCTGGTAGATAATCTGGATCACGACACCATAGAAGATACCATAGACAATCTCCTTGCACTCGATGTGTTTGAGGGGTTGTTTACGCTGGTTACAGAAAACGATACTGAGACTACTACCCGAACTACTACGAAAGGCAAGCGGGCCACTGCGGAGGTGGCTGCGGTTGTCTTGTCGGATGTCCTGGTTGTTGATGAGGAATATCAATAAACAGCCTTATCACGCCTTCACGCGGTTTATCCAACGCCAGGACATCCCCCTGGCGTTTTTGTTTGTCATTAGTCTGGAGCAGAGCATGTCTGAACGATACGAAGATAGTCAACTCTACCGGATTCGCCATTCATCGGCGCATATCATGGCCGAGGCCATGCTGGAACGATTCCCGGAGGCGCAGATCGCCATTGGGCCACCGATTGAAGACGGATTTTACTATGATTTTGACCTACCACGTCCAATCAATGAAGAGGATTTGCAGTGGGTTGAAAGCCGGATGCGCGAGATTATCAATGCCGGGTATGACTTCACCGTGCGCGAGGTGACGCCGGATGAGGCCTTGAAGTTCTTTAAACAGCAGAAGTATAAGGTGGAACTGATTAATGATCTGGTAGCCGGGCGTGTGGATGAAAACGGGAATCAGATCGCGGAACCCGCCGGGAAAATCACATTCTGGACGCAGGACACGTTTACCGACCTGTGCCGGGGGCCGCATGTCAAAAATACGCGAGAGATCAACCCGGATGCCATCAGTATCACGTTTAAGCCACCGGCAGGCGCGTACTGGCGCGGCGACGAGAACCGCGAACAACTGACGCGCATCTATGGCACGGCCTGGGAATCCGCCGACCAGTTAGAGGATTACCTGAACCTGCTGGAAGAGGCCAAGAAGCGCGACCATCGCATTATCGGGGAACGGCTCGGCCTGTTTACGATCAGCCCGCTGGTGGGCAAAGGTCTGCCACTGTGGAAACCCTACGGCGCGACATTGCGCGATACGCTTGAACGCTGGTTGCGGGAAACCCAGTTGGATAATGGCTATCTGCCAGTGGTCACGCCGCATATCGGCAATCTGAATCTATATAAGACCAGCGGCCACTATCCCTATTACAAGGACAGCCAGTATGCGCCGATTCAAGTGGATAACGATGAGTTCCTGCTCAAGCCGATGAACTGCCCGCATCACATCATGATCTATAAGAGTGACATGCACTCGTATCGTGATCTGCCGGTGCGGTTGGCGGAGTTCGGGACGGTCTACCGCTACGAACAGTCGGGCGAACTCAACGGCCTGACGCGGGTGCGCGGTTTTACGGTGGATGACGCCCACCTGTTTGTCGCGCCTAACCAACTGCTGGACGAGTTCAAGAAAGTTGTCAGCCTGATTCAGGACATTTTCAACGCGCTGGGGTTGTCGGATTTCCGCGCTCGGGTTGGCACGCGCGACCCGAACAGCGACAAGTATGCCGGGGCAGATGAACTGTGGGAAGCGGCGACGGCGGCCATTATTGAGGCCTGCGACGACATGGGGTTGGATTACGTGGTGGAAGAGGGCGAGGCGGCGTTCTACGGGCCGAAGCTGGACTTCCTGGTACGCGATGTGCTCAAGCGCGAATGGCAGCTTGGCACGGTGCAGGTGGACTACAACCTGCCAGAACGCTTCGAGCTGGAATATGTGGCAGAGGATAATTCCCGCCAGCGCCCGATCATGATTCACCGTGCTCCGTTCGGCAGTATGGAGCGGTTTGTGGGTATCCTGATTGAACACTTTGCCGGGGAGTTCCCGGTGTGGCTGGCTCCGGTGCAGGTTGTGCTGATTCCGATCGCTGACCGCCACCTCGAATACGCCGAACAGGTCGCGGCGCAATTGAAAGATGCCGGGTTGCGGGTTGAGGTGGATCATGGTAAGTCCCGCATGGCGAACAAAATCCGCACCAACCGGGAGCGGCATGTTCCCTACATGCTCATCGTTGGGGATCGAGATATGGAAGCCGGGACGGTCAGCGTGCGGCTGCGTTCGGATGAAGACCTGGGTGCGATGCCGCTGGCGGATTTCGTGAGTCTGGCGGTCAGCGTTTCTGATAGCAAGTCACTGGAACTGAAATAAATATCTCCCCGTAAATCTGCACCACTGATCTCACTCCTCCTCGCTATGCTCGTTTTCCCCTCTCCAATTTGGAGAGGGGAAGGAGTGTGGTCAAGTATAAATAGGTGTTTTGAAACCTATTTGACTGCTTAGATGGATTCGTTCGCCATCAAGATGAAACGCCACTTCAATGTGCAGCCCGATTGAGTTCTATCCTGAATCAGAGTATAGTGGTTAAGAGTTACACGCTACAGTCTAGGAGCAAAGCGAGGAACGTATGTCATTCTTTGGCAATCGTCGCCAGGTCGAGCCGGAAGCGCCGCGCAGACCTGAGGAAATACAACCGCCGCGTCCGGCACTCCAGCAAACAACCCCAGTCGGGTTTGAAACCGTGTTAGGCGCAAACAGCGTCATGGAAGGAACTCTCAAGAGCGATGCCAATGTCCGTCTGGACGGCACATTCTCTGGCACGCTGGAAATCACCGGGAATATCCTGGTCGGTGAAACCGCGAAAATCAACGCCGATATTAACGCCCGCAATATCTCGATTGCCGGGGCGGTACGCGGCAATATCAGCGGCAAAAAGGTGCAGTTACTCCGCACCGGGCGAATCTGGGGTGACATCAGTGCCAGCGCGTTGACCACTGAAGAAGGCGCGTTTATTGACGGCAAAATCACGATGGTGAGCCAGGAAGTCGCCGCGCCGGTTACAGAAGATGTGGAAGACGAGAGCGAAGCGGACGAACCGGTTGAAATGATGGATACAGCCGATGACGAGGACGCAGAGACGGGGGACGCGGATACGATTCGTCTGGATGAATTCGGCGAATCCGAGGCTGACGAGGACTAATTCCTCTCAAGGTAAACCCGTAATGCAAAGGCTGGTTCCAGTTCATCGGTAACTACGCCGTTGACCGGAACATGACCAGACTGTTCAGGCCTGAGAATTGAAGGGGCAATATGCGCCGATTTATTATCCTGCTGTTTGTACTCACGCTGATCGCCACCATTGGCGTATCGCTGATCTTGCCGAACAGCCATGTCATCCGGCCTATTCTGATTATCACGGTTGTCTGGATCGTGATCGTCGTCCTGGATCGAACGTTCGGCTTATTTAAGCCACGCCAGCGGAGACGGATCCCGTTTTCGCAGGTTGCCGAAATCGAACGGCTGTATTTTCGCTCTATCCGTGAAATGCTCAATGAGTTCCCGGATACCGTACAGGTCATTAACGACTTGCAGCGTATCCTTTCGATTGACCCCTACTACAAAAACGCGCGTCATTATCTGAACCGCGCCTTGATTCTGCAAGCGGAGCATAACGAAACAAGAGCCGCCGCAGGTATGCATGTCGGGCATTCCCGTGCTGAGTTTATGCGACTGCAGGAACAATTGATTGATCCTGATGCAGCGGTGCGTAAAGCGGTGGTTATGGAACTCATCAATTATGGTGAAGTCGCCATTGACCCACTGATCGCGTTGCTGATGGACGAGGATAGTGACGTGCGTGTTCATGCTGCAACCGCGCTAGGGTGGGTGGGCGGCAAAGACGCGATACAACCGCTGCTGGTTGCGTTGACGGATGAAAACCCGTATGTGCGCCGTTACGCCGCCCGCGCGTTGTGCTGGGTCGTGGATGCTACTGCCGTCGATGGGCTGGTGAGTGCTTTGGGGGATGAGGATACCTACGTGCGCCGGTATGCCGCGCGCGCCCTGGGGTGGAGCCAGGACAACCGGGCAGTCAAGCCATTGCTTGAACTGCTGGTTAAAGATGATAACAGTATTGTGCGGGAGTATGTTGAAACCGCACTGGATGACCTGGACATCAGCCATCGCTCAATCCGGCGACCCGATCAAGCCAAAGAAAAGGATACTGCCGAAGTCGCGTAGAGACGTGCCAGTCTGGTGAGGGCGAAATTCGTTAAACCATGCAAGTTGTATTCGATGTGGTAGATTTACTTCAGTTGCAGGAAATCTGGGGGCGTCGCCCGATTATCATTGCCTATTCCCGGTTGGAGCGGCGCACCGCGCCAGATGTGCAGGCCGATGATTTCAGTATGGACGGGCTGCTACCCCGGCTGGCGCGTTTGCGCCAATCTGCCGCATGGAAAAACAGCCGGATACGACATGATCATGACCCAGCGCAAACTGCGTTAGGTGATTTTCCGCATGACTGCCTGCATATCCTCTACCCGGAGGTCGAGTCGCCCCAGTTGGCACGGCACGCGCTGTTTGCATCGGCTTACAACCGGTTTGTGGTCACGCGGTATCAGGGTGCGGTTGAGCATACTGTCACCCTGCTGCAAACGCTGGCGCAGGCGCGGCAGATTGAAGCCAGCCGGTATCTGGGGGCGGATGCCCTCCCGGTCAGCGCGGGGGAAGACTGGATTCCGGCGGATCTGACCGATGACATTCGCTCATTGGATACCCGTTACCAGTCCGATCAGCCCGGCACGCCTGCCGCTTATGTGATCGCTGAAGATTTCTGGACTCTGCTCACCAAGACGGATGATGCGGTTATCCAGGTGGCGGCGGAGATGTTTTGCAAAGCTGGTGAATCCGGCTGCCGGGAACAGTGCGAACGGCAGTTTCAAGAGATGGTTGCCGTCGCCCGCACCTGGTACCGTTCACCGTCCGTCGTCGGGCTGTGCTATCAGGTGGAATGAAAGTCTTTAACCCAACCCTGTTTTAATCCATCACACTTTATTTATCTGAGGATGTCTAATGGTCAGAGTTTTATTTGTCTGTTCAGGGAATATTTGCCGTTCCCCGATGGCTGAAGCTGTTTTCCAGGATATGGTTAATAAGGCTGGGTTAAGCGGCCAGATTATGGCGGATTCTGCCGGGACGGGAAGTTGGCATGTGGGGGAGTCGCCTCACCAGGGAACACAGGATGTGCTGAGGCGGCACAGCATCGCCTATCGTGGCCGCGCCCGTCGGGTTACGTCTCACGATATGAAGGAGTTTGATTATATCGTGGTGATGGATAAGTCTCATCTCTCCGATTTGCGCCGGTACGCCGAAGAGAGCGCTGCTGAGATCCGTCTGTTCCTGAGCTATGCGAATGCCGCCGGAACGGTGGTTGAAAAAGAAGTCCCCGATCCGTACTACAGCAATCGTTTTGACGAAGTATATAGTCTGGTCACTAGAGGCAGTGCGGCGCTGCTGAACCATATCCGTCAGCAGAATGGACTGTAACGATGCGGCTGGCCTGGTTGACGGATATTCACCTCAATTTTCTCTCGCCGGTACAGACGAATCGTTTTTTCGCAACGCTCAAAGAGGCGGATGCCGATGCTTTCCTTATCACTGGGGATATTGCCGAAGCGCCCACCGTGTCTTTCCTGCTCAGACGGTTTGAAACCAAACTCCTGAAGCCGGTTTACTTCGTTTTGGGAAACCACGATTTTTACGGTGGCACTATTGTCGGGGTTCACGAGGTCGTGGGCAAACAGGCCGGGGAGTCGCGCTGGCTGACATGGCTCAATGATGCAGGCGTGGTGCATCTTTCGGATGAAGTGGGGCTGGTTGGTCATGATGGCTGGGCGGATGGCCGCAGCGGGGACTATGAAAACTCTCCGGTGGAGATGACGGATTACTACGTGATCGAGGATTTTGATGGTCTCGACAAAGCCAGACGCCTGGAAAAATTGCATCAGCTTGGCGATGCTACCGCCGCGCACCTGCGCCAATGGCTGCCCAGGGCACTCGCCACGCATCCGCAGGTAATCTGCGCACTGCATGTCCCGCCCTTTCGTGAGGCGTGCTGGCATCAGGGACAAGTTTCCAATGATGACTTCCTGCCGCATTTCTGCTGCCAGGCTGCCGGAGAAGTTCTGGTTGAAATCATGAAGCAGCACCCAGAGCGCGAACTGACGGTGCTGTGCGGGCATACGCATGGTGAGGGGGAGGCGCAAATTCTCCCGAATCTGCGCGTGCTGACGGGCGGCGCGGAATATGGCGACCCGCGTATCCAGCAGATTTTTGAGTGCTGAACGCCTTTTGGCTTGTTAGCATCTTAGCTTGTTAGCACTTTAGCTTTTAGGCTAACCGGCTAATGAGCTGCGGTGTCACGTCATCAGCGCACGGTCTGGTGTCCGCTGCCGTTGCTGTCTGCTTCCAGGAGCGCCTGGATTTCGGCAGGCTGGATGATGGGCAGGTCGAACATAATGGTTTGCTGCAAGCGCGTGGCAGCATCCCCGACCAGAACGCCTTTTGCCAATGGATTCCCGCTGTCATCTTCCGTCAGCAGGCCATAATAGAATCCCCCGCTCCAGGCATCACCGCCGCCAATTCTATCCACCAGCGTAATCGGGCGAGGCTGTAAAGACCGGTAATAACTGCCATCCCGCCCGAAAGCCGCCGACTCCCATAGATGCGTTTCGGAGTTTTCCGGTTGACGCATGGTGATCGCCAATACGCGCAGGTTGAAACGGTCAATCACAGTGCGCCCAAATGTACGCAGATCATCGTCATGTAGATCATCCGTCTCGCCATTGAGTACCTGAGATGCGGTGTAGCGCCCACAGCCAATGCCATAAAAACGCGCCATGTCGTAAATTGAGGTGATGAGGATATCCACATGCTGTTCGACCAACGGGGTCACTGTCTGGGTGCATTCTTCGACGCCCCACAGTGTCGAACGGTAGTTGAAGTCCAGGCCGACCCAGCAGTTGGCAGGCTTGGTTGCTAATGCCTCGTGGAAAGCGCCCAACAGGTAATTTTCGGCGTAATCACTGTGGCGGGCTAACCCAAACGTGATTCCCGAAACATGCAGTAACTTACACTGGCGCAGTACCGCGTCCCAGTCCACCATGCCCGCCGCGAGACGACTGGCGGCGGAAAACATGCGCTGATACCAGACCCGGCTGACGCGGGGCGTGTGTCCCCCTTCGTAGATATAGCGCCCCATTGGTTCGGCCTGATGCGCCCACACGAAGTGATCGGTGTGAATGCCGTTGGCCCGCGCCGTGTCGCGCAGCATCCAGCCATAGGGGTTATCAGGTACGCGGGTAATATAGACCGAGGGGATGCCTAAGCGGGACATCATCACCGCCACCGAAAACTCGCTCCCGCCCAAGGCCATGTGAACCAGGCGGGTCATTTCGGGGCGCTGGAAATCCGCCGGGGTTTCCCGCAACATGGTCTCCCCGAAAGTGGCAAAGGCCGGGCCGTTCTTCTGAAAACGGCCCAGGTCATCATGGGTAATGTCATAGGTGGACGGAGTGTGTTCCATGTCTTATTACACAAACAAAATTAATTGGCAGGGCGTAGGGGCGGCCACGCCATTGAATTACTGGCGGTTTTTCTTGTTATCCCTTGATCGCCCCAGCAGTGAGTCCGCGTGTGATGAACCGCTGCAACAGCAGGCTGATGACAATCACGGGAACGGCCGCTACCAGGGTCAGCGCCGAAATAGACCACCATTGAATACCGCGTGTGCTGTTCTGTCCGGCAATCAGCACCGGCAACGTGATCGCGTTGAAGTTGGTGAGCATCAGCGCGAAAAGAAACTCATTCCAGGCAAAAATGAACGAGAATACCGCTATGGAAACTAGGCCAGGTGTACTCAGTGGGAGTACGATTTTGATGAAAGCCTGCCAGCGCGATGCCCCATCCACCCGCGCACTCTCTTCCATATCCAGCGGAAGTGTGTCGAAGAAGTCACGCATAATCCACACCGCGAACGGGATGTTAATCATGGTGTAGACGAGAATCAGGCCGAAGTACGTATCAATCAGGTGGAAAGTTGAATAGATTACCAGGAACGGCACAACAAACAGAGCTGGCGGCAAGAATCGCTGTGAAATAATCCAGTAGGCGATATTGTCGTTGCGCCACCCCAAGATGCGCCAGTAATAGTCAAAGCGGGAGAGGCCATAACCGGCCATCGCGCCCACAATCACCGAGAGGATGGTGCTGCCGACGGCGGCGATCATACTGTTTTTGAAGTGGCGGATGGTGGTATCCCCTTGAACACCCGTGAATAAATCCTGCCAGTGCTGGCCGGTGGGTTGGTAGTCCACGTAGGGGATATAGCGTGGCCGCCGCGAGACATCCAGCGGCTGTTTGAATGAGGTCGTGAACAGCCAGTAGAACGGGAACACCACGACAAATGACCAGAACAGGATCACCGCGTACAGGCCCAGGGATTGCCATCGTTTTCGACGTTTTAACATAATATCTCCCTCAACGATTCTGCGGGACAACACGCCGCGATAGGCCGAGAATAGCCGTCGTGAAGGCGATGACCAGCACCAGCAGCACATACGAAATGGCTGCCGCATAGCCATAATTGCCGAACTGGAGCGCCGTATCTTTGATGTACATCGTCAAAGATTCCGTTGCTGAACCCGGCCCACCTCCCGTCATAATCACAATCACGTCAATAATTTTGAAGATTTCCAGCCCCCGGATCATAATGACCGTGACCGAGATGGGTAGCAAAATCGGGAAGGTAATCCCCCAGAAAATCTGCCAGGGATTCGCCCCATCTACCCTCGCCGCTTCGTAAAGTTCTTCCGGCATCCCTTGCAGTGCCGCCAGGATGATGAGTGTGACGAAGGGAATCCACTGCCAGCTATCCACGATCACCAGTGTCCAGGGAGCGACACTGGGGTCGGTCATCCAGGGGACACTGATCGGGGTTGCCAGCCCCAGGAAGCGCGACATTGTTTTGAACAAATCCGCCAGTGGGCCGAGCGATTGGTCAAAAATCATACGCCCGGTATACGCCGCAGCGACTGGCGTTGTCATCATCGGGAGCAGGAATAACACCCGGACGAAGCGCCTGAAACGGAATTCCTGGTTCAGCACCAGTGCCAGCAAGAAACCGATGACATATTGAATTGTAATGCCCACGACCACGTAGAAGAGTGTGT
Source organism: Anaerolineaceae bacterium (assembly GCA_020634115.1). Taxonomy (GTDB): domain Bacteria; phylum Chloroflexota; class Anaerolineae; order Aggregatilineales; family Phototrophicaceae; genus JACKCG01. Next base: position 762,766 of record JACKCH010000010.1, read on the forward strand.
TTTTGGCGGTGGTATGCAGGCGCGAATCTTCAAAGACGCGCTGGTAATTGCGGAGTGTGACTTCAAAGCCCATTCCCAGGAAACCGTTATAATCCGGGTTTTCGGACTGGATGGCAGCCACCGCTGGGGAACCGCCGCGCTGGTTATCCGTGAAACTGATTCCCAACGTCCAGATGAGCGGGAAAATTGAAAACATCAAGATGATGACCACGGAAGGCGCGAGAAAGACGCGCTTCATAATGGTATCTTCGTCAGCTCCTTTTTGGGGAGCAGCGCCTCTCCCTGGCAAGTGTGCGGTTGCTTGAGACAAAACTCACCTCGCAAATGACTTGAAATGCTCTATGTGAAATAAGAATATGGCACTTTTCTGGTCGCTGGCTGCTGGCCTCCAGCTGGTTAGTATCTTAGCCGGTTAGCACTTGAGCGAACCCACTATCAAGCCATCTTTTCCTGATGGCTGAGGTCTGAAAGCTGACAACTCGCTATTCTTTACCGGGGCAGCCTTATCCCAACTCAATCACACCAAGCATCTTGAAACAAATTTCTATAGATTTCTACAATAAGCATTCTTATAACAACATTTTATCGCAAGGGAAACGGGAATGCCGCTAGTAAGCCAGGGGCGGGCATCACACCCACCCCTGAGCATTTGTGGTGATAGATAATCGCTAGCCTTCGTAGCCGACAGCAGCCTTGTATTGTGCGAGCTGTTCAGCACGTCCCAATCGGTCAGAAATCTCATTCCAGGCGGCGGCTACGTTGTCTAGCGCCTCCTGGGCCGAGACTTCGTTCGCCAGCGCACGGCTAACTTCAAAGTCCAGCGCCTGCAGATATTCGGCTGAACCCTTGATACGCAGGTCAAGCACGGCGTTCGGGTCATTGATGGTGTTCAGCACGGCATCGAGATAGTCCTCAGCGCCAGCCTGATCGAATCCTGCATCCACCCAGGCCTGCACGTCTTCAAACTGGCTGTAGCGGGCCGGGTTCACACCCGTGTCCGGCGTTACGACCAGCAGCTTCACCATTTCGGGGGAAGCCATGAAAGCGGCGAAATCGAGCGCAGCTTCCTTCACATCGCTGTCTTTGGCGACGGCGATCACCCAGCCACCGAAGGCGATGAACGGAGCGCGGTTGACTTCTTCGACCCATTCACCGGTCTCGTAGTTCCAGTAATGATCGGCAGCGGGCAGTACCGCGAAGCCGGTGTTGCCGATAATCACGGACGCATTCGGGTTGTAGGAGATTGGGCCGACATCGCCCCAGTCAATGTTCATCGCGCAGCAGCCAGCCGGGAAGGTCACGCGAGTCTGCGCCACGTCCCACTGAATCTGTTCCGGTGAACCCAGGTCACGCGACTTGATGTAATCATCCAGCGCGGCCACCCAACCGGGGTTGTTGACCTGCGGGGTGAAGCTTTCGTCGCAGCTAAAGAAGAAGCAGGGGTTGCCCGGAATCTTGCCATAGCTGGCGGCGTGCGATAGGAAGACCCAGTAGCTCTGGGCATCACGACGCTGCGCTTCAGCGACGCCATAGATGGGGGCCATTTCGCCAGCGGTTTCGACTTCGCGGCCATTGAAGAAGGTGGCGATGTCATAGTACTGTGACCAGGTCTGCGGCTCATCTAGCGGATAGCCGTATTCGGCCTCGAAATCGGCGGCATACGGGGATTCCGGATTGATGAGGTCTTTGCGGTAATACAGCATGTGCGAGTCGCCGTCATAGGGGAGCGCATAAATTGTATCGCCCCAGGCCGTGATGCGGTTGGCATACAGCGGAACAATGTCGGCGGGGTCAAGTGAGTCCAGTACTGCCTGCGGAATTGGCTCGAAGTAGCCGGGGGCCATAAAGTCGCCCGCCCAGTCCGCCGGGAAAACCAGCATGTCGAAGTCATTCGAGCCGGTTTCAAACGCTGCCAGCATTTTTTCATAGAGTTCGCCGAACGCGAATTCCTGCACCTGGACGGTGGCGCCGGTCATGGCTTCCCATTCGGGGGCATGATCTTTAATCGGGCCGCTGATGGACGGGCCGGTCTGCGTGGCGACCACGATGGTCATACCGGAATAATCCTGCGCCTGCACCATACTGAACGACAGCAGGGCGATCAGGCCAACAATTAACAGTAGAGATGTCTTACGCATAGAAATCCTCCTGCGGATCTTTCCAAAATATACTTGGGCAATATCGGTGTGATAAACAATCGGGTTTCTGCAATAATGGCCTCCTTAATTAGCCTTGTTCCCTTTAACACCTCGGCTGTGACGCCTGAGTGGTGTTTACACGAATGGTCGTGGGGATGTGCTGACCCCACTGGATTCCCGGATGATGAGTTCCGTCTTGAGATTATGGGTGGTGTAGGGCAGGCTGTCGTCACCCAGGCGGCGAACCAGGACTTCGACAGCGGTTTTCCCAAGCTGGTAGGTTTGCTGGGCGGCTACCGTGACCGGGATAGCGAACTCATCGCCCCAGGGCAGATCATCAAAACCGACCAGGGCAATATCCTGGGGTACGCGAAACCGGCATTCGCGCAGCGCCCGCAGCGCCCCTAAAGTTAAGAGATTCGTCGCGGTGAAAATCGCCTCTGGTAAATTTGAACCAGCCAGGATATCGCGGGTATTCTGGTAACCGTCTTCAATATGTGGCCCGACGTTTTTGACCAGTGCTGGGTCAATGGGGATATTGCGCTCCTGTAAGGCTGCTTCATACCCTTCACGCCGTTCAAAGCCGGTCTTGAGATTGGGGTAGACGATGGCAATCCGGCGATACCCGTTATCGAGCAGGTGCTGGGTAAGCTGGTAGGCGCCATCTTCATTATCTGAGCGCACGCCATCGGCTTCAAAGCCTTCAATGATACGGTCCAGAACGACAATCGGAATATTGTATTCGCGCAGGGTGGCAAGGATAGCGGCATCTTCATCACTGGTCGGAACAACGATCAGCCCAGCCACCGATTCGGCCCGCATCACTTCAACATATTTCTTGAGGCGGCTCGAATCTTCGTTTGTACTGCATAGCAGGACGTTTAACTCATTGGTGTAGGCGGTTTCTTCAACGCCTTTGATGACCGAAACAAAGTGCGGATTCTGGATGTCGGAAACGATGAGACCAATGACATCGTGCGATTCTTTGCGCAACCGCCGAGCCATGCGGTTAGGGGTATAGTTGAGGACGCGTACAGCTTCCAGGACACGGGCGCTTAACTCCTTATCCACTGTGTCGTTGCCATTCAGCACCCGCGACACAGTCGCCTGTGAAACCTGCGCGTATTCGGCTACATCACCAATCGTAATTTTTGCCATTGGATTAATAAAAGTCAGAAAAACTATTCGGAAATATGTTGAGAAATCGTTTTCTCAAAAATACAACAGATCATACCTTTTGTCAAGTTGTGTCAAATTGGGCGAACCTGCGCGCCTCAAACCCGTAGCAAATTCACTTCAAAACGGGCGCGGTCACTGCGATGTACTGCATGGAAATATTCGAGCGCCGTCCCATTTTCCAGAAAGCTGACACTATCAATTAGGATCAACGGCGCACCCGGCGAGATTGCCAGTAACGCCGCTTCTTCTTCCGTTGCCAGCACCGCTTCAATCATCCGTTTGCCAGATGCAATCCGCAGGTGACAGATCTCGCGCAGATAGCCGTAAAGTGACTGTTGGGTGAAATCCGCCTGTAGTACCGGCTCGCATAGGGCGTATGGCAGGTAGGATGTCACCAATTGGATAGGGATACCTTTTACAAAACGGAGGCGCTCAATCGCAATCACAGCGGTGTTGACGGCCAGATTCAGGTTGCGGGCTACTTTGGTGCTGGCGGGTATAATTTTCTGCTGCAACACCCTGGAAACCGGCGTGTAACCCTGCTCGACCATGTTTTCATGAAACCCGGTCAGCCGCCCGATTAAAGCCTCATTGATCTTCGGTTCTGCGACGAACGTGCCTTTTCCCATGATGCGCACAATCAGACCATCGCGCAGCAGTTGGTCAAGTGCCTGCCGGATGACGGTGCGGCTCACACCGAACAGATCACACAATCTGGGTTCACCGGGCAGTTGGTCACCGGGCTGCAACGATGTACTAATGATGTTTTCCAGAGCCTGATAAACCTGGGTGTGGAAAGGCACCGGTTTGGTGGAATCGATTTTGTATTCCGTGAAAAGCGCTTCACGACTTTCCGCCACCTGCTACAACCTCAACTGACTTGTAATTACAGGTTAGAATGATTATACTCTGGATATGAAATGCCTGTCAAACACGGTTTTTATTGAAAGAAAATGAGATGGCGAAATTTATCATTGCGCATGACCTGGGGACAACCGGGAACAAGGCGACTCTTTATGACCAGGAGGGCCGTTTAACGGGTGCGGTTTTCTACCCCTACGAGACGGAATATGCCCATACCGGATGGGCAGAACAAAACCCCGAAGACTGGTGGACGGCGGTTTGCCAGTCCACACGCCAGCTTTTGCAGGAGACCCACGTTCACAAGGGGGACATCGCCTGCATCACCTTCAGCGGGCAGATGATGGGCGCGGTCCCACTTGACCGGGATGCGCGTCCCTTGCGAAACGCAATTATCTGGGCTGACCAGCGTTCCCTGGTCGAAGAGGCGTGGATTGGCGAGCAGGTTTCTTTCGAGGACATGTATCGCATCACCGGGCATCGCCTGAGCGCGTCGTATTCGCTGGCGAAAATCCTGTGGATACGGACGCATCAACCGGATATTTACCGCGCGACGTATAAATTCGTCCACGCCAAGGATTCGATTGTCGCCCGCCTGACCGGGCAGTTTGTGACTGACCCTTCGGATGCGTCCAGCATGAATCTCTACGACCTGGAAACCGGCCAGTGGTCAGACCAGATTCTCAAGGCCGTTGATCTGCCCGTCGAGAAATTGCCGGAAATCCGCCAGTCGGTGGCGGTGGTGGGTGAAGTGCAGCCCGCCGCCGCTGAAGCAGTGGGGGTCGCCGCCGGGACTCCGGTGGTGATTGGCGGTGGCGATGGCGCGTGTGCCGCCGCCGGAGCCGGAGTCATCCGGGAAGGGGCGGCCTATAACTATATTGGCTCGTCGTCGTGGATTGCGCTTTCCACGCCCAAACCGATCTATGACCCGGATTACCGCACGTTCACGTTCGGCCATGTTATCCCGAATATGGTGATGCCCACCGGCACGATGCAGGCCGCCGGAGCGTCTTACCAATGGACGCGCGACCAACTCGCCCTGTTCGAGACAGAAGCGGCCAAAGCCCTCGGCATCAGCGCCTACGAACTCATCAATCTGGAAATTGAGAAAGTTGCACCGGGGGCAGATGGCCTGTTTTATCTACCCTACCTGATGGGGGAACGCAGCCCGCGCTGGAATCCTCATGCACGCGGGGCGTTCATCGGCCTGACGATCCGCCACAGCCGCGCCCACCTGTACCGGGCGGTGCTGGAAGGCGTGACGATGAACCTGCGGGTGATTCTGGACGCTTTCCGCAGCCAGGGGACACCGATTGAAGCGATGCGGGTGATTGGCGGCGGGGCGCGGGGGCATGTGTGGAATCAGATTATGGCTGACCTGTACGGGATGCCGATTCACCGGCTGGCAATCCTGGAAGAGGCGACCTCAATGGGGGCGGCGCTGGTGGGCGGCGTGGGGGTGGGGCTGTACCCCGATTTTGCGATGATTGAGACGATGAACGAAATCGCCTCGACAGTGCTGCCCGACCCACAGACACAGGCCGTCTACGAAAAAATGGTCACGGTCTTTAATAACCTGTACACCGCGCTGGTGCCGGTTTATGATGAGATCGCTGGCTTGTAGCGAGTCGTCAGTTATCGCTGACGTGTTTCATGAACCGGATGTAGCGGATTCAGTGCTGCGTCCCTGAGAAAGGTACTGAATCCATTGAACCCGATTTTACTGCTGCTGCTGGTTGTTGCGGCTATCATCGCTTCGTTATTTGGTCAGGGCGGTGGTGTGTTCTATACCCCGTTGCAGGCGGTATTTGGGGTGGATTTTCACAACGCAGCGACCACCAGTCTGTTCTTGATTATGGTCACGTCGCTTTCGGCCACGCTGGTCTATCGCAAAGCGCATCACACCGACTGGGGGATGGCAATCGCGCTGGAAGTCCCCACAACGATCGGTGCGTTTGCCGGTGGGTTGATTTCAGATAGCATTCCCGCCGAGATTCTGCTGATCCTGCTGGCGATCCTGCTGGTGGTGTCTGGTCTCCTCATGATTCGCCCGATTGCGCTGAAGGACAAAAATCGAACCGAGTCGACCCATTTCTGGATCTGGCAACGGTCACAAGGCGGCAAGAGCTACAGCCTGAATTTGCTCGTGATTACGCCCATTATGATCGCCGTTGGGATGCTGACCGGTATGGTGGGTATCGGCGGTGGTGTTCTCAAAGTGCCGGCGATTGTGCTGCTCGGCGGCGTTCCGATGGAGATTGCGATTGGTTCCAGCGCGTTTATGGTGGGTATCACGGCAACTGCGGGTTTGGCCGGACACCTATCGGTCGGTCACTGGGATTGGCACTCCGCGATTGTGATGGGTATCGGGGTTTTTATCGGCGGGCAGATCGGCAGTCGGATTTCGGTTGGGCTGGACAAGAAGAAGCTCAAAAAGCTGCTGGGGGTATTCCTGCTTGGCGTCGCTCTATTTCTGATGCTGCGACTGCTGACACAAGGCCCGGTGGCGTAAGTTCGTCAAAAGCGCCTGGGTTCAGGCCGAGGAATTCGAGAAAATTCAGACACGCACAGCGTCAATCCTGGCGCTGATTGAGTAAATTCGGAACAGGCAAAATGATATGATGGAAATCTGGATTGAAGGCACGCCGGAGCAGGTGATTCAGGTCGCTAACGAGGGGCTGGTGGACGCGATTGCGACCAACCCTTCGATTATGGCACAGTGGACGGCGAACGGTGAATCGCTGGAATCGGTTGTAGCACGGGTGTGCGCGGCGGTGGACGTGCCGGTTTTCGTGCAACTTCATGGCCCCACCGTTATGGATTATCTGCGTGAAATGAAGTCGTTGCGGGCGATTTCCAAGCAGATTCAACCTAAACTGGTTGCTACGCACGCCGGTATCGCCGCTGGCAGGCAGTTGGCTGCCCAAGGTGCGAAACCACTCATCACCACTATTGCGACGGTCAGCCAGGCTTTTCTGGCTGCTCGCGCTGGTGCGGCCTACATCGCGCCGTATGTCGGGCGCATTGAGGATGCCGGGGTGGACGTTTACCAACTGGTCGCGGACATCGCCACGATGTACGAGCGGCATCAGGTCAAAACGCAGATCGCTGCCGCTAGTGTTCGCAGCCCGGAACAGGCGGAAAAAGTCCTGCTGGCTGGAGCGCCGATTCTGGTGATGCAGCATGAAGTCTTTATGCAACTGCTGGACTCGGGGTTAAGCCAAAACTGGATGGCGCGTTTTGAAGAGAACTGGGAGCAGATTCCCCACCGCCTGGGACAGGAAAAGTAGCTAATATTCTCCCCCGTAGTGGTGCGATTCGGCGGGATCTGAGCCAGATACATACGATGTTTTCGGATCGTTCCTTTATCGAGTAGCGGTTACTAACGGGCGACAAACAACCAGTGATGGGCGGAAGTGTATGAAGACCAAATCAGTTGATGCGTTGAATTTTACATTTTCAGCGGTGGGGTTTGGGTGTTGGGCCGCCGGGGGCGGTGCGATCTGGAACGGCACGGAAGATGCCGCTTCCATCCAGACAATCCAGCGTGCGGTTGAACTCGGTGTGAACTTTTTTGATGTCGCGCCCGTGTATGGGTTCGGACATGCGGAAACTATTCTCGGCCAGGCATTGGGTCGTCAACGCCAGGATGTCATCATCGCCACGAAATGCGGTCTGGTGTGGGATGACCAGGGGAACATCACGAACGACCTGAAACCCGCGACGATTGAACGTGAAATCGAAGACAGTCTACGCCGCCTGAATACGGATTATGTGGACATCTACCAGATTCACTGGCCTGATCCCGCCACTCCGATTCAGGCGACAATGGAGACGTTGAATAAATTGAAAACTGCTGGGAAAATCCGGCATATTGGGGTGTCGAACTTCTCAACGCGCCTGATGGACGAAGCGCGGCAGTATAGTAAAATCGTCTCGCACCAGGGGTTGTATAACCTGCTGGAACGCAACCCGACACAGTACCATAACATTCCGTTGGACTACCGCACTGAACAGGACGTTTTTCCCTACTGCCGCCAGCATGGGATGGCGTTTTTCCCGTACAGCCCCTTGTTTCAGGGGTTGCTGACCGACCACTTTAAGCCACAAAACCAGTTTGACACCAACGATGTGCGCTCGGCGAACCCCAAACTCAACGGGAAACGCTTTGAAACCTACTATCAGATTCGCGGTGAGTTGTTCGCTTTCGCGATGGAAATCGGCAAACCATTGAGCCAGGTTGCGATCAACTGGCTGATTCACCAGGACGCGATCACGTCAGTGATCTGCGGCGCGCAGACGATTGCTCATGTTGAGGAAAATGTTGCCAGCGCGTCCTGGGACTTCACGCCGGATATGTTGGCGGAAGTTGAACGCATCCTGCGACCCTACCATGATCCCGTCTATACGGCGTAAATGTACTGGACGATACGCTATTCAAACAGATACAGAGGATACTGATTATGCTGGCAGACAATATCACCGGTTTACAGCATCTGGGATTGCCCGTAACCAATATTGACCAGTCAAAGGCGTTCTACAAGCGGTTAGGTTTTTCGGAAACGATGGTCCGGGAACTGCCGCAGGGCGACGACGTGGTACGGGTGGTGATGTTAGAATTGAACGGGTTCGTGCTGGAACTCTATCAGCTTATCGGAGACGATTTAGCTGAAATCCGCAAGCGACAGCACGGACATATTGACCATTTCGCCCTGAATGTGCGGGATATTCAGGCCACATGGGTAGCAGTGCAGGCTGCCGGGCTAAAAATCCTCGAAGACGCGCCGGTATTTCTGCCGTTCTGGGAAAACGGGGTGCATTACTTCAACATCCTGGGGCCGGACGGCGAAAAGATTGAGTTCAACAGTATCGTACCCGCCCCGTAGGTTTTTCAGTGTATCCTTCTAAAAGACTGTACCGGCAGAATGAAACAGGGGCGAATGAGCGCCCCTGTTTTATGACGGTGGTTACTTTCTTGGCTAATCTGTTACGGTGTGGGCGCATCCAGCGTGAAGTTCCACGCCCGGCTCCAGTTCCCCGCCGCGCCATGCTTGTTCACCGTCCGCACCCGCCAGTACCAGCGGCCATCCGCTAATGGTGAAGGCGGCATGAAGCTGGTTGTTGCTGTCGCTCCACGCACGTCCACACTGCGGAAGCGTGAGTCGTCATCAATTTCAATCTCATATGTCAGCGGCCCATTATTGACCGTCCGGCTCACCTGCCAGGTAAAGAGTGGTTGCTGATTTGCAATTTGCACCCCATTGCCGGGTGCTATCAGCGCGGGAGGCACAGGAATAACCTGAGTCACTGCCAGCCTGAAATGAAAGGGCGATGTGACCAGCCCTGAACCGGTATCCACGCTGACACGCCAATAGTAGGTGCCGTATGGCAGGGCATCTGCCGCTGGAACAGTGTAACTGGTTCGGGTCGTGTCTACTGCGAAACCCGATAACGGTTGTGTAAATTCTGCATCGGCAGCAAATTCCAACTGATAATTGATAGCGCCAGGGTAGCTCGCCCAGGTAAACGCCGGGGTGGTATCCCGCGTGGCGCTGCCGTCTATGGGTCTGCGCTGGATGTTTATATCAAATGTGAACGGCTCGCTGAAGCTGCCCCAGTTCCCGGCAGTATCCCGCGCCGCCACCTGCCAGTAGTATGTGCCTTGTGGCAGGGCAGCCGGGGCGCGGAGTGCCGTGCGGCTGGTTTCCACGTCCACCACGATATGACTGAAGTCACTCGTATCCGCGATTTGCAGACGGTAGAGATTCACACCACGCACCGCCCGCCAGCGGAAGGTCGGCAGCGCAAGGTAGGTCACACTCTGGTTAGCGGGCAGTGTCAGGACGGGCGTATCCGGGGTAATGGTGTCCACTGTGAAGTTCCAGGTTCGACTCCAACCGCCCGCCGCGCCGTACTGGTCTATCGTCCGCACCCGCCAGTACCAGCGGCCATCCGTCAGCGGGTCAGCCGTGAGGCTCAGGTCATTGAGAACGGCCACCTGCGCAGGTGAACGGAAGCGCGAGTCGTCGTCGATCTGGACTTCGTAGGTGTACGGTTCGTTGCCGGTGCTGCGAGTGGCGTTCCAGGTCAGTTCCGGCGTGGCGGTATTGAGTTGTGTCCCACTCCTTGGACTGATCTGCACCGGCGCAATGGGCAGTACCGGTGTCACCGCCACTGTGAAGAAGAATGGTGATGTGACGACGCCTGCGCCGGTATCCACATTCACGCGCCAGTAGTATGTTCCATAGGGCAGGGCGTTGGCGGCGGGTACGGTGTAGCTCGTCCGGGTGGTGTTCACCGGGAAGCCGCTCACAGGCTGGGTGAAGGCCGTGTCCGTCGCTACTTCAAGTTGGTAGTTGACCGCACCGGGGTAGCCTGCCCAGACGAATACCGGGGTGGTATCGCGTGTCGCACTGCCGTCTGCTGGACTGCGCTGGATGTTTACGGCAAAAGTGAACGGTGTGCTGAAGCTGCCCCAGTTCCCGGCAGTATCCCGCGCTGCGACCTGCCAGTAGTATGTTCCCTGCGGCAGGGCATCCGGGATGCGGAGGGATGTCCGGTTGGTTTCCATGTCCAGGATCATGTGGCTGAAGCCACCTGTATCCGCGACTTGCAGGCGGTAGAGATTCGCATTAGTCACCCCTCGCCAGCGGAAGGTTGGCAGAGCGAGATAGGTCAGGCTGCCGTCCGCCGGGGCGATCAGGTCGGGGGCGTCGGGGACGACGGTATCCAGGATGAAGTTCCACGCCCGACTCCAACCACTTGCCGCGCCATACTGGTCTATGGTGCGGACGCGCCAGTACCAGCGGCCATCCGCTAGTGGATCAATCGTGTAGGCCAGGTCGCTTACGATGGCGGTCTGCTGTGGTGAATGGAAGCGCGAGTCATCATCAATCTGGACTTCGTAGGTGTACGGTTCGTTGCCGGTGCTGCGGGTGGCATTCCAGGTCAGTTCCGGCGTGGCGTTGTTGAGCTGTGTGCCACTTCTCGGACTGACCTGCACGGGTGCAATGGGCAGGACATTTGTCACGGCCACCGTGAAGAAGAAGGGCGAGGTGATGGTGCCAGAGCCGGTATCCACATTGACCCGCCAGTAGTAGGTGCCATAGGGCAGGGCGTTGGCGACCGGTACGGTGTAGCTCGTCCGGGTGGTGTTCAGCGGGAAGCCGCTCACGGGCTGGGTGAACGCCGTGTCGGTTGCGACTTCGAGTTGGTAGTTGATCGCGCCAGGGTAGCTCGCCCAGGTGAAGGCCGGGGTGGTATCGCGGGTGGCGCTGCCGTCTGCCGGGCTGCGCTGGAGGTTCACGGCAAAGGTGAACGGCGCGCTGAAGCTACCCCAGTTCCCGGCGGTATCGCGCGCGGCCACCTGCCAGTAATACGTGCCTTGCGGGAGGGCAACCGGGGCGCGGAGGGCTGTCCTGTTGGTTTCCACGTCCACCACGATGTGGCTGAAGTCGCTCGTATCCGCGACTTGCAGGCGGTACAGATTCGCGCCGCCCACCGCTCGCCAGCGGAAGGTCGGCAGTGCGAGATAGGTCACGTTCGCATCAACAGGTTGAGTGAGAATGGGCGTATCTGGCGCGATAGTATCCACCACCAGCCACCAGGCCGATGTCCAGGTGCCGGTTTGCAGTGCAGGGTTGAGCGGACGCACCCGCCAGTACCAGCGGCCATCCACTAGTGAGTCGGATGGGGTGAAGGTTGTCTGGTCGGTGAGTGCGTCTACTTCCGGCGAGCGGAAGCGCGCGTCGTTGTCCACCTGAATCTGGTACTGGGTCGCGTTCGTCGCGGCATTCCAGGTCAGTTCCGGGGTAGCGTCATTGGTCTGGGTGCCGGAGCGCGGCGATACCAGGGTGACACGCCCCGGCAGTGGCGGCGCGGTGATGGTGGTCGTTGCCGCTGCCGTATTGTCGCTGGGGTCATTATCAGATTCGATGGATGTAATCGTCGCCGTGTTGGTGATCTGCCCAGTGGTAGTGACATCCACCATGGCGACGATACTGACGCTGGCCGTGTCGCTGGGAAGCATGTCCTCCAGTACACAGGTCACAACGCCCGTATTCTCAGCGCAGCTTCCCACGCCCTGAGTGACATCCGCACTGACGAAGGTCACGCCTGCTGGGAGGGCGTCAGTTAGTTCGACGCCGGTGGCCGTCTGGCCGCCCTGGTTCGTGATGGTCAGCGTATAGGTGAGGTTCGCCCCGGCCAATACTGGGTCAGGCGTATCGGTCTTGGTAATTGCCAGATCGGTGAAACCGGTTGCCTCCACACACGCCGAGAACTCGGAGGTGTCGTTGGTGGTCAGATCGGTAGCGGTGGCCGTGATGAACTGCCCGGCGGATACAGTGGCCGCCAGATTGGCATTCACCGCCGCGTCGCCGCTGGCATTGGTGGTGACGTTCAGGAAGCCGAGATAATACTGCCCCTCGCCGTAGCCGGTTGGGTCACAGGTATCATTGGCGAAGAATTCCAGGCGGAACGAGCGGCTGGCGGTGCTGTTGAATGTCCCGCTGATAGTAATGGTGTTGCTATCAGCCGCCGCGTTGGTCAGAATCGGATAATTTTGCAAGTTGTTCCCGCCAGCATCGGCGTAACCGGGATCATTAAGAGTAATACCTAGCCAATAGTTAGAGAAGATGCGATTGCCCAATATGGAGTTACTGACGGCCGCCCCTCCCCCGCCGACACTAATTCCAGGGCCGTCCAAAAGGCCAGGTTCAGTAAATGACATCCCATTGAAGGCAATAATATTACCCTCACCAGGGCTGGTACCGCCTATCAGGTTGTTGTTAACATGTTCAGGGTCTATCGCCCCGGAAACCATAGCAATACCTATATGAATATTTCCTAGGTTCTGAGTCCCTGTGATATCTGTACCAATATAGTTACCCTGTATGATGTTTCCGTCGCCCTGCACTCTAATACCAATCCCATTGGCAGAAATCAGGTTACGTTCTGTTGGGGTTGTGCCACCGATAATGCTATCTTCGAAAATGCACACGCCTTCTTGATTGCCCTGACCAATAGTACCAGTTACATCAGTACCAATATAATTGCCAACAAGCGTATTTCCTGTTCCGCCACACAAACTAATTGCAATTCCTGAAAAATTCCGAATAACAAGCCCGCGTATGGTATTGTTGCCTGTAAAGGTATCAATACCATTTCCATAGAAATCGCATACTGAAGGAGAAAATAGGGATCCATCTATCTCAATAAGCGGAGTACCTGAATAACCGGGTTGGGTTGATCCATCAATGATGATGGGATCTGTAGTCGTATAAGCGCTGCAAGGATAGGTTCTTCCCTGCTCGATGGGCTGGATGGTGTGTGGCCCCACGCCGGGGATGTTGAAGGCAATCGTATCGGTGAAGCCGGTGTTGGCATTGGCCGCGTCAATCGCCTCGCGCAGCGTACACTCGGCGGCGTTGCACGTCCCATCACCGGGGTCGGCGGTTGAGTTGACGGTGTAGGTCTGTGGAGCAGTTGGTATGAATGTTGCCTCCACACACGCCGAGAACTCGGAGGTGTCGTTGGTAGTCAGATCGGTGGCGGTGGCGGTGATGAACTGTCCGACGGATACGGTGGCCGTCAGGTTGGCGTTCACCGTCGCGTCACCGCTGGCGTTGGTTGCCACATCCAGGAAGCCCAGGTAATTCTGACCCTGCCCATAGCCGGACGGGTCGCAGGTGTTATTCGCAAAGAATTCGAGGCGGAACGAGCGACTTGCGGTGCTGTTGAACGTACCCACTATGGCAATACTGCCCCCGCCAGTTTCGGCGGTGCTGAGTACCGGGTAGTTTTGCAGATTGTTCCCGCCCATATCGCCATCGCCGGGGTCGTTAGGCGTGACACCATCCGGGGCATACATTGCGGGAGCGATGAGATCAATCCCTAATCCACCGTTGAAAGCCACGATGTTCTGGGTAATCAGATGTCCGGTGGCCCCATCTCCCACGACAAGGCCGGTCTGTGTATTTCCCAGATCAGCGCCGGATGGGTTGGTGCCGATATAGTTGCCGGTGATCGTATCGCCCGAACCAAACACATAGAGACCTATCCCGCTGCCGCCGAAGATGTTGCCAGCACCCGGTTCGGTGCCGCCGATCACGATATGGTCTCCGGCAGACCTGATACCCGTAAAGCTGCCGGGAATGACGACGGTGCCGGTCACATCCACCCCGATATAGTTCCCTTGAATAATCGTACCGATGTTGCCGGGGCCGAGAATGTCAATATTGTCCTCATTACCGGAAATGATGTTGCGCTGCGCCGGGGTTATGCCACCAATCAGGTCATGTTGGCTGATGTCTGATGAAATCCCGGAACCGTTGCTGCGTGCCTGGGTGCCGGTGACATCGGTGCCGATGTAGTTGCCCTGAACGACATTGTTTCCGTACTTGCCCAGGAACAGACCGGCAGTTTGAATCGCATTATTCAGCACCAGGCCGCGTACCGTGCTATCGCCACCGGCGATTGCCAGGTCTGGCCCGGAGGTGTCGCCAAACATCAATGATCCGTCAATTTCAATGATGGGCGTTCCAGCGAAATCCGGTTCGCTCCAGCCGTCAATGATGACCGGCGTGAAGGCGATGGGCAGCCAGGGACTCGGCTGAATCGTATGCGGCCCCGCGCCCGGAATATCGAAGGCGATGGTGTCTTTGCCGGGGTTGCGTGTACTCCACAGGAGGGCTTCCCGCAGCGAACAGTGTGCCGCATCGCAGACGCCATCATCGGTGTCATCGGTGGTGTTGACGGTAAATGTGGTGGGCGCACCGCCGATTTCGACACAGTACGAGAATTCGGAAGTATCGTTCCGCGCCAGGTTCGTGCCGGTGGCTGTGATGAACTGGCCGCGACTGACCTCGGCATCCATCACCCAGACAAATTCCGCGATACCATCGAAGTTCTGTGGATAGTCGCTGGTGGTTACTTCGGTATAGCCCAGGTAAGTCTGGCCTTCGCCAAAGTACGAGGCGTCGCAGGTGTCATTGACGAAGAATTCCAGGCGGTGGAGCGTGTTCGGCACGCCGGTCAGTTTGCCGCTGATGGTGAGCGTGTTCCCGGAAAGCTGTACGTCGAAAATATCCGGGAAGTTCTGGGAATGATTTGGCAGAAAATCGCCGTAGGTGTAACGGTTGATGTTGTAGGTCGGGCCGTCGTCCCAAAAGTCAATGCCTAACGCATCGTTATCGTGGATGCTGTTGCGCAGGATCAGGTTGCCCGTGCCAGCCGTCGTGGGCGATTCGATGTATTCGGCATACACGCCGCGCCCGGTATTATAGGCGATCAGGTTGCCCGCTCCGGTCTGCGTGCCGCCAATCGTGTTGTTGTTGGCGGTGGCACTGATCTTGATGCCGTCGCCACTGTTGCCGGGGCCGTTCGTACCCGTTACATCCGCGCCCAGGTAGTTGCCCTGAATGATGTTGGCGTTGGCGTTCGTTCCCAGGTTCACGCCGTCGTCGGTATTCCCGGCGATCACGTTCCGGCTGGTGGCGGTGGTGCCGCCAATCAGGTTGCCGGTTGATTCATAGATATACACGCCGTCACGGTTGCCTTGCGCCGTCGTGCCGTTGACATCCAGGCCGATGACATTGCCCTCAACTACATTGTTGTTGTGATTACTGATCGCAATCCCGGCAAACAGGAAGTTGTTGATGACCAGGCCGCGCACGGTACTGCTCCCGGCAGTAATCCACAGGCCGTTGGCTGGAGTTCCGATCAAGCTACCGTCTATTTCAATCACGGGACTACCCGCGAAGTCGGGTTCTGTCCATCCGTCTATGATGACCGGGTCGGTGATGGTCGGCAGGGCGCTGGTAGATTGAATCGTGTGCGGCCCGCTGCCGGGGATGTTGAAGGCAATGGTATCGGTGAAACCAACATTCGCATTGGCAGCTTCAATTGCCTCGCGCAGGGTGCATTCGGTTATGTTGCACACGCCGTCGCCGGGGTCGGCGGTGGTGTTGACGGTGTAGGTCTGTGCGCCTGCCCCCTCCACTATCTCCACGCACGCCGAAAATTCGGAGGTGTCGTTGGTCATCAGGTCGGTGGCAGTGGCCGTGATAAACTGCCCGGCGAATACCGAGGCCGCCAGATTGGTGTTCACCGCCGCATCGCCGCTGGCATTGGTTGCCACATCCAGGAAGCCCAGGTAAACTTGCCCTTCGCCGTAGCCGGACGGGTCACAGGTGTCGTTGGCGAAGAACTCGACACGGAATGAACGGCTGGCCGTACTGTTGAGCGTCCCGGTGATGGTGAGGCCATTCTCACCGATTTCGGCGGTGCTGAGTACCGGGTAGTTTTGGTAGTCATTCGGCCCAGTATCCCCGTCGCCGGGGTCGTTGGGGGTGACACCATTGGGGCTGGCATTCTGAGACAGGTCAATCCCGAGTCCGCTGTTAAAGGCGATGCGGTTTTGCGAGATCAGATTATGGGACTGTGGGTCATATCCCCACATAAGAATACCAGCGGACACATTGCCTAGATCAGCACCAGCCGCATTAGTGCCGATATAGTTCCCGATAATCGTGTTGCCATAGGCTTGACCTACGAGAATCCCGTACCCCTCCTCGCCGTAGTCATTTGTTGTGTCACCAATCACATTGGCCGCACCCGGTTCGCTACCGCCAATGATATTATGATGCGCTGTATTCATAACGATGCCATAATTCCCGTTGCCGAGCGGAATACTGCCGGTGACATCGGTGCCGATGTAGTTGCCCTGAACAGTGGTATAAGTGCTGATCGGGCCGAATAACACCACGCCGCCGAAGATATTCCCTGAGATAATGTTGCGACTGGCCGGGGTCGTGCCGCCAATCCGGTCATTCTGGGTTAGACCGATCAAAATTCCAGTATCGTTCCCCTTCGCCTGCGTGCCGGTGACATCCGTGCCGAGGTAGTTGCCTTCAATCACATTGCCACCATACATGAAGGTGTAAATGCCGCTCAATGGCCCATCAATCACGTCATAGAAATTATTGATGACCAGCCCACGCACCGTGCTGTCGCCACCGTTAAGCTGAATTCCTCCCGCGTAGGAAGAACCAGCAAATGCAGTTCCCGCTCCATCTATTTCGATGACCGGTGTCCCGGCAAAATCAGGTTCCGTCCAGCTGTCAATGATGACCGGGGTGAACGCGATGGGCAGGAGCGTTTGCGGTTGAATGGTATGCGGGCCAGGGCCGGGGATATTGAAGGCAATGGTGTCTTTGCCGGGGTTGAGCGTACTCCAGATGAGCGCCTCCCGCAGCGAACAATGGACAGCATCGCACACACCATCATCGCTGTCGTCGGTGGTATTGACGGTGAAGGTCGTCGCCGCCCCGCCAACCTGGACACAGTACGAGAATTCGGAGGTGCTGTTGTTGGTCAGATTGGTACTGGTGGCGGTGATAACCTGCCCGTTACTGACATTTGCCGTCAAGATAGCGGTGTAGTCATAGATGCCGTTCAGGATTTCATCCTGAGCGCTGCCGGTGGTGGCTTCTATGAAGCCCAGGTAAGTCTGGCCTTCCCCAAAGTGGGACAGATCGCAGGTATCGCTGGCGAAGAATTCCAGGCGGTGGAGGGTATTCGCCTGCCCGCTGATTCTGCCGCTAATCGTGAGTGTATTCCCGGCAAGCTGCACATCGAAGATGTCGGGGAAGTTATACTCGGTGGACGGATCGTTCAGGTTCGGGCCATCGCCATACCCAATGCCCAATGCCCCGTTGTCGTGGATTCTGTTTCCCCAAATCCGATTGGCGGTACTCGTCTCTCCGCTAACATGCGTGGTATCCACGCCATTCCCGCCATTATAGGCAATCACATTGCCCACGCCGACCTGGGTGCTGCCGATGGTGTTGTTGGTGGCAGTGGCGCTGATCTTGATGCCGTCGCTGCTGTTGCCTCGGTTCAATGTGCCGGTGACATCTGTGCCGATGTAATTGCTTTGAATGACATTGTAGCTGCCCTCCAGCACAATGCCGTTCCCGCCAAAGCGGTTAATCACCAGCCCGCGCACGGTGCTGTTCCCAGCGGTAATCCACAGGCCGTTGGCGTTCGCTCCTGCCAGACTGCCATCTATTTCAATCACGGGACTACCCGCGAAGTCGGGTTCTGTCCATCCGTCTATGATGACCGGGTCGGTGATGGTCGGCAGGGCGCTGGTGGGCTGGATGGTGTGCGGGCCTGCGCCAGGGATGTTGAAGGCAATGGTATCGGCGAAGCCACTATGGTTATTCGCCGCGCTAATGGCCTCGCGCAGCGTACACTCAGTCGCATCGCATACACCGTCGCCGGGGTCGGCGGTGGTGTTGACCGTATAGCCATATGCGCCGGTTGGGGTTGGGGTTGGGGTTCCGGTGTTCGCCATCACACAAGCTGAGAACTCGGAGGTGTCGTTGGTGGTCAGGTCAGTGGCCGTCCCGGTGATGAATTGCCCGGTGGCTACACTAGCAGTCAAATACACATTAATAGTTGAGTAGCCGATGCCGTTGGTGGTGACATCCTCGAAACCCAAGTAGTCCTGCCCGCCGCCATACCCGGTTGAATGGCAGGTATCATTGGCGAAGAATTCCAGACGGAATGTCCGGTTAGGCGTGCTATTGAGTGTGCCTATAATATACAGTGAATTCCCGCCAATAACCGCGTAGCTCAGAATCGGGTAGTTTTGCAGGTTGTTCACACCCGTGTCGGCGTCGCCAGGGTCGTTTGGCGTAACGCCATCCGGGTTGCTATTGCCGAATCCAACAGGATTGAGGGCAATATCCTGCCAATAGTTAGAGAAGATACGATTGCCCAGGATAAAGTTACCACTTATCCAACCCGTGTCCGTTGTTTCCATACTAATGCCAGCGCCAGATTGAGAGGAAATCCCGTTAAACGCGATAACATTGCCCGCGCCGGGTACGGTCCCGCCAATCTGGTTGTTGATGGCAGGATTGGGGTCTGTGTTTGTACCTAATATGGCAATACCGTTATAAATGTTCCCCAGGTTCTGTGTCCCGGTAATGTCGGTGCCGATGTAGTTGCCCTGAATTATGTTGTTGGAACTATTGTAGATATCAATGCCGATGTTATTGGCCGAGATAATGTTGCTCTCGGTCGGGGTTGTTCCGCCAATAATACTACCTTCTGTCCCATTGCGAATTTCTACACCGATCAGGTTGCCCTGACCGACAGTACCGGTTACATCTGTACCGATATAGTTGCCAGTGATGACATTACTATAAGAACCATATAGCCGCACCCCTGTGCCAGGAAAATTGCGGATAACGAAGCCCCGTAGGATACTATTTGTCCCCAAAATGATACCATGTTGAATTCCCCCACAGAAGTCACGGGAGAGCAGCGATCCATCCAGGTCAATTATGGGGCTCCCGCTGTAGCCTGGCTGAGTTGTTCCATCAATAACTATCGTATTCCCCAGATCAAAGGCAGCATAGTAAAAAGAGCACAACTGGTCGTCCACGGGTTGGATCGTATAGGGTCCAGGACCCGGAATATCAAAAACGATGGTGTCTGAAAAGCCCCAATTTACGTTGGCTTCGGCAAGTGCCTCCCACAGGGTACATTCAACTGCGTCGCATATACCCGTTCCATAATAATCTGTGGAATTGACGGTTAGGGTCTTGGGGCCTGTAATAGGCGCAATCTCCACGCACGCTGCATATTCCGAAGTGTCATTAGTATCCAGGTTGATGCCAATAGCAGTGAGAAACTTGCCAGGGGTTACTGCGGTACGAAAAGCAACGGTGTCCCGAGCATCTCGGTTGCCTTGAGAAAACATATGGTGATAGCTGTTTCCTATGTAACTTTGGCCTTCACCGTGGCCTGAAGGATCACAGGTATCATTGACATACCATTCGATTCGATGGCCGGTATCAGGGGTACTATTAAAGCCGAAATCAATATAAACTGTACTTCCATTCGATGCTGCGGCATTAATCACCGGGTAGTTTTGGAGGCCGTTTGCACCGGTATCAACATCGCGCAGATCGTTCGGAGTTACACCATCATTATTCAGGTCTATCCCCAACCCGGCGTTAAAGGCAATACGATTCTTAAAAAGATAGTGGTGATTCGCAGAGCTAGCAATTCCAATGCCTGAGTCATGGTTTCCGAAGGGCACTTTTGACACGTTCAGGCCGATGTAATTGTTCATGATGGACGTGCCACTGCCGCTTGAAATGCTGATGCCACGCCCGCCATTGTCTACAATCACATTCCGTGCATAGGTATCGGTGTCTGGTCCCCCAATCAAGTTGTTATTACCACCGTCAATTTCGATTCCGTGAGAGGCATTGCCTAGTGCGGCTGTGCTGGTGGCATCCAGGCCAATGTAATTCCCTTGAATGGTTGTATTGGTGTCACCTGTTCCGAGGATGGCAATACCAATGCCGTTGTTGCCTGAGATTACATTCCGTTGGCTGGTGCTTGTACCACCAATCCGATCATTTGGAGTATTGTTTATCAAAATCCCCATACCATTACCGCGTGACTGCGTGCCGGTTACATTGGTGCCAATGTAGTTCCCCTCGATAACATTGTTACCATTGATAGAAATCCTCAGCCCGGCGTCTGTATAGTTATTAATCACCAGCCCGCGCACGGTGGTATTTCCAGCGGTAATTTCCAATCCAATCACACCCACTCCCGCCAGACTGCCATCCAACTCAATAATTGGTTTTCCAGTGAAGTCGGGTTCCGTCCAACCGTTTATGATGACCGGGCTAGTGATAATTGGCAGGGCGCTAGTGGGCTGTATCGTGTGCGGCCCCACACCAGGGATGCTGAAGGCAATCGTATCGGTGAAGCCAGTATTGGCATTAGCGGCAGTGATGGCCTCTCGCAGCGTACATTCGGTTATGTCGCAAGTCCCGTCGCCGGGGTCTGCTGTTGAGTTGACGGTGTAGGTCTGCACCGCCTGTGCATGAATGACTAACGGTGTCGGAGAAGGTGATACCGATGTCTCTGTCGGTGTTGGCGTCAGTGTAGCCATCTCTGTCTGAGTGGGCGAGGGCGTAAAGGTTGCTGTCTCTGAACCGCTCAGTGTCAGTGTGGGTGTGGGTGTGGAGGTTGGCGTCTCGGCAGGCGGCGTTGCGATTGTCGGAGTCAGTGTTGGAGAGGGTATCCAGGTTGGTGTCGGAGGTTCAGCCGGTGTATTGGTATAGGTCGGCGTGAGGGACGGAATCACCGGTGTATCGGTTGGGATGAGCGGTGTTTCGGTTGGCAGGGGAGTCGCCGTTGGCGGAATCGGTGTCACTGTCGGTAAAGGTGTTGCCGTCGGTACGTCCGTTGGTGGCAGGGGCGTATGGCTGGGTACGGGCGTTGTCGTTGGCGGAATGGGCGTATTGGTGGGCAGCGGCGTCGCTGTCGGCAGAATCGGAGTCTCGGTGGGGATAGGGACTGCGGTTGAGTCCTGCGCCCCGATACCGCTGGAACCCGGAATCAATGCGAAAACAATCAGGACAAGAACAAACACCCAGTAGTTTCGCCAATGACGCATAACACACCCTTCGGAAACTCACACCGACTTCGCCTACTATTGTAAGTTATTTTGTCACAGAATGTATCTAGCTTTGTCATGGTTTCTTTATGATTTCAGGCACAATTTATAAATGGAATCGAAATGGCTTTGTAATGTTCGTTATGTTGGCCTCTCGACAATATTCAGCCTCCGCTGGCTCTCCACTAACGAGCAAAACGCTTTGATGACCGTTCCCGCGCTTTGGCGGCTTCGGTCTCGCGGTCTTTAGGGGGCGCGTTTGTTTCCAGTGCATTGAGTAGTTTGCTGGCCGCTGCCGTGATTTCCTCCACCGCCGCCAGGAAAGCCGCTTCATTGACCTGGGAGGGCTGGTTGAATCCGCTGATTTTCCGCACAAATTGCAGCGCGGCAGCATGGATTTCTTCGTCCGTTGCCGGTGGCTCGAAGTTATACAACGTCTTGATATTCCGACACATGGTATTGACCTCATTTATACAGAACGCATATTCTAAACTATAGAGGGAAGGCACACGGAAGTCAACTGACACCTCCTTCTGGGTACTGTTTAAGGATACGATGGGGCGGTCATAGGGAAACAGCAGGGCAAGCGGGGCTGGAAAAAACGCGCATCTGCTGCGATGATGAATCTGTATTCATTCTGCATGAGCAGGAGGTATTCCCCGATGAGCAGTGCGAAACGTAAAACCACCGTCGCCGTTATTTTTGGTGGGCGCAGCGTTGAACATGATGTCTCGGTTGTGACCGGCCACCAGGTCATCCGGGTTTTCGACCCGGAACAGTACGAAGTTGTGCCGGTCTACATTGACCGGGAAGGGCGGTGGCTGACCGGTGAGCCGCTGCTGGAACTCAAAAACTTTCGGGACGAAATCGCCAGCTACAAAGGGGTGATGAGTACCCTCCTGTCACCGACCACCAACCATCACGGGCTGATACTCAACCCGGTGGCGGGGCGTTTTGGCAAAAGTGAAGTGCAGCGACTGGACGTGATATTTCCCACTATACATGGTACGCACGGCGAAGATGGCACGCTGCAAGGGCTGTTTGAACTGGCCGATATTCCTTATGTTGGCTGTGGTGTGCTGGCGTCCGCACTGGCTAACGATAAGATCATTACCAAAGATGTGCTGCGCCAACACGCGATTCCAGTGGTGGATGATGTCCATTTCACGCGGGCGGAATGGTTAAATGACCCGGATGCGATCATCCAGCGCATCACTGAGAAACTCGCTTACCCGGTGTTCGTCAAACCGGCAACTACCGGCTCCAGCATTGGCATCGGGCGGGCTGCGGACGAAACACTCCTCCGGGCATCCATTGATGTCGCCACGCACTTTGACCAGCGGGTTTTGGTGGAAAGCGCAGTTACGAACTGCGTCGAGATCAACTGCGCGGTACTGGGGAATACGCCGGATGTTCGGGCATCTGTCCTGGAGCAACCGGTTTCCTGGGAAGCATTTCTGACCTACGAAGAAAAATACCTACGCGGCGGCGAAGGCATGAAAAGTGCCGAACGATTGATTCCAGCGCCAATCAGTCCTGAATTGACCGAACAGATACAAGAGTATGCGCGGGGGGCATTCCGGGCCATCGGAGGGCGGGGGACGGCGCGGATTGATTTCCTCGTTCGGCCTGATGTCGGCGAGGTTTACTTGAACGAAGTCAACACCATGCCGGGATCGCTGGCGCTCTACCTGTGGCAGGAAGAGAATCTGTCGCCGCGCGAGGTGGTTGACCAATTGGTGAAACTGGCACAGGAAGCCCACGTCGAAAAACGTCGCAGCACCTATAATTACCAGACGAATCTGATCGCGCAGACCGCCGCACGGGGGTTGAAAGGTATCAAGGGCGTTAAGTCTACCCCGACGCCAGGCTGAAATCCAAATGCGATTAGCCGATTATTGCCGTCGCGACTATAATACTCAACATAGTGGCCGGACTTAATCTGGAGTAGTAATGTGAAACTGCGCCTGCACTTGGGGGGATTGATCGTGGTGGTTCTGGCACTGGCGGCGTGCAGCGGCCAGGCCACACCACAGGTTGTGACCTTTGTACCGACAGCAACAACGGGGGCGGTTGTTCCCACGCGCAACCCAACCAGCACGCCGACTCTGTCTCCAACGCCCGCGACGCCGGTTGCTCAGGCGCTGCGTGTCCTGACGGTGCGTCTGGGGCCGGGTTCACAATATAGTGAAATTGCTACGCTGGAAGCCAGTGATCGGGTTGAAATCACAGGAATTAGTAATGATGGCGGTTGGTATCAAATCGTCCTGCCGGATGGTACCACCGGATGGCTGGCAGCATCAACCGCGTTGGTGACGACCTTCGGTAACTTGCAGGGCGTCCCGATTGCGCTGGCACCCACCAATACTCCGACTCATACACCATCGCCAACACCCACATTCACACCGACGAGTACGTCAACAGCGACGCATACATCTACACCAACCAACACGCCTACTGATACGCCGACGGCCACAGCCACCAGTACACCCACCGATACGCCGACGGCGACAGTGACTCTTTCACCAACGGAACTCCCCATCGGACAGGCGACTCCGATTGCGATTGGGGATACCGTCACCGGGCAGATAAACGACCAGACGCCGACGGCCCTCTACCGTTTTCGGGCTGTTGCCGGGGATACGATTGGTGTGCGGATGATGCGCACATCGGGTGATCTGGATTCATATGTCATTTTACTGGATGGCGATACCGGTGAAGTGCTGGCTGAAAACGATGACAACCAGCAGGGAACATCCCGCGACTCTTACCTGAGCAACTTTGTGATCCCGCATTCCGGGCAATTTGTCGTGGTTGCTACCCGCTTCCAGCAGGAAATTGGTGTGACATCGGGCGAATTTACGCTGACCCTGGAAGGTACAGGCGGGCGTACTCCGGGGACCCCGCCACCCAGTCAGACTGGTGGGATTCCAATCCAGTACGGACAGGAACTCAGCGGTGAAATCAACAACGCGAATTCGGTTGTGCGTTATGTATTCCCCGCCCAATCGGGCGACGTGGTAAATGTTCATATGGCTGCCACTTCCGGCGACCTTGATCCATTGTTAGTGCTGCTTGGCCCCGATGGGCAGGAGGTTTCCCGCAACGATGATGCCGCCCCCAACACCCGCGACGCCCATCTTCTCGACCTCACGCTGGCCGTGCCAGGGGACTACGTCATTCTGGCGACTCGTTACCAGGAGGCACAAGGATTAAGCGAAGGCGGTTTCACGCTCTCGCTATCGGCACAAGCAAACGCCCAACCGTCATCCGATGTGCCGGTAGGTGAGCCGATTCAGGTAAATGTGCCGGTGAATGGCACGCTGAATGACGATCATTACATCTCGTTTTTCTCACTGACCGGTGGGGCGGGCGATGCCTACAATATTGCGATGACCGCCAGCAGTGGTGATTTGGATTCCTTGCTGATCGTGCTTGGCCCGGATGGTCGTGAAATCGCCCGGAATGACGACGAATCCACCAACAGTCGGAACTCATTTATTGGTGGTTTTCACCTACCCGAATCGGGGCGTTATACCATTATTGCGACTCGTTTCGACGGGCAGGATGGCGCCTCGGACGGCGATTACCAACTGGCCGTGACCGGCGCGAATCCTACCGCGCCTCAGTCGGGTGTCTTTGCCCAGCCAATCGGCTATAACCAACACGCCGAAGGTAGTATCTCCAATGCGATTTACGAGCAGATTTATATTTTCCGAGGCAATCAGGGTGATCTTGTATCCGCGCGATTGATCGCCACGACTGGTGACCTGGATACCCTGCTGATCATTCAGGACAATGTCGGCAAGCAACTGGCCTATAATGACGATGATCCAGAGGGTAATACATCGGACTCGTTTATCCGCCCGCTGGTGCTGCCTAAAGACGGTTTTTATGCGCTGGTTGCCACCCGCTACCAGCGCAGTACCGGCAGCAGCGCGGGGGCTTTTAATCTGGAGCTGACTCTGGAACGCCCTGGTCAACTGAACGACCCCCAGCCGATTTACGCGCATCTGGTCGTCAGGAACAGTGGGACACTGGAAGGGAATGGTGATTATCTTGCGGGCAATATGCTCGCTGGCGATGGAAGTAACGACACTGAGAACGACATCCAATATATGGCGATGTTTACGTTTGAACTGCCGCCGCTGGAACCGGGGCGGACGATTGAAAGTGCTGTGCTGGACTTAGACGGTTGTCTCGTCGCGGGTGCGGGCTTCCAGGGGCTGGGCGCGATGACGCTGTATGTGGACCCGTATGGGAACATTGACACCGCGTCTATCAATTCATTCCCGAACGCGGTACAAATCACCACTCTGGATGGTTGCGGTGTCGTGGATGTGCTGGCTCAGGTAGAGCGGGCCTACCAGGAGCGGCGCCCATTGCAATTCCGTATTGCCTTCAGCCAGGTAATCCCGAATGAAAACAATGACTATGTCTACTTCACTGATCCTCGTTTGCTGATGCGCGTGCGTTAGTTTGTGTGGCAAAAAAGGGGAGATCAGTGTCTCCCCTTTTTGATTCGGATTGTCTAACGGTGGTGCAACTGGTAATTAAACCTGCTAAACGCTATTTTTGGCCTACGAACCGGTAGCCGATCCCGTATTCATTCTGAATATATGTCGGATTCTTGGCGTCCGGCTCGATCTTGCGGCGCAAGTGCGAGACGTAAATACGCGGGTAGTGATGCTCGCTGGTGTATTCCACACCCCAGACCTGTTCAAGTAACTGTTGGAAAGTCAGCACCTGACCGGGGTTGCGAACGAATGTCGCCAGCAACTTAAACTCGGTGGGCGTCAGCCGAATATCGCTGCCGTCCACATTCACTTTACGCGCGGGCAGGTCAACCGAAAGATAGGGGTCGGCATAGCTGCTGGGTTCGTTGCTCTCCTCGTCCCACACGCGCGAACGCCGCAGCAGCGCTTTGAGCCGGGCGTGAAACTCCACGTTCCGCAGCGGTTTGAGCATGAACTCATCCGCGCCGATATTCAGCCCCTTAGCGATTTCCTCTTCGGAAACCTCATGGCCGGTCATCATCAGAATCGGAATATCGGATAAATCCCGGATACGCTGGCAAACCGTCATGCCATCCATCAGCGGCAAGTCCACATCCAACACCACCATATCGGGTCTGAAATTGTGAAACACGCGCAGCCCATCCAGGCCGGTGTTTGCGAGAAAGGTTTCGTAGCCGTTGCGCTGCAAATCCAACTGCAACAGGCGTGCCATCTCTTTGTCGTCTTCGATCACTAATACACGGGTTGGCATAGTCTCGCTCACATGCAGGAACAAAATGCTTGGCTTACAGGTTAATTCAGTGTAGACAAGGGGATTCTGTTGTCTAAGAAAACAACCAGGAGAGCCAGATTTTTACAACTTTTTATAATTGTACCATTCCTCGTTCTATACGCCTAGCTAAAGAAACGGGTAAACCACGACAAGTTGCTGTGTGGGTGGGAAGACGTCCCCGGCAGCACGACGCATTTTTCGGAATAGTGGCGATTGGAGAAGTACATTTCTGCTAGGATCGCGGGTTGTAGGCCATTGCCAGATTGGGTATGATTGTCGCATCGGATAACCACCTGTGAGGGTATTTATGCAAATCCTAAACCTGATTCTGACTATCAACGGTGTTTCAGGGGAGTTGATGCGGGAAGATTAAAAACTCAGGCATAATTATCACAGTTCGGTTCCTGAAGTATTGCCCTATACCCCTTTATTTCCCCTGAACAGCCCACGGCTTCAGCGGCTTTTAGCTGGCTGAGATGTTCACACACAAGCATAACAACAACTAAAGGACAATCGCATGTCGCTGTTTCGTTTGCAGAAACTGGACGCTTTTCTAGTGTATCTGGTTCAGGGGGGCGCGGGCGCGGTCTTTTTCACCATGATTTTCACCGTACACATGATTTACCAGGTGGAAAAGGTGGGACTGAACCCGTTGCAACTGGTACTGCTGGGCACAACCTTGGAAGTAAGCGTCCTGCTGTTTGAAATTCCCACCGGGGTTGTGGCCGATGTTTACAGCCGCCGCCTGTCGGTCATCATCGGTTTTTTCATTATGGGCGCAGGTTTCGTGATTGAGGGGGTATTCCCGGTCTTTTCGATCATTGTAGTGTCGCAAATTCTGTGGGGGCTGGGCTATACCTTCACCAGTGGCGCGACCAGCGCCTGGATTGCCGATGAACTCGGCGCGGAAAACCTCACCCGTGTCTACCTGCGCAACACGCAGATCAGCCATGCCGGAGATTTGCTGGGGATTCTGGGGGGAGTTCTCCTGGGGAGTCTGGCGATCAACCTGCCGATTATCGTGGGCGGCCTGGGGATAATGGGAGTCGGGGTGTTCCTGCTGCTGTGGATGCCGGAGAACGGCTTTCATCCTGTGCCGCCGGAAGACCGGGGTTCGTGGGGGCAGCTATTCAACACGTTTCGTGCCGGGCTGCGGTTGGTGCGGGGGCGGCGGGCGCTGCTCGCCATCATGGGAATCGGCCTGTTTTTCGGTCTCTACAGCGAGGGCTATGACCGGCTGTGGACGGCCCATTTGCTGCAAAATTTCACGTTTCCCACTCTGGGTGGCTGGCAGCCGGTGGTGTGGTTCGGCCTCATGAACGCTGGCCGAGCCATCCTCAGTATCACGCTGTCCGAGCTACTGGTGCGCCGCGTGAGCAGTGGGCGGGCGCAGCTTCTCGTGCGTGTGACGTTAGTGTTGAGCGGGCTGTTAGTGCTGGCATTATTCGGGTTCGCGTTTTCCATGAGTTTTGTCGCCGCTGCCGCCCTGGTGCTGGTGATTGGTGTGCTGCGGAGTACCATCGCGCCGCTGTACGAGGCATGGGTGAACCAGCATGTCGAGTCCAGCGTGCGGGCGACGGTGCTTTCAATGACCGGGCAGGTAGATGCCGTCGGGCAAATCGCCGGGGGGCCGGTGGTCGGCTGGATCGGGAACACGATTTCGATTCGGGCGGCGCTGGCGACTTCGGCTTTGCTCCTTTCGCCGGTACTGCTGCTGCTGGGGCGGTTGCTGCGCAGACGAGAGGCCGTCCCTGCTCCGGTGGAGTAATCATTAACACAGGGAGGGCGTGCGACCCTCCCCAATGCCTCGACAGGATAATAAAAGCCGTTATTATTGTGCTGTTCATAGCGGAAACCATTGGAGACACCATGTCAGACGTATTCATTTCGTATTCACGGAAAAATAGTGCTTTCGCCCACCGCCTGATTGATGGCCTCACGCTGGCAAACAAGGATGCCTGGGTGGACTGGGAAGGTATTCCGCTTACCTCGCCCAACTGGTGGTCGGAAATCAAGGCGGGCATTGAAGGGGCGGACAGCTTTGTGTTTATCCTCAGCCCAGACTCGATGGCGAGCGTGGTCTGCAACCTGGAACTGGATTACGCCATCGAACTTCAGAAACGCATTATTCCTCTTGTCTATGAGGATGTCGTCACTCGTGATGCCTTCGCCAGCATCGCCGACTTCCAACCCGATGCAGCGATGGAGGAACGATTGGCGGGTAAGGACTCACTGCAAATTGCCCGCGACAACTGGCAGCGCCTCAGTCATATCAATTGGGTGTTTTTCCGGGATAGTGACGACTTTGATACGGCCTTCAAGACGCTCGTCATCACCGTTGAAACCGATTTGCCGTATGTCAAGGCGCATACCCGTTATCTGACCCGCGCTCTGGAATGGCAACGAGAAGGCCAGCGGGCTGACTTGCTATTGTTCGGCGCGGAGATTGATGCTGCCGAGAGATGGTTAGTCAAAGCTGAAAGTTACGCCACAAAACAGGCGAGCGGAAAAGTGGAAGTGGTGAATCCGCTGCCGGAAGCTGTGCAGCGCGATTACGTGGCTGCCTCGCGGCGGGCCCAACAGCGGCGGCGATTGCTGGCTGGGAGTGGCGTACTGGTCGCTGCGTTTGCTTTGGTGTTTGCCGTCGTCGCGCTGCTGGCAGGGGTACAAGCCAACAATAACGCCAATGCCGCTAATACCCAGGTGGCCCAAGCGCTGGGAACAGCCACCCAGATTCCGCCAACGCTTACCCTGGCACATGAGCAGGTTGTGGATGCTCAGGCACAAGCTGACGCCGCCCAGGAACGCGAAGCCACCGCTACCCGTCAGGTCGCCACCGCTGTCGCCCAGGTTGAGGCTGCCCAGGCCACCGCGACTCAGATTCCGCCGACCCTGACTCAGGCTGCTGTGCTGCGCCAGGAGGCAGTAGACGAGCAAACGATTGCAAATGAATTCTCAGAAACCATCGCTCAGAGCGTCACAAATACAGGATGGCAAATCGAACGTATGGATCATCTTGTAGAGCAATTCCCAAATAGTGCCAGCGCATATTATGTGCGGGCGGTGACTTTCTCTCGTACAGGTGATTGTGAGCGTTCGATTCTTGATAGTTCCAGGGCAATTGTTTTAAATCCCACTTATGCCAATGCCTATCTCCAACGCGGAGTCTGTTATTCTGCGTTAGGTAACAACGACCAAGCTATTGCTGATTTCACACACGTCATTGCTCTCAATCCGGAGGATTCCATCGCCTACAATAATCGTGGAAGTATCTATAAGGATTTGGGCGACTATGAGCGTGCGATTGCAGACTATAACAATGCTATCTTTCTTGATCCAATTAATGCTATCCCTTATGTGGGGCGTGGTGAGGTTTATAATGTTATCGGTGAGTATGAGCGTGCAATCACTGACTTTGACCAAGCTATTGCTTTTGATCCAATTTATGCAAGAGCCTATGATAGTCGCGGACTTGCCTATTTCGCACTAGGTGATTATGAACGTGCCAATACTGACATTGACCATGCCATTCTCCTTAGTCCGACATATGCGCCTTTTTACCTTAGCAATCGTGGGCAGGCTTATCAGTACATAGGCAACTACGAGCGAGCCATCGCAGATTACAGTCAGGCAATTACAATCAACCCGGACTACGCATTCGCCTATTGGGGGCTTGGCAACACTTACTACGATATGAATCGCATGGATGAAGCCCTGACTAACTATCGCCACTATCTGGAATTGGCGGGGAATGGTGCCAGTTCGTTTGTGCGTGGCCGGGTGGCGGAGTTGGAGGCTGTGCTGCCTACCCCCACGGCAGCGCCATAGGTGAAAACCGCCGGGCAGCAGAACGATCATCACGGGAGGGCGGGCGACCCTCCCTTTGCATTTCGCCGGACTTACTTGGCGCGGATTTCGCAGTCGAACGCCCCGCCATCCACATACCAGACGGCATGATGCGTGCTGGGGGTAATATTGGTGACGACCCAGAACCAATTCACCTGGAAACCTTCTGCTCCATCCGATCCTGTCCAGGGTGACGGCCCGGTGCGGTAACTGAGCGGGACGGATGCGCCGTCATAATCCATTGAGGTGGGATTCGAAGCGGCGAAACGCAGCACATCGGCTAAGGTATAGTCCGCCCAGCCGCCGCGCAGCGCGAGCGTGCTGCCTGCCGGGACATCCACACCACCGGTATTGGCGCAGCGCAGCAGTCCGGTGATCTCACCACCAGGTTCTGTGGTCTGGGGGAGGGCTTCCGGGAGGGCTTCTGCCGGGAGTGCCATCACTTCTGGTGCGGCTTCGGGCTGTTCGGGTGGGGTGTCCTGTGTGACCGTTAATGTAAATCCGGCGGGGACATCCTGCACAGTGTCATTAATCACCACCTGGACATTCCCCTCCAGTGTAGTAATGGTCAATTTATCTTCATGGGCGGCGGTGAACAGGGCGGTGCTGCCCAGGTGGAGTTCAAACCCGTTGATGAGCAGAGTCACCGTTTGCTCGTGCGGATTTTGCACCAGCAAACCACCCAGCGGCACATCACGGCAGGCTTCATCACCAACCCCGGTCACTAACTGGAAGGCCTGCATCGGGGCGTTGAAGTCAGGGGGCGCGTCTGGTTGTGGCCGGACTTCTGCATCCCCGAAAAACAGCAGCGTGACATTCTGGCCGGGCAGGGTATCCGGCAGGTTGGCCTGCACCCGGAAAATCACAATGCCCCAATCCCCGGTTTCAAGGGACAGTGGAGCGGTATGCACACTGAGCAGGTCAGCGGCGGCGGTGATGTCCCCAACCGTGCTGAAGGGGGCGCTGCCATCACGGAGTTCGACTTGCATCAACTCATGCCCATAACAGGCCTGATTGCGTCCCAGGGCGTCACAGCTTTCTGCGACGAGGTCTAATGCGGTTTCCACTTCAGCCGGGCAGGTATCTATCTGTGCCTGAACCGCTGACGCAGCCAATAAAATAAACACAAGCGTAATCAATAAGCGACGCACTGTTTCCTCCTAAAATCTATTTTTGATCAATTTCTCCTATCGTCACTGTCCGAGACTCGTATCCCTATTATAAGTTATTTGGCATACGACGCAGGCAGTTGAAGTTTACGCCCGCCTCAGCACCAGGTTATGATAGGCGTCCACCGCCGCCGTCCAGTCGGGCGCGATGTACACCGTGCTGTCTAATTGGAACACCAGTGCCGGGCCGGTGAAGCGTGTCCCCGGTAGCAGTCGTTCTCGCTCGTAAAGTGCCAGCCGCCCGTCCGCCGTCCTCTTGTGGCCGATCAAGGCTTCCGCCCCATCACTTTCGTGGAGCGGCTCGGCGGTGAAAACTGGTTTTTCTGTCATTCCTACCGCCTGCAACCGCACATTGACCACCTCCACTGGACGTTCCGGCAGGGCATGGCCGTAAGCCCGTTCGTGTGCGGCGTGGAATGCGGTTTGCAGTCCCGCTACGGTGCGCGAATCGGTCAGCGGCACAGTGAGTTCGTAGGCCTGCCCGCTGTAACGCATATCGAGCGAGGCGTGCAGCTGGCGTCGGTCTGCGGGGATGCCTTCCCGTTCAAGGTCGGCGGCGGCTTGTGCCAACATCGCTGCCAATTGCCCCTCGATCATGTCCAGTGTGGCCGCGCTTACCGGCTGCAAGACGGATTGGCTGTAGTCCAGGGCAACATCGGCCACCAGCAGCCCCAACGCGCACATCACGCCCGGATAACGCGGCACGAGTACCGTGGGGATGTCCAGCCGTTCGGCCACTTCGCAGGCGTGCAGCGGTCCCGCGCCGCCGAAGGCTACTAACGTAAAATCACGCGGGTCATAGCCTCGTGCTATCGAAACCCGGCGCAGCGCCCGGTCAATATTCACGTTGGCGACTTGAATCACGCCCAGCGCCACCGCTTCCGGCGTGAGGCTCATCTGTTCCGCCAGGATGTTTACCGCTGCCTCTGCCGCCGCTGTATCCAGCGCCATGCCCCCGCCCAGGAAGTGATCAGCATCCAGCCGCCCCAGGATGGCATTAGCATCGCTGACGGTGATCTGCGCCCCGCCACGCCCGTAGATAATCGGGCCGGGGTCAGCTCCGGCGCTTTCTGGCCCCACGCGCAGCGCCCCGCCCGCGTCCAGCCGGGCAATCGAACCGCCACCCGCGCCAATCGTCTCAATATCCAACAGACGAATCCGCAGCGGCAGACCGTCAATCTCCGATTCAGGCCGCCGCGCCGGATGACCGGGGCAGAGGGCGACATCGGTAGACGTGCCGCCAATATCGAGCGTGAGGATGTGGTCGAAACCGGCCAACCCCGCCACATGGAACGCGCCAATCACGCCCGCCGCCGGGCCGCTGAGGGCGGTCTGTACCGCCTGTTCCCGCGCCTTCCCCGCGCTCACCATGCCGCCGTCCGACTTCATGATACGCAGCAGCGTGTTTTCCGGCAGGCGGTCTTCCAGGTTTTGCAGGTAGCGGCTCATCACCGGGCGCACATAAGCATCCAGCGCAACCGTGCTGGCCCGTTCGTATTCGCGGAATTCCGGCAGCACATCAGACGAGAGGGCAATCTGCCATTCCGCCAGCAGGCCGCGTTCCAAAATTCGCGTCCTGACGGCCTGTTCATGCGCCGGATTGACGTAACTGTAGAGGAAGCATACCGCCACCGCTTCAATCCCCTGGGTGGAGATGTCATCCAGCACGGTATCCAGCGCGGTCACATCCAGCGGAGTCAGGACTGCCCCGGTATAGTCCAGCCGCTCCGGGACTTCGTAACACCAGCGGCGCGGGATGAGCGGCGGGGGGAGCTGCGGTTGCAAAGCGTAGAGTTCCGGGCGATTCTGCCGCCCGATGGCGAGGATGTCCCGAAAGCCGCCAGTGGTGATGAGGGCGGTTTTTGCCCCTTTGCGCTCCAAAATCGCGTTGGTCGCCACCGTTGAGCCGTGCGCGACCCGTTCCAGCGCCGCCAACCCGCCGGGGGTGATAGCGGTCAGCCCGTCCAACATGGCATCTGCCGGGTTATGCGGGGTACTGAGCAGTTTGTGAATCGCCAGCCGCCCCTCCACGCTCAATACGAGGTCGGTGAATGTGCCACCAATGTCTACGCCGATATGCATATCAAGATTCTCTTTCGAGGACAATATCTACTACAACCAGATTGGGTTTCTCGGTGGAGATGTCGGCCTCCGGGTAGTGGTCGAATAAGCTGTACTGCACTTTTGTATCCTGGAAGCCTTCAGCGGTGACGTTAAAAACCAGAAAATCGCACGCGAACATGAACATTTTTTGATGAGATGCGAAGTTCCCGGTGGAGTCACTATAAAGCTTGGTTGCCACTTCGTCTTCCGGCGGCGGGAAGTGAGTAATCGAAATTCGTCCCTTAGGGATTGGATTGCCCTCCGAGTCGTTCAGCGTGCCGGAGATGATGATTGGTACACCATTGCAATCCTGTGGCAGCAGCCTCAAGCCCGACTCCGAAAACGAACTCCACAAGATTCCACCAACAACCATCACACCGATGAGCGCAACACCCAGGAGTGCCACTGTAAGCTGCAGAACCTTTTTTCTGGTCATATCACCCCATTCGTGAATATCCAGGTGATGATACAGCATGTCCGATATTTTGGCATATTGTGCAGCCCCACGCGATGGGTATAGACTCACATTTTCATAAGAGCCGCTCTCGATATTTGAAATACCTTGCGAGGCGTTTAATTTGAGCATCAAGCTATAATTATTAAGTGATTTCTTCTTATTGTATATCTCAACTCTTTGTTTATGATTCGGGCATTAGAATAACTATAACATAACCATATCCGCGATTGAGCGGGGAGAATCAATAACATGCATAAATTCATTTCCGTAATAATTATTGCTCTGCTTTTCAGTGGCTTAACGGTCTCAGTTCTTGCCCAGGATGGTGCTTCCGACTACTGCACGACAAACCTTGATGACGGAAGCGGCCTGCCTGAATGTTATACCTCCGCCGATAATGAATGCTACGCCGGGGGCGTGTTTGAAGCCAAATGCGACAGCCCCTGGATGTGGAATGCTGGTTGGTATCTTGCTCGTTTCAACCAGGGTCTAATCAGCCGTGCCGACTTCCCCGATTTTTATCGTGGTGTCCTGCCGCCAGAACCTGCAGAGGAGAACACCAGCGTTATCAGTCTGATTGAAGTCTGCAAACTGGGTTTTGGCAACGAGTATTGTGCTTATTCCAACAAGACCGGTACACGCGACGCAGGCGCTGATAATTCGGTTGAAGAAGTACAACTCTTCCTGCCCCCTGGAACAGCTACCTGCCCGGCTGGTTATACAGAAGCAAATACACGTCCTATCACCGATTGGCATGGCGGTCTGTTCACTGATGCTGACCTGGCACCGTTGGGTATGGATAATACCTGGGAGTTCTGTTACAAACCGGCGTAGTCCTATGGGCTAAGTAAGTAGGTGGTTCCACATAATAATGAGGGCGCACCGCACCGCTGTGCGCCCTTACGAATCCCGGAGGTGTCGCTCTATTTCGTTCGAGACTTCACTTCAGCAGGCAGAAATACTTAAGCCCCGTATTTTACCCAGGGAATAAAAAAATTGTGAATTAAGGCACATGCAAGGCATCTCCCTTTACCGTTAAGATCAGGTTTGATAATCTCAATATCGACGATCTCCGATTAACCA
The DNA here is from genome assembly GCA_020634115.1 of Anaerolineaceae bacterium. Lineage (GTDB taxonomy): Bacteria > Chloroflexota > Anaerolineae > Aggregatilineales > Phototrophicaceae > JACKCG01. The sequence continues at coordinate 798,385 of JACKCH010000010.1, forward strand.
ACGTCAATCCGCAATTCGTTACGCATCTCTGTAGTGGATAGTGGTATATTACTAGAGAGTCGGATCATGCAGTTTGACTGCCTATACACAACCAAAGGAACATAACACATGAAAATTGTTGTTGCAGGAACCGGATTTGTCGGGTTGGCGCACGCTGCAGTGGTTTCGGAATACGGCCATGAAGTGTACGCTTATGACATTGACGAAAAGAAAATCGCCGCTTACCAGTCGGCTGATCCTGAGCGGATTGAACATTACGTGAATGAGCCGGGACTTTCGGCAGTCATCGCGGAAAATGTTGGGCGTTATCTGTTCTTCACGACTGACCTGGAGTCGATTATCGAAGGCACTGACGCGATTTTCCTCTGCCTGCCCACGCCGCCCAACCCGAATGGTTCATCTGATCTCAGCTATTACTTTGACGCGGCCCACTATATTGCTGAACTGCTGGCGAAGCGTAAGGATACTCGTCGTATCGTTCTGGTCAATAAAAGCACTGTGCCGGTGGGAACTGCCCGCCAGTTAGAAGCTGTGTTGAAAGAACACAAGGTTCCGAACGCAGGCGTGGCCTCCAACCCGGAATTCCTGCCGGAAGGCGACGCGGTGGAAAAATCCCGCCGTCCGGATCGTGTTGTGGTGGGTGCAGATACCGAGGAAGACTTCAGCATCCTGCGCCGCACCTACTCGCAGTTCGTGAACCATGTGCGGATTCGCTACATTGAAACCACACCGGAAACCGCCGAATCGATTAAATATGTCGCCAATACGCTGCTGCTCACCTATATTTCCTTCTGGAATGGTGTCGGGGCGCGGCTAGGTGAAACCTTTGCCAATATCCGTATGGAAGATCTCAAGCGCGGGGTGACGGCGGATAACCGCATCAGCACCTGGGGGTCGTATGTCTCCAATGGTGCGGGCGGTTCGTGCTTCGGCAAGGACGTGCAGTCGCTTATCTACCAGTTGAAATCCGCCAACCAACCGGCGGATCTGCTGGAATCGGTTTATCACATCAATGAATTCCAGAAAACCTATCTGGTAGACCGCGCTATCCAGGAAGCAGGCGTGAGCTTCAACCAGAAAACGGTTGCGTTGTTAGGGCTGGCCTTCAAACAGCGCACCAACGACATGCGCGACGCCTCGTCACTCGCCGTCGTGGATGCGCTTTTAGGCAAGGGTGTGCAATCCATCCGTGCTTACGACCCGCTGGCGGTAGCTGAAGCCAAACGTTTCTTTGACCCGGCCAAGAATCAACTGTTCGAGAAAATCAGCTATCACGACTCGGTCACCGAGGCGCTGGAAGGCAGTGACATGCTGTTTATTTCAACTGACTGGGAAGAATTTCGCGGTCTTTCCCGCACAATTGAGAAATGTGTGCAACCGCCGTACCTTGTCATGGATGGCCGCCGCATGATCCCGGACTTCATGCAGTTGGTTGAACAGGGCTACGGTTATCTTGCAGTGGGTTCAGCCTATATAGGGCCAAAGGAGTAGCATTTCCACACCAGAATCGCTATAAATTAGCTGCGACCAAATGGGGGATGAGTCTGTTCATCCCCCATTTTTATTGGATTTGTTCAAGCCTGACTATGTTCAGGAATCAACACTTGCTGACTTGTGTAAGGAGTTCTGGATATGCGTAAATTAGCCTGGATACTGGTTTTGCTGTGGATTATTGTCCTGCCCGCCGCCGCACAGGAAGGGGACGCGCCGGTGACGACCCGCAGCCAAGCCCCTGACCCTTCGGTCTATCAATTGGTGACGGTGGCTCAAGGATTTCACCGTCCGATTCTGGTGACCAATGCCGGGGATGGCAGCGGGCGTGTGTTTGTCGTCCAGCAAAGCGGGCGGGTGCGGATTCTGAAGGGTACTGGTTACCTGGAACCGCCTTTCCTGGATTTGGCGCAGATGATTAGCCCCTCTGCCGGCAGCATCACCTATTCCGAACAGGGTCTGCTGGGATTGGCATTTCACCCGAATTTTGCCGAAAACGGGCAGGTGTTCGTGGACTATACTGATCTCAATGGTAATACGGTGGTCGCCCGTTATATGGTCATGGCCGATGATCCCAATCAGGTAGACCCGACCAGCGCCCAAATCCTGCTTCAAGTTCAGCAACCCTTTGCCAATCACAATGGCGGTTACCTGGCATTCGGGCCAGATGGCTATCTCTATGTTGCGTTAGGCGATGGCGGTTCAGCAGGCGATCCGTATGGCAACGGCCAGAATCCTAGTACGTTACTCGGTTCTATCTTGCGGCTAGACGTGGATTCCGGTGAACCGTATAGTATTCCGGCGGATAACCCCTACATCAACCAGCCTGATTTCGCGCCAGAAATCTGGGCATGGGGGCTGCGGAACCCCTGGCGTTACAGTTTTGATCGTGCTACTGGCGACCTGTATATCGCAGATGTCGGCCAGAGTCTTTACGAAGAGGTTAACTTCCAGCCAGCGGATAGCGCCGGCGGTGAAAATTATGGCTGGAATATTATGGAAGCCACGCACCCTTACAGCGGTGCCCCTATCCCTGATGGACTGGTTTCGCCCTTTTTTGAGTACTCGCACGGTCCGGGCTGCTCAGTTACCGGCGGATATGTTTACCGGGGCGATGCGCTACCGGACTTACAGGGCGTCTACTTCTTTGGTGACTGGTGCAGTGGGTATATCTGGGCCAGCTACCGCGATGAAACCGAGGTATGGCATACTGATGTGTTCATGCAGGGTGTAGGGAATATCAGTTCGTTTGGCGAGGACGAAAACGGCGAATTGTACGTCGTGGATTACAGAGGCATCGTGAGTCGGCTGGAAGCAGCACAATAATATGAGCACTACGTTTTAGTGCCATTCAAATAAAGCATGAGGCAGTAAAATATGCACTATTTTTACTGCCCTTTTTTCATTACTGATACTCGAATCCAAAAATGTGCTCTGCGATGTTTATCATGAAAATTTGGTGAAAAACATCGGTATTTTGGGTTTACTATGGCATGAAATCACCCATTTGAGCCTTACACTAGAAGACATCGCTAGGGGTAAGGGGTGTTTTATGCAATCGTATCAAGAGTGGTTGGATGCATTGCGGAGTCATAAGGAAGATGAGCGCTGGTTAGATGCGCATGGTGATGATATACAAGCCATCATCCGAACGTGTTTATCAGTGCCCCATAAATTCGAGATCGGTACAGAGCTTTTGATAATGGCGTTTCCATATTATGCCCTGTACAGGGCAACGAATACCTCAACCTGGATTGGTCTATTGATTGATGGGCTGCTCCAGGCGCAGGAACGCGAAGATGAGGAAATCGAGACTCAATTAATGTCGTATGTTGCCGAGGGTCGTATGGCACAGGGCAATCTTGAGACAGCCTACATAGCCTATACCTATGTGATTGAGCAGGCCCATGCCAAAGCCAATATGTCTCTTGAGCTTGAGGGGCATACCGGGTTGATATGGTTGCAGGCCATCCATCAGAACAAGACTTCTTCTTTAAATAATGATCTTATCGAAAACGCACTGAATCTCGCGCGCCTCTTGGGGAATTCTGAGACGACAGCTCGACTGTATCATGCGTTGGCAGCGGTCTATATACAATACCGCTATTCGGACAAGGCTCTGGAATACGGTCAAATGGCGTATGCCTATTGGTTAAACAGGAACGAGCGGATCGGACAGGCCAAAGTTGCATACTCATTGGCATCCGCCTACCGGATGATAGATCGACTTGAGTTGGCTGATAGCTTTCTGGCGATTGCGATGGATGTGTTCAGTAAAACGAACTACCAGCGCCAGTATATTTTAACGGTGTATGAACGCGGTGTGCTGTTCTGGAAACGCGGTCTTTTTGAAGAAGCGGAACAATGGCTTAATGAGGCTCTGGTCGAAGCCCAGAAACTGGGAGTCAATTTCCATATCGCCTCGGTTAATCAGGCGCTTGGACAGGTTTATATAGACTTGGATAGATTGCAGGATGCTCGCGAGAGACTGAAGGCGGCGCAAGTTTCCTGGAAAGATATAAATAACATCTACCAGCAAGCTAGTGTGTGCTGCATTCTGGCCTGCCTGGAGAATAAGGCTGGCGACCCTGATGCCGCCGGGGAGTGCATCGCACTTGCCCGGTCATTGTGCTCTCAAATCATTGAGGATAACCTTCGGGAAAAGATGGAGAAATTCATTGAGAATGCCGAGTCCGGTATTTGTTGATCTGGTGGTACACTGATTTAAAACCTTCAGGCCGATCCCTGCAAGATCGGCCTGAGCGGTGGTTATCCCATTTGACGGATTAGGGTACTGGCGGGATGACCGGGGGGTCGGGTTGGAGTGTGTAGAACATCTCTATCTCCTACATGCACTATTTTGCGATGACACCAGCATCGCAAAATAGACCCCCCTCTGTCCCTCGGATTCGGACACAAAGCGGACACAAAACGGACAACTTTTAAAAAGCGAGTTCTTAGGAGATAAAAAAGGGCGCAAAAGCTGCGCCCCATGAGGAAAAGGCAAGGTGAGGGGTATCTTTAGATAATCTGTTCCCCTTTGATAATGACCGACTCCACCCGATTGACTCCGAACTCGTAAATCAGCGACCGGTAATCTGGTGTGTCGAGTATCAGGCAGTCGGCCTGTTTGCCGACTTCCAGCGACCCTACACGATCTCCCAGACCAATAGCATAGGCAGCGTTAAGCGTGCTGGCGTTGAGGGCTTCGGCGGGCAGGAGTTTCTGATACCGGGATGCAATCGCCATGACCATCGGCATACTTGGTGTCGGCGCGGAGCCGGGGTTGATGTCGGTTGCCAGTGCCAGGACGCCTCCGGCGTCTATCAGATAACGGGCATTAGCGAAGTGCGTCGCCCCCAGATTGAAATTCACGGCAGGGAGCGCGACACCAACCGTATCCGATGCGGCCAGTAAATCCAACTCGGTTTCCGGTGTAACGTCCAGGTGATCTACCGAAGTTGCCCCTAACGCAACGGCCATCGTCACGCCACCCAGATTCACAAATTCATCTACATGGGCCTTAATACCCATCCCGGACTGTTGCCCGGCTACCAGCACCCGGCGCGAGGTGGTCAGGTCAAAAACGCCTTTTTCGCAGAATACGTCTATAAAGAAGGGGGATGAATCGCCGGATTGTGTCTGTGCCTCTGTGATGGCCGGGAGTATCTCGTGAATCACCGCTTCGGCATAGGTGACGGCGTCCGGGTATTCCGGCGGAACAGCGTGCGCCCCCAGGAAGGTTGGTACGAGGGTCATGGGGTGGTCGGTTGCTAGTTTGAGAATGACCGCCAGCATCTTCAGTTCGGCGTCCTGGTGCAGACCGTAGCCGGTTTTGATTTCGGCGGTAGTTGTGCCGAGCCGCAGCATTGTATCCAATCGTGCCCGGCTTTCCTCATAAAGCATCTGAAGCTGCGCAGCGCGGGTTGCCCGCACGGTACTCATGATGCCACCGCCTGCTGCCATGATGTCCATGTAGGTCTTGCCCTGAATCCGCATCTCAAATTCGTCCAGGCGGTTGCCAGCATAGACCGTGTGGGTATGGCAGTCCACCAAACCGGGGATTACAGCTTTATCGCGGGCGCTGATGGCCTGCTCGCTGGCATAATGCGCGGTGATCTCATCAGTTGTCCCTACCGCCACGATATGTCCATCCTGCACGGCCAACGCGCCGTCCGGGATAATGCCCACGTCACGCATTTGGTCGCCGCGTTTAGGTTGGCCGTTCCCGGTGCAGGTGACAAGCTGTTCCGCGTGAATCAGGAGTAAATCTACCTGTCGCATGGTTTTTGCTCCTTGTATGGATTGTTATTTGTTCAGTGGCAGTCCCAGCCGCGCTCGTGTGACCGGCTGTTTTTCCTGGCGGGCAGCCTCGCCGGAAAAAGCGGGGGTGTGGATGACAAAGTGGAAGTAATCCGGCGAACTGTGGAGGAACGTGTGCGCTTCACCCGGCTCGAGCGCCAGCATATCCCCTGGATTTAGTGTGATCGTCTGTGTTTCGACACGGATTTCCGCCATGCCGCGTGCCACTAAGTAAATCTCGGTGATGTGGGTGTGTACATGGGGTTCATCTATGCCCATATTAGCATAGCCGACAGCCACCGCCAGGTCACTGTTCCAGGGGCCAACATACCAGCCTTTATCCGCAAAATCGGCGTGTGCGATCCGCATAGAATCTCTCCGTTCTGCTGCTGGGTGTTACTTTTCCGGCGATTTTTCCTGTGGAACCCAATAGAGATTATATCTTCAGCAAATCCGCCGTAAGCAACACCCCTGTTCAATTACTTCACAATAAGCGAACACCGATCTATTGGACGGTAATGGTGCAGGTGTACGTTTCGCCCTCTAACCAATTACCCGTATAGGTATATACCCCTGGTGTCAGCACGACATCGGCCTCCGTAGAGATACCCCACTCGTTGTAGGTAGCATTCCAGTGACATCCTGGCGATAAACGATAGTTGGTAGGGGCCGGCCCGGTACCCGTGAAAGTTGCCAATCCCCGTCTCTGACCGTCGGCGACGGCATCTTCACAGGTTGCCCAGTAATTGCGGGAAAGCCCCATATTGAGAGTGATTCGACCCGCATTTACGACCGGCGAGATACATAGTCCAATTGGGACAAGGCTGCTGTTTCCGCTACCGCTGTTCACGACTGCTCCGGGTACCGGTGTCGGCAGAGGTGGCAAATCCTCCTCTGGGATGACCATAACACCGCTACAGTTTCCGCTTGTTTCAACCAAATCGGAACGCACCCAGCGCTCACCGGATAGCTTCCACCAGACGAACCCATCGCGCCCTTCGGCCTGACCGATAACGATTGTGCCACTGTTTGCCGATAGACTCGCCAAGCGAGTATAAGCTGTTCCCGGCCCACTACGGAGGTTGACTGCCGCACTGGATGATGCCCTGCAAGCACTGCGGGCAGCGATTTGAGCTTCAGTGAGGGGTGTAGCAACCCTGATTTGCTGGGGCAACAGAGAGATGGGTTGTGAATGTACCGCTTCCTCTGTATAGGGTTCGGGATCACCGGGCGGCCCGGAGGCCGATAGATTCTTATCTATCGGAATTGCTGTTTGTGTTCCCGCCAGAACGGTAACTGTCTTCTCAAAGGCGGTGACGATGGCCTGTCCTTCCAACAGATTGATCGTCAGGGCATTCCCCGCTTCGGCCTGCAAAAACGCTGTCGAATGGAGTCTGACATTGACCTCATTGATGGTGAATATGATTTCGCCCGCGCCTTCCGGCGTTTGAATCAACAGGCCGCTGTTAGGCGCTTCATTGCATGCCGAATCATTTAGTCCTGTGCGCAGGTAGAAGGCTTGTAGAGGCCGATAAATTACATCGTCGGGCTGGACTACGCTGAGTTTCTGAATATCGTCCGCTGATTGCAGCAAAAATCCTGCGACCCAACCCACTGTATCATACTCATCCAGTATCACCCGCAGCCAATCCGATCCAGTATTGCGACCATTGGCCGTTAATGCTGTACCCGGCGCTAAGGTCGTGATAATGCTACCATCCGGGCTGCGTCGTGCGTTAATGTTCTCGGACGCCGAGACTGTAACTGTAATCTCCGGCAATTCCTCAACCGCATTTTGAATTTCGACATCACCCAGGAGCAAAAACGTGACATTCTGACCGGGCAGCGTATCGGGGAGATTGGCCTGCAACTTCAGCATGGCAATACCCCATTCCTGCATAGATTCATTCATACTGCTGAGCCGCAGCGATTGAATATCAGCGATGCTGACCAAGTCACCGGGCGTATCGAACTTCAACGAGGTGGCTCCGGGCTGTGGTTCAGCTACCAGCAATATATTCCCGTAACATGCTTGATTGCGTCCCGTGCCATCACACAGATTACGCACTGTATCGAGTGCTGTCTGTACGATAACCGGGCAGGTTGTATCCTGTGCAGTTGAAACCAGTGACAGGCCGAAAGTAAATAGTAAGATGAGAAAAAGTGATTTTCGCATTTAAAAATCCCCCCTGAGATTTTTATTATTCAGAATATAACTCAGGGGGTTTCTTTTGCGCCATATATGACCCATACCATGGACAGACGGGCGTGAATGCGGGGGCTATATTTACCGATGTTGCCACAGCCGTCAGCTACCGCTAGAACGGTTTCACTTCTCTGGTGGTTTTTCCGGTGGAATCCAACCGAAGGGCGTATCTTCATCCAGTAGATTGAAGGGGTGGGGGGCGCTGGTCGGCAGCGGCGTTTCATCCGGCAGCAGGGGCGCGGCGCCGCGTGCCTCGCGGGCAGTGTTGCGTTTCCGCAGGTCAGGAGCGTAATAGCGTTTCTTCGTCGGGTGTGGATTCAGGGCGATACGCGCCACCCCTCGCGCCAGCATATCCACCGGCATCGGGGCGACCCGTCCGAACCAGAACCAGGAAACAACCGGCGTGCTGCCTAGAATCGTCATGAGCAGATAGAACAGGTGACGACGCTGCCCGCGTACATAGGCCACCGGAGCGCGTACCGTTATGGCGTCCAGCCCGACCCGCTCCATGTATTCTTCCGCCTGGCGTTTGGCGTGCAGGTAGTGACCGTTGACCCAGGGGGCGCGGGCGCTGCTCATCAAAATCATGCGATTCGCGCCGTCGCCTACACACATATTGGCGACGTTCCGGGCTGAAACGAAATTCAGCCAGTTGTGGTTGAGTCCTTGCGCCGGGTCACTGACCATGCTGCCTACCGTATGGATGACCGCGTCATGCCCCCGCGCCCGCCCGCGCAGACTGGCCGGAGTCCATACGTCGGCTGTCCACCAGCGAACACGGCCTTCCAACGGCCCTAACCGGTCTTCCGCGCCGGGACGCACCAGCAGTGTAACCGCCGCGCCTTCCGCCAGCAGCGCCGCCGCGATGTTATCCCCTAAGAATGTGCCGCCGCCTGTGACCAGGATGCGCCGGTTATCGGTTGGCATACGTCCTGCCTCTATGAGTCGAGTCTATCCGGTTATTGTAAGTCCAGGCGATGGCATCAAAATAGGAACTTGATAGTTGTGCGTTTTTTATCCCCTCTAAATCTCCCCCGCCAGCAGGGGAGACTTGTCTGCCCTACTTGACCAGTCCCCGCCCCGTTGACGGGGAGGGTTGGGGAGGGGTTAGAAAAGTCATTTTACACAGGATAAATTTGATGCGATTGCCCTATCATTGTAGCGTGTTTGCGCAGAGGCCGTAAGCCAGAATTGCCCGGCGGCCTATTTTGGTTTTCTGAAAATTCCCGCTGCCCTGTTATAATGGGGCAACTTGAACACAGGCCAGCTTTTACCGGAGATGATTATGCGGAAGTACTACGATATTCACCTTGACACGCAAACAATCACCGAAGAACATCTGGAAGGCGAACAAATCGCCCGCGCCGGACGTTATCATATCGCCAAAACGCTGCTCGACAACCATATCGCGCCAGTGGATCCCCTTTCCCCGGATAACATACTGATCTTTTCAGCCGGACCATTCGCTGGTTCCAGCTTTTCGAATGCGAACCGGCTCAGTGTGGGTTGCAAAAGCCCACTGACTGGCGGTATTAAAGAAGCGAATGCAGGTGGCACCTGCGCTTACGCGATGGGGCAGCTTGAGATTTCCGGGTTCAATCTGCGCGGCGCGTCCAATGAGTGGGTGGTGCTGCACTTCCACAAGGACGGTGCGCTTACGTTTGACGACGCCCAGTCTTATATGGGACTTGGTACGTTTGAAACGGTTGAGCGGTTGTACGCGACCTACGGCAAGAAAGTCTCACTGGCGATCTGTGGCCCGGTGGGGGAATACCTGGGGCTGCTGGCCGGGATTTCGATCACGGATACTGATGGGCGTCCGTCACGCTTGGCGGCACGCGGCGGCGTCGGGGCGGTGATGGGCAGTAAGAAGGTGAAGGCGATTGTCCTCGACCTGGTGAAAATGCCCCCATTCCATGACCGTAAAAAGGTGCTGGATGGCATCAAAACGTATGCGAAAAAGCTGCAAGACGACCCCGCCATTGAGGTGTATACAAAGATTGGCACCATGAATATGGGGGACTATACCAACCATGTCGGCGGGCTGCCGGTGCGCAACTTCACGGCAGGCGGGGTTTCCGAGCCAGGTGAGGAATTCAAGATGGGGGGCGACTACATCACCGCGCTCAACAACGCACGGGGCGGGGAGCATACCCATGCCTGTATGCCGGGTTGTGTCATCCAGTGCAGCAACGTGTTTGTGGATGCGGCGGGCAAGGAGATTGCCTCCCCGGTGGAATATGAGACCATCGGGCTGATGGGGACGAACTGCGGCATCATGAACGTGGATGACCTGGCTGCCGTGAACTGGATTGCGAATGACCTGGGGATAGACAGTATCGAAGCCGGGGCGACGCTTGGCGTGCTGATGGATGCCGGATTGGCTGAATTTGGCGACATGCAGTTCATGAAAGATGTGCTGCAAGCTATTCGTGAAGGTACGGACGAGGGGCGGCTCTGGGCGCAGGGGACGGCGCGGGTCGGTGAACACTATGGTATCCAGCGCGTGCCGGTGATTAAGAAGCAGGCGATCAGCGCGTATGACCCGCGTGTGATTGAAATTACCGGTGTTTCGATGATGACCACCGCGCAGGGCGCTGACCACACCGCCGGGAACGTGCCGAAGGCGAAATCCTTCGAGATGGATTTGGCAGAAATCAAGCAGCGCAGCCTGGAATCCCAGATCGTGAACGCGATCCCCGATTCGCTGGGGCTGTGCATTTTCGGGCGTACCGTGACCGATACCAACCCAGATTTTATTGTTGAAACCATTAACGCCGCGCACGGGACAAACCTGAAAACGTCGTTCTTCCGGCAGTTGGGGATGGAAACGCTGCTGCTTGAAGCGGAATTCAACAAACAAGCGGGGTTTGGGGTGGACGATGACCGGTTGCCACAATTTTTCTACGACGAGGCGCTCACGCCATCGAACCGGGTCGCCCGCTTCCGCGCGGAAGAGGTGCAGGACATTTACGAACCGCTGCCAGAGATGCACGCGAAGCTCGATGCAGAGTAAGCGATTGGCGCTGGCATAAAAGGCCGATAGGATTAGATCGAGAAATAAATCAGGGCAGCCACACTGGGCTGCCCCTACAGTATCACCTGGAAGAAAAATTGTAGGGGAGCGCCAATGTGCGCTCCCGGCTACCTTAAAACCACCCGCTGCGCTGATAACGCTGCTCTTTCCAGGGGTCGCCCGTGTTGTGGTAGCCGCCGCGCTCCCAAAATCCGGGTTTATCCACTTCACTGAATTCAATCGCCCGCAGGAACTTGGCGCTTTTCCATAAGTAGAGCTTCGGCACCAGTGTCCGCAGCGGCCCGCCGTGATCGGGTTCCAGCCAGTCGCCATCATACTTGTAAGTCAGCAGGACATCATCGTCCAGCATGGCCTCCAGCGGCGTATTGGTGGTGTAGCCGTAATCACAGTGTGCGATGACAAATTTGGCGGTGGGTTTGACGCCGAACAGCTTCATGAAATCACGGAACAGCACCCCTTCCCACACGGTATCGAACTTGCTCCACCGGGTGACACAGTGAATGTCGGTGGTGATCGTCACCGTCGGGATTTCCAGGAACTCCGCCCAACTCCAGCGCATTTCGTTTTCGACTTCACCAAACACGCGTAAGTCCCAGGTCGCCGGGTCAAAAGGCGGATTCGGGCTGTAGGTCAGCACCGGGAATTTATGAGTCAACGACTGGCCGGGTGGCAGGCGGTGGTTTTGTTTCATCTGTTCTTCTTCTTGGCGGCGTTTGAGAAAACTCATTGCTCCATCCTCATCTGTACTCGTGTGCCAGGACGTTCAAGCCGGGTAGTGGGTAACTTCATTGCACATTTGATGGGAATAGTATAGCGGATTTCTTAAAAATCCCTTATCTCATGCTAAGAATTTGCGCACGGTGTCCTGGAATGCCACCGGGTGTTCCACCATCGGGAAGTGTCCGCATTCGTCAAACAGCGTGAGTTGGCTGTGCGGGATTCGTTCCGCCGCCAGGTGTCCGTCACTGACCGGGACGGTGCCATCCTGTTTCCCGAAGATGACCAGTGTTTCCGCCTGAATCTGAGGCAGATATGACGTTAAATCCAGATTGTGGATGGCCTGCCCACAGGCATAAATGGCGTGGATCGCGCCATCCTGGTAACTATAGCGGCTGTCCCGATACCAGACCGCACGCGGGACACGTTTAATGTCGTAGTACCACATCCGGCCAAAATAGAACCAGGCTGCCGGGCGGAAGCGTGTCACCCAGCGGTTAAAGGCCATCATCCAGGGAAGTTGCGCCACGAGCCATACCATCGGGTAGACCTGACTTTCTACTACTGGCATGAGCTTCGCAGCCGCTACGCCGGAGACATCCACCAACCGCTCGACCCGTTCCGGTGCGAGCATCCCGGCGATGCACAGCGCGATCTGCCCGCCCATCGAATGCCCCATCAGGGTAAAGCGTTCCAGACCGAGCGCATCGGCCAGCGCCAGCACCCGCCGCCCCTGGGCTTCGATACTGTAGTCCGCGTCTGAGGGCTTGTCGCTGTCGCCATGCCCCGGCAAATCCAGCGTAATACAGTAGTAGCGGTCTTGGAGACTATCCATCGTCCCCGCCCATATCCCATGATACGAAGCCCAACCGTGAACCATGATGACCGGCGGGTTGGCGGGGTCGCCGCTGGTGTAGTACCGCAGTTGCACGCCATCCAGCGTGAGGGTCTGCGGTGCGTCGGATGTGGCGATTTTGAGCATAGTCTTGTATCCCTGTACAACCTGTTTTGCTACTCAGTGTAGCCCCGGATGTGGGGGTGTCAAACCGGTTATGGGGGGTATGACCGGTTTCAAACGGGATTCGTACCGGAAACCAGCCTTGTGCTGGCTGCGGGCGCGGCCTACACACGAAATACATAATCCCCCCTGGCAGAGCGAATCCGGAGTCTATATTTTGCTCATATCGCCTACATAATGCCTTCATACCCCCACTTTATAGTCGGTGCAATGACTGAGATAACACAAACCCCTCAGCCAGGACGGATCATCAGACGTGTAGTAATGAGAAGGAGTAGTATCGTGAGCAAAAAACGTTCGTTATTCTTGAGTGTCGGTGCGTTGGCGCTGGTGAGCAGCGTCGCTATTGGTGCGAGTGTGGCTTTTGCACAGGGCGGGCGCGGTGGTGCTGGTGGCCCCGGTGGGAGCGGACGTGGTGGTTACGGCCCTGCCGATGGTGCGCAAGGTGCGCCGGTACAGGGCTACGGCCTGGGCGCGGGCCAGGAATTTGGCTATAACGCCGGGGTGGGCGTGAATCCGGCTGCTGGGTTTACCAACCAGACCATGCTGGATGCGGTAGCGGCCCAATTGGGTAAAGACAGTGCCGAAGTGTTCGCACAGCGTCAGGCGGGCATGACGTATGCTGACATCGCCGCCGGGCAGGGTGTTGACCTGGATACGCTGGCGAATGCCCTGACCGAACAGTATCAGGCCACTATTCAGGCGCAGATAGACGCCGGGACGCTCAGTGTACTTCAGGCGGAGTGGATGCAGGCCGAGATGAGTCAGAACATTCGCACACGCTTAACCGACCTGTGGGAAACCGGCCCGGCGCTGGGGCAGTACACCAGCTTTTACGGGGTGAACACCCTCAATCAGGCCGGTCTGGGGCTGGGACTGGCTCCGAATGACGTGATTTATGGCCTGCAAAACGGGCAGAGTCTGGCCGTCATGGCGACCACGCAGAATCGTGACCCACTGGCCGACATCATCCAGCCGCTCCTCGACGTGGAAGCCCTGCGGCTGCAGGCGGATGTCACCGCCGGTCTGATGACCCAGGCCCAGATGGATGCCGCCCTGTTGCAGTACCGTCAAGACCTGGAATGGCGGGTCAACAGCGTGCCGCCGTCGAACTACGGTGTGGGCTACTACGGTCAGGCCGGGTCGGTTTCCTCTATCCCCGGTGTGGGTCTGCCCGCAGCCGTCCCTGGCGACCTGCCGGATGACGTGATTGCCGCCATGACCGCCGGTATCCTGGACGAGTATCATGCCTACGCCGTGTATCAGGCCGTGATTGACCAGTTCGGCCCGGTGGCGCCCTTCGTCAACATCCAGGCTTCTGAGGCGCAGCATATCGCCTCCTGGGAAGTGTTGTTCAACCGCTATGGCGTGGCAATCCCGGAAGCGCCCGCCCTCGACCCGGTGCCGCAGTTCGACAGCCTGGCCGCCGCCTGCCAGATCGCAGCCGACGCGGAAATCGCCAACTTCGATCTGTATGATGGCAATCTGGATGTTCTGAGCGCGTATCCTGACATGGTTCAGGTGGTGACGAGCCTGCGGAACGCCTCGGAATACAATCACCTGCCCGCTTTCCAGGCTTGTGCTGGATAGTCGCCTCCTCTCCTCAGGGCTATGCTTCCTCCGGGTAAAAGCGGGGGAAGCATCCCCACAATGCGAAATAGGCAGTGCAGACAGGCCGGTTTTGACACCGGCCTCGCTGTTTTGGGCGGTTCGTCAGTCGGTGCGAGAATGCGCCGGAGGCTGGAAGCCATCCGGCTAACGGGTTGGGGAAAGCCCGGTGAACCGGGCTGGATAAGCGGTGAATGACCCAGCAGCGGGTTTTAACCGGCTTACCTTTATTCGTAGCCGGGGGATTACATCCCCTGGCGGGTCAAAAAGCACGAATCTGAAGTACGTCTTACTGTTTTGGGCGGTTCGTCAGTCAGTGCGGCGCGTGTTATAGTAGGGAATATTGAAACCCTGCATTCAACAGGGACATAATCGTTTCCGTTACAAAGTGTAAAGAATCCCGAATCCACTATGGAACAAAAAACCGTTTTTCTCTCCTACCGCCGTACCCTGAGCAAGCATCTGGCGCGATCCATCTACCTCGACCTGAAAATGCACGATTGGGATGTGTTCCTGGATGTGAACACCATAGACAGCGGCGATTTTGACCGGATTATCCTCAACCAGATTGCGGCGCGGGCGCATTTCATCCTGTTGATTTCGGCGGGTTCGCTGGAACGTTGCGCTAATCCGGGCGATTGGGTGCTGCGGGAGATTCAGGAAGCCGTGCGGTTGGGACGCAACATCGTGCCGGTCGTCGAAGAGGGCGCAGATTTCACCCGTGAAGTGGCTTACCTGCCAACCGATATACGGGCGGTTATCAGCAAGAAAAACGCCTTGCCGCTGCCGCACTTCTTCTTTGATGCTGCGGTAGACATGCTGCGAACCCGTTTCCTCAAGACGCCCGAATATGTGGCGATCACCGCCGCGCCCGCCACCGACCAGGCGGAAGTCCAGCGCCGTCTGGCCGAGGTGGAAACCGTCTCCCCACCTCCCGCGTCCATCGTAGGGACACGGCCTGCCGTGTCCGCCATCCTCCCTCCACCCTTCGCCTGGGTGGAGATTCCCGGCGGGCAGGGGACGCTCAAGACCGATGAGAAAAAGGTTACGCTGGCTGTTCCCACCGAAACATACTGGATCGCCAAATACCCGATGACCAACGCGCAGTATGCGAAGTTCATTGCAGCCGGGGGCTACGCCGAAAAACGCTGGTGGACGGAGGCGGGGTGGCAGTGGCGTGAAAAAGAAACCTGGACAGAACCGCGTTATTGGAATGATGCCCAATGGAATGGCGCGGAATATCCGGTGGTGGGTGTGTCGTGGTACGAAGCGGTGGCTTTTTGCCTGTGGCTGAGTGAAGCCGCTGGCGAAACCATCCTGCTGCCCACTGAGGCGCAGTGGCAGTACGCCGCCCAGGGCGTTGATGGCCGTTTGTACCCCTGGGGAAACGAGTGGGATGCGGGCCGCTGCAATACATATGAATCAGGTATCGGCAAAACCACCCCGGTACGCCAGTATGAGGGCAAGGGTGACAGCCCGTTTGGGGTGGTGGATATGGCTGGCAACGCCGGGGAGTGGTGTCTGACGGACTATGACAATCAGACTAATGATTTTAATAGTAATGCTAATATGCGGGTTGTGCGCGGGGGTTCCTGGGGCAGCAATGATAGCATCGCTCGCGCCGCTGCCCGTTTCGGGTTCAATCCGCTCAGCTGGGTCAACGATCAAGGGTTTCGAGTGGTTTGTGCTGCCCCTATTTAGCTCTGCACTCTGTGACTCTGATCTCTGAACTCTGATTCTCTAAAGGCGAGCGCAGCGAGCCGCCTCTGAATCTTTTAATTATTTAACCATAATCTCGCCGAAGGCGAGTCGCGTTTTTTTCAGATAATAGGGGGGAGCGAGGTCGGGTTAGTCGTTTCGCGCCAGGGGATGAATCCCCAACGGGCAACACAGGCCTCGTCCCTACAGGAATCTACCCGAATTTCGTAGGGACAGGGCCTGCCCTGTCCGCTAAAACAAACATGCAACGGCGTGTCCCTACTCCCGCTTGAGCAGCATCGGCCCCAGCTTGCGGCCACCGACGAGGTGCATGTGCAGGTGATACACCTCCTGCCCGGCGTCGTCGCCACAGTTGATCAGCAGCCGGTAGCCGCTCTTGGCGATGCCCTGTTCCTCCGCCACGATCTTGGCGACCAGGAACATGTGGCCGAGCATCTGCTCATCGTCCGCCGCCACGTCATTCACGGAGGGGATTTCCTTGTTGGGGACGATCAGGATGTGTACGGGTGCCATCGGGCTGATGTCCTTGAAGGCCGTCACCAGGTCATCCTGGTAGACAATATCCGCCGGAATCTCTTTCGCAATAATTTTTCCAAATATGGTCGTCATAACGTTAAACTTTCTATTCACCTGTAAACACCGGGGGGCGCTTTTCCAGGAAAGCCGTCACCCCTTCGACAAAATCTTTGGTCTGGAAGGCCACTGTCTGTAACTCCGCCTCATATTCCAGCGTCTCCGCCAGGGATCGTTCAGCGGCGCGGTACATGGCGCGTTTCGTCAGTCCGATAGCCTTCGTAGGCATCTGCGCCAGGCGCAAGGCCAGGGCGCGGGTTTCTTCCGCGAACGATTCGGGCGCGACCACCCGGTTGACCAACCCTAACACCAGGGCGTCCGCCGCGCTCAGGCGGTTCTTCCCGTCCGCAAAGAGCGTAAGTTCCATCGCCTTGCCGACACCCACGAACTGCGGCAGCAGCCAGGTGCCACCTGCATCAGGGATGATACCAATATTCACAAACGCCGCCAACACAAAACTGGCTTTTTCCGAGGCAATCCGCAGATCACAGGCCAGTGCCAGACTGACACTCGCCCCGGCAGCTACGCCATTAATCGCGCACAGCACCGGCTTTTCCAGCGAGCGAATCTGCGTCACGATGACATTCAGGCCATTTCGCAGCAGATCGCCCACTGCGATACCGCCAGTTCCCAGGCCATTTTCGGTCAGGTCAGCGCCCGTGCTGAAACCCTTGCCCGCGCCGGTCAGCACCACCGCCCGCACCGCTTTATCCCGCTCTACCTGGCGGAACACATGCTTGAGTTCTTCGAGCGTCTTGGTGCTGAGGGCGTTGTAGGAATCCGGGCGATTCAGGGTAATTGTGCCGACACCGTCCTGTACATCGTAAAGCAGGGTTTCGTAAGCCATTCTGTATCCCTTGTTGTCTGTTCGATCCAATACGTTCTGTGCAACAAGCATATCAGAGTACACGCCGTCGCCGCAGGTTTTTGAGTTGGTGGTTGAGGAAGATTCATAGGGGCGGAATTTTCGCCATTCGCCTGACGCCCAGAAGGGCATCCCTTCTCCGCACTAGTCGTTATTTTTGATGTGGTTGCTGTTTACGGGATGGCCGGGTGGCGGAACGAAACCAGCACCACCAGTCGCCCTAAACGTAGCTCATCACCATGCCGCAGCACCCGCACCTCTTTGGCGACCAGGCGCTCTCCGTTCAGGTAAGAGCCATTGGCGCTGCCCAAGTCGGAGACAAGAATCACATTTTGTTCCGGGTCATAAGTCAGATTCGCGTGCATTCGTGAAACCCCCTGATCGGCGGCGTGCTTGTCGGATAAATCCACATCCGGCACGATGGGGCTGCCCGGTATGCTGCGTCCGATGATAATCTCATGGTTGACGTACTGTGGGCGCAGTTCGGTGCTTTCCGCTGTTCCACGTACCCGTATCGCCAGTACGGAATCTGGGCCAAAAAACTGCCTCCCCAGTGAATTCGAGTCCGCTTCAGAGAAGTGTTGTGTGGTATGCGCTCCTTGCAGCGGCTCAAGCAGTTGCCCGCAGGCGTAACAGAAAACCTCGTGACGCTGGTTTGTCTTACCGCAGTTCGGGCAGCTGACCCAGGACATCGTCTCGCCACGTTCAGGTTGGGTCGTGTCTGCCGGGTCGGACGGGGCTTCGGCTTCATTGATGGGTTTGATCCGTGAAATCTTCTTGATACTGGGTGGAGGAGGTGCTTCCTCATGCTCAATCTCGGATGCCAGGTAGTCGTTTTCCTCCCAGTCGCGTAGCAGACTCGCCAGTTCTTCACGCTGGGCTTTATTCAGCCGTTCAATCGCACCGCGCATCGCCTGAAGTGTAGTTCGGGTATCCAACCCATTGTTCCGCATTCGGGCGTATTCCCCGAAAATTTCCTGAATGTCATTCACAATAACAAATCCCCTATTTTGTATCCTTCTCTCTTGTATTGTGCGCTTGATGACACTTTATTGCAAGCACAGCCGGATCGCTTTTCGTATGGGTATTTCGCTGGTATAGTTGACTCAATCATGCATTGCATAGCAGTCCCGTTATCGTCGGTTTATAGGAGGACATGATGCAGTATCCACTGGTGGATATCACTTTAGAATATTGCGCGGTTTGAGGGTTCGCACCTCGTGCCGTCAGTTTGACGGAAGAAATCTTGAAAGAACGTGAGATTGAAGCTTTTATCCGGTCATGGACGATGATTCCCAGTAGCGGCGGTAAATTTGAAGTCACACTCAATGGTGAGTTGATTTTCTCTAAGAAAGCATTGGGACGTCATGCCGAATCGGGCGAGGTTCATGCCCTGATCGCGGAGAAAGTGGCCGCGCTGCGCCCGCCAGGATTTAATGTGGGCTAGGATTTAGGATGCGCTTGATCGCATAAATAGTTATCCAGCACAGACACCGAAAAGACGCTGAGGCTAGGCCTCAAACAAACGGAAAGATGCTATGTTCAAGCCTGTATTGTTGTGTATTTTGATTGTTACCCTGTGTCTGATGGGAGGCTTAACCGTCGTCCTGGCACAAACTCAGTCAGAGACTGGCCCGACCCTGAGCGCGATTTTGGCACGAGGCGAAGTCAACTGTGGCTTAAACCAGGATTTACCGGGTTTTGGCTACCTCGACCCTAATACCGGGGAAGTTAAAGGTTTTGATGTTGATTTTTGTCGGGCGCTGGCGGCAGCTGTCCTGGGGGACGCTTCTGCAATGAACCCGAATCTGTATACCACAGAGGACGGATTGGCGGCGCTTCAGACCGGTGAAATTGATGTCTTGTTTCACAATGTTGTCTGGACTCTTTCCGAAGATACTGTGCCGCAAATCGCCTACGGGCCGCCCAATTTTTATAACGGGCAGTCCTTCATGACGCGCCGTGACAGCCTCTTTCAATCCTGGGATGTCATGGATGGTGTGACCATTTGCCAGTCGGAAGACTCAACCACGACGGCAGAACTCGACTATGAAATGACTCGCCGGGGGCTGTTTTACCAGATCGATTCATTTCCGACATCCGAACAGGCGCTTCAGGCATTTGTGCAGGGACAGTGTGATGCGATGAGCGACGGGCGCATGGAATTGGAACTGATGCGCCAGAGTGTCGCCTCACCGGAGTCTTATCAGGTATGGGATGAAATTTATACCCGTGAACCGTTCGCGCCGGTGGTGCGCTATGGGGACGATCAATGGAACAATATTGTCACCTGGACGGTATTCGGGGTCATCACGGCGGAGATTGAGGGTGTGACCAGCGCCAATGTGGATGACCTGCTACGAGCAGCCGGAGAGGGCGACGCGGATTATCTTGCCCGTGTCGGCCCTGGCACGGCGCGCCTGCTCGACCCCACCCTGGGCTTAGGCGAACGGTTGGGGTTGGCGAACAACTTTATGGCCCAGGTGATTCGGGAAGCAGGTAGTTACGGCGAAATCTATGACCGCAATCTCAGCAGTGGGCGGTTGGCATTGAGTCCTGGCCCGAACGCCCTGTGGCTCAATGGCGGTCTGGTCTATGCCCCCAGTTGGCGGTAGATCAGCCATCACCTTGAAGAAGCGCATTCCAGACGGACAGGGGGATCAGACCCCTGTCCCACTCCGGGCCAGATTGAGATATCCCCTCCCAAAGCGGCTGTGTTGCTACCAGTATTGTGAATGTTACAAAAAAGTGATCTTTCGTGAATGATCGTCCAGCATGACATATAATACAATCAGGTTAGGAGATTCAAATGTAGCGTGCGCGCCCGGCTTTAATCGGCATCCCAAGCGCGCGCATGGGAGATTTTTTGATCGACCAAATCCAAACACCACTCTTGTTACTGGTAGATGATGACTGGATGAATCGGGAGATTGTCGAGGCACAGCTTGAGCTTGCCGGATACCGGGTGCTTTCGGCCAACGGCGGTGAACAGGCGCTTGAACTCGCTATCAGGCATCATCCCGACCTGGTTTTGCTCGATATTCGGATGTACGACATGGATGGGTATACTGTGTGTGCGGCGCTCAAGCAGCAGGCCGCCACGACCCATATCCCCGTGATTCTGGTAACGGCGCATCTCTCAAACGAGGATCAGGGACGCGCTGCGGCGGTGGGCGCGGCGGGCGTTCTCCTCAAACCCTTTGATACACTCACTCTCTCCAGGCAGATTAAAACGCTCCTCAACAGCTAACGGGCAAGAAGAAACACACAAAACCATCGTTTGATGTGCAAAGATTATTGTCAAATCCTCAAAGTGAAAAGGGTGACCAACAATAAAATGCCTTAGCGTTTTGTATTTAGCCCACGATTACTGACATAAAGCGGTATGCATCGCCAGCACTGAGAAAATAGCCCACCAATTCAGAAGTTATGAGAGACGATTAGAGCTAGATTCATAGAATTTTCACGCGAACTTAAGACTTCAATGACTCGCATATACTCTATAATTTCTTATACTGATGATTTTAACAAGGCAAAAATTGTGGCGAAGATACTGGTAGTGGATGATGAGAAGCATATGCGAGATTTTCTCTCGGATACGCTTTATTATGCTGGGTATAGCGTAGTTATCGCTTCCGATGGCGTATCTGGAGCGCAGCTTGCTGAGGAGCATGTGCCTGATCTGATTGTTTCTGATATCTATATGCCACACCTGGATGGATTCGGGATGCTTGAGCATATTCGAGCCTTATCGAAAACCAGTACGATACCTGTAATCTTTCTGACAGCCGAAAACCGTTTGCCTACTTTACGCAAGGGCATGTTACATGGGGCAGAGGATTACATCACCAAGCCGGTATCTCCCAGCGATCTTCTGTCTGCAATACAAGTGCAGTTAGATAAGCGAACTGTGCTAGAGGAAAAACACCACAGTACACTCCGTTTACTCCGAAAAAACATTCTTTATGCGCTCCCTCATGAACTTCGCACGCCGTTACATCTCATCTCGGGCTATGCCAACCTCCTTGAAATAGATCAAGGCAAGAGTACACCAGAAGAAGTATTGGAATGTGCTCACTACATCAGGAATGCCGGTAAGCGGTTAGAGGAACTGATCGAAAATTACCTGATTCTCGCTCAATTGGAACTCATCCACGCGAACCCAACTGATTTGCAGGCTGCCCAGAGTCATTTTGTAAAAGATAGTGGAAAGATTATTGCAACTATTGCTCGTGAAAGGGCACAAGCATTCAATCGTGTGGAAGACCTGCAGGTTGATGTGTGTAACCTGGCGCTTCGCATTTCAGAGCAGGATCTGGGCAAGATTATTCAGGAACTTATGGACAATGCTTTTAAGTTTTCCAAGCCGGGGTCACCTGTCTTGGTACGATCAAAATGTGAGGAAGACCAACTTCGGATTATGATCCGTGACGAAGGTCGCGGCATGTCTTATGAAGAAGTCGAGATGCTGGGTGCCTATATGCAATTCGGGCGGGAGTTATACGAACAGCAAGGTGCCGGATTGGGATTCACGGTAGCCAGGCGACTGGTTGAACTACATAGTGGTGCAATCAAGGTAGACTCGCAGCCTCAGGAGGGAACTGCAGTGTCCGTTCGCTTTTCGCTAATATAATGTATTTCCTGTAATGCTGTTGGCTTGAACAACGACTAGTCGAGATCATTAAAAAATTGAAGTAGATTAGCCAGTGCTTTTTTTGCCATTACTATTGCTTTTAGGGAGTTTCGATATTCTGCAGGCCATATATGGTTACTCGACCATTAACCCGACGTGCCGCTTCTGTCGGTTTAGGTCATGCTGATCCTCGATAGCTGGGTATCTGATATCACACCAAAAGTATCTTCACCAGGACACTCACTTGGATACCAGGCCCACTGTATATCACGTTTATTGGTACAATAGCATCCGGCTCCTTCTCTCTTCTTGAATACAGGTCTGGAAGAGCTTCTCGACTTACTCCACCTAACAACTCCATTGCATGTTTCGGAAAACCACCGTTTCCCATGCGGGACTTGGCAGCGGCGGCCTTCGCTGTTAAAAATGAACGGCAAGATGGGCGGATGGTAAAGGATTTTGCGTATGTCCCTGGGCAGACATCCCCGGTATTCGTCCCGGCGCGGTGGTGGCGGCCCGCCCACGCTGGTGA
This sequence comes from Anaerolineaceae bacterium, assembly GCA_020634115.1. Lineage (GTDB taxonomy): Bacteria > Chloroflexota > Anaerolineae > Aggregatilineales > Phototrophicaceae > JACKCG01. The sequence goes on from JACKCH010000010.1 coordinate 821,086, forward strand.
TTTTCCTGGTGGGCGCGGCGCTGGTGTTCGGCCTATACTATATCTGGTTGGGCGTGCAGAACTTCGTGCGCACCGGCGGGATGGGCGTGGAAGAAGTGACCCAGCAGGCGCAGTTGCTCGGTACAGCGACGGCAGAAAACCGACGTCCAACGGTTCATGCCACGCTGCGGGCGACCTTGACACCGATTCCCGAATGCCAGGAATTTATAGTATCCGTCCCGAACGCCATTGTGCGCGAGCAGCCGAGCCTGAATGCCGCAATTGTCACTTCTCTGTTTGAAAATGACCAGGTCTGCGTGATTGGGCGGCCTTCGCCGGAAAGTGAATGGTATCTGATTGATTCCAACCCCGGTACGCGCCGTTTGGAAATCGCTTACATGCACGAAAGCGTCCTTCGCGCCCTGAATCCTACACCGACGCCAACCGATACGTTTACACCGCTGCCCACCGTGACTACCGCACCCACGAATACGCCCCCTCCGGCGACAGCCACGCCCCTGCCGCTGCCGACTCAGGAAGAGACACCGCCGGGCTTACCGACGATTACACCAACCCCGCTTCCCAGCGTGACACCCACGCCGACCCAGTTTGTCCAGAGTGCCTGAGGATGGCTGTGCAACGGTTTATACTGCCGGTGCGTATACAGAAGTGTAATCCGGCAAGTATAGGAGTGAAAAAACAGAATGGGCTGTGGACGTGCACTGCTGTGCATCATTTTCCCACCGTTGGCCGTTTTAGATCGGGGCTGTGGTACGGTTGTGATTGTGCTGCTGCTCACATTGGCCGCCTGGATTCCGGGGATGATCGCGGCACTGCTGCTGAACTTCATCGCCGCCAGCCAGCGCGATTAACACTCGGAGATAGTGCATACTCAGGGGAGCGCAGCGCGGCACTCCTCAGGGTATTTGAAACGCCCATCGGTGGGTGAATTTTTTACCCGCAGTTGACTCCAGTTCGAGTATCACCAGATGCAGTCCGGCAGCAAAGCGGGAAGATTGAATACAGATGTAATCATCCCCGCCGTGTGATCCCAAATAAGCGCCCGTTTCATCGTATTGTCCTAATAGCAGGAGATCACTTAGAATACGAATGTCTTCTATAGCCTCACCATCTACAGTAAGGCGTATGGTTTCCTGAAGATTTCGATAGATGTCGTCGCCCTCATTCCCCGGCTCAAACAGATAGTGTTCAGCTACTTCAACACAGAGATCATATGCGCCGCTACGCATTGCTTCGGGTTCGTGTATCCTGACAATAAACTCAGGGGTAGGTAGCGGGTGATTCCACAGCATTTCGGCTTCCTGACTGGTAGACACACAACCAGCGCATATCACCAGCAGGATTAGCGCAATATTCCGAAAAAATGCTGTGAGGATCATCCAATTCCCCGAATACACCTTCATGGCACACGTCGCCCGGCGGAGGCCTCCCAGATGGCGAACCACTGTGAACGGGTTAATTGCAAAGATTCCGCCTCAACAGCCGCCCGCACCCGTTCCAGTTTGCCTGTACCCAGCACTGGCAGAGGCCGTGAGGGATGCGCCATCACCCAGGCCAGCGCGACCTGGTCAAGTGCTGCGCCGCCCAGCGCCGCGCCGACTTCGCCCAGCGTATGCCGTACCCGCTTCGCCTGCTGATCCTCACCGTTGAACAACCGCCCACCGCCCAGTGGTGACCAGGCCATCGGGGCGATATGGCGCTGCTGGCAGCCGTCCAGCGTGCCATCATGCAGGGCGTCCATGTGCAGGGGGGAAATTTCAAGCTGGTTGGTGACTAATGGGAAATCCAGCATGGACTCCAGTAGATCAAACTGGAACGGCATAAAGTTCGAGACGCCGAAATGCAGTACTTTGCCAGCCTGTCGCAGTTGGCTGAACGCCCCGGCTACCTCTGCCGCGTCCATCAGTGGGTCGGGGCGGTGGATGAGCAGCAGATCAATATGATCGGTGTGGAACAGCCGCAGCGAGTTTTCCGCATGGGCGATGATATACGCCGCGCTGGTGTCATAGAGTTTCGGGCTGTCGGCGGTAGCCAGTTGGATGCCGCATTTGGTCACGATTTCGATCTGGTTACGCAGTGACGGACGTTCGGCCAGTGCCTCCCCAAACAATCCTTCGCAGGTGTAGCCACCATAAATGTCGGCGTGGTCGAAGGTTGTCACGCCCATATCCAGGCAGCCCTGAATCCAGTCTGCTAGTTGGGTGCTGGTCATGCCCCACTGGTTGAGGCGCATCAGGCCGGGGATCGTGCGGGAAAAGGTTGGCCCTTTGGCGGCCAGTTGAATACGTGATGATGCGGTCATACTGGTGTCCTTTAATACGGAAATTCACACGATGATTCATTCGTGGGCGCAATATATCGCCCTCATACAACCCGCTTATTCTAAATGGTATAGGGGCGGCTGGCAACCAGTTGGGTGAGGGTTGAACTGGTATTCCCTTTGCATTGAGGAAATGGCGGTTCAATGGCATAATGTGAAAACTGCTGAATCCTGCACACGAGAGAAATCGCAAATCATGGACACAACTAAACAAACGACCCGCAACGTTTTTATCACCGGCGCGACAACCGACATAGGCCGCGAACTCACCCGCCAACTGGGCAGCCGAGGACACCGAGTTACCGGGCAAACATCCGGCATGGAGGGCGCAGTCCATGTCCGCGCCGATGGTGGCCTGCCCGCGTTTTCCGACCCGCTGCGGCCCGGTGAGCTCAAGAGCATGGTTCAGGTTGCCGAGGCCGATGTCGTCATCCATGCCCTACCACAGCTTGGGAATGACTTCCCCCGCAAGGATACGCCCTGGGGGTATGCGGAACGATCTTTGACTGAAGGTGTCCCGGCGCTGTTGGAAGCCGCCGCCACCCTCGGCGTGAAATATGTGATCCTGCTGTCCTACGGCTTCATCTATGGCGATCACGGGGATGCCGAGGTTACTGAGACAATCGATTCGTTTCATGGGCCGTTGGCGAGCGCGGCGCTGGCTGCTGAACAGGCGGTTCTGGATTCCGCCATTCCCGGTAGTGTGCTGCGCCTGGGCTGCCTGTATGGGTCGGACGGTCACGGGACGCTGGCACTGGCCGATGACCTTCGTTTTGGCCGGAATGTCTACCAGGGCAGCGGCCTGTTGAGCTGGGTGTACGCCGTGGATGCGGCAGCGGCGGCGGTGTTGGTCGCTGAACAGCAACCCGTAGATGAAATTTATAACGTCGCCAATGGAACCGCTTCCGGCACGCAATTTGCCGGACTCATGGCCGACCAGTTGGGGATGCCGCATCCGGGTGACATTACCGGGCTGATGGCGCCATCCCGTACCAGCGAAACCCAGCGGGAACTGCTGAATATGACACTGCGGCTCAACAGTAATAAGGCTAAGACATCACTGGGGTGGTCGCCCAAGTTTGGCCTGCAACAAGGCCTCGACCATGCTCTGCTGGCCTGGCGTGCCGGAGCGTAGTGCGTGGCTGACAAAAAACACCTTAAGGCTATCCTGTTTGATCTGGATGACACGTTGCTGGATTGGGGCAGCGTGACCCAGGATTGGTTTGAATTTGAAACGCGCTTCCTGGAGCGGGTGCGGACCTGGATTGAATCGCAGGGATATACACTGGCCGCCGAGACATTCGCTGATGAGTTTCGCCGCCGAAATCAGATCGCCTGGGAAAACGGCAGGAGTAATTATGTTGCGCCCCACATGGGGCGTATTCTGGTTGAAGCGGCGGAGGTCGCCGGGGTTCCTGCTGGTAAATTGGATAGCGACGCCTGTTTGCGGGCGATGGAACGGGGCGCTATCGAGGGGACAGCGGCTTTCCCGGATGCGTTCCGCGTGCTGACCGAGATTCGGAATGCCGGGGTCAAGACTGCGATTGTGACCAACGCCTCTCAACCCATGTGGCTGCGGGATTACGAGATGGAATTTCATGGGCTGCTGCCCTATTTCCCGGACTGCCGTCTTTCAGCGGCGGACATAGGCTACCTAAAGCCGCACCCGGCGATTTTCGAGGCGGCGCTGCGCTGTCTGGGCGTGACGGTGGATGAGGCGGTTTTTGTGGGAGATAGTCTTTCCGCCGACATCGTGGGGGCGCAGGGCGTTGGGCTGGCGGCGGTATGGCATAAACCCCGGCCCATGATGTCGCTGCTGGATGGTCTGGTGACGCCGGACGCGACGGTGACAACCCTGGCGGATTTACCGGCGGCGCTGGATACCCTGTTCCCGGACTGGCGGCAGTAATCTTGCTTTCTCCGGTAGATCGCAACCTGATTCTGACAGGCTACACCGGCCCGAACCAACCGGCTATCGGCCAGCAGGTAGCTGCACGCCTGGGGATGCGCTTCGTCAATGTGGATTTGCTGCTGGAAAGTCGGGCGGAGATGTCGCTGGATGACCTGCGGGGTCGCTATGGCGAAGCGCGGCTGAAAACCCTCGAAACTGAAGTGATGCGCGATGTCCTGTTGTATCGCGGGGTGGTGCTGCGGGTGGGCGGGCAAACGCTCCTGCACGCCGACTATGCCGAGCGCCTGCAAGCCACCGGCCCGATTGTTTGCCTGGTGGTGACGCTGGATGCCGTGCTGCGCCGCCTGCACCTGCTCTTAGGCGCACGGTACCATAACCCCAATGAACGGGCGATGGCGATTGCCCACCTTAAACGCGAATGGGCGGTGCGGCAGATTGCTGGGATTCACGAACTGGACGCCACCTATCTGAATGAGGCCGAAACGATTGACGCGGTGATCGCCCGCTGGCGCGAAATCGGTATCTGACGCCGGTTATTCGGCGAACGACAGCTCCATACCGGCGGGGCAGGGCTGTGCCTGGTCGCCAAACGCGCTCCCCAGCGCCACAGTCGCCCGGTGACCGCTGCAATGACCGGGGTAAATGCGCGGCGTGCCGTAGGTTGCTGCCAGTGTTTCGACTGCTTGCTGGAGCATGTCATCCGTCGCACTGGTGAGATGGGTGCCGCCCGCAATCGCGATGATGTCACCCGCAAAATGCGCCCGTACCTGTGCCAGAATGTTGAGCAACCCGGCGTGACCACAGCCGAGCAGTACCACCAACCCCGCGCCGGTTTCCAGCACCAGGGAGAGGTCGTCGCAGTACGGGTCGGGCTGCCAACCATCAGCGGTGTGAATGAAATGGCTCGCGCTGCGCCCCTCGAATGAAGTGCGGTCTGTGATCTCGCCAGTTGTCCAGACGCCGGGCAGGAGTTCAACCGGGCCGGTACTCAGGCGTAGTTCACTATGGGCTTCCAGGTCGGCGCGGGCGACCCGCAGCCCGATGGACTCGAACGCATCCCCATGTTTGGAAAACCGCTCCCGGAACAGGTCAGCATGGGCATACAGCGGGACGCCGGGTCGGGTATGTTGGAGGATTTCCGGCAGTCCGCCGGTGTGGTCATAATGGGCGTGACTGAGTGCCAGCGCGTCAATCTGAGCGAGGTCAAGCCCGAACAGCGCTGCGTTATGCAGCAGCACCTCGCCACTCTGACCAGTATCGAACAAAACCTGCCCGGCTGGTGTCTGAATGTGCCAGGCCATACCATGCTCGCCCCAGAAACCGCTGGAGGTTTTTGCCGTGTTCTCTACCAGGCAGCGCACTTGAATCATGTTTTTCTCCTCTGAAAATAGCGTGGGACGACGATCAGCGCCTTATCCCCCGCTCCGGACGACCTCGACGGCGATTTCGCCGCTTCCGTTGTTCCCGGCCTGGTCGAAGGCGACGGCGGTAAAGGTCTCGGTCCCGGTGTTCTCCGATGTACGCCCGAAAACCTGATTCTCAGTGAAAATAGAACAGTGATGGCAACCACTCTATGCCTATGATGGTCTCATCAAACCACAGGTCAGTATCAACTTCAATATCGTTGATTCCCCAACCAGCTTGGTTATTCATTATAATGCTGCCAGCTTGCAGCACGGCTAAGGCTCGGTTTTGTTGGTCATAGGCAAATGCGTGACCCTCAAAACTTAACGCATTCATCCAATTGCCACCATAGACAGACCACTGGATTATTCCACAATCGCTGGGAACATCTGGCGCACAAGCGAGTACAATAAAGTGAGAAGCATCTTGCCACTGAACAGCACTAACTTCATTCAGGTCGAAATAAAGCCTGAAGTCAGGATCGTGGTCATCATCACCAATTCTTAGGAGCATTGGACGTGGATTGATGCACTGATAAGGTGTCAAAGAACAGATTTGAAAAGTAGAAGCATCTGCGTTGGTATCAAACTTGACAAGCACGCGTTCATCTGGTGACATGACACCATCTGGAAGTATCTCACCAGAAACCAGGTCAAGATGATAATTCACTGCTCCCTGTGAGTAGTTCAGAAAACGCCCTAAAGGTGTGAAGTAATTCGGAATAAGTTGTGCATCCGGGTTTGAGATCATAAGTTCAGGCAGGGAATCTGCGGTGTAAACATCCCATAGCCATATACCCGTGTCATCTGCGTATGCTAACAAGCGCCCATCTGGACTCCAAGCCGCGATACCGGCAACCGTTGAACAATCCTCTGCTGACAGGGTAATGCCGTTAATCCTATCAAAACTATAAAAAGTGCTTAATAAGCGGGGATACCCAAGGTCGTATATGGATAGTTCGCACGCATCCCATATCGCAATCGCATCAGATGTCTGAGAAAACAGTGCTGCTCCCCCGGTAACTGTGTAGCCGCTGGTGTTACTTCTAATGGGAGTTATCTCGTAATTATCTCTCATCAAGGCAATGCTTAATCCATCCGGTGAATATATCACTCGGCAATCAGCCTCTAAGCAATCATGGGGTGATGAAAATTCTAAATATAATGGATACGCTTCTAGTGAAGTCATTTCTGGCGTAATTTCTATAGGAGTTTGCCAATCAACAGGTAACAGGTATTCCGATGATTCCGTATAGATTTTCAAGGGTGCTTTTAGAGGAAAGGGTGTATCTTCCTCAAGTATCTGTGGTAATTGCCCACTTTGTTGCTGAATGGCTTCTGTAAACTGAGATTCTGTCAAGTCGGTAAGTTCGGGTCCGGGGTTATCTTGTGAGTATGCTTCAACGTATAATCTGATTGTTGATTCTGCTTGTGGGAAAGCATATAACGGTGACATATCAACATAGCTACCATCAATGTCACGCCTAATAAACACATAAAAACTCATCCCTGGTGGTGTAAATCCGCCCGACCCAAGACAATCCCCTCCATTAGAAAATCCTTCAACATAATAGCGAGTTAATACAGGTTTTTGAAGCTTTAAGAGGAGATGTTCTGGCCCTGAACCACCAACCAAATAACTCTCAACCCTGACAATCGTATTCATCCCACGCTCATCCGCGTCTACAACGTGAGCTTTCACAACATAATCAGACCGACTCAACATACCTTCGATGCTTAGTGGTGGCCCGCTACAGGCACTGACTGAATGAGCAAATGGCGAGAGCAGTACCGCGCAGCAACATATCACGAGAGTAAAGTAAGCGCGAATTCTCATCGAACACCCCGAAACTACTCGACCTGTATCAGTCTACCGCAAATTTAACCAAGCAAATCAGTCTGGGGATCACGCTGAGTGATAGGCAGGTGGAAAGATGACCAGCCTGCCCCACCCCATTCGCCTTACCCCCCGCCACGCACGACTTCTACCGTGATTTCGCTGCTGCCACTGTTTCCGGCCTGGTCGAAGGCGACGGCGGTAAACGTCTCTGTCCCGGTGCGGGTGATGTCCCAGGTGAAGCCATACGGCCATTCCGTATCCGTGCCGAGCAGTTGGCCGTTGTGGTAGAACTCCACTTTGGTGACGCTCACATCCTGCACCAGGGCTTCCAGCGGAATCGTCGCATCATCCGGCCAGCGGAAGGCCTGCCCCGGCTCCCCGGCGGTCAGTGTCACCTGGGGCGGGACGTTATCCACCGTGACCTCGACAATGCTGGTTTCGACCGAATTGTCATTGCGGACGACACTCAGGCGCAGCGCATACAGGCCATCCAGGCTGGCGGTATCCCAGGTGCCCAGGGTTGTCCCCCGCGAAAAGTCGGTGTGCTGTTCCCCGATCTGGATCCACTGGTCGGGGTTCAGGCCTTGTCCATAGGCCAGGACGTAATACTGCATATTGGTCGGGTCGAGCGAGCCGCGTACATCCACCACGCCGCCCACATACGCCAGCCGCAGCGGTTGCAGAATCTGCACTGAGCCGAGCAGTTCCGGCAGACTCACCGTGTCGTATTCTTCCGGCGGAGTCGGCAGATTGTTGGCTTTCCACCAGTCGGCGGCCTCCGGCGGTGGGATGAAATACACCCGTTCGACCTGTAAGCCCGCTGGGGTATTGGCAGTGGCACGCTGCCCGGTCTGGCTGTTGACTTTGACCGCCTGCCAGTAAGTATCTATGGTGGTGGGCTGCGCCGCCGCCAGGAACACCTCGCGCCGCGTGTCACAGTGGCCGTTGGGCAGCAGGCCGGAACGCTGGCAGATGGTCAGTTCGACCACGCCATTCGGGCGTTCCCAGGTGTCTGCCGGGAGACTGTCGCGGACGTTGGCATATTCCAGCACCGCCCGCCACACGGCGGCTGTGCCGTTCATGCCGTAGGTATCCAGGGTCAGCGGGGCGCGGTCTAACCGGTCTAAGTGGGTTGCGACGACCAGATGCGGCGTGTAACCGATTGTCCAGTCGTCTACCCGGTCACTCGTCAGGCCGTTGACCACCGCTACCGGGCGGGGCAGTTCCAGGGGGTTGTTCTCGCCCAGGATCGGGCGGCGGGTTTGGCTATCCGCCAGGATGTCATTTACCAGATAGCCGAGTTCACCGGGGAAGATACCGACCTGATTCAGCCGTACCTGTTCCGGCGTATACTCCCACAGCACGTTTCCAGCGGTATCCTCAATCCGCAGGACGGCGGTGGGGCTGCGCTGGCGGTAGTTCTGCCCTACCGGAGTCACCGGCACGCCGCGCATCTGCCCCATTGAGGCGAATACCGAATAGGCGTAGGCCGTATCGAGCAGGGAGACTTCGCCGCCGCGTTCCAACAGCGACAGGTCATAATTGGTGTTTTCGCTCAGGCTGTTCAGCCCGATGCGGTGCGCCAGCGCCAGCATACTATCCAGTCCCTCGGTACGGGCGACCTGCACGGCAGGCGGCAGCAGCCCCGCGCCCATCGCGTCCCGCAGGTTGAGCGGCCCCCAGAAACGTCCATCCGGGTTAGTGGGCGTGTAGATCAGCCCTTCAATACTGCCGGGGAAAGTGCGCGGGATGTCCAGCACCATTGTCGCCGGGTTATAAAGGGCGTTCACAAAGCCGGTGAAGTAAACGAACGGTCCCAGCGTGGGGCCGGGCTGGTAGGCCAGCGCCGTGACCGGCCCAACGAGGCTCTTAATCTCGCCCGTCCCCACGTCAATGATGGCGATGCCACCGTTATTCGGGGGATTGATCCCCGGCGATTCCGTGACTTGTGGCAGATAGGCCGCGCTCTGGCAGATACCATTCGTCAGGGTCGTGCTGGAAGTCGGCGTCCCGGTCAGGCGGGAAAGGTGAATCCGCAAGGCACATTCCGACTGATAATACAGGTCGAGGTCGAGCGACGTGATGATCTTCACGCCACCACGCGCCACCAACTGTTCCCCGTCGCGCCCCAGGTTATCGAGGATGTCCTGTGCCTGCCGTCGGGCATACGCCGCAAACTCCGGCGCAATCTGGTAGGGCTGTCCCGCGCCGGACTGGATGGCGGTTTGGGTGGAAAATGCCCGCTCGTATTCGTCCGTCGTGATGTACCCGTTCACTTGGAGCAGACGCAGCAGGTCACGCTGCCGCCCCCGCGCCGCGATTTCGTTATCAAATGGATTGTACTGCACGGCGGGCGGGATGGCCGCCAGCAGCGCCGCTTCATCCAACGTGAGGTCGGCGGCGTGTTTGCCCAGGTAGACCTGTGCAGCGGATTCGATGCCGAACGTCTGGTTGCCATAATTGTTGGTGTTCAAATGCCATTCGAGGATGGCTTCCGGGGAATAACGCCGGTTGATTTCGGCGGTCAGGGCAATTTCGCGTCCCCGGCTTTCGATAGTGGAGAACTCACCGGGTGGCGCGATGATGTTGCGCACCAGCCGCGCTGTCAGGGATGGGTCAGGCGGCAGCGGGCCGTTGAGCAGGTTATCCCATAGTTTGCTGAAGGTCGTGATGGCCTGGAAGCGCGTCGCCGTCAGGAAATCCGGGTCTTCCATCATGCGCGTCGCTTCAGCTACATAGGGCGGCAGGTCATCCAGCGTCACCCAGACGCCGCTGCCCGGCACACCCTCCGCCGTGAACAGCAGCGTTTGTCCGCTGCGGTCATACAACTGCGTGCGCCCGGCAGCCGTGGCGGCCTCGACGGTATCCTGGGGGAGGGGGAGGTTACGCACCGCTGTTTGGTAGACCAGCAGCGCCCCACCAACCGCCACGCCCATCGGGATGACCAGCAGCACCAGCACCAGCAGCGCCAATGCCAGGCCGAACCAGCGCCCACGTCCGACGCGTGCCTTGCGCCGTGCCTGCCGTCGTTTCCGCCGCTGAATGATTTGGGTGACTGTCGCCAAGTGGTTACGCCTCGCTGCTGGTTGGTTATCAGGGGTTCGCTGTCATTTTTCAGGTACGGGGGCAAAGCCGCTCCACACCAAGTATTATAAGGTGGTTTCAGGGAGAAGGAAAAGGCGCGGTTAGTGAAGAGGTTGGGGTGATAGAGTTGTCGTTACCGGCGATGCAAGCAGAACGAAGTCGATTCCTTACCCGCCGTATCGTCGTAGAAGTGCCGTGAGCCGGTCGTAAGGCAGGGCGTGGAGCGTGTTGCCATCGCGCCCAGTCATTGTTTCGGCGGCGGTCAGCGCGTTGAGTACCGATTCTTCCACCGCTTCCACCACAGCGGCAAACAGCGTATTAATCGCCATACCCGTCTCATTGAAACGCGGGGCGGTTGTGACCACCTGGGCAGGGTCGTGGGGGTGGTAGCTGGCTGTCGAGAATGCGATCACAAAGTCGCCGCTGCCATCATGTCCAACCGTCCCGGTGCGAGCCAGCCCCAGCCCCGCGCGGCGTGCCAACCGGCCTAACTGCCGGGCATCCAGCGGGGCATCCGTCGCCAGCACGACCATGACCGAACCCGGCCCTGGCTCCGGCAGCAAATCCGCTATGAGTGCTTGCCCCACCGGGACACCGAGGACTCGCAGTTCGCGCCGCCCGCCGAAGTTGGTCTGTACCAGCGCCCCCACTATAAAATCCAGCGCCCGCCGCGAGGCCGTCCCAATGCCGCCCTTGAACTGGTAACAGGCTGTGCCCGTCCCCGCACCGGTATTCCCTTCGGCTACGGTGCCAGCGCTGGCTGTTTCGATGGCCTGGCGGATGTGCGCCGCCGTGATGTGCCGCCCCTGAATGTCATTGAGAAAACCGTCATTACATTCGCCCACTACCGGGTTAATCGTGCTGGTCGTGATGCCGATGTCGGGGTTATCGTCCAGCATATAGCTCACCAAGTTGTCGGCAACCCGCCACACACTGAGCGTATTGGTCAGGAGAATCGGCGTTTCGATCACGCCGCGTTCGCGCACTTGCTCGAAGCCCAGCGCCTTGCCATAGCCGTTGATGGTATGCACGCTGGCCGCTACTTTGTCCCGGAAGAGGTTGCCCCCGTGCGGCAGAATCGCCGTCACCCCGGTGCGTATCGGCCCCGCGCCGGGCTGCAACCGCCCTTCACCGGAAACCAGTGTCACCTGACCAACCAGGACGCCGGGTACGTCGGTCATCGCGTTCAGCGCGCCGGTAGGCAGAAAACCCGTGATAAACCCGTCGCTGCGTAACCGGGGCATGGTTATTCCGTTACCGCACCGCGCCCAGCCGCCGCAGGTTGAAGAGAATCACTTTTTCCCAGGGGGTATCTGTCGTGACGCCCACATAATGCACGCCGCGTTTCACACAGTCCGCCCGGATGTCCTCGCGCCACGCTTCCAGCCGTCTGATATACAGGTCGCGCATCCCGCCGTCAATCGTGACTTCCTGCGCCGCGCCGGTTTCCACGTCCACCAGTCGCAGGTCGCCCCCCAGCGGCGGGTCAACCTCATCGGGTGAAAGGATGTGAATAATGCCGACCTCGTAGCCCTTCGCCAGCAGGGCATTCACGCCATCCTGGTAGCCGGAAGGGGAGAACATATCACTGATGATGAAACACAGCCCCGGACGACTGGCCCGCAGTGCGTACTGTTTGAGCGCATGATTCAGGTCGAGGATTCCGGTAGTTTTCAGGGCGCTCACGTATTGAATCATGCGCAGGCCGTAACCGCGCCCGCGCACCGGCCCGAACTGCTGCACGCCCGTATCGGTCACGCCCGCCAGCACCAGACGGTCATTGGTCGCCAGCGAAATATAGGCTAACCCGGCGAACAGGCGCTGCGCGAACCGCAGTTTATTCAGGTCGCGTTCGCCTTCCTGCGGCCAGTCCATGCTGGCGGAGACATCCAGCAGCAGGTGGACGGCTAAATCTTCCTCATCTTCCAACAGTTTGATAAAAGGGCGTTCCAGCCGGGCGTAGATGTTCCAGTCCAGCCGCCGCAAGTCATCGCCGCGCACGTAATTACGGTAGTCGGCAAACTCAATGCTCGTGCCACGCTTGGTCGAACGGCGTTCGCCTTTCATCGCGCCCGCCCGCACCCGGCTGGCGACCAGCATGAGTTGTTCCAGTTTACGCCGGGTAGCTTCGTCAAACAGTTTTTCGTCGGCCATGATGTTCGCCCTACATACCTGCTGTGAACTCAGGATACGATAAGTGATACACAATTCTCGAAGCGCAGCCAGTTTTCAGTGGTCAGTTTTCAGTCGTTAGTTTTCTGGACTGCCCCCATTTGGTGGACGGTGAAGGTTACACTACGCTGGGAGGCAGCCATGAACAAAATGAACCACAGCCCTCAATGTCACTCCCAATCCGTTTGACCAGGATTTTACTGACGACTGATAGCTGAAAACTGACGACTCAAGCTGCTTTAATGGGAATCATCATTGATTCCAAGACATATCATCCAGAGCGTTACCCCGTTACCGCTCTAGCCGCAGCCGGTAAACGATCTCGCCATCTTCAATTTCGCCGGTATCCGTGAATCCCAGGCTGGCATACAGGTTGCGGGCGGCATCGTTACCCGGCACGAAGCTAATCAATGCCGCCGCGTAACCGGGGGTTGCCTGCAACCTTTCCAGCAGCAGTTCCATCCCGACGCGGCCATAGCCCCGGCGCTGGTACTGCGCCCCGACCATCAGCCGGTCAATCCACCAGACTTTTGCCAACCCGTAATCCGCCGCCCGGTACATGAGGAAGCCGACCATCGTCTCATCGTCATAGATCGCGGTGGGAATACAGTCCGGCTCATACTTCGATTCCGCCAGGGAGAACATATTGGGCGCAACGAACCGCTCCTGGCCGTCAGCCACCTTGAGGCGTATACATTCGCGCCAATTGTCACGGGTAATATCTTGTAGTGAGATGGTCATAGAGGTCAGTTTTCAGTCATCGGTTGTCAGTTTTTAGCTGTCATCGGTCAGCTATCAGCCCGCCAAACTCGGCATACAGGACGCCTATGCCGGTTTCGGCACGACGCGCAGCAGTTCCATGATAATTTTGTCCGGGCTGATGCCCTCCGCCAACCCCTCAAAGTTGAGCAGCAGCCGGTGACGCAGCGCGAGTTTCGCCACAGCAGCGATGTCATCGAATGAAACATTGAACCGCCCATCGAGCAGGGCGTTAATCTTCGCGCCGATGATGAGCGCCTGCGCCCCACGTGGGCTGGCTCCGTAACGCACATAGTCAAGAACCATTTGTGGTGCATGTTCGTTGTCAGGATGGGTGGCGACAATCAGATTCGCGACATACTGGCTGACATGGGTGGCAACCGGCGTATTGAGCGCCAGCCGTCCCATCGCCACGATCTCTTTGCCATCCGCCGCCTTACGGGCTTTGGGTGACTCGACGCCCGTAGTGCGTTCAATCACCGTCACCAGTTCGTCCGCCGATGGATATTCGACATTCACCTTGAACATAAAGCGGTCAAGCTGCGCTTCCGGCAGGGGATACGTTCCTTCCATTTCTAGGGGGTTCTGCGTCGCCAGCACGAAAAACGGCGGCTCCAGCGTGTAGCTGCGGTTGGCAACGGTGACGGTCTGCTCCTGCATGGCTTCCAGCAGCGCCGACTGCGTTTTGGGCGTGGCGCGGTTGATTTCGTCAGCCAGCACGAGGTTAGCGAACACCGGGCCGGGCTGGAACAGCTTGACTTTGCGCCCGCTCTCATCATCTTCCAGGATGTCCGTGCCGGTGATGTCAGCAGGCATCAGGTCCGGCGTGAACTGGATACGGGCGAACTTGAGGTCAAGCGCGTCGGCCAGGGAGCGAATCAGCATGGTTTTGCCGAGTCCTGGCACGCCTTCCAGCAGCGCATGACGCCCCGCCAGGATGCAGATCATCACGCCGCGCACCACTTCCCGATGCCCGACGATCACGCGCCCGACTTCGGCTTCAATGGCCTGGGCAAGGCGGCTGAACTCTTCTAAGTTAATGTCTGTCACAGGTGCGTCGGTCATGTGCTCGTTCCCTTGATTCAACATTTTAATCTCAATTTTCCCCGGCAGGTTGATTCTACTATAATAGCGGTTATTCACGTAGATACCGGTCAATGAACCACTGCCGATGAATGCTTACGATTTTTCAATCAACTATTTTGCCGGGCTGCTGCTCCTCAACGGGCATGATCCGTACAGCAATCCCTTATATCGCTATCCGTTCCCATTTACCTATCTGTGGGCGGCGCTGGCGCTGCCCGGCGCGGACGCGATGCCGCTGATGTTCATCCTGTGGGGCGTTGTCAATGTCGGCCTGCTGATCTTCGCCTTTCGCAAAGATTTCTGGAAGTGGATTTTCTTCTTCCCTGTCCTGCATGAACTGAGTGCGGGGCAGGTGGAACTGCTGTTTTGGAGTGCCGAACGACTGATCGTCCCCGGTTGGCGCGGCGCTGCCCTGGGCGCACTGCTGACGATGAAGCCTCAGACCATGCTGGTACTGCTGCCCTGGCATCTGGCCGACTGGCTGCGGCATGACCGGCGCACCCTGCTCAAATGGGTGGCCTGTACGGCGGCGCTGTGGGGACTGCCGCTGCTGTGGCGACCTGATTGGGTCAATACCTGGCTGAATTTGCGCGGCGGCGATGCCAATCTGATCTACTCCGCCAGCGTGACCACTGGTATTTTCAGCTTCCTGCGGCTTTCCGGCGAAAGCCTGCGCCCGCCCTATAGTCCAACGCTGCTCGTGTGGGTGGGCGTTTTGGGACTCATCGCCCTGGTCATTTTCCTGGTCGGGCAGTTGCAACGCTCGAAGGAAATCGGCAAAGCCTGTGCGATCATCGCGAACCCGCTGGGGTTGCTCTACACGCAGATGACGCTGATGGGAACCGCCCCGGCCTGGCTGCTGGTGCCGGTGAACCTGGTCAGTATCGGGCTGGCACTCAGTCTGGGGAACTTCGTCCCGTGCCTGGCGCTGCCGCTGAGTGTGATTGCGTGGCACTGGTACAAAAAACGAACAGATGCGACTCATGCTCATTGCCCACTGCCGGGTTCAAGCGACGCGAAATAATCGCGCACCACGTCACGCAGGCCAAGCGGGATATAACCGCTTTCCAGCGCCCGGTTCGCGGCATTGCTGTAATCACTGAACACCTGATTATAGGGAACGGCGACATCGCCTGGTGCGTTTTCGGCAAATTCGCCCTCTATGGTGGGGGCATCACTCGCGTCCGCTTCCAGAATAATCTGCTCGTCGCTCTGCCCGCCAATGCGACGTGGCGAGAAAATCGATTCAAACTGCCCTTCACCAGTGCCATCGGGGTTGTTATTGCCCTGAATTGTATTGCCCTGTCCTATGCCTTCGTCCTCACTGCCTGCGCCTCCTGGTGAATCGCCAGCGGACGCGCCGACGGCATCCGGCGCATTGCCGGGGTTTTGGCCCTGCTGGCTGCCTGATGGGTCAAGCTGCTGTACTTGTCCTTGGCCGTCCTGGGGCGCACCGGATTGACCAGTTTCTCCCTGACCAGGCAGGCTTTGTGCTGCCCCTTTTTCGTTGTTCTGATCACCCTGCTGGCCGTCCTGTCCAGGTTGGTTGGCCTGCTGTGGTTGGCCGGAGGTGTTCTGATTCTCAGGTGCGTTCCCTTGTTGGTTGGCGCTGTTTTGCTGTTGGTCACCTTGTTCGGGCTGTCCCTGCTGGGAAAGCTGCTGTGCCTGCTGTTGAAGCTGCTGCGAACTTTCCTGCAATTGCTGGGCAAGTTCCGCCTGCTGCTGTGCCTGCTGTTGATCCTGTTGTAGTTGTTCGCTGGCCTGTTGCAACTGCTGCTGGGCGGCCTGGGTATCGCCCTGCCGCAAACTCTGGGATGCCTGTCCAAGCTGTTGGGCGGCTTCCGGGTTCGTGGCGGAAAGTTGATTCGCCGCCTGTTGCAGGGCGTTCGCCGCGTTTTGGCGCTGCTCCTCGGACATTTGCGCGGCGTTCTCCGCCAGCGCGTCGAGCATGTCCGAAACAGACTGCTGCTCCTGCTGGGTTTGTGAATCTTCGGGGTTCAGGTTACGCAGCGACTCAGCGGCGTTTTCCAGTGCCTGACGTTCGGCGTTCACCTGTTGGTCGAATAAGTCGGCCTGCTCCTGTAACTGCGATCCGGCTTCGCTCAGGCTGGCGAAGGCCTCCTCGGTGGTCACTTCCGGGCGTTCCAGGGTGTCCTGGCTGTTTTGCAGCGCCTGAAGCAGCTCGGCCCGTTCTTCATCGGTGAGGGTGGTATCGGCGGCAATCTGCTCGGTGATGTCCTTGAGGTCATCTACCGTCTCATCCAGCGCCGCCTGCCGCGCCGTGATGGAGGAAATCGCCGTCGCCTGGGGGTTCGGCAGGATCAGCAGCAGGATAAAGGCGATCAGCAGCGGCAGCGCCGCCACCCACAGTCGCCAGCTATACTGCATTGGGAGTTCTTCTTTGAAGGCCACGCCCTGGGCACGATCCGTCGCATCCTGTAGCTGGTGGTTAATCAAGGCCTCGTGGGTGTGGATACGCCCTTCCAAGAGTTCGAGCGCCGTAGAGACGCGCTCCTGTAGGCCAAACTGAATATCAAAGTGCCGGGCAGAGTCCAGGGTGGTACGCCCCCTGAAAAAGGTCAGCAGGAATAACCCGATGATGCTGGCTACGAGGATAGCCACTGTCACCAATAGAAGCTGATCCGGCAGCAGCAGCGGACGGATGCGGGACACCACGCCGAGCGTCACACCTGCCAACAGCGCGAGCAGCAGGCTGAACGGCAATCGGGCAACGAATCGCTGCCAGCGCCGCCGCGACTCCCATCGCTGTACCGTCTGGTGAAGCATGATGCCGGGTTCTTGTGTTCGTACCTGTGTTGCCATGCAGAACTGCCTCTTATTGGTGCTTTATGATTATCATACCCCAGGAAGCCGCCAGATGTTCGATTTCGGCTACTCCTCGATCCGGTGCATCCGGCGGATCGCCAGCACGACCAGCACCGCCGCCACCACCAGGTAGATGATGCTGAAGGAAATCCAGGGGGAGATTCGCGGAATCGTGCTGCCATCGCTGGCAAGAGTATGTGCCCAGAAGCCGACTTCCTGCTGATTAATGAGTAGACTCTGGGTGGTCAAGGCGGTTGCAATCGGGTTCAGACTCACCATGAGATCGTCAATATAGGTTAGTAGCGCCTCGATCACCGGGGATGCCGTGCGAAACCCGCCGGTCAGGATATTTACCACAATGGTGATGACCAGTGGCGCGGCAAATGTGGCGACCAACGTGGTGGTATAGGTGCGGACACTAGCGGCTAAGGTACGGTTGGCGACGGCGGAGAAGAAAATCCCAACTGTACCGAGCGCGATCCCCGTTACGGTGAGAATAACGAACGAGATGATAATCTCCAATTCGGTGACGCCGCCGAATAGGAAGGCGATACTTTGCAGCGGGATGGCGGCGAACAGCAGCAGCAGCACGTAGGCCAGCGCCGACTCTAGTTTGCCGATGACGAAGGATGGCCCGGAAAGCAGCGTCGTTTGCAGCAGGTCGTAGGTCTGCCGTTCGCGCTCACCGGTAATCGCGCCCGCTGTGAAGGCCGGGGCGATGAAGATAATCAACATCAACTCAATGCCGACAATCCCCATGAACAGCACCCGCCCGACTTCACCCGCCGCCGCCGAACCGGTGGCACGACTGGCCGGGGTATAGGCCAGGTAAAGGAGCGCGGTGAATCCGCTCATCAGTCCCAGGTAGACGGTCAGCACTACAAACGCCCGCGCCCCACGCATCCTGCCGCGCAGTTCCTTGAGCATCACCGGGTTCAGACGGAAGGCCCGCAGGTCACGCCCGACGACCAACCCCGCCCAGAAGGATGCCACAATCGTCACCAGTCCAGGTGTGAATCCTAGTGCCAGCACTCCTGCCAGATTGACCAGTACCAGCAGCCACGCGCCGATCATCCCCCAGATTTCACGGGCGACGACGCCGACCATCAGCACCAGCAAGGCGCTGATATTCAACTGCACCAGCAAGGCGACTCCGGCGACGGCTGCATCGTCCGCGCCGGTGGTGCGCCCCAGGAGTAATTGGTGGAGCGTCGGGAACAGGTTGGAAAATGCCCCTGATCCACCCAGCAGCGCCAGCACGAGAATCAACCCGACGATAACGCCATTGGCAATCGCGCCCCAGCGCAGCACGGCGGCAGCCCGTCCCAACCGCTGTTCACGCGGGTCAACCGTCTCTTCGGTGAGGTGTATTTCTTGCAGAGGGATGCTTTCCTGTGCCATGCGCCGTCCTTACCCTTGCGTGTGGATGTTGTTGCCAAAACCAATCAGAAAATTGCCAAACACGACCTTGTTATTGTTCCACGCGCCGATGCCGCCCAGCAGGTTGCCGCGTAGTAGCAGCCCGACAACGATACCCGCGATGAAAACCAGCAACACTAGCCGGGTCTTATCGTGTGAATCCTCTGAAGTCATCCGTTACATCCTTTCATCTGCTATGGTGTCTAGCAGCGGGAGTACCCGCCGCACCATATCGTCGCGCACCTGACGATACACCGCCAGAACTTCCTCCGGCGTGCCGGTGGCGTTCGCTGGGTCGGGGAAACTGACATGTTCGCGCCGTCCTTGTCCCGGCCAGACCGGGCAGACCTCGGCAGCATGGTCGCAGACGGTGATGACGAGATCAAAATCCTGACCGATATACTCGTTAATATGCTGCGGCGTCCCTTTGTGTTGAATGCCAGTTTCGGCCAGCACTGCCAGCGCATTCGGGTTGACGGCTTTCTCCGGGTGTGACCCGGCGCTGAAGGCCTGCCACTGCCCGCCGCGTTGGGCGTTGATGAGCGCCTCGCCCATCTGTGAACGGCACGAATTCCCGGTGCAAACGACCAGCACTCGTAAAGGTGTCAACCTACGTCACCATCCCTTTGGTCACGCGCATGAACATGGCTTCCAGGTCTTTCGTTTCCTCCGTGAAGCCCAACACGGCGATTCCGGCGGTGTGTAATCCCTGGTTGAGCGCCGCGACGCCATCATCATCGCCTGTGAAATCAATTCGCACCCGCGAACGCCCGCTTTTTGGCTCGATTACGCTGGCGCTCACGACACCATTCATGCCACTGACCAGCGATTTCACCCGGTCTGCTGCTTCCTGGTCACGGATGGTCACGACAATCTCGCGGTGGGGCATGAGTTGGCTGCGCATGTCATCCATGTTGCCCTGGGCGACCATTTGCCCAGCTTCGATGATGCCAATGTGGGTACAGATTTCGCTCACGTCCGCCAAAATATGCGATGAGAAGAAAATCGTTTTGCCCATTTTGGCGAGTTCAACCAGCAGTTCCCGGATTTCAACACGGGCGCGGGGGTCTAGCCCGGAGGCCGGTTCATCTAAAATCAGAATCTGCGGGTCATGTGCCAGCGTGCGTGCCAGCGACAGGCGCTGTTTCATGCCCCGGCTGAGTTTATCCACCATATCGTCGCGGCGGTGGCTGAGGTCAACCAACTCCAGCAGGTCATCAATCAGCCCCCGGCGCGTATTTTCGGGGATATCGTAGCAGGCGGCAAAGAAATCCAGGTACTCCCACACGCGCATATCGTCATACACGCCAAACTCGTCGGGCATGTAGCCAATCGCCCGCCGTACTGCACGCGGTTCTTGCGTCACGGAATGACCGGCGACCCAGGCCTGCCCCTCGGTAGGGCGGGTGAGTGTCGTGAGCATCCGCATGGTGGTGGTTTTGCCCGCGCCATTCGGCCCCACGAACCCGTATATCGAGCCAACCGGCACTTCCAGTGACAGACCGCTCACCGCGTCAAATTTACCGTAGCGTTTCTTCAGGTTTTGAGTTTCGATAATCAATTCCATACGTGCTTTATTCTCCTGCCTGCCTTTTTCCTGCCCTGAGGCGCACCGCCGTGCGCCCTATTTTACTGTGACTCTGTAGCGGCAACCCGGTTTGATTGCCCGACTTATTTTTGTAACTAAAATCGCCCGCGCTGCTCAATTGTCATATCCTGAATCCGCACAAAGCCGCCAGCATCGTCCGCCACGATGCGCACCTCAACGGCATTATTCGGCCCCAGGTAGGGTGTGGGGTGGTTAATCGTTAGCTGGCTGGTATTGATAAACCGGATCGTCTCCCATACGCCGGTATCCCAATTCCACAGGTCAATCGGCATGTTCCGTCCGGTACGGGAATTATGGTCAATATCAATCGTGAATTCATCTACCTGCGCCAACACATGTCCGGGCAAGGGTGTATAGCGTAAAACGGTCTCATCACCCGGTTGCAGCGAGAGACCAATCGGTGTATCGGTATTGCCCCCGACATTCGAGAGGGAAACCCAGGTGAACTGATCGCCAGTGATGAGAACCTGCTGGGTGGGTGGGGTGAATTCGATCTCCAGTTCGGTTAGGTAAAGGGTCGTATCTACTGAACCCCAATCCGTATCCGGGACGGTTATATCCAGCGGTGCGCCGTCCGCCCAGGCCGCCAAATAAGCACGATCACCGCGCCCGGTTGTGCCGTAAGCGTCGGTCATGAGGGCTTCCAGGAACAGGCGACGGCGATAGGCTTCCTGTTCGGCAACCGAATTGCCAACACCCCGGAACACATCACGATCTGTCAGGAATGCTTCACCCAGGATATCGCGGGTGGTCTGGTCGGTGCGATCCTGGTAGGCTCGATACCCGAATAACGTGGTGAATCCGCCGGGTGCATAAGCGATTGGCGCGGGAGATGGCAGGTCTTCACCGGGCAGTGTAAGTTGAAATGTAGCGATTTCGCCAGGGGCGAGCGGTTCGGTAAACCGGTAAGTCTGGCCGCGTGCCAGCACCACTGCGTCATGAAGCGTCTGGTCGGTGTCGTTGCGGACTGAACCGCGCAGCGTCATCTGTCGCCCGTCATCTGTATACAATAATCGGGCGCTGCCGCTGATCTCCGGGCGCGGGAGTGCCCCGCTACTGTAAAAGCTGGCGATGAAACTGGCGTCTACCGAAAAATCGTTGGCGCTGAAAACCGCACCTTCGGCAATATCAGTGCTGTTTTGCAGGTTGCCCGCGATGAGGGTATTATCAATTGTCCGGGAAATCGGGTGTAAAAATTCGCCGTCTGGCAGAGTGAAACTGTATTGAGCGCGGCGTGGCGAAAGCAGGCCGATGAGCGTCTTCGCCTGCGCCTGTTCGACATCCGACCAGGACTGCACCACTGCGATCCGGCTGAACGTGACATTCGTGCCGCGCAAATTAAACCCGATTGTCCACGCCACCACACTGAACACGACAATCAGGATGGGAATGGTCGCCCAGGCCAGTTCGCGGCGGTTCAGGCGGTTGAGGATGGCATAGTTCACCGGGCCGATGAGGACGATGTATAGTGTTAGAAAGCCCAGCAGCGGCAGAATATCCGGCAGCAGATTCACGCCGGGTAGGATATTGGTGGCAGTGGCGGCCTGATCCCATTCGGTAATCGGATACGCCCAGCTTGGATGCGGATTCACGGAGCTAATCAGTGCCAACCAGAGATCGGTCAGCCCGGCCCAACTGCGGAGTGGTTGGATATTTGGGTCGGCTGCCAGGTAATCCACGGTGCCATCCCCGTACCCGCGCCGGGCAATCAGCGGGGAACCGCCACTGTTGACAAGCGACCATCCCCCCGGTTGTAGCGTGCTGTTGGTCAGTACAGTTTGCCCGTTCAGGCTGTTCGGGCGCTGCTTTGACCAGTCCATGAGGACGTTCAGGTTATCTACGGTCTGATTATCCTGCGGGATAACGGGGAGCAGGTCGGTGAATCCGGCGGCGGTAGCCTGCCAGTTCGGGCCGCCCGTGACGATCAGATGCCCGCCATTCGCCACCCAATCGGCAATTGCCTCCCGCTGTCCACTGGTGAGCGTGCCGCTGTCTATGTCGCTGAATAACATGACATCCACCGAGTCGAGCGCCATCACCTTATCAGGGATATGGTCTACCTGCCAGTTGGCTTGAAAGGCGCTGTAGCTCCCGGCGCGGACGCCGGTTAAGTCCACCGTGCCGGATGCGGCCTGACTGACCACTACATAAAGCTGGTCGCGGGGTTGGATACCCCGCAGCGCGACTTCCTGTGAACTCATGACGAGATCATCATTCCCGATGAATTCGACCCGAACCCGACTGGCGATGCTGCGTGGGACGATGTAGAGATAAACCGTCTTGCGCGTGCCGCTCGGCAGGCTGACAGGTGTGCTGAAGGTGGAGCTGACGGCGTTGATGGAGGTTTCCGGGCGTACTACGAGCTGCCCTTCAATGTCCTCGCCGTTATTGTCTACCTGGATGCGCAGTGGCAGCCAGTGGCCTTCCCGGAAGTAGCCGTCATATCCGGCGCTGACCGCGATTTCAACCAGGTTTTCCAGTGCCTGCTGGGCCGGTGGGGCGAACCCGGCGAGCAGGGCGATCATCAACACAGCACTTAACAGTCGTTTTAGTTTCCGCATCAGTATTTAGTCATCAGTCGTCAGTTATCGGTTGTCAGAAAAAGCCGTGTCAGCAGGTTATGGAATAATACCTGCGCATTGTCGAACATCATCCATAAATGCGGATCGCATTCGTATTTTGATTGAACAAACGCCCACCGACTGCTTATAAGTATCGCGTAACTGGCGTCTGGGTTCAATCCATCCTCATGGCTGGCTCATATTGAAGCCAACGCCTGCTGCGCCGCCAACCGCCCGATTTCCACCGCGTAGTTGGTGCCACGATCCCAGGGGTACACCTGACTCATGCTGGCCCAGTACAGGCCGGGAAACGGCGTCTGGATGGCCGGGATGTGTTCACTGTGGTTGATTCCTGGTACGGGTTGGGCGTAGGGAGCGCGAAAGACCCAGTGCGCCCGCACCCAATCCGGTTTGAAGTCCGGGTTAAACTGTGACAGCACGCTGATAAACCGTTCCGCCAGCGCAGCTTCGCTCAACTGGAAATACTCATGGTCTGCCGGGATGTAATCCCCACAGTATACCAGGACATCCCCGTTATAGTGGGCCTTGTCCATCCAGTTCGTATGCTCGACCAGTGCCAGGAACGGGAACGGTGTCGCATGTTTATCCGCCGTTGTCGCGGGCAGGTTGAGCCAGTACGTGCCGTCCGTCAGCAGTGACTTATTGAGTGCCAGCACCACGCAGACCGCGCCGATGCTGCTCAGGTTGGCGATTTTCTGGCCGTAGGGCGTCTCCCGCAGTCCGGGTACAGCCCGCAGCATGAACCCCGGCGAGGCGGTGCTGATGATTTTATCGAATACCTGTGTTTCACTGTTCACGGTCAGGGTGGGCTGGCCGTCCTGCTGGCCGATAGCCTCAATCGGTGTACTCAGGTGGATGACCGCGCCGCGTTCGCGGATGGCGTCCGCCAGCGCATTCAGGAACGCCTGGAAACCGCCCTGGAATGTCCCTAGTTTCAACGTGCGTTTGTAAATCCGCGCCCACATCCAGGCCATATTGACTTCCTGGTAACGTTCGCCAAATTTGCCGATCAGCAGTGGGCGGAACAGCTTGTTGTAGGCTTCCGTCCCCAGGTAGCGGGTGAACCATTCGTGTGCCGTGATTTTTTCCAGGGGTTTCCAGTTGCGGGTGAGTTTGAGGTACACGCCCACCAGCGCCAGTCGCAGTTTGGCGAGGGGCGAAATCGGCAAAAACAGCGCGGAAAGCGAGATTTCCGAACGAACGATTTTGCCATCCATCCAATAGCTGGTTTTGGGGCGGGGAAACAGTACCTTGTCACTCTGGCCGATCTCTGCGATGAGTTGGAGCATGTCCGCGTCGGTTTCAAACCAGTGATGATAGTATTTTTCCAGCGACCAGTCCCAGGACGGGTCACGGAAGCCCGCCGCCAGCCCGCCGACTCCCGCTTCCGCTTCGTAGAGCGTGACATGATGCCCGGCGTTGACGCAATCCCAGGCAGCAGCCATGCCCGCCACGCCCGCGCCGATAATGCCGATGTTCAGTTGGTGGTGTTCAGTCATCAGAAGTTTTTGTCCTGCCGGTGGTTGGCGAATGAATCCCATACGTTCATTATACACGAGCAAGGCGTGAATTTCGGAAATTCATCAGGCGAAATGGGTTATACTGGCTGATTTTTCGGCTTGCGCCTATACTAGAGAGAGAAAGAACAATTAGCCGGGGGGCAAGGTTCAGGAATGCGTGGCCTTGCCCCTTGTGGTGTCTGTCAAAGTTGTCAGTGGCAGGGCAACCGCATCAAAATGGAAAATTCATATTTATGTACGCTTTTTTTACCCCCTCTAAATCTCCCCCGCCAGCAGGGGAGACTTGTTGGTTCTGCTTGACCGACTCCCTCCCCGTTTGCGGGGAGGGCTGGGGAGGGGTCAGAAAAAGCTGTCTTGTATAGAATAAATCGGATGCAATCGCCCTGCGACAGAACCTGCTTGTTTGTACTGGATTGGCCCATAAGCCAACACCCTATCTACTGACAACTGACGACTGAAAACGATTCATTGTAAGGTGTGTAGACGTGATAAAACGAATGCTTCCAGGTTTAGGGTTGGCTCTTTTGCTGCTGCTGGCGGCCTGCCGTCCGGCGCAGCCTGCCGCTGAACCGCTGCCGACCCTGGCCTCACTGCCCCGTACCCCGGCCTTTAGCCTGGATAATGCCCAGCGTACCGCGCTGGCGTTTATGGAGGCATGGAAGGCGGGCGACCTGGAGACGATGTACAGCCTGCTGGCCTTCACCAGCCGGGAAGCGACCCCGTTTGAGCGTTTCGCCAGTCTCTACCAGGAGGCGGGCGACACCATGACGCTGCAAAGCCTGGATTACACCGGCACGACCCTCTACCGGGAACGCGACGATAGCGCGATTTTCGGTTATGAGGTGACGTTCGACACCAACCTGCTCGGCACATTTTCGGACACCAACCGGGAACTGCATCTGGTCGTGGATTCGGCAGTGGATGATTGGCGGGTGAATTGGAGCGCCGGGGATATTTTCCCGGAGATGCGGGCAGGCGGGCAACTGCGTTTAGTCCTGAGCCGCCCCAGCCGCGCCAATATCTACGACCTTCACGACCAGATTCTGGCTGACCAGAATGGGCGTATCGTGGCCGTGAGCGCCGTCAAACAGGAAATCCCGAACTGGGAGGCCTGCCTGGGTTTCCTGGCTCCGGCGGTGCAAAAAGATGCGGCGGTGCTGCAAACTATTTACGATGAATCTGACTCCGATTGGCTGCTGGCACTTGGGACGATTGAACCGGCCACCTGGGAGCAGTCACACACGCAGTTGGAGGAGGCCTGTGCTGCCCGCTTCACCAGTCAGGCGACCCGGCGCTATATCAATGGGCTGGTCGCGCCGCATATCCTGGGGACAGTGGGCTATCCCACTGAGGATGAACTGCCGGAGGTGCTGGCCGCCGGATTCAACCAGGACAGCATCCTCGGCCAGAGCGGTATCGAGGCGAGTTGGGATGAAACCCTGCGCGGGACGCCGGGCGCGAGCCTGCAACTGGTGTCGCAGCGGGGTGAAGTCCTGCGCGAACTGGCCCGCAGTGCGCCGCAGCCCTCTGAGAGTGTGTGGCTGACGATAGACACCGACCTCCAGGCGGAGATTGAACGGATACTCGCGTCAGCGTATGTCCAGGCCGCCGAAGGGTGGGGCAAAGAGTCAAAAGGGGCTGCCGCCGTGATGATGGATGTCCACACCGGCGCAATTCTGGCAATGGTCAGTTACCCGGCATTTGATAACAATATTTTCGCGCCGTTCCCGCAGGGGGGGCGACAGGCCGCTGACCAGTTGATTGCGGCGATGCAGGAAGACCCGCGCCGCCCACAGTTGAACCGCGTTACCCAGGGGTTATACCCGCTCGGTTCGGTCATGAAAACGGTGGGCGCGGTGGCTGCCGCCGACAGTGGTGTTTATGCCCTTGACCAGCGTTACACCTGCACCGGCATCTGGGCGCGGGAAGAAAATTTTGTCCGCACCGACTGGAAACCAGATGGACATGGGACGGTGAATCTCTCGCAGGCGCTCACGCAAAGCTGTAACCCATATTTCTGGGAATTGAGCTACCAGATGAATCTGGTTGACCCGGAAACCCTGCCGGACTACATGCACCGCTTCGGTTTTGGCGAACCTACTGGCCTGACTGATCTTCAGGAATCGCCCGGCCTGATCCCCGACCCGGAATGGAAGCAGGTCAACCTGGGGCTGCCCTGGACGCTTTCCGACGCGGCGAACATCGTCATCGGGCAGGGGGAAGTGCAGGTCACGCCGCTTCAGGTCGTCCGCTGGTTCGGGGCGCTGGCGAACGGCGGTACGTTCTACCGCCCGCAACTGGTGCAAAAGGTCGGCATCCTCGGTGAAGCCCCCAGTTACACTCTGCAAGCGGACGCGATGGCACGGGTCACGCTGCATGATGGTGTGCTGGATACCGTGCGCGAGGGGCTGTGCAATGTGACGACGGCGCGTTCCGGCACGGCGGAGTACCAGTTCCGCAATTCGCCGCTGCAAACCATTGGCGTCTGTGGCAAGACCGGCACAGCGCAGGACGGCAGCCGGGCAGACGCCAACTCGCACGCCTGGTTCGCGGCCTATGCCCCCCGCGAAAACCCACAGGTTGCTATTG
Source organism: Anaerolineaceae bacterium (assembly GCA_020634115.1). GTDB lineage: Bacteria > Chloroflexota > Anaerolineae > Aggregatilineales > Phototrophicaceae > JACKCG01. The sequence continues at coordinate 848,207 of JACKCH010000010.1, forward strand.
TCGTGATCGTGGAAAACTCCGGCGAGGGGTCAGAAGTCGCTGCCCCGATTGTGCGGGACATCCTGGAATATTACTTCTTCGGGCGGTGATAAATGTAATATCTATTCGTAAAATCCCATTAATGCTTTACCTCACCCCTTCCGAACCTGCGGTTCTCCTTCCCCTCTCCAATTTGGAGAGGGGAAAACGAGCGTAGCGAGTAGGGGTGAGGTCAGAGAAGCGAATTTAAGGGTAGATTTTTATTTCGCCCGACTGACAAGTAATCATGGAGGTAAACCAATGCCCACCACACTCGCGACAGAAACGGAAATTGCGGAGCGGCTAGTCCGTCTGCCCGGTTGGGAGAGGCAGGGCGACGGCATCGCCAAAACCTACAAAATGCCAACCTATATGGCGGGGTTGGCGTTTGCCACTGCGGTTGGCGTGATTGCTGAAGGCCTCGACCATCACCCGGATTTGCTGATCGGCTGGCGTAAGGTGACGGTGCGCTTCACCACCCATGACGCCGGGAACAAGCTCTCGCATAAGGATTTTGCGGCGGCGGAGGCTATCGAGGCACTGCCCTACAAACCCGGAGCGTGAGGATGAGATGGTGAGCATCGTCCCGCAGCGCGGGTTTCGCGGTTTTCTTGTGCCGCGCCGGTTGGTCTTTATCCTCCTGCTTATTCTCCTGGGCGTCCTGTTAGGTATTCTGGGGATGGTGTTTCGCTTCACGCACGGCCCGATTCTGTATATCAGTGTCCGGGGAGATGCGCCGCCGCTGGCTGTCTGTACCGACGCGGAAGTGCAAACAGCATTGGCCGCGCTGCCACCGTACCAACCTTCTGATACCGCCGGATTCGCCCGACTGCAAGACGGTCATTTCACGGTCAACGGCGAACGCTTTCCCGTGCGGGGCGTGAATTACTTCCCGGTATATTATCCCTGGCGGCGCTTCCTCACCGAGTCCGACCTGGACGCCATAGATGCCGAATTTGCGCTGTTCCAGGCGGCAGGGCTGAATACGATTCGTACCTTCCTCTGGTATCAGCCGATGTTTAGCTGTCCTGGCAGCGGCGCATTGCCGGTAGCGGACGTGTTCACCCGGCTGGATGGGCTGATTCACGCGGCGGCGGCGCATGACCTGCGGATTATCCTTACGCTGAACGACACCCCCGACCTCGTAGATCACCCGCTGTACGCCAACCCGGCGCATACTCAGGCGCAAACGGCCTTTATTGTCGAGCGTTACCGCGATGAAGCGGCGATCCTCATGTGGGATGTGCGTAACGAGGGCGATATTGATTACGGCACGCGGGACGGGGCGATTCTGGCGAAATTCCCGCGCCAGCAGGTGCTGGATTGGGTAGGGGCGGTGACAGAACAGGTACGCCGCCTGGACTCGAACCATCTGATAACCGCTGGGTGGCTGACCGATGCCGCCGCCCCCGCGCCCTATGTGGATGTCGTCAGTTTTCATCACTGGTGGGACGCGGACGACCTGCGCCAGCGTATTGACGAGATTCGCGCTGCCAGTGACCGGCCTGTTTTGCTGGAAGAATTTGGCTATCCCACCTTCCCACTGCCGGAAGTTGACCAGGCCGCACAGATTCGGGCGATCATCGAAACCGCAGTAGCGGCAGACCTGGCGGGGTGGTTGATCTGGACGGCGTTTGATTTCCCGCTGGATGCGACCTGCCTGTCGCCCGCCTGCCCGGATGTCGAAAACCGGGAACATCATTTCGGCATCTGGCACAGTGATTACACGCCCAAACCCGCCGCCGCAGTCGTAACGGAGTGGTTCGGCACGCCAGAGCCATCCCAATAACTCACCGCCTCTCTTGATCCGATGGACTCTCGTTTTAGCCTGCCAGGTGTGTTTTAATTGAAATATACACACAGAAAGGCAGCCCGTTATGACCTCACTCCCACCCATTGAACAGTTTCGTTCCAGTACCGGGGCGCGGATTTATCGGATTCCGGTGGAGGCATTCCCGCAGTTCATCGCCTACTGCTACCTGATTTTTGATGCCGGGCCGATCACGCTGGTGGATACCGGCTCAGGTTATGGCAACAGCAACGAATACCTGCTGGCTGGGATACGGGCGGTACACGACGACTTTGGCGAACCGTTCCAGGTGGGCGACATCCAGCGTATCTTGATTACACACGGTCATATTGACCATTTCGGCGGCGTGGATTTCATGGTCGAGCAGACCGGGGCGCAGGTGGGTATTCATCCGATAGACCGCCGGGTGCTGACGGCCTACGAAGAGCGGGTGATTGTCGCCACCAAAGACCTGCGGGTGTACCTGGAACGCGCCGGGGTTAAGCCGGAACTACGGGGCGCGTTGATGGAAATGTACGGCTTCTCGAAAAAGCATGTCCGTTCCGTGCCGGTGGACATCACGCTGAAAACCGGCACGCCGCTGGACGGGATGCGCTTCTTCCATACCCCCGGCCACTGTCCAGGGCAGGTATGTATTCTCCTGGGAGATGTGTTCCTCAGTGCCGACCATGTGTTATCACGCACGACGCCGCATCAAGCGCCGGAGAGCATCACCCACTATACCGGCCTGGGGCATTATATGGAGTCGCTGGCGCAGGTGCGGCTCATCGGCGGGGTGCGCGTCGCGCTGGGTGGGCATGAAGACCCGATTTACGATATGTATAGTCGTATCGAAGAGATTTTCGCCAGCCACCGGCGTAAGCTGGAGCGGGTGTTGGACATCATCCGGGCAGCGGACGCGCCGATCACCATCAGCGATATGTCTAAGGCGATGTATCCCGATAAGCAGGGTTACGAGATTCTGATGGCGCTGGAAGAAGTTGGGGCGCACGTGGAATACCTCTATGAACATGGGGAGATCGCTGTCCGTAACCTGGATGAGGTTGAGCGCGAGGACAACCCGGCGCTGCGCTACGGCGTGGAGTAGACCGCTGCAAACCGTCAGGAGTCCAGGCTGAATTCGGCCAGAACCGGGCGATGGTCACTGCCCACAAATGTCCCCTGCCAGGCATTCACGGCTTGCAGTCCGGCGCTGTGCCAGATGTAGTCCATCCGAATAAAGGCCGGAATCCAGCCCGACCAACCGTAAGCGGCAACCATCGGCCAGCTACCTCCGAATCCGTTACCCGCTTCGGCAAAGCTGTCATGAAGATAGGGCATCACCCGCGAATAAGTCACGCTGACATCGCTCAGGTTAAAATCCCCGGCGACAATATAGGGATACGGTTCGTCCGCCAGCAGATTCAGCAGGGCGTCAAGCTGCTGGTTGCGCTCCCGGTCATCAAAGTCCAGCGCGACCTGGGCGAAGTAGGTCGCGTCATGACTGGTGAATGACCGTTGCTGCCAGGGCGCGACGAGGTGGACGTTATAGAGTGCCACCGGTTGCCCCTGTACCTCGATCACATCCCGGAAAATGTGCGGCAACGGGGGCAAACCCAGGTCAACCTCCTCCGACGAGATGAACGGGTATTTCGACAGCGTGAGATTGACTGCCGCATAAATGCTCAGGCGCATTTCGTCTATGAGCGTGCTGCGGTAAGGGTATTCCGCTGCCAGCCCCGCGAACGTGTCCTGGTCGGTATCGAGTTGGACTTCCTGCAAAAAGACCACATCCGGGTTCTCGGCGCGTATTAAGTCCACCACACGATTCGGGGTGGGATTCAGCCGCCAGACGTTGTTGGTCATCACCCGCAGTACCGGCACAGCGTCCGAAGGGACGTTTTTGGGCAGGAATCGCGGCCCGAACCAGACTCCAGCCAATGCCAGCACCGGGAGCAACGCCAGCACTGCCTGCCGCGAGCGTACCAGCAGTGCCGCCACCAGCAAAACTGGCAGCGGTAGAAAGAGCAGGTGGGCGAACGTGTTCAGTAGCGACACCGGCCAGACTCGATCTTGAAAAACCAGCCGCGCCAGCAAGTAGACCACCATGAACAGGAGATACGACCCCGAAACCAGAGCGACGAATCGTCGCAGGTGAGATGGTCGTGTCCGTGATGCCGTCATAGATTCCCCTCGTTGAGCCGGTAGCGATGCTGGATAGATTGTAGGGCATGTGGATACGCGGGGAAACATGCGATTGGGGGGCGTTTGCTGTACGGTGAGGGAGGCGACCCGGTAGGATTTCGCCTAGCGGGCTGGTATACTGGCGCGGACTATCCGACACGCAGGAATACCGCCCATTATGATTACGCTGATTGCCACTGTTCTCAACGAAGGGGACAACATCCACCGCCTGATGGATTCATTGCTCCGGCAGACACGCCAGCCCGACGAAATCGTGATGGTGGATGGTGGCAGCACCGACGCCACGCCCGCCACGATTCAGGGATATGCTGACCGGCTGCCGCTGCGCCTGTTAGTTGAACCGGGTTGCAACATCAGCGCCGGGCGCAACCAGGCGATTGCCGCCGCGCAGGGGGACATCATCGCCACGACGGATGCCGGAGTCGTGCTGGAAGCGACCTGGCTGGAACACCTGACTCAGCCGCTATTAGACGACTCAGATGTAAATGTGGTCGGTGGGTTCTTCCTGGCGGAAGCGGATACAGTGTTTGAGGTAGCGATGGGCGCGACGGTGCTGCCGCTGGTGGATGAAATTGACGCGGCGACCTTCCTGCCGAGCAGCCGCAGCGTGGCCTTCCGTAAAACCGCCTGGGTGGGTGTCGGCGGTTATCCTGAATGGCTGGACTACTGCGAGGATTTGATCTTCGATTTACGTCTGAAAGCGACTGCCGGAGCCTTCGCCTTCGCCCCGGATGCAGTAGCCCACTTTCGCCCGCGCACGTCGCTATCGGCCTTCTTCAAGCAGTATTACCGCTATGCACGCGGCGATGGCAAAGCCGACTTGTGGCGCAAACGGCACGCTATCCGCTATATCACCTATCTGGCGGTGTTCCCGGCGGTGCTGCTGCTGGGCGCGTTGGTGCATCCGCTGTTATGGGGGTTGTATCTGCCGGGCGCGATTGTTTACCTGTACCAGCCGTACCGCCGCTTGCCAGTAGTACTGCGGCGTGCTGGTCGCACCTCGGCGGGGAACTGGCTGGCTGCTGCCCTGCTCGTGCCGGTGATCCGGGTAGTGGGGGATGTGGCTAAAATGCTCGGTTATCCGGTAGGGTGGCGCTGGCGGTTGCAAAATAATCCCCCGGATTGGAATTAGGTATCCTCCTGAACCCATCAAACCGGCGAAAACAATTGAGGGATACCGGCGGGATGTGGTATCCTTGTGAGGCTTGTGACCGGAAATAGGCAGGAAAAAAACGTGCCCTATCAATCGGGGAATCAACGTCGTAACAATGCACAAATTGGCGTAGGGCGCTCCGTGTGGGCCGGGACTCCGCCACCTGCCATCCCCGAACGCACCTTAGATGGTATCCCCGGATGTCTGGCGTGGATTGCGCTGTTTTTTTCGATTGCCAGTGCCATCGCTTTCCCCAATATCGTCCTGCTGCTGGCGGCGCTCCTGGGGTTTTACTCGGCGCTGCGTTTCTTGTTCGCTGGCATCGCCAATGTACGCGGCCTGCGTCTCATCAGCCAGTGGGAAGTGGTGGACTGGCACGCCCGCTACCTGGAACAGGCCGGGCCGGATGTCCTCGCTTGGGACGATGTGCATCACGTTGTCATCGTCCCCAACTACAAAGAACCCGTCGAAATCCTCCAGAAAACGCTGGATCGCCTTGCCATCCAATACCAGGCTGACCGGCGCATGACGATTATGCTGGCGATGGAGGCCGGGGAAGAGGGGTGTGTCGAAAAGGCCAAGCATCTACAAGCCCTGTACCAGGATCGTTTCGCCCATATCTATTTCACGGTACACCCGCGCGGGCTGCCGGGGGAGATGCAGTGCAAGTCCGCGAATCAGGCCTGGGCGTGCCGCTGGGCCAAGCGCAAGCTGGTGGACGAAAAAGGCTACAACATTGACCATATCCTGGTCACGACGATGGATGCCGACACGCTCTGGCACGAAAACCACTTCTACGCCCTCACTTACTTGTTCGCTACCACGCCGGAGCGTTCGCTGCGCTTCTGGCAAGCGCCTATCCGTTATCACAGTAATATCTGGGAGATTAACCCGCTGCTGCGTATCGTGAATGCCTATTCCAGCGCGTTTGAACTGGCGTATCTGGCCGCGCCCTGGTGGATTCCCATGCCGATGTCCTCGTACTCGCTGAGTCTGCGCCTGCTGGATAGCAGCGGTTACTGGGATGGGGATGTGATCGCCGATGAGTGGCACATGTTCATCAAGGCCTATTTTGCGCGGGACGGACAGGTGATGCTGGATCGGGTGTTCCTACCGTTTTCAGGGACGGCGACAACGGGCGAAACCTTGTGGGGCGCGATTAAGAACCGCTACTCCCAGACGCTGCGCCATGCCTGGGGGAGTAAAGAGGTCGGCTATATTGTCGCCAAGATGCTGGAACACCCGGAAATCGAGTTCCATACGTCGTTTAAGATTCTCTTCCGAGTCGCGCATGACATTCTGCTGGCGGGTGCGGGATGGGTGATTCTGACGGTGGGGGCGCAGCTTCCAATTTTGCTCAATCCACGTGTCGCCCCGCCGATGGATCAGGTGCTTCAGTCTCCGGCGCTGCTGTTGGAATACCCGACGTTCATTTTGCTCTCGGCAGCCGGTTTCCTGGTGGTGGTGCTGGGGATCATATTCTGGTATCAGGATGTCATCGTGCGCCCGCCGCGCACCCACCCGCAGACGCTCAGTGAGCGTTTCCTCACCCTGCTCAGTTTCCCGCTGCTGCCGATTCTCACGCTGATCTTCGTCGCGCTGCCCACACTCCAGGCGCAGACACGGCTGCTGGTTGGCATCCCGCTCCGCTTCAAGGTGTCGCAGAAGGTATAAGGCATGTCCAGCGGCATACCGGGTGCTTGGGCAGAAACTCCATTCAAAAAGCCTTATTCATCCCCGACATATTCAGACATATCCCAGATTGCCACCATACCCCACGAGGTCGTCGCCAACCGCCGTCCATCCGACGAAAGTGCTAAGCTGAAGGCCGTCCCGTAAAACTCATCTATCATATTCCCTGTACGGGTGTTGATGACCTCAATACAGCAGCTATACAAGGAACCCAGGGTGGCGATACTATCCTGAGTGTCTGCTGTATAAAAGAAATCATCCTGCACGGCCAATTGCGTTATTCCACCAGTATGCGCGTTAATGTAGTAGGGTATATTGGGCATATTATCATCGGGATTGATTCCTGAAACGAGAAAGGCCGTTCGATTTGATGTGAGAAAGGATCGGAAGGTAAATGCGGTGTCATGTGTATCCAGTCGTAGAACTCTATCAGACACAGCATAATGAATGGTTACCTCTTCATCAGTCACTACCAGAATTGGATACTCAATGTTCGTAACTGAAGCACTGCTCCCTGTAATGGCATCTACATAATGCAGTACTCCCTTCTCTTCAAAGGCGACCAAATTCTTCTCTGGCAGCCAGAATAACTTCAGACCTTGTGGAAATTGCAATGGAATGGGTTCTGTTGGCATCGTCTGCCGGGTGATTTCCGGCGTGTTATCGGCCAATGTCCAGAACGTCAATCCCGATTCGGTTGAATAGGTGACGAACTGATCCGGGTCAGTCGGATGCCAACCTACACCGGACAACCCTCCTGCCAATGGCAATACAAAAATCGGGTCTTTCTTTATCGAATCCGGTTGGCCGGGATTGAGATACGGTACGGCGCGATCCGGCACAAAGCCTGCATCACCACCAGAAGGCAGTTCACGCCGCACGGTATTTGCAAGGTCAAAAACAACGGCAGCACCAGGGCCAACACCACCACCCGCAAAGGAAATATTATAATTTGCCATCGCCCAATGTTGGCCGGGATGCCACACATAGTTCCAGGGGAATTGGGAGGCCTGGGTACTATGACTGTGAGGCATGGTCTGGGCAACAAGATTGCCATCAAGGCTAATGATGGTTGGCGGATCGCTGATTAATCCCAGCAGCGTTCCATCAGGTGAAAGGGAAAAGTTGTAGGTCTGGGCATTCACAGGCAGTGCCAGCGTGGTTTCGTGATTGGTGGTCGGATCGTATAGGTAGGGGTTTCCCAGACGGGAATAGTTAATCAGCAGTAGTTCAATCGGTGTCCACTGGTAATGGTATACATCTGACCCGATTTGGCGCACTTCCTTCGTCCTGACATCCAATAAATAAACGGTATCGTCCGTATCTGTCAGTATTGCGAAGTTGCCGCCGGGTGACCACAATTCGGCGCAGGTATAGGTGTACGAACATTCAGGCGATGATGATGCTTGGATGCGTATTGTTGGTGTCACGGGTGTGATCTCGCCCGACTTCCAATCCACTAATCTCAACCACGCTGCACAGGAGTCATCGGCACAGGAACGGGCGTAGATTAAAGCGTAGTCGAGTGTTGGACTCCATCGAACCGTGTATGGATTTGGTGGTCTTTCATCTTGATCTTCCAATTCAATCCACTGACCACTGTCCATATCCTGAATGATGATGCCATCCTGGTAGTCGGCTACCAGGGAACGATACAACAACCGACCCTGATAAAAATCGAACGGCCAACCGTGTCTTTGGCTAAATACATTCACTCGCAGTTCAGTCCGGCCATCCATATAAAGAGTAACTAAGTGATCGTACCAAAAGACGTAAGCCCGTTCGCCGTTTGCTGCCCAGTACAACCTAAATTGATAGGGTGGATCAGTGGCCCAATAGGTCACGGTTGAGTCGGCTAAGATCGTCTGATTTTCCACATCATAAATCTGCGTTCGGATATTTCCCTTATGCCAATCTGCTTCGACAATCAACAACATATCTTGATTGGGTGCCCACTGTATGTTTCTCGCCCAGAGGTGTTCGGTATCCTGAGAGTAATCAACTCTTCGGTTGCCATCCGTACTCAGGATTGTGTTACCTGCAATCATCCATTTACCGCTGGGTGACCAATTCGGTGAACTCTGTACATCGCTGATAAGGCGGCTGTCTGAGCCATTAGCGCGTTCAATAACAAGACCACCGTGCAATTGGTCAAAATAGTAGATATACGGGGGCAGTTCACCCTGAGGTTGTGCACTGGCGACTTGTATAAATAGGGCAATAACTATCCCAATTATGAACAGTAACCTCATCAGTACCGTTTTTCGCATCAGTAATCTCAAAACAAATCACTTTGTCGCTATTGTACTGTATTGTGTGGCTTTGATACTGGGCGTTTGCTCAACGATGTCAAGAGAATCCAAAACGCCTAGCATATTGCTAGGCGCTGGTGTGTATCGTTGCGTGCCTGGAGGGATTCGAACCCCCGACCCTTTGCTCCGTAGGCAAATGCTCTATCCGCTGAGCCACAGGCACATTGCTTGATGCCTGTATGGTAGCACAGGGCGGGGGACTGGTCAAGAGAGTTTTTCAACGGGTCAGGGCGCGGCGGTGGCCTCTGCCGTCGCTTCCATCATTGCTTCTGCGGTGGCCTCCACTGTTGCCTCTGCGGTTATTTCCGCTGCCGGTGTGGGCGTGATCTGGGCTTCGGCGGTGGCCGTCAGGCTGTCTATGAACAGGCCGATTTCCACGGTTGCCGTCGCCGTCTGGTCAACCTCGCTCACCGGGTTGGGCGTGCGCGTCGGCGTCACGGTGGGCGTCGGCGAAGCCACATAGGGCGGCTGGGCGACCAGACTGGTCAACCCGCTCACCAGGTCGCGCGGCAGGACATATACCGTCCCCGGATCAGCATTCACCAGGACGAAGAACCGCTGCGTGATGGTGCTTTGCAGGCCGATTTGCAGGGTATAGGTGGCCCCGTCGGCGTCAGTCAGCACCAGTGTGTAAGCTGGATTATCCAGCCCATAATCCGCCAGACTGCCATCCACCGAAAACTGCTGGAAGGCTTCCAGACTCGCCATCACGCTCATCGAACCGACGGCCTTTAGCTGATCGGTATCCAGTTCCTGCGGAAATGAAGCCTCCGCAATCGTCCAGATGCCATCCTCCCCTTTGGTCAGAATCGTGTGTTCGCCCGTTTCGTTGTTTGTCACTTCAAAGCGGTTGATGGTGTTCTGGTTTTCGGTATCGGCGATAGCCGGGAACAACGCGCCCGCGCCCGCGCCGGTTGGGGTGGGTGTTACCGCTGTTTCCGGTGGCTGGCTCCCCAGCAACCCCACCACCACGATAATCACCAGGCTGACCAGCAGCAAAATAAGCGTTCCCCGATTCAAGCGCATTACGTTTGTCTCCTTTAAAAGCTGCGTTCGCGGTTATTCCACCACACCAGGATGCCTAACCCCAGCACGCCAAACGGCAGCAGAATAATCACGATAAAGTTAATCATCCAACTGGTCTGCTGGTCAACGAAAATCGGCGTGTCTTCCGGGCGGGTCTGGGTCGTCACCTGGGGCACCTGAGTGATAAATTGGTCAAAATTCGTCGCCCACGCCAGACTCCGCAGTGCGATGTCCGCATTAAACACGTTCAGCGCCCGCAGGTCTTCGTACTGGTTGGTGGCCGCAAACATGCTGCTGAACACCACAATCCGCGACCCGGTGGCGGTGTTTTCCGCCGCCGCCAATACCACGAAAGGCCCGGTGGCGTCCGCTTCGGTCTGCTGGAAATCACCATTCGCCAGTGCAACCATATCGGTTTTGTCGTAAGAACCGGCGCTGGTACGCGCTAGTTCGGTCACGGTGACGTTGTCCGGCAGGGTCGGCGCGATGTCAATCGTATGCGGCACTTCAAACACCATGCGCGGTTGGTCAACGCCTGCCAGAATGCCGGTGATAAAGTGGTTCTGGTTGAAGTCCTGGGCAACCGGCTCTAACCCACTGGAGAACGCCTGAGTCGTATCGAGGATCACGTCGTTATTGATAAGCAGCCCGTAGTGAGTCCACAGGTATTCGCTCAGATTATCCGCCGTCGCCAGGTTCAGCGAGCCATCGGCATTACTGGGTGAAGCGAACAGTACCATATCCCCGCCAGCATCCAAGTAGTCCGTTATCGTTTTTAACTGGTTATCCGGCAGCGGTGCGCTGCCACCCACGACCACCAACACCACGCCATCGGCTGCCGGGTCGTTCAGATTGACGGCGCTATCCGGGCCGGTCAAATCGAAGAAACTCACTTCCTGGGAAGTCCAGTTCAGCCGTTGGGTGAGGTTGTCGTTGAGGGTGGAAAGGCCACCTGCGCCCGTATCGGTCAGCCCCAGGCCATCCTGCACCACTAGGAAGTAGGCGCGGAAGTCACCCGAAGCAGCTACCCGGATAATCGCGTTGGTCAATTCTTCCTGGCTAACGAAATCCACCCGTTCGGCGTTTTCGGTATCCGGCTCGCCAGCAGCGTCCAATGGCACTACCGCAAGCTGTCCAGCGCGTTGAATATCATAGGCTTGCGCTTCAATCAGGTTTTTATCCGGGTCTACGAATTCGTAGCTGATCTTACCCTGGCTGGCGGCGACATAATCATCGAACAGGACGGAGTCCTGGTCGCGCTGCCCGGCCTGCGCCGTACCGTAAAACGCCAGGATACGTATATCCGGTGCATTCGGGTCAATCGCCAGCCCTTCAATCACTGCCCGGTTCTGGTCATTGAGCGAGAAGAAGTCCAGTTGCGTCAGGTCAAGTCGCCAGCTTTGCTGTTTGACGATGGCGTAGATGGCGACCAACGCGCCGATAAACACCACCGTCACCACCACCGTCGTGCCGCCGTACTTGGCGGTGCGCCCGGTCAGAATCGCTTTCGCTTGTGCCGGGTCCAGCAGTACCCAGGCCAGCAGCGCCAGCCCCGCCAGCCCTAACCCACCCCAGCCGACAACACCGAATTCCGGTTGCGTGAGTTTGACGACCAGCGCCACGATTAGCCCCAGCCCCGCCAGAATCAACATAAACGAGGAAGGAATAAAAACTTCCGGCTCTGAATTGGTTGAATTGGGAGTCTGCTGGGTCATGAGCGCCACCGCCTGACTTCTACAATGCGCGTCGTGATAAACAACGCCGCGATAATTAAAAAGACGAAATACAGAACATCCTCGGCACGGATCACTCCGACAGCCATGGTAGCGTCGTAATGGGCGCTCAGGCCAATCTCACGCACGAAGTCCACCAACCAGGTTGCGTTCCCCTGGTCGGGCAGGCTACCAAGCCACCCTGCCGCCAGTTCCACCAGCACCAGCATGAGAATAGTGGCTGCACCTAGGAAGGCCGCTACAATCTGGTCTTCGGTTACAGCTGACCAAATCATCGCTACAGCCAGCACCGCACCGCCATACAACCACGCGCCAAAGTACAGGCCGAAAATCCGCCCCAGGTCAGGGATACCGATGCGGGTAACGATCCAGTGATACACCACCGTGAGGAGCAGGATTACGGTGTAATAGGCCCACACCGCCAGGAATTTCCCGATGATGAACTGTGACTCGCGGATGGGCAGCGTCATCAGGGTTTCCAGCGTGCCTTCGCGAGTTTCTTCAGCTAGCAGTCGCATGGTAAGTAGGGGCGCGACCAGGAACATGAGGAAGGTTAGCATATTCGGGATGTTATTGACAAAGTTCGCGGGGTACTGCGCCTGGTTGAACTGGCTCACCCGGTTACTAAACCAGAATCCGAAAAATAACAACAACGCGAAGGCGATGGCATAAGCCACCGGAGACCGGAAATACAGCCCCAATTCGCGCTTGAATACGGCAAAGATTTTACGCATCGAGCGCCTCCGCTTCATTTGAAAACTCATCCGAGGGATCATCATCTGCGCTATCGCCGGCTTCGATAGGTTGGTCGGCGCGGGTCAATTCCAGGAAAATTTCTTCCAGGTTGACCGCTGCCGGACGTAGTTCCATCAGGTTCCAGCCTTGTTCGACCACTGCGCGAGCAATCGCCGGGCGCGGGTCTAGCGCCGCCGAGTTGGGCGTGACAATGATGCTGTCACCCGTCGCTTCCGCCGCGCCGACTTCTGGCAGGTTGCTAATGGCAGCCAGCACCGTGTCTATTGGTGTATCCACGCGCACCAGAATGCGCCCGCCGCGTTCCAGGTGGGTACGCAGTTCCAGCGGTGCGCCCTGGGCGACGATGTTCCCCTGGTGGATAATCACCACCTTGTCGCAGACCTGTTCAGCTTCGGAAAGGATATGGGTGCTGAACAGGACGGTGTGATCGTGTCCCAGGTCGCGCACGAGTTCACGTAGTTCCATCACCTGAAGCGGGTCAAGACCGATGGTTGGCTCATCCAGAATCAGCACTTCCGGGTCATGGATGAGGGCCTGCGCCAGTCCCACGCGCTGCCGCATCCCTTTGGAGAGCGCCCGGATATGGCTGTTCGCCCGGTGGGTCAGGCCGACCCGTTCCAGCACATCCATCGCTCTATCCCGCCGCTGTTTAACCCCCCGAATCTCCGCGATGTACATCAGGTAGCCGAGGGTCGTCATATCTCGGTACAGCGGGACACTCTCCGGTAGATAGCCGACATGCTGGCGCACCTGCATACTCTGATCGAATACGTGATAGCCCGCGACTTTTGCCTGGCCGCTCGTCGGGGGCAAGAATCCGGTCAACATCCGCATGGTTGTGGTTTTCCCTGCGCCGTTCGGCCCCAGGAACCCCGTCACCTGGCCGGGGTTGGCGGTAAACGAAATGCCCTTCACCGCTTCTACCGCGCCATATTGCTTCGTTAAATCCTGGACTTCGATCATTCACGTTCTCCTCTCCACACATGAGCGCGATGAGACTAACACCGTCGCGTTAGAAAATCATCAGAAAACGGTGAGGCCGCGCTTAACCGGGAGCATTATACTCTTTGGGCGGGGGCAATATAATCCGTAGTTCTTACTCAGCATTCATATGAGGGGTTCAATTGGGCATACTACGCTTCGTGTGAAATAAGGCCATGATAAATGCACAGGACTCCCAAAAGGAACGCTTGTTTTCAGTGGTCAGTTTTCGGATTAAACGCGGCACTTTTCGAGAATGAAATAAAGCGTGGAAGTCATGGATCGTGAGCTCTGCTCTGTCCTTTTCTGACCACTGATGACTGAAAACTGACGACTCGCCCCTCTTTAACGAGGTGACTTTATCCCGCCCCCTATCATTTGAAGTGTATACAGGGAAATTTACAACAGCCAATCGGCAATGGTGGCGATGCCTGAAAGCATCCAATCCGGGAAACGCTGACGCAGCGCCCATTCCGCTACCTTATGGCGCAGTTCAAGGGGGATCAACCGGAAAACGGGGTTGACATTGTGATCGGCCAAGCTGGGCGCATCCGGGCGGTCAAACACCTTTGTTCCCAGGAATGGGTCGAATTTCCAGGGATACCCGCGTGGGCGGTGCGCCGGACGGAAGGGGTGGTCATAGCGGTTTTCGGCCAGGACTGCCCCGGTTACAGTATCTACCAGTGACAAACTCACCTGTTCGATCTGCCGGGACGCGGTCTGCCAGTTCACATCCACCAACCACTGCGACTGGTTAGCTATCAGCGAAACCGGGCGTGTGCCGTGTGCCAGGGGTTGCCCGCTTGCGTCCAGCACCGCCCAGGTGAGTTGCGCCGCCGGGTAAGCCTGGGGCGTATCGTTGAAAACCCACAGCGCCACCGGGCGACGGTGGTTGTACACCAGTGCGACATGCAGCGGGGGAGAGGCGTCGCGCAGGGCAGCGTAGCCACCTTTTGGTCGCCGGGCCGAGTCCAGCACACCACAGCCCACTTGCGGCACGAGGTCAGTCAGCCAGAAGTGAATATACCCACCACAGCCGGATGCCCGCAGGCGGCGTAAATACTCTACTTGATAACCGACCAGTTCCGCCTGATACTGCCATAATTCCCCAATCTGGTTTTCCAGGTGTTCCAGACGCTCCCAGACTTCCGGGTACTGGCGCAGGGTATCAACGGCGGCGGGGGCTTCAAAACCGAACTCGGTGTTGAGCAGGAAGGTATGCCCATAAATATCGGTATAGCGTGATGACCAGATCGCGCCGTAATAAGTGTGGATGTCGCCTGCCCGCTGCCAGTCGTCGGGAATCTGCCCGGAGCAGATAAAGACCGGTCGGGTCGGGTCATGCTGGCAGGCATCAGTGTAGAGCGCCGGGTCAGGGCGGACTTCAAGGTTGCGACGATGGCTATAGACCATCGTCGGCTCATTATGGCACGCCCACGAGATGACCGCCGGATGATTCCCCAAGAGATCAAGCATGTCGCGCTGCATGGTGATAGCGCGGGCTTCAAATTCGGGCGAGTCGTCCTGGGTCCAGTTGAGTTCAAAATCCTGGAAGACCAGCATTCCGACCCGGTTGCATTGGTCGTATAGTTCCGGCGGCGCGATATGCACATGCACCCGCAGCAGATTGAGATTCGCCTCTTTCGCCAGGGTCACATCCCGCCCCAACCGTTCGGCATCCCACTCGGAAAGATATAATCCCGGCATATACGACGAGCCGCGTATGAATACCGGGCGCTCGTTAATCACGTAGGTAAACCGCTTCGGGGAGCGTTCCAGGTGGACGGTGCGGATGCCAAAGGTTTCGTTATGTTCGGCGCTTTGCTGCTCGTGTCCATCAGTCAGTGTTGCCGTCAGGTGGTAGAGGTTCGGGTCGCCATGATCCCAGGGCCACCACAGCCGAGGATCGGGGATGTGGAGCGTGTCGTTGCGTGTGTGTGTTCCGGGCGGCAGTTCCAGCGGGGCGGTTATCGTTGCCCCCGTGCCATCGTGGTTTTCCGCCTCGGCGTGTAAATTGAGCGTCCCGCGCCAGGTATCGCCGGTGGCGTTGGTGATCGTCGCTCGCACATCCACCCGGCCATCCAGCGCCGTGCGGATACGGACGTGATCTATGCTGACGCCATCGTCCAGTAGCAGCCAGACCGGACGCCAGATACCCAATGGGTTGACATCAGGCGGGATGACGCCTTCACCATGTTCGTACAGTCCTTTTACCAGTCCACGAATCACATGGTTAATCGGGTATGAGCCACCGGGGTTGGGCGCATCCCAGGGGGACGACACACGCACCACGAGTTCGTTCGGGGCGTCTTTTCGTAAAGCAGCGGTGATGTCGAGGGTAAACGGGTTAAAATGCCCTTCATGCTCACCGGCAAACTGCCCGTTGACCCACACCACCGCGAAATAGTCCACGCCCTCGAAGCGTAGCCGGGCGCGACGGAACGGTATATCCGGGACAGTGAAGGCCTTCCGGTAGACCCAGGCATGGCGGTTGATGTCACGGATGTGATCGCCCCAATAGGGCTGATCGGGGTAGAGTATCGGCTGCAAATGGGCGCATTCCGGCACAATGACCGGTGACTCGCCGGTTGAATTCGGCAGTCCGGCGGCGTCAAGCACGACTGGTTCGGCCTGCCATGTCCCCTCAAGGCGGCGGGCAATCCCGTGTCGTTGATAAGGTGCGGCGATTTGATCTGGCATGTCAAAATTCCCCAGTTCGTGCCGGGTACTTCAATACCGGGCGCAATCGCCCACCAGTTTACCGCATCTTATAACTTTTTGACTATCGCCCTCATACCATGAGCGGCAGCGCAACAATGACCATTGCCTGCTGCCAGGCGGCAGCGCCTTCCGGGATGGTTTCGAGCAGGTCCAATAATTCCGGTAACACTTCCCTGATGACCTGTGGCGGGATATTCTGGTGGCGATCCAGCAAATCCACCATCTTATCAGGGAAAGCAATATACCCCAGAAGCCAACTCCCCAGGGTATACCCACTCATAATCGTGCGCTGAAGCTGGAATCTGTCCTTGATTTCAGGCAGATGCTCGTCGTATATAACGCGAACGGAGGCGAGCGTTTGCTCTAACTCTTTCTGGTCAATTTGCCTGACCAGTTCATGATACATCGCGCTCTGGTAGATTTCCTGTGGTGCGAGTGCAAGCAGGTTTTTCAGGTCTTGTGCGGGAACACCACTGTAAGATGACAACAGTTCAATCATAAGCAGCTACTTTATATATATGCTTTATACGATAAACACCAATCTATCGGATTCAAAATACCCCCATCTATAAGAGATAATCCAATCCAACAGGAACTATCGTACATCATATTAGCAATCTTTGTCCTATCCACACGGCTAGTACTGGAGGCCAGGTGCGCTAGAAGTTGAAAAAGCCGGGTTCGATGTGTAATGCGACTCGCTTATTGAGGTGGAAATGCTTTCAACTTTGCACCTTTGCAGATTTCTCATTTGAGCAGCGTGGTGAACCAATCGTAGGCCCAGCCCTGCCCAATAAACGTGGCAAGCGAAGCAAAAACCGACCCGCCAACCCACCCGAATAAAGCAACAGCCAATGTCCGCCAGAACTTGGGGTTTTCCTTAGGTTGTGGCAGGTCAGATATTTTGCGGGTACGCTCCGCAATATAATTGCTTAGCGGTATCGCTCCTAAAATGATTAACAATACACCCAATAAGAGAATGGCTTCTGGCATCTGAACAAAGAGTGTCATCAGGTATCCAAGAAACAATAGAACAGCACCAGATGCCAGTGTTTCCAAAAACATCTCCAGAGCGAGACGGTCAATCAGCCAACGTTGATGGTAGGCTGGTGGTTCAGCCGAGGCACGAAAGACGTAATCATTAAGCGTTTCCTGGAAAGTAGCGAATCCAAACACCAGAAAAAATACCGCCCACCACAGCCACCAGATGGTCGCCACCCCCGCCGGGACAACCAGCGATAACACCCCCGCAGCGATCAGCAAACGGCGGTGCGTCTTGCCTGTTATATCTTGTTGCTGCGCCAGTCGATGGGTTACGCCCAGGTCAACAGCGACGACAATCAGAGTTATCGTCGCCACAATGTCAGTATAGGTTGTGAAGATGTTTGTCAGCCAGATGACGACGGCAACCGCCGCCAGCCCCGCCAGCGCAAACGACGTGATGAGGGCATAGCGTCGCGCCGCTTTCGGCGGCAATAGATACACCCACACACGGCTCAATAAATAGGCATGAATCAGCGCCAGCGGCGGGACGGCCAGTGCCAGCAGTACGATCAGGGCGACAGTAGCCGGGTCGGTGATCGTGAGTGGCAGCAGGTCAAGCAGGTCAATGCCGTTTGCCGTGAGTACCCACTGACGGGCGGAATTTGTCCCCGGCATCGGGCCGACCAGCACGCCTTCCGTCCCCATCGGCACATACAGCGTATCCTCAGTGGCGCTACCTTCAATAATGCCACTCAGGATAGGCAGTTTGAAATATTCACTATATTGATCGTCGAGGAAAAAGTAGCGATAGGTCTGGCGGGGGAATGTCCACAGTGTCCGGCCATTCAGCATCAGCGTTTCATCATAACCCATGCTGAGTTGGACGCCGTTGGGATCGTCTCCGTTGAAACCCTGTTCGGCAGCGTGCCAGGTCTGGCCGTAGTCGTCGGTTTGGTAGAAAGTCCAGCCGGTTTCGACATTCCCGACCTGAGCAAGTGCCTGTCCCGGCGTGTCGGGGTCAGCCCGCACACCCTGCACATGAATCGGGTCGTAGTAAGGCGGGTCACAGGCCAACGCCGCCAGCACCAGCATGAGCAGGGGCAGCCACCAGCGATACCGTTTGAGTAAGCGCATCTCCGCTCCTATAGCTAGGTCACACCCATTATTCTACCTGGTAGCCAGATTTATTGGGATATATCGCCCCAAATTGGCTGGCGGTGCCTGGCGGCACATTCTAAATACGACCCATCCAAAAAGCGTCATGCTCTCAAAAATTGCGATACAGAGAGTAGACGCTTTATAGGAGGACATAAGATGAATTGGTTACGAATAGGTGCTTAGCGGGGTAGCAGGCTGTTGACGACCTGTTCCAGTTCGAGTGTACGCCCTTGTTCCAGCCCTTCCGCAATCGCTTCAGGCGTCAGAGTCGCCTGTAGCCGTTCGATAATTCCATCAATCATCGTGCGGGTGGCGTCCGTGGTGGCAGTGTGCTGCTGTACCAGCCCCAACCAGCGTAACGACTGGCGCTGGTTGGGTGTGATGTCCGCCATTTCGGTGAGAATCTCCATAATGGTCGGGCTGGCCTTAATCTCCCAGGCCTGCTGGAGCGCCTGCTGGTAGTAATCCAGCGCCTCGCCCAGTTCGCCGCGATCTTTGGCGACATGCCCCATGTTTTGCCAGATCGTCGCCAGCCGTTTGCGGTCACCGGTTGCCCGCGCCATCTCCAGGCTCTCCATGAAATAGCGGAAAGCCCGGTCATACTCTTTACGCAGGCTGACCGCATATCCCAGATTATCCAGCGCCAGTGCCACGCCCCGTCGCTCTCCAATCGAGCGGCACATCTCCAGTGCTTCCTCAAAATACTGGATCGCACGCGGCAGATCATCCTGCACGCCCGCCACGCTGCCCAGATTGAGCAGCGCTGTCGCCACTTTGCGCCGTTCCCCGGTTGAACGCCCAATCTCTACCGTCTCTTCCAGGAATTGCCGGGCGCGTTCGTGTTCCCCCTGGGAGAAAGCGACGATACCCAGGTTGTTCGTGGCGGTAGCATGTTCTTCCAGGATATGATGCTCCCGTGCCAGTGCCAGACTCTCCTCAAAATAACGGTTGGCGCTGGCGTAATCTCCCTGGTCGTAGGCCACCATGCCCAGGCGGTTGAGCGATGCGGCGATGCTGCGGTAGGCCTTGATTTTGCGGGCGATGCCCAGACTTTCGTTCACCAGTTGGTTGGCCTGCTCGTACTGGTTCTGCCGCCAGGCGGCTTCCCCCAGAGAATTCAGGGTCGAAGCAATCCGGGCCTGTTTCTTCGTGGTACGGAAATATGCGAGACTCTGTTCCAGGAACATGGCGGCCACATCGTTATGCCCATGATGAATCAATGCCTCGCCCAGATGCTCGTTAATGTCGGCTTCCAGAGCGTCGCGTTCCGCACCTTCTTCAGTGGTGAGCGGTAGCAGCGTCAGCACTCGTTCAAAATAGGTGATTGCCTGGGCATAGGTGCTGATGTGCAGGGCATGTTCCCCGGCACGTTGGGCATGGATGCGCTCTTGCTCGACATCACCGGCCTGTTGCCAGTGCTGCATCAGGATACTGGCCTGCTCCGGTGCATCAGGATAAACCGAGTCAATCGCCAGGGCGACTTTTCGATGCAGTTCAGCGCACTTGTCGTCCGGCAGATTGGCGATCACAGCCTGGCGCAGTTTCTCATGGGTGAAACGCCACTGGCCGTCGTCCACTTCCAGAATGGCGTGGTTGGCACAGGTTTGCAGCCAGGTGTGCAGGCTATCTTTGGTCATGGAGGTGAGCATCTTCAAGTCGAGTTCCCGCCCTGCGACGGCGGCAGTCCGGAGGAAATTACGCACATCCTGTGGGACGTGTTCCAGGCGGCGCTCAATAATCTTCATCACGCCACCGGCGACGACCTTCTCCGGTAGGATCATCTCCCCGATGCGGTTCAGTCGTCCGGCTTCCTCGGCCAGGGCGCGGACAACCTCAACCAGGAAGAACACGTTCCCCTCGGTTTCCCGTTGCAGCAGGTTAATCACACTGTTTTGCCGCCCGGTTTCACCCAGAATCGACTCACTCAGAGTCGCTATTTCGCGGGTATTCAGCCGCTTGAGGGTGAGGAGTTGCATATCGGGTAGTTCTTCTGGCAGGTCGGGGCGCTCCTCGTTGATAAAGCTCCCTACGATGAGCAGCGGAAGATCGGCTACCATCCGGTTAAGGACTTTAACGACTTCCAGACTCTCGCGTGTCCATTGCAGGTCTTCCAGCACCAGTAGGATAGGGCGGGTCTGTCGCCGGAACAGGCTAGCAATCGCGCCAATCATCCGTTCCTGGTTGGCTTCACCGTCTACCACCGCTACCTCGGGAATTTCCCGCCCCAGCAGACGCTCAATATCGGGGACAACTTCCCGCAGGATACCGGCATCCAGATCGTCGGTTTTTTCGGCCAACAGCAGGCGGCGTACCGGGTCACGCCACAGTTGGTAGGATAACCCACCGCCCTGCACACCCTGACCATTTACGACCAGCGCACCTTTGACCAGGGCATGAACCCGCAGTTCGTCCAGCAGCCGGGTTTTGCCGACCCCGCTTTCGCCCCCTACCAGCCATGTACTGCCGCGTTCAGCGTCATACAGGTTATCTAAAGCGCCAACAAGCTGAGATAGCTCGGCTTCACGTCCCACGAACCGCGCCGCTTGAAGGTAGCTTTCGCGGATAGCGATGGTTTCCTGCGGCATCGGTTGGTCAAGTGCCGCGCTCAAATCCCCGATTACATCGTAGGCATCCCGGTAGCGATCATCCGGGTTGCGGCTGCATAACCGCTGGAGAACATATGCGACTTCCGCTTCCTGGTTGGCTGGCTCAAAGTTGATGTCCTGTGTCAGGATGGTCAGCACCATGCTGCTGCTATTCGCGTCACGAAACGGGTGGAACCCGGCGAATAGTTCATAGGCGATCATCCCCACCGCATAGAAATCGCTGGCGGGTGTAGCCGGTTCTCCAGTGAGTACCTCCGGCGCGATATACAGCAGCGTACCGGATACCCCCTGGCTGGGGTCATGCCGTTCGTGTAGTGTCGCCAGACCGAAATCGAGCATTTTCAGATCTCCGGTGGCGGTCACCAGCGCGTTATCCGGTTTGATGTCCCGGTGAACAACCCCTCGGCGATGCAGATAGGCCAGCGCCTCTAACATCTGGGTGAGCAGTTGGTAGCGCACCTGCAACGATTGCCCCTTGCCCGCCTGCACAATGGTGCGGGGGTTTTCAATCAGATTCATTGTGAAAAAGGGCTGTTTGGACTCATCAAACCCGTAATCCAGTACCTGGATGACATATGGATGGTGCAAGGAGGCTAGAATCTCAAATTCATGAGCCAGCGCGACTCGAACCTGTTCGGTTGCCAGGTTCAAGGTGGACTCCATACTGTTGCCAGGTGCTAAGGCGGTGGTTACGCGCTTAAGCGCCACTGTCTGCCCGGTCAGGCGGTCAACCGTTCTGAAAACCGCCCCCATCCCGCCACTGCCCATGCGTTCCATGAGCTGATACCGCTTACCGACAAATTCGATCTGACTCTGGTTATCCATACTTTCCCTGCTGCCCCAACTCTCAAAACCTTGCAGAGATGATGATCCGACTTGACTATACTCGTTTTCCCTCAGGACGCCAGTCAAATCGTTAGAAAACTATTTGATCCGTTTCAATATTCATATAATTTTCTACTTTTGATGAAACGAACGATAGGGTGCTGTAAGCTTGTATAGTATATAAACAAAGAAGAAAAAGTCCCAATAATCCATTTGCAGGGCTTTGTTCGCTAGCCAATAGTGAGTAGAAAAGCTAGAAAACGAGTGAAGACCTTCATTATAGCATTGAGTAGCTGAGGGAGTATCACGAGATGCTGCAATTCAAGTTACGCAAACGAACATGGGTCTTATTATTACCGCTCTTGCTTTTGTCGTTTACGTGGGTCGGAATCAGCTCGGTTGCCGCCCAGGAATCCCTGGAAGCCTGTGTCTTCACTCAGGAAATGGCGGAAGGTCAGGGCTTCAACGTAGCGGGGTTGGGCTTTAATGTCCAGGGCTTGGGGTTCAATGTCGCCGGGCTAGGCTTCAACGTAGCGGGGTTGGGCTTTAATGTGGCCGGCCTGGGGACATCAGTTGATCAGATCGTGGATGAAATCCGTAATAACGTCGTGATGGAAATCAGCGACGGCATTGTCACTGAAACCTGGATGTCGGGTCGCTTACCCGATGTGATTGATGGCTTTGGATTTGGCGACAAGACCGTAGCAATTGTGGTCGTGGATGACTTTGCCGGTGCGCAGGATGCCATGAGCGCCCCCAGCATAGATGACCCGCACGGTAAGAAAGTCACGGATGTGATTAATGCCCTGCTCGAGTCCATCCAGACACAGGTTCCCGATGCCCATATCGTCGTTGAGCCAGTAGACATTAGCGACAATACCACCAATTACCGGGTCGACCTGATTGATGATTTGCTGCGGACAACCGTGAATGACCTGTTTAACCGGGGCATCAAGCATATCGTCTTCAACTTCAGCATCGGCGCGGTGCCGTGTTACGATACGGTTACACTCAGCGACGGGCAGCAGGTGACATTTGACTTTGATGAAGTATTGGCGTATGTCCAGCACGCGAACCAGCCGCAGCCGGTTGTGAACAGCCTGCAATGTGTGAGCAGCAACTACGATGGCACGTATATCGCCCACTTCGGCTATAATAACCCTAACGGCACGCCGGTCAGTGTCCCTCCCGGGACCGACAACTTTCTCTCAGGTGGTGGCTTGACTGCGGAGGAACTGCAAGCGCAGACGCCTACGTATTTCGGGCGGCCTAATGTTGTGGCTGGCGACCCCGGACAGTCAGATACTTATCCGAACAGCCCGTTCCAGGTCATTTTTCAGGCGTCTGCTCTGGGCGATACGCTCTCGTGGACGCTGTACGGCCATACGGTGACGGCTGATCCCTTCAATCCCGATCAGGACTGCGAACCCCATCCAGAAATCACCAATCTGTTTGAATGTGTGATTGACAACGGAGACGGCACGCTGATCGCGCACCTGGGCTATAACAACGAGTCCGGCGTGCCGCAGCACATCCCCGCCGGGCCGGACAACTTCCTGAGTGGCGGAGGTCTGTCTGACGCAGTGCGTCGGGTGGTGACGCCGATTTACTTCGGTGTGCCGAATGTGGTGGATGGTGAGCCGGGACGTTCGGCATCTTTCCCCAACAGCGCCTTCCAAATCACCTTTAGCGCGGCGTCTCCGCTGACCTGGACGCTGTTCGGCAACGAAGTGACTGTCAGCGCAGAAAGTGAACCGTGCGTGGTGGTGGATGGCTACGGGTTCAGCCAGTATTTCTATGAAATCTTGAACCTCAATCCCGACCAGATTGACGACCTGTACAATCAGTTATTCCAGGTTGTGGACGATAACCCGGATATCATGTCTGACCTCAGCGATCAACTACACAGATGGCTGGAAGACAGCGCCAGCGGCGGTGACTTCGCAATCATGCCATTCGCGTCGGCAGGCAACTTCCGCTACTTCTATCCGCGTACCAATCCGGATGACATGTCCGAACCGCTGCCGCCTGCGCCACCGCTGACTCCGGCTTCGCTGCCTGAAACTATGGCAATCTCTGCCCTGTTAGGCAACGTGACCGACCCGGTGACTAATCCGGTTTCGGACTACAACCGAGACATCCTGTGGCGCTTCTCGCAGGACGGCAATATCGCCGTACCGGGTGGCTCAATCAAGATTGGCACCAACGGATACTTTGTCGGGACATCGTTCGCCTCACCGTATGCCAGTGTGTTGGGTGCGCTGTGGCTGACCTACCCGAACGCCTGTACCTACGATACGCCAGGGCTGCCCCCGCTGAACCGAACCAGTGCAGACGATTTCTTGAACGCCCTGTTCACTGATCCTAACAGCGCGTACCCACTGACTTGCGCCCTGCCACAGGCGATCCCGGTGACAATTGACATCCGCCCGGATGTCCGCGATAACCAGATCAATCTGAATTCGTCGGGGCAGATTCTGACGGCAATTCTGAGTGACGAAACCTTCGATGCGACTCAGATCGACGCGGATACCATCTTCCTGGCGGGCGCTCCAGCGGTGGCCTTCCAAGACGGTTATCCTAAGATTCAGATCCACGATGAGAATAAAGATGGTCTGGATGATATGATCCTGCACTTCAATATTCAGGACATGGAACTGGATGTGACTGATACGGAAGCGACGCTGATCGGTCAGACGCTTGATGGGCAATTCTTCACTGGCACCGACTTGATTGAGATTATCAATCTGACCGCGCCGCGCCTGAAGTCCCCGCGTGACGGTGCTAAGGTCAACACCAATTACGTGACGCTGGAATGGTTCGAGGTTGATCCGCTAAGCTGCTACGATGTACAAGTGAGTACCGCAGTGTTTTCGGACGGCGCGCCCATCGTCGAACAGGCCACCGTGGTATATGATACTGTCTATACGACTGCTTACCTCGCCAAAGGTACTTACTACTGGCGGGTGCAGGTGGGTGGGTCGTGTGATATTCCACCCGGCCCCTGGAGTGAGGTCCGTTCATTCAGGGTGCAGTAAGAGAGCACACATCAATCTGCCGGGGTTTCCAACGATCCCCGGCAGACTTTTTTGTACGAGTACCTGATTCCAGCATGGCTACGCTGACGAAGCATTTCAGTCAGTGTAGTTTTTTTCCTTGTCTGGCAGATTTGACAGGTGATCGGATTAGGCCTGCCTTGCACATATGCAGATATACATAGATTTAGGCCGATGTAAGTTAGAATAAAATACAAAGTAATCATATGGAATCTCGTTCTTTTGTTCGCTGAGTAGTCAAGGGATGAGTGTTATCATGCGATTGTTGTTTCAGTATCGAAAAAAATGGGTTTTATTGTTACCCCTGCTGCTTTTATCACTCACCTGGGTAGGGGTTAGTTCGATCACCGCGCAAGATTCTCTGGAAGCCTGCGCCTTCACCACCGAAATGGCAGAAGGCCAGGGTTTTAATGTACAGGGTCTGGGCTTTAATGTTCAGGGTCTCGGGTTCAATGTAGCGGGGTTAGGCTTCAATGTGGCCGGTCTGGGTTTCAATGTCCAGGGCCTGGGCATCACGACGGAAGACGTGGCGATAGAACTGTTTGATGGCAGCAATGTCGTTCATGATGCCACTGGCGTGACCCCGGCAGATGTATGGCTGCCGGATCGTCTGGCCGATATTGAGGGCGGTGTTGGGTTTGCCGAAACGCCAACGGCTATCCTGGTGGTGGATGATTTTGCCGGGGAACCACTCGCTGAGGGTGCCTTTTCGCTGGAAGACCCGCACGGCAAGAAAGTATCCGATGTGCTGAAGAGCTTCCTGACCGTCCTGCGGGTGACATATCCTGACCTGCCCGTTACCATTGTGCCGGTGGACATCAGCGACAGTACCACCAACTACCGGGTTGACCAAATCGTTCCCAAACTGCGGTCAACAATCAATGGCCTGATAGAAGATGGCTACAAGCATTTTGTCATTAACATGAGTTTTGGCATTCTGCCGTGCGATACAGTTGCGTCGGTAGGCGAACAGACAGTGCATTTCAACTTCAATGATGCTGTTGAAGCCGTCAACGAAGCCAACACTTTCCAAGAAGTCGATAACATTCTGGAATGCGTCAGCAAAAATGGTGATGGCACGTATACTGCGCATTTCGGCTACGAGAATCCCAACGGGATGCCGGTTATCGTCCCCCCTGGAGAGGACAACTACCTGACGGGTGGTGGTTTGCCTGAGAACCTCCTCACAATTCAGACGCCGTTTTACTTCGGACGCCCCAATGTGGTCGAAGGGCGACCAGGCCGATCCGATTTCTATCCGAACAGCGCCTTCCAGGTGGTATTCGACGGCAGTAACCTGGTGTGGAATCTGTATGGACACACGGAGACGGCGAACAAATACAGCACACGCTGTTATCCTGCACCCACCATCTATCCTAGCCAGCATCACGACGATGATGACCATCATGATAGCGGGTCGGTCTATGGTGGGGATAATCAGCTTATAACAATGGGCGATAACTATGGCGGTGGTGGTGATTACTGGGTTCCGCAGGTCACCAATATTCTCGAATGTGTGGCCGATAATGGCGATGGCACGCTCACGGCGCACTTCGGGTTCCAAAATCTGGAAGAAGTCCCCCTGCTTATTCGCAATCACTACAAGAATAACCTGACAGGCGGCGGTCTATCCGAATACGAACTGATCGTGGCAACCCCGGCTTACTTTGGCACGCCCAATGTAGTGCAAGATCAACCAGGGCGCTCGGCACTCTTCCCGAACAGCGCCTTCCAGATCACTTTCGATGCCAATTATCCGCTGACATGGACACTGCTGGGGAACAGCATCACTGCCAGCAGCGAAAGCCCGGCCTGTATCACGTCGGAAGGCTACGGGTTCAGCAATTATTTCATCGAAAACCTGGGGTTGGACGGGGAACAGGTCAACGACCTGTACACGAACCTGCTTAACCAGGTCGCGGAAGATGACGCCACGCTGGCCGCACTTGAGGCGGAATTACAATACTGGCTGGGACAGAACCAGACCAGCGATGATATTCGTGTCATCCCAGTGGCTTCGGCGGGGAACTCACGCTACTACTACCCTCGTACTGATCCAACCAACTTTAACGAGCCGCTACCCTTCGCGCCGCCCTTCTACCCGGCCAGTCTGTCGGAAACCATCGCGGTTTCGGCACTACTGGGCAACCTGACTGAGCCGTTGGATACAGTATCACCGGATAATCGGGGCAGCCTGTGGCGTTTCTCACAGGATGGCAATGTGGCTGTGCCAGGCGGGACAATCAAAGTTGGTGACAATCTGATCTATGTCGGCACCTCGTTCGCTGCTCCCTATGTCAGTATGATTTCAGCGCTGTGGCTGACTTACGCGGACGCCTGTACCTACGCCAATGCAGACATGCCACCGCTGAACCTGGATGTTGCCGCTGACTTCGTCAATGGCTTCTTCAGCGACCCCGCTAGCGCCTATCCGCTGACGTGCGAAATCCCCATTGAAGAAGAAGCGCAGAAAATTGAGATTGACATCCGGCCTGAATCGCACCGCAATATCATCAATCTGAATTCTGCTGGCAAGTTCCAGGTCGCCATCTTTAGTGACGAGTCGTTCAATGCACTGGATATTGACCTTCGCAGCGTAACCCTCGCCGGTGCATCAGTCGTAACCTATCCAAACGGCTTCCCAATCATCCATGTTCGGGATGTCAACCACGATCACAAGAAAGATCTGATCGTTTACTTCAACATTCAGGATTTGGATGTTTCGGCAGAGGACACGGAAGCGACGCTGACCGGTGAACTCTATGATGGTGGCGCTTTCTTTGGCACGGATTCGGTCGAAATCATTCCGTTGCAAGCGCCGCGTCTCTACTTCCCGTCGGATGGGGCGAAACTGTGGTCCCATTTCGTCTGGTTAAAATGGAGTCCAGTGACGGCGTCAAGCTGCTATCTGGTTCAGGTGAATGACACACCGTTTACGTCTGACGACCAGACCGATGTCCTGTGGGACGCGACGGTGGTGAGTTATCCAGGTATCGTGACGCCATATCTCGGTTCTGGAACCTACTACTGGCGTGTGCAGGTGGGTGGGTCGTGCAACATCCCGCCCGGCCCCTGGAGCGAAAGTCGTTCCTTCCAGGTCAGATAGTGTAGGCTCTGACCGTTCATGAAGACGCAGTATGCCGGGGACTCGCATGAGTTCCCGGCTGTTTTTTTATTCCCCATTTGCTTGCAATGTCCCCAGGTAGGCCGCCGACGAAACCTGCTCTAATGTCTGATCGTTCAGGTCGAATTTCCAGGTGCCGTCACTCTGGCGAGCCACCAACAAAACCGTGCTGTGGTCTTCCGTCCAGGCGATTGGGCGGAGCAGTGTGCCGGTAGGAAGGGCGAAGTCGGTTTGGGTCATGGTCTGCAAATTCACGGTGATCAGGCGAGTGCGCAGCGATTGATCCGGTTGGCCGAAGTCTTTGATCTGTCCCAGAAGATAAACCGCGCGACTGGCATCCGGTGAAACCAGGAAATCGCCACCCTGGGTATAGCCGGGCAGATCGAGCGCTGGGATAATCTGTTCCAGGCCACCGGGTAGGGTATGTACCTGCAGGTCGAATCCACTTAAATCCGCCGTCAGTCCCAGTCGTAGTAGTAACCCGCTGCCGAAACCCGCCCCGCAGAAACACCCCGGTTCACCGGGCAGGTAATCCCATGCGCCGGATTCAATGTCCAGCCCTACCAGCGCGGCATACTGCTGAAACGGTGTTAAATCGCTGATACCGTCCGGCTGGAAATCGAGATAGAGCGTGCTGCCATCCGGGCTGAAGGCCACCGGTAAGGCGCGCAGGCCGTTACGCGGGCCGTCCACCCAGATTTGCCGGGGATTCGTGCCGTCCAGATTGGCGATGGTCGTGGTCGTCACCAGCGCCGCCGGGTCACCACTTGTCAGCGTCCAGACGATGCGCCCCCGTTCGGCGTCTACCAACCAGTCCACCCGCCGGGTATCGCCGCCGGGCTGGATAAACGGGTGATCGTAAATTCCCCGTTCGGGATTCGCCAGCTTGACCCGCCCGGACGTAAGGTCAAAATACAGAATCGAATCGGCCAGCGGGGTGAAACGTTCGCCGGAGACGATCATTGGGCGTTCTTCGCCAGTCACAGTATCAATGAAAATCAGGCGCGGTTGCTCGTCATCGGTATCGTGCTGGAAAAAAGCCATCCACGAATGGGCGGCATCCGGCATCACCTCCCCATCCTGTGCGAGAACGGGGACGGCCAACACGAGCAGCACGAGCAGCGCCCAGCGGAAACGAAAGATTGTGCCAGATTTTATGATTGTTAAAACTGACGACTGACAACCGACGACTGACAACTCTATTCCCCCACCAGCCACAGATCATGCCCATCCGAATACAGGTGCAGCGAACCGTCTATATCAGTACGGAACAGCGGCGTATCGCCCAGGAGCGCCAACGTGTCGCCGTCCGGGTCGCCGCGCCGGTTGGCCGGGTCGTTTTGCAGCAGCACGACCTGGGGCTGAACCGCTGCCAGGAAGGCCCCATCCAGTGAACGGACGCCACCATGCCGGGGAAGCTGCAAGACCGTCGCCAGCGGCCACGCGCCGGAGTCCAGCAGCGCGGTTTGCCCCTCCCGACTCAGGTCGCCGGGCAGCAGGAAGGAAATATCGTCATACGTCAGGCGCAGCGTCAGCGCCGAATCGTCCAGGCTGTCGTCCAGTTGGGGCTGCTGCTGGGGACTCAGCACTTCCAGTCGCACCCCGTCACTGGTTTCCAGCACGTAGCCAGCGCGGGCGACCACAACTTCCCGCCCTTTCAGTGCATCTTCCAACTCCACGAACGCCTCACTCAAGTTCGGTTGGCCGTTCATCAGGACGACGCCCACATCATAGCGTGCCAGTACCGCCGTGAGCGCCCCATAATCGGCCTCGTCTGGTTGGGTAATTACCAGCGCCTCGATTTCACTGTCATTGAACGGCAGCCTATCCCCTAACGCGGTCAGCAGTCGGGACGGAAAATGTCCGCCATCAATCAGGACATGCGCCCCGCCGGGAGTCTGCACCAGGATGGCGTTACTCTGCCCCATATCCAGCAACCAGATGTGAAAATCACCGTCCGGCCTGCTGAGGGCTACCGCGACCATGAGCAGCGTCAGCGCCAATGAGGCCAGCGCCACCGCTGTGACGACAGCCCGCTGGCGGAGTGTCCGGGCCAGCCGCAGCGCCCAGGCCGGTTGTGTGGCGTGCATCAGCGCCCCTCCGATCATTACCAGGAAAAAGAATGCGACCAGACGCGGGTCAATATGATATTCCACGTCCGCGAACGGCAGCCGGGCAAAGAGCCGCACGACGCCAATCGTCCACGCCAGCAGGATGAGCGTCATCCAGTACAGGATTTGCGCCAGCAGCGGCAGGACGAACGCGATGAGCGTCGCCAGCAGCCCTAAAATGAACAGATACGACTGCACCGGGATAATCAACAGGTTGACGACCAGGGAAACCAGCGACAATCGCCCGAAGTACACGATAATCAGCGGCAGGGTGGTGATCTGCGCCGCCAGCGTGACGACCAGCGGCTCGGCCAGGAAGTCGCCCACGCGGGTCGCCGTCCCGCGCGGCAGCGTTCGCGCCAACAGGCGGTTAAACCAGCGCGAGATCGGGTCTACGAACAGTGCCAGCCCCAACGTGGCGAAAAAACTCAGTTGAAAACTGATGTCCCAGAGGACAGTAGGATTTTGCAGCGACATCAGCACCGCGACAAACGCCAGTGACGCCGGGACATAGGTTTTACGGCGCAGCAGACTGCCAATCACCAGCATCCCGCTCATAATCGCTGCCCGCACTACTGCCGGATTCGCGCCGACAAACAGCGTATACACCACCAGCACGCTTATGGTGATAATCGCGCTCCACCGGCGGGAAGCCCGGAAGCGTTCCAGCAGACCGAGCAGCACGCCACTCACCACTGCCATGTTAAACCCGCTGATGGCGATGACGTGCGATGCGCCCACCTTGCTGAAGGCATCCGCGACTTCCGGGGCGATGCCGCTCTCATTGCCCAGCAGCATCCCGGTGAGCAGTCCCGCCGCCGGTTCGGGCAGGCTGCGGGCGATCAACCGGGCGGCCTGTGTCTTGAGGTCAAGCAGCACCGTTGTGATCGGGCTGCCATGCCCGCCGGAAACGACTTCAACCGCCGCGTTCCGCATGATGCTGAAAACGCCGGTGCGTCCCAGGTAATCGGCATACGAGAAGGTGTCAAACTCAGCAGGGAGGCTCAACAGGCCGGTGGCGGTGATGCGATCCCCATAGTGGACATCTGTCACCGGGGGCGCTTGTACCAGCACCAGACCATCGGTAGGGACAGTTTGCCCGCCACGTGTGAGGGTTTCAGCGGCGACTTGCAGTTGAACCCGGTCATCGCGGCTATCCGGTTCTGCCGTAATGATGCCTTCAATCGTCAGGCCGCCGGTGTTGTTGTATTGCGCGATGTTACTGGTGACGGGGACAAACGAGAAGCGCAGGCCGCCCAGCGTAAACGCCAGCAAAACCAGCGCCCCCCGTCGCCAGGGCGTATCCGGCCACGCCGACCACAGCGCGATACCGGCCAGAATCACCAGGGCGAGCCAGATGAGGGTGGGTCGGTTTTGACTGTTGGCGGCCAGCACGATTCCAGCCATCCAGCCGAGCGCGATAGTCACAAGGCGCATCGTGTATTCCCTTGCTGCATGACGGCCTGGAGATTACGGATGCTGGGCGTGGGAGATGGCCGGGCGTTCGCCGCGCTGGGGGAATTTCGCCAGATTCTTTTCTAACTGATTCGCCAGCGACGACAACACATCTGGCGGGGTGTGGAAGCGCAAAGTCACAATATTGTTCTCGCGTGGCACCAGCACTTTCGTCGGCGGCTGGAATTCATCCATCAACTGCACCGTCAATCCCACCGGATCACCATCGTTGTTGCGAATCGTCTCAAACCGGATGTCCGGCTCAGAGAATCCACACCACTCTTGCTCGACCTGTTCACCGGCAGCCAGCGCCCGCAGCCAACCTACTGCGTCCTCTAATTCCCACGTCAGCGCCCCGGCATCTTCAACCTGCCACGTCCACGCACCATAGACGACCTTCAGGCGCACACGGAGCAGCAGCCAATTCGCATCATAAATATCCGTGCCTTCTTCGGGGAACTCATACCCGGCCACGGCGATTTCCATACGAAAGCGGTCATTGGTCAGTATCGCAGGCATGACGCCTCCTGATAATAGGCCTACTCAAAACTATACAGAAATTATAGCCTATTCAGCCTCAGAACGCACTCAGACCACGAGGATTTGCTCATTGATACGGCGGGATTACTCACCCGACAGCCACGTTGGGCGTTCACCGTCCCAGGCTTCTCCGATGCGCCCGTAGGTTGCCGGGCGGCGCTGATGCAGCAGGGGAAACAGCTCACGCCACTGAGCGAGTATCGTCGCGTCCAGGTCGGCAGTGATGACTTCGGTGGTGTCGCGCTCGGCCTGTGCCAGGATTTTGCCAGTGGGGTCACAGATGAAGCTACTGCCATAGAAAGGCACGCCGTTTTCCTCGCCCACCCGGTTTGCCGCTGCGATGAAAACCCCATTGGCGATAGCATGGCCGCGCATCACCGTTTCCCACGATGGTTGCGAATCGAAGTCCGGGGCGTTGGGTTCGCCACCAATCGCGGTGGGGTAAAAGATGAATTCCGCGCCGTTGAGGGTGTAAATCCGCGCCAGCTCGGGGAACCACTGGTCATAACAGGTGGGGACAGCCAGCCGTACCGCACCCACATCCAGCACCGGGTACTCGTGCCAGCCCTCGAAAAAGTCGGTTTCATGGTAGCCCACGCCCGACGGGATATGCACTTTGCGCGTCACGCCGATCAGTTTGCCGTCTGGCCCGTGAATCGTGGCGGTGTCGTAATAGTGACCGTCGCTGGCCTGCTCGAAAATGCTGCCAACCAGTGTAATGCCGTGCTGCGCTGCCTGTTCGCTGAAAAACCTATCGGAGACACCACCCGGCAGTGGCTCCGCCCACTGGAAACTGGCTTTATCCCGCGTACCGGGGAAATAGGGATTGAGCGATAGTTCCGGCAGGCAGACGAGCGCCGCGCCACGTGCTGCGGCCTCGGCAATCATCGTCCGGTACTGGGCTTGCATGGCGGCGATGCTGCCCAACCAGGGGAGTTGTATCAATGCAACACGGATGGATTGCATAAGGGATGTCCTTTTAGTCTCTATTTCGGAATGGGCAGCAGTTTACTACAGTCTATTTGGTTTGCGTTTCCATAGTGGGCTTTACTGTGCTGGTATCCACGCTGGAAAGCCATCAAATGCGTGATTATCAGTCAATTGATGTAATCGTTGACCATCTCTATCCATGACAAAGATTTCAAAATCCCCATCACGATCTGACATGAAGGCAATATGTTCACCATCCGGTGACCATTTCGGTACGCCATTATGCGTTTCAGTCATAGTGAGCGTGACCCGTTGCAGGTCATCTACATAAACCAAGTCTATTCCTTCACTTTTATCTTGGTGAACCTGAAACACAATCATCGAACCGTCCGGTGACCAATCTGGATTATAGCAATCTCCTGAACCGCTCGTTAATTGATGTACAGTCGAATCCTCAACTCTGACCGCAAAAATCTGATTATAGCCGTCTCGGTTTGAAACAAAAGCTACCCATGTACCATCCGGCGACCAAACTGGAGTTGTGTCGGATGCCGGATTTTCAGTTAAGTTACGGAGGTTCGAGCCATCAACATCCATAATGTAGATTTCATCATTGCCATCACGTGTCGAAACAAAGGCAATCTCACTGCCATCCGGTGACCACTGCGGCGTAAAATTTGAACTTGGACTCTGTGTGAGGTTGGTCAGTTCAGAGCCATCTCGATTGACGATATAGATATCCGGGTCTGCGTTGGTCATAGCATGAAATAGAATCCATGTTCCATCTGGCGACCAGGTGGGTGAAAATGCTGTCAAATTATTCGTTGTATTTATGGATACAGTAGTTGTATCATTGCCAGAGATTGCGAGATATTGCAAATCATCTTTAATCAATTCGTATACGACCAGTGACCCATTTGGTGACCAGGAGAAATTTGTGCTAATTGCCTGATTGTCTGTCACCTCATGCTGGTTACTACCATCTACATTCATGGTGTATAGTTCAGTGAAACCACCTCGGTTAGATACAAATGCTATTCTTTCAATGATGGTATTATGCTTTGTTGTAGTCACTTGCGCGATAACCCGGATGATGGTTTGTTCGAGAAAGAACAGGATGCCAAAGAGTAAAATCATTCTTGACACAGCCCGCAACATAATTACCTGTCCTCCCAATATTTTACTCTGGAATTATATCCCCCCAGTTGCTATAGATGTTGGTGTAATAAGACCAACATAATATGGAAATAACTCAGGGAGCGCATAATAACGCTCCCTGATGTTGTGTTGTATGTCTTATTTTGGTGATGTAATCCGCCAGAAACCGCTTAGAACGGGATGTCGCCCATGTTATCCGGTGGTGGCGCAAACTCGTTATAGCCTGGCTGCCCCTGTCCCTCACGACCGCCCAGGAAACGCACATCCCGTGCCCGTAAATCCAGCGAGGCCGCTGCTTCTCCGGCGCTGTTGGTGTACCCGCGTGCGTCTACCGTACCCGTAATCATCACCAACCGTCCTTTTGCGAGGTACTGCTGGCAGATTTCACCGAGTTTGCCCCAGGCGGATACGTTATACCAGGTAGTCTTTTCGCGCCGTTCGTTGGTCTGGCTGTCGCTCCAGCTTTCCGTCACCGCGACGCTGAAACCGCATACCGCCACACCGCTCTGGGTGTAGCGCAGTTCCGGGTCGCGCCCTAAATTCCCGATCACAATGGTCTGATGCCATGAACTCATGCTGTTCGCTCCTTGAAATCCTGTTTCTCGCTCATTATAGTCTTATTTGTGACGCCCTGCCCGGTGGAAGTTGATTCATGATGTTTCAATGGCTTCTATGGTCACTATTAGAACATAAATTCTACCATAAGGTCGTATAATTCACTATCCCCAATCTCTGGGGGGAGAATATGCCAAGATTGATTCTTGCTTCAAGTTCACCTCGACGAAGGGAACTGCTAACCGGGTTGAACATCCCGTTCAGCATCATCAAGCCGGAGGTTGACGAGACCCAGCACGCAGGCGAAGCGCCGCTGGATTATGTGCGCCGCCTTAGCCAGGAGAAAGCCGCTGCTGTGGCCACGACGTTGACTCTACCGGGTGCGGTGTTGGCCGCTGATACAGTGGTAATTCTGGGTGCAGACACCCTGGGCATTGACGCG
Source organism: Anaerolineaceae bacterium (assembly GCA_020634115.1). Classification (GTDB taxonomy): domain Bacteria; phylum Chloroflexota; class Anaerolineae; order Aggregatilineales; family Phototrophicaceae; genus JACKCG01. The sequence continues at coordinate 883,537 of JACKCH010000010.1, forward strand.
CAGGGGGAGATTCTGGGCAAGCCAGTAGATGCCACCGACGCTCGTCAGATGTTGCGACGCCTGCGCGGGCGGGTACACCGGGTCTGTACCGCGCTGACTCTGATGGAGATCGGAGATGGCGCAGTGGAACATGACAGCGTCACTCGCGTGACGTGTACTGATGTCACTATGCGCGATTATAGTGACGCCGAGATCGATGCGTATATCGCAACCGGCGACCCTTTTGACAAGGCTGGCAGTTACGCAATCCAGCATGTAACCTTTGCGCCTGTCGCGCATGTAGACGGGAGTTATACCAATGTGGTCGGCTTGCCGGTAGAGACACTGCGCGAGATGCTGGCCGCGATGGGTTGGCCGATTTCTGAATGAGGGATGGCGCACGCCTTCACCGGTCAAACAGGACATTTGCAACTTGCTAAACCCGGCGAACTGCGTCACGATTGAGGGAAAGTATATAGCCATTTTCTGAACCAGAAGGAGCTTTATCAATGTCCCATACACCAACCATCGAACAGAGACCTGATATAGACATTCAGGGTGAGATTGACCATCTGATCGCACATTACCCTCCGTTGCAACATGACCGCCATCAGGTCGCCATCACCGTAAACGCTGGGGTTGTCACTGCCAGTGGCAATGTGCAATCGCCTGTCACCCGCCGCTACCTGCTCAACGAACTGCCAGAGATTCCCGGTGTGGTCGCGGTGAATGCCGAGGTACTCCACGATGACAGCACAATCCGCCTGGAAGCAGGGCGCATTGTACCACCGGGCGTGGTGGTTGCGCGGGTACGATTCGGTGTAGTGGTACTGGCCGGGAAACAACCCGAGGATTCGGACGCGGTGGTAGAGGCTGTAGCCGCGATTCCGGGCGTAGTACAGGTCGTGACGAGTTTCATCTAGCTCTTAACTCGTCGGCTGTTGCGCAGACTTAGGCGTCCATGTTACCTTTATAACAATCCGAACAGGCATTTTGACGTGAGGTCACATGGCGCGTCATCACAGATTGAAGATACTGACTGCGGTTTTCCTGATTGTCCTGGTTACAGGCGGGGTTTATGCGCAAACGCGTAACCAGGGCGACGGGGCAGTGCCACGGGAAATCTATACGGCACTGGCCTTTGGTGAAGCCATCTTTGAGCCGGATATCTGGCTTGCCAGCGCCAGCGAAAAACCAGATCGGACGACGGCAGAGTGGCGTGCTGACCCGCTGCTGGGGCTGGCATTCTTGGATTACCTCCATTTTGATGATGGGATTACGCCGGAAGATGCTGATGCCTTCTTCACATCGGACTGGTTTGAAGTCACATTCTCAAGTTACCAATCCTGGGAAAAACGTGCGACTTGTGTGTTTGACAACCACCTGACATTGCGGGAATTCGCCTTTGTTTTTGATGATGCCCCGTATACCATGCGTTACTGGACACAGTACATCAATGAAAATCGCGTGTCGGCGCTGTTCTTGCTTCTGCCATCAGACCAACCGGAATTGATGGAGACTTACGCCGAACGGTTGTATCCGGCGGGGTATTCCTGTGGGATGAATTCATGATCTACACCTATGAGATGGACGGTACGATGTATACCGTCAATCTGGAACGCCGGGCTGATGGCAGTTATCAAGCAGTCATTGGGGATCGTACTTATACGTTCCAGGCAGAGGCGGTCAATAACGGTGGTTGGTTGCTGACGTACGGCGCGCGTCGCGAACTGGTCTATAGTGCGGCGCAAGGCGACCAGCGATATGTCAATGTGGGTGGTCATGATTTCACGTTGGCGGTGACTGATGCGCGGAGTCATCGGCGGCGGCAGACTAGCAGTGGCGGAGATTTGAAGGCGCAGATGCCCGGTCAGGTCGTGGATGTGCTGGCGACAGTGGGCGAAAACGTGACACGCGGTCAGACCCTGGTGGTATTGGAAGCCATGAAAATGGAGATTCGTGTATCTGCCCCGGTTGATGGTGTGGTGAAGCGCCTGTTGGTGGCGAAGGGCGATGTGGTCGAACGCGGTCAGCTTCTGCTTGAGGTGGAAGAGTGAGTGTTGAGGTGATGTTGACTGCCGTCTCCGGTGAGCAACTTGATGAGTTGCTCAAGGCAGGGTTGGGTAAACTTCCGGTCATTCAGGAAGACCAGCCAGGATTCTTGTTGGATGAGTTTACACTCGCCTTTATGCGCAACGAAAATCCGCACCATGAAGTACTGTATCACCTCAGTATGGAAGGAAAAATATTCCACGATACAAACATATATGAAAGTATGCCGCGCTATTTTACACCGGAAGAAGTGACTGAGTTAGCGACACAAATCAACGTGTTATCGGAGGTAACGATTCAGCAATTGTTTAATATACAGCGGGAACAGTTGGGCGGCGAGTTTGCAGACCCTTATTTCCCGCATTTGATGAGACGATTGGAAGCGTTAAAGCAGTTTGTCACGCAGCGGGCAGAACATGGAGAGGCGATTATCAATCAACTCCACTGAGACCCGGCGCTAAATCATTTTTCGTGTCCCGGAAATTGGGGACGATTTATTTTTCTTGTTATAATTGATTGTGATAATACTGTCATCTTCTGTGCAAAATTCCTAATTTAAAAGGGGGTTCATTATGGATCGTTCAGTACGATGGTTTTTAGCAGCAGCACTGCTCACGGCAGCGGTTTTTCTGGCCGTGAATCTATTAGTGTCGGCAGGCACTCCGACCAGTTGGGGGTTGGTGCTGCTGCTGGCGGTTCTGGGAGTCGCGCTATGGTTCTGGGCCTGGCGGGAAGGCCGGGATGATGCGAACCAGGTGGCAGCTACTGCTGTAAAACTGGCGGAAGCTGAAGAACTGAAGGCCAAAGCCGAGGCGAAAGCGAAAGCAGAAGCCGTTACGAAAGCCAAGCAGGAAGCAGAGACCAAAGCCAAGGCCGAGGCGGAAGCCGCCACGAAAGCCAAGCAGGAAGCAGAGACCAAAGCCAAGGCTGAGGCAGAAGCGAAGGCAAAACAAGAGGCTGCGGCCAAAGCGAAGGTAGAAGCGGAAACAGCCGCTAAAGCCAAGCAGGAAGCAGAGGCCACCCCGAAATCGAAACCGGCTGCTGCGGACAAACCTGATGATCTGACGGTGGTGGAAGGCATTGGGCCGAAGATGTCCGCCGCGTTGATAACTGCCGGGATTGACACTTACGCGAAACTAGCCGCCGCTTCCGAAGACACATTGCGGGCGGCGGTGGAGGCCGCCGGGATGCGCCTCGCGCCGAGTATTCCGACCTGGGCGGAACAGGCCGGGTATGCTGCGAAGGGCGACTGGGACGGTCTGAAGGTGCTGCAAGAGACGCTCAAAGGCGGGCGTCGAGCGTAAGATTTATAAGCCACTAATCACATATAAGTATATAATAGAAAAACATCCCCCGGCTTGCTGAGTAAGGCCGGGGTTTGTGTGTGTTGCGTAGCTGTACCAACTGCAATATTAGCTGCTGCTCGGGTAACGACTGTTTGGAGATAGGAACAGAGGGAGATGATAAGTATCGACGTATGGACATTCATTAAAGATATATACAATATTTTTAGACGGATTTTGAAGCGTGATAATACACAAGAAAAAGTCACAGATTCGCTGATTGACATCCGTTTTGGGGGTGGTCAACCCCACTTGGGTAAACCTGAAATTTGGATTACGAATAACGCACAAACTGATTTGCTGAGTATTACACTCAAGATTCGTTTCAAACGAACACGTAAATTTACCAAGTGGAATGACTATATTAGAAGAGATTGGCAGATTATACGACCAAATGATAGGGCAACTTACACTTTGAGTTTTAAAGAGGTGGCAGAAAAACTGAAGGTATTAGAAAATCTGCCACAAGAAACTGATGAAATCATTCCTGAATATGCTGATCTTTTATATCCAAACCCCGTTGTTTTCAGAGTGACGGTTGAATTTATTTTTGAGAATGTTCAATATGTAAAAAACTATATATTAAGGCCAACTTGTATATACCCTCAAAATCTAACTGTATATTCTTCTTCTACAGGGAAGCTGTATTGGTCTTTTAAGAAAATTTACTGAGCAGAACACATTTAGAATACTTTGAAAACCACTCCATATGTGTGGCTTTCGTAAGGAGCAGCTGGGGTTGTCCTGGTATGCTACATATATGCCAATTATCCGGTAACCCAATTCAATCTGCCGCGCATCTTGTCACGGTTGCCCTAACTTAGCCTGTTTGCCCGGCGCGAAAACCGTTATCATCACCTGGATAACCACCGACGACAGAGAACAGGGTGCGACTGATGTGCGGGATTTGCGGGATGATGGACCTCCGCCGCGAAGGGCGGGCTGACCCGGTTTTGGTGCGGAGCATGGCGGATCGGATTCGCCACCGGGGGCCGGATGGCGACGGCTTCTACGATGCGTCGGACGTGGCGTTGGGGATGCGCCGCCTGAGTATCATTGACGTGAAAGGCAGCGACCAGCCTCTTTACAACGAAGACAAGACCATTGCGCTCGTGTTCAACGGCGAGATTTACAACTACCGCGAACTGCGTGAGGCGCTGCGGCGGCGCGGGCATGTCCCCCGCACCGAGGGTGACGGCGAAACCCTCATCCACCTGTATGAAGAATATGGCCTGAATCTGTTCTCCCAACTGCGCGGGATGTATGCTTTCGCGCTGTGGGACTCCAACGCCGAACGCCTGATTGTGGCGGTAGATCACATCGGTATGAAGCCGCTTTACCTGCATGAAGGCGATGGCAAATTGTTGTTCGGCAGCGAGATCAAGGCGCTGCTGGCCGACCCGCGTGTCACCACCGAACTCAATCTGGATGTGCTGGATACCTACCTGAGTTTTGGCTACATGGTGGGGGATGAAACCCTGTTCCGGGGTGTCCGGCGGTTGCCGCCCGGCCATGCTTATGTTGCTGAAAAAGGGCGCGATCCGTATTTGCATCCCTATTGGGAATTCCCCAGGCCACAGCCCGGCAGCCCGAAAAGCGATTCGTTGGTGATTCAGGAAGCGCGGGAACTGCTGGCCGACTCGGTGCGGATTCATCTGCGCAGCGATGTGCCGTTGGGGTTGTTCCTCAGCGGCGGGATTGACTCGGCGGCGGTGCTGGCGCTGATGGCGCAGGAAGCCGGGGGGCGTATCCTCACCTACACGGTGGGCTATGACATGCAGACACCCGATAACGAACTGCTGCACGCCCGGCGCATCGCGGAACACTTCAAGACCGACCATTATGAGCGCGTCATCACCGCCGAGGACTGGTGGACGGGCTTCCAGAAGACCATTTACCACCATGATGAACCGTGCGCGAATCCCTCCGCAATTTCGCTGCTCCTGCTGGCGGAGGACACGGCGAAGCAGGTGAAAGTCGTCCTCACTGGCCTGGGCGGGGATGAACTGTTTGGCGGCTACCCGAACCACCACGCCATCCCGCAGATGCTTCAGAATCACGCCGCCTGGGGACATTGGTTGACTCCACTCAACGGTGCGTTCGCCGCGCTGGAAGGGGCATACCCGGCCATGAAACGCTACCGAGTGATCGGGGCGCTACCGACCTACCTGCCGCGTTTGCGCCATGCCACCCTGGATCGGGACGAAGCGATTTTACGGATGCAGTCGTTTGACGGCATGGTGTTCAGCGACTCGCTGCGCGGCAAGCTCTATGGGTCGGAACTCACGCAAGCCTGGGCGGCGAATCACCATAAGGAGCAGGTCTACCGGGGGATTATTGAGCGCAGTTGGCGCGACGACCACTACAACACGGTGCAGGCGTTAGTGATTAACACCTGGCTGACCGGTAACGCACTGCTGCATACCGACAAAGTGACGATGGCTTCGTCACTGGAAGCGCGTGTGCCGTTCTTCGACCCGGTGCTGTTGAAGTTCGCCGCCAACGTGCCGTCCGCGCTGCGGATGAAAAGTAACAAGGTCGTGCTGCGCGAGGCCATGCGCCCCTATCTACCGGAATTCGCGCTGGAACGCCCCAAACAGCCGTTTAGCACGCCGATTCTCCACTGGTTCGACCATGACCTCAGCCCGCATATCCGCGAGACACTGTTCAACCCTAATGGGTTCATTCAGGGCCTGTTCAACCGGGATGCACTGGATACCCTGCTGCACGACCATTTCTGGGGACGCACCAGCCAAGTAGAAGTCGTGTTCCGCCTGCTGACGCTGGAACTGTGGGGACAACGGTTCGTGAAGGGTGTATCTTAGCCGTTGACTGCTGGCGTTTTAGCTTCTTAGCATTTTAGGCTATCGAGCTATCTTTTTCTGACAACTGAATACTGATAACTGCTTCTCCGAATCCGGGGGAAAGTGAGTTTGGTGGTGAGCGGCCTTTCAGTAATGCCGCCGCAAGGCCACGCCACTAAACTCAGGGTATTCCTAATTCGAGACAGTGATTTCAGTCAAATGGTAGCTAACGCTGAACAATGGACAGTGGTTTTTCAGCCACAAGCAGAGACTCATTTCAGATTATTTTGTTTTCCCTATGCCGGGGCGGGCGCGGTAGCCTATCGAACCTGGGGGACGGCGCTCCCACAGGCGGAAGTCTGCGCCATCCGGTTGCCGGGTCGGGAAACCCGTCTGCGTGAAGAACCGTACACGCGGATGGAGCCGCTGGTCGCAGCTCTGACCGACGCGCTGCTGCCGATGATGGATGCGCCGTTCGCATTTTTCGGCCACAGCATGGGCAGTGTGCTGAGTTTTGAGGTTGCCCGCCGTCTGCGCCAGTTGGGATACCCGCTTCCGCTGCATCTGTTCGCCTCGGCCTGGCCTGCCCCCCAAATCGGGCGAGCGTTCCCGCCCATAAGCACACTGCCGGACACCGATTTTGTGAAAGGGATTCAGCAGCGTTACGGAGGTATCCCGGCGGCGATTCTGGCCGAACCCGACCTCTTGCAGATATTTATCCCAATCCTGCGTGCCGACCTGAGCGTTATGGAAACGTACCGGTATGCGGCTGAACCGCCGCTGCCATGTTCGATCTCCGCTTACGGCGGCGACCAGGACACCGCCACCACCCCGGATACCCTGTCAGCCTGGGGGGAACAAACGACGGATTTTTGGGATACGCACTTCTTCCAGGGCGGCCATTTTTATCTGCAATCCCAGCAATCCGTGCTGCTCCGCCAACTGCACGGTGATCTGGATCAGGTGTTACAGCTTAACGACCTATGATTGGCGCGAACGAAATCCACCTGTGGGATGTGGAGTTGAATCAGCCTGCGGAGCAGTATGCCGCCCTGGCGGAGCTTCTATCGGCGGATGAGGTCACACGGGCAAATGCATTCTATTTCGAGCGGGATCGGCGGCGTTTCACCGTCGCGCGGGCCGTGCTGCGTATCCTCGTTGGCAACTATCTGAACCAGAGTCCACGGGCCATTGCATTCACTTACCATCCCCTGGGGAAGCCCGCTTTGGCAGGGGAAAGTTCCTTCCAATTTAACCTGTCGCATTCTCACCAGCGGGCGGTCTATGCCTTCGGGCTGGATCACCGGCTGGGTGTTGATCTGGAATATGTGCGTTCTGTCATGGATATGGACAGGATTGCCCGGCAAAATTTCTCGGCAAGGGAGAACACGGTATTCAACGGACTGCCAACCCCGGTCAAACAGCGGGCTTTTTTTAACTGCTGGACGCGCAAAGAAGCCTACATCAAGGCGTCAGGTGAAGGCCTGTCCCACGCGCTCGACTCATTTGATGTCACCTTCTTGGAGGGCGAACCGGCGCGTTTGCGGTGGGTACGCGGTCAACCGGGCGAACCGACCCGGTGGACACTCTCCGCCTTTGAACTGGATGATGCGTATGTGGGTGCGATTGCGACCCGTCAGACTGTCAGGCGGATCGTGTTTCGCTCCTGGGAGATGGCAGATAACCAGAGTCTATAGGTGCTGAGTCGATCACTCTGAAAGGGATTCAATCCCTGACTTTCATAATCTAGGTCGGATTGTGCTGATTTTTAAAAATACCGTAGAATGATGTTTCAACTTGTAGTCTGTTGCGTGAGTTATCTCAGTTGGAATAATTAGGGGGAATATGTCGGGTCTTTTCGGAATAATAGACCCCGCTGGGGATGTTTCTGGATTCCTGAGTCAGGTTGTTGAGAAGCTTTCACTTCGTTCCTGGTATCAGGCCAATACATGGTCGGCACCGGAGGCCAGATTGGGGCTTGGTCGCCTCGGGATCGGGATTTTCAATGCTGAACCACAGCCTATCACCAGTCCAGACGGCGATATTACGCTGTTCATGGCGGGCGAACTGTATGAAACAGATGCTTTGTACAAGCGCCTGGTTGCCAGCGGGCAGACGCCGCGTAGTCGTATTGCGGCTGAGATGGCATTGAGCGCTTATCAGTCCTTTGGCCCCTCTTTTGCTAAATTTTTACAGGGACCGTTTTTTATCGCGCTATATGACCGTACCCGGAACACCCTGTTGCTGACCAATGATCGGTATGGCCTGTATCCTCATTTTTATGCTCAACAAGATGGAAAACTGGCCTTTGCGCCTAAGGTGCGGGGCGTCCTGTGTGCGCCATTCGTCCAGCGCAATCTGAATCTGGTCAGTGTGGCCGAATACATGCGCTTCCAACAGTTATTGGGTGAAAAGACTTTCCACCAGGATGTCAAGCTGTTTCCTTACGGGTCATTTGCGCGGTTTGAGCTGGCACAAGGGCAGTGGACTATCGAGCGTTACTGGGATTGGGACTCGATTTCGGAAAACACGCAAATTACTTTTCCCGAGGCGGTGGAAGAAGGCAGTCGCATCTTAAGACAGGCAGTCGAGCGGTTGGTGGGTGATGATTTACGTCCGGGCGTGTTCCTGAGCGGTGGGCTGGACTCACGTACGATCATCGGCCTGATGCCACCCCGCACGCCGGCACCCATCTCGGCCACCTTTGGCGCCCAGGGCAGCCGGGATGTCTATTATGCTGAACAGATTGCCCGCACAGTGGGTAGTCGCCACCTCTGGTTTGATCTCCCCAATGGGCATTGGGTGCTTGAAAACGCTGATCTGCATCTGAAACTCACCGAAGGCTTTCATAGCTGGATCCACATGCACGGCATTTCCATGCTGCCCGCCTTGCGCGAGAAGATGGATTACAACTTAACAGGTTGGGATGGTGGCACCGTGATGGGGCATAGCGATCACGTCAACCCAACTTATACTCAGCCGGTTGATGCGATTACGCCGCTGTTGGAGAGCTTCAGGAATTTTAACCAGAGTTACACTTGGCCGGGGCAGCTTGAAGGGGAAGAACAACTACTTTATACCCCGGAATACCGGCAGAAGTTCCAGGGTCTGGCTTTTGAATCGTTCCGCAAGGAATACCAGCGTTTCATGAAATTCCCCCCCCGAATCAGCGCCGAAACCTTTTATGTGACGAATCACTGTTGGCGCTCCACGCAGAATATGGTGACGACGGCGCGCTCTCACATGGAGGTCCGTTTTCCATTTTTCGATTACGATCTGATTGATTTTATCTACTCTCTGCGGCCAGAAATTCGCGGTCATCAACTCCTGTATCGCCATATCATCACCCGCGATTTACCCCGTTTGTCCCGGATTCCTTACGATAAACAGGAGTTTCTGCCTTCTGTGAATCCGCTGCTGCATAAGACGCAGGCGCTCTCGGTCCGTCTCCGCCGGCGTCTGGGGCTGTTCCCGCAACGTCCCACCTTATACGCAGATTACGAACATTATCTGCGGCATGATCTGCGCGAGTGGGCGGAAGGGATTCTGTTTGACCCGCGTACCGAAGCGCGAGGCATTTTCAACAAGTCGTTTCTACGATCTTTGATGGACCGGCATGTTTCCGGGCGGGAACTCTGGACAATCGGCAAACTTGCGCCCATCATCACCTTTGAGATGGTCATGCGTGAATACTTTGACTGACACATGGGCAAGTTTCAATGACCGGGCATTGAGCGCCCTGATAGAGTCACATCCAGGGGAACGCGCATTGACGTTCCCCTATTTTGGCGTAGTTTGTGCCTCACATCCCGGACGGTGACTAACGCAGCACCCCCCCCAGCTTGCGCTTGACAACCCCCGTCAGCATAGCGCGTTCTTCCACAGACAGCGCGCCAATCAGCCACACCACCACCAGGTAAAAAGCCCCGCTCACACTGACATTGATAAACAGGTTGGTGTCATGCAGCAGGAAAACGACAACACCCATCAGGACAGCCGCCACGCCCAACCGGAGGATGCCGCGCAGCCCCAGACCCGGCCCAAATTCGCGCCGGAAGAATACGTAGAACAGGATCGCTCCCGTTAGCTCGGACGCGACGGTGATAACGGATGCGGCGATCAATCCGTAGGTCGGGATGAACAGCAGGTTCAGCGTGATGTTCAGAAAGGCCAGGCTCAGATACGTGCTCATCGCCCGTCGTTCCTTTTTGATGACAGTTGTCAGGTTCCCACACAACGCTGTGTACATCAGCAGAGGAGTATCCCAGATCAGAATCGCAAAGGCGATTGCCGCTGGGGTGTATTCAACTCCGTAAAGCAGGGGAATGATCTTATCCGCCAGCAGCGTGCCGCCGATCGCCAGTGGCAGCCCCAGGAATACCATGAACTTCGTCGTGCGGTAGTACCAGGGCGAGACTGAAACCGGATTCAGCGCATGTTCGTGTGCGAGTGTCACCGGCATGGCGACAGTCAGGGCGCTGGTCAGCACGAGAAACGCCCGTGTCAGGTTGTAGGCCGCGTTGTACCAGCCGACCATCGATGCAGATTGGAATGTTTCCAGGATCAGGGTATCAATCTGGAAATTGAATGTGAGCGCCAATTGGATGATAGCGAAGGGCAGCCCGGCCAGCAGCAGCGCTCGCCACATTCGCGGCTCAATATGGAAGCGCGGCGGTTGCATGTGATGTCGCCATACAACCCACAAGGACAGCGCGATTAAAACCGGCATATTCAGGAGTGACGCCACCACCAACCAGATGAAATTCAGCCCGGCGAACAGGAACAGGCCGCCCGCCACCATAAAGATGATCTGACCGATGACCGAGAAAACCGACAGGTAATCCAACCGCTGATTCCCGGCGATAATCCCTTGTAGCGGTGCCAGCAGTGCCTGAAGAAAGTAGCCCGCTGTATATAGTGTGATTGCAATGACGATGTCGGTCTCGTAAGGTTTCGCAATGGCGGATAGAACAGTCACTACCATCGCGATAATGGCAAGAATGAATCGCAGTACCGCCGTATTCCAGAAGAGTTCTTTGGTTTTTTCGGGTTCTCTGGCGATTTCACGGGTCATATATTGGGTGATACCCATATCCCCGATAACCGAAAAAAGCCCGGCCCAGGCCAGCACAACCGAATAATGTCCGAATTCGGCATCACCTAACCGGCGAACAACCAGAATGCTGAAAAGCAGACCCAATAACCGCAAGGCGGCCTGCGCTCCTATTCCAAATAAGGTATTCCGCGCAATCGTGCGACCGGCGGTGCGCTGTGGCTTTTGCTCGGACACGCTCTGATTTTCCATAGGGAAGCACTTTCTGATGAAATAGGCGACAACGATGTCGTAGTATATGCAGTATATAATGATATGCGCTATATGAAACGGGAATACAATACTTTCCGAGCTGCTGGTTACTGGTCTCTGGCTTTTTAGCTGGTTAGCTCATTAGCTTTTTAGGCTCATCAGCTATCTTATCCTGAGAGCTGAAAGCTGACGACTTACTATCTTTGTTGGGAGGCCTTTATCCCAGCCTATATCATATAGAGCGTATGCTGTATCTGAGTGTCGGTCTGCTGGGTGACTTGTGCGGCGCAACCGATAATCGTATCATGAGCTTGTAATGAGTCTCACGCGTATGGTTGCCAGCAATAATTCAAAGACGTTTACACTATATGGATACTGCGCCTCATTATGCCTGAATAATCCTCTCTATCACCTTACAGGCGGGCCTTATTTCACCCGGAGCGCAGCGTAACTGCACGTCTGATCCGGGGCGGAATTGTTTTAGCAGCGTGTTAGGCCGAAACCATTTCAATCATAGAGTGGCGAACTAGATTTGATCTGCACTTGGGGACAATACTACGATGAATGAGCCGGTTGCGATTATTGGTATTGGCTGTCGTTTTCCAGGGGGGGTACACAGCCCGGAAACCCTCTGGCAGCTGCTGGTGAATGGCGAAAACGCGGTAGGGGAGATTCCGCGTGATCGCTTTGATGTGGACGCCTTCTTTGACGAACAGCCCGCCACCCCCGGCAAAATTATGTCCCGTTGGGGCGGTTATCTCGACCAGGTTGACCAGTTCGATGCGGCCTTTTTCGGTATTGCCCCCCGTGAAGCCGAACGGTTAGACCCGCAGCAGCGGTTGTTACTGGAAGTCGCCTGGGAGGCGTTACAAGACGCCGGGCAGAATCCGAATACGCCAGAAGTCCGGCAGACCGGCGTTTTTGTCGGCCTATGGCTAAGCGACTTTGAAGCGCGGTTATTCCGAAACCCCGCCCGTACCGACTTCTATATGACCACCGGCAGCGGGCGGTATTCAGCGTCTGGGCGGCTTTCCTATGTGCTGGGTCTGCAAGGGCCGAGCATCACACTGGATACGGCCTGTTCATCCTCGCTGGTGGCGGTGCATCTGGCCTGCCAGAGTCTGCGCAATGGGGAATGTGATCTGGCGTTGGCCGGTGGCGCGAATGTCATCCTGCAACCGCACATTACCATCGCCTACTCACAATCAAAGATGATGGCTCCCGACGGGCGTTGTAAGTTTGGCGATGCGTCGGCGAATGGCTATGTTCGCAGCGAAGGTGCGGGATTAGTCGTCCTCAAACGTCTGTCTCAGGCGTTGATCGATGGCGACCCGATTTATGCCGTCATTCGTGGCAGCGCGGTCAATAACGATGGGCAGACCAGCGGTTATCTGGCGACGCCGGGCAGCGGTGGACAGGAAGAAATGCTGCGTAAAGCCTATGCGAACGCCGATGTTTCTCCGGCTGCTGTCCAGTACATCGAGGCACATGGCACCGGCACGAACGCGGGTGATCCGGTTGAGGTTGGGGCGCTCGGTACTGTCCTGCGTGAAGGGCGTCCTGCCGGGCAGGTCTGCGAACTCGGCTCGATCAAAACCAATCTGGGACATACGGAAGGCGCGGCGGGCGTTGCCGGGCTGATTAAAGTGGCGCTCTCACTGCGCCATCAGATGCTCCCGGCGAGTCTGCACTGCCAGCAGCCCAACCCGAATATTCCCTGGGACGATCTCCAGGTACGGGTGCATACGGCGCTCACCCCCTGGCCGGGTCACACCGGCCCCGCCACGGCTGGCGTGAGTGCGTTTGGTATCGCCGGGACGAATGCCCATGTGGTGCTGCAAGAAGCCCCGGCGGACGCGAATAGCGGTGGACAGTCTGACGATGCGCTTCATGCCCATCCCGTCGTGATTCCCTTTTCGGCGCAGACCCCGGAAGCCCTGTTGGATGTCGTCCGCCAGTATCAAATCGTAGCCCCGCCGGTCAACTTACGCGATTTGGCCTATACGCTAGGCAATCACCGCGTGCATCACGGGCAGCGGCTGGCAGTCGTCGCGCAGACCCCCGACGAACTGGCTGACCAATTAGACGCCTTCCTGAATCAGGAGGGGCGGCGCGGACTGGCGGTCACGGGTGAGCGCGTCTCGACTGAACAGCGGGTCGTTTTCCTGTTTCCGGGGCAGGGCGGTCAGTGGGTGGGGATGGGGCGGCGGTTGCTTGATACCGAGCCGGTTTTTGCCGACATGATGGAACGCTGCCAGGCGGCATTGTCGCTTTTCGTGGATTGGCAGTTGATTGATGAAATCCGGTCAGGCAGTCGTTTTGAGGAAATTGACGTGATTCAGCCCGCATTATTTGCGGTTGAAGTCTCGTTAGCGGCTTTGTGGCGCTCCTGGGGCGTTGCGCCGGATGCCATCATCGGCCACAGCATGGGTGAGGTCGCGGGCGCGTATGTCGCCGGTATCCTGACCCTGGAAGACGCCGCGCACGTCATTTGTCGGCGCAGCCAGTTGATGAAACAGGTCAGCGGCCAGGGCGCGATGGCGGTGGTCGAACTGACGTTTGAGGAAGCGGCGGCGGCGATTCGCGGCTACGAAGATCAATTAGGTATCGCTGTGAGCAACGGCCCGCGCTCAACGGTGCTTTCCGGTGACCCGGCGGCGCTGGAAACCGTATTAGAGGGGCTGCGGGCGCAGGAGATTTTCTGCCGTCCGGTCAAAGTGGACGTGGCGGCGCACAGCCCGCACATGGATGCGCTGCGCCCTGATCTCGTGAGCGATTTACCTGGACTCCAGGCGCAGTCCTCAACCGTGCCGGTCTACTCGACGGTCACCGGGACGCTGCGGGAGGGTGAAACCTTCAATGCCGACTATTGGGGCGATAACCTGCGGCAGCCGGTGCGCTTTGCCGCTGCGGTACGGGATGCGCTGGATGATGGCTACACCACGTTTATTGAGATGAGTCCGCACCCGGTGCTGCTGGCGGCGGTTGAGCAGGGGATTCAGGCCGCTGGCGTCGAAACCGGGCTGACACTGCTTTCTACGCGCCGCGACGAGGATGAATCAGCAGTGATGCGGGAATCGCTGGGGGCGCTGTATGCCGCCGGGTATCCGGTGAACTGGCAGTTGGTCTACCTGGACGGCCAAACCCTGCGTCTGCCGACCTATCCCTGGCAGCGGGAGCGGTTCTGGGCGGCAGAGGCCGAACTGGGCGCGGTGTCACCGCATCGGGAAGGCACCGCCGATCATCCACTGCTCGGCCAGTATTTCCAGTCGCACACCGGCGCGCATTTCTGGGAAACTGACCTTGACCTGGCGGCGCTTCCCTATCTAGCCGATCATCGGGTGCAGGGACAGATTTTACTCCCAGCGGCGGCTTATGCGGAAATGTTCCTGGAAGCGGCGGTTACGGCGTTCGGTGCTGGTTTGCATCAACTGGAAGCAGTCAACTTTCTGGAAGCGATGTTTTTATCGGAAGAAGCGCCGCGCACGGTTCAGGTCGTGCTGATGCCGGAAGGCGGGGGACGGTTTACTGCACAGTGCTTCAGCAGTCCGGCGGGTGATGAGCCGGTCTGGACACTACACGCCAGCGGGCTGTTCCGGGCGGGGGTAGATGAGACTGTACCGGTATTCCAGGAGCCAGCGGCTATCCAGCAGCGACTGCCGGAGGCCATGAGTGGCAGCGCCCATTATGCCACGATGAACCGGCGGCGTTTGGGCTATGGGCCAGCCTTCCAGGGGATCGCTCAAAGCTGGCGTTCCGAGGCTGAGGCACTGGCGGAATTGCGGGTGGTGGACGGACTCCATACGGGCGGCTACCAGATTCACCCGGCGCTGCTGGATGCCTGTTTCCAGGCGCTGCTGGACACATTACCGGATGATCCGCCCGACACCTACGTGCCGGTGAGTCTGCGGCAGTTGACCCTGGTTCAGCCGCCGGGCAGTGAAACCGGGTTATGGGCTTATACCCAGCGAACCGAATCAGCGGACGATTTGGCTGGGGATGTCCTTTTGCTCGATGTGGACGGGCAGGTGATTTTGCAGGCTGAAGGCCTGAAAATGCAGCGGCTCGAACGGGGTGACGAGGCCTTGCACGATCTGTTGTATGAGGTGGTGTGGCAGGCGGTTGATGTGCCGATTACCCCCACCAGACCCAGTACATCGGGAAACTGGTTAATCCTGAGCGACCAGGGAGGGGTTGGCGCGGCGCTGGCCGCTCAACTGGTCTCATTGGGCGAAACTGTCGTCTCGGTTGAAGCGGGCGCTGAATATGCCGTTGCCGACGACTCCCACTACCAGATTAACCCCGGCGAGCCGGAGAATTTCGTGCGGGTGTTGCGGGAGATTGATTTGCCCTGGCGCGGCATCGTCCATCTGTGGAGTCTGGACGCGGCGGCCTGTGATTTCTCGCTGGACGGCCTGCATACGGCGGAGATGTTGAATGCGGCCAGCGCCCTGTATCTGACTCAGGCGGTGGCGGCTGCCGGGGCGAGGCCGAATCTGTGGTTCGTCACACGCGGCGCTCAGGCTGTTCTCCCCACCGATAACCCGGATGTCCGCCAGTCGCCGCTGTGGGGGCTGGCGGCGGTCATTGCCAACGAGCATCCTGAATTGTACCCGGCGCTGGTTGACCTGGGCGCAACCCAGGGGGTGGAAGCCCTCACCGGCATATTCTTCAGCGGTCAGATGTTGGACGCCGTTGCCCTACGGGACGAACAGTCCACCTATCAGCGCCGCCTGCGTCACGCGACACTGGACGATGAGCCGCGTTACGAAGTCCGGCAAACGAACGCCGATGAGCAGCCGTTCACGGCGGTCACAACCATGCCGGGTGTGCTGGAAGGGCTGCGGTTGCGGGAATTGGCGCGTCATGAGCCGGGAGCGGGACAGGTCGAAATCGAAGTCCAGGCCACCGGGCTGAACTTCATGAATGTGCTGTCCGCGCTCGGCGCTTATCCGGGGTATCCGCAGGGTGTCGGCCCGCTGGGGATCGAGTGTGCCGGGCGTATCATCCGCATTGGCCCCGGCGTGACTGGCTGGCAGGTCGGCGACCCGGTGGTGGCCTTCGCCTTTAACAGCCTCGGTTCGCACGCACTGGCCGATGCGCGGTTGGTGGCGGCCAAACCCGATCACCTGACCTTTGCAGAGGCGGCGACGATCCCGATTGTGTTCCTGACCGCCTATTACGCGCTGTACCGCCTGGGACGATTGGAGGCGGGCGAACGGGTGCTGATCCACTCGGCGGCGGGCGGGGTCGGACTGGCGGCGATTCAACTGGCACGGTTGGCCGGGGCGGAGGTGTTCGCTACCGCTGGCACGCCGGAAAAGCGGGCTTATCTCCATGATCTGGGGGTTGAAACCGTGCTGGACTCGCGGACGCTGGCATTTGCGGACGACCTGCTGGACATCACTGGTGATGGCGTGGATGTGGTGCTGAACTCCCTGGCGGGGGAAGCGATCACACGCGGCCTGGCGGTACTGCGCCCCTATGGGCGTTTCCTGGAACTGGGCAAACGCGACGTGTATCAGAACCGGCAGATTGGCCTGCTGCCGTTCCAGAACAATCTCTCGTATTTCATGATTGATCTCGACAGAATGACCCGTGAGCGCCCGGCGCAGGTCGGCGCGATGCTTCAGGAAATCATGGCGTTGGTGGCTGACGGCAGCCTGCAACCGCTCCCACTGACGGTGTTCCCGGTTTCGCAAGTCGTGGACGCTTTTCGTCACATGGCACAGGCGAAACATATCGGTAAAGTGGTTATCGCTATGACCGAGGCCGATGTCCCGGTTGAAGTCAGCCCCGCGCCGCTGGTGCGCCGCGACGGAACCTACCTGATTTCCGGCGGTGCGGGTGGTCTGGGGCTGGCGGTGGCCCGCTGGCTGGCGGAACAGGGTGCTGGACAGCTTATCCTCACCGGACGTTCTGCGCCATCACTGGCTGCGCAAGCCGCTATCCAGGCGATTGAAGCTGCCGGGACGCCGGTCTGGTTCGCGCAAGGGGATGTCGCTCACGCCGAAACAGTGCGCGAACTGATTGAACAGGTGGGGGCGGGCGACATGCCGCTGCGGGGTGTGGTTCACGCTGCCGGTATCCTTGATGACAGTATGCTGATGCAGATGCAACCGGAACAGTTCCGCCGGGCAATCCGCCCGAAACTGGATGGTGCGTGGAATCTGCACGAGTTCACCGGGGACTGCCCGCTGGACTTTTTTGTGACCTTCTCGTCAGTGACCGCGTTGCTGGGAACACCCGGACAAGGGAATTATGCCGCCGGGAATGCCTTCCTTGACGCGCTCATGCAGCACCGGCACGCGAACGGCCAGCCCGCCCTCAGCATCAACTGGGGTCCCTGGTCGGAGGTTGGCCTGGCAGCGGCGCAGCTGAACCGGGGCGAACGGCTGGCCTCGCGGGGGTTAGGCAGCATCACTCCGCAACAGGGGATTGCCCTGCTGGTACAATTATTGCGCCAGCCCACCGCGCAGATGGCGGTGATGGCCTTTGACGCCGCGCAGTGGTCACAGACCTATCCCCCGGCTGCGGCTTCGTCCCTGTTGGCTGACCTGCTGCAAGCCGAGTCCGCCGCGACTCCCGCTGAAGAATCGACTCAGGTGGATGATGTTCGGGCGCGGCTGCTGGCGATTGAACCGGGGCCGCCGCGTCGCAAACTGCTGGAAGACCATCTGCGGGAACAGGTCGCGCGTGTCCTGGGGCTTTCCCCGTCCCGGATTGACATCCACAAGCCGCTGCGCAACCTGGGCATTGATTCGCTGATGACGCTGGAACTGCGCAGCCGCCTGGAATCCACCCTGAAAATCCCGCTCTCAGCGACGCTGATCTTTAATTTCCCGACGGTTTCCGTTATGACCGATCACCTGGCGGAGAAACTGAATATCCCGCTGACTGCCGCGCAAGCCGTTGAACCGACTGCCGCCCCCGCTGCTGACAAGTCGTTAGAAGGCCTGTCGCAGGATGAATTAGAATCGCTGCTGGCGGATGAACTCGATTCGCTGGATGACCTACTGAAAGGGACTTATTAAATGTCGGAAGATACTGTTTCGCAGCTCAAACGGGCGCTGGCGGCCATTAAAGAACTCCGTTCCCGGTTAGATGCCACTGAACGCGCCCGAACCGAACCGATTGCGGTGATCGGGATGGGCTGCCGTTTTCCGGGCGGCGCAAATACGCCGGAACAGTTCTGGGAACTGCTGGTAAACGGGGTGGACGGCATTACCGAAACCCCGAAAAATCGCTGGAATATAGACGCCCTCTATGACCCTGACCCGGAAGCGTCCGGGAAAATATCCAGTCGCTGGGGCGGCTATCTGGATGGTATGGATCAACTCGACCCCGCCTTTTTCGGCATTTCACCGAAAGAGGCCGCCCTGATGGATCCGCAGCAGCGGTTACTGCTGGAAGTGACCTGGGAGGCGCTGGAAGATGCCGGGCAGACCCGCGAAGCCCTTCAGGGCAGCCTGACCGGGGTGTTTGTCGGCGTTCACAGCCACAGCAGCGACTATTACCTGATGCAAGTGCAGGACACCGAGGCCATTGATACCTATACCGGCACGGGGACATCGCACAGTGTCGTCGGTGGGCGACTGTCGTACCTGTTCGACTGGCACGGGCCGAATGTCACGCTGGATACGGCCTGTTCCTCGTCGCTGGTCGCCATTCACCTGGCGGTACAGAGTCTGCGGAACGGCGAGTCAAACCTGGCACTGGCGGCGGGTGTGAATATGATGCTGTCGCCGGAATTCACGATTGCGGCGTCCCGGATGCACATGCTCTCGCCGGATGGCCGTTGCAAGACCTTCGACCAGCGGGCGGATGGATTTGTGCGCAGCGAAGGCTGTGGGGTGGTCGTTCTCAAGCGGCTTTCTGATGCCCTGGCGGATGGCGATACGGTTCTGGCACTGATTCGCGGTTCGGCGGTCAACCAGGATGGCAAGTCAAACGGCCTGACCGCACCCAATGGCATCGCGCAGGCGGCAGTCATCCGGGCGGCGCTGGCGAACAGCGGCGTGCAGCCGGAAGAAATCGGCTATATTGAAACGCATGGCACGGGTACGGCGCTGGGCGACCCGATTGAGGTTGAGGCGCTGACAGCCGTATTCGGAGGTGCGGAGAACAGCCGCCCGCCGTGTTACCTGGGTTCGGCCAAGTCCAACATCGGCCACATGGAAGGCGCGGCAGGTGTGGGCGGGGTGATTAAAGCCGTTCTGTCCCTACAGCATCAGGCGATCCCGCCGCTGCTGCATTTCACGGGCTTGAACCCTCATATCTCACTCGATCATACCCCGTTTGTGATTACGACGGAGATGCAAGCATGGCCTGCCACAGACAAAGCACGGCTGGCGGGGGTGAGTTCGTTTGGCTGGTCGGGGACGAATGCCCATATCGTGCTGCAAGCGGCTCCGGCAGTCGCGCCGACACCTTCAGTAGATCAGGATACCGCTGTTGTGCTGCCGTTATCCGCGCATACTCCCGCTGCACTGAGAGACATGGCCGGTCACTATGCGGCTTTCCTGGCTGGTGATGCGGGGCAGAATCTCCCCCTGAACGATATGGCCTATACGCTGGGAGTCCGGCGTACCCATCACGAATACCGGTTGGCGGTTGCCGGGCGGACAACAGTGGAAATTGCTTATAAGCTGCGGCGTTTCGCGGCAGGCGAGTCGGATACGCTGGTGGAGGGTCGTCGGGAGTCCGATCAAACTCCCCGGATTGTGTTTGTGTTTCCGGGGCAGGGCGGGCAGTGGTCGGGGATGTTGCGCGGCCTGATGCAAACCCAACCCGTGTTCCGTCAGGCACTGGAAGAATGCGATGCGGCCATCGCCGCTGTGACGCAGTGGTCGGTGCTGGACATGCTTCGGATGCCAGAACAGGACGCCCGCTGGGAACAGATTGATATTGTCCAGCCTTTGCTGTTTGCGGCGCATGTGGCGCTGGCGGCGCTCTGGCGCTCCTGGGGCATTGAGCCGGATGCGATTCTCGGCCACAGCCTGGGCGAGGTGAGCGGCGCGTATATCGCCGGGACGCTCAGTCTGGAAGACGCGGCACGAGTGATCTGCCACCGCAGCCGGTTGATGCGGCAGACCAGCGGCCAGGGCGCGATGGCGGTGGTTGGACTATCTATGGAAGAAACGGCGGCGCTCCTGCATGGTTACGAGAGCCAACTCTCCATCGCTGTGAGCAACAGCCCGCGTTCAACCGTGATTTCCGGCGACCCAACCGCGCTGGAAGGGGTGCTGGATACCCTGCGGGCGCAGAATATTTTCTGCCGCCGGGTCAAAGTGGATGTGGCCTCCCACAGCCCGCAAATGGAGCCGCTTCGCGCTGAATTAGTGAAGTCGCTCTCTGGTCTGAAGCCGCGTGCCGGTTCACTGCCCATCTATTCGACAGTGGATGGTGTCGTGACGGACGGCGCGAACTTCACCCCGGACTATTGGGGGCGCAACCTGCGCCAGCCGGTGCAGTTCTCGCGGATGGCCGAACAACTCTTGAACGATGGCTATACCGTTTTTATCGAGATCAGCCCGCACCCGATTTTACTTTCCCCGATTGATGACATCCTGCACCACACCGGGCAGGCAGGATGGACGATCCCCTCGCTGGTGCGCCAGTCGGACGAGATGGTCACCATGCTGCAATCCCTGGGCGCGGTCTATGCCGCTGGTGTGGATGTGGACTGGGGGCGGTTGTACCCGGAAGGCGGAACTGTCGTGCAGACGCCGCCGTACCCCTGGCAGCGCGAACGCTTCTGGATGGATGCCCAATCCACCAAAGTGAAATGGTCAGACGCCCACCCACTGCTCGGCCAGCAGTTGCCCACGTTGGCGCATCTCCCGGATACGGTGATCTGGGAAAATCATCCGGGGAACAGTTTCCAGCGGATGGTGCAGCAGCAGTATGCGGACTCATCTGAGGCGGTTTGTCAGGCCATTATGGGGGCGGCAGTGCGGGAAGCCTACGGGCTGGACAGCGGACAGTGGATTGATTTTGTCCACCATGCGCCGATTACCGGAGCATCCGCTATTCAGATGATGCTGACCCGCGACTCTGAGCATCGGGTGACGCTTCAGCTTTACGGGCAGACTGCCGAGAGCGGCTGGTCATTGGCGGCCAGCGCCCAGGCGGAAGTCGAGCCGGTGCAACTGGATTGGCTGTATGAAATGACCTGGCAGTCGCGTGTTCGGGGAGATGTCCCCGTACCGTCCGAGCCGGGGCGGTGGGTAATCTTTGCGGATCGCTCCGGCGTTGGCGCGAACCTGAAGGCGCTCCTGAATGCAGGGGGCGCTGCGGTAACGCTGGTCTTCCCCGGTGAGCAGAATCAGGTCGGAGACGGTGAGGTTATCCTTAACCCCACTGACCCGGAAGCCTTCGCCCACCTCTTCCAGACCATCGCCCAGGAAACGGATACGCCGCTGTTGGGCGTCCTGTATTTGTGGACGTTGGATGTTCCCGGAACGGCTGACTTTGACGAAGACTCCCTCACGGACGCGCAGCTCATCAGCGTTTACAGTCCGTTGTATCTGGTGCAGAGTCTGGTCGCGCAATCCTGGGACGAATACCCGTTTCTGTGGTTGGTCACGCAGTCCGCGCAGCCGGTGGTCGCTACCGATGGCTCCCAGTTGGCGCTGGGACAGTCCCCGATTTGGGGGTTTGGGCGCACGGTGTCGGTTGAACATTCCGACCTGTGGGGCGGCCTGATTGACCTCCCGGCGGGGACGGATGTGACTGTTATGGCGCAAAGCCTGTTATCTGAAGTCCTGAGTCCGGGTGCGGAGGATCAGATTGCTTACCGGGATGGTGAACGCTACGTCGCCCGGCTGGTTCGCAGCCGTGACCTGTCTCCTGAATTGGCCGCGCCTGACCTGCACGCCGACGCAACCTATCTCATTACCGGCGGGTTAGGGGGTATCGGGCTGGAAGTCGCCTATGGGCTGGCTCGGCAGGGAGCGCGTCACCTGGTTCTGATGGGGCGGCGCGGCGCGACAGACGCGGTACAGCCCCGGTTGGCTGAACTGGAGGCAATGGGCGTTCAGATGATGGCCGCCGCCGGGGATGTGTCCAACCCGCAGGATATGGCGCGGGTGCTGGCGGAGATCGAACAGACGATGCCGCCGCTGCGGGGAGTCATTCATTCGGCCGCCGTTGCTGACCCCGGCGTGATTGTCCAGCAAAACGGGGCGCGTTACGCGAAAATGCTTCCTTCTAAAATTCAGGGAACCTGGAATTTACACCATCTGACTCAGAATCTACCGCTCGACTTTTTCATCCTGTTCTCGTCGGGCGCGTCTACCCTGGGGCTGGCGGGCGAAAGCGGTTATGCGGCGGGGAACGCCTTCCTGGATGCCTTCAGTGCCTATCGTCGGGTGCGGGGTCTGCCCGGTATGACGATTAACTGGGGCGTGTGGGGAGAGATTGGCTTGGCGGTTGGCCTGAGCGATTTCTTCAAGAAGATTGGTTTCGGCCTGATGGATGTGGATAAAGCCGTAGCGACGCTGGGCTACCTGATGCGTATTCCCGCTGCGCTGCATCATCTGGTGGCGGATGTGGACTGGCAGACCTTCCGGCGGATGCACGAAACACGCCGGGAACGGATGGTGTTTGAACCCATCTGGCAGGAGTTCGACAGCGCGGATGCCCCAGCGGATGCCGTACCCGAAATGGCTTTTGCGGATCGGCTGCGGTCACTATCCGCGGCGGAACAGTGGCAGCAGTTGGTGGACGTGGTGCGTGAAGAAGCCGCCCGGGTGATGGGGTTCGAGGCCAATGCCCTCGATATTCGCGGCGGATTCTTCAAAATCGGGATGGACTCCCTGATGAGCGTACAGCTTCGTAACCGGCTCGAAGTCAGTCTGGATTGCACGCTGCCGCCAACGATTGCCTTCGAGTACCCCACAGTGGAAAGCCTGGCGCGGTATATTTACGAGAAGGTCTTCCATCTGGGGACAACGGATACCCCGGCAGCCGCGCCCGAAACCGCAGCACCGGCCCAGCTTGACACGCTTTCAGAGGATGAACTGGCTTCGCTGCTGGACGACGAACTGGCCGCTATTGATGACTTGATCGGAGACGATGAATGACGAACCCAACTTCACCGGAAGGTGATGTTCAGAACCGTCTGAAAAGTGCCCTCACCGCACTGCAAAAGATGCGGGCCAGGCTGGAAAAGGTCGAAGCGGCGCGTACCGAACCCATCGCCATTATCGGGATGGGCTGTCGCTTTCCAGGGAACATCAACAGCCCGGAAGCGTTCTGGGAGTCACTGCAAAACGGGGTGGATGCGATCTCTGAAGTCCCCGCAGATCGTTGGGACATAGACGCTTATTACGACCCTGACCCAGACGCACCAGGGAAAATGAACACGCGCTGGGGTGGATTCATCGAACAGCCGGTAGACCGGTTTGATGCCCCCTTCTTTGGGATTTCCGCCCGCGAAGCCCGTATGATGGATCCGCAGCAGCGGATGCTCCTGGAAGTTTCGTGGGAGACGCTGGAAAACGCTGGGATTGACCCCACACAACTGGCAGGTAGCCGAACAGGATTCTTTATCGGAATCACCATGCCCGACTACCTGATCCATACCAGCCGGATTGCCCCACAGACCATTGATGCTTACATGGCGACTGGTGGTGTCTCAAACGCGGCGGTTGGCCGAGTCTCGTTTCTGCTCGGACTGCAAGGCCCGTGTATGGCGGTGGATACAGCCTGCTCGTCGTCGTTGGTGGCGACTCATCTGGCCGTTCAGAGCTTACGGAACGGCGAGGCTGACTTGGCACTGGTGGGCGGCGTGAACTTCATGCTGCTGCCGGAGTTCACGGTCAGTATGTCCAAAGCGCACATGATGGCTGACGATGGCCGCTGCAAGACGTTTGATGCAAGTGCTAACGGTTTTGTGCGCGGCGAGGGCTGCGGCATGATCGCTCTCAAGCGTCTCTCTCAAGCCCAGGCCGACGGCGATACCATCCTTGCGGTGATTCGGGGTTCGGCCACCAATCATGGCGGGGCAAGCAGTGGCTTCACCGTCCCCAATAAACATGCGCAGGAGGCGGTCATTCGGGCGGCATTGGCCGATGCACGGGTCGAACCGGCCCGGGTGGGCTATATCGAGGCACATGGCACCGGGACATCTCTCGGTGACCCGATTGAGATTCGGGCACTGGCGGCGGCGCTCCATGAAGGCCGGACAGCGGATAACCCGCTGCTGCTGGGGTCGGTTAAAACCAACTTCGGCCACCTGGAAGCGGCGTCCGGCGTCATTGGGCTGATGAAAGCGGCGCTGGCACTGCATCACCAGGAAATACCGCCGCATTTGCATCTGCATGAACCGAATCCCTATATCCCCTGGGATGAAATGCCCGTGCAGGTGCCGACTCAGTTGACCCCCTGGCCGGGGAGTCATATCGCGGGGGTGAGTTCGTTCGGGGCGAGTGGGGTGAAT
This sequence comes from Anaerolineaceae bacterium, assembly GCA_020634115.1. Classification (GTDB taxonomy): domain Bacteria; phylum Chloroflexota; class Anaerolineae; order Aggregatilineales; family Phototrophicaceae; genus JACKCG01. The sequence goes on from JACKCH010000010.1 coordinate 908,464, forward strand.
GCCCATGTCGTCCTGGAATGCGCCCCGGCTGATCGCCCGGCTGACATTCCTGCGGCGGCAGCGTTCCCCCAGCCGATTCTGGCGCTCTCTGCCCGGAGTGAAAATGCGCTGCGACTGCTGGCCGGGCGTCATGCCGGCTTGCTTGAGCAGCGTCCTGAGGTTTCCCTGGCGGATTGGGCGTATACGGCGCATACCACCCGCCCCGCGTTTCCGTTCCGGTTGGCGGTCACTGCTGAGACGCCGGAACAGGTTCAGCACCAGCTTCGGGCTTTCGCGGACGGTGATACTGTCGCGGGACTGGTGGCTGGTTACGCGCCGGAAAACATCCTGCCACCAGTGGCTTTTCTGTTCACTGGGCAAGGCGCACAGTATGCCGGGATGGGGCGGGAACTGTATGAAACCCACCCGGTTTTCCGTGCGGCGCTCGACCAGTGCGCCGACCTGCTGCATGATCATCTCGAATATCCCTTGTTAGAAGTCATGTTTGCTGAGGGTGAGGCAGGGGCGGCGCTCATCAACGAAACCGCCTATACCCAGCCCGCCCTGTTCGCCCTGGAGTACGCGCTGGCGCAGTTGTGGCTGTCGTGGGGTGTTCGCCCGGCGGCGGTGATGGGGCACAGTGTTGGGGAATATGTCGCGGCCTGTATCGCCGGGGTCTTCACGCTGGAAGACGGGTTGAAACTGATTGCGGCGCGAGGACGGTTGATGCAGAGTCTGCCGTCTGGCGGCGGCATGGTGGCGGTGCTGGCCGACGAAGCGACGATTACAGCGGTGATTGCGCCCTATGCCGATCAGGTTTCTATCGCGGCGGTGAATGGGCCGGATAATCTGGTGATTTCCGGCGCACAGTCTGCGCTGGATGAGATTACGGCTCAACTCGCGGCGCAGGGCATCAAGAACCGCCCCCTGGTCGTCTCACATGCTTTCCATTCGCCGCTGATGGACTCCATCCTGGCCGATTTTGAAGCGGTTGCCCGTGAAGTGAATTATCACCGCCCACAAATCACGCTGATTTCCAATGTCACCGGCCAGCCGTTCGCTACTGGCACGCAGCCGGACGCGGTCTACTGGCGCGATCATATCCGGGCGGCAGTGCAGTTCCGGGACTCGATGGAGAGCCTTCACCAGCAGGGCTTCCCGGTTTTCCTGGAAGTTGGCCCGAATCCCACGCTGTTAGGGATGGGGCGTGGCTGCCTGCCGGAGGATGCGGATGTCGTCTGGCTGGCCTCGCTCCGCAAAGGGAAGTCCGATTGGGGGCAGCTTCTGAACAGCGTCGGTCAGGCTTTCGTCACTGGCCTGCAAGTGGATTGGCAGGCTTTCCACCAGGGGTTTGCCGGGCGGCGGATCACCGGGTTGCCGAATTATCCTTTTGAACGGCGGCGCTATTGGGTAGAAGCCAGCGAGTGGCGGCGTTCCGATAGTGGTGGTGCTTCTCATCCGCTGCTGGGTACACAGTTGCGTACAGCGGGGAAGACGGTTTTCTTCGAGTCCCGGTTCAACCCGGAACAAACGCCGTTGGTGAGCGATCATCAAGTCCAGGGGCAGGTGGTTGTCCCCGCTACGGGATACATTGAGATGGCGCTGGCGGCTGGTGCGCGAGCGTTTGGCCTGGATAACTGGCTGCTGGAAGACCTGCTGATTCAGTCGGCGCTGGTGCTGCCCGCCCAGGACACGGTGGTGGTACAGACGATGGTTGAGCCGGATGGCAGTTTCCAGATTCTGAGCCTGGAAGCGGATGACACCTGGCGTGTTCATGCGTCTGGTTCGGTGCGTGCGGTAACACCATTGGATGAAGAATTCCCATCGCTCGATGCGCTGCGTGCCAGCCTGACCGCTGAAAGCAGCGCGGAAGCCCATTACCAGCGTGCCGCCGAACGGGGTATGAATTTTGGCCCGCAGTTCCGAGGGCTGGAACGGGTCTGGGTGGGTGACGGCGAGGCATTAGGTCTGATTCAACTGCCTGATTCGCTCTCCACTGGTAGCTATCATGTGCATCCGGGGCTGCTGGATGCCTGTTTGCAGACGGCCAATCTGCTGCTGCCGGAGGACAGCCGCGATACTTATCTCCCCCTCAGCCTGGATTCACTCCGCGTATTCCGCCCATTGGAAACACCGCTCTGGAGTCATGCGGTGCTGCATCCCGGCGACTCCCGTGAAGTGCTGCGGGCTGACTTCCACCTGTTCGATGCAGATGGGCAAGTGGTCGCGGTGGTGAATGGGCTGAACCTCAAGCGGGTCGGGGCGATTGGCACGGACGGAGCGTCGGATAAGTGGTTGTACGAGGTCGCGTGGCGGCTTCAGGATGTGCCAGAACAGTCGCTCACGGCGGACACCGCAGCCGGTTCTTGGTTGATCTTGGCGGATGCGGGTGGAGTTGGTCAGCAGGTGGCGGCACAACTCGAAGCCTATGGCGGACAGTGTGTACTGATGTCCGCCGATGAGTACCCCGAACCCATGCCAGAGGCATTTGCTCCGGCGCTGCAATCCCTGGCAGACGGCCAATATGCGCCACTGCGGGGAGTCCTGCATTTGTGGGGGTTGGATTCGGCTGTGGGTGAGTTGAATCTGCCGGAATTAGCCGCTGACCAGGCGCGGGGCAACCGGAGCGCCCTGGCGCTGGTGCAGGCGCTGGCGCAGGCCGGACTGTCACTGACATTGTGGCTGGTGACACGCGGCCTTCAGCCCATCGAGTCCGAGACCGTCTCCCTTAGCCAGGCGCTGCTATGGGGATTTGGCCGGGCGGTGGCGCTGGAACAGCCGGAACTTAACTGTACCTGCATTGACCTGAAGCCCTCCCCCTGGGCGGGTGAAATCGAGGCGCTGGTACAGACACTCCTCGGTGCGGGCGATGAGAATCAGATTGCGCTGCGGCAGCATGGTCGCTATGTGGCGCGGTTAGCGCCCCGGACGCACGAAGCGGTTGACGAGGATGCTATCCTCGGCGGGCAGCCCTTCCAACTCAGTATTTCACAGAAGGGTGTGCTGGAAAATTTGTATTTCGAGCCGGTTGAGCGCCGGATACCCAGCCCGGGGGAAATTGAAATCCGGGTGCAGGCGAATGGGCTGGGCTTCCGGGATGTGCTGGGCGCGTTGGGTATGTATCCCGGCGACATCCCGGCCTTTGGGAGTGAGTGTGTCGGCGTGGTCAGTGCGGTGGGCGAGGGCGTGGCGTCCTTGCAGGTGGGCGATTCGGTCATGGCGCTGGCGATTGGCAGTTTCCGGTCACACATGATTGTCCCGGCGGTGTTCGCCGTGAAACTGCCTGAAACGCTTAGTGTTCAGGAAGCGGCAACCGTCCCCGTCCCATTCCTGACGGCGGACTATGGCCTCAACCATCTGGCGCAGATGCAGGCCGGAGATCGCGTGCTGATTCATTCAGCGGCGGGCGGGGTTGGGCTAGCTGCCGTGCAGTTGGCGCAGTTAGCGGGCGCGGAAATCTTCGGCACGGCGGGCAGTGACGAGAAACGCGCTTTCCTGGCATCCATTGGCGTGCAGCATGTCCTCAACTCCCGCACGCTGGATTTCGCCGACGCCATCCGGGAACGGACGGATGGGCGCGGGGTGGATATTGTCCTGAACGCGCTGAGTGATGAGTTTATCGAACGCAGTGTATCCGTGCTGGCGGAAAATGGCCGTTTCATCGAAATCGGCAAACGGAATATCTGGACGCCGGAACAGATGCAAGCGGCGCGGCCTGACGTGGTTTACCATATCATGGATCCGAGTTTCTTCCCGGAAAATCCCGATGTGGTACACGCGATTTTCAGCGACTTACGGGACGGTTTTAACGCCGGACACCTGCAACCTCTGCCTATGCAGGTTTTCCCCATGACCGCCGCTGCCGACGCTTTCCGTTACATGGCACAGGCGCGGCATATCGGGCGGGTGGTGGTGACCCAGCAAACCGGCGGTGTGGGTCTGCGGGCGGATGCGTCGTATTTGGTAACAGGCGGGCTGCGTGGTTTAGGGCTGGTGGTCGCCCGCTGGTTAGCGGAACAGGGCGCACTTCACCTGATACTCGTCGGACGTAGCGCACCTTCCGCTGAAACGCAGGATGTTTTACGCGAAATTGAAGGACTCGGCACGCAGGTCACGGTGATGCAGGCCGACGTGTCCCAACCGGATGCGGTCACGGCGATGCTAAACGCTATCCAACAGGATTTGCCGCCGCTGCGCGGGATCATCCACTGTGCCGCGGTCTTTGACGATGGCATGATCGTTCAGCAGGACTGGTCGCGCTTTGAGCACGTCTTTGCGCCCAAAGTCCAGGGGACATGGAATCTGCACCAACTGACACAGGGCTGGCCGCTGGATTTCTTCGTGATGTTCTCCTCCGCCGCGTCGGTACTGGGGGCGGGCGGACAGAGTAACTACGTGGCCGCCAATGCCTTTATGGATGCGCTGGCGCACTACCGCCACACCCAGGGACTCCCGGCGCTGGCGATCAACTGGGGCGCATGGGCGGAAGTCGGCGCGGCGACTGACCAGCGCGTCCAGGAACGGACAGAACTGCTCGGTATTCGGGCGCTGTCGCTGGAACAAGGGTTGGTGTCCCTGGGCAAGTTGATGCGCGGGGCGACGCCGCAGGTCAGTGTGATGAATGTGAACTGGGCGCAGTACCTGAAGCAACTGCCTGCCGGACGGTCTTTCTTTGCTGAACTGGCTGTCACTGCACCACAGCAGCCCTCCCCCGGCGCGGAAGTGGCGACGGAATGGTTGAACCGGCTGCAAACGGCGCTTCCCGGTAAGCGTCACAATCTCCTGTTAGACTATATTCGGCTGCGGGCGACGCGGGCGTTAGGGCTGGAAGAGTCCTTCCCGATTGACCCCCGCCAGCCGCTCCAGGGGCTAGGACTGGACTCGCTGATGGCCGTCGAACTCCGTAACGCGCTCGGCGCTGACCTGAAAACCAAGCTGCCGACAACGCTGGTGTTCGATCACCCGACCATCGAGGCGCTGGCGGACTACCTGGAAAAAACGCTGTTCAAGACGGCAGAACCGGCGGCCCCGGCTTCGACAGCCGCAGCGGAAAAACAGGCAACGCTGGAAGAGATCGAACAGCTTTCCGACGATGAGGCGGAAGCCCTGCTGCTGGAAGAGCTAAAAGCCATCCAGAAGAAAAAATAGCCCATGACCCGATTGGTATTTCAGGACGAATCAATCCTTACGTGAGGGAAAATGATGACACAATCACCAGATCGTCTCGCGGGGATGTCCCCGCTGAAACAGGCGCTTTTTGAACTTCGGGAGATGCGCGGTCAGTTGGATGCGCTGGAAGCTGCCCGCCAGGAGCCGATTGCTATTGTTGGCATGGGCTTGCGGTTTCCGGGCGGAGTCCAGACGCCGGAAGCGTTGTGGTCACTGCTCGTCAATGGCGGAGACGCGATTCGGGATATTCCGGCGGAACGTTGGAATCTGGCCGATTATTATGACCCTGATCCCACCGCGCCCGGCAAGATGTATACCCGCCAGGGCGGTTTCCTCGATCAAGTAGATCAGTTCGACCCCCACTTTTTCGGCATTTCCCCCCGCGAAGCGGTCAGCATGGATCCGCAGCAGCGGCTTCTCTTAGAAGTAGCGTGGGAAGCGCTGGAAAATGCCGGTCAGTCGCCGGATAAACTGCTGGGGAGCGCGACGGGCGTTTTCCTGGGGATGGGTAACAGCGATTACAGCCGGGTGGTGTGGTCGGATACGGACAATATTGACGTGTACTTCGCCACCGGGAACGCTTACAGCGCTGCTGCCGGGCGTTTGTCCTATATTCTGGGGTTGCAGGGGCCGAGTATGGTGGTGGATACGGCCTGCTCATCGTCGCTGGTGGCCGTACATCTGGCGCTCAACAGCCTGCGGACAAAAGAGAGCCACTTGGCGCTGGTGGGTGGGGTGAACCTCATCCTGACGCCGGAAGCCAGTATCAATTTCTCCAAAGCGCAGATGATGGCGACGGATGATCGCTGCAAAACCTTCGATGCGGCGGCGGATGGTTATGTGCGCGGTGAGGGCTGTGGCATCATCGTCCTGAAGCGGCTATCGGACGCGATTGCCAGCGGCGATCAGATTTGGGCGGTGATTCGGGGGGCAGCCGTGAACCAGGATGGACGCAGCAGCGGCCTGACCGCGCCGAATGGCCCATCTCAGGAGGCGGTGCTGCGCCAGGCGTTGGAAAATGCCGGTGTGACCGCCGAACAGGTCAGCTACATTGAGGCACACGGCACAGGCACCTCGCTGGGCGACCCGATTGAAGTGCAGGCGCTGGCGGCGGTGATGAGCGAAGGACATACCAAAACTGACCCGCTGCTCATCGGGTCGGTCAAAACCAATCTCGGCCACCTGGAAGCGGCGGCGGGAATTGCCGGGTTGATGAAAGTGGTGCTGATGCTGGGGCAGGGGCAGATTCCGCCGCATTTGCACCTACAGACATTGAACCCGTATATCCCCTGGGAGGATATTCCGGTAGACGTGCCGACGCAACTGCGTGAACTGCCCGCGCATGATGACCGCCTGATTGCGGGTGTGAGTTCCTTTGGCTTCAGCGGGACGAACGCCCATGTGATTCTCGAAGCTGCACCCAGGATGGAACGGGAAGCGCCGGACATGGAACGCCCGCTGCATCTGCTGACGCTCTCAGCGCGGAACGATGCGGCACTGGATGAACTCTCTCGCCAATACAGCCAGTGGCTGGTGGAGTCACCGGCGGCGTTCCCTGACATCGCCTACACCGCGAATGCCGGGCGGGCGGTGTGGGCGCACCGGTTGGCGCTGGTGGCGGCTTCGGCGGAAGAAGTACAGACGAAATTGGCGGACTTTCTGGCACGGCAGGAAACGCCGGGACTGTTCTCTCATGTCCTGGCCGATGTGCGCCCGCCGGAGGTGGCCTTTCTGTTCACCGGGCATGGTTCGCAATACTTCAACATGGGGCGTGTCCTCTACCAGACTGAACCGACCTTCCGCTCAGCGATTGATGAATGCGCCGAAATCTCAAAAGCTTATCTGGAACAGCCGCTGACGGCGGTGTTATTCCCGGAAGATGCCGGGCAGGAAGCGTTGATGAGCCAGATGGCGTATGCCCAACCGGCACTGTTCGCGCTGGAATACGCGCTGGCGCAACTGTGGCTGTCGTGGGGTGTGCGCCCGACGATGGTCATGGGGCATAGCGTCGGGGAATACACCGCAGCGTGTATTGCCGGGCTGTTCAGCGTGGCGGACGGGCTGAAACTGGTGGCGGCGCGGGGTCGCCTGTTCGACTCGCTGCCAGAAGCCGGGGCGATGGTGGCGGTATTCGCCGGCCTGGAACAAGTGACGGAAGCTATCGCGCCTTACACAGATGACATATCCATTGGCGCGGTGAACGGCCCGACGAACATCGTCATTTCAGGCCGACAGGACAGTGTGGATGCGGTGATTGCTCACCTGACGGGGGCGGGAATCAAGTCCCGCCGTCTGGATGTGCCGCAGGCGTCGCACTCACCGCTGCTCGACCCGATTCTGGATGAGTTTGAGCGGGTGGCCGCTGAGATTACCTATTCTCCGCCGCAGATTGGGCTGCTTTCCGGCGTCAGTGGTGAAATTGCGGCACTGGCGGATGTGGGCAGTGGCGCTTATTGGCGGCGGCATCTGCGCCAACCGGTGCAGTTTGCAGCCATGATCGAAACGTTGCAACAGGAAGGGTACCGACTGTTCCTGGAAATCGGGCCGAATCCAACTCTGCTGGGGATGGGGCGGCGCATCCTGGGGAACGATGACAGCCTGTGGCTGCCGTCACTGCGCCAGGATTGGGACGATTGGGTGCAAATGCTCGACAGCTTGGCGCTTCTGTACACCCAGGGTGTCGAAGTGGATTGGGAGGGGTTCGACCGCCCGTATGCCCGCCAGCGCACCTCACTGCCGACCTATCCCTGGGCAAGAGAGCGCTACTGGTATGAACCAACCTCGATTCCGGCGCGGGTTCGCCCGGCTGATGAGTTGCTGGCCTGGGAAGCGGTGACTGAAACCGGACGGCAGCAGGCCGCTCAGGGACCGCTTGATCTGGGACTGCCCACCTATCCGGCCCGCTGGGCTGCGCTGGAAAACCTGACTCTGGCTTATGAGATGGATGCCCTGCGTCAGTTTGGGGTCTTTACCCAGGCCGGTGAACGCTATACGGTGGCCGGGTTGCTGGAACATCTGGCGATCAGTCCGGGGTACACCAGCTTGATGTCGCGCTGGCTGACGGAATTAGCGGCGCATGGGCTGCTCGAACAAGACGGAGACCGCTTTACCAGCACCCGCCCGTTACCAGAGTCGAGTCTGGACGAGTCCTGGCAGATCGCTGAGTCGCTAATGGCCGATATTCCGACGCTGCTGGCCTATATCCGACGCTGCGGCGATCAGTTAGTCCCGGTTTTGAAGGGAGCTACCAGTCCGCTAGACACGCTGTTCCCCGGCGGTTCGTATGCCACCACCGATTTTATCTATAACCAGTGGTCACTGGTGCGCTACTTCAACAACATCGCCCGCGCATTGGTTGGGGCGGTTCTCAATCATGCCGGGCAGGGCGGCACGTTTCGCGTCTTGGAAATCGGCGCGGGGACGGGCGGCACGACGGCGGCGGTTCTACCCGCGTTCCCGGTCAACAGTACCAGCTACACCTTCACCGATGTATCCGACTTCTTCCTGGGACGGGCCGAACAGCGTTTCAGCGCCTATCCGTTCCTCAACTTCGGGCTGCTGAACATTGAGCAGAATCCAGAAGAGCAGGGCTACCCCGCTCACAGCTTCGACCTCGTGATTGCGGCCAACGCGCTCCATGCGACCCGCGACCTGGGCGAAACGCTGGATCATGTCCGGTTGCTGCTCGCCCCGCATGGTCGCGTCATCCTGTATGAGGCGACCCGTCATCAATCCTGGTTCGACATCACCACCGGGCTGATTGAGGGCTGGGGGCGGTTTGAGGATGACCTGCGCGGTGATAATCCGCTGCTCACGCCCGAAGAGTGGCGGACGGTCTTCCTGGAACACGGCTTTGAGGCCGTGCTAACTCTGCCGGAAGCCGGGGCGGAAACCGAAATTCTCGGCCAGCACATTATTATTGCGCAGGCATCGGCGGCGGGGCAGCGGGCGAACATTGCCACGCCGCACAGCCAGGCTCAGGCGCAGACCAGCGAGGCCGCCGCGCCTGCCGAAGATTTCATCCGTCTGTTGGGCGGGTTGATGCCGGATGACCGCGTTGAACAGTTGACCGCCTTTGTCCGTAGTCGTGTCGCCCGCATCCTGCGGTTGACTCCGTCACACCCACTGGATGAACAGCACCGGCTGATGGATCTCGGTCTGGATTCCCTGATGGCGGTTGAACTCCGTAATGCGTTGGAAACCGATCTGAAGCTGATGGGAACACTCCCTGCGACTCTGGTTTTCGACTATCCGACCATTGCCGCTATCGTGGGTTTTCTGGATACCACCCTGGTTGCCGGCACCGCACCCGCTAGCGAAACTCATGCCACATCCGACGAGGCAACCCCGGTTTCCGAGGATGAGTTGGCCGGGCTTTCCGAAGACGAGGTCGCGGCGCTCATTATGCGGAAGTTAGGCGATCTTTAGGGATTATTCATAAGATCGAATTTGATTTGCGCTCTTCGCTCAACAGGCCGAAAATAGACCTGTTGAGCGTTCATCATCCTCGACCTGAGGAATTTCACCATCTCAATTCACATGCTCCCAGATGAAGGGGATCTTCATGGTACAAGATTCAAATGCCGTACCGCAGCTTTCACCCTTGAAACAGGCTTATCTCGCTATTGAGAAAATGCAGGCCCGGCTCAATGCGTTGGAACAATCCCAGCACGAAGCGATTGCGATTGTCGGGATGGGCTGCCGTTTCCCCGGTGGGGCGGATACCCCGGCGGCTTACTGGGAACTGCTGCGGGAAGGCCGGGATGCCGTCACCGAGATTCCCGCTGGTCGGTGGGATGTCCCGGCGTATTATGATGCGGACAGCAATGCGCCGGGGAAAATGTCGGTGAAGTACGGCGCGTTTGTCGAACAGGTTGACCAGTTTGACCCGGCCTTCTTTAGTATCTCCCCCCGTGAAGCGACGAGTATGGACCCGCAGCAGCGGCTGCTGTTGGAAGTGGCCTGGGAGGCGCTGGAAAATGCCGGGCAAGCCCCGGATCAGCTTTCGGGCAGTGCTACCGGCGTCTTTCTGGCGATGACCACCAACGACTACGGGCAGTTGTTCCTGAAAAGCGGCGATCTGTCGCTGCTTGATGCGTATTATGCGTCCGGTATCGCCCATAGCATCGCCTCTGGCCGTGTGTCCTATGTTCTGGGATTGCAGGGGCCAAGCCTGACAGTGGATACCGCCTGTTCGTCCTCACTGGTGAGTGTGCATCTGGCGGTGCAGAGTCTCCGCCAGCGGGAATGCCGGATGGCGTTGGCTGGTGGGGTCAACCTCATCCTCGCGCCGGAAACCTATATCGCCCTCTCCAAATATGGAATGCTGGCCCCGGATGGCCGGTGTAAAACGTTTGACGCGGCGGCGGATGGGTTTGTGCGCGGCGAGGGATGCGGCGTGATTGTGATGAAACGCCTCTCGGACGCGCAGGCGGATGGGGATCGCATCCTGGCGGTAATACGCGGTTCGGCGCTCAACCAGGATGGCCCCAGCAGTGGCTTGACTGCCCCCAACGGCCCGGCGCAGGAAGCGGTTATCCGGGCGGCGCTGGCGAACGCCGGGGTTGAGCCAGGGCAGGTGAGCTACGTGGAAACACACGGTACGGGTACATCCCTGGGCGACCCGATTGAAGTGCAGGCGCTGGCAAAGGCGCTGCGGAGCGGCGAACTGGCGCAACAGCCCTTAATTATCGGCGCGGTCAAGACCAATATCGGCCACCTGGAAGCCTCAGCGGGTATTGCCGGGATTATCAAAGTGATTCTGATGCTCCAGCACCGGGAACTCACGCCGCACCTGCACCTGAAACAGCCTAATCCCTTTATCCAGTGGGATAAAATGCCGATGGAAATTCCGGCGGAACTCGCCCCCTGGGAAGGTGTCGGCGGGCAGTGGGTGGCCGGAGTCAGTTCGTTTGGCTTCAGTGGAACGAACGCTCATATCGTCATGGCTGCCGCGCCCCAACCGGAAGAACAGGCTGCCGAGGTCGAACGCCCGCTGCAAGTGATGGCGCTCTCCGCCCGTGATGAGACGGCGCTGCGCCAACTGGCGGGACGCTACGCTGAGCATCTGGCCCAGACCGATGCTGAACTGGCCGATGTATGCTTTACTGCCAACGCGGGGCGGGCGCACTTTCAACAGCGTGCGGCCTGGGTTGTGAATACGAAAGACGAATTGCACCAACGACTGGCGCAATTCGCGGCGGGCGCTGATGAAGCCGCTATCCGGGGCTATGCCGCGCCCGGTGGCAAGCCCAAAGTGGCGTTTCTGTTCACCGGCCAGGGGTCACAGTATCCCGGCATGGGGCGGCAGCTTTACGAGACGCAGCCTACTTTCCGCGCCGCGCTGGATCGCTGCGCCGAGATTCTGACTCCTTACCTGGAACTGCCGTTGCTGTCGGTGTTGTTCGACGACGACAGCCCAGATTCCCCCCTGCATAACACGACTTATACCCAACCGGCTCTATTCGCCCTGGAATACGCGCTGGCGCAGTTGTGGCGTTCGTGGGGGGTGGAACCGAATCTGGTGATGGGACACAGTGTTGGGGAGTATGTCGCCGCCTGTATCGCCGGGGTTTTCAGCCTGGAAGATGGCTTGAAGCTGATCGCCGCCCGCGCCCGGTTGATGGGTGCGCTGCCCGCTGGTGGCGCGATGGTGGCCGTGTTCGCTGATGAGACACGGGTCTCTTCCGCGATTGCTGCCTATCCCCGGATTTCCATCGCGGCGGTCAACGGGCCGGATAGTATCGTCATCTCCGGGGACGGGAACGATGTTCAGGCGGTCACAGAGCAACTCAAGAATCAGGGCATCAAATGTCGCCCGTTGACGGTTTCCCACGCCTTTCATTCGCCGCTGATGGACTCCATTCTGGATAAATTTGAGCAGGTCGCGGCGGAAATTACCTATGCTCCCCCGCGTATCAAGCTGATCTCCAACGTCACCGGGCAGGTGGCCGGTAACGATGTGACCACTCCGGCCTACTGGCGCGGGCATATCCGGTCAGCGGTGCAGTTTGCGCGTTCCATTGAAACCGTCTATGCGCAGAACAGCCGGGTATTCCTGGAAATCGGCCCCGGCACAACGCTTCTGGGGATGGGGCAGCGCTGCCTGGAAGATCAGGACGAGGTGGGGGCCTGGCTGCCGTCGCTGAATCCCCGGAAAGCGGATTGGGTACAGGTCGCGGACTCGCTGGCGAAGCTGTACGGTGCGGGTGTCCCCGTGAACTGGCGCGGCTTTGACCAGGACTATCCCCGCCGTATCGTGACGCTGCCGACTTACCCGTTCCAGCGTTCGCGTTACTGGCGGCTGCCGAGCCGGGTGGGTTCGCGGGCTGCCGGGCAGGAAATCCTGCATCCACTGCTGGGCTACCGCGTCCGTTCTGCCCTGAAGGTGGCACAGTTTGAGATGCAGTTCACGCCGGAGTCGTTCTCGTTCCTTAACGACCACCGGATTTATGGTACGGCGCTGCTCCCAGCCACCGGCTACCTGGAATTATCGTTAGCCGCCGCGCTGGATGGTCTGGGCTATTCCGCGCCGGTCATTCAGGACTTCGCCATTCATGAAGGGCTGATTGTAGCGGAGGACGAAACCCGTACCGCGCAACTCGTAGTCACCCCCGGTGATGATGGGCGGGCCACGCTGGAATATTTTTCGTCCGGCGACGATGGCGTGTGGAAACTCCATGCCAGCGGGACAATCACGGAAGACACAACGGGACTACCCGCGCCGGTTTCATTGGAGGACATTCAAGGGCGCTGCCCGGACGTGATCGGCTACGAACAGCATTACGATCATCTGCGCCAGCACGGGCTGGAGTTTGGCGCGAGTTTGTGGGGTGTGGTCAACGTCTGGCGGCGCGATGGCGAGGCATTAGGGCAGATTCAACTGCCGGAAGTGGCGGTTGCGGAAGCGGCGGCCTATCACATCCACCCAGCGCTGCTGGATGCCTGTCTGCAAACCCTGACCTGGGCCGCGCCCGCCGGGGACGAGGTCTATCTGCCGTTGAGCGTAGATCATTTCCGGCTGTACGGCTATCCCGCGCTTGACGTGTGGAGTCATGTGCAGGTGCATCCCAATACCGCGCCCGGCATTCTGCGCGGGGATGTGTGCCTGCTGGATGCTGAAGGGCAGGTGATTGGGGAAGTCATCGGCCTGACGCTCAAACGCGCCAGTGTGGATACATTGCGGGCGTTCGCCCAGGCACGTTATGATGACTGGCTGTATGAGGTGGCCTGGAAGCGCCTGCCGCGCCAGTCGCATAGTCCGTCTGCCGATTACCTGCTGGCCCCCGGTGTGTTGGCGCAGCAGACTGCCGCAGCTTTCCAGCAATTGGCCGAGCAGCACCAGTTACACCGTTACTTCCAGGGGTTGCTGCCCGAATTGGAACAGTTAAGCGTCAGCTATATCCTGCAAGCCCTGACCAACCTGGGGTGGAAGCCCCGCGTCGGCGAACGGTTCACGGCTGAGACACTGGTATCCCGGCTGAAGATTATCCCACAACAGGGGCGGTTGTTCGTCCGCCTGCTCGACATCCTGGCGGAAGAAGGCCTGCTTGAGCGTTCCGGCACAGAGTGGGTCGTGAGGGCAGCGGGCAAAATCGCCAATCCCCAACTGCATTGGGAAATTCTGGCCGAAGAATACCCGGAATACGAGGCGGAACTGACGCTGGCTAACTGGTGCGGCACAGATTTGGCCGGAGTCCTGAACGGGCAGGCTGACCCGCTGCAACTGTTGTTCCCGGATGGGGGCGCGACGGCGGAACGCATGTACCGCGACTCGCCGCCGCCACACGTCTATAACGGGGCAGTGGCGCAGGCAGTCCAGGCGGCGCTGGCTGACCTGCCACTGGAGCGCACCCTGCGCGTCCTGGAAATGGGCGGTGGTACGGGCGGGACGACGGCTTATGTGCTACCGCATCTGCCAGCGGATCGCACCGAATACACGTTCACCGACATCGGGGCGCTGTTTGTCGAAAAAGCCGGGGAAAAATTCAGCAGTTATCCCTTCATGCAGTATGGGCGGTTGAATATCGAAGAAAACCCGGCGGAACAGGGATTGGCCGGGCAGCAGTTCGACCTGATTATCGCCGCCAACATGATTCATGCGACGGCGGATTTACGCCAGACTTTAGCGCATGTCCGGCAGTTGCTCGCGCCGGGTGGCCTGTTCATCATGGTGGAAGTGACCAGCATCCAACGGTGGATTGACATCACCTTCGGGATGACTGATGGTTGGTGGCGGTTCACCGATGGGGCGCTGCGCTCGAATTACCCGTTACTCAGCCAACCGGAATGGCTGGCGCTGCTGCGGGACTGTGGTTTCGCGGAGGCGGCGGCGCTCCCGGAGCAGGGGCAGGCGTTTGACGGACAGTCGGTTTTGATGGCGCGGAATGCCGACGAAACGACTGTGGCAACGTCCCAGACAAAAGGTCACTGGCTCATCCTGGGCGATGGCGGCGGCGCAGGCCGTCAACTGGCCGAACAGTTGCAAACCAGCGGCGCCCAGGTGACGTTGGCGATGGCAGGCGACGGCTATGCGGCTGTTGCGCCCGACCAATATACGCTTGACCCGGCCAGCCCTGAGGATTTCCAGCGGGTGCTGGATGCTGTGGGCAGCCCGGATCAGGTGGTTTATCTGTGGGGGCTGGATGCCATCCTGCCGGATGACGCCCTGACGGAGAATCTGGAAAGGGCAGAGCGTCGGGTCTTGGAAGGGGCGCTCAATCTGGTGCAGGCGCTGGTGACGACGGGGCGTGAATCCCGGTTGACGCTGGTGACATGCCGGGCGCAGTCCGTGTCCCGTGAACCGTTGTGGCCGCTGCAAGCCGCGCTCTGGGGTCTGGGCAAGACGATTGCCCTGGAACACCCGGAATTAGCTTGTCGCCGGATTGACCTCGACTATCCAAGCGCCGATGAAAACCTGCTGGGCGAATTGCTGAGTAATGATACTGAAGACCAGATCGTATTCCGGCGTGGGGCGCGTTATGGGGCGCGGCTGGTACGCCAGTCGGCCCTGACCAGCCCACTGCCGCCGCAACCCTGGCAACTGGGGGTCAGCCAGCGGGGGACACTGGAAAACCTGCGATTCGAGCCGGTGGAGCGGCGTCTGCCGGGGCCGGGTGAGGTCGAAATCCGTGTCTGTGCCACCGGGCTGAACTTCAAGGATGTGTTGAATACCCTGGGGATGTACCCCGGCGATCCTGGGCCGCTGGGCGGTGAGTGTTCGGGTCGGGTAGCGGCGGTGGGTGACGGTGTGACCGGCTTACAGGTGGGCGACGCCGTGATGGCGCTGGCACCGGGATGTTTCAGCAGCCATGTGATCGCACCGGCAGAACTCACCGTACCCAAGCCTGCCAGCATGAGTTTTGAAGCGGCTGCCGGGTTCATCATCCCCTTTGTGACGGCTTATTATGCCCTGCATCATGTCGGCCATATCCGCAAAGGTGATAAAGTGCTGATTCATGCCGCTGCTGGTGGCGTGGGGATGGCGGCGGTACAACTGGCGCAGCACGTTGGCGCAGAAATTTTCGCCACCGCTGGCAACCCACAAAAACGCCAGTTCCTGGCTGATCTCGGCATTCCGCATGTGATGGACTCGCGTTCGCTGGAATTTGCGGACACGATCATGCAGATCACCGATGGTCGCGGTGTGGATGTCGTGCTGAATTCGCTGGCGGGCGACTCGATTGCCAAGAGCCTGTCCGTAGTGGCTGAAAACGGGCGTTTCCTGGAAATCGGCAAAAGTGGCCTGCTCACACCTGACGAAGTAACGGCACTGGGGCGGAATATCGCCTATACCATCATTGATTGGAGCGACGACGCCCGGCAGAACCCGGCGCTGATTCGCTCGATACTGGATGCGTTGGTCGCAGCGTGTGAGGCTGGCGACCTGCTGCCGCTCCCGGAGGAAGTGTTCCCGATTGAGGAGGCCGTGAGTGCCTTCACCCACATGGCGCACGCCCGGCATATCGGCAAGGTGATTATCTCGCAGGGGGCATCTGTTCCCTGGGACGGCACGCTGTATCCCGACGCGACCTATCTGGTGGTGGGCGGGCTGCGTGGTCTCGGCCTGCTGGTTGCCCAATGGTTGGTCGAACATGGTGCGCGGCATCTGGCGTTGATGGGCAGAAACGCGCCCGGTGAAACGGCGTTGGAGACGCTGCACACGTTGGAAGCTGCCGGTGCGGAAATTATCATTTTCCAGGAAGATGTCGCCCAGGAAGCCGGTGTGGCGCGAATGCTGGATGCGATTCAGTCTCAGCTTCCGCCGCTGCGGGGGATTATCCACTCCGCCGGCCTGTTGGATGATGGGGCGCTGATTCACCAGAACTGGTCACGCTTTGCAACGGTATTGGGGCCGAAAGTGAATGGCGCCTGGTATCTGCATGACCGGACTCGTGACCTGCCGCTGGATTTCTTCGTGCTGTTCTCGTCGGCGGCCTCGCTGCTCGGTTCTTCCGGCCAGGGGAATCACGCGGCGGCGAATGCCTTTGAGGACGCGCTGGCGCATCACCGGCAGAGTTTGGGACTGCCCGGTCTGAGTATCAACTGGGGCGCGTGGTCGGAAGTGGGTGCAGCGGCAGACCGTAAGGTAGATGAAGCGGTGGAGCAGCGCGGTATCGGCGTCATCAGCCCGGCGGCTGGCCTGGAAATCCTCGACCAACTGATGCGCGGTTCGGCGGCGCAGGTGGGTGTGATGCCGATGGACTGGCCGCAGTTCCTACGCCAGTTTGTCGGTAAAGAACAGCCCTTCCTGAAGGCCTATCTGACTGCCACGTCGTCCCCGGCCATGAAAGCCACAGCTAAGAAAGCGACTGCGCCGGATGTTCCCGCCACGCCCGCGATTTTGAGCCAGTTGGCGGACGCGAAACCAGCCCGCCAGCGGGCGCTGCTGATTGGCTTCGTCCAGGAACATGCCCGTAAAATCCTGGGTGCGGAGTCCGCCGGGATGGTGGATACCCAGATGCCACTTAGCGAGTTAGGCCTGGATTCCCTGATGGCGGTGGAACTGCGGAATCTGCTGGGCAGTGGTCTGGCGTTGAAACGTTCCCTGCCCGCGACCCTGGTTTTTGATTACCCGACGATTGAAGCGGTGGCCGATTACCTGCTGCGGGATGTGCTGGCGCTAACGGGGAGCGACGCGGATGAAGCCCCTGAAACCGTAAAACCCCCGACCTCCGGCCAGATGGCCGAATCAATCAGTGAGTTGTCGGATGAAGAAGTTGACCGGCTGCTAAAGGAACGGATGAAAAAGCGAAAATGAGCGACTTTTACCAGCAGATCAGTAACATGTCGCCCAAGCGGTTAATGCTGCTGGCGATGGAACTACAGTCCGAGATTGAAGCCCTCCAACAGGGACAATCCGAACCCATCGCGGTGATCGGGATGGGGTGTCGTTTTCCGGGCGGCGCGAACAGCCCGGAGGCGCTCTGGGAACTGCTGCGCGACGGCGTGGATGCGATTTCCGAAGTCCCGGCTTCGCGCTGGGATGTGGACGCCTACTATGACCCCGACCCAGACGCGCCCGGTAAAATCGCCACCCGCTGGGGCGGGTTCATTGACGATATAGATCGTTTTGAGCCACAGATTTTTGGTATCTCCCCGCGTGAAGCCCTGACGATGGATCCGCAGCAGCGCGTCCTGCTGGAAGTCGTCTGGGAGGCGCTGGAACGGGCTGGATACGCCCCGTTGTCGCTCAACGGGAGTCAAACCGGCGTTTTTGTCGGGGCGTGTAATGGCGACTATGGGCAGATGTTGACGGCGGGCGACCCGACTGATTGGGATATGTATCTCTCCACCGGCAACGCGCACAGTGTCATTTCCGGGCGGGTGTCCTATACCCTGGGACTGAACGGCCCGGCGGTTTCGGTGGATACGGCCTGCTCCTCATCGCTGGTGGCGACTCATCTGGCTATTCAGAGTTTGCGGCGTGGTGAGTGCCAGATGGCGCTGGCGTGCGGCACTAACGCGACGCTCTCTCCATTGACGACCATCATGCTTTCCAAAGCGGGGATGATGGCGCCTGATGGCCGCTGCAAGGCGTTCGATGGGGCGGCGGACGGGTTTGTCCGGTCAGAGGGCTGTGGGGTGGTGGTTCTCAAACGCCTTACGGATGCGCTGGCAGACGGCGACCCGGTACTGGCGGTCATTCGCGGGTCAGCCGCGAACCAGGATGGTCGCAGCAACGGCCTGACCGCGCCCAACGGCCCGTCCCAGGTGGCGGTGATTCGAGCGGCGCTGGCGGACGCGCAGTTAGAGCCGGGCGAAGTCAGCTATATCGAAACGCATGGCACCGGGACTTCATTAGGCGACCCCATTGAGGCGCAGGCGCTCGGCGTGGCCTTTGGCGGTGGGCATTCTGCGGATAACCCGCTGGTCATCGGCTCGCTGAAAGCCAACATGGGACACATGGAAGCGTCCGCCGGAGTCGGTGGGCTGATTAAAACCGTGTTGATGCTCCAGCATGGGGAGATTCCCCCGCAATTGCATCTGAACCAACCCAGCCCCTATATTCCCTGGGATGAACTGCCGCTGAAAATGGTGAAAGACCAGCAGCCCTGGGAAACGGCAGATGGTCGCCGGGTCGCAGGGGTGAGTTCGTTTGGTTTCAGCGGGACGAACGCCCATATCCTGCTGGAAGCCGCGCCCGCCCCGGAGGACATCGCGGCGGCGGCGGTAGAACGCCCCGAACACATTCTGGCACTGTCGGCTCGCAACGAGGCAGCGCTGGTGAAACTGGCGGAGCAGTTTCGGGATTACCTGGCGCAGCACCCGGCGGACTCGTTGGCCGATGTGGCCTTCACCGCCAATACCGGGCGGGTGCTGCTGACTCGGCGTCTGACTGTTAGTGGCACGAGTGCTGCTGCTGTCGAAAATGCGCTAACCGCCTACCTGATGGGGGAAAAGTCGGAGCAGGTGAGTGCCGGACGCGCCGGGAGCGTGGGTGACATCGCGTTCCTGTTCACCGGGCATGGTTCGCATTACGTGGATATGGGGCGCAGCCTGTATGCGACGCAGCCGGTTTACCGCGAGGCATTTGATCGCTGCGATGCGGCCTTCCAGCCCTACCTGAAGGGTTCACTCGGCGCGATTGTCTTTGCGGCTGATGGGGCCGATGGTCACCTGATGGATCAGATGACCTACGCGCAGCCGGTGACGTTTGCGCTGCAATACGCGCTGGCACAGCTCTGGCTGGCCTGGGGCGTGAAACCGACGGTCATGATGGGACACAGCCTGGGGGAATACGCGGCGGCCTGTATCGCCGGGGTATTCAGCCTGGAAGACGGCGTGAAACTGGTGGCTGCGCGGGGGCGGCTGTTCGACTCGCTGCCCGAAACCGGCTCAATGGTGGCAGTCTTTGGTGATGAAGCCACCGTCGCGGCGGCGGTTGCGCCATATGCGGACCGCGTATCAGTGGCGGCCATAAACGGGCCGTCCAATATCGTTATTTCCGGCGCATCCGATGGCATTCAGGCCGTGCTGGACACCCTGAAAGCGCAGAAAATCAAATCCCGCAAACTGGCGGTAGCCCAGGCCGCTCATTCGCCGCTGCTTGCCCCGATTCTGGACGAGTTCGAGGCGATTGCGGAGACGGTCACGTACCATGCGCCGGATATTACTCTGGTTTCCGGCCTCACCGGGCAGCCGGTCAGCGATGCGGAAATCGGTCAGGCGCGTTTCTGGCGGCAGCACTTGTCGCAAACGGTGCGGTTCGCTGATGCCGTCAACATCGTATACGACCAGGGCGTGCGTGTCTTCCTGGAAATCGGCCCGAATCCGACTTTGTTAAGTATGGCGCAGCGGGCGCTGCCGGAAACCGAGGGTCTGTGGCTGCCCAGTCTGCGTGAAAACACGGCGGATTGGACACAGATGCTGTCGAGTTTGGGTCAGTTGTTCGTCGCGGGCGTGGCGGTGGACTGGCGGGCCTATGATGACGGTTACGCCCGGCGCAAGCGTGTGCTGCCGACCTATCCCTTCCAGCGGGAGCGGTACTGGGTCACACCGAAAGCACCGAAAACCACTGCTGCCGGTTCAACGAGCGGAGCGCATCCGTTGATCGGTCAGCATCTGTCCTCGCCATCGCTGGAAGATGCGGTATTTGAAACCCAGTTGAGCGCCCAGTATCCGGCCTTCCTCAGCCATCACCGCATCTTTGATGTGGTGATTCTCCCCTCTCCGGCCTACATTGAGATGGTGCTGACGGCTACCGGGCAGGTCTTCGGTTCGGACTCCTTCGCCATTGAGCATTTTGCGATTGACGAAGCCCTGATTCTGCCGGAAGAGCAGTCGCGCCCGGTGCAGGTGATTCTGTCGCCGAAAACCGATAGCCGCGCGAAGTTCCAGATTTTCAGCCGGGTTGACTCGCAATGGAAGCGTCACGCCAGCGGCAGTCTGATTTTCGACCAATCGCCTGCCGCCGCGTTTGCGCTTACCCCCGGTGATTTCCAGGCTGATAGTGAGGGCGAAATTTCCGGCGACGACTACTATGGCATGGTGAATGAGTTGGGTCTGGAATTCGGCACAAACTTCCGGGGAATTCATCACCTGTGGTATACCCGTGACGCGGCGCTGGCGGACATTCGCCTGCCCGAAGCCCTGGCATACGAGGCGCGGAACTATGCCATGCACCCGGCGCTGCTCGATTCCTGTTTCCATGTGGTCGGTGCGCCCTTCATGCAGGAGTCGCTGGACTCGGCCTACCTGTTGATCGGCATTGACTATTTCCGGCTGTATCAGTCGCCGGGGCCGCGCCTATGGGCGTACCTGGAACTCGAACGGCCTGTGGACGAACGACCTGAGATCGTGACCGGCAGCATGTGGATCGTGAACATGGATGGCGGACTGGTCGCGGAGGCGCATGGCCTTCAGTTGAAACGCGCCGCCCGTGCCGCGCTGCTGCAAGGGGCGCAGCGTTCACCGGACTGGCTGTATGATGTCACCTGGCAGCCAAAGCCGCATCCCCAGCCCTATCAGCCCGTCCTACCGATGGACTTCATCCCACCGCTGGAATCGCTGGCGGAACTGAGCGTTCATGCCCTGCATGACCTGGCGGCGGAACATCACCTATCGGCTTATGAACAGTTCACGGCTGATCTGAATGCCGCGAGTACGGCTTATGTGATTGAAGCGTTGGCGGCGCTGGGCGTCGCATTCCAACCCGGCCAGTTGATTCAACCGGATGATCTTCCCGTTGCCCCGCACTACCGGCGCTTATTGGCGCGTCTGCTGGCGATTCTGGCTGAAGATGGCCTTGTCGGGTGGGAGCGGGGGCAGTGGGAAGTGCTGCAAACCCCGCCGATGCCCCCGGCAAGCGAACAGATGGCACAGCTAATAGCGGCTTATCCTGATTACACCGCCGAAACCGAGTTTCTGGAACGCTGCGCGCCGCATCTGGCGGATGTGCTGCGCGGCCAGCGTGATCCGCTCGAACTGCTTTTCCCGGATGGCTCACTGGAGATCACCGAGCGGCTATACCGGGATGCGCCCTTTGCACGGGTTTACAACACCGTCATTGAGCGGCTGATCGCTGACGCCACGAGTCAACGTCCAGCCGGGCGGCGTTTGCGGGTGCTGGAAATCGGCGCGGGGACGGGTTCAACGACGGCTTATGTGCTGCCGTCATTACCCGCCGAACAGACCGAATATGTGTTCACCGATCTGTCGCCGGTCTTCCTCAACCGGGCTGAAGAGGCGTTTGGCGGTTATGCCGCGCTGCGCACGCAGCTACTGGATATTGAGGCGAATCCGGGGGCGCAGGGTGTGCTGCCCGGTAGTGTGGATGTCGTCATCGCCGCTAATGTGCTGCACGCCACCGCCGACATCCGCGAATCGTTAGCGCATGTTCGGCAGATGCTCGCGCCGGGTGGCCTGCTCGTCCTGTTGGAAGGGACACATCCGCAGCGATGGGTTGATCTCACGTTTGGGCTGACCGAAGGCTGGTGGCGCTTTGCTGATGAGGCCGTGCGTCCCGACTATCCGCTGCTCTCTCAGGAGGGGTGGTTAGAGGTGCTGGCGGAGGCCGGTTTTGAAAGTGCAGTGGCCGTCCCCAGCAGCGATGCGCCCGGCCTATTAGCTTCGCAAGCCGTCCTTGTCGCGCGTGCGCCGCAGTTGGTGACTGGCATAGATGCTGTCGCGCCGACGGCGACCTGCCTGATTTTTGCCGATGCAACCGGCGTGGGTGACGAGCTGGCGGTGCAGCTCGCGGCGGTTGGTGAGCGCCCATTGTGGGTCACTCCTGGTGATACTTATGAGCAAATCGGCGCGGGACAGTGGCAGATTCGCCCAGAACATCCCGACGATTTCAAACGCCTCTGGGAGGCTACCCGGTTGGCCGATGGGCTGCCCTGCCGCCATGTGGTGTACCTGTGGAGTCTGGATATGCCCGATATGCTGGATGCTTCCAGCGTGGATGTACAGACCGTACAGCTTGCCAACTGCGGGAGTGCCTTGTGGCTGACCCAGGCGTTGGTCGCGGATACGGAAGCGCCTCCTCCGGCGCTGTGGTTGGTCACACGGGGCGCGGTGGGGGATACACTACCGTCCCTGGCGCAGTCCAGCCTGTGGGGGCTGGGGCGCGTCATCGCGCTGGAACACCCGCACATCTGGGGCGGCCTGGTGGACATTGATTTGGATGTCACCGGCCTGCTCACCGAGATGCTGAATCCCGATGGCGAAGATCAGGTCGTCTGGCGTGATGGTCTGCGCCGGGTAGCGCGTTTGACACGCAGCGGCAAGGTGACGCCGCAGCCGATTGCACTGCGCCCGGATGCCACCTATCTGATTACCGGCGCGTTGGGCGGTCTGGGCCTGAATGTCGCCCGCTGGATGGCCGAACAGGGCGCGGGACACCTGGTACTGACCAGCCGCACCGGGCTGCCGGATCGGGCGGCCTGGGATACGCTGCCAGCGGACAGCCGGGGCTTTGCCCAGGTTGCAGCCATCCGAGAGATAGAGGCGACGGGGACAACCGTGCAGGTCGTGGCGGTGGATGTCGCGGATGAAGCGGCAATGACTCGCCTGTTTGAACAGTTCGGTCAGACGATGCCGCCGCTGCGGGGGATCATTCACGCCGCCGCTGACCAGGACAGCCACGCGATCACCGACCTGGACGCCGAACGACTGGCCGCGATGTTCCGCCCGAAAGTGGCCGGAACCTGGGTACTGCACCGGTTGACCCAGGCGTTGGAACTGGATTTCTGGGTGCTGTATTCCTCCACAACGGCGCTGTGGGGTTCGATGCAACTGGCGCACTATGCGGCGGCGAATGCCTTCCTGGATGGGTTTGCGCACTATCGCCAACACCTGGGACTGCCCGCCATCAGTATCAACTGGGGAACCTGGGATGTGATGCGGGTGGCCTCGGCGGTGGATCAGGAATTTGTGCTGCAAACCGGTCTTGAGCAGATGCCCTCTGAGCAGGCGCTTCAGATCATGGGGGATTTCCTGGGGGCGCATGATCGCCCGCAAATCGCCGTTGCGGCGGTTGAATGGGATCGTCTGAAGGCGATTTACGAGTCACGGCGGCAGCGCCCGTTCCTGGAACTGGTGTCGTCGCAGCGTCAGCCCGCCCGGACAGCCCAATCAGCGGCCAAAGCCTCCGACCTGCGCGAACGGCTGGCGGCGGCTTCAGCAGACAAGCACCGGGACATCCTGGTAGAGCATGTCCGCTTGGCAGCGGCGCATGTCCTGCGCATCGCGGATGCTGAGACAATTGACATCCAGCAGGGGCTGTTCGATATGGGGATGGATTCGCTGATGTCAGTTGAACTCAAGAGCCGTCTGGAAACCGATGTCGAACAGTCGCTGCCGTCCACATTGACCTTTAATTATCCAACGGTGGAGGAACTGGCCGAGTACCTTGAGCAGAAACTCCGCCCAAGCGAGTTGGTCACTGGTACAGCCGAACCCACTGTTGAAGCCGCGCCGGAAGCGGCAGAAGCCCTGCCGGACGATATGGATGATCTTTCGGAAGATGAGTTGGCCGATTTGCTTGCGAAGAAATTGGGCTACGACTCATAAGCGCCGTGTTTACTTGCATATCCACCCGAAAAATACGACTGCTCGCGTTTTTACACCAACGAGGAAATTATGACGACCAAACCTGAACTACCGGATCGCCGCCAGATTCTGAAAGATGCACTGGTTAGAATTGACCAGTTGCATGCTCGTCTTGACGCAGCAGAGCAGGCGAAAGCCGAGCCGATTGCGATTATTGGTATGGGCTGCCGTTTCCCCGGTGGTGTGACCGACGCCGAGAGCTACTGGGAACTGCTGCGGAATGGGGTGGATGCCATCAGCGAAGTGCCTTCCGAACGTGCCAGCCTGTTTGCGCACACCATCACCGATTCGGATGTCCCTGAAGTCTGGTATGGCGGCTTTCTTGACCACCTCGACCAGTTTGACTCGCAGTTTTTCGGCATTTCGCCGCGCGAAGCGTTTAGCCTGGATCCGCAGCAGCGGTTGACCCTGGAAGTGGCCTGGGAGGCGCTGGAAAACGCGGGGCAGTCGCCCGACCAACTGAACGGCAGTCAGACCGGGATATTTGTCGGGGTTTCAACCAGCGACTATGCCCAGCTACTGCGGGGCGGCGGTTCGGCTCAACTGGATGTCTACAGCGCGACGGGCAGCGCCTTGAACGCTATTCCGGGCCGGGTCGCTTACACCCTCGGCTTGAACGGGCCTTCGGTGGCTATAGATACGGCCTGTTCCTCGTCACTGGTGGCTGTGCATCTGGCCTGCCAGAGTCTGCGCAGTGGTGAGAGCAATCTGGCGTTGGCCGGTGGAGTGAACATCATTCTGATGCCAGAAGCCTATGTATGCTTTACGCGCTGGGGGATGATGGCCGCTGATGGCCGCTGCAAGGTGTTTGACGAGGCTGCCGATGGGTTTGTCCGCAGTGAAGGCTGTGGGATGCTGGTTCTCAAGCGGCTTTCGGATGCGATTGCCGACCATGACCCTATTCTGGCGCTGGTACGGGGTTCAGCCGTCAACCAGGATGGTCGCAGCAGCGGCCTGACCGTTCCCAACGGCCCGGCGCAGGAAGCCGTCCTCCGGCGGGCGCTGGCGATGGCGAAAGTCAAGCCGACAGACATCAGCTATATCGAAACGCACGGCACAGGAACGCTGATTGGCGACCCGATTGAAGTGGAAGCGATTGGAACGGTCATCGGTGAAGGCCGCCCGCAGGATTTGCCGCTGGTGCTGGGCGCGGTCAAAAGCAACATCGGCCATGCCGAATCCGCGTCGGGCATTGCTGGACTCATCAAAGTTGTACTGTCTATGCAACATGGCGAAATCCCCCGCAACCTGCATTTCTATGAGGCCAATCCTCGTATTCCCTGGCCGGATTTCCCGGTGGTTGTCCCGACTGAACACCTGGATTGGACGCCGGTAAACGGCAAACGGCTAGCTGGGGTGAGCGGGTTTGGCTTCAGCGGCACGAATGCCCATGTGGTGCTGGAAGAAGCACCCCTCGTTGATCCTGACCTGATTGAGCGCCCGGTTCACCTGTTGACGCTTTCGGCGTTGAACGAACCGGCTTTGCGGTCTCTGGCCCGCCGCTACCAGCAGTATCTGGCGGAACATGAGGATTTGCCGCTGGTGAATGCAGCTTATACGGCAGTCAGTGGACGGGCGCAGTTTGCGCACCGGCTGGCGGTCATTGGCGAATCGTCGGCGGAATTGCAAGCGGAACTGGCGACTTTTGCCGCCGGGGATGAATCGGTGGGAATCGCTGCCGGGGTGGTGGAGAAGAAAGCCCGGCCTAAGATCGCATTCCTGTTTACCGGACAGGGCGCTCAGTATGTCGGTATGGGGCGTGGGTTATACGAAACCCAACCGGTATTCCGTGCGGCGCTCGATCAGTGTGATGCGATTTTGCGCTCGCTATTGAAACAACCGCTGCTTTCGGTTCTATATCCGGCGGAAGGCCAGGAATCGCCGCTGGACAACACGACATACACGCAGCCCGCCCTGTTCGCGCTGGAATATGCCCTGGCGCAGTTGTGGCTGTCCTGGGGGATTCAGCCGTCCGCCGTGATGGGACACAGTGTCGGCGAGTATGTAGCGGCCTGTATTGCCGGGGTGTTCAGCCTGGAAGACGGCCTGAAACTGATTGCCGAACGTGGACGGTTAATGGGCGAACTGCCTGCCGGGGGCAAGATGGCGGCGGTATTCGCGGATGAAGCGACAGTTTCAGACGCGATAGTTGCTTATGCCGATCAGGTGTCTATCGCAGCGGTGAACGGCCCGGAAAATATCGTGATTTCCGGCGCGGGTGAAGCGGTAGAGCGTATTTTGGACGAATTGCGGGTGGCTGGCGTGAAGGCGCGTCCGCTGAATGTATCCCATGCCTTCCATTCACCGCTGATGGAACCCATGCTGGATACCTTCGCCCGGACGGCGGGACAGATCAAATTTGCTGCGCCCCGTATCCGCTTAATTTCCAACGTGACCGGGGAGGTCGCTGGCGCTGAAGTGGCGCAGGCAACCTATTGGCGTGAGCATGTCCGCGCAGCGGTGCAGTTTTCGCGGGCGGTAGAAACGCTTTATGCGGATGGCTACACGCTGTTCCTGGAGGTTGGCCCCAGCCCAACCCTGATCGGGATGGGACAGCGCATTGTCAACAGTGAAGGATTAAGCTGGCTGGCTTCGCTGCGCAGCGGGCGTGACGATGAGCGTCAGCTTCTGGGCGCGTTAGGCGGCTTGTATACGCGCGGCGTTCCGGTCAATTGGGCGGCGTTCTATGGCGATTACCCGCACTATAAAGTCCCGCTGCCCACCTATCCGTTCCAGCGCGAACGATTCTGGCCGGCCATCACTCTGAGTCCAGTCCAACACCAGCCCAAACCGCAGCCTGGCCTACACCCGCTGCTGGGGCGACGCCTGCGCTCACCGGCTGAGGCGTTGCAGTTCGAGGTCGAGTTGGGTACGGGATGGCTGTCATACCTGAACGATCACCGGATTTATGGGACGGCGGTGCTGCCGGGTGCGGCCTATGTCGAAATCGGACTGGCTGCCGCACAGGCGGCCTTCGGTGCGGGGCATTTCGCGGTGGAGGAACTGACCATCCATGATGCCCTGCTCATTCCCGATGATGCGCCGCGTGTTGTCCAGGTGTTTCTGACGCCGGATTCCGCTGACCAGGGGACATTCAAGGTGTATAGCCTTCAGGATGACAGTGATGAATGGCGCTGGCACGCGGCGGGGAAGGTGACGGCCACTGCGTTGAGCGCCCCGGCACTCCCTCTGAGCGAACTCCAGGCGCGAATCCAGCAAGAAGTGGATGTTGCGGCCTACTATCAGCGGTTTGATGAAATTGGTCTGAACTATGGCCCGCTGTTTCATGGGATTCAACGGGTCTGGCAAATCCCCGGCGAGTCCTTAGGGCAGTTACAGATGCCGGAGGAGATTCTCGAACAGGCTGGAGACTACACCCTGCATCCGGCGCTGCTGGACGCCTGCTTACAGTTGATTGGGGCAGCGATCCCGGATACCGCCGAGCAGCAGGCGAAAGTCTATATGCCGCTGTCCATTGAGACGGCAGCCGCGTATCAACCGGCGTCGGCACAGGCGTGGTGTCATGTCATCCTCAGACGCGAAAATGGAACGCCGCTTGTCGCCGGACAGGATAGTTACACCGCCGATCTGTACCTGATGGACGAGGGCGGCGAGCGAATCGCTGAAATCATCGACCTGTTTATGATGCGCACCTCGCCGGATTTGCTGATGCGGGCGGTGCACCGGGGCTACGACGATTGGCTGTATGAAGTCAATTGGCAGATGCAGCCCCGCGCCGAGCAGGAGAATCGAACGGCTCAAGGCCATTGGTTAATCCTGTCGGGTGAAGATGAGACGGGTGAGGCATTGGCGAATCTAATCGAGCGTCAGGGGGGTGTCTGCGATCTGGTTGAGGCGGTGAATGCTGCGGATTGGCTGGGACAATCCCTGACGGCCTATACCATTGTGGTGCATCTGGCAAAATCGGTTGACACGGCCTTATCGCTGATGCAGGTGTTGGCGGGGCGGCAGGATTCGCCAGCGCCCAAAGTGTGGTTCGTGACACGCGGGGCGCAGTCGGTTGGTCAGACAGCCGAACCGGTGGACGCGGAGCAGGCTATGCTGTGGGGCTTCGGGCGGGTGATGGCGCTGGAACAACCGGAACTCTGGGGCGGGCTGATTGATCTCGAAGCGGCAGGTGTCCCCGCCGCCGATATGCTGCTGGCGGAAATCGCCGCTGCCGATGGGGAAAATCAGATTGCGCTGCGGCGCGGGCAGCGGTATGTCGCCCGTCTGACGCACAGCACCCGGACAGAACCGGCCTTAACGGATGATATCGCCCGCGAATTAGTCATCACCGAGCGCGGCGTACTCGATCACCTGAGTCTGCAAGCCTATACGCCGCGTATGCCATCCGCTGGGGAAGTCGGAATCCGGGTGTGTGCCGCTGGCGTAAACTTCCGGGATGTGTTGAATGCCCTGGGGATGTATCCGGTTGAAGTGCCGCTGGGGAACGAGTGCACCGGGGTTGTCACCCGCGTCGGCGCTGGGGTGACGGATGTCCAGGTGGGTGATGCCGTGATCGCGCTCGCGCCGGGGACATTCCGTTCGTATGTGGTCGCCCCAGCAGACTGGGTATTCCCGAAACCGGCTAACCTCTCCTTCGCGGAGGCGGTCACGCTGCCGACGACCTTTATGACGGCCTATTATGGGCTGCACGCGCTGGCACAGATCAAGTCTGGTGATCGCGTGCTGATTCATGCTGGGGCCGGCGGGGTTGGTATGGCCGCCGTGCAGATCGCGTTGCAGGCGGGAGCAGAGGTGTTTGCCACTGCGGGCAGTGATGAAAAGCGCGCTTTTCTCCGGTCAATCGGCGTCCACCACGTTTTCAATTCACGGGCGCTCGATTTTGCGGAGGAGATTCAGGCGGTGACGGGCGGCGCGGGCATTCATATCGCGTTGAACTCCCTGGCGGATGAATTCATCGCAGCTACGCTGTCTATCATGGCGGAGGGGGGCGTATTCCTCGAATTAGGCGCGTTGGACAAGTGGAATGCTGAGAAAGTTACTGCCATCTACCCGACCCTGCGCTACTACCGTTACGATCTGGCGGAAGTCATCCAGTCGAATCCCGATGCGATTCTTCGTCCCTTCCGTGACCTGCTGGCCGCTGCTGAAGCGGGCATATTCACGCCGCTGCCGCTGCGAGCGTTCCCGTTTGCCGATGTCGCTGAAGCCTTCCGCTATATGGCGCAGGCGCGGCATATCGGTAAAGTGGTGATTGTCATGGATGCGCCAGTAGCGGTTGTTCCTGATGCGACCTACCTGGTGACGGGCGGGCTGACCGGGCTGGGGCTGGCCGTAGCCGAGCGTCTGGTCGAACGGGGTGCGCGGCAGGTGGTTCTCGTCGGGCGGCGGGCACCATCCCCGGAAACACAGCAGGCCATCGGCATGATGCAGCAAACTGGCGCGACGATTACGGTCATGAATGTGGACGTGGCGAATGACGCGCAGATCGCGGATGTGATAGCGACCATTCGCGCTGAGATGCCACCGCTGCGGGGTATCGTTCATGCTGCCGGGGTTCTGGATGATGCACTGCTGGCGCAGCAGGATTGGGCGCGTTTCGAGAAGGTTTTCGCGCCTAAAGTCTCCGGCGCCTGGAATTTGCACACGCTCACACGTGGTTTGGCGCTGGATTTCTTCGTGATGTTCTCATCGGGGTCGGCTATTCTGGGTGCGCCGGGGCAAAGCAACTATGCAGCGGCCAATGCCTTCATGGATGGCCTGGCGCATTACCGCCGGGCAGTCGGGCTGACCGCGCTCAGTATCAACTGGGGCGCATGGACGCAAATTGGCATGGCGGCGGAACGCAGTGTCGGGGAGCGGGTCGCCAGCCAGGGCATCGGGGCGCTGTCCCCTGAAGATGGGTTGGGTATCTTCGAGCAGTTAATGGTGAGCGGCGCGGCGCAGGTTGTGGCAATACCGATTGACTGGCCGAAGCTCGCCCGCCAACTGGCCGGGAATGAACCGCCGTTCCTGTCCGATCAGATTCGGCGGGTGCGGCAGTCCACCTCGGATGCGGATGCAACACAGCAGCATAGTCTGGCGCAGCAGTTGAAAGACGCGCCGGAAGAAACCCGTCCCGCGCTGTCATTGGCCTATGTGCAGGCGCAGATTTCGCGGGTGATGGGGATTCCGGCTTCGCGCCCGGTTGATCCCAGCCAGTCGCTGCACCTGCTGGGGCTGGATTCGCTGATGGCGATGGAATTGAAGAACCGGGTTGAATCGGATTTGAAAGTCACCGTGCCGGTAGCCCAACTCTTGGAAGGGCCGACGGTGGAACGTTTTGCCGAGATGGTGTTGGACAAACTCGACTCGCCTGCCGATTTGACATCTCGGCACGAATCGCGTAAGAAGGGTGGGGAGGATGCCACTGATCTCCTGACCAACCTGGCTCAATTATCTGAAGAAGAGGTTGATGCCCTACTCAACCAGATGCTTTCCGAGAAAGATGCTGACGAATGACCGATGAACATGCGGCGCTCTCTGCCGAGCAGAAACGCGCACTCCTGGCTCAACTGCTGCGGGAAAAAGCCGCGAAATCCAAGACAACCGTTCCGATGTCGTATGGGCAGCGGGCGCTGTGGTTCGTGCAGCAGTTAGCCCCGGAGAACACAGCCTACCACATCGCTTTTAGCGCCCGGATTCGTTCGGCGGTGGATGTCCCGGCGCTGCAACGGGCGTTGCAGACTCTCACCAACCGGCACGCCGCACTGCGGGCGGTGTTCCCGGTGCAGAATGGGGTTCCAGTGCAGTCGGTCCCGGCGTATCAGGCGGTGGCCTTTGAACAGGTTGATGCTGCCGGGCTGGATGACACGGCGCTGTATGAACGGGTGTTGGCAACCCATCGCCTGCCGTTTGATTTCGAGCAGCAGCCCCCGGTACGCTGGTATCTGGTCACCCGGTCAGCCGATGACCATGTGCTGCTGATGACGGTGCATCACATCATTTTCGATAACTGGTCGAACTGGATTGTGATGGAAGAACTGCGGCAGCTTTATCAGGCTGAAGCGTCTAATCAGCCATTGACCCTCGCCGCGCCGGAAAAAGAATTTGCCGATTACGTGGAGTGGCAGCAAGACCTGCTGGCATCCGCTGAGGGAGAAAAACTCAAAAGCTATTGGAAAGAACAGCTTAAAGGTGCGGCCACCGAACTGGATATGCGGACAGACCGCGCCAGACCGCCCATGCAAACCTACAATGGTGCGCTGCTGGAATTCCGCCTGGATAACGCGCTGCTGACCGCCCTGCATGACCTGGCAAAGGCCGAGGGAACTACCCTGTATATGCTGCTGCTGGCCGCGTATCAGGTGCTGCTGTATCGCTATACCGGGCAGGATGATATTCTGGTCGGTTCACCGACTTCGGGGCGCACCCGTGCGGATTTTGCCTCAATTGTCGGCTATTTCGTCAATCCGGTTGTGATGCGGGCGCGTTTTTCCGCCCCACTTTCGTTTCGGGATTTTCTGAAACAGGTACGGCAAACCGTTCTCGATGCCCTGGCACATCAGGATTATCCCTTTATCTTGATGGTCGAAGATACGATCAAGCAGCGTGATTTCAGCCGTTCGCCGCTGTTCCAGGTCATGTTCAATCTACTGAAAATCCAGCGTGCCGGAGACACCTTTGAACTGCTTTTGAGCGGTCAGCCGGGCGTGCAGGCGGATTTCGGCGGCTTGCTGCTCGAACCCTACCTGATTCCGCAGGAAGAGGGGCAGTTTGACATCGCGCTGGAAATGCTCGAAGTGGGCGGCGTGATTCGTGGGACATTGAAGTACAACACTGACCTGTTTGATGCTGGCACGATGGAACGCTTCCACCAGAACTATATCACGCTGGTGGAGTCGATTCTAGCGTACCCGGAGCAGGATATTGCCCAACTGCCGATTCTCTCAGAGGCTGAACGCCAACAGGTGCTGGCTGGCTGGAATGCTACGGCGGCGGATTATCCACAGGACGCGACCTTGCAGCAGTTATTTGAGGCTCAGGTCGAGCGGACACCGGATGCCGTTGCGTTGATTTCCGGTGATGGGCGATTGAGCTACCGTGACCTGAATGCTAAAGCGAATCAACTGGCGCACCATTTACGGAGTCTGGGCGTGCAAGCCGAAACGCTGGTTGGTGTGAGCATGGAACGCTCGCCTGAACTGGTGATGGCGCTGTTGGCGATTCTCAAAGCGGGTGGGGTGTATGTGCCGCTTGACCCGCATTATCCCCAGGAGCGGCTGTCCTTCATCATTGAGGATACCGGCCTGGAAGTGATCCTGACACAAGCGGTGGTTGCTGCAAACCTGCCGGAAAATCGCACAAAAGTCATCTCGGTGGATACCGCGTGGCCCGCCGATCAACCGACGGCTAACCTGTCCATTCCCGCGCAGATAGATGATCTGGCATATGTCATCTATACATCCGGCTCAACCGGCAGGCCGAAAGGCGTGATGGCGCTGCATCGCGGGGCGGTCAACCGGCTAACCTGGATGTGGCGCACCTTCCCGTTTGGCGTGGGTGAGGTCAACAGTCAGAAAACCAGCCTGAATTTCGTGGATGCAGTCTGGGAGAATTTTGGCGCACTTTTGCAGGGTGTCCCTACGGTGATTATCTCGGATGACGTGGTTAAAGACGCGCCAGCCCTGGTGAAAACCCTGGCGGAGAACCACGTGACCCGGTTGACGTTAGTGCCGTCATTGCTACGGGCGCTGCTCGATTCGGGGCATATTCAGGACTTGCACAGCCTGACCCACTGGATTACCAGCGGTGAGGTGCTGCCGGTTGAACTGGTGCAGCGTTTCCGGGAAGCGCTGCCGGACTGCCGCCTGATTAACCTGTATGGCTCGTCGGAAGTGGCGGCGGATGTCACCTGTTTTGATACCCGCGATTACGACAATCAGGCCAGTGTGCCGGTGGGCAAGCCCATCGCCAATACGCAGATTTACCTGCTGGATGCCCAGATGCAGCCCGTCCCGTTGGGGGTGGCCGGTGAAATTCATGTCGGCGGCGCGGGTCTGGCACGGGGGTATCTGAATCGCCCGGAACTGACGGATCAGAAGTTTGTCGCCAACCCGTTTAGTACCGACGCGAATGCCCGCCTGTATAAAACCGGCGACCAGGGGCGCTATCTGCCCGATGGAGCGATTGCGTATGGTGGCCGGGTTGACTACCAGGTGAAATTGCGCGGTTTCCGCATTGAATTAGGGGAAATTGAGGCCGTCCTGACTCAGGTTCCGGGCGTGCGTCAGGCGCTCGTCATCCTGCGCGAAGATACGCCGGGTGATCCCCGCCTGGTGGCGTATGCGGTGGGTGAGGATGTGCCAGCGCCGGGTGTGCTGCGGACTCATCTCAAAACCATCCTGCCGGATTATATGATACCGTCTGCTTTTATCGTGCTGGAAGCCCTGCCGCTGACGCCTAACGGCAAAGTAGACCGGCTGGCGCTGCCTGTGCCGGAAGCTGTCCGCCGGGGGAGTGACGCGACGATTGTCAGTCCGCGCACACCGGTAGAACAGAGTATCGCGGCGGTGTGGTCGGAGGTGCTGGGTGTCGAACGGATTGGCGTTCACGATGATTTCTTCGACCTGGGCGGTCATTCCCTGAAGGCGACCCAAGTTGCCGGGCGGTTACAGGATATTTTTGGTGTGGCTGTCCCGGTGCGCCTGCTGCTGGATCACCCGACGATTGCGGGGCTGGCGGCAGTGGTGGAAGGGCAGTCGCGTGCTGCGGATGGGGGACGGTTGGAAGATGCTATCGTGCCAGTGGCGCGTGATGGTCGGCTGCCGCTCTCGTTCGCGCAGGAGCGCCTGTGGATTATCGAGAAGATGATGCCGACTGGTTCAGCCTACAATATCCCTGGCGCGATTCAACTCAAGGGACGGTTGGATGTGGGTGTGCTGGAAGCGAGTCTGACGGAAATCGTCCGGCGGCACGAAGTCTTGCGCACGACTTTTCACAGTTCCGGCGGCAAGGTCGAGCAACGAATCCACGAATCGCGACCCTTCAAGGTTACCTTTTTCGATGCCCAATCTATCCCGGCGGCGGAACGCGATTCACAGATCGCCACCTGGATACAGGAAGAGACGCACAGTACCTTTGATCTCGAAAATGGGCCGCTGGTACGGGCGCGGCTGATTCAAGTAGACGATGACGACCATATCATCGTGCTGAATATGTACCATATCGTCTCGGATGGCTGGTCAATGGGCGTTGTGGTGGATGAATTCACCACGCTGTACCAAGCATTAGCTGCTGGCGAACCCTCACCGCTCCCCGAACTGCCGATTCAGTATGCGGATTTTGCGGCCTGGCAGCGCCGCACCTTAACTGATGAGGCGCTGGCGGGTGATGTGGCGTACTGGAAAAATCACTTGCAGGGGGCGCTGCCGGTGCTGGTCTTGCCAACTAACCATCCGCGCCCATCTGTACAGACTTACACCGGTGAAATGCACACCTTCTACCTGACTCCGGCGGTCACTGATGGCCTGAAAGTGTTGAGCCGCCAGGAGAAAAGCACCCTGTTTATGACCCTGATGGCTGCGTTTGGCGTGCTGCTCTGGCGTTACAGCGGCCAGGAGGATATGGTGATCGGTTCTCCGATTGCCAATCGCCGCCGGACGGAGGTCGAAAAGCTGATTGGGTTCTTCGTGAACACCCTGGCGCTGCGCCTGGATTTATCCGGTGATCCTGGTTTTGTTGACCTGATGGCCCGGGTCCGCGAAGTATCACTGGGAGCCTACGCGCACCAGGATATGCCGTTCGAGAAGCTGGTTGAGGTGCTGAATCCGGATCGCGGGACGAACTATCCGCCGGTGTTTCAGGTGATGTTCGTGCTGCAGAACGCGCCGTTGGGGACGATTGAACTGCCTGGCCTAACCGTGGCTCCGCTGGATGTGAACCCTGGTGCGTCCAAGTTTGACCTCACGCTCTATTTGCGCGAAGCTGCGGGTGGCATGGAGGGGCAGTTTGAATACAACACCGATTTATTCGACGAATCCACCATTCTCCGTATGGAGTCCCATTTTGCCCGCCTGCTGGAAAATGTGGTCGCCAGCCCGTCTCGCCCGATTTCCGAACTCTCGCTGCTGACCGAGGCCGAACGGCAGCATATCCTGGTTGAGTGGAACGACACGACGGTGAGCTACCCACTGGATGTCTCTGTATACCAGTTGTTTGAGGCGCAGGTCGAGCGGACGCCGGAGGCTGTCGCGGTGGTTTGCAAGGATCACAGCCTGACCTACCGTGAACTGAATGAACGTGCGAACCAGTTGGCGCATTACCTGCGTGGGTTGGAAGTTGGCGCGGATACGCTGGTGGGCGTGTGTATGGAACGCTCACTGGAAATGGTCATCAGTGTCTATGCCATCCTCAAAGCTGGTGGCGCGTATGTGCCGATGGACCCCGAATACCCGCCCGCCCGGCTGGCTTATATGCTTCAGGACTCGGATGTCCCGGTGCTGCTGACTCAGGCGCATCTCATCCCGCAACTGCCGGAGCATCAAGCCAAAGTCATCAGTCTCGATACCGAATGGGCAACTATTGCGGTGGAAAGCAACTCGAATCTATCAGTAGACATCCAGCCGGATAACCTGGCCTATATGATTTATACGTCGGGTTCAACCGGGAACCCGAAAGGCGTTCTCATCGAACATCGTGGCCTGACCAACTACATCTGGTGGGCTAATCAAACTTACCAGAACGGCGAGTCATTGACCTTTCCCCTGTTCTCTTCACTGTCATTCGACCTGACGGTAACGTCCATCTATGTACCCCTGATTTCCGGCGGGAAAATTATTGTTTACCCTGGCGACCCGGAAGCGCCCGGCATGGCAATCCTCAAAGTAATTGAGGACAATCAGGTAGACATTGTGAAGCTGACTCCATCACATCTGGCCTTTATACAGAATATGGGATTCGGCCAGTCTCGTTTACGAAAGTTCATTGTCGGCGGGGAGGAGTTCAAGACCGAATTAGCGCGGGCAGTCCATGACACATTCGGCGGCAAGGTGGAGATTTACAATGAATATGGTCCGACTGAAACCGTTGTCGGTTGCATGATCTATCGCTTTGACCCGGTTGCTGATACCGGGCAGGCCGTCTCTATCGGTGTCCCCATCGCCAATCAGCGTATATATGTACTCGACAACCATCTCAATCCCACACCCATGAATGTGATTGGTGAGATGTACGTTTCCGGTGTGGGTGTCGCCCGGGGCTATCTGAACCGCCCCGAACTGACTGCCGAACGATTCATCTCCAACCCGTTTGTGGACGGTGAACGGCTGTATAAAACCGGCGACCTGGCACGCTGGAAATCGGACGGCACACTGGAATTCCTGGGGCGCGCCGATCATCAGGTGAAACTGCGCGGATTCCGCATCGAACTAGGGGAAATCGAAGCCGCCATTAGCGGTTATCCGGGTGTGAAAGAATGCGTCGTGATCTTGCGTGAAGATACACCGGGCGACAAGCGTCTCGCGGCTTATCTCACCGCCAGCACCGCGCCGGATTCAACTGAATTGCGGCAGCACTTACGTGAACAACTTCCAGAATATATGGTTCCAGCGGCTTTTGTCGTGCTGGATACCATCCCGATGACTCCGAACGCCAAAGTGGATCGGGCAGCGCTGCCCGTGCCGGGTATCACTCGTCAAGAACAGACTGATGCGCCCGCCCAATCGCCCACTGAAGCGATGATTGCAGCAGTCTGGGCGGAAGTGCTGGGCTTTGCGAACATCGGCGTGTATGATAATTTCTTCGACCTGGGCGGGCATTCGCTCCAGTCTATTGAGGTTATCGCTCAGTTGACCGAGCAGACGGGCGTGAAAATTGACCCGGCGATGATGCGATTTCAGACGCTCGGCCAACTGGCGGCCAGTTATGATGAACGGCTGGCCCAAACTCCGGTGAGTGAACCGGAATCCGAGGACGAAAGCGGCCTAACGCGCAAGCTATTTAAGGCCTTCCGGCGTGGCAAATAGGACGCCTACCGCCGGTTATCAGTAACTAGACTATTCGGGGAAAACAACCACTTGAATGCGATTATGAATAGTATCCAGCCGTTTTTCTTTGGCCCGGATACCCAACAGCTTTACGGAACATATCAGCCGGGGGTCGGGGAATCCCGTCCGCAGTGTGCCGTACTCCTGTGCTACCCGTTAGGGGATGAGTATATCCGGGTGCATCGCTCCTATCGTCAGTTAGCCTTGCGTCTGAACCGGCTCGGCTTCCCGGTGCTGCGTTTTGATTATTCCGGCACGGGCGATTCTGCCGGGAATGACCTGGACGCTTCGTTGGCGCAGTGGGGGGCGGACATCGCCCTGGCAAGCGAAGAACTCAAGCGGCGTTCGGGGATGTCCCGGATTTGCCTGGTGGGG
Source organism: Anaerolineaceae bacterium (assembly GCA_020634115.1). Classification (GTDB taxonomy): domain Bacteria; phylum Chloroflexota; class Anaerolineae; order Aggregatilineales; family Phototrophicaceae; genus JACKCG01. The sequence continues at coordinate 946,032 of JACKCH010000010.1, forward strand.
CTGCGCCTGGGGGCGGCATTGGCGCTGCTGGCCGGGATGCAGCGTTCCGATGTGACCGGCATGGTACTTTGGGAGCCGGTTGTCAATGGCGCTGCTTATCTGGAGTCGCTGGCTGAGGCGCACCGGAACAAGTTGTATTACCTGCATTCGCGGCAAAAAAGCCTGCTGGAAACCCCATCAAAAGAGTTCCTGGGATTCCAGATGTCGGATGCTTTTTACGCGGCACTGCACGGGCTGGATTTGCTGGCAGTGCAGGGGGCTTATGCCGGGCAAGTATGTGTCGTGGAAAGCGAGGCACAGCCATCTGTCGAACAGTTGCGGACACGCCTGGTAGAGAAGGGCTGTACCGTGAATCACCAACTGGCGGAGGGGCCGGCGGTCTGGGCGGAAGACCCGGATAAGGCGCTGGTTCCCGATCAGGTCTTGCGGGCGATAGTGACATGGATGGGCGAGGTATTCGCATGAGAGAAGAAGCTATCCTTGTTGGCAAGGATCAGTCGTTGGTGGGTGTGGTGACTTACCCATCTGAATCGGCGCAGAAACCAGGTCTGCCAGCGGTCATTCTCCTGAATGCCGGGTTGATTCACCGCATCGGCCCGAATCGGACGTATGTCAAACTGGCGCGGCAGTTGGCGGAATCCGGCTTTCCGGTGTTGCGTTTCGACCTTTCCGGGATTGGCGATAGCCTGCCACGCCGGGATAACCTGCCCTTTGAAAAAAGCGCGGTGGATGATTCCCGCCAGGCGATGGATTTCCTGACGCAGAAAATCGGCGTGCAGTCGTTTGTGATGATGGGACACTGTGCCGGGGCATTCAACTCTTTTGCGACGGCGAGTGCGGATAAGCGGGTGACGGGGATGGTGCTAATCAACCCGGAAGGTGCGAATGACGAGTGGAGCGACTTTGACCGCAAACGCAAGGTGTCAAACTACTACGAAAGCCACTATTCTCCCGCCAATCTGGCGAGCCGGGATCGGTGGGTGAAATTCCTGACCGGCAAAGCGAGCTACGGCAGCATCCTGCGCAATCTGGTGGTCAATATCGCCTGGAATCGCATTTCAACAGCGGCGTTCCGGGTTCAAAAGAAGTTCACAAAGAACAAGACCGATGACCAGGCCATCTTGACGGCACTTACCGGTTTACAGGAGATGGCCGGACGAGGCATGGTTACGCTGTTTATCTATTCGGAAGGCAGTACCGGGTTTTTGCGCGCCCAGCGTGTTTTTACGCATGAATTGCGCGATTTAAGCCAGTCGGGACACGTCAAACTTGAGGTCATTCCCAATGCCGACCATGTATTTACGTTGAGTACCATGCAGCACAACCTGGTGCAGGTCATCAACGATTGGATGGGGCAGATGCTCGGTGAGCGGCAGGGTGCGCCCTTAGAAACCACGCCATAGCGACGGATGAGGCCACCCGGCGTGGCTGTCTCTATGGGTTCAAGCCGCGCTGATTGGGTTACTGGCTGACATAGGTGTGAAACTGCGTCGTCATCGTGGCCCGCCCGCCCCGGTCAATCATGTAGCCCTCGAAACCAGGCCGCGATTCGATGAAATAGATACCTTCCTTGCCCATTGCAAAGGCTGCGGTTGCAAACCGGTCTGCTTCCAGGATGTCGGGGCCGATGACGGTGATACTGACGATTTCATCCAGTTTATCCGCGTCGTTCTGCGGGTTGTAGATGTGGTCGCCGCGCATGTAACTGCCGGAAGTCGCTATGCCGCGATCATCCAATGTGACGGTTTTGATGATCTGGCTCAGGTCAAACGGGTTGCAAATGCCCACGCGCCAGGGTTGGCCGTGCGCGTTCCGGCCATAAACCTGCACATCGCCCCCGGCATCCACATAGAAATGCTGAAAGCCCCGGTAGTACAGCAGCGAGGCCGCTTCATCAATCGCCCAGCCTTTGACCACGCCGGACGGGTTGAATTTGCCATTGTGCCAGACATCAAAGAAGCCGTTGGTTTCCTGCTTGGTCTGTTCCGCCAGTTCGAGGATGATCTGCATATCCTCGCAGGCGTCAGCCAACGCCAGTTCGCCCCGGTTGATACGGGAGACTTCGCTGGTTTCCTTAAACGGGCTGAATGTCTGATCCACGTAGTTGAAGTAGTCGTACACCGCGTCGAACGCCCCGGCGTCTGCCGAGGCGTCCACGATTTCGACGGTGATGGGCATTCCCATCAGCCAGCGCGTCTGTTTCATAAATCAATTCCGATAGCGGCGTCCAGCAGCGCCGAGTCCAATGATTGGATGAACGCCCGGCTGCTGTCGGTGGCGCGGGAAACCATATCAATATCCGAGTCCTGCGCTTCAATCGCTTCGCTAATCAGTGTCGGCAGCGCGTTCCGGGTGATGATGTCGGACTGGTACGTGCTGCGGGGATAGTCCGCGATCAGGACATCCACCAGTTCACCGTTTTCAATCACCGCCACCACTTGCATCTGTCCCCAGCGCCCGGCGGTGATGATGTCGCCATAATACTGTCCATCGTAGTATGCCGCGTCAGTCGCTTTTTCGGTGGCCTGTGTCGCTTCGGTGGTAGACTGCGCCGGTGCGAGTTCGACTGCGGGCGGATTGGTATCCAGGCCTTGCAGGTGATGATCGGCGCCACCCTGCCCACCCCGTCCACCGGGGAAGCGGCCAAACTGCTCAATCGAGGATTGGTCGGTAGTCAACTGCTGAGTGTTATCGCTGGCCGAGGCGGTGATGCTGGAATAGCCGGCGGCGGCGGAGGCGACCAGGACTCCTGCGCCCAGGGCATTGATGGCGATTTGCTTACGGCGTGCTGTTTTCATGGTATTGCTTCTCCTAAATCTGATTCGATATGCGATAGATATACAGCGTGTTACATGCTGGGAGTTTGCTGGACCCGTTTGAGCTGGTTGACAAACCAACCGATGGGACGGGCGACGACGATCACGATAACGGTGGCGGCCAGGATGATCCACAGGTTATAGGCCACGCTGCCAATTTCCTCCCACCGGATGTCCAGGGATTCTGCTCCGCCTTCAATCGGGACCGTCTGGATTTCAGTGGTGGTTTCGCCATTCAGGCGGGCGGCGAGTTCGGCCACTGTGACGCGCCCACTGTTGACCACTGCCAGCAGGTTATCCAGGCTGCGGCCTTCGGCGGCCATGTTGGCGGTCACGGTTTCGACATCCACCCCGGCGGCGGCGAGTTCGGCGGTGAAGGTTTCCAACGTCATACCGCCGTCGCTCGTCTGGGTAGTGGTGGTCTGGTTGGATGCCGTCTCAACGGGAGCGGTGCTGGCCGTGCTGGTGGTGATGGTGGTACTGCCGGTATCCGCTGCCGTATTGACGATGGAGTCCGGCGGCGCTGAACGGTCACCGACCATTTCAAAGCCGGCATCGCTTGATGACATCCCGGTGAGCATCGTGATGCCTTCCAATGGATTGGCGAGATCACCTTGCGACCACAGGATCAGGCCGCTGCCGATGACGATGGCGACGAGGATGATGAAAGCCCGGATGCTGCGACGATTCTTTCTGACTGAATGTGCCATGATGTTCTCCTGGTTTCGTGGTTAGCGCAGTTCCGACTGCCGGGACACGATGACGGTGGCAGGTTTGCGGCTGCGTTTTGGCAGCCAGCCGAACAGGTACTTGAGGGCGTTGGCCTGGATCCATTTCCAGTGCATCGCTACATGCAACGCGACGATGAGCAGCACCAGTTCCGCGCCGACGATATGCAGCGATTGCAGCGCCCGCATGAAGTCCTGATCCAGCGTGATGTTGAGCCCCAGTGTGCGCGAGATGAGGATGCCACTGACGGTGATGAAGGCCATATCCGCGAACAGTACGACGTTCAGTACATAGTTGAAGCGCGATTCGTGCAGCAGCTTCTTAAAGAATGTCCGCGTGATCTGGACAATCCATGACCAGTGCAGAACGATGTGGATAATGAAGGCGGCGGCGAAGAACAGGCCAAGCAGTTCGTGCAGCGCCAGCCCGGTGAAGTGTTCTTCCATTTCGACAACGAAGACCGCTGTCAACAGCAGGTCAAGATAGACATTCAGCCGGGTCTTGTTGATGCCGCGCTTTCCGGCGGCACGAGTGGCGGCTATCGGTTTTCTGGACAGTAGTTGGGTAGCGATGATGGTTACTCCTCTCCTGATTTGCGAATACAGTCATCACTTTACCCGCAATGCGCCGCCCTATGGTTATCTGCGCCTCAAATAACCCTAAATCGGATTTAAGGTCGTCCCGTAGCTACCTCAAATAACCTTAAATCCGGCGGCGGACGGGTTGATTCGAAGGGGAAAAAGATGAATACTGGTAATAAGTTTCTTTAAAATCAGATCGTTTCCGCAGTATGCGACGAGCGATTCCGACATTCTGCGGTGGAACGTTTTACAGGAGGGGGGAGTTATGCCCCAGATTGTCATTATTGAAGATGACCGGCTGATCTCCGAGCCGGTGGCGCGGGCGCTGCGCGGGGCGGGCTATGAGACGAGCATCGCGCATACCGGGCGAAGCGGCCTGGAGATGGCGCTGAGTCAGAAACCCGACCTGGTGATTCTAGACATCATGCTGCCGGAAATGGACGGTTGGGAGGTCTGCAAGGGGATTAGGGAATCCAGCGCCGTACCGATTCTGATGCTCACCGCCCTCAACGAAGAAATTGACCGGGTTTTAGGCTTAGAACTCGGCGCGGATGACTATCTCACCAAGCCCTTCAGCACCCGTGAACTGATCGCCCGCATCAAAGCAACCCTACGCCGGGTGGAGTTTGACCGGGCGGGGCTGACCGAAGACCAATCTGCCACGATTGGCGAACTGCGGGTTGACCTGGCGCAGCGCCGCGCCTTCAAGAACGGTGAAAAGCTCGACCTGCGCTACAAGGAATTTGAACTTCTGAGTTTATTGATTACCCATCTGGGCGAGGTTGTGACCCGCGCTGAGATTTTCGACAAGGTGTGGGGGACGGACTGGTTAGGCGATATGCGCACGCTGGACGTGCATGTACGCTGGCTGCGTGAAAAGCTGGAAGATGACCCCAGCGACCCGCAGTATATCCAGACCGTGCGGGGGGTGGGCTATCGTTTTGTGCCCAGCGGCGAATGATGAATCACTCTTTCTTCCAGCGTTTTTCAACCCGTTTGCATAATATGAGTATCCGCACCCGCCTGCTGCTGGCCTATGCCGGGCTGCTGCTGGTTGGGTTCGCCGCGCTGACCCTGGTCGCCGGGAGTCAGATTGCGCAGGCGGCCAGGGCGGACTATGAACAGCGGCTGTTAAATGAAGTTCAACTCATCCAGCAGGGGGTAAGCGCCCTGATTCCTGTTTACGGTAATCAGCGGAGCGGCAGCCAGCCTACCGAGGTGACAGCGCTCATTAACGAGTTTGAAGCGCATTTGAATGGGACAATTCGCATCTTTGGTCTGGACGATAACCGGGACGGTCCGCAGCAGACTACCCGTAGCAGCTTCCGGGATGCGCCCGAAGTCGAAGCGGCTATTCGTAACGGGATTGTTGTCGTGGAACGCGCCGATGACCAGGGGCGTCCGGCTCTGTTCACGGCGGCCCTATTGGGCGACCCGGGGCGTGATGCCTTTTCGTCGTCCGTCGTCCAGGTAAGCGTACCGTTGGATAACTTGCAGTCCCTTATCTGGGGGCGGTGGCTGCTGCTCCTGTTGGTCTTTGTGGTAGTTGTCAGCGTGACGGTATTGGCGGCGTTGTGGGTGTCGCGCTCGATCATTCAACCACTGTACGATTTGCGTGACTCGGCGCTGCGGCTTTCGCAGGGCGATCTCAGTTACCGGGTGAAAAAAATCGGGGGTGATGAAATCGGCGCAGTGGGGAAGGCATTTAATGAAATGGCGGTACAGGTTCAGGGGATGCTGGAAGAACAGCGGGCTTTCGCCAGCAATACCTCCCACGAACTGCGAACGCCGCTCACCACCGTCCGGCTTCGAACCGAGGCGCTGCGTTATGACGACACACTGGACGCTGCCACTAAAGGGCAGTATGTGATCGAAATTGACGAAGAAGTTAAACGACTGGGGAGTATGGTGGCGGATTTAACGCTGCTCTCCCGGTTTGACGCCGGGCGCGCCGAGTTGGGGCAGAGTGAAATAGATATGGTACGCCTCGCCGCCAGCCTGAAACAGCAGCAGCAGGAACAGCTAGACGAGCGCGGCGTTACACTGACTCTGGTCACGCCAGACACGATCATCCCGATTCAGGGCAGCCTGAATCACCTAATGGTGGTCTTTCGCAACCTGCTGGAGAATGCCATCAAGTATACGCCCAGGGACGGGCAGATTACCTGGATGATTCAAGCGGAGGCGGATGGTGTGCGGAGTATCATCCAGGATACCGGCGTGGGCATTTCACCGGAGAATCTGGCGCATGTGTTCGAGCGGTTTTACCGGGCGGACAAAGCCCATACCCGCGATGTGGCCGGTACCGGGCTGGGGCTGGCGCTCGTAAAATCCATTGTAGACACCTATGGCGGTTCGGTGAAAGTTGACAGCGCAGGTCTCCAGCAAGGGACGATGGTCACGGTGTTTCTGCCGTATAAGTCAGTGGTATCTTAATGTTTCCAGCAGTGTAAAATGCGTCTTATGTGAAATAAAGTCATGGTAAACGGCGCAAGGCTCACATCAAGAAAGCCGTTTTCAGCGGTCAGTTTTCAGCTTTGCAATTGACAAATTTTTTTCTGACCACTGATGACCGAAAACTGGCGACTCGCCCCCCTTTATCGCGTGGACTGGATCCCGATTCATGTTACATGAAGCGTAAAATAGTATTAGATGCCGTTTTTGTCGCCAGGGAATGGTATGATGGTAGCTAGTCATTACGGTGTATGGCCGGAGAGCAAACGATGAAAGCAGCCCAGATTGTACGCCCGCTGGATGGGCGGGTTGTGAGTACGCCTGAACCGGAGATCAGCGCAAATGATGTTTTGATTCAGGTTCATGCGGCGGGTATTTGTGGGACAGACCTGCATATCTTCAAAGGTGAATACGAGGCGATGTATCCCCTGACTCCTGGCCATGAATTCAGTGGGGAAGTGGTGGCTGTCGGCACGAATGTAACCCGTTTCCGCGTGGGGGATCGCGTGACCGCTGACCCCAATATCCCGTGTAATACGTGTGATTACTGCCAGCGCAACGAACCGAATCAGTGCCGCAACCTGCGGGCGATTGGCGTCACTCGAAATGGCGCGTTTGCTGAATATGTTGCTGCGCCGGAAAGCGTGGTCTTTGCTATCGGAGATATGAGCTATTCCGCCGCCGCGCTGATTGAGCCGCTGGCGTGTGTGGTGTGGGGACTCAAACGGGTTGAGGTGCAGCCAGGTGACAGCGCCCTGGTGCTGGGAGCCGGGCCAATGGGATTGCTCGTCGCGCAGAGCCTGAAAAGCGCCGGTGCAGCGCGGGTCGTGGTGACTGATCTCATTCCCTGGCGGTTGGCGATGGCGGAACAACTTGGCGCAGCGGCGACAGTCGTGACAGATGCCGGGCAGGATGCGCGTCTCAAGTCTATCGCGCCGGATGGTTTCGCTATTGTGGTGGATGCCACGGGCATTCCCGCTGTGCTGGAAAGTACGTTCCGATACGTGAAGCCACGCGGGACAATCTGGGTGTTCGGCGTGACTCCGGTGGGGACTCACGTTCAGTTCCCGGCCTATGAGGTGTTTCGGCGCGATCTCAAAATCATCGGCAGTTTTGCGGTCAACCGCACCTTCCCGCAGAGTATTGCCCTGATTCAAAGTGGGACGATCCAGGTTGAGCCACTCATCTCGCATCAACTGCCGCTTGATGATTTCGTGCAGGGGATGGTCTTGGCGGAAAAAGACCCCAAACGGGTGAAGGTTCACTTTTGTTTGTAGGCGGGCGCAAAGGATTAAACCCGCATCAGGGTTAGGGGCAATTATTCAGTTGAGCAGGCGGTAGGGGCATCATACCCCTACGCGGAAAATACGTTACAAACTGTGTCATACCAACGAGAATAACCGCCTAACCTGGTTGTTGCCGTACCAGAGCGGTTGCGCTAAACTGGTTTTCATATGTTTTCAAGGGGGTGAGACATGTCTCGCCCCCCTACGAACTTCGGCTATTTGGGTGGGTTTCTTTCGAGATTTCACTTTAGTCGCTGATGCCAGGGATGGCACAGGGCAGCACCCCGTGAGCCTCAATCTCCCCAAACAACACTTTGGCAACGGCTTCGCTGCTCACATCCCGAATGCTATAGGCACACAGGTAGGTTTCAATCATCGGAAAAGCTGTGATGTCATACGGTGTTCGCATGGACACCACGATAGGCGACTGCCCCCGTTCCTGTAACACCCTGACGAGATTAGCCTGAGCGGAATCCTTGTCGGCCATAATAGTTGCCACGACCACATGATCCACGTTTTCCACCGCATTCAGGATAGCCTCCACTGCCCCTGCCGAGGCTTTGAAAGGCATCTCCAGCGCCAGGACATGCTCATGCCGCTTCCTGATGGCACGCCCTAGCGTCATCCGCACTTCCGATGACGTGTCCGCCGGGGTGAGATTCATGGGCGCGATGGTGATAACGGCCACCTGATCGTCGGCCCCCAACCGCAGTGGAATGCGCCCATTGTCACGCACAACCGTAATCGAGGCGTCCGCGATTTCCTGGGCGATAGCATGATGTTCGGCGCTGCCGACGACGGCAAGCGGCGGTAAACTGGTGGGGAGATTCTGCCGTACCGCCCGTATCCGCGCTACGCTTTCCGGGTTGACCGCATCACGCATGGATGCCATCAATTCCATCTGTTCGGGAATGTGGCCCATCATCAGTAAATCCGCACCGGCTTGCAGTGCCGCCTGGACGCTTTCCCGGTGGCCGAGTTGGGATACCGCGTACATATCCAGTGCGTCGGTGATGATGAGTCCCGCAAAATTCATCTCATGCCGCAGTAGGTCGGTGAGGATAAGATGGGACAGGGTCGCGGGGAGGGTATCATCCAGCGCTGGGTACATGATGTGCGCCGTCATAATAGCTTCTGCCCCGGCTTCAATGGCCGCTCGGAAGGGCGCCAGTTCGATTTCGAGCAAGCGGGCGACGGAGTGCGGCACAACCGGCATTTGGTGATGCGAATCGGCGCTGGTATCGCCATGACCGGGGAAATGTTTGGGTGTGGCGATTACGCCTTCCTGTTTCATGCCGCGCATCAGGGCGATGCCGAGCCGTCCGGCCCAATCCGGGCTGTTGCCGAACGAACGGATGCCGATCACCGGGTTTTGTGGGTCAATGTTGACATCCAGTGAGGGAGCGAAGTTCATATTGACACCCATCGCCAAAAGTTCACGCCCCAACACCTGACCGGCTTTGGTCGCCAGGTCAACCGAACGGGTCGCGCCCAGCGCCATATTGCCGGGGAGTTCGGTAGTGCCGTTGGCAAGCGCGATCAACTGCCCGCCTTCCTGGTCAATGCCGATCAGCAGCGGGGGATGCCCGCCTTCATGGGCGGCGGCTTGCAGCGTCTCGGTCATGTGGCGCAGTTGGGCTGGCGACGCGAGGTTATAGGCAAACAGGCAAATAGACGACACATCTCCCCGCCGTACCGCCGCCAGGAACTCTGAGGACGGCATTAAGCCGGTAAAACTGTGCATGGCTTGCTGCATGATCTTTTCCTTTGGCTCACACGCCCTGCAGATTACTTTTGGGCGGCAATCAACTGTTGATAGTAACGGGCGCTCTGTTTGAATGTGCGCCGTTGGGTCGCATAGTCTATGTGGATGATGCCGAAACGCCGGTTGTAGCCTTCGGCCCACTCGAAATTATCCAGCAGACTCCACACAAAATACCCCTGCAACGGCGCTCCTTGCTCAATTGCCTGGGCCGCCGCCGCGAAATGGTCTTGCAAATAGGCGACGCGCCGGGGATCATCTACCACCCCGTTCGCTGGGGCTGGGTCGTCAAAGGCCGCCCCATTCTCGGTCACATAAATGACGGGCGGAGCGTACTCTTTAGCCACCCGCACCAGCAGGCTGCGCAGCCCATCAGGATAAATTTCCCAACCCATCGCGGTACGTGGGTTGCTTTCCGCCATAACTTGCCTGGTACGGAGTAGTCCACTATCCCCTTCGACAAAAAGGTTGCGCGTGTAGTAATTTATTCCCAGGAAATCTATCGGCACGGCGGCGGCTTTCACCGCATCCAGGTCAATTCCTTGGAGCGTATCGCCCAGCCAGGCCACCATATCGGCAGGGTATACGCCGTTAAACACCGGCTCCAGGAACCAGCGATTTTTAAAGCCATCTTCCCGCCTGGCGGCCTGCTGGTCAGCCTCATTCGTGGACGGCGATTCAAAATAGCCCAGGTCAAGGGTAATGCCGACCCGCGCATCGGGGACGTGCTGCCGGATTACCGGGACTGCTGCCCCGTGTGCCAGCAGCAGATGATGCGCCACATGGTAAGCGGCCCGGGCATCGCGTTTGCCCGGCGCGTGGGCCCCAAATAAATTCCCCACAAAGGCGACGACGAACGGTTCGTTCAACGTGATCCAATCTTTGACCCGATCCCCTAAGGAATCGACCATCGTCTGCGCGTAATCAGCAAACCACTTCACACTATCCGGGTTTTCCCACCCGCCTTTGTCCTGCAAGGCCTGGGGTAAGTCCCAATGATAGAGCGTCAGGAAGGGGCGAATACCAGCTTCCAGAACTTCATCTACCAGCCGGTTATAGAAATCCAATCCCTGTGGATTGACTTTCCCCGTTCCCTCGGGCAGTACGCGCGGCCATGACGTGGAGAAACGATAGGCTTGTAGCCCCAGTTCCTTCATCAGAGTGACATCTTCACGGTAGCGATGATAATGGTCACAGGCAACATCACCGGTATCACCATTAACAACCATGCCGGGCGTATGCGAGAAGCGGTACCAGATACACTCGCCCCGTCCGTCCTTTAAATCGCTGCCTTCGATCTGGTAACTGGCGGTGGCAGCGCCCCACAGAAAATCCTTTGGAAAAATCATAGGTCCTCTCTAATTAATCAGGCTACCCACATATCCGCACTAAATAACATGAGCTGCATCCCCAGCAGCAATATGCTGAACAGCGTCCAACCCCGATCAAAGGCCGTATTGCGCCCTAACCGGCTCAGAAAAATATAGATTGAAGGGACGACCAGTACATAACGAATCAAACTTTGGGGCGCACCGGTGGTCATGGTGATGACTAAGCCTACAAGCCCGAACAGCGCCGCGCCAGGGTATTTTTTAAGCGTCGCCAGGCACGCTACAATCGCCAGGGTGACCCCGAAAAATTCCAGCAGATAGTAAGCACGCATCTGTGGATTACCACCCTCTATAATTTGCTCAAAGGCGACCTGGACTCCCGCCGAAAAGCGTTCCCAGTCCAGAAAACTACGCCCGAACCAGTTATCCTCGACCAGCCCGTGCTGCGTGCCGAGTGCCAATTGCCACAAGCCATAGGCCAGCACTGGCGCCAAGACGAGCAGCCCTTTCAGGATAACCCGGCTTGAAAACCGGAAATTGCGCCAACCACCCGTCGCCTGCCACCAGGCGAACGCCAGTGGAATCACCAGTACCGCCCCCATCGCGCGTGTCCAGGTGGCAAAGAAGGCCAGCACCGCTGCCCAAAACAGGTGTCTCCGGCGGGCCAGCGCCAGAGCGCCAAAGGCTAACGCGATGAACAGTCCTTCAGTATAAACCTGAGCCAGGAAGAAACCCGTCGGGAAGATGAGCAGGTAAAACACCGCCCGCAGCGCCCCGGACTCTTCCAGTTCATCGCGTGTCAGGTCGTAGAGTGCCAGCATCCCGAAAAAGGTACTGACCAGCGACACCAGCACCCCGGCTAAGGTCGAGGTTGCGACGGGCGTCAGATTGAGGATTTGCAATGGAAAGCGGACGATTTTGATGAGATACGGATACAGCGGAAAAAAGGCGTAATTCAAATAGACTTCGCCCTGGCCGGGAACATCCACCGTCCGGGTATCCGGGTCATCATACCCGACAGTCGCAATCGAAAGGTAATACTCAGAATCCCACGATACCTGGCGGTTCATGAAGGGGTCGAGCAGATATGGTTTGTTATTCTGGCTGGTTCGTGCGGTTTCTTGGGGTGTCCAACTCAACGCACGATCCGGGCGCTTGAGTTCCAGGCGACTATCCAGCACCGCCGGAAACCCAATGATAATCACCGCCCATACCACCCAGATGAGAAACAAATCACGAAAACGAGTCTGTTTGAGCATAGACAAAACCTGAACTACTATCCCCGCCAATAGATAGACGTGGACAGGCATTTTTCTAAAATAACGTCTATAAAACGCGCTATGTTGAAATGAGAATGCGCTGCTTTTCGTGCCGCTGGCTTGTTCAGGCTTTTAGGCTATGGAGCCATCTTTTCCTGACCGCTGACGGCTGAAAGCCAACAACTGATGACTCATCCTCCTTGGCCGGGAAGCCTTTTTTTCGACCTGTATCAGCGTATAAAATGCAATCTATCGCTGCTTATGCCGGTGGCACAATATATAGCGTGACGGACTGTGCGGGCAGGGTAAGCGTGTCGCCATTCGTGAGTTTCAGATCGTCTATTTGCTCGGCCAGATGATCGGCATCAAAACGCCACACCGCTGCTACGTCCTCCGACGTAAAACCGTCCAATTGAATCTGGCGCCGCTGCTCGGTGTCCAACAAGTTAACCACTATGAGTGTCAATGCCCCGTCATCGCGCAGCGCGGCATACACCGTAACATCGTTATCCGCCGCCTCACTGAAAACCAGTTCTGTCCCGAATTGCTGGTAGAGCTGGTAAACATAGTAGGTGGGGCGGACGGTGTAGCGGTCTACCAGGCCGAAGCCCGAACCCGTTGCGGCCAGCGCAAAATAATTGACGATGTCCACCTGTTCTCGAATAAATCGACCCAATACATCCGCCCACCAGATCGCGTTATAAAAGGAATCGGGCGTGGCTACATTGCCGACGCTGTTGCTCCAGTGTGAATTGATTTCGGTCACGGCCACAGGCATATCGTAACCAACCGTATCCCGAATATCCTGCCGCAGCAGTTCGATCATGGTGTCGGCTTCAGGCGCATTCAGTCGCAGTTCGTCAATAGATGTGCTGCTGGTTTTGGTCAACGGGAACGGATAGCGGTGAATCGAGACAATATCCACCATGTCCCCGTTCACTTTCAGGAACTCGCGCACCCAGTCGCGCATGTCCTGAAGATAGGCCGGGGCCGTGGCGTTGGGTGCGTATTGGTGGACTTCCGGGCCAATGAAAATAATTTCCGGGTCTACCGCCCGCATCGCTTCGGCGAATACCCGCCATTCCTGGTTAAAGCGTTCAATGGTGTAGTCGTCATAGAGCGTCGGTTCGTTGCCGATGCTCCAATAACGCACACCATAGCCTTTTTCAACGTTCGCATAGCGCACCAGTTCCGCTGCCTGTTCGGGCGTACCACCTTCCAGCCGGGCGGTGATATACGGTTCGGCGTTCCAGGCATGTACCTGAAGCATGAACAGATCAAGCTGCTCAGGCCGGATATTGTTCTGATCGCCCCAGTTCCCGGCGGGAAAACGCAGTAACGTCAGGCCGGAGTGCAATGCCTCATCCGCCATATCCAGGCTGACCAGCGCCCAGGGGCCATAGTTCGCGCCGTATACATACGGGCTGATTGTGCCAAGAGTCTGCTCTGCATCTACCCGCAGAGTCTTTGTCTCATCCTGGGCGGCGGCGGGCAAGCTGAGGAACAGTGCTATACCAAGTATCAGAATCAGCCGTTTCATGTCTGACCCTCGTAAGTTGCTAAATACTGCTGGTACAGTCGCACTGTATGCGCCGCAGGTGCGGTGTAGAATTCGTCGGGCGTGATGTTCAGCGCCACCTGCCGGGCGGGATTTGTGTTCACTATAGGTCTGGATTTCGCAAATGCCCGAATCGCCTCAGCATGAGGTTTAAGCGAACCATCAGGGCGTACCAGCCCGAAGAAACGTTCGTGTTTCGATTCTTTACAGGGTGGCTTTTCCCACAGGTCCTCGCTGTAGTCGGCAAAGCACCATAGCATCGCGCCCGTCGCACCCACTTCGACCAATCGGGGCAGCACCGCCGCGACATACGCCGCCAGATCTTCCTCGGAGGCCATGAACTGCGTACGTGGCTGGCCGTAGGCCGTCCATTCCCAGGTTTCGGAGGGTTTGCCCGGCGTGTTGGTACACCCGCCCCACTCTTCCATCAGGGTTGGCTTGCCACACAACGCCGATACCAGTGCGCAGGTATAGGGAACCAGATCAGGGTCAAGGCTATGCTGCGCCCAGGGTAGGTACATCGGATAACCGTGCATCACGGCGACATCCGTCTCCGCAAAGACTTGATCCACCCGCAGGCCGTTATCCTCATGCAGACTGGCGACATGCAGACCACAGGTGACTGGATGCTTGTCGTCAAGCGTCTTGATAAGCTGAGTCATTTCGCGCACCCAGGCGCGACCCGCTGCCGCATCTGACGGCCAGGCGAATAAATCCGGCTCGTTCCCCAGATTCCACATCCATATTCCAGGGTGGTCTTTGAGCGCCGCCACCACCGTCGTCAGTAGCCGGCGACTGGCTACCAGCGCAACCGGGTCGGAAAACATATTCCGGTATCCACAGGGGACAATCTGCCCGCCGCTCACAAGCTGCTTGCAGTGCGGCGACGGGGCAGCGGCCTGCGAGGCCAGCAGCCAGCCCGGCGACCAGTTCGGGCCGCTCATGTGGCCGGTGAAGAAGGTGACATCCAGCCCCAGGCCGTGTTCAGCGGCTATATCGCAGACCGTTTCCAGGTTCTTTAAGCATTCGGTGGAAACGGTATCGGGCGTTGGCTGCCAGTCGTCCCATAACAGGAACAGGCGCACCACATTCATGCCCAGGTCGGCAATCAGGGCGAATTCATCCCGTACTTCCCCGGCATCAAAATCCGACCACCAGTACATCGCCTTGCGGCGCGGCCAGTAATTGACACCTAAAACAAACGGCTGCGCCATTATTTTTCGACACCCGTGATGACGATCCCGCGCATGAATACTTTCTGGGCGAGGAAGAAAATGATGAGCGGCAGCACCATCGCCATCAGCGAGGTGGCCTGAACGAGTTCGGGATGCGGCCCATACTGGAAGTTGAAAATCTGCACGCCCACTGAAATCGGCTGGAGTTCCGGCTTGGACAACAGGTAAATCAGTGGCCCAAAAAAGTCATTCCAGGCGAATACAAAGTGGAAGATACCCACCGCAATGATCGCTGCCCACGACTGCGGGATAATAACCGAAACAAGCACACGGAAGGGGCCAGCGCCATCAATCATCGCCGCCTCATCCAGTTCGCGCGGCAGGGTCATGAAATACTGACGCAGCAGGAACACGTTGTAAGCGTTGGCGAAGAAGTGCGGCACGATGAGCGGCAGCCATGTCCCTACCCAGCCGATTGTCGAGAAAAAGGCATAAGTCGGAATCAATGTCACCTGACTGGGGAGGATAATCGTGCCGATCAGGACAATGAAAAGCACATTCTTGCCGGGGATGGGAAAACGGGCAAAAGCATAGGCTACCGAGATACACGATAACAGTGTGCCGATCATCCCGGCGACAGCAATCACCAGCGTGTTCCCAAACATACGCGGGAAATTCGCTTCTTCCCATGCGGTTGGATAGTTATCGAAGTACGGGCTGAATTCCTGCACTTCAGGGAGTAGCCGCCAGTTGCCTTCCCATTCAATCAGGCCGGCATCCGGGTTAGCCGGGTCTATGAACTGGCTGGCTTGGCGTCCTTTCTTGACCAGCGCCCATTGCTGCGTACCGTTATCGGTTGGCACTTCAACAATGGGATATTCCTTGCCTTCATAGGTATAAGTAACCGGAATGAGGGGAAGGATGGATGAATCCTGCGTTTGCGCCAGCATGTCGCTGCTGCGCAGGGAAACCAGCACCATATTGCCGAATGGCAGCAGATAAACCACTAAAACCATGAACGCAAAGAGCGTAATGAGCGCCTTGATGGTAAACCCACGAAGCTGACGCGAATAAAAGGGAGATGTATTGACCGAACGTGAGATGGATGAACTTGCCATGTTACACTTCTCCCCCCGAGTAATACACCCAGCGACGTGATGTAGCGAAAATCCCAATCGTCAGAAGCAGCCCAATCGCAAACAGGAACCACGCCAGAGTTGCAGCATATCCCATATCAAAGAACTGGAACGCTGTTCGGTAGAGATACAGGTTAATAAAATTCGTATCTGGATTGGAACGGGTTGTGCTGGAGAGCACAAACGGTACGACAAAATACTGCATCAGCCCGATGGTCGTCAGCACCAGGTTATATAGGATGACCGGTGAGATCATCGGCAGCGTGATCTTGCGGAATTTAGTGAACGGGCCGGCTCCATCTACATCAGCGGCCTCATAAAGTTCAGTCGGAACGCCCTGCATGGATGCCAGCATGGTTAGCATGGCATTGCCAACGCCCCATAACCCGATTAAGACCATTGCCGGGTGAATCCAGGCTGTATCGAATAACCAGTTGGGTGGGTCGGCGATATTGAGCAGGCGTAGCAGCCGGTTCAGCCAGCCGGTTTGCCCGTTCAGGAACGACTGCCAGATGAATACACCGGAAATCGCCGGAACCATATAGGGCATGTAAAACAGTACACGCAGGATGGGCTTACCGGCCACATATTTTGAGTTCAGCAGTGCGGCCAGCATCAAAGGAAAGATAATAGAAACGGGCAGGGCGATGATGCCGAACTTGAGAGTGACCCCCAGGGATTGCAGCGTGGCCGGGTCAACCAGTAGATTCTGCCAGTTTTTCAGGCCGACCCAGCTAATCTCCTCGCCGATTTTGAAATCGGTAAAACTGAAAACCAGGGAAGCCGCAATCGGGAAGGCCGTAAACGCCAGAAACCCTATAATCCAAGGTGAAAGAAAGACCCATCCCCAGAAGCGCTGCCGCTGTTCGATTGACCTTGTACGCATGATATTCTGGGCTATAGAAGCCCCGGTTGAGGCGGATTGTGAAGTCATAGCAAACCGTCCTGAAAAAACACTTTTTGCGAATAAGATGAAGGCAGCCACCACATAAGGATGGCTGCCTGTATTCACTCTATTTTACGATCCAAGCGCCTCGTCAACAATCGCCTGGAGGTCGGACTGGAGGCGATCCAGTTCGGCGTCAACATCCATTTCGGCACCGGCATCACCGCGCAGCATCGCCGCGAAATCGCTGAACCGAATCTGCCCCTTGGCGAAACCCGGGTACCAGGATTCATGATGCGGAATGGGCGCGAAGTCAATGCTGGGCGCCACAACCGACCAGTTGGTTACGCTCGGGTAGATTTCCGCTTTGGCCGCAATACCGGCTTCTTGCAGTTCAGGGCGGCCTGCATACGCACCGTAAGCGGTGAGCAGATCAAGCGCACCATCGCCCGTCAGGTACTGGAGAACGGTGAAGGCGGCTTCGGGGTTCGCGGAATCTTTGTGAATGTGGAAGGTGTCCAGGTCAATGGGGGCGTAGGTGTTGCCCTCGTAGGACGGGACTACAGCCAGGTCCCAATTGGCGGTCAGGTCGCCCAGGCAGCAGGTGTACCACAACATGACGCGGGTCATAGCGATATTGCCGGAAGCGAAGGCGCTGGGCTGGAACAGATCGCTATTGAGGTAGGTGCTGTTGGGCATGAAGTGGTCAACCCACAGTGCGTTCCACATCCAACGGGCATGTTCACGCCAGTTTTCGGGGATGACAACCTGGTTGTCTTCGTTGGCAACCGGTGCGCCGCCGAAGGTGGAGAAGTCGGAACGGATGGTGTCCCACTGGTGGTCGAAACCGAACTGGACGATATTATCGGGATCGAAGCCTTCCATTGTGGCGTCGTTACCATTGGCGTCCACCGTCAGAATCTTGGCGATTTCGGCAACGGTGTTGTAGTCCCAGGGGACTTCTGTGCCATCAGGCATGACATAGGGCGCGCCGAATTCCGTCGGTGGGTAGTTCAGACCGGCTTCGTCAAACAGATCAGCATTGTAGTAAATCAGGCCGGGATACACGGCGAACGGAATACCGACCAGCGCATCACCTTCACGATAGGATTCGATCAGGGCATCGGAGAACTGGGTCAGATCGTAGCCAGTGGCATCCACCAGGGGTTGCAGGTCAAGCCATTGACCGGCAAACTGGTTACGGCCAGTCACACCCACCGGGCCAACGATGTCGGGCGGGGTTTGCGCAGCAATCATGGTGCTGAGAACATCAGGCGCGGTCTGGTTGTTACCCGCATAGCTGATCTGGAGTTCGATTTCGTTCTGGCTGGCGTTAAAGTCGGCAGCGACCTGATCCTGAATCGCCTGCTGTTCCGGCTGCGTGCCGGTTCCCAGACCGACGAACCAAGTCACAACAATCTTGTCCTGAGCGGTGATTGGGAGCGCTCCCAAAACCAGCGCAAGAAGAAGGCTGAGTACAATAATTCGGCCTACACTTTTAGACATCGGATTTTTCCCTTCGTAAACAATTGAAAACTTACGTTTGTGTTCTTATCGTTATGGGTGGTACATTAGACGCCATCACTTTTCGTACTTCCAAATCGTCTCCTCTCAGTTATGTCCGGTATTTTGCGCCGCACGACTCGCGAATCACGAGCTGTGTGGGTAGCAGAATTCGTTGAGGGCCTTCTACGACTTTATCAATCAGATCAAGGAGTAAAGAGACGGCCTGCATTCCCTTTTCCTGAATTGGGTGGCGCATTGTGGTGAGCGGCGGGTTGGTTTTGATGGCGACATCCAGATCGTCAAATCCGACGATGGCGATGTCATCAGGAATACGCAACCCCGCTTCGACAATGGCCTGAATAGCCCCTTGCGCAGTGGTGTCACCTGCCGCAAAGACCGCATCGGGGCGTTGGGGCAGGAGTTTTTTCATGGCATCGTAGCCGTATTCGTAGGAGAAATTCCCCTCACTAATCAGATTGGGGTCAACCGGAAGGCCAGCTTCTTCAAGCGCCTGTTTATAACCGGCCAATCGGTCAAGTCCATCGGTGATGTTCATGTGTCCGGTTACATGCCCGATTCGGCGGTAGCCCAGGTCAATCAGATGCTGAACCATTGTTTTTGCCGCGCCACAGTTATCAATCGTGATGTAGCTCACACGGTCTTCTAGCTGGTCATTCGGACGTTCAACGCTAACAACAATCTGATTCAGGGCAAGTACGTTGGTCAGGATCGGATCATCTACCTGGACAGAGCACAGGATCACACCATCTAGGAGGCGATTTTTGGTAATACGCTGTGCGAATTGTTCGCGTGTCTCGTTATTGTTTGGCAGGATCAGGAGCATGAGATTATCGCGTGCGGCGATCATCTCACTCATACCCTGGAGCAACTGGGGATAGTAGGAGTTATCACCAAAAAACACATTGATACTTTGGGGAACCACGACACCAATAACATTGGTGCGGCGAGTCACCATCGCACGTGCCATCGGATTGGGGATATAACCTTCTCGTTCGATAACCGACCAGACTCGGGATCGTGTCTCGTCATTGACATTGGGGTCGTTATTAATCACCCGTGAAACGGTTGAACGAGAAACCCCTGCTTTTTGGGCGATATCTTCCAGTCGCATAGAAATTTAACTTAACAATAACCGCTGCAATAGTTATGGGAGCGCTCCCATTTCCGTTAATATATATCGGATTTCAGAATTTGTCAAACCTGTTTCGTGCAGCTTACACAATTCGCGGCCTGACTATCAGCTATAACTGCGCAGCAATGTACTGATGGGAGTTGAGCCTTGAAAGCCACATTCCGAAAGAATTCTCGCAGAAGCAATCGAATGAGTGGGGGAGTGCGGTGGTGTGACCCCATTGAAAATGACAATCACCGGTTTGAAAACCGGTAGCCAGCGGGCATTGAGGAATCAACATCTGTCGAATCTGTAAAAAACTTGCAAGAATCGCACAGGCACTATATATTTGCTGAGATTTACCTATTTTTACATGGAGTCTACAATGCGTCCTCGGATACCAACCCAACCCCCGCAACCGAATTTAAACGCGGCCATGCAGGAACGTGCCAGGCGGCTGACCAAACGCCAGTATGTCCGTTTTGCGTTTTACAAAGTTGACCCGGCTTGGCGGCGTCTC
The DNA here is from genome assembly GCA_020634115.1 of Anaerolineaceae bacterium. Taxonomy (GTDB): domain Bacteria; phylum Chloroflexota; class Anaerolineae; order Aggregatilineales; family Phototrophicaceae; genus JACKCG01. Next base: position 966,163 of record JACKCH010000010.1, read on the forward strand.
CCTGCTCAGGAGCAGGCGGAAGCCAAACAGGAACTCATGAATGTGATCCAGTCCTTCAACCGCCGAATGCTGCTGCGTCCGTATAGCCTGATGGGGACGCGCGCCGATGCGGAACTTCTGCTCTGGCAGATCGCGGAAAATCCGCTGCCGTTCCGTGAATTGGCGAGTGCGATTGCTGGTACGCGCATGGGGGCTTACCTCACGATGGCCTATTCGTATTTCTCGCAGACCAAGCGTTCACTCTATGAGATTCGGACGCCCAACGGCAATCACAACGGCGATGGCGAAAGCGAAGAAGAACGACTGGTGATTGACCCGACTGAAGCGCAGTACTTATTTGTTTATCCCTTCATCAAGACCCGTGAATGGTATCAACTGTCGCAGCACGCCCGGCAGGGCATGATGGACGAGCATATTGAAGTCGGGCGTAAGTATCCCTCGGTGCGGCTGAACACCACGTATAGCTTCGGCCTCGACGACTACGAGTTTATCGTCGCCTTCGAGACGGACGAACCCTCTGATTTCCTCGACCTGGTGCAGGAGTTACGCGAATCGTCGGTGAGTATGTACACCTTACAGGACACACCGCTGTTTACCTGCATCAATATGCGCCTGGACGAAGCGTTGGATGCGCTGGGTGGGCCGCCTGTCGCCCAGAAAGTGGCTCCTGGGGAAGTGCATGAGGTGTGGATGGAGGTCTGTCCGCTGGATGATTTTGGCCCCGGCGAGACGAAAACCATCTTTCTGGAAGGCAAGATGGTGGGGTTGTTCAACATCAATGGGGAACTGTTCGCCCTCAACAACCGTTGCAGTCACGCTCGCGGGCCACTCAGTGAAGGGCAGGTCAATCACGAAGAATGCAGCGTGACCTGCCCCTGGCATTATGGCGAGTTCGACTTGCGCAGCGGCGCGGCCATAGATGGGGTGGTGAACAAACCAGTAGACACCTATCAGGTTGAGATTCGTGAAGGCAAAATTTTTGTCGGCACTCGGATTACCTACTAACAAAGGAACTACGCACGCATGAGTATCTATGGAGCGCAAGGCAGCGATGCTCCCCGGTTTGATGAGGAAGCGCGGCAATATGACGCCCTGCTGCTGATGTCATTTGGTGGCCCGGAAGGGATGGAGGAGGTCATCCCTTTTCTTGAAAACGTGGCGGGTGGGCGCAACATCCCGCGCCACCGGCTGGAAGCAGTGGCCGAACACTACCTTGCATTCGGGGGTGTAAGCCCGATCAATGCCCAGAATCGGGCGTTGATTGCCGCGCTTGAAGCGGAATTCCGTCAACATGCGCTGGATTTGCCGATCTATTTTGGCAACCGCAACTGGCATCCGTTCATTGCGGACACGCTGCGCCAGATGCGGGACGATGGCGTCAAACGGGCGTTGGCCTTCTTTACGTCGCCCTTCAGTTCGTATTCTAGCTGCCGCCAGTACCGCGAGGACATCATACTTGCCAGCGAAGCGGTTGCTGGTGCGCCTGAATTCGATAAGATTCGCGTGTTTTATAACCACCCTGGGTTTATCGAGCCGGTCATCGCCAGAACCCAGGCCGCGCTCGAACAGTTTCCCCCTGAAAAACGCGCCGGGGTTCAACTGGTGTTCACCGCGCACAGTATCCCCCTGACGATGGCGCAAAACAGCGACTATGAAGCGCAGCTGGCCGAAACCTGCCGTCTGGTGGCTGAAGGGTTGGGTAGGGTCGAATACCGCCTGGTCTACCAGAGCCGCAGCGGGTCACCGCATAACCCCTGGCTCGAACCGGACATCTGTGATGACTTGCGTCAGGCAGTGGCCGCCGGTATTGAAGATGTGGTGATTGTGCCGGTGGGCTTCATCTCCGATCACATGGAAGTTGTCTTTGATCTGGATACCGAAGCCAAGCAGGTTGCTGAAGAAATCGGCATCACGTTGGTGCGGGCTGAGACGGTTGGCACGCACCCGGTCTTTGTGAGTATGATCCGCGAACTGGTGGTGGAACGGATGACCAGTCACCCGGAACGCCGCGCCCTGGGGCAGCGTGGCCCCAACCATGACATCTGCCCGATGACCTGCTGCCTGAAGGACTGAGACGGCTTCACCGCCAATTATGACAATCATCGCTAATGTATGACAATCATCACTATCGTCAGTGAATACCTTAAGTTACGATTGCCTCGCTTTGAGTTTTGCTGAGATTTATGTAGAATTCTAGTGAGGAAACTATGACTTATCCCCCCCCACGACTTGTATTCTGGGAAACAACGGCTGGTTGTAACTTACGGTGTATTCACTGCCGCCGGGTGACTCTGGCCGACCAGTTGACCCCGCAGGACTTAAGCACGGAAGAATCGTTTCGCCTGATTGACCAGATTCGGGAAACAGGCCGTCCGGTATTCGTGCTTTCCGGCGGTGAGCCGTTGTTCCGCCCGGACATCTACGACATTGCCCGGTATGCCAGTGACGCCGGGCTGCCGGTTGCCCTGGCGACTAACGGCACGCTGATTGACGATGCAGTCGCTGCCAAAATCAAGGCCAGTGGTGTGCAAAGAGTGAGTATCTCTTTTGACGGTGCCGACGCAGCCACCCACGATATGTTCCGGGGATTACCGGGGTCGTTTGAAGCGGCGATACGCGGCTTTAAGGCGCTGCGGCGGGTAGGACTGCCGGTTCAGATCAATACCACCGTCGCCAATCATAACAAAGTCCAACTGGAAGCCATGCTTCAGATGGCAAAAGACCTGGATGCCGTCGGGTTGCACCTGTTTCTGCTCGTGCCAGTGGGCTGTGGCGTGGAAATTGCCGACGATCAGATGATTAGCGCCCAGGAATACGAGCAGGTGTTGAACTGGCTGTACGATACCGAACAGATAGAAACCAGCCTGCAACTCAAAGCGACCTGCGCCCCGCACTACTTCCGCATCATGCGCGTGCGGCGGGCGGAGGACAAGCGCCGAGGCATTCTGAAAGACCTGCCCGCCAGCCATGATCGTCAGGTTAATGGGCATCCGCACGGGCAGATGCACGCCGCGACCAAAGGCTGCCTGGCTGGGACGGGTGTCTGCTTCGTCTCGCACCGGGGGGAGGTGTTCCCCTGTGGCTACCTGCCGATTGAGGCCGGGAATGTCCGTACCCAGGAATTTGGGAATATCTGGCAAGACAGTTCGTTATTCGCTGAACTGCGCAACCCGGAACTGCTGGAAGGCAAATGCGGTATCTGCCAGTTCAAGTCGCTGTGCAGCGGCTGCCGCGCCCGCGCCTATGGCGTCACCGGCAACTACCTGGCTGAAGAGCCGTTCTGCGCCTATCAGCCGGAAACCCGCGAAATCATTCTTAACTAATATGAACCAGGGTCGCATCCGCGACTGTTGAAAGGACGAATTCAAATATCATGCGTAAATTCGCTTTGCTTATTGCCGTGTTAGGTGTATTGCTCACTGGCGCGTTACTTTCCACTCTCGCGGCGGACGTATCCGTGACGATGGTGCTGTCCCGCGATCCGATTTCGATGGATCCGCAGGGGCCGATTGACCCCAGCGCCCCGGTCATCCTGGCGTATGTATACGATACGCTGCTGTTCCAGGATAACGAGGGGGCGATTCTGCCGTACCTGGCGACTTCCTGGGATGTGGAGCAGGATGGCCGTTTGATTACCTTCCACCTGCGCGACGATGTGCAGTTCAGTAATGGCGATCCACTTAATGCCGATTCCGTGATTTTCACATTCCAGCGGTTGCAGGAAATCGGCCAGCGATCCTTCATCTACAGCGAGATCATCAATATCGCGGAATTTGAAAAAGTAGATGATTACACTGTGCGCTTCCATCTGCGCGCCCCCTCGGTGACGCTGCTCAGTGCGCTGACCTATACCTATGCCGGTATCCTCGACCCCAGCGCGGTAGAAGCGGCGGGCGATGAGTATGGGCAGAATCCGGTTGGCAGCGGCCCGTATATGGTGACCGAGTGGATACCCCAAAACAGCATGACGCTGGTCGCCAACCCCAATTATCATGGGCAGCGCCCAACCGACCAAGATGGGCAAGCCTCCGCTGTGACCGAATTGGACATTCGTTTTTCCAGCGATGAGTCGGCGCGGGTGAATGCGTTATTGACCGGCGAAGTGGATGTGGCGTATATCTCATCGGGCGCGCTGATGCAGTCGTTTGCGGACAATCCCGATTTCACCATCCTCGATAGTCCTACACGCGGCCTGGTCTTTCTAGGATTCAACACTGCGCGTGAACCGTTCAGCGATGTCACCATGCGGCAGGCGGTGGCGGAAGCTATTGATAAGCAAGTGATTCTGGATATTGCCGCGCCGGGTATGGGCGTGATCGTCAACGAGCTTATCGCGCCCTCGATTTTCGGGTATGTACCGGAACTGGAGTCGGAAGCGCTGCCCTATGATGTGGATACGGCCCGTGCCGCCGTCGAAGCCGCTGGATACGTTGGCGCTGAGATCAAGATTCTGACCTCCAATTTCCCCACTTATCAGAACATGGCGACGATTGTTCAGGCAGAATTGCAGGAAATCGGGCTGAATCCGACGATTGAGGTACTGGATTTTGCGGGTGTGGCCGCCACCGCCAACGCGGGCGAGTATGACATCGTGCTGACTCGCTACGACTGGAATGACCCGGATTTGCTGCGGATTTATCTCTCGACAGACAGCATCGGGCGGGCGAACCGCTATTTCTACAGCAATCCCGAACTGGACGCGCTGACCGCCGAGGGGCGGGCGACCTTCGACCCGGCGGAACGGTTGGCGATTTACACTGAGGCGCAGCGCCTGCTCATGCAGGATGTCCCCTGGGTGCCGCTGCACATGACGATTACGAAAATCGTGGTCAATAACCGCTTACAGAATGTCGGGGTCGTCAACAGTCATGTCACCTTTGATGACGCGACGACACAGTAAATTGTTGATAGATGATGTGGGGCAGTATCAATATCCGGTGCTGTCCCATGTTTTGATGGATAAGATCAGTTTATGGAACTCATCTTTCGCCGAGGCCTGATGGCGATCCCCACCTTACTGCTGCTATCGCTGGTGGTATTCCTGCTGCTGGAACTCGTGCCGGGGGATGTCACCACGACTGCGCTCGACATCACGGCTTCCACCGAGCAGGCCGACCACCTGCGGGCCGAACTGGGGTTAGAGCGCCCGGTGATGGTGCGCTATATAGACTACATCGGCAGTTTGCTCCAGGGGAATATGGGAGTCTCGGCCAAGTCCGGCCAGCCGGTGATCCGGGAAATCGGAATCCGGATGCCCTACACGATTCTATTGGTGGGGGCCGCTATTGTGCTGGGGACTATTATCGGGGTGACGCTCGGCGCGGTGGCAGCCTTCCAGCAGGGCAAAGCCGCCGATTGGATGGTCACGGTGCTGGTTTCCGTTACGACGGCACTGCCGATTTTCTGGCTGGCGCTGCTGTTGGTGCAGTTCTTCGCGCTGCGGCTGCGTATCTTGCCGGTTTTTGGTGCGGATAGCTGGCAGCATCTGATTCTCCCGGCGGCCTGTACCGCACTGACCCTCGTGCCGGGGATTGCCCGGTTGACGCGCGCCAGCCTGCTTGAGAATATCCACTCGAATCATATCCTGTTTGCGCACACGAAGGGACTGCGCCCGCGCCGGGTGATCTGGCGACATATCACCCCATTAGCGGCAATTTCGGTAGTGACCTATATCGGCCTCCAGACAGTCCGGCTCATCAGCAGCGCGGCTGTGATGGAGGTGCTTTTTAACTGGCCGGGGTTGGGTGGACTGGCAGTCAGAGCGGCCTTTGACCGGGACGCCACCATGCTCCTGGGGACAACCCTGGTGATCGCGGCCTTAACGTTCGCTATTCTGTTCCTGCTGGATGCGATTGTGTTGTACCTTGACCCCCGTATCAGCCGAAAGGCGATTTGACGATGAATATTTCCCAGGTCAGATCACGGGTTTCGGCGCAACCGGTTGCCATCCGTGAATCACACGCCGACGTTATCGGGAAACCGCGTGTCCCCTCCCGGCTGCCGCTGCGCTTCGTGATCGGACTGGGGATGCTGCTCGTGGTGGTGACGGCGGCGCTCTTTGCCGATCATCTCGCCCCGTATGACATGGCGGCGCTGAACCCGGCGGCCAGTCTGCAAGCGCCATCAGCGGCGCACCTTTTCGGTACCGACCTGTTTGGGCGCGACCTGTTCAGCCGGGTGCTGTATGGCAGCCGCTTGAGTCTGGCGGTGGCGCTGCTGGCCGTGACGGTGGCGGCACTGCCAGGGATGTTGCTGGGGATGATCGCCGGACTGTATTCAGGCGTAGTGTCTGACAGCCTCGCTTTCCTGATGGATGCCTGGCTGGTGGTGCCGGGGCTGCTGTTTGTGATCGCGCTGGCGACGACCTTCGGGCGCACAACAATTGTCCTGGGGTTTGCCCTGGGTATCGCCGGAATTCCGCTGTATTTCCGGCAAACCCGTTCCGAAACGCTGCGCGTCAGGAGCGAACTGTTCATTGAGGCGGCCTGGTCACTGGGCGCGAATCCACTCCATATCCTCATCCACCACATCCTGCCGAATGTGCTGCCGACAATGGTCGTAGTGATTACGATTCAGGCGGGTGGTATCCTGTTGGCGGTGAGTGCCTTCAACTTCATTGGACTGGGGGCGCAGCCGCCGGAACCGGAGTGGGGGACGCTGCTCGCTGATGGTCGAGATTACCTTCAAACGGCGGGATGGCTGACCTTCTTCCCTGGCGTGGCGATTGCCCTGACGGTACTCGGCCTGAACCTGTTGGGCGACGGGTTGCGCGACCTGCTGGATCCGCACAACGGCCAGTAATCAGTCCGACTCACTGTTGAATCCGCCAAGCCGTCTACCCGATCACGTAGGGTGGGCGGCTTTTGGGTTGAGTTGGTATGACTGTCAGGGGCAAGCGCCCGCAAATAGGTTACAATAGCGTCACGTAGTCATGAGTAACAGAACAGGATACGACGATGACCCGAAAAACACGACAATATGGCACCTGGGCCAGCCCGATTTCCCCGAAGATGCTTTCCGGGACGCTGCGCTTAAACGATGTGCAATGGGATGACGCCAGCGGCACGCTGGTCTGGCTGGAAGGGCGGGGCGCTCAGGGCGTGCTAGTGGCCCAAGAGGGGGTACAGGCGCCCTGTGACCTGACCAGTGATCTTTCAGTACGGGGACGGGTGGGTTACGGCGGTGGTGATTTCACGGTGTCCGGCGGCGTGGTGTATTTCGCTGGGCCGGGCGGACGGTTGTACCGGCAGGCGTTAGCCGGTGGTGAGGCCACGCCGATTACCCCGGCGTTTGGCGAAGCTGCCGCGCCGCGTGCCTCCGCCGATGGCAAGTGGCTGGCCTTTGTTCACACGGTTGACCGGGTAGATGGCCTGGCAGTGGTGGATACTGAGGGTAAATCGTGGCCGCGCAAACTGGCCTACGGGACGGATTTCGTCATGCAACCGGCCTGGCATCCTGCCGGAACACATCTCGCTTACATCGCCTGGAATCACCCGGAAATGCCCTGGGATGGCACGGAACTGCGGCTGCTGACCCTGGAATATGACGGGGATGGTTTCCCCCGGGTGGCCGAAACACAAACCCTGGCGGGCAGTACCACCACTGCGATTTTCCAACCGGAATTCTCCCCGGATGGGCGCTGGCTGGCGTATGTCAGTGACCAGACCGATCAGAACCAACTTTATCTGTATGATTTGCAAAATGGCACTCATACTCAGGTGACAACTGTGGACGCCGATCATGGCGCTCCGGCCTGGATACAGGGAGTCCGCACCTATGGCTGGCGGCGCGATAGCCGGGCGTTGGTTCATATCCGTAATGAGCAAGGGTTCTTCACACTCTGGCAGCAGGAAATTCCCACCGGGGCAGCAGCACAGGTGAAAGGCGTGGATGGTTATACCTCGTTGGGGCAAGTCGCCGTTTCCCCATTAGCAAATACCGTCGCGGTGATTGCTTCGTCCTCGACCTCGAATGCTCGCATCATTAGCTGCGCCCTGGATGCCGCGCCACACACGGAAGTGATTCACCGCCGTTCTGCTACCGAGAATATTTCGCCGGAAGGGTTCGCCGCTGCGCAGGCCATCACCTGGAAAGGCCACGATGGGGCGGACGTATACGGCCTGTACTATCCGCCTACCAATGAGGACTTTCAGGGAACTGGTGCGCCGCCGTTGATTGTGGAAGTACACGGCGGGCCAACCAGCCAGCGTACAACTGCGTTTGCGGGTTATGTGCAGTTTTTTACATCGCGGGGCTACGCGGTACTTCAGGTCAACTACCGGGGCAGCACAGGCTATGGCAAGGCCTACATGAATATGCTGCGCGGTGCATGGGGCGTCTATGACGTGGAGGATTCGGCCAGCGGCGCGGCTTACCTGGTGGAGCAAGGGTTGGCGGATGGCGAACGTCTGGTGATTTATGGTGGCAGCGCGGGTGGCTTCACTGTCCTGCAATCGCTCATAGACAAAGCCGGATTCTACAAAGCGGGAGTCTGCATGTTTGGCGTGAGCAACCAGTTCGCGCTGGCGACGGATACCCACAAATTTGAGGAACGATACACTGACTCGCTGCTGGGGCCGCTGCCCGAAGCGGCGGCGCTCTACCGGGAACGCTCACCGCTGTTTCATGCCGAGAAAATTGTAGACCCCATCATCGTCTTCCAGGGTGAGGACGATAATGTAGTGCCGCGCAACCAGTCCGATACGATTGTGGAGTCACTGCGGGCGCGGCGTGTGCCGCACGAATACCATGTTTACCCCGGTGAAGGACACGGATGGCGCAAGCCGGAAACCATCGAACACTTCCATAACACGCTGCTCAAGTTCCTTTCTCAGTACGTATTGTATAATTGAACATATGTTCTATTTACTGGCTAATAGATTGTCACATTATCTGGTATCCACCCGGTATTGCGATCACCCCCTGAATGTTAGGGGGTGATTCATTTTTATAAAACGTTTATAGTTGTAACAGAATTGATGCGTTATATTCGCATCATGTGGAAGCCTGTTTTGTTGGAATAGATTGGAGTATCTGAACTGAATTAGTATTCCACATTACTGACGCTGATAGCCAGTGGTCATCCGACCCTCACCCCATCCTGACGACTGTGCCGGGTAGAGCAGCCCGCGCAGTTTGGCGAGAATGATGGCAAGAAGCGCAATGTCATTAGAAACGGTAGACCCCCAATTACAGAACCAGAACGTGCCTGTATTATCGGGGACGGCGCGGTTTCTGGCCGAAAAATTGACTGTTGTTACAAATCCGGTATGGGATGGGCGTATTGTTGCCCTTCATAAACAAGATGTGGATTATGCAACCCCTGAAGAATTGGGGATGCCTGAGGAAATTCCGATAGGTCTTCAGATCGAGCGGTTGGGTAAACGACATGGTAGTCATGTCCGGTTTTACCAGGCATGGCAGTTGGGCAAGTCGCGCCGTAAGGACATGATCGCCTTGTTGATTGCGGTGTTACGTTATGGCACGGAACTGGAGCAGGTGGTTGCCTCCATTTTATTGAGCCGTACCGGAAAGACCGCCTTGCCAGCGCTTTCGGCCATCGCTAATGATGAAAACCCGTCTGTCCGGCGGCAAGTGGTGTGGATTTTGGGGTTAATCGGTGATCCTGAGAATGTCGAAATCGCTGAACTCCTGGAAAATGCGCTGCGTGACCCAAGTCCCTATGTGCGTAGCTATGCGGCCACCGCGTTAGGCCATGTATGCTGTCCGCACAGTATTCCGGCGCTGATTGATGCATTGGCAGATCCTGCTGATAAGGTTGCGTGGTTTGCGGCTTCTGCCTTGGAATCTTTTCGCGAACAGGCTCTCGAACCCCTGGTTGCGGCGCTCGATGATGAGCGTGAAGCTGTGCGAATTGGCGCGGCACATACTTTGGGGCGTCTGATGTACCCGGAAGCGATTGGGGCACTGAAAAAAGTGCTGCACGATCCATCTGTCGTTGTAAGCAACGTAGTCCTTGAATCGTTGGGTTGGATTCGTACTGCGGCGGCAGTGAATACCCTGATTAGCTTACTCGGAGACAAAGACTCCACTGTGCGGCTACAGGTTATCGTCACACTAGGCTGGATTCGGGACAAACGGGCTGTAGAGCCGCTTATCCACCTTATCGCGGATGAAGATGAGTGGGTGGCGTATGCCGCTATCTCTGCGCTGCGTGAGATTGGGGATGAGCGGGCGATTGCGCCGCTGGCAAAAGCTGCTCAGGATAGTGCCAACCAGCGAGTGCAGCGTGCAGCTCGCCATGCGCTAAACACTATGCAGGCCAACCTGAACACATAACAATATCCGCACCGTCTGAGACATGCGTTATGCACCCTTATTTGGGGTGCATTTGTTTTTTTACCTCGTTCGTGCTCATTGTATTCAAACGATTACCCTACTGCCCGCAACCGGCGACTCGCCGCTGTAGGGCTAACGGTGGATCATGCTGGTCGCAGTGGACGGCATGGGACTCTGGTGGGTTGTCAGCCGCACTTGGCGGTTGAATTAGCGGGAAACAGCATAGGCGCAGTACAAGCTGCGCCTATAGGTCGTTCATGATGTGTAGTTTCTTAGAAGCTAACTCTGTGCCGCATCCGGCAGCGCCGTTGGGGTTGTGCCAGCAGGTTCCGTTTCCTCATCCAACGGCATTCCGATTAGTTCCAGAATTTGGCGTCGATCCAGGATTTCGTCAGTGAGTAGCGCCTGAGCCAGTGCTTCCAGCTTGTCCCGGTTTTCGCGCAGCAGATTCAGGACGTGTGCGTGAGCATTCTCAATGATGCGCCGCACTTCGGCGTCAATCCGCGAGGCAGTTTCCTCGCTGTACTGCCGTCCCTGTGCCAGGGAGTAGCCCAGAAATGGCTGGCGCTCATGGTCGCCAAAGTTCAGCGGGCCCATGTCCTCGCTCATGCCAAACTCCGCCACCATCCGCCGCGCCAATTCGGTTGCCCGCTGCAAATCATTCGATGCGCCAGTGGTGATGTCCCCAATGACGACTTCTTCCGCCGCCCGTCCACCGAGCAGCATGTGAATCCTTGCCATCAGGTATGTACGGGCATAGTTACGCCGGTCATCGCTCGGCAGTTGGGCGGTGACGCCCAGTGCCTGCCCACGCGGAATAATTGTAACTTTCAGCACCTGATCGCCACCCGGAGTCAGCAGTGCGACCAGCGCATGGCCGGACTCGTGATAGGCCACGACACGCCGTTCTTCCTGATTAGAAAGCGGCGGGCTTTCTGTCCCCAGGACAATCCGGTCAAAGGCTTCCAGGAAGTGCCGCATGGAAATGCGTCGTGACGACTGCCGGGCTGCGGTGAGCGCGGCTTCGTTCGCCAGATTCGCTAAATCCGCGCCGGAAAAGCCAATCGTTGCTTTGGCGATTTCATCCAGATTGGCATCTGCTGTCAGCGGCTTGCCACGTGTGTGAATTTTCAGGATGTCGAGCCGCCCGGCACGATCCGGCAGGCCGACGGTCACCTGGCGGTCAAACCGGCCTGGCCGCAGCAGCGCTGGGTCGAGTACGTCGGGGCGGTTGGTGGCCGCCATCACGATTACGCTCTCGTTTTGGTCGAAACCATCCATTTCGGCCAACATCTGGTTGAGTGTCTGTTCACGCTCATCATGACCGCCGCCCAAACCAGCACCACGCTGACGCCCGACCGCGTCCAACTCGTCAATGAACACGATGCTGGGCGCGGCGTCTTTCGCGCGCTTGAACAGGTCGCGCACGCGGGATGCGCCAACGCCGACGAACATTTCAACAAATTCCGAGGCGGCGATACTGAAGAACGCCACACTTGCTTCCCCTGCCACCGCCCGTGCCATCAGGGTTTTACCGGTCCCTGGAGGGCCAACCAGCAGAACGCCACGCGGGATGCGTGCTCCCAACGCGATGTATTTATCTGGCTCTTTGAGGAAGTCCACGACCTCCATGAGTTCGCTCTTTGCGGAGTCCTGCCCAGCCACATCGGTAAACGTCACGCGTGGCTTTTCTACATTGTATTCGCGTGCCTGGGTGCGCCCGAAGCCGAAAATGCCGCTCATCTGTCCCTGGGTGCGTCGCGCTGACCAGATGAAAAATCCCAGCAGCAGCAGCAGCGGCCCAAAATTCAGCAGAAAGAGCAGAATCGCATTTGTTTCTACCGGTTGGGCTGTGACGCTGACATTATTGTCGTGCAGTGCCGTCACCAGCGCCGGGTCTTGCACCGGCAGCAGGGTTGTCGAAAAATGATCGGCGGTTTCTGGTGCTATACCCTGAGCGCGCTCCGCAGAGCCAGCGGGCGGCCAAGTTACCGCCGACTTAAATACCCCGGTTACCTGTGTGTCCTGGATGGTGACTTCCGTGACGTTGCCAGCATCTACCTGCTGGAAGAAGAAGGAATACGGGATATCAATAGACTGATCGGTCACATTGTTGACCATATCCGGTAGCCGGATAAAGAACAACCAGGCAATGATGAGCACCCACGCCAATGGCCACACCCAGCGCGGGATGCGGAATTGGGGCGGGGGTTCAGGATTCTTGCCCGGTTTTTCATCATTTGGTTTTTGCGGATATTGCATTGGCCTATCCTGGTTTGCTATGAGGGGTTAAAATCGAGTTCGTTTTTGCTCAGCGCCTATCATACCACTTTTCCCATTAGAGGGATATATAATATGCGGATTAGAAGGCCATGAGTCGGTATCGGGAAGATCGTGGCAACCGGCCTGGAATGCAGGTCTTTTCCTCATCAGCAGGTAACGCCACATGCCGCCCTCTGCGAGTCCGGAATACTGGAATGACTACAGGTTGACCGATTTTCTGCGACGATACACTGGCTATCTTAACCAATGGCAGAGTGATTGAATACTGGGTATACTGTTTCATCATCTTTTTTGGAACTTATCTTTATGAAAACGCAGGACATCTTACAAAACATTTTTAACCGCTTGCTGGATATGGTGCCGACCCTGTTGGCGCTGGTTCTGGCTTTTTTAGTCGCCTCGATTTTGCTTGTGGCGATGGGGGCAGACCCCGGTGCAGCGATCAATTCGATGTTGCAAGGGGCGTTTGGCACCGAAAACGCCACTGCCGAAACCCTGGTTAAAGCCACTCCGATTCTGTTTGTTGCTATCGGTATCGCCATTGCATTTCGCGGCGGTGTCATCAACATTGGTGGCGAAGGGCAGATGATCGCTGGTGCGTTAGCCGGGATAACGACCACGCTGGTGCTGAAAGATGCGGCGGGACTCGTGACCATTCCTCTATCACTGATTATGGGCTTCCTGGCTGGGGCGTTTTACGGGGGGATCGCCGGGTTTTTGCGGGCGTATTTCGGCGTGAACGAAATCCTCAGCACAATCATGCTCAACCAGGTTGCTGTACAGCTGATGAACTACCTGCTCAACAATCCGCTGCTCGATCCGGCAGAGATTGGTACCAATCACATCCCAAAAACCGCCCGTATTCTGGCTGATCAGCAGCTTCCTCGGTTGGTGATTAACATACCGGAATTTATGACCCCGCTTTTCGGCCACGTGGATCTGTTTGCGCGAACTCGTTTACATACCGGCATTATCATTGCTGTGGTGCTGGCAATCCTGACATATGTGCTGCTGTGGCGTACCACGATCGGCTATCGCATTCGTGCGGTGGGTCAGAATGAACGGGCGGCACGCTACGCCGGGATCAACGTCAAGCGCCAGATGATGCTGTCCCTGGTGCTGGCGGGCGGTTTTGCCGGGCTGGCCGGGGTGGTGCAGGTGCTGGGTTTACAGTACCGTCTGCAAACCGATGGCTCTCCCGCTGGGTTCACTGCGAGCGCCGGGTTTAATGGTATTGTGGCGGCGCTATTTGGCGGTCTGAATCCGATTGGCGCGATACCAGCTTCGGCCTTTTTCGGCGGGCTGCTGGTGGGCGCACAGAAAATGCAGCGCGATCTAGGTGTCCCGGCGGCGCTCATCACCGCCATTAATGGCCTAATCGTGGTATTCGTCGTCAGCAGCCAGATTTTCACACAGCGGCGGCAGCGGCGGCGGGCCAGCATCGCGGTAGCGGAGGTGGAAGCACCAGCAGAACGCGCGGAAGTCCCAACGCCAGCGGAGGAAATAGTATGAACGAAATTCTCACTCCTAGCGTATTCGCGGCGGCAATCCGACTGGCGACACCGTACATCTTCGCGGGACTGGGCGAGACTTTTGGTCAGCGCAGCGGCGTGCTGAACCTGGGCGTGGATGGCATGATGCTGATGGGCGCATTTACCGGATTTTACGCCGTGTATTTGACTAGCAACTTGCTCCTGGGGGTGCTGGTCGCCATGGTCACTGGCCTGGTGATGGGGCTGGCGATGGCCTTTATCAGCGTCACACTCAAAGCCGAGCAGGGCATTAGCGGCATCGGTGTCTACCTGTTCGGGTTGGGCATGAGTGAACTGCTTTTTCAGAAGCTCATCGGTACGCCTAAGTCCATTGAAGGCTTTACGGCGATCTATATTCCGGGTTTATCCGATATTCAGTTCCTGGGCATCGGGGAGATTTTCTTCCGGCATAACCTGTTGGTATATGTGGCCTTCGCGCTTGTGCCGATTTCGGCCTATGTGCTAAACCGCACGCCGCTCGGCCTGATGATTCGCGCCGTCGGTCAGAACCCGCAGGCTGCTGATGCGATGGGTATCAGCGTCACCCGTGTCCGGTACTTCACCGTCACCTTTGGCGGGATGATGGCCGGGTTGGCTGGGGCGTCGCTCTCGATTGCGCTGCTGAAAGTGTTTCAGCAAAACCTGACTTCCGGACTGGGCTTTATCGCGGTTGCCCTGGTGTATTTTGGCGGGTGGCGGCCTTTCGGCATCCTGGCCGGGGCGATGCTGTTCAGTTTTGTGAATGCCCTGCAATTGCAGATCAGCGGCATTGGGATTGATATTCCCGCTGAGTTTGCGGTGATGGCGCCGTATGTCATCACCATCATTACCCTGGTGTTTGCTTCCAAACGGACGGAGAAGCCGACTGCGCTGACCAAACCGTTTGAAAGAGGCGAATAAAAATCTGAGCCATTTATAAGGAGTCGTCAATGCTTAAGAAAGTGCAGTTTGTATTGCTCGTCGTGGCCGTTTTGCTCATGGCCGTCACCGTGACTCAGGCGCAGGACGATGTGTTCCGTGTCGCCGCTGTCGCCCCCAGTGCCACCAATGACCTCGCCTTTAGCCAGAGCATGTTTGATGCCCCGACCATGATTAAGGAAGAAATGGGCGCGGATAAGTTTGACTTCGTTTTCCAGGATGGCACGTTTGTGGTAGATGATGCGGCGGTTGCGCTGCGTGAATGGGCGTCGTCGGGTGACTATGACCTGATTATTGCGCACGGCTCGCAGTATGGTGCGATTATTGAAGAACTCGCGCCGGAGTTCCCCGATGTCTCCTTCGCCTGGGGTACAGACGTGAACACCTTTGGCCTGGATAACGTGTTTGCCTACACCGCTGCCGCTGAAGAGGGTGGATTCGTCAACGGCGCACTGGCGGCCTATATGACCAACAGTGGCAAGATTGGCGTCGTTGGCCCGATTGAAGTGGGCGATGCCAAGCTGTACGTGGATGGGTTCGTGGCTGGTGTGGCTGCTGTCAATCCTGATGTGGAAGTATTTGTGACCTATATTCAGTCCTTCAGTGATGTGCCGCTGGCGACAGAAGCCGCCAATACCCACATCGCCAATGGCGCGGACATCCTGACTGGCACGGCACAGATGGTCGTTGGTCCGATCGCGGTCGCACAGGAACAGGGTGCGCTGTGGTTCGGCACGCAGTCCAGCCAGGCTGACCTTTCCGGCAGTGTTGGCGTGATGTTCCAGGTCTATCGCTGGGACGTGATTCTCAAGGACATGATCGCCTCCATTCAGGGCGGCACGCTCGGTGGCGAAGCCTACACCC
This sequence comes from Anaerolineaceae bacterium, assembly GCA_020634115.1. Classification (GTDB taxonomy): domain Bacteria; phylum Chloroflexota; class Anaerolineae; order Aggregatilineales; family Phototrophicaceae; genus JACKCG01. The sequence continues at coordinate 982,059 of JACKCH010000010.1, forward strand.
TGACGCTGGCGAACGGTGGTCTGGTGATGGAACAAGGGCAGTACGGTAAGTAACATCAATAAGTCAATACCTCATCCCTCGCGCGATTGAGGATAAGAATATGCGGGTTGTAGGGGCGCACCACCGTGCGCCCCTGTCAGAAACACCGTTGCGAAGGTCTTACCGGCATCGGGCAGGGTGAGGTTTCAATCAATAGAATTCTTTTGGAAACGCATTATGAACGCAGCGCATGTCCAATCGCCACCGCGTATCCAACACTTGCAGATGCAGGGTATCGTCAAACGCTTCCCCGGCGTGCTGGCGGTAGATCAGGTGGATTTTGAGGTCAAGGCCGGTGAAATTCACGCCCTGCTGGGCGAAAACGGCGCGGGCAAAAGCACGCTGATGAAGATTCTCTACGGCCTGTACCAGCAGGACGAAGGGCAGGTTCTCATCAACGGTCAGCCCGCCGTGATTAACTCCCCATCGGATTCCATCCGGCAGGGTATCGGCATGATTCACCAGCATTTTATGCTTGTGCCGTCGCTCACCGTCGCCGCGAATGTTGCGTTGGGGATGAAGTCCTCGCGCGGTTGGCGGCTCGATCTGGATGTGGTGTCGAAGCGATTGCTTGATCTCTCAGAACAATATAACCTGAAAGTCAATCCCAATACCCCGGTGTGGCAGTTGGCGGTTGGGGAACAGCAGCGCGTCGAAATCCTGCGGGCGCTCTATAAAAATGCGGCCTTATTGATTCTGGACGAACCCACCGCCGTACTGACACCCCAGGAAGTGGACGACCTGTTCCGTGTCCTCCAAAAAATGACTAAAGAAGGTCACTCTCTAATTTTTATTTCGCACAAACTCCATGAAGTGCTGGCGATCAGCCACCGGATTACCGTGCTGCGGGATGGCAAGCGGGTAGACACCATCCCCACCGAAGGCGCGACCAAACTCACGCTGGCGGAAATGATGGTGGGGCGTCCGGTGGTACTGGAATATCACAAAGAGGCGCTGCAAGCCACCGCTGACCGCCTGATTTTGCAGGACGTGAGCGCTCTGAGTGACCGGGGTGACGCCGGGTTGAACGGTGTTTCGCTTTCCGTGCGTGGCGGCGAAATTGTCGGGCTGGCGGGGGTGAGCGGCAACGGTCAGCGCGAACTGGCGGAGGTCATCGCCGGATTGCGTCCGGTCACCTCCGGTAGTGTCCAGCTTGGCGGGGTGGAAGTACGGGGGAAATCGCCCTCGGCCATCAACCAGCTTGGCCTGGGATATATCCCTGAGGAGCGTATGGAAGACGGCGCGGTGAAGGAATTCACGGTTGCCGAAAACTTCATTTTACAGGATCACGGGCGTCCGCCGTATGTGAGTGCTGGTATCTTCATGAAGTTCAAGACCATTGAGAACGCCTGCCGTGAGGCGATTCGCCAGTACGAAATTAAAACACCAGGAACGGATACGCCCATTAAGAGTCTTTCCGGCGGCAATATTCAGAAACTCATCCTGGCGCGTGAACTCTCTCGTAATCCGAAAGTGCTGGTGGCTGCGCAACCGACTCGTGGCGTGGACATCGGCGCGAGCGAGTACATTCACCAGCGGTTACTGGCCGAACGCGACCAGGGGACGGCGATTCTGCTTGTTTCGGAAGACCTGGATGAGATTATGGCGCTGGCTGACCGGGTAGCGGTCATGTATGAGGGGCGCATCGTCGGCGTGGTCGAGCGAAACGACGTGACTGTCCGGCAGATCGGCGCGATGATGGCCGGTTCATCATTGGAGACGGTAGAATGAAACTGTGGCATCACTATCACACCCCAACGTCCATTGATGAGGCGCTTGCCCTGCTGAAACAGTATGATGGCGAGGCGCAGGTCATCGCCGGGGGAACGGATTTGTTGGTGGATTTACGCGCCGAAGAAGGCGCGGCTTTCCATGCCCTGGTGGACATCACCGCTATCCCCGAACTGACCACGATTGACGTACAGGAGTCCGCCATCACGATTGGCGCAGGTGTCACCCACAGTCAGATCGTGCGCTCATCCACGCTGGCGGCGCAGGCGACCTGTCTGGTCGAAAGCTGTGGCGTGGTAGGCGGGCCGCAGGTGCGAAACGTGGGGACACTGGGCGGCAACGTGGCGCACGCTCTCCCCGCGGGCGACGGTACGACTTCGCTGGTCGCGCTGGACGCTGAAGCCGAAATCATCCTCAATGGCGAACGGCGTTGGGTGCCGATTCTGGATATGTACAAAGGGCCAGGGCAATCCCTGCTTGACTCGACTCGTGATTTACTGCTGCGTTTCCGCTTTAAGCCCACCGGGGCAGGGGAAGCGACGGCCTTCAAACGCATCATGCGTCCGCAGGGGGTTGCCCTGCCGATTTTAGGGTGTGCCGTGTGGCTGCGTGTAGATGGTGACACCATCGCGGAATCGCGGGTGTGCATCGCGCCCGCTGGGCCAACGCCGCTGCGGGCGAGTGAAGTCGAGGCCTTCCTCAATGGGAAACCGGCCAGCGAAACGACGATTGACGAAGCCGCCGAACTCGGCCAGCAAGTTCTGAATCCCCGCACCAGCAAGTACCGCGCTACTGCCGACTACCGGCGCGAGATGATCGGCGTCTTACTGCGGCGGACACTGACACTGGCAACCAAACGGGCGCAAACCGGGGTGGCTGTGCCGGAAGGCGTGGGGATGTAGCGGGGTGGGTGCGCCCGTGCTTTACCGTCCCGTCCAGTCACGCAAATAGAGAAAATCATGGCCGACGCTGCGCTGGCTGAGTTTGGCGATGTTCGGCATGGTGCGTTTGTAGTGATTGGCCTTCACGCGCCGCCACACATCCTCCACAAAGGCGCGACTGAATCCTTCGTCCAAGACTTCATTCACCGTGTAGCGTTCGTCCACCAAGAGGAATAACACCTGATCCACGTTGTCATACGTGAAACCGAGTTCACCTTCGTCCGTCTGGCCTTCCCACAGGTCGGCAGAGGGCGGTTTCTGGATGACGGACTGCGGCACGCCGATGGCCGCTGATACCTGGCGCACCTGGGCTTTATACAGGTCGGCAATCGGCTGTAAGGCCACGCCGCTGTCCCCGTAAATCGTCGAATAGCCCAACAGCAGTTCGGTTTTGTTGCTCGTCCCCATCACCAGCCCACCAAAATCTGCTGACTGGTCATAGAGAACCGTCATCCGCAGCCGTGCCATGATGTTGCCGCGCCGGATGTTGCTCATATCCGGGAATTGGGCGAACAGCGGGTCAGCCATATCGGTGATCGGAACGGTCAGGCTGGGCAGTCCCAGGTCGTTGATGATGGCTTCGGCGTCGGTCAGGCTGTTTTCGGACGAGGTGCGGTAGGGCATCCGTACTGCTAACACATTTTTCGCGCCCAGGGCTTCAGCGGCGAGATAGGCCGAAAGCGCTGAGTCAATCCCGCCGGAAAGCCCGATGACGGCGCGTTTCAATCCGGCTTTGGCGATCTGATCCGCGATAAACCCGACCATCATCTTCTGTGCCAATGCGGTGTTGATTTTCAGGCGGTGTGAAATATCGGGCATACCTAGCCTCCAGAATTCTGGTTGAAAGATGTCTCAAATTCCCATTTTAGTTGGGAGCAAAGCCCATCAAGATCAGGAAAAAGGGTGAAATAGTTAATACGCAATCTATTCAAATCTTCGCGTAACCTTGCCTTTGCTGATGCTGGAATTATCAGTTTGCGAAGCTGAACATTTTGTTGACTGACATTGGGATGATCTATTACGATAGGTTCGAGTCGCCATGAACCAGGTGCATGTACAGTAAAACATCCCTGTTGTGCGGTAATCCGAGAAGCGGTGTGAGACGGAAAATACACACGGTATACTTGCTGGTTTGCGGTTTTATCTAAATCCTCTAGGGTCTGCGGGTTACCAGCATCAAATGAAAAAGTCTCAAATGCCCATACTACAGAATTACAAGGTTTTCTTCTTCACAGCAAGATTTTTCAAGTGCAAAGAAAAGCGCAGCTAGTGGGCTTTCTGTCCAGTCAAGTAATCTGGTGGGGAGGCCATGATGTCGTGCTAAGGCGATCCACTCTAGTTTATTCTGGGGGATAGTTCTTAGAAATGAGATAGCGCGTTTCTCAAACTTGCTCAGTAATTCCTTTTCGTGCCACACACACGCATTCACAATCCGCTCTTGTTCAAGATCGTCTGCTTCAGTCACAGGTTGAAGCTTGCCTGCTGGACGAAACAATGTAGGTATAAGTTGCATGTTTTCCGACCTATGCCCACGAAAAACGATTAACGGCCTGTTAGATTTCTTCTCAACTACCTCTAAGAACTGGGAAATACTGTTGATAGAAACAGCGGGGGATACAAGAATACTCGAAACTTTAAGCATAGTTTATTTGTCCCCGTGCGGGCGGTGAATGTACTGGGTAATCAGGTGTGGGTATTCTTCGTCCACTTTGAGGCGGTTATAGTACAGACTGCCCGATTCACTTTGCAGCAGCAGCACGACCCGGTAATCCGTCACCGAGACATGATGGAAAACCCGCAGTCGTCCGGCCTCCGTGTGTGCCTGTTGGAGCGCTGCCAACCGGTCTGCGGCGGATTGCTCCGCGAGTTGTTCCGGCGTGTAGCTTTCCGCGATAAACGTCGCCAACCGCTCAAAGTTGCCAGTGTTGTACAGGGTCATCTGCGCGATAAACCGCTTCCCGGCACTGCTCAGGGCGAGGGCGGTTTTCAGGTCAATATATTCCACTATTCACTATCCCTGCTCAGGATGCGTCCGAGTTCGCGCAGCACCATATCGGGGCGCTCGTCGCGCAGTAAGGGCAGGCGGCTGCGGGTGCGGTGCAGTTGGTTCAGGTCAACCTCGCGGATCACGAGGTCTTCTTCAAAATACGCCCCACGCGCCAGAAATTCGCCATCCGGCCCGACCACCGACGACCCACCCCAAAAACTCTTGCCGTCCTCGTAGCCCACGCGGTTGCAATGAATCACATAGTCGGTGAACATGCTGCCATAGGCCTGATTCACCAGTTCGACCCAGCGCGTCCCAGCCAGTTTATCGCCACTGTCGAGTCCCCGGCTGGGGCTGGCGCTGTGGAAGATCAAAATGTCCGCGCCATCCAGCCACAGCAGGTACGGAGGCGACATGTGCCAGAAATCCTCGCAGATGAGCATCCCCACCCGGCCAAAGCGCGTATCGAAGGCGCGGGCGGTTTCGCCCAGGTCGAAATAGCGGCCTTCATCAAACATGGCATAAGTGGGCAGGTAGAGTTTGTTGTGGATGTGCAGGCATTCCCCACCGGAAAGATACGCGCTGGCCGTGTAAAAACGCTGGCGCTTGTCTTCCAGCACGAAGCCGAACACGATGTCAATATTCTTGCTGGCGTCCAGCATGGTGCGGAAGGTGGTATCGTCCCGGCTGGCACGGATAGCGAGTTCCGGCACCATATCCTGTACCTGGTAGCCGGTCAGGGAAAGTTCCGGGAATACGATTAAGTCCACGCCATGTTCCCTGGCCTGCTCGATGTAATCCAGATGTTTTTCCAGGTTGGCCGGGATGTCCCCCAGCTTCGGGTAAATCTGCGCGAGTCCGACTTTCAGGCGCATGAACCGCTCCTTATGATGAGATGGATGATTCACCTCTGCTTAGTTCCTCTTCTTGGTTGTCAGAAGAAAGAGGCCGAGCAGAATTTCGCGCCAGGGGATAAATCCCCCGGCTACAGCAAAACCAAGTCCACTGAAGGGACTCTTTTTGTCCTGCATCCCGAACCTCTTTAGTAGGTTTGGAACGCTTTGCCGGGTATTTTAATGCCCGGCAGACGGCATGAAATAACGCTCTGTCAATTTTTCGTGTATATCAGGTTGTACCCGATTCATTCTTACAGTGCACAACCCGTATTTGACCCATTATAGAAGGTGTTGTTGCCCCCGCCCACCATTATCGCCGTTTCTTCTTTGATTTTTTCGGTTTGAGGCCGGGTTTGTGTTTCGGTTTCTTTTTTGCACCGCTGTCGGGCACATCGTCGCCGCCAATCGTCTCCCGGTATTCCCTTTCAGTCACCGTTTGGGTTCGAATGCCGAGCAGCCTTTGAATCTCCTTGAAGGTGCCGGACATTTCCTCTACGATGTGCCGGGCGGTGTAGGCTTCGATAATCGTCTCAACTGCCGCTTCGCTGTTCATGGCGATGAGCGCCATTATCAGCGACGAATTCAACAGCGGGTTATTGGCGCTGTGCTGCTTCAGGCGTTCCAGCAAAATCGCCTCGCAGACACTATACATCAGTTGGTCAGCGGCGTTGCCGATGCTCCGCAGACAGTTCACCGCCTGGATATGTCCTAGCGGACTGTGCCACGTTTCATTCAGATAGTTTTGGAGGGCCGGAATCGCGGCTGGCCCGATCATTTCGTAGACATCGGGCAAATCCATTACCGCGTCCACCCGCTGCACGTCAAAAACCCGCGTCAACGGTTGGGCAGCTTCTGCCGCGCCCATCTGCGCCAGCCGCCGCCAGGCGTGAACCGGGGCGTAATATTCGGGGAGATCAGCGTCCCAGGTATGCAGCCGGTTATCGGTTGCCATGCGGATTAAGTCCGGGATGTCCGCCGTGCCTAAATCCAGTTCGGTATAGTTCTTGTTGTAGTCCTTGCCGAGCGTGAACAGCGGATGCAGATTTTCCGGGTAAGCATAGCGGAACGGCTTCTGGCCGTAGCCCGGCCCGCGTACCACGCGCCCCGGTTTCGCGCCGGTATGCTTGCCGTCCTGCAAAACTTGCACCCCATTGACAAAAACGTGTGTCATGCCGGTGGCGTATTGGTGTGGCTGCTCCGGCGTGGCGTGATCCTGCACGGCTGCCGGGTCGAACACCACCACGTCAGCATAATAGCCCGGTTTGAGTGAGCCGCGTCGCTCAATCTTGAGATTCGCCGCCGGGAAGGCGGTCAGGCGGCGGATCGCTTCTTCCAGCGGAATCACCTGCTCATCCCGGACGTACTTGCCCAGGACACGGGCAAATGTGCCGTAAGCGCGGGGGTGCGGGTTCGACTTGAGGAACGCCCCTTCCGGTGCTTGTGATTCGGTGTCCGAGCAGAAGCTCACCCAAGGCAGCGCCATGATGCGTTGAACGTTTTCCTCGGACATCGTGAAATAGATGGTGAAAACGTGGCTGTCATCTTCCACGATCAAATCCATCAGCGTATCTTCGGGCGATGTGCCGCGTTCCGCCGCGATTTCAGAAAGGTACTTGCCAGTGAGGGGTTTCATGGCCTCCTGCTTGAAGCCGGAAAGCAGAATGCGCTCCGGCCCGTTTGCGAGGTACATATTCTCCCAGTCTTCGCTGGGCTGGTTCATGTGTTGCTTGATCTGTTCGCGGGTATCCGGGTCTTTCAGTCGTCCGATCAGTGCCGCATGGCCGCCATCGTGTACCCAGGGCGGCAGGCAGGACGCCAGCCCCGTCCCGGCATAAGGGTAGGGGTACATATCGGCGGTAATGTCAAACCCTTCGGCACGTAGCCTCTCTATGGTCTCGATGACCTGGTCGAGTTTATCCCAATTTGACTGCCCGGCCAGTTTGAGGTGATAAATTTCGCCGCGAATCCCCGTCTCCCCGACAATATCGGTGAATTCGTCCAGCGCCTCCATAATTGCGCTACCCTCATTACGGATGTGGGAGATGTACAGGCCGTCATAGGCGGCGACCACTTCCGCCAGAAAAATGAGTTCCTCAGTGGCAGCATACGAGGCGGGCGGGTAGATGAGCGCCGATGACAGACCCACCGCGCCTTCTTCCATCGCCTGCCGGACGAGGTTGCGCATGGGGCGAATGCCGGTTTCCCATTCAGGCATCCGGTCATCATAGCCCAGCACGTTGACCCGCAGCGTAGACGTGCCGACAAACGAGGCGATATTGCAGGACACGCCGCGTTTTTCCAGGTATTCCAGGTACTCGCCCAGCGTCGTCCATTCCACGTCATAGTGAATATCCCCCTGTTGGAGGAAGGTGCCAGGGCCATCCTGTTTCATCTTTTCGTTGAGCGGCCCCATTGAAGAGCCTTCGCCCATGACTTCCAACGTCACACCCTGACGAATCTCGCTTTGCGAACGGCCATCCTCAATCAGCGATTCGACTGACCAGCTTAACATATTGATGAATCCGGGCGCGATTGCCTGCCTGCCAGCGCCCAACTCGGTTTTGCCATGCGCATCGTCCAGATCACCCACCGCCGCGATGGTATCACCGTTGATGGCGACATCACCCGGAAACGGTGTGCCGCCGTCGCCGTCGTAGATTATGCCATTGCGGATAATCAGGTCATATTCCTGCATGGTGGATCCTTAAAAATGATAAAAGGAACAAGACTCTTGTGTAGAAGCAGTGCTGCCACAGATCAGAGCAAAGGGGTTATGCCCTTTGAGACATAAGCACGGTGATTATCAGAATTACAGCGCCGTGCGATTATACATCGTTGCTATTTTACGGCGACTCTGTAGGAGCGACACGCTGGACAACACTAGTGGATTCCTACCTTAGAGGTTTACTCTGGCAGTAGTCGCGGCATGATCGCGTCCATCAGGCGGGCGGTTTGTTCCATAGACTGGAAATCGTCAGCGTACGAAATCACATCCAACTGCGGGTCGTAGCTCCAGAACCCTACCGTATCGTACAAATACCGGATGTAGGTATAGCAGATTCCAAGGACAATCTGCGAATACACACTGTACGCCATGAAGGGGAAAAACAGGATAATGCCCCGATCATGAATATACAGCACGATTCCCAGTTCGGAATTCGGGTAGTGCAGTTCCACGTCCCCGCCCGGCGCACGTACCGGTACGAGAGTCGGGTCAAGCTGGAACAGCAGCCGCGCCAGTGCTTTCTGCTTGATGCGGCGTACCGGCCAGAATTTTTCCGGCTGACTCATGCTCTGCCCATGCTCGAATAACCATTCCAGCATAGATGGCGTCAATTTTCCGGTTTTAGGAACGTACAGGTGGATTTCGTAAATCATTTGTCGGGCTGTGTGAGCGTAATCTGCTGCTCTTCTTTGACTTCCAATACCATCTCGCCCTGCGCTTTCATTTCATCCAGAAGCGCCTGAAGACACTTCGGACAGATACAGCCTTGCTGCGCCTGTTCTTTACCGATAGACGCTTTTTTCGGCATATCAAAACACCAGCAATGAGCCTCGCCCACCGCTAATCCACACGTAAACGGCTCACCACAGCGGGGGCAAGTCAGCGGCTCTTTACTGAGTGTTGTTTCTTGATCCAGCATAGTACAAATCTTCCCCTGATGACTGCGTGGTCATGACAATGAGTCTTCAAACCGAAACCTAATTTTCACATCCTCCTTATCATACCACTTTTTGCCCTTACCGCCTCCTTTAGGTACACTGACCGCGTTCTATAGAAAGGGCAGTAGATGACCAGTTTATGGATTTATAACGGGACATTAATTGATGGAACAGGTCGTCCCCCTGTTAAAAACGCGGTGGTGCTGGTTGAAAACAATCGTATTCGGGCGGTAGGCGCTGCCGATTCGATCTCATACCCTGGTGGGGATATAACCGATGTGGATGCCAGGGGCGGCTTCATTCTGCCCGGTATGATTGATACCCATATCCACGCTATGTTTGAGATCGGAGATATGCGCCAGGCGATTACCCGTCCGTTTTCGCTTAATTTCTACCGGGCTATTCCGTTTTTACGCCGGACGATTGAGGCCGGAATAACGACAGTGCGGGATGCAGGCGGCGCTGACCTGGGTGTTAAGCAGGCCCTTGAAGAAGGCCTGATTCTCGGCCCCCGGATGCAGATCAGTATCACCGTGCTGGGAATCACGGGCGGTCATGCCGATGGCTGGATGCCATCCGGCGCGGCCTATAATCTGTTCCCGGATTATCCCGGCAATCCCAACGGCATTTGTGACGGCGTGGAAGAAGTCCGCAAGAAAGTGCGCGAGGTGCTGCGGGCTGGGGCCGAGGTCATCAAAATCTGCTCGACAGGCGGTGTCCTTAGCCCGACTGACCACCCGGAGTATACGCAGTTTTCGCCGGAAGAACTGGCGGTTATCGTGCAGGAAGCCCGCTACCGTCGCAATACGAAAGTGATGGCCCATGCCCAGGGCGCGGAGGGCGTCAAAAACGCTGTGCGGGCTGGTATTCACTCCATCGAACACGGTATTTACCTGGATGAAGAAGCCATTGACCTGATGCTGGAACACGGCACATTCCTTGTGCCGACGCTGCTCGCGCCGCTTTCGGTGCTGGAACAGGCCGAAGCCAATCCAGGGTCTATGCCGGAATACGGGATCCGTAAGGCACGGGAAGTCATCGAAATCCACCGGGACAGCATCGCCAATGCGCATCGTAGCGGGGTGAAAATTGCGATGGGGACGGACGCCGGGGTGATGCCACACGGTACCAACTTACGTGAACTCGGCCTGATGTGTGATATTGGCATGTCCCCCATGGAGGCGATTGTCGCTACCACCCAGACCGCTGCGACTGTGCTGGGCTGGCAGGATAACATCGGCACGCTGGAGGCCGGTAAACTGGCAGATGTCATCGTCACGCGAACCGACCCGCTGGCCGACATCCGCTCACTGGAAATGCCGGATAATATCCCGGTAGTGATTAAAGATGGACGGATTGTTAAAGACCGCCGCGTATAAAAGACACAGGATGCCGTCCGTTTTAGTGGCGTCATCATGGGTTCGAGCACGGGATTTGTGCTGTTGTTCACGCCGCATAAGTCCCTTGTTTGACCATTTTTTGAGTCCGGCATCTCTCTTTGCGCAGAAATGAGAATCCTGCTAAAGTGTACCTGCCTGCGGGACATATAAACGTGTCATTCTGGTTCTGTAGGGGCGGTTTCTGCCTGCTGGTTGACCATCAACCACGGCGATTTTAGGAAAGTTAAAGACGGTTCGTGGGGAACTACCGGCCAGCGGTTAGGTCTCTTGCTCTGACATTTCGACATCTGGTGATATACCTTGTCTCGACCTCTACCATCTGGAAAGAAGCGGTAAACGGCTATGCGAATTCTGATTGCTGCACATGGCTTCCCCCCGACCCACTCCGCCGGAGCGGAACGCCGGGCGGAACGTATGGCACGCTGGTTAGCGACTCATGGGCATAAGGTTGAAGTATTCGCGGTTGAAAAGCTGGATGAGCCGGGGTTTCGGGTAGAGACAACGACTCAGGATGGCTTCACGGTTCACCGTCTGCACTATGACATCAAAATAGGGGATTTCTTTCACAATCTGTATGACTACCCTCCGGCGGGGGAGGCGCTGCGGGAGGTGCTGGCCCAGGGGCAGTTCGACCTGGTGCATGTCGTCAGTGGCTATCTTTTGGGCGGGCAGGCTATTCATACCGTGCGTGATGCTGGATTGCCTGTGGTCGTCACCCTGACCGAGTATTGGTTCATGTGTGCGCGGCTGAACCTGATTCAAGCTACCGGAGCGTTGTGCAGCGGGCCGGAAAGCGACGAGAAATGTATGCGCTGCTTGCAGGAAGATAAGCGGCGCTTCCGCCTGGCCGCGCAGGCCGCGCCAGCGGTGATGGATGTATTCTGGTCATTTGCTGATCGCCTTCCTTTTGCAATTCAGCAGACCGCTCAGATTCATGACCGTCAGCAGACACTGCGCCAGGCGTTGGATGCCGCGACTCTGGTCATTTGCCCCTCGCATTATCTGATCCAAAAGTTTGGGGAATTCGGCTTTGATACCGGGCGTTTCACCTTCCTGCGGCAAGGGCTGGCGGCTCCTGCCGGGGAGAAGCCGGTGGCCGAACGCCACGATCACATCTTGAAGTTGGGCTATACCGGGCAGATCAAACGCCATAAAGGTGTGGATTTACTGGTGGATGCCGTAATCCCGTTGCTGGATTCTGGTCAGTCGGTGAGTCTTGATCTGTGGGGATCGGAGACTGAGGAGCCGGACTATGTGGCGAAGCTCAAAGCGCAGACCGCCAGATATCCGGCGATTCGCTGGAATGGACGCTACGTTGGGGATAAGGTGTGGGACATCCTGGCCGGGATGGATGTTATGGTTGCGCCGTCACGCTGGTATGAAAACAGCCCGAACGTGATTCTGGAAGCCTTTGCGATGAACGTGCCGATGATCGTGACCGACCTGGGCGGCATGGCGGAACTGGTGGAACACGGAACAAGCGGGTTGGTGTTTGAGCTGAATAACGCGGATGACCTGCGCCGCCAGATCGAGCGCTTGCTGCACGAACCCGGACTCCTGGCGCAATTGAAGGAAGGCATTCCACCCGTCAAGACGATTGACCAGGAGATGGAAGAACTTGTCGCCCACTATGAGCGCCTGATTCAGGGATAGCGTGTTCCCAGGAGAAGGTGATTATCTTCTCAATCCGCCTCGCGCAGGGTAGCGGTTGCCAGCGCCAACAGCACCGCACCATAGACCAACAGCCCGATCACGCCAGGGAGCGCGTCCGACAGGGTGCTGCCGGAGCGAATCAACTGTTGAATCCCCTCGTTGCCATAAAACATCGGCGTGAAAAAGCGTGCCCACTGGATAATCTCTGGCAGACGGTCTACCGGCAGAATCATACCGGAGAACAGCACCGAGATCATAATCACCAGCGGAATCATCGGGAAGACCTGCCCTTCGTTGCGAGCGAAGTTCGAGACGAACATCCCCAGCGCGATGCTTAATATCGCCAGCAGCCAGATCACCACGTAAATAGCGACATATACCTCGAACGAGTAGCCGAGCTTGAACAGTGCCTCCAGACCAACCAGTACGATCAGGCTTTGCACCGTAGAAAGCAGGGAATAGGCGATGAGGTAACCGCCGATGATTTCAATGGAGCGATAGCCGTTGATGAACATGCGCCCCAATGTCTGCCCGGTACGCTCCCGCACTAGCACAATCGCACACAGTGCATAGGTGATGAAGTGGACGATAAACGCCCCTATCGGCACAACGAACTGTTTGGGATTCACGATGGGCGACTCGACCCCCTCGAAAAACAGGTACAGCATATAGACAATGACCACCGGCATCACCAATGAAATCGCCACGAAACGCCGGTCACGCCGGAGTTGGCGCAGCACCCGCGTTGCTACCGCTGCCGTATTACTGAACATGGTTCACCTCCTGACTGGCGATTAAATCCAGCACGACTTTTTCGAGTGGTTCATGTTCCACTTCAATCCGGCTGACAGTGGGGTCGAGGTGGTAATGCGCGAGCAGGTGGGGGAGTTCTACCGGATAGTTGGTGATCTGCTCGGTGTGGTGTTCCGTCCCATTCCACACGGTTACTGTCGTATGCCCGCGTTCCAGCAGTGCCTGCGGTGTGTCACATGCCAGAACCTGCCCGCCGCGCATCACGGCTAGTTGGTCACAGTAGACCGCTTCGTCCATCTGGTGGGTACTGAGGATGATCGTTGCCCCGGCATCCGTCATTTTGCGGAAATGCGACCAGAACGTTTCGCGTAGTTTCGGGTCTACGCCGGTTGTTGGCTCGTCCAGCAGCAGCAGCGTAGGCTGATGCACCAACGCGCACCCCAGCGAAAGGCGCTGCTTCATTCCCCCGGAAAAGGTGTATACCGGGTGATGCTGGCGATCCGTCAGACCGATGAAGGCCAGCACTTCTGCCACCCGCTTTTTGAGATCAGCGATAGGGTGTGCCCGCCCCCAGAACAGCAGATTCTCCCTGGCGGTGAGGTCATCATACAGCACCGGGGTCTGTGGCATATAACCAATCTGCCGCCGCAGGTCGTGTTTCTGGCTGTGTGGGTTCAGGTCAAGGACGTGGATTGTCCCACTGTCTGGTTGTGTGAGTCCGATAAGTGATTTAATCAGGGTGGTCTTGCCCGCGCCATTAGCCCCCAGGAGGCCGAAAACCTGCCCGCGCTCAATGTCGAGCGAGAGGCCATCCAGTGCGCGGACATTTCCGTAATGTTTGTGAAGCTGAGTGACTGAAACTGCTGGAGTCATATGTGTAACCCGTCCTGCGGGATATCCCATCGGTAAACGGGGCGTGTCAGGTACGCAGCCCGTTGATAAAAATATGAACCTGCTCGGTGATATAGGTTTCTACGTCTGGTAGTCCGGCGCTTAACGGGGCGATCACATCCCGCGCCAGGACATACACCAGCAGTCCGCCGATAAAACTCCGTGCTGCCGATGCCGAGTCATGAGGCCGCAGCCGCCCTTCTTTAACCTGGTATTGCAAGTAGTCTGTGAAAAAGTTGAGGACGCGCAGGGCGGCATCGCTAAAATCTTTTATTAAAGTCGGGTCACGCAGCGCCTCGGAAAGCACGATGCGGAAGATGCGCTTCACATCGGGGTTCTCAAAGCCCGCGATATACCCGCGTGCGACCAGCAGCAGTAGGGATTCGGGATGGAGTTCCAGCAGCGCCTCCGGGTTTTCCATCTCAAAAAACAACGGTGACATATGTGACAGCACCGCCTGGAGGAGTTCACCCTTGTCTTTGAAATACCAGTAAATCAATGAGGGCGATTTAAGACCGGCTACAGCGGAGATTTCCTTGATAGACGCGCTGTGAAAGCCTTTTTCCGCAAACACCTGCACAGCGGCCTGGATGATTGCGTCGCGCCGGTTCGATTCTTCCGGTTGCTGCGTCATAATATCCTCTTGATTGAACGTTCAATCAAGATTATAGAACAACTTGAATCCAGAGTCAAGTTGTTAGAGTGGGGGAGCGACCTGTTCATAAATTTATTGAAACACGAAATGAAGGGGCGGTGCTACCCCGCCCTGATGCACGCTTTAGCCCGACGCAAGGCCGCATTCAGTAGATTAAGGTACGTTAAAGTCGCCCCTGCTCACAGACGCCGTTCAGAGCAGGCGGTTATTCAAGTTTGGTTTGTGAGGAAGTCATGACCCCCTCTGTCAGTATCATTGTTTTGCACTATAACGGGCTGGAAGATACGCTGGCCTGTTTACGCTCACTGGAGCATGTCACCTATCCCAACTACACGGTGATTACCGTAGATAACGCCTCGATAGACGCGGCGGCGGCGGCGATTCGCGGCGCCCATCCACAGTGGCCGCTGATCGAAACCGGCGCAAACCTCGGTTTTACTGGTGGGAATAATGTGGGGATTGCATATGCTCTGGAACACGGTGCGGATTATGTGCTGCTGCTGAACAATGATACGATTGTCGCCCCGGATTTTCTGGATGTCATGATTGAGGTGATGGAGTCCGACCCGGCAATCGGGGTGACTGGCCCGATGATTTATTACCACGAAGCGCCGGATACCATCTGGTCGGCAGGCGGTCAGATTGACTGGCCGCACGGCACCACCACCATGATCGGCCTGAATGAAGACGATAAATCCCAGTACGGCCTGAGTCCGCGCCCGGTGGATTTTGTGACCGGCTGTGCGCTGCTGGCGTCTCGCAATGCATGGGAAGATGCCGGGCTGCTGGATGACAAGTTTTTCATGTACTACGAGGAAACGGAGTGGTGTGTTCGTGCCAACCGCGCCGGGTATAAGATCATGCATGTGCCGACCGCGATGATCTGGCACAAGATTTCGATTGAAGATCGCGCCACCTCGCCCCGTACCTACTACTATATGACCCGTAACCGGCTGCTGTTCCTGCACCGCACGCAGGCCGGGATGAAAACCTGGGCCTATATCGTGAGCGAATACCTGCGCACCTTCTTAAGCTGGTCACTGCGTCCCAAGTGGGAAAATCGGCGGCATCTGCGCGGCGTGATGTGGCAGGCGATCCGGGACTTCTATCGGGGACGCTTCGGGCAGGTCACGGTGTCTTGATGCGGGGGAATGAGGCTACTGGCCGCTAGCCGCTGACTTTTGGGCTGCGTGTTCGCTCAATCCGCCTATACTCCATCGCCTCTGATAACTGACGGCTGAAAGCTACAGGAAAAAATCGCGCAGCGCATCCCGCACTTCGTCTACAATCGCCTCCCAGGGAGTATCTGATTCGCGGGTGATGAGCAGCGTATGTTCGGTGATCGTCATCGCCTGGATACCCGCCACGCCATTAAACAGCATCTGCGCGATAGGTGAGCCGACATCGCCTTCCTCAAAACTGCGATACACTTCGGCGTGTTCGTCAGTTAGTGGCTGGTTTGTGGTGATTTCCAGTATGTTGGCGTCTTCTGTAGGCCGGGTTTCAACCGTGATATATTCAGACATCCGTTTGAGCCTTTACCGTATTTTCGATGATTTCACTATATCGATCGGAACGTCGGACTATCCGCCGGACTTGGAAGCCGCATTGTAGCATGGATAGGAGCAAGTTTAATAGGTCGTGCGGAACCATCCCGAGCGCCTGACTAGCATCATTCAAACGGGAATCAACAAAACACACTTTTGCACCTATAATGGGTATGATTGGATGGTTATCCGGCAAGCCGACCCTGGTTTACCAGTAGGTTGATTGCCTGTTTGCCCCCGCAATGGAAATCCCACTGGTTCATGAGTTGAGGTTGTTATGCGAAGGCCAGAGTCCCAACCCAAAATTTGCGATTATGAAGGGTCAAACTACCGTGTTGATTTCTGGGAAGGCAAAGGGCGTGATTACGAAGACCAAGTCGAGCGGATTGCGCTGCGTCGGCTGCTGCCTGGAAGCGGACGGCGGCTATTGGAAGTCGGCGCGGGTTTCGGGCGACTGACTAGCGAGTATCATGCCTACGAACGGGTAGTACTGCTGGATTACTCGTTCTCACAGTTGGAGTATGCCCGCGAAAAATTAGGGGATGGTCGTTTCACCTATGTTGCGGCGGATGCCTATCGCCTGCCGTTCCGTCCTGGCACGTTTGATGGTGCGACCATGATCCGGGTGATCCACCACATGGCCGATGTTCCAGCGGTGATGCGCCAGATTCGGCGGGTACTCGTGCCAGGAGGCATCTTTATTCTGGAACACGCCAATAAGCGCAACATCAAAGCCATGCTGCGTTATGCGACAGGCCGCCAGAAGTGGGATCCGTATGATTTCAAGCCGGTTGAGTTCGTGGAGTTGAATTTTGACTTTCACCCGGAATACATCGTCCAGCAGTTAGAACAGGCGCAACTTAAGCTCGAAACTCGTTTCCCAGTGTCCTTCTTCCGCGTGGATGCCCTCAAAAATACCGTCCCGACTCAGTTGCTCGTTGGTGTGGATGCGCTGCTGCAACATTCCGGTTTGCTGGTGACGCCCAGTGTCTTCACCCGCAGTCATACGGTTGGGAACAGTGCGGATAACCTGAATACATCCTTCATTTTTGTCTGCCCGGACGATGGCGACGAGCTTTCACATGACGGAGATACGCTGGTCTGCCGCCAGTGTGGGAAGGCTTGGGCGCAGCGTGAGGGCATTTACGATTTCAAAGCCCCCGTCAACGAAATGGAGACGTAGATTTCCCGATTGGGCGGGGCGGGTCGTCAATGATCCCATCTGATGTATAATAAAAATCACTTCATATATTTTATGTGATATGAATCGGGATTAAGCCCTCTCAATAAAGGGAAGTGTGTCATCAGGTGTCAGCTTTCAGCCGTAAGCGGTCAGGAAAAGATAGATCGATAGCCGATAACTTAAAAGGCTAAAATGCTAAAGGCCAGCAGCCCGCGGCTTAAAAAAATATCGTTTTTTCATTTCACATAGAATGTTTCATCTATATAAGGTTTTCGGCAGGGGATGGTGCTATGACAGTCATTACCGATGTCAATCTGAAAGTTCTGGTGATGGACCCCGATTTTTATTCCCTGCACTCGATCAATAGTTTTCTGGCCTGGGACCGGCGCACCCGGGTGACGAATCTTTCCGAGAGCCTGGAAGAGATGTGGCACTATATTGACCACACGCCATTGGCCGAACTACCGGATGTTGTGCTGCTTGAGGCCGATCATGGGGGTGGTGTGGAGCAGTTATATGACACGATCACTCATCTGAATGAGGTTATCCCTTCAGTTCGGGTGTTGTGCCTGGGGCAGGATCCGCTGCCCGACTTAGTGGATACTGCTGCCAGAGCGCAGGCCAGCGGGTATTTTCTTAAACAGGAAGTGCGCCTGCAAATTGCCTGGGCGGTGGTCTATGCGATGGATTATGATTTCGTGGTCACCCCTGGAATCAGCCGAGCCTGCCAGATGCTTTCTAACCGGCGAGTTTTTAAAGCCGCCTTGCTCCCCGAACAACGCAAATTCCCGGAATTGACTCACCGGATCCGCCAGGCGATGAAGCTGTGTGTCCTGGACGGACTGCCCGCGCAACTGGCCGCTGATGAGATGGGGATCAGCCTGCATACGATTCGCGGCTATGTCAAAGAGGGTTACCGGATTTTAGAGTCTTATGACGAAACCGAGTACCCGGTTGAGATGACGCCACAGGAACGCGCTTTTATGCGTCTGACGGCCTTCGAGAATAATCTTCCCGATGCGGGTGATTTGCCTGTTTTGGGCTGATAGTCACGGCGGCATCGGCTTCCCTAAAACCTCCGCTGTTTGCCGCTCAAGCAGGATTCACCGTGAACGGGCGACTCGGCAGGGATGATCCGGCATGATTGCTGGATTTGCCTGAATCCAATCTATATTCTTAATTGAGCCTCCAGGTTATTCCATCGTACAATATTCTAACCTTGATTTGGCTGGCGGGAATGACTATCTGGCAGTATCCTTGATATAAACCGATATATCGGTTGTATATATTCTGGTTTAGGTTGGTTGCTAAGAAAAGGCAGAAGACATATCGATTTAAGATAAGAATCCTCCCAATTTCTGGTTAGAATCTTATTGCATTCTAGCTATTTTGCTAGCATGAAAATGGGGTGTGCTTCATAATATGTTTATTCATTTATAAAGCATTGTTGAAGATTTCGGCGCTTAATTCAATAGGTGATCCGCAAAATTAATGTTTTGAAATGCCAGTTTGATAGATAATAAAATCAGATAACTCACCACATATGCTTGGATCGCTTTTGGGGGATACAGTCTGTATGCCGCAAGTTCTCTATATTGAAGACCACCCTGACAACCGTATGCTGGTGCGCCGGATTTTATTGGCATCTGATTATGACTTTGATGTTCTGGAGGCGGAAAGCGCGTTAAAAGGTATTGAGATCGCGCGGGAGAATCGCCCGGACGTGATTCTAATGGATATGAGTATGCCAGAGATGGATGGGCTGGAGGCGACCGCTCGTATTCGGCGGATTCCCGGCCTTGAGCATACGCTGATTATCGCGCTGACGGCGAACGCTATGGAAAAAGATGAAAAAATGGCGCTTGAGGCTGGTTGTGATGGCTACATACGCAAGCCCATTGATGTGGATAAATTACCTGGTGATATTATCAGTTATATCAGGAGCCGCCAATAATGAGCGAGGCGCAAAATAATACCCCTACAACACGACCTGATGCTGCCACCCCAGACTCTCAGACGACACCCTTACCGGGCAGCGGTGTGAAACCGGCAGCCAAGCAGATTGAACCTGGTGAAGCACATGTTCTGGTCGTTGAAGATAATGTACCGAACTTTGTATTGATCGCCCGAATGCTGGCTTTTATGGGTGTGCAGCGGTGTGAGTGGAAAACGTCCGGTTGGCAGGTTGTCCAGTTTGCCGATACTCTCCCTCGTGTGGACTTAATCCTTATGGATATTCGCCTTCCCTATGAAGACGGTTATCAGGCTTTGCAAAAAGTCCGCGCTCACCCCCGCCTGCGCGATACGATTGTATGCGCGGTAACCGCTGAAGCCAGTGAAGATCAACTGCGGAAAGCCAAGAAAGCCGGATTTAACGGCTTTTTGGGTAAACCGCTTGATGCTGATCGCTTCCCCTCTCAGATTCGCCGTTTGTTATCGGGTGAAGAAGTGTGGGAGTGGAAGTAAGCCGCATGGTTAAGACAATTGCATAGCAGCCCAAATACCAGGTTTTCGAGTTAAGGAGTCTATCCTGGATGAGCGCAGCACCCGGCCTTGAAACCTTGTTCGAATTAAACGCGATTTTTGACCGGGGTTCTGAAGCAGCGCCGGACGATTTTTTAGCGCGAACTCTGCCCGAAATCGCTACCCGTATCCCCAACTGTCGTTTTGTTCGCTTGTATGCCCTGGCTGACCAATCCATTATTCTGCGTGCAGCCACCGATTATGATCTGCCGCAGGATTTCCAGGTCAGATTGCCAGATTATCCGACTTATGCACGGGCGCTTCAGACAACCCTCCCGGTTTATGATGCTGAAAAAAGTATTCACGCGCTTCCGCTTCTCCCCGGCGGCAGCTCTCTGGGTTTGCTAGAGATTGGGTGGGAAGCCGAATCCTCTCCCAGCCAGCTTGCCACCTGGTTGCAACTGATGGGTGAACACTTCGCCCAGGTCTACAAGACCGTGCTGTTACGTGACCTCATTGAACGTCAGAATCGCGCCTCTGTTCAACTCACCCGCAGTCGTACTTTTGATGAGATGGCCGGGGCAATTGCCAGCAATATGGTGCGTTATGGTGGTCAGTTCGTGACGATTAACCTCGCGGAGTATAACCCGGATGGGAGTTTTGCCCGCTTACGTGTGGCAGCGTCGGCCAACCGGCGCGAATCATTCGTGGTGAATGCGACTCTTGATCTGGCTCCCAATTCATCCTGGGGCAATTTGTACGCCAGCTTTGAATCCAATGAGATTTCGATTGTCAATCATGTTGCTCAGGATGAGGACATCAGCCAAGATGTGCGCGATTGGCTGGTCGGATTTGGTATCAAGTCGGTCTGCAGTCTGCCGCTGCGTAGTCAAGGTCAGACATTTGGGTTTCTGGGGATTAATGATCTTCGCGGTGCGATTGCGCTCGGACAAGAGGAGATTCAGGTTTACCAACAGCTTGCCGACCAGGTGAGCGCGCTGGTGCAGATTTACAATCTCGCGGAAGAAAGCACCCTCAGTCGGGAGGTCAGTGAGCATCAGGCAAAGGCCTTTGGTGAGCTGCGCACCGGGCAGAGTTATGTCGAGATGGCCGGGATTATCGCTCGCCACATGCTGCCAGTACGTGGGCAGGCGCTCAGCCTGAACAAGCTGATCTATGATGAGCAGGATCGTGTTATAGATTGGCAGGTCATGGCGACGGCGAACCGTAACCAGGCTTTTGCTGCGGAGGGGGGTGTTGAAGTCGGGATAGATGATTTTGCGCCGGAGCTGCGCCAGTCGGTTCTGGATGGCGTCCCTTATGTGATTAATGACATTCATGCGGTTTCCGGCCAGAAAATCGGCGCGGGTTTCATGGCCTGGATTCAGAAATACCAGTTTGAAGCCTTACTGAATATCCCTGTGATGGTTGACCGCCGCCCGATTGCCTGCCTGTGTATTTTTTCTCGGACAGCGCGCCCCTTCACTAACGAAGAAGTGAACGCGCTCCGCAATCTGGCTGACCAGATCGGCATTCTCATCCATACAAGTACGCTTTTGGAAGAAGCGGAGTCCGCTCGCAGTGTGGCAAACGACCTAGTGTTGGCAAACCGCCTCGTCAAAGCCGCAGAAACCTATGATGATATGGCGAAAGCCGTCATTTATACCCTGGGGAATCCTTTGACGGCTGCGGGCATCGCCCTGTTTGACCAGCCTTTGGCAAACGAGCAAATGCCCGGCCCCAAGTACCGTTCATTGGTTGCCCTTGTTACAGCGGAAGGTGAAACCAGTACCACCACCACCATGCCGATTGACCCGATGCCTGATGAATCTCATCTTGAGAGTCTGCGCCAGGGACTGCCGGTTATCATCCCAGATATTTACCAGGATAGCCGTCACCTGACCCCCGGAATGCGGCAGCGTTTTGCCGCCTATGATCTGACATGGGGAGCAGTATTCGGGCTGCGTGCCGGTGACCAGTTGATAGGTTCTCTGATTGTTCTGCATACAGAACCTTATCACCTTAGAACCGAAGCCGTTGACGCTCTTACGACCCTGGCCGACCAGATTGGGCTGACACTGCAAGGTCGCCATTTGCTGCGCGCCTCCCGCGAAGCACAAAGTCTGGCGAATCAATTGGTTCAAACCAATCGTCAGATCACACAGGCGAATACACAGGAAGACCTAGTTGCGGCACTTATCGAATTAATGCCGCATAATGTGACTGGTCTGAGCCTTGCCCTTTTTGACACCCCGCTGCAATCAGGCGATATGCCCCAGCACCTCCGGTTTGATATGATGGCAACGCGGGCGGGGATTACCGAACTGCGTGTTACAGAATATATGACCAACATAAAGCAAGAGGACGTCCAGTTCGCTATTGAGCGGCTGCGGAACGGCGAGATTATCCATATCCCGGACATCCACCGTTACCAGGCCTTGCTGACACCCAATTTCCTGGCGCGACTGCGTGAAACCACTGTAAACAGCATTATGACCCTGGGGCTGCGTGTGGGTAACCGCTTGGTAGGGCTGATGACGATTATGTCTGACCAGACGCTGACTACCGACGAATCGCAGTTGGATAACTTCCATGTGATTGCTGACCAGATTGCTATTACGCTGGAAAATCGATCTCTTTTGACGCAGACCGCGATGGCACTGAAGTCTTTGCAGGATCAGTATAGTGTTGCCGGCGTAGTACATGAGAATAGTGATCCTGTCGCCATTCTAACGGCGATGCACAATTTTATCGAACCTCGATACAAGTACAGCCGCCTGGGTGTGATTGATACGAAGGTTTCGCGTACAGTGGTGCATATTACAGCGGAAAATGATAACGGGAATGTCCGTGCCGCGAACCGCTACGTGCCATTGAACTCCTTCCCTGCCTGGGATGCATTGTCTGCATTGGAAGCACTGTATATTTATGATGTAGGTCAGGATGCATTCCTGAGTCAAGCTGAGCGTGAACTGCTGCGCAGGCAGGATATTCAGGGATATCTGATTGTCCCCTTGGTTGCCAGTCAGGAACTTTTGGGTCTAGTGGTTTTCAGCAATCCCACGCCGCTTGCTCTGTTTCCCGACCAGCTACGCGCTTTGCGTAACCTGGGAGATCAGTTGGCGATTGTTCTGGAAAATGCGGCCCTGTTGCGCAGCACAGCGCAAACGCTGGAAGAAACGCGTGTCTTATACGAGGCGACCCGTTCAATCTTGGCGACGCAGGATACCATGGACGTTTTGCGGATGCTGCGCCAGTATCTCGCGCCGGAAGCGACCCTCATTAACCACTTCACCGTCACCACCAGTGGTCGCCGCATTGAAAATATTGTGGTGGATTATGTGAGTGCGCTTGACGATGAACGGGTAGTACAGGTATCGCTGCAACAGATGTTAGGCGAACAGGACTTTGCTGATTTGCGCGAAGACCTGGCAAAAAGTAGCCACATATTGGACATAGTGGAGGATTTGCAGGCTGATAAGGACATGCATCTGCTCCGTGATTTTGCGGCCCTCAATGGTTTCCGCTGCTACGTACATTTTATCATCTGGGAGCATGGCACTATTCGGGAGATGGTCGCTGTCAATTTCAACACGCCTCAGGTTTTTGATGAAAGCCAGCGGCGGCTGTTCCGGGCGGTGGCTGACCAGATCAGTATCGTACTGCAAAACCATCGCCTACTGCGTGAATCTCAGGTGAGTGCTACCCAGCTCAGCGGACGGGTGGAAACCTTGCAAACGCTGAATTCGATCTTCAGTGCGGCCAATACCAGCCAGGACGAGAAATCGCTTCTGGATATGATTGTGACTTCGTTGACCGATCTTCTCAAGATAGATCACGCTGCGATTATGTTGCTGGACCCCACTGCCGTAACGGGAACGGTAGTCTCAGAATATCCAGATCATGGGGCAGTAGGCGTCCAGTTCAATATGCTCACCAATCCCTTACACCTGGTAATGAAGGAAAATGACTTTCGGCCGGTTGTGATTGACGATGTCACCACATATCCGGGTTTTGATGAGGAGAGCCGTGAAACGTTATCTGGACTGGGTGTCCGGTCGATGCTGCTGATTGCTATCATCATTCAGGGTAAGGTGGTCGGTTCGGTAGGGTTAGATATATATGCTCATCGGCGGCGTTTCACTGCGGACATGGTCAATATCGCTCAGACCGTTGTGCTTCAGGCAGGTACCAGTTTGCAAAACCTCAGACTCTTGCAGGATACCAAGCGCCGTGCTGAACAACTAGAACACATTACTGAATTCAGTCAAGTCACCCAAGTGGTATTGGATGTGAATGCCATTCTTAACCATGCGCTCCAGGCAAGTACTGGTATTATGTTTTATGACAACCTGCGGATAGCGCTGTATGATGCTGAAACTGCGAAACTTCGTGTGGTGGCGTCACGAGTGAATGACCAGATAGAGGTTCATCTTACAGGTGGTGAACAGATTCCGATCAGCGGCCACCTGGCGACGGTGTGGGAAACGCGCAGTGCCCTGCATATTCCTGACCTGTATGCTTATCCCCGCGATCCTCAGGTCGATCCCCGTTCACGCGACTGGATGGTCGTGCCGATGATTATTCAGGGGCGAATCACGGGAATGGTAAGTGTTGGCTCGACGCAATCGCATCAATACAGCCAGACCGATGTGACAGTATTCCAACAATTTGTCAACCAGCTTGCCGGTGCAATTGAAAGCGCCCAGGCCTACAACCAGAGTTTGCGTCAGGCTGAAAACGAATCGCTCATTAACGAAATATCAACCAGTCTTCAGCGCCAGCCAGATATTCAAGGTATGCTGGACGTAACTGTGCAGGAACTCGGCAAAGCATTGGGCGCTCGCCACGCACGGATTCGCCTGACTGCCGATGAGCCTGGCAATAAGCAAGAGTAGGAGCGCAAACGATGGGACGTTTGCTCAAACTAAACCAATATACAAGCAAGGTAGACTGGTCACAAGCAATCGCTATTTCGGCTGTGACACTGTTGGCGAGTGTTTTTTACTTTGTTTACCTCATTTCATCCCGGCAGAATTTGAGTTCAGGCGCAGAGCAAATATGGAATTTCAGTATTCCAGCATTCTATATATTAGCTGGCTTGATATTGATTTCAATACGCCAGGGAAGATTAAGTGTAGCCGAATATTTGCTACCGCTTCTCGTCTACATTGGTGCAGTCCTACAGAGTGTGCTGAATGGAATGGTGTATGCCGATGACGGGCTGTCTCTGGCGATTTTTATCCTGATCTCGGGTTTGGCCCGGCGTGAGCGTGGCGTCATAGTAGCCTTCGCTGTTGCCATTCTCAATCTGTTTATCGGCATAGCGCTGCGTCCCAGCCTGGAGTTGTCCGCAGCCAGTGGTACGAATGCGATTCAAGACATAATAAATATCGTGATCGAATTGGCCGCGATAAGTATCTTGGTGGCCGGATTACTGCGTATGGCCTGGCTCAGTCGTGAGGAAGGTGAAGCCAGTATTCAAAGAAAACGGGCAGTGATGGCGGAGATTACAACCAAGATCACCCAGCAGATTTCCCACCAGCTTTCCTTACAGGAGACGATGGATAATGCAGTGGAGTTGATTACCACGAATTTCGCGGACATCTATCATGCTCAGGTCTTTTTGCTGAACGAAACTGGTACGCAGGCGGAACTGCTTGCCAGCACCGGGGAAGTTGGTAAGCTGCTTAAACAGCGCCGCCATAACCTGAAAGTTGGCGGACGTAGCGTGATTGGGCAGGTTACAGGGGATCAGGGAGTCGTAGTGGCTCATGCTGGCACGCCGGATAGCATCCATCGGTACAATGATCTGCTGCCGAATACGGCAGTTGAGGCTGCTTTTCCTTTACAGATTGGCACGCGACTGATCGGCGCGCTGGACTTGCAAAGCCGGAATCCCAGCGCATTTAGCTCGGATGACATTCCCGCTTTTCAAGGGCTAGCGGATCATCTGGCGATTGCGATTGATAACGCCCGCCTCTTTGACGAGGCAGAAGAAACGATCCGCCAGAATCAATATTTGATCGAACAGTCCCGTTCCAATACAGAAGAGGTACTGCGTCTGAACCGCCAATTGACCCGACAGATCTGGACCGACCACCTGCGTGGTAAGGCCCAGGACATGGCATTGGACATCAATTTCCAGGAAAACACCAGGGAGCAGGGCGGGGTGTGGACTCATACGCTGCGCGAGGCCGTCCAAGCGAACCACACGATCCAGCAGCGGCAGGACGGGCAGCGGATTGTTGCCGTGCCGGTGCGTGTACGAGGTGAAGTCATCGGTGCGATGGAGTTTGAATTGGATGAAACCGGTAACCTGACACCCGAAGATGTTCAGATGATTGAGGAAATCAGCGAACAGCTTGGTCTAGCGGCGGAAAATACACGCCTGTATGAGAATACACAACGTTCTGCCCAGCGTGAAGCTTTGGTGAATCAGATTGCTGCCCGTATTCAAGAAACGAACCAGGTTGAAGCCACACTAGCGACTGCTGCCCGCAGCCTGCAGGAAGTATTAAAGGCACAAAAGATCACTATTCGCCTGGGGGCACCACCAGCTATCCATCCCAAGCAGGCAGGAGGTGGGAAATGACCGCTCTTTCTACATCACCAACGCCCCCACACTTGAGTACGCTCGATCAGTTGCGCCGCCGCTATCTGGTGGTGTTGGCGTGGTTCTGGGTACTCAGTGCCCTGGTCGGGGTCATTATCGAAGTGACTAATGAAGGTATAGCTCCGTTCGCGATCATAGTCACAGTGATCGTACTAGTGATTAACCTGTTTGTGCTGTGGCTGATCCAGAACAACCACTTCACTGGTGCGGTTACATTATTTCTCATTACCCTGGTTCCCACTGTTTTGTCTTCGCCGGATGCCCTGGTTCTGACCGGGACATTGGCTGTACTCTCGGCTGCTGTACTCGGCAATCGCTGGACTTTTCTTCTGATTTACCTCGTCACAATCGGGCGCATTGTCTTTCTAATACTCGAGTATGTCAACCAGCATATCAATGGCATGAATATTGAAGCATTGAATTCGATGCTTCTCTTGCTGGTCGTGGGTCTTGTAGGTATTGCTGTCCGTGTCTTTGTTGAGGCGGCCAACCGTGCCACTCGAGAGGCGCATCGCACTACTCAACTCCTGACTGATACAGCCAGTATCGGCCAGGAGTTGGCGCAGATTCTCCAGTTAGATGAATTGCTGCCCCAGGCGGTTGAACTCATACGACAGCGTTTTGCTTTCTATCATGTTCAGGTTTTTCTGGTGGATGATCTGTACGAATATGCGAATCTGGCTGCAAGTACCGGGGCGGTGGGGCGTGAACTCCTGGCCCGCCATCATCGTCTGGCTGTTGGCTCACAAAGCGTGATCGGCCAGACCACCAAAGAGAAACGCCCAGTCATCGCCCGCTATACCGATGCGGTTTATTATAGTAACGAACTCCTGCCGGATACACGCTCGGAACTGTCGCTGCCGATTATGGATGGCGAGCGGGTGGTGGGTGCATTGGACGTGCAGAGTCGGGATGTACAGGCTTTCCAGACGGAGGATATCCAGGCGTTGCAGGCCCTTGCTAACCTGTTAGCCACTTCGATCCGTAATGCCCGTTTATTTGCAGAACAATCCCAGATCGCAGAAGAAACAAAGCGGATGTTCCTTGAATCGGAAACGAATCTGCGCGAAATCCAGCGACTAAACCGGCAGGCAACCCGCCAAGGATGGCAGGATTACTGGCGCGAGCGTCGCATGGTCAACGGTCTGACACTCGATAATCAGCAGCTTATCCCGAATGCTGAATGGAGCGAAAATCAGATCAAGGCAGCGCGTACTCGGCGCCCCGTACAATCGGGGGATACTGTTTCCGCGCCAATCATGCTGGGTAACGAAGTGATCGGCGCGTTGGAAGTGGAGGCAGGCGGCGATATGCCGGAGAGCGAGGCCATGGAAATTGTCAACGCAGTGGCCCAGCGCTTGGCACTCAGTTTGGATAAATCCCGTCTGTTTGAGGAGTCGCAGGACATTGCCGCTCAAGAGCAGCGCATTAATGAGATTTCCACGCATTACCAGGCGGTTGCTAACGTAGACGACCTGCTTCGGATTACGCTGACTGAACTCAGCCAATCATTAGGGGCTAAACGCGGCGCGATTCGACTTGGCGGGCAGCATCCGGACCATCAAAACGGAAACGGGAGCAGTGGCACATGATTCAGGATGCCATTAATTTTATCTTTGCCGTTCGTTACCCCTATACCAGCCGTATTGATCGGCAGCGTGCGCGGATTCTGTTGTTATTTGCCCTGATGGGGATGGTCGCTATCCTTGGGTGGTTGGTTTTCATTATCCTGCCCGCGCTGTTTTCAGGTTCATCCGATTTTACTAGTACCGCCATTGTGCTTGCTTTACTCGCGCCGCTTGTGATGCACTTTATCTACCGCTTTATTCAGCGGGGGCGTCTAAACACGGCGGTCCGTATCTTACTGATTCTGATACTTGGGTGGACCATCTTGACGGCACGGAATGGCCTGGGGAGCAGCCAAGCGATTCTTTATGTTCTGCCGATTGTAGTAGCGGGTATTTTTCTGCCCCGGCGTGACCAGGTCATGGTTGTGGTGACCCAGGTTCTGATTATAGGTGGTGGTGCATTTATCCAAAGTCAGTCAACAGCAGTTGAGCGCATTGTCCCTGCTGAAACATTGATGTTTGATCTGGCGATCATACTGACTGTTATGCTCATCATGTTCATACTGTTGATTATGTTTTCCCGGACACTTGGGCAGGCCGAACATGATCAACAAGAGAATATTGAACGCTTGAGTAATATTGCCTCGTTCATGAGTCACTTACCATTAGGCATGGACGAGCGTTCCGCGCTCAATCATGTTGTTTCCCTTATTCATCAGCAGTTTCCATTAGTGGCAGCGCGTATTTATCTGCGCGATATGGTCGGGAATCTAGTGTTGAGCAGTGGTGGGGAATTGGGGCAACCTGTTTTGAGTGGTGAGGAAATGATTAAGCTGACAGATGCGAACGTTATCAGCGAGGCGGCACGTCTGCGTGAGCCGCGCTCGATTATGCGTCGTGAACGTCTGGACGTTCGGAGTCACCGTTTGCGTCCCAGTTCGAACATCGGTCTGGCTATTCCGATTGTAACCACCGACGAGGACGTGTTGGGTGTGATAGACCTGCAAAGTATTCAGACAGACCCGTTTAGTGATGATGAAATACAAATGCTGGTGACGCTCTCTAATATGGTTGGTGCTCTGCTCATGTGGCTGCGGGCGAACCAGAACCTAGCCCAGGTTGGGATGGAGCGCGATGCTAACTTAGAACGATTGCAAGCCCGCCTGTCGGAGTACGAAGAACGCGAACGCCATACATCCAATGTATGGGGAACCTACTTACAGGAGCGCGGCGCGGCTTTAATTGGCTTTAACCTGGTGGAAGGTCAGAATCCAGAGCTTATTCCGGCTAATGATCTACCGGAAGCGCTGCGCCCGGCCTGGGAACAAGGTGAAATCCAGGTCGAGATCGTAGGCAATGAACAGATCATCAGCGTGCCGATTCAATTTCGCGATACCACGTTGGGCGCGATGTCTTTCACTGTTCCTGTTGAACAGGCGGTAAGCAAGCGACATCTGGAAATTGCTCAGACAGTCTCCCAACGTCTGGCGCTGGCGCTGGAAAATGCCCGCCTATTCGAACAAAGCCGGACTCAGGCGCAGCGTGAACGCGCCGCCAGTGAGTTTACGACTCTGCTAACCGGTGCCGGGGACGTTAAAACGGCTCTTAACCTGGCTGTGCAGAACTTTAATGATTCCCTGGGTGCCATCCATACGCGCATTTATTTACAGCCTGAAGTGTTGACTGGCGCCGCGCAGTACGAGGACACTGTCAAATGAGAGCCTTTATCCGCCTCTTTGATTTTTCTTCATGGCCGATCTGGGCCAAGTTATCAGCTGGTTTCCTGTTGGCGATTGTTTTGCCGGTGAGTGTGGTCGTCTTTATTGCCGGAAGCCGGATGCTAAGTCTATCCGGCCAGAGTCTCCGCATTTATATGAATGAAAACGGTGAGCGTCAGCGCCTGAACATTCAGGCAGCTCTGGATCGCGCCCAGAGTGATATTGAAAAATTCGCCACTAATCCCGATAACACCAACCAGATCATCGGACTGCTATTGAGCAACGTACAAACCAATCCGCCGCTGCCTTTGAGCGGTGCCAGTGCGACTCAGGTCGCTGATTTGCTCCGAAACGAGTTGTTTGGCCCTGCAGGGAACCTGTTTGACACGGTGTTGGTGCTAAACCGCCAGGGGATTGTAGTCTCTGCTGCATCTGAGACGAATTTGGTAAGTACGCTATTTGGCCGTGATGATTCCGACACACCGGCTTTTACCGAGGCGATCAATATGCGTGATTTAAATCAGGCGGTGACGCTCTCTCGTTCACCCCTGGTTTCTGTGCACATCACGCAGGCCATTCGTTGGCGTGACGGGACTGTATTGGGCTTCATAGTCGCGGCATTGAGCAACGAGCAGGTCTTTTACAATCAGTTGGCTTTTGCCAGCGATTCTTACCCGGCCTACAGTTTTCTTGTGGGCGGTATTGAGCATGAGTATATCTTTAGCCCAGCAGTTGGATTGGTGGAGGCGCGCCAATCGGTGCAGGATTCTCCGGTAGTAGCGCTGGCCCTGGAAGGCGAAACCGGTTTAATCAACTATACGATGCCCGATAATCAGGAGATACTCACTTATTATGGGGCTATTTATGACCCGGCACAACCGGATACAGTTTTGCTGGCGTTGGTCAGTGAGGTGTCTGCCGCAGTTCAGGTCAATACCGTGCTGAACTACTTTGCCGGGGCGCGCACTTTCGCCCTAGTTGTCGGGCCGGTGGTACTGTTGTTCCTGTTGGTCATTTTGTTCAATCAAACGATTACGCTGCCTCTGCTTGGCCTGCGTAGTGCGATTCAGGCTATGGCACGTCGTGACTATGACCAGCCTGTACAGGCGACGCAGCGACAGGACGAAATCGGCACATTGAACGCCGCATTTGTGGATATGCGCCAGCAGGTGCGTGGTCAGATCAATGTGCTGGAAACGCGAATCGCTGCGCAAAGTCGCGATATCGCCACCACCCAGGAAATCAGTCGTTTTGCAGCATCGCAGCGTGATCTGCAAGTATTGCTGGATAAAGTGGTTGATCTGATTGTCGAGCGGTTTTCCAGTATTTATCATGCTCAGATATTCCTGTTGGATGAAGTTGGTGAATACGCTGTGCTGCGGGCGAGTACCGGGGAACCAGGGCGGGAACTCCTGTCACGCGGCCATAAACTGGCTGTGGGCAGTCTCAGTGTAATTGGGCGGGTGGTTGAGCAAGGACGTATTATTGTCGCTCGTGACACCGCTACCAGCGAGGTACACCGCCGCAATGAGTTTTTGCCGGATACGCGCTCTGAATTGGCGATCCCACTGCTATTGGGTGGGGCGATTATCGGCGCGCTAGATGTTCAGAGCCGCCGCCCAGACGTATTTGAGCCGGACGAAATCAGTGTGCTACAAACGATGGCCGACCAGATTACAGTGGTGATTGACAATGCCCGATTGTACCAGGATACACTGCGTGTTCGGGAAGAAATCCAGCAGGCTAACCGGGAAGCTACTCTGCGAGCTTGGCGTGAGTTCATGTATGAGCAGCGTTACCGTGAACTGGTGAGTGAGGCTGGGGTCAATACTGGAAGTGATTTAACGGACCTTCGTCATCGGGCGCTTCAGAACGGGCGCATCACTATTGGTGAGGTGACGGCTCGTGGTACGATTCCGGTAGCCGTGCCGATTCAACTGCGCGGGACGACGCTGGGGGCGGTGGAATGGGAATTGCCCGCCGGCGAATTGAATGAAACCAAGCTGCAACTGGCACAGGAACTCGCCAACCGGATGGCGATCGGGTTGGATAGTACCCGACTGTTTGAAGAGAGCCAACGTGCGACTGAACGTGAGCGTATCGTGAACAGCATCGCCGCCAAACTGACCCCACAGACTGCAATTGAGGATATTCTGGAAACGGCAGTTCGAGAAATCGGCGAAGCATTGCATTTGCCGCATGTGAGTATCCGGTTACATGGTGAGCAGAAAAACGGTCATGATCGCTAGATGTTCTGCTCTATACCTGTGTTTTCCCGTAGGGGAGGGATACCCCTATGATAAATCAACAACAGTTTATCTGTGATTCGCTCGAGCAAGGGACTTATAGCCTCTTGTTCATGTCAGATATAAGACTATACATTATGAGTAGCGAGTAGAGAGTAACCGCTCAGGGTGGATATAGTGCAGAATATAACATCCCAATCCCACAAGACGCTTTCGGTACATCGCCAGATCATGACCCGTGTGACAGCGGTAGTCATAGTGGTGTTCGGGCTGCTGTTGGTATTGTCACTGGCGTTGATTTTGAATCGCTCTAACAACCTTTCCAGTGGTCTTGAAGCCGAACTCATCTTGCGGGAAAACCAGATCAACCAGTTTGTCAGCGAATCTATTCGGGAAGCCCAACAGGTTGCTTCGTCGAATGCGCTGCAAATGTTTGCGGATGGCGCATATGATATTCGCAGTATACAGGACTCTGAAATTGCCCCGGCTTCCCTGCGGTCAGCGCAGGATGCCTCACTGCTGAGTTTTCTGGATGTCTTCAATGACTTTCCCGGCAGGTATCTGGAAATGCGGTATATCACCCAATCTACTTATTCAGTCTGGACTGAAATCACGGTTCAGGGTGGAATTACGCAGACAAATACCGATTTTCAATTCGGTGCGAAAGCGAATGACCCGGTCATCGACTCGGTCATGAAATCTAGTGGCGATATATTGATCTCATCTGTTGAACTATCGCAGGATGTGTCCGGCACGTATCGCCCGGTAATCTGGATGTATGCCCCCGTTTTTCACCCGGAAAATCCTGCTGTTATCCTGGGGGTTATTGAGATTAAGATGCGGGCGCTTCCGCTGCTGGAAATCGTGACCGGTGCCACTGAAGGGATGGTGAGTGAGGTTGCCAGCGAACGGTGGTTGTTAGTCAATAATCAAGGGCAATATCTGGCGGATAGCGCCAACGCGAATATTTTCTTGCAAAGCCTTAATCCGGCACGGCCAATTGGCCTGGCCGATAATGACCCTGATCTGGTCGACATCTGGCAAAGTGACCGGGCGACTCCTGTAACTACGCTTGGTAGTCAGCTTGTTTCCACACGCCTGATTACGGAGGGTAATTCGGCGGATATGCCCTGGCATTTATTTCTGGTGGTTGACCAGGGACAACTGCCCGGGTCACGTGGGCTGCTGCTGGCGCTGGCGGTCGCTGCCACAATTGCCGGAGCGGGAGCAACCCTTTGGGTAACGAATCGCACCCTGCTGCAGCGGTTGCAACCGCTGGAAACCGCGAGTGTGATGGCAGCCAAGTTAGCATCCGGCAATATCTATGACACCCTACCACCCACTAAAAGCAAGAATGCGCTGGGACAGCTATTAGAAGCGTTTGAGTATATCTCAGTGCGGATGCAGGACTTAACTGCGGATATTGAGGACCAGGGCGCCCAAACCATCCACACGCTCGAAATGGCTGCGCAAATCAGCCAGCGGGCTGCGGCGCTCACTGATGTGGATTTATTACTTCAAGAGATGGTGAACTGGATATGCAGCCAGTTTGGATATTACCATGCTCAGGTATACCTGCTGGATAACGTAGGGCTTCAGGCTGATCTGCACCACAGTCACGGGACCATTGGCGAGCAATTGTTGCGTGAGAATCTTATTGTCACGGTGGGCTCTGATTCTGCTGTGGGGATTGTTGCCAGAGATGGTGAAACGCTGGCCTTATCTCATCTGGACGGGTCTTTATCCATAACCGGATTACCCACTTTGCTTCAGAATACTCGGTCTGAACTGGTAGTGCCGCTGAAGTCCGGCGAAGTCGTGTATGGCGTTCTGGATATACACAGCATCGAAGGGACAATGGATCAGCGAAATATCTATGCCCTGCAAATGCTGGCCGACCAAGCGGCAGCTGCCCTCAAGAATGCCCGTGAGCTGGCACAGACACAGAAACAACTGGAGCAAACGCAGCGCCTGAACCGCCAGTACACCCAGCAATCTTGGCAGGAAACCCGGGAAAAGCATGGTCTGAAGGATATCTATACTTATAATCTACGCGAAGTTCAGGAAGTGAGTTACCGTGAACGCGAAGAAAACGCGGCTTTGAGTTTGCCGATTTCCGTGCGAGGTGAAATCATCGGGACGATTGACGCCGCTCCGCCGGAAGGCCAGCCATTTACTGAAGGTGACGCCTTCTTGCTTGAGGCGGTTGCAAACCGCGTCGCCCTGGCGATTGAAGGCGCCCGTCTGTTTAATGAAACGCAATCCAGCCTGAATCTGACCCAGCAACTTTATGCCCTGAGCAGTAATCTGACCAAAGCCGTATCACTGGAAGATATTCTGCGCGCGATTATCGAATCGGTAGTGCAGGATGCCAGCAGCGGCCAACTCTGGTTATTTGAAGAAGGGCTTGATTTTGAAGAGAGCTTTGATGATGAGGTGAATGAGGTTGGCTGGTTGGAGCTTAAGGCCATCTGGTCGAAGCCGGATAGTGCGGAATTCCGCAAAAAGGATTTCCTCAACCTGCGTTTGCTCATGTCCTCATCGCCATTCTTGCAGACACTCCAGCGTGACCGCGTCAAGCTGGTCAATGATACAGAGCATGACGCCCGTATCGATAGTCACCTTAAAGGACTGTTGCAGTTGCTCAGTGTCAGGGCTGTAGCAATTGTGCCATTCAGTACACGTGGTATTTGGCGCGGTATTATCATGATTGGTTTCCCACAGCCGCGTGAGTTCCCGCCCCAGGAAAGCCGGATTTACGCCGCACTGATTGACCAGGGTGGTGTCACAATTGATAACCGGTTGCTGCATCAGGAGCAGGAACAGAACGTAGATGAACTCCAGCGGCTCTATGCGGCCAGCCGAAATATCAACTCGGCGCAGAACGATCTCGATTTGGTGCGGGCTGTGGTGACCGCCTCGCGCGATTCGCGTACTAGTTTCATACTGAGTATGTTGGAAGGTCTGCTCGATCAGACCGGATGGCCGTCTGCCGCGCGAATCGTTGCCAGGGCAAATGGCGGTATCGTCACCGAAGACGACCAGGTATATTCGCTGGTCGTGCCACCGGATTCACCGCTGCGGGAACGTGAGCCGCAAATCATCCTGCGTGAAGACCAGAGCCCACAGTTTAGCGCGATTTTCCCACTGTTCAGTGCTAATCAACCGATTGCCCTGTTTAGTGTGACCAGTGATTATATGCGCGACCTCAGCAGTCAGGATTACGAGATTTTTCGGGCGCTGACTGGGCAGATGAGTACTGTTATTGAGAACCGGCGGCTGCTGGAACGGACAACCCACGCCCTGGATGAGACACAACAGCTTTATCGCGCGAGCCGGAGTATTGCGACGGCTCAGGACGCTAATGTGGTCTACCAAGTGGCAGCCGAGTCTATTGCCGAATGGGTCACTGGCCTCACCCAAATCTCAATTTTGCTGGCTGGGCCTAATCCAGGCTTGCAAGCGCCTTACCTGGATTATGTTTTTGTGCGAATTTTAGATGAAAAGATTACCGAGTCTCACATGGGTATTCGGGTCTCCAGTGAGGCGACGATGTTGCCTTCACTGTTCTCTGAATCGCGCGAAGCGGTCTATATCGCGAATATTGAGACGGAACTGGCTGAGAACCAGCGACTGCGCCTGGCACTACAACAGAATGGTGCGGTCAGTTTGATTGCCGCCTCGATTCAGTCCGGTCAAAAATGGTTTGGGATTTTCATCTGCGAAGCTGCAGAAGTAAATGCCCTTGACGAACGTTTCAGACCGTTTATTCAGGCTATTGCTGACCAGGTGGGTATCGCTATTGAGAACCGGCAGCTCTTTGAGGAAGCACGGTTAGAGGCGCAGCGGGCGCTGGCACTGGCGGAAGTGGGCCAGTTGGCGACCCGTATTGGTGCGGACTTTGAGAAGAGCCTGACCGAGGCTTTTGAGCGCATTGCTGAACCGGCCAACTATGATCGTTGGCTGGTCATGTTGCGTAATGAAATTGCCCCAGATCTTCTGGAAGATGTGATTTCTCGCAGTGTATCAGGTGCTTCTCAGTGGGAAGGGTCTACGCTGAATCTGGTGACTGATGAGCATTCACTGATTGATGCGATTCGTTTTGATCAGCCTATCATCATTAATGAGCCGGGTAAATACCTGGCGTTTCTGGGTGCGTCGCCAAGTGAACTGAAAGCGTTAGGTAAGCACATCGTCGCGCCAGTGCGGGTTGGTGGCTCTATCGCGGGAGCGGTGCTGGTTGGGCGTGACCTGAATAGCGTGGACATGAGCGGGCATGACGAACAGCTTATCCTCACGCTAGCGGCCCAGGTTGCTGTCGCAGCTGAAAACCGACGTCTGTTCTTCCGTGCGGAAAATGAGCGCGAGTATCTCAACTCCATTCTTCAGACCATGCCGACTGGCGTGGTGGTGCTGGATGGTCGTACATTAAAGCCGATTCGCTCCAATCATCAGGCTGAAATTCTCTTTAATGAAGCCCTTTCGCCGGATATTCCGTTTGGCGATGAAATATATAACCTGTTCCGACGTGACACCTATACACCCTATCCCATGACGGAACTCCCGGTTATTCATGCCCGCGAAACCGGGCAACCGCAGCTTGCCAGTGACTTGGTGATTTTCAGGAATGACGAGCGGATTGACCTTCTGTTAAATGCTGCGCCGATTCACGATAATCGCGGCGATGTCACCGCGATTGTGGCTGCTTTCCAGGACATCACTAACCTGCGTATCCTAGAAGTGGAATTGCAAAACCGTCTGCATGAATCCGTGACGTTATACGAAGGCATTAAGACCTTATCGAGCGCGACCAACCTGGATGAAGTGTTGGATGCAATCATCAAGCAAATGGAAGACCTGAGTGTCGTGAATGGGTATATCGTTCTACTGGATAGTGAAACCGGCAACCAGAGCTTGCAGCGCACGGTCTACCCAGTGGATGTTTTTGACCTTCCGCACGAGGTCCTGAAGCAGACGGCATTGTTTGTTGAGAATGTTGCTAACAGTCCCGTTCTAAGCGAAAGTGCTAAAGCTGAGTTGGCGCAAAAAGGTGTTCATGCGGTGTCCAGCCTGCCGATGTGGACCCGTGAACAGTTATTGGGGTGGGCAGTACTTTCACACGATCAACTACCTGCCAGGGTAGGGGATTACCAGCAGCTTTTACGCGCGATTGTGGATAATGCTGCTGTATCGCTGGATAACCACCTCCTGTTCCGCAACACTCAGGAAGCCTTTGTTGAAACTATCTCGCTCTATGAAATCAGCCGAATGCTCTCACGGGCGACTACGCCAGAAGAAGTGGTCAAAGCGGCAGTCCAACACCTTCGCCAGGATCATATCGAGCGTATCCTGATGATGGAAGTGTTGAGCAAAGATTTGGACGAAACTTCGGGACATGTGCGCGTGGCGGTCAACTGGCGGCGTGAAGATATCCAGGATATAGACATCCTCAATGTGACGCTGATGCCGGAACAGTTCCCGAACTGGCGACAGTTGGTGGTGCCATCTATTGTCACGATAGATGATGTGAATCAACAGCCGGATTTGGCTGAAATCGAGGTCTTCGGTTTCCAGAGTCTGGATATTAGCGCAGTAGCAATTCTGCCGTTGTTCGCCGCCAACCAACCCCTGGGTGTGATTTGGCTCATCAGCAGCAAACCCTATCGGTACACCGAACGCGATTTGCGTATGTACCGGTCATTTACCGAGCAGGCGGCATTGTCGTTGGGTGCGGTGCGGTTGCTGGAACAGACCGAACGGCGGGCGCGGCAGTTGGCTCTGTCCGCAGAAGTGACCCAGGCGGCTTCGTCTATTCTGAACCTGGATGAGCTTCTGCCCCAGGTAGTCGATCAGATTAAAGATACATTCCACTATGATCATGTCCAGATTTTCATGATGGATGCCCGTGACCAGTTTGCAGAATTGCGTGCTAGCACAGGAGAAGCCGGCGAAAAACTATTGAAGCTCAAACATAAGCTGGAAAAAGGCTCGATCAGCGTGATTGGGCAGGTGACGGCCAGAGGTGAGCCGGTAGTGGCGCTGGATACGATTGATGCTCGTTACCAGCACAAGCCGAATCCCCATCTGCCGCTCACCCGTTCCGAGATGGCGCTACCACTCATCACTGAGGGACATGTGGTCGGCGCGCTGGATGTGCAGTCGAACCGTCCAAATGCCTTCACACCGGAAGACGCCGACGTGCTCAAACTGCTGGCAGCTCAGATTTCGGTGGCGATCTACAATGCTCGTCTGTTCGCACAGTCGGACAACCGCGCTCGGAATCTGGGCTTTCTGTTTGATGTGACGGCTTCGGCTGCCAGCCCGGATGAGTCCCTGGTGGAATCGCTGGAAAATGTGGTTTTCCAGGTGCGTGATTTGCTGCGGACTCATGTAGTGGCGGTATATCTGCAAGAAGAATATGTTGATCTAGAAGGCAATAGCTTTGCGGTGCTTGCCCCGATAGCGCAATCCGGTTCGGATCAGCCGCTGACAGAAATGCCGGAAATTCCATTGGATGATTCGCGCCACTTCGTCAGTCAGGCGGCTACAGCAGCCAGACCCTATGTGATTGCCGATATTGGGCGCGAGTCGGATTATTTGCCGATTTCGTCATCGAGCCATTCAGCAGCGATTATGCCGATGATCTCTGGTAATACGCTGACGGGTATCCTGATTTTAGAAGACATGCGCTTCAATGCTTACCAGCAGGAAACGATGCTCCTGCTGGGTGCATTAACGAATAACCTGTCTTCCATTGTACAAAGCTCGCGATTGTTGGAACGGATTAAAGAGCAAAACGATCAGCTCTTAGAACTCGATAAGCTGCGGAGTGACTTCCTGGCGAATATGAGCCATGAACTCCGTACCCCATTGAACTCAATTATCGGGTTCAGTCGAGTGATTCTGAAGGGTATAGATGGCCCACTCACGGAGATGCAGGAACAGGATGTTTCGACCATCTATAACAGCGGTCAGCATTTGCTGGGCCTCATCAACGACATTCTTGACCAAGCGAGAATCGCCGCCGGGAAGATGGACTTACACGTCGATTACTTCGATGTGAAGCCGGTGGCTGAAGGGGTGCGCTCGATCGGAATCGGGTTGGTGAAGGATAAACCGATTGAGATGGTGCTGAATATATCGCCATCTCTGCCTCGAGCCTATGGCGATGAGTTCCGTACCCGCCAGGTGTTGCTCAACCTTGTCTCCAACGCCAGTAAGTTCACTAATGAGGGACAGATTGCTCTTTCGGTCTATACCGAATTCCACAAAGAGAGTGGGATGGAGATGGTACGGATTGACGTAGCAGATACCGGTATTGGTATCGCGCATAAAGACCTGCCCCTCCTGTTTGAGTCCTTCCGTCAGGTTGACTCATCGCTGACGCGGACGGTGGGTGGCACCGGGTTGGGGCTGCCAATCGCCAAGTCCTTAATCGAAATGCAGGGCGGCGCGATGCTGGTTGAATCTGATGAGGGTCTCGGCTCGACCTTTAGCATCCTGATCCCGACTGCGCCGGTATCACAGGAACAGCTGGAGGAGGCCCGGCAGAGAAGCGCAGCTTCGCTGAACCTGAATACCGTAGAGGATACCCAGAATATCACCAAGCCGAAGCGGACTACGCTGTCGCAAAAAACCGTGGAGTCTTTGCCGCCCAAGTCGAAACCGGTGGAGGAGTTGCCTGAGCCAGATCAAACGGAGAACGGAAACCGGGAGACCCTGGAAATGGCGCGGGCACGACGTAAACGCATCACCGGCACAATGGCTGGGGTGATGGCGCCCAAGCGTCAGATTTTGATCGCGGAAGAGAACCCCGTGATGGTTGATCAGTACCGCCGGGCGCTCCAACGGGAAGGTTACGATATCTTTGCCGCCGCCTCTTCGCTGGAAGCGGAGGCGATGGTTTCCGGCCTGCATCCCACGATGATTATCATTGATGCCGGTTTCGCCAACGGGACTTCATGGGATATTATCGCCCGCCTGAAGTCTCGTGAGGATACGGAGGACATCCCGATTTTGGTAGCCTCGCTGAGCGATGACGCAGAACAGGCTTTTACGGCGGGAGCGTTCGGTTTTATCCGGCGGCCATTCACACCAGACCAACTGATTAAGACGGTTTCCCACGCGGAAAAGGAAGGCCAGACCGAACGTATCCTCATCATTGATGATCGACCGGATAGTACGCGGCTGATTAAGCAAATCCTGGATGCGCAGGGGCGCTATCGGGTATATACTGCACATTCAGGTAGTGAAGGGATTACTCAGGTGGTGCGCCGCCGCCCCGACCTGATTTTACTCGATCTGCGGATGCCGGAGATGGATGGGTTCGCGGTGTTGGATGAACTCCGCTCACATCCCGAAACTGCGTCTATTCCGATTGTGATTATCACAGGGGAGTCACTGAATGAGGACGAGCGGGGGCGGTTATCGGACTTAGAGGTACTTTACAAAATGGACATCAGCGCCGAAAATCATGAGGCATTCCTAAATGAAGTTAAATTGTATCTGACAGGGTTAAACGGAGAGTAGGTTTCATTGGCTGGCACATCTCCCCAACATCATTATCATATCGAACTTGAGTGTATCAACTGTCACACCCGTATTCCACTGAACAGCTCCCTAGTGGGCTGTCCGAACTGTGGCGAGAATATTCTGGAAGCACGCTACGACTTCCAGGGGTTGCGGGTGGACGAATGGATGGAGGCGATTCAGCGCCGCCGGAATGGGCTGTGGCGGTTTCGAGAAGTGTTGCCCATTCAGGATGCCGCGAATATTGTCTCCCTGGGTGAGGGTGGCACGCCGCTGATAAAGTCGCAGGCATTGGCTGCCAATTTGGGCTTAAATCATCTTTATTATAAAGACGAGCGCCAGGGTCCCACTGGTAGTTTTAAGGATCGGCAGGCGACTGTCGCCATTTCGGCGCTGAAGGAAATCGGCGTTTCCGAAGTGGTGGTCGCCAGTACCGGGAACGTAGCGATTGCTTACGCCGCCTATGGTGCGCGGGCCGGGATCAAAGTATGGGCATTTTTCCCCAGTATGGCGCCGGGCGACAAGATGCGCGAAGCCGCCCTGTACGGCGCAGAGGTGATTAAGATCACTGGGACGTATGATGAAACGAAGGAACTGGCGGCACGTTTCGCCCGGTCTAAAGGGTTGTTCCTGGATCGGGGCATCAAGAGCGTGGCTGCGATTGAGGCTATGAAGACTATCGCCTATGAAATCGCCGAGCAGTTGGGCGAGGAACTGGAAGATGGTAAACGCTGGCGCACGCCGGATTGGTTCTTGCAGGGGGTCAGTGGCGGTATGGGGCCGATCGGCGTGGGCAAGGGCTTCCGCGAGATGATTAACTTCGGACTGGTGGATAAGATGCCGGCGTTGGGGCTGGTACAGTCTGCCGGTTGCGCCCCGATGTCCGAGGCGTTCCAGCGCGGCCAGCGGATCGCTACTCCCATCGAAAACCCGCAGACGCTGATCTCTACGCTGGCGACGGGCAATCCCGGACGCGCTTACGAAATGCTCTATGATTACGTGCAGGAGCACGGTGGTTATTTCAATTCGGCGACGGATGAGGAAGCCTTTGATACGGCGATTATCCTGGCGCGAACGGATGGTGTGTCCGTCGAACCAGCGACAGCCGTCACCTTTGCCGGGCTGGTGAAGATGGTGCGCGAGGGTGTCATCAAGCCGAATGATGTGGTGGTGATGAACGTCTCCGGCCATACGATGGCGGTGGAAAAGCACATCTTGGGCGACCAGTGGCAGCACTCGGTAGACCTTTCCAAGCAGAAGAAAGCGCCGGTTTTACCGGAGGAGGGCCTGCTTTCGGCGCTGGAACAGGTTGAGTCCCAGGTGAAGAAGATCGTCGTCATTGAAGATAATGAGGCGGCAGCACGGCTGATTGCACGTATTTTGCGGGCGCGGGGCAATTTTGAAGTCCATACCGCGCCGGATGGCCGGAAGGGAGTTGAGCTGGTGCGCCAAACTCACCCCGATATGGTAGTTACCGACCTGATGATGCCGGACGTGGATGGGTTTGGTGTGATTGACACGATGAAGGCGGATCCGGCGATGGCGCGGATTCCGATTGTGGTCGTGACCGCTAAAGAACTGACGGCTAAAGAACGCTCCCGCCTGGATGGTCAAATCGAAATGCTGCTCCAGAAGGGGTCGTTCATAGACGAGGATTTTGTGGCGAATCTGGTGAACCAGTTCGAGGACTGATCGGGACTTTTCATGACAGACTATCAACGTGGGGGCGGCAGTATTGTCGCCCCTTCTGTATTTCTACAACAGGTGAGGGTGTTATCTTGTTTACCGTGATTGTTTGGTGGAAACCTCTCTATCATGGACTGCTGGTTGCTCTGCTGGTGGTTGGGCTGGCCGGGTGCGCGGGGGAGGCGACACTACCGCCTGAGATGTCCCGGTGGGGCGAGGTGCTGACGCTGGGGGAGGCGGAACAATCCACTGCGTCCGCCTTTACGGTTGACGCGAATCGGTTGACGGCATTCTGGGTGGGTGCGGATGAAACCGGAGTCCATCAGGACATGCGGATTATACTTTCCGGCCAGTTAACCGAGCGCACGGTACTGCCTCTCCCGCCGGAACACCCTTACGGCCAACAGACCGCCCCCGCCAGTCCAGGGAATACCCATCTGCTATGGCTGGATGCCGGGGAGGACAATCTACCCCGATTGTTTGAGGCGGTGCTGACCCCGGAGATGACGGTTGAGCGTGGGCCACTGGAAGTCTCTGACCGACGTACCCTGCACTTTACGCACCTGCCCGCCGAGGATAGTGGGTTGCAGGTGGTGTGGAGCGGGGGGACACCGGCTGAACCCCATTTATTTTTCCAGGAAATTGACTCGGCTGGTCGTCCCAAGCGTCCGCAACCGTTGGGCGTATCTGGGGATTGGCCGTTACTGACTGCTGTAGATGGCAAAACGGTTCTGTTCTGGTTGAACCGGGCGGAGGAGCAGATTTACAGCGGGGAACTCCTGCCAGGGGTCTTGTTGGCACAGAGGAGCGTGGTCGCGCTGCCGGAACTCACGCCGGGGGATAGGCTGCTGGCGATGCAGGTTGGAGCCGACCAGACGCACGCTTACCTGTTCTGGACGATCACGCGGTTGGCGGGCGGAACGGAAACCTGGTATGCCTCCGGGCTGCTGACGGGCGGGGATTGGTCGTCTCCGGCACGGTTGGGCTTCACGGCGCTGGAGACACCCTTTACTACCGGGTTCAATTCCGGCACGGCGCAAGGGGCGTCGTCGGGCGTGACGTGGGTCGCGTGGGTTTCCCCGGCACAGACGCAATATGCCGTCCTGCCGGTAGCGGCGGGATGGGGGAAACGGCTGGTCGTCCTCTATTTCCAGGCGGGGCAGGTGGTGGGGTGGCAGGACATCGCAGGGACGAACGGATTGATCGGCTCGCCGCTGTTGATCGCAGATCGGGACTTACATCTGTACCTGGCGTGGGCCGACCCGCAGCCCACTGGCAGCGCCGCGCTCAAGATCACCATGACACGAC
The DNA here is from genome assembly GCA_020634115.1 of Anaerolineaceae bacterium. Lineage (GTDB taxonomy): Bacteria > Chloroflexota > Anaerolineae > Aggregatilineales > Phototrophicaceae > JACKCG01. The sequence goes on from JACKCH010000010.1 coordinate 1,025,532, forward strand.
AGGGGGGATGAGTCGTCAGTGGTCAGTCCTCAGTTGTCAGTTATCAGCTGTTCGTGAATGGGTTGTGCTGCAAACGGGTGGCATTTGGCGGCAAAATGCAACTTAACTGCTGATTTTCGGGGGTTTCGATAGTCTGATTTCGCCTCAAGCCGGTCCATTTTGGATGTTTTTTTGCCGCATTGAAGAAATTTGCTTAAATTGCAGTGATTGCTGCAAGGGTGGTTGTTAGTTTTCAGTTTTCGGTTATCAGTGGTCAGCGATTGGTTTTGGTGGTCAGTCATCAGTGGTCAGTTTTCAGTGAGTAGGATAGTGTGTCAGTCCCACCATACCACATAACGGGGCGCAAGTGGGGAATTTTTGTTCAAACATTTGTTTGAATCTTTGTTTTGGATTTTTGTGTAACCATCTCAACCTCAGCTTAAGAAATTAATCCGCCCTGCCACACTATAATTGATGAGTAGATATGACATCCGCAGCAGTGAAGCAGAGGAGTATCCAATATGCAATCAAGACGGTGGAAGCTGGTCGCGCTGCTGGCGATAGTGTTGGGGGCATCTTTGGTGATGGCGCAGGATGAACCGGAGGCGACCCCGGAGAGTACGCCGACTTCATCAGTATTGGACATGCAAGCGGCTGAGGCGGAGATAGTCGCACTGTTCCAGGATAGCGCCGTCACCCCGGAGCAGATTATCCGCCGTGTAGATGAACTGGTGGCACAGTACCCCGACAGCGCCGCGATATACCGGGTACGCGGGGATGTTTACGCTAGTCTGGAGGATTACGAGCAGGCGATTCTGAACTACGACCAGGCGGCCACGCTTGACCCGGCTAACATTTATGCTCTTTATGGTCGTGGCTCGGCTTATTATCTTTTAGGCGAGTATGAACAGGCGATTCACAACTATGATGAGGTGATTGCCCTCGACCCAAATCATGCTGACGCTTTATATTATCGTGGGATAGCTTATGGAAACCTGGGAGAATATGAGCAGGCGCTGAATGACTTAGATCAGGTGTCTACCCTATACCCGACCTACACGGATGCAATCTTCGGACGCGGCGAGGCCCATTATCATTTGGGCGAGTACGAACAGGCGCTTCGTGATCTGGACGAAGCCCTTACCCTTGATCCTGCGAATACTTGGGTATTCTATGGTCGCGGATTGGTCTACACTGAACTAGGCGAATATACAAAGGCGATTAGTGATTTTACGGAGGCGATTGCCCTTGATTCTACAAATGCCGCTGCCTTTTATGATCGTGGTTCGGCCTATTACTTTTTAGGCGAGTACGGGCGGGCAATTAGCGATTATGACCAGACGATCATCCTTGATCCGGCCAATGCTATGGTATTCTATGGTCGTGGCCGGGCCTACTACGCCCAAAATGAGTATGAGCAGGCACTCCGCGATTTTGACCAGGCGATTGCCCTTGATCCAGCGAGTGAACTTGCCATTTATGGTCGTGGGCGGGTTTACAGCGATTTAGGTCATTATGAAAGGGCGATCCGGGACTTTGATGAGGCGATTGCTCTTAATCCTACAAATGCAGACGCCTTCCATGATCGGGGATTGGCGTATTATCTTTTAGGTGAGTATGAGCAGGCAATTCACAACTATGATGAGGCGATTGCTCTCAATTCGACGAACGCAGATACCTTCAATAATCGTGGGGTGGCCTACCTGAACTTAGGTGAGTATGAACAGGCAATCAACGATTTTGATCAAGCGATTATTCTTAACCCAGCAAATACACGCGTCTTCCAAGGTCGTGGGATAGCCTACTTGAGCTTAGGTAATTATGAACAGGCGATCAATGATTTCGATCAAGCGATTGCTCTTGATTCTACAAATGCAGATGCCTTCTATAATCGGGGATTGGCTTATGGTAATTCAGGCAAATACAGACAGGCAATCAACGATTTTGATCAAGCGATTGTTCTTAACCCAACCCATGCCGCTGCCTATTATAGTCGGGGTGGAACCTATTATAATCGGGGACGGCATGAAACAGACCGTACGCTCCAATTGCAGTATTTCCGCCAGACGGTGGCTGATTTTGATGAAGCCGAAGCGTTAGGTGTGGTTTTACCGCCGGAAATCCAGGAGATCAGAGACTATTTTGAGTCCTCGCTGCCGACGCCAACGCCCGGTTCGTAAACGACGGCCTTATGATCGCATTGGGCGGGAAACCAGGGTGAACTCGCTCAGGGAGGTGTTGAGCCGCGTCATCAGCCGCCACCATACCCCGGCAATGACCGCCTCACGGATTCCGTAGAACAGGCCGACTCGCAGTGCAGCCAGTAGCATTGTTACCCATCCTATGTCCAGGGCGAGGCTGTCGAGCAGGATGGGGAGCAGTGTGAAGCCGAGCAGTAGAAATGCCGCGTAAACGGCAATTTGCAACAGGAGGAAGGTCAGCAGCGCGAAAATATTGGCGTCCAGCCGGTTCTGCACGTAGGTGGGGATGAGCATCCCGACCAGGACGCCCTGGACGGTGGATTGCACGTATTCCAGGTACAGCACCGCCAGTACCGTGAGCAAGTTCACGAAATTGGTGAACACGTCCAACATGGTCAGGAAGCGTCCGGTGAGGCCGGTGGCGAAGAGAATCGAAAACAGGGCGATTACCGGCGTGAGGACCAGCCCGACAATCAGTGTGCCGTTGACGGTTGCCCGCAGGCGGCTGAAGTCCCGGTTACGGTACAACGTGCTGGCACACAGCGCCCAACTCGCCTCAATCGCGCCTCCCGGTGTGAGCGCCAGCAGGGCGTAGGTGTCGTCTTCATGGGAACGGGCAATCGCCGTACTGATGCGCAGTGCACAGTCCAGGCCGTAGGCCACGCCAAGAATGAGAAGAATCAACGGCATGAGGAGGAGCAGCAGGGTGGGGAGATGGCTGCCGACGCCCAGCACGAGGTTGACAATGGCATTTGCCAGCGTGAAGTAATGGCGCGGCACGCTGGGGGGCAGCAGCACGATCCGGTGAAACAAGGGGTGTACGCCGGGCGGGTCGAGGAGCGCCCGCCAGACGCGCCGGGTAATCATGAAGCGGAGACTCCGGACTGTGCAAACGGCTGTTCCGGGGAAGAATCGCTTTTCTGGAGCAGCCAGTACCAAAGCAAAACGACGAACCCTTCACGGATACCGACAAACAGTGCAACCCGCAGGAGGCTCACCAACAGAATTTGGTCGGAATTTCCGAACAGCCCGTTGACGCCGCTCCCAGCGATCATGAGCGCCAGCAGGTAACTGACGCACTGTACCAGCAGATAAAATACCCCTGCCGCGAAACGGGCGTCTATCGGGCGATACACGTAGAGCGGCGCGAGCATCCCCGCCAGACAGCCCAAAACAATAGATTGGATGTGGTCGGCATAGATCACCAGTAGTAGCAGTGAAAAATTGGCGAGGACAGTCATGCTGCGTATGAAGCGCGAGTTTGATGTGGATTCTTCGGAGAGCGTTATCAATGTCACGATGATGACGAGTGCCAGTATCGTGCCAAGCAGCAGTTGAATCAGCCGGTGAATCCGGTCAAAGCGACTGCTGCGGTGCAGGATGCCGGTGCAAACCGCCCAATGGACGCCGAGTTTGCCGGGCGGCGTGGCGCTGATGAGCGTATACTGATCGTCTGCGCGCACACGCGCAATCCGTCCGCTGATGCTGACGACCCAGGCGAGGGTATAGGCGGTGCTGTTGATGACCAGGAACAAGCCCAGGCCGATGAGGATGATCCCCACCGGCGAGAGCATGGAAATACACAGCATGAATCCACATAGCAATTGCAGCCCCGGCCCGAATGGAGGATAGGCGATTCGTGCCCGTTCTTTCAGCACCCGCCGTGCCAGGGGGTGGGGGGATGCCGGGTTTCGCAGTTGCCGCCAGATTGTCCGTGAGGTCATGGTAGTAACTGACCGCCAACCCGCCTACATAATCATGCCGCCATCCACGTTCAACACCTGCCCGGTGATGCAGGCGGCCTCGTCGGAAGCCAGGAATGCCACTGCATAGGCGACTTCTTCAATCGTCGCCCAACGCCCCAGCGGAATCAGCGGAATCATCTGGTTAATCAGGTCTTCCGGCAGGTCTTTGGTGAGATCGGTGAGGACGAACCCGGGCGCAACCGCGTTCACGGTGATATTACGTGTCCCGACTTCCCGCGCGAGGGCTTTGGTCAGGCCGATAATCCCGGCTTTGCTGGCGCTGTAGTTGGTCTGCCCGGCCTGGCCGCTGACGCCGCTGACGCTGGTGATGTTGATGACGCGCCCGTAGCGTTTACGCATCATGCCGCGTACCGCCGCTTTGGAGCAGAGCCAGGCGCTGCGCAGATTGGTATTGAGGACGGTGTCGAAGTCATCGGCCTTCATCATCATAATCACGTTATCGCGGGTGGTTCCAGCGTTGTTGACCAGGATGTCTACCTTGCCGTAGGCATCTACCGCCGCTTTGAGAAGGGCGTTCGCGCCGTCCTCGGTGCTGACATCCGCCTGGAAAGCCATTGCGGTTCCCCCGGCCTCGGTGATAGCGGCGAGGACTTCGTTGGCGGCGTCCGGGCTGCTGTGGTAGTTGATGACAACGGACGCGCCGCGTTTCGCTAGTTCGATTGCGATCCCCCTCCCGATTCCCCGGCTGGCTCCGGTGACGACGGCGACTTTTTCCTGTAAAGTGGTCATGGGATTTCCCCTCCCTCGTGTCTGATACATCACATAATACTTTTAAAACCCGTATTTCGTTCTCTGGCAGCGCGGTGATTCGACGCGCGGACGCAATGTATTGCGCCCCTACAAATCCCTCATTTCAGGGGGATTCGGTAGGGGCGACCCGGTAGCTAGGGGGAGCGCACATTGGCGCTCCCCTATATTCTCCATCTTGGTGAAGCACCAGGGTCATTACGGGCAACCGGCCTTATCCAGAACGTAGGTGGTTTCGTAGACATTGTCGCCTTCGTTGGTTTCCGCCACCGCATTGCCTGAATCAATGGTAATCACGATCTTGTGCGCTTCGGCGTAGTTGACACCTACCGTAATCGGTACAACTGCTTCTCCCGTGTTTTCGCCCGGCTGCAAGATGCCGAAACCGGGGGCGGGCGCATCCACCAACACCGCGCCGGAAGAAACCAGGATGTCCCGAACACTGACCGAACCGCCAGCGTTGGTCGCCGTCGTGCCGTTGTTGGTGATCGTAAATTTAATCGTGGCGGTCTCGTTGCAGCGCAGCGGGTGCGGGCTGACCGATGGCGACCCCGCAAACGTGAGGTTGGCGCTGGTGACGGGGGTAGGCGTAACCGGAACGGGTGTTGGTGGTACAGGCGTTAGCGTTGGAATCGGCGGGCCAGCGTCTACCGGGATGCGCGATGTATCGCCGGAGACAGTAATCAGTTGTGCGAATACCCAGCCATCGCTGTTATAGTAGCGAATCTTGTACCAGTCTCCCGCCGGGGTCACACCCAGGACATCCGCTGTTGCGCCCGCCGCGAAACTGCCAATGGGCGGGTTAAACAGGGTGCTAGGGCCGCTGCGGACATTCGCGCCCTGGTTAAAGGTGGCAATGGGATTGCTGGGCGTACTGGTGGGCGGGACAGCCGTTGGTTCGGGCGGATTCGTCGGCTGCGGCGGTGTGGTGGGCTGGGGCAGGTTGGCCTGTCCCCCGGTGTCAGCCGTGGGCTGTACGCCACCGGTGCCGGTGGTGGGCTGGGTATTCGTGACCGGAGTCGCGGACGCGGGCTGAACCTGGGCGCCCTGGGCGACCACATTGATGTTGACGGTAGCCGGTGCGCTGCTGCTGCCATCGGCACGGAAGGCCGTCACCGCGATGACGTGCTGGCCGTTCCCGACTGCGGGCCAGGACTGTGTGATACTGAAGGCCGCCGCGCCGGCTGTGTTAGGGGAGGTCAGGGTCGCCACAATCGTGTTATCCACCACAACCTCAACGCGGTTGATGTCCGCCCCGGCGTTGGTGATTTGCGCCTGAATGTTGACCGTCACCCCTTCCAGAAAGGTGGAATTGGGCAGCGGCGCAGCTATCCGCACCACCGGCGCACCAGTGATCTGTACGGTGGTCGGGCCGCTGTTATCCGAAGTGGTCAGTAGGTTACAGGCCGCCAGCACTGGAATGAGCAGCGCCCATACCAGGATCATCAGGCGGCGTGGTCTATGCACTCGCCATGCCATAGGTTCTTACTCCTGCCGTTATTTTGTAATTCCAGCCCTTAAATCTAGCGCATTCCGGGGGATTATGCGAGAGGCGTTCCGGTCTTTCCCGTTGATAGTGGGGGATTCGTGGGGTGGCGGACGGACAGGGCAGGCCCTGCCCCTACAATACCTCTACCGGGTCAATATCCACATACCAGCCGCGCGGGATGTCTATCCCCTGGAAGGCCGCTGCCGGGTTTGGCCCGCGCAGGAACAGATGCCAGTGATACACGTCGTTAATCCGGTTGAAGAAACACGGTGCGGGGCCGATCATCTCCGTGCCGGTCATGTCGAGTTTGGCGATCCGGCCTTGCAAGATTGTGGCGCAGCGTTCAGCCTCGGATTTGGCCTGCGCGTCGCTGGGGAAGCGGAACAATACGCGAATCAGGGAGCGAAACGGCGGGTAGCCCATATCACGCCTATAGGCGATTTCCCGCCCGTAGAAGGTGTTGTAGTCGTGCGCTGAGGCGGCGGCGACAGCGTAATGCCCTGGCTGGTAGGTTTGCAGGACGACCTTCCCGCCGCGTAAGCCGCGGCCAGCCCGCCCGGCGACCTGGGTCAACAACTGGAACACCCGCTCCCCGGCGCGGAAGTCCGGCAGCGCCAGCCCCATATCGGCGGAAACGACTCCGACCAGCGTCACCAGGGGCAAGTCCAGTCCTTTAGCGACCATCTGTGTCCCGATCAACACATCTGCGCCGCGTTCCATGAAACGTTGTAAGTAGGCTTCGTGCGCCGCCGCATTAGTGGCGGTGTCCGCGTCCCAGCGCAGCACACGCACTCCGGGGAACATTTCGGTGATGGCCTGCTCGACCTGCTGCGTCCCCGCGCCGAAAAATTTGATGCGCTTCGAGCCGCACTGCGGGCAGATGGACGGGGGCGGAGTCTGGTAATCACAGCGGTGACAGTGCAGCGCCGTGTCGTGGCGGTGGTAGGTGAGGGGGGTATCGCAGCGCGGGCAAGTCGCCACGTAGCCACAGTCCCGGCAAAAGACATAGGTGGATGTGCCGCGCCGGTTGAGGTAGAGAATCGCCTGTTCACGCTTCGCCAGCACGTCGCCCAACGCGGTTTGCAGCGCCCGGCTGAAAATGCTGGTATTCCCCGCCCGCAGTTCGTCGCGCATGTCCACGACATCCACTGGCGGCAGGTCAATCATGAGGGCGTCGCTGGCGTCCGTCGGGTGGTAGCGGGCGGCTACGCCCTCCCGTTCGGACTGCTCTAAAATGCGCTCGCGGTGGCCCATGATGCGCGAGGGCAGGCGGATCAACTGCATATCTTCCCAGATGGCGCGGTGCATGGTTTCCACGTCGGGCGTGGCGCTGCCCAACAGCAGGACGCCGTGATTCTGGCGCATCATCTCCTCGGCGGCAGCGCGGGCGTGGTAATACGGCATCCCAATCGGCGGCGACTGCTTGTAACTGTGGTCGTGTTCTTCGTCCAGAATCACCAGCCCGACATCCGGCAGCGGCGTAAACAGCGCCGAACGCGCCCCGACGACCACCGAAATCAGCCCTTCACGCGCCCGCCGCCAGGTATCATAGCGTTCGCCGTCGCTCAGGCCACTGTGGACAACCGCCACCTGACCGGGGAATCGCGCCGCCACCCGTCGTACCGTCTGGGGGGTCAGCGCGATTTCCGGCACGAGGAAAATAGCCTGTCTGCCCTGCGCCAGTGTGAGTTCAATTGCCCGCAAGTAAATTTCGGTTTTGCCGCTGCCGGTGACGCCGTGCAGCAGGAAATAGTTGGGGTTTTTGCCCGGCTCGACGTGCGGCACGTCCTCCCACATCCACCCTTTGATCGCAGCGCTGACCTGCTCCCAGGCGGCGGCCTGTTCCGGGGTGAGGGGTGGGGCGACGGTGGGGACGAAATCACGTTCGGCCAGCGAGTCGCGCCACGTTTGCTTTTCCGCCAGGAAGATCAGGCCATCCTCTTCCAACTGTTTGAGGTCGTTGAGGGTCGCGCCGGTCTGGGCGTCAATCCAACTGACATCAATCGGCTCGGATTCGCGGGCTAACACCTGGAGAATGTGCAGCTGCTTATGCCCGTCGCGCAGGTCAAGCAGCGTCTCCGGCACGGCCTCACGCGGAACCGCCAGCGAGACGGTGTGCGGGCGGGTATCGCGGTGAATCGTCACCAGCCCGGCTGCGGCCAGTTTATCGAGCGGCCCCCGGCTGGCTTCGGCGGTATCGAGGACGATGGCGACGGTGGGGCGGTCAGCGGGCAGGGCGGCCAGTACTTCCAGAATATCGGCCTGGCGGGAATCGCGTCCCAGGTGGCGGGCGACGTGCGGAATCTGATTGGGGTGGATGGCTAACCCGGCGGTCTGGATGAGTTTGGGGCGGGTGCGCGGCGCGGCTAACACCCGTTCAATGGTGACAACGCCCGCTTTCGCCAGGCGTTCGAGCGCCTTGTGCCAGTCCTCCTCTCCGCCCATTGAACGGTGAATCTGGCGTCCGGTGAGCATCCCGCGCCGTTGCAGCAGGTGGATGAGTTTTTGCTCGGTCAGGTCGTCGCGGTGGGAGTCGGCTACCAGCGTTACCTGCATGTCACGCTGGCCGGTGAAGCCGGGCGGCAGGAACAGCCACACACAGTCCCCCGGCGGGGCGAAGGTCGTTGCGCTCAACCAGCGGGCGAGGCTGATCTGCTGCGGAGTCAGCACCGGGCGCGGGTCGAGCCGTTCGCGGATGGGTTTGGTGGTCTGAATCGGGCTGGTGTCGTGCAGCGCCAACACCACGCCAAACTGCTGCGCCGTGCCAAAGGCAACCTGCACCAGGTGTCCGGGGGCGATCAGGCCTTCCAGGTGGGGGGGGATGTGGTAATCAAAGGTGGCGCGTACCGGCGCGTTGATGGCGACTTCTGCATAGGTGGTCATGCTTCGAGTCTAGCATAGAATCGGGGTGAAAACTGCGGAAAAGCTGAAACCCTCACCCCCGGCCCCTCTCCCTCAGGGCGAGGGGAGAAAAACGGTCTCTCCGTGTGCCAAGTCCTTCTCCCTGAGGGAGAAGGATTTAGGATGAGGGTGTAGAGGTGCGCTGCTCCTCTGGCGTCGGTTGGTACTGGTCGGCGAAATACTCCAGAATATAACGATGGATGAAGATCATGCCGCCGCCCACCTGCCGCATGAGCCGCCGGTCTTTGACATAGGCGAAAAAGTGGTCAAACCGCCTTGGTGCGACGCCACTCCGCCACAGTACAATCCGCAGGGTAATGTGTTTGAAGGCACCAACTACCAAGGCAACCAACCAGACACCCAGCCCATAAACCAGCCCGATATCCGGCCCCGCACCCAGCCCGTAAATCAGCCCGACAACCACTCCGGCAACCAGATTATCCCGAGAACCCTGATTAATTCGTGATCGCTGAACTGGTAAATTGGTGCCATCCAGCTTATCAAACAACCCGCTGACCAATCCAACAACCGGCCCGCCAACCAACCAGGCAATCGGCACGCTAAACAGCCCGCTAATCAGCCAAGCAAACAGCCCGATACCCAGCCAAGCAATCAGCCCGATACCCAGTCCGCCAACCAACCCGTAATAATGCCAAGCAAACAGCCCGAAAAGCAGCCCGTAAAGTAGCCCGGAAAGCAGCCCGAAAAGTAGTCCAATAACCAATCCAGGAATGGTCAAACGCAGCACATCATAGAGCCATTTGCGACCTGGCAACCAATCACGGTGCAATTCTTTCACGTAAAAAGTGGTTTGTTCATGTCCTTGCATATGCCAGCCCAGCCATCCAAGGCAATCTTCAGTTTCGTCACGGGTATAGGGGCGAACAGTGTCATCAACCGGGGCAGTTTGCAACTGGCGGTCAATGTACGGTTCGATGATAAGGTGTTGCACCTGTTGGATGGTTGTATCAACGGGTTGGATAAAGGCGGTCACTGCTACCGCGTCTCGATCATAGTAGGTAGCGATTAAAATGTTTAAGAACACCGGTTTGCGGGCTTCCCGCCAAACTTCGTTATCCTGCCTGAGCATATCCAGGATGGCGGTTATTGTCTCTGGTGGGATACGCTGTTTAAGGTAGCCTTCGGCTTCTGCCGGGGTCAGGGGCTGTATTTCGATGGCGTTGTGTGTCGCCAACTTCGCTTTGAGTGCCTCGTATTCCGCCGTGCGGCTGCATAGTGCAACTTTATGACCGGCAGTCATGAAGATGTTGACGGCGTCCAGATAGTCCCGGCGGTGCGCTTCGGCGACTTCATCCAGGCCATCCAGCAGGAAGATCAGCCGCTTGTTTTTGACCAGTTCCACTGCCTGTTTCTTCTTCAGTCCATAGGGCGAGCGTCTCAATTCTTCGATCACCCACTCATGAATCGGTTTGCGCCCCACCGCCCAGATGGAGAGATTGAGAACAACCGGAAGAGGCCAGGTATCGCGTCCTTCGGCTTCATCCAGCAGTTTTTCGGCCAGTTGCAACAGCAGCACCGATTTCCCGCTGCCGGGTTCGCCCAGGATGAGCAGTTTGCCTCCCACATCATGGAAAACCTGGGCAATCGTTTCAGGATTATTGGGGATGGTCTGTGGAGCTTGTTGTTCGTCATGCCTAACCAGCCGCATGAGATTCTGCAAGAAACCGCCTGTGGGCTGTGGCGTTTTGGCCTGTGGAATGGTGTAACCAGTATATCCCGCCGAATCCCCGGCCTGTTCTGGCGCGGTCTTGAGGCCAATATCGAACTGGGCGTCCCGCAGTGCGTCTTTCAGTACGCCGTCAATCCACGTCCGGCGCACATTCTCGATCAGCGCCCGGCGCAATTGTTGGTCATAGGTGAGTATGGGAGATGATTCGGCGGTGGACTGGCCGCGAAGTTCATCCATAAGTGTAATCAGTTCTATAGGAAGGCCAATAATGGCAACAATTAGCGCGATGCCTACCTGTGGTATAGCCACCAAGTAGATGATTAGTGCCAGTGTAGATACCAGCAGTAATGTGACAATAGCAACCCGCAAAATCCGCATCAATTCCCCCTATTGGCGACGTGCTTACCGCCCTGGTTGAATTGTAGCATATTGGGGGGAGTCTGCCCCTGAAATGATCCCTGTACTGTAAAATAAAGACAGGGAAATCATGCTCGTATAGGTATCTTCACGGAGGGCAGTAAAATGAAAACCACGATGTTTCCCGAACATCCCCAGGCGAAATCACCAGCGGGCGCGGACATCCGTTACCTGATGCACGGTCCAACCGGCGATATGATCCACAGCACCGTCCCGCCACGTCAGATCAACCGGGCGACGGTACACGCCACCGTCAGCGAGTTCTGGTACATCCTGGAGGGACACGGGGAAATCTGGCGCGATGATGGGGCAGAGAGCGGTGTCACGACCCTGGTTCCCGGCGTCTCGATTGATATTCCGGTGGGGACGAAATTTCAGTACCGGAATGTCGGGGACGCCGATTTGAAGTTCATTTGCGTCACTATGCCGCCCTGGCAGGGCGACTCCGAGGCAACGCTTATCCAGGGGAAATGGCAGCCGACAGTGTAGTCGTGATCGCCCGTCCGGTGATTTTATCGTGTGTTCCGTTTTGGTTTGGGTGGCGAGATGACCGCCGTCGGTGCGCAGTGCATTGATACTCTGGGTTTTCCCTCATTCGGGCGTCTCGAGGCCGTGCCGCTCCATGAGTTCGCGGTCATAGAGGATGGTTTCCGCCGGCCCGTTGGCGACGATCTCACCGGCATTCAGCACGATGGCGTGGCTGCACAGTTCGGCTGCCAGCCGCATGTCGTGGGTGCTGATGAACAGGGTTTGCTGCGCGAAGGTTTTCAGGCGTTGCATCAGGTCGCGGCGGGCGCGCGGGTCGAGTCCCGCTGACGGTTCGTCCAAGGCGAGGATGCGGGTATCCATCGTGAGGACGGTGGCGAGGGCGATACGCTTCTTTTCGCCCACGCTCAGATGATACGACACCCGGTCAGCGTAGGCCGCCATGCCAACCTGTTCCAGCGCATGGGCGACTCGTTCCTGCACGGCGGGTTCAGGCAGTCCCATGTAGCGGGCTGCGAAAGCCACGTCATCGTAGACACGCGGCGAGAAAAGCTGGTCGTCGGGGTTCTGGAACACCAGCCCGACCCAGGCGCGGATTTGCGGGATGGTTTTGTCCGACAGCGGCAGCCCGCAGATCGAAATCGTCCCGGCGCTGGCCCGCAGCACGCCGTTGAGCAAGAGCAGCAGCGTGGACTTGCCACTCCCATTTGCGCCCACCAGCGCCACTTTCTGACCGGGGGCAATAGAGAATCCCACGTCCCGTAGCGCGGGATGGCCGTCAGGGTAGTGAAAGGTGAGGTTGTGGACTTCAATGTCGGGTGCAGGGTGTGTTTCGGGCATCACCATCTCACTATGATTTGAATCAGGATAACCGTCACCACCGGGATAGCTCCCAGGCTGATCGCCCGCCAGGTGAGCGGCACGGGTTCGTGTCGTATCATACGGCCATTATAGCCGCGTGCCAGCATCGCGGCATACACCCGTTCGCTGCGTTCGTAGCTGCGTAAAAAGAGATTGCCGACCATCCCGCCCGCCACCCGCGCCCGCCACAGCAGACTCCCGCCGGGGCGAAGGCCGGGCATCACGCCGCTGCGGGCGGCTCTGGCACGGAGCAGCCGTTCGGCTTCGTCTTTCAGGGTGAACAGATAGCGATACATGAAGCCGATAATCGCCACCAGCGTTGCGGGGACGCCCATGTGCGCCAGGGCGTCCAATAGATCGTTGAAATCGGTTGTGAGCGACAGCAGCAGCGCGACGTGCATCGCTAACCAGCTCTTCAGCACAATACCCATGAAGCGGGCGAGACCGGCATCGGTGATGACCAGCCCGGCCAGCGCCGTGATCGGGCGTCCCGGCGTGGTGAAGAGCAGCGTCACCGCGACCAGCGCGAACGGCAGCGCGACCCCGGCTAACCGGCTCAGTCGCCACGCGCTCACCCGGGCGATGGCGGCCAGAACGCCAATCAGCGTCCAGAGTAACGGGTAGGCTACCCAGGCCGAATCGGGAGTCAGGAGGATACCGAGGATCAACAGGAGCGCCGCAACCACCTTCACCCGCGCATCCAGACGTTGCAAAGGACTGTCTACCGGCGCGGCGTGCTGTGAAAACGGGTTCGCGGCGTTCACAGGGTTCACAGGCGCTAACCGGAAACGGACTGTTCAGGTGAGTGCGCCCGCTTTGCCGGTTGGTGATTGGCGAGTTTGCCCATGCCGAATCCCATCGCGCCGACCAGCAGCACACCGATGACGCCAGCGGCAATCGTGGTGAAGGTCTCACTCTGGATAAAGGGGACGGTGTAATCCGGGAGCAGAGTGTAGGCCGGTTCTTCGGCCTTATCGAGAAAACCCTGATCTTCCGCTACTCGTTCCAGGCCATCCGGGTTGGGATTTGCCAGCGGGGAAGCAAACGCCAGCGCCAGCGCAATCACCAGTCCCACCGCAACCCAGCGTGACCCCCGGTTGGCTGCCGTGTGATCGAGTAAATCCGGGCGGGTCTGGCGGACAAAGGCGACTGCTGCCACCGTGATGAGCGCCTCGCCCAGGCCGATCAGGATATGGACGCCGATCATCGTCGGCAGAGCGATGTTCAGCGGGGATGTGCCGGATACGGCCAATTCGAGCGCGGTGGCGATGGACGCGACCACCACCCCCAGCCAGGCACCGACCCCCGCGCCCACCAGTCCGGCGGTTGGCGTGCGTCCCAGCAGGCCTCTCATCCCGGTGTAGACGGTGTAGCCCACCAATCCGCTGATGATGCCCATATTGACCACGTTGAAGCCCAGCGCCAGCAAACCGCCGTCCTGAAACACGACAGCCTGGACTCCGATGACGCTCGCCATGACCAGCACCATCGCCCAGGGGCCGAGGAAGATGGCGACCAGCGTCGCGCCGAGAAGATGCCCGGACGTGCCACCGGCAACCGGGAAGTTGAGCATCTGTGCCGCGAAAACGAAGGCCGCCAGGATACCCATTAAGGGAATCTGGCGTTCGCCAAGCTGTTTTTGCGTTTGCCGGAGCGCGATACCCAGCAAGACGATAAATAAAACCCACCCGAATATAGAAACCGGCACGCTGAGAAAACCGTCGGGAATGTGCATTGCCAGGAATGTTGGAAACATCTCACAGCCTTTGTTGTAATATCTTACATCTGTAATCTATTATATATCTAATTCTGGATTATACTTGGATTGGGGGACATTAGCAACCAGAATGCAAAGGTAAGGCGATGGATACCACGACCATCATTGAGCAGATTCAGGCCAGAGGGGAGCGAATCACCCTGTCACGCCGCCTGGTGATTGACGCATTAGGCCACACGCACGAACACCTGACGATCAACGACATTCAGGGCCATATTCAGGCGCAAAATCCTGCCCATCCGGTGAGCGATACCACCGTCTACCGGATATTACAGTGGTTGAAGGATTTGGGGTGGGTTTCGCAGACGGATATGGGGCAAACCGGGATTGTCTACGCTCTGATGAGTGATCCCTGCCACCACCACTTAATCTGTTTAACCTGCGGAGCAACCATCACCATTGAAGATGCCGCGTTTGTTCCGCTACGAGAGCAGCTCAGTCGAGACTACGGTTTTGAGGTGCGTGTGGATCACATGGCAATCTACGGACAGTGTGCACAATGCCGCCAGGAACAGTCCCATTCTTGCCAATAGCTGTATGTTTGCACCGGGAGGGGATTCTTCCTCAATCGCTATTCTTAGGAAAATGTTTCCACTGTTCGGAAAATATGATTGACTTGCGGAAATATCTGGTGCTACTGTAAGGACAAAATACGTTCTTTGTAGTGAAGTCTATTGATGACAAAAGCAGTTCAGACCATCGAGCGGGCTTTTAAGATTATAGAAATCCTGGGCAATGCGGATTATTATCTCGGTATTTCCGAAATTGCCCAGCGAAGTGATCTTCCTCTTGCAACCACCCACCGCCTGCTCGCCACGTTGCTCAAGCTGGGCTATGTCGAACAAAATCCTGAAACGAACAAATACACGCTTGGCGTTCACATCCTGCAACTGCGTGGCGCGGTGATCGAACAGCTTAACCTCGGTATTCAAGCGATGCCCATCATGAAAATGCTGATGGATCGCGTGGGGGAGACGGTTCACCTCGCGGTGCTGAACGAAGGCGAAATTGTGTATATCGAGCGTGTTGAAGGGCTGCGTACGCAGGGCATGTATACGCGAATCGGTAAACGCGCCCCGGCGCATTGCACCGCCCTCGGCAAAGTGATGCTTTCCAACCTGCCGGAAGAATTCTGGTATGAGGATGTTGTCAACCGGCGGGGTCTTAGATCGTTTTCTGAAACTACGATTACGTCGGTTAATGTGTTGCGGCAGGAACTGCAACGCACACGGGAACGCGGCTATGCCGTTGACAATGGCGAAACCGGTGAACGGGTGCGCTGCGTTGCTGCGCCGATCCGTGACTATACCGGGCAGGTTGTCGCCGCCCTTAGCATTTCCGGGCCACAGACTCAGATTACCGCTGACCGTGTACCAGACCTGGGGCAGTCCGTGTGTAAGGCTGCCGACATGATCTCAAACAAACTCGGTTTTGCTGTCAGCCGGTGAGTCCGCTATTGATAATTTGACCTGCTCTGAAGATCCGTTGAGTAGAAGGGAGAAGTCGCCATCATTCAGACCGTTGAGGCCAGGGATTAATACCATAAGATCAATTTTGCAAGGAGACTCTTTCATGAACAAAAAAACTGTAGGATTTCTGCTGTGCATCGTGTTGCTGCTGATTCTCGTCCCAGTTACCGCCCAGGAAGGTGGTGGTGGCGGCACCTTGATCGGTGCATTTGATGTGGGGCCAGGTGGCGCGCCTCATGTAATTCCGTTTTTCGACACAGCCGGACGTACCTGGCTTTCCAAAATCTGGAGTCCGCTGATTAGTTGGAACGCGGATATGAGCGCACTCACCCCGCAACTGGCGACGGAATGGTCGTCCAATGAAGACGCGACGGTGTGGACATTCAAGCTGCGCGAAGGTGTCCTGTGGCATGACGGCGAACCTTTCACCGCGGCTGATGTGGTGTTTTCGCTGGAACTGGCGCTGAATCCCGAAGCAGGGACGAGCTTCCCGGCGTTCTCGCAGCTTGATCCCAAAGATGTGGTTTCGATTGTCGCAGTTGATGATCTCACGGTAGAAATTACGCTGACCGAGCCGAATCCGCGTCTGCCCTTCTTCATGATTTTCGCGTGGGTGCTGCCACAGCACGCTTTGGGTGACATCAACCCGGCGGATTACCAGAATCTGGATTGGTTCTTCACCAACCCGATTGGCACCGGGCCGTTCATGCACGAAGAATACGTTGCGGATCAGTTCTGGTCGCTGGTGCCGAACCCGAATTACTGGAATGGTGCGCCGAAGCTGGATCACCTGATTAACCGCTATTTCGAGGATGAAACCTCGGCGGTGCTGGCGCTGGAAAGTGGCGAAATCCAATTCACCTATACCAGCGGCGATGTCGCGCTGCGCCTGCAGGCCGAAGGCAAATATCAGACCTATGCCGGGCCATCGGGCGTGACGAACTATTTCATCTTCAATCTTCGTAACCCGGCGTTCCAGGATGAGCGCGTGCGCCAGGCATTCCTGTATGCCATTGATCGGCAGGCGATCACTGAGACAGTGCTTCAAGGGACAGCGCAGGTCGTACCGTGTATCTCCCCGTTCCCGGCGATGTGGCCGGATGCTGCCGAACTGAATGACTACGCCTACAACCCGGAACTCGCCCAGCAACTGCTCCAGGAAGCGGGCTATGACGCCGGCCAGGCATTCGAGATTGCGACGTACTATAGCAGCCAGTTCCACCTGGACGCGCTCGCGGCGCAGCAGGCGTTCCTGGCCCAGATTGGCGTCAATGTTCTGCCATTGACTCAGGATGTGCCGACTTATAACTCGTACTTCTACACTGGCGAAGGTTGGGATATTTCCTATCGTGGTGTGGGCGTGAACGTCGGCAACTTCCCGTTCGCGTTCTATGAGCCAGGTGGTCAGCCGACGACGGACGGTCTGCCGCTGCAAGGCGAGTCGTTCCCTGAACTGCAGGCGCTGATTGACGCGGCTCGCGTGGAAGCTGACGCCGATGCCTACCTGGGATACCTGCAGGACATTTGCAAATTCCAGAATGAACACGCGCTGGAAGGCTATATGTGGACTGCGACCCGTTTTGGCACAGCGGCCAACAGCCTGGTTGACTTCTACTGGTTCCCGGCAGCCGGTGGCGGCCCATACGAAGACCACGCCGAACTATGGTCGGTGGGTGAGTAATCGTTAGTTTTCTCAACACGAGGGCGGTCTTCGGATCGCCCTTTAGCCGTACCGGATTTACTCAATGCTAAAATATTTATCGCGTAGAATTCTTGTTACGATACCTGTTCTTCTCGGCGTCACGATGATTATTTTTGCGCTGACCGAAATCGCGCCCGGCGACGTGGCCGACTATTTCATCAGCCCAGAAATTCAGATGTCTGCCGAACAGTTGGACGCGGTCCGCGCCCGCTTCGGACTCGATATGCCCGCGCCGCTCCGGTATGTCAATTGGCTGGGTAATGTGTTGCAAGGCGACCTGGGTTTTCGCTTCACAGATGGCCGCCCGGTCAGTGAGGTCATTTCGCGGCGTTTCAGTGCCAGTCTGCTCCTGATGGGTACGGCGCTCACTATCGGGATTGTGGTAGGGGTGCCGCTGGGGGTGTTCACCGGGCTGCGGCAATACTCTTTTTGGGACTTTTCCTTAACCGGTGTTTCATTCCTGGGTATCTCAACCCCGGCTTACATCCTGGGTATCCTGGCGCTGCTCGTGTTTTCGATCGAGTTGGGCTGGTTCCCTTCGGGCGGGATGCGCCCGGTAGACAGTGAGCCGACACTGGCAACCACTATTCACCACTTGTTGTTGCCTAGTCTGGTGCTGAGTCTCAACTATATTGCTTCATTTATGCGGTATATGCGGTTCAGCATGTTGGAAGTCATTCGCTCGGATTACATCAACACAGCGCGGGCAAAAGGACTGTATAACCGCCGGGTGGTCTGGCGGCACACCGTCCCCAACGCCATTCTGCCGGTGATTACGGTGATCGGGCTGAGTATCCCCAATCTCGTTGTGGGGGCGGTGTTCACCGAAACGATCTTTAGCTGGCCGGGCATGGGTACGCTTTATCTGGATGCCGTGCAGGGGCGTGACGTGCCACTCCTGATGGGGATCAATCTGGTGATTGCGCTCTTTGTGCTGGCCGCCAATATCCTGACCGATGTTGCCTATGCTGTTGTGGATCCTCGGATACGTTATGACTGAACAAACGCATACCTCATCCCCGGCCGCCGCCGTTGCCCAACTGAAACTGACCAATGCCCGCCCACAGCGGAACCGCACCCTGCGGCGCTTCCTCAAGCACCGGGTGGCGATTGCCGCTGTCATCGTCCTGACCGTGATCGCGCTGGTTTCCATATTCGCTCCGGTGCTGGAACGGTATGGTGACGACAAGATTGACCTGCGGGCAGCGGGGCAGCCGCCATCAGCAGATCACTGGTTCGGTACGGATCGGGTCGGGCGCGACATCTGGAGCCGGACACTTAATGGTGGGCCGATTTCGCTATCGGTGGGCGTGGGGGCAACTCTGATTGCAACCTCCATTGGGACGGTACTTGGCGCTGTTTCCGGTTTTTATCGAGGCTGGGTGGATAACATCATCATGCGGATTACCGACATCGTGATGACGTTTCCCAGTATTGTGATTATGCTCACCCTGGCGGCGCTGCTGCCCCGCAGTGTGTGGGCGATTATTCTTATCATTGGCGGCCTTAGTTGGCCGGCGGTGGCACGTCTGGTGCGGGCGCAGTTCCTGTCCATCCGGGAGTCTGAGTTCGTGGTCGCTGCCCGCTGCATTGGCGTGCAGGACAGGCGCATCATCATGAACCACATTCTGCCGAACGTGGTCGCGCCATTGGTGGCACTGATTACTTTCAGCATTGGCTCGGCCATCCTGACCGAAGCCGGGTTGAGTTTCCTGGGGTTGGGCGTGCCGCCACCAACGCCGAGTTGGGGGAATATGCTCGAATCGGCTCGTAACCTGGATATCCTGCAAAACCTGCCCTGGATGTGGATCCCCCCGGCGGTTATGACGGTACTCACCGTCCTCTGTGTGAATTTCATTGGCGATGGCATTCGTGATGCGATTGACCCGCGTCTCGTGCTGTAAAGGAGCTATGCTGTGCGTGGACGTGACTTGAAACAAGCATTGCTAGCGGGGAAGCGGGTTTATGGGATTGCGGTGGAAGGCTATGGGCAACCGCGCTGGCCGCGTTTCTTCGCAGGTTTAGGCGTGATCGATTTTGTGTTCATGGATAGTGAACACAGCCCTAACAACCGCGAGACGATTGCCTGGGCCGCGCAGTGTTACGCGGCTTACGGGATTGCGCCGCTGCTGCGTATCCCCGAAATATCGCCCTCACAAGCGGCGATGGGACTCGATGCGGGCGCACACGGCATTATTGTGCCGTATGTCGAAACACGGGAACAGGTTAAGGCGATGGTGGGCGCGGTGAAGTACCGCCCATTGAAGGGGAAGGCGCTGGAAACCGCGCTGGACACGGGGGTTTTCCCCAGCGATGCCACCCGCGACTACCTGCCGGGATATAACCCGGATGCGTTCCTAGTCATTATGATCGAAAGCCCGGCGGGAATCGCGAATCTGGCGGATATGCTGGCCTTCGGCGGGGTGGATGCGGTGCTGGTCGGGCCGCATGACCTGTCTATTTCCCTGGGAATCCCGGAACAGTATGACCATCCACAGTTCATCGCCGCGCTGGACGGGATTATTCGTACCTGTCAGGCACACCAGACCGCTGTCGGAATGCACCTCATCTTCGGCACACTGGAAGACCGGTTGGCCTGGGTGCAACGGGGATTTAATTTTGTCTCGGTTCGTGGTGACACGCTGTTTATCGCCCAGGGGGCGCAGCACGAACTCACCACGATTCGCTCTGCCGTAGAAGGTGGGGAGCCTTCCGGCATCACAAGTGATATCGGTGCCGCCGGCCATAGCAGATAACCTGGCCGCATGGCTCACTGGAGAAAAAACATGCAAGTTTTCAGAGGAATATGGCCTGCACTCGTCACACCCAGCAACGCGGATCATAGCGTGAAGGTGGATGTGCTGTGCGATCTGGTGGATTATCTGCTGGATAAGGGCGTAGACGGGTTTTATGTGGGCGGGACAACTGGCGAGGGCATCTTTATGCCGGTTGCCCAGCGTAAACTCCTGGTCGAAACGGTGATGCCCCACATTAACGGACGTGTGCCGGTCATCCTGCACGCGGGCGCGGTTTCAGTGGACGACGCGATTGACCTGGCGCAGCACGGACGGGCGCACGGTGTAGTCGGGTTCAGCAGCATCATTCCCCCGATGTACACGTCGCTGGATACGATTGTGCCTTACTATACACAGTTGGCCGCTGCTGTTCCCGATCTGCCGTTTTTCGCCTATATTCTGAATCCGGACCTGGATTCGGTGGCGTTCATGAAGAGCCTGATGGGGATTCCTAACCTGGGCGGGAGCAAATACACCGGGCCGAATATGTATGAATTCCGCCAGATTATTGACCTGGGGGAAGGGCGCTGGACGATGTTTTCCGGCATGGACGAGGAATGCGTGTATGGGGCTATGATGGGTGCAACCGGGGCGATTGGCTCTACCTTGAACATCATGCCAGGAGCATTCCAGCAGATTCACCAGTATGTGGCCGCCGGTCAATATGCCGAAGCGCAGGATACCCAGGTTCGCGTCAACAAAGTTTTAGAAGTCATGATTAGTGTCGGTTTCCAGGGGGCGCTCAAAGAGATTATATCGGGACTCTTAGGGAAATCGGCGGGTGAGCCGCGCCTGCCGCGCCTGCCATTGAGTGACAGCCAGCGCGAAAAATTGCACCGCCAACTGGCCGAAACGGATTTCGAGGCACTGGCAGCACTGTAGATCAACCCGGATTCCGCCGATCCTGAATGTGAAATGTGACCTGGCCGAGATTTTCGATTTCGGCCAGACCAGTGGTCTGTGTGCCGGGCGGAACTTCCAACCGGGCAGCAAGCCGTCCGAGCGTGATGACATCCCCCGGAAACAGCGTGATAAATCGCGTCATATAAGCCAGTACATCCGGCGCAGCGTGAAGATATTCGGCGGTACTGCCGGTCACGCTCCCCACACCATCCAGCGAGACGATACACGCGGCGGAAACGGTATTGCCGCTGGTTACTGGGTTGCCCACGACATTAAAGCCGTCGCGCCAGCGTCCATAGACTTTGGGCAAGTTGCGCTCCTGCATGGAAGCCGGTTCGATAATGTTATCCTCAAAAGCCGTATCATAGACCGAAAGCAGCGGCAGATACCCCAGAATATAACTCTCGGCATCCTCCCGGTGGACTTGGCGGGCTATGCGGCTGACTACAAACGCCAGTTCGCAGCCTAACCAGATCATCCCCGTCGACTCCGGAATCACAACCTGAGCGTTATCCGCCGCCAGGACGCTGTTGGGGGCGCACAGGAAGCGTGGGTAGGGGCGCGGCTTCAGGTCTTCCTGCGCTTCGGCAGCGGCGTAATTGCCGAACAGCAGCCACACATGGCGCACGTTTTCCGCCGACCATTCTGCCGGGGTGACTCGCTCCTGTCTCTGTGCGATCAGTCCGCGCACTACTGGCGAGGGATGCACAGTGCGTGCCGAGTCATGTACGTCGCGCCAGTCGTATTCCGAATGGTCAATCACCAGCGGGTTGTGCAGCACGCCGAGTTTCTCGATTTCGCTTTCGATGTAGTCGTCAGGCTGCGGAGTATATTCGCTCAGGTAGGGCGAACCGTCATAGCCCATCGTTCCCATGTGGATTACATCACCGGGATAGAGCGTCATCAGCGACGACAGCCAGTGAATCGTGCGCTCGATCCCTAGCGCCATCGCGCCGGTATGCGAACGGTCACGCAGCAGGCCAGACTGCCGGGTATAGATCAGCTGGTCGTAGGGATTGCCGATTTCGTCCAGCGTGACCAGGTAGGGTCCCATCGGGGTGCGGGCATCGGATTTCTTGTCGCCCCACGAACTCATGGCATCCTCAAACCAGTCGTAAGGGGGCTGCTGGGCGAAATAGTCCCGCCGGAAATAATCGAAAGTTGCGTCGCTCACGATGGTCAGCCCGGCCACATGCGCTAACGCCTCACTCACTGGAATATCACGCCCGCCCCGCCCGATAATCACGCCGAGTTCGGGATTCCAGCCGCCGGTAATCGTCTCCGCGAAGGGCAGCACCAGCGGTGCGCCGGGAGCGATTACCGAACCCTGCGGGCGTTGATGTCCCTGCGGGAAAAGGTTCAGGTGGGTTCGGGCGGGGGTGCTGCGCCAGGCAGTCGGGCTGTTCTGTACCAGACCGAAGAACAGGCGGGGCCGGGGAATCGGCGCGTTCAGTTGCACCGCTGCCAGCGGAAACCCCGCGCCGGTGAGGATATACGGGTCGGACTGTTCGAGAAATCGCGTCAGGAAATCGGCCATGCGCCGTAGGCTGTCCAGGCCGGGCTGTCCTCCTGCCAGAAATGCTGCCAGCGACGCCGGAACATTCCCGCTTGGGAAGAACTGTGGTGGGCTGGCGTACAGGGGGGATGTCCCCCGCGAGGCATATTCGGTAATCCGTGCCTGTACGCCATTGGGGTCGAAAACCCAATCTTCCCCGGTGGCCGGGTGGGGCAGCACCAGCCCGAACCGCTCATGTTGATTTTCCGTAAAAGTCGCTAATCGCATTGTTTACTCTCCACCGCTATCCGCGCCATCCGTCAGCCAGGCCAGTGTAAAGTGGGTATAGGCGATACCGCCCTGGTTGCCGCGTTCGTACAGGATACCAATCTGCCCATCGGCCTGAATCACCAGATCACTGTAGGCCGACGGCCCTGGGTCTACCGTCTTGCTGACCGGCCATGTTTGCCCTTCGTCGTAACTCAGGCGCACCGTGAGATTATAGCGGGCGTTGGGGTGGTTGGGGTTGGCGAACAGCAGGCGGCTTTTCCCGCCGTATTCGGCCTGCTGGGAGGTGCTGTAACGGATGAGACTGGCCTGCACTGCCGGGCAGATCAGCATCGCGTCAAAGCGGGTCGGTTCGTATGCCACCGTGTCGCCAGCAGCGAACCGCCCAATCGTGACCGCCCGCCGTCCCACCGGTTGCTCGTCCTGGTAGGCGCGGCTGTTGAGCAGCACGTCGCCGTTTTCGAGTTCTACCGCCATCGCTTCATTCAGGCCGACATGGGGCGCGGCAGCACCCATCGCCCAGGTTGCCCCCAGATCATCGCTCCAGAACAGGTAATTCTGGGACTGAAAGACGCTGCGATCGCCTGCCGTGAAGACTCCGGCAAACACCAGTCGTCCGCTCCTGAGTTGCAGGGCGTGGCCGAGGGTGGGGCGCTGCACCCGCCACTGCGCCGGGCGGTGTACCTGGGTGCTGATGTCGGTTTCGCCGTGCCAACTTGCGCCGTTGTCGTCGCTGAACATGCAGCAGATTCGACTACTGCCTTTCCCTTCAGCTAATGCCCATTCGGAATGTTCCAGCTTGTTATACAGCACTACCATGCGCCCGGTGCCGCGCACCGTATCTACTACCGGGGCGCTGTTCTGCACCACGTACTCGCGCCCCGCGACGATATTCCGCGCCACGACCTGTACGGGCGACCAGGACTGACCATGATCGCGGCTGTGTTTGCAGACCAGACGGATGGTTGCGGTGGAATCGCTGCAACTCTCCACGCGGCCTTCCGCGAAGGCTATCAGGTTGCCGTTGGCGGCGCGGACGATGCTGGGGATACGGTAACAGGCGTAACCCTCGCTGCCATTCACAAACACCGGAGTCACTGGCAGGCGGGCGGCTGCGCCCTGCACGCTGACCGGGTGTTCACCGGTGATCTGCCGGTAGTCGTGCATGACAGCCGTCAATCGGATGGTGTAATCGCCATCAAAGGCGTAATCGTGTGAAATTCGAGCGCCTATACCGCTGCTCTGGTCGCCAAAGTCCCACAGGAACAGGCGGAAACGCTCCGGTTGCGCGGTGACGGTTTCACACGTGACCTGCCCGTTTGCGTCGGAGTGCGTGTTGATCTGCACGCCGGGCAAATCTGTAAAAGAGGAGAGTTCTGGCGCGGCTTCGGTGGGTGTCAACTCCCGGTTGTACCAGCACACCGCATCCACCCAACCGGTCTGATCCCGCCCGAAAGTATAGTCAAAATGTCCGCCTGCTGGGTCGGTATAACCACCAATCCGCAGCGTTGGCCCGGATGCCAGCGGGATAGAAATGGCGGGCAGAGGGCAGGCGACAGACCGGTCACCATCCACCGCCAGCCAAAGTACAGCACCGACAA
This sequence comes from Anaerolineaceae bacterium, assembly GCA_020634115.1. GTDB lineage: Bacteria > Chloroflexota > Anaerolineae > Aggregatilineales > Phototrophicaceae > JACKCG01. Next base: position 1,050,099 of record JACKCH010000010.1, read on the forward strand.
TGACAGCGACATGATGCCACTCGCCCGGCGCAGGCGCGGCTAGAGTCAGCTTCAGCGGCGATTCCCCGTCCGGATAGGCGACAGCAATCAGATCACCATTTTCAAGGTAAATTTCGAGGGTATCCGTAATCGTAACGATGACCTGTTTGCAGCGGTTGGCGGTGGCGCAGTACCAGAAGGTGAGGCTGAACTCGTTCCCTGTCGGCGCGGGCAAACGGGCAGTGAAGGCGGCGTGGTCTAGCGTCCCGATGTCCTCCAGCATCCAGTGGGCATTTGCTTTCATGGGTTACGGACTCCAGGTGGCGTGAATAGCGATTTCGTGCTGCTCCTGTGAGGACTGCTCCGCTGCGAAGGCCACATCCATGATGTGTGCGGCAAAATCCGCCGGGACGGGGGAGGGCGTGTCCTGCTCAATGGATTGGATGAACTGTCGCCACTCTTCAACCAGCGCGGCGTGCATCCAGTCGCCGGTAGGCAGTGACTCCGGGATGGTCTGCCAGTGTTCCTCACGGCCCATCGTCACACCGCCGGTATAGTCCACGTTCAGCATCCCCCGTGTGCAGGTGAGTTCAGTCAGGTGTTTAGGTGCGCCCGTGTGATAGCCGGTGCTGACAATTGTCCCGGCAGCGCCATTGGCATAGCGCAGGAAGACCATCCCGGCGTCGTCGGCCTGCTGCGGGTGAAACCGGGTCGAAAACTGCGCCGAAACTGTCGTTACGGGACTGTCTACCAGCCAGGTGAGGCGATCCAGCGGGTGAATGCCCACTGTGAGCCACACACCGCCGCCGGTTTCGCGGTTGAGATGCCAGTCGCGCCGGTTGGACTCCATCCAGTATTTCTGCATGGTCGCCAGCCCGTAGACGACTTCGCCCATTTCGCCCGATTCGATGATCTGTTTGGCGACCTGGTAAGCCGGGACAAAGTGGTTGACGTGTCCGACCATGAATTTGACTCCGGCTTCCCGCACAGCCTGCACAATCTGATCGCATTCCTGGCGGTTGGGGGCGAGAGGTTTTTCGAGGAGGACGTTTTTTCCGGCATGGAGGGCGGCCAGGGCGGCTTCGATATGGAGGTGGTGCGGCGTGGCAATCATGACGACCTGCACGGACTCATCCCGTAGCAGATCGTGGTAGTCGGTGTAGGGTGTACCGCCGTAGGTCTGGGTAAAAGCGTGCAACGCCGGGGCATTCGTCCGGGATGCCGCCACCAACCGGACTCCGGTCAGCGATGCCAGCGCCTGGGCGTGCTGTTCGCCATACGACCCCGCGCCAATAATGCCGATTCCCCACATCGTATTTGACCCCATCACCGCGTGTTTTCTCTTATGCTGATTGTAGTGGAACACCAGATGCTGGGCGAATCTTTTTCCACCGAGTGGAATCTCTGCTGGATTCGGCGGCGGTTTCAGTCGTACAATGCAGATACACGGTTTGTCTTTTCCTCTGTACCTCTACTTCCACAGCGTATTGGAACTACTCAAATAGCGTGCCGCGTTTTAATGTAAATAACAGTCGATGGTAAAATTCCAAAGGCAATCAAGCATGGTCGTTCATTCGGAAGCTGACCCGAATCATGCCAGACAATCGGTGAGGCAGCTTTACGCACTGCAAGTCCTCAGTTACAGCGGGAACGCCCTCTCCAAGCCCTATGTCAACCTGTACGTCGTCGCGTCGGGTATCAGCGCCAGCGTGCTGGGAGTCCTGCTGAGTATCGGGGCGCTGGTGGAGATGCTTCTGCCCCTGCTGCTGAACAGTCTGGCGGATCGCCACCGTCGTCACCGACTGCTCTATGATGTCTTTCTCAGTGGGCTGGTGCTGGGGAATATCCTGCTGGCAAGTTTCAACCAGATACTGGCGCTGGGACTGGGGGTAATCTTGATTGAAGGCATGATGCGCCCCAGCATGACGCTTGGCTTGCAGTTGGTTATCACCCGCATGAGCCACGAAGGTCGCCCGATTGTGGGCCGGGTGCGCTCGTTTTCGTCGCTCGGCTTCGGGCTGGCGAGCTTGCTGGCAAATCGGTTATTCACCCTAGGCGGATACTTCGCGCTCTTTACCAGTGCTACAATAGCCTATGCCAGTTCAATCCTGCTTTCCGGTGCGCTCCCCGGCGCGACGACGCAAGCCCGCCCCAAATCTCCCCCCCGGCGGGTGCCGCGCACCCGCGCTTTCTATATCCTGCTGGTGAGCATGTTCTTTATCATGATGGCACAGCGTATCGGCTATGCTTTCTGGTTCCTGCATTTCCAGCAGAATCTGGGCGCGTCCACCGCAGAAATCGCCGTGATTGCGGCGCTGATGGCACTCCTCGAAATCCCCTTTTTTAATATGCTGGATCGTATCCTGGTGGCGTCGAATCTTTACCAGTGGTTCTGGATCAGCGGCGTGGGGATGGCGCTCTTGTGGGTAATCGTGGGTTTCCTGCCGGATAAAAGCTGGATTTACCCGCTGATGATTTTCCGCGCATTTATGTATGCGGTCTCGCACCTTACGACGTTTCTGGTTATCGCGCGGGTCAGCCAGGCGGAAAATGTCGCCACCAATCAGGCGCTGGCACAGGGGACTATTCCGAGCATCGCAACGTTGCTCACTGCCTCGGCCAGCGGGTGGATCTATGAGTTTGTCGGCGCACAGACGCTTTTTACCATCATCAGCGTGATTGGCTTGCTGGGGATGGCGATTAGTTATGTAGCGCTGCGGAACGTTCAACCACAAGACTAGCAGTCTTGCTAGCCGGGAAGTTCCTCAAACACGCGCAGACCGGCGCCAATCTGCCCGGCATCTGTGCCTAGCTGCATCGGGAGGGCGCGAATCGAACGCCAGTTGGTGAGCAGCTTTTCCTGCAAGCCAGCGTTGATGGCTTCCAGGTATTCCGGTTGCAGTCCCACGCTCCCCCCGATCAGGATGACATCCGGCTGGATGAAATGCGCTAATCCCGCCAGCGCGTATCCTAATGCCCGACCCGTGTTATGAATGAACTGCTGTGACGGGGTGTGTCCGGTTCGGGCCTGCTTGAACAGGTCTTCGGCGGTCTGGCCGGGTTGGAGTAGTCCATGCTTGATAGCGCGTTTACCTAGCGGTACACCTCCGGCGACGTCTTCCAGATAAACGCCGGTTCCATAATCTACAAGCTGTCCCAGGTGTCCTGCCAGGCCGTTGGCGCCGTTCACGACCCGGCCATCCAGGATGAGCGCACCGCCGACGAATGTTCCCACCGCCGCACAGATGATGTTCTGATAGCCGCGCCCCGCGCCACACCGGAGTTCCGCAAACGCCGCTGCCTTCACATCGTTATCAATATAAACGGGGCATGATAACCGTTCAGACAGCATGGTGGCTATGGGCTGGTTCACGAAGTCCGGGTGGTCGGTGTTGATACCTAGCATGACTCCGGTTTCCGGGTTGAACTGCCCGCCACTACCGACCCCGATTCCAGCGATGCCAGGGGTATCCAACAGTGGGTGTACACAGTCTGCTATTGCCTCGACCAGTCCAGCAGGTGGCGGGAACTGTCCGTCGCGCAGGGGCGTAGCGATCCGGTTGCGGGCGGTAATGATGCCTTCCAGGGTGACGATAGCGGAGCGAATGTTCGTGCCGCCCAGGTCAACGCCAATGGCGACTCTAGCGGGATTTGCGGACATAGTATTCTGTGATCTTCCAGGGGCGGGTGATGGCTGAACCGATGACAACGGCGTGCGCCCCGGCATCCAGCGCCCGCTTGATATCATCAGGTGTCCAGAAATTTCCCTCCGCGATGATTGGTATAGCGCATCGCTGCCTGATCTCCCGAATGAGTTGAATATCCGGCACATAGTCGGGCAAGTCCCAGACGGAAAGGGTGGTGGCGATGGCATCCACGCCGAGTTCAGCCGCTCGCTCAATATCGGCCAGCCCCCGGATGTCCGCCAGCGCCAGCGCACCACGCTCATGAATGGCGGTTACGATGGATTCCAGTGTGGAGGGGCGGGGGCGGTCAGTTGCGTCAAAGGCGATGATCTCCGCCCCGGCTGCGACCAGGGGCGGCACATCAGTCGTGTTGCCGGTAATCAGGACGGGCGCATCGGGAGGAAGATATTTCTGGATGGCGATAATCGGCAGTTGTGTCCGGGCGCGTACCGCCGCGACATGCTCCGCGCTGTTGAGCCGCAGCCCACTCGCGCCGCCCATTTCCGCAGCCAGCGCGAACGCCACAATCATCTCGACCTGATTGGTGGGGGTATCCGGGTCGGCCTGACAGGAGACGATAATCCCGCCGGTTGGCAGTAATTCATTGATGTGCATTATTCCGGCTCACTTTCGCTATAGACAGGGAAATCGCCGCCATGAATTGATGTATCCTGGCGATACGCCGCTAATCATAAGTTCCGTAATATCGGATGCGCTCCATCATCCACCGGTAACGTTCCCAGGTGACAGTCGGCGGTACAGAATGATCGGAATGGTAAATATAGCCACCGCCTGCGCGAGCAACCGTGATTTTATCGCGTATCTCGGCTTCCAGAATAGCTAGGTCGCCATGCATCAGCGTCGCATTGATATTCCCCATGAAGGACAAATCGCGCCCGTATTCCTGCTTGAGCTGCCGGACATCCATGCCCGCTTTGGCTTCCATAGGCTGTAACACCTGCAGACCCGCACCTACCATATCGGGTAAGAGCCGGCGAATATCACCATCGCTGTGCATAAAAAAGTGAATACCTGCGCCGTGAAGATATTCAGCAAGCCGCCGGTCACAAGGTGTGACCAGTTCGCGGTGGGTACGCGGTGAGAACATCGGCCCGGTGTTGATGCCGCGATCATCTACCAGGAACAGCCCATCCGGTACAATTCCATATGCCTGCGCCTTTTGCAGCGTGCCAATCACCAGATCAATATGGGTCTCAAACATCTCACGCATCCAGTTCGGATTGAGTGCAAGATTCATGAGTGTGTCCTCAAAGCCATGTTTGCGCCAGGTCGCTTCTATCGGCCCATAGACATGCAGCAAAATGTATTTGCCCCGCGCACGCATCGCAGCAAATTGAACCTGTAATTCTTCCCAGGTTGGGAAGGTATGGAAGGGCGTAAAATAGGATTCGAGGCCGATGCGGGCGGTATCACCAAAGTTCACATCCAGGCGCTCGCGAAGCTGCTGCCAGTCCTGCTCGGTCTGCACATTATGTTGCAGATAGCCCAATGCGCCACTGCGACCTTTCCACTGCTTGGCGACAAAGCCGTGCTTATCTTCGCGGATCGTGTATTCTGGATGATCTTCCAGCAGACGTTCAGGCAGGCGCAACGAGGCATCCATGTAGAGGTTTTCAAAATCCATATCGAAATAGGTGGTCGGGGAAGTTCCGGGAGTCAGCCCTTGTTGCTCCCAATGAATGAGCGTATCTTCCCAATAGGCGTCCCACAAGCCGATACGGTCTGCCTCGGTATGAGCCAGCAAAGTGCGAATGCGGTCACGACCCTGCATGATGTTCTCTTTCTTTTTCTATGATTGTAGGGACGTTTCGACTGTCCTGCAATCAGCGATTCCACATAGTGGAATTTGAGCCTCAGTGGTCTTGATCGCCTGGAGCTATCATTTGACTCAGGCGGTGCCACGCCGTCTTCCAGCAGCGCGAGTAGGGCAGAGGCAAGACAAGACGACAGGCGCAGTTGTGCATCTTATACAGACTGTTTGACAACCGGTATGAAGATCGCTAAACTGAAAATGAGAACGGTTTCATTTTATTGGTGATGCAATATGCGCGACCCGACCATTATTGACGTGGCGAAATTGGCCGGTGTTTCCAAGGCCACTGCTGCACGGGTTCTGAATGGTCAGGAAGACATTGTGCGAGAAACCACTCGCCAACGGGTGCTGGTCGCCGCTGAACAACTGGGGTATGTGCGGAACGCCATCGCTGGAAGTCTGAGGACGAACCAGACGTATGTGGTGGCGCTTTCGATACCGGATATTACCAACCCGTTCTGGCCGGAGGTCGCACGCGGTGTCCAGGACACGATGGAAACCGGGGGCTATACCACCGTTATCGTCAATAGTGACTGGAAGCGAGATCGTGAGTCCCGTTTTCTAACTCTGGTGCGGCGTAGTCGCTTTGATGGCCTGATTATCAACGTGGTCGAAACGTCGGCGGATGACCTTACAAACCTGCGGATTCCGGTTGTGATCCTGGGACGGGATGAAAACTACCCGGCACATGACAGTGTCGGCAGCAATACCGCCGGAGGGTCGGATGCAGCGCTGCAATACCTGTTTGAACTGGGACACCGACGGATTGGTCTGATTTCGGGCATGAGCCACCGCTATTCGACCCGGGTGGAGCGGTATAAAGCGTTTTTGAGCCAGTATCAACTTCCGTTTGACCCGGCGCTGATGATGGAGAGCGATTTTACCGATGAGGCTGGATACCACGCGATGCAGAGATTACTGGATCAGCCGCATCCTCCAACAGCGGTGTTGGCAGCCAATGATACCATCGCTATCGGCGCGTTAAAGGCGGCCCAGGCTATGTCGTGGCGCGTGCCACAGGATATTTCGATTATTGGGATGGATGACATTTATGCTGCAGCGACGACCTCCCCAGGGTTGACGACAGTCGCCAAACCCAAGTATGACATTGGGATGGTGGCGGCGCAGATTTTGATGGAGCGGATGTCCGGGGAAGCACAGGACGAGCCGCAGCGTGTGAAATTACCATGTGAGCTGATTGTGCGCGGTTCAACCGCGCCACCAGGACAACGAGACTGAATTTGGACTTTTTTGAGACATATCATCGGGCAGTGTTTTCAGGCATTTCTTTTTGGTAGAAATGAGAACGTTCTCATTTTGAATATACCCATTCTTAATCAGATACAGGCAGGTTTTTGAATGACCGATTTGACATACCAGGATAGAGCGATTGGCTGTTTGGTTGGTCTGGCAGTTGGCGATGCCTTCGGTGACATTGGCCGCAGTGACGCACATCGCCAGCGGTATGGCATCATCACCACCCTCCATGAGGACGCCCGCAGCACCGACGACACCGAATTTGCGATGCTCACCGCGCAAACCCTGATTGACTGTGACGGCGATTTGACCACTGAACACCTGATTCAGTCGTGGCACACCTACATCATCAATGAGGGAGGCGTGGCGGAACGGGGCGGCAAACCGCTGTACGGCGCGGTGGCTAATCTGGAGCGAGGCATCCTGCCGCCGCTTTCTGGTAAGGACAACGTCCAGAACAACGACGATGGGGCGGCGATGCGGATTGCGCCGATTGGCATCCTGTGTGCGGGCGACCCGGCACGGGCGGCGCGGCTCGCGCAGATTGAATCCGAGATCAGCCATGCTGCTGACGGCATCTGGGCGGCGCAGGCGGTGGCCGCCAGTATCGCGGTGGCGATGAGCGGTGCGCCGGTGGCGGCCATGATTGAGGCCGGGTTGGCGGTTATCCCGGAAGATAGTTGGCTCTACCGGGCGATGATGCGGGCCTTCGCAATCTGCGACCAAGCGGACAGTATCGAGGACGCCTGGGAAGGACTGCACGCCGCTTTATGGACTCCGGTGCATTCAACGGCGGCGGAGGCCATCCCCCAGGCCTACAGTATCTTCAAAATGACCGGGGGGGACTTCCGGCGGGGCATGTTCTGGGCCGGCAACTTCGGGCGTGATGCCGATACGATCAGCGCAGTAGTGGGGGCGCTTTCCGGCGCGTTGCACGGCCAGGCTGCCATTCCGCCTGACTGGGTGGAAAAAGTGCGGCGTCCGGCAGGCGTGTGTCTGCGCTTCGCGGCGCGGATGGATATTGTCGAGACGGCGAAACAACTAACCACCCTGGTATCACCGGGTCACTGAGTAGGATTTGACGATGCAGAACACTGACAACAGCCTGTTGTTCATGAAAACCCTGGGGTGCCTTTATGGTGGCGCGGTGGGTGATGCGCTGGGCGCACCTGCCGAATGGCGTTTGCCCGATGAAATCCGAAGTCGGTACGGCTATATCACCGATTTTGTCGAAAACTGGGACGGGCCGTCTGACATCGGAAAAGGGGATGGGCGCTATACCGACGACACGCACATGACCCAACTACTCAGCCGAGCCTACATCGAACATGGTGACCACCTGGATGCTTATGCCTTTGCCCGGCGGATTGTCCCCATGATCGCGGAAGAAACCCGTTGGGTGCCGGAATATGGCCGGGAAATGCTCCTTATTGAGCGTCTTTTCTACCCGGAAAAATGGTTGTATATGCGCTTGAGTCTGGCAAATGCCGAACCACGACAGGGGGGAATTGGCAACATGGTGAACTGTGGCGCGGCGATGTATGCCGCTCCGGTGGGGGTCATCAATGCCGCTGACCCAATTCAGGCGTATCACGAGGCGATCAGCATATTCAGCGCCCACCAGCAAAGCTATGGCCTGGAAGCCGCTGGTGTGATGGCGGCCTGTGTTGCGGAGGCGTTTAACCCTGGCGCGAGTGTGGATTCGATTGTCGAGGTTGCGCTCACACTGGCTAAGGACGGTACACGGCGGGCAATTGCGGCTGTTGTTGATTGCGCACGCCAATATGATGACTGGAAATCGGCTCTGGCACCATTACGTGAGGCTGTGCGGCCATTTGATGGTGCCGCCGAAACGAAAACCATGCGGGGCAACGGCACGAATAACTGGCAGCCCAGCCGCGAACACAGCATTGAGGAACTGCCAATCGCTCTGGGACTCCTGGTTGTGACTGGCGGTGATTTTGAACAGAGCGTCCTCGGTGGCGCGAACTATGGTCGGGATAACGACTCGATTGCTGGTATGACAGGTGCAATCAGCGGGGCCATGCACGGTGTCCAGACTATTCGCACTGCCTGGATTGACCGCATCAACCAGGCCAATCGGGTGAACTTAACGCCATTGGCTCATGATCTTGCCGCACTGGCGCAGACTTTGCAGCAGCGCCAGATGATGGCGGCACAGGCACGGGATAAAGTGCTGGCGATATTGCTGCAAGCGCAACAACGGGCGTGACCCAACACAGTTGCTATCCGGGGAGTGAGGGAAAGCGTGATGAGCGCGATTAATCTACCGAAAATCGGAGTCTGGCGCGATCTTTCCGAAAGTCGGCGGCGGGAAGCCCTGGCGGGATACCTGTTTATTTCACCCTGGTTAATCGGATTTATCGTCTTTTTCCTGGGGCCGATTATCGCCTCGCTGATCCTGAGTTTCACGCGCTGGAATATCGTGGGCGACCCGATTTGGGTGGGGCTGGATAATTACCAGACGATCTTTGGCGAAGATTTGCGCTTCAAAAAGGCCGTTGAAGTCACCATTACCTATTCCATCTTCTATCTGCCGCTGGAAGTGATCTGTGGTATCGGCCTGGCCGTGCTGATGAACCTGAAGCTGCGCGGCATCGGCCTGTTTCGGACGTTGTTTTATATGCCGTCAGTGGTACCGCAGGTGGCAGCGGCGTTGGTGTGGGTGTGGATGCTCAACCAGCGGTACGGGGTTCTCAACACGCTGCTCAAACAGGTCGGCGTCACCGGCCCGAACTGGCTCGGCAGCCCGTACTATGTCCTGCCCAGCCTGATTATGATTGCCTTATGGGGCGTGGGCGGGAGCGCCATCATCTACCTGGCGGGGTTGCAGAATATCCCGGAAGTGCTGTATGAAGCCGCCACTGTAGACGGGGCGAATGTCGTGCAGAAGTTCTTCAAAATCACGCTGCCCCTGCTTTCCCCGACGATTTTCTTCCAACTGGTACTCGGTCTGATCGGTGTGTTCCAGACGTTTACACCCGCCTTCATTGCCGCCGGGGAAAACGGCGGGCCGCTGCAATCCGGCCTGTTCTACATGCTGTATATCTACAACCGGGGCTTTGTGTCACTGCGGATGGGCTATGCGTCGGCGCTGGCCTGGATTATGACGGTTTTTATCCTGGTCGTGACGGTGCTGGTGCTGCGTAGTTCGCGCTATTGGGTGTACTACGAAACTGACCGCAGCCGGAATCAGTGAAAGCGAGTAGATGATGACACAGGCCACACTCCAATCGACGCCCCCGCGTAAATCGCTGCTGACGGAGCGCCAGGTCGTGCTGGTGCAGAAAGTCCTGGGGTATATCACGCTGCTGGCAGTCGCGGCGCTGCTGGTACTGCCGCTGTACTGGATGGTGGCTACGGCCCTCAAAAGTCAGAAGCAGATGTTTGATCTGCCCCCGGCCTGGGTACCGAACCCGGTTGAGTTCGAGAACTTCGTGAAAGTGTTCCAGGAAGTGCCGTTTGGCCGGTTTCTGGTGAATACTGTCATCATCGTCGCCCTGAATATCGTGGGCGAGTTGGTCGCGGTGACGCTGGTCGCCTATGGGTTTGCCCGCGTCCGTTTCCCTGGGCGCAGTATCCTGTTTTTGCTGATGCTTTCCACGCTGATGATTCCGTATCAGGTCACGCTGGTGCCGCGTTTCATCCTCTTCTCAAAACTAGGGTGGATTAATACCTATCTTCCGCTGACGGTACCGGCTTTCACCGGCAGCGCGTTTCTGATCTTCCTGGTGCGGCAGTACATGATGAGCATCCCCTTTGATCTGGACGAGGCGGCCTATATTGATGGTGCGAGTCGCTTCGGGGTGTTCTGGCGCATCATTCTGCCGTTGTCCCGTCCGGCGTTGGTGCTGGTAGTGGTCTTTACGTTCGTGGGGACATGGAACGACTTCCTGCAACCGCTGATTTACCTCAACGACCCGAATATGTTCACGGTGTCACTGGGGCTGAGTTTCTTCCAAGGAGCGCGGGAAACCAACTGGAATCTGCTGATGGCGGGTTCTTTGTTGGCGACGATTCCGCCGCTCATTCTGTTTTTCATCGCCCAGCGTCAATTGATAGGAGGCATATCTATAGAAGGATTAAAAGGGTAGTGGTTGACCAAAATATCCAATGTGGTTTTAAGAATAGGAGACTACCAAGCAAATGAACAAGCGATTCCTTTTGGTACTGGCGCTGCTGGCGCTGCTGCTGCCCGCCGTGCTGGTGGTAGCACAGGATGAAGTCGTCACCGTGACCTGGTGGGCGACAGAACGTGGCCGTGATACCGCTGCCACCCGTGACATGCACTTTACACTGGCCCGCACTTTTGAGGAGAGCCACCCGAATATTCGCGTTGCTCTGGCGTTGTACCCCAGTCGCGGGTTTGCGACTCGCGTCCTGACGGCGATTGCCGCCGACGAAGGGCCGGATGTGTTCTATCACTACTTCGCGCCGGACATCGCCAATCAGGGTTTCCTGGAAGACCTGACCCCGTATATTGAAGCGTCGGGATCGTCCACCAACTGGTTCCCGAATGGTGTGGCGCGTGGCATATATGAAGGCCATACCTATGCCGTCCCGCGTGATGCGGCTGCCGGTTTTGTCGCCTATAACAAAGACCTGTTCGATGCCGCTGGCGTGGCGTATCCCGAAGACGGTTGGACAATTGCTGACTTCCGGGCGCTGGCGAACCAGCTCACGAACCGGGACAATGACATCTATGGTGTCGGTGCAATCGTCGGCGGCGAAGGCTGCATGTTGTGGTCGCCGTTCTCCTTCAACCTGGGTGGGGAAATCACCAGCCCGGACGGACGCGACGTAGTGGGTTATATGGACTCCCCGGAAACTGTCGCCGCGATGACCTGGTGCCTGGAACTGGTGACGGAAGACCAGGTGACAGCCCCGGCAGAACTTCAGGATCAGTTTGGCGAGTTGGTTTTCCTGTCCGGCAACGTGGCGATGCAGTCCATTTCTGACTGGGAACTGGCCGCGATCACCGAGCAGGCCGACTTTAACTGGGCAGTGGTCGCGCCGCCGCGCTATGACGAAAATACGGATGTTGTCCCCTGGACAGACTCCTATATGTACTATATGTGGAATGGCAGCCGGCATAAGGATGCTGCCTGGGAACTGATGAACTGGTTGAGCGGCCCTGAAGCGCAGCGTATCGCGGCGGAAGCCGGGGTATGGACGCCAAACGGCCCGGCGGTTTACCAGGAACTCGGCTGGGACACCGACCCGATCCGCAGCGTGTCCTATAACCAGCTTATCAACTCGGAGCGCGTGCCGAACTACCTGCGCAGCCAGTACTTCTGGGATTGCGTGTACGGCCCGCTGGCTGATACCCGCGTCCGCTGGATTGAAGGTGGCGAGCGCGATGTGGCCGGGATGCTGGCTGAAGGCGCAGTGCAGGCGCAGGCGTGCCTGGACGACAACTACGGCGGGTAATCCGTCTATCATGACACCAATGGGGTCGCAGGTATGATGGCGACCCCATCTTTGTTTGAACAATATAGGGTGGGGCTTACGCAGTTCAATTGTTCCCCGTAGGGCACACCACCGTGCGCCCCTACCCGCCGCTCAACTGTGTAACTTCTATAGGGTATTGGGCTATCCGTGTCTGATGAAGCGTTTGTGATCGTGTCTGAAACCCATAGACGTTCTGATTCACGGGCAGGCGCAATAATGCTTTTTAGGAAATTAGCACTGAGTTGCGGTTTGGGGGCGGGCGCAATATATTGCGCCCCTACATCTCCCTCATTTCCGGGCGATTCTGTGGGCACATGACCACCCGGTTAATCCCGCATTTAAATGCTAAATTGCATCATTGCGCCTCTACATGGTTTTCATTTTCTGGTGATACTGTAGGGGCGTTGCTGCCTGGTTTATTCTTTATCTTCTCATTTGTAGGTCTTGCTGGAAGGCTGTTTTTCCGATGATCCCCCGTGATTATGATGAACGTGTTTATGCCGGTTGGCTGGGCAAGTGCATTGGTGTGCGTTTCGGTGCGCCGCTGGAAAACTGGACGTATGAGGAAATCTGCGACAATCTGGGCGAATTGCGCACCTATCTGCGGGAGGACGCGGGCAAAATCTTCAAGCCGGACGATGATACCGCGCTGCCAATGATTCTGATTCGCGCCTTCGAGGATTACGGTGCGTCCCCGGCGATCACGGCGCAGGACTTTGGCGAAACATGGCTCAACTACCTGGGTGATGAACACGGGACGTTGTGGTGGGGCGGTTATGGCGTCTCCACTGAACACACCGCCTACCGCAACCTCGCGGCGGGCATCCCCGCGCCGCTTTCCGGTAGTATTGCCCTGAACGGCGCGACGCTGGCCGAGCAGATCGGCGGGCAGATATTCAGCGACATTTTCGGACTGATCGCGCCGGGCGACCCGGCATTGGCGGCAGACCTGGCGGAGATAGCCGCATCCGTCGCCCATGACCGGAATGGCATCTACGGCGGACGCTTCCTGGCGGCAATGGTGAGCGCGGCGTTCACCGAGCGCGACCCGCTGGCGCTGCTGCATAGCGGCCTGGGGCAGATTCCGGCGGCAAGTGAGTACGCCCGCGTGATTACGGCCATGATGGAGTATCACCGGGAACACCCGGAGGATTGGCGGAGCGGTTATACCTTTCTCAAAGCCAATTTCGGCTATGATCGCTATTCGGGCGTGGTGCATATCATCCCCAATGCCGGGGTGATCGCCCTGGCGCTGCTGTATGGGGGCGGGGACTTCAGCCGTTCGATTCAGATTGCGAATATGGCCGGATGGGATACCGATTGCAATGTGGGCAACGTCGGCGCGGTGCTTGGTGTGGCGGTTGGCCTGGAAGGGATTGACACGGCCTGGCGCGAACCGATGAACGACCTCTTGATTACGGCCAGCATCACCGGGACGCGCAATATCTTGACAATTCCAGGTTGTGCCGATTTATTCACCCGCATCGGGCGGGCATTCCAGGGTGAGGACAGCCCGGCACGCCCTCGTTATCATTTCGCCTACCCCGGTGCGACCAGCAATTTCAGCGCACGCGGGAAGCTCGGCAGGCCGATTCACCAGACGCAGCGGGTGGTAGACGGTATACAGTGCCTGCAAACCAGCATCCGCAAACTTAACAAAAAGGGTGAAATGCAAATCGGCACACGCACCACCTACCACCCCGGCGAATTGAGCAGCAACTATTACGGCGCGACGTTCACCCCGCTCATCAGCCCCGGCCAGACCCTCCACGCCGAGGTTTATATCCCGGCGAACGCACCCGAAACCATCCAGGCGGCGCTCTATGCTTATGATGAGTACGGCCAACAGCGACACCAGGCCACCGGAACACCCCTCGTACCGGGCGAATGGCATACGCTTGATTACACCCTGCCGGAACTGACCGATGCCAGCATTAGTGAGGTGGGTGTGCTGCTGCGGAATACCGGCGGGATGTGGGAAACCGGCGCGTTCTACCTGAAATCGCTGGATTGGGACGGCACACCGGCCTGGCGCACGACTTTCGCCCACGAACGGCCAGAAACCGGTGGCATCAGCCAGTGGACGCGGGTACGGGGTTACTGGCGGTTGGAAGACGGCGCATATCATGGCAGCGGGCCGGGAATATGCGAAACGTATACCGGTGACGCGGCCTGGGCGGATTACACGCTGCACGTCGAAATAACGCCGCTCCTGGGCGATTATCACGGGGCGCTGGTGCGGGTCGGCGGAGCGCGGCGAGGATATGCAGCCTGCCTGAGTCCTGGCGGGCAGGTGACGCTCTATCGCAACGATGGCGGCTATTCCCTGGTTGCTTCTGCCCCGTATGCGTGGCAGCACGGACGCGCCTATACGCTATCGGTCACGGCAACCGGCAGAACGATAACGGCGACCATCAGCGACGGCGACATAACGCAGCGTATCCAGTGGGTAGATGCCGCGCCCTACCCGCACGGGCAGATCGGTCTGTGTAACTGGCACGGCAGCCATACCCACTTCACCGCTGTAAGCATTGGGGCGGCCTCACCTGATGGGGGGCAGCATGGCTAAACTGCACGAATATCAGAGCAAAGCCCTGCTCCAACAGGCCGGTATCCCGACACCGCCCTCTCGATTAGTGACCAGCGCCGCCGCCGCCCGTGACGCCGCACAGGAACTCGGCGCGGTGGTCATCAAAGCGCAGGCCTGGACAACCAGCCGGGCAGCACAGGGGTTGATCCAGTTTACCGACACACCCGACGAAGCGGAAACCGCCGCCGCCGGATTATTAGGGCGCAAAATTGGCGGCTTCACGGTTGAGCAGGTGTTGGTGGAAGCGCGGGTGAAGATCGTTCGCGAGTGCTACCTGGGACTCATCCTCGATGACCGCCAGCGTGCGCCGGTACTGATTTTCAGCAGTGTGGGCGGCAGCGGGATTGAGGACATCGCCCGCGCTCACCCGGATAAGCTGGCACGCCATACGATTAACATCGCAACCGGCCTGCGTGATTACCAGGCCCGCGACCTTGCCCGGCAAGCGGGCATTGAATCCGACCAGTTAAACCGCCTGACGGATGTCATCATGAAGTTTTATGGTGTTGTCCGGGAATATGACGCCCGCAGCGCCGAAATCAACCCGCTGGTACTGACCGACTCCGGCGTGTGGATGGCGCTGGATGCCCGGTTCACGGTGGATGATTACGCCGTCTACCGTCACCCTGACCTGGGGATTGAGATGGCGCGGGAGTTTGACCGCCCGCCTACCCCACTGGAAAAGATCGCCTGGGATGTGGAGAAAAACGACTATCGCGGGACGTTCTACTTCATCCAGATGGAGATGGATTTCCAGAAAGGCGAGGGCGTGATCGGCTTCCAGGGCAGCGGCGGCGGGGGCGGCATGATGAACATGGACGCGCTCATCAACGCCGGATTCAAGGTGGCCGATTTCGTGGATACCAGCGGCAACCCACCCGCCAGCAAGGTCTACCGGGCGGCGCGGATTATCCTCAGCCAGCCGGGGATTGACGGCTACTACGCCGGGGGCAGCGGCGTCGCCAGCCAGGAACAGTATCACACCGCGCGGGGGCTGGTGAAAGCCTTTATGGATGCCCAGTTGAACGTCCCGGCAGTGATCCGTATCGGCGGCAATGGCGAAACCCAGGCCATGACGACCCTGCACGAGGCTAACGGCCAGTTCCCCGCCCCGGTGGAAGCCTATGGACGTGATACCTCACCAGAAACCTGTACCGCCCGGCTGCGTGACCTGATTCAAGAGTACGTTCCGGCGGAGTCTATTCCAGCCCGCCCACTACCTGAACCGCGTGAGCCATACCACTTCGAGACGGTCACGGGCGGCACGGTGACGCTCGACCATGCGTTGTGCCGGGAGTGCGAGTCGAAAATCTGCATCACCACCTGTGCGCCGCAAATTCTCTCGCTGGAAGGTGATGTGCCGGTTCTGAACATCACGCCGGAAGCAGCACGGAAAGGCGGCTGTACGGAGTGCCTGGCCTGCGAGGTGGCCTGTTATTTTCACGGCAATCGCGGTGGGCGTATCCACCTGCCGATTCAGGGATTGGAGTAAGTCATGGCGATACTCGCAAAACCCGGCCAGCGGGTGATAGTGCAGGGCATCACCGGACGTGAGGGGCTGTCACGGGCGCGGCTGATGCTCGATTACGGCACACAGGTTGTCGGCGGGGTGACTCCTGGCAAGGGCGGGCAGACCGCCGCCGGAGTCCCCGTATTTGACACGGTGCAGCAGGCCTGCGATGAACTGGGCACGATTGATACCAGTGTCCTGTTTATCCCCGCGCCGCTGGTGCGGAACGCCGCGCTGGAAGCGATAGACGCCGGGGTGAAGACGCTGGTCATCGTGCCGGATCGGGTGCCAGTTTACGACGTGCTGGAGATTGACAGCGCCGCCCGGCAGAACGGCGCTCGGTTCATCGGCCCGAATACGCTAGGCGTCCTCAGCCCGGATTTGGCGGTGCTGGGCATGATGGGCGGACGCGCCGCCGCGATTCGGGAGTGGGCCTTCACCGGGCCGGTGGGCATCACCAGCCGCAGCGGGGGAATTACGACCAGCATGGCCTACTATCTGGCACAGGCCGGGATGGGCGTTTCGACGGCGGTGCATGTGGGCGGGGATAGCATCGTGGGGATGCCGCACGCCCGCGTATTGGAACTGTTTGAGCGTGACCTGCACACGCGCCTCGTGGTGATGTTCGGGGAAATCGGCACGTCGCAGGAAGAAGAGGCCGCTGAACTCATCGAACGCGGGATATTCACCAAGCCGCTGATCGCCTATATCGGCGGCAAGACCTCACGGGAAGGTACACGCTTCAGTCACGCCGGGGCGATTATTGAAGGCGGGCGCGGCACGTATGCCAGCAAGGTCGAACGGTTGCGGGCGGTGGGGGCGCACATCGCGGAGCATTTCGGGGATATTCCCCAAATCGCCGCTGATGTCCTTGCCAGTCTGCTTGCCGAGTCCCCGGCCAGTGACAAAGACCCGGCGCAGGTGTGGTATACCGCCATTACCGACATTCAGCCCAACGCCATCCGGTTGCGCGGCCAGCGGGTAGATGACCTGATGGGGCGGGTCACGTTCAGCCAGGCGATTTTCCTGGCGCTCACCGGGCGTCTGCCGGAAGCACGAGTCGCACCGCTGATTGACGCCATGTTCGTTGCTTCAATAGATCATGGCACGACGCCCCCCTCAACCCTGGCGGCTCGCACCGCCGCCAGTACTGGCGCACCGCTGAATGCCGCGATTGCCGCCGGGCTGCTCTCCATCAACGCCTTTCATGGTGGGGCTGTCGAGGACTGTATGCACATGATTCACGACATCCAGGAACGCACAGGGGGCGGGTTGCTTGTAGACGAAGCGGCAGAAGCCCTGGTCAGAGATTACCGTGCCAGCAAGCGCAAACTTTCCGGGCTGGGACACCGCGTACACACTGCCGACCCCCGTACCCGCCGCCTGCTGGAACTGGCGGAAGCCTGCGGTGTGGCGGCACAGGGCGTGGTGAGTGTCCAGGCGCTACAAGCGGCATTCACCCGCGTGACCGGAAAAACCCTGCCAGTAAATGTGGATGGCGCATTGGCGGCCATCCTGGTTGACCTGGGTATCCCGCCGGAACTGGGCAACGCCTTCTTTATGATGGCCCGCACGCCGGGGCTGGTGGCGCAGATCACCGAAGAAAAACAGCGTGAGAAGCCGATGCGCGTCATTTATCCGAACCAGTCGGTCTATGACGGGCCGGAACCGGAATAGTGTTTCCAGGAGAACGCAGCATGGCTAAAGGGGTGATGATACTAACCCTGTTGTGGTGCTTGTTGGGGGGAATCGTGGACTATACTCGCGCTCAGAATACCGGTGAAAGTCAGGTGATTGACACAGATTTCGAGTCAGCGACGTTAGGCCGAGTTTACCAATATAAGATTTACCTGCCCGCCGGGTATGATGCTTTGGAAAAGGCATACCCCGTGGTCTACCTGTTGCATGGGCGTGGCGATACCATGTCCGCCTGGCTGAATGTGCGGTCAACGCTGGACAGCATGATCGCTGTGGGGGACTTGCCGCCACTCATTGTTGTCATGCCAGATATGCCATCGAATGACCGTGCCAGCTACTACATTGACTCCGCCTATACCGGGCACCTGTACCGCGCCGAAGCGGTGGAGACAGCATTCTTCACCGACCTGATTCCGCAGATTGACAGCACCTACCGCACGCTGGCAGATCGGCGTTCGCGCATCGTGGGCGGCTACTCTATGGGCGGTTACGGCGCGATTCGCTATGCGCTGGCGCACTCGGAGATGTTCATGGGGGCGCTCATCCTGAGTCCGGCGGTTTACTATCCCTTGCCCCCGGACGATTCCAGCACCCGAGAGTTCGGCGCGTTCGGCAGCGGCACGGCGTTGTTTGACGAGGACATCTATACTCGCCTGAACTACCCGGCGTTGCTGGAAAGTTTTAGTGGAGAGTATCGGCTTAACCTGTTTATCGCGGTGGGGGATGATGAGTGGAAAAATCCCAACCCGGCGGACATGGAACACGATCTGGATTTTGAGGCGCACCGCTTCTTTAACCGGGTGGCGCGGGTTTCCGGCATCGCATCTGAGTTCCGCGTGTATAACGGTGGGCATGATTGGGATGTATGGCAACCGGGTTTCGTGGAAGGGATGCGCTATCTCGCCAATTCGCTCAGCACCGAGCCGCCGGAAGGCAGCAGCACTGGCCCGGACGGGTGGTTGACCGGCACGCCCGGCGAGGACATGGCGGGCGGCATTGGCAGTGGGGATGATGGCAGCATCTACCAGGCGTTAGGTGTATCAGGGTCACTCAACGGGCAGCCCTACGCCGGAGGGATAGACATTGCTGTGGTGAAATACGGCGCAAACCGGGTAGTGGAGTGGACGCGCCAGTTGGGTACATCCGGCAATGACCGTCCTTATGGGCTGGTTGTCACGGCGCAACAGGAAGTCGTCGTCGTGGGGTATACCTATTTCAACCGGGATGGAGTCGATTATGGCGATGACATCTTTGCATTCAAGCTCGACGCGAACGGCGAACGGCTTTGGCAAGTCACCATCGGCTCAGCGGAGGCGGATCGCGGCTATGCCATCGCACTGACACCGGAGGAAGGGGTTGTCATCGCTGGCTACAGCAAAAGCTCGTTGGGGGCACGGAATGAGGGCGATAAAGACATCGTGGCGGCGCTCATCAGCCCGGAAGGTGATGTCGTCTGGATATATCAAACGGGCGGCGCGGGTGAGGACAAAGCGCAGGCGGTCAGCGTCGGGGCGGATGGCCGTATCTACGTTGCCGGGATGACCAGCAGCGCCTTAACGCCGGATGCAGCGGGCGGCATTGACGGCTTCATCCTGGCACTCACGCCCGATGGTGAAGAAATCCACCGGGTGCAGTTCGGCACTGGCGACTGGGACGAAGTGACCGGCATTGTCACTCATGGTGAGCAGATTGTCGTGACCGGATTCACGGCGGGCGACCTGGCTGCCCCACTGAGCGGCGATAAAGACCTGTTCATGATGGCTTTTGACGCATCGCTGACCCGCATCGCCGCCGACCAGATTGGCAGCAACCTCAACGACAAAGGCGCGGCCATCGCGGTTCTGGCGGATGGCTCAATCCTGGTGGCGGGCTACAGCAATGGCCGTATTGTTGCCAATCAGGGTGATTTTGATGTGATCCTGGCGCGTTATGATGCGGACTATACGCGGCAGGCAGTCTGGCAGTGGGGCACGGAAGCCCGCGACGGCACGGATGAGTGGGCGGAAAAGAACCTGTTTATTGCACCTTTTGGCGACAGCGCGATTCTATCCGGCCTGACCCTCGGCAATCTGGGGGAGAGTACTAACAGTGGGGGCAGCGATGTATTCATCATTCTGCCCGACCTCACCCCACCCGATGATTAGGTTCACCAACAACGGGTGCATACTTGTATGATGTGCCCGGTCGATTCAACATCCGCAACCAGGTGAAAACACCTGTCAATGAAATTAGAAACCACCCGGCAAGGGTGGTTCTTTTTTGGTTTGAGAGAGTTGTAGTCTGATATTCACTCAACGATGGCGCACGCTGTGTATCGCTACAGATTCCGCCCGTTTTGGTGAATCTACCGGCTTAGATGTGTGTTTTCGCCTCTCGAACCAGTGGAAGGACATGCTGATCTACTTCCGCATCATCGTGAACATCTGGCACATCTGAGAACAAGAACCAATCTTCACGATATTCGATACTGCCCTGCGGCGGGATAGTCACCAGCGTACCCAGTGTTTCCAACTCCAGCATGAGTTTATTCGTAAAGACCTCCACATTTGCGCCAAAGTCAACATAAGCCGACTCCGGGTTGTAGGGAGCAAAATACTTCACAAAAAGATGCCCCCGCCGTTGGTAAGCCGTCCAACCATCATGGACTGCCAAGC
>JACKCH010000011.1 GCA_020634115.1 Anaerolineaceae bacterium
TACACCAAATGACCCTGATATCATACACAATTTATTCCTAAATGACGAAGCACTCCGTACTCAGCACGAAACCCATGAACGCTTCAGCGTCCCCCAGGTGGATTTCGCGGCCTGGGCATTGAGTTGTGTCCAATGGCGCGGGGATGAGTGCGTGCTGGATGTCGGCTGCGGGCCAGGGCGCTGGCATACGCCACTGGTCAGCCAGCATCCTGGCGTGCACTACTACGGTATTGACCTCCATGACGCAATGCTGGAAAACCATCCTGCACGATCTTTTGTCACGATTGGCGATGCGACACACCTCCCATACCCAGACAATATGTTCGACGTGGTGATGGCAAACCACATGCTGTTTCATGTGCAGGATATAGATCACACCATTCAGGAGTTCCGGCGAGTACTCAAGCCGGATGGAGTCCTGATGACCACCACCAACAGCGCCCACAACCTGCCGGAGCTTCAGGTGCTGCTGCGGCGGGCGATCACCCTACTTGCGCCGCCAGGTACGCCGCACATTCAGCCGCCACAACCAGCCAGCACCCGTTTCACGCTGGAAAACGGTGTCCAGCAGCTTTCCCACCATTTCTTTGCAGTGGTGCGTCACGACCTGCCGAGTCTGTTCGTATTCCCCAGCGCCGACCCGATTGTGGACTATCTGAATGCGTCACGCAGTGTCAGCGAAGCACAACTCCCGGAGGGAGTACAGTGGAATGATGTGCTGCTAATCGTGCGGGAACAGGCAGATCGGTTGGTGGAACACTTCGGGGAGCTAGTGATTAACAAGCTGAATGGAGTTCTGATCGCCACAGATCGCGGTGATTTTATTCGCCCGTACCTGGAACACCAAGCGCAGTCCAACGGAAAATAACCAGCCATCAAAGGCATGTACCGTAATTCATTACCGACAACGTTCTGTGGTATGTATCCCGCTTCAGGGAAGCTGATCTATGGCTGATATGCAGCGCCTCATCGAACAAATTACCAGCAACGACACCAAAATCCGCGACCAGGCACGGGCCGAGCTGGTCAGCATGGGCAGCCAGGCGGTTGAGCCACTGATTGCCGCGCTCGACAGCCCGAGTGACTGGCAGCGTAAAAGCATTGTGACGCTACTCCAGCAGATCAAAGACCCGCGCGTCCCGCCCGCCCTCCTGAAGATGCTCAACGATACCGACCCCTATGTGCGCGGTTTCGCGGCAGTGGCGCTGGCGGAACACGGGGCGCAAGACGCGATCCCGGCAATCCAGCAGATGGTGGAAACCGAGCGTGAGGCGTTTGGACGCATGTACCTGCTACAGGCGCTCGACAAGCTCGGTCAGCGGGAGTGGGTGCTTCAGTACACGACACACATCATGCGCGATGACACTTTTTCAAACCCGGATCGCCAGGCTGCGATTCAAATGCTTGTCCGCTTCAATGACCCAGGGACGGCTGACTTACTGCTGGAAGCCTTTCAGAAGAACGAACCGGGTGTGGGGAATAACGCGCTGCAAGGGTTAAAAGCGCTCAAAGACGGGCGGATTGTGGATATTCTGATCGCGCAACTGCACGACCCCGCCCCGGCGAAACGGGCGGCAGCGGCGGTTGAGCTAGGCAATCTGGGCGATGAGCGGGCGGTTGAACCGATCAAAGCTCTGCTTGGCGATAAAGCTACGGCGTGGACAGGAGATCGCCCCGGTGAGCCGTCCACCAGCGTTGGACAGGCGGCGCAGGACGCGCTGAAAAAACTCAGGCATTCAGATTCACAGCCTCAAGCAAAAAAGCCACGTTGGAAACTCTGGTAAAAAGATTAAGGGCGTTCCAGGGGCGCCACTACACGTAAGCGGTATGGTCGCTGTCGGAATCGGCTTCAGCTTTGCTTTCGCCTGCCTTAAAGCCGTAGCGACCCACTAACGGAACAAAACGCACCGGGAGCATTTGCTCTATCTCCCAGCGGTTGTCCTGGCGCGTCACGATCTCAAGATACTGGTTGCGCTCGTCGCCTATTGGCAGCACCATGCGCCCCCCATTCGGGTGTAGTTGTGAGCGCAGCGGGCCGGGGAGCGACGGCGCGGCGGCGGTGACGATAATTACATCAAAGGGAGCCATATCTGGCAGACCCTGGCTGCCATCCCCCACATGAATTTCCAGGTTGTTGTAACCCAGGCTGCTCAGGACATTGGCCGCGCGTTCTGCCAGGCGCGGAAGCCGTTCCAGGCTGTAAACCTGGGCGGCCAGTTCACACAGTACCGCCGTCTGGTAGCCCGAACCTGTACCAATTTCCAGCACGCGCTCATGCCCACTAAGGTACAGAAGCTGCGTCATCAGGGCGACAATATAGGGTTGGGAGATGGTCTGATCTTCACCAATCGGCAGGGGCGAATCGCGGTATGCGAGATGGCTTAAATCCGGGGTCACGAACTCCTGGCGCGGCACGCGACTCATCGCGTCCAGCACACGCGGGTTCGTGATGCCACGTTCTATAAGCTGATTTTCCACCATTTGTCCGCGTAAAACGCGGAACTTCTCGTCTTCGACCACGATCTGTGTACCCAACTCAAAATTGAATTCAAGTACCTGCTTTATACACAGTATATATCAGGAATCCGATTGGCGAAAATCACGATATGGTTTGAATTTCGGTCTGCGCTGGTATCCAAAAAGGCGCTCGTTAGTGAGCGCCCTTGAGTGACAAATGGATAGTAATCGCTATAGAATCTGCGACAGGAACTGCTTGGTACGTTCGTGTTTGGCTTCCTCAAAGAAGTATTTCGGCGTCCCCTGCTCCACGATGCGTCCATGATCGAAGAAAATGATACGATCCGCCACTTCTTTGGCGAACCCCATTTCGTGCGTCACCACCAGCATCGTCATCCCGCTGCGGGCGAGTTCTTTCATCACGTCCAGCACTTCTTTAATCATCTCCGGGTCGAGCGCCGAAGTCGGCTCGTCAAAGAGCATGATTTTCGGCTCCATCGCCAACGCGCGGGCAATCGCCACGCGCTGCTGCTGCCCGCCGGAAAGCTGGCCGGGATACTTTCCCGCCTGTTCCGGGATACCCACCCGTTCGAGCAGCTCACGCGCCTTCGCTTCAGCCTTATCCCGCGAGAGGTGGCGCACCTTCATTGGCCCCAGCGTGATATTTTCCAGCACCGTTTTATGCGGGAACAGGTTGAACTGTTGGAAGACCATGCCGATTTCCCGGCGGATTGCGGCGACATTGCGTACGTCATGCGTGAGTTCCATGCCGTCTACGACAATCTGCCCCTCCTGGTGTTCTTCCAGGCGGTTGATGCAGCGGATAAAGGTGGATTTGCCCGAACCGGACGGCCCAAGGATGACCACCACTTCCTTTGGATTGACGCTCAGTGACACATCGCGCAGCACATGAAACTCACCGAACCATTTGTTGACGTTGGTACAAACAATAATCGGCTCATCGGTCATTTCGGTGACTGCGCCGTGTTCAACCATACTTTCTGACATGGCTAACCCTCCCTCTATATCCGCTTCGCCATCGCCGCGCCCGCGCCACTGGCCTCAATACGGCGGCTGATGTAGGACATCACATAGCTAAAGACAAAATAGATGATCGAAATAAACAGGAACACTTCGCGCCGGAAACCCAGAAACTCGGTCTGTGCCACCACCGAGTTACTGATCCCGGTTAAGTCAATCAAACCGACAATCGCCACCAGCGAGGTATCTTTGAACAGGCCGATGAACATCCCTACCAGCGCCGGGATCACCGCCCGCAGCGCCTGCGGTAAGGTGATGAACATAATCGTCTGTAGCCCGTTCAAGCCGATGGCCTTCGCCGCCTCCTCCTGGCCGGGCGGGATGGACTGCAAACCGCCACGCACGTTTTCTGCCAGGTAAGCCGCGCTGAAGATGATGGTGGCAACCATCGCCCGGTACGCGCCGGGGACTTCAGATAGCGCCGAGTTGGCGAGCGGCAGCAGCAGCGCCCCCATGAACAGCACCGAAATAAACGGCACACCGCGCACGAGTTCGATATACAGCGTACACACCAGTTTGACCACCGGCAGGTTACTGCGCCGTCCCAGTGCCAGCAAAACGCCAATCGGGAACGAGCCGATGATGCCAACGACGGTCAACATCATGGTGAGCAGCAGGCCGCCCCAGCGTCGCGGGTCAGTCAGGGGAACAATATCGTTGGCGACAATGCTGCCTCTGCCCAACAACTCGCCTAACACAAGGAATATGAGGAATGGCAGCGCGATGAGCATCAATCTCATCACCCACGACGATACAATGACGGGTCTTTTCTTTTTCTTTTCCACTGGGGGTAAGAGCATATCAACTATCGCCCCGACCAAGTACCCCAGAATGACAGCCGCGAGTATAGACTCCATTCCCACGACCCAGATGGCTACAGCGGTCACAACCGAGCCGAGAATCAGCCTCAGGAAGTCCCACAGCGAGGACGCACCGATAATCCTCAAAACAACCCAATATAGGACTGCCGTCAGAATGAGTGTCAGCAGCAGCCCTCCCCCTTGTGCAGGGTCAATAATATTGACCCCGGCCACCAGGAGAAACATCAATATTGGGATGGAGATGAGCGACCAGGACGCGAACTGCTGCGACAGCTTGCGCGGCTTCTCCGTCGGGGAGAAGTTATCAGCCACCACCCCGGCCACATAACCCAGAGCAACGACGACGATAATCAATGTAAATGGCACGTTGACGATACGCAGCGATGGGCCAAAAAACAGACTCAGATAATCCCGCAGCGGGCTGCTTCCCCGGTACTTAAATTCGATGATACCGGCATACGGGATGTCCTGCCCATCCTGGTTGGGCTGCAGTGCTTCCAGAACGTAGTTATCCGTCATGCGAACGTACTGTTCCACGCGCCCGGCATCAGAGACAACGGCCCCGCTCTCATCCACTTCACCACTGCGGGTAAATGTCCGCTGGAGGATGGGGTAGATACCGTGTGTCTCCAGAATCACCAGCCCCTCGCCTTCGGGGATCGTCTTTTGGACGATATACCAGCCATCATCCGGCAGCGTGACACTGAAGAGGTCATCACTCCCCGGCGTGAGCGTCATTTCAGCCAAAGGTTCAAAGGTCGTGCCATTCAGAACCTGGACATCCACCGGGAGTTTATTGATTGAATAGGTTTCGGTAATCGGGGTGGGTTCCTGTGTCCGCTCTAATTCATTTTGCAGGACAGTGCGCTGGTGGTCGGTCAGGTCGTCACCGGCCAGCAGGGTGTTAATCTCATTGATGCGAGCCTGGGTAGCGAGGTCGGTTTCAGCACCAGCCCGGAGGGTATTGGTCAGGTTATCAGAAAAACTGTGCAGGGCGGACAGGGTTTCCTCACTATCCGCGACTCCACCCGCAATACGGAAGGTCACGACATCCCCGGCTTTGGCGATAAACGCCAACTGCTCCTGAGCCACCTGCGTCAGCGAACCTACGGCGACACTCTGGTTGCCTGCAACCACATATGCACCAGGCAGCGGAATACCGGCGGTAATCACCAGTGGGATGAGAAACATAAGCGCGATGATGACCACAACCACCGTGACCACGACAGGCCGGATCCGGGCTGACCAGGCCGCCCACGCTAACCCGCTGGCGAAAGCCACGAGCAGCACCAGCAGCACGACACGGGCATCCGCCAACGCCTCCAACCGGCCCACCATGAACTGGCGCAGGTTAAACATGACGGAGTACCAATTGGCCTCACCGATACTCCACTGCAAAAACGAGCTAATCACGGCAATGATAAACAACGTTCCCGCAAACGTGAGGATCACATCCAACCACGAGCTGAATAAATTGTCCCGAATCCAGGCCAGCGGGCCAACCGCCAGGAGCGGCGGCGCTTTGGTCGGGGGTTCTTCAAAATAGACGATGTTGTGATCTGAGTTATTGCTTACGGTCATGCTATCCCCCTTAGCGCGTGACCAATTGGAAACGGCTGTTGATCAGGTTCATCACCAACGAAATAATCAGACTCATCGAAAGATATGTCACCATAATGATGGCGATACCCGTCACCGACTGGCCGGACTGATTCATCGAGGTGGTCATGATCTGGAATAAATCGGCATAGGCAATTGCCAGTGCCAGACTGGAGTTCTTCGCAATATTCAGGTACTGGTTGGTGAGAGGTGGAATAATCACACGCAGCGCCTGCGGCAGCACAATCATGTTAAGCGTCTGCGTCGTGGAAAGACCAATCGAACGAGCGGCTTCAATCTGACCACGCGGCACCGCCTGGATACCGGCCCGGACGATCTCAGCGATAAAGGCCGAGGTATAAATGACCAATCCCAGGAACAGTGCCATAAATTCGGGTGAAATCTGAGTTGCATCATTAAACCCGGTCAAGATTCCGCCCCGGTTACGTCGTTCCTGCGGCAGGTTAATCAGGATGGGTTGCGTGCTGTAAAGCTGGACATCCTCTGGCGAAAGCAGGTTCTGTTCCTGCGCGTCTTGCAGCGGCATAAACACCACTGTGCCGTCCTGGTCTACCGGGATTTGCGTCGGCAGGGGTTCCAACCCAACGATCAGCCAACCGATGACGGTGAAGCCGATAATGGAAATCAGGGCGTAACGACCACGCGGAATCACACGCCCAGTGGTTTCATTAATCCGCCCGAAGTACGCCCACATGATCCCGGCCAGCACCAGACCCACTGTGACAAAACCCACCCAGGGAACAAAGCGATTGGTCGGCAAAATTTCGGGGAAAGCAAACCCTCGGATGCTGATGTAGACCGCTGGATAGACATCCGGGCGGAGACTGGAAGCGGGCCAAACCCCAAAATAGAACAGCATAATAGCGAAAAACTGCCCGCCTACGATTGCCAGAATCTGATAGCGGAGATTGCCATGCAGGTAAAACCAGGCGGCTGCAAAAGCCACTACGCTGATCGCCACATACACCAGGAAACCGCTATTGACGAAATCACCCAGAGCATAGCTTTCGGGCAGAAAATGAAATGCTATTTCGGTAACAACAATCGCAGCAATCGAGCCGTACATCAGCACGATCCGGCGTGGCGCATCCACCAGGAAGCGGCGCACATACCGGCGCACCGCGAGATATTCCACCACATAAGCAATGAGGCGAATAGCGATAAACGCCCGACCTTCCGGCGGCAGGGCGATGGCATCCCGAATCTGCGGCAGGCTGAACATGACGATAAAATACCAGACGAATAGCTGCACCAGCAAAGGCGTATTGCGGAGAATCTCCACATACGCCCGGGAAATCGTGCGGAGCAACCAGTTACTACTCAAGAGGAAAATACCGAACAGGATACCCAGCAGGGTCGTCGCCACCAGACCCACACTCACGACCCGCAGCGTATTGATGACACCCACGATATAGGCTTCACCATAGGAATTATCGCGAGTGTACCAATCCGGTTTTTCGCCAATATCAAACCCGGCAGGGTTATTCAAAAAGGAGAAATTAGGGGTGAGGTTTTTGGCCTGGAGCTGTTCGTTTACCCCGGCCACCAGCTGTGAGATTGCCAGCACCAGTAGTATAAGAAAGACGAACTGGCCGATGGCCTGTAATACGCGACTGTCACGCAAAAAGGCCGGAATAAAGCTATTAGAAGGTTGGCTGATCGCTGACATCGGCTATCTGGCTCCAAAGGTCATTGTCTCTGTGCATAGTTCGGGCAGCACTTACCCGGTTACTGAACCGGAAAAGTGGGACCATAGGCAGCGCGTTTAAGGTCTGTAGATGCACTTCAGAAGAGTCGCCAGCCGCTCGGCATGAGCACCAGCAGTGGGTTTAAGGACTACAAAACTTGAATCTGCAAACACGCTTTATATTGAATGAATAATAACCAATATAATCCCTGGTTCAAAATAATTAATTTATATACAGGCTTGCAGGGGTGCGGTATTCCACACCCCTGCAAAGAAACTTTAGGTCTGAACGGTTTAACGGAACGGCGGGGCGTACATCAGGCCGCCATCGGTCCACAGCGCGTTAATGCCACGCGCCAGATTGAAGGGCGGCACACCCAGGTTACGGTCATACACTTCGCCGTAATTCCCGACCTGACGGATAACGTTCACCATGAAGTCATTGGCAATGCCCAGGTACGAACCGGCCTGTTCACCATTCTGGCCGAGCAGACGGTTGATGCCAGGGTCTTCGCTGCCGAGGAAATCGTCAATGTTCTGGCTGGTGATGCCAAATTCTTCAGCCTGAATCATGCCGTATACAGTCCAGGCAACGATGTCAGCGAACTGCGGGTCGGACTGCGGGGAAAGCGGGCCGAGCGGTTCTTTACTCAGCGTCACGTCCAGAATGACGTAGGCGCTGGGGTCTTCCGAAGTCGCATGGAGCGACAGGATACCGCTTTTATCGGTTGTCCAGGCATCGCAACGGCCAGCCACGAACGCTTCCCAGGTGCTGGGGGCGTCAGGATACGTCTGAACTTCGATATCCAGGCCGCGCTTGGTGATGGCGTCGGTCAGGTTCAGTTCGGTGGTCGTACCGCTCTGAACACAGATCGAACCCTGATCCAGGTCTTCCATGGTCTGGATGCCGCTGGCGACGGTGGTGCCGAGGCCCTGGCCGTCATAGAAGGTGGTTGGGCCAAAAGTCGCGCCCCAGGTAGTGTCGCGGCTGAGCGTCCAGGTGGTGTTACGGCTCATCATATCAATTTCGCCACCCTGGATAGCGGCCTGACGTTCACTGGCGTTCAGCGGGCGGAAAGTGACCGCGTTGGCGTCGCCCAGGACAGCAGCGGCGACTGCGTGGCAGAAGTCAATATCAATACCCTGATATTCACCGGATTCATTCACCACACCGAAACCCGGCACATTGGGATTCACACCACAGATCAGTTCACCACGATCCATAATCGCCTGGGTAATCGGGCCAACCTGCACAGCATCCTGCGCCAACGCCACGCTGGACAGGCTCAGAACGGCCACCACCACAACAAAAAGTACAAAAGAACGTTTCATTATTGCTCCCTCGTCCTAACTAGGAAATATACACTTAGTACAGCTCAGTCGGGATTGGACTGGTATGGTTATAGCTGCACATCCTGGCAGTCTACCTTAATCTTTAGGCGTTGTCAAAAATTGCTGTGTGAGAGTGAATGGTTTTGTGTGAATGTGCTGAAGGGAATTGTGCGAAAGAGTCAAATGATCTATTTATTACGGGTAATATTATAACTATTGTCATTTTTACGGTTTACTGGAGATGCCTCCGTGCCCTCCCCCGGAAGCATCTCGTAGTCACAATATTTGCAGACAAGTCAGGCGGAGATGGTCTCAGCCTTGTAGAAGAAGTGCGGCTTGTCGGCCAGCGGTCTGAGGTCGGTAAACCAGGTCGCCTCCGGGTCGAAGCGGGCGAAAAAAGGTCGCCCAGCCCAATCGGGGTCACGTCCTTGCAGGAAGGACAGCACGAATGCCTTCTCACCAGCGACATGGGCTGTCCCCTGGATATGAACCTTCCCCGGTGTGGCGGACATCACTGGCCCGCGAACTGTGCGCCCCAAGCCGGAAACCTGAGTATAGGCCTGACGGAAAATACGCAGCGCCTCCACCAGCGGCACCTCAAAATACCGCTTTGGCCCGGTGTCCCGGCTGACAAACATATAATAAGGAATCATACCCATCGTTACCGCATTTTGCCAGATATTCGCCCAGACTTCCGCACGGTTGTTGATGTGCCGCATCAAGGGCGCCTGAGTGCGGATTTCACACCCCGCGTTTCGCAGGCGGCGCACCGCTTCCTGAGCTATGGGGGTGGACATTTCACGATGGTGGCTGTAGTGTGCCATGATAGCGACATGACGACCACTGGCGCGGATCGCCTCGAACAAGCGCAGCAGGTCATCGGCGTCAGGGTCGCTCACAAACCGCTGCGGCCAGTAGGCTACCGCCTTCGTACCGATGCGGATCGTTTGAATATGAGCGAGTTCCGGCGTCAGCAAAGGCAGGATGTAAGTTTCCAGCGCTTTCGCCGTCATAATCATCGGGTCGCCACCAGTCAGCAGCACATCGGTGACTTCCGTATGCAACCGCAGGTAGCGCACGAGGCCGTCGGCTTCTTTCGCCGCGAACTTAAGATCGTCCATGTGGACAAACTGCGGCCAGCGAAAGCAGTAGGAACAATAGGCGTGGCAAGTCTGCCCGCGACTGGGGAAAAACAGAACGGTTTCATCATATTTATGCTGTATACCGTTCAACATTTCGCCGTCGAGCCGAGGCACGTTGTATTCCATCTGTCCGGCAGGGTGTGGGTTATGCCGCAACCGTATGGCATGAACAGTGTCTTGCATCTGCTGCCGGGACGCACCGGTTTCAATCAAGTGTGAGACTTTGCGGAAGTCAGCATCGTTGAGCATCCCACGTTGGGGGAAGGTGAGCTGGTAAATCGGGTCGCGGGGGACGTTCTCCCAGTCAATGAGTTCATCCGCCACATAACGATTGGTGCGGAAGGGAAACACCGCTGATGTCACCCGGATGAGGTGTTGTGTTTCCGCGTCTAGCCGCTGGAACTGTGGCAGGGTGTGGATATTGTTCCTGGTAAATGGCTGATAAGCCTGTGCGACTTGTGTCATCATGATCCTCCTTCATTAAGAAACGACTGCCCAGGATTATTCCTCCAATGAAACAGTGACAGGCAGCAAAAATACAGGTAGGTATCAACCAGCCTATTCCCATACGGGCAAGTGAGCCGATTCCAAACGTGGAATCGCACTCAGCCCCGACTGCTATGTAGTTGAACAGTGTCCCGGTTACTACCGGGGTTGATCTATTCCAGGCGAAACATTTCGTGGCTACTAAAAGAACCCGGAATTGACTGGACCCATTCAGCGCAAAAAACGCAGGGATAAGAGGATTGATACAGCCACAAATGGTAAAAGAAGCTGCGGACAGCTACACGGGTTTATCCACAGACGGAATTCACACTACAGGGAGTGGAAGCTGTGAATTTCCTTAAGTATACCATATATTGAGCCGGTTTTGGGGATTGGGGGCTTCAGAACCCCTAAACCCGGACGATGCGGCGGTTAAGCGCGTGCAAAGGCCCGGTTAAAATGCGCTTTCTCGGAGCTAGCTCACACGACCTTTCAGTGGCAGCCTGAGACGACATTTCCCCCTCAAAAAGGGGGTTTTTAAAGCTTCTCTTCATTTGACATTCTGTTCATCATGACTTAAACTAGAGGTAAGTTGGCTGATGAAATGAGGACAATTTTTTGCATGAACAAGAAAACGCCAACAGAACGCCCTCGACTTAGCAACACGCGGTTTTGACTGCTCAAAAGCCGCGTGTTTTTATTTTTGACACCAGGAACACCTATCACTTAAGGAGATAGAACCACATGGATTATGGCATGATCGGCAAGATCGAAAAAGCCAAACGTTATGCTGAGGAACGGGACCGCATCACATTCAACTCGCTGGCCGTCGAGTTCAAAGGGAATAACAATTTCTACGAGATTCGACTCAATGGTGAAGGATGGCAATGTTCCTGCCCCGGATTTCAGTCCCATGCGATATGCCCGCATGTGATGACGATGGAACGCTTGTTTAAGCCCATGCTCAAGCGCGATCCCCTCCCTTACGCCCCCGGCCAGAATGTCGTCAGTGACGTTGAAAAGTCCAAACGGTATTCCGAGGAAACAGACCGCATTCAGTTTACCGCCTTTGATGTCACTTTTCATGGTAGCAACAACGATCACCATACCAAATATCATGAGAATGCCATGCAGTGCGACTGTGATTTCTTCAATACCCGCCGTGTATGCAGCCACAGCATGGCGATGGAGCGCATTCTCCTAAAGATGCTCCCCAAACAGCCCGCCACAGAAGAGTAATCGCGCGGCGGCTCCCTGCTGAAAATCAACAGCCTGTGATATCGCAGGCTGTTTTCCATTCCGGCAACGAAGTCATTCTAGAGTTGATTAGCCTGTTTGCATTCCGTTTAGCTGCTGGCCTCTGGCGGTTGGCTGTTTAGGCGGGAGTGTCGGGCGGCGAGTGGGTGGATGGTCGAATGCTAGCGCGCTAAGGTGCTAACAAGCTAAGACGAGCTGAAATCCTCCGCGACAGGGCAACCTATTGTCGCAAAATGGACGACGCTGGTAAAATAGTCTTTGTGCGATGTTCTATTTCAATTTCGTTGTAGACAAATTTGCACCTTTCCGATATGCTTCAACTAGCTCTTTGCTGATGACTTATATTGAGGCAATTTGTCGGGACACCACCTAACGGGAGTGTAAAGCCCCGCAATGCAGTTTTAGCATGTTATCAGGGGCAACCGAGAGGCTGAAGGGTTTATGACCACAGAAACACGCGAAAAACGGTTGGAAGACACCCTGAAATTACTCCACCGGGCTGTGGAGGGGATCAACGCCACCGTGATTGTCAATATTGACGGGTTACTGGTCGCCTCTTTCCCGCCAGGGGATGAAGAAAACCCCCACCAGAACCCCACCAGCAGCCCGCAGGTGGCGGCAATGGCTGCGACCCTCATCGGGCTGGCTGAGCGCACGTTGGGACGTCTGGCGCAAGGCGACCTGGAACGCCTATTGATGGAGGGAGCAGACGGCACAATGGTCGTCTACCCTGCCGGGCGAGCGTCGCTGGCGGTACTGGTTGAGAAGGATGCCCGGTTGTCTCATGTGCTGTTCGCCACGAAAAAAGCGGCGGGCGATGTTGCGAATATCCTGGGGTATTAGCCCCGGCTAAAAGGTGAATACAAAAGGGATGAACGGTATGTTCATCCCTTTTTTGTTGATTCGTATGCAGAAAGAGTTCAGCGTATCGCTGATGGGTCAATCAGGATTTACTGGCCTGGAAATAGAGTTTCAGCACCATCTGTCCCAGGCGGATTTCGTCGCCGTCACGCACCTGGTAGGGTTGATGCGCCCCCAGGCGCTGCCCATTCAGGAATGTACCATTACTGCTGCCCAGGTCGGAGACATCCAGGCGGTTATCGTGCAGACGTAGTGCCGCGTGCCTGCGGCTAACGCCCATCCGGTATCCAGCATAGTTGGTTAGGTCTACATCCGGCTGGTTGCCGGATGACGGATCACGCCGCCCAAAGATAATCTCCACTTTGGGGTAAACCAACATCGGGCTCAACCCGCCTTCAATCTCAATCCGCAGCACCATATCATCCGTAAAAACCCCGCTCCCGGCGCTCTTAACGGCCTGGCTTTCGTTCGTATCCAGTACGCGGGTTTCGTGTGACGATTCTTCTTTGACGAGGTCGCGTGTCCCCAGCTCAGGCTGTTTGCCGGTGACGAGGTTCGTGCCACAGTTTTCACAAAAGATGACTCCTGCCCGGTTATTATGCGAACAGTTTGGACAGATTTGTGAGCCTGGAGTCGGTTTTGTCGGCACAGTTGTGTCCGCCGCTTTTGTGGGCGGAACAATCTCCGAAGTGGGCTTCGGCGCAGCGGCTTTGTCAGCTTCTTTGGCGAGCGGCATAATTCCTGAAGTCGGTTTTGTCGGCTCGGTCTTGTCTTCTGTTTTGGCAGGCGGCGCAGCTTCCGAAGTCGGTTTCGGCGCGACTTCAGGCGGGCGATTCAGGACTGTGGAAACCACATCGTGCGGGATTTTATTGGTGCTAACATGTTCGTCCGCCGCGGTTTTCGCGGGTGGCGCTGACGACGGACTGACTGACGGTTTTTCAGCCTTACTTTCTGTGCTTTCTGCGGCAGGCGCAGCCTGTGTCGGTTTTGGTTCGGACGCAGTGCTTGTGGCTGACTTCGCATCCTCCGGCTTTGCACCGGGCTGACTAGCTGAAGAAGGCGACTCAGGGGGTTTCACGACGGGTGTACCACCTTCCGATTGGCTGGATGGCGTCGTAGACTCCGCTGGTTGCTTTGGCTCGTCAGGTTTCAGATTGTCGGATTGAGGGTTCGGTTGTTTATCAGTCATAGTTGCGTTGCGCCAGTTTGATTATATTCTCAGATGCTGCACTTCCTGATACCAGAAATCGGTATCTCGGCAACATTGCTATTATAGCATATTTCAGTATGGACAGGATGATTGTACTTGTTTCTAGAACCACCCCGCAAGTATTATAACGTTTCTGAAAGATAAGCGCGAATGGTAGATTGGTGGGAAGCAAACCATTGCCCAAAATCCGACTCCTTTGGCTGTTGATCGGCATCCTGATCCTGGCGACGGTTGTCCGCGCGGCGGGCATCACCTCCCAGAGTATCTGGTTTGACGAGGGCTGGTCAGCCTACGCCGCAGTACAGCCCACGCTGGTGGACGCGGTAGCCGCCGATCCGACCAATCCGCCCCTGTACTATGTCCTGCTGAATTTGTTTGTGAAAGGGGCGGGCGACAGTGAATTGGCATTGCGCTGGTTTTCGCTGCTGCTGGGCGTGCTGGCGATTCCGCTGGCCTATCAGCTTGGGCGACGCCTGTTTAACGCCCGCGCCGGGTGGATAGCCGCGCTGCTGGTCGCGCTCTCACCACTCTTGTGGTGGGCGGCGCAGGAAGCCCGTATGTATACACTGCTGACTGCCCTTGTGCTGGCCGCTGCCCTGGCCTGGCATGACATCCTCCGGAGTGAGCATGTCAACATGAGGCCGACTCGTGCCTGGTGGCTGCTGTGGGCGAGTGAACTGGCGCTCTTGTATGCCCATAACACCGGCCCGGTGATCGTCCTGTGGCTGAACGCCGTCACGCTGCTGGCGTGGGTCACGAGGCGTAGTCTTCGCCGCCCAGACTGGCGACTGTGGATTGCCGGGCAGGTCGGCGTCGCGCTGCTATGGTCGCCCTGGTTCATCGCCCGGTTTACGCTGCTGCAAGGTGCCAACAGCGCCCTGTACACCCCGCCGGAATGGGGTTTGCCGCTGTTCGGAGGGTTGTGGCTGGCGTTATGGGCCGGCCCCTGGGGGATGGTTGGCGCGGAAGCGGCCTTGCCCTGGCTGGCATTGGCGGCGCTGGTGGTCACGGTGCTGTTGATTCCCTGGCGTAGCGGAGCGGGGCGCTGGCTGGGCGCCCATACCTTGATTCTGACCCTCGCGCTGCTGTTCGGCCTGACGGTGCTGGGCAACCACCTACACGGGCGTTACCTCGTCATGATCGCGCCGCTGCCGCTGGTGGTGCTGGGCGCGGGGATCGCCCGCATCCCCAATCGCGCTGGACGGTGGGCGCTGCTGGCAGGATTCGCAGGCATATTCATTTACAGTCTGAATGCCGCCCAGAACCCGGCCTACGGCCACGACGACGCCCGGCGCATGATGCAGTATTACGCTGATACGCTCACTGACGCGGATACGGTGCTGGCGTGGTCGTATGCGGATCGCTACGAACTGGCGTACTACTGGGAACGGTTGGGCGTGACCGCGCGGCGCGTGATTTTGCCGGAGGGCGCGGATTTAGACGCGGTGCTGCCGCTGCTGCCCGAATCGGGCGATGTGGCGCTGAACATCTGGTACACGCAGCGAGCCGACTACCGGGGCATGATGCGCTGTATCCTGGGGAACGGCACAACGACCCCGCCGGAGTCATTCACGGTGTACGGCATGAGCAGCGACGTATACCGCTCGCCCACGCTCGACCTGCCGGAACTGCGCCCGACGGCAGCCCGGTTCACCGTAGCGGACGTGACCGCAGTCGGCAATTTCGGGACAGACAGCACCGCCGATCAAGCGGCTTGCTTGCCGCTGGACATCACGCCGACGCAGCCAGTCACGGGCGAACTCAAAGCGGCGGTCACAGTGCGGAACGCATTGGGGTGGGAAGTGGCACATACCGACGCGGTTTTCGCCACTGCCAACCAGCGCACAACCTTAGATGCCAGCCCCGGCGAACATCTGGCGGCCTATCCGCTGCTGCGCCTGCCCTACGGTGCGCCACCGGGGGCATACACGGTTTTCCTGCGGCTTTACGATGTGGAAACTAACCCCTCCGGCTATGACGCACTGACGGAAAACGGGACTCCCGCCGGTAAGGATATGCCTATCGGAACGTGGATGGTTGAACCCGGCGCGGATTGGACACAGACCGGACTCGCATCATCGCTGCCGGTACAGACGACGATTCCAGCGGAGGACGACCTGACACTGATCGGGCTGGAGCGGGACACAGACAACCCGCTGCCAGTGCATAACGGCGATTCGGTGCGTTTAACGCTGCTGTGGGAAGGAACAAGCGAATTGCCCGCCCTGGCGCTGGTCGGGGACGGCTGGCAGCAGAACATCCCGGTGATGGTATCCGCCGACCATGACGTCGTGACGCTGGATTGGCGCGATGTGCCGATTCCGCCGGACGCAGCCGACGGCGAGGCCGAACTGCGCCTGCCGGATGGCACGGTGATCGCTCGTTACAGCGTAACCGTCCTGCCCGCACTGTACGAGGCTCCGGCCTACGCCACGCTCGCCGATGTGGTCTTTCCGGCTGTGGGGACACTAGTCGGATTCACAGTAGGCAGTGACCCGGTTGACCGGGGGCAGCCCCTCCCTGTAACGCTGGTCTGGCGGGCAGAACAGGCCGCGCCTATCAGTTACACCGTGTTTGTGCAGTTGATTAACGAAAACGGGCAGGTGGTCGCCCAGAGCGACGCCGCACCCGCCGGAGACTCCCGCCCGACGACTGGCTGGCGACCTGGGGAATACATCGAGGATACTCACTGGCTCCGTTTTAATGAGAATGCCACACCGGGGAGCGCCACGCTTATCGCCGGGCTGTACGACCCGACCACCGGGGCGCGTGTCCGGCTGGCAGATGGGACGGATGCCGCCGTGCTGCTGCGCGGGGTAAAGGTGCGGTGAGTCGTTTCCCCACTTGCCAAAATGCCGCCTGCTGCGGACAATGAGACTTATGATGCCCTTAACACGATTTCAGACACCTGTATTGCTCATGATTGGCTTGCTGCTGGCCGGGTTGATGACCGGCTGCGGTGCGACGGCACGGCAAGTCCTGCCAACTGACCGCCCCACTGCGACGGCCACATTCACCGCGACGACGACACGCATCCCAGGCCCGAATACGACTCCAACCGTTTCCACCACGCCGCTGTTCCTGACGGCTACCGGCGGCCCGTCGCCCACGTCGATTTTCGGCGCGACCAGCACGCCCGCCCCGGTCACGCTCACGGCCACGCTCAGCGTCAATCCCAACGCCCCGGTGGTGGAGTTTTTCACGTCGGATGTCCTATATGCTGCGCCGGGCGACGCCATCACCCTGCGTTGGTCGGCGCGCCGAGCGACTTCCGCCACCATCTACCGTCTGGACAAGGACGGGACGCGGAATCAGGTGTGGAACGTGCCGCCGGACGGCAGTTTGCAGGTGCAGACGCGCCGCAGCGAACGCGGTGAGGTGGATTTTGTCCTGAATGTCGCTAACGGAGTGCTCACCACTGAGCAAACCTTGACAATTCCACTGACCTGCCCGGATACCTGGTTCTTCCAGCCTTCCCCGCTGGACTGCCCGGCGGCTCCAGCGCAGCCGACGCTGCTGATTGAAGAACCGTTCGAGCGTGGGCGTATGGTCTATATCCAGTCCACCAACCGGGTATACGTGCTGTTCAACGATGGGAGCAGCCCGGCCTGGATTTCCTTTGAAAACCGCTACGACCCGGCCATTCACCCGGAACTGGAAGAAAGTTTCGTGCCGCCGCCGCCCTTCGTGCAGCCGATTCGCATCCTGGGATTCGTCTGGCGGGGGAATGATGTGGTACGCAATCGGCTCGGCCTGGGGCTAGACGCACAATTCGAGTATGAGGGATTCACGCAGTCCGCCGGGAACACCGGGGGCGACGGCGCGACCAGCCTGTATATGAACAGTGTAGACGGCACGGTGTTGCAGCTATTGCCGGGCGGGACTGCCTGGCAGATTATCACGCCGCCTTAATGTTTTTGCGCTATGCTTTCGCTGTTATCCAAACGAACGAAGAATTAGAGAACCCTATGCTGAATGAAACTGCATCCTCTCGTGAAGATCATCCCCGGCAACAGCCCGTGCTGGCCGCCGATTTTCCGGGTACAGACCCGCTGCGGGACGACCTGCGGCAGATGGTCGCAACCGTACTAGACATCAAACAGGAAGTCTTTGCAGAAATGCAGGACGATAAAGACAAGAACCGCCCCTTTCTATTCATCGGCGTGCCAGGGCAGCTTGTTGGCTCGTTCCAGGGTAACCTGCGGCTCGATTCCGAGGCGGCCTATGCCCAACTGGATACCCTGCTCAAAGCGCGTAATCTACTGCCGATTTTCCGCCAGGCCAAAAACGAGCCGGGCGAACTGCTCACCAACACCGGGCAGCACCTGGTACACATCATCCGGGGACGCGCCAACCCACCTCGGCGGGCGTGGTGGCCGAACCTGCTGCTGTTCATCGCCACGCTGTTCAGTGTTCTGGTGGTTGGCACCGATCTGGCACTCAGCCAGATGCGCGACCCGGCGCAGATACAGGCTATTCTCAACAATCTGCTGCCTAACCTGTGGCGCGGTCTACCGTATGCCATCAGTATCCTGCTGATCCTGGGAGCGCACGAACTGGGACATTACTTCGCCGCGCGCCGTCACAAACTGTCGGTGACTCTACCCTACTTCATCCCTCTGCCATTCATCAGCCCCTTCGGGACGCTGGGCGCATTCATTCAACTGCGTGAGCCGATGCGTAACCGCAAAGTCCTGCTGGACGTGGGCATGGCCGGGCCGCTGGCCGGGCTGGTGTTTGCCATCCCTATTTTGTTTATCGGGCTGGCGAACACATCGGTGATTCCGATCAGCCACCTGGGGGGCGTCTATGAAGGTGACTCGATTCTGTACGCCACTGCCAAGATTCTCACTTTCGGGCATTTCCTCCCGGACGGCCTGAATGATGTGTGCATTGACTGTAACCAGATGGCTTGGGCCGGGTGGACGGGGCTGCTGATCACCGCACTCAACCTGATCCCGGTGGGGCAGCTTGACGGCGGGCATATCCTGTATTCGCTGATCGGGGAACGGGCGCGAAAGCTGTATTTCCCAGCAATTGGTATCATGATCGCGCTGGCGCTCATCACCCAGGTATGGGTGCTGTGGGTGCTGTTGATGATCTTATTCGGGCGGATCTACGCCACGCCGCTCGACATGGTGACGCCGCTCGATAACCGGCGGCGCTGGATGGCTGTGATTTCGCTGGTGATCTTTGTGCTGATCTTCATCCCCACACCCTTCGCGCAGACGACTCAGCCCGCCCCAACCCCGGTTCCAGGCAGAAACAGTGTGTTTGTGCAGCCGTTCCTGCCGCCGTCATAAGTGGTTGATAGGTGACACGCTTTAAAATAACAGCTCCCGTAGAGGTAATCCCCTACGGGAGCTTCTTTTATCCGTAGACGTAATACTTACGGCTGATGCATGGTTTCCGGCGGCGCCAGGTTGATCTTGCGATTAGCCCCCTGCGTAGGATGTACCAACAGCGGCTCGTACAGTTCATCGCCAATCCGGTATGGCACATTGATGACGGAGCGTCCGCGCCCCTGCGCGATCTGGTCACGGTAGAGGGCAGCACGAATAGCAATGGTGGTCTGGTTGTGCAGCAGTTTTTCCCACCAGGTTAATACCACGAATTCCGGGATGACGACCACAGTCGGAATGTCCTCTCCATGTTCTCCGTCCACCTGATGCAAATACTCGATCAAGGGTTGGCCGATTTCACGGTAGGGCGACTCGATGATGTCCAGTGGGATGTGCTGAAGCTGCCACTGTTCCCAACGCTCGTGCAGCCGGTCTACGGCAGACGGCTCAACCTCAATCGCGCAGATCCGCACGTTGCTGGACATCCGCAGCGCACATTCCAAGGCCTGGAGCGAACAGCGGTTGAGGCTGTTCATCAGCACCACCACCGGCATATCGGTATGGTCATGGGTCGTATCGTACACCGGGCCGGGTTTAATACCGTCCAGCGTCAGGGATGAGGCCACGTTTTCATAGTGTTTATGGATCTGCCGGAACAGCATCATCACAATCGGGATAGCCACTGTGATGAGCCACGCCCCTTCCTCAAACTTGGTTACGACCAGGATAATCAGCACGACGAAGGTGCTGACCGCGCCGAATCCGTTCATGAAGAGCTTAAAGCGCCAACCAAACGAAGGCTTGAAACTTTCTTTATGCCGTTCTTTCAACCAATGTCGCACCATCCCGCTCTGTGACAGGGTGAAGCTCACAAATACGCCTACCGCGTAGAGCGGCAGCAGGTTATGTTCACGGGCGTCAAAAACCACAATCAGCCCGCTGGCTACCAGTGCCAGGGTCAGAATGCCGTTGCTGAAAACCAGCCGATCACCCAGGTTGGTCAACTGACGCGGCAGGAAGCGATCCCGCGCAATCAGCGATGCCAACCGGGGGAAGTCAGCATAAGCGGTATTCGCTGCCAGCGAGAGAATGAACAGCGTTGAGAACTGGAGATAGTAGAAAAGAATACTACCCTCGCCAAAGACTGCCCCGGCGATTTCGGAAAGCACGGTGGTCTCCGAACCATGGACCGCGATGACCCCGTAGTGGTTCGCCAGGAAGGTGATGCCGACGAACATGGTACACAGCAGCGCCACCATGATGATGAGCGTCTGCCCGGCGTTCTTGCTTTCCGGTACTTTGAAAGCGGGGATACCGTTGGAAATCGCCTCAATCCCGGTAAGCGCGGTACAACCGGCAGCGAAGGCTCGCATCAGCAGGAAGAGGCTCAAGCCGCCCGTCACCGTGACTTGTTCCGCCACCACTTCCGGGCTGGGCGCTGCCACCGGGACAACATGGCCGGTAATGACATTGAAGATACCCACCGCAATCATGAGCAGCATTCCCGCCACAAACATATAGGTGGGAATCGAAAACACCGTGCCGCTCTCTTTGACACCGCGTAAATTCATAACCGTGATAAAGGCCACAATGACCAAGGCCAGATGAATACGCCAGGGGTTGAGCGCCGGGAAAGCCGACGCGATGGCCGAAACACCCGCCGAAACACTCACAGCAACCGTAAGGATATAGTCAATGAGCAGCGAAGCCGCCGCTGTCAGCCCTGGCATCGTTCCCAGGTTATCTTTGGCGACAATATACGCACCACCCCCGTTGGGGTAGGCATGAATCGTCTGGAAGTAGGAGAAGGCGACGGTAATCATCAGGGCGGAAATGCCCAACGCAATCCACCAGGATGTCCCCAACGCACCGGCTCCGGCGGCGATCAGGATGAGTAGGATCGCTTCGGTGGCATAGGCGCTGGATGACAACGCATCCGACGAAAAAACCGCCAGCGCCTTCGGTTTACTCAAACGCTGGTGAATCGCCTGATGGGTTGCCAGCGGCTCTCCAATAAGCAGGCGGCGCATGTTAATTCCTTGCATTGAACTGTCCCCTCACATAATACCTACTGACTTAAGATCGCTGTGCAATCACACGCAAAAACAGTGTGCCACACAAGCACCTATTCGTCTGTGTATAAAAAAACGTTGTCTGAAGTTGAACGCCAGAGGGGGAGTTCAGCACAGGCAGCATAGATTGAGCGGCTTTCCCTAGCATGGTGTGGACACTTTACGACTTAATAGATGTTCCTGATTTGCAGCCAAAAACATCAACCAGCGCAAAGCACCGGATTAGCAAACAACAAGTTGGTTGTGATTGTACTGGCAAATGCAGATAGTTGGACACATCTATCTGCGAACCGCGCATAAGTATACGCCCACGACTGAATAAGCGTCAAGAGAAATTAGAAATCCGATGAGCGGGACGAACAGCCCCAGCCGTTGGTTTTACCGGGATGATGAAGCTGTAAAACAGGAACTCCCCCTCTTTGAATCATAAAAGCCATCTCACTGTTGAGGTGGCTTTGGAATCAGGATTAGATTCTGAGGCAGAAAGGCGAACTTAAGTGGAGGGGCGCTTCAGGAAAGCGAGAGTACGATCCCACGCCAGACCCGCCGCTGCCGGGTTGTAAGCGTCTGCACGATCCGGCTCAAAGAACCAGTGTCCCACACCATCGTACCGGTAGAACGTCACCGGACGGCCAGCCATCTTCAGAGCCGCTTCCAGGCCATCTACGCTGGACTGTGGTTCAAAAGGATCGTTTTCCGCGAAATGACCGAGGAAATCCGCCTTTGATTGGCTGAACTCGGTGGGCCCCGTACCGTAGAAAATTACGACTGAGTGGACGGATTCGGGAGCATTGACTGCTAAATCCAGGGCATAAAACGCCCCCATTGAGAAGCCGACCACTGCCACGCCGGAAGCAGTTGCCCCCGCACGCGCTTTGAGAAACGCTATGGCTTCGACCAGGGCGGCTCTGGTCTGGATAAAATTTGGCCCCGTCTCCTCTGCCAGGGCTTCAGCCTCAGCGATTTGGTCAGTCACCCGACCATGATAAATGTCCGGGGCGAAGGCGACGAAACCGGCTTCGGCCAACCGCTGGCAGAAAGCCTTGATCGTATCGTTCAGCCCCCACCAGGCATGAAGCACTAACACCGGGCTACCCGTGTCGGCAGCGGGCAGGGCGAGATAACCTTGAGGTTGAGCAGAGGACATGCGAATCTCTCCTTTGATATATTTCCAAGGATAATTGTAGAATTTTTGTTCTATTCACGCGACGAGAAACAGTGTTTTTCTTAGAAAAAAGGTTGCTGGATGCGGTCAAATATTTATAGAGAAAAGCGTGTTCTGAAGAAAGAAATAAAAAACAAGTTAGAATTCTGTTGCAATCTATAGTCAGGAGCAAAAAAGCAGTGTATCCTGTTTTGAGTAGCTATTGACAATCCCATACCCCGGGGCTACAATGCTCCTCACCTGCGGGCCTATAGCTCAGCTGGGAGAGCGCTACAATGGCATTGTAGAGGTCAAGGGTTCGAATCCCTTTAGGTCCATCAAGCCCCATTCATTTGGAATGGGGTTTTTGTTTTGTGGTGAAAGGCAGTCGCTGTGACCAATCCAAACGGTAGAAACAACCTGGAAAAACGCCTGCGAGAACTGCTGGAAGATTTAAGACGCCTACTCAACCCGGAACAGCCCAAACCCGTGCGGGTACCTGTCCCGGTTCGCATTCCCAAAGACCCCCGTTACGGTAATTAGACAGTTTCCTCAAAACCCGGATTTCCGACAAAACAGTGTCCGCGCTTCCGGCGGGTCGTGGTATCCAACCCGTACTAGGGGCAAGGTGATGATTCATTAAGACGGCCCTTTTGATCTGCCATTTATGAGATCACTGAGGCGGGTCGTTTACGTCTTTCACGAAAAAATC
Organism: Anaerolineaceae bacterium; assembly: GCA_020634115.1. Classification (GTDB taxonomy): domain Bacteria; phylum Chloroflexota; class Anaerolineae; order Aggregatilineales; family Phototrophicaceae; genus JACKCG01. The sequence goes on from JACKCH010000011.1 coordinate 23,185, forward strand.
ACCTTCTTAAGTGAAATCTTTACGCTTCAACAATGTTTTTAGCCGCACAATGAGAGTACAAAACTGAATTTGAAATCAGTTTTGTAAACCCGTTCCCCTGTGCTTACCGTAATCGATGTGGAGCCGTTGAAGTGGTGATGACTGCCTTGATGATACAAAAGCTAGATCATGACAATGAGCTATCCGAGCAAATTGCCTACTTCAAGACCTATCGTGCAATCCAACCCATGCTGGATTCAGCGCAGGATATCTTCCTGATTCTTAACGAAACCAGTCAAATCGTCTTCGCTAACCAGCAGCTTTACAACGCTTTCGATCTGAAGGGTGAGTCCATCCTGGGCCGGAAAGTGGGCGGAGCCTTACGCTGTATGGGTGGCAAAACCGATGAATGTGACATAGCGAACCCGTTTTGCCAGTCCTGCGGGGTACTTCATGCGATCCAAGCTGTCAGGGATGGAAGGCAGATTGAGCAGGAAACCCACTTCACCACTATCCAGGGTAACTTGCAGAATTTCCGTATCTCAGCGCATCCCCTCGTCGTCGGAAACTGGCATTTTTCCATGATTACCATGCAGGACATCACGCATGAAACCCGCCGCCATACCCTGGAGCATATTTTCTTTCACGATCTGCTCAACCTCGCCGGGCCGATGGTCACGTTAGCCGCACTGCTAAAAGAGGTGGAGACAAACGAAGATCGCGAACTTAAGACGATCATTTATGATCTGTCGTTACGTTTGGTTGACGAGGTAAACGCCCAGCGCGATCTGGCGAATGCCGAGCATGGTGACTTGTATATCCGTGTCCAGCCCACCTACACGCTGGATATACTGAACGAACTCAAGAGTTTCTATCAAAATCAATCCCTGGGAACAGGCCGCTATGTGGTTATTGCGCCAGATGCCTACGCGGAGATCATCAATACCGACCCGGTACTGCTGCGACGGGTGCTGGGCAACATGGTTAAAAACGCTCTGGAAGCCAGTATGAAAAACCAGACCGTCACACTGAGCTGCACGAAAGTTGGCGAGGAAATCCAGTTTACCGTTCACAACCCGACAGTGATCCCCGACCATGTCCAGCCACACATCTTCCAGCGGTCATTTTCGACCAAAGGCAAGGGGCGCGGCCTGGGAACATACAGCATGAAATTACTGACCGAACGCTATCTGCAAGGTCAGGTTGGTTTCTGTTCTGACCCACAAAACGGCACCCGTTTCGTCGCGCGGCTTCCCCTCGAACTCTCCTAAACACCAGACCTACCCCGTCAGTAGCCGTCTGTCATCTGAACAGGCGGCAGATTTTCACTGGTCGTCACCAGAAATGCAGTTTAGAATCAGGGTGGACGCACTGAGGGGTGCAGTGTCCATGAAAGATTCTATTCGTTTTCAGAAAATCTATTACAGGCAGGCATTTTGATGAGGAAAATACTCGTTATTGGCGGCACACGAAATATCGGCCTCACGTTAATCCCCGCGCTGCTGGAAGCCGGGCATTCAGTCACCACTCTCAACCGGGGACAAACCACCGACCCGCTGCCGGATGCGGTGGAACGATTGCACGCGGACCGCACGGATGAAGCGCAGCTTTACAAGGCGCTCGCTGGGCGCAGTTTCGATGCGGTTGTGGATAACTGGCTGTATGCTGGCTCTGAGGCGGAAGCGGCGGTCAAACTACTGGATGGCCGGGTGGGGCACTATGTTTTCATCAGCAGCGGGCAGGTTTACCTGGTGCGCGAGGGGATTGAGCGCCCATTCCGGGAAGAAGATTATGACGGGCGGCTGATGCCTGCGCCCAAGCCGAGTTTTGGCTATGAAGAATGGCGTTATGGGATCGGCAAACGTGAGGCCGAAGATGCACTGACGCAGGCGTGGGAAACCCGCCGTTTCCCGTTTACATCACTGCGGCTGCCGATGATAAGCAGCGAGCGCGACCACTATAGTCGACTGTATAGCTACATTCTGCGCCTGCAGGATGGCGGCCCGATTCTTGTGCCGGAAACGCCGGACTTCCCGCTGCGGCACATCTTCCGCGACGACGTGGTGCGGGCGATTTTGCGCGTCATCGAAAAAGGAACGGGGGAAGGCCGCGCCTATAACATCTCCCAGGATGAGACAACCTCGCTGGCGGAATATCTAGAGGTGGTGGGCGATATTCTGAACGTCAAACCTGATATTGTGACCATCAAACGCTCTGATCTGGAAGTGAATGGTTTCCTGCCGGGCTGCTCTCCTTTCAGTGAGCGTTGGATGTCCGAACTGGCGAACGAACGCAGCAAAGCCGAACTGGGGATGACCTATACACCGCTGCGAACCTACCTGGAAACCATCGTGACGCATTACGTCAATAACCCACCGCCGCCACCAGCCAGCTATCGCCGCCGCCAGGCCGAAATCGCGTTCGGCAGGTCGGTATAGACGCGAGGCAGAAGCGGGTAGTTTCAGGTGTGGCTGGATGAATAATCTATCAACCAGAATATTGTTGAGAACGCTATCAGATGGTATTGGGCTGGGCATCCTGGGTGGACTATTGTTTCAAATGGTTTTCTTTCGTCTGACCTGGGATTCCATCTTACTTGGAGCAGGTTTTGGTGCTTTTGGCGGCTTTATCGTCGGGCTGACTAACGGTATAGCCGCCAGCACGGTTTTATCACGTCTCGTTTCGCCCGTTTCCAATATCCGAGCATTTCACCGGAAACTGAATGGCATTCTCCTGGTGACGACAATACTGACTGTAGCGATTTTGGTCAGTGTGATATTTTCCCCTTTCACCGGTTATCGCATCTTCGGATTACTTTTAGGATTTCCGGTGATGTTTTTCGCCTCGATATGTTCACTGATTGGCAGTCAGTGGCTTGGAAACTGGTACTTGCGCCAAAACTCACCCACAAACTGACTTGTAGTCGGGATACCTTTCTTTACCAGAGCGCGTTCCGTTGTATCCTCACGCCAGGATGAGGATGGCCTCTGGCAAACGACGCCAAACCACGCTAGACTGTGCATCATGCGATCAGGCCGTATCCAAACATACTAAGGTCGTCCAGCCCACCCCTTATGCCCGGAGGTCATCATCAAACACGAACACAGCCCCCCATTACCGGATAACACGTGAAGGAAATTAGATGGATTCGCATTCTCTGCTGATTATGGTTGAACTCGCCATCGTGGTTGGCCTCGCGTCCTTTGTGCTGGCTGACCGGGTCGGCCTGCCGCCCATTGTTCTCCTGCTGTTCGTCGGAATCCTGGTTGGGCCAGAGGTGCTGGGACTGGTAGACCCGGTTGCCCTGGGGGACGGCCTGCGGGTGATCGTCTCCATCGCGGTGGGCATCATCGTCTTTGAGGGCGGGATGCTGCTGGACTTACACGAAATGCGGGCGGCGTCTCCCCCTATCCGTAACCTGATGACGATTGGCGTCGCCGTCTCAGTAGCCGGTGGCACACTGGCGGCCTGGCTGATCGCCGGATTATCCCTACAACTGGCGCTGCTCTTCGGGGCGCTGATGTCCGTCACCGGGCCAACGGTGATTACCCCCCTGCTTAAACGCGCCAATGTGAATAACCGTTTACAGACCATCCTGCAAAGTGAAGCCGTCCTGGTGGATGCCATCGGCGCGGTGCTGGCGGTGGTGGTGCTGGAACTGATTATCGATTCGCCTACGCTGCCGCTGGCTGAAACCGTACGCGGCGTCTTTATCCGCCTGGGTGTGGGAACGCTCATCGGTCTGGTCGGGGGGTATCTCCTGGTACTGCTGCTGCGCCAATTGCGCACCTCCCCCGCCGGAGTCGTGCGGCTGGCCGCGCTGGGCGGGGCGCTCTCCGTGTTCACAGTGGCAGAGATCATCGTACCGGAAGCGGGAATCGCGGCGGTGGCGCTGGCCGGTATCGTCCTGGGAAACGGGGACATCCCCTACCGCCACCAGATCGAGAGTTTCAAGGGCGACCTGACCAACCTGGGGATCGCTATGCTCTTTATTTTGCTGGCGGCGCGGCTGCGCTTCGAGACGCTCTTTTCGTTTGGCCTGGGTGGTTGGGGTGGTATCCTGGCGGTGGTCGCTATGATGGTGCTGGTGCGCCCGGCCAGCGTATTCGCTTCAATGTTCGGCACCAGCGTCCCGCGCAAGGAACGGCTGTATATCGCCTCGCTCGGCCCGCGCGGTGTCGTAGCGGCATCGCTGGCCGCGTTTGCTGAGTTTGAACTCTCGGCGCACGGCTACGAAGGTGTTTCCGGCTTTGTGGGGCTGGTCTTTCTGACGATTATTGGCACGGTTGTTTTACAGGGACTATATGCAAGGCCGCTCGCACGCCGCCTGGGAGTAATCAATATGCACATATTAATTATCAGCGCCGATGCGATTGGCCGGGAACTGGCCCAGCGGCTGATCGGGAATGACGCCAGCGTCACCTTGATGGATACCGACATTGTTCAGGTTGAAACCGCCCGACGCGCCGAACTCACCGCGATACAGGGCAACGGAACGGATACGGACGACCTCAAACGCGCTAATATCGAAAATACATCGGTGTTTGTGGCAGCAACATCCAGCGACCGTACCAACCTGCTCGCCTGCCAAATCGCCATGCAGCGCTTCGAGATTAAGGACGTGGTGGCACGGGTAAACAAGCCGGAAAACGTGGAAAACTTCACCTCGCTGGGGATTCGGGTGGTGAGTCCGGTGATCTCCACCGCGATTCTGCTGGATAACCTGGTGCGGCGTCCGGGGGCGCTGGAACTGCTCACCAGCCAATTGCCGGAGCAGCTCGTGATCGAAGCCGAACTCGTGAACCGCAAACTGGCCGGTAAATCACTGCGGGACTGGGGGCTGCAAAAGGATGTGCTGGTGGTACTGGTACGACGCGGTGACCAGCTTTTTGTACCACATGGCACCACCGTGATGCAGACCGGGGACATATTGACGCTCATCGCCAGCCCAGACGAAGCGGAACACTGCCGCACCCAGATTGAAACCGGTTGATGTCCGCCCCGTTCAACGTGGTGTGATAAAACCATACGAGGCGCAAAGATGCCATTACTCGCTATCCACACGGCCAGTTTTCTTTTTGTCGCGCTGGCAGCCCGTCAGATCGGGGTGTTCCTCTCGCGCTACAACCTGCCCTATATCAGCGGCTACCTGATCGCCGGAATCGTGGCCGGGCCGTTCATGCTGCACCTGCTTCCCGGCGAACTCACAGAAGAACTGCGCTTCCTGGATGAAATCGCGCTGGCCTTCATCGCTTTCGCCGCTGGGAGTGAACTGCATCTCAAAGCACTGCGCCGCCGTTGGAAAAGCATTGCCGCACACAGTCTGGCGCAGTTGATTGCAATCTATGGACTTGGCGTAGTGGGCGTGTACCTGGTCTCCAGCCTGATTCCCTTCCTGCGTGACCTACCGGACGCGAGTCGTCTGGCCGCCGCACTGCTAATCGCCGCGATTCTGGTCGCCCGTTCCCCGTCGTCCGCGATTGCCATTGTCAACGAACTGCGGGCGCGCGGGCGTTTCACCCAGACCATGCTGGGCGTTACCGTTGTGATGGACGTGGTTGTGGTGCTGATCTTCGCCTTCAGTGCGGCGGTGGCCGATGTCCTGCTGACTGCCGAAGGGTTTAATCTGGGCGTGGTGGTGCTGCTGTTGCTGGAATTAGTGGCGTCCGTCCTGGTTGGCCTGCTGGTCGGGCGGCTGCTAGCGTTCATCCTCTCAACCCGCCTGGACAGCCGGTTAAAGATCATTTTCATCTTGCTAATCGGGTACGGCATTTTTCTATTCTCCGCCGCCCTGCGCGAATACACCCACGCCCATTTGCCGGTTGAAATCCTGCTGGAGCCGCTGCTGGTGTGTATGGTGGGCGGATTCATGATCGCCAATTTCAGCCGCTACCCGGACGAATTCACCAGCCTGATTGAGGAAGCCGGACCAACGGTCTATGTGGCGTTCTTCACGCTGATCGGCGTCACGCTCCGCCTGGATATTCTGGCGCAGACGGTGGGAATCGCCCTGCTCATTTTCGGCATCCGGCTGGCCGGGCTGGTCAGCGGGGCGCTGGCCGGGGGGATGGCGGCGCATGACCCGATACGCCACACCCAGATTGCCTGGATGGCCTATGTCACGCAGGCAGGAATCGGCCTGGGGCTGGCGCAGGAAGTGGCCGTCGAGTTCCCGCAGTTCGGGGAATCCTTCGTGACGCTCATCGTCTCCGTGATTGTCCTGAGTCAGTTGGTCGGCCCACCCCTGTTGAAAGCAGCTATCAAGCGGGTTGGCGAGGCGCACCTGCCGGATACCGGCGGGGCGGATGACGAGGTTCGGAATGCTGTGATTCTGGGGATTGACGGGCAGGCACTTTCACTAGCGCAGCAGTTGACCGCCGCCAACTGGAAAGTCATGCTGGCGGATACCGATGAGGTGTGCATCAGCCGGGCTATTGCGCGAAACTTTGATACCCGCCTGCTGCCGGAGATCAGCCACCGGGCACTCTCTAAACTGCTCACGCCGCAGACCGACTCGCTGGTCATGATGCTGAACGACGACGAGACGAACTGCCTAGCGTGTGAACTGGCCTATGAAAACTTTGGGATTTCCCGGCTGGTGGTGCGCCTGAACAACATTCAGGCCAACGCCGAACGCCTGAACGCTATCGGGGCGCTGGTGGTAGACCCGACTTCCGCGATGGTGCATCTGATGGAGCAGTTCGTCCGCACACCACAGACTACCGAACTGCTGCTCCATCGGAATGACCGCTATGAAATCGTACAGATCACCGTCACGAGTCCCGACGTGGACGGCTTGCTTCTGCGGGATATTCATCTGCCGGGGGATGTGCTGGTGTTGAACATCCAGCGCGACGGCGAGTCCATCGTCCCGCACGGATATACCGTGCTGCGCGAACACGATGAAGTCACGCTGGTGGGCAACGCCGACGACCTGCAAAAGGCCACACTGCGGCTGGGGTATTAGAAGCCGTCTTATGCAGATTAAGAATTTGAGTATATACCGCCCTTATTACCCTCACCCCCGGCACCTCTTCCTCAGGGCGAGGGGAAAAAACAGACTCTCCGCGTGCTAAGTCCTTCGCCCTGAGGGAGAAGAATTTAGGATGAGGGTTTAGGCGAAACAACCGTTATAAGGCCAGGATTACTGGATGCTGACCAGCACTTGCGCGCCGCGCCACAGCCCTTCCAGGTCGTAGTATAGCCGTTTGGTTTCCAGGAACAGGTGGACAACCACGTTGCCGTAGTCCATCAGCACCCAGCCACTTTCAGCCGTACCTTCCACCGAAAACGGTAGTTTTTCATAGGTTTCTTTCACGCCGGTTCGGACATGATCCACCAGGGCTTTTAACTGGCGGTCACTGTTACCGTTACAGATCACGAAGTAATCCGCGATGATTGCGTCGGGGCGCAGGTCAAGGAGAATGATGTTTTCCGCTTTTTTGTCATCCACTACATTGACGATGTAGCGTGCTAAATCCTGTGAGTCCAGAGAAGCCTCCTGTAGATAACAGAAAATGGGTGTCTACCTGGATTCTAGCACAATCCCGGTTCAAGGCAATGCCGCGCCGACTTCCACCAGGAAGCTTTGCAGGGCTTCAACCACCGTTTCAGGCTGTTCGTCCAGGGGTTGGTGATTCACACCGGGGAGTTCGAACAGGCGGGCATTGCGTAGATGATAGGCTGCCAACCGTCCTTCCTGGGGTGGCACGGTGGTATCGTTCGCGCCGACCAGCACTAGGGCGGGCTGCTCGATCTGGCGCAAGTCATGTTCCAGGTTTTCGCGGGCGATGCTAGCAATCGCGCCGGTAGCGGCCTGCCAGGTGGCCCGTTTGAAATCCTCCTGAATGCGTTCGGCAGCGGCGGCGTTGACATAAGTCGGGACACTCAGCAGCGGTGCCAGCAGCACCGACTGCGCCAGCCACCAGAACGGCTTGGAACGCGCCAGCGCAAAACTACCAACATCCGTACCCACCAGCCGGTTAAGGTCGAACGAGAAGCGCCCGGTTATCACCGGGGAAAGCAATGCCAGTGCCCCCGCCAATTCGGGCCGCAGCAACGCCAGCTTGAGCGCCAGCATCCCGCCCATCGAATGCCCGATAATGGCCTGGGGACGAATGCCATGATCGTCGCAGAAGTCCATAACCAGAGCAGCGTGGGTATCCATGTCGAGCATGGGGTTATCGGGCAGCGGCGAATCGCCGAATCCCGCCAGGTCAACCGCCCAGAAACGCGCTTGAGTGTGCAAGGCATCGGTCAGGACATCCCACATCCGGCCTGAACTGGCCCAACCGTGCAGGAGCAGGACATCCGGCCCATATCCGGTGCGCCTATAATGAAGTTGGATGCGTTGGGTTTCGTTCGTTAGAGACATGCGCACATTATAGCACGAGTTATTAGCGTCAACGGTAGTGTTTTTCCGCCCCTGTACCACAAGTTGCAAGCTGTTCAGTCTATGGGGTTGGATTACGCTCAGGCCGCATCATTCGCCGGTAAAGAATAGCCGCGACCAGCCCGACCAACACACCGCCAATCAGCGTGCTATCGCCCCAGACCAGCGCTTTGAGGTAGACCACTTGGAGCAGAATCAAGGCGGCTGTCCAGCGGGCTACCGGCAGCCGGGTCGTGAGCAGCGCATACGTTAGGAACAGGGCGTGGCCGGAGATGATGGGCAGCGGCCAGAACGCGCGCAACAGGGACAGAATCACCAACGGCATATCCAGCCACCAGAGAACTCTCGGCCAGCGTGCCAGCCGGTCAAAGATAAAGGCTGTGAACGGGATAGCAATCGGGACAGAATACACCAAAATGGCGTCCCGCCGTTCCCCCGTGAACAGCAGAGCCGCCGCCAAGCCAAACAACATCGTGAGAATCACGGCAACGAGCAAAATCACCCACCCGCGAAACCAGATTGTATGATTCATCGCCCGCGCACAATCTTCCAATACCGTTGTCAAACAAAACGCGAATAGTGTACATCAAGTATCTGCTTGTTGGAAAAATTCATTACGTTTTCTTACTTCACTCGATCCGTCGTCTAAACGCTCAGTATTTTGGTATGATACATAGATACAACCTGCCCCAAATTGGAACGCAAAAAATGAAATCTATAGGTGATGACTTACCCATTATGTCCTTCAAAACACGCGAGGACTTACGCACATGGTTAATGAACAATCACACAACGTCTGCTGGCATCTGGTTGCGTATCTACAAGAAGAGTGCCGAGATGCCATCAGTCACCTTTGAGGAAGTGCTCGACGAAGGTCTGTGTTTCGGCTGGAGTGAGAGTATGCGTCGCAAAGGCGGTGAACAGTCTTATCTACAGAAGTTCACACCACGCCGAACCAAGGGCACGACATCGAAGCGTAATCTGGAACACATGGAGCGCCTCATCGCAGAGGGCAAAATGATGCCTGCTGGTTTGAAAGCCCTGGGTATAGAGTAGTTATTTGGCAACTCACACCCTATGAACTTTCAATCGCCCTAGAGCATCACTGCGACTATTTTGACCTGCTCTGTTTCGTTTCAACACTTCTTCCTCAGGCGGGCACAGTCATAGAAAACCTGAGCTATTCAGAATTTATGTTCTATCTTATAATGCCGTTCACCGTTGAATAGTCGAGGGAAAGCACGATGTCAAAAGCCAAAATCACCGCCAGCGCGCCGATTCTATTGGTGAAGGATGTCATCCAGTCAGCAGCCTACTTCGGCACGAAACTGGGCTTTACCGATCAGACTCTGTATGGCGAACCGACGAATTTTGCGATTATTCGGCGTGATGGCATCACGGTCATGCTGGCGCAAGCCGATGCCTCGAAAACACTGATTCCGCATTGGAAAATCGTGGATAAGATGTGGAACATCTATTTCTGGGTAGATGATGCTGAAGCTATTTACGCAGAGTTCCAGGCGAGCGGCGCGATTATTGACTATACACTCTACACGACACCCTGGGGCACGCGGGAATTTGGTGTGCAGGATTTAGACGATCACGACATCGCCTTCGGGCAAATTATCCGCTGATGTTATGGTAACGTCTCAGAAACGATCAAGGTGACTGCCCCGAATCAAAAACCGCGTCCCACACGAGACGCGGTTTGTTGTTAGTACGTACAGGGGTGCTACTTCACCAGCATTTGTACCGCCAGCACCACCGTATCGCTCAGGTTGGTCGCGATCCAGGGGAAAATCCCCATCAGCAGTGTCCCGGTGAACGAGATGTAAATCGCCCAGTTGACGTAGCGGGTTGCGCCCGTCGCCGGGTCGCCGTCACCGTCCTTGAGGTACATATTCACGATAATCCGCACATAGTAGAATGCGCTGATGACGCTGGTCAGCACGCCGATAATCGCCACCGGCACCAACCCGGCATCCAGCGCCGACTTGAACACAAACCACTTGCCGATGAAGCCGCCGGTCAGCGGGATACCCGTCAGACTCAGCATAAACACCGTCATCATCGCGGCCAACGCCGGTTGGCTCTTCGCCAGCCCCACGAAGTTATCCACGCCGGTATCACTGCCATCGTCTTTCTCAATTGCCATCGCAATCCCGAACGCACCCAGATTGGTGAACATATAGGCCATCAGGTAGAGCAGCGCGGCGCGGGTCGCATCGTTGGCGACTCCGGCAGTCCCGGCGGCAGCGACGGCGATCATGATATATCCGGCGTGGGCGATAGACGAATACGCCAGCATCCGTTTCACATTGGTCTGCGAAATCGCCACGATGTTCCCCAGGATGAGGGTCGCAGCGGCGACAATCCAGAAGGTTTGCTGCCAGGCGGCAGCCGTCTGGCCGTCATGCAGCACGAAAGTGGGCAGCGCCACCACCATAATCCGCAGCAGTCCGGCGAAACCACCGGCTTTCGCGCCCACGCTCATAAAGGCCGTGACCGGCGTCGGCGCGCCTTCATACACATCCGGCGTCCACATGTGGAACGGGACGACGGCCACCTTGAAGCCCAGGCCGACCAGAATCAGCCCGGTTCCCAGCAGCAGCAGGAACACCTGCGAGCCGCCCGCAGCCACAATCCCATTGACCGCCGCGAAGATTTCCGGCAGATTGGTCGTCCCGGTTGCGCCATACACCATCGCCGCACCGTAGACGAAGAACGCCCCGGCGAACGCGCCCAGGATGAAATATTTCATGCCGCTCTCTTCCGACTTGAGGTCGGGAGCGCGGAAGGCCGCCATGATATACAGCGGAATACTCAGCAGTTCCAGTGAGATAAACACCACCACCAGGTCGTTCGCGCTGCTCATGAACATCATCCCGGCGGCGCTCAGGAGCAGCAGCACGTAATACTCGCCGCGCTCGATCTTCGCCCGCTTCAGATAGTCCAGACTCAGCAACACGCCCAGAAAGGCCGTGATGAGGATGACGATATTCAGGAAGCCGGTGAACTGGTCAACGGCGAACATCCCCATGAACGCCGTCCCGGTCTCGTTAAAGACCGCCAGATTCAGGACGAAACTCACGGCGATACCGGCCAGCGCCAGCCATGCCGTGATTTCCTTGCGCTCTTTGGGAACAAACAGGTCGAGCAATAGCAGCAGGCACGCCCCCAGTGCGAGACTGATCGCCGGAAGCGCCAGTCCCAGGTTGAGGTCCGCGATAGTCGGTACTTGAAACATCGTTTCCCCCTTAACGGACGGTCGCTTGTGCGATCTCGTCCACCGGCAGCAGTGCCGCGTTATCCGCCTGAACCGTATACGGCTGTACCTGCTCCACGACCTGGTTCACGCTGGCGTCCATCGTATCAAAGAACGGGCGTGGTTGCAGGCCAATCCAGAAGATGGCGATGAGGATCGGTATCAGCACAGCCAGTTCCTGCCAGTGCAACTGCGGCAGGTTCTTGTTCTCTTCTTTGTCCAGTTCGCCCATAAAGACCTTCTGGAACATGAACAGCAGATAGACGGCGGCCAGGATGACGCCTAGCGTGGCGAACAGTGTGAACAGCGGACCGAGGACGTTGCTGCCGAATGAACCCAGCAGAATGACGAACTCACCCACGAAACCGTTCAGCCCTGGCAACCCCATACTGCTCAGGACGATAATCAGGCTCAGGCCACCGAACAGCGGCATGGCCTTCCAGATACCCCCGAAAGCGGCCATCGCTTTGGTATGGCGGCGTTCATACAGCATCCCGACGAGCAAGAATAAGCCGCCGGTGCTGACGCCGTGATTCACCATTTGCAGGATGCCGCCCTGGATACCCTGGGCGTTGAGGGCGAAGATGCCCAGCACCACAAAACCGAGGTGGCTCACTGACGAATACGCGACCAGTTTCTTCACGTCGGTCTGCGCGTAGCTCACCCACGCCCCGTAAACGATGCCAATAATCGCCAGCACCGCGATATACGGCGCCCAGGCGACACTGGCCTCGGGGAACAGGGGCAGGCAGAAGCGGACGATACCGTATGTCCCTAACTTCAGCATCACGCCCGCCAGCACGACTGAACCGGCAGTCGGCGCCTGGACGTGGGCGTCGGGCAGCCAGCTATGGAACGGCCACAACGGAACTTTGATCGCAAAGGCGATGAAGAAACCCAGGAACAGGAAGGACTGCGTGCTGCCCAGGATTCCGTCCATCGGGAAGGAAATCGCACCACTCTGGATACCGGCGATGATGTCGGGGACGGCGAACGTCCCGGCCTGGATGCCGACATACAAAATCGCCAGCAGCATCAGGATTGAACCGGCCATTGTATACAGGAAGAACTTCACAGCGGCATACATCCGCTGTTCCGCACCCCAGATACCGATGAGGAAGTACATCGGAACCAGTGTAATTTCCCAGAAAATGTAGAACAGGAACAAATCCTGCGCCATGAACACGCCCAGCATGGCGAATTCCAGCAGCAGCATAAAGGCATAATACAATTTCTGCCGCCCGCGTTCTTCCAGCACATGCACGCGGAACGAGGACAAAATCGCCAGCGGCATGATGAAGGTCGTCAGGATGATGAGCAGCAGGCTCAGGCCGTCCACACCGACGTAGAAGCTGATGCCGGAGGAAGGCAGCCAATCATTGCGCTGCACCATCTGCAGCCCCGGAACAGTGGCATCATGGCCGATCCAGAGCAGCAGCGACAGCACGAATGTGACGAGGCTGGTGCCCAGCGCCGTCCATTTGATCTGTTCGGTATGCTGCTCTTCGCGCAGGAACAGCAGGATACCGAGGAAGCCGACGATGGGGACAAATAACACCACCGTTGACAAAGAAAGTGCGGAACTCACTTCAGGCATAATCTAACGTTCTCCTCTCAGGGGATGCGGCAGACCGCTCCCTATGAGCCACTCTGTAACATTGGCAGGAGCAGAATAAGAATCACCAGCACGACACCAAACAGTAGTGTGATGGCATACGTGCGTACATAACCCGTTTGAATCCGGCGCAGCCCACCCGACAGCCAGGCGACCAACCGGCCCACACCGTTGACGATGCCGTCAATGATCCCCAGGTCAACCGGTTTACTCAGGAGTTGGCCGATGGCGTCAAAGCCCTTGGCGATCACATTGTTATGGAAGTAATCGTGCCAGAACGCCCAGTCGAGCGTATTCGCCAGGAAGTTGCCGGTGGCGTTAAACGGTTGCTCGAACAGCCGGTTATAGGTTTCATCCCAATACAGGCGGGCATTCGCCAGGCTCCACACCCCGCGTGTGGCCGGATTGGCATACAGCGGGTCGGTTTTCTCTGCCGTAACGGCCTTGCTGCCGCCGTAGATACGCTGCGCCAGGAAAATCGCGCCCAGCGCCAGCGCCAGCGCCAGCAGAGCGATACCTCCCTGGAACTCACCGGCATGGGCATAAGCCACGCTCGGCTCCAGGAACAGTGTAAAACTGTGTGCACCGCCAAACAACCAGTCGAACAGGCCGAAAATTGTGAACGGCCCGGCGTTGGCCGGTACGTTATAGAAACCGGCAAACAGGCTGAAGAATGCCAGAATACCGAGCGGCCACAGCATCGCGGGGCCACTTTCATGCGCGTACTCGGCGGCTTCGCTGCGCGGTTTGCCGAAGAAGACCATCTGGATTTGCCGCCACATGTAGAAAGCGGTGAAGGCGGCTGCGACAATCAGCATCACCAGGACGATATAACCCACAACCGAGTTTTTCAACCAGGCATCCGCCAGGATTTCGTCTTTTGACCAGAACCCGGCGAACGGCCAGATACCGGCCAGCGCCAGCGTCCCGAACAGGTAGGTAATGAACGTGACCGGCATCTTGTTGCTCAGGCCGCCCATATTCCGCATGTCCTGCGGGTCGAAGTCATCATGGCCGTGATGGTCGTCATGACCGTGTCCGTGCGGGACGGAATGATGACCGTGTTCCACGCCGTGAATGACCGAACCGCTGCCCAGGAACAACAGCGCCTTGAAGAATGCATGGGTAACGAGGTGGAACATGGCCGCACCATACGCGCCAATCCCCACCGCCGCCACCATGAAGCCAAGCTGCGAGATGGTGGAATACGCGAGGACGCGCTTAATATCCCATTGGCCGATGGCGATGTACCCGGCAGCCAGCGCCGTTGTCGCGCCAATCAACGCGACCACCGCCGAAGTAGCCTCGGCGTTGTGATAGAACACGTTGCTGCGTACCATCATGTAGACGCCCGCCGTGACCATCGTCGCGGCGTGGATGAGAGCACTCACCGGGGTCGGGCCAGCCATCGCATCCGGCAACCAGACAAAGAGCGGGATTTGCGCCGATTTGCCAGTCGCACCCAGCAGCAGGAACAGGGTGATGAGAACCAGCACCGTCTCAATCGGCAGTTTTACAACGCCGAAGTCCACTTCCGCGCCCGCTTCCAGCATTCGTTGGGCCTGACCGAACACGCCAAGCTGTTCGGTTTTGATGTGTTCGTTATTGACATATTCCGGGATGACTGGCCCGGCTTCGCCATGTTCACTTTCAGCAGTCGCGGCTTCACCCTCAGCGGTGGCCGCTTCACCATGCTCAGTTTCAGTGGTTGTGGCTTCGCTTTCGGCAGCCGCAGCTTCACCATGTTCACCCTCGGCGGTCGTGGCGGCTTCACCTTCAACGGTGGCCGCTTCTTCATGACCACCAGTGAGTTGGGCGACGAGGTGTTCCTGGTACTCCACGTTGGCGATTTCACCCGGTTTATAGAAATCCAGCGTGCCAAACGTCCAGAAAATGAAGAAAATCCCCATCAGCATCCCGAAGTCACCGATGCGGTTCAAGATCATGGCTTTACGAGCAGCGAGACTGTTTTTCCAGCCCACGCCCCGCGTTTTGTCGAACCAGAAACCGATCAACAGGTAGGAACACAGCCCCACCCCTTCCCAACCAACGAACATCATCAGGAAGTTATTGCCCGTGACCAGGATGAGCATAAACACAAGGAACATATTCAAAAAAGCAAAGAAACGCGGGAAGCGTTCATCCCCGTGCATATAACCAATGGCATAGATGTGGATCAGCGACCCAACGCCGGTCACAACCAGCATCATCGTTACGCTCAGGGTATCCACACGCTGCTGCCAGGGAATTTCCAGGTTGGCCGAGCCAATCCGCAGCCATCCATCCAGGAACGGCGGGTTCACGACCACCGACTGGTAATTGTTCCCTGTCAAGTATGTCAGCAAGAGGAACGACACCAGGAACGCAAGGATGGCGGCGGCAGAGCCAATCCACCCCGCCCATTTTTCGCCCAGGCGTGCCCCCCAGATCAGGTTAATGGTCATCCCCACCAGGGGGATAAAGACCACTAACGGTACGAGTTGCGGCAAATTTTCCATAAGACCGCGTTATCCTTCCATCTGGTGAAGTTCATCAATATCAATACTCTGTTTAGAGCGGAAGATAGCGACAATCAGCGCCAGCCCCACGGCCACTTCCGCCGCAGCTACCGTCATCACAAAAAAGACAAACAGGTTGCCGTCCGCGCCGCCCCACATCCGCGAAAACGCCACCAGCGCCAGGTTCGCGGCATTCAGCATCAGTTCAACCGACATGAACACCAGGATCGCGTTGCGGCGCAGCATGACACCCATCGCACCCAGAATAAACATGATGGCGCTCAAAAACACAAAGGCTTCAATATCTACAGACATACTTTGGTCAACCCTTCCAGCTTAAGCCGGTTTTCGTATGTTTCCAACCAGGGCGCATTGCCCTGCGCCCCTACGAATCCCACTTGTTGGGTGGATTTCTTTTTGGGATAGGTCGTTAGTCACCCGCCGGTTCCGGTTGTTCCACCGGGACATCGGCTGATTCTGCTACCACGACTTCATGGCCGGTCTGGGCCGCGATGACACTCGTCAGCGGACGGCTGATCCGGCGGCGCACGTTCCGCTCACGCGGCGTCTTCAGAATATCCCGGTGCGCCAGGACAATCGCGCCAATCATCGCCACCAGCAGCAGCAGCGCCACCAGTTGGAACGGCAGCATGTAACGGGTGAACAGCAGTTCACCGATGCTGGTGGGGTTGCCAAACGGGATGGTTGCATCCGAGTCGTAACTGGTCGCTTCCGCCCGTACCAAGACCTGCCCATCCAGCGCGAGTGTACCATTGGAGTCCCGTTCCCCGGTCACGACGATGAGTGGCGCGGTATCACCACCTAAGGTATAGTCCACCAGGGAGTAGATACGCTCGTTGCTGTTGGTCGGGTCGGTAAAAGCCCACTGCACCTGCCCTGAGGGCAGCACAAACGGGCGCGACGCCGTGCCTTGCAGCAGGTCAGCCAGCACAGTCTGATCGGTACGGGTATCCAAGCGGTTATCTAGCCCCAGGTCATACAGGCTGACCGTCGTCGATTCCATATAAGCGTTAAAAACCTGCACCCGCGACTCGTTGTCCGGCACCGTGCTCAGGTCGGTTGGCACGAAGGCGACGATGGGCGGGTTTGTCCGTGAACCGTACAACACCGCATTCACCAACGTCTGCAAACCGGTATCGTTCGCCGTCAGGGTGATCGGCCCTTCATAAACCGCGTTCTGCGTCCCGGCATCGGTCAAGCGTAGCGTGTAATCCCCGGCGGGGAAAGCGGTCAGCGGCGACGACTCGGTGATTTGCAGGTTTTCTGCCAGCAGCGTGTCATTCAGATAAACATCCACCCCGTCCACATAGGTCGCGGCGTGAACCACGCGCAGCAGCGGGTCATGCTGAGCAGGTGGTTGCAGGTTAATCTGCCCATCGAAAATGCCCGCCAGCATCACGATGAAGAATGCAAAGGCCAGCACCACGCCCGCCGCCGGAAGCCAGTAGAAATTCGGTTTCTGGGGCGTCGTTTTTTCCGCACCGAGCAGCATAATCACGAACAGGAACAGCACCATAATCGCCCCAGCGTAGACGGCAATCTGTACCATCGCCAGGAAGGGTGCTTCCAACATCAGATAGAAGAAGGCGACACAGGCGAAGTTCACGATGAGGAACAGCGCACTATGCACCGCGTTCTCGGTGATGAGCATCATCACGGCAGCGAATATCGCCACCGTAGCGACAATCAAAAACAAAATGGTTTCAATCATTACTTGTTCCCCTGAATAGGGCACTGGTTGAAATACTTGTGCAGTTTAGCGCAAACGGCCTCAGACTTCAAATTATTAGTGAAAAAACCGCGTGAAAAGTGCCGGTTTGGAAGCCATGACGATCAGGGTTTACATAGTTCGGATGATTTCCCGAAATGAATACGGTATTTGATTCACGGACGCAATATATTGCGTCTCTACAAATCTCCCTTATTCGGATGATTCTGTAGGGGCGACCCGACGTGATCGCCCGGTTTCCCCGTATTAGATTCTTAAACTGCATTCCCTGCCGTTCAACACAAGGGCGCAGCCAGGTGCGCCCTTTGTTCACCATTCATTCCGCCCGGTTTAGAGCGGATCTTCCATATCCGGGATAGCCCGGTTAAATACGCCTGGGCGCACGCGCTGCGGCGTGGTTTGTGCGCCTTCCGGCAGTTCCACCAGCAGCGTGTCTTTGGTGAAAATGGAGTCACGGCGGTTGGTGAAGGTGAGATGATGGTCATGTCCCAGCACAATCGCTTCCGTCGGGCAGGCATCTTCACAGTAGCCACAGTAAATGCAGCGCATCATGTTGATTTCATAGGTCTTGGCGTAGCGTTCACCGGGGCTGTACCGCTCTTCGTCGGTGTTCTCAGCAGCCTCAACCCAGATTGCATCTGCTGGGCAAGCGGCGGCACACAACGCGCAGCCGATACACTTTTCCAGGCCGTTGTCATACCGGTGGAGTTCGTGCCGCCCCTTGTAGCGTTCCTGAAATTCAATCGTCTGTTCCGGGTACTGCACCGTGACCGGCTCTTCTAAGACGTGTTTGAACGTTGTCGCAAATCCACGTAGTATATTCATCGCTTACCGTCCCTCTCACTCCACCTAATCGCCTGCGCCACCAGATTGCGCCGGGGATGAACCATCGCCGCCGCCGGTGAACAGACTCGCCAGACTCCGCACCGCGCCGGTCAGGAAGCCGTACAGCCCGAACAAGGCCGCGACCAGCGCCCCGATCACCTGCAAAATACCGTAACCGATGCCCGATCTTTCACCGGTAATCACCGGGTCGGATTCCAGGTCGGGTTCACCGGAGTCGGCCATCCGAGAAAGCAGCAGGCCGCCACCCAGCAGTACCACCAGGAAGAAGATGCCGGAAATCACACCATAGGCCAGCGGGTCAGCGAACGTGTCACCCACCACCACTGCAATCGCTGTCCACGCCACTGCGACCAGCGCCAACGGCAGCATGACCTTCCAGCCGAAGTCCATCAGGCGGTCATACCGGATACGGGGCAGTGTGCCGCGCGCCCACACCATAAAGACCAGCAGCAGGAACACTTTGCCGATGACCACCAACGGCCCCAGCAGCGGGAGGTTCTGCACCAGACCGAAGCCGTCCTGATACCCGCCAAAGTAGAGCGAGACGATCACCAGACTGACGACGATCATACCCAGGTATTCGGCCATCATGAACAAGGCGAATTTCATACCACTGTATTCGGTCATAAAACCCTGGGTGAGTTCCTGTTCTGCTTCCGGCAGGTCAAACGGGGCACGGCTGATTTCCGCCATCAGCGCGATAATCAGAATGCCTGCCGCCAGCGGATTCTGAAACACGTACCAGTCCCAGACCATCACCTGTTTGTTGATAATGTCGCCCAGACTCATACTGCTCGCCAGCAAGATTGGCACGGCCATCGTCAGCCCCAGGCTGAGTTCATAGCTAATCATCTGTGCGGAAGCCCGCAGCCCGCCGAGCATGGCATACTTGTTGTTGCTGGCCCAACCTGCCAACACCACGCCATACGTCCCGATGCTGGTAATCGCCAGAATCCACAGCACGCCGACTTTCGGGTCAATCAGGTGCAGCGGCACGCGGTACCAGACATCGCCGAGCGACGGCGCGAACCAGGGGACAATAATCTTGCCGCCCAGGGGGATTACCGCCAGCACCAGCAGCACCGGCACGACTTTGATGATCGGCGCGAGGAACCAGACCCCGAATGACCCGGCTGCCGGGCGAATATCCTCTTTAAAGATCAGCTTGATGGCGTCCGCTACCGGCTGGAGCAATCCCAGCGGGCCAGCGCGGTTCGGGCCGATACGCTGCTGGATGAACGACAGGAAACGGCGTTCGAGCAGCGTTGTATAGGCGAACCCGGTCAGTACGATGATAAACACCACCACCGAATACAGGATGGGCTGAACGATCTGGCAACCCGCATCCGCCGCGCAATCTACAATATTCGCGGTGGCGCTCACATTTTCGGGTGCGGTGGTCACTTGCTCCAGCCCCTGCACGGTGGCGTCGTAGCCACCGGTCACGAGGCCATCGAAATTGCCGCCGAAAATCGCCAGGACGCTAAAGACGATCAGCCCGGCGATGGCGGCATTGAAGCTCACCTTCCATAGCAAAAAGCCGAATGTCGCCGCGCCAATGAGCAGGACAACCACTTTGCCCACAATCGTGAGCGGGGGATCGGGGTGGTTAATCACCGTCAGGACCGCCAGAGCAACCAGCCCGATGACAATGACCCACCCAACCAAGGTTAAGATACGCTTCATCATAATGTGTTTAACCTTATGCTTTGCTTATTTCGCCAACGGTAATCGCCAGCGGCACCGGGGTGTTGCTCAAGTGACGCGGCAGGATGACCGCACCCTGCGGCGCAGCGCCGTTGACGTGCGCCCGCACCTTGAGAGCCGTTCCGTCCGCGTTGACATTCACCATATCGCCGTTTTCGATTCCCAGTTTCTGAGCATCCGCCGCGTTGATTTCAACATACGCATCCGGCACACGCGGGTGTACCAGTTCGCTGCTGCGGAAAACCCGTTCCCGGTTATAGAGCCGCGCCGCCGGGACAACCAGCAGTTGGCCGCCGGAAACCTTGAGCGCCTTCGGTGCGTCAGCCTTGCCCGCTTCAACCGCCCCGCCGTTATCAGCGGCAGCGGGAATTTGCACACCCAGACCGCCCTTATTGCGGTAAGCCGTGCCGCCGTAGTAGACGTTATCACCGCCTACTTCTGGGAACTGCGGTTCAACGTGCGCCAGCGCCTTGTAGCTCATCCCCGCAAAGGCCGGGACGTTCTTGGCAATGTCGTTCATCACCAGGGACGCACTCAGTTTCGCCCGTCCCGCGCCGAGTTGTTCATTCAACCGACCCAACACCTGCCAGGCCGGGAGGGCCTGCCCCAGCGGGCCTTGCGCGGTGTAGAAGCGCTGCACGCGCCGTTCACCGTTCACAAACGAGCCATCGCGTTCCGCGAAACTCTGAATCGGCAGTGCCGCCATCACGCCGGGGACGGGTTCTTCAGCGAACAATGTCAACTGAATGATGGTCTCAACCTGCTTGAGCCAGGACACCGCTGCCGGGTCATCGAACAGCAGGTCAGCCTGCGCCACGATGAGGGCCTTGGGCGGATTGGCGATGATGTCCTGCGTCGCTTCCGGCGTGAAGCCCAGGTAATACTGCCCCATGCCATTCGCGCCGGGGAGAGTCGCCAGCAAACCGTTATTCGGCTTGCCCACATGCCCGCTCTTCATCAGGAAATTCGCGGCGTCCTGCATCAGCGCCCGGCTGCCCGCCAGGTCAACACCTTCCGCCCCGGCGATCACGACCAGATTGGCCGCGTCCTGAAGCTGTTTAGCCACATCTTTATGTTGTTTTTGCAGCAGGTCAAATGCACCCGCTGCCTTGCTGTAATCGTAGTGGATGACGACATTCGCGAAGTCGTCCATGCGGGTCGGGCGGCCATTCATGACCACCAGCAGCGCCCCACGATCATGCGCCTGTTTCACGCGCAGTCGCCAGACCGGGACTTCTTCTTCCAGGTCACTGGCGACAATCAGCACGGCATCGCCCTTGCCGAGGTCGCCCAGGTTCGTCCCCTGGCCGACACCCACCTGCGCCACGAGGTCAGCACCAGCGTGAGTGGGCGGCCACACGCCCAGCCGTTCGCCACCTAACCCGGTGACGACCTGGCGCAGTTCCCACAGGTCTTCGTTGCTCAGGCTGCTACCGGCAAGCGCGGCAACGTTCCCATCCGCCGCTTTGAGCGCCTCAGCGACCACGTCCAGCGCCGTTTTCCACTCGGTTTCGTTGACGTTGCCGCCGCGCCGCACCTGCGGGCAAAGCAGACGGCTCTGCTCGTCGCGGGTGAAGTGGTGGCCGAAGCGGGTTTTATCGGAAATCCAGATTTCGTTGACATATTCGTTCTGACGGGGCATGACGCGCTTGATAATCGTCCGCCCACCGGCATCGCGGTCAAGCCGCACGCTCAGGCTGATGTTCGACCCGGCGGCATCGTGCGGGCAAATGCTTGGTACTTCCGTCAGTTCCCAGGGACGCGCCCCGAAACGGAAATCGGCGGTGGTCAGCGCCCCCACCGGGCAAATATCGGAGGTATTGCCGGAGAAATACGAGTCAAAGCCGGGATCGCTGTTCGTGATAATCTGCAAATTGCGCCCGCGTTCGTGGAAAGCCAGCACATCGTCGCCCACGACCTCATCCTGGAAACGGATGCAGCGGGCGCACTGGATACAGCGTTCTTCGTCGAGGAAGATCAGGTCGCCCAGCGGGACATGCTTATCCAGCTTGAGCTTGTCACTGAACACCATACGGGTGCTACCGTGACCGTGTTCCATCGTCAGGTTTTGCAGGGGGCATTCGCCACCCTTATCGCAGATCGGGCAGTCCAGCGGGTGGCTGGTGAGCAGGAATTCAACCACGTTCTCCCGCGCCTGTTCCACCTGCTGCGTGTTGGTGCGGATCACCAGACCGTCACTGACTTTCGTCGTACAGGCAGTTTGCAACTTGGGGAACCAGCGAATCTGCGGATTACCCTTATCATCCAGCAGCACCTCGCCGGTTGCGCGGTCTTTCTGGATGCCACCCATTTCGACCAGGCACATCCGGCACATGCCCACCGGCTCCATCTTGGGATGGTAGCAGAATACCGGAATATCGTTGCCCGCCGCCATCTTAGCAGCATCTACCAGATTCATCCCGGCGGGGACATCGTACTCTTTGTCATCTATGTAAATCTTGACCGTATCGGACATTTGCCGTCAACCCTTGTCCTAATTTCAGCGAATCAACCGTACTGTGTCTCGCGTTATTTTGCTCATTTTACTTTTACCCCGGCGTGAAGGTGTAGGCCGCGATGCGCCATGTACCGTCTACCTGGTTCAGCGTGAACGCCACCCGGTAAGTGACCCCGCCAAACACCGCCGTGCCACTCACCTCGCCTTGCGTACCCTGGCCGGTGGTGGTCGAAACCGACTGGTTTGGCAGCCGCCATTCGCTCAACGAACCGGGCGGGATGGTTTGCGTGAAGGCCGCTAGCGAAAGGCCAGCCTGTTTCGCGGGTGTCAGCCGATCATACGCCGCCTGCAAATCGCTCTTCTGAATGGCCGTCAGGAAATCATTGGCGGTGGCGACGACAGGCTGGGTCGCGCTACCGATCAGCCCAAACAGCACGGCGACCAACACCACGATGAAAATCACCAGGGCGGTTATCGCCATAAAGAATCGCCGGATTCGCTTCACCGCATCACCTTTTAATGCCTACGCGCCTATCTTCACAAAATATTTCAACCCTCATCCTAAGCCCTTCTCCCTCAGGAAGAAGGACTTGGCACTCCAAAAGCCTATTTTCTCCCCTCGCCCTGAGGGAGAGGGGATGGGGGTAAGGGCTACTTACCAGCGTCTACGCTGCTGCGCCTGCTTCAACCCGACCTGCGCCCGGTCTGCCACCACCTGGGCGACAAAACCCCAATTCGCGTGTTCAACCTGTTGGCTCGCTAAGTCGAGCGCCAGGCGGAAATCGGCTTCCGCCGCGTCAGGATTCTCATTTGTTAAGTGATACTCGCCCCGCAGCATGTAGTTGACCGGGTTTTCCGGCTCAGCAGCGATAGCAGCGTCCAGTTCGCGTGCCTGCTCTGCCAATGATTCGGGCGTTTGCACGTCGGTCAACCAAGCCCAGACCCGCTGCCAGAACGGGCGTGGCGGGTCGGTGGGAAAACTAACCGGCTCGTCTACTGTTTCCAGTAGGGAACCGGCAGCGTCGCTTCCTTCATCCGCCTCCGGTACCGGCATGACTTCATCGGTCATAGCCTAATCCCCGGCAGCGGCCTTCTGTTTCGGCTTGGCCGCCGGTTTCTTGGCTTTTTCGTCATCGGCGGGCTTGGCGTGTTGGGCAAAGTCCTCCGGGAACTGCTTCACCGTATGGATAACCGGGTTGGCGGCGAAATCGCCCAGAGCGCACAGCGTCATGCCCTGCATGTTTTTGGCGACCTGCTCTACCAGCTTGAGGTCATCCAGGCTGGCTTCGTTAGCCATCACCCGATCCAGGATTTTATCCAACCAGAATGTCCCCTCACGGCAGGGGGCGCACTTGCCGCAGCTTTCGTGCTTGAAGAACTTGATAATCTTCGATGCCGCCCAGGCCATATCCACCGTATCGTCCATAACGATAATCGAGGCCGACCCCAAAATCGTGCCGACCTTCTCCATGCCCTCGTAACTGAGCGGCGCATCCAGCGTCGTATCATTCACGCGGATAATCGGGCCGGAACCGCCGGAGGGCAGAATGCCTTTGAAGGTACGCCCATCCAGGGGGCCGCCCGCGTAATCATAGAGCAGTTCGCGCATGGTCGTCCCCATCGGCAGTTCATAGTTGCCGGGTTTCTGCACCTGACCGCTGACGCAGAAAATTTTCGTCCCGGCGCTGGTTTCTGTGCCGATTTTCTTGAATTCGTCCGCGCCGTTGTTGATAATCCAGGGGACATTCGTGAGGGTTTCGACGTTGTTCACGACAGTGGCTTCGGCGTACAGACCGCCGCCCTTCTGTGCCGGGAATGGCGGACGCACGCGGGGCTGACCGAGTTTGCCTTCCAGACTGTTGAGCAACGCGCTTTCTTCGCCACAGATGTACGCGCCTGCACCGAGGTGGGTGTACAGGTTGCACGTCCAGCCCGTACCCTGGATATTCTCGCCAATGTACCCGGCTTTGTAAGCCTCAGCGATGTGTTTATCCAGTTCGTGGGCGACATCCCAGAACTCGCCGCGCAGGTAGATATACACCGCCGTCGCCTGAATCGCCCAGGCGCAGATCATCGCGCCTTCGATCAACTGGTGCGGGTTGGTTTCCATGATTTCGCGGTCTTTGAACGTGCCGGTTTCGCTCTCATCGGCGTTCACCGCCACATACTTCACCGGTTCGTTCTTCGGGATGAAGCTCCACTTGACACCCGCCGGGAAACCCGCGCCACCGCGTCCGCGCAGGTTGGACGCCTTGACGACATCAATCACTTCTTCCGGTTTCATCTGCAAGGCTTTTTTGAGAGCCTCGTACCCGCCGTTTTTCACATACACGTCGTATTTGTGAATATCCGGGATTTCTCTTGCGCGTAACAGGATGTGCATATTCACCCCTCTTGATTTGGATGAAGTAAAAAGTGGTCAGTGTTTTATCGGCGGGCGAGGCGGGCCTCGCCCCTACGCGCACCAGTCGGATGATGTTGTGTAGGGGCATGATATATCAAACCCCGACCTATTCACCCGGCACTTCTGACTTTTTACTCGTCTTGTTTCTTCGCTTCAGCACGCTTTTCTTCAATGAAGGCCTTCATTTTGTCCATGTCCAGGTTTTCCATAAAGTGGAAATTGCACTGGAGCATGGGCGCTTTGTCGCAGGCCGCCAGACACATCACATGCTCAACCGTGAAGAGGCCGTCACGGGTTGTGCCGCCGTCTTCCACGTCCAGGTAGGCTTTGAGGTCTTCATAAAACTCGTCCGCGCCGCGCAGCGCACACGGCAGGTCGGTGCAGACTTGCAGCCAATACTTGCCTTTCGGCTGTTCCGAATACATGGTGTAGAACCCGGCGATGGATTTCACCTGAGTGGAGTCCATCTCGCACAGTTCAGCCACTTCTTCAATCGCTTCCGGGCTGACCCAACCATATTCTTCCTGCGCGATATACAGCAGGGGCATCACTGCCGAGCGTTTGGTCGGGTATTTCGCAAAATGCGCTGCGATGCGTTCGGCGTATTTTTCATCACGGATTGACATAAACGTTCCTACCTATCACAGTCACCCAATACCACGTCCATGCTGCTGGCAATAGCCACCAGATCGGCCAGCATATAGCCTTTGGTAATCACCGGGAGCGAACTGATGTGCATAAATGAAGGCGTCTTAAAGTGGATACTACGCGGTTTCGGGCCGCCATCACCGTGCAGGTAGCAGCCGATTTCCCCACGCGGGCTTTCGATGCTCACATAAACCTCTTCGTCCGGGGCCGGGAAGCCTTCTGTCCACAGTTTAAAATGGTGAATCACCGCTTCCATACTCTGCCCGAGTTCACTGCGCGGCGGCGGGACGAATTTACGATCATCCGACCGGAAGCCGCCCTTGGCAGTATCCAGCTTCTTGATCGCCTGGCGGATTATCTTGTGGCTTTCGCGCATTTCCTGAATACGCACTGTGTAACGGTCAAACACGTCGCCGTGTTCACCCAGCGGCACCTGGAAATCATACTGCTCATAGCCGCTGTACGGCATCGCCTTGCGAATATCCCAGTTGACACCGCTGCCCCGCAACCCTGGCCCACTGACACCCCAGGCCAGCGCCTGATCCGGCTCAATCGTGCCGATACCCTCAGTCCGATCCCGCCAGATGGGGTTGTTCGTCAACAGGCGTTCGTAATCATCCACTTTTGCCAGGAAAATATCCAGAAAACCTTCCAGCGTCGGCAGGAAATCGTCAGGGAGGTCGCGCCACACACCGCCGGGACGGAAGTAGCTGCCCATCATGCGCTGCCCGGCGACCATCTCGAACATCGTCAGGATGCGCTCACGCTCCCGGAAGGCGTACAGGAACACGCTCATCGCGCCCAGGTCAAGGGCGTGCGTGCCTAACCAGACCAGATGGCTAGCGATACGCGACATTTCCAGCAGCAGCACGCGGATGACCTGCGCCCGTTCCGGGACATCCAGGTCGACCAGCTTCTCAATCGCCATGCAGTACACCATGTTGTTCGACATCGGCGACAGATAATCCATCCGATCCGTGAGCGGCACACCTTTTTCGTACCGCTTGGACTCGATGGTTTTTTCAATGCCGGTATGCAGGAAACCCACGTCCGGCAGGCAGGTGACAATCTCTTCACCATCCAGTTCCAGCAGCAGGCGCAGCACGCCATGTGTACTGGGGTGGTGCGGCCCCATGTTGAGCAGCATCGTTTCGCCGGTCAGCGCCCGTTCCGAAACCAGACCGCGCAGGTCGTCTAAACTACCTTCCCATTTACTGACTTGTTCAGCCACAGCCATAGTCGACTCCGTTACTCTTTCGCAAACGGCTTGTGTTTCAGAATTTCGTCCACGTTGAACGAGAACTGCACGGTTTCATAACCCAGGGGATAATCGCGGCGGTGCGGGTGTCCGTCCCAGTCGTCCGGCAGCAAAACGCGCTTCAGATTGGGATGCCCCACAAACGTGACGCCCATCAGGTCGAAAATCTCACGTTCCAGCCAGTTCGCCCCCGGCCAGACGCCAGTCACGGTACCAACTTTCGGGTCGTCTTCCGGCAGGAAAACCTTCAGCCGCAGCCGCTGGTTGTAGAGCATCGAATACAGGTGGTACGACACGCCGAACCGCTCCGGCCTGCCGCTGATGCCGATGATGTTCTGCGCTGGGTCGACTTCGGCATAATCTACGGCACTGATGTCCGACAGAAAATTATAGACCAACCCCATCGTATCCCGGCAGAACTGCGCTACGGCTACCAACTGCTCTGGAGCAATCACCAGGGTCGTTTCGTCCCGAAAGGTCTTAACATCCTGAAGAGCATCCGGCAGCGCTTCTTTAACCGCTGCTACCGGGTCGAGTGCTTTTGGAATGTGCATAAATCACTCTCACAAGTTCTCTAATCAACATAGAGACACGGCGTCCCGTGTCCCTGTCAGGTATTCTTCAATGTTCCGGCTTACGCCCACTCTTTGATGGTTTCTCCGCGTACCTTCTGGTGCAGCAGGAGGATGCCGTCCAGCAGTTGTTCCGGGCGTGGCGGGCAGCCCGCCACATACACATCCACCGGAATAATCTCATCCACGCCCTGCACGACAGCGTAATTGTTGTACACACCGCCGCACGACGCGCAGTCACCCATCGCAATCACCCAATTGGGCGATGCCATCTGGTCATATAGTTGGCGGACTACCGGGGCCATCTTGCGGGTGACACGCCCAGAGACAATGAGCAAGTCCGCCTGTCGGGGCGTCGCCCGGTTCAGTTCCATGCCGAACCGTGATAGGTCGTAATTGGAGGCCTGCGTACTCATGTATTCAATCGCGCAACACGCCAGCCCGAACAGCAGCGGCCACATCGCGCCGGTACGCCCCCAGTTGATGGCGGTATCCAGCGTTGTGGTGACAACACCCAGATTCCCTAACTTCGACGTTACTCCCATTCCAACGCTCCCTTTTTCCACTCATAAATAAACCCAACCGTCAGGATAAAAAGGAACACACCCATAATGAGCAGCCCGTAGACGCCCAGGTCACGGAAAACGACGGCCCAGGGCAGGAAGAACACTACTTCAATATCAAAGATAATGAATAACACAGCCACCAGGTAGAATTTCACCGGCAGGCGGCGCTTGGCTTCACCAATAGGCTTCATACCGCTTTCGTAAGGCGCTTGCTTACGGAACGTCGGGCGGTGCGGCCCAAGGAGGCGGGACAGCAAAACAACAAGTAATGCAACAAGCGTAGACAGCACCAAAAGGGCTGTAACAGGCGCGAATTCCTGGAGAGCCATATCTACCCCGGTTTGTTCAATTCAGCACAAATAAAACAGGTTGAGATTAACATAACCATCAACCGATGTCAAACGGCAATCATATCTTATCCTTGCCATTTATGACAAGAAATTGGCGCTATATTCATGGGACGATTGCGTCGAAATGGCGATTTCACATTGATGACCTTTTTGGCCTTTTTGACCCCCTCTAAATCTTTCCTCCGGTCACCGCCAGCGGGGGCGACTTGTTGGTTATGGTTAGACCGACTCCCTCCCCGTTTGCGGCGACTGAGACGGGAGACCTACGTCCCCTCGAAGGAGGGCTGGGGAGGGGTTAGGAAAGCGATTCTGACTCAGGGTAAATTTGGCTGCAATCACCCGCGTTACATTCAGGAGGCGACCACAATCACGACTGTGTACTCCCCTTCACCATCGAAACGGGTGGCTTCCAGCACATAACGGCCATCCTGCGGAAGTTGCACACGGACAATCTGGGCATCTTTGCCCAGGGCAGTATCCACCGCGTCATCATTCTCAGCAATCATCTGGCCGTCGCTCCCCAGGAGACGTAACAACGAGTCGAGTGTGCCGCTTTCGGTCTGCATGGTGATGGTGAGAATCTGCCCGGCCTGCCCTTGGAAAACCCAGCGCTGCACCGGGAGCGAATCGCTCAACGAGCCGCGCAGCGTAGTCGCCAGTTCGGTACTCAGATCAAACCCCTGATCTACGGTAATTCCCAGGCTGTAGATGCCACTGCCATCCACCCGCTCCACCTGCACGGTGTAGACGCCATCCATCGTCAGTATGTAGGCGCGAATCTGAGCATCATAGAAGCCAAATAAATCCTGGCCTTCCTGGTCGTCGTTGCTGGCCGCTTCGCTCCCGTCCGGCGCAATCAACCGCAGTGCGACATCCAACGTGTCCGTCCGGCTGGCGTCCACCGCCGAAACCGTCACCACCTGCCCGGCTGTCGCCGTGAATGTCCAATCCTGTTGCGCCGTTGTTTCGTCCAGTGTCCCCTGTACCGGCACGCCCGGTATAAGCGCGGTTGCGCCGGTTCGTCCACTGCTGACCCGCGTGCTGAAGGCCGTCATCGCGCCGAACATGCCGTCACTGTCACTCACCACCACCGTACCATCCGGCCCGACAGCAATCCCATGCGGGTTGACGATTTCACCGGGTAGCGGGTAATTCGCCACAATCCGCCCAATGCTCTCCAGTCGTTCCCCGTCCGGGTTAAAGACCACGACACCCTGGCCCTCTGTCGCCAGCAGGAAGTGACCGCTGCGGTCAAGCGCAAAGGCGTTCACGAACAGGTCAGCGGCATCCAGCGTCGCTGTAGGGGCGAATACGCCGCCTTGCAGCATGTACACCGTTCCGTCATTGTCAAGCGCAAGCAGAGTCCCGGCGGAGTCCACTGTCAGGAGCGGCTGCCCCAGGAATTCCTCGCTCAGGTGAATCGCGGTTTCGCCGTCCGCCTGGAACACCCGCACCAGCAGGCCACCTTCGTCCTGGTCGGTGGCGTAAATGCTCCCGTCCGGGGTCACGGCTAGCCCTACCGGGGAATCCAGATTGAAGCCGGTCAGCGGGTCGCTCCAGTTACCACTGGAATCCAGTACAAAGACACACTGGCACAGCGTATCCGCCACCAACACGCGCCCGTTGGCATCCACCGCAACGCTGGTCGGCGCGAAGAAATCCGCATTCGGCAGAACCGCCGCCACCGCCCCGGAAGTTGCATCAAAACCGATCACTCCCAGGGTGACATCGGCGGCATAAACCACGTTGTCTGGCCCGTAAGCTGCGCCGACTAAATCAACGAAGGCTTCTGCGCCATCGCCCAGGTCGCGCCCGGTGTGCCACAGGACGCCATAGCCCGGTGTGACCGGCGTGGATGCTGCGCCTAATGCCAGACTGTTGAGGATCGCGTCGAATGTCCCGGCGAACAGGTCGCGTTGTGAAAAGAGCGCCCGCCCGCTGACCGCCAGCACCTGCCCGCCGGGGAGTGGCGCGGCCACGGCCACGCCAAAAAACTGCCCATCTCCGCTGCTGCCTTCCATGCGCACGCCACTTGTATCCAGCAATGTCGCCGTGCTGGTTGCGCTGGGCTGTATTCCCAGTTGTCCCAGGATAGGGGGCAGTAAATCCGTGAGTTCGCCTCCGTTATCCGGTGTGAGAGTCAGCGTCACGAAGGGGATTCCGGGGGGACGGGATTCCGGCGAGGCCGCCATGATCTGCGCGAGGTAAAGGGTCAACTGATCGCCACTTTCAATCGGCAATGGGGTGTCCCACCCGGCGGGATACGCTAAGGCGAGGTCGCCCGCTTCCCAGGCATAGGGGAGCAAGTCGCCGCCCTGTGCCAACACCGGGGCCACCAGCGCCAGCAGCGCCAGCCCGAACCAAAAGCATCGTTTCAACATCGTGTATTCCTTCGTGTATCTGATAGGCGCGGTGTGTTTATCATTAGAAAGAATCGTGCCGCCAAAAGGCAAAAACCGCAACATCATCCAATCCCTTGCCCAAAAGCCGGACGCCGCGCATACTGTATGATAAAATGGCGGCGCACAGATAGGGGAATGGAAATCATGTCGCAATCACAATTAGAACGCGGAGTGGAAAACCTCTATGGCGATACCAGTGTCCGCGATGAGCTTACCGATGACGAGGCGCGGGAGTTACTCAAGTGGGGCGAAACCCAGATCGCCCAACTCGCCGGGCAGGAGTTAGATGATGCCCAGTTCGATGAGGCCTTCGCGCACCTACGCAAGCTCATCAGCCGCATGAACCGCTTTACCGGACGGCGTGGGGAGTTAAGCGCCGATGAGCAGCAGGTCGCTATGGCACGCATCGCCGAGTCGACAGCGGGCTTGGCGGCGCAAAGCCTCACAGCACAGTCCGCGCCCACACTCTCGCCTGAACAGGTTGCCGCCTATCTGGAGAAACAACCGGCGCTGGATAATGTAGCGAATATCTATGCCCTGATCGACCTGGTTGCCCCGCAACCTACTGCTGCGGCTGCAGCTGTGGAGGCGGAAACAGCAGAAACCGACTCTGGCACAGTGGATTCCGCCCTACCCCCGACAGAGGAGACAGTTTCTGGCACGACGGACTCGGCCATGCCCCCGGCAGACGAGGCCACCTCAACTGAACCACCCTTTTCGGATAGGACGAGCAACGATAAATCGTTTTTAAGTGAATAACCACATGACTTAATGTGGGCGCACGTCATGCGCCCCTACAAACCTTATCATTTGGTGGATTACGTTCGATAACCCACGCCAGGAAATCATTCAGGAGATTATGCACATGACCAAACGCAGTTCCAAAAGCACGAAAAGCTCAGACCCGATTCGCAATATCATCACCGCTATTCTGGTTGTGGTGGTGATCGCCGTTGCCACGCTGATTACTAATGTCACCGGCATTGATGTGCTGAGTCTCCTGGGAGTCACCACGCCTGTACCGACAGCCCTGCCCACCATCGTGAGCGTGCCGGGGAGTGTGACGCCGATTTCGATTCCACTGGGATATGGCGCGGAAAAAGGATTCTGGGAAGTCCTATTCACCGCACCCAGCGGAAGCAGTGACCGTTCGACGTATGTCAACGGGATCGACACCCAACTGGCGGCAGCCATTAACGGCACGCAGCGCACCCTGGATATTGCGGCTTTTGAGTTCAACAACCCGGTGCTGACACAGGCCGTTCTGAATGCCAAGAGTCGCGGCGTGACGGTGCGGGTAGTGACCGATAACGAGCACGGCATCGGCGACGACGACACGACGCTGAACCAGTTTGTCGCGGCGGGAATCCCGGTGATTGATGATGCGCGTGGCGGGCTGATGCACAACAAATTTATGATTCTGGATAGCAGCGTGGTATGGACAGGGTCATGGAACTACACGATTAACGGCACCTACCGCAACAATAACAATGCGCTGGCGATGCGCTCCCGCCGGGCGGTGGAAATCTACCAGGCAGAATTTAATGAGATGTTTGTGAACAAGGAATTTGGCTCCAAACGATCTGCTGTGAATGGCGGGAGCTTCAACCAGGATGGCACGCCGGTACAGGTGCTGTTCGCGCCGGAAGATGAGGTTGTCCCCACCATGATTCAACTGCTGAGTGGGGCGAAGTCCTCCATCCGCTTCATGGCCTTTTCGTTCACGCTGTCGGATGTAGGCAACGTGCTGCTCAATCAAGCGCAAAACGGCGTCAGCGTGACCGGTATTTTTGAAACCACTGGCAGCGAAACGGCCTTCAGCGAACTCACGCCGCTGTTTTGTGCCGGGCTGCCGGTGCGACAGGATGGTAACGGCTATGTGTTCCATCATAAGGTGTTCATCGTGGACGATACGACGGTACTGACCGGCTCGTTCAACTTTTCTGCCAGCGCCAGGGACAGCAACGATGAAAATATCGTGATTATCTCTGACCCCGACCTGGCCGCGCAGTACATCGCGGAGTTCAACCGCCGCTGGGCAGAGGCGAAAACCCCGGAAGGCCTGACGTGTCAGTAAATTCGCTTCACTGACCTCATCCCTACTCACTGCGCTTGAGGGGACGGCACTTTTATAGAACCACGCGGAAAATAGCGTATGTAGGGGCATGATGGTTCATGCCCCTACGAGAAAACGATACGCCGATTTTAAGGCGCGTTATCCTGCTCAAGGTTGCGGCACGGGACAAATAGCATCACCCTTCAATACCGGATGTTGAAGCCGCTATATGCCCCGGTTGCAGGCCACCAATCGGCATCCACTTTGGTCACAGAAGCGCCGGTAGGCCCCTGCCGCAGAAAACGCAGCAGGCGTTCCAGTTGGGCGCGTTCCCCCTCCGCCGTCACTTCGACGGTGCGATCCGGTAGATTGCGCACCCACCCGGTCACGCCCATCTCAGCAGCGCGAAGCTGGGTATAATACCGGAAACTCACCCCCTGGACGCGACCATGTACAATCGCATGAAGTTGTTCCAAGGGGGTATCCTGCACTTCATCGGCCATCATGCCCTCTTATCCCGGATAATCCACTACCGCCGATTTTTCCAACAAGGGAACAATCACGCTCAGGGCGGCTACATGCGCCGGATGCTTGGCGTAAATGTCCAGGTCAGCCTGCGACTCAAAGCGGGAAATCAGGCTCATATCATAAGCCCGCTCCGAAGGGACGCTGTTGATTCCCACCTCATAATGCGTAATCTGGGGGATTTGTGCAGGCAAGGCCTCCAGCAAATCGTGAATGGTCTGCCGGGACTCTGGGGTGTTTACCTTTAATTTAAACAGAACCAGGTGTGTAAACATTCCATCCGCCTCCCTGTGGTTGTTTTGAGTCATCAGTTTTCAGTGGTCAGGTTCACCAGACGCAGCCCGACTTTTCCCGATTATGATCTTTTTGAACTCATTCTGCCAGGTGGTATCATAGAAGGAAATTTGATCTGGCTGGTGGCGATGGCTGCTGGCTGGTTAGCATTTTCCCATCTTGGCTAGTTAGTGCTTTAGCATTTTAGGTTATCAAGCTATCTGGCTATCGAGGGGGTGTCTCCCCTCCGGCGGACGAGGCAGGCCTCGTCCCTACATCGGAACACTCTATGATCTGGAATAGGCTAGCGAGCTATCAGGCTAATCAGCTAAAAACTGAAGACTGACCACTAAAAACGATTTATTCTGCTGCTGAGGTGACGTGTGGATTTTGAACTGAATAGCGAACAACGGATGTACCAGCGGGCAGTGCGAGACTTCTGCGAAAAGGAACTCAAACCCTATGCGTCCGAAGTAGACGAAACCGGCGAGATGCGGTGGGAAGCCATCCACAAAATGCCGGAACTCGGCCTGACCGGACTGCAAGTGCCGGAAGAATATGGCGGCGCGGGACTGGATACCGTCAGCGCAGCGCTGGCGCTGGAAGAACTGGGGCGGGCCTGCGGGTCAACCGCGCTCTCCCTGGCGGCGCATAACGGCCTCGGCTGTGCGCCCATTGTCAACTGGGGCAGCGAAGCGCAGAAAGCCAAGTATCTCCCCAAACTCACCAGCGGGGAAGTCCTGGGGGCGTTGGCACTCACCGAAGCGGGGGCGGGGTCGGACCTCGCCGGTGGTGTGCGGACTTCGGCGGTCAAAGAGGGCGATAGCTGGATTATTGACGGCAGCAAGGCCTGGATCACCAATCCGCGTTTCGCCCCGGTCATTATCACGCTGGTACGCACCGACAAAGAGGCCGGGACACGCGGCTTCAGCATGATTCTGGTGGAGCCAGGGATGGAAGGCCTGACACTCCATGCCCCTGAAAAGAAAATGGGGCTGAAAGGGTCGCCTACACAGATGTTGAGCTTTGACGAGGTGCGTGTGCCACTGGATGCTACGCTGGGGGCAGAGGGGCGCGGCTTTCACCAGACCATGCAGACCCTCGACGGCGGGCGCATCAGCATTGGCGCGATCAGCATCGGGCTGGCACAGGCGGCTTTCGAGGAGGCCGTGAAGTACGCCCAGCAGCGCCGGGCATTCGGCAAACCCATCTCAGAACACCAGGCGATTCAGTGGATGATCGCCGACGCGGCGCTGGAAATTGACGCGGCGCGGCTGCTGGTCTGGCGGGCGGCGTGGTTGAAAGACCAGGGCAAGGACTTCAGCAAGGCGGCGGCGATGGGCAAACTCATGGCAACCGAAGTCGCGGAAAAAACCGCCCGTAACGCCATCCAGATTCACGGTAGCTATGGCTACAGCCGCGAGTTCCCGGTGGAACGCATCTACCGCGACCAACGCCTGATGTCCATCGGGGAAGGCACGAGCGAGATTCAACGGTTGGTGATCGCCCGCAAGGTCTTGCAGGAATTCGGGGGATAACCGGGCGTTCACAGATCGAGATAGGGCGATTACATCAAAATGGCGATTTCACCTTGATGACTGTTCTTGGCCTTTTTACCCCCTCTAAATCTCCCCCGCCAGCGGGGGCGACTTGTTGGTACTGGCTCGACAGACTCCCTCCCCGTTTGCGGGGAGGGCTGGGGAGGGGTCAGAAAAGCGGGAATCGCTTAGGATAAATTTGATGCAATCAACCGGCAGATCGAGATGGAATACATCTGAAAATTATTGGTTGCAAATGGAAAGGAGAACGGCGCTGTAGCCTGCGCGGAACAGACCGCAGCACCCGTAATTGCGATGACCCATCCTAAAATTGTGGTAGTCGGCAGTTTTAACGCCGATCTGGTGATGTATGTGAATCGGCTGCCTGCCCCCGGCGAGACGATTGCCGGGCAGCGGTTTACCACCGGGCCGGGGGGTAAAGGCTCGAATCAGGCAGTAGCCGCTGCCCGCCTGGATGGTGATGTAACCTTCATCGGGCGCGTGGGTATTGATTCTTTCGCTAACATCGGTTTTGAACTGTGGCAGAAAGAAGCCGTCAAAAGTGACTATGTGAGCCGTGATCCGGTGAATGCCACCGGCATTGCTTCGATTGCAGTGGAAGAATCGGGCGAGAATATTATTATGGTGGCGCTGGGGGCGAACCTGGCAGTGACCCAGGCTGATATTGACGCGGCGGCGACGGTGATTGCGGGCGCGGATGTGTTGATCGCCCAGCTTGAAACCAACCTGGACGCAGTGCAGTACGCGCTGGAAACGGCGAAGCAAGCGGGCGTGACTACCATCCTGAATCCCGCCCCGGCAGCCGCCCTCCCCGCTGAACTACTGGCGCTGGCGGATTACCTCACCCCCAATGAAACCGAACTGCAAACCCTCACCGGGAATCAGGGCTTATCCGTCCCGGACGCGGCGCGTTCCCTACTGACCTCTGATTCGCAGACGGTGGTGGTCACATTAGGGGCAAAAGGCGCGGCGTGGTTCCAGAAAGACGCGGACGGCAGCAGCAGCGCCTACCAGGTCAAAGTGGTGGATGCTGTCGGCGCGGGCGATGCCTTTAACGCCGGGTTAGCGATCGCGCTGGCACAGGGCCTCAAGCTACCAGAAGCGCTGGCTTTCGCCGGGGGCGCGGCGGCGGTGTCAGTGACTCGTCCCGGCGCGGCGGCCAGTATGCCCTACCGCAACGAGGTAGACGAACTGCTGGCCCGCAGCAGGAGGTAGCACTCAATCAGAACACCGATCAAAACAGCAAATCAATGCAGAGACCACAGGAGAATGCCGTCGCTCCCCTCGCATGGCGCTCTCCTCATCCCAACAGGGCTTCGATTTCAGCACAATGAGCCTTTTCGTGCTGCACCATCCGCCAGACATGGCTGAAAACGGTATGCGTTTTCTGCTGAATCCGGCCTGCTCGCCCCCAATCCGTAACAGACAACGCCCCCAGTGTGATTAGAAGCGCCTCCCGGCGCAGCGTGAAGACCCGCAAGCCCGGTGTAAACGGCTGCGTGGTATACGGATTGTGCTGTTTAATCCACTGGCGCGGGTGGATTTCCTGCAGACGCGGATCATCATGGGCCAGCATTGCGTGGACGCTGTGCATCCATACCTCTTCACAGGCGCGCAGGTGATTCAGGATTTGTAGAGGTGACCAGACATCTGACGCGGGCGATTCGCTCAGGTGGGCATCATCCAGCCCGGCACTGCTAGCCGCGAGTCGCTGGGGGGTGGCTTTCGCCAGCGTCAGCGCTTCCGCAATCCCGGCCTCCGTCACATTGTTTTGGGCCATCCAACAGATTCCTTTGCCCAGTTTAAACCACATGCCCGTATTATGCGCTTGAATCGCCAAGAGTGTCAAAAAGGAAACTACACGACAAAGGTGCTTCTTGACCTCTGCCAGATGGCAGGGTACACTTAATAGTACAATTTGGATTGATGCAATTTAGATTGGACAATATAGCATGAATTTTCCCACACCACACCAGGTTATTAAACTACTGGCGCACGATCTGCGCTGGCAAATCATCCAGGCGCTGGCAGTGGGCGATTACCGAGTCAATGAACTGGTCACACTGGTTGACCAACCGTTGAATCTGGTTTCCTATCATCTCAAACAGCTTCGTGACGGCCAACTGGTGGTGGCACGACGCAGCGAAGCCGATGGGCGCGACACCTATTACAGCCTCGACCTTGACCATCTGGGGGCGCTGTACCGGGAAGCCGGAGCAGCCATCCACCCGGCATTGGCGGGGACTGCCGAGGGGGATAGTTCACTAAAATCCCGCCCTGATATCTTGTTTGTCTGCACGCACAACAGCGCCCGCAGCCAGATGGCCGAAGGGCTGATGCGTACCCTCAGCGATGGGCAGTTGGTCGTCAACAGCGCGGGTAGCCGACCAAGCCACATTCACCCCGACGCGATTCGGACAATGGACGCGCTCGGTATTGACATCCGCTCCCAGCACGCGAAAGGGTTTGACGACCTGGCCGGACAGTCCTTCGACACGGTGATTACGGTCTGTGACCGGGCGCGGGAAATATGCCCGGTGTTCCCCGGCGAGGGACAGCACATCCACTGGGGACTGCCTGACCCGGCAGCCATCGAAGATGAGGCGGCGCGTCAGCAGGCGTTTGCCGATACCGCATATCGCTTACAAACACGCATCCAGCACTTTTTACAGGATTTGAAAACAGGAGATTGACATTGCGCGAACCAATCACCATTTTCGGCGACATTCATGGCAACTTACCCGCCCTCGAAGCCGTTTTTCAGGATATGGAATCGCGCGGACTGAGTAATCTGTACTGCCTGGGCGACCTCGTTGGTTACGGGACATTCCCGAATGAAATCGTACAGATGATCCGGGAACGCGACATCCCGACCCTGATAGGCAACTACGATCAGGGTGTGGGCAACAATAGTGACGACTGCGGCTGCGCCTATAAACTGGAAGCGGATAAGAAGCGCGGTGAGCAGTCCATCGCCTGGACGAACGCCCACACCACCGATGACAACAAGGCCTATCTGCGTTCGCTGGTCGCCTCAATCCCGGTACAACTTGGCGGTCTGAAAGTCCTGCTGGTGCATGGCAGCCCGCGCAAGGTCAACGAATACCTGTTTGAAGATCGCCCGGATGACTATTTCGAGCGTATCATGAACGGTGTAGAGGCCGATGTGCTGGTCTGCGGTCACACGCACCTGCCCTACCACAAGATTCTGCCCAGCGGACGGCACATCATCAACGCAGGCAGCGTGGGCAAGCCCAAAGATCACAACCCCGATGCCTGTTATGTAACGCTGGCCGTTACCGACGGTCAGCTTCAGGTGGACTTTATCCGGGTGCCGTATGATGTCGAGCGGGCGGCGGCAGCGATTGAAGCGGCGGACGGGATGCCGAACGAATTCGCACAGATGCTGCGGGCGGGACAGGGCTAAGATGGAACGCTGGTGGAATCAAGACTTGGTGCGGCGAACCGGCGCGGAACTGGTCGGCACGTATGCCCTGGTGACGGCGGGCTGCGGCGCGATCATGGTGGACACTCAGACCGGCACATTGGGGCATGTGGGCGTCGCATTGACGTTTGGACTCATCATCATGGTCATGATTGCGGCCACCGGGCATATTTCCGGCGCACATTTTAACCCGGCAGTGACCGTTGCTTTCGCGCTGACCCGACATTTTTCCTGGCGTGACGTGCCGTTCTACGTGAGCGGTCAAATTCTGGGGGCTGTCCTGGGGGCGCTCACACTGCGGTTGGTTATTGGCGACGTGGCCGCGCTGGGCGTCACTCTCCCCGCTGGTTCAGTAGGCGAGGCCTTCGGGCTCGAAGTGCTGCTCACTGCCGTCCTGATGTTTGTCATCATCGCCGTCGCCACCGATACCCGCGCTGTGGGGGAAACCGCCGCCATCGCCATTGGTGCGACTGTCGGACTGGATGCGTTGTGGGGTGGCCCCATCAGCGGCGCATCCATGAACCCGGCCCGCTCTATCGGCCCGGCGCTGATCGCGGGTGTGGGTGCGGATCAGTGGATTTACCTTGTTGCCCCTCTCATCGGCGCGGCAATTGGCGGTTTTCTCTATCAATGGCTGCGGCGGCCAGCAACAGCCCCAGAATCCCCAATCCCTATACCGAGCGAAAGCGCGGCGGATTAGCCCACCCGTTACAGATTCCCCGAATACATCTATTCAACTGACTCCATTCCAGCGCATTTGCTGGTACAGTAGGTAGATAGGGTCTGTGTCGAACGCCGGTCACAGACCCGGTTCTTGACCCTGGCGTACTGCCCTGAAAGCACACCGTATGCGCACACGTGGCACAAAGCCCTACTACGGTTGGTATATCACCGTAACGCTGGCCGTCACTGAAACCATTTCCTGGGGCATTGTTTATTATGCCTTCACCGTGTTCATCACGCCGATGGAGGCCGACCTGGGCTGGTCGCGGGTTGAACTGACCGGTGCGTTTTCGCTGGCGCTGCTGGTGATGGGTGCGATGGCCTTCCCGGTGGGCGCATGGATTGACAAACACGGCGCACGGGCACTGATGACTGCAGGGTCTGTCGCCGCGAGTCTGCTGGTGATGGCCTGGTCACAAGTCACCGATTTGACGACCTTTTACTTCATCTGGGCGGGGCTGGGGATCTGCGCCGCCACCATCCTCTACGAACCGGCTTTTGCCGTTATCGCGCAGTGGTTTCACCTGCGACGGAGTACGGCGCTGGCAATCGTGACCTTCGCCGCCGGACTCGCCAGTACGATTTTTCTGCCGCTTTCAGATGCGCTCTTGCGGGGATTCGGCTGGCGGGCTGCCGTGTTCATCCTGGGCGTATTCCTGGCGTTCCTGACGATTCCGCTGCACGCGCTCATCCTGCGCCGCCACCCGGCAGACCTCGGCCTGCTGCCGGATGGTGGGGTACAGTCACCCGCTGAAAAAGCCGCCCCACTGTCAGGAGTAGCGTTTGGGACGGCGCTACACAGCCGTGTTTTCTGGTTGATTACGCTCGGTTTCGGGCTGTCTATGCTCTCGGCGGCGGCGATTCGCGTCCACTTCATCCCCTTCCTGATCGGCGCAGGGGTTGAATCCAGCACGGCGGCCTTTGCTACCGGTGCGATTGGCATCATGCAGGTGGCCGGGCGGGTCGTTTTCGCGCCGCTCACGTACCGCTACCCGACTCGCGTGATCCTGGTTGGGGTGTTCGCATTACAGGCGGTGGCACTGGCGTTTCTTCTGTTCGGGCAGTCGACGCTCATCCTGGTTGGGTTTATCATCGTGTTCGGCGCGTCGCAAGGGGCGGCGACCCTGGCGCGGCCATCTATCCTCGTGGAAACCTACGGCGTCTCCCACTACGGGCGCATTTCCAGCATCATGGCGATTTTCCTCACACTGACCAGCACCGTCGCGCCGATTGGGGCGAGTCTGCTCTACGACCAGGCTGGCACGTATCAACTGGTGTTGTGGCTGGTCGTCATCCTGGCGCTGGCGGCAACCGGCGTCGTGATACAGGTCAACCGGGAGTCAAAATCAGCGCCAATGCTGGCAACATGACCTTTAGGCATTTACTGGCGCAGCGCCGCGTCAAAAAACGCCAGCATCCGGGTCGTGTATTCCTCCCGATCCACCCACAGCCCGCCAACATGTCCGGCGTTCTCAATAATCCACAGACTCCCGTTTTCACCGAGCAGCGGTTCATAGCCCCGGTTGAAACGGGCTTCATACGGGTCGAGCCCCCCGGCGACCAGCGTCAGGTAGCGCGGCGCGATCTGTGGAATCAATTCCTTGAAGGGTACCAACCGCTCCCCCAGGTACAACTCGGCCAGCCAAAAGGCCTGCTGGTTGATGAACCCGGCAAAGGCTTCGCCTAACCCTTCATATTCCGGGAAATCCGCCATTGCATTGACACCCAGCCCATCGCTCCAGATGGCCCTCAGGCGGGGTTCGCCCGGCCCGGCCATCACGAGGATATGTGCGCCGAGCGACAGCCCGACCCCGCCAATCCGCTCGCCGTCCACTTCAGGGCGTGCCGCCAACCAGTCAATAATCGGTGTGATGTCGCGCTGGTCGTACAGCCCGATAGACTGGCGTTCCCCGGTACTTTCGCCGGAGGCGCGTTGATCGTAGACCAGCACCCCGTACCCGGCGTCATGCAGCACAAGCGCATGAGGGAGCGACCCTTTACGGTTGCCCCGGCTGCCGTGCAGTACCATCACCACCGCGCCGCTGTCATCTTCCGGCGGCGCGTACCACCCGGCCAAAGTCTCGCCGTCCGCCACCGGGATTCGCACGGCTGCGGCCTGATCCCCCAGGCCGCTGTCCCCAATACAGCAGACAGCAGCATGTTGGGGTGTCGTCTGTGCGTAAACCAGGATGAATGGGCCGACAAAAGCGATAATCAAGACGATTTCCACCAGGACGGCCAGCGTCACCCGGCGGCGGTAGACCCAACCGCCAATCGCGCCCAGGCCGAACTCCACTGCCAGCCCAATCCCTAACCCCACTACCAGCCCGATGGCGATCCAATAGCCAACGTTAAACAGGTAGTAGCCAATGACGGCGAACAGCATCACAAAAACCACCGCGTTGACGATGGGGAAAAACAGGCGTTTCACGGACTACCTCCTCTTATCCTTGATTTGGGGATATGGTATTAGTATACGCTCTGCACAAAAAGAATTTGACAAAAAGAGGGTGAGCCGCCGAACACTTCAAGTGCGGAAACCAGCCCATGACCAGTATATCCATTGAAACTATCATCTAGGTACTGGGCGTGACGCTTGATATCAAGCGAAAGGGCAGCACCTTTTGTGTGAGAAAAGATGTTGGGTCGCAGTCGTTATATAATGAAATCAAGGGGAAAGCATTCATGCAAACGCCCCTTTGATACGCAAATAGTCGGGAATGGAGTTCAACCACCATGACCACTGAAGAAAAGATATTGTTTGAGTACGAGGACGAAACCCGTTATTACACCTGGCAGCGCGGAACCGTGGCCTTTCAGGAAAATGCAGTCGTGATTCGGGGAGTCCGTCCAGGCTTTACCTGTTCGCTGTCGGTCAGCGAAATCACCGGGTACGAAACGATCATGAAGCAGGATATTAACTTTGCTGAATACGTGTTAGGGGCGGTGATGTATGATTGGTCGGGCGTGCTGGTTATGCTGCTCGCACCCCTGACGCTGCTGGATATGCTGATCGCTCGCAAGACCATGCTATCTGTTCCCCGCCTGACGTGGGTCGAGCCGGATGAGGCCCAAACCGTGATGATTTCGCTGCGCTCACGGCAGCGGAGGCGGCGCGGGCAAGCGGAAACCACGCAATTGTCGCAGCGCATTGTGGACTTTCTGCGTCGTAACGCCTATGTCGGTTCACTGCCGGATTGATGAAAGCACAGCTTGTGTAGTGTGAGGTGTGTCGTAAGCGCAACCTTTCAAAGCATGTCTTCAAATTCTCGTTGCCCCTGGAAATTCACATCAC
This sequence comes from Anaerolineaceae bacterium, assembly GCA_020634115.1. Classification (GTDB taxonomy): domain Bacteria; phylum Chloroflexota; class Anaerolineae; order Aggregatilineales; family Phototrophicaceae; genus JACKCG01. The sequence goes on from JACKCH010000011.1 coordinate 65,771, forward strand.
ACCCTTTCTTGCGAAGCCGACCAATCAATTCTCGGGCAAACCGAAGCTGTCGCTCAAGATCAGCAGAAGTCGGGTCAGGGTTGTGGCGCGTTGTTACAAAGACATAATCAGGATAATAATACCCTCCATCATCTTCTGATACCCTTTCTGGATCTCGATTAGGATTTGCACCATACTCAATATGATAATCATCTGTTTCCCCAGAGGTAGCCCTACTCCATCTCCAGACAATTCCAAAATCCGTCCATTCCTCGTGAAACCATGTATAAAAATTTGGTTCATCGCAAGAACAATTCACATTCAGCCAGAAAGATAGGCCGGGTATATCCATATTTACTGTCCTTCGATGGGCATAAATGGCCTGTTATGCCGGAACACGAACAAGAGACACGCTGCACTTCAGCAGTCGCATTCACCTACCAACAGCGTAGCACACAATATCACCGTTGCGGGATAATACTCGGCAGTGGAAGTTCATCAGATTATTGGCATCCACAAACTTCGGTTTGTGCTTCACCTCACCCCTTCCGAACCTTCGGTTCTCCCTCCCCTCTCCACAATGGAGAGGGGAAAACGAGCGCAGCGAGTAGGGGTGAGGTTTCTGGCGTAATGAATTTACGAATAGATTAAAGTGTATCCCACACGCAGCGTAACACCCCCTCGAAAAACCGCGCCCGCCCCCCTATAATGAGCGCCGTGTTAGCCCCATAGACGAAGGCAGGAACATGGCGAAACCACTCAATTTCCAGCAAGTTATTCTCAAACTCCATGAATTCTGGGCGGAACAGGGCTGTGTCCTGTGGAATCCGTATAACGTCCAGGTCGGCGCGGGGACGAACAACCCGGCGACCCTGCTGCGTGTGCTGGGGCCGGAACCCTGGCGCGTGGCCTATGTCGAGCCGAGCATCCGCCCCGACGACGGGCGCTACGGCGAAAACCCGAACCGGATGCAGATGTTCTTCCAGTATCAGGTCATCCTCAAGCCCGACCCCGGCAACCCGCAGGAACTCTATTTACAGTCTTTGGAAGCCCTGGGCATCAGCCCGCGCGAGCACGACATCCGTTTTGTCGAGGACAACTGGGAAAGCCCGGCGCTCGGCGCGTGGGGGTTGGGCTGGGAAGTCTGGCTGGACGGCCAGGAAATCACCCAGTTCACCTATTTCCAGCAGGCGGGCGGCCAGGAACTCAACCCGGTGTCGGTGGAAATCACCTACGGGATTGAGCGAATCGTACTGGCGCTCCAGGGCAAGAACGCCGTGTGGGAAATTGACTGGCTGGACGGCCTGACGTATGGCGACGTGTTCCTGCAAAGCGAAATCGAACACTGCCGCTATTATTTTGAGATTGCCGATGTGGAGGGGCTGAAGCAGACCTACAACACCTACGAACAGGAACACCAACGGGCGCTGGCGGCGGGCGCGGTCATCCCCGCCTATGATTACGTCCTCAAGTGCAGCCACCTGTTTAACGTGCTGGATACGCGCGGCGCGATTGGCGTCACCGAACGCGCCCACTATTTCCACCGGATGCGCAACATGACGCGCGAAGTGGCAAAAGTGTTCGTGGAACAGCGCGAGTCGTTCGGCTACCCGATCAATAACCCCGGTTGGGCCGCTCCCGCGCTGGTAACGGAAGTCCCGGCAGCCACCCAGCAGGCGGACAAACCGGCGGACTTTCTGCTCGAAATCGGCGTGGAGGAAATGCCCGCTGCCGATACCGCGCATGTTCAGGAACTGCTGGAAGATTTAGCGGCGAATCTGTTCGAGGAGCTGCGCCTCGCCCCGCCAGAAGGGGTGATGGTGTTCACCACGCCGCGCCGTATTGTGTTGGCCGCCTGGGATGTCCCCGAACGGCAGCCGGACAGCGAACGCATTGAAAAAGGCCCTCCGGCCAACCGCGCCTTTGATGCCGACGGCAAACCGACCAAAGCGGCGGAAGGCTTCGCCCGCAGCCGGGGTGTGAATGTCGAAGACTTGCAGGTCGAGACGATTGACGGCGGCGATTACGTCACCGCCCTCGTCAAAGAACAGGGTCGCCCGGCGCTGGACGTGCTGGCCGAAGCCTTGCCGGGCGTGCTGGCTGCGCTTAAGTTCGGCAAAGCGATGCGCTGGAATGACAGTGGTATCGCCTTCTCGCGCCCGATCCGCTGGCTGACGGCACTGTTCGGCGGGCAGGTGATTCCCTTCGCCTATGCCGGACTACCGGCTGTGACCACGACACGCGGTTTACGCCCGTTTGGGTCGCCGGAACTGCCAGTCACGGGCTTGCAGGGCTATTTCGATACGCTGGACGAGCAGGGCATCATCCTGAACGGGGAACACCGCCGTGAAGCGATTATCGAGCAGATCACGGCGCTGGCGGCGGAAGTCGGCGGGCGCATCCCCAACGACCCCGGCCTGCTGGACGAAGTCACGAACCTGATCGAACGGCCTACCGCGCTGCGCGGGACGTTCGCGGAAGCCTCGCTTGAACTGCCGCGTGAGGTATTGGTGACGGTGATGCGCAAGCACCAACGGTATTTCCCGGTGGAGGATGCGAACGGGGCGCTGCTGCCCTATTTCATCGCGGTACGCAACGGTGACGGTGAACACCTGGACATGGTGATTGACGGCAACGAGCATGTGCTGCGGGCGCGTTTTGCTGATGCCGCCTTCTTCTATGCCGACGACACCAGTCAACCGTTAGCGGACTACCTGCCGCGCCTGGGGACACTCACTTTCCAGGAGAAACTCGGTTCGATGCTGGATAAAAACCAGCGTGTTTCCGGCTTGGTGGAGGCCGTCGGGCATCTGCTCGGCGTCCCGGCCACCGATACCGTGATCGCCCAGCGTGCCGCCCAGATTCTTAAAGCCGACCTGGCGACGCAAATGGTGGTCGAACTCACGTCGCTGCAAGGCGTGATCGGGCGGGACTATGCGCTGAAGGAAGGCTACCCGCCGGAAGTCGCCGACGCGATTTTTGAACACTGGCTGCCGCGCAGCGCCGACGATATGCTCCCGGCCAGTAATTCCGGGGTGCTGCTGGCACTGATTGACCGGCTCGATAGCCTGGTCGGGTTGTTCGCCGCCGGACTCGCGCCGCGTGCCACCGCTGACCCCTATGGGCTGCGTCGCGCCGCGCTCGGTATCGTGCAAATCCTGGTTGACCAAGCGCTGGACGTTGATCTGGCCGATGCGGTGCAGATCGTCGCTGAAGCCCAGCCGATCCCGGTTTCGCCGGAGGTCAAAGCGCAGGTGCTGGAATTCATCGGCGGGCGGCTGCGAGCCTGGGTCGAGGAGCAGGACTGGCCGCGCGACGTGATCGCGGCGGTGCTGGCCGAACAGTCTGCCAATCCCTACCGCGCGCTGACAGGGCTGGCGGAACTCAAAACCTGGGTGGCGCGTAAAGACTGGGAAGGCCTGCTGGATGGGTTCGCCCGCTGCGTGCGTATCACCCGCCCCGAACCGGAAATCTACACCATCAACCCGGACACCTTCGACACCCCGCAGGAAAAGGCGCTCTACCAGGCCTATACCCAGGCGGCGGGGAAACTGGACGCCAGCGGCAACGTGGATGCGTTCCTGACGGCGTTCGCGCCGATGCTCCCGGCCATCACCGGCTTCTTCGATAACGTGATGGTTCACGCCGACGACCCCGCCGTGCGGCAGAATCGGCTGGCGCTCCTGCAAGCCATCAGCGCCATGCAGGGAGGCCGGGCTGATCTGAGTTACCTGAGCGGGTTCTAAGACGCCTCGGTTTTTCACAGTGTTTCCACAGGAGCGGCATGATGTCGCTCCTTTTTTGTGTGTCGGGGGGAGGCGATCATACGAGGTGTTTTTTCAGGCTAGGGGCATTTTTACGGGTTCGTAACAGGCGACTACCTAAAAACTCGCTATACTGGAATCAAGTGGGCATAATTGCTCATTAGCTCGAATTGAATTTGAGGAGAACACTCACGATGAAACGACTATTTTTGCTGATGGTGCTGCTGTTAAGCGTCACGGCCATTGCTGCTCAGGCGCAGGATATCCAGCCCATCGAAATCGGGCAATCTGTAACCGGGACGCTAGCCGATGGCTCAGCCACCAACCAATATCAATTTAGTGCCAAACAGGGTGAACTGATTATTGTCACCATGGATTCCGAAACGCTGGATGGGCGGGTCACGGTAGAAGGTGGCGCTGACATCTCCTCTTATGTTTACTTCTCCGACGATGACAGCGGCCCGGATTTTAATGCCCTCCTGGTATTTTTCGTTCCGCAAACGGGCAGTTATATTATCACGGCCAACACCTGGACGAGTGATGGCGGCAACTATACGCTGGCCGTCAACCGGGGAAACGTCACACCACTGACCCTCGATCAGCCGATAGATGTAACTTTCGACGCTGAACATACTGCTTTTTACTTCTCTTTCACCGGGCAATCGGGCGATGTGGTGAATGTGAGAGGTGTCAGCTCGGGTGATGTGGATACCAGTCTGAAACTGGACGGCCCGAATGGTGACCAGATCGCGTTTGACGATGACAGTGGTGGCAACTTCGACCCCCTGATTTCTAATGCTGTCCTGCCAGAGGATGGCACTTACCTCGTCGCGCTGCTTCCCTATACCCTCCCGGCCAATGGCACAGTGACGGTTTCCATCGCGAACAGTGTCCTGAAATCGCTGGAAGAAGGCCCGGTGGTGTTTAACCTGGGCGACAAGCAGTATGAAGATGTCGCATCCTTCCACGGGAATGCCGGGGAACAGGTACGGCTTACCCTGACTCTGCAATCTGGCAGCGCGTTGAGTCCGTATATCACGCTTACCCAGGGGCAGAACCAGATCGCCTACGTGAACATGGATAACATCCAGAGCTTGGCGTTTGAACTCGTCGTTCCCGAGGATGGGGACGTCCTTGTGCGCGTGCAGCAGTACACCAATGCCACGATGCAGCTAGCGCTGGAACGTGGGCAGTAAACGCTAGAATACCACGCTAAAAACACCGTCGGGGCGTGAGCAATCGCGCCCCGATGACGTATATCCGCCCAGGAGAGGAAAATCATGCCCCGTAATGTGGCGATTCTGATTTTTGATGAAGTGGAAGTGCTGGATTTTTGCGGCCCGTTTGAGGTGTTCAGTGTCACCGGGCGGCGAGGCGAGGGTGAACCGCCGTTCAATGTGTACACCATCGCTGAAAAGCCGGGCGCCATCCACGCCCGCAACGGCCTGAGCGTCAACCCAACCTATACGCTGGAAAACTGCCCACAGCCGGATATTCTGCTGATTCCCGGCGGGTACGGTACGCGCCCGCTGCTCAACAACGCGGCTGTCCTGGAGTGGATTCGGGCGCAGTCCGGGCGGGTGGAACTGCTGCTCTCTGTCTGTACCGGGGCGCTGCTGCTGGGCAAAATCGGCCTGCTGGATGGCCTTTCTGCCACGACGCACTTTATGTCGCTGGATTTGCTCAAAGAAATCGCCCCCACCGTGACCCTCTGCCCAAATGAACGGTATGTGGACAACGGCAAAATCGTCCTGTCAGCGGGGGTTTCCGCCGGGATTGATATGGCGTTCTATGTGGTGGGACGGCTGTTGGGCGCGGCAGTAGCCGCCGAAACCGCCCGGTACATCCAGTACGATTACTGGTTGCAGTAAAGGTAACGCCCCTGCATGATTGCTGTTGGATGGCAACTTTGCAGGGGCAATTTAGAATGACTGCCGGTTATGCCGCTAACTGCGGGCAGATTCAAGCGCCTGACTCATCTGTGCCAGATGGCCCTGTGTATGCTGGACAAACCCATCTACGGACATGCTGACGTTGGTGTAAAGCGCCTTCCGCGCCAGGAGTTCCGGTGGCAGCGCCGCCAGTACCGCTTCGGTAGCGGCCTCAGCACGTTTGAGTTCGGCCACAAGGGCCGCTGCTGTTGGATACACCGCCAGTGCGGGCAGCAGATGCAATGGGCCATTATCCGGCCAGGCGACATTTCCATCGCCACCGTTCAACCCAAAAATCCAGAATTGCAGCCAACGCTGCGACCAGATCAGGTGTGCCAGATTTTCCTTGATGTTCCATTCGCTAGGTGCAGGGCGATGGTCGGCCTCCGCCTCGGTTATGCCCTGAAGCAGGTCGTCCAGTTCAGCGTCTAGTTTCGTGTGTTCCTCATGGGCGTGAGCAGCTAAGGCTTCCGGGGTAGCAGGGACTTGCGGGACAGAGCGGCCTGACAGAGTCATTTCTGTGGTGTGTTTTTCTGCGCCACGATAAAACTCAAGTGGGACTGTATCCCCGGCCTGATGTGTGTCAATCACAGCGGTAAACGACTGAAAATCAAATGTCGGTTTACCATCCATTGTCACGATCACATCATCTTGCCCCAACCCGGCGGCTTCAGCGCCCATCCCTGGCACAACACCACCCAGGTGAATGCCCTGTGTCACCGGGACACCCAAGGTCTGTGCGGTGGCCGCATCCAGCGCTCCGTTTGGATAAATGCCCAGCATCGGGCGGCGCATTACACGCTGGTCGAGGCCGGTTTCCAACACCGAGACGAGGTTATCCAGTCCGGCTTCCCAGTTTTCAGCGAACAGATCCGCGCGTTGATCCCAGGCTTCCCCTTCGCCCAATCCACTGTGAGTCACAGTGAGCAGCGTAGCGTCGCCCTGCTGTTCCAGGTGGATATCAACCTGGGTTTCGCCAGGGTCGCCGCGTCCCTGCCAGGTATAGGTAATGTGTTCGTCCTGCTTAAGTTGGGTGAATACGCCGGCTGCATAAAAACCCATATTCCATCCCGCCAGCCACACACCATTTTCACGGGCATCTACCCGCGCTGTGTTGCTGAACCAGGAATGCATCAGGGTTGAATTAGTGAAGGCGATATAGACCACCGACGGCGCGGCCTGAATCGTGCGGGTAAACGTGAGCGTGCGTGCTGCGGTTTGCGTATCCATGACCATTGTTTAGCCTGCCTCCCATAGTTGACTTTGTGCTATAACTATACTTAATTTATAGCACAAAAGTTCAACTTCTATAGGTTTGCAGGGGCACGTAGGATACTTCAGACATTTGGCAGGGTGACTGCTATTTACAGACACGACCTGCCGGACAGGTAGAAGCCTAACTTTATTGGTCGCCGGACTGATCGCCCAGCAGACGGCGGCGGCGTTCCTCAATTGCGGCGGTGGGGTCGTAGGCCGTGTTCCGTTTGGCAACTTCGTCTTCCAGGCGGCGTGATTCAGCCAGCACATCCCCCACCGTTTTCACCTTGAAGTCGATATCTTCATCGGTTTCGGCTTCAGTTGCGGGTTGAACGGGCTTCTCAGCCTGTTTGGGCGGAGTTTGCACAGCGGATTCCGGCGTGCGGGCTTTGGCTTTCGCGGGTTTCTGCGCGGACGCTTCTGCCGGTTTGCTGGCGGGCTTGCGCAGGCGTTGTATCACATCCCGTAGGCCGACATTGGCCGACATACGCCCCAGGACAAAAGCCACCAACGCTGTGATAACCACCGGGACAACCGAGGTTAATAAAGAACTCAGCACGCTCAACCCGATAACCACCAGCGCCACTACCGCGATCAGAACCACCAGATTCCGCGTTGTTTTCGTATCCATACGCCCCTGATCCTTTCACCAGCATTCACCCACATTATACGGTGATTCGTGCCTGATTGTTGCACTATCCGGGCAGATAAGGCTCCACGTAGTAACTGAGCAAATCGCCCTCGGCAATCCAGCCCTCATACCCCCGGTACTCGACAAAATACCAGGCGTATTCCTCATTACATTCCGGCCCTTGCAGCACGTAGAACACGCCAAGCGAAGGTATTTGCGTCAGGCGGCGGCTGGACGTATTCGGTTCACTACGCAGATTCAGCGGGCGTGGGTCGTCGGCCAGCACCCTGCCGCGTTCATGCAGGATGAGGCGTTCCGGGCGTGTGCCGGGGCAGGTCGCCTCTGGCTCAGGGCCAGGGGTTGGCACGACCAGTGGGGTCGGAGTCGGCAGCGGGGTAAAAGACACAGTGGCTGTGGGAATGGCCGGAGTCGCCGTTGCCGCCTGGGAAACCGCCGTCGGGCTGGCTGGCTGTGGGCTGCACGCCGCCAACGCCAGCATGAACACCAGACCATATATCGCTTGATATACCCCTGCCCGTCCGTATCCGCTCACTATTCACCTATCCGACTCACGACAGACATTGTAATAACGACCTTCGTAAACTTTGGAAATCCGAAGGGAGCTTGAATAAGGGCGCACGGCGGTGCGCCCCTGTAGAACCACTATATCGAAATGGGTGTACGGATATTTCACCCTCTTGGTCACTACTCTGGCAGGCGATAGGTGGACTGCACCACGCCGTTCGCGTCCCGCAGAGTCAGCACGTCGCCGGGTTCGCCCAGCACGGCCGTACTGCGATTCCAGAACAGTACCGCCGGGGTATCCTGTCCGATTCGGGTATACAGCACAATACGCCCGTTCGAGAACAACAGACGCTCACCGAAGGTGTATTCAGTCCCGTCCGCGTCAGTCAGTGTCCAGCCGTTCATATTCACCATATTGCCCGCGTTGCGGATGGATACGCCCTCCGCTGTCACGTCTCCGGGGCTGATAACCTCCACGATTTCAACCTGGGCGCTGGATGCCGTCGGCGGCAGGGTCAGTGTCGGGCGTACGGTAGCTGTGACTTCCGCCTCGGATGCCGTCTCATTGGTCGGTTCAACCTGAACAGCCTCGGTTGTCGGTTCGGGGAAAACTTCCTGCCGCGTCAGTTCGCAACCTTCCAACGGGACGATCAACTGGTCACCAATTTGGAGGCTGGTGGCAGAGGCTTCGTCCAGCCCATTCACCGCCATCAGATCAAAGCCGCTCACGCCGTAAATCTCAGCGATACCGAAGGGTGTATCGTTGGCCTCAACGGTATGGATGATACAGTTCGCGGGTAGGGCCGTCGTCGCCAAAACCGTATTTTCATCGCCCGGCTGCACACCCTGCGCTTCAGCCTCCAGCGTAGGATTAGCGGTATCCGGCTGCGGCGTTTCCAGAATCCCAGTGGGCAGAGCGCTGATCGAACCGGGCAGCGGGGTGGCGGTAATGATGCGAACCACCGGCCCAGCGTTCGGGTCGGTGGTCGCAGTGACCAGCACCGGCACGGTAATCACCAGCGGTTGGCCGGATGTACCAGCCTCCGGCTGTGAACTCAGGGTAATCACCGCGTAGGCGACCCCCATAGTAATTAAAATATTCACGACCACAATCAGAAAAAACGTGCGCTTACGCATAGAGTCCTCGTTCCGTTCTCCGCCCATGCTTGTCCCCACACCTGAATATTAGCACAGCGTCCGCGCTGCGACAATTTCAGAGCCGCCATCCGCCGGGGTGTTTGCAGCAACCAGGAGGGTCCCCTGCGTTTATGGGAAGAAACGAAAAGCGGTTTCACGCCGAATCAATTTGACGATTGCCCTACGTCGCCCCACCGCTGTCCGACTTGGACTCCTACCCCACTTTACAGGCGTGTAAAAAACCCTCAAGATAACGGATGTTGTAACGCAATACGAAAGGTAATTCGCATGTTTCGTTCCCTGATTCTATCCCTGACCCTGATGATTCTGACGGCAGCCTGTAATCTGTCTACACAGGAGGCCGCCGTGCCAACTTCCAGCCCGACGCCACTGTCGCTGCCCGCTGCGACCCGCACCGAGTCACCCGCCGCGACTACTGTCAACCCGACGGAAACACCCGCGCCAACTATCACAGGCTGTACGCCCCGCGCGGATTGGACGGTTTCGTATACAGTCATCGCTGGTGACACGCTGGGGAGTATCGCCCAGCGCTCCGGTAGCACCGTGACCGAACTGGCAGGGGGCAACTGCCTGAGCGACCCGAATACCATTTCTGTTGGGCTGGTGCTGCGCGTGCCGCGTGCCGTGACCGCCGCCCTGCCACCCACTGCGACCTTCGCACCGCCGTTCTCACAGAATCCGCCGGTACAGCAAGGTACGATCTCCCTGAGTTCGTCCATCTCCGGGGATGCCGGGCATCTTAGTTTGCTGCGTGGCGATACCATCACTGTGATCTGGGATGGCGCACCAACTGACGCGGCCAAAGTGTCCTTCTGGCTGTTCCCCTATGGCTGGACGCTCGAACGTTCAGGAACGAGCGAACCGCCTATCGGGGAAGATCTGAGTCCCGCCAACGGTGCGTCGATTCAATGGAAAGTACCGGGCAGCATAGGGCATCAATTGGTCGCTTTCGCATACCGGGCGAATGGGTCACTGCAAGCCTACAGCTTCCCGGTTGCGGTTTCGTCTGCGCCGGTGGCCGGGCAAGGCTGCGAAGTCGCGCCTGCTACGACAAACATCATTATCTATACAGAGCCTCATGCCAGTTCCACTGTATTTGGCACGCTCGAACCGGGGAACTACGTCGAAGTCCTGGGGCGCAGCCTGAACGGATGGTATGCGTTCGACCCGGGTGTCGCCCAGGCTGGGAATACCGGTGTGGCGCGGCTGCGTTGGCTGCCGGTGGACAGTTCGCTGGTCGGGCGCGGCAACTGTGTTTCAGACATCCCCACCGCAGGCGCGACACGCACCTATGTCAACAATGCGGTGGGCATCGCGCTGGATATTCCCGCCAATTGGACACAAGTGGATGGGCCAGGGTATGTGGATTTCTTCGGGCCAGGCGACGGCATGTCCTTCGAGATCATCCTGGGGCAGGCTGGCACAAATCAGCCGATTGAAGAGGTGGCAGCGGAGTGTAAACAGGCCGAAGTATGCATTGGTAGCCGCCGCATTCTGAGTGAGGGGCTCGTCACGCTGCCGAGCGGCATGGTGGGCTACCAATTGGAACTCACTGCCGCCGTGACCAAACCAGATACCCTACCGGGTTTCTACGTGTTTTTCCTGGTGAGTGGCCGAAATATCGTAGTGCGCGGCTTCAACAGCACTCCGGGGTTCTTCGCGCCTGTCCTCAACACACTGCGCCCGGCGTGATGAGGCACACCGCCGTGCATACGCATCTCAATGGTTAAGCGATAATGGTTGGTAGGGGCATGATGCATCATGCCCCTACGCGGAAAATGCGTCACAAACCGTACCACACAGCCAAGAATGAACCCTGAACCTGATAGCTATTCCCCGCTGTGTCGCGCTGCACGCACATGCATCCTTACTCCTCGTCCTCCGGTTGTGCCTCCCCCATCAGTTCTGTCAACCGTGCTTTGAGGGCGGCCCGCTGGCGATGCCACAGGTCATGATTCAATTCGCCGCTTTGGTGCTGGCGATCTAACTCTGCGACCTGGGCGAGTAGGGAGTCAATCGCCCGCTGTCGCGCCCCTTCCATCCCCGGTGTGCGCCCGCGCAGATACAACGCCGCCCCACCCACAGCTACCGCGCCGCCCACCAGAATCAGAATCAGGGGGAGTGCCGGATCGTTCTGAGTCGTGACACTGACATTTTCGACGGCGGAGGCCGCCGCCCCGCGCAGCGTGTACTGCAACACATCGCCGGGACTCAACTTCAGGTTGCCGGTAAATGACTGGTACGTGATGCCGGTTTGCGTTTCCGTCCCGGCAGCGGCCAGTTGGTCGCTGGAGACTTCCAACGATTGCGGCCAGATCATCAGGTGAACTTCACCATCCAGCGGATAGGTCAGTTCCTGCTCAATAACCGCGCTCACATTATCGTAGGGGACGAGGTAGATCACCAGCATGACATGCCCATCCCCCGGCACAACCGGCTGCGTATCCACCAGGGTCGTGCCGTCATCGGTCAGCACGAACCGCCCGGTTTCATCCAGTTGGATGGTTTGCGCTCCGGGTGGCAGTTTGACCGCTACCGATGCGAAACGTCCGTTGGGCAATGGCTCACTGCTCGTCAGCAGGCGATCCGAATTATTGCGGAAGCGAAAGGCCTGCCGCACCTCCATCGTATCGCCCAGGATGTTGGCCTGAATTAAGATGCTGCTGATGTCAATCACGGTGGGGTCTTCGGTCAGTTCGTAGATGGTGAGTGGCAATTGCATCTCCGGTACGGTGGGGTCGCCGGTCACGACTTCGCTGGAAAAGATACGATCCCGGTAGAGCGCCGCCACCGCGTACTGGTTGCCCGCGCTCAGAGGAATATCCGTGAAGGTGTAGCCCTGCGCGGCATCAATCGTCGTCTCATAGGTGTTGGTATGCGCCCCGGAACTCACCAGCAGCCGTACCGCTAAATCCGGCGGGACGCTCCCCAAAGCCGTGCCGTTCGTCACCGTGCCGTGTATCGTCGCGGTGGGGGCGCTGTTCGCCTCGGCAGTGGCAACCTGGGCTATGGCAAAGCTGGCGGCCTTGCCAGCAGGGGGAACGGTTGCTTCGGCCGTGGATTCGGCGCTGGGTGGCAGCGGTTCGACTGGCTGCCCCATCAAATCGGCACTGGCGACGGTCAGGGTGCGGATATAGGCCACCGCCGCCCGAATCTCATCGGGAGTCAAGTCATCCATAAAAGCAGGCATGGTATCCCCGATGCCTTCGGTGATAGTGGAAAACAGCGCCGAGTCCGAAAACGTGATGATCTCGCTCTGCCGCGTCAGGTTGCCGATAGGCCGGTTGATCTCTTTGGCACGCGGGCCGTCGCCGCGCCCGGTATCCCCATGACACTCGCTGCAATGATCCAGCCAGACAGCCTGGCCTTCAGCAATCTGCTGCGGGGTGTGGTTCAGGGTGTAGGCAAACAGCGCCACCGCCCAGCGCTCGGCTTCCGACAGGTCAGGGTACCAGGCAGGCATCTGCTTGTCCGGCTGCCCCTGGGTAATCACGGTGAACCAGTCCAGCGGCGATTCCCAGTCCAGCGTGGCCGGGTCGGTGAAATCCGATGGCATGTTAGTCAATTCGTCCGTTCCCACCAGCGGGCCGTCCCCTTTACCGCCCAGGCCGTGACACTCGGTACAGTGTTCAGCATAGAGCGTCGCGCCCTGTTCCAGATCAGGCGGGCTGAGAGGGAAGCCGGATTCTGCCGGGAATGTGGGGGCGGGCGTGGCAACCGTCGTCGCTTCACCGCTCGAACCGTCACAGGCCGTCAGCAGCAGCGCCGCCAGAATCACCGTCACCAGCAGCAGGCCGCGTTGAAAGGCGCTTCTCCTGGATACCGCGTTATTTTTGATCGAAATCTGTCTGTTAAATGTGTTCGTTTCAGTCACCCAAAACCATCCTTTTCGGTGCAATTTCGATAACGTATGGGCCAGTAGAGGCGCACCGCGGTGCGCCCAGGGAGAGGCGTTGCAAAGGGAGATATGGAAAATCTTGTTAGAGAATATCTCCCAACGAACCAGAGCACCAGTAGACACAAACTAAGTATTGACGAATATACTTTTACTAAATTTCTAATTTATTGAGCAATCCTTCACGACATTACAATGTATTACGGAGTACACTTTTCTTATATGTTGGACAAGATACACAGAAAGACAGAGCGATATGAGCAGCGAACCTTGTACTGTAGCTATCGAGCATAATGAAGAATGGAAGTGCATTTGTATGACGTGGGATCGCTGCGTCAATACCCACGATGTAGGCACGGCCTTTGCTAAAATCACAGAAATTTTGAGTCAGTCTCCGACTTCTTTGTATATCATCGTAGATTTGCGTAGCAATCCTGCTATTCCAGCTGGGCCAACCCTCAAAAGTGCATTTTTCGGCCCCTATCGCGATCCCAAACTGGAAGAATGGCTCATCATTTCATCTAATCGGTCCGCAAGAATGATCGAAAAAGCCCTATCTTCGGCGGCAGGACGGCATAATGTACGCTGGTTTGAAACCGAAGATGAGGCCATGATCTACCTGGAAAACGCCATCAATGCCCAGGCATAATCCCAGAATACCAAGATTATTGGCAACCATGCAGAACGTAAATAATCGTTTTTGCAGACCATCGTCAACAATGCCCCTCACAGTCTGGCATCTGCCGGGCATTCATGCAAGTGACAGAACGCCCTGATTTTGCCCCTTCCCAGACAATTCGAAGGGGAAACACGGGGCGAGCGTCGCCTGGCCGTACTGGAATAAAAGCATTTTGGCCGTATCCTGTAGTCTGATATCCTGCATATCCGAAAGGAAGGCTCATGACCACCTGGATCGGCCATTTACGGATCGCGGAAAATCTGCTCCCCCATCTGCCCCTCCTAGACGAACGCTTGTTTCTGTTTGGCAGCCTCGCGCCGGATTCTGGCGTGCCGAACGCCGACTGGACGCAGTTCGACCCACCCAAAGAAGTCACGCATTTCCTGGAAAAAGGGCTGGACGAGGGGAATATCAAAGACCTGCACTTTTACCGGGCTTACCTGGCCGGTGTCTCCCCGGATGATACCCGCTACAGCTACTTACTCGGCTACTTCTTTCATCTGATCTGTGATAATTTATGGTCTATCCGCGTCGGCAGACCCACGCGAGAACGGTTGGCCGACATGATCGCGGAATTAGGCGAGTCCGAAGTGATCCGCCGCGTCAAAAATGACTGGTACACGTTGGATTTTAAGTATGTCCGCGACCACCCCGACTGCGCTTTCTGGCGGGTATACCGCGACGCGCCACCTCCCCCGGCGGTGGTGCCGTATCTATCTGACGCCGCGCTCCATCAACAGATCACATATATCCGGGATTTTTATTGCAACCCGCCGGACGACCTGGTGATTGAACGCGCGTACCCGTATCTGAACGAAGCGCACATGGCACGCTATGTGGAAGAAGCGGCGGCGCTGCTACTCCGTATCCACGACTGCATTCGGGACGACGGCACGGGAACCGGTCACACTGCGCTCAAACTGCTGCCGGACTTCACCTTCACACCGTATCCCGCGCCTCTCGGCGACCAGTAACCGGTGGCAGCGCATCCATGAGAGCGTTAAGCAAACCAGAGGCCTGATAGCTGGTTAGCCAGGAAGCCTAAAGTGCTAATCAGCTAAGACGCTAACCGGCCAGCGGCTGGAAGCCAACAACGCAGTTAGCTTCTTATGTCGCGTGAGATCCTCACAATACCCCTTCAACCAGGGGTTCCAGTTCATCTACCAGCGCATCCACGCAGCGGGCGGCCTCTCCCGGTTGGTTCACGGCAGCGGCCAGCAGCGCGGTGATATGCGCCCGCATATGAGGCGGCCTGTTGGGGCAAATCTGCTCGGCAGTCGCCAGCAGCCGTTTTTCGCCGGGGTGGGTCTGCCGGTTGATGGCGAACAGGATGTCAAAGTAACTCGCCAGCAGCGCCGCCGTCCGGTGGTTCAGGCTCACCAGGTCATCCCGGCGGGCGGCTTTGGCAATCTGCGTGCGGTAGGACGGAAAAATCGCCCGCAGCGGCGGGGAATTCAGGTTCACAATCGCCTTTACCAGCGCGTCCGGGTAGGGGGACTGCGCCCGTTCATACAGTCGCGCCAGCCATCCTCCGCGATCATAGACCAACCGCGAGACACGCAGCGTGTGCCAGAAACAGGTGGTATACCCCAACGAGGCCTCATGCCGGGTCAGGACGCGCTCAAGCTGGTCGGCCATCCAGTCCGCCCCGAAAAACACGATGTCCATGTGCATCCCGGTTTCCCGGTCTACCCACTCCATACCCGGCCCCCAGTAGTCAATCAACTGCACCTCGTCGGCAAACTCGCGCCCGATGGCGTACCGGGTATCGCGCGACAGGTCGGAATGGGTGTAAACATAGATGTCGGTATCGGATTGGGCATTGGCCGTGCCTGCCGCTTGCGACCCGCCCACCGCCACCGCCTCGACCTCAGGAAGCTGGCTGAAACGGGCAGCAATGGCCGCGATTTGTTGGTGGATATCGGGCATGATGTGTCCTTTACGCGCTATGTGAAATAAGAATGTGATACTTTTCGAGCCGCTGGCCGCTGGATTTTAGCATTTTAGCTTGTCAGCATCTTAAGCGGGTTAGCATTTTAGCATTTGGAAGTCAGGCTGTTGACTGAGCAGGCAGCGAGCTTAAGCCCTGTGTTCTACGGGAGAAATTCTCCCAACTGCGTAAGTCCTGATTTTAGGTTATGGGATTAATGAGCTATCAAGCTCAAGCTACGTGAACAGGCCATAAAACGCGACCTGCCGCTCCCGCGCCTTTTGGTAGATGTTTACAGCGGCGGAATCGGGCTGGTAAACCCGCTGGATAGACGGGGGCGGGGCGTCCAGGCCGTCGAGCGTCTTCAGGAGCAGCAGCGCCACCCCGCGCGCGGTGACTTCTTCCTCCGCGAGGACGTGCAGCGATCTGCCGAGGGCATTGGCGATGATCTGCGCCCAGGCCGGAGACCCTACCAACGCACCCCCGCCCGCGAATAGAGGCGCATCACCCAACCCCAGTCGATCCGCCACCAGACTCAACCGCAGCGCCACCCCCTCTAATGCCGCCTGAAGGATGTCCAGCGGCGTTGTCCCCAGCCGCAGGCCGTGAATCCCTCCGGTTGCATCCACCGCCCAGCCGGGACTGCGTTCCCCGGCCAACAGCGGCAGAAACACCAGCCCATGACCGTCCGGCAGACAATTCGTCAATTCACGCTCCACCGTTTCGGCATCCGGCAGTTGCAGGGTACGCCCCGCCCAGTCGAAGATGTTCCCACCCTCACTCGTCGCGCCGCCAATGAGATGTCGCCGGGCGTCCACCCGGTACACCCACAGGCCGGAGGGCACTGGAGGGAGTGTTTCCTCAGTGACCAGGCGCAGGGCAGCGGTTGTCCCCACTGTCAACACCGGATGCGCCCGGTCTGTCCCCCCGGAGCCGATATTGGCCGCCGCGCCATCCCCCACCGCCAGGAAAAACGGCACATCGCGCAGAGACGGCCAACGCGCCGCATAGTCTCCGGTCAGTCCGGTTTGCGCCGCTGTGAAATCTGCCAACGGGGAGAAAAGTGACTCGGCCAGTCCCAAGACATTCAGCCATTCCGCATCCCAGCCGAGCGTTGCCCGGTTGAACAGCCCTGACCACGACGCCACCGAATAGCTGCACGGCACATCGCGTCCGAACCAGGTCCGGTAACAGGTCGTGGCAAAATCTGTCCAGCAGTCCACCGCCGCGAAAATCTCCGGCTGAGTTTGCTTCAGCCAGCGCAGCCGCGCCGGGTGATAGGCGGTATGCTGTGGGCAGCCGGTACGCTGGTGGGCGGCTGCGGTATCCACCAGGGAACGCAGATAGGCCACTGCCTCGGCGGGTTGGGTGTCGGCATAAGTGTACAGCGGTGTGATAGGGATACCCTTTTTCAGCCCGACCAAGTTGCCGACAAATGACGCCATCCCCACCGCCCGAATCGTCCCGGCCTGGGGGTGGCGCAGGATATCATCTATGCAGGCTTCCAACCGGTCACGCAGCGCCGCCGCGTCCGCCGTCACCGCGCCGCTATGATCGGTGTGGAACTCGTGGAAACGACGCGCCACCGCGCCCAGTAGCGGCTGCCCGGCATCATCCACCAGCAGCGCCCGCACCGACGAACTCCCGGCGTCTATCACCAGTAAAGTCATGACCTTCTCCTTCGCCGATTGGTGATGGTTTCGCAGAGTAATTCTAACCAACGCCGCGCCCCTACGGAAATAGCCGCACACGGATATAGCGATTTTTTCATTGCAATTCTATAATTCCCAGATAATGTACGGTTAAAGATGACCCATCCGCCAGTTCGCCCTATAGAGGAGAACCCTGTGCCAGACCTGCCCCCTGTTATCGGTTTTGTGCCGATTGCCCGCCCCACATTTGATGTTCCACTCGCTCAGGAGATGACCCAACAGGTTGTCCAACAGCTCACGGGAGCGGGCTTTTCCCTGGTCGGTACGCCTTACCTCGTAATGGATGGCGAGGCCGTCGCCGAACGGATTCGCCAGTTACAGAACACGCCGCCGGATTTGCTGCTGGTGTTGCAAGCTTCGTTTGCCGATAGCAGCATGGTACAGGCGCTGGCCGCTCAGGTGGACGCACCGCTGTTGTTGTGGGCGCTGCCGGAAGCACGAGTCGGGGGACGGCTGCGGCTCAATTCGTTTTGTGGCATCAATCTGGCGGGACACGCCCTGCGCCGGGCAGGATTCAACTACGAATATGTATATGCCGCCCCGGACAACCCGGCAGCCCTGGAAAAAGTGCGTATCCTGGCAAAGGCCGCCGCCGTGCGCCGTCGCCTGCGCGACACTCGTATCGGGCGGGTGGGCGAGAACCCCGCCGGGTTTGAAACCTGCATCCCCAACCAACCGGCACTCAAAGCGCAGCTTGGCCTGGAAGTCGTGCCGGTGGACTTACAGGGTATATTCGCCGGAGTCCGCGCCCAACCCGCCGAGCAAGTCGCGGCGCTGGCGCAAACCGTCAAGCAGCAGGTGACTGGTATAGACGAAATGGAAGCCGTCGCCACTAACGGCACGCTGGGGACATTTCTCACACTGGAACACATCGCGGCGGCGGAGCGGCTGGATGGGCTGGCGGTGCGCTGCTGGCCGGAGTTCTTCACCGATCTAGGCTGTTCGGCCTGCGGGGCGCTGTCCATGCTCAGTAACCAACTGCTCCCCTGTAGCTGCGAGTCGGATGTCAACGGGACGATCACGCAATTGATTCTTCAATGGATCAGTGGCGAACCGGCTTTCGGCAGTGATCTCGTATCGTTCGATGCGGCGGAGGATGTCGCCATCCTGTGGCACTGCGGGTTAGCGCCGCTTTCGATGGCCGACCCGTCGGTACAGCCCAGGGCGACGATTCACTCCAACCGTAAAATGCCGCTGCTGCTGGAATTTCCGCTCAAGCCGGGGCGCGTCACGCTGGCCCGCCTGAGCGAAGCCACCGGGGCATTCCGCCTCGTGATCGCGGGCGGGGAAATGCTCCAAGCCCCACCGAGTTTCACCGGCACTACCGGCACGCTGCGCTTTGACAGCGGCGCGGCGGCGGTGATGGATATGATGCTGCGCGAGGGGTTGGAGCATCACCTTTCGCTCACCTACGGCGACCACCGGGAAACCCTGTTGGCGCTGGCGCAGATGCTCAATCTGCCGGTGTTGGAGTTATAGTC
Organism: Anaerolineaceae bacterium; assembly: GCA_020634115.1. GTDB lineage: Bacteria > Chloroflexota > Anaerolineae > Aggregatilineales > Phototrophicaceae > JACKCG01. Next base: position 84,713 of record JACKCH010000011.1, read on the forward strand.
GTCAGTGGTCAGTTTTCAGTGGTCAGTCGTCAGTTTTCAGGCAAGTTATCGAAAGAAAACCATCCAAATAGACGAGATTCGTAGGGGTGAGACATGTCTCCCCCGCTTTGAAAACATACGAAAACCCACTTCAGGAAAGGATAGCCTGATTAGCCTAGAATGGGTGTATTTCAGGTTGTTGGCAGTATACCTGAACGCGAATGCAAAATATCGCGTAAATGGTAGGGGCGCACTGCCGTGCGCCCTTACGGGAGAATAGCGCAGACGGCGTAGCCTCTCATTTCACAGAACTTGCCTGAAATATACCCGTCTAAAACGCTAAAGTGCTAATCAGCCAGTAGCTAGTAGCCAAATTCCTTGTAACGACAGGAGCGTAACATGCAGTTTTTTCTCGATAGTGCTATGACCGAAGAAATCCAGTACGCACTGGACATGTGGGATATTGACGGCGTGACGACCAATCCGCGCCATGTCCAGGTGTCCGGCAAGCCCTTCATGACCGCCATCCGTGAAATCGGGGCGATTTTTGCCGGGACGGAAAAAACTGTCTCGGTGCAGACCAACCCGCACAAGCACGACGATTACCAGGCAATCGTGGCAGAAGGCCGTAAACTTGCCGCGCTGTCGCCCAATTTTGTGATTAAGATGCCCTGTACCGAACACGGCTACAAGGCCTGCAAAATCCTGAGCGAGGACGGCATCCGCGTGAACCTGACGCTGTGTTTTTCGGCAGCGCAGGCGCTGCAAGCGATGCGCGTGGGCGCGTTCTATGTATCGCCCTTTATCGGTTGGAAGGAAAGCAACGCGGAAGAAGTCGGGACGTTCATTGAGGAGATTGTCGCCATCCGTGGTAACTACGCCTTCGACACACAGGTGCTGGTCGCCGCCATCCGTAATGGTCGCCAGCTCGTGGATGCAGCGGTCATGGGCGCGGACATCACCACCGCCGGATTCGCCGTCTACCAGGAGGCGTTTGCCCATCCCTACACCGATGTCGGCCTGAAGAAATTCCAGGACTTCTGGGATCAAACAGCTTACGAGTAGTCCGCATTTTCAGGGCCATCACATCATTATTCTGTACCGGAATAGTCTTTTTCTGACCCCTCCCCAACCCTCCCCGCAAACGGGGAGGGGGCTGGTCAAACAGAACCAACAAGTCGCCCCCGCTGGCGGGGGAGATTTAGAGGGGGTAAAAAAGACTAAAGCGTACATCAATCTGAATTTTCCATTTTGATGTCAATCGCCCTCTCTACATTTTCGTCCTGCATAGCGAAGGGAAGCGTTCTGGATGAGTTTCAAATCGCCTAAAATTGTGGTTGTCGGCGCGGGGAGCGCCATTTTCGGGTTGGGCGCACTGTCCACCATGATGCAGAGCGAAGGGCTGCGCGGATCGCAGTTGGCGCTGTGCGACATCAACAAAGAAGGTCTGGACACCATCACCCAACTGGCGCACATCATGAACCAGGCCTGGGATAGCAACATGACGATCACCAGCGCGACTGACCGGCGTGAACTGCTGCCCGGCGCGGATTTCGTCCTGGTGTCTATTCAGGTCGGCCAGCGCGAAGCCGTCTGGGAGAAAGATTGGCGCATCCCCCTCAAACATGGGATTCACCAGCCGTACGCCGAAAACGGCGGGCCAGGGTCGTTCTCCCATACAGCACGGAATCTGCCGATTATCCTGAGCATCGCTCGAGATATGGAAGAACTCTGCCCGGATGCCTACTACCTCAACCTCGTGAATCCGCTGATTCGCCTAACTACGGCGGTACACCGTTACAGCAAGGTGAAAGTGGTCGGCCTGTGCCACCAGTTGTTATGGGGTTACGCGATGGCCGGGACGGTGCTGGCGGATCGTTGGGGGATTGAAGTGCCGCCGCATTTCCACGTCCACACCGACGCGACCAACATGCCATATTTTATCCCGGTGGCACGGGCGGCAGTGGATCACCTGGAAATCAAGGCCGCCGGAATCAACCATTTCTCGTGGGTGTATGACATCCGCGACAAGGAAACCGGCGAAGACCTCTACCCTGAACTGCGGGATCGCTGGCTGAACCACATGCGCAAAGACTTCGAGCCGCTGACCCGCGAGATTTTCGAGATTTATGGGATGATGCCCACCGCCGGGGACAGCCACATGTGCGAATTTCTGAGCGTGGTGAGCGACCCTGTTACCAAACCCTGGGAGAAATACGATCTCAAGCTGCAAAGCTGGGAAGGCAACCGGAATCGCCGGGCGTCCCGACAGAAACTGGCGCACGACATTGTGAACGGCGTGACCGATGTCAACGAACTGCGCGACGTGTGGCGGCACGACATGCTGGATGAAGGCATCCCGGAGATGATCTGCGCCGCGCACTATAACCAGACCTACCTGCATCCCCAGTTGAATATCCCCAACCAGTGCTATATCCCCAACCTCCCGGCAGACGCGATTGTCGAAGTGCCGGGCGCGATCTCCAAGTTCGGTTTCCAGGGCGTGAGCTTCCCGCCGCTGCCCGAACCGATTGCGGAAATGTGCCGCCGGGAACTGTCGCTGGCGTCGCTGTATGTGGATGCGGCAGTGCAGGGAGATAAACAAAAGGCGCTGCAAGCCCTGCTGCTCGACCCAATGGTGACGGACATCGGCACGGCGCGGGCGATTTTAGACGATATGCTGGACGAATTCGCAGAGTATCTGCCGCAGTTTGCGAAGTAGCCGGGGTAGACAAAGATAGACGGATAATCTATCCGGCACGGTTGTTCCCACAGCGTCGCCATAAAATAGCACCAAGTAGGGGCATGATGCATCATGCCCCTACAGAATCACTCGCACATAGAAATTTGAGGAAGAACCAGGCATTTGTCACCCGGTTTTCCGCATCCAACAACTATCGCCCTACGCCCCCTGTTCGGCGGTTTCCAGCGTCACCAGTTCCACCCGGTCAATATTCTCCTGCGCCATATCCAGTGTGCCGAACTCACTGCCTCGCTGTGAGGCCGTGTACAAAGCCGCTGCGCCGCCCAGTTGCAACGCCTTCGCGGAGGTGTAACGTTTTGACCATGCCGTCAGAAAACCAGCCAGCAGCGCATCCTCCACGCCGTCGCGTGTGCCACCGTCTTCCTCGGTGATGTTCACCTGCCAGGCCCCCTGCCCCGTCACCAGCACCGCCGCCATCGGCGTATCGTCGTTCAGGGTAGTCGTCAGCACCTGCTGAACACCGTCCTCACGCAGCTTCCGGCTGCAAAAGAGGATGTCCTCCGAGGTGCGAATCGGGTGGTTGAACAGGGCTTCCATCTCGTTACGGCTCAGGATCACCACGTCCGGTTTCGCCTCCAATCCCTGTGTAATTTGTTCCGTATCGCGCCCGGCCAGCACGACTACAGCGCCAGCCTCATGAGCCGTCTGTACCAGTGTGGCGTAGGTGTCATCCGGTGCCTCCCCCGGCAAACTGCCCGCCAGCACCAGCACATCCTCCGGGTGAACGACAGTGGTCAGTCGGGCGCTGATGGCCCGGATACTGTCGGTAGTGTAGCCCTCGCCCTCTTCAATGAGGTGGGTTTCGGTCTTGTTGCCGGTATCCAGGATCGTCAGGTTGCTGCGGGTGCGCCCCGCTGTGGTGACAATCTCCACCGGGAAACCGGCTTCAGTAATCAAGGCACGATAAGCCTGACCGGTGGCGTCATCGCCCAGCATAATCATCGCTTTGGTGCTGCTGCCCAACTGCCGCAGCGCCCGCGTGATGTTGACACCCCGCCCGGCAGGATCGAGGCGCGTTGTGTCCGTCGTACGGTTATGATACCCTATGGACAGGTAGTGCGTGACCAGCGTGCGATCCAGTGATGGATTTAAAGTCAGTGTGACAATCTCAATTCCCATTTTTCGTCTCCGTTTTCTCGTATCCCTGAAAGGTCGCTGATGTATTGGCAGGATGCCACTGAAACGCTGTTGAAACCCCTGCTCGAACGCCCCCGCCTCGGCCTCATCACCGATATGGATGGCACTATCAGTCCGATAGTACCTGTCCCTGAAGATGCCCAGGTGACACCGCGCAGCCGGGAACTTCTCCAGGCTTTGGGGGCGCGGTTGGCGCTAGTCGCGGTGGTTTCCGGGCGGGCGGTGGCGGATGTACGCCAGCGGGTGGGTCTGCCGGAACTGGTATACGCCGGGAATCACGGCCTGGAACGCTGGGCAAACAACCAGGTTATCCTCGCGCCGGAAGCCATCCAATTTCGCCCGGTATTGGCGGCAGCGCAGGCAGCGATTACCCCACAGTTACTCCCAGGAATGCGGCTGGAAGATAAGGGCGCGACCCTTTCGATTCACTACCGCCAGGCGGCAGACCCACAGGCCGCCGCTGCTGTATTTGCGCCGCTGATGGAAGCCCTCGCCGCTCAACACGGTTTGAAGCTGTTCCAGGGGCGCATGGTGTTTGAACTGCGCCCGCCACTGCATATCCATAAAGGCACGATTCTGCGCCAGTTTGTGACCGAATACCGACTTTCCGTTGCCATCTACGTAGGCGATGACACCACCGATGTAGACGCCCTGCAAATGGCGCGTGACATGCGCCAAGAGAACTCTTGTTACGCGCTCGGTTTAGGCGTCGAGTCCGAGGGTGTCCCCGCCGCCGTGCTCGAAACCGCCGACTTACTGGCCGCTGGCGTGGCGGGCGTGGAAGCTTTCTTCGCCTGGCTGCTAAACGCGGTCAGCGCGTCCTGAACCTGATTAGCGAACCACTGTTTTGTCCCGCCGCCCTCCACAAGCTGACGCATCGCTTCACTGCGCTGTCGCCGTTCATCGGTGATCATAGTCAGCGCCTGGTGCAGGGACTCGGCGGTACTGTAAATATCGAACGGGGAGACGACCAGGGCATGTTCCCCTAACTCGTAATACACCCCGGCATACTCCGAAAGCACCAGTACCCCGTCATGCTGGTTGACCAGTGCGCCTTCCTTCGCCACTAGATTCATGCCGTCCGCAATCGGGTTAACCAGCAGCACATCGTAAAGCTGCAACGCAGCCAGCGCCCGCCGGTAGTTATCCCCCATAATGATGCGCACTGGCTCCCAGAAACCGTCGCCGTAATCGGCGTTAATCATCCCGGCTTCGGCCATAATCTCGCGCAGGTAGTTCTGGTATTCGTCCACCTCCATGCGGGAAGGCACGAGCAACGCCAGCATTTGCACCTGTCCCTGATGTTCCGGGTGATTTTCCAGCAGCGTGCGGTACGCCAGCAGACCACGCAGGATGTTTTTGCTCGGTTCGATGCGGTCTGTCCGCAGAATGAGCTGGCGGTTATCGGCAAAATTCACGATCTGCGACTTAAACATGCGGGTCTCCGAGTCTTCCAGCAGTTCGCGCACCCGGTCAACTTCAATCGAAATCGGGTAGGCCTTCGCCTCGACCACGCGCCCGTTGTACTCAATCGAGTTCCGGCTGCCGTGCGAGTGCGCGTTCGGCACATAAAAGCGGCAGGTCTGCACGAAGTTGAAAGCGTCGCTCTGCGTCTGGAAGCCCACCCGATCCGCCATCAGCAGACTGGTAAGCAGCGTCGTTCGCATCGACTCGGGCAGCATCCGCCAGGCATCCGGCCCCGGCCATGGGATATGAATAAACGGCTGGATTTGCACCCGATCCCCTAACCGCTGCCGCAGGAAATGGGGCAGCAGATACAGGTGGTAGTCCTGGGGGAAGATAATCACCGGACGTTCTGACCCGGCCACCGTCTCCGCGATGGTATCGGCAAACTGCTGGTTGATGGCGAGATACCCGTTTTCCCAGGCGTCCCAGGTACTGCGCGTAATCAATGGGTTGCGGGGGGTATCCCACAGTTGATGCTGGATAAACCACAGCAGCGGGTTACTAATGGTGTTATAGTACTGCTCGTAGCGCTGGCTGTCCGGGCGGATCAACTGCAATTTCATATCCTGGACGGTCTGCATCGTGCCATTGTGGGACTGCGCCCAAAGGTGGTCGCCGGGCGTGAGCGCCGCCGCCACCCACAGCACATCATGATTCTGCGCTAAGGCACTGAGCGCCGTCACCAGCCCGCCCGCGCCGCGTTCAACTGCGAACGTTTCATCAGGCTGCTCAGTGAAGGTGAATGGGCCGCGATTGGATGCGATCACAATCAGCGGGTCGAGAGGGTCCTTTGGGGGACGCTGTATCCCCAGTGTATGCGATTGCGGGATCATAGCGCTTTCTCTTTGCATTTCTACTGTAGGTTTCGTGGGTGTTGTGATGACAATCACTTTCTGTCACAGTGATCTGGACATAGGAAAATCGGGCCGGGATGCAAAGTCTGTGTGCGCTCTATACACCCCAATATAGCCATTATATCAGACAATGTTGAGCGGACGTTTAGAGCGCATTATCATTTTGTAAGAATTGTGACAGAAGTTGGGGCGGGAAAAGCCATCCGTTATCAGCCGTCGGGACAGGAAAAGATAGCTCGTTAGCTTGATAGCTGATTAGCTCGTTAGCCTAAGAATCTATCCGGCTGAGATGCTAACCAGCCAGCGGCTAGCAGCCAACAGCCAGTGACTAAAAAGTACAAATTTCTCAATACACTTTACGGTTCAAAATCCCGGATTGTGGTATTATCAGGCAGTATCACGGTGTCACCAATGAAAGATAAGGGAAAACCATGTCGGCCCAAAACAAAGCAAAAGTGGCTGAATTCAAAGCGGCAGTACAGGCCAAGATTCAGAAACTCCTGGCGGAATTCGCGGAAGGCTCACTCAGCCGGGAGCAGTTCCATGCGATCTACGAACGTTATACCAGCCAGCTAGCGGTGGCGGACATGGCGATGATGAGCAGTGTTCCCGACGCGATTATGGGCGTGGTGCAGGACGGCCCGCCGACCCTGGCCGTGCGGGAAGCGCACATGGGCAAAGCGGTGGGCATGGCGATCTACCACAATCGTACCGGGGTGCTACTAGAAACCCTGGGCAATTTCGATGTCGCGCCGGATAAACTCGCACCGATTCTGAACGATTTCACGATGATGATGCAAAGTGGCAAGCGTGTAGACCGTGAAATCCGCAAGATCAGCGCCAAACAGTGGTTGATGTTTGCGGCGGGGCGGTTTACCACCGTCGTGACGCTGTTCCACAACGAACCGTCCGACCTGCAGAGCCGCGAGATTGAACGGTTGCACCATGACTTTGAGGAAGCCAACCACGCCTTTTTCGACAAGAAAAAAGTGGATTCCAATAAGCTCGCCTATCCGTTCCTGGTGTTTGTTGAAAAGAAGATGAAGAAATCGTAGCCACAGGAAGCCTTTTAGCGTGTTAGCCCGTTAGCTTTTTAGCTATTGGGCTGTCCGCCGCTGGCCGCTTGCTACCACCACGTCACCAATTAATCCGTTAACGACCAATACCCTACACTCCCCCATTTAGCTATTCTGCCCGACAAGTTTTGTTCTCCGCGCCGGGAATCGGTATCTTCTGCGTATGCTGTCCAATCGTACACAAGGAAGGTAAGCCATGACCGCCCAACCCCGCCCCGTGAAAGCCCCTACCGGCACACAGTTGACCTGCAAAAACTGGCTGATCGAAGCACCATACCGGATGCTGCAAAATAACCTGGACGCCGCTGTCGCCTTCGACCCGGATCACCTGATCGTCTACGGCGGACGGGGCAAGGCCGCCCGTAACTGGGACGCTTTCGAGGCGATTCTGGAGGCGCTGCGGCAGCTCGAACCGGATGAAACTCTGCTGGTACAGTCCGGCAAGCCGGTGGCGGTGTTCCGCACCCACCTGGACGCGCCGCGCGTGCTGATCGCCAACAGCAACATTGTCCCCGCCTGGGCAACACAGGAGAATTTCGATAAATGGGAGCAGGACGGCCTCATCATGTACGGGCAGATGACCGCCGGAAGCTGGATTTACATCGGCACACAGGGCATTTTACAGGGGACGTATGAGACATTCGGAGCGCTGGCTCGAAAACATGGCTGGGGCAGCCTGAAAGGGAAGCTGGTCGTCACCGCCGGGCTGGGCGAGATGGGCGGGGCGCAGCCGCTTTCCGTCACGATGAATGAGGGCGTCGGCCTGTTTGTGGAGGTAGACCGCTGGCGGGCGGAACGGCGGCTGAATCTGCGCCAGATTGACGTGATTACCGACAACCTGGAAGAGGCGATGACGTGGGTGGAGGAAGCCCTGGCCGAACAGAAACCCAAGTCCGTCGGGCTGATCGGCAACGCCAGCGAGATTCTGCCGGAACTGGTACTGCGCGGCGTCGTGCCGGATGTCGTCACCGACCAGACCAGCGCCCATGATGTGCTGTACGGCTATATCCCCGCCGGGATGACGCTCTATGAGGCCAACGCGCTGCGCGAATCCGACCCGGACGCCTACAAGGAACGGGCGATGGCTTCGATGGCGCAGCACGTCCAGGCCATGCTCGACTGGCAGAAAAAAGGCGCGGTGGTCTTTGACTACGGCAACAACCTGCGCCAACGGGCGTTTGATTATGGCGTAAAAGACGCTTTCAACTATCCCGGCTTCGTCCCGGCCTATATCCGCCCGTTGTTCTGCGAAGGCAAAGGGCCGTTCCGCTGGGTGGCGCTTTCCGGCGACCCGCAGGACATCTATGAGACGGACAAAGCCATCCTCGAACTCTTCCCGGAGGATGACCACCTGCGGCGCTGGATTACGATGGCGCAGGAACAGGTCGAATTCCAGGGCTTACCGGCGCGTATCTGCTGGCTGGGCTATGGCGAACGGGTGAAAGCTGGGCTGAAGTTCAATGAACTGGTGGCTTCCGGTGCTGTGAGCGCCCCAATTGTCATCGGGCGGGATCACCTGGACAGCGGTTCGGTTGCCAGCCCCAACCGGGAAACCGAAGGCATGAAGGATGGCAGCGACGCGATTGCGGATTGGGCGCTGCTGAACGCGCTGATTAACGCAGTGGGCGGCGCAACCTGGGTGAGCATCCATCATGGCGGTGGGGTGGGCATCGGCTACAGCATCCACGCGGGGCAGGTGATCGTGGCCGACGGCACACCCCAGGCGGCAGCCCGGTTGGAGCGCGTGCTGACTACCGACCCTGGTATGGGCGTGGTGCGCCATGCCGACGCGGGCTACGAGGAAGCGATCACCTTTGCGAAGGAACACGGCGTCAAAATCCCGATGCTGAAATAGAGGGATTACAGCCTTTTGCTCATCATCGTTTTGAGGAATTTCGCCAACTTGGGCAGGTCATGATAAGGCAGATTCTGAAGATTGAGCAGTTCTGCCGGGAGCGGCGTTGATTCACAGATCAGTGGAATCAACGGTTTCTGCTGGTGGAAGAAGTAGCGATACTCAAATTTGACATACGTCGAGGCAAGGGCACGAGGTGATACGCACAGAATCATATAGGTACAGTCGGCCAGTGATTCATTGATCTTGTCCATCCAGTCGTCACCGACTTGCAGCAAGTGCTGATCGACCCAGACCTTAAACCCTTCCTGAGTCAGGTAATTCACAAGTGGATTGACGAATTTATCCCAATCATCGCGGCTGTACGATATAAAAATGGGGTTTCGCTCAAGTACTTCCGATAGCAGTTGACGGCGCAACCGCTCATTTTCCCGGCGCAAACGGACTTCAGCCAACCCGCGCTCGATGATGCTCAGGATGGCATCGGGGGTAACATCCCCCCCTTTAATGATATAATCTTTGACGCCCTTGCGGAAAACATCAACTGCAATCGCCTCGCTTCCGTGTGATGTCATCACAATGATCGGCAGTTCAACACCCACATCTTTGAGGCGATCGATCACTTCTATACCGCCCATACGCGGCATTTGTAGATCAAGCAGCATCAGGTCGGGTTTCGCGGTTTTAACCTGGTGGAGCGCCTCGACACCATTCGTCGCTGTACAGGTGGCGAAACCCTGCTGTACCAATATGTCAATGACCCATCGGCGTACTTCAATACTGTCATCCACGACCAGGATCAGTTCATCGTTCATCGTAATAGTTTTACAATCCAATTAATCAGTGGCCTCTAGTGTAAATCAATTCACCACGAAAGGCGAGAATCCTAAGAAAAGCAGGAGGCAATTGCAGCAAAATGAGGACCCGGTGTTTTTGCGCGTCTTTATCCCCGTTCGCGGCGACTGAGACGGAGAAACACATCCTCTGGAAGGAGGATTAGGGAGGGGGCAGAAAAGCCATTCTGTCTTAAGGCAAATTCGATGCTAATGAACTGGCTGAAATAGAGAATATCGTGTTCGTGGCCGGGTCGTCGTCAGGAAGAGGCGGTGCGGTGAATGTCGAGCAGATCTGAAAGCAACCCGAACCCGGTGGTAAGCTGTCCCGCACCAGGGCCGACGAGCGTTACCTCGCCTAACAGGTCGGTGGTATAGGTGATGGCGTTGATCGCGCCGGAGACGTGCGCCAGCGGATCAGCCAGCGGCACCCGCACCGGGCGCACACTGCCACCCGTCGGGGTAATCTGCGCGATGAGCTTCCACCGTTCACCGGCACGGTGCGCATCCAGCATGTCGGCAGTGGTCAGGCCGGTAATCCCCTCAACTTCAAGTTGGTCAATCGTGAGATTGGCGTTAAAAAGCGACTGTGCCAGGATAATCGCTTTGGCGGCGGTATCCCAGCCTTCGACATCGCCACGCGGGTCGGTTTCGGCATACCCCAGGTTTTGCGCCTGCGCCAGTGCATCGGCGTAGGACGCGCCGTTTTCCATTTGGGAGAGCATGTAGTTGGTCGTGCCGTTGAGGATGCCGCGCATCGCAAAGATATAACATCCGGCCAAATTCTGCGCGCCGGTACGCAGCGCCGGAGTCCCGGCCATCACAGTGGCTTCAAAACGGACCTGTTTGCCCGCTTGCCGGGCGCGTCGCATGAGTTCATGGTAGGCCAGCACCACCGGCCCTTTGTTGGCGAGAACCAGGTGTTTGCCATGTTCCAGTGCCAGGTAACAATAATCGAGTGCCGGGTGCGCGGTCTGGAGGTTGGTGGGCGTGACTTCAATGACCACATCCGCGTTACTCTGGCGGATAATCTCCGGCACAGCCCAATTGCGGTGCAGGCCTTCCATATCCGGGTAAGCGCTTAACTGTCCCTGGGCCGCCGCCGCCAGCAGCAGTTCCAGGTTCAGCCCCGCAGGATGATACAGTGTCCCCTGCCGCCGGGTCGCCACCGCGACGATCTGTGGCACAAATCCATCCGCTGCCCTTAAAGTCTCCGCTTTGTCGCACAGAATTTGGGCTAATCCCTGCCCCACATTCCCAAATCCAATCAGTGCGATCTTCATTCTGGCATACCTTTTCTTCATCATTGAGATGAATCAAGGATAACTGACAGACCAGCACAGGTACAGTCCCACTTTGACGGTGGTATCCAGCCCCCTTGAAAGAACCGATAGCGCCAGATTATACTTGCGGGAGGTTGTGCGAATTAACCGAAAACTTTGAACTAATCTGACCAATACTGGAGCGATTTCTATGACTCTCAATCTAACGACCCGTCCTGGCCCGCTGTCACAGGCCGTTATCGACCGCGATAACAACGTCATGTCTGATAATCTGACCCCCCGCTATCCTTTTGTAATCGAACGTGGCTCGGGCGCTCATGTCTGGGATGTAGACGGCCAGGAATACATTGACTTCGCCGCCGGAATCGCGGTGACAGCAACCGGCCATGCCCACCCTCATGTCGTCAACGCCATTATTGAGCAGGCACAAAAGTTTATTCACATCGCGGGAACCGATTATTACTACGACGTTCAGGTGCGGTTGGCGGAAAAGTTGGAAGAAATCGCGCCTTTTGCTGAGCGTGCTAAAGTTTTTCTGACGAATTCCGGGACGGAGGCCGTTGAGGGCGCTATCAAAATCGCCCGCTGGTATACCGAACGCAAGAGTATTATCGCGTTCTTTGGCGCGTTTCATGGGCGCACGCTGGGGGCGCTATCGCTCACGGCCAGTAAGGTCGTGCAGCGCGACGGCTTCTTCCCGCTGATCCCCGGCGTGCATCATGTCCCCTATAACAACCCATACCGCTGCCAGCACGGACGCGAGGAAGCCGCCTGCCGGGAACACTGTATCTGTGGCGACTATATCACCGACGTGTTGTTCAAGCGCACCGTCCCGGCGGACAGTGTGGCGGCGATTATTGTCGAGCCGATCCAGGGCGAAGGTGGGTACGTCGTGCCAGACCCGCGCTTTATGCAGCAGCTACGCCAGATTTGCGATGAAAACGGCATACTGCTGATTGTGGACGAGGTGCAGAGCGGGATTGGCCGCACCGGGAAATGGTGGGCCGTTCAACACTATGGGATTGAGCCGGATATTGTCTGTTCGGCCAAAGGGTTAGCCAGCGGGATGCCGTTGGGCGCGGTCATCGCCCGCAAGCACATCATGAGTCTGCCTCACGGTTCGCACGGTTCGACCTTCGGCGGCAACCCGGTTTCCTGCGCGGCGGCGCTGGCGACGCTGGAACTGGTCGAAAACGGCTACATGCAGAACGCGGTTGTACAGGGCGAATACATTATGGATGCCCTGGAAGAGATGCGGTCACACCACCCGACGCTCAAGTACAGCCGTATCCAGGGTAAAGGGCTGATGATTGGCGCGGAACTGGTGCTGGATGCGGATCGGACACCCGCCAAAGACGTTCGTAATCGGGTGGAACGCCTGGGTATCAGTAACGGACTGCTGATTCTGGGCGCCGGAGATAGTGCCTTACGCTTCTGCCCGCCACTGATGATTGACCGGGCGACAGTGCAGGCCGGGCTGGAGCGCTTCGACCAGACGCTCACCCAGGCTGAGCAGGAGGCCGGACTGCTGTAAGGTTCAGTATCCCAAGAATCGTGGACATGCTTCTGCGTGTCTGGCGCAGCAGACGAGACAGGCCTCGTCCCTACAAAACCTGACATCAAGGGGATAGTAGGGACAGGGCCTGCCCCTTTTTACGTTGCCGTCAGCAGCGCCAGATGCGCTGCACCACATACCGCCCCGCCGTAAATCCACAGGCGGGAAAAACCGCTGTTAAACGTGAGGAGCGGGTGCTTCCGCAGCAGGGTATGCAGCCCGGCGTGAATCACAAGAAAGACATCCAGGCCAACCTGAAACGCGGACGATTCCCAGTTCGCCACAATCAGCACGAACAGCGGCACATGCGCGGCAGCGAACAGCCCGTAGGCTGTCGTATCGCTGAAGGATGACGACGCAAAAAAGAAACGCCACTCATGCTGCTGGATAGCATCGAGTTCATGGGTAAACAGGCATGCCAGCCCGACGAGGAAAAGAAGCGTGGTGGCACTCACGATACCGCCTCCCGTATCTACACAACGCCAACGATAAATACATTCCAGCGAAGTGACTCGAGTTTACCGTAGCGGCAGCGCGCAAACAATGCGCCCGGTTGCCCCGTCCTCGCATAAACGGTGTACCGTCCGTTATAATGGGCGGTATGGTATCCACACACAGACACCCCACCCCAGCACTCAACCGTGTTACCCGCACCAGCGCGGCGGTGCTGCTCGTGTTTCTGCTGCTGCTGGCGCTGCTACAGATCGTCCTGGCCGTACTGGGTGCGCCCGGTTTCCTGGTTGGCACGGGTTTGCTGACGCTGGCCTTCACGCCGTTCATTGCGCTGCTGCTGGTGGCGACTCCACCCGTCACGATAGATCAGTCTGGCCTCACGATTCATGTGCTGTTAGGCCAGACTTACTTTGTCCCCTGGGAGGGCGTGCGGGATATTGCGGATTATCCCCTGCTGCCCACGCCGGAAGCCGAAAGCGGGCGGAAAGCGATGGTTGGGCGGCGCAAGTATCGCCCGGCGGCGGGCAAAATGCTGGTGATCCCCACGCTGCCGCTCCCCTATCGGCTGACCGGCCTGTTTGTCGGTAGAGGCCTGACCGGGGTGATCGCCCTGACCAACCGGACTCATACCGATTACGAGGCGCTCATCCAGCAGGTAGCGCGTTACACCGGATTTCAAGCTGACTAAATGTTTTGTCTGTTTTAACCGGGGCGCACGCCACGCGCCCCTACGAAACGAATGGGGAACTCCCAAACAACTGTTTCGCCTATCTATCCCACCAAAGGACTTTGTATGCTGCCCAAAACCTACCGAAAAGTAGTCGCCGCTCGTTTTACCAACGATTTCCAGGAAGCAGCGGAAATCGTCGAAGTCCCCATGCCGCAGCCCGCCACCAACGAGATTCTGGTGCGCAACCGGTACGCTGGGGTCAACGCCACCGATGTCAACATCAGCGCAGGCAGCTATACGCCCCACGCCCAACCCCCGCTTGACCTGGGCGCGGAGGCAGTAGGTGAAGTCGTCGCTGTTGGGGAGGACGTGACCGATTTAAAGGTCGGGGATGCGGTGCTGACCAACAGCGTCGGCAGCGGCTACCGTGAATACCAGACGATCCGCGCCTTTCGTGCCGCCCCCGTCCCGGAGGCCACGCCGGAAGTGCTGAGTCTGGGACTGAGCGGCGCAACCGCTTCAATCGGCCTGAATGTCACCGGCGAGATGAAAAATGATGAAACCGTGCTGGTGACGGCGGCGGCGGGTGGCACCGGGCAGTTTGCTGTCCAACTGGCGAAGCTGAAGGGGAATCATGTCATCGGTACCTGCAGCACGGATGAAAAGGCCGATCTACTGCACTCGCTGGGCTGTGACCGGGTGATTAACTACCGTAAGGAAGACCTCGGCACAGTGCTGCGCGTCGAATACCCGCACGGGGTCAATCTGGTGTACGAGTCGGTGGGGCGTGGGATGTTCGATACAGCGGTGGATAACCTCGCCATTCGCGGGCGGCTGGTGATTATCGGCTACATCACCGAATACCTCTCGACGCCGGAAGTCGTGACCGAACCGCGCCTGTACTTCAAGCTGCTCGGCAAGTCAGCCTCCATCCGCAGCATGTTTCTGCCGCACTTCTTCAAGCTAGTGCCGGAACACCTGGCGCGGCTGATGGAATTTTACACGAGCGGGACTCTCCAGGCCGCCGTAGATCCTACCGAATTCCGAGGAGTCGAGGAGGTTGCCGATGCCGTTGCTTACCTGCACAGCGGCCAGAGCCAGGGTAAGGTGGTCGTGCGCTTTTAAGCGGGGATAATGTTCCGACAATACCACTCTGAAATGAGGGACATGGCAGGGGCGCACGGCGGTGCGTCCCATATACAGCAAGTTAAGCGTGCCGAGGGATTGAATTGTTTTCCTAACCCCTCCCCAGCCCTCCCCGCAAACGGGGAGGGAGTCGGTCAAACCCAGACCGACAAGTCGCCCCCGCTGGCGGGGGAGATTTAGAGGGGGTGAAAAAGCCAAAAGCATATCCCTCAAACAGGTAGTTATACCTTAACCTGGTACACATGGGGCGCACGGCGGTGCGTCCCTACGGAAAAACATCGCCGTGTTCATTTCTTAAAACACATGAAACCCGTCCACATACCCGGCAAAGGGTCTCTAAATCAGGTGTTTACGCCGCATCGGGCGGAGGATGGCGAACCAGACCGAAGCGCCCAGCAGCGCCACCGCAATCAGCACCCAGATCAAGGCGATCAACGCCGCTGGAATCACGGGCGTGATTTCCGCCTGGAATGCTGCCGCGTCGTTGGGGATGTTACCCAGCCCAATCTGGCTGTTGCCAATTAGATAGTATACGTCCAGCACGGCATTCAGCCCGGTGATGATCGCCAACACATCCAGAATCACGGTGGTGATGGCGCGGTTGAACTTCCACCCGATGATAATCAGCGCCGCGCCAAAGATCATCCCCACGGCAAAGGCCGTCGGTGAAGATAGTCCGAACAGCACCGAGAAAACCATGAGCAGCAGGCCCAGCACGACGGCGATACTGCGCGGAGTCCGCAGCCGGTTGGTGAGATAGAACACCACCGCGCCAAACAGCGCCGCACCCAGATAGCCGGCTGGAATCACCAGGGCGCGGGTACCGCCAATGGTGTTTGCCACCCCGGATCCGTCCGCAAATATCTGGAAGGACACCAGATGACCGCCCGTCAGAATCGCAGCGGAGCCGTGTCCGGCCTCGTGGACATAGGTCACGAACAGCCGGAAGGGGTACAGGATAAAATCCAGTCCACTGACATTCCACAGGATAAAGACGATCACGGCGGCAGCGAGACTGAGTAAAAAGGTGCGTTGGTTAGCGAGGGTGCGTCTAAGCATCGTTTTTTGCCTCACATGGTAAAATAAGTTCTATGTGAAATGAAAATGCGATACGTTTCGTGCTGCTGGCTTTTAGCTGGTTAGCTTACTAGGCTAAGGCGCTATCTTTTCCTGACCACTGAAAACAAAGGATTGACGACTCACCATGATGACACCCGACACCATCCGTTTTGGTACCGTTGGCTCACCGCAGACCACCCCTGGCAGCGGGACGCCCGCCGCGATTGCCCACATCCGCCAGTTAGGGCTGGATCACCTGGAAATCGCCTGGGTACAGAGTGTGCGCGTGAGCGATGAAACCTGCGCCGCCATTAAAGCCGCATCTGAGCAGCATCAGGTCAGCCTGAGCATTCATGCTCCTTATTATATCAACCTGAACAGCCAGACGGCGGAATTGATGTCAAAGAGCGACGAACGCCTGCTGACCGCCGCCCGCAAGGGCTACCTCGCCGGGGCGTATGACATCATCTTTCATCCCGGCAGTTACCACCAGCAGCCGCCTGAACAGGTTTACGAACGCGCCAGAGAAAAGTTGCTGGAAATCACCGGGATTCTGAAGGAAGAGGGGGTCAAGGTGCGGCTGCGACCAGAGACGATGGGCAAGTCGGCCATGTTCGGCACGCTGGACGAAGTGCTGCGCCTCAGCCGGGATGTGCCGGGAGTCGCGCCGTGCATTGACTGGGCGCATCTGCACGCCCGCACCGGCAACGGCACGTTCAACTCGTATGAGGAGTTCGCCGCCGCGCTGGAACAGGTGCGGACGGTTCTGGGCGAGGAAGGGCTGAAAACGCTGCACTTCCACATGAGCGGCATCGAATACACGCCCAAAGGGGAGAAAAATCATGTCCCGCTCAACGAGGCCGATATTCAGTACCGTGACCTGCTGCAAGCCTGGGTGGACTATGGCGTGGCCGGGTCGTGCGCGGTGGAAGCGCCGGAGCCATTCCACACCGCCGACGCGCTGGTGATTCAGGCCACCTACCGGCGGCTGCGCGACCTGAAGGAAGCTGAACCGGCATAGGCGGCGGGTTTCTCTGTCGCCCATTGTATTTTCAGAATAAATGTTCTATAATAAGTAGATGAATATTCACTCGGTTCCTGATACCCTGACCAAACTCACCCAACTGGGCGATGTGACGCTATATGAACCGGCGGGCGACCAGCCACAGCGTGAATCACGCCGGGAAAAAGCCGTCGCCCAATTGGATCAACTGCCGTGTATCACGAACGTCGCCACGCCGCAGGGCGCGATGCCGGTCATGAAAACGATGGTCACGACGGCCTGTGAGCGCAACTGTTATTACTGTCCCTTCCGTGCCGGGCGCAGCAAAATGGAGCGCGTCACCTTCAAGCCGGACGAACTGGCATCCGCGTTCCACAAACTCGAACAGTCGGGCGCGGTCAAAGGGATTTTCCTCTCGTCCGGCATCATCAACGGTGGTGTGACGACCCAGGACAAGATCATTGATACCGCCGAGATTATCCGCCGCAAGTACGGCTACCGGGGATACGTTCACCTGAAGATCATGCCGGGCGCGGAATACGACCAGGTACGGCGCGCCATGCAGCTCGCAGACCGGGTTTCCATAAACCTGGAAGGACCAACGCCGGAGCGTTTGAATGCGCTTGCCCCTAAGAAGGATTTTTACAGTGAATTGCTGGAACGTATTCGATGGGCACAGCAGTTACGGGTTGAAGGGGTGCGAGCGAGTACCGTGACTCAGTTTGTCGTCGGCGCGGTGGGGGATACTGACCTGGAGCTGCTCTCCTTGAGCAGCCAGCTTTACCGACAAAGTGGATTGACCCGCGCTTACTACTCCGGCTTCAACCCGGTGTTGGATACCCCTTTTGAGAACCTAACGCCGACGCTGCCGCTGCGGGAACACCGGCTGTATCAGGCCAGTTTTCTGCTGCGGGATTACGCCTGGGACGTGGAAGAACTACCTTTTCAAGGCGCCGGGGACTTGCGGCTGGATGTAGACCCGAAACGCGCCTGGGCGGACATCCACCTGCTATACACGCCGGTGGAGATTATGCAGGCCAGCCGGGAACAGCTTTTGCGGATACCGGGAATCGGCCCCAAAGGGGCAGACGCGATTCTAAAAGCGCGGCGGGTTGGGCGGCTGCGCGACCTGGCGCACCTGCGGGCGATTGGCATCGCCGCACCGGAGCGCACCGCGCCTTACATTTTGCTGGATGGCCGCAAACCACCCCAACAGCTCCCTTTGTTTTAAATCACTGCACCGTCGCCACAACAGCCTCAAATGTCGGGAAAAACGCCTCCCATACCCCTTCGGGAGCGCGGGCGATAGCTGTCACCAGCATCCCATCTGTCAGTTCAACGTCGCGTATCTCCACGACGAAACCCGACTCCCCCAGCGTCACGTTTTCCAAAGCGCCTACCTGCAAGGTGATCGTGGACTGCTCATCTGGCGCGACAAACACCACCGAGGTCGGCGCATCCGCCGCGCCTGTCACCACCCGCCAACCGGACGGATAATGCACCGTGAAGGCATCTGATTCATAGACATCATCGGTGACGATTACTGCCGGGCCGGGTGTATAGGCCAGTTGCAGCGGCGTATTCGCCGGGACACAGGCCGCCAACAGTCCAACAGCGAAAAGGAGGAAGGCTTGTAAAATTCTGATGGACATGGACAGTTAATTCAATACCACGACAACGCGGACGCTGCCGAATTCGATTTCATCGTTGTGCCGCAGGTGATACTTCTGGTTCGGTTTGAGTGGCAGACCGTTGACCCGCGTGCCACTGGTGCTGCCCAGGTCTTCGATATAGATTCCCCCTTCCATATACGAAAAGGCGGCATGATTACGCGACACACCTTTTTCCAGCCCACCGAAGGGGGTTAAATCCAGCCCCAAACCTTCGTCATCCTCTTTTTCAGTTTTGCGCCCCACCAGCAGCCAGCCAAACGCTTCCAGATCCATCATGATCGGGCGACCACTGCCGATACGTAGCTTGAAACGCGGGGACTGCGTGGCGGGTTTGGGTTTTCGTGGATAGTCGAACATTGCTGAATCAGACCTGTATTGGAATCCATCTTTGAATCAATAGTAGCACAGGTCATGAAGCAAATGCAGGACATCCGGCATGATATTTCCAGGGCGATTGCATCAAAACGAGACATTCCCATTAGTGTTTTTCACCCCCAGTGTCTCTCGGTCAAGAGTGCAGCCGCTGCGCTCAGGAAAGGTTAATATTTCTCAAACGAAATTTTGACTCTCCCTCATGATTGTGATATATTTTACATTCGTGTGGCAGATTCCCAATTCTGTGCGTTTTTTGATTCACTCATTCATCATAGGTATCATTGGCATATCTTTCCCAGTCCTCGGAAAGATGTGTTTTGAGAGGTAGGTTGCGCTATACTTCGCATTTGCTTGAGGACGGTTTTTCAGGAGGGAGCAATATGGCTACTGCAAGTGCGGCACAGGCGGCGCCCGTCGGGGTAGACGCACCGAGCCGCCGGGAGTTCTTGTATTATATCTGGGGTGCTTCAATCGCCCTGTTGCTGGGTGAAGCGGCTGCAGGGTTAATCTGGTTTGCGCTGCCCCGTTTTAAGGAAGGTGAGTTCGGCGGCGTATTCAATGTTGAAGGCGACCTGGTTCCTGCTGCCAACAAAGTACCTGTGTCCATGCCCGCTGGGCGTTTCTGGCTATCCAATGTAGAAGGCCGCGGCCTATACGTCCTGTATGGCGTTTGCACGCACCTGGGCTGCCTGCCGAAATGGGTTGAAACCAACAACCGGTTTGAATGCCCCTGTCACGGCTCGAAGTACGAGCGTACCGGTAAATATATCGAGGGACCTGCGCCACGCAGCCTGGATAAATTCGAGGCCACCGTGACCTTTGATGATGGCACCAGTGTCACCTCTGGTGCAGATGGCGTACCCCCTGGTGGGCCGTTGCCGATAGAAGGTCATACCATTACCAATGTGGCTGTGAATACCGGTGATCGCTATAAGAGTACCAGTCGGCTTGATGAGTAAGTCCAATCCGAGTCCTTTTATTCTCGCACGAGGAGTACGCTAATGTCCGTCCTTCCCTTTCCATCCTTCCTTGACGATGTCAAGGAAAAGGGGTTGAAGAAGGCCGTTTTTGAGGTGGTGGATGAGTCGGTAGAACGCCTGACCGCAGGGTTGAATATTCAAGACCTGCGCGAGGCGATACGCGGCGAATCCCCCAGTCGTCGGCCTAACCCCCGTTTGCGGCCTCATGCCGATGGCTTCTGGCTGCACATGCGTCCCAGCTACTATAACTCGGATGTCACCGGCCTTTATCCGACATTCCGCCTGGGGTGGCTCTCCACTTATTTCGTTTTCTTTGAAACCATTACCGGTATCTTTTTGATGGTCTGGTACACGCCATCGCCGCAAGTGGCTTACGCAGACATGCTCAACATCCTGGGCAACGTCCCGTTAGGGCAGTTGACACGCGATCTGCACCGGCTGGGTGCGGAAGCGATGGTGCTGATCGTCTCGCTGCACATGATGCGCACGCTCTTCACCGGCAGCTACAAAAAGCCGCGTCAGTTCACCTGGTTTACCGGTGTCCTCCTGCTGGCGCTCACCGGCTTTCTGAGCTTCACCGGTTATCTGCTCCCCTGGGATCAGTTAGCGCTGTGGGCGGTGACGATTGGCGCGTCCATGATTGAAGCCACGCCGCCGGAAATTGTCGGTACGAATCTGAACCTGCTGATCCGAGGCGGCCCGGAAATCGGGGCGAACGGTCTGCTGCGCTTCTATCTGGTGCATGTGCTGGCGCTGCCCGCGCTGCTGTTCGTCTTTACCGGCGTCCACTATTACAAGGTCATCCTGCACGGCCACAGCCTGCCGCCGTCGCGTGAAAACGTGGGCGAAGACACCGCCAAGCGTGTGCCGCTCGATAAGCGCGTCTACTACATCCCGGACATCCTGACCAGCGAAGTTATGTGGGTGGCCGTCACCACACTCATCCTGATTGTGTTGTGTGTCTGGTTCTACGACGCGCCGCTGGAAAACCATGCAGACCCGCAGATCACGCCGCTGGGTACGACTGCCCCCTGGTACTTCCTCTGGATTCAAGGGGCGCTCAAGCTCGGTGACAAAGTGTTCTGGGGTATCATCTTCCCCGGCATTGTCGTCGGTGGGCTGGCGGTGCTGCCGTACCTGGATGTGACCAGGAGCCGCCGTTTTGCTGACCGCCGCGTGATGATTAGCTTCGGTCTGGCACTGATTTCCCTGTCCTCCTTCTTCAGTTATATGGGGCTGTCGAAATTTGCCGTTTCGACTTCAGCCGACTCGGAAATCCTGCACGAACTGATATTCCCGCCTGCCCATAACCATATTGGTAAGCTGCTGCCGATTCCGTTCGACGAGCTGAAACCGGGCTTCTACACCACCCGCCAGTTTGAATACGGCGCGGATGGTGTTACGCAGGCGGTGGACGAGTTCAACCAGATGATTGAAACACCCTTCACTGCCGATACCACTATCGCGGTCAACACCGATGAAAAAGAAATGGCTGCAGAACTGACCGCCGCCGGGTTGGCAACGTCCAATATCACGATCCGGGCCATTCCGGGCGATGCGCCCGAACTGTACAAAGTGATGGAAGAGTTCAACCAACTGCTGGAAGAAAACAATGTTGAACTCAACGACCCCTGGGGCATTGTCGTGATTACCAACGATCAGGCCAACCTGAAACGTGTAGACATCATTATTTCGTGGAATGAAGTGCAAACCGAGGGCGGTAAGCCGGTGCTGGATGAAAACGGCAACCCGATTCTGGTACTGAATGACCTGGGCGAACCGATCCGCCGGTTTAACGGCACTCATGTCTACATCCACGAAAATTCGGCCTACTTTAACAACTAGGATAGATGCCGATGATTGAACGTATGTTAATCGGACGAATAGAAAATCGCGTCCTCGTCGGAGTCGTGGCCTTCCTGGGAATCATGATTATCACCGGCTGGGTCGCTATCAACGAAGGCGCCCGGATGCAGGCCTACCAGGATTTGCAACTGGCACGCTCTATCGAAAACGGGGCGGCACTGTTTGTCGTCAACTGCGCCCGCTGTCATAGTGCAGATGGGCGCGGGGTGCAGGGTGCCGGGCCGGGGCTGAATAACCCGCAGCTTTTCGGGTATGACTTCTTCCCGGAAACCACCCAGCAGATCACCGAGCTGACTTCTGAAAAGAAGTCCCTCCAAACCGAACGCGGTCTGGCCGATACCACTGATGCGCGTAAGGCTGAAATTGACAGCCGCGTGAGCGCCATTGACAGTGAGATTGATGCGCTGTCTACTCAGGTGCGGACGCAGGTACAACCGGCGGTAGATAAGGGCTATGACCCGGTGAACTTCAGCCGACTGAAAAACCTCGGTTGGGTGGGGACACTCGACTCGTTTATCTTCACGACCCTGGTGCATGGCCGTCCAGCCAGTGCCGCCTACTCCACCCTGGGGGCGATGCCGGCCTGGTCACAGACTGCCGGTGGCCCGATGCGTGACGACCAGCTTCAGGACATCACCAACTATATTCTGAACTGGAACCGGGACTGGACGCTGGATGACCTGTTCGCGGTCAACCATTTTGCCGTCCAACCGGTAGACCCGGCGACATTTGTGGCAACGAACACGGATCCCACCATCATGCAGGCTTACAACAATGACGTGGATGCGGTGGTCGCGGCGCTGGCAGATGTGACCGGCAACCCGGCGGCGGGTGAAACCCTGTATAATGGGGCGCTGGGCTGCGCCGGTTGCCATGTGGCCGGTGCCGGTGTGGTCGCGCCGCACCTGGAAGGGACGTATACCCGTGTCGTGGATTCTCGCCTGACACTACCGCAGTTCCAGGGCTACACGGCTGAGAAGTACCTTGTAGAAAGCATTTTGCTGCCGGATGCGTTCCTCGCGCCGCCCAACTATGCGAACGCGATGCTACCGAACTTCGCTGAACGTCTGACGCTGCAAAATGTGGCCGATCTGGTCGCCTTCCTGGAAACCCAGAACGGGCCATCACCGGAATAAGCCACTACCCAGATAGACCCATGCAAACCCCTGGTATCGCTTGCCGGGGGTTTGTTTATTTCCGTGCACGAACGCGGTACAATGGGATTGGTAGTTTTCAGCGGTCAGTCATCAGTTGTCAGAAAGCAATCGTGTCGTGGGAACCTGTCTGAATATTCATGTGTCATCGTTGGGTAGAGGCATGGTAATGCGCTTTAATGAATTAGTACGGTGATTGCCATTCGTAGGGACGCCCTTCTGGGCGTCCGCCGGACAGGCAGAAGCCTGTCCCTACAAGAACTCCGTATTGAATTGTGAAATTGCATTGTTGCGCCCGCCTATTGAATCGACTGAACGCTGACGACTGTAAACTGACGACTCAAACAGAACAAAGGAGACTCTTTCATGCGCCGCTGGCAGCAAATTTCTCGAATCGTGTATCTCTTGCTGGGGACACTGGCGCTGACCGCCCCGGCGCTGGCCCAGGACAACAGCGCCGCCGATGCTGGTCAGCCCTTCCCAATGCTGTTTGTGCTGATGATGCTTGGCCTGCTGGCGATTATCGCCGTCGGCGGGATGGCGATGATCCGCATGTTGGGCGACGACTAACCGGCCCGCGCCCCACCGAACCCACGCCCCTGGTATCCCCGGTGGGCGATACAACGCTACAAATCACACCGGCCATCT
The DNA here is from genome assembly GCA_020634115.1 of Anaerolineaceae bacterium. Lineage (GTDB taxonomy): Bacteria > Chloroflexota > Anaerolineae > Aggregatilineales > Phototrophicaceae > JACKCG01. The sequence goes on from JACKCH010000011.1 coordinate 108,543, forward strand.
CACGATTGAGGTGGCTTTTTGTGTGTCGGTGTACGGACTTCATTTGGGCGGCGGTTGATAAGGCTGCACACCGATTCTCGTATAATAGAGAGGAATCTACATGAGAAGCGAGGTCGGCCATGTTCTCGGCACAAGCAAACCGTGAATGGGAGAGGAACTATGATTCTGCGCAACTCATGGTGATATTGAATAATACGGAGGCGGACTTGCAGATGAACCAACAGGGTCAACTGAGTCCCGAACAGCGCCGCCGCCTGGAACGTGAGCATGAATCGTGGACAAGGGAGAAGTATATTGCCGGGGGTGTACTGTTACTGCTAATCGCTTATGGCATCTTTGGGGGTGCGAAGATTGGCGATTCCAGTGGGGTTGGTATTGTTATTGGAATCATGGCCGTGCTTTACATATTGGAAGCAGCAGCCGGACAGCGGAACATCAGCGCGGATTTATCTGACGGGACGGTGAAAAGCGTAGAAGGCGATATTCAGCGTTTCCGATACAGTCGTAGAGCTAGATATACCGGGTGCGGATCAAGAATCTCCGGTTGCCGATTTCACAATCTGTTTACCAGTTGTTGCGCGAGGATGCACGCTACATCATCTACTACGCCCCGCAATCAAAACGGGTGATAGCCATTACGCTGGTGGATGAGCGGGAATAGGTTGCCCAAAATACAGACAGGAGGGAAAACCAGGAATGTTCAGTAAGACGTTACGAATACTGATCCTTGGCAGTATCCTAGCACTGATCGGCGTAATCAGCATCCTTGCACAAGAGGAGACACCGGGGGCTACCCCGCTCACGACCGGAACACCAGCGGCTGTGTCGTTGACTCCGGCACCGTCCGAGGCATTCGAAACGCAAGCGGTTTCTGTTTTCCCAATTGGTCCCGGATTTTCCGATGTGATACCCCATCAGATCGTGCGGACAGATAGCGATTATGTCTATGTGTTCAGTGCGCGGGCAGAGTACTCGAACAAATTAATCGCGTACTGGACAACGACCCAGGGATTGCCCACCGCCGGGGATTTTGCTTCCGGCACGGAGACGACGGTCAACGGGAATCCGATCTCCGTCGAAACAATTTATGATGGCGCGTTTTTCATTCATGTCCTGGTCAATACCAACAGCGGCACATTAGTGCATTATCCTTTTGACACCCGGGTGAATACCTTTGGCGCGGCACAGGTGCTGAAAACCGGCAACCCCGCCGTATCCGGCGATTATATCGGCACAGCAGGCGTTTCAGCCGGGCTGGGTATCAATGGCACGTTTCATGTAACCTACTGGGGTTCGGGAAATCACATTGTCTACCAGGCATATACCGCGAATAACGATGGCGTATGGGCAACTTCCGGCAGCGCCAGCCAGGTAGACACCAGTGGACACGCGACGCACCCTGCCCTGGCGGTTTCACCGGCGGATCATCTGGTGACTGTAGCGTGGGTATCAGAAGCCACCTCAACGGCCCGAATTCTGGCTCGTACCCGTGCCGCGAATGGCACCTGGGGGGCGGTTGAGATCGTGAGTGCCGCGCCCGTCTGGACGAGTCGTAATCTGGGAGTCAATATAGACCAGGGTCCCAGCCTCATTATTACGGATGATGGCGTGAAACACCTGTTGTACATTGAAGACTATGACAATACAACCGAATACGGGCATGTTCATTACGTCAGATACAGTAACGGCGCATGGCTGGATCAGCCCATCGCGTTGTACAGCCACGACCCGGCGATCATCGTCAACAGCGCAGGTGAAATGTTCATCGTCGCGCATGGCGCCGAGGCGGTGGGGGACAACGTGAATCTGTACATGATGCGGCGCAGTCCGGGGTGTGCCTTGTGGGAGCCACCGGAGCACATTATCTCACCGCCACCGGGCAGTTCTTTTGATAGTAGCGTCTCCACGAAGTGGGCCGGTACAGGCTACAACCGCCCTGAAACCATCGAAATGGTCTTTTTCCTGGCGAACGGTGGGAGCTATCTCAACACGACTCTGTACTACGGGCGCATTCCATATGTTGCAGGCGCAGCACCCACCTGTTCACCCTCTAACGCGGCCCCCACGCGCAATTACTTCACGGTGAATTCACCGACCCTGACGTGGAATCGCGTTACCGGGGCAGTAGAATATGAAATTCAGGTCGGCACTTCGGCTCGATTTGCCGCGCCGTTGGCCTTCACCACCACTGTTCCCGCGTCCATCCTGGCGATGACGACACCCGCGCTCGAAAACGGCACGTATTACTGGCGCGTGCGAGCTTTGGATGGTACGCGAACTGGGGCATGGAGCAGTGCGGACAGTTTTACGGTTAATGCGCCGTAGCAATAACAAAAAGAGCGCAATATCCTGCGCTCATGATGGTTTGCTGAAAGCCGTCCAACCCGCTACTTTTTGCGAGCCGTGACCGCCACGATATCATAGGGATTGATGTAAAGCGACTTCTCAGACAGTTTGAAGGCGCGTTCAAACCACCCCAGTATCCCGGCGATAATCGGCGAATACATGCCGAGCCGATCCAGGAACAGACGCAGCGTCACGTATTTACCGACATGGCGCACATTCACCACCTCGCACCCGGCCTCTTCCAGCATCCTGGAGAGGGTGCGTGCGGAGAAGTAGTACACATGCTCCTCGGAAAGTTTAAAGCCCACCCAGCGTCTCCCCGTCAACCGCGCCGGGATGCTGTCCACGTCCGGGGTCGCCAGGGAAATCACGCCGCCGGAATGCAGCAACGAAACAGCTTTTTCAATATAAAGTTTCGGGTCGGGGACATGCTCAATCACGTCCCACATCGTGACCAGATCATAGGTGTTTTCAGGATAATCCAGCGTTTCCAGGCTGCCATGCCGCACGTCCAGCCCGAAATGATCGCTGGCATACTCCACCGCGAAGCCGGAGACATCCATCCCCTGCACATCCCAGCCGCGTTTATGCGCTTCGGAAATGAAGAACCCCACCGCGCAGCCCACATCCAGCAACTTGCCTGATTTGGCGTATTGTTCCAGCCAGTTGAGCCGCCCCCGGAACGTCTGGCGGATGTTCGGTTCGTCTTTAATGTAGTTGGTATACCCGACCACGCCTGATTCGTTGTTGTGAAAATACGTCTCACCATACAGCGCGTAAAGCTCATGCGGGTCAGGGCGGGGACTGACAAAGATCAGCCCGCAGTTTTCACACTCGACCAACCCCAGGCCGTTATCCGGGCAGTAGGGGTGGTTTTCCTGGCTGCCACACAGATTACAGGGGATATGATTGCGCGTGACATCTTCGCGGACGCGGGGGGAATTGGGTTTCATGGTGGTAACTTCTTCCGGCAGCATATGGACTCCGTGCCTGGACTTTGACAAAGCAGGGGCATTTTACCCCCCCTAACCCGGTATGGCAATGCTGGAAACAAGGGCGGCGCGGTTCGGCCAAAGCACCGCCCTCTTAACATAAGATGGCGGACTAGCGGTGCGCGACACGCCAGGGGACGGAATCCGGCACGAACAGTGCCTGGTCACCTATGGTGTAGCTAGCGATGAGCGCCTGTGTATCCAGGGAAGTAATCCAGTGGGCGAAGGCCTGCCCCAGCTCGGCGTCAATGTTGGGATGCGCCGCCGGGTTGACTGGAATCACACCATACGGATTGAACAGAATCGGGTCGCCTTCGACCTCGATCACCAGTGCCAGACCGTCGGCAGCGCGGGTGGCATAAGTCGCCCGGTCACTGAGCGTATAGGCGGTCAGTTCGTCGCTCATGGTCAGCACTGCGCCCATGCCCTGCCCGGCAGAAACGTACCAGTCGCCTTCCGGGGTGATGCCGGCAGCTTCCCAGATGGCTTTTTCTTTGGTGTGCGTGCCGCTGTCATCCCCGCGCGAGACGAAGGTTGCGCCAGAAGCGGCGATCTGCGCGAAGGCCTCAGTCGCATTCGTCATCCCTTTGACGCCTGCTGGGTCGTCTGCCGGGCCAACCAGAACAAAATCGTTATACATCACGTCGTAGCGAATTAACCCATTCCCCGACTCCACGAACGCATCTTCCCGCGCCCGCGCATGAACCAGCAGCACATCGGCGTCGCCACTTTCGCCCAATGCCAGCGCCTGCCCCGTGCCGACGGCGATTACATCCACCGTCGCGTGATAGGTGGCCTCAAAATCCGGCAGAATATAGTCCAGCAGACCGGAGTCCTGGGTGCTGGTGGTGGTCGCCAGGATCAACCGCTGCGGTTCAGCATCCTGCGCCTGAAGAACAACGCCCGTCGTCAGTAGTAAGCACGCGACGAGCAGGAATCGGGAAACAAAACGGGAAAACGACATCAAACAATCTCCTATAGCTATCATTCAATAGCGAGTGGGGCGTCCCAGTCTTGCTGATAACATCTCCCCAACCCCGCCCGATATGGCTGACTATAGCGCGTTCATAGGGCGCTTTCAATGCGAAATGAGACCGCTTTACAGTTCACCAAAAGCAGCGTATAATGGCGATAGTGAAATTCATAACTTTCAGAATGATTTGAATGTTCTGTATGATAAAACCTCACCCCTACTCGCTGCGCTCGTTTTCCCCTCTCCAAATTGGAGAGGGGAGGGAGAACCGAAGGTTCGGAAGGAGTGAGGTAGGCAAGTATACAAGATAATTCTGCTGAGATCATGCAACTCGTGTGGTTTTGAAGGACAGGACAATTTCGGATGCCGAAGACACCCAATTCACCATATCACGCATTGCCGGAACTGTGGGAAAAACTCAAACCTCTTGCACGTCAGATGCGACACGAGCCTACTCCGGCTGAAGATATACTCTGGCAGCGGTTACGCAACCGACAAGTAAGCGGAGCCAAGTTTCGTCGGCAATATGCTATTGAGCGCTTTATAGTAGATCTTGCTTGCCTCGAATATCGTCTGATTATTGAAATAGACGGCGATATACATGACTACCAACAAGATTATGATATGCTGCGACAGGCATTCTTGGAGGCTCAAGGTTTCCAGGTGTTACGTTTCAGTAATGATGACGTGTTGCAATCATTAGATGTGGTTGTGACGATCATCAGAGAGGCACTGATAAGCCAAACATCGTAAATAGAAGATTGACCTCACCCCCTACTCGCTGCGGTTCGGAAAGGGTGAGGTAGAGTTCAGACAGTAAGGAGCTACCCCATGCACATCAGTCAGGCATATACCCAATGGGCGGCAACCTATGACACGGATCGCAACCTCACCCGTGACCTGGACGCGACCATGACCCGGGGGGTATTGGGCGGGCGGAAGGTTGCTACTGCCCTCGAACTCGGCTGTGGTACCGGCAAAAACACCGCACTGCTGGCCGAAATCGCCCAACAGGTCTATGCGCTCGATTTCTCCGAGGGAATGATGGCGCAGGCCAGAGCGAAAATTAACAAGGCGCAGGTGGCGTTCGCGCTGGCTGACCTCACCCAGCCCTGGCCGTGCGCGACGGGATGTGTTGAGCTGGTCGTCTGTAACCTGGTGCTGGAACATATCCGCGACCTGGATTTTATCTTTGCCGAAGCATGGCACGTGCTGACCGAGGGCGGACAGTTTTACCTCTCGGAGCTGCACCCGTTCAAGCAATACCAGGGGAAGCAGGCGGTTTTTGAGCGTGGTGGGGAACAGACCCCCATCGCCGCGTTTGTGCATCACATTTCGGATTTTGTGGCAGCAGCGCAGGGCGCGGGTTTCACGCTGACGAAGCTGGGCGAATGGTGGCACGACGAAGACCCGCCCGACACGCCCCGGTTGGTGACATTCCTGTTTACGAAATGACCGATGGGTGTTTGAGACAGAAAGGCAGCTAGCATGACGGATCGTTACGCAGTGACCGGCGCGTTCGGATACTCCGGCCAATACATCGCCCACCGCCTGCTGGATGCCGGGCAGGAAGTCATCACCCTGACCAATTCGCTGCATAAGCCGAATCCGTTCGGGGATGCCGTCAAAACCTATCCGCTCGCCTGGGAGAACCCGGCGGCGTTGGCCGAATCGCTGCACGGCGTGGACGTACTCATCAATACCTATTGGGTGCGCTTCAACCACCGCAGCTTTACTCACACTATGGCGGTTGACAACACGCTCAAACTGTTCCGGGCGGCGGGGGAGGCCGGGGTACGGCGCGTGGTGCATGTCAGCATTACCAATCCATCCGCCGACTCGCCGCTGGAGTATTTTTCCGGCAAAGCACGGCTGGAAAAAGCATTGATGGACTCCGATCTGTCGTACGCCATCCTGCGGCCAACGGTGCTGTTTGGTAAAGAGGATATTCTCATCAACAATATCGCCTGGGCGCTGCGACATCTACCGGTGTTTGGCGTGTTTGGCGACGGCAGCTACCGCTTGCAGCCGATCTATGTGGATGACCTGGCGGCGCTGGCGGTGGAACAGGGCGCGAAGACGGAAAACGCGGTCATCAACGCCATTGGCCCGGAAACCTTCACCTATAAGGGGCTGGCACAAACCATCGGCTCGATCATCGGGCAGCGGAAGCCGGTACTCCCCATGCCGCCACGCCTGGCCTACCTCGCCGGGGGACTCATCGGGCGGCTGAACGGGGATGTAATGATTACCTGGGAGGAAGTGTTGGGGCTGTCAGCCGACCTGCTGTATGTGGAGTCCCCACCCACCGGAACAACAAAACTCACTGATTGGGCGCAGGAACACGCTGACACGCTCGGCAGCCGGTACGCCAGTGAACTCGCCCGGCGACGCTAATTTCCAGACACTGCCGCTGAAAGTCAGCCCGGTTGGGAACACCTGGCCGGGCATTCATCCCTGCCATTCGTGTTCCAGAAGGCTCATGACGATTTCGTCATGGTAGGCATCATCGTAGAACAGCGCGTCCCGCAAGAGTCCTTCTCGTTTGAATCCCAGTTTTTCGTACACACGAATCGCACGCGGGTTGAATGCGTATACTCCCAGTTCAATCCGGTGTAGTTTGAGAGTCTTGAACCCATAATCGACCATCAAACGCAGGGCTTCGGTCCCCAATCCCTGTCCGAAATACTGTTCTGCAAACAGCGCGATACGGATATTCGCACGGTGGTTATCCGTGTCAATCTGGTTAATCACCACTTCCCCCGTCACCGTGCCATCCGGCAGACAGATGACAAACCCAGCGCGGCTGTCATCTACATGATTATTCTCAATGTAGGCAATGATCTGTTCCAACGTAAAAGTGGCGTGTGTGCCGGTCAGCTTGCGGCCTACCGGTTCGTTTGCCCCGGCCAGCACCGCCGCTGCATCATCCCGCGAGTAGGGGCGCAGATAGAGATTGTTCCCCTGAATGATTGTCATGATATGTTCTCCGTCTAATGAAATAACTACCGGTAGCTGCCGCGCATCAGTCACTTACAAACATAGAGGGGCATGATAATGCATAGTTTGAAGATGAAATATGGGGAAAAATGCGGGCGCAACATCTTGCGCCCGCAATTGGGATCGTTTTTACAGAGTATCCGCATACCCACACGAACGCGCTACATCATGCCTTTCATGATCTCCGCCAGCGCCTCGCGGGACGGCCGCAGCAAGGCTTCCGGCGTCTGGGACAACGGCGTCTCTGACAGGTGGAGCGTTTCGGCCAGAGTCTGACGTGGCTCTTCGTAATATAGCAGCCCGGTCAGGAACAACTGCTCCCGCTGCGCCCGTTCCAGGGTGTTGATCGCCAGCGCCCGGTTGCGCGGGTCGTAGTCCTCATCCACTTTCCGCAGGCGCAGGTGGGAACCATCGTGCATCTTGACCGTGATCGCCTCGCCCGTATCGTAATCTGCGGTGATTTCCTCACGCTCCATGATGAAATCCGGCGTGAAGAACTCGATATCATGCAGCGCGACTTCGTTTTCCTTACCGTAGGGGTAGCTCTTGGTCGAGTCCGGTGAATTGTTGAACGTCACGCATGGGCTGATGATGTCCAGCACCGCCGTACCGTTATGGCTGAGTGCCGCCTTGAGCAGCGTCTGTACCTGCTTCGAGTCGCCGGAAAAGCTGCGGGCGACAAACGAACACCCACTGATAACCGCTTCCAGCGCCAGATCAATCGGCGGCAGGTCATTCGTGCCGTAGTGCTTCAACGTCTGGCCTTCATCGGCGGTGGCGGAAAACTGGCCTTTCGTCAGGCCGTACACCCCGTTGTTTTCGATGATGTACACCATCGGGATATTGCGACGGATCAGGTGTTTGAACTGGCCGAAGCCGATACTACCGCTGTCGCCGTCCCCACTGACCGCCAACGTTGTCAGGGAGCGGTTGGCCGTCGTCGCGCCAGTGACTACCGAAGGCATCCGCCCGTGAATCGAGTTGAAAGCGTGTGAACGGCCCAGGAAATAAGCCGGGGACTTGCTGGAGCAGCCAATCCCGCTCATCTTGATGAGGTTTTCCTGCTTTAACCCCAGTTCAAACGCGATGCTGATGATCTGGTTGGAAATCGAGTTATGACCGCAGCCGGGGCAGAGCGTCGAGTCACCGGCTTTGTAGTCTTCTCTTGAAAGTCCGAGGATGTTTTCCTTCGCCATATCAGTTCCCTTGCTCCCGCTGCATAATCTGTTCATGAACCCATTTCGGTGTCATCGGCAGGCCATCGCCCAGTGCCACTGAAACGACGTGTGTTGTGTCTTCAGGCATATCCATGTGGAGCAACTGCGCCATCTGGCCGTCGAAGTTGTTTTCCACGACGTAGATCCGGTCATGTTTCTGGATGAAGTCCTGCACCTCAGCGGTCAGCGGCAGCGCCCGAATCCGCAGGTAGTTGGTGTGAACGCCATCCGCCGCCAGCCGATCCTGCGCCTCGCGAATGGCTGGGTCATTCGAGCCAAACGAGATAATGCCAATCTTTTTAGCCGGGTCGTATTCAATCTCCGGTTTCGGCATCAGGGTACGGGCAGTTTCAAATTTACGGCGCAAACGGCCCATATTTTGCAGCCAGTCATCGCTGCGCTCACTGTACACGGCACGGTCATTATGCCCGGTACCGCGTGCGAAATAAGCCGCGCGGGGGTGATCGGTCCCCGGAATAGTCCGGTAGCCAACGCCGTCGTTGTCATAGTCCCGGAAGCGATACCACTCGCCCTTATCGGCGATGAAGGCTTCCAGCGCCTCTTTGTCCAGCACTTTCCCGCGATTGACCGGCGTATCCGGGTATGCAAACGGCTCGCACATCCAGTTATTCATACCGATGTCCAGGTCACTCAGGATGAATACCGGGGTTTGCAGTTGATCGGCCAGGTCGAAGGCCTGCCAGCCAAATGTGAAACACTCTTCCGGGTCACGCGGCAGCAGAATTACCTGGCGTGTATCGCCATGCCCCAGGAAATAGGTGAAGAGGATGTCGCCCTGGCTGGTGCGGGTCGGCAGGCCGGTGCTGGGGCCCATGCGCGTCACGTCCCAGATCACCACCGGGATTTCTGCGAAGTAAGCCAAACCGGTAAACTCCGCCATCAGGCTGATACCGGGGCCGCTGGTGGCGGTCATCGCCCGTGCGCCCGCCCAGCCTGCGCCGACAATCGTGCCAATCGCGGCGATTTCATCTTCGGCCTGGATGACGGCCACCGTCTCTTTGCCGGTTTCTGGGTCGCGGCGCAGGTGCTTGTAGTCGAGGATGGTATCTACGACGCTGGTGGAGGGCGTGATTGGATACCAGGCGGTAACAGTCACGCCGCCAAAGATCGCGCCTAACCCTGCCGCTTCGTTGCCGGTAATCAGGATTTTGCCCTGAGTCTTGTCCATCGGCTCAAATACGAACGGGTCGCGCTTGGTCAGGTTTTCCGCCGCCCACTGGTAGGCCGCTTCAATCACCTGATAGTTCATCTGCACCGGCTTCTGCTTGCCCCGGAAGTTATCCATCAGACCATCGTGCAGCGATTCCAGCGGGATGTCGAACAGCCACGCCACCGCGCCGACATACACCATATTGCCGACTTGTTCGCGCCGTTCACTGGGTATATCGAACTGTTTGAGCGTCTCTTTGACCGGGATTTCATAGTAAGTCACGTCGTTCCGGCTCTGCGTCCAGCTCCATTCCTGCGGCAGGATGCACACACCACCCGGCGGCAGGTTGGCGATGTCTTCGGCAGCCGTCTGTTCATTCATTGCCACCGCGATTTCAGTGACTTCACGCCGCGCGGTATACCCATCCTTGCTAGCGCGAATGGTGTACCAGGTCGGCAGGCCTTTGATGTTGGATGGGAACAGGTTCTTGCCGTTGACCGGAATCCCCATTTTGAACAGGGCGCGGACAATCAGATTGTTGGAGGTCTGGCTGCCGGAGCCGTTCTTGGTGGCGACCATAAGAGCCACATCATTGACGATGTGATCCTGTGCGCCGCGTTGTACTTCAGTTTGGAGGTCTGCTACCATACGAAATCCTTTACACGTCTAGGCTTTACCTCACCCCTTCCGAACCGCAGCGAGTAGGGGTGAGGTCAGGAAAACGAACTTACAGATAGATACATAATCCACTGATAAAAACAAAAATAAGCGTTTTTATCCGCCTATTCAGTCCCATACAATGGTGATTCGGATGCGGCTCCACCGTCAATGCCCTGCATCCGGGGTTGGTGGCGCAGCAGCCGGGTATGCTCGATAAAGGCGACCCTGGCCCGGTCAAAATCCCCGGCGCAGATCGCGTCCAGAATGCGCTCGTGGTAATCCCACACCTCTTGCAGGTAGGTGTACTCCGCATACCGGTGCAGTTCCACCGCTTCATACGCATCCCAGTAGACTTCCAGCAGGCCGGTCACAAACGGGTTTTCCAGGTGTTTGAAAACCGTCAGGTGAAAAGCCCGGTGTTCCTGGTAGGGAATGTGAATCCACTTGCCATTGAGTTTGGCACGCGCCGCCTCGATATAGCCGCGCATTTCAGCCATATCATCCTCGGTCAGCAGGCCGCAGGCCTGGTTCCAGTAGGCCAGTTCCAGGTGGGTACGCAGGCTGCTGAAATATTCAAAAGAGTGGAGATCATTCGCGAGGGCGAAAAACAGGCTCAAACGGACTGCCGGGGCGAAGCTGTAGTCTTTGATATGCGTGCCAATCTTGGAACGAACTTCGACCAACCCCAACGCCCGCGCCACTTCCAACTGCTCGCGGATTTTGCTGGCGCTGATTCCCAGGTGACTCGCGTCCTGGAGTTCGTTAATCGTGGGCAGCCGGTCACCGGGTCCCAGGCCGTGCTGGACGATGTAATTCAGAAGATCGGAAGGCAGTTCAATACCGGTCATTTATCATATTCATCAGATGAATCATTTAAAACCTACTATACACCTTTTCCGGCAATTTGTCTATAGGAATGCCGGGTTTTTTCGGTAATTTTTAACAAAGGGCAAGCGTCATGTTTCCTTTGCCCATTCCGTTTATGATGGAAGGGAAAACGAGATGCTAAACGGATAGCCGCATGAAAATCTTTCTCTCCTTACTGCTGATAGTGTTGCTCATTTCCGGCGTGGTTCAGGCACAGGAGTTTGCTCCTTGGCCGCCCGACCCGGCAGAAATTTTCACCGGCCCGGTTGAAGTCGTGAGCGTGTCCCGTCCCACTGACCCACTGCCCGACCCCCCGCCTGTCGTAGATAATGTTGAGCAGGTGGTGCAGGTTTTCAACAAATCGGGGAATATCTGGTTGGAGTTCCCGTATCCTGAGGGCATCAGCAAGATCATCCAAATGCCGCAGATTTGGGATAATCGGGTGTTTCTCCCGGTTTCCACAGGGGAGGAGGATGGCGACTGGGAGTTATGGGAACTGCACACCGACTCCGCGACATTTAACGTGGTTGTCCCTTGTCCAGGGACGGTCATCAGGAACCATTTCATTTCCAGTCAACGGTGGGTGTTTGCCACCGATACGCAGACCAGCGAAACCTATTTGTGCGATTACCAGTCCGGCGAGCTGCACAACCTCCCCGCCGAAACAACCCCCTGGTATACGCTCATGCCCTCCCCGGATGAGGCCTATCTCTTGCTGGAGGGAAGCAACACGACCTTACCAGGATATGGTGGCCCAAATGATGTCTACGGCTACGAGGTCGCAACCGGGGAGATTCGTTCGTTAGGCACACTCTCTACGCATGATGACTTTGCTGATTTTGGAGACTGGATCAACAACACCCAGATACTCTATAGAATTCAAAATCCCGGCAGGATTGAGTATCTCCTCATAGATGTCGCCCACTCAGACAGCATCGAGAGTCTAATTCGGGGGCTTCCGGTTTATCGTCCCCAACCGCCTTTGCTGGAACAACTGGAAACCCACGCGGTTCTCTCCCTAAGGGCTAACCTTCCTGAGCATGTCCCTTGCAGCCTGACGGTGGTTGACCTGAGCGCCGTCCAAACCTATCACTACACGCTGGGCTATAACTGCGGCGGCGTGTATGCCCCGGACGCTTTCACTTATTTCTACGTGGTGTTTCCGGCTGACCCGTACCAACCGGCCACGTTGGAAAAAATGGACATCCGGCAGGGCGTCCCGATCCCGCTTTTCGAGGGCGAAATCGAAGCGTTAGAAAGCGTCTCGCCGGATGGCCGTTATGTGGCGCTCATTCGGGATAACAATGGCCGAATTGATCGCGCCGCCGCGATTGACCCGCAGTTTTTTTCCTGGTCGGAAACCAATAACCCCATCGTGAGTATTCTGGATACCGCCCTGGGGCAGTTTGTCTACGAAACCCCTTTCACCGACTGGGATCGGAGTGGGGATCCATTCTACGGAAACGTGCTATATGAGACGGTTGCATCTGGTATCCCCCAGGTGGGCGTGGTCTGGCTGGATGAGCGCACGTGTTTAATCCAACGCGATGCCATTGACCGGAAATATCTGATGCTGCGCTTTTCCCTCGCTGGAGTGACCGGGGCGATAATCGCGGAGGATCTCAGGCTGATTCTGGCCGATTCCCGCTATCTGATTGTCTCCAAATCCACCGACACCGGAGATGTGGCCTATAATCTCTACGATACCGAGAGCCGGGAACAATTCCCCCTGTTCGTGAATCCCTACCCGGCTGTGTATGACTATTTGCTCTCGTTAAACGAGAATGAGCATGTTGAATTACAGGTTTCCCAACACAGTGACCACAGTTGGGATGGTTGGGTGCGGTATGAACTCAACATAGACCCGGACGCGATTCGAGACAATGGGTAGCAATGTGGGAAGTGCCGTGCAACTTCTCCCCCGCCGCGTGCGTATGGGTATATAGCGAGACCCGCAGTATCCCGCCTATGTTGGATTCCGGTAGACCAGGAGAACCTGTGATGAGCAACGCCCTGCCCAAGCGCAAACGGAAAAATGACGACTGGTACGACTGGGCGGACGGCGAACTGCCCCCGCCCCAAACCGGATGGCTGGCGCAACTGCTCGGTTGGAGTTGGCGGGTCATCAAAGCGCCGTTTCGCTGGGCGTGGCGGCAAAGCGTGGCCGTGCTGCGCTGGGCGTGGCGCACCACCGGGCGGGCGACGCGCTGGACGCTGCGCGTGACATGGGCGGTGACAGTGTGGACAGTCGTCGCACCGATTCGGGGGGTGCGCTGGCTGTTCGGGAGCAAAGAGCCGGTTCCACAGAACCGCTACGAAGAGATTCGCCAGCGGATTCGGCGGCACTACCGGCGGCGCAACCGTTTCATCACCCACCTGCTACTGTTTATCTTGGGGGATGGGCTGCTGTGGATCAATGTCGCCAGTGCGACTCACTACCCCGAATATATGCAAACCGTTGTGCTTCAACAGACCATCGGCATTTCCGTCGTGTGGGCGGTTGTACTGCTGTTTCACTATATCCGGGTGCGGATGGCGGACGCGGAAGACCTGGCGTTAGAGACCGCCCTGGAACGCGAACGTGCCTGGGAGCAGCAGCGTGACCTCCCTTACGACTATAGTTCGCGCCTGATGGAAGCAGAAGCCCCGCCGGAATGGGAGGAATGGGAAGCAGCGCAGCCGCCCGAAAAAGCGAAACGCCGTTGAAATCCTGCCTCAGCAACGCCAGAATCACGGATAATTGCTTGTGGTTGGAGAGAAATCAGGGACTCACTTTCTCTCACAGGAGTAGTTTGTGCCTGATTGTACCTCAATGTTTTGGGATAGAATCTACTTACTGATTGATCTTGGAGGCAGGTACATTATATCAATTCCCCAATCATCTTCACGTTGTCCCACCACAATATCAAGTGGGTTTCGTCTGGAAAAATTCTCCTTGATTTTGTCGTAATATTCCTGCTTTACGAAAATCTTCAGTTGAAAACCTTCGTCCTCTATTTCATATTCCTGTAGAAGGGCTTTGATATGTATCCCCAAATCACGTAAACGTGCTTCATTCATAAATCTTGTTCTCCTTCTATCTACTAGAATACACTATGGAATCGCAAATACTGGGCGCAGGTATGGAACTGGTAGTGGCGAAAAACACCGGTGAAACACAACATGAAGATTACAATTGGAACATACCCCAACCAAGACTGCACGCAAAAGCCACTTGTTGGGCAGGGATAACGAAAACCGCTATGACTTCGCGCCTAAGGGAAGAAGAAGCCCCGCCGGAATAGGCGGACGCGCAGGCAAACGAAAAAGCCAATCGCCGCTGAAATCCCCTTTACGCTGGATGTGAAACAAGGACACACTATTCTTCGAGCCACTGGCACTTTCGCGGACAGGGCAGGCCCTGTCCCTACGAAACCCGATGTCAACGGATAGGTAGGGACGAGGCCTGCCTCGTCCGATTTATCCCTCGGCGCGAAACTTCAGCCCCGCCCAATGCTCCTCAAATGGCTTCTGCTGGCTGACTTCCCCCCGCTTCCGCCCAATTGACCACCAGGATAGACAGTCCGGCCAGCAGAGCGATGCCGACCATCAAAGGCAGCACCGTGTCGTTATAGCTCTGCCCGATGACCGTCCCCAACGGCACTTGCAGCAGGGTGGAGAGCGACCCCACAATCGCCGCGCCGATCCCCGCCAGCCGACCCAACGGTTCCATTGCCAGCGCGTTCTGGTTGCCAAACAGGATACCCACGCCGAAAAAGCTGGTGATGAGGTAGGCAATCAGAAACCAGAACGGCGGATGACCGCCCGTGAACAGCGCGACGCTGATCCCCACCAGCGCCAGCAATACAATCACGCCCAAAGCCCGGTTCACCAGCAGGCGCATCCCATAGCGCATCACCAAACGGCTGTTCATGAACGACGCCAGCCCAATCGAGAACGCGACCAGCGCGAAAACCAGGGGAAACGAATCGCCCAACGCGTACTGTTCCTGGTAAATCTGCTGGGCGGAATTCAGATACCCCAGAAAAGCCCCGCCCACCAGACCCGCCGAGATGGTATACCCTAAGGCAATCCGGTTGTGGAGGATTTCGAGGGTCGCACTATAAATTCGGCGCAGCGAAAAAGGCGCCCGGTTAGCCGGGGCTAAGGTTTCGGGCATCCGTGCCGCGAACCAGATCATGCCAATCAGAGCGATGGTGACGAAACCAGCAAAAATGGCCCGCCAACCGGCGAACAGCAGAATTCCCTGCCCTAGCGTAGGCGCGACCATCGGCACCATGATGAACACGGTCATAACGAACGACATCACCCGCGCCATCGTTCGCCCCTCGTAACGATCCCGCACCAGGGCGAGCGTGAGGGCGCGCGGCGATGATGCGCCAATCCCCTGCAACAGCCGCCCCCCCAGCAACATCGGGAAACTGACGGCCAGCCCGCAGATCACTGCCCCGGCGATATACAGAGCAAAACCGGCATAAATCGCGGGTTTGCGCCCCGACCAATCGGAGAGCGGGCCAAAGAACATCTGCCCCAGCGCCAACCCCAGAAACAGCATGGACACCACCAGCTGCCGGTTGTTCACGTCCTGGAGGCCCAGGTCACTGCCCATTTGCGGCAGGGCGGGCAACATGGTATCCGTCGAGAGCGCCGTCAGGGACATCAGCAGCGAGCAGATGACCACAAATTCCTGAAAGGATAATTCACGTTTGATGACTCGTGCGATCATGAATCCACTTTCCGCACATTTACGATGCAGGTTGTTGTTGGTTTATAGCGTATATACGGACGCCTCATTGGGCGTCCTTACGTCGAATCATTGTAGGAACACGCAACGGTGTGTCCGCTGACTCCCGCATTTCACCCTTTTTCCGTCCATAGGAGTGCCAGCGCCAGACTCGCCAGCAGCCCTGCCAGCCCCCAGGCCGGAGCGCGTGCGAGCATCGCCAGCATCAGCGTGAAGGGATAATCAGGATACAGGTGGGAATGCAGGGCGGTTTTGAACAACATCAACCCGGCAGCGGCCACCGCCCCGCCACCGCCCGCCAGCAGCCCGGCCAGCGCCGCGCCCGGCAGCAGCCAGCGTCTCGGAATCACCCTGCCGCCAAAGCGGTTCACCACCAAGAGGCTCACGGTCATCAACCCCAGCCCCGCGCCCAGCAACGCCACCGGCCAGACATGGTTATCCTCCGGCGACAGCCAGAAGAACACCAGCAGGCCATAGCCCACCGCCGCCAACCGCAGCCGGGGAGTCAGTATCGGGAGACGCATCAAGCCCGTTCAAAGTGTAAGATGTGGGATTGGTAGGGAGCGAGGTCTACATATAACCCGATGCCATCCAGCAGTTCACCCTGGCGTAAATAGCGATCCCCGTTCAACACGTCGTTTAAGTGCCAGTCGTGCTGGGGGATGTCCGGCCAACCTTCCAGGCGGATGTGTCCCTGGGATGGTGCGCCGGTCAGGTTGACGACAATCAACCGGTAGTCTTCGTTTGACCGCCAACCATAGGCGATCAGGTGCTTGTAGGTGTCATTTTCCTGGCCGGGTGTGATTTCAAAGAGCCGCCATTCGCCACTGCTGTAAATCGGGTGGCAGGTTTCCGCCAGCAGGTGGTCGTAGAAGGCTTTCAGTTCGTCCTGTACCGGCTCGTAAGGCTGCCGTCCGATCTGCACCGGGAGTTTGACCCGCCGTCCTTCAAACTGCCCCTGGTGGAGCAGCATCGCACCCGGCAGGGTACAGATGAGTGTCGCGGCGGGGCGACTGCGTTCTAACCCCAGTGTTTCGGCAGCCCGGCCTTCGTCATGATTTTCGATAAAGCGGATCGAATGCCGTTGATAGTCCAATGAGGCGTGCAGATGCGCCCGAATTTCCCCCACATTACTATCCATAATCAGGTCGTACAGATGTTTATCGTAGGTATAGTTGAAACCCAACCCTTGCAGGCGGGCTTCCATCCCCCAATACACTTCCGCAATGAAGTGAAAGTCGGGATACTGCGCCTGCACTGCCGGGATAATATCCGTCCAGAATTCGGTATCCGGCGCGCTGGCGACATGGTCGCCCCAGGTGCGTTTGAATACCTCGTTGAGCATGAGCATCGCCATATCACAGCGCACGCCATCACACTGCGCGGCAATATCCAGCAGGGTGTTCGTCACCATCGCCCGCAGGCCTTTGTGAAAGGCGTTTAACTGTGTGGTGTCAATCCAACCAGGGAAATAGGGGTCACGGCCATGCGCCACGACAATCAACTGGCCGGTGGCAGACCGGGCGCTGAAGTAATTACCAGGGGCTTTTTTCAAGTCGCTGGGGGAACCTAAGACCAGGAATTCGGGATGCACCCGCACCCAGGCATGGTCGGTGGCAACATGGTTGGGTACGAAGTCGAGAATCAATAGAATCCCGCGTTCACGCAGGCGTTGCCGGAACTTCGCCAGTCCATGCGCCCCACCCAGGTTTTCATCCACCTGGTACGCCCCAATGGCATAAGGCGACCCGATCACATCATCATGCGTCAGGTCAGGTAGGGCGGACCGGTACTCGCTGACATATTTATTGGCGCTGGCGCGGGCCGCCGGACTGCGCCACCAGATACCCATCAACCACACCACGTTACAGCCGGTGTCCACAATCTCGTCCAGCACGTGATCCGGCAGATTTTCCAGCGTAACCGGCCAGTTGTAACCCCGGCTCAGGCTGTCCAGCCATACCCAGGTGTTGATTTCGTAAATGATTGGTTTTTCCGGCCAGACGGTCACACGGCGCTCCTGTGCGTAGTTGAGGAAAACAGCCACATAATACACCTTAACAGAGGCGCATTTCAACTAACTTGCAGGTGGAGGGGAGCAATTCGATAGGGTGGCATCCACAAATTTCCGTTTGTGCTTTACCTCACCCCTTCCGAACCTTCGGTTCTCCCTCCCCTCTCCACAATGGAGAGGGGAAAACGAGCATAGCGAGTAGGGGTGAGGTCAGGGAATTAAATCAGTTTATGGATTTTGTCCAAATATTGAAATGCACCCGAAGTAGGCGGAGTATATTTCAATAGGATGACAATGCCGTGTTTTATGCCATCCATCGGCGGCATTTGGTTGCATCGGGCGGTGTTTCTGCCGCAAATTGCCTCATCAAATGGTGTTCTGGTCGAGTCAACAAGGGGAAAAACAGGGGCGTTTTTGCCGCATTCCGGTTTTTTGCTTCCATTGCAGTGATTGCTGCAAGGTGGGTGGTTAGTGGTCAGTCATCAGTTTTCAGTGGTCAGTACAAGCAGTGGACAGTCGTTAGCAGTCATCGGTGGGCATTCGTCAGAGGGCAGGATGGTTTGTCCATTCCACAATAGCATAAAATGGATATGAGATGGTGAATATTTGCGCGAATATTTGTTCAAACATTTGTTCCGGTTGGCTGCTGGCTGCTCCCGACAGAACCGCCCTAAGGTTTTTTCAAGAAATTCGTTATTTAGCGTCTCCCTCCCAGCGGACGAGGCAGGCCTCGCCCCTACAAAGGAACACATTATTATCTAGAACCGCCCTAAAACCGTCTCCAGCACGTCCGCCAGTTTTTCGTAGGAGAAGTGCGTTTGGCAGACTTCATAGTTGTGTTTCGCCACCGCCTGCCGTTTGGCCGGGTTGTCGAGCAGGTCACGCACCTGGGCGAGGACTTCTGGCGTGAGGTCGTGCGTGAACTCCACTGCCTGCACGCCCGCCGGCTTAATGTCGGAAAGATACATGGCGTAAGTATGTACCACCACCGGCTGGCCGAAGTACAGCGCCTCGATGAAGGCGTTGCCGAACCCCTCATACGTGCTGGGATAAGTGATGAGCGTCGCGTGTGGGTAAATATCCCACAGACTGTAAACACGGTGGCCGTCCCCTTCGCCCCGTTGGTCGCTCACGTAATCCGCGATGAAACGGTAGCGAATCCCGGCGCGATCCGCCTCTTCACGCAGCCACGCCCCATAACCGCCCGGTTCGTCGCCCTCGTAGCCAGTGATAAGCAGAATCAGGCGCGGGTCGTCCAGCTTACGCACCAGTTCCACCGCTTTTTCAATCGCTTTGCGCCGGGCGATGCGGGTCGGTTGCAGGATGATGACATCCTCCGCGCTCAACCCCAGTTCCGCCCGGAAACTGGCGGCATACTCGTCTAAGGCCGGTGGCGGCGTGGCGAAGTCAAACACGTTGGGCAGATAGTCGGCCTGGATGCCGCGCCGGGCATACAGTTGGCGCTGCATGGGCGTGTTAATCACCAGATGGCGGACGGTTTCCAGGTTGGGCGGGAAGGCCATATCGAGGATGTCCTGAATCCCGTTGGTCAGGAAACGCTCACGCTCCCAGTAAAAATCGTGGTTGTGGCAGATGGTCGGGATGCGGGTACGGGCGACAAAATCATGAATCGCCACGCCCAACGCGATATTCATGGGGATGGCGCAGGCGTTTTGCGGCACAATCAGGTCGATGCTGTAGTCGCTGACAAAGCGTTCGAGTTCGCTTCGCAGAAAGTCGGCCTGTTGGTAGATGCGGCGGGTGAGTTCGCGCGAGCCGTGCGGCGTCCCGAAGGCGGCGTCATGGAGGGCTTTGGCGTCCGGGTGGGTGAAGTGCATGGCGGGCGTCAACTGCCCCGGTGGGCTGTCCACGCTGAGTTCCCCGGCACAATAGAAACTCTCATGCCCCATGCCTTCCAGCACCTGGGCGAGCTTGGCCGTTTCCAGGCTGACGCCATCCACCCCCGCCAACCGGGTTGACACAAAACCGATACGCATGTTGCTTATCCCTGTTTTATTCTATGCGAATCGCCTTTTCTAACCCCTCCCCAACCCTCCTTCGCGGGGGCAACCCCTCCCTAACCCTCCCCGTGAACGGGGCGGGGACTGGTCAGTCGGAACCAACAAGTCTCCCCTGCTGGCGGTGACCGAAGGAAAGATTTAGAGGGGGTAAAAGGCCAGAAACGTACATTTACACGAAATCTACATTTTGATGCAATCGCCCTGCCTTTGCCTACCGGCGCGGCTGGCCGCTGGACTCACGAATCACCAGTTCCGGTTTGAGCAGAATCCCAGTTTCGGCCAGCGGTTCGTTGTTGATGACCTTAATCAGAATCTCCGTGACCTGTTCCCCGATGGTGTAGATCGGCTGGCGTACCGTCGTTAGCGCGGGCGTGGCGTGTTCCGCTGCCGGAATACCGTCAAACCCGCCGACGGCTATATCCGCACCGGGGAGCAGGCCGCGTTCATGAATCGCGTTCATCGCGCCGATGCCCATCAGGTCGTTACAGGCCACAATCGCGGTGAGCTGGGGGTTGGCCTCCAGCAGTTGCCCCGCCGCTGTGTAGCCACCCTGCCGCTTCATGTCGCCATAGACGACATATTCCGCCCGGTAGGGGATGCCCGCCACCGCCAGTCCATCGCGGTAGCCATCCAGGCGATAGGGGGTGTAAGCGATATTTTTCGGCGGGAGAATCAGGCCGATGTCGGTATGCCCATAGGCGACAAAATGCGTCACCAGTTCAGAAATCCCTAACCGGCTGTCCACATCAATGTACGGAAAATCCGTCACCTGATCCGGCGCGGCTCGCCCCGAAACCACAAACGGGTGATTAAGCGAACGGAGGTAGGCGATACGCGGGTCGTCATGGTAGGTGCGAGCCAGGATCATACCGTCCACCCGGTTGCCGCCCACAATCCGGTAGTAGGCGTCCATTTCGTTGGCTTCCGGCAGTTGGGCGCTCACCAGCACATCATACTGACGGCGGGCGGCGGTGTGCGTCACCCCACGAATCAGGATGCTGAAGAAATCATCTTCGATACTCTGCGGCGCGGCGGGGATAATCAGCCCGATGGTGTAAGTGCGCTGGCTGCGCAGTTGCCGGGCAATCAGATTTGGTTGATAGCCCAGTTCATCCGCGATCTGCATGATGTACTGGCGCGTTTTTTCGTTCACATCGCTGAACCCACCGAGCGCCCGCGACACAGTGGTGACGGAAAACCCGGCTTTTTCAGCGATTTCTTTAAGCGTGACCTGCATAAGACTCTGAACATGAATAGGCGGAAAGAAAGTTCCCAAAACCTTTCGGAACGCTTCAAGTATATGAAACACCCGGCGTGCTGTCAATTTTCGCGGCGAGTCAGGGCGTAGCGATTGCCCTGTGCTCTCCCTGCGTTGTGGTTCACATTCGTGCCGGACATAGGTAGAATAGACATCGAGATAAAGGTTTTCAGCCGTCAGTTTTCAGTAAAAGCAATGCTGAGGCAGTTCGCCGAGACCCTAAAGTGCTAATCAGCTAAGGTGCTAAAAAGCCAGAGGCCAGCAGCCAGTGGCCTGAGAAGTACCATATTTGTGTTTCACATAGAACATGACGTATATCGAGAGGATGCGATGCTGAAATTCATCTCCGGGCGCGAGGTTCTGCACCGGCTATTTATCACCGGCTTGCTCACCGGGCTGCTCACGGCCTGTGGGATGGAGTCGGCGCGTCAGGCCGCACTACCACAGGAAATCACCCTGCTCACCCACAATCTTCATGCCGAACCGGACATCGTGCAGCCGTTTGCCGACATCATCCGCGAATCCGGCGCGGACATTGTGGCGCTGCAGGAGGTCAGCCGGGCGGCAGCGGCGCTGTTTGAGCAGGAACTCGGAGAAGTTTATCCCTACCAGGTGACGGCTTTGGCGAGTGGGCGCTATAACGGGCAGGCGATTCTGAGCCGGTATCCAATTCTGAAGCAAGAATCGTGGGAACATGAACGGCGGCTGCTGCGGGTCGTGGTGGATGTGAACAGCGTCCCGGTCACGGTGTACAACGTGCATCCCACCAGCCCCGGCACCACCGGCATGAGTACGACGCAGCGCAGCAGCGATATTACCTTCATGCTGGAACAGGCGGCGCAGGAAACCAACCTGACAATCCTGATGGGCGATTTCAACAGTGAATCCTGGTCAGGGGATTACAAGACCGTCGCCACCACCTTTGAGGACGCCTTCGCCACTGTGGGGGAAGGCAGTGGCGTCACCTACCCGGACTACAGCCAACCGCAGTCCCGCGTGAATGCCCGGCTGCCCGCGTTTACCCCGCTCCTTATCCGGCTGGACTATATCTTCTACAGTGTGGGCTTCACGCCGCTCTCGGCGCGGGTGTGGCCGTCTTCCGGCGGCTCCGACCATCGCCCGGTGGTTGCCACGCTGCGCCTGGATGGGACATCCTGATTGCCGTTTGCAACCGGGGGATGGGCAGCCACGTAGTATAATCATGAGTGCATCGGACGCATGTTCGCGCTATGTGTGTGTCCGTATCCTGATTCCAATCGTGGAGAATCACTATGCTGAAAGGCTTTGTCAACCAAATACTACTCACCTGGCGGCTGCTGCGTGACCCGCGTGTGCCGCTGTGGACGAAATCCATCGCCTTCCTCGGCGTGATCTATATCCTGTCGCCCCTGGACTTCATCCCGGATGTCTTTCTCATCATCGGCCAGTTAGACGACCTGGGTATCCTGCTGGGCGGAATGCGATTGTTCGAGGCGCTTTCTCCACCCTACGTAGTCGAAGAACACCGGATGGCACTGCAACAGCGCGGCAAGCCGCTGGAAACCGTGAATGCGCCGGATTATCGAATCATTGACGACTCAAGTGATGATTCGCGCGCATGACGCGCCGAACGCGACTCGCATTCACGGGGCTGGTTGCCCTCCTGGTGGTGGTCATCATGGCAGCAGTCATCGGGGGACTCTTTTTGTTTCGCACAGCGGAACAGTATTATCGTGATTCGAATGCGATTCGCCTCGACCCGCTCGGCCTAAGCGCGTTCACAGACATCCCCACACCCCTCCCCGGCAACCGCAGAGTGGTGTTTTACGGCGATTCACGAGCGGCCCGCTGGCCCGCGCCGATTGTAGATGGTTTCACGTTCATCAACCGGGGCATGGAAGGGCAAACCTCGGCCCAGGTCGCGGGGCGTTTTGATGCCCATATCCGTCCACTGCAACCAAACATCCTCCTGGTGCAGATGTGCGTCAACGATCTCAAGACCATCCCCCTGTTCCCTGAACGGCAGGATGAGATTATCGCGGATTGCCTCACGCACACCCGGCAGGTGGTCGCTCAGGCACGGGACATGGGGGCGACGGTCATCGTGACGACGGTGTTCCCGGTGGGTGTGCCGTCGCTCGAACGGCGGTTGTTTTTCTGGTCAGTTGATATTGCTAAGGCAGTGGATACGGTCAATGCGGCGCTGCATGATCTGGCCGGGGAAGGCGTCTATGTGCTGGATACCTATACCATCCTGGCCGACGACTCCGGGCTGACGCGCCCGGCATACGCTGCCGACACACTGCACCTCAACCCAGCGGGCTATGCTGCCCTTAACGTGGCACTGGTAGAACTGCTGAAATCTTGCCCCTAGACACAACGGCAGCAGAACGTTTCCACGGCTTATGCTCCTGCCATCGCTGCTTGTAAAGCCTGTATCGCATCGCTTTCCTGGTCGTGCAGTTTCAGTACCAGGTCAGCCAGATGGGTATACAGGTCGCTGATTTCAGCATCACTCAGCGGGAAATCCGTTTCGACAGCGGTTCTGAGTACTTTCAGACGGGCTTTGATCGCAATGCGTTCCGAGCGGCTGGTGTCCCCCTGTTCATTGAACAAATCATGGTTACGGGTCAACAACTCGCGTGTTTCCTTAAACAACGAAACGGACTCCGGCAGCAACGCTCGTCCCAGTTCATCCCAGGCCATTTTACAGGCGCGAAATTGTTCAGCAACCGTTCCTAATACCGGGTTGTTCAAGATGGCCGCTGCTTCTTCCAGGAAGTCAGCATACAAACCACGCTCCGCCCCATGCGCCGCGCCTTGCCATCCGTGAATCCAACGGAATCCGCTGGTCAGCCCCGCGTACAAGCGGCTTCCTGCCGGGAAATAGCGCGTCCAGCTTTGTTTGTGGCGGGTGTTGGTCAGCATCCTGGCCCAGTATTGCAGCGCCGCCGAGCCGAAATTCTCTTTTCTGCCTTTGGGTGGCTGCTCGGTGTATAAGCTGATGGTCTGCCAGATGCCTTTTTGTATCGCGCTCGGCAATTTGCTCATATCGGGGGAATCCAACACCATGAGCCGGAACTTGTCTTTTTTCACACGGGCGCGTGCCTGGCTGAGTTCGGCAGCAGTCACAGTGAGCGGCTGGCTGGAACGATCCGCGATATAGGCGGTATCCCCTTCGTAACCATACACAACAATCGGATTCATGGCCCAATACTGCTCTTCACGACCCAGGGCGTTATACGGCAGACTGAATGTATCCGCCCACACGATGGCTGGGCTGCCATTTTCCAATGTGTTTACCAGATTTTTCGTTGCAAGTTCCGGGTCGGTGGTCTGGCGCACTTCGCGCGGCCAGGCCAGGCGATCCAGTAACGTCGTGAGCGGGTCGAAGGTGTTCCGGGTCAAAAGCGCCAGAATGGGGTCGAAACCGGTGTAGTCAAAGGTGAAATAGCCGAAGACAATGCCCCCGGCGATGCCCATCAGCAGGGCTTCACTCATTGGCTGCCCAGTATGGGGTGCATTGACGCCAGCATAGGTCAGGGCATTTGCGAGCGAGCCAGTTTCCCAATGGCGTCCGGCGAAAGCATGGTAGTTTTCCAAGATTGGCACAAGATTACTCCCTTTTTGCTCTGCGAATACGGACTCATTGTAGCGATGAATCCAATCGACTCAGCAAAACAGAGACATACTTTGCACTTGTGGACATCCGGGCTTGCTGCCCGCCCATCACGATAAGCGATCAGGTAGGGTCACGGTTTGCGCCATACCAGCGAGTAGCGCCAGAGCAGATGCCGCCGTACCTGTGCCCCCGGTAGGTGTAAATCGGCGGCAGCCCGCACCTCGGCCAGCGCAGGATAAGAATCATGTGCGCTATGGGCCTCCCACGCTTCCCGGACGGCTTGTGATTGACGCGGGGTTCTTTTGAGGACTTTCAGCAAGCGGCTGACGGGAATCCCAGCCGCACCCCACAGGTAATCCATTGGCGTTTGAGCGGTATACAGGTCGAGCACCAGCAACACCCCGCCCGGCTTCAGCACGTCCCTCACTTTGAGGAATACCGGTTCGAGCGGGAGATGGTGCAGTGTGGCAATCGTGGCGATACAGTCGAACGACTCGCGCGGTATATCCCATTCCAGCACATCACACTGGCGGTAATCAATGTTCGTATAAGCTGCCGAGGCCGCCTGTGCAAACCCAAGCATCTCCCCGGAGAGGTCAATGGCGACCACGTGCTCGGCGCGATCTGCCAGCAATCGCGAGAAAGCCCCTTTGCCGCAGCCAATTTCAAGCGCCTGCCCGATATGTGGCGGCAGGTGGCGCAGCAGGAACGGGTGATAGTGGTTGTTGTGATTCCAGCCCGCGCTTTCGACCCCCGCCAGCCGGTCAAAATCAGCACGGACGGTGTCCATCGAAACCGGGTTCATGCTCCTTCTCCCCAGAATCCTTTATCCACCCCGAAGCGATAAATGGCCGACAGAAACACGATGGAACTCAGTGTTTCCACGAATAACTCCACCCCGCCCAGCCCAGCCATGATGAGCGCCGTCTGCTGCGTCACCTCCATGTAACGGTGATCCTGAATGAAATAGGTGGATGCCAGGTCAATGCCGAACGACCCGGCCACAAAGAGGATACCGCCCAGGGCGAACAACAGCCGCGCCCGCCAGTTGAGGTGGATCAGGAAGGGAATGTAGATGATGAGGAACACCAGCCCGAACAGCCCGGCGAACATCGCGGTGGTGTACCAGTACCAGTTATCGCGGAAGTAGTCAATCTGGCTGATCCAGTCACGGAAGGCGTTGAAAAAAACTTCGTTGCCATTCGTGATTTTTTCAACGGCCAGCAGCAGGAATACCAACACCAGTCCGGCCCAGTGAAACGTGATACAACCCCGCCAGCGCCGGATTACCCAGGCACTCAACGCCGCGCAGCCCACCAGCAGCGCCGCGCCATACAGGGTCGCCAGCGTATCCGCCTGCCCCAGTTGACCAAGCTGCACTTTGTACGTGTCAATATCCGTGCCGGGGACGAAACTGTTATAGCCGCCGACAGTGGCAACTACCGCCAACACCAGCGCGACGAGGATGAGAACGAGCCAGCCTATTCTTCCGAACATGCGTGAACCTTCCTTAACGCGATTGTGGAATAGTTCGCATTGTAGGCGGCTGGAACTAACGCACTGCTAAAATCACGCGCTGCGCTGGTCAGAGGCGGGAGAGGACGAGGTCATGCCATACCAATCAGGGGCGAATGAGCGCCAGGATATGCTCTAACCGTTTCAGGTCATGCGACAGCAGGCGGGCGATTTCGCGGCCACATTCCACCAGAAACTGACGCTGTGCGTCCTCAGGATACGCCTGTCGCGCATACTGGATCGCCGCGGCCAGCAAATCCACGGAGGGGACTTCCGCCGCACCCAACACCAGCGGAAAGAAATCGAACCGCTGCATGAAAGCGCGTACTTCGTCGGCGGTACACAGTTCAACTTCGGAAAGGCTCATCGGCGGGCGGGGCGGCAGGCTGTGGATATAGGTGTGATGCGCCGTGTAGAGATACCCCACGTTCAGCACACTGATCTCCATCGGCACCATCCGGTTTTCTCGCTGGTCACGCAGAATGTTGCTGTTGACGCTTTCGGCCATCACCAACTCATTCACCAGCAGGTCATCTTTGATCTCCACCGCGTAGATCAGGCCGATCACATAAATTGAATCATCATTGGCAATCGGAACTTTGACGAACGCGCCGAAGTTATGTTCATTATGCACGCGGTTGCTCTGTGTGCCGCAGGTAAACCCGCGTGTGCTTGCCCGCAGCACCCGGCCTACCATGTATTTTTGTGCGACCATGTTCTGTCTCCTCTGGCTGTTGGCTATTAGCCGCTGGCTATTGGCTGCTGGCTTCTAGCCGACTAGCATCTTAGCGTTTATAGGGCGATTGTATCAGAATGAGAATTTCGCATTGGTGTATGCTCTTGACCTTTGACCCCCTCTAAATCTCCCCCGCCAGCAGGGGAGACTTGTCCATTCTGCTTGACCAGTCCCCGCCCCGTTTACGGGGAGGGGATAGATCGGCACTTTCGCCTTCAAATTCCACCTCAGATTTCAAATGCCCGTTTGCTGCTGCGGGCGAGTTCCTTGCCCCAGCTTTTGGCGGAAAACGGGTGTGGGTCAAGCCCTTTGCGCCGCAGTTCAAGCGCGATCATTTCGTCCAGCTTGGCCTTATCCCGGCTGGTGACGACGGCCAGTTCGTCGGCGCGGGTGAGCGCGTAAGGGTACGGGTTGCGCCCCTGCATCAGGCACTGTTCCACCAACAGCGCGTGCAGTTCATCCACCGCCATCTTATCCCGCGCTACCCACATCGGAATATCCACACGGGCCATCGAGCTTTGGAAGCCGGTGGAGACTTTCAGGTAAAAATACGCGATTTCATAGCTCACACCCCGCTGCCGGAACTTGAAGTTGCGCGGCGAGTTTTGCACCATCAACGCCGAACGTTCCCCCGGTTTCAGGATGGTGTCGAACAGATGAATATCGCGCAGCCCTTCCAGGTCGCCGCCCGTACTCAGGTCGGTACGGTAGACCTCTTCATCCATCAGACTCAGCAGGTGCAGCAGGCGAATCACCACCCGACTGCGGGTCGGGTTATCCACATACCCCGCCAGCAACGCACCGGCATCATGCAGATGTACCAGTGAGGCGTGGTAATCATTCGTGAGATACTCGTGGTTGGTCACGTCCGCATTCGCACTGAACATCAGGTGATTGTCGTAGAGCGCGATCAGCGGGCGCGGAAAGTCGCGTAAATCCCAGGCGGTTTTGCCCAATTGCTGCATTTCGGTCACGGTGCGGCGGGCATCCACCGTCCGGCCACTGATTAAACGCCCGGATTTGTCACGCACATGGTCTTTGTGGAAGTAGAGTTCCGGCACGGTGAACCACTGCGGTGCGTCCTCGCTACCGTGATGGTAGATAAACAGGCCGACATTAATCAGGAAGTAGTGAAAAGGAGTCTGTTCGTTGGGGTAAATCTGCGAACCGTCAGCGGCGATGACGGTGGCGCTGGGCGGTATGGCCTGGGGCGGGGGAAAAATCGCGTTAATCGGTTCGTGATAGGGGGCGTCCAGTGGAGCCGCCCCCCGATAACCGCTGATGTCTGGCTGACGAGTCAGGTCAACGCGCCGGTGAATGAAGTCCAGATCATCAGCAGCGGCGAAACGTTCCTTCGCGATTTGCAGGCGTCCTCCCAGATCGAAATCGAGTTCGTCCAGCATCCGCCCCATTTTGAATACCTGGTCTACAACTTTGTTAAATTCCAGCGCCACCGTTGGCCCTCGCCTGCTGTATTTGCATTACGTTATGGTCATGTTGACAACAGGTTAGCACGAGTGTTCTAAATAGTCAAGCGCACCGCCTGGATGCCCTACTCGCACGCCCACTCTTTGAGCATGGCCGCCAGCAGCGTCGCCCGGCGTGGCAGGCTGTTAATGACGACATGCTCATGCAGCGCGTGCAGGCCGTCCCCCTGAGGGCCGAGACCGTCCAGCGTCGGAATACCCATGTGCGCCGTGAAGTTGCCGTCCGAGCCGCCGCCGCTGCCGTCTTCGTGGATGCTCAGGCCGTAGCGTTCACCAATTGCCTTGCACTGCGCGTAGGTGCGCACCATCTGTTCATTATGCTCCATCGGCCCCCGCGCGTGGTGCGCCTCAATGTGCAGGGTGGAACCAGGAACGAACGATTGTAGCGCGTTGAGTTTCTCTTGGATACCCGCCCAGGCCTGGTCGGTCATCGTCCGCACGTCAATCTCCGCCTCAGCGTGGTCGGGGATCACGTTACTGGCAATACCGCCTTTGACCACCGTCACCGAAACGGATGTGCCGTTCCGCAAGTCATTCAGGGCGTTGATCGCCATAATCTGCTGCGCCAGCTCGACCACCGCGTTAATGCCCTGTTCGGGCGCGTTCCCGGCGTGTGAGGCGCGGCCTTCTATCGACAGGTGATAGGTACCTACGCCCTTGCGCCAGGTTTTGAGCGCCTCTTCTTTCGTGGCGGGTTCCATCACCATCACCAGCCCGCACTGCGCGGCGGTGTCGCGGATGACCTGCTCGGAGTGGATGCTGCCCACTTCTTCGTCGCTGGTCGCCAGAATCCAGATCGGACGATTCGGCAGTTCGCCCCGCTCGACCAGCCCGCGAATACTCCAGGTCGCAATCGTGATACCGCCCTTCATATCCACCGCGCCCGGCCCGAAGAGCTTGCCGTCGGCGTCAATGGTCGGTGGGCGTTTCGCCAGCGTCCCTAACGGCCAGACGGTATCCTGGTGAATCAGGAACATGAGCGGTTTGCCGGGCGCGTCCGCGTTCCATTTTGCTAAGAGGAAATCCCCGACCTCGGTTTGCGGGATACGAGTCACCGCCGCGCCCAGACGTTCAAACTCGGCGGCCAGGAAATCCCCGATCTTATCCACATGCGCTTTGTCAGTGGTGGGGGTTTCAAAGTTAATGAGCGTCGTCAAAAAGTCCACCATCTGGTCGCGTTGGCTCTGGAAGTAAGTAAGCAGTTCTGACATGGAAATACCCTCTAAAATGACTGATGACAGCGCATAGCAGTCACCCGCTATGCACCACAATACTAAGAGCCGTATTGTAGCGCCTTTGGCTTGCCCCTCACAGCCTGCACATAGAGAATCGGTCTTAGAACCATATGATTTGCTCTATCCCTTTTCCCCAGGGCAATCGCATCAAACTTATTCTATGCAAAATAACCCTTTCTGACCCCTCCCCAGCCCTCCTTCGAGGGGACGTAGGTCTCCCGTCTCAGTCGCCGTCAACGAGGAGGGAGTCGGCCTGCGGCGGCAAACAAGTCTCCCCTGCTGGCGGGGGAGATTTAGAGGGGGTAAAAATGGCCGGAAACGTATGTCAATACGAAACTCCCATTTTGATGCAATTGCTCTATCCCTCCTCCCCCCGGACTATTGAACCGTCACCAGGGGGATGCTACAATGCCCTCTCCTGATAACCACTATCCAGCAGGCGAATCATGAGCGAAAATTCCAAGAAACGGGTGCTTTCCGGCATCCAGCCTTCCGGCAACCTGACGATTGGCAATTACCTGGGGGCACTGCGCCAGTGGGTCGCCGAGCAGGAGGCCTTTAACTGCTATTTCTGCGTGGTAGACCTGCACGCCATCACCCTGCCCCAGGACCCGGTGGCGCTGCGTGAGAAAACGCGGGAAGTTACGGCGCTCTACCTGGCGGCGGGACTTGACCCGCAAAAAGTCACGATTTTTGTGCAGTCGCATGTGCCGGCGCACGCCGAACTGAACTGGATTCTCTCGTGCCTGTCGCCATTGGGCTGGCTGTACCGCATGACCCAGTTCAAGGATAAATCGGCCAAACAACAGCAGGATTCGATTGGCGCCGGACTGCTCAACTACCCGACTCTCATGGCCGCCGACATTCTGCTCTACCAGGCACACGCCGTCCCGGTGGGCGATGACCAGCGCCAGCACCTGGAATATACCCGCGACCTGGCACAGCGCTTTAACAGCATGTATGGTGAAACCTTCGTCATCCCCCAGGCAATGATCCCCAAGGAAGGGGCGCGGATTATGGGGCTGGACGCGCCGCTGGCGAAGATGAGCAAGAGCGAGGAATCGGAGTATCATGCCGTGTACCTGCTCGACCCGCCGAACCGGATCAAGAAGAAGATCATGCGGGCAGTAACCGATTCCGGCAGTGAAATCAGCTTTAATGATGATCCGGAACGGGCAGGCGTGAATAACCTGCTGACGATCTACCAGGCCACCACCGGGGAGACGAAAGAGGCGATTGAATCCCGGTTCGCCGGGAAGGGCTACGGCGACCTGAAAAAAGGCGTGGTCGAAGCCGTCACCGCCAAGCTGGAACCGCTCCAGGCCGAATACAACCGGATTGCGGGTGAATCCGGCTACCTGGATGACTTGCTGACGCAGGGCGCGGAACGAGCGAGTGAAATGGCGGAAAAGACACTGGCGCAGGTCAAAGAGCGCGTCGGCTTCCTGGCACGCCGCTAGGGTTCACTTACAGCATACCTTTACTGGGCGGGGTAATCCCGCCTTTTTTGTTTCCTCGGTGCTGGTGGATGAGACGGGGTTGGCATCCACAAACTCCCGTTTATGCTTTACCTCACCCCTTCCGAACCTGTGGTTCTCCCTCCCCTCTCCAAATTGGAGAGGGGAAAACGAGCGTAGCGAGTAGGGGTGAGGTCAGGGCGTAAAATCGGTTCATAGATTGTGGAAAAGCCTTTATCTAAAACATTGAAACGTGCCCAATTGGGTGCGAACGACCAGCGAATCACGGCGAATCTGTTACAATAAACCGCTGATCCTGCTGGCTTCGGACTTGGAGAAGGTGTATGCCAAAAACTTTGAATATGGGCGTGATGTTCCGCTGCGTGAACCCGCCTGAAATCGCTGTCCAATTTGTACAGGGGGCGGAGGCCGCCGGATTCGATGAGGTCTGGCTGGTGGAGGATTGTTTCTTCGCCGGGGGCATCGCCTCAGTGACGACTGCCCTGGCAAAAACCGAACGTATCCTGGTCGGCCTGGGGATTATGCCCGCTGTTGCCCGTAACCCGGCTTTCGCGGCAATGGAAATCGCGGCGTTGGGGCGACTGTTCCCGGGGCGCTTCCTGCCCGGTTTCGGGCATGGTGTAGGGGACTGGATGAAACAGATTGGCGCGTTTCCGTCCTCCCAATTGGCTGCGCTGGAGGAAGTTACACTGACCGTCCGCGCTCTGCTGGCGGGTGAACGGGTGAGCTTTCACGGGCAGCATGTACACCTCGATCAGGTGCAACTGGAATTTCCGTTGGAGACGCCACCGCCGGTTTTACTGGGGGTGCGCGGGCCGAAGTCGTTGCAGCTTTCCGGGCGTTCTGCGGATGGGACGATTCTGGCGGAACACGCCTCCGCGCCGTATGTCGCCTGGGCGCGGGAACAGATTCGGGCCGGGCAGCGCGAGAACGGGCGCGAGAACGACGCGCACCGCCTGACCGTCTATACCTACTGCGTGGTGGAGGCGGATCGGGAAACTGCGTTAAGCAAACTCCGCCCACAGTTAGCCCGCGCGATTGCCTCAGGCAACCTGGGGGTATACCTGGAACCGCTCGGCATTCAGGATGAAGCGCAGCGGTTGGTCGCCGAAAAAGACGCGATGGGGCTGGCGGCGGCGCTGCCCGACGAATGGATCACCCAACTTGCGGTGGTGGGCACGCCGGAGGACTGCCGGGATGGAATCCGAAAACTGGCAGACGCGGGCGCGGATAGTGTCATCCTCGTGCCCATCGAAAACGACCTTGAGGCATTAACGGCATTTTCCAACTTGCTGCCGCTGCTCAAGGAGTAAGTACAGGTTGCATGAGATAAAAAGCGCCACCTGTGGGCATCTACAGATGGCGCTTATGTTTAGAATCACGATTGTCTAGTTACCCGTCAGCTCTTGAGCCAATCCACCGTGAAGTCCCGGTAGGCCTCCCAGATTTCAGGAAAACGTGTGACATTGGGAATGTGATTGACTTCCAGCAGATACCGGGTTCCATCATCACTGACTATATAATCGTTAGCGATGACCTCAAGCCCGAAAGCCGCCTTAATATGCTGCGTATCTGCCAGAAGTTCCGAGTCAACTGCCATCAGGGCGGCGGTGTCATGGTGAATGGACTTGAGCCAGCTATCTCCCTCGAGTTTAATCTGCCAGTAGCGATCCCCGATCATCACAATCCGTACAGCGGAACCCTGAATGAACGGCTCAATCACCGCCGCTTCGTCCCCTGACCACAGATCGGAAATCCGCTCCTTATTCTCGCCGCAGTGCCAGTTACCCCACTTTGCCACTGATTCATGCTCTGGCTGGAAGGGCGTGTGCGGTGTAGCAAAGCCGCGCGGGAATCCAAAACGGGTATGTTCCAGCACACGCACCAGGCCGGGCAGCTTCAGCCGAAGGTCGAGCATCGCACGCGGATCAGGCAGACATGCGCCGCCCCAGAAGCTAAGCCCGGTGATAAAATCCAGATCGTTTTCGTAGATCGCATGGTAAACCACTCTTTTCACCGGCACAAAACGGGGACGACTCTCCGTTTCCACCCAAAGCTGTCCCCCCTGTACCTGGATGGAGGGTAAGGTGACACGATAGAAACTGGGAATCTCAAGCGCAGCGCAAATTTCCGCCGCTTCTTGTTCATCAAGACCGACAATACAAACATACTCCTTCATACTAGACCTTTATGAACTATTATAGACCCTTATAACCATGTTAGCATGGAAAATGGATGCTGTCAGTAGTGTATGTGGTCTGGAGACAAAAGAACCGCATTATAGGCCGCTCCGCCCCACTGCCAGTCAACTGCTCCCCATTGGTTTCCGCTCACACAGACTCCTATTTCTACAAAATTCATATTTCAGAGGATTTCTTTTGTGTTGGAATCGTAAATATCCCCTACACTAAAATAAATAAAGAGTTGCGGCAGACAGATCATGTATTGACGGCATCAATTGTCTGGCTAGTCGTAATCAATATGCATGGATAAGAGGAACAGTGATGAACAAAATCTTGATCATTGAGGATGAAGATGCTATCCGTACCAACTTTGGCGAGATTCTGGAATTCCAGGGCTTTTACCCGATGGGGGCGGAAAACGGCGCGATTGGCGTCGAAATGGCTAAACAATATCTGCCAGATCTGATTGTCTGTGACATTACGATGCCCGTATTGGATGGATATGGGGTACTTCTACAACTCCGCAGTGACCCGGTAACGGCCAATATCCCTTTCATTTTCATGACGGCGAGAGCAGACCGGCCCTTCGTACGGCATGGCATGGAACTAGGGGCAGATGATTACCTGACCAAACCCTGTAGTGGAGCGGAGCTGGTGGCCGCCGTGAATGCCCGGCTTGACCGGAAAGAGATGGCGAAAAAAGAGTACAGCAGCCAGATGGCTGAATTGCGCACCAGCCTGGCAACCGCGTTGCCTAACGCCCTGCACGCGCCGCTCATTGGGGTTCTGGGTCACGCTGACCGGCTGCGTTCCGACGTGACGGAGTTCAGCCCACAGCAGATCGTGGAGATGGCGCAGCAAATCTATAAATCCGGGCATGTGCTTCAGCGCCAGGTGGAAAATTACCTCTTTTACGCCCAGCTTGAAATCCTCAGCACCGAACCGGAACGCATTCAGGCGCTCAGGAACGAAGTGACCGAGAATCCCGCTGACGTGGTCGCCAAAGCTGCCCAGGAAAAGGCGGCGCTTTGGAATCGGGAACAAGACCTGGAAATCCGTGTCAACGACACACCAATCCGTATTGCCGCCGACCAGCTTGCGAAAATCGCTGAGGAACTGATTGATAACGCCTTCAAGTTCTCGATACCGGGGACACCTGTCCGCGTGACGATGGATGCCGGTGAGGATACCTTAGCCCTGTTTATCAGCGACGAAGGCCAGGGGATCGCCAACGAAGAGATCAGGAACATTGGTGCTTACATGCAGTTCCGGCGCAAACTGCATGAACCCCAGGGGACGGGACTTGGCCTGATTATCGCTAAACGTCTGGTCGAACTGCATAACGCCACGATGACGATTTCCAGCATCCCTGAACAGGAGACTACGATTTGCGTGGAATTTCCATTGTAGCTTGAGTTTCCCTGCGCCATGACAGGCGGGTAGCTTCTCGCAACTCTGCGCCCTCATCTACGTATACAGAAGTGAGATACGTGAGATGTGAAGGTTGAGGAGTAACACCATGGAGATCGTGATTTTCGTCCTGATTGCGTTGGTGGCGCTGTGGCTGCTTTCAGTGGTGCTGCAGATTTCGTTTTCCCTGCTGCTGCCGCTGCTGCTGTGGATGCTGGCCGGGATGTTCGCCGGGCGCATTATGCGCGGGCGGGGTTATGGCCCGGTAGGTGACATTCTCTTAGGGCTGTTTGGCGGCATTGTGGGCAGCTGGTTATTCGGCCTGCTGGGAATCAACCTGGGCGGCATAATCGGCGGTCTGATCGTTGGTACGATTGGCGCGGTGGTGCTGGTCTACCTCATCCGGCTGGTGGGCAATTCGCAGTTTACCACCTGACCAGCAGCGCACCAGTACACTATAAACACAGCCGGGCGGCGCTCTTTGCCCCCGGCTTTTCCTTGTTGCACCAAATCCAGAAACAGAGACAATTTAGATAAGAGGTGAACCTGCCACATCGCCATATACTCATCTCTTACACAGGAATCCGTTAGATTCGGGTAATCTTTTGTGGCGAAAATACGACAATAGCAAACGGATACGCACACCGCAGGCCGCACTGTTGGCGGGGATGCTCGTCCTGACGGCGGCTTGTGGCCCAACCCCCCGCAGCACCAGCCCATCGCAGTTTGTGAACCTGAGTGATGAACGCGCCCACTACACGTTTGACGACAGCACCACCACCTGGGAAACCTTCACCGCTGAAGGAAACGAGGCGCTGTTCCAAGTCATTGACGGGGCATTACTGGGGGCCGTTGTCCCCAACAAAGGGTATCTTTGGTCATTGAGTGGCACGCGCTACTCCAACGCGGCGATCCAGGCTACCGTACAGCAGATCAAAGGACTCAGCGGGAACGGTTTTGGGGTGATGTGCCGAGCGGACGCCGCCGGAAACGGGTACTATTTCTTGATTTCCAGCGCCGGGCAGTTTGCTATTCTGAAAGGTTCGCCGCGCCGGATTGACCCCGAACCCCTGGTTGAATGGCAGCCCAGCGATGCCATCAACCTGGATATGGCCGAAAACCAACTCCTGGCGATCTGTACGGGGGACTATCTCTCGTTTTCGGTCAACCGGCAGTTTTTAGCCGAAGCGCGGGATGATGAGTACGCCGCCGGGGAAATCGGCATGGTGTTGGGCGCGGTGGGAGAAGCCGCCTGGGTAACTTTTGACGATATTGTTGTGCGGAACGCGACGATTATTGGCGTGCGCTGATCGTTGACCGATGCACAGCAGAGAGGGAGCAGAATGATGAGTCAGGAAGTAACGACGTTGGCCGGGGGGTGCTTCTGGTGCCTGGAGGCCGTCTACCATGAGCTAAAGGGAGTCACGGATGTTGTCTCCGGGTATATGGGCGGCACAACAGACCAGCCCACCTATCAGCAGGTTTGCACTGGCAGGACCGGCCATGCTGAAGTGGTGCAGGTCACATTTGACCCGACGGTGATCTCGTTTAAGGATATTCTGGATGTGTTCTTCACGATCCACGACCCAACGACGCTCAACCGGCAGGGTGCGGACGTGGGGACACAGTACCGTTCCGCGATTTTCTACCATTCGCCCGAACAGAAGGCTGTCGCAGAACAAGCGATTGCCGAGTTAAACGCCTCCGGGATATGGGGACGCTCTATCGTCACCGAGGTGACTGAGGCCAGCGACTTTTACGCGGCGGAGGACTATCATCAGGACTACTTCGCCAATAACCCGCATCAGGGGTATTGTATGGCGGTGGTCGCGCCCAAAGTCGCTAAGTTCCGTAAACAGCACCTCGCCCGCCTCAAGCGGTAAATCTCCCGCATCAACCACAGACAGCAACACACACAGCCGGTACGGGAAGACTCGTACCGGCTGTTTTGTTTTGCCCCTATACAGTTCTTGCAATCTTTATCGAATCTTCAGAATGCCTATAGACACAACCTATACAAAACGGCTACAATAAATACACATCGTCTTTAACAGACACCTAAGGGAGGCTCATTATGAATGAAGCGAATCGTAGATCATTAATTGCGCTGCCGATTGTGCTGCTCATCGCCGCGGGACTGGCTTTCGCGGGCAGCCAGGGCGGTTCGATAGTGGCGGGTGTGCCGCTGTTCGCGCTGTGCGTGGCGCTGGCGTTTCTCATCCAATGGATCGCCTTTATCCCCGCCTACCTCAGACAGACCGAACGCTTTTACGACCTGACCGGCAGCATCACCTATATCACAGTGGCGATGGTTGCTGTGCTGCTTAGTCCGAACGCCGATACACGCTCGTACCTGCTGCTGGTGTTGGTGGTGATCTGGGCGGTGCGCCTGGGTTCATTCCTCTTTATGCGAATCCGTGCCGCCGGGGCTGACCGGCGCTTTGATGTCATCAAGCCGTCTGCGCCGCGTTTCCTGCTGGCGTGGAGTCTGCAAGGATTGTGGGTGTCGTTTTCGCTGGCGGCAGCTCTGGGGGCGATTACGTCCGCCGCCAAACCCGATCTGGACATCTTCGCGGTGATCGGTCTGGTGGTATGGCTCATCGGGATGGGTTTTGAAGTCACCGCAGACCGGCAGAAACAGGTTTTCCGCAATAACCCGGCCAACAAGGGCAAATTCATCCAGTCCGGGCTGTGGGCATGGTCGCGTCATCCCAACTATTTTGGCGAGATCGTGCTGTGGCTGGGCGTGGCGATCATCGCCTTCCCATCGTTGAGCGGCTGGCAGTATCTAACTCTGATTTCGCCGATTTTCGTCTACCTGCTGCTGACACGCATCAGCGGGGTGCCGATGCTTGAAGCGCACGCCGCTGAAAAATGGGGCGGCCAGCCGGATTATGAGGACTACAAGGCGCAGACTCCAGTGCTGTTCCCCCGCCTGCCGAAATAAGGCGGCGGGAATCAGTCATCCAGTGTGGCGTGTCATATAGAGGAGGTTATTATGGGAATTCTGAAGATCATCGCGGCGGTGGTGACGATTCTGATTGGCGTGTTATCGCTGTTATTGCCCACGCAGATTAAGGGCTTTACCGGGCTGGATGTGGCTGGGAATCCGCGTGGGATCACCGAAGTGCGAGCCATACTGGGCGCGTTCTTCATCGGGCTGGGGCTGGCACCGCTCATCTGGCGGTCACAGTCGGAGTCCATGTACCTGATGCTCGGTTTCACCTACCTGGTGGTGGCCGGGGTACGCGTCATTTCGATGTTTCTCGATAAATCAGTCATGCAGTCCAACATCATCAGCGCCGTTTCCGAAATTATTCTCGGCGTGATTCTGGTGCTGCCAAGTTAATGGTTTGGGGGCAATTCTGACGTTGATTGAACTGTAACGACCACAAATGTTGTTTACGCAGGTGGTTTTTGAAACCGTTCGCGCTGGTGGGTGGGGATGGTGGCGCGCGCAACTTCCAGGAAGCCGCCGACGTTATCAACCCGGCTGGCACGATAACGCTTTACCGTTTTGAAGCGCCCTTTTGCGTCTTTTTGCAGCACCGCTAACTGGCCGCGTTTCAGGCTGACCTCGACTTCCGACCAAGGGATTTCCTGCTTACCAGCCTGAATACCGCCCGGCCACACGGTCAACTGCTTATGCAGGCGAATCGGCTTTTCCTGGCGCAACGTCTGTCCCATGCGGATGCCAGTCACATGCGCTGGGTAACGCCGCATGACCTCCTTAAAGCGGCGCAGGTTGCCATATTTGCCAGTCACGGTAAAGACACGCCGGTCACGCATGACGAAGCGGCTACCGCCCCACTGGTAAAGCACCCACTTCCCCAGGTACAACCCGCCACCACTTTCACGATAGCTGTGCAAGTGTGACCATTTGTACTTGTATTCCTTCTGCCCCTGCTGCCAGACAAAACCCCGGTCATAAAACCGCAGCGTTTCGGTGCGACGGCGCAGTCCATACCAAAGGTTGACCACTGCCCGCAGCCCGAACAGCAGCGCACCGACCAGCGTAATCACCCGCCCGATGCGGCTTAACTGCGCGTCGGCGATGCCCTGCGCCGCCGGAGAATCCAGGATAAAAAAAGCCGCCAGCGCCGCGACAGCCGCGAGCA
This sequence comes from Anaerolineaceae bacterium, assembly GCA_020634115.1. Taxonomy (GTDB): domain Bacteria; phylum Chloroflexota; class Anaerolineae; order Aggregatilineales; family Phototrophicaceae; genus JACKCG01. The sequence goes on from JACKCH010000011.1 coordinate 147,569, forward strand.
GCGACCAGACAAAACGGCGGAAGTACAGGCGGCGGTTGATGCTCTTTTCAAACAGTAAGCGTGGTTTACGCGGAAGCGCCATCGCCACTTCTCTCAGGCTAGACCTGGGCGTCCAGGGGAGACAGAGTCATGAACGCATAGAAGTGTTCCTCATCTGTGTCGGTATTCAGCATGAGTCCACCGCGCTCAATATCCGCGAAGGAATAAAACGGCTTAACGCCTTCGACAAACTGCGTCTGAATCGTGCGAATCAGATCGCCCGGTTTTTGCACATACGTGATCATCACAAAATGGTCGTCAATCACGCCGATAAAATCATTCGGCGACCCCTGATCGGCCAGGGTTTGCTGGATGGTGCGAGCAGCGAACCCGAACACCTCGTTCGCGGCCACAAACCCATACACCTCACTGTAAACCGTGAAGTTACTCACGTCCAGATAAATGAGCTGGAAAGGCTTGTCGCTGTTCTGATGGCGGGCAATTTCCTCTTCAACCAGCGAGCCAGTGGGCAAGCCAGTACGCGGTTCGTGCAGGCTTTCGCGGGTGGCGCGGCGGATTGCGCCCTGAACCCGCAGCCGCAGTTCGTCAATGTCAAACGGCTTGGTGACATAATCGTCTGCCCCCAATTCCAGCCCCTTGACCTTGTTCGCTCGTTCGTCGCGCTGGGTCAGAAAGATGATTGGGATGTATTTGGTCAGCGCCATGTGACGGATCAGTGAGCAGGTTTCGTAGCCGTCAATATCCGGCATCATAACATCCAGCAGAATGAGCTGTGGAAATTTCGCCCGCGCCATCTCAACGCCCATCGCCCCGGAATCGGCATGGTAGACTTCATACTGGTGGGACATAAAATACATCACCAGCATTTCAGCGACATCGTAATCATCTTCGATAATCAGTAAACGTTTGTTTGCCATCAGTTCACCTATCAGCGATATGTCGAAAAACAGGGTTCCGTCGGGTCTGGTTATTACGCATCCCCCAGCACCGCACTCACACGGAACTGATGATCCTCGGTATCCGCCGCGTTGGCGATCACATCCTCCGGGGACAGCGCTGCTCCGGCGAGGTCAGGCCGGAACACGTTTTTCAAAGGGAGTACCGAGGCCGTTGGTTCGATTGCCGAGGTATCCAGCGTTTGCAGGCGCTCGAAATACTGCAAAATGTGAGAAAGCTGGTCTGCGTAGAGCGCGACTTCGGCCTCTGTAAGTTCTAATTTAGCGAGTTCCGCGATGTCGCGTACCTGGTCGTGTGAAAGTTCCAAGAATGGTCTATCCTTCTGGCAGTATAGAATATCCAACAGGTTGTATGCGGGTTTTCCCCGGCTCATCACAGCCCGTCCAGGGCTGAGCCACACGGCAAAAAACAGGCTACACACGATCATAGTTTAGCACAAGACCCGCAATTAAACGAAAGACAAACCGTAAACCAGCAGGAAAATAGCCACAAAAGCCCAGAAAAGCATTAGAATAGAAAAGGCCGAATGACGATGGCGACAGTATATTGCCGGTTGTTAGGTATGCAATCATTCACGGTGAAGGAGTTGACGGTGGCTGCCCTGCCGGGGTAGACCGCAGACGATATGGCGACAAAGGAACTAGAACCGCAAGTTGAAACAATTCTCGCTGCCAAGCGGCATTATCTCAAAGAACGGATGGCGAAGACCCCCATTGAGGCAGTGCGGGCGCTGGCAAGTATGCAAAAACGGCCTCAGCCAGTGCTGAATACGGTCAGCCAGGATTCCCCGGTGATGCTCATCGGGCAGATCCGCTACCGGCTGCCCCAAACAGGTAAAATGGAAGAGAATTATGACCCGGTTGGGCTGGCGCTGCGTTTCACCCAGGCCGGGCTGGATGCCGTTGGGATTTTCACCGACGCCACCATTTATGAAGGCGGGCTGGATGACCTGGTACTGGTGTCGCGGGCGGTACAGGTCCCAGTCATTAGCCAGGACTATATCCTTGAAGAATACCAGATTGTGGAGGTTCGAGCTGCTGGTGCTTCGGCGCTGGTGCTTTCTGCGACGGTGCTGGAGCCAGCGCAGTTACGGACATTGGTTTCCGCCACCCATCGCAACCGTATGACGGCGATTGTGCAGGTGCATGATGAGGACGAGCTTGATTCCGCGCTGGCCCTCAGCCCGTATGTAATCGGCCTGAGCAGCTATAATCCCCACACAGATACCTATGACCCGACCCTCATCGCTCGGTTGCGCGCCATGATTCCCTCCCATACTCGCGTGATGGTGATGGACGGTCTCAAAACGCTCGCGGATGTGGAGACCATTCTGGCGATGGATGTCCATGCCATTCTACTCTGCGATGTTCTCCTGCGTGAACCCGGCGCGATTGCCCAACTGCGAGCGCTGGCGCACGAAAACAAACGCGGCGGTGCAGAATGACAGTCCCTTTCCCCGGCGACAATCCACCGAACGACAACCAGACTCCGGATATTGAAGGCGCGATCCGCCTGCTGCAAAGTGACGATGTGCAGCTGCGGCAGTTCGTCGCCTACCTGCTGGGACGGGTGGGCGATGCGCGAGCAATAGAGCCGCTGATTGATGCCCTGCGCGATGAGCATGTGGGCGTGCGCGGCGCGGCGGCGAATGCGCTGGGCGCGATTGGTGACAACAGCGCCGTTCCCTATATTCTGCCGTTGCTCAAAGAGAACAATCCCCAATTAAAGGTATGGGCGGCCTATGCCCTGACGATGCTGGGACATGACCGCTTCAGCCTGATTGCGGACGCTGTACAGACGGGTGATGTCCTGGTACGGCGCAGCGCGATTCTGGCGATGGAACAGTTAGGCGACCAGCGGGCGGTAGCCTACCTCCTCAAATTACAGGACGACAACACCCGGCGATTTGAAGGGGATACGACCATCGCACAGGCGGCGGCCAAAGCCCTCACGAAGTTGGGTTATAATGTAGGGCGCATCCCTCCTAAATCCTGATCGTTGGAACCGTATGCATTACCCCGCAGAACACTGCGGTTGAACCCACCATCCTTGAGCGAAGTGGAGATTGGCGAATGCCACCTCAGCATGTCAGCCTGAAGGATATTCAGGATGCGCTGCACCTGCCGGGCTTTGATTCGGCGTCAGCGCAGTTGAAAATGGCTCCTGAAGGGCGCGGGATGCGGCCTCCGCCCGGTGTCCAGCCCCGTCAGGCCGGGGTGCTGGTGCTGCTCTTCCCGGATTCCGCCGGGCTGAACCTGGTGCTGACGCGCCGCACCGACCACTTGCGCGGCCACAGCGGACAGATCAGTTTCCCCGGTGGCAGTCGTGACCCCCAGGACGACTCCTTCACGGAGACGGCGCTGCGCGAAACCTGTGAGGAACTGGGGCTGTGTGATGCCCCGATTCAGGTGTTGGGCGAACTCTCCCCGCTGTATATCCCGCCGAGCAATTTCCAGGTGTTCCCCACTGTCGGGGCATTACCGGAACGCCCGGTTTTCCGCCCCAATACCGCCGAAGTCGCGGAAGTTCTATACCTTTCAGTGGACGCCCTGTTCGATACACGGTATAAATCACAGGAAACCTGGGTGAGAAACGGCACGGACATCCTGATTCCGTTCTACGCCGTCAACGGCCACAAGGTCTGGGGCGCAACCGCCGTCATGCTCAGCGAACTGGAACATCGGCTGCGAGCCGTCACCCAGCGGTAGATTTGCGGGGATGTCCTTCTGGGAGTCCCATATACAGCAAGTTAAAGCATAATCCACCCATTTTAGGGGTAGATTGTCAAGACACATTGTCAGAATAGGCCGTCTGCCGTGCATTAAAATGCCCGGCAATGCCTTCCAAACCCGCTAAAGGGGTTCAGCTGGTGTAGCAGAAAGAGTCCCTTTAGTGGACTTGGTTTTACCTTAGCCAAGGGATTTATCCCTCGGCGAGCTTACTTGCGTTACATACCATGAAGCGTATTCGTTCGAGTACCGAGAATCGGGAGGGCATGATGGACGAGGGCTACGTACTGGTTATCGGTTCAGCGGGGGTTGACATCAAAGGCACGCCCTTAGCACCGCTTGAATGGGGCGTCCCCAATCTGGGACGGGTACGCAACCGTGCCGGTGGTGTGGCGCGAAACATTGCGGAAAACCTGGCGCGTCTGGAAATTGAGACGATTCTGATTACGGCGGTAGGTGATGATGCCGAAGGGGATCGCGTGTTGGATTACTGTGAGGACAACGGGATCGACTGTACTCATGCTCGGATCGTGGAAAACGCCCGTACCGGCACCTACATGGCGCTGCTCACCCCGGAAGGCGATTTAGAGGTTGCCATTGGTGATTTTGCCGTCATCAACATGATTGACCGGGACTACCTGTTAGAGCATGAGCCACTCCTGGCGGATGCCGCGATGGTGGTGATTGATACCACGCTTTCGGAAGACGCGCTGCACACTGTCTTTGAACTGGCGGCACGGCATAAGGTACGGGTGTGCGCCGACCCGACCACGCCTGCGTTGGCCGCGAAACTCTGTCCCTATATTTCCCAACTCTATTTCGTCGCCCCCAATGCCGGGGAAACCACCGCCCTCTGCGGCCTGGAAAACCCGGCCCATGACCAGGACACCGCCATTAGTGCCGCCCGGCAGCTGGTGGGCTTAGGCGCAAAAATCGCCGTCGTCACCCTGGCCGAAAAGGGTCTCACCTACGCCGATAGCAGCAGCAGTGGCTTTATCCGCGCCATCAATACCCAGGTGGTGGATGCCTCCGGCGCGGGCGATGCACTCACCGGGGCGGTGATCTTCGGCCTGCTCAACGAAGTGCCGCTGGATGAAGCGATGCGCCTGGGCGTGACAGCGGCTACACTGACGCTGCAAACTCCCGAAACCGTCCTGCCGAATCTCAACCAGGAACTGTTATATGATAAACTGGTCGTATGAGGAAGCAACACGCCCGGTTTTCAGATAAAAAGGGGAATACACAAGATGCGGAAATGGTTTGTATTGCTGGCGGTGACACTGCTGGCGGCGACAGCACTACCTGTGCTGGCGCAGAATAATCAGCGGGTAAACGATCTGATTGACGAAGGCAACACCCTGGCCGACGCCGGGAACAACGAAGAGGCGATTGCCGTTTTTAACCAGGCGCTCGAAATTGATCCCCGCGACCCGCGCGTCTACAATGACCGGGGAATCGCCTACGCCAACATGGGCGAATACGAGTCCGCGATTGCCGACTATACCACCGCCCTCGAATTGAATCATGACCCACAGGCGTGGCCGTTCAATAATCGTGGGCTGGCCTACTACAACATGGGCAACTATGACCGGGCGCTGGCCGATTTTAACCGGGCGATTGAAGATGACGCCGCCTACGCGACGGCCTTCAATAACCGGGGACGCGCCTATGATGCACTGGGGCAGTACGAACGCGCCATCGCCGACTACACCCGTTCGATTGAACTGAATAATGCCGCGCTGCACCAGCCCTACAACAATCGCGGCCTGACCTACTACCACCTGGACGACACCAAACGCGCTATCGCGGACTACACCACTGCGCTGGAAATTAACCCGGATTATGCCATTGCCTATAACAACCGGGGCGTGGCGTATGCCGACCTGGGGGAATACCCGCGTGCGATTCTGGATTATGACCGCGCGATTGAACTCGACTCGACCTATGCCAGTGCCTACTACAACCGGGGCAATGCCTACCGCGCGCAGGGCGATACCAAGCAGGCGATTGCCGAATATACTGCCGCGCTGGAATATGACCCGGAATATCTGAATGCCTATAACAACCGGGGCGTGGCCTATGCCGACATTGGCGAACACGAACGCGCCGTCCTGGACTATAACCGCGTGCTGGAACTGAACCCTGCCGACCCACTGGCGTATAACAACCGGGGCAGTTCACTACGGAACCTGGGGCGCTACGAGGAAGCGATACCCGACTTTGACGCCGCCATCCGGCTCGACCCGGAATATGTGTTGGCCTACCATAACCGGGGACGAACCTACTACGCGATGGGGCGCTACGACGAGGCCATTACTGACTACACCCGCGTGCTGCGGCTGGATGAAAACTACCAATTCGCCTACTTCAACCGGGGACTGGCCTATTCTGAAATCGGCAGCTACAACCTGGCCGTTGCTGACTATGACCGCGCGATCGAACTCGACCCGGAAGACGCCGCCGCCTATAACAATCGGGGCTGGGCCTACTACCGACAGGGCGATAATGAGAGTGCTATGGCGGACTACAACCAGGCCATCGCGCTTGACCCGGAATATGCCCGTGCCTACAACAACCGAGGGCTGGTAAATGAACGCCTGGATAACGATGACGCGGCGCTGTCGGACTATACCTCGGCGATTCTGTACGGGTATGACCCGCTGACTACGCCCTACAACAACCGGGGGATTCTGTATTACAACCAGGGCGAGTATGATCTGGCGATTGCCGATTACACCGCCGCAATTGAGGTGGATCCCCTGTATGCGGCGGCTTATGCCAACCGGGGACTGGCCTATACCAACCTCGATAACTACGATGCGGCGATTGTCGACTACAACCGTGCAATTGAGATTGCACCCTCGGCGCTGCGATACACCAACCGGGGTAATGCCTACTATGACATCGACGAGTATGATCTGGCGCTGGAAGATTACAACCAGGCGATTGAACTGGAACCCACAGCGGCACATTACAACAACCGGGGGATCACCTACGCCGCTATGGACGACTACGAACGGGCGGTGGCGGATTACACGCAGGCTATTCTGCTCGACCCGAATTACCTGTATGCCTATAACAACCGGGGCATCGCCAATCGTAACCTGGGGCATTATGAAGAAGCCGTAACCGATTACCGGATCGCCATCCAGATTAACCCGAATTACGCCAACGCCTACTGGGGACTGGGGAACACCTATTATGACCTCAACCGCCCGGATGACGCGCTGGCGAACTACCGCCGCTACCTGGAACTGGCGGGGGCGAATGCCAGCACCTTCGTACAGAACCGCGTGACGGAACTGGAAGCCCGCACACCCACGCCCGCGCCGGGTGGGGCGTAAGCCTATCAGTAAATTCATTGAATTGACCTCACCCCTTCCGAACCGCAACGAGTAGGGGTGAGGTAAAACATAAATGGGATTTTACGGATAAGAATCGGGGTTCCGGCCTGAAAACAGTCGTATTGGGATGCCCTTTTATGGGCAACCCTGTGTGATGAGGCAGAATGATGAGCAGTAACAAAGAGCGTGAACGCATCCAACGGCTGCGCGACGCGCAGATTAACCAGCGCAGCCCTGGCGAGTCGAAGATTCGCGGCTATGATTGGGCGGCGCACGCCAAACGTGGCAAAGAGATCAAGAAGAAAACGCAGAAACCGCTCCCGCTTGAGATATACGAAGTCCTGCCGTCGCGCTGGAAAGGGGCAATTGCCGGGTTCGTGGTCGGCCTGTTCCCATTGATCGCCGGGCAGATTTTCCTGGAAGGCGATTGGAAACTCCTGGGGCTGGTGGGGATGCTGGTGTGCCTGATTATTGGCTTTGTGGTGGGCGCGGCCACTACCTACGAGGACACCAAGCGGTAAAGACGTTTTTCCTGAAGCAGTTCCATCAGGGCGTGGCGGTCAGCTCGACAATCACGCCCTCGCTCCAATTATATTTGGCGTCCATCAGCGCGCGGACGGCGGCGGCGCGTTCTGGTTCGGCAGTGGGGTCTACCATGCGCCCTTGTCCCGCATGACGCGCACCCGCCACATAGAACGACACTGTGGGGTTGTGCCGGATGTTCTGGACAAAATGGGCTTGTTCGCCCCGTTCCGCCACCACGTAATAGCGGCCTGCCTGTGTCACATACCAGATTTCGATTTCGTGGGGCTGGCCGCTTTTCCAGCCGGTGGTCGTCAGGTAGAGATACTCCGGCTTATAGTTCACGGATCACGCCATCTTCCGATTCGGCGCGGGCAGCCAGTGCCTTACCCCGCCAACCGAATAGCGCCACCATAATCAAAATCCATGCTAATGAGGTAATCAGAATATTCACGATTCCGATGTCACGCAGCGCCAACCCGATTTGTGCCGCGCTCTGGCCTTCTTCGCTCATGTTGATCGGCAGCCACACCGAAATATAGGTCTGAACGACCAGTTGCAACGCCAGAATCACCAACCCAACGACGACCAATAGCGAGACACGCGGATGCTGTCGCCAGCGCATGAGCGCCACGATGACCGCGCCACCCCATATCCCTAACAGCAGCAGATAATGGGAATAAGCATCAAACGTGATACGGACTTGTTCGCCGAAATCCATGTTTCCTCCTCTTTTAACCTATCCCAAAAATCAGTTGCAGGGCGAAGTACACCAGGACGCCAATCGTCGCCAGCATCAGCAGGCGGGTGACACGCGGGTCAAGCCGCCGCATCAAGTCAAAGACCACCACCAGCGCCGCCAGCACACCCAGAAACACGCCGTAAAACGCCAGCATGAACGCCGCGCCATGCCAGACCGACTGCGACAACGCTTGTACCAGCAGCGGGCCGGTAATTGTCCCCCAGAAGATGTACGGGCCGGGACTGAGCCAGTTCATCATCATGCTCTTGAGCAGGGTACTGCGCCCAGTTGGAACGGACTCCGCAGCGCCGATGGTGACATTCGCGCGAAACTGCCGCCACGCGCCGTAGGCAATCCATAGCAGGTACACCCCACCGACAAGCTGGATCGCCCGGATGACTTCCGGCGGAAGCTGCTTGAGCAGGACGACCATCAGCACAATAATCGGGCCGTCGGTCAGCAGCGGCGCGAAAATCACCAGGATGCTGCGCCGCCAGCCCTGTGTCAGCGTGGTGTTAATCAGATAGCCCTGGAACGGGCCGGGCAGCAGACCCGCCGATAATCCGAGCAGGCCGCCCTGTAGTATGAATTCGAGTAGAGTCATTCAAGGAAATCCAACGATTTGTCGGGGCGCCTGGCGTGCGCCCGTCTTGAAAATAGTCGCAAGCCTGCCTAGAAGGGCAGATCGTCCAGGGGCAGGGGCACATCCAACCGCAGCCAGGTACGCCCGACGCGGAACAGCGTGCCGGGACGCAGACTGACTTTCCCGGTGATCTGATTCTGGTTGTTTTCAAGAAACGTGCCGTTACGGCTGTCCCGGTCTTCCAGCCAGAAGGAGAGGATAAACGGGTCGGCGACTGAGTCGCTGGCTGTCACTGGAATCGCGGCGTACAACAGGCGGGCGTGCAGCCGGGAAGCCTGGTTATCAGACGGCAGGTGAATATCACACCCTTCGCGCCGCCCGATCAACAGCACCCGTTCCTCGCCCACCTCCGGTTGCTCGAAAGACAGCACTTTGCCATCATCCGGGCCGCTCATAAATGTGATAGAAATGGATTTGTTCATGTGCATGGCGTTTTGCACCTCGTATCGTCAGGTCGCATCCCGGTGGAATACCCCGTAGTGTACCATGCTTCGGGCGGTGCGTAAGTATTTTGGATGAGAAAAGGGGCAGAACAACCTGCTCAACCGGCGACTGAATGGACATGGCGATCAAGGTATAATAAATTAGCGAGTCGTAAACAGCATTCAGGCAGACGGTCATGGTTATCAGCAGCGTTTTTCCAATTATAGTCGGTGTTCTTGTCATCATCGCCAGTTATCGTGATTGGGGCTGGTTCTGGGAACTGAACGGCGTATCGAAGATGATTGACAACCGTTGCGGACATGAGTTTACACGCTGGAGCTACATCTATTCAGCCATCCTGATTATTCTTGTTGCGGTCAAAGAATTGATACTCGCGGCATGGGCGACAACCGGGGGGAAGATAATCCTCACACTTCTCGTGCTGCTTTTTGCGGGGCTGATTATCTATTTAAGACGTATTCGCACTGCTAAACCCAACTATTGATAACTGAAAGAGTCAACTGAACGTGCGCATTGTATTTTTTGGAGACAGCCTGACTGCCGGCACGTATGGCGTCAATTACGTGGATAAAATCGCGGCGGCGCTGCCCGGCCATGAGATTATCAACGCCGGGGTAAACGGTGATACCATCCTGAACCTGCGCCAGCGCGTCGAAAGTGGCGTGATCGCCCGCCAACCGGACGGCGTGCTGATCCTGGTGGGCATCAATGATGCGACAGCTTACAGCGAACCGGGGGCGCGGCCTTACTTCCGCCTGGGTAAGCATGTGCCGCGTGGAATCGTCACTATAGAAGACTTCCACACGAATCTGCAGGCGCTGTTGGTGCAACTGTCTGCCGCCGGAATCCACCGGGTCTGGCTGGCGCTGCCGCCAGTGGAGTACCGCCCGGCATTGGTCAAGGCGGTGCGGCAGTTCAACGCGCAGGCGGTGATAGTTTGTCAGGAGCGCGATGTGCCGGTACTCGACCTGTTCGCGGCGCTCGTGCCGGACGACATTCCAGAACGCCCAGCGATGGGCATCGGGCATTTCCGCAAGATCGCGGAAACGAAACTCAACAGCAGCCCGTATGACCACCTGCGGGACGCGGGCGGCTATACCTATACCTTCGATGGTATCCACCTGACGGAGGGCGGCGCGACGCAGTTTGCCGACCTGATTCTCACCTTTTTACGGGAGCAAGGCATAACATGAGATTGGTTTTTATGGGCGATAGCCTGACCTGGGGCGGCTATGGCGGCAACTTCGTGGATGAAGTCGCGCAGTTGCTGCCCGCTCATGAGGTGATAAACGCGGGCATCGGCGGAAACACAGTAATCAATCTGCTCGCCCGCCTGGATGACATGCTGGCGCTGGAACCGGACGGCGTTTTTGTGATGACGGGCGGCAACGACGCCATCTCCTACAGCCAGCCCGGTGTGCGCACCTACTACCGCCTGACGCACGGCGCGCCGGATGGCCGGATGACGCCCGATCTGTTCACCCGCAGCTACCGCGACCTGCTGACCCGCTTGCAGTTGCACTATATTCAGACCTGGGTGGGACTGGAAAGCACCGAATACAGCGGCGAACTGGCGGAGACGCTCCAGATGTTTAACGCGCTGGCGGCGGAAGAAGCCCGCGCCTTGAATGTGCCGGTGCTTGACCTGACAGCATATTTCCCACCAGGAACACAGTCACATCACCCGCCCGTCACCGAGGAGTATATTGGGCTGATCGGTAAACGGGCACGGGCCGGTTGGTCGGATTACGAGCGCGAACGGGAGCGCGGCGGGTTTACCTGGTCGTTTGACGGGATGCACATCACCCCGGCAGCAGCCCGGCGCATGGGTGCGGTGATTGTGGATTTCCTGGGGATCGCGTAGGAATTCGCCACGCGGAAAGTGAGCAACTGGTTTGTGAGTGACACAGCACAACATGATCTGATTCAGCGAGCGGCGGAGCGGCTGCGGAACAGCCAGCGCCCGGCGGTACTGACCGGCGCAGGCGTCAGCAAAGAGTCCGGCGTGCCAACCTTCCGGGATGCAGTCGAGGGGCTGTGGGCGAAATATGACCCGATGGAGCTGGCGACTCCCGGCGCGTTTCGGAAGAATCCCAAACTTGTGTGGGACTGGTACGAGTACCGGCGCGGCCTGGTGCGTACCGCCCAACCGAACCCCGGTCACGATGCGCTGGCGGCGCTGGAAAGCCGTTTCCCCGGTCTGCCGGTCATCACCCAAAACGTGGACGACCTGCACGAACAGGCCGGAAGCACGAATGTGATTCACCTGCACGGCAACATCGCGGAGAGTAAGTGCTTCTTCGACTGCCAGGGCAGCCCCACGCTGATTGACGTTTCCCAATTGGAGTGGGATAAGGAGAATGGCCCACCCGCCTGCCCGCACTGTGGGCGTTGGGTGCGCCCGAATGTCGTCTGGTATGGGGAGATGCTGCCGGGCGACCAGCTTCAGACCGCAATGCTTGCCAGCCAACGCGCCGATGTGATGCTGGTGATCGGTACATCGGGGCTGGTTTCACCCGCCGCGAGTCTGCCGGGAGTCGCCCGCCATGCCGGGGCGACCCTCATTGAAATCAACCCGGATTACTCCGCCATCACGCGGATAGCCGATATCAAACTGGACGGCCCGTCCGGTGAGATCATGCCACGCCTGCTGGCGGCGCTGGGAGATTGATTGTAGGATTTCCGGGTGACAACTGTAGGCCATCTCCTTTTACGCGGAGAGTGTCAGATGGGTGTTTTCACTCCATAAGCGGATCGCATCCCATTCTCGATAGTCACCTTCCGGGATTCTCACTATGGCAGAAAAAACTTTTGCCAGCAGACGCAGGACAACCGACATTTTGCTGTAATCCAGAACACCGGCAAAACGCCCAATGCTCACCGGCTGAACCTGAGGAGTCAGCACATATAATTTGTCGGCGTATGCCATCGCCTGTTGTTCAGTTCTTTCTGTCCTCCTAGCCAATGTCAGGCAGGTGAAGAAGTAGGCTACCGGGCGCTGGCTCAATTCGTTCTGATGAACTGTTACGAATTCTTTCGCCTCAGCCATCCAGTGGTCATACCGGATGGGGCTGCCAATGACCACCGCATCGTAGCCATCCAAGTTCTGTACGTCCGTGACCCATTTCGTTTCCACTGTATTCCCTTTTTGGCGTAATGTCTCGCCAATGGCCTGTGCGACCCCAGCCGTTGTACCAAAATGGCTGGCATACGCCACCAGAATGCGCTGACCTGACCTGTTTTCTACCACGATCCTCTCCCTTTCCTTGTCAACTTGACACGGTGTCAAGTTGACATATTGCACAGTATAGATTACGCTTGACAGCATGTCAAGTAAAAACATAAATTCCCAAGAAAAAACCGATACGCGAACACGAATCCTCGTGACTACCTGGCAATTGATGGAAGAGCATCACGGCCAGGGTGTCAATATGAGTGACATTGCGAAAGCAGTCGGCATTTCACGGCAGGCGCTGTATCTTCACTTCGCCTCACGGACTGAACTGATGATTGCGACGTTGCGCTATGTGGATGAGGTCAACGGGCTTGATGAACGTCTCGGTCAACTCACAGGAGCCGCAGGCATCGCGCTTCTGGAATCGAGTGTCGAGGTTTGGGGGAACTACATCCCGGAGATTTACGGACTGGCGAAAGTGATGCTCAGTACCCGTGATACCGACGAAGCGACAGCAGCAGCCTGGGACGACCGTATGGGCTGCTTACGCGATGCCTGCCAAGCGATTATTGAGACACTTGCCCATGAAGCCATCCTCGCTCCGGTGTGGACTCCAAACGAGGCGATTGAAATGCTGTGGGCCATGCTGTCCGTCAGCCATTGGGAGCAGTTGACCGTTGAGTGTGGCTGGTCGAATGCTCAGTATATTGATTGGATGAAAACGACGCTCCGGCGTGCCTTTGTCGCTGAGGGGGCAAGCGGGGGCTGAATCCGGGCAGGATAAGCCGAATCCAAAAGGGGATAGCGTGTCCGAATGGCTCTGGCAGCTATCCCCTTTGTTGCCCCTAATGCAGTTTCAGGGTAGAGGCATGATAGATCATGCCCCTACAACTTATCCCGCAAAAACCCGCCGTTACTGCCCCAGCAGGTAGTTCACCCCATAGTCGAGGATCACATCGTCGGTAGTAAACAGCGTGTCCTCCGTGACCGGGACTTTCACATCCAACGGTACGCCTGTCCCTTCCACGATGATGTTGTCATTCGCATCCAGGTTACGCACCGACGAGAATTGCAGCACCAGGCCATCCGGCATGATGAAGAAGGTCTGGCCGCCGCCCAACCCACCGGTTGGATACATCCCGACAATCGCCGCACGGTCTTGCAGCGTCATATCGTAAGAGAAGAACTCGCAGGCGCTGTTGCAGTTCGGCCCCACCAGGACAGCAATCGGGCCGCTATACCGCAGATTCTGTGGGGGCAGATAGTAACGGGACAGGCGGTCACGATCACTGTAGAACTCGCCCAGGCTCTGGTCATAGGCTGCGCCGTTGCCAACTTCCAACGGCTGATCAAAGAAGTAAGCCGCCATCTGGTCAGCCAGGAAGCCATTGCCACCGCCGTTTTGCCGCATATCAATAATCAACCCCGGAATCTGGTTGTCGTTCATGGCGGTAATCATACGTTCCCACAACTGAATCGAGAGAAGATCGTTATCGAAGAAGCTGTAGATTTTCACGTACATCAGCCCTGGGGCAATCAGATGATATTCCAGGGGCAGTTCCACACCGGTCAGCCCGGTATTAAAGGATGAGGAAGCGAAACTATCCCGTTCATTCACGGCTACCAGGTCAACCGCTTCGACCTGATCCGAACCGGGATTACGGTACTTGAGCGACACCGTATCGCCCACATGGAAGCGGGTGATATAGCGTAACTGCTGCAACCGCAGGACATGCGGGGCGCTGAAAGGGGATGACCAGGGGACATTGTTGGCGATGACTTCCTGAATCGCCAGTCCGTTGATCGCCAGTATCTCTGCACCCAGTTCGATTCCGGCGTTGGCAGCGGGCGTACCGTCACCCAGGTAATCCACGATCACCCGGCCATCATCCAGTTCACTCATAGCAATTCCCAGACCGCCGTCGGTTTCTTGTGTAAACAGGTCAATCGTCTGCTGGGTCAGTGGGAAACGCATGTGACCATCGGGAATTTGCCAGTAGAAATCCCGCAGCGCCAGTACATACGCTTGGGAATCCTGGTTGGCGTCCGCTTCCACGAAACGCGGGCGGTATTCCTGCCACAGCGCATCCCAGTCAATGTGTTTGTAGTCGGTGTAGGCATATTCCTTGCGGAACATATCCACCATCGCATCAAAAGCGTCGGTATAGCTCAGGTCGGAGAAATCCACCTGTTCCGCGCCTTCGCCTTCAATCAGGTCAATGACCGGATACCGGGAACGATCAAACGTAAAGGGATCGGTATCCATATTCACGATGGTATACCCCTGCGGCAGTTGTACCACCGGCTCATCCCCGGTAAAGAGTTTGCCATCAGGACCGAAGCCGCTGGGGAAACCCTGCTGGTCATCCGGGGCATACACGAGGTAGCTGCCACCCAGTACTTCAGCTTTCCCGGAGGGGTTCTGGTCAACCCGGGTTGAGGCATACGCACCTGACCAACCACCGCCGAACAGGTCACGGGCTTCCAGGTATGGATCGCCCCAGGTGTTTGACCAGTAAGCAATCGCGTAGATCATCACGCCGGTATCGGCCTGGTCGTTGTTATCCACGTCGCGCAGGCTGGCACGCGGCTCAATCGGTAGTTCGATACTGTAGGTGAAGGGCGAGGTGTAGAAATCGGAGGTAATCTGACCGAGAACCTGCGATTCTTCCGGCATCAGGAAACCCATATTGCGGTCTACGAACCCGGCCTGGTCTTCCAGGATCACCAGGGGTTCGGCCACGCCGATGGTAAAGGTGAGGTTGGTATAGTTCACGGAACCGGTTACGGATACCGGCCCACCTTCGTCGTTCACGATCTTGGCCGGGGGCATCGCGTCCTGCGCGGCGACAGGCAGCACCACCAGCACCAGACTCACCACTGCCAGCACAAAAAGAAGTTGCTTTCTCAAAATTTCACTCCCAATTCTGACTCACAAGGAATGCCCGAAGACATCCCCAGCCGACACAATAACAACCTCATTATACGCTAACTGGTAAATTTGGGGGGGCGGTGAGATAGCGCTTAAAGAAGCATTAAGAAGTTTTCAGCTTTCAGCCATCAATTTTCAGCCGTCAGTGGTCTGGACTCCCCCTCATTTGGTGGACAGTGAAAGTATCAGGAAAAGATAGCTCGTTAGCCAGAAAACCCAAGATGTTGGAAAGCTAATCAGCTAATGTGCAACAAGCCAGCGGCCAGAAAAGTTTGACGATGCGTCGTGCAACAGTTTGTGATTCAGGTTTTCCTGCCCCACCAATGTTGTTATAATCAAACCATGTGTTCAAAATAATCAGGAGTGCAGCATTATGCGGCGCTTAGTTGGAATTATTCTGGTAATCGGGCTACTGCTCGTCGGGGTGCCAGCAGCATTTGCCCAGGACACGGCAGCGGAAGCCGAACCGACGCCAATAGCCCAAGACGAGCTGAACGAAATCATTCAACAAGTGACCACCGCTGGTGAAGAAGCCCGTTATGAGTTTGACCGCGCGGTGAATATCCTGGGGATTTTTGAAGGGGTTGGCCTGGTCGTTTCGATCATGACGATCCTCGGCACCATCCTAGCGGTGGTGGGTGGTTTCGTCGGCTTCAAGGGCCTGAACGATGCCCGCGCCCAGGTGGATGAAACCCGCGAAAATGTGAAAAAAGACCTGGGGGAAGCCCGCCAGCGTGTGCAGGAAGAGTTAGCGGAGGCGCAGAAACGGTTTTCCGAAGAAATGGACGCCCGCGAGGCACAACTCGACGCTATCCGTGAGGAATTACGACACACCATTGAAGAGCAACGGGAGAAGGCCGCCAAAGCGAATCTGGCGATGTCATTCATGCCGTTGGGTGAGCGCCAGTACCGTTCACAGGACTTCAGCGGCGCGATTAACACCTATCACCGCGCGCTGGAACTCGACCCCTCGAACCTGATCGCCTGTTATCGCCTGGGCTATGTCTATACCCAGTCCGGGCAGTTGGACGAAGCGCAGAAATTCCTGAATGAGGCGCTGGAGATCGAAGAGGATTTCGCCCCGGCGCTGGCCGCACTGGGCTATGTCTACCGGCGGCTCGGCGAGAAAATGTCGGACGGCACAGAGCGTAACCAGACGCTCAACCAGGCGGAATCCTACCTGTTACAGGCGCTCACGGCATCGCCTAAGCTGGTGGATGATGACGGCGAATCCTGGTGGGGGTCGCTCGGTGGGCTGTACCGCCGTCGTGGGCAAATCACGGAGGCGATTTATGCCTATGAACAGGCCGCCGACATCACGCCGCAGTCGTCCTATGCCTTCAGCAACCTGGCGCTGCTTTACCTGCAAACGAAAAACAAGAGCGCCATGATTCAGACTTATGAACGGGTGGAACAACTGGCACAGGGTGAAGTCCAGGCCGACGTGGATAACTACTGGGCCTATGCCGACCTGCTGACGTCACGGTTGGCACTTGGCAAAATCGAAAGCGCACAGGAAACGCTGGTTTCCGTGCTGCATGTTGCGCCGTCCGAAGGGCCGTATGTATTCGAAATCCTGGTCGACACGCTCGAACGGCTGGTGCAGGCGTTGGGAGAGAAGAATGCCGGACATGTCCGTGAGGTCATTGATGCGATTAACGCCTATATCGCCCAGCGGAAAGCCGAGCCCGCATCCGATTAAAACCGGCCATGCCCTCACCGGTTGAGGGCGCAAAATGCCGGTTAAGAATTTAATATGGGTTAAGACACGTATCAACAAGGAGCGATTTTTATGGAACTCAAAGGCAAGGTCGCACTCATTACGGGTGGTGCGTCCGGATTAGGGGCAGCCTGCGCCCGGCGTTTTACGGCACAGGGGGCGAAGGTTGTTATTCTTGACCGGGACGAAGAACGTGGCGCGGCGATGGCGGCAGAACTAGGCGCTTCGGCGCGTTTCGCGCATACCGATGTGACCAGCGAAGATCAGGTTCAGGCGGCAGTTGACCTGGCGAAATCCGAGTTCGGCGCGGTCAACATCAATATCAACTGTGCCGGAGTTGCCACAGCAGGGCGCACGCTGAGCAAAAACGGGGCGCATTCCCTCGATATTTTTGAATTGGCAATCAAAATCAACCTGATTGGCACATTTAACGTGCTGCGGCTGGCGGCGGCGGCGATGTCGGAAAACGAACCGAGCGAAACCGGTGAACGCGGTGTGATTATCAATACGGCATCTGTCGCAGCCTATGATGGGCAGATCGGGCAAGCAGCCTATTCTGCCTCAAAGGGCGGGATTGTCGGGATGACGCTGCCCATCGCCCGTGACCTTTCCCGTAACGCAATTCGCGTGATGACGATTGCCCCCGGCATCTTCAAGACGCCGATGGTGGCGATGATGACGGAAGAAGTGCAAGCGTCGCTGGCGTCCCAAATTCCGTTCCCGGCCCAGTTGGGCGACCCGGATTATTACGCGCAGTTGGCGCAGTCCATCATTGAAAATCCGTACCTGAATGGTGAAGTCATTCGCCTGGATGGTGCGGTGCGGATGGCTCCTAAGTAAATCATATCTATGGAATCATCTGTCCTGCAACTGACCGATTCGACCTGGGTGTTTCCCTGCCATCCTGACCCGGAAAAGCTGCAACCGAATGTCGGTATCATCATCTCCGGGGGACAGACGGTACTGGTGGATGGCGGCAACAGTCCACATCATGCCCGTAGCATCCTGAATGCGCTGGATGAACTGAACGCGCCGCCAGTACGCCATATCATCTATACCCACAGCCATTTTGACCACTTTTTCGGGGCGCAGGTGTTCGGCGCGCCGGCCATCGCTCATGAACTCTGCCGCCAGCGCGTGCAGGAGATGGCGCTCAAGCCCTGGAGCTACAGTTATATCGAAGATGAAATCCAGCAGACGCCGGAACGAGCGATTGGGTTGAGGAACATCGCCCGCGTCATGGACGAATGGCGCGGGTTTCGTGTGATTGTCCCCACCATGACGTTTACGGCGGGGATGCGCCTGTATCTTGGCGATCTGCGCGTGGATATTGAGCATGTGGGCGGCCAACATTCCCCGGATTCGTCGGTGGTGCGCGTCCCTTCAGAGGGGATCATTTTCGTGGCGGACGCCTACTACCCACCCGTGCCAGATTACCGCCAACCAGGAGATACAGCGGATTTTGACCTGCTCGCCCGGTTATTGGCCGACGAAACGATTCAGCACATCGTAGATGGACACAGCACCCCGCTTGTCCGGGATGTGGCGCTGGCGCTGCTGGCGAAGCGTGAGGGGTGAGCAAGTAAGCCGAGGGATGAATCCCCAAAAGGCGAGACCGGCCATCTGCCGGGCATTGATGCGTTTTAAGAAATGAACACGGTGTTCCGAATGTGCGGGCGCAATATATCGCACCCCTACATATCCCTCATTTCAGGTAGATTCGGTAGGGGCGACCCGGCGTGGTCGCCCGTTTTTTCTTCGTGTTTAATTGTGAAACTGCATTATTGCGCCCCTACATCCTTCGGCAGTCGCATCTTAGTTTGCCGCCGCCACCGATTTTTCGTGCTGCAGCAGCCAACTTTTCCGCGCCACGCCCCCTGCATATCCAGCCAGGTCGCCACTGCTGCGGATGACCCGGTGGCAGGGAATGATGATGGCAAGCTGGTTCGCGCCATTGGCCTGCGCGACAGCCCGCGCGGCAGTGGGCGGCTTCCCAACCGCCAGGGCGATGTCCGAATAGCTGCGGGTTTCCCCAAACGGAATACGCAGCAACGCTTCCCATACATCGTTTTGCATGGGGGTGCCGTCAATCGCAACCGGCGTGCTGAAGTGGGTCAACTCCCCCGCGAAATAGTCGTGCAGTTCCATCCTGATCTGCTGAAGCGGCTCGTTGTCACCGGGGATGATGATCGCCCCGGTATGCTGGCGCAAGCGTTCAATTTCACGTTCCAACCCGCGCCGGTCTACAAATTCCAGCAGGCGCAGCTTGTCCTCACTGGCAAGCGCCACCATCGGCCCCAACAAGGTATCGAGCCAGGCCGCCTTTAGGACTGGCTGCTGTTCGCTGTTGGAAGGGACGCTCCCCATAATGCGCTCAAAGGCATCCCGGAAGCCGCTACCTGACTCGTAGCCCGCCGCAATCTGGGCATCAATCACCTGTTTTCCATTCTTGATCTGTTCCATGGCTAATCCTAACCGCCGCGCCCGGGCGTACTCAATAAACGTCATGCCAAACCGTTTCTTAAACTGACGGCGGGCGGTTGAAGGGTCAACGTGTAACATCCGCACATCTTCGCTCCGCCATTTCTTATCCGGTTGGTTTTCAACCGCCCCGACCAACTGCTGCACAATCTCCGACTCACGATTGGGGTGGGACAGGGGGCGACACCGCTTACAGGGGCGAAAACCCGCCAGCAGCGCCGCCTGAGCCGTATCAAAAAAGATACAATGCTCGAATTTAGGCTTTCTGGCCGGGCAGGTGGGGTGGCAGAAAATCCCGGTGGTCGTGATGCCCGCGTAGAAAACTCCATCATATTCGGAATTCTTGTCGAGCAACGCCTGATAATACTCTTCTTGCAGGGTCTGGGACATGATTACAAATGCCTCTCACACGTTCCGCGTACTCTCATCATAGCAAAAGTCACCAGAAACGCCGCCGAATTTCAGGCATTGATTTTTGCGCGGCGATGCCATGCCGCTGACAACGACCAACAGCGCACATGAGGATTGCCTGAAAAATTGTCAAGATTTCACCGGTCATGATGTAGAATTATTGTATAGGTTTAAGAGATATTCAAAGGACACAGGACACATGATTGGTCAACCAGCACCGGATTTCGAATTGCCGAACCAGGACGGCAGGCAAGTGAAACTCAGTGATTATCGGGGGAAAAAGGTCGTGATCTTTGCCTTCCCCAAAGCCAACACCGCTGGCTGCAATAACCAGGCCTGCGGCTTCCGGGACGAGTTTCCGCGCATCGAAACCGCCAATGCCGTTATACTGGGCATCAGCGGCGACAGTCAGGACAAGCTGCGCGAATGGAAAGCACAAAAGAACCTGCCCTATGACCTGCTCTCCGATACCGGCCATGAGGTCCTGGGAAAACTCAATGCCTGGGGGATATCACTCCTGGGACTCATCAAATTACCGGTCACGACGCGCTCATTCTGGGTGATTGATGAAGATGGGCGCGTGATTGATATGCAGGTCGGCATCAGCCCGATGGAGAGTGTGCGCCGGGCGCTGGCCGCCGTCGAAAACGTGTCGCAGCCGGGGTAATCGGGAGCAGGTTTTGTAGGGGCAGTGCCTGCCCTGTCCACTGGTCATTAACCCATGTTATCTTCAAAGCATCATCCCTGTGCAACTTTTACAGCAACCCTAAGGAGGCCACACCATGCCCGTAACAGGCGAACAAGCGCCCGATTTTGAACTGACCAACCAGGACGGCAAATCCGTCAAACTCAGCGATTACCGGGGGAAAAAGGTGGTGATCTTCGCCTACCCCAAAGCCGGAACACCCGGCTGCACGACCCAGGCTTGCGGCTTCCGTGACCAGTTCCCGCAGATCGAAGCCGGGAATGCGGTGGTGCTGGGACTCAGCCCGGACAAGCCCAAAGACCTGCTGAAGTGGAAACAGACCGAAAACTTCCCGTATGATCTGCTTTCCGACCCCGATCACCAGACACTCGAAGCGTGGGGCGCGTGGGGCGAACGCTCGATGTACGGCAGGAAGTTCATGGGCGTGATCCGCTCACACTGGGTCATTGACGAAAATGGCGTCGTAGTAGACGAACAGATCAAGATCAGCCCGAAAGACAGTGTTGAGCAGGCGGTGAAAACCCTCAGTGGGTCATAAAGTCGGGAATCGCGGCAAGAGATAAGCATTTTTAATTGGGGTGTTGACACAACAATGGGATTTCGCATTAATGTGTGTTTTCGACTTTTTGACCCCCTCTAAATCTCCCCCGCCAGCGGCGGCGACCTGCCCGTCCTGGTTTGACCGACTCCCTCCCCGTTTGCGGCGACTGAGACGGGAGACCAACGTCCCCTCGAAGGAGGTCTGGGGAGGGGTCAGGAAAACGATTCTAGCTTCGGATAAATTAGGACAATCACCCCGCCAACCGGTTGGACTTCATCTTGCGCCGAACAGCAAAAAACGCCACAATACACCGTATGAATGATGAACACGACCTGACCCCTGAACCTCAAGACGAAGCGGACATCCCGGCGGAAGACCTGCGTTTCGCCCCACCGGGCGCGGCGGAAGACTCGGAATCGCCGGAGTTGCTGGAAGGGGATGAATCCCCGGTAGAGTCGACTCTGGACGAAACCACCGATGACGACATGCCCGAACCCGCCCCAGCAGATGACCCGCTCGATATTGCGGCGGCGCTGGCGGCAGTCTCCAACCTGACGGATTATGTGGCCGAACAGGAAGCTGCCGAACAGCAGCGCGTCGCCCAGGCGGAGGCCGAAGTGCGGGCCGCTGAAGAAGCCCAGGCGCGGCTGGACTACCCGGAACGGTTCTTCCCGGTCCCGCCCCAGGTAACGATCCAGCGCGGCCAGATGGCATCGGTTATTCCGGCGCTGGTGTTGATTGCGCTGGGGGGCTGGCTGACGTTTACCTTAACCACTTCGCAATCCGCCCCCGATTCCGGACTGCTGCTGGCGCTGGGTGTGGGCGGTGCGGCGCTGGTGCTGCTGGCCTACTGGCTCACGGCGTCCGGCGGATGGGCGCGGGGGATGCTGTTTTTCGGCCTGTCGGTTCTGCTGGTGGGCGGTGTGGGCTTTTTCCTGCTCCAATCAGCCTCACCGGGGTTGATGACCGGTTGGCCGCTGTTGGTCGCGGCCTGGGGGTTGGCATACCTCCTCACTAGTCTGCTAGGACGCCCGGCGGAGCGCAGTTTGCTGCTGCCGGGCCTGCTGTTGGTCGTTGGCAGCGCGATAGGGTATCTCGTCATGGCGGGTATCCTCAGCGGCGGCCTGGTCAGCGCGATAGGGACGCTCTGGCCGGTTATCTTGGGGATTGTCGCCGTTTTGCTGCTGCTGCCACTGGTCGCGCGGCGGCGGGGGTAACGTCTTGCACGTTGCAATTGACGCCAGCCGGACGACTGTCCAGCGCGTGACCGGGACGGAACAGTATGCGATTCAACTGATTCGCGCCCTCATCCACCAGAACACCCCACACACTTTGACGCTGTATTTTCGGGATACCCCCGCGTCTGACCTGTTTCCCGCCTCGGAACGGGTTGAGCAGCGCGTGATTCCTTTCCGGCGGGCGTGGACGCATGTTCGTTTCGCCGCTGCGTTGTGGGCGGATCGCCCGGACGTGACGTTTGTCCCGGCGCATACACTCCCGGCACTGTTTCCGGGGCGAGGCGTCGTCACCGTGCATGACCTGGGCTACCGGCATTTCCCGGCGGCGCACAAAACTGTTTCCCGCCTGTACCTCGACCTGACCACCCGTTACAGCGCCCGCCGTGCTACGGTAGTGCTGGCGGATAGTCAGGCGACGGCTGCCGACCTGACCCGTTTTTATGGTACGTCACCCGCCAAAATCCGCGTGGTGTATCCCGGTGTGGATTCACCCATGATTGGCGATAGTGGGGCCGTTCGCCACAAGTACAACCTGCCGGAACGCTACTTCCTGACTATCGGCACACTGCAACCGCGCAAGAATATCGCCGGAATTGTCCAGGCGTATACCCGCTGGCAACAAATAAACCCGAATGACTCCGCTGGGCTGGTGCTGGCCGGGGGTAAAGGCTGGCTATATGATCCGGCGTGGATAGCACATGCAGAAAATGTGCATCTGCCGGGCTATGTGGACGATGCCGACAAAGGGGCGCTGCTGGCCGGGGCGGTGGCGCTGGTGTTTCCGTCGCTGTATGAGGGCTTCGGCTTCCCGGCGGTGGAGGCCATGCGGTGCGGGACTCCGGTCATTGCCAGCAATACGTCGAGTCTGCCGGAACTGGTTGGAGAGGCCGGACTGCTGGTGAATCCCCAGGATACCGGCGCGATTGCCGAAGCGATGACGCGCCTTTCCGGTGATGAGTCGCTGCGGGCGGCGCTGCGCGAAAAGGGATACAGTCAGGCGCAGCGCTTCACCTGGGAAGCGGCGGCGGCGTACACCTGGGCAGCCCTCGAACAGGCCGCCGGAGGGTAGCCATGCCGGAACGTTATTTACTCGTGCAACTGGCAGACCGGGGCGACCTGATTCTGACGACCCCCGCTCTGGCCGCGCTGCGGGAGGCGCACCCCACCGCGCACCTGACGCTGCTCACCAGCAGCCACAGCGCCCCGTTAGTGGAAAATACCGGGCTGGTGGATGCCGTTCTCACCTTTGACCGCGACAGCTTCAACAGCTCTAAGGCGCTGCTGCGCCCGGCCAACCTGCGGCGCATCCTCAAGCTGCGGCGCGGTGGCTATGACACCGTGATTTTCTTCCACCATTTCACGCTGCGGCTCGGCACGCTCAAATTCGCCCTGATCGCGCTGGCTTCGGGTGCGAAACGGCGGGTTGGGCTGGATAACGGGCGCGGTTGGTTCCTCACCCATCGCCTGCCGGATGCCGGTTTCGGCGCGAAACACCAGGCGCAGTACTGGCTCGACCTGGTAGGATTAGTCGACGCGGATTCGTCTCCCCGTCCGGCGGTAGTGGTAACGGCAAATCCATTGATTTCACCGACCTCACCTCTTCCGAATGAATTGGCCCCAGATGTAGGGGAGGGCTTTAGACCCTCCCCTACGGCAGAATCAGAGGATAAAACAGGCACGCCCACCTCGCCCAAAATCATCATCCACGCCGGGAGCGGCGGTTACAGCACCGCGCGGCGCTGGTCGCCGGAGTCGTTCGCGGCGGTGGGCGATGCCCTGCACGCCGCCTACAACGCGCAGATCATCCTGGTCGGCGGCGCGGGGGATGATGGCGCGGCGGTCAAAGCGGCGATGGGGTCTGAACCGCTTGACCTGATCGGAAAAACGGAGTCATTGGCTGAACTGGCAGGAGTGATCCAGTCCGCCGACCTGTTCATTGGCGGGGACAGCGGCGTGAGTCACCTGGCGGCGGCAGTGGGGACGCCGGTGGTGGCGGTCTTTGGCCCCAGCAACCCGGCGGCGTGGAGTCCCTGGAATCCCGCCGGGACGGTTTCGATTGTCCGCAGCGCCCCGGAATGCAGCCCGTGTAACTATGTGGGACATGGCATCGGCCTGCGCGACGGCTGCCCGGCGCGAACCTGTATGCGTATGGTCACGCCGGAGCAGGTCATCACGGCGGCGCGAGCGATTCTGAATTCTACCGAGATAAAGCCTGGTGTAGGGGCGGGTCTAAGACGCTCCTCTACGGAGAACACCTCTGAAACCCGCGACACCCACCATCACCACATCCTCACGCTGCCGGTGGACGCCATCACGTATGCCGAATGGCTGGACACAATCGGCGTGTGGGTGCGGGACAAGGAACGGCTGCACCACGTCTGCACGATTAACCCGGAATTCACGATGATCGCCCGCAAAGACCCGAATTTCGACCATATTCTGCGGCGGGCGGATTTGTGCGTACCGGATGGCGTGGGACTGCTGCTGGCGGCGCGTTACCTGGGGTTTCGCCTGCCGGAACGAGTCACTGGTTCGGATGGTGTGCCAATTATCGCGGCACGGGCGGCACAGGAGGGGTGGAAGCTGTTCTTTTTGGGGGCAGCACCCGGTGTAGCGGAGCAGGCCGCTGCGATACTGCGCGAACAGCACCCCGCCTTGCAGATCGCCGGGACCTACAGCGGCAGTCCCGCCCCGGAAGAAGAAGACTCGCTGGTGGAAATGGTCAACGCCAGCGGCGCGGATATTCTGTTTGTGGCGTATGGTGCGCCGGAGCAGGATAAGTGGATTGCCCGCAACACGCCCCGTCTCAAGGTGAGCATGGCGATGGGTGTGGGGGGGGCGTTTGATTTTATTGCGGGGGTTGTGCCGCGTGCCCCGTTGTGGATGCGGCGGGCCGGGCTGGAATGGCTGTTCCGCCTGTACCGGCAGCCCTGGCGTTTCTGGCGGATGCTGCGGCTGCCGCTATTCGCGCTGGCGGTAGTGTTTTCCCGCCCACAAAACAGGCAGGCTTTATAGGGGCGCATGGCGTGCGCCCTGCCCCACATTAAAAATATGCGTAACTTACTTTAGAATCCTGCCTTTTTCAGCAGCGCGATGCTGGTGGGCAGGTCGTCCCACCATGCCCCGGCATGTTCCTGGTTCATGCCCGGCGTGCCACATGAGAGAACCGCCCAGCCACTATAGTTTGCGTCGTTCAGCGCCGCCGCCAGCGCCTTGAAATCCACCATCCCCTGACCGGGCAGCCGCCGGTTACTGTCCGCCAGATATATATGGCCGATACCCGCGCCAAACTCGCCCAGAGCCACCAGCATATCCCGCTCTTCCAGCGCCATGTGGAACACGTTCGCCGCGATGTGGATGTGCGGGTGGTCTTTCACGCGCCGCCGCACATCCGCCGCGTCCGCCAGTGTGTTCAGGAAGGCCGATTCATAGTGGTTGACCGGCGCGATATACAGGTGAACGCCGATAGCATATACATAGTCGGACAGGCTGCGGAGATGGTTGTGCAGCAGTTCGTATTCCAACTGGCGCACCGATTTATAGGGAGTCAGGTCAGGGACAATGGACGCGCCCCACTGCGGCACGACGACCACGCCCGCCGCCTCAATATCCACCGCGTCCACGATGGACTGCCGCAGCGCCGCCAACGCCGCCTCGCGCTCGGTACGGTCAGGGGAAAGCAACTGCCCCTGTCGCCCGTAATTGACCGACGACGCAGCCAGGCCGGTCTGTTCCATCGCCGCCGCAATCTCCGGTACTCTGGCAGTCAGGCCGTGTCCCCAGAACTCGATTCCGTCCAGCCCCAGGGTTTTCGCCTGTTGGAATTTTTCGAGGATGGTCTGCCCCGGCAGCATATCTTCCTGAATGGCTAATCGCATGGTTTACCCTCACTGTGTCCCGCCAAATTTATCTCACCTCACCAGGGAAGCCGTCAGCATCCGCTCGTACTGCTGGTAGACCCGCCCTATGTCCAGCGCCGTCACGATGCAGACGTTGGCCGGATGGCCGGTCATGCCACCGTAATCTACCACTGTCTGGCCGCGCGTGTGCGCCCCGTTGAGTTCTACCGCCACATAATAATCTCGCGATTTCAGGGCGATGTCCGGCTCCAGCGCGATTGCCATCGCCAGCGGGTCAGGGAGCAGGTAGCCAATGACATCCGGCATCGCCCGCAGGAACGCCACCGTTTTCAGGGAGATGTCACGGAAGAAACGCCCTTGTGGTGTGTCAATCTGGCAGAGCGTATCGAACTGTTCCCAACTCAGTGGGTGATCGAGCGTGGTTTCCCAGGAGAGCATAGTGCTGGCCGGGAACGCGCTCAGCGTGATCTGGGCGGCTTCCGGGTCACAGAAAATGTTCCATTCGGCGGTGACATTGGCCGTGTTGCCCTGCGCCCGGATCGTCCCACCCATCCAGATCAGTTCCTTGAGTTTGCCGGGGAAAGTCGGGTCGAGCCGAGCCGCCAGCGCCAGGTTGGTCAGTGGCCCCAGCGCGACCAGCGTCAACTCACCAGGATACATATCGGCTAGCTGGATCAGCGCCAGCACCGCATGGGTGGTTTCGATACGGCGGGTCAGCGGCGGGCGGTAGGCCAGATTGCCCAGGCCATCCTCGCCATGAAACGCGGCTTCGGCCTGCCAGTCGTCGGTCAGTAAGGCGCGGTCTGCCCCGCGATACACCGGCACATCCTGGCGCAGCACCTCCAGGACGGTGAGGACGTTGCGAATCACCTTATCCACATGCACGTTGCCGGTCACGGTGGTAATGGCTTCGACCTGCGCGCCGGGATGTGTCAGCGCCATGATGATGGCCTGCGCGTCGTCCACGCCCGCGTCGGTATCAATAATCATCCGAACCATAGTGGTTTCTCTGGTGGTGAAAATGAATTCTCGAACAGTCTAATCTTAACGCATCTTGCCAAATGTGCGAAGAACCCATTTCCCGGGTTTTTGGGGGTAATCTAACCCCTCCCCAGCCAAGGAGTCAGTTCAGGCAGGAAAAACAAGTCGCCCCTGCTGGCGGTGACCGAAGGAAAGATTTAGAGGGGGTGAAAATCAGGCGGCAGGACACGTCATTTGCGCTATACTGGGGAGTGTATTAGCACACCACCAAACTCAAAAGGATACACTGTGAGTCGAATCACCAGCCGAAACCTGCCGCTTGACGTGATGATTTCCAGCACCAGCCGTGATTTGCCGCTGCACCGGGAACGGGCGACGCGCGTGGTGCTGAAGCGCGGCCTGTACCCGCGTGTGATGGAGAGCCTGCCCGCCGCTGACCGGGACGCCATTACCGTTTCGCTGGATATGGTGAATGAAGCCGAGATTTACGTCGGGATTTTCGGCAGGCGTTACGGCCACATCCCCGACGACCCGCGTAACCCGGACGGCATCAGCATCACCGAAATGGAGTACCGCCGGGCGCTGGAACGGGGTATCCCGGTGCTGTGCTTCGTGATGAGCGACGACCACCCCGCCCCGGCCACCGTGAAGGAACTTGAAACGTTTATCGAGCAGTCGGAAGAGGGCAAAAAGAAGCTCAGAGCATTGATTGACGAGATCACCAGCACACGCGTCGTCAGCTTTTTCGAGTCGGATCACGAACTCGGCGAGCAGATACTGAACGCGCTGTACGATGAGGAAACCATCGAGAAAGCCAAGTCTTTCCTGCCGCCGGGGGTGCTGGAAGCCTTCGAGCAGGCCACGCCGCCGCCAGCAAAGGACACCATCCCAACCAAGCCGGAATTTTACGCCCGGCCAGCCTACGCCGGGGGGATGGGCTTCGTGGGGCGGAAGGCCGAACTCACCCGCCTGGACGCCTGGGCGCAAGCCGCTACGCCGGTCATGGTGGTGGAAGCCATCGGCGGGCAGGGCAAAAGCGCCCTGACCTGGCACTGGGTCGAGCGCAACAAGGGCAACTTCGACGGTGTGGTGTGGTGGAGCTTCTACACGCAAGGCACAACCATGACCGACTTCCTGCGCCATACGCTGGCCTACGTGACCGGGCGTCCCCTGGACGACGTGCCGCGTGACGACCACGAAGCCCGTACCGAACTGCTGCAAGCCCTGCGCGACGGGCGTTACCTGCTGGCGCTGGACGGGCTGGAACGGGTGTTGACGGCCTACCACCGCCTGGACGCCGCCATGATCCGTGATGACCAGGTGGAGGAGGACAAACGTGCCGCCACCAACCCGCGCGATACCGAAACGCTGGCGCAACTGCTGACCGCCGCCGCCTCGAAAATCCTGGTCAGCACCCGCCTGTTCCCGCGTGCCTGGGAAGCGCGGTATGGTGGGCATCACGAGAACACGGCGCACATCCTATTAGAGGGGCTTTCGCCGGAAGATGCGCTGGCGCTGGCGGAGCAGGCACATATCACCGTCACGGACGACGGGCGGGTGACACGCTTCCTGGAACGCTTCGGCTTTCACCCGCTGGTGGTGGGGGCGCTGCTGGGCGTCATCGGGAATCCGCGTAACCGCCGTTTCCACCGGAGTTTCGACGCCTGGCTGGATGCCAACGAACGCGACTTCAGCCTGCGCGACCTCGACCTGCGGGGACGGCAGACACACATCGTCGGCTATGCTATCGCCGGGTTGAGCGCCCCGGCCACCGAACTGCTGGCGCGGCTGGCGCTGTTCCGCGACGCCGTGCCGTATGCGGCCATGACCGCCCTGGGCGTGAGCGCCGACCCGCAGGCCATTGACGGCCTGCTGCTGGAACTGGAAGACAGCGGCCTGGTGATGTACGACCCCCAACGCGACCAGAACGACCTGCACCCGGTAGTGCGCGGTTACGGCCAGGATTTGCTGGCGGCGGACGAACGCCGCGCCGCCTTCAGCCGTCTGTACGATTATTTTGAGGCGCAGCCGGAAGAGGACTATGACGCCGTGACCGAAGTGGCGCAGCTCAACCGCAGTCTGGAAGTGGTGCGGGCGCTGCAAGGGGCGGGCCGCCTGGACGATGCGTTAGGGGTCTATAAGGGCTTTGGGCGGACGTTGTTCTTCAACCTGGGGAGCTATGCCCACATGCGGGCGCTGCTCGAACCCTTCTTCCCGGATGGACTGGATGCGCCGCCTGCATTGGCGAATGCCCGTGACCGCTCCTGGGTCATGAACAGTATGGCGCAGTCACTACAACTCGCGGGCGACCCGGCGGAGGCCGTCCCGCTTTACCTGGCGGCAGTCGCTGAGGACTTAGGAGACAGCTTTGCCGCTGGCCTAGCTGTCAAATTGAGGAACGCGGCGAAAGCCATGCTTGAGAGCCGGTCTAGCGCCCGCGCCCGCCGCTTATATGCCTACAGCCTGCGGGTTGCCCTGGCCGCGGAGACGGACGTAAATAATAACCGCCTGAACGTCATGATTGGGGCCGTGAGCCGAGGGGATTGGGCGGCGGCGCTGGAACAGTATGGGGCTGACAAAGACAATGCTGATGATGGCGCATACGTGCGCTACCGAGCCGAGATGGCGGCGGCGCGTGACGAGCCGGACGCCCTCGACATCCTGCGCCGCGCCCTGGAGATGAATTTAAATTGGCGGCGGGTGCGCTATGTTATGGAAATCCATTACGCCTGGGCGTTGTACGCCCTGGGGCAAGGCGATCCGGCGGGGGCGCTGCCGCACGCGCAGGAAGCGGTGCGCCTGGCACGTCAGACCAATGACCGCATCCAGGGGGCGGCACTGGCGGTATTGGGGCAGATTCACGCCGCGCTGGGCGATTTCGCTACCGCCCGCGATTACCTGGCGCAGGCCGGGCGAGCAGTCTGTTCCCCAATTTTCGAGGTGGAGCGGGAACTGGCGGCGGCGCACGTCCATCACCTGGCCGGGGAGCGCGACGCGGCGGTTGAGCGGGCGTTAGCCGCCTACCGGCTGGCCTGGGCGGATGGCGAATCCGACCATCCCGACCATAAACCAGGGTACACCATCTGGTGGCCGCTGCACCGGGCGCGGGCGCTGCTGGCCGAACTGGGTGTCACGCCGCCCGATTTGCCGCAATTCGACCCCGCCACAATCCCGGCTGACCGCCTGCCCATTGAGGATGATATCGAAGCCTTCATCGCCGAGTTGGAGGCGAAACAGGCCGAACGGGAACGCAAGAAGACGGAAAGCACGGATGAGGGGGATTAGGGCAGGCCGTCTGCCGAGCATTGAAATGCCCGGCAAGGTGATGTGAACCCGCTAAAGGGGTTCGAGTGAAGGGTAGAGATAGCCCCTTCAATGGGCTTGGTTTTTCGTTAGCCGGGGGATTCATCCCTCGGCGCGAAATAGGCAACGCCCCTACAGCACCGTCGCGTCGAGAATCTGGTACGGGTCGGTGGTGTACACGCGGTAGACCACCGTCCCGGTGAAGGCCAGCATGTCGCGCAGCCGCTGGTCAATGGCGGGGTGCGTCACCCGGGGAAGCGCCGCGTCCGGCGGGAACCAGGCCGTTTCAACCGATTCGGGGCTGGTGGTCAGTTCGCCGGAAACCCAGGCGCAGCGAAAACCGAAAATGACTTTGGGCGGCAGCTTGATATTGGTGTAGATGCCGACCAGCTTGCCGACTGTCACCGTCACCCCGGCCTCTTCCATAATCTCCCGCCGCAGGGCTTCGGGCAGCGTTTCGCCTTCCTCCACCTGACCACCGGGGACTTCCCACCCCCGGCGCGGCGAACGCACCAGCAGCACCTCTCCCGCCGCGTTGGTCACTAACCCGGATACGGCCACAATATGTTTGGGCGTCATGCTGTTGGCTCGGTGTGGAAGTAGTCACGGATTGCGCCCGGCGCGAAGATGCCTCTATCGGTGCAGATCGCGCCGATCAGGTGCGGTGGCGTGATATCGAAGGCCGGGTAGTAGCCATCAATGCCGTGTATGGCCGTGCGGACGGTGCCGGTTTCGCCGCGTGCGTGGAACACTTCCACTGGGTCACGCTCCTCAATCGGGATGTCCGTGCCGGTTTCGGTATTCGGGTCCGGGCCGTCGTAGCCCAGCACGTAGAAGGGCTGGCCGAAGTGATGGGCGGCAATCGCGTGTTGCAGCGTGCCGATCTTGTTGGTGATATGCCCATCCAGTGTGATGCGATCCGCCGCGCAGATAAACTTGTCAATTTTGCCGACGCTCATCAGGTGCGCGGACATGCCATCGGTAATCAGTGTGAAGGGGATGCCCATCTCCTGGGCGCTGGCCGCCGTCAGCCGCGCCCCCTGGAAGTACGGGCGGGTTTCCGAGCCGATCAGCGTGATGTGCTTGCCGTCCTGTTTGGCCGTCCACAGCATCCAGCACAGCGCCGCCCCAGCGATGCAGTGCGTCAACACCTGGTCGCCGTCGTTTAGCAGGCGGGCGGCGTACTGTCCGCACTTACGGCTGACCTCGTTGCCACGTGTGATTTCGCCGTTCACATAGTCGAGCGCCGCGCGGAACGGGTCGCCGTCCTGGTGGAGTGCATCGAGCGCCACGTTGAGCGCCGCCGGGACGATGTGATGCAGATCATCGGCAGTCGGGCGCGTCGCCAGCAGCCGTTGGGCAGCTTGTTCCAGGTATGCCGCTGGATGCGCGATGCCGGAGAGGTCACGGGCGGCCATCGCCAACCCCAACCCGGCCACATACGCCAGCGGCGGCCCGCCCTGGACAGTCATATTCTCAATGGACTGGGCGACTTCTTCCACCGTCCGCAGCGTGACATATTCCACGGTGAAGGGGTACTTACGCCGGTTCAGAATCACCACGGCCTGTTCCCCCTCGTCATAACGCAGGGTCTTAAAACGATCCGCCAGCATCGCGGGCGGGGTGCTGATGGTCGGGGACATTACATCTCCAAATAGTCGCGCAGTTGCCGGCTGCGAGTCGGGTGGCGCAGCTTCCGCAGGGCTTTGGCCTCAATCTGGCGGATGCGCTCACGGGTGACGCCCAGGTGACGCCCGACTTCCTCTAGCGTGTGATCCTGCCCGTCCAGCAGGCCGAAGCGCATTTCCAGCACTTCGCGCTCGCGTTCACTCAACACGCCCAGCGCCGAACGAATCTGTTCTTTCAGCAGTTGGCGGCTGGCGGCGTCCACCGGCCCGACGATGTTGTCATCAGGGATGAACTCGCCCAGGACACTGCTGTCCTCCTGACCAATCGGCATTTCCAGGCTCATCGGCTCCTGGCTGATGCGCTGGATTTTGCGGACTTTTTGCGCGGCGCGGCGCAGTTTGCGCTGCAACCCCATATCCATCCGCGCCCCTTGCTGGCGAATCAGCTTAATAGCTTCGATTTCTTCCGCCGTGAGGAAGTCCATTTCCAGGGCGATCTGCTCGGCGCTCGGTTCTGCGCCGAGTTCCTGCACCAGTTCGCGCTGGATGCGCATCAACCGGTTAATGGTTTCGACCATATGCACCGGAATGCGGATTGTCCGCGCCTGGTCAGCAATCGCCCGGCTGATTGCCTGCCGAATCCACCAGGTGGCATAGGTGCTGAACTTGTAGCCTTTGGTGTGGTCGAATTTCTCCACCGCCCGCAGCAGGCCGATATTGCCTTCCTGAATCAGGTCGAGGAAGTTAATCCCGCGCCCCATGTAGCGTTTGGCGACGCTCACGACCAGCCGCAGGTTCGCCCGTGTGAGCGCTTCGGCAGCCAATACCGCCTTTTGTTCGATATGCTCGAAGAGTTCGGGCAGTTCCGCAATCGTATCCTCGTCCGCCACCAGCCAGTCATGGAATAGCTCACGCGGCGGAAGCTGACCGTTTTCCTGATAGAATCGCTTGATTGGAATCAGCAGGCCGAGGGGAATCAGGTAGATTCCCTGGAACACGTCGAACAGCCGCCGTGCCAGTTCCGTCCACAGTTCATCCCGCCCCCACTCCCGTTGGCGCAGATACACGCGAATCGCCGAGTGGTTGGTGATGTCCCAATTATCCGCGACCAGCACCGCCTCTTCGATCAGGGCGTTCAGGTTGGGTGGCTCGACACCAAAGGCCATCGCACCCTCAACCACTTCTTCCCAGTTCCGGCAGATATGCTCATAGATCAGCTCAACCACCTGGGTCGGCTGCGGCAGTCCTCCGGCTACACCATTACCTGCTTCCTGGAGGCTGGATAGGCGATCCATGATAGATTGCAGCAGGTGCTCGGCGGCAATCTGCGTACTCAGCCAGATTTCACGGTTGGTGTCCAGCAGCGGCACCTGCCCGATTTCCTTCAGGTACATACGCACCGGGTCGTCGGCCAACGCTGCCGCGTCTATGGACACCGTGTCGTCGTCGGCTTCCTCATCCAGGTCGTCCAGGTCATCCGAATCCGGATCGTCGGCGCTAAACAGATCATCCGAATCATCTTGATCCTCGGAGAAGAAGGTGTCGTCGTCGCTCTCTTCATCCAGGTCGAATTCGTGGTCGTTATCAGCCTGTGCGCGGGCCATCTCCTGGGATGCGTCCACATTGTTTTTGCGAGTCTTTTTCTTAGCCATAGGTTTCACTCATGCAGTGGGCTTATTTGGCGTTGCAGTTCAGCGTCAATCAGATGTTTTGCCTGTTTGGAAAGGACAATCCGTTGGATGGTGTCCACATCGTTTTCATCGTCCATCTGTAAAAATCGCAACTCTTCCCTCTCTCTTCCCAACCGCTGGGCGCGTAGGCGCAGCGCCTGTTCAACTAACTCAGTTCCCAGGTTGAAAGCAGTGGTAAAACGCCGGGTCTGATTCCAGGCGGCCTGCAATTCGGGGGCGAAACGATGGCGAACTTGCTCATGCAGAATATCCAGGTCATCTACCATAATCGCCTCGATCTCCGCACGCAAGACCGGATTCAGGGTGGTACGCAAAAAATCCAGCGGTTCCTGGTCGTCCTGGGCTAACGCCTCCTCAAACGCCACCATCAGGGCATGATACGTCGTGTGAATGAAATCCCGTGCGCCCCACTCGCCCAACGGCCCGGCCAGCAGGGCGGTATCCCCTCCCGCTAACTCGCGGAATTTACGGTTGACCACATAGAATTGACGGGGATCGCGCAGCAGCAGCCGTAAACAGTAGCCTTCCAGCACCGCATCCTGAGACGGTGCGGAACGGGGTCGGGGCGCTGGCGCGGGTGCGGCAGGGGCGAATTCCAGCCCGGCATAGGGAGACTCGTTCCCTTCTGCCGATGGAAAACCGTCATAGTCCAGCGGTGGCAGGTAGCCGTCGAATTCCGGCGGAGGTGGCAGATCGGGCGGCATTTCCGCCGAGGCCGGGGCAGGTTGGGGCGGGCGTGCCTCGTCAATCCGGCGCTGTTCTTCCGCCCAGGCCAGCAGATCGGACTCGCCAATCCGCAGTTTGAGCGCCAGTTTTTGCAGATTATCCTGGCGATACAGGTTACTTTCCGAGGCCAGCAGCAGCGGCAGCACACGTCGGGCAGCGGCCTGGCGTTCCTGGATGGTCGCGCTTTCCGGCAGCGCCGCCGTTTCCTGCTGGATCACGTATTCGGCCACCGGCAGCGCCTCAGCCACCAGTGCCGACCAGCGTTCCGGCGATTCGCGAATCAGATCATCCGGGTCTTTCGCGCCGGGGATACTCAGGATGCGAATATCCAGCGCCAGCTTGCCGCCATAGTCGGCCTGAAGCGTCTGCC
The DNA here is from genome assembly GCA_020634115.1 of Anaerolineaceae bacterium. Classification (GTDB taxonomy): domain Bacteria; phylum Chloroflexota; class Anaerolineae; order Aggregatilineales; family Phototrophicaceae; genus JACKCG01. Next base: position 182,713 of record JACKCH010000011.1, read on the forward strand.
GGGCGACTTCCAGGCTGCGGCGGGTGGCGCTCTGTCCGGCGGCATCCGAGTCGAGCGCCAGGATCAGTTTTTTGGCCGTTTTCGCCAGGGTACGCACCTGGGGTTCCGTCATGGCCGTCCCCATCTGGGCGACGACATTCTGGAAACCGGCCTGGTACGCCTGAATCGCGTCCATATAGCCCTCGACCATCACCACCGTTTCGGTGTCCCGGATGGCCTTTTTCGCCATATCCAGGCCAAACAGGGTTTTGCTCTTGTCGAACAGGGATGTCTGCGGGGAATTCAGGTATTTCGGGTTGTCATCCGGGTCAAGCGCCCGCGCCCCGAAGCCCATCACCCGCCCGCGCTCATCACGGATAGGGATCATCAGGCGGTTGCGGAAACGGTCATACACCCGTCCCTGGTCGTTTTTGATCGCTAACCCGACTTCAATGATCTGATCCGGCGTATAGCCGAGCGTTTGCAGGTGTTCCAGCATATTCTGCCAGCCGGGATGGGCATACCCGATTCCGAATTGCTGAATCGTCGCGTCGTTCAGCCCGCGTTTTTCGTGGACATAGCGCAGGGTGGCGATAGCACCCTCGTCCCCAGCGTGCGTTAAAGCATGGTGATAGCCATCGGCGGCGGCTTGTAGTAGGCCGCGCAGCACATCCAGATGTTCGTATTGGGCACGTTGTTCGGGGGTCTGCTGGCGAACTTCCACACCGGCCTGCTTGCCGAGTTCTTCCAGCGCCTCGTTGAATGACCAGCCATGATACTTCTGGGCGAAGGTGAATAGGTCGCCGCCTTCAGCACACGCGCCAAAGCAGCGCCATGTTTGCCGGTCAGGATTGACAACAAAACTCGGCGTCCGTTCCGCGTGGAATGGGCAGCACGCTTTCCAGGTATTCCCGGCCTTCTTTATCGGGACGTACTGCTGGACGTAAGCCACAATGTCAATTCTGGCTTTGATTTCGTCCGTCACTGACATAGGAAATATAAAACCCCTTCACCCCCGGTGTAGTTGCATTATATGTATGAGTCGGCACTCATGCAACCGCAATCCGGGGTTCGCAGGGTTTTTCAAACGATTGCATCATAGTCGAAAATCCGGCGGACTTATACTGAGAACGATTACAGTCGCGCCATAAGTTCCCCCCGCTGGAAATGCCGGGCGCCGTACCACAGAATAACGGCGTCAATTACCCATAGTATCGCGCCCAGGCCGATGACCAGTTCGACCCCAAAATAGAGAATCCCAGCCAATTGCGACAGTACCAGCACGATCACCGGCAGCACCATGAACCCGCCCGCCTGCTGCGCTTCCATGAAGGTGCTGACCCGTGAGGACACCAGCACAATCGCGCCCAGGCCCAGCCCCGCCGCCGCCGGGGACACCCAGACCGCCAGCAAAATCCAGGCGAGGTTGGGGAAGAACACACGCCCCATGATCGGCCACAGCGCGACATTGACCACCACCGCATACACCACCGCCCCCAGAATCGAGACGGCCACTGATAGCAGCCAGGGCGTCAACATCTTGGCGACATACAGTTCCCGGTCTGAAGTCGGCGTATAGATGAGGGCTTCCAGGGTTTTACGCTCTTTTTCGCCCACGAAGCTATCCGCAGCAATCACACTGGCGACCATGATCGGCAGAATCAGGTAGAGCGGCGCGAAGATGTACTGGAAGAACAGCACCGCCGTCTGTTGGATTTCGCTGGGGAATTCGTCCAGCACCGCCCGGATTCTAGGCGGCAGGTTATCGAAAAACGTCTGCATATCGGCAGTTAATTTCGTCATTTCCGGGCTGCCCGGCTCGGTGTGCGCCAGCACCAGCCCCAGAATCCCCGGCAGCACGACCAGGATTACCAACGGCACGACCACAATCGGCAGGATGACCATGCGGCTCTGGCGAATCACTTTCCAGTCTTTTCCCACGATAGCCCAAATTGCCTGCCAGTTCATGCTATCCCCTCCCGCTCCGCGTTGTCATGCAGCGCGAAGTAAATATCCTCCAACGACGGCTCTACCGGGTTCAGGCGGTAGACCGCCACCCCCGCCGCCACCAGCGCCGCCAGGATGCCAGGAACCGCCTCGCGGTGAATCCCGGCCACATGCAGCGTATCGTGTTCGACCCGGACTTCAGTTGCTCCGGCAGACCGCAGCAGGTCAGCGGCCTGTGGCGTGTCACCCGGCGCGACTTCGATTTCCAGCCGCGCTCTTCCGCCAAGCTGTGCGCCCAGCTCTGCCGGTGTCCCCAATGCCAGCAGCCGCCCGTGTTCCATCACCGCCACCCGATCGCACAGCCGTTGGGCTTCGTCCAGGTTATGCGTACACAGAAACACCGTTCGGCCTTCGTCCTGGCTCAGGTGGGTGATAATCTCATGCACCTGCCGGGAAGCAACCGGGTCAAGCGATGCGGTAGGTTCGTCCAGGAACAGCAGTTCCGGCTGATGGAACAGCGCCCGCGCCAGGGCTAACCGCTGTTTCATTCCTTTACTGTAACCGCCTGCTTTTTCGTCCGCCCGCTCGCTCAGGTCGAACGTCTCCAGCACAGTGTTAATGCGCGGGTTCACCTCGGACGACGGGATGTCATACAGCGCCGCGTAGTACGCCAGATTCTCACGGGCGGTCAGCCTTTCCTCCAGGGAAGGCGTTTCGGTCAGGACGCCAGTACGCGCCCGCACGGCTGGGCCGTCGGTCAGCGGGGAGTGTCCCAAGACCTGTATCGTCCCGCTGTCGGTCAGCAGCACGCCGTTCAGCAGGCGCACGGTGGTGGTTTTCCCCGCGCCGTTATGCCCCAGGAAACCAAAAACTTCCCCGGCTTCAACGACCAGTGAAAGCTCATTGACCGCAACGGTTTCGCCAAAACGCCGGGTCAGATTATCTACCGTAATAACCGGAGCCATATACTACTCTTTCTCTCTCTATCAGGGGCAGGTTTTTGACCATCAATTTGGGCAAATTACACGCCGAGGGATAAATCCCCCAGCTAGGGTAAAACCAAGTCCACTAAAGGGACTCCCTCTGCCCTTCACCCTGAACCCCTTTAGCGGGTTTGGAACACCTTGCCGGGCATTTTAATGCTCGGCAGACGACCTACCCTTGAAAACGTTCTCCCCCAATGGTTAGCGCACCAGGTCACGCCAGCGGGCGCGGAAGATACGCACAAATTCCTGCTCGACCCCGCCGTTCTGACCGTCTACGAGCAGGTGAAGGACGATTTGATAAGTCTACTGCCCGCGCGGGTACGCATCACGCATGATATCCGCACCGACGAGGCAGCCGGACGCCATCGGCTGCCCCAGGGGCAATTCCAGCGCATCGGTCATATCCAGCAGCGCCAGCACGAAAGCGGATGAATACTGCATATAATCCTGGCCGTCTATATTCACCTGCCAGGGGCCGCCCACTCGAATGATATTCGAGCCGTTAGTCTGCATCGTGATGGTCGCCCCATCCGCAAACGTCAGTGTGACCACCCAATCCGGGTAGGTATCCCAGCAGGGTTCCCAGGAAAACTGCTGTCCGATAGGCATCAGATCGGTCAGCGCCGCGCCCAGAGACTGTACCTGTTCGACGGTTACACTGCCAGTGATTTCCGAGTCCCTTGGGCCTTCAGGAGTCTCTGGCGTGGCGGAAAACACCATTCCTGACCCCAACGTCAACTTGCCGGAAACAGTCGGCTGGTCATCCCCGTTGTTAATCAAAAGTGTGTAACTGACCGCTTCGCCCATCCCAGCCCATCCATAGTGAATATTGACCGTCACCAGGGGTTGATCGGCGAACGGCGGTTCAACCAGCGGCAGCGCACCGTAATAGGGGATCAGCAGGGGCAGACGGAAGGCCAGCGCCGGGTTTTCGCCGACGGCAGTGGCAAAGGCCGTTTTCCCGATTTCCGGCATATCCCCATCACCGGCCCGCTGCGCCACCGCTACGGCCAGTACCGCCCAATCGCAGGCGGTTTCCGGCGCGAAGGCCGCTTCAAGTTCGTCTATCCCCAGTGATTCGGGATACCGCTCCGCCGGGAATGAATCCAAAAAACAGGCATACGCCGCGTCTATGGCTGCCGCATCCGGCGCGGCAACCGGCCAGGAAAACGCATAAGTGACGGGTTCCGGCGGCAATTCGGTGGCTTCCTGCGCGGCAACCGGTAAAACCAGCAGCAAACAGGCCGCGACCATCAGTAACGTTCGAGACGGCAACATAGGAAAATTCCCTTTCATCATCGTTTGGTCAGGCTGGTCGTCAGGCACGCAAACCCATTTCTAGGGGACGCTCACAACTCTACGTTCTCCCCCAATGGTCAGCGGATCAGGTCACGCCAGCGGGCGCGGAAGATACGGACAAATTCACGGTGAACTTTGTCCAGTTCGCGGTCACGGCGCGTCACCAGCACCGCCTGACTGACCAATGACGGCATATCCACAATATCCAGGTACACCAGGTCGCCGGACTCTACATCCATTTTGACGTAGTGTTCCGGCAGGAATGTCACGCCCTGGCCGAGTGTCACCAGCCGCCGCGCCATCACCATCGGGATAGCGATCACCGCGCCGCCGCTCCCCTGTCGCCCCTGTTCGGCTGCCGCGTCAATAAACGCGGTCATCTCCGGGAACATCGAGACGCGAAACACCGTATGCTGGTAGAGGTCGTCCATATGCAGCGGTTCGTGCCGCTGTGCCAGGGGATGCGCGGCAGCGGCCACCGCCCGGATACGGTCATCCAGCCGGAGGATGGGCTGCAAACCCCGATCCAGTACCGGAGCATTGACCAGCCCCAGTGTCACGGTATAGTCGTGCAGCATCTCCTGAATCGTAGTCTTGTTGCGCTCCCGAATCAAGACATCCACTGTCGGGTGCTGGTAACGGAAGTCCGCCAGCGACTCGACCAGGAAGGCCAGCAGAAAGGGTGTCGGCGCGGCGATCTTCACTTCCCCGGCACGCCCATTCTGGTAATTACGCACCGCGCCCACGCCATCGGCCAGTACCGCCAGTATCCGCTCGGCATACGGGAGAAACTGCTCGCCCAGGGGAGTCAGCGCCAGCACTCGCCCGCGCCGCTCGAACAGCGGCCCGCCCAGGCGAGCTTCCAGCAGCGCCACACGAGTACTGACGGCAGGCTGAGTCAGATTCAGGACTTCCGCCGCCTTGGTGAAATTGCCTTCGCGGGCGGTTCGCACAAATGCTTCAATTTGCGCCAATTCCATAGAGTTGTGTTGACCTGTCTGTTAATACACCTAACCCCTCCCCCGCCCTCCCCGCAAACGGGGACGGAGTCGGTCAATTAGAACCAACAAGTCTCCCCTGCTGGCGGGGGAGATTTAGAGGGGGTGAAAAAGCCAAAACATACAAATGAGTTCTGGTTAATATAGTTAGCCTGCCTTTAGCCCCCATCCCCGACAGCGACCGTCACTACCAGCGGCAGGTGGTCGGATGCAGTGGTTTGGGGGATGAGAAAATCGCTGAACATCAATTCCGACGTGCCAAAAATCCAGTCAATGCGTCTGTTTGGAAAGGTTGAACTGAAAGTTGGTGAAGCAGGATCACCAGCCACGTCCTGGGCACTGGTCAATCCCGCATCACGAAACAACGCGATTTCCTGTGATTCAGGCTGCGCGTTCATATCGCCAGCGATCACGGTAAAACCCGCGCCGCCCCAGACATTCAACAACCATTCAGCCTGTGGAATACGATTTTCGGCGCTCTGGTGATTGAGATGAGTCCCGATAATCGTCACCGGAACACCCACATTGACCATGACACGAATATAGCTGCGCCGTTCGGCTTTGACCGGTGGCAGCAGCCCCGTATCCCAGGACTCAACTGGCAGGCGCGTCAGGATGGCATTTCCAAAAGTCTGGTCAGTGGCCGGGCCAAAGTAAGCGGGCATATTCAGCCGCCACGAAAGCCAGCCCAGACTGTCCGTGCTGCCATTGCCTATCTGCCCACGTGTGACTTCCTGCAAAATCACGACATCCGGGTTCTGTGCTTCGATGGCCTGGGCTAAACCTACTAAATCAACCCAGCCATCGGTATTGACACCCTGGTGAATGTTATAACTCATCAAGCGAAAACTCGCCGTATCAGGGTTGTGAGTAGGCAGAGCAGGTTGTGTGATGACAAGCCATACCGGGATGACGAGCAGCACGCCCGGCAGTGTCATGAAGCGCCAATCAGGAATGGTGCTGGCGGATTTCGCCCCCACGCGCCACAGGCCAAACGCCAACAACGCCCCGGCTAATCCCAGCCCGGCCATATCCGTTGGAATAGGAAGTTGAATTAAATCACTGCCATAGAAAAAGACCAGTAACGCAAAAAAGAGCAAAGTGCCTGTGCCTACTGCGATGATCTGACGCCATACAGTGGGCCGCTTATGTACTGGCAATTCGCCCCATAGCGCGGTAAAGAACAGGATCCCCGTACTTCCCTGCGCCAGGATAACCATTAGCGCCACTAACCCGTTCCCGGCTTCATTGAGCAAAACCAGGGCGGCTATCAGCAGCGCGATTAGGCCGATTTTGAGCGCCCTAGATAGCTGGTGATAGGTGATCCACCATACGCCCAACACAAGGGCTACCAGCACGCCGAGCAGGGCAACGCCGATGGCTAGCGGGAGACTGAATCCGCCCTGGGCAGCGATATAGGCCGGGTTATTCAGTGCAAACATCTGGAGCAGAAACAGGAGTGTCAAAGCCGGAAACGATACACCAGAGCGAGATTGCTCCTGTACCGCCGGGGATGCACGTAGCTGCCACCCGGCGACCAGCAGCAGCATACTCGGCAGCAGAGTCAGAGCTAAAGTGAGGCTGTTCTCTTGCCAGACGGTGTCCCACGTCAGAAACGCCCCGTTGAGCGCCGTATCCAGCGCAAACCCGACCCACAAGCCGACCCCAAACAGCACCCGCGCCCGGCCATCCACCCACCCCAGCCAGAGTGCGCCAACATAGAGGGCAGCTGCGCCCAGAACGAATGTGGCGGTTGTCACCAGCAGCAGCACGCCCCCAAAAGATACTTGCATCGCTATACGCAGCAGCGCCAGACCGACCAACAGGCCTGAAAATACCCGGTACAGGCCAAGATAGCGCATGACAACCGGAGTCGCGGCAATCAACCCAACGATGATGAGCGCATACAGGCCAACGAGCGACTCTCGCGTGCCAGTCCAGCCCTCAAAGTTGAAGTAGACGAGCTGAGGGAGTAACGCTCGGCCTGCCTGCAAGCCAAAAAGCACACACAGGCTAATTGCGATCACCCGCCAGATGCCTGCACCGGGTTTCATCGTCCTTGACTAGCCCCCATCCCCCACATTCACCGTTACCACCAGCGGCAGGTGGTCGGACGCGGTGGTCTGCGGGATTTCAAAGTCGCTGAACGTAATACCCTCCGAGCCGTAGATATAGTCAATGCGCTCGTAGGGGTCAAACGAGATAAACGTGAGCAGTTCGCTGTTGCCCGTCACATCCTGGGCGCTGGTCAGCCCGGCGTCAACAAACATCTGCGTATCATCATCTTCCGGGTGCGCGTTCATATCCCCGGCGATGATCGTGCGCGGCGCACCGTCCCACCGTGCCAGCAATTGCTCAACCTGTGGCACCCGGTCTTTGGCCTCAGCAAAGGCAGAAAGATGCGTGCCGATGATCGTCACTGTCCCGGCATCGCCCAGGTCAAAATCCGCATAGATGAAACTGCGGGCCATTGGTACGTCACCCAGCGGCAGTGCCGTATAACCCCAATCCGTCACCGGAATCCGGCTCAGAATGACGTTGCCGAACTGGTTATCCGCCGCCGGAGCGTAATAGTAGGGCATCTCCAGCCGCCGCGCGAGCCATTCGCCCACGTCCAGCCCGCCGCTGATGAGCCAACCGCGTGTGACTTCTTGCAACACGATAATATCCGCTCCCTGGGCTTCTATCACCTGGGCTGTGCCTTCCGGGTCAACCCAGCCATCCACGTCAATCGCCTGGTGAATGTTGTAGTCCAGCAGGCGGAACGTCGCGCCATCGAGCGACGTGGTGGTGAACACCGGTTGGGTGAGGTGAATCGCCAGCGGGATGACCAGCAGCACCACCGGCACGGCCACCGTCCACCAATCGCGCCCCACGCCTTCCTTCGCCAGCGAGCGGTTGACAAACGCCGCCAGCGCCAGCAGCAGCGCCGCTACCACCGGCAAGGCGGTGTTCGGGATAGGCAGCGTCACCAACTGACTGACATAAAACAGCACAGCCAGTAGGACGAATAACAGACTGCCCAGACCAAAGACCACTGCCACCCGGTCAACCTTGTAGATAGGCGTTTCCGTTGTGACCGCTTCCCCCGTACTGGTGACACGGAGCAACATAGCGGCGGCAATAACCTGCGTCAGCACCAGCACGACGGCCAGCCCCGCTCCGCTCAGGCTGCCCAAAAGCACACCCGCCACCACCAGCAGCGCCGCATCTAACAACCGGAACGACAGCGGCATCACCCGGCGACCTAAGATCACGATAATCAGGATGCCAAGTGCATCCCCAATCAACACCAGGGCGCTGGCACCGGCCATCGAGAAACCGGTTGCCGAGGCATTGAAGGCGACATTTTGCAGGAAAATCATCTGGAGCATGAAGAACGGCCCGATCAACGCCAGGGGCAGCAGCGTCCTGAATCCCGCTTCCATCGGGTAATCGGCACGATCCTTACGGAGCATTCGCAGCGAGATAAACACCACAGCCGCCGTGATGAGTGTAATAACCATCGGCGCTGCACCAGTTTGCCAGACAGTGTCCCATGTTAGGAAGGCACTGTGTAAACCGGTATCCAGCGTCAGCCCCAGCATCACGCCGAGGGCCATCCGGTAGCCGCTGGCCGGGTCTACCCGCCGCATCCAGCCGATTGCCAGGGGCAGCGCCATGAGCGCGAAGGCTGTACCGATCCCTGCCAGGACGAGGTTGACCCCAGCAGCACGGGAGATTTGCAGCACAACCCGGAAAAAGGTCAGACCGCCAACGGTCAATAACAGCGTTTGCCCCGGATTCAGCAGCCGTACCAGCAGCGGCACCAGAAACGGAGTCAGAAATACGACGAGCGCCGGGCCAATCCCCGTCATTAACCCGTAGTCTTCCCCGAAGTTATAGACCAGCAGCGTGACAAACGCCCGAATCACTTGCAGGCCGATCATCACTGTAAAACTGATGAGCGCCAACCGCCATAAGTATTCCATTTTGAACTTGTTCATTTTTAAAACCTCTATAGTTTAGTGCTGTGTCCGACAGGTTTCTCACGAACAGGCGTAGGGACGGCATTGTTGCCATCCAGCGGACACCCAGAAGGGTGTCCCTACGCTATCGAGCTATCCGGCTAACCAGCTATCTTTTCCTAACCACTGACAGCTTTCCTATGAGTTTACCGCCTGGGATGCAAATGTCCCAATAAGTCACCACCCCAAATTCCACAAAACCACTTGACAAAATCCATAACTATATATACGATATATATCGTTAAATCAATCAAGGCTTCATAGGGGATCGTGTGAGCTATTCACTGGCGTTTTCGCAGGCGATTGTGGCCGTGCTGTTTGTGGGCGACAAAGTTGAACAGGGGTACTATGATTTTGTCCCCACCAAAGAGATGTCGGAGTCGTTGAACATCGCCCGGCCCACTGCGGTGAAAATCCTGGGACACCTGGCAAGTGCTGGGATTATCGAAACCCGTGAAGGCGCTAAGGGCGGGGTACGACTGGCGAAAAAACCGGAGAATATCACCCTACTGGACGTGTTCGATGCCATCGAAACCGGCAAGCCCATGTTCCGGCATGATTTTGAACTGCGCGTCAGAGGGGAAAAGCCGACGCGGGCGCAGCAGGCCGTCCTGACCGTCCTCAATGATGCCGAATCCAGCATGAAGACGACACTGGCGCAAACTACTATCGCTGACCTGCTGGTGAAACTGAATGAATAGGCACAACCGGCCCGAATCGCTTTTCTGCTCCCTCCCTAACCCTCCTTTGAGGGGACGTAGGTCTCCCGTCTCAGTCGCCATAAACGGGGCGGGGACTCATGAAATGAGGCCAACAAGTCTCCCCCGCTGGCGGGGGAGATTTAGAGGGGGTTAAAAGTAAAAGCACATCCTAATGCGAAAACCAAACGCCGGCTCTAAATAAACTCACGAAACTTCTTTTTTTTGGTTAAAACTATATATATCTTGTATATAGTGTATAAAGCAGGAAACATAGAATCCAATAAGGAGAAATCACCATGCGTAAGTTGAATGTCCTACTAGTCGTGATCGGTATCGCGCAAATCGTTTTGAGTCTGCTCTATCTGCTGGCGCCCATGCAGTTTTTAGCGTTGATGGGCAGTTCCACGCCGGAGCCTGACCTGGCCTACCCGTTGGGGATGCTGGCGGCGCGTTTCCTGGCCTATGGCCTGGGCATGTTTTACATCGCCCGTGCGCGGGAAAAGCAATTGTTCTGGATCAACAATATGATCCTGATTCAGATAATTGATCTGGCAGTCGGGATGTTCTATACCGCCACCGGCACGGTTGCCCTGAGCAGTTCCGCCCTCCCGATGTTCGACGCCGCGCTGTTCATCGTCCTGCTGACACTGTGGCGTCCCCAAGCCGCGCCCGCCCTGCAATCGTAAACCCGCTGCTTCATCCAGATACAAAACAGCCCTCTTTGCGAGGGCTTGTTTGATCCTATCGTTTGTTCTGGTATGTGAGTCTCACGCCGTCCAGAAGCCCGCGTTCAGATACTTGTAGGCGTTATCCGGGAAGATCGTCACAACCACAGCAGGCAGCCCGGCCTGCGCCTGTTCTTCCGCCACCTGCAGCGCACCGACCATCGCTGCCGCCGCGCTGATGCCCACCAGATAGCCTTCCTCCCGTGCCAACCGTCGCGCCATGTCGTAGGCCAGTTCGGTGCGGACTTCCAGGTTACGATCTGCCAGCGCCGGGTCGTAAATCCCTGGCCGGATGGCGGTGGGCATGTGCTTCAGCCCTTCCAACCCATGAAACGGCGAATCCGGTTGCAGCGAAACCACCTGTACCGCCGGATTATAGTCCTTCAGGCGGCGACCCGTCCCCATCAAAGTGCCGCTGGTGCCCAGCCCGGCGACGAAGTGCGTCACCGTCCCGGCAGTCTGTTCCCAGATTTCGACGCCGGTGGTGGCGTAATGTGCGCCCCAGTTGGCCGGGTTGTTGTACTGGTCGGCATAAAAATAGCGTTCCGGTTCGGCCTGCGCCAGTTCACGCACGGCCTCAATCGCGCCATCTGAGCCTTCCAGCGGGTCGGTCAGTTCCACGTCCACGCCATATGCCCGCAGAATCGCGATGCGCTCCGGGCTGGCGCTGCCGGGGACAAACAGCTTGACGCCGTAGCCCTTCGCCGCGCCTAACATAGCATACGCGATGCCGGTGTTCCCGCTGGTACTATCCAGGATGATTTTGCCGGGATACAGGTCGCCGCTTTTTTCCGCCTGGCGGATGATGTTGGCGGCGGCCCGGTCTTTGACGCTGCCCCCCGGATTCGTCCATTCGGCTTTGGCATATACTGCCACATTGGCGGGCAGGTGCGCCGTCACCCGGCGGAAACTCAGCAGCGGAGTATGGCCGATCTGCTGTTCAAGAGTCGTCGTGTGAACGGGAGGATGGGTATAGAGTTTCAGGTCAGGTAGTGCCATGAGTCCCTCATATTTGTTCGTTGGATATGGTGCGCTTTACTCAAATTCGGCATTAAAAAAACCAGCGGACAACAAAAAAACGCGCAAGCGCTCCTTTTCTCAGGAACGTGCCACGTCTTCGGGTTGCCGCTGGCCGGGTTAGACCAGTATGTCGTTAATCAGCCGTCTGAAGTGTGGTCAACGCCCCCGCTTCAGACAACAACAACTGCGATAGAACATCAGCGATCTCACTTTACCTTTTACTATCGGAAGTATAGCCATATCGAATCGGTTTGTCAATCTCTTCACATGCTTTTCTAAGGGGATTGCATCACGAGAGGGGCTGTGCTATAGTGTAACAATCTTCAATCTTCTAGATATTAGGTGCGCGACCATGATACACACCATCATGAATCCGGGTAACGAGGTGGCCCGCTCTTCTCTTGGATAGCAACCGATGGTTGCCGCGCCCCTCCCCTGAGACACTCCCTTCAACCCCATAACGCTTATCCAGGTGGATATTCGATTCCGTCTCTGTGCCAGTAGTGGTACAATTCGGGCTTTGTATCATACTGATTCCGGCAACTTCGCATCCAAACTCGAACAGGGAGTGACAGAACAGGCAATGACTGACCAATATAATCCGCAAGCCATTGAACCCAAATGGCAGCAAAAATGGGAAAATGACAAGCTGTACCGGGCGACGGTAGACTGGGATCGCCCCAAGCATTATGCGCTGACGATGCTGCCCTATCCCAGCGGCGACCTGCACATCGGCCACTGGTTCGCCATGACCCCCTCGGACGCCCGCGCCCGCTGGATGCGGATGCGTGGCTTTAACGTGATGTTCCCGATGGGCTTTGACGCCTTCGGCCTGCCCGCCGAAAACGCCGCCGTGCAGCGCAACATCCACCCGGCCCGCTGGACAACCGCGAATATTAAGCGGATGCGTGAGCAAATGCGTAAAATGGGTACGATGTTCGACTGGGAACGCGAGGCGGTGAGCTGCGACCCGTCTTACTACAAGTGGACGGAATGGTTCTTCAAGCAGTTCTTCGACCACGACCTGGCCTACCGGGGTGAGGCGCTGGTGAACTGGTCGCCCACCCTGCAAACCGTGCTGGCGAACGAGCAGGTGATTGACGGCAAAGACGAACGCACCGGCCAGCCGGTCATCCAGAAGATGATGACGCAGTGGTTCTTCCGCTACACGCGCTATGCCGACGAAATGCTGGACTTCAGCCACATTGACTGGCCGGAGCCGATCAAGATCATGCAGACCAACTGGATTGGCCGCAGCGAAGGGGCGCGAGTCATCTTCAAAACCGAGCAAGGCGACCCGATTGAAATCTACACCACCCGCCCGGATACGCTGTGGGGCGCGACCTTCATGGTGTTAGCGCCGGAGCATCCACTGGTCGCAACGATCACCACCGCTGAACAGAAAGCCGCGGTGGGGGCCTACATCGAACAGGCTGCCGCCGCCACCGAAATCGAGCGCACAGCGGAAGGCCGTGACAAAACCGGTGTGTTTACCGGCGGCTATGCCATCAACCCGGTCAACGGGGAACGGATTCCGGTGTGGATTGCCGACTACGTGATGATTACCTACGGCACGGGTGCGATTATGGCCGTCCCGGCGCATGACGAACGCGACTTCGCTTTCGCCCGCAAATTCGGCCTGGAAATCCGCCCGGTGATTCAGCCGGAAGGCGAGACGTTCGACGGCGCAACCATGACCGAAGCCTACCCCGGCGCGGGCTACATGATTAACAGCGACCTGTTCAACGGGACGTATGCCAGCGAGGACAAAGGCCGCAAGAACCCGGCCATCAACGCCGTGATTGACTGGCTGGAAGAAGCGGGCGTGGGACGAGAGGCCATCAACTACCGCCTGCGCGACTGGCTGATCTCACGCCAGCGCTATTGGGGATCACCGATTCCGGTCATCCACCGGGCGGACGGGAAGATTGAGTCCGTACGCGACGACCAACTGCCGGTGCTGCTGCCCGACGACGTGGAGTTCATGCCCACCGGACGCAGTCCGCTGACGTATCACGAGCCGTTCCTGAACACCGTCGATTCGGATGGCAACCCGGCACGGCGTGAAACCGACACGATGGATACCTTCATGTGTTCGTCCTGGTACTGGTATCGCTACCTGAACCCGCATTTTTCGAGCGGCGCATTCGACCCCGAAGAGGCGGCTTACTGGCTGCCGGTGGATACTTATACCGGCGGGGCGGAACACGCGACGATGCACTTGCTGTATTCCCGCTGGTTCGCCAAAGCCATGCGCGACCTGGGCATGTTCGATGAAACAATAGAGATGATGCAGGCGCACGGACGCGACCCGGAAGAAATGACCTGGGGCGAGCCGATGCTGCAACTACGTAACCAGGGGCAGGTGCTGGGCGCGGAACGCATGGGCGACATCATTTTCATAAAAGCAAGTTGGACATCTAAATCGGGACATAAGTCATCGGTATCAGTTCACTTTCCGGGTGATCCCAATGACATACCCACACAAATCGTCAATCAGATAGAAGTATTCAATTCAACGTCAGTAAATGAGGTATTAGCACATGCTGAACCGGGTGACATCGTTGGAGAGTTAGTAAAGCGAACCGAGCTAACTCTGCATGTCCGTGATATTCGTAATGTCGGGATTGAGCCTCATAGGCTCACCTTATCACATAATGCAACTATCAATATCCATGATATTCCGGGTGAAAACAACGTCAACCAGTTAAAGCACCACCTGGAAATCCAACGCATGTCCAAGAGCAAGGGCAACGTCGTCAACCCGGATGAACTGGTGGCCCAGTACGGCGCGGACACGGTGCGAGCATACCTGATGTTCGCCTTCGACTGGGAAAAGGGCGGCCCCTGGGACCCGGACGGCATCAAAGGGCCGGTGCGCTGGCTGAACGAGGTGTGGGACATCATCGCGGCGGGTGCGCCTGCCGGGGATGGTTCGGCGGATCGGGACATTGAACGCAAGCTGCACCAGACGATCCTGAAGGTGAGCAGCGGCCTGGAGAAGTTCAGCTTTAACACGGCCATCGCCGGGCTGATGGAGTTCAAAAACACGCTGGTCGCCGCCATCAAGGCCGGTGGCGTGAGCGCGGACGCCTGGCGCGACGCGATGCACGTCTATCTGCGGTTGATGGCGCCCTTTACCCCGCACATGGCGGAAGAACTGTGGTCAGGCCTGGGCTTCGGCTACAGTATCCACCAACAGGACTGGCCGGAATACGACGCGGCGAAAGCGGCGGAAGACGCCCTGACGCTGGTCGTGATGATTAACGGCAAAGTGCGCGATAAAGTCACCGTCCCGGTGGACGTGACCGAGGAGGATGCAAAGGCGGCAGCCCTAGGGACAGAAGGCGCACAGAAGGCGCTAAACGGCAAGCAGCCCAAACGGGTGATCTATATCGCCGCCCGCACCGGGCAGGAGCCGAAGGTCAACGTGGTGGTGTAGGGAAACAGGCTAGATATAGGATGATTGCAGGGGCGTGAGAGTTCATGCCCCTGGATGAATTTCCCTGCTCACGCGCTGGTCTGGCCGGAGTCAAAGACCGGCGTCGGCCCGGCACACAGCGGCGCAACTTTGATATACAATCTGAGGGACAGGCTGAGCAACCTATTCCCAAATTTTTGATGATTCCTCATCTGAGCAATGTTCATGCCACCACTCTTCAAGCAAGGCTTCGGTCTCAATGCGCAGCCGATTTTGCATTGCACGAATGTCGTTAGATGTTCCAAAGGTCAGTGAATAGGGAATAATACGATGATGTCGTAAATCAGATGGTATTGAATTTATATCCTGTGTGAGAATTATTGATGGTTTCCCAATTGCATGTGCCATACCCAACTCATAATAGACATTGGCATTAATGCCTTCTCCTTTGGGTGGAGTACATTCAGCGACAACCAATTTACACTGATTGATCGCAGACCAAATATCGCTCATAAAACTGCCACCAACCGAACGAAATTGATCTCCACGTTTTACGATTAAGCCGACCTTGATTTCGTCTGATTCACCCCAGTCTCGTTTGGTAACAATGTTATTCAGAGTTTCGAGAATGGCATCTTGATAAACAGAATGGAATTCGGCACGAAATGGCGTTATCATGAAAACATCGCAAATGAATTGTGGCCTATCGCTGGGTTTTCCCAACACACGATCACTACCACGATAGACGCCTATCAATTGTCTTGATTTCAACACACTCAACATTTCGTCTACTATCGCACTAATAAATTGTGCTTGATAAGTTGGGACAGGCGCAGGTAACTTAGGTATATAATGGTTGTCTCCTCCTGCTATCATTTCAACCGTAAGGTGTAAAGTAGCGCCATCTTCAACACCAGCGTCTTCCAGAGTTTTACCTGGGTTGATTACATTGATATCACCGTTCTCGTTTATTTGTGCTAACTGGTAAACAATATCATTTCCATTTATATCTGTATCTTGCAGTCCCAACTGTTTAACTATTGCAGGTATGAGGCGCGCTACACTGACATCGGATGGAACCACCACTGTGACTTTTCTTCCATAGGAGTCGTCGAGTAGAACTATACGTACTCTTGCCATAAACAATCTCCCAATTTGCTTTGTTGATTGTGTTAAGTTGTCTGAAATCTATGTTTATGCGAAAAAAGCAACATTCCAACCTCCCGAAGACAGCCGCGCCACCACTAAAGCGAGTGACTGTATGTTTTCAGTGCGGGCGAGGCAGGCCTCCCTCGCCCCTACGAATCGTATCCATATTGATAGATTTCTTTCGAGACTTCACTTAAGGACGTTTTGCTAACAATTATCCGCCTTTTTACGACTGGTTAGAAACTTGATGTAGAGAAAACTCAGCTTCATGCGCTGGTCTGGCCGGGGTCAAAGACCGGCGTTGGCCCGACGCACAACGGTTCGATAGCGAAACGTTCCCGTTCGGCGCAGGTGAAATCGCGTACGTAGCGGTTTTCAACTGTCCACGCCCGCAGGTCGGCCAGCGACAGGTTAACCTGCCACAGCCGCACCGTGTCATCGCCCGACCCCGACAACACGGTTTTGCCGTCCGGGCTGAAGGCGACATTGCGAATCACCCCCTCATGCCCACTGAGACGCAGCAGAATTTCCCCGCTGGCGACATCCCACAGAATCAGCGTGGTATCGTTCGAGCCGGAAATCGCGTACTGCGCATCCGGGCTGAAGGCCACGCTCTGCACCTGCGTGCCGTGTCCCTCGTAAGTACGCAGTCGTTCGCCGGTTGCCACGTTCCACAGTGCCACTGTGCCATCCGCCGAGGCCGAAATCATCTGCGAACCGTCGGCGTTCACATCAATGCTCCGCACCCAATCGGTATGGCCTTCATAGGTGCGGACTTCTCCGCCGGTCACGGTATCCCACATTTTGATCGTGAAATCGAATGAACTCGACAGGACATAACGGCTGTCCGGCAAAAACGCCACATCACTCACCCACCAGCGATGCCCGATAAAGCGCTTTACCTGCGCTCCGCTGGCGATATTCCACATAATCACCGTGTTATCCTTCGAGCCGGAGAGCGCCAGTGTACCGTCCGGGCTGAAGGCCACCGCCCAGACCGCGTTGGTGTGGCCGTCACCATCCGCGCCGAAACGCCGGATAATCGCACCAGTTTCCACGTCCCACAGGATCATCGTCAGGTCATCCCCGCCGGAAAGTGCCGTTTTCCCGTCCGGGCTGAAGGCGACGGTATTTACCCGCCCTTCGTGGCCTTCCATGCGGCGGATTTCCTGCCCGGTGGCGACATCCCACAGGATGACGAGGCCATCTTCCCCCGCTGAAATCGCCTGCGTGCCGTCCGGACTGTAGTCCACCCAGTACACCGGGGCGGTATGCCCGTCAAAACGGTGCAGTTCCGCGCCGCTGGCAATATCCCACAGGCGCACATTATGATCCCACCCGCCGGAGAGGAAACGGCGTCCGTCGGCGTTCACGTCCAGGCCGTAGATGGGGCCGAACTGCCCGGCGAAGCGGCGCACCACCGCCCCCAGGGCGACATCCCACAGAATCACGGTATTGTCTTCGGCACAGGACAGCAGCCCTCTGCCATCCGGCGTGAAAACCGCCTGCCGGACGCGGGCGCTGTGTCCCACAAAGCGGCGTACCGGGCCGCCCGTCTCAAAACTCCATAAAATCAACGTGGAGTCGTCGGAAGCGGAGACGAAGCCCAACTCGTCGGGTGTATACGTCACGGCATAGACCGCGCCGGTATGACCTTGATCGTCCCCGCCAAAACGCAGAATCGGCTGCCCACTGTTCAGGTTCCACAGGATAATCGTGCTGTCTTCCGAGCCGGAAAGCGCCGTGAAACCACCTTTGCTGAAGGCGACACTATAAACCGCGCCGGTGTGTCCGTTGCCGTCCGCGCCAAAGCGCCGGATGATCGCGCCGGTGGCGACATCCCACAAAATCAGCGTCTTATCCACCGAGCCGGAAAGCACCTGCGTCCCGTCCGGGCTGAACGCCACGCTGCGCACTACGCCATCATGCCCTTCCAGGCGGCGCACCATCGCCCCGGTGGCGACATCCCAGATGATAAGTGTGCCATCCTGTGACCCTGAGACCGCCAGTGTCCCATCCGGGCTGAAGGCGACATCCCACACCCAATCGTCATGCCCGGTGAACTGGCGCAAGGCTTCCCCGGTGGCGGTGTCCCACAGAATCAGGCTGTGATCCTGTGAGGCCGATAACGCAGTACGGTTATCCGGGCTGAAGGCCACACTTAACACCCAATCGGTATGCCCCTGGAACAGGCGGCGCGTGCCAGGCGCATAGGCGGCTTCGGCCAAGGTGCGCTGTGCTTCCAGGCTGGGGTGGTCAATGTTGGTGGCTTCCAGCGCCAGAGCAATCGCTAAATCGGTGTTGCTGTTGCTCAACGCGAGTTGGGCGCTAGACACCAGCGCGAGGCTGCGGGCTTCTTCGGCGTTCATCTCAGCCACGGCGGCGGCCGTCGCAGCGTTATCCGCCTGGAGAATGGCTTCCCCCTGGGCAAAAGTGGCGGTTGCGGCGTTTTCCTGGGCAATATTCCCCTGGGTGATGGCAAGCCCCGTCAGCACCAACGCGCCAACCAGCGCCACCGCCATCACCGCGACCAGCGCCCGCAAAATCTGGCGGGAACGCCGTTCCAGGCGGGCTTCTTTCTCCTGCCGCGCGACTTCCAGGGCATCCTGCCGCGCCCGTTCTGTGATGCTGGCTTGCAGGTATTCGCGTTCCTGCTCATTCAGAATCAGGTCGGTTTGGGTCTGCCAGGTTTCAAACTGTTCCAGGCGCGAGCCACTTGCCAGGAAACCGGCATCACGCCGGTTGTTACGCCATTCCTCGGCGGCGGTGGCGAGGCGACGCTGCAAAATCAGGTCTTCGCGGCTGTCGTCAATCCACTCTTTGAGGCGTGACCACTGGCGAATCAAGGCTTCATGGGCGACTTCCACCGTCGGGCCACGTGTGACCGGATCACGGTCAAAGGTGAGCAGGCGGTACTGCCCGAAAGCGTCAATCACTGCCCGCGTGGGGTCATCGTCAGCGGCATCCAGCAGCACCTCGGATTGGCGAATCCGGCGGCGGGTATCGTCCGCGCCTTCGCCCACCGTCACCAACCGCAGGAACAACTGCCGCGCCGCACTTTGCTCGGTTTCGCTCAGACCGTCGTAAATTTCCTCTGCCCGGCGGGAAAGCGCCCCCAGCACACCGCCGCTGCTGCGGTAGGCGTCCAGAGTCAGGGTTTGGCCGTCGCGCCGTTCATAAAGTTCACTCAGAGCGTATTGCAGCAGAGGGAGAGTCCCCGGCTGGGCGCCAATATCAGCCACAATCGCCGCCGCCAATCCCGGCTCTAAGCGCAGCCCGACCCGTTCCGCCGGGCCGGTGATCGCCTGTTGTAGTTCCGCGTCGCTCAGAGGCAGCACGACCTCAGTCGAGCGGCGTACCAGCCCGCCAAAATCGGGGTAGAGCAGCGGGCGGTCATAAAAATCAGCACGCAGGGTGACAATCACCCGCAGACGGCTGCGCGGGTCGTCCGCGATGGTGAGCAGACTGTTGAGGAAGTGGGCGCGGGCGGCCTCATCCTCGACCATCGTGAACACTTCTTCAAACTGGTCAATCACCAGCAGGAGTTCACTGCCCGGTTCGCTGGGCAGCACCCGCTTGACCGCACGGGCGAGGCCGCGTTCATCCTCACGAAGCTGGCTAATGAGGCTTTCCGGCGCGGTGGCCGCCACCCGCAGCAGCGCCGCTTCCAGTTCTTCCAACGGGTGTGTGCCGGGAACCATTTCGGTGATAAACCAGTTTTTTGAGCCGGGGATTTCCCCCTGGCGGATTGCCGGGAGCAGCCCGGCCTTCACCACACTGGATTTCCCACTTCCGCTGGGGCCGATCACCGCCAGAAAACGTTCAGTATCGGATTCTGGCCCCAGACGTTCCAGAAGTAGCTTCGTTAGCGCCTCCCGCCCAAAGAAATCAGCGGCATCGGCCTCTTGGAAGGCGCGTAACCCTTTATAAGGATTCACCGCCTCCCAGGCCTGAGGGATACCGAGCGTGGTGGCGTATTCCTCACCAGCGGGTATCCCGCCAACAAACGTGATGGTGGCATCAGCAGTATCCAGCGCCGCGTCGTGCAGCACCTCACGATAGGCCGCCGCCATCGAAAGGGCATTGGGGAAACGATCCTGTGGGTCTTTGGCCGTTGCCTTTTCGATGATCTCCTGAAACCCGTAGGATAAATCCGGGCGCAGTTCGTTCAGATGCGGCAGCGGGTCGCTGAGGTGTTTCATGAGCAGTGTTGAGGCGGGCAAGCCATGAAAGGGCGGATACCCGGTCAGCATTTCGTACAGCACAATCCCCAGGCTGTAAATGTCACACAGCGCCGTCACCGGCTCCTGCTTGATCTGTTCCGGGGAAAGATACGAGGGCGAACCGATCACACCGTCGCTCTCGTCAAAGTCACCCAGCCCGGTCATGTTCTCCAGGTCTTTAGCGATGCCGAAGTCGGCCAGGTAAGCGTTCTGCTCTTCGTCCAGCAGAATGTTATCCGGTTTGAGGTCACGGTGGACGACGCCGTGCCGGTGGGCGACGGTTAATGCCCCGGCAATCTGGTCGAGCAACCGCCCGGTGGACTCAGTACGCCAGGCGCCATTCGCTTTGAGGGACGCCCGCAGGCTGCCGCCGCGCAGGTAGCGCATGACCAAGTAGGCACTGTTAGGTTCGCGCCAGAAGTCGAACAGCGGGACGATGTGCAGATTTTCCAGCCGGGCGATGAGCTGGGCTTCAGCCTCGAAACGCCGGATGAAGTCGGGATGGTTGGCGTATTCCGGCAGGATTACTTTGACAGCAACCTCCCGGCGGACGCTGGACTGAAACGCCCGGTAGACCGCGCCAAATCCGCCCGCGCCAAGCTGTTCCTTGAGTTCGTAGCCCTTGATGACTTTCCCGGTCAGATTGTCTCGTTCCATAACGCAGCGCCTCGGCTTATTGGGCAAACAAAACAAGACGAACCTGTAAATTCGTCTGCCTTGATTATCCCTGTGTTCGCGGTTTCTGCAAAGGCACGGGTTTGGAAACCATTAGAGCCGGTCACACAGCCACCGGCACGCAGAGAACACGATGACCCCCCAAGAATCATGACGGGTATGATGGTTTGCCCCCGACTCGCGCCCGCGTTACAATGCGCGTTATCCTGATGAGCGCAGCGGAGACCGTATGCCAGCTAACAGCCTCTACAACGATGTTTTTATCTCGTATTCGCGCAAGGACAGTAATTTCGCGCATCGTATCGTGGATGCGTTGCAGGAGTCCGGGCGCGAGTCGTGGGTGGATTGGGAGGGGATTCCCTATTCCGCCGATTGGTGGCACGAGATTCAGGCTGGAATCGATTCCGCTGCCGCGTTTGTGTTCATCATCAGTCCGGATTCGCTGGTCTCGCAGGTGTGTAACCTGGAAGTTGAACATGCACGGAACAACCGCAAGCGTATTATCCCGGTGCTGCACCATAACCCGGAAGGCGCGGACAAGAAGCTTCTGCCGGACATCATTCACGGCTGGTACGGCGAAGACTGGCAGCCGGTGGCCGAGAAAAACTGGGAAGCACTCAAGCATCTGAACTGGGTGTTTTTCCGGGAGAAGGACGATTTTGACAAGTCCTTCAAAGCCCTGCTGGAAGCCGCCGACCAGGACCCGGAACATCTGCGCTACCACACCCGCCTGCTGGTGCGCGCCCGTGAATGGGAGGCCAACGGGCGCAAACCGGCCTATGCGCTGCGGGCTGATGACCTGCACCAGGCGGAAATCTGGCTGGCAGCTGCCGGGGACAAAGCACCGCAACCCATACCGCTGCATCAGGAGTACATCACAGCCAGCCGCGTAGTACAGGCTGACGACGACAAACGCCGCCGCAACCTGCTACAAGCCCGCGTTGGCCTCGCTCTGGCGATTGCGCTGGTAGCTTTGTTGGGATTTGTGTTCCTCAACCTGCAAAATGACCAGCAGACCGCTGCGAATGAATCCCTGGCGAACAGTCTCGCTACCAGCAACGCGCGCGGCACGCAATCCGCCGAAAACCTGGGACAGGCGCAGAGCCTGGCCTGGGCCGCTTACGCTCAGGAGCGTTATCAGGCCGAAGACACCTTGCTGGCCCTCTCACTCGCACTGGAAGCCAACCGCATCCCAAACCCACCGCTGTTAGCCCGCGACGCCCTGGCGGAAATCGGCTATGCCATTAGTATTCGCAAAATCCTGCGCGGACATACTGAAACTGTAACGAGTGTGGCCTTCAGCCCGGATGGGGGGACGGCGCTCTCTGCCTCAGACGAAGGCACACTGATCTTGTGGGACGTGGCAAGCGGGGAGATACTGCGCACTCTGCGCGGTCATACTGGCGGCGTATACAGTGTGGCGTTCAGCCCGGATGGACAAACCGCCCTCTCCGCGTCACATGATACCACGCTGATTCTGTGGGATGTGGCGAGCGGGGAGACACTGCACACGCTACGCGGTCATACCAACAGGGTGTCGAGCGTAGCCTTCAGCCCGGACGGGAGGACGGCGCTCTCCGGCTCATGGGACGGCACACTGATCTTGTGGGACGTGGCGAGTGGTCAGCCCATCCGCACTTTGACCGGGCATACTGAAATTGTGACGAGTGTGGCCTTCAGCCCGGATGGAGAGACGGTGCTCTCCGGGTCGTATGACAACACGCTGATCCTATGGGACGTGGCGAGTGGGCAACCGCTGCACACCTTGACCGGGCATAGCGACCATGTAACGAGTGTGGCCTTCAGCCCGGATGGGGGGACGGCGCTCTCCGGCTCTGCTGACGATACGTTGATTCTGTGGGATGCGGCAAGCGGGGAGATACTGCGCACGCTACGCGGGCATATCAGTTGGGTAAACAGTGTGGCCTTCAGCCCGGATGGGGAGACAGTGCTCTCCGGGTCGTATGACAACACGTTGATCCTATGGGACATGGCGAGTGGGCAGCCGCTGCGTACCCTGCGCGGGCATGCTGGTTGGATAAACAGTGTGGCCTTCAGCCCGGATGGAGCGATGGCACTCTCCGCCTCCCAAGACGATACCTTGATCCTGTGGGACGTGGCGACGAGCGGGGAGGCGCTCCGCACGCTGCACGAGCATACCGATTGGGTAAACAGTGTGGCGTTTAGCCCGGATGGGCAGACGGTGCTCTCCGGCTCTGTTGACACCACACTGATCTTGTGGGATGTGGCAAGCGGGGAGGTGCTCCGCACGCTGCGCGGGCATACTGACCCGGTGAGCAGCGTGGCGTTCAGCCCGGATGGGGGGACGGCGCTCTCCGGGTCATGGGACAATACGTTGATCCTGTGGGATGTGGCAAGCGGGGAGGCGCTCCGCACGTTTACCGGTCATACTAGCTTGGTGAACAGTGTGGCGTTCAGCCCGGATGGAGCGACGGCGCTCTCTGCCTCAGGTGACAACACGTTGATCCTATGGGACGTAGCAAGCGGGGAGATACGGCGCACGCTGCGCGGGCATACCAGTGAGGTGTTGAGTGTGGCGTTCAGCCCGGATGGGCAGACGGCCCTCTCTGCCTCAGACAATAGCACGCTAATCCTGTGGGAAGTGGCGAGTGGGGAGGCGCTGCGTACGCTGCACGGGCATACCAACAGGGTGACGAGCGCGATGTTCAGCCCGGATGGGCAGACGGCGCTCTCCGGCTCATGGGACGGCACGCTGATCCTGTGGGAAGTGGCGAGTGGGAAGGTACTTCGGACTCTACGAGGGCATACCAACAGGGTGACGAGCGCGGTGTTCAGCCCGGATGGGCAGATGGCACTCTCCGGCTCTGCTGACACCACACTGATCTTATGGGATGTTGTCAGCGGGAAGGCGCTGCACACGCTGCGAGGGCATACCAATAGGGTGACAGGCGTGGTGTTCAGCCCGGATGGGCAGACGGCACTTTCCAGTTCGTGGGATAAAACGTTGATTTTGTGGCCGATTCGGACGAAAGATGAGCTAGTCGCGTGGGTGTATGCTAACCGCGCGGTTGAGCCGCTCACCTGTGTCCAACGGGCACTGTACAACGTCACGCCACTGTGTGATGACGCCGGGAATATGCCGGTTCTGACGCCCCGGCCCACGGTGACGGCTGCGCCGTGAGCTTCGCGCCGAAGGGATCAATCTCTCACGAGTAGCAGGGGTGCTGTCCAAAGAGAGCAGGAGTCACTCCATTTCCTCCAGCACCGAGTAGAGCAGTTCCAGCAGGACATCGCGCACGCTGTGCGGGTCACGGGCCACGCATGGAACCAACTTGATGCCAGCGTCAACCCGCAGCGCGATACGTAAATCTTCCGGCGACCAGGCATCGGGGTGATCCTGCTTATTGGCGGCGACGATAAACGGGGTCGGAGCGTAGGCGCGGAAGGTATCCAGGATGCTTTTCGCCTCGCGGAAGGTTTCGGGCTTGCTGCTGTCAATCAACACGATGAATCCGAGCATCCCTTCCGCCAGGATTTCCCACATAAAGTCAAACCGCCGTTGGCCGGGTGTCCCGAATAAATACAGGACGAGTTCCTCATCAACGGTAATGCGCCCAAAGTCCATAGCGACGGTGGTCTGCTCTTTGACCTCTTTTTCCGCCGGGGTGGTGATTTCGCGCTCAGTAGAAACCACATCAATTTCGCTAATCGAGCGGATAAACTCGGTTTTACCGGCACTGAATGGCCCGGTGATGACGATTTTCACGGTCTGGATGCGTTTGGCCGGGGGTGTCGCCGGTTTAGGAGCGGCGGGCGCGTTCGCAGGGCGGGGGCTGCTGGTCTGCGTCCCCGGTTCAGGTTCGCCCTCTTTGCCACCCCGTAACTGTCGCAGAGCCTTCTGGCAGGCGTAGCGCAAATCGAGGTCGGTGCTTTCCAGGAAGGCTTCCAGCACCGGGATCACCCGCGAGTCGCCAATCTGCCCCAAACGGGTCGCCGCATCCGCCCTCCGCCACCACTTGCTCTGCGGGTTCTGTAACAACTGAACCGCTTTTGAGGCTTCCAACGAGAGCGGCGCCAGGTCAATGGTCGGGACTTTCTCCGCTGCTTGGGGCGGCGTGGGTTTTATACTTTCTCGCTGTTCGATCCCCAGATAATTACGGATACCGGCGGAAAGCAGGCGCATCCCCCGCTGGAATTCGCTGGGGTTGCGAATATCAATCCACTGGGCCGTGATGTAGCCGAAGGGGACTGAACTCTTCTCATCGCCTACGGCCATAATCGGGAAGATACGCACGTCCTGGGCCTCAGCATAGTTCATTTCTTCGCGCACCCAGGGCGACTTCTTGGATTCAGGCGAAAGAATGACCACCAGACAATCGGCGCTCTCCAGCGCATTTTCAATGGACTCTTTCCAGGAACGGGTACCCGGTTCGAGCTTCTCATCCGTCCATACTGGCAGGTTGTCTTCCCGCAGCTTATCCCGCACCTGCTGCATGATCGCGCTGTCTTTGCGGCTGTAGCTTAAAAATACATGTCCCATCGCGTATCTCTGAATTTTAGACGTATCTTCCTATTCTACCTTGTGAAGCCTAGATATAACATAAAATTCGCCATACAGACAAACCCAATGGTCGCTTCAGGACTCGGAATTCGCCGGGTTTTCCTGGGCGAGACCATGTAAGACGAATCTGTACACACTGTTCCGGCCTGATCGATTTATCAAAAACGTAAATCCCCCTAAAAGATGGGGGGACATCGAGCCGCAATCACGCCTATACTGGGTGCAATAAGGGAGCAGGGATTTTGAGACGAATTCATATGGACTACCCATTCTTAGAACCTGACGAACACGCTATCGAAACTTATACCGTCCAGTACGTGCAGTGGCTGAATGATGAATGGATTGGCCGAGGCGAGTGGCTGCAAGCGGTGGTCACAAATCGCCGTCTCATGCTGATCCCGCCGGAAGATGGCCTGCGTGGCAAGGTGGATTCCGTCCGTTATGCGGAGATTAACCGGGTGTGGAATCTGTGCCTGGGCAAACGTGACGGCGTGCTGTTGCGCCTCAAGAATCGCCAGCACCTCTACCTGTATGTGGATTGGAGCCAGGGCAACAGGCTGGCACATCATCTGCAGGAACGCATGACTCAGCCCACACGTCCCCGCATTCTACCCCGGCTGCGTTTCACATAAACGCCCGGCCAATCGCGCTCTATCCGCCCGTTTCTAACCTGTTTCTAACGGGAAACGCTGGACAAATGTTCTAATTTCCTTATAATAGAATGTATGTTCTATTTAAGGATGAGCGCGATCATGACACCATCCACAATTCTGTCCCTTTCAGACGACCAGGCCCAAGCCTACCTGGAATCGCGCCTTCAAGCGACGCTGGAACACAGCTTCCGTACGTTGGGCGGGCGCGTGATGGCCTATCTGGAGACGCGGGGACACCTGCCGGTGACATTCTGGATGGAGGGGTATGATTTCCTGGCTAAATCACTGGCTCCAGCACTGACGGAAGGGCTGCGGATGGGGATTGAGCGGGTTGAGCCGAGCCGCACCGGGCGCAACAGGCGATTCAACCATAATGCACAGATGCAAACGGTGGTCTGCCAGTTTGCCAGCGAACTGGCGCGGGACGTGACTGATCAGGCCGGGTGTTTGGTAGGCGACCTGCTCGCCGAGGAAGCGGGGCTCACAGAGGTCACAGCCAGGCTGATACATCGAGGCCCGTTGAGCACAGCGAGTGCCTTTCAATGGGCGGTTAGCGAGGCGCGGCGGCTGCTGGCGGCAGGTCAGCTACTCGCCCAACCCACGTCACCAGAAACACGCGGCGTTTATATGCGATTGCTAAGTTAAATTATTCGAACTTTAAGGGCTTGCAGTGTTGCGCTAAGTAGGACTATGCTAGAATGGTATTCAGGGGAGACATCTCCTTAAGACTTAATCACCAGCCTCACAAACAAGGAGAAACAGCAGTGGCTATTGAATTCTATGATGTGAAACTCCGCAAGAAGGTTGCCCTGGACGATAAAGACGTGATGAAAACCACCTTCACCACCAAGAACGGCCAGACCCGCTATGGTCTGCGTGGCAAGACCAAGGACGGGCGCAACCTAACGAAATTCGTCAGCAAGGCCCAGTGGGACGAACTGAAGCTGAAAGAAGGCTAGGCTAAGCGCATTCGTACCACCGACCCGCCCTCCCCGAGAGCGGGTTTTTTTGTTTATAGGAATTTCGCCGCCTTAGAATTCCACCCCCGCCCGCCGCAGTTTGCGCTCAATCTGGACGCGGGTATCGCGCATCGAAAGCTCCAGGTAGGGCAGCCCCAACCAGGCGTTCATGAAACCGAAAATCGCCCCGGTCACGACCCGGAAAATCGGCAGTGTCTCGCGCGGCGGCCAGAAGTTGAAGGGCGGATAGCCGAATAACTGACTGAAGCCGTCCAACCCAATCGGGACGAGGCCGACAAACACGTACAACCAGATTGGCACCGGGCGCAGGTGGCGGCGCACAAAGGGAATACTGTACAGCAGCGCACCGATGAAGATGGCGATGTAGATCGAAATATCGCGCTCGCACAGAGTCAGCTTGTAGCCCATCTGCTCGTTCCCCACGAAATCGCGGGCGGTGAACTGGAATCCCGGCGTGAAGGCGTACAGGTCACCTACCGGCCCGCCAATCGGGTTGACGCTGGTGGGGGCGAACTGGGGCAGGTTGGCAACTTCCGTCTCAAAGGGAATGAGATCAGTGCCGGAGATGGCGCGTGGATAAACCGCTTGCTCCCCGAACAGGAAGAACGAGCGAAACGCGAACTGGTGGCACATCGGGCTGTAGAGGGTGTAGAGGACACGCGCCGGGCCAGTAGCGCCGACTTTCATCAGGATGGGCGCAGCGAACGGCAGCGTAATATACAGGCCGACAATCAACGTGGCGATGCGCAACCAGTTGCGGGTAATCCGTAAGAGAAACAGATTCAATCGAATCGCAGTCCGGCGGTTTTGGGTCATGAGTCTCTACGTCCGTTGGTAAACTCACATACTGAAATTTCTGAAACACGTTACATTAGATACACTTCACGGCATTATCAGCAAGCATACACTGCTCCCCCATAGGTCGCAATGCAGAGTTGCGAATTGCCTTGCTGGGGTTTTGTGGATAAGATGTTGGCCCATACGATGCGCTGAGTCTGCAATAACCCAGCTAACCGCTGGCTCTGACAACCAACAACTGACAACTACCCTATGCCCACACCTGACTCCCATGAAACTGCTCCACCCGAGTCGCTACTGTCACCCGACACACTGCGACTGGCGCTGGATATGCCCTGGAAAGCCCGCAACGAGATCGAGCGACTCTTACTGCTGCCTCTGGCGCGGATTCAGTTTGCGCTGGCGGGGGTTGTTTGGGGTGTGGGGTGGAAACTCTACGGCCTGCCGATCATCCAGAAGCACCGCCGCAGCACGCTCACCTTCGGGGCGCGGCTGGAACTGCGCTCGACCCACCGCAGCAACCCGCTAGGCCCGAATCGCCCGGTGATCCTCAGCACGCGCCGTCCGGGGGCGTCGCTGGTAATCGGCGACGATTTCGGCATGACCGGCGGAAGCATCGTGGCGGAAGAAAAAATCGTCATCGGGAATCGGGTCACGGTGGGCGCGAATACCATCATCGCGGATACGGATTTTCACCCGCTGGACGCCCTGGCACGGCAGCACCTCCCACTGGATGGCGCGATAGCGCCCATCACCATTGAAGATGACGTGTTTATCGGAATGCAGTCGCTGATCCTCAAAGGGGTGATGATTGGCGCAGGGAGCATCATTGGCGCGGGCAGCGTGGTGACACGCAGCATCCCGGCGGGCGTCATCGCTGCCGGAAACCCGGCTCAGGTCATCCGGGCGCTAGAGTCTGAAACGTGATTTCGGATAAGGGAAAGCCCATGTCCCATATTTTTATCAGCTACAGCAAACAGAATATTGATTTTGTCCGTTATTTCCGCACCTTATTAGAAGCAGCAGGCTTTGCCGTCTGGGTGGATGAAGCGCGTTTAACGCCCAGCGTGCGCTGGTGGAAAAGCATCGAGCAAAACATTGAAACCTGCGCGGCGTTCATTGTCGTGATGTCGCCCGATGCCGCCGAGTCCGATTGGGTAGAGCGCGAGATTCTGCTGGCAGAAAACCTCAAACGCCCGATTTACCCGGTACTGCTGGCGGGTACGCCCTGGTCACGGTTGGCGAATTTGCAATATGAGGATATGCGCGCCGGACTCCATGCCCGGTTGTCCCCCTCGTTTGCTCAATCGCTGCGGGTAAAAGTACCTTCGAGCGTCGCGCTGCCCGACCCGATTGACTTCATAATTGAACAGAACAACATCACCAAAATTGAAGCCGATGTCCTGGCGTTTAAGTATGCGCACCGTTTTTATGGGGCGGATGGTGTTGCGGCGGACATTCTCAACCTGCCAGATTCCCCACTGCAAGGAGAACCCTACCTACTGGTAGAAACCGGCGGCCTGCTCCCGGCAAAACAGGCTTTATTTGTCGAAACGCCGCAGTTACGCCACATGGGTTACGCCCATGTCCGCGCCTTTGCCGAGCAGGTGTTGGCGATTCTGGCACAACAAGCACCGGACACGCGGCATCTCGCCATGACCATTCATGGCCCCGGCTTCGGGCTGGATGAAACGGAATCGCTGATTTCCCAATTTGAAGGATACCGCGATGCGATTCAGGCCGGGAGGTTTCCCCCGGCGTTGGAACGGATCACCATTGTTGAACTCAGCGAAAACCGTACCCGGCGGCTGCAAAATGCGATGGAACAACACCTACGAGGCAGCGACTACGCCATTCCGTTCGACATTGGCTGGTTTTTTTTGCAGGCGGTGCAACCGCTGCAACCGGGGAACAGCCCACCACCGGCGCCGCAGCCCACCAAGCCGCACGCTTTTGTCGTCATGGCGCTGGATGATGAGCTGGACGACATTTTTCATTATGGCGTTCAGTCCCCAATCCATGCCCAGGGGCTGCTGTGCGAACATTTGGAGACGAACGACGCCACCGGCGACCTGCTGGAGCAAAGTAAACAGCGTATCGCAGCGGCCAAAGTCATTATCGTGGATTTGACGCACTCTGCGCCGCTGACCTACCTGCAACTGGGATACGCCTGGGGTGCGGGCTGCCCTACGCTACTCATTGCGAAACAAGGCACTTCCATTAATCCCATGTTTGAACACATGCCGATTATTCGGTACGAACGAATCAAAGACCTGGAACAAAGCCTTTCCCTGAATCTGGATCGCCTCAAAGCTGAAGGACAATTATGAGCCAAGCCTATGTCCGTCCCCCGCAAGTGAATCCGTTTCTCACCTGGTTGTCGCGGCGCATCCTGCACGCGCTGGGCTGGAAAGTCCTCGGGCCGCTGCCGCCGTATCCCAAGCTGGTGGTGGTGGGCGTGCCGCATACCTCCAACTGGGATGGCGTGGTCATGGTGCTGGCCGCCTGGAGCGAACGAGTCCAGCCGAAATGGATGGGGAAACATACGCTGTTCAAACCGCCGTTCGGCTGGTTGATGCGCCGGATTGGTGGCGTTTCGATTGACCGGCGTGCCAAGCATAACGCGGTGGAACAGGCGGTACAGGCTTTTGCCCGCGAACAGGAAATGGTACTGGTGATCGCACCGGAGGCCACTCGTAAAAAGATGGCGGGCTGGCGAACCGGCTTCTATTATATTGCGCTGGGGGCAGGCGTACCGCTGGCGCTGGCGGCGATGGACTATGACAGGAAAGAGGTTCGCATTAACCAGGTACTGCACCCTTCCGGCGACCTGGAAGCGGATATAGCCCAGATGCGCGAGTATTTTGAAAACACCCAAGGACTCCGCCCGGAAAACCAGGGGCCGATAGTCCTGCTGCCCCGCCCTTAAGGGCAACCTCCACCAGTAAAATTCGGAACGGGCGTTCGTTTCTAATCTTGATTTATGGGGGTAATTGAGTCACACTCTGCCTGCTAAAATGACGTGGCGATTTCGCGTCACGTCCGGAAAGACTAAAAGGGGAATCAATCATGTTAAATGAGTTCAAGAAGTTTGCCCTACGCGGCAACGTACTCGATCTGGCCGTCGGTATTATCATCGGTGCGGCGTTTACCGGGGTGGTCAATTCGCTGGTCAACGACATTCTGATGCCGCCAATCGGCCAGCTTTTAGGGGGCGTGGACTTTTCCAACCTGTTCATTGTGTTGAGCGGCGGCGAATACAGCTCGCTGGCAGCTGCGCAGGATGCGGGGGCGGCCACGCTGAACTATGGTCTGTTCATCAACCAGGTGATTAACTTTATCATCGTGGCGTTTGCCGTGTTCATGCTGGTGCGTGCCGTCAACCGGGTGATGCAGCCCGCGGGGAAACAAGAGCCGGAAACGCCAGGCGAACCGGTCAACAAGGAATGCCCGTACTGCCTATCCACCGTTCCCTACAAGGCGACCCGCTGCCCTCACTGCACGTCGGAACTGAGCTAACCGCGCAGGACGATTGCATCAAAATGGGAATTTCGTATTGACGTATACTTTTGGCCTTTTTTACCCCCTCTAAATCTCCCCCGCCAGCAGGGGAGACTTGTTGGCACTGGTTGGCCGACTCCCTCCCCGTTTGCGGGGAGGGTTGGGGAGGGGGCAGAGATGGCTATTCTGGTAAATTTGATGCGATTGTTCTGGCTAACCACTGCATTGGATTTGACATAAGCATCCTGGCCGCTGGCGGCTGCGGTTTTATCCCCGTTCGCGCTCCCCACTATCGTTGCTGACCACTGACGACTGAAAACTGACAACCTGATGATTGACAGTGAATGGTAAACAATGTACATTCAATGAACAGTGTACACAGCAGCAGGTAGGGACAGTGGCCGGTAGGACTCCCAGCGAACGGCGGAAAACCAAAACCCGACAGGATATTCTGGATGCGACGTATGCCCTGATTCTGGAACACGGGGTTCAGGGGTTGTCGATTCGCGCCATTGCCGACGATATTGATTACAGCCCGGCGGCGCTGTATCGCTATTTCGGGAGCAAGGATGAACTGGTAGACGC
This sequence comes from Anaerolineaceae bacterium, assembly GCA_020634115.1. GTDB lineage: Bacteria > Chloroflexota > Anaerolineae > Aggregatilineales > Phototrophicaceae > JACKCG01. The sequence goes on from JACKCH010000011.1 coordinate 214,903, forward strand.
GGTGCGGGCGCAATGCTTCGAGCGCCTGAATGCAGCCCTCCGGGACGCGATGGAGAACGCAACCGGCGCGTTTGAGCAGATTCTGGCGGCGGGCATGACATACATTGAATACGCCCGCCAGCATCCCACCGATTACCACCTGATGTTCCACCTGCCGCCCTCGGCAGCCACCCAGACCGAAAATCAGCAGGTGGCGATGAGCGGTTTGTTGTACCTGGTTCGCTATGGGATTGAAACCGGCGTTTTTGTCACCAGCGAGAATTACACCGAAGACACCATCATGTTTCACTGCTGGGCGACGGTACACGGACTGGCGATGCTGCAAACCACCGTGATGCAGGATAATGAGGCGCGGATCAGGGCATCCAGCGAGGCAATTCTGAGGAAGGTGATCGCCGGGTTCACGGCGGCGGGATAATCCCGCCGGGGACATGCAACGGCGTGTCCAACGGAACGTTACCCTATTTTTTTGTCCGTATGTAAACAATGTTCACAAAATGACCGATGTTACAAGGAAAAGAGGAGTAGAAGATGCAGGTCGTCAATGTGCAGGGGAATCAATTGCCAACCAACGCCGCCTGGATTAACCGTGATCTATACCCGTATACGGTGAAGACGTTCGCGGTTCCGGCGGGGCGGATGTGTTACGTGGATGAAGGCCAGGGCGAGCCGGTGGTGATGGTACACGGCAACCCCACCTGGTCGTTTGTCTATCGCAAACTGATTGATGGACTCAGCGGGGGCTACCGCTGTATCGCCCCCGACCATATCGGCTTCGGGCAGTCGGATAAACCGTATGACTGGTCATACCGCCCGGAAGCACACGCGGAAAACCTCGCTCAACTGCTGGACTCGCTCGACCTGAAGGACATCACGCTGGTGGTGCAGGACTGGGGCGGTCCGATTGGCCTGTCGTATGCCGTCGCCCACCCGGATCGCGTCAAACGTCTGGTGATTCTCAATACCTTCATGTGGTCGGTAAAGGGGCAGCGGTATTATGAGCGGTTCAGCGGGTTTATGGGCGGGGCGCTGGGGGCATTTATGATTCGCCATTTCAACGCCTTCGTGCGGATGGTCATCCCGATGGCCTATGGGGATCGCGCCAAACTCACGCCGGAAATCCTCCGCCACTACCGCGCCCCGCTACCCACCGGGGACAGCCGTAAAGGATCATGGATTTTCCCGCGTGAAATCATCGGGTCAAGCGACTGGCTGGCGAGCCTGTGGGCAAAACACGAAAATATCACCGATAAGCCGACTCTGCTCGCCTGGGGCATGAAGGACATCGCTTTCCGCGAGGACATCCTCAACCGGTGGCAGGAATACATCCCGCACGCGCAGGTCAAACGCTTCGAGGACGCCGGGCATTACGTGCAGGACGAAGCAGGCGAAGCACTCGTCCCTCTCATCGTGGATTTCCTGCAAGCCAACCCCTGATTTTCCGCTGAATCATCCGAAATAGACTCTGCCAGGGATGTCGCTGTGTGCGGCGTCCCTGGTTTGTTGTATGTCGGAGTCGAGAATGGTGACGGATGCGCATAAACAGTCAATTTGGTATCTTTAATTTTGATTTAACTATATTTTTTGTGTTGACATAAATTATTTTGTGTAGTACAGTAATTTTATCACCAAAAAGGATGCACGATGACGAATTTACCACTTCGAGAACGGAAATACGCCGCAACCAAAGCCGCGCTGATGCAGGGGCTGGTTTCCCGGTTGGCGCAGCAGACGCTTGACGAAATCACGGTCAAAGAGGTATGTGCCGAGATTCCGGTTTCAGAAACCACATTCTTTAACTATTTCCCCTCTAAACAGGCGGCCATCGGCTACCGTATTCAGCTTTGGAGCATCCGCACCCTCTGGGAAATGCAGCAGCAGATTGCCCAGGGGGGGACATACCTGGACGCGATAGCCACCATCTTTGATTCCGCCGCGCAGGGTGAGGAACAGAATCCGGGTGTGATGCGCGAAGTCGTGGCGTTCCAGGTCAGCCAGAAATTCGATTTTCAACCGCTTATTGAGGCGGAATATGTCCACCATTTCCCCGATCTCCCCGGCATCACCCAGGTTGAAGGCCAAAGCATTGACCGCATGATCGGCGACCAGCTTGAAGCGGCCCAGCAATCTGGCGAACTGCCCTTAGGCGTGGATTTACCGGCGCTTACGGCCATTCTGATCGGCGTCTTTTTCATATCCCCGGTCATGCTGTCATCAGGGCAGTCTGGCAGCCTCCGGGACTTCTATCGCCGCCAGCTCAATATTCTGTTTCGACTGACCCCGAAACCCTAAAAGGACAACCATGAAAAACGTACTCAAACGCATTGCGATTATTGTCATCGTCATTCTCGCTGTTGTGGCTGTATCCGCCGGGATTGCCTATGTCGCGACCAATGGCGATTACCGCCCCCCCGCCACGGTGGATACCGACCCTACCCTCCCGCAGATTACACTTGGTAGTCATGCCTTCCACAGCGAAACGTTTGGCAGCCCTGAGAACCCCACGCTGGTTGTACTGCACGGCGGCCCAGGGGGAGACTATCGCTATCTACTCAATCTTCAGGTGTTGGCGGATGATTATTTTGTTGTCTTTTACGACCAGCGCGGCAGTGGGCTTTCGACCCGTGTGGAGGCAAATACACTGACGACACAGGACATGATTGATGATCTTGATCTGTTTGTCGAGCATTACAGCCCGGATCAACCGATCTACCTGATTGGGCATTCGTGGGGCGCAATGCTGGCAGCAGGTTACATCGGGCAGCATCCTGAGAAAGTCGCCAAAGTCGTCCTGGCTGAACCCGGCGCACTCACCGACGCAGCGATGGAACAGTTCCTGGCGCATTTTTCATCCATCCTGGATGTGGATTTCATGCTCAGTGTTGTGCCCGTCTTCTTTGAAGCGCTGCATATCGCGGACGCGCAGGAGCGGGCTGACTATATCGCGGGGCGCACGTCCAGCATGTGGGAGAACGACCCGGCCAATCCCTACCACTGCCCCGGTGTGAACCATGAGCGCCTGGTATGGCGTTCCGGCGCGGCGGCATCCGATGCGATTCTGGCGAATGCGCGGCACGCGGATGGCACGCCGGATTTGTCTATTCTGAGTGAGAATGCCCACAATTTTACGAACCCGGTCTTATTCCTGGCGTCCGCCTGCAACGCCTGGCTGGGCGAAGACTTACAACGCCAACAGGCAGCCCTATTCCCGGTTGCCGAAGTGGTTGTGATCGAGAACGCCGGGCATAATATGTTCATTGATAATCCGGAGGCGAGTCTGGCTGCGGTACGCGCCTATTTCAATGAATCTTAGTCACAGTCCCCGGCGATGAGCGGCGGTTTCGGTCAGGACGACCACCGAAACGACCAGCACCACCAGCAGCGGAGTCGCTAAATCCGCATTGAGGACAACGTGCAAACGGGTAAGCAGGAAAACGATGGCGAACATAGACGCGAATGTCACCAACATGATTCGCGCCGCTGTTCCCACGCCCTGCCATAGCTTTTTCTCAAACATGGCACTAGCTCCTATGCCTTTCCCTCATCGTAGGGCGGCTTTCGCCAGGTGGTCAAGTGACATTGTTCATGATGGACATCCCGCACAAATCATATCCACAGAAACCGGATAAACCGCCCCTATCCCTTTCTATCTGATCGTGGTAGATTTGACTGTATATCCCAAATTGTTGCGTTTAATTTGGGATATATATTTGGGATACACGACAACCTATGACGAATCTGAACGATCTTTATCGAATTGGCAATTTTAACGACACGTTCGCGTTAGGGCATTACGCGCGGGTGATGGATGCGCTGGAACGGCGCAGCGGGCAGGAAGTGGCCTTTAAGGTCATGCGCCCGGAGCATCTTTCCTCGGATGGTGGAATCCGTTGGGAGTACCGGGCTTTCGCCAATGAAGCGGATCTGCTCATGAAGGTGGCAGATAACCCGCATGTGGTGGACATGCTGGACTGCGGCTATGTCGCCAGTTCGAGCGAAACACCCACCAGCGGCGAAATTGTGACTTTCCAACGGGATGTGATGGGATTCACCCAGGCCATGCCGGAGTTTGCGGCGCAGGGGTGGCGGCCATACCTGGCGCTGCAAAACCTGCCCCGCAGCGAGAACCTGCTCTACCTGATGAAAACCAACCAGCCCGGCGTCCGCTGGCGGCTCCCCAGCGAAGAAGGCCTAGCGCTGACGTTACAGTTTGGAGAACTGCTGCGTCTGCTTCACCAGCAGGGGATTGTTTACCTCGACCACAAGTTGGAGCATGTCTACTGGGACGGTGTGCAGCTTCGGATTATTGACCTGAACAGTTCGCGCCAGTTAGACCTGCATACCAACAACAATGCACAGCACTTCCGCAATGATGTGCATAACCTATGTGTCGGCATCCTTTACCCGATCTTCACTGGCCTTTCGCCCCAGAAAAGCACGCTGCGCCCGCAGCCGGGGAACGCAGAACAGGCTGAATCGCGCTACCAGGACATCACAACCCTTGATTTCGGCGTGGAGCCGAATCTGAGCCACCCGCTACAGGAACTGCTTCAGGCCGGGGCTGCGATGCAGGTGGATACGGTCGACGAATTCCTGGTGGAACTCAATCGAGTTGCCGCGCTGCATGGCTGGGACTTCCCGCACCACTACACCAGCCCGGTCAGCCGGGATGCACGGACTCAGATGCGTGCCGGGCTGTCCCGCGTGCGTGAGGGGCAGGAACGGCTGCGCGAGGCGCGTGATCTGTTTCGTGAGGCCGCCATTCAGGATGGCATCACCGACGACCTGGAGGCCGAACTACGGCGGTTGGTGAAAGCGGTCAATGAGATGCTGAACAACCGCGTGATTCCGTAGGACGGTAATCGAGAGCAACCACCAGAATAACCGCGTATTCGGAACACCATGCTAATTTCTTAAAACGCATTATCATGCCCCTGCCGACTTTCAAACCGGACGATTGCCCCTCATCCTGATGCGTATTTGCTACAGCGCACCCGCGCTAAAAACATACAACCATTCTCCTATCCACCACAATGTAAACGGAAGTTTTCAAAGATTTAACAACTGTAATCCGCTATCCGCTATAGACTGAACATAAGAGCCATACCCCGCGGGATTGCTCAAACCACCATTGGGAAACCTCAAAAAGGAGACTGCCCGACATGACCTTGCCCCGTACCTTCTCTATCATTCTCGTCCTCTTATTGAGCCTCGCCATTGTGCCGGTGATTTCCGCACAGGACGCCGAGTCACCGTACAATTCGATTACCTTCACCGAATCGTATCTGAACCAGAAACTGGGCGCTGCCGCCGTGAACACCCCCAATATCAACAGCCTGTATTTTGATCTTCAGCCCGGCCAAGTCACCATCGTGCTTTCGGGTACCAACAATCGGAACCGGACTTACACACTCAGCGTTACGATGGTGCCATCGGTGACTAATGGGCAGATCAATTGGACAGTCACGTCTGTCAAGCTCGATAACCTGGTTATTGATATCAGCCGGTTGAACACGCTGAACACGGGCGGTTCAACCGATGCACTGGGGAATTTCTTCAACAGCCAGTCGGGGAACAACCCGGTTGAATCCTTCACCGTCACCGACAACGACGCGACCCTCACCTGGCTGCGCCAGGATGTAAATGGCCCGGTGGCGAAAATTGTTGACCAATACCTGTATCTGATCTATACGGAAGCCAAAATCAATCAGCTTCCCTGGGTGGTCAACCCAACGGGCCAGGACATCACCAATATCATGGTAGATCTCCAGCCCGGCCAGGGTGTGATTCATGCTGTCACCCAATCCTCCAATCAGAATGCGGCCAATCTGACGTTCTATCTGACTCCCGTTGTCGTCAATGGTCATGTCCAATGGACAACGACGGCAGCGGTTGACACGGGTGTCAGCCCGGAGATGCAGGCTGCCCGAACATTCGCCGGGGCATGGGATGCGTTTTTCAGCGCCTGGACTAGTACCAGCAACATGATTGACGCGACGATTACCGATAACACCGCGACTTTTGTCTGGGATACATCACAGGAATGGGCGGATCCAACAGTGGTGAGCCGGGGCAATACGACCATTACGGCCAGTGAAGCCGAATTGAACGACGCCCTCAGCGCAATTATGGACTCCACCGCCAGCAGCCTGAGCGTGGATTTGCAGCCGGGGCAGGTTGTTTTTAGCGGGACATCCACCGGCCAGGACGGTACGGTTTACACGCTGATGATGACCTTAGTGCCGCAGTTGGTCAACGGCGATCTTTCCTGGGAGATCACGAACGTCATTGTCAACGGGACGCCTGTGGATGACCTCGGCGGCAACACCCCGGAGAACGACATCGCGAAGGGCTGGCAACGGGCTTTCTCCAAAGCTGCCAACCAGGGGGCCATCACGGACATCACCATCACCGACGATTCGATGCGTGTGACAATATCCTACTAACCGGTCTTCGCCGCACCCGTTTGTTGTCTCTTTCTCACTGCGATTCTCAGAAGACTGTATGTATCACGCAACGCCCCAGGCCGTAAACCTGGGGCGAAGTTATATAACAGTGCCATCTGACTATGCCTGTTCCTAAGATACTTGGCGGACACAGTACCAATCCCTGTCCGCCAACCCGCTATCGTGTCTGCTCCGCTTTTCTTGTATGATACTATCCAATATGGATCGAATATTCTGTTAGATACTGTGTATTTGAGATAAGCGGCTAAGACCCTCTGTCCGCACAAAGTTTCTCCATGCGCTGAGATAAAAAGGATGGTATAGACCCGATGTTTGAGACACTCCCCACTACAACCCAGGCCGTGATGGATTGGGAATGGCCGCAGTTTGAAGCGTATTACAACGACCTAGCCGCCCGCCCGCTGACGGCGGAAAATGTTGCGGCGTGGCTGACCGACTGGACGCGGTTACTCCGCCTGATTGACGAACGCGGCACGCGGTTAAACGTGGCGACCACATTGGACACCACCGACGAAGCGGCTGTCCAGCGGTTTCACCACTTCCTGGAAACCATCGCTGAGCCGGTGGAATCCACCGAGCAGACCCTGAAAACGAAACTGCTGGAAAGCGGGTTGCAACCTGCTGGGTTCGCCATCCCACTGCGGAATATGCGTACCCAGGCGGAACTGTTCCGCGAAGCGAATGTCCCGCTGTTCACGCAGGAGCAGAAACTTATCACGGAATACGACAAGGTGATCGGCGCGCAGACGATTGAATGGGAAGGCGAAGAAAAAACGCTGCCCCAAATCCGCCCAGTCTACCAGGATGCTGACCGCGACAAACGCGAACGTGCCTGGCGGCTGGCTTCAGAGCGGCAGTTACAGGATCGGGCGGCGCTCAATGACCTGTGGGGACAGTTCCTGAGTTTGCGGCAGGAAATTTCCGGCAACACCGGCCACGCGACTTTCCGGGATTACCGCTGGGAGGCCATGCTGCGTTTTGACTACACCCCGGCGGACTGCAAGACGTTCCACAATGCGATTGAGCAGGTGGTTGTCCCCGCCGCCAAGCGCATCTACGAGCGCCGCCGCCAGCAGTTGGGCGTGGACACGCTGCGACCCTGGGATTTAAACGTAGACCCGCAGAACCGCCCGCCGCTGCGCCCGTTCCAGGATGTAGAAGTCCTCAAGAGCAAGGCCGAGGCGATTTTCCGGCAGGTAGACCCGCAGTTAGGTGATTACTTCGCCACCATGCGGCGTGAAAATCTGCTCGACCTGGATAATCGCAAGGGCAAAGCGCCCGGCGGCTACCAGACCACCTATTCCCAGATCAAGCGCCCGTTCATTTTCATGAATGCGGTGGGCCTGCATGACGATGTACAGACGCTGCTGCACGAGGGCGGTCACGCCTTCCACGCCTTCGAGAGTGCGGATCTGCCCTATATCCAGCAGCAGGAGATTACCTCTGAAATCGCGGAAGTCGCCTCGATGTCTATGGAACTGTTGGCCGCGCCTTACCTGGCCGCTGACCAGGGCGGTTATTACAGCGAGGCCGACGCTGCCCGCGCCCGTATCGAACACCTGGAAAGTGCCATTCTGTTCTGGCCGTATATGGCAGTGGTGGACGCCTTCCAGCATTGGGTCTACACGCACGCCGCCGATGCCGCTGACCCCGCCAACTGTGACGCGAAATGGGCGGAACTGTGGGAACGCTTCATGCCGGGCATGGATTGGAGCGGCCTGGATGCCGCGATGATGACCGGCTGGCATCGCAAGCTGCACATCTTCCAGATTCCGTTCTACTATGTGGATTACGGGCTGGCACAGGTGGGGGCGCTCCAGGTGTGGCGCAATTCGCTGGCCGACCAGGCCGGGGCGATCCGGCAGTACCGTTCGGGGTTGGCGCTGGGCGGCACGAAACCGCTGCCCCAACTCTTTGCCGCCACCGGGGCGAAATTCGCCTTCGACGCCGCGACGCTGGGCGAACTGGTGGCGCTGGTTGAAAAGACGATTGCCGAACTGGAGACAGTCGCCTGAGTCGGTTTCCATAAGCTGTAATTGACGGGGGGCATGAGACATCATGCCCTCTTGTATTTTCTACCCTGCCATCATTCCTCCCCACGAACCAATTGCAGCGCCGTCCCATCCCCGATAAGATTAAGGAACACATATCAAGGATGGTCGCACACGAATGTCCACAGCCAATTTACAACACCCCCCAGTTCCCTCACAAAAGTCCGTTTTTCCGCGCTGGCTGCTGATGCTGCTGGTTGGCCTCGCGCCGGTTCTCGTGACGGGGCTGCTGATGCTGCTATTCCAGCTTGACCTGGGACGTTTTATCCCCCGCGTCTGGAACGACCAGGTCTATTACTGGAGCCAGATTAACACCTTTCGCGCGGTCGGTTTCGACGGTGGTTACTACACCATCCGGGAAGTCCCCGCCGCTGTGTCGTTTTTTCACTTTGGTGCGTGGGGATTCACGTATCCGGCGCTGGTCGGCAGCGTCGCCCGCCTGACCGGCTGGCAAATGAATACCCCGGTGATTCTGAACGGCGTGCTGCTGACGCTGAGTCTCTGGGGATTTCTGGCCGTTTCGCGGTTTGACCGCCGCCAGATCGTTTTCACCCTGCTGGCCGTCCTGAGCGTGACCCCGGTACTGTTTTTTATCCCCACCGTTTCCCAGGAAAGTTTTCACCAGAGCGTCGCCATCCTGCTCGCCGCGTTGGTGCTGGCCTTGTTCCGCCGGGAGCGCCCCTGGCCGGTGGGCTATAGCATCCTGTTTCTGGTGATCTTCAGCGGGGTGGTGCTGGTACGCCTCTCCTGGGCCTACCTCGTGCTGCCGGTGCTGCTGCTGGCCTTTCGCCGTTGGTCAGTCCCCCGGCTGTTGGTGCTGCTCGTCGGGGTAGGCGTCTGGGCGGTGGCGCTCGTCCTATTTTTCCAGATGACCAGCGCCCCGGCGGCCAGTTCGATGTTTAAGAGCATTACGGATGCAGTGAGCCGATTTGGGAACAATCTCGTGGCGCTGTTGACTCCCAAAACATTCCTGGCTCCGTTTTCCGACATCTTCCTGACCATCCAGTATGGGCTGGCACTGGTGCTGGTGAGCCGGGAGGCCATCAAACCCTTCCGCCACCGGTCACGGGCCACCATCCGGCGTCAGTTAGCCGAACCGGCCAATTGGGAGATGCCGTTTCATGTGGTTAACCTGGGCGGGCTGCTGCTGTTGGCGCTGACGTTATACATCACCGGCGGCTATTACCGCGTGTTTGCGCCCCATCTGCTGCTGACGCTGCTGGTACTGGTCGGGTTTCGCCGCTATCGAATCGCGTCCCTGGTGATGTTCGTCAGCCTGATCGGCGCGATTCTCTTTTTCCAGGATTACGGGCGCTTCATTCCGCATAATTTCGAGGGACCCCGGGAGGGCGAAACGGAGACGCTGCGCACGACCTTCAGCCAGACTGTCATCTACCATGCGGACGCGCTCACGCCCTGGTGCAATACAGTGCTGCTGCCGGTTGACCTTTTAGCCGACCCGACGCTGTTTATGCCGGAGGGTATCGGGGTGTCCTTCTTCTTTTCCGGGTACGGACTCCAGTTCCCCCTGCACTCGCAATATCTACTGTTGGACGCGGAAACCGACGCCCGGCTGCGCGACCAGCTGCACGTTGAAACCCTGGCCGAACTGGGAGTCGGGACACTCTATCGCAACCTGGACGCCGACTGTCCACCGAACGAATCGCCATGAACCGATTGCAGCGCCGTCCCATCCCCGATAAGATTAGGCTGACACGACATACCCCAGGACGACAGCATGGATTACGACGCCTTTATCAGTTACGCGCGGGATGATGGGCAAGACCGCGCCGAGAAACTCAAAGCCGACCTGGAAGCGCGAGGCTACCAGGTCTATCTTGACCTCTATGAGAATGAACCGGGTATCGAGTGGTGGGGACGCATTGAGGACGCCATCACTCGATCACGGGCGCTGCTGTTCATCATCACCGAACGCAGCGTGGCGTCCGCCGTTTGCAAACGCGAGTGGCAGACCGCCGCCGACCACAGCCTGCCGCTGCTGCCGATTAAGGTGGTAGATCGGCGCGGGAAGATCATCCCAGACAGTGACATCCCCGACCATATCGGCAAACTGCACTACATTGATACGACGCGGGAATGGGATGCAGGCGTTACCCTGATTGACGGCCTGCTGACGCGCTACGCCTACCTCGCGGATTTAGGGCGGGTCTTGCAGACCGAAATTGACCGCAGCACCGCCACGCGCTACATCGAAATCCTGAGCCAATCCAAGCCGGACGCCGTAAAAGCCAAGACGATGCGCCGCCAGTTCCGTATCGCTACGGTGCATGACCGCCCCACTGCCAAAGCGCAGTCCTTCGAGACATTCGACGTTGCCTGGGCCGCCCACCCCAACGGCCTACTGCTGCTGGGCGACCCCGGCGCGGGCAAAACGACCACCCTCCTGCATCAGGCACAGAGTCTCATCGGCGCGTACCTGGCGGACCGCAACCAACCGGTGCCAGTCTATGACCGCATCACGGCCTGGAATCCCGACGACAATCTGCCGCTGGACGACTGGCTGGTGGCCGCCAATGACCTCCCGCCCGATATGAAAAACGTGATGGGTGTAGGCCGGGCGATCCTGATTCTGGACGGCCTGGACGAATTGGGTAGATTACGTGAGATCCGTCGAGAAAAGAAAGACCCTGAAACGGGTAATCCAATTGTGGAGGTTATAACTTACGACCCACGCAAGCGCTTCATCGCCCGCGCCCAGGAGATGATTGACCGGGGTAACCGGGTGCTGATGACCTGCCGCGTGAAGGATTACGCCGAAATCGGCGAACAGTTAGAGGGCATTGGCGCGGTGGTGCTGCAAGACCTCACCGACACACAGATTGACGGCTACCTGGGCGACGTACCCACCGTACAGAAAGCCGTTGAGAACGACGCCGCCCTGCGCGAAATCTGCCGTTCGCCGCTGCTGCTGAGTCTGATCGCCTTCGGCTACCGCGATGCCCCCGCCGACCTGCAAGGGCTGGGCAGCCTGAAGGAAGGGGCGCTGCGCGACGCAATTTTCGGGCGATACATCGAAACCAGCTACAACTACGAAGCCCGCCGCCGCGTTGACCGGGGCGAAACGATGCCCTTCACGCTGGAGAAAATGCTGGAAGTCCTGGGCCACGCCGCCATGATTAACGCCAGTGAGGAGCGGCGAGATGATGGGGGTGGAGAGTATGGTTTAGGAAGTGGTATTACTGAAAATGTACTGGTGTACTACGATTTCACCGATCGCCTGAAAATAGTTGAAATTGACACTTTTTGCGCTCTGGCATGCAATCTGCACATCCTCTACCGGCGTGACGACGAGACGCACGGTTTTCTCCACCTGCTGCTGCGCGACCACCTGGCTTATGCCTATAGCATGACCCACCTTCAGGATGCGGATATTTATGTTAAACGTATGTGGCACCCTTCCCCAGCGAAAGCACTAGGCGGCCTGGGCGATGCCCGCGCCGTTGATCCCCTCATCGCCGCCCTGGCGGACACAGATTGGAATGTTCGCAGTGCCGCCACCGAGGCGTTGGGCGAGTTGGGCGATGCCCGCGTTCCGATGCCCTGGCGTTGACTCCCGCGCCCCTCATCGCCGCCCTGGCGGACACAGCGGATCGTTGGGGAGTTGGGCGATGTTCGTGCGCTGTGCCGCCATCATGGCGTTGGGTGTTGGGTTCGCAGGCCGCCCGTGCCTTGACGCCTAGGTGCTTCGTGCCTGCCCTCATTGAACGGTTGGCGGATACGGAAGGAGTGATATGGCATGTCTGCGACGAGGCTGCCATTGTCCTGCGACACATCGGCACACCGGAGGCGGTGGCGGCGGTGGAAGAATGGAAGCGGAATGGCCGAGGGCGGGGGTAGCGCCGGGGGGTGAAGCGGGCAACCCCTCCCCAGCCCTCCTTCGAGGGGACGTAGGTCTCCCGTCTCAGTCGCCGCAAACAGGGCGGGGACTGGTCAAGCAGGACAAACAAGTCGCCCCCGCTGGCGGTGACCGAAGGAAAGATTTGGAGGGCGTAAAGAATCCCCCCCTCACCGTAGCCCAGCCGTTGCTGAACCGCCCTTCAGGAATCCCCGCGACGTGGTACAATGACGCCGTTTGACAGACTGAACAGCCCTGTACCCAGGAGCTTTGTGCATGAACCTTGTTGAATATGGCCGTATCCTGCTGCGCCGGGGATGGATTATCCTGCTGTTGGCCGTCCTCACCGCCGGGGCCGCCTATGTCCTCAGCAGCCGGGAAACCCCGGTCTACCGCTCCACCGTCAAAGTGCTGGTCGTGCCAGCCCGTACCGATAACGGATTGACGCTGGCGAGCAAATCGCAACTTAACCAGTTCAAAGAGTATCTGGATAGCAGCCTGATTGCCCGCCAGGTGATTGACAAGCTGCAACTCGATATGACCCCGGATGCACTGATGGGGAATGTCACCATCGCCGCCGACGATCTGAGCCTCCTGCTCCAGATTGACGTGGACTTGCCGGACGGTGAAATCGCCAACCGCGTCGCCCGCGCCTGGGGCGAAGAACTGGTCATCTACCGCAACGAAGAGAACCAGAAGAACCGCCGCGAAGACCGGGTAGATGCCCGCCTGCAAGATGACCCGCGTTACAGCCTGCTGCGTCCGCGCCCCGCCATCAATGCGGCAGCGGGCGGTGTGCTGGGGCTGCTGCTGGGCGGCGTGATCGTCTTTGTCTTGGAATTTCTGGAAAGCAGCGTCATCCGCCACCGCGACGACGTGGAACGGACGCTGGAACTGCCCTTGCTGGCGGCCATCCCGGATACTGAAGGATAGAACATGGCAAACCCGACTCTCATTACCCTGACGAACCCCCGCGCGGCGGCGGCGGAAGCCTTCCGTTCGCTGCGAACCAACCTGATGTTCAGCAGTGTCGAGAACCCGATTCACACCCTGCTGGTGACTTCCGCCCACGACAGTGAAGAAAAAAGTCGGTTGCTGGCGAATCTCGCCGTGACCTTCGCACAGAGCGGCAACAAGACGATTCTGGTGGATGCCGACATGCGGAAACCGTCACAGCACACCATCTGGGGTATCCCCAACGAACGCGGCCTGACGACGATGCTGCTGGAAGACGCCGCGCTCTCGACACCCCCCCTAATGGAAACCAGTGTGGAAAATCTGCAAGTTCTCCCGTCCGGGCCGCTGCCGCCCAACCCAGCCGATGTCCTCAGCAGCCGCCGCATGGATGAGGTGATTGGCGTCCTCAAAGCCCGCACCAACTACATCCTGTTCGACAGCCCGCCAGTCCTGGCCGCCACCGACGCCGCCTTGCTCGGCTCGAAGCTGGACGCCGCGCTGCTGGTGATTCGCGCCGGGCATACCCGCCGGGATCATGCCGCCCGCGCCCGTGAAGCGTTGGAGCGGGTGCATGTGCGTATCGTCGGGGCCGTCCTGAGCAACGCGCCACGCCAGAACAGCGGCGGATATTACGGATAAACAACCTTTGCCGCGTGACGAACTGCCAAACGACCCGGATGCGCTTGCCAGATGGGAGAAATTGCCTCACAATGAACCATCAAGGGATGCGCTGCCGCCCGCTGCCGGGGGAACCCGCTGGACACGTGGGCTGCTGTTGCTCCTGTTCGTCCTGGTTGTCCTCGGCCTGCTGCTCAAGGGTGGCGCGGGTCAGTAGTTCACGGAGAGAGCCATTTTATGAAAGCACTCATTCTCAGTGGGGGTAAAGGGACACGTCTTTATCCGCTAACGTATACACGCGCCAAGCAGTTAATCCCCGTTGCCAACAAACCCGTTCTGTTCCGTGTGATTGAAGCCATCCGCGAAGCCGGAGTCACCGACATCGGCATTGTGATTGGCACGAATACCGGCGAAGAAATCAAGGATGCCGTCGGCAACGGGCTGCGCTGGGGCGCGAACATCGAGTATATCCTCCAGGAAAGCCCGGACGGGCTGGCACACGCCGTCAAAATCTCACAGGACTTCCTGGGCGATGATCGTTTCGTGATGTTCCTGGGCGACAATGTGATTCAGGGCGGTATCAGTGGCCTCATCAGCGACTTCGCCAGCAGCGATTGGAACAGCCAGATCGTGCTGACCGCTGTAGAAAACCCGTCGGCCTACGGTGTTGCGAAGCTGCGCGATGACAACAGCATCGAAAAACTCATCGAAAAACCCAAAGACCCGCCGAGTAATCTGGCGTTAGTGGGCATCTATATGTTCGATGAAACCATCTGGGACGCGGTTCATGCCATCCAGCCTTCGGCGCGCGGCGAACTGGAAATCACCGACGCGATTCAGTGGCTAATCGAAGCCGGACACCGGGTTTACCCGCACGTTCACACCGGCTGGTGGATTGATACCGGCAAGCCCACCGACATGCTGGAAGCCAACAGCCTCGTGCTGGACGAACTCGTCCCGACCATCTCTCCAGATGCCGACATCAAGAACTCGGAAGTTGACTCACGGGTGACCATCGAACGCGGCGCGAAGGTCATCAACAGCATCATTCGCGGCCCGGCCATCATCGGGGAAGACACAGTCATCGAAAACAGCTACGTTGGCCCGTTTTCCAGCATTTACCACCATGTCACCATCCAGAACTGTGAAATCGAGCGCAGCATCATTCTGGAACGCAGCATGATTACCGATATTGATGTCCGCTTGCAGGACACGATCATTGGCCGCTACGCATCCATCCGGCGTAACTGGAAGAAACCACGCGCCCTCAAGATGAACCTGGGCGATTACAGTAACCTGTGGCTGGATTGATTGCCGCCGCATCATCCACTCGTTATGAACGGGGCATGATGGTTCATGCCCCTATGAGAGAACCAATCACGCTGTCTCGATTACCCCGTTTATTAGCGTGAAACCCAAAAGACGTTACAATAGAGAGCATTATTCAGATCGGGAAATCACGTTATGGTTTTTGCCAAGCATCTCAACTTCCAGAGTGTCCTCGATGGACTGGGTCAGGGTGTGCTGATCTTCAATGCCGAAAATCGCCTGGTCGGGGAGAATCTGGCGGTGCGCAGCATTCTGGGGAATGACCTCAGCGTCATTCGCGCCGAAGGCTGGACTGCTGCTGTCACCCTGTTTGACGCTCGCCTGGATGACCCCAGCCAGGGTGTGGAGACGATGCGGCAAAAGGCGCTGGAATCGGCCAGACCGGTGCGTTTTCACATCTTCCGCTCCGGGGAATACGTTTCGTGCTGGGTGGCGATGGTGCATGACGACGACGACCAGTACGTGATGCTGACCATTGATATTAACGACTGGACGGCGATCAGCGAACTGATGGGGCATTTCCGCGACGAAGTCCAGGGGGCAGCCAACGCCACCAAAGGCCATACCGACCTGATTATCCAGAGTCTGCGCCATCTGCGTCCCGGCGAAACGCTGGAACAACTCAGCCGCCGTGTGATCGGCTTCACCCACCTGATCGGCACCCACATGCACCGGCTGGAACGCCTGATGCTGCTGCTGGCGCGGTTGGAAGCAGTGCGTACCGGCAGGCTGAAAGAATCCGTCAACCGGGAACTGCGTAAAGTGAACATGGCCGACTTCATGGAGGATTTTATCGAAGGGTTGGATGAAGTCACACTGATCGACCCCGAAACCGAAACCCAGGACTATCGCTCCCGGCTGTCCGTGACTGTGCCGGATCACCTGCTGGTGGAAGCCGCACCGGGACGGTTGACATCCGTCTTGCATGACATTCTGCGGAATGCTATCATGTACAGTATGAAGGCCACGCCCATCATGATTATGGTGCGTCAATCCCCGCAGGGTCAGACCGCGCAGATTGACGTGATAGACCAGGGGTATGGTGTTCGCGCCAAAGAATTTGACCGGGTTTTCGAGTTCTTCAAGCGGGCGCGGCAGCCGCAGATTATCGGTGAGTTCGGGTATGGGTTAAGCCTGTATCTGTGTAAACATGAGGTGGAAGCCATGAACGGCAAGATTTGGTTCGAGAGCGAAGAAGGCGTCGGCACGACGTTTAGCTTTAAGTTACCAATCTGGCAGGAAGACGGCTCCGCTTCTAGTCAGACAGAACCATAACCTTTACCCCAGACCCCCACCTATCGAGGTTCAGCAGACGCCTCGTCCTGGCAGGTCAGGGCAGGCGTTTTTGTTTTGGAAAGCAGGCACGCAGAATGCGGTTTATGACACCCGACATCTTTAACGGGATTATCGTGGCAGTGATTATTATCGGGCTGGCGCTGGTGGTGGTGCGGCTGTATGCCGATTTCACCCGCCCCCTGCCACACGATGAACCCGATTATCAGGAGGGCGATACCCGCCCCAATCAACCCTTTGATGACCAACCGTAGGCATACCACCCTACTAGCAATCGCTATGGAGATGAAACCATGTTAGACATCACCCTCATCCGGGAGAAACCGGAATGGGTTCAAGAGCAGATCATGAAGCTGAACGACCCGGCAGCAGCCGAACGGATTAACCGAATTCTCGAACTGGATACCCAGCGCCGCACCCTGCTGGCCGAGGGCGAAGTGATCCAGGCCAACCGCAACCGGCTGAACAAGCAGTTCGGGCGGCTCAAGGGAGACAAAAAACTCGATGACACGACCCGCGCTGCTGTCGCACAGCGCGTCACCGCCGCCATTGAGCGTGGGAACTACGAGGAAGCGGTACAGATCATCGAAGCCACTGATGCCGGAAACGAAGCGGCCAGTGCCGATGCCAATACCGCCCTGGATGGCCTGATGACCGCCCTCAAAGGGATGGGCGAGCGGGTCAACACCATTAATGAGCAGGTCAAGGGCGTCGAAGAAGAACTCACCGACAACATGCTGTGGGTGCCGAACCTGCCCCATGAAAGCGTGCCGGTTTTCCTCAGTGATGAAGACAACATCGCCTGGGAGCCGGAAGGCGAGAAGCGTGTCTTTGACTTCGAGCCGAAACCGCACTGGGAACTCGGCCCGGAACTGGGGATTATTGATTTCGAGCGCGGCGTGCGCCTGGCCGGAACCCGCGCCTATGTCCTGCAAGGCTGGGGATCACGCTTGCAGCGGGCGCTGACGGCGTTCTTCCTGGATATGGCGCGGGAAAAAGGGTTTACCGAACTGTATCTACCGTTCTTCGTTCAGGAGCAGATGATGTTCGGCGCGGGGCAGTTCCCCAAGTTCCGCGATGTCGTCTATTACGACAATGACGCCGATGTCTACATGCTGCCGACGGCGGAGGTCGCCATCACCAACCTGCACCGCGACGAAATTCTCGACGAAGCGCAGCTTCCGCTGTACTACGTCGCCCAGACTCCCTGTTTCCGCCGGGAACGGATGAGCGCCGGGCGCGATACACGCGGCATCAAGCGTGTCCACCAGTTCGAGAAGGTGGAGATGTACAAATTCACCACGCCGGAAACCAGCTACGCCGAACTGGAATCACTGACCGAAGCCGCCAGCGACATCTGCCGCGCCCTGAAAATCCCCTTCCGCCGCCTGGAAATCGTGACCGGAGACCTGGGATTCAGTGCCAGCAAGAAATATGATGTGGAAATGTGGGCGCCCGGCTGCGGGGAATGGCTGGAAGTCAGCTCATGCAGCAACACCGAAGCGTTCCAGGCACGGCGGGCGAACATCAAATATCGCCCAACGGATAGCAAAAAGGCGCAGTTCGTCCATACCTTGAACGGCAGCGGTCTGGCCGCGCCGCGTGTGCTGATCGCCGTTCTGGAAAACTACCAGCAGGCCGATGGCAGCGTGGTGATCCCGGAAGTCCTGCGGCCTTACCTGGGCGGCGTGGAGCGGATCAGCAAATAAACCCCTTCAACATGACCGGTGACGGGCGACCTTCGGGGCGTCCGTCCCGTGTTGCACCTGTCTCAAATGCCCCTATAATACAATTTATCGTTAAATAATGACAAGAGAGGGAGCAATGAGACGTTTACTACTGTTTGTTGTGTTGATTGGCTTTGTTATGGCTCTGGCAGCATGTGGTGGGGGTGACGCATCGGGCGATTCCAGTAGCAACGGGGATAGTGGCGCATCGTCTGCCCCGGCGGGTAATGACCCGGCAGCGGTGGCGCTGGCGCTGATGGCGGCAGTTTACAATAATGACCAGGATTCGTTTGCGGCGGTTTCGTGCGCCGAACTACAAGCAGGAATGGATGCTTTTGCCGGAGTGCAGCTTCCCGGAGATGGTACGTTTGATGTGAGTGGTTTGCAGGCCGAAGTCACCAGTCAGACCGATACTCAGGCGGAAGTTACGATTACCGGCACCGTCAAGTTGACATTGACAGTGGCTGGTCAGACCACCACCACTGACGTTGACATCAACACAATCACGCTCACCTTGAAGAATGAAAATGGCTGGAAGTATTGTGGCTGAGTAACGTCCCCTTCCCGCCTGATCCCCATTACAGGTTCGGAAAAACTACGATCATGATAAAATAGACAAGGGGAGAGATACCCCTTGTTTTCGATTTACCGGGCTGACCTTTGATCGGGGATGCACACATGGAAAACACTCCATCGGAAGCCCCTAAACCCTGCCGCACTCAGGCTCGAGAACACCTTGCCAGACATTTTGTGGTCTGCTCCAATGATAGGGGTTTTATATCTGTCCCTGCCGTACCGGACGATCACGGGAAGATGACAGTTTTCCAATCATTCATCTGAAACGCATCACCCCCTTTACCTGACATTCATTAGCTTCTACACGAAAGCTTTAACCCATGAAAGCGAAAATCGCAAAAGTAGTTCAATCCGTTTTTCGGGTGGTAAATCCGCTGCGCTGGCTGCGGCGGGGCTGGTTCGCGCTGGGCAACCTGCGGCGCAGGCGGCGTAAAATCGAATATGTGGCCCTGACACTACCATCATCCCTGCCGCCTCTGCCGGAAGCCCGTCCCTGGTGGCAGCGGCGTGTCATGGGAGATTCGCCCCTCAGCCTGCTGGAACTTGACCGCTTTTTTGAACAGGTCGGACGGGATCCGCGCCCAAAAGGGGTGATTCTCGTTTTGCGCGGGCTGAATATGCCCCTGGCCGACCTGGAAACCCTGCGTGGCAGCCTGCTCCGGCTGCGGCAGACCGGCAAACGCGTGATCTGCTTCGCCCAGGACTATGACAACGCGACCTATTTTATCGCCAGCGCCGCCGATGAGATTGTGCTGCAACCGGGTGGCAGTTTGAATACGGTGGGGCTGCTGGCGCAGGCGGTTTTCCTGAAAGACGCGCTGAACACACTGGGCGTGGAGGCCGAAGCGATAGCGATTTCACCCTATAAAACTGCCCTTGACCGGCTTGCCAACAGTGATCTGTCGCCCGAATCGCGGGAGCAGTTGAACTCGCTGCTGGACTCGCAGTTTGACATCCTCACGGGTGGCATCGCGGCAGGCCGCAAGGTATCCCCTGAAGCGGTGCGAACGATGATTGACAACGCGCCCCACCTGGATTCGGATGCGTTAGCCGCCGGGTATGTGGACTCGGTGGAAAATGAAGAGGCGCTGTATCGCCGGTTAGCCAGTGAGCACGTCCTCACATTGAAACAAGCGCGCAAAACGCTGCTCCGGCAGTGGCGTAAACCGGCTCAGAGATATGTGGCACTGCTGCGCGTGGGCGGCCTGATTGTGTCGGGTGAAAGTGGCAGCCCGCCGGTAGACATCCCGATTCCGATTATCGGTGGCGAACGGATGGGTGATCTGACCGTCGTGCGCCAGGTACGGAATCTGATGCAAGACCAGGGCGCGGCGGCGGTGATCCTGTTTGTGGATAGCGGCGGCGGTTCGGCGTCAGCGTCCGAGGCGATGGCGTCAGCGCTGGATGAGCTGGCACAGAATCGCCCGCTGGTGGTGTACATGAACAGTGTGGCCGCGTCCGGTGGCTACTATATCGCAACTCCGGCACACTGGATTGTCGCCCAACCGGGGACAATTACCGGCTCAATTGGCGTCATCAGCGGCAAGATTATCACCGATGGGTTGTGGGAACGGTTGCACGTCAACCGGGTGCAGCTTGCACGCGGCGCGAATGCTGACCTCTTTGGCGATAGTGGCCCAATGACCGACAACCAGCGAGCGAAGCTCCGTGCCGGGATCGAACACACCTATCAACAGTTCGGTGGGCGGGTAGCTGCCAGCCGCAAGATGCCCTTCGAGGCCGTAGACGCCGTGGGCGGCGGGCGCGTGTGGACAGGCCAGCAGGCTATCAGGCATGGGCTGGTGGATGAACTGGGTGGCGTGGATGCCGCGCTGAACAAGGCGCGGGAACTGGCGAATCTGCCGGACGATGCGCCCCTGGCGATTTTCCAGGGCAAGGGCAGGCCGCTGCTGCCACAACTGGCGGAAAAAGCCGATCCCACTGCCGGGTTGCGCTATCTCCACGAGAATCTACGCGGGATTTTCAATGGCAGCGCCCAGCTTTTGCTCCCGTTCTGGTGGGAATAGGGGGCAACCACACAACCTATTGACGGCGATTTCCGCTGTCGCCTTGAAAACTGACAACTGAATACTGGCTTTCTTTTTTACACTGCGGGTGTTTTGTCGTATCCTTATGACATATAGAGCCTATTTTTAAAAAGAAAGCGAGGCGAATGGATGACCGGATTTCACCGTTTTAACATCGGCGGGGTGACTGCGGTCACGATTAATGATGGGCAGTTCGCGCGTCCGGCGGAAACCTTTTTCAAGGATGTCCCCGCCGCCGAAATCGAGCCGGTATTGGCAGCGAACGGCCTGGCACGGGATGCGGTGCCGTCCTGGTTTGACCCGCTATACGTAGATACCGGCCAGCACAAGGTCATTGTGGATACCGGCAACGGCCCGGAACGCGGCGGGCAGCTCATGACCAACTTGCAGGCCGCCGGCATTGACCCGGCAGACATTGACGCAGTCATGATTACCCACGCGCACGGCGACCATATCGGCGGCAATACCACGTTGGATGGCGCGTTAGCGTTCCCTAATGCCCGTTATTACATCGGGCTCGAGGAGTGGGACTACTGGACATCAGAGGAAGTGCTGAATCTCAGGCCAGAGAGAATCCCTTTTATAAAGCAGAATTTATTGAATATTGAAAGCGCTTTCACGTTTGTTGAGGGGGAAGTCGAAATTGTGCCAGGGATTCGGGCGATCCCCGCGCCCGGACACACCCCCGGTCATATCGCGCTGGTGGTGGTGGGACGGTTGCTGCATGTGGGTGACGCGCTGCACCAACCGCTGCACGCGGAATACCCGGACTGGATAGCCGTATTTGACACCTTGCCGGAAACCACCCCCGTCACCCGGCGTAAATTGATGAAAATGGCGGTCGAGCAGGAATTGCTGGTGTATGGTTTCCACTTCCCGTTCCCGGGTTATGGACGGGTAACACCTAAGGGGGACACCTGGACGTGGCAGCCCGGCATGTAGATATGAATCAAGATTGAATCCCCTCGACAAGGGGGGGAAGGCGTCAGTTTTCAGTCATCAGAAAAAGGGAGTTTGCCAACGATAAAGCTGAAAACTGATAACTGACCACTGAAAACCAGCTTCCCTGGTGTGCGTCTGGCGCTATTTATCATGACTTTATTTCACATAAGACTTTATTGATGAAAGTGAGGCAGATTAATGACTGAATTTCACCGTTTTAAGGTTGGTGGCATCACCGCCGTAACTTTGAAAGATGGGCAGATCACACGTCAGGCCGATACGCTTTTTAACAATGTTTCCATCGCTGAAATCAATCCGGTTCTGGCGGCGAATGGTCTGGCACGCGACGCGATACCATCCTGGTTTGACCCGCTGTATCTGGATACCGGCCAGCATAAAGTCATGATAGACACCGGTAATGGCGCAGAACACGGCGGGCAGGTGATAGCGAGCCTAAAGGCCGCGGGAATCAACCCGGCGAACATTGATACCGTCATCCTGACCCATGCACACGGCGGCCATATCTGCGGAAATACCACGCCGGAGGGTACGCTGACCTTCCCGAATGCCCGTTATTACATCGGGCGCGAGGAGTGGAAATACTGGACATCGAATGACGTGCTGGACATCGCCACTGAACGCGCCCCTTTACTACGAAAAAATCTATTAAATATCAAGAAAGCTTTTACTTTAGTTGAGGGCGAAACGGAGATTGTGCCAGGAATTCGGACGATTTCCACTCCAGGACATACGCCCGGCCATCTTGCGCTGTTGGTCGTGGGGCGGCTGCTGAATGTCGGCGGTGCGCTCCACCACCCCCTTCATGCTGAACACCCGGAATGGTTGACCATATTCGACTCAGAGCCGGAAAGAGTACCCGCTGCCCGGCGTAAACTCATGGAGATGGCGGTAGAGCGGAAACTACTGGTTTACGGCTACCACTTCCCGTTCCCCGGTTACGGACGGGTAACTCCCAACGGGACTGGCTGGAAGTGGAAGCCAGGCATGTAGCATGAGCAGAGAAAACGATATGCGTATCCCGGACCGAACCCGCAAGATTATCGGTGTGGTCATCATTGTGCTGGCGATGGCTCTGCTTTTTGTCGTGGCGCTGTCCGGCACACCGCCCACTGTTGAGGACACTACCATAGTGTCGCCAACGCTCTCCGCAACTATCCTGGATTCAGGAGTGCAGGCGCTCGGTACGGCCACACCCCCTTATGATGCGACGCTGTACGCGGTGCGTCAGCAGCAGCTATATTTCATCGCCGCGAGCTACGGCCCGACAGAAGGCGCGGTGTTTTCGGCCACCGAAGCCGCCTTGATCGCCACCGCGCAAGGCACAACTACACCTTTACCCACCCCGACCTGGGGGAACGGCACAGCCGGACTTTCCGGTGTGAACGCCGCCGGGACATTGGCCGCCGCCGGGTTCATGGGAACAGCAGAAGCCGCTGCGCTCCCTACCGCACAGTATATGGAATGCGGCTGGCAGTGGGCGACTCAACCGCTGCCGGAACTGACCGCGCAGATTGCCGCAGCCCTGGCCGAAGCCGGGATTACGGACGCCGCTGTTCGGGCGAAAGCCTTCGGGGAGAACTGTGTTCCCCAGCGCGAGAACGTGGCCGGGTACTTCGCCACGATGGAAACCGATTTTGACATCACCTTAACGGTAACGGACACCGGGGATGATGCGGAAATCGGGTCGCGGCTGGCAGGCATCCTGGACGTGCTGGCGCTGTTCCCACCGGACGAGACGCCGGGGCCGAATCCCGGTTATATCACGCTGATCGTATCCGGCCCGGAGGATGCCCAGCGCATCCAGCGTTTCCTGGTAACTGACGCCGCTGACGCCAGAGATCAGGGGCTGACCGGCGCGGATTTGCTGGCCGCGCTGAATACCGGCAATTGAATGAGTGTTTTAGTGCGGTGTCCAACAAGTTTCTCGGGAACAGGTGTAGGGACGGGCTTGGGCACAAGCCAACAAGAGCAAGATAACATGTGGCATGAGTTGGACAAAGCGTGAGTAGCTCACTAAAGCTGGGAAATCCGCCTTTCATGTTATGTGATCTATATCAATCAGTTGAAAAATGAATTGAAAACATAGGACAAAGGATGATCGTGAATTTCCTTGAGAAGTTTTTTGAGCATAACCACTGGGCCAATCTCCAGATTATTCAAGCATGTTTAGCATTGAGTGATGAGCAACTTGATGCTGAACCAATGTCCGCCACCTATGGGAGCATCCGCAGCACCCTTTTGCATTTCGTGACTTCACAACTTGATTATCTGCGAATGCTGACTTTGCCGGTTGAGGAGCGGATCGAGTTCGAGACCCCAGCTGTAACCTTCGATGAGATTGAAAAAGCAGCAATCTACAGCGGCGAAGCGTTCATTGCGTTTGCACGAGATACATCTCGCATATCCAGTGAGACGCAAATTCAACAGCCCGATGGCTACGTCGTGGAACCTTGGGCGATCATTGTTCAGGCGATTAACCATTCTGACGAACACCGTGAGCAGATTAAGAGTATGCTCACAGCGCAAGGTGTCACCCCGCCACGCATTGACGGCTGGATGTACGCAAGGGTTACTGAAGCCCTCATTCCGCCCTCAAGTTGAGTGCAGTTTTTTCTTTGCATTGGGTTTTGTCACCCTGAAGAAAGCGCGTCGTCTAAAGCCACCCACCTTATCCAAATCCAAAACTCACGTTTTTAGGCTATTAGGCTAACGAGTTATCACGACTCGTTCTTTTTGTTGAGCGCCTCGGCAAATTCGATGAAAAAGGTCAGTACACCGGGATTCCGCATTGCACCGGGGTTGGCGGCAGTCCGCACATCCTGGCCGAGTAGAATCTTGCGGATCGGCACTTCGATTTTTTTGCCACTCAGGGTATAAGGGACTTCCTGAATCAGGATAATGTCATCCGGCACATGGCGCGGCGAAACATCCTGGCGCAGTTTTTGCTTGATGCGGGTTTTCAGGTCATCGTCCAGCGTGTAGCCCTCGCGCAGCACCACAAACAGCGGCAGATATGACTCGCGCCCCAGGAGTTCCAGGTCAATAATCAGGCTGTCCAGCACTTCGGGGAAGGACTCGACCACGCGGTAAATTTCGCTCGTCCCCATCCGGATTCCATGGCGGTTGATGGTCGAATCAGATCGCCCATAAATCACGCAGCCGCCACGCTGGTTGAATTTGATCCAGTCGCCGTGCCGCCACACACCGGGGAACATCTCGAAGTAACTTTCAGTGTAGCGCGTCATCGTCGGGTCATTCCAGAAGTAAAGCGGCATGGAGGGCATCGGCTCGGTGATGACCAGTTCGCCCACTTCATCCAGTACGGGCTGACCGTTTTCATTGAAGGCCTGGGCGTTCGCCCCCAATGACGCCCCCTGAATCTCCCCGGCATAGACCGGCAGAATCCGCGCCCCGCCCAGGAAGGCCGTACACATATCCGTCCCACCGCTGAGGGATTCGAGTGCGAGTTCCCGGTTGAAGTTGTCATACACCCACTGGAAACCCTCAATCGTCAGCGGCGACCCGGTCGAGCCAACGCCGCGAATCCGGCTGAGATCAAATTCCTGGTTGGGGTGGATTCCGGCTTTGATGCAGGCGCTCACAAAGGCCGCCGACGTGCCGAAATACGTCATGCCGCTGGCGTCAGCCAGCCTGAACAGGGTGTTCATGTCCGGGTAGGCCGGGCTGCCGTTGTAGATGATGGCCGTCGCGCCGGAAAGCAGGCTGCCCAGCAGGTAGTTCCACATCATCCAGCCGGTGCTGGTGTACCAGAAAAAGCGATCACCCGCCCGCAGATCGTTATGAAACGCCGCTGATTTCACCTGTTCCAGCAGAATCCCACCGTGTCCATGCACGATAGGTTTGGGCAGGCCGGTTGTCCCCGACGAATACAGCACCCACAGGGGATGGTCGAACGGCACTTGCTGGAAGGGGATAGCTTCCGGTGGCGTGGCACGTTCCAGAGCGTCCGCCCACAGCACGGTATTCATCAGCCCGCCGGTATGATTGTGGCTGAAGGGAATGAGGATGGTGCGTTCCAGCGTGGGGAGCGCGGTTTGCAGTTCGACCACCACCTCGCACCGGTCAAAATGTTTCCCGCCGTACTGGTAGCCATCCACTGCGATCAGCACCTTGGGCTTGATCTGCGTGAAGCGATCCAGGACGCTGCGTCCCCCGAAATCGGGCGCACAGCTTGACCAGATCGCGCCCAGGCTGGCCGTCGCCAGTACCGCCACGATGGTTTCCGGGATATTCGGCAGGTAGGCCACCACCCGATCCCCCGGCTGGACACCGATTCCGCGCAGGACTGCCGCCAACCGATTGACACGCGCATACATCGCCGTCCACGAGATTTCAACCAGTTCGGCGTCCTCGGACTGGTAAATCAGCATCGGGCGTTCGTCTGTCATGCGGGCGAAGATGTTTTCGGCATAGTTGAGGCGCGCGCCGGGGAACCACTCCGCACCGGGCATCTCGCGCCGTCCTAACGGGTACGCCCATTTTTGCGAATAGCGCAGGCCGAAGTAGTCCCACAGGCTTTCCCAGAACGCGCCGATGTCCGTCACCGACCACTGCCACAAGGCGGGATAGCTGGCGACATTCACCCCCCGGTTGGATGCCAGCCAGCGCATATAGTGGGTGAGGTTCGCGTGTTCAATAGCTTGTGGGGAGGGCTGCCACAGCAGGTCGCCTTCACGGAGGGGAGTCATGGTCAATGTTCCTTATGTATCCGTTTCAACATGCCGGGATATTAACACGCCCTACCGCCATACGACCAGTAAATCACGGCTGAGGGTGGATTGACTATGAGGAATTTAGCTTTTGTTTTATCTGGTCAATGATAATTTTGATTTGATTATCATAAAACCGGAAATATCCTTGACTGAGTGCTTGTTCTAACAATTCGGCAACTTCTGGATTCTCGATTCTTTCAAGGATGCTAAGAATCACACCAGCTATATTACGATGGTAAAGGTTATCCATATTTGGATACTCTAACATAAAATTATAAAGCGGCTTAACAATTTTGGGATCATCACCGTATTTATCAAATATGGCGACCTCATTAGATTTAAGATGATCTTGTAATGAATGTATATATTTTATTATTTCCAATATTGTTTCCTCATCTTTAAAATCAGCTAATCGTTTAAGTATCCTCAAATCCTCTTTCCCATTGGAATTTTGCCAAATTCTTCTTAAATGATTCACAATACACGGGTTATTGAATTTAACCATAGCATCTCGGATATTACCCTTTCGATAATCCGAAACCATATCATAAGATAAAGACAAGCACTCAGCAGCGGCCTCATTGTTCATTTTTACCAGTAATGAAGTTGTTACCCTTACATCTATATCCAGTTCTATAGATTCTTTCAATCCCGGGACAGCAGCATCATCTTTACAGTCTGTAACTTCAGCAAGGAAAATTCCAGCCCGCGCCCGAACATCAGGATACTCATGTTGAATTGCCTGTTTTAATTCTCTTACAACGGATGGATGTTTGATGCTTTTGAGACTTCCCAGTGCCTGAAGTCGCTCATTTGGGTTATGGCTGCTCAGCCCTGCGACAGCGTTCAATACTGCTCGTGGAGTATCATCTTCGGCTTGAATAGCGGTTAGCTGCTGCTTTAATTTTTCCCAATTCTCGGGCATGGCACTCGCAAACGGCATATATTGAAGGTCTTTCATCTTGGGATGGAGATCATTTTCAGTAACGGTTGAATCGACAATCAATGGAATAACCCGCTTATTTTTGCCTAATGCATATGCCCATTCATAGGTTACATAAATTGACTGAATAGCCGCTTGTGTCACCACGACCAGCATAACGAAGCATTCTTCAATGGCTGTATCTATAACCTTTTTCCATTCGTCACCTAACTGTAAATCTGTAGTGTCTCGAAATGCAAGCAGGCCAACTTCATTACTTTCCAGCCAGTTTTCCAGGATTTCAGCAAATTCAGTACCATCAGCATGAGCGTAGGAAATGAAAACGGTTTTGCTCATTAACGGCCCTTTACAAGATAGAACAGGTGTATCAACTCTCATTATAAAGAAAACGGCAAACCGTGCCACACTGAAATGAAAAGCCCCGCAAATGAGCGAGGCTTTCAGGTATCTTAGTTTGGTTGTTTGCTTAGCAATTGCCTGTCTACCGCCATACATTGAGTGAATCGCGGTGGAGGACGGCCATCACACTCCCGTCGGCACTGATCGAAAGGCTATCCGGGTGCTGTCCCAGGCCGAGGTCAATCTGCTCAATGATTTCGCCGCTGGCGGTGTCTACCGCGTACAGAATGCCCTCGTTCGACAGGTTCGCGAACACCGTGTTGTCTTTCAGGAAGCCGAAGAAGGCGTCAAACCGCACATTGGTGACATCTTCGCTCGTCATCTGGTCGCCAAACTGGTTGAATACTGGCTGGTGGGTTTCCAGGTTGATGAGGAACACGCCCCGGCCATTGATGATGGCGAACGCCAGGAACTTGCCATCACTACTGATAAGCGGTGAAGTTCGATTAATGGCGGAGAGGTTTTCCCCGTTGAACGTGGGTTCATCGCCCACCTGAGGGTCGGCCAGGTCGATCAGGTAGAAGTCGTAACCGCGAATGCTTCCGTTGCTGTGAACCGTCAGGAACTTACTCCCGTCGGGTGTGAAGCGGGCGAAATCCGGCTCTACCCTGAAATCATGGCTGAAGTGCGCATCGCCGGTTTCCCGATCATAGATAGTGACCAGGCTGCTATTCCGCACCGCGTAGTAACTTTCATTAGCCGCCAGGGCAGTATCAAAAGCGCCGAGTTCAATTTCGGTGGTGATGTCCCCGGTTTCGGCGTCCAGATACCAGATCACATCACCTCGCTTGTCCTCCACACTACCCGTGACGATGAAGGCGCTGGAATCAGCCGTGAAGCCCAGCAGGTACGTTTCATACGGGAAATCAATCGCCCCCTCGGTCACGCTCCATAAGGTTCTGCCGGACGACGTATCCACCATCCGTAACCCGTTGGGCTGCCTGGCAGGTGAGCCGTTCACATCTATTGCAGCCCGGTTGCCATCCGGGCTGAGATGCACACTGAGTAATTGCGCTTCATCGTGCGGTGTCGTCACACCTCGGGTCAGGCCAGCCAGCGCCCCGCCCCCCGCGAAAAACAACTGCCAGATGACAATAGCGGCGACCAACACTAAAACAACGACAACAGGTAGTAACCACCGTCTGTTTCGCATTTTCCCCCCTGCTTAAATTGTGCAACAACCTCTTAAATCAGGCGCAAAAGCACCTCTGATTGCTGTTATTTTAGCACAGTCCCGCTTGACAGCCGCGCTCTTGACTGGGCTGGCAGTAGGGGGTTCAATATGTCTGAAATCACCGATTTATGCTGCTGCCGTTCCCTCACCGGTCAGCGGGGATGGCAAAATACATGCGCCCCGCCGGGGTGTTGATAAAGCGCGTGACGGTCACTTCAATGGTGCGATCCAGGAACAACTTGCCCCCTTCGATCACCACCATCGTCCCGTCTACCAGGTAGCCCACGCCCTGGTCTTCCTCGCGCCCCTCCTGGATGACGCGCAGCGGGAAGGTTTCGCCAGGCAGGTACTGCGCCCGTACTGCGTTGGAGAGCAGGTTGATGTTGAGCGCGGTCACGCCCTGGGCTTCCGCCACCCGGTTCAGCGGATAATCGTTGGTGATGATGACGGCACTCATCTGCAATGCCAGGGCCACCAGCTTGTTATCCACCTCGTGCATATCGGGGATATCATCCTCAATCACCTTGAAGGCAATATTGTCATCCCGCTGGAGTTCATTCAGTTTTTCCAGCCCATGCTGACCGCGTTTACGCCGCAGTGCATCAGATGAATCCGCGACCTGGTGCAGTTCACTGATAACAAAACGCGGGACAATCAGGATCCCGCCCAGGAAACCCGTCCGCGCAATATCCGTGATACGCCCATCAATCAGCACGCTGGTATCGAGCAAAATCTGACGTTCCGCCCCGGTAATCATGCGCAGTTTGGAGCGCCTGCCAACCGATTCGCCCATCAGCCCCAGGATGTCCCGTGCCCGCATATAAAAGATCATCATCCCCAGGTAACCGACCAGCAGCATCACGATAATCGGCACTAGTGTGGGTTCATCCGGCACGGAAAGCGCCACCGGGTAGGCCATCAATAGGCCGAACAGCATCCCGCCCCCCAACCCCAACAGGCTGATAAGCAGAACACTGACGGGCATTTCATTAATCAGCTTGGGCAACCCACGCAGCGGGCGCACTGTGAACCAGGGTGTGAGAATCAGTCCGAACAGGATTCCCACCAGGGAGAAAATGAGGGAGGTACTGGTTTCAGCCAGGCCGAGGGCAGGCGCGGTATCAATCCCTAAACGCGCGCCGATGAGCGCAAAGACAATCATACCGATAATACGGGAGAGAAAATCACTTGTCATGAGATTAGGCTCCGGCACTTGAACGACCTGAACGCCCGTGTGATAAACGTGTGTCACGGGGAGAAAAGGATTCAGTTGGGGGTAACGTGGCACTGAATACAGCCCAGGCACAGCTTAAGTGCAGCTTATAAATTCGGGAATGGCGGGCCTGAATTGCCTCGCCAACGTTCCAGGGGTGAAATAAAGACTGAATGGACTGGAACGCACCCCCATGATGCCACACGGCTCAATTTAACATGGGGCTGGTGGCGAGTCAATATTTCAACGAAGGTTAAACGCGATATTCGGGCGTTCGCCGCCCAGAAATACGTTACCTGAAATAAATATATCCGCACAAAACCTTTATATTCCGAGTTTTTCCGAGCAGATTCACGGTATACTAGGGCCACTAGTCTGTAAAGGCCAATCGCCTGGTTCAAAGTAAGGAGTTTAGGGCATGAGCAATCCCCCTGTTGAGGTACAGGCACACGGTCAAAGTGTCTGGCTGGACTTTATTCACCGCCGTTCACTCGAAAGTGGTGAAATGCAACAGTGGATTAATGAATTTGGCGTCGTGGGTGTGACTTCCAATCCGTCAATCTTTCAAAAGGCCATTGGCGAATCCGATGACTATGACGCCGCCATCACTGAAATGCTCGATCTGGACGCGGACACAATTTACGAACGCCTGGCCGTAGCCGACATTCAACGGGCGTTGGATATGTTCCGCCCCATTTACGAGGCCACCCACAAGCGGGACGGCTATGTCAGCCTGGAAGTCTCGCCGCTGATCGCCAACGACACCGCCACCACCCTGGCAGAAGCCAAGCGCCTGTTCGCGCTGGTGAATCGCCCCAACCTGATGATTAAAATTCCGGCAACTCCGGCGGGTATCCCGGCGATTGAAGACGCTATTGCCGCCGGAATCAACGTCAACGTGACTCTGATCTTCTCGGTGCAGAATTACGAGCAAGTCGCCAAAGCCTATATACGCGGCCTGGAAAAACGACTGGCCGCCGGGCAGGACATTTCACACATCGCGTCGGTTGCCAGTTTCTTCGTCAGCCGGATTGATACGATGGTAGACCAGATGCTGCAAAACAACATCCGGGCGGCGCAGGGGCGCAAAATTGACCAGGTGGCGGCCAACAACCAATTGCTCGGCAAGGTCGCCATCGCCAACGCCAAAATCGCCTATCAGCGGTTCATGCAGCTATTCTACAGTGACTACTTCGCCAAACTGCGCGACGCCGGGGCGCAGGTGCAGCGCCCGCTGTGGGCTTCCACCGGTACGAAGAACGCGGCCTACAACGACACGCTGTACGTGGATACACTCATCGGCAAGGACACCGTGAACACGCTGCCCCCCGCCACGCTGAAGGCCTTCAAAGATCATGGCAGCGTCTCCGATTCCCTCCTGGAAAACCGGGAGGAGGCCGACGAGGTGATGGCGCAGTTGGCAAGTGTGAATGTCAGTATGGAACAGGTGACTCACCAGCTTCAGTTAGATGGGGTCGCAACCTTTGCTGAAGCCTTTGAAAACCTGATCGAGCAGGTAGAAACCAAGCGCATCGTGCTGAAGGCTGGCGTGATTCAGAAGCAGAATCTCGCACTCGGCACTTACAGCGACGCCGTGCAGGATACCTTAAAAGACCTGAACACCGAATGCGCCGCTGGGCGTATCTGGGGGCATGACGGCAGTTTCTGGAAAGACCATAGTGTCACCGTTACCAAAATCGAAAACCGCCTGGGTTGGCTGGATGTCGGCAAGACGATTGATCGTGACCGGCTCAAGGCCTTACAGGACAGCGTGAAGGATAGCGACATCAGCCATGTAGTGCTACTGGGGATGGGCGGGAGCAGCCTCGCGCCGGAAGTCCTCTATCAGACCTTTGGCCGTCAACCAGGATTCCCGGAATTCCTGATGCTGGACAGCACCAACCCGGCCTCTGTGTTGGCGGTAGAGGACGCCATAGACCCGCAGCACGCCCTGTTCCTGGTGTCCAGCAAGTCGGGTGGCACGATTGAAACCCTCTCCTTCTTCCGGCACTTTTACGAGATGACCGGGGAGTGTGGCGAGCAGTTCATCGCCATCACCGACCCCGGCTCTGGCCTGGAATCACTGGCAACAGAGAAGCAGTTCCGCGATACGTTCCTCAACCCGGCGGACATCGGCGGACGCTACAGCGCCCTGAGCTACTTTGGGCTGGTTCCGGCGGCGTTGATTGGTCTGGACCTGGGTCGTTTGTGGGCGAGTGCCGAAAACATGATGCAGGCCTGCGGTGAGGGAGTTCCGGGACAGCTTCATCCCGGCCTTTACCTGGGCGCGATCCTGGGGGTGCTGGCGAACCAGGGGCGCGACAAAGTGACGATTCAAACCAGCGGCGCAATCCGCAGCTTTGGCAACTGGGTGGAGCAATTGATCGCGGAAAGCACGGGCAAGGAAGGCGTCGGGATTCTGCCAGTGGTCGGCGCGACGGTGGGCAATCCCCACGATTACGGCTCGGATCGCTTGTTTGTGTACCTGCGCGTGGAGGATGAAGCGGATAACGATGAAGTGGATGCCGGAGTGCGAACACTGCGTGAAGCCGGGCATCCCCGCGTCACGCTGTATCTGCCGGATCGCTACGCGCTGGCCGGGGAATTTTTCCGCTGGGAGTTTGCGACAGCTGTAGCCGGGAAAATCCTGGGGATCAACCCGTTTGATGAGCCGAACGTGACCGAGAGCAAAGAGAATACCGGGAACCTGCTGGCTTATTTCGTCGAGCATGGCCGCCTGCCGGAAACCGAACCGGTACTCACCGAAGGGAGCGTAGCGCTCTATGCGGATGAGACTATGTTGCGAGGACTGGGCGAACTCTGCTTGCAGTACAACTACAAAAGTGATGACGTGACAAACCTGCTGGCCGCACTCATCAACTCAACCCGTGCGGGAGATTATTTGGCTCTACTGTCCTATCTACCCATGACCCCATCTAACCAGGCCATGATGGATGACATCCAGCGCCGCTTACGGCACACGACCCGGCGTGCGGTCACGATTGGCTACGGGCCGCGCTACCTGCACAGCACCGGGCAGTTCCACAAAGGCGGGCCAAATAAGGGGACATTCATCCAGTTCACCGCAGACATGCCGAACGATTGCGCGATTCCGGGCGAAGCATACACCTTTGGCACACTGGCAGCCGCACAGGCAGCGGGCGACCTGGCCGCATTGCGTGGCAAAGAGCGGCGGGCAGTCCGGTTACACATCACCGGGGACATCCAGGATAGCCTGAAGGTGCTGCACCAGGCCATTGATCTGGTCGGATCGCGGCAGCGGTGAGTATTTAGGAAGAAATCCAGCGAAATAGCCGAGAATCGTAGGGGCGCAACATATTGCGCCCCTACATCGAATCACCGCGCTGATTTCTTAAAACGCATTATCGCCTCTACAGGAAAACGAAACGCCGATTCTAATACGTGTCGTGCCGTGAGCCGCTTGCGAGGAAGGCCGGGGAGCAGGCGGAAAAGCGATTCCGGCTTAGAATAAGATGGGTACAATCGCCCTGCGGCGGACACCCCTTCCCCTGTGGTTATAGCTATTTTGGGGTACACTAGAAGAGATGCAGCAAGGAATACCCGGCACAAAATACGGCTGGTGGTCGCCTGCTGCGGGACGCCCGGAAATTTAATCGTGTACTAGACGAAGGCACATTCATGGCAGTGCAACCCACTGAATTATTATTTGTGAGTGATGATGGCGTCACCCTGGCCGCCGCGCTGGGGGATGCCGCCTACCACATGCATACCGTGAACGAACCCGGCAAGGCGATGGAAGCCCTGCGCGATGGTCGTTACGACTTGATTCTGTTGGTGGATTCGGTTTTCGCCAGCGAGATTCTAAGCGTCGTAAAAGAGATCAAGCGGCGCGTGCCTCTAGTGCCAGTGCTGGTGTTTTCAGGTAACACCGACCCGGCTTACCACACCGACCTGATGGAGTCCGGGGCGGACGATGTGCTGCTGCCAGAAATCCCCGGCGATGAGCTGGTACGACGCCTGCGACTGATTTTGCGTCAGCGCCGCCAGAATCAGGCGTTGTCACAGCGCAACCAGAACTTGCAGGCGATTACCGTCGTGGCGCGGCGGCTGCACAGTGCCACCGAACCGCTGGAACTGATTCAGGATACAATTGATCTCGCCTGCTCAACCTTCAAGCTGTACGGGCTGGCGATTGTCCTAGGAGAAGGCGATACGTTCCAGTTATACGCCGGACGGGAAGGCACGTCTGCCGACAGTGGCCTGTATGAAAGTCAGATCATCCTCAAAGACTATGACCCCTTCCGCCGCGTGATTCAGAGCGGGATTGTCCAGGTTTTCCGCAACATCGTAGCCGACCCACACTACGTCCCGATTCCGGTGCTGCCCACGCCGACCTCCGCCATCATCGTGCCGCTGAACTACCAGGAACACAAATTCGGTGCGATGGCTGTATTCGGCACGACCCAGCACCCCTTAGGCCATGACGACCTGCTGATTTACGAGTTATTCGCCTCACAGTTTACCCTGGCGCTGCACAATGCCCGGCACTATCACAGTCAGCGGATCAGCGGCCAGTCCAGCCAGCACCTCATCCGCGCCTGGCAGCGGTTCATCAACCTGCATTCGGTGCAGGACATCGCCCACGACCTGCATGAACTGGTCGAAGACATCCCAAATGTGGTGGATGCGCTGGTGTGGATGTACGACATGGATGCGGACGAACCCACGACGCTGGTGCAGAGCAGCGACCAGGCCATCCAGGTTTTCCGGGAACTGGAAGCGGCGGGCGAGGTAGACACTTTCATCAAAATGCTGGATGAAAACCACTTCCAGCCGATCAGCCTGTACCTGGGGATGGGCAAAAGTGACCCACTGCGGGGATTGTTCGCCGTGCTCAACGGCCAGCAGTTGATGATCGTGCCGATTGCCGACGCCGCCCGCTTCAGCGGCGGGATTATCGCCAGCGTGGTCAACAGCCGCCAGTACACCAGTGAGGACGCCAAACTGCTCACGGTGAGTCTGGCTCATGCTGCCGGGCAAGCCCTGGAACGCAGTACACTGATCGCCCGCACAGTGGAAAAGAGCAACCAACTGGAAACCATGCTCCTCAGCATCTCCGAAGGCTTTTTCTTCGTGGATGAAAAGGGGCATGTCGTTTTCTGCAACCCGCAGTTTACCGAACTTACCGGCATTAACCCGTCTGAGGTACTGGATCAGGACTCGGATACACTGTTAAATGCCGTTGCCCAGCAGGCCGAAGATAGCGAATGGGTGCGGGCGCAACTCAAAGACGCAATTGACCGCGTGCTGGTGAGTCATTCTCAGGGTAGCGACGATTACCCGATTGTGGAAATTACGCTCATCAACCCGGATCGGGACTTACATATTGAATTTATGCACATCCCTGGCATCGCGGGCACTGCGCCCGGTTGGGCTGGCATCATCCGCAGTAACACCCGCTTCAAGAGCATGTTCAGCACTCAGGCGCTGCTGCTGGATAAAATGTCCGAGCGGATTCGCGTGCCGTATGCCCAGGTACGCGGCCTGATTACCACCCTCAACGAGCAGCACAGCCGCTTTACCCACCGGGAACGCTCGCGCTTCCTGCGCCAGATCGAGGAAAGCGTGGAAGACCTGGGGCGGCTGTGGGATAACTTCCTGGAAATGTATCACCTGGAAATCGCCGGGCTGTCCCTGAGCCGTGAGGAATCCGATCTGTACGATCTGGTACAGCGCGTGCTGGAGTCGCGCCTGTTCGCGGAGCAGCGCCGCCAGGTGAATGTCGAAGCCCCGGCGCGGCTGCCACTGGTGGAGTTCGACGAACTCCGCTTAGAGCAGGCCTTAGCGAATTTGCTGCACAACGCACTCAAGTTTTCACCTAAGGGTGCGCCGATCTACCTGAGTCTCGAAACGCAGGGCAGCGACGAAGTGCGCGTGACTGTGCGTGACCAGGGAATCGGCATCCCCCAGGACGAACAGGAGAAGATTTTCGAGCCATTCTATCAGGCTTCCAACAACGCCACCGAAGAAGGCACCGGACTGGGACTCTACCTGACTCACCAGATTATCCGGCGGCATGGTGGCAATATCCGTGTCGAAAGCGAGTTGGGGAAAGGCAGCAGCTTCATGGTGTCTTTGCCGGTGGTCGCCGGGGAGAGCGTGGTCGTGCTACCGCCGCGTCAGGTCGCGCCCCCGCCGATTCAGCCGTCACCTGTACCCGCCGCGCCGGACCGCCAACCACAGCCGGTCATACCGCGTGCTGCCGCCGGACGACGGGTGACGGATCGTCAGCCGCAGACAATCATGGTGGTCGGCAAGGAATCCCACCTGATAACCCGCCTTTCAGCCGAACTGGATACCCAGGGGTATGAACTCATCCCCTTTGACTCCGGTGAGGAAGCCTTACGCGACGTGAATACGGTGCGGCTGGACTTGATTCTGCTGGATGTCAATCTGCCAGACGCGAACGGCCTGGATATCTGCGAACGGTTGTGCAAACGTACCGAAGTGCCAATTATCCTGCTGGCGGATGACCCCTCTGAGGCGGAAAAAGTACGCGCCCTGATGCTGGGAGCAGACGACTACATTGACGATTCGGTTGGCGACGATGAACTCATGGCGCGGGTGAACGTCATCTTCAAGCGGCGGCGTATCCCGGATCGCACCCGCGAACCGCTGGATTTGGGCAACCTGTTCGTGGATTTCGCCCGGCGCGAGGTCTACCTGAATAATGCGCCGCTGGAACTGACACGCATTGAGTACGACTTGCTGCATACGCTGGCGGTCAACCAGGGGCAGGTTCTTACACACAAACAACTTCTCGAAAAAGTGTGGGGGCCGGAATACCAGGGCGAGACACAGTACCTATGGGTGAACGTGAGCCGCCTGCGTAAGAAGCTCGAACCCACGCCGGATAGCCCGCGCTACATCCACACCCAACCGGGCGTCGGCTACGTCTTCCGGGCGGGCTAACCCATTCGTCGTTGCGGCATTTTTGCTACCTGGCGGACGCCCCATTGGGCGTCCCTACGTCGGGATGCAGGGACACGCAACGGCGTGTCCGGTTTGGAACACCGTGCCAGACACTGCAAAGGCGTAGTATACCGTATCAGATTATACGCGGTCTGTCCCCATGTCGGGCAACAAATACCTACATCCCTTTTCCTATAGATATAATTCTCCTGCCACGTTTACCTTTTTCAGAAAATTTTCATACTCACTGCTGAAACCACTACAATAAATAGGCCTATAATAGGTGCATACGTTCACTTACTTAGGATTTGTCGGATGACTCGCCTACAGTCCCACTATGAGGATACCCCAGTCAACGATACCCGTTCGGGATACTGCGAGAGCTGCGGGCAAGAAGTCGAATTCACCTATCTGGGCGCGCAACGCTGGCCGCAGCGCCTGGTTGAGCTGACCGGTGTCCCCCCAGTGACGTATCTGTGGGTATGCGGTTGCTGCAGTACGACGACCAGTATCCCCAAAGTGGACTTGTAAATCCCTGTAGGATTCCCCCGGATTTGTTACAATCCCCCTCATTGAAATCACATTTTATCCGCTCTTCATCCCGTAGGAATCGGCGGGAGATGAGTCGATTCTTGAAATGGAATTGAGGCTGCTATGCTCAGGCGAGTATTACTGTATTTTTCACATGCGGGTTGGGCGCGGCACATCGTCACCGGATGGGGATTGGCGAAGCGCGTGGCGCGGCGGTTTGTAGCCGGGGAGACGCTGGACGAGGCGATTGCCGTTGTCCGCACGCTGAACCAGAAAGGGATGGGCGCATCGCTGGACTTCCTGGGGGAGAGTGTGACCCACGCGGAAGACACCCGCGAGGTGGTCGCCACCTACCGGCGCATTCTGGCGCGAATTAGCGAGGAAAAGCTGGATGCCAGTGTCTCGCTCAAACTGACGCACTTCGGACTCGACATCAGCGAGGACCTGTGCCAGGCCAACCTGCGCGAGGTGTTGACTGACGCGCAACAGGGGAATATCCCGGTCACAATTGACATGGAAAACACCCCGTATACCGATACCACCCTCCGTATCTACCGCACCATGCGCGATGAATACGGCTTTACCAACGTCGGCACAGTGATTCAATCCTACCTGCGGCGCAGCGAAAAAGATATGCAGGAACTCGCGGCGGAAGGGGCACATATCCGGCTGTGCAAAGGCGCGTATTTAGAGCCGCCGGAACATGCCTTCCCGGAGAAGGCCGATGTAGACCGCAGCTATGTGCGCATCACAGAACAGTACCTGGCCTCGCCTGCCCCGGCGTATCTGTGTGTGGCGTCGCATGACGAGAACATGATCGTGGCGGCGGAAAATTTCGCCCGCGACCACCAAATCCCGCGTGATCGTTACGAATTCCAGATGCTATATGGCATCCGCACCGCACGGCAAGAGGCGCTGGCGGCGGAAGGCTACGCCGTGCGCATCTACGTGCCATTTGGGGAAGCGTGGTATCCCTACTTCATGCGCCGGTTGGCGGAACGCCCGGCGAACCTCTGGTTCTTCCTGCGGAGCATGTTCCGGGCGTAAATCATCATGAACCTGAGATAGGGGTGCACGGCGGTGCGCCCCATATACCATTTTTCTCCACATCATCACCGCGAAATCACCCGAATCGGCGTGAAGTCTGTCCCCCTAAGCGGTACACCCCAAATAAGGATCGTGCCGTCATCACTGGCAGACGCGAAAACCATGTCCCCGTTCACCACAAGCCGATACACCGCCCCGCTGTGGGCGTTCAGGGTGTATCGCTCATAATAGCCAGGAAAGCCGCCGCTGATAACCATATCCGCACCGCTGCAAAACGAGTCACCGCTGTATCCATAGCCCGTCCGGCCACAGGCTGCCGACACATAGAACAAGTCGTTGAGCCATGCCAGGGCGGTGATACTGTAGGCATGAGAAACCACCGGATAGAGGGTATAAGGGACGTCAGGCGAGTATGCCAGCGCTACGCCTTCATAGATGAGCAGCGGCCATGTGCTGGGCTTGGCCTGAATCAGGCGCGGGTAGTCCACCTGTGGCGGGAATTCAAAAGCGGGGGTGATGGGCGGTATACTGTCCACCAGGTTGTCCCGAACAACATACACGTTCACCTTATCGGAATAGACGAGCGACCCCGATACCGTAATAAGTTGATCCAGACAGTTGTCCGTTTCAATAGCAGGAACTAGTTCGTGTTGACCGGTCTGGCTGTTGATGTGACTAAAGCCAATCGACTCCCCACTATCCAGGGCGTATCGTTCAATAACCCCATCCCGCAGGGTACAGGTAGCGACATAAATATCGTCTCCACCGCCCAGGGCTATCGCGGTAATGCTCGTGCCGGATGTACCAATGACCATGCGAGACTCGCCCGTAGCAAGATTCCAACTGCGTGCCGTGCCGTCGCGCCCTGCGCTATAGAGCGTCTCACTATCCGGGTCAACGGCCAGGGTGGCAATCGCCCCCTCGTGTCCCTCAAGTATCTGCTCAATTTCCAGGCTATCAAAGTTCCATACCCAGATTTCACGCTGGTTCATCACAAACGCCAGCCGATTTCCTCCGACAAACTGCATCGGGTCAGCACGCGGGATAAAGTGCTGCCGTTCCGCAATGGTGCTGCCGTTCAACGGGTTAATCACCCGCAGCAGACCATCTTTATCCACCAATGCCAGCCGCGTACCATCGGGACTGAGGGCCGCGCTGGTTGGGTTGACACCAACATTGAAGTAGGCGGTTTTATCGAACGTTCTACGATCCCACAGAATTACGTCTCCACCGCGAGTCAGGGCGATAATCTGCCCCACATCGTCAATCATCGCTAGCAGACTGAGCCAGTCCGTACCGTCATCAGCGGCTAAATGCGCTGGTTCAGTCGTGGATACCGTCAGATCAAACTGCCGCAGCCCCACCCCGCCGATGTAATCAAACAGGGTTGTACCGTCCGGCAGCAGCAGAAACAGGTTAGAGTGGCTGTCGACGACCTGGTATTCCTCGGTGCGCCAGTTGATGAGCAGGCCGATTGATTCCGGGCTGGGTGCGTCCTGCACCAGCAGGTGAT
Source organism: Anaerolineaceae bacterium (assembly GCA_020634115.1). Classification (GTDB taxonomy): domain Bacteria; phylum Chloroflexota; class Anaerolineae; order Aggregatilineales; family Phototrophicaceae; genus JACKCG01. The sequence goes on from JACKCH010000011.1 coordinate 255,295, forward strand.
CGCCATCCGGCATAAATTGAACTTGTGAGAAGAAATCCCGACCGAAAATGTGCGCCTGTTCTCTGCCGGTCTGGGTATCATAGATATAAATCCCCAGTTGATTGGTGTACTGTGCAGTGAGGTCTTTGGTCACGGCCAGCAGCGAACCATCCCGGTTGAAGGCCAGCCCGCCAACGCCATCGCCGGTGGGCAGGATATCCAGCAGCGCCCCGCTGGCAATGTCCCACAGGCGCGTATCGTTACCGCCGGTTGCCAGCAGCGTGCCATCCGGGCTGATCGCGATGTGATAGGGACTATGGGCATCAGTTTCGACAAAACGGGGTTCGGCCATCAGATCATGAGCATCGTAAAACCACAGTCCCGCCCCGGTAGCAACGACCAGCATATTGCCGTCCGGCGTCCACGCCAGATCATACGGGTATCCCCACCCCAATTGGATGAGCGGCTGAATATGATCCACACTGCCATCAAAACTGTCCAGTTGAGCGAAAAAATCATCCTGAGCAAAAACGCCTGTCGTTATCCACAAAGCAGCAATGAGCAGCAGACCGGTTCGGCGCATCATATCTCTCCAATCATGATTGGTTTCGTCCAGTATAGGCGAGAGTTGACTTTAGGGCGAAAGGCTCGCGCGGCATTTTTCATCCACCCGACTCAGAGAGTTGGTGTATCCTTTGCATTAGGCTGGAATCTCCCTGCCAGAAACACAACCCGATCTGTAGAATTGGGATCACATCATCAGGAGCAAAGTGTTCACTATGTCATCCAACCCCGTCACCATCATCTCATTTTTCGTGCTGTTGTTCGTCATCATGTGGGGTTATGAAAAGCTGGTGAGGCGATTCGTTGAAAAACTGTTCGGCGTAAAGGTGTATGCCGAAAAAGGGCGGCGAGACAGCATCAACTGGCACGTGGTTGGCACAAAAGGGCTCGGGCAGGGGCTTCTCATTCACACGATTCGGATTGTTGGTGGTATCCTTGCACTGGGGCTGGTATTCGCGGTGACGTTCGGCATAGATCGGTTTATCGTCCCGTTGATTTCTGGTGGATCGTAACCAATGTGAGGAAAACGGATGGATACACAGACTCGAATGGTGGAATTTCGCGGGAATGGGGACATGGTGCCGGGTTTCCTGGCGCGGCCTGCTGATGGCGGGGATTACCCGGCGGCAGTCGTGATTCAGGAATGGTGGGGCTTGAACGACCACATTAAAGATGTGGCTCGGCGGCTGGCAGCGGAAGGTTTTGTCACGCTCGCCCCTGACCTCTACCGGGGACAGGTGGCGGAAGAACCGGATGAAGCCCGCAAGCTGGCGATGGAACTGGACCGTGACCGCGCCATCAAGGATATTCAAGGGGCGGTGGATTATCTGGTGGGACTGCCGGGTGTGACGCCCCAACAGGCGGGAATTGTCGGGTTCTGTATGGGTGGCGGGCTGGCCGCTTGGATGGCAAGTGTCGGCCAGCAGGTCGGCGCGGTGGCCGTGTTCTATGGTGGGCGTGCCCCGCTGACCGATGACGAAGCGCAGGACGTTTCCGCCGCGTTCCTGGGCATCTATGGCGAGAAGGACGGCAGTATCCCGCTGGAAGTCATCCACAACAACGAGCAGAAACTTAAAGCGCACCACAAGCCGTGCGAGTTCATCATCTACCCGGATGCGCCGCACGCCTTCTTCAACGATACACGCCAATCGTACCGCCCCGAGGCTGCTGCCGATGCCTGGAGACGGACTCTCGATTGGTTCCGTCAGTATCTTCAATGAGTCACTTGTGATGATGAAACCATTTGTTATACACTTCTCGCCTGGCCCAGGATGGAGCGCGGGCAAAACGAGCCGTGAGCAACCCTATTGGGATGAACACGCGGTTTTTATGGATGGGTTATTCAGCCAGGGCAGGATTATTCTTGGTGGGCCGTATGCCGATTATTCCGGCGTATTGGTCATCATCACCGCGGAAGATGAAGAGACTGCCCGAATGACCTTTGCTGAAGACCCATTTACAGTCAACGGCGTGCTAACCCTCACAAGCGTGCATGAATGGCTGATTTTCCTGGACTCACGGCAGAAAACAGAGTGATAAAGGTAGACTTCCGTGTCACTACAACCGTTTCAATTTGACAATCTGTGGGTCGCGCTGGCGCTGTGGGCGCTGCTCTATAGTGCCGACTATTTTCTCACACTGCGCGGCGCGGGGTTGATGCAGCAATACGGTCAAGTCCATTTTGACATGGGCGGCAGCTACGAACTCAACCCCTTCTACCAGAAGGATATAGACCGACTGCGCCGTGTCAGCCCGCGTTTTATTGGGATATTAATCGGCTTTGGTGTCTGGCTGGTGGTGATGTGGCTGTTTGCGGATTTGGCACACCTGATGCCCGCTTTCGCGGCGGGCGCGGGTTTTCTGATCCTCATGGAAGTCTCGGTTCTTGGCGGTCATGTTCGCAATATCGCCCTGTTCACGGCGCTCAAGACCCCCGGCAGTGTGGTCGGGCGTATTCAGTATTCCCGCTGGGTATCCATACGATTGGCTACCTGGAGCTTCGGCTTGTGGGGGCTGCTGTATGCCCTGTTCTTCGCGCTCACGGGAAGCTGGTTCTTCTTTGGTGGTATTATCAGTATGTTCGTTTTGTTCACTCGCTACAGCCGTATGGGAAGCCTGTTACGGCGGCAGCTTGAAAAACAGCAAGATCAGATAGAGGAAAGTGAAGTCTAAAAAGCAATGACCCTCAATATCGGATTGATTGACTATCTCAACACCATGCCATTTCACTATGATCTGGCGGAACGGCTGCAAAACGCGGACGTGCATTTCGAGCGCGGCGTCCCATCTCAACTCAACCGGGCGCTGGCGGCGGGTGAGATTGACCTCGCGCCAATTTCAGCCATTGAAGCTGCCCGGCACGCCGCCGATGTGGTGGTGCTGCCCGGCCTGAGCATCGCCAGCCTGGGTGCGGTGAAAACCGTCCTGCTCTTCTCCTGGGCATCGGACATCAGCGACCTGGACGGACAATCCATCGCCCTGACCGACCATTCCGCGACCAGTGTCGCGCTGCTCAAAGTGCTATGCCGGGAACGCTATCACATCCAGCCGGAATTCACTGTCACCAAGCAGCATTTACCGAGTATGTTGGCGGAACACCAGGGCGCATTGGTGATTGGCGATGATGCCCTGGTCGAAAGCGTGCGGCACCGCGCCCTCAGCAGCCCGGATGGCTGGGATTTGCCCTATATCTACGACCTGGGCGATGAGTGGCTGAAGATGACCGGCCTGCCGTTCACCTTCGCGGTGTGGGCGGCGCGGCGTGACAAAGCCGAGGCGCTGGCGGAAGCCGGTGTATTCAAGGCGCTGTATGCCTCCACCGAGGCCGGCCTGACCGACACGGCACGGGAGAACCTCGCTAAAGCCTATGCAGCGCGGTTGGGACTGCCCGCCGGGGCGTGCCGCCGTTACCTGCGCGACCTGCGCTATCACTTAATGGATGATGACCTGGCCGGGCTGCGGCTGTTTCTGGAACTGGCGCTGGAGGATTTCTCCTGGGATTCGCTGACGTTCTGGGGTGAGCGGGAAACACTCGCACTGTGACAATACGCGGAGGATTCAGTTCTCATGACGAAGCGTGTTATCCTGGCCGGTGGCAGTGGCTTTTTGGGCGGCCACCTGGAACAAGCCCTGCTTGACCGGAACTATGAACCCGTTGTATTGACCCGTTCACCACGAAAGCCCAATCAGGTTGCATGGGATGGCAAAACACCCGGAGATTGGACACAGTACCTGGAAGGCGCGGCGGCGGTCATCAATTTCACGGGTAAAAGCGTGAACTGTCGCTATACACCAGCCAATCGTCGGGAGATTGTAGAGTCCCGGGTCGACTCGGTGAATGTCATCCACAAAGCCATTCTAGGGGCCAAAACGCCACCGTCTGTGCTTGTGCAGGCAGCTTCGGCTGCGATCTATGGTGATGCGGGTAGTCAGACTTGTGACGAGACCGCATCGCCAGGGAAAGGCTTTTCGGTGGAAACCTGTCTTGCGTGGGAGCACACTTTTAACAGCATCGATCTGCCGGAGACTCGGAAAGTTTTGTTCAGAATCGGCTTTGCGCTGGATAAGAACGGCGGCGCTTTACAGCCGCTTCTTCAACTGACCCGATTCTTCCTGGGTGGAGCAGCCGGAAATGGTCAGCAGTACATCAGTTGGCTGCATATAGACGATCTGAATCGAATGTTTATTGAAGCCATAGAGAATCCCATGACAGAAGGTATGTACAATGCTGTCGGGCCAAATCCGGTGACGAATGCGGCGTTCATGCGGACACTGCGCCAGGTCGTAGGGCGTCCCTGGAGTCCATCGGTTCCAGCACCATTTGTCCGTATCGGAGCATTCTTGATGGGGACTGAGGGTGAACTGGTGCTGACAGGACGGCGTTGTTTACCAACACGGTTCTTAAAACAGGGATTCACGTTTCAATATACCGATTTAGAGCAAACGCTCACGGCAATTCTGACGCAGTAGCGTGCTATAGGCAGAATCACCACGAATTACCGGGGCGCAAGTACCCCAGCCCGGAAGGATATGACGTTGGGAGGAATCCTTTGACACGCCGTGTATCCGGCAAACGCATCTGGACACGGCGGGCGAAGGCGTGCATCATTATGTGATGTTCGCGTAAGAGCCGCCTCCCGACGATCTGGTTAGGCGGGTGACATTTTATCGAACCGCGCAAGTAGGGCAGATATATCATGCCCCAGCAGAGAGGATGGTGTGCTATGTTGACCATGCGTGAGTTACTGAAAGCGATGGATCAATTACCCGCTGCCGACAAATGGCATCTTGTCAGACATCTGCTGCATACATTGGAGTACGAGCAAACTGGCCCGGTGGCATCATCCGATTGGCACGAATTCCTACGGGCAACGTATGGTATTTTGCGAGATACCCCTATTCGCCGCTGGGAGCAGGGTGAATACGAAGAACGCGAGCCGCTGGAATGAAATATTTGCTGGATACCAATACCTGTATTCGTTACTTGAATGGGCGTTCACCCGCAGTGTTTGAGCGGCTTAACGAAATCTCAGAAACAGAAATCTATGTATGCAGTGTTGTCAAGCTTGAACTCCGCTATGGTGCACTACGCAGCGATTATGTCGAACGGACACTGGCACAGCAGGCAATTTTTTTGGATCGTTTTGTGTCGCTACCATTTGATGACACAGCCCATATTTACGCTGCTCAAATTCGCGCTGACCTTGCTCGTGCCGGAACACCGATTGGGCCAAATGATCTTCTCATCGCCGCTATCGCACTGGCGAATGATCTGATACTGGTCACACACAATACCCGTGAGTTCGGGCGAGTCGCTGGATTGAAGATCGAAGATTGGGAAGCCGAAGCAGATTGATAAATCGTCGTGAATCCACCGTTGGATTTTCTGATTGAACCGAAACAAGACGGAGTAACGGGAGACTATAAACCGATGACCGAACCACAGATTCAGGCGCAGATTGACCAGATTCTCGCCCGCGTGCATGACGGCGGACGCATTACCTACGAGGAAGGGCTGCTGCTCTACCAGCACGCTGAACTGCTCGAACTGGCCGACGCCGCCAATGCCCGGCGGCAGCAGCTTGTCCCCGGCGACCAGGTCACGTACCTGATTGACCGCAACATCAACTACACCAATGTCTGCGTCACTGACTGTCAGTTCTGCAACTTCTACGCCCTGCCCGGCGACACCGAAAAGGGCTATGTGAACACCAAGCTCATCCTGGGCGCGAAGATCAAAGAGGCGCTCGACCTGGGCGCGACCCGCATCCTGATGCAGGGCGGCCATAACCCCGATTTACCGTATGAGTATTACATCGAACTGGTGGACTGGATTCACAAGACCTTCCCGGCGATTGAGATCAACGCCTTCTCGCCCAGCGAAATCCAGTATATGGGCATGGTCAGCGGCAAAAGCTGGCGGGAAGTCCTGAGCGACCTCAAAGCGGCTGGATTGATGGGATTGCCGGGTGGCGGTGGCGAAATCCTGGATGACGAGAGTCGCAAGCGCGTCAGCCCCAAGAAGATCATGACCGATGACTGGTTCGGCGTGATGAAAGTCGCCCACGAACTGGGACTCACGACCACGACCACGATGGTCATCGGCTTCCGTGAGGAACTGCGTCACCGCCTGAATCACCTTCAGCGGCTGCGCAACGAGCAGGAAGACAGCCTGAAACGCTTCAACAACGGCTTCAACGCCTTCATTAGCTGGACGGTGCAGATTGAGAATACGCCGCTGGCTCGCAGCCGGTTTGCCGATGAATACGGCGGCACCAGCACTGAGTACCTGCGCCACACCGCCATCAGCCGCATTTTCCTGGATAATATCCCGCATATTTCCGCCAGTTGGCCCACACAGGGCGCGAAGGTCGGGCAAATGGCGCTGCACTTCGGCTGTGACGACTTCGGCAGTACGATGATTGAGGAAAACGTCGTGTCCTCCGCCGGGGCGATCACCAAAGTCAGCCCGATGATGGAAGTCCACGAGATTCAGCGGCAAATCCGATCAGCGGGGTTTGTTCCGGCGCAGCGCAACACGCGCTATGAGACGCTCCAGGTCTTCGACGGGCCGGAAGCCAATGCCAACCTGGAAACGCTGGACGATGTCGCCAACGCCGCCTCGAAAAACACCTGGGCGCCCGTCACGGTGATTGACTAGGGTCGCGGCTCAATCCAGATAAAATGTATCTTCTCCGGGGGCATGAAGCATCATGCCCCTCTCCTTTTCGTTCCGCCTGATTCCTTAAGTCCGCTAAAAACAGTTTTTTGTGTCTATCTCTGCGACGGTATCGCCTGGTTGATGGGAAAGGAAGATTCCATGAAAAACGTAAACCGATATGTTGTTTTGCTCTTTTTCCTGGCAGTTGCCACGCTTCCGGTAGCGGCGCTGCAAACCACGACGCCCGAACCGCTCCGCCCGCCGAACCCGGTGTGTGACCTGGCTTTCTCGCCGGATGCACGGCTGATAGCGGCGGCCAGCGACGCTGGAAATGTGGCGCTGTGGGCCACCGACACCGGGACTTTGCTCCACGAGTTTGACAGTAAAAACAATTGCCCACACCTGATTTTTTCAACGGATGGCGAAACCCTGTTCGCACTGTATCCGGGGGTGATTGGCGGGGAGTATGCGGAAACCATCTTGTGGGATACCCAGACCGGCGCGGAGCTACGCCGTTTTACGGGGCGTGGGATTCTTTCGGATGACCAGCAGTTGCTACTCACCACCGGGCCGGATGCCCCTGACCGGCTGTGGGACATCACCGCCGGACAGGAATTAAGCCATTTCGATTCGCCGCTGCATATCGGCATAGGCGGCGTCATCTCCCCGGATAATACGCGGGTGCTGGCCTATAACTGGCCGCAGCGTTTCCCGGAGCTATGGGACATGACTAGCGGCGAACTGCTGTTCAGCTTCCCGGAGGGGGATTCGTGGGTCGGGGGGCTTCAGTTTTTGCCGGATAACCATCATGCACTGGTCGTTTACGCGCCGGATGGGCTGGCGCTGTGGAATCTGGATACCCTCACGCAGGAGCAGGTTTTCCCGGATGCTGCGTTTGGTTCGGCCTTGCGCCTGTCGGCAGCCGGGCAGCCCGTCTTGAGCGGCTATCGTGCGGGCTTCTTCCGCACCTGGGATGTCCTGACCGGGGAACTGCTTCAGGAAACCACCCTAACGTCCCCGCTTCCTGAAGCAGATATGGTTGGTTCGCAGTTTTCGCATGATGGCCGTTCGTTCCTGGTGGTTTTACAGGGAGGTATCGTACAGGTATGGGATGTTGCCACCGGGGCACTGCGCTATCAGCTTACCTCGTCGGCGGATAGTCTGGTTGACTGGGACGCCACCGCGACACAGGTCGTTTTCTCACCCGATGACCGGTCTATCCTGGTGGGCTATTCCAATGAGGCGCTGCACTTGTTGGATGCTGAAACCGGCACAGAAATCAGAAACTTTCTCCTGCCATCCGGTAGGTAGTTAAGGGTCTACAGAGGTTTCTCACCCCGCATCCCGTCACGGTGATTGACTAGGGTCGTTCTGGTCAGTAATTTCTGCCATCCTGCGCCCTCTTGACGTACTGTTCAGGAGGGCGCAGTGTTTATCGAGGGGTGTTTTTCAGTATTTTCTCGAACGAATGGAGGAGTTCTTCATTCGAGCAGGCCACAATATTCCGAGTCTGGTATGTCCAATCACGGATTTCGCCAGAAGCCAGGTCAAAATCCTTGATGATCGCGCCAGAGTGCTGAGGGTTTTTAGCATTGTTCACAATCACAGCGCTGGCGACCTGATCCCACATATAGCCGTCTAACTGGAAAAAGGTATGCAGTCGGCCTGACGCTACGTAGGCCATCGCCAACTGACCGCAGCCCAAAGTCCGCACGAATTTACTGGCGGTAGATATCCGGCGGAACAAATCACCGTCAAACAGCTTATTCGTCACTTCCTCGCGGGTACTGATATGCGTGGCAACAGCGGCCTCACCAAACGTTTTGGTGACCGAATCCGCCAAAAGCGGCATGGTTTCACCGGTTGAAATCTTCCATAATCGGGACTGCTGCCCCTCACGCGCATAATAGACCTCATTCGCGATTGGATCAAACAAAGCCCCGATAAAGGGGATGCCGTTCTTTAAGATGCCAATCGCACTGCAAAAGAAAGGCAGGCGGCTCACAAAATTACTGGTTCCATCCAGCGGATCAATGACCCAGGTATAACCGTCCATGTTCACCTGTTCATATAAAGCCTCGTAAGGAACACTCTTTGCCGCTTCCTCTGAAATGATATTTTCGCCCCGATATTCTGACGATTCGATCAATCGAATCACTTTGTTTTCGGCATTGGTATCCGCATGGGTGGCGGCATTCTTCCGCTTATCCAATTCGGAATAGTCCTTAATGCTGCGGTTAAAGTGCATCATGGTCGCGTGTCCGGCATCAATGGCGACCTCGATTGCAAAAATCAACCGCTGGTAATCTTCTTCTGAGAAATTGCTCAGTTTCGATGTCCCGCGCCGGATTCGTCGCAGCACATCCTGGATTCCAGCATCGAAATCGCGGGTAAAGTCACAATAATGTTTGGTCTGGAGCATCAGCCGGAAATGCGAGGTGTCGGTGTCATCCAATTTGATCGGCAGGATAGTTTCCTCGCCGGTATTGGCCTCTTTGACGATATAAACATCCAGCTCAATATTCATCCAATAAGAATCAAGTGAATTTTTGGTCATGAAGAAGGCAAAGAAATCGCAGCTTTCAATCGCCACGTCAATCGCTTTGGGGAAAGAGCTGCCAGTGTGAAAGCTCACGTCCATGAGGACTTCATGCCCGCGGGCTTCCAGTGCGTCTTTGATTTGATTAACCTGATTTGTGTCTTCACGTGCATAAGAAAAAAAGATGGTCGCCATTTATTCGCCTCACTAAGGTCTATTTCTCTTTTCAGTATAGTCGAAATTGACACTAGATCAGCAAATCCTATGGCATTGGGGCATATCAACAGCGCCCCTATTGTGTTTCCTCTCAGTCCCTCACCCCGCATCCCGCAGGGTGAGTAGCGCGTGGAGCGGCAGATGATCCGAACCCACTGGCGCGTCCTGCCAGGCAGCAACGGTCTGAAAATCGGCGCTGTGCCAGATGTAGTCAATCCGAATGAGCGGCGGGAGGAACGCAGGCAGACCCCGCGCCGTACTCACCGGCCAACTCCCGCCCAGGCCGCGCCCCGCTTCCCGGAACGAGTCACGCATCACCCTGGCTAGCCGTCCATAGGTCGCGCTTTGGTCGCTGGTATTAAAATCCCCGGCGACAATGAAGGGGTACGGCTCGGTTTTCAGATAGGTGGTCAATTCGGCAATCTGCTGGTTGCGAACCCGGTCATCGAATCCCAACATGACGCGCATATAGAAACTGTCTATTGGAAACGGGAGATTGACGTGCTGTTCACCTACCGGAAAGGCGAGATGGACGTTATACACCGCGACCCGCTGCCCACCGACATCCAGCACCAACCGCAGCGGCGCAGGTGTCCCCGGCGTGTGTAAATCCACGTAGGATTCTTCCAGAATCGGGTAACGGGAGAGGGTGAAATTGCCACCCCACCGGCTGGGGTCAGGCTGGATGGACTGATACGGATAGCGATCTCGTAAATTCGCTAGGCCGTCATTGGCATAAGCTGGGGAGATTTCCTGCAACAGCACTAGGTCGGCATCCGTGCTGCGCACCCAGGATTCAATCCCTTCCAGGTGATGATTATTGCCCCACACATTCAGCGTCAGGACATGCAGTGGGGTACTTGTGGAAATCGTGACCGGTTTCGGCCAGTAGTACGGCCCGAACCACAGCAGCGCAATTGCCGCAAAGGGCGTGAGCCGGAAGGCCGCGAGGCGGGAACGTGCCAGCAGCGAAGCGGGAATCAACACCAACAGCGGCGCAAAAACCAGGTACGCGAAGGTATTGACCAGCGACAGCCACCAGAAACCGTCGCCAAAGATCAAGCGCAGCAGCAGGTAAACCACCGCGCCCAGGCTATACAGACCAGTGGCAATTGTAGTGATACGCCGAAACAGGGAGGTCATAGTGAAGACAACGCGCAGTGCTAATTCGGGCGACTATTCCGCCCGCGCCGCGGCCAGCAGGCGGTCAATCACGTGCATGTTTTCCACGCCATCCTGACCGGGGAAGCGCGGCGGACGGTCGTTGAGCAGCGCGTCGGCAAAATCCTCAGCCATCAATGTGTAGTGGTTGACGGCGGGCATGACGATTTCCTGGTAGTCGCTCCCGTGCCAGTGACGGATCACCGGCTGCTCGTTCGGCTCCATCACGAAGCCGGATTCCACCAGGATTCGGCCTTCCGTGCCGCGAATCTCGTAGTTAGGCGTGCGATAGGAGCGCAGCCCACAGTCAAAATGCCCGATCACGCCGGACGGGAATACCAGAATCCCCGCTAACGTTTCGTCTACGCCGCTGGGTTCCCCGAACTGCGCCCGCGCTGTCACGTCCACCGGCTCTTCACCGGTCATCAGCCGCATCACGTTCACACAGTAACAACCCACATCCATCAGTGCACCCCCGGCCAATGATGAATTCAGCCGGATATTGGCCTCACTGGTGATGGGAAACGAGAAACTGGCCTGCATGGTTGTCACCTCACCCACCGCGCCAGAATCCACGAGTTCCTTCACACGGGTGGTTTGCGGGTGGAAGCGGTACATGAAGGCCTCAGCGAACGGGACGCCGCGCTCATTGAAAGCATCCACCATGCGCTGCGCGTCGGCAGCGTCGCTCGCCAGTGGTTTCTCGCACAGCGTTGGCTTGCCCGCTTCGGCACAGGCGATGCTCCAGGTGGCATGTTCGCTATTGGGCAGCGGGTTGTAAATGGCATCAATTTCCGGGTCGGCCAGCAGTTCTTCGTAACTGCCATAAGCTTTGGGGATGCCATTACTGGCCGCGAACGCTTCCGCCTTATCAAGACTCCGGCTGGCAACAGCGGCCACGACTCCATTCCGGGCGAGCTTCATAGCCGGAATCACCCGCTTCCGCCCGATATTCGCGGTACTCAGAATACCCCAGCGGATCGGATCGGTCACGATGCCGACCCTGAACCTTGCAGGAAGTCCAGCACAGTCTGGTTAAAGATGGCGGGCTTTTCCATATTGGGCAGATGAGCCGTGCCGGAAATCACCACCTTCCGACAGTTCGGGACACTATTCACCAGCGCTTCCCCGGCCATGATGGTATTGGGGTTATCCAGGTCGCCAGTAACCACCAGCACCGGCGCCTGAACCGCGTCCAACCGTTCCATCGCTGTTGGGACAATCGGGCGCTCACGAACCGTTTCATCCGCCTCGTTGCGCAGCGCGATCAGGTTCATCGCCTTCACTTTGTCGCGGATCACCGGGTCTACCGCCCCAGGGCCGCGCATCGGGCCGTCCACCCAGACCTGGACTTCCAGTTCAGAAGCCAGCTCAAAGTCCCGCGCTTTGATGGCGGCGACGATTTCCCGCCACTGTTTGGGCAGTGTCCCGGTGAACTCGTAGCCGCTCACACTGGACGCCACCAGCACCAGCCGGGACACCATCTCCGGGTGTTCCAGCGTGAAGTCCAGCGCCGCCATACCGCCTTTCGAGCAGCCCATAATCGCAGCCTGTTCGATACCCAAAAACTGCATCAGGCCGTACAGGTCGTTGTGGTGGGTATACGGGACGTGCGTGAGGGGCGATTGACCGAAGCTGCGCATATCATAGCGAATCGCGCGGAAGTGCCGGGCAAACACCGCGAACTGGTCATCCCACATGCGGCTGTCAGCAATCCCGGCATGGAGCATAATCAGGGGATGGCCGTCTCCAGCGACTTCATAATACAGTCGCGCGCCGTTGACTTCAGCGAATCCGGTCTGGCGAGTCATCTCGTCGGGCATAGCAGCGGCTCCTTATAGTGGTCGTGCGCCAGCAGGTCGTGGCGAGTCAATGCACAATATGGCTATTATACTCACTATGAGGGAAATTTCCTTGTTCAGGATTGTCCAGAAAAAGGTATGGCTCTACGCGCACCACGTAGAGCCACATTTGAGAGGGAGTAACGTCTGGCTTTTACCTGCCACCAATGGGGTCACAATTTGTGACTGACCACTACAGGTCACCAGATAGTCAACAAATTTTTTGAATAAATTTATCGTCTTTAATTCTCGCCTGCTCCCCTCGTAAAGAACAGTGACAAATGACGTGAACCCACCCGCTATTTGTCATATTCTACCCTGGCAGGTGGTATTCGGGCGCGTTTTCCCCGTCTATTTTTCCGCGACGATGATGAGGAAGTCTCCAACTTCCGCGCTCCCGGTCAGGGACGGGAAGAACTGGATGCGACGAAACATCGCCAGCAAGTCGCGGTATTCATCATCCGTGTATGCCTGGTGTATGGTGATGTACTGCCGCATCTCGCCGGAATTCATCAGGTAGACATACATCCAGTCAATGACACGATCCAGATCGTAACGGGATTCGGTCAGGCAGAGGTAGGGTTCATCGGCAAACAAACCTTTCTCAGCCGTATGCCAGGAAGCGGGGTTGTGCCCGGCACGATAAAGTGCCGCGTGCGTGGAAACTTCCAGCAACAGTTTGCCGCCGGTCTGGAGCGCCGTATGCGCCTTTTGGATGATCTGCCGGGCATCGGCTGGCAGAAACGCATTCAGTTCGCCATAGATCATCATCATCAGATCAGGCTCCCCCTCGTAAGGCAGCTTAACCACGTCACCGAGGATATACCGGCTAACCGGGTCAGATTCCTGGGCATAGGCGATAGATGCGGGTGAAAAATCCATCCCGGTACAGGTATGCCCCAACGCAGTTAAGCGGCTGGTGTAAAAACCCGGCCCACAGCCCAGGTCAAGAATCCGGGCCGGTTGCGCGTTCAGGCACTTGTGATGAATCCATTGCACATGCTCATCAATCGTATCAAAGCGACGGCTGGCGAGATCATGCATCTGGCTCAGGTGTTCAGCCAGCATCCGGCGGCTGAAATCAGGGTCATGCCAGGGGATTTTTTGCCATTCCGGTTGTTGGGAATGCCGGTTCATGAGGACATTAAACACAGACTGCGCCTTTCTCGTTCTAAAACCGCACTAATACACAGATAAAATTAATTTGACGGGTGGTAGGGGCGCACGGCTGTGCGCTGTGCGAGACGATGCCTCGCCCCCGTTGCGGTACTGACCTCATATTGGCAGATTTTTGAGAAAAACTCAGATGACAAAAATCATGTAAAATGTATGCAAGCAATCACTTGCTTACAAAAACAGGTTGTCGTAAATTGAGATTGCAAGTAACCACTTGCTTGCACACAAGAGGAGAGCAAGATGACCGCCGATTCTTCAACCGACGAGACGAAACAACGCATTCTTGAGGCTGCCCTCACGCTCTTTGGTGAGGTGGGCTACACCCGGGCCACGACACGCGCCATCGCCGAGCGTGCCGGCGTAAACGAAGTGACCTTATTCCGGCACTTTGGCAACAAACAGGGTTTGCTTCTGGCGTGCATCAACGCCGGTAATCAGTCGGGCTTCGCGCAGACTTTTCGTAAGCACCTGACCGGTGATTATGCTGACGATATTCTGGTCATGGCGCGTTTGCAGATGGCGGATACCCACCAGAACTTTGAAATCCTGCGTCTGCTGCTGTGTGATGCCCAGGCCGTGCCGGATTTACAGGAGATGCTGGCAATGGGAGCCGAGGGCAACCTCAGCCACATCGCGGCCTATTTCGAGGAGCAGATTGTGGCGGGGATTATCCGGCCCGGTCTCGACCCGATAGTGCTGGCGAACGCATTTGACAGCCTTTTTTCGTCCTACATCCTGTTCACACGGTTGATGGGGTCTGACACGCTGGCGGTGCTGCCCCCGGATGATGTGGTGAGATCGCTCGCCAGTGTTTTTGTACAGGGAACCATCACCAAACACGGGGGATAAACTGTTGATCGTCATCCTACTCATATTGATGGGCATTCATGGGTTCATTCATCTCATAGGCTTTGCTGCTCACTGGCTTTTGGAGACCGTACCTGAACAGGACTACAAAATGAAATTCCGGAATGGATACCTGGATTCAGGCACAGACGAAACGCGGATTTACGCCGCGCTATGGCCGTTAACTGCGATCGGATTCACCGCCGCCGGGGGCGCACTGGCCGTTGGCTGGGACTGGGGAGAGCGGCTGCTGCTGGCAGTCACCCTGCTCTCGGTTGTCATCACCGGGCTGGACATGGCACCGGCTTTTCGCGGCACCATCATCAGCATCATGATTATCGTTCTACTGCTCACCATTTCGTAAATTCACAAACAGCCAGATTGTCTTTTCCGATTTGTTGCATCACAGGCTTGTGTAAGCTTGTGCAAAGGGGGTTCTATGATTATTCGTATTCTCGCGGCAATTGTGGGGCTGGTCGTATTGTCGCTGACACTCGGCTGGCTCGGTTTGCAGGTGCCATCGTCCCGTTTCGCGCTGGTTCCGCTCGGCGCGGTTTCCCACCGGATTCCGCTGCCAGACAATCTCCCCGCGCCCGTTGAACGGTTTGCCCGTACCGTGTTCGGGGATGAACTGCCCGGTGTCGAGTCAGCGATAGTCGTGGGGCGCGCCCGTCTTTCACCAACCGGATTACCGATGCCGACGCGCTTTCGCCTCTATTACGATGCGACCAGCAGCAGTTACTACCATGACATCGAGGCCACCTGGTTCACACTACCCTTTATGCGGATCCATGAACGCAACCTGGAAGGACACGCGATCCTTGACCTTGGGATATTGGGCCGTATCGAGGATGACCCGCACATCAACCAATCCGCCATCCAGGGTTATTGGGCCGAGGTGCTGGGCTGGGTTCCGTCTGTCGCGCTGACCGATCCCCGCGTGCGCTGGGAAGCGGTGGATGCCAATACAGCGCGTTTAATGCTGCCGGGGTTAGATGATGAAGGGGCGCTCACCGTAACCTTTGATGCAGCCACCGGCCTGATTGCCGGAATTGAATCCCAGCGGTATCAGAATGAAAAGCAGCCGGAGCGCAGCCGCTGGTACAATCAGGTACTCGAATGGGGCGACGTAAACGGGCTGAGTGTGGCAGTACGCGCCCAGACTCAGTGGGAAGACAATGCGCCCTGGGCAACCTGGGAGGTTGAACAAATCAGCTTCAATGGTGATGTCTCAACGCGGTTGGCACAATTCGGTGGCGATGTAGCCGAATAAACACAAACACGGCTAATTTCCAGGGTGTAGGGGCGGCTCGGCGTGGCCGCCCAGGGAGCGCACACCGGCACTCCTCTACTCCTGGTGATGGCTCACGGTTGATGTACCCTGCTCCAGCGGCGCAGGTCATCCGGCCCGGCGGCGGTCTGCCGTTGCAAGGCACGCCACGCGAACTGATTGACAAGCTGCCGCAGCCCCAGTAAAACGGCAATCGCCCAGGCCATTGCACCGATCTGCACCGGCAGCGCCAGCGGTTCCGCTGCCTGGAAGAGGATACTCCCACCCAGCAGCGCGGCCAGATATACCCCGGTTTGCGTCAGCAGAAAGACTCCCGCTGACCATAGAGCCGCCCCCGGCACGCTCACTACATAAAACGGGCCAACCATGCCAAGCAGACTCGCCAGCGTGAGCGACTGCGCCGTATCCAGGTAAAAGGCGACGGCCAGCAGCCACCAAGTCGCCACGTCCAGTAGTACCGGGTAAAACGCAGTCGTACCGGAACGCGCCATCGCCACCAGCGGCAGCAGAATCTCTGCGCCTAACCCCACGATCAGTGTGAACGCCACCAGACTCAGGCCGAGGCGAAACCAGCGGAATGTAGCACTGCTGTGCAGGCCATTCATACTGATGTCCCAGACGGCCGTGAAACCACCATCGGGCGCGGCGGCCAGTAGATCATAGACCCCGCGCTCCCGGCTGGTGGCGATCCGCAGGCCAATTCCGGCGGCGATGGTGAGCAGGTAGGCGGTAACGCTTGTGAGGATGACTACGTAGAGGGTGGGCGGCACCCCGGCAGCGAACAGAACCGGGTAAACGGACGGCCAGTACAGCGCCATGCCATAGGCCGCCGGGCAGCCGACGAGCGCGAGGAGGGCAACCCGGTAAGCGCGTTTGCGCCGTGCCGGAGAGGGTACATAGTGGAAAAGCGGGTGACGCGGCGGGGCGGTATCAATCGCCCGCCAGAGTTTCCAGAAAAGCATGACTCGCCGCCTTGTGGCCTGTCTGTCTTTGCATTATGTACAACCGGATAGCGGGGTTTCCTCACAGGCGGAGTAGTCAGTCATCAGTGGTCATCGCCAGCGGCTAGGCCTAATTTCACACCAAACGGATTTAAAAAGAAACACACCCCTCGGTAAGAGAGGTGTGCCCCTGTGGGAGAGGAGGATATTGTCTGGTTTGGGGGGCTACTCTTTTTCGACAAACACGGTGGGGTATTGCAGTGTCCGGTGTACCGGACACATCTCCCCGATGTCGTGAATACGGCTGCGTTGCTCATCATCGAGTGGCCCGTGCAGCGTAATCTTCTTGCGGATTTCATGAACGAAGGCAGTGCCCTCGTACCCAGGGTAATCCGACCCTTTGAATCGTTGAATCTCCAATTCCACGTCGACGCCTTCCAGCGGCCATTCTTTACGCTGGGCATAGAGTTTCATGGTGATGGCGATGCAGCTTCCTAACGCACCCAGGAGGGTCTGCATCGGCGTCGGGCCAGTATCCGTACCGCCCGAATCTAATGGTTCGTCGGCCAGCCAGGTGTGGTGACCACATTGAATGGTGGCCTGTAAAGAGTCACGTAGAGTTACACTTACGGGAGGCATGTTTTCTCCATCTGTTTTGATCGGTTCAGCAGTTACACAATGGACTGCGACAGTCTGACGGTTAAGGATGTACCCGAAGCACACTTCGCTCCGACTCAACCCGGTTGTTTTACGGATGTCACATCCAGGAATTGTACCGTATTCAAGCATATGCGGACAGGCACGATGCCGAATCACGCTGTTTATCCCCGGTGTCTAGGCTATCAGACGGTCTGAAGCGCGGCAGCCTTACCTACCAGCTCTACATTCGGTTTTGTGACCTTACTGTGGCGAAATTTGTCACAAATGGAGAATCCCACCGTCTATAGGCCATTTGTCTTATTGTGATCGTGTGTTGGTTGAACCAATAATGACATTATCAACACAAAAAACACGCTCATCCCCGGCTAGATTGTGACATAATATGTCACAATCGTAAAAAACCAGCAAAAACTCGTTTGGTTTCGGTTAGGGTGATGTCGCAGATGTTGACACAAACTTTGTTTTTTTCCTATAATCCAATAGACATTAGATGATTTGTTAGGTTCTGATGTCCGAGTTCTAACTTTAACAAGGCCGGTTTTCATGGGGCAACCCACCAGCAATTATTTCAGCAACCGGGTACTCAAGATCAACGTTGGCTTCCTGCTGGCAGCTGGTCCCGGTCACAGTCATGACACCGCCTTTGACGCGCCCGCTGTGCGCGTGGCAGATGACCTAACGCTGGATTACATTCGCGGGCCGCTGCGCCTGAGCCGCACCAAAGAAGGCATCCTGGTACAGGGTGAACTCCAGGTGGGTTATTCTGGTGAGTGTTATCGCTGCCTTGACGCTGTGACGATGAATGTCACAATCAAGTTTGAAGAACTCTATGCTTATCTTTCTCCCGCTGCGGCGGAATTCACCTTAAACGACGACGGCGTGCTGGACTTAGGGCCGCTGCTCCGTGCTGAAGTTTTCATCGCTACGGCCAACAATCTGCTCTGTCGGCCAGACTGCCAGGGTTTGTGTCCGGATTGTGGCGCCAACCTGAACCATACTCAATGTGCCTGTGCTGGGAACCAGATTGACCCGCGCATGGCGAAGCTCAAGGAATTACTCGAATCGCATAAGCGATAATCCTTCGCTGGATTATCATCCTTCCTGACCAACTATTTTTATTCGTGGGGGGTAATCATCTTGGCTACTTTCGATCAGAATTACAATACAGATTTAGACGTTACAGGCCACATCGAATCCTTTTCACACGGTTTCAACGAAGAAACGGATTCGTTTGATGAAATAATGCTGGATGACCTCGCCTTCGAGGATTCGCTGGATGACGATGAAGACGATTTCGACAGCGATCTCGAGCTGGATGATGATCTGGACGATGATGATCTTTCCTGGGCCGGTTTGCCCTCCACGGATACCGTTGGCCTGTATCTGAAAGAAATGTCCCGCGTCCCGCTGCTTTCCACCGAAGAGGAAGTCAGCCTGGCGATCCGCTTAGAGGCTGGGGACGAAGCCGCCAAGAAGCTCAAGAGCAGCCCGAACAGCGCGAAGGCCGCCGAATGGAAGTTCCTGGTGGAAGATGGCCTGCAAGCGCGGGAACACCTGATTAAAGCCAATACCCGCCTGGTCGTTTCGATTGCCAAGAAGTACATCTGCCGGGGCGTGCCGTTCCTCGACCTGATTCAGGAAGGCAACCTGGGGCTGATGAAGGCGGTTGAGAAGTTCGACTACCGGCGCGGCTACCGCTTCAGCACCTACGCGACCTGGTGGATTCGCCAGACAATCACCCGCGCAATTGCCGATCAGGGACGCACCATCCGCGTGCCGGTTCACATGAGTGACCGTATCCGCCGCCTGTACCGCGTCGCCCGGCAGATGGAACAGGAACTGGGACGCAAGCCCACCACTGAAGAACTGGCAAAGGAAATGGAAGTCGAGCCGCGTAAGATACAGTGGATGCTGCGCGTATCATGGCAGCCTCTGAGCCTGGAACATCCGGTTGGTGAGGACGAAGACAGCGAACTCGGCAACTTCATCGAGAACGACATGGTGGCGACCCCCGCCGAAGTCACCCACGACAACCTGCTGCGCGAAAAAATCGAGGACATCCTCGCCACGCTGACGCCGCGCGAAGCGCGTATTCTGCGGCTGCGTTTCGGCCTGCAAAACGGGCGCGCCTACACGTTAGAAGAGGTCGGCCAGAAGTTCGGCCTGACGCGCGAACGCATCCGCCAGATCGAAGGGCGAGCGCTGCGCCGCCTGCGTCATCCCCGCCGCAGCCGCCAGTTACGCGACTACCTGGCATAGCCCTCAATAGCCTTACAGGAGGCACTGCGATGACTTTCCCAAAACGTGTACTGCTCATTGTGTTGGGGATGATCTTCATCAGCAGTGCTTTTTTTGTTCAGGCACTCAATTCTCCCGTGTTTAATGGGGTCTTCGCTGTCAATGATACCGGCGTCTGTGCGACGAGTCGGGTCACTTTTTCAGTTGGAATGACCGGCGACACGATAGATCTCATAACCGCATTGGGTGATTATGACAATTATGCGTTTGTCGCGACTGATGCCAATGGGGTCAGTCTGGGCGCAGCACGGGGATCAATCCTCGTGGGGCTAACCAGTAACCTGTTAGTTGGGGTAGACCTGGCCGGGATTAACCCCATCACGGCCCGCCCGGTGAGGGTGCGTCTCTATGATGTCGTGGCGCAGCCTGTAGGGGCGTTCAACACCCAACAGCTTTATGACAGCATCCTGGCGCAGGGCGCGCCCCTATTTTACGCATTCACGTTTGACCCCGCCGACTATGTACCTTCATGCGCTGCGCTGCCGCTGGCTTCCTTCTCGAGCGCAGGGGGAAACGAAGCATCCCCCGCCGCCCCGCCCGATGATCGCCTCAACTGGCAGCATGGCGACCTTTCCGCTGTGATATACACACCCCAGGGCGAGGGTATCCGGGTGTACGGTGTGGATGCCAACAGCAGCGGTTATCTGGTCGCCGCGCTTGACGATACTGAAATCCCGGATTGCACCCCACACACCGGCTCACACATACTGCTCTACAGCAAGGCAGGGTTGTTCAGCGCATGGCGACTGAATACCTGTGAGTTCCAGGTTAACATCGGCCCTGACGCGGAGGGCAAGGTGTTTGTCACCCGCTGGCGTGGAATACCCGCTGACCGCTCCACCATCGAATACGAGACGCTCAACGGTTAAACAGTCTTCGCTACTCGCGCCGCAATCCCCCTAAGGTCACAGAAAGCCCCTTGCCGCCCAGTGAGAGGTTGTTGATTTATGTTCTTACAAGCTCCAAACTTTACGAAACAGATGAATCAGGGGATTTTCAAGATTGTTAAAAGTTTCCTCTTGAACCTACGATAATGTACAATTCAGTGAATTTTCAAATTAGGGCTCACAAGAATAGTGAGGTTTCAAAGTTTTTCTCGACCTCAGACTGATGATCCAATAGATACAAGTAGTGAAAGGCATGACTATGTCCCTGGATCAATTTGAAACAATTACACAAATTGTTCAAGCACTGGTAACATCACTTGCTATTGTTGTTGGAGGCCTATGGGCACTGCGAAAATATGTTTTTCAACGTGAAGGTTCCCCTCGAATTGATTTCTCTGTTGATGTGAATTTTGTCGGAGTACATAAGGACTGCTGGGTCATTGAAATATTGGGGATGCTCAAAAATCATGGAGGTGTCCCACATAAAATTACTGACCTTTCATTTAATCTGAGATATTTTGACACAACAGATTCCCTTGTCGAAGGTCCTGACGATATCAATCAACAGTTGTTAATTCCAAATATTAGCAAAAGAGGAGTCTGGACACCCGCGCGATCTAAAGAACCCATGATTATTTTGCCGGGGGTGACTTTACGATATAGCTATCTTCATTGGATTCCACCTACGGCAAAGTTTTTGCTCCTGCATGGCCTTCTCAAGTATCATGAAAGTGGATTAGAACATCGTGCAGACGCAGTATTAAAAGTGCCTGATATGAAAAGCTCATAGAAAAACACCATCGCAGTGACTGGGCATGTTTTCTTCTTGTGATTGCTCTCGTATCCCTCAATGCCGCAGCCGCCAGTTACGCGACTACCTGGCGTAGGTCACACTCCCCTACGATACCAAAAAGCCCCTCGCCGCCTGGTGAGGGGTTTTTGATTCCCGACCATTGGTATTGTGAAAAATCACCTAAACTAACCCTCAACAGTCATTTACGAAATTCTTTGCTATGATATTATGATTAAAATAAATTTTAATAACTAATAATCGAGAGTCAGATTCTTTTGACCCCCTATATAGAATCCCATTGAGCATACCCTGTTCATGAATGGGAGAGTGTTGCCCATCTAGCCCGTCCATTTTCATTGAAGTCATTCAGTCTATAGGAGCGTGGAACATGAGCAATGTGGTATTCAAGGCGTTTGCCTCCCCAACCAGCGCCAAGTTGCCTAACGGGAAACCGATTGGCGACCATACTTATGTGAAGACCCCCACGAAGACGTGGCCTTGTCTGGGCGGTTCGAGTGGTGGCCGCGCGTTAGGCAGCGGTTCCGCCTCGCTTGCCCAGGGAACCTGTACAGGCGATCCGATTAGAACGACCTTCATGGGCATCCCGTCCGCCGCAGGCGTCGTCTATGGTGTGAATGGCGTTTGCCACCAGATTGCGAACCGGGTGCTGTATTATTCGGGCGCAACGGTGAAAGGCGCTAAAGGATATGTAGAAACACAGCTTACCTACGGCACGTATGGGATTACTGTTCCCTGGTTTCTATATTTCATACCCGGCCTTGATGCCGTAGCGACTGCGGTTGAGATCAGCGTGCTGGTTGACTGGAATAAACGTGTGAATACCTGTTCCAGTGCCGCCCGGGCATTCGCGGCATCCAGCCTTGAGGGCAAGATCGCTGACCTTCATGAAAGTATCAGCGCCAATCCGCCACAAACGCGGGAGGATAAAATCGAGCATCACCTGAAAGAAGTTGAATTACTCCTGGACGACGCGGGCATCGAGCAAGGTAAAGTGGAACAGGTCAAAAATCTCTTTCGGGATAAGGAAACGCAAGTCACTAAGCCAACGACAGCGCTCTCAGCAGATCAGAAAGTCACCTACGATGCGGTGCAAGCGGCCCATCAGATGAGTGAGTTGTCTATGGGCTTCTTCCGGGATATGGCCGGGATTCTGGGGGATGCGGACTTCAAGAAAGTGTTTGGCCGGACACCAGATGAAGAATTCAACATAATTGACCCTTCACTCTTAGGCCCGAAGGGTTGCGCTCCCTTCTTCATGCGTCCCAGTAGTTAGCCCGAATGTCTGGTGTAGAATTTGCTCTACTTACCTAATGATACAAGTCAGCCTCTCGCCGCATGGTGAGGGGCTGTTGATTCCCTTCTATAGCTGTTTTTTGTCCAATGATGAACAGGCATTGTCATCCCTACCTACGAAGCGAAGCCCTCCTGTTACAAGATGTCCAGAAAATACTCAATCTATAGCAATCTCAACCAGGTACTTGACTCTTCCCCTGGGTAAGACTACATACTCAAAACAAGAAGGCAGCCTTCAAATCGATTCAACCTAAGTAAGCCTGTTCTGGAGAATATGATGCTCAAGATTGGTGAGTTTTCACGCCTGTCGCAAATCAGTATCAAAGCGCTGCACATTTATGATGATCGTGGGTTGCTACGCCCGGAACACGTGGATACGTTCACAGGTTATCGTTACTACTCTTTGCAGCAGCTTCCGCGTGCGCATCGCATCATGGCACTAAAAGAAATGGGTTTATCGCTGGAGCAAATCAGCGTGATGATTCACCAAGACATGAGTATTGATGAGTTGCGCGGTATGCTGCGACTCAAACTCGCCGAAATTGAGCAGCACGTTCGTGAAGAGCAACGGCGACTAACGATGGTTGAATTCCACCTAAACATGATCGAATTGGAGGACAAAATGCCCGATTTAAATGTGATGGTTAAAGAAATTCCGACGTTCAAAGCATTATATCTCCGTTTCCGTCCTGCAGAACACCAAATCCCAACCATTGGCGAAGAAATCAACCGGCTCATTGCCAATGGTGAAATCAAACATACAGGACAACACATTGGCGCAGTTTATGGAGAGGAAATCAACCCTGAAAACTATGAATTTGCCTTTATCGTGCCGGTGACTGATGAGCAATCCGGGGATGTCACGTTATCAACAAAAGATACACTGGCGCTTACAACTATCCCTCAAGTATTGGCTGCGACGATTGTCGTCAACGGTCATGGCGAACCAGACTTGTTCGAAAAACAGGTCTTGCTGGAACGTTGGGCTGTGGAAAACGGCTACAGCCTGTGCCACGAACACCGCGCTATTCATCATAAAGGGGCGATGCACCATGTCCCGCAATCGGAATGGGTAACAGAACTTCAGACCGTCATAGAGCGTCGCTCATAACCGGTTATGCTCAACGGATGAACCGAATTTCAGCCCCTCACCGCCTGTGAGGGGTTTTTGATTCCCGGATTCGCGGGGTACACTGGTGACTGACCACTGAAAGCGAACTTCCCTATTCAGGACAGGATGGTACTTGAAATGTATATGCTCATCAAAGGCACGTATTATGTCGTTGGCATGTCGCCAGACGCCGACTCGATTAAGTTCAAAGCCGATAACCCCAACCTCTGGCAGAAGATTGAAACCGAGAATCGCAAGCAGTTTGAGGAAGCCCTGACCAAAGAGGCGGGCATTGTCACCATCCGACTGCAAGCCATAGACGCCCTGGAAACCCACTACACACCACCGTCTGTGCTGACCCCCAAAGACCTCGCCACCAAAGCGAAGGGAGCCAAAGCGCCGGGCAAGGGCAATCACCGGCAGCCCCACCACCTGGGTGAAGTAGCAACCGACACCTTTCTCGCGTTTATGGGGGTGACGGAGGTCAAATGGAAAAGCTGGGGGCGTAATACCTGGATTGATGAGGCGCGAATCAGCGGGACTCTGGTCAAAGACAAATTAGGTGACGCCATTCCCGGCTATATCATCACCGACGACGTGGAGCGAAATGGCCGCCCGCTTGGTTGGGTTTTTGCGGGGAATCCCCCGTTCGCCGACGGCACGCCGCTCACCAAGCATCAGGTGGGCGAGCTGGTATCCGCCAGCGCCAACGCGCATCTGCTGCAACGCGGGACGGTCTATCCCTTCTTCTATATGAGTCTGCCGGGGGCGATCCGTATCCCACTCATGGAGGCGGCACGTCAGGCGCAGCAGAATCCCGACCAGGAGGATGTGTGGCTGCACGACCACACCGACCAGGGCGTGGACGTGGCCTCCCTCACGAGTCTGTACGACAATACAGTGGTGTATCCCTATCTGTTCCGACGCATCGTGCGGCAATGGTACGGCAAGACCATGAACCGCTTCTGGGACTCGCTGCGCGACCAGCATGACGCCCTCCCGGATGGTGAAGACCTGGGATTAGACCTGGACGGGTTTTTCGAGGATGGCGACCCCTGGATTTTCGTTATCAGTCAGCAGGACTTCCTACACCTGAGCGACATTCTGGATGTCACCCGCACCTCGCTTAAGCTGCACGTTTACCCCTACGACATTGTTTTCCTATCGTGACGCAAGACTGCGCCCGCGAATCACGAAAAAACCCGTACCTTCCCGGTGCGGGACTGTGTATTTCGGTGACAAACCGGAAGCGTCACACCATCCAGGTGTCGTACTTCTCGCCCAATTGCGTCACCAGGGCGCTATCCTGGAACTGTTCCGCAGACAGCCCCGCCAGTTCCGCCAGGTAGTGGTCGAAGCCGCCCGGTGTGAAGATCGTCAGCAGCTTGCCACCACTGCCGCTGCGTACCTCGTGCCAGACCTGCGGCGGGATTGTGATCGTCATGCCGGGGCGTGCGCTGACCGTTTCGTCATCAAATATGAACGTCACCTCGCCTTCCAGAACATAGAAAATCTCCGTCATGACCTTATGGTAGTGCCGCGCCAGGTGAAACCCCGGTTTCAGAGTATCCTCAACCAGTGTCACCCGCCCGCCGGTCATGTCCAACGGCGTTTTCACGTAAATATGATCGTTCGACCAATCGTAGTCCTGGCCTTGCCCGGCGGGGGTGATGTGCTGCTTCACGGCGTCCTCCCAGTAGACTCATCAACGCGAAAAAGACGGAGGATGCAGTTTCACAATTAAACCCGGAGAAAAACCGGGCGACCCGGTGTGGTCGCTCCTACCGAATCGCCCTAAAATGAGGGACTTGTAGGGGCGCAATAAATACATTGCGCCCGCACATTCGGAACACCGTGCTAAATTCTTAAAATGCAGAATCCGTCCCAACAACTTGAATGTAACCCGATCAACGTAACCGGCGGCTACTCGCTGACCACCCCGTAGAACGTGGCGGACATGGTACTCATGTCAATAAAGGACATGAACTTCTGCGATACGTCGCTGGTATCGGAGCGTCCGGCTTTGTGGGCGGATTCCATATCCGTATAGCGCAGCACCAGCAGCCACTCGCCATCTTCCCCAACCGTTGCTTCGCGGCGCACCAGACCCGGCAGATTCGGGGCAACTTCCTGCTGAAACCGTTCGTTGAGCGCCCGGAATTCGCTTTCGTTCACGCCGTTATTGAGCCGGAATTTCACGATCTGAATGGTAGCCATCTGTCTATTCCTTTCCTGAATCACTGACAGTTTCAGGATACGGAATTTCAGGCGTGGGTAAAAGGTAAATGCCCGCCAAAGGATGGTAAATCTGCGCCTTATGCGCTCCAGGCGACGATTTTCTCACGGAAAGCCAGCGGCGTTTGCTCCGTGTAGCGTTTGAAGAACTTCACCAGATTGGTCGGCTCGTCAAATCCGGTGCGATCCGCGATTTCCTTAATCGAGAGGTTGGTATGGATGAGCAGACGCTTGATTTCCAGCACGACGCGCTCATCAATGAAGCGTTTGGCGTTCTGATTCAACGTGGTCTGCGTGAGCTGGTTGAGCTTTTTGGGGGAATAACCGAGTTTCAGGGCGTAATCCTGCACATTGCGCGTGTGGCTATAGTCGCTTTCGACCTGATCCCGAAACCGGGTGAAATCCTGGTAGTGCAAGGTGGCGGTGGCGGGCGTTTCATCGTGTTTCAGGCGTTCCGCCAGCAGCAGAATCGTCCGCAGCAGGTTGCGGTAAATGTCATCTTTGAATGTATCCTGCCCCGGCTGGTCAAACTCAGTCTTGAGTTCCTCGAAAAGGGTCAGAAAACGCCGGTAAGCCACAGCATCCAGCGCCAGTGTCGGGGAGCGCAGCGCGTAGTCAAAAATGCGGTAGCGCGTCACGACTTCCCAATCCTGGGCGTTCTTATACAGGAACTCTTTCGAGAACGCCAACACCAACGCCTCATTTTCCGGGCGGATTTCCCACTGATGCACCTGGTTTTCCGCCACGAACAGCAGCGTTTGTTCCCGGTAGGCGTGCGACTGGAAATCTACAAAGTGCTGTCCCCGGCCTTTGGTAAACAGCGCGATCATGAAGGAATGCAGGCGCTGCGGCGTATCCATCGGGTAACGCTGATGCGCAAACAGCGTTTGCAGCGGCAGAATCATGCACTCAATTGGCTGCTGCGGCTGGGGGAAGGGGCGAACCTCTAAAATGTCCTCTGGCATCAATCCCTGCTTCTCCACATCCTGTCCGCGCGTTGGCTGTCTATTTTAGCAATCCCTCTTTTTCCAGGAAGGCGTCTACCGCTTCCTGCCAGGGGCGCAGCGTCACGCCGATATGCCGCCCGGCCAGGTTCGCAAGGCTGGCGTAGACCGGCGGCGTCGAGAGCCGCTGCCACTCCTGCCCGGCAATCGGTTCGGCTGGGACATCAGCGTACCCGGCCTTATCCAGGAAGTAGCGGGCGAAGGCATAGCGTGAACACGCCCCTTCATTCGTCAGGTGGTAGATGCCGTAGCGCCCGGTTTCGATCAGCCGTGCCAGCGCGTCTACCAGATCATCGTTATACGTGGGATTGGCGACCTCGTTGGCGACCACCCGCAGCCGTTTACCTGCCGCTGCCGCCCCCAGGATCGCCTGGATGAAGTTTTTACCGCCGTGCGCGAAGACCCAGGCGGTACGGACGATGTAATGCCGGGGGTTGATGTCCACCAGCGCCCGCTCGCCCACCCATTTGCTGTAACCGTAAGGGTTAATCGGGCGGGTCGCGTCGTATTCCCGGTAGGGCTGGCTGGATGTCCCGTCGAAAACCTCGTTGCTGCTGATATACAGCATGGCCGCGTTCGCCGCCGCTGCCCCCAGCGCAATATGCTGCGTGCCGAAGCCATTCACCAGTACGGCGCGTTCCGGGTCGCGGGCGCAGCCGTCCACATCCGTCCAGGCGGCGGGGTGCATCACGAGGTCTGGTTGGTGGGCGGTGATGAAGTCCCGCGTGGCGGCGAAATCGGTAATATCCAGCGTCTCTACCTGGTCGCCCACGATGTCCACGCCAACGACCTCATGCCCGCGTTCCCGCAGCACCTGTACTAAAAGACTGCCCATCCGTCCTGCCGCGCCGGTCACGATAATTCGCATCAGTGTTCGCTCCAATAGTCAAAAACCGCCTGTAAATCCGCCCCCCAGATCGCCTCGGCATCGGCGGGTGTTTCCTCGCCGGGGAGAGTCCCAGGGAGGCGGAAATAGCCTGCCCCCGGTATACCGGTCTGCTTAGTGACCACCACCGCCGGCAGTACCGGGCGTCCGGCTTCATACTCCATACGCCCAATGTCATCCAGCAGCCGCACCATCGTATTCGAGTGGTAGTGGATGCGGGCGGTCTGCATCATGGTACACAGTTCGGCATAGGTGATCGTCTGTCGCAGCCGCGCCTGTTCAATCAGGATTGCCCGCGCTTCGGCCACCACATCTGACCAGCGGACATCAGTTAATCGGGGTTTCGTTGTCATGGCTTGATTCTACAACAGGAACGGGATTTCACAACCGCCCAACGCGACCTGACACCGGTTTTTAGCCGCGTGACAGGTCGTGACTCTATCCTTGCAATAGAGTTCTATCCGAAAATTTGCGCCGTCTTAACCCAACGAATTGATGGGCAATGGATAGGGCAGGCCCTGTCCCTACCAATACCAGTTACCGAAACGCTATTCCTGGTATCTGTCGCAAACCATGAGAATGTTACGGATAGAGCATAAACCCGAATAATTGCTCAGGTTGCCTGTCGTGCGGTGTGACTACCAGCAGGCAAACCAGATTAAGGTAATAACATGGCGATAGCTCAACCCACCCGTAAGTGGACTAATGAACGCTGGGATTACAGTATCAGCCTCATTAAACAGTATCATCTCATCATCATTCTGGTGGTGGCTGTGCTGATCCGCTTACCGTTAGTGCCAACGCCGCTGACCTATAGCCTGACCGATACATGGCGACAGGCTGATACGGCTTCAATTGCACATAACCTCAATCACGGTGGTCGGTTCAACGTGTTCTATCCCCAGGTGGATTGGGGCGGAAGCAGTCCTGGTTATGTGGAAGCAGAGTTTCAGCTTTACACCTTGATCGTTGCCGTCCTCTACCGGCTCTTTGGGGAGCATATCATTATCGGGCGGCTGGTTTCGCTGGCCTTCACCATACCCACCCTGGCGATTTTTTACGGATTGGCACGCCACTTATTCAACCAGCGGGTCGCATCCTGGGCACTGCTGGCATTCGCAGTGTCTCCGCTGAGCATCCGTTACAGTGTCGCGTTTATGCCGGAAGCAACGGTGCTTTTCTTCTATATGGCAGCGCTGTACAGTTTTCACCGCTGGCTGGATGAACCGTCCTCCCGCTGGTTCTGGCTCATGTCTATCACAACGGCGTTGGCGGTGCTGGTCAAACCCACGTCCATCCATATCGGGCTGATATTTGCGCTGCTCCTGTTCATGCGCTACCGGCTGCGCTTTATAAGAATGTGGCGTCTGTGGGTATTCGCCGCCATCGTGCTTGTGCCGACGGTGTTGTACTACCTGCACGCCTATAACCTGTATGTGA
This sequence comes from Anaerolineaceae bacterium, assembly GCA_020634115.1. Lineage (GTDB taxonomy): Bacteria > Chloroflexota > Anaerolineae > Aggregatilineales > Phototrophicaceae > JACKCG01. Next base: position 284,637 of record JACKCH010000011.1, read on the forward strand.
CGTACGGCAACACCTTTGGCCTGCTGGCAGGCGGAGATACCAAATTTGCCGGTATCAGCACACTGCTTTCGCCCACGTTCTACCTGCGCATAGTGGGTCTTGATGTCGTCTGGATACTCGCCATCGGCGGTATCGTCCCGGTATTGATCGGCGCTGTAATCCTCAGAAAACAACCCGCTAAGTGGTTAATGATTATCGCCGGAACCACTCTGCTGGCGTATTACATGCTGGTATCGCGCTACGCACAGGAAGAATGGGGCATTCAGTATCACGTTTATACCATCCCGTACCTGATGCTGCTGGTTGGCCTGGGGATGGACTGGCTGTGGGAGCGCGGTCAGGCGCAGCCCGAACGTTCCAGGTGGCGAATTGCGCCGGCCCACCTGGCAAGCGCCGTCATCATTGTGTTTTCGGTGGGCATCATGGGCTGGATTTACAAAGCCGCGCTGTTCGTCCCTGATTCGGGTTCCACAACGATTCTGAACTGCGCGACGACGGCCATCCAACTCATTCCACCGAGGACAACCGTGATCGTCAGTGTGACTTCTCCAGCCTACGAGAACACCCTGCCCAACAATTACCAGGATCCACGCTTCTTCTTCTACGCGCATCTTTATGGGTGGGCGCTACCTTCGGACGTATACGACCCAGCCATCCTGGAACAGGATTATGCACAAGGGGCTCAATACCTCATCATGTATGACCGGCAGGTCTATGTGGATCATCCCGAATTGATCGCCTATCTGGACACTCATGCTGAACAGATTGGGCCGGGTATCGAGGCAGACTGCGCCATTTACCAACTCCAGACTTCTTCAGGTTCAGAATCTGAGCCTGGGTAGTACAATAACAAAGTACATTGCGCGATTATAGACGCACTGTGAGGTCAACAAAACAGCGATGTTCATTCACCCCAGCGCCGACGTTGAGGACGGCGCACAAATCGGAGAAAACACGAAAGTCTGGCACCTGTGCCACATCCGCCGGGATGCCCATATCGGGCGGGATTGTGTCCTCGGACGCGGCGTGTTTGTCGATGCCGGTGTTCAGATCGGGAACGCGGTCAAAATCCAGAATTACGTGTCAGTCTTTCATGGCGTCACCATCGAGGACGGCGTGTTCGTCGGGCCGCATGTCTGCTTCACCAACGACCTGTTCCCGCGAGCCGTCAACCCGGATATGTCGCTCAAAGCAGCAGATGATTGGGTAATGACTGAAACTCGCATCAAAGCCGGGGCGGCGATTGGTGCCAACAGCACCCTTGTCTGTGGCATCACCGTCGGGCGCTGGGCGATGATCGGTTCCGGCAGTGTCGTCACCAAAGATGTGCCGGATTACGCCCTGGTGGTCGGCAACCCGGCGCGAATTATCGGTTATGTCACGGCGTCCGGCCAGCGTGTCGCCACGCAGGAAGCGGCGATGGCGGCAGATTGAGCCTATCGGTGTATGAGGGCAGTGTATATAGGTATTGGCATCAGAATAAGGAACAATAATCCAGTTTGGGCGGTTGGCAAGGTAAGTTGTAGGGGCATGATATATCATGCCCCTACCCTAAAAACCATCACAATGGCACAGGCTGACCTGAACCGGATGCGTAACACTGACGCCATATCCAAGACGCTACCCGAATTCTGTACCACGCATTTCAAGCATTCCAAAGGGGAAATTAGAGGTCTCACACACTATGCAAATTCCTATCGCAAAACCGTTTATCGGGGAAGAAGAAAAACAGGCCGTTGTCCAGGTGTTGAGCAGCGGTCAACTGTCACAGGGGCCGAAAGTGGCCGAGTTCGAGAAAGCCTTCGCCGCCGAGCATGGTGCGAAGCACGGGGTCGCCACCAGCAACGGCACCACCGCGCTGATGGCCGCGATTATGGCGCACGGTATCGGGCCGGGCGACGAGGTCATTATCCCATCGTTCAGCTTTTTTGCGACGGCGTCGTGCGTACTGAGCGTCGGGGCGCGTCCGGTGTTCGCGGATATTGACCCGAACACGTTCAACTTGTCGCCGGAAGCCGCCGAAGCTGCCATCACGCCCAAAACGAAGGCGATCATGCCGGTGCATCTGTACGGCCAACCGGCGGACATGCCGCGCTTCGAGGCCATCTGCCAGAAGCACGGGCTGATCCTGCTGGAGGACGCGGCGCAAGGACATCTGTCGCACATTAATGGTCGGCATGTGGGGACGTGGGGGACGGCGGGTTTCAGCTTCTACCCCACCAAGAACATGACGACCACCGAGGGCGGCATGGTGCTGACCAACGACGACGAAATCGCCCGCAAACTGCGGATGATCCGCGCCCAGGGCATGAACACCCAGTATTACCATGAAGTGGTGGGCTATAACTTTCGTATGACCGATATGGCGGCGGCGGTGGGGCTAGTGCAGCTTGGCCGTCTGGCGGACTGGACGGAAAAACGGCAGGCGAACGCGGCCTACTATGACGAACTGCTCAAGAGCGTCCGAGCGCCGCAGGTGAAACCGGGACACACCCATGTTTACCACCAGTACACGGTACGCGTGCCAGACGGTGTAGATCGGGATGCGGTTGCCAAGCGGTTGAACGAGCGCGGCATCGGTGTGCGCGTGTATTACCCGCTGCCGATTCACCGCCAGCCGGTGTTCCAGCAAATGGGCGGCTATGAAAACCTGCACCTGCCGGAAACCGAGAAAGCCACATCCCAGGTGTTCAGCCTGCCGGTCTATCCGTTCCTGACCGAAGAAGAACGCGCCTACGTGGTGCAGGAGGTCAACGCCGCATGTTAAAAGCAGCCGTCATTGGTGTAGGAAGCATGGGGCGCAACCATGCGCGCGTGTACCGCGAGCTGGATGGCGTCGAACTGGTAGGTGTGAGCGACAACAACAAGGAAACCGCCGCCAAAATCGGCGCGACCTACGCTGTACCACACGATACCGACTATCTGAAGATGATCGACGAGTGCAAGCCCGACCTGGTGACGCTGGCCGTGCCGACGGTGCTGCACTACGAGATGGGCATGGAACTGATCGAGCGCGGCGTGCATGTGCTGATCGAAAAACCGATTGCCAGCACAATCGAGGAAGGTGAGAAACTGGTCGAACTGGCGGCGAAGAAGGGCGTCATCCTGGGAGTAGGGCATATCGAACGCTTCAACCCGGCGGTGATGGAACTGCGCCGCCGGATGCGTGAAGGCATGGCCGGGCGCGTCTACCAACTGCACGCCCAGCGTCTCAGCCCGTATCCATCCCGTATCCGCGATGCCGGGGTGGTGATTGACCTCGCCTCGCACGATATTGACCTGATGCGCTACCTGATGGATGAACCGGTGGCCCGCGTGTTCGGGGAGACGCTGCAAAGTATCAACTCAGACCGTGAAGATATGTTTAACGGGCTGATGCGCTTCCAGAGCGGTGTGGTGGGCGTGCTGAACGTGAACTGGATCACCCCCACCAAAATCCGCCGCCTGACCGTGACCGGGGCACGGGGGATGTTCACTTGTGACTTGCTTTCGCAGGAGTTGTTCTTCTACGAGAACGAAACCGCCCCCAGCCAGTGGGACACCCTAAGCGTGCTGCGCGGCGTGAGCGAGGGGAATATCCTGGGGATTCGCATTCAGCGGCACGAACCCCTGGCGGCGGAGCTGGCCGACTTTGTGAAGGCGGTGCGGGAAGGCACACAGCCCACCGTGACCGGGCAGGACGGCCTGGAGACGCTACATATCGCGCTGGACTTCGTGCGCTCCGGGCAGGTGCTGGAGCCGATTCAGGAAGGCGCATAGCGTAGGGGCGAGGCTTGCCTCGTCCACTTTCCTTACAACACCTACCTTGCGGGCGAGGGGACTACCTCTCGCCCGTTTTTTTTGTGTGATTTGCAGAAGTATCATCCCACAGGCCGAATAGAGGAGATAGAGACTGATCGGATTTCCACTATCCGAGGCAAACCTACACCGCTGAATACGTCCCTATCGGGATGGGAGGGGAAATCGGGCGGGGCGGGAAGAACAACGTCCCGTAGATATACAGCAGGAACGCGATGAGCGTCAGCAGAATCAGCAGCGTGAAGATCAACCGCCGCGCCGTCCAGTAGCGAGTCGGCGGCGGCGCCTCCTCTGGTGGTTCGCCATTTTCAACCGGCGGCCAGACCAGGATCGGATCACTCAGGATGTCCAGGTCTGGCGTTTCGTTCGTGTTCGTCAGGTTGTGCCTCACGACTCCGCTTCAAGCAGGCTGTCCAGGCGCGACAGCGTATCCGGCAGGAAGGCATATGGGTACACCTGTCCCCACTGCGCCACCCACTCATATTCGCGGATAGCGGCCTCAGTCTCGCCCTGCGCTTCCAGAATCAGGCCACGCAGATAATGGCGTCCGCCGGTTTCGCCCCCGGCCAGCGCCGCGTCAATCGCCCGCAGCGCGTCACGATACGACTCCAGGTGATAGTCCGCCCGCGCCCGATACTCGTTGACGACGGCCTGTGTGGAGGATGAGACCCGGTTAGCGTTCTCATTCAACAGGTCGAGCGCCTCCTGATACGCCTCGGTATCGCCTGCTGCCGCCCGGTCAATTATCAGCCTTGCGCGGAGCAGTTGAATATCGGCGTCGGGCAGCACGTTCTGGCCGAGCAGCGCATCAGCGTCGCGTTCGGCGGTGGCGTAACTCCCGGCCTCGTAAGCGGCCTGCATCCGTAACGCCTGGATGTTCGGGTCATCGCTCAGGTTAAAAGCCTGGGTAAAATCGTCGCGTGCGTCGGCATAGCGCCGTGTCTGCATGTAGATACGCCCCCGTGCCACCAACGCACCCAGCGCCGCCGGGTCGTCTGTGCCACCCGCCAAGGCCTGATTGTAGTTTTCCAGAGCGAGGTCAGTTTTGCCTTCCATCAGGAACGCATCGCCGCGCAGCGTGTACCCGGTGACACTTCCGGGATAGGCTATGAGATAGCCTTCGACATAGTTGACCGCCAGCCCCGGCTGATTTTCCGCCAGCGCCGCGCGTACCCGCAGCAGGTGGGCAGCCTCATTGGCTGGTTCCACATACAGCGCCAGGTACGCCTGGTAAATCGCCTGGTCATATTCCGCCAGACGGTAGTCCGCCTCACCTCTCGCTACCAGCAGGTTCACGTCTGCCGCCAACTGCGGCACGGCCAGCGCGTCATTCAGGACACCAACCGCCCGTTCATCGTCATTTTGCAGACTGTAGAACCGCGCCAGCGCCAGGTACGCCTGCACCAGTCGGGGATCGCCTTCGATAGCGGCTTCCGCCCGGTCTTGCACGTTATTCAGGTACAGGCGGGCGTCGTCCCGCTCCCCGGCTCCCAGGGCGGCCTCAGCCAGTCCCAGGTTGACCTGCGCGATTCCCGTATCCAGCAACGCCTGATAACCGGCATTCGGGGTGTTTTGCAACCGGGATTCGCCGTCGCTCAGGAGTTGTAACGCCGCGTCGGTATCCCCTGATTCAGCCAGCGCCAACGCCCGATAATAATAGGGGTTCGGGTCGAAGCTGATACTCACCTGCGTAACTTCAATTTCTAACAGCGGGAGCGCCGTTTCTAAACCACCGCTTTGCCAGATCGCCACTGCGTTCCGCACGCCGCGCTCCGGTAATGGATAGAGCGGGGTTGGCTGCGGGAACTGCGTCGCCGCACCGTCCGGGAAATCCGCCGGGATGGTGGGGCTGGGCGTATATGTCAGTAAGGGCGTCGGCGATGATGTGGGCGTGACGCCAATCGTGGGTGTGGGCGTGAGAGTCGGCGGCGCGGGGGTAAAAGTCGGCGTGCGTGTCGGCGCGAACACCACGCCGCGCAATTCCGGGGTATTCCAAATAATCACAAAACCGATCACCAGCACCAGGACAATCGCAGCGGTCACACCGCCCGCCACGTAAATATTCAGCAGCGTTGCAGCCCGTTCTCCGGCACGTTTGCTGGTCTTATGGACCCAGGTAACTTGTTTATCCCCGCTGAGTGGCGCAAGGTAGTCACGTACAATGGCGTCTACCTGACTCTGCGCCTCGGCCAACCGCTGCGTGTCAGGGATCGGGACGCCGGGCGTCGGTGACGCAGGAGCGGGTGGCTCTGGCCGGCGCGGTGGCATGGCTTTAATCTCGCCCTTGCCGGTGGCCTGCTGCGCCAGTTGTTCACGGGTGATTCCCAGGGCTTGCAAGGCTTGCTGCCCAACGGAATTTTGCGGATTAATCTCCAACAACCGGTGCAGGCAAATCAGGCGTTCCCGCTGGTCACGGGCGACACTCATGAGCCATACCCAGGTCGCCTCGTGACGCGGTTCTATGCGCAGCGCCTGTTGCAGCAGTTGGCGTGCCTGCTCTTTTTGTCCGGCTTTGGCCGCAGCGATGCCCCGCTGCCGCAGTTCGTGTGCCTGTTCACTCGCCACGAGTCCCGTCCTTTTAGCAGTCCATGATGCTTTGATTGTAGCGCAGACTGGCAAAAGGGGGAAATAAAGAAGGGCGCCCGACGTAGGGTTAGACGGGGTGTAATCCGGCACAGAGAAATCCGATAGGTGTTCCAGGCCGTCTGCCGGGCATTAAAATACCCGGCAAGGCCTCTCAAACCTTCTAAAGAGGTTCAAAAACAGCCCCTTCAGCGGGCTTGGCATTGCCTTAGCCGGGGGATTCATCCCTCGGCGCGAAATGACATCCCGTTGGCGCTTCCCAATAGCGGGCTAACCGAGCGTCGCATCTACCGGGTCAATCCTACATCGTATGCCAAACGGTGTGTCCCCTGAACCAAAAAGCAAGGGCGCACCGCAGTACGCCCTTACCAATGTTGTTATCCAGTTGACCAGGAAGGCCAAAGTTTACTAGCGTGGCTCGACTTCGGCGTTCACATACGTGATACGGCCTTCGACTTCGGACGCAACCGGGCTGTTAGCCGCGATGTAGTCCGCCACCACCTGATCCAGCGGGCGACCATAGTCATAGGCGTTGATGGCATTTTCAGCAAACATCGTGTAGCCATCACCACCCCGGCGCATGAAGTCGTTGGTGGCGGCAGTATAGACCGCTTCGAGGTCAATTGGTGCCCACGCATCATCAACCCAGACTTCCACATTGCTCACGCGGCTGCCCGCCTCAAGCGTCGGGTCAACCGTGAAGCGCAGACCGGCGACCTGCGGGAAGCGCCCCGCCGCGCCACCGCGCTGCACCATACCTGCGTCAGTGAGCGCAATCGTAGAAACACCATTTTCAAGTGCTGCCACAACGTCCGCGCCGGTCAGTTCCATCGTGCTGACCAGGTTGCCGAACGGCAGAACAGTCAGGACTTCACCAACGGTCACGGTGCCTTCATCAATGTCGGCACGGATACCGCCGCCGTTCTGGAACACGATCTGTGCGCCAGTTTCGGCTTGCACGGCATCCGCAATCAAGTTACCCAGGTTGCATTCTTCCACCCGGCAAACACTGCGATCACCAACCAGGAAGACTCCGCTTTCACCCACTGGCTGATTCTTCAGTTCTTCAATCGGGGCTGCGAGGTCGCTTACCAGCGCGCTCACGTCGGCGTCCGGAGTGATGTAATGGGAAAGAAGAATGGTGTCGCCATCCCAATCGGTGAGCAGTCCGGCGGCGTCAAATTCGACATCCAGGCGTCCCAGATACGTGTCGTACTCACCGGCCTGCACGATCACCACCGGTTCACCACTGGCGCTTTCCATCACCACCGGGTATTCGGCTACCGACGCCACGTAAGCGTTACCGAGCAGTGTGTGACTGTGACCACCCACGATCACGTCCACCCCGCTCACACCCGCCGCCACTTCCTTATCCAGGTCGAGGCCGATGTGCGTCACCAGGATAATCTTATTCACGCCCTGCGCCGTCAGTTCATCCACCGCCGCCTGAGCTACCGCGACCAGATCACTGTTGAAAACCAGTTCCGCGCCAGGGGAGGAAATCACCGGAGTATTGGGGGTCACGAGGCCGATCACGCCGATCTGCTGCCCACCGACTTCAATAATCGTCCAGGGGTTAATTTTACCGGCCAGCACCGGGGATTCGCTGAAATCCACATTGGCAGTCACCACCGGGAAATTCACCGCATCCACAAAAGCCGCCAGGGTTTCATCCCCGTCGTCAAATTCGTGATTGCCCAGCGTCATGCCATCATAACCGATCAGATTCATGATCTGGGCGCTGTCCTGCCCGCGATACTGAACATGATAGAGCGTGCCGGTAAAACGGTCTCCGCCATCAATCAGCAAACTATTTCCACCCTCAGCGCGAATCTGTTTGACGACCGCCGACTGGATGGCCGCGCCGCCATCCCCATTCCCGTTGGGGTCATGATGAGCATGAACATCGTTAGTGTGCATAATCGTCAGACTGAAAGTCTCATCCTGCGCCATCACTGCGGACACGGCCAGCGCACCCAGCAGCAAGACAAAAACAAGAATTGCGAACTTGCGAAGCATACATTCCTCCTAAAAGTAAGCACTAAGTGAAAGCATAGCTGCGTTCTTTTGGCTATACGTGCCTAAAAGTTTAACAAAATGTTAAGAAATTATCAAGAGAGTCCGCCTCTGGCCGAATACGATCATTCACGATGTTTTTTCAGGGTAAGGGTGTTGTTCCCGATTCAAACGGGCTTTTCACATTTAACTCAATATTTCCGTAGCTTCGCTCAAGCTGAAACCGCTGATCTCACTCTACGGTATCATTATTACGATAATCCATCAATTATAACAATACAAGTTATTACAGCCTTATTGACAGTAGAAAATGTCTGTACTACTATATATAAACATGAGATGTGTAGCATAAAATATAATAGACGGGTTGTCACTTTAATCCATTCTCCTGCAAACAAATTCCCCTGAGTCCCGTGCCTGACCTGACCAGTGCAAAGGTTCTTGTTTAAAAGGAGTATGATTGATGAAAACCAGATTTTTCCTCGTTAGCCTGTTTGTCTTTGTTCTCTTCCTCGGTGTTTCGAGCGTCAGTGCAGATACCACCTGCACGTTCACCGCTGATGGCACCACGCTCCGGTTGGATGGCAACTGCACCACCGATTCCACTATCTTTGTCCCTGATGGCTTCACCCTGGACGGCAACGGCTATACGATTACCGGCGTTGACCCGATAGGCGGACATTTTGTCGGCGCGGTGGTCGCCAATGGCGGCACAGTCGCGCACGTCCATAATCTGGGCGTGACCGTGTCCGGGTTAGCCAACGTGTGTGATGCCGGTGCAGATCGCTTGCGCGGGATTATGTTCGAAGGCGCGTCCGGCTCGATTGTCGGCAATACGGTTTTCGGCATCAACCAGGGGCCGAGCGGTTGCCAGGAAGGGAATGCAATCGAAATCCGTAATGAGCCTTTCGACGGGAGCCACCCGAATACCCAGTACGTAGAAATCGCGCACAACACCCTGGTAGACTGGCAGAAGACCGGGATCGTGGCGAATGGCGACGTTTCCGTCAATATTCACCACAACTGGATTGGTGCCTCAGCGACGCAGGCGAATCTGGCGGCGAACTCGGTGCAGATCGGTTCTGGCGGCACGGGCAGCATCATGCACAACTATATTGAGGGCAATCAGTGGCTTGGGACTTCGGACTACGCCGCTACTGCTATCCTCATTTACCTTGCAGACGGCGTCACCATCCGTCAGAACAACCTCCGGGGCAACGCCGACATCGGCATTTATTTCTACGGCGATAATGGTGTGGTGGATAACAACCGCGTGTTTGACGAAGGCGCGGACGCTCCCACCTCCGGCTATGATTACGGCATCGGCAATTGGGGGAATGACAATGTCGTGACCAATAACAAGGTACGCGGCTTTGAAATCCCCTACGATGGCGTTGAAGGTGGCAAGAACAAGGTTATCCCCGCTCCGCATTCGTAGGAATAGGGATTATCCGGGAACTATCCCGGACATAGAGTAAGAATCGAGGGCAGCAGATCACATTCTGCTGTCCTTTTTGATGAATCTATTTCTCCCAGCGCCGAGTGGAACAGTTCCAGCTTTTCCCGCAGCGGTTGACCCCAATGGGGCGTACACCCACGCACCCATTCAATAGGCGTGAGAAACTATCTCGCCAAAATCGGAACAAATGTTCGCACAAATGTCCCCCATCTATCCCCCGTTTTGTGCTATGCTGAGGCTAACGACCTCTTAAATCCTCACCCACTCCCGTAAAATCAACCCTTTTGCAGCCATCTTCTATCATTTGCGGCACTGTCCCACCATCCATTACGGGAAGCTTGCCGCCATCGCTGCCATCGCCGCGCAATCTCGTTTTGCGGCACAGTCCCCGACGGAATCGCCCTATTGAGGGAATTTGTAGGGACGAGGCCTGCCTCGTCCGCTTGCACCGGACGGCAAAAATGCCGTCCCTACTATCCACCACCTATCCCAACAACCCATACGAGGCATCCACCCACACCCCATGCTCAACTTCACGATGAACCTTCCCCCACCGCATATCAACCAGCAGCGCATCCTCGATGAAGATTGCCGGTTTCGCATCGTGGCCTGCGGGCGGCGCTTCGGCAAAACCGAAGTCGGCAAACGGGAAATCCTCACGCGTGCTGCCGCCGGGAAACAGTGCTGGTGGGTCGCCCCCACCTACCTGATGGCCGACCAGGTCTGGCGTGACCTCACCGCCGTCCTGGAGAATGCGCCCGAAATCGTCATCACCAAAAGCACCCGCCGGATTGACTTTACCAACGGCGGCATGATCGCCGTCCGTAGCGCCCACAACCCCGATCACCTGCGCGGGGCGGGGCTGGATTTCGCCGTATTAGACGAAGCCGCCTACCTGCCCCCCAACGTCTGGCCGGAAGTCATCCGCCCCATGCTGGTCGAACGGCGTGGTGGGGCGCTCTTCCTCTCCACACCCAACGGCCATAACTGGTTTTACGACCTGTTTCGCCTGGGGATGGATGACGAAGAGAGTGAGTGGCGCTCGTTCCGCTTCACGACGGCAGATAATCCGCTCGTCGCGCCGGAGGAACTCGACTCAATTCACCGCAGCACCGCCGAGCGCATCTGGAATCAGGAATATCTGGCGCAGTTCACCGCCGACGCCGGGCAGGTGTTCCGCGAGGTGAGCGCGGTTGCTACCGTCCCGCTGAACGTCGCCCCTCAACGGAGCAAACGCTATGTCGCCGGGGTGGATTGGGGGCGCGAAGGAGATTACACCGTGATCGCCGTCATGGAGGCGGCTACCGGGCGGCTGGTCGCGCTGGATCGGTTCAATCAGGTGGGTTGGGCGCTCCAGCGCGGGCGGCTGGCCGAGGTGGATGCCCGCTGGAAGCCAGATGTCATCTACGCTGAGGCCAACAGCATCGGCTCGCCCAACGTGGAAGCCCTGCAAGCCGAAGGCCTGCCGGTACAGCCCTTCACCACCACCGCCAGCAGTAAACCGCCGCTCATTGAGGCGCTAGCGCTGGCGATTGAACGCCGCGAAATCGCCCTCCTGCCCGACGAAACCCTGTTGGGTGAACTGGCCGCGTACCGGGCCGAACGTCTACCTGGGGGCAGTTTCCGCTATAGCGCCCCCTCCGGCGGCCATGATGACACGGTGATTGCGCTGGCGCTGGCCTACCACGCCGCCCGGCAGCCGCGTGTCTCCCTCGATTTCTGGTAGGGAAAAATGTAGGGGCATGATGCATCATGCCCGCGAAGAAACATCACCGCGCCCGCGAATCGGATTGAGCTACACAAGACGGGGAAGCAAAATCCCCTCTCTGTTGACGGAGAGGGGAAGGAGAACCGAAGGTTCGGAAGGGGTGAAGTAAAGGGAAATATCTTTACCCTTTGTCCAACGCCCGGAGCATATCCGCAATCCGGCTGAACTTCAGGCGTGGGCGTCCAAGCGCCTCACCCCGCTGAACCTCCATCTCATCCAGGCGCTTCCACTCGTCAAACGTCACGTAACGCACCTTGCGCGACTTGAGCAGGCTTTCCACCGCCGCGCGGGTCGGTGCGGAGGGGTTCAGCAGTTTACCCGCGCGCACATCTTCCAACAGCATGTTCATGCTCTCCACCGAGTCGGGCTTATTCGTGCCGATAATCCCGCTGGGGCCGCGTTTAATCCAGCCCACCACGTAATCCCCGACCACCTGTTCGCCGTCCTTCTGCTCGGTCATCACGCGGCCTTTGTCGTTGGGGATGGTTCCCCAGCGATCATAAAACGGCACGCCGGGCAGTGGTTTGCCCCGGTAGCCCACCGAACGGAAAATCAGGCCAATAGGGAGCGTTTCGTATTGGTCGGTGGCGCGGGGGCGCAGCGAACCATCATCGGTCTTGTAGAGTTCATTCTTGACGATCTTCACGGCGGTAATCCCATTTTCATCGCCAAGCAGTTCCACCGGGGAAACCAGGAAGCGCATGACAATCTTGATTTTCTTGCCGGTGTCGCCCCGTTCGGCGTATTCCTGAAGAATCTGCACATTCTTGACCGCCACTTTATCAATGCCGGATTCCAGGTAGGCCTGGCTGAGGGGGTCAAGCGCGATGTCATCAGGTGGGACGATGACTTCAGCATCTTCCATCTCGCCCAGTTCCTTGATTTCCGGGTTGGTGAAAGCCGACTGCGCCGGGCCGCGCCGCCCCAGCACATAGATGGTTTTGACCTTACTCTCTTTCAGGGCGTCCAGAGCATAATCCGCGATGTCGGTCTTGCCGAGTTCGGCGGGTGTCCGCGCCAGGATGCGGATCACATCCATCGCCACGTTGCCCAGGCCGACCACCGCCACACTTTCCTGTGTGAGGTCGAACTGAAAATCCCGGTAATCCGGGTGGGCGTTGTACCAGGCCACGAACTCGGTTGCCGGGTAGCTACCGGGTAAATCCTCGCCGGGGATGTCCATCTTACGATCCGTCTGGGCGCCGACGGCATACACGATGGCATGATAATATTTGGCGAGGTCGTCATGGGTAATGTCGCTCCCAAATTCCACATTCCCGTAGAAATGGAAATTCGGATTGCTGGCGGTTTTATCGTAAACCTTCGTAACGGACTTGATTTTCTGGTGGTCAGGGGCGACACCACCGCGCACCAATCCATAGGGAGTCGGCAGGCGGTCATACATATCAATCTCAACGGCCATATCCTGCTTGAGCAGGTGTTCAGCGGCATAAAAACCGGACGGGCCGGAGCCGATGATGGCAACACGTAATGGTTGGTCTTGGGTACCCAGTGGCATAGTGGACTCTCTTAGTTAACTTATTGTGCGGTTCGTCTTCAGCGAGTATAACACGCTACAATCTGCGTGCCTTTGAAAATCATTGAATCACCCAAAAGAGTGATAAATATCAGGCGCGTCACATGACCTGTATCAAGCCCGCTGCGCAGTGCGCCCCAGCACCGACCACAGGTAGCCTTTGCCCGGCGCGAAGAAGAACGCCAGCAAAAAGATGACCGTCATCGTCAGCACAATGGTCGCGCTGGCGGCCATCTGCACATGCCAGGCGAGGTAGATGCCCACAACGCCACTGCCCGCCCCGATGAGCGCCGCCACCAACATCATGTGGTGCAGCCGGTGGGTGAAGAAGCGCGCCGCCGCCGCCGGAGTCACCAGCAGCGCCGCAACCAGGGCGATGCCCACGATCTGCACCCCAACGACAATCGTCACTGCCAGCAGCGTCAGTAACAGCAGGCGCAGCCCTTCATTGGGCAGGCGTAACGTCTGCGCCAGCGTGGGATCGAAGGAAATCACCAGAAACTCTTTATAGAACATCAACACCAGCAGCAGCACCCCCCCGGCGATGAGCGCGATGAGCGTCAGGTCATCCGGGCTGACCGCCAGAATGTTGCCGATGAGGATATGCGTCAGGTCAAGGGCATAGTTTTGTGCCTGGGAGATGAGGCCGATACCAAGCGCCAGCGTTCCAGCAAAGACAATCCCAATGGCCGTGTCTTCGGTCAGACGCCGCCCGCGTGTGAGAAAGCCGATCCCCAGCGCGGACAGCACCCCGGCAGCCAGACCACCGAGCAGGAGCGCCTGCCCACCGCCGCCACTCAGGAAAACCGCCGCCACACCCGGCAAAACGCTGTGCGCCAGCGCGTCACCCAGAAAGGCCATGCCCCGCGTGACGACATATACGCCCATCACGCCGCTGATCGCCCCGATGACCACCGCCGCCAGTAACGCCCGCTGCATGAATGGGAATTGAAGAGGGTCGAGAAAAAGCTGTTGAAGAATATCCATAATAACCTGTCTGGCTATGGTCTTGAACGAAGCAAGATTTGCGGGTAATTGAAACTAAGTCTCAATTATATTAGCGTCGGATGTCCTGGCTGGCAAGAGTGTGGGTGAAAATCAGAGTGATTGCATCAAAATGGGATTTTGTATTGATGTACACTTTTGCCTTTTTTGACCCCCTCTAAATCTCCCCCGCCAGCGGGGGCGACTTGTTGGTTCTGTTCGACCAGCCCCCTCCCCGTTTCCGGGGAGGGTTGGGGAGGGGTCAGAAAAGGCTATTTTGCATAGAATAAATTTGATACGATTGCCCTGGCGTGAAAATCCCCTCGTTTTCGGGTATCTGCCGGACGGCACGAATGCCGCTACGCGAACCGCTTATTCATTGAACTCGCTTTCCGCCACCCGGCGCAGCGCCCAGCCAGTCAGCAGGCCGAAAACCACTGGGCCAAACGAGCAAAACACCGGCAGTCCCAGGGTCGCGCCCAACGCCAGCCAGCCGCACAACCCGCCACCCACCAGATTCGCGCCAATCCACCACGCTGCCTGCTGGGGGAACAGTCCACGCAGCGCCACCCACTGGACCCCGCCGAAAATGCCGCCGAACACCGCCCCGATCACCAACCAGCCGATTCCCGGCCCGGCCACCAGTGCAAACCCAGCCAGCGCCGCTGGGAAAACCGCCGCCAGCCCACCTCCCAGGCTGTAAACCAGCCAGCCCCGCCGCGTGACCCCATTGATGGTGGTGTGTAAGGCTGTCCACTGGGCGAGGCCAACGATGCCACCCGCCGCCGCGCCACCGACTCCCAGGCCGATCACACCGTTCACTAACCCGGACAGCCAGCCCCCGGCCAACATGCCCACTGACCACCCCACGATATTGGCGACGACCCACCGCAGCAGCGGCCTGGTATGCCATAGTTCCTGGGCAAAATCGAAGAGTGCAGCGCGATTGATTTCAGGCATTTCCTGAACAATTCGCAGGCTGCGGGCCGAGTGGTTCAACGGTGAAAATATCAAATCCATGAGAATCTGACGAAAACCTTGACAAATTCTTAAACTTTGGTAGAATTACATAGAATTTAGTGAGTTTCGCAAGAGATTTCACAATTTCCCCTTCAAATTATTAACCCTTCCCGATGCAAGAGGGCTTCACAGCGGTGAAGTTCTTTTGTTTTAAATAGTCATCTGTTTTCAGCCATCAGTTTTCAGTTTTTCGCTTTGCAATTGGCAAAGTTCTTTTTATGACCACTGATAATTGACCACTATTCCCCATCACAGGAACAGCAGCGCCGTCCCGGCGAAAGCAACCACTGTGCCAAGTACTGCCCGCACAGTCGGCTTTTCATGAAAAATCACGTATGTAATGGGGATCAGGAAGATGGGCGTGAGGCCGATGAGCGTGGACACGATACCAACCGGGGCGTGCTGAACGGCCAATAGCGACAACCATACTGCAATCACCGGCCCGATCAGCGACGCAGCACTAATTATCACCAGCGCGCGGGGGTGCTGGCGCAGGCGTACAAAGCCCTGCCCGACCTGTCCACGCACTATAGTGAATCCCCAGATGACCACCGCTGCGGCTAGCATCCGAATCATGTTGCCGGAAAACGCCGGGAAGTTATCGGTCAGCCCCAGTTTGGCTGTCACCATACCGCCGGCCTGCCCGACAGCGCCGCCCAACCCAAACAAAATCCCGAACAGATACCCTCGCGGGCTGATCTCGCGGGTGCTTGGCGTCCCACGTTCGGAAATCACCCAGAACACACCGAGTACCGTAATGGCAATTCCGATGAGTTGTTGACTGTTCAGAAACTCTCCCAGAAAAATCCAGGCCAGGATAGTCGCAATCACTGGGGCTAAGGCCATCATCAGCATCGAAAGACGCGGGCCGATCATCACAAAGGCCTGAAAGAGAAAAGCGTCGCCCAACGCGAGGCCGATCAGCCCGGAAAGCGCTAACCAGAACCAATGTGAGGCGTCCGCCCCCACCGGAAGCAGGCTGCCAAACGTCAGCCAGTGGAAGAGTGCCATCAAGATCACTGCCACCAGGAGGCGCGTCCGGTTGACGAGAGCCGACGAATTCAGTTCACGTCCCGCCAGCGTGAACATCATCGAGGTAAACCCGAAGAGGATGGCCGTGCTAAGCGCCGCGATTTCGCCGCTATACGTTGTCAGGAAGCTATTTTCCAAGCTGCTACCCGCTTTCCGATTATTGGTTCAAAGATAATCGGCCAATTATAAACGTGCGCGGGGTGCGTTGAAATATATCCAATGGGTTATGCTGGACTCTCACACCAACACAGGGTAACATAACCGCTTCCATTCTGTGGACAACCGCTACAGGCGTTTGAAAGGAGCGATTCTTATTGGAAGCCAATCCGGTTATTGAGTTTTTCCTGGCACTGGCAATCGTTCTGTTGGTGGCAAAAGCCGCCGGCGGTGTCGCTCGGCGTTTGCACCAACCGCGTGTATTCGGCGAACTACTGGCGGGTGTGATCCTGGGGCCGACGCTGCTGAATTTCCTGCATTGGGGCATTTTCCAGCAGGAAAGCGTGCATCTTCTGGAAGAAAATATCCATACCCTGGCTGAACTAGGGGTATTGTTTCTGATGTTTATGGTCGGGCTGGAAGTGCAGTTAAGCGAGCTTCTGGCGGTTGGTCGTGCGGCGCTGCTGGGGGGCATACTGGGCGCGGTGGTGCCGGTGCTGCTGGTCACGCCGGTGGTACAGGCCGCCGGGTTTTCGACAGAAGCGGCGCTGTTTGCCGGGGTAACACTGGCGGCGACTTCGGTCAGTATTTCGGCGCAAACCCTGTTTGAACTCGGCCTGCTGCGTACCAAAGAGGGCAGCGCGCTGCTGGCGGCGGCGCTGATTGATGACGTGGTCGCGATTCTACTGGTATCGTTCGTGGTGGCGACCACTGGCACCGAGTCCGCTGGGGGCGAGGGCAGTTCCGGCCTGATACTGATCGTGGTACGGATCGCGGCTTACCTTACGGTGGCCGGGCTGGTTGCGTGGTTTATCCTGCCGCGTATCATGGAGATTATTAAGCGCTACAGCAGTGGCATCCGTACAATCGCCACCCTCAGCATCGCCGCAGCATTGATCTTTGGCTGGTCGGCGGAGGTGCTGGGCGGTGTGGCGGCAATCACCGGAGCATTTATCGCCGGGGTAGGTCTGAGCCGAACACCGCACGAGATCAAAGACCAGATTGAGGAGGCGGCGCTCAATATCGGTTATGCCCTGGTCGTACCCGTTTTCTTCGTTAGTGTCGGCCTGGGGACAGATTTGAAAGAGATCAGCGCCGCTGCGCTGCCGCTGACCGGGGTTATCATCGTATTGGCTGTGCTTTCCAAGTTGATTGGCGTGGGCGGCGGCGTCCGGTTGGGCGGCTTCACAATGGGCGAAGCCTTCCGTGTCGGCGTGTGTATGGTGTCGCGGGGCGAAGTTGGCCTGATTATTGCGACCCTGGGTGTGACTGCCGGGGTTTTTGCCAATGGGCCGTTTGCACTGTTCCCCCCGCTGTTCCTGGTCGTCCTATTGACGACTGTCGTAACCCCGCCGATTGTCCGGTGGGCGTTCCGGCAGAAAACCCAGTCATCCAAACCGCACGCAGCACGCACCTAATCACGAAGGGGATTCTATGGCAAAACTGGTTGTACTCATTTCCCGTGACCGGGAAAAAGGGGTGGATATCGCAGAAGCCTGGCAAAAACGCTGTGGCGCGACCGGGGTGACGATCATTGATAGTTATGGCCTGGGTAGTCTGGAAGAACAACGCCAGTCCAAAGAACTGCCGATGTTTATTTCAATGGCAAGTGTCTTACATCAGGTGCGGGCGACGAATCAGATGCTTTTTTCAGCGGTCGAGGATCATCTGGTGGACAGCATGATTGAGGTCGCCCAGGAAATGATGGGTAGCCTGGATAACCCGGATACGGGGATTCTGTTTGTCGTGCCAATTGATCGGGTGGTTGGATTGGCCCATAAAGGGCGCAAGTAGCCCGCGCCGCCGCCGGGCTTTCAGGCTTGCCTCTGGGGGGGACATCCCCTATAATCGAGAGTGTTAATGGGGAGTCGCCAAGTGGTAAGGCATCGGACTTTGGATCCGACATTCGAAGGTTCGAATCCTTCCTCCCCAGCACGGAATAAAAAAGCGCCTCTGCAACAACCAAGGCGCTTTTTTGTTGCCTGAAGGCGTTCGAATCCTATCCCATAAGGTACCCGGCATCTTTATTCTTATAGCATGGACAATGCTATGTCCATGTTGTGAGCGATGCACGTATCCCCTCAAGTATAAAAACGGAAACCAAACAACAGGTAAACGAAAAGTCGTCTGTTTTGGGTATTTATGATTTGAGCGTCAGGATTTGCAGCTAAGGATTACTGTTCGTCATTCCTTCTTTCGATTCGCGTGAGAATCGATAAGCGCCAGCGCATTCAAACACCCATGCATCACTTACCCGGCGCGTATCAAGCGTGCCAGAAATGCTAATTTTCACGCGCAAAATCCCCTAACACGACCCAGAATGTCCAGCAGTACCGCGTATAGGAATCAGGAATCTGAGGACATTTCATTTAGAATGCGGGATACAGTCAAGCGGGAAGATTCCAGATGATTGAGCAAGGTCGCATTCAGGCGCTCTGGTGAGCCATCCAGCAGGGCATCCAAAATCTGGTGATGCTCGAAGTGAGTGATTTCAAAATCATGGGGTCCGAAATGTTCGGATAGGCGTGCAATCTGGACATGGATATTCGTTTGCTGCCATAACGTAACTATGTTGGATGTACCTCCACGAACAACTAGACGTTCGTGCAGAGAACGATCCAGCTCCAGATAATCATGGATCACATGCTGCCACCCATCTTGTTTGGCTTGGGCCGCCAGTTCATCCATTCCAAGTGCAATGGCCGCAAAAAAGTCGTAGTCATCAGGGGTGAGGTACTTATACAAGCAAAGAGCCACGTATAACTCAAAGGCACTACGGATCTTATAGTTTTCATCCAGGTTATCTGCGCTAATCTTCGTCACAAAAGTGCCACGACGCGCATGTACTTCTATAAGACCGGCCACTTCCAAACGTGTCAGGGCATTTTTCAGGGGCGTTCGGCTTACCTGCAACTGTGTCTCTAGCTCACACAAGTCAAGCCGTTGACCCGGCACAAACTCATAGCGAAGAATGGCCTGCCGGAGCATGTTGTAAACCGCTTCATTCAGGTTTGGAACATCAACCGGGTGAAGATGAGACGAGTTTTGAGGCATTTTTAGTGGCTCCGCAAATCCGCCAAACTGAAATTTCAGTTTAGTGATTTTATAGCCGAAATTGGCTTTTGATGATAGTAAATTCTTTGACATCTGTCAATTATTACTTACAAGTCTAATTTCAGAAAGGCTTCTAGTTACTGCTTCGCATAGGGTTAAAAGCCACTTGCGAAGAGAAATTGGGACGATTTGACAAACATTTGTTTTGAGATATGATTGCATAGAGTTGAAATTTCAGATTTCAATTTAATCAGCAAATTAGTTGAGTTATTTTAGGATTATTACACACTCAAGATGCGAAAAATTGGCATTGAAATCTTTTATTGGATCGAACGCTGGGCAGATGATCAAATCGCGTTTTTCCCTAAAGCGAAGGACTGCGGTTTCGACAGCGTTGAAATTTCATTCGTTTCCGGGCCGGAAACCATTGATGTTCCACGAATGCGTGCCGAACTGGAACGACTCAATCTGGATATCTTTTGTAGCACCGGACTCAGTTTGCAGACAGACATCACCAGCCCGGACGCCAGTGTGCGCGACGCCGGCATTCAGTACCTGCGCCATTGCCTGGAAACAGCTCAACAATTAGGCAGTCCTATTCTGGGGGGCGTGACATATGCACCCTGGCTGCAATTCCCCGAAACAACCGATTTGCGCCCCTACCGTGATCGCAGTGCTGCCGCCCTTAAAGAAGTTGCGAAGATCGCCGGTGATCTCGGTATTACCCTCACACTTGAGGTTCTCAATCGATTTGAGACGTTCATGTTCAACACGGCAGCCGAAGGTCTGACATTTCTGGCGCAGATTGACCACCCTGCTACCAAGTTACAGCTCGATACCTACCACATGAATATGGAAGAAGATGATCTCGCCGCAGCCATTCATCAGTCTGGGACGCAAATCGGTCATTTTCACTGCGCCGCCAGTAACCGCAAACTGCCCGGACGCGGACATATCGATTGGCTCGCTATCAAGGCGGCACTCGACGCTGTGGGCTACCAGGGGGCGCTGGTGATTGAAACTTTTCCCAACCCGAATGTCGAAACGGGGAGGGCCGTCAATACATGGCGACCACTGGTGGGCGAAGATAAGGATACTGATGTCAAAGCGGCGCTGGCGTTTCTGCGAGAACACGTTGCTTAATAGCGCGTCCTGGCGTTGATTTCCCGATTTCGCTGATATCCGGCGAAAGTGTCTGCCAAAATAATGTCCGATTATAGCCAGAGGGGGTATAAGCGTAAAAAAACGCTAATCAATAATCAAAAATACGATCGGAGAACCATAATCTATTAGAGGAGATCAATAGTGTTTAACTCAAAGCGTATCAAACTGTTTTTCACGATCACCCTACTGAGTATCCTGACCCTGGTCGCCATTGGCGCAGTCATGGCCCAGGATGAACTCATGGGTGAAGTTCCCGGCTTTGCCAGTTGGGAAGAAGTCCTGGCAGCCGCTGAAGGCACCACCGTCAATTGGTGGATGTGGGGCGGCAGCGACAAAATTAACACCGATGTGGATACGGATATCGGCCAGCGAGTACTGGAACTATACGGCATTACCCTGAACCGCGTTCCCAATGGCGCGGAACTGTTTGTTGACCAGGTACTGAATGAAGCCGCCGCCGGTGTTGAAGAAGGCGCTATTGACCTGATGTGGATCAACGGTGAGAACTTCAAAACTCTGGCAGAAGCCGACTTACTCTATGGCCCCTGGTCGGAATCCATCCCTAATGCTGTATACGTTAATTGGGCAGACCCCGCCCTGGCCTATGATTTTGGCTACCCTGTGAATGGTTATGAATCGCCCTGGGGTCATGCTCAATTCGTGATGGAATACAATACCGCCCTGGTCGGCGACACTCCGCCAACAACGTTTGAAGACCTGGCAACCTGGATTGAGGAAAATCCTGGCCTTTTCACGTACCCCGCATTGCCCGACTTCACAGGCAGTGTATTCGTGCGCCATGTGTTCTACTGGGCAGCTGGCGGGCCAGAACCATTCCTGGGCGACTTCGATCAGGCCGTCTTTGATGAGTATGCCCCGAAAGTGTGGGAATATCTGAACGCGATTGAACCCAATCTGTGGCGCAGCGGTGAGACGTATCCTGAAGCAACCGTTATGGATAGTATGCTGGCGAACCAGGAAATTGCCTTCAATATGCATTACGGCCCGGCCAATGCCGCTAATAACATTATGCAGGGCATTTACCCGGACACGATCCGCACCTTCGTGTTTGATACCGGAACGATTTCTAATAATAACTTCGTGGCGATTCCGTTCAACTCTCCCAATCCGGCAGGCGCGATGGTGATTGCCAATTACATTCTGTCGGAAGAGCTTCAGTTGAAACTTGTTGATCCTCAGAAGTGGGCCTGGCTATCCCCCATTTCTCCCTCTGTGTACTCGGAAGACTTCCAGCAGGCCGTTGCCAATATGGAACTCCACCCGGCGATGCTTCCCGCTACGGTCCTTGCCGCTGCTGCGTTGCCAGAACCGAATGGTGATTGGGTTACCGCGATTGAAGCTGGATGGATCGAGAACGTCCTGAAGAAATAGCCCGCTATACAGCACTGAACAGGATGGTCGGCAACTGCCGGCCATCTTTTCTAAACAGGAGTTGCTATGAACCGACTCAAGGTTATGGAAAAGCTGCGAGTCCCTTTAATGCTTTTCCCGGCGCTGGCGATTATCGTCGTCTTGTTCGGCGGGGGGATGATCGCCGGGGTAGGACAAAGCGTGGGCTATTTCCCGGTTATTGGCCTGGAGAATTTCACGCTCAATTACTACCGGGATGTTCTCGCTGATCCCGGCTTTTTCACCTCACTCTGGCTCACCTTCCGCTTGGCATTCATGAGTACGGTAGCTTCCTCGCTACTGGCCGTAGCTTTTGCGCTGGTACTGCGACACTCGTTTCGAGGAAGTCGCTTACTGACCTTAATCTATCAGATTCCGATCCCGATCCCGCATCTGGTGGTGGCAACCGGCATAGTATTGCTCGTCAGCCAGAGCGGTCTTTTGTCACGAGGATCAGTCGCTTTAGGGCTAACGCATACCCCGCGCGATTTCCCGGTGATGGTATTTGACCCGTCGGGGATTGCCATTCAGTTGACGTTTCTCTGGAAAGAGATCCCCTTCATAGGCATCGTTGTCCTGGCGGTGCTGAAGAGTGTTGGCCCACAGTATGAAGAGATCGCCCGAACACTGGGAGCGAATAGCTGGCAGCGTTTCCGTTATGTACTTTTTCCCTTAATGCTACCGGGGATTTTATCAACTTCAATCATTGTTTTCGCTTTTGTTTTCGCTAACTACGAGATACCTCTTCTTCTCGGTGTGCGATACCCAACCACACTACCCGTTATGGCGTTTCGCTACTATCAAGACCCTGATCTTGCGCTGAGACCACAGGCCATGGCGATCAGCATGATCCTGACAGTGGTTTCTATCATATTGCTGGTGGTCTATAAACGCCTCGCTAAATACGCGGTCGAGTCATAACGTAAAGGGGCCATATCCATGCAAAAAACGTTTCGTTGGATCGCTATCATCGCCATCGTGTTAGGCGTAGCACTTCCCGTTATCCCACAAATTATCTGGTCATTTGCATTTCGCTGGCTGTTTCCGTCGCTGTTGCCCACCGAGTGGAGCATGAGTTCGTGGAGCTATGTCTTTTCGCCTTCATCCCGGGTAGTGGAAGGCTTCGTAAACAGCCTGGAAATCGCGGTTTTTGTATGCATTCTTTCGATTCTGGTTGGATTGCCGGCGGCACGAGCAATCGCCCTGAATGATTTCAAAGGCAAAGGTCTTATTGAGTGGCTATTGATGGTGCCCATTATCGTGCCGGGGATTGTCTCCACCCTGGGAATCCACCAGTTGTTCATTCGCCTTCATCTGACGAACACATTCATCGGCGTCAGTCTGGTTCATCTTATCCCATGTATACCCTACATGGTGCTGGTGATGATTAGTGTCTTCTCTAATTACGGCACAGAACTGGAAGATACAGCCAGGACACTGGGAGCTGGCCCGATTCGCGTTTTTCTGAATGTGACACTGCCCGGTATTGCGCCAGGGCTATTGGTAGCCACCATGTTCACTTTTCTGATTTCGTGGGGGCAGTACATTACGACAGTACTCATCGGGGGTGGGACTATCATCACGTTGCCGATTGTTTTGTTCCCCTTCATCACCGGTATAAACTACTCTAACGCCGCTGCAATTAGCCTGGTTTTCGTGGCTCCTGCAATTCTGGTGCTGATTTTGACCTCGCGCCAATTGGGTCAGGATTCAGCAGTTATGGGAGGATTTGGACGACTATGACGCATGTGATGCTCAAAGATTTAACCCGTCGTTTTGACGATGTGCTCGCGGTCAACAACCTCAATCTTGAGGTGGAATCCGGCGAATTGATCGCCTTTCTAGGGCCTTCTGGCTGCGGAAAAACCACCACACTGCGTATGATTACCGGTTTGTTGCTGCCATCGTCAGGTGATGTCCAGTTTGACGGGAAATCTATGGTTGCCATTCCCACTGAAAAGCGCGGTGCAGTCATGGTGTTTCAGAAGCATCTGTTGTTTCCGACAATGGATGTCGCCCGGAACGTTGGCTTTGGCCTCAAGATGGCGGGCATCGCCAAAAAAGAGATTGACCGCCGTGTGAGCGAAATGCTCGAATTAGTGCATCTGCCTGGATTTGAAACCCGCCGCCCACACGAACTGTCCGGCGGCCAGCAGCAGCGTATCGCCCTGGCACGCGCCTTGATTGTCCGCCCCAATGTGCTGTTGTTAGATGAGCCGTTGGCGAACCTGGATGCTAACCTGCGTCTGGAGATGCGTGAATTGATCCGCTCAATTCAACGTGAGATGAGTATCACCAGCATTTTCGTTACGCACGATCAGGAAGAGGCCGTTATGCTGGCAGATCGTATCGCGCTGATGTTTAACGGTGTCTTACAGCAATACGATGTACCCCAGGCGTTTTACGAATGTCCCAACTCTACTGATGTCGCTCATTTCTTCCGCAATGATAATTTCCTGGAAGGCGTGCGAAAAGGTACTTATGTCGAGACAGGGTTAGGCAACCTGGCGATTATGTCCGAGCATGTCGTACAACCTGATGGCAAAGTCATTGTCACCGTTCGCCCGGAAGACATTCATCTGATACCGAATGGTGAAGAAAACCTGATTCAGGCACGGGTGCTGGCGGAAGCCTATCTGGGAACCTATAAACAGGTTCAGCTTGATGTGATGGGCAATACCTGGCTGGCACATGGGCCTGCCGATTTCACTGCCGTCGTGGGAGATACCATCACAATCCAGCTTCCGAAAAGCCGTATCTGGCTGCTCCCGCATACGAGCGAAAAATAACATGCACAATACCCGGCTGTTCAAAAAAGTGTATGGCTGTATGCTCGGCGGCGCGATTGGTGATGCGCTGGGCGGCCCGGTGGAACATATGACCCCAGAGGCGATCCGGGAAAAATACGGCGGGAATTTGGATCGCTTCGTTCCTTACACACGGCCTCCGGCTCATCATGCCCAATTTGCTGAAGGGGATGGTATCGGCGCATATACCGACGATACACGCCTGAAGCACCTCCACTGCCAGGCGATTTTCCAGGCAGGCGGCAAACCCCGTCCCGGTGATCTGGCAATGGTGCTGGCGCAAGCCTACCACCATGCGCCGGATGCTTTGCATGAGGGGTTTGTTGAAGAATATTACATGCAGGCACTCTGGGGCGAAGATAAAGTCGCGTTCGGCGGAGAGCCGACCAACGGTTCCCTGATGGCAAACTCCCCACTGGGGCTGATTACCGCCTGTCGCCCGGACGAAGCCTACCAGCTTGGGTTTGATCTGGCCTTCCTGACCGCCGGTTATGCCCGAAACAGTTCCGCGATGCTGGTTGCGGCGGTTGCAGAAGCCATGCGTCCGAACACGACGGTGGATGGGATTATTGATGCGGCCCGCAGTGCGCACATACGCTTTTCTCGCCGCCGTGAGGGTGACCACTGGCACAACACGGAATGGCGCTATGATCCCAATATTCAATTTCTGGACAAGGCGCTGGAAGTTGCCCGCCGCGAACGCGATGTGTTTGCTATCCGTGAACCGCTAATGAATATTCTCGAATGGGGTCATCTCTTTTCCGAGGCGATTCATACGTTGGTTGTTGCGCTGGCGATGTTTGTCGCGGCAGAGGGTGATGTCAGGAAGTCAATCATGGGCGCGGTTATGTACGGGCGAGACAAAGATAGCTACGCCAGCGTAGCCGGGGCGCTGGCCGGAGCATTCAGCGGCGTGGATGGCATCCCGGAAGCGTGGATACAACCCGTGATTACGGGCAACCCGGCTGTGGATATGCACGATTACGCGGAGAGGCTTACTAAATTGATCCTGAAGGATTACGAACAGTCCCGCATCAACATAGGTGACCTGGGGGCGCTGCTATAGATTTCTTTCTTTGAATAGAGATACCAGGAGAAGACACTGTGCCACAGTTTCCAAAGCTCACACAAGACGAAATGCGCCAGCGCCTTGAACCGCCTTCGGGCAGAATACGACTGCTCATTGATACCGATACGCACAACGAAATTGACGATCAGTATGCGATTGCCTGGGCGCTGCTTTCGCAGGATGTTTTTGACATTGAAGGTGTGGTTGCCGAACCGTATTCACACCGGCACCACCGCGAACCCCTGCTGGCGGCCTATGATGCGCTGAAGCAGAACGCGAATACCAACGTCGGCACGACGATGCCGGATATCGCCATGCGTTACGCGGTTTCAGCCCGCCGCATGATCGAAAACGGCATGAATCCCCATGAAATTCGCTTTGTAGACCCTGACGAAGGCATGGAACTCAGTTATCAGGAGATTCTGAAAGTGTTTGAACTGCTGGATGAGGACCCGTCCGGCAAAGTTTTTCGAGGATCGCCAGGGTATATGCAAACCCTTGAAAAACCGATCCATAGCCCGGCGGCGGAATTCATCGTCCAGCGCGCTATGGCAGATGATGATCGCCCGCTGTATATCGCTGCGATAGGATGCCTGACAAACATCGCGTCCGCTATCCTGATTGAGCCTGAGATTATCCGGCGTATTGTTATCTTGTGGACGAGTTCGTACCCTTCGCACATCGAACATTTTTCCCACCTGGCATCGCTCAACCTGATGCAAGATCCGATCTCATCGCGCCTGCTGTTTGACTGCGGCGTGCCGCATGTCTATCTTCCCGGTTTCTATATCGGCGAACAACTCAAACTTTCGCTGCCGGATATGGAACGGTGGGTTAAAGGAAAAGGCAAGATAGGTGATTATCTGTATCACCTGTATACCCACAACCCGATTCACCCCATGATCGGCGTAAACGACCATTTCGGGCGTACCTGGGTGATCTGGGACGTCATCAACATTGCCTGGCTGTTGAACCCGGACTGGGTGCCATCCCACATCGTTCACTCCCCTGTTCTGACCGATGATTTGTATTACAGGCAGGACACCAGTCGCCATCTGATGCGTGAAACATACGGCTGTAACCGTGACGAAATCTTCCGGGATTTCTTCACCAAACTGAATCAAGCGCCGCGAGCATAATTATTCACCTGGCGGCGCTCTCATGTCATTGAGAGATACGAGAATTTCATGGCGACATTTCGTTCAATTATGGAGATTAAGGCGGAAGAGTGGCTGGTGGCGATGGGTCTCGCACCGGAAGATGTGCCGGATGTCATCATTGTGGAGGGCAGTTGGTGGCGAGCACAGCGCAGCCAATGGCGGCTGGGATATTTGCACGATGTACACGAACTCGCGTTCCCGGATATTTTCTGGGGGCACTGGAAAGATCGCAAAATCGGCTTCTGCATGGCTTACGGCGCGGCACGTACGGTTGAAATTATCCACCTTTTCGGCGTACTGGGCACAAAGCTCGCGGTACAGATTGGCACCTGCGGCGGGTTGCAGGCTCACCTCAAGCCCGGCGACGTTATTCTGCCGGATGTGGCAATTTGCCGAGAAGGAGTCGCCCACATGTACGGCGCACCGGATGCGGTTCTGGGTTCAGCGCAGTGGCTGGATGCGGCACAACATCACCTGGATGCACGCGGGCACACGACTTACCGAGGTACACATGTCACCTGGTCTTCCCTGTTCACCGAGACACCGCAGATGATGGAGGCCTGGCATAAAGCCGGGTATCTCTCAGTTGAGATGGAAACTGCCACGACCTACGCTGTTGCCCGCTATTTCAATATGCCGGCGGTCTCTATGGTGGTGGTCTGGGATGATCTGACACGTGGCAGGCGGTTTCTCGACCCGCTGCCACCGGGCGGACAGGAAGCGCTGGATCGTAGTAATCAGGCCGTTTATGAAGTTGCCCTGGAACTGGCAGAGCAGGTTTAGAAAAAAGGACATTTATGCTGGAAAAACTCCCTGATAATTATGTCCCGCTGCTGCCAGAAGTTGAGGCTTTTCTAGCACAGCCGGTCATGCCTTATATCGGTGGCGCGTATGTTGCACCCTATTCAGAGCAGACGTTTGGTACATATGACCCATCGTCCGGGCGACAGTTGGCACAGGTTGGCCGTGCCCAGAAAGAAGACGTGAACATTGCTGTCAAGACCGCCCGCGAAGCATTTGATGCGGGGGATTGGTGGCTGCGAATGTCCCCGGCGGATCGTTCTAAATGTATCTGGCGGCTGGCCGAACTGATCGAGCAGCACGCCGAGGTGCTGGCGCAGCTTGACTCACTGGATAACGGCAAGCCACTGAAGACCACACAGACAGATGATATTCCCCTTTCGGCGAAGCATCTGTACTACTATGCTGGTTGGCCGACGAAGATTGAGGGCAGCACGATTCCGGTCAGTCAGCATACGATGTTCAATTACACGCTGCGTGAGCCAGTCGGGGTCGTTGGGCTGATTGCGCCCTGGAATTATCCCCTGCTGATGGCAACCTGGAAGTTCGCCCCTGCCCTGGCAGCAGGTAACTGCATCATCCTCAAACCCGCTGAGCAAACGCCTCTCAGTGCATTATATGTCGCCAAACTGACTGAGGAAGCAGGTTTCCCGCCGGGCGTGTTCAATGTGCTACCCGGCTACGGTGAAGAGGCCGGGGCAGCTTTAGTCGAGCATCGTGGGGTTGACAAGATTGGTTTTACAGGGAGCGTGGAGGTCGCCCGCAAGATCGTGCAGGGGTCTGTTGGCAACCTGAAACGTGTTTCACTGGAATTGGGTGGCAAAAGCCCGAATATTGTCTTTGCGGATGCTGATCTGGAGCAAGCGATAGTCGGCTCAACCTGGGCCATCTTCGGCAATAACGGCCAATCCTGCACCGCCGGCTCGCGCCTGTATATCGAGCGGAAGGTGTTCGACCAGGTGATTGCGGGTATGCAAGAAGAAGTCAGCCGGATCAAAGTCGGCCCTGGTATGGCACGACAGCAGCCCGACCTCGGCCCGGTTGTCAGCGACGAGCAGTTGGATCGCGTGATGGGCTATGTACACGAGGCGCTTGACCAGGGCGCACAGGCAGTCACCGGTGGCAGTCGGTTATTTGGCGAACTACAGGATGGCTACTTCCTTGAGCCAACCCTGTTTACGGGCGTTACCGATGATCTGCGGGTTAGCCGTGAAGAGATTTTCGGCCCGGTAGTGTGTGCCATGCCGTTCGATGATGTTAATGAGATTATTGACCGCGCTAATGATACGGATTTCGGGTTGGCCGCCGGGCTGTGGACAACCGATGTCCGCAAAGCCCACAACCTGGCAAGGGCGCTCAAGGCCGGGACAATCTGGATCAATACCTGGGGCAACACCGAAGCCGCTTCTCCATTTGGCGGCTATAAGCAAAGTGGCTATGGGCGCGAAATGGGAAAAGAGGCGCTTGATTTGTATACAGACGTCAAGAGTGTATGGATAAAAACGGACTGATGACCATGTCCAAAAAGCTCTCATTCGGCAAATTCCGTGCTCTGCAGCGGGCAAGCACACCGGACGGTTTCTTCAACATCCTGGCGATAGATCACCAGGATGCGCTGCGCCGTGCGATGAATCCGCAGTTTCCAGACCGTGTAAGCCCTGCGGACCTGACCGGTTTCAAGCTGCAAACTGTCGCTGCGCTCATTGACAATGTCAGCGGAGTTTTGCTCGATCCGGTTTACGGCGTGTTCCAGGCGATTGTCGGGCAGATACTCGAGACAAAGGGTTTGCTGGTTGAACTCGAGAAGGCCGACTATCAGTTGAACCCGATGCCACTGGATGTCGAAATTGATCCGGACTGGAACGTCGCCAAGATCAAACAGATAAATGCTGATGGTGTGAAGTTGTTTTTCTATTACAACCCGCACCAGGCCGATCACGCCGCCCGCCAGGAAGCCACCATCCGGCAGATCGCGGCAGAATGCAGCCGCCTCGAAATCCCGCTTTATGCGGAGCCGATTATCTACCAGGCCGATGGACTGCCCGCCAAGGACTCCCGCTGGCCGGTGGTCGAAGCTGCCCGAAGGATCGGGCAATACGACGTAGATGTCCTGAAACTGGAATTCCCGGTGGATGTAAACCGGGAGACTGATCCGGCGATATGGCTGGAAGCATGTGAGGCTGTCACCAGGGAAAGCCCTGTTCCCTGGGTTCTGTTGAGCGCCGGTGTCGCGTTCGATGTTTTTGCGCAGCAGCTTGAGATCGCCTGCAAAGGAGGGGCATCCGGCTTTATCGTGGGGCGGGCTTTGTGGGGGGAAGCTGCCCTGCTCCCCGACGATGAGGAGCGGTTACAGTGGCTGCGGGTAACGGGGCGCAGGCGTCTGGCACGTTTGAATGCCGTTACCCGGGCTTATGGTACACCCTGGTATACATGCTATGCGACATCTCGGCCAGTTGTTTCGACTGACACCTTCCGCGTCTACCCGCACATGGAGGCCGGCGATGCCTGAACGCATCCCCCGGATTGTGGGCGTTGGTCTGACCCCTTTCGCATCGCACAGAGAAGACTGCAATGTGCGTGATCTGGTGGTTGAGGCCGTGCTCGACTGTGTAAGAGACGCCGGGATAGAAAACCTGGATGCAGTAGAACATGGCCTGACGAGTTACGAGAGCGACCATTTCAACCGGCAGATGACTCTCGGCGCGATTCTGCATGACACGCTCGGTCTGAATCCCACGCCGAATGTGCGTGTAGAGGGCGGAGGGGCAACCGGCGCGCTGGCGCTGCGAACGGCCTGGGCGTATGTCAAGAGCGGTCTGTGTGATTCCATCCTGGTTTATGGCGGCGAAACCAACGGCAAGAGCATCGCTTCGCAGACGGCCAATCAGTTATTCGCCCTTTCCGCCGATGTTGACTGGGAGATGATGGTTGGCGGAACGTACACGGCGTTTTATGCCGCGATGATGCGCACCCACATGGAAAAGTATGGTACGAGACGGGAGCACTTTGCCCATGTTGCCGTCCGCAACCGCCGCAACGCTGCCGCCAACCCTTTTGCCCAGAGGCCGATGGATATTACCGTTGCCGAGGTGCTGAACTCACGGCCTGTGGCAGAACCCTATACTCTGCTGGATTGTAGTCTGCTGAGTGACGGCGCAGCGGCGATCCTGCTGGCAACTGAGGACTGGGCGCGACAGAACAGTTCCCAGTTTGCGGAGCGGCCGCAGGTTGCTTTCGTGGCGACAGGCTGCGGAACAGACACGATGCGGCTTGGCGACCGCTATCCAAATCTGACAAACTTCGCCGGGAAACGCGCTGCCGCGCAGCAAGCCTATCAGCAGGCGGGCATCACGAACCCGCTGGAAGACATTGACGTTGCTGAATTGTATGACAGCTACAGTGGGGTGGAAATCCAGGCCGTGGAAGACCTGGGATTTATCCCCCAGGGACAGGGAGGCCCGGCGGTTGTGGATGGTCTGTTTGACCGTGACGGGGTGCTGCCGGTGAATACCAGCGGCGGTCTGCTGGGACGCGGTGCGCCAGTTGGCGCAACAGGTATCGCCCAGGCGATTGAGGTTGTACAGCAGTTATGGGACGAAGTCACGCCCGAACGACAGGTTCCCAATGCGCGGCGCGGACTGACCGACACCCACGCCGGAATCGGGACGATCTGCGTTGTGAACATCTTTGAGCGACAGGACTGAACATGGATACACGCAACGTAACCAGTCTGATCGAGCGTAAAACCGTACTGCCGAAATGGGCCGGTGCGAATGACCCCTGGGCGGCCTTCCGGCAGGTTGAAGTCATCACGCTGGAACTCACCCAGTCTTATAAACACAGCCTGGGGAAGTATTCACGCTTCTTCATTGAATTGGAAAACAGGCGTTTCTTTGGCACACAGTGTCCAACCTGCCACAGGGTGTATACCCCGCCGCGCCCCCTTTGTCCCAACTGTCTCACGATTACAGCATGGCAGGAGCTGCCCGGCACAGGCACAGTACAGACATTCTCCGTAATGCATTTCCCAGCGCTGGTCAATGACGATGTGCGGGACATGAAAACGCCGATTATCCTGGCTTACGTTCTACCAGATGGTGGTTCGACCCTGTTTCCGCATGTCCTGAAAGCGCCGCCGGACTCAGTCCATATCGGGATGCGTGTCCGGGTCGCTTACGCCGAATCTCCGGTTCAGCATCCGATTCATCTGATGTATTTTGTGCCCCTGGAGGAATGATGGCACCGCGCAAGAAAAAACTCATCAACCAACCGGATACCATCCTCAGCGACATGCTGGAAGGTTTTGCCGCTGCTTACCCGGATATCGTCCGCCTGACAGATACCGGTCTGATCGTCCGCGCCCAACCCAAAGCCACCGGCAAAGTCGGGCTGGTGATCGGGAATGGCAGCGGACATGAACCCGCCATGATCGGGCTGGTCGGGCAGGGGCTGTTTGATGTCAACATACCGGGTGAAATCTTCGCCGCACCGGGGCCGGGCCGTATCCTGGACGGGATTAAGGCGGCGGATCATGGCGCGGGTGTACTGGTGTGTGTATCGCACCATGCTGGCGACCTGATGAATGCGGAAATGGCGCTGGAACTGTGCCAGATGGAAGGCATGGAGCAGGTGGAGATGGTCGTCCTCTATGACGATATTTCCAGCGCGCCCAAAGGCCGTGAAGCCGAACGGCGGGGGACTGCCGGGTTGTTTTTCGTCTGGAAGATGCTGGGCGCTTATGCCGAAACCGATGCGACGCTGGCCCAATGCAAGGCAATGGCGGAGAAAATCCGCGATAACACCCGAACCCTGGCCGTCGCGATCACCTCCGGGACGAATCCTGTTTCCGGTGAGGTCATGTTCCAACTGCCGGACGATGAAATTGAAGTCGGCATGGGGGTACATGGTGAAGTGGGTCAGGGACGCCACAAACTGGTTTCCGCCGATCAGACGATTGACATTATGCTACCGGCTGTTCTGGAAGATTTACCCTTTCAGGCAGGCGATGAAGTACTGGTCTTCCTGAACAACAGCGGCAGTATGACCCAGATGGAACTGTTTATCCTGAACCGGCGAATCGCCCAGCGGCTTCAGGAAGCCGGAATCGCAGTCTACAAGACATACATCGGCCCGTATGCCACCACGCAGGAAATGGCGGGTTTTGCCCTGTCACTATGCCGGGTGGATGACGAACTCAAAGCCTTATGGGATGCGCCCGCCATCGGCGCGAATGTGAGGATTGTACAGCCATGACGATCACAGCCAGCGACTTGCGCGGCATGATTACGGCCATCAGTGCCACGATTGCTGAAAACGTGTCCATGCTGAACGCGCTTGACTCCGCCCTGGGTGATGGCGATCACGGTACCACCATCAGCGGCGGATTCGCGGCGGCGGCGGAACAGACAGCAAGCGCAGCTTCTCCGTTTGACGTGCTGCGTCTGACCGGCATGACACTGATGAATCGGATGGGCGGTTCATCCGGCGCGTTGTTTGGCACGCTGTTTGTGCAGGCCGCAATGACCGTCAAAGATGTTGAGACACTTACGCTCCAGCAGTTCGCGGCGATGTGGCAGGCCGGGAACGATGGCGTGATGAAGCGGGGCAAGGCAGCGCCGGGGGACAAAACGATGGTAGATGCCCTGTCCCCGGCAGTCGCCGCATTGCGGCAGAGCGTGGCCCAGGGGGAAACGATGGAGCAGGCTTTAAGAGCCGCCGCTGCCGCTGCTGCACAGGGCGCAAACGCCACGACGGAAATGACAGCCCGGCACGGGCGCGCACAGTATGTAGGGGAACGCGCTGTCGGCCACATGGATGCTGGCGCGCAATCAGTCGCCCTGATGTTTTCAGCCATGCACGACTATTGGAAGGGCAAAGACGATGGCAAAACATAAGCTTCGCGTCGCGTATGTCGGCCTGTCCCTGCCGGCCTATTTTGCGGAGAAACTCGATTACCGTAACCGCAGCATTGACGGACTACAGAAACTCGCCCAGGAGTGGGATTTCACGCTCGTCCCAATTGAAACAGTGATCGCCAGTGAAGCTGATGCTGTCCAGGCCGCTAACCGGCTCAAAGACCAGGATATAGATTTTCTGCTGGTTCAGAATACGTCAATCAGTGTCGGAGATCAACTGCTGCCGCTGGTGGATATCGCCCCGCGTATTGGCCTGTGGTCGCTGCCCGATCCCGCGCTGGAGGGTGAAGTGCAGCTCCATTCGCTGGTCGCCCTGAACGAACACGCCAGTATCCTCAAGCGGTATCTGCGCCACCGGGACATTCCGTTTAAGTGGTTCTACGATCACGTTGATTCGGAGATGTTTCAGCGCCGCTTCAGGGTCACTGTCCGGGCGTTGACAGCGGTCAAAAATATAGAACATGCCCGCATCGGTTGGATAGGCGGGGTTTCGCCCGGTTTTTACAATATGCTGGTTGACCCACGCCAGTTAAATGAACATCTAGGCGTGCACGTCGGCGAACACGAAATGGCGGAACTGGTGCGCCGGGCGGAAGCGCAGTCAGCCTCGGCTGTAGCCACCACCACAAAAGCGATGCGAGCCGCCGCCACCGCCGTGACCGTCAGTTCAGACACGGCCTTTGAGCGTGTGACCCGGGTCTACCTCGCGCTCAAGGAGATGACAGAAGAACACGGATACGACGCGCTGGCAGTACAGTGCTGGTCTAAAATCCAGGAGCTATACCGGATTGTGCCCTGTATGGCCTATAGCTGGCTGGGCAGTGAAGACGGCATCGCAGTATCTTGCGAGGGAGACTTACAGGGTGCAATCAGTATGTATCTGTTGAACATCCTGACTGACAGCAGTCAATCATCAACCCTGCTGGATATGGCGGCGCTCGACCCAAAAACCCGCAGCATGATGATGTTCCACTGTGGCGTCACCCCACGTCACTTTGCGAATGATGCGGGCATTAAGTGGGTGGATCATGTCATGCTGGGCCGCCATTCAGGCGACCTGCCCTATGGTGTGGCGGGCGACCTGATATTTGCGCCGCAAGAAGATACGACCATCACCTATCTGGGCGACGATGGTTCCAGAGTTCTTGTGCTGCGAGCCAGCATCATTGAGCATGAATTGAAGGGTTTTGACGGTACACGCGGCTGGTTTGATCGTTTTGAACTCAATAAGAAGGTGATCGAACCCTGGGACTTGATTAATACGCTGACAGTACATGGGCATGAGCATCACTTCGCAGTTGGCATTGGTGATGTGACGGATGAATTGATGGAATTTGCGGCCTGGAAAAAGCTGCATCTGGTGGAACCGGTACCCTATGCAGACTACCTTCAACTTGATGGCGTCAATATATGAAAGAAGGTACGCAGCAGCCTGGTAACGCACTTTCCGGACAGCAGATTACGAATGTGGCGATCATGTGGGGGATATACGCTGCCTTTTATCTTGGCCGCCTCAACCTCAGCCCGGCGCTGCCCGCGATTGCGGGATCATTGAAAATCGGCCTGGGCGAAGTCGGAATCCTCGGAAATGTGTTTTTTTGGAGCTACGCTGCGGGGCAGATTATCAATGGGCAGGTTGGCAGCCTGGTCAGGCCGCATAAAGTCGTTCTGGCAGGGCTGCTGTTGGTTGCCGCCGCCAATATCGGATTTGCAATGCAAACATCGCTGGGCATGATGGTTATCTTCTGGGGTGTGAACGGCTTTGCCCAATCCATGGGCTGGGGGCCGATGCTGCGTATCCTGTCCTCACACATTCCGGGCAGCCAGAAACGCCGTATTTCAACGCTCTTCTCAATGAGCTTCCAGGTAGGCACGTCGGTGGCCTGGGGACTGGCCGCGTTACTAATCACCATTGGTGACTTTCGCTTGGCCTTTATCGTGCCGGGGGTACTGCTGCTGGGAATTGCGCTTTTCTGGAGATTGACCGGGTTGGATTCCGAACAGCGACCCCTTGTTCGCCAGCAATCCAGCCTGAGCGCCGTTATAGCGGATATTCGGCAGCTTTTTCCGGCTCTGTTGATCGCGGCTTTCATCGGATTCGTTTACATCGGATTCCTTATCTGGCTGCCAACTTTTATCCAGAGCACTGACTTTTTGCCGAATTCCATCAACACGATACTGACGGCTCTTGTTCCACTGGTCGGCATACCGGGGATGCTGCTGGCAGGACGCCTGCTGGCACGGCAGTCGAGTCTCTTTTTAACCCTCACACAGGTGTTGTTGGGGCTGCTGATTTGTCTCTTGATTAGCAGCACAACCACTGCATTGATTCAGTTTATTGCACTGCTGGGAGCAGTCATGCTGGCGAGCGGTATAGCGGCGCTGGCCCTGAGTACCGTGCCCATGCTCCTGGTGACCGCTGACCGCGTATCATCTGCTGGGGGATTAATTACCGCTATATGGAGCGTGGCAGGGGGCCTAGCCGGGACAGTTGTTGGCTCTCTGGCAGAGCGCTCTGGCTGGACTGCCGTATTTTACCTGTGGATAGGCTGCACACTGGCTGCTGTAGTAGTTGCTTTGCTGGCATGGATCAGAACCGCAAAATCCCGAATATGAGGAAAACGCAAAATGAAAAATGCACCGTTATCAGGAATTCGTGTAATTGACCAGACCCAGGCGCTCGCCGGGCCGTACTGTGCCATGATGCTCGGTGATCTTGGTGCAGATGTGATCAAAATCGAGCGCCCAGGAGTTGGTGACCAATCTCGACAGTGGGGCCCCCCCTATATTCAGGATCAAAGCACTTATTATCTGTCCGTGAATCGGAACAAACGAGGCGTGGCTCTGAATATCGCATCTGACCAGGGGCGGAGGATTGTGCACCAGATGGTGGAATCTGCTGACATATTTATCACAAATCTTGCCACCCGTCACGCACTCCAGAAGTATGGTCTGGATTATGAAACGCTCAACGCACTTAATCCGCGCCTGATCTATGCCTCGATCAGCGGCTATGGGCGTACTGGCCCACGTGCCGACCAACCGGGCTATGACCTGGTAGCACAGGCCGAATCAGGTACGATGTCCCTTACTGGTGAAGTGGACGGCGCCCCCATGCGCTTCCTGAGTCCCATCGCGGACTTAACCTGCGGCCTGTTTACGCTGATCGGCATTCTCACTGCGTTGTATACACGCGAGCAGACCGGCAAAGGGCAGTTTCTAGACCAATCGCTTCAGGAAGGGCAGATTACTTGGTTGGACAACTATGCAGGGGAGTATTTCGCCACCGGCAAGAATCCCAAACGCAGGGGCAATCAGCATCCACAGATTACGCCCTATCAGGCCGTCCAGGGCGCTGATGGGGACTGGTTCATCCTGGGTGTGGGATCGGACAATGTCTGGCAGTCCTTTTGTAAGCTGGTTGGCCGCGAAGACCTGGCAATTGATCCACGCTTTATTGAGAACGCCAACCGGGTCAAGCACCATGAAATTTTAATGCCTGTCGTCAAGGAAATCATCAAGACCCGTCCTGTAGATGAATGGCTGGGTGAATTGCGATCTGCTGGTGTCCCCGCCGGGCGTATCAACACGATTGACCAGGCGTTGAGTGATGAGCATCTGATTGAACGCGGCATGATTGTCGAATTAGAGCATCCTGCTCTTGGGGTGCTGAAATCCATCGCTACCCCGGTGCATCTGTCCGATACACCACTGGTTTACCGGATTCCGCCGCCGCGACTGGGCGAACATACTGTCCAGGTGCTGCGTGAATTACAGTACAGTGAGGAAGAAATCCGGACTCTGCAAGCGCAATCCGTCATTAACTAGCCATGCCTATCAGTCTGCACCCGGTATATTAATCTGTTCAGATGGAAGAAGGGCGATGCTTCAATGAAGGCCGCATATTATTCAGGTAACGGCACAATTGAAATTGGCACATGCCAGCCTGTTGCGCCGGGCAATGATGATATTCAGATTCAGGTGGCTTATGGGGGTATATGCGGAACTGACCTGCATATCTTCCGGGGTGCGATGAGCCATCGAGTCACGATTCCACAGATCATGGGTCACGAGATTTCGGGGACAGTGGCGGCGGTTGGTGCTAACGTTTCAGATTTTTCCGTCGGTGATCGCGTTACTGTCATGCCACTTGAACCGTGCAACTGTCCTGAAGAACAACAATCATCCGAATTCTGGTATGTTTGTGAAGGGCTTAAGGTGCTGGGATTGGACACCAATGGTGGCTTTCAAAGCTTCTGGACAGTTCCCGCCAGGACGGTTCACAAACTGCCCGATGCGCTCTCCCTGACACATGGCGCGCTGATGGAACCGCTGGCTGTTGCCTGCCATGCTGTGCGCCGGGCAAAGATTATGCCTGGGGAATCAGTGGTTGTGCTGGGTGGCGGCCCAATCGGAACACTGGTGGCCCTGGTGGCGCGGGCGGCGGGCGGGGATGTCATTGTGGCAGAAATTAATCCATACCGGATTGATCGTCTGCGCACCCACTTCGGGTTTGAGGTGGTCAGTCCCCCTGAAGCGGATCTGAAATCGATTGTCCTGGGGAAAACAGGCGGGAAGGGCTGTGACGCTGTTTTTGAAGTGACGGGCCACCCCAGTGCCGCCGCCCTCATGACCGAGCTGCCCCGTGTGCATGGGCGCATCATGATTACCGGCATTTTCGCCACGCCCCCGGCGGTTGATCTCTTCAAATTATTCTGGCGTGAGATTACGGTGATTCCAACCCGGCTGTACGATCATCAGGATTTCAGCCAGGGGATTCAACTGGCGGCATCGGGTACTGTTCAGCTTGATTCCATTATTACCAACATCCGGCCACTGGATGAACTCCAAGTCAGTCTCAGTGAACTCAGCAGCGGCGCAAACGCGCTTAAAGTGCTGATGGATATGCAAAATTAGGTCATTTTTTCTGCGAAAGGCGAAGCCAATGAAAACCGTAGCATTTGAATATGGTCAGGGGTATATGGAGGCGCAGCTCCCAGATGATGCCGATGTTTTTATCCCTGGGGAAACCGTTCCCGATCCGCCTTGCCTGGATGACCCGATCACTGCGACAAGGGACTCCATCCTCAACCCGATTGGGATGGAATCAATAGCTAGGCAGGTAGGAGCAGGGTCCAAAGTCGTGATTGTCTTCCCTGATAAGGTGAAAGGTGGCTTTCATGAAACCTCTCACCGTAAGGTATCGATCCCCATCATATTAGAAGAATGCTTCAAAGCCGGAGTCCGTCAAGAAGACATCCGCCTGGTGTGTAGCACCGGTCTGCACCGGAAAAACACGAAAGAGGAGATCCGGCACATCCTGGGCGATGGAATCTTTGACCGCTACTGGTGGACAGGACAAATCTATAACCACGACAGTGAAGATTGGGATAACCTGGTTGACCTGGGCAAGAGCGAACTGAACGATCCGGTCATCATGAATCGTGAAGTTTTTGAGTCCGACCTTGCTGTCCTCGTCGGTCACACGCTCGGCAATCCCTACGGCGGCTATTCCGGTGGGTATAAGCACTGTGCGACTGGCCTGACTCACTGGCGTTCCATCGCTGGGCATCATGTTCCCCATGTCATGCACCGTGAGGACTTCACGACAGTCAGCCATCACAGCCTGATGCGTCGAAAATTTGATGCCATCGGGCAGCACATGGAAAAGCAGATGGGGAAGAAATTCTTCATGTGCGATGCCGTACTGGATACACAGATGCGCCAGATCGCGGTGTTTTCCGGCTATGGCAAGGAAATGCAGCCGCTTTCATGGGATGTGGCGAACAAACGAACCTACGTCCCCTGGGCGGAACAGAAATATGACATCATGATATTCGGGATGCCGCAGGCATTTCATTATGGCAACGGACACGGCACGAACCCAATTCTGATTTACCAGGCGATTGGCGCACAGGTAATTCGCCATCGCCGGGTCATGCGTGATAATTTTGTGATTATCTGTGCATCCATTTGCAACGGTTATTTCCATGATGAGGAATTCCCATCGTACCGAGAACTGTATGACCTATTCCAGAGCGATTACCATAACACCCTGCCGGATGTGGAGCAGTACGGCGAGCTTTTTGCCAATAATGCCGAATATGTGAAGAAGTTCCGTTTCGGATATGGTTATCATCCCTATCACGCATTCTCAATGATCGCGTGCGGACACATTACGGAAATGCACACAGCGGCGACGTATATTGTTGGAGCTTATGAACCAGGCTATGCGCGTTCAATGGGCATGAAAACCCGCGCCACTTTCGCGGAAGCACTCCAGGATGCGGAACGCTATGTCGGCTCACAGCCTCGAATCCTGGCGCTACCAAGAGCGTTTCGAACGGCCAGCGTGCATCTCATGATGAAAGATTCCAAGCCTCATCCTGAATAGCAAGTGACTTGTTCACAGCCCTTCCCATCTATAAATTGAGTTGGTGTCCCTTATTTGGAACCATCATCGTATAGATTTTCCTCTACTCATTTCTGTACCATCTCATACCCGATCAGCAGGTATAATTCGTTGATATCCTTGCCCTGCGGCACCTGGATGCAGCGGGTTGCGCTCAATCTGGCGGTGCAGGATGCCTGCTTTTGTCGCCGCTGCCGGTCTGGACAGTGCGCACCTACGGGTCGCTGCTCGCAGGGTATCCCCGGCCTTGTAGGACTTCAGCAGCGCCTTGGCGGTCAATTCGAAGTCCTCAGCGCGGGGGTCACTGGAAAATCAGCAGATATGTATAGATGGCGTCAGCACCGAAGTCCTTTGTACCTGTCGTGACGAGTGTGGCGTGGGACTGGCTATCGGTATCAATGAGCAGGACACGGGCGTTGGATGCACCAGCACGGCGCAGCATGGAGGCGATACCGACGGCGGTATTGGTGGCGGATGTCGACTTGCCGACACCCCCTTGTGGTTGGTGAACACGAAGATGCGAGTCATTGCCATTTCCTCTCTTACTCGATACTTGGATGAAAATCACTGGGCTGGCAAGGACTTCGCGAAAGCGTGATACACTTTTTGCGGGAGTCTTGCTGGCACGAGCAGCGAGCCTTCAAGGTGGTGAGGGGGGATGAAACTAAATCCGAGTTCGTGAAACGCAAGAGTTTTGCGCGTTGAGGAAATGCAATCTGTCGTAGAAATTCAGGGGAAATATAGCTTGTGGGATGTTCGCCTAGACTTTTGTCCTTCCAGCACAGCAGGACGTGACCCGAACATTGTCCTGAGTTCAAACCGGCAGCGTGATGGCTGCCGGTTTTTTGTTGGATTATGAGCCACACTAATGCAACCAGTACGCCCTGATTGACTACGTGAAGCAGGTGAAAACATGCGACTCTCCATTTTGTTGATGTGCTTCTTCTGTTCGATATCCGTTAGCACGGCTCAAATGCAGGATCAGATCGAGCTTGAAGTAATTTCGCGAGAAAATGTGTGTCGATTGAGCGTGTCTTATCCCTAGATAGCTGAAATCGGGATTACGACCCTCCTTCCCGCACAAAAGGATCTGCCCTTTCGCTTGATATGCGTTTAAGAAATTAACACGGCGTTCCAATTCGTAGGGACGCCCAGCTGGTTTCCTCACCCTCCCGGAATTCACCTTACGATGTATCCCTACCAGATGCCCCACTTTATAAGCTGATGGCCCGCGTTTCATAGGCACGCTCCGGGTTTTTTTCCCGTAGGTCAATACCATGCTCTAGCCAGGCCTTGAGGTTCGTCATGAAGAAACTCCAGCCGAGGTTACAGCTTAAGTGCCAGCTGACGCGGTCAGTTGGGGTATCCGTGATATTGTCTTGTCGAAGTTCCACTATCGTTTCATCCCCGTTTTGTTGAAACGTGACCGTCACAATGATTGGTTCACCATTGTTATTTTTGCCAAACGTGAATTGCAACAGGGTGTTTTCGACGATTCGCAGAATTTCCCCCTGTGTCGCCGCGTCCTGATGCCAGCGCCAGGCGTACGCATCGCCGGGAATTGCTATCGTGTCTGCCGGGCGATGCGCTCCATCCGGCGCGGTATGATCGGCCTGAGCAACGAACCACTGTATAATTTCGGCTGGCACAGCCCAGGCTCGGAAAACTCGCTCAATTTCAGCTTGGATGAAGATACGGCGGGTGAATTGTGTCCAGTCATAAGCGGAAGCAGTCATTACTACACCTCTCAATATGCAACCATTCAGTTGCGTATATCATACAACAAGTCGCGCAATTATGCAACTATTTGGTTGCGTATAGTGTATTTTCGTGCTATATTCTCATTGAAAAGAGTAATTACGAGAGAAGAGTGTGGGAAAATGGCAACAGTAGACCAAATCGAGCGCAACATCCTGCTACCGGCATCCCGTGAGCGCGTGTGGCGGGCGATTACCAACCCGGTAGAACTGTGTAAGTGGTTCGCATCCGAATGTGAGTTTCGCCCCGAAGTGGGGAGTCCCATCCGACTCGTGTGGCAGAGCGGCGCGGTTTCATTGGGTGTGATCGAGGGTATAGAACCGCCATCCCGCTTTGCCTTCCGCTGGCACGCCAAGCCCACCCCATACACCGACCCGTTGACCCCAGCGAACAGTACGGTGGTGACTTTTGCACTGAAGTCGGTTGCCGGAGGAACACGCCTCACCGTGACGGAAACCGGATTTGCGGCTCTACCTGACCCGGCGCGGGCGCATGTGTTGACGGAGAACACCAGCGGTTGGACGGCGGAACTGGAAGAACTGACGCACTATATCTCAACATCGGAGACAGAATGACCCTTAAAGAGCAGGATGTCTTCGGGGCGGTGGCCGACCCGACCCGGCGGCAGCTCCTTGAAACACTCTCCATTGAAGGCGATAAGACCGCTACCGAGCTGGCGAAACGATTCCCCATCACGCGGCAGGGCGTCGCCAAGCATCTGCGGATTCTTGAGGATGCGGGGCTGGTTTCGACCCAACACGAAGGGCGCGAAACCATCTACACCTTTCACCCAGAGCCATTGGCGGAAACGGTTTCGTGGGTGGAATCCATTAACGCTGCCTGGGATGAACGGCTGCAGGCGCTGCGGGATTACCTGCTGGCTGAAAGCGATAATGAGGCCTAAAACAAGTCTCGTAAGCACAGATGGCGTGAAACCCTGATTGCTGTTATACCGGGCATGTGCTTACCCACTAGAATCTCCGCTTATAATGCCCGTTATTCCGCTGCGTCCACTGCACAGCGGAAGCCGAGATCGTCACTATATGCCGAAGGTTCCTCGCCTTGCCGTTCCGCCGCGCCTGTCCGATCCAGGAACTCCTCGGAGTTATAGTATGATCCACCGCGACGTACTCGTGAAACCGTGATTCTTTGCATATCTTCACGACCATCCACCGCATCATAGGGATAGCTCACATAAATACTGCTGGCCCACTCCCAGACATTGCCCAGCATGTCATAAGCGCCAACCCACGAAACCCCACCGGATCGGCTGCCAATTGCCATCGTGCGAAAATCTGAATTGCCCCTGTAAACTAGATTATCCGTCGCAAATTGGTCGCCCCAGGGATATTTCAGGCTGTCCGGCCCGCGGGCCGCATATTCCCATTCAGCTTCTGTCGGCAAGCGACCTCCACGCAGGTTGCAGTAGTCACGGGCCTCGAACCAGGTGACACTCTCTCTTGGCCGATTGGGGATGCTGACCCAGCGGCTTGAATTGGATGCTTGTCCACCTAATTCCACAAACTGCTCATTACTGACTTCGTATTTATCGATCCAGAATGGCGCATCAAAACAAATTGAGGTAATCGGCGTCTCGTCATCATCCCCCCCGTCATAACCCATCTCGAAACACCCTGCCGGAACCAACACCATTGCCACACCGTTAAAGTCGCGCTCAACCGGCGTCCAGTCCGCGTTCGCTGTGACGGGAGTCAATACGACAGCCTCACTGGAAGTCGGAGCAGCTGTACTTATAATGGCCTGGGCGGTGGCGGTGCTTTCTGCAAATACCTGTGCGTTCCGGGTTTCCAGCGCATCTACCGTGCGCTGCAACATCGCCTCAGTTGCAGTAGTATCCAGTCGTTGGATTGCCACTTCAGTTGATGGTGGGAGCGCCCTGCCAATAGCCTGGGCGGTGGCGGTACTCTCTGCAAACACCTGTGCATTGCGGGTTTCCAGTGCGTCTACTGTGCGCTGTAACATCGCCTCGGTTACGGTAGTGTCTAACTGACTGATCGCTGTCACGGTGGTGAGATTCTGGGGACGGGCGGTCTCCGTTGCCGTCGCTATGGGTGTTGGGGAAGATTCGGGTGTGGCGGGCTGAGGGTTCAATAGGCTGATGGCGACTATCGCCACTGCCAATACTGCAACCACCCCGGCCAGAATGCCCCATCGCCCGCGTATCCCGGATGTCCCGACAGCCTGTGGAGTAGTTGGTTCCGGCACATCGGCAGCGGCGAACACCTCTTTCAACGCATAAATGAGTTTGTCTACATCGCGCTTGAAATCCGGGTCATCACGGATCACCGTTGCATTCCGGTAGGTCAATTCACGCATGTCTTCTGGCAGGTCGTCGGCGGCGGGCATGGTGGCGTGATCCACCAGCACTGGAATCACACGGATGTGCGGCTGCTGTAAAGCCGATACAATCTCCAATCGGACAAAATCATTCGGATCATCCAGGCGTCGCTGACCGTTCTCATCCGTCACGTTCAGCCATTGTGCGCCGATGATGACCAGCAGCGCGTCAGTCTGGGTAATGGCCTCCCGCAGCACACCCCGGAAATCCGTGCCAATCGGGATGCTGTCCACATCCTTAAACACGTTGTCTTTGCCGAACGCATCCAGCAGGTGATCGTAGATGCGCCCCGCATCTTTACGGCTGTCTGACCGCCGGTAGGAAACGAAAACTTTTGCCATGAATAATCCTCCCCCCCACCATTATGACGCGAGGGTCGGATTCAGGCAATCAGGCAACAGATT
Source organism: Anaerolineaceae bacterium (assembly GCA_020634115.1). Taxonomy (GTDB): domain Bacteria; phylum Chloroflexota; class Anaerolineae; order Aggregatilineales; family Phototrophicaceae; genus JACKCG01. Next base: position 329,303 of record JACKCH010000011.1, read on the forward strand.
GCAGTACAATGGGGTTTTACGCAATCGATATGCGTTATTCTGGTGAAAACGAGATATGACCCTCCTACTGGGATTAGATGTCGGAACGTCGAGCGCGAAAGCTATCCTCTTTGATGTGGATTCGGCTCGCCTGATCGCGGTTGCCAGCCAGGAATACCCGGTGCTGAGACCCGCGCCGGATCGGGTAGAGCAAGACCCGGAAACCTGGTGGGCGGCGGTGGTCAAGGCGACCCGACAGATCGTGACTGAGGCCGGACGCGATGACGTGGTCGCCATCAGCTTCAGCGGGCAGATGCACGGCACGATTCTGCTGGACGCGGCCAATCAACCGCTGCATCCGGCCATTATCTGGGCTGACCAGCGGAGTGCGGCGGAATGTGAGGAACTGGTCGCCCCGCTCGGCGCGGCGGCCTACGCGCAGCTGGCCGGGACACTGCCCGCCACCGGATTCATGGGCGCGACGCTGCTCTGGTTGGCAAAGCACGAACCGGCGCTGCTCGAAAAGACCCACCAGGTTGTTTTCCCTAAGGATTATGTCCGGCTGAAAATGACCGGGCGGGCGGCAACGGAAGTCAGCGACGCGGCCAGCAGCGGCGTTTTTGATATTGCCGGGCGAAAGTGGGCGAAGCCGATTTTACAGGCCGTTGGTCTGCCGGAAACCATCTTCCCCGAAGTCCTCTCCTCCACAGCGGTAGCTGGAACATTGTTGCCCACCGCCGCCCAGGAAATGGGGCTGCAAGCGGGGATTCCGGTTGTGGCCGGGTGTGCCGATCAACCGGCGCAGGCGATTGGGAATGGGTTGATTCGACCCGGCAACGCATCGGTGACGACGGGCAGCGGCGGGCAGGTATTCGTGCCGGTTCAGCCCACCAACACCGGAATCAGAACCGACCCGCGACTGCATGTATTCATCCATGCCGTACCGGAACTATACTATGTGGAAGGTGCGATTCTGTCGGCGGGCTTATCGCTGCGCTGGCTGCGTGAAATGACTGGGCTGGGGGGTGTCCCTGACGCCTACCCAATACTCAGTCGTGAGGCGGCGGCAGTCGCCCCCGGCGCGGATGGACTGCTGTTTTTGCCGTACCTTTCCGGGGAACGAACGCCGCACATGGACCCGTTAGCGCGTGGTGCGTTTATCGGCCTGAGCAGCTATCATACACGCGGGCATCTGGCGCGGGCGGTGATGGAGGGCGTCGCGTTTGCGCTGCGTCAGGCATTAGAAATCAGCCTCTCCCTCGGTGGTACGGTTGGGATGGTTATCGCGGCAGGTGGCGGCGCGGAAAGCCCGGTCTGGCGGCAAATCCAGGCTGACATTTTCGGCGTTCCCATGCGGCAAACCCTATTGACAGAACAGGCCAGTATCGGTGCGGCACTGCTGGCGGGAGTAGGTGTTGGCGTGTATCCCGGTTTCGCCAGCGCCTGCGCCCAGGTTGTGCAGCTTGGGCCGGAGACAGCCCCCAACACCGCGAATCAGGCTTTTTACCAGGCACTTTTTGAACAGTATTCGGCGCTCTACCCCCGGTTGAAACAGGATTTTCACCAACTGGCACACCGGCGGCAGTAGCTTGTGAAAGGAACAATATGATGAAGTTTGGCGCACATGCTTTCGTATGGATTGGTGACTGGACGACGGACAGCGGTAATCACGCGATTACGGAGGCGGGCAAGGTCGGGTTTGACCTGATCGAAATCCCGCTGCTGAATCCCGACACGTTTGATGCGGCTTCGCACCGGGCAACGCTGGCAAAGGCCGGGATTGAAGCCACCTGCTCGCTGGTGCTTCCCAAGGATGCCCACCTGCCCGATGAACCGGAGAAGGCGCGAGATTTTCTCTACCGGGCGCTGGTGCAGGTGGAAGCCGTCGGCAGTCGTTACCTGGGGGGCTGTATTGCCTATTCGCTCGGCACGCTGACCGGTGTACCTCCAACCGCGCAGGAACGACAGACGGTGGTGGACGTGCTGAAAGACGTGGCCGCCGAGGCCAAACGGCGCGGCATCACCCTGGCGCTGGAAGCCTGCAACCGTTACGAAACCTACCTGTACAATTCGCTGGCCGATACCCGCGAGACAATCCTGGCGGTGGGCGTGGATAACCTCAAACTTCATGCCGACACTTATCACATGAATATTGAGGAAGAAGGCTTCTATACACCGCTGGTCAACACAGCGGACGTGCTGGACTATATCCACATGAGCGAGAGCCATCGCGGGCTGGTGGGTTCCGGCACGGTGAACTGGGATGAAGTCTGGCGTGGACTGGCCGATGCGAAATTTGACGGGCATCTCGTCCTGGAGTCCTTCGCGGCAATCAACCCGGATTTGGCAGCGGCGACCTGTCTCTGGCGTCCGCCTAATCAGGGGCCAGCCGTCCTTTCTACAGAGGGCTTCAAGTTTTTGAAAGCCGGTGCTGAGAAGTATGGTTTAGGGGCGAACTGAAAAGCGCATTGATGAGTCCATCTGGGGAGGGTCCGCAGCCCTCCCCGGCTACTGTATCATCCTGCTATCTCACCCGGATGAAAAGGGGGAGATAGAGAGAAGTACCCGTTCGCTCCCTGAGTGGCGATTGACTGATGGCTGAAAACTGACCACTGATGACTTGCTCCCCCGCGTAATCAGGAAGTGTAAGGGGAAAAATCATGTCTGAACTGTCCACCGCTGTTGTGACCTTCGCGCCACCCGAAGTGCAGGCGCACGCTGCCCCTCTGATGCGCCGGTATGCGCCGGATGACTTCGTGCGTGTGCCACCGCACATCACGATTCTGTATCCGTTTGTGCCAGTTCCCGACCTTGATGCCGCCTGTCGGAAACTCACATCCCTCTGCGCGAACGTTGCACCGTTCGACATCACTATGCAGGGGTATAGCCATTTCACCACCATTACCTACATGCAGCCCGCCAACCCACAGCCCATTCAGGCGCTTTGCCAGCGCATCTTTGCGGTTTTCCCCGAATGCCCACCCTACCGAGGCGCACACGGCAACACGCCGACCCCGCATATGACAGTGGGCATCTTCGACAGTGCGGCGGAACGAAAAGTGACCCTATTCCCAGATTATGCTCCCATCACCTTTCGCGTAGGCCGCCTGCATGTGATCTATGGTGTGGATGATGAGCCGCTGCCCTGGCTGACCCATGCGGTGATTCAGTTAGATGGCGCGGGATAAGCACAAGCAGTCGCTGATGCCCTACCACCCGACACATGCGGGCATCCACCCGATAGACAAACTCCTGTTCGCTGTAGCTGTGTTTCCATAGCTGAAATTTGGTGCGACGCATAGATAAAGAGAAGAGGGCATAGTACTACACCCAATAACTTCAAACCTGGAGATTGTTAATGGCTGTGATGAATGTTCCACGAAATGCAGGTTATGAAGTTGAAGAAATATTTAGGAGATTGATTTGCCCCATGATTCAGAGATGTCAACTGTCTTTATGTATCAAATCGACGTATCAAGGTCAATTCGCCACTGCCTGGTAATAATAATGTGATTTGTTTGGGGTCGGAATGTTTCACAGAAAAATCGACAAAATTCGGAATAACAGTTACAGCGCCAATGTCAAGCAAGATACTTGTTTTTCCAACCCCAATTACCTGCGCTCTGGCCGATAATCCCGCATGAGTTCCACTAAGCGAATCTTCGAACACAATACAATTTTGGGGTGATACGGATAGTTTTTTCGCACCCAGTTCATAACAATCAGGATGTGGTTTTCCTCTACTAATCACATCAGCTGTTACAATCGCATCAAATTTGTCAGCGAGGTCAAATTGAGCAAATACTGAATCGACTTTACGCTGTTTGCCGCTAGTGACTAAGGCAGTTGGAATATGATGCTGCTTGAGTAGGTTCAGGAAGTCTAACACGCCCGCCACGAGTTGATATGTGAGGTTATCTTCGTAAATAGCAATGTCTTGCTCAATCTTTTGCATTTCGCCTGCATTTAACATTGGGAAATATTGTTTGAGCGTCCTACGAGACTGTGTACCATGTATAAAACGCTCAAAATCTTCATTTGTCAAAGTGACTTGATGTGTACGTGCAAGCTGATTCCAAAAGAATTCCACACTGGCATGAGTGTCAATCACTACTCCATCCATATCAAATAAGAGTGCGTGAATGTTGTCAAGATGCATCATTGTCTAATCTTTCATGATGGGTCAATCATAGCGAATATCCTTAGTGTGATGTTGTTTTTCCTTTTGTGCAACGGCCTGATTCGAATATCAAGTGTTTATTGAAACAAAAATCAGCAACCAAACACAACCTGATCCACTTCACCCACTGATATTATCTATCAGCTTTTTGACTATATCTGTGTGATCAAGGGCAAAGGACTCATACTGACCCCATCGAAGCCATCTGGTAAAGCCAACCCCGCTGAAAACGCTCAATATTGAGGTTTGTTTAACATCCCTTTCAGCTTGTTCTCAGATTTCTATTTATAATTTGTAATAGAACTTATAGTCTGGGAGAGGATGCAAAACGATGATGCGTCTTATAAAGTCCCGCTTGGCGGTAGTGGTCGCCATCGGGTTATTAGTGGTGGTTGTCGCCATTCTGGGGGCAGCTGTCAGCACTGCAACAACGGGCAGACTGCCGGTACAGGTTTTGTATGAAGCCACCTCACTTGCTTCGCTCACCGCACAGGAACAGGTGCTGGCCGATCTGTATACGCGGGTCAGCCCTTCCGTCGTTTCGATCAATGTGTCGTCGCGCAGCGCCGGCTCTGGCTTTTCGGACTCGCAAGGGGTGATCCTGAGTTCTGGTTCGGGCTTCGTGATTAACCAGGATGGTTACATTATCACCAACAACCATGTGGTAGACGGAGCCACCACAATTGAGGTCAATTTCTACGACGGCACGATCACGCGGGCGGACATCGTCGGCCTTGACCCTGATTCCGACCTGGCGGTGTTGAAGGTGAATGTCCCGGCACAGCAGCTTCATCCAGTCACCTTTGGGGATTCAGACGGCCTGGTCATCGGGCAGTCGGCACTGGCAATCGGCAGTCCGTTCGGGCAGCGTTGGACACTCACGGAGGGTATTATCAGCGCCCTGGATCGCACTCTGCAGGGACTGACTCAGTATTCGGTGGGTTCGGTTGTCCAGACCGACGCGGCGATTAACCCCGGCAACAGTGGCGGCCCGCTGTTCAACCTGCAAGGCCAGGTGATCGGCGTGAACTCCCAGATTTTGAGCCAGTCGCGCAGCAATTCCGGCATCGGATTCGCTATTCCAAGCAACCTGGTGAAGCGCGTCGCCACCGAAATTATCAACACCGGCTCGGTCAATTACAGCCTGCTGGGGATCAGCTCGAATCGCGAACGGGAAATCACCCTGGCGTTGATCGAGGCAATGGGATTGCCCAACAACCTGCAAGGCGTGGTGGTGGATAGTGTCACCCCCAACGGTCCGGCGGCGCAGGCTGGTCTGCAAAACCCAAGCAATGCACGTCAGGTGAATGGCGAAGTCGTATACAGTACTGCCGACATTATCACCGCCATTGACGGGCAGCCATTGACCGGGATGAGTTCGCTGGTGTCCTACCTTGCCAGCAGCACCGTACCGGGGCAGACCGTCAACCTGACCGTGTGGCGCAACAATCAGTTCGTAACCGTTCCGGTGGTACTCGGTTCACGCCGGTAATCGCCTGCGGTATTGAACAAAAGCCCCACCGGGGGCGTTAAAAGGGGTACAGCATAACGAACCGCTCACCCCGCATAGCTTCTGGAGAAAATACGAGTGCAACCGTTTGTGTTGGCGCTCGTATTGATTCTTATATGGTGTCGCAACACCCCAAAAGCGCCGCGTGAGCAGAAAAGGATCATCGCATGACTGTACAGGCTGAACCCCTCACAGCCGAGGCCGTCAAACCAGCACGGTCCGGGCTGGCTGTTTTCCGCCCTCTCAAAAGCAGGAACTTTGTCCTCGTGTGGTTGGGGGAAAGTGTCTCGATTCTGGGCGACCAGTTCCATTTTGTGGCGCTGTCGCTGCTGGTGTTGAATCTGACTCAGTCCGGGCTGGCGTTGGGGACGGTGTTGGCCGTCGCCGGTATCCCGCGTGCGGCGCTCATGCTGCTGGGTGGCGCGGTGACGGATCGCTTCTCCCCCCGCCTCATCATGCTTTACTCGAACGGGATACGCACCGTGCTGACGCTGCTGCTGGCAGGGCTGGCGCTTACCGGGCTGCTGCAACTGTGGCATGTCTATGTGATTGTGTTCATTTTCGGTATTGTCAGCGCCTTTTTCTACCCGGCGTACAGCTCTATCTTGCCAACGCTGGTTGAAAAAGAGGAAATTGAGGCGGGTAACGCCCTGATGCAGATCACCGCCCGTGTCGCCATGCTGGTCGGCCCGGTAGTCGCTGGTTTAGTCGTTGCGCGTATCCAAGCGGGCGCGGCGTTGGGCTTCGATGCGCTGACATTCGCGGTTGCAACGGTCGCGCTGCTGGCAATGCGGAACACCGCTCCCGCTGCAAAAGTGACCCCCAGTCCCGAATCCATACCCGCTGAGAGTGAACCCCAGGAAGCCCCTGCCGGACTGGTCAGCGCTATCCGTGAGGCGCTGCGCTACGCCTGGAACGACTCACTGCTGCGAACAACGCTCATCATGATCGCGCTGGTGGATTTTTCGGTGGCCGGGGTATTCGGTGTCGGGCTGCCCACGCTGGCGGATATGCGCTACGGCGGCGCGGAAGCGCTGGGGATCATGTTCTCCGGCTTTGGCGCCGGGTCGGTGCTGGGGGTACTGCTGGCGGGTTCGATCAAGTTTCAGCGGCGTGGGCGGCTGTTTATCCTGCTGCTGGTACTGTTCACGGTCAGTGTGGCGGGGATGGGCTTCGCGCCGGATGTGACCAGTCTGGCACTGCTCACCGCTATCATCGGCCTGGGCAGTGGTATCTTTAATGTCACGGGTATCAGTTGGCTGCAAGTCCGTACCGACCCGAAAATGATGGGGCGCATCATGAGTCTACTGATGTTCTCATCCGCCGGGTTACAACCGGTTGCGAACACGCTGGCCGGTGTGCTGGTGGAATATCACCTGACGACACTGTTCCTGGGGGCAGGGCTGCTAACGTTTCTCGCGGTGTTGGTGACTGCCGCGAACCGCGAGTTTCGGACGCTGCACTGAGCGATACATGAGCGTAGGGGCGTGTTGCCATGCCCCTACTGAAATCTGACCACTAGAACCATTACAACCGTTGCAATACAAAAATGCGCGGATACAGTCCGCCCAATGCCACCCGAATCACCTCAACCATACGCCAGGTACGCGAGTCTTCCAGCAGCGCCTCCATCAACCGGACTTCGTGGGTAATCAGGGCGAAACGCGCCCCCGGCTTGGCGACACGCCCGGCCTCCGCCAGCAACGCCGGGTACAGTTCCATGTTGCCCTCGTGTGAGCCGACCAGATGGCCGAACGGCAAGTCCGCACAGATGGCGTCTACACTTTTGGCGGGGATGGGCAGTTCGCGGGCATCGCCCAGGTTGAACTTGATCTGGTCACTATAACCAGCAGCGGCGGCATTCTGTTCAGCACAGGCCAGCGCCGTCGCGTCATGGTCATACCCGGCGAGACTGGCCGCCGGAGCGCAGGCCAAGCGTTCAATGAGCAGCGTTCCCGAACCGCAGCCGATATTCAGGAACGAATCGTCTGGTTTGGGTTGGGTGAGCCGCACCACGACCTGAGCCACCGCCGCGTTGAGCGCCCCTTCGCGGTTGCACACCCGCCAGGGGCGAGTCGCCAGCGGGCGGGGGGACAGGCGCACCAGCGTTTCCCAGTCGGTGGTATTGTCGGGTGGATGCCGCAGCCGAACCAGTAAATCACCCTCCTCGGTGGATGGCGTCAGGCCGGTATGCTCCGCCAGAGCGTCCCGCAACCGACCCAACACTGACGACTCAGACCCGGCGGCGCTCAGGTAAAACGTCCCGTAGGCGTCGGCGGGGGACAGGTCACGGACAGCGGCGATCTGCGCCAGCAGCGCCCGGAAATGCTGGTCGCCCAACAGGGCTTTGGGGCGGGGGATAGCAAACGTTTGCGACAGGTAGACGGCCTGGACGGTCTGCAGCTTAAGCAAGTGGTACAGGTTGCCGACGTACTGGAAACGCAGTCTACCCGGCGCGGGCGGCATGGGAATGCGCTCGACACGTCCCCCGAACAGGTCGTTGAGTTCCTCCCAGGCGAAATGTTCCAGCCCCTCGGCGGCATCGGCCTCGCAGATATACGCCAGCGGCATCGGCAGGCTCGACGGTGTGGCAGGTTTCGGGCGGGGACGGCGGGCCGGTAGTTTGCTACGGGTTGGCGGGCGGCGGTTGCGCGGTGCTTTCATCGTAGATAGGCTCTCTTATTCTGCATCAGGGCGAACGTCAGGGCGATAAAGATGATCCCGTACATCACACTATCAAGCGAATTGGCATCCAGGCCGAGCATGATATTAAACAGGAAGCCCAGGTATAGCCCATAGTACGCCCACCGGTACCAGCGCCACAACCCAATGACACAGGCCAGCCCGAATACACCCCAGGCCACCGGGAGAAAATTCCCCGCCATTACGTTCGAGTACACCGAAACCGCGTTGGCGAATCCGATGAAAATCAGCCACCCGCTGAGGACATTCCCGCGATCCCGCACCAGGGTCTGGGGCGCGGGATCAAGATATTGTTCTTCTGGCATGGTTTATTCCGCCATGTATTCAACGTTCATTCAGCACATCCGCCTGATTATACCGGAGGATGCGGGCTTAAGGCAGTGGACTTGCGCCGCACGTCAGGGCGAGATTACATCAAAGTAGAAATTCCGCATTGATATACGTTTCTGGCCTTTTTGACCCCCTCTAAATCTCCCCCGCCAGCAGGGGAGACTTGTTGGTGCTTCAGGCTGACTCCCTCCCCGTTTGCGGCGACTGAGATGGGAGACCTACGTCCCCTCGAAGGAGGGTTGGGGAGGAGTCAGAAAAGGTCATTTTACATGGAACAAATTTGATGCGATTGCCCTGCGCCGCTACACGGCATCAGCGGGCTGGGGCGATCTTCAACACGTCTATCACCTCAGCCGCCAGTTCAAAGCGGTTGAACGCCGGGATAATATATGCCCCCTGCACCAGGTCGCGCATACTCAACAGCAGTTCCTGGGCGATCTTAATGCCCTCTTGCGGCGCGTTATCCCCCGCGTCCTCAATCCGTTTGAGCAGCGGGTCAGGGATGGCGATTCCGGGGATTTCATTGTTCAGGAACTGGGCATGGCGCAGGCTGTAGAGCGGCAGCACGCCCATCAGCACCGGCAGCGTGAACGGCTGGCCTTCGATTTCTTCATAACGCTGGCGGAATCGCTCCACAACGGGCGGGTCATAGACCGGCTGCCCAATCACGAAATCCGCTCCGGCGTCAATTTTCTTACGCAGCACTGTGATTTCGCGGTCAAGGTCGGGTGCGTTCATGTTGAGCGCCCCGCCCACAGTGAAGGTCGTCGGTTGGCCGATGGAGTTCCCGGCCTGATCCACGCCGTTGTTCATACGCTGCTTGATGATACCGATCAACCCGGAAGGCGTCACATCGTAATTGTCCATCGCTTCGGGATAATCCCCGATTTTGGTGGGGTCGCCCATCGCCACAAAGAGATTCCGCAGCCCCAGGGCGTGCGCCGCCAGCAGGTCGCCCTGCACGCGCAGCAGGTTGCGCCCGCGCGTGGGGAAATGCAGCACGGTTTCAATGCCCAGGCGAGACTGCAAAAAGTGGCATACCGCCCAGGGACTCATCCGCATCCTGGCGGTAGGACTGTCGGCCACGTTGACCATATCCGCGCCGGATTCCTGGAGCAGTTGGGCAGCGGCCAGCATTTTCTGGGGTACGAAGCTGCGCGGCGGCGCGATTTCGACCGATACGACAAAGCGACCTACCGCCAGTTTACGCGCCAGTTCAGTTGGGCGTTCCACCACGTCAGAATGCTCATCGCCATTGGTTTCCAGCACATCCACCTGGGGCAGCGGGCGGGTCGCATCGTCCAGCGCCTGGCGCATGGCGGCAATATGCGCGGGAGTCGTGCCGCAGCACCCGCCGATGACACACGCGCCCTGCGCCTTGAAGTTGAGCGCATAATCTCCCAGGTAGGCTTCGGTGGCCGGGTACATCATCCGCTCCCCTACCTGCATCGGGAATCCGGCATTGGCGAAGACCGAGCAGGACGCCTCCGGTACGGCCTGGCGCATGGCATGGAGAATCTGGGAAACCTGCTCCGGGCCACCGCCACAATTGACACCGATCACGTCCGCACCAGCATGATACAGGTCACGGGCCACCGTCGCCGGGAGGTCACCTAACAGGGTGCGGTTATCCTGGGCAAAGGTCATCTGACAGATCACCGGCACGCCGGGCGCGACTTCCTGAGCGGCGGCCAGGGCTTCCAGCAGTTCCAACCGGTCACTGAAGGTTTCCATCAGCAGCACATCCACCCCGGCCTCGGCCAGCGCCTGGATTTGCTCGGCAAACGCCGCTCGCGCATCTTCGGACTTCACGCGGCCAAACGGCTTGAGGCGCACGCCCAGCGGCCCGATAGACCCGGCCAGGTACACGTCCTCGCGGAAACTGGCCTGAATCACGCGCCGCGCCAGGTCAACCCCGGCGGTGTTAATGGCCGTGACCTGATCTTCCAGCCCGTGCTTCGCCAGCTTGTAGCGATTCGCGCCGAAGGTATTGGTTTCGATCAGTTCCGCACCCGCTTCCAGGTATTCGCGGTGAATCTGGGCGACAATCTGCGGATTCGTCCGGTTCAGTTCATCGAAACAGGTATTGGTCGGGACACCGGCTCGGTGCAAAGCCGTTCCCATCGCCCCATCCCCCAGGATAGGCCTGTCCAACTGGATTCGTTCCTTAAACGTCGGCTTGACCATCTCGGTTACTCTCTCTCTTTAACATGCTGTCCCTGGTCAGATATGGTCGAACTGTTCTCATGAATTGGCGCAGGCGCTGTACAGGATAATCAGACTCCCTGCGCCATTCGGGTTATTACGGATTTGCACGTCGGTATCGGCTAAGCCCCGGCTGGAATACTGCTTGCCGATTTCCTCCATCGTGTTGGCATACCAGGTATTGACCGTGATGCGGTCATCGGGGGAGGATAGCTCCATCACCGTTTCGCCGAGACCCCACGCTCGGAAGTAGTCAAACGTGACCGATGTTACGGTCGCATTCGGGTAAACCGGCAGCCAAGTCGTAGCATCGTTATAGCACTTATCATCAATCAAGGTCACAGTTATCACGAAAAGCACCACTACACCAATCGTAATAAGAATGACACCCAGGATGATATTGCCTGGGCTGTGCCGCTTGATGTCTGGGTCGTTATACATCATCGTTCTCCCTTAGAACAATCGGGGCTGAATATCTGGCTCGGTTTCGGTCTGGGCTACCGGGTAAAGGAACTCTCCTGTCGGGTCATGCTGCCGGTAGCGTGTTTGTGCCAGGTCGCGTTCCCGCACCGCGTAACAATAAACACAGCCATGCGGGCAGGTGTCATACGCGCCGATGTCCCGCGACAGGTGACAGGCACAGTCGGGGCGGTTGCCCTTCACCGGGGCGCGGACAGGCCGCCCGATCACGTCCGCCAATCGTCCGGCATCAATGCAGCGTGCTGCCGCCGCGCCGGGGACAACATACTGACTTTGTGAACAGACGGTCAGTTGCATTCCGTGTTGATGAGCAATCGCGGCCAACTCAGCAGCGAGTGCCAGTTTCACCGCGTCGGGCGGGTCTTCCCAGGTGAAGCCGAAGCGCGCCGCCGCCCAGTCAAGGTTGCGCCGGGTCTTCCGGTAAATCTGGGCGAAGGAAATCACCACCTCGTCAACGGCTCCGGCCAATGCCGCCGCTAAGCGGGTAAAGTTCTCACGGTGGAAGTCAGGCGGTGTGAGTGATGTAAACAGGATAGGATCGTAGCGCCAGACTGCCACCCGTTCTCCATAGTCGGCCGCAACCTGCCGTACCTGGGCGACGGCTCGTTCCGAATCCACCACCGAAAATTCCAGTTGGCGCGGGTAGCCGGTGATGCTGTACTGCACCAGGAACGGAAAGCCACGCTCCCGAATCGGCTTGAGCGACTCCATAAACGGCGTGAGGTTCTTCGTCCAAAACACAAAGCCGTCCACGTCTTCCGGGTGCAGGCTGACCCGGTACGGCGCACTGCCATAGGGATTCTCGACCCGGCAGTACCCGGCATCCAGGCGGTTCATGAACCACGCGCCATAGAATGCGGGAATATCGGTGCGGTAGCTGGCGGAAATAATCATGGATTTACCCCGCGTGTTACTCACCCGTGTCGCGCTGTCCCTGTAAATGGAGAACCATCGCCTGCAACTCGGCAATCATCCGCGTCTGCGCCTCCAGTTGCTCCATAATCGCCCGAACTTCCATCTCGGCTTTCATATTGACCTGATAGTCATTGTGGCTTTCCATCCGGTCTTTCTCCGCCTGGCGGTTCTGGCTCATCATGATAATGGGCGTCGCATAAGCGGCCTGAGTCGAAAGCACCAGATTCATCAGAATAAACGGATATGGGTCCCAGTGGTCGAGTAAAGCAATCGAGTTGAGGATAATCCAGAACACCAGCAGCACCGATTGGATGATGATAAACCGCCAGGAACCAACTGTTTTTGCCACCCATTCAGCAGTCTTCTGCCCAAAGCTGAGTTTTTCGTCAAACATCTGGTTGATGTTCTGTGTAATCGGGCGTTTGTGCTTTATGAATTCTGGGATGTGCCATTCTGACATGGTCTGGATTCCTTTGTTCTGGTTACGACCCGCCGAAACTTATCCGATACACACGCCTTGCAGGATGATCTGGGTTTCTGTGCCGCCGTCATCCCGCCCAACCGTCCACTGCGTCTGCGGCACCCCCCAGAACCGATCCCCGCTGCGAGCAGCTTTGGCGTTCCGGGCAATCGTGCGCTGATACCATTCGCGTACCACGTCTTCGGCATCCGGCGTATACAGGACGGCAACGGTCTGTCCGATGCCGAACGCCCGCAGGAAGTTGTGCTGCTCAAAGCGCATTTCCGCGCCGGGATAGACGGGCAGTTTACGGCTCAGTGTATCCCGGCATTTCTCGTCCATCACCAGCGTCCCCAGCGCGAATACCGCCACCATTACCAGCAGCAGCGCGAACACACCGCGCAGCCCATACAGAAAATTCGTAATCGCCTCCCGCATGACCCACCTCCGCTTATAACCGTTTTGGACATCAATGCCCTATATGAGTATTCCTAAAACGGCTCGACGGTTCAGATCATTGGCGACATCGAACAAAAATGTTTCAGTCCTGGGACTCCCGGAACGGCCAGCCCATTAAGTCACGCCGGAGCGCCTGAAACTCGGCGCGGAATCGGGTCGAAAGACTGGCTTTCCGATACTCCGGCAGTCGCGCCGCCCACAGCGCATCCAGGGCGAATTTCTCCATCCTGTCCACGTCAAACCCGAAATGCGCCGCTGCCTGTAGATACTCGTCGGTCAGGGTGGTGTTAAACATGGGCGGATCATCGGAATTGATCGTGACGTATAACCCCGCTTCAACCAACCGGGGCAAGGGGTGTTCGGCCAAGCTGGGAACAACCCTCAGGCACACGTTACTGGTGGGGCAGACTTCCAGCGGAATCTGTATTTCCCGCAGTTCGGCTACCAGCGCCGGGTCTTCCAGGCAGCGGACGCCATGTCCAATACGGACACTGTGCCCAACCGTCAGCGCCCCCCGAATACTTTCCGCCCCGGCCAGTTCGCCCGCGTGCAGAATACAGGTCACGCCAGCATCATGCGCCCGCTGGAAGGCTTCGGCGTGTTTTTCCGGGGGATGACCGTTTTCCGGCCCGCCCAGACCAAGCGCGATCACACCGTTATCCCGGTGCTTTATCGCCCATTCTGCCGTCACCAGCCCTTCCTCCGGGGTGACATTGCGGGAAATATCAATAATCAGCCCCATCGTCACGCCGAGTTCGGCTTCCGCCCAGGCACGCGCCCGGTTGATGGCGGCCAACTGATCCTCGAATGCCAGCCCTTTGAATTTGTAGTGGGTGTAGGGCGTGTACGTCACCTCACTATGGAGAATGTTCTGCGCCGCCTGCCCTTGCAGAAACTCCCGCGTGAGCAGCTCGATGTCCTCCGGCGTCCTCATGCACTCTGAAATCTTGATGTACACTTCGATAAAGTGTGAGAAATCACGAAAGGCAAACCACTCACGCAGACCGTCTACCGTGTCGGCAGGCAGCATGACATGATGCTTCCGCGCCAGTTTAAGCAGGGTTTCCGGTTGGGTTGCGCCTTCCAGGTGAACATGCAGTTCCACCTTCGGCATGGCTTTGATAAATTCAGTCAGAGTCACCGTGTTTCCTTTGATTTCGCTGGTCTATCACAAAATGGGCGAGGCAGACCTCTCCCCTACGATCATGCAATAATTCTCGAAGAGCATAAACTGCTTACCAGAGATTTCCACCGCTACTCATGCTATTCCTGCGGTAAATCGCTGCGGGCGATGGTGCGATCCGGCGGTGGAGTCTGGGCGAACCGTACCGCCTGCACGGTTGGCACACCGAACACATAACACTTCAGGATACGGTGCATCCCGTCCATCACATTCCCTTCCGCGCTGAGAATGATTGGATGCTTCAAATCCGCATTCAGAATGCGCCGCGCCTCGTCGCCCACATCCCGCCACAACATCGGCTGGCGGGGCGGCCCGAACTGGAAATTTTCATTTGTCCAGTCGAAGCTGTCGAGCGGCAGCGCCTGTACCGGCAGCGACTCCGCTAGCCGCCAGAGTGTGCTGGCACGCCAGTAGTACAGGTGGTCGGCATCTTCTTCCAAGTAGCCGTGTTCTTCAAATAGCTTACTCACGGTTCGTACCCCGCCAGTATCTGTTCCACCAACTGAACCGTTTCACGGGTGGTGGGCAGTTTTTCCTGCCAAAGTGTATTCACGTGTAGCCTGAGTTTGGGCAGCACAGAAGAGGTGTAGATTCCATCTACAACGAGACGATTATGGAATAGGCCGTCCTCCTCACGCACATAGAACTGAGATTCTTTACGAAGGGGGTCAAGCAGCCAGTATTCGTCTACACCACCCCTTTCGTATTCATGAAATTTCTCACCCCGGTCACGCGCACCACTTTCCGGTGAGATGATCTCGACGACCAGATTAGCCGGGCCAGCCACCTGTGTATTCTGTAAAAGGTGCATCCTATCCGGCAGCAGCACCTGAAGATCAGGTTCACGTCCTGGCAAGTCGGGGGCTGGTTTCATGACCATTGGTTCTTGTAGTACCCGCCCGCCCGTTGTAAGTTCGAGATAGGTATCAAATAATGCTGACAGGAAACGCGAGAGACTATCATGCTGCTCACTAATCGGCGACATAGCGATAACCACTCCATAAACCCATTCCGCATGAATACCATATTTCCCGGCCAGATAATCCTCGTAGGACACCCCTTCGGCGATGATCTTGCCGCCGTAGATGCGCTCTCGTTCTTTCAGGTTCGTTTGCTCCAGATTCGCGGCCATTGACCTCTGCCTTCGTTGTTATTGGCTCTATCCGACGGATTGCCCCTCACTTCAAGCTGTATTGAATGTCTCAATTCGCCACCAATATGCGGGTATCTGTCATGTCCCTTGCCGCGCTGTCTCTCGCGCCGCCGGTTCACCCCGGCGGAACAAATAGACATACGCAATCGCCGCAATCGCCACATACGCCAACGTCTTCGGGATCATCAACATGCCGATAGCAGGCGACTGCTGCACAAACAGGATAACCGGTGTGTAGAACCCAAAGGACACCAGAATACTGATGCCAATCCACTTAAACACACCGTCATTCGTCAGCCAGGCATCGCGCAGGATGAGGTAGGCCACGCCGAAACCCTGAAGCATGAGCGGCGCGTTACGGATGAGCGACCAGGGCTGCGGCGGCACGCTGCTGTTCCAGTCGTTTTGCGGGAAGGCCATCAGCACCAGGCGAACCACCGCCGCCGCAAACAGCAGCATCCCGAACCAGCCATACGGCTTACCCGTGCGCTCGTGCCAGATTACCAGCATCAGCACATAGAAGAACGTCACCGTGATGGCTGTAGAGAGCGCCCCCAACCCCACCAGGCCGACTTCACCGCCGAGTAGGTTAAAGGTTGTATCCAGGTCGCCCTGGGCATAGGCCAGCACGCGGAAACCCACATGCCCGGTATCCCCCAGAGCCAGCAGGGCGAAAGCGACAATGAACAACCGATTCAGTGAGCGATTCTCCGGCGCGACCTGGGGCTGATAGCGCAGCATAGCAACCACCAGTGATCAGACAACGATCAGATAAGCGACATTGAACAAAACCTCAACCCACATCCGCATCGTTTCATCCATTGTTATGTCCTCTTTGATCTACAAGGTATTCACAATCGCATGATTCCTTCGGTCAGGTAAGAGTCAGGCGATGGATGAAAATACAAGGGAATACCCGCATGTGTTCTTTATCCGCCGGTTATGCTTCCCCCAGAATCTGTGCGGAACGATCCAGGCTGCCCACGCTGAAATACTTGGCGGCGGGGTGATGTACCACAATCGCCGCCGTGCTTTGCTCCGGCACGAGTTGGTAAGCCGCCGTCAGCGTCAAGCCGAGTTCCTGCGTCGCGCCCGGCAGCAACCGGAACACGGTTTCGTGGTCGTTCAGGTCGGGGCAGGCCGGATAACCCCAGCTATAGCGTTTGCCCTGGTTCGTCGGGATGCCGAGTTCCCGCGCCACCACGACCTTGTTCACATAGTTTGCTACCGCGTCGGCGGTCTGCACCGCCAGCCCGTGAAAGAAGTAGGCCTCAGTGTAGTTGTTATCGGCATCCAGCACGTCGAACGTCTCAGTGGCAATCGAGCCGACGGTAGCGACTTGCAGCGCCACCACATCCACCTGACCGCTTTCTACCGGGGCGAAATAGTCGCTCAGGCACAGGTATTCACCGCCCGGTTGCCGGGGGAAGCTGAAACGCGCCACTTCGACTGTCTCCGGCGTATGACCGTTGGCGTTGGCGAACTTCTGCCAGTCCCAGACAATCAGGTCGTCGCCGTCGCTGTTGGCCGGGAAGTAGCCATAGACCGCCTGTGGCTTGAGCGATTTCTCCTGAATGGCCGCTTTAGTCATCCGCGCCAGCCGCGCCTCGAACTCGGCTTCGAGCTTCGTCCAGGCGTCGCCGTGCGTGTTAGTACCGCCCCACGAGAGGCGGAAGAGTTCCGGCTTGTGGATATGCTGGAACACCACGTCCAGCGGCATCTCACGGATGGTCTTTGGCCCCCAGAACGGCGGAGTCGGGATACGCGATGCGGGCTGCACCGTGCGTTCGCCCTGTTTGCGCTCCCGGCGTACTGGCTGCGGTTTTCCGAGTTCGTCATAAGCCTCAGCGATGATCTCCGAGAGGAAGGCTTCACGGGCTTCGCCGTTCACCAGCCGGTCTACGACGGAAAGCCCTTCAAAGGCATCCTTGCAGTAGAACACGCCCGGTTCATACGGTGTGCCGCCGTCATCCACGAAGAGGATGCGCCGCCCGAACTTGCGATTGATGGCTGCGCCGCCCACCAGCACCGGAAATTCCAACCCACGCCGTGAGAGTTCGTTCACAATCAGCGGCATCTGCTTGGAGGTGCTGACCAGCAGGGCACTCAGGCCGATGGCGTCGGCGTTGTATTCGACGGCCTTGTCAATAATCGTATTGGCCGGAACTTGCTTGCCGAGGTCATACACGGTGTAACCGTTGTTACTCAGGATGGTCTTGACGAGATTCTTGCCGATGTCATGCACATCCCCGTAGACTGTCGCCAGCACGACCACGCCTTTCGTCGCGCCTTCGACCCGATCCATGAACTGTTCCAGGTAGGCAACGGACTTCTTCATCACCTCGGCGCTTTGCAGCACGAACGGCAGAATCAACTCGCCCGCGCCGAATTTATCTCCGACTTCCTTCATCGCGGGCAGCAGCACGTTATTCAGCACGCCCACCGCATCCTGGCGCGTCAGGCAGTCGTCAATCAGATCTTCTACGCCGTCTTTCTTGCGGTGAACGATCTGCCAGTGCAGGGCTTCCTCGCTGGACATATCGGCGGTCGGGTCAACCACTTCCTGCCCGGCGACCTGCACTTCGTTCTGCTCGAAGTACTGGATAAAACGCGGCAGCGCGTCGGGGTCGCTGTTGAAGATCAGGTCGTTGGCGATCTTGCGCTGGTCTTCAGGAATCTCAGCATAGGGCGTGATATGCGCCGGATTGACAATCGCCATATCCAGCCCGGCTTGTACCGCGTGATACAGGAACACGCTGTTCAGCACGCCGCGTGCCGCCAGGCTGACGCCAAAGCTGACGTTGCTCACGCCGAGCGAGGTCATCACGCCAGGGATGTGTTCCTTAATGAGCCGGATGGACTCGATCGTCTCAACCGCGTCGTTACGCAGTTCAGCCTGCCCGGTGGTGAGCGGGAAGGTGAGCGCGTCGAAGATCAGGTCTTCAGGTGACATACCATAGTCGCTGACGGCAATCTCAGTAATGCGTCGGGCAATCTCAAATTTCTTGTCGCGGGTGTGCGCCATGCCGTCTTCATCAATCGTCATGGACATGACCGCCGCACCGTGTTTGCGGGCGATGGGCAGAATCCGGTCAATGCGTTCGCGCCCGTTTTCCAGGTTGTTGCCGTTAATCACGCCACGCCCGGGGAACAGCGCCAGCGCCGCCTCCGCGACTTCCGCCTCGGTGGTGTCAATAATCAGCGGGACTTCCACCGCCAGCGACAGCCGCTTGACGAGGGTTTCCATCTGTTCTTTTTCGTCGTCGCGTTCGGTCATCGCCACGCAGACATCGAGCATGTGTGCGCCACTTTCCACCTGGCCGACTGCGATCTGCACGATGCTGTCATAATCCTCTTCCAACAGCAGTTTTTTTACTTTGCGGCTGCCCTGGCTGTTGACCCGTTCCCCGATCAGTGTCGGGCCGGGGTTCTGCACCATGCGAGTAGCCGTCATGCCGCTGGAAGCCTGCGCTTCATGCTGCGGGCTGCGTGACGTGGGGGTACGCCGTTCCTGCGCCCCGGCCAGGACATCCTGGTAACTCTTGCCGTGTACCTTGCGGTAGAGCGCGTCCAGGTGTTCCGGGCGTGTGCCGCAGCAGCCGCCGACGACATTCACGCCCCAGCGGGCGAATTCGCTCACCATGTCGCTGAATGGCTCCGGCTCCATCGGATAGACCGCTTCGCCGTCCACATTGATCGGCAGCCCGGCGTTGGGCAGCACGCTGATCGGTAAGGTGCTGCGTTCGATCAGGTATTGAATCGGCTGACGCATGTACTCCGGCCCGGTGGAGCAGTTCATCCCGATAATGTCAATCGGCAGCGATTCGAGCGTCGTCAGGGCGCTGGCGATATCCGTTCCAAAGAGCATCCGCCCGCTGGTATCGAGCGTGATTTGCACTTGCAGCGGGATACGTACACCGGCATCGGCAAAGTAACGGTTGATGCCGACAATCGCCGCTTTGACTTCCAGGATGTCCTGGCTGGTTTCGACCAGCAGCAAGTCCGCGCCGCCTTCGACCAGCCCTTGCGCCTGCTCGTAGAAGATGTCGGAAAGTTCGTCAAAGGTGATGTTGCTCAGGTCGGGGTCTGTGCCGCTGGGCAGCTTGCCTGACGGCCCGATGCTCCCGGCCACGAAGCGCGGGATGCCGGTTTCTGCCGCGAAACGATCACACACGCGCCGCGCCAGTGATGCCGCCGCCCGGTTGATGTCCAGCGTGCGGTCTTGCAGGCCGTATTCGGTCAGCGTCAGGCGGTTGCTGCGAAAGGTGTCGGTTTCCACCGCTTCACTGCCCACCGAAAGGAACGAGGCATGGATTTCCTCAATCACGTCCGGGCGGGTGATGGCGAGGTAGTCGTTACAGCCGTTGTACTGTTCGCCGCCGAAGTCGTCAGCGGTCAGGTTGTAGCGTTGGATACTTGTCCCCATCGCGCCATCAAAAATGATGATATGGTCTTCGATGGCGTCCAGGTAACGCCGGTTGGTGAAGGTTCGGTTATTACGTTTGGTCATGGGTGGTTCTCCGTTCATTCTGGGTGGTGATTTATGCGTTCAGGGGTGAAGCCTATAACAATAAATTGTCTTTATTTACTCTTTCCAAATCACGGAATTATCTAACTCTACGCTACTCGTTCCAAATCCCAGGATAAGCTCTCTTGTAACAACTATTGTCGCATTTGCAGTGACAGATAACACACCTGGATTCTCGATTTTAAGCCATTCGGTGTCAGGTTTTTTCGGTATTTCACCCAATGGCAAGTAGCTAACAGAGAATGAATTATTCAAATAACTCCATATTCCTCTACATTCTGCCGGATTGAGAAAGCCTAGATAGACCTGCCGTTGAACTATATAGTTGATTCGCAGGTTATTAATTGGAAACCATTGTTCTGTTTGTGATTTATCAAGACCCATTCCCATCATGTAAAGTTGGGTTTGAAAGTTGTGGGTATGTAATCGCCCCGGAGTTCTATCTAATTTCTTTGAATCCCATAGATTTTTCAAAGTTTGCCACAGGTCAATAAGTTGCTTTCCATTTTGATCAAGCGATAAAATCGGAGTTCTTTCATGTGAAAATGGAATATTTATTTTCTTATCTACCTGAAAATCAACCAGTATGGAACCTTCCGGTGCTTCTTCGATCCAGAGAATTGGCAGCCTAATATCCAAATTCCAGTCACGCGATTCGGCATCATGCAAGTTTAGTAGTTCTATTCCAATGTTTCTTGCGTAAGTCTTCGCAGCTTCCGTAAAACCACTTCGGCATACAAGTATCCCTTTTTGCGCCCGCACATCTTTAACCACAGAAGCAAACTCTCCAACAGAATTTATGTCTGCGGGAGTATTTCTGTTTCTAGCCTGAACGATTGTCAGAACTTCCTTACCTTCATAACTGGCACGAATAGACACATCAATCTGCCGATCCTTCTCCGTATCATACCCATAGATAAAATCATTCCACTTCACTTGGGCATGGGGTTGTAATTCGGCCATAATTCTCTCAGCTAGTTGTTCAAATTCGCGCCATTGGTTAGTCATTGCCAATTCCTTTTATGCTCATGAATTTCGGCTCTTAACCAGAATGCCAAAGCTGACACATGGCTCTACCAGCCCAACACAGCTAACCCATCAACTTCATTGAAGTGCGCATCACGAGTAAGTAACGTCAGATCATGTTGTAGCGCAATCGCCGCAATCCACATATCATTTTGCGGAATGGGGCGACCTTTGGCGCGAAGCTGATGGTGAATACGGCCATAATAGCGGGCGGTTTGAGCATCACAAACGAGAACAACCCGCCCAGCAGCAAACATCCCGACCTGCCGAAGGTTATGAGCTACCTGAGAAGATTTCTCCGCGCCGTAATACAATTCGCCCAGACTGATACTGGCGATAAAAACTTCATTGGCGTCATTAAGAATCCGCTCAATCTGGGCATTGTTGGCGATCCGTGCAATTGCAGCGTTGGTATCGAACAGATAACGCTTATTCATCGAAGTTCACATCCGTCTCAGGATCAACCCCTTCGCAACCTTCCTCAATTGCCGCTGCCATTTCGGCCAGATCAGCCGGAGCAATGGCGATATGGCTGGTGCGTTCCAGGAATACAGGCCCCGGTTCGCCCGGTGGCGTTTCATTCAATTTGTAATTCACCAGGGTCAGCATTTCAGACTGCTGTTCTGGTGTCAGCCGGTGAATCGCCGCGACCAACTGCTGTTCAACCGATAACTCTGCCATCGTACCATCCTCCACACCACCCATACCGTCCTGTGGTTAAGGGACGCGACGCAAGGCCGCGCCCCTTTCAATCCGGCCTTGTCGCCCCTACTCGGCACGCACCTGGCGCACCATGATGGTTGCCCCGGCGGATTCCAACGCGTCCTTGAACTCGTTGGCCGCGCCCCGTGTGACATTCCCTAACACGGTAGCCGGTAGCTCGTCGGTCATCGCCCGTGTTTCGCTGATTTCCTTGCCAGTCACGTTCTTAATGACTTCTAACACCGCTGTCCGGTCTGTAAAGCCTACCAATACCACATCCCACAAAGGTTTACTCATCGTATATCTCCTTTTGTCCGCAGTGTTCGTTCAATCATCTCGACAGGATTCCGAACTGCGTCACTCCCGTGCCTCCTGCCGCCCTCCGGCTTCTCTTCACCGCCCGGCTCGCCACACCGGGCTGCTGACTCTATTTTACCAAACCTCACCTAGCCCTCGGAGCTTTCGCGGCTATCGCGTCCGCAATCGCCAGCCACGCCGCCGTATCGCCCTGCGCGACTGTCATGTCCAGCCAGAAACGCGCCTGGATGCTCTGGCGAACGGTCAGCCCGGTCTGCGGGTCTACCGTATCGCCGCGCTCTATCTGCTCTACCCAGGCGTCGGGGTGCTGCCCGTACCAATCCGCTGCCAGTTCCGCTAGAATCGTGTTCACCAGCGCGTTCGCCACGAAGCGAATCCGGTTTTCCTGCGGCGTTTTGCGTTCCACGCTCCGCACCAGTTCCAGCACGGCGGTGATAAAATTGGCCGCGCCCGGACTAACATACGCCTCATAGACCGCTGGCGGCAGCATCTCCGGCGCTGCCCCATACGACACAATCCCGACCAACAACTGCCGCGCCCACTCCGCTTCGGGGTGATGCGCCTCGAAAACCGGCAGGTGCGCGTGCGCCCGTGTCAGGGCGATTTCCAGTCCGGCATAAAAATCCAGTTCCAGCAGCAGTCCGGTGAGGATCGTCTGCGACTCGCCCCACTCCCGCGCCTGGGCCGATTCGCGCAGACGACTCAGGTTATCCGCGAAATCATCACTCATAATTTCGTCACCGCCTCCGCCGCCAGCCAGAACAGTTTTTCCCGTGCGGTGGCCTGCCCCTTAACCCAATTGCGCTGATCCCACACATCGCCGCTGATGTCATCGCCGCCGTACAGGATTTGCCCGAACGGTACACCCCGGAACTGCGCCACCGCGAAAAACGCCGCCGCTTCCATCTCGACCGTGATACACCCCTCGGCCTGACGCCGTTCAATCTTCCTGCGAGTCTCCCGGTAGAGGGCATCCGTCGTCCAGGTTTTCCCGGCGACATAGGGGATGTGATGCGTATCGAGAACGGACTGGATGACGCTCACGGCTTCCATGTTGGCCGACACGTCCCGGCTGGGCGGCAGATAGTGATAACTCGTCCCCTCGTCACGGACGGCGCTGGTGGGAACCACCACATGCCCGACAGTGATTTCCGGTTTCAGGACTCCCGCCCCGCCACAGGCAATGAACTTGCGACAGCCCAGCGCGATCAACTCTTCCAGAAATCCGGCACAAAGCGGCGCGCCCATGCCCGGATGAACCACCGCAATCCGTCCCGCGTCCGTTTCCAGTTCGTAGACCGGGTTCTTCCCCATTTCGCTGTTCAGTTGGGTGACGACTTTTGCACCCCGATCACGGCAGACGGCGGTAATCACTTCCTGGAAGAAACACAGTACACAGGCTTCGGGAATATCAATCGCTGCCAGCAGGTAGTGGGGTTCAATAATCGCTTCCCGCGCCGGGTCGTATTCCATAAGGGGGATAACGGGCTGTGCGTCGGTTGGGTGAGTCATGGGTTCGCTCCTAAGAACAAAAAACGCCCCTTTAGCAGTAAAGGAGCGTAAAGATGTCCCGTTGGGGTATCCGCTCATCTGCCAGGCTTGGTCATGACCTGCCGGATTTGGCACCTTCCCGACGCTTCAGGGGTTGCCGCGAGTTCACAGGGCCGTTCCCTCCCTCGCTCTGGATGAGAATGTATGATTTTCTACCGCACATCGTAGCAGGTTTGTTCGAGAGTGTCAAGATTCCGCCGCCAGGGGGCATTTCAGATTGTTGGCGGCATTCCTTCGAGTCGCCGCCCAATTGCCCGCAGTCCGCGTCCGGCGGCTTTCAAACCATAACCCGCGACCTCCTCTAGTCCAAAATCGATCAGGTTATTGGCGATATTTGGTTTGGTTAATTACATTGTTTCATATTTTATTCCGGCTCCAATAATCCCTTCTTAAGAATGGAGAAGCCCACTTCAAAGGGTAAGTTCGCGGGATTACGATAATTTTTTCAAGAAATCTTCACCCGCTTCTTGAATATCAATGTTTTCATGTTTTATAGCTCTGTAGGCTAATTTTTGGGTGAGTCCCGTGTCTATTTTGCTGTATAGTGTCAAGATTGCTCGGTATGTTTCAAAATCACCCGTCTCAAGAATTGGCTCAGCGTAACTTTCGATATTTGATAATAACCAACCATGAGGCAATGATAGAATAAGCGTATGAGCAATGTGTGTAAAGCCATGACTATAAGCCGCAAATGCCAGTAGTTCATCGAACAGTTGCTGGAGTTCCTCGACACCAAGATTGTTAAGTACATTAAACGCTGCTGATCTCCCATCGGAACTATTTAGACCTATTCTTACTAACTCGACTTTGTTGAAGGCGTTCGCATATAACTCTTGACTTACCTCTACAAAATCATTGTAGGCTTTCACATATCTTTGCCAAAGAAACTTGTCGGTATCTCCTATTTGATGTTTTGTCATCGCTTTCTACCTCCGTACACCCAACCGAGACTGAGGAACTTATCGATGAAATCTTGTCCCATCTTACCGATGAGGTCTTCCATGTCATCCATTGTCAGCTTCGCTTTATCCGGTAATGCTGCCAACAGCGTGCGGATCGCTGCTTCCGCTTTAGCACACAACTGCTTTTCTAATTCATCACGATTATGCGGCATGAGGCGTCCTTTTGGCTTGATGCGCTATTTTAGATCATCTCCGCACTGAAATGAAATGCACCCACCTGGCGGGGGTGCATTTCAGATTATCGGCGGCATACCTGAACGCGAACGGAAAATAGCACATACGGTGGTAGGGGCGCACGGCGGTGAATAGCCATTAGGTTAAGTATCTATCCGCAAATTCGCTTCACCGACCTCACCCCTACTCGCTGCGCTCGTTTTCCCCTCTCCAAATTGGAGAGGGGAGGGAGAACAGAAGGTTCGGAAGGGGTGAGGTAAAGCATAAAAGGGATTTTACGGATAGGTTCTAAGCCTTCATTTTTGTCGGATGCGATCATGCGCGGTGTTTTTTCCGCGTAGGGGCATGATATATCATGCCCCTACAATTCACTTTACCAATGGTTTTCCTTCACTCACGCATCCGGGGTGACAGGGCTGCGAGGGAATGTCAGCGTCAGCCGGAACAGACCATTCTCCGCGATGTCCAGCGCCGCCAGGAGCGTATTGATCTGGCGGGCAGGTCGGCGCGTATCAAAGGGGTTCATCAGCCGTTCAAACTGGGCCACGTCGGTATACAGCAGCAGGTCGTTGCCCGGCCCGTAGCTATCCACAATCGCACCCGGCCAGGTGGACGACTGCGGCAGCACCCCATCGCCGCGTGACGCCGCCAGCACTTTTTCCAGGCTGGATTCCAGCGTGATGAAAAATACCTCGTCATCAAGTGCACCATAAGCGATGCCTTCCGTCCCCTGCGGGTCACGCCAGACGATGACATCCACGCCGTTCCTCGTCTCTTCGGATCGGATGAGGGATGAATTACCGCCTCCGCCCATCTGAAGATTGAGCAGACCAATGGCTTTATCCATCACACCACTGAGACGCGCCGGATCGGGCGACAGGAACCAAAACGCCCCGCCTATATTATTCGTGGCGGCGTTGTCGGTATTAAACAACGCGATGGCATATTCACCGGCCAGCAGCGTATACAATTCATTCACCGAAACACCCAGCATCGCTTCCGCCTGTTGAATATAGGGCTGCGCCTCGGCAATGATGCTATCTACGGTCAGCGGTGGCGGCGGAGTGGGCGTGGGTCGGGGCGTCGGGGTCGGCGCGTTGGGGTTTTCCAGTTCATAGACGATGTCTTCAAATATATTGCCAATAGTCGGCCCCATCAGCGCCAGAACCACCACCTGCCCTGCGCCCAGGCCCAGTGTGCCAGCGGCATCATACGAATCCAGCACGAAGAAGGCATCGCTCGGCAAAAACTTCAACAGACCATCCCCGGCAGTGGCGGTTGCCAGTTCCGGCGCGGGATACTGTGCATCCAGGCTCATCACCAGCGTCATATCCAACCGGTCATCCGCCAGTTCGAGCGCGAAGCCAAAGCCATTCAACGGCGGGAACTGCATCAGCGCATCTTCCATCGGGGATTCCGCTGGGTGCAGCTTGAAAATAGCCTGCATCAACACGTCCATCGGCGGGATACCGGCTGTGCCTTGCGGAATCTGGGCGACCAACTCCGCGACCCAACTCCCGCTGAGATAACCCCACGCCAACGCCGTCTCGGGCAGCGCTGCCCTGGTTTGTTGGAAGGCCGGGTCTGCGCCCAGCGCGGGAGTCGCGCCCTTCATGGTGGCGATCATCGCATCCACCGCTTTTGGCATCCCCACCGCGAGCATATCAGACGCGACCACAAGCACTTGGCCGCTCACACTATAGATACGCATATCATCACGCATAGTCGGCGCAGGGAAATCCGCCGGGAGGTTTTCATCAACAAAGGCGGTGTCCGTCACCGGTAGCAGCACGATAAAGTCCGGGTCAGTGGACTGGCTGTTAGACTGCATCGCCGCAATAGGGTCGATCCCCAGAACGGCTATCCCCACGTTTCCGTTAATCCAGGGCAGAATGTCCCCCTGGAAGGTTTTACCCGGCAAAGCTTCCCCGATCACTTCATCAAACGTTTGCGGCAGCCCTTGTGTCATACCAGGGTCGCCGGAAAGTTCCCCGAAGAGTTTCACCAGTTCATTCAGATTCGCTTCCAGGTTCTCATCTATTACGGCTTCTCCATACACCACCGCATCCGCCGGGACACGATCCGATGGGGCGAAACCCTGCGCGGTCACGCCTGGAACCGGCAGCAGCACAACGCTGAGGCCCAACAACAGCAGTACAGGTATCCATCGTCGCAGCATAATAGTCTCCTAAACATCTAGAGCATTTTCTATAATTCGCGCTATAGGAAAACATCATCGTTTTCCGGCCACTGGCTGCTGGCCTCTGGCTGGTTAGCAGCTTAGACGGTTCCAAGAAATCCACTATTCAGTAGACGATTCCCTCCCGATAGACGAGGCAGGTGCATTGTAGAGACATACAAGGGCGTGTCCGCTGCCTCCCAACCAACGCTGTTTTCACGGGAGTCACCCTCCCCATTTCTACTATAAGCGAAATTGATGGTTTTGTGCGGGAAAACGTCATCGTTTACGCGGTTTTACCCTCATGTTACAATGCCTGTGGTGAAAGCAATTATCAACAAGGGTTTTTCACTTGCGACGAGTTGGATTGTTATTGATTCTGGTGGCGCTGTTGGTAGCGGCAGTGGTCCTCAGCCGGTTGGTGGCGACCTGGCACTATATCCTACCTGCTGAACCAGGTGCAGTGGTGTATGCTGCTGCGTTTGACGGCCTGACCGACGATTGGGAACAATACGAGGGGCGTGTCTCCGCTGAGATTCTGCCGGAAAGCGTGCTGCGGCTGGATGTGGGCAGCGCACCCGGCGGGCCGTTTTCGGTGGCGCGACCCTATTTCGGCGATTTTGATGTGCGGGTCGAGGCGCAGGCGGTCAGCGGGCCAATCAATAACGGCTATGGTCTGATCTTCCGGCTGCAAAACCATGAAAACTCGACCTTAGGGGATGATCGTTACTACCTGTTCGAGGTGAGCAGTGACGGCTACTACCGGGTACAGCGGGTGTTGGGAAGCGAACAGAAAGACCTCAGCACCTGGATTCCCTCGCCGGTGATTAACGAGGGACTGGATACACCCAACTACCTGCGGGTGGTGGCGCAGGGCGACCAGTTCGCCTTTTATGTCAACGGCCAGCAGATGATGCTGTGCATCCCCGACGATCCCGAAGGCGAAAGCACGTTTGATGTGTTCGGCAACTGTACCGGCGGCACGATGCAGCCCACGTTGACCGATGATGCGCTGGCTTACGGCCAGTTGGGCGTCATCGCGCGGGCGCTCGATGCACCGGATGTGGTAGTCGAGTTCGATAATTTCATCGTTTACGGGCCAACGGCGGTCGAGTGATGCGCGTCCATTTACGAATGCTCGGTTGCCGCCTGAACCAGAGCGAAATTGACATGATGGCGCGGCAGTTCCAGGCACAGGGGCATGACATCGTAGATGACCCGGCGCTGGCCGATCAGGTCGTCGTCAACACCTGTGCCGTCACCCAGGACGCGGTACGCAGCAGCCGGAAACTCGTCCGCGACCTGCACACCATCAACGCAGACGCGGCAATCACCGTGACCGGCTGTTACGCGCAAATCGCTCCAGAGGACATCGCCATACTGCCGGGGGTGGCCGGTGTGGTGGATAATTTGGCGAAAGATTCGCTGGTGGAAACCCTCACCGGGCAACCGGTACTGCCTTTTGAGCAGGAGCCGTTAGAGCGCGGGGTGCATCCGGGCGCATCCGGGCGGACACGTGCCTTCATCAAAGTACAGGATGGCTGTGATAACGCCTGTACGTTTTGCATCACTACCGTCGCACGCGGCGCGGGGCGCAGCCGTTCCCAGGATGAAATCGTGGCAGAAATCCGCTACCTGCACAGCATCGGATACCAGGAAGCCGTTTTAACCGGCGTCCACCTGGGGAGCTACGGCCATGACCGCAGTGACCCGGACGGGCTGGCCGGGCTGGTGCGGGCGATTCTGGCGGAAACCGACATCCCCCGGCTGCGGCTGTCATCGCTTGAACCCTGGGATTTAGCGCCGTCATTCTTCGATCTATGGGACAACCCGCGTTTATGCCGCCACCTGCATCTGCCGCTGCAAAGCGGGAGCGACGCGACACTCAAGCGGATGCTGCGGCGCACAACGCAAGTGCAGTTCCGGGCGTTAGTCGAGGCGGCACGGGCGCGTATTCCGGGTGTAAGCATCACGACGGATGTCATCGTCGGGTTTCCCGGTGAAACCGATGCGGAATTTGCCGAAAGCGCAGCGTTTATCGCGGAGATGGATTTCGCCGGGCTGCATGTGTTTCGCTACAGCCGCCGCCCCGGAACCGCCGCCGCGAGGATGCGCGGACACATCCCGAAAGATGTGCAGAAAACCCGCAGCGCCCACCTGCTGGCACTGGCAAGCGATATGGAAAACCGCTTCGCCGCGCAGTTCGCCGGGGAGACGCTGCCGGTACTTTGGGAGCAAATCGCCGGGGTTCAGGAGGAAGGATTCCTGAATGTCGGTTATACTGATAATTACATCCGGGTGCGCTGCGTGCATCCCCGCCCGCTGACCAATCACATTCTCCCAGCGCAGGTAGCCGGTTACGACCTTGCCACCGGGCAGACACAGGTGACGGTGCATGTTAAAGATTTATCCCCCGACCAATACGGGGCGTGATACAGAACTACAGTGAGGCTATAACCAATGGAAAACCCGAAAGCAGCGATGCAAGCCGCCCTCAAAGAGGCGATGCTGAATAAAGATACCGCCCGCCGCGACGCGATCCGTATGGCGATGAGCGCCATCAAGCAGGTTGAGGTGGATGAACGCCGCGAACTCACGGCGGAAGATGTGGTGGTTGTCCTGCAAAAAGAGGTTAAAACCCTGCGCGAGAGCATCCAGGAGTGGCGGAATGCCGGGCGCGGTGCAGAGCAAATCGCAGAACTCGAACATAATCTGAGCGTGCTGGAATCGTTCCTGCCGGAACAGCTTTCCCGCGAGGACATTGCGGCGCTGGCGCAGGAAGCCATCGCCCAGACGGGTGCAACATCCGTGAAAGAAATGGGCAAGGTCATGAGCGCGTTGATGCCCAAGGTCAAAGGCAAGGCCGACGGTAAACTCGTCAACGAAGTGGTACGTGAATTATTAGGATAAGGTGATGGTTGAGCGATTGGCAAACCTGTTAAGCCGCTCTTTGCATATCCCCGCGACCCGGACACGGCGCTGGTTAAACATTGCGGGCGTCACCGGGGCATCGCTATTGTTCCTATTGGTGGCGACAGTCCTGGTGGCGTTTGACAATATTTTTGACAGCACTGGGGACATTGCCGGGTTGACAGTGGGCGACACCGCCCCGCGTGACATCCGCGCCCCGATTGCCCTGCCGCCCTATGTCAGTAAAGTGCTGACCGAGCAGCGGCAGCAGGAAATCAGTGACAGCGTGCCGGAGGTCTACTTACAGCCGGATGCCAGCGTGTCCCGCCGCCAGACCGACCTATCGCGCCAGATTCTGGATTACATCAAGAACATCCAGCGCGACCCCTTCGCCACGCTAGACCAGAAAATCCATGACATCCAGGCAATTACCGACCTCACGCTGAGCGAAACGATCATCGAGCGCATCCTGAACACCGACCCGGATGAATGGACGGAGATGGATGCCCAGATTGTCAACGTGCTGGAACGGGCCATGCGCGGCGAAATCCGCGAATCGAACCTGCCCGGAATCATCGCCCAACTCCCGACTCAGGTCAGTGTGCGTTTCACCCCGGATGAATCCGAGGTGATTGTGGCGATTGTCGAAGACCTGCTGCGCCCGAACACACAGTTGAATGTGGAAGCCACGGAAGCGGCGCGGGATGCGGCTATCGCGGGGGTGGAGGTACGGCGCGGGTTTGAACGCGGGCAAATCGTCGTCAGCGCGGGCAGCACGATAGACGCCGCCGCCTATGAAGCTCTAGGCAAACTGGGGCTGCTCGAACCAAGCGAACGCCGCTTACAGGAAGTCACCCGCGCTCTGCTGACCAGCATCGTCGTGATGGTGCTGGCCGGGTTGTATATCTCGCGTTTCCGCCCGACCCTGTTTCATTCCACGCAGACACTCAGCATCCTGGCCGGGATTTTCCTGCTGGTGCTGTTTGGGGCGCGGCTGGTGGCGCTCCAGGGGCAGATTTACCTGTATCCCACAGCGGTGTTGGCGCTGCTGTTCGTGGCGCTGGTCGGGCTGGATATGGCGGTGATCGGCGTGGTGCTGTTGGGGATTCTGCTGGGACTCACGCAGGTGAACTCGCTGGAAGTCGTCACACTGGTGATTACCGGCGGGTTGATGGCGGCGCTTACCATGCGCCGTTCCGAGCGGTTGAACAGCTACTTTCTGCCCGGCTTGTCCGTCGCGCTGATGAACACGGTAATCGTGACGATCTTCTTCCAGGGGACGGCCAACAGTCAGAATCTCGAACTTTCAGAACTGGTGCTGTACAGCATCATCAACGGCCTGCTGGTGTCGGCGGTTTCGCTGGCTGGGCTGTATGTGGTGACATTCCTGTTCAACCTGCCCACCATGCTGAAACTGATCGAACTCAGCCAGCCAGGGCAACCCTTGTTGCAGCGCCTCCTGCGAGAAGCGCCCGGCACATACCAGCATTCGCTGATGGTCGCCAATCTATCCGAACAGGCGGCGAATGCCATTGGCGCGGACTCCGCCCTGGTGCGGGTGGCTGCCCTGTACCACGACATCGGCAAGATGCTCAACGCGCCATTTTTCACCGAAAATCAGGCCGACGGGGTGAACCCGCATGAAGTCCTCAACGACCCGGCTCGCAGTGCCGATATTATCATCAGCCATGTGACCGATGGAGAAAAGCTCGCCCGCCAGTACCGGCTGCCCGCCCGTTTCCGCGATTTCATCCTGGAGCATCATGGCACGCGGGTGATGTACTTCTACGACCTGGCCGTCGCCCGCGCTGGGAGCGAGGACGCGGTGGACATCAGCGAGTACCAGTATCCGGGGCCGCGCCCGCGCAGCCGTGAGACGGCGATTCTGATGCTGGCCGATAGCTGTGAGGCCGCCGTCCGCGCCCGCAAACCCTCCAAAAACCAGGAAATCATCGATACCGTCAACTCGATTTTTGAGGACAAGCTGCAAACCGGGCAATTGGACGATTCCGGCCTGACGCTGAATAACCTCAAAGACATCAAACGGGTGATTACCGAAATGCTGCAAGCGGTGTTCCACCCGCGTATCAGCTACCCGGTTACGCCCCGTCCACCCAAGACAGAGCCAAAGGTCGAAGCTGTCCCACTCAAAGAAAAAACCGGGGAGATAGCCCCTGCGCCACCCCCGCCGACTATCCCCAAGGTGGAAAAAACGGTCACGACGGAGATGCCGGTTGTCAAAACCATGCCGCCGATCACCCCCACGCCATCCCAACAGACAGGCGAGGCGGCAGCGGTAAGCGAAACGGTCAAGGAAGAAGCCCCCTTGCCGGAAGTGCCACGCTTGCCGCGCTCCGGGGAGCATAAGGCTGTGAAACCGGAAAGTGACAGCAGCACGAACAGCAGCAACGGCCTGCCCGAAGGGAAAAATCGTGACGTACCAGATCGACATTCATAACCTGGGGGATTACCCGGTGGACCAGGCCCGACTGCAAGCAGCCGCCGTTATGGTGTTACAGCAGCACCAGGCCGCGCCGGAAACCGGGTTGAGCGTGGTGATTGCCGATAACGAGTATGTCCACCGGCTGAACAAGCAGTACCGGGATGTGGATGCCCCTACCGATGTGTTATCCTTCCCGGCGGACGCCCCGCCGCCCGAAATAGACGAACCGCCCTACCTGGGCGACCTGATTATCGCCCACGCCTACACTGTCGCCCAGGCCGAGCGCCAGGGGCATGACATCGGCCATAGTTTCGCGCTAATGGTGGTACATGGCACGCTGCATTTGCTGGGTTATGACCATGATGACGATGAAGGGTATAAAGCGATGTGGGCGGCACAGGAAACAGCCCTGCGAGCACTGCATATCCCCCTGGAGATTGTCCCGGCTTTAGAAAGTGTGACCGCAGACGATGACCCGACCCCAAAAGGTGCTGGATGAACTCACCGGCACGATGCAAATTGACCCCGACCAATACAGCCCGGTGACTAGCCCCAACCGGCTAAAAAGCCTGGGCTACGCGCTGGCGGGCTGGCTGTATATGCTGCGCCACCAGAAGAACACCCGCCTGATGACCGTTGCCAGTATCATCGTGATGGTAGTTGCCCTCTGGTTACAGATTGAGTCGCTGGGCTGGGCGCTGCTGGTCGTCGTCATTACACTGGTGTGGATGGCGGAATTCCTGAACGCGGCGGTGGAGGCGGTGGTCAATCTGTCGTCGCCGGACTATCACCCGATGGCAAAAGTCAGCAAGGATGTCGCAGCGGCAGCGGTACTGCTGGCTGTGGTGGCGGCGATGTTGGTCGGGCTGCTGGTGCTTGGCCCGCCGCTCCTGAGCCGGTTGGGGTTGGTATAGAACGAGCACCTGGATTTATCTACAAGCCCGCAACAAAATAACCGGACAACGGATACCCTTTTGTCCGGCTGTTGATAAAACAGATGATTGGGAGAAGAAAGTCTTAGGTGCTGTGACTGTTGTTTGTTGCGGCAGTGGGGGCCTGGCTTAAAAATGTCGCTACAATCTGCAGAAGTTCGTTTTTCATCACAGGCTTGGAGAGATACCCATCACAGCCAGCCGCCAGACAGTTTTCCCGGTCGCCGTGCATGGCGTTGGCGGTCACTGCGATGACCGGTATCCAGGAAAGCCGTGGCGACGCTTTCAGACGTGTGGTGGCCTCCAGACCGGTAATGTCCGGCAGGTTGATGTCCATCAGAATCAGATCAGGCACTTCACGGGCAGCAACCGAAACCCCGACCAGGCCTTCTGTTGCTTCCAGCACCTCATACCCGGCGCTCCTCAGGATTTTGCGTACCAAACGCATATTCTGTGGATTGTCTTCGACGTATAAGATCCTTGCTGTCATCTTCACCCCTTATCCCTACGTTATTCCTTTCCCATATTTTCAGAGGAAAGAATCCATAAGATAGGATTAACCTTTGCTCAAAGTCTAGGATAAACCAAAATTGCCGATAATTCCCTAAAGGTTTAAACCGTTACGGATTTGTTATAACTTTTGTCTCCCCGCCGCTAGGGTGTGGAGACCGCACTGAGGACGATAAAAGTCCGCGAAACCCACTCCGTCCATATCCCGCCGGTTGTCTCCGCCCGCGCTTTGAGGGTGTAGTACATCCCCAGTTGGTTGAACAGGCCAGCGGGCGCTGTGTTACAGGGAGCATCCCCGCCAAAAACACAGTAGGCGGCCTGAAGTTCGTTATTCGCGTAGATCAGTGTCCCCGCCGGGTCATAAAGTTCAAAATCCACCTGCTGGATGCCGTCGCCATCGTTCGCCCCGACTGCCGGGTCATACGCCACCGCCTGGAAGCGCGTGTCATCCTGGGTGGCGAGGGTCGTTCCGTCGATAGAGGGAATGGTGATGGTGATGAACGGTGACGTGAGGGAAGGTAAGACCGGCTGCCAATCAATGTCAATGATGTTCTTTTGTGAATCAACAATAATGGTTTCCCCACTTCCATCTATATTCATGATGGCGAGTTCAGTTCCACCCCGAACAAATGCAATTTGGGTTTCATCAGGAGACAGAGAGGGCAAATAAGCATCATTACCTGGATTACTAAGTAAAGAAACGCTGTCGTTGTTCAAATCATAGGAAAAAACAGACAAAGCAGGCAAAGCAAAAACTGAATAAATCAGATGATTATCCGTTGACCAGTTAAGGCTTCCCAAACTACTCCCGATGTCCGCTATTTTGACAGGATCAGTGCCATCTGGATTGATGATGTAGATGCCCATCAGTGGAACGCCATCAATTGGGGGTGGCACGGGATTATCACCACTAGATGCAAAGGCAATCTGACTTCCATCCGGCGACCAGACTGGATCGCCCTTTAGCACCCTGAGCGTATCGGTTATCTGGGTAATCTGATTGTTAGCTAAATTGAGAGTAACGATATCTCCAGACTGTATAAATACAAGTTGATCTCCATTTGATGACCAATCAGGACAACCTACGTCGGACATATCCGGGATACCAATAGGATTTGAACCGTCGGCATCCATAATGAAAAGGCTGTCATCATGGACGAAAGCAATTTGCGTCCCGTCAGGAGACCAGCGTGGACAAGAATCAAAAGTGTCATTGAAAGTCAATTGAAGAAGATCGCTACCATCTGGATTGACTGTATAAATCTCGAAGTCACCATCTTTTTTTGATGCGAATGCAATTCTCCCGTTGGTCACTGCCCCCTGACTCTGAGTAGGTACAGTACAGAGCAGCGCAACGGCTAATGTAACAAGCATAGCAAGATGAAGATAAACCGGTGTTTTCATTTTTCTCGTTCAATTGAATTATGCGTTTGTATGTACTGTACATTGTTTTCGGGAAACAATCAGCGAGCGATTGTGCCTACCATCCGTAAACCAGCGTCCCCATCACCCGCGCGACCAGACGGTGACGCCGTGTTCGCCGGGTGAGGATACCCATATCCCCTCCGAAAGTGACCAGCTTGCCCGGCCAGGGGTCGCCAGTTCGCCAAAGGGTTTGCCTTCCACAAAGCCCAGTTTCCGCGCCAACCCCACCGAGGGCAGGTTGTTCCCATCTGCGTCCCAGGTCGGCAGCAGCCCCCGCCGCAGCGATTCCACGATCATCGCCTGGCACACCGCCAGCGCGACTCCCCGGCGGCGAAAGGTTTCGGCGGTCTCCACCGCCAGGTTGACCTGAGTCGCACTCACCGAGACACTGTGGCACACTCCGGCCAGTGTCTCTCCCGCAAGGGCGCAGTACCCAAACTGGCCGTTCGCCTCCAGGTCGGTACTCCCCCAGAAATAAGTCAGCAGTGGCGCGTAGTCATAGATTTCCGTGTTGACACGGTCAGCCAGCGCCGAATCAAGCGGGACGACTCGCATCCCACCCGGAACTCGCGCCTCCCACCCGGCGACATCCGCCTGCCCCCAGGTGAAATTGCGGCGAGGGACGATTTCCACCCGCGCCCCCAGGTCTTGCAGCAGGGCGACCTGCCACGAATCGGATACCGCGACCAGGCCGTAAATATGCTGGAAAATGTCGGGTTCCGCCGGGGTATCCCGGATGAACTGGCGCAGCGACTCCGCCGGTTCACCCCCGGCGAAATACTCATATGACCGCACCAGCACCGCAGCGGTGGGATTTTCCACATCGTCTACGAACATGCGCCCTGGTTCGCGGCCTTGCAGCGCGGCGTCTATGTGCGCCCGGTCACACCACGCCTCAGCATAGACCGGCACGGCACGGCTGAAAAGCGGCGGCGGGAGTTCGTAAATCGTTGTCGGCATGGCAGCGTATCCTTGTTGTATAGGGTAGGGACGCGCAACGGCGTGTCCGATTTGTTGGAGATTTATCCTCGTATCGTTCCTATTTTACAGGGACTCTGTAGACACAGCCACCGATTTCTAAGGGAGAATCAGGCAAAAGTGTCATACTATAAAAGGTACGTGGAGGATGGTTGGTAAGCGGTGATAATCCTGGTAGAATCGCCGGGGTTCAAATCCCGTATAATAAACGCTATGGCAACCGATCTGCTCAGGCTTTATTGGATACAGTGAAAGGCGGACGGGGATTCTCCGGCTGAAAATCCCCCTGAATATTTTATGGATGACGACTTCTTCCAACCAGACGATTCCCAGGCGCATGACACCCCCGATGAATCCGAGGTTGCGGCTTCAGTAACGTTTATGGAAATCATGCGGCAGGCGGCGGCGAAAGCGGAACCGCCACCCGTCCGGAAAGCCGCGTCCCCCTTGACCACGCCGCCGGTCATGCCTGCTCCGGAGTCCCCGGCTCTTTCCCCCGAGGAAATCCAACAGCGGCGGGAAGCCGCTCTGGAAGCCCACCGTATTCAGAGGGTGCGGCGGCGGCGAGGGCGACGCCGGCGGCAGACAGCCAGCCTGCTGGGGGGCATCGTGCGCTCGTTCCTGGTGGTGATTATCGCTGCCGGTCTGGTGGCGACCATCTTTACCTGGTGGACACCGTCACAATTCCTGGCGGAAGATGTGAAAGCCGAACTAAGTGTGGCGATTGCCACCAGCCAGGCGACTCCTCTGCCGACCGTACTCCCGACTCCTAACTGGCTGCGACGGGTGGGCATTGTCTCCGGGCATCGCGGGCCGGAAATCCCGCCTGACCCCGGCGCGGTCTGCCCGGACGGACTGACTGAAGCGGAACTGAACTTCAGCGTGGCGCAGAAGGTCGTGCTGCGACTGCGCCAGCGTGGGTATTCGGTTGATCTGCTGGATGAATTTGATCCCCGGTTGGAAGGGTATCAGGCGGCGGCGCTGGTGTCGATTCATGCCAATACCTGCCAGGACTTCGGGGAATTGGTGTCCGGTTTCCTGGTGGCGGCGGCCCAGTCGCGGCTTTCGGCACGCGGCAATGACGAGGTGCTGGTGGACTGTCTGGCGCGTTTCTACCAGCAGTATTCCGGCCTGGAACGGCGCGACGGCCTGACGGTGGATATGACCGATTACCACACTTTCCGCGAGATTAACCAGTTGACCCCGGCGGCGATTCTTGAGTTGGGCTTTTTGCTGGCCGATCGCAATGTGCTGACACAGCAGCAAGACGCGCTGGCGGACGGCATTACTCAGGGGATTCTGTGCTTCCTGGAGCCGAGCAGCGTACCAATCAGTGCATCGCCATTCCCACCCACCCCGACGATTACGCCTGTCCCGGCGGGGTAGCGGAAAGCCAGGCACATGGATAAAGAACTCGTGATGTATTCTCGGTCATGGGGCTGCCCATTTGTCTCGCTGGCAAAGCGGGTACTGGCGGATTATGGCGTGACCTACCAGGAGATCATGATTGACATAGACGGTACGGCGCGAGAACGGGTGTTGGACTGGACAGGGTTTCTTTCCGTCCCGACCCTGGTTGTGGCACATCCAGGGGAGATCGTGCCGTATACGACACCCACGCCGCTTACGCCGGGCTATAGTCCACGCGGGATTAATCGTGGGACAATGATTACTGAACCGAATGTCGATCAACTGGTCGCGTGGTTGATGGAACAGGGATTTATAGACGCATTTTAGCGGGGGGATTTCACGATGGAAACCAAAACTGTCCTGTTGGATGGCCTGAACGTCAGTTACCTTGAAGCGGGCGAAACAAACGTCAAGACACTGCTGCTACTGCACGGCGCATTAGGAGACGCACGCTGGCACTGGGGGGAAGTGATCCCGGCGCTAGGAGAAACTTTCCATGTGCTGGCCCCGGATTGGCCGGGGTACGGCAGCAGTCAGAAACTCCCACACATGACCATCGAATCGCTGTTGCATTGGATTAAGACCTTTGTGGATGCTAAAGAGGCGGGTCAGGTGGTCGTGATGGGAAGCTCGAACGGCGGATTACCGGCACGGCTGTTCACGGCGGCGAATCCATCGTATGTCCCGGCGCTAATTCTCGTCAATGGGGGTGGCGTGCCGGATTCATCACCGATGCTCTCCCTGCTGGCGAAGATTCCCGGCCTGTTCAAACTGTTCAGCCGGACAACCGTCTCGCAAACCACGCTGGAACGCATGATTAGTAACAAGGAACTGCTCACGCCCGAATTTATCCAGGACTCGCGGGAAACCGCGTCGGGATTTTCCGGGTTTATGCGGATGCTGGTAACTGGTTCGCTGCCGAAGAATCACACCCCAATGGTGCCGACTCTGATTCTGTGGGGCGCAAATGACCAGTACACCCCCCTGGATGAAGCGAAAGCGATTCACAAGAGTATCCCTGGTTCACAGTTGGTCGAAATCGCGGAATGCGGCCACTTCCCGCAGCTTGAGGCGCAGGATGTGTTTGCGTGGCAGGTCAACCAGTTTATCACGAACCTCACCAAGCCCACCCGCCG
Source organism: Anaerolineaceae bacterium (assembly GCA_020634115.1). Taxonomy (GTDB): domain Bacteria; phylum Chloroflexota; class Anaerolineae; order Aggregatilineales; family Phototrophicaceae; genus JACKCG01. Next base: position 368,044 of record JACKCH010000011.1, read on the forward strand.
CAACCTGGGTGGCCCGCAAATCCTGGGGTAGATCGACGGGCTGTGGTCGCCCCCAAGGAACAGAAACCTCAACAACTAACACAGGCATCGTCCCTGCGAAATCGGATGTCAACAAACAGGTAGGGACAATGCCTGCCCTATGCACATGAAGCGCACCGCCGGACAGCGAATCCAACGTCGGAATCGGCCTTATTCCCCGGTCGGAATCCATAAAGATATTCGTTTGACCTGCGAACTCTAAACGCGCTACAATAGCTGTGTTATACTTATTCTATTGTGGTATGACTTATAGAATCTGAATTCAGATCGGAGGGGAAACCGTGAGTCGTTGGAAAGATAAGTATGTGATCGGCCTCACGGGGAATATTGCCGTTGGCAAGAGCGTTGTGCGGCAAATGCTTCAGCACCTCGGTGCGTACACCATTGACGCAGACGGGCTGACCCATCGGGCGATGTCGCCGGGCGCACCGGCGTACCAGCCGATTGTCAATACCTTCGGGCAATTTATCCTGGATGGTGAGAAGAAAATCAACCGGGCTTTATTGGGTAACGTTGTTTTTTCGCAACCTGTGGCCCTGGCGAAGCTCGAATCCATCGTGCATCCGATTGTCGGGCAGGCTATCGCGGCGCTTGTCAGTCGGGCGACGCAGCAGATCGTCGTCATTGAGGCCATCAAGCTGCTGGAAGGCCAATTGGCCGACGCGGTGGATGAAATCTGGGTGGTGAACGCCGCACCGGAAACGCAGGTCAAGCGCCTGATGGAAAAACGCAAGATGTCCGAGGCCGACGCGAAACTACGGGTGAGCACCCAGAACGCCCAATCCGACAAACTGGCGAAGGCGACTGTCGTCATCAACAACGATGGCAATGTCGAGGAAACCTGGAAGCAAGTCCAGGCGGCCTGGGGTGAGATGATGAAGCGCGCGCAGGGACAAGCTCCGGCAGCGCCCGCCCCCGCCACCCCTGCTGCGCCCGCAGCGCCTTCGGCTAGCCCCGCTGCTGCCGCCACACCCGCCGCCGGGGAAATCACCGTGCGTCGAGGGATGCCCAACAATGCCGAGGCGATTGCCGCCTTCCTGAACCAGACCGCCGGTAAAGACCTGAACCGTATGGACGTGATGATGGCTTTTGGTAACAAGAGCTACCTCATCGCTCAGGATCAGAAAGAAGCGATTCATGCGCTGGTAGGCTGGCAGGTGGAAAACCTCATCACGCGGGTGGATGAGTTCTATGTGGGCAGCAGTGTGCCACCGGAGCAAGTGGTCGGCGGGCTGGTGGATGCGATTGAACTGGCATCCAAAGACCTGCAAAGCGAGGTCGGCTTCATCTTCCTGCCGCTGAATACGCCAAAGAGTACGATTGATACGTTTATCCAGCATGGCTATTCCCAGACGACGGTAGATCAGATCAAAATCCCGGCCTGGCGCGAGTCTGCACAGGAAATTATGTCACAGAAGCCGCAGAGCCAGATTTTAACCAAGCGACTGCGCGAAGATCGGGTCTTGAAGCCGATCTAATCTCGGTGGATAATCTCAAATCAACACATGGGCAAGGGGTGAAAGCCCCTTGTCTTGTTGTAAACGGTCTGACACAAAACAGAATTACCTGTGCGAAAATAGGTTTTATCAGAAATTGAGTGGTCGTTTGAAAAACCCTCATCCTATTCCTTTGAGGGGACGTACATAACGTAAACCCTGGTATTGGAAATCCACCATGAATCAACTGGAAAATCTTGCTCTTGTCCGTTGGTCGCTGCGCCACCCCCGCCTTGCCGCCTGGATCGGCCTGGCCGCCGGAATGGTCATTTTGCTGCTGATCGAAGTCCAGTCGGAAGGGCTAACCGCCGGGAACTGGATTGCCCTGATGACGGCAACCGTGCTCGTGGCAGGCGCTTGCGTCTGGATTATCAGTTGGGAAGACCGTGACGAGGAAATCGAACCGTCGGAAACCTCCGATACAGGCCAATCCAAATAATAAATTCCCTTATAAATAACACGTAAACTCTATATTGCATGATCCTGATTCAACCGGTGATCGGCTTTCGCCCCAATTATTAATGTTGCATGAAACTTATGCGCGGGTGAATCAAAACCTTACAGGTTTCTGTATGGTTTTCTGTTGATGCAGAATGCTATACTGACTCTTAGTGTGGTTATCGCCACTACTAGGAAGATCCCAAAAATATTGAGGAGTAAAGGGAAATGAAGAAGACCATTTTGCTTTTAGCGTTGGTTTCGCTGGTCGCCGTTCTGTCGGTTTCAGCAGTATCAGCGCAGAGTGCACAGACTTATATTGTTGTCGGTCAGAACGCACGAAATATGCCTGCCTCACTGGTGAATCAACTGCGTGCGCGTGGCGCGTCGGTGGAAACGGTTTACACCAATCTGGGTATGGCAACCGTAACGACCTCCAACCCCGCTGCTCTGGCAAGCGTGCCAGGTGTGCAGTCGGTGGCCCCGAATATCCAGTTCCATGCCATTGACCCGATTCGTTTTGAAGCGATGCCGGGTGGTTTCTCTGTCCCCAATCCGCCGAACACCGGTGATGATGACTTCTACTTCGATCTGCAGTGGGGTCATGACGCCATCAATGCACCAGAAGCCTGGGCGCAGTATGGTGCACGTGGCGCGGGTGTGCGCGTGTTCGTCCTCGACTCCGGTATTGACGCCACCCACCCTGACCTGGCCCCGAACGTCAACATGGCGCTAAGCACATCCTTCGTACCAGGTGAAGACGTGCAGGTACAGCCTGGGTTCTATTTCAATCATGGTACACACACCGCTGGTACGATTGGCGCTGCGGACAATGCATACGGCACGATTGGTGTCGCGCCGGAAGCCGAAATCGTCGCCGTTAAGGTGCTGTCCGAATTTACCGGCAGCGGCGACTTTGACTGGTTGATTGACGCGCTGATCTATGCTGGTGACAACGGCGCAGACGTCATCAACATGAGCCTGGGCGCGGTTATTCCAGTAGACGACCCCGACTTGCCCGCACTGGTAGAGGCGCTGGGCCGTGCCACTGGTTATGCCTATCATCGCGGTGCGACCATCATCGCCTCCGCCGGGAATGACGCGATTGACTTCGATGCCAACCCAGACCTGGTTGACCTGCCGGCGATGGCCCCGTTCGTTCTGGGCATCTCCGCGACAGCACCAATCGGCTGGGCAATTGACCCAACAGTGAGCCTGGATAATCTGGCCTCCTACAGCAACTACGGCAATGTGATCGTAGACTTCTCCGCTCCTGGTGGTGACTTCTCCTATCCGGGCAACGAAAACTGCGACGTAATCGGCGTTGTACGTCCCTGCTGGGTGTTCGACATGGTTTTCAGCACCATTCCGGGCGGCTGGGGCTGGGCGGCTGGTACCAGCATGGCGGCGCCTCATACCTCCGGCGCAGCGGCGCTGATTATCGGCGTGCTGGGTGGCTCCGCGAACCCGTGGGATGTCACCGCTTACCTGTGGATGCTGTCGAATGACCTGGGCGCGCCCGGTAAAGACCCCATCTACGGCATTGGCCGGATCAACGTGGACTTCAACCATCGCGGCTAATCGCAGCCAGGCATCAACTGTAACACAACCGGGGCGGGAGCAATCCCGCCCTTGTGATTCCGCCCGCTCCCAGCAGATTCGGTATCGTCAGCGGGCGATTTGCTGCTACACTGCTGCCAGTCGAATTCACTCTGAACCCATTCCACTAAGGACTGCCTATCGTGTCTGTATTACTACGTCTGGCGCGGCGGCACATCAGCCGTCGCCTGTTGCAAAGTGTCCTGTTCGTGGTGGGCGTGGCGTTGGGTGTGGCAATGGTGATCGCCATTGATGTCGCCAACAGTTCCGCCAGCCGCGCGTTCAGCCTGAGTACCGAAAGCATCACCGGCAAGGCCACCCACCAGATCATCGGCGGCCCGTTGGGATTGCCGACTGACCTCTACCGTCAACTGCGGCAGGCACTCGACCTGCGCGAAGTCGCCCCGGTGGTCGAAGCGACGGTGCGGGCGGCCAGCCTGGGCGAACAACCGTTGCACCTATTAGGCGTAGATTCATTCGCCGAACCGCCGTTTCGCAGCTACCTGACGACTGTCACCGTCCTGGGGGAAAACCAGGGGGCATTTGACGCCCTGAACGCCTTCATCGCCGAACCCGACACAGTACTTATCAGCCGCACGCTGGCGGCGCGTTTCGGCATCCAGCCGGGGGACGTGGTGACGCTGCGGGCAGGGGAACGACTGGCGGAGGTACGGATTGTTGGCCTCTTACAGCCAGATGACCCGGTGAGCGAACAGGCACTGGATAACCTGATGCTCACCGACATTGCCACCGCGCAGGAAGTCGTTGGCAATCCGGGGACGATCAGCCGGATTGACCTGATTCTGCCGCCGGACTACGACACGAGCCGGATCGAGAATTTACTGCCCCCCGGCGCACTGCTAACCACGCCACAGGCCGAAAACGGGGCGCTGGCGCAGATGACCGATGCCTTTGAACTCAACCTACAGGCGTTGAGTCTGCTGGCGCTGGTGGTCGGCGTATTTCTCATCTACAACACCGTGACATTCAGCGTTGTGCAACGCCGTCCGGTAATCGGCATCCTGCGCTCGTTAGGGACCACTCAAGAGCAGATTTTCGCGCTGGTGCTGGGTGAGGCGCTGCTGCTGGGCATCATCGGCACGATTTTCGGGTTGGCGCTGGGCGTGATCTTCGGGCGCGGCGCGGTAGGGCTGGTATCGCAGACCATCAGCGACCTGTATTTCACCGTCAATGTGCAGGGTGTGACGGTGCTGCCGGGGACACTCGTCAAAGGGGCGCTGGTCGGGCTGGCGGCCAGCGTGTTCGCGGCGGTGATTCCCGCGTTCGACGCCACCCGCACGCCCCCCGCCGGGGTGCTGCGCCGCTCCGAGGTCGAACAGAAGGCGCGGCAACTGCTGCCGGTGATGACGGCGGTTGGTCTGGGAATGAATCTCGTCGGCGGGCTGCTGCTGACTATCCCGAATGCCGGACTTATCGTGAGTTTTATCGCCCTGTTCTGTATTGTGGTGGGGGGTGCCCTGTTCACGCCGCTGGCACTGGTGGGCATGATGCGGCTGGTCACGCCACTGACCGAGCGCGTGTTTGGCGTGCTGGGGCGGATGGCGCCGCGCGCGGTGGTGCGTTCTCTCAGCCGGACTTCGATTGCCGTCGCCGCCCTGACCGTAGCGATTAGCGTCATCGTCGGCGTGAGCGTGATGATTGGCAGTTTCCGCAGCACGGTGAGCGACTGGCTGCAAACCACGCTAGGCGCGGATGTATACATTTCGCCGCCGCAGTTGACCTCCAACACCGCGCGGGCGGACGTAGACCCGGCCTTAGCCCAACTCGTGGCCGCTGTGCCGGGGGTTGACCAGGTGGCGACCATTCGCTCGGTACAGGTCACAGCCCCCGATTACCCCGACCTGCCGCCGGTCAATCTGGCCGTCCCCAACATGGATATTTCCACCCATCAGCGCCGTTTCGCCTGGCTGCACGCCCCGGATGGGGACTACTGGACGGCGATGGTGGGTGGTGCGGTGGTTGTGAGTGAGCCGTTTGCCTTCCGCCGGAGCATCACCGAGGAGAACAACACCCTCACGCTGCTGACCGACCAGGGGGCGCACACGTTCACGGTGGCCGGGGTGTTTTACGACTATTCCACCGACCAGGGTACGGTACTCATGGCCGATAGTGTCTACCGGACGTTTTACGATGACCCGTATATCACCTCATTGGGGCTTTTCCTGAAGCCGGGGGTCAGCCCGGAGTCGGTGGTGGATACGCTGCAAACTGCGACGCTGGTGGGCTACGACCTGCAAGTGCAGAGCTACGCCACGCTGCGGAACGGGGTGTTCGCCGTGTTTGACCGGGCTTTCTCGATCACGGTGGCGCTGCAAGTGCTGGCGACGGTGGTGGCGTTCATCGGCATTCTGAGCGCACTGCTGGCGCTGCAACTGGAACACACCCGCCAGTACGGGGTGATGCGGGCGGTGGGGATGATTCCCGGCCAGTTATGGCGTTTCACACTGATTCAAACCGGGTTGATGGGCGTGACTGCCGGGCTGCTGGCGCTGCCGATTGGGTTCGTGATGTCGCTGGTGCTGATCTACGTGATTAACGTCCGGTCATTTGGCTGGACGATGGCACTGGCGTTGGGCCCGTCGGAGTTTGCCAGCGCCTTCCTGGTGGCGGTGGTGGCGGCGCTGGTCGCCGGGGTGTACCCGGCCTGGCGGCTGGGTCGGCTGGTGACGGCGGAAGCGTTGCGGAGCGAATAATTCAATACGGGGTTTGTTGTATCTCGCGGAGACACAGAACTTGTATCTTTGGGCAGGCACCTTGGCCTGCCCCTACAAGATTGTCTTGTCTGTCAAACGCCCAGAGGAGCTGGATTAATCAATATCCACCAGAATCGCTGCGATGTTATCCGGGCCGCCACGCTCATTCGCCAGATTCACCAGTTGGGCGCAGGCGTCGTCCGGGCTTAAATCCGTATTGTTGGCGATCCGCTGGATTTCTTCCGGCTTCAACACCCCCCACAGACCGTCACTGCACAACAGCAGCCGCCCTCCGGCAGGAAGCTGGCGGGTGAACGTGTCCACTTCCAGGAGTTCAAACTGGCCGAGCGCCCGGTATAGAATATTCGGCGGATAATGCTCCGCCTGTTCGTGCTGCCCCATATCAATGAGCCGCTGCACCAACGAATGGTCATGCGTGAGCTGCTCAATACTGTCCCCGGCAATCAGATAAGCGCGGGTATCCCCCACATGGACGATATGCGCCTTGCGCCCCACCAGCACCGCCGCTGTGACTACCGTGCCACTACGTGGGATTTCTTCCAGAATCGCCCGGTTCGCAGTTTCCAGGGCATTCACCAGGGCTTCAATAATCGGCATAGACGAATCTTTCAGGCTTTGGGCAAATTCCCTGGAAATCACGTCCGTCGCCATTGCAGACGCCCGTTCTCCCTGTTCATGCCCGCCCATGCCATCCGCGACCACAAAGAGGTCAAAGCCCGGGCGCTCTTCTCCCGATTCATCCGAGTAATGCCGCACCAGGATCGAATCCTGGTTGATGGGACGCAGCAGCCCGGTGTCGGTCTTTTGTCCATAAGAACGTTTGGATTGATTAGGCGTCATGAGCCTTTCCTCAATTGAACTATTGATGCGGCGGTATTCAGTGTAAATAGTATGAATCCCGTTACTTAAATCACCCTAACAAAATACTCAGATGCTATATAAAGCTCTATATGAAATAAGAATATAGTACTTTTCGAGCCACTGGTTGCTGGCCGCTGGCTTTTTAGCTGGTTAGCATCTGAGCATTTCAGGCTATCAAGCTAACCGGATTCGGGCTATCTTGTCCTGATAGCTGAGGGCTGATAACGGATGCCTCACGATCCTTTGTCGGAGAACCTTCATCCCGATCACTATCGCCCCAAGAGTCAAGATTGATGTGCTTCGACACCCTTACGGTATGTTGAAAACCGGAACGTGTCAAGCAGAATTGACGTTTGACGGATTCCGATATTGATGCCATCATCCGAAAGAAACAGGAATGGGACATTGGCAAGGCACACAAGACTCAGTACCATATAGGCTCAACATGATATGGAAGGATGAAGGTATATGCTTCTGCAAGAACTTTCCGAGGCGGTGGGCGTCTCCGGTGATGAGGAAGCCGTCCGCAATATTATCCTGAGCGCGATTGACGGCCATGCCGAACACATCCGCATTGACCCGATGGGCAGCGTCACGGCAGTGCAGCCGGGAACCGGTGGGAGCGGCCTGCGCGTCATGCTGGCGGCACACATGGACGAAATTGGCTTTATGGTCACGGGTGTAGATAGCGATGGCACGCTCCGCTTTACCAAAGTGGGCGGCGTGGATGACCGCATCCTGCCGGGGCTGCGGGTACGCATCGGGGCGGATCAGATTCCCGGTGTGATCCTGTGGGGGCCGATCCACAAAACGTGGGAACAGAAAAGTATCGCCAAAATCACCAGCTTACGCATCGACATTGGCGCCAGCAGCAAGGATGACGCCAACGGCAAAGTAAAAGCTGGAGATCGTGTCGTCTTTGACAGTCGCTTTATGGAAGTGGGCGACAAAATGCTGCGCGGCAAGGCGTTCGATGACCGCGTGGGGTGTTCGCTGCTGGTGGATGTGCTTCAAGGTGGCCCGTATGCAGTGGATGTGTTGGCGGCGTTCACCGTACAGGAAGAAGTCGGGCTGCGTGGGGCGCGGGTAGCGGCGCAAACACTCGACCCAGACGTGGCTTTCGTGCTGGAAGGCACGACGGCGCACGATGTCCCTGACCCGATGGCTGACCCGGATGCTGTGACCCGCCCCAACCCAACGTGCAAAATCGGCGGCGGCCCGGCGCTGACCGTGATGGATCGCAGTATGGTCACTGACCCGCGTCTATTGCGGTTTCTGCGGGGGACAGCAGAGGCGAACAGTATCCCCTACCAGCTTAAGACTGCGCTCGGCGGTGGCACGGATGCCGGGGCGATTCATCAGGCGAATGCGGGTGTCCCTTCGGCGGTGATTTCCATGCCCTGCCGTTACATTCACAGCCCATCGGCCTACCTGAGCCGGGATGATTACGCCCACACGCTCAAGCTGATTCAGGCGGCGCTCAACAGCCTAACTCCCGACGCCCTAGCGTGGGAATAGATGGGATAGGGAGAGTGCCTTTTTAACCCTCACCCCCGACCCCTCTCCCTCAGGGCGAGGGGAGAAAAAGGACTCCCGGTACGCCGAGTCCTTTTCGCTGAGGGAGAAGGTGACTGGGACGGGGATGCATGTCCCCTCAAAGAAATAGGATGAGGGTTTAGGTGGCGTTATACGGTTATTTTCTGAAATCACATGACCCTGTTTCGACAAGAAAACACCTGAATGGTACCGCCTATTTCGGTGTAAAACGGAACCAACAACTAAACACTGACGACTGAATACTGACAACCAATTAACAACCAGGAGCGAATTAATAATGAAAGCATTGATTAAAAAACTGGTCGAGTCCTGGGGGCCGTCCGGCTATGAATACCACACCCGTGAACTGATCCGTGAAGAAGTACAGGATTTGGCGGATGAAATCGCCGTTGACCCTCTCGGCAACCTGATCTGCCGGGTCGGGGACGGGGACAAGACCATCATGGTCGCGGCGCACATGGACGAAATCGGCCTGATGGCGACCTTCCGCGAGCCGGAAACCGGCTACCTGCGCTTTTCCAACCTGGGCGGCCTGAACAAAACGACCCTATTTGGCAACCGGGTGCGCTTCGAGAATGGCACATTGGGCGTAATCGGCGCCCATGACAGTTGGAATGCCCAATCCGACCTGAATGATTACTATGTGGATGTCAGCACCGGGGACGGTGAAAACCCGGTGGCCGAAGGCAGTCCGGCGGGTTTCTGGCGGGAGATGGAAGAACGCGGCAGTCGTCTGGTGGCGAAATCTATGGATGACCGGATTGGCTGTGTGGTAGCGATTGAGGCCATGCGCAAACTCAAGCAGCAGGGCGGCAAACTGCCCAATACGGTATACTTCGCCTTCACCGTACAGGAGGAAGTCGGGCTGCGCGGGGCGCGGACAGCGGCGTATGGCATTAACCCCGATGTGGGCATCGCATTGGATGTGACCGGCACGGGCGATGAGATCAAAAACCGCAAAATGACGGTGAAACTCGGTGGCGGCGCAGCTATCAAAGTGCATGACCCCGGACTGGTTGTCCCCCCGGCAGTGCGTAAGTGGATGGTTGACCGGGCGGAACAGGATGGAATCCCTTACCAACTGGAACTGCTGACCGGTGGCACCACCGACGCCGCCGCCATTCAGATCGCCCACAGCGGCGTACCCAGCGGCTGTATCTCGATTCCCTGTCGTTTCATCCACACCACCAGCGAGACAGTGGATATCAACGATGTACAGGCGTGTGTTGACCTGCTGACCGGGCTGGTGAGCAACCCGGTGAATCTGGACTGAGGCTAAACAAAAATCAGGACAGGGCAAACCACCCTGTCCTGACTCGGATTCGGGTCGTTGTAACCGGTGATTACCGGAAGGAGGTCGCCCGGATACCAGCGATCAGTGCCGCCTTTTCTTCAGTGGTCAGATTGGCTTCCGGGTGGGTAATCAGATATTTACTCGGTGGCATGGACCCCCGCTCAATCTGCTCGATCAGTTCGCGGGCTTCCATTTCCCCATGCCCGGTGGAAAAGTTGAGTTTGCGACGGCCTTCATTGACATCATCCACCACCAACCAGGAAACCGGCGCGATATTCGAGTACCAGGGCCATACGGTTTCGTTAGAATGGCAGTCGTAGCAGGCGCGCCGCATCAGGGCTTCCGTTTCGGCTGAACTCCAATTGATGGTTTGCGTCACCGGGGGATTGGTGCGTTCATAACCCGGCACAAACTGAATCGCCAGGAATCCCAGCACCGCCACACCGAGCACACCGAGAATGATCCGTTTAGTTGACATACTGTTTGTCTTTCTCTTTTGGGGCAGTCGCTATATCGGCTCAAGTGAGCGGCTGTCGTCATGACTTGTGAATTACCCCACAAAGGATAGCACCAAATCCACTTTTCCGGTGCTAAATGTTTACTAAACATCTCCTAAATTTATCTTAAATCCGGCATGTGATACTCGGGGTGGCAATTTATGGGTAGATGAGAAATTGCGCTTCGCAGCAATCCACGTTACACTCCTCCACTATTCTCAACCACACTACTGATATAACGCATGTATGCCGTTTGCGCCGCCGGGCAGTATGCCTTTTGTGCCTGTCATTCGCGTTGAGAATCTCCGTTTAGTTTGATTCAATGATGGGAGATTTCATATGTCTGATTCTGTAATTCGTTTCGACCTGCCACAGACCGATATACCAACCTCCTGGTATAACATCCAGGCCGACCTGCCGCGCCCACTACCCCCGGTGCTGCATCCGGGAACGCACCAGCCGATTGGCCCCGCTGACCTCGCGCCCTTGTTCCCGATGGAACTCATCATGCAGGAAGTCAGCCAGGAACGGTATATCCCCATCCCGGAGGAAGTGCGGGAAATCTATAAGCTGTGGCGACCCACCCCATTGATGCGGGCACGGCGGCTGGAAAAGGCACTCGATACCCCGGCACATATTTATTATAAGTACGAAGGGACATCGCCCAGCGGCAGCCACAAACTGAATACCGCTGTCCCGCAGGCGTATTACAACAAGAAGGAAGGCGTAACCGGCCTGACGACTGAAACCGGTGCGGGGCAGTGGGGGACGGCGCTTTCGATTGCCTGTAATTTCTTCGACATGGAATGTGTCGTGTATATGGTGAAGGTCAGCTTCCAGCAGAAACCCTACCGCCGGGCGATCATCCAGTCCTTTGGCGCGGATGTATACGCCAGCCCCAGCGACCGCACCCAGGCCGGGCGCAGTATTCTGGAGAAACACCCGGATAGCACCGGTTCGCTCGGTATTGCCATCAGCGAGGCAGTGGAAGCGGCAGTCACCAGTGGCGGCAAGTACAAATACTCACTCGGCTCAGTGCTGAACCATGTGCTGATGCACCAGACGGTGATCGGTGAAGAATCGCTCAAGCAGATGGACTTAGCCGGGGAATACCCCGATGTCGTCATCGGTTGCGCGGGTGGTGGCAGCAACTTCGGCGGTATCGCCCTGCCCTTCGTGCGGGAAAACCTGACCAATGACCGCAAGACCCGGATTATCGCCGTCGAACCGGCGGCCTGCCCCAGCCTGACACGCGGTAAGTATGCCTACGACTTTGGCGATGCGGTGGGCATGGCTCCGATGGTCAAAATGTACACCCTCGGCAAGGACTTTGTCCCGCCCCCACTGCACGCGGGTGGTCTGCGCTATCATGGTATGGCGAGCGTCGTCTGTGAACTGTATGACCAGGGCTTGATTGAAGCGCGGGCGATTCAACAACTGGAAACCTTCCAGGCCGGGCTGCAGTTCGCCCGTTCCGAAGGCATCGTGCCTGGGCCGGAACCGACCCACGCCATTGCAGCGGTGGTGCAGGAAGCGCTGGCGGCGAAAGAAGCCAACGAGAAGCGCGTGATTCTGTTCAACCTCTCGGGGCACGGCCATTTTGATATGTCGGCCTACGATGCTTACCTGAGCGGCCAGCTTACCGACTACGAATACCCGCAGGCGGAGATTGAGGCCGCCATCGCCGCGCTGCCGCAGGTTGAGCTGTAAGCCATCACGTACATCGGTTGGGCGTTTTGTGACGCTTTTCCGCGTAGGGGCATGAACCATCATGCCCCTACCCTCATTGCTACCAATAATCCCTAAAATTCCGCTACCGCCGGGATGATCTCCCGCCCGAAGGTTTCCAGCGGCGTGATATCGGCCACGTTGGGCATGTTGAAGATCAAATGCTGGATACCAATCCCGGCCATTTCCTTGCACAGGGCGATCACATCCCCGGCGGACATCTGCCCTGGCGCGACGTGAACCGTCCCTAACCCGGTGCGCTCAATCGTGTTGTAGTCCCGCCCCAGCGCATCACAATGCCCTTTCAGCACATCAAGTTTCTGGCGCACGGCGTCCGCTCCGGCAAACAGGAACATATTACAGGCGTCGGCATACTGCGCGACGAGCCGGAGCGTCTTTTGTTCGCCCATCCCGCCGATCAGGATCGGGGGATGCGGTTTGGAAAGGGGCTGGGGCACGCTGAGCGTTTCGGCTAATTGATAATGCTTCCCGGAAAACGTACCGTTATTCTCTGACCACATCTGATGGGCGATTTGCAGGGTTTCCTCGAGCCGTTCAAATCGTTCGCTCGTGGCGGGATAGGGGACACCCAGGCCTTTAGCCTCACGCTCGTACCAGGCCGCCCCGATGCCCAGATACGCCCGCCCACCGGAAAGCACATCCAGCGTGTTGACGGTCTTGACCAGCAGGCCGGGGTAGCGGTAGATAACGCCCGTTACCAGTGTGCCGAGCTTCACCTGCTTGGTCAACCCGGAAATATAGGAAAGCGTGCTGTAGCCTTCCAGCATCTCGTGTTCCGCCGGGCCGATCATTTCAATCTGGAAGAAGTGATCCATGACCCACACGCTGTAAAAACCGGCGTCCTCAGCGGTGGTAACGATGTTCGCCAGCGTGGGCGCGAGGGCTGCCGTGCCGCCTGGCCAGGTAAAACTCGGAATCTGTAAACCAATACGCATTACAATTCTCCTGTTACAATTAATGCCGTCGTTTACGATTATAGCGTATCCGGTTGAGTGACGGTGAAGGCCGAATCTGGGGCGCTGCCGGTGTTGAGCGTGCCTGCCGGTTCAAACAGCATGACGTGACATTCGGTTTCGGCTACCGGGCGATGCTCAACGCCACGCGGGATAATGACGAATTCGCCCGCGCTCAGGTGAATCGCCGGTTGGTCGTGTATCTCAATGGTGAGTTCCCCCGCCACCACCAGGAAGAGTTCATCCTCATTATCATGGTGATGCCAGACAAACTCGCCCAGCAGCTTCACGACTTTGACCTCAAAATCGTTGACGCGCCCGGTCACTTTGGGACTCCAGTGGTCGTTAAACAGCGCGAATTTCTGTGCCAGGTTCACTTTCTCAATCATGTGGGTGTTCCTTTCTGATACCTGTTTCCAGCGGTGTTTTATGCTATCCGTGAACAGCATTTTGTCGCACTATGGGGCGATTTTGCCGCCGATTGCTGTATAAAAGGCGGTTCAGACCGGACTCATACGGGGAAAAATTAGGCGTTTTCGCGGCAAACCGGAATTTCGCTGCGATTGCAGCGATTGCGGCAATCCGGGTTATCAGTCGTCAGTTTTCGGTTTTCAGTAAAAGCAGTGCGGAAGGGCGGTTATCCATTATCGGGAATGGCTGAATCATTTTGGTGCGACCATTTCTACGAGCCTGATTGACCACAATTCCACGATACCACAAAACGGGTCATAAATGGGGGATTTTTGTTCAAACATTTGATTCGAGTTTTCAGTGGTCGGTTGAAAGCGAAAGTGATGTCTTGAGAACTAGCTCCCGAATGGGGAAACCCTGCGTGAGGTGCAGAAGTGAGAGCAATTCTTAAAAAATCAGCACGGTGATGTGTTTTTCGTAGTGGGCATGGCGATGTACCCTAAGAGAGAAACTATGTATTATGAAAAGTGTCGTCTTCTCAACCACCATTAGAGAGGGGAAACAGGCCATAAACGAAATTGTGCGGATGCCAATAATCCGAAACGCACAGGATATTATCCAGTGCGTTGACTTTAAGCATCTTGGATATAAAATGTAATTATTCTGTTGTTTCGAGAATATTCTTTGGGGGATAACGACGTGTTTAAATTGCAGGCTTCTGTAAAGGGGTTGGTGGCAGGAGCGCTGTTGCTGGCTGTGCTTGTGTTCATAATACCGGTTTCCGCCGCAACCGCCATCAGTTGTAGTGGGAATCTGGTCGTGAACGCCTCCGTCTGGAATACCGTTGACTCGGACTACCGGCTGAACGGGACTGGGCCAGGACTGCCAACTGCTGCTCGTGCAATTCTGGCGGGTGTAACCACACCACTGACCTGGCAACTGGCCGGGCCGGGAACATGGAATGTTCAGCTAGAGTTGAGGAATTCCCTTACGGGGGGACTCTGGACTACGTCCATATATCCCATAACCGTCACCTGTAAGCCAGTGTCGGCAGAGGTTCCTCAAGAGATTCCTTACCCAAATCTTCGTGATGGTCGCATTAACAATGAGCCGACCCATGATGCTGCCGCGCCGGTGGTGGTCTACTGTGCAGATGACAATCTCGATGTATATTGGGTTGATCCATCCACAAGTCAAGGCCGCCTTGTAATCCGGGTGGTCAAGGTATCTGGGGTACCGGAGGACGGTACGCAGATACTGGGTTCAGCTGGCGGGGTAATATTGTACTGGCTGGCGGACGGGCGATACCAGATTAACACGACCTATGCCAATGGGAAGCCGTACACCATCAATTGGAATGGTTGTGATTCCTCAACGCTGGAACATCAGGACGCATAAACGGCAAATCCAGAACTATGTTATTGGTGGCCCTTGCGGGCCACCTTTTATTTGGATTAACCGGTTTCACCACACCATTTTGCCCAGCAGTTTCACGACTTTGACTTCAAAATCGTTGACGCGCCCGGCCACTTTGGGACTCCAGTGGTCGTTAAACAGCGCGAATTTCTGTGCCAGGTTCACTTTCTCAATCATGTGGGTGATCCCTTCCGATACGCTACCCCCCCAACTGTAAACCCATCTCCGGGATGGGCGGCAGGTCAAGCTGGTACAGCCAGCCATCGAAGAAATCGCCCAGGTCTTGCCCGCTGAGTTCCTCCGCGACAGCGATGAAGTCCGCGATTCCGGCGTTGCTGTTCTGGTAACGGTCATAGTAGGTGCGCAGAATGTTGAAAAACGTCTCGTCGCCCACTTTCATCCGCAGCGCATGAAGCGTGAGCGCCCCGCGTGTGTAAACCGCGCCGTCAAACAGCCGTTCCGGTGACGGATCGCCAATCCGCACACTGGATGTCAGGATGCCCGGTTGGGTGTACGCGCCGTAAGCGTCCCGCACGATGTTATCCAGCACTTGCGGCCCGTCATCATGCTCGAACCACAGCCAGGAGGCATAAGTCGCAAAGCCCTCGTTGAGCCAGATGTCCTTCCAGGTCTTGACGCTCACACTATCCCCAAACCACATATGCGACAGTTCATGGGCAATCACCCCTTCTGCGCCGCCGGGTCGGTTGTTGGTCAGAATTCCCGTGCCGAATAACGAGAGGGTTTGCGTTTCCAGGGCGAAGGGCAGCGACGTAGCCGCCATCACTACGCCATAGGCCTCGAAGGGATAGGGCGCGAAAATGTCGCTGTAGAAGGCGATCATGTCTGGCGTGCGTTTGAAGGTATCGGCGGCGGCCTGGAAACCGGCTATCGGGAAATAGTTGCGAATCGGCAGGCCGTCCGGCCCTTCCTGCCGCTGCACGATGAACTGGCCGATATTGACTGTGACCAGGTAACTTGCCACCGGGTAGGGCGTCTCAAAGACATAGGTCAACTGTTTATCTTCGCTGATGGTGTCCTGCAGCAACCCATTCGCCGCCACAACATACGCATTCGATACCGTGATGCGGAAGGTGTAACTCGCTTTGTCCTGGGGATGGTCGTTGACGGGATACCAGAAGGACGCACCGTTGGGTTCGCTGGCGACAAACACGCCGCTCGCATACTGCATCCAGCCCGGCCCAAAGGGGCGACTGTCCTCCGGGACGCCCTCACCCGGTACGCCGCTGTAGGTCACAGCCACTGTGAAGGCGCTATCCGCCGCCAAGGGCTGCGCGGGGGTGATGGTCATCTCGCCACCGTCGCGGGTGAAGGTGGCCGGAGTGTCGTTGACCAGGATATCGCTCACCGTAAATCCCCAGAAATCCAGGTTGAAGGCACTCAAGTCCTGAGTCGCCAGTGCATCTATTGTCACCGTCCCGGCAATCGCGCCGCTGACATCATCCCAGGCGAGGTCGAGCGTGTAATGCTGCGCATCGTAACCACCGTTGCCCTGGTCAGGATAGTACGGGTCGCCCAGGCCTTCTGCCCCTGGTTCCGGGTCGAAAGCCAGCGCCAACCCGGAGAGTAAGCCCAGGCAGAGGAGCATAACGATCAGTTTTCGCATGTTGTTTCTTTCTCCTGTCCGTTGAATAGGGATCTGTTATCGGTGGTCAATTTTCAGTTAAACACTGATGAAATTCACACTGGGATCATATAATAAATACAGACAACTACACAAGAAGGATCGAATCCTCAAGGGTTATGACTGCGACGGGGATGTCCCCTCAAAGGAATAGAATGAGGGTTTTTCAAACGGGATTTCAGAGATCGTATGGTAAGACGGTTAGCTAAGAGTGAAATCAATCAACATTGGGTGGTTCTTTCGCTTGGCAACATTTAGTTTCAATGTTAATGATCTGCTTTCCGCACGGTCTCTCAGGTGGGGACGGCGGTCAGGCGCTGCGCCAGGGCGATAAGGTCGCTAATATCAATGGGCTTCGTCAGGAGCAAATCGGCATAATTGGCCTCAGGCATGTGGACCGCCTGCAAGTTGCCGGTCACGACGATAGTTTTCACGTGTTTCAATTGCTGGTTGTTACGCACATACTGCAAGACATCCAACCCGGAAAGCCGCGGCATATCAGTATCCAGAATCATGATATCCGGCAGTTCCGCCTCCAGGAGTTTCAGCGCCGTCACGCCATCTTCTGCAACCTGAACCGCATAGTGACTCGGATGAAAGGCTCGAGCAAAAATCGTGCGTAAGTCCTGATTATCCTCAACGATCAGGACGGACTTATGCTTCTCCGTGTCGGCGTCGTTCAGAAGAGAACCATCGGCGGGCGCGGGTGCGGCCTGCTCCCCGATAGATCGAATCGCATCCAGAAGTGTGTACCGACTGATTGGCTTGTGCAGGACCCGCATGCACCCGGCGATCATACACTCGCGCATCATCTCCTCAGAAACATTGGCTGTCAATGCCACAATCGGGATGTAGCGAGCCTCCGGCACCTGCTGCAAGCGGTTGATGACCTCCAGGCCATTGATGTCCGGCAGGCCGATATCCATAATAATCAGGTCAGGACGTTCTTGCAGCGCGGCATTATATCCGCTTATGCCATCTACCGCTTCAAGCAACGTGTAGTCCGTGAATTTGAGCATCCTGCGGACAAGCTTCATATTATTGAGATTGTCTTCAATGTACAGCACTTTAAAAGTCATCGTTTACATTCCTCTCAGGGCACAGCAACCAGTCTCTTCTCAATGGAGCAGATCATTCGGCGTTTTGTATTCTTCTAATCGTAGAGTCACGGTAAAGTGGCTCCCCTTGTCGATTTCACTCTGCACCATAATGGTTCCGCCCATCAGCAGGACGAGTTTTCTCGTGATTGCCAGCCCTAGCCCACCACCCCGCTGCTCATCTTCCTCAATCCGGCGGAATTCATCAAAAATTTCCATCTGCTGGTTCGGCGGAATACCAATCCCGGTATCCGACACCTTGATAGTCCATTCTTTCGCCAGGTTCAGGGCAGCACTAACCCTGACCTCTCCCTGATCGGTGAATTTGATGGCGTTCGAAAGCAGGTTGACGACAATCTGTTTGAGCCGATCCCGATCACCAACAATGATCTCCGGTAGTTGATGATCCACTTCCATATGCAGCGCCAGCCCTTTGTTCTGAGCCAGGGTGCGGTTTTGTTGGTCTATTTCGGTAAAACATTCCCGCAGGTCAAACGGTTCGGACACCAGTTCTATGTTCCCGGCTTCGAGTCTGGACAGATCCAGCACGTCATTAATCAGGTCGAGCAGGTGTTGGGCATTCGCCAGAACCCGTTCCTGAAAGCCGCGCTGTTCGTCCGTTATTTCCCCTAGCATCCCGGTAAGCTGCAATTGGGTATAACCGATTACGGCGTTGAGTGGGACACGCAGTTCATAGGTGATACTGGCGAGGAAGCGGCTTTTCATACGGTTGGCGGCTTCCGCCTGTTTACGAGCAATCGCCAGCTCCCAGTTGATCTTCGCCAAGGCATCATTCTGCTGTTGAATCTTTTCCTGGGACTGTTTGCGCTCGCTGATGTCGGTATTCACCAGCAAGGCGGCGGTTACACGACCCTCTTCAATAATGGGTGCGGCATGGGTGAGATACCAGTGCGTCATGCCAGTCTGCGGGTCAATGCCAACAACCTCATACTGCACGGCCTGCTGTTCATCAAAGACCGCAGTAATCGCAGAGCAGGCCATTTCATAGTGGTCTTCCTGTACAAACTGGCGGTAATCCTGCCCAATCAGGGGTTGAATCTCATCCATGTTATACCCCGGCACACGGATAAACTGGATAGCGCAGTCCCGATCAACACGAACGGTCATCGCAGGCGTATTTTCGAGCAAAGACCATAGCTGCGCTTCCGAAGCCTGCAGCGCCCGCTCCGTCCGGTAACGCTCGTCAATTTCATTCTGAAGGCTCGTGTGGAGTATAACGTTATCCAGAACAACGGCGGCCAGTTGAGCAAACTGCATTCCCCGGTAGACATCCGTCTCGGTAAAGGTGAGATTCGGCTCAGTGCGTCCCATCGCCAGAACACCCAGGCAGGTACTACCCATCATGACGGGGAAATCCGCCACTGCCCGTAGTTGGGCATCATCATAGATCACTCGCTTACCCGACCACGCGAAGTAATCATCTACCACGACTGGCTCATGGGTATCGAATGCGCGCCAGGACACCTGTGCTTCTCCGCGTCTGACCCGATCACCATCCAGTTTCTTCTGATTGCTTGTAAAAGCCTTGACAACCAGGTCATCACCTTCCAGCAGCATGATTTCACTGTAAGGGGCATTCAGAATAGACGCCGCATGTTCCACAATCCGCTGCAAGAGGCCCTGCACATCACGTTGATTGAGCAGGTCAATAATGACCCCATAGATGAAACGGATATATTCATCATCGGGCAGCACATCAGGGGAGACATGGTACAAAGCGTCGTGGTCTGGTTCACAATCCTTTTCTGGCAGAACCACAGCCTGCAGGTCTTTTTTCAATGAATAGCGGGTATGCCCGGCGGGAAATCCATCCAACTGTCCATAAACGCGATAGCCGCGTTTCTGGTAAAACGGAAGATATTGAAAACTGAAGGTTTCCAGTGCAACGTGCGTACAGCCCCGCTGTCGTGCCACATCCTCCGCCCGCGCCAGCAATTCGCTGCCATACCCCTGGCCGCGGAAGGCTTCATCTACCCAGATCGTTTCAACCAGCAGCCATCCCCAGATGCTTTCGCCCAGCACACCGCCTATAACCTGGTCGTGTTTATCGTTTGCCACCAGCATCAGACGCTGCGCGTCCCGATTGCCCACTTGCTCTTGGTTATAACGTGATAAACCCTGACGGATCAGGGCTTCAAGTCCAGCATTCGGTGTTTCAACCTGGTTGACAATCATAGAAGTATTGACTCAGTAGTGCTACATATAACAGACAAGACTACCCTTTCAACCAAAATAGGGGCGCAGCATTCACACATGTAGAAAGATCGGGTGAACGTTCCACATTGTAGCGCAAAACGATCTAATACATTATAATACATGTTATAAAACCCTAGGGCAATCGCATCAAATTTACTTTATGTAAAAATGGTCTTTTCTAACCTCTCCCTAACTATTAGTAGAACCCAAGTTCCAATAAATATCACCCTATTTATTATATATCGTAGAAGCGGTCTGGCTAACTTAAGATTTTTTGCCGGGCTGTTCCCGCACCGTCCAGATTGCATAAGTTGTGAAGGAAAACAGAACACGGGCGGAGGTCTTAATTATCCAGTGCTGTTTCAGCACCGGTACAGTTGGTCGCAGCGACACGATGCACAGACAGCCTTATCGGTAGAAGCAGGATTTTGCTGTGCCTATCCATCGCGGGATAGGTTGTGCTGCGCTTCTCTCTGGTCTGTTCATGATGACTTCCTCTGAAACCACATTATGAATCTTATTGCCGCCGCATATATCACGCTTAACCTGCTCAGCCTTGCACTTTTCACAATGCTGATGGTTTTTCTTCTCAGGATATGGCATTACCCTGGGGTCAAGGCTTTTTTCTGGTTTACCATTTGCGTCATGATTACGCTGTTCTCTTTTTTACTCCTGTCTGCCAGTCGCACCCCTGAAATTGCTTTTTTCTGGGCGCGACTACGCTTTCTGGGGCTGACACTAAGTCCAGTAGCCTTTCTGTTTTTTTCATTAGACTATACCGAAAGGAAAATCCCCTACCGCCATCTTTTGCTGGCCGGTCTGCTGATTATCCCGGTTCTCACACAGACTATCATTTGGAGCAACTATGTTATCCCCTGGTTCTTCAGCGAATGGTCGTTGGGGCAGTATGGTTTTCTAACCACTGAACAGTCCCGGTTTGGAATCGCGTTTCAGTTTCATGCCATCCAGAGCTACCTTCTGTTGGCAGTTTCCTTCTATTTTCTGATTATGGGCATTCTGGATACAAAAGCTGAATATCGGATGTCCCTCAACTGGATTCTGACGGGTGGCATCTTGACTGTGATCGGCACCGCGATTCCCAGCGTTGCGGGCAATATTTTCCCATTGAATATCGGGCCTATTGGGATGAGCGCAAGCCTGATGACTTTTAGCTGGGGTATCCTGCGGCATCATCTCTTCGACACGGTGGCGGCAGCCCAACACTCGGTTTTTTCAAACTTACAGGATGCGGTGATTGTCCTCAATAATCACGGTGAAATCATCCAGCACAACCCCGCTGCCGGGCGCATTCTGGGAGAGGCCGCTCCTCAGCAATACCAATCAATCCAACAGATATTGGCTCGACAGAGCCAGACCGAGGCATTGGAACAGACCTCATTTGAAGTCACGATCAACGAGCGGGTTTTTGATGCGCGTTTCTCACCTCTGAACCTGAATCGCTTCAATGCGGGGCGTATCCTGGTGCTGCGCGACATCACCTTGCAGAAGACGATGACTGAGGCGCTGCGCGAATCGGAAGCCCTGTACCGGCTGCTGGCCGAGAATAGCAGCGATATGATTATGCTGAATAAGCTGGACGGGCAGTTTGTGTATGCCAGCCCATCGTGCAGCCAGCAGATGGGGTATGCCGACACCGAAGAACTCGTCGCACAGGCGGAAAAAGATATTACCGCCTTCGTACACCCTGATGACTGGGCATCCAGCGCGGAATGGTATAGGCGTGTGGTACAGGGTGAACAGTTGGATTTGCTGGAATACCGGCTGGTACGCAAGGATGGCACGGCTTTCTGGGTGGAGGTGCAGGCTCGCCCCATCCATGATGAAAATGGCGATGTGACCCAGGTCATGAGCGTGCATCGCGACATTGACGAACGCAAGCAGATACAGGAAGCCCTTCAGAAAAGCAATCAACGCTTTGAAACCCTGGTACGCAACATACCGGCGATGGTCTACCAGATCAAACGCACCTCTCAGGGAGAATATCGTTACGAGTATGTCAGCCCGACCTCAACAAAGTTCACCGGGCATTCACCGGAAGCGATCCTCGAAAAATCGGCACTGATTTATGACCAGCACCATCCTGATGAAGCCATGGAACTGTTTGTCAAATCGGAGCAGTCGGCGCAACACCTGACCCCCTTATCCTGGGAGGGCCGTATGATCTTTGACGGACAGGTGCATTGGGTGCAGCTAGAGTCAGTTCCAACCCGCCTGGATGATGGGACGGTAGTATGGAATGGTGTCCATCTGGATATTACGGCGCAGAAAGAAGCGGAAATCACCCTGGAAGAGCAGCGCAAACTGCTGCAACAGGTCACGGAGTTACTACCGGACAGTATTTATGTTTATGATCTTGTTCAGAAATCGCTGGTTTATGCAAACCGGAATATCGAAAACCTGCTTGGCTACACCTTCACGGACCTGTTTCAGGTGGGCGCAGACCACATTCTGGACTTTGTCCACCCAGACGACCATCCTGGCGATGAAACCGCGCTGGATATCTATGCCCACCTCAAGGATACGGAAATCGTCCAACGAGAGATGCGTTGGCGGCACAAGGGCGGCTACTATGTCTGGATCAATTTGCGGGAAACTGTTTACAAACGGTCAGCCGATGGGCAAATACTCCAGATAGTGGGCGCGGCCACGGATGTCACAGATCGAAAGCGGAGTGAAGAACAGCGCCAGCATTTATTCGGTCAGGTTCAGGCTGCCAACCAGGAATTGAAGGACTTCGCCTATATTATTTCACACGATTTGCGAGCGCCGCTGCGGGGAGCATATGCGATTACCGGCTGGCTGGTAGAGCGCTACTGGGAACAGTTCGACAACGATGGCAAGCATTTGCTCGACGTCCTCAAGGGGCGTATCGGGCGAATGGAACAGATGATTAACGGCGTGCTAGAATACTCACGGGTTAGCCAGGAGGATGAACCACGATTTGCAGTTGACCTGAAAAATCTGGTGGTGGAAATCGTGCAGGATATTGTGCCAGCAGACCGCTTCACGGTTATCATTGAAGATACGCTGCCAACCCTGACTGTCAATCCCGTTTACATTCGCCAGGTCTTCCAGAATCTGGTTGATAATGCCGTCAAATTCATGGATAAACCCCAGGGAGAGATTCGGATTGGATGCGAACCGGGAACCGATGTGTGGCAGTTTTATGTTCAGGACAACGGGCCAGGGATTGCGCCAAAGTATTTTGAACGGGTTTTCCAGCTTTTCCAGACACTCGCCCCCAAAGACCAGGTTGAAAGCAGCGGGGTAGGTTTAGCGCTGGTAAAACGTATTCTGGAGACTCATGGTGGCAAAATCTGGTTAGAATCGGACGGTAAGAGTGGGACAACGTTTTACTTCACGTTGCAAGCTAAATAGACCTAAACAGCGGGTCACATTCATACACAATCATATTGTGGCTTCCTTCGGCACACCACACATCCGACCGTGAAGGCTTTCAAACATTTATGGGCGAAAACCACCTAAGAGATGAGTTCGGGTATCATGTCTGGATTATCGGTTCTATTGGTCGAAGACGACCTTATTGATCAGATGGCATTTAGTCATCTAGTGCAGGAAGAGAACCTCGATTATGACTATCAGTTAGCTGCGTCGGTCGAGGAAACCACGACACTCCTGGCGCAGCGCCATTTTGATGTGATCGTCTCCGACTACAACCTGGGGGATGGCACGGCACTGGATGTCCTTCAATTGCAGAGTGAAATCCCCTTGATTATCGTGACTGGTGCAGGCAGTGAAGTGCTGGCGGTTACAGCCATGAAAGCCGGGGCATATGATTACCTGACGAAAGACATCCAACACCACTATCTGAAGTTGCTGCCCATCGTCATCGAGAACACAATCAAGCGCAAGCAGGCTGAACGGGAAGCCCTTGACACCTTATCAGAACGTGTCCGACGGGAATCGCTCCAGAGTTTCCTACAGAATACATCACATGATTTGCGAACGGTGATGACAGTCTGTGATCTGTCTATCCACATCATGTCTCGGCATATCGAGACTGTCAAAACGTTCGTCAATGCCAACCCGGTGGATGTGCAGCAAATCCGAGAAACCCTTGTCAAAATGGAAGAGCGTGCTCACCTGTTGGAGAGCCACAAAAAACATTTTAACGAAATCATCCTCAATATGTTGGAAATGGCGCGGGTAGATGCGCTGGACAGCCTGCAAATGGAGACAGCGGACTTCACCACAGTGGTGAACAATGTGGTCGAATCCTTCCGGCCTGTGGCTGCCGAGCGATCCCAGTCGTTGATTGTTGTGCCAGCACCTCACCCGGTCATGATACAGTGCGCCCCAAATGAACTGATGAAGGCGATCCAAAATCTGCTGAAAAACGCGCTGAGCTTTACGCCGGATGGCGGAGACGTGATCGTGACTACGACGACACAGGAGCAGGAAGTCAGGCTGGCGATTACCGATACCGGTGAGGGTATTTCACCCCAGCATCTACCCCACATTTTTGACCGTTTCTATCGGGCGGATGGTTCCCGCAACATGACCTACGCCGAGAGTGGGTTGGGATTGCCTATTGCCCGGCGGATTGTTGAACTCCATCATGGGCGGATTGAAGTGACAAGTGTGCCGCAGCACGGCAGCACATTTACGATACGCCTGCCACTATAACCTCACTTGGGTGAAAATGACGGGTAATGTGTCCCAGGAAGCGCTCAACAAGGTCGTCAAACACGCACGCGCTCAGAAAATTCAGATCATTCTTGAACTGAATGAACGCAGGTATTATTAAGAATTGGGGGGAATAACCGGGCGGAGGCCATCGTGATCGCGCTCAAATACCATTTAGTGCCCCATAGAATCGGCTAAGAAGCCGTCTGCATATTCATGTGTCACCATAGGGGCATGATGCATCATGCCCCTACGAGAAAAATCCCGAATTTTCGTACAAAGTCGAGATAAGATTCACATTGACTCCCGAGACGCCCTACCGGGCAAATCCGTTCATGTTTTAGGTGACACAACCACTCAACGTCTCTCCCCCCTGTTTGGTGATATTCTCCCCGTCCAGGTCAGCAGCCCATACTTCGGTGCAGACCTCACCGAAATGCCAGTGTATAGAACCGGTCAACAACCACTTCCCGACAGCGTATTTCGGGTAGTCTGAGGCCTGCGGGTTCCGACTGCGCAAGATTTAAGCAAGATTTAAGGCTGATTTGAGTGGGCGTTTAAGCAAGCACCTCGGCTTTGCGGTATCGTAGAACGTGTTTGAGGATGTATTGGAGATGACCGCGATGGCCGTAAAACAAGATCGTACGCGAAAAATGATTGTCCGAACTGCCCTCGTCACCAGCAGCACAATTGCGACGCTGGTTGGCGCGCAAAACCTCGCTATGCTGGATGCTGTTCGATTCCAGCAGGATATACAGCAAGCCCCCGATACTGTAGCGGCTGTGACGACTACCCTGACTGATACGGGGGCAGTAGTGAATGGCATCCAACATGCAGCGCCGAGTGTGGTCATTGTACGCGGTTCCGGGCAGGCCAACAGTTCATCACAGTCCTCGACAGCCAACACCCAGATTCTACCGCCTAATCCGTCGCAGATTTCCTCACCACAGACGGTCACAGTCCAGCAGCCCACCAGCATTTTCCGCTCGTTCCCGCAGCGAGGGCGCTCGTCACGATGAGCCAGTTGTATTACGTCCACTTCAAAGCGATGGGCTGTCATGTCACAGCGCAGTTTCAGAGCGCAACGGGTGACGCAGAACCGCTAGCCCAGGTCGCCACCAAGATCGAAGCGATTGAAAATCGACTCTCCCGTTTTCGCCCGGAGAGCGAATTGATGCAGTTGAATGCTCGCACCGGTCAGTGGGTAGCGGTGAGCGAGACTCTGTTCGCCGTGATTCACGCGGCTAAACATGCCGCCCGCCTGACAGATGGACTTTATAACCCACTGATGCTGCCCGCAATGATTGCCAGCGGTTATGATCGCAGTTTTGAACAGGTCGAACACCCGACCCCACAGACACCCGTCCCGGCGGCGGATTGGCGGGAAATCGGTCTTCGCGTCCGATCCCACGAGGTTTACATCCCGTCGGGCAGCGCACTTGACCTGGGCGGAATCGGCAAAGGCTGGACAGCCGCGAAAATCGCCGATGATCTGGCGCAGTACGGCTCGTGTATCGTGAATATGGGCGGCGACATGGCTGTGCGGGGTGCGCCGGACGGTCTGCCCGGCTGGGAGGTCGAAATTGAAGACCCCGCCAACGGTCAGGTGCTGGCCTCATTGTCACTGCAACGCGGCGCAGTGGTGACCAGCGGCACGGACTACCGGCGCTGGCAGACTGCCGATGGACGCCTGTTCCACCATATCCTGAACCCGGCAACCGGCTTACCCGCCGAAACCGACATCCTGACCGCGACCGTGATTCACCCGGACGCGGCCATCGCGGAAGCCTACGCCAAAGCGGTCATGTTGAAGGGCAGTAAGGACGGTCTGCACTGGCTGAATAACCAATGGAACGCCGCCGGACTCATTGTCCTGCACAATGGCGAAGTCCAGGCAACTTCGAATTTTGCCCAGTTAATCAATGAAGGAGTTCCCTCGTGAGACGACTGATGCTCTTATTGATGCTGCTGGGCATAGCCGCCGCTGTGCCAGTTGCCGCGCAGGATACAAACGTGATTACGCTTGATGACACCACCCCGACGATTGATATTATTGTGACGCTTCCAGACAATACCACCGGTACGGTTGCGTTGAACTTCTCAGGGGCGGCGGTCACGATGACGGATGCGGCGGATCACATCGTATTCCTGGCCGGTGACTCACGCCTGCACGGTTTCCAACTGAATATCCTGCCAAACACCGGTTCGCATACGCTGAAAGTGGAACGGCTGCCGGGCGTGACCCAGGCCCAGGTGAGCGTGGCGACGCTGGCAGACCCGACTCCGGTGAACCCAGCGGTGCTGGTCAGTAATCAGCGGGTTAGCCCCAACGAAGGCACTTCGTTGACTCTCGACCCGGCCAATCCCCGGAATGGGGCGGTAATCCATATTCCGCAGGACACCGTCGGCGTGATGGCAGCGGAATTCCCGGAACTCTCCGCCGCCAGCCAACTGGTAGATGCCAGCGGACGGGTACTGGCGGCATCAACCAGCGGTCATATAGATGGCATCACCTACCTGCTGGACGCGGGGGATTACCTGCTCATCATCGGCGGCAGCGGGCTAACTGACCCGGCCACCGTCGCGGTCAGCGTGGCAACCGCAGCGGACAGCAATTTCACCGTACTGGGCGCGCCGGTAACGCCGGCCACCGTCGCGGATACAAGCAGCGTCGCGCCTTGTCTGGCAACCGTGAGTGTGAGTTCAATCAATCTGCGCAGCGGCCCCGGCACCGGATACAGCGTCCTGGGCTACGGCCTCCGTAATGAAGTTTTCCCGGTAGGGGGGCGCAACCCGGAAAATTCCTGGGCGGTGGTTGGCACTGCCTCCGGTTCAGCCTGGGTGTCGCTGGCCGAAATGACGCTCAGTGGGGCCTGTGACGGACTAGCGGTCTACAATATTCCATACCGCGACGCACAATCTGCCCAACTGGCCGCCGCCCCGCAGCCGTCCCCGCCGGCCCAGCAGCCCGGTTCTCATGATGACGAACAGGGTGAACACGACGATTAATCCGTGATGGGGGGAGTTACCGCTCCCCCCATTGTCTCCTCACGGTAAAACACCTCGCATATCGAAACGGAGCTTTTTCCGATGAAGAAATCAACAAAGTGGATTGATCTGCTTGCTATCCTATTCAGCCTGGTCATCCTCATCGTGTCGGCGTTCATCATGATCCAGAATGGTGCCTTTTCCTACGCCCTGGATGCGGATACCAAACTGAGTTGGCATCTCGTTCGCTCATCGGGGATTGTGGCTTATGTGCTGCTGGCTGCGTCAACGGTGTGGGGACTGTTCATGAGCAGCCAACTCATCAAAGACTGGTCACCAGGCCCGGTTTCCATGACCATGCACAGCACGATTTCCTGGCTGGCGCTGCTGCTTGGCCTGGGCCATGCGCTGTTGCTGATGTTCGATGGGTATTTCAACTACACCCTGGGAGACATCTTCATCCCCTTCACCGGGCCGTACCGCCCCGAAGTCGTTGGCCTGGGGACACTGGCCTTCTGGCTTATCGTCATCGTGACCTTGAGTTTCCCCCTCAAGAAATGGATGGGTAACAAGAACTGGAAACGGCTGCACTATACCAGCTATCTGGCTTTCGGCCTCGTCTCCATACATGGCCTGTTCGCCGGGACAGATGGGGGCAACCTGGGATTTCGGGTATTGGTGGGAATCGGCACGGCGTTGGTGCTGATTTTACTGGGCATTCGCATGAACCGGGACGGGGCAACCCTGAAGACCGAATACGCAAAACGTTAGGTGAGCCGATAGTCGTACGACATTACAACCGGTTTGTTACTGCTGCCCCTGCCGTTCACGAGCGGTTTTCTTCAGGGGCAGCGTCACTTCAAATGTCGCCCCTTTGTTGATCCCTTCACTATGGCCTTGCACACAGCCCTTATATTGCATCAGAATCGCCTGCACGATAGACAGCCCCAGGCCATTACCAGGGAAACGGGTGTGGCTGGTTTCGGAGCGATAGAACCGCTCGAAAAGGTGTTTCGCCTGTTCGGGCGTAAAACCGATGCCCGTATCCCGTACCCTAATCAACACATGATCCGGGTTCGCTTCGACCTGAAATTGGATGCTGCCCTCCGGGGTGTACTTGACGGCGTTCCCTAGCAGATTGTCCAGAATCAGACGCAGATCGTTGGTACTCAAGGGGATTTCGGGCAAATTGGGGGCGATACTCGTTTCAAATTGCAGGCCAGATTTGACAGCCTCAATCCGCCAGTGGCGAGCGATGTCGTGAAAAGCAGCAACCGTATCGGTGACAGTGCCACTTCGCTTGTGTCGCCCTTCATCAATCCGGGTCAGCGTCAGCAGCGACGATACCAGTTCGGCCATGTGGTCAACTTCCTGCCGGATTTCACGAATCGAAACAGCCTTTTCTTGTTGTGGGACGCGCTCGTCTGCCAGGATGTCGGCGCGAAGTTTCAGCGTTGTAAGCGGAGTACGCAGTTCATGGGCGGCATAGCTGACAAAACTGCGCTGGGCTTTAATCAGGCCGTCAATCTGCCCGGCCATATAGTTCAGCGTCTGGGCGAGCTGCCCAATCTCGTCGGATGAATGCACCTCGATGCGGGTGTCCAGCGCGCCCCCGGCCATTTTCAGCGCCGAGTTGCGCAGATTCGTGACCGGGCGAGAGATTGTCCCTGAAATCCACAAGCTGGCGACGATCACCAATCCCAATACGGGCAGTGCCGCGCCCGCCAGTCCCAGCCAGCGCCGGGCAACATCATCGTAAACCGGCTGCATGGGTGCGCTTAGAACCAGGAAACCGAGCGGATGCGACTCATACAGAACCGGGGCAGCGACGAATAGCGTCAGCACATTTTGGGGATTCAGGCGAACATCCGCCCCAATTTGCCCCGATTCCGCCTGCATGATTTCGGGGGTGCGGGGTACTGTATTCTGCACAGGATAGCCCACCGTGTTTGTTGAGGCGATGAGGCGGTAGTTACGGTCTACCAGCAGAAAGTCATGTCCGAGTTGCGACTGTTGCACGGTGAGAATACGCTGGAGACTCCCATCATCCTTCCCTTCTAAAGCGTATTCCAGGGGTTCAGACAGACCGGAAGCGACCAGCAGGGCGTTGGTTTCCAGGTGATGCTGGTAAAATTCCAGCGTGGCGAGTTGAATCTGCCATCCGGCAACCAACAATTGAAGGATGCTTCCCGTCAGCACAATGGCGAGAAAAGTTACGAGGATGCGCTGGCGAATCGTCAATTGTCTGAGCATGATTTTAGCCACTCGCCGGGTTGATAAACCGATAGCCCACGCCGCGCACCGTCTGGAGATAGGCTGGATTAGTCGGGTCATCTTCCAGTTTGGCGCGCAGCCAGCTCATGTGGACATCCAAGGTACGGGTATCGCCGAGCCAATCCGTCCCCCAGATTTCGTCAAAAAGCTGTTCACGGGTGACGACTTTGCCCATGTTGGTCATAAGCAGCGTGAGGATTTCATACTCTTTCTGGCGTAAAACCAGGTTTTGGTTACTGCGGGTGACGGTATGTGCCTCTAAATCCAGCGTAATTTTCCCGGCAGTAATCCGTTTGGGTGTGGAATTCCCCTGGTCAAGCTGGACGCGGCGCAGCATCGCGCGGACGTGCGCTTCCAGTTCATCAAATCCAAACGGCTTGACCAGGTAATCGTCCGCCCCCAGTTCCAGCCCTTTGATGCGATCAATCGTGTCATCCAGCGCGGTGAGCATGATGATCGGCACAAAACTGTGCTGGCGGATGGCGGCACACACCTGCCAACCGTCCAATCCCGGCATCATGACATCCAAAACAATCACATCAGGTTTTTCAACCAGGGCAAGGCTCAGGCCGGAATGACCGTCATTGGCAACGGTGACTTGATAGCCGTTTCTTTCAAATGATGAGCGCAGCGGGTCGGTCAGTTTCGTCTCATCATCAATCAACAAAATATGGGGCATCCAGCTACACTTTCACTGCAACATACTTCCTTGTTCTCATTTTACCGGCAAAACGGCGATTTAAGGTAATTTTAACCCTGTGAAAAGGCCATACATGACTGATGTACTGCCTCCCTGAGATTAGACACGATACGAAATACCGTATCAGCGTCTAAGAAAGGTTGAAGTCAAAGCGAAAGCGACGCACATTAGCACCACCGTTCAAGACCAATTCACCCGTACGCACTCCATTTCTATTCCGTCACCCCCTGAATCAAAAAAGTCAATCGCCAGATTGGATTGACTTCGGGAAGGCCATTTCTCACTCTCTTGTGGGCGCGGAAGGGCTGGGACACACATGTGTACCAAGATGCTTTTATTCCAAGTATATACATGTTAACAAGTTACACAAAAGGCCAAATATAGCGCCTGATAATTGATACTATTAAACAGGCGCAAATCAATAATTCCCCATATAATGAAAAAAGCCAATCAGGACATTTCGATGTTTTCCGATTTCTGTTAAGGGGGAATTCTGATGATTGAAACACCTTCCCGTCGCCCGATGACTTTCACTTTTCTGGAACTGCTCGATCGCACTTTTCGCCTTTACAGAGACAATTTCATCACGATTATAGGCGTGGTGGCTATTGTCACCATTCCCATGACCATCCTATCGCTGCTGCTCAATCCGGTGAGCTATGCCCTGTTGACGAATCAATACAGTTATCCAACAACGAATCTCGGCACGCAATTGCTGTTGGCGCTATTGGCTATCGTTCAGACAGTGCTGATCTTTGCGCCGATCATCTATATCGCTT
The DNA here is from genome assembly GCA_020634115.1 of Anaerolineaceae bacterium. Lineage (GTDB taxonomy): Bacteria > Chloroflexota > Anaerolineae > Aggregatilineales > Phototrophicaceae > JACKCG01. Next base: position 399,457 of record JACKCH010000011.1, read on the forward strand.
CTGAATATTTGTTTAACCATAAAGTATCTATTGGCGAGGCATTCAGCGACATAAGACATCGTTTCGTAAAAATGGGCTGCGGGATGATCGTCTTCAGTATCTTTACGGGGGTGGTTGCTGTGCTGATTGGATTTCTGGTCGCCGTGACACCGCTGCTCCTGGCTTTGTTCGGCATTCTCATCTATATCATCATTTCGGCCTACGCTGTATTTTTTCAGGTGCTGGCGTTGGAAGACATTGGCGCTGGGACTGCGGTCACCCGCGCCTATTTACTGGGCAAACGGCGCTTTTGGACGGTGGTTGGTCTGGGCCTGGTTCTGATTATTATTAACGCCATCGTGGGCGCGATTTTCGGCGGGTCGGTCACGTTTCTCGTGCTATCAACTGCCCCTGGTCAAAGTAGCAGTGTGCAGTTTTTGCTCCTTACGTTTCTGAATACCCTCATCAACATTTTTCTGACGCCGATTTTCCCCATCGCCTTTACACTGCTCTACTATGATATTCGCACGCGAACCGAAGGTCTGGATATTATGCTGGACTCGGATGAAAACCCGGCTGCCCGCCCCGCTGACTTTCATTCACCGGATTCCCGATTCAGTACTGATGGACATGACTGGCGCAATATTGCAATCCTCACGGGTATAGGCCTGGTGGCCGCTCTGGTCGCCAACAGTTTCATCACAAACCTTGTTGAGCAAATGACGCGCACCCTGCGATGAAATGTTGTTTGCTGGTCATCGGTGTATTGATTCTCAGTATGCTCCCCAATGGGGGGCCATATGCTGGCGCGCAAGAACCCGCCCTGAGTGTGAGTCAATTCTGGGAGCACCTGTATCAGACGGAGTCATTACTGAGCATAGCCGCCACCCAGACCGACCCCACCGATACCATCAGCCAGATTCAATCACTCTGGGAAGGGGTAACGCAGGTTCAATTAGACGATGGAACCCGCATCCCGGTGGATATGAGTTGGATTCGCGACTCCCTCGCGGATATCCAACCAGGCACCCGCGAGACATTGCATCGTGAAGTCACGGCACTCATCGCCTACCATAATAACCAGCTTGCAGGGCTGGATGCCTCCGCTGAGACGGCATCGCTGGCCGCGCTGGCGGAAGTGCTGCGCGACCCCCGCTTTCACTATGCCGACCTGACTCCCACGCCGATCCCGGATTTTTCGGAATCGGAGGCTCCGCAAACCGTTACGGTTTCTTCCTTCGCAGAGGTCGTTCTGGCCGCAGCCGGGGTGCTGGTCATTATCGTGGTTTTCATCTACTTCGCGCGGAATTTGCAGGTGCAACCGGTCTCAATCGAAACGGCTGAAACCAACGATCCAACAACCGCCGATGATGCCCAGGACTTAGCCACCGGTCACGCACAATCCCAGGATTATCGCAGCGCCATTCGCTATCTCTATCTTGCCAGTCTGCTGATCCTGGACGAGCGCGGGATCATCCATTACGACGCCAGCCTGACCAACCGGGAACACTTACGCTATCTTAAAGATAAACACCAACTTTATCAGCTTGCCCAGCAGGTCATTAACGCCTTTGAGGAGGTTTGGTACGGCTATAAGCCGGTTGATGAGGCGTATTATCAGCACTTTCGCAACCGGATTGATGAACTCAATCGGATGGTGACCTAATGGCGTTTTTCCGCGGCCTCAGTGCCGACACCAAAATTCTCTTTGGGGCGCTGTTATTGATCGCACTGCTCAGCGGCCTCACCGTTTTGACCATGTCACCGCCGGATGCCCCGCCCCTCAGCATCCGCAGCGATAACGCCGATGGCGCGATGGTGCTGTATCGTTGGTTGCAGCGCAGCGGTTACCCGGTGCAGGAACTGCTTTCACTGGAACAGCAGCTTGCCAGTGTGAACGTGCTTTTTGTACTCGATCCCATTGTGGGCTACAGCGACGCCGACATCCAGCTTATTCGGGACTGGGTGCGAAAAGGCAATACGCTGGTCGTGGCCGGATCACCCTTCACGGTGAATGATCTACTCGAATCGTATCAGGTTTCTTTGGTATCCGGGTTCATGGAAACAGATGCCCTTGCTGCTTCCACACTGACGCTGCTGCATCCACCCTTCGAGAGGGCCGCTGTCGAAGCGGGGTATCGGGTTAGAACGAAACGCCCGGATGCGGTTCCACACCTGTTCATTAGCAATCACCCGGTGTTAGTGTCTTTAGCGGAAGGCGAGGGCGTTGTCTGGGTATCCGGTGTCCCGGTCCCCTTCACGAATCGCGGTATTCAAGATGAAGGGAATGCCAAAATTATCGCTAACCTGCTAAAGAACATGCCTTCGAATGCCGCCATCGGTTTTGATGAAGCGGCACACGGTTACGGTGAAAAAGTCGCGCTCGATTTTAATGGCTGGTTATTTGCAACGCCTCCCGGTTGGGGCATTTTGTTAGGCGTCACCATCACCATGATCTACCTTGCGCTCCGGGGCAGGCACTTTGGCCGTCCCATTCCACTCCCGGATGATCGGCTGCACCGTGAATCAGGTGAGTATATTCGGGCAATAGCCAGGTTATTCCGTCGTTCCGGCCAGCGCGCCGAGATGCTCAAACATTATGAAGGGCAACTGCGCCGCCGCCTTTCTGAACGTTACGCGCTAGACCCGAATCTGGAACCTAACGAGATCATCAAGGCGGTCATCTATCATAATCCTGCGCTGGATGAAGCGGACTTACGCCGTCTGCTCACCGGTCTGCGACGCGGTAACGTCAGCGAATCCGAGTTGGTGAGAACCGTGATGGATGTTGATTTGTTTTTGAAGCAAATCCAGTGACGAAAACACAAACAACGGCAGCGCCGGTCTGAAAACCTATCAAGGAGTAAAACTTGACCTTTTCACCTGAATCTCAAATGCCTTCGCCGAGTGCGGTACTCTTGCCAATCGCCCAACGGCTGCGCGAACAGGCCGCTCGTGTGTTAATCGGGCAGGAAGCTGCCATCAACCTGCTCCTCGTTGCTTTATTCACGCGCGGCCACGTCCTGCTGGAAGGTGTGCCCGGTACAGCCAAAACGCTGATGGCAAAAACGCTGGCGAGTCTGGTCGAAGCGGATTACCGGCGCATTCAATTCACGCCCGATCTCATGCCGTCGGATGTGATTGGCACGGTCGTCTTTGATATGCAATCCAGCAGTTTCAATCTCAAACGCGGCCCGATCTTCTCACAAGTGATCCTGGTGGATGAAATCAACCGCGCCCCGGCTAAGACCCAGGCCGCGCTGCTGGAAGCTATGGAAGAACGGCAGGTGACGATTGAGGGCAACACGCTGCCTTTGCCTGAGCCGTTTATGGTGATCGCCACGCAGAATCCAGTCGAAATGGACGGGACGTATCCGCTGCCTGAAGCCCAGCTTGACCGGTTCCTGTTCAAGATCAAAATAGATTACCTGTCCCAACCGGAAGAAACCGAAGTCCTGCGGCGCTATCATCAGGGTTTCGACGCCCATGACCTCGCGGCGGCGCAATTGACCCCGGTTATCAATCCGGCGCAGCTTGCGTACATTCGTCAAATCATCCAGACGGTCACTGTTGAAGAAGGAATCATCAATTACATCGTGGCGATTATTGACGCGACCCGCCGCAGCAGCGATCTGACCCTCGGCGCGAGTACACGGGCAGGCGTTTCCCTGCTCCTGGCCGCCAAGACTCTCGCCGCGCTGCGTGGGCGTGATTTCGCGTCGCCCGATGATGTCAAAGCATTGGTTCTGCCGGTCTTACGCCATCGTATCAATCTGCGCCCGGAGGCTGAGATCGAAGGATTGGATAGCGACTCGGTTATCCGCCGCATTCTCGCCAAAGTGGAAGTGCCGCGATGATGTTTTGTGCGGCACATCGCCAACAAGGTTATGAAACATGCTAACGCTGCGCTGGTATGCTCTGGCGCTGGTCATTCCCGCGCTGCTGATACTGGCGGCATTCGCCCCGGTTGCGACGCTGCTGGCCCCCATCTATGCGTTTGGTTTGCTCCTGATGACGTGGCTGGATCGGCGTAGTGCCGGTTCGCCTGACCAATTCACCCTGCAGCGTCAGCATGACCAGAAACTTTCATTAGGCGTCCCGAATCCTATCATGTTGGACATTCATTCCCGTGCTGGCCGGGGATTGGCGGTCATTGTGCGCGATGAACCCCCGCCCGGCATGACCATCACGCACAAAAATGCCGCGCTGGTTTCGCCGGGTGAACCGGGCGGGCAGCTCATGGCCGTCCCACGTGAAACCCAGAGTGTCACTTACTATCTACGTCCGGTTAAACGGGGGGACTATCGCTTTGGCGATCTGAATCTACGGTGGGCGGGGCCGCTCGGCTTATACGTGCGCCAGACAGTGTACCAGGCTGCTGCGCCGGTTAAGGTCTATCCCAATATCTACGAGATCCGCCGCTACGAACTCCTGGTACAGCGCGATCAACTGACCGAAATGGGATTGAAGAATGTGCGACTGCGCGGTGAGGGAACAGATTTTGAAAGCCTGCGCGACTATACACCGGATGATCCTTACCGTTCCATCAACTGGAAGGCGACGGCGCGCCGTGCCAAACCCATCAGCACCAATTATGAACCTGAACGCAGTCAGCGGGTGGTCATCCTGCTGGATGTAGGCCGGATGATGCGCGGCGTCATCCGCGTAGATGACCCACTGGGAGACCCCTGGAATATGGCAAAGGTGGATTTCGTCATCAACAGTATTCTGCTGTTGAGCTACGTCGCCAGTCGCAAGGGCGATCAGGTTGGCCTGCTGGTGTTCGCCGATCAGGTTCTGCAATACATTCCACCCGCGCCCGGCAATGCCCAATTCCACAAACTACTTGAGGCGATGTATGCGCTGGGAAGCGAACCGGTCGAAGCCGACTATGGCCGTGCCATCACTTACTTACGAACCAAGCAAAAGAAACGTTCACTCGTTATCCTGTTCACCGACCTGAGCGGTGCCCATGCGTCTGAAAAGCTGATGTCGCATTTACCCCGCCTCGCCCCGCAGCATGTCCCGCTGCTGGTGACCATTCGTGACCCTATACTGGACACGGAAGCGGCACTTGTGCCGGATCACTCCGATGCACTATATCGCCGCGCGGTAGCGGAACAACTGATTAATGAGCGGCGTCTCCTGCTGGAAAACCTGCAACGGCATGGCGTAGCCACGCTTGATGTAGATGCGAGTCATCTGTCCGTCAATGTCGTCAACCGCTATTTGCAATTGAAAAGGCGGTCAGTTATCTGATAGCGACTGCCACTTACCGATCTTCGTCGCGCAGATGATCGGCAAGCTCAAAAGCGCGGGCGATCTGCTCAAGCAGCCGGTCAGCATTGCCCGTGTAGCGGCGTTCAATTTCCAGTTTCACGCTCAGTTTGCGCGCCAGCACATTCGCAATATTGTCGCTGTTGACGATCTTGCCCCGTCGCCGTAGATAATCCACCACCCGGTAGCGGTCATCTTCGGTCAACAGTTCAATCTGGATAAAACTGGGGATCGGGTCAGTCGGCTTCACATGAAGATAGTGGATGCGCATATCTTCTTTGATGGTCTGAACGGTCACATGCCGGTGTTCGCGGATCACCACTGTGCGCGCAGCCATATCGCCTAACCGCTGCGTCCGGCGGGTGGCAAACAGCATCACTAACCCCAGGCCGTATAACATCGGCAGAAAATCGAACAGGCGAATGATGTTCCGAATGAGTAACGCACTCACCGTAACCGGCAGTCCATTGGACTGAATCACCCGAATACCGGCCCGGCGTTTGCCCGGCGTCTGGCCGTTCCAGAGCAGTTCAAAAATCAGGTGATAACCCCACGTAATCAGGAATATCACAATATAATAGACTGCCGGGAACCAGTCAGCACTGCCTGAAATGCCGCTGGGTCGTGCTTGCGTGAAGAGCCATGTGATGCCAACGAGCAGCAGCGCGATCAGGATGTAATCCATTAAGGCGGCCATGAAGCGCGAACCAAAACCGGCGATTTCCGCACTCAGCAGAATATTCTCAGGCGTATCAATCGCAAGATGGTCGGAATAGCTTTGCAATTTTCGAGACCTTTTCCATAATGATAATCAGCAGCAAGGGATTTGTCATTTTCAGACGGTACACTTATGATATGCCCAAAAATGGAAATTCACCTAAAAGTTTACAGTCAGAATAGGATGATGGGTAAAACAACCTCATGACCACCGCCGATGAATTCATCAAGCTGCGTGAAGCGGATTGGAAGCGCCTGGAAGCACTGGTTAACAGCCGTAAAGGACGCAAGCGCCTGACCACTGCCGAGGTACATGAACTTGGCACCCTGTATCGTGCGATTACTTCGGATCTGGCCTTGTCCCGGCGCGACTTCCCCAACCAGCGGGTGACGCTTTTCCTCAATCAGTTGCTCACCCGCACGCATGGGTACATTTATCAGCAGGAATCCAATGATTTCAAAGCGTTTATATACACCTTCACTCACCGTATTCCAACCCTGTTCCGGCAAAAGATAGGGTATTTTTTGGTGGCCTTGGCGCTGTTTCTGATCCCCGCGATCATCGGCTATCGGTTGGCGGACATCAACCCCGCGGTAGCCGAACCTCTGGGTCTCAGCGCTCAACGCCAAATTCTGGCTAATCACGAAACCTGGACGGATATTCCGGCCAACGAACGTCCCGCGGCCTCTACATTCATTATGACCAACAACATCCGGGTTGCGCTCTTGTGTTTTGCGGGGGGGATTGCCTTCGGCCTGTTCAGTGTGTACGTTCTGGTGACAAACGGCCTCATCATCGGGGCAGTTTTAGGGTTAGCGGCACACTATGGTATGGGCAGTTCATTACTGGGTTTCGTCGTCGGTCACGGGGTTATTGAACTCAGCGTGATCTTTATGGCCGGTGGGGCAGGCTTACAACTCGGTTGGGCGCTGCTCAATCCCGGTCTATACTCCCGTCGCGATGCTTTATCACAGGCGGCTCGTCGAGCCGTGCTGATCGCGGTTGCTGCCGTTCCGCTTCTTATCATAGCCGGAATCATTGAAGGGCTTTTTTCACCCACTGATGCGCCTTTCATCCTACACGTCGCTGTTGGGCTTATCAGCGGCGGGTGTATGTATGCTTATCTGCTCCTCGCTGGCCGTTCCAAGACAAAGAACAGCGGCGACATCGTCAACGAAAGCGCTACTTTCATGCTCAGTGACACGCCATAGTAGGCTGGCCGATGCTCACACCAATATTCGTTTTGTGTTGAACATACAACGGGCTTGGCATAAAAAATGTCCGAGAATAATCGGACATCCTGTTGGTAGATGAAATTGGGTACAAAATGTACTCTTTGGGCGCGGAGAGGCTGGGACACACACGTGTACACTATTCAGTTCTTGCCGAAATATCTGCGTCTCAAGAATATGTTCAGTTCCGGCTTGAGAACCGCTACACCAATTTCCATGAAACCCGGCTCACGATCATTGGCCCAGGAGACAAGAGTTATCAAGCTCGAGTCGGCGATACAATTGCCAGAGGCGAGAAGAAGGGAAATGGTCTGGTATTTCGCCTCGCAATCTCCGAAGACTTGGAATACGATATCCTGATTGAACGCACCTGACAAGCAAAAAGAATTCACCTTGTTAGACCCCAAAACAATCTAGTGGACTTTCTCGGTCAGATGTGCACGTAGAAAGGGATACACAAATGAACCCTAGCGACATCCCAGAAGCGATTGAAAACGGACTAACCTCATTAGGCATAGAGTTTGGCTCAACGCGAATCAAAGCCATCCTGATTGGTGAAGACCATGCGCCAATCGCGTCAGGGAGCTACGACTGGGAAAACCGATACGAAAACGGGTATTGGACCTATCACGAAGATGAAATCTGGAAAGGTCTACAAGCCTGTTATGCGGAGCTTCGCCAGGAGGTTGAAGAAAAATACGGTATCTCCTTAAGAACAGTGGGGGCATTGGGCTTTAGTGGCATGATGCACGGGTATATGCCTTTTGATGCCACAAGAAATTTGCTTGCTCCGTTTCGGACGTGGCGCAACACGACCACCGGGCAGGCTGCTGAATCGCTGACAGAAATGTTTCAATTTAACATCCCGCTTCGTTGGAGTATCGCCCACCTGTATCAGGCCATCCTGAACAAAGAACCGCATATCGGAGAAATCAGCTATTTGACGACATTAGCCGGTTATGTTCACTGGCGGCTCACAGGGCAAAAAGTGCTGGGAATCGGAGAAGCCTCCGGGATGTTCCCCATAGATAGCCAGATTAATGATTTTGATACTGCAAAAGTGGCTTTGTTCAATGGGCGACTCAAAGGCGCAGGCATCTCCTGGACACTTCAGGATATTCTGCCAAAGGTGCTCGTCGCCGGTGAGCCAGCAGGGATGCTGAGCGAAGAAGGGGCAAAGTTGCTGGATGCTTCAGGCACATTGCAGGCCGGTATTCCTTTATGTCCGCCGGAAGGGGATGCGGGTACCGGCATGGTGGCGACCAATGCGGTAGCAGAACGAACCGGCAATGTTTCGGCAGGCACATCGGCATTTGCCATGATTGTGCTGGAAAAAGAGCTTTCCAAATTGCATGTTGAAATTGACATGGTGACGACCCCTGCTGGTAGTCCAGTCGCCATGGTGCATACCAACACCTGTACCACCGATCTGAATGCGTGGGTGGGTTTATTTGGTGAATTCGCGGAGGCGATGGGACTCAAGGTCGATCAATCGCGGTTATTTGAGACACTCTACAAAATGGCGCTATCTGCCGATGCGGATGGCGGCGGCTTGCTCGCCTATAACTATATTGCTGGCGAACCCATCACGGGTTTTATAGAAGGTCGTCCGCTGTTCGCCCGTACTGCCGAAAGTAACTTCACACTAGCGAACTTCATGCGGGCACACCTTTATGCTTCACTGGCTACTCTGAAAATCGGCATGGATATTCTCTTTGATGAGGAAAATGTCCGGCTCGAACAACTGCTGGGACATGGCGGTTTTTTTAAGACCCCTAAAGTCGGACAGAGCATGATGGCCGCCGCCTTGAATGTTCCTGTGGCGGTCATGGAAACTGCTGCTGAGGGCGGGGCCTGGGGTATGGCACTCCTGGCATCTTTTATGCTGACGAAATCGGATGCCGAAACCCTATCGGGATATCTTTCCGAGAAGGTGTTTGCTCACGAAAAAAGCCTGGTCATTAAGCCGAACCCCGACGATGTTGAAGGCTTTCTTGCTTTTATGGAACGTTACCAAGCCGGATTGGCAATTCAACGTGCGGCAGTCGAATCACTGAGTCAAGGAATGAACGATGTTACTTGAGAAATTACGCAAAGAAGTCTGTGATTTACATGCAAAATTATCGGAAAACAATCTCGTGGCCTGGACGAGTGGCAATCTCAGCGGGCGTGACCCCGAAACGAATCTGGTGGTTATCAAGCCGAGTGGTGTCAAGTTTGAGGACTTAACGCCCGATAAGATGGTGGTTGTCAACATTAATGGCGAAATGGTCGAAGGTGACTACAAAGCGTCTTCGGATACCGCCTCACACTGTTACATCTACCGCCAGATGCCGCATATTTATGGGATCGTCCATACCCACTCGCGTTATGCAACCGCCTTCGCTGTCGTAGGTCAAGCCATTCCCTGCCTGACAACGGCAATGGGCGATGAATTTGGTGGACCGATTCCCTGTGGTGGCTTCGCCCTGATTGGTGGCGAAGAAATCGGTCAGTTGGTGGTCGATACCCTCGTGGATAGCCGTAGCCCCTCCTGCCTGTTGCAGAGTCATGGTGTGTTTGCGACGGGGACGTCGGCGGAGAAAGCTGTCAAAGCAGCCATCATGACAGAAGATAATGCTGCGATTGTCTGGACAGCCATGCAACTCGGTACACCCTTGACCATTAGTCCCACTGATATTGATAAGCTCTATGACCGTTACCAGAACGTCTATGGGCAATAACGAGAAAGACGAATAACGTGATTGATTTAAGTCCTTATGAAGTCTGGTTTTTGACGGGTAGCCAACATCTTTACGGGGCAGAAACCCTGGAACAGGTCAATGTTCATTCCCGTGAGATTGCTGCAGCACTCAATGATTCGTCGGCTATGCCAATTCGAGTGGTCTTCAAACCGGTATTGACCACACCGGAAGAGGTTTTCGGCATTGTAAAAGCAGCCAACAACAACCCGAATTGTGTCGGCATTATCACCTGGATGCACACTTTTTCTCCGGCAAAGAACTGGATTTCAGGTTTGAGTGCGCTCAAGAAACCGATGGCGCATCTGCATACGCAATATAACCGCGACATCCCCTGGGCTGAGATTGATATGGACTTCATGAATCTCAATCAAGCCGCTCATGGTGATCGTGAATTTGGTTTCATGGTCAGTCGCTTGCGAATGAATCGCAAGGTTGTCGTTGGACACTGGAGCGATCCAGCGGTACAGGAGCGATTAGGCGTTTGGACACGAGCCGCTTGTGCATGGGCGGATTCACAAGATATGCGAGTTGCCCGTTTTGGCGATAACATGCGTGCGGTGGCCGTCACAGAGGGCGACAAAATTGAAGCCCAAATTCGTCTCGGCTACCAGGTATCCGGCTACGGGGTTGGCGATCTTGTAGAGCATGTCAATACGGCTTCTGATGCAGACATCAAGGCGATAGTGCAGGAATATGAAGCCAGCTACACCCTGGCGGATGATCTGCGTTCTGGCGGGGCGCGGCACAGTTCCATCGTTGAAGCCGCGCGGATTGAATTGGGACTTCGTAGTTTCCTGACCGAAGGCGATTTCAAAGCATTTACGACTACCTTTGAGGATCTGCATGGGATGGCGCAGCTACCCGGCCTTGCACCCCAGCGCTTGATGGCCGATGGCGTTGGCTTTGCTGGTGAAGGTGACTGGAAGACGGCGGCGCTGGTTCGGGCGATGAAAGTCATGGCCTATGGCCTGGGTGGTGGCACATCCTTCATGGAAGACTACACCTATCATCTTGATCCATCAGGAATGCGTGTCCTGGGCGCTCACATGCTCGAAATCTGTCCTTCGATTGCTTCTGGCAAACCCTCACTGGAAGTGCATCCACTGGGCATTGGGGGCAAAGCTGACCCGGCACGGCTTGTTTTCAACACCCCTGCTGGCGCTGGAATCAATGCTTCAATGATTGATATGGGCAATCGCTTCCGCATGATTGTGAATGATGTGGACGTTGTGGATGCTGAACACGATATGCCAAATCTGCCGGTTGCGCGTGCTTTGTGGATACCACAACCGGACTTAAAAGTGGGTGCCGCAGCCTGGATTTATGCGGGGGGCGCACATCACACCGGGTTCAGTCAAGCCCTGACATGGGAACATATCGCTGACTATGCGGATATTGCAGGCATCGAATTTGTGCGAATCAACAACGACACGACCCTCTATGATTTCAAAAACGAACTTCGCTGGAATGAGGTTTACTACATGATTGCGCAGGGTGTATAAGCGCATTGCCTAATTAAGAATGGGATAAGCCAGCTTTTTCTTCTTGGATATTATCCCTATCAGCAGGTAGTCATCATACTTGTTCAATTAAAACCATCGGGAAACAGGCGCACCGGACTCATTGATACGATACAAGGAGTTTTGGCAGAGCAGAATCTAGAGCGACGGTAAACGTGAGACGAGAGACTATCGAACGGACGGACTTCCGATGGGACAATGGCTTTATCACCGACAAGGAAGACTATCTTGAAAAACGACTTCAACTGCAACAGGATTCAGAAAACCTAGCCCCGGTTGAAGATGATTTGGAATTCGCCGCCGATATTCTCGAGGGTTTCAGTGAGCGCTGGAAGGAATGCGAAGGAGATCTTGAGAAACAACGAGACTTGATTAAACTGATTGTCGAGCGCATCTATATTGAGGGTGATATCGTTATGGTACTCACATTGAAATCAAACTGTCATGTCGGGTTAGGCCATAACGCAAACGGGCCAACCCATACAGCAGTCGACCCGTTCGGGGTACACGAGTGGGCGCGGAGGGGCTCGAACCCCCGACCTCACGGATGTGAACCGTGCGCTCTAACCAGCTGAGCTACGCGCCCATTTGATGTGTGAGAGTATAGCATAGATGCTGTCAGGAAGACAAGACTCAAGGTGGAGAATCCCGCGCCGGTTGGCCGGGGTAATCGGCCTGGCCGCCGGGCTGCTGGCCGGGTGTATCATGCCGCAGGGCGAAGCAACACACTCACCGACTGCCGCACCACAGACCGAGCAACCATCCCCGCCACCTACCGACGCACCGGCCTTGCTGGACATCGAAAGCCCGGACTGGCAAAGTCTCGCGCCAGGATTGGAGAGCCGCGTCCTGGTGCCAGATGCGCAGCGCCCATTTACGCGCATGGTGGCACTGCGGATTGACCCGGCCTTTTTCACGTTCCGCGCCCATTATACCCCCGGCGTAGCGTTGACCACACGCCACTGGACTGAGGCGCTGCCCGATGCGACGGTCATCATCAATGCGAATTTCTTTAGCCCGGACGATGAAATCCTGGGGATGCTGGTGGCCGACGGCGTGCTGTATGGCCGCACCTTCACGGATCGGGGCGGCATGTTCGCGGTGCGCGACGGCGGGGTGCGGGTACAGTCACTCGTGGCTGAACCGTATGGGGGGGAATTCCTGGAACAGGCGGTGCAGGCCTTCCCAATGCTGGTGGTTAGTGGCGCTGCGTCCTACGCTGGCACGCCTACGGATCGCCTGACACGGCGCACGATTATCGGACAAAGTACCGATGGCCGGATCATCATACTGGCAACGCCCCTGCTGGGGCTGACGCTAGGCGAATTGAGCACCTATCTGCCCACGACGGATTTGGGGCTGGTCAACGCTGTCAACCTGGATGGCGGCGGATCGACGCAGATGGTTGTGCAGGTGCCGGGCGTGTTGGACTACACCATCACGTCATTTGATGCTGTCCCGGCAGTGCTGGCCGTTTACCCCCGGTAAATGAGTGGTCAGTGGACTGAAAACTGACCGCTGAAAACTATCGTCTTACAACCACTTGGGCGGCACCAGACCGGCCAGCGCCGGGGAACGCCGATGCGTGGCAATGGGCGGCTGCTGCGCGTAGTGCCAGACTTCATCCACAATTTGCCACACAGCATCCGGGTGCGCCAGCCGCAGCGCCATCTCTGAGCGCCGCTGGAGTTCAGCCTGCCCCCCTGCCAGCCACTCCTGCACAGCATCTGCGACATTTTCCGGCCCCGGCGCAAACACCCCGGCTTCATTATCCACGACTAATTCCACGTTACCGGTTTCCTGGCCGGGAATGGCGTCACTCAAAATCAGCGGCAGTCCGGCGATACAGGCCTCGCTAATCGTCGCTGGGCCAGCCTTCGTCACCAGGATGTCCGCCGCTGCCATCAGGGTCGGCATATTGGTGACAAATGGGTAGATGTGCATAGGCTGATTCCACTCGTCGGCTTCCAGCTTGGCCTTCAGCAACTCGTTCCGCCCGGCGATAATCGCCATCTGGTGCTTGAGGTTGCGGTCATTGATAGCGCGGGCGGTCTTATAGAGCGGCCCCATGCCTTCGCCGCCGCCAACCATCAGCACCGCCGGGAGATCAGGGTCCCAGCCCAGGCTTTTACGCGCTTCGGCCTTGCTCACCAGCCGTTCGGCAAAGTTAGGATGCACTGGCAGCCCGGTCACGCGCAGTTGCGACGGCTTCAGCCCGGATTCCAGGCCGCGATCATAGGCCGGTTGCGACGGCACCAGGCAGCGATCTACGCGGCGGTCATACCAGAACATATGCGTCGAAACCAGGTCAGTGACCACTGTCACGAATGGCGGGCGTTCCTCAAAACGCAGCAAGGCTTGGATGGCGGGGGTGTTAATCACCGAATGGACACACACGATCACATCCGCCGGGTGTTCCCGCAGCAGGCGTTTCAGCCCCTTCTCCATCGAAACATACATGCCCCGTGAGAGCAGCTTGGCGCGGCGGTGGCTGTTCGTCAGCCGGTAGCCTACATTCCAGGATGATTTGCTGCGGTTGATGATCCAGGGGTACATTTCTGGCATATATTTCAACGGGAAGGGAGAATACGAACGAAAAACGTCCACTAACTCCGTCGTGACCTGCCCCTGATACCGGCGGAGCAGGGCAGCCTGAATAGCCTCAGCAGCAGCCCGATGTCCGCCGCCTGTATCCGACATCAAAAAAAGCACTCGCTTCATTCCGAATCCTTTTGAATAGTCTTTTCAACGGAAAGTACACGTTTTAACCGTTTTGCCAACACATTGCGAGACAGCAGTACTTGCCGTCCACAACCCACACAGCGCAGGCCAATATCCGCGCCGAGACGAGTGACCACCCACACAGCGCTACCGCAGGGATGTGCTTTGCGAAGCTGCACCTGGCAGCCAATGGTAAGGGGTGGGATGGGTACGGTCATGGTCGGCACGCTTCCTCCGGGCGATTATTCTACCACGTTCTGGCGCTGCTTCTACAATTGCTTCCACTATCCAGCAGGACGATTGCATCAAAATGGAAATTTCATGTTTATCTTCGTTTACTCCCTCTAAATCTCCCCCGCCAGCAGGGGAGACTTGTTTGTCCTGCTTGACCGACTCCCTCCCCGTTTGCGGGGAGGGCTGGGGAGAGATCAGAAAAGGCTGTCTTGCATAGGATAATTTGATGCGCTTTCCCTGCATTATCCAAAACACATAAGCTGGGGCAAAGTGGCGGTTTGGGTCAGGTTCAGGGCGCGGGCTATCCCCCATCCAGTTCGATTACATCCAGGGAAAACGGTAGGCTCGGCTGCGCCACCGCCACCGCCAGCGAGTAGGAGTCGAAGTTGGCGACAATCAGGCGGTTCGGCGGGCTGAAATCCACATCGCTCACCCCTCGGAACAGCCCGGCGATATACGTCAGAGACCCGTTTTCCTCCAGACGGGCCACGCCGCGCTGCCCCAGCGCCGCCACGTAAACCATGCCGTCCGGCCCCAGTGTAAGGCCGTCAAAACCGGGCGGGTCGGGCTGTTCACCATGATCGTACAGAATTTCCGTCGCGCCGTCGGTCAACGCGACCCGGTAGATCAGATTATTCAGGCCGTCCGTGACCAGCAGGGCATCCTGCGCCGGGTCATAGGCCAGGCCAGTCGGTTCGTATTGTTCCACACCTTCACGAGTGGGCGGAATCCACCAGACACTGCCACTTCCATCCGGGGCAAAGCGCCAGACCTCATCCCGCCCCCGGTCACTGACATACACATTCCCGGCGGAATCCAGCGTGACATCATCCGGCGCGACAAAACCACGCTCATCATTGATGCTGGCAAACACGCTGATCGTTCCACCCGGCAGCAGGCGTTTTACGTCACCGCCGCTGGTACGAGGGTCGGCGTCCCATTGATCCACGATATACACCGTGCCATCGGGCGCAACCGTCAGCCCCGCTACCGCGCCAATCGCGTCCCGTGTACCGGGAATTTCGATCACTTCCCCCGCCGCATCCACCGCCCACAGCGCCCCGGTCACATAACTGCCGGTATATACTGTGCCATCGGGCGCGACGGCGACTGCCGCCGGGTAAGCGTCGTTATCTGGTAACACCGCGAACTCCTGCACCGCCACATCCGGGGAGAGCGCCACCGGCTGGGAACGATCCCCCCCACTCAATGTGCCGACCACCAGCAGGACGGTGAGGGCGACAATCAGCATCAGGCCGCCGCCAAAAATTGTAATGAACACCGCCCACCGGTAAGCCGGGCCGCGCTGTGCCAGGTTACGAAACACGTTGGCTTTCCTTTTCAAATCGGGTCTACCTGCCCATTATGCGGGCAGCAGGGGGAACAATCAAGAGGAGGTCATGGCGGATGCCGCTTAAACCAAAGTGGTGATAAACCTATCGAAAAATGGACACTGTTTTATTGGAATTCACTTTGTTGCTTAACCGGATTTTCGTTATAATCTGAAACGTCCGGTAAAAATTACTGAGACTAATTCCCTTGTTTAAGGAGCATGGTATGAAGAAGCATCAATTTGTTTCATTAACAGCCTTTGTCCTGGTATGCCTGCTGTTGTCGGTGGTACCGGCTGCCCTGGCACAGGACAACGCGATTACGCTGGACTTCTATTTTCCGACAGCCGCAGACGGCCCAGCCAGCCAGGTGTTCCAGGGCTATGCTGACCAATTCCACGAGCTGTATCCCAATATCACCGTTAACCCGGTCTACACCGGCAGCTACACTCAGACCCGTGACACCATCCAGACCGAAGTCAACGCGGGCGATGTGATCGTGGATGTGGCCGTGATGCTGGCAACCGACCTCTACAGCTTTGTTGAAGAAGAATCGGTTGTCCCGGCGCAGGACTTCATTGACCAGATGGATGACGCAGATGCCTATGTCTCCGATTTCTTCCCGGCCTTCATGGCAAACGGCACGGATGAAATGGGCGTGATTTGGTCAATTCCGTTCCAGCGCAGCATCCCGGTCATGTACTACAACGCCGACCTGCTGGAAGCCGAAGGCATCGCCGTTCCGACCAACAATGAAGAACTGCTGGCCGCAGCCCAGGCGCTGACTACCCCGGATCGCTGGGGTCTGGAAGTGGCCGTCGCCGGTAACTTCCCCATCTGGCTGTACCAGAGTTTCGCCGCCGCTTACGGCCAGCCCTTGACCGAAGCCGACCCAACCGTCGTGTACTTCAACACCCCAGAATCGCTGGCCGGTCTGGAATTCCTGACCAAGCTCGGCACGGAATACGGTGTTGGCCCGGTGGGTGGCAGCGTCTGGGGTGACACCCCCACCGACTTCACCAGCGGCCACGCCGCTATGATTTACCACACCATCGGCAGCCTGACCAGCATCCTGCAAAACGCAGACTTCACCGTCGGCGTCGCGCCGATGCCCTCCGGCCCGGCAGGTATGGGGATAGACGGCACGGGTTACGGTGCGCCCACCGGCGGCGGCAACCTGTACATCTTCGCCTCCTCCACACCGGAAGAGCAGGAAGCAGCCTGGCTGTGGGTACAGTTCCTCTCCTCACCGGAAATCCAGTCCGACTGGGGCGCGAACTTCGGTTACATCGCCGCCCGTCAGAGCGCCTGGGACCTGGAACCGCTCAAGAGCCTGGCCGCCGAACACCCACAGTATCTGCAAAGTGTGGACGCCATGCAGTACGCAGTTGGCGAATTCGCCGCGTACCGCTCGATTGACATCCAAAACATCATCAATGTGGCACTGAGTGGCGTGATTTCCGGCGCGACCCCCATTGAAGATACAGCAAGCGTGCTGGCAACGGCGCAGGAACAGATCGATTCGCTGCTGGCGGATTACAAATAACGCCACCACCCGCAGCACCAGATTGATAGAACGACCAGGGGCGCACTGCGGTGCGCCCTTGCTATAAGCATCATTCCCTTTTCGCGAGGGGACTTTAAAACAATTACGCGGAAACGACCATTCGTAGGGTCGTCCGCCGGACACGCCGTTGCGTGTCCCTAGCGGAAATCCATTATTAATCTTTAGACACATTATTACGCCCGTACCCACCCCAAGGAGGCATCATGGATGCACAGGCACAATCGGCCTCTGTCCGCACTGTCCCTGTTGTCAGAGGGACAACCCATCTGTGGCGGCAGCGGCTGTTTCCATATCTGTTGGTGATGCCAACGCTGGTCTTTGTGATTCTGTTCACGCTGCTCCCGGCAATGCGGACGGTGGTGGATAGCACTATGGAACCGGGGCGAAGGGCATCCGACCCGTTTACCTTTGTCGGGCTGGATAACTATACTGACCTGTTCAACCCGTCGCACTATCTCGGTTCACGGTTCACGCGCATCCTGGGCAACACCCTGATTTTTTCGGCAGTGACACTGGCAGTCAGTATTCCGCTAGCTCTGATTTTTGCTATGCTGCTCAACCGCCCGATTCGACTGATGGGTATCTGGCGCTTCAGTCTATTCTATCCGTCCCTGCTGCCACTCATCGGCGCGGCGAGTATCTGGGCGTTTCTGTATTCGGATAGCATCGGCCTGTTCAATACGATTCTGCATTCCCTCGGACTGCCCACCGTCAACTGGCTGGGCGACCCGAATACCGTGCTGGGGTCGGTAATCGTGATGAACATCTGGAAGCAGACCGGCTACTATATGATTTTCTTCCTGGCCGGGCTGCAAAGCATACCCCGCGATATTTACGAAGCCGCCGCCCTGGATGGCGCGAGCTTCATGCAGCAGTTCTTTTCGCTCACGCTGCCGCTGCTGCGCCGTACCACGTTGTTCGTGATGGTGGTTTCAACCATTTTCGCGTTCCAGACCGTCGAGCAACTGCAAGCCCTCAACATGGGCAACCCGGCAGACCGGGGCAACCTACTGCTGTACTTCATCTTCCAGAACATCGGTGAGCGCCGCAACTGGGGCTATATCAACGCGATGACGGTGATTCTGGTGGCGATTCTGCTGGTGTTTACCATCTCCAACTTTATCTTCTTTGAAAAGGGGCAGGAAGATGAATAAACGCAACCTGGGCAGCACCCTGGCCGACGCCGCCACGCTCCTCCTGTCGCTATTCTGGCTCGTCCCGCTCATTTTCAGCATTCTGATGAGTTTCCGCCCACAGTCCGAGCCGATCACCATCGGGAATATTTTTTTCGGCAGTCAGATCACCACTGCAAATTATGACGCCGCGCTGCTAGTCGCCCCCTGGGTCTGGCACTATATCACCAGCGTGATTTTTGTGGTGGGCGTACTGGCGGTGCAGATCATCACCGTGACAATGGCGGGTTATGCCTTCGCCCGGATGCGCTTCCGGGGGCGGAATGTGCTGCTGTTTATCATCCTGCTGCAATTGATGATTCCCAGCGGCGTGCTGCTGGTGCAGAACTTCGCCACCATCCGCACCCTCGGCCTGTTCGATACCCGCTGGGCGCTGATGCTCCCTTACTGGGGGTCAGCGTTTGGCGTACTGCTGATGCGCCAGACATTTCGCGGGATTCCCTATGAACTGGAGGAGGCCGCCCGGATTGACGGGGCGAACTGGCTGCAAATTATGCGCCATGTGTATATCCCTCTCTCGATTCCGGCCTACGTCGCTTTCGCGCTGGTTTCGATCAGCAGCCACTGGAACGAGTTTCTGTGGCCGTTCATCGTCACCCGTACTGAAGAAGTCCGCCCGCTGACGGTGGGATTGAACAAGCTGTATGGTACCACCGAAGTCGGGGCGCTCTACGGGCAGTTGATGGCCGGGACGCTGCTGGTGATCGCGCCGCTGGTGATTCTGTTTATCCTGTTCCAGCGTCGCTTTATTGAAAGTTTCGCCACCAGCGGGATCAAGTAGATATGCCCATTACCTTTGTCAGCGGCGACCCGCTCCTCACCCGGATGCAAACCCTGGCCTTCGGCTATAACGCCCAGGGACGGAGCGAAACCACGCCGTTCATCACCCGGCTAGCAGACCGCGCTCCGGCAGCTTTCGCGGCGTATGCCAAGCAGTGCCGCGCCGGGCGAATCACCAGTGGGGGCTTGTGGCTGTGGACGGAGATGCAGCCGAACCTGCTCTTCCTCGCCATCCGCGAGTCGGCGGTCAGCAGCACCCGCCCCCGCCACATCGAAACCGCGCTGCTCACCCTGGCCCGTGATTACCGGCTGTACAATCTGACTGGCATCGCCATCGCCCCACTGGTAGAACCGCTGGATTGGCCGACCTTGAAACCGGCCATGACTCACTGGCTCAAGCCCTGCCCGCTGCCGGTGGTGGTGTATGAATCCTTCACCCCCGGCGTAGTTGCCGAGGGATAACAGCCTCCTGCTGCGTATCATCAGTATCCCCATGTGGTTTTTATCACTACCGCCAATCCTAAAAAACCTCTTATGCTGGAATTGAGCCGGGCGAAACCGGCTTGCATACAAACAATAAGGGGGTTTTTTCATGATTCAAGTGGTCAGCGGGATTTTCCTGGTGCTGCATGGGCTGGTGCATTTACTTTATGTCGGGCAAAGCCAGAAGGTCTTTGAATTGCAGACCGGCCTGACCTGGCCGGATAACGCCTGGACATTTTCGCGGTTGCTGGGTAACGACGCTACCCGAATACTGGCAAGTGTCGCCCTGATTGTTGCCGCAATTGGTTTTGTAGGTGGGGGAATCGGGATATTCGCAAGTCAGGCCTGGTGGCGCCCGCTTACATTAGGCGCAGTGGTGCTTTCTTCCATCCTTTACCTGCTGTTATGGGATGGCACCGTGCAAAGACTCGATCAGCAAGGCGCGGTGGGTATCCTGATTAACATCGCGATTCTCGTCGCCGTAGTGGTCTTGGGGTGGCCGGAGTTCAGTTTTTAGATCATTTACGCTTTCGGGCAGGTTTGCGGACCTGCCCACATTTGGTCACTTGTCCCAATCTCCCCCAGAATAAAAATGGATACTGTTAAAAGGTTACATAGTAGAAATATATCAAAATCTTCAATCGTTTTTTGTGCTTCAAGCGTTACAAAACTATGCTGTATATTATTTTGGATCCAAAGATATTAATGTTATAATATATTTGATTTCGCTGCTTTGTATCAGCCGGGGGGCAGGATGTACGAATCTGATTCCCAGCCGCCGGGAAATCTATCTCAATCATTGACCAAACGTGAAAGTGAGATTCTTAGCCTTATTGCCGAAGACCTCTCTGACAAAGAGATTGCCCAACGCCTTATCGTCGCTTACACGACTGTGAAATGGTTTAACCGGCAGATTTTCAACAAGCTCGGTGTAAGCAACCGCCAGGAAGCCGTGTATGTCGCACGCACGCTGGGCATACTCCCCAATTACGACGCTTCACATCGCTCACCCAACAACCTTCCCGCCCCGATCACCCCTTTTATTGGTCGTGAACAGGAATTACTGGAAATCGTCCGCCTTCTGCATGATCGACGCGAACGCCTGGTAACGGTGTTGGGTATGGGAGGGATCGGTAAAACGCGGTTGGCACTGGCAGCGGCGCAGGCTGTCGTCGAGAAGTTTCGTGATGGTGTGTACTTCGTGCCCCTGGCAGCGCTGCACGATTCAGCGGATATTGTATTGGTCATTGCCGAAAGCATTGGCTATAAGTTCCAACCCAGCCAGCACAGCCAGAGCCAGCAGATCGTTACTCATCTGCGAAATAAAGAGATGCTGCTGGTACTGGATAACTTCGAGCATTTGCTGGACGGCGGCCTGTTAGTTGTGGATTTGCTCCAAGCTGGAACCGGCATACAGGTGCTGGTCACATCCCGCGAAAAGCTGCACCTGACGGGGGAGACGGTCTACCGCCTGGATGGGATGCACTTCCCGGAAGGAGATACGACTGATGGCGTGGACTATGATGCTGTGCAGTTGTTCGAGCAGTCTGCCCGACGAGTGCAACCGGGATTTTCCCATAACGGGGATAGGGCCGTCGCCCAGGTATGTCGGCTGACCCAGGGTGTTCCCCTGGCAATTGAACTGGCGGCGGCCTGGGTGGAGGTGATGAGTGCGGCGGAAATTGCGGCGGAAATCACAGCCAGTCTGGACTTCCTGCACAGTGACCTGCGTAACCTGCCGGAGCGCCAGCGCAGTATGCGAGCGGTATTCGAGTCGACCTGGAAACGACTTTCAGAAAACGAACGCACCTTATTTCGCCGGTTGTCGGTGTTTCGCGGCGGCTGCACGCGGGAAGCAGCGCTGACTGTCAGCGAGGCGACACTCTCCACACTGGCGTCGTTATCCGACCTGGCATTGATCGTGTATACGGCAGGCGAGCGCTACATCATTCATGAACTGCTGCGCCAGTACGCCGAAGAGCAGTTAGCCGCCGCTGGCGAAACCGAGTCCGTTCATGACGCCCACAGCGCCTACTACGCCCATTTCATGGTGAAACGAGAAAACGACCTGAAGGGCGGGCGACAGGTTGAAGCACTGCACGAAATCGAAGCAGATTGGGAGAATGTCAGAGCGGCATTCCACCACCTGATTCAAGGCAGATCATATACCCATGCGATCAGTTTCGCCGATAGTCTGGGGCTGGCATACTGGCAGCTTAATCGTGAGCGCGAGGGAGAAGATTATTTCGCGGCGCTCATCCACACGATACCCACTGGTTCGGAAGCTGAATCACGCCGTCTGCTGGCACATCTGCTGGTCTGGAATGGTGTATGCGCGATGACCCACTGGGACATCGCCTTTCCATTATTACAACAGGCATCCACCATCGCGCAGGATTACGGGGATTGGGTCATCATCGGTATCGCATACATGCGGATGAGCTAATGGATGCTATATATGGCCCCTGACGACTACGCCGAGGGAATCCGTACAATTCAAAAAGCGATTTCTATTTTCCGGGATCTTGGTGAAACACATTGGGAAGCATTCTCACTCTGGTTATTGGCACGGTTCTACGACAAAACGGGTGATGTGGCAAGGGCTTATCAGGTGTCTCAAGATGCTCTGACCTTGTGTCAGAATACGCATAACATCCTACGGATGGGGTTTGTGCTGCGGTATATGGGAATTTTTGCATACAAACTCGGCTATACGGAGCAAACTGAACAGTGCATGAATCAAAGCCTGAATATCTTCCGGCAGTTAGAAAGCAATGACCTGGGGTATCACGAAGTCTATTTAAGCAAGGGGTTTTATCGCGCCCTGGATGGCGATTTCAGCAGCGCACTTAACTTCGCGAAAAAGGCTTTGTTTCACGCATCCCGGGTTAACTACCCCGGCCAGACTGCCAATAGCTGGCAGTTACTTAATATTTTGCACCTGGTTATCGGAAATTACCCTGAAGCAATTCGCTGTGCCTGTCAGGGGATGCAAACGATGATTGATACCGGATCGCCTGTGATACGCGCTGATTTTCATAAGGCGGTTGGTGAGGCCTGCGGGCGTTACGGCCTGGGGGAGAATGACGCAGCGGCGGCGTTGGTGCGGGAACACTTCGCCCCCTGGAACACCCGCTACGACTTGAGAAACTTCGACATAGTGATCCAGGACTATCACCTGACCGGGCTGGCATACCTGCTGGCGGACGCGGGCGAAGCCGAACGCGCCCTGGAACTCATATCACTGGCGGTACACCAGCCGTATACGCCGGACTGGTGGCTGGAACGCGAACCACTCACGGTGAAACTACTGGCGCGGCTCAAGGGCTGCCTGTCATCAGCACAGTACGCCGCCGCCTGGGAGCGCGGCAAGTCGCTCGACCTGAACGCGGCGCTGGCAGCCCTGTTGGATTTACCATCCCTCCAGAAAAAGCGGTGACGGTTAGTCCCCCGCAAACGCTTCGCTGAAGAACGTCGCCAACTGCTGGTACAGGGTTTTCTGGTTGGCGGGACGGTCAATGCCGTGACCTTCGTCGTCAAAGACCAGCAGGCTGTATTCGATATGAGCCGTTTCCAGCGCAGCCTGCACCGCACGCACATTTTCCGGCGTCACGTTGGGGTCTTGCAGCCCCTGTACAATCATCAGTCGCCCTTGAATGTTGTCGACAAAGTGAATTGGGGATCGTTCCCGGTAGCGTTCCGGCGCGGTGTCCGGCGTGCCACCCAGCATTTCCTCACTGTACGGGCGCAGGTCGGGGCGGGTCGTGTTGTAATCCACCACCAGGTCGGTCATCCCACAGATGGGCGCGGAAGCAGCCAGAATGTCCGGCGGAAAACGGGTGATGGCACACCACGACGAGTACCCGCCGTAGGATGTGCCGGTGATGCCGACTTTGCCCGGTTCAGCGACTCCGGCGGCGATCAATGCCTCAATACCGGTACGGATGTCGTCCTGTTCGCGCCCGCCCCAGCCATCCACTTTGATCGCCTCGCGGAAAGCGCGGCTAAAGCCAGTGCTGCCCCGGTAGTTGGGATCCAGCACATTAAACCCCTGCGCGACATAATACTGAATCTCGGCATAGACCTGGTCTTCATGATGCCAGGTTGGGCCGCCATGCACATAGACGATTGTTCCTTGCGGCGTCCCTTTCGCCCGGTAGAGCCATCCCTGAATCGCCATGCCGTCTACCGACTTCCAGCGGAAATCCTCAGCGGCGGTCAGGTCATCCTTCGTGAGTTGCGTGCGTTCCCAGACGCGGGTCAGGCTGGTGAGCGCCGCCGGGTGTAATGTGTCGGGGTGAAAACGCACGAGGTCTATCGGCTGGCGGGAACTGTAGTACAGGCCGACCCACTCCCCCTTTTCACCAGCGGGGGCTATTGGCACGAGCGTACCAGGAATCGCGGCCAGAGCGGTTTCCTTCCCGGTGGCCGGATTGAGCCACGACGCCCGCCGCCGCGCCTCTTTATCCTCTAAAACGATGATTTGCTCGCTCCTAAAGGGGGCGGATACCGCCTCAATATTACGTTCCGGGTCATCCAGCAACCAGCGCAGTTCGCCGGTTGCCAGCTCCCACACGCCGACACGAAAATGGGTCTCGGTGCCTGCTCGCACCAGCACCCGTTCGCTATCCGAGAACCACGCACCAAGCACTTTTTTATCATCCCCGGCGTTCATGATTTCCCGGTCATGCTGTCCCTCAGTATCTACCAACCAGAGTTGTACCCCGGCGGCATGGCGGTCTTTGCGGTGGTAGAGGACATGCGTCCCGTCCGGGCTGAGGAGGGGCAAATAGCCTCCCTTCTGGGGGCAGGCCAGCGGTAGCCGTTCCCCGGTGTCCAGGTCGTGGCGATAAACCCAGGTCGGCTCGATTTCCGCGCCGGTTGCCACATCCAGGTTCGCGCCATATACCAACCAGCGACCATTCGGATGCAGATACCCGCCGCGCACAAAATAATTCGGGTTTTCCTCGGTGAGTGGGTGCATCACACCCGGCTCGACCAGATTCACGCGGAAGAGCCGCGCCCGTTCATCGCCATCGTGATCCTGGGCGACAATTACCGCCGCGCTATCCGGCGTCCAGGAAACCAGCCTGGTTTCCTGGGTCGGGTCAGCGGTCAGGCACAGCGGTACGGTGCTGCCATCGACCGGGACAACGTAGACATCGGCTGTCGGCCCGACGCCGTGCCACGTCCAGGCCACCCAACGCCCATCACGGGACACCTGCGCGCCTCCTAAATCAGGAAATTGCGTCAGTTCTTCAAGGTATTGTTCAGGTGATAATCTAGCCATAAAAATCACTTTCTAAAATAACCCGAATCGAGTGTTGAAAATAGCGAATCAACGGCGTAGAGTAAACGAAATCAGCAGCATTTTTCCACATTATAGCTCAGTCCTGACACGGACTGCATCCTACCCCGGAAGCGTCGGCATCGTATCAAAAGAAGGAGTCTCCTCATGTCTGAAAAATGGATAACCCAGAACATCCCCAACCTGAATGGTAAAGTCATTATTGTGACCGGCGCGAACAGCGGCACGGGCTACGAAGCCGCGAAGGAAGTCGCTCGCAAGGGCGCACAAACGATTATGGCCTGCCGCAGCATGGATAAAGCCCAGACCGCGCTCGCCCGAATTCAGGCGGAAATCCCCGGCGCGACAGCGGAAATTATGCCACTAGACCTGGCAAGCCTGGATTCGATCCGCCAGTTTGCCGAAGCGTTCAAAACGAAATATACCCGGCTGGATGTGTTACTCAACAACGCCGGGATCATGATGACTCCCTATGGCAAAACAGTGGATGGCTTTGAGCAGCAATTCGGGACGAATCACCTGGGGCATTTCGCCCTGACCGGCCTGCTGCTCGACCTGCTACTCGCCACGCCGGGCGCGAGAGTTGTCAACGTCAGCAGCAACGCGCACAAACGCGGCGACGTGGATTTCGACAACCTCATGTTTGCGAATGGGTTAGATTACACACCGACTCGTGCTTATGGCCGCTCCAAACTGGCGAACTTGCTGTTCACCTACGAACTACAACGCCGCTTGACCGCCGCCGGGTCTGCCACCATCGCTATCGCGGCACACCCTGGTGTTTCCCGAACCAATCTGGCGAACCACCTGGCCGAGCGGAACTGGTATATGCGACTCCTATTGCCAATCGGGATCAGACTATTCCAGAGTGCGGCAATGGGCGCTTTGCCGCTGCTGCGGGCCGCGACTGACCCGCAGGCAGTCGGCAGCCAGTATTACGGCCCCAACGGGCCGGGGGAAACGCGGGGCTATCCGGTCGTGGTGCAGTCCAACGGCGCATCCCACAACACGGAGGATGCCCGCAAACTTTGGCAGGTTTCGGAGGAATTGACGGGGGTGAGCTATCTGTGAGAGGGGCGACGTAGCGTAAGCTGCCCAATGGGAGCGCACACGAGCGCTCCCCTACATCACCCCGGCACGCGGGATACTCGCATTTTACTATATGGATAACCCGCTATGCAGCTAACGGGCTTTTCACCCCTCCACCGGTTGCATCTGCACCGAGAAGTGCCGCAGGAAGGGCGGCTCCCACAGGATACGGTGGCCGCGCACCATCTCCCGCCGGGCGTGAATCGCCAGAATCACCTCGGCCAGGTAGTCCACATGACTCTGCATATATACTCGGCGCGGGAAGGCCATCCGCACCAAGTCCATCGGCGCGGGGCGTTCACTGCCGTCCGGCTGGCGGCCAAACATCACCGAACCGATTTCCACCGCGCGCACGCCCCCGGCCACATACAGCGCGTTCGCCAGCGACCAACCGGGATACAGGGAATCGGGGATATGCGGTAGCATGGCGCGGGCATCAATATACACCGCGTGACCGCCGGGCGGCTGCACCATCGGCACACCCGCCGCTGAGAGTTTGTCCGCCAGGTAGGTAATGGTACGAATCCGGTAACGCAGGTAGTTTTCGTCCAGCGCCTCGTAAAGGCCAACGGCAATCGCCTCCATGTCATAGCCCGCCAGCCCGCCATAGGTGGGGAAACCCTCGGTCAGAATCAACAGGTTGCGGGCGTTGAGCGCCATATCATCGTCGTTCAGGCACAGGAAGCCGCCGATGTTCGCCATGCCGTCCTTCTTGGCGCTCATGGTGCAGCCGTCGGCATAGCTGAAGATTTCACGGGCGATTTCCAGCGTGGATTTGTCGGCATATCCGTCTTCGCGCGTCTTGATGAACCAGCTATTTTCCGCAAAGCGGCAGGCGTCAATGATAAACGGCAGGCCGTGTCTGTGGGCAATTTCGCTCACGGCGCGGATGTTCGCCATGCTCACCGGCTGTCCGCCGCCCGAATTGTTGGTGATGGTAATCATCACAAACGGGATATTCTCGACGCCAACTTCGGCTATCGTCTGCCGCAGCGCATCCAAGTCCATGTTGCCCTTGAAGGGATGGATCGTCTGCGGCTGGCGACCTTCCGCGATGACCAGATCACGCGCTTCGCCTCGTGCAAATTCGATATTGGCGCGAGTGGTGTCGAAATGCGTATTGCTGGGTACGACCTGTCCCGGCTGCACGCCAATGCTGAACAGAATCCGCTCGGCTGCGCGTCCCTGGTGGGTGGGGATGACGTGCTTAAAGCCGAAAATGTCCTGCACCGCCGCCTCGAACTTATAGAACGACGACGCCCCGGCATACGATTCGTCGCTGCGGATCATCGCCGCCCACTGGTGCGAGGACATCGCCCCGGTGCCACTGTCGGTCAGCAGGTCAATCGTCACCTGGTCGGCGCGGAGCAGGAAGGGATTATGACCGGCGGCTTCCAGCCAGACCGCGCGTTCCTGCGGTGTGGAAAATGGGATGGGTTCGACTGAGCGGGTGCGGAACGGCTCGATAATGGTTTCGATAACCGGGTATTGGCTGTCCGGCGTTTGCGTCATGCGGGTTGCTCCTATGAGTTACGGATATAAGCCCCTGAATCATACCCACGAATCCCCTGGAAGGCCGGAATCTTTGGATAGATTGTGCAACCGCCTCAAGACTCCGGGGTCATGGGTGGCAGTTCCATCGCTTCAAGTTCATCCAGTATCTCCTGGACACGGGACTGAATCTGAGCAGGTAATTCCTGATCTGAATCCGTAAGCTGCCGGAAGTCCGCTAGCGCCTGTTGAAAATAGCGCAATTGGGCATCCGGGTCGTCCGTAGCAACACCCAGGGTATAAGCCACAAAGCCGCGATTAACCAAAGCCGAGGTGTTCGTCGGGTCGAGTGTCATTGCACTGCTGTAATCACTTAACGCCTGCTCCAAATCGCCGAGTCGGTAATGCGCTGTCCCGCGTTGGAGATAAGCGGTCACATTCTCCGGGTCAAAGGTGATGGCCTGATCGTAATCCAGAATAGCCTGCTCATAATCGCCCAGATTGAAGTAGACCGATCCCCGCCCCCAATAGGCGTACACATTTTCCGGGTCAAGCGCGATAAGCTGGTTGTAATCACTTAGAGCCTGTTCGAGATTACCCAGCGAAAAATGTACAGCGCCCCGGCTGGTATAGGCGTCAATGTATGCTGGGTCAAGCGCGATGGCCTCATCAAGATTGCGGAGGGCCTGTTCCAGATCACCAACAGCCGCGTAAGCCATCCCGCGTTGGAAGAAAGTAGTCGCAAAGGTGGGGTCAAGCTCAATCGCCTGATCGTAATCCGCAACCGCCTGCGCGTACTCGCGGAGAGCCATGTAGGCATTCCCCCGATGAAAATAAAACGGCGCGGCCTCTGGGGCAAGGGCGATAGCCTGGTCAAAGTCTGCAATCGCCTGCACAAAATCTCCCATATCTGCGTAGGCGATACCGCGATTGTAATACGCCGTGAGGAAAGTTGGGTCAAGCGCGATGGCCTGATCGTAATCCGCAACCGCCTGTTCGTACCGCCCTTGTTCCCGGTAAGCATTGCCCCGGTTGTAGTAGGGCTGGGCAAAAGCCGGGTCAAGCTCAATCGCCTGGTCGTAATCCGCAATGGCCTGCGCATTGTCCCCCATCATGCGGTAGATATTTCCCCGATTGTAATACGCCAGCGCCGATGCCGGGTCAAGTCCAATCGCCTGGTCGTAAATAGCAAGCGCCTGTTTGTTATTTCCCAATCCGGCATAGGAGGTTGCTTTGTTGATATAAGCCTCAATCAGCGCGGGGTCGAGGACAATGGCCTGGTCGTAGTCTTTGATGGCCTGTTGGAAATCACCCATTTGACTATAGACATCACCGCGTCTCAGGTAAACCAACGCGCTGTTCGGGAATCGTTCCAGCAGGTCGCTCATGCGCGCGATGATCTGCTCTGAGGTGATCTTGTCATCCCTCAATATGGCTTCAATCTCGGCGGTAACGACCTCATCATCCAGCGCGGTCTGGGTCAATGTCAGGGGCAGTGGCGTAGGAGCGGGTGGCGTGGCGCTTGTACCTTGCGCGTTTACCCACACTGGACTCACTGAAATCACCAAGAGGAGCGAAAGCATCCTGATCCACCGTTCTCTTTGCATACCGATATCCTTTGCTGCTATGCGCTAATATGAGGGTCGAATCGTCTTCTCATGACCTCGACAGATTACAGGTATCACCCTCTTGAATTATACCCGTGAATCCGCTGGCGAATCGTAATCTTTGGGTATGTCGCGCCATACATCAGTGAATGCCATCGGCCGATATTACTCCTCGGCGCTTTCTCCAAAATCTCCCTATTGCTGTCAAAAAACGAACGTATGTTGTATACTTTTGGATATTTGAGCGTGAAAGACGTTGAGCAGGAGTACCGCGTACAATGAAAGTCTCTGTACTGCAAGATAAGTTGGCAAAAGGGTTAAGTATTGTGGGCCGCGCAGTGGAAAATCGGCCTACACTGCCGGTACTGGGTAACATCCTGCTGGCAACCGGGGATTCGCGGGTCAAACTGGCGGCGACCAACCTGGAAATGAGCATCACCACCTGGATTGGCGCGAAGATTGAGCAGGAAGGCGGTATCACCCTGCCCGCCCGCACCCTGGCCGACCTGGTGAACAACCTCTCCCCGGAACGAGTGGATTTGTCGCTGGACACCGCCACGCAGACGGTGAATGTGCGCTGCGGCGCGACGGTTTCCAACATCAAGGGGATTGACGCTTCGGAATTCCCCCTCATCCCTGAAGGCAATTCGGACGATGTGACGCTGCCAGGCAAAGCCTTCAAAGAAATGATTAACCAGACGGTGTTCGCGGCTGCCAAAGAGGACAACCGTCCGATTCTCACCGGCATTCTGATGCAGTTTGATGGCAATGTCATGACGATGGCCGCCGCTGACGGCTACCGGCTGGCCGTCCGCACGGCGGAGATTGAACAGCACTTCGCGCAGACGGTCGAATTGGTCGTCCCGGCGCGGGCGCTGGCCGAAGTCGGACGTATCATCAGCGACGAAGACGAAACGGTGAGTATCTCCCTGCCCGGCGAACGAGAACTCGTCATGTTCCACATGCGCTATACCAACGTGGCAACGCAGCTTCTCGACGGCAAATTCCCGGATTTTGCCTCGATCATCCCGCGTCACTATGTCACGGCCACCAAGATGTATACCAGCGACCTGCTGGCGGCCTGCAAGCGTGCTGAAATCTTCGCCCGCGACTCGGCCTACAGCGCCAAGCTGGTCGTCAACCCGGCATCCGGCCCTGGCGAACCCGGTGCGGTGCGGATTATCGGCATGAGCGCCGAACGGGGCGACAACGAGGGGATGGTGGATGCGGCGGTAGAAGGTGAAGAACTGCTGATCTCCTTCAACATCCGCTACCTGATTGACGTGCTGAACGTCATCGCTGATGAGCGTGTGGTGTTCGAGAGCAACGGCGCGGCCAACCCTGGTGTGGTACGCCCGGAAAACCGTGATGATTTCGTGTGTGTCATCATGCCAATGGCAACCGGACGGTAAGATACGCTCTGATTCCCAACGGATGAAGCAGGCCTTGTCCCTACGAAACCCGGCGTCAATCGGATAGGTAGGGACAGGGCTATGACTAATCTTTTCACGAGCAAAAACGGCGAAAACTACTGAGTACCAGCAAGATTGAGAAATATTGGAGCGATGAGACATGAAAGTAACCTATGATGCGGCAGTAGATGTATTACGGATTGTCTTGAGTGACCAACCTGTTGACGAAAGCGACGAAGATAAGCCCGGCATGATTATTGACTATGACGCTCAAGGTAACGTCGTTGGCATGGAGATTCTCGATGCCTCCAAGCGGGGACTTCAGGCGCATGGAGTCGAATATGCCATTACCGGGTTGAAAAGCGCCTGAAACTACCATTTACCCCCATCGCACGCCTAATGGGACGCCCGGTTTGCCTACCGGCGTGCCACGCAACCCCCATCCCCACACCACGATTTACAACTTTTGCAGATTCTTGATGTTTTCAAACCGGTTTACAACCGACATCCGTCCACTTTACGGTTACAATGAGACGTAATGCTATAGTGGATGGATGATTTTGTAATGGATAATGGAACGCCGGAGCAACCCGCCGGAGCGTTAAACGGCACGCAACCCGTCGCCGCCACATCGGAAACCAATGCTAATCCCCCGGAGATGACGCCGGAAGAAGCGAAAAAGCGCGCCGAAATTCGCGAAACCCGCCGGATCTTGCGCCGGGTGCAGGATCACCTGTTTGTCGCGCACAACAACCTGGGTGCGGTGCGAGAAACGCTCGGCATGGTCGAGGTGTTTCACCATCCCGAAAGTCCGATTGGCAGCCTGAACTACATTACGCCCCGCCGGAATACCGCCTGGATTTCCCGCTCGATGATCGAGCAGGGATTGCAGCAGCTTACCCAATACGGGCGGGTTTCGCGCGTACAGTACATTGAAGGCCTGTACCCGCCGCAGTTCGCCAAATCGCTGCGCGATCTCAAGCTGGATGTGGAACGCGAGACGCCGGTCATGGTCTACCAACCGGAGGGCATTCTGGGCGCAAAACCGCCCGCCGCGCCTACCAGCGCCATGCCGGATGGTGTAACCATCGAACCGGTCAATGACCAGCGCGGAATCGAACTGTGGTGGTATGTCTGGCAGAACGCCTATTATGATGTGCTGACTCTGGGTGTCGAGCCGCTGTTTGTCGGGCGGGAAGTCGCCGCTATCAAGCTCGGCCACCAGTTGGATTTCCTGGTGTATCGTTACGGCTTCCCGGTGGGCGTTGCCCGCCTGAGCATCCAGGGACAGTCGGCGCATGTGCTGGCACTGGCCTTACTGAAAGAAGCCCGTACCCCGCCGATGCTGCAGGCACTGCACACGACAGTGATTAAAGCCGCGCTAGCACGGGATGTGACTCTGATTTTCGCGCCGGGCGAAACTGAAGCGGATCGCAAACTATGCCGTGATCTCGGTTATGTGGACTTTGGCAGTATCGTATGTTATGCTGCGAAGAGAACCAAACAGCAAGCGGCGAATGATGACATCCTGGCACAGCCTCTACTTTCCTTCTGACGACTCGACGGCACTCGCTCATGCCCTGACCGCTTCCTTAGAGTCGCTCGGCTATACCCTGTACAACCCGTTTGGGCTGCTCCCCGGCAAAGCCTACCCGCAAACGGTACGACTGTTTGTTGCGCCTGCTGTGGACGGCTGGACTCGTGCCATTGGTGCACCGGATGAACGGCAGTTCGCGCTGCTGGCGGAGTCCGGGCTGTGCCTGTGGGCTGCGCTGGACGGCAGCACGGCACATATCACCGTCTACCAGGATGGCAAGCCGGTAGCGCCGCAAACTGCCCTCTTGCCTCATCTGCGCCCCG
This sequence comes from Anaerolineaceae bacterium, assembly GCA_020634115.1. Taxonomy (GTDB): domain Bacteria; phylum Chloroflexota; class Anaerolineae; order Aggregatilineales; family Phototrophicaceae; genus JACKCG01. The sequence goes on from JACKCH010000011.1 coordinate 432,003, forward strand.
GCTGTACACCGGAACAACTGCAAGCCACACTCGACCCTACAACCCAACCGAACGCCTCGGCTGGTTCGGCGCTGCCACTGGATGCGCTGCCGGAGGATGTGCGGGCGATGGCCGGGGATGTCAACCTCAAGCAGGCGGAGAAAATGTTCTCCCGGTTGGGGGGGCAACTGCTGCGAAAGGCCACGACGGACGCGGATACTGCCGACGCCGCACGCGGCCTCCTGAACAGCGGCCCGGACTGGAACAGCGCGGATGGCACGCGACTACGAGCGTTCATGGCCTGCCTCACCGTGCCGGAGACCTGGCGCGAACCGGATTTCGTGACGCTGCGTGACGCCTACCAACTCCACGAACGCCGCCGCCGCAAACCGGACGCCCGGCTATACCCTGGCGATGCCGAAGCGATGGCACAAGTCCCGGATGCGCTCACCTATACCCCGATTTATGGAGGCCTGGACGCCTGACCTATGTCCGACTCAGAACGTTTACACTGGGATCAACGATATCAGAATGACATGGACGCACCGTATCCGCCGCCCTATCCGCTGCTGTTTGAAACCATCCCACCGGTCATGGATGGCAGTGTTCAGCGGGCGTTAGATGTCGCGGGCGGTTTGGGGCAAAATGGGCTGTGGCTGGCCGAACAAGGTTATGTCGTGGACGTGCTGGACATCAGCCGGGTGGCGCTCACACGGGCGCAGGATGAAGTCAACCGCCGTCACCTGCGGCGTGTGAACCTGCTGCGGGCGGATCTGGATAACGCCGACATCCCCGCCAATACCTACGCGGTGCTGTGCGTGTGCTTCTACCTCAACCGGAGTCTGCTTTCCAAGCTGCGGGCGTGTGTGGTATCCGGCGGGCGAGCGGTGTATGTCGCCCATAACCGGCGTTACCTGCGCGTGAAGCCCGACGCCAACCCGGACTACCTGCTGGAAGTGGGCGAACTGGCGGGTTACTTCGCGGACTGGCAAATCCTCCACAACACCGAAGACTCGCACACCTCGCATATTGTGGCGATGAAGCCGTAGGCGACTATCGGGTGGGTTCTGATTGGAAGAACCCTGGTAGAGACCATTGTTCGGTAAAGTACTCCCACCGATCTCCGCCATGAATCAACACGGAATGACCAGTGGGGCTATAATCAATTCTATAATAACCGCAGGGCGCTGTTCCACAGTATCCAAATTGGGTGACTCGCCGCCAGTTGTGAGTATCCCAGAGCGCTACCCAATAGGTTTCAGCCCCAGTTGCCATGAGAAATCTGCCGTCAGGGCTAAAACTCAGTGAATCTATCTCTCCTATGACAAAAAAACCTGCGGTGATTAACTCGTTCACAACAACCCGCCGCGTTACATTCCATATTTTTACGCCGTGAATAGTCCCCATCGCAATGTACTGCCCATCGGGTGACCAGGCAAGATCAAATATCCCGGTAGATAAAGAGACACACTGCGGAACCTTGTCACTCTTCACCTTCATATAGCACAACTTCCCATGGTTACGCCAGCCATTTGACCCGGCAAAGGCCAGTTGTTCACCATCGGGACTCAGAGCAATTTCAGAGTAAATAATAACCGAGGTGTCGTTACTAAACTGCCTGACCGGCTCCCCTGTGGTTGCATCCCAGATGATGACGCCATCACTGGAGATAGCGGCGATGACATTACCTTGTGAGCTGAATGCAATGTCATCAACTCTCCAGTGAGGTCGAAACCATCTCTTAATGTCATTACCATCAGCATCCCGTATCCACTTATAAGTCCACCAATCAACTCTGGGAATTTCTGTTTGCATCACAATGGTCTCCGAGCGTAAGTCCGTTACTCGTATAAAACCATCAGAGTGACGAGTCACCAGAAATTGCCTGTCCAGGCTGAGCGTCCTATCCGCTATCCTTGACTCATACAATATGGCGCTTCTGATTTTATGACCGTCCGCCGCACTCCAAAAATCCAGTGCGACCATCCCGGATTCAGGCTGCTCACTGAAAGCCATAATGGTTTCACCATCTGGACTGTAAAAAGCAAAACTTCCGAAACCGGTAGGCAGTTTAAAGTCCAGAATCGGAGAGTGTCCTTTACTCCACGTACTGATAACAAGGGCTACCACTAACCAAAGCCCGCTTGTAATTCTCAGTCGTTTCCACACGCCGATGTTGTTCCGTTCTGTGAAAAGTCATTCCACACCATCCTACACTGGGAGACAGACGACTTACCGCACGCTTTCCCGCCGATATAGGTACAGATTGGACACAGAACAACACCGAAGACTCGCACACCTCGCATATCGTGGCGCTGAAGCCGTAACCGCCGCACCAAACACCCATCAAGTTAAAATGTCAGGGGGACGAAACCGCCCCCTGATGAATAGGGTCTACTCCGCCGAAACCAGCCGGATTTCATCTATCCATAGTTCCGCCTCCAGCGACTTCTCCCAGTCGCCAAATCCGAAACTGATGTCACGAACATAGGCAGGGTCAAATACATCCAGCCCCTCATCCCCCATCCAATCGGGTTTCACGAAGTCTTCCCACAGCAATGTTACCGGTTCCCAATCGCCGACGGGCGGTGTCATTTCGGCTGCAAAGGGTGTGGAATCATCATGGTGTTCCGGGTCGGCGATGGCGATATACACATTCACCAGCATGTCGGGCTGGTTGGTTTTCCAGTGGAACGAGATACCACTGGCCGAACTCCAATCCTGTAACGGTTCAAAACCCATCCCGAAGTTGCCATACTGCTGCGGTGGCGAGCTAAAGGTGATATGAAGCGCATGTTCACTATCCACGCCGGGCGTGACCAACTCCAACGCACCGATTGCGACATCGGCATCACCATACGTCCACCAGCGGTCAACCAATTGGCTGGCATCCAGCTCGAAATCGGCAAGCATATCGCCGGGCATCACCGCAGCGAGCGGCGCAGTGGTCACTGTTTCCGGCTGGACAAGCTGCGGCTGCACACTCGGCTCGCCAGGAACGAAATTACGGGCGGCCTCATCCACGAAAGCCACCAGAATCGGCCCGACCATCCCGTTCGCCAGATCGTTAGGGTGGCTGTCCCATTCATCATCGGGGCGGTACTCAGTCCGCAGAAAACCATCCTCGTCAGCCAACAGTGAAAAGAAATCGAACACAAATACGTTGGGATGCCCTTCCAGGTATTCCGCAGAGGTCAGGTATGCCGACCAGCGGCGGGCGCGAGCGGCGTTTTCCAGCGTGGTGGAATTGGGCACCAGCGGCGGGGTTGACCAGGCGATAAAGAGTTTATCCGGATACTGATCCATCACATCGCGGATGGTGAGATAGTAACGTTGGTAAGCGGCAAACATCTCCTCATCGATTATATCCGACGTGGGAAAGCAGCTTTTGAAGATAATGACATCCTGTTGCAGCATGTGGCTGAAGGTGTTGGTCGGCGGGTCGGTGAAGGGCTGCTGGAAGATTTCATACCAGCCGTCCGGGTCGGTGTTATCGCCCGGCACATCCCAATTGATACCCAGGTACTCGCCTGCCGGATCAACTAGCCCTTCGTCGTTATACCCATGATCCCAGAACGCATAGCCTAAATCTGTGAAAGCTCCCCGGAGATGCCCCCCTTGAATGACACCTAATCCGGTGGAGTGGTGCATAAAAATGATACTGATTGGCTCATTATCCTGGGCTGTCACGCTGCTAAACCCAACCAACAACAGCGCCATCATCCCCAGAATGAACAACATACGCTTGCTCATGTTTTGACTGCCTTTCTGAATGCATCGCTGGCGTTCCGGCCTTGGCCGAAATAACCAGCTATATTCCGGTTTATTGACCGGAATGAGAGTGCCTTGGATTAAAGGGTTTCCCCGCGCAAATCAGAAAACGACAGCAACCTACTCTTATTGTAACCCGGCAATGGCTCATCAAGTGTTGTATTTCGGACAACACTGAGGTCTCGTATCATGACAGTGAAGCCATACGCGACTTCACGCCTTCTTCTTTTTCCCCTTTGCCAGATTTTCCTGCACGCGAAACTCCACGATGCGCGTAATCAGGTCGAAGGGAATTGGCCTATCCTTCGGAAACTGAATCGCGCCCTTGCTAGTTGTATAGGGTGCCAGGTCAGTCTCAAACGCTGCGATACTCGATGAAGCCGGATAAAAGCCGTAGTGATTTTTGAACGCCGCGAAATACACCAGATTGCCGTTTAACTTAAAGGTCGGTATCTGGTAACTAATCGCCTCTTTCGCATCGGGCGCGACCTGCCGGATGGTCTGCCGCAGTTGTTCCAGAACGGCCTGCACATCGGCGGGAAACATGGCGATATAGTCATCTATCGTGGTGATCTGTTTTTTAGACGCATCCATCCTGATGTTCTCCTCCCTCGATTTGTCATATTTAGCTCATAGGTTCTATTTTATACAGATTTCCCATTGGACACAACCCGGCGGCTGTGCCAGAATACACGGGAAATACTCTATTCAATCCATAAAGGTCATCCACTATGCCGAAACGGTTTCTGACTGCCCTCGCGTTAAGTGTATTTGGCGTGATCGTCCTGCTGGTCGCCCTGGAAGTCGGGCTGCGACTGTGGTTCGACACACGCGGCACGGAACACGAAAAGGCGCTGTATCTGTATGACCGCGCCACGATTGACGCCCATACCGCGCAGTTGATTGGTGTGCCGTACCTGAACTACACGCTCAATCCCAATTATGAGGACGTGAACGCACGCGGCATCCGGGGGGAACTGGTGGCTGTCCCCAAGCCGGAAGGCGTCTACCGGATTATCGCGCTGGGCGGCTCAACCACCTTCGGTCACGCCCTGAGTACCGAAGAAGCGTGGCCGGCGCAGCTTCAGCGGATTCTGCGCGAGGATTACGGCTACAGTCAGGTGGAGGTCGTCAACCTGGGTGTGCCGGGTTATTACAGCCTGGACTCGGTGGTCAGCCTGGCGACGCGCGGACTGGCACAGCAGCCCGACCTCGTGCTGGATTACGATAACCTGAATGATGCCGTGATTCGCATCTACCAGGACCCGGCCTGTTACGGCGGGGACACGCCGCTCTATGGCTTCGGCATGGATCGCGGCATCTGGCAGACGGCGGGCGATGAACTGCCGTCCAGCACGCTCTACCGCTTCATCGCCTATGCGCTGGGACGGATGGATGACCCGGTGGCGGTGAACAGCCGCATGGCACATACCGGCTGGTGTCCCCCGGAGCCAGGGAACATCTCGCAGCTTGAATTATTGGCAGGCAACCCGCCAACCCACTTCGAGCGCAACCTACGCAGTATCGCGGCACTGGCGGAATCCGGCGGGGCACAGGTGTTGTTCTCGACGTATGCCTGGGATCGGGCGGCGGCGGACGCCATGCTGGCAACCGACCCGTCGCTGGATGGCACGCGCGCCCTGATGATGGCGATTGACGAGCAGAACGCAATCATCCAGACCATCGCGGGGGAAACCGGCGAACTGTTTTTTGACGTGGCGGCGGGGATGGGCGACAGTGCGTACTTCCAGGGCGACCAGGTACACCAGGCCGCCGAGGGGTCACGGCGACAGGCGGAACTTTACGCACAATTCCTGGATGAGTGGGGCGGGATTCCGCATCCATGACGTTTCCCACCGACAAAGGTAGTACATCCTGATTCTGCGGCTGCGCAAACCGGCGCAGCTGACGCCCGGCAGGTTGGGGACACTTGACATACCAACTCATCATCCTGTCATCTTGTAATTATATGTTAATTAGCCTACACTAGATAAAAATGAGGAGTTCTGCAACACGTGTTTTAGAAAGGAAATCGCTCCTAATGGCTTCATCCACTGCTCTTGAACCTGCACCCATTCCCACCATGTATTTTGTCGGTGTAACAACGGGCAAGTCCTCTATCATGCGTGTTTTTCCCAAATGGTCCGACATTCTCGGACTAGGGGCACAGATTAAAGGTTATGACTGTGTGCTGCACGCGCCTGCCGAGGATTACTTCAGGATCGTGCGCCACATCAAAAACGATCCACTGTCAATGGGTGCACTAGTAACCACCCACAAGATCGACCTGCTCCACGCCACCCGTTCCGAGTTTGACTATCTCGATCCGTACGCCATCCTGTGTGACGAAATTTCCAGTATCTCCAAACGCGGGACTCAACTGCGCGGGCACGCCAAAGACCCGATCACCTCTGGGCTGTCGTGGGAAGCTTTCGTACCGCAGGGGCACTGGGGCAAAACAGGTGGTCATGTGTTGTGCCTGGGCGCAGGTGGTTCCGCCGTTGCGATCAGTGCCTATATCGCCAGCCGCCCTGATCCTGCTGACCGTCCCAAGAAATTCATCACTGTGAATCGTTCAGCTGGCCGCCTGGAAACGCTGCGTGACGTTCACAAACAGCTTGACAGCGACATCGAGTGGGAATACATCCTGAACGAAGACCCGCTCAAGAACGATGAAATCATGGCCCAGCTTCCGCCGGGATCAATGGTCATCAACGCGACAGGCATGGGCAAAGATCGTCCCGGTTCTCCGCTGACCGATAACGGTGTCTGGCCGCAGAATGGGTTGGTGTGGGAGCTGAACTATCGAGGTGAACTGGATTTTATGCGTCAAGCAGAGCGCCGCACACAACAGGACAATCTAACGATAGAAGATGGTTGGGTCTACTTCCTGCATGGCTGGACTCAGGTGATTGCCGAAGTTTTCGATGTCCAGCTTACCCCTGAATTATTCGCACAACTTGACGCGGCAGCCTCAGAGCTGCGCCCAGCCCGCTAGGAGGAGGCTTCGTATGGCCCGCTTTGATCGTTTAACGGTTTACAATACAATTTTGCAGGATGGCATGGTGCCGCTGTTCTATCATGGTCAGCTCGAAACTGCACAGGCGGTGGCGGGTGCGCTCGCCGAGGGTGGCAGTCATGTGCTGGAATTCACCAATCGTGGCGACAACGCGCTCGAAGTGTTCAGCGGCCTGGTGAAATTCTGCGCCACTGCACACCCCAACCTGATTGTCGGCATCGGTTCCGTCGATGATGCCGCAACAGCAGCGCTTTTCATTGCACATGGCGCGAACTTCATTGTGGGGCCTACCTTCAATGAAGAGACAGCACGTCTATGCAATCGCCGCAAAATCGCTTACATGCCGGGCTGCGGCACACTGAACGAAATTGCCACTGCCGAGGAATTCGGTGCGGAAATCGTGAAATTGTTTCCCGGTTCGGCGGTTGGTGGCCCCGGTTTCGTCAAGGATGCCCTGGCACCCCGTCCCTGGAGCCGCATGATGCCCACCGGCGGCGTCACACCCCAGGAAGAGAATCTGCGGGCCTGGTTTGCTGCGGGCGTCGCGTGTGTCGGGATGGGCAGCCGCCTGCTGCGCAGCGATTGGATTGCCGCCGGGGACTATGCCGCAATCACGGCACTTACGAGCGAGACTTTAGCACTCATCGCAAAAATCCGAACGCAGTGAAGGGGCAGCGTATCATGGTGGATTTTGACAGCCCTATTCCCTACTATATTCAGGTAAAAGACGTAATACGGGGTCAAATCCGGGATGGCACCTGGTCAACCGGGGATCGTCTACCCAGCGAAGCTGAACTATGCGAGATGTTCTCCGTAAGCCGTACAGTCATTCGTCAGGCACTTCAGGATTTGATTCACGAGGGCCTGATTAAGCGACGTAAAGGGAAAGGCAGTTTCGTCGCTCCCCAGAAGATCAACGAACAACTCGTTCAGAAGCTCACCGGGTTTTATCAGGACATGGTTGAGCAAGGGCTGAACCCGGTCACGAAGGTCTTACAGCAGCAGGTCATCCCTGCCAGCCCAACGGTTGCGAACTATTTGTCGCTTCGTCCCGGAACCCCAGTCACCGAAATTGTGCGACTGCGTTCCGTTGAGAATGTGCCGATCATGCTGGTGACAACTTATGTTCCCGTTGCCTATTGTCCGCATCTGGTGGACGATGATCTGAGTAATCAATCCCTGTATACACTCCTGGAAGACCAATATCATCTGTACATCGCACGTGGTCGCCGCACCATTCAGGCCGTCGCCGCTAAAGGACAGGGGGCGAAACTTCTGGACATTCCGAAAGGCGCACCGATGTTCCGGTTGGACAGTATCAGCTACCTGCCAGATGGTACACCGATTGAGTATTATTTCGCCTACCATCGGGGGGACCGAACCCAGTTTGAGGTTGAACTCGTTCGCACCCGTGAGCCAAACGCATTCGCGGGTCAGCTCGGCGATCTTCCCCCCAGTAATCACTTCTCGCCAGACACGCCATAAGTAAGGATAATTATGAGAACCCTCCCCTTCACTTTGAAACTCCCTTTTGGTGACAGACCTTTGGAATGGGATAACTACATCGTTCGCACGCTCTCGTCTATGCAAGGGCAATACTTCGATCAAGCGGCGTACAGCAGCCTGTTGGCAGCAGACGATCAATTATTGTATGAGGTCTACGAAATCCTCGTCCCCAAAGTTGAGGGGGAACTGCTGCATGGTGTTTCTATTGTTCACCCCGGCAAGGTTGGCAACGAGTATTTTATGACCAAAGGTCATTTTCATGATGTGCTGGAAACGGGCGAAGTCTATTACTGTATGCGTGGCACCGGCATGATGGTGATGGAAACGCCCGAAGGTGACTCCCAGGTGCTGGGAATGTCCGCCGGGGAAGTGCTGTATGTCCCGCCACGCTGGGCGCATCGTTCAGTCAACACGAATGCTACTGAAGACCTGGTCATGTTTTTCATTTACCCTGGCAACGCTGGACACAATTACGGCACGATTGAACAAAAAGGATTCCGCAAACTCGTCGTCGAACAGGACGGCCAGCCGACCATCATTGATAACCCCCGCTGGCAGAACGCATCTTAGGAGGAAACATGCCTCAGAATCTCAAAACGATGCGCGTGCTGGTGACGCCAACATCTTATGCCAAACATGATCCACGTCTGACACAAATTCTGGAAGAAACAGTGGGTGAAGTCGTGTATAACCCGACCAGCCGCCCGCTGACCTCAGAGGAATTGCGTAATTTGTTGCCCGGCTGCGACGGTTTCATTGCGGGACTCGATGTGATTGACCAGGCTGCGCTGGATGCAGCGGATCGCCTGAAGGTTATCGCCCGCTATGGCGTTGGCGTGGAACGGGTTGACCTGGAAGCGGCGCACGCGAAAGGTATCTGTGTCACCAACACACCCAGCGCGAACTCAAACGCGGTGGCCGAACTCACATTGGGGCTGATGCTCGCCTTAGCGCGACAGATTCCGACAGCAGTGACGACGACACGGGCGGGCGAATGGCGGCGGCTGTCGGGCGTCTCGCTGGAAGGCAAGACGATTGGGCTGATCGGATTCGGCAATATTGGCCGGGCGGTGGCGCGGCGGGTCAAGGCTTTTGATACAACAGTGCTGGCCTACGACCCTTACCCGAACGCGGCGGCGGCGGATGAACTGGGTGTGCGCTTAACCACATTGGATGACCTGCTACCGGCTGCCGATATTGTGTCGCTGCATCTGCCGGTCGTGGCGGAGACATTCGGCATGGTCAACGCGGCCTTCCTGGCACAGATGAAGCGCGGCAGCTATCTCGTCAACACGGCTCGCGGTGATTTGATTGACGAAGCGGCGCTGCTGGCGGCACTGGAATCGGGGCAGGTAGCCGGGGCGGCGCTGGATTGCTTCAAAGTTGAGCCACCTGGCGCGGATAATGCCCTGCTCCAGCTTGAGCAGGTGATCGCCACCCCCCATTCTGGCGCGCATACCGACGGCGCGACTAATGCGATGGGCTGGGGGGCGTTGGAAAATTGCCTCGCGGTGCTGCGCGGCGAACCCGCCCTGAATCCCGTTATTCCTTGTGAGAAGCCCTGATGAACGCCCAGATACAGACGGTCACAGGAGCCGTTGCAGTCGATGCGATTCAGCTTGCTGACGGCCATGAGCATGTCTGGATTCAGCCAGCCGATGGCGTTGGCGAGGATGCCCGCATTGAACTTAACGATTACCCACGTATTCGTCAGGAATTGGCGAGTTTTAAGGCAGCCGGTGGTACGCTGCTGGTGGATTGTCAGCCGGGGAATGCGGGACGTGACACGCGCCAGCTCAGGCGGCTCTCCGCCGAGACAGGCGTGCTGATTACTGCAACGACGGGCGCGCATCAGCGTAAATACTACCCGCCGGATAGCTGGCTGTGGAGTGCGAGTGTCGATGAAGCGGCAGGCTACTTTATCAGTGAACTGACCAAGGGCACGCGCGAGTCGCTGACGGAAGAATCCGGTGTTGAGCCGGTGCGTGCCGCCATCATCAAGATTGGCTATGAAGGCGTGATTGAAGGCCAGACACAGGTCTTGATGGAAGCAGCGGCGGTGGCATCACGGCAAACGGGCGCGTCAATTCTGTTTCACACCGAGATGGGGCGCAATGTCGAGGCGCTGATTCCGTTTTTTGAAAACCACGGTGTTCCTCCGCAGCGGCTCTATATGTGCCATGTGGATAAACGCCCCGATGTCGGGCTGCACCGTGAGTTGGCACGCGCGGGCGTGCTGCTTGGCTATGATACCTTCGGACGACCTAAATATGATCCCGATCACAATGTGTGGCAGTTGATCCCCGCCCTGGTTGCGGACGGGCTTGCACACGGCATGGCGGTCTGTCTTGATTTCGCCTTCCCGTCAATGTGGCGTTCGTTCGGTGGTGAACCAGGACTTACGTTTATACAGTCAAGCATTCTGCCCCGTCTGGCGCAGATTGGGCTGGATGCGGCCACAATCAAGCGGCTGACAGCGCAAAACGTCGCCAACCGGCTTGCGTGGATGCGCTAATGATGGCCTGATTGTCAAAGGATTTTACGCATGAAACAAGCCGTGATGACTGCACCCGGCAAGATCGAATTCACCAATGTCGAGCGACCCACCCCAAAAGCGGATGAAGTTATCCTCCAGACAAAACGGATTGGCGTGTGCGGCTCAGACATTCATGTCTATCACGGACTTCACCCATACACGGGCTATCCTGTGGTACAGGGGCACGAAGTCGGCGGCGTGGTCGCGGCGGTTGGCGCAAACGTGACGCACGTCAAGGTCGGTGACAAAATCACATTCATGCCACAAGTGACGTGTGGTGAATGCTACCCGTGCAAGCATGGCATGTATCACATCTGCGAATCGCTGAAGGTCATGGGCTTTCAGACGGGCGGCGCAGCGCAGGAATTCTTCGCCCTGCCTGCTGATACGGTACTCAAGCTGCCAGACACGATGTCGCTGGATCAAGCCGCGATGATCGAACCGATTGCGGTCACAGTGCACGCCCTGTCGCGCGGCGGCGGCGCGGAAGGCAAACGGGTGATTGTGCTTGGCGCGGGCGCAATTGGCAATCTGACCGCACAGGTGGCAAAAGCCTCAGGCGCACAGGCGGTTATGATTACCGACCTGAGCGATTACAAGCTGGCAAAAGCACGCGAATGCGGGATCGAGCACGCCGTCAACCCCAACCGTGAAAACCTCGGCGAAGCGATTGCCCGCGCTTTTGGCCCCGACAAAGCCGATTTGATCCTCGAATGCGTCGGGGTCGAAGCGACTATGACCGACGCAATTCAGTATGCACGCAAAGGGTCAACGATTGTCGTCGTGGGCGTGTTTGGCAAGAAGGCACAGGTTGACCTCGGATTGGTGCAGGATCGTGAACTCACGCTGACGGGTACGTTGATGTATCAGCGTGCCGACTATGAACGCGCTATTGAACTCGTGGCGAGCGGCAAGATGCATCTTGATGCCATGATTACGCATCGTTTCCCATTCGATCAGTACCTCGACGCTTACCATGCCATTGAAGCGGCACACGGGGAATACCTGAAGGTGATGATCGAACTATAACGCTGAGGAAAGATTCTCTCTAAGCGCATCCTATTCGTTTTGTGCAAGATGCTCTGGTTGCGCGATTATCAGCCGGATGAGTCTGCCCGGACACATAAGTTCGGCCATGTCAAATAGAAAATCGACTGTAGTAGCCGCAAAGCTGCACCATATCCGAACAGACGGGGCATTCCAATTGAACAGGTGATTGAAGCACTGACCAGCTTGCATTATGGTTCACCGCCGCGCCGACCTGTTACAATCCACTAACGTGATAAAAATGCGTACATGGCGTTACGTGGTATTAAACCCAAAAATCTCGCAGGAACTGTTTCATTCCGGCTGTAAAATCGCGGATGTCAAGCAGTTCCCGGATGAAGAGACCGGAATTCCACATCTATGATGTTTCCAGCAGACAAAGGCACGTACATCCTGATTCTGCGATTGAGCAAACCGGTGAGTCTGACACCCGGCAGGCTGGGGACATTCGATTTTCCAGGCGGGTGGTATGCCTATGTCGGCAGCGCGTTCGGCCCGGGTGGGCTGCGCGGCAGGCTGAAACACCACCTCGCACCCATCAACAAACCACACTGGCATGTGGATTATCTGCGGGACACGGCCACTGTCCGCGAAGTGTGGTGGCTCGCCAGTGAAACCGTCTACGAGCATCAGTGGGCGGCGGTGCTGCGGGGACTCCCTGGGGCGGCGGTGCCTGCGCTACGTTTCGGTGCGTCGGACTGCACCTGCGAATCGCACCTGTTTCACTTTCCGCGCCAGCCGGATTTCGCGGCATTCCGCGATTCATCCAACCAACCCTTGCGGCGACACCGTGTCCCGTCTGCCCCGGACAATACTTGAGAATCCATCCAAAAATCATTTACAAAAAAACTCACCCCTGTTCGGTTCGGAAGGGGTGAGGTCAGTAAAGCAAATTTACAGGTCGATACTCAGCGCGACTTACTCCACTTTCAGCCCACCAATACCGCCGTCATAATGGATGACGATCTGCCGGGCGGCAACGGCGAACCCTTCAGTTTCCCACACGCCGCTCTTGGTGACAAAATCATCACCCTTCTTCACACGCATGAAGTGATCCGGCAGGTGAATACCGCCCAGGCCGCTGTCGGCTTTGATGCGCACGGCGGCATTATGGGGGATGCTGACCGTCGTACTGCCGACGCCACCATCAATATCCAGCTTGAGCGCGGCGTTTTCCGGGATGGTGATTCGAATACTGCCGACGCCACTATCCACTTCGGCTTTGTAGGATTCACCCATCGCGGGCAGCGTAAGTTGGACTTCCCCCACTCCGGCGTCTACGTCCAGGTCGGTGATCTGTAACTCGCTCAGGTCGAGGGAGGATGCGCCCAGGCCAGCGTTGATTTTCAAGCGCATGGGGACATTCGGGCTGAGTCCTACTGTCCACAGCAGGTCGTCCCGACTGCCAATAGCGTTGATCGCCTCTTTGAACGGCAAGCGAATACCGCCTTTCGGCTGTTTCTGACCGAGTTTCACCCGCTTTTCTTCGTCCCCGGAGACGGTGAATTCCATCTCGCCCACATGACCGACTTCGGCTTCCATCAGGTTATCCGAGCCGGACAGGGCGTCCACCGTCACTTTGCCAATTGCCATGTTGAGTTCAACGCGGGCGCTGGTCGCGCCATCTACCGGGGCGGTGAAGTGATCTACCTGGACTTCAACTTCGCCCCCTTTGAGTGACCCGACCCACTGGCTGATGCTTTCACCAAGCTGTTCAAACGAAAACGACCATTCGGTGGTACGTTTCTTGTCTTGTGACTCGCTCATTGTTTCTGCTCCTCTGGTGTTGAGTTTGCTTCACTCTGACTAACGGCTGACCGCTGTCAAATGTTCATTCTATGGTGTATACGCAGCAGCAGCCGGGAACGTTTCACCCGGTTTGCGCGTCTTTCGTAGAGCAGACAGGGGGTAAGTGTCTGATGAAATGCGGCGTTGTGCGTGTATCATGGGTATAGCTTGGGGAGTCATCCGTTTTCAGTAGTCAGTTATCAGTCGTCAGCTAGTGGCAGCGACATGTTTAGGCTATTCCAGATAATAAAGTGTTCCTTTGTAGGGACGAGGCCTGCCTCGTCCGCTTTGACATAAAACGTTTACAAGATGCACCTATTACCGAATCCCCCTGATTTTAGGGGGGAGTTGAGCCAGTAAACCCGCTTACGATGGAAGTGTTATCTTGGATTTATAGGATGTTGATATGCGAACACGGCGAACATCTACCTATTGGCTACTGGTACTTGGTCTGGGAGTCGCGGCGAGTCGCATCATGGTTGCCCTGCTGATCCCGGCCCGCTACACCGGCATTGCTTTTCTCGTCGCGTTGGCGGTTTTTGTCGGATTCGTAACACAACCGCTTAAGCTGCGCTCGTCCGGTTCACAGCGGCAAATTGATCCTAATAATTGGCGGAGTAACTTTATGAATACAGAAATGCGGCAGGCCTTTGCGATACGCACCCTGGGCATCGGGCTGGTGGTGGGTCTGAGTGGCAATATCCTGTTTTATCAGAAGCTCATCGGCCTGTCTTTCCTCATCTTCACGCTGATCGTGGCCGGGGCGATTCTGCTCATGTTTCGCTGGGCGGGCGGGCGGTTGGGGGGGCGCAGCCTGTGGCCGCTGCTGCCCATTCTCCTCTTCGCCGGGATGGTGGCTGTCCGGGCTGACCCGCTGGTCACGGCGCTGGATGTCCTGAGCGTCCTGGCGTTGGGCGGGCTGGTGATGTATGTCCTGCCAGGGGAACGCCCGCTGGATTTAACCCCGTTTATGGAGCAGGTGTGGGGTGTAATCGAAGCGGGGTTGTCCATCATCCCTGCTGGTATCGCCCAACTGATCGATTCATGGGGCTGGCTGCGGGCCGGGCGGTTGAGCCGACTCAAGAACATGGGTGCCGTCGTGCGCGGGCTGGCGATTGCCGTGCCGGTGGTGGTGGTGTTCGGGCTGCTGCTCGGTTCGGCAGACGCCGTATTTGCCGACTACCTGGAGCGGTTCTGGAGTCTATTCAATCTGAACGGAATCGACGGCCTGATGGAGCAGGGTTTCCTGACCGGCGGGCTGGCGTTCATCGCAATGGGCGCGATGGCCTACACCGGGCTGCGACTGCTGAGTCCGGTTTTCGCCACGCCTGGCTCGACCAATGCGGATTCCCCCGATGATGAGGCGGAAACGGACGCCGAACAGCCGGATGAGGAAGTCGAAGCGGTTAAAGCGGCGCTGGCAGAGCAGGCTGCCGAAAAGCGCAAACCGGCCTTCAAACTGGGTATGATCGAGGCGACGATTGTGCTGGGCAGCGTGGATTTGTTGTTCGCGGCCTTCGTCGTCATTCAGTTTGCCTATTTTTTCGGCGGGCAGGCCAACATCACCGTGAGCGGGCTGACCTACTCGACTTATGCCCGGCGCGGCTTCTTCGAGTTGATTGCCGTTTCGGTGCTGACGTTAGGGCTGGCGCTGTGGCTTGACCATGTCACGGTACGCCAGGAACGCCGTGAAAACGGGTTGTTTCGCGCCCTGGCGGTCATTGTGGCGGCACTGACGAGCGTCATGCTGGTTTCGGCAGCACAGCGCATGTGGCTGTATGAACAGGCGTTTGGCTTCACGCAGTTGCGGGTGTATACGCATGTGTTCATGCTGTGGCTGGGGCTGCTGTTCGTGTTCTACCTGCTGGCGGTGTTCCGCGTGCGTCCGAATGTCTTTTCGCTGGGGATTTTGCTGTGCCTCATCGGGTACATGGTGACGATGAACGTCATGGATGTAGATTTGTATATCGCCGAACGCAACATCGCCCGCTATCACGACGGTGAAGAACTGGATATCCGCTTCCTCAACATCCTCTCCAGCGACGCCGTCCCCGCCGTGATTGACCTCTACCAGCAAAGCGAGCCGGGTTCGGAAGCCCGTGAATGGGCCGGGAACTGGCTGGCCGGCGAACTGATCGCTCTGGATACCGCCCAGACCGGGGACGGGGCGACGATTTTCTCCGCGCACCTGGGACGCAGCGCGGCACGCGGCCTGCTGGAACCGCTGCGCGAAGGCCTGCCAGCCTACGACCCGTACCGCTACCCGCGTTATAGTTATGATTATGGGTTTTAGGGTAAGAATCCGACCATGTTTTTCTAGAACATAGTCGGGGCATGATGCACCATACCCCTACAGAAGAATAAAACACCCACAACCACACATAAAAGGGGAGTGCAGCTTCGCACTCCCCTCATACCAATGAAACCCTACAGCCCGTCAACAAGAATCAGGAAGGGGACCCATCCGCCAGAGGCGGCGTTGCAGCTGCGGGAATTTCTTCACCTTTATAAGCCGGGAAATACCGCATCCCCAGGCTGAAGATCAGAGTCAGAATAGCGACCACCATCGCCACCGTTGCCCATTCCGTCCAGGCCGGGGTATAGTGAGTCACCAGCGGGTCGGTCACTGCCGGATGCTCCGTCAGCGGCTCCGTGAAGGCGAGCAGGGTGGTGTGCCAACGATTGGCGATCAACCCGGACATCACCAGGCCGCTGCCGACCAGCAGTTGCAGAACGCTCTTCTGCATTCGAGCACGGATCAGGAGTACTGCCGCGACCACCCCGCCTAACATCATCTCCCACACCCAGAAGGAAACCGCGAACGTTCCGGCGGTCAGCACGTTTTCCGCCTCCGTGCGTCCCGGCACGTAACCATACGTCCCGGCGGTGGTATCCCAGAAGCGCATATACAGGTAGAGCAGCAGCACCGCAGCGGCGATCTGCCCGGCTTCAAACAATACTGACATGGGGACTAACTCCCGCCCCTTAATCCACTGCACAATCAGGGTGAGGTGGACGGTGAAGGCCATGCCTGCCGCTACCGCCGAGACGATGAACAGCAGCGGCATGGTGGAACGGAACAGTGCCGCCCGCCCGATCACCACCCCATACGTCCCGCCCAGGCTGGACTGGTGCAGCAGCGACAGCCCCAACCCGATAATTGCCAGGATAGGCGCGAAATGGTGAATACGGTGGGCGAAGTTGTGCAGCGCTTTGAATTTCGCCAGAAACGGCAATTCCACCACCATCGGGAAGACTTCCAGCAGCAGCACTGAGAAATACAGGGTGATGCACATCGTCACTTCCCACAACATGGAGTGGGTATTCCAGAACACCCAACCATGCCAGAAGCGGTCTGGCCGCCCAATATCCATCACCAGCGCCAGAAGCGCCCCGCTGTACCCCAGCAGGCCGACAAATACCGCAATTCGCGCCAGTGGCTTATATGCTTCCTGCCCCAGCAGGTAGGTGATGGCGGAGATTGAGAACGCGCCCGCCCCCAACCCAATGCACGACAGGTCAAGCGTGATCCACAGCCCCCAGGGAACGCCGTCACTCAAGCCGGTGACTCCCAGACCTTGCGTGAAGATCAGGAACAGAGCCACCAGTCCCACTGAAATCACCGCCAGCAGAAAGGCCACCCAGAACCAGAAGGGACTTATTCGTCTTAGAGCAGTCATGTTCGTTCCTCCTCTCATACCGGCAGCAGATAGAATACGCGCGGGTTCGTGCCGATTTCACTGCGCAGCACCACCGACTCGCGCCCGACCAGTGCCATGGAAGCCGGGCTGTTGGGGTCGCGCAGGTCGCCAAAGATCCGCGCTTCTACCGGGCAGATGTTGACACAAGCCGGGGTCACCGCCCGATCCACACCGGGAGTCAGGCCGCGTTCGGCGGCAGCATCCAACCGGTGGGAACAAAATGTGCATTTTTCCACCACGCCGCGAGGCCGTCGTTCGATTTCGGGTGTCCCCCAGGTCGGGACCTGGGGGTTCACATCGTCACGTTCTTTCCAGTTGAAGACCCGCACCCCGTAAGGGCAGGCCACCATGCAGTAACGACAGCCGATACAGCGGTCATAGTCCATCGCGACCAGCCCATCTTCACGATGATAGGTCGCCTGTACCGGGCAGACATTCACGCACGGCGCGTTTTCACAGTGCATACATGGGCGCGTGAGGAACACCGGCTTCTCGAACGTGTCCTCGTCTTCAATCAAAATGTTCCACAGATGACCATCCTGGGTATCATTGGTCGCCTGGCACGCCTTCACACAGCGGCGGCAGCCAATACACTGTTCCAGGTCAATCACCATACTCCAGTACGGGCCATTCGGGTTGATGCCGTGCGCTGCCTGAGCCGTCGGATCAATGTGAGCGACGAACCATTGCCAGACCCAATCCGCAGCGGCGATGGCGACGCCCAGCCCAACCGCCAGTCGGGCGAATTCGCGTCGGGTCATCTCGCGGGTGAGTTCGCTCATTTCAGCCTCCCTAACCGGATGGTAAAGAAGAGGACTACGGCCAGCACCAGCGCACCAATTGCGCCACCCACAATCCCGTTATTCAGATTCTGCTGGGCAGTTTCCTCAAGGTGTGCCACTTCGCCGCGCAGGGTCTCCAGTTCACTGATCTCTTCATCCGTCAGATTCATGACATTGGCCGCACTCAGCATATGCGTGTCACCATGACAGTCGGCGCACACACCGGGGTCAATGCTCATGGTATGCCCGGTCTGGACAAGCTGCACGCCATTTTCCTTCAAGACCCGGTTCATATGGCAGTCCGCGCAGGTCATGTCTTCGCCCATGTGGATTTCATCCACAGTGGCTTCCTGGTGGCACGAGCCGCAGGTATCATTGATTGTCCCCATCACCAGGCCGTTATCATGCGGTGAGTGGCAGTCAGCACAGTCAATGCCCTTGCTCCCGGCGTGATTGCTCGCCAGCCATTCGTCATAGGTCGGGGCGTGTTCACCACTGTGGCAGCGTCCGCAGACCGCCGAATTCGTGGCGACTTCCACCGGGCCAGGCGGGTGTTCCACGCCTTCGGTGATAAAGTGACAGTTGCTGCAAACAACGCCCTCGAACACATATTGTTCGGTTTGCGGGTCATAGCCGGAAGCGTGGCAGCGCATACAGTAGCTGGGCCGCCCGTTATCCGCATAAAGCTGCTGGAAATTCTGGCTCAGTGAGGCATTCGCATGGGGCGAGGACTGCCATTGCCGGTATTCGTCTTCGTGGCATTCGGCGCAGTCTACCGGGTTCTCGATGTGCATCACCGGGATATTTTCCGGCACACTGTCCGCCACGATGCCCAGTTGAATTTCAGTTGCGTCCAACAGTGAGGTGGCATAAGCATAGTTATGCACGCCCAGGCTGCCGTCTTTGAACACGAAGTCCAGCGCGGCGAGTACCCATTCCGGCACATCGGTGCGGTTGCCCAGCGCGACCCGGGCATTACTCAGCCGGTTCTGGATGCTGTTCTGCGTTTTTTCCAGGAACTGCTGCATGTATTCGCTGCTCAGATCGGAGTGACAGCCGTTGCAAGAGTTGGGCTGTTCCGCTTCCACCTTGCCGGGTTCGGCCAGCGTCAGCGTATGGCTGCGGAAGTAGTCAAACTCCCCGCTGATCCGCGTAGGCGGCATGTGGCAGGTGATGCACTGCACGCCTTCCTGGTAATGGCCGGACGGTGTTCCCTGGATGTTGCTCAGGATTTGCACCCCTTCGTACATTTCCTGTACGGGTTCGTGAATCTCCGCGATACGATCCGTATCACCGTGACAGCTCACACACAGGTCGTATGGTTCATTCACCAATTGATAGTCATGGGCAGATTCACTGTGCATGGTGTGACAGGTTGTGCAGGTAACGCCGTACTGGGCACTATCCAGGGTGATCGGGTCTGGCGCGGGGCCATCACTGCCCTTGGCTTCGTGTGTGGCGATCAGATACTGCGACCACTGGTAATCACCACTGTGACATTCCAGACAGGTTTCGTCAGCAAAGTTGCTGTCGCGCATGGTATCCAGCGCGATGGCATGGCCGGAGAGCGTCCATTCGTTAAACTGCATGTTCTGTGACTTGCCATGTCCGTCCGTCCACCAGTGCGCCGAGTCATCCGGGGCGACCAGAGTAAAGACACTGGTATCCAACAAGTCCATCCCTGGCAGGTAGCCCACCGGGAAGGGTGTGCCGTCCGGGTTTGTTCCCTGGCTGTGACACTGGCCGCAGATTTGCGGGTCAGGGCTGAGCGCGATGGATGACCGGATGGCAGCCATTTCTTCATCGCTGATGCTCGAGCCTGCATGATCTACCAGGTCAGCATGAGTGCTGCCAGGCCCATGACAGGCCTCACACTGGACGCCATCATCTTCCCACTTACCACTATCAGCCTGATAACCGGTGGTATGGCAGCCAGCACAGTTGGCGTTCCAATCATAAGCGGGGGCCGGCCAGGTATCCGCTAGCGTGTATTCCTGCCATTTCTGCTCCAGGACGTTCCACTCTGCCGGAAGTACCATGTACTCGCCGTCTGCTGTCTGGTAAACATACCGCTGGATATAGCGCCCGGAGCCAACCGTGAAAACCACGTCCGCTGCGGTAAAAGCGCGCTCTGTGGTTTCGCCGGGGAGTAACAACGTGCGAACCAGGTCTCCCACGTTGAAATCTGCGACGATGGCCCCGGTATCTTCCACGCTCACTTGTTGCAGTGTCAGCGAGTGACGGGAGTCCTTATGGATAGTGCTGATGTCCCGGTGACATTCCCGGCAGTCACGGGCACCGATATATTCCGCGTCTTCAAAAGCGGATGATTGAGCCTGGACAGGCATGGCCGGGAATAGCACCAGTGCCAGCCCTCCGACGAGAAAAAGGGTTCCGATCACCATCAAGATGACCCCGATAGGTTTGTGTCTGGTGTTGTGGTATGGTTTCATCAAATCAATCTTTCGCCAGAAACATAGAGGGCGAATTACCAATGAATTCGCCCTACCAACCGATTACAAAAGTGCGTTGTGTTTCAGGTAGGGCGGTGCGTCAGTCTTCCAAAGAGATCAAGCCCTTCCGAATGGCGTATTTCACCAGTTCGGTACGGGTGTGTAGATTGAGCTTCCCCATGATATTTTCCCGGTGGCGTTCCACCGTTTTAACCGAAATATTCAGCAGGTTGGCGATTCCCTGGTTCGTTTCGTCCTCCGCGATAAGCGTCAGCACCTCGCGCTCGCGTTCGGTCAGGCCGTCGTAGCTATCGCGTTCCGAACCGTCCTGCACCCGCGTGAGGTAATCGGCCACCAGGTCTTTCGCAACCGTTGGTTCCAGGAAAACATTTCCTTCCGCGATCACATGAATCGCGTGGAGCAGGTCTTCCGGTGCGGCCCGCTTGGGAACATACCCGGACGCGCCTGCCTGAAGCATCTGAAAGAAGTAGTCCGCCCCTTCGTGGATGGTCAGCGATAGAATCGCCGGGATTTTGTCCGTCTTTCCTTCTTGCCGCATTGCCTTAATCCGGCGTGTGGCCTCGACCCCATCCATCACCGGCATGGTGACATCCATCAGGATGACATCCGGCTTGAGTTCTTCCATCAGGCGAATGGCCTCTGCACCATTCTCGCCCTCACCCACGATGTTCATATCCGGGTCGCTTTCCAACAGCATCCGTATCCCGGCGCGAACAACGGCGTGGTCATCAACGATCAACACGTTAATAGGCATAGGTCGTCTCTTCCTCTGGAAAATCGTTCAGATAGACGACCAGCGTAGTTCCTTCCCCTGGTTCAGAGTGAATCTCCGCCTGCGCGTTGATCAGGTTCGCCCGCTCCTGAATCCCCGCTAACCCCCAGGCTGTCCGCGCCCCTGCATTTTCCAACCCAGGAGCAGCATTAAAACCGACGCCATCGTCCCGCACCATGAGGATGATTTTATCGGAAAAATCCAGGGCCACAATCACATGGTCCGCATTGGCGTGTTTCGCGGTATTCGTCAACCCCTCCTGGGCGATGCGGAACAGAGTCGTTTCAACATCCGACGGCAAAGGTCGGGGCGTACCATGAATTTCCAGGGTGATTTCGGGGCGTCCCTGGTCTTTGAAGCGGTTGACCATCCAGCGCAGCGCTGCCGCTAGTCCCATATCGTCAAGCTGCGGCGGGCGCAGGTCGTTTATCAGCAGGCGCAACTCACCGAGCGAGGTAGTCGCCATGCTTTCCAGGACAGACAGCCGTTTAGCGACGTGTTCCGGGTTATCCTTCACCTGGGCGGCCAGCCCGCGCAGTCCTAACGCGACGCCGGTCAATGCCTGGCCGGTGCCGTCATGGAGTTCGCGGGCGATACGCTGGCGTTCCGATTCCTGGGCGGCGGTGATGCGTTGGAGCAGTTCGCCGCGCACCGCGTCACGCCGCTGGACTTCGCGCAGTAGGCGGGCGGTTTCATCATTCGCGGTTTGCAATTCGGCATTCAGCCGTTCCAGTTCGATGTGACTCAGGCGTTCCGTTTCCAGTTTGGAGGATTCTACGGCGTCAAGGCGCTGCTGATTTTCGACTTCCAGCGCCCGCAGGATAGTAATCATCGCAACCGCAACAATGGTCGCCATGACGGCCCGGAAAAGCTGCACCGGGAAGCCCAGGGTTTGCATGAACAGATCGCCGTTGATGATATACGAGGGGAAAATCACACTGCTACCGGTGAAAATCTGGCCGACCACACCGTACAAAGCCAGGGAAATTGCGGAAATCGTCAGCGCGAAATCAAAGCGTCCCATGCCGCGCTCACGGAAAATCGCCCGTTCTCGCCATAACGCCCAACAAGCCATGAGGCCGCTGGGGATACCCAGGATATAACGCGCCAGTACGTCTGAAGCGGTCAACCACTGGGCTTCGTCTATCGGGTAGACAAAACGGATAATCAGGGCAGATAACATAAACCAGATCGTCGCGCCAATGGACAGCCGCCAACTCGTTTCCCGCTGGTAGGTTTCCCGGGTGAAGAGGTGTTCGCCAAAGGCCAGCAGCGCCAGGAAAGAGGTCACGAGGATCGCCAGGCGCAGCCAGCGCAGCCACAACGGGAAAATGAGTCCGGCGTAGGCTTCAAAACCGAACTCGAACATATCCAACCATTCATGAATGCCGTTCAGCAGGCCAAAACCGGCCAGCAGCCGCATCGAACGCGCAAACCCCAGCTCAGACGCGCGCCCGGACTCCACCAGCAAAGCCAAACCCATCGAATATAGGGCCAACCCGTACAGGAAATAGATGGCGATGGTGATGTCGTCCCAGGATAGGGTAGTCATGATGTCTCGTCACTACATTTTTTACCCTTATATACCCATTATATATCGGGGGATGAAAAGCGCTGCATGGGGTAAACACCCCATTCGTAAAATACCTGATGAACCTGATTTACAGGGGGTGGTGCGGTCTATTATGCTTAGATTAAATCAAGTGAGGGGTAATGCAACACAAAAGGGAGAGAGACAATGGACATTATGACGATAGTGAGTGTGGTGGTTCTTTTCATCCTGCGGATCGGTATCCCAGTTCTCGTCCTGGTTGGTCTGGGCGTCGTGATTGATCGCTGGCAGCGTCGTCGTGAAGCCGATATCGAGACCAAGTACAACAAAACAGCCTAGCAAGATATCAACCTGAACAATAGGGAGAGCCAACCGCTCTCCCTGTTTTTATGTCTACAACCGTTTTTTGGCCTCGTGCTGCACCATGCCGACGATGCCCATCAGCCCCTGCCCTTTGCCCATCGAGATTTCCTTGCCGAACAGGTTAAACACGATGTCCGGCTGCACGGCAGCGACAGCCTCTAATGGTGCGCCAGAGCAAGTTTCATCCAGAATGACCGACATCGCCATTGCAGAAAGTCCCTGCGGATTCAGCACGTCAAAGTAGAACTTAAGCGTACCATCTGCCTGTTCATTGGCCCACACGAACGCCTCCGACTCACAGGCCGGGACGCGCCGCGCCTCGTCATACGGCTGGGACGCGATGTCCGGCGGCACTTTCACATCCTTAAACCGATCCGCGATGTCAATCAGGTAGTCCGCGCGTTCATGCCGATCGCTAATCAGGTCAAAGTCAGCCAGCACGTCGGCCAGTTTGGGGGGAATTACAGTCATACAAAATGCTCCTTCTATGCCAGGGCGCTTTCATTGCCCGAATCGCGCACAAACATGCACGAAGCGTGGGTTTGCTCCACCATGCGCCGCATAAAGTCCAGGTCAACACGCTCCTGCAAGCCGAAGATATTCAGGTCAGCATGGGGCGCGTTGGCTAAAAAGTCATGAAACGTGCCGGATGCGACAATCGTTTGCGTCCCGCGTGGCATCCGTCCCAGACTCACCAACTGCTTGAGGAACTGTTGTCCTCTATCCTGCTCCTCCGGGGAGACGACGATGGTAATCAGGTTAATATGCCCCTGCCAGTTGCGGGTGATCTGGTAAGCCAGCAGCAGCGCCAGATCAAGGTTACTCAGACGCATCCCCACTTCCCAATGAGGGCTTTGTTCACGAATCCAGACGTTAATGACTTTCTCGCGCCCCAGGCTGACCACCGGGTTCTGCGCGAACAGGATCGCGCCGACTTCGTTTTCTTTCGCCCGGTCAATGATGGCTTGCAGCGCCTCCTGTTCAGTTTCATCCGTTACCGACATAAAGAGACCATTGGGACGGAAGAATACGCTGTGCAGGATTTCTAACGCGCTGCGCAGGCCGCGCCCGAAATCCTCAATTTCCACCAGGGCCATCCGTGAGAAAACGCCATCTTTCGTAAAAGCCTGCACTGCCGCATCCAGCCCTTTCACACCCTGCGCGTTTCCAGGCGGAAACATCCCAATGGCGTGAATCGAACCGCGTGGATACGCCAGTGCCCGCAGAAAGCGGTAGCTCCCCAATAGGGCGTCGGTGGACGTAGTCGGCACGAGCAGACTGGGTTTCCAGGCGCGTTCCTGTGTGGCGGGCATCCCGCTGACGCGTTTGGCTGCCCATTCTGCCAGCGTGACGAATAAACCGCTGCGGACATCACTCCAGGGCGCATGAAGCTGGCGGCGCAGTAAAAAGGTGTAGATGGCAATGATGACCACAATCGCCACCAGACTGAACGCCGGGTCAATCAGAAACATGGCGAAAATACACCCCGCCAGGCCAATCAGCGGCACGATGGAACTCACCCGGAACAGCGGACGCCAACTGATGAGTCCCAGGGATTGTTCAAACAGCACCACGCCGTTTAGTACACAATAGGTAATCAGGAAGAACATCGTCATCAGCGGGGCGATGGCATCCAACCCACCACCTACTAAACCGAAGATGAGGGCGGCCACACCGATCAGTCCAGTCACCAGCATCGCGCGGCGTGGCTCACCCGAGTCCGTAATTTTCGCCAGCCAGGAGCCTCTGGGCAGAATTTCATATTCCGCAACCGCCTGTAACAGGCGCGGCGCCCCCAGAATCGAGGTCAGGGCGGATGAGAAGGTTGCCGCCAGAATGCCCGCCAGTACCGCTGGCTTCCAGATCGCTTTTTCGACCACGACCAGTTGATTGTGGATGAGTTCGTCCGGGGTGGCGACTCGTGAGAACCAATAGGCCAGCACCAGGTAGACCACCATACTCAGGATAATCGCGGTCATTGTCCCTTTGGGAATGCTCTTGCGCGGGTCTTTCAGGTCGCCCGACATATTTACCCCAGCCAGAATGCCGGTGACTGCTGGGAAATAGATGGCGAACAGCGTCCAGTAATTACCATCCTGGAAGCTGCCAAAAAGCT
Source organism: Anaerolineaceae bacterium (assembly GCA_020634115.1). Classification (GTDB taxonomy): domain Bacteria; phylum Chloroflexota; class Anaerolineae; order Aggregatilineales; family Phototrophicaceae; genus JACKCG01. Next base: position 457,409 of record JACKCH010000011.1, read on the forward strand.
GCGGGGTCTCTGTCATTCCGCCCTGTCCGAACAGTTCAACGCCTCCCAGCAGCACTGAGATGATCGAGGCGGCCAGGATCACCAGGATGAGGTACTGCACGCGGACTGCCAGATTGGCGCTGATAAACGCCAGGATAAAGGCGGCTGCAAAACAACCAAACACCACCAATACCTGGGGGTGATTCGGAAAAATGCTTAACCAGCCCTCGGTAAACGCGAACACATAGAAGGCCACTGAGATCGCCTGGGCGAAGTAGAATGGAATGCTTACACTGCCACCCACCTCCAGACCCAGCGATTGGGAGATGATTGAAAACGCCCCGCCTGCCCGTACCCGGATATTGGTGGCGACGGACGAGATAGACAGGCCAGTCGTGATAGTAATCAGATTTGCCAGCAGGATGATGGATACCGCGCCAATGAGTCCGGCATTCCCCACGACCCACCCTTCACGCAGGAACATGATCGCGCCCAGAATCGTGAGAATCGTGGGTGTGAATACCCCGCCGAAAGTCCCAAACTTATGATTGCCAGATGAAGGACTTGGCGGCATATCCGTAATTGGCACGGCAGGGGTGCTGCTCTGACGGGACAGTGTGACCGGCATCTGAAATCGGACTTTCATCTGGTTTGCTCCTGGCGCTGTTATGGACTTGCTTCGCCTAAGCCCTCACCGCTGCAAAGCGTCCCTCTCCCTCATGGAGAGGGATTTGCACCCCTTCTCTTACAGACGCTTCTTATGGGGACAGGCGTTGAGGGCAAAAGCGCAGTCCTCCTTAGCGTTCTATCGGCACGTTGACCAGATTACCCCATTCTGTCCAACTGCCGTCATAGTTCCGCACATCAGGATACCCCAACAGGTACGTGAGGACAAACCAGGTGTGGCTGCTGCGCTCTCCAATACGGCAGTAGGTGATGATGTTCTCGTTCGACTGGAGTCCCTGTTCGGCCTCATAAATCGCCCGTAGTTCGTCAGCGGTTTTGAATGTGCCGTTTTCCGGGTTGGCGGCGCGGCTCCAGGGGACACTCTTCGCGCCGGGGATGTGGCCGCCACGCAGCGCCCCTTCGTTAGGATAGCCTTCCATATGCAGTTTCTCGCCACTGTATTCCGCTGGGCTGCGGACATCTACCAGCGGCAGCCCAGCGTTGACGTGCGCCAACACATCATCACGGAAAGCGCGAATCGCGGAGTCGTCGCGTTCTGGTGCGGTATAGGTTGTGGCGCGGTAGTCTGGGCGGACGCGGGTCAGTTCGCGGTTTTCCTGCTCCCACTTCAGGCGGCCACCGTCCACAATCTTCGCGTTGGTGTGGCCGAACAGGTGGAACACCCAGAAGGCATAGCACGCCCACCAGTTGCTTTTATCGCCATAGAACACGACGGTGGTATCTTTCGTCACCCCAATGCGTGACATAAGCGCCGAGAATCCATCCCGGTGCAGGTAGTCGCGCCGCAGCGGGTCGTTCAGGTCGGTTGTCCAGTCCACCTGTACTGCGCCGGGAATATGGCCGGACGGATACAGCAGCGGGTCTTCATTCGATTCGACAATGCGCACGTTTGGGTCGCTCAGATGCTCCGCGACCCACTCGGTAGATACCAGGACATCGGGTTGGGCATAACCCCGGTCAGCGATACGGCTCATGATTACCTCCCGTTAAATCTCATGTTTACCGACGAATAAAGTAGATCCCCATCATCATAACCAAGTTCATCGACGCTGACAACGCCGAAGGTTGACCAACACCGCCCGATTGGGGATACTTGAAATAGAAGTCATCAGTCGTCAGTGTTCAGTTATCAGATAAAGACCTGTGGTGGATGAGAAGCACACGTATGTTTCAGATTTTCACAGGGAAAATCCGGTAGGTGTTCCAGGCCGTCTGCCGGGCATTAAAATACCCGGCAAGGTGTTCCAAACCGTCTAAAGAGGTTCGGAGTGCAGCGCCAAAATAGCCCCTTCAGTGGGCTTGGCTTGACCTTAGCCGAGGGATTCATCCCTCGGCGTGAACTGACAACCAACAACTGAAAACTGACGACTAACGACTGAAAACTGAGAACTGAGAACCATGACCCCACAACCCACCACCCAACCCCTCGCTGACCGGATTCGCCCGGCATCCCTGGCGGAATTCATCGGTCAGCAGCACCTCGTCGGCAAAGGTAAGCCGATCTACCAGGCCATCCAGCAAAACCTGGTGTATTCGATGATTTTCTGGGGGCCGCCGGGGGTGGGCAAAACCACGCTGGCACGGATCATCGCCGCCCAGACGGATCGCCGCTACTACGAACTGTCTGCCGTATCCGCCGGGAAAGCTGAACTGCGGGCGATTGTCGAGCAGGTACGCACAACCGAACAGCGTGACCTCTTTAACCAGGCAGCGGACGATGCGCCTCGTGGCAGCGCGGTATTGTTCCTGGACGAAATCCACCGTTTCAACAAAGCCCAACAGGATTTTCTACTGCCGTATGTGGAGGATGGTACGCTGATTCTGATCGGCGCGACCACCGAAAACCCCAGTTTCGAGGTGATTTCGGCGCTGCTCTCGCGCTGCCGGGTGTTCACGCTCGAACCACTGTCTGTCGCCGAAATCCGCCAGATCATCGAACACGGCGCGGGTGAACTGGGAGTCGGCATCCCGGAGGAGGGCATCGCGTTCCTGGCGGAATACGCCAACGGGGACGCCCGCCAGTCGTTGAATTTGCTGGAGACGGCGGTGCAGCTTTACGCCGGAGACAGTGGCGCAATCACGCTGGACAACCTCAAAGATGCCCTGCAATCCAAGCACCTGCGCTATGACCGGGCTGCCGAGGAGCATTACAACACCATCAGCGCCTATATCAAGAGTATGCGGGCCAGCAACCCGGACGCGGCGCTCTACTACCTGGCGCGGATGGTGGCCGCCGGGGAAGACCCCAAATTCATCGCCCGGCGTATGGTCATCTTCGCCAGTGAGGATATTGGCATGGCGCTGCCGACGGCGCTGGTCGTCGCCAATGAGGTTTTCCGGGCGGTGGAGACGATTGGCTACCCGGAATGTGTGTTCAATCTGGCACATGGCACGGTGTATATGGCAACCGCGCCCAAAGACCGCACCGCCGGGGACGCCTATTTCGCCGCGCTAGAAGATGTGGAGCAGCACGGCAACCTGCCGATTCCGCTCAACTTACGCAACGCGCCGACCCGACTCATGAAATCACTGGGCTACGGCCAGGGCTACGAAGCCTACACCGACGCCGACCTGCTGCCGGAGCAACTTCACGGGAAAAAATACTACCAGAAATAGAGTGCGGGCCAGCAGCCACCCAAATCCACCAAATCCTAACCGGATATACGGACAATTGTAACGATTTCCGTTGTCGCGTGATGTCTTCCTGACTATACTAGAAAGTAAGAATAATTCACGCTGACTCCGGACTGGGTTGTGCCTGCGGTTATTTCTCCGGTAGGTAGTTGGTTTTATAAGGGATGTTATTTCCATGCAGTATCACATTTTCATCAGCTACAGCCACGAAGATGCGGACATCAAAAAGCGTATGCGGGCGACCTTCCGCAGCGCCGGCCTGTCAGTCTGGTCAGATACCGAACTGCGGCCTGGTACCCACGCCTGGTCTATCGCTATTGAAGAGGCGCTTGAAAACGCCGGGTGTGTTGTGGTGCTGATGTCTCCTGCATCCAAGGACTCGCAGTGGGTCAGCCGGGAAATCAGTTATGCGCTGGCGCAGGACATCCCGGTGATTCCGGTGCTGGTCAGCGGGACGGAATCCACCGCGATTCCCATTAAGCTGATCGAAACCCAGTATGTGGACATCCGCACCCATTACGAGCGTGGGATGGGGCAGCTCATTCTCACCATCAAAAACACCCTGTTCAAAGACGCGACCAACCCTAGCGCGCCCACACAGAGTTTAGAAACGCCAGAGTTTGACCCCTTACGCCCACGAACGTGGTGGTCACGCCCGGAACTCTGGTTAGGCGGCGCGGCGCTGCTGGTGGTGCTGGTGCTGCTGGCCGTCGCGGTGATCGGCCCAACGCTCACGCCACAGCCTACGCCCACCCCAACTTCACGGGCGGTGGTGGTGGAACCAACTCAGACGAACAGCCCAACGACTTCGCCGGAAGATACGGTTACATCCCGCCCGACCAACACGCCCACGCTGACCAGCACACCTACTGATACGCGGACGCCCACCCCGGCCACCCCGATTGCACAGCCGTTCCGAAATGTGTTCGTCCGCCAAGGGCCGGGCGTTACTTACCCGATTGTGGCGACCATCGCCGCCGATAAGCAGGTCGTTATCCAGGGCATCAGCGAGGACAACGGCTGGTATGAGGTTGTTCTGACCGATGGCAGTGTAGCCTGGCTGATCGCGTCCCAGGTGGATACTTTCGGCAACCTCCGGCGCGTGCCGCTGGCGCTGCCGCCCACCAACACGCCTGTCCCAACGCGCACGCCCACCGCGACTCTCACTGACACCCTGACAGCTACACCGAGTCCGACGGATACGGCGACTCTGCCAGCCAGCGCGACACCCGAACCGTCCGCCACCCACACGCCCGCACCCGCAACGCCAACAACTCCGCCCAGCGCAACACCGACTGAACGCCCCACTGACGCGGCAACGGCGACTCTAGTGCCAAGTGATACGCTGACACACACACCGACCCCCACCGATACCGACACGCCACAGCCCACCGCGACAGACACTGAAATTCCATCGCCCACGCCGACACCCGCGCCGGAAGGTGCGTTCCCGTACTTCAACACCTTCAACCAGGGGAACGCCTTGGACGGCTGGTCATATGACCCGGCTATCTGGGCACTGCAAACGGAAGCCGGGCATGGGATGGTGCTGGAAGGCACCGGCACGGGACGTTCTGTCCTGGACTCTCCAGCGATAATCCTGGGCGAGAGTAACCCGGACTGGCTGGAAACCGATAATCTGGTGATTCGCTTCAGCTTCAACATCCATTCCGATTCGGCCTCAGCCGGGGCGCGGGTCGTCTACCGGGCATCGGATGAGGACACGTACAATGCGCTGGAACTCCTGCCAGGGACGGCCATTCTGCGGCGCGGCGTGACCGGAAGCAACACCATCAACCGCCTGGATGAGCGTGTTGTTCGCACCCGTACCGGCCTGCCGATCAGCGGCAATACCTGGCATGACGTGGTGCTGTGGATTGAAAGTGACCGGCTGGATATTTACCTGGATGGCGAACTTTTGACGCCCATAGAGGATATTTCCCCGCAGCTTCGCGCCGGACAAATCCTGCTCCAGGTGATCGGCAATAAGCCGGTGGCCTTTGATAACCTCACGATTGACCGCATCAACCCGGCCAGCACGCATTTCACGTTATCATCTCTGCCCTCCGCCTGGCTTACCAGCGGGGCGCAACTCACAACGGCGGGTGGCGATCAATATTTGCGCCTCAGCGGGTCGGGCAGCGCCCAGGTCACCGAAACCTTCGAGGATTTCGAGGCTTTCTGCCGTATCTGGAACGAGAGCGGCAGCTACCAGATTCGCCTGCGCCAGGGGGATGATGGCGCGGTGACGCTCGATTACAATGTATTCGGCACGCTGACAGTCAACCGATTGGATGACGACGGGATACCGACACCTATCGGCCAGCCGGTGGCGAATTTTCACGGGCGTTCCAATTGGGTTGACCTGCATATCGCCTTGGTGGACGAAGACCTGACCCTCTACGCCAACGGGAAGCTGGCCTTCACCGCCGCGATTCCTGATGCGCCGGAATCCGGGAGTTTCGTCTTTGAAACCACGTCGCGCGGTGATGTGCTGCGGATAGACGATTGCCTGTTTTTGACTGGCACGCCATGACGGCCTCAGTGGTGGTCATCGCCGGAACCCCGCCCTGGACGGCGGCGCTCCTGGCGCAACTTCCGGTAGGCTGGACAGGCAAAATCTATACCCAACAGGCCGGATACGTCCCCCGGTTGGTGGATGACGGCGCGGCGCTGATTCTGGTGGATGGCGCGGCGGCAGAGTGGCGCTTCTGGACGGCGACTCCCAAAGTCAGCCCTGCCACCCGCCGTATCCCGTTGATTGTCATCAGCGACGATGAGACGCACTTTCCAACGGCGCGTACCGCCGGGGCGGATCGGGCGTTGACCTCCGCTGCACTGCTGGCACAGCTTCCCGCCCTGCTACACGACTTCACCCGCCTGCCGGACACGGCGCAGCAAACCCAAATCGATGGTGAATGTCAGGACGCGCTGCCCCCACAGGCACTCGAAGGAATAGCCCTCTTCAATCAGGGGGAATACTACCGCCAGCATGATGTATTCGAGGCGTTGTGGATGGCGACTCCGGGGCCGTCCCGTAATCTCTACCAGGGGATTTTGCAGGTGGGGATTGCCTATTACCAGATCACGCGGGGGAACCAGCGCGGCGCGTTAAAAATGCTCCTCCGCAGCGTCCAATGGCTGGAACGGCTGCCGGATGTCTGCCAGGGTGTGGATGTGAAACAGTTACGGGAAGACTCGGCGCGGGTGCGGGCGGCGCTGGAGGCTCTGCCCCCGGCGAACATCACCGCATTTGACCGGTCACTCCTCAAACCGGTGCGGCTTGTGCCGGGCTGACCTATCCACTGACTCACCCCGCCGGATTCACCCAGCGCAGGCGCAGCGGCATCAGTGACCCCACATCCTGCGCGATCCGCTGTAAGCCGCTCCCATCCGGGCGGATCACGTAGACATCCATATCCGCCTGACCGTGCGACGAAATGAAGGCAATCCACGACCCATCCGGCGACCATACCGGCGCGGTGTTATGGTGGGCGTCGGCAAACGAGTCCGGCACCGTCAACTGCTGCCGTCGGCCATCCGGCCACACCAGGAATAACTCCACGTTGCCATTCACCGGGAATGCCCGCACCGTCACGTCTGCCGAGGCAGAAACCGGCACAGGCGTGTCCACCGCTCGCTCCGTAGTCTCGCCCCGGCCAAGCGTCCGCGTCAGGCCATAGAGCGGGTCGGCGTAAACCACCGTGCGCCCCACACCCGGCTCGAACTGGTCAAACGCCAGCGTGAACCGGGACGGCTTGAACACCTGCCCCACACCCAGCGCCAGCAGCCCCGCACCTGCCAACGCTAGGATCGTTATACCTGTAATCCGCGCAATAATCCGAAACATGCCTGTCTTTTCTCAGCCGTCAGCTTTGAGCTTTCAGCCATCACTTGTCAATCCAGCAAGTCACCAGCACCTTACACGCTGACTGCTCCCAGATTCCAGGCCATGCCGCCACATCCAGAAAACTGTCCCCAACCTGCACACAGTCTGTGGTTTGCAACAGGCTGCACAGAGGGACGAGGGCAGGTGTTAGCAGTAAGATTGTTGAGTGATCTGTCAAATTGGCTAAATCAGATGAATATGAACTAACGATCCAATAACAATCAGATACAAAACTTACACTTTAACTTTCGCTTCTCTTATGCTTTTTTCTTTTCAGGTAATCCCCTAGCATGAAGAAGTAATTTGCTAAAAATGAAGCTGAGTATCCACACCGCTATCGTTGGAGGGATAATAATAGCCGCCGCAAAAGCAACAAATGAGACTAAATTTCTATACGTGTTGTCGAAATCCTTCCCTGCCAATCTTGATATTGATGGGCTGGAAGGTAAATACCTAATGTTTAGCTCTTTTGCTTGTTTAAGCTGGGTATAATGCTGTTTACTGATTTGTTGCCTATTTTCATAAGGGACTCCGTCAACATAAAAGTGATAAAGTGCGTAATTCTTTTCCCCTCTGCCTTGTGTGTCTTTAGTCAGGTTTTCTACTTTCGCAAGGGTTTCAACACCTTGCCGATTCAGGGTATACAATATACTCCATTCACGAGCAGATAGATAAGTTGCATATACTAGAACCAGCCCAAATACGGCCAATACCGTAAGGATAAGCAAATTTCCAGTCATTTTGAAATCCTAGTGTTTAAAGGTCTCTCACATTTCTCTGGCATCAAAACCAATCACTTTTTCTTCCATGATTTGTGCTGTTTCCTACTCTCGGACATCCTGGTACAGTTTAATAACTGAAACGTGGGTTTCTGGTGGAAACAGGCTTTGGCCTAGCTAGCTAGCTAAAATGCTAACCAGCTATCGGGCTGCTGTTTTTCACAACTCGCTGCAATCCCACATAAACCCGCAGGCAGGACACAGCACCTTACACGCCCGCCGCGTCACGGGCGCGTTGCAGCGCGGACACACCGACGACAGCGTATAGTTCGGCAGCGGCAGAGGCGGTGGATCGTATTCCCGCTCGTATTCCCGCGCATCTTCCCCGGGTTGCGGCTCATCTTGTGGTGTCATCCTGCGCCCCTGACTCACCCAACACGGCCTCCATTGTACCTCGTGAGCATCATACGTAGGGATGGCATTTTTGCCATGTGATGGAGGGTTAGCCCATTATTCGGAAGCCCCGATTGGGTGTCATTTCGCACCGAGGGATAAATCCCCCGGCTAAGGCAAAGCCAAGCCCACTGAAGGGGCTATCTTGGCGCTACATTCTGAACCCCTTCAGCGGGTTTGGAACACCTTGCCGGGTATTTCAATGCCCGGCACACGGCCTGGAACACCTATAGTGCTTTTCTGCGGCGGGATTATTCCCGTTCTAACCCTACGTCGGATGGCATTTTTGCCGTCACCCTTCTGCCCTGTCCACTGAACAACCACTAACGTGATGAGTGCATGAGAGCATGGTGAACAAACCACCACCGCGATACGCTTTTCCTTATAATGTCAAAAAGGAAGTTTTCAGGAGCGACGATGCGCTGGCAAAAAAGATTAGTTTTCCTGCTGATGATAACGCTGCTTGCCCCTTTTTCTATCACTACCGCCCAGGACAACGCAAAACCGTTCCGGCTGCCGATGGATACCGCCGCCGGGCCGTCCACCTGGCTGTTCGGGCAGGCTTATGGCAACACCACCGGGGCGTATAACTTCGGCACAGCCTGGTACAGCGCCGGCCAGGGACTCCACTTCGGGATTGATGTCAGTATGCCTTGCGGGACGCCGCTGGTCGCGGTGGCCGATGGCGACGTGATTTATGTGGATAACCTGTCGTTCGGCGCGGGGCCGCATAACCTCATCCTGCGCCACCCACAGGCCGGGCTGACCACGCTCTACGGCCATCTGCTGGATCGCCCGCCTTTGCAGCAGTTCCAGCCCGTGAAAGCCGGGCAGGTCGTTGGCTATTCCGGCGACCCGGATGTCACCTGTGATTCACGCCCGCACCTGCATTTCGAGGTGCGTTCACTCGATTACCGCACCGCCTATAACCCGCTTGACTACATTGACGCCCCCTGGGACGTGCTGGCGGGCATCGGCCCGTTCGGGTATCCCCTGTTCCAGCAAGACCTGACCAACTCGCGCCGCTGGATTTATTTGGATGACCAGCCGCCCGTGGCTTTCGGCGGTGTCCGGCTGAACAACTACGCCGCCTCGCTCCCCGATGACCGCCCGCCCGCCAATCCACCGCTGTTCCGCGCATCGGTTGACTTACCGGCGGATGCGTCCTGGGAGATGACACCATTTGGTTATGACGGCTGCTGTCTCACTTTCTGGTGGCATCCAACCGATTCCAACCGCCTGTATACGCTGGATGGTTCGCCCGGCGTGCTGGCCGGAATCACCGAATGGGATATGTCCGCCCACCTCATGGGGGCATTCCTGGGAGAAGGCACACCGCCCATCTGGTCACCGGATGGGACGTACCAGGTGAACCGCACTAACAATCAGGTGAGCATCACCCGGCTGGCCGACGCAGCAACCTGGTTCGTGGATACCGGTGGCGAACTGCCCGCCATCAGCGCCGACAACTCCCGGCTGCTGTGGCTGGCGCAGAACGGCGCGTTTATCCCTGGCGGCACGCCACCCCCGGTCACGATCTGGGTGAGCGCCATCAACGGCCAGAACCGGGCAGCCATCGCCAGCAGCGCCCCGAACACCCGCCTGAGCGCCCGCTGGCTGGATGGGTCACGGCTGCTGCTCAGTACCGTGCAGCGTACCGTCACCACCCTGTCCGTTTACAATACGGCGGATGGCACGACCTACGATCTAGGGAGTTGGGATCGGGTGCGCGGCGTGAGTGTCGCGCCAGGGGGCGGCAGGCTGCTTTTTTACCGCAGCTTCCAGCCCGACCCGCTGACGGACGGTGTTTACACCATCCAGACCACACCGGGCGCAGTGGCGGAAAAACTGCCCTGGTTCGGCGGCTGGCGCTGGCGGGATGCCGACAGCGTGTACTACATCCCTTTTACACCCACCGAGTCACACCAGACCCTGGCCTATTACCACATCCCCAGTGGCGAGAACCGCGCCCTGACCAATCCCACCACCCAGCCCTTCACGATTGCCCAGGGCATCTGGTCAGTGTCGCCGGACGGCCAGCAGATCGTGTTTCTCAACGCAGCCGACCATCGTTTGTGGGTGGTAGCGGCGAGTACGCCGGGCTGATCGTCTTGGTGAGATTTCCCCTGACATGCGCCGGACAGCTTGAAGCATCCGGCGTTTTTTGATTGAGACCCCACACGAGTGACCTTTATCACACCGGAACGGTGCCACTTCCCACTACACCCCACGCCGGAACTAAGGCTACACTGACTCTGAAACTATAAAAATCGTATCCATCCTCCCCCACAGCAGGCCGCCGGACTCCCCGGCCCGGCCTTATGCTGTGTGTGGGAGGGTGTTTTTGTTTTCCGGCCCAGCGCCCGAATGGATTGAAGAGAGGACAGATCATCATGCGAAGAAAATCGGCATTGTTCATCCTGGTCATCGCGTTTCTACTGCCTGGGTGGGTTATTATCGCCCAGGACAATCCCGACCCGTGTGCGCCGGATACGGTCATCTCCACATTTGTCGAAGCCGCGAACGGGATGGCGCTGGATACCTGGGTCGCCGGTTACACCGCCAGTGACTGCCCGGCGTTTTCGATCGACGCGGCCTCTACCCTGCAAAGCATCTACGACACCCTACAGTTGAAGTCCTTCACGTCCGGCACGACTGGGGAAGAATGCCAGCCCCAGACGATTGTGGATACATTCGGCGTGGCGGTCACAGCAGGCAGTGTGAAAGCGTGGCAGGCCGGTTATCAGGTCGCTGCGTGTCCCGAATATGTGGCGGAAAACGTGAACGCGCTGGCACGGGTCTATGAAACCGCTTCGCTCTCCTACGCCCCGGCGGGTATGGGCGACGTGACTTATGAAGGTGACGTATTCGTCTTGCAGACCGTGACGGCGGATGGCATTGTCGAAAACTGGCAGCTTGACGGGATAAGCATCAGTGGGACGACGCAGAAGGCGCTTGAAAATGGCCTCGCTTCTGCCGAGTTCGGCGCGTTGTTTATCCGCTTTGCTGAGGCGAAATCCAGCGCCATTGTCCCGTTGTATATGTTTCGTTCAGCCGAACGGATTGCCGAAAACCGGTACACATTGTCTGTTGCTGACGGCGCGACGTTGGTCGGAGAATTTGGCACCTCTACCATCGCCGATACCAGCGGTAACGAATTAGGGCCAAATACCCGCGAATCGATTATCCTGACGACGCTTCCCGCCGCGTTAGAGGGGGTCGAAACACCGCCCCCCGACCAGGTATGGACACTCTCCTTCGGGGAACAGGTATTCACCGTTGCGCAGCCCCGTTTCGCGCTGTCGGCCCGGCGCACGCGGAGCAACTGTATCGGGGCGTGTGGTTATACCACCACCTTAGCGCGTTCGACGCTAGGGATACAGGTTACAGGCAATAATGAAGTGACCGATGCCGAGTTTAACACCGTCACCAAGGTCGTGTTTGATGTGGATAGATCGATTTCCGTCACACTGCCGAATGGGTATGAACTGGGCGGCCAACTTTCGCTGGACAGCCGTCAGAGCGTTATCTATTTTGTGGCTGATGTGGTGGACGATGCCGGGCAGTACAGCTACACGCTGTTTATCCAACTGACGGATCGAGACGATCCGGTTACACTGGAACAGGTCATGCCAGGGTAATTTTTTGACGGAGATCGTTTTTCCGGTAAGGGCGCAATAGGCCGCACCCTTGTTGAAATCATACGAGCATTCACTTCAGAATCTCACGTATTCCCCCTGATTCTAGGGGGAAATTCGGCCTGTTTTGTTGTATACTAGTGATAGAACAAGTGTGCAATAAAGCGTGAGAGGAGTCGTGCGATGAAGCCCAAAAATATCAAGACTCTGCAAAGACGCGGCAAAGACCTGGAAGCCCATGTCCTGAACGCGCATACCATCATCGTCAGCAGCACCACCGGTTCATCCGCCAACCATGTCGTCACTGTCGAATACGAGCCGGATGGCATCATCCGGGCGCGCTGCACCTGCGCCTGGGCCATCAACGGCGGGATTGGCTGTTCGCATGTAATCGCCGCGCTGGAAAAACTGGCCGAAATCAAAGGGCGGACTCTGAGTTTTTGGGATGACCGGGACGAAGCGGAACGCCAGAAACGCCGCCTGTTCTACTTGGCCGGGAGCAAACGCAGCGAAGACCAGGGACTCTGGATCACCAGCCGGGCGGCCTGATGTCGCCTCTAATACTGCTCTTTCCGTCGCGCCTGTTCTTCCAGCAGGTCTTCCAGCGAGACCGCCTCACCGTCCTGCTCCGACATCAGCCGGGCGCGTAACTCATTCAGTTGGCTCTCATCCAGGCGCTCCAGCATCCGGTCAACCATGCTGCGGCGCTTGGCTTTTTCCCGCCGTTCTCGGTCCCGCGCGTCCTTGCTCTCGCCTTCGGTCAACCAGATTTTCTCAGTGGCGATGGCCGCGCCGATCCCCATGATGAGCGCCAGCACCGCAATCCCACCCGCGTCATACTCCATAATCATGCCGGTGATGATGATCCCAGTCACCATCATCCAGATGGCAACCGTCGCAATTGTGCGTCCCAGACTAGCCATTGAATATCTTCCCCATCGCGAATAAAGGTGATATGTCCATTATAACGCCAGTCGCCCGCGAAAAGCAGCGGCGACCACGCCTCACCCCTCTATACGCAAAAAGGGCTCCTGCCGGTGCATTTACGGGGAAATAATTTCGCGCCGAGGGATGAATCCCCAATGGACGAGGCAGGCCTCATCCCTACCGTTCCCTTGATGTCAGGTTTTGTAGGGACAGGGCCTGCCCTGTCCATTGCGCCGGGCTAAACGCCCGAAACAAATGTTTGAACAAAAATTCGCGCAAAAATTCCCCACTTCCGACCCGTTTTGTGCTATCGTGGAACTGCGTAAGGGCGCACTACAACCGCACGCGCCACCCTGAAAACTGACCCCTGAAAACTGACGACTCATGCCTGGCAACTACTTTCGCAGCGACGCACCATCATTTGCAGCGATCCGCACCCCCCGATTTTCCCCTCAAAATCAGCCTCTTTGCGGCAATCGCGGCAATCGCGGCGAAAATCCGTTTCGCGGCAAAAAAAACAGCCGGGGAATCCCTTCCCAGGCTGCCGGAAATCCATCATGTAGGGGCGGGTTTGAAATCCGCCCGCAGGCTTAAAATGGCTTCTAATCCACGAAACGGTACTTGAACAGCGTCCACAGCGCGATGGGCGCGTCTGTCCACTTGATCTTCTTACCTTCGTGCCACTCTCGCCCGTTGTACGAAATCGGCACTTCATAAATGCGGATGCCCTGCTTCAGTACCTTCGCCGTGATCTCCGGCTCGAACTCAAACCCCCGCGCCCGAATCACCATATCATGCACCACTTCCGCGCGGAAGGCCTTATAACACGTTTCCATATCGCTCAGGATAGCGTTATACAGGATGTTCGTCGCCAGCGTCAGCAGTTTATTGGCGACCATATTCCAGAAGTTCATCGCCTTGCGCGGCCCGCCCAGGAACCGCGAGCCATACACCACCGGGCTGATCCCTTCTTCCAGCGGTTTGAGCAGAATCGGGTAATCACGCGGGTCGTACTCAAAATCGGCATCCTGAATCAACAGCACATCACTCGATGCCGCCTCGAAACCCGTCACCAGCGCCGCCCCCTTACCTTTGTTCTGGGCATGATATAGCACGCGGACATGAGGCCGGTTTTCAGCTTCCAGCCGTTTCAGAATCTCGGTGGTACCGTCGGTTGAGCCGTCATCCACCAGGATGATTTCATCCGCCAGGCCGACCGCTTCCACCCGTGCCAGCACCTTTTCAACCGTATTCACCTCGTTATAACAGGGAATCACCACCGTCAGACTCAGCGTCCGGTTGAGCAGTTCCGCCGATTGTGTTTGGGGGTAAGTTGATGTCAGCACAGCATTCCTCAGTCATATCCACGAACAAATCCGGTTGGGGATAGGCGGCGTATTATAGCATACGTGCGAGACTGCCCATACCCGCAAGTAACCGGCGACATCCCTCTTGACTCCCCACGCCGGATCGCTATAATGCTCCCTAGCAAATTAGCCAGCTTTGCCGCAGACAGCAGGTGCGAACACCGCTTAATTTCCTGCCGAGGCGAGGGCAAGCGTCTACCCGGAATAAGGTAGCGGCCTCGTTGTGTGCGGGGCCGCTTTTTTGTTAGATGGTGTTTTCTGAACGGAAACGCTGTCACCCATCTTCACGGAAAGGAGGAAATGCGCTTGGCAATCACACGAGAACGCAAAGAAGAACTGGTCGCGCTGTATGGTGATCTGCTGAACAACACCAACGGCTTTGTCGTGACCGAATATCGTGGTATGACTGTCGCCAATGTTTCGGAACTGCGGGCAAAACTGCGTGAAGTCTCCGGCCAGTACGTCATCACCAAGAACACGCTGTTCATGCGGGCTTTACAGGATGCCGGTTGGCCCGTGCCGGAAGAACTGCTGGTTGGCCCGGTCGGTGTGGCCTTTGGCACGGAAAACTTCCCGGCAGTCGCCAAAGTCGTGCTGGAATACCTGAAAACCAATGAAAAACTGATTCTCAAGGGCGGCGTCATGGCTGGGGACATCATTGACCCCAAGCAGGTCGAAGCTGTCTCGAATCTGCCGTCTCTGGACGAACTGCGTGCCCAACTCGCTGGCCTGGTGGTTCAGCCGGCAACCGGCCTCGTCAGTGTCCTGAACGCGGCTACGGCCCAGGTCGTCAACGTCTTACAAGCCTACGTCAAAGAAAATGGCGAAGGCGAAGCTGCTTAACCCTGAATATCACACACAAACCAAGTATTTCTGGAAGGATGTAAATCAATCATGGCTGATCTGAACAAGATTGTCGAAGAACTGAGCGGGCTGACCATTCTGGAAGCTGCCGAACTCAAGACCCTGCTGGAAGAAAAATGGGGCGTTACGGCCGCTTCCGCCGCGCCGATGATGATGGCCGCCATGCCCGGCGCCGCCGCTGCCGCTGCCGAACCGGAAGAAGAACAAACCGAATTTGACGTTATTCTGGCCGACGCTGGCCCCAAGAAGATCAACGTCATTAAGGTCGTGCGTACCCTGACCAGCCTGGGCCTGAAAGAAGCCAAGGACCTGGTGGAAGGCGCGCCGCAGACTCTCCTGGAACAGGTTTCCAAGGATGCCGCTGCTGACGCCAAAGCCAAGTTGGAAGCCGAAGGCGCCAAGGTCGAAGTCAAGTAATTTCCCTGGCACCATCTTCACGGGCGTAAGCCCGGTGGAAAAAGAAACAGCCTGTCACTGCGACAGGCTGTTTTATGTTTTCAGGTTGTATACCTTAGAACGGGAAGGCTTTCAGCATCGATTCCAGTTCATTGAGGTTCTCGCCGGACATACTGTAGACCCAGCCATTATGCGCCCATGTGAACGAGTAGAGTTCGGGTGTTGAGCTGTAGAAGTAATCCGCGCCGTTGATGCCGATCACGTAATTCCCTGCCCGGCCAATCTGTTCCGAGTAGTCTTTCAAGCTATTCATCACATCGTTCGTGCTGGTCACTGCCGGGTCGAACTGTACGGCGGCCACCTGGATTGGGCTGCCATTGCCTTCATACATTCCGGTTGTCAGGTACGTCGCCGCGAAGGGCAGGCATCCGGCATAGGTCTCGGCGTCCGGGTCGAATTCGGCGGCGCTGAACAGGCATTCTCCCATCAGATACGGGATAACCGGCGCAGTTTCCGTGATGGTGGTTGCATCAACCACAGCAACCTCATCCACCACAGTGGTTTCTTCCGCTACAGCAGCTTCTTCCACCGTTTCCGCTTCCACAACCGGGGTCACGCCGGGGATAAAGGTCTGCGCTTCGACCAGGTTCAGAATATGTTTATCAACCTCTACCGGTAGCACCGTAATCAGGGCTGGGTCGGCATTCGGTGAAATCCGATCCACCAGGCCATAGGGCGCGTTGAGGGCTTCAAACAGGAATGGCCCGCTGGTCGCCCGAATATGCTGCGCCAACCCCATACTCAGGTTGATCGTCACCCACAGAAGGACAAGAGTTGCCGTGCTGACCACAATGAGCCAGCGTGTACGATAATTCAGGCTGTAGTAAGCTGCTTTCAGGCGATCAGGTTGCAGCGCATCAATCACATCATAGACGGGTTGCAAGGCGCTTTCAGGATGGACGACTGCCGATTTATGCTGGCTGCTGGTCGTTGATCTGCGCTGCCCGTTGGCCGCTGGTTTACGCTGCTGGGCCTTATTGCTTTCCGATAAGAGTGTGTATCTGCGCTGCTGAGCCATGATTAGCAACCTTTCGAGCGATCTACGCCGCCGTCGTTATTCTGATTGTTGTTATCGTCACCTGCGGGGGCAATCGGCCCGTTCACTGTGCTGCTGCCGACCTGATCGGAACCGGCCTTGGTCGTCACGGTCACGGCGCCGAACTGATAATTGCCGTCCAGCGTGATGGAAATCACGCGGGTTTCCAGTTCGAAGAATGCCGCGGCCATCACCGGGCTAAGGGTCTTGGCATAGATGGGTTGGCGGATGCTGGCGTTCTTCTTACCGCCTTTGTTGTTACCGCCATCATTACCATCCGTCGGATCAGTTGATTCATAGCCCGTGTCAAATTTCATACCGGCCATACCAGTCGTCGGGTCGCTGTCTACCCACTCCCAGGCCTCGCTGGTGCTAATCACATGGTCAGCAACGCCCTTCGGAACGCCCAGGATCCAGTGGCTGATTGAAGGTTGGCTGCCGGAAGTCACTGTAAAGGCGATGGTGGTTCGGTTGGTGTTGGGATCATACACCCGCGCTGAGGCTTCAATCGTGTGATTGAAGATATTGGCGACCGTCTCAACTTCCTGCTCCGTTTCCGGTTTGCAGTAACCTTCCAGGCCGTTAGCTGTTTTCAGGAAGGCATTCCCGACGGCCCCGACTAGAATTGAAGCACCAACCATAATAGCGATGGCAACCGGGATAGTCGGCCAGTACTCAACGAGCGCCTGGCCGCTCTGGAGACGATGCAGACGTTCCTTAAATGACTTGCGATTCATTATTCCTGCTCCTGAACTCTTGCCTCGGATAATTTCGGATAAACACGATCTGTGGTGATAAATGATGTGCTTATAGGTGTCTATCTCGATTCAACCATGAAAACGTAAAAAGGATTAAGAATGTTACGTAAATTTTTTATGAATCCATTTTTCGTATATTTTCTCATAACAGATGGCTGGTGAAACTACGGCCAAAAGACTACAATCAAGAGAGTTTTCGCCTGAAAAACGGCTGGAGGAACGCATGAATCCATTTCACATTGTTACTGCAATCGCTCAGACACGGGACTTATATCCCATGAAACGTTCTATCAAGATACGGCCCTTGCTGGTACTTGTTTTCCTTGTGTCTGTTCTGGTCTTGCCGGTTTATGCGCAGGACGACGCACCAACCGTGAGCGGAATTAACTATGATACGGTCATAGACGATGCGATTTCTAACGATGCTTTTTTCGATTGGTGGCGGTTACAAGCCGCCGCCGGGGATATGATTGTGGTCACTATGACGGCGCAGGACGGCCTGCTGCCACTAATCGGCCTGCTCAACCCTGCTGGCGACCTGGTGGCAACCAGCCCGGACGGGCAGATTAACGATACGGTTCAATTGCAATATACTGCGACGGAGAACGGCCCGTATACGATTGTGGCGACACGTGTGGATAACCGCGATGGCACGTCCACCGGGAGCTATCAACTGGACGTGCGTCGCGCCAACCAGCCGGAACCGACGCAGAATCCCTATCAGGCGGTGACATTTGTCTGCGAGGGGCATGAGGTCGTGACTGCAGCCACGCTTGAATTCGCTGAGGACATGCCCGCCGAGGGCGAATCGCTCAGTCACCGCATTACCGTCTATGGCATAAACGGGTTTCAACCGGTGATTTACGTAGAGTTCCACAGCACCCAGGATTTCCAGACCTGCAACACCGACGCCGATCAAACGATTGGGGATACATTCACCCTGCCTGGCGAGGACACCCGCACCGTGACCGCTGATGATTTGAACACCGTCTCGCAGTTGACGCTTTCCGGCGCGGAACTCATGGACGTTATCACGCTGCGGATTGGGAGTCTGGACGGTGCGCCGGGACGCTACATGGCGCTCATCGAGGGATTCACGATTAACCCCGACAATGACGAGGATTTATTCGAGATGCGCGTAGGGCCGCGTGCGGCGGCGGATACGGCCTTACAGGTCTACATGGTGGCGGCGGAAAACAGCCGTCTCGACCCCTTTATGGAGGTGTTAGATGACAGCGGGACAACCTGTGACGACGCCGGGCGACGCGGTTGTGAAGCCGTTCCGTCCTTCGACCAGGCCGGGGCGACGCTGAATAACAGTGATGGAATGACTCTCATCGGGGATCGTTCGGATGCCGGGCTATTGCTTGCGCCGGGAACGCCGGATGTCGTGCCGGTACTACTGACCAGCCGGAACGGGGGCACGCACGGCGGCTATGTACTGGTTCTCATTGGGGAACTACCGGGGTGAGGCTGGTTTACCCGTCCTGCGCCTTGAGTTTACGGGCGCTGCTGCCATTCGGGTGCAGCACAACCGCTGCCGGAGCATCCAGCAGACCGTGTGTGAGCGATTCGACGTAAATGCACATCTGCCAATCAATGGCGACATCCGCCACACCCAGTTCGATGTCCACCAATTCGACGCCGGTGTTACGGACAATCGCAATCGGGGTAGCCTCGGCGGTTTCGCCCATCACCATCTGGGCGCATACACAGATCGAATCGGCGATTCCGCGCTGCGTGACGTGCATCGGGTTGCCAAACAGGTCTATCTTGCCGCGCTCATCTTGAATCGGGCGGAAACCTGCCGTCGCCAGCGCCACGCCGGATGTCCCCAAACGCCCCGGCATCAGCCAGCTATCGGTCAGAATCACGCCGGCATCCACCCCCAGCCGTTCACGCAGTACCTGACGGAGGCGAGCAGCGGACTGGTATGGGTGTTCAGGGAACAACACGGCAAACCCGTTCGGGACGTTGGAACGATCTATCCCGGCATTGGGTGACAGAATGCCCTGCTTGTAAGTGAGCAGAAAACCGGAAATCCCACCGAATACATGGTCGGCCTCCTGCATCACCAACTGCACGAGGCGAGAGTTCATCTGGTAACGTTCGGCAATCCGTTCGGCCTCGGCGCTGACCACCACGTCATCCAGACGGATCACACGGCCTTCACTAATCGCGGTATATTTGCTGGATACGGCCAGCACGTCCCCGTCTTGAAGGGTTTCGCCACTACGGGCGACAGCATCTATGATGGTCTGGTGAAGGTCAAAGGCTGTGTGATATACCGGGGCTTCTACCGGGATAACCATGAGCGGTTTGCGGGACATGATTTTTCTGTAACCCATCCTAATGGGTTGCGGGCAGCCCGTTCGGAGACTCATTGAATCTCCGGGCATGTGTCGTAGGGTGGCTTGTCTGATCGCGCCCTATGTGTGAATGCTCAGACCGCGCAACCGGGCAGGCAAGCAAAATTACGCCTTTGCCTGCATGAACGAATACGCTCCATGCTAACATCTGCCAGGGTGCAATACCAGCCCGAACCACATGAGTGCCTTACTCGTCGTGCGGCTTCCCGTTCCCATTGCCGTTAGGCTGGGGGGTCGCCTCTTCATCCACCCGAACCGCCTTCATGATCTGTGACCGGCTGATGATGACCGAATCATCATCCTCCTTAAGCAGGGAATCCGGCACTGGAACACTGTGCTGTTCCATGAAATCAGCCAGCGCACCGCTGAAGGTAC
Source organism: Anaerolineaceae bacterium (assembly GCA_020634115.1). Lineage (GTDB taxonomy): Bacteria > Chloroflexota > Anaerolineae > Aggregatilineales > Phototrophicaceae > JACKCG01. The sequence goes on from JACKCH010000011.1 coordinate 477,560, forward strand.
GCACCGCCGCCTCATCACCATAGGTTTCCCGCATTTCGCGCAGGTGGTCTATCAGCCACAGGTAGAGGTCCGCCTCGGTGCGGTCCGGGAATTTTTCCAGGATGCCGTATTTACGGATAAGTGTCACTGCCGGACGGTACACCCGGTCATACCAATCCACAGCCGCTCGCTCTATCGGAACAGCTTCGCCCTCCTCACGCTCCATGACCGCTTTATGCAGGTACACATGCCCCAGCAAATCCGGGTAGAGCGAGACTTCAGAGAGCTTGATGGACTGTCGGTGGGGACGGCTGCGCCCCAGGCCGGTTTCTTCCAGGAAAGCGGCGTGCGTGGCGGCGGCATCCAGGTCTTCTTTGGTCATGCCCGGTTCGAGGTTGACCGCTGTCGGCAGTTCGGTGACATGCGCCTCAATGGTTTTCGCGCCCAGTTGGCGGGCAACCGAAACGCGGTGGTTGCCATCGCGCACAAAATACACGTCGTCCACCTGATAGAGTTCAATCGGCGGCACACCTTCCATACTGTGAATTTTGGCGTAAACCCGGCTCCAACGCTCCTGGCTTTCGCTGCCTTTGGGCAGAAAAGTACTGCTGAAATCCCGATAGCGGCCCACGCTACCTACGATCCGATCCAATGGGACATTTTGCAGTCCTCTATAGCTTTCCTGGCGCAACCGCAGCCGGGTTTTGATGTCATCAAAACTCAGAAGTTCCGGCGATTTGCCCCGCAACAGATTCATAATATCTTCCCAGAACGCTTTGCGGCGGGCGTTCTGAAAAGCCGCTATGCCATCGGCGTAGTTTTGTTTGAATGTCGAGTCTTCGGACATACTACGTCCCCTTCGACTAATTGAATGTCAATTTCTATGGTAGGGATTTTCCCTGATAACACAATATCAGAATTGCACAGTATGAGTGGGCTAATTTTATTAACTTTGTGCCAAAAGGCGATTAATGAAGGGACATAATAGAGGGCGGTTGTGCGAATTCCCCAACGGTTTTGTATAAAAGTGGAGAACTATGCCACGATAGTAGCAGATTTGAGGACACTATATCAAGGAGCAACTATGTCCAAACTCACCTGGATTGAAGATGAACTCGCCAACCTGCGGGAACAGGGGCTTTTCACGAATATCCGCACGCTTTCCAGCCCCCAAGGAGCCTGGCTGGAAGTGGACGGCAGGCGCGTGTTGAATTTCTGCGCGAACAACTACCTGGGGCTGGCGAATCACCCGCAACTGCGGGACGCTGCCAAAGCCGCGATTGACCGGATGGGCATCGGCCCGGCAGCGGTGCGGACGATTGCCGGAACGACCAACCTGCACCTGCAACTCGAAAAACGGCTGGCGACCTTCAAAGGGGTTGAGGCGGCGCTCACCTTCCAGAGCGGCTTTAACGCCAATATCGCCACTATTCCGGCGCTGGTCGGCAAAGGGGATGTGATTTTCAGCGACCAGTTGAACCACGCCAGCATCATTGATGGCTGCCGCCTGAGCCGCGCGCAGATTGTGGCCTACGCGCACAATGACACAGACGACCTGCGCCGCAAAATCGCCGAAACGACAGAATACGGGCGGCGTATCATCATCACCGACGGCGTGTTCAGCATGGACGGCGACATCGCCCCACTACCCGCGCTCTACGAAGTGGCCGCCGAGCATGACATTCTGCTGATGGTGGACGACGCGCACGGGGAAGGCGTCCTCGGCAAGGGCGGGCGCGGCATTGTAGACCACTTTGATTTACACGGCAAAGTGGATATTGAAGTCGGCACAATGTCGAAGGCGTTCGGCGTGGTCGGCGGCATCGTGGCCGGACGACAAATCCTGGTAGACTGGCTGAAGCAGCGGGCGCGTCCTTTCCTCTTCAGCAGCGCCATGACCATCCCCGATGTGGCGGCGTGTCTGGCGGCGGTTGATCTGCTGGAAAGCTCGACAGAACTGGTAGACCGGCTGTGGTCGAATGCCAGACTGTTCCGCGAGGGGCTGGCCGGGTTGGGCTTCAATACCGGCCACTCGCAGACGCCGATTGTCCCGGTGATGCTGGGCGAAGCGCCGCTGGCGCAGCAGTTCAGCAAGCGCCTGTTCGAGGAAGGCGTGTTTGCGATGGCGATTGGCTTCCCGACTGTGCCACAGGGCAAGGCGCGAATCCGCGTGATGAACTCCGCCGCGCACACCCCGGAAGACCTGGAAACCGCCCTGGCTGCCTTCGAGCGCGTGGGCAAGGAACTGGGCGTGGTGTAACTTCACTGTATGGGGGCGGCGTCCCGCGTCGCCCTCCGTATCCATCCCTAACCAATCCATTTTAAGGAGTCTCCCTCATGCCGGTTATTCGCACCCCCGACGAACGTTTTGCCAATCTGCCCGACTGGCCGTATGCGCCGCACTATGTCGAAGTCAACGGACTGCGCCTGCATTACGTGGACGAAGGCACAGGCGACGAGACGTTTCTCTGCCTGCATGGCGAGCCAAGCTGGTCGTTTCTCTATCGCAAGATGATTCCCGCCCTGGCGCAGAAAGGGCGGGTGATTGCGCCGGATATGGTGGGCTTCGGGCGTTCGGATAAATATACCGAGTTAGAGGACTACACGTATCACATGCACCATGCCACGCTGACCGGCTTCATCGAGGCGCTCGACCTTCAAAATATTACGCTCATCTGCCAGGATTGGGGCGGGATTCTCGGCCTGGTGATCGCTACTGAACAGCTGGAGCGATTCGCCCGGTTGGTGATTATGAACACCGGGCTGCCTACCGGCGATATACCCATGTCGGAAGGATTTATGCAGTGGCGGGCGTTCGCGGAGAAGGTCGGGCGTAGCATGTCCATCAGTCGTCTGTTTGAAGCAAGTTCAGGCAGTGTCAAGCCCACACCGGAAGTCCTGGCCGCCTACGAAGCGCCCTTCCCGAATGAATCATACAAGGCGGGCGTGGCGACCTTCCCGCTGCTCGTCCCTATCCAGCCCGACTCGCCCGGCGCGGCGGAAGTCCGGGCGGCGCGGGAGCAGCTCAAAACCTGGGATAAACCGGCATTGGTCATGTTCTCCGATAGCGACCCAATCACAAGAGGCGGTGATCGCTTTTTCCGCAAGTTGATCCCCACCGCTAAAAATCAGCCGGAGATCACTATCCAGGGCGCCGGACACTTCTTACAGGAGGAGCAGGGCGACATCATCGCCCGGCATATCCTGGTCTTTGTGGAACGTGAGCCGGTGGCTTAGGATTCCCCGCACAGGTTGAGCAGTTTGAGAATCGTGTTCCAGTTACGGGCGGTACCGGTGGTTTTCAGGCGCTTCTCGATGAAAACGTTGGTCAGCTTGGAACGCCCCGCGCCGTCCGTATAGAACACAAAAAGTTCCTGTCCCACTACCTGTAGCACTTCCGGCCCCTGGTGGTCGTTCAGCAGGGTTTGTATTGCTGTGTCGCCCGGCGCGGTTGCCAGGAATGTTACCAACGCCTTGCTCGGTTCGGCTAACTGCTCAGCAGTGTAGGGGGCGTGTTCCACGACTGCCCGCAGGTCGGCGCATGTCCGCAGGATGATTTTCGACTCAAAGCCGAACGTGTTGAAAACGCCCGCTTCAATCTGCGCAGCCAGTTGCGCTGGGTCGGCGGCTGTCTCGAAGATGACATTCCCGCTCTGTAACAGCGTTTGCACGTTCGTAAAGCCCAGCGACTCATACAGCGCCTTGAGTTCCGCCATACGGATTTTCTTGTTGCCGCCGACATTGATGCCCCGCAGCAGGGAAATATAGACTGGCATAGTGAGGTTTCCTCCAAAACAAAACCACCTGGACGGCAGAGCGCCAAACCAGGTGGCTCAGAATTCAGACGCGGCTGGTTAGCCGGGTTGCAGGGTCGCGGTGGGGGGCAGCGGGGCAAGGGTTGGTTGGCTGTTAGCCGTCGTTTCCTCGTTGCTGCCGCCGGTAGTTGTCACCGGATTCTGCCCGGTCAACGGCGTTACGCCAGTGGTGTTCGCCGTCGGGGTCGCGTCAGCGACACAGCGGAAGCCTGCCCACAACGTCTGGTCATTGGGTGCCAAATCCTGACGTTGAACCGAACGGGCGAAGAACGGCACGGTATCCCACGAACCACCGCGCAGCACCTTATTCGTCCCAGCAACTGGGCCTTGCGGGTTGATGGTGGTCGCGCCGGTCTGTGCCAACTGCGTATAGTAAACTGGCGAATACCAATCACTCACCCATTCCGCCACATTCCCAGCCATGTTCAGAATACCGAACGAAGTCGCGCCAATCGCGTAGCTATCCACCGGGCCAGCGCCGGGGTCACTGGTCACTGGGCGGTTGGTCTTGGCGTAATCGGTGGAGAACGTATTACCCCAGGGGTAGAGATTCCCCTGTTCACCCCGCGCCGCATACTCCCATTCCGCCTCAGTCGGCAGACGGCGACCAATCGCCTCACAATAGGCCTGCGCACCATACCAAGTCACATTTACCACCGGGAAATTCTTGATGACATCCACCACCCGGTAATTGGCGCTGTCAAAAATGACGTTGCTGCCGGGGTCTTCCGCCCGTGTCGCCAGGCACACCTGCCCAAAGCACCTGTTCCGGTGGCTGTTCGGCCCCATCACGCTGGAATTGAGGAACGTCAGGTATTGTTCGAGCGTGACTTCGGTCACTTCCATCTCAAAGGTGTTGACCGTAACCGGATGCGGCGGTGACGAGTCCTCGCCCATCGCCAGTGTACACGCCCCGCCAAATACATCCACGCATTCGCGCACGGCGTCTGCGACTTCCTGGGGCGTCGTTCCCATCATGAACGTCCCGCCAGAAATTTCGCGCGTCTGCGTCCGAATCGCCAACAGTTCGGGCGGGATAGCCGCCTCAATACTGGTGGGTTGGGTCGGAATCACCGATACGAGGGTCGCGGTGAGGGTAGCGCTGGGTTCAACCTGAACCGAGGCGGTATCCTGCGTCGGCGGGGGCGGGGTCGCAGTAGGTGCAACCACCTGAACCTCCTGCGCCGTCACACTCGGAGCAAGCACCTCCGTTGGGAGCGGTGTTGGTGTGACCGGGAGCGGGGTGGCCGTAATAATGACCGGCGTCGTGGTCGCATTCAGCGCCGCCAGGAAGCCCGTGTTGAGCAGCCCGGATGTACCGCCAATGACGATCACCAGCCCAAAGACTGCCGCGCAGCCAAACCCAAAAATAAACCCCATCACCAACCACTGCCAGGCGCCACTGCGCCGCCCGCGTAAGTTGCCGTAATTTCGTGACATAAAAATCTCCTCAGACCGGAAGCACTATCTGTTTCCGCAAGCCCTCTATCATACCGCGTCAGTGCTGTGGGGTAATGGGACGTTGCCCAGGCGTCGGGCGATCGTCAGATTCGTCGTGTTCCGGCGCACTCACACTTCAATCGTACTGTCGTGGTACACAGAAGGGGCAGAAGCCCCTTTTTGCTGACACCCTGTTCCGGGTCTTGCCGTCCAATATTACCACAAGGAGAAACGCCTTCAAGTCCTGAAGACCTGTCCTGGAACGAGGATGCTTGACAGCCGCCCGCACTGGCGTTAGGCTTTGTGTAACTGTTTATAGATGAGGAAACTTCAATCCTCTAACCGGCGGAACCGGAAACAGAAAGATAACCGGCAATGGTCAGCTTACATGCCTCACAGAAATCCTCTACACTCACCAGTGGGCTGCGTTCAATCAACCTGCGCACAGACTTATCCCCTCTGGCCGACCTGATTGAACTATCCTTTGCGGATAGCATGGATAGCAGCGGACGGGCCGCGATCCGCGAAATGCGCACACTGAGCAATTTAGGACTAGGGCTGAATCTGCTCGCCAGGGTGAATGAACTAGCGCAGGGGATCAGTACCGGGTATGTATGGGTACAGGATGGGCGGTTAGTGGGGAATGTCTCGGTCTATCAAACGAACTGGCCGAAAGACCTGGGCAAAACCTGGATTATTGCGAATGTCGCCGTTCACCCGAACTATCGCCAGCGCGGGATCGCCACCCAACTGATGGAGGCCGCGCTCCAGATGATTCGCCAGCAGCACGGTGCGCAGGCGGTGCTGCAAGTAGACGCCGATAACGCCCATGCGCTTCATTTATACGAGCAATTAGGGTTCGTGACCGAGCGCACCTGGACAACCTGGCGGCGTGGGCGGGGGACACGGTCTCCGGTCATCCTGTTGTATGATGAAGCCGAGATTCCCCCGATTAAACCGCGCAGGAGCAGCGCGTGGGCAGCAGAATACGAAATGGCAAAGCGCCTGCGCCCGGCAGATCAGGGTGGCCTGGGTTGGCTACGCCCGCTACATCCCCATTTATTCCAGCCACCACTGCAAAAACGCCTGCTCAACTGGCTGACTCTGCAATCTATGGAACGCCTTGTAATCCACAATGAGGGCAAGCTGGGCGCTTCCTTATGGATTGAGCGGCAGTTGGGCGCGAGCAATGTCCAGTTGACGTTGATGGTCGAACCGCTGTACCAGGGACAGTATGATGAAGCCTTGCTGGATGCCGCCATCCACCGCTACGGCCTGACGGAAAATCTGCTGATCGAACACCCCGCCGATGACGAGGATGCCGCGCTGATCTTCCGTCGTTTACGATTCGAGTCCCGACGCACCTTGACCCACATGCGATGGGTCGCGCCGTGACATATAGCCGCTGGTTGCTGGCTTTTAGCTGGTTAGCACTTTAGCATCTTAGCATTTTAGGTTATCGGGCTAACGTGCTATCCTTTCCTGACAAGTGACGACTGAAAATTCGGTATTTGCCCGTAGGGGCATGATGCCCCTACACCCTGCGTTGACACTTCAATATTCAGACAGGTGCTTAACGCGTCCAGTTCGGGGCGACTGGCCGAATAAATGCTTATCGTCCTGCCCATTCCGCGCGCAAAATGCCATATTGCAGCAGGTCGTGGCGTTCGCCATCCCGGTAGACCATACCGCGCCGCCGCCCTTCCAACTGAAATCCGGCGCGCTCGTAGGCGCGGATTGCCGGCGCATTATAAGCGATGACGTTCAACCCGACCCGATACAGGTTGAGCTCCCGGAAGGCGTAACCGAGCAGCAGGCGCAGGGCGTCACTGCCGTAGCCTTTGCCCCGGTAAGCGGCCTCACCGATACCCATCGCCATCATAGACGTACCATTCTTCCATTTGATGTCAAACAGTGCCACGAATCCAATCAGCGTACCATCGGCCAGTGTCCGCAAGTGAAAATCGAACGAATCCGAGGAAAGACCGCTGTTAAACGCGGCCACCTGCTCAACAGACAGCGGCCTGATGGGGTCATCTTCCATCATGCGTTGGTAATCGGTATCCTGCATCCAGCGGGCGATAACAGCGTGATCTTCTGATGTGGGCGGGGCGAAACGCAGCAATCGCCCGGTAAAGAGGGAATATTCACCCATGATGTTTGTGAGTCTCCTGTGATGTTAGGTGTTTTCGTACAGACAAAGCAAAACGTCCCGCATTCGGTGATCCCATCATGCGGGGTTGGTCGATGCCCGGTGATGGGCTGTCTCAGTTGCCGAAAACAATCACAGGCGCCTCAATATCGCTGAAGTGAACACGGGTAACTATAACCGGGATAGCCATGAAATGACATCCCAATGTCTATCGAAAAGAATAGGCGGGAAGTGTGAATTCACCTGACCCGCCCATTCAGCCAGGAACCATGATTAATTATCCACGACGACGGTCACAATGATGTCCTGAACCACCGGAATGAGCATCGAGACTTCCGGCAGTGGCCCGATGACCGAGATATTAATCTGCACATCCTCCCCCGCATAGGCGATAAACTCAGTGAAACCTAATCCTTCGCTCACCAGGCGGAAGTTCTGTTGCAGAGTCGGGTACTCCCCAATCATGAATTCCTTTTCGTCATATTCCACATCTGGCGCGCTGGCGGTGACATTCTGGTACACCTGGTCGCCCCACACATGGAGGTCAGCGGCGAAATCATCATTTACGGCGCTGACGCCAATCGTGGTTTCTATCCCAGGGATCACCAACAGCGTGTAAGTATCCGCTTCCTGCGTCGTCCAATCCGCCGGAATCGAGAAATTCCAGTAGCCCTTGCGCTGGTGTGCCTGTGCCAGGGTGTACTGCACTGTAAGCTCCTTGCTCGGCAGCGTATCATCCCCGTCGAGCCGGGCGCTGTCCAATACAGCCCAGAGAGTCGGCATCACTGCCGTAAACTGTTCTGGAACCCCGACCAGCATGACCTGGAGATACTGGTCATTCCCAAGCGCCAGCACAACAAACCGCACCGGGAACATCCCGGAGACATCCGCGAAGGTCGCCTCGCGTTCATTGATGGTGGCATCCAGCACGACGCCCAGCGCATAATCGGGTATACTCGCGGCCCAATCCTGGGCGACTTCCAGTGCCAGATCATGCGCGGTGAGTTTCTCCCGGCTGACCAGCGAGAAAGTCGCGGTCAGGTCTTCGCGGGAGAGGGCGATGCCGTCGCCCACCGCCCCTTCCCCGGCGATGGGAATGCTGAAATTCCCGTCAAGTTCTTTGCTGGGCATCCAGTCGGCGGGGTAATTCAGCGAAAACGTATCCGTAGTCCAGGTCTCGGTGAGTTCCGGCAGGTCGGCGTTCTGGGCATGAACGGCCAGCGGCAGCAGCAGAATCGCCAGCAGGATTCCTATCCAACGTTTGGTCATGGGGCTTCCCTTTCAAGTGTCCAGCAAAACGAAAAAACAAGTTACTCTCTACTATATCACGCCAGGTGATAACGCGGGCGGTGGTTATCCGGGCTTATACAGGAGATGCTGTAGAATCAACAAAGGGCGGTTGATGACACCGCCCTGGTTGCTTTTCTATGGAATGATTGTGTTTCGCCCGCCGGTTTACGGGTAGAAGCCGCGTGTCATCAGCGCGTCAGCCACCCGCTTGATGGCAGTCATCTGAGCAGCGGTACGCATATCCACATTATATTCTTCAACGGTGCGCATGGTCGCGTCGTAGGCCTTAATCAGAATCCGTTCTAACTGGCGGAAGATTTCCTCTTCATCCCAGAAGAACGCCTGCAAGTCCTGTACCCACTCGAAGTAAGACACCACCACGCCGCCCGCGTTCGCCAGAATATCCGGTACGAGGACAATGCCACGATCATTGATGATGTCGTCAGCTTCGGGGGTGGTCGGGCCGTTGGCGCCTTCCACGATGAACTGCGCCTGAATGTCCCCGGCATTATGCTCGGTAATCTGGCCTTCCATCGCCGCCGGAATCAATACTTCGCACGGCAGCACCAGCAGTTCGTCATTAGAAACCGGTTCAGCATTGGGATACCCAGTCAGGCCGCCAGTTTCCGCCACATACGAACGAACCGACGGAATATTCAGGCCGTTGGCATTGTAGATGCCGCCGTATACATCACTCACCGCGACCACTTTGTATCCCATGTCATGGGCGTGGGCAGCCGCGTGCGACCCTACGTTCCCGAAACCCTGGATCACCACGCGAATATCGCCCGGCGTGTTACGCCCATGCCGTTTGAGGGCTTCCATCATTGTAACCACAACGCCGCGCCCGGTGGCTTCCGTGCGTCCCTGGCTGCCGCCGATATTGATCGGCTTGCCGGTGACAATCGCCGGGACTGCGTAGCCGACGGTCATGCTGTACGTATCCATAATCCATGCCATCATTTGCGGGGTTGTCCCCATGTCCGGGGCAGGAATATCGGAATGTGGGCTGATGAGGGGAATGAGTTCAGAGGCGTAACGGCGGGTGAGGGCTTCAATTTCGTGGGCGCTGAGGGCCTTCGGGTCGACTAGCACCCCGCCTTTCGCCCCGCCATACGGCAGGTTGACCAGGGCGCACTTCCAGGTCATCCACATCGCCAGCGCCCGTACTTCATCCAGCGTGACGTTGGTACTGAAGCGGATACCCCCTTTCGAGGGGCCCATCACGGTGCTGTGGTGAACCCGATAGCCGGTGAACATTTCGACTTTGCCGGTATCGCGTTTGACCGGGAAATTGACGGTAAACTCACGATGCGGCCATTTCATGTATTCCACGACATTTTCATCGAGCTGGAGGCGATTAGTGGCTCGTTCGTACTGCGCCAGAGCCGTTTCAAACGGGTTAATGAGATCATGTACAAGAGGGATATGGGATTTGGGTGCTACCACCATGGGGAGAAAGTCTCCTTAAAATTGTTGGAGTCATTTAAAACCGACTTAAACCTATTCTCAGTATAGCCGAATCTTTCCCAATAAAGCATGAGTTTGTGTAAAGAGTAGCAAAAGGGGTGGTTTTGGCTTATATACTCTGCACAATGCCCGTAAATGAAAGAAGGGGGTGGGCATTTCCAGCCCCACTACCGTCGTGCTAAATATTCTTCGGCAAAAATGAATTAAAATATGAACCTGCTTTCCAGGTTTAGAGGCAGATGAGAGGAGCCGCTCATAAATTTTTAGGAAAGATTCGTACAACCCGCCTAATCCTCTTTCATGCGATTTTGCAGAGATCATCGTGTGCAGCGGCGGAAATGTCACTATCCACTTGGGGCAATCTCATGGCTGGCATGCAGGGGATGAGTGATATGATGATGATTGCTATTCAGATCACATACAAGGAAGCCCCTGATGCTCAAAAATTTCGTTCGTTATGCTATCTTGTTCCTGCTGCTCGTTCCCACCATCGGAACCATCCAGGCTCAGGACAACCCATTGGTGGATTTAATTGAAGAATATGTTGACCCCACTGGCCCGGGCGTGGTCGTGCTGGCGCAGCAAGGCGACACAACCCTGATCGGAGTCGGCGGGTTAGCCAACCTCAATACCGGCGCGGCGATAAAGGCAGATGATCTGTTCCGCATCGGCAGCGCCAGCAAAACCTTCACCGCTACCGTGATGCTGCATCTGGCGGAGTTGGGGGAAGTCAACCTGGATGATCCAATTGCCGATTACCTGACCGCCGACATGGTGGATAACATCCAAAATGCGGACGAGGCGACCATCCGCCAGATTTTGCAGATGACCAGCGGCATCTTTGACTATACCGAGAGTGATGCTTTTGACGACGCCGTCAGTTCAAACCCGTCTTACCCCTGGACGGCGGCGGAAGTCATCCAGTACGTCTATGGGGAAGACGCCTATTTCCCGGCTGGCGACGGTTACTACTACAGCAACAGCAATTATATTCTGGCGCAACTGATTATCGAAGCGGTGAGCGGTCAATCCCTGGCTGACCAGCTACAGTCGTTCATTTTTGACCCGCTGGGCATGTCCAGTTGTTACCTGGAAACACCGGATAAATTCGCTAAAGGGCTGGTGCGCGGCTACACGCTGGACAGCGAGTTCATTGATATTACCGAGGAAAACGATGGCGTTGGCCTGGGCGATGGTGGCATTGTCTGTGACGCCCGTGACCTGGCGAAGTTCCTGCCCGCCCTGCTCAATGGCGATTTGCTGAATGCCGACACGCTCAAACAGATGCTAAACACCGTTGAGGATGGCGACGGCGGACAATATGGCCTGGGCATTGGCACGACGGAAATCGACTACGGGACGCTGGTTGGACATGATGGCGCCACCGGCGGCTTCCAATCCAACATGGTGTATCTCCCGGACGAAGGCATCAGCGTCGTTGTGCTGACCAACAATTTCGATTCCGAGGTTGTGGAAGACCTGACGCTGGGGGCGCTGGCCGTCGTCCTGGAAGACGAATAGCACCTTCAGAAGTGTTTGGGTCGCCGGGCGGTGACTTCAAACTGCGCCAGACCCCATCATTGGCACAACCTAAAAGAGACTATAAAACAAAAAAGCCACCGAAAGGTGGTTTTTTGCGGGTTGGGCTGTACGCTTGTACAGTGTGGGCAATAGAGGACTCGAACCTCTGACCCCTCCCACGTCAAAGGAGTGCTCTGCCAATTGAGCTAATTGCCCAGGGTCAATGTTAAGTATACGCAATTCGCCGCCTTTTGCAAGGATGACTTATCGCGTTTTCGGGGCGATGACACCCGGAGGAACCCTATCCATTGATACCGACTGGCAGCGGGCGGATGCTCCCCGCTACCCCAGCGCATCCCCAATGGCCTGGGCGGTCACCTGCGCCCAGTGGTAGCCGGTCTGATAGCCGATAGCGAGCGCCTGGGCTGCTTGTATGTGGCGTTTGTAGTATGCGTTATTTCGTTCTCCGCGTGTTCAAGTTGTAGTTCAGGATGTTATGTCGGGTGGCATACGTGGCCGCCTCGACACGATTGTTCACTTGTAGCTTGTCCAGAATGATACTCACATGGTTGCGGACAGTTTTGTCGCTTAACACCAGCGCCTCAGCAATTTCAGCATTGCTTTTGCCTTCCGCCAGCAGTCGCAGCACATCCAGTTCCCGTTCCGTTAAATCCCTGAAGGGGTTGGATTTTTGTTCGCTATGCTGCCGCATGATCGCTAACACCCGCCGCGTCACCGACGGGTCGAGCAGCGCCGCACCCTGGCGCACGGCATCTAGCGCCCGCACAAGTTCGCCGGTTCCAGCCTGTTTCAGCACGTACCCCACTGCTCCGGCCTGAATAGCGTCGGCGATGAGTTCATCGTCAGCGAAGGAGGTCAGCATGATGACCTGAATCTGCGGCCAGCGGCTAGCGATGGTGCGGCAGGCATCAATTCCGCTACTGCCGGGCGGCATCCGAATATCCATAATCACAACCTGTGGCTGGAATAAACTGCACAGGCGAATGGCTTCCTCTGCCGAGCCAGCCTCCGCCGCGATATTCACGCCGGGCATTTGTTCCAGAACCATTCGCAGACCCATGCGGACGACCTCATGATCGTCTACCAGCATGATGTTCAGCGTATCCATCAATTCTTCTCTTCCGGTAAATTTAGCATAATTCGTGTACCTTTTCCGGGGGTACTCTCAACAGCCAACTGTCCCCCGATCAAACGGGCACGGTCACGCATGGAACGCAGCCCGTAACTCGCGGGGGTGGTTTGTGGCAGGAAACCGCGTCCATCGTCTTCAATGCACAGGCAGGTTGAACCATTCATCTGACTGATCGAAACCTTCGCCCGGTGCGCCCGCGCATGGCGCAGGGTGTTCGACAACCCCTCCTGCACGATGGCGACAATGTGATACACCTGGATCGGCTTGAGCGTCGGCTCAACATCGTATTCCAGATCAACATGCAGCAGTCCCTGAAAACGCGGATCCGCCACCAGGTCACGCAGACTCGGGATCAAGGGGTCAGAGGGGGATTCCGCCCGCAGCGAGACCATATAGCCTCGTAAATCCATATTGACCGCATTCAGAACGCTTTTTGCCCGCTGGAGACGCCGCGCCAGTTCCGAACCTTCCTCAACTAATGAATCCATCGATTCGAGAATCAGTCCCGCCGAGTAAACGCCCTGGATGGCTCCATCATGAATTTCCTGTCCGATGCGTTCGCGTTCGTCGGCCTGGATATGCTCAACCTCCATCTGTTCGATCAGACGATCTACTTCAATCTCAAAGATTTCCAGCGCCCGGATAATCATGATCGCCAGAACCAGCCCAATCAGCGAGCGAATCACCTGAACAGGAATACCGATGGTATTGTGGAGCAGTCCGTAATTGAAGGTATTCGCGGGGAAAAAATCAGCCGCTGGGACAATCACCCCGGCGAAGAACGCATACGCTACCAGCACCATACCAGCAATCTGAAGCGTCTGGTAAATACGGTGGATGTTCAAGGGTGAGATACAGGTTTGGGCCTGGTAGCGCAGGCCATATGCCGCCAACAAACTACCTGGAAGGGCAAGCAGGTAACGCCCCCAGATGTTGGATAACAGATGCCAGGTTTCAATCATCGGAATCCGGTAATAGGCCACCATGAAGCCAACGCCCCAGATCACACTGAGGACAATCACTACCCGTTTAAGCCCGGGATGGCGATCTTCGAGAGTCGCTGCCCCAAATAGCAGCAGACAGACAAATGATGCTGCCAGCAAGATCATCTGAACGGTTTGCAGCGCATCAATAGCCGCCCGGGGCATATACGCCGCCTGGATCGGAATGAACATCGCGCCCCATTCATAGATACCGTGTGTGATGCCAAACGCGGCCAACCACTGTAAGTCCCGCGCCAGGCGTAGCCGACTGTGCCGCCGCGACTGTAGAAAAACGGCCAGCCCCATCACAAAGAAGGTGAGGCCATAGAGAAACAGTACAATGGTGCGGTTGATGGCAAAGAATTCGCGTATGGTTTCCATAACCGACTCAGATCATGATCTCAGAGGGATACCGATGTTATTGAATTTTACCATCTGCCAGTCACAAAAATGCAAATGGAGACTGCCGCAGCAGTCCCCATCAGCACCTTAATCAGGAAGGATTTGCAGAACGTTTACTGTTGGAAGACGAACATAATCGGGTCTCCCGCGAAGGAGTGGCGTACCTGGGCATTGTCGAAATCCGCGATGCCGAAGTAATAGACACCGGCCAGATCATCGAACTGGACATCAAATTCCGAGCCGGTCACGAGAGCGCGACTGAATTCCAGAGTCCACACACCATCTACCCACTGCCATCCAGCGGTGAAGTCACCGCGATCACCCACGAACTCGCTCTTGACGATGCCGGGGACACGGTCACCGGGCTGGAACAGGGAGGCGTCAAACGGTACGGCTTCGCTTTCCAAGATATAGCCAGGGGCACCATCACGCGGGAAGTCCGTACCGGGGAGCATGAATGCCGGGCCAGTCTTGTCTTCATTGATGTTGTTCACATAGCCGCCGGAGTCCTTGGGGTCGCTGTGACGCCCGGCTTCCGGAGTGTCAGCGGAATAGGTCACATTATCCAGATACTGGTCATCCAGTTGGTTCAGGTTACGAACCGATTTCCAGTGCCAGATGTCGCCCAATTCACCTTCATTTTCGGTATTCTTGTTACCATAGGGCTTGGGGTCACCATCGCTGGAACGGTGGCAGGCCACAAAGCAGCCATCATATTCAAAGTCAACAATGCTGTTGTTGATCGGCCAGATGAAGGCGAGTTTGTCTTCGTACCAGACATTGTTATCGCCGCCCTTGTCGTCAGGGTCAGAGAGTTGAATCCAGGTGCCGTCGGCCTGCATTTCCCAGGGGGCACGCACAAAACTCTGGGTGGGGTCGGCCCATTCAACCAGGAAATAGACCATATCTTCAGTGTAGACCGAGCGAATCATGATGGTGGTGTCACCATCATTCGCACCGCGCCGGGTTGCGATTTCCGTAACGGTTGCATTGGCCCACACCGCGTCATCGGCCATGCCATCCAGCACCGGTGCCTCAGCAACAGCGACGGATGTCAGGACAGCATCTTCGGCGCTCACAATGGATGGTTCTACCGAAAACCAACCCACAATACCCAAAAGCATGAATACCGCAAAAACGAGAAGACTTACTTTTATGAATTTCATTTCTTTCCACCCTTGTCAAAACCACATCCACGATTTACACGAAAACATCAACCGGATAGAAAGTATCCGTCATGACACTGCCTATCCATAGTGATCTGATTCAACTGTAACGAAATGAAGATGGGTTCAGAAGGTGCATATGTCCCGGTTTTGCCGGGACAATCCGGTAATCGGTAACAGACGAGACCCAATCTGACGGTTGCCCACCGGGGCGCGGATAGGCCTTTCGCTACCGTTGACACGAATCCCCCCCATGTTATAATCGCTGCGCCTCTCAATCACCGCCGTGTGCGCTGGTTGGAGAGACAGACGGAGAAGCGATGCCCTGCCCCGGTGTGCGTCGGGCAGTGGCTGTGAGGGATAGCATGTTCAAACGACAACAACGGGTTTTGCAGGGGGTCTGGGCCGTCCTGTTCGGGCTGGTTGCCCTGGCGATATCCGTGCAGGGGACAATGGCGCAGGATGGCAATCTGCTGACAAACCCTGGCATGGAAGAGGCGGGATTTGGGATTTACGTCGGGCAGGGTCGTGGCGACCTGAATCTGCCTGTCGGATGGGGAATCTGGGTGGCGGATGGGCCGCGCGACGCGGATAAACCCTGGCAAAACCGGGCGGATAAAACCTTTGCGTTTCCGCATCGTGGACCAGACCCCAACCCGCATCAGGGCGTGATGGCGCTCAACGTCAGCGCCGGGTATAACACCAGTACCAACGCGGTTTACCAACAGGTGACCGTCCCGGCAGATACCGCGATACAGGCCTCGGCCTGGGTATGGATTCACACCTGCACGCTCCCCAAAGACAGTAAAGGCAACCCTACCAGCGAAACCTGTGGCTCCAGCCCGGCTTCGGAGGCGTTCGTCAAAGTAGGCATTGACCCCAACGGTGGTTCCGACCCCTTCGCGCCGGAAATCGTCTGGTCGCCGCTGGCCGCGCCCCATGACCAGTGGCTTCAGGTATCCTCAACAGCCACAACCAGCGGCACGACAGCCACCATTTTCCTGTATTCGACCCAGAAATGGGCGGCAGACCTGAATAATGTCTATTGGGATGAAACCTACCTGGGTGTGGGCGGCACGGGTGGTTCTGCACCCGGCGCGGCGACAGCAGCGCCAACGGCCCCGCCGGTTGTGGCGTTTGTCGTGCCCCAGGCCACTCAGGAAAACGGCGGAATCGTCCACAAGGTTCAACCAGGCGATACGATTGACAGCATCGCTTACGCTTACGGCGTGACCCGTACCCAGATTCTAGAACTGAATAACATCGCTGACCCACGTTTTATCTCTATCGGTCAGGAACTGATCGTGAGCCTGCCACCAGACGCTGCATCAAACCAGGAGACCACCACAGCGCCGGAAGCCACCGCAGAAGTGCCGTCCGAAAGCGCCGCTGAACCGACCAATGCGCCGCCGATTGTGCAGGTTGAGCCAACCGAAACTGCGCCGGATGCAGCGGCAGTACAGCCCACGATGGCGCCGCCAGTGGCACTCAACGAACCACCGCAGACCCCCGCGCCCGCGCCGGTTGTGGCGGCGGTTTCCGGGCAGGTTGACCCGGCAGCACAGACCGGGTCGGTGTGTGTGCTGGTGTTTGACGACAAAAATCAAAACCGGATGCAAGAGCCGGATGAAGCACTACTGGCAAGCAGCACGGTGGCCCTCAGCACCAGTGACCAGGCCGTCGGCAGCTACGAGACGGATGGTGTATCTGAGCCATACTGCTTTACCGGGCTGGCAGCAGGGAACTACAACGCAGTGGCTGGTGCACCCGCCGGGTACGGCCTGACCACGCCTGACCAGTTCCGTGTCCAATTGCTGCCGGGTGCGACGGTGGTGATCGCCTTTGGCGCAGCGGAAGGTGTCCAGCCGCTTCTGCCACCGCCACCGGATGCGGGCGGACTCGTCACTCAGAATGTCTCGCAGACGAGCGAACAACCGCTCTCAGCGACGGATCAGCTTTTACAGTACAGCGGCCTGATTATCTTCGGCTTTGCCGGGGTGGTGCTGATCGGCGGCATCGGCTTGACGTTACTGCTGCGGCGGCGCTAAAGTAAGGTTTCGGTTGTTTTCAACGTGGGCGCACTGCCGTGCGCCCTTACCAATCCCATCTATTTTGTTGGATGACTTTCGAGACTTTACTGAAGACTACAAAAGGGGGTGAATCATGCGGCGGTGGATAGGAATCATGGCTCTGCTGGTGTTTGCGTTTGCCCAAGGCGCTATAGCGCAAAGCGGCGGACAGCTTTGCGTACGGGCGTTTGAAGACCGAAACGGGAACGGCATTCTGGATGCCGGAGAACCGCTGCTGACGCGGGGCGTCGCCATGAGCCTGATGGACGCAAGCGGCGTCACCGTCGCCACTGGCCTGATGGACACGTCATCCACCGCAAGTCAGGGTGTGGTCTGCTTCCAGGGATTGGCGAGCGGCCAGTACACTGTCGCCGTCACCAGCGCGGATTTCACCGCGACGACGCCTGATCTGATTACCACCACTGTCGCGGAGGACGGCCTGCCCACCGTGATCGAGTACGGCGGGCGACTGCCAACTGCAGCGACCACCACAACTGCGACCACCTCCACACCGGCTCAACCGACCCTTTCCGACGAGGTGTTACGCTGGGCATTAGCCAGTGCCGGGGCACTGATCGTGGTGGTCGGCATGGGCATCCTGGGGACGTTCATCTACCTGTTCTTTTTCCGCAACCGTCCCCGCTCCATCCCCGCTGCAACCGACGTGAGCCGTACCACCGGCTCAATGCGGGCCGTGCGTTCACGGGATACCAGTGAACACCCGCGCGTAGAGTGATGTCGTCGGCATATGGATGACACATGTGAGCACGTGTGTAAGTACGCTCGCGGGGCTATCCTGTGTTCAGGACTCGACAACTGGAATTACCTCAACATTTACCGGCATACTGGCCGTAGATTGCGCGTCGTGATCGGGCAGAATGAGTTCCGCATTCCGCACCACTGGCACGAAATACCCCACCACCCCGACGAGCATGGTTCCCACCCCAGCCAGCACGAATATTAGTGCCATACCTGCACCCGGTCCGGTTCCCACGATACCGCCAAACGTCCTGGCGAGTGTGCCACCTTCCAGCATCCCCGGCTCAAACACGAGATCGGCCAGTGGCCCGGCAATCAGCATCGCTACCGGCGCGGTGATCTGGGCGATCAAACGCCGCACCGCGAACACCCGCCCCTGGACATCCGGCGCGACTTTCGCTTGCCAGATGGCCTGATTCGACCCATTAATCAAAGGGATGAAAAACGATGCAAAAAAGCCGCCGACGGCCCACACCATGAAATTCTGCCCCAGGCCGAGAACCACCTGCCCTAGCAAGCTGCCTAACACCCAACCGCCCAGAAGCCCGTACACGCGCCGTTTCGGGCCACCCCATACCGTCAGGAACAAGCCCCCCACCACACCGCCGATGCCCAGCGCGGATTGGACACTGCCTAAAAGCAACTCATCGTTGCCAGTCCGTGCCAGAATCATAGGTGCCAGCAGGACAAACGCCAGCGACGCCAGTAGATTCCCGAAGAAAAACACCAGTTGCAGCCCTAACAGACTGGGGCGGCGGAAGATATAGCGGAAACCATAAGCCGATTCCTGTAGTAAATTCCCTTTGCCTTCCAGTCCGGCGGCAGTGGTTTCGGGTTGGGGGATATGGACAATCAGCAGCGTGCCGACGGCGAACACAAACGTGATGATGTCAATCAACAGAATCCCGGTCAGGTGGATGACGCCGAGCAGCGCCCCGGCCATGATCGGCGCGAAAATAGTCGAAAGCGAATCGGCCAGGCCGAGCATCGCACTGGCACGGGTGTAATGGGCTTTGGGGATCATGGTGGTAATCGCTGCTGAGTACGCGGGGAACTGGAACGACTGGAAAACCCCGGTGAACGCGCCCGCGACGTACAGATGCCAGATTTGTAAACTGCCGTTGGTATGCAGAATCAGAATCGCGATGGTCGCTAATCCAGCGGCAAGGTCGCTGAGCATCATCACAAGTTTGCGATTCCAGCGATCAACCAATGCTCCGGCAATTGGGCTGAAAAGGACAACTGGGCCAAACGCGAAGAAACCAACCAGCGCCAGCGCAGTCGCCTGTCCTGTGATTTCCCACGCCCAGATTGTGATGGCAAATTGGGTCATACCTGTGCCGAGCAGTGAGACAACCTGGCCGAACCAGACCAGCGTAAATGCACGCATTCCAGAAGGACGGGGCATGAGGAATCCTTTCAACGGCAGGCCGAGGGGCATAGTACCGCATATATGATAACGATAATGCCGGGAAAGTGTTCAAAACAACTGTATTGAAAATGCTGTTCCCGCAACTGCACAACAAAAACGCCCTTGCGAGCGTCTCTGCTGAGAACAAAACTGTTGAATATCGTCCATTAGAATATTATGATCCAAATTGCTTAATCACGCGCCGCCCCACTACCATGCGATGCACCTCGGACGCCCCGTCGTAGATGCGGAATGCCCGCGCCTCGCGGAACCAATCGCCAATGGGCATATCGCCGGAAATGCCCATCCCGCCGGTAATCTGAAGCGCCCGGTCAATCACGCGGTTGACGGCCTCGGCCACGAATACCTTGCACATCGAGGTTTCCTGCCGCGCCTGCTCACCCTGGGAAAGCAGCCACCCGGCCTGATAGATCATCAAGCGCCCGGCGTGCAGGTCAATCGCAGAATCGGCCAGCATCCATTGGATAGACTGATGCGTAGAGAGCGTCCCACCAAACGCCTCGCGCTCGGTGGCGAATTTGGTGGCGATCTCCAGCGCCCGCTGCGCCACACCTGTCCAGCGCATACAGTGGGTCAGGCGGGCCGGGCCCAGCCGCGCCTGCATCAGTGCAAAGCCCTGGCCTTCTTCCCCCAGAATCGCGCTGTGGGGCAGGCGCAGGTCGGTATACTGCATTTCGGAATGCCCACCGAGCATGTAGCCGGTCATCACCGGAACGCGGCGGACATGGTTCACGCCGGGCGTGCCTGCCGGGGCAATAAACAGCGTTGTGCCTTTGGTCGCCGGAACATCCGGGTTGGTGACCGCCGCGATGATGAAGAACGCCGCGCCGTCGCCGCCGGTGGAATACCACTTGCGACCATTAATCACCCACTCGTCGCCATCGCGGACGGCGGTGGTGCGCATCATGGTGGGGTCGGAACCCGCGCCGGGCGGCGGCTCGGTCATCGAAAACGCCGAGCGAATCGTGCCTGCGGCCAGCGGCTTCAGGTAGCGTTCTTTCTGTTCTTCCGTCCCGAACAGATGGAGCAGGTGCATATTGCCTTCGTCCGGCGCGGAGCAGTTGAGCGCAATTGGGCCGAGCATACTGCGCCCAGTGGCCTCAAACACCGGGATAATCTCCATGAGTGAGAGTCCCAGCCCGCCCAATTCCGGCGGAAGCTGCGGCAGGTAGAGTCCGGCGGTGCGCGCCTTCGCCCGCAGCCCTTGAATCACTTCCCAGAAGGCGGCTTCATCCGTGCCATGATGATAGTCGTTCTCGTGGGGGATCACTTCAGTCTCGACAAACCGGCGGACTTTGTGTGCCAGTTCCTCAACGTGGGGGGGGAATGAAAAATCCATGATGACTCCTTTTCAAAGCATATTTTTGTGGTTGATGAATTTCTCTTTTACCGCAGAGCATACCGTTTCCCGGCAGCGGCGGCAACTCACCAATCCGGGGAGGTTTACAGCTATAACAAGTCATGATGAATATCATTACTAATTGTGATTGATTTCACGAATGACAATAAGTAAAATAAGGGCGTTTGTAGGTTCACGCGAGGTACTCCTGTTATGGATGCGTTGACACTGGCCCAACTCCAATTTGGGGTCACTACGGTTTATCACTTCTTTTTCGTCCCGCTCAGCCTGGGGCTTTCCATCATGGTTGCCCTCATGCAGACGATTTACGTCATCAGAGGCGACGAAAAATACAAACAGATGGCGAAATTCTGGGGCAAACTGCTGCTCATCAACTTTGCGATGGGCGTAGTCACCGGCATTGTGCAGGAATTCCAGTTCGGCATGAACTGGTCAGAATATTCGCGTTTCGTAGGTGATATTTTCGGCGCACCACTGGCGGTTGAAGCCCTGGTCGCGTTCTTTATTGAATCAACCTTTTTGGGCGTGTGGATTTTCGGCTGGGATAAGCTGTCAAAGCGCGTTCACCTGGCCGCGATTTGGCTGGTGGCGCTGGCCGCGAATGTTTCCGCCTTCTGGATTCTGGTGGCGAACTCGTTCATGCAGCACCCGGTGGGTTACACCATCGCCGACAGTGGCCGCGCTGAGATGACGGATTTCATCGCTCTCATCACCAATCCCCATGTCTGGTTGCAATTCCCGCATGTGGCACTGGGCGGCCTGACCACCGCCGCTTTTTTCATCCTGGGGATCAGCGCCTTCCACCTGCTACGTAACAAGAGCGGCAACCTGGAAGGCTTCCGCGCTTCAATGCGGCTGGGGCTGATGGTTGGCAGCATCGCGGTGCTGGCAACGATGGTCTTCGGCCACATTCAGGGGCAGCAGATGGCGGATGACCAGCCGATGAAACTGGCGGCAGCGGAAGGGCTGTGGGACTCCGAAGACCCGGCGGCGCTCTCGATGTTCCAGATTGGCGACGAAAAAGACCGCACTTCCATCATCAATATCACCATCCCCTCCCTCCTCAGCTTCCTGTCGTATAACACGACGGATGGGCTGGTACATGGCATCAACCAATTGCAGGCCGAGTACGTAAAGACGTATGGGCCGGGCGACTATGTACCCCCGGCCATCTGGCTGACCTATTGGAGCTTCCGGGCGATGGTTGGCGCGGGCGCTGTGATGTTCCTGTTGAGCCTGGTGGGGTCTTACCTGTTTATCAATAAGCGCCTGGGGAATGGCAAAGGGAAATGGCTGCTGCGCCTGCTCATCCCCGCCATTATCCTGCCGTATCTGGCGAACTCTACCGGGTGGATGCTGACCGAAGTCGGACGCCAGCCCTGGATTGTGCAGGGGTTGATGACGATTGACCAGGCCGTATCGCCCAATGTCACGGTGGAAATGCTGTGGATTTCGCTCATCGGCTTCACCGTCATCTATGGCCTGCTGATGATCGCGGACATCTATCTGCTGCAAAAATTCGCCCGCCACAACATGGATGATAGCGACATGCTGATTCCCTGGTCGGGAACTGGCGAATCGCACAGCGCAGGTCAAGCACGCCGCGAAGGCGCATACTAAGGGAGCAAATCATGGACTATCAGGCATTACAATCACTCTGGTTCCTGCTGATCGCGGTGCTGTTTACCGGGTTTCTCTTCCTGGAAGGCTTTGACTACGGAGTCGGGATTCTGCTGCCGTTCGTCGCTAAGAATGATCGTGAGCGGCGTCTGGTCATCAACACCATTGGCCCGGTGTGGGATGGCAACGAAGTCTGGCTGCTGACGGCGGGCGGCGCGATGTTCGCGGCGTTCCCCAATTGGTACGCGACCCTGTTCAGCGGCTTCTACCTGGCGCTGTTTGTCATTCTGATCGCGCTCATAGTGCGCGGCGTGGCGTTCGAGTTCCGCAGCAAAGATAACGCCCCCCGCTGGCGGGCATTGTGGGACTGGGCGATCTTCATCGGGAGCGCCCTCCCGGCGCTGCTGTGGGGCGTGGCCTTCGGCAACATCCTGCGCGGCGTGGCGATTGACGGCACGATGACCTATGTCGGGACGTTCTTCGACCTGCTCAACCCGTATTCGCTGGTGGGCGGGCTGGTCACGCTGACGCTGTTCATCCTGCACGGCGCGCTGTTCCTGGAAATGAAGGCCGGCGATACCGTTCAGGAGCGGGCGGGCCAGATCGCGCGGCGTTTCTGGTTGCCGGTCACGCTGATCGCGGTGGTCTTCGTCGTCCTGAGCGCCTTTGAAACCGACATCCTGGACAACCTGAACCCGGCGAATGTGCTGGGACTGGTGGCAGCGGTAGGCGGGCTGCTGGCGACGGGCTATTTCGTCTTTAAGGCGCAGTTTGGCCGGGCGTTTGCCGGTACAGCGCTGACGATTGTGGGCGTGGTGGCGCTGATCTTCGGGACACTGTTCCCGCGCGTCATGCCGAGCAGCCTGGGCGCAGAGTTTAACCTGACGATCTATAATGCGTCGTCCAGCTTTTACACTCTCCAGGTGATGACGGTCATCGCGCTGACGCTGGTGCCGATTGTGCTGGCGTATCAGGCCTGGACGTACTGGACATTCCGCAAACGGCTGACCTCAGAAAGCCACCTGGAATATTAGACTCCGCTCTGAATCCTCCGATTATCCTTGTCCGATTCCACGTCGGGCAGGGATAATGTTTTTTATTGTTCGCTATCTCTAACCCATCATGCCACCATCTACCCCACCGCGAAAACGCAGCCTTGACCAACGGCTGTTTCAGGAAGCCCGCCATGCACGCGGCGCACTCATCACCAGCCTGGGCGCGAACGCGCTGCTGGGACTGGTAATTATCGTCCAGGCCGTACTGCTGAGTCAGGTGATTCAGCGGGTGTTCCTGGGCGGCGAGAATCTGGCGGGGGTGTCGTCCGCCCTGCTGCTGCTGGCGGTCATCGTGGGGCTGCGGGCTATCCTGACCTATGGCGGGGCAGCGGCGGCGGCGCGGCTGGCAATCCAGGTGAAAAACAGACTGCGAGAACGATTCATCACCCACCTGTACGCACTTGGCCCGGCGTACCGCCAGATGGAACGCAGCGGCGACCTGGTACTCAGCGCCACCGAGGGTATTGAAAAACTGGACGGCTACTACCGGGATTACCTGCCGGGTATCTTCAGCGCCGTGTTTCTCCCGGTGGTGATTCTGCTGGTCGTGCTGCCGGTTGACCTCCTGACGTTTGCCGTGCTGTTGGTGACTGCGCCGCTGATCCCATTCTTCATGGCGTTGATTGGCATGGCGTCAGGGGCGTTGGCAAAACGCCAGTTTGCCGAGATGCGCACCCTGGGGGCGCACTTCCTGGATGTGATGCAGGGACTCACAACGCTGAAGTTATTCAACCGCAGCCAGTACCAGATCGAGACCATCCGGCGGATCACCGGACAGTTCCGGGAAGCCACGATGCGGGTGCTGCGCGTGGCCTTTATCTCCGCCTTCACGCTGGAAATGCTGGCGACGCTGAGTGTGGCGATTGTGGCTGTCGAAATCGGCCTTCGCCTGTTGAACGGCGGTATGACGTTTGAACAGGCGCTCTTTTTGCTGGTGATTGCGCCGGAGTTTTACCTGCCGCTGCGGGCGTTGGGCGCGAAATTCCACAACGCCACCGAGGGCAAGGCGGCGGCGGAGCGCCTGTTTGAAGTGCTGGATACCCCGCTGCCGGATACCGCCCACGCGGACGCGCTGCCCGTTCCGTCTGTTCTGCGCATCCGTTTTGAGGGCGTGTCGCTGGCGTATGGCGCGGAGAACCGCCCCGCTCTGAAGGAGGTTTCTTTGGAGATTGCGCCGGGGAAGCGAGTCGCGCTGGTGGGCGCGAGTGGGAGCGGCAAGACCAGCATTGCCAATTTGCTGCTGCGCTTTATCGAGCCGGACTCGGGGCGGATCACGGTGGACGGTGTGGACTTAGCGCGGATTCCTGCCGAGGCATGGCGGGAACGTATCGCCTGGGTATCGCAATCGCCGTACCTGTTCAACACAACGATTGCCGAAAATATCCGTTTCAGCCGTCCCGACACCACAGACTCCCAGGTGATCGCAGCCGCCCAGGCTGCCGGGGCACACGAATTTATCAGGCAACTTCCCCAGGGGTATCAGACCGTATGTGGCGAACGGGGTTTACGACTGAGCGGCGGGCAAGTCCAGCGAATCGCGCTGGCACGCGCCTTGCTGCGCGACGCGCCACTGTTGATTCTGGACGAGCCAACCTCGCAGTTTGACCCGGCCAATGAAGCCGACATTATGCGGGAACTTGACCGGGTGACGGCGGGGCGCACCGTGCTGTTGATTACCCACCGCCTGAGTACCGCGATCCACGCCGATACTATCCTGTTGATGGATGCGGGAACAGTCATTGAACAGGGGAGTCACGCCGAACTGCTGGCGGCGGGCGGGGCGTATGCGCGTCTCGTCCACAGTGATAGGGGGACAACAGATGAAGCGTAACCCCTTGCTGCGCGTCCTGCGGCTGGCGCTCCCATTCTGGCGGGGCATGGCGCTGGCGACGCTGCTGGGCGTTCTCACCATCGCCAGCAGTGTGAGCCTGATGGCGACTTCCGCCTGGCTGATTTCCAAAGCGGCGCTGCAACCCTCGATTGCCGAACTCAGCGTGGCAGTGGTGGGCGTGCGTTTCTTCGGCATCGCGCGCGGCGTGTTTCGCTACCTGGAACGGCTGGTTTCCCATGAAACCACGTTTCGCCTGCTGGCGCACCTGCGCGTCGAATTCTACAAAGCGATTGAACCCCTCGCCCCGGCGCGGTTGGTTTCGGCGCGCAGCGGCGATCTACTCAGCCGGGTGATTGACGACATTGAGAGCCTGCAAAATCTGTACCTGCGGGCGGTTGCGCCCCCATTGACCGCCGTTATCCTGGCGCTGCTGCTCACGCTGTTCCTCAACCGGTTCGACCCGCTGATCGCGCTGGCGGCACTGGTTTTTATGCTGGCGGCGGGCATCCTGATTCCACTGTTGGCGTGGTGGGGGAGCGAAAACGCGGGCGGTGGCCGGGTGGCCGGGCGGGCGGAACTGGCCGCAACGCTGGTTGACCATATCCAGGGGATGGCGGAGACGCTGGTTTACGGGCAGGATGGGCCGCAACTGGAGAAAATTCGTGTGCTGAACCAGGGGCTTGTGGCCGAAGAACGGCGCATGGCACGGTTTGACGCCCTGCAACTGGCGCTGACGGTGCTGCTGACCAACGGCGCAGCCCTGGCGGTGTTGGTCGTCGCGATTCCGCGTATTGAGGGCGTGTATCTGGCGACGGCGGCGCTGGCGACGATTGCGGCTTTTGAGGCGTTTATGCCGCTGGCGGGGGCGGCGGTTCACCTGGGAGAGAATGCCCACGCCGCCCGGCGGCTGTTTGAACTGGCCGACCTGCCGCCCGTCGTGACCGACCCGGCAGACCCCGCGCCCTTCCCCGACCAGCCATCACTCGAAATCCACGATTTGGCGTTCCGTTACGCCGCAGATGAACCCGCCATTTTAGAGGGGGTGTCACTGACGCTGCAACCGGGTGAACGCATCGCGATTCTGGGCGAAAGCGGCGCGGGGAAATCCACGCTGGTGAATATTCTGCTGCGCTTCTGGGACTACGACACGGGGCGTATCCGGTTAGGGGGGCGTGACCTACGCGATTACCGCCAGGCCGATGTGCGCGATATGTTCGGCGTATTGACACAGCGCACCCACCTGTTTAACACCACCCTCCGCGAGAATATCCGCATTGCCCGCAGCGGTGCGACTCAGGCAGAAGTCGAGGCGGCGGCACAACAGGCGCAGATTCACGACTTCATTCTCTCACTGCCGGAGGGTTACGATACGTTGGTGGGGGAAGATGGTTCACAACTCAGTGGCGGGGAGCGGCAGCGAGTTGCTCTGGCGCGGGTATTGCTGAAAAACGCGCCCATCCTGATTCTGGATGAGGCCACCGCCAACCTCGACCCTATCACCGAACATGCTGTGATGGAGACGATTCTGCAATCCACGACAGGGCAAAGCCTGTTGGTGTTCACTCACCGGCGGGTGCTGCTCGATCAGATGGATCGGGTATATGTGATCCGTCAGCGCCGACTGGTGCGGTATCCGTAAGGCTATTGTTGGTCGGCAGACAGGTCGAGACGCCAGTCGTTGAACCGCAGCATTTTCCCCGGCTCGCGCCATGCTTCGAGTTCAACTTCGCTCTGAAGGGTGAAACCGGCCTTGCGGCAGACCGCGTTCGATGCGCCATTTGTCACCATAGGGAAAGCATGAAGGAAGCGGTATCTGTCGAGGCGGCGCACCAGCTCCACCACCAGCATAGTCGCTTTCGTAGCGATGCCCTGCCCCTGGAATTCGGGCAGCACGCTCCACCCGGTTTCCCAGACTGTTTGCCCTTGCCACTCCGTCTCCCAGTAACCAACTGACCCCGCCGCCACCCCCGCCGCGCCCACGACGATGACATACATCAGCCCTTTGTCGGTGTCACTGAGGCGACAGTAGCGATCATGGCGACTGCGAATCTGTTCGGGAGACTCCGGCCCTTCGAGATACACGGTCATGGCCGGGTCGCCCATGAGCCGTTCCAGGAGCGACAGGTCATCCTTTGACCACAGGCGAAGGTGGACATTGGTTGGCGATTGGTGTTCCATCAGGCGCTCCTCTCAGAAATTCACGATTCGACTATCAGAACCAGATGGGATTCGACCAGGCACGCCCACCATTCTTATCGCGCACAATCACACGACAGTAGGGACTGTCAAAGTGGCTCAGGTCAAATTCGGCTTCCCGAATCCCGTTGCCGAAGGCGCTCAGTGCTTCATAGCCGTTGCCCACCACAAAGATGCGCTCCGCCGGAGAACTGTGTATGGTGATTTTCGCGCCCCGTTTGACCTGTACATCGAAAATCTGCGGGCCAGTGCTGGAATAATAATGCCCGGCCTTGAGCGCCGCCAGCAGCGCGTCGGGGTCGAGTGACTCACTTTTGACCTGCACCCAGCCCAACCCGACATCGCCACGTGACCGGCGGATATGGGCGTCGTCGGTGGCGCAGGCGGTATAGCGATAGCCGCGTTCCAGCAGGACATCCATGATCGGCCAGCTATCCGCCGCGTCGTTGTGGTCGTGGGATGTGCCGTTAAAAATCTCGATTGCGTGGACATCCGGCCCTAACGAGAGGACATCCGTTTCGGTCAGGTGATACCAGGCGGGATGCGCGACGGCGACATACGCCCCGGCAGCCAGCGCCCGTGCTGCGATCTCCGGGCCGGTTTCGTCGGGCGGGGTTGGCGCGAAGTCCAGCGGGAGACCGACGGCCAGAATGTGCCATAACTGCCCCAACTCGGTTTGCCCGGCGTGCAGTTCCGCCCCGAACAGTGTCGTGAATGTTTCGGTGCGGAAAGCGCGGGTATCAGCCACCGGAAAGTTGAATTGTTCCATGAAGTGGTCAGTCAGGGCGATGAAGTCATAGCCGAGGCTGGCGTAGAGCTTACAGACTTCTTCCGGGGTGAGCCGCCCATCGGATATGGTCGAGTGGGTATGGAGATTGCCTTTGTAGAAACGTCCGGGTTTGTCAAAGGGTAAGGTGTGCATCAGATGCGTGTTGGCCTCTCTGGGTTGTCAGTTGTCAGTTTTCAGTGGTTAGTCCAGCGGACGTCCAGAAGGGCGTCCCTACGATGAGGTTCTGTAGGGGCGAGGGGGGCCTCGCCCATCTCAAAAATATACGTCTAACGGCGTAATCAGCCAGTAGCTAGAGGCCAGGGGATTTACACCGGCTGCGTCACCCGTTTGCCGAGCGAACTGCCGAGTTGAAGCAGTTCATCCCGGAAATCCGGCGTGCGGGCTTCGGCATAAACACGCAGCACTGGTTCCGTGCCACTGGGCCGGATCAGCAGCCAACTACGGTCTGCCAGGTAGAACTTCACGCCGTCCAGCGTGTCCACCTGGGTGATGGCCTCGCCACCCACCTGTTTCGGGGCGGCATCCACCAGCAGTTGTACCATCTGTTTCTTGGGGAGTTGGTGGTCAAGCCGGGTGTCAATCCGGCCATAGTGCGCTGGCCCATAGGTCGCCTGGAAATCCGCCACGATTTCATGCAGCGGCGCGCCTTTTTCGGCCATGACTTCCAGCAGCAGCAGCCCCATGAGGATACCATCGCCTTCCGGGATATGGCCGCGAATGCTGATACCGCCACTTTCCTCGCCGCCCATCAGCACATCATTCGCCAGCATCAGGTCCGCAATATGGTTGAAGCCTACCGGCGTTTCATGCACTTTGAGGTCATAGGCCGCCGCCAGAGCATCAATCATAAAGGTGGTGGAGACGGTCTTGACTACGTCGCCGCGCTGGCCGTGAGTCTCGATCAGGTGGCGCAGCACCAGCGCGAACACGTGATGCGGGTCTACGAAGTTGCCATGCGCGTCCACCGCGCCAATGCGATCCGCGTCGCCGTCTGTCGCCAGCCCCACGTCGGCCTGAGTCTGCTGTACCGCCGCCACCAGGTCGTTGAGGTAACGGGCGATGGGTTCGGGGTGAATGCCGCCGAAACCCGGATTGAGCGCACCACGAATCTCGGAGACATGGCAGCGGGAACGCGCTAGAATGCTCATGAACGCTCCGCGCCCCGACCCCCACATGGCATCCGCGACGACGCGCAGTTCACCCTGCGAAATTTCATCCAGGTCGGTCAGTGTGGCAAGATGCTGGTAGTAGCTCCACGAGGGATCGAAGCGCCGGATTAAGTCGGCGTCAATCGCCTTCTGGTAGTCCATCATGTTCGGGCCACGTGCTTCGCGCTGCATCCGTTCCAGTTCTTCTTCCACCAGGGCGCAGACCTCAGCGGTGGCGCTGCCACCATACGGCGCTTTGAGCTTGAAGCCGTTGTAACGCGGCGGGTTGTGGCTGGCGGTAATCACGACACCCGCCTGTGCCCCCTTTTCTTTCACGTTGTAGGAGATGGCGGGGGTAGGCGCATCGGTGCGTGTCAGCCAGGCGATGATGTTGTTTCCAGCCAGCACCCGCGCTGCTTCCGCCGCGAAACGGTCTGACAGAAAGCGGGTGTCATAGCCGATGACGACTTCTGGTTGCCCGCTCCCGGTGTATTGCTGGTTAATTGAATCGGCTACCGCTTGCGCGACCAGCCGGAGATTGGCGAAGGTAAACGTATCTGCGATGACGGCTCGCCAGCCGTCGGTACCAAAACGAATCATAGATTTAACGCTGTCCTTGTATCCCGATTTATTTGTGAAAACGGCATTTTCCCGGTAGGGCATGATAAAAATGAATATGATAATACAATTTGCATGTGAAATAATGAAAGTTAAGAATTTAATCACGTAACGGTTTGAGGATGTATTGCCCTGAATACCCTCACCCCCGGCCCCTCTCCCTCAGGGCGAGGGGAGAAAAACGGAGTCCTCGTGTACCAAGTCCTTCTCCCTCAGGGAGAAGGATTAAGGATGAGGGCTTAGATAGGCATCTCACTTTTACCTTTTCTCGATCATTTTCTTAAACAGTATTATTGCGGCCCTACAAACTCCCCATACGGGGTGTCTCACGGGCAATCATTTATAAATTAACGATACGCCCCGATTGTAGGCGAACCGCCGCGAAAAATACAGCCATAGCCTAACGCCGGAGGACGACCTGTACCTGTCCCGGCCCATGCACCCCTAAGACCAGTTCCATTTCAATGTCGCCGGTACGCGAGGGGCCGGAGATGAAGGCAACGTTGGCCGCGTTCCGTATGGAGTCCAGGTTATGGGCACGCTCATGGGCGACCCAATCTTCGATACGTGGCACAAGCTGGTCAAGCGTCATCACCACCAGATGCACCGGGGGGAGCATGGTCGGAATCCGTCCCTTGCCGGGGCCGGATGTGACGATCAGCGTGGCAGTACTGGCGGCAGCGGCATCCACGCCGGTCAGCCCCACCTGAGCATCTCGAATGGACTCAATCGTCTCGGCGCGGAACTCATCCTGCACATCCGGCTGGGTGATGGTGATTCCGGCGGCTTCAATCGCGTCGCGCAGCTTCTTGACCGGAATCCGGGTGAAGTGCCACGCCAGGATATGCGTCGCGTCATGGCTTTGCAGCAGTTCGACGGTTTTCTCACGGGCGTCGTCATCGCTGTCCACCGGGAACACCTGCCCTTGCAGACGCTCCATTTCCAGCGTGAAGCGCGCCAGCAGTCCCTCCGGCGAAAGGTCATCCAGCGAGGTCACGGGCAGATAGGGTTTGGGGCGCGGTGGCGCATCCGGGAAAGGGGTGCGGGCGGCACGGAGTTTACGGAGAATTTTTTCACGGGAAGAAGTCATTATTGATTACCTTTTTAGTGTCATTCAAACCACTGCCAACGCGGGCGCACAAGGGCATACAGGATGCCCACACTCACCCAACCGAGCAGCGCCGCCGGCAACGGCCAACCGATACTTAGGACCAGAATAAACGCGCCCCCGACTGACACGATGAACAGGGACAGCCCCACTTTTTTCCAGAACCAGAGCAGCAGTACACACAGGATATTCACAACGGGCTGAATCACAAACAACAGAGGGATGATTCCCGGCGTATCCCGATCAAAGGCGTAATTGCGTCCGTGATCTAGCCAGTCCTGGCGCAGCGTCCAATTGCTATATACACCGTACAGATTGAGTAGGAGAATCAACACGAGCCAGATTGTCAGCAACAGGCCACGCTTTTTCGTTTCCGGGTTAATCGCCATCATTCCCCCTTTACTTGGGATTTATTATACCGCTTGCGGCATTCCAGTACGAGGCGAGGTGGATGGTATCATTCGTACCACTGCCAGCGTATACGCATAATGAGGTACAGAATAACCACACCCACAAGAAAGAACATGGTAAAAAGGATGGGGGTCACGTGCAGTATGTCCAGAATGATGAATATCACAACTGAACCGATCAGCAGGTACAGGCCGATTTTCTTCCAGAACCAGACCAACTCCAGGCCGATGAGGTTGATGACAAACAGCAGCAGAAATATAACATCGACAATCGAAATTATTGGGGCTTCTCCCTGTTGAAATTGAGGGATGATAAGCCAGGGGCCAACCAAGAAAAAGATATTCACACAAATCCAGAAACCAATCCAGAGGATCAGAATGCCGCTGCGCCGCCGCTGGGTAATGCGACGTTTTTTCTCGCGAAGACGCGGTTTCTCGGTTTCGGTTGTCATTATCCTCAAGTCCCTTCCATGATTTCAGCATTTTCAGGCGGGGCATGGCTCATTATGCCCCGCGCCTATAGATGGTTATTCCACCGTCACACTTTGAGCGAGGTTACGCGGCTGGTCATGGGTGTGCGCCGATCTCGGTTATGAAGTGACCACAGGGCTTTTCACTTCTACTCTACGTTTCACCTAAATTCACGAATAGGAAATGTGCTCAACAGGTTGTGGAGCCGCTTTTCCAGTCCAATAGTGCGGCAAACCGACCTGATCGAGACGATGGAAACCAGGCGGGGCTGCCATCACACGCGGAATAGTATTGACCGCAACCGCCGCTGTTCCCAGACCACCTCTCTGGGCAATTTCCTCTTTAATCCTTATATCCACGTTCGGTTTGCCCTCAATGCGGGTGTAATCGCCCAATTGAACCCCATCCTCATCGGGATTTGGGGCCAAAAGACCAATCATGCTGAATTCCAACCGCATTTCCCCACCCGTCAACCCGAACACGTTCTGTCTGAAACCACAAACCCGCCCCGGTTCAACCTGTGTAAAATCAGTCATGCGCCTAGTGCGGGCAATAATCGGCTCTTTCGTTTGTCTCAGTTCATCAATATCCAGGCCGAGGCAATAAGCCACCATTGCGGTCGTCTCCAGGAGTCCGATGTGACCAATCTCACCACGCGCAACCCCAGCCCGGAACTGCGCTTCAGTCAAACCGGCGCCAATATGACTCATCTCATCCGGGCCATAGGGCGAAAAGTCCACAATACGCTGGGCCGTCACGCGCTCGACCTCCCAACAGGGCAAAGAGCCAACAATGGGTATTATATCCATGATGAAACCGGGATTGATTCCACAGGCGGTGACACTCACACCCGCTTCTTTGGCAGCTTTATCAAGCTGTGCGGCTTTTTCTCGATTTTTTCCGAGCGGGAAGAACAATTCCTGAGCGATAGTAATCACATTGATTTTGTGTTTAAGTATTCCCAAAATGAGGGGGACAGCTTCATCCGCAAAGGCGGTTGTCGCGTGTAAGACTACATCCGCCGCGCCACCAGCCAGGACGACATCGGGGGGATAACCCACTTTGATACCCAGACTCTTGCCCAGGCCGGACACATCCCCTAAATCCCGGTCAATCTTGGCTGGATCAATATCAATCGCCCCAACCATTTTGGCCTGCGGTTTCTGCTGGAGCAGTTGCACCATATTGCTTCCCATCGCCCCAACACCGTATTGAATGACTCGAATTTGCGACATCGGCACAGCACTCCGAATAACTCAAAATTAGACCAACCGATTATGCCCTGAAGGAATCTTCAAGGCAATTAAATCGAATAAAACAGTCTATTCTGTGGGCTTGTCCGCGAGTTTTGGGTTCGCTACTCGGTGTGTCAGGCTGTGCGAAAAGATTACTGAAGCCTTGCAACGCTCTTCCAGTAGTTCGCTGGTCGTCAACCAACGTTATTTTCAGGCGGGCATGATGTGCCATGCCCCGCGCCTGTGAACTATTATTCCACTGTCACACTTTTAGCGAGGTTACGCGGCTGGTCAACGTCCGCGCCCCGGAAAGCCGCAATGTGGTAGGCCAGCAGTTGCAGCGGCAGCACCGAGATAATCGGGCCGAGCAGCGGCGGCACATCCGGCACATACAGCACATGGTCGGCCTTCTCCGCCATCAGTGTGTCGCCCTCCGTCGCTACCGCGATCACCCGACCACCCCGCGCCTGTGCCTGCTCAATCTGACTCAGCATCTTGTCGTAGAGCGCGTCCTTGAGGGCGATCACCAGCACCGGCATGTGTTCGTCAATCAACGCGATGGGCCCGTGTTTCATCTCGCCCGCCGGATAGCCTTCGGCGTGGATGTAGCTGATTTCCTTGAGCTTGAGCGCCCCTTCCAGCGCAATTGGGTAGTTGATGCCGCGCCCCAGGTAGAGGAAGTCGGTATAGGGGTAAAGCTGCTGCGCCAGGTCATGCACCGCCGCGTCGTTTTCCAGCGTCCGTCCGACCAAATCGGGCAGCCGCGCCAGATCGTGCGTATGCGCCCGCCGCTGTTCCGGCGTCAGCACCCCGCGTAACTGCCCCAGGTAGAGCGCCAGCAGGTACTGCGCCACGATGCTCGATGTAAACGCTTTGGTGGAAGCCACGCCGATTTCCGGCCCGGCGTTCATGGTGATGGTCCCGTTACTCATCCGCATGGCCTGGCTGCCGATAGTATTCACGATGCTCCACAGGATCGCCTTCTTCTCGCGGGCTTCTTCCATCGCCGCCAGCGTATCCACCGTTTCCCCGCTCTGCGTGATCGCCAGCACCGCCGCCCGTTCGTCAATGATCGGGTCACGGTAACGGTACTCACTGCCGTAATCCACTTCCACATTCAGCCGCGCCAACTGCTCGATATAGAACTTGCCCACCAGCCCGCTGTAGTAGCTCGTGCCACAGGCCACCGTCACCACCCGACTGATCTGCCGCGCCTGTTCTGCTGTCAGGTGGAGGTCGGGCAGCAAGACTTCACTATGTTCAAAGTCCACCCGCCCGCGAATCGTATCGGTGATGCTGCGGGCTTGCTCGAAAATCTCCTTCTGCATGAAGTGTTTGTACTCGCCTTTGGCGGCGTTCACCGGGTCCCAGGGGATGTCGTGAATTTCCGGCGTGATGGCTGTGCCGTCCAGCGTTTGCACGGTGGCGTTTTGTGCGGTGATGGTTGCCATCTGGCGGCTTTCGAGGAAGATCATCCGCCGCGTGTGTTCCAGGATGGCGGGGATGTCCGAGGCGACGAAGTTCTCATCCACGCCCAGACCCACCGCCACGCCCCCGGCGTTGCCGATGCGTACCGCCACCATCTCATCGGGATGCTGCTTGCTCATGACGACAATCGCGTGAGCGCCAGTCAGCAGGTTCGCGGCTTTGCGGGTGGCTTCGGTCAGGTTGCCCGCTGCGCCGTTGTGGGCGAAGCGTTCAATCAACTGGACAATCACTTCCGTATCCGTGTCGGACTGGAAGGTGACACCTTCGGCCATCAATTCGGCTCGTAGTTCCAGGTAATTTTCCACGATGCCATTATGCACGACGACGAAATCGCCGCCCATGCTGATATGGGGATGGGCGTTGCGTTCCGCCGGAGCACCATGTGTCGCCCAGCGGGTATGTCCGATACCGATCTGCCCGCTGACCGGGCTTTCAACGAGCCGCTGCCGCAGGTTCGACAGTTTGCCCACATCACGCCGGATATGAATCGCGCCGCCGTTGATGACCGCCACGCCCGCCGAGTCGTAACCCCGGTATTCGAGGCGCTGCAAACCGTCCATCACGATAGGCGCGGCGTCCTGCGTGCCAATATAACCGACAATACCACACATAATAGGGAATCCTCCGTTTTGAGATCGGGTGTAGGCACAGATTAACCGCGCCCTGCCAGGGCGGCCAACCTGCCGGGAATCACGCCTGAGCAGCCCTCAAGCCGAAACCCTGTCCACATGCTCCCCGCCTGTCGCAGCCGTTACCCGCTGGTTTTCCGGTTCGCTTTAGTTGTCGGAGGAATTGAGACCAGGGACGGTGGAAACGCCCCGGCGGCACCCGCTGATCTGTCGCTTTTCTCCCCATGTTGGGGATTAGACTCACCGTGAGGTGAGCAACCGCCACCGCGTCACCCTACGCTGGGCATAGGGCCATGCGCTATCTTCCCTCCGGTTGTGTGGGCGGCAATGCTCCTTTATCTGCATCAACATTACCGGCATTATAAACGGAAACGGGGCGTGTTGGCTAGTGGTGTGGAGATTATCCGCCGCAGTACAGACGTACCAACACTCTTTATCGCTTAATGTTGCAATTGTGCCTGTGTTTGCAATAAAATTTACCTTTATGCGTAATGAGCCAAAGCTTTAGCGAAATGGTTAGTACCAACTATGGATATGTATGAGCAGCGATTGGAAGAATTCCTTCTCCGATTAGCGAAAGTCCATGCGCCGGTTGTTCTCGAATCCTGGCCGACATTAAGAACTGAACCGAATGCCCTGGGGCTTTTGGCTCGTAAGCTAGCCGATTTTAACATTCTCATCATTACCGGGGAAATAATTCCTACATCCCAATATGTTGCTGAGGATACACCGCGCCACCTGGAGACGTGGGTTAAGGCGTATGGAGAGATTTATAAGGCCTTTGTCGGTGCTGTATTCCCGAATTATGACCCAAATATCACCGGACACTATACTGATTCACAATGGCCGGTGATTATCTATTTACGTGGCGCGATAACACCAGTTATCCAGATGATGGCCGACTATATTGTGCCTTATGTTGCGGTGCGCCAGACAGAACATTCCATCTTGCCGTTTGAATTGGTCGGGCTGGCGGATACGATAGTAGCTGCACTGGAAGGTGAAGATCTTAATCTTAAAGCGCGTACCCAACTGCAAAATAGCTGTGTCAAGCATCTGAATATCCTTCTGAATTCGCCTATCCGTCAGTATCCGCTCATGCCGGGCGCACCAGATTTATTCATCAATAGAGATGATTCGCCAAAGCAACCTACCCGCGTTGAACCAGCTTTACTTAAACCAGAATCATCTGACGCGAAGTTGAAAAATAATTTACGTATCTTCATCAGCTACCGTAAAACCAATCGCAATCGTGTGGATGACATCACACAAGTATTGACCAGCATGGGACATACGGTTAACTTCGATCAGGACATCCTCCAAGGGCAGCATTGGTGGGACGTGATTATTGAGCAAATTCAGAAGGCCGACCTGATTATCGCTATGATTTCTCCAGGGTATCTCCAGTCTCAACCCTGTCACCTGGAATATATGTATGCTACCGCCCTCAACAAGCGCATCCTGCCAGTCGAAATTGAGCCGGTCAACTACCGGCAGATACCGGTGGAATTGCAGAAAATTCAGATGGTGGATTTCGAGCGCCAGGATAATGATGCTATCGGACGGTTAACTACGGCGCTGTCAGTTCTCCCGTCGTCCGTCCCGTTGCCCAAAGTGATGCCCGTCATCCCCGAAGCGCCCATCCCCGAAATCAGCAAACTCAGAGATGAGGTCATCAACCTGACACTTCAGATTGGCCCTGACCGGCAGCGGCTCATTGCTATGCGCTTGTACGAGATGATGCGCGGTCAGAACGCCGACGACGCGAAATTGGCCCGCGAACTGTTGGCATCTATGCTCAAACGCCCGGATATTACGTTCTCAACCGGGCGGACAATTGAAAACTGGCTGTCTATCGAATGAACTGATAATTGCGGTTGATTGGCCTTCCCATCCG
Source organism: Anaerolineaceae bacterium (assembly GCA_020634115.1). Classification (GTDB taxonomy): domain Bacteria; phylum Chloroflexota; class Anaerolineae; order Aggregatilineales; family Phototrophicaceae; genus JACKCG01. The sequence continues at coordinate 515,047 of JACKCH010000011.1, forward strand.
CTGGTTTTCCCTCCCATATACCCCAAACGCCGGAATGCGTTAGGCTTTCCGGCAACACAGTGCTAAAATAACAGCATGGTGGCTTTTCAAGCGCAGAAGGAGCAAAACGAATGCCCCGGTGGAACTCTTTTGAAGCCTTTCTTGACGACGCGAAACGTGCGCCTTCCAGCGGTGCGCGACAAACCCTGGTGGATGAACTGCTCTTGGAGCGCCCCGAATGGCCCTGGGTCGAAGGGGATATTGCGACCTTCGTCTTTAGCAGCCTGGGGGCGCAGCGCAGTGTGGCGTTGAACCTCGATACCATCAAAGCCGATCCCCCCTTCGCGGAGATGACCAACCTGGAAGGCACGACCTTCTGGTATGTGATGCGCACCTTCGCCCCGGATGACCTGTTGGATTACCTGCTGGCGATAGATGACCCGCTTACGCCTCTCGCCACCGAACGCGATGTGGTGAGTCGTGTTCAAAACCACTGGCGACCCGACCCGCGTAACCCGCTGCGGATGCAGACCGCCCAGCAGACCGTCTCGGTGCTGCGGATGGATAAAGCGCGTCCGTTCCCGGACTGGTCGGCGCTCAAAGCCGTACAGCGCGGGACAGTCTACGAACACGAACTGGACAGCACCCAACTGGGATTCAAGGGGCGTAAACTATGGGTGTACACACCGCCCGGCTACGAAAAGAGCGGTCTGGCCTATCCGCTGCTGATTTTGCAGGACGGCCAGTGGGCAGTGGGGCCGCTTCAGGTGCAGTACATCGCCAACGCGCTCATCAAACACCAGCGAATGCAGCCGGTGGTGATTGTGATGGTGCAGAGCGGCACGCAAGCCGAACGCATCCGCGAATACATCAGCAACGACAAGCACTACCTTTCGACCTTAACCGAAGTGCTGCCCCTGGTGCAGACCTCGTACCGGATTGACTCGAATACGCTCGGCGTGGGTGGCGTGGCGGTGGGCGCGGTGGCGGCAGCTCATGCCGCGCTGCGTAATCCGGCGGTGTTTTCACGCCTGATGATGATTTCGCCGCCGCTGGGCAAGGGCGCTTCGGAAGACCTGCTGCGGGAATATATCCCCCGTTTTGAAGGCGCAGAACTGCTGCCCAAACGCATTTTCCAGTCGGTGGGGCGCTACGAAGCAAGAGCACGTTTTCTGAAACCGGCGGACAGTCTGCGTGACATCCTGGAAAACCGCTCGGATACGGCCTACGATTTCCAGACCATCGGCAGCGGTCATGGATTAGTCGGTTTCCGCAGCGTTTTACCGGAGGCACTGGCCTGGACATTCCCCGGCGCAGCCTCGCGGTAGAAACACACATTCAGGAAGCGGTTAAAGCAGTGTAGCGCCCCTGTGCGTGGAAAGTCGCCAGGGTATCGCGCATCTGTTTCTTGAACGTTTCGTTCGCCAGCGCGAAGGCAGCCCGGCAGAGTTCACCTGCCAGTTCCGTGTATCCTCGGTCAGCGGCGACAAAGCCGCGCCAGAACGGGAGCATCGGGTCATCAGGGATGAGTGTCATCGCCGCCGCATAGTCGCTATCGGCCTGCGCCATCTGGCCGAGTGTGGCATAGACCCGCGCTCGTGCCGCCAGAATCATCGCCCGGATTCCCTGCCCGAAATCATCTGTCGGCGGGAACTGCTGCTCGAGATCGGCCAGCGCCGCCGTATAGTAACCGGGCGCATCTTCAGTATGACCGTCTTCCGTCGCAAGGTCGCCAGCCTTGTGCAGCCAGTTCCAGGTACGCGGCATGGCATTCAGCAGACGCCGCCCCGCCGCGAAATCCTTCCCGCGTAAATACAGGTAAAACAGGCGTTCCGCCAGCGCCCGGTCATCCGGGTGGGCTGCGTGCGCGTCCGCAGCGGCCTGAGTCGCAGCGACAGTGTCGCCCAACTGTTCCAGCGTCACCACCCGCCACAGGGAGTCGGCAGGCGTGGGGGTAGCGATGCGATCCAGGTCAGCCAGCGCCGCCCGCAAATTAGCTTCCCCTGGCATCCGGGCGATCACCTGCGCCCGCAGCCGCCGCGCCATCTCGTGGTCAGGGTCGGTTTCAAGCTGCTGGTTGAGGGCGTCCAGCGCGTCCGCCAGTTCGCCGGTTTTGATGAAGGCTTCCGCTAACTGCATCGGTGTATACGCCATTATTCATCCCCCGGCAGGCCAAAGACATACGCGCGTTTGCGGGAATCCATCGCCATACTCAGTTCCGTCTCCACGCGGATACGCCAGGTCGTGTGGATGTCCTTGACGAAACTTTCGATAATTTCAAACGCCAGCAGGCGGAAATCGGTGCTTTTAAAAGTGGATTCCTGGCGCGGCCAGCCGTACCCCCAGGCAAACCAGGAGCCGTTGGGCAAAATCAGGAAATCATAAAAAGACGTTGTGGCAGGTTCATTGCCGATAAACACCGCGATCCGCCCGCACAGTTCCTTGAAGGCTGAACCGGGGATTCGTGCGTCATCGCGGAAGTTCGGCCACGCCTCCCCCACCAGCGGGACAAAAATCACGCTCCAATCTTCAATCGGGATTTGCAGCGCCCGCCGGTTGCCACCCGCCGGGTGGTCAATCAGGCGCGGTTCGCCCAATTCCGTCAGCCCGCGTTCCCGGCATTCATAGATCACAGTGCGCAGCGCGGCAAACAGCGACTCCACAAACATCGTCGTTTGTTTCTGGATGTATTCACGCTGATGGCGGCGTTCCAGCAGGATTCCTTCCAGGGAAAGCAGGGCTTTTTCTTCTTGTTTGGGGTGGTGGGATATATGAAAATCGTCGTTCATCTAGCGTACCCCTGTATACATGCTTTTCGGCAAAGAGTGGTGAGCGCTCGGTGGTCAGTCGCTGGTCGTCAGCAAAATTCCGCATTGAGGAATAAATCCCCAACGAACAACACAAGCATTATCCACGAAATCGTGTGTCAACAAGACAGATCGTCTGCTGAACCGGACACGCCATTATATATCTCTACCATGCCCCCGATGTAGGGATGCCCAATAGGGAGAGTTGGAACACCTTTCCCGGTATTTCAACCCCCTCCACACTGAAACCTGACAACCAGGAACTAACCACTGAAACCTGATTTTATTATGCCGCTGGAATGGTGGCAACCACACCCCCTAACTTATGGGGTTTACAAGCCGGTTTTTGTGGTATCCACCCGTTAGTTGGGCATCTTCGGCAGCCGCACTGTAAAGCAACTCCCCTGGCCGAACTCGCTTTCCACGTCCAGCGCCCCGCCATGCAGTTCGACAATCTCTTTGGTGATACTCAATCCCAGGCCTAACCCGCCGTCGCGCCCTTCCACCTGATAAAACGGCTCAAACAGATGCGGCAGGTGTTCCGGTTTGATGCCGATTCCAGTATCCCGCACTTTCAGGAGAATAGACCCATCTTCAGAGCTGGAAGAAAGTGTAATGGTGCCGCCCGCCGAGGTGTGGTTGATCGCATTCGTGACCAGATTCGTCAGCACCTGTTTGATCCGCACCACATCCACGTTCATCCGTAGCGGCGCTTCCGGCAGTTCAGTCACCAGGGTCACGTCTTTGTTTTCCGCTTCGCCGGACTGTTCCTGGGTAACTGCTCGCACCAGCGTTTCGACGGTGATCGTTTGCTTTTCCAGCGCGATAACCCCATGTTCAAAACGCGAGATATCCAGCATTTTCTCGATCAGGTCGCGCATGGTTTCGGTCACATTAGAGATCACCTTCAGGTGCATGCCGAACTCTTCCGGCTTCTTGTCGATCAGGTAAAGGCGCGTCTTAATATTGGTGATTGGGGTTCGCAGTTCGTGGGCAGCATTTACCACGAAACGCGCTTTTTGCGCTTCCAGCGCCTTTGTCTGGCTGATATCACGCACGATCATCACCCGACTGGGAGTAATCTCATCCTCAACCGCCGAGATACGAGCAACCGTCACTGCTGCGTCAAACTCAGTGCCGTTCCGTCGCCGCAGTTTCAATTCCTTGTGCCATACCTGGTTGCGCCTCAAAGCCTGGTCAACTTCGTCCAAAATCGCGTCGAATTCTTCAGGTGTGTAGGTTTCACTGCGGGCCTTATACACGTCCCAATCATCCACTCCGAAGCCCAATAGCTGCTCCATCGCAGGATTGACGTAGCGAGTTTGGGGGATAATACTGCCTGGGGCATAGTGCAGTGCGCCCATTACCCCCTCATCAATGCCATCCAGAATCGCCTTGAGCTGCCGCCGCTGGTATTCCACTTCCACCGTGCGCTCAAGGACACGCTGCTCCAGTTCCGTTGCGTGACGCTGCACCGAATCAAATAACCAGGCGTTCCGAATTGCGCTGCCAATCTGTGCAGCAAAAATCTGCAAGCGACGCGCCTGGTCGGGTGAAAACGCATCGGCATGGTCGCTGAGGAGATGCAAAAATCCAATCACCTCTCTATTAAGGATGATCGGCGCTCCCAGATACCCATGAAACATCACGACATCTTCCACATCCACCCAATCCGGGTCTTGCTTCACATCCGAGATAATCAATGTGGATTTCGTTTCGACCATACGGCGCAAATTGGATGTGGACTTGACCGGAAGTTCTATCTTTAAGCGATTATCCTGTAGCTTGTCTTCCCCGTGGTAACGAAAACCGATCACCCGGCTGATACCTCCCTCGATGAGGGAAACATCTGCGACATGATAGGGAATCACCTGCGCCAATCGTTCCAAGATGTTGTCCAACGCCGGCTTTAACTCTGCGCCACTGTTGAGCCGCGCCGTGATGTTGGCGATCACTTCGGTCATCAGGCGCTGTTCCCGTTCGGCTTTTTCGGCAGCATGGCGCACCAGGGTCGTCGTCAGGATTTCACCAATCATTTGCAGGAAAGGAATATCATCAAGCGACCAGTCACGCGCCTGTCGAATAGCATCGAATCCCAGACAGCCAATCGGCTCACTGGTATACGCCAGCGGCACCAAAAACAGCGATTGAATCCCCAACCGCTGACATTCGGCGTATTCCGCACTGGCTTCAGGCGGCAAATCTCCAATCCGGGAGAGCATGACCGTTTCCTGGCTGGTGATACGGGTATTCAGCCAGGGAAAATGCGTTGGAATAAGCCCTTCCGGGTAAGGATTTTGAAAAGGAACGCCCTCCGCTCCCCAGTAGTGGGTCAAAGACATTATGCTGGTATCTCGCCCAGCGCTGCTCCCTTCGTATAGAAAAATGTAGCCCCGATCCGCGCTGAGCTGCTCACCGATGGTATAGAGTACCGCTCGAATGCCTTTTTCCACTTGTTCAAAGGGCAGGTTGATAAACGTGGTCGAAATGGTGTTAATCATCAGGTCACGTTCCAGGCGGCGCTGGAGCATGTGGTGCATTCGCTGGCGTTCGATTTCAACCCCGGTGCGTTCGGCCAGAACCTGCATCATCGGCTTGACCCACGCAAGAATGTCGAGTTCAGCGTCGTGGGTTACGACCAGGACGCCGAGCGGTGTGCCATCTCTACCAAACAACGGCGTCCCCAGGTAGGACTCAATCCCCATCTGTTTCAGCCCGACATCATTGGGAAATAAGGCTTGAACATTCCGGGGATAATAGGAAATGGCGTTATTCACAACCGTTTCGCAGGGCGTGTTGTGCAGGTTATAGTTGAAGTTCTCGCCATACGCACCTTTTTCCCAGTAGGCCAGTGTCTGCACGATTTCGGGTGCAATCAATTCCCCCACAAAGACATAACTGGCGTGAAGTGTAGTCGCCAGCGCATACACCAACTGGCGAAAGTAATCCGTACCCGTGACGGCAGCGGTCACTTCGGTAATCGTATGCAGCGTTTCTTCAATCTGCCGTGTCCGGGTGATCTCCTTGATCTCGCCCACACACTGTTTGATACCGCCTCTGCCCGAAACCACGCGAATGCTCATCGTCACGAGAATCAACGTGCCATCTTTTTTTCGCCAGAATATTTCCTGGTTGTTGGCCGCGCCGGATTCGTTCAACTGAGCGCATAAAGCCTTGTAATCCTCCGGGTTGGCGTAAATCTGCTGTGGGACATCCAGCGCATATACCTCTTGTTTAGTAGCATAGCCGAGCATCCACACCAGCGCCGGATTGACTTCGACAAATTGGTTATCCAGCAAGCCCCGGAACATGCCATCCTGTGCCTGCTCAAACAGGGAACGCAACCAGGCGAACTGCTCCCCACCGGCTGCCATCATCTGCTGTTCCAGGTGCTGTTCCACATTCGCCAGAACGGCTTCGGGCGATGACGGCCAGGGAATATGGTGCGTCATGGCTGTTTCCAACTTGGTCTGGGAGAGATCATCGTCATCATATCCCAGCATCAGGATCGGATGCTGGTTGTACTGTGGTAAGTCACGCAAGCGGGTGTGGATGTCGTATCCACCGTGACGTGACAGGGCCGAATCCAGCAGCACCAGGTCTACCGGCCATGTCTGGCAGACAGCGACACACTGTTCAGCGCGGGCTGCTGTGAGGACGCGATGCCCTTTTTGCTGAAGCGCTTCCAGAACAGGCTGGTAGGCGGCACTGTCAGCAACCCCAAACATGATGACTGCCATAAAGATTCCTGAAGAGTGCTCATTCGTTGTTTCTATTATAGACCAACTGCAACGGCAGGAATCCGGCAAGTTGTACGGTTCAGAGGGATAAAAACGTCACCTGTTTATCGCGGAAATTGCATTGAGATCACCTGGCTGGGAGGCGTCAAAGACCTGATAGAGACATACAACGGGCAGGGGAGGCATCATGCGATCCATCTCCCTGCCCGTATACTCCGGCTTTGTGAGATAACGCCTGTGTTAAAAATTCAGGTCGTCCAGATTGATCGGGCCAGTGCGTGGCTTGTGCTTGACGACCCGGTACATGAGCGTGAAATCCTCGTGGCCGCCGTTTTTACGGGGTTCGAGCGGCTCACACTCGAAATAATCCTGCACCAGTTCATACGTTACCGGGCTGATGAGAACTTCGCCGCCCTGGGCATTCTCCTGAAGCAACTTGCCCAGCACCATTGTGTCCCCCAGCGCAGAAAACTCCTTGCGGTCATGGCCGCCGACGTTCCCCATCACGACCATGCCAGTATGCACGCCAATCCCATAATACAGGCGCTGGTCTTCCGGCATGTCTTCATGCAACGCCAGCAGGTCATAGCGCATACTCATCGCGGCGCGTACCGCCCGCAGCGCGTGATCCTGCTGGGGATTGAACTGGGTGTTAAACAGCCCCGTAACCGCATCGCCCAGGTATTTATCCACCACGCCTTCATACAGGTTGATCGCATCGCTAGCGAGACTCAGGTAACGGTTAATCACGCGCATCAGCTCTTCCGGCGCGAGCCGTTCGCTGAAGCTGGTAAAGCCGCGCACATCGGACTGTAACACGCTGATTTCGCGCTGCTGGCCGCCCACATCAATTTCATCCAGGTGACGGATGTTTTCCACCAGCGCCAGCGGCATATACCGGCTCACCAGACCGAAGCGAGTTTCATGCTCTTTGATCTCCGTCAGGTCATCTATCATGATAACTGCGCCCTGATCGCTGCCGTCAGCATCCCCCTGCAGTGGGCTGACGATCACATTCCAGATACGATCACCCTGTCCTTTGACCGTCGTTTCAATCTCTTGGATGGCGCGACTCCCGGTTTGCAGAACGCCGTTCAGCATTTCATGAAATTCCGCGCCATAGGCCGGGAACACCTCTTCCAGCGGGTGTCCCAACAGGGTTTCCTGCCTTTGGTCGAGAATCACTTCCGTCGCCGCGTTGACATAGCTCACGATGCCGCGTGCATTGACGGTAATCACACCGCTGCTGATGGAGGTGAAAATGTTGTTCATCATGTCGCGCAGTTCGGTCATCTGCGTGACTTGCAAGGTGAGATCCTCGAACAAGCGCGCATTCTCGATAGCGACTGCTGCCTGCTGAGCGAACGCCGTGAGCAGGTTCAACTCCTGCTGCTTGAACACGCCGGACATAATCCGGTTATCGCAGTACACCACACCGATTATCTGGGAGCGCACTTCCAGCGGCACCGCCATAATGCTGCGCAGTTGGAAGCCGACAATGCTCTGATGTCCCTGCCACCGGCTGTCCTGGCTGGCGTTATCGGTCAGGACGGCCTCGCCGGTGTTGGCGACTTCATTCACAATCGTCGTACTGACGATAAATTCATCTTTCGCCAGTTGTTCCCGATCCATGCCACGCTGTACCGGGTATTCCATCTTCCCGGTATCGAGGTTTCGCATACCGATATACCCACGTTCCGCCCCGGTGAGGCGGATCACAGTATCCATCACCTGGTTCAGCACCTCGTTGGTATCCAGCGAGGAGTTAATCAGCGCCGCCGTCACCGTGAGCGCCCGGTACTGGCGTAGTTCGGTCAGGGAATGGCCGAGGTTGTTGGCGAGTTTATCCAGGTGAGTCCGCAGCATCTTCAGGCTGTCCATCGAACCGGACGGCAGGTTCATGCCGCGTGCCCGCAGGATGTCCCGTTGATGGCGCAGTTGCTCAATCAGGTCGCCCGCCCGCTGGCTTAAATGGCGGATTTGCTCCTGAGAGGTAATCTCCGCCTTCCGAATCTTGGCGGTTTCTTCAAAGGTCTGGGGATTCGAGTCATCAAACATTACGCTTTATATACCTCGTAGATTGGCGTGTACTGCTGACGTCCTTTGGCCTTAATCGCCTCACGCTCTTCAAATCTGAGATGGTCTGGAATACCCTGCGATGTGCGTTCCAGGTAGTTAAGGCAGTCCTCACTAATGGTGATTTGGCCGGGTCTGGCGTTCTCTAAAATGCGGTGGGAGAGGTTGATGGTATCCCCTAACGCCGTGAAGTCGCGGCGGTTGATACTGCCGACATTCCCCAGGGTTGCCACACCACTGTGAATCCCCACCCGGTAGTAGTGCGGCTGCGGGTCTATGCCGTGCCTGCGGTAGAGTTCCTGGTACACCTCGCGCATTTGCAGCGCCGCGTCAATCGCCCGCAGTGGGTGGTCGGCGTGCGGGTTGAACTGCGAGTTAAACAGCACCATCACTTCGTTACCGTTGTACTTGTCGATAATCCCGTTGGTGCTGTGGATGCAGTCGGTCGCAACGGTCAGATACTCGTTGAGCATCTCCATCATCTGGTGCGGGTCTGCCGGGAAACTGTAAATCGGGCGCACATCTACAAACATGCAGGTCACTTCGCGCCGTTCACCGCCCAGATCAATTTCCGCGATCTGGCGGATGTTGTCAATCATGGCTGGGGGCAGATAGCGCCCCATGATATTGAGTTTTTCCTCACGTTCCTGCTGTTCGGTCAGGTCATCCACCACAATCGCCAGCCCTTGTGCAAAGTCCTGCTCATCCCGCCGGGAATCCCGAAGCGGGTTCAGCTTCAGACTGAGAGCGACCCGGCCTTTACCTTGCAGTTCGGCCTCGCCTTTGATCGTGAGGGGCTGGTACGTCTCGCGCACGTCCTGGACGTGTTCGTCAAAGTCGGCGCTCACTTTGGGCAGTACGGCTTGCAGCGGATGGCCGATGGCCTGTTCCGGTGCGCAGGCCAGAATGTCCGCTGCCGCCGGGTTGAATGTCGTGACCTGGTTTTCCCCGTTGGTGGTAATCACGCCGCTGCCCACTGAGTCGAACACATTGCCCATCAACTGGCGCATATCGGTGATTTCAATCAGGTTCGACTGGACACGGGCAAACAAGCGGGCGTTTTCTATGGCGACAGCAGACTGATTAGCAAACGTCACCAGGAGATTCAATTCCCGTTCGCTGAATACGCCGGTACGCAGCCGGTTATCCACATACACCGCGCCCACCGTGTCCCCTTTATAGTTGAGCGGCACACACAGCACCGACCGCAGCGACATGGTGGCGATGCTCATATTATTCTGCATCCGGGGGTCTTTGTAGGCGTTATCCGTCAGAAGCGGTTGGCTGGTCGTCAGCACTTCATTCAGAACGGTGCTGCTGCCCTGGAAGTCCACGTTACTGGTGGCGCTGTAACCAGCATCAAGGTCACGGGCAACCCGGTAATCCAGCACGCCGGTCTGCGGGTCGCGCAGGATGATATATCCACGTTCCGCCCCCACCAGCTTAATCATTTCATCCATCGCGCTCGTGAGAACAGTATCCAGGTCGAGCGATGAGTTGACCATCGCGGAAGTCGCCGCCAGGGAGCGCAGTTGCAGAAGTTCGGTTTCTTCACTGGCAAGGCGCTTTTCCAGCCCGGCCAGGTCTTCGTCAATATTTTTGAGGTTCTGTTCAGTGCCAGGGGGCAGGTCCATACCCCGCAGCCGCAGCATGTCCCGCTGGTTATTGAGCGCCGTCATGACCTCATTCACGGCGGCTCGCAGTTGCTGGATCTCAGACAAGGGCATGGTTTCACTGGGATTGAAGTTTGTCATGATGGCTTCGTTACTCTAAAAATGTGGTTATAGTAGCTCATTATACACCTCGTACTGAGGTTTAGCGCGGCGAAAAGTGACCTGATGGTCGGAAATCTCTAACCTTAGACGAAGGATTCACGCCAAAAGTGCCAGATTTACGGCCTGTCTCGTTCATTAAGCACCTATCCGTAACATGGTTTTTGTGCCTTACCTCACCCCTTCCGAACCTGCGGTTCTCCCTCCCCTCTCCACAATGGAGAGGAGAAAACGAGCGCAGCGAGTAGGGGTGAGGTCCGTGAAGTAGACTTTTTGGATGGCTACCAATCACATTCCCCCATTGCACACAGTAAAATGGAATCCTAACACCGGCATAAACAGGATTTTCCCTCATAACGATTAGAAGTATCTGAATTTTTGCGTGGGGCGGTTAAATTCCCAGTATAATCACCAGGGATATATGCGTTATCCCTGCCGTCAAATGCGTGCCTTCCGATTCACATATCAAGGTTTCCCCGGTCAAAGGTGAAAATCACACAATGAGGCAATTCTTCCTGTACTGGCATTACGCCGTGCAAAACCTGCGCCGCAGCGGGCGTTGGACGGCTTTCGCGGTGTTCTGTGTCGCGGCGGGCGTGGCAACGATGGTCGCGCTGCGGACGCTAGGGCTTTCGATCACCGACTCACTGCTGACGAACGTGCGCGAATTCAATCATGGCGACATCAATGTCAGCGTGGTCAGCAGTACCGGCCCGTTTTCATTCACGTTCCAGCGTGGGGCGGATGAACAGCAGATTTACAGCCAACAGCAGATAGAACGGGTGCAGGCCTGGGCAGACCAGCGCGGGGCGCAAATCACCGCATATGCCTTTGCCGGGAACGTGCAGCTGACCACCATGAACGACAGCCAGGCCAGCCGCCCGCAGTTTATCAGTACGTTTTTTATTGACCCGCAAACTTTCGAGATCGCGGGTGATATTGTTGCCCTTGACCCGGCAGGCGTCCGGGTGCGTGACCTGTTGACCGGCGGCCCGGAAGTCGTGGTCAGCGAAAATCTGGCGGAGTCGCTGGGAATCCAGGTAGGCGACCAGGTACGGGTGAGCGGGACAGAAACGCTCTTCACCGTGCGCGGGATTGTCCCCACCGAGTCGGAAGCGAGTATCAATAATCTGCTGGCATCATTCTTCGGATTCGCCTACTTCGACGCCCAGCTCGCCCCACTGATGCAGTTGACCGCCCGCCCGAACACCATTGGCATTGTGCTGCATGACGGCGCGACGGCGGATGACATCGAAGCGGCGGCTCAGGAATTGACCAGCCTTCGTATCCCGATTGCCAACATTCACACCACGCCGCAGTTGTTGCTGCGGAACCAGGAACTGGCTGACATTGTCGGCCGCTTCATCGTCATGATGGGTCTGGGCGCGATGCTCATCGGCGGCGTGGGGATTATGAATACCATGCTGGTGATGGTTGGGCGGCGGACGATGGAAATCGCCTCACTCAAGACGTTCGGGTTGAAGGGCTATCAGGTGGCGGCGCTGTTTGTGACCGAAGCCTTTCTGATGGGGCTGATGGGCAGTATCGTCGGGATTATCGCCGGACTGATTATGAGCCGGGGAGTCAACCAGTATGGCGAAGCCTTTCTTCAGCAGCACATCCCCTGGCGGCTGCACCCGGAAGCGGTGGTGTATGGGTTGGCGTTGGGACTGGTCGTGACAGTGGTCTTTGGCGTGCTGCCGGTGCTGACGGCCACCAAAGTCCGCCCGAATATTATCCTGCGTCCCAACGAGGCGCACATTCCGCGTGCCGGGTGGACTCAGTCGCTGGTCGCGTTGGGACTGGTGGTGCTGGTGTTGGGCATCATCGCCGGGCAAATCCTCAGCCCATTGCTGAAAGAATTTATCGGAATCCAGACGATTTTCGCCTTTTTGCTGGGGATTATCGGGGTCGCCGGGGCGTTAATCGTGCTGGCGGTGATGACGGCGGTTTTCTGGGGGCTGGTGTGGGCGATTGGGCGGCTGCCTTCGTTTGGCAGTGCGGGGCTGCGGCTGGCGATGGCGAACCTGAGTATGCGGCGCTTCCGCACGGCGACGACGCTGCTGGCGCTCACCGCTGGGATGTTCGCCCTCAGCAGTATCTCGTTTGTCGGGCTGGGGACGCGGGATATTGTGCGTTTCCAGTTCAGTGAGACATTGGGCGGGAATATCATCGCCGTGCCGCTGCTGCCGGAAGACTTCGGCCAACCGCTGATCGAGGCGCTGCTGCGCTTGCAGCCGGGCGTGGAACGGGTTTCGTGGCTGAGTTTCAACAACGCCCGGATTCGCATGGTAGACGGCGTACGCCCACAGTTGGATGACCGTCCATTCAGCCCGCGCCTGACCGTGCTGACGCGCAACAGTGATACGCAGCTCGCCAGCGGGCCAGTCCTGGCCGGGCGTGACCTGGAGCCGGAAGATCGTGGGCAGCCGGTGATCGTTCTGTCGCAGCAGGCAGCGGTTGAATCACTGTTGGAAGATTACACACTGGACGACCTGGGCATCACGGTTGGCTCGAAAATCGGGCTGGCGATTCACGGCAGTTTCCTCGAATTTGAGGTGGTCGGCATCGTGGGCAACGCCAACGGCCTCGCCCCCAATATCGCCGGGGCGTACCTGCCGCCCGATATCCCCGGTGTCATACCGGACCGGGAGGTGAGTGTCGCGCTGGTCGAGCCGGATAAAGTGAACGACGTGCTGCTATCGCTGTCCACGACGCCGCTGGTGTTCGCCATTGACGCCACGTTTATTGACAGTCTGCTCAAACGGTTGATTGACCAGTTGAGCGCGATTCCGATTGTCGTCGGCCTGCTGTCGCTGCTAGCAGCGGCGGTGATTATGGCGAATACTGTCTCGCTGGCGACGCTGGAACGGCGCAACCAAATCGGCATCCTGAAGGCGGTTGGCCTCAAACGCCGTCGGGTGCTGGGTATCATGCTGCTGGAAAATACGGTGATCGGGCTGCTGGGCGGCGGATTGGGCGTGGGAATCAGTATGGTTGCTACCGGCTTCCTGACAGCTTTCGGCACAGGTGTGGTCGCGCCACTGCCGCCGGGGGCGACTTCTATTGCGGTAGGACTGGTGGTGGCGTCAGTGCTGATCGCCTGGTTAGCGACGTTCCTGAGTGCACGGGTAGCGATTGGGGAGAAAGTGACCGCCGTGCTGCGGTATGAGTAAAACGGGATTTGGATGATATGCCAGTTAGGGGCATGAGGGTTCATGCCCCTAACTCATTTTGCGTGTACCGCACTACTCCGACAACGATTTGGGCATGGTGGGCAGGCCATATTTTTCCCGGATGACCAACTCAATCTCATTGGATACTTCCGGGTTTTCCTTCAGGAACTGTTTAGCCTGTTCGCGGCCCTGGCCGAGCAGCCCATCTTTATAGCGGAAGAACGCCCCGCGTTTTTCGATAATCTCCATCTCGACGCCGATGTCCACGATTTCACCGACTTTGCTGATGCCGTTCTCGTAGAACATGATGTCGAACTCGCACTCTTTGAAAGGCGCGGCGACTTTATTTTTGGTCACGCGCACGCGGGTGCGGTTGCCGATGTTTTCACCACCCTGCTTGATGCTCTGGATGCGCCGGATGTCTAGCCGGACGCTGGCGTAAAACTTGAGCGCCCGCCCGCCACTCGTCGTTTCGGGTGAGCCGAACATCACGCCGACTTTCTCGCGGAGCTGGTTGGTAAACATCACAGTAACATTGGACTGTTTGATCGCGCCGGAGAGCTTGCGCAGTGCCTGGCTCATCAGCCGGGCTTGCAGGCCGACATGCGAATCGCCCATCTCGCCCTCGATTTCAGCGCGGGGGACGAGCGCCGCCACACTATCCACAATGATAATATCCAGCGCGCCAGAACGCACCAGCGCCTCCGTGATTTCCAGCGCCTGTTCGCCGGTATCGGGCTGCGAGACGTAGAGCGTATCCACGTTCACGCCAATCCGTTCGGCATAGGTCGGGTCAAGCGCATGTTCCATATCCACAAACGCCGCCAGCCCGCCGCGTTTCTGCGCTTCCGACACCACATGCAGGCAAAGCGTGGTCTTACCTGAGCTTTCCGGGCCGTAAATTTCGGTGATGCGCCCGCGCGGGATGCCACCGACCCCCAGAATGATGTCTACACCTAATGAACCGGAGGGGATAGTATCTATAGCCAGGTTGGCCGCGTCCCCCAGGCGGACAATCGCGCCATCGCCAAACCGCTTGGTGATGTCGGCCAGGGCCGCGTCCATCGCTTTTTGCCGTCCCTGGTCGTCGGCGGGAATGCTGATCTCTTCAGGTTTTGATCGTTTCTTCGCCACTGATTTTTTACCCTTCTCCTTTTCTGCCGGTTTAGGCGGAGGGCTGTCGTCATCTCCCCCAAACTCGTCCAAGCTGTTTTCAGTATAGTCTGGATAATCCATATCTGCCATTTGCGCGATTTCCTATGTATGATTGACCGCACTGACAATAACTGATAGTAGCACAAAAGTTCTAAAACTACAAGGTTGGGAGTGATCCGCATCTCATGAAAATATACACTAAAACTGGAGATAAAGGCACAACCAGTTTGTTTTCCGGCGGGCGAGTCTCCAAGACTCATCCGCGTGTGGCGGCATACGGCACGGTGGACGAACTGAATGCAGTGATTGGTGTGGCCCGCGCCCACCGACCCACCACTCAGACGGATGCCTGGTTACATGGGGTACAGCACCAGCTTTTCCATCTGGGGGCTGACCTGGCGACTCCGCTGGACGCCAAAGCCAAGTGGGTAGTACGGATCGATACGACGGCTATCACTGGATTAGAAGAAGTAATCGACACCATGACGGCGGCGCTGCCCCCGCTGACGAACTTCATCCTGCCAGGGGGGACGCCCGCTGCCGCGCAACTGCATGTCGCCCGTACCGTCTGCCGCCGGGCGGAACGATTGGTCGTGGCACTGGGGGAAGATGAGCCAATTAACGAGAACGCCCTGATCTACCTGAATCGCCTCTCGGATTTCCTGTTCACGCTCTCCCGGTGGGAGAACATGCAGGCCGGTGAACCAGAGGACAAGTGGGCACTGCGGGATTAGCGCAGAACGAATTACGGGCGGAAACAGACCATTCCAAAAAGCAAAAAACGGGCATAGAATCATGCCATGCGTGTGTTAAGCACGGTCTTCATCTGAAAGCCGGGGCCAGCTTGCTGGCTCTCGTTTTCACCAATCTCCCCAACGAACAACCACCATCTACGATAGACTCCATAAAAGGTAACACTCATCATGAATCTGGGAAAACTGCTCATTGGCAGGCCGCTTCAGTCCGAGGAGTTGGGCCACCAAACGGTCAGCAAGCCGATTGGGTTGGCGGTGTTTGCCTCGGATGCCCTGTCTTCAGTGGCCTATGCCACCGAGGAAATTCTGGTTATCCTGGCAATTGCCGCTGGTACGTCCTGGGCTGGAACCGGCGGCGCGATTTTTGGCATCTCACTCCCGATTGCCATCGCCATTGCCGTCTTACTCGTCATTGTGACCATTTCGTATCGCCAGACGATCTACGCCTATCCCAACGGCGGCGGGGCCTATATCGTGGCCCGCGACAATCTGGGAGAAACCCCGGCACAGGTGGCTGGGGCGGCGCTCATGACCGATTATATTCTCACTGTGGCGGTGAGCATTTCCGCTGGCGTGGCGCAGATCATCTCCGCATTTCCCGAACTGCTGCCTTACCGGGTCCATATTGCCGTGGTGATTATCATCATCATGACGGTAATTAACCTGCGCGGGGTCAAGGAAAGTGGGCGTATCTTCGCTATCCCCACGTTTTTCTTCTTGGCGATGATGTTCCTGACCCTCGTGATTGGCCTCGTACGCTATCTGAGTGGGACGCTCCCCACCATTACCGATGTTCAGGCCATTCAATACGGTTCAGCCAGCACCCTGGGCGTTTTCCTCATCCTGCGGGCATTCTCTAGCGGCAGCACTGCCCTGACCGGCATTGAGGCAATTTCCAACGGCATTACCGCCTTTAATGAACCCCGCAGTCGGAATGCCGCGACGACCTTGGTGTGGATGAGCGGGATTCTGATTACGCTATTCCTGGGGATTACGTTTCTGGCAAACCAGATTCATGCCCTGCCCAGCGACGATGAGACCGTCATTTCGCAGTTGGCCCGCACCGTATTGGGTGGGGAAAACCTGCTCTATTATCTGACCCTGGCTGGCACAACACTCATTCTGCTCATGGCCGCCAATACCAGTTATGCCGACTTTCCGCGTCTGGCCGCGCTCCATGCTGGGGATGGGTTTTTGCCGCGCCAATTGACCTATCGGGGCAGCCGCCTGGTCTTTTCCTGGGGCATCATGCTGCTGGCGGTGGTCGCCATTGCCCTGGTGCTGCTGACCGGCGCGGATGTAAGCGCCCTGATTCCGCTGTATGCCATTGGTGTCTTTTTGAGTTTCACCGTATCGCAGACGGGTATGGTCGTCCGAATGCGGAAAATCAGCCGTCTCAAGCCGGGAGAAACCATCCAGGGGTTGGAGACGGAGTTGACGTATGATCCGCGCTGGCGGCAGAAGATGGTGATTAGCGGTATTGGGGCGCTGTGTACCTTCGTAGTCATGATTGTCTTTGGTGTGACGAAGTTCACTAGCGGCGCCTGGTTCATTATCGTCATGATCCCGGTTCTGGTAACGGTCTTCTTCAGAATCCATCATCACTACCACGATGTCGGCGCAGCACTGCGTTCGCGGCAGGTCAGTTTGGGTGCGCAACAAAGCCCGGTTCATGTGATTGTGCTCATCGAAGACTTCCATGCTGAGACAGTGAATCTCATCAACTTTGTGCGCTCGATGGGACAACCCTGGCACGCGGTGCATGTGGCACTGAATAAAGGGAAAACCGCCCGCCTTCAGGCACGGTGGGCTGAAGAAATCCAGGATGCGGAACTGGTTATCATCGAGTCACCGTACCGGATGCTGGTTGCCCCCATTTACGATTATATCGCCGCGCTGAGGCACGAACGGCAAGACCAGTTTATTCACATCGTCTTGGGACAGCTGATTATGGACACGTTCTGGGAACAGGCTTTGCACCAGAACAGTCCATTCATATTCAATCTCGCCCTGAGTCGTCTGGAGAAAGTCGCGGTCACAACTGTGCCGTATCAGATTCACCATTTGACCCCGGTCACGAGCGAGGCCGCCGAAGAGACTGTCTTATAGACGGCACAATACGGGATTAGCGTCAAGAATCCCCCGCCGCATCCCGCATAGATATACGCTCCCCTGATTTCGCCATTCACTAATCAGGGGAGAAGCCGCAATTGGACTCCGCCCCCTGTTATTTTTCAGACCGATAACCTTTTAAATGGATTTGATCATTTTTTACCCCCAAATATTGGGGGGCAAAATAGAATGATTTTTTGCTATTGTTTTCCATAACATTTGAATGGCGTATTGTGCAGCGTACTAATTGGCTGCGCGCAGCATAACCCACTGCAAAAAGGCCAACACAGATTCTCCTGATGAATGGGATCATTGTGTTGGCTTTTCTCTTACCCCAAAACATCCTGAGGATAATCAATAAATAAACGATGCGTACTGAAAAATCAGCACATCAAAATACTCGAATTGCAGCCTGGCACACCATCCGTTCCAGCGACGTTCTGGAGCGCCTGGGCAGCGATCCGGCTCAAGGACTGAATACTGCCCAGATTCAGGCGCGGCTTGCCGAATACGGCCCGAATGAACTGGTAGAACTCGGCTTGAAAAGTCCGCTCGCCATTTTATGGGAGCAAATCCGAAATCCCCTGGTGTTACTCCTGATCTTTGCCGCTGTGGTCTCCGCCTTTCTGGGCAAGGCCGATAATGTGATCGCCATCAGCGCGATTGTCGTGTTAAACGCCGTCCTGGGTGTGATGCAGGAGTACCGCGCTGAAAAGGCCATGGCCGCGCTAAAACAGATGGCCGCCCCGCTGGTGCGCGTGCGTCGTAATCAAAAGGTGATGGATGTGCCGTCGCGCGATCTCGTGCCGGGCGATATGGTGCTGCTGGAAGCGGGCAGCATCGTTCCGGCGGATCTACGGCTTTACGAGTCGGCCAATCTGCGGGTACAGGAAGCTGCTCTGACCGGCGAATCGCAACCGGTAGACAAGACTCCCCAAGCATTGACTGAAGTGGACGCGCCGCTCGGAGATCGTCATAACATGCTGTATATGGGGACGTCCGTCACCTACGGGCGCGGCGAAGCCATCGTTGTGGAAACCGGCATGAGTACCGAACTGGGGCGCATTGCTGAACTTATCCAGTCGGTGGATAGTGAAAAAACGCCCTTACAGCGGCGTATGGAGGAGCTGGGCCGGGTTCTGATCTATGCGGCGGTGGTCGTCATGGCGCTGGCCGTCGTCATCGGCCTGCTCACCCAGCATTCGCTGGAGAATGTCCTCCTGAACGCGGTGGCGATTGCCGTTGCCGTTGTCCCGGAAGGGCTTCCGGCGGTAGTTACCATCGCCCTGGCGCTGGGGGCGCAGCGCATGTTGCGCCGCAAAGCACTGATCCGCAAGCTGCCCGCCGTGGAAACCCTCGGTTCGGTGACGACCATCGCCTCCGATAAAACCGGGACGCTCACCGAAAACCGGATGACGGTCACGGTGGTGGATGTGGCCGGGCACACCATGCAGATTGACGATGTGGTACAGGAGGGAATGCCGGCGCTCCTGAATATGAACGGTAATGGCACAACCACCCGGAACGCGGCCCAGGCGCTGCTGCTGGCGGGCAGTGCCTTGTGCAACGACTCGATCCTGGAAGGGAGTCCCCAAGGCCCGGATGCCTATACGACGATTGGCGACCCTACCGAGACGGCGCTGGTCGTGGCCGGGCTGCGCTTCAATCTGCTCAAGCCGCAGTTGGATATCGCATTCCCGCGTGTGGGGGAACTGCCATTCGACTCGGAGCGGAAACGCATGACCACCATTCACAGTCTGCGGGACTACCAAAAGGCCGGACGGTCGGAACGGGTGATCGCGGAACTACTGCTGAATGGCGGTGGCTCGTATGTGGCCTTTACCAAAGGCGCGGTTGATTCGCTCCTGACCGTATCCAGTTCGGTCTGGCTGAATGGTGTGGTATCCCCGTTGACGCCGGAACTGCGCCAGCGCATCAGTGACAGTAATAACCGGCTGGCTCAGAATGGGCTGCGCGTCCTGGGGCTGGCCTACCGCCACCTGGAATCACCGCCGTCCGAGGATGATACCACCGCTGTCGAGCGCGACCTGGTGATCGTTGGCATGGTCGGCATTATTGACCCGCCGCGTAAAGAAGTACGGGACGCGGTACAGGTCTGCCGAACGGCAGGTATCCGCCCGGTGATGATTACCGGCGACCATCCCCTGACCGCCTATGCGATTGCCCGTGAACTGGGTATCGCTCATGAGGGTGATCGTGTGCTAACCGGGGCTGATCTGAACCAGATGACACCGGAAGAATTAGTCGCGCAGGTCGAGCAGATACCGGTTTTCGCCCGTGTTTCGCCGGAACACAAGCTGAATATTGTCGGAGCGCTTCAAAGCCGGGGGCATGTGGTGGCGATGACCGGCGACGGGGTGAACGACGCGCCTGCCCTCAAGCGAAGCAATATCGGCGTGGCGATGGGCATCACCGGGACCGCCGTCTCGAAAGAAGCATCGGATATGGTCATTCTGGATGACAACTTCGCCACGATTGTCAGCGCGGTGGAAGAAGGTCGCACGATCTACGACAATGTCCGCCGGTTTGTGAAGTACCTGCTCGCCAGCAATACCGGCGAACTGCTGGTGCTGCTGCTCACCCAGTTGATCGAGGGCATGACTATCCCGCTGACGACACTGCAAATTCTGTGGATGAATCTGATCACCGACGGCGTGCCTGCTCTGGCGCTGGGCGTTGAGAAAGCTGAACGCGGGAGTATGCGCCGCACTCCCTATGCGCCTGATGAAAGCCTGTTCGGGCGGGGACTGGGGCGGCATATCCTGCTGGTTGGCGTGCTGCTCGGTGGCAGCGGGATTGCGCTAGGGTATTGGGCCTGGTCGAGTCGACTGACGGCGGCCAATGGTGAACTGGCCTGGAACACGATGGTCTTTATGTTCCTGACCATTGCACAGATGGGGCACGCGCTGGCGCTACGTTCCCACCGGGAGTCGCTCTTCAGCCTGAACTTCTTCAGTAATCGCCTGCTGCTGGGCGCGGTTGTGACGACGGTGCTGGTACAGCTTGTCGCGGTTTATGCGCCGTTTATGAACACCTTGTTCCACACCAACCCACTGACACTGGAACAACTGGTGCTCTGTTTCGTCCTGAGTACAGTTGTCTTCTGGGGTGTGGAATTGGAGAAACTGCTAATCCGACGCGGCGTGTTGAAATGACTATCCTAACCCGCACAGCAAACTGAGAACTCAAACGCTTTGCACCTACCTCCCCTGATTTCGCCATCTACCAATCAGGGGAGGATCCCCGATTGGACTCCAACCCCCGTTGTTTTTCAGACCGATAACCCGTTAAATGGAATTGGTCATTTTGTGATTCAGGGGAGGCCCTATATTGGACGTCCAAGCCTATCTCAACCGGGTGGACTATACCGGGTCGCTGGATGTTTCGGCGGAAACACTGCGCGGACTGCACATTGCCCATACGATGCATGTCCCCTTTGAGAATCTGGATATTCACCTGGGCAGACCGATTTCACTGAAACCGGATGCTTTGTTCGACAAGCTGGTACGGGCGCGGCGCGGCGGCTATTGCTTCGAGATGAATGGCTTGTTCGCACTGGTGCTGGGCGCATTGGGCTTTGATGTCACGTTGCTGCTGGCGCGGATGATCGCCGGGAGTACCGAGGTGCGCCCACTGACTCATCAGGTGCTTCTGGTGACTATCGGGGATGAACGTTGGATCGCCGATGTTGGCGGGGGCAGAAACGGCCCCATCGCCCCGCTGCCGCTGGTACATCACGCGCCGGAACGCCAGTTTCACGAACACTTCCGGCTGGAAGGGACGGACGGGTATCGTTTTACGCTGCAATTGGAAACTGTAGGTGTGTGGCAAGACATCTACGCCTTCACACTGGAACCGCATCTGCCGGTAGACTACGAGCCTGCCAACTTCTACACATCAAACTGGCCGGACTCTCACTTCCGCAAAAACCGGGTCTGTACCCTGCCCACCGAAACCGGGCGCATGACGTTCACCGGGCACGATCTGAGAATCCAGTCGGGCGCTGAGACGCGCCTCATCACGGCGGAAAACGACGCGGATTACCGGGCGCTGCTGCGTACCTATTTTGGCGTGGCGATCAGCGGGGGTTTTGTCCTGCCACAGCCGGAGTCCCGGTAGCGGCAGGCGGGACATCCCCAACCTAATTTCCAGGTAGAGCGGATAGCTGGTTTGTGAGAAATTAGCGATAATTGCGGTGTGCTAACCTGTTCATGAGAGAGGCGATGATGACTCGACTGTTCCGTCCGTTTCCGCGTCTGTATCTGATTGTACC
The DNA here is from genome assembly GCA_020634115.1 of Anaerolineaceae bacterium. Taxonomy (GTDB): domain Bacteria; phylum Chloroflexota; class Anaerolineae; order Aggregatilineales; family Phototrophicaceae; genus JACKCG01. The sequence goes on from JACKCH010000011.1 coordinate 536,913, forward strand.
GTGCGTTGTGGTGGTCGGGATTTTGCTCGCCGTCCCACCCGCCGCGTTATCACAAAATGGCGGGCGTGACGCGATTATACCCGCAAATGCCGCTGACCTCGCTATCGTAGATAGGCTGGAAGGACGGAATCAAGGTGGGCTGGCCTGGTCGCCCCAGGGTAGTCTGCTGGCCGCTGCCGGGCCGGAAGGTGTCATGCTATATGAGTGGACGGCGGAAGGGCGGCAGCTCGTGCGCGAATTGGCGACCCGTATCCCGCTGGCGGATGTCGCCTGGTCGTCGGATGGCAGTCTACTGATTGCCTCCAAGCAGGATGGCGACCTCACCTGGTTATGGGATGCGGGGAGCGGTGATCTGGCAGCGACCTACCAGATCGGCGGGGTACTGGGCTTTGTGCTGGATGATACCCTGATCGCGCTGCGGACAAATACCGGTCTTGACCTGTGGGGAATACCCGGCGGCAGTGCGATTACACCCGCCAACGCCTACCGCCTGCAATATGTCGCATCCATCAATTCAGCCGCGCCGAACGCCGGAGATACCGCCCCCTGGCTGGCGCTCAGTCCTGATGGCCGCTGGGTCGCCTTCGCCACTCAACCGGTATTTGACCGGAGCGCCTATACGGTGGAACTGTGGGATATCGCCGGGCACAGTCGGGTCTGGAGCGCGGATTTTGACCCGGAGCAGCAGGCAGGCCGGGGCTATACCCGCAACCGGAAAACCCTGGCTTTCACGCCCGATAGTGCGCATCTGGCGGTACACCAGGGCAACGCGATTCGTCTGCTGAATACCGCCGACGGGGGCGAAGCAGCGATCCTGGAAAATGATCCGACTGATCTTTCCGGGCAATACATGGCCTTCAGCCCGGATGGCAGCGTGCTGGCCGTTTCCACCGTTGTTTCCGACGCGGAAGGGAAATCGGATTTTACGTTGGAGTTATGGGATGTCCGCCAGGAAACAGTCATCGGGCAGCTTGATGTCCGTTCGATCATTTACAAGAATCTGGCTTTCAGCGCAGACGGCACACTGCTGGCGGGAATCTACCCGTATGTGCCGTACAACACGGTGCTTTTTGGCGTCGGCGCACCGGTTACCAATCTGGATAAACTGCTTACACCAACGCCAACGATTACGCCCATTCCACCGACTCCCGTGCCAACCGAACCGCCCGTTTTGCACATTGGCGGCACCGCTTTAATCCAGACAACCGGCGGCGACCCCCTCAACATGCGCGGCGGCCCTGGCCGGAGCTTCGATATTGTCGCCCGGCTGCCCGCTGGCGTGACCGTGACGATTCTGGACGGCCCGCGCGAGGCCGATGGCTATCGCTGGTGGCAGATACGCACCACCAACGCCGTCGAAGGCTGGGTCGTTGACGAGGTGGATGACCTCCAAACATTGCTTCCGCAGTCCTGAGCGCGGAAAGAAAAGGAGTTCTGAATCATGACTGTGTTTTCTTTTATGCAGGTAGACGCTTTTACCGATGTGCCGTTGGGTGGGAATCCATGCGCCATTGTCTTTGATGCCGACCCGCTGGATGACGCGGCGCGGCTGGCAATTGCCCGCGAGATGAATCTATCCGAAACCGCCTTTGTCGTGCATTCCGATGTGGCGGATTTCGGGGCGCGCTACTTCACACCTGCCGGAGAAATCCCGCTGGCCGGGCATCCCACCATTGCGACGGTGTTCGCCCTGGCCGAGTCGGGACGGCTGGCGCTGACGGGTGACCGGACAACGATTTCGCTGGAACTCAAAGTCGGCCCGATTCAGGTGGATGTGGCGGCGGTAGATGGGCAGGTGCAGCAGGTCGTCATGACCCAGCTCGCGCCGCGTTACCTGGCGACCTATGCCGCCGAATCGGTGCTGCCGGTCTTTGGTCTGACAGCAGGTGACGCCCTACCCAGCGTCCCGCTGCAAACGGTCAGCACCGGCACGCCGCAACTGATGATCCCGGTGAAAAATATCGAGGCGCTGCGCCGGATACAACTCGACATTCCGGCTTATAATGCGATGCGGGCGGCGGGGGATTTCTTCAGCGTGCATGTGTTCTGCCTGGAAGGACTGACAGCGGCAGGGGATACTTTCGCCCGGCACTTCGCCGCACCTCCCGACCTGATCGAAGACCCGTTCACCGGCTCGGCGACTGGCGGGATGGCCGCCTATTTGTGGCACTACGGGCTAATCTCGACGCCGCGTTTCACCGCCGAACAGGGGCATTGGATGTCCCGTCCCGATCAGGCCAGCGTGGAGGTGCTGGGCGCACCGGACGCCATCACCGGGGTGCGCGTGGGCGGCGGCGCGGTTACGGTGCTGCGCGGTGAGTTGATTCTGTAATAGACGGCTGTTGTGGCAGTCACATACAAAACGAGGTGGAGTACGCTCCACCTCAATGCGTTCAGGCCGCGAGGGCTGCCCGCCTGCTATCCGCTATCGTTTAGGCTGGTGCGGCTTCCGTCACCCGGATCGCTTCCAGGTCAAGGCTGATTTTGATGTCCTTGCTAACCAGCCAGCCACCAGTTTCCAGCGCCATATTCCAGGTCAGACCGAAGTCTTCCCGGTTGATCGTCACACTGCCCGTGAACCCGGCGCGCTCATCGCCCCAGGGACTTTTGCCCACGCCCAGTAACTCGGCATCCAGCACCACCGGACGAGTCACGTCACGGATGGTCAGGTCGCCCGTGATGCGAGCCGTGCTGCCGTCCGCGCTGGGTTCGACCTTCGTACTCTTGAAGGTGATGGTCGGGTAATGTTCAATATCCAGGAAATCCGCGCTCTTGAGGTGATTATCCCGGTCTTCTACGCCGGTAGAAGTCATGGAACGGGTATCAATCACCGCCTCAACCGAGGCCGCCGCCGGGTTTTCCGGGTCGTATTCCAGTGTGCCGGAGACGCCAGTGAAACCGCCGCGCACGGTGGTAATCATCATGTGCCGGGCGGCAAAAGATGCAGAGGTATGTGTCGGGTCAAAATTCCAGGTTGCCATTAGATTGTCCTCCATTGTTCAGGTATGTTCGGCATATAAGTTGCCTTAACTTCCTTTACGATAGCATAACTGCTTCCAAAAGTATATAAAAGGAGCATTAGAAAACCGGCGAACCTGGGTGCACCGCCGTGCGCCCTACAACTTTGCGTGACACCTGTTGGCTGGCGACGGACGCCCCCGGCCTTTGCATTGTTGTTTTCCTCAAACCAAATGTTTGAACAAATCTTCGCGCAAATGTTCGCCCTAAATCAGAATTTATGTTCTATTATGGAAACATATCGGGAGAACGCCGTGCAGCACGGACGGCAGCCAACGTGCTTTCAGCCGTAATCCGTCACCAGCCGGACGGCGAGCCTGCCCGCGTTCCCCGGTGTCCTTCCCTCTACAGGCGCAGTCCCGCGCAGAGAGGCTACAACCCCATGTTCAATTGGCTCACTAACCTGTTCGTTCCCCGACGGGGTCGCGGTCTGCGACCCGCTCCTCATCTGGAAGCCGTCGCCCGTCACAACGCCTTCGCCTGGCCGAATCTGGCCGAAACCGGGGCGCAAACCCACGTCTACAGCCAATCCCCCTGGGTGTTTGTCGCCATCAACCGCATCGCCGAAGCCGCCGCCCTTGTTCCGCTGCGGGTGCTGCGCCTGGAAGGAGAACGCCGGGTTGAGGTGCAGAATCATCCCCTGGAAACCCTGCTGGACGCGCCGAACCCGTATCTCAGCCGTTTTGAACTCATCGAACAGACCATCGGCATGTTGGAACTCACGGGCAACGCTTACTGGTTCCTGGCGGGGGATGCTGCCGGTGTCCCGGCGCAAATCTGGCCGCTGCGCCCGGATCGCGTGAGCATCGTGCCTGATCCACTCGAATCGGTGAAAGGCTATCTTTATGAGATTGACGGCCAGCGTATCCCGCTTGACCCGGTGGAAGTGGTTCACTTCAAACGCTGGCATCCCGCCAACGACTATTACGGCCTCTCCGCGTTGGAAGCGGCGCGTCTTGCTGTGCAGAGTGACCGGGCGATGGCGCAGTGGAATTACAACACGTTCGGGCAGGATAACGGTGTCCCGGCGGGGATTGTCAGCATTCAGGGGGGAGTCTCCGACGCGGACTACGAACGTGTCAAGCGCGAGTGGCGGGCGAGTTTCGGCGGGGGACAGCGGCGCACGGCGGTACTGCGCGGCGAGGCGATTCAGTGGCAGAACATCGGCCTCAACCACAACGAACTCGACTTCCTCAAAGGACGTGAAGCCCATCGTGACGCGATTCTCAACATTTTCGGGATTCCTGTAGGTCTTATCAGTCACAACGCAACGGAGGCCAACGCCACTGTCGCCGAACGCCAGTTCATCGAGCGCACGCTGTGGCCGAAACTTGTGCGCCTCTCACAGAAGATCACCCAGGAGCTGCTGCCGTTCTGGCCGGGGACGCACCAGGTCATTTTCGAGGATATCCGCCCCACCGACACCCAGGCGCGTCTGGAAGAAATCCGTACCGCCTACCCGGTGCTGACCATCAATGAGATTCGCCAGCGATACTTCCAACTCCCCGCCGTGACCTGGGGCGAAATGGCTGTCGAGTCTTCAGTGGTCAGTTCTCAGTCGTCAGATTCCGGCAATCAACCTGCAACCATAAAGGCTGATAACACGCCGGGCGAGGCAGGCCATCGCCCCTACACAGCACTTTCCACTGTTCCTCAAGACACAACACTCAAGACTCAGGACTGTATTGATGAACTCGCTCGCTGGGAACGCTTCACGCTCAAACGGTGGGGACAGGCCAACCCGCGCCCGTTTGAGGTGCGCGCCCTGCCCGACGAACTCGCCTTTGAAATCACGGCGGAACTCTTAGGGGCTGACACACCGGAAGCCGCCCGCGCCGTCTTCCACAGCGCACGGGAACGGCTGGCAGGGCTCGAAACGCCCTGAGAAACGCTGAATACGGCATGTGTATCGGTGCTTGAGAACTATCCGATTACTACCCAATAGCCCCATGGCTGGTCATGGGGCTATTGGCGCTCGAAAGGACTCCAATCAATATGGAAAAAGATAGGATTTTGCAACCAAAGCGTGCCAACCCTGGTGCAACGTGTTATGGTAGTGGTGAAATATTGACTGATGCCCCAATCCCGATGGATTAGTCGGCTATTCTATCCCCTCCTATTGAGGGAAGCTTGAACCGTTTCCTGGCCCATGAATTCGACGGCTGAAAGATTATCAGCCAGCATCTCACCACTACCGATATTTCATCGGCAAACTCGCTAAAGGAGGCCGAGATGATAGAAAAATACAGATGGTATCTCATTTGTTTATTTATCATCGTGGTAGTAAGTAGCGTCTTTCCTGTTTATGCACAAACTGGGAGTTCTACACCAACACCGTTATACCAGGATGGGCGAGTACTGCTGGAAGATGATTTCGAAGATGGGGATGCTCGCGGTTGGGTGCTGGGGAACAACTGGGGCGTCGTGCAGGATGACGAGGGCAACTATGTACTGGAAGCCAGAAATTCAGACTATGCAGAGGCCCGGCGTGGTGAAACCTCCTGGTATAACTATGCTCTTGAATTCCGAGCAAAAATTATACAGAGAAGTACGGTGGCAGAGATACAGGCACTTTTTCGAAACGATCCAAGTCGTAAGGGTTGCCAGCGTTTTCGGCTTCTTTTAGGCGAAGACACCACGACAGAACTCTCCGCTGACGCTTTAGGCGATGCGCTATGGAATTGTTTTGGTCAGCAGACTAACTCGGATGCGGTGGTTTATATTCCCAATAAATGGTATTCCATCAGAATTGAGGCCTTCCAGGCGCAAATTCGCGTCTATATAGACGGTGAGTTGGTGATTACACTTGATAACGATGAGCCTTTATACAGTGGGGCGATTGGATTTATAGGGACGTCTGGGGCCATCACCAATTATGACAACGTGCGTGTTATTGAGTTGATTCCTTTCGGTGCGGACGCCGCCGCGCCACCACTCCCGACTCCTACAGCGGCACCACCGATTGTCAGCGTCGCCGATAATACACTGTTTGCGGAGGACTTCCAGGCTGACGCTTTCCTTGATATGCGGACGAGTGGGAATTGGTATGTTGAAACGGATAGCTCCGGCAATCGTTTTCTGTGCAATGAATCGAGTGACAACTGGCTGGCTATTAATTTGGGTGACGCAACCTGGCGTGATTACACGGTAGAGATGCGCCTGAAATTTCGCTCCTTTAGTGGCACGAATTCACTAAATCCCGATTTCACCCGTGACGATTTTGGGCTTCAGTTTCGCGTCGGCGCTAACCGGCATTATGTGGGTACGATCTGGATTTCAGAACCAAGCAGTGGTGTCGGGTTAGGATATGTTGAATCGGAAATTTGGGATGGTTTCATAGCGAGAGGATTGGATTTCACGGTCAATACCTGGTATACCTTGCATGCCGAAGCACTGGGCGACTTGCTACGCTGGTATATCAACGGGAGGCTGACGCTGCTTGCCCACGATACTCGAAGTACCAATGGAAGTATAGGAATCTACATTAGTCCCAACTCGGAAATTTGCATTGACGACATCACTGTTCAGGAAGTCCATGTCTTTGTCCCGGAGCGTTACATTACGGTTAAGGTCGCGTCAGCCAACTTGCGGAGCGGCCCCGGCACAGAGTTCGAGCAGATGGGAGTAGCTTCAGCGGGTGCGAGCTTCCCGGTAGTGACGGAATCCGGCGAGGGAGATAACCTGTGGTACCAAGTCCTGCTGCCATTTGGGGAACAAGCATGGATCCGTTCCGATCTGGTAATCGCTTCCGATGGGCCATAAAAGTCAAGCGTAGGATTTTCGTTTTCTGCTTACAAACTAGTGGACTACTGCCGCAAGTCCTTTTGATTAAGAGCCATTGTTAACCGATTCTGGCAAGCCGTTAAGGGCAAAACTGGCCCAATAATACACCTGTGGATAACGTTCGCGGGTCTCTAGCATGGCATCCCGCAGCGCTTCAGCATCGTTGAGATGGGTCGCTCGCGCTCGCATATAAGCCACCAACAGCGTCGCCGTCGCTGCATCATCAACCTGCCACAAGCTGGAGACCACTTTTTCTGCGCCCGCCGCGAAAAAGGCCCGGTTCAGCAGCCCGAAATCCTCGCCATCGCCCCCGCTGCCGGTCTCGCAGCCACTGAGTACCACCAGTTCTGTCCCCTCAGCAAGGTCTAAACCATAGACCTCGCGTACCTCCAAGCGCCCATCATTATCATCATCCTCACGCAGGTAGATAACACTATAGAGCGGTGCAAACGGGTCTAATTCAGCGTGAGCGCTGATATGCAGCACCCGACTACCGGGTACAGCTTGCCGTAACTCCGTTTCGCTGGCATTTAGGATTGGCGTAATAGAGAACAAATCAGCGATGTCGAGCGCTTCCAGATTGGCATGGGTCAAAAGCGGAAGCCCGGGAGCATTGGATTGTGCCAATACCAGAGCCGGTGAACTGCTGGCTGGTTCTTTGCGCTGGCTGAGAAGCACCAGAGCGGTAGCGCTGGGAACCATACTGATAGAATAGTCGTTAATCAGGTAATGTTCATCGGGCGCTTGCAGGGCGGCAAAAGGGACATAGTTCAATGGCCCATCAGGCGAGATAATCAAGTGTGATGTCGTGAGGTGATCGGCAATTGGAGTGATAAGGCGGTCATATAGATTGCGCAGCACAAGAGTATTATTCAGACGGTCAGCAGCAAAGGTATCATTCCACTCAGCAATCTCCTCAGCGGTCACGTCGAGGAAGACAGCATCCAGGCCGTGCGCGGTAATCAGGAAGACCACGCTTTTGCGAATCTCATTATGTCTGCCAAAATCGAGGCTGGCGCTAATCACATAAACCAGTAGCGTTGTGTCATCGGGGATGGCGGCTTGAATCCGTTCCAGTGTTGCCGTCTGGAAAGACAGTTCGCGTTCCAGAAAACCACCCTGAAGTTGCATGGTATCCAGATGAAGATCATAGTCACGGCGGGCATCATCAAGCGCCTGTTCAGCAGCCTGAATAGAATCGCGTGTTGCGCTCAGGTCTTGCTTCAGACTGTCTACCACGTCCTGCGCCTCTTGCAGCCGCAAGCGGAGTTCCTGTTCGCGCTGTAACAAACTCTGGTCAGCATTGGCACGGAAGTCAATCCCCCCCGACTGAAGCTGATTCCGCGTCAGAATGGCCCGTCCGCGTTCAGCATAATCCAGCGCCAACACGGGATCGTCATTTTGAGCCAGCAGCACGGCTAGACGCTGATAGGCCATCCGATTTTGAAACTGCTGCGAGAGATTCGTTATGGCGGTATCTAATGCGCCACCCGAAACAACTTGCTCAGATGTCTCGGTGACCATCTCGTATGCTGCTATCGCACGATCTCGCTGGCCGGTTGCCTCATAAAGCATCCCACGCAAAACCCGTGCCAGCATCAAGTTGGCTTCGTCATTCACCGTCTCTCGGATCATAATCGCCTGGTCAAACAGCGCCAGCGCCTGGTCATAGTCGCCATCTTCCCAGGCCATCATGGCGAAAGCCACCAGCACGGTACTCTCGCCCGCTGGGTCGCCAACCTGCCGGTGGATCGCCAGCGCCTGATCAAATGTATCTTTTGCAAGATCGCGCTGCCCCTGGTCTGAATAAATTCCGGCCATCCAGGTCAGAGTCCACCCTTTGCCACCTTGATTATCGCGTTCATCCATAATTGCCAACGCTTCTTCGTAGAACGCCAATGCCTGACTGGTTTCCCCCTGCACTCGGTAAATCCCGGCTATATCGGCCAGCGTCTGACCTTGAACGCGATGGATGCCTAACTGCTGGGCAAGCTCCAGCGCCTGACTCAGATAATCCAACGCCAGAGTAGTACGCCCTTGAGACTGATACAATTGCCCGATGAGATCAAGCGTGTTGGCTTCGCCCATTTGATCGCTACTTGCACGCTGAATCGCCAACGCCTGATCGTAGTAATCCAGTGCCTGGCCGGATTTTCCCTGCCGTTGATACAGTAGCCCTATACTGGTAAGCGTGTTGGCCGCGTCTATTGGTACGTTTGTTTCCTTTTGAAGGTTCCATGCCTGATTAAAGGCATCCAGCGCCTCGGTATATTGCCCTTGACCGGTATAAATCTGTCCTAGCCGGGCGAGTACCAGAGCCACATCAGTCTGGCTGCCATATTCCCGCGCAACTTCAAAAGCCTGGTTAAGTGTGTCCAATGCCAGGGATTCCCGTCCTGAGATCATGTACACAGTCCCCAGATGGGTGAGGATCAGACTTTCGCCTGAATGATTACCAATCCGCCGCTGAATCACTAACCCTTCATTGAAGGCGGCCAGCGACTGGTCGTATTGGCCCTGAAATGAATAGAGTAGACCGATGTTGGTCAAATTCATGCCAGCGCTGGCAAAATCCTCTATCTCCTGCTGAATAATCAGAGCTTGATTGTAGAAGTCCAGAGCTTCATCATAGGCTGCATTTTCAGAGTATATTGACCCCATCTCCAAAAGGGTGGCGGCCTGACCCTTTCGATCCTCAATCTCCTGCTGAATAGTCAGGAGTTGATGATAATCGGCTAGCGACTGGTCATCTTGTTTTAGAGCATGATGGATACGCCCAAGATTGAGAAGCGTTGTAACCAGGCCAGTTTGATCGTTTGTCGCCTGCCGGATCGCTAAAGCCTGCATGTAATAATCAAGCGCCGTGTCGGGTTGTTCCCAATCGCGGTACACATCACCAATATTATTGAGTGCCCCGCTCTCGGTTGAACGATAACCGTTTTCCTGGGCGATTATCAGCGCCTGCTGGTTGGTCGCTAAGGCCTGCTCCAGATCCCCCTGGAACTCATAGACCAATCCCATGTTGAGGAGTGTCCCCGCCTGGGCTTCATCAATGCCCTCTTGCTGATAGATCGCCAGCGCCTGGGCGTAAGCATCCAACGACTCGCTATTCAGACCCAGCATCCACCTGATGTAACCGATGCGGCTCAGGGTATTGGCTTCGCCGGGGCGATTCCCAGTCTGTTGATAAATCGCCAGTAGCTGCTGGAAGATGTCGAGCGCTTCGGCATACTGTCCATTATCCAACAGAGTTGATCCCCGTTCAGTCAGGACGCTTGCTGGATCAGCATATGTCAGAGTCATGGCTTGACTGACGGTGAGCGCGTACCAGGAAAACAGTAAATTCCCGCCGCAATCCCATAGGCCGATGTGGTACATACCGGGAGGAATGGTGTAGATGTGTTCTGTACCGGGCGCTATCGCCTCACTGTGAAGCATGTCGTCGGTGAGTGCCGGCGCTGAAGCAGGCATGATGCGAACACTGCATATCGTCACCGGGGACGGGTTCGCAATCGTCAGTATCACACCTTCGCCGCCGTCTTGTGCCGTCACTGATGTGACCAGCAGCAACAGCAGTACCGCAAAGATGTGTCGCGCTGTTTTGTGGAATGTGCCGCCTATCATCATATCGACAACCGCCATCTATTGGTCGTCCTGCGCCCATGCCAGACACATATCCATACGATCCTGGCAATGCTGTAATTCGAGGCATAAACCGGCTAACTGGTTGCAAATACTCTGAAACTGTGCCTCAAAAGTGGTGTCGTCCAGGAAGCTGGCATATTGATCCAGCGCCGCGTCATAGAGCGTAATGACCTGTCGGCTATCCGGGGTCGTCGCCGCCTCGCCCAATGCCGCGATAGCTGCATCTTCACTGCCGGGAAGACTCAATTCCCCGGCACGCTGGAAAGCCAGGGCTGCGTTCAGCGGGCGTTCGACCCGCTGGTACAACTCGCCAAGCAGGTTGTAGGTGTTGGGGGACTGTGCCAGACTGCTGTCGGGGTAATCCGCGATGAGGGTTTGCAACCGTGCAATGGCTTCCTGATAATAACCCAATGGATTAGCCCCCGTAGGCGACATGAACCAGGGTTGGCTTAACAGCAGCGCCTGGGCATAAAGCGCCTCTGCCGAGTTTTCCCCCAGGGTATTACTCAGATTTTGCTCAATCGTACTGAGTTCTGGGAGGGGATGATAATAAAACGCTGCATTGATACTGGTGGCGACGCCCGGACCATTGGTGCAACTGTGTTCCGCTGTTTGCAGGGTGACACAGATTTCAACGGTGTATGACACATCAGGCTCCAGATCAATCGGGAGAGCATAGTGGGCTGTTTCGCCATTTGTAACATCGTCGGCTGTGAGTTCGCCACTTTCGTGAACGATCTGGGTAGCTGATCTTACGGTCAAAGAATAAGTGGTCGCATCGAATACGGCGTTCCATTCCAGGGTGACGCGGGCGGTGCGAACTAAGGTTGCACGCGGGGCAATCAGGTAGGGAATCGTGATATTTTCGGCTCCACCTCTTTGAATCGGCTGCGTTTGCGTTCCGATAAGCGCGACCAGCGTATTATCCGAGGCGGACGATGAGCAGGAGAGTGTGTTGGTGGTGGATAAATCCCCGCTGGAAAACTTCTGCACTGTTCCGTTAGGGCATAAAACACGCATTGTCATTTCTTCGGCCAGAATCTGATCTGCCGGAGCTAACTGTGTGCCAGGGAGTACCGGTTGTTCGGTATTCCAACCCTCTCTCAGGAAGAGAACGGTTCCCTGAGTCTCCAATACGACCACAGCCGGTTCGACATCCGTGACCGCTAAAGCCACACTGGGCGCGGAAGGCACATTCCAAACAACCTGGGAGATAACCAATAATCCAACGATAACCAGGATTGTAGCAACTGCACTGGCAAGACCGATCACCGCGTATCTTGGATTTTGAGATTGGGTTTGGAATAACGCTTGACTGATGCGTTGAAACAAATTAGGCGCGGGTTTCGGTTGGGGAATTGCACCCCCTCCCATCCCAGTGACCAGTACTTCAAAAAGGGTCTTTCCTTCTTCAATCCCGCCTAGCTGCGTAACCGTCTTGGTTTCAAATTGAATCACCTTTGCCAGCGCACGGGTGTATCGGTCTTGATCTTTTTCAAGGGCTGTATTGAAAAGATCAGCGAGCATCTGAGCGTATTGCCCGACCTCCAAACCCTCGTCTTTCGTGTTTTTACGCTCCATGTATTCCAAAATTCCAAACCTATCGTTGACATCACAGATATAGGCTACAACCAGATCACGTTCCTCTTGCGAGGTGCAATTCAGGGCTTTGGCAAGCTTCTCCACGTCTTCCACGTTGGTAGGCAGACGACTACTGCTCTCGTACTTCTCAATGGTCTCAGGTGCACAATCCACTCGTCGTGCCAGTTCATTCCTCGTAACCCTTTTGCCATGTTGGGTTCGTTTAGATTCGCGGGTGCGCTGGAGGGCATTACCAAATCGCTCCGTACAGGCGTCTACAAAGTTTAGTTGTGTCATTGCCATTGTATTTCAGCCTTTTTCTTCAAAATGCCCCCACTTCTGTAGGACTACGGAGATGGGGGACAAAGAGGAACCCGAGATGAAATATACTGCGAGTAGATTATATCGCTTTATGAGATGTTGTGCATCGTAAGCGTGTGTTTAATAACTAATTTTCACCTTGAAGGGACAAAATGATGTGGGCGTTTATGTTTACGGATATTGAAAATTCCACCGATTTCCTGCGTCAGGATGAGCAAGCCGCTGCTCAGGCAATCTTCAATCATCGCAACGTTGTGCGCCGCTGTGTCAAGGCTCACGGCGGGCGGGTGATTAACACCACTGGCGACGGGGTATTGGCTGCATATCCGTTCACCACTGTCCACAAAGCGCGGCCTTTGGAATGTGCCGTAGCCCTCCAATCACGCTTCCAGCAGCGCACGGACAAACAGGTAGATGAATTACGCCTTCGCATCACCATCCATTGTGGGCGTGCCATGTATGCCGAGGGGGACTTCATTGGTCTGGCGGTTAACCTGACTCAGCGGATGCTTGGCCTTGCTAAAGGCGGCCAGATTCTCGTCACGCCGGAAGCAATGGTGCATTTTCCACCTTCCACTGAAATGCAAATCCATGATCGCGGCTTTCACAAACTCAAAGGGTTTGGTGACGCCTTGCAGCAAGTCCTTGAAATCCAATATGCCGATGCGATTTCACCACGCAGCAGAGTCAATCGGGATCATCTGCGTTCGGCGGGACAGCAGGACACAACCATTGAACATCCGTCTTTGGCCTGGATTGGATGAAAGGAAAAGAACGATCGAGTTTGTTCGTTCACTACAAAACTCATTTAAGTCATTTAAGAGGAGGATTTCCATGAAAGCTGAACTGTCGTTTGCAGTACGATCCCCATTCGCCTTTTTAGAGGAGATAACCATGAAGAAAATGCGTGTCCTGCCGGTATTGGTGTTTTTGTTTGCGCTCCTGACCAGCGCCTGCGGTGGCGGTAGTGCCGCCTCTATCCAGGGTAAGGTTGAACCCTGGTCAAATGACGATTCAATTGAGGGGCGGCGGTTGGCGTTGTGCAAGCTGACCGAAGAACCGCAGACTGACCCAGAAGCCCCTACCGATTGTAACCTCATCCAGGAAACCGCAACCAGCGATAATGCCGGGAATTTCCAGTTCAGCCAGGTTGCATCCGGGACCTATTTTGTATTTTACGACAACAATTTATCCGACTTTGACGCGGGAATATCGCAGTGGTCGGGAAAGACGCTCATGCTGTCCGATGTAAATTGGGTGTTAAGCCAGTTTTGCCCAGAGGGTGAGTCCCCTCGCCTATCCTTTCTGGCAGGGATGTCCATCAGTCGGGCGGGGCAGGAAGCGTTAGTGCGCGGCCTGTATGTGTGTGATGCCCCCTTTGTCATCGCTATTGATCCCGATAAGTCATTCAATGCACCCCTCGTGTTGAAGGTAAGCGGCGGGGAAACCACTGTTTCTGTCCGAGCCGGCTCATTCAGTCAAGGCGAATAATACAAGGCATGAAAGGAGCAAAATCCATGCCACAGCTTCATCTTGCACCGTATAAGGACGCCAAAGTCGTACCACAGATTCTCAAATTCTTGCCGGAAACTGAGACCGAAGAGCAGCTTGCGTTTTATGACTCGACTGTCTTTCTGAATAAAGACATCGGTCTGCTCCTGACACGCCAGCGCCTGATCCAGTTCAAGAAGCGTAATGTTCTTCAGCAGGTGTCCCTGAGCGATATATCGGAAATCACCTATGAAGAGAAAGAAGGAGAGGCCGCCGATTTAACGATCAGAAACCAGAGCCATGTCTTGCGCCAGGAATTTAAGTATTTTGAGGAATTGCGTATCTTCCTGACCACTTTGAGCAAGTATGTCACGGTCAATACGCCGATTCCGGCCTCACGCCTGGAAGAACGGGTTGAGGCGCTTCGAAGCGCACCGCATGAGCCTGCTGTCTCCGATTATCTGTACTCTTGTATCCCGGTTATGCCTGGAGAGGACTATTTAGCCTACTATGCCAAGCAGGCCAAGACAGGGCTTTTGCTGACTACCCATCGCCTGATCTGGACAGAAGGCGGCTACATCACCTGGGTGGTTTTCATGGATGCCATCAAGCGCGTAAAGGTCGTGGATAGTTATCTAAACATTGCGGATGACCAGCATAGCCACCAGCCTTCGCTGGAGACAAACTCCAACGCCCATGCCATGTGCAGACTAATCGCAGAAGCAAAAGGCCGTGTGCCAAGTGCGATGGGATCGTTAGATTTTGAGAAGGAGAGTGCGTGATGGGCAGTACAACGATCTATTTTCTTTTCGCAGGTGGGATAGGTGCGTGGGTTGGTTACCGCGTCTATAAGCATAAAGGGCGCAATCCCTGGCCTGGCGCGATATGGTGTGCCGTAATCAGCCTGATTCTAACCCCCCTGGCGTTATTGATTGTGTATCCCTACCTGAAGTTCCGTGTCGCCAGTTGGGAGGATGGCATTTCTCCTCAGAAGAAACTTGTGTTGGAGAAAGATACTGTCTACGAGTTGACTGAGGAACCGGTTTTCCCAGATGGTGTAGATAGTCGGGGTATTCAAATGCTGGACGAGACTATCGCGATTATCCCACTTGGGCCACGTTATCTGGTTCCTAAGCAAACCAGCACCACCAAAGGTGTTTATGTCGCCCGGATGCGAATGCCTGATCGCTGCGCATGGAGTTTGAAAAAAGGGCCGACTGAAATGCGCCGCTACAAGATCGCCGAGGAATACACCAAGAAGAAAAGTGCTGGGCGACAACTTGGAGAGCTTGCCACGGTGGGGTTGTTTGGCGCGTTGGGCTACGGGTTATTCTTCGGAGCGCAGAACGAGAAATATCGTCCGTATAAGCTCGAAATTCATCTGGAGCTACCGGCAACCACAGGTCTTTCCCGCTCGCAAAAACAGCCCGTAATCCGTCTACATGATTTCTATCAAGATCGGCAGGTCGTCTTATTGGATTTCCAGGACAGGAAATATGCGTCCGAATTCTTTTCCCTTAATTGCGAGGCATAGGCTTCAGGCGCAATGAAGACAAGTACAGGGGGAGAACACCATCCAGCCTCGGTTCAATAACTATCGCTTACGATGGTGTTCATTCCCAAAGTTTTGCACGCTGTCAGACACCTACATTTCGTCGTTAGTTGACATATTGAGGAGCAATATAATGAGTATACGATCCCGAGTAATTGGCGCTTTTGTCTCAGCCGTTCTGCTGCTTCTGATTGCCTTCCTGTTCTCGCTTCCTTCCTATAGGCTCTTGGCACAGGACCCCGGTTTAACACCGACTCCCGCTTCCGGGGTTGGTGTACCATTCACAAATTCCG
Organism: Anaerolineaceae bacterium; assembly: GCA_020634115.1. Lineage (GTDB taxonomy): Bacteria > Chloroflexota > Anaerolineae > Aggregatilineales > Phototrophicaceae > JACKCG01. The sequence goes on from JACKCH010000011.1 coordinate 552,597, forward strand.
GGTGGCGCATCACATTGGATGCGGAGATTACAGACAGCATTCGTCGAACGACCTATGCATTCGCAAATGGCTCTCTTCACGTCTCCGTACAAACTACGTCCGCACCATCAGGAAAAACATTTCTCGTGGTGAACCCCACATTCACTACATTGGGAGGGATCAACACACGCCCGATTTCAAGTTCGGATGTTTATCTGACCGATGAGCAAAATCGCCGCTATAGCCCAGATGAACTGAGTAATCCCCCTGGCGAATTCGATTTTTTGATACCGAACGATTTTACCCAGGGAACGTTCACCTTCCATTTCCGCGATGTTGAGCCTTTCGCCTTTTCTGCTGCAAACATCAATCCAATTGAATACGATACCGTCATTGGTGCAGACGAGGGGAATTTGCCATCAACCTGTGATCTCCTGACTCTACCGCAGAATGCATCCGGGCAACTGGTTACACTGGGGGCAGGGGTTGAGGCGTTCTCAATAGGATATATCGGTGGTGATAATTTCGACGCTCACACAGCCTGTGATGATGTCGCTTTTGGAACACTCACCTTTGCAGGAGACGGCGCAGCCTTACTACATCTCTGGCCTGCCCTGGGTTGGGAAAGCTTGTATCTGATCGAGGATCAGAAAGTCATTCCATTGGTTCATAATGGTATAGGTATCACTGCCGACTTTGGGCCAACCGGCCAATGGGTCTATTTTACGGCCGGGTCAATTGGGAAGGCTGAAACAGAGTTGTATGTTTACCAGCGCGATACGGATACTCTGAATCTCCTCCAACACGGTAAAAGTGTGTCATTCCAGATTTTGACTGATGGCCGTCTGGTAACAGACTTTCAGGAAACAAGTGACGATGACCGGCAATTGTATATAGGATCACCCGATGGCTCTGATCTGGCCGTTGTGGATACCTTTGAGGATGTCTCGTCAAACCGTCAATTGACCAACACAGGCCGCCGTTTGATTTACGTCAAATACAATCCATCTAGTGACTTCAGTACAGTCTCGCAAGAACTCATTATCTCGGATTTCAATGGGCGTAATGCGCGTACACTTGCTGATACAAGTGGCTCTCTCACACGACTTGAGGTCGGGCTAGATTATCAACTGGCTCCTAACGATAAATCCATCCTCATTGATATTGCTCGTGAGCCATCCCCTGGGCAAGCAATAGTCAGACGACTCGTGTGGATTAATCTGGCAACCTTTGAACAGACAGAAATTTTGTCCGGCTACGACAATGCTGTTTTCAACTTTTCGATAGACTCACGTACTGCCTATATACGAGTGACGACCAATGGGCAGAATAAATTGCTGATTCTGGACGCGAAGGAAGGCACGGTACTCAATGAGTTGGACGACACACTGAACGCTTTCTTTTCACCCGATGGGACAAGTATCGCCTATACGAAACAGGCTGACTCCGGTCTGGAAATCCATGTCTTCTCGCTTAGTGATGAGGCCGATAGTCTCGCAGGAAGTGGCCTGCTGACGGGATGGTATCCGCATATCCTTCCACCGCCTGAACCGTGTTCTGTCGGTTCATCTACTGTCGTCAACCTTCGCAGCGGCCCTGGGACTTCTTATGACCGGGCAGGGACTTTAGCGGGCGGAACCCCCATTGAAGCTATTGGGCAAATGACAGGAGAGGATGGCTTCGTCTGGTGGCAACTGGTTGATAATCGTTGGGTTCGTTCAGATGTTGTGAATGAAGAAGGCGGATGTGAAACCCTGCCACAGGCAAGCGCTCCGTAGTCCAAGGATATTCAATAGGACGATAAGTAGTATCGCCTGGGTAACATTGCATAATTGCGTCCGATCCTCGCGTATTTTACATCGAGGGTCGGAGGCGTTTTTTCACCTCCACGCCTATTCAACAACTACTCCCATGCCCCTATATTGAACGGGACTCCGTTAGATAAGCACCATTCAGGTGCGTTGCTCAGGTGCATCATCTCAGAATAGGGCACTCTGGCTGCAGTTCCGGTCTTCTATCCCGCAATTAATCAACCACCTATTGCCGTATTGAACTGCCCCCGAAAAGTGGGCACGGGATTTGGACTAATGTGGCGTTGCATACCACTCAGGCTTATTAGCGAAAATTCAACGGAAGCCAACGCGACTGTGGCCGAACGCCAATTCATTGAGCGCACCCTCTGTGCGTCTCTCGCAGAAAATCACCCAGGAACTCCTGCCCTTCTGGCCGGGGACACGCCAGGTCGTTTCCGAGGCATCCGCACGGCCTCGCGTTTGAATTCCTCAGTGTCTTGTTTGCGTTCAACTGTCATCTTTTGTTCCTCCCCAATTCAGTGTACCTGGCTCTTCTCCTTTCCTCCACAGAATCGGGGCAAGTTCATTTATAGTTCTGGTTTACATAACGGTTCGATTTGATATAGTTCACGCTGTTCACACGTAAAAGCGGGCATGTAGCGGTTCTCAACGACCCACGAAGCGTAGCCCTGGAGCAGTGATTTCAGATCCCAGTGAATGATTTCATAGGTTGAGATCGAAGTTATGGTCTGTCCATCTTCTGAAAAATAGCCAGCCCAGACCTGGTCTGTGTGACCCACTAAACGGTGAATTGGTTCACCGGTCTGTGCATCCCACAGAATCAGTGTATGGTCAGTTGATGAAGTCAGGATGTAACGTTCATCGGGGCTATAGGTGGCATCCACCACTAAGAACGGTGCGTGATAAGTCAAGGTGTGCACAAGTTCGCCTGTGTTCGTATCGAAAACGATTGCATCTGTCGAGGCTGCTGCGATGAGGCGAGAACCATCTCGATTTAATGTGAGGGAGGAAATATAACCGAGGCTCTCAGCGAGATTGCCTCGCGAATCGCCTGTTTCGGAATCCCAGACCGAGATCGTACCATCCCGCGAACCTGCATAGAGTTTGCTACCATCCGGGCTGAACGCCACTGCACCCACCCAATCATTGGGTTCATCAATGTGCAACACAACTTCCCAAGTCTGCGTATCCCAGATGAGTATACGGGCGCCCTGGGTTTCACTGATTGCTGCCCGTTTGCCATCTGGACTGAAGGCAATATCGCCAATGCCAAGGCTATGTTCATCCAGAACAGCAATGAGTTCCCCTGTTGTTGAATTCCATACATAAGCGTAACCGGCATCGACAGCCTCGGTCGAATCCCCTGAAACAATGATCTTTCCATCTGGGCTATATGCAAGAACGTTGACAAACGATGGTTGTTGACCAAATGTATAGCTTAAAACGCCCGTTAAGGAATCCCGTATCTGTATGGCTCCATTTCCAGCTTCGGTTGTTCCTATGGCAATCGTGTTTCCTTTGGGGGATAGCGCTACACTAGGGTCGGACGGTATATCCAGAGCGATAATATCAGCGACTCCCGCACCATAGACATCCAACAGAACCGCTGTACCATCATTCGATCCTGTAAGAATGGTCTTCCCATCAGGACTAAATTCCAGGTTGCGAATACGCTGCTTGTGTCCCAGATAGGTGTATTCTAGTCTTCCGGTTGCCACATCCCAGATGTACAGCCGCCCCCGGTCATCGCCGGTTGCCACAAGCGTTTCTTCTGCGTTTAAGGTAATGTCCTGTACGTGCCTTGGCTCGTCTTCTCCCTGTGGATATGTTTGCAAAATATCACCTGTCCGCCAATCCCATAGATACATGATTCCATCTGTACCACCTGACAGGATGCGTTCACTATCTGCAAGAAACACAGCACGAAACAACCATATGTCGTCGTCCCCCGGATGTTTCAGAGTCTGGACAATCTCACCAGTCTCCGCATCCCAGATACGGATCGCGTTTTCCTGACCGACAGACACTATGTAACGGTCATCAGGGCTGAATGCCGCCGATAGCAGCGCCGCTGTTCCTTCCTGAAATGTTTTCAGGATTTCACCAGTCGCAACCTCCAGCATTACAACCCCACCAGATTGTGTTGCAACAATCAAGCGAGATCCATCACTGGTAAAGTCAATGATTGGTAACCAACCGCGGTCAAGTGGATACTTATCGGTCTCATCTGTATCCAGATGCCACAGGATAAGCATGCTGTCATCCCATGACGAAACTGCAACAATATCGCCGGAGGGATGGAATTCCACCCCCACCAATCGTCCACCCTCATATTGCAGGCTTTGTAAGGTTTCATGGGTTGCAACATCCCAGAGAATCGCTCGACCATCCCAGCCTATAGTTACTGCCTTACGACCATCGGGGCTGAAATCCACATTGAATACCGAAGCATGGTGCTCCGTTATGCGCCAGCGTATCGGAGTGGATGTTGCCACTTTAAAAAATATTTGCTGTGCCAGTACCGGAGGGTCGTCCATGTTGACTGCTTCGTGAGCGAGGGCAAGCGCGAGATCGGGACGGCTGTTATTTTCCGTCGTGTCCTGTGCCCCGAAGGTAAGCGCAATACTGCGAAATTCGGCAGCACTGCGCTGCGACTGTGCATTTAGCGAAAAGGCAAGAACACTCAGTCCACCGGCAATCACTGCGGCGACCGCAAAGACGGCGACCAACCCACGCAGAAAATTCCGCGAGCGACGTTCAAGTCTGGCTTCGCGTGTTTTACGTTCAATATCCAACTGGTGTACACGTTCACGTTGCTTCAGACTCTCGGCGATGAAAGCTTGTTCAAGCGGTGTCTGAACCAGTGTTGTGGTCTCACACCATTTTTCGACCTGATCCAAGCGTGCGCCGTGCAAGAGGTAGCTCACATCACGTTGCTGTTGGTGCCAGTCCTGTGCAGCGCGCGATACGACACGTTCCTGACGAATATCCTCGCGCGATTCGTTTAGCCATTTACGCAATCTGTCCCACTCTCGCAGAATGGCTTCATGTGCCACTTCAACTATCGGCTGTCGGGTTTGAGGATCATGATCCAGCGAGAGCAGGCGATATGCCGCAAACTGGTCGATGATTTCTTCCATGAGATCTGTGGTCTCGGTTATCGATAGTAATTCCGCGTGTGTCGCCCGACGGCGGGTATCTTCCGAACCTTCGCCGAGTGTCACCAACCGCATAAACATTTGCTGTGTAAGTTCCTGTGCCTCTTGTGTCAAACCCCGATAAATCTCATCTGCGCGATTCGCTAGAGCACCGATCGCCCCCCCAATTTGCTGGTAGGCTTCATTCGTCAATAAGCGTCCTTGACGACGATCGAAAAGTTCTGTGAGCGCATATTGTAGCAACGGCAACGCACCGGCTTGATAATTCATCTGGCTAACGATTTGTTCTACCAGACCTTGTTCAAATGTCACGCCAACCCGTTCAGCAGGTCCACGGACTGCGCGTTCTAATCCCTTTGCGGTAAGTGGTAAGACCGTTTCCATACGATTGCGAATGAGTTCGCCAAAATCCGGATAATGCAGAGGGCGGTCATAATAATCAGCACGCAAGGTAACAACGACCCGTACACGGCTACGGACATCGCTAACCGCGACACGTAACAAATCAAGGAAATGTTGTCGGGCGTTTTCATCTTCAACAAGTGTGAAGACTTCCTCGAATTGGTCAACAACAATAACCAGTTCGGTATCGTCTTCCGGTAGAATAATGTCAGCTACCCGCAGCAACCCCCGTTCATCACGTTGGATTTGCTCGCGCAATTGGCTCGTCTGATTAGCGGCAACACGAATGAGTGCTGTTTCGAGTTTATCGAGTGGGTGTGTTCCGGGAATCATATCCACCACGAACCATCGCTCTGATCCGGTAATTGCTCCCTTCCACAGTGCAGGAATCAGTCCGGCTTTAACTAAGCTTGATTTGCCACTGCCAGATGGACCGACAACCGCAAGAAAGCGATGATAGGGATCATCGTCACACAATCTGTCGACAAGTTTATTTGTCAGTTCATCACGCCCGAAGAAATCGCGAGCATCTGTCATCTGGAAAGCATGTAAACCTTTGTAAGGATTTTCCGGTTCAGGCAAAGATACTGAAACGGCATGCCCGGATATAAATGGCAAATCATCCATTGTATCTCCGGTGACAATCAGGTTGAGCTCACGTGCACGAACAATCGCCTGTACGCGACTCCGAACGCCCAATTTCTTGTAGAGCTGTGTGACATGCCACTTCACTGTTGCCATAGTCACAACCAGTTCTTCTGAAATCTCGCGATTGCTCATGTTTTTGGCAATCATCGCCAGGACTTCCTGTTCTCGCATGGTAAGTTGTTCAACAATGTCGCCATCCTGCCGGGTCACACCTCTACCAATTGCCTCACGAAAGGCAACTGCGAATGCGAGTACATCCGGGTATCGATCCTGTGGATTCTTTGCAGTAGCTTTGGAAATACAATCATTGACTGCTTCGCAAATATTGGTGGGCAGGCTAATTATCTCGGGCAGCGGATCATTGATATGTTTGTAAAGCCGTTCAATTGAAGATGTGTTCTGGAAGGGATGTATACCGGTGATCATCTCATAGAGCGTCACGCCAAGACTATAAATATCAGTGCGTGACGTGACAGGCTCACTTCGGGCTTGTTCTGGTGAGATATAGTCCAGCGAGCCGACAACAGCATCAGCAGCAGTTTTGTTGTCAGTTAAACCTGCCAGGTCTTTAGCAATCCCAAAATCGGCGAGATAGGCGTTTCCATCTTCATCCAATAGGATGTTACCCGGCTTGATATCACGGTGAATAACGTTGTTTCGGTGGGCAAAGTCGAGGGCTGATGCAATCTGGTCAAGTAGTTGAGAGACTGCACTCAATTCGAAGGAACCATCTTGCAAGGCATCGCGTACACTGCCGCCCTTCAAATAGCGCATGACAAGATATGCACCATCTGGATCACGCCAGAAGTCGTGCAGAGGTGTGATATGAGGATGCTCCAAACGTGCAATGAGATGTGCTTCTGATTCAAAGCGCCTGATGAAGTCTGCGTTATTTGCATATCCCGGAAGGATAATCTTCACCGCGACTTCGCGTCCGATAGTGGGTTGTTTGGCACGATAGACCGCGCCGAATCCTCCGTTTCCTATGCGCTCTTCGAGTTTGTAGCTCTTGAGTAGTGTTCCTTGCAGGTTATCCACCATTTCACGTCTCCTCTCCCAACTCACAAGGCATTATAAGCTATAGCGCATTGATGGAGAGAAAACCTAGACTAATCCCCTACCCCCTGACGGATCGCCTAAACCCATTTTGACAAGATCACGACCGATGAGCCTTCAATTTCATGCATTGCTGGGGTTTAGCTTGCCCACCGCTGTAAATCATCAGGCTAAATCGGAAAGAGCTTTCAGAAAGATGTGGAACGGTATCTCACTCCTGGACTTCAATCTTCTCTCAATATCCCAGAGTGTGAGATGGACTTTGACGCTGTGCAATCGCGATTTCGATTCAAGATGCAGGTGGTGGCATTTCCGAGGAAGGTAATTTTGGAACCTTTGAACCATTTTTGCAGGCCCACAATAGTCATATTGTTAGAAGAACCAACCTTGGCAAGCATACAGTGGTTATTTATGGTGATGCAATCGGTATGATCAGTGAGCCGCGTAGGATCATATTCTCGTTTTGTTTTGCAATTTTCCATTTATCAATCAGCCCACTTAACGTTGTATCCAGCAAATGAACTTACCGCTTTCACGTGGACACAGAATTTGTCCCAGATTGTAGAACCAAAGTGACGTAGCATACCGCTGAGAGCGGTCAGCGATAACGCCAAAGTCGCCGAACGCCAGTTCATCGAGCGCACGCTGTGGCCGAAACTCGTGCGCCTGTCGCAGAAGATCGCACAGGAACTGCTCCCGTTCTGGTCGGGAACACACCAGGTCGTTTTCGAAGTTCGGCCCACCGATGCCCAGGCGCGTCTGGAAGAAATCCGCACGGCTTACCCGGTGTTGACCATCAACGAGATTCGCCAGCGGTACTTCCAGCTTCCCGCCGTCGCCTGGGTCGAAATGGCCGTTGAGTCTTCAGTGATCAGTTCTCAGAGCATGTTTGTAAAATAAAGTCTAACGAGTGAGACGGCGAACCATCAAATGAGACATCGCCAGATAGATAAATCCTTCCGACACGCTGGGAAGTTGCTCATAGTCCTTGCTCAGGCGACGGAAGCGGTTCAACCACCCGAAAGTACGTTCAACGATCCAACGCAGAGGCTGGATGGCGAAGCCACGTTGTGTCCCGCGATTGGTGACCTGGGTAGTAACATCGAATATATACCGACACCAATGGAGCAAGGCTTCACTGGCATAGCCCCTGTCAAAGATGAACAGACGATAGCGACTCAACAACGGCAAACGCCACAACAACCACTTGGCCGCCACCCGATCCTGCTCATTGGCGGGATGAACCAACACGCGCAACAACCAACCGCGCGTATCTACGGCAATCTGGCGCTTGCTCCCCTTGCGTTGTTTATGTCGATCAAACCCAACCGCCCCCTTTTTTCAGCCGTCTGTACCGACTGGCTGTCCACAATGACCACGCTGGGTTCGGCCTCACGATCTTCGGCCAAGCGCACCTGGATGCGCAGGGCATCATTGATTTTGACCAGCACGCCGCGTGCTAGTAAGCGTCGCCAGAAGGCATACACGGCTTCCCAGGGCGGTAGGTCATGGGGGAGCATCCGCCATGCACACCCGGTGCGCACCAGATACAACAAGGCATTCATCATTTCCCGACGGCTGTGGGTCGGTTTTCGCCCGCGTCCGGTATTTTTCGGGAGCAGCGAGGCTATCAAGGCCCACTGCTCATCAGTCAAATCGCTTGGGTAGGGTTTTCTCTCGCTCATGGCGAAAACTCTACATCGTAATGCTTGTTTTTACAAACACGCTCTCAGTCATCAGAATCCAGCAATCAATCCGCAATCATAAAAACTGATGTTACGCCGGGCGAGGAGGCCATCGCCCTTACACTGTACACCGACCCGCTTCACCAGGCCGTTGAGCGCGACGAACCGGAAGCTGTTACGCCGGATTTCGATCTGTAGCGCAACCGTAAAGGAAATCGTTCATGGGGTTTCCTTTTTTGCTCTCCAAGAACAATCTAATGATTTGACCACACATTAACCTGTTACAATTTTATTGTTCACCTCAGCCTCCCATTAATTTCACCCAATCCCATAAAGGAGCAACATGTGGCTCGTATAGTAAACCCTTACAACCTGGATGATGACGACGATGCCGTCTTTTCGGCTTTGCTTTCTCAGGGGCTTATCTGGGTGGAAGATGACGATGAAGACATTGACGGTGAGGTTATTGACACTGATGATGTTCTTGAAGAGGCACGTTTCTTTATCCACAATGGCAATGAGGGGTGGGTAAACTTCAGTCGCTTATGTCACCACCTTCATGAGACCTTTGGAAATCTTAACCCCAAATATTTAGGACAATCCAACAAAAAGTATCAGAGTCTTCTCAAGTTTTTTGCTGACTATCCATCTGATTTTGAATTACATCAAGACCCCGAAAAACGGGGTTTACACTGGATTCGCCTGAAGTCAACTCAGTCAAACAATGTGCCGAGCAAATCTAACATTACGGCGAAAGTTGACTGTAATTATGAATCCAGTGCTGTCCTGCAAACAGTGCGAGACTTTCTGCGTGGACGTAATGAGGATTGGGTAAACTTTAGCCATGTTGTACTTCATATGTATAAGGTCTTCCCCAATATCAATCTTAAGCGTTTGAAACTCTCGGATCAAACCTACAAGAGCTTACTCAAACTGCTGGCTGACTATCCATCTGATTTTGAATTGCGCCAGGACAGTGAAAAGCAAGGTTTGTATTGGATACGCCTTAAACGAACCCCATAGTCATAGTTGATGATCTGATTCAAGTACAATTTGAGTTTCTTGCTCACCCACAACGTCACCCGCCGGATGATACGCGGTGCTTCGCCGCCGGTCTGCTCTGCGGTGTCGGCGGCCAGCTTCGCCGCCAGCACCGATGCCACCCGTACAAGCGTGGGACTCAGTATCGGAGCAACCGGCTGAAATCAGTGCGTCATAATCGTACCGGGAAATCGGAATACGAGTGATTTTGCTTATTGACATCAACTAGATCATCAACTATATTGATAATCAATGTTATTGATAATCAAAGAAGTTGACAAATATGACTGATTCCCGCTGGACATCGTATGAAATAGCTGACGCATTGTCGAAGGTTATCCCCTCATTGGGGCGGCTGATGGCGCACTATATCCGCGAGTCGGGTGGGGAAGAAACCACCATGATGCAGGTGAGTGTTCTCTTCCATATTCAGAAACAGCCGATGACCGCCAGTGAACTGGCAAAGAAGCGCCGTGTCAGCTTACAGGCCGCCAGTGTGCTGGTGCAGGGGCTGGTGGAACGGGGTTGGGTAACTCGGCTGCGTGACCCCAATGATCGGCGCCAGTTTCTGCTGCAAATCACAGCGGATGGGCTGGAACATACCGAGACCGTCCGCCGGCAGATCACGAACTATATGGCGAAATCTCTCGATGATCTGACGGCAGAAGAAATGGCCGCAGCACAGGTCTTTCTGCCCGGCATCCAGCGGGTGGTCAACCAGCAAATGATGTTTGAAGAAGCCGAAGAACCCTATAGCACTTAATCATTCTTTCTTTCATTTATCCATGATAACCCGGTAATACAGGTTCAGTCATGCTGAACACGATTCGTTTTCTGTTAGAGAGGGTTTCTCATCACGATGCTACGACTTGCCAAATACCTCAAACCGTTCATACCGTTGATCGTGTTGGCGATCATCCTGCTGTTTGTGCAGGGATTTGCCGACCTGACACTGCCAGAATATATGGGCAAAATCGTCAACAACGGTATCCAGCAGGGCGGTGTAGAAACCGCCGTCCCCAGTGCCGTCCGCCAGAGCGAGATGGACAAGCTCACCCTGTTTATGAGCGCAGATGACAAGGCCTCAGTCCTGGCCGACTACACCCTGGTTGACCAGAACTCCCCCGACTATGACCGCTACGTCACGACCTATCCGGTCCTCGCCACCGAGCCGATTTACGTCCTGAATGCAGTCGACTCGACTGAAATTGACCACTTGAATCCGATTATGGCGAAAGCATTCATGGCGGTATCGGGCATTGAGCAGGCCTTGGCCGACCCGGAGAAGGCGGCGGCTTTGGCTCCTCCAGGTTCGGCATTTGACCTATCCAATCTCCCCGCCGGAACCGATGTGTTCGCGCTGCTGGGTTCTCTCCCGGAAGCTATGAGGAGTCCGATACTCGATGCCATGAACGCCCGGTTCGATGTATTGGGCGACAGGATGATTATCCAATCGGCAGTAGGCGCTGTGAAAACGGAATACGCCGCGCTGGGTATGGATGTCAACAATCTTCAGGGCGACTACATCCTCAAGACCGGCCTCCTGATGTTGACGCTGTCGCTGGTGTCAGCTGCCGCCTCGGTGGTGGTCGGCCTGCTGTCGGCCCGCACTGCCGCTGGTATGGCACGGGACGTGCGCCGGGGTGTCTTCAAGAAAGTTGAGAGCTTCTCCAACACGGAATTCGACACTTTCTCAACCGCCTCACTCATCACTCGTTCCACCAACGATGTGACGCAGCTTCAGATGGTGATCGTCATGCTGATCCGTATCGTGTGCTATGCCCCGATTTTGGGAATCGGCGGCATCATCAAAGCGACCGGCACCGATACATCGATGTGGTGGATCATCGCCCTGGCCGTTGTGATCCTGATTACCGTGATCTTCACCCTGTTTTCAATCGCGCTGCCCAAGTTCAAGATCATCCAGAGTCTGATTGACCGGCTGAACCTGGTCGTCCGGGAAAACCTCTCCGGTATGATGGTCGTTCGGGCCTTCAACACCCAGGACTTCGAGGAAAATCGCTTCGACCGTGCCAACCGGGATCTGACCAACACCAACCTGTTCGTCAACCGCGTGATGGTCAGTATGATGCCTATCATGATGATGGTCATGAACGGACTGTCGCTGTTGATTATCTGGGTCGGCGCTCATCAGGTAGCCGAGTCGGCCATGCAGGTCGGGGATATGATGGCCTTCATGCAGTATGCCTTACAGGTGGTGATGGCCTTCCTGATGCTATCCATTATGTTCATCATCCTGCCACGAGCCTGGGTGTCGGCGGATCGTATCGCGGATGTGCTGGAAACCGAACTGGCAATCCATGACCCCCGTAAACCCCGGTCATTCAGGGACGGGTTCACCGGGACAGTCGAATTCCGCAATGTGTCCTTCCGCTATCCGGGCGCTGAGGAAGATGTACTGCACGAAATCTCCTTCAAGGCACTTCCCGGCCAGACCACCGCTTTCATCGGTTCGACTGGCTCCGGTAAATCAACGGTGGTGAACCTCATCCCACGCTTCTTTGATGTAACCGGGGGAGCCGTCCTGGTGGACGATATCGACATCCGGGATGTCACCCAGCACGATCTCCATGAAAAGATCGGCTATATCCCGCAGCGAGCGACCTTGTTCACCGGCACGATTGAGTCCAACCTGCGCTATGCCGATGAAAACGCAGCGCCCGAAGCCTTGCAGGACGCCATTGACATCGCTCAGGCGACTGAATTCATTTCCGCCTTCCCCCAGGGGGTCGAAACCGAGGTTGCCCAGGGTGGCGTGAACGTCTCCGGCGGCCAGCGGCAGCGGCTGTCCATTGCCCGCGCTCTGGTCAAAAAACCGCCGATTTATATCTTTGATGACAGCTTCTCCGCGCTGGACTTCAAGACCGATTCCGCGCTGCGTAAGGCGCTCAAGGAGAAAACCGGCGACAGCACCGTGCTGATCGTCACCCAGCGGGTTTCAACCATCATGACCGCCGAACAGATCGTCGTGCTGGATGAAGGCCGGATCGTCGGCAAGGGAACCCACACTGAACTGCTCGAAACCTGCGAAGTCTACCGCGAGATTGCGATGTCGCAGCTTAACATGGAGGAACTGGCATTATGATGTTCGGAGGCCCAAACCGAGGCCGCCGCGGCCCAGGAGGTCACGGCAGCCCAATGGTGATGAGTGATGACAAAGCGGTTGACTTCAAGGGGACGATGCGCAGGCTGGCCGGTTATCTCGGCAAATACAAAATCCGCCTGACGGTTGTGCTGATTTTCGCCGTCGCCTCGACCATTTTCACGATTGTCGGCCCTAAGATTCTGGGCGAAGCGACCACCAAGATTTTTGAAGGCATCATGGGGCAGATTGCCGGGACAGGCGACGGCATTGACTTTGGAGCCATCGGCAACATCATGCTGCTGCTGGTCGGCCTGTACATCCTGTCGTCCATATTCAACTACCTGCAGGGCTGGGTGATGGCCGATGTCTCGATGGACGTGACCTATCGCTTCCGCAAGGACATCGCGGAGAAAATCAACCGTCTGCCGCTGCGTTACTTCGATGGCACAAGCCAGGGTGAAGTCCAGTCACGCATCACCAATGACGTGGATACCGTCAGCCAGACTCTGAGCCAGAGCATGATGCAGATCATCACGTCGGTCACAACCCTGATCGGCGTGCTGGTGATGATGCTCTCGATCAGTTGGGTGATGACTCTGGTGGCGCTGCTGACTCTGCCGCTTTCGATGGCATTTATCGTCGTCGTGGTGAAGAAGTCCCAGCGGTTCTTCAAGGCGCAGCAGGATTTCCTGGGCCATGTCAACGGCCATGTCGAGGAAATGTACGGCGGCCACAATGTAATGAAAGCCTTTAACGGCGAAGAGAAGAGCATCGCGCAGTTTGACGAATACAACAACACCCTGTTCAGATCAGCCTGGATCGCGCAGTTCCTGTCCGGGATGATGTTCCCCATCATGATGATGATCGGCAACCTGGGCTATGTGGTCGTCTCGATCCTGGGTGGCTGGCTGGCCGTCAACAATGCCATCACCGTCGGCGACATTCAGGCGTTCATCCAATACGTGCGCATGTTCACGCAGCCCATCGGCCAGATTGCCAATATCTCCAATGTACTCCAGCAGACAGCCGCCGCAGCGGAGCGGGTCTTCGAATTTCTGGCCGAACCGGAAGAACTGGTCGAAACCACCAACCCTGTCCGACTGGACAATATCTCCGGGACGGTAGAATTCCAGCATGTGGCCTTCGGCTACAAGTCCGACACCCCGGTTATCAAGGATTTCTCGGCAGTGGCCCGACCCGGCCAGAAAATCGCCCTGGTTGGCCCAACGGGCGCTGGGAAAACCACGATGGTCAAGCTGCTGATGCGCTTCTACGATGTGAACAGCGGCGCGATTCTGATTGACAATCACGACATCCGGGAGTTCACGCGCCAGGATTTGCGCAATACCTTTGGTATGGTGTTGCAGGATGCCTGGCTGTATAACGACACCATCATGGAAAATATCCGGTATGGCCGCCTGGACGCCAGCGACGACGAAGTCATCGCCGCTGCGAAGGCCGCCCGCGTGGATCACTTTGTCCGCACGCTGCCGGATGGTTACAATACGGTGCTGAACGAAGAAACCACCAACATCTCACAGGGGCAGAAGCAGTTGCTCACGATTGCGCGGGCGATCCTGGCCGACCCCAAGATGATGATCCTGGATGAAGCTACCAGTTCGGTGGATACCCGTACCGAGGTGCTGATCCAGCAGGCGATGGATGACCTGATGGCGAACCGTACCAGTTTCGTGATTGCTCACCGGCTCTCGACCATCCGCAATGCCGACTTAATCCTGGTGATAAACGAAGGCGACATCGTCGAACAAGGAACCCATGTCGAACTGCTGGCGCAAGGCGGGTTCTACGCCGAACTGTACAACAGCCAGTTTGAGCAGTTGCCACTCAGCGATATTGCCTAGCGTGGTTCTGGTCAATGTGCAGTCAATAAAGTAACAACCCGGTCATCTGCTCGGAACTATAATAACCAGGCAGATGACCGGCCAAAATAAATGGTCTTCCATCATTTTAAAATATTTGGAGAGATATAATGTCCTCGAAACAAGACCCTCACTGCTCCAATGAGACCCTGGCGCGGCGGTTCATGATCGCCATTTTTGCCCTCCGAGGCCACATTGCTGCCCATTCCGTCATCGAAGATGCGCATGGCATGAACACCAGCCAGATTAAAATGCTGCATCTTATCTTTCACAGACCGGGCATCTCACAAACCGCTGTGGCTGAGCGCCTGGGTGTCACAACGGCTTCCATATCGGCATCAGTCCGCGCTTTAGAAGCACAGGCGTTAATCGAACGCCATCGCGATTCTCAGGATGCACGGGTTATGTTATTGTATCTCGCCCCTCTGGGAGAGCAGCTGTTTGATCGCATTTGGGGTACGTTTATTGATACCTTCGCGGATTTATTGAACGCTTTGCCACTCGAAGAACAGGCGCAATTGGTCGAGCGTTTCGAAGCCCTGCTGTCCGCCAGCCATATCAGCATTGACAACAGCACCCTCTGCTATATTGACAAGCTGCAAACGGTAAAAGAATAAAGTTGTATACCGTTGAGGCTGGTCAGCGATAACGCCACCGAAGCCGCCGAACGCCCAATCGAGATGTGCACTCTGCCTGACGAACTCGCCTTTGAAGTCACAGCGGAACTCTTAGGAGTTGATACGCCGGAGGCCGCCCGCGCCGTTTTCCACACCGCCCGTGAACGGTTGGTGGAGATGGCCTGAATTCTGGAGCAGCGGTGAACCGGCTAACGATATAGATGGGATTCGAAGGGCGCACCTACCACCACCGTGCGCCCACCTCAAAGACCTATTCCTACCCCCACCTGAGCAGAAATTAACCGCTAGTCACCCGCATAGGGAGCTGGCATCATCCCAGAGGCACTTTTCACATCCGCGTCCTGCGCCTGCGGCACGCCCCCCGGCCACCACGCCCACCGCCCCAACAGCAGCGTCAGCGCCGGAACCAGCATGGTGCGTACAACAAAGGTGTCAATCAGTACACCAACTGCTACCGAGAACCCAAGCTGCGCTAACGTCGTGATGTCCCCAAACATCATGGCGGCGAACGTCCCCGCCAGGATGATGCCTGCCGAAGTGATAATCGGCCCGGTGGCGACCACCGCTTTATGGATGCCCCGGTTTACGCCATGATAACCAATCTCTTCCTTCACCCGGCCAATGAGGAAGATACTGTAGTCCACCCCCAGCGCGACCAGGAACACGAAGGAGAAAACCGGGATGACAAACGACAGTCCCTCCTCCACGCCAAATACGAAGCGAAAGACCAGCGCAGTGATGCCCAGTGTGAAGGCATAGCTCAGACCTACCGAGGCGATCAGATACAGCGGCGCGATCACGCTGCGCAGCATCAGCAGCAGCACGATGAAAATCCCCAGGCTGACAATGCCGGTGGTCAGCACCAGATCAGAGTTAAGCGTGTCCCGCAGATCGGTCATCATCGCGGGCTGTCCGTCAATAACGGCTTCGCCCCCATTTTGGTACTGTGCCAGCAGCGCCCGCATATCCAGCACGGTATCCAGAGCCTCGGTGCTGTTGGGGTCCTCGGCCAGAATCACCGTCATCCGGTAGCTTGTTCCGTCAGCAGAAACGTACTGGTCGAGCAGTTGGGTGAGCAGCGCACCCTCGGAATTGCTCGAACCGGATGGCATCAAAGCGGCCAATTCACCCAGGCTGACATACGGATTCTCAATGGTCTCAAACCGGGTCGCCAGACCCTCAAAGGCGGGAGCGGCTTCACTTTGCCGCTGGGCGAAAGTAAACATACTGGCAAACAGTTCTTGCAGGGTTGCTAGGTTGGGGTCATCGGCGATGACGGGGAACTGCTGTGCCAGGTTGTTGAGATAGGTCTGCATCCCACTGAAAGCAGCGGCGGCGCTTTGCATATCCAGCGACTGAGCGCTCATGGTCTCAGGACTCAGCATTTGCTCAATCAGCCGCAACTGCGTATCGGCGCGCAGGAGTTGCGTCATGTCGCCATGTTGCCCCAGTGGATTGTTCAGGCTCCTGACATCCGCCACGCCGCCTAACGCCAGCAGATCCGCTTCAAGTTCAGTCATCTCGGCGCTCATGGTGGCCGGGTCACGGCCTGTCAAGACCACCGTCAGCGGGGACAGGTTGCCCGGCCCCAGCGTGTCTTTCAGGACTTCAAAGCCGGCTTTCGCCTCGGTATCGTCTGGCAGATCGGAAAGCGGATTGTAATTCAGCGGTACGTTCAGGCCATAAATCCCCACTGGCAGCATCACCAGCACAATCACAATCGCCACCGGCAGCGCGTGCCGGGCGACCAGATTGGAGATTTTGACATAGAACTGGTTCGCCGAACGGTGGATAGCCTTCCCCGGCCAGAACGCCCGATCTCCCAGGATGGACAGCATCGCTGGGACAAAGGTTAAGCCCGCCAGCAGAGACACCACAATGCCCAGCGCCAGCCCCGGCCCGGACGTATTGAACACACCAAACTCGGCAAAGACCATCGCCATGAAGCCCACAAAGATCGTACCGGCGCTGCTGGTGATCGTTTCACCGACTTTTTCGACGGTGGTTAGGGTGGCGTGCGGCACGCCTTTATGCTCGGCCATCTCCTCGCGGAAGCGGTTAATCAGGAACAGGCAGTAGTCCGTGCCAGCACCGTAGATAATCACCACCAGTAAGATGTCCGCATAGGACGATACCGTCATCACATTGGCGGCCAGAATCGCCATAATCCCGCGAGTGAGCAGATAGGACAGCGTGACCGCCGTCAGCGGGATAATGGGACTGACCGGCGAGCGGTAGATCAACAGCAGCAGCACAATCACGAGGACAACCGTCACGATCAGCGTGCGCTCAACGGTGGATACGGCTGCATCCGCGAAGGCGGCGATAATCGGCTGCGCCCCGGTGATATAGGTCTGCACCCCGGCGGGCTGGTGTTCGTTAATCCAGGTCTGAATCGGGTCGGCTACCGTCATGCCGAG
The DNA here is from genome assembly GCA_020634115.1 of Anaerolineaceae bacterium. GTDB lineage: Bacteria > Chloroflexota > Anaerolineae > Aggregatilineales > Phototrophicaceae > JACKCG01. Next base: position 570,424 of record JACKCH010000011.1, read on the forward strand.
TTCGATATTGCCGCCAGCCACGCTCACCGGAATCATGGCGACCTGGTTATTCGTATCAATCGTCATTTCGGCCACTTCCGGCGAGCTAACCGGCGAAGTCACGCCCGTAACCGCTTCCGGGGCGGCATCGCTCGCTAACCACGCGCTCAGTTCGGCGATGAAATTCCCCGCGTCAGTCGCTGTTTGTTCCGGGAAAGTCGCGGCCTCCCGGTTGAGGATGCCGGAATCGGTGGTGGCTTCAACCACGATCACGATGCCTGCGTTATCGGAAGAACCAGGGAAGGCAGCGCGGTGAACCGCTGTCGCGTGGTTGAACGCCGCGTCTGCTGGCAGCATGGCGGCCTGGTCAGAGGTGGTGACATCCGACAGATTCGGGGCAACCAGGGTCACGCCCACCACCAGCGCAATCCAGAACGCGACAATCCCATAACGCCAGCGGACGGCGAACGCGCCAATTTGTCTAAAAATCATACCTGCTACTCCTTATTAAGCAGATGCATTTCGGGTTTTTGGCATCTGCAAACTCATGTTTATGCTCTACCTCACCCCTACTCGCTTTGCTCGTTTTCCCCTCTCCAAATTGGAGAGGGGAGGTAGAACCGGCGGTTCGGAAGGGGTGAGGTCAATACATGAAACAGTTTGCGGATAGATTCGTATTGAAATACACCCTTGATAGGCTTCCATTTGCATACATGCCTTAGCTTAACAAGGGCGCACGCTCCGGCTGAAGTGCCGCCAGCGCTATTTCAGTGAGCCGGAAGACCTATTTTTGAGCGCCGGATCCATGACTTTTGGCATATACGCGCTGGCCGGGAACTTCCGACGAATGGCATATTGAGACACTTGCCCAGGGTATGCTATTGTGAAAAGAAGCATGTGGTGAAAAGAAGACGAAATGATGCGCAATCTACTGCCAAGCGAGGTCACGCTGCCCCAACTCCCTTCCCGGTTGGTGCTTTCCATGGGGGTCATTGCCATCGTCTTCGTGCCATTGATCGCCATCGGCTTTGACCAATCCTGGGAAGCGCGTTTTTTAGCCCCCTTGTTCATTCTTCTGTTTGCGGGCATCGAATGGATTGAACATCGCCTCTATCATGACCAGGTTCCCCGGAAAATCGGCCTCTTCTTTTTGATCCTGCGCATTGTGTTGGCTGAATTAGCGACTCAGGTCAATAACTCCCCGCTGAACATGCTGTTGTTTGCGCTGGCGATCTTTGATGCGTATTTCGTTTTGGGGTCGCAGATCAGCAGTCTCTTGGCCGGAGCGTATATCCTCATCAGCATCCTGCGCATCAATCAGGCCGCCGTCATATTCAACGAGAGCAAGCCCATTGCTGGTTGGCTGGTTGAGATTCTGGCGCTGATTTTCTTACTCATCCTCGCGCGGGCTTTGCAGCGGGACAAAGAACACCAGCGTTATACCGAACAACTGCTGGCCGATTTGCAGATTTCGCACCGGGAACTTCAGGTTTACGCGGCGCAGATCGCTGAACTGGCCGCCGTTGAGGAACGCAACCGTTTAGCGCGGGATATTCATGACTCGCTGGGGCATTACCTGACAGGCGTCAACATTCAACTGGAACGGGCGCGCGCCTTTCATACCCGTGACCCCCAACAATCCCTACAGGCGATTCAGGAAGCGAAACAGGCCGCTGAGGAAGCCTTACGCGATGTGCGCCGTTCAGTGGCTGGCCTGCGTGACGCGGATATGTCCTTTTCCCTGCGGCAGTCGCTCACCAACTTGCTGAATAATCTCGCGTCCGAGCGGTTACGGGTGGATTTTCAGTTCAGCGGGGATGAAAATGGTTACAGCCGTATGACGCTCCTGACACTCTACCGAACCGTGCAGGAAGGTCTGACCAATGTGCAGAAACACGCGAACGCGACCTGGGTTAAACTGGAAGTGGAGTTATCCGGCCAGCAGGCGCGGCTGTGTTTATCGGATAACGGGAGCGGCTTTGATACCCATCAACAGCCAACAGCGCCCACCGATGGCTCTGGCTATGGATTACAGGGTATCCGCGAGCGCATTGGGGTGGTGCGCGGCGAGATGACCTTGACCAGTTCCCCCCAACAAGGCACGATGCTGCTGATTACCGTGCCGAAAAATCCGTTAATACTGACAGGGAAAAGCGGATGACGGATATTCGAGTCCTCATTGTAGACGACCAGCGGTTGGTGCGAGAAGGCATTGCGTCCCTGCTGGAAATCCAGGATGGCATCACCGTGATCGGGACGGCGGTTGATGGGCAGCAAGCGGTTGTACAGGCGGAAGACCTGCGGCCTGATGTCATTCTGATGGACGTGCGGATGCCGGTGATGGATGGTGTCCAGGCCACCGAACGCATTCAGACCCAAGTACCGGAATGCAAAGTGCTGATGCTGACCACTTTCGATGATGAAGAGTACATCATCAAGTCGCTGCGGGCCGGGGCGTGCGGGTATCTGCTCAAAGACACGCCTGCCGAAAACCTGGCGCAAGCGATTAAGCTGACGTATGCCGGTATTTACCAGTTAGCCCCCTCGGTGGCCGGTAAACTCGTCGGCAACTGGCAGAAGAGCAGCACAGAACAGTCCCCCGAACCGGTTGAGCATGATTTGACCGAACGCGAATTGGATGTCCTGCGCTGGCTGGCAACCGGTGCGAGTAATCGTGAGATTGCAGAGAAACTCGTCGTCAGCGAAGGCACGGTGAAAAATCATGTCTCCAACATTCTGAGCCGGTTGGGGCTGCGTGACCGCGTGCAGGCCGCCCTCTATGCGCATGAACATCAGCTTGTGTAGCGTTAGCCAGTTGCCAGAGATATTCAAGTGGATTTGTGCGAAACGTTTGGCGCGGAGTCACCGGAAACCGCCCGCGCCGTCTTTCACGCCGCACGGGAACGACTGGCGAAAGCGGGCTAAAGCGCTATAGCCGTCTATCATGTAGCTGGACATATCCCATATTCACGCGGCACTGGTGGTGTCACCCCGGAATGCCTATCTATTTGCTCGTAACGGTGCCTAAGCCTTTTGGCGTGGCTGAGGCTGGTCAACATGGGGCTGTAGTGACCTACAAGCCACCAGACTTGTCCCGGTGGTCGTTGGCCGCTCTAAGCGCCGTCAACGCTCATTTTCCAGCAGTTGCAGCGCGTCAAGGGTGATGCTGCTCAGGTAGCTTTGCAGAAAATGGTGGGTTGCGCCCACCGCTGCGCTGTTGTGGGAGGCGAAACTGGCCGGCTGAATGATGACATGGTTGTCAATCAGTCTGGGTAGATGTGCAGCAATTGCAACACGCAGATCGGTAAAGAGTTCGGGGGGCATCGGGCTGAGGACACCCCCAATCACGACAATATCTGGCTGTACTACATAGATGACATTGGCGACGGCCACTGCCAGCGCCTGGATCACCTGGTGGGCCAGCGCCCGGCAGACTGGCAGCCCGTCTATTGCACCTTTGAGGATGAGTGAAAAGCGACGGCGGGCATTCGCCGCCAGGAGGGGCATATAGGGCTGCTGCTCGACGGGGCTCAGGGCGGCAACCTGCTGCTCAAAACGAGAACTGACCCCGACAATCGTGAGCAGGTCTTTAACGGCTTGCTGGTCGGGAATACCGTTCACATGCAGTAGTGGACTGGCGATTAGTCCGGCGTTGCCGAGCGAACTCTTATATAGTTTGCCGCTCAGGAACAAGCTGACCTTAACGCCTTCATCAAAACCCACGTAGGCCAGGTTGCGCCCACTGTTGGCGCTGGTCTGGTGGAATTCGGCAAACGCCATGCAGTCTACGTCGTTCGCCACGTAAACTGGTACGCTCAGAACCCCATGCAGCCGCCGGCACACTGGGAAGTTCTGCCAGCCGACCACCCGCCCAATCATGAGGATGTCGCCGGTATTCGGTTCGATAAAGCCGGGGGTGGCGATGCCAATCCCCAGGAGATGGCGCTCCCGGTAGTGGACACGGGTGGCAGCTACATAGTCCATAATCGCGTTGATGGTATCACTGGGAGACGGGACTTCTTTGCTGAAGATTTCGGTTTCGTCCAGTACCTGCCCGGTTAAATCCGACGTGATGAGGCGCACGCCCGGTAGTTGAAAATGCACCCCCAGTATAAGGTAATGATCGCTGTCCAGCCCGAAGAGCATCGCGGGGCGACCCCCGTTCGCCTCGGCCTGCCCGACCACGCGAATCCAGCGCGAATCGATTAAATCCTGCACCGCCTTGCGCAATGTAGGCAGACTAACCGCTGTCGCCGCCTGCATATCCGCCAGGGACAGGGGCGCATGGGTCAGGAGTCGGACTATGGAACGGTGTAACATATTGATTTTCCCACCAATGTTTTGACAAAAGTTTTATAAAAGGTATAATAAAAATAGGTTCAGAAAATTACATCTAAAAATCTTAATACAAAGCTGGCTGCAAACAAATGGTCTCTCTAGCGCAGCGCCCGATTAATCACAATCTGCATGTTTATTTTGGCGACATTCATAACCACTGTGGCCTGAGCTACGGACACGGCACCCTGGAAGACGCCCTGACGAATGCTCGCCTCCAGCTCGACTTCACCAGTGTCACCATTCACGCGGCCTGGCCTGACCTGCCGCTGGATGACCCCAACCTCGATTACCTGGTCGAGTACCATAAAGAAGGTTTTGCGCGGGCACTGGCAAACTGGGGTGGCTACCTGGAAGCCATGGAAGCCCAGAACGCGGACGGGCGTTTCGTCACCTTCCCCAGTTACGAGTGGCACTCAATCACGTATGGCGACCACTGTGTCTATTACCAAGATGCCCTGGACAGCCCTCCGATCATTGACGCGCCCGATTTGCCCGCCCTGCGGCAAGCCGTCAAACAGTTGAAAACCCCGGCGCTGCTGATCCCCCATCATATCGGGTATAAGCAAGGTTCACGCGGCATTCACTGGGGGGCATTCTCGAACGAACTATCCCCGGTTGCGGAAATCTTCTCGTTTCATGGTCTTTCGGAAGCGAGCGAAGGCCCGTACCCCTACCTGCACTCCATGGGGCCGCGCCACGAACACAGCACCGCCCAGTACGGTTGGGCGCAGGGGCATGTTTTCGGCATCATCGGTTCGAGCGACCATCATAACGCCTTTCCCGGCAGCTACGGCTATGGGCGGATGGGCGTGTGGGCGGCAGGCCTGACCCGGCACGACCTCTGGGAGGCAATTCGCGCCCGCCGCACTTATGCCCTGACCGGGGATCGTATCGAACTCCAATTTGCGCTCAACGAACAGCCGATGGGCAGTATCTGTCCGGCCAGCCCGGAACGCTGGATTGAGGTCGCCGTCACGGGGGGCGACGCGCTGGATTATATTGAAGTGCTGCACAATAACCAGATCATCCACCGCGAGAACATCCTGACGCAGCCAGCGGTGACGGATCGCTACAAAGTCTATATCGAATTGGGTTGGAGCGAGAAAACCACCGCCGTAGATTGGGATGTGTCCCTGGCGCTGGCAGGTGGCAGCGTGGCCGCCGTCGAACCCCGTTTTCGCGGTTTCGGCCCCACTGATTCGCCGGAGGCGGATGTGTTCGCATTCAGTGGGTGGGAACAGGTCAACGAGCAGCAGGTGCGCTTCCACACCCGTACCCGCCCGAATGCCTCGCTGCACACCGCGACGACGGAGGGACTCGCGCTCGAAATTGCCGGCGACCCGTGCACGCGCCTGCGGGCCACGATTAACGGCCAGGTACAGGAACTGGCGCTGGCCGACCTGCTGACCGGGACGCGCACTTTTTACCTGGGGGGATTTGTCTCTCCAGCAGTGTGTTTCCACCGGGCCGTCCCGCAGTCCGAATACACCCATCATTTTGCATTCCTGCATCGTTGTTCTGCCGCCGGGCGCGACTGGTACACCGTGCGTGTCCGCCAGCGGAATAACCAGTGGGCCTGGAGTTCCCCAATCTGGGTGGAAAACCAACCACGATGATGTCACCCGTTTACGCCGCGCAGCGGTTGTGGTTGAAAGGAGCGCGTATCCGAAAGAAAAGTGTGTGTTCCCCAGTATTTGATACAGCAAAGCTCGATTATTTAGAGACGAGGAATCTAAGATGCGCCGAATAATGTTTTTGATGCTGGTTCTGCTGCTGGCCCTGCCGCTGGGCATGAGCATGGCCCAGGATGGTTTTGACTGCGGCACGACCGAAGACGTGACAATTACCTATATTGGCGACCCGGCGGGGACGCACCCGCTGGCCGAAGCCGCGACGATTGAGCGTTTCAAGGAAGTTTGCCCGAATATTACGGTTAATCGGGTGGAAGGTAGCGCGAACGGTCAGGAATTGTTAGCTTCCTATCTGACGGCTTTTGAAGCTGAAAGCCCTGATTTTGATGTCATCCGCGTAGATGTGATCTGGCCGGGTCTGCTGGCAAACCATCTGCTCGATCTGACCCAGTATGTGCCGCAGGCTCAGGTGGATTCGTATCTGCCGGCGCTGGTCACTAATGACACGGTGGATGGTGCGCTGGTCGCGCTGCCGCTGCGTATCGGCTTCGGTATGCTGTATTACCGCACCGACCTGCTGGAAAAATACGGTTATGACGCGCCCCCGGCAACCTGGGACGAACTGGCCGAAATGGCACAGGTCATCCAGGACGGCGAACGCGCCGAAGGCAATCCCGATTTCTGGGGCTTTGTCTGGCAGGGGAACTCCTATGAAGGTCTGACCTGTGACGCGCTCGAATGGCAGATTTCCAACGGTGGCGGCTACATCGTCAGCCCCGAAGGCGAAATCCAGGTCAATAACGCCGAAGCCGCTGCCGCGTTTGAACGCGCTGCCGGTTGGGTCGGCACGATCAGCCCTGACGGTGTGATTGGGTACGCTGAAGAAGATGCCCGTGCCGTGTGGCACGCCGGGAACGCCGCTTTCATGCGGAACTGGCCGTATGCCTATACCAGCTCCCTGGACAGCGAAGCCATTGGCGACAAGTTTGACGTAGCCCCGCTGCCTGCCGGTGATTCCGGTGTGGGTGCGTCGGTACTGGGTGGCTGGCACATCGGTGTGTCGCGCTACTCCGCACATCCCGAAGCAGCTGCCGCCTTCGCCATTTATATGACGAGCGCTGAGAACCAGAAACACTACTCGATTGACACCAGCTCACCGCCGGCAGTCTTCGACCTGTACGCCGACCCGGACATCCAGGCCGCGATGCCGTTCTCCAGCCCCGAAGTGGTGGCCGTTGCCAATGCGCGTCCGTCCACCGTGACGGCTGACAAGTACAACGAAGTCTCGACCCTGTACTTCACGGCGGTTCATAGCATCCTGACGGGCGAAGAAGACGCTGATACCGCGTTGCAACTGCTCGAACTGGACCTGAAAGAACTGCTCGGCAAATAAGCACTCAGTAGCCTGTCGCGTGTCTGGGGTGGTCGTGGTATGGACTGCCCCAGGCACATTCTATTTATTTTGACCCTTCTTTACTCGCAATTCGCAAAAATATGACGACATACATCAAATAGTTTTTCTGATATTTTTGATGGAGCTGCTATGACAGTTACGCCAAGTGTTCAGTATGACCCGGCTGCTGACTCAGACCCGGCAAAAGGGCGGTTAGCGGCTTACGTTTTAAGCAGTGTCTTCCTGTTCCTGGGGTTGGCCGCAATCTCCCTGCTTGTCGTCAATGTCACCAGCAACGCCGTGATTCGCGCGGTGCTGGACTGGGATACGACTTCGCCTGAACCCGCTCCCTCAGTTATCCTGGCCTTTTTGAGTGAATTCGGCATTATCCTCCCGGTCTTGATCCTGGTGGCGGGCGTGGCGTTCATCGGGCTGGGTTTCCGGGTGCGGGGGCGACACATCACCACCGGGCGCTGGGCGCATGTCGCGGCGCTGTGGCTGACGATTGGTTCGGTGGGACTGGCTTTCCTCAACGCGGTACAGGGGCTTTCCGCCAAACCCGATACCCCGGTCAATATCGGGGGGATTGTCTTCCCGCTGATCGCCGCCGGGGGGTTCGCCGTGATGTATATCTGGCTGAACCGCAGCATGGAGCAGATTTTCCGGGGTCAGGAAGACTACATGGCGCGGGAAACGCGGGTCGCCTGGAACATGCTCATTCCGACGCTGGCCGTCTTTATCGTCGTGGCCGCTCGCCCACTGGAACAGACCTTCATCCGCAGCCTGACCGATAAGCGTTTCGCCGGGCAGGAAGTCCCGCAGTTCGTCGGCCTGGAAAACTACCAGTCGCTGCTGGGTATCCGTCTGGATACGGTGGCGTGCCGCTGGGACGAAGCAACCAGCGCGTGCGTGACTCGGAAGGATGGCTCGATCCGCTGGGAATCGATTGACCAGGGGCTGCTGGAAGATGGCTACCGCACCGTCTGGACGATTCCACTGCCCTTTGGGGAACGTCCGCAGTCCCTGGCGATTAGCAGCCTGGATGATGATTTTCTCCAGGGGATCGGGACGACTCTGGTTTTCGCTACAATTTCAGTCACACTGGAACTGATTATCGCGCTGTTCATGGCCGTCACGGTCAACTCGGAATTCGTTGGACGCGGGTTGATGCGGGCGGTGATGCTCGTCCCCTGGGCGATCCCGACGGTGATTTCAGCGCGGTTGTGGGAACTCATGTTGAAGGATACCTCCGCCGGGATTATCAACCGGATTCTGATGGACATGCACATCATTGATGTCTCCAAAGCCTGGCTTTCCGATGTTTCGCTGCAAATCCCGGCAGCGATTATGGTGGACGTATGGAAGACCGCGCCGTTTATGGCGCTGCTGCTGCTGGCTGGGCTGCAAACGATCCCGCATGACCTGTACGAAGCGGCGTCGGTGGATGGCGCGTCGCGGATACGCCAGTTCTTCAGCGTGACACTGCCGCTGCTACGCCCGACGATTGGCGTGGCACTCGTGTTCCGCACGCTGGATGCGCTGCGTGTCTTTGACCTGTTTAACGTCCTGTTTGGTCGCCAGCAGTTGACGATGGCGACGTATGACTACGAAACGCTGGTCAATAATCAGCGTGATGGCTATGCGTCCGCCGTGAGTATGATTATCTTCCTGCTCATCGCGGTCTTCGCCCTGATCTACGTCCGCCTGCTGAATGTGGAGACTGAATGATGAACCAACGCCGTATGAATGACATCCTGCGCCGTGTGCTGTTCTACCTCCTGGTGTTTGTGATCGCCGTGTACGCGCTGTTTCCGTTCTACTGGGCCTTCAGCACGTCATTCAAGACCGAAAATGAGATGTTCCGTCGGGCAACGTACCTGCCCCAGGAACCGACGCTCAAGAATTACCAGTACGTTCTGGGCACGGACACTTTTCTGGTGGCGCTGCGGAATTCGGCGTTTGTCGCCGGGACGACCTCGGTGTTGTCGCTGATAATCGGGTCGTTCGCAGCCTACGCGCTGGGGCGACTGCGTTTCCGGGGGCGGACGGCGCTTTTGTACATGGTACTTTCAATGACAATGTTCCCGGCGATTTCGATTCTCTCCGGGTTATACTCGATTGTGCGCGAGTTGGGGGTATTCGGCACGCCCTTCGCCCTGATTCTCACCTACCCGGTGTTCACGCTGCCGTTCACCGTATGGGTGCTGACGAGCTTCTTCAAAGGGCTGCCCGCTGAAATTGAGCAGGCGGCGATTGTGGATGGTGCAACGCCCTTCCAGCGGTTTCGCTTGGTGCTGCTGCCGCTGACCGCGCCCGCCCTGGTGACAACCGGCCTGCTGGCGTTCGTCAGTTCGTGGAATGAGTACCTGTTCGCGCTCAACTTCACCATCACCAACCCGCAATACCAGACCGTGCCGGTGGCGATTGCCCAGTTCAGCGGGATTGATGCGATGCAAGAGCCGATTGCCGAAATCATGGCGGCGGCGATGGTGGTCACGATCCCACTCGTCCTGCTGGTTCTGATTTTCCAGAAGCGCATCGTGGCCGGGCTGACGGCGGGCGCGGTGAAAGGATAGCGACTTGGTCAACCTGGTTCTGATAGACTGTCACGACCTCGGCCAGCATCTCGGCTGCTACGGCTGGGAAACCGTGCCATCGCCCCATCTGGACGCGCTGGCGGGACGGGGTGTGCGTTTCGCCAATAACTTCTGCACCGCGCCGCAGTGCAGCCCCAGCCGCGCCGGACTCTATACCGGGCGCTACGCCCACGCCAACGGCATGATGGGGCTGGCGCACCATCCGTTTTACTGGCGACTGCATGATGACGAAGTCCACCTCGCCCGCTATTTACGGGATGCCGGGTATCACACCGTGCAGATGGGTGTACAGCATGTAACCGATTTCACGGTTGAAGCCGTGCAGCAGCTTGGTTTTGCTGATGTGTGGATCGCCGACGATGCCGACACGATTGGCGAACACGCCGCCGCGTTCCTGCGCGGCCAACCGGAAGCGCCGTTCTTCCTGAATATCGGGTTTTTCGAGCCGCACCGGGACGATGACGGCAGTTATCGTTATGCCCCGCCGGATCGGAGTCGGGGCGTGCGTGTCCCGCCCTATCTGCCGCAGACGCCGGAAGCTGAGGCCGAATGTGCCGACCTGCAAGGTGTCATCGCCAAACTGGATAAGGCAGTGGGACAAATCTGGTCAGCACTTGAAGAGTCCGGGCTACTGGCGCAGACGTGGTTCATTTTCACGGTAGATCATGGCCTCGCTATGCCGCGTGCTAAGTGTACGCTCTACGACCCCGGCATCGAGACGGCGCTACTGATGGTGGGTGAACCGTTCGGGCTGGTCGGTGGCCGTGTGCTGGACTCCCTCATCAGCAACGTTGACCTGGTGCCGACAGTGTTGGAGATGCTCGGCATCCCCATGCCGGAACGACTGCATGGGCAGAGTTTCGCGGCGCTGTTGCGCGGCGTGGCCTATTCGCCCCGTGAGGCGGTATTCATCGAAAAGACCTTCCACACCGACTACGAGCCACAGCGTGGGATTCGCACCGGGCGCTATAAACTCATCTGGAATGCCGAGGTAGACATCATCAATGTGCCGAGCGACATCATGCACAGCCTGATTTACCCGCAGATGATCGATCAACTCACAGTAGAGCGCCCACCGCTCGAACTCTATGATCTGGAGGCTGACCCGCTGGAGCAGCACAACCGGGTTGACGACCCGGCCTATGCCCCGGTTGTGGATGACCTGCGCGGACGGCTGCTGGCCTGGATGCGGGAAACCAGCGACCCGCTGCTCAATGGCCCGGTGGCTTCGCCCTATAACCAGCGTGCCCTGGCAATGCTGCGTGGAGAACGCCCCTGATGTACGACATCCTGGTATATGGCCCGCTTTTCTGTGATCTGGTTTTCACCGGGCTACCAGAAATGCCCTCGCTAGGCGTGGAGCTATTCGCCAGTGACCTGACGATTGCCATCGGTGGCAGCGCGATTGTCGCCGTCGGGCTGCGCCGGTTGGAAGCGCGAGTCGGGCTGATTGCCGAATTGGGTAACGACCCACTCAGCGCCGTCGCCCGCCAACTGCTGGACGCAGAGGGGTTAGAGCGGGCGTTACTGCGGGAGCATCCCCACCCCCTGCCGCAGATTACGGTGGCGCTGTCGTTTCCGCAGGATCGTGCTTTTGTGACCCGTTTCCAGCGCCCAGAAACCCCGCCGGATTTAGCCGCCCTGCTACGCGAACACCCGGCGAAGCACCTGCACATTTGCAGTTTTCTGGCGGCCTTCGATTTGCCCGATGCGGCGCGTGCCGCGCACGAGGCCGGACTGACGGTTTCGCTTGACCCCGGTTGGGACAAAACCGCGCTGCGTGACCGCCGTCTGCGCGACATGATCGCGGAGGTGGATATTTTCATGCCGAGTGAGTCTGAACTGCGGTTTATCGCGCAAGAAGACGACGTGGCGGAGGCCGCCCGCCGGTTGATGCCCGCCCGCGCCGGGGCGTTGGTGATTGTTAAGCAGGGGGCGGACGGCGCAACCCTCTACCGGAAGGATACCCCGCCGCTGCATGTGCCGGCCATTCCGGTCACACCGGTGGATACCACCGGGGCGGGTGATTCGTTTGACGCGGGTTTCCTGGACGCCTTTGTGCGCGGGGACTCGCTGGCGCTGTGTATGCAAATTGGTTCGATTTGTGGCGGACTGGCGACCACCGCTCCCGGTGGGACAACTGCCTTACCGTCACGCACGGAGGTCGAAACGTGGCTCTCAAAATTGCGATCATAGGTGGGGGCAGTGCCTACGCACCCGGCCTGATTAACGCCTTTATTCACCATGCCGCCACCTTTGCCGGGGCGGAACTCGCGTTAATGGATATTGCGGAACCCGAAGTGGGCATTGTGCAGCAGCTCGGCCAGCGATTGGCCGACCAGGCCGGGGCGGACATCCGCATCACGGCCACGACCCGCCAGCGCGAGGCTATCAGCGACGCGGACTACGTGCTGACGACCTTCCGTCAGGGCGGGTTCGAGGCACGCCACCAGGATGAAGCGATTCCGCTCGAATTCGGCCTCATCGGTCAGGAGACGATTGGGCCGGGCGGGTTCTTTTTCGCCATGCGGACTTTGCCAGTCATCAAGTCTATCGTAGAAGATATACAACAGGTCGCGCCGGGGGCGGTACTGGTCAACTACACCAACCCGACGCAGATTGTGGCCGAAGCGGTGACGCACTTCAGCGACATCCCGTGTATCAGCATTTGCGACCAGACTCGCGACGACCAGGGCAAAATTCTGGGTGCGCTCAATATGCCGGATGCAGTCGTCGAACTGGAGTCCATCGGGCTGAACCATGCAACGTGGAGTACACGCTTCACGATTGACGGCGAAGATGGCGTGGCGGTCATGATGCGCCATTACGACGCGGTGATGGCGCGGGCGGATGTCTCGAACCGGGTTAAACGGCAGTTCCGGCTGGCGGGGGAATACGGGCGGCTACCCAACAGCTACCTGCAATACTACTACTACCGTGAGGAAACGGTCAACGAAGCGCAGGCCGCGTCCAAAACCCGCGCCCAGGAGATTCTGGAAATCCTGCCGAGCTATTATGAACACTTCCAGGAACAGATCGCCGCCGATGTACCCCACCTGACGCATGGGCGGGGCGGGTCGGTGTTCGGGGATATGGCAGTAGAGGTGCTGCGCGGATTGGTTGAGCGGGATGGCCGAATTCACACACTCAACATCCCCAACCACCGGGCTATACCGGGTTTTGCTGAGGATCGGGTGGTGGAAGTCCCGGCGCGGCTGGAAGCGGCAGGGGCGTCGCCGCTGGTACAGCCCACGCTGCCCGCTGCGGTGATGGGGCTGCTGCACATGCTGGCCGAATACCAGTGGACAGCCGCCGAGGCGATTTGGAATGATGACCGCCGGGCCGCCGTTCATGCGCTGGCGACGAACCCGCTGGTGGTGTCGCTACCGCTGGCGAACAAGCTGCTGGACGCAATCACGCCGCTGCAACGCGCCTATTTCACACCGGGGCTGGCCGGGTAGCCGGTGCGCGGCAAAGCAATTGGAAAAGCGGTACGGCGTAACTGACGTTGTGCGCTCTAGTCTTGATCCAGTGGAGGATCCAAAAGCGACACACACAGGGAAACGGGGCAGCCGCAGACAGGTTCAACTTCTCAAACCAAAAACCATCTGTAAAAGGTGGTTTGCTGTTCGTGTTTAATCGCCATTGTGGACCTGAGGTTTTAGATATGTACACCGGGCATATCGTTCAGTTTGATACTTCCCTTTCATGTCCATAGCCAGTGCTTCGCAGCATCCCAACAAAGCAAAGCGCCGCAATACCTGCCAACGGCATGTGTTACCGGCACATCGGCGCAGCGCTGGGCAATCACTTGACGCTGGGTGAGCAGAACCGGGCACGCAAGGCATTCCAGCAGCCCCTTATGGCCTTATTGTACCAACCTGAAGAGAATCTCTTTAAAACGCCGTGCATCCACCCCCAGGCAAATACAGGCATTGGCTGGCCGTTGCAGCAGGTTGTGCTGGTCAATCACGACCTGCCCGTAACACGCTTCACTCCTGTATTCAACGTGTACATAGGCGTCAATCTGCCGGGTGATGATGTCCGGGTAGAGCGCCGCCGCCATCGTAACCGGGTCGGGCAGGTCAAAACCGATCTTTCCCCACGAATCAGCGTTGTACTGCTGTAAGACGGCGTTGCAGCGCACACAGAACGCCGCGATTTTCGAGCCGGTTGCCAGCAGTGCATCAATATCGGCCTGGGTGATGAATGTGTCATCTGTGCTGACATCCCAGCCGACAAACGTCAGCGGCAGCCCACTATTGGCTACGATCTGCGCCGCTTCCGCATCCACAAAGATGTTGAACTCCGCAACCGGAGTTATGTTCCCCGGCCCAAGACCACAGCCACCCATGATAAACACACTCTTGACCAATCCGGCGATGTCCGGCGCTTTCAGGCAAGCCAGGGCGAGGTTGCTCAACGGGCCGAGGGTGACGATTTCCAGTTCATGCGGATACTGACGGGCGAGGGCAATAATCACGTCGCTGGCATGACCGGCGGCGGCCTGGGAGCGCGGTTCGGGCAGGTTCATGTTGCCCATGCCATCCTCCCCATGCACGAATTCTGAGGTAAACAGGTCGCGCAGGAACGGCTTCGTCACCCCGCGATACACCGGCGGGGCATAAGTACCGGCCATTTCCACCGAAATCAACGCATTTTTTACGGCCAGATCAAGCGGCACATTCCCGGCGACCACCGTAATCGCCTCCACCTGCACCGTTGCATCGCGCAGCGCCATAATCAGCGCCACTGCATCGTCCGAGGCGGTATCGGTGTCAATCAATAGTCTACGCATGGCAGTATTTGCCCCCTCTTTCATTTGGTCTGTGCAGAGTAGACCGGAAAAAATGAATTGCCGAAAGTCTAATGCCCGGTTCGCGGCGATCCGGTATAACAAAAATCCCCTCACCACACTGACCCGGCGAGGGGATACACACATCTGAACCGCGTATGGAATTACAGCAGGGCGTTGAGCGCCTCAAACAGTCGGTTGGCAGCGGCTTCGGTGCGTTCCGGCGGCAGCGCATAGGAGAAGCGCACCCAGTTCGCCCCGGCGGGCGAGAAGAACGCCCCGGCGACGATGGCGATGCCATACTGCTCCGCCAGGTAAGCCGAGAGGTCTTCTGTGTCCTGGTAGCTGCTCGCTTCGATATACGGCGTGCAGTCAATGAAGGCGTAGTACCCATCGCCCATGATGAAATTCGCCCCGGCTTTCGTGAGGATGCCGCGTAACACCTGGCGGCTCTGCTTGGTCGGGCCGATGATGCTGGCCGCAGCCTTGCCGAAGCCCTGCTCGTAAGCGGCAATCGCCACCGCCTGAGCGTAAAAGGTGGGAATCACACCATGCGAAGCCTGCGTCGTGATGGACTTGACGATGCCCTTTCCGGCCAGCAGGTGGGCGCTGCGGATATTGGACGCGCCCAGGCTCTTGGTGATGCCATCCAGGAAAATCAAGCGTTCCCGCTGTTCCGGCTCGAAGGCTTGCAGCACCACATTGATGTCCGACGGTGCGCCATCCGTCACCCAATGGTAAACCCAGTCGAACAGCACGTAGGCGATGCCGCTTTCCAGTGCCGTGCGTGCCAGCAGAATCTGTTCATCCAGCGGGATCGTGCGCCCGGTGGGGTTATCCGGCGACGTGATAACAATCCCGGCGATCTTGCGGCCTTCCTGCGCAGCGTAGTCCACACAAGCGCGGATGCCTTCCGGCGTGTAGCGCCAGCTTTCTTCCGGTTGGCCGGGGGCGAGCAGCACATTCAGCCCAACCGCATACGGTCCCCAGTTGTAGCTGATCCAGGGAACACGCGAGACGACCAGCGCATCCCCGACTTCCTGATGCCCCTGGGCGATCATGGCAGCGTAGGCTTTTTGCAAGCCGTCGCGCCCACCCTGGACGAAAACGATGTTCTCCGGCCCCCAACCAGACGCCTCCTGTAATCCCCAATATTGCTCTGCTGCCACCTTACGGAATAACGGCGTTCCCCAGGGCTGGTCATAGCCCGTACCATGCTCGATCTGAAGTTCCAGCGCCCGCTGCAGGATTTCCACCGGCACACCCGGCAGACTCGCGCCGCCATCCCCCTGCGAAGCATCATACGTGGGCGCGTCCGCCCCGGCGGTGGCCTTGTATTTCTTCAAGCCGTCCTTAATCAGGAACATGCGCGACGGCGGGATAGTCATCATGTTGCCGGGGTAGCCGTTCACCGGTATACGATTCGCGGACGGGACAACAAATTCCGGTGTATCCAGCGCAGCGCGGGTAAGTTGATCTTGGGTAGCCAATATTCCATCTCCATTTCTAACCGAAAATAAAAACACCCCGGTTGGGGTGCTGAGTTCACGTAAGCAAAATAACCAGCCCCCACTACGGCGGTGTGATAGTGCGATTAGTGGTGTCGGTCATGCGAATCATGCCGGTTGCTTCCTGCTCAATTTGCCATGAATGCAGGGATTGTGACACACCGCCCAACATCTGTCAATGTTAAAGGCATAACAAACTTACACCACGCTGTTTGTGCAGTTTATACCGTTTGGCGGGGTTCCCGCTTCGGGACACGGGGACGGCACAGCCTCCTCCCACCCGATTCACCCTCGCGCGGCGGCAGTGGCGGCGCTACAATGCGGACATTATGCCAACACCCTTCACCCACCTCGAAACGGCACAACGCCTGCTGCAAGACCCGCTGCTCCCGGCCCAAGTACGCACGGGACTGGCACAGGAACGTGGCGCGTTTCTGCTCGGCAGCGTGGCGCCGGATGCCCGCATGGACGGCCTAACGCGCGATGACACCCACTTTTACGCCTATACCAGCGCCATTACCCGTCCGCCTTGGCGCGTGATGCTGGATGAATTCCCTGTCCTTATACCGCCGCACAGCGCCGCGCACCGGGCGTTTCTGGCCGGATACGCCGCGCATCTGGCGGTGGATGTGGTCTGGACGGTGGAGATGCTTGGGCCGCACTTTGCGACCGGTTCATGGGGAGAATCACGACCATTTCGCTTTTTGATGCTGCATGTCCTTCTGATTCACATGGATGAGCGCGACCTGGCAGCTTTGCAGCCCTGGCAGCCTGCTACGCTGGCGAAGGCCCAACCGGACTCCTGGCTGCCATTCCTTACGGATACCGTTCTGGCAGACTGGCGCGACTTTATCTACCAGCAGATCAAAGCGGATGGCGAAAGCCAGACGTTAGCGGTGTTCGGTGCGCGTATCAACAAAACGCCGGATGACCTGCGGGCGATCCTCGATTCGCCTCAGCAGATGCAGGCCGGGCTGTGGGATAACATCCCGAGAGAAACATTGGCGGAGATTGAAGCCCGGATGTATGCTTCCGCCCGCGTCGAGATGACGCACTACTGGGACGAAAGCGAACCATAGCCCACCCACACTTTTAGGGCTTCTCGCTGCTGGCCTCTAGTTTTTTAGCATCTTAACTGGTTAGCACTTCAGGATTCGTAGGGACACCCTTCTGGGTGTCCACCAGGCGGCAAAAATGTCGTCCCTCTAGCGGAATAACATAAGGGGCATGTAGGGCGCATGGCGGTGCGCCCCTACGATAACAATCACCGTGTTCATTTCTTAAAACGCATTATCATGCCTCAACAAATTTCCCTATTCGGGCATTCTGTATAGACGCCCCGGCTAACGCTCGTTGGTGGGACGTGGGATCGGCAGCATAGCCACCGCCTCATCCGAAATATCGAGCATATCACGACGCATCCACACCATGCCGTCGCCCTCGCGCTCAACTTGCAGCCATTCACTATTCCAGTTGCGCCCAACTACTTCAAACGTATCACCAGGGTAAGCCACATCCAGTTCCCGGTAGGCCGTGCCGGGGCCTTTGCGCATGTTGACACCCACCGTACCGGTCACGGCGGCAGTCGGCGCGTTGGATAGCTGGAACGTGAGCTGGTAGCCATCCACCCAGCGCGGCACAAGGTTGACGAAGGTATTTCCCGGCTTAAAGGGCAGGACATTGCCATCCAGGTCGTAATAGGTCAGCGGATCGTCACGGGTCGCCCGCCGCCATTCCCCTTCGTAATAGCGACCATCACGAAACAGGAAAATGCGCCCACTGCCGATGAAATTCACCGAAAAAGCAAAGTTCCCCGGTCCCCAATACTGGTCGCTGACGAAGGGCTGTTCGGTGTGGTCTTCTTCCAGCACCAGCACATTGGCGGCGTTTACCCGCGTATTGGAATAAGCGTCGAAGTGAGGTTCGCCGTCCTGCGAGCGGAACCAGTGGCCGCTGGCGGGGTCGTATGTCCAGTTGACGCTTGTCTCGCGATAATCAATCGTGATGCCATCGGCGGCCACGCCACCATCGGGCGGAGTCTCGCTGAAAGCCATACCGTAGATCGGTTCAGGCGTCACGTCCCGTCCCAGTGTCACGGCCAGTTCACGCAGCCCGGCAGCATCGGCATACAACGTGTGTTCCAGCGCCACGCCGTCCTTCGGGAAACGGCACAGTGGCGGACAGGGGCCGCTGCCCCCCACCACGCGGGAGGCCATCAGCGCATCGCCGCGCAGGACATCCAGCGTGCCTTGCGCCATGCCGGAATAGGTGAACAAGCCATGGTAGACGCGGGTGAGTTCAAAATCCACCAACCGGGCGCTGCGTACCGGCCCGATGTGATCTAAATCGGTACTCAGAAAAATGGCGCTGAAGCGCGTCACGCCGCCGGAAAGCAGGTGTTCCCAAACCATATCGGCTTCATTCAGGCCGGACTGCGGGCGTACACTGGCTGGGCTATTCGATATTTTAATGATTAATGGTCGGCGGTTGAGCAGGTCAGGGTTGGAGACAGGGAGGCCGGTAAGGGGGTTGATGCCTGGGGGATAGGTATCCGGCCCGATGATGTTCTGCTGGGCGCTGACTGTGCCACCGACCAGCGCCAGGAGTAAAACAACCACGAGAAGATAACGATAGGCCATAAAACTGCCACCTTTCCAATTTGACCAACAGGTATAGAGGGATGGGGATTGCCGCAGATGGTGTTGGCGAACGGATTGTATAGCTTCGTCTCTGATTTTGGATAGTGACATTTGTCCCACCCGAAACAGAAGACGGTTCGCCAGCGGCGTCTGTTGCAACCGGCATGAACGCCACTCACCAGACCGGTGATAGCGATACACCACCAGACATCATACCGCAAAGTCTGTGAGAAGAGACAGGGGCTTTCGCGGGGGGTTGCAAAATGCACAGGGTTAAAAGGGGGGAATAACGAACGAGAGGGCGCTATGCCCTCCCGTTTTGCTTGACCGCTGATTGAAAGATTATCGGAACAGCCCCATGAGCAGGAGCAGTAGGAAGAACCCACCCAGCCCTAAAAACCAGGGCGTCCAGAACAGGGGACGCATTGGCCGCCAGAACAGCGGGCGGACGATTGGCCGGCGATAAGCCCCGAAACCGCGTCTTCCGTAAAATCCACCTCTGCCGCGCATGTCCTTATCCTTTCATATCATGTCGTGTTTGCTGATTGATTAAAGGATAGGGCAGAGTTATGTGCGAATGATGAAGGAAATGTAATTTAAAAGTAAAATGCGCCACCCACAACCGGGGAATGGCGCACTTTGTAGATAGCCCTGTGGCGTTAACGTCCCTCGAAAATCCAGGGGTCGGTGTTGCGCGGCCAGCTTATCAGCTCGCTTTCGTCAAAGAAATTGCCCACTTCGATCTGGCCGTTTTCGACACTGTCGGAGCCATGCACCAGGTTACGCCCGACTTCCAGGGCGAAATCGCCGCGAATCGTCCCGGCGGTGGCTTCACCAGGGCGGGTTGCGCCGATGGTATTGCGGGCGGCAGCAATCGCGCCGGTGCCTTCCAGCGCCATCACGACCACCGGGGACGAGGTGATATACTCGACCAACCCGGCGAAGAAGGGTTTGCCGTCATGAATGGCATAGTGTTTCCGGGCGAGTTCGTCGGAAACCTGCATGAACTTCATCCCGATAATGCGCAGCCCTCGCGCTTCAAAGCGGCGGATGATTTCGCCGGTCAGCCCGCGCTGCACGGCATCCGGTTTGACAATGATGAGTGTGCGTTCCAAGTTGATTTCTCCCTTACGTCGATCATTTTGAATGTGATCCCTACTCTACATCCCGGCGCTCCAAATGCAAGCCTGAGTCTCTATGTTCCAGTCCCTATAACCCCTGTAACGCGGCTTCCAGGCGGGCGATTTCGGCGGGCGTGTTGTAATGCGCCAGCCCGACGCGCACCATGCCGTGTGCGCCATGTCCCAACCGCTCCATAATCTCCATCGCGTAATAATTCCCATTCCACACGTAGATGTGCTGTCCGGCCAGGTGGGTAGCGATGGCCTCCGGTGTCTGGCTGGCATGGGTGAAGACCACTGTTGGCACGCGGTCATGATACCGGGCCGGGTCGGTGATGCCGTAAATCCGCACACCAGGCGTGTTTTGAAGCAGGGTGATAAGCTGGCTGACGAGTCCCTGTTCGTAGGCTTGCAGCGCCGTCATGCCGGTTTGCAGCGCCAGCCGCCGCCCGGAAAAACCGGGATAAGCCCTCTGGAAAGCCGCGCCGTATTCTTCCCCGATTCCCGCCAGGTAGTCCACCGCCGCGCCAACCCCGGCAATCGTCTCAAAGCTGGGTGTGCCGGTTTCCCAGCGGAAGGGCGCTTCGTCGTGGGAGGGACGCACTTTGTAGGCCGGGAGGTCGCTCAACAGGTCGTAACGCCCCCACAGCACTCCGATATGTGGCCCATAAAACTTGTAGGCCGAACACAGCAGGAAGTCACAGCCAATCGCCTGCACGTCCAGCGGAACGTGTGGCGCACTCTGCACCGCATCCACCACGTAGTACGCACCTGCCGCGTGCGCCATCTGCGCGATTTGGGCCACAGGGTTGATTGTGCCGACGGCGTTGGAGGTGTGAACCGTCGCCACGACCCGCGTTTTATCGGTCAAAGCAGCTTCGAGGCTGTCCATATCCAGTGTACAGTCGTGTTCCACGATGTCTACCCAACGCACGACCAGGCCGTAATCCTCTGCGATACGCAGCCAGGGGGCGACATTGGCATCGTGATCCATGCGGGTGAGCACGATTTCATCACCGGGTTTGAGGGTTTTCGCCAGCGCCCGACTCAGGCTGAAGTTCAGGGTGGTCATATTCGGGCCGAACACAATTTCATCCGGGCTGGGCGCATTCAGAAAATCCGCCACTTTTTCACGGGTCGCCCGCACCATCGCGTCACTGTGCCGGCTGGTGGCGAACACGCCGCCCGAATTGGCATTCATGTGGGTGTAATAATCCGTGACAGCCTGGATGACACCAGTTGGCACCTGTGTTCCGGCAGGGTTATCAAAAAACACCGGGTAGGTTGTGCCAGTGATCGGTTGGTTGAGGGCGGGGAACAGCGGGCGTACTGCGTCGGCATGAAAATCCATTCGAGTTTTCCTTAATACAGGGTCATGATCGTTTGCAGCAATCGTACCGTACACCCACGAGTCCACGCAAACAGGACAATGACGATTGCATCAAAACGGAGATCCGGTATTTTTGCACGCTTTTTTACCCCCTCTAAATCTCCCCCGCCAGCAGGGGAGACTTGTTCGTCTGGGTTTGACCAGATCTCTCCCTGTTTGCGGGGAGGGCTGAGGAGGGTCAGAAAAGCTGTTCTGTATAGAACAAATTTGACGCGATTGCTTCGCAAACAGGACAAATTTCCCTTGTCGCTGTTCGGTCTAGTTTGCGGTATACTGCAAATATATCCACAACCTTATATTTACAAATGAGAATTGGCCTGTGCAAGATATTGAGAGCCTTCTTTACCAGAATCGTCTGCTCACAGAAGAAGTGAAGCGACGCATAGACCAGCTTGCCGCCATCAACACGGTGGCGACCAGCGTGAGCCAGTCGCTTGACCTTGACCGTACTTTGAAAACCGCCCTGAAGACGGCGCTGGGTGTGGTGGGTGCCGATGCCGGCGGAATCAGCCTGATTGACTATGAAGCGGGAGAAGTGGTGTTACGCGCCCAACACGGTTGGGAACACGACTTCACCAACCCGCCGATGCGTGTTCCGGTGAATCAGGGGATGTCCGGCCAGGTGATTACATCGGACGAGGTCGTACTGGATAATGACCTGGATGGGACAGAGCAGTTAGCTGTGCCACGCTTCCATGACGAGCATTTTCGTTCGATTGCGATGGCGCCGATGCACGCACGGGGCAAAATTATCGGCATCCTGAGTATCATGAGCAATAAGCCCAACGCCTTCGATGATGAGATCATCACGGTTCTGAAGGCCATTGCGGATACGGTGGGGGTCGCGCTCGATAACGCCCGGTTGTATGAATCCACCGTTGAACACGAAAAACGCCTGGACGCGGTGTTGCAATCTACAGCGGACGGCATCATCTCAACCGACCAGCACGGACGCATCCGCTTGATTAACCATGCCGCCGCCTCCATGTTTGACGTGAGTTCCGCCCGGCTGATTGGCGCGCCGCTGCGTGAAGCCCCGATCCATCCCCGCGCTCGGGATTCGCTGCTGTTCGCGTTGTCGTCGGATAAAAGCAGCAGCCGGGCCTTTAAGGTGACGATGGATAATGAGCGGGTCGTCGCGCTCAGTGTCTCCCCGGTGTATGTGGAAAGCCAGGTAGACCATGACCGGCTCACCGATGGCTGGGTGATCGTGACACAAGACCTCACCTATATGCGTGAGGAAGAAATGGCGCGTACCGAGTTTATCCGCGCCGCCGCCCATGACATGCGGAATCCGCTTGGCGTGACGATCAGTTCCCTGAACATCCTTCAGGAGATGGTCGGGAAGCCGGAAGAGGACGGGGATGGCTCGGCCTCAGAGGTTGTTCGACTGGCGCTCAGTGGCGTGAACCGGCTGCAAGACCTGATTAACGATGTGTTGAATCTGGAACAGATTGACAGCGGCTATGATGTGAATCTGGCCGAAGTGGATATCAAAGAACTCATCCGTGAAATAGGAGCGGAGGCGAAACCCCTGCTGCAAGAGCGTTCGCTCACGTTCAGCACCGATTTCCCGGATACGCCGCTCAATCCCCAGATGGATCGTAAGTGGGTGCGACGTGCGGTGGTGAATTACCTGGATAACGCCATTAAATACACGCAGCCTGGCGGTCATATTACCATGCGGGCATTTACGAACGACATGCACCTGCATATTGAAGTCGTGGATAACGGCCCCGGTATTTCGATGGAAGCGCAGGCGCATCTGTTCGAGCGTTTTTACCGCGTGGTCGGGACGGAGAAGATTCGCGGCACCGGGCTAGGACTGGCGATTGTCAAGTCGATTGCTGAGGCGCACGGCGGCAGTGTCTATGTCCGCAGCCAGAAAGGACAGGGGAGCACCTTCGGGATGACCCTGTTGATGAGCGGCACAGCAACCACCTAGCATGAGCAAATCGCTACCGCATACCCGTTCCAGCAGCAAGGAGGGGCCATGTCTACCTGGATCGTCGTAGAAGACGAACCCGATTTATACAAGGTAGTGTTAATCCTGTATAAGCTGATGGGGGTTCAATCGGCTGGATTCGCCAGTGGCGAAGAGACGGCCAGTTGGATTGCGGATGTGGATAATGGTCGTTACGAAGGAGAACTGCCCCGGCTGGCACTGGTGGATATCAGACTACCAGGGGAGATTGACGGCGTAGATGTGGGGGCGCGGCTGCGCGAAAGCCCTGCCCTGCGCAACATGGCAATTGTACTGATGACGGGGTTCTACATGACACCCGAACAGGAACAGAGTGCCCTGGAACGGTCAGGGGCGGACATGCTGCTTCGTAAACCACTGCCCAACCCCATCACCTTCCAGGCACTATTGGACGAAAAACTTGGGCAGCGCCGCATGATTTATGGATAAACGACTCGTTACTCGCTGTGATGAAGTAGGTAGAACAGAAACAGCATCACCCCCACACCCGCCAGCGCTGCCCCCCAAAGAGAGCGGGTGAGGGCGCCCGCCAATACCAGCCAGACGCCAAAGAAAATGACCGTAAATTCATAGCGCAGCGTGACCACCCGCAGACTCCCTCTAAGCAGCGTTACCCGGACATTTTCCAATGCCTCGCACAACGTCATGATGACCAGGGTTTCCACCGCCAGCATCCACCCGGCCACAAAGTCAAGTTGGGGTTGCAGCGCGAGTGCAATCACCATGCCAATACTCATTAAGGCCAGCGGTAACGTGGTTTGACTGATGAATAGCAGTACATGGTTCGCTGGAAGGAACTGGCGCAAAAACGGCTGGTTGAGCGGCTCACGAAAAAAGCGCGTTGCATCGCTGGGGCGGAAGACGGGCAGTTGCAGCACCAGAAAAACCAGCACCCATGTTTGCAGCGCCCGATACCCGCCGAAGGTAATGATGGCAATTATCATGGAAGGCAGCGCCATACCGGTGATGACCAGACGCAGCCCGGCCTGGGGCGATAGCCGTGCCAGTGACAGTGCCGCCCGACTTGACAGCGCCAGCGTCGGACTCGGCGTGGCGGGCAGACGCAGCCAGAGCCATTTTTTCCGGGTGAGCCGTGCCTGTTTGTAGATACGGGCGATGACATCCGCCGCGATCATCGGCCCAAGTGCGCCCATCCGTTGAATCCGGGCGTAAAGCTGGCTGTCGTCTATGACTTGCGCCATCCGCACCTGATTCCCGGTGATGAACAGCGCCCCAAAAGTAATTACCAGCGTCGCTCCCAACAGCCCAAAGTCCGCCAGCCCGGTTGTCCCCGTGACCACACCCACCCAGGCGTCGGCAGGCCACAAAAAGACACCGGGCAGCAGGCCGAACCCCACCAGCAGCAGCGGAAGCGCCAGCCAGCACGCCCGCCGTGCTAATGCGGATTGGCAGCTTTGCCGGTATATCCCAATCATCCAACTGAGCGCACCGCTCAGGTAAACCAGCAGGAACGTCAGGAAAAGGGCCATCAGCCCGGCAATCCCCACATGAGCCGGTTGAACGTTCCAGGTGAAGAACATCACCGCCAGTGTCCCCAGGATAGCCAGCACGCCAGCAGGCAGAAACAACCGCCGGACAAAGCGCACCAGTGTGATCGCACCGCGCGAAATCGGGGCAGTCGCCACATAAGCCAGGTCAGGGGCAGTTAGTTTGAGGGGAGTATCCACCAGGACAGCCACCGTATAGCCAATCTGAAACAGGGCAATGACAAAGCGGAAGGTGGTGAGAAGCGGCAAGGCATCGTCCGGCGGGAACTGCTGACTGGCCTGATAGACCTGTTCGACCAGGAAAGCCCAGACCGCGAACACCCAGTACGCCCAGAACACCACCACATACACGCGGTACAAGCGTGAGGTATCTCTTTCCAGGCCCAGCAGACGCAGCCAATAGACGGCTTCATGCCGGATGCGTTTAATCTCCCATTTCGTCAGGAGGCGTATCGTCGGCATCATTCAACAGGCTCATTAAGTTCACACTGTCTGTCTGCTGTAGGGTTTCCACCTGCCCATTGTGGAGATGAAACAGGACATCCGGGCGGCCATGTTCGGGAATCGTGTGGCTGCTCAACAGGATACCGCTGTGATCGTCCGCACGGCGGCGCAATTGCTCCCAGAGGGTACGGGCGGCGAGGGCATCCAACGGGCCGAAAGGCTCATCCAGCAGAAGCAATGGCGGATTGACCAGGAAGGCCATACACAGCGCGAGTTTGTAGCGCATCCCGCGCGAATACGTGAAGGGGAAGGCCTCCCGCTGCTCCCACAGATGGAACTGGCGCAGCAGATTTTCCGTGTTAGCCTGCCACTGCGGGACATGGTGAAGCTGGGCGATATACTGAAGATGCTCCCAGCCGGTGAGTTCGTCATAAAAATCAGGGGTATCTGGGACAAAAATCACCTGCTGGCGAAATACCCTATCCTGGTTGCGACACGAAATCCCATTCACGGTCACTGTGCCATTATCCACCCGCGTCCACCCCGCCAAACAGCGCAGCAGCGTGGACTTACCCGCCCCGTTCTGGCCGACCAGGAGGCCGATTTGATGTTGCGACAGTTGAAGGGAAACGTCTTTGAGAACAACTTGCGTACTGTACTGGTACGTCAGGTGGTCAACCAGCAGCATAAGCCTGTCCGTTGGGTTGGGTGGATAATTGCGGCGCTTAGACCTGTTTTTCGGTCAGCGCTCGCTGTGGAAACACAAACCGATCCAGTGAGCGTGTGCCGCGTGTTAGCGCCGTCTGGTTCGCCCGCTCGAAATCGGCGTGCAGGTCACGCACCAGTTGGATTTGTCCTAGCGATGGCTCAAGCATGTACATCACCAACGTGACAGCATGTTCGCCTAAGGCCAGTACCATCCACTGACCATTCCCCATGTCTTTTCGGGCGGCGCCTACTGCCGGACGTTTCTTGCTGTTCCAAAGCTGATGCAATACCGAACCAATTTTCGCCATGTCTGGCTGGTGCTTGCCGCCTAAGGCCAGGGGGGTTGGCACCTGATGCTGGAAAACCAGGTAAAATTGCAGCCGTGCCTCGAAATGGTCACGAAGGAAAGAGGTATGGCCGGGCGCCGCAGCCTGTTTCCATGCCTCATTTTGCGGGTTGCGCTCGATCAACCGTTGAATGATGGTGCGCTGTTCGCTGTAGCGGGCATAAATCGCGTTAAACTGGGCGCGGTTGAGCTTGCCTTTTGAGAATTCAGTCGCCACCTGTTCCATTTTTTGGCGAATCCGCTCCAGCGCCACCTGCGGGCTGTCCGACGATGGAGCAGAGGCAGTCTCCGGGGGCGATACCGGTTTTGCTTCCGGGGTTACGCGAGGTACTTCCATCGAATCTTCCGTCGTACGCGGACGGTCAGGACGCACCGGTGAGCGTAACTGACCGGGTGAGGGTGTATCAGACGGGGGAGATTTTTTATCCTTGTCGTCCACAACCAAGACTCGCTAAACTTCTGCAGGGATGGATGAGATATAGACTATCCTATCATACAAACGCATTCCGGGAAAATGCACCTCACAGAGGGCACTCACTCAGGCTGATTCAAAGAATCCGGCAATCCATTGGGTCATAACCTCTTCGTCCGTGGGGGAAGGCATCGTTTGTCTGGCCGCTGCAATCGGTTCTGCCCCGATGCGCACAATACGCGAATCCATCAAGGCTTCCACATACGACTTACTGAATTCGGGGTGCGCCTGGACCCCTAGGAGATGACTACCCACCGTGAACATGGCGACTGGGCAGTGGTCACTGCTGCCGATGAGTTCCGCGCCGGGGGGCAGCTTGCGTACCTGATCCTGGTGCATAAATAGCAGGCGGTACGAATCCGTTTCCGGCTGCATCCAGGGGTAAGCCTGGTTCAGATGAACTTCTTTCACTCCCACACCCCAGCCATTCGGGGCTTTGGTGACACTGCCGCCCAGGGCATGAGCGATCATCTGATGACCGAAACAGATACCGACCAGTTTGTGCTGTTCCAGGTCAACCCGTCGCACAAAATCCACCAGATTATGAATCCAGGGGACATCGTCATAAACGGAATAGCGTGAACCGGTGGTGATATATCCATCACATTCGTCTACGCGCTGGGGGAGTTCGCCGTGACACACATCGTAAACCCGCAGCCTGACCTTCGGTGCGTAACGCTCAAAACGCGCCTGGAACGCCTCTGGGTAATCGGAAATGATGTACTGGAACGATTCATCCACATGATCGCATTGCAGCAGGCCGATATTCATGCTCAATCTCCCTCATTTGGCTTGTCTGAAGCCGTTGTGATTTTAAAAAATAATCTGGAATCTATTTTCATCCCTCACGATGAATGTGAACTCTCACCTATCTTATCGTTCCGCGTGGTTCTGTAAAGGTCGGCAATAACCCAACCCCTCATAAGTCCACCTGGAAACCGTGTTCACCCAGGGCGTCACGCAGCGCGTCCCGCTGGTCGCCGCGCACAATCACGGCCATTGGCCCCAGGCGTGCGCCCAGATAACGCCGGATACCGGGCGTATCCAGGATCTTATCCATCGTTTCCGGCGCGGTGGTGCGCAAAACCGCCAACTGCTCCAGCGAAACCACTGCGGACGGGCCGCCGCGCCAGTTCTCCAGCAGCCCGGCAATCGCCGGGGGAATCGGTTTATCCTCCAGTACCCGGCTCAGGAAATTAGCAATATGCCCGGTGTTGATGCCCTGTTCCGCCGCCCGCTGAATCCCCTCGCCATCCAGTTTATAAGGGTACGGGTCACTCGCTGCCCCCCACGACGTAAACCGCGCCACCTGGAAACGATCTACCCGTGACGCCTTGCGCGATACCAGCAACGTCCCATCCGGCTGCACGATGATCTTATCGTCCTGTTCCGGCGGCTGCGGCCAGGGAATCTGCCCCAGGAAAGCGCGACCATAGGCCGTCAGGCGGGCAGCGTCCTCAGCGCGGTCTACCAGCCCGAGCCAATGCATCGGCCCGGTCACGTAGTATTCGAGCAGCGCCCCTTCGATGGCGTCCCAACTCTCAAACCCTTTCAGGTAGTCCCCGGCGTCGTTGCGGATATACCAGCTTTCATAGTCACCGCCGGGCCGCTGGAAATCCGGTTCGAGTATCTTGATGGCTTCGATGAAGTCATCCAGCGACCACCATTCCTGACGCGGGACCAGCGCCCCCATCAGCCCGAACACTGCATCACGCGGCGCGGCGGGATCGTAATCATCCAGTTCGCCGCCGGGTTCGGGATGCAAGCCGGGGATGTGCCACAAATCGCGGCACACATGGCTCTCGTGCCAGCGTTCTGCCAGTTCGCGCACCTGAACCGCACGCCCGGCAGAAAGCCAGCGGCGGGTTTCAGCGCGTTTGGTATACACCCGCCCGGTCTGAATCTCCACCAGGTCGGCGCTCAACGCCAGCGCAAACAGGAAGGTCAGGCGATCATCTTCCGGCCCAAGCAGATAGGGTCGCAGCGCCGCCCGGTCATCTTCCGCCAGCGTTCCATCCGTCACGAAAGGACTATGAAGCTGCACAAAAGCCAGCAGTGTCGTCATATCGTCTACGGTAGAGGTAGACGCTGGTTGGGGTTGGATGTCGTCCAGGTCGGCCAGTGGCTCTATCGTAATCGGCTCATCCGGCCCAGTTTCTGGCGCTTCCAGGTTGGAATACCCGGTCTGGTGGATGGGCAGCACCCGCAGCATATCGTCCGGCACGTAAATCACGACTCGCGGGGCAGCATCAGTATGCTCAAACCCCTGCGACACCAGACCGCGATAGAACAGGGCTTCGGCGATGCTCTGCGGGTTTTCGTGCGGTTTTTCCCGTTCGAGTTTGGCCGTCCCCATCTGCCGGATTTCCCCGAACAGCCGCCCGAATTTTGCCATCGGCATCTTGCCGCCTGCGCCGATGAGCATTTGCAGCGCACCGCGCTGGGCATCATCCAGTGTATTCCACACTCGTTCGGCACGTTCGGCATCCAGCATGGCGTCGGTGAGCGCGGTAATCCGCTCGTCGTTATCCAACCCGGCCACATTCACATCCCAGAACTTCGCCAGGATGGGCAGCAGGCTACGATCAGTATCTTGCAAGGTGCGATTCACATTTCTCATAGCTGTTTTCCCTGGCAGAACACCTTTTGGAGACGGTAGATAGAGTGATCGGGCGCACCGCCGTGTGCCCCTGCAACATTTCCGATCAACGGTTTTCAGATACGAGAGTCTGGACTAATCCGTGTAAATCTCTGTTTCCGGTGGTTTGCTGAACATGGTGTACACGAACAGCACAATAATCCCCGCCACGAAACCGCCAATATGGGCAAAGAAAGCCACTCCACCGCTGATGGCATCCGGGCTGAGGGTCGCAATACCGTTAAGCAGATTCAGCAGGAACCAGAACCCCAGGACAAGCAGAGCCGGGGCATTGAACGAACGTGGCAGCACGCGGAAGAAGATAATCACCACCCGCACCCGCGACCCCGGATACAGCACGAGGTAACTGCCTAACACGCCGGAAATCGCGCCGCTGGCACCCACTAACGGTACACACAGGGTCGAGTTGACCAGTGACTCGCTGAAGGCCGCGATGACACCAAACAGGACGTACAGTCCCAGGAACTTGCGCCCGCCCAGATAATCCTCGACATGACGACCAAAAATCCACAGGTACGCCATGTTCCCGATGAGATGTGACCAACTCGCGTGGAGAAACATACTCCGCAACAGATCGAGGCCGGTTTCTGGCGAGAGCAGGTTGCTCCCCAGTTCGCACGGCACAACCGCCAATTGACGGAATGCCAGCCCAAGCTGGTTACTGGGAATTGTCAGTTCCCACAAAAAGACCAGAATATTGACCAGAATCAGCCCATACGTGATATAGGCCGGTCTTTGCACACGCAGTAACGCTTTCACCGGCAGCATGACGTTTTACCTTTCAGAACATTGCTCCCAGTTTTCCTTATCTAATTGTAGTATATCCTGTCTGCACAGGCTATTTTTCGCGGAGATTTGCGGGGATTTTGACGGTTTTAATTCCGGCGGACGCTGTCCCTGCGAATGCGGACGGTAGGGACGTGCCGTTGCACGTCCGCTGGCCGTCAACAACGCTGTTTTCAAGAGAGGAACGCTACCAGAGTGGCATGGGAGAATGGGGCGTCTTACGAATCGGCAGGCGGTTTGCGCCGCCCGGTACGCAGTACATCGTTGACTGTTTTCGTCAGGTTATGCGCGATATATGGTTTCGTGAGATACCGATCCGCCCCGGCCTCCAGGCCTTCCCGAATCTGATCCGGGTCCGCCAGCGCCGACAAAATCACCACCGGTAGGTTGTCGAAAAATGTCTTGGCACGCATCTGCCGCAGCAATTCCATGCCGCTCACATCCGGCAGCATCAAGTCCAATAGAACCAAATCTGGCAAGGGTTTGGCTCGCAATATCCTGACCGCTTCTGCTACTGTCAGGGCGGGGATGGTATCTATCCCGACCCTTTCCAACAACACTTGCACCAGACTTTGCAATTCCCGATCGTCATCTACAACCAGCACACGCTTTTTCTCAGATTCTGTCACCTATACCTTGCCTCTGCTATCGCATGTAATCCAGACTAGTTTTAGCGTAATCGTTTCTTAAACGCAATAGAACAGGATATTTTGCCTAACGGCACGCTCTGATATATGCTGGTAGAGTAGGATGTCATCGTGTTTAATTAGGGATAGAGGTTGCAGCGTTCGGAGAACGGTGTCACCACTACCTGAAAATTCGTCTTTTAATCAGACCGAAATGGACAACGGAATTGTGGGAAAGAATCGATTCATGCGCATAACGACCAGTCTGTTCCTGATACTGGCTTTTGTGTTGGCGGGCTGCTTCCAGCAAGCAGGCGAGCCGCTTGACCAACCTGGCTCCGGGCAAAGTGTACCGGGCGTCCTGCCATCTGCCACACCACTGCTGCCGAATAGCGATGGAGTGACGCCGAGCTTCCCGGCGACGGCGACACTGCCCGTACTGACTATCATTTCACCCACTCAGAAGCCGATTGTACTGCCGACGGCGACTGATGAAACGCTCCCTACGCCACTGGCGCCGTCTGGTGAGGACGCCACAGCGGATACCGGGGGCAGCACGTTTATCACGCCGAGCAGTCCGTTAGGCCCGGTGACTGCCGAGCCGGTCACGCCAATACCATTCACTACGCCGACAGCAACTCCTTCCGGGTTGATTACTCCCACCGCACTGCCGATTGTAAGCGACTCGGCAGATGGTTGTGTGTATGTGATCCAGCCAGGGGATAATCTGTTCCGTATCGCCGTGAATCATGATATCACGCTGGATGAGCTGCGCGAAGCGAACCCGCAAATCGTGGGCGATCTGATTCAACCGGGTGACGAAATCAACATCCCCGGTTGCGGCGCAGGGACAGATACGGGCGAGACCACCACAACAGACACCGGCGAAAGCACCGATACGGGCGTCGTTGTTCCGACGGGTGGCACTACACATACTGTCCAGCGCGGCGAAACCTTGTATTCGATTGCCCGCCAGTATGGGGTGACGGTGCAGGGCATCATTAACGCCAACACCCTGGCGAATCCCAATAATCTGACACCCGGCCAGGAACTCATCATCCCGCCGGTTGGCCCATAAAGGGTTGTGAAGGATTATGGCACGCCAGAATATCGCATCCGGCGCACCCTGGGAAGCTATCGTCGGCTATTCACGGGCGGTACGGGTCGGGAACAGTGTGCATGTTTCCGGGACTGTTGCCAGCGATGCGGACGGGCAGGTGGTGGGTGCAGGCGACCCTTACGCGCAGGCCACCTACATTCTGCGGAAAATCGAAACGGCCTTAACCCAGGCGGGGGCGACAGTGGGTGATGTGGTGCGCACCCGCCTGTACGTGACGGACATCGGGCGCTGGCAGGAAGTGACCCGCGCTCATGCCGAGGTCTTCAGCGACATTCGCCCGGCGACAACGCTGGTCGCGGTGGCGGCGCTCATCAGCCCGGAATACCTGGTTGAAATCGAAGTAGATGCCCTCATCAGCACGGACGAGGGATGATTGCATCCAAATCGGAACTTTGCATGGATGTTTTTCACCCCCTCTAAATCTCCCCCGCCAGCAGGGGCGACTTGTTGGTTCTGATTAGCAATCTCCCGCCCCGTTGACGGGGAGGGCTGGGGAGGGGTTTTACGCCACAAAAACCGTGCCGCTGCCGGAACGCACGCCTGCCAGATTGGTGATGACCACCTGCGGCACGCCCCGCGCTAACGCCTGGAGCGCCGTCTGCACTTTGGGGATCATCCCGCCGAAAATCGTGCCGTCCTCGATGAGTGTCTGGGCTTCGGCAGCCGTCAGGCGGGAAACCGGCTGTCCATCCACCAGCACGCCCGGCACATTCGTCACGAAAATCACCCGTTCGGCCTGGGTCGCAGCGGCCACCGCCCCGGCCACATGGTCGGCATTCACGTTGTAGTTGCTCTCTGTTCCCAGGCAGATCGGCGCTATCACTGGCGTGATACCCCGCGCCAACAGGTCGAGCAGCGCTGCGCCGTTCACCTGTGCCACGCTCCCGGTAAAGCCCATCTCGTGGTCGGCGTGCTGCATCGGCACCGCCCGGACAATCCCCCGATCCGCGCCGCTCATCCCCAGGGCGTCCACCCCGCCGTTTACCAGGATACGCACGAGCCGTTTATTCACCACACCGCACAGCACCATCTCAACCACCGCCAGCGATGCTGCATCCGTGATGCGAACTCCGTCCACGTAACGCGGTTGGATGCCCATCTGCTGCTGCAAAGCCGAAATCTCCTTGCCGCCGCCATGCACAATGATGACCGGGGCGTTGATCGCCGCTACTACTGCCGGGAGCGCCGCCAGGAAGGCCGGATCGTCTATTTCGTTGCCACCAATTTTGATGAGAACAGGTTGTTGAGTCATGAATTATTCCTTTGAGATTATGCCGGTTATCCGCCGTTGGGTTAGACGATTCAAACGGCACCGTCAGGCGGGCGACTTGCCCTATTCTCACTCAGAACTTACACTGATAAGTAGGGTTTAAACCAATCAATATATCAGCTCCGAGTTGCCAGCTGACAGCTTTTAACCGTTAGCCAGAAAGCCTAAATAACAGGCTAAGATGCTAAATAGCTTGATGAATATCACGCACTTAAGGATATTGGAATGAGACGCTTCCGTCCACAGATGATTTTGCTGCTGTTCGCCGCCTTGCTGCTGGCCGCTCCGCTGGCCTTTGCGCAGGATACCTTCGGGTTGGACAGCCAGGCTTTTTCGACCTGGCAGACAGCCTGGGCGAATACCTTGCAGGCTCGCTCGTTTCATTTTGACACTCACCTGGAACTCCAAGCCACCAGCGCCGGGGAGTCGGTCGGGCTGGTGCTAGATGGGAATGGTGAAATCATCACCGGCAGTGACCCCCAACTGCGCGTCAGCCTGACCGGGACGGCGGAAAATATCCCGGATGTACCGGCCTCCTTCCAGATCGAACTGCGCGTGGTCAACGGCATTGGTTATGTGCGGGGGACCGACCTCACCACCGGAGCTTCACAGGGGTGGCAGCAAGCGCCGATGGATGCGGTGATGGCGTCACTTTCCGAACTGCTCAACAGCGCTGGCACGGATACGAACGGAATCACACTGGAACGCCTGCGCAGCAGCCTGGAGCTGCTCGCCCCGGCGACATTTATCCGCCTGTCCAGCCTGCCAGATGCACCCAGCGCCGGGACACTGGCTGGCCCGCACTTCGGCGTGGATGTGGATTTTCTGGAGTTGTTCGCCTCGCCCGGTTTTAACCAGATGCTGAATCAGCTTCTAGCAGATGTCCCGGCGATTGCGAATCTCCCGGCGGGGCAACGGGCGCTGATCGGCACACTGGCCGGGACGATGTTCTCGGATTCCGCCGCGCACCTGGAAACCTTTATTGGCGGTGACCAGTACGTTCACCGTATCACAGCAGATATCGGCCTGAATATCAATCCTTCTGTTCTGGGAGTCGACGGCGACCCGACAAACATCATGTTCCAGGGGAGTGTCATGCTGGTGGATTTCAACGCGCCGTTCCCCATCAGGCCGCCGGAAGACCTCGCTGTGGGTAATCCTCCCGGCCAACTGCTCCCAACCCTCGTTCCGCCGACGGCCATCCCAGTGCAAACCCAACCCCAGCCGGGCACACCGACTCTGCAACCCGGCGTACCATTCACGGTTGAACTCGACGGACGTAATCCGGCTGAATTGGTCTACCCGGTGGAATCCCCCCAGACCGTGACGTTTATCGCCCATTCGCCGGATGGAAACGTGGATACACTGCTCAGGGTATTCGCGCCGGATGGTAGCCTGCTTTCGGAAAATGACGACCTGGCAAATGGCCGTCCTGACCTCCTCAGCACGGATTCGGTGATCCCAGAGCTGGCGCTTTCACAAACAGGGCTGTATCGGATTGTGGTAGACAGCTTCACCGGGATTAATGTCGGGCCAGTGGAAATCCTCGTCGAAGTCCCCGAAGGTTCGGTGATCGAGCGCCCCACCCAGTCGGGTGGGGATTTCCAGCCCGTTCCACCGGACATCAAATATGTGATTCCCGGCCAGTCGATGCGAATCTATATCCCCGACGGCCACCTGGATTTTCTACTTGTC
Source organism: Anaerolineaceae bacterium (assembly GCA_020634115.1). GTDB lineage: Bacteria > Chloroflexota > Anaerolineae > Aggregatilineales > Phototrophicaceae > JACKCG01. The sequence goes on from JACKCH010000011.1 coordinate 605,433, forward strand.
CTGGAAGGAAATGGTCGGGTGACGGTCAGTGCGAATCGCCTGGATAACGTGTTTGACCCGCTGCTGGAAGTGCGTGATGCCCAGGGCAATATCCTGGTGAGTAACGACGACGCCAATAACGGCACCCGTAACGCCCTGATCGCGGACTGGCAGCCGCCCACGCCCGGCGTGTACACCGTGCGTGTGAGCAGTTTCACCGGCGCGGATGCCGGTGGAGTCGAATTGATCGTGGACATCCGGTAAGCCAATTTGTGAGGCATTTCCACGTGGGGGCGTGACCCATCATGCCCCCGCCCGCCCGGTAGACGACCACAACCAAACACCTGTACAGAGTTTTCTTTTGATTCAACGAATCCAATTGCCCTACCCCCAGGCCGCCTGAGATAGCACCACTGACTAAATTGTGCTATCCTCTCCTAACTCCTGCCTGGTCTGTTCGAGCGAACCACCACAGGTTCATTTCCTACAGAGACTATGTGGGATCGTAACATCAACCCGTTGACTCCAGACGCAGTGAATCCGTCTTATTCGTAGCAATATGGTGTATCAGTTGAAATAACGAAAGGATCATCCTGATGAGTGAAGATGGCAAATGCCCGGTAGCACATGGTGGCACATCCAACCGGGACTGGTGGCCGAACCAGTTGAATCTCAATATTCTTCGTCAACATTCTCGCCTGAGTAATCCGATGGACGAAGATTTCAATTATGCCGAGGAATTCAAGAAACTTGACCTGGCAGCAGTCAAGCAAGACCTGTATGCCCTGATGACCGATTCGCAACCGTGGTGGCCGGCGGATTATGGACACTACGGGCCGCTTTTTATCCGCATGGCCTGGCACAGTGCCGGCACATACCGCACCGGTGATGGTCGCGGCGGTGCGGGGTCGGGCAACCAGCGTTTTGCCCCCCTCAACAGTTGGCCTGACAACGTGAACCTCGACAAAGCTCGTCGCCTGCTGTGGCCGATCAAGCAGAAATACGGCAAGAAAATCTCCTGGGCTGACCTGATGATTCTCGCGGGCAACTGTGCCCTTGAGTCGATGGGATTCAAGACGTTCGGTTTCGCTGGCGGGCGCGAGGACATCTGGGAGCCGGAGGAGGACGTATATTGGGGTTCTGAGGCCGAATGGTTGGGGGATAAACGCTATTCCGGCGACCGTGAACTCGAAAATCCCCTGGCGGCGGTGCAGATGGGGCTGATCTACGTCAACCCGGAAGGCCCGAACGGGAACCCCGACCCGGTTGCTTCTGGTCGTGATGTCCGCGAGACGTTCGCCCGGATGGCGATGAATGATGCTGAAACCGTCGCGCTGGTGGCCGGTGGGCATACCTTCGGCAAGTGTCATGGCGCGGGCGATGTGACGCTGGTCGGCCCGGAACCTGAAGCTGCTGGCATTGCCGAGCAGGGTCTGGGCTGGCACAGCCGTTATGGTAGCGGTATGGGCGGTGATACCATCGGAAGCGGCATTGAGGGCGCGTGGAAGCCCAACCCGACTAAATGGGATATGGGCTATCTGAATACCCTGTTCAAATACGAGTGGGAGCTGGTTAAAAGCCCGGCAGGCGCGAACCAATGGCTGGCGAAGGATGTGGCTGAGGAAGATATGGTCGTGGACGCCCATGACCCTTCCAAAAAGCATCGGCCAATGATGACGACAGCCGACCTCTCGCTGCGTTACGACCCCATCTTCGAGCCGATTGCCCGGCATTTCCAGCAGCATCCAGAGGAATTCGCGGATGCCTTCGCACGGGCGTGGTTCAAGCTGACGCACCGTGACATGGGGCCGCGTTCGCGCTACCTCGGCCCGGAAGTTCCGGCAGAGGAATTGATCTGGCAAGACCCGCTGCCTGCAATAGATCACAAGCTGATTGATGCGCAGGACATTGCGGCGCTCAAGGCGAAGATTCTGGCTTCAGGACTTACGGTTTCTCAATTGGTTGCGACGGCCTGGGCATCTGCGTCCACTTTCCGAGGTTCGGATATGCGCGGCGGGGCGAACGGCGCGCGCATTCGGCTATCACCCCAAAAGGATTGGGCGGTCAACCAACCGGCTCAATTGCAGTCTGTCCTGGCGATATTTGAGAAAATCCAGAAGGACTTCAACCGCGCCCAATCCAACGGGAAGCAAGTCTCCCTGGCTGACCTGATCGTTCTGGGTGGCTGCGCCGGAGTCGAACAAGCGGCGAAAAATGCGGGTTACGCTGTGACCGTTCCCTTCACACCGGGTCGCACCGATGCGTCGCAGGAGCAGACCGACGTGGAATCCTTCGCCGTGTTGGAACCGATTGCGGATGGTTTCCGCAATTACCTCAAGCGTCAATATAGCGTCTCCGCTGAGGAAATGCTGGTGGATCACGCGCAACTGCTGACGCTGACCGCCCCTGAGATGACCGTTCTGGTGGGCGGGATGCGCGTCCTGGGTGCCAACTTCGGAGGGTCGCAGCATGGTGTCTTTACCAAACACCCGGGGACACTTACCAATGACTTCTTCGTGAATCTGCTGGACATGCGGACGGCCTGGGCGGCCACTTCGGAAGATGAAGCCGTATTCGAGGCACACGACCTTACAACCGGCGAACGCAAGTGGACAGGCACGCGCGTGGATCTCGTCTTCGGCTCAAACTCCCAACTCCGGGCGCTGGCGGAAGTCTACGGCTGTGTGGATGCACAGGCGAAATTCGTCCATGATTTCGTGGCGGCCTGGGATAAGGTCATGAATCTGGATCGCTTCGACCTGGCCTGATTGCCGGGGAAAACGAGCGCAATACACCATTTGTAGCGGGGGCAACCACGTCGGGTTGCCCCTACAGAATCGTACTAAACCGGGGTGGCGCGGACAACTTTTTACATCCGCGCAACACCCGGGTAACACATTTGGGACTACAATCAGGTATCGCACATGATTGGAGAACCACACCATGTTCCAACGCCTCACCTTGTTTTTCCTGGCTGCGATCAGCCTCGCGGCCTGCAATTTCGGGAGTGTCAGCGTCGAGCGCAACGCCGACGGCACAGCGGAAGTGATCGTCAGCCTCACCGAGTCGGAAGTCAATACCGCTATTCAGACCGTCTTGACAAATATGGGCAATCCCCTGCTGCGCAACCCCAGCGTAGACCTGCAACCCGGCCAGATCGTGATTGCGGGCGAACATGATCGCGCCGATGGGGGAGGCCGTGTCTCCGGCACGGTGACGATGACGCTTTCGGTGGTGAACGGCTCAATTCAGGCGCAGGTGACGAACGCGACTTTCGAGGGCTGGGATGTCTCCGATGCCCGCATTCAGGAGTTCAACCAGCAGTTGGCCGAGCGCCTCAGCGGACGCGCCCGCCAGGATAACCCGCGTGCGACCCTGAGCAGTATCAACATCACCGATACCACTCTGGAAGTGCATATCACGGTACAAACCCAGCGGTAAAGCGTATTATGGTAGGGGCAGGCCGATGTGCCTGCCCAAAGACGCCTGGCAATGTACCCCAACCACCTGACATTGCCGGTGACTGTGGTACAATCGGCGCTGGTTTCAGCAGTTCACGGGAGCGCGTCGTATCGTGCGGTGGTTTATCCTGACTCTGGTGCTGATCCTCACAGCCGCCTGCCAGCCAAGCGCGGTCACACCGGAGCAGCTCCCCCCCTTAATGCAACTCATTGACTTCTGGAAACCCGTCACCGGGACACTGGCGGTGGGTGAAACGCACCTGTGGCAGTTTGTCGGCGGAGCAGGCGACCCGATCAGCGCCCGAATTACGCATCAGGGCGGAGCGGTCACGCTGTCCCTGTTAGATAACAACGGGACACGTTTAGACCAGGGCAACTCCTTGCAAGTCATCCTCCCGGCGGACGGCCTTTACCGCCTTCAGGTGCAGGATACCGGGCTGGAAGCCGCCACCTACGAACTGGGGCTGGGCTACACGGATCGTCCCAACCCGGCGGACGCCACGCCAACCCCACTGCCGCAGGTCGTGGGCATCCCCACGCCGACGCCTCCCTATTACGCCACACTCGGCACATTTGTCGGGCGCATCGCCAGCGGTGAAACCCGTAACGGGACGCTGGCCGATTCTGCCGAACGGCATGTCTATACCTTTGAAGGGACTACCGGAACCAGCGTCACGCTGCGGATGGGGCGCGTTTCTGGCGCGATTGACCCGGTTATAACGCTGTACGCCCCGGATGCGAGTGTCATCGCACTGGACGACAACAGCGGTGGGGATCGTGAGGCCGTACTCCGCAATATCCGGTTGTTCCAGGATGGCCTGTATAGTGTGCAGGTGAGCGGGGCAGGTTTCCCCGGCGACTATACCTTGAGTCTGTTGGCTGGGGCGCAGCCCTTCCCGGTGACGCCCACGATTATCGCGCCGGTTCTCCCCACCAGTACGCCAGAAGCCCTGACGCCCACGCTCGCGCCTGCCTACAACAACGCCACACTGGAAGACCATGTCCCGCTGACGGGGAGTCTGGCGCGTCCGGGGGATTTCGCCCGTTTCCTGGTCTATGCCAGCGCCGGGGAGATCATTACTATCGGCGTTCGGCCTCTGTCCGGCTCGACCCTCCAACCAAAAATCGAACTGGTCGCCCCATCGGGTGCGCCTGTCGCCTCTGCCACCGCCGCTGCGAATGGTGTGGCGCTCCTCCAGGGGTATCCGGTCACGACCAGCGAAGAGAGCGCCTATCAGGTGATTCTCACGGTGGGCGATACGGTTGGCGCGTACCAAATCGGGTTTGGTCGAGGTGAAACTTATGATGATTTGCGCCGGGGTGACGCCGCGCCGGATGCGCTCTACAGTGAAATTCTGCCAGAGCGCGGGCTGCGCGACGTGTGGAGTGTGTACCTGAACACGGGGGATGTGATTACCGCCGCCGTCACGACGGAATCCGCCACGTTTGACCCGGTTTTAGAACTGGTCGCGCCGGATGGGTCGGTACTGGCTGCTGACGACAACAGCGGCGGGGGACGGAATGCCCTGGTGAGCGCCAGCCGCGCTCCGGTTTCCGGCCTGTATCACCTGCGTGTCGCCGGAGTGGATGGCGCTGCCGGGAGCTATACGCTGGTATGGCGCTACGTCAACCTCGCCCCGACAGCGACTCCCTTCCCGGCGCTGCTTCCGGTGCTGGCGGCGGATGGTTTCGTGGGCGATGAGGCCTACGCCTTTTACCCGTTCCAGGGACTCGCCGGGCAGTCGGTGCGCATTGAGGTGATTGCCCGCCCTGGCAGTGATTTCGACCCGGTAGCCGCGCTCATCGCCCCGGATGGGTCGGAGATCGCCACCGGGGATGACAGCGAAGGCGACCTGAATCCGCGTTTCATCGCCAGCCTGCCCACCGATGGCACGTACACCGTCCGCGTGACTGGATACTTGAGCAGCGGCGCATTTACCGTAACCGTAGACCGTTTAGTAACCCCATAAAGGTTGTTTATGATTCTGAGAACATTTGTAATTGTTGGCCTTTTGGCCTTATTGGTCTTTCCTGCTATCGCACAGACCACACCCGCACCTGACCCGGTTCAAGCCTGCCAGCAGCTTATCCCAGAGGGTGCGCCTGGCCTGCTGGAACTCGACCCGCCGATGGTGAATATTGTCGCCCCGACCAGTGGCGAGGTTATCCAGGGTGACCAGGTGGCCGTGACTGTGGAGACCGAGAATTTTGTGCTGTCCAGCGAAAATCACTGGCATGTCTGGGTGGATGGACAGCTTCAGGGCATGATTTACCAACCGGCGGCGGTGCTGAACCTGGAGCCAGGGACGCACCAGATTTGCGTCGCGCTGTCCAACGCGGCACATGGCACGGTCAGCAAGGCCACCGGCATCGAAATCGTTGTGGAACCTGCCGCACCCGGCGCACCGACTCCCACTGTCCCGGCGGTAGTAGGCGAGATCATCAACGAACCGCTGGTGGACATGGGGCAGATCGTTTTGCTGGTAGTGGGCGGCGTACTGGCGGGAATTGGCGGCTGGTGGGTTGGTCAGCGGTTGGGCAAGCGGCAACCATCGTAATTCCAGCACCAACTCCATTGGAGAGTACCGGATTTTGGTGTACACTATCCGCCATACTGCAAAAACATTCTGGAGATGAGTCACATGGCAACGGATTCCCGGACATGGTTTTATACCACCCCTGAACCGCGTCCTTATTATATTGAGGAACGGGTGAACCACACCCTATGGAAAAATCGCCTGCAAGGGCTGTTTATGAGCTGTACCCAGGCCGCTAATCCGGTGCAGATGGAAGGGACGTACCACGACCTACCGGTGACGTTCGAGTTTCAGCCGGGGAAATACTTCACGCTGCGTACCGCCCAGGAAGAAAAGGCGTTGGCCGGTGTGCTGCGCCAGATTCTGTTTATGAAGCCTGTGTTGACCTATATTGACCCGGATGGAATGCACGTCATCGAGTGGCATACCGACGAGGGTGAAGATCGCTGGCGCGAAATCCAGGGAAACCCACAATACCAGGGGGCGCGGCGGCTGCGGAAGTAAAGCCACTGCCGAATAGAATGTACCAACTGGGGCATGAGCAATCATGCCTCTTTTTATACGCCTTACTTGTGCCGGAACGCAAAAAAGCACTGCTTCGCAGCGCGGCATATGCGACTTTCCGGTTGGCCGTCTCTCAGTTCGACTCCGAGTCGGTTTCCGGCTCAGGTTCACACAGCGATTCATCCAGAATCACGATACTGCGGGCTGTACCCGGCTCACGGCTGATAAATCCCCGCGCCTCGAGTTTATCCAGGTGGCGATACAGGTTGCCGCCGGAAATAAAGCAGCCTTCCGAGATTTCGCGCAGGGTAGGCGAAAAGCCATGTTCCCGCCAGAAGTCGCAGATAAACCTGAGGACGGTGCGTTCGAGTTCGGTGTTGTTCACGCTGCCTCCATCGGTGTAACAAAATCTTAACCAGGAAATCAGCATACCACACAATAGAACAAAAATTCTACCTCTAAACGGTTCGGGTTTGATTAGAGTTCCGTTGAGAAGGCCTTTGCATGACTTTTGTACTGTCCGTTATCAGGGAAATCGTGCAACACAGGCCGTACCGGACTTGTGTATACACTAACCCGCTATTGCCGAAGCCGAATCGTTGTTATACTACAAAGATGAGCGCAATCCATGAGGATTTACGCAGTTGAAGGAAGGGTGTACCCCTGCCTGGAGAGTCAGATGCGTAATTTCTATCCATTACAACGAGGGGACGATGCGAAAAACGGTATGCTGGTTCATCATCCTGCTGGTGACGTGGAGCCTGTCGGTCAGTGTGACACTGGCGCAGCCGCTGCCACACCCCACAGTTGAGATTCTCGTCAACCGGGATGGCGTGAATATCCGCCTGTTCCCGGCTATCGGCGCGGAAGTGGTTGGTTTTGTGAATGCCGGATGGGTGACCCTGGCGGACGCCCGCAGCCCGGACAACCAATGGGTTCGGGTGGATTTTAACGGTCAGGAAGGCTGGATTGGCGTCGCTGTTATCAACATATTTGGCGATATCAACAGTCTGACCGTAGCCGACCCGCGTACGATTCCGTATGGTGGTTTTGATAGCCCTCGTTCCGGGCCGTCGGATGCCAGCAGCGCCATTATCGGACGGCTGGCGTTAAGCGGGCTGCGGCTGCGGGCTGGCCCCAGTACGGCCTACCCCGTGCTGGCGAATCCGCTGCGCTATTCGGAGTTTCCGCTGCTGGGGCGTACCGCGAATAACGCCTGGTTGCAGGTGAATTTTGAAGGCACACTCGGTTGGGTCGCGGCGCAGTGGGTCGAAATCCAGGGTGGACACAGCATTGTCGAACTACCGATTGACGGCGTAGTTGCCTCCGGGCCGCCGACTTCTGCCGATACCGAAGACAACTATTTCGCTACGCTGCGGCTGATGCTGGATCGGGTCAATATCGCGCAAACGTCGCTGGACGCGATTCGTTCCACCTGGACAACGGTGGCGCTCGGCCAGCGGGCGGCCTGTACCCCGTTCCCGCCACGCCCCAGTGACATCAACATCGCCAATCCCCTGCTAGCGGCGTTTTATCCCACGCTGAACCCGCTGCAAACCGATTTCAATATCGCTATGTCGAATGTTCGGTTGGCGATTGACCTGTGGATTGAAGCGTGCAGCCAGCGCACATTGAACTCGAATGCGGTGGTGGGACAGGCGACGGTTGAAGGTGCGCTCAACGCGATTCAGATCGCGGATGGGCAGTTTGCCGACCTACGACGACGCCTGAACGAATTGATTCCGCCGCTGCTCGAAGTCGGCGCGGATCAATGTCTGTTCACGTTCCAGGGAAAATCCGACGTTTTGCAGCGGATTACGGTTGGTGAGGTCGTGCTGGATTCTCTCACGCCGCGCAAAACCTCGGTGGGTTACTGTTTTGACGCAAATACCACCCAGTCGCTGCGGTTTGAGGTGTTGCAGTTGAACGGAAATATCAGGCCGCTGTTGGCGGTCAGCCTGTTCGACAACCCATCGAGCTTCCTGGCGGTGGGGCGTGGCACGGGTGACCCATTGCTGACGGTGGCGCCGGTAACGATTACGATGGATGGGGTGTATCTGCTGATTCTGAGTGACATCAGCGAAGACCAGCCCGACCCGGTGAACGGGGACTATGCCCTGCTCATCAGCAACATCGCCGGGGCGATTGTCTCTGGGCCGGGCCTGAGCATTGACCCAACCACCGGGCAATTGGTCGTGAATCCGGTGGTCTTCCAGCCGACTGCACCGCCGATAGCCACTCCTGGCAGTGGTGTCGCCTGTCCATCTACGGCCTTTACCTGTCAGCAGTTGTTCTCGTGCGCAGAAGCGCAGGCTTGCCTGGCGGCGGGAAACTTCAGCCTTGACCCAGATGCCGACGGTATTCCGTGCGAGGAAAACCTGTGTACGGGCAACTAATCAGGCCAGATTAGCAACTTAGCGCAAGGGCGGGGTGTTGAACTCCGCCCTTTGTCGTTCCAGGCAGTATTCTTACATGTAGAGGCCAGAGCAACCACATCAAATTTATTTTATACAAAGTAATCTTTTCTGACCCCTCCCTAACCCGCCCCGTAAACGGGGCGGGGACTGGTCAAGCAGGATCAACAAGTCGCCCCCGCTGGTGAGGGAGATTGAGAGGGGGTAAAAGAGCCAGAAGCGTACATAAACATGCAATTCCCATTTTGAAGTAATCGCCCTGTTGTACAGGCATCCCATCATGACCAACACCCTACACCATTACCTGAATCACTGGTCACTCGCCACGCCGGAACTGCTGGCGGAGACGTTCACCAGCACCGTATACACCGTGCGTGCGGACAGCGCGACGGCGGTGCTGAAACTGCTCAAGCCGGTAGGTATCTTTGACGAAAGCGCCGGGGCGGTGGCGCTTGGCTGTTTCAACGGCCAGGGGGCAGTGCGCCTGCTGCGCCAGGATGCCGGGGCGCATTTGCTGGAATACGCTGCCGGAGACGATCTACTCCCACTGGTACGGCGCGGGGACGATGACGCCGCGACGGTCATCATCGCCGGAGTCCTCAATCAGTTACATGCCGCCTATGCCGGGCCACCGCCGGAGGGCCTGCGCCCATTGCGGCGCTGGTTTCGTGGGCTGTTTGCTAAGGCTGATGCAGATACCCAGGCGGGCAGTCATTCAATCTACGTCCGTGCCGCACAGGTGGCGGAAAGGCTGTTGGCACATCCCCGCGAGGAGTGCGTGCTGCATGGCGACATCCACCACGCTAATATCCGGCGAAGTGAACGCGGCTGGCTGGCTTACGATCCCAAAGGACTGTACGGCGAACGAACCTACGACGCGGCGAACACCGTCTGTAACCCGATTGACCTGCCGGAACTCGTAGCGGATGAGAAGCGGCTGCTGCGGACGGTTGCCTTGTTAGCGGAACACCTGGAGATAGAGCGGGCGCGGCTGCTGGCGTTTGTGTATGCTTACGCTGCGCTGAGCGCCAGTTGGTCGCTGGAAGACGGCGACGACCCGGCGTTGGCACTGCGCGTGGCGGAACTCGTTGAGCCGCACCTCGGCTAAACAAAAAGCGAGACTCCCCTGGTGGGAAGCCTCGCAAGATTGCTTCAATGTCGAAAATCAGGTGTTATTGCGGGAAGATACCGAATGTCGCCAGCCAATCCAGTGACCAGGAACGGTCAACACGGAAGACGCCACCCGTACCGGCACAGTTGCCATTGACGCCGAAGGAAGTCACGCCGCCGACCACGTTGGAGGTGCCGATGAAGTTCGGGCCGCCGGAGTCGCCGAAGCAGGTGCCGCCGGAATTAGCGTTATTGGACAGCAGCAGGGAGAAATCGCCTGTGAAGCCCGGCACGTTGATCTGGATCAGGTGCGGGTACGCTACCATCCGAACGCGCACATTGTTTTCCTTCCAGGCTGCCGCATCCGGGAAGCTCTGCTGCAAACCATAACCCACTGCTGTGAAGCCGGTATCCTGCCGACCGCGCTGCGTTTTCAGGCTGTCCAGCACGTTAAGGGCGGGCAGTTCACCATATTCATCCATCATAACCGGGTGATCCAGCACAACGACACCCAGGTCACGCACAAAGAAGGCATTGGGGTTGTAGTCCGGGTGGGTGTAGGGCGTTCCACCAACATCACCAGTGAAAGGATAACCGTTGGCTGGGATGCCGGATTCCACGTCAGCATCGAACCAGATTTCGACATGTGCCGCCGGTTCCTCGGTGCAGTGTCCCGCCGTCAGGAAAAGGGTCGGGGAAAGCAGTGTGCCGGTACAGCGCCACATTGGGGCGCCGTCAGCGTCCTGTGCGACCATCAAACCGACAAAGGGATGCCCTTCACCGTCCAGTTCGCCATTCTTAATTGCCGCTACAGGCGTAAGTGCAACTGCTGCAATAACCATAACGAGCAAAACAAAAAGCAACTTCTTATACACGATAAACTCCTCCTAATTGAGCTTTAGATATCTACACAGTGAACGCCTGACCCATGCCTAGCGTCAATGCTTCTCTGAGTGTATATATTATATTGCGGATATAAAGAATATTACAAAAGGAAATGATTTGTGTAAATTTACACAATCGCCTGATTTAATTTATCCTTAACGCTGAGTTGGTGGTATGATGGGGTCAGAAGGAGGTTGGGGCTTCTGGTAGGAAAAATAATCATTGTGGATGACGTATCTTAACCTGAAATTAAACATTTCGCGCTTGACGCGCCTGGAATGTCTGCTATAGTACCCACCGTTTTGCCAGTGGTCAACACTGACGATTGGGCGACCCGCACAAATGGCCGTCCACACCTGTTTTTGCTACGGTGGCGTGTCATACAAGTTAAGACGAGAAACAAACGATGATGCCAATCACGCTTGAAAAACATATCGAAAGTCCCATTATCCAACGGGTTCGTGCCATCCTGCTTACGGAACGCGGCACACTGCTGTTTATCAAGCGTGTCAAACCCGGCAGCGCGCCGTACTGGGTTGCACCTGGTGGCGGCGTAGAGCAGTATGACCCGCAGTTGGTGGATGCGCTGCATCGTGAGTTGTGCGAGGAACTCGGCGCGACGGTAGAGGTTGTTCAGACCGGGTTCATCCTCAAACATGAAAAAGCGGGCAAGAACCTGGAGGAACATTTCTTCATCTGCCGTCTGGTGGATTATGACCTTGACCTGCGGCATGGCCCGGAATTTGATGACCCGTCACGGGGCGAATACATCCCGGCGGAAATCCCGTTGGATGTCGCCGCGCTGAAGGCCATCAACATGAAGACGATTGAATTGCAGGACTGGCTGGTAGAGCATCTGCCTGATTTGCGCCAACTGGCCGGATAAACTGTCACCTACTGCTATATCCACAGGGGCAGCCTTCGGGCTGTCCTTTTTTTACCACCTACAGACTTTCAGGCGCTTTTCGCCTATAATCGCAGTAGGGTAGGAGCATACCGCGGGCGTGATAAAACGCTACCGTTACAAACGGATTCAGGGGAAAACGAGTAACAATGGGCTACTTCATGCGCTATATCACCACCAGCGAAGCGGCGATTACGCTGCCCATCATCGCGTCGGCGCTTACCCCGGCCTACACGCTGCACTATGAGCAGGTGGACGACATTGCCGATCTGCTGCTGGGGGAGACGTTCTGTGGGACGCTGGAGATCAATCGTGCCGGAGAGGACATCTTTGAGGATGACCGGCATGAGTTCCGCGAGATGGTGGGTGACGGCGCAACTGAGGCTGAACGCCGGGTGCTGGCTGTCCTGGAAAATGCCTGTGCCATCATCGCCGCCGAAGTGTTCTGGGAAGACACGGACTCCGAGGCAGTGCTGGCCCGGATTGACCCGCTGTGGAATTGGCTGTTTGCGCACTACCCCGGCCTGCTGCAAGCCGATAACGAGGGATTTTACGATGCCAGCGGGCTGATTGTCGAACGGAATTTTATGCTATAGCGGGTGCTGGTTCCCCATTTGTCCTATGATGCGAAATTACTTTCCAACCCCTCCCCAACCCTCCCCGCAAACGGGGCGGGAGTCGGTCAAACGGGGCCAACAAGTCTCCCCTGCTGGCGGGGGAGATTTAGAGGGGGTTCAAAAGCCCAAAAGCATACACAAACACCAAATTTCTATTTCGATGCAACCGGCCTGTAATCAACGTATCCTGATTTTACTTTAATAGCCTCATGTCCACACCGATCCTGTTCGCATCCAGTTACACCGACCTGGGCGGCGGCGAAACCGCGCTCCTGACGCTGGCGCACGCCCTCGACCCGGCCCGGTTTCTGCCCCACCTGCTGGTTCCCCGTGAAGGCCAGCTTCCTGTCGGCTGGCGTGAGGCCGGTTGGCCGGTGCATGTCCTCCCCTATCGCGGCACGACGGTCCATTTCATCCCGGCACTGTGGGCGCAACTGCCCATCACCCGTAAAATCGAGAGTCTCATCCGTGAACACAGGATTCAGGCCGCGCACAGCGACTACCACACCCTGCCGATACTTCTCCCGGCGGCACGTCGGGCCGGTATCCCGGCGCTGTGGACGTGTATGGGCTGGTGGTTCCGGCCTAAGCCCTGGCAGCGCGGGTTTTTCCGGCGCAGTGCGGCCACATTTGCCCACTCCCAGTCTATCAAAGCCGGTTTCCTGGGGCAGCCGCCGTTCATGCCACCAGAACGGGTGGAGGTGCTGTATCCCGGCGTGGATACGCGCCGCTTTCACCCGGCGGTAAATGGGGCAGCAGTGCGGGCAGAGGCCGGAATCGCCCCGGATGCCCCGGTGGTGGCGTTAATTGCCCGATTCCAGGATGTCAAAGGGCATGATGTGTTCCAGGCGATGGCGCGGCAGGTCGCGGAGCAAATCCCCGAAGCTCGCTTCATCGTGGCCGGGGAGAACACGCAAACCAGCGCCGATAACGTCTACAAACAGCGTATCCTGGCGGCGGCGGAGGGAGACTTGCTACTACAACCGCGACTGAAGTATCTTGGTTTCCGCCCGGATGTGGAGAACGTCATCGGTGCGGCAGATGTGGTGGTGTGCAGTTCGCGCTTCGAGAGTTACGGCGTGGTCAATATCGAGGCGATGGCCTGCGGTAAACCCGTCGTCAGCACGAATCATGGCGGGCCAGCGGAAACCGTGCTGGATGGCGAAACCGGGTACCTGGTCAAGTCCGGTGATGCCGCCGGATTCGCGGCGCGGGTGGTTGAACTGCTGCGCGACCCGGCTTTGCGAGAACACATGGGCGCGGCTGGGCGGGCGCGGGTTGAAGCGCAGTTTTCCGCCGAATCGAACGGCCAACAGTTCACCCGGACACTGGAACGGGTACTGGGTGATTAAGCAGCATCAGCACTGACTTCTACTGCCAGCGGATGTATTGTCAGACTACCAGCTTGTCGTTATACTCCACATCATATTGTATTGAACCGTAATTATTGAAGATCGTATTCTGCGCGTTGCCTGAGATGTGTGCCGTGTTTCCTTAGTGCAGTATGGCATGAGGAATCGTGATGACTAAAAATGTTTTTGCCAGGAGAATCGCTGTTCTGCTGGTGTTCATCATTTTGGTGTTAATCGTCGCGTTGTTGGTTGACTACAACGGCATAGGAACGCGAGCATTCATCGCACTGGGATTGCTGACTGAGACACCGACGGCAACGGCCACAAACACACCGACCAGCACACCAACGGCAACGAATACACCAACGACTACCAACACGCCCACCGCGACCAATACGCCCACCACGACAAACACGCCGACACCCACGAGTACGCTCACGCCGACGGTGACACATTCTCCTACAATTAAGCCGCCTGACCAGAATTCGGTGGTGTTGACGGCGACGGCGCTCGCGATTCTGATGCAACCCGATACCGCTACCCGCACGCCGACCCCCAACCCGATTAGCAGCAGCGTGATGTTGGATTATGGCGATACCACCAGCGGGATGATTGACGACGACCAGCCAGGGGTGATCTATTCGTTTGAAGCGAATGCGGGCGATGAGATTCTTATCTACATGGAGGCCACATCTGGCGATCTTGACCCGTTTCTGGGCTTGTTCGACAGTGAAAACAACCTCGTCATGAGTAATGATGACAGCAGCGCGAATGATTCCAATGCAGAGATCATCGCCACCATTCCTGACGATGGTATCTATTTTATCGTGGCAACCCGTTACCAGTTTCGAGACGGCACCACCAGCGGCAGTTACGAACTGACTATAGAGGATAGCCAGCGCACAATAGCCGGTAACAGCAGCCAGTCAAATACCCTCAATGACGGGGATTATCTGGAATACGGCGACAGCGGCACGGCGGAAATCAACGATAACCAACCATTCCTGCAGTTCGTTTTCGAGGGTCGGGCGGGTGATGTGGTTGAGATTATGATGGAGGCTACTTCCGGTGACCTGGAACCGCTGCTGGGTTTATTTGACTCTAATGGCGAACTGCTGGTGACTGCTGGCGATGGAACTGATTTCGCCCGTCTCACATGGACCTTGGCAGCAGACGAGGAGTATATCATCGCTGCCACTCGAATCGGCGTAGAGGACGGCGTCACATCGGGTGAATTCAGGTTGTCACTCGTCAGCCTGGGCGTGCCGGAAGCGACAGAAGAGGCTACCGAAGAACCGGGCGAAACACTGACACCTATAGCGAGTGATACCCCCTGTCCCTATTGCGACTGGACGGGAACGCATGTCGTGCAAGTGGGAGAAACGTTTTTTCAGATAGCACAACGCTATGGCATTACTCTTCAGCAACTAGCCGAAGCGAATCATCTGGATAATCCAAATCTGATTGTAGCAGGCGCCACTTTGCGGGTGCCATTTGACATCACGCCTACAGCTGAGGCTACCAAAGAACCGGACGAAACACTGACACCTATGGCGAATGATACTCCCTGCCCCTATTGCGACTGGACTGGAACACATGTCGTACAGCGGGGAGAGACTATGTATCAGTTGTCTCTACGGTATGGTATCCCGATCCAGGAATTGCTCGACGCGAATCAACTGAATGATTCGTCACTGATTCGGGTCGGTATCACTTTGCGGGTGCCATTTGACATCACGCCTACAGCTGAGGCTACCGAAGAACCGGGCGAATCGCCCACACCCAGCATAACTCCTGAGGAAATCAGTTCGGTCAACCTAACGGAAACCGCCCAGTTTGTAGTGGTACGGGACCGCAGCGGCCTTAAGGTGGGCGAGGGGGTCGTGAGGTTGTTCACGCCGGATACCCTGGCCCTGGACAATATTGGTGAAATTCGGGTCGAAATCGAGGTTTTTCAACCCAACGCCCAATTCGTCGCTATTGCGAATCTGGCATCCCTGCCAACCGCCACGCCGGATATTCGTATCCGCCCGACCAGCACCCCGCCCCCGCTCACCGAAAATTACGCGATTACCGTCTATGAGTACATGGGCGTGGATGTCACCGGACTTGGCCTTCGTCACTTCAACCTCAACCCGATTCCACCGTCTGGAATGCAGCATTTCACCGAACCTGACCAGATGCACACCTGGCAGTGGGAAATCGAGGCCAAAGACCGTGCGGCATTGGGTGAAAGTCAGTTGTGGATTGAGGTTTACCTGTCGGATGCCGAGGGGAATCGCTATGAACTCGCCACTGACCCCATCCCCTTCTCGATTACGGTCATTGAGCCGGAGGTGGTCGAGGCGGTTGCTGCGGGTGCTGCTGCCAATGCCCCGGAAGCAACTTCTGGTGATGCAAACGGCGCAGGTGCTCCCGCTGCCAGTGAAGAGACTGGTAATCTTATCGCCACACCAGCAGCCTCGCCTTCACCGCTTCCGACAGCTACAAGTCCCGTCACTGCAACCCAGCCGCAACGTGCCGTGTCCGTAACTGCCGAGGAAACTCCGGCAGAAGACAACACAGTGCTGCTGATTGTCATTATTCTGGTTGTCGTTGGGGCAGTTGGCCTGGGCGCAATCCTGGTTTTCAGACACCGTCACAAACCCAGTGCCTTCATTAGCTACCGGCGCGTACCGAGTGCCACACTCGCCACCCTGATCGCTAAGGAACTGGAAAAACACGGCATCCAGGTTTTCGTGGATACCCGCAGTGTGGATGGTGGCGGCCTGTTCCCCCGGCGCTTGATTGAAGCGATACACAATAACGATGTGTTTGTCTGTCTCGTGGCGGATACCACCTTTGAATCGGACTGGGTGCGGGAAGAAATCACTCAGGCACATACGATTGGCAAAACCATGATTCCGGTGTTTCAGGAAAGCTGGGAGCAGCTCACCCCCAAACCCCAAGCGCCTAACGAGCATATCAAGGCGCTGCTCGATAGTGATGGCGTACATATTCTGGACATCCGCAACGTTTATGTGGATGAAGCGATTGAGGAACTGGCGAAGATGGTTCGCGTAACGGCGCGTAAGGCGTAGTTCTGCAGAATAAGAGAACAAATCCAGGGGGCGTGCCACCGCACGCCCCTATATCCCGATAATTTCTACTCGAACGTAATCACGTAGATGAGATTATCCACCTCGTCTCGTGTACCAAAACCACCCACGATTACGCTGCTGCCATCCGGCGTAAACGTGACTGACGGCGCACCCACCAGCAGGTTAGCCTCAAAATCCAGCACTTTTGCCACACTGTCAGGTTGGTCAGACCGAGCGAACCACACTTCCTGGCGTGTGGCCCACACCAGGGACCTCATATCGGGCGACACGCCGAAGAAATGACTGCCACCGGAAAAAGTCAGCGCCGGTGCGTGGGACGCGATATCCCAGAACACCGTCTGTTCCCGCAGCGCATCATAGTAAATCAGGGTCTGACTGTCGGGGCTGAAGGCCATCGAGCGAATGTTAAACTGCATCAACTCGGACATCTCCTCCCCCCTGGACTGGACGATACTTTGCACCAGGGTGGACGTATCCCAGAGCGTGAGTTCACCATTTGGCGTGGCGGTTGCCATCCAGCCCCCGTCGGGTGACAGGGCGAAAGTGGCATAGCGGTAGTCGAAGTTCCCGGGTGAGCGACTGAGCAGTAGTTCACCAAAGTTTGAGTATTCGGTGCGCCAGACAGCGGTCATGTACCCGGTTTCGATGTCCCACACCAGGAACTGCCCGACCATGGAATCGGCCAGATAGGTCACTAGCGTTTTACCATCCGGCAGAAAAGCCATCTTCCCTTGCCCGGTCACGACGGTGAGGCGCTGCTGGAGTTCCCCGGAAACAGTATCCCACAGGTAAATTTCCCCATTGCGGTGGTACGACGCCAGCAGCGTTCCATCCGGGCTGAAGGCCACATCGCTGATATAATCTGTCGCATCGGTCATGCGGGCGATTTCGGCGCCGGTTTCCAGATCAATCATGCGGATCGGCAGTAAACTCGGGTCAACCTGGTACTCGATGACAGGGGCACCCAGTAACACCAGGCTGGTTTGTCCGGTGAATACGGCGGCGGTACGGCCATCAGGCGCGACCCGCAGGTCGTAAGCGGCGGTGTTTTCCAGCGGAATCGTCCGTATCGAAAAAGCTGTGTCCTGTGCGGCGACAGGCACGACCAGCACTGCAAAAACCAGCAAAAAGACAATCAAAGTCAATAATTGACGACGCACAGAATTCCCCCTTATAGACTCATTTCGTTTCAGACCTCACGGCGCGAAACTCATTTTTATTACAGCATGAACGCCGGATTTGCACAACTTTCTCCATGCGGCGGTATGATTAAAGGTGGGTTGTATATGATTGAAGTAAAATAGACCTGTGAGCGATCCAACGATGTTGAACAAGCAGCGCGATTTGAGTTTGATTCTCTCTGCGAAGGCCGAAGTTCTGCTGCAACGCGGTGATGCGGGCTGGCAAATCCCCTTCACATCGAATCCATTCCATTTCTGGCAAAGTGTTGAATGGGTCAACAAAGCTGTACAAGAGGCATTTGGCCTGCATGTTATCACGCTGCGATGTGTACGGGTTGAATTTGACGAAGCCGCGCAGCAACGCGAATGTCTCTACCTGCAACAGCATCTTGGCGGAGCGATTCCCTCGGATATGGCCTGGTTTAGCGCCAATGTGTTACCGGATGGCCTCGCGCCAGCGCTTCGCGAAGAGATCGTGGGATGGCTGGCGACTCTCGATGACCCGGCACAACCAGGATGGTATCGCCTGGACGGCTACAACGCCCTTGTGCAGGCAGTGGGCGTGGTAGACCACCTGGAACAATTGCGCTCGTGGGAGCGTTCCAGTGTGTGGCGGCTTGTGCAGCATGGGGAGACACGCTACCTGAAAATTGCACCGACCATGTTCGCCCACGAAGCGCCGCTGACTCGCTGGCTGGCCGGGCGTTTCCCGCAACATTTCCCGCATGTGCTGGATGACAATATGCTGTTGATGGCCGATTATGGTGAGATAGGACTCGCCGCACGGCCTGACCCGGCATTATGGGCGCGGACAATGGTGAAGATGGCGGAGATTCAGCGTGACCTCATCTCTGAAACAACCACGCTGGAAAATATGGGCGTGCCGGTACGCCCCCTGTCATGGATTCGTGAACGCGCCAATTTCCTGCTGACTGATGCCACCTACCGTATCGGAGACCATACCATAAGATCCGGCGAGGCCGCCCGTTTGCGTGCCAGCGTGCCGACCCTGCTGCGCCTGTTGGACGATATTGAGGCGCTGGACATCCCTTTGACGCTGGAACACGGCGACCTGTGGTCGGGACAGATTATGATGCATGGTCGGAACTTGATTTTTACGGATTGGTCGGATGCGACCATCACACACCCGTTTTTTAGCCTGGAATTTTTCAATGCGGAACTCGCCAATGACTTGCCCGATCACCCGGATGCGGCGGAACAGATTGCCAGCGCCTATTTACAGATGTGGACGGCGTATGCACCACTGGAACGGTTGCAGGCGGTCTACCGCCGAGCAGTACGGGCGGTGTCCCCGCTGTATTCGGCGCTGCGCTACACGCACGACATCCTCCCTCACATGGCACAACGGTGGGAAATGCACAACATGGTACCATACTATCTGCGACATGTGCTGCGTGCATTGGCAGATGATCCACAGTTAAGCGATTACTGAGACGTTTATGATTCCCGAATCCGCGCTATACTACTGGACGTGAATTGCGTGACAGACAGCCCAACAGGAGAAACCATCATGCGTGTTTTATTCATTGGCGGCACCGGCGACATCAGCACATCGGTGAGCCAGTTGGCTGTGCAAAGCGGCTTTGATCTGTATTTGCTGAATCGCGGCCAGACGAAAGTAAACATCCCCGGCGCAACGCTGATTCAGGGGGACATCCACCAGCCAGATCAGGTGCGGCAGGCGTTGGACGGGCTGTATTTTGATGCGGTGGTCAACTGGGTGGCCTTCGTGCCGGAGGACATCGAACGCGATATTACCCTCTTCCGCGACAAAACTCGCCAATATATCTTCATCAGTTCGGCGACGGTCTATCAGAAGCCGCCTGTGCATTCGGTCATCACCGAGTCCACGCCGCTGCACAACCCGTACTGGCGCTACGCCAGCAACAAAATCGCCTGCGAGGAGCGCCTGCTGGCAGCGTATCGTGACGAGGGATTCCCGTTTACGGTGGTGCGTCCTTCACATACCTACGCGGCTCGTATTCCGAGCGCGATTCACGGGTCGCCCTATACCCTGGCGGATCGTCTGTTGAAAGGGATGCCGGTGATTGTGCATGGGGATGGGTCGTCCCTGTGGACGCTCACGCATTCCGAAGATTTTGCGAAGGCGTTCGTCGGCTTGCTGGGGCTGCCGGCAGCAATCGGGCAGTCGTTCCACATCACGTCGGATGAGCATCTCAACTGGAATCAGATTCACCAGATCGTGGCCGGGGCGCTGGAGGTGGAGGCCAACATCATCCACATCCCCACCGACTTCATCGCCCATCATGACCCGGACATCGGCGCGGGACTGATCGGTGATAAAACGTGGAGCGCAATTTTCGACAACCGCAAAATCAAGACATTCGTGCCAGGTTATCAGGCGACGACCCCCTTCTACCGGGGCATCCGCAAGGTGCTGGCCTGGTTCGATGCCGACCCGGGGCGCAAGATCGTTGACCCGGCGGTACACGCGAAGATGGACGCGCTCATCCACGCCTACCAGTCTGGCGGGCGATAGAATTGCCAACCCTACCAACAGATGGTGTGTAACAATCTCTCCTCCGAACCGCTCCTACCGAGTCACCTGGAAAGGGAATTATGTAGGGGAGCGTCAACGTACGCTCCCTGAAACCTCATTACCATATTCATTTCTTAAAAAACCCGCCACCAACCGCTAAAACTGGTCTCCCCCACCTCATACCGGAATCCAACCGCAGAATTGAACGAATCCTCGCACAAAAATTCCCCCTTAAGTAGGAAATTTGTGCTACTCTGAAGCCGAAATGCAAGGGTGATGGAGAACGAAACGACTATGCACACCACGCTTAAAACACTCGACGCCCAGGCGGGGCGCATCGGTGGCTACCTGGTGGTCTGGGGCAGCCCGCAGCAGCGCGACCTGCACGGCGAATACTTCACCCCGGCATCCGACCTGGGGTTAGACTGGTACGACCAGCGCCCGGTACTCTACCATCATGGGCTGGACGGCAGCCTGAAAGCGGCGGTCATCGGCGTAATTGACAGGTTGCAGCCCGATGACACCGGCTTATGGGCCGAAGCGCAGCTTGATCTGCGGCATCGGTACGTCCGCGCCGTGCAGCGGTTGGTGGAGAAGGGCATTTTAGGCTGGTCGTCAGGGAGTCTGCCGCACCTGGTCGAAGTGGGCGGTGACGGGCAGATCAAACGCTGGCCGATTGTAGAGGGCAGCCTCACCCCGTCCCCCGCCGAACCGCGCCGCACCGATGTGCAGTCCATCAAGAGCGCCTACGATGCGCTGGGGCTGGATACCGGGCGGCTGCACCTCACCGATTCATCCTCTGAAAACACGCCGCTCACACCGTCTGCCTCCCCTCGCCCTGAGGGAGAGGGGCCGGGGGTGAGGGCTATACAATTAGGAGAAACCCCTACCATGCACGACGAACACACCTTCACCCCTGAACCCGAAACCACCGCGCCGCGCAAACGCCTGCCGGTTGCCAGCCGCGAAGACGCCCTGAAAGCCCGCATCAGCGTCGGCAGCCGCTACGACACGCTGGACGCGCTCGACATGCTGTATGGTTATGTCATGCTGCGGGCGGGCAAGAGTTTCCAGGGCGTGAGCGAACAGTACGCCAACGCACTGGCGCACAAAGTCCAACGCGCCGGGATGTCCGCCATTAAAGCTGATGAATTGAGCTACAGCACGCAGACCGGCTTCGGTGATGAGTGGGTGCCCGACCTGTGGAGCGCCCAAATCTGGCAGAAAGCGCGGCTGGAAAACGTGGTGCTGCCGCTCTTCCGGGCGGTGGAAATGCCGAGTAACCCCTTTGAGTTGCCTATCGAAGGCACCGACCCGACGGTCTACTACGTGCCGGAAACAAGCGACGAGGCGCACCTGGCGCTCGGCAGCGGCAACCCCATCCCCGATAGCAAAGTCGGCAGTGGCAAAGTCCAACTGGCCGCGAAAAAGCTGGCGCTGCGGGTCGGTTTCAGCGCCGAACTGGTGGAAGACTCCGTCGTCCCGGTGCTGAACATCTACCGCGAACAGGCGATGCGGGCGATTGCCGACAGCATTGACCATGTGCTGCTCAACGGCGACACGACCACCGCCGCTACCGGCAACATCAACAGTGACGCCGCCGCGCCTGCCGCCACCGCCCGGTATCTGGCGTTCGACGGCCTGCGTAAGCTGCCGCTGGTGACGAACACCGCCAACAAGGTAGACGCCGGGAACGCCGCGCCTGACCTGACGAAACTCCGCAGCACCCGCTTCAAGCTGGCCGCGAAATACAGTGCCAAGCCTTCCGATCTGGCGTGGCTGGTAGACGGCGGGACGTATGCCAAATTCCTGGCGATGAGCGAGTTCCTGACGATGGACAAAGCCGGGCCGCTGGCGACGGCGCAGACCGGGCAGATTGGTTTTGTGGATGGCGTGCCGGTACTGGTGAGCGCCGAGATGCCACTGACCGAGGCCGATGGCAAAGTCGGGAGCGGCACGAATGACCGGGGGCAGGCCATGTGTGTCTACCGTCCGGGGTGGTTCGTGGGCTACCGCCGCCGCATCGCCGTGAACGTGGACTACCTGCCGTACTTCGACAGCTACCAACTGACGGCTACCGTCCGGCTGGCGTTCATCAACTTCGATACCGGGGTAGCATCGGCGCTGTATAACATCGCCATTTAGCCACCAGTCTTTGCTCAGCGGCGGAGATGCTGATACATCCCCAATATGGAAACAGATTCTATCGGGATGTCATCCCGGCAATCCGCCGCTCTAATCAGTTCACCCCGAAAATGGGTTCAGAGGTTTCCAGTCATTGGGAATCTCAACTCTGGACTGCTTCAAAAACCTGAGAACAGTCTCCATCATGACTTTCTGTTCCGGTGTTAGTCGGGGTTCTACCATCAACAGGGAAGCAAACGAGCGAAGGGCCGTACTTGTAGCTGTCACAACGTAGTGGCAACTTGCTCCCTCCGGAGTGCAATTACTATCTTTGTGCGGGCATACAGCCGCCATGTGTGGGCATTTTTCGAGTGGCATAACAAACACCTTCCTAATAATCTTCAGCCATTGCTCCTGGGACACCACATCAAGTAAAAGTCTTCAGCGCGGCAAGGATGAGCAGTGCCAGAGCTGATTCGAGCGACACGTAAGGGACAATAGCTTTATACACCTCATCAATGCAGACTTGAATCTTCCGCATCGTGGGGGCCAGTATTTTGTCCCCAATAATGTCATTAACTTTATCCTGGGACAATTTGGGAAGCCGGGGTACGGCGATGGCAACCAAACCGAGGACTGCGCCAATTACGGCTTCAATGAGGGTTGATGAATCTTTTAGCTCAATGTCGGGGTTGAGGTAGGCACCCAGGATGAGGACTGCAAAAAGCACAGCTATTCCGAGTAACATCAGCGAACGATAGAGCAGCGCTCGCCGCCGCCGCTCCTTAATCCAGATTCGGAGATCATCGAGTTTCTTCCGGTCGATGATACGCAAATCTGCTTCCCAGAGGTAGTTTTCACAGGGGTTTTCCACGTTCCAATCCTCCTGTTGTTGAATACCTCCCTCTCATTACAATTGTACTCCGAATTATCTTCTTCTCACCGCCCCATACGGGTATTTCGTCTTCCGCTCGATCAGATCGTGTTCGGCACAAATTTTCCATTTTGATACAATCGCTCTGGCCTCGTCGCAGAAATCCTTGACTTCACCCGGTGAAGGGTCGCGGAAGCATCGCCCTCAACCCCGCCTGTACTACACGGCACAGAGCGTTGCTGGCACCCCCCCATGCCTTCAGGTTTCTTGGTAAAGCCTCGATTTCGTGTTACATTTAGCCATCTTAATGAGCACTTGATTGTGCAAAAGACAATCCTGCATAAAGATATCCAGATGGGGAGAGAGTGTCATGAAAAGATTTTCGCTGCTTGTAGTCTGTTTCGCAATTCTGCTGCTTATTATCGGGCCGATTTCGGCACAGGGTAACGACATCCTGATTTTCGCAACCGGTACGGATGATCTCATCACCCTTGATCCGGGTCTGGCCTATGAATCCACCAATCTGACTATCCACCACGCCACCTATGACACGCTCCTGAACGTGGATACCAACGATCTCACGCAGATTGTACCCAATCTGGCCGAAAGCTATGAGATGTCTGACGACGGATTGACCTACACATTCCATCTGCGCTCCGGCATTACGTTCGCTTCTGGCAACCCCTTTACCGCTGAAGACGTGCGCTTCTCCTGGACACGTCTCATCAACCTGAAGGGCAATCCATCGTTTTATGCGGACCCCATTGACAGTATTGCTACGCCCGACGATATGACCGTTGTAGTGACTCTCAAATCGCCGTTCCCGGCATTCCCCGCCGTATTGACTGCGCCGGCGATGAGCATTCTGGACAGCGTGCTGGTTAAAGAACATGGCGGCACCGACGCCGCAGATGCCGACCAGACCGACACGGCCAAAGATTGGCTCGACCAGAATTCAGCCGGTTCGGGCCCGTTCATTCTGACTGGCTGGGTGCCCGACTCGGAAGTGACGCTGGTGCGTAATGATAATTACTGGGGCGATCCGGCGACCTTCTCCGCCGTTACCATCCGTGATGTCAATGACGCCAACACCGCCTTGCAGCAGCTTGAACGCGGCGATATTGATATTACCGACTATGTTGACCCCGACCTCACGGCGCAAATCCAGGACAATGCGGCGCTGAAACTGGAAATCGGCCAGAGTCTGAATATCACCTATCTGGCGTTGTCCCCGGGTGAAGGCCCTGGCAGTGATACTTCGGTATCGTGGACAGCCCCATTGTGGGATGTGCGGGTACGTCAGGCGATTGCCTATGCCATAGACTATGACGGTATCATCAATGGCCTGGCTGCGGGCTTTTCGGACCGACCGGCAGCGATGCTCCCTGTCGGCGTACAGGGGTCTGACCCTTCAGCCCGGTACGAGCGTGACCTGGATAAAGCCCGTTCACTGCTGGCCGAAGCGGGTTATGCCGACGGGTTTGAACTGACTCTTTCGATCGGGACAGGCGCTCCGGCGGGTATCCCCAGTGAAACACTGGCTGCCAAATTCGCCGCTGATCTGGCTGAAGTGGGGATCACCCTCAATATCGAACAAACCCCCACATCGAATTTCCTGACCTCCTACCGTGCGCAGGAACTGCAATTCCTGTTCGCTACCTGGACGCCGGATTACCTGGATGCAACCATGTGGTCGGATTATTTCTCGTACCCGGATACCGGCCCGGCCTATCGTATCCAGTTGAATTCGGAAACCATTGCGAACCTGGCTACCGAGGCGGCGTTTGAGCCTGACCATGCCAAACGGACAGAATTGTACAGTCAGTACCAGGCCGCCCATGTTGCCGAGGCCGTGTTTGTGCCGATCCTTCAGCCGCAGTCTATCTATGCAATGCGCACCGACATTGAGAATTTCACTTTCAACCCGGTCTACTTCATTGACTTCTACCAAATGAGTCGTGCTGCCGGGTAACGAAACCACATTGTCTGAACTCCCCATAGGCCGTACGCCTATGGGGAACTCCCTCTGGTTGTGTCCACAGTGACAAACAACGACCATGACCTGTAGTGGCATACGGACTGGCTGGATAGCTGATGAGTGGCTTAGGAACGTATATTGTACGAAGACTCTTGCTGGCAATTCCGATGTTATTGGGCATCTCGCTGGCACTCTTCTTGACATACAAACTGGTCGGGATTGACCCATTAGTCATGATCGTGGGCGAGCGTGCCATGAATAACCCGGAAATTGTTCAGGCCGCCGTTGATAAATGGGGACTAGACCGCCCCATGTGGGAGCAGTATCTCACCTATGTGGGCAATTTCGTCAAAGGGGATCTGGGCAAATCCTTTCTGACACGTCGCCCGGTGCTGGAAGACCTGGCACTTTATCTACCGGCTACCGTAGAGCTAGCAATTACCTCCCTGCTGTTTGCCACTGTGCTGGGCATACCGATGGGCGTCCTGGGTGGACTGCGCCCCGGCAAACTGTTTGACCGCTTCGGCTGGACTGTGTCGCTGCTGAATGCCTCGCTGCCGCCTTTCTGGAGTGGGCTGATTGTCCTCTTCGTATTCTACTATCACCTGGGTGTCATGCCCGGCCCAGGCCGGTTAGACCCCCGCATGGCGAGTCCCCCGCATGTCACGGGACTGTTCACGGTGGATGCGGTTTTAGCCGGTGATGGCGCGACGTTTGCCAGTGCGCTGCACCACCTGATCCTGCCCACTGTTATTCTGGGCGGCTTCACGCTGGCGCTTGTGCTGCGTATCACCCGTGCCTCAATCATCCAGGAAATGCGTAAGGACTATGTGCGTACCGCTCGCGGGAAAGGGCTAGGCGAAACCCGCGTGATTGTCAATCATGCGCTCCGCAACGCGCTGCTACCCTTGATTACCATCCTGGGTTTAGCCTTTGCCGGGCTGCTGGGCGGCGCAGTGATGACGGAGACGATTTTTGACTGGCCCGGTCTGGGGCAGTACCTGGTACGTGCCGCCAGCCAGCTCGATTATCCCGCCATTCAGGGCGGGACGCTGTTAATCGCCATCATTTACATCATGGTAAATATGACGGTTGACATTCTCTATGGGGTTTTGGACCCGCGAGTACGCCATGAATGAGACTTCGTATTCTGCGAAAATGCCCACCACTCAGGCTGTTCCGAAGGTGAAAGACGGGCGTGCCGCCTGGCTCTTGGGGCATATCAGGCACTACCCGATGCTGTGGCTGGGACTCATCATGCTGGTATTCTGGGGGTTAGTGGTCATATTCGCAACGGTGATTGCGCCGTATGACCCGTTGGCACAGTCGCTGGACACCCGTTTGAGTCCGCCATCAGCGGAGCACCTGTTTGGGACTGATGAACTGGGACGCGATATTTTCAGCCGGGTGGTCTACGGGGCGCAGATTTCGCTGCCCGCATCCTTCGGCGTGGTGCTCGTATCCGTCGCCATCGGCAGTATGCTAGGGGCGCTGGGTGGATTCATGGGCGGGATTGTTGACAACATCATTATGCGCTTTGCGGATGTCACGCTGGCTTTTCCGTCGGTCGTACTGGCGCTGGCGATCTCCGCGTTTCTGGGGCCTAGCCTGACCAATGCGGCGATTGCAGCGGTGATCGTCCTGTGGCCGGCCTATGCCCGGCTGATGCGATCTCAGGTGATGGTCATCCGCTCGTATGACTATATTGTGGCAGCGCGTTCGCTGGGGGCACGTGAATATGGCATTTTGCTCCGGCATGTTTTGCCCAATAGCTGGACTCCGATCATCATCACGGCAGCGCTCGATATTGGCGGCATTATCCTGCTGGTATCCGCGCTGAGTTTCCTGGGACTGGGCGTGTCGCCGCCCACGCCGGAGTGGGGCGCGATGATCTCGATGGGGCGGACGAAGTTTTACCAGTGGTGGCTGGCGACCTTCCCCGGTTTAGCTATTCTGCTGGTGATTCTGGCGTCCAACCTACTCAGTGAAGGGCTGCGGGAGTGGCTTGACCCGAATTATTAGGTATAAGGAATATAGAATCAGCAGGTCGCTGTACACCAAGCGGCCTGCTTTTTTGTGGGGTTAGGGCTGTGAAATGTGGTCATTTCAGGCTAAAAATGAAAGCATATAATATGTGATATATGTAGTGATTTCGAGTATCCAAAATCACCGCCTGGAGGTCACATGTCCCACGCGCATCTCACCCCATCCCCGGCCACCAGCGCCGCCATCTTGCTGCCCGATGACGCCAACAAAGACACCCGCTCCCGCCTGAAGCGGTTCAGTACCTGGCTCGATACGACCGGGCGACCCTGGCACGCTCCTGACCTGGCCGCCTACCGCGATGCCTTACGGACGCAGGGACTGTCGCCCATCAGCGTCCGCGCTCACCTCGCCACCGTGCGCGGACGGTATGCCGCCCTGCTGAAAGACCCGGCGGTGCTGGATCGTCTTGAAGCCGCCGCCTATGCCGCCTGCCTCGCCGAGGGTTTTGAGCCGAATCCGGCCAATATCCAGGCCGCCGTCGGACGGCTGACCGGACGCATCCAGAATGCGATTCATCCTGACGCCGCGCCGATGACGGTCATCACCCGCCAGGATCGCCCCGATGACGAAACTGTGCGCCTGACTGCTGCCCAGGCCAGCGCGCTGCTGGCTGCGCCCGGCGTGGACGCCCTCCTGGGGCTGCGCGATACTGCCTTGATCGCCTTGATGCTGTGTACCGGAATCCGCGAAGCCGAATTGGTGGCGCTGGATGTGCCTGATCTGCGGCAAAGGCTGGGCGGCACGCTGGCGCTACATGTCCGCGACGGGAAAGGCGCAAAGGAGCGCCTCATCCCCTATGGCGATCTCGATTTCGCACTGGTCATTGTCGAGGCCTGGCTGCGTCGGGCAGCAATCACGGTGGGGCCGGTGTTTCGCGGCTTCTATAAAGGCGGGTGGCACATCCGAGATGGGCGGCTGCATGTCCGGGCCATCAATCAGGTGATGGATCGTTATCCGATTGTGGTGGACGGCATCCAGCGGACGGTCAACCCGCACGACCTGCGCCGGACGTATGCGCGGCGGCTGTATGAGGCGGGTGTCGACTTACTGGCGATCCAGCAGAACCTGGGCCACGCCGACCACAAGACGACTGAACTCTACATCGGCAGGCTCGATGTGGGAGCGCGGAAACCCCCAGCGTTGTATACGTTTGACCTGGGGATGCTGCGGCAGAGTCGGTAATTCCACAAATGACGACCACGTCTCACAGGGCTCTTCATAGGGACTAAAAACGACACTCAGGGAACGGCCGTGTCTACATGCCGTGCCGAGAATTGAAACTCAGGTATAAGCGGACGATCACGAAAGTATCCTGCAAATATCGTTAGCTACCTGATTGGTTCATCACATGGTGTAGCTACCCTCCGTGTAGATGTTAACGTCTGAACAATCCAGAATGCTTTTTGAAATATAAACACGACCAGACGGCATCTGAGTCTGTTGCACAGGCTATGCGGGTAGATCAAGCGAGAATCGAATACATAGAAACCGAAGATTTTGTGAAATAAATACGTTTTTCCAAATCTTAAGTGTTGGTTTTAGAGTTGCGGTATAACATCAAATTAACTTCATCGCCATTCAAAATCAATTTGTCGTTGATGAATGAATGACAACAGTTAATCAACCTTAAGGAGCTACACACACATCATGTTTCATAAAAACAACCTCCACAAAGACCAAAAAGGCCAGACCGCTCTCGAAGCAGCCATCATCCTAATCGCCTTCATTGTCGTCGCATCCGTATTCGCCTTCGTTATTCTCTCCGCCGGTTCGGCTTCCACCGACAAGAGTGAAGAAGCTATTTACTCCGGTCTGGAAGGTGTCCAGTCCTCCATGAGCATCAAGGGCGCGATTATCGCCGAAGGTGCCGCCGGTGCGGTCAGCGATGTCGTCTTCACGGTTTCATTGGTTGCGGGTGGCGAACCAGTTGATATGACCGATACGTCCGGCAGCGCCAACGTGGTCGTGATTGGCTATCGGGATGGCGCGCAGTTTGAGAGCAATATGCCCTGGACCGTGAACTGGATCGTGAACAATGACGGTGGCACCGCCGATAACATGCTTGAAGATGGTGAGCTGGCCGAAGTGACCGTTGACCTGAGTAGCCTGGGGACCGCGCTGGCCGCCAACACCGAATTCACACTGGAAATCAAGCCACCGACGGGTGCCGTCCTGAACGTGAGCCGCAACACGCCCGCCGCCATCGAAGCCGTCATGGAATTACGCTAAACACAGGAATTATCAGGGGAGAGCGGGACAACGACAGTGTGTTGCCCGCCTCTCGGCCACAACCAGAGCAGCTTAACAATCAGAAACTACCCGGCACGGTCAAGCCCAACTTACACAATCCTTCGGTCTTATCGGCTCATGATCGAGCCAAGACACCCGCCCCACTCACTTGACCGTGCCAGTGGGGCGGTTTTTATTCAAGGTCGAGCGGGATTTGAAAGGCACTCAAGATGGATCTCGAAAAACGGGTACAACAACTTGAAGAAGAGTTGGAAATCCTGAAGCATCAAATCCAGACGACCTTGCTGGATATTCAAGAACAACTACTGACGAACACCTATCCGTCCTTGCGGTCAGAGAATCCCCCATCTCCGCCGAACCCGAATCCCCCGTCTCAGCCGGTCATGACCTATACCCCGCCACCGGTCGAACCCAACTATACCCCGGTTGAAGCGGCCCCGGTCAACGTGCGAAAGGTATGCCTGGATGATCTCACGTCACCAAATCCTGCCCCTGAGCAGTCCCATCCGATTGTGGAAGAAGAGCAGTATCAGGATATCGATATGCAGGAATACCGGCGATGGGTCAAGCGCAATATCCGTGAGGTCGGCCTCAAAGAAACCCGGAATATGATCCGTGGCTATGCGCAAGAAGGGCTTTTACAGCCACAAGTCCGGGATGAATTGCTCCAGGTTGCAGCCCAATACGCCAGCAAAAGCGCCAAAGCGACTCAGCGCAAACCAGCACCTCGAAAACAGGCTGCTCCGGCCAGGTCAGCGGTAGCTCCCCAGCGCCAGTCCGTGAAGATGACAACTCCGGTATATACGCAGTCAGATGATATCACTCAGCCCAACCGCAGCCAGATATTCCCTACCCCTGAACCCATCTACGAAAAAAGGGGGGATGAAATGAACGACGCCAGCAGCAACCTCATTTTACGGCTGATGGCGGGTGTTCAAAATGCCGGCGCCGGTGTGAAATGGAGCAAGAAGAAAGATGGATAAGACGATCACCACCGCGCTTTTAATTGTCATCAGCATGGTGATGGCACTTATGCTGTTCAATACCGCCTACCCGGCCATCATTGAGGGTGGCGACGCAATCAGCAGCATGGCGAATCGCACCGAAGACCGGATGCGCAGCCAAGTGTCGGTGATTCACGCAGCGGGCGAACTGGATAGCAGTGGGTGGTGGCAGGATGCGAACGGCAACGGCGATTTTGAGGTCTTTATCTGGGTGAAGAATGTCGGTTCAACCCGCATCACCGCGTTGGAACAAATGGACGTGTTTTTCGGGCCAGAAGGCAATTTTGCCCGTATCCCCCACCAGACTGAATCCGGTGGGAGCTATCCGTACTGGACGTGGGAAATCGAAAACGCCGCCGAGTGGGTCCCCACCGCGACGCTGAAAATCTCCATTCATTACCTGCTGCCCCTTTCGCCGAATCGCTTTTTCGTCAAGATCGCCATTCCGAACGGCGTTTCCGACGACCTTTTTATGAGCATGTAAATTATGGAAACCGTACTCGTCACCATCATTGTGCTGTTTGTCATCCTGTTTGCGGTGCTGACCTTAACCCAGGTCTCCATCGTGATGCAGGACAACATCGCCTTCTCCCGTCAGGAAATGGAAGCCCGGTGGATCGAACAGGCGCAAACGCACCTGCACGTGGTGTCCGCCTATACCGCTGATGGTGGCTCGGTCATCTCCCTGGTATTCAATAATGACGGCAGCAGTAAGCTGTCAGACTTCAACCAGTGGGATGTCATCATCCAATATTATGACGACAGCGACCCCGCCGGGTATCACACCCGCTGGCTGCCCTACTCGGATATGGGGTTGAGCGACAATACTTGGGATGTCGCGGGAATCTACCTGGGGGAGTCGCTGGAACAGCCCGAAATCTTTGAACCCCAAATCCTGAATCCTGGTGAAACCATTGCGCTGCAAGCCCAGGTCTTACCACTGGCGGCTCCCGGTTCAGCCATCCAGGTCGTCTTAGCCATGCCATCCGGCAGCGGCACTTCATCGGTATTCACGGCCAATATCCCCCCGGAACTGCTGACGAATGCGCCCTTAACCCTCGCCAGTGGGGGCAGCAAAGCCATCGAAAACACACTGCTGGAGGCTGTTGACGACGATGATCCGGCGGATGGCTTGATCTATACCGTGCTGGTTCCCCCGGAACAAGGGACGCTTAACCTGGGCGATACCTTCACCCAGACCGATATTGATAGTGGTACGCTGGTCTACACCCACACTGGCACTGGTGGCGACAGTTTCCAATTCACGGTTTCTGATGGCAAAGATACCAGCGAAGCGTACACCTTCACGATTAATGCCAGCGAGCCACCCGTGCTGACTGCGAACACACCCGTCATTGTTGCAACCGGCGGGATGGGCTGGTTCGGTGCAGGGGTGCTGGAAACCGACGATCCCGATGATGATCCCGCCAATCTGGTCTACACCATCACCATCCCGCCGACACAGGGCAACCTCAGCCTGGGGGACAGCTTCACCCAGGAAAACATTGACAATGGTGAATTGATTTATACCCACACGGGTACGGGCAGTGACAGCTTTGAGTTCACGGTCTCGGATGGTGAAACGACCATTGGCCCGTTCACCTTTACCTTCACGGTGTACTAGCGAGGGACAGGACGATGATAGCTCAAAAAGCCGGTGGCGACTCGCAAAAACGCACCATTTCTTCTGGCAACGCGGAACTCGACAGCCGTCTCGGTGGCGGCATTCCCGCCGGTTCGCTCGTGCTGATTGAGGGCAGTTCGGGCGCGGGGAAATCCGTCCTTTCCCAACAAATCCTGAAAGGGTCATTAGCTGGCGGTAACAGCGCCACGCTCTTCACCACTGAAAACACGGTGAAAAGCCTGGTTTCGCAGATGGCGAGTATTGATCTGGATATTTTCGACTTTCTGCTGCTGGGCAAACTGCGGGCCTACCCCATTGAGCTTTCCCACCTGGGTGATGGGGCAACGACCACGCTGCTCCAGGCGATGAAGCACGAACATACCCGAGGACGTGATTTGCTGATCGTCGACTCACTCACCCCGGCTATTGCGCACACCAATAACATGCTGCCCGTTCTCAGTTTCTTTGAGTCGAGCAAACGGCTGTGCGCCACCGGGATGACCATCATCATCACGATTCACGCTAACGCGGTGGAGGGTGAATTCATTAACCCGCTGCGCTCGATCTGTGACGCGCACCTGGCCCTGCACACTGAACATGACGGTCAGCGGCTCGTGAAAACCCTGGAAGTTGCCAAAATTCGCGGGGCGGCCAGTGTTACCGGCGCGATTGTGGGTTTCGATGTCGAACCCGGTTGGGGGATGCGCGTGATCCCCATCAGTAAAGCCCGAGGGTAGTGATAATGGCGCAAACAATTCTGCCTTTTCCTTTCGATTTTCAGACCAACAACGGAGACTGGAACACGCTCTATGCGCAATTGTCCCAACCGTTCCAGGAAGCCTGTGATGCGGCGCCGTTCCTGGCAGAATACGTCTGGCGGCTGCCGATAGACGAAATTGGCATTCCAGAATTCTATCCTAAGCCATCGCGCAGCCTGGGCCAGCTTGAATACCGCAACCTGATTTATCCGATCAAAGATGGACTGTATGTCCACATCTACCCGGATCCCAGTGGGGTGCGCGATCATCACATCGCCATTGAACCGACGGTGGTGGTGGATATTGAATATCTGATGCCGGAAGTTGACACCAAACTCGTGACCTGGGCCGAGGAAATCGGACGGCTGGAAGACAAAGAAGAGAAACGCGCCCTGCTCTACAAACTCATTGACGTGATCTGCACCACCAACCGGGCAGCGGCCAATGGCAAGCGCCGCCCGGACAAAATCGTGGTGACACCGGCAGAACTCGAAGCGATCCGCTACCGGGTTATTCGGGATAAAATCGGCCTGGGCGTTTTACAACCCTTGCTGCTTGACCCGAACATTGAAGACATCAGTTGCAGCGGGGTCGGCCACATTTTCATTGAGCATAAAATATTCAAAAGCGTGCAATCCTCCATCACCTTCACCACCCACGACGATGTGGATGAATTTGCTGTCTGGCTGGGTGAATGGATTAAAAGCCCGGTCACGGTGCGTAACCCGCTGGTGGATGCCGTGCTGCCCGATGGTTCGCGTATCAACATCGTCTATGGGCGCGAAATTTCCAAGCGGGGCAGCAACTTCACCATCCGTAAGTTCAGCGATACCCCGATCAGCGTGCTGGAATTGATCGAGTTCCAAAGCCTCAACTACATGATGGCCTCGTACATTTCCCTGATGCTGGAAGCCGGGTTGAACACCTTCGTCGTGGGAGCGACGGCCTCCGGCAAGACCACGCTGCTCAACGCAATTACCGCCTTCATCAAGCCGGAAGCCAAAATCATCACGATTGAGGACACGCCGGAAGTCCAGGTGCCGCACAAAAACTGGTTGCAGGAATCCACCCGGCACGGCAGCGGCGATAGCAAAGGCAGTGAAGTTGGCATGTTCGAACTGCTCAAAGCAGCCCTCCGGCAGCGCCCAGAAATGATTATCGTCGGTGAAATCCGTAGTGTGGAAGCAGTGGTCGCCTTCCAGGCCATGCAGACCGGTCACGGTGTAATGTCCACTTTCCACGCGGCGTCAGTGGAAAAACTGATCCAGCGTCTGACCGGCGACCCGATCAACATCCCCAAAACCTACATTGATAACCTCAACCTGGCGATTATTCAGTCGGCAGTCCGTCTGGCCGATGGCCGCAGCGCTCGCCGGGTGATGAGCATTAACGAAATCATCGGTTACGACCCGATTTCACAGAGTTTTTCATTCCTGGAAGCGTTCCGCTGGAATCCGGGCAACGATACTTTTGAATTCCCCGGCTACATGAACAGCTACCTGCTGGAGCAGATTATCGCGCTCAAACGCGGCATCCCGCCGCACAAGCGCAAGTCCATTTACAACGAAGTTGAACGACGCGCTCGCATCTTTGAGAAACTGCACAAAGAGAAAGGGATCACGGATTTCCATGAGTTCTTCCAAATCCTCAGTGAAGCAAAACACCAAGGTCTCCTTTAAGCCGGTTGCGCCGTTTCAACTGTTCTACCAGTTGACCTATATGTCGGCGATGGCCTCCGCCGGGATTACGCGCAGCAAGCTGTTTGAGCTGGCAGCGACCTCGCCCTCAAAAGCGGCGGTCTATTTCGCCGCCATCAATACGTTGGTGGACGAGTTCCGCTATGACTACCCGGAAGCCTGCCGGATGATTGGTGTCAAAGCCAAGTCGAACAACATGCGCAGCTTCCTGCTGCGGCTGTCCGACGCGCTGCGTTCCGGCGAACCGATGCCCGATTTTCTGGCGCGGGAGGCCGAAGCCCAGGGCGAAGACTACGAAAACCGCTATGAACGCGATCTGGAATCGCTCAAGCAGTGGTCAAATGCCTTCTCCTCGATTGTGATTTCGGTAGCGCTCATCATCATCATTCAGGTGATTTCATCCATGATTCAGACCTTGAACATCGGCATGATTACCGGCCTGATTGTCACCGGTGTGATGATGAGTGGCCTGGGCGCCTGGATTATCTACCGTTCGGCCCCGGCGGAAATCCTGACGGTCAAACCGTCCGAAGGGTCACAGGAACAGAAGCGGGCCATGCGCTGGTTTCGGATCCTCTTCCCACTGGGCACGGTGGCGGCGGTGCTGCTCAACCTGCTCGGCGTACACCTGGGAATCATCCTCATCATGCTCGCCGCGGTGATGCTGCCAGTGGGGATTATGAGCATGTTGAGTGACCGGATTACCAATAAGAAAGATGAGGAAATCAGTACTTTCCTGCGGTCTTCGGGTGGCATGGCGACGGCCAGCGGCTCAACATTGAAGCAGGCACTCACCAAGATTGACCTGAGTTCTTTCCCCACCCTGGAAAAAGATATTGACCGCCTGAGCAAACGGCTGCAAGCCCTGGTTGATCCGGAAATCTGCTGGCATAAGTTCGGCCTGGAATCGGGCAGCAAACTGATTAGCGAAGTCATCGACATCTTCTACGGTGCGATCAAAATCGGTGGCGACCCGGAACGGGTCGGTTATCTCTGCTCGCTGTTCGCCGCCAAAACCGCACAGCTTCGCGCGAAACGGCGCTTGATTGCCGGGACATTCTCCGGGCTGTCCACCGTCATGCACGGCGTCGTTGCTGGACTCATGGTGTTTGTGCTGTCTATCGTCACGAACTTCACCGAGATGGTCACTTCGATGATGCCGCAGAGTGACGCTGCGGCTGAAGGTCAGCGGTCGGTCAATATGGGCTTAACCAGCATTACGCCCGCCGACCTGCAATTTCTGGCGGCGATTACAGTGGTCATGGTACTGCTGCTGGCGATCGTGAGTGCCGCCGCGATCATCTTCACCGATGGGGGCTACAAGCTCAAGGTGAATCTGTATATGGCGCTGGATGTCTTTATTTCTGGGGTGAGCTTCATTGTGGTGCCACCAATGGTGATGGGGATTTTGCGAGGGTAGCGATATGTCGCTGATTGATGTCATTCTCCAACAGAAAATTGTCCTCATCAGTATTGTTTTCGCGCTGGTTCCTCTGCTGGCGGCGGCAGTCCTTATCATCCTGCCCCGACTGCGGCGGGCGAAGCGGCGCAAAGCGCAACGGGCGGCGGAACAAGCAGCACAAGCCACGCCCGAACCAGAAACCATCCGGCGGACGGCCACGCCTGAACAAGTAGCAGCCTCTCCACTGGCGCAGATGAGTAACCCGCCCGGTCAGCCGGTGTCTCCCGGCGGAAGTACCACCACGCCCCCAACCGAAACAACTGTACAACCGGAGGCGCAGGAAGCCAACGCTACAGCCGCTGGACAGTCCGGCAGTCCAGCAGGTGGCAGCGGCCTGAATGACCTTCTGAGCATCTTTGACGAGGCCGATGACAACAATGATCGTCAAGTCTTGCTTGAAGGATTAGAGAATATTGATATGGCCCAGTTAGCAATCCTGAGCCAGGAGGTTGCTGTTCAATTGCGCCCGCAGGTGCAATAACGGCTGAGGAGGGAATCATGCAACCCAGAACGCAGGATGAAATCAAGAAAGTCACCTCGGAACTCAGCGACGAATTTGCCCGTGAGTTGCTCAAGTTAGACGCGGATGTCCCCTACATCCCGGTTCCGCACCCGTACCCAGCGGCTGAACACGCCGTCTGGCGGGTCCGTCTCGACCTGGCGTTTGACTCAGGGGTTCGCATGGGGCTGGATATCAACGATGAAATCGAGATAGGCCGGGGCGGTACTGAGGCGAATGTCATCACACTTTTTCCGGATATTGACATCGAGAAGCTGGGCGTCTCCCGTAGCCACGCTCGCCTCTCGCCGACGGCGGCCAAGCTGTTCATTATGGACCTGAACAGTACGAACGGTACGGCCGTGAATGGCCGTCGGGTCAGTGCGAATGTCCCCCAAACCCTATCTCATGGGGATTACCTGAAGCTGGGGAGACTGGAATTTATCATTCGCATTATCCAGCGCCCCAAAGGGTATATCCCCATGCCTCGCAGTCAGGCTGACCTGGTGGACATTCTGCCCAC
The DNA here is from genome assembly GCA_020634115.1 of Anaerolineaceae bacterium. Taxonomy (GTDB): domain Bacteria; phylum Chloroflexota; class Anaerolineae; order Aggregatilineales; family Phototrophicaceae; genus JACKCG01. Next base: position 642,838 of record JACKCH010000011.1, read on the forward strand.
CATTGGTCGCGCCATTACTTCCCAACTGAACCGCAGTGAAGTACTCAAAGCCGTGATGGATGCGCTCTTCACCCACATGGAAACCGATGAAGTCAGCATCTGGTTGGTCGATGACCAGACCGGGGAACTCTTTCAAGAAGCTGGCCGGGGTCTCGATAACGAGGAAATTAAGCGGCTGCCGGTGACCGATACGCTGGCCGGTCAGGTGATTGAATCCGGCCAACCATTGCGGGTGAACCGCCAGAAAAATGACGAACTCGTCAAAGTGAAAACCGGCTATCTGGTTGAAGCACTGCTGTATGTCCCGCTCGTGCTGGGTGGTGTCACCTTCGGGGTCATCGCTGCCGCCCAGCATGACCCGGGAAAAATCTTCACCGATCAGGACGAGAAACTCATGATGGCAGTAGCCGAGTTCACGGCAGCAGCGCTACAGAACGCTCGCCTGTACCAGGCCGTAGATCAGGTCCTCATCTGTCGCAGTAAAATTGTCTCGGCACTGCATTCCATCCTTTCCTATGACCTGCGCTCCATGCTGAATGCCACCCTCGGGTATGCCGGACTGCTGCACAGCTACCCACTGGATGAGGAAGTGGTCGAAATCATCAACGATATCGTCGTCAGCAGTCAGGCGATGAACAACCTGATTGAACAACTGACCGAAATCACGGCGCTGAGTGAAGCCTCCACCATGCGTCATGAACCCACCGACCTGATTGACATCGTTCAACGCGCGGTGAGCAACCTGACACGCACCGCCGATGCGAAATCCGTGCAGCTTGACCTCCATGTCATGGGCGAACCCTATATGATCCTCAGCGACAGTCACTACCTGTATCGCGCCGTTTTGAATCTGGTTGATAACGCTGTGAAATTTTCCCCACCCGCCGGGCTGGTTTCGATTACACTCGCCTTTAGCCTTTCTGACCTGATTATCCGTGTCCAGGACAGTGGGCCGGGGATACCCGAGGAACACCTGCCCTATCTTTTTGAGAAGTACTTCCGGGGTAAAACCATTGATAACGGGAGCTCCAGTTTGGGGCTGGGGCTGGAACTCGTCCGGGCAACGGTTGAGGGACTGCATGGGACGGTTCTGGCACGCAACCACGAAGACGGCGGCGCGGAATTCATCATCACCCTACCGGCGACAACGGTGAAATAGCCGGGAGACCCTTGCGATGATGATCTCGGTTGCGTTGTTTGGTGGGTTGCTTGGCTGGTTGCTGCTCCGACTTTCGGACTACTTGCTCCGTTTCGCTGGCGCGGATCGCCCGACCACGCTACCGCATCCAGCGGGCCTCGCTCCGGCGGCCTGGGTCTGGCTAGCCGCCCACTGGCAGTCCGCCCCGGAAAACCGGCGTCTCGGATTGGAAGTCGTGGTCGAAGTCGCCAGTGCCGTCTTTGTGGTTTGGGCCTGGTCGGTCTATGGAATATCCCAACAAACGGCGCTGATTGTCGGTGGGTACGGGTTCTTCCTGCTCATCGCGCTGATGGACATGAAATACCGCCTCGTGCTGAATGTGCTCACCTACCCGGCCATCGCCCTGCTGCTCGTCGGCCACTTCGCCCTGAACCCGCGCTACTTCCCAAATGTGGTGATCGGCGGATTGCTGGCCTTCTCGATTTTTTACCTGGTCGCCCGCCTGAAACCCGGCGATGTCGGCGGCGGGGACATCAAGCTGGCGGCGCTAATCGGGTTCGCTTTCGGGTTTCCCCACATGCTCTGGGCCCTGATCCTTGGCGCGGGGACCGGTGCGGTGGTCGCCCTGGTCATGCTGGTTCGCCAGCAATCGGACAATAAAGCCTATATTCCCTATGCGCCGTTCCTCTGCCTGGGCGCGCTGGTCGCCCTCCTCGTGACGGTGTAAGGAGTGGACATGAATGCCATGAATGATACTTTTGATGAAGAAACTGAAGACGCGCCACAACCATCCGGGTCACGCCTGGTCATCTGGTTGGTGATTTTCAGCCTGGCAGCCTTGTTTCTACCCCTGTTCCTGATTTCAACCAGCATCCAGGAAGAAAACCAGCAGCTTGAGGCCACTGTCACCGCCATTCAAGCCACCCTGGTCTATACCCCCGAACCGGCGGCCCAGGAACAGGCCCTACAGGATGCACTGCTCCAGGTTCGCGGGACGGTGAACGACCTGCAACCCATCATGGACGGGTTAGCCAACGCGCAGATTGACTGGATGAATGCTTTTGCCGTCATCAGCCAGTATGACACCACCCGCATCACGCTCACCGGCCTGACCCAGACCGAAAATCGCCTGGTGTTGAATGGGCAGGCGATCAATGAAGATGATGTCATGGGTTACTTTCAAACCTTAGATGAGTCGCTCGTCTTCGAGCGCGTGGTGGTCCAGTCCATTACCCTGAAAAACAGCAGTGCAATCACGGCGAAACCCACCATCCGGGATGCCACCAGCACGGCTGTCCCGGATGACCGGATGACGGAATTTAACATCCTGGTGGAACTCAAGGTAGGTGCATAATGGACAGTATGGATACTGGCCCCAACCCGATCATCGGGAAGCTCTTTACCCTCCTGCCTATCCTCCTGATTGGCATGATTATTTCCGGCAATCTCCTGTTCGCGGCGGCAGTGATCTTCCCGGCCTGGCAGACCCACGAAAATCTGGCTGCTCAAGTGACCAGCGCCCAGGACACGCTGCATACCCAGGCGGCCAGCCAGGATGAAGATCAGCAGGTCGCCATCCTGCAAAACCAGGTGGACTCCGCCCAGGCCCAGTTGGACACGCTTGCTGGGGGCTTTCTGACCACCGCCCAGGCCAACCAACTGCTCAACCAGGTGTATCAGTATGCTCAGGAGAGCCGGGTCGAAGTCGCAGCCTTACGCTCCCAATCCCCGGCGCAATCTGGTATGACTGTGCCGCTTTACGAAGTCTGGCTCTACCGGCTTCAGGTCACCGGCGACGTGGTGGACTTGTTGAATTTCCTCGTTCACCTGCGCGAATCCGCTGTCCCCAGTGTGTCGCTCAATAACCTGAGTATCAGCCCCAGCCAGGGCACGAATATGCTCATGCTGGATATTTCCATTTACACCTCGGTACTGGCAACCGGAACGGCCTTGGCCGCGCTGCCCGAGGCGCCGATTATTCAAGTCGTCGTGCCGGAGGCCACGCCCGAACCGGAGACGGTATCCGGGGCAGTCTATGGCGATGGTACCGCCTTCGCCGTCCTGCCCAACGTCCTCCCCACGCCGGAGGCCACCGTGAGTGCCACCATCCTGGATACCTTACCGGTCGCGGATACCGCCTGCCCTGGCGCGCCGGAAACGCTCTTCAAAGTCGGCGATATTGCCGTTGTGGACTTCAACGAAACCGGTGCGCTTCGCATCCTGGCCCGGGTCAACGCCCCCGACCCGTATATTGAAACCCGTGCTCAGGCCTATGACAACCAGCAGCTGCTTATCCTCGCCGGACCGGTCTGTGGCACCTGGAACGGCCAGAATATCTGGTACTGGTATGTCGAACGCGAAGGGCTGGGGAGTATTCAGGGCTGGGCCGCCGAAGCTGATCTCAACGACCGCTGGATGTGCCCCCTCTCTCTCCCCGAGTGTTCCTAAACGAAAGAGCGTGGGGTCGCCACGCTCCTTTCAGGTGCTGCAGATGCGGTTTACAAGATGCCCGGTGATGATCCTTAATCGTCGTTGTTGTCGTTACGACCGCTATGGTCATCATCGTGGTTGTCGTCACGACCACCATGATCATCATTATTGTCATTGTGGTTCGAGTTGCTGTTGAAGTTGCTGCCGTCATCCGTGTTGTTGTTGCTGTTAAAGTTGCTGTCATCGCCACTGTGGTGATCGTCAATGGTCAGAATCACACCCGTCTGTGCGTCAATGTTGAGTTCCAGACCATGGCTGGTCTTGATTTCCCAGACAAGGATGCCGCCGAACTTGCTATCCAGCTTGATTTCGACAATTGACGTATTCGGGTAGATAGCGAGCACAATGTCAATCGCCTGCTGAGCGCTGATCTGCGGGCTGCCAGCCTGGTTGTCATTGGCGTTGGTATTGCTATCATCACCATTGTCGTTGTCGTTGCTATTGGCGTTGTCATTGGTGTTGGCGTTGCTGTTATCGTCCATATTGTCGTTGCTATTGCTGCTGGCATCGGCAGTGGCATTTTCCACTTCACGGGCGACCATCACCCCATTCACCAGACTGAAATGCACCTTCACCCGTACACCGATGACCAGCATATTCTTGATTTCTGCCCCGGCGGTCATGATGGTTTGCCCCGCGACGGTGATGCTGCCGTCACCAATGGCCTCTAATGTACCGGTCATCTCGAATTCGCCAGACATGCCCGGTGCATCTTCAGCGGGTGTGTATAGTTGCACTTCACGAGCGACCCAGCCGCTATCTGTCCAGGTTGCATGGACTTTAACCATCTGACCGACCGCCAGACCGGTGCCGAGTTCCGCGCCGCTGACATCAAACGTTATGCCATTGACCACCATCGCGGTGCTATCGAAATGCTCTAGCACACCGATGAGTTCAGCTTCGCCGGGCTGAACGCCAGCGGCCACCGGGTTGACCTGACGCGCACTGATACTCCCGTCCGGGTTGAGCGTGCCTTCAACGCTGACCAACGCACCGATCTCAAGCGCCGTGTTGATTTCAGCCCCGGTGATGATAATCCCTTGCCCATTAACGGTAATGGTGTCCAGCGTCATAGCCTCCACAACGCCGACGAGTTCAACTGCGCCGCTAGTCTGTGCAAAGACCGGCAGTGCCAGGAACAGCAGCGCGGCAAAGATCGATAAGAAAGATAGCGATTTACGAATACCCAACATGATGTAGCCTCCAGATTTGCTTGAACTGAATGGATGGATGCAGTGTGTGAACACATTGCGCCAAAGAAGTCTCAGTCCGTTGAAAAAGGTTTCGGGCAAATTTTCAGGACTTTGGTACCAATCTCCGGAATGACTCACAAAACGCCGCAACCAAAAAGGAGCGTCACATGACGCTCCCTCTGGATATAGCTGGATAACTCAGTCCGAATCAACTGCCGTTACTGTTATTGTCGTTACCCTTATCATCATCGTTGTCGTTATGCTTGTCGTCGTCATTGTCATTATTGGTGTTCTGGTTCGCGCCGGATGAATCATTTTGGTTACTATCTCCGGGTACATTATCATTTAGATTGGGTGTCGCTTCGCCGCTGCGAGCCCGTTCAATGGTGAGAATGTAGCCGCAACCCACATCAATGTTCACTTCGATCTGGTGACTGGTCAGCACTTCCCATACAAGCCGGTTGTCGAATTTCATGACCTGGGCAGCATTGACGATGGTCGTATTCGGGTAGATTTCCAGGACACGTTGGATAGCCTGTTCCCGTGTCAAAGGCGCACCGCAACCCGGCACAAACGTCATTGAAGGGGTCAGCGTCGGGCTGGGTGTATAGGTCGCCGTCGCGGTCTTGGTCGCCGTCGGACTGCTGGTAGGCGTCAGTGTCAGCGTGGCAGTCAGAGTAGCCGTCGCTGTTGGTGTTTTCGTCGCCGTTGGACTGCTGGTGGGCGTCTTGGTGGGTGTGGCGGTCGGGGTTGCTGTCTCCGTTGGTGTCAGGCTGGCCGTCGCCGTTGGTGTTAGACTGGCTGTTATAGTAGCCGTCGCCGTATCGGTATGGGTGGCCGTTGCGGTCAATGTGGGTGTTGGGCTGCCGGTCATTGAAGCCGTGGCCGTCGCGGTCTCCGTCGGTGTACTGCTCTCCGTCGGCGTGCTGCTGGCTGTCACCGTCGCGGTGTGCCCCCCCGTCTCGATAGGTGTTTGATCCGGCGGTCTTTGCGCTAGCCAGACGAATGTCAGTAAACTGACCGCCACAACTGCCAGCAATAGCAGGGCAAAGAATCGCGGGAAATGCCCGTGAGGGCTGCCACCCGGCGGCAATTTCGCCTCGATCTTCTGCCAAACCCGCGCCTGGTCTTCCAGCAGTTCAGCCGGAGCGATGTGTAATGCTCGGATTTGTTCAGTGGCTTCCAGTAATGGGCGCAGGCGGGTAGCATGGTCAGGATACAGCCGCAAGCAATCCTCCAGGCTTTGGCCGGAAGCGATGCGTTGTACACAATCCTCAAAAATGTTGATCAAGTCTTGTGATGCCATAAGGTCTACTCCGCCCCTCCCACGTCCAGCACGCGGCGCAAGTTATCCACCGCCCGGAATTGAAGGGATTTCACCGCGCTAACACTCTGAGCCATCAGATCGGCAGTCTCCTTCAGGCTCAGCCCCTGACCGAAACGCAGGAGCAGCACTTCCTGTTGTTCCGCGACCAGCATACTCAACGCCCGCCGCGCCCGGTCAAGCTGCCAGGACTGGACGATCTTCGTTTCCGGGTTCTCTTCGGTCGAACCCGGTATCCACTCCTCCAATGTGGTCATTGGGAATTTCTGCTTTTCACCATAGTGGTCGTAAACCTTGTTGCGGGCGACCCGGAACAACCAGGCCCGCAAATGGGTACGGGGTGGGTTTTTGCCACCAAGCGCGACAAAAAAATCGAGAAATACATCGGCTGCGATGTCCTGTGCCTGTTCACGGTCATCAACCCGCAGTCGGATGAACTGCATGATCGGCGTGAAATAGCGTTCATAGATCAGCCGCTGCGCTTCCCGGTCACGGTGACGCGCCTTGTCCAGTAATGCTTCATCCGCCGTCACATCCGGCAATATAATCACAATCATATTTGTGGTTTCTCAGTTATCCGCATCGTCCACATACCATATCATACTGGTTGCGTCCCGATAAACGAGATGCAGATTGGGATCGCCCTCCGCAGTTTGGGCGAAATCCTGGTGCTGGGTGTCGCTGACCACATAACGCGCTCCGAACGTGTCCCGAATCAACACCGAGGGACGTTCGACCACTCCCTGTGTGATGGCAACCCACTGGTTCCAAAGGAATGGGTCAGCCACCTGTAAGTATGTTGGGTCCAGTCCCACCAGGTAAACATTGTGGGTGTTGTAGTAGAAGAGCCGCGTGAAATCATCCCAGTCAGTCTGAAAAATCAATTCCCCTGGTTCAGTATGGCTCGCCAGCCAGGCGGACGCTCCCGACAGATACGACACGTCCTTCACATTCTGAATATCCGCGTTGGTGTCCGATACCACCCCTATGCCCAGATACGCCACCACGCCCACCAAAGCCAGTATCGGTACAAAGTCCAATTGAGGGCGCACCAGCCAGGCCGGGACGAACTGCCGCCAACGGATAACGCGGCGACCCCAGGCTACCGCACAAAACAGCAGGGCAAAGACCGGGTAGTATTCAATGAAACGCCGCGACTCGAAGAGCATGAATAAGGTCAGCAGCGCGATGAGCAGTAAGGTGGTTTCCACCTTGTCGCGACCTGCCCGGTGGAAACTGTCGGCCAGCAGCCCCGCCCCTAACACCAGCAACGCCCCCAACGAATGATCGAGCAGTTGCAGCGTGGTATATGGATACCATTCACTGCCGACCCGCACACTGCTGGCAATATCCATTTTTTCACCCAGATGGTCAACGACGAAAGCGATGTTCTGCGGGAAATACGGATTAATGACCAGTCCCAGCGCCACTCCCAGCAGGGCATAGGCCACCGGCTGCCAAACGAAGCGCCGCTCTGTGACCCAGGTCGCCAGCATATACAAGGCGGCGATCACGGGCAGGAGGATGAAACCGTTATACAGCCAGGTAAAGGCGAACGCGACCCCCACCAGCCAGCGATAGCGCCCCCGGAACAGGACGTGCAGCGCCAGCAGGAGCAGTAACACAGCGGCAGCCTGGGTACGAATCATCAGCATCCGGTACAGGAACGGCGTTGAAATCGCCAGCAGTGCCAGTGTCCACACCAGCGCCAGGTGTACCCGTAAGAAACGCAGCAGCGACCAGAACGTAACGCCAATCGCGCCGACAATCAGCGATTGCGCCAGCTTCGCCCCCGCGATACCGCCCCAGTACATCCAGGGTGCCAGGTACAGGTGGTACAGCAGATGATGATCGACAAACCGTTCCGGGCTAAGGATGGTCAGGGGCAGCCAGGGGAAAGTCAGGCGCAGGCTGTGCTGTTCGATGATCTGGGTAGCGATGCGGCTGTGATAATAATCATCGGTTCCAATAAAACCGGGGATGCGCGTCAGCAGGCCATACGCCAGCGCAAAACCGGCCCCAAACACAAGCATAGGAACAAAAGCCGTGATTCGTACTCGCAAACGCAGTGCCTTCACCGGTACAGCCACAGCGCCGCTTAATGGCAATGAAATATCCATCTCTCACTCCCTCCAGTTTATTGAGATGTCTGCTCTGGGTAGTCTGTGGAATCCGTAAAAGGTTTCGGTCAGTTTACACATGGATTTTGTTGAATGTCTGTCTGAAGCAAACAGCACCCGTTGCGCCCCGATTGATGCGGATTATTGTACCATCGCACCTATTCATGGTATTTGTGTATTTTTAGATATTCCATTAGTTAGAAAGCTGTTGCAATCTTAACTGAAACAATTTCCATTCACATGCTAGGATGGATTTATACGGTATCTCGATACACTCTGTAAATAAATTGAGGACAGCACTTAAAAGGAATTTCGCAGTGAAAATGAATGCTTCAAGATACGGAACAACCATTCGAGTAACACAGAGGATTGTTATTGCGGCGGTTCTGGTTATGCTCATGGTCACGATGACGACAACCAGTGCTCAGGATGAGACCTGCGACACCGGTACATTGAGTGAAACGCTGATTGATTATGCTCAACAGATAGATCAGGGAGATTATGATACGATTGTCAATGTGACATCTGAAATCAATATGCTTTTACGCCAGTATGTGGATACCTGTAATCCCGAAGAAGCAGTATCCAATCCTGATGCACCCTTCAGTGATTTCACTGTCGGCAAATACCGGCTTACCTGGCGTCAAGAGACCGATCAAACCCAATGCGGAACCAGTGCAACCAATCGGAATGCGATTCTATTGGTCGCCGATGATGGCAGATCAGTGCAGGTATTTGATGCCTGGGTATACGATCCACTGGCTTTTGAATTGCAAGCGGATGGGCAAATCATTGCCCGGCGTAATTTAACGCTGACAGATGGATCCACCCTGACTTATGAATATATTCTAGACAATGAAGCCATCACTACAGACTCTCTTCAAGGCACAATCACAACCTTTCTGCCCTCATATAACTGCTACTCAACTGAGAGCTTTACCTATACATTGATAGACGCCAATCAAAGTTGTCTGGTAGCTGCGCCTTCACGCGCCAACATGCGTTCCGGCCCCGGCACGAACTATCAGCAGGCAGGAATCATCACCAGCGATGAGCAGTTTGATGTCATCGGCCAGGCAACCGGCACCGATGGTTTTGTCTGGTGGAAACTGGAAAACAATGCTTGGATTCGTTCAGATTTGGTCAAAGAAGCCGGATTATGTGATGATGTGGAAGTTGTAGAACCCTAGCTCAACATCACTATCGAGTAGAGACACATGCCAATCGGGCGGTCATCATGGCCGCCCGGTCACTTGTCCTCACCAACACGCTCCCCACGAACCGCGCCAACTGCACAAATCCCACCCGCAAAATGACTTTACGGCACAGCTACCGCCCCCAGGTCAAGCGCGTCACGCCCATCCGGCAGGGGCAGCAAGTCGCCCGTTTGCCAGTCATAGACCACGAGCGACAGATAGTAGTCGCCCGGCGGCAGACCGTCCGGCAGCCGCAGGTCGCGGCTATCAATGTAGGTGCGCCCCGGCTCAAGCTGGCTGGTTTCCAGCGCCTCCCCATAATGCAGGATATTCCGGTCAAGCTGCGCCACCAATTCCCCGCTGCTGTCCAACAGGTGCAGGCCTATCGAATAGTTCAGCGCCGGAGTCTGTTCGACCCGCCACCACAGCCGTGTTTGAATCACCTCGCGGCTCACGGCATCCACGTCCACGCCCCAGAACGCCAGATCATCCCCAAACAGCGTCGGCTGGGTATCCGGCGGCGCTTCCATGAGCTGCGCCAGCAAACACCACTGGGGGTTACAGTCCCCATACACCGTTTGCAGCGGGTGAGTCGGCTCCAGCGTATGGAAGGCGGCCTGATTCGCCGCGTTGAACCAGTTAGTGGTGATGAACCAAACGCGGCGGTATAGCTGGGCGTCATCCAGGGTATATACCCAGTTATCGCGGTATTCGGAGGCACGGGGCAGGCGAGTCTGGTACATCCAGTGGGTGAAATCGCCCGCTTCACCCCAACGCGGGAAGAAGAAAGCATCCCCCGGCACGGCGGTGGCGCTCACGTCCGCCAGCACCGTTCGGAAAGGCGCATTTCCCTGCGGCAGCGCGGCGGGCATCGCCAGCAGGTTCACGGCGGCGAAGGCCACCAGCGCCGTCCAGCGCCAGCGAGGGCGCGGGATGACGGCCAGCCCCGCTCCGGTCACTAATCCCAGGCCGAGGACAAAATTCAGGATATAACGCGGCGTATAGATGGCAACCACTGTGTTCAGGGCAAAGGCGATCACCGGTACGCCGAACGCCCACATCAGCGCCAGTTGGTAGCCCTTCTTGCGCCACAGCACGACCAGCCCCAGGGCAATCGCCAGCCCGTACAGGACAAGCTGCCCATTGGTTGCCCACAACGCCAGATCGCGCACCGCCTCAAACGAGGTAGGCAGCGTCGTCGTGCCTGCGCCGACCACCCCACGCGCATTCCCGCCCGCCAGTTCGGCCTGCCGTAGATGCGCCACCTGTCCCAGGAAACTCGGAAACCAGGGCAGCCACAGCGCAAAGGCGATGACCGGGACGGCGACCATCTGTCGCAGGGTACGCCCGTCATGGTGGCGGGGCAAATGAAAGATGAGAAAGTAGGCGACCTGCGCCAGAATCAGAATCACCAGGAAATAATGCACATACAGCAGCGCCGCCAGTGACGCCGCATAAAAGGCTGCCTTACGCCACGTCGGGCGGGTCAGCCAGCGGTCAAACAGCAGCATAGACAGGCTGCTGAGGAACAGGATGAGTCCGTAGGGGCGGATTTCCAGCGCATAGTTGACGAAAAAGGCGTTGCCGCCTAAGACGGCCAGCGCAAACAGGCCAAAGCGGGGCGACTTGAACCAGCGTTTGCCCAACTGGTAGACGACCGCCAGCGCCATCAGGCCAAAAAGTGCTGCCTGTACCCGCCCGGCGTATTCGCTATCGCCCACCACCTGATGCCACACGCGGAAGAACGACCACCACAGCGGCGGGTGGGTGTCCTGCTGCGCCAGGTAGGTAATCACATCAGGGACACTGCGTTCCAGCCTAGTGAAGCTATAAACGAGGTACTCGTCGGCGTGCATATAGGTGTAGTTGTTGGTGTGGAACAGCACTACCGCCACCAGAAACAGTACACCGAGGCCGAACAGCCAGTAACGCCGGGGAGCCTGTGCCATACGAAACTCCAGACAGTCTAACAAGAGAGATCATACTACGTGGCGGGGTAGGCAAATGCAAGAATCAGGTTACAATCGGGATGTTTCGCTTAGACAGACTGACATTTTCCCGGAGACTCTTTGATTTCGACACGGTCTTTACACATCAATCGTCCCCTGGTGGGGCTGGTGATCGGGTCGCTGCTGCTGACCCTGCTGCATGACGGGCCGCTATATGGCAGTTTCGCTGCCCTGGTGCTCACGGTTGCCAGCCAGGTCTATCTGCCCGGCTTCCTGGTGGCGCGGGCGTTGGGGAAAACCGGCGGTCATTGGGTCGTGCGGTTCGCCTGGGCACTGGCCTGCGGGTTAAGCCTGACGATCATCCTGGGCGCGGCCTTTCGCCTGCTCAACAGCCCGGTACTGGTTTACCTGCTCCTCCTGCATGGCGTGATGCTGATTCTGACTGTTATCCCGGTTTCCGCTCAGTCCGATTCCAACGAAACCGGCCTCTCTCGTGCTGCTCTGCCGTATTACGCGGTTGTGACGTTGGCGTGCCTGGTGGCGGTGGGCGTCACCTATGAAAGCCGCTACCGCTTCTTCGGCTTTGAGGATCAGGCCGTGTTCATCTCCCAGGTGGATTGGCTGGCGAATAATCCCGGCGAACAGATTAACGACTTACCGCTGCGTTCCCGGCAGATTGGCGTGCTGAATGGCGACACCCGCAACGATTCCGACGGTTGGACGTACACCCACGCTGCCTGGGTGTGGACGAGCGGTGTCCCGGCGGCGCAGTTGTTGTGGTACGACATTGACCCGCTGTTCGTGTGGGTCGTGCCGCTGCTTTTCTTCGCGCTGGCGTACACCCTGACCGGGCAGGAGAGCGCCGGGGCATGGAGCGCGTTAGCCGTCGTGGTGGTCGGGCTGCTCACCTTCGATAACCTGACCTATAACCCCAGTTATTCCAGTTTCGGGCGCTTCGCCCTGTTTGAAGTGAGCACCCTGCGCCAGGCTTCCATCACATTTATGCTACCGCTGGGGCTGCTGGCGGGGTTATCCTACCTGAAATCCGTCAGCCGTCGTGGCCTGTTCCTTACGCTGCTGATGGGACTGGCGCTGGCGATCATGCACCCCTTCCAGGCAACCATCTTCGCCGTCAGCATGGGCGCCACCGGGGCGCTCATCATGCTGGCTCATCCCAGCCGGAAAACCATCAGGATGATTCTCCCGCTGTTTGCCGTGCTGCTGGTCGTCCTGTCGCTGCCGGTGGTGCAGCGCCTCAACCGTTCCGGGCTGAGTGCCGTAGACAGCTTCGCCGACGATTCAGAGACGGGCGACACCGGGCAATCCGCCATCGCCGCACATGGCTTCCTGCTGGTGGAAGGGCTGCCGCTGGTGGGTGACACCTACATCATGCAGCCGGATATGGTGTTTTATCATCCCGTGATTCTGGTAGCGGTGGTGCTGGGACTCCTGTTTGGCTGGGGCTGGCGGCGAAATCTGGCGGCGCAGTACCTTTTCGCGGTAACGGCTGCCGGACTCATCATCTTCTTTGTGCCGGGAGTCACCGAACTGTACGTGAAAGTCGCGTCCTGGGTCGGCATCCAGACCACCGTCTTTCTGCTCCCGGTGGTGCTGGCCTACGGCCTGAGCATTGACCGGGTATTCCGAGTTATCACAACTCGTAAACCGGGCTGGGAACATCCCCTCGCGGCAGGGGCGGCGCTGGTGAGCGCCCTGCTGCTGGTCGTGCTGCTCTACGAACCGTTCCCACTGGCGGCCAGCCCGCGCGACCAGATCAACGCCTACAACGAGATTCAAGGGCTGCGCCGGGAACGCCCCGAACAGGCAGTGCTGATTGAGTATTTGCGAACAGTGCTGTCGCCGGATACGCGGGCGGTGATCCTGTCGCCCTATGAAACCGCCAATATCATTGTGGAGGATATTTTCAACACCCTGACTACCGGGGGACGCGCCAGCCGGAACACGGCGGCGGCGGGCGATAAACGCTTTTTCACCCTGAGCGACATCCCCGCGCCCTGGTTGGATACCGCCGACCTGGACTACCTGCAAAAATGGGGCGTGACCCATATCGTGCTGCGGGCGAGCGATACCCGTTTGCCGCAGCTACGCTTGCAGCCGGAACGCTTCCCATTCCTGGGCGAAGTAGCGGGCTATGAAGTGTTTGCTGTGGAACAGGCACAGCTTGAGCCGACTCCGCTGGATGACCTGTTCGCCCGGATGAACGCGACTTATGCCGAAGGAGCAGCGCCCACCCGCTGGGGGCGGGACGGCTTCAACCTCATCATACCGGGTAGCCCGGAACGCTGGGATGCACTCGTCGCAGCGTGGGAAAACCAGCCGGAAAGCGACCTGTCCCGGTTAGGGATGGCTCTATCCGCGACGCTGGCTGGGAATGATACGCTGGCACTGCCAACCTGGGATGCCCTATACGCACAGTACCCAGCGATAAGCCTCTACGCGAATGGCGCGGCCTCAACTGCCCAATACCTCACGCCCGGCGCGGAGAATATCGCCCCGCTGCTGGCGAACCTGGACAGCGCGGATACGACGGCGCAAGTCCTGGCGGCGCGGAGTCTGCTCACCGGGACGTTCTTCTATCTTCTCAGCCCGGAACAACTGGACGCGGTACTCGCCGTCACCGAGGCCGAGCCGGTGACGTGGGGGCATCTGGCGGATTTCGACCAGCCCGACGCGTTGCGTAAACGGGTTTCGCTGCTGATGAACGCCGGACGGTGGGATACAGCGCGGATGTGGCTGGATCAACTCCCGGCTATCGAAATCAGCCCAGCGGACATGCTGGCATCGGCGGCCATGCTGCTCGTCCAGGGCGACGTGGACGGGGCGCTGGCCTACCTGCAACCGGCGACGGATGACGACTGGCTGGCCGGGAAACGCTACTGGCATCCTGATCGTTGGGAGCAAGGCAAGAACCTGCCGGAACAGGCCTATTACCTGCTGCTGGGCGAACAAGCCCGCCGGGCGGGAGAGTGGGCGCAGGCCGAATCCCACTATCAACAGGCCATTGCCGCCGGAGCAGAGGTGGCCGGGAAGGTGTTCCTGGCGCAGCTCTGGCAGGAAAGCGGTAAGACTAGCGAAGGCGAAACCCTGCTTCAGGACATGGAGATTAGCTGGCTGGCAGCGCATGACTCGCCGCTGCCGGAACTCGAATCGCTGCTCACGCTGGCCGATACCGGGGCGCTTTACGCCATGCAGCCCGCCGTCACGCGGGACGATGAAACGACGCTCACAGTCTGGGCGACGTATGGTGGGGTCAAGCCACATGGGAACGCCTATCCGATACAGGACTGGCGGATACAGGTGGTGAACCCGGCGGATGGAGCGCTGTTGGCGCAGGTTGATACTCCGGCCTGGTTCGTGGATGGGACGTTGATTCGCCTATCGGTGGATATTCCAGTCAGCTTAGATGATCTGCCGGAACTGACTGCGGCGGTGGTCGTCATTCAGCCGCGTTACGATAACGCCGTGACGGCGGGGGAAGCCTTCGCTAACGTGGTTCTCAACCGCCCGGATTCAGCCATCATCCCCCCGGATGCAATTCCAGCAGGGTTACTGTTTGGTGAACACATTTCGCTGGCTGCTTATCGCTTTGAGCCGGGCGACGACCAACTGACCGTGACCCTGTATTGGGAGACCGACACACCACTAGCAGATGATTACCAGGTGTTCGTGCATGTCGTGGGGGCGGACGGTCAGCCAGTGGCGCAGCAGGACGGCACGCCAGTGGATAACCGTTACCCGACGGGCCAGTGGCGCGTGGATACGGTCATCGCCGACTCACACACCTTGACGTTCGATGCACCGCTGCCACCCGGAACATACCGGGTGCTGGCGGGGTTGTACCGCCTGCCGGAGGCCGTGCGCCTGCCGGTTACGCCCGCCGGGGAGCAGGTCGAAAATGACGCCGTGATTCTGGGGGTGTTGGAGCGGTAGCAGGGATAACGCAGATTCTAGATTCAATACGGATTGGACTTTCGCCAAAATCGCTTGGATTCGGTAAAATCAGCAATCATTTGCAGGAGGGGTACTCGCAAAATCTGAGTCAGAAACCACAGTCTCGGCGCTCTTTAGCTATCTCATTTTCGAGAAGGAAGCGGAATGTTCTCTGACAAGATGATCGAAGCATATACTGACTGGCAAGCATGGTTACATGACTATTTAATTGCGGATCGCGCGGTCAATCTGCATTTCTATATTTTCGAGCATACCAAGCTGGCAAATAGTCTTGCAGAACAAAAAGAACGCAATGTGCTTGATGTCGGTTGCGGTGGCGGACAAACGCTTCTCCGCTTGAAAACGCTTCATCCTCAGCTTCAGCTAACGGGTATTGATCTCTCAGCATCACAAATCAATCGCGCACAACAGCGGGCTAAAAAACAGAGATGTTCAATACAATTTGAGGTTGCCGATGCTGAGGCTCTCCCTTTTCCTGATGCGTGCTTTGATGTGGTTTACAGCTTCGGATCAGTCAAACACTGGCCCAATCCGCTGCAAGGCATTTCCGAATGCTGGCGCGTTCTCAAAGCAGGTGGTGAACTGTTATTGACAGACGGCACCTCAGACGCCACACGCAAACAAGTTCTCAGTTTCTACGAAATAGCAGGTTTCCCAAACTGGCTTAAATCGCCAGCGGTAGCACTTGTATCGCGGCTTATTGTGCGTCCTGCCCGTCCATTGGCCGTGTATGAGGAGATTGCCACTCAATTAGGGATGCCAGCCCAAACGGTGACATCCCCTTCATATATGCCAGCTTTTCTATTCCACACCTGGAAACCAAGCTAACATCAAGACTCAATCTTCATCCACTGCTTCTGCCCGCCATTACCCCGCTGTCGGGGCTTTCGTCCGCAGCGAGTCGAGGATCATCTGGAAAGTCGGCACGAGCGAATCGCCCAGGCTGTCGGCGGAATACACCTGAATCACCGCCAGATACGGGTCGCGTGCGATATAGAACACGTCCATTTGGCCGGGTGGGAACGGCGGTTCGCTGGCGCCATCCAACCGAAAACTGCGACGCAGCGTGCCATCCGGCGCGGTGAGTTCATCAATCAGCGCGATATGCGGGTCGTTATCCAGGTATTTCGCGTCAAACTCACGGGCAGCCCGGCGGAAGCTGTCAATGCTGTGGACATCCGTTTGCAGCAGCGCCAGCACCAGGAAGGCATCGCCGGACTGAGGCTGCCAGATAAACAGATGCCAGGGGTCTTCCGACTGGTCGAAAAATGTCCAACTCGCGGGGACAGAAAGCGAAAATTCCTCGTCGGAGACAATCGTTGAATTGTTGAACGGCGTGGGCGTCCCCAATACCATCGCCATCTCCGTAACCGGGATTTCCTGGGGCGTCATGCCAGGGACAATCACCAGCGCCGCTACTACGATGATGGCGACCACGACCACCAGCGCGATAATCATTGGCAGCGGCGAACGGCGCGGCTCTGGAATCATATACCCGGTACCGGTCTGAGGTACGCCATAGCCCCCAGTAGGGGGTGGCGTCATGTAACCGGGCGTGGGTGGCGGCGTGCCATAGCCTCCAGTGGGCGGCACATACGTCTGTCCGCCTTCCTGAACACCATAGCCTCCGGTGGGTGGTGGGGTCATGTAACCGGGTGTGGGCGGTGGCGTACCATAGCCTCCGGTAGGGGGCGGCGTCATCCGCGGTGCTGAACTCGGCGCAATCGTGGGCATGTCATCATATGGCTGCGTAGCAATACCAGATGTGCCGCCTTTTAATGCCTCACTGAAGGACTTCGCCATTTCTCCGGTGGACGCATAACGGGCGTTCGGGTCTTTCGCGGTGGAACGCTGGATGACTTCTTCCACACCCGCCGGGACACCCTGACGGAACATGCTGGCGGGTGGCACGGGTTCGTTAATGTGCTTGAGCAGCAACCCCATCGGGGTTTCGGCCTGGTACGGTTCGCGCCCGGTGATGAGTTCAAATAGCACAATCCCCATCGAGTAAATGTCAGAGCGAGCATCGAGCGGCAGACCGTTAGCCTGTTCGGGACTCATGTAGGCCGGGGTGCCGATAATCGCGCTGCCAGTCAGGTTGCTGCCCAGTACGCGGGCGATGCCGAAGTCGGAAAGATAGGCATTCCCGTTTTCATCCAGCATCACGTTGCCGGGTTTGAGGTCACGGTGGATGATACCCTGTTTGTGGGCATAATCGAGCGCATCCGCGATCTGCCGGAACGGTTTTTCCAGGCTGTGCAGGTCGGGAACACCGCGCCGTACCATCTGCGCCATGCTCCCGCCGGAAAGATAGCGCATGGCGATATACGGCACATCTTCCGCCTTGCCATACTCATAAATCGGCAGGATGTGGGGGTGTTCCAGGTGGGCGATCACGTCCACCTCACGCTCGAAGCGTTCAAAGAAGCCGGGGTCATGCAGGAAGTGGCGGGGCAGCACCTTCACCGCCACGATGCGATTCATCGAAAGCTGACGCGCCCGGTAGACCGTTGCCATCCCGCCGCGCCCGATTTCTTCCAGAATCTCAAATTTGCCCAGCGTTTTACCGATCAATTCATCTTTCGGTTGGTTTGTCTGCTCGCTCATATGGCTTTCCAGGTTGTTTGCGATTTCTTCCCACTATACGCCAGCACGCCCCCCGCCGCAAGTAAACTTTGGTCTCTGCCCAAGGCGGTTGCAGCAAAATGAAAACCTCCCGTTTGGTGTGCTGTTGGCCTTTTGACCCCCTCTCAATCTCCCCCGCCAGCGGGGGCGACTTGTTGGCTCCGCTTGACCAGTCCCTGCCCCGTTTACGGGGAGGGTTAGGGAGGGGTCAGAAAAGCCATTTTGCGCCAGATAAAACGATTACCCTGGGTTTTCGTCTCGTTACTCCCCGCTGGGCTGTTCCCCGAAAGTCTGCCCGTTGGTGAAATAGGCCGCGTCCGGCGCGAGGGTGTAGTAGGCCATCTGGTAGCCGGATGGCGCTTCGGCAGTCTGTAACGGCACGTCGCTAAAGGCGTCTAATTCCTGGTCGAAAACCGCTACCTGCCAGTCCTCACCGGGGGCTAGCCCCAACGATTCTGCTGTCACCGGCTCTCCCACAAACGCCACTGTGGACGCCTGCCCCTGGTCAATTTCCCACTTTGCGCCCAGCGTGAACTGGATGTAACGGTATTCGGGCAGGTAGTATTCCGCGAAACGCCAGTTGCCCGCCAGCAGGACGGTATTCTCCGGTTGGAAATTCTCGCGTACTGCTTCGATCTGACCGCGCATCAGGGCATCATGTTCGCGCAGGGTGTTATAGGTCAGCAGCTTCGGCCCGTTATCACCGAGCGGGAAAGTCGGCCCAACCACGAAAATCCCCGCGCCGATCAGCGCGAACAGCCCCACCGCGACCCGCAGCGCCAGCGGGCGTGAGTCCAGCAGCCGCCGCAGCCCTTCCGCACCCAGCAGCAGCAGCGCGGGCAGGAAAACGAACGTCAGTCCTTGCTGCCCCATGTGGATAACGACATAGAACGCCATCGCGGGCGCAATCCACAGCGCGATAAACCAGAATTTGCGACTTCGCAGCAGCGCCATTGGTTTCCGCAGGTAGACCAGCCAGTACAGCAGCGGCAGTGCCGCCAACGACAGGCCATACAGCGTGTAGGGGATCAGTTTCACCAGGTTACGCTGCAAACCGAACAGCCCTGCCCCGGCCAGCAGCGACGTGGTATCGAAGAACGAGGCGGAATACGCGCTCGACCCGGCCATATAAGTCTGGAAGCCACCGCTGTAGGCCATGAGCGGCAGAAACCAGATCATGGTCGTGACCGCGCCCAACACAGCCATCTGAATCAGGCGGACAATCCCCAGACGGTACGAAGCGAAGAGCAGCAGCGGCCCCAGGAACAACAGCGTTTGCTGTCGGAAACCGCCCACCAGCGCCAAATACACCGTCGCCCACCACAGCCAGCGGGTTTGCCCGTTCATGATCTGGTAGAACAGGTAGACCGCCAGCAGCACCGTGAACATATCCAGCGTGTGCGGCAGCGCGATTTCCCCGTAGAACCAGAACAACGGGCTGGCGATCAGGAACACAGCGGCGATGATGCCG
The DNA here is from genome assembly GCA_020634115.1 of Anaerolineaceae bacterium. GTDB lineage: Bacteria > Chloroflexota > Anaerolineae > Aggregatilineales > Phototrophicaceae > JACKCG01. Next base: position 662,316 of record JACKCH010000011.1, read on the forward strand.
GTGACGGTGTTAAACATCGCCCGCCCCAGGTAGAACAGCACCACGACGGACAACCCTGAACTCAGGATGCTGATGAACAGCATCGTGGCCTGGGGTTCACCGAAGACCGGGTTTAAGACCTGCCCCAGCGCGACATAGACGATGTAACCGGGGAACTGTGGCGCACCCGCCAGCACGTTATACTCGCGGATGCCGAACGCCATGTTCACCGAGTCCCAGTGGTAGAGATACTGGCTCTGGAACGGGAGACGGGTGAGGATGGTGATGACGAACAGCCCCAACGCCAGCCAGTGAATGCGGTTGGTAGATGCGGTTGATTGACTCATATTAGTTTGCGCCTTCCATGTGCTTGAGTGCTGCCGCCTCCCGGCGGTCACTGTGCCGGGTTAGCCAGCCGGGTAACAGGAAACCAATCGCGCCGGCCACAACCAGCAGCGGGACGAGACTCAATAGGCCATGCAGCCCGACAATCGTGCCGTAGTTACGGGCAATGTCGCCGTTCAGGATATTAGGCAGCGAGTATTCAAATAGGGGATTCTGGTAGACCTCCGGCGGGAATGCCTGGCCGCCAATCGTCTGAATCCACACGTTCAGGGCGGACAGCGTCACCAGGATAGTCACCGCCACCACGCCCAGGCGATTCTTGAGCCATTCATCCAGCACGAAGATGATCGGCAGCGCCAGGAAGGGGAGCATCGGCACCAGGTAGCGCGGGCCGACGGTGTTGCCGCCCCACCACATCACGCTGGACGAGTTAAACAGCAGGAAATAGGCCACGACGCCCGCCAGCAGCACCGTGACGCTGCGCTGCTTGTGCCGCCGCCATATGATGAAGAAGCCCGGCACAGCCAGGATCAGCACGGGTGACAGGAACAGCAACCCGCGATAGACGCCAAACAGTAGGTTCGTCATTGTCCCCAGGTTGGGCACGGTCAGGCTCAGGAAGCCCTGGTCGTGGACGTTCTGCCACAGTGTCGAGTAGCTGTAGCCCACCGGGATCGGCGTCTGGAAGATGGCGTAGTTATAGGCCGCGAAGATCAGCCCCAGCGGGATCGCCCCCAGCACGACCCGGTAGAGCGCCAGTCGGTTCGGCATCACATAGACCGCCCACAGGAAGATCAGCGCCAGCGCGATGACTACCGGGTATTCCGTCACCACCGTCAGGCTGAACAGGAAACCGGCCAGCCAGAGCCAGCGCAGATTCGCGCCTTCATAGATCACCCGCCACAGCAGGTAGAAGCCGACGAACGCGCCAAAGGCCGCCATCTGGTGCTGGTAGAGGACGTTGCTATAGGCAAAGGCCGGTGTCGCCAGCCCATAGATCAGCGCCAGGAGGAAAGCATAGCCATCTCGGTTGATAAACCGCGCCGCCAGCAGGAAAAAGACGACGCCCATCAGCGCAGAGGGAACGGCCATCGCAAAGAAGGTCATGAACGTGAGCGCCATGCCCTCGTACACGGCGTTGGCGCGAATGCCTTCGCCTTCTGGGTTGAGCGTGTCACTGAACGCGCCCAGCCCCTTGCCGCTGTTGATGAAATTTTCGATAGGGGGCAGCGCGGCGACGGCCTTAAACACCACGTAAAACGGCAGCGCGGCCATAGACGGCCCGATAGACTTATCGGTGTAGTAATGCCCCTGGCAGGTGTCGCTCGCCAGGTCATACGGGCCGGGGAAACACGCTTTGTCGCCGGTGTTTTGCTGGTAATCGTCAATATACAGCACGCCCTGATCGCCGATGGCATACACCAGGTCGGCGCGGGAGTTCGCGCCCCAGTCCGCCCAGCGGGGCATGAAGTAGCCGGTGCAAACCAGCAGAATCAAAAAAAGCGTGATGGCATAGGCTTGCCGGGATGGGGGTTTGGACATCAATACACCTCAGATCAACTTGTGTTCTGGCTGTTATTCTAGCCTTGCAACCCTTTCGGCGAAATAACGCCAGTTAAGCCCTCACCCCCTCGTTCCCCCTCTCTCGACCACCGCTACGCGGCTAGGAGCGGGGAATGAAAAACCCGTGCGGCACGGCTTGTAAGTCCCTCGCCCTGAGGGAGAGGGATTTAGGGTGAGGGTTCATCACCCCCCCAGCTTCCCCCGCACCAGCGCAATATTCCCATCCACCGTCTGCGCTACCAAATGCACCGTGCCGATCTCAGCGTAAATCACCCGTGCTATCCCTCCAGTGTGACCGTTGTTGGCTACAAGGACGATGATGCCATCTATTTGCTACCGGAGATTGCTTTCAAGAAAGCGAACAAGGTGCAACCATTGCGCTTTACAGTGACAGCGATTGGGATGCAGTTAAAAGAAGATGGCATTCTGATACCAGGCCCCAACAACCTTAGCACACAAAAACGGGTTCGTAATGGACGTGTGCGGTTTTGGCGGCTGACCACTGAATCCTTCCTTGAGCCAGTTGAGACACCTGAGATGGATGTCCGATAAACGCAAAAAGGAAAACTGAGCGTCCTTATATGGGTTGAGGCAGTTGAGACTCTTTATTTGATAAAGAGTCTCTTTTGTTCATACACAATATAGTAAAGAAGGGATTGTCTCAGGTGGCACAGACGACTCAGGTTGAGGCAATTGATGTTTGTGAAAAGTTCTTTTAGCGAGTGTTTTCCCCTAAATGTGTAGATGAGGCTATAAAGAACCGAAAAGTATGAATGAGTAAAAATGCAGTTATATTAAGCTAAGCGATAGTGCTTGACATGAATTTAATTTTGCCCGATAATGCAAGCAAGTGAGTTGCTTGCATTGAAGGGTCGTGAACCAGTTGGAACCAACATGGGATGAGACACAGATTGCTATATTGGAAGGGGCAATCCGGTGTATCTATAAGAATGGATTTCAAAAACTGACGACAAAGTGTATTGCGGATGAAGCAGGTGTGAATGAAGTCACCATCTTCCGGCGCTTTGGCAACAAAGCCACTGTACTAGATGCAGTCTTTACACGGGAGGCACAGACGATCAGAGATGTTAATGTACAATATACTGGAAATATCGGTGCAGACTTAACTCGCGTAGTATCAATGATCTGGCAGGTGACCCGCAAACGGCAGTCTATCATCCCCATCCTGCTGATAGAACTTTCTCGCAACCCTGATTTATATGAATTTGCACAACCCTCCATTCGCGTGGTTGGGCAGCTTACCCAGACCATCCAAAAGTATCAAGATGAAGGGCAACTTAAGCCGGGTATACCACTGATGATCTTCAGTGCGTTGATAGGTCCACTGATCTTTTCTAGCCTGGTGGAAGGTATATTGCCACTGGATGGCGAATTCGATGTAGGCAAATATGTTCAGGACTTTTTGAATGGTTATCAAAAACGGTAGCACGAAAGGAAACCTTAATGACCACTACAGTCCGCCAAAGTGTTGACAAAGTTAACCATCGCTATCTGCTCTATACACAACTGATGAACGGTGTCTTGGCATTGGTCGGGGTTGGCATCACAATCTGGATACTGATGGAATCGTCACGTCTGACAAATCCCGATATAGCATTCTGGCTAATTATGCCAGTAGGATTGCTCCACACTGTAGAGGAATACATCCTTCCCGGTGGATTTATCCCCTGGTTCAACCACACCGTTTGCTATAGTTCAGACGACTTCTTACCGCTATCAGCACGGCGGGCGTTCATCACAGATGGAAGTGCGGCGCTATTCATTTTGCCCGTTCTGATCCTCATCACCATAGGGGTACTTCCGATCTGGATCGCATTTTTCATGGCGATGGCATTATTTCAAAATGCGTATATGCACCTTGGAGAAATGATCAAACAGGGACGGTATTCACCCGGCGTTATAACATCTGTGCTGCTGATTATTCCGGTATATAGCTGGTTGAGCTACTTCTATATGACAGAAGGAATTATCTCACCACTGGAGCTGGCGGGTGCATTCACCGCAGGTGCATTCATGAATGGCATATTCTACACCTTCCTGCGGAACTGGATTCGTACATCTGTGGCTGAATAAACACATCTTTTTCCAGCATCAGGCTGACACTCTGCCAAGCTGTTGGAATTGTTTCACTAATGACCATCAATTCTTTACCAGTCCGGTGAACTGCACGACGAAGAAAAACTGCGCGACGTAATAAATGATAGTTCTAAAGTGAAGTCTCGAAAGAAATCCACCAAAATAGCCGAGATTCGTAGGGCGAGACATGTCTCGCCCGCCTTGAAAACATACGATACTCTACTTAAACCAGTAGTCGAAAGAAATCCACGAAAGAGGTAGACCGGAGGGCATGAGCCGACGAGTCAACTTCGCCCTAACTGACGAACCCCTTGTAGGAGCGTGGTACACCGCGCCATCAGTGGAGTCTGTTCAAGGAAGGCTTGCGCTTCTTTATCGAGCGGGTTCAACGGCATACCGTTTGTCTAAGCCTTGTTTTCATCCCAGACAAACGGTTCACTTGAAACATGTCCTCTCCTCAGCCCTGAGGGAGAGGGGCCGGGGGTGAGGGTAAAAGTGCATAGCTCAGACTCAGGAATTGCCTTTCCCTTGTCCGCGATTCCCACCGTTGTTGCCATTATTCCCGTTGTTCCCCTGTCCAGGGGTGTTGCCGCTGGGGTTCGTACCGCTGCTTTCGACCTCGCAGCGTTGCCGCCAGCCGTTGGCCGGGGTCCAGTCCGGCGGGGGATTGTCGCAGGTGCCGTCATCATACCAGACTTCCCCGGTAGTGGGGTTCACTTCTGGGATGCTCGCGGGTGCCAGTGTCGGCATTTCCGTCAGGGTGGCGGTTGCGGTCGGCGTTTCCGTCAGTGTCGCCGTTGGGGTAGCTGTATAGGTCGGCGTGCTTGTATATGTGACCGTTGCGGTGGCGGTAGGGGTAGCTGTATTGGTGGGCGTTTCCGTCAGCGTAACCGTTGCGGTGGCGGTCAGTGTGGTGATTGCTTCCGGTGTCGTGGGTTCGGTCAATATGATGCTGTCTGCTGCGGGCGGAGTAACGGTTTCGGGGGTGTCTGGCGTCCCCTGCTGGCTGGCAATCCACAGCGCGACCAGAACCACGACGGCGACCAGAAGTCCTGCCACAACCCACCAGTAGCGCCGGGCAGTGTGGGGCGCTGCCGGGGCGGGAGGCGGAGTCTCAAAGGCATCCATCATACGCTGCCGAATCGTCTCGGCAGCCAGCGGGCGCAACGCGGCCTTTGGTGCGTTCTGCAACCGCTCGATTAAGGCCTGTTCTTCCGGGGTAAACTCGTCGCCGCTCATCATTCTTCTCCCCGCAGGTAACTACGGGACTTCCCACTTTGCCCCAACGCCTTCGCCAGCGCCTTCAGTGCCCGGTGCTGCATCACCCGTACCGCTCGCTCGCTCTTGCCCATCGCCTCCGCTACCTGGGCATGGGTCTGATGCTGCATGAACCGCAGAATCAGCACCGTCTGATAGTCTTCCGGGAGTGTGCGTAGCGCCTTTCGCAGCCGGGCGCGTTCCTCATACTTGGCGATTTTTCCGAACGGATCAGTATCATCTGTCGCCTGGTTCTCCGGGATTTCGCCTTCGCGCATGTGCTTTCGGGCACGGTAATAGTCAGCGATCCGGGATGCGGCGATCCGGTACAGCCAGGCGCCCAGCGGCGCACCGGTATACTGGTACGTCGACAGTCCCGTAACCATGCGGACAAAAACTTCCGCAGTTAAATCCTCTGCCACATGGTCGGATTCAACCCGGTAACTGACATAGTTAAAGATCGCCTGGACATAGGCTTCGTAAAGCATGCCAACGGCTTCTTTATCGCCTTGCTGCGCGCGTTGGATAAGCTGGTGTTCATCGGGTCGTGGTCGCATAAATCTATTATGCCCTACTTTTCCCGTTGTTCGCGTATATCTTTGGACCACGATTGCGCTTCTGTCTGCTATACCGCAAATACAAACCGAATGTTACGCCAACCCTTAAGCGGCATAGGCTATAAGTCCTAAGTAACATTCATCTCCTCGGCCCGTTTTTATCGGCAAGACAATTGCATCATCGTTCGCGTGTTACGTTTATTCACTGGCGCTCACTCATACACAATGCGTTGGTGGTAGAGGATCAAAGGGAGACTCCATTTATCATGAAGAAGAGAACTTCTCAGCATATCGGCCTTATTCTGATGTTGGTTGCGCTGCTCCTGGCTGCGCTGCCGGTCTACGCCCAGACCGCCCCGCCCGTGCCAGGGGATGAAATCGTCGTTACCGGGGCCATTACCTTCAGCGATGGGGACATCATGGTCGCCGGTTATATTCTCGCGCCTGCCGGTGGCTTCAATCCCTCGGCCTACGATGAGGGCGACGTCGTGATCGTAACGGGTATCCTGCTGCCGGACGGCCTCACCATCCAGGTGACTGACCTGCTGCTGGTGACCGATACTGACCTTGATGGCGTGGATGATACCGTTGATAACTGCCCAGATGTCGCCAACCCTGACCAAATGGACACAGATGGCGATGGTATTGGCGACGCCTGCGACCCGGACTATATAGACACAGACGGCGACACGGTTGTGGACAGCCTCGACAACTGCCCGCTGGTCGCCAACCCTGACCAGTTGGACACGGACGGCGACGGCATTGGCGACGCCTGCGACCCGGATTATATAGACACAGACGGCGATACGGTGGTAGACAGCCTCGACAACTGTCCGCTGGTCGCCAACCCTGACCAGTTGGATAGCGATGGTGACGGCATTGGCGACGCCTGTGACCCGGACTACATAGACACAGACGGCGATGGCGTGGTGGACAGTCTTGATAACTGCCCTGCGGTGTACAACCCAGACCAGGCAGACAGCGACGGCGACGGCATTGGTGACGCCTGCGATTCAGGTGACGACGCTGCTTCCTGTATGACCTCCGACCAACCGGTTGCGGCTCGCCTGGCAGAATCATTCGGCGTGAGTTATGACGTGGTGATCGGCATGTTCTGTGACGGCTATGGTTTTGGTGAAGTTGCCCGTGCCCTGGCGCTGGCGGCGGCCAGCGATGGCGCAACCACCGCAGAAGACATCCTGGCAAGCAAGTCAGCGGGCAATGGATGGGGTTCGATCATCCGTGATAGCGGTGTGAATCCATCCCAACTCGCGCCAGGGCAGGCGGTCAAGTCGAATGATGACGCGGATACGACCAACACCACCAACGCGCAGCCGGGTAACAGCGGGAACAATGGCAATAACGGCAACAGCGGCAACAATGGGAATAACAGCAATAACGGACGCGGTAATAGCGGTAATAACGGTAATAGTGGGAACAACGGCAACAGTGGCAACAACAATGGCCGCGGGAACGGTAAGAAGTAACCTTCTTGGCACAACCGTATAACCCTGCTCAATCTATTCAGCGAACAGCGCCGATCACCCTGACCGGCGCTGTTTTTTAGGCGCTATTGCCGCACAGCTCATAAATTGCTTTACAAATGCGCTCAAACAGCTATAATAGAACAAAATAGCTAATTCGAGAGGGAAGCGTATGACCAAACCAATGATAGGCCGTATTATGTGGACTGATTTAACCGTGCCGAATGCCGACGCGATACGCGACTTCTACCAGGCTGTGGTGGGCTGGGAGGCTTCCGGTGTCCCGATAGATGCGGAATACGAGGATTACAATATGCTGCCGCCGGGCGGCGAACCGGCTGCGGGTATCTGCCATGCGCGGGGGGTGAATGCCAATATTCCTCCACAATGGCTGATCTATATCACCGTCGCCGACATTGACCAAAGCATCGCGGCTTGTACCCGGCTCGGCGGCAAGGTCATCGTTCCGCTGCGTGAACAGGGCGGCAGCCGCTTCTGTGTGATTCAAGACCCGGCGGGCGCGGTAGCGGCACTTTACCAACCCGCAGCCGAATAGCCGCTACTCATCAAATCGCCGCGCCAGCACCAGGATAAAGCTGCCGCGCGTGTCGCTGTTGCCGACTTCGCCGCTGAAACGCGCCGCCCGGATGTAATACAGGCCGGTGCGGGCGATGCGGTAACGGGCAATCCGCGCATTCTGACCGCCGCCGCCATCGTCGTCGCTGGTGAGCGGCGTCTGCTCTTCATTGAGGATGCTCACCACCGGGTCGAGGTCGCCATCCCCCCGGTTGAGGGAGACGGTAATCACATCGCCTTCCGTCCCCCAGAATGAAAACAGTATTTGCGGCGTGATTTCATCCAGCCGCCCGGTGATGGTCGTGCCGTAACTGATGCGCTGCGCGTCCGGCGCGACGGTATCAAAGGCGTTGCCCAGGGTTTGCAGCTCCAGCCGGTAGCCCCCGGTGGTTTTGCCGTCTTCCCGGTCAAAGCGCGTGGCGAGAATGTAGTATGTGCCATCGGCGGGGATGAGATACCCCTCGATTTTGGCATTCTGACCGCCGCCGCCGTCATCGTCGCTGACCAGTTCCTGCAACCCGGCGTTCGCCAGCACCAGGAAGGCATCCAGATTCCCACTGGTGCGGCTCATCCGCACGGTGATTAAATCATCTTTCTTGGCCTCAAAACGGTAGTAGCGCACGATGTAGCGGGCGGTCAGGTCGCCCTCGGCCACGTCGCCCAGGCCAATTTCAATAGACGCCTCCGCCGAATTACCGAGACCGCTGTTATCGGCTTCCCCGATGGTCAACACAAAGCGCCCGGCAGTGTTGCCGGTGGCCGCGCCGTAGCGGGTGGCGATGATGATGTACGTGCCGGTCTGCTCGATCAGCAGGTTCGTGATGTTCGCGTCCAGGTTGCCGCCCAGGACATCATCGTTTTCCGCGACCACGAAGGCGTTGCTATCCACTACCTGGAGGTAGGGGTCGAGGTCGCCAGAGTCGCGCTGCATGTGGATACTGATGATGTCGCCCTTTTGGGCGCGGAAACTGTAGTACACCTGTGGGGTGAGGTTATTGATGGTGTTAATCACCGTGTCGCCGTAGCGCAAGGCGCTGCCGTTGGCTGAACTCACGCCGATGCGCTCAATCGCCAGTTCGTAGTCGCCGCTGGTCGTCCCCAGGCCGTAGCCAAACCGCCCCACGACCACGAAATAGCGCCCGCTTTGGGGGATGGTCAGCGTCGGGATGGCTGGATTCAGACCCCCCGCCGTGTCATCCAGGCTGGCGACAATCGTCCCGGTCTGATCCAGCACCGTGAGAATCGGGTCGAGGCTGCCGCCCGTGACGCGCACGGTAATGGCGATGACATCCCCGCGCAGCCCATCGAAATAGTACACGGCACGGGGCGCGGCATCGGTAATCCGCCCGGTGACGCGCCCGCCATAGGTGAGGGTATCGGATGTCGCGGCATCCTGCGCCAACACAGGAGCGGCAAGAAGCAGGCATAGGCCCAAGAGAAATGAGAGTCGTTTCAGCAGCATGAGTCCATTTTACCCGCGCCGCCGCTTCCCGCGCCACTGAGATGTCAGCCAAATCGGTTATGCGCCTTGTATTAGCCTCGTGCTACGCCCCCTCCACGATACGGATTTCTTCGGCGGTGAGGCCGTAGAGGTCGTACACCAGCGCGTCTATCGCCCGGTCTGTGCTGGTGATGGCGGCCTGAATCGCGCTGCGGGCGGCGTCGGTGGCGGCCTGGGGGAGTTGGCGGTGCAGGTCGAGCATGGTTTCGACCAGTTTCACCATACGGTCATGCTGGGCTGTGTCGGCGGGGTCATCAAAATTGATGGTGTGGATGGGGATGTGCTTAAGGTATTCAAAAATTAGTTGATAACCGTTTTGAATTTGGGTACAGTGATTGGAAATTAAAAACCAACCAAACTTAGAATTTAAAATACCCAACAAATATTTATCTGCCTTTGGAATAATCCAAACAGCATTATTTGCATAGATTCCTTCAATATCAAGAGCAAATGTTGGCTTAACTTGAAAAACTAAATATGCAATTTTAGGCTTCTCGAATTCAGCATAATAATCTACCGTGTCTTGAATTTCATACCATTCATAAGTTCCTGGTTTGCGACCCTTCCAATCTCCTTCCCAATCTCGTGGACGTGGCATTAACCTTTCCTTATATTGTGTTAGATGTCTTTCTATAGCAGGGTATTTCGATATATCAATGCCTCGCCTTGTGAAAATCAAGAAACGATCTGCTTTGTTTATAACATAACGCCCAATATCTCGTCCAATTATAAACGGTTTGATTATTTCAGAACTGCTCGAATGTTCTGCTATTAATCTGGTACGGGTATCCGAATCAATCACAAAAGCCTCATTAAATCCTGTTTTTACGCCATAGTGGACATTTCCTTTCAGATATTTATCGAGTGGAGTGTCATTAATAGCTATTCTACGGAGTAAAGATTGAGAAATCTCATTTACTAATGCCCAACCATTATCACTTAATTGATCTTTTGTAACCATAAACGAGTTATTAACAACATATGTACTTAGAGTGTCGAATTTTAGAGTACTTACCTGGCATACCCTAAAACGTTCTTGAGGTTTGTCTCTATGAATAAACAAAATACAAGGATATGTGGTTGCATTTTGAAATACTTGTAGATCGCCAAAATCAACAATTTCTTCGATTTTTTGTTGCTTTAGCCATGTACGCAACGATTTTCCATAATTTGCTCTCATCCATTTATTCGCTACAATAATCCCAAACTTTCCCTCCTGTTTTAGTAAGCTGAAACCACGTTCAATGAAATAAGAATATAAATCAGCAGTCCCCCAATAAGTAAAATAATGAGCTTTTGCATATTTTTTAAACTCCGGTCCTAAAATTTCTTGCCTAACATACGGCGGATTGCCAATCACCGCGTCAAAGCCGCCCGCCGTCATGATCGCGCCGAACCCCTTCACCGGGTCGTTCCAGTCAAAAACTTTCACCCGCAGCAGGTCTTCTTCGTCCATGTCCCACATGCTCAACTGCTTATTCTGCTGGGTGTAGTAGTCCGGCCCGATGAGCGAATTGCCCCACTTGATATTGTCGCCCAGGTCGGGCAGCACCCGTTCGTTCAGCAGCGTGGCCTGCGTCGTGGTTGAAGTCTCACCTTCCAGCAGTTTGAGCAGCAGCGAGAGTTTGGTGACTTCGACGGCCTGCTGGTCAAGATCAACGCCGTACAGGTTGTTTTTGAGGATGCGCTTCTTTTCGGCGGTGGTCAGGACGTAAGCGCCGTCTAGCTGCCGCAGCCGCCCGGCTTTGAGATGCGTTTTGGGGGCGTGGCGGGCGTAGTAGTCCCGGTGCCAGTCGAGCAAGTGCTGGTACGCGCCGATGAGGAACGAACCGCTGCCACAGGCCGGGTCGAGAATGCGCAGCGCGGCGGCCTGTTCCGGCGTTTTGCCGTCCAGCAGCTTGCCAACCGTGTTCTGGACGATGTAATCCACGATGTAGGTGGGGGTATAGTAGACGCCGCCCGCCTTGCGGACTTCCGGCTTTTCGACCACGTTCACCGTCGGGCCGCTGACTTCGATCACCTTACCCAGGAAACGCTCGTAAATCTGCCCCAGGATGTCGGACGGCAGGGCGTCAAAGGCATACGGGCTGTGCGGGAAATACAGGTTGAGGAAAATCGTTTGCAGCGGGGCGTTGTCTATCCTGAGGTTGAGCGTCCACTCGTCGGGGTCTTCGTCGCGGGACTGCTCGTGGTTAAAGTGGAACAGGCCAGAATTATATTTCGCGTCGGCCTGGCGGAAAAACTGGGTGAGTTCGCCGTAGATAGACGGGCTTTTCACCAGGTCTTCTAACCGTCCATACGGTTCAATGCCCCGGTCTTCGCAAATCCGCAGAAAAATGATGCGATCCAGCGTCATCTGCACGGCGGTATTCAGGTGGCGGGGGGACAGGCCGGGGTTGTGCCAGGCGATGTCTTGCGCCAGCGTCTCGCGCCAGATTTCCAGGTCAGCCAGGAACGCGGCGTCCACTTCCTGCGCTCCGCGAGTCTTTTCGCCGCGAATCCAGTCTTCCAGCTTATTTTCCTGTACCGCCCGGCGTGAAAACAGGCTTTCGATTTCATCCCATTTGTCCAGGTACTCCTGGTAGGTGTAAAACCGTAAACGGCCTTCCTGGGCGCGGTCTTCCGGCGCGGGTTTGATGCGGCAGTCATACACGCTGAATTCTTCAAAGTCGGTCAGGACACTCACCGGCAGTTTGGCCGACCAGCCGTAACGCCGCACCTGATAGGCGGGCAGCGGGTCGTCCTTCAGGTTGACCGCCGGTTTCTTGGTTTCCACGAAAAAGCGGGTTCTGTCGGTCTGGTCGGTGCGGAAGGCGTAATCGGGGCGCTTGGGTTTCTTCATGCCCTCTTCATCCACTTGCACATACGCCTCGTGTGTCACCTGCAAGCTATCGGCGACATTCCAGCCCAGCGCCTCGAAGAGCGGATTCACGAATTCGACCCGTACCTGGGTTTCGTTGTACTGCGGCGAACGAAAGAAGGTCTTGCGGGACTCGAATTTTTCAACCAGTTGGGCGACTTGTTGGCGGGCAGTGTCTTTGTTCATTGGGCGGGCATCCACTGAATAAACAGTTATGTAATGCGTCTATTCTAGCGCCCCACGAGCTTACTTGCAAAGCGTGTTACAATTTTCAACCCGCCCCGCGCCGCCGCCTCCCGCGCCACCACTGGATTCCGGGTGCGCCTCGTGTATACTGTACAATATTGCAGCATCGCACTATAATCAGTGTAGTGATATTCACAAGTTTCAAAACAAAGTGAACGTAAATATCCTGACATACGGCACAGGTACGGCGGTGCGCCCCTACGAAAACCAATCACCGCGCCGCCTGACCGGTTGGGATACGAGCATTAGATAAGGAATGTCGGAGTCATGAGCAACTGGAACACGATCACCGAAAAGGTAAACGCCGGGGAACGGCTGTCGTTTGACGAGGGCGTCTGGCTGTTTGAGCAGCGCGATGTCATCCAAATCGGCAAGCTGGCGCAGGTGGTGCGCCGCCGTCTGCACGGTGATAAAGTCTATTTCAACAAGAACCGCCACATCAACCCGACTAATGTGTGCGCCTTCCACTGTAATTTCTGCTCGTTCGCCCGTACCGCTGAGAAGATGGAAGGGGCGTACACCTTCATGCCGGAGCAAATTCCCGACAAAGTGCGCGGCGCGGTGGAAGCGGGCGTGCGCGAGTTCCATATCGTCGGTGGGCTGCACCCGGAACTCGGTTTTGACTATTATCTGGACATCCTGCGGACGCTCAAGCGCGAGTTCCCGGATATTCACATCAAGGCGTTTACGGCAGTCGAAATTGACTTCTTCAAAGACCTCACCCACCAGACACACGAACAGGTCTTGCAGCAGTTGATCGAAGCCGGGCTGGATAGTATGCCCGGTGGTGGCGCGGAAATTTTCCATTGGGACGTGCGCCGTAAAATCTGCCCGGAGAAGGCCAATATGGAAACCTGGCTGGCGGTGCATGATACCGCCCACCACCTGGGACTCAAGACCAACGCCACCATGCTCTACGGGCATATCGAAAAGCCGGAACACCGCGTGCATCACCTGGTCGCGCTGCGTGAACAGCAGGATAAATCCGGTGGATTCCAGACGTTTATCGGGCTGGCCTTCCACCCGGAAGAAAACAATCTGGGCCGCCGCCTCAACCGCCAGTGGACAACCGGTGTAGACGACATCAAGACGCTGGCGATCAGCCGCCTGATGCTGGATAACTTCTCTAACATCAAGGCCTATTGGGTGATGCTCACGCCGGAACTGGCGCAGGTCGCGTTGAGCTTCGGCGCGAACGACATGGACGGTACGATCATCGAAGAACACATTTATCAGGATGCCGGGGCACGCAAGCAGGCCATGACCGTAGAGCAGTTGAAGAACTTCATCCGTTCGGCGGGCTACACCCCGGTGGAACGCGACACGGTATACAATGAAATTGAGGTGTTCGCGTAAGAGCCTCACGGAACGATAGAGCGTGTAGGGGCATGATGTATCATGCCCCTACAAATCCCTCATTTCAGTGAGATTCTGTAGGGGCGACCCGGTGTGGTCGCCCGATTTTTCTCCGTGTTTAATTGTGAAACTGCATTATCATGCCCCCGCAGGACAAATTGCAAAACGTCCTATACAATGTGGAAAAATGAGGAGTTTATCACACTGAAACCGGACAAGGAGTAGCGTATGGCACTGGAACTCAATAAACAAGTTGCACTTACCCGCGATGTGCCGGATGCAAAACTCTACCGGGGAGATGTTGCTATCCTGGTGGATTTTGTTGAACATCCTGCCGGTGGAGAACCGGGCGCAATTCTGGAAGTGTTCAATGCGCTAGGCGAATCCATAGATATGGTCACGGTGACGGTATCCGCTATCGCGCCGTTGAACGCCAATCAAATCCCGGCTGTCCGTACTCTTGCCAGCTAAGTTCACAGCGCATCTTGTGGGATGCACAGCCCCTATGAAAAAAAGCCAGCACATTTATTAGAAAGAAAATCATGTCCCCCCGTCTCGCGGGTATCATTCGCATCGTGTTCTGGTCAGTGAATGCACTTCTGCTGGGGGCATTCTTTATGGCAATTTCCTTTGGCATGGGCCTGCCAAAGGTGGCGATATGGGTTGGCGGCCTCTGGGGTGTATGGGCGATGATGTCTCCCGTTTTCATCACTCTGCCATTGCTGCGGTGGGTGGCGAAAACGCTGTATCACGGCGAAATCTCCGCCTGGAGACGCCCCATCAATAGGGTAGTTTATGCGCGTGGCCGAGGCATCGTTCTGCTGAAGGACGACACCTCTATCCTGAGGTGGAAATCCTGTTCGCTGACGTTATTTTTTGCTGCGTGGTCAATATTCAGCAATCTGTTTATTTTTCTCGCGGTTATCATTCCCATAGCGCGCTGGTTAGCTGAGATAACTTGAGCGGAATGTGCTGGACGGCGCGACCATTAACCCCCAACCCTGGTTCAGTGCCTAACGCGAATCCGCGCCTCGCTTTTCCCAACAACCAACCCTCACGCCGCCTGGGGCCGCAGCACAGGCCGGAACAGCGTGCGCACGGCCAGCCGCTGATGATACACGTACCACTCAACCAACAGTACCAGTAAAGCCGCCAGCGCCACCCAGGGCCAGACTTCCCGCTGCCCGGATTCCTCGCGCCCGGTAGCTGTAATCGTCGCGCCGCTCAGGTGGATTTCTGAGCGGGGTGTGATGTCGCTTTCGCCCAGCGCGAACAGATTCACCGCGAATGACGCCGCTTGCAGCACCGTATCGCCTTGCAGGATGTCCACCCGGTACAGGCCGGGCTGATCCGTCTCCCCGAAAACCAGCACATCCCGGTCAATCTCCATTGGATAGACGCTGCCATCTGGCAGTGTGACGCGCACTCCCGTCGCATCAAACGGCGGGGTAATCGCCAGCAGTTCACCCACGCTCAAGCCATCCGGGACGGAAATCGCGCTGCGCGGCGTGAACCAGTCGAGCAGATTCGCCATCAACACCGGCCAGGTAATTTGCAGCGGCAGGTCGGATTCATGCAGGTCGAATGTGAGAATCGCTACCTGACGCCCATCCACCTCACCAGCCACCAGCAGCGGCGCACCCTCCACCGACACCAGCGTATCCGCCCAGGGCGTATTGCTGACCGGCGTGAATGCCAGAATATTCACCCCACTGAAATCCACAAACGCCATACGCGGGTCATCACGGGCGACGACTGGCGTGCCGCGCATATCCTGTTTCGTCCCCACAGTGAACAGGTCGGTGCTGTGAGGCGGGTTAATAATCAGCAGGTCTGCGTCGGGCAAATCGCCATCCGGCAGCCAACCATCCAGGATATACAGGTCGAAATTCCTGTTGGGCAGCCCATTCTCAATATTCCCGGCGAAGGCCTCAATCGCGGGCAGGCTGCGCATCGCCTGACTTATGAACAGGTTCCCGGCGGTCATCACCAGGGCGCGGCGTGTACCCACCTGGGAGGATGCTGTCCAGGCTGTATTATCCTCAGCGAGGTAATCCGGCACTATGGAGTCGCTCGGCAGCGTCAGCCCGGCCTGCAAAACCGTGAAATCATCCGGCAGGTTAGTCGAAACCAGAGGGTAATCGCTTCCGGCGGGGATGACATAGCGTTGGGCGGTCAGCAAGTCACCGTCCGCCCGCAGGTCGAAGATGACCGGGGCGTCCTGGTTGCCATAATTGGTGATCTGGGCGAAAAGCTGCGGCTTCTGCCCTGGCAGTGCCCGCGTCGCCAGAGCCGTAATCGCCAGGTTGCTGCTGGACTGTCCCACCGGGATATAACGCACGCGATCCGGGTTAGGGACGCCGGGCAGATTATCCGCGTCGCCCAGGCCACCATCCCCGATAATCACAATGTCCAGGTCGCTGCTGTGGACGGCGTCGGCAACGGCCAATGTCAACGCGCCGGTCCAGTCCGCGCCTGCGCTGCCAGGCTGGATGCTGGTGATCGCCGCCCTTAACATCTGGCGGTCATTGGTCGCCGGGGCAATGACTTCCGGCACATCGGCCACCCGAATCACCGTCATCGTATCCCCGGAGCCAAGCGTATCCAGGATATTCAGTGCCTCACGCCTGGCTTGCTCAAACCGCGACTGCCCGTCTATGTCGGTGGCGTTCATACTGGCCGAAGCGTCTATCAGCAGTTCCACCTGCCCGGCACTCACCGCCGGGACAATCACAAAGGGGCGTGCCAGCGCGAACACCAGCAGCGCCAGAATCACCAGTTGCAGCAGCAGCAGGATATTACGCCGCAGCCGCTGCCAGGGCGTGTTGGCTTCGTTGTCCACCACAACCTGTCGCCACAGAAACGTACTGGAAACCAGTACCTCCCGCCGTCGCAGTCGGAGCATATACAGCAGAATGATGGGAATTGCCAGCAGCGCACCGATAAGCGCCACAGGGGTGAGCAAAGACATAATTATGAGCCTTCTGATGTTAGGACGAATGCATCAAAATTGGAATTTCCCATTGGTGTACGCTGTGTTGGCTCTTGTACCCCGTCTAAATCTCCCCAGCCAACAGGGAAGACTTGTTGATCCTGGTCTGACCAACTCCCTCCCCGTTTGCGGGCGACTGACACAGGAGACACATGTCCCATCGAAGGAGGGTTGGGGAGAGGGCAGAAAAGCGATTTTGCGTCGAATAAATTGATGCGATTGCCCTACTTCTTTATGAATGTATTGTACCCTATTTGTGACCTGGACTTGCCCCAGGAACAAATGATGATCCCGTGAGAGTCTGGCCGGAGCGTCCCGGCGCTGATTGTCCCAAACCTGCGAATCGTGCTAGACTGTTAGAAATTACCAATTTATACGGTTTGTGTATTGGAACGCACCTTCCAATACTATATACACGCAAGTAGCGAAAGGGGTTGAGAAATGGCGGATGCAACATTAGCGCAAGTTCAGGCTCTAGCCGACCAACTGACACGCGACGAACGAGAGTCTCTGATTCAGCATCTACAGTCTGGGCTGACCGCCGTGACATCTACTCCGGTAAGTACTGGCCCGGCAACTACCCCGGCGGCAGGCGGCGCGGCCAGTGGGCCAGCCCCTACCCAGGCCGGTGCAGGAGCCCCCACCGCACCAACTTTTACCACCGTCAACGGTACGGTGAATGCCACCACCAATGTCCGCAATGGGTATCGTTATAATGCGAAGGACTCGAGCGATACCGATACGAAAGTTGCCACGCTCAAAGCTGGGGATCAAGCGGTCATCACGGGCTACACCCTTTACCCGCCCGCCGGGGAGTATGAACGGCGCTTCCGGCTGGAATGGAATAATCAGGTCGTATGGGGGACAGCCTCGACCTTTGACGTGGACTCGATTTTAGGGCGGCGCGGGCTGGAGTTCATGCCGTTCAATCTGGAAAAACCCACCAATGAACTGCTGGCAATCATCGGGGTCTCGCTGGATAACGGCGTGAGCCTGGATCAGGCTAAAGAAGCCGCCGCGCTGCTCTGGGATATTGAACTTTCGCGCATCACCAGCGTGGAGATGTTCCAGGAAGCCCTGGATATTGTCAAAAAACTTGAAAATTACGGCGTGATGCTCGGCGTCGAGGCTAGTGGGAAGTGGTCAATCGGCAACCTGCGGACAGTGTTTAACGCCATCGAAAGCACTGCTAAAGGCACAGGTGCGCTGTTTGAGCCGATTTTCGGCTTCCGCGATGATGCCCTGGCCTTCCGCGTGATGTATGGGCCGCTGCGGATTACCCGCTCTGGCAAAGACAACGTGAATCCTTTCGGCGATGCCCTGTGGTATGCCCGCAATACGGCTGGATACGAAATCGTCTTTGGCAACCGTGCTTTCTTCGAGAACACACAGACCACCAAGAGCAATCCGGGGTTGTTCTACACGTCCACCGACCTGGTTGCCCATGAAGTCGCGCACATCATCAACTGGCGCTACCCGCGCGAAATCAAACCCGGCTCGGCACTGACCCAAAAGCCCGCCAATTATTATGAAGCGAAAATCGCTTTCGCCTCGTATGATTTCGAGGGGCAGACGTTCAAATTCAAGAGCTATAACGAAGGCTATGCGATGGCCGCCCGCAGCAGCAACGGTATTCATGAAACCGTCACCGACGCGGTAGCCTGCCTGAGCCTGGATCGCTTCACCGATGACATCAAAGGCCGCGCCCGCAAACAGCAGATGACTGACTATATGCGGCAGGTGATTACCTACCGCGTGCGCGAACACGGTGGTGTGGATAATCTGGTGAGTGACATCGCCAAGAAACGCTCCACTGATCTCAAACTTCCCGCCAAGATGCAGCCCATCCTGGAAATCATGAGTACCGCCCCGCTGAATCTGGATAACGAACTGCATGACCTGGGTTCAAAATTGACGTCGTAGCCCTCATCTTTGATTCTGATTGGTAGGGGCGCATTTGCGCCCCTACATAAAATACGCTGTAAACCACGAACATGCCCCACTGGAACAGGATATTTACGCATCATGATTCTGAAATGGATGCGCTGCACGGTGGAAGCGGCTGATCGCGCCGCTTTTCATGAGGCACAGCAGGCTTGGCGAACACTGGCTGGTCTGCCGGGCTTTCGGATCCAGGTGGGCGGTTGGAACAGTCAGAATCCCGCCGAAGCGTGCATTCTGGGTGTGTGGGCTGACCAGGCGGCCTATGAGTCCTTCATGCAGCACCACCATGATCGGATTGCCGATACTTCCGGGCAGGCCACAACCTACCGCGCGATCACCGTCACGTTTTTGGATGTGCTGGGACAGACGGGGGAACCTGCCGCATTGGCCGGGGCGGCGTGTCTGCACATTGCCCACAGCGTCCTCTATCCGGGGCGGGAGACGCATTTTCGGGAGGCCCAGCGGACGGTCTGGCTGCCGGGGATGCAGGGGGCGGGGATGGTGGCCGGACTTTTCGGGATGGCACAGTCAGCCGAGGGTGCGCCTGTCTATCTCACAGTCTCGGCCTGGCCGACAGCAGCCCACTTCCACGATTACCTGGCCGACCACTTCACCCCCTTGCGCCAGCAGGCCCACCTGGAAACGGACACCGCTTCGCGCACCGCGACTCTCATCTGCCTGGAACCCCTATGGACGGTTACTCCCAACACCTAGCGGCACTGCGGCGCATTCATGGCCGGTTGGCCGGGAGCGAGATCGTGTGGGCGCTCACCGGCAGTCTGAGCTTCGCGCTTCAGGGCGTCCCGGTTGAACCGCACGACATAGACCTGCAAACCAACGCCGCCGGAGCGTATGCTATTGAACGCCATTTGGCCGATTATGTCACCCGTCCGGTAGCTTTCTCCGCTGCGGAAACGGTGCGCTCACACTTTGGCAGGCTGCGGGTGGGCGGTGTGGAGGTGGATATTATCGGCGACATCGAAAAACGTCTGCCGGATGGCTCATGGGACGCGCCGCCGGACATCGCGCATTGGCGGCGCTGGATTACCGCTACCGGGATTCGGCTGCCGGTGCTGGCACTGGAATATGAGGTTGAGGCCTACCGGAAGCTGGGGCGGCTGGAGCAGGCGCAGCTTGTGAAAGATTTTCTAAGCATAGGTGAATAATAAATTTAGAATTGGTTATAGATAGCAAACCTGTCAAATCTTAATTGTTAAGCATTAAACAAGGGCATACGATCAAATCATCTTAACAACGTTAGTTTGTCCAGATGAGGATATCGTATCATGCGTAAACTTGCTTTTCTATTCATTATCGCTTTGCTGACTGTACCATTTTTCGTTATCGCACAGGGCGACCCGCACGAAAACGCCTGTTATGAAGGTGGTTCCATGTGGCGGGATAACGGGGATGGCTGCCCCACCGAATGGCACTGGACGGTGGGCTGGTATCTGGCTCAATGGGAAAACAATGGCGGCTGGAGCAACCCGGATAACTTCTTCCCCGAATGGGGCGACCCCCAGAACGTGCTGCCACCCCGCGAAGTGGAAGAGGTTGAACCCGAATCGGTAATCGGCTGCCAATGGGCCACCGATGCGTCCTGGAACAATTTCTATGTGAAGTTCGGCGCGAGTTACGCTCTGAGTGCGCCTCACCCGGTGTACCAGGACGCGACCTGCACGACACTGGCAGACCCAGCGACGATTCCCGCGCTCGTGAACGCCGACCTGGTGTATGCGCCGTGGCAGACGACGGATGCTGATGCACGCTGCCAGGCCGCGTTCGGTAATCTCTTCAGCGCCCAGGGTTTATCAGAGGGTGACGTATACGCCTGTACGGCGGTCTAGTCCCGACTCACCCAGCTTTGCGGAGGAGCGCCATGTGCGCTCCTTTTTTTGTCACCTTGTCCCTTATCTCATCCGGTGGATTTGCTATAATCGGCAGCTATTCGGCTATGAGAGGAGACAGCCCCATGCCCGGTCACGACAACCCGCTCTTACTCGATTTCCCCGATTCGTTTGAAACCGAGCGCCTGTTGATCCGCGCCCCGCACCCTGGCGATGGTCGTGCGGTCAATGAGGCGGTGATCGAATCGCTGGATAACCTGCGCCCCTGGATGCCCTGGGCGCAAACCGCGCCAACGATTGAAGAAAACGAAACGTTCGTCCGCCGGGCTGCTGCTCAGTTTGCCCTGCGGGAAGACCTGCCGCTGTTTTTGTTCCGCAAAGCCGATAACCGCTTTGTGGGGGGGAGTGGATTGCACCGGATTGACTGGTCAGTGCCGCATTTTGAAATCGGCTACTGGGTGCGAACCAGCCTGGAAGGACAGGGGTACGTGACCGAAGCCGTCCACGGAATCGCCAATTTTGCGTTTACAGCCCTGAGTGCTGAACGGGTCGAGATTCGCTGTGATGTACGCAACGAACGCAGCGCTGCCGTCGCCCGGCGTGCCGGATTCAGGCTGGATGGCTGCCTGCGTCACGATGCGCGGGGGGCACGGGGCGAACTGCGCGATACCTACGTGTTTTCTAAAATACGCGGGGAGTAACCGGCACAACATCACAGGCTGCTGGTTACAAGCGGGGCGGGCCTGCCATGATTCGGGATTCGAGCGGGGCAGTATCCCACTCCCGCCACAGATCGCCCCATCCCATGCCAAGCCGCAGCGGGCTGATGTCTTCAATCCACCAGGTCGCGCCAAGCCGTTCGTAGGCAGCGACGATATCCTGATCGTCGTTACGTCCGCCTGCCGTGACGCCCCCGGCAGCCAGGTCAAATGGCGCGGTACTGCTGCCCCGCTGCGTTTGCAGATAGGCCTGGATGTCTCCTAATTGTTCCGGCGTCATAGGGGCATTTGTGACGCCGGGGAACATGCCGTCATAGCGGGCGGCGCGGCGAAAAGGCGCTTTATGCGGCCAGTATCCCCCCACCCAGACCGGAATCGGTTGGATAGGCGCGGGTAGAAATGTGGCGTCTTCCAGCTGATAATGCTGCCCGGTAAAACGAAACGGCTTTCCCTGCCAGAGATTCGTCAGAATCGCCAGCCCCTCATCCAGTTTCTCCGCCCGAATTTTGGGGTCGTCCGCCTCGTGGAAGGTGCGGTACTCCCATTCAACCGGGTCGCCCAGCCCGACACCGAGGATCAACCGCCCGCCGGAGAGGTTCTGGAGCGTCACCGTCTCCCGCGCCACTTTCCAGGGGCGGCGGCGTGGTAAAGGCGTGACCAGTGTTCCCAGCATGATGCGTTTGGTCTGGACGGCAGCGGCGGCTAAGGTCATCCAGGGGTCGACGTGGGCATTCTGATCCAGCTCGCAGAACAGCAGATGATCCCACAGGAAGAACCCATCCCATCCTGCGTCCTCGGCCTTACGTGCCAGGTCAAGCAGCCGGTGAATATCACCAAAAGCGCCAAAGTTCGGTAAATGTACGCCGTATTTCATGATTCTCCCTTCCGGCTTTATTGGTCGGCAATCATCGTATCCAGAATGAAACGCCCCATGTGCCCCAAACATTGGGCTACTGCCTGCGCTTGCGTTATACTATTGTCAATTCGATGAGCAATTTTCCCGATTTCTCATGAAGCCACGTCAAAAATAGCGCCCCAACTCGTCAAAATTGGGTAGCGGTATCTGCCGCCACAATCGGGTATACTCGTGCAGCGATTTCGCCGGGTATCCTGCCGGTTCGTGGATGAGTAAAATAGTGCGCAAGCAGACAACTGCATGAGATCACAGTCAGAAAGGTTTTTTGGTTATGGACTTTCAAAGCGAATATGTTCAACTGGCACTTTTTGGTCAGCAGTTTCAAATTCGCTACTACGGCCTGATTATCGTCACCGGGATGATTATTGCGGCAATGGTAGCTGCGCGGCTGGCAAAGCGCGATCATCGTGACCCAGAGCATATCTGGGGCGCGCTAACCTGGGCGATTATCCCCGGCATTATCCTGGCGCGGCTGTGGTTCGTGCTGTTCCCCCCGGTTACGCTGATCGAACGGGGCATGGATACCGCCTGGTTTTTGCAGAATTTTGGCGACCTGCAAAACGGCCCGCTGGCGATCTGGAGCGGCGGCCTGAGCATCTTTGGCGCGGTGCTGGGCGGCTTCCTGGGCGCGTACCTGTATTTCAGCCGCTGGCATAACCCGCTCACCAACTTCATTTCACGCTGGTGGTGGATTCCCACCGGGATCATCGGCATCCTGGTAGCGATTGCCGGGATTACCGGGCAGAACACACTGGCAACCGTGTTAGGTATCCTGCTGGTGGTGATCG
The DNA here is from genome assembly GCA_020634115.1 of Anaerolineaceae bacterium. Taxonomy (GTDB): domain Bacteria; phylum Chloroflexota; class Anaerolineae; order Aggregatilineales; family Phototrophicaceae; genus JACKCG01. Next base: position 685,343 of record JACKCH010000011.1, read on the forward strand.
TTGCCCTGTCGTTTATCCCCATCGTGCGGCGGTGGTTCGCCGGGGATGCCGGTGCGCCCTTCCCGGATGGTGGGATGCGCCTGTGGCCGTGGTTGGACATCGCAGCCGTAGCACTGCCGATAGGGCAGGCCATTGGCCGCTGGGCGAACTACGTCAATCAGGAACTCTACGGGACGGTGACAACCCTTCCCTGGGGCATTACGATTGACTCGGCGCACCGGGTCGCGCCGTATACGAGTACGGTGGAATTCCCGGTGGCGACGGCTAAATTCCACCCGCTGTTCCTGTATGAATCGCTGTGGAGCATCCTGGCGTTTATCGTGCTGCTGAATATCTTCCTACGCTACCGAAACCGCCTGTTCCCAGGGGACATTTTCCTGCTGTATGTAGCGCAGTATGCCTTTATCCGCTTCCTGCTCGAATTCCTCCGTGTTGAGGTGGCGTACCTGCCAGGGACGACCATCAACAGTTCGCAGGTGGCAACCGCGCTCGCCTTCATCGCGGCACTCGCGTTTTTCTTCTACCGACATCGTCCGGGCGCGGTGTATGTGCCAAAAGAGGATGAAACTGCCGTGCACCACGCCTAAGCGTGACGGGCTGCAAAAGAGATTATCACGATGGGCTGCTCGCTGCTGGGGCAGCCCGTTTTTTGTTTCGCCATGTGCAAGCCCTTGCTGAGTCGTTATAATCCAATTTTCAGACGTCGGTGGTTCGATGTCAGTTTTCAGTGATCGGTTGTCAGTGGTCAGCAGGCGTGTAGAGGCTGTTTGAATATTCACTGTCTTCGCTGGGTAGGGGCATGATATATCATGCCCTACGGGAAAAATCTCGAATTTTTAAATCGGCTCTAAGGCCGAATCAAAACGCCACAGACCACTGATGATTTCTTAACGTATCAGCAGGTTTAGGAAATATGCAATCAAAACGAATTTGGATTATCGCGCTGGCGATCATCGTCAGCATTCTCATTGTGATTGTGGTGACTTACGCACTGACCCCGCAGAACACTGACCCGGCGTATCTGGCGGCGCTGGAATTCGTAGAGGCGGTGCGGCAGCAAGACGACCCGACGGCCTTCGCGCTTTTGAGTGATGACCTGCAAACCTACGTCCGTGACAATTGCCCGGATGGGAGCGTTTCGGCCTGTATCAACGCCTATACCCCGCCGGAATGGGGCAAGATGCTCAGTGCCGTTTTCCGTCGGGCGGCGCCGGATGGCCCCAATTTTGATGTGGATATTATCGCCACGTATGCCGAGGATAAGGGCTTCAGCGGCGTGTGTATCTACCAACGCATGGAGCAGGATGCCGCCGGAGAGTGGAAAGTGTACGCCTGGGCGGGGTATGTCTCATGCGGGGATGGCGCGTCCCGGAACATGGCTCACAATCTTGACGCCCCGAACCGCGTGCCATAAGAATCCACGCCGGGAAATTGTGAGGTTAAGCATTTAATCAGGTCATAAGTACGACTCGGTGGGTCAGGTTTTGGCGGACAGGGCAAGCCCTATCCCTACAAAACCCCATCGTAGGGATGCCCCTTTGGGCGTCCGCCGTTAAAACCAAACGGTTGCCAGATTACGCTTCCGAATAGCGGGCTAATCTGGCGTCACCTAGCCCTCTTCGTAATATTCGCCTTCGGTATAGGCGGCGCGGCGTTCCTGCGAGTGGAAGTACCAGGCTACCGCCAGGGTTGCCCCGCTAAAAACCGCTCCAATCACAATACCGACCACAATCGCTTGCAGTGGCACATTACCCTGCGCCAGGGAAGTCAGAATCATTAGAAAGATACTCAACACCATGCCGCCACCAGCAACCATCCCTGGATTCGCCCATTCACGGCGAATTGCCAGATAGAGGCCGACCAGGACAAGCGCGAACAAAGCAAATAAGATCAACGCGAAACCTTGCATGTTGTTTTCCCCTCAATACTCCGCTTGTGGGCGTAAGACCGCGCGTACCGGTGAACCGCACGCGCCAGCGAGCTTTAGCGGTAGCGCGACCAGTTCATACTGGCCGTCGGGCACGCCGCGCAGTTGTAATGTCTCAATATTCACAATTTTATGACGGTTCAGCGCGTGGTGACATGGGAGATCAGTGCTGGTGAAGGCGTCCACCGAAGGCGAATCCAGGCCGATCAACCGGATTCCCAGCCCGGCCAGCCATGCGATCAGTTCCACGCTTAGATACGGGAAGGTTTCCGGCCACTGGTCGTCGGGCAGGTCGCTGACAGGACTGTGAATCAACAACCGTTCCGCCCCGGTCAGGTCAACATGGTCGAAATCCGCCGGGAACAAGGGGCCATCCCCCTTGCTCACAGTGACCACTCGCGCTTTCCCAATATAAGCATCCAGTGGCATCGCTGCCGGGTGAGCGCCATCCGCTTCGTAGTGATAATAGGCGTCGGCGTGTGTTCCCAGGTGGGCGGTGGTCGTGAAAGTTGTCAGATTGACCGAGTCGCCATCTGCTAGCCGCATGACGTGAGTCAGCGTAAACGGCGTGTCGCCGGGCCAGACGCGCAGTGCCGACGAAATGGTGCGGGTGATATCGTAAAGCATGATTGGTTTAGGTGTTCTCCCGGCAGTGGCAGAGCAGTTTCCAATAATCTGACTCTATCACAGAGTCGGATGAGGGAAACATTGTTTTCCCGAAACAATTGTCGGGGTTTGCTAACAGGTTGAACGGTGCTGGCCGCCAGTCACTGTTGAAGGGGACGGTGTAAATCTGCTATGCTTGTCGTGGAAAAACGCCTTTCCTGCTGATGTTAGAAGTTACCGACAAAGCCGCTGAGAGCCAACCGCGCCCGGACATGCTTGATCTTGGTCGCTGCTGGTACGTCGCTGAAAATGACTGCTCCCGCCCTCATTCCACAGCGCGTATATGGATAGGAGATTCGAGAAAAATGATGGTACGTCGCTTTACAATTGTGATCCTGCTGTTTGCTGTATTGCTAGCCGCTAGCGCCGTCGCTCTGGCGCAGGACGTCACCCCGGAGTCAACCCCTGAGGCGGAAACCACCGAAGTTCCCGCTGCGACCCCAATACCCCCGGAAATTCTGGTGCCACAGGTGATCGAAGTCTATCCGCACGACACCGCCGCCTATACCCAGGGGCTGCTGCTGGATAACGGCCAATTGTACGAAAGCACTGGTCAACGTGGCGAGTCCACGCTGCGGTTGGTGAACCTGGAAACCGGCGAGGCCGTGCAGCAGGTTTCGGTAGATGACGCCTATTTTGCCGAGGGTCTGGCACTGGTGGATGACCGTCTGATCCAACTAACCTGGCAGGCCGGGATCGCATTTGTCTACGACAAGGATACTTTCGAACAGGTCGGCACCTTTGACTACGAAGGGGAAGGTTGGGGGCTGTGTTATGACGGCGAGTCGCTCTATATGAGCGATGGCACCGACACGCTTACGCAGCGCAACCCAGAAACCTTTGAGGTGCTGAATACGTTGGTGGTGACGTATTTGGGCGATCCAGTCAGCGAATACGCCTTCCGGGGACAGCGGATTGACCTGTTGAACGAAATGGAATGTGTGGGCGATTCGATTTATGTCAATGTCTGGCAGACGAACCTTATCTATCGGATTGACAAGAGCACCGGGGCGATCACCGGGCTGATTGACGCCAGCCAACTCCTGACACAGGAAGAATTCATTGAGGTGCTGACCGCCAGCAGTAACAATGTGCTGAATGGCATCGCCTATGACGTGGAAAACGATCAGTTCCTGCTCACCGGCAAACGCTGGCCGAAGCTGTTCCGGGTGGTATTCGTTCCCTACGAAGGGCAATAATTCGCAGCATAGGGGCAGGTCAATGTGTCTGCCCCTACACATTTCCCACGTCCAGACAGAGTCCTGCAGGGTTTACACCCGCAGCGAATCGCGAAACTCTCTAATGGTATAGGACGATTCCGCGCCATTGTGATACATAAATTGCGTTAGAAATGCGCCATAGTTTCACTTAATAAAATACCCGATATCAAAGGTGATCGGCATGGCTTTCGGCGAAAAATTACCCGTAAAATTATTGATGGGTGCGGCGCAGGTCGCCTCCCTGACATGGCCGGTTGCGCCGGCTCTCTTCCCTGAAAAACTCGAAATAGACGACAATCAGGCGCTGTGGGTCAAACAGTCGCCGCCCTACACGCCGGGTGAACCGCTGCGGGGGGATATTGACGTAGACCTGGCGATCATCGGTGGCGGGTTTACCGGCGTTTCGACAGCCTACCATTTCAACCGCCGCTACCCCGAAAAGCGCGTCGCGCTGCTGGAAGCGAAAAGCCTGGCGAACGGCGCCAGCGGACGTAACGGTGGGATGCTGCTCAACTGGTTGAGCGACCATGCCGGATACACTGACGAGATGCTGGCACAGGTGTATCACATGACCAGCCAGGGCATTCAGATGATTCTGGACATCATCCAGCGCCATAACCTCGATGTCAGCCACCGGGTAGACGGCACGCTGCAAGTATATACTGACGCGGCGCGGGCAGAAGCGGCGCACGCCGAAACCGAGCAACTGAACGCGCTCGGCATCCCGACCCAATACCTCGACTCGGCGGCGCTGCAAGAAAAACTCCATTTACGCGGCGCGTGTGGCGCAGTACTTGATCCCGGCACGGGGCAGATCAACGGTGCGCAGTTGGTGCGCGGGCTGCGTCCGGTACTGGTTGAGGGAGGAGTTGAGATTTACGAAGGGACTCCGGTGCTGAAAATCCGCGAAGGCAGCACCATCACCCTGACGACACCTCAGGGCGAAGTGCGGGCGAAGGCGATTGTCCTGGGGACAAACGGCTACACCGGCAAACTCGGTTATTTCCAGGACGCGGTGTTCCCGCTGCACTCGCATGTATTTGCCACCGCCCCGCTGACCGCCGAACAGCAGACCGGCCTGGGCTGGCGGTCATTCGCCGGGTACAGCGACGATTTGGACCGGATTTCCTACTCGGTGCTGACCAGCGAGGGGAACGTTGTGTTTGGTGGCGGCAGCAACCAATCCTACGCGTACCTGTTCAAGAACCGTACCGCTTACCCCGGCACGCCAGACTCAGCGCCGCACGCCTTCCAGAAGATGCGTGATACGATGACGGATTACATCCCAGATACACCCTACCTGCCCATCCAGCACCGCTGGACAGGCACACTCGGTATCACGTTGCGGCGGAACTGGCTGCTGGGCGTGCGTGGCGAAAACCGCAACATCTACTATTCGGTGGGCTACTGCGGGCATGGCGTGACGCTGGCGAACGTGGCCGGGAAGATTCTCACCCAGATGTACAGTGGGGATGATGAAGCCTATCGCGGGCTGCCATTCTATCAGGCCGACTACGGGCGTATCCCGCCGGAGCCATTCCGCTGGATGGGCTACCAGTTCTTCACGCGCCTGACGGGGAAGTCGCCGCGTATCTAAGCGACGACCCCCTGCTAAAACCGGGCAGATATTGAAACTTCTCGAAATTCCAAGTGTCCGATAGAAGCAATTGCTTGGTGTACAATAGAATGAAAGCGTTTGTGAGGATGTGAAACCCATGAGCGACTACACCGCGTTCGCCAGTATCCAGGAAGAAGTGCTGACCTTCCTGCTATCAGCACCTACTCCCGAACATATCATCGCCTTCCATGCGTCCGAGGCGGCCCAGGCACGTCTGCGCTATCTGCTGGATGCCAACCGTGAAGGCACGCTCAGTCTGGAGGAACACGCCGAACTGGATGAAGCCAGCCAGATGAATCACTTCGTTACGCTGCTTAAGGCGAAGGCACACCAGGCGATGAAGGGCGAATGACGTACATCCCCGAATCTTTACGCCGTCAGGTCGTTGAACGGGCCAATGGATGCTGTGAATACTGCCTGTTACCCCAGGACGTTAGTCTATACACCCATGAGGTGGATCACATCATTGCGGAGAAACATCGTGGTGAAACCGTGCTTGAGAATCTGTGCCTGGCCTGTTTAGACTGTAACCGGGCGAAAGGCAGTGATTTCGGCTCGTTCGATGTCGAAACCGGCGAAATTACCTTGCTCTATAATCCGCGTCAGCAAGCATGGGATGACCATTTTCGCTTAGAAGGATCACGTATCATACCGCTTTCCCCAGAAGGCCGCGTTACCGTATTTGTCTTGAAGCTCAACGACGAAATCCGCGTCAGGGCACATCAAGCACTGCTCGAAGCAGGCAAGTACCCAGCAAAAAGGGAATCATGATTCCAGTACCCGTTACGGATTGATGGCAGTTTCCATTATTTGGACTCCAAAAGAAACCATATATAGGCGACGCTCCCCTACTAAAACCGGGCAGATCAGGTACAATGACGCCTATTACCGACCAGCAAAGTGAGGCTGAGATGGGTTTTTCGGATATTACTGGGGTCATCCTGGATATGGATGGGGTGCTGTGGCGCGGTGACGAGCCGCTGCCGGGCATGGTGGATTTTCTGAATATGCTGCGGGCGCGGGGGATCCCATTCGTCCTGGCGACCAACAACAGCAGCAAAACCCCGGCGAACTATGTGGCGAAACTGGCAAAATTGGGTGTCCCAGATGTGTCGGAAACACAGGTGATTACCTCCGGCATGGCGACGGCGGCCTATCTACAGGAACGCACTCCGGCAGGCACGCGAGTCTATGTGGTGGGCGGGGACGGCCTGCGGGAGATCATGCGCGGGGCGGGATTCACTGTCTGCGACACGGATGTGGACTTTGTAGTTGCGGGAATGGATCCCGATTTGACGTATGAAAAGCTGAAGCGGGGCGCATTGCTCATCCGGGCGGGGGCGACCTTTATCGGCACCAACGCGGATCGCACGTTTCCCACCCCCGAAGGGCTTGTCCCCGGCGCGGGCAGTGTCCTGGCGGCGTTGGAAACCGCAACTGACCAGCAGCCGACCATCATTGGCAAGCCGTATGATCCGATGTTCCGCACGGCGCTGCATACCCTAGGTACACTGCCGGACGATACTCTGATGATTGGCGACCGGCTGAATACCGACATCGCCGGGGCGCTGCACATGGGGCTGCCCACCCTCCTCGTGCTCTCCGGCGTCACCCGGCGCGAGGAACTGGAAACTGGCGACATTCAGCCCGATTGGGTCTATGAGAATCTGGCGGCGCTGCTGGCCGATTGGGGATGAGAAATACCCCCTACCTACGAAAGGATAAACGCGACAGGATGTGTGCTGCGGTACGCGGCTGTCGTCTGTTTGAGCGAACATGACCGATAACCTATCCCCCAAACCCGAACGGCAGCACCCGCTGTACAACATGCGGCCACCCACACCGCGTCCCGCGCCCGACCCAAACGCCCCGCAAAGACCGCGGCGGCACGTCAAACTGGCGCGCCCCACCGCGACATATATCCTGATCGCTGTGAATGTGTTGGTTTTTGTGGTGCGGGCGCTGTCGGTGGATCTGAACTGGTCACTGCTGGATTGGGGGGCGAATAGTCCACAGCTGGTCTTGCAGGCGGGCGAATATTACCGGCTGTTTACTTCGATGTTCCTGCACGCCAGTATCTACGCACCGTCCGGCGGTTGGGCTTTAGCGAACAGCGCCCATCTTGCGTTCAATATGTACATTCTCTATGTGGTAGGGCGGGGTCTGGAGCCGGTTTTCCGCGCACCCCGGTTTACCGCCATCTACCTGCTGGGCGGCCTGACCGGATCACTCCTGAGCGCCCTGCTGGGGGATTGGCAGTCGTACTCGGTGGGGGCGTCCGGCGCGGTATTCGCTGTGCTGGGGGCAGAGTTTATTTTCCTATATCAGCACAAGGAAATGATGGGGGCAGCCGGGGCGGCACAGCGCCGCAGTCTCATCAACCTGGGCGTAATTAACCTGATCTTCGGCCTGCTGGCGAACAGCGCCGGCAGCGCGATGCGGATAGACAATTGGGCGCATATCGGCGGGCTGGCAGGCGGCGTTATCCTGGCGTGGTTTCTCGGCCCGAAGGTCACGCTGCGCCCGGACCCGCTCGACCCGAATACTCTGGTGGTGGACGACGCCAACCCATTTTCCGGGCGGTTAGGCGTGATCTTCGCTTACACTGCCGGGCTGGTCATTCTGCTGCTGCTCGGCATGGGGCGGACGGGCGGCTAACGCCTGCTGCGCCTGTTCCAGTTCCCAGCGTAGCAGGGCAAGCTGTTGGGCGGTGTCCTTGTTTTCCTGTGCCAGTCGGGTCAGCACAGTTGAAAAATGCAGCAGCATCAGCAAAATAAACACCAACGCGACGACGAAAAGGGCGCTCGGCGGGTAATAAATTCCCACCAGTCCCGCCAGCACGTCCAGCAAGGGGCGCGAGATACTCAATAAGATCAGCACCAGCGCCGTCGCCAGCCAGAGCAGCGAGTATTCCTCGCGCAGCCGCCGCTGGCGCACCAGTTCCAGCACAAACACCAGCATCCCGATAGACGCCGCCAACCCGAACAGGATCGCCCGATCAATTTCCAGCATACTTACCTCTCATTTGGTGACGGTGTTACCCCATGATACAATCAGATTATCGATAGGCCGGTGGAAAAGGTACACCTTCGATGCAAATTGTGCCTCGTTACAAAATACTGCTTCGCTATGATATTCGGCTGGGGATGCAAGAACCCTACTATCAGTTTATCATGAACGAATTCCTGCCGGGGATGCAGAATATGGGCATCTACCCGATTGCGGCCTATCATACCGCCTACGGGGATTACCCGGTGCGCCAGTTGGATTTTGTGACGGAAAACCTGGATACCGTGCGCGAAGTCTTTGAGAGCGAACGCTGGGTCACGCTGGAAGACCGGTTGAAATCCTTCATCATTCACTATGACCGCAAAATTGTGCGCTACCGCGATAGTTTCCAGTTTTAACCCGCGCCCTGCCCACCGCCAAACCGACTCCAATAGAGCGTGACTTCTAACCATTCATCACTGGTCTTGTACGGTTCTAACCAGCCGTTCCCGGCCTCGTAGCGCAGCGTCGCGCGGCACCAGTCCAGCACCTGCCCCGCCACCTCCGGCGCGACTCGCCCGGACGCGAGCATGTGAATCACCAGTTTGCGGCTGTACTTCGAATCCCGCGCCAGCGCATGATACATGAGGTGATAGAGTTCGTGGCAGTTGGCGCACACCTGCACCGTCATGGTGTTTTCGCCGTGTGTGGCGATGTCCCACAGGTGATGCCGGTGGGAAACCGGGTAGCCGCAGGCGGCGCAGGCCGTCATGCGCTCTTTGTGGGTGGGGCGGCGGCGGCGCATCATCTTGCGGTACTTGTGCGCCCGGAAGAAGTCTACCCAGTGCGCCATAATCCCCAGGCGGGTTTCCAGGGCGGGCTGGCGGGCAAACACCGCTTCAAAATCCGCGATGATTTCCTCGGCCAGCCGTTTGCGGTAGAGATAGCGAATCAAATCCGCGAGTTCGGCGCGCAGCAGCACCTCACTCAGGTACGTTTTCTGTTCCATGCTGTATCCCCCCAGCGTATGGGGGTGATTATAGCACAAACGAGCGATTTCGTCGCTGGGAGCGCTTCACTCCGTCACGGTGACTTTGGATAACCCCTCCGGTTTATCCACCGGATGCCCCATCACCTGGGCCAGACGAAAACCGAACAACTGCCCCGGCAGCACCGCGATAATCGGGGACAGCCACTCCGGGATATTCGGTAAACGCATCGTCTTATGGGCGAGTGCCAGGGCGGTATTATCGTTACTGATAACCAGATTTTCAGCGTGTCGCTCGTTCAGCTTTTCTAGCAGATTAACAAGTTTGGGCAGGGTCTTACCGGCGGGCGCAACCGTGATAACCGGGAACCCGGGTTGAATCATGGCAATCGGGCCGTGCCGGAAGTCCGCCTCGCTGAAACCGCTGCCGGTAATATAACACAGTTCGGTGATCTTCAGGTTGACCTCAAAGGCAGTGCAGTAATTATAGCCGCGCCCGATGGTCGCAAACTGCGCCATGTAACGGTAGCGTTCCGCCCAGGTGCTGATCGGCTCGCTTAGGCGCAGCGTCTCCCGCGCCAGTGCCGGGAGTTGTTGCAGGGCGTCCCTGATTTCGGCGCTCTCGGTCAATGCGCCCGCCAGCATCGCCATAACCGTCAGTTCCGCCGTATAGGTCTTGGTTGCCGCAATGCTGATCTCTGGCCCGGCCTGAAGGGAGATATGGTGGGCGGCGGTCTGCGCCATCGGTGAATCCGGGTCGTTGGTGATGCTCAGGGTGAATGCCCCCTGTTCGCGGGCATCGGCCAACACCCGCCGGGCATCTTCGGCCTGCCCGGACTGCGATACCCCAATCACCAATGCGCGGGACAAATCAGGCGGCGCATCATACAGCGTGTGCAATGAGGGAGTCGCCAGCGCAACCGGTAGACGGGCATAAGCGCCCCAGAGGTACTGAGCGTAACGGGCGGCGTTATCCGATGTGCCACGCGCCGCAATAGATACAAACGCCGGGTTAAAGTCGCGTATCGCCCGCGCAATCTCGGCTACGTGCGCGGATTCGGCAGCGAGCAACCGCTGCATCACGTCCGGTTGTTCCGCAATCTCCTGTTCAAGGTAAGTCACTGGTTCGCCCTTTCACCCCTGTTGAGTCGGTTCACACGCTCTGCCAGTCTCTCCAGCCGCACCCGCCACCAGATGAGCGTCGGCGCAAGCAGCAGCGCCCATACCGCCATGTTGAACCCGAAAGTGATACCCATAGGTGGCGTCATGCCGAATACGTTATCGCTGTTTTGCGGGCTGGGGCCGATGACAACCGGGTGAATGGTATCCGCCCGCAGGCGGGTAATCAAAAAGGTGGCGATGACTGCACCCATCAGCACGATACCAAGCACGGCCGCCACCCGCCGATTGCCATCCGGCAGCCCATGACGCAGCATGAGATACGCCAGGCAAATGAGCATCATGACAGCAGAAGCCACCATGCGCGGGTCATCCGTCCACCAGGTATTCCAGGTTGGCCGCGCCCAGATCGAGCCGAGCAGCACATTGATGAGCGCCAGCACGAACCCGACTTCAATCGCTGCCAGCGCCAACCGATCCCAGGACGCCCGGTTGGTGAACAGATACCCTAGACTGCCAATCAGTCCCAGCGTGAAGGCGACAAACGCCCCCATAATGGACGGCACATGAAAATAGAATAACCGTTGCACATCGCCTTGAATGGCATCAGTCCCGGCATATGTGAGCGCCAGGACCAGACCCGCCAGGAGTCCGGCGGCACTCAGGATAGACAGACCAATTAACAGGTTGGGGCGGGGTGACGCTTCAGCCCCAGTCTGGTTTGCAGCCGGTCGGATTTGTGCAGGGTGTTCGCGTATTGCAGTCATGAAAGAATTCAGTCCTTTGATGTGGATAATGGCGAACGATCAGTCGTCAACCATCTGTTTGCATCCGCCGCTGATTGATAGTTATCGAAACTCATCCACCAGGGCAGAAAGCTTGGCAAAGAAACCCTGTCTCACAGCACGAAACCGGGTTTCTGACCTTCTCGACAGTAGTATAACAGATCGCTGTATCTGGGTCACACACCACTAAAAAGTGGCTCCATCCGTGTATTACGATTCGTTGTGCAGCTCTTCGGCGACCCGTTCCGTCCATTGCCGGATTTCCTCCCAGTTGCGGAAATCGCCGTTAAAGCTACTGGGCCAGGTCCCACCGTCGTAGCGCGCCGCCAGAGTCCAGCGTTCGTTCCAATCGGTTTCTTCCAGATTGAGTTTCCCAGCGAAGGTGGCGGCCTCCCGCACTTTCACCTCGCGCAACAGGTCATGTTGCAGGTAAAACTCCAGGACGTGTTCCTGCCCGTTTTCTTCCAGAACGCGGATACACGACACCCACAGGTATACCGGATGTGCGGCCATCCTGGAACCGAATGCTTTGAGAAACGTGGAAAATTCCGGCATCCAGTTTCCGGCGTAAATGGGCGACCCCAGAATAAAGGCTCCGTAATTTTCGATGGTGTTGATATGCTCGACATTAACGACCTTCGCGGTATGTCCTTTTTCTTGCAGCACCTTGCTCATAAACTGCGCGATTTCAGCGCTGGAGCCATGTGTAGTGGCGTACGCCAGCAAAACATTCATCTCTTCCCTCCCTTTCCTCTCTCGGAGTTAAGGATAAGGGGCATACTCAGAGATTGACCAGTTACAACCGGCTTGATTTCTTATGACAGGTGACACTTGGTCGTTTTAGCCATCCGCCAGGATTTGGTCTACAGCGGCGGCCAGTTCCCGCAGGTTGCTGACTTTATGCACACCATCGGCAAAACGGGCGTAATGGTGCATGTCACTGTCGCCAGTTCCCCATTGGACCATTGGCTCCGGGCAGAACCACAGCAGCCGCCGCGCCCGCATCTGAATATCCTCGGTAATATCCAGGCGCGGGTTATTGAAGTTATTGCGCCCGTCCCCCAGAATCACCACTGTCGTTTTGCTCGTCACCGTGCCGAAATGGTCACGCCTGAAGGTGTTCAGACTGTTGCCCAGGTCGGTGTTATAGTAGCCGGGGCGATTCTGATACAGGACTTCGCTCACCGCTTCCTGGGGCTGCTTCTCCTTAAAAACCATGCTGATATCGGTCAGGTCATCAATGAAGATATAACTGTGCGTCTGCGCGACCTGGTCTTGCAGTTCGTAGATCAGCGTGAGCAGAAACTCGGCACAGTAGCGCATGGACGTACTCACGTCGCAGATCAGCACCAGGCGCGGTTTGACATGGCGCGTATGGAATTTGAGTTCCACCGGCACGCCGCCGTACCGCATGTTCGCCCGCATCATCCGGCGCGGGTCAATCTGCCCGGCACGCGCCCGCCGCTGCCGCAGTGATGCACGGCTGCGCAACCGTGCGGCTAACCGGCGGATTTCGTCGCGGATGGCCTCGACTTCCCGCTGCCCTAACTGAGTGAAGGGGACATCCAGCAAATCCGGTTTTGGTTCCGGTTCGCGGCTTGCCATTTGTTCGGCCAGCGACGCGCCCACATAATCAGCAATCTGATCGGTCAAGCCCTGGGCGTTTTCCTGCAACATCTGGCGGAGCTGTTCCAATGCTGCTTCGCTCATGCCCATCTGTTGCAGCATGTCGAGCAGTTCATCCAGCAGTTTCTGAAGCTGTTGCAGGCCCGCCTGCCGCTTCATCCGGCGCTCGAACCACTGGCGCTGGTACATCTCGTTTCCCTGCTGCAACCCGGACTGCCGCCCCATCTGTTCCAGTTGGTCACTATTGAAGGGCTTGCCTTCCAACAGTTGGTTCATCAGGTCGCGCAGGGCTTGCAAGTCGCCCATCAGGGAACGCAGCGCGTCTTCCAGCATTTGCTGTTCCTGCGGGGAAAGATCACCGGGGATGTTTTCGTTCATGGGGGGCGAACCAGAGCCGAAAAACAGCGGGAAGAAATAGTCAAACACGCCCTGGTCGCGGCTTTCCTTTACGAGCGTCGCTCGCAGCGCCGCCCGAAACTGTTCCCGGTTGCTGACCCCCACCGTCTCGACGCCGTACATGGCGTCCTGGCTTTCCGCCAGTGAGATGCGCACCCCGGCGGCTCGCAGCGCCCGAATAAACGTCACCATTCGCTTGTCCATACCGTTACTCCTCGTCGCTCCCAGTACACTCTCAGTCGTCAGTGTTCAGTTGTCAGGAAAAAATAGCTGGATAGGGCTATATCCGGTAGGTTTCTCAAGAACAGGCGTAGGGACGGCATTTTTGCCGTCCGCTGGACAGGCAGTAGCCAGAAAAACAGCCCATATTGTGGTTATTTGTACCGCTAAACCGGGCAAATCACAACCGGGCGGAGGTTGCGAACCCAGCAGACCCTGACCCTACCTGCCTGTTGCCTCTTCCAGGGTCTAAACAAAATAGCCAGCTAGCACTGAGGCTAACTGGCTATACGATGGGTGATCCAGTTAAACGGCTATGCGTCCTCTTCCGGCAGGGTTGTGGCTGCGTCATCAGCGTTTTTGAGGGCATTGAACAGGTCGGCAACCCGGTCAACCGTGCGGGCGAAATCCTCGCCACTGAGGGCTTCGACTTTGGTGCGGAACATTTCAGCCACTTCGGGGATATTCATAATCATATCCATGAAGGTGTTGCCCGTCCCGCCGTTTTGACCATTGCCGCCAAACTGCACCACACGTACATTGTTGCCCAACCCCGACAGTGCTGTTGAGATAGCTTCCGCTTTGGCGATGTCGGCTTTCAGAACCTCCGCAATGATGAACTGGCGCAGGTTGATAGACCCTTCAGCGGCGGTGGCGGCGGCGAGTTCACGGCGGCCTTCAGCCTCGGCCAGTAGTTGGGCGCGGACGCTCTCAGCCTGGGCGATCTGACCTTCCGCCTCAGCTTTTTTCATCGCTTCCAGCGCCTTGGCATCCGCCAGACCCTTTTTCTCGGTGGCTTCGGCAGCAGCCTGCGCCTGTTTACGGGTGGCCTGCGCCTGGGCATCCGCCGTAATGGTAACTCGATTCCGTTCGGCCTCAGCCTCAATCTCGATCCGACGCCGATCCGCCTCAGCGCGAATCTCTACCGCCTGCCGGTTGGCCCGCGCCGGAACCAGCACTTCGGCTTCCTGCTGCTGTTCCACCGCCAGGGCGCGGCGCTGCTGTACTTCCTGGTCAGATGAGGCTTTTTCCATGTCAACGCGCTTGTTGACTTCCACTTCACGCAGTTGGAACGCCTCGCGCTGCGCCAGGATTTCGCGCTCTGCATCGAGTTCGGCCTGCTCCGCTTCACGCCGGGCAACCGCCGCCTTGACACGCGCTTCTCGTTCCGCCTCGGCCTGGGCAATCGCGGCATCTCGCTTTACGGCGGCAATCTGCGGAGCGGCCATCGCCTGCAAATACCCTTCGTTATCGGTAATCTCCTCAATACCCATCGAGATCACGCGCACGCCCATCGCGGCCACATCGTCCGACGCCAAATCCTGGACGCGCTGCACAAAATCGTCACGGTCACGATGGATCGCTTCGACCGACATCTGGCCGACAATCGCCCGGAAATTGGCGCTGAGGGTTTCTTCAATCACGCGCCGCACTTCCTCGCGGCTCTTATCCAGGAAAGCACGGGCAGCAGTTTGCAACGCGGCTTCATCCCGGTCAATCTGCACTTGGGCGACCCAGTCGAGCTGAATCGGAACACCACTGACGGTATATACCTCATCCTTTTCCGTCTTGATGGTCATAATCGTGAGGTCAAGCACCTTGAAACTTTCCAGGATGGGAACCACAAACACGCCGCCGTTGGTAATCATGCGCGGTTGCTTGCGCCCGAAGACGACCATCACCTGGTTCGGCGGTACGCGATGGTAATAGCGGGTCAGCCAGGAAATAAGGGCGATAACCAGTAAGAGGATGACGCCGGGAATGATGATGATCGCTAGATTGTCCATGTTCTTCTACCTTTTCGCATACTCGCTAATCGGTCATACATAATGTATGATTTTTAATAAATCCGGGCGTGAAGCCCCGAAATAGCAAAGCCGCACTATTCACCCGGTCAATTTTCTGACTTGCAGGAAGCGGCCTTCCACACCCACAATTTCAACTATATCACCCCGGTGGAGCGGTTGGTTATCCGCTTCTTTCACCGGATACTTGGTCACTTCGCCATATTCCAGCATGATTTCGCCGGTTGTACCGGGTGCGCTATCAATCGTGACGCGCCCGCTTTGCCCAATCAGATCGCGTGATGAAAAATGCACGCTTTCAGACTGTTGGCGGTATAAAAACCGCATCGCGACCACCGTCAACCGCGCCAGCACGAAACCGAATACCAGCGCCGCTAACAGACTTTCGAGAAAACTCCAGCCCGTCAATGATGCGGTCAGCCCAACCGCCCCAGCCCCGGCCAGAAATGCCGCAATCACACTGCATCCCAGACCACTGGCTTCGGCGGCATCACCGACCTCAAAACCGAATAAGGCATCCAGCCCCAGGCTGTCAAGCACACCATCCACGCCAAAATCTGTCATCTCGCCAATGCCACCGAGGATCATCAGCAAAAGATAACCGATGCCAAAGACAAGCATCCCACCAAAAACGAGTTCCATGATGCTTTACACCTGCCAGCGTATCCGTATATAGAGCTAGATAGCCCCATATTTCACCTCATTATAATCGAGAAATTAAAACCGTACTCACCTATTAATTGGGGGACAGTAAAGAAAGGGTTTGACTCCAGAAAGACTGGGGTGGGCGGCATTTAGCTATGCGAGGAAAAGCTATCTACTCACCTCGCCAAACAGGGCAAATCACAACTGGGCAGGGTGGGTATATTGGTGTGGCACTATACCATCCTTCCGGCCCTGCGCTAGAATGCGAGATACACAATCAGACACAGAAAAAGAGAGGGACACTATGGTGGATAGCGCGACACTAATGGTATTTATGGCGGCTGCCCTGGCACTGCTGCTGGTGCCCGGCCCGGCGGTGCTGTATATCGTGGCTCGCAGTATTGACCAGGGGCGGGCTGCCGGGATTGTTTCCGCGTTTGGTGTGGGAATTGGCACCCTGTTTCATGTGGCGGCGGCTGCGGCGGGACTGTCCGCGCTGCTGGTATCCAGTGCCCTGGCCTTCAGCATCGTGAAGTACCTGGGCGCAGCCTACCTTATCTACCTGGGCATCCAGAAACTGCGGGAACGTTCACTACCCGAACAAGTTGAACAACCCCAGTCCGCTACCTTGCGCCAGGTTTTTTCCCAGGGCGTGGTGGTCAACCTGCTCAACCCCAAACTCGCCCTGTTTTTTTTCGCGTTTTTGCCCCAGTTCGTCAGCCCTGCCAGGGGATCGGTGGCGGTTCAAAGTCTGCTACTCGGCTTGCTGTTCGTCGGGCTGGGCATCGTCAGTGACAGCGTTTATGCGGTGCTAGCCGGCACCCTGCGCCATTGGCTGCGCAGCAGCCGGGCATTTTTACGCGGCCAACGCTATTTTTCCGGTGGGATCTATATCATCCTGGGGTTGGTGACGGCGCTTTCCGGGTCACACGAGTCATGATCTGATCGTGACTGCTCCCGCTTCACGAATAACCGCCAGCATCTGGTCGTGGATCAGGCCGTTGCTGGCGAGTACCTGCTTGCCGCTCATCAGGGTGTCACCCTCGCCGCCGCTGTAATCCGTCACCCGGCCACCGGCTTCCAGCACGCACAACATCCCAGCCAGGAAATCCCAGCGGTTCATCTTGCCTTCCCAGTAACCGTCAAACCGCCCCGACGCGACATAACACATATCGAGCGCCGCCGACCCTAACCGCCGCAGCCCGCGTGACCGCACCAGGAACGCACCCCAGCGATTGAGGTTGTTATCCGGATCAGTCGCCTTGTCGTAAGGGAAGCCCGACCCTAACAGACTGGCCTGCAAAGTCGGTTTGGTCGAAACCTGCAGCGGCCTACCGTTGAGGGTCGCGCCCCCGCCGCGCACGGCGCTGAACATCTCGTCAGCCACCGGGTTATACACCACGCCCACCAGTGGATGAGCGTCACGCCCGGCCAGCGCCATACTGACGCTGAAAATCGGGAGATTATTGGCGTAGTTGGTCGTTCCGTCCAGCGGGTCTACATACCAGAAGTAGTCGGCGGTCTCTGCCGGAGCGCCCATGCCACCGCCTTCTTCGCCGACGATGTGATGATCGGGGAACGCTTCGCGTAGCGCCGCGACGATCACCGCTTCAGCGGCGGTATCGGCCTCCGTGACCATATCTATATTGGTCATTTTGGTGTTTTCCTGGTGGGGCTGGTCAAAGTAGTGCAGCAGGATCGCGCCTGCCTGCCGGGCAATTGCTTCAGTGGTTTCCTGTATCAGTTTGAGTTGCATGGTGAGCCTTTGAATTATCCATAAAGCCCCTTTAAGTTTGACCTCATTCCAACTCGCTCTAATTTGGAGAGGGGAAAATGGTCGCAGCGACCAGAGGTGAGGTTAGGGGCGTCAATTTACGGATAGATACTAAAACAAAGGCCTATCTGATGATAGGCCCGAATAAGCATTATCAAAATAATGCAAAGAACTAGGTGCGGATGACGTTACTCGCTTGCTTACCCTTCGCACCTTCCACGACTTCAAACTCAACCAGAGTGCCTTCTTCCAGCAAGCGATAGCCGGTACCCTGGATAGCTGAGTAATGAACGAAAATATCCGGTGCGCCATTTTCTGGGGTAATGAAGCCATAACCCTTTTCGGCACTAAACCACTTCACTGTACCCCGAATCCGTTCAGACATGCCTGGAACTCCTAAAAAAACAATTGTAATGACGATCTAGCCCACAGCCTGTTTCTGTTGATTCACCGCTTGCAGGGGGAGGATCTGTTATTCAAACAACATGACCATAGGGCTATGTTGAACAGTGTAGTAGATTTTTATGAAAAATGTCAAGGAAATTATGGGAGTCTTTATTCATCCGGCCTTCTGGGCGCAGTAGTACGGGTGGCTTTGCCAACCTTGCGCCTTTGTGACCTCTGCTGAATGGGATTGGTGCGCATTGACCTGCTCATCGCAGGAAAGCACGCTTTCTAACTCAAATCGTTTCAACTTCAGTTGAACAAGTCGCAGCCAATCGGAATTCGTGTTGCGGGTGGCAGGAGACATGCTGACCCTTCTTTCCACTAGCCAATCGTTGAGTGAGTTGTTCTACTTTCGGTACGTTTTTGAGGTGGAATCAGTGACACATCCGACATTTTTTCGATGTATTTAATTATAGAACAAAGTTTCGCAAATTGCAAGGGTTTTTCGCCTGAAAATGGACCAAAAAGAGGTGAAAAAACACGGGGTTTTGCAGGTCCGGAAAGAGGGTCAATGTTGTGCTCTGGCACGCTGCTGAGGGCATACAGGAAGGCCATCCTGATACCACCAATCGCGCCATGCCCAACCAACCGGAAGTGATCGTCAAAGCTGTTGCTCAATGCCTAGCGGACGGATCTACTATGCAGAGGTGAGTCGTAGCCTAATGTATATTCGATTTATATCGTTTTTAGTTGCTGGAAAGGCTAATGAGGCAACATAGGAATTAGGATCGCAATTGTATAAGGGATGTGATCGTGTCCGCTTCCTCTGTGATCTTCCAGGCCAACGTTTCCACCGTACAGTCGAAAACGAATTCACGTTTTGTAGTGCTGGATATGCTGCGGGGCATTGCCATGCTGTTGATGGCGCTTGACCACGCCGCTTATTTTTCTCGGAGCGGGATTGCTGCAGAAAGTTATGACTGCATCAAACCGGAGTTGGAGTCCTGGCCGCATATCCTCTCAGGCATACTCACGAACATCGCCACGCCTATTTTTTACGTCCTGGCTGGGTCCAGTGTGGCGTTCTTTGAGGCCAGTCGCCGCAACCGGGGCTGGACAGAGTGGCAGATCACCCGCTTTTTGCTGGTTCGTGCCGTCGTCTTATTCCTGCTGGATGCCCTGCTCGTCGTGGGGGTTTACCAGTCCCCCCCCACCTTGAGCGTGCTTTCAGCGGTGGGCGTAGCGCTGGTGATGCTGGCATTTCTCCGGCGGCTCCCGGTGTGGGTTGTCACACTGGTCGGATTCATCCTGATCGTTGTAGTGTTTCCGACGGGATTGTACCTGATGGCCGGGATCGTTCAGGAAATGGGTCTGGCCGAGTTCAGCACGCAATATCCGCTCCTGAAACTGCTTTTCCTGCAAAATACGAGTGTTTTCCCTCCTGTTCAGTACCCGATACTAGGATGGCCGCCATTGGGGTTAGTGGGATATGTTTTCGGGCGGCTGCTCATCAACCGTAAAATCACATTGTCTTTCAAAATCGGTTGGTTGGGCGTTGCCGGGCTGGGGATATGGTTCATCCTGCGGTTAGTAAGAGGCTATGGCAACTTCCTGCCGTATCAATCGGATTGGGAACCCGTGTACTTCATCATCCAGAACAAACAGCCGCCGTCCCTGGTCTACATCCTGTTTTACTTATCCCTGGCACTCCTTATTCTGGCTGCGCTTCTTAGATTCCAACGATTGATCCTGCCAACGGTGATCGGCCACATACTGACGGTATTCGGGCAAACCGCCCTGTTCTTTTATGCGGCTCACCTTCTGATTTACGGCCTGATTATTCCCCGCATCTTACCGTCGCAAACGGTATTCGTCGGGAGGGGACTGATACGCTGCTACCTGGCTTTCGTGCTGGGGATTCTCATCCTGTATCCGCTGTGTATCGGCTATCGCAAATTGAAGCGAACCCATCCCAACAGTGTGCTGCGGTTTCTGTAAATGCAAAACGGGCTAATCAGGCAAGATTAGCCCGCCGCATGTTCAGCTTCGATACGCTGTTCTACATCTTTATGGCACGTAAAACTGATCGTTCATCCCCGCAATACAGGATGTATCCGGCTCGCTGTAGGGGTCAGCCAGGAACGCCAGACCGATAGATATGGGGCAGCTGCCGCCATCAATCACGCCATGCCCCACCAGCGGGAAGTGAAAGTCAAAGCTATTGCTCAGCGTCTCAGCGGCCAGGTCAGCCCACCAGGGCGGAGTGGCTGTATCGTACTGCGCGGCCAACACCAGAGTCGGGATGTCGCTCACTACCGGCTCGTCCTCAATCGCGTCAGCGGTTCCGGCAGGCCACACATCGCAACTGTCAAACTCGCTCTGGCTGACGGCAAAAGTCGCCTGCCGCACAATATCGGGCATATCCACCGCTTCGGCGCGGGCGGACGCCTCATCCAGCGTCATGAACGGCATTTCCTCGTTGCACTGGACGCTCATATTCATGCCTTCGCTGTCGTCGTCAATATCCGGCGGCTCCACGCTGCCAACCGCCCCGATGCTGCCGCCAAGCTGGACGAATCCGGTAGCAACCTGATCGGCTTCCTCGGCTGAAAGATCAAACATACCGCTGAGATAGTCGGCGATTCCCGCCGTGTCATTCTGCGCGGCCATATCCTGAATTTGCGCCAGTTCATCGGCGCTCAGTTCCACCGCCAGTTCCTGCGCCAGACTCGTGCCGTCTGTGCTGGTTCCTGCGCCGTTGGTCGCCAGATCCATGTAGGTGTCGTAGTCGCCGGACGCGAACGCATCCAGCGAGGCGGGGATGGCACTCACCAGGGCGGTATCTTTTAACTGGTTAACCAGCGTGTTGATGACATCTTCGGGGTAAAGATCAACCGTTTCCCCATCGGCGTTCGTCACCTGTGGCGGGTTATCGGCGATAGCGTCCAGCTGGTCATAAAAACGCGCTTCCAGGTCGGGGAAAGCCCCCGCGCAGTCCGGTTGGGCGGCGCAATCCGCGAACATCATGCTGATAAGCTGGTACGTATCGGTGGTGACGTTGTAATTCGTATCAATATTGGGGGGATACACGCTGTCAATCACCACCGCCCGGATTCCCTGAGGCTGGTCGCGCATGACGGTCAGCGCGAGGCGTGTGCCGTAGCTGATGCCATACAGGTTGATCTGGTCGTAGCCCAATGCCAGCCGCAGCGCCTCGACATCCGCCGCGTTTTCACGGCTGTTATAGGCGGTCAGGTCAACGCCTTCGGCAAGCAGCCGATCCCGGCAGGCCTCAACCGCATCCGTTGAGTCGTCCGTGTCCATTTCCGGGCAGTTGAGCGACGGTTCGCTGAAACCCGTGCCGCGCTGGTCGAACACCACAATGTCGCGCTCTTCGCCATACGGTGAGTTGAACCAGCTATCCACCCCGGCCAATGCGCTGCCACCAGGACCACCTTCCAGGTAGAAGATCGGGTCGGGCAACGGGTTCCCGCTGCGGGCATCAATCACGGCGACGGCGAGTTGGATGGTTGCGCCGTTGTCCGTCTGCCGGTTTTCCGGGACGGTCAGCGTGCCGCACGTGACCCGCACGCCGGACGGGACTTCAAAGGGGCAATCCGTCTCTGCAAAGTCGCCCGCCTCAACCGTGCTGGCGGCCATGTTGGAAGTCGTCTGGTTGGTCGGCGTAGTTGCGCCGGACATCTCGCCCCCGCTGACGACGATCAGTTCGCCGGATGCCTCCGTAGCCGACTCGACACCGACGTAAATTACGCCGTCATCCTGGGCTACAAAGTCCGCTAACGAGTCGCCTTCGTACAGGTCTTCGGAGTCGGTGTAGACATAAAAGTACACGTCTTCGCCGCCCGTTACGGTGGCTTCCAGCGTGTCGCCTGCGGCCATATCGACTTCAACTTCAGCATAATACGAATCGTTATTGGAATCGTATTCAAAACTCAACGCATAGACATTGTCCTGCGCTGCGACTTGAATAACGCCAAGCAACACAAACACTATCGCTAACCACACTCGACGCATCGTTATTATTCTCCTGTTGCTGAGACCAAGCGGTATGCTCATTATGGCAGGGTTTTGATAGCGGGCAAATTAGGGGGCATGATATTTCTGGCGTCCACTGGAAACGGTGTTCATCTCGCCGAGTGAACGCCAGTTGATGACAACGCTTTACGCTTCGCTCCGCACATGGATGTAGTCCAGTTTGGAGAGTTCCCGCACCTGCTGTTCGGCGTGGTAACTGCTGCGAACCAGCGGCCCGCTTTCTACCCACTTAAAGCCCATTTCCTTGCCGATGACCTCGAAACGGTCAAATTCCTCCGGCAGATAGAAACGCGCCACCGGCAGGTGCTGCTTGCTTGGCTGTAAATACTGGCCGATGGTGAGGATGTCTACGCCCCGATCAGCCAGGTCTTGCATCACGGCAGTCACTTCATCGAAGGTTTCGCCCAGGCCAACCATGATTCCGCTTTTTGTGAGTACGAGCGGATCCATCTGCTTGGCGTTGGCGAGGGTCGTCATCGCCCATTCGTAATGATCCTGCGGCTGCACCATCTTGAACAGCCGGGGGACGGTTTCCACATTATGGTTCAGGATTTCCGGCTGGGCGTCCATCACGATTTTCAGCGCGTCGCGGTTGCCCTTGAAATCGGGGATCAGCACTTCGATGCTGCAACCGGGCTGAAGCTGGCGAATCCGGCGAATCACCATCGCAAAGATCGGCGCACCGCCATCGGCGCGTTCGTCGCGGTTGACACTGGTAATCACGACATGGCGCAGTCCCATCGCCCGCACCGCCTCGGCCACCCGATTTGGCTCAGCCCAATCCAACGGGGAAGGCCGCCCAGTCTTGATGTCACAAAAGACGCAGGAACGGGTGCAGATGTCGCCCATCATCAGGAAGGTGGCCGTGCCACTGCCCCAGCATTCCCCAATATTGGGACACAGGGCTTCTTCGCAGACGGTGTGCAGTGTCTTGCTGCGCATCAACCCCTGAACATGCTCGAAGGTTTCGCCACCAGGCGCACGCACCTTAATCCAGGGCGGACGGCGGCGGGGGTGTTTCGGGTCGGGCTGCCATCCATCCGAGTTTGCATCCACCTGTGGGATCGCATCCGGTTCAATGATATTGGTCACGATTAAACTCCTTCATTCAACCAACTCAGTATACCTGTTTTGGTCACGAGTGGTGATGTCCAATTCAGGCCTGACCAGTTTTCACTCCACACGCAGGGTGTAGGACATCGGCACGGTGGTCTGTTCGGCGAGAGGCGAAATTGCGATAATCACCTGGTCGGCTTCCGCGTCCAGGGGCAGAGTCCATGTCCCGCTGCCCTGCGTCAGCCAGCGCGTTACAGTGACACCCTGCCCGATGCGCTGCACTGCCTGCACCCAGGCATATTGTGGTAAAACATTATCAATCCACACCCAACCGGAAGCCTGCCAGCCGCTATCCGCCGTCTCGAAATCATCAAAATAGCCGATTTCCGAAATCTGCACATCGTCCAGCGCCAGGCCGGGCTGGGTAATCGCATCATCGGTAATCACCGCGAACCGCACCAGAATCTCATGCCCGGCATAGGCATCCAGCACGACGCTTTCAGTAATCCAGCCGCCGCTATCCCCGGTATACGCTGGCCCATAGGCGGCGTTGTTCGTATCGCCGGTGATGGTGTGGCTCGTCGGCAGAATATCCCACGTCGCGCCGTCATCCGCGCTCACCATGAGGTAGGCGTAATCCCAATCGCTTTCGAGGGCATACCACGCTTGATAGCGCAGAGTGGCTTTCCCCACCTCCCGTAGGTCGAAGGCACGGGTGAGCGTCGTCTCACTGAAATCCGCCCGATTGCTGTACCACATAGCGCGGCCACTATAGGGCGCGGTGGGCAGCAGCGTCACCGTTTCCGGCGCTTCCAGCATGATCGTCATCTGGCGCGAATCGGGGAGCTTGTTGAATACGTAATAATCGGTAGCATACTGGTTCACCTGCCCCGCCCACATGAACGGATAGGCTGTCGCGGTCACTTCGGGCGTGATGTGGATGAAGCGGCTGGTCGGGAGCAGGTCATAGCCATACTCTCCGTCCGCCAGTGTCGTGTCCATCAGGAAATTCGCCAGCACCCAATCGGCAAACAGGGTGTTGACATCCGTACTGCGCCGCCGCAGCACCGCGTCCACCGCCGCTAACCCGCGTTGGGAGTCTGCACTCAGTTCGTGCAGCGCATCCAGGCCGAAACGCTCATACAGATACGTCGTGAACAGCAGCGCCGCGCCATAGTTCGCCCGGCGGCCTGCGGGGTCTTCCGCCCAGGTATTGAGCTGCGTCCCCGGCGCGACCAGAAATTGCTGCGCGACATCCGCCTCGCCATACAGGTAAAGCTGCGTGAAGGTGGAAAATCCTTCATTCAACCAGTAGTCTTTGGCCTGCATGTTATCCCGAATCATGTGTTGAAACTCGTGAGCGATGATGCTGTGGATAAAGACCGTATTCAGGCCGACAGTTCCCAGCGTATCCAGGTTGAAGACGAACATTTCGTGTTCGTTGCTATCCGGCATCACCGCCGTAGGATAAGCGTTGTTGCTCGAATAGTACGCCCCGACCCCCGGCCCGACGCCATAGGCGAACAGCGCGTACAGGTGGGTATCGCCATCAATGCCGGGTGTAGCTTCACTGCCCCACAGATCGCGCACTGGTTCGTAAATCTCACTTTCAAAAGAAGCCGCCAGTCCTGCCAGATCACCCTCATTGATGTCGGCGCGGTCATCCACCCAGATATACAGGTGGTCACTCACCACCCGCAGCGTCGCCGTGACGGAAAAAATCTCGTTGGAGGCCGAGCCGATCACCTGGAATACCCCCTGCTCTCCGACGGTGTGGAGTGGCGCGGTCAGCGGGGGCGGCGGGATTTCCCCCACACCCCGGAAACGCTGCGCCAGGCTGACGCGATCCAGGCGTGTAATCACGGCCTGTTCCAGTGCGGTCTGGGTGGGATAGGTGGCAGGGGCGCTCTCCTGGGCGGCAGCCGCGCCGGAAAGCAGCAGCGCGACGACCAGCAGAATCACCAGTAAACGACGGGTTTTAATTGGCTTATCAGTCAGCATCGCATCCATTCTCAATCTACATACAATACACACATCACCGGTAAAAAGTGGCTGCATCCCTAGCATGTCAATTTGTTGGGAGGCGCTGGAAGTACCTTCAGGGAGTATGCGATCCTAGGAAAAATTAACTCACTTACACTTCATCTCCCTTATGGCTTGTCTGGCTTGCTCTTTCTTTTCCCCATTTGGTGCAGTTCGGACATACATTGTGAAGTATTCGCACGCCTGTTCAACTCGCCCAATTCCACGAAAACTCAATCCATACCAGAATATTTCATCGGGAGTCATTATTTTCTGCCGTTGTATTGCAGCATCTAAGTCAGACTCAATATCCGCAATGTCAATATCTCTAAGTTGTTTTAGATAGAGGTATAGCCGAGCTTTTGAACGATTCAAATATGCCGGATGTTCATTTGTGCCGTGGTCAATTGTAACCGTGCAATCCGTGATAGCTTCGTCATATTGTCCAAGCTCAATATGCGCCGAGGCTCGGTTCAAATAAGCGTAAGGATGATTTGGGGACGCTTCAATTACTCGAGTAAAGTGCTTGATAGCTTCATCTAGCTTACCCATTTTGAGAAATAGTATGCCGAGGTTATGTATAGCGTCAATATAGATACCATTCTTGACTTTATCCGCCTTAATATAGTAATCAATCGCTTTTTCCGTATCGCCTCGTTCTGAATATGACACAGCAATATTAAAATACAAAGATGCCGCACTGTCCGATATGGTATCAATTAGGCGTTCAGCAATGCTAAAATCTGACTGAGCTAGTCGGTAATTTCCCAAGTGTCCATGGTTTACTGCCCGGTTCATGTAAGGTAAAGCGACCTGCGTCCCAAGAGCATTATCCACCTCTATTGCTAATGAATAGGCCTCAACAGCTTTATGATATTGCCCGATTGCCCAATGTGCATAACCCATGTTCGAGTATGCAAAACGCAAGACCATTCTGGCACTATCGCTTAAAGGACTGCTTTTCTGCAAAATCTGATCAATAGTTGTGATTAACTTAATAACATCCTTATAACGACGATTCGCGCTGAGTGTATCACTTACTGTAACTAATGCCCCACATGCTAGAAACGAAGGCATATTTTGATTCATCTCAATGAAGAATTCTGGGGCATTGGGGTTGAGCAGTTCTTGTTGAGTGACAAACAAGCCATCGACATGCACACGACGCAAATGTGAGATCACAACCCCGGATGTAGTATCTCGCCCCCAAATCACTAGACTAGCATTGAATTTGACAAGCAGGGCTAACGCAACCCCATCTTCTTCATCGCCAAGAATATGTGATAGGGACTCAACACGAACACGTTTTATTCCAGCCTTACTTAGTATCTGCTTGATCTGTTCTGACAGCACTATCGCCGCATCGTTAGTCTGTTGTCCACGAAATGTGGCGACGAGTACAAGTAGTTCATCTTCATTTGCACGGGCGATTGATATTTCTTCGGGTTGTTGATATTTAGATTCCCTAATTTCTGCAAGAATCCTATCCGTTGATATGCGAATAGTTTGATTAATCTCGTTTTTGTTGAGTTCGAGGCATGTACCAATGACCTTAGTGTGATTCTCAAGTTGTTTCGAAAGTTGTTTAAGGCGCTCGAATGATGCCTGATCGAGAGTCTTTACTTGTCGTTCGAACTCTTTGAACAATCTGACAAATTTCTGATCATCGTTTTCTCCATCTTCATTTCCTTTCCAAAGCATTTCAAGTAAAGGGCCACCAACCGTGTCCCAGAATCCCCCGGCAAAAAGACCAATAACTGCTGGGAGCATCCCTGAACTTCCGGTTGTTGTTGACAGTTCGGCTAAAGTGGAAAGAATGATAATGGAATAGCCAATAGTTGCTGTTGCGGTATATCCAGTAGTTTGAATACGATGAATTAAATTTGAGACTATTTTATTTGTGCTGTTATCTTGATTACTCATAGACTATCTCCTTGTACTTTAAATTACTCGATTTTATCTCGCCCGCAAAGAAATCAATGGTCTACAGGCAAAAAAAATACACCCCAAACACCTTGACATATTGACATATATCAATATAATGAGAATCATGATGGACGATACGGTACTCTTTGCGAAGGCGATGGCCGACGATACGCGCCAGGAGATCATGAGCCACCTGTGCTGTGCGTGGCTCAATGTCAATGACCTGGTGGATAAGCTGGGCGGCAAGGTGAAGCAGCCTACGGTCAGCCATCACCTCAAAATTCTGGAAGAAGCCGGGCTGGTGGACGTGCGCCAGGAAGGTAAATTCCGTTACTACGCGCTCAACCAGGAGCGCGTGACGGTTTGCTGCGGCATGTTGATGCGGACTTTTGCGCCGGAATCATCGCACACGCTCGTACCGATCAGCGAGATACCCGTGAAGAAGGATTAACCCTTCTCTTTTTTTCGACCATCGTATCGAAGATTATCAATATGGAGGATTGAAACATGGCTCAGAACGATATTCACAGCGCGGTTCAGGAACGGTACGGTGCGATTGCCGAGAATACATCATCCTGCTGCGGCCCGGCGACAGACTGCGGCTGCGATACACCCTCGGCGACGCTGTATGACAACGCCTTGTTGGAAGGGCTGCCGGTAGACGTAACCAACCTCTCGTTAGGCTGTGGCGACCCGGTGAGCATCGCCAGCCTGAACCCCGGCGAAACCGTGCTTGACCTGGGCAGTGGCGGCGGGATTGACTGTTTCCTGGCCGCGCGTCAGGTGGGCGAAACCGGCTATGTGATTGGTGTGGACATGACTCCGGCGATGCTGATGAAGGCCAACGCCAACAAGGTACAGATGGGTGTCCATAACGTGGAATTCCGCCGGGGACAGATTGAAGCCCTGCCAGTGACGGATAACAGTGTGGACGTGGTGATGTCGAACTGCGTCATCAACCTGTCACCGGATAAAACCGCCGTATTCGGGGAGGCCTTCCGCGTCCTCAAACCGGGCGGGCGGGTTTCGATCAGCGACATCGTGACCGAAGGCGAATTCAGCGACGCGCTCAAAGCCGACATGGCAAAATGGTCAGAATGCGTGACCGGCGCGATTGACGTGGCCGACTACACCGCGCGGATGCAGGCCGCCGGATTTGTGGATATTCAGGTGGTGAGCAAGGTGAATGCGGAAGGTATCGTGCCGCGCCAGGATGGAATGCCCAGCATTTTCAGCGCCCGCATCACGGCGTACAAACCGGCCTGAGGCAGAGACAACCGCGATAAGGGAAATATGTAGGGGCGCACGGCGGTGCGCCCCTACGAAAGAATCACCGTGCTAATGGGATTTTACAAATTGGCTCGGAATGCCTACCCCAGCGCGTTCGGGTTGACAACGTTCTGGAAATCCCCTTTTTTGAGCGCCTGTATCACCAGTTCCGCTGCTTCGACGGCCACCGCGACCTGCGCCTGATCGGTGCTGGCCGCCAGGTGAGGCGTATGCACCACCCCCGGCAAGCTGAGAAGCGGGTTATCACTGGCGGGCGGTTCCGGGTCGTAAACATCCAGTGCCGCCCCGGCCACCTGCCCGCTCTGAATCGCCGCCGCCAGCGCCGCCTCGTCAATCAGCGCCCCGCGTGCCGCGTTCACAATCCGCACGCCATATTTCATCCGGGCGATGCTCTCGGCGTTAATCATATGGCGGGTTTCATCGGTCACCAGGCTGTGCAGGGAGATATAGTCGGAACGGCTGAACAGATTATCCAGGCTGATGAGTTCCACGCCAAAGTCCTCAGCGATGTCCAGCGCGATATACGGGTCATGGGCGACGACGGTCATCTCGAAGGCTTGCGCCCGTTTCGCCAGCGCCCGCCCGATCCGGCCAAAACCCACGATACCCAGTATCGCGCCGCGTAGTTCGTTCCCCATGAATGTTTTACGATCCCACTTACCCTCGTTCATGGAGATGTGCGCCTGGGGGATATGTCGCGCCAACGCCAGCATCAGCCCGAAGGCGTGCTCGGCAGTGGAGACGGTGTTCCCGCCGGGCGTATTCACCACCGCGATACCCTTCAGCGTGGCAGTGTCCAGGTCGACGTTGTCCACACCCACCCCGGCGCGGGCGATGATCTTCAGCTTATTGGCTGCGTTCAGGAGTTCGGCGTCAGCTTTGGTGGCGCTGCGGATAATCAGTGCGTCGGCATCCCCGATAGCGGCCAACGTCTCGGCACGGCTCATCTTGCCAGGGGCAGTTACGGTGATGTCTCCGGCACTCTGGAGAATGTCCAGCGCCGCCTGATCGACGTTATCCGGTACAAGTACATGAAATTGAGTCATGGTCTTATACCCCCAGGAAGGCGTCCAGGCCGGTCAACACTTCTTCCAGGAAATCCGTCTGCATATCGCCCATATGCGCGATGCGGAAGGTCTTCCCTTTAATTTTGCCGTAGCCTTTATCCATGCTGAACCCTTTGTCCCCCATGAAAGAGGCCATTGTATTCACGTCAATATCGCGGGTGTTAGCAACCGTCGTCACGGTGGGAGAACGGTAGCCTTCCTGCGCGAAAAAGCCAAAACCGCGCTGGTTGACCCAGTTTGCCGTCATGTCACGCAGGGACTGATGCCGCGCCCAGCGGTTTTCCAGCCCTTCGGCCAGGATGTCGTCCAGCTGCTTGTCAGCCGCGAACATCAGGGCGACGGGCGGTGTCGAGGGCGTATTGTTCTTTTGCAGGCTCTTGTCGAGTTCGAGGAAGTCAAAATAGTAGCCCCGATTCGTGACCTGTTCGGCGCGTTTGAGCACCCGGTCACTCACAGCGGCGAAGGCGATGCCTGGTGGCAGCGCGAAGGCCTTCTGCGAAGAAGTCAGGGCGATATCAATGCCCCATTCATCCACCCGCAGTTCCGCGCCCAGGAAACCGCTCACGCTGTCGACCAACAGCAGCGTATCGTCGTACTGGCGCACCACTTCCCCAATCGCCTGAATCGGGTTGGTCACACCTGTGCTGGTTTCATTGTGGACGACACACACCGCGTCATACGAATCTTTCTTCAGCGCCTCGGCGACCATTTCCGGCGTGTGTGCCTGCCCCCACTCGACTTCCAGCACATCCACCGTTTTCCCGTTCAGTTGGCTGACCTCTGCCCAGCGTTCACTGAACGCCCCGCCGACCAGGTGCAGCGCCTTACGATCATCACGGATACAGTTACGCGACGCGCCTTCCCACAGGCCAGTGCCGGATGAGCCGCTGACCAGCACGCGATTTTGTGTCAGAAACGCCTGTTTGAGCTTGCTCTGCAAGCGGGCAAAAAGATCAGCGAACGCTTTTGAACGGTGTCCGATCATCCATTCTGTCTGTGCGTCCAGGATTTCCCGGCGGACTTCCACCGGGCCGGGTATGACGAGCCGTTTATGGTTGTCTGTAGGCATTTTTCCCTCACGGAGGATATTGTGACAAACAGCGCAATTGTAACGCAACGGGCGGAGGATGTACAGCGAACGCCCTACCGTGATCCGGGCGATTGCATCCAAATGGAGATTTCACATGGATGACCATTTTGGGTCTTTTTGCCTCCCTCTAAATCTCCCCCGCCAGCGGGGACGACTTGTTTGTCCTGCCTGACCAGTCTCCGCCCTGTTTACGGGGAGGGTTAGGGAGGGGTGGAAAAAGTGATTTTCCCCTGTACCTTAAGTGCGGACTCCGGCGGGGTGTGCTAGAATAATGACCATATTGGGGTGCAAAATAGGGTTATTTTTTCATGATCGGTACCCGACTTGGGACATACGAACTGATTGAGGAAGTCGGCAAGGGGGGTATGGCGACGGTTTACCGCGCTTACCAACCAAATGTCGGACGTTATGTGGCCGTCAAAGTCATTCACCGCTCGATTGCTGCCGACCAGCAGGGATTAGAACGTTTCCAGCGTGAAGCTCGCCTAGTTGCCCGCCTGGAACATCCCCACCTGCTGCCCATTTATGATTACGATGGCGCTAATGACCCGCCGTACATCGTCATGCGTTACCTGGAAAGCGGCACGCTCAAGGATGTGCTCGGGCGGGGAAAACTCCCCCCTGATGAAATCGCTTATATGGTGCGCCAGATCGCCTCGGCGCTGGATTACGCCCACCGTCAGAGTGTGGTTCACCGCGACATCAAGCCCTCCAACATCATGATTGATGCCGACGGGAACGCCTTCCTCACGGATTTCGGTATCGCCCGCATGACGGAAGGCGGCCAGGGGCTGACTCAGACCGGCTACACGGTTGGCACGCCGGGCTATATGTCGCCGGAACAGGGACTCGGCGGGGATGTAGATGGCCGAGCGGATATTTACTCGCTCGGTGTGATGGTCTTTGAGATGGTCACGGGACGTCTGCCCTATACAGCCGATACGCCCATGGCCGTGATTCTTAAACACGTCAATGACCCAATCCCGGTGGCCTCTGAAGTTGACCCAACCGTCAGCACCGCGCTCGACTCGGTGTTGGCGAAGGTGCTGGCGAAAAACCCGGAAGACCGTTACCAGAGCGCAGCGGCTTTCGCCAGCGCGCTGGCATCCGCCCTGGATGCCGACATCAACGCCACACCCACCATGCTGCGGATGGCCGCTCAACAGACCATTGATGTTCTGGTGGAAAAACGCGAAGAAAACAAAGACACCATCAACCAGACGATGGCAAAATTCGACGCCGAACGCGAGCGGCGGGGCGGAACCAACGTGGACGATGCCCCAACCACACGCACACCCAGCGCGCCGATGGCTGCGACAGGTGCTCCCGAACCCACCACACCTATACAACAGGGGCGCCCGCCAGTCTGGTTACTGGGCGTGGGCGCGATAGCGATTATCGCTGTGGTGGTAGTGCTGGTTCTAGGCAGTGGTGGGAATAATGATGTGGACACCACACAAACTGCCGTGGCACTGGCATTGGTGCAGACCAGTACCGCCGAAGCAGCGGTAAAGGCGACGGATCGTCCTACGCAGGCCGTAGTCGCAGCAACCGATACGGGTGTTCCGCCACAGCCCACGCAAACAGACACCTCGCTACCGACCCATACGGCGACGGCAACCAGCACAGCCACCGCGACGGATACGCCCACCGCCACTAAGACGCCAACGGCCACGCCGACGGCCACGCTCACCAGTACCCCCACTGCCACCAGAACGCCGACGCCCACCCATACGCCCACACCGGCGACTCCGGTGGTACAGGCGCTCCGGAGTGTGGTGGTGCGAACCGGGCCAGGCACGCAATATGGACTCCTGGGGAACGTTGGGGCGGATACGGAACTGATTCTGATCGGCATTAGCGAAGATGGCGGCTGGTTCCAGGTGATTATGCCCGATGGCATGGTGGGCTGGATGGCGGCATCTTCGGCATCGGCGGCGGCCTTCGGCAACCTGCGCGATGTCCCGGTGGCGCTTGCCCCCACTAACACGCCGTCCAAAACACCTATTCCGACGAACACATCCACGGCGACGAACACCCCCACACCGACGGCGACCAGTACGGCCACGCACACGCCATCGAACACGCCAACGGCCACCAATACACCGACCAGCACGCCGACGGCGACCAGTACCGCCACCAACACGCCATCTGATACACCGACGGCGACGAATACCCCCACCAGCACGCCGACCCATACGCCGTCACCTACCGCGACGTTCGCGTTTACGGCTACGCCGATCCCATCGCCCACGCCGATTCCCGCCGGGCGACTGCCGTATGTGGCGGATTTCGAGAGCGGCAATCCGGTCAGCGACTGGGACTTCGACCCGGAATTCTGGCAGGTCGTGCCGGAAGGCGGGGAAAACGTCCTCATCGGGCAGGCGCGGCTCGACCAACCGCTGGTGATGCTGGGGCGCGGCCAACCTGAATGGCTAGAATCCACCGCCAGTGACATCGTCATCAGTTTCAGCTTTAACCTGGCGTCGCAGTCTGGCGGGGCGCGGATGATCTTCCGCTGCACCGGCGGGGATGCCTGCCCCGGTGGTTATAACGTGGTGGAAGTGCTGCCCGGCCTGTTGAGCCTCAAGCGCAACGCCCCCACGTCGAACATTTTTGACCCCAGTACCGAACGCTTTGTCACGCGGGCGGTGAGTGCGCCTATCCAGGCCAACCAGTGGTATGACCTGACAATCTGGGTGGAAGGCAACCGGATTTTTGTGTACCTGGATCGGCAGCTTCTGATCTCGGGTAACGATACGATTTCGCCGCAGTTGGGCGCGGGGCAGATTCTCCTGCAAACCAACAGCGCGTTCCGCGAAGTGCGCTTCGATAACATCATCGTGCAGCGCGCTGAATCCGCCAGCGACCACTTCGAGATTTCCGGCCTGCCGCGTACCTGGGAAACCACCAGCACCACGCTGACGACCATCCAGACCGAAAGTAACGGCAACCAGTATGTCGAGATGCGCGACGATGACACGCTCACCCCGGTCATGCAGCCGATTCGAGATGTGACGCTGGCCTGCCGGGTGCAATCGGTGCAGGGCGGCTACCAGATCGAAATCCGCAAGAATGCCGGCGGGTCGCTCCTGCTCGACATGGATGCTGGAAACCTAACTCTCTCGCAGTTAGACGGCGCGGGCGGGGTCATCGCGACCCGCCGCATCACCAATTTCTATAATCGCAACCGGTGGGAAGACGTAAATATCTCCTTCATTGGTGATCGCCTGGAAATCTACCGCGACGG
Organism: Anaerolineaceae bacterium; assembly: GCA_020634115.1. Lineage (GTDB taxonomy): Bacteria > Chloroflexota > Anaerolineae > Aggregatilineales > Phototrophicaceae > JACKCG01. Next base: position 719,263 of record JACKCH010000011.1, read on the forward strand.
AGTAAGCCGGTTTGAAGAATCGCTGCCAAATGCCCCCGCTGCCGGAACAATTGAATTCCGCACCGCACGCGGCGACATCCTGGAACTGGATGACTGCCTGATTACTGAAGCTGCCGCCAGTCGCAATGAAGGGGCGCGTTTTGCGTATGAACTTCAGCGCGAGGTGTTGGCGCGGGACTTCCGTGAACTTCGCAGTGACCTGACAGAAGATTTCGCTGACCAGTTCCGCACCGATGTCTGGTGGCGGGATGGCCTGGGTGCGCCGGGGCAGTACCTGACGGACGCGGCCTCTGCTGACCACCAGCGTTTCCTACGAATCACCCACGAAGGCCGCGAGACGTTCCGCATCTTCCGCGATAACATCGGTACGGCCATGTTTGGGGCGGGGCGGGATACGCGCAACTACAGCGACTCGACTGATCTGTATATCCGCACGGACGTGCGCTTCCCCAGCGGGCCGGGGACGGTCTGGCTTGGCGTACGTTCGACCCTGAGCGTGACCGGCGCGGACGTACACGGCTACCGGCTGGAACTGGAACGTTTTGCCGATGGTTCGACCAATGTCATTGTGCGCTATGTGACGGCCACCCAGCAAGTCACCTATTACGAGGGGCCGGTACCGGGTTCAGAGAGTGGCCCGCTGCCAGAATGGATTAACTTGACGGCGATCACGTACCAGGACAGGTTAGCGTTCTTCGCCAACGGCAACTTTGTGCTGGCGCTGGACGGCGCGGAGACGTTGGGCGGCACATTGGCGCTCGGTGTGGAAAACGGTACGACTGCCGACTTTGACGATCTGATTATCCGCGATACCACCCCGCACGGAGGGTAAATATTGTATGACGCTGCTCACCAGCGGAAACGCCGCAAAATTGTATTGCCTGAACTGGATTGAACAGTTTATCCAACAACAGGGAGAATCAATCCGTATTCTGGATGTTGGATGTGGGCGGGCAGCCAATTTTATTGAACTCCTTCGCCGCTACCCTGGTGTTGAATACGTGGGTGTCGAACCCAATCCCGCAGCCTGCGTGACAGCCCGGCGTAACCTGGATGGGTTCAAAGCCACCATCATGAACGATTACGCCTATGATCTTATGGGGCGGCTAGTGGATGCCCCCTTTGACATTGTGCTTTCATTCAGCGTATTTGAGCATGTCTATCGTCGCCAGAAGTATCTCAACAGCGTGGTGGATTGCCTGCGCGATGATGGTTATTTCCTCATCAATTACGATGCCGGGCATTTTATGGCTCCGGCGACGCTGAAAGAAGCCGCTAAAAATGTCATCGGCCCCTGGTTAGCGCCGCTCGGCATTGAACGTTATTATCAGCGGTTCGTGCCGGAAGCCGATTTCCGCCGGATGCTGGAACAGGCCGGGCTAGTCGTCACTGAGGTTAAGTCCTTTAATACCCGCCTGAAGGGTGTTCACAAGCATGTGCCGGATGCCTATAAAGAAGAACACATGCAGCGTTGGCTGGATTATGAATTATGGCTCAATGAACTGAATATGCCGTATGAAGACAAAGACGCGCATACCTGGTTCACGCGGAACTACATTCTCAAGCGGCGGTCAGACACCCGGTAGGCTCAGGGATTGACCGCCTCGGCCCAAACACCTCTTTCCCGCCCAGCGAGGAGATACTCATGGTTGTGACTTTGGACGGCGTGCTGCTAGCACTGACCATTTTCGGCCTGCGCGTCCTCAATAATGCGCTCGGCACGGTGCGAATTGTCATTATTACCCGGCAGCAGCGTTTACTGGCGGCGACGCTGGCGTTTATCGAGGCGCTGATCTTCGCAGTAGTCATCGCCAACGTGGTGAAAGACCTGTCGAACATCCTGAATCTACTGGCCTACTGCGGCGGGTTCGCGGTGGGCGGCTACGTGGGCATGGGGATTGAGGCGCGGTTTATCACCAGTTATGTGACGGCGACGGTCATCAGCGCGGCGCAAGGCCACGAAATCGCGCTGGCGTTGCGGGAGGCCGGGTTCGGTGTCACGGAAACGTTGGGGGAAGGTCGAGACGGGGCGGTGACGCTGTTACGCTGCGTGTTCAACCGCCGCGAAGTGGGTGATCTGATGGCAATTGTCCGTAAAATCGAGCCGGATGCCTTCATCTCGGTAGAAGAGGCACGCGCCATCCAGCATGGTTGGGTGCGGAACGCACGCGAACAGCGCCGGTAAGATTATAACGAATACACCCGCAGGTACACGACCACACCAGTTGTGCCGGAACGGTCTACCAGTGCCTCCATGATACGTGTGCCGGTGTTGGTGTAGCTGCCGCTGGTCGTTTCCCCAAATGGCTGCCACCAGGCCATCCCTGCCTCATAGGGATTCGGCTGCGGGAACGGTGTGAATCCGGGTTGCGGGGGCGTGATCCCGGCTTGCTGCCAGAATGCCACCGCTTGGTCTTCTGAGTCGAGACTGAAACGCAGCCAGAAAATGCGCGTCGGCGTGGCGCGAGTCGAAAACTGTACGTCCAACGCGCCATCGGGCAGAGTCGCGCCTAGCAGCTTCAATGCATGATCCACTGTGAAATTCCGATTCGCCAGGACTCCCATCAGTGCCGCCCCGGTTGCCGCCAGCAGCAGCACAGCGGTAATGAAGAATCGTTTCCGGTTTTGTATTTGTGTGACCCACTGCCAGCGTGTTTTCACCCGATATACCCCGCATCATAACTATCGTCCACATTGTAATTCACGTCTCCCAGTACAGCCATGCCCTGCACCCTTAGATTTAATGGAATTATTATCCGCACACCTAAAACAAAAATTGCCCATTTGTATATCGTAATTATTTATAAATTCTCCCTGAAATTCCTATTGAGTGTGGATTTATAGGATATAATCAAATAGATTTTAGAGAGTCATTTTCCCCTTAAACCATGCGAATTTGCAGTGAAAAATTTTATTGCGATTTTAACATTACAAAATAAATTGCCGGATAATATTTTAAGTCAGGAGAAATTATGCAGGATATTGTGAGAGGTATACCAAATTACTCAAAAGAGTGGCTGCACGGGGATAGGATTTTATGTTATCGCTTTAGAGATTTAGTTCCGGCCACCGTAGATCACTGGGGAGACGACTTATCCAATATGCTGCTCGAATGGCCGGATACGCGCCCCTGGCGGCTGCTGCTCGACATTCGTATGAAAGGGAACGTTGTCAGCGCGTATGCTCTGCGGCGCTCTTACGAAATTTCCCGACTGCGGCCAGAACTGCCGGGACGGTTGGCCCTGTTGATCGGCAATCGCCTGGCCGCTGAGATCATGTCTGCCGGGATGCGGGCCGCCGGAAACGAGTACCGCCAACGCCGGGTTTTTGTGGTACAGGCGGTGGCGGTTTCCTGGCTGCTGGCATGATGCCCGCCATTTTAGCTGAAAAACTGCGACTCGGTGATAATCTCCTGTGCAGACAGCAGCGTCGCTTCAGCAACGGTTTTTCCGGTGCGTTTGAGGTATGCCTGGGTGACTTTATAGCCTAGCGCATACCCGGCGTAGGGGGGTACGCCCACTTTTTCCATCCCCATGTGTCCGGCTACATCATCCCCGAAGATATAGCTCCGAATCGTATTAAAACCGGTCACGTTCAGGCTATCGCGGAAAATCGCCCTGGATTCTTCCAGGCGCGAGTCATCAAACCGCGTGACCCAGGGGCCGATCAGGTCTTCCCCGTAGAGTTCCGCCGCAAATGACTCGGCCAGTCCTTCAGCGATCATGTATTCCCCGACGGTGGTCTGCATCATGTTGAAGGGGAACAGCGTGAAACGCACGTTATGGTGTAGTTCGTGGATGGTTGCCGCTTCCACGCGCTCCAGGTTGAACGCATCCGGGTCGGTATAGACGGTCATAATCCAACCGGGGATAGCGCCAAAACCGGCATAACCATATCCGCCCGGTACGGGGTCGGTCTGCACCAGGCACAACGCGAAAGTAATCGCATCCAGCCCGATCCGCTCGGCATACGGAGTGAAGGCCGCCCATCCGGTTTCCAGTGATGCCGCCGCCCGTTTCCAGGCGCCTGCACTCGCCAGATCGTCCAGGTAACGGATAATCTGTTCCCGTCCATCTCCGACAAACATCCCTGGCGACATGCCCCACTGCTGGAACATCGCCAGGCCGTCACCGCCGCCAAACACCTGAATCATGCCCGCAAATGGCGCGACCAGGGTGTCCCGAAAGTCCGCTTCCCGTTCTGCTGCATCCATTGTAGCCAGCAGGCGGCGGTAAATTGCTTCGGTATCCACAATCTGAAATTGCATCACAAAACCTCCTTGTTTCCTCAGTCCAGGCCAGTCTACAGCCTGACGTAACGTGAGAGTCAAGAGGTTGGCTACGGGTGACGCATCTTAGAAGATATACACACTACGCAAACGTATCCAGCACCAGTTGCAGCGCGGCACTGGCGCTGGCCGCTTTGACCGCTTCCCGGTCACCATCCCAGATATGCCGGTTCACCACGACCAGGCCATCCGGCCCGGCCAGGCCGATATACGTCAGGCCAACCGGCTTTTCCGGGGTTCCGCCATCCGGCCCGGCTATGCCTGTAATACTCACCGAGACATCTGTCCCCAACAGGGTTTGTACTCCGGTTGCCATTTCCGAGGCGGTCTGTTCACTGACTGCGCCATGCGCGATGAGTGTCCCCTGACGCACCCGCAGCAACGACTGTTTGGCGGCGTTGGAGTAGGCCACCACACCACCCATCACATAGACCGAGCTCCCCGGCACATTCGTCAGGCGGTGCATTACCAGCCCACCAGTACATGACTCGGCGGCGCTGATCGTCCAACCGCGCTCACGCAGAAGTTCCCCAACTTGTTCTTCAAGCAATTTCTGCCCCATACGATCATCTCCAGTACACAGTACTGTTATCCTACCAGAATCAAACCAATTCGTCAGTTTTTTGGTGCTTTTTCGCGTCACTTCCATGTATAATGTGGGATAAATATCCGAAAATGTTGGATAACGAGGGATAATCTATCGGATGGGATACTGGGGTTGGCGTCGGCTGCTGGCTGCTTTTCTGAGTGTATGGATCACCGGATGTACAACCACCAGCGATACCGCCCTCAGCATTCCCCCCACCCATTACCCCCCAGTCACCCTGACTGTCCAGTTTCGACCTCGTTCAACCCCTACCAGCGGGTCTATAATCTATAAAGCTCCCACTTTGTCGCCCGACAGCCCCACTATCACTTACAAGACCCAATCGGAAGATACCTGGGAAAGTGTCGCGTTGCGCTTCGGGGTCGAGGTCGAGTCGCTCAAAGCCGCGAATCCGCAGAGCGCCGGGGAACCGCTGCGCCCCGGTCAGGCGGTGGTGATTGTTGCGCCCGCCTTCACCCAGGATGGCCGCCCCACACTGCCCACCACTACCCCGCCTGAACTGCCACTCGCTCCACCGACCTGTTTCGCCGTGCCAACCAATGAGATTGTGTGCTATGGCGTGGTCGAAAATACGCTTCCGGTGGTGTTGGAACGGGTGACGGTGCGCCTGTATCTTTTCCGCGAAAACGGGAGCATCCTGGCCCAAGCGGAAACTGGACTGGAACAGTCGTTTGTACTGCCAGGGCTGCCCGCGCCCTATCACGTCCGGTTCGCAGCGGATTGGGATGAGTATGCCGGAGTGCAGACCATCTTGACCGCCGCAACACCTCTGGAAAATAGCGTGATTGTCCCCCTAACCGTTGAAACGTTGACTATTCAGCCGGTGGATACCCTGCATGATCGTGTATTCATGACGCTGGTCAATCCAGCGGCGCAACCGGTCACCAATGTGCGCGTGATTGTTATTCTATACGATGAGGCGCAGCGCGTCACCAGTTACCGGGTAATGGAAACGAGCGATGTATTGGGCGCAAATGCGGCGGTGGCGGTTCAGGTGGATGTGTTCCTGCCTGCCGCCGTGCAGCATGTCACGCCGGTGGTGTATGCCCTGGCGATGCGGACTTCGCCAGAGTAGTAACCCACCAAAAGGATGGCGAGTCGTCGGGAAAAGATAGCCGGTTAGCTCATTAGCTCGATAGCAAGAAGGCCTAAGATGCTAACCAGCGGCCAAGAGCCAGTAGCCAACCGTAATCCATAAAGACTCTTTATAGCGCCCCTTGCCAGCGTGTTGTTTTGCGCCGCCGATTTGGGCGTATGCTGGTGATACAGCCCTACCGCATGATTAACTAGGAGAAACGCCATGACTCGCAGCAGCAAAGCCCAATCACAGGAACGCTTTAACCAGTACGCGCAGGGATACGTGACCAGCAAGACTCACGCTAAAGGGGGCGAACTCGAACGGCTGCTCACCATCGCTGACCCGCAGCCGGAGTGGGTTGCCCTGGATATCGCAACCGGCGGTGGGCATACAGCGCTCAAATTTGCCCCGCATGTCGCCCATGTGACCGCCAGTGACATCACCCCAAATATGCTGGATGCGGCGCGAAATTTCATCACCGGGCAGGGGATCACCAATGTGGATTTCCAACTGGCGGACGCCGAGAATCTTCCCTTTGAGGACGATCATTTCGACCTGGTGACCTGCCGTATCGCCCCGCATCACTTCCCGAATGCCGCCCAGTTTGTGCGGGAGGCAGTACGGGTGCTGCGTCCCGGCGGGCTGCTGCTGGTGCAGGATCAGGTCGCGCCGGAGGATTATGTCGCCAAGTGTTATACCAACACGTTTGAGCAACTGCGCGACCCCAGCCACAACCAGGTTTTTACCGAAGGTGAATGGGTGGCGCTGTTCGAGGCCGCCGGGCTGACGGTGGAACACACCGAACAACTGGTCAAGCGGCATGAGATGGTGCATTGGGCGGAAATGCAGGGCTGCACACCGTTCGATATTGAGCAGTTACAGGTACTGCTCCAGGTCGCGCCGCCGCTGGCCGCTGCGTGGATGCAGGCGGAAAGAGTCGGCACGCCGGAAGCCAGCTTCGCTAACCATCACATCCTGATTGCCGGGCACAAACCGGAGGCGTAGGGGATTAGGATAGTTTTCAGGGGTAGGTATAGAATCCCGATCACTGGAGCAGGTCGTTTGCCGAGCATTGAAATGCCCGGCAAGGCGTTCCAAACCCACTGAAGGGGTTCAGAATGCAGCGCTAAAATAGCCCCTTTAGCGGGCTTGGCTTTATCTTAGCCGGGGGATTCATCCCTCGGCCTGCACTGCTGCCGGATGCAGGACAATCTTCGCCCGTTTTTCATGTATTACGGCTGGTAAGGAGTCTCTGATGTTACGCTTCACGTTATATCTGTTAATCATGCTGTTGGTTGTTACGTTTGGCCGCGCTGAAGCCCAACAAACGCAGCCTCCTCAAAATGGCAGAATTGCCTTTGTATCAAACAGATCAGGTAACGATCAAATCTACACAATGAATGACGATGGGACAGACATCCAGCAGATTACATTTGACGGTTGGAGCAATATTGATCCCAACTGGTCCCCCGATGGTTCTAGAATTGCGTATGTATCCAGGGGTAGTGGTATATTGAGTATTAATATCATTGATAGTGATGGGTTAAACAATACGACTTTAACAAATGTGGCTGACGTTGACCCCAACTGGTCACCAACAGGTGATAAAATAGCATTCTCGCGTTACACCGATAATGGGTCTGACATCTACATAATCAACACTGATGGTAGTGGGTTGACTAAAGTAGTAGATGGTCATAACGCAGCTTATAACATCCAACCTACGTGGTCTCCAGACGGCACACACCTGCTCTACGTATATAATACCAAACTTAGTGGAGAACCTAGATCGTCATTTAAAATTCGAATAGTCGATCTTGCAACAGGTCAGGAGTCTACTATTTATGCGGTGAATACCGAAGCCGGGCCAGATTGGTCTGGGCAACAGCAAAGTGAGGAAATTCTTATCTATTACAATGGGTTGACGGGAAGTTTCATTGTAAGACTAGACGACGATGGAACAACACTACCAGGTATCGCTGTTACAACCCAATCGGATCCATTCGTCGGAACAACTTCACGATATGATCGAGATCCATCATGGTCACCCGATGGGACACAGGTGGTATTCAGTACCTCAATCAGTGGTATCAATGACGGAGACTCTGATATTTACGTAGTGGACATTGCTAGCGGCACGATGACAAATCTAACACCTAATAACGACTCGGAGGAGATCATGCCGGATTGGCAACCGGTCTTTAATGATCCCCCCTCCACCGATGCCGGTACAGACCCTCACTGACAGCGGCGATAGTGGTCGTAAACGGGTCACATCCTGATTGCCGGGCGCAAACCGGAGGCGTAGAGGTAGTCTTGCATGGAACGGAAGGAAAAATTTTAGCCTCTCCGCTCCATATCCCAAAAATTCCCCAAATGCTTGACAGGATTTGAAAACGCGCCTATTATATCAATGTTGATATATAAAAACTGTGGTATGTGATGCTGAAGTTTGCGATTCTCGGTTTCCTGAATTACCAGTCGCTATCCGGTTACGATCTGAAACGACAGTTACAGGCGTCTACCGCGCATTTCTGGCACGCTGGACTCAACCAGGTTTACATGACGCTGAAGAACCTGGAAAGCGACGGCCTGGTGATTTCCGAGCTTCAGGAGCAGGAGAAACGCCCGGATAAGCGCATCTACACCATCACCGAGAACGGCAGCGCCGAGTTACAAACGTGGTTGGCCGAGCCGGTCACGCAGGTCGAGCCGGGCAAAAGTACGCTGCTGTTGAAGCTGTTCTTCGCCCGCCCGGCAGGGAAGGCCGCGATCCTCGCTCAACTTCAGGTGCAACTGGCCGCGCACCAGCGCCAGGCGCGGGAGTATACCGGCACGATGCCGGTTGAGGCGCGTGAGATGCTCGCCAGCCAACCGGAATTGGGGGACGATTCCATCTTGTGGGGGATTGTCCGCGATTTTGGAGCACGGTACGAGGCGATGATGATTGCCTGGCTGGAAGAGTCCCTGCGCACCATTGAAACGCATTTTCCCGAAGATGTGTAAACCGGGCAAACAAGTGAGCGGTTTGCTCTTTTTTTTGCCTTGTTTATATATATCAAGATTGATATATCAAGGTAAGGATAAGGTCATGAACACACAAAAACGTATTCTCGTCGTGGGCGGCACGGGCGCAATCGGGCAGCCGGTGGCAGCCGCGCTGCAAAAAGCGGGTTTCGCGGTATCCGTACTGACCCGCGACCCGGCCCGCGCCGAACTCAGCGGCCTGCCCGGTGTGGATTATGTGCAAGGGGATGTCGCGGACGCGGCTTCGCTGCGGGCGGCGCTGGAAGGGTGCTATGGGGCGCATATCAGCCTGCAAAGCGGGCAGTCACCAGAAGACCAGGAACGCATCCAGCACCAGGGGACGAAACGCATTGCGCAGGCCGCCGCTGCGGTGGGCGTGCAGCACATCACCTATGTCTCCGGCTATCTGGTTTCGGAACGATTCGCGTATATCCCGGCGGAGAAAGCCAAACTGGATGCCGAGAACGCCATCAAAGCCAGCGGCGTGACCTATACGATTTTCCGCCCCACTTATTTCATGGATGTCATGCCGCGCTTTGTGCAGAACGGGCGGATGAGCGTGTTTGGCAAGCAGCCCCACCCGATTCATTTCCTGGCGGTGGCGGACTTTGCGAAGTTCGTCGCGGCAGCTTATAGCGAACCGCAGGCGGCGAACCAGACTTTTTACGTGCGCGGCACCCAGGCGCTGACCTTCGCGGAAGCCTTCGAGCTGTACCGGCAGGCGACAGACCCGGCGCTCAAAGTTTCCGTTACCCCCTTCTGGATTGGCGGGATGATTAACCGGTTGGTGCTCAAAGGCGGGCTGACGGAAACGCTGGCACTGCTGCGGGCGACCAACCAGGTTGGGGAAATCGGGGATTACGCCCCGGCGGAGCAGGTTTTTGGGGTTGCACCGACGACAGTTGAGTCATGGCTGCGGCGTTAGATGAAATGAAACAGCGAAACGCTTATCCAGGCGGGAAGTAATCAATGTTCGCCGGGACCGGCGTCAGGATATAGGCCGTGACTTCCCGCGACCACGAGACCCAGTTCTCATCATCGTAGCCCAGGTCAATCCAGCGGGTGGAGTGGCGGGTCGCACCGGTATCGGCGGCTAACCCAATGCCATACCCTTCCACATAAACCTCTGTGCCATACGGAATCAGGCGCGGGTCAATCCCGACGATGCCTTTCGTGAGCGTGCGCCCGGTGGCGGTGATATTGCTCCCCCCCAGCGCGGCAGGGTGGTAGCTGGTCGCGTAGAGCCGCAGCGTCCGCCAGTATTCACGCGGGCCGTCGGGCGTATTGATGGTGCGGATCACCACCATTGTGCCATACGAGATGACTTCGTTCACCGGCTCCAGCACCACTACGGCGCTTTCCGCCGTCTCACTGACGACCACGCCGTTTTCCATCCGCACCCGGGTATTGGTCTGCAAAATGCCATCACGCCCGGTTTGCAGCAGCGTGATCTGGTCGAGTTCGGTGTTCGGGTCGGCCTGGTAGATGGTTTCGTAGGGGATATTTTCCTGCCCGGACACAATTTGCTCCGTCACCCGGATCACCCGAATCGTCATGCCCGGCAGCAACGGGTCGGTTTCCGCCGGGATGGTGTAATCCAGTCCGGCCAACCCCACCTGGGCCGCCGCCAGTGCCGCCGCAACGGTTTCCCCCTGGGTACGGGTCGAAAGCGTGACGCCATCGGCCACAATCGAAACCGGCTGCGAGCGGGTGATGACGATGTCCATATCGCGTGTGATAAGGGTGCTGGTATCGGGCGTGACGGTGTCGGCCAGGTAAAGTGTCACCCCGGCCTCGAACAACGCCTCGCCCACCGTATCCAGTGTGGTGTCAATCGTTACGATCTCGTCGGCGTCGTGGATGTGTACCGGCAGCGCCCGCCGCACAGTGATGGTCGTGGCTGGCACCGGCCAGATGAGCATATTGGCGATAGTCGTTTCCGTGCCATCCACCCACACCCGATCCGATGGGACTAGTTCCACACCCGCGCTTTTAAGGATGTCGAGGGGATTGGTGAACAGGGTACGGAACGTCTGATCGTTCCCGTCGTCGGCAATCGTCACCGTCCGCGCCCGCTGGATGGTAATTACCTGGTCGGGTTCAAGCGGCGCATCCTCACTCTGAGAAAGCACATCCCCTTCCGCCAGAGTCAGGTTCAGTTCGCGCAGTACGTCGCCCACTGTTGCGGCGTAAGTGTCCACCTGATAGGCCGTCCCGGCATCAATCACCGTGACTGGCAGCGGCGGGGGCGGTTGAATAAAGTTCACCAGCAGCGCCACCGCGCAAACCAACACACAGCCCAGCAATAACGCCGCGCCCAGGATGACAACCAGCCACCAGCCGGGCGTCAACCGCCGTCGTGGCGCAGAGGACAAGGTGGAATCCATTGGAGTAACCATGCGGGACATTGTATCCAGGGGTGGGGAGAAAAAAAAGAGTTGTTCTCGGTTCGCTCAGGCCAGGCACCCCTGCGGCACCCAGGAATAACTCCTTAGTGCTGCTTCCTTCCGGCCCTGACACGGTTCGGAGGTCCTGCCGCGCAGGACCCGGTCTGAGCGAACCGAGAACAACCCTTTATCTATAGCTAAATTTTAATGGTCGGGATAGGGTTTGTCAAACCTGAAGCGGGGCGGCGCGGTAGAAACTGCTACAAGTGAACCTTTATCACCTTTTCTGCTTGCCAGGGAAGTGTCATTCTGCTATGCTCGACCCCATCCTGTAACCAGAACCCGAAAGGAGCATTATCATGCCGTTCGCTAACCGCATCGTGTTTTCTGCCGAAGCAGGTGCGCCTGTCCGGTACGGCTTGCAGGGAGCATCCCCGGCGGGTTAGGTGACTTCCAACAAAACGGGTTTGACCGCTATCGCCCAACCCGATACAACATCCTGGATTTACCCCCGTCCGACCTGATTCTCCGGCCCATGCCTGTCTGATCTGGCGCGCCTGCTGCCCTGCTGCTACGCGGGGGTGAGGTTGTGCTGTCCGGTGAACGTGCCGTATCCCCGACCACAACCTGCTGCCTCAGTAGACTCAACCAACAAGCATTCCATCAACCAACGCTACCGCCCGATCAGAGGTACTCATGGTCAAATCCAATGTGCAGTTTCCCCGTGTTCGCAAATTCCTGTCCTACTACCGGCCCTATCTCCGTTTACTCGGCGCAGACATCGTTTGCGCGTTGATTATTTCCGTCGCCGCGCTGCTGCTGCCCCTGTGCGCCCGCTACATCACGCAGGATGTGCTGGGCGGCAATCTACAGGATGCGCTTCCTCAGATCACGGTGATGGGCGTCATTATGCTGGGGCTGGTGGGCATCCAGGCGCTGAGTACCCTGTTTGTGGATTACCAGGGTCACATGATGGGCGCGAAGATGGAAAGCGACATGCGGCGCGACCTGTTCGACCACTATCAGAAGCTGTCCTTCCGCTTTTACGACGAACAACGCACCGGCCAACTGATGTCCCGCGTCACCAATGACCTGTTCTGGCTTTCCGAACTGTATCATCACGGCCCGGAAGACCTGGCGATTGCGCTGCTGAAGTTCGTCGGCGTCTTTGCCATCCTGATTCACATCAACCTGACGCTGACGCTTATCATTTTTCTCTTTATGCCCATCATGGCCGTCTATGCCTTTTACTTCAATAAGCGTATGAACCGGGCTTTGCTGCGGAGCAAGGAACGGATTGGTGACATCAACGCACAGGTTGAAGACACGCTCTCCGGTATTCGTGTGGTCAAATCCTTCACAAATGAGGGCCTTGAGCGCGATAAATTCGCCCGCGAAAACGCCCGCTTTGTGGAAAGCCGATGCGCCGGTTACAAAAGCGAAGCCTATTTTTCGGGTGGCATGGAGGCCTTCACGCAGATTTTTACGATTGCCGTGATTATCTTTGGCGGGGTGGGTATCGTGAACCACATGCTGAACATCGCTGATATGCTGACGTTTCTCCTGTATGTGGGTAGCCTCACCGAACCCATCCACCGTGCCGTGAATTTCGCGCGGTTGTACCAGGAAGGTATCACCGGGTTTAACCGGTTCATGGAGATGCTGGAGATCGCGCCGGATATTCAGGACTCCCCGGCGGCGGTGGAACTGGCGCGGGTACAGGGGAACGTGGCCTTCCGGGAGGTGAGTTTCCGGTATGGTGACCATCAGGGGTATGTCCTCAGGAATATCTCGCTGAATATCCGCGTGGGGGAATATGTTGCTCTGGTCGGGACTTCCGGCGTGGGCAAAACGACGCTTTGCAATCTGATCCCGCGCTTCTATGAGGTCAGCGAAGGGGACATTTTGCTGGATGGCAACAATATCCGCGATATTCGGCTACAATCCCTCAGAAATCATATCGGCCTCGTCCAGCAGGAAGTCTACCTGTTCGCCGGGACAGCAGCGGATAACATCGGCTACGGCAAACCGGGCGCCACCCGCGTGGAGATTATTGAGGCGGCTAAAAAGGCGAACGCCCATGAGTTCATTATGGCCTTGCCGGACGGCTACGATACGCATATCGGGCAGCGGGGAGTCAAACTATCCGGCGGGCAAAAGCAGCGATTGAGCATCGCGCGCGTCTTTTTGAAAAACCCACCCATCATCATCTTTGATGAGGCCACCAGCGCCCTTGACAATGAAAGCGAAAAAGCGGTGCAGGACTCGATTGAGCGGCTGATGGCGAACCGTACCATGCTGGTGATCGCTCACCGGCTATCTACCGTTATCAACGCCCACCGAATTATCGTCCTGACCGATAATGGCATCGATGAGCAGGGGACACACGACGAACTGATGGCCTTGAACGGCACGTATGCCAGTCTGTATCACATGCAGCTCAGGATGTAAGGAGATGGGTAGAAGGGGCGTTTTGGGAACTTTGTCCGGCGCGGGAGGGCTGTGCGATTTTTGGCATACGGTTTATACTTAGTTTGTATCCGCAAATTCGCTATACCCCTACGAAACGAATGGGGGCGCAGTGGACTACATTTGCGGATTGGAGGGTCGCCTTTCTGGGTGTCTTCCACAAAGAATAACAATTTTGGGATAAGCGTTTAATCTTTAACCCGCAAAATCAAAGGACAATCACCATGCGAAAAATTGGCCTTGTCGTTTTACTCCTGGGTGTCCTGCTTCTGGCCGCGTGCCAGCTTGTCCCCGCTACTGGAGACAGTTCCACTGACCCGGAAGCGGTGCAACAGTTCCTACCCACCATCCCCGGCTATACCGCCACCGAAGCAACCAACGTCACCGAGGCGCTCTCGCAGGCGGGCGTCGGCGCGTCCCTGATTGGCGGCAACCTGCCATTGGCCGGGATGATCGCCAAGCTGGATAACATGATCCAGTGTTACCGGGATGTCGGGGCGATATCAGCGCGGATTTATACTGAAACCAACCCCACCCTCGACTTCCCGAAAGTCGGCGCGATTGCAGTCATCAATGAGACTCGTCTGGGGCGCAACCTGGTGGCCTGTGCGCTGAACACGGCGTCAGATGGTCAGATTGGAGTGCAGTCAGTCCAGCCCGAACCATGTGGCGGTTCCGGCAGCATTGAAGTGAACGGCGAGAAAATTTCCTATGTGTACGGGGCGACTGTGCCGGAGCTGTGCGTAGCGTTTCAACAGCCCTTCAGACGGTAAAGAGGTGAATAGTGCAAGGATTGATTAAGGGATTCCAGCGCATCGGCCAGGACATCCTGGCTGGGCGCAACATCGAATCATATGTTGTAACGATTATCGCCCTGATTCTGGCAGTGGCCGGGGTTCTGGATGATGCTATCCCTGACAACTGGAAAATGGCGACTATCCTGGCGGCGCTGGCGCTGCTGCTGTTTGACAGCACTCGCCCGGAAACCGAAATCGCTGACCTGGACGCGATTCTGCAAGACCGGGGGGACTTCGGCGCATTTCATGATACCATCCGCGATGCTCGTGAGTTGTGGGTGTATGGCCCGTCTTCTATCAACATCCTGCGGGATGTCTCGCATATCAAGCGCGAGATTCTGGATCGTGGCGGCAAAGTTCGCTTTCTGATTCAGGATATCAACAACCGGGAAGGCATGGCTTTCCTGCATGACCAGATTGACCAGACTACCGACCTGGAAAACAGCCTGCGGATGTCACTGGACATTCTCAAAAATATGTCGAAGTGGGGCAATGTCGAGTACCGCTTGCTGCCGTACTGCCCTGGCTTCAGTCTTGTGATTGTCGACCCGTATCACGGCAGCCGGGGACACCTGGTACTGGAAGTCCTGGGCTTCCGCAATGATCTGATCGCAGATCGGATGCACATGGAAATCACACCGGATCAATCGCAGCACTGGTTTGAACACTGGGTCAAACAGTACGAAGTCATGTGGGAAGCCGGGCAGATGCCCGATGAGAACCAGCGACAGGACTAAAGGATGATCGAGTTCGCCTGCCACACCTGGGCCTTTAATGACCTCACCCTGCCGGAAGCACTGGGAACGATTGCGCGGATGGGGTTTCGCTATGTGGACATCGGCAGCGGCCCCAGCCTGAACGCCCCGCGCGCCGCTGAAAATCCCCGTAAAGCGGCAGCGGACATCCGCGACGACCTGAAACGCTTTAACCTCAAGGTGAGTGACCTCTACCTGATGCTGCCGCGTATCTCCCTGGCGGATGACGCGCGGCGGGAAAAGGAACTGGAACTGTATAAGGCGCTCATTCCCTTCGCGGTGGAACTCGGCACGCCGGGCATTACCCTTTCGCCAGGGCTGGCACATCCCGCTGAAGATGAGGACGCGCATGATCGGACGGTTGTGATGCTGAGGGAGATGGTGAAGGCCGGAAAAGCGGCGGACTTAGATGTGAGTATCGAGCCGCACCTGGACTCAATGGCGCAAACGCCGGAAGCCGCGTTGAAGTTCCTCAAGGATGTGCCGGGGTTGCAGTTGACGCTCGACTGGGCGCACATGGTCTGCCAGGACATTTTTCATGATGACATCATCAAGCTGCTGCCGCACACCCGTCATATTCAGATTCGGCAGGCGGCACGGGAGCAGCTTCAAGTCCCGTTTGAGCGCGGGCGGATTGATGTGACGCGGGTGATGGAATCGCTGATTGTCCTGGCCGGGTATGATGGCGTGGTCTGTATCGAATACATGAATACCCCCGGCTGGCATGGCATGGAGACGGTAGACCCGATTACGGAAAGTTCGGTGCTGCGCGACGCCCTGCGGGATGCGCGTGACCGATTCGGACGTTAGCGCGAATCCATATTCTCCAATGGCGTTGACCGGAATAATAGGGCCAGCAGCACCACCCCGACGATGCTGAGGAACGCGCCCGGCCACAGCCACCAGGGATGGTAGCTGAAGGTGACGATTTGCGCCCCGTTCGGCACGGCCACCGCCTGGAATGCCCCGTTCGCCCGCCGGATTTCGGCTGGTTTGCCGTCTATGCTGGCTTCCCAGCCGGGGTAATCGGTTTGTGCGAGCACCAACCAGCCCCCGGTTGTCTCTCCTACCGGAATCGTGATTTCACCACTTTCCACCTGTGCCATAAGGAAGTGCGGTTCGGCGTATACACTGCCAATAGTCGGGCAGTCCCCCGCACCGATCAGGTTGACCTGCGCCAGTGGTTGCCAGTCGGGGCGTAAGAGCATCTCCGCTAACGATGTCCCCTCAGGGTGCCAGCAAACGTTTGTCACCATCCAGGCGGTATCAGCAGGGTCTAACAACACCTCCGCTTCATCCGCACCGCTGTACACCACCGAGACTCCGGCGGCCTGCAACAGGGTATCCCGGTATTCCGGCGCGGCTTCAATCAGGTCGGTATAGGCCGCAAAATGGCCGACCAGCAGCGGGTCGAAATTGTTCAGCAACGGGTGATGATCCAGCAGATTCAGGTTGGGCAGGTCACTTGTCCGGTAGGCATCTATCCGGTTCACGGCAATTCGGTAATCATCCAGCCGCAGGAAGGCGTCCCCGTTGTTAAACAGGACGTCATCCAGCGCGGTCTGGTCCCAGTAAGCACGTGACGGCTCGTATTCCCATTGTGGGGTGTAGAACGAGGCCGGAACTGTTGGGTTCAGCCCTTGCACTGCGAAACCCAGGTCAACCGCCACCACGACCAGAGCGGCCAGCATCCACAGGCGGTAACGGTTGCCCGCTGTGTTTTCCGGTTGGAGCAGTGTCAACGCACCGGCCAGCGCCCCAAAGAGGCCGGTATAGGTGATGGCCTGGATAAACACCCGCACACCATCATTCCCGGCCACATCCGGCGGCAGGAAGTTGGGCGCAAGCCATGCCAGCAGCGCCGCCCCGATGCCGCCTGCCGTCGCTAGTCGTGTCCAGAAAAACAGCCATTTGCCGCGTCCCCATGTACCCGCGCCAATCCCAGCCAGCACCGACAGGCCAAAGACCGTCCACAAATGCCAGCGCACCGGAGCCTGGAAGAATTTAAACGTTGGGATATTGTCATAAAAGAAAGGGAAAATTGGGGAATTTTTGCCGAGCGCGAAAATAAACGCCACTGCCACCACCACCAACCACAATGGGACACTGGCGAAGTATGCCGGACGTTCGCGCCGCCGCAGCTTACTACTTAACCACACGACGCCTGCCGTCAACGCCGCGATCAGGGGCAGCAGGCCGATATACACCGCATCCTCGAAAAATGCCCCTTCGGTGACATAACTGCCGTCACCGGGATTGCCAAACACGTTATACGACAGCAGATTCAGTGTCCGTAACGGGCTATAGCTGAAATTCATGGCAAAGTCGTAGTCCACGCCGCCTGACCGTTGCGACTGGCCGAGCAGTTCCGCCGTCCCGAAAAGCTGCATCGCCGCCACCAGCGCTCCCAGCGCCAACCCTGCGACCAGCAGCGCCGCTGCTACCCGGTTCACGGGGCGGTGGGTGATGAACCACCACAGCGCGAACACACCGACCAGGAGCAGGCTGTACCAACTGGTCTGGGCGTGTCCGGCCAGGAGTTGCAGTGCGGAAAACGTTGCTAACCAAGCCACGCCCCGGCGGTTTGGGCGCGATAGAACGCCCAGTGCTGCCCACAGCAACCAGGGCAACCACGCCGCCGCGCTGATGAGCGGGAATGTCCCCAGGCGGGCGACGAGGTAACTCGTCATACCGAAGGCTAACGCGCTGATTCCCTGTCCCAACGGGGACACGCCCAACCGCCCGGTGAAGCGCCACATGCCCCACCCGGCGATGAACAGGTGCAGCACTGCCGTGATGCTCATCGCGCTTGCCAGCGGCAGCACAAGCCCCAGCCAGTTAAGCGGATAGAGTAGGCCGGACTGATAATTCGCCAGCAGCGGCGCTCCCGCCCCGTTATAGGGATTCCATAGGGGAAGTTGCCCGGCCCGCAGCAGTTCCCAGGCGTACTCGCGCCAGGGATAAAACTGAAGCGACGGTAGTCCCCAGAAAAAGACCTCGCCCAGCAGGAGTCGGTAAAAGACGATGGCTAACGCTCCACCCAACACGACCAACGACCAACGAAAAGGCGAACGGGAAGTCATGAATCGTGTCCTTTGCGTATCGAAAAACCCAGCAGCAGCGCGACACAGGCGAAAAACGCGACGGCGGAAACCAGCGCGGCGAAAAGGGTTTGCTGGTTCAGTTTGGCGACGGTCTTGTCATCGGGTAGCCCCGGCCAACCGGACGGCCAGCCGATAAATTGCGCGGACGTGTAGTCTCGGTTGCGGTAAATATATACACCGTCCACCGTGTCCACGTACTCCAACCGGTCATCTGTGATCGGGTAGGCCGCGACGATGTGGCTGACATCCCACTCTGCCAGGATTTGCGTATCCAGCACCGCGTCCCGGTTGGCGTTGGCGAGTTCATTCCCCACAACGCCGTTCAGCGGTGGTAGAATCACGCTGTAGGTAGTGTTCGGCACGCCGCTCCCCTGGGCGATGGCCGCCGCGATGCCGGTCAACTGGAACGGGTCAATCCCGCCGAAGAGCCGCAGCCCGTACGCCGCCGCGACCTGCTGCTCTAAACTATAGGTAGGGGAATACACCCGCGCCGCATCGTCGGCTAACAGGCGTTCCGCTAGTGGTGCTCCCGCTTCCAGCCAGAAGTCCGGCCCCTGCCACATCACCCACTGCCGCCCTGTCCACAGGTTATCGGCCAGCACCAACAGCAGCAAGAGTAGTGCCAGTCGTTCTGGGCGCAGCTTGCCATACAGCGACAACAGCAGGACACCGCCGGTCAGTATCCCGATCACCAGCGTACTCAGCCCGACGCTGGCGGGTAGCGGCAGGACGGCCAGGGTCAGTCCACCGCACAACGCCGCCACGCCAATTCCCCCTGCCGCTGCGAGACGGGGGATGAGGGGGTTTTGAGGGGGTGATTGCGTCAAAAAGGGGATTTCGCCTTGGTGTACCCTTATAGCCCTTTTACCCCCTCTAAATCTCCCCCGCCAGCGGGGGCGACTTGTTGGTCCTGTTTGACCAGCTCCCTCCCCGTTTGCGGGGAGGGTTGGGGAGGGGTCAGAAAAGCGAATAGACTCCACAAACCCCAGCAAAGTGTCCAACCCATGCCCGGCCAGCAGCGTGGCAGCCAGCACCACGCCGAACCAGGCGCGGGACGGTACGCGGAACCACAGCAAACCGGGCACGAAACGCACCAGGGTCGGCCACAATGGGCCGTTTTCCCCCAACGCATACAGCAGACTGAGGATCACCACACCCCACCAAAAGATGAAGCGGTGCGGCCTGGACACCAGCGCCAGTCCTGCCAGCAGCAGAACAGGCAGGCCGAGATAGGTGAGCGTTTCGACATTGCCCTCGTGGGCAGGCAGGATGAGTCCGGCGAGGTGGCCGAGTTCCAGCGGGAAGACTCCGGCATCAGCGGGGGTCAGGTCAGCGCGATTGAGGTAAGGCCGCCAGCCCAGCAGCGGGAGGAGCACCGAAGCTGTCAGCAGCAAGAAGACCGGTACAACCAGCAGCCGCCCCAGGATGTGCCGCGAGTCGCGCTGGTGGGCGATGCCCCACACTTCGTAAACGGCGGCGATACTCAACGCGAACAGACTCAGCCGGACATCTGCCAGAAAGAGCAGCGCGGCGAAAACCGCCGTCCGCAGGTGGGCATATAGGGATGAATCACGCAGACTCACCATTAACCACGGCCACCACGCCAGTGCATATACCAGGTCAAGATGCCCCGCCCCCAGATGTCCCAGGAGTTTCGGCGCGAAGGCATAGGCCGACGCACTCAGCGCCGCCGCCGGGGTGGATAACCCCTCGGCCCGCGCCCAGCGCCACATGCCCCACCCGGCCAGGAGCAGATGCAGACCAATCATGAGATTCAGGTGCAATGCCGGAGGGAACAGCAGCGCCAGCCACTGTAGGGGATAGGCGGTTTTATTCAGGGGATTCGCCGCGAACGGACCTCCGGCCATGATGGTTTCCTGCCAGACCGGGAACGTGCCGCTGATGATCGCTTCGTGCAGGTGCAGTGCCGCCGGCCAGTGGGAAATCGCGGCGTCGGAGTAGGGCTGACCGGGGATGAAGGGCAGACCGTCCCCGCGCCACCCAACCAGCAAGAGGAAGATCGCCCCGGCGAACGCAAAAATCAGTTTATGGTGCATACACCAGCACACTGCCGAAACGTGCCAGCAGGCGCAGCCCATCGGCGCAGGATGGCGTACCGAGCGCCTGTTCCTGCGGCCCAACCAGCACGTAATTCACCTGGTAGCTGTCGGTATGCAGCGGGGCGGCGCAATCTTCCGGCGAAAGGTCGCCACTGTACCAGGCCAGCATCGTCTCCTCCCGTTCGGCGGCGTACATCGTTTCAAACGGGTGGCCGTAAACGACCTGTCCCCCTGTCCATCCGGGCAGCCACAGGCTTACATTCGGCGAGGCCAGCACCACAAACCGCCCTCGATTGGTGCTGTCCAGCCAGTCAAAGACCGCCCGGTAATCCTGTTCCAGAAAAATGCCGGTATTTTCATTGACGTTTCCAGAGATAACCGGAAGCACCGGGATAATCAGCGCGAAAATCTGGCTCATCGCAATGAATGGCACGACCACTACCGCCAGCCGATAGCGCCAGGGGCGGTTGATGCGGCGGAACCAGAAGTCCTCCAGGGCGCGTGTCCCGAAATACGCCAGTGGGATCATCAGCCCGACGGAAAAACGGCGCTGGATATTGGTGGGCAGATACACGAGAACCACAATCGCGATCAGCCACAGCAGCATAATCTGGTCGCCGTCCGGCTCAAAGCGGCGCAGCGCCCGGTACAGTCCTGGAATAGCGATCAAGAGCGGCAGCCCCAGGCCGAGCAGCATGTTCAGTGGGGGGAGCGCCGGGGTTACGTTCTGCCGGTTCCATTCCACGATAATCGGATTATCGGTCATAATGATGGCGTAGTACACCAACATCGGCAGTGAAGGCAGCAGCACGACGAGCGCCCAGTGAGGTTCGAGCTTGGTAAACCGGCGGGTATGAACCCATTTCAGGATGATATATGCAGCCAGCGCCGCAAGGAACGGGATTAGCCCCTGGGGATAGAGAAAGACCATTGCCAGACTGACCAGCGCCGCCGTCAGCCCGCCGTTTCGTATCTCCGGCGCCGTATTCATGCCGGGGCGGAAAGCCTGTACGATTACGCTGGCGAGCAGCGCCAGACACATCAGCGTCAGTGGAAAATGGACGTTCACCACACTGCTGTAGAGTGGAAACATTTCCGGGATCATCAGGTCTGGGAAACGGGTATCGCCCATGAGCGGCCCCAGTAGCCAACCGAACCCCGCGCCCACACTCACCAGAATAAAAAAGACTCGCCGCGTGCGAATCTTCGTCCAGATCGTTGCGCCCAGGTGATACAACGCCATGTACATCATGAGCGAAGCCACCACCCGCGCCGCATGGAAGATGGCGATAGGCGAAATACCAAACAGCCCCGCCAACTGCCCCAACGCCGGGTAGATGATCTGCAAAAACGCCCCATTCTGACTTTCCGGTGAGTGCAGGAAACGAACCAGCCAGTCGCCCTCCATACCCTGGAACATCTTCGCCAGGTAGGTCGCGCCATCCCGATAATTGTTGAGGAAGCCCATAAATTGCCATTGCGAGCCGACGCCACTGAGCGCCACCCATAAAAAGGGCAGGAAAGCCAGCAGCGCCAATCCGCTGCTAACCACAATCACCCACCGCCATTCAACGGGTGTGATATAAACTGGGTCATGCTTATTCACAAATCACCCCCCGGCATATCTGCTTGTGTGCGGATTCTCGCACAGTGTATAATCAACATCAGATACGCTATATACCCTGGGTTCAGATGAACTATCTTAAGTGTCGTGTATAGTCAACATATATCAGATCAACATTTTAGACAATAGAGACTGACATCCCAGAACGCTCGGTTGCCCGGCCTTTGCTGAAATCATCATCGCCTCAGATTGCGATACATGAGCCTGGTACGCGGTAGACTGTAATGAAAAGTCTATTTCAGCCACTGTAATAACCTGCCCTGATTGTACCTTCTAGGGTGCGGCGGGCGCTAGCGAAGAGATTGACGAATTTACCATGATTGAACTTGAAACGCTTTACCGTGTCCAGGAAATCGAACTCGAAATTCTGGCCGGACACAAGCGCCTGAAGGAGATCACCGCCGCGCTCGAGGAAAACGAGGTGGTGGTTGCCGCGCAATCCGCCCTGGATACGGCACAGGGTGCACTTGCCCCGTTACAAAAACAATCGCGCAGCCTGGAACTCGAAATCAAGACCAATCGGGAAAAGGCGAAAAGTGCGGAAACCCGCCTGTACAGCGGCAATGTGAAAAATCCCAAGGAACTTCAGGATATTCAGCAGGAAATTGAATCGCTGAAAAAGCGTCACAGCGAACTGGAAGATCATCTGCTGGAAACCATGCTGGAAGCTGAGGAAGCCGAGGCTGCTGTGAATGAGGCGCAGTCGCACCTGGACTCGGTCACAGCAGCTTTTACAGCGGAACACGGTCAGTTGCTTGACGAGCAAACGACGCTGAAAGCACGGGATACGGCACTGCGCCAGAATCGGGAAAAACGGTTAGCCGGGGTCGAGCCTGATTTGCTCAAACTATATAACACGCTGCGCCCGCGCAAAGGCAATCAGCCCATCGCGCTCCTCGTCGGCAGTTCGTGTTCGGTGTGCGGGGTGGAACAGAACCGCATGACGGCGGACGCGGCCCGGCGGCGGCAGGAGATTGTGTACTGTAACAGTTGTGAACGTATTTTATACGCACGCTGAGGTAAAACACTATGGGATTTGACGTTGAGAACTTCGGGTTAGGGCTGCTCACCGGCTGGGTGACGGCTTACGGAGTGTACCGCGCCCGTCACCGGATTGGTTCGGTGATGCGAGCGACTCGCCAGTCCGCGACCAGTGCCCAGAACTATGCGCGGCAGAGCGCCGACAGCCGGTATATCAATGACCTGGTGAGTTTTGCGGAGACGCAGCACCTCGCCGGACGCTGGGTGAATCTGTCACGTATCCTGGTGGAACCGCGTTTCATCCCCGCGCCAGCCTTCGCCGCACCCAAAGACGATGACGCTGAAATAGATGTGTTTTCTGTCGTCCCCATCACACCAGATTACCCCGCCCTATATGCGCCCTACCATGTCCATACGCTGGGGATAGACGACCTGGCAACCGGCAGTCGGGCATTGGCGATTCTGGGGCGACCCGGCAGCGGGCGGACTACCGCACTGCTGGCGATTGCCCTCAAGAGCCTGGGTGAACTGCGGCTGTCAGCGCCACCTGATAAAGTACAGGAACGGCTGGATACCGAAGAATCGGCATTAAGCGATAAACAACGCGCCGACCAGCTCGAAGCACGGCGCACGATTGAGCAGCGCGCCAGGGAACGCTATGCCAAGGAGCAGGGCGTTTCTTTTGACACGGCGGAGGACAGCGGCTTGCCTCTGTTCAACCGTCTGATGCCGGTGTATCTCCATCTGGGCGACCTGGAAATCAGTGCCAGTGTGCCAGGGACGGAACTCGACCCGGCAGAACCGCTGGTCGTGGCGGTGCAGCGGCAGGTCGGGCGGATTACCGCCAGCACGATTCCGCGTAACCTCTACAAGCGGCTGAATACCGGCGGCGTCCTACTGCTGGTAGACGGCATGGATGACCTGTTGGAAGGCGAACGCCGAGCGCGGTTGGCGTGGTTACAGGAACTCATGAACCAGTACCCGGATAATTTCTATATCGTGGCCGGGCCGGTGAACGGGTATGGCCTTCTCGCCCGCCTGGGATTGACTCCGGTTTACCTGCGGGCATGGAGCGATGTAGACCGGCATAGCGCGGTAGACCGTTGGGCGGCAGCCTGGCCAGAAATCGCGGGGGGCCGCCGGAAAAGTGTCGCCCCCCCGGACGAATCCGTAGTGACCCGAACGAAAATCAACAACCGGGCGCTTGCTCCGGTTGATCTGACGCTGAAGATCTGGGCGAACTTCGCGGAAGATGCGCCCATCAGCGGGTTTGAAGGCTGGTTGCGGGCTTACGTGAGCCGGATGCTGCCCGAAGACCAGCCGTTAGCGGATGTCCTGTCGCAGTTGACCCAGGCGGCGGTTTTACAGTTGGATGAGGGGGTCATTACCCAGACGCGGTTGGAAGCACTCATCACCGGAGCGCCCATGCCGGAAACAGTTGCCGCAGAAATCGCAGACTCGAAGCGCGAGTCCGAATCCGACGACGACAAAGAAGAAACGACCAGCACGCAGGGGAAATTCCTGGCGATGCTGCGGCGGGCTGGACTGCTCATCCGGGCATCCGGCGGGCGTTATACCTTCCGGCATGGGCATCTCGCGGCTTACCTTGCCAGCCTCGCATTAGAGCAGATGGACTCGCGTGCCATGTCCGACAAACTGGAGTCCGGCGCATGGCGGCAGGCGGCGGCCTATGCAGCGTTGCACACTAACCTGGAAGAAGCGGTGCGCGTCCGGCTGAACACCCCCCCGGACATCCGGCGTGACCATATTCTGGAAATCGCCTACTGGCTGCATTACGCGCCATCCAGTGCGGCGTGGCGTGTACCCTATCTCAAGCACCTGGCAAATCTATTCATCAATCCCAGCCAGTATCCCCTGATTCGGGAACGGGCGGCGGCGGCGCTGATTCAGACGCGAGACACGAGTGCGGCGCAGATTTTCCAAAAGGCATTGGGGCATAACGACCCTGAAATCCGGCAGTTGGCGTGCCTCGCGGTGGGCGCATCCGGCGGCACAGATGCGGTGAATGACCTGGAAACCCGATTAATGGATGACAGCGATGAATATGTTCAAATCGCGGCCATCCTGGGGCTGGGCGGCTTGGAAACCGAGGAGTCACTGCTGGCACTGGTGAACGCCTTCACGACGGTGGAAGAACACCTGCGGCAGGCGATTGCGGAAGTGTTTGCTGGAATTCCCGGTGAAGGCTACCCGATTCTGTACGATGCGATTCAGGATGAGGATATGTTGCTGCGCCGGGCGGCGGTGTTCGGTATCCGCCGACTGCGTTCGCCCTGGGCGATGAACGCCATCTATCGCACATTCCTGGAAGATGAGCAGTGGTATGTCCGGTCTGCCGCGCAGGTCGCGTTCCAACGGCTGCAAGATACAGGAAGCAGTGGCCCGCGCCCGTATCCGGCAGTGGAGGCTATTCCCTGGCTGCAGGCATGGTTGGGCGAACGGGGCGAAATCCTCCCATCAGGAGAAGGCGCGAACCTGGCACTGCTGCGGGCGCTCCAAGAGGGCGACGAGCAAATCCGTCTGCTTTCGGCGGCGGCGTTGGGGCAGCTTGGCCTGGCCGCGAATGCCAAACCGTTGTACAGCGCCTTGCGTGACCGCCAACCGGAAGTGCGCGATGCCGCATACCGGGCTTTAGCCGCGCTTCAGGGGCAGATCGGCATCCCGCTGCCCGCAGTGGTGTAATAACTTTTGCAGAACCAGGTAAAACTCTACGGGCGTGTTTGTAGAGAAATTTGTCGTGCCTTTTTCGCCCTCACCCCCGGCCCTCTCCCTTAGGGCGAGGGGAGAAAAACGGATCCTTCGCGTGCCAAGTCCTTCTCCCTGAGGGAGAAGGATTTAGGATGAGGGTCGATATGCCTCTCAGCATTCCTCGCAGTGGTGGTCATCCACAAATACCATGACCTGCCGCCCATTGTCCCAGGTTGCCAACTGCCCGCCATACAACTGCCCCAATACTTCGGGCGTGTAGACCGCTTTCGCCTCACCATCCGCGATGAGCGTGGTATTGATCGCCAGCACGCGGTCAAACCGGCTGAACGCCAGCCCCAGGTCATGGGTCGAGAGAATAATCGTCATCCCCTCCTGGTTGAGCGACTCCAGCACATCCATCAGACTCGACTGCGCGTGAGCGTCCACGCCGCTGAACGGTTCATCCAGCACGAGTGTGTCGGCCTGCTGCGCCAGCGCCCGCGCAATGAACGCCCGCCGCCGCTGCCCGCCGCTCAGGTCGCCAATCTGCCGTCCGGCCAGGTCAGCCATACCGACCCGCTCTAACGCAGCTTCCACCGTTCGCCAGTGCGCCATCCCCGGCAGCCGCAGCCAGCCAATCTGTTTGATGCGCCCCATCATCACCACGTCGCGCACCGTCACCGGGAAATCCCAGTCTACGCCCTCATGCTGGGGGACGTAGCCCAGCCGCGCCGGGTCAACGTCAATCCGTCCCGCCTGGGGTTGCAGCAGCCCCATGATCGCTTTAATGAGCGTGGATTTCCCCGCGCCATTGGGGCCGATCACGGCGACTCGCTCCCCGGCATAAATCGTGAAATTAATTTCCTCCACCGCCGGTTCACCGTCGTAAATGACCTTCAGGCCATTGACCGTTAGTACCGCCTCCGCAGGAGGCATATTTGATTGCACTTTCCCGTTGGCGACCTCTGTTTTTACTGCCATAGTCCCTCAATCTGCCTGTGTTCGTGCTGATTGTTAATCCGTCGAATCCGCTTCACCGACCTCACCCCTACTCGCTGCGCTCGTTTTCCCCTCTCCAAATTGGAGAGGGGATGGAGAACCAAAGGTTCGGGAGGGGTGAGGTCGTGCATAAACAGAATTTTCGGATATGCTTATCCCCCCAGCGCGTCCGCGATGGTCTGGGCATTATACCGCATGTAGTCCAGATAAGTGCTGGCCGGGCCGTCGGCGTCGCTGAGTGACCCGCTATACAGGCTGGTCACAACGGCGACTCCGGTTTCCCCCGCCACCACGTCCGCCAGGGTGGAACTGCTTGACGCTTCGATGAAAATCGCCGGGATGTTCTCGGCCTGAATCGTCTGGATAAGCGCGGCCAGGTCTTGCGGGGTCGGTTCGGCTAACGTACTGCCGCCCGGCAGCACCACGCCGACCACCTCAAACCCGAAGGTGTGCGCGAAGTAGCTCATAAACTCGTGATTCGTCACCAGCACGCGCCGGTCTTGCGGCACACCCGCCAGGATGTCGCGCACGTCGGAGTCCAGCGTTTCCAGTTCGGCCTCGTAGGCGACGGCATTATCCTCATACTCGGTTGCATGGGCCGGGTCAGCGGCGGCAAAGGCGACGGCGATGTTCTCTGCCCAGATCATCACGTTGGCCGGGTCGGTCCACACATGCGGGTCACAACTGCCGTGATCGTGGCCGTCCGCGTCAGGGGATTCGTCCGCGTGATGAACATCCTCACAGACACCCTCATCCCCTAGCAGGCCGAGGTGTTCTTCTTCTTCCGTCGTCTCAGCTTCGTCGTGTTCGTGATCGCCAAACGGGAGCATATTCACGCCGTCCGAGACGACCACCGGCGCAACCCCGGCGACATTCTCCAGCAGGCCGCCCAGAAAGGCTTCCAGCCCCGCGCCGTTGACCAGCACCACATCGGCCTGGGCGACTTTCACCACGTCCGCCGGAGTCGGCTGGAAAGCATGAACATCCGAATTAGGCGGCACGAGTGCGTCCACCGTTACATAGTCACCACCCACCTGTCGCGCGACAT
Source organism: Anaerolineaceae bacterium (assembly GCA_020634115.1). GTDB lineage: Bacteria > Chloroflexota > Anaerolineae > Aggregatilineales > Phototrophicaceae > JACKCG01. Next base: position 747,196 of record JACKCH010000011.1, read on the forward strand.
CCGCGATAATGGTAGTGGTCGCCACCACACGCAGCGGTTCGGATTGTGCCGCTGCCGGGAAGATGCCCCCAACCAGCAGCGCCAGGCCCAAAATCATTAACAAACGCTTCATATCGTCTCCATTTTTAGGTTACAATAGGGAGGAACAGGGACTAACTGATACACTGTATCAGTAGTACAATTGATACCATATCTCAATAACGAGGCCATGTCAAGGCCGACAGGAACAGAACATGCACCAGGAACTCAGTCCTCGCGCCCAACGGCTGCGCGACGCCGGACACAAACTCACTCATGCGCGGCTGACCGTGTTACGGGTACTGGAAGAGAGTGGCCGCGAACATCTGACTTCCGCTGAGGTGCTGGAACGGGTGGATGGGCTGGATTCCAGCATCGGGCGGGCCAGCGTATTCCGGGCGCTCGACCTGCTCACCAGCCTGTGCCTGATTCGCCCGACCTACATCGAAAGCAGCCTGACGCCGAAATATGTGCTGCTGCCGGACGGCCATCACCATCACATCATCTGCACCAACTGTCACCGCGTCATCGAATTTGAGGACTGCTCGCTGGATGGCTTGCGGGCCGAATTGGAAGACCGGCTGCACGTCCGCCTGACCGGGCATCTGCTCGAATTCTACGGCCTGTGCGAAGCGTGTCTGGAAGCCGATCAATCCGTATGATGCTTGATAGGATAGCGAGTCGTCAGTTTTCAGTCATCAGTGGTCAGTTTTGGGTGCTTTCAGCCGTCAGCTTTTAGCGATCAGGAAAAACAGTCTGACAGTCAGCGAGCTTATTGGTCTGAAACGAGAAAAGCTAAAGTGCTAAGATGCTAACCAGCTAACACACCAGCAGCTCACTACCTTTTTTAAGTTACATGCAGTTCGTGAGGAACATCACCATGCCCCCGATCTATCACATCACCAGCCGCGCCGAATGGGACGCTGCGCTGCTCAGCGGCAGCTATCGCGCGCCATCGCTGGATAAAGAGGGATTCATCCATTGTTCGACGGCGCAGCAGATTGTCCCGGTGGCGAACAACTTCTACCGGGGACAATCTGACCTGCTGCTGTTGTGCATTGACCCGGATCAACTGGCGGCGGAAGTCCGTTTTGAGCCGCCGATCAACCCGCAGACCGGACAGCCGGAGCCGGATAAGCCCGATTTATTCCCGCACCTCTATGGCGCGGTGAACATCGGGGCGGTGGTGGATGTCATTCCGTTTCCCCCCAATGCGGACGGAACGTTTGCTCTACCTGATGGGATAGCTTAGAATAGGGCTAGTTATCAGTGGTTAGTGTGAGTTTTCAGCTATCAGATGATGTTTCCTGATTGTTGGGCATGACTGTGGGTTAATCAAATCATTGAGGAAATGTCTGGTTCTGACGGCGGACGCCCAGAAGGGCGTCCCTACAACCTGTGTTCGTAGGGACAGGGCTTGCCCTGTCCGCCCAATTCCTACCGGTAGGTTTAATCCTTACTGGCGCGATCCACCAGCACGGACACCTAACCACTGAAAACTGACCACTAACGACTCTTTTGAAGGAACACGGGACGGGTAAATATCATCATGAGCGAAACATCGGAATGGGTAAGCCTCCGCCAAGCAGCGGACATCCTGGGAGTCCACCCGGCCACCGTGCGCAACTGGGCGGATAAAGGGGATTTGCCCTCGCGCCGAACTCCGGGGGGACACCGCCGCTTTCGCCGCGCCGATCTCCTCCACTATGCCAAAACGCAGGAAGAAGTCCAGCCGCTGGAAGTGCAGGTCATTATCCAGAACGCGCTGGGGCAGGCCCGGATGCAGGTGGGGGGTGGCACACTCACGGATGCCGCCTGGTATAACGTCATGAGTCCCCAATCCCGTGACCGGATGCGAACCGAAGGCCGTCGCGTGCTGGAAGAAATCCGCCGTTACCTGGCGGGTGGCGCACGCGATGAGAATCTGAGCATCGCTATCACGCTCGGCAAGGATTACGCCGCCGCCCTCAGCGTTGAAGGGCTGACGCTGCCCCAGGCGGTGCGCGGGTTCTTCTACTTCAGCGATTTTGTCATCAACTCCATCCTCACCTGGTCGGAACTCACCCCGCCCCGCTCCTCGGCGGACTGGGCGACCTTGCTGCGGCAGGTGAACACCTTTGTCAATGCCATGCTGCTCTCGATCATCGAATATTACGAGGAAGACTGATTGGTTGACCCGGCCTGGGTGGCGCTCAGTCTGACCGAGCATGTCGGCGGCAAGACGCTCCGCAGCCTGATGCAGCACTTCAATGGCGATACCCGCGCCATCCTGGCGGCGGATACGGCGGCGCTGCGGCGTGTGCCGGGGGTCGGCCCGGTGATTGCCCGGCATATTCAGGCCATCAACCTGCAAACGATTGAATTGGCGATTCCCCGCTGGCAGGCGGCGGGCGTGGAGATCGTGACGCTGGATACCCCGCGTTACCCTGCTCGGTTGCGCCAACTGCCAGACGCCCCGCCGACGCTGTTCCTACAGGGTGCTTGGCCGGAAACCATCCTTCGTAGTGTGGCGATAGTCGGCACGCGCACCCCGTCCCCGCAATCCCAAGACCTTGCCAGCAGCTTAGGTGCGGCGCTGGCGGAGCGCGGCTATACAGTTATCAGTGGGTTGGCGTTAGGGGTGGACACGGCGGCACATCTGGGGGCATTGGCCGTGCCGGGCAGTACCACCCTGGCCGTGCTGGGCTGCGGTGTGCTGAATGTGTATCCCCGTGCCAACCAGGGCTTGGCCGAAGCGATTCGCGGGCGCGGGGCGTTGCTGGCCGAAGTGCATCCCGAATCCGTTCCCAACCCGGCAGCACTGGTCGCCCGTAACCGCATCATCAGCGGCTTGAGCGATGCACTCATTGTGGTGGAAACCGGCGCGGATGGCGGCGCGATGTATGCTGCCCGTTTCGCGCTTAAACAGGGGCGGATGCTCTACACAGTGGCGAACGACGCGGACGGCAACCAGCAGCTTCTCCGGGAAGGGGCGCTGCCCATCGCCCCGGATTTGAAGGATTTACCGTTTGGGTAGGTGGCTGTTTTCAACGGCATGATAGTGCTTAAATACGGGATTTCCTATGGGGACAGGGCAGGCCCCGTCCGCTGCGCCGGACACGCAGAATGTTACCCGATGTAGGGTTAGCCCGGTACATGCGACGCGAGGTTAGCCCGCTATTCGCAAAAGCCAACAGGGTGACATTTCGCGCCGAGGGATGAATCCCCAACGGACGAGGCAGGCCTCGTCCCTACGAAACCTGACATCAAGGGAACGGTAGTCCGGCGGACGCCCAGAAGGGCGTCCCTACGTTTGACAAACCAATAGCCCCCTGCACGGCTCAACTCACCACACCCCGAAATGCCCCTCACGATTCAGGAGGTCGGCCACCAATCCTGTCCAGCCGGTCTGGTGGTTCGCGCCCAGACCCGCCCCGTTATCCCCGTGAAAATACTCGTGGAACAGGATATAGTCGCGCCAGTGCGGGTCGTTCTGGAAACGGTCAATCCCGCCAAAAACCGGACGCCGCCCGCCCTCATCCCGCAGGAAGATGCGCGTCAAACGTTGTGCCAGATCGTTCGCCACTTCCTTGAGTGTCATCATCTGGCCGCTGCCGGTGGGACATTCCACTTTGAAATCATCACCGTAGTAACGGTGATACTTCCACAGCGCCTCAATGAGCAGGTAATTGATGGGAAACCACACCGGGCCGCGCCAGTTGGAATTGCCACCGAACAGACTCCCGCGTGACTCCGCCGGCCAATACTCGATACTGAAGCTCTGGCCTTCGACCTGGAGTTCATAGGGTGTTTCGTGGATTTTGGAGATCGAACGCAGCCCGTAGGGGGAGAGGAACTCGTTTTCGTCCAGCATGTAGCGCAGCACACTGCGTAACCGCTCCTGCTTGGGGATGGCGAACAGGTGGGCGCTGCCATAGCCGGGAATTTGCACGCTGGCAAGATTATCCGCCAGGTGCGGGCGGTGTTCCCGCAGCCATTGGATACTGCGGGCGAAGTTGCCGAAGCGATCCATCGTCTCCTGCCCCACCGTCTCCACCGCGATGAGCGGCATCAGCCCGACCAACGAACGCACTTTGAGGGGGTGTGCCGTGCCGTCCGGCAGTTGCAGCACGTCGTAGAAGAAGCCGTCCGTTTCATCCCACAGTCCCATCCCGCCGCGTGCGCTACCGCTGATGGCGACGGCAATCCACAGGAAATGCTCATAGAACTTAACGGCCATGTCTTCATACGGGGGATCGTCTTTTGCCAGTTCCAGCGCTATATTCAGCATCACGAGGCAGTAAAACCCCATCCAGGCCGTGCCGTCGCTCTGGTTGATGCTGCCGCCGGTTGGCAGAGCGGCGCTGCGGTCAAACAGGCTGATGTTATCCAGCCCCAGGAAACCGCCCTGGAACACGTTGTTGCCGTCCGGGTCTTTGCGGTTCACCCACCAGGTAAAATTCAGCAGCATCTTGTTGAAAATCCGCTTGAGAAAGACCCGATCCTGCATCCCGTCTATCTGATACACATGCCAGGCAGCCCAGGCCTGTACCGGCGGGTTGACATCGCTAAACGCCCATTCATAAGCAGGAAGCTGGCCGTTGGGGTGCATATACCATTCACGGGTGAGCAGGAGCAGTTGCGCTTTGGCGAATGCCGGGTCTACCAGCGCCAATGGAATGCAATGAAACGCTAAGTCCCACCCGGCATACCAGGGATACTCCCATTTATCCGGCATGGAGAGGATGTCGAAGTTATTGAGGTGCTGCCAGTGGTGGTTGCGTCCGTTGTAACGCTCAGGCGGCGGGGTGTTAATCGGGTCACCCGCTAACCACTGCTCGACATCGTAATAATAAAGCTGCTTGCTCCACAACATCCCCGCCCAGGCCTGCCGCTGGACGCGCCGCTGGTCGTCGGTCATGCCCTCAGCCTGAAGCGCCTGGTAGAAGTCATCCGCCTCGTGCATCCGTTCCGTGAACAGGGCGTCAAACCCGCTGAATGGGTCAGGCTGCTCTGCCGCTGTGAGGCGCAAAGTGAGTGTCTCCGTCTCGCCCGCCGCGATCAGCAGTTTATAGACCGCCGCCGCTTTCGTGCCGGTCTGCGCCGGGTTGATCGCCGCCGTTTCCCCGTTGATGAGGTAGCGGTGAAAAGCATCTTTGGTGTACCGGCTGGCATTCGGCGTGCCATACAGGCGCTCGTTATTCGTCTCGTTTTCGGTGAAAATGATCTCCGGCGACCCGTCTGCATACAGGTGAACCGTTCCCAGTAGCGGGTGTTCGGCGGTAATCATCGCGGCGCGCTCGGTGTACAGGCGCGGTTTGCCGGAAACATCCTTCATCGGCCCGGCGGCGTAGCCCCATGACCAGGTGTTCCGAAACCACAGTGTCGGCAGCAGCGTCAATTCCGCCGCGTCCCCGCCGCGATTTGTCGCCCGGATGCGGATCAGCACATCTTCCGCGCCCGCTTTGGCATACTCGACCATCACGTCAAAGTAGCGGTTGTCGTCAAAAATGCCGGTATCCAGCAGTTCATACTCAAAATCGTTCCGTCCCCGGCGGCGGTTTTCTTCGATCAAATCCACATAGGGGTAGGCGCGCTGCGGGTACTTATAGAGCATCTGCATGTAGCTGTGGGTGGGGGTGTTGTCGAGGTAAAAATAGTATTCTTTGACATCCTCGCCGTGATTGCCCTCGTTGCCGGTCAGCCCGAAAAGCCGTTCTTTGAGAATCGGGTCGTGGCCGTTCCACAGCGCCAGCGCAAAACACAGGTACTGGCCGCGATCACTCAGTCCCGCCAGACCATCCTCCCCCCAGCGGTAGGCCTTGCTGCGGGCGTGGTCATGTGGCAGATACTCCCAGGCCGTCCCGTTCGCGCTGTAGTCCTCGCGCACAGTTCCCCAGGCACGTTCGCTCAGGTAGGGTCCCCACTGTTTCCAGTGGATTTCATGTTCATGGTCATGGGCTTCCTGAAGCCGCCGATGTTCGGCTGTGATGGTCATAACAATACTCCGGTGGTGTAATATCAATAAGCCTCGATCATTTGCCAGGCGCGCAGGACTTCCGCGACACTCCAGGCCTGGGCAATCGCCCCGCGCGGGGTGAAGGGGGCGTCGCCATCAAAAATTTCCGCAATCGTCCCGATACAATGTTGATTCAGATGGTGTCGGAAAGCCGCCAGATAGGAACGCGCTAACTCAGGATTCCGGTAGACGCGCAGATGGGCCTGAACGAACGGCCCGATCAGCCAGCCCCAGGTTGTCCCCTGGTGGTAACTCCCGTCGCGCTGAGTCTGGTCGCCGCCATAGTGACCGGTGTAACCGGGTTCGGACGGCGCAAGACTCCGCAGGCCGTGCGGCGTGACCAACGTCCGGGCGCACTGGTCTACAATAGACTGCTGCTGCTCCGGCGACAGCGGAGAGTGGAACAGCGAGACGGCGAACAATTGGTTAGGACGCAGCGCCGCGTCATTCCCGGTGGGCGTATCCAGCACGTCGAAGCAGCAGCCCTTTTCCGTGTTCCAGAAACGCGCAAAACTCGCCTGAACCCGTTCCGCCAGCGTGATATATTCGGCGGCATCGGCCTGAAGCTGCTGCGCGAAGTCGGCCATCGTCCGCAGCGCGTTATACCACAGGGCGTTAATCTCCACTGCTTTGCCGGTGCGCGGCGTCACCACCCAATCCCCGACTTTGGCATCCATCCAGGTTAATTGAACGCCCGCGTCGCCCGCGTACAGCAGGCCGTCCACCGGGTCAACGTGGATGCGGTAGCGTGTTCCTTTCAGATGCCACTGGATGATCCCTTGCAGCACCGGGTAGAGTTCGCGCAGGAGTCCGGTATCCTGGGTGGCGGCGACATACTGGCGGATTGCCTCGAAATACCACAGGGTGGCGTCTACCGTGTTGTATTCGGGCGTCTCGCCCTGGTCGGGGAAGCGGTTGGGCAGCATCCCCTGGTTCACGTAAGCGGCAAACGTCCGCAAAATCAAAGCCGCGTCTGCAGAGCGCCCGGTGGTCAGCGTGAGTCCCGGCAGGCTAATCATGGTATCCCGCCCCCAGTCGCTAAACCAGGGATACCCGGCGATAATGGTACGTCCTTCGGCATCCGCCCCCACCTGCCGCCGCACGATAAACTGGTCAGCGGCCAAGACCAACTGGCGCATCCAGCCGGGGGCGTTCTTCAGCGAACTGCGGGCCAGCAGTGCTGTTTCGCGGGTCTGCTGCTGTTGGTAACTGCCGTCTACATCCAGGTCGGGGGCGCTCTCGGCGGTACACACCAGCGTCAATGATTCCCCGACTTGCAGCGACCCCTCGACCAGCGCCGCGTACAGGTGGTCGCCGGTAGCATCCAGCCCGCGATAGGCTTCCTGGTTGAGAAAGTAATTCTGATACCAGGTGTGCTGCGGCGTGATCTGCCCCGCGCCCACCACATGCAAACTGAACGGCGGACTCCCCGGCTGCGGCGTGATTTTCAGCCCGTTCTCAATCGGCGTGATGTCCATCGTCCAGTCGTCAACGTGGGTGTTGGTGTGGAAATCCCGGTCATTGACCAGCACTTTCAGGCGGAGATGCGCGGGGCATGTGCTGCGCAGCAGCGTATAGCGGACGTAGGTAGTGTCCTGACCGTAGGCCATCCACACCCGTTTTTCCAGCAGGGCGTCCCCGGCATTGTAAACCCAGACCGGCGTGCTGCCATCCAGCGCAAACGTGTTGAGGTGGAGGTAGCCATGCGGCTTGGTCACGACTTCATCATCTTCGTCCCCCTGCCACTGGTTGCTGAACAAGTCGTAATCGGTATCATCGTAGCGCAGCGTCTCGTCCACTTTGGTGACCAGCACGGTGCGCCCCAACGGGGGTTGCAGCGCCGCCACCAGCAGCCCATGATAGCGCCGCGTGAGGATACCGGAAACCGTCCCCATCGCAAAGCTGCCCGTGCCATTCGTTATCAGCCATTCGCGTTCGGTGCTGGTTTCGCTACTGTTCAGGATGTCACGTCCAAGTTCAATCATGGGTTTTCCTTATCCATTTGGGATGGGTTGGGATTTCGCGCCGGGGGATGGTGGATACCAGGGCAATCACACAAATTTATTCTATGCAAATAGCTTTTCTGACCCCTCCCTAACCCTCCCCGTAAACGGGGCGGGGACTGGTCAGTCGGAGCCAACAAGTCGCCCCCGCTGGCGGGGGAGATTTAGAGGGGATAAAAAGGCCAGAGATGTTTATCAAGCAGCCTAATCCAGGCGGAAATGTGATGGAGAATCCGTTTGATCGGTGGTGGGTGTGTTGTCAGTGCGAGGCGGATCCTCGGCCAGGGGCGGCGTGGTGACGCGGCTGCGTACCCAGCTAATGCCCATCACGACCAGGAAAATCACGGCGACGCTGATAAAAATCACTTCGTCCCAGATGCCCAGCGCGCCATGCGCCAGAATAATCGGCAAAGACATATTTCCTTCAATCCTGTTCCACTCGACTGGCTTCCAGAGGCAGCGACGGGAGGCGTTCCGGCATGGTGTTAGTTTCCGCCAGCCATTCCAGCCCGGCCCGATCTACCACATACACATAGCGCCCGCGTTTTTTCAGCAGCCCGGCGTTGAGCAGGCCGCGCAGCGCCCGCCCGACGACCTCGCGGGTCGTACCCAGAATCCAGGCGATTTCCTCCTGGGTGAGTTGCATAGGCGCTTCACAAATCTGGTCGGCATACGTCGCTTCACGCAGGAACAGCTTGGCTAACCGGGATGGAATCGAGCGAAAGGTCATATCTTCCAGGCGTTCCAGGTATTCCCGGTTGAGGTGCGCCAAAGCCTGGACATATTTGCCCATTAGTGCCGGTTCACTGGACATCAGGTTCAGCAGACTGTCATGGTCAATGACCAGGACTGCCGCATTGGTGACGGCTGTCGCGTTGAAGGGATTCAAACCACCATCCACCGCCGCCACCTCGTTAAAGGTGGAGATAGGCCGCAGCAGATTCAGTGTGTGCAGGCGCCCTTCAGGGTTTGTGCGGTAAATCCGCACCATGCCTTCAGTCACCACATACAACCCGGCACCGGGTTCGCCTTCGCTGAAGATCAGCGCACCGGCCTGGTAGCTGTGCCGGCGGGCGGAAGCCTCAATCCGGGTCGCAGTGCTGGCCGTTAAACCGCTGAAGTAGGGAATCTGAGTCCAGTCAATAGTCATGCGTGGTGCAGCACCAAACCTTATTTCGGCAGTATCTGGGCCATAATCGCCAGCGCGATCAGCAGCCCGGCAGCCAGCAGCCCCATGCTCCGCAGGTCTTTAACCACATAAGCGTACTCGGACCTGAGTTCGTCTATGGTCACGACGCGGGTCGGGTGCGCCAACCGCTGCAAGATGTAGGCATGGTCGCTGGTATCAGTTTTACGGGACGCTGCCCGTGCCGGTTGAGCATCCCGACCTGAGCGGCTGCTTTTTGGGCGTGACGCCCGCGCCGGTGCAGCGGCGGCGCGCTTGGGTGCAGGAGCGGGGGTTGGTGCAGCCGCCGGGGTCTCCGGTACGGCGGCGACTTCCTCACCATTTTCCTCGTTCAACTGCTGCCGGGCGCGTTCCAGCACCGAGTCGGGCAGATTGGGCGAATTGGCTTTGCGGTTCTTGCGCTTGGACATGGTGGTTTGCCTTTTGAATTTTGAGCGTTGAGTCTTGTAAGCCTACCGTCGGTGCGGGCGGACTACCGACAAGCGTCCCCCATATTACCCCTATGGTGAAGCAGAGGCCAGTCCAAGTATCGGGCGGCTTGCACCAAAGACGCGGGTTAATCAATTCGTTCCGCGAAAACGACGATACGCTGTGTATCCACCTGGTAGGGATAACAGGTAATCAGTGTGGCCGTCGGGCCGTCGGTCTGGTGCATGACCTGTACCGCGTCCGGCTCCACGATCTCACGTCCGGTGATACGATAGGTATAATACCGGGCCTCGGTACGAATGGTGAATTCGTCACCGATTTCTAATAAATCCAGGTAGCGAAAAATCGAACCGTAAATGTCGTTATGCGCTGCCAGAACAAGATTCCCGTTATCATCACTGGGGTTTGCGCCGTTAATCAACTGCCCAACACCCGCTTTGAGCGATTCCCAGTCCGTTCCCTGTACGATGGTGGCGTCAATGTTCAGTTTGGGGATGTTGATCTGCAAGGCGGTCTGGGCGGTGACAGGCGGTTTGGCGATGACCGGGCGGATCAACTGACTTTCGACCAGGTAATGCAGGCCTTCCGGGATTTCGTTGTAGTTGAACTGGCCGCCATCCGGCGCGGTAGGGGGGGTATGGCCGCCGGGCAGCACCAGGCTGGCGAGTTGAATCTGTGGCGTGGGTTCAATGGTGGGGATACCGGCGCGGCGCTGTTCGTCGGCCAGTGCCTGGGCGGTGGCCGTCTCTTTTTCCAACGCGCCAATCGCTATCAGCAGATTGTATCCCAGGAACACCAGGCCAATCACAGCGGCGATTTCCACCAGGAGCAGGGATTGGTTGACAAATGCCTTCCAGAAACGATCTTTGTCCTGGTGCTTGAGGTCTTTATCGACATCCGGGTCATCTTCAAAGTGTGGAGAAGTCTGCCGTTTGGCCGGGACAGCAGGTGCAACAGAGGGCGGCGCGGCAGGTGCAGTTGCTACAGGAAGCTGGACTTCCGGCAGCGTGGGCGGGAGCGGCGGGGGCATCTCCGGTTCGACCAGGCGCCCGGAACGCTTCATGCGCTGGAGCTTGGCCTGGCGCTCCTCACGCTTTTTGATCGCTAAAATCCGTTCGAGTTCTTCTACCGATAATTCATCAACAGGTCGTTTATCGCGCATCGTCTTTGAACTGCTTACCTATTCCATCTCTACCCCTATATTTACGACATTTTGCGGGCTACCGCAAATACCTCACGCTCAAAGAACCAGCGGAAGGGTGGCACGTCGAAGGCGATCCAGCGCAAAAAGGCCAGCAATTTATTTTCCTGGCGGTTCTGCGGTGGGCTGTCCAGCCATACTTTGCCCTCGAACCCGGCCTGTCGGAGCGCCTGGCGCATACTCCACATGGACTGCTCGTTGACGTGGACATGCTGATTGACCGCCACGCCGAACTGGCGCGGGTCGCGTGGGTACTGCGCCCCCTGTCCCATCAGCGTGCGCACCAGCCGCACCACCGGGTAGGCATAACGGTCATACCACACGTTGGGGGCGGTGTGGATGATGAAGCGGCCATCCGGCTTGAGGACGCGCCGGACTTCGAGCATGGCCTCATGCAGTTCCCAGGGGTGCAGGTGTTCCACCACGTCGAACATCAGCACGCGGTCAAAGGCACCATCCGGGAAAGGCAGGTGTTTGGCGTCGGCCTGCATCACGGCGGTTTTGCCGGGGGCGACATCCCCCACCGTCTGAATCACCTGCTGGGACATGCGCACGGCCACCACTGCATAATCAATGCCGAAGGCGTCGGCGCCGAGCTGGGCACAACGACGCAGAATCTCACCACGTCCACAGCCGACATCGAGAATCGCCATGCCGGGCGTGACTTCAGCCAATTCAAAAGCGGCCTGCAAACGCCGGGAAAGGTGTTCACCTTCACTGCTGGTAAATTCGTCATAGCCTTCGCAGGCGGTTAAAAAGTATTCTTCCGTATAGAGTTCGGAAGGGAGAGGTTGCTTTTCGCGCTGTTTTTCCAAAATGTTCGCCCAGGTTTGATCGCATCATGAAACGAAAGGATTATACAGAACCGGGGGAAGGGCGCAATAAGGATTTGGTCAGGAGAGCGAAATTCGTCCAATTTGCTTCGCTGACCTCACCCCTACTCGCTACGCTCGTTTTCCCCTCTCCACAATGGAGAGGGGATGGAGAACCACAGGTTCGGAAGGGGTGAGGTCAAACATCAACGGAATTTTCAGCCAGATCAGCCGTTGTATTTGGGCACGACGGGCTTGTTTTGTAGGATGTCCTCAATCTTCTGGTTGATCTCATCGGTGATGGTGACATCCAGCGCTTTGAGGTTTTCCGTGACCTGTTCCGGTCTGGTTGCCCCAGTGATGGCGCTGGCAAGGTACGGATTTTTCAGTACCCAGGCGATAGCCAGGGCGGCGGGTGTCGTCCCCATCTCGGCGGCCAGTTGGCTGATGCCCCGCGCTTTCTCGATTTTGGCCTGTGTCAGGTGATCCTTGAACCAGTCTACTGTTTCATAGCGACTGCCCGCCGGGATGCCGTCATTGTATTTGCCGGTCAGGATGCCCTGCGCCAGCGGACTCCACACGACGAGGCTCATGCCGTACTTCTCCAGCGCAGTTTCCAGGCCAGCTTCCACGAAATTGCGATCCAGCATGTTGTATTCCGGCTGTTCGACAATCGGGCGGTTGGCGTTGATGGCCTTAGCCACTGCGTTGCCTTCGGTGAGTTCGGTGGCGTTCCACATGCTTGTTCCCCAATAGAGGATTTTGCCCTGGGCAATCAGGTCATCAATGGCGCGGACGGTTTCTTCTACGGGGGTTTCGTCATCAAAACGGTGGCAGAAGAAGATGTCCACATAGTCCAGATTGAAGCGTTTGAGCGAGGCATTGACCGACTCGGTGATGTGCTTGCGGGAAAGCCCCCGGTCATTGACATTATCACTCATCGGCCAGTAGGCTTTGGTGCTGATGACGAGGTCACTGCGTTTGTAGTCTTTGACGACCTCCCCGACCACGACTTCCGCCTGCCCGTAGGAGTACATATCGGCCACGTCAATGAAGTTGATGCCGTTTTCAATGGCGGTACGGATACAGGTTTTGGCGGCCTCCTGCTCCACCCGTTTACTGCCGAAGGTGAGCCATGCGCCCAGCGAAATCGCGCTGACCTTCAGGCCGGATTTGCCTACACGACGGTATTCCATGTGGTTCGTCTCCTGGTACTCGTTCCGATGATGGGGTAACTATACCGCAGACGAGGACGATTCCCTAAGGCCAATGGGGGGAGCATTATCACTGTTTTCGCATCCGTTGTACCCATCGCCACTGTTCTCTCCGTTTCCATTCACGCACCGCCGCCATTGCCTCCGGTGTGCCGATTCGTTTCAGAGCAGAGGCAGCCTCATTGCAGACACGAAAAGGCACTTGCCCTGCTGTATCGTCTAATCGTTCAATCAAAGCGGGTACAGCGCGGACATCACCCAATTCCCCTAATGCGGAGGCGGCAGAACGACGAACCCCGTCATCCCCATCAGCCAGCGCATCTATGAGGGGTTCAAAGGCGCGAACATCACCCAGTTTCCCTAATGCGGAGGCGGCAGAACGACGAACCCCGTCATCCCCGTCAGCCAGCGCATCTATGAGGGGTTCAAAGGCGCGAACATCACCCAGTTTCCCTAATGCGGAGGCGGCAGAACGACGAACCCCGTCATCCCCATCAGCCAGCGCATCTATGAGAGGTTCAAAGGCGCGAACATCGCCTAATTTCTCCAGTATCTGGGCAGATATTTTGCGAACCTCGGTGTTTTCATGCCGTAACGCATTGAATAATGGCAAAAGAGCCGGTTCACCCAGGTCACCCAATATTCTGGCAGCAGATTTTCTGACTTCGGAGTCCGGGTCAGTCAGTGCTTGAATCAGGAGTTCAATTGCATGGGTATCCTCCAATTTGCCTAATCCGTTAACCGCCCAAACACGAACATTTGTATTTTCGTGCCGCAAAATATCCAATAAGGATTCCAGAGTAGGTTTATATAATTGTTCCAACGTACGAATGATTGACCAACGAACCTCCCAATTGTCATCAGCCAGGGCATTGATAAGGGGGGCAACGGCGCGGGGGTCGCCCAATTTCTCCAAAGTTTCGGCGGCAGCCTTCCTGACATCGGGACTTATATCAGCCAGGGTATTGATGAGGGGATCAACAGCACGGCTATCCCCCAATACACCCAACAGTTGGACGGCTGACTCGCGAACATGGACATTGTCATGCTGTAGAACATCTATCAAGGGCATCAGCATTGATTCACCCAGATGTTTCAATGTATTGGTAGCCGCCCAGCGCACCCAGGGATCCTTATGAGCCAGCACACCGATGAGCGGTTCAATGGCGCGGGCATCGCCTAATATGCGCAGTGACTCAATGGCTGAACTACAAACCTGCTTATCCACGTCATCCAGCGCACTGATGAGTGGCTCAACAGCACGTACATCGCCCAATTTCCCCAAAGTTTCGGCGGCAGCACTGCGGACTTTATAATTGGTATCCTCCAGGGCATCGATGAGAGGGTCGAAGGCACGTAGATCACTCAGACCGCTCAATGCTTTTGCAGGGGAAGGGTAATACGTTTTTCCATATATGCTGTGGTCATGCAGATGCGCTATGCTGTAGGCATAAGCCAGATGATCGCGCAGCAGGAGGTGCAGGAAATTATGCCTTTCATTATCGCGCCGATAGAGGATGTGAAGATCGCAGGCCAGGGCACAGAAGACATCAACTTCGTCATCACTCAGGTGGTGGATGAATTCGTGGCGTTCAAGCACATTTTCAGCAATACTACTAATATTAAAAACACTGTTCTCCTTATAGCGATGTCCCCCACTGGCATTAATCATGGCGGCGTGGCCGAGTACTTCCAACATTTTATCCAGCGTGAACGGCAAATGGGCATTCTTTTTGCGGGACTCATGAGCGTATCGCTGCCGGATGTAGGCAGCAAAAATCGCATCACGGACATCGCCCGCCTGTAAATCGCCCGCCATTTGTAAATCAGTGTCCAACTCATTCCACGCAAAGGCGATCAGGCTCAGCAGCAGGGGTGTCCGAGCCAGATTACGCAGATTATCGTCATCCTGAATCGCGTCATAAATCCGAGGATAGTCGCTTAGGTATTCGCGTAGCAATTCATCACTCAACGGTTGCAGGGTGATCGCCCCTTCCAGCGGAATCTGCTGGTCGATAGCGGCGTAATCCTTCACACGGCAGGTGACAAGTACCTGATTACGTGAGGGAATCTGTTCCACACTATCAATAAAGCGCTTACGTGGATCATATGTGCCTTCTTCCGGTTTTTCTGGGTCAATCGGGCGACTGCTACCCAATTCGTCTAGACCATCGAGCAACAGCAGCGCCCGGCCTGCGTTAATTTCTGGCTTCAGGCTGTCCAGCTTCTCCGCTGCCCATTCCGTGATAGAAAGGGGCGGGTTGGAAGGCCAGGTCGCCACCGTTTTCAGCACGGGCAGCGGTTTGCGCGGGTCGTCCAGCCGGGCGGCGACGGCATCACGGGCATAGGACATGAGCGTAATCGTCTTGCCCGCCCCCGGTTCGCCTAGCAGCAGTAAACGCCCCTTATGCCGCTCAAAAGCCTGGGCAAACGAGTCGTAACGGTGCCCTGCCTCGATTGTTTCCGCTGCGCTCAGTCCCGCCGCATCGAAGAAATCAAGTAGCATGTCGTCGGTTCGCTGGCGCGGGACAGCAGCGGGCGTTTCCTCGGCTTCCAGGTCTATCAGGCGGATAACCGCTCGACTGAGGTAGTCTACAATCTGCCGGTAGAGGGCTTGCAGGTAATCCCGAAAAGGATTTTCCAGCGGTTTTTGGTAGGTACCGGACGCTGCTTGCAGGTTGGGGTCGTGGATGATCGCACACAGCCGGTCAAATGCTCTTTTCCAGTCACTGTGAAATTCGAGCCATTCATTATTGATGACCGAGATATGTGGCGTAATGGGATGGATGCGGCAGGGAAAGACCGGGCGATTCTCCACAAGGGCGTATTGAATCTCGCGGCGAACAAAACTGTTGTCGCGTTGAGTATCAGGTGTCAGACAGAGCGCGATTGCACCCGAATTTTTGATGCCCATCTCGATCTCGGCGGTGAAGTCCTGTGCCGGGTTGATGTTACGGATATCGCGCCATACCTTATACCCGGCGGCTTCTAACTCTTTTTGGAGTCTTTCCGCGTACTCGTTGCCATCCTTACGAGAGTAACTGATAAAAACGTCGTAATCCATGTGCTGCCCCTGCGTGATGCCGTCACGACCTCACCCCTACTCGCTGCGCTCGTTTTCCCCTCTCCACATTGGAGATGGGACGGAGAACCTAAGGTTCGGAAGGGGTGAGGTAAAAAATGATTCTCCAGACCCTTATTAATCTTATCGGGGAACAGACGGCGGTGCAATCTGTTCGTCCTCACGGCGCAATCTGGCGGATTTCCTGGTAGAGCGATTGCAGCCGGGGGTACAGCCGCCGGTAGATGCGGCAGTACAGGTCTTCGTAGATGGCGTGCGTCTCCGGGTTCGGCGCGAACACCTGCCCGATACGCGTCATCTCCCGAATGGCGGTGGTGAAATCGGGGTGCAGCTTGAGGCCGACTGCCGCATCAATGGCCGCGCCCAGGCCGGAGGTTTCGTAGGTGTGCGGGCGGGCGGTGGGCAGTCCGAAGATGTCCGCCGTCAACTGCATGGCGGCGTCGCTCTGTGAACCACCGCCGGAGACGCGCAGTTCGGTGATCTTCACGCCACTGCGTTTCTCACTGCGTTCCTTGCCTTCCCGCAGGGCGTAGGCCACACCTTCCAGAATCGCCCGGTAGAGGTGCGCCCGCGTATGCACGTCGCTGAAACCGATCACCGCACCCCGGGCTTCCGGCCCCGGCACTTTCACGCCCGGCGACCAGTAGGGTTGCAAAATCAGCCCGCTCGACCCCGGCGGGACGGTGTTCAGCAGGTCGTCGAACAAGGCTTCCGGCTCGATTCCAGCGGCTTCGGCCTGGAGGATTTCGTGATGACCGAACTCCTGCTTGAACCAACTGACCATCCAGTAACCCCGGTAAATCTGGATTTCCAGGTTATACGCGCCCGGCACAGCCGACGGAAATGGCGGAATCAGAGGGATGACTTCGATATAGCGGGTATGGGTGGTGTTGATGGTGGCGGTTGTGCCGTAACTCAGGCTGCCGATATGTGGCTCCAGACAGCCCGACCCGATCACCTCGCAGGCCTTATCCGCCGCCGCCGCGACAACTGGCAGACCTACGGGTATGCCTGTCGCTTCCGCCGCTTCCGGCGTGACCCGTCCCAGTTCCCCGGTGGGCGGGATGAGGTCAGGCAGCAGCGCCTTGTCCATCGGGACGGCCTGCCATTTCCAGTCACGCGGCCCGGCCCATGTCAGTTTTTTGTAGTCGAAGGGGATATACCCGACCTGACACCCGGTTGAATCGACCATATTCCCGGTCATGCGGTAGGTCAGATAGCCGGAAAGCAGGACGTATTTATGCGTCTGTGACCAGATTTCCGGCTGGCGGACGCGAATCCAATTGGCCTCGGCCTCGGCCTGGAAGTAGGCCACCGTCTCCGACATGCGCACCAGGCGGAACATCGCTCCCCACAAGCCACCTACGGGCGGCTGTCCTTCGATGCGGCGCTGGTCGAGCCAGACGATGGCCGGGCGCAGTGGTTGGTGGTCTTTGCCCAGGTTAATCACGGTGCTGCGCTGGGTGGTGATAGTGACTCCGGCGATGGCGCTTTTGGGGATGCTGGTTTGCTCCCAGAGCCGTTGGCAGGCCTGGCAGACCGACTCCCAGAAGTATTCCGGGTTCTGTTCCGCCCATCCCGGCTGGGTGGAAAAATACGGCTCAATCGGCACACGCACCTTATCTACCAGGTTGCCACGCAGGTCAAACAGCAGCGCCCGGACGCTCTGGGTGCCGTTATCAATCGCCAGGATATAGGGTGAATCGTTCATCATCGCCGCCTTTACGTACCCGCCTCGTGTGAGGGGAAATCATACCAGGGCGGCGGCAAAGTGCAAAAAACAGTTCTCAGCGGTCAGTTTTCAGCCATCAGCTATCAGCGGTCAGGGTGTTTTATGGATGGTGTGGCAGGTCGAAAGTGCGGGTCGGCATAGACAATCTGCACGGGTGACATGCTATACTGGGCGGCGGTTTATTGCTGGCTAGGCAATCGCATCACATTTGTCTAATGTGAAATTGCTTTTCTGAACCCCTCCCTAACCCTCCCCGTAAACGGGGAGGGGACTGGTCAGGCGGAATCAACAAGTCTCCCCTGCTGGCGGGGGAGATTTAGAGGGGGTTCATAAGCCAAAATCATATACAAATGCGAAATTCTCATTTTGATGCAATTGCCCTGTATCTCCGGCACGATACAGGAGACGTATGGACATCTTGCTTGTGGTCATAGGGGCGGTCTGGCTGGGTGGAACGTGGCTGCGTAGCTACCGGCAGGCGCACTACTACCAGATTGAAGAATATAAGAGCAGGCGCTATGTGCGCTGGCTGCTTCAGCAGCGGGGGCGCTGGCTGCCAAGTCGCCCGGTGATCGCCGCGCTGGTGGGGATCGGACTCGGTCTGCTGCTGGGCGAAGCGCCGGGGAGCATCCTGCCGGGAATCATCGGCGTGTTGGCGGCGGGAGTCGCAATCTGGCAGCCACGCCCGGCGGAGGTGAAAAAGCCGTTCCGGGCCACCGCACGGGCGAAACGACTGCTCGGCGCGGCCTTTGTCGTGGCGGCGCTGCTGCTGGTGATCTACCTCTGGCTGATTACGCTGGTGATTACCAGTGAGACGCTGGCCGCAGCCCGTGTCATGCTGGCGGGGCTGCTGCTCTTTTTGAGTGCGCCACGCTGTCTCATTGTGGGCAATCTGCTGATGACTCCGGTAGAGGCACTGTTCCGGCGGCGCTTTGTGGCACAGGCACGCGGGATTCTGGAGCGTGTGCATCCCACCGTGATCGGCATTACCGGCAGCTACGGCAAAACGACCACGAAAACGTATCTGGCGGAAATCCTCAATGGGCGCTACCGGACGTATCCCACACCCAAGAGCTACAACACCATTATGGGCGTGTGCCTGGCGATCAACCAGGATTTGGCGGATAACTACAGTGTGGACTACTTCATCGCGGAGATGGGGGCGTATGTGCCGGGGGAAATCGCCGGGATTTGCGACCTGACCCACCCGACGATCAGTATCGTGGTGGAGGTCGGGCCGCAGCATTTAGAGCGTTTTGGCAGCCTGGAAAACACCGCGAAAGCCAAATATGAGATCATCAAGGCGCTGCCCCCCGATGGCGTCGGCGTGTTCAACTGGGATAACCCGTATGTGCGCCAGATGGCCGAACGCGGCTACCCGGAAACCCGCCTGACGGTCAGCAAGACGGTTGACCCGGCGGCTGTGCCGGAAAACAGCCCACGCTTCATCGCCTCCGACATTCAGGAGACGCTGGACGGGCTGCGCTTCACCGTCACCGACCACGAGACGGGGCAGAGCGAACCGTTCTCGACGGCGCTGCTCGGCCAGCACAACATCACGAACATCCTGCTGGCGACGGCGGTGGCCGTACATGAAGGGATGAGTCTGAAGGAGGTCGCATTCCGTGTGAGGGGTTTGCAACCGCCGGAACATCGGTTGGTGCGGCAGGTCACGGCACAAGGAATCACCCTCATTAACGATGCCTACAGCGCCAACCCAGTAGGGGCGGCACAGGCGCTGCGCGTCCTGGGGATGCACACGGGCGGCGCACGCCTGCTCATCACCCCCGGCATGATTGAACTGGGCGACCTGATGGAGCAGGAAAACTACAAGCTCGGCCAGACTGCCGCACAGCACGCCAGCGATGTGTTCCTGGTGGGGCGGGAACAGACCGCGCCGGTCAAAGCGGGGCTGCTGGACGCCGGATTCCCCGCTGAACGGCTGCGCGTGGTGGATACGCTCTCCGAGGCGGTGGCGTGGTATCAGACGAACCTGCAACCGGGTGACACGGTGTTGTTCCTGAACGATCTGCCGGACACATATTAGGGGGCGGTCAGTTTTCAGGGGCAGTTTTCAGATATATTAGACTTCCCCCCATTTGGCGGACTACAGAATCTGGAGGTAGGGACGTTATTCTTGGAATCCGCCACCAGAACCGAACGATCTCCTGATAACAATATACAGGCGAACCCGACTCCCTCGTTCTCTATGCCACGATTACCCTACGCCCGATGTGCCTTCTCTGGACACGGGCTAGGGCGGGCGTTAGTATACAGAATTGACGCAGTTTGCCGGGTGAGGATTGTTGCAGGGCAATCACAACAAACCGCTCCCATGCCAAAAGTTCTTTTTCCCCTCCCCAGCCCTCCTTCGAGGGGATAACCCCTCCCTAACCCTCCCCGTAAACGGGGCGGGGACTGGTCAGGCAGGGCAAACAAGTCTCCCCTGCTGGCGGGGGAGATTTAGAGGGGGTAAAAAGCCAGGAGCGTACACCAATGCAACGGCACTGAATTTTCGATTGACTGCGTCTGAGCGCAATTCGATACGAATAAGAGGTTCAGGTAGAACACAATGCGACGACGGATACAGTTTGCAATAGGGATGGTTCTGCTAGCCGGGTTGACCGGATGCGGGGCGCTGGGTGAATCAACCGGGGGAGCAGTCGCCGCGCCGATTCTGGCGCCAGCAGCAGCATCCCCGGCGGACGTGGTGACGAACTTCCTCAACGGCTGGAAGGCTCAGGACTACGCCGCTATGTATAACCTACTCAGTCAGCCGAGCAAAGACGCCTATGCGCTGTCTGTTTTCCAGGAAGTTTATCGCACCGCCACCACCGCGATTGGCCTGACCGACCTGACTTTCACCATCCAGAATACCAGCATCCAGGGGGCGTCCGCCGCTATCACCTATGATGTGGTGCTGGAGTCCCCGGTTTTCGGCACGATTACCGATGCCGGGCGGATCATGCGCGTCATCCAGCAGCCCGGCGGGTGGGGCGTCGCCTGGTCGAGCATGGACATTTTCGACGGTCTGGCTGCCGGGGCGGAACTACGGGTGGTATCCCGCCGCCAGCCGCGTGCGAACATTTATGACCGTAACGGGCAGGTGCTGGTCGAAGAAAATGGCACAGTGGTTTCGCTGTATGTTGCCCAGGATCGCATGTCAAACATAGATGACTGCCTGGATTTACTGGGCGCGGTGCTGCTGCGCCAGCGGCGCGACCTGGAAGCCATTTTCAACGCGAATAATCTGGAAACGATCTTTTATGTGGGCGATATTGACACAGACACCAATGTCCAGCGCGGCCAGGAACTTGACTCGATCTGCGGCGTAACACGCTTCGAATATCCGATACGGCGGTATGCCGGGCATGGCGCGGCGGCGCATGTGACCGGCTATATCGGCCAGATTCCGGCGGAAGATGTGGCGCTCTGGCGCAGCCGGGGTTACAGTGAAACCGACCTGGTTGGGCAGGCCGGCATTGAACTGGAATACGAAACTGACCTGAGCGGCCAGGCCGAACGAGTCCTGCGGATTATCGCGCCGGGCGGCATTATCCTGCGTGAACTGGCGGGACGCGCTGGCAGCGACCCGCATACCGTCTCCCTCACGATTGATTGGGATCTACAGAAAATTGTCGCTCAGGCATTGGTGGATGCCTATAACTACGCCGAGCCGAACTGGGCCGGGCCAGGGATTTCTACCGGGGCGGGGGTGGTGGTGATGAGCGTCAACACCGGGGAGATTCTGGCACTGGCGAGCTGGCCGTCATTCGACCCCGGCATTTTTCACCCGGACAGCGCCCAACCGGATCGCGGCATCGTGATTAGCAACCTCGTCAGCAGCGCCCGCCAACCGCTGTTGAACCGGGCGGTGCAGGAGCAGTATTTCCCCGGCTCAACCTTCAAGATCGTCTCGACAGCAGCAGCAGCCTCCGAGGGATTATTTGGCCCAAATGACATCTTCTATTGTGGGTTGGAGTGGGATGGCCGCACCACGTTCGGGGATACACGCTCACCGCGTTCCGACTGGCGCAAAACGGACGGCCTCGACCCGACGGGCGATATTACGATTTCTCAGGCGCTCACTTCGTCATGTGACCCCTTCTTCTATGAAGTGGGGGCAGAACTTTTCACTCAGAAGGGTGCGAATGTTCTGGTCAACTATGCCCGCCGCCTGGGGTTGGGGATGCCCGTCGGCCTGGGCAGCGGCTTCCCCGAAGCGCCTGGTAATCTGGCACCGCCGACCAACGTGGAAGCAGCGATCAACAACGCCATTGGGCAGGGTGAAGTCCAGCTTCCGGTCTTGCAGATGGCGCGGATGGTGGCTGCGGTTGCCAACGGGGGTACGGTCTACCAGCCGTATATCGTACAGCAGATTGGCGGGCTGGATGGCACCGAACTGGCGTTTATCGCTGAACCGAAGGTGGAGGAAGAAAGCGGCCTCAGCCCGGAAGTAATTGACATCATCCACGAGGGGATGTGTGCCGTCACAACCGACCCTGACCGGGGAACGGCGGAGTTCGTTTTCGGGAACACCTCGTATACGGTCTGCGGCAAGACCGGCACAGCGCAGTCCGGTTTTACCGCGCCGCACGGTTGGTTCGTGGCTTTCGCTCCGGCGGAAGACCCACAGATTGCGGTGGTGGTGATGACTGAGTTCTCGCGGGAAGGCTCGGAGACGGCAGCGCCGATTGTGCGCCGGATTCTGGATGGGTATTTCAACGCCCGTGTCGAACCTTTCCCCGGTTGGTGGAATACCGGACCGTATCACCCATTGGAAATCCCCGAAGGCGGTACGGGGGGGTAGGCCTTTACAGCAAACAGGGCGAGGAAAACCATCGCCTCGCCCTGTAAATCGGTCTATCTATCACAGTCAATTCGCCAGATGATACCATACGGTGGGAACCGGACACTGATCCCAGACGAAAACATACCATTTGTATTCATATGGGTTGGCGTTCAGGATATTCACCTGGAACTCGCCGGTTGTCAGGCGATAGAGTGCCACACCCTCATTCTCTGTCAGGAGTAGATTGCGCTCAGTAGGTATGCCTGCCACCTCAATATCGTCATAGAACAGGTTAATTGCCGGGGGGTCTATGCCGATGCCAGTGGCGGGGTCAATGCGGCGCACCTGGATACCATGCGCTTCGCAGTAGATCGCAACCGGGGCGGCGCGGTCTTCAATAGCGTGATTGATGCGCTCATCACCCGGCTCGAACTGTACATCGGGGGATGATGGGATGACGGCAGCATCAGGAAACGTGAACACCATGTACCCTGTGATAAGAAGCCGATTTATCCCGGTAGAACCGGTACTGATAACCAGACGGTCAAATGTTGCCGTTTGTGAATAGCCTTGAGTCGAGCATCCGGGTCTGATTTGAGAGTCAACCAAGACGCTGCCCAGGAATAGTTCAACCGAACCGGTACCAGAGCAAACACCGTAATAGAAGTACGAAAACCAGACATCAGTAGCCGGGACATCGAGTGAGATTTCTATGGTGCCAACCGTATCCAGAAACAGATAACCACCCCCGGTGTACGCAAGGCTGCCGGTACTGGAAAAAGTCAGGTGGGGTTCGGATAGCGCATCAACGGGTGTGAAATCGGGGTATTTAGCAAAATCAACGATCACTAGCTGCGTCGCAGCAACGGATGAGAGCGGGATTATCAGACCAGCTAGAGTGAAAATGAACAGCACCTGCCAAAAACGTTTTATCATAAGCTGCTTCCATTCTTTATTAATAATGTAATTATGTAATCATCTTGGCATATTGTCAACCAGAGTCGCCAGGAGGGAAATCATGGAAATCGTGGAGTGTATTTCGTGCGATGGGTACGGCTGGTTCGAGGACGAGAACGGCGAGTCGCAGGACTGTAGCTGGTGCGGCGGTGTCGGCTACACCTACCGAGATGAGGCAGGGATTGACCACCGCATCCCCTCGGCGGATTATGAGCGCATTTCGCCTGAACTGGAACGACTGGAAGCTGAACGCCTGCGCCGGATGGGGTATACCGGGAGTGTGAAGCGCCGCTGGTGAATAGGGCTGTGCCGGAATTGTCAGGGCAATCGCATCAAATTTATTCTGTACAAAATGGCCCTTTCTGACCCCTCCCCGTAAACGGGGCGGGGACTGGTCAGGCAGGACAAATAAGTCTCCCCTGCTCGTGGGGGAGATTTAGAGGGGGTAAAAAAGCCAAAAGCGTACATCAGTACGAAATTTCCATTTTGATGCAATCGTCCTGCGCCCGCGCTGGAATGGTGTGCAACCACCGCCAAAATGGGTACAATGTGGCCTTCACAGCGATTTCTCAGACAGGCGGTTGGCTGATGCACATTGAACTCCGTCATATTCACAAGCGATTTGGCCCGGTTCACGCCAATAATGACATCAACCTCACCTTTGGCAGCGGGCGGATTATCGGCATCCTGGGAGAAAACGGGGCGGGTAAATCCACCCTCATGAAAACCCTCTCCGGTTTCCAATCTGCTGACAGCGGCGAAATCTGGCTGGACGGCAAACACGTCGACTATACCGGCCCGGAAGCGGCGATTCAAAACGGGGTCGGCATGTTGCAGCAAGATCCGCTGGACGTGGCCGCCTTCACCGTACTGGAAAACTTCACCTACGGGCAACCGGGTTCGTTCCTGCCCAACCGGAAGGCCGCCCGCCACCAGTTGGCCGAGCTTTCCCGCCGTTTCGGGTTCGAACTCGACCCAGAAACGCCTATCGCACAGATTTCCATTGGGCAGCGGCAGCAGTTGGAGATTGTGCGCCTGTTGGCGTTGGGCGTGCGGACGCTGATTCTGGACGAACCCACCACCGGCATTTCCGCCGAGCAAAAGACCATCCTCTTTGACGCACTGCGCACCCTGGCGACCCGCGACTCCATGACGGTGCTGCTGGTTTCCCACAAGCTGGAAGACGTGATCGCGCTGTGTCACGAAGTGGCCGTGCTGCGGGCTGGACAGGTGGTCGGCACGCGGGACATGCCCGCCACCACCGGCCAACTGGTCACGATGATGTTCGGCCAGGAACTCAAGCCGCACACCCGCGAACGCGAGGATTTGAGCACCGCCCCGGTTGCCCTGGAACTGGCCGGGGTGACGCTGCGCGGCAAACGGGTCACGGTAGAAAACTTCTCGCTCAAGATTCGCGCCGGGGAAATCGTTGGACTGGCCGGGCTGGATGGCAGCGGCCAGGAGATGGCGCTACGGGCAGCGGTTGGCCTGGAAAAACCGCAGGATGGGCGGGTGCTGATCCAGGGATCGCCGATTTTTGCCAGCCGTCTGGAACAGTGGTTGGCGCACCTCGAAGACGTGTTGCGCTCCAGTGAGCGGCTCTTTATCCCTCGTTTCCTGGTTTCGCTGCTGCTGACCGTCGTCTCTGACCAGCCGTACCGGCGTTTTTTGGAGCGCGGGGTCGCCTTCGGCGCGGCGGGGCGGCTGGAAGAAGGCCTCGTCGCTGGGCTGACGCTCACCGAACACATTGCCATTGTGACCGAAAGGCAAACGCTGGTGGACTGGGGCCGGGCGGCCCAACACACCGCCGCCCAGATGAAAACCTATGATGTGCGGGGCCGCCCCGAAAGCCAGATTGAGACGCTTTCTGGTGGTAACCAGCAGCGCATGTTGATGGCACTCATGCCGGAAAAGCCGGTGCTGATGGTGCTGGAACAGCCAACGCGCGGCCTGGATGTGGACTCGGCGCGGTGGATCTGGCAGCAGCTCCTCAGCCGTCAGGCCAAAGGCACAGCCATCCTGTTCAGTTCGCCGGAACTGGATGAACTGGTCGCCTATAGTGACCGTATCCTGGTTTTTTATGCCGGGCAGGTTTTTGAAGTCCCGGACGCCAGCCGCACCAGCGCCGACGAAATCGGGCATCTCATCGGCGGCCACTTTGAGGAGCAAACCACATGAAAAATCGGTCTACTGCACTGCAAATCGCCCTGACTATCCTGCCGATTGCCCTTTCCCTGGCGATTACGGCGCTGCTGATTATGGCGGTGGGCGCTGACCCCCGCGCCGTATTTGAAAAAGTGTGGGAGGGAGCGTTCCGCGATGAGCGTTCCGTCGCTCAGGTGGTCAATTTCTGGATTCCGCTGACATTGGTGAGCATGGGGCTGGTCGTCACCTTCACCGCCGGGTTGTGGAATATCGGCGTCGAAGGGCAGATGATGGTGGGCGCGGTGTTCGCATCGTGGGCGGCGCTGTCCGTTACGCTCGACCCGATTATCCTCGTTCCGCTGGAGATTATTCTGGCGGCAATCGGCGGGATGCTGTGGGCGCTGCTGGTGGGCGTCCTCAAGACCCGTATGGGCGTGCATGAAATTTTCGGCGGCGTGGCGCTTAACGCGCTGGCGAACGTCTTTTCCATCTACCTTATCACCGGCCCCTGGCAACCACCCGAAGGGGGTAGCCTGCAATCCACCCCGCCGTTCCCGGAAGGGGCGTTACTGCCGCCCCTGTCAGATACCTTCCGCGTGAGTCTGCTGGCGCTGGTGATCGTCGTTGTGGCGGTGGTCGGGGTGGTGCTCGCGCTGCGTGGTACGCGCTGGGGCTTGCAGTTGAAAGCCACCGGTAAGAATGCGCGTTCGGCCTTGCTGTTGGGTGTCCCGACTGAACGGAGTTCCCTCACCGCGTTTATGGTGTGCGGCGGGCTGGCCGGTATCGCCGGGTCGTACCGGGTACTGTTCACCTATGGCAGCCTGCGCCCGCTGGTTTCCGGCGGCATCGGGTTTCTCGGCCTGTTGGTCGTGCTGTTGATCGCCACGCGGGGGATATGGGCGCCGTTTGTCGCCTTTGGCTTTGCCGCTATCCTGGGGGGCAGCACCCGCCTGAAGATCGCCCTGCAATTGGACGCTTCGTTGGCTGGTGTGCTGCAAGGCTTCCTGGTGCTGACCGTCCTGCTCTCGAACGGGCTGCGGCAGCGGCTCAACCGGGGCGCTGATGCTGCCCCATTCGTGCCTGCACCTGCTGAAACGGTTTCCCCGGAGGGTTTGCCCCATGAATGAAGAACTGATTAACACGCTGCGCAGTGTGGTCGCCAACGCGACGCCGCTGGTGATCGCCAGCCTGGGCGAAACCATCACCGAACGCGCCGGGGTCGTCAACCTGTCGTTAGACGGGAGTATCATCCTCTCTGCGATGGTGGGGTTTGTGGCGGCGCTGGCCGCTGGCAGCCCGCTGGTAGGTATCCTGGTGGCGATGCTGGCGGGCATGATTATCGCCCTGATAATCGCTGTCGCCGATATTGAACTCCGACAGGATCAGGTGGCGATTGGGTTTATCCTCACGCTGCTGGCAACCGATCTGGCGACGTTTGTCGGACAGGATTACACCCGCATCCCCGGCCCACAGATTCTCACGACGCCGCTGCCGGTGCTGAAGGATGTGCCAATCGTCGGCCCGATTTTCTTCAACCAGAGTATCCTGGTGTATATCAGTTATTTCCTGGTGTTTGGCGTGTGGTTCTGGCTGTTCCGCACCCGCCCCGGCCTGGCGCATCGCTCGGTGGGCGAACGCCCGGAGACGGCCTTCGCACGCGGCGCAAAAGTCAACCGCCTGCGCTATATCTATACGGCGGTGGGCGGCGCGTTGGTGGGACTGGCAGGCGCGGCCTACTCCCTGAGCGTCAAACCGGGTTGGGCGACACCCCCCAACATGCAGGGCGACGGGTGGATTGCGCTGGCGATTGTGATTTTTGGCGGCTGGCATCCGTTCCGCGTGGTGCTGGGGGCGTATCTGTTCGCCGGACTGCGGGCGCTCTCGTCAGCCATCCAGCGCAGCCCGGATATTCAGATTTCGATTATCCTGCTGAATGCCGTCCCCTGGCTGCTGATGATTATCACCCTGCTGCTGGTGAGCAGCGGTAGTATTGAGCGGTTGGTGAAAGCCCTGCCGCGCCCGGTACAGAAATGGACGCGCAACTTCCTGCGCTCCGATCCCCCGGCGGCGCTGGGGACGCGCTTCGAGCCGGATTAGGCGGGGTGGTGCGATTGCGCCAGGGATAGTGTGGGTTTCCTGTAGTCCGGCGGACGCCCAGAAGGGCGTCCCTACTTCAGGGCTTGAACCTGGATTTTGCGGTTGCCCACCGCCGTCAGCAGGCGCGACAAAATATCCGTCTGCTGGAGTTCCTGGCGGTCAATGTCAATCGTGATCCGCACTTTTTCCGGCAGGTCGGAGTCGTCTTCGGTAAACTGAACGTGGACACCCTCGAAGAGTTCCGGTTGCTGTTGGCGCAGCGCCAGCAGTTTGTTTGCCAGTTCGTCCGGCAGCGTAATTTCGTAGATTGTCTTATTCGCGCTCATCATCTCGCTCCACCACGATTCGTACATTCATCCCGAACGCGGCTTTCAACCAGGTTTCGATCAACGGCAGGATGTCGGTGGTTGGGTCATTGATTTCGATGACCATCCGCGCTGGGGTTTCCCCGCCTTCATTGGGTTGACCGGATGCCGGCGGGTGAATTTGCACATTCACCGATTCAACCACAATGTTCAGCCCGATAATCCGAGCGTCGCCTTCCACACGCTCCGCAGTCTGCTGGATGCGAATCGTCGGCGTTGAGGCAGCGGGAGAAGTCGAATCGTCACTCATACTGTCATTGTGGCAGAATTACGCCCCGAACGCAAGCAAAATCGCCTTTTAGCTGTGGGCTGCTGGTCGTTGGCAAAATATCTTTCCCAGCAAGTTTCACAATAACAGACACAGGGGCAGCCTTGCCCAGGGGAGGGTACATTGACCCTCCCCTACATAGCCAGAGGCCAACAGCGCACGAAGACAAAAAAACAGCGGGCGCTAAACCCGCTGTCTCGTATTTACTTACTGGTACTGGTGCGGAATGCGGTTACAGTCCGGCGTCCTGACGCAGGGCGTCGGCCTTGTCGGTGCGTTCCCAGGTAACATCCAGGTCGTCCCGCCCGAAGTGGCCGTAAGACGCCACCTGCTTGTAGATCGGGCGGCGCAGGTCGAGGTCGCGGATGATGGCCGCCGGGCGCATATCGAAGTGCTTGCGGATTAGCGTTTCAATCTGGTCATCGGGGATCGCGCCCGTGCCGAATGTCTCCACCGCCAGTGAGGTCGGCTGTGCGACGCCAATAGCGTAGGAAAGTTGCAGTTCAAAGCGGGACGCCAGCCCGGCTGCGACCACATTCTTGGCGATATAGCGTGCCATGTACGCCGCGCTGCGGTCTACTTTGGTCGCGTCTTTGCCGGAGAACGCGCCCCCGCCGTGCCGCGCCACGCCACCGTAGGTATCCACGATGATCTTACGCCCGGTCAGCCCGGCATCGCCCAGCGGCCCGCCGGTCACAAAACGCCCGGTGGGATTCACGAAAATGTGCGTGCCGTTATCCAGTAGTTCCGCCGGGACAACCGTCTTGATGATGTGCTTAATCACCGCTTCCCGGATTTCGGCCTGACTGATGTCGGGGGCGTGCTGGGTGGAGATGACGATGGTATCAATCCGCTTGGGCTTGCCAAAGGCGTATTCCACCGTCACCTGGCTCTTGGCGTCGGGGCGCAGCCAGGTCAGTTCGCCGGATTTACGGACTTCGGCCAGACGGCGCGTCAGTTTGTGCGCCAGCGAAATCGTCAGCGGCATGTATTCCGGGGTCTCGTCGCAAGCGAACCCGATCATCATGCCCTGGTCGCCCGCGCCAGTGGCTTCGATTTCGGCCTCGCTCATCGTGCCTTCTTTGGCTTCCAGCGCCCGATCCACACCCAGCGCGATGTCGGACGACTGCTCTTTAATCGAAACGATCACGCCGCAGGTATCGGCGTCAAACCCGAATTTACCGCGCGTGTAGCCGATGTCGCGCACGGTTTCGCGCACGAGTTTTTCAATATCCACATAGGCATGTGTTGTGATTTCACCGATTACCACCACCAGCCCGGTGGTCGTGGCCGTTTCGCAGGCGACGCGGGCGTTGGGATCTACGGCAACAATCGCGTCCAGTACGGCATCCGAAATCTGGTCACACATTTTGTCGGGATGACCTTCGGAAACCGACTCGGACGTGAAGAAATATTGCGGCGAATTCATGAACGTGGTATTCGCCGTCTGGGGACGATCCTGAACGATGCTCATGGCAGATTATATCCTTCCTATACCTCTCTTAACGGACATGCACTTGCGAGCGTTTCTCGGAATTACAGGCATCAGGCCATCTACGAGCCGCCTGAATTGGGTTAGACACGGAAACAAAAAACGCCTCTCCGGTGACGAAGAGACGCATATGCCTAAGACAAACTGCTGCTCATCTTCCAGAGATTACTCTGACGGATTTGGCACCTTCCCGACGCTTCGGGGGTTGCCGCGACTTCGACGGGCCGGATCCCTCGGTCGCTCTTAATGAGTGCGAAGCACTGCTTCAATTGTACAGGTCAGGGCAATACACCCCTCACCTGTGAAACATCGTATCACGGTTTTAGATAGAAATCAATCGTGAGCATTAGCGCGTAGGGCAATCGCATCAAATTTATTCTAAGCGATTCTCGCTTGTCTGACCCCTCCCCAGCCCTCCTTCGAGGGGACGTAGGTCTCCCGTCTCAGTCGCCGCAAACGGGGAGGGAGTCGGTCAAGCCAAGACCAACAAGTCGCCCCTGCTGGCGGGGGAGATTTAGAGGGGGTTCAAAGGGCAAAGACATACACCAGTGTGAAATCCTCAGTTTGATGCAAGCGCCCTGTTCTCCCCCGGCTATCGCAGCGTGCCGTCAGTGGTGGCGGCGGCGTTGGCTTTTTCGATGATGTGGGCGACAAATCGCAATGTGGCCTGGAAATCGTCCGGGTCAGGGCGCGTACGTACCGAGGTCGCCGGGTCAGGGCGACACGCCCACGTCCGGTCAATCAGCCCGTGCCACGCTGGGTCAAGCTGGGCTTTGGCCCACGCCGCCCCCGCCCGCTTGGAGCCGGGGAAGCCGTTGAGCAGATCGTGCAGCATCCGGCAGTAGCTCAACACGATAAACCCCTGGTAAAAGCGGTTGCGGAACGGTTCCGGGTCGGCCAGAATCGCCCGCCCCCACTCGTTAATCACCGCTAGAATCTCGCGGCGCAGCGATTGTACCGGAATCGGGTCAACCAGCGAGGCCGGTGCAGGGCCAGCCAAGGGGACACCACTTTCGCGCACTACCCAGCGCACCAGGGCTGTGTTGCAGTGATCCGACTGAATCAGGTTGCGGCTGCCGTGGTCGAGATACCAGACATCCCCGCCGCTTTGGGTGTAATCGCGCAGGATGTCCAGCGGAAAATATGAGCCTTCCAGGTGTTTCGCCCATTCGCTCCCCAGGTCGAAAACCGCTTCGTGCAGGGTATTGAGCGCCGTCACCTCGTCATCGGTCAGATCGTGCCGGATAGCGACGATGAAGTCTACGTCGCTGTGTTCGTCAAAATCGCCCACTGCGAACGACCCTTGCAGGTACAGCCCGACGCACTTATCCCCCAGGAGGGCCTGAACGCGGGCGGTCAGTTCGGCTAAAACGCCGTTCAGTTCGGGGTATGGGGTGGGGTTTGGGTTCATGTGTCCAGAATCGTTTTCCTAACCCCTCCCCAGCCCTCCCCGCAAACGGGGAGGGAGTCGGTCAAGCCAAGACCAACAGGTCTCCCCTTCTGGCGGGGGAGATTTAGAGGGGGTTCAGCGTACCAATGCGAAATTCCCATTTTGATGCAATCACCCTACACCTTACGCCTGCACGCCTTCCTTGACATAGACTGGCGTGAGCCAGTGCCGGTACGCAGGCACCCGACCTGAAACCACGTCAAAGAACAGGTCGCGCAGTTGGTTGGTAATCGGCCCCATCGAACCGGAACCGATTGGGCGTGACTCGACTTTGGTGATGGCCGCCACCTGAACGCCGGTGCCACACATGAACACTTCGTCGGCCAGGTAGACTTCAGTACGATCAATGTTGCGTTCCACCACTTCGACGCCGAGTTCGTCACGCAGAAGTTGGATGAGCGAACGGCGCACAATGCCTTCCAGGACGTTCGACTGTACCGGCGGCGTATACACCACGCCGTCGCGCACGATCATGATATTGGCAGCGCTCATCTCCGAAACATGGCCGTCCTGGTTGAGGACAATGGCCTCGTCAAAACCGGCCAGCAGCGCGTCACTTTTGATGAGGGCGGAGTTGGCATACGCCCCGGTAATCTTGCCGCGCGCCGGAATGGAGTTATCGTCAATCCGCCGCCAGGCTGAAAAACAAACGTGGGCGCCCTCTTCATTATCCACGTAACGCCCGAAGGGCATGGCAAAAATCGTCATGTCATCGTCCAGGCCATGCAGCTTGACACCGATGATTTCCGACGATTTATAGGCCAGCGGGCGAATATAACAGTTGGTGTGGAAATTCTCGGCTCGCAACAAGTCCAGCAGGTTGATGACCAGATCATCCACCGTATACGGCAGGCTGATCCGCAGCAGACTGGCGGACTGAATAAACCGCTTGAAGTGGTCGAACGGGCGGAACACGAAGAGTTGTTCCTCGTCGGCGTTCCAGTAGCCACGCATCCCGCCGAATACGCCTGTGCCATAGTTAAAGGCGTGGTTCATCACGCTGATTTTTGCGTCTTCAATCGGGACGATACGACCCTTAAAAAATGCGAACCGGGGTTGATCTGTTTGTCCAGCCATCACACGCTCCTTATACCCGATACTGTTCCTTTTTGATTATGCCCTGTGCCGGAAACGCGGTCAATATAACCAGATTGTATAGAATAGCTAAACCAGGCCACCGCCCAATGTATTCAACGCGCTCAGAACAAGCTGGATGACCACCAACAGGAAAATGATGACCCACTGGAGGCTACCTGATCGCCGACGGATATGGTCAACCCACATGATGACCAGCGGGAACAGGATCAGGCTGTAACGTGCAAGACTCTGGCTGTAGATTACCTGGTCGTGCATTCCCCATACCCAGTTGATTTTCGTCACAAAGAGAAGCACATGGCTGAATGTGAATACCACCAGAGGCAGCAGGGCGTGGCGAGGCGAGCGCAGCATCACTACGCAGGAAACCAGCATATAGAGCAGCGCCCACATATCAAAATCCCATAGGAGGGTGGCAGGATGCTCGACCAGCCAGCGGATATTGATCCATAACCCATGCAGCGGGTCTACGAAGAACACATAAGAATAGTTGGCATAGACCGTATCCAGAGAAGGCAGCCCATAAAGGCTGCGGAAGACCTGAAAACCCAGGAAGACCGCCGGAACCAATACCAGCGACCAGCCGTGTCGTAACAGCCAATCGAGACGCGCTCGCCAGGAGTCGCGGTTCCGCCAGGAAGCCTGAACCAGCATCAGGAACAGCACGCCACCCAGCAGTACACCCTGGGAGCGGGCTAAAGTCGCCAGCGCCACCAGACCCGCCGCTAGATGCCAGCGTTCCCGAATCGCCCAATAAAACATGCCTACCGCCGCCACCAGATAGAGCGATTCTGACAGAGGGGCATGAAACAGAAACGCGCCGGGCAGCAGCGTCATCGCAACCACGACCCTTTTCGCAAGCCGGACATCCCGGTAGTAAACGACGCAGAACTGGAATAACACTGCCAGCGCCACGCCGAAAACCAATGTCTCGACCACCATCGCCGCCAGATCAAGGCCGCCGGGCAATAGCCAGTCCGCAGCGGCCAGCAGCGCGGGTGTGAGCGGCGGGAACACCGTCGGGCCAGGGTCAACCGCGCGATAGCCGTTCTGCGCCAGGTTCAGATAGTGAATGACATCCCAGTGACGCCATGTGCCGAAAACAGCCTGCTCCAGCGACGTGCTTAAAGGCGGTAGCGGCACTTTCGGGTCGGAATGCGGTCTGGTCAGTCCGTTGGGTTGGGCGATAAAGAACCACACACCCGCTATCCAGACCAGTAAGATCAACCTGTGGATGACCGCCGCGCCGACTCCCCATGTCCAGGCGGTACGCCAGGTCATAACTGGCTGTGTGCCAGAGCTGGGTTCTTTCACTGTGAGTATCCCGTTCATCAATTTACCCGGCAAGGTCGTCAGACATTTTGGATGATGGTCAATATGGGACAATCATACCCGAATTGTCGTGTGGGTTAGCAAAAAGAGAGTCGCTTTGCCATAAGGGGTGTGGCTGGAGGAGGTGAGTACCAAAGTACCAGGTCAGCATCTATATGCTGTAAGCAGGAATCAAATGGGCGACCCGCAGGCCGCCCAGATGTTGCTGAGTGTTCGAGATCGTCTTAGAGTGCGCCGACGATGTTCGAGAAAATGTTGCCGATAGCCGGGCCAAGCAGCGCCAGGATAACGATCACCACTACGGCGACCAGAACCAGAATGAGCGCATATTCGACCAGACCCTGTCCTTCTTCACGCGGTTGATACATCATGATGATAAGCTCTCCCAAATATGATTTGAATGATTGTGAGTAACTCTCACTGATTAAACAGTAGCAGAAACTAAATCTAATGTCAATTAAGAAGGACTAAAGTTTTACGTTTTTTATAGAACCTTCACGGTTGTGGTGTAATCAAACTTTCAGGCAAACACCATCAGCTTATGCCATGCCCTCACCGCCATCGACGTTAATCGCCTGCCCGGTGATGAAGCTGGCCGCGTCGGAACACAGGAACAGCACCAGCCCGGCCACATCCTCCGGCGTTCCCCACCGTCGCTGTACGTTATCGGGTGTCCCTTCTGGCGTTTCATAGGATTCAGGGATATTGCCGGGGCAGACCGCATTCACGCGAATGCCCATCGGCGCGAACTCACGGGCGCACTGTTTGGTCAGCCCGATCAGCCCGCTTTTGCTGGCGATGTACCCTACACCTTCCGGCAGCGGATTGGGATGCCCGGCGGACGCCGCGATATTGACCATCACACCGCCCCCCTCTTCAGCCATCACCCGCCCCAAAAGCTGGCAGCAAAAAAAAGCGCCTGTCAGATTCACATCCAACAGCCGCCGCCAGTCCCATTCATCCAGTTTCAGTGCCGGGCCGAGCTTTTTCGCGCCCGCCGCATTCACCAGAATGTCAATCCGCCCGAAGGCATCGCGCCCGGCTTCGATCATGGAGCCGACCTGAAAGCGGTTGGCGACATCGCCCTGCCAGGCCAACGCCTGCCCGCCGTTGGCGATAATCTCCTGAGCTACCGCTTCTACCCGGTCAGGATTGATATCATTCACAACAACGGCGGCACCCGCCTGTCCTAAGGCCAGTGCCACCGCGCGTCCTACATCCGCACCCGCCCCCGTAACGAGGGCGGTTTTGTCAGCTAAGTTGACATGCAACGTACTCAAATGCTTTCCAGCCATTCCTGAATGACTCGCCGCGCCCCGGCGTGGAAGGTCTCAGTCCGCGAGTCGATGAGCATCCGGTCTGCTTCCGGCGCGACATAAAAAGACGCTCCATGCTTGCAGTGTGCAAGATGAGCGTCGCAGGCGGCCTGACCGTATTTCTGCCAGGGGTTCCAGTCATTCTGGCCCATGACAATCTGGATTTGGGTGTCAATGGCCTGGACAGCCGTTTCATCCAGCATGTTCGTGACCAGCACCACGCCATACGGCTGCTGTACCCGTGCGAATAAGCCATAGGCGCTGCCGAGTATGCCTGTGCCCGCGCCCTGGGCGACAATGACTACTTTGCGCCGGTTGATTCCAGGCTGTTCCAATGCGATTTCATACGCATTGACCGCGTCCTGAATGGTTGAACCACGCCCGCCAGCGCCGCTTCGCCCCGTGCCACGTTTATCCCAGCGGAAGACGGCATAACCGGCGTCCATCCCCATTTGAGCATAGTGCTCGTATCCGCGACGGTTCACACACCCGGCATGGTGTAGGAGAAAAACGAGGGGGAATGTCTGTTTACCTGTGGGAACTGAGGGATAATCTACTTGACCTGCTAGCCGCACCCCATCTCCAGCGAAGATGAGTTCTCTTGTACGGTCAGCGTTGACGCTCTCCAGTGTTTGATTGACTACCATGTTTCTCCTACCTGGCTCATCAAAAACTACTTTGCGGAAAGCTCAAACAAGTCTATATAGATAAAGCGGTATTTTAACAGAACCCGTTATAAGTGGTTCGGACACTAAGCGAATGAATGGGTCAGTAATCTATCATTCGGCAGAAAAATGTGGGCGTAAGTTGTGTTTTGAAAATACGGAATATTCCCAATACAAACCATTATAACGGCAATTCTCCGAGAATGCCAATAGAAATTTTACACAAATTTAAACTAAGTGCCGTCCAGATAGCGTGATGACAGCAGCATCCGCCATGTTTTGCGCCCCAAAGGTCGTTATAATGAGCGGGTCAGACAGGGTGTTTCCCCCCTTTGCGGGGGAATTGACCGGTTATGTGAAAGGGTTTAAGGCGGCACGGCATGGTGAACGAACAGGCGTTACGAGAGCAAATTTGTACTATTGGGGAGCTGATGCACCGGGGCGGGTACATTGACGGTGCCGCCGGGAATATCAGCGCCCGGTTGGATAATGAACGTATTCTGGCGACTCCGAGCGGGCTGGCGAAGGCGTTCATGTCCCCCGACCAACTGATTATCGTCAATATGGAGGGTGAACGGGTGGATACCCCCACCGCCGCGAATGCTCACCTGCGTCCGACTTCCGAACTGGCGATGCACCTGGAATGCTACCGGCAGCGCGACGATATCGGGGGCGTTGTCCACGCTCACCCACCGACGGCGGTGGCGCTGACGATTGTCGGGTATGACTTCGGGACGTGTCTGATCCCCGAAATGATGATTACCCTGGGTATCATCCCCACCGCCCCGTATGCCACGCCATCCAGCACCGAAAACCGCGATGCGATTCGCGGATTGATCGGTGAACATGACGCGCTGATGCTGGCTTATCACGGGTCGCTGACGGTGGCGACCACCGTCTGGGATGCCTATTTACGGCTGGAAACCCTGGAACACGCCGCGAAAATTCTCTACCAGGTAGCCCAGTTGGGCGGAGAAAAAGCCGCCCTCGCGCCGGAACAGGTGGATAAGCTCATCGCTATCCGGGAACGGTTGGGACTGCTGCGTCCGGGGGATGCCAAACGGTTTCACGCGGCAGGGGGGATGCGGCCTGGGGGGTAGCCGAGGCGGGGCATGATGTACGTCGCACGGGTTAGCCCGATACTGCGAATAACCGAAAGATTTCGTTGCACGCCAAGGGATAAATTCCCAACGGTTTCACCGCCCCAACACCGCCCGGCAAAAACCCTGGGTTTCGGCGTCGGCGGCGAACAGGGTTTCGATGTGCAATTCCTGAATGGTGACATCGATCGCCGTGCCGAAGGTGGTCACGGTGGAAAAGAAACTCAGTTCCACATCCCCTTTGCGGAAGGTCAGCGTCAGCACCGGAAGCTGCGTCTCTGTCTCGCTCTCGTCCGGCACGACTCCGGTGCGGCGGCTGTCTGCCAGGCACGCCTCGTAGAGTTCCGCCAGCGCCGCACTCTGAAAGAGGATGCTTTCCTCGCGCAGCCGCTTGAGCAGCGTCCCCTGGACAACATCCCAGTTGACGACATAGCGCCACCAGCCATCCGGGGCGAACAGCGCCCGGAACGTATTGTTGTGCCGCGCCAACAAGGACTCATCACCTACCAGCCACGTTGATAAACGCCGGAAGCCGTCATTCGCCATGACCACATCATAACCCCGGTCAACGACGACTGCCGGGTAGGGTTCGTGCTGGCGCATCAGATGGTCGAGCGCCGCCCGCACCATGCCGGTGTGGTCATCGGCCAGCGACCAACTGGTATAACGCGGGGCGTACCCCGCCGCGATGAGTAAGGTATTTGTGTGCCGCAGCGGGAGTTCCAGCGCGTCGGAAAGGCGTAGAATCAGGTCGTCGCTGGGATGCGAGCGCCCGGTTTCGACAAAACTCAGATGGCGGGCCGAGACATTCGCGGCGAACGCGAGGTCCATCTGGCTCAGGCGGCGAACTTTCCGCCATTGCCGCACGATTTCCCCCGGTTTTTCGCGGGTTTCAGTCTGAATCAGCATCATATTACCTGTGAGGTAATTGTTTTCATGATGTCCCTACAATAAGCTGAAATCGTGAAGTTGTCAGTAGTCAGTTTTTAGTAGTCAGTTATCAGTTATCGGTTTTCAGAGGGTGTTTGTTAAATCGTGAAATACCGGAGGTTCGGGAGGGGTGAGGTCAAGGTAGGTACCATGTTGAAACACACCACCAACCTTTTTGCAAACACGCTCTCAATATTCAGAAAGGTGATTCCCCATGAAGCGATTCTACCTGGTAGCCGCCACCGTCGGCACGATTATCCCCTGGTTGTTTTTCGGCCAGTTCATCAACGCCGAGGGCGTGAATCTGTCGCTCTTCCTTGCCAGTCTGCCCGTCAACAGCGTGACCAGGGGGGCGACGGCGGATTTGCTGATCTCTATCCTGATTTTCTGGGTATGGGCGTATACCGATGCACGAAAACGCGGTATCCGCTACTGGTGGCTGACCATCGTCGCCGGGTTCACGGTGGGGCTGTCGCTGGCGCTGCCGCTCTACCTGTATATGCGGGAGGATGCGGCGTAGCAGGGAGATCGCATCATGTTGACCCATGTGGATCAGGGTTAAGGTGAAGGACTAGACTCTTAATCTGCCTTAATCTGCCGTTCCCACTGTCCTCTGAGCGCCAGCATCTCCCCGACGTGGCGGGTCATATCAAAGAGCGGGTGGCGCACCCAAAACCAGTTCGTCTGTTGGCCGTTATAACCTGGGGCGTGTGCCTCTAACGTGGTCATGTCAGTCATCGTGAGATACTCACGGATTGTGGCGCTGACCGCGTCGTAATACCCCCGCAGGATGTCGTTTGTAAAGGGGGGAATCGCCGCCACTTCTTCCGGTGTATAACCGGTGAGCATTCCCCATCCGTGTGTGCCTGTGCCGGATGGGGAATAACCGCTTTTGGCCGCCCACCCCCCTTTGCCCCATATTTCCTGCCCGGCATCCAGTCCTCCAACATGCTGCGTG
Organism: Anaerolineaceae bacterium; assembly: GCA_020634115.1. Taxonomy (GTDB): domain Bacteria; phylum Chloroflexota; class Anaerolineae; order Aggregatilineales; family Phototrophicaceae; genus JACKCG01. The sequence goes on from JACKCH010000011.1 coordinate 785,833, forward strand.
AAAAATACATCCTGCGCCCGTGCCACATGCCAGATGAGATTTGCGATGCTGTTGCCCTGATTGTCTGGCCGCCAGTGCAGACACGCCGCCGGGGCGTTATCCAGCAAGTCGCGGATATAACGATCATTCTCGTCCAATAGCTGCAAAAGGACATCCTGCGGGTTCATGGTGGCCTCCCGGTTGAATTGATTAATTGAAATTACTATAGCGCAATCAGAACAAATGTACAAATCCATCTAGCTGGTATACCCTCATATTCTTCAATGGAAAATTGATATATCCAATTTCTTGACAAAAGATTTAGGCTAACCTAAAATAAAGATATAAAGTTCGGAAATTTAATTTGCTGGTGCAGATGATGACCACTACCACAACACTCACGCTCGATCAACTTCAACCGGGACAGACGGCTACAGTCACGGTCTTACACAGTACCGGCCTGAACCGACGGCGGCTGCTTGACCTGGGAATCCTGCCGGGGACGGTGATTACCGTCGCCATGCGGAGTCCACTGGGCGACCCCACCGCTTACGAAGTACGGGGGTCAGTCGTTGCGCTGCGGCGGGAACAATCCCGTGAAATCGAAATCACCCTGCAATCAGCACCCATGGAAGAGAAATAACATGACTCAAACTGAATCCCTGCCCACCGCCTATTGCGCGACCTGCCCAGCATTTAACAATGCCCAACTGCGTAAACTGGGGATCAACACTGAAGATTGGGATTACGTCGTCGCGTTGGCGGGCAACCCCAATACCGGCAAAAGCACGGTGTTTAACGCCCTTACAGGGCTGCGCCAGCATGTTGGCAACTGGCCGGGCAAGACCGTTGCCCGCGCTGAAGGCGGTTTTCGCTACGACGACGCCAACTACAAACTGGTTGACCTGCCGGGGACGTATTCGCTGCTTTCGACCAGTGTGGACGAAGAAATCGCCCGCGATTTCATCCTGTTCGGCCAGCCGGACGTGACGATTGTCGTGGTGGATGCGACCCGGTTGGAACGCAACCTCAACCTGTGCCTGCAAATCCTGGAAATCACCGATCATGCGGTGGTGGCGCTGAACCTGATGGACGAAGCCGAACGGCACGGCCTCAAAGTGGATGAACGTCACCTGATCCGTGAACTCGGCGTGCCGGTGGTGCCGATGGTGGCGCGACGTGGCGAAGGCATCCCGGAACTATTGGGCGCGGTGCATCAGGTGGCACGGGGCGAATTCGCTGTCCGCCAGCACCATATCCGCTACCGTGACCCACAGATTGAAAAGGCGGTCAACCAACTGGCGGCCCAACTCGAAAGTCAATTCCCCACCCTGCCGAATGCCCATTGGGTGGCGCTGCGGCTGCTGGAAGGCGATGAATCCATTGAGAGCGCTTTGCAGGAAGGTACACTGGGCGACTTGCAGCGTGGCGAACAGATCAAGTCGCAGAGCGAGCGTATGGTGATGGGGGTAGCGGGCTATGGCGACTAATGCCACACCTGACAATATCCTGGAAACCGCTGCTCAATTGCGGGCACAGATCGGCGGCGAGCAGTATCACGACAAACTGATGGAATCCATCTACACTGATGCAGCACACATCGCGGATCAGTCGGTCAGCCGGGAGGGGCAGCGTGCCCGCCTGGGGTTCGACCAACTGCTTGACCGAGCGTTGACGCACCGTGTCTGGGGTTTCGTGGTGATGGGGCTGATGCTGCTGGGCGTGTTCTGGCTGACGATTGCCGGCGCGAACGTACCTTCGGCTATTCTGTCCGATTTCCTGTTGGGGACGGTCTATACCTGGCTGCACGGTCTCGCTACTGCGCTGAGTTTCCCAACCTGGCTTTCTGGCCTGCTGATTGACGGCATCTACCTGGCGACAGCCTGGGTGGTTTCGGTTATGCTGCCGCCAATGGCGATCTTCTTCCCACTGTTCACACTGTTGGAGGACTTCGGCTATCTCCCACGCGTGGCCTTCAACCTGGATCGCCTCTTCCACAAAGCGGGCGCACACGGCAAGCAGTCACTTTCGATGATGATGGGTTTCGGCTGTAACGCGGCGGGCGTGATCGCCACGCGCATCATTGACAGCCCGCGCGAACGGCTGATCGCCATCATTACCAATAACTTCAGCATCTGTAACGGGCGTTGGCCGACTCTGATTCTGATGGGGACGATCTTCATCGGCGCGACGGCGCCTCCGGCAGTGGCGAGTTTCTTCGCCGCCGCCAGCGTGGTCACGATTGCGGTACTGGGGATTTTCGTCACGCTGATCGTCTCGGCATTTCTGTCGCGCACCTGGCTGAAGGGTGAAGCCTCGGTTTACAGCCTGGAACTGCCGCCCTATCGTCCACCGCGCATCATGCAGACCCTGTACACGTCGGTCATTGACCGCACCCTGATTGTGCTGTGGCGGGCGGTGACGATGGCAGCCCCAGCGGGCGCGGTCATCTGGCTGTCGAGCAATGTCTATATTGGTGATGCCAGCATCGCGGCGCACCTGGTCAACTTCCTGAATCCCCTGGGCGTACTGCTCGGTCTGAATGGGGTTATCCTGGTGGCGTATATCGTGGCGATCCCCGCCAACGAAATCGTCATCCCGACGATCCTCATGCTGACGCTGACGCTGGGCAAGAACATCGCCGGGGCGCAGGCGGGCGTGATGGTGCAATTGGATGACTCACAGGTTTACACGGTGCTGACGCAGGTGGGCGGCTGGACGCTGCTCACGGCGGTCAACCTGATGCTCTTCAGCCTGTTGCATAACCCATGCAGCACGACCATCCTCACTATCTGGAAGGAGACGAAGAATCTGCGCTGGACAGTTGTTGCCACCGTACTGCCGATTGTGCTGGGCGTGGCCGTCACCTTCACCACCGCGACGATTGCGCGGTTACTGGGTTTGGTCTAGCGCGAAGCCGCATCTTGTACCAGATTGAAGGCGGGCAATCCCCGCCTTTTTTTGTGCCTGCTGGCCCTTCCCTCCCTTGAAAATAACGTTTTATGGGCAGCGGACAGGCAGAAGCCTGTCCCTACCGAACCCTGTCGTAGGGACGCCATTTTTGGCGTCCGTTGAAAACAAGAGAATTTTCATCTCTCCGGGTGAACTCCTTTGAAATTTCCCTGTGAATCGTAATATCTAAATTTGTGAAAAATATCACAAAAAGATATGAGGGTCTATTTGTTTGCCTTCCGAATATTCTCTTGTTACAATTTCCACCCATCAGATGGCGGCTGCCATTCTGTAAAAAAAGTATTTTCAAGGAAAGAGGAGTCAGATATGTCCATGAAGAAATTATTCATTCTGCTCACCGTGCTGATGCTGGCGATGTTGACTCTCGCCCCGGTCAGCGCCCAGGAAACCATCAAGATTTATACCAGTTGGCCGCTCCAGGGTTCAATGCAGCCCGAAGGCGAAAGTATGCTTGACGCGGCGCGTCTGGCGCTGGAACACTATCTGGCTGATCATGATGGCGTCGGCCCGGCAGGGTTCAATATCGAAATCGTCCCGACAGATGATGCTTCGCCGACCACTGGCTCGTGGGATGGCGTGATCGAAGCAGAAAACGCGCAGCGCTGTGTCAATGATGCCGAATGTATGGTGTACTTTGGCACTTACAACAGCGGTGCGGCCAAAGTCAGTATGCCGATCACCAATGAATCCGGCATCGCCCAGATCACCCCGGCCAACACGTACCCCGGCCTGACCCACGCCTGGGATGCAGGCGAACCGGAAATCTATCGCCCCTCCGGCGACGTGAACTACTTCCGTACCAATGCCGCCGACGACGTGCAGGGCTTCTCGGCTGCGGCCTGGGCGCAGTGCCTGGGCTTCACCAAGGTCTATATCCTCGATGACCGCCAGCTGTACGGCAAGGGCGTCGCGGATGCCTTCGTGCAGCGTGCTGAAGAAATCGGCCTGGAAATCGTCGGGCGTGACGGTGTGGAATCCACCGACATTGACTTCCGCGCTCTGCTTACCAAAGTTCGGGCCTCTGGCGCTGACCTGGTCTACGGCGGTTTCGTGATTGACTCCGGTGGCCCGCAGGTCATCCAGCAGATGGACGCCCTGGGTCTGTTCGGCAGTGGTGTCAAGTTCATGGGGCCAGATGGCTTGGTGAACCCGGCACTGGTCGAGCAGGTAGGTGGCCCAGAAGTCACCGACGGCAACATCTTCCTGACCTTCCCCGGCCTGACCCCGCAGCAGCTGACCTCCGACTCTGGTCTGCGTTTCGTGGCGGACTTCGAGGAACAGTATGGTTATGAACCGTCACCCTGGTCAACCTATGCCTATCAGTCCATGCAGGTCATCCTGAACTCGATTGAACGCGCTGGTACCAATGACCGCGCGGCCATCCTGGACGCGATGCGCGGCCTGAGTGACTTCGAAGGTGTGACCGGCGTCTTTGGTTTTGATGAAAACGGCGACCCGACCATTACCGCCCTGGGCGGCAATATCGTTGAGAATGGCGAGTTCATTTTCGACACCGAAATCAGCCCGGCCATGAATGAAACCTGCGACATGATGGGTGGGTAAGTTCAGCTGTAAGTAAGCATGTGATTACCGACAGAGGGGACAGAAGCTAGTCCTCTCTGTCGCTATATATCACCGGAGTTCTCCATGAGTCTTGAACTAGAGTTATTTATTCAGCAAGTCTTTAACGGCCTGACCATTGGTGCCTACCTGGGGCTGATCGCTCTGGGCTATACGATGGTCTATGGCATCATTGAATTGATTAATTTCGCGCATGGTGATCTGTTCGCGTTTGGTTTTTTCATCTCTTTGACTATTTTTACGGCACTGGGTATTCCGCGCCCGTTGGAAGGGTTTAACCTCATCATTGTTTTACCGCTGATTTTTGTGGTGACGATGGTGCTGACCGGCGGGCTGAATGTGGTGATTGACCGGGTCGCGTATAAACCGCTCAGGAATGCGCCACGCCTGGCCCCCCTGATTACTGCTGTCGGGGTGTCGTTCGCGCTGGAAGCCCTATTCGCCATCTGGCAGGGGCCGAGCCAGATCAACTATCCGCGCTATTTCCCACAGATTGACATTCTGCGGGATTGGCTGGGGTTGCAGCCGCAAATCCTCTTCATCACCACCAAAGACCTGTTCCTGTTCGGCGTCACGATCCCGCTGATGGTTGGGCTGACGTTATTCGTAGACCGCACCAAATTGGGCAAGGCTATGCGGGCGGCTGCCCAGGATCGGGAAGCGGCCTCCATGATGGGAATCAATGTAGACCGGATTATCGCCACCACCTTCTTCATCGGTGGAGCGCTGGCGGGCGCTGCCGGATTGGTGTGGGGGTTATACATCAACTCCGGGCGCTTCCTGATGGGTTTTGAGGCCGGGTTGATGGCCTTCACCGCCGCTGTACTGGGGGGTATCGGTAATATTCGCGGGGCAGTTGTGGGGGCGTTCGTGATCGGGTTGCTCAAGGCCCTGGGCGATCAGTATGTCGGCGGAGCATGGACACGGATTGTGATCTTCGCGGTACTGATTTTGCTGCTTGTTTTCCGCCCGTCCGGTATTCTCGGCTCAACCCAGTCCATCGAGAAAGTGTAGGGGGTGTTATGAGTGCAATTCGTGAATCCTGGTCAAAACTCCCGCGACTGGTTCAGGCTGGTATCATTCTGGCGCTGATCGTCGTTACACCATTTCTCCTCAACGTGCTGGAACAATTTACCGATTTCGGGCTGCTGACGCAGGTCAACCGGGCCCTGATTTATGTGGTGCTGGCGCTGGGGCTGAACATCGTCGTCGGTTTCGCCGGACTACTTGACCTGGGGTACGCCGCCTTTTTTGCGATTGGCGCGTATACCTTCGGCGCACTGACCTGGCCGAATCTGGGTGTAGGAGCGAGCTTCTTTATCGCTATCTGGATTTGCGCGGTGGTGGCGGCCTTCTTCGGCGTGCTGGTGGGTACCCCCACGCTGCGACTGCGTGGCGACTACCTGGCGATTGTGACGCTGGCCTTCGGTGAAATCATCCCGACTCTTGTCCGCAACCTGGATGACATCACTATCCGTATCGGCGATTGGGTCATCCTGGATAAATTCAACCTCACGAACGGGCCACAGGGCATGAACCCGCTCGGCAGGCCGGATTTCTCATTCTTCGAGGGGGTTTTTAACCTGCAGCCGGGAACGCTGGCGGTCAGTTTTGACCCCAAGTTCTGGTATTTCATGATCGTCATTGCCGCCGCGATGGTACTGTTCGCGTCGCGCCGCCTGGACACTTCCCGGTTGGGGCGGGCGTGGAAAGCCATCCGCGAAGACGAAACCGCTGCGGATTTTATGGGCGTTGATCCCATTCGCACCAAGCTGCTGGCCTTCGCCATTGGCGCGTCTTTCTCCGGTTTTGCTGGGGTGATCTTTGCATCTATGGTTCAGGCGATTTTCCCCGAACTGTTCCGCTTCCAGGTTTCCATCTTCCTGCTCATCGTTGTCATTCTGAGCGGGATGGGGAACGTGTTCGGTGTGTTAGTCGGTGGGATTATCATCTCAACGTTTGACGGTGTGCTGCTGGCGCAGGTGCTGCCGAAATGGTTGCCCGATTTGGATGTTCAGAGTTTCCGCTGGGTGTTCTTTGGGGCTGGCTTGATTATCTTCATGATCTTCCGCCCGCAGGGCTTATTCCCGCGGAAGGCGAAAGCGGCAGTAACGCCACCGCCTGCCCTGGCCCCGGAAGGAGGTGACTGATGGCCGCATTGCTGGAAGCGAAGGGCGTCAGTAAAAAGTTCGGTGGTCTGATCGCGGTGGATACGCTGGATTTCATTCTGGAAGAGCAGGCTATTGCCAGCATCATCGGGCCGAACGGCGCCGGTAAAACCACCTTTTTTAACGTCGTGACCGGGTTTTATAAACCGACTACCGGCACGGTGCTGTTCAACAAGCATGACATCGGCGGACGCAAACCCAATCAACTCACCCGGCTAGGCATTGGCCGTACCTTCCAGACCATCCGCCTGTTCAACAATATGACGGTGTTGGAAAACGTGCTGGTGGGGATGCACCACCGGCTGCACGCCAGTTTCTTCGGCGCGGTTCTCCAACCGCCGCGCGTGCGCCGTGAGGAACAGCACGCCTATGAAGAGGCGATGGGGCTGCTGGACTATGTCGGCCTGAAGGGACATGAGGAAGATTTCGCTAAGAATCTGCCTTACGGCTTGCAGCGCCGCCTGGAAATTGCGCGGGCGCTGGGGACGGACCCCAAGATGCTGCTGCTGGACGAACCTACCGCCGGGATGAACCCGAACGAAACCCAGGATATGACCCAGTTTATCCGCAAGCTGCGTGATGATCGCGGGCTGACGATTCTGCTGATCGAACATGATATGCACGTTGTGATGGGTATTTCCGATAAAGTCACGGTGCTGGACTATGGTAAGAAGATCGCGGAAGGCACGCCCGCCCAGATTCAGCGCGACGAACGGGTGATTGAGGCCTACCTGGGGCGGCGGGCATTGGAGATGCTGAAACATGACGACTGATGGCACAAAACGCATGTTGGAACTGGATAATGTCCACAGTTACTATGGCAATATCCACGCCTTGCAGGGGATCAGCCTGTATGTGAACGAAGGCGAAATCGTCACGCTCATCGGCGCGAACGGTGCCGGGAAATCCACGACGATTCGCACCGTCAGCGGGATTATGCACCCGCGTGAAGGCACGATTATGTTCGACGGTCAGCCGATTCATGATGTCCCGGCGCATGATCTGGTCGGGCAAGGCATCGCCCAATCACCGGAAGGGCGGCGGATTTTCCCACGTCTGACGGTACGCGACAACCTGGAAATGGGCGCGTACAAACGTAATGATGCTGCCGGAATTAAAGAAGACCTGGAAATGGTGTTCACCCTGTTCCCGCGTCTGGCTGAACGGCGCACGCAGATGGGCGGCACGCTTTCCGGCGGTGAACAGCAGATGCTGGCGATTGGCCGGGCGCTGATGGCGCGTCCCCGACTGCTGCTGCTGGATGAGCCGTCAATGGGGTTAGCCCCGGTGCTGGTGGAACTGATCTTCGAGACGGTTCAGCGCATCAATCAGACCGGCACGACGATTCTGCTGGTGGAACAGAACGCGCTGATGGCGCTAGAAGTCGCGCAGCGCGGCTATGTGCTGCAAAGTGGCACGGTGGTGCTGCACGATGACGCGGCGGCGCTGATGAAGAACGAAATGGTGCGCAAGGTGTACCTGGGCGAGACGTAACCGACGCGCCTTCGCTGCTTTAGCACAAAGAGTCATCCTTTGCGGGATGGCTCTTTTATTTCCGGGGGATAGGGCAATCGCATCAAATATGTTCTATGTAAAATGGCCTTTTCTAACCCCTCCCCAACCCTCCTTCAAGGGGACGTAGGTCTCCCGTCTCAGTCGCCCGCAAACGAGGAGGGAGTCGGTCAGGCAGGACAAATAAGTCGCCCCCGCTGGCGGTGACCGAAGGAAAGATTTAGAGGGGGTAAAAAAAGCCAAAAACGCACATCAATGCGAAATTCCCATTTTGATGAATCACCCGGTTTCCAGGTGACGCCGCCCTGGTGGTTCGTAGCGCATTATGCTATTGTTTCAGCGCTGGGCTAGAGGGGTGGGATGGTATGGAACGGAAGCCGTATAAATACTATGATCTGGTGATGGCGTTGTTCGTCACCGTGCTGTTGTTGAGCAATCTGTTAAGCAGCGCCAAAATCATTGATTTAGGCGTGGCGCTGGGGCCGATTGCGTTCATTTTTGACGCCGGGACGCTGGTTTTCCCCATCTCATATATCTTCGGGGACATCCTGACGGAAGTTTACGGCTACCGGCGGGCGCGGCGGGTGATCTGGGCGGGCTTCGGCGCAACGGCGCTGATGGGATTTTTCGTGTGGCTGACCGGGGTGCTGCCGGGTGAAGTGGCCTGGCAGGGTTACGCCGGGCAAAGCGCGTATGACGCCATCCTGGGTGGGGTGAGTGGATTGGTGGTTGCTAGCCTGGCGGCTTACTTCGTCGGGGAGTTCAGCAACAGCTACGTGCTGGCAAAAATGAAGATCGCCACCAAAGGCCGCTGGCTGTGGAGTCGCACCATCGGCAGCACGCTGGTGGGCGAGGGTGTAGACAGCATCACCTTTTTCCTGATAGCGACGGCGCTGGGCGTATTCCCGCCGGAGATTATCGTCAGCCTGATCGTGACAAACTACATCCTCAAAGTGGGGATTGAAGTGGCGTTCACGCCGGTCACGCTGCGGGTGGTCAGCGCCCTCAAACGCGCCGAACAGGAAGACTATTACGACTATGACACGCAGTTCAACCCGTTCAAGTTGGAAGTGTAGGGACGGCATTTTAGCTGGTTAGCTCTTTAGCCGTCAAGTTTCTCAAGAATGAGCGTAGGGACGGCATTTTTGCCGTCCGGCGGACACCCAGAAGGATGTCCCTACGAATCCTTTGCGATGCTAGTCACCTGTATGTATCACATCAACGGTTAATTTACGGATGTAATTCAATTATGCTGATTGACTCGGTAGAGCCAACCTATACCCCCGCCCAGCGCGAGACGATTTATCGCCGCAACTTTTTCTTCTTCCTGATAGACGGCACGCTGTTCATGGTGGCGATTAATATCATCGGCACTTCAACGGTGATTCCCGACTTTATCCGCCACCTGACGAACTCGGAAGTGCTGATCGGACTTTCCGGCAGCCTGTTCGATATTGGCTGGCTGATGCCGCAGCTGTTCGTGGCGCGGTACGTGGTGCGGGCGTCGCGCAAAAAGTGGTGGTTCGTCGGCCCGAATATCCCGGTACGGTTCGTGATTCTGGTGTTTGGCGTGTTGATCGCGCTGCTCGGCAAGGATCGCACCGGCCTGATCCTGGTGGCCTTCCTGGTGTGCTATGGCATCGCGGCGGTGGGGGATGGTCTGGTGGGCGTCCCCTGGGCCGACCTGACCGGGAGCAGCCTGGATAACCGTTGGCGCGCCCGCTTCTTCGGCCTGATGTCCGCCCTCACTGGCCTGATTATGCTGGCGCTGGCCCCGGTGATAGGCCACGTCCTGAGCGAAAGTGGCCCGGAATTCCCCAATAATTACGCCCTGCTCTTTGGCAGTGCCGGGGTGCTGTTCGCGCTCTCGATTTTGCCGACTCTGTTCCTGCATGAACTACCGGGGGGCAAGGCGGTTGAGGCCGTCCCGCCGCTGCGCGAGTTCCTGCCCGACCTGGGGCGGGTGCTGCGCGACGATTCACCCTTCCGAGCGATGGTGATTGTCCGCACGTTTTCCAACCTGTTCATCATGGCTGGGCCGTTCTATATCGGTTTCGCCACGACGCAACTGGGGTTGACCAGCGCGTCCGCCGTGCCAGTGTTCCTTTCCATGCAGACGGTAGGCGCCTTGAGCGGGGCGCTGCTGTACTCTTGGATTGGGGCGCGGCACAACCTGCTGTATATCCGTATGGCGTTGGGCGTGGGAACACTGCTGCCAATCAGTGCTTTGCTCGCCAGTGTGGTCGGCCCAGTGCCGCTGTATATCGGGTTTTTCGTGTCCGGGCTGGTGGTGATGAACCTGTTCATGAGCTACCTGAACTGGGTCGTCTCGTACGCCACCCCGGAGCAGCGTCCCATCTATACCGGGCTGTTCAACACGGTTGCTGCCGTCACATCTTTGCTGTCGCCGCTGCTGGCCGGGACTATCGCGCAAGTGCTGGGGTATGAGGTGCTGTTTTTTGTAGCGCTGCTGATGGCGTTATGCGCGTTGTATGTGACGCTGCGCTACGTGCGGAATCCGAAATCGCAGTAATTATTCCCCCGCGCCGGGATGCAGCACACTGGCTTTCAACTGCCCGCAACCGGCGTCAATATCAATGCCGCGCCGGACACGTACCGTCGCGCTGACGCCGTATTCCGCCAGTACCGCCACAAACGCCTCGATGCGCTCTCCCGCTGACGGGCCATGCGCGTAGGCGGCGGTGGGGTTGAGCGGAATCAGGTTGACATGACACATCAACCCTTTGAGCAGCGCCCCCAGTGCGTGTGCCTGTTGCGGCGTGTCGTTTTCCTTGTGGATGAGCGCCCATTCAAAGGTGATGCGCCGCCCGCTTTTCTCCACGTAGTAGCGGCAGGCATCCAGTAGTTCCGCCACTGACCAGCGTTTATTGACTGGCAGCAGCGCCCCGCGTTCGCCATCGGTGGCCGCGTGCAGGCTGATCGCCAGCTTGACCTGCAAGCCCTCGTCCGCGAAACGGCGAATCTGCGGCACGAGGCCAACGGTACTCACGGTGATATGTCGCGCCCCGATGCCCAACTCGCTCATCAGGCGGCGGATGGCTTCCAGGGAAGCGTCGTAATTGTGGAACGGTTCGCCCATCCCCATCAACACCACGTTGCTCAGGCGATCCCCTTCGGCGGTCAGGAGGCGGGCATATTGCAGCGCCTGTTCAAAAATCTCCGCTACCGTCAGATTGCGGGCGAATCCCATCTGCCCGGTGGCGCAAAACACACAGCCCATCGCGCACCCGGCCTGTGTGGAGATACACGCTGTCCTGCGGTCATCGTCATACAGCATCAGCACCGATTCAATCAGTTGGCCGTCCGGCAGGCGGTACAGGCGTTTCACCGTCCCGTCCCGGCTTGATTGTTCGGCGGCGGTTTCCAGCACGCCCAGCCGGGTTTCGGCTTCCAGCCGTGTTCGCAGCGTCTTGGGCAGATTCGTCATCTCAGCAAAGGACGCGACCTGCCGGTTATACAGCCAGTCCCACACCTGCCCGGCGCGGAATTTCGGTTCTCCCCAACTGACCAGCAGTTCGGTCAGTGCATCCTGGGTTAATTCGTAAAGGTTTATCATCAGTCACACGTTCCAGACTATGCAAGAACCGTAGTGTACACCACACAGCGGCCTCGTTTCTATGCTGTGATGTGCCATAGGGGGTTTGCTCTGTGCGTTGGAGGCGATCCGGCTTCGACCAGCCGTCCCCATGCGGTGTGGAAAACGGCGCGGGTCAGCCTGTCACCACTGTTTGAGGGTGAAGTAGCGTTACAGGAGCATCACATTCTTGCCAGCAGGAATGCCCTCTGACTTCGGCGGACGCGCAGAAGGGCATCCCTGCGATTAAAAGACCATCTGTTTCCGCTTCTGGATCAGGTCGGTGTAGTATGCCAGCAGCGCCGTGTCCTGGTCGTCTCCCCAGACCATCGGGACGCGATTGGTGTGCAGCCCCATGCCCTTTGTGCCGACTTTCTGACTCAGGCCGACTTCCGTGCCATAGTAGATGATGGGCGGCCCCGGCAGACTCATCTGTTCGGCGGCAGCCCGGCGCAGCGCCGCTTTGTCCCCCCCGGCGATGAACAGGAAACGATCCATGTCATGGTTATCCAGGAAAGTCGGCAGCAGGAAGTCGGGCGGGAAATAAACTGTATGCCGGGCGGCAAACCGTTCGTAGTTGGCTTCCGGCCATGTTTTCCAGCCGAACGTCTTGCGGAGTGCCTCACTGCTGTGGAAATCCAGCGCACCGTCTAACTGGCCGACATACTGCCGCAGCATATCCGGCGCATCCACGACCTCGCCAAAACAGAACGAATCCGGTTTGACCTCACGGCAGGCGGCGCGGAAGTCGCCCCAGAAGGCCGGGCCGGGGCCGAGGGCATAATCCAGCCGGTAGCCGTCCACGTCGAATTCACGCAGCCAGTAGCGGGCAATATCCAGCATCCAGTCACGGGCGGCGGGGTTCGCCAGGTTGATCTGTGGCATGGAGACGGATGTGAAGAACGTCCGGTAGCCAATGCGTGAATCGTCAAACGTGAACCAGTCACGGTACGGGCTGGTTGGGTCGCTTTTGGCCTCCAGGAAAATCGGGTTCTGGTACGACATATGGTTACATACGAGGTCGAGCAGCACGCGGATACCGCGCTGGTGCGCCGCATCGACCAGCGAATGCAACGCGGCATCACCCCCCAAGCGCGGTTCGGTGCATTTGTAATCCAGGATGTCGTAGCCATGATGAGTCGGACTCAGCCAGGTGGGACTCAGCCAGATACAGGTTGCGCCCAGGTCGGCTATATAGCCTAACTTCTGCTCCACACCCCTTAGTGTGCCGCCACAGAACCCCATCAGATCGGTGGTTTGCAGCCATTGATGCCCGTCGCCGGGGTAAAAGCGGTCTACGAACACCTGATAGATAACGGCTTCCCTCGCCCACTCCGGGACGCGCAGTGTATCCACATGATAGGCGAAAACCGTCGCTTTGGCCGGGTCGCCAACCATCAGGCCATCCGGCAGGGGTTCACCCCGGAAGAAGTAACCCGAAGCATGTTCAGCGGTGGTCTGCACATCCGGCCAGTCCGCCCAGATTTCCGCGCCGCCCGCATCCCACGCGCCGATGGTGTAGCGAACGGTTGTGCCAGCAGGCTGAGGCGGCAGACTCCCCTCCCAGGTGGTGACATAGCTCCACGAGAGGGTATCCCAGGTTGTCTCGACCTGTTCCAGAGGCAAGGCGTGACCGTGAACCGCTGTACCACGACTCCCGGTGGGGATACTGCCATCCAGCGTATAGTAACAGGCGACGTGGGTCACGGTGATGTTCTGGCCGGTGGTGACGGTGATGGTCACGGGCTGGTCAGGTTCCGGGTCACGGGGGGATTTACGATAGGCGTGCTGTACCCCCTGCTGCATAGCCCGGTGGTGTACCAGCTTAAGCTCGTCGCTTGCCAGTGTGCCAAAGATAAAGTCCACGCTGGGCTACCCCTTTACTGCGCCAATCGTTAAGCCACTCACGATATACCGTTGCAGCGACAGATACAGCAGCACAATCGGCACTGCTGCGATCAATGACCCGGCGGCGAACACGCCCCAATCGGTGGAGAACTCCCCGCCGGAGACAAAGCTGAACATGCCAACCATGAGCGTCCACGTCTCGCGCTCATTGAGCATCACCCGCGCCAGCAAGAACTCGTTGAACGTACCCACGAAGGCGAACAGGCCGACCACCACCAGGATCGGGCGTACCAGTGGAAAGATCAGATACCAGAAGCTCTGCCAGTGGGTCGCGCCGTCTACCTGCGCCGATTCGTCAATATCGCGGGGGATGGTGTCAAAGAAACCCTTCATCAGCCAGATATTGACCGCCATGCCGCCGCCCATATAGATCATGATGAGGCCGCCATACGAGTTCAGGCCGAGCAGCGGCACATATTTACCAATCTGGATGAGCATCAGGTAGAGCGCCACCAGCGCCAGCAGATTGGGAAACACCTGTACCAGGAAAATCGAAAGCAGCAGGCTGCGCCGCCCCCGAAATCGGAAGCGCGAAAAGGCGTAGGCGCTCAAAGAGGTGACGAGCAGCGTCAGAATAGTGGATACCCCGGAGATGAACAAGGAGTTGAACATCCAGCGCCAGAAGGGAACCTGAGGGTCATCGAACAACCGCCGGTAGTTCGTCAGCAGATCATCCAGGTTTTTGACATTGGACGGGATGAGTGTCTGATTTGACATAGAGCCGGTGGGGTTGAACGACGCCGAAGTGATCCAGATGACCGGGAAGAGCGCAAAGATCAGCGCCAGCGCGATCACGATTCCTAGCGCCACCCGGCTGGTGAGGAAACGTCCCAACAGCATACCGATGTTAGACATTTTCACCAACCTCCTCCCAGCGCCGGGTGAGCCGGAACTGTAACAGAGTCAATGTGCCGACGATCAGGAAGATCATCACCGCAATGGCCGAGGCATAGCCGAAGTCTCGCGTGCCGCTGGAGGAAAACGCAAAGCGATAGGTATACGTCATCAGGTTATCGGTATGGCCGACGGGCGGCGCGGCTGTCCCCGCGATGGGAGGGCCGCCTTCGATCAGGCCTTCGATCAGCAAAAAATTATTGAAATTAAACGTAAACGAAGCGATCAATAATGGGCCAACCGCGACCAGCAGCAGCGGCAGCGTCAGACTCCAGAATTTATGCCAGGCGTTCGCGCCATCAACTTCTGCCGCCTCATAAATTGAGGCCGAGATGGATTGCAACGCACCGCTGCACAGGAGCATGAAGTAGGGATAGGCGAACCACAGGTTGACCAACAGAATCATGAACTTCGCCCAGCCGGGGTCATTGAAAAATGCCGGGGAACTGCCGAAGATGTTCCGCAGCGTGGCCGGGATGACGCCCACATTCGAGTTGAACATGCCGCGCCAGATCAGAATCCCGATCATGCCGGGGATGGCATACGGGACAATCAGGAGTGACCGGATGACTTTTACACCAGGGAAATCCCGATTGAGGATGAGCGCCATGAACAGTCCCAGCGAGAAGGCGGTCAATACCGACAGGAAGGCAAAGGCCACCGTCCAGCCGAACACCTTGAACAACGGGACAGGCAGCAGCGTATCGAACAGGTTCACCATCGGCTCAGCGAAGACCGCCAGCAGCAGCAGTGGCACGACCACGCGCCGCACCAGCCAGATTTCCATAATGTCGGTCTTGCCAAAAAAGCGGTAGATCCCCCAACCCGCCGCGATAGCGACTACAAAGCGCCATAAGAAGGTCAGGAACTGTGGGCCAAGATCGTTCAATCCGCTGAAAAACCCGGTAATCCGGGCGAAATTGTTCAGACCAATCGGCACCCAGTAACCAATAGGCGCGAACGTGCCATCCGGCGCGACAAACTGCCCCTGGCTGTCATCTGCCTTATAAACGGTGCCCGTTTCCATATCGGTCAGTGTGTTGGCCGCCGGGTCGAATACCCACTTCGAGACAAACGCTCCGGCTGCATTCCGGCTCTTGATGCCAATTGGGTTGGCTGAGTCACCAAACTGCATGGTTTGCAGGGTCGTCAACGCCTGGAAGCGCTCACCGCCGGTCAGCACTGTTAGCCCATCCATCGCGCTCGGAATGCCGTTATCGTCATACGGGCCTGTGCCGCTGACGCCCGGGGTCACGGGCTGTAATGGCTGGTCGGGAAGTGCGAAGAAGGCATTGCCGTTAGCATCCACCAGCCACAGGCCGAAACGATCCCCGGCTTCGTTGCCAAAGGGTGTCCAGGCGTAGCTGGTGCCGCCTTCGGGGAGATACGTGCGCTGTGCCAGGAGTTCGGCAACTTCGACTTTGCTCTGGCGGTGGCCGTCGCTGAAGTTGGTGAAGGACACATAGAGCGTGTAAAACATCGGGTAGAGCGCCATCAGGACAATCAACGCCAGGGCAGGAGACATCCAGCGCAGCGGCCACAGCCCAGGCACGAGGGTAATCACAGTGACAATCAACGCGGTTGCCGCAATCGCGAGCGCCAGAAAGATATTGCCATCGCCGCCGATGCTGACGGCCAGCAGCAGGGCAAAAACGTTAATGACGGCCAGCGCCAGCAGCCGCAAGATCAAGCCTACCGGGGATGAGGACAGGGCTGGGGGCCCGGTAAAGCCCCCAGCACGTGCCAGCGCAGTACGCATGGTTAACCGCCGACTGCTACAGTCAGCAGATTGGTTGAACTGTCGAACGAGAAGGTGACAGGCTCATTGTCAGTGGATACGGTGAAGGGGATATTGTCACCACCGGCTGCACCCTCCGCGCCGTAGTTCACGTCCCAACTCTGGTTCAGAGCGGCTTTCACTTCATAATCGCCCGCCGGGAGCACATCGGTGCTGAAGCTGTAGATGCCATCACCATCGGCGTCCTGCATCCAGGAGAGCAGGCAGTCCGGCGACCAGTCACCAGGGCAGCCAATCGCGGCCTGGTAGCTGCCGGGGGCGCTCACAATCAGCGAGTTCACATCGTCGGTGATCCAGTGCGAATTCGGGTCAAACAGGAAGGTCACATGGGTATCGGAAGCCAGTGACAGGGTGATGTTATCGCCACCAGCTGCCCCGCCCTTGCCATAGTTCACGTCCCAGGTGCCGTTGAGTGCGGCTTTGTATTCATAGTCTCCGGCGGGCAGATCAAAAGCGGCCTGCCAGATACCATCGTCTTCACCCAGGCTCATGCGAGTGTTTTCACATTCCGGCTGCCAGTTGCCGGGGCAGCCCAGCGCCTCTTGAATAGTGCCGGGCAGCCCGACATATTCACCGGTTTCCGAGGTGGTCGAGCCAGTGACGCGTCCGGCGATCAAGTCACGGATTTGTGCGGCGGCATCGGTGAAGGCTGTCGCACCATCCAGTTCCTGTGTGATGGTGAACTGCTGCGCGTTACCCCATGCGCCCCATACGGAACTCATCTGCGGGATAGACGGCTGGGGTTCACCCACCAGACCGGCATGGAGGAAGGCTTCCAGGTCAGGGTCAGCCAGCGATTCCAGCACCGGCAGATAGGCAGGCGGACGCGGGTCAGCATCATACATGGCCTGCATTGGCTCCGTGTTCGCCATGAAGTCGAGCAGGAAAGCCTCGGCCAGCAGTTGATTTTCGCTGTAGGCGCTAATCATGAAGCCCTGGCCGCCGATGAAGGGTTTGCCCGGCCCGGCAGGTCCGGCAGGCAGATCGCTGATGGCATAGGGGATACCGGATTGGCGGATACGTGGCAGCGCCCAGGGGCCGGTAATAATCATGGCCGCGTCGCCGCCCTCAAATTTAGCGTGCATCACGTCGTAGTTGACATCCGCCACCAGATAGCCGCCTTCGGCCATACTTTGCAGCCACTGTCCGGCAGCGATAGCGCCTGGACTGTCAATGCCCACATCTTCGGGGTTATAGTTGCCATTTGCATCCAACCCAAACACGTAGCCGCCATAGGCGCTCATGATCGGGAAGTAGTGATAGGCGTCGTTGGTCTGAATCAGGTAGCCGAACTCGCTGGCGCCGGAGCCGACCAGTTCTTCGGTGATGGACTTAACTTCATCCCAGGTCGTGGGCGCATCCGGCACCAGTTCCGGGTTGCGGAAGAAGGCGACATTTTCAACCGCATAGGGCATCCCGTAGAGTTCGCCGTTATAGGTGAACAGGGCCAGCGCCGCCGGGTTGAATTCCGCCGCTTTGTCGCCCAGGTCAAGCGGGACGACTGAGCCGTTCAGCACGAGTTCGCCAATCCAGTCATGGGCGGCGATGATGATGTCCGGGCCTTCGCCCGCCGGGCCAGCAACTGGCAGATTGGCGCGAATATCGCCCATGCCGATTTCGTCCACGCGCACGGTGACGCCGAAATCCGCCGAGAACTGTTCAACCAGAGGGGTGAGGGCTTTTTCACGGGTGTTATCTGCCCAGATCAGCAGGTCAGGACGCCCGTCCTGAGCAGTGACCGGCACGCCGACGATCATCGTCAGGCATACCGCCAATAAAATCATCACACTAAACCATTTCTTCATGTAAAACGACCTCCTAAAAACGAGTAATGACTAGTCGATTGTGATCGATTATTTGCAAATAGAGCATTTCTGACTGGCGACACCACCTCCTTTCAGGTGTCCTGAATCCCCAGGTGAACGCGCAGCGAAGTGCGCATGTGCTTCAAGAGTTGGATCAGCTGTTCCTGCTCCGGTGCGGGGCGGTGCGCAAGACACTCAGCAATGTATTGTTCGTGGGCAGCGTAGGCGCGTTCCCGTAAATCCGCGCCTGCGGAGGTGAGGGCGACGCGCTGCGCCCGGCGATCCTCAGGGTCGGTTACACGGTGAACCAGGCCGACGGCTTCCATCTGGTCTATCAAGCGGGTAATTGTGCTGCGGGCAAACAGCATCCGGTCACTGAGATCGGTGAGTCGGCGGCCATCGAAGGGATGCAGCAGGGTGAGGACGCGATACTGCGAAGGGGTCAGATCGAACTGCGCCAGAACTCGACGGTCTGCGTTATCCAGCAGTACATAGACATCATGAATCAGCCGGTAGAGGCTGGTGGCGGGAGTTCCCAATTCAATTTCATCAGAAAGAAAAGGATCAAATAACATTTTGTTGCACATAAAACTGTTGCGTATGCAACAATCATAACGCGACTGTGGGGCGATTGTCAACCAATCTACTTTGTGCAGAATCAATGAATTGGCCGATGATATTCATTTTGATAGGCTGAAATTTGCTGGATGCGTCGCGGGCGGTCTCCACCCCGAGGTACTTCACTTGAATAATACTTATTTGACAGAGTCCCGTTCAATATAGGGACAGGGGAGCTGATGTTGAATCGGTGTCATCATCGGAGAGTCGGATTCAAGCTGCTCAATGAGATAGGTAATCGCCCAGCGTCCCATCTCGTAATGGGGGAGCTGCATGGTAGACAATCCTGGCCGCAGTGCCTCGGCGATGCTGTTCTGGTTATCGAACCCGACAATGGCGACATCTTCGGGGATACGCAGCCCTTGTTCCTTCAAGGCATCGTAGGCTCCCATCGCCGTTCGATCCGTGCCACAGAAAATGGCGGTGGGCGGGTTGGACAAGTGCATCAATTCATAGCCAAAACGATAGCCTGAATCCGCATGGCCGCTGCCTTTGCTGACCAATATCTCATCATACGGCAGGTTGTAATCGGCCAGCGCTTGTTGATACCCGGCCAGCCGTCCTTTGGAGGCCGCCGTACCGGGTTCGGTGGGGTGAATGTTGATGTAGGCCACTCGCTGGTGTCCGGCATCGAGTAGTCTCTGTGTAGCCTCATAACCGCCCTGGAATTCGTTCGGGACAACCGAGGCCAGGGAGCGGTCTTCCGCATAGCAGTTTGCCAGCACGGTTGGCACTTGCGTGATTGATTCGGGCAGGGTCACTGGTTGGTGATACATCGCGGCGTAGATAATGCCTTCGACTTCGCGCTCAACCAGGGTTTTGATGGCTTTTTCGGCGCGGGCCGGGTTATCCCCCATATCAATCACCAGCAGGATATAGTCCTGATCCCACACAGCGTCCTGAGCGCCGCGGATGATTTCCCCGGCGAACGGCGAAGTTGCCACTTCATCCGTCAAAAATCCGATCAAGCGCGAACGCTGGGTACGCATGTGGCGGGCGGAAAAACTGGGATAGTAGTCGAGTTCGCGCATCGCATCCAGGACACGCAGGCGGGTTTCTTCCTTCACATACGGATGGTTATTCAGCACACGGGAGACTGTCCCCGCCCCGACACCCGCTTTATCGGCAATATCCTGTAATGTTGCCCGTTTCACCGGTTTCTGCCCTCTGATGCGACTTTACTCCTTTTTGACCAGCAGGCGTCCGTCCTCCCCAATCGTAACCGGCATAGGGTCACTGATTTCGCCGACGAATTCACCTGCTGTATTAAAATTCAGAAACCCCATGAAGTTCCAGTTGCCGTCACTACCCTGCACCAGTTTGCCGGAGTACAGGGTGCCATTCTCATCTCCCACCAGAAATTCATCGGCGAGATAGCGAAATGGCCCGTTCGGGTTGTCACTCACCAGATAGTGAGTTCCCGTTACCGGTGTGATCGGGGTACGCTGCCGCCGCACCTGGGAGTGATGGCCGGCGGATGTGGAGAATAGCAGATAGTAGCGCCCCTGGATAGGGACGAGCTGCGGCACTTCCATATCACCAAACTCGCCCGGCGCAGTGACCGGCTCCTGGATTGCCCACTGGTGCAGATCGGGCGACGTGGCATGAGCGATGACGCCGCGCCCGTCGGCGGGGCCATCTTTGACCCGCGCTGTGATATAGGCATGAAAGATGCCGGTTTCCGGGTCACGGAACAAGTATGGGTCGCGCCAGGCTTCATCATGCCACGCGGAGAAGTCCAGTTTTTCGTACCGCTGCGGGTCGGCCTCCATGAGCGGCGTGGTGCCGACACGTTCCCAGTGCAGCAGGTCTTTGGAAGTCGCGTACCCGACGCGCTGGATATAGCCGCGTTCCCGGCGGGTGCTGCCCGTGTAGAACAGATACCATATCCCTTCGTGGCGAATAATGCTGCCCGTCCAGGTCGTGAAATCATCCCAGGAAGGGGTGGTTGCGGGTGCGATGGCGTCCGGCAGAATCTCCCAGTGACGCAGGTCTTGCGAAACCGCATGACCGACGGACACGTTCCAGTGCCGGAGATGCTCCATCTTCAGGGATTTATCCGCTTGCAGATAGAAGATATGCGTGCCGGATTCATCCTGAGCAAACCAGAAGTCCCACACCCACTTGTTCGCTAGTTTCAACATGAGCTAACCTTTTACACCTGTCGAAGCAATACTTTCAATAAATGTGCGTTGCAGCAGCAGATAGACAATCAGCACCGGAATCGTCAATGTGGACAGGTATGCCATAATTTCGCCCCAGGCGATGTCCAGTTGGAAGAAGTATTGCAGCCCCACCATCACCGGGCGGTACTCTTCCTGCTGCACCACGATCAACGGCCATAAGAACTGATTCCACATATCCAGGATACGGAGAATCGTGGCGGTAGCAATGACCGGCCCGGAAATTGGGATGATGATACGCCAATAAATCTGGAAAGAGTTAGCCCCGTCAATCCGGGCGGCTTCAACGATCTCCTGCGGCAGGTCTTTGAAAAACGAGTAGAACAGGAATATCTGGAACGCCGACGCGATGAACGGGATGATCTGGACATGGTGCGAGTTAAGCCACCCATGCGTGATATAAATCCCGTCCAGGCCGATATGCAGCCAGGGCAGGGTATTCACGATCAGCAGCAAGGGGATAGCAAACGTCTCAAACGGGACGATGAACGTTGCCAGAATCACCGAAAAGATCGTGTTCTTGGCCCGCCAGCGCAGCAGCGCGAATGAGAAGGCGGCCATTGAATTGACAATCAGGCCAAGAGCGACGGTAGTGGCTGTGACCAGGACGGAGTTGCCCACGAAGGTCGCCATCGGCACGCGGCGAAAGGCATCTATATAGTTCTGGAACGAGAGATCCCCCACCGGCAGGAAGGCGCGGATGGATGACGTGTCGCGCAGCAGTTGTATCTCGGGCTTGAGTGACGAGAAGAGCATGAACAGAATCGGCAGGACGAAAATCAGTGCCACGAAAATCAGGAACGTGTATTTGCCTGCCAGTGAGAAGGAAAAGCGGTTCTGAGATGGCAGTCGCATTGTTTTTGCAGTCTGGGTTTGCGTGGTCATGCGGCTTTCTCCCGCGTCAGGTAACGCTGAATCAGGGTGATACTCAGGACGATGAAAAAGAGAACCACTGAGATGGTGGAGCCACCGGCAATATCCTGCTTCTCATAGCCCCGAATGACCGTCTGGAACACAATGGACTGGGTGGAGTCCAGCGGGCCGCCGCGTGTCATGGTCTGGATTTGCGGGTATAGCCCGAACGCCTGCATGGTGATGATGACGAGGACGAAAATCGCGGTACTCCGCAGCCCCGGCCAGGTCACATAACGAAACTTCTGCCAGCGCCCAGCCCCGTCAATCGAGGCGGCTTCATACAGCGTGCCGGGGATATTCTGCAAGCCGGCCAGCCAGATGACCATGTGGAAACCTACCCCCTGCCAGACGGACATGACGAGGATCGCCCACAGGGCAGTAGAAGGGTCGCCCAGCCAGTCATGGGGTTGGAATGCGCCAAACGTAACCGCGCTGAGGATCGTGTTGAGCATCCCGTTCTGGCCGTCATAAATGAAGCGCCACAGGAAGGACACAATAATGAGCGATGTGACCACCGGCATAAAATACACGGTGCGGAAAATGTTAATCCCGCGCAATTTCTGATTAATCAGTAATGCCAACAGCAGCGCCAGCCCGCCCTGTATGGGCGCGACGAACAGCACAAAGAGAGTGGTGTTGTACAGGGCTTTCATAAACAGCACGTCGCTGGCAAGGATGTACACGCGCGTGTTCCCCAGGTTGAAGGAGAACCACTCACGCAGCCCATCCAGTTCCGGGTAATCCGGGTTGCCGCGTGTATAGTCGCGCAGGCGCGGATACGTCAGATTGCCCTCTTCATCCAGCGCGGGTTGCCCGGTGGCCTCATCCAGAACCGGTTCGAGTGTGAAAGTACGCACCGTG
Source organism: Anaerolineaceae bacterium (assembly GCA_020634115.1). Classification (GTDB taxonomy): domain Bacteria; phylum Chloroflexota; class Anaerolineae; order Aggregatilineales; family Phototrophicaceae; genus JACKCG01. The sequence goes on from JACKCH010000011.1 coordinate 808,623, forward strand.
AGCAGACTCTCAAAATTGCGCCAGCCTACGAACTCGGTTGGATTGGGTGAAACCAGGCGCTGGTTGGTGAAGGCGAAGCCAAACGCCATGAAAAAGGGCAAAATAAGAAACATAAAGATGAGTATGATGGCCGGAGCAGCCATCAGCCAACCGACGAGGGCTTCTTTGCGCTGGTAGGTGGGGGCATGGGCGGGAGCCAGTAGCCGACTCCAGAGTGGAGCGGATTTACGTGTACTATTTGTCGCCATAAACAGAACCCTTTTTTACAATCACTGACCGGGCGCAGTTCGGATTATTTGAGTGCTGGTTTATTGATGCCCGGTTGGTTAATTGCAGTGCGGCCTAATGATTTAATTTCTGAAAGAAGGCTGTGGGTGAGCCAGATACCAGCCCACCCACAGCCTATTTTTAGTGCTGCTGGTGTTTATTCGAAGCCGTAACCGTTATTTTTCTGGATATCGGCATCAATTGCATCTACAGCGGCGTCGAGCGCATCCTGCACGTCCGCACCGTTGGCGATGTCAGCCAGAGCTTTCTCAAATTCGAGCGCCATGACCACGTAGCCAGGGGTGACGGGGCGTACCAGCGCCTGTTCATTGCTGAGGGCGAAGAAGACCTCCAGCGGGCCACCCGGGGCATAATTTTGGGTCAGCGCTGCCGCACTCGGAGTCGAGGGGATCAGGCCGATGCCATCGGAGAAGGCGGCCAGGTACTTATCCTGGAGGGCGAATTCGATAAAGGCATTCGCGCCTTCGGGATGTTCACTGTTGGCGGAGACACCAAACTGCCAGGAGGCCGCGCCGATGATGTTGCCATGACCGAAGTCGGGAGCGGGCAGGAAGAGCATGTCGTCGCCATAGGCATCCAGCGCACCAATGGCGGCCCAGTTACCGTTCCATTGCAGGGCATAGCGTCCGTCAATGAAACCGGTGTCACGGTCAGCGCCGTCCTGGGACGTGCCGGGGGCCAGATTGCGGTCAAACAGGCTTTGCCACCATTCGCCGAAAGCCAACGCTTCCTCACCATTCAGGACGCCTTCGGAAGTCAGGTAGGTGCTGCGGTCAATAATGTCGCCGCCGAAGCTCTGCATGAGGGGTGAGAAGGCATAGGGATACCATTCACCCGTCCAGGCCATACCCAGATCGAACGCATACTCATACTCACCTGTCGCCTGGAGTTTTTCCAGGATGGCGTCGAATTCTTCGCCTGTCCAGGGTTCATCCAGGGTGGGGATGCGGATGTCATTGGCTTCCAGAACGGAACGACGAGCATAGATGGCAACTGCTGCGTCCCACAGACCCACCGAGTAAATCTGTCCATCCCAGACACCAATCGTGCCGGGCAGGAAGTTATCCAGTGCGCCTTCAGAGAGACTGAGGGGTTGCAGATAACCCGCCCACGCCCAGTTGGGCATCACGGGGCCGTCTACGTCAATGATGTCGGGCAGGCTGCCAGCCAGCGCCGCCGCCACGATGGACTCATTGTAGGATTCCTGGGGGAACTCTTCGAGTTCGATGGCCCAGTCACTTTGGGAGGCATTGAAGTCATCAATGATCTGGATGATGATGGCACGTTCAACTTCGTTGCCCGCGCCGTGATACCACAGGCTCAGGGGGGTCGGGTCCTGGGCCATAACCGACAGGCCGCTCAGCATGAGGCTGGCGACGAACAAAATAATCATGAAGCGTTTCACTGGAAATTCCTCCAAAATAGTAAATTATTGGGTGTATACACTATGAATTCAGGCGATGGAATTCGGGGCAATAGGTGACTCCTTTCCAACTGACCGTAATTGCATAGTTATGGAAACGATTCCACATTGGAGTTAAAAGAAAGGTGAGGTAGTTGTGGAAACGATTCCATTTATATCGCATCTATAACAACTTGTCAAATATTCTCTTGCGGAGTAAGAATTCGAAGTGCTCTGGGCGTAGCAAATGAAAAATCTGCCCTCTATACGCAGTACACATGGAATAACCCCATGTCCCCGCTTCATTTTACTCTTCAATACCCAGGGCATTAGCGATGGCAGCGAATTGCCTCAGGCAGCCCACCGGTCTTTCATAACCTTGGCGGTGATGACCATGAACCTCCCCCCCATAACACTAAATGTGACATCCCAATTCGTATCCGGTTTGGTCTGACAAAGTTACGCATACAGGAACAGTCAGTAAGGGGGCGAGTCAGCGATTACATTTTCAGCTTGTCGTCCGTTTAGTTTTCTCTTGGGCTACCTGTAAGGGATGGTGATAGTAAAAGTAGTACCTATCCCTTCTGCGCTCTCGAATTCAATTGAACCGCCATGAATATCCACCGACTGTTTGACAATGGACAGACCGAGGCCAGTGCCGGCAATCCTGCCTACATTAGCTGCCCGGTAAAAAGTCTCAAATAGATGCTGTTGATCATCCTCAGGGATACCAATACCCTGGTCCTGAATGCGGAAAACAGCCTTGTGACCATCACATACCACATCAAGGGTAACTGGCTCATTGCGCGGCGAGTATTTTACTGCGTTGGACAATAAGTTACTCACAATGTGCCGTATAAGTCCTTTGTCCATCATGACACGCGAGCACTCACCGGTGCAGGTGAAAATGACCTTCTGCGCTTTATCAATGACGATGCTGACTTCTTCGATCAGTATCTGGCAGAAAGCTTCTAAATCGAACACTTCAGGTGTGAAGGTGACTTTACCGACATCTACCTTGCCAACCGTCAACACGTCATCCAGCATGTCAACCATAATTTGAACCTGGGCCCGAATCTTGTCGAAGTTGATGTTCTTTTTCTCTTCAGACATTTTGTCCGCATAGCGCGATAGTAAGTCTGTGGTCGTCAGGATCACCGCCAATGGATTGCGTAAATCGTGGGACGCCATTGACAAGAAACGTGACCTTATCTCGTTTACTTCCATTTCCCGGATTAGCGCCTGTTGTAATCGCTTTTGCAGGCGATACAAGGCCAGATGGCTTTCCACCCGGGCTAATACCTCTTCGATCTGAAACGGCTTGGTAATGTAATCTACACCACCCACGTCGAAACCCCTAACCTTATCAAACACGTCATCCAGAGCGCTGATGAAGATGACTGGTACATCACGGGTTAATTCATCGTCTTTGAGTTGCCGACAAACCTCATAACCGTTCATGTTTGGCATTTGAACATCCAACAGAATCAAGTCTGGAAGCTCGGCACGTATCGCCGTCAATGCCATGTGCCCATCCGATACCCCTCTCACCTCATACCCTCGTTCGGTCAACATTTCCGAAAGGACTTGTAGATTGGGAAGCGTATCATCCACAATCATGATATCGGCATTAGGATAGACGTTATGAGGATTATTCATGGGGTTCTCCGTGAGCAGTCAAAGATACAAGCTTGTCAAAACGAAAACTATGGACTAATCCCGTTAACTTCTCAGCTAATGCCTCATGATCCAGACGGATATGGTCTATGAGATCAAGTACCAACTTTCCTTTTGCACGAATTGCAGCGTTATGCACTTCAACCACCCAACCAGCAGGAAGATGCGCTAAGTCCGCTGAAGTCAGGTCAACAGGCATTTGTGTATCCTCAAAGACCTTCACACGAGACGATTCATTCTTGTCATAGATAAACTGTACGCCCAGGTGTTGAGCCATTTGGTCGAAGATCTCTCTCTCTTCAAACGGCTTGCGTAAATAGTCATCACAACCCGCGTTGAGGATTGTAGCCCGTTCTTCTTCGAAAGCACTGGCGGTAAGGGCGATAATCACCGTCGCCTGGCCGTTGAGGGAGGCTCTGATCTGCCGCACAGCTTCAATACCATTCATCACTGGCAAGCGAATATCCAGCCAAATCAGGTGCGGTTGCCAGGTCGCGTGCATTTCGACTGCTTCGCGCCCATTAGTGGCCGTTCTCACCTCAAAGCCTACTTGCTCCAATAATGTAGATAGTAGAATCCGACTCTCAGGATGGTCCTCTACGACCAGAACCCGGTAACAGGGTTGGTTGGGTGCCAACCCGACGACCTTTTGCTCCGGGTATGTGGGCTTGGCCTCGATATGAGTGGTGTCGGTTAACCGGATAGGAATAGTGAGACTGAAGGTTGACCCTTGCCCCACCTGGCTGCTCACTTGCAGCTCTCCCCCTAACAGGTGCGCGAAGCGCTGGCTTATAGCTAAACCCAAACCTGTGCCCTCTTGCGCACGTTCCCCACTTGCGGTCTGGGTGAAGGCATCAAATATCTTGTCAATTTCATTTGGAGCGATGCCAACCCCAGTATCTTCAACAGCAAACCGTAATGTGTGGCTGTTTTTCCCCGAGTGGTACCCCACCCATAGGGCCACATTACCTACTTCAGTGAATTTTATGGCATTACTGAGCAGGTTGATCAGAATCTGGCGCAGTTTACCTTCATCGGCGACCACAAAGCGGGGGACATCAGGTGTGCGATTGCATGTGAACTGCAAGCCCTTCTGGATGGTGCGAAGCGCAAACATCCCTTGTAGGCTGTCCAGTGTAGCGTGAAGGTCAAAGACGCTTTCGATCAGTGAAGCGCGTCCCGCTTCGATTTTGGAGAATTCCAATACATCGTTGATGAGCGCTAACAGGTGCTGGCTGCTGCGGTAAATGGTACCGAGATTCTCGTGTTGTTTGGGGGGCAGTGCCGAATCCCGTTGCATCAGTTGTGTGAAGCCTAAAATGGCATTCAAGGGTGTTCGGATCTCATGCGACATATTTGCCAGGAATGTACTCTTGGCTCGGTTGCTGGCCTCAGCTGCCTCTTTCGCCTGGGCTAACTCTTTTTCTACCTGTTTACGCTCGGTGATGTCTAAATTCAAGCCGATCATTCGTGTTGGAGTGCCGTTCTCATCACGATGAACGTGAGCCATGCTTTGAATATGGCGGATACTGCCGTTGGAATGGACGATACGGAATTCAACATTGTATTCCGATTCGCCGCGCAGCGCAGCTTGATTCTCCCCATCAATCCTATCCCGATCTTCTGGATGTAGGCATTGGAGCCATTCTTCGTAGTTGCTGGGACGCTTCGTGTCAATATTGTAGAGTTCTCTTGTCATGTCGTCCCTAACCATAACATCAGTTTGTGGATTCCAGTCCCAGATACCGAGCTTTGCCGCTCGAACAGCCAAGCCCAGACGCTGTTCACTTTCTCGCAACGCCTCTGCAGCTTTCTTATGCTCGGAGATGTCGCGCCAGGTTGACCGACAACGAAGAATATTGCCGTCTTCATCGCGTATAGCTGTTGAACTCAAACTGACATCTAGTTTTGATCCATCCTTTTTTCGTAATTGTAATTCCTGATCGTAGACACTGCCCGTTTCGGCAAATTGCTGAAAGATCATTTCAACTTCTTTCCAACAATCCGGGTAGTACATATCAAGTATTGACCTGCCGATGATCTCATCCTTGGCATAACCTAAGGTTTCGACCAAGGTCTGGTTACACTGTTCGATAAGCTCTGTGCTCATATTCACAGCGACATGCATATCCGGGGCATTTTCATAGAGATCAATGTATCTGGCTTCAGATTCTTGCAGCGCTTGTTCTGCCTGTTTGCGTTCTGTGACGTCACGAAGAACCCCGATCATTTCAATCGGCGCATGAGTCATCGGATCAAAAATGATGTTGCTGGCAGCCTCAACCCAGACATAGTGCCCATCTTTATGCCGTAACCGTTCTTCTAAATTATAGCTGGTCGCACCGGACTGAAGGGCATCCAGCATAATTTGACGAACGCGGTCAGCGTCATCCGGGTGAACGATGTCAAAACCATCCTTTGTGATAGCTTCCTCCGGCGTGTAACCCAGTAATTCAACCAAAGATGGGGTCGCAAAAGTTACGTGTGCCTGAGTATCCATCTTCAGAATGACATCTTTGACATTCTCCGCCAGCATTCGATACCTTGCTTCACTCTCGCGTAGGGCTTGTTCTGCCTGTTTGCGTTCTGTGATGTCACGCAGAGTACATATGGTTCCATTGACCTGTTGGTTGTCTTCGGTGAAGGGCGAGATGACCAGGTCAGCGTAGAATGATGTGCCGTTCTTACGACGGGCAGCAACTTCAAGCCGTCTGGGTTGATTCTGGGTTATAGCTTCGTGTACCGTGCGGCCCAACTGCTCAGCAAAATCAGGCATGACAAGCATCTCTAGAGGCTGCCCGATTTCTTCATTCACTCCAAATTGGAATACTTTATGGAACGCGGGATTTGTTTGTCCGATATTGCCGTTCAAACTGGTTAAGATAATGGCATCACTGCTAGAATTCAGAATAGCCTCTACACGTTCTTTCGTGTGCTGCAATTCTTCTGTGCGTTCTACTACCCGTTGTTCAAGTCCTGCGGCATATTTCTGGATTTCTTCGTACAGTTTCGCGTTATGGATGGCAACAGCGGCTTGATTAGCGAATACCTCCAACTGGTTGGCATGGTCTTGCGTGAATGTGCCGGGCATATCACTGTCGACACTGAGAAAACCCACAACTTCGCCCTCGACACAGATGGGCGCGCAAGCATACGATTGAATCCACTCAGTCGTTGAGTCAGGCTTCCAACCCAGGGAACCCCGAACACTAGGAAACGCCAGAGGCCGAGGGTCAATTATCATTTGTTGCAGGTGCGGTCGCTCAGAAATGGAAATACATCTTCCTAACTTTGGTGGTTTATGTCCGCTATGCGTATAGCACTCACAGTGTCTCACAACACACGCCACGTCTTCTTCGTTGTCGACAACCATGATGTTTGCCCCACTATGAGGAATGACTCGATCGAGGTTGCTGATAATGCGATTCAGCACTTCGTCCAGGTCAAGCGTGCTGCTGACTGCAGCTGCCGCATCTCGTAGTGCTTCAGCCAACACACGTTGTTTGCGCTCTGCTTCAAGTAACTGAGCATTCTTGATGGCAATCATGGCCTGGTCAGCGAAGACCTGCAAATGCCTGGTGTGAACTGGCGTGAAGAAATTCGGTGTGTGACTATCCAGATTGAGAAAACCGATAATATCGTTTTTGACTTTGATAGGTACGCCCAAGTACGAATGTAGCGGCCCAAATCCAGCGACTGGCTTCCAGCTAGAATCGGCAGAGACATTGGATACTAAGACTGGCTCACCGGTTGTCATCATAGTCTTAAAGTTTTCAAAGACATCGAATCGCGAGTGATATGATTTCATAAACTCGGTGACACTTTCAGAATAACCTTGTGTGTAGGCAAAACGGCAGGTGCCGCCCGCTTCAATGAGCACAATGTTGGCCGCATCATGAGGGACAACCTGTCCTACATTGCTCAGGATCAGAGTCATCACCTGGTCAAGGTCAAGGGTGTTAGCAAGTGCGACAATGGTATCACGCAGGGCTTCCGCCAGGACCCGTTGTTCATGTTCTCTTTCTTCCGCCTGCTTGCGCTCGGTGATGTCCTGCGCCGCACCATAAATTCTGAGAAGTTGATTGCGCTCCGTATCCCAAACTGGATGAGCATAGATACGCAACCACCGGATCTCACCACTTTTCGTCACAATCCGTAATTCGGACGCCATACGCTGGTTTTCATATAGCCCTGCCCGAGCGTGCTCATCCTGCGCTATATCACCCGGATGTAGAATCGCCCTCCAGCCACCGATTCCCAAATACGCTTCAGGTGTATACCCTGTAATCGACTCAAACGCGCCAATGGGCAGGTCTTGTTCCAGTTCAGCATTTTCATTCACATATGCGGAAAACAGGTAATCTGAGGTAACGGATGATACTAGACGAAATCGTTCTTCATTCTCCTGCAAAACTCGTAATGCTTTTTTCGTTTCCTCATACAGGAATACGACGGGAAACATGGTAGCAAGCGAACCAAACAAGAATACAGCCCAGTCAGCACGTTCCGGTTGAGGGAAGAGTTGTGGCAGAGGGTAGCCTAATCCAGATATGGTCATAATTCCGAGTATAAGAACCTGGATCAGGCCGATAGTCATGATACTGGTGCGCCAGCCCACCAACAAAGCCGTCAACGCAAAAACAGGAATGAAGAGGCTACCGGCTAAAGCTATCGAACTTCCAGCCAGTATGAAATATGTCGTTGCAAAAGTGAACAAGCCCATGACCGTTAACAACGCGGCCAGGCGCACTTTTCCAGTCCGCAATACCCAGAATACGCCCCAAAGGAGACTTATCCCGACCAACTCGAAGATCACAGCGCCAATTTTAAATTCGGCGGCCAATAAGGAATAGCTTATCGTGCCGACCAATACCATGAAGCTGAGAATATGAATGTAATACAGCGTGCGCGCTGTACGGGTTTTCTCATCATCATTCGGGAAAACGGGCGGTGACAATAAGCGCCACACACGGTCATAAGCTGATGATTTGCGGTTAATGTTTTCCATATAAAGACTACCCAATACCCTATGAAACTCGTTGGTGTATGAGCTTGTGTGGAGTTGAAACCATGCTGTGAAGGAAGAATCGGCTGGTTTGCAAAAACTTTAAGTAGAAAGCCACTTCAAAAACCGCTGAGCTTTACGACGATTTGTAATACCTTACTACAAAATATTAGAAAATTATATGTTATCTTTCACTGCTCAATATTTGGCGTCTATCCATACAACTTACAAACGGTGTCACCTATTTTCCACTACGTTTTGTCCGCCGAGCATCTGGGTTCTCTATCGGACTTTTCGGCCCATCACTGTTTGGATAAAAGACGCATTTAACACTGCCGATATGAGTCCACAGGGTTTTCAGATCGTCGTAATTAATGCGAAGTTTATTTAATGTTATGACACAAAATAGAGATCGACACTTAAAGTTTTCAACATGAAGTTTTTTCATGTTTTTTTCGTTTCGGCCTTTGCAGTTGGCTCTTTTGCTCATGTTGAGGCATAGAACGTCACCAGCGCCCATTCCGATCAGCACACATCATCCCAGCCCCGAAGGACTACTCAAAATGAGTTATTTTAGTTAGACTCCGACTATAAACCTCGGATGAGTTCAAGTCGTTACCCGGTAGGGAATGTATAATCGAACCAGCGAGGATCACTTGAGTTATGGATTGATTTTTCCAGTAGATCATTGCAGGTTTCATGATTAGGACACAAAAAAGACCGGTAGTAGGCTGGTTTCTCCAATTGGCAGCGCGGCGGTTGGCGGCGCAGTGGCGTTCCGGCCTGACCCTCATCGCCGGAGTGTGGTTAGCGGCGGTGGTCGGATCCAGTGTCCCGCTGTATACCGCCGGTATCACCCAGATTGGCCTGACGCAGCGGCTCGAACAACAGTCGCCCGACGCGGTGCATATCCACACCCGCACGAACCTGAACGCCAGCGCTGAGGGCGGCTTCGCAGCGGCCTGGACAACCCTCGACTCGGCAGCGCAGGACACTATCCGCGATACGTTCTCCGATGAAGTCGGGTGGGTACGGGACATCGTGACCTGGGGCGAAAGCGCCCCGCTGCTGCTGGTGCGGGATGGCGCGGATGTGCCGGATGTCCGGCTGCGGGCGGCGTATTATGCCGGGCTGGACGCGGAAACCACGCTGATTGCCGGGGCATGGCCGGACGACGCCCCCGGCGACGACTATGATTTGGCCGTCACGATTCCCGAGTCGCTGTCCGCCGCGCTCAATCTGGCGGTGGGAGATAATGTCATCCTCGATCAGCGCGGTTGGGAGAGCAGCATCCCGATTCGCGCGCATATCAGCGGAATCTGGCGCGAGAATGACCCGCAGGCCGCGTATTGGATGTCCCCCGCCCCGGCGCGGCTAGATGGCGGCAGCCAAATAGACGCGAATGTTTTTACCACGCAGGCCGGGTTAGCGCGCATCACATCCGATTTCCTGCCGCAGACTTCTACCCAGATCGGTTGGCGTGTGCTGTTTGACCCGGCGGCGCTGCCTGCTGCCGCCATCAACGGAGTCATCACCCGACTGGAGTCCCTCAAAGCCGGGCTGCAAACCACCCTTTCCACTGCAATTGACAAAGACATGACCCTGGTCTATGCGACCCAACTCCCGGAGATACTCCGGCAGTATGCCGATGAGGTGACGCTGCTCAGTGTGCCGTTTGGCCTGCTGCTGCTGCAACTGGCGGCGCTGGTGCTGTTCTTCCTGGTGGTCATCGGGGCGCTGGTGCGGCGCACAGACCGGCGTGAGATTGCCATGCTGCAAAGCCGGGGCGCGCCCGACAGCCAGATTCTGGTATTTCGCGGGTTGGAAGCTCTGCTGATCTGCCTGTTGGCCGTGCTGGTTGCGCCGGTGATCGCTCAACAGTTCCTGGCGCTGCTGATTCCGGTGTTTACCGGCGTGACGCAAGTGCCGCTCGTTCTTGACCCGGCGGCCTACCTGTATGCGGGAGTCGCGGCGCTGGCGGCCTGGGTCGTGCTGGTCGTTTCGCTCATCCCCATTCTGCGCCAACCGTTGGTGCTGGCCGGTGGTGGGGATACCCGCAATGGCAAACAGGCCTGGTGGCAGCGGCTGAACCTGGATTTACTATTCCTGGTGGTAGGCGCAGGCGCGGTGCTGCGGTTAGTTGCAACCAATTCCGCACTGGCTGAAACACAGACCGGCAGTACCCAGGCGGACCCGCTGCTCCTGCTCGGCCCGGCGCTGCTGTTCTTCGCGCTGGGCAGCGTTACCCTGCGCTTGTTCCCTGCTTTGATGGAAACCGTCGCCCGGCTGCTTTCCGGCGGGCGCGGCTTAACCGGGGCGCTGGCAAGCTGGCAGATCAGCCGTGAACCACTGCACTATGGGCGGATTACCCTGCTGCTGGCGCTGGCTGTCAGCCTGGGGCTGTTCGCCATTACCTTCCAAACCACGCTCACCACCAGCCAGCGCGATCAGGCCGACTACGCTGCCGGGACGGATGTCCGCCTGGGTTATGGCACCGGACGCGGCACACTGCCGATTCCATCCCTGGAGGCGCTGCAAACGCTCCCCGGTGTGCAGGCCATCAGCCTGGCCGCACGCCTGACCGGTAACGAAGTTTCAACCAGCGGCGGACGGCTGAGCAACGGCACGCTGCTGGCAGTAGACCATGTATTTCCGCAAACGGTTTACTGGCGCGACGATCTGGGAACACTGGCTGTTCCGCGCCCGGAAGAACCGCTGCCCATTCCGGGACGCCCGATACCAGCCGGGGCGCAGCGAATCGGCGTGTGGATTCTGTACGAAGGCTATAGCGAAACCGTGTTTTTCCGTAACGCAGATGAACCACCTCGCCCGCCTGAATTTCAACCGCTGCCGGATCGCCTGCTGGAACAGATGGCGCTGAGCCTGCGCGTGCGGGATGAATCGGGGCAGGCCGCCCTGCTCCCGCTGCTGCCGGATACGGATCGGTTCTCACAAGAGACGCCCGACGGGGAACTGGCATTCGTCCCACCTCAGGATGGTTGGCTGTATTTCACTAGTGATCTATCCAGCGCCGGGCTGATCGGTGAAGTACGCTTTGAGGCACTGGCCATCAACGAACGACAGGCGAGTTTTCGTAACCCATTCGAGTCGCCGTCCCTGTTCACCCTGCGTGACTTCGAGGTGGAAGTGAACGACGAAACGCTGCCGCTGGCGGACTGGATAGAAACCGGCCAGTGGGACTTCGTCAACACGGCGGGGACAATCCCGATCACCTTGGGGACGGGAGAGGTCAGCACTGCCCCGGCGGATACCCCGCTGGTACAGGTTTCCTGGCGCTGGCAAGGGAGTAACGGTGAGTGGGGGCTGGTGCTGGACTACCCCGAACGGACAACGACCCGTTTCGCCACCGGTTACAATGTCGAACTGCCCGGCGCGGAAATCCAACCGATTCCGGCGCTGGTCAGCACCCGTTTCGCCCGGCAGCAGCACATCGAAACCGGGCAGACCTTCCTGCTCTACCTTGACCAGTCCGCGCTGTATTTCCGGGCAGCGGGCATTATCCGCTATTTTCCCACACTGTATGACGATGAAGGGCCGTTCGTGGTGGTGGATCGGGACAGCCTGCAATATGCCGTTCAACGCCGCCCGCGTTCGGTGTTTCAGGATAATGAAGTCTGGCTGCGGCTCGATGGGACGGCATCCACCCCGGATTTCCTGGCTGCGTATGCTGAACAATTCCCCGACCTACCCCCGGCGCAGGGGGTCAGCCGAGTGGGGGTGCAGGACAGCCTGCAAACCGACCTGTTGAGCCTGGGTGTCATCGGCCTGCTGTACTTCGCCTTCCTGGTGGGGATGATTCTGAGCATGGTTAGTTTATTGACCTATGCCGGAATCACCACGCAGACCCGCCAGAGTGAGTTTGTGGTGCTGCGGGCGTTGGGCTTCTCAACCCGCCATGTGATTACGGGCGTGATGGTTGAGCAGGTGCTGGTGGTCGCCCTTGCGGTCATCCTGGGCAGCGCCATCGGCCTGCTGTTGAGCGTGGTGGTCTTACCGGCGCTTTCCACCAGTGCCGGGGGCCGCAGCCTGACCCCACCGTACCAGGTCACGCTTGACCCGCTGACCGCTGCTGCGTTTTTCGCCGTCCTGGGTGCGATTCTGGCGCTGCAACTGGTCTTTAGCGCCTGGATTGTCGCCCGGTTGTCCCGTTCGCAGGCGGTCTACGCCACCAGAGAGGTTTAGCTATGCTGTTGGGGTTCATTTTGCGCCGGATGTGGCGGGAACGCCGCCGGATAGGGGTGCTGCTGCTGGCACTATGCCTGGTGACGACCTTCATGGCGTTAGGGCCGCTGTTGGTGCGAGCGGTGGCCGGGGCGGAATTCCAACTGCGGCTGGATGCCCTCACGACCCGCCAGAACCGGATTGATCTGGTCGGCGCGCTCCCTTTCCCCCACGACGCGACGCAGGCGGTTATCACCGATACCCTGGGCGACTATCTGCAAACCGTTACCCGCTACCAGTCCTCGGCGGGGACGGTGTGCGGTTTCCTCTATGACCCGGAAGGAACTGATCTCCGCAGCGCCCAATCGAGTGATTCACAGCACTGTTACCAGGTGTTCGCGTATCACGAATACGACGACCTGTTCACCTTGGCCGAGGGACACGCGCCGGAAGCCCGCGCGGATGGCATTGTAGAGACGGTCATCACCCGTTCGGCGTTAGATTTGCTGAAGAGTTTCTTTCCCGGTTCATCATTCGGTATCGGTTCGCGCTTCATCGTGGGCGAAGACCCTTTTACCGCCGTCACAGTGGAGGTCGTCGGGATTGTCGAACCAGTTCAATCGGCTGACGCGCCATTCTGGGATGGGCAGGGGTGGCTATTCGGCCAGATTATCCCCATCTCGATCGACTTCCAGCGGGTCGAGTTCGGGTTTATTGTCTCTGAGGATGACTTTGCAGCGCAGATCGTCCCGGCCATCCAGGAACAACAGGCCGTATGGCGCTTAGGGATGGATTACAGCGGGCTGCGTGTGGCCGATTTATTGATGTTCAAGGAACGTCTAGCCGAATTTGAAACACGTATCCACAGCGCAAATCCCAGCGCAGCAGTACGGGCAGGCATTGCGGATGTGTTGGATGCCTTTGAGGTGACGATTGCCGCCACTGAAGCGCCAATCATTCTGCTGGCGGGTTTGGTACTGGTGCTGATGTTCTATAACCTAGTGACGACGACCACCCTTATTCTGGAGGAACAGCGCGGCGAGTGGGCGATCCTATCCAGTCGGGGCGGCAGCAGCACCCAGTTGATCTATATCCAGTTCGTCACAGCGCTGGTGTTGGGTGGACTGGCGCTGCTGGCCGGGCCGTTCGGCGCGGGGGTGATTGTGCGGTTGCTGGCGCGGATTGGGCCGCAGGCGGGACTCCTGGTGGTGCCGGAGTGGTCGCAGATACCCGCCAATACCTGGTGGTTGAGTCTGGCCGCTGCCGCTGCTGCGGTCATTATCCTGACGCTCCCGGCGCTGGCGTTGGGGCGCAGCAGTTTGCTGCAATTGCGACAGTCAGCCAGCCGCCCCCCGGTCAACCCTGGCTGGGCGCGTTATTACCTGGATATCATGCTGCTGGCCGTCGGGCTGGGGTTTACCGCCCGGCTGTATTTCTTCCTCAGCGGTGAACTGAGCCTGGAACCGTTGCTGCAAAACCCGGTGGCGCTGATCCACATGATTACTGAAAATGGTGCTGCCGGACTGAGCGATCCGTTTAACCTGTTGGGGCCGGTGCTGGTGCTGACCGGGTTCGCGCTGCTGTGTCTGCGGTTGTTCCCGGCCTTAATGCGGCTGTTGAGCTTCCTGTTCCAGCCCTTCAATAACCTGCTGCTTCAGCTTTCACTGTGGAATGTTGAGCGCGACCCGAATCATTACGCCCAGTTGGTACTGCTGATAATGGGGACGCTGGCGTTAGGGACGGCTTCGCTGGCACTGGCTTACACCCGTGACGCCGGGGCGTGGCAGGTGGCGCAGGCTGAAACCGGCGCGGATGTCCTGGTCGAGTTCAGGCCGGGGGCGTTTTCTGCCGCCGCTGCTGTCGGGCTGCCGGGCGTGACGCAGGCTGTCCCGGTGATGGCGGTCAATTGGGCGGAAAACATCGACGGTGCGCCGCCGGTCATGCTCTACGGCGTCGACCTGGCCGACCCGTCGTTTTATGGCGATGCGCTCCTGCCACTGCAAAACACCGCCGCGCCGCCGCTGCCGGGTGAACCCCTGCCAGAGAGTGTCGCCCGTATCCAACTCGACGTGTACGCCGTGCCGGATGAAGATACTGTTGGGCCGGTAGAAACCCAGCTGCTGCTGGTGCTATACGACGCGGATTTTCTGCCAGTGGCGCTGCCGATGACCACGCCTGACCCGACTTTATCACGCCAGTTCATGACCTATACCGCTGACCTGAGCGGCCTCAGTCCGGGTGAATGGCGGTTAGTGGGCATTCGCTTGGCGTCCCGGCTGGAGGACGATACGCCCCGTTTCTGGCATGAGGTCTACCTGGATAATCTGGTCGCCGTGAGCGCAGACGGGCGCGAAACCGTCCTGAACAGCTTTGACGAAGCCAGCCGCGACCAATGGCGCTGGGGCGCGGACTCGCGGCAGATTGGCGAGGTACTTTCCCTGGCGACAGAGGATACCATCGTCAGCGAAGGGGGCAGCAGTATGCGCGTGGTGTACGAATCGCTGCCGTTTTCGCCCCAGCTGCCTATGCTCAACTGGCGTCCCCAGGCTGGCGCGATGCCTGCCCTGGTTTCGCCGGGGTTCGTCCGCCGCTTCAACCTGGGCGGCGCGGACGTAGTGGGCGAGACGTTCACGACGCGGTTGGATTGGACAATCGGGCGTGAAGCGATTAACCAGACGGTGTTCACCTACCAGGTGGCCGGGTTGATAACGGATTTCCCCGGAACCAACCCGGATGAAACCTTTCTCGTCACCGACCGGGCCTGGTTACAGCTTCAAGCCAATGCCCGGCTGCGTAACCAGGCGGCCTATGCCTTCAACCGCCTGTGGCTGATGCTGGAAAACAGCCAGCCGACGGACAGCCTCGCGGCGGCGCTGGATGCGCTGCCCGGCGTGACCGGGGTGCATTATGCCTGGGAACGGTATCAGGTCGTGCAGCGGGACCCGCTGGCGAACGGTGTGAGCGGGATTCTGTTCGCCGGGTTCTGTCTGGCACTGGCGTTGATTCTGCTGGATTTCGCGTTTTACCTGGGGGTGTCGCTCCGCCGCCGGGCGGTTTCTTTCGCGGTGCTGCGGGTGATGGGCTGGCGGCGTAACCACCTGCTGGGGTTGATGCTGGTTGAGCAGGCGGCATTTATCACCCCGGCGCTGCTGGTTGGGGTGCTGTTAGGGGTGCTGATGGCGTATGTCATCCTGCCGTTCCTGGCACTGATCGGGGGGACGACTCTGCAACTACCAGTTGGCGCGGTGGCACTGCTGCTCGGTACGCTGGTTGGGTCGTTTTCGGTGCTGCTGCTGGCGTTGGGGTTTGCCTACCAGCGCGGCGGACTGGCGGATACCATGCGAATGGGAGACTAAGATGGCCTTTATCGAATGTGAAAACCTCGTCAAAATCCACAAAGTCGCTGACCTGGAAGTCGTCGCGCTGCAAGGGTTGGATTTGGCGGTGGAACCAGGGGATATGATCGCCCTGATCGGCCCGTCCGGGTCAGGTAAATCCACGCTGATGAATGTCCTCGGCGGGCTGGATGTTCCTTCCGCCGGGAAAGTGCGGGTGGGGACGCACAACCTGACCGAGATGAAACGGCGTGACCAGGTGCATTATCGCCGGAATATTGTCGGCTTCATCTGGCAGCAAACATCGTTGAATCTGCTGCCGTATCTCTCCTCGCTGGAAAATGTCGAGATGCCGATGGCCTTCAACAGCCTGGGTGAGCGGGAACGGCGGGAACGGGCACGAACGCTGCTGGAACAAGTTGGGCTGGCGGATAAGATGAAGGCGTACCCGCAGCAGTTGAGCGGCGGTGAGCAGCAGCGTGCTGCGCTGGCGGTGGCGATGGCGAATCTGCCGCAGCTTCTCCTGGCGGACGAACCCACCGGCGAGGTCGACAGCGAATCCGCCGGGATGCTCTTCGACACCATGCACACGCTCAACAACGAGTACGGCGTGACGATTGTGATCGTGACTCACGATTACCAGGTTGCCAGCCGGGTGAACCGTGTGGTGGGGATGCGCGATGGCCGCGCCAGTATTGAGGTGCTGCGCCGCCGTGATGAAACCGGAGTCGCGCTCACGGAAGAAGAATTTGCCGTCCTGGATCGCACCGGGCGCTTACAGCTTCCCCAGGCTTATCTGAAAGCGTTGGAGATGGAGAATCTGGTGCGGCTGCGGCTGCATGACGATCATATCGGGATTTACAATGCCAACGGTGATACGGAGGAGGGAGACTTCCATGCCTGAGCCAATTATTCGCACGCAGCACTTACACCGTATCTATCGCGGCGCGGGGACGGATGTCCATGCCATTAACGATGTCTCGCTGGAAATTCAGCCGGGCATGATGACGGCAGTGGTCGGGCGTTCCGGGGCGGGCAAGACGACACTGCTGAACCTGTTATGCGGCCTCGATGAGCCGGATGAGGGGCAGGTATGGGTGCATGATACCGACTTGTACACTTTGAGTGAAGTTGCCCGCACGGCACTGCGCCGGGAGAAAATCGGTTTCATTTTCCAGCATTTCGGGCTGCTGCCCTTGTTGAGCGCGGCGGAAAATGTCAGTGTCCCGCTGCGAATGCGCCACCTGGAGCGCAAAGAGCGCGAACGCCGGGTGCTGGACGCGCTCGAATCAGTGGGGCTACGCGAACGCGCCAAACACCGCCCGTATGAACTGAGCGGCGGGGAGCAGCAGCGGGTCGCCATCGCGCGGGCGTTGGTCGCCCACCCGGAAATCATCCTGGCGGACGAACCCACCGGGCAGTTGGACAGCCATACCGGGCGGCGCGTGCTGAATGTGATGCGCCGACTTGCCAGCGATCAGGGTCTGACGATTGTGATCGTCACCCATGACCCGCAGGCAATGGATGAAGCCGATGTGATCTACCAGCTACACGACGGGCGGCTGGTAGAGTCTTAGCCCTCTTCGGCCAGCCGTTCGCGTGTGGTGTAGAAAATGGCGCGGACGGCTTCCAGTGACGAAGAGATCGCGTGGCAAGTCAGTCATTAACACTGAATCTGAATGCTGCCGGGCAAAAAACAGTCAAATTTGATTGATTACACTCTTGGTTTAACGATCTCTAAATGAGTTAATCTGATTTCTACGCCTCCCAACTTCATTTTCATAGTATTGGTCATATATACCAGAGCTATACTTAACTGTATCTGCTGAATTCATTCTTGAGAGGTAATTATGCTCTCTGTTGTACGTGCCTGTGCTTTGGTCGGGCTGGATGGCTACATTGTTGAGGTGGAAACAGACTTTAATCCGCGAGCTGGGATTCCTTCATTTACCATCGTCGGGCTGCCGGATAACGCCGTCAAAGAGAGCCGCGAACGGGTGCGGACGGCCATCAAAAACAGTAACCTGAGCTTCCCGAATAAAGGCTATCTGGTCAATCTCTCCCCGGCAGACATCCCCAAACACAGCACGGCCTATGACCTGGCGATTGCTGTCGGCGTGTTGGCCGCCACCGATCAGATTCCCCTCACGGTGATAGACCGCGCCCTGTTCATCGGGGAATTGTCGCTGGATGGTGGCATCCGGCATGTGAAGGGTGCGCTGCCGATGGCCTACGCCGCCTACGAGAATGGCTTCACGACGGTGTATGTCGCGCCGGAGGACGCACCCCAGGCCGCGCTGGTCGCGGGTATTCAGGTCATCCCGGTGCAGTCGTTGGGAGAACTGGTCGAGCATCTCTATGGCCTCAACCCGATTCCACCCTACCAACCGGAGGCCGCCTCGACTCTGTTGGATGTGCAGGATGCCGATGGTATTGTGGATTTTGCCGACATCAAAGGGCAGGAACACGTCAAGCGGGCGCTGGAAATCGCAGCGGGCGGCGGCCACAACGTCCTGCTCACCGGCCCACCGGGAACCGGCAAAACGCTGCTGGCGCGGGCGATGCCGGCCATCCTCCCCCGCCTGACGTATGAAGAGGGGCTGGAAGTCACGCGCATCTACTCCGTGGCCGATATGCTTAACAATGACTTCCCGCTGGTGCAGGTGCGCCCCTTCCGCGCCCCGCACCACACCATCTCGCAGGCGGGATTGATCGGTGGCGGCGCGATCCCCCGCCCCGGGGAAGTCTCTTTATCCCACAGAGGCGTCCTCTTTCTGGATGAGGCCGTCGAATTTTCCAGCAAGGCACTGGAAGTGCTGCGTCAGCCGATGGAAGACAAGATCGTCACCATCAGCCGCGCCAAAGGCACGCTCACATTTCCCGCCAATTTCCTGCTGGTGATGGCCCGGAATCCCTGCCCCTGCGGCTACTACGGCGACCCGGCCAAGCCCTGCACCTGCACGCCCACCATGATTACCCGTTACCAGAGCAAACTCTCCGGCCCGCTGCTGGATCGCATTGATATTCATGTGGACGTGCCGCGTGTCGAGTACGACAAACTCATGGGGGACAGCCGGGGTGAACCATCGTCAGCCGTGCGCCAGCGTGTCGAGGATGCCCGCGAACGGCAGCGCCAGCGGTTTAGCGACCTGCCGGGACTGTTCGCCAACGCCGACATGGGGGCCGGGGAAGTGCGCCAGTTCTGCACGATGGGGGCGGACGCCCGCCAACTGCTGGAACTCTCCGTTAAGCGGATGCACCTCAGCGCCCGCGCCTACCATCGCATCCTCAAACTCAGCCGGACGATTGCCGACCTCGCAGGTAGCGAACATATCCAGGTGCCGCATGTCGCGGAAGCGATTCAGTACCGACCTAAATCGGCAGCAGGATAGCATTTACCCGCTTTATTGGTGATCCCACAGGCGAAATCCGAGGTGCGCGTGCCTTCCTCGTTTTGTGCAGTTGTACTATAGAATCATAAAAAGCCTTGTGCATTTTTGTTCTGGCAAAACCTTTCCAAAAAAGAGACAATATTA
Organism: Anaerolineaceae bacterium; assembly: GCA_020634115.1. Lineage (GTDB taxonomy): Bacteria > Chloroflexota > Anaerolineae > Aggregatilineales > Phototrophicaceae > JACKCG01. The sequence continues at coordinate 828,048 of JACKCH010000011.1, forward strand.
CGCGGTTCACTGGCTAAGTGGTGAGATTTCAATTGTTTATGAGGTTTTTTGGCCGACAAGCGCGTGACCGCTCACCGGATTATTGGAATCTCCCCATAGCAGACCAATAACTCACGAACGCAGGTGTTCAAAACTCAGACCAGACGGGTCATCTGGGCGGGTGTTTTGATTTTCGCGTCTCTTACAATAGACAACCTGCAACAGTCAGGAAACATAATATGGTGACTCATCCCCTATCTTCGCTGATTGAAGATTATCTGGTGATTGATTCAGCCTACGATGAGACGTTCAATAAGGATGGGCGACCACGTCCCCATTATCGCGCACTCATCGAGAAATTGGCGAGTTTTTCAGCGGACGAGTTGAGCTTCCGCCAACAGGCGAGCGATCTCACGTTTCTCAATCAGGGCGTAACGTTCACCGTCTATGGGAATGAACAGGGTACGGAACGCACCTTTCCCTTTGATTTGATTCCCCGGGTACTGACCCGCCGTGAATGGGAACATCTGGAAACCGGTCTGGCACAGCGGCTGCGGGCCTTGAATCTTTTTCTGCATGACATTTATCACGATGGTCAGATATTTAAAGATAAGGTCGTGCCGTATCGCCTGATCGCAACCTGTAAAGCCTATCGCAAGGAAATGCGCGGCGTGCAGGTGCCGCTCGATAACTATGTTTCGATCTGTGGAACCGACCTTGTTCGTTTGCCCGACGGGGAATTTGCCGTCCTGGAAGACAATCTGCGCGTGCCGAGCGGCGTGTCTTATATGCTGGCAAACCGGCAGGTAGCAAAGAATGTGTTCCCCAGCCTGTTCAGTAATTATGGTGTTCGTCCCGTTGACCAGTATGCCCAGGCCCTATTGAATACATTAGGGTCGCTGGCGCTCCATACGGATGATCCCACCATCGTATTGATGACCCCCGGCGTTTATAACTCCGCCTATTATGAACACACCTTTTTAGCGCGGCAGATGGGTATCCAACTGGTTGAGGGGCGCGATATGCTGGTGCATAATAATGTGGTCTATATGCGCACCACCAGCGGCCTGCAACGGGTGGATGTCATCTACCGTCGCGTAGACGATGACTTCCTGGATCCCCTGACCTTCAGGCCGGATTCAAACCTGGGCGTCAACGGCTTATTCAATGCCTATCGGGCGGGGAACGTGGTGCTGGCAAATGCGGTTGGCACCGGGGTCGCGGATGACAAAGCCGTGTACGCTTATGTCCCCCAGATTATTCGCTACTATCTGGGTGAAGACCCCATCTTGCAGAACATTGAAACGTACCTGATGGAGGACGACCAGCAGCGCCAGTATGTCATCCGCAATATTGACAAAATGGTTGTCAAATCGGTGGGCGAAGCGGGGGGATACGGGATGCTGATCGGGCCACACAGCACGGCAGCCGAACGTGAAACATTCATCCAGGAGATCAACGCAAACCCCCGTAATTTCATCGCGCAGCCCACCCTCGCCTTATCCACTGCGCCCTGTTTCGTGGATGGCGACATTGAAGCGCGACATATTGACCTGCGTCCGTTTGTGCTATCGGGTAAAGAGATTACCATCATGCCGGGTGGACTGACACGGGTTGCGCTGCGTAAAGGCTCACTGGTGGTCAATTCTTCACAGGGTGGCGGGAGTAAAGATACGTGGGTGCTGTATGAATAGCGACCGAATCATGTTATCACGAGTCGCGGACAGTCTGTTCTGGATGAGTCGGTATCTGGAACGGGCCGAACATGCGTCACGTCTGCTGGATGTCTACTTGAATTTCATGCTGGAAGCGTCCGACGAAGTATCGGAGAGACGCCTGCGCGACCTGCAAACAATGCTGTTGAGCGAGGACGTGCAGGACTGCGCCTTTGATGAGTGTCTGCGGCTGTTGACGTTTTCCGAAAATCACGCTGCCAGTATTATTTACAACATCACGCAGGCGCGGGAAAACGCCCGCAACGTCCGCGAGCAGATCAGTTCAGAAATGTGGATGGAGATTAACAAGCTGTATCTGTATATCAAGAATGATGAGGTTGCCCGCGATTGGGCTACCGCGCCGCATGATTTCTTCATTGAGGTGCGTGAACGTTCGCATCTGTTCCAGGGCGTCACGGATGCGACCATGATGCACAATCAGGGCTGGCACTTCATTCAGATCGGGCGCTTTCTGGAACGCAGCCTAAATCTGCTGCAGTTATTACAGGTGCAGTTTGCGGATAAATCCATCATAGCTGCTGGACTCACCATCCCTGAGCAGTATTTCAACCTGGTGGCGATCCTCAAATCGGTCACGGCCTTTGAAGCCTATTGCAAGGTGTATAACCCCAACCCACAGGTTCACCATATCCTGGATTTTCTGCTGTTCAATGAAGAGTTTCCGCGTTCGTTACGTTTTTGTGTTGAGCGTATCCGGGTTTCGCTGAATGTCTTGAACGAGATTACCCAACGGCGCCAGACAACCCGGCTTGGGCGTACCGTTGGCCGTTTGGCGTCCATGCTCCGTTACGATGAAATTTCGGATGTCCAAACGCTGGCCGTGTATCTGGAGGGTATCAAGCAACAAATTGGCGATTGCTATGATATGCTATATGAGTCGTATATCAACTATTCGATAGAAAGTGAACTCCGGGCATGATTTATTATGCAGTCACGCACCTGACTGTCTATAAATATAGTGAGCCAATCACTGATAGTGTGATGGAGATACGCAAACAACCCCGTACTGAAAAAAACCAGCGCAATTTACGCTTCAATTTAGAAGTCAGTCCATCGGCGAAAGTGACCCACTACACCGATTACCTGGGGAATGTGATCCATCATTTCGATATTCCGGCTCCCCATGAGCAATTGGCCGTCAAATCGGAGGCCATTGTTGAAGTTAAGCCCCTGGCCGAACTACCGGAAAAAGTCGAATGGGATGTTTGGGATGCGCTGGATGCCATCGCGGACGATTACACCTATTTTGATATGCTCACGCCGGGGCCTTATACCCATTCCTCCGCCTTGCTTGACCGTTTCGCCCAGGAAATTAACCTGGGGCGGCACAGTGACCCCCTAACGGTGCTGCGCGACCTCAATACCACTATTGCTACGTCCTTTGAATACCAACAATCCGTGACGCGCGTCGATTCCCCGATTGACATCGCGCTCGACCTCCGACGCGGGGTGTGTCAGGATTTCACGCATATTATGCTGACGCTGGTACGCCGTCTGGGTATCCCGGCGCGTTATGTGAGCGGCTATTTGTTCCACCGGACGGACACGTATGATCGCTCTGACGAGGATGCTTCCCATGCCTGGCTGGAAGCCTGGCTGCCGGGGTTAGGCTGGGTGGGTTTTGATCCAACCAATAACATGCTGGTGACGGATCGCCATATCCGGGTTTGCATCGCCAATGATTACGCGAATGCCAGTCCTTCACGCGGGGTTTTTCGCGGCTTTGCCGAAACCGAACTCAGTGTTCAGGTGGATGTACGAAAACTGGATGAAATTCCACTGGACGATGTCCCGACACAATCCGAGATCGTGATGCCGAGTTATGGCTATTACCAGCAGCAGCAACAGCAGCAATAACCGCCGACCTCGCCGGGAGTGAAGCCATCCAAGTACGGCACGTCGCCGAGGCCATCCAGTACCGGCCTAAATCAGCGGCAGGATAGGAGAAGGGGGATACCATCCTGCGACGATAGCGATCCCCCTTCTCCTGGTCTATGCCGCTACCAATGTGGTGTCCCGCGGCTGACGATTGACCGCCAGCCCGATTGCCAGCCACACTAACCCAACGCCCAGAAATAACAGAAATGCCAGCGCGTGATTGAGCGTTCCCGACCCCGTTTGCAGTATATCCAACAGCAGAAGCAGTAGCCCGGACGCCAGTTGCAGTGGCAAAGCGCGAAAGATCGGCAGGATAGGCTTCCACACGTGGAACAGACCGAACGCGGTGAGCGCCGCCCCGTGCAGGATACCCCCACTCAAATAGACACCACGCAGCGAGGCATCGAACGCGGTGACAACGCCGCCGAGTGCCATCACAACTGCCCCTATGCCACTTAGGAAGAGCATCCACTGCCCGACTGCGCCGAGTGACTCATCATAGCGCAGCCCCAACCCGATACAACCCAGGCCGACGAACAAGAAACTGGGTACAAACAGGAGCGTCAACGCCTGATACAGGCCCGTATAGGTGGTATGGTCGCCGGGTTGAAGCTGACTGAAAGCGGCTCCGATGCTCCCCCAACCGCCGACAACCAGCAACATACCGGCTGATTGTGCCAATGTGGATTTCGACATTGTGAAATTCACCTTTCTACGTTGTTCGATGACTGTATACGTAAGGTCGAGCAGTGTCATACACCACCAGAGTGCCACCCCAACGAAACCCTGTTGGTGATACCGTTCCCGCGATACATCCCGAAAGAATTGCACCATGAGCGGCCCATATTCGCGGCGGTAAGCGGGAGGATATAGCACCAGCAGGATTCGGTAGATACGCTCCGAAAGCGCAATATAGGATGGAAGGTTCATGCAGTTGTGCCTCCCATCAGCCTTTTGGAATGGGCGACATTAAGCAACAGAGTCAGGCGGTTGGCTTCGGCCTGCGCGACCCGTTCACCAAAAGGGGTGAGGCGATAGTAGCGGCGACGCTCATCATCCATGGCCGGATCAGGGCGTTCATGGGTTTCTTCGATCAGACGCGCCTCCAACATGCGTTTGAGCGTACCGTAGAGTGTGCCAGGCCCCATTTGAATCTTTCCATTTGTGATTTGGGAAACCTCTCGCATAATGCTGTAGCCATGTTTTTCACCATCTGCCAGTGCCAGCAGAATATGAAACACAGCCGGTGTCAGGGGCAACATATCGTCGGGGTGCAACGTTGTATCCGGCATATCTCCACCTTTCAATCTATAACCGTTACAGATATATCCGTTGTCGTTATAATAGTGGGGTTTCGTGGGATTGTCAAGGCCTATGCCGCATGTCGCGGAGGGCAATCGCATCAAATTTATTCTATGTAAAATGATCTTTTCTAACCCCTCCCTAACCCTCCCCGTAAACGGGGCGGGGACTGGTCAGGCAGAACCAACAAGTCTCCCCTGCTGGCGGGGGAGATTTAGAGGGGGTTAAAAAGGCCAGAAACGGTTATCAATACGGAATTTCCATTTTGATGCAATCGCCCTGCGCATGTCGCCGAGGCCATCCCGTACCGGCCTAGTATCTCAACAAGATGAGAATGACGGGTGGTGATGTAGGGGAGCGCCAATGTGCGCTCCCCCTGGGCGGCCACGCCGGGCTACGCCCCGCAAATTAATCTTGTTTGTGTACTGGAGCGTGTTATGCACTTCTGTCCTCATGGAAAAGGGAACAAATCATGTCCTGCAAGTCCCTCTCCCTGAGGAAGAGGGATTTAGGGTGAGGGCTTAGGCGGAGCAAGTTTCTGAGCAGGGGGGATAGGATTAGGGGGATACCATCCTTCTACGATGACCATCCCCCTTCCAGTATGGCTACCGGTTCAATGCCGCGATTTTATGGGTCGCCCCGACCAGGCGTTCGGAGGTGACACTTAGCAAGAGGTCTTTGAACGCCAGGGCAAGTTCCGGGTTCTCGGCTTCCAATAGGTTCATCGCATCACGTGTCAGCCGACGGGCAACGGTCGTAAAATCCGCCTTGACCGTTGCTGAACGCTGTGTCTTGAGGATGAACCCAATCTCGCCTACTAATGTTCCCATACTGAGCGTCTGCAACCGAACGGAAGTGCCGTCCGCGACATCCACCGTCACCGTCACCTGACCCAACTCAATAAAGTACAGATCATCCGACTCTGCGCCTTCGTGAATGAGAACATCACCTTCCTCCAGATGCACGACCTCCAAATACGGTTCAAGTTGTTTGGTAAGGTCCTTGCTGAATCCACGATCGGCCAGTTGCAGCGTCAACGTGCTGGGGACATGCGTTCGCGTCACCTGATTTTGCATAATCAACAGGTCTTCCACCCATTCCAGGGCGTAGTCCAGGTTGGGGAAGTACTTCAGGTGGTCATTGGGAACCAGACCACTATGCGTAAACATGCGTTCTAATTGCGAAGAAAGATGGGTGAAGATCAGCATAAAATCCTTTGCTTCAGCCTGGAACAAAGCCTTCATAAAGCTATATGCGACCGACGAATCCACTCCCGTCACCCGTCGAAAATCCAGAATCATATATCGCAACGGGACGGTATCGTCACTTAAGCGTGCCTTGAGCTTGTCGAGTATCGTGCTGGCCGTGCCAAAAAAGATGAACCCCTGTAATTCCATGATGGATGTATGCTGCCCTAACCGCAGGAGTTCACGCTGATGGTGGGCGTTGCGCTCGACATTACTGGTGATTTCGGTACCGGATAGCTCATGGTAGAAAATGTTCGTGCGGCTGTAATCCACCAGGAACATAGCGACGACGATCCCCAGGCCTAAAATAATGCCGGGGAGGAAACCCAGCACCACAATGGTAACGCCGATGAACAGCACCACCAGCCAATCGGCCAACATCAGCGACTGCCGCTTTTCGACCACCCATTCATAAGAAAACCCCAGCCCCAGAAAGACCAGCAAAGACCCCAACAGCGGGATGGGGATATAGGCCAGGATAGCACTGCCCAGAAAAAGGATGAGCAGCGGTACCAGACCCACAATAATCCCGATACGCCGGTTCCGGGCTTTCATCTCATGGCTGAGCCGGGTCATACCGAGGGAGTGAAAACCGATTGTCCCCCCGGCGAACCCCGATAAAATGTTGACCCAGCCTAAGGCTCGCATTTCCTTATTCAGGTCCACATCTTCCTGGATCGCCAACTCAATGCCGGATATATTGAGCAGGAGTGTAATCGGTGTAATGATGGCGATGACCAGCATATTCCCGGCCTGGTGGCTTAACACCGGCCAATCAATCGTAGTCAGGTCGCTGATATTTACGGGCGACCAGTTGATGCCCCCGCCCATATTGCCTAAGAGTAACCCGGAGTGGGTGGCTTCCTGAATAGATAACCCACTCAGGAACAGGACAAGATAAAAGCTCCCCAGGCCAGCCAGCAGGAAGGCAGGAAACGTCAGGATATGCCGGATGGTACGCATTCCCCAAAAAATCAGAATCCCAAAGCCCAGCCCCGGCAGCCATAGCACCAGGCGATCCAGGCTGAATAAATCCGGTAGTGTACTCAAAGTGACGGAAATACCCGTCATCACGCCAATACCGCCCAACAGCATCAACGCGCCCGTCCCAGCCAGAAACCCACCAATCACCGGGTATGGTAAATAGCGCACCAGCGCACCGAGCCGGAACCGGGCCAGCAGAATCAACACAAAGCCCGCCAGGACGCTGGCGCTGGCGATAAAGATCAGCACGGTAGGTAGACTATGGGTACCAAGACCTGCCCCGGTGATGCCCGCTGCTGCCGCCGCCGCCACCACCGCCGGACTATCCTGGATGCTGGAAAGGATGCCGCTGGAAGAAGTCAGGAATGCCATCAGCATCGAATGGACGATGATAGTCACCAGCATAATGCCAATCCCACGCGGGAGTTCCGCGGCCAGCCCGCCTGAGAAGATCAGACTCGCCAGGGAAACCGCAAAGACAGTCTCCACGAAACCGATGACAATTCCCCCAATCGCCGTCGGCAGCCATTTGATTGGTGATTGTTGCGCCTCAGGATACGACATATTCCCCCCTAAAACCTTTTTACGTTTTCCAATCAATCCATTGGAGTCAAAGAAACAATTACACAACCCCTTTAATATTTACATGTGATTTTGAATTGAGCAATATTGCACCTGATAAATCACAACGCACGACCATTAGCGGATGCCCGGCAACTGTTGGCACATTCGGCCAGGCAGATGCCCCGCAGCGCCCGCGCCGATCACCGCATCCGCAAACACAACCCGATGATTGCCACAATCGCGGGCAGCGAAGGTATACTTGGGTCGCATGTGGCCGAGGCCATCCTATGTCGGCCTGAATCGGCGGCGGGATAAGGAGGCAGAAATACAGTGGACAGGCTCACGATGCGCCCTTACCAGTGTGATGAGGACTACTGGCAGATACGCGCCTTCATGCGGGAAGTCTATTTAGGCAACAACCGCCGGGAAATCGGGTGGCAGGCCAGCCGGTTTGATTACTGGCGCTGGCACATGGTCGAAAATGTCCAGATCGTTGATTTATTGGAGAACGCGATATTTCTCTGGGAAACTGAGGCCGGACGGCTGGTTGCGGTACTCAACGCCGACAGCCAGACAGAAGCGATTCTCACCATCCACCCCGATTTTCTGACACCCGAACTGGAAGCGGACATGCTCACAGTGGCTGAACAGCACCTCGGCACACCGGGACAGCCCTTTTTCGCGTTTCTGCATGAGCGCACCCCGGCGCGTCAACCGCTGTTGCAGCAGCTTGGTTACACGGTTGGCAAAGGGAAACCGGAACATCAGTGGCGGCGGGATTTAACCCTGCCGCTCCCGGCGGTGGCGCTGCGGGAAGGCTATGCTGTGCGCCCGATTAATGACCTGGACAGCGGCGAATGGCAGCAGCGCAGTTGGGTTTCGTGGCGGGCTTTCCACCCGGACGAACCGGATACCGACTATGAAGGGTGGGAATGGAGCCTGAACTGGAAACGTTCCCCGCTCTACCGCCGAGACCTGGACATCGTCGCCACCACGCCCGACCAGCGGATCGCGGCGTATTGTGTCCTGTGGCTTGACGACGTGACCCGAACCGCGCTGTTTGATCCGGTGGCCGTGATGCCGGAATACCAGCGACTCGGCCTGGGGCGGGGGATTATGCTGGAAGCCATGCATCACGCTCAGGCTATGGGGGCGGTTCTGGCAACCGTTAGCGGGTACGACGCGCCAGCTAACGCCCTGTACCGGTCACTGTTCCCGGATTGCGACCTCAACACGCCCTGGGTGAAGTTCTTATAGGCGACTACCGCATCCTCAAACGTAGCCTGAATCGGCAGGATAGGGAGGCGTCCGATTAGTGGCAGGGGCGCACCGCCCCGCGCCTTAAATAAGTCAATGTCAGAGCTAGACCCTGCCTGGAACATATACCCAGATTAGTCGCCTTCACACACGCCCAGATAATCTCCATGAGCAAGATGGGCAGGCAAGGCAGAACGACTAATGCTGATGGTGTGGGCTGCATCTGGATTCCCCTGGGGGACATGACAAATAGTGACTTTCTTGTCCGCATCACATTTCCCATTGCCGGGCGCTGAGGCCGTTAGCGCATAGTCGGCCTCTATATAACGGACTGGCGCATCATAGTCATCAGGATCATGCAGTGGGATGATACACAACAGCCCTGCCGCAAAATCAATCTGACCGCTCTCCGGGAAAACTTCCTGATGGTAAACCGTAAACTCAGAGAGAACTGGCTGATTGTATACGCCTTGCGGCCCTTTCCCGACAATGAGTACGGCTGCCGAGATCAGATGGCAGGTGCTTTGTTGAACGGTATAGTGAATCTCGAACGATGCCGTGTCGCCGGGCTTGCCACAAATCGACAACAGGTTTCCCAAGTCCCCATCATAGACCTCATTCGGAGGCGTACCCGTCCATCCTGAGCTTTCAAGTGTTCCCGAATCGGTAATCGTGATTGCCAGGACTGGGATTGCGGCGACTGCCAGAACCAGAACAAAAAACAGAACAGTGTGTTTCTTCATGCTATATCCCCCTAAATAAAAAACCGAAGCCACTCAACCTGAGGATGCTTTCGGCTGTTTGAACGATGATGATGAAATACGGTCAGCCGCTGTGATAGTGAATACAACGGCGCATCACATTCATCTTAATAGTTTGCGAGGTTGACCAGACAGTGACAAAGCGCATCTTGCGAGTCGCATTTTGTCAGATGCGAGGGTATACGCCCATGCAGCGTAGATTGCTCATGGAAGATGTCGAAAAACTCAGAATCTATTGATCTGGCCTGTTTGTATTAGGAAATCCCACTATGTACAATTATTCATGATCCGCAATACGCTTAACACACTAAGGGTACGACAATGGCAAACCCGGAACATCTGGATATCCTAAAACAAGGCGTTGAAATCTGGAATCAATGGCGAAAAGATAATCCTGATGTTGTTCCTGATCTGTGCGAGTCAAACTTGCTAAGGGCAGATCTTAACCTGATTAACCTACACGGTGCGTACTTAGAGGGGATATTTTTGGGTGGAGCAAAACTAAATGGAGCAACTCTGAGCGAGACAAACCTATCTGCCGCAACTTTGTTTGAAGCAACCTTGTTCGGAACAAATCTACATGGAGCGACTCTGTACGGAGCAAATCTACATAGGGCGAACTTATGTGAAGCAGATCTGAACCAAACACATTTAGGCGGAGCAGATCTGAGTATGGCGGATCTAAGTAAGGCACAACTATATAGAGCCGACTTGGGCCGTGTAAACTTGTGGGGAGCAAATCTTGGAGAAACAGATTTAAGTTGGGCCACATGTCATTCGACAATATTTGCGAATGTAGATCTTTCCACTGTAAAAGGTCTGGATACCATTAATCATATAAGGCCAAGCACGCTGGGTATAGATACGCTTTTTAGATCGAAAGGGAAAATACCAGAGAAATTTATGCGCGGGTGTGGTGTGCCGAAAAACCTGATTACCTATCTCTCTTCGCTATTTAGTGGTGCTGTTCAATTTTATTCGTGTTTCATCAGCTATAGCCACACTGATGCTGAATTTGCAGGGCGTCTTGAAGAACGATTGCAGAAAGAAGGTATTCTCTGCTGGCGGGACACAGAGCGAATGAATCCTGGTGATGATATTTACGAAGAGATCCAACGAGGCGTTCAGGACTGGGATAAGGTTCTATTGTGTTGTTCACAAAGTTCGCTGGCAAAAAAATGGTGGGTAGATCATGAAATAGATTCGGCATTTCAAAAAGAACGTGAACTGTTTAAGGAGCGGGGACAAAAAGTGCTGGTACTTATCCCGCTTGATCTGGATGGTTACTTGTTCGACCCAAAATTCGCCAGCGGAAAGGGACAGCAAATCCGTTCACGAGTTGCCGCTAATTTTAAAGGATGGGAAGATGATGATACTATCTTTGAGCGAGAGATTAAGCGTGTAATCAAAGCCCTCCGTATTGACGGCGGGAATCCCCCACCCCCCGAACCCAAATTGAAACCTCAATAGCCGCCTAACTGCGCTATAATACGCGCTCTGATTGTTGTTTTCTCTCACCGCAAGGACTGTACATCATGAAACCAAGAGAGCGCGTACAGGCCGCCCTCCACCACGACATCCCCGACCGTGTCCCCCGTTTTGAAGTGTGGATTGACGCCCTGCTCGATGAGTTGGGGCAGACCGATACCGCCAGCGCCCACGCCAATCTGGGGCAGGACAGCATCATGCTGCCCAGCCAGATTCCCGCCACCAGTAACGCCTGGCAGAACGGTGTGGATGAGTGGGGGCGTGTCTGGACCGACGGCCATTACACGAACGGCATGGTGGATACCGAGGCCGATCTGGAACAGTACACCCCGCCCCTGGCCTACGCCGGGGAGTTTTTCAACGCCGAACAGGTGGCGGGGGTAAAGGCTCGCTACCCCGACCACTGCCTCATGTACGGGACACATATCGGCCCGTTCATGGCCGGGTACATGGCGATGGGCTTTCAACCCTTCTTTCTCCGTATCGTTGAAGACCCGGCGTTTGTCCACCAACTCCTGACCGCGCGTACTGACTGGTGCATCGCCCAGTTCCAGCAGGCCGTTAGCCTGGGCGCGGAGATCATCATCATGGGGGATGACGCCGCGCACGGGAGCGGCCCGATGGTTTCCCCCCGCATGTGGCGCGAGTTTGTGCTGCCCTATCACCGCCGGATTGTGGATACGTTGGGCGTGCCGGTCATCTGGCATAGTGACGGCAATATCCTGCCGCTGCTGCCGATGGCCGTCGAAGCCGGGTTCGCCGGGATTCATGGCTTAGAGCCACGCGCAAACATTGATCTGGGACAGGTGAAAGACACCTTCGGGCAGGATTTGGTGCTGATCGGCAACGTGGATGTGGTCGTGCTGTGTAACGCCGACCTGGACGCCGTGCGCGGAGAGGTCAACCGCACCTTGAAGCAGGGCGCACCGGACGGGGGTTACATGGTATCCACCTGTAACAGCATCTTCACCGGGATGAACGCCGCTGCCGTCGCCGAGTTCTTCCGCTACGAGGCCGAGGTGTGCTAGGGTATCAGCGCACGTTGACACGACTGCCGGTAGGCGTCTTCTGGACGATGATGTGTACCGGGAACGAGTCGCGCAGTTCGTCAATGTGGGTTATGACCAGAATCAGGTCAAAATCATCCTGAATCGCGGTGATGGCGTCCACCAGTTTGTTCCGTCCGTCTTCGTCCTGTGTGCCGAACCCCTCGTCAATGAACAGCGTCCGCAGGTGCGCCCCGGCCCGCCGTGCCAGCAGTTGTGAGAGCGCTACCCGAATCGCAAAGTTGATGCGGAACGCCTCGCCCCCGCTGTACATCTCGTAGGTGCGCGTGCCGAGTTCATCGGCAATCTGGATGTCCAGCGTTTCGATCACACCATCCCCGGCGGCCTTCTCGCGCTGCGTGGTGAAATTCAGGTTCATCCGCCCGTCGGTCATACGGGAAAGCAGCCGGTTCGCTGAAGCTTCCAGTTCCGGGATAGCCGCCTCAATAATCATCGCCGGGACGCCGTTCTTGCCGAAGGCCGCCCGCAGTTCCTTGTAGAGTGCCTCGTCATGCCGTTTACGTTCGCGCCGGGCTTCCAGGTCGGCTTTGCGGGCGCGCTGTTTGTCCAGGGCGTCGAGTTCCTGGCGGGCATTCACGAGGCGCTGGTACTGCTGGCGTTCGATGGTGCGCTGCCGGTTGACTTCCTGCTGGCGCACCTGCTGCTCTTTGACCAGCACATCCAGTTCAGCGATTTCGGTTTTCAGGCCTTCGATCACCTCCCGGTCTTCGGCCAGCGCCGTGATGATTCGTTCCCGGCGGGCGCGAGCGGCTTCCAACGCGGCCTCGACATCCGGGATGGCATTCACCGCCAGTTCGAGTTCCTTGTGACGGGCATCGTATTCCTGATAGGTGCTTAACTGTTCCCGCGCCGCGCTGTGCGAATCGGCATCATACCCAATCTCCGCTCGGCGCTGTTCCAACGCGGCCAACTGCTGGCGGATGTCCTGGGCATACCCTTCGTTCTCTAAAACGGTCTGCACGGCCTCCAACTGCGCGACAACCTCATTCCGGCGGGCAGCGGCCTCGTGCGCCCGGTCAAGCTGCGCCTGAAGGTGGCCGACCCGCTCCAACAGTGGGGGCAGCCGTTTGAGTTCAAGCTCCATCTCGGCTACGGCGGCCCGCTGTTCTTTGATCTGAGCGCCCAGTTCTTTCGAACGTTCCTGGTTGGCGGCGTAACCCTCGCGCCGTTCCTGAATCTCGGTGTCCAACTGTTCGATCAACTGGTGGCGGTGTTCATCATCCAGCGGCTGACCACACAACGGGCAGGCAGCAGTATCATCGTTCACGGCTTGCAGGCGTTCCAGCCGGTCACGCATCCCCCGGCCTTCGACCTCTAGCGTCTTGCGTTCACCATCCAGCCCGGCTTTTTCCTCACTGGCATCCTGAATGGCGGCACTCAGATCATCCCGCTGCTTTTCGATGGCCTTCAAATCGTGGACTTCGGCCTGTACCGCGCTCAAGTCGTCGGGGTTGGCGTTCTGCTGGTCGCGTTCCAGTTCGGCAATCTGCGCCTGATAGCCGCTGACCTCGTTTTCGAGTTCGGCGCGGGCATCATGCAGCTGGGTTTCCAGCGCCCGCCGTTCGTCGTCAAAATCGCGCAGTTGCAGCAGCTTGTCGCCCAGGTCATGGTCTATGTCACGGGCGGATTGCAGAGCGGCATACCCGGCCTCAATGTCCTCCTGATGGGCGATGGTATCCGCAAACGCCGCCAAACGCCCTTCCTGCCGTTCGATGTCGGTTTCCACCGTCCCCAGGTCGCGCTCATGCTCGCGGACACGGCGCTCCATATCGGCCTGGCGTTCCTGCGCGGCTTTCATGGCAGCGGGGGCGTGGGCGACTTCCGCCAGCGCGGTTTCGGCGGCTTCCAGCGCGGTCTGGGCCTCGGCCTGGGCTTGCTCGGCTTCGGCTAAGGCAGCCTGTAAGTGTGGTTCACGGGCGAGTTCGGCGTCAATTTCGCTCACGCGCACCTCAATCACGCTCAATTCCGCCGTAATCTGCTTGAGGATGTCTTTGGCCGCGTCCTCGTAGACCGTCCATTGCTCTAGCCCCAGGATGTCGGAGAGAATCTGTTTGCGCTGGGCGGCGGCTTTGGTCGTGAAGGCGTCGGCCTTACCCTGTTGCAGGAAGGCCGAATGCACAAACGTTTCGTAGTCCAGCCGCAGCAGTTGGTTAATCTTGTTCTGCGTATCTCGGATAGCCGGTTCGCTCAGGGTGTTCAGTTCCCCATCGCCCAGAATCGAGAAGATTTCCAGCGCCCCCGCGCCACGCTGCCGCCGGGTACGCCGCCGCAGCACCCGATAGGTCATGCCTTCCTGCTCAAAGTCCAGTTGCACGTGCATGTCGCTCTGGCCGATATGCACCAGGTCATCGTCGCGCTTGCCCCGCGCCCGACCCCACAGCACCCAGGTGATGGCGTCCAGCAGTGAGGATTTGCCCGCGCCGTTTGGCCCGGTCAGGCAGGCGAGGTGGACGCCGTCAAAGTGAATCGGGTCAGGCGAGCGGTAGGCGAGAAAGTTTTTGACTTCAAGACGAACAGGAATCATGCGGCTTGTCTCTATGTGTAGATATGGACTAGAACATGTGTGAGTCTATCCGGTTGTGGGGTTTGTGTCCAGTCAAAGGGGGACTCAGCGAGTACACGGGGCGTTATCGAGATGCTGCAAGGCTTTTTTCAATGAGGGACTTTTGTTGTTAGCAGTATCTTTTTTTAGTTCATCAAGAACACATTTCTTATAAGCGCCCTGGTATTTATGGCCGATTTTATCCTTCATAAGGCGATTTAAGTCGTCTTTGGGTTTCCGGCGGCTATCCCAGTTTTCATGTTTGATACCCAACCACCGGCTCACCCCGGCGTCGGCCAGCAACCAGGATTCTAACTCATCATAAGCGACGATGTGTTTAACCTTACGTTTGGTACAAATTTTCTTGATAGCTTCGTATTTGCTACGCTCTGATTCCTTGTGAATATCTGCATCATGCAGTACGGCAATACAATCGTTTTTGCCTTTTTCGACTAATGCTGTTTGAATCAACCGATCTACTTGATCCACCAACCGGGAAATTCCGCCGCTGCCGCCTGTTAATCGTTTCCATTTGACTGTCACGCGGTATCCGTAAGCCGCCAGGAGAGCCTGAACCACCTTAAAATCTGATTCATCCTCGGTAATTAGCCAAATTATGCCACTCATTCCGGTACACCACCTAATGAGCGTGTCAACCATACGTCACCCAGGCCATATTCATCCAACCAGATGTCCAGAATATGGTCAGGGATATTTCTTACGGTGGTAAAGCCGTTTTCATCGCGCTCAACAACCCGGACTTCTTCCGGCTTGAAGTAGTTTAAGAACAGCGGGTTGTGCGTGGTCATAATCACCTGCCGGGGATGGTCGCCCTCGACATAGTTCCGAATTTGCTCAACCAGCCGTTTAAGCAGCAGCGGATTTAAGGCCGCATCCGGTTCTTCAATGACCACTAAACCCGGCATATCCGGTGTTGAAATGTCATTCAGCCGCATGTCTGACTTGGATTGCGGCATTTCCAAAGCGTAAAAGGCTGTCAGCATCGCTAACAGGCGGCTTGTCCCCATCGAGATAGTGGGAGCGGTGCGGGTTTTCTCGCGCACCAGCAGACGTGTTTCCTCATCTTGTTGCCAGACATCCACCGACTCAATGAAATCCAGAATCCAGTTCAAATCCGTTTGTAATGCCTTATAAAGATCAGGGTAAAACTGCCGCATAAATTCCAGAATGCGCAGCATATTGCGGGCATCCGGTTCCAGGACAAAGACGCTGCCGCCTTCCCGATCCGACAGGCGCAGCGGCGGCGCGAAGTTATCCCCTAAAATCTGCCAACGTTTTAGAATCAGGGGGTAGATATGCTCTAAAAGCGCTCTACTACTATGAAGTGCTGTTTGTTCGTCACCCGTAAACCAGCGTACTGGGCCAACCACATCGCGGATAGGCAATTCTTCGGATTCATCCCGTAAGCATTTTTCCCCTTCATACAACCGATTACGCACCTGAAAAGGTGTATCGCGTTTATCAAATGACAAAGTCAAGATTTCACGTATCGGTTTAGGGCTGATACCAACGCGGTAAGTGTACTCCAATTCGACAGGTTCATTGTTTTTCAATGCGTCGGTTTGGATACGCCAATAACCCCACTCTTTTACTACCGAAACCAGCCCGCGTTGCAACAGCGAATCACGGCGGAAACGGATCGCATCAAGGATGTTGGTTTTGCCGGAGGCATTCGCGCCGATGAATACCGTTATCGGTGTAAAATCAATCGTTGCCGATTGCACACTGCGCCAGTTGGTGAGTTTCAGCCGGGTTAGCATCAGGGATAATCCCTCAACTCGATCATTACAATGAGTCTATCCGGTTGTGGGGCTTGTGTCCAGTCAAAGGGGAAGCGCAACAAAAAAACGGCACGCCTTGTCCTGCGTGCCGCTGTGATAATTGGTGCTGTGCGACCAGCCTTACCCGCCGTTGACCGCCCGCTCATACTTGGGCAGCGTGAAGGAGAATGTCGCGCCTTCGTTCAGCGCACTGTCTATCGTGATGCGCCCGCCGTGACCATCCACAATGGCCTTCACCCGCGCCAGCCCCAGGCCAGTGCCGCCGAAGCGCCGCGTAGACGCGCCATCCACCTGGTAGAAACGCCGGAACACCTTCTGATGCTCCGAAGAGTCGATGCCGACGCCATAATCCCGGATATTGACCTGCACCATCGGGCCATCTACATCCTGCAGGCTGACTTCGACCTTTTTGCCATCCACCCCAAACTTGAAGGCATTATCCAGCAGCTTATCGAACACCTCAATCACCGTTTCCCGGTTCGCCAACACGGGGGGCAGGGTTTCCGGCAGATTAGCGATGAGTTCCAACCCGGCATTCGCGGCAGCTGGGTGTTGGCTTTCGATCACTTCCCGCGTGAGTGCCAGCAGATCAATTTCCTCGCGTTGCAGGTCGGCCATATCCAGCGATTGCAGGGAGACAATATCCTGCACGATGTTGGTGAGTTTCTGCGCTTTCGCCACAATTTCATTCACCGCGTCGCGCATCTCGTCATTCAGTTCGCCAAAGGCGTTATCGGCCATCAGCCCGGAATAGCCCAACACGGAAATCAGCGGCGTGCGGAGTTCATGTGACACATTCTGAATAAACTGATCTTTAGCGCGGTCGGCCTCCTGCAAATCCTGGTAAGCACTTTCCAGTGCTTTCGCACGGCTTTGCACAGACTGGAACAACCGGGCGTTTTCCATCGCGTTGCTCACCACACTGGCGATGCCTTGCGCCAACCGGACTTCATCCTCATCGAAAACGCGGTGATGATAGGCGATCAGTTTCACCAAACCAATCGTGACGCCATGCTGGATCAGTGGCAGAAACAGGAACGAATGCCCGCCCCGGCTGACAATCCAGTCTTTTTCCGCGCCGTCCTTATCCAGGTCATCCACCGTCCCCATGCACAGCGTCTGGCCTTCAATAACCTCACCCATCGTGCGGTAAATTTCAGTTGGATAGATCGTGCCGCTGCGCCGTGTCCACTCCGAGAAACCGAGTTCTCTCACCACCTTCGCTGTATCGCTATCAGGTTCCCAGCTCCACAGCACAACCACATCGGTAGACCCGACCTGCTTGAGCTGGAACGCCAGCATCTTTAACGCTTCCTGGTCGAGCTGTGTCAGCTTCATCCCCTGTTCCAGCCCGCCTAGCTTTAGTTCCAGCAGGGCGTCAATGGCTTTCAGTTCAATCTCTGAGTACATGAACTGTGGATTATTGCTGAAGAGTTCCACCGCACCGATGACCTGTTCCCCACTGCGGATTGGGATCAAAACACGGCTGACCATGCCCTGCGCTTCCAGAGTTGCACGGGCAACGCGATCCAGGTCAGTATCTGCCAGCGAAATCAGCATCCGTTCACCGCGATTTAAGACGCGGCTAATGAGCATGTGATCTTTGAGCTGCATACTGGGCGCGTTTTCCGGCGCCCAATGACTGTCAGTCAGTTGGGCCAGCGATTCCAGGCGGTTCTTGTCTGGATTCCAGGCCAGAATGCTGCACCGGTCTACCTCTAACCCGGCTGAAAGGTTGCGAACGATGTTTTCCAGCACCTGTGAGAATTGCAGCGTGGAGGATGCGGCCTCGCTGGCATTGAGCAGTGTGCCGAGTTCTTTCACACGCCGCTGCGACTGGTCGAACAAGCGCGCATTCATGACCGAGACGGCGGCGGAACCGGCCATGCTTTCCAGCAGGTTGACATCCCCGTCATCAAACAGACCATCGTTCAGCTTGTTGACCACTTCCAGCACACCGATCACCTGTTCCCCCAGCAGCAGCGGAACCGCGACCAGGGAACGGGTTTGCAGGCCGGTCTTTTCATCCACGCCCATATAGAAGCGCGTGTCTTTGGCCGTATCCCGCACCAACTGGGACTCAGCATGACGCGCTACCCAACCGACCACCCCCTGACCAACCGGCACGCGCAGGCCTTCCATGATTTTTGCGCTCAACCCCACCGCCGCGACAGCGATCAGTTCTTCCGAGTTATCCTTGTTGACCAGGAAAAGGGACGCGCCCTGGGCCTCCACCACATCCACCGCAGAGTCGAGGATGTTCTGGAGGGTATCATGGAGCGACAGGTCAGAAGCAATTACATGCGCCGCACGGTTGAGCGCCTCCAGCCGCCCAGTCTGGCGTTCGAGTTCAGTCTCGCGCTCTTTCTGGTCGGTCATATCACTCAGGACAATCACCTGATTGTTGCGGTCATCCGCCTGTGCCCGTGACCGTGAGAGTCGTACCGGAATAATCTCCTGATTTTTTGTCACCAGTCGTTGGTCGAATTTCATGGTGGCCGCGCCTTCACGCAGCAACCCGTTCAGGACTTCCAGACGGTCATCCGGGTGAAACAGTTCGCCCACCGAGCGGTTTTCCAGGTAGTCTGACGTATACTGCGTCATACGCAGCAGGCGGCGGTTCATATACTTCATCCCGCCGGACGAATCGATCACCACCAGACCATCGCTCATTGTGTCCAGGATCATCTGGCGGAAGGCTTCCTGCCGCTTCATTTCCTGCTCGCGTTCGGTCAGGTCGGTCATCACCCGTGAATAATCGACGGCGATGGCGGCCTGACTGCCCAGTGACGAGACGATCTGCCGGGCGCGGTAGCTTTCCATATTGTGGGGCTGGTAGCCCCCTAGCACCATCAGCCCGGAGGTTTTCCCGGCGGCGATGAGCGGCACGGCGGTCAGGTAGCTCAGGCGCAGCTTCTCAGCGGCCTTATGCAGCGGCGCGGTGGATGGTGACTCGCTGAGTTTATCCACTTCAATATTCGGAACCATAGTACGGTTCAGCAACGCCTTGACGAAGGGGTTTTCCGCATCCTTAAGCGCGTAACGCGGCGTCGTGCCGCCCCCGGCAGCCGTGACCAGGAAATCCGTCTCGGCACGTGACCCACTGCTGGTAGCGATAATCCGGCTGACCAGGTAGTCCTCACCCGGTTCAAGCGCCAGCAGCCACACCATTTCGCTGGCGAGGATGGTGAGCGCGGAATGCACGACCTCCTCTAACAGGCGCTGGACATCTACCGGGGAATTTGGACTAGCGGCCAGTGCGGACTCGATGCGACCCACCAGGTCCTGCAGGTTGATTGGCTTGGTGATGTAATCTATCGCCCCAGCCAGCATACCCTCGGAACGAGCATCGCTGGGGTTCTTGGCGGTAACGAGAATCACCGGGATGTGCGCCGTTTTGGGATTGGCTTTCAGACGGCGGCAGGTTTCCATACCATCCATCTTGGGCATCATCACATCCAACAGAATCAAATCCGGCTGTTCATCCTCAGCGAGTTGGAGGGCCTTAGTGCTGCTGGTGACACCTAAGGTGTTGAATTCGTGCGCCTCCAACCAGTCCCTGAGGAGTTGAACAGTATCCGGGATGTCATCTACAATCAGTACGCGGGGACTTGAATTTTCCATTGTGACCATCAGGTTAAACTACAGTTCATTGACTTTGGGACTAGAAAAACGATTAGCTTTACTCAGGACAAGGGGAAATCTCGGTTACGATTGTCCTGTTCGCGTTCAAAAACCCTTCAGAATAATACACCACTCACCTTACTCGTTGCTTACAGCATTCAGGGGTGCGATGCAGGCAAATAATTGAATAGACACGTTTCCCATTGTAATGTTAAGTGGAGGATCGCGCCAACGGCATAGTGGCGCTTCCATAAAGGCATTTTGCGTGTTTGCATATTGGCTGGTAATGTTATAGGCGTATGATTTTAATAAGAGAGTGATGCCCATGAGCGAGTCGGTTGAATCAACCCCGCAACAGTCTTATCAACCGCAGTGGGAACGTTCCACGCGAATCATGATGACTGTGTTTCTGATTATCGCCGGTGTCTATGCGCTGACACTGATTGGCTCGGTAGTGCAGATGCTGATTTTCGCCTTTCTGCTGGCCTTTATCATGTATTCCCCATCCCGATTTTTGAAACGGCGAATGCGGCTGCCCTGGGCGGCGTCAGTGGTGCTCATGTATATCATCCTGGTGATGATTATCTTAGGGGTCGTCCTCGTCATTCTGCCGCAGTTTGTCAACGGGGCGAACCGTATCGTGCTGGAAGTCCAACTGGCCTATGTAGACCTGCAAGCACGGCTGGAACAATACCAACCTGAAGATGGGATGGTGGATCTTTTGGGGCAGCAGGTGGACTTTAACTTCCTCATCCAGCCCGCCCGCGATTTTATCCTGGGAACGCAAAATGACATTCCCGATATAGCCGAACTGAATGGTGATATACCGGTATCGCCAGAGGCTACCCCGGAACCAACAGCAGACTCCACACCCACTGCCGATACGACCAACACAACGCCTGAAAGCACAACCGGGGTGACATCCGCGACGCCGCTGCCGATTGGCCTGTTAGAGTCGGTGGATTTCCAGCAACTCTTGAACGGCATTTTTAACGCCGCCGGAACGGTGACCGGAACCGTCACTTCGGTGATTTCCAGCGTGACGGGCATATTCTCCACGCTGCTGTTGGCGCTGTTCATTTCCTTCCTGATTATGATTGACCTGCCGAAAACCCAGGATAGCCTGGAAAACTGGGTTCCCCTGGGGTATCGCCGGGAATACGTCCTGTTGATTTCCCGGCTGCATCGGGTATGGAGCGGGTTCTTCCGGGGACAAGTGACTATCGGTGTGATTATCGGCATCCTCACCTGGATTCAGCTGACGCTGATGGGGGTTTCCGGCGCGCCGATACTGGCAGTTTTCACCGGAATTATCTCCCTGATTCCCACATTAGGCGGGTTCATCGCCCTGGTTCCGCTGTCGGTAGTTCCCTTGCTGCAAGGGTCAAGTGTGTTTGTGGACATGCCCAATGGCCTGTTCATGCTGCTGGTGATCGGTATCAACTTGCTCATCTCCCAGGTGATCTGGAGCGTGGTTGCACCCTCTATCCTGGGGGACATTCTGGATTTACCACTGCCGATCATCATCGTCGGCGTGTTTATTGGCGCGGCGGTAGGCGGCGTGCTGGGGGCGTTCCTGGTTGCGCCAATCATGAGTACCATTCGCATTATCGTTTTCTACGTCATTCGCAAAATCGCACAGCAAGACCCGTTCCCCGGCCTGGAACCCTCGCCGGATTTTGGCCGGGTACTGGATTGAGTAGGTCTATTGGAATTGGAACACACTAAAGGGTAGGGATGATCTATGTTTGAAAATGCTACGCAGGTCAACCAGGGATTGGCAGGACAGCAGTATATTTCGACCGAAGAGATTTCAACGGTGATGTTTCTGGCGCACCGGCTGAACAAGCCGCTGCTGGCGGAAGGCCCGGCAGGAGTCGGCAAAACCGAACTGGCGAAAGCCTGGGCGAAGGCCTGCGGACGGCGTTTGATCCGGTTGCAGTGTTACGAAGGGCTGGACGAGAGCAAGGCGCTCTACGAGTGGGAATACGCCAAGCAGATGCTTTATACCCAACTGCTGCGCGACAAACTCAGCCAACTGCTGGCGCAGGCCAATACCCTGACCGAAGCCGCTGACCGGCTGGCGGCGGAGGACAATATCTTCTTCTCAGACCGTTTTCTGCTGGCCCGTCCACTGCTGCAAGCGATCACCTCCGAAGAACCGGTGGTGCTGCTGATTGATGAGATTGACCGCGCTGACGCCGAGTTTGAAGCGTTTCTGCTGGAAGTCCTGAGCGACTTTCAGGTCTCCGTGCCGGAATTGGGGACGATTACCGCCCGCCATATCCCGACGGTGGTGCTGACCAGCAACAACACCCGTGAGCTTTCCGAGGCGCTCAAGCGGCGCTGCCTCTACCTGTTCATTGACTACCCCGACTACGAGTCGGAATTGGGGATTGTGAAGATGCGCGTGCCGGAACTGCCCCAGAAACTCGCTCAACAGGCGGTTGAGGCAGTGCAAGCCTTACGTAAGCTGGATTTGAAGAAGAACCCCAGCGTTTCTGAAACGATTGATTGGGCGAAGGCGCTGCTGATGCTCAACGCCGACAGTCTGGATAAAAAGACGCTGGAAAATACGCTGACGGTACTGCTCAAGCATGAGAGCGACGTGCAAAAGGCGCGACGGTTGCTGACCGAGAGCCGCGAAAACCCGCAGCGCCATCCCCCGGATGATATTGGTCGCAGGGGCTGGCGCAATTAAGATCAGCTTATATGAATTGGGCGGGCTGGCTTTTGATGACCAGCCCGTTTTTTGCGGTGCAGTAGCTTATTGTTCCTGCATATGATCCTTGTTAGTGGTGTTCTTCAGGACATAGCGGTAGGCATAATAAGCGAGAATCGCGACAACACTGACGATAATGGTGTACAGAATGGCTGTTCCCAGGAAATCCGTGATCGGTGGGACGGCTACGCCGCCGGTATTGACGAAGCGCAACGCGGCATATGGTGCAAGTAAACTGATGAGAAATGTGACCGCGACGATTACAACCAGACCATAACGAAATAGCCGTAAACGTGCCTGAATATCCGATGGTTTAGTCATTAATGCCCCCTGTTTGGTCTTTCTGTATTTACGTTTATTCCATGCAAAATCTATTATCCGCCGCGTGTCGGGTAAAAGTCAACTTACTATATTATTACAGTATTATTTATGCCATGTGGGATTTAACTGAAAAAGACTGTGAAATCGTTTCCTCATTCCAGCGGTCTGGATTGTACAAAGGGAAAGGCGGGTTATAGCCCGCCTTCGTTGTTGAGGAAAAGGGGTGTTTGGTGAGTCTCTACCCGCGCATCCCCACCGCCCCGAACTGGCTCAGGTCGGCTTCTGGTTGGTAAATGCTGCCATCCGGCAGGATGGCCTCGTGCAGATTAGCATCGCGCAGGTTGGTGTCCGTTAAGTTCGCGCCGCTCAGGTTCGCACCCGCCAGATTTGCATCCCGCAGGCTGGCACTGCTGAGGTCTGCGCCGCTCAGGTTGGCCTGGCTCAGGTTGGCTTCGCGCAGATCAGCATCGGTCAGGTTCGCGCCGCTCAGGTTCGCGCCCATAAGATTGGCTTCACGTAGCCCGGCACTCGTCAAATCCGCACCGCTCAGATTAGCAGTACTCAAATCGGCATCGCCCAGGCTGGCATCAATCAGGGTCGCCCCACCCAGATTCGCGGAACGCAGGTCGGCGTCGCTCAGGTTGGCGCTTGTCAGGTCGGCGTTTTCCAGGTTTGCCGAGTCCATCTGCGCGTCACTGAGGTTGGCATCAACAAGGGTCGCCCTTTGCAGGTTTACACCGGTCATCTGGGCATCACTCAGGTTGACGTTGTCCATCACCGCCTCGGACAGGTTCGCGCCGGTCATTTCCGTATCGCTCAAGTTGGCGTCAGTGAGGGTCGCCCCGCGCAGGTTCGTGCCGGTCAAAACGGTATTACCCAGGTTCGCCCCGGTCAGGTCTTTCCCGCTCAAGTCCCTGCCGGAAAGATCAGCATCCTGGAGATTCATATCGTGCAGGTCATCGTCGTCATCTAGCGTAATCGTCACCTTACGTTTGGCTTTTCCCCTGGCATGGCGGTCCCCCGCATCAATATCCAGGTCGAAGTCAATGTTGGTGAGGGCCTTGCGCAGGGCGTCTTTGGTCGTCATCATGATGCGATCCCGCAGTTCGCGTCCCAGTTCCTTAATCTCCTGCACCTCGTCGGTGGAGTCGGCCACACGCGGCGCCCGCACCATGCCTTCCAGGTAGTTGACAAGCTGGCTGGCGGCCAGATGCACCTGCCCGATTTTCTCGCGGTCATCGGCGGTATCCGGCACTTCCAGGTTGAGCGATTCGGTCACATAGTAATCATCCGGCAGCAGTTCCGCGATCCGCCTGTGCAACCCGCGATAGCTCTTGACGGCCATCTCGCCCGCGCCGCCGTAGTTCTCCATGTGCAGGTTGCGCTCAACGGAGTCGGCCAGCGCCCGCAGCGCCGGGAGCAATTGGCGAACGGTTTTCTGGGATTCCTGGTCTAACATGTGCATATCCTCCTTCGGGATGTCATTTGTTGGTTATGTTGGGTTGCTAGGGTGAAACCGTGAATTGACTGCAAAACATGCACATTCAATAGGTTTCCGTAGGGGCGCACGGCTGTGCGCCCCTACAAGGTTGCATTTTACAGCGACCCTATCCACCGCACTTGTTACCGGATTAAATTCTCAACCGGCATAAAAGGTGCCGCCGGGTGCAAGGGCGTTTTCGCCGCGTAACGGGTCTTAAGCCTGGTCCCGGAGACGATCATGATCTCCCCAAGATTCGCCAGCAACCGCCGGTAGTGGGTCACTTGATAGACCATCATCTGCGTCACGATCCGCTGCTTCTCCGATTCGGCTTGCAGCGTCCGCTGCCTGTGTCGCGCTTGGGCGACCATATCCTGATAATTCAGGTTCATGTTGTTTCCCCTCTCCAAATTCATCATCCAGCAGGGCTAACGTATCCGGGTGAATCAACTGGCGCAGTGTTTTCTTGGCGTAAAACAACCGCGATTTCACCGTGCCGATACTCGTATTCATCGCCGCCGCGATTTCGGAATACGAAAGATCATGCTCGGTGTACAGGATGAGCGTCTGGCGCTGGTTTTCCGGTAGGCGGTCTATCGCCTCTTGCACTTCCAGGTGGAGCAGCAGCCAGTGTGCCATTTCCTCGGGTGTCTGCGCGGTGGGTGCGACCTGGGCCGAAACCCACGTCTCCACTGGCTCATCGTCCAGCGAAAGCAGGTCGTAGCGTCCCTGCCGTCGCAGTTCGTCGTAACAGCGGTTACGGACGATGCGAAACAGGTATGGGCGCAGCTTGTTGAGCGGGTGAACTCTGTTCCGATTCACATAGAGCGATAGGAACGAATCCTGAATAATGTCATCTACCGCGTCACGCCCGCCGATGAGCCGCCAGATAAAGCGCCGCACTTCCGGCTCCAGGCGCTGCTGAAGCTGGCCGAAGGCGTCATCGTCCCCGGCTTGCGCTTTCCGCAACAACCTGCTTTCCGACTGGCTTGCCACAATGCGTCTGCTCCTTGTCACCCCTACTAACGTGTAGTGGAGAAGGAATGTTCAAAACTGGTGAATCATTCGACCAAAGCGGCGTGGTGAGGGGGCAAAGGTGGCCGAACAGGAATGCTGTTGGCTCTATTGTAGCGGGAATGTGGCTTTTATTGTGATCGGTACTTGGGATGAGGATGTATACAGCATCAATTGACCGGTTGGGACGGCGTAAAAATGGCTCATCACCGGCTGAACGTGTGCGCATAACAAAATCGGCGCAGAAACACTTTCATGCCCCTGCGCCGTTCACTCGTGTACATTAACTTAGAGACTAGCTTGCCGCCCCCCGTTCTTCTCCCTGGTAGGTGATGTACCCCACCACGACAGCGACCACCGCCACCGCCAGCCAGTAGATCAGCCAGCCATTCGGCCCCAGCAGGTCGTCGGAACCGGTGTAATTGGGCAGCAGTTCGGTCAGCACGCCGAAGATACCCACCGCCACCAGTAGGATACCGGACGCCCGGTTGAGCAGCAGGTGATGGCGTGTCAACCAGCCGATCAGCCGCCGCTGTACCGGCAGCGCCACCAGCGGCAGCAGCGCCAGCGGCCAGCCAAACCCCAGCCCGAACGCCAGGAAATACAGCAGCCCATTAATCAGTTCGCCGGTATTGCCCGCACCCAATGAAAAGGCGCTCAGGATGATCGGCCCGGTGCAGGGCAACGTCATCGGCCCGAAGAACAGCCCATAGACATAGGCCGTAACGTAGGGATTCCGTAACACAGGCGCTTGCGCGGTGGAAAACTTTGTAAACGGGTTTTTATCCAGCAGCATCAGCACGCCCAGCAGGATCACCACGCCGTATATGATCGGCAGCAGCAGGGAAAGCGCGTCCCCGAAGGACTGCTGCAAGACATACAGGATGAACCCGACGAGCGTCATCATCGTGAGAACACCCGCCAGCACCAACACGCCAAGCCAGGCTGTCGCCCGGTGGGAACGCTCGTTCTGAGCATTCCCGGCCAGGAAAGCGATCAGCCCTGGATACAGCGGCAGCAGGCAGGCGTTCGTCAGAATCGCGGCGTTGCCCAGGCTGAAGGCGGTCAGAAGTTCCTGCATATCAAGCACCCATCGCGTCGCTGATCTGCTGTAACAGGGTATCCGTGCCTTCAAAACCCGTGTGCAGCGCCGAAAGTGTCCCAGTCGGGCTGATGATGAAATGCGGCGTGGACGGCGGTGTAATCACCCCGCGCCCGTAGTCCGATGTCAGACCCGCCGTGAGTTCGGTGGAAGCGACAGCGAAGACCCACTCCCAGCCCTGCTGGTCGGCGTAATCCGCCAATACCTGGTCGCTCACGTTTTCGGCCACGCTGAAGGAGACGAAAACCACATTATCCGAACTAAGCTGCTCGTATGCCGGGCGGACGTTCGTCCCCAGTTGGCGGCGGCAGTTGGTACACCAGGTCGCCATCGGTTCAACAAATACGGTTTTCCCGGCGAAGTCGGCCAGGGTGAAAGTTTCCCCGGTGCGTGCATTGGTGATCGGCAGGCTCGCCCAGTCCGGGCCGTTATAGGCGACGGCGGACGACATAGCGGATTCTTCGGTAGCGTCCATCATCGGCTCTTCAGTGGACTCCATCATGGCCTCGTCAGTGGATTCCATCATCGGCTCTTCGGTACTGTCCATCATCGCCTCATCGGTGGATTCCATCATCGGCTCTTCAGTACTGTCCATCATCGCCTCATCAGTGGACTCCATCGTCGGCTCAGTGGTTGGCGCGGCGGTAGGCGTCGATTGGGCGGCAGGGGAACAGGCGGCCAGTGCCAGCAGCAGAATTGAAGCTATGGTCAGGTAACGTTTCATGTGTGACTCCTCGCGTTTGTGTGTGGGGGTAGTATAATCTGGGCGTGAAATGGTTTCCCTCATGGCGAAAGGACACCATCGTCCCTTCCTTGTGTTCAATTATGGGGGAAAAACTTACGTCGGTCTTATGACAGCATGAGTGATTCATGAGTGACTGTTTCGGCCTTTATGCAGACGGGGATCTAAGCAAAGGGCGTAACCGCGCGACATTTATTCTGAAGCAGCGGTGCAATGGGGAATACGCATGAAAAAAATAACGATTTTAGTGGTAGATGATGAACCAACGATCCGTGAAGTGGTGCGCCGTTACCTGGAACGCGATGGGTTTCAGGTCATGGAAGCGGAGGACGGCCCGACGGCGCTCAACATTCTGGAAACCACGCCACCTAATCTGCTGATTCTCGACCTGATGCTGCCAGGGATTGACGGACTTGCGATCACCCGCCAACTGCGGAGTGACACTGGCACCGGGCATCTCACCATCGGGAACGAAATACCGATTATCATGCTGACTGCGAAATCTGAGGAGCATGACCGGATTCAGGGGTTCGCTTTGGGGGCAGACGATTACGTCACCAAGCCCTTTAGCCCGCAGGAACTGGTCGCGCGGGTGAAAGCCGTCCTGCGCCGTACCCAATCCGGCAGCCCGCGTGTCAGTGAGCGCCCGCTGATCTTTGATCGCTTGCGCATTGACCCGCGTTCGCGGGAAGTGCTGCTGGATGACTCCCCGCTTGTCCTCACCGCCAAAGAATTCGACCTGCTGTACTTCCTCGCCAGCCGTCCGCGCCAGGTATTTTCCCGCGATCAACTGCTTGACCAGGTGTGGGGTTACGCCTTCTACGGCGACCCCAGCACCGTAACCGTGCATGTGCGCCGCCTGCGGGAGAAAATCGAACCCGACCCAGCCAACCCGGTCTTCATCCAGACCGTGTGGGGCGTGGGTTATAAGTTCGAAGCATGAGGAATTCACCGGATTGCCATCCAGTTAAGCCTTGATTTGGGTTGGATGCGATCATACACAGTATTTTCCCAGGGGAGGGGCATGATAAGAACCTGTCTGAAAATTCGGGATTTTTCCCGTAAGGGTATGATGCATCATGCCCCTCCCCTGCGATGACACATGAATATTCAGACGGCTTCTAAGGCTTGCGGCGGGATTCGACTGCGGCGGCGCAAATTCGTTATATACTGGTCGTAGAGAACTGTCGGAGTATGGAGCGTATCCGATTATGCCATCTGAAGCAGAGTCCAGCCAGTCACCGTCTCCCGAAGCCATCGTCGCATCACCACCGCCTGCACCTGAAACCCTACCCTCTCGCGCATATGCCTGGGATTTCTTCCCGGATGACCAGCCCTTCACCTATACCAGTGAAAATGACCCGGCGCTGCTGTATGCGTGGCGCATGTTCCTGGCCTACAATCAGGCGTCTACTCAGTCGAAGATCACATCTATGCGGCTGCGTGAATGGGCCATAGTCCTAAGCCTGCTCATGACGGCGGTAGCCGCGATTATCAGCAGCAACGCGCAATTGTTCGGCACGGTCCTGACGACCGTCCTTCAGTACACACTGATTGTGCTGCCAATCATCATCACCGGTGTGCTGACCTTCTCGTCGGAGTTCACGGCGACGCCGGTATGGGCGATCTATCGCCGTGCTGCCGAGTCGATCCGGCGCGAGATTTATCTGTACCGCCATCAAGCCGGGGACTATGGCGTGGAAAGTGACAAGCGCGAAATCCCCAACACGCAGATTCTCGTCGCCAAAGTGGATGCCGTGTACCAGTCAACCGAGCAGTATCATGAGTACACTACTTTTCTGCAACACTTCATGGCGGACACCGCAGTCGTCGAGATAGTCAGGAAGGATGTGATGTGGACATCCGACCAGGGTGAAGGGGGGGATCCCGGCTTTGGCCCGATCCCCGGTGATGTTTACCTGACTGATCGCATTCTACCCCAGCGCGACTGGTATGTCGGAAAGATACAGTCTGATGAACGCGGCCTGCGCCGGAACCGGATTTATATTCTCATTATTACCGGTCTGGGGTCGCTGGCTGTCGCCATCAGCGTGCAACTTGGCTGGGTACTGGTCATCACCAGCGCGATGGTCACAACGCTGAACGCGTTGATCGCGTTGCGCCAGCCCACCTCCATGACTGAGTCTTATGCGCTGGTCGTGCGCAATATGGATACACGCATTGTTTCGTGGCGACTGCTAACACCGGAACAGCGCCAGCAGCCCACCGAAGTGGCGCGGCTGGTCTATGACATGGAAACGATCATGCAGGCTGAGGAAGACAGGTGGTTCCAGCACACGCTGCAAACCTTCGCCGCCGCCGACAGCATCCTCTACCAGAACATCGCCCAGATGACCGGTGGCAAGGTCACTGAGGACCAGGTGAATGAGATACGCAAAGGATTCCAGTCGCCACACCTGGAGCCGCAGACCACCGATACCGCAGCCGCACCAAACGGCAGCAGCACTGCTCAGCCAGAAGCTGAAGCCGAAGCAGAGGAGCAGGCGTGACTCACTCCCATTCAACTGTACCGGGGGGGAAGTGAGCGCCCGCTGATCTTTGACCGCCTGCATATTGACCCGCACTCGCGGGAAGTGCTGCTGGACGACTGCCCGCTCGTCCTCACCGTCAAAGAATTCGACCTGCTGTACTTCCTCGCCAGCCCTCCTTCGAGGGGACGTAGGTCTCCCGTCTCAGTCGCCGCGCAAACGGGGCGGAAGTCAGTCCAGCCATGACCCACAAGTCTCCCCCGCTGGCGAGGGAGATTCAGAGGGGGTAAAGCATATCCTAAAAATGGATGAAATGTGCCTTAACTTGGCACACCAGAGACGGCTTGTTTGCCGTCCCCGTGAATGCGTGATTGAGTTAAGTTCCAATGTCGTGCGAAACCCTGACCGGTTTAGCGCCTGCCAGGGCCGCGCATCCCCCCCATACCGCCAAACTGGGTCACATTACTCGACACGGTGAAACTGGTGTACTCCGTCCCCGACGTATAGTTTCCGCCCTGATACAGACCATCCACCGCCAAGCCGTCGCTGCTGCCGCCCAGATAGACCGTGTAACTCATGCCAGTGACCAATGCCGGTGAGGCGAAGACAATAGACTGGTAGGCCTTGGATGGTGCGAAGGTGAGGACGTTGCTGCCGTCAGCGGCCTGGATATGCACCAGCGTACCGGCCTGCTGAACCGTGTCCAGATTCAGCAGCAGCACACTCTGGGTCGAGGAGGTATCGGGGGCCTGCGCCATGCCCGCGCTGCCAGCGGCGACGAGGAGACCGCCGCTGAGGGTGAAATAGCCGTCGTAGTCCAACGCGCCGTTCATGTTTTCAGTCGGGCCGTTGACGATCACTGTGCCGCCGGTCATCTCAATTGAACCATTGGCGTCAATGCCATCGCCCGCCGCATTGATGATGATACTGCCGCCGTTGATATAGATGAAGTAGTTACCCAGCGCCGCGAAGTTATTCGGCCTCGCACCGCGCCCCGGTTGGCCGCCCATACCGGAACTATCAGCCCCCCCGGCGACATTGAGACCGTCATCGCTGGAAACCAGGGAGATGTTCCCGGCGTTGATGGTGATGATAGCACTTTCGAGGCCTTCATAGGACGTGCTGACAACGATGTCGCCGTCGTTAATCGTCAGGTTGGCATCGGCGTGCATTCCATCGTCACCGGTGGCAATGGCGAAGCTGCCCCCGTTAATGACAATGGTATCGTTCGAGTGGACGGCGTCATCTGCCGCGTTGATGGTAAAGTTGCCCCCGTTGATGGTGACATTCACAAGGCCCTTAATGCCTTTGGCGGAGAGGTCGGCGCTAAAGTTGGCACTGCTGCCCCCGGCGGTGATGAGGCTGAAGCTGCCGCCGTCAATAGTCACGTTCGTCTCGGCCTGAATAGCGTCGCCCCCGGCGTTGATAGTGAACGTGCCGCTTGCGATGTGGATATAGCCGAGGCTGGCATCCTCATCTTCATCGGATTTCAGGCCATCGCCCCCGGCACTCAGGTTCAGGGTCGCGCCGCTAATGAGCAGCGAGTCTTTGCCCCGGATACCATCATCCACCGCGTTCACCGTAATGATCGCGTCTCGAATCACCAGATTGTCTTTGCTGGCAATCCCATCATTGTAGTGGGCATCAACGGTCAGACTGCCATAACCGGAGATAGTCATATCGTCGTCACTGAATACAGCGGCGTTGGGTTCGTCGTCTTCCGGGTTTTCATAGACATAGGTCACGGCGTCTGACACATAATTCTGACTGCCATCCGCCAGGATAATTTCGACGGCGGCGGCCTTCATCACGTTAATCGGCGCGGAGGTCGAATTGCGAATATCCACACCGTTCAGAATAAGCGTAACCGGCTCAAAATCGTTGGTTTTGACAGCCAGCTGTCCATCATTCAGCGTTCCGCTGACCTCATAAGTGCCTGCTGCCGTAATCGTCACGAGGCTGCCGTTGGCGGTGGCGCCCGCCCCATCCACTACGATAGAGTCGCCGTTCAGGGTGATGTGGGTGACGGTGTTATCCTGGGCGGCTGCGGCCAGCACGTTACTGCCCAACAGTACGGTCACGAGGGCCAACAAAACGGGGATTACGTACTTTGCTTTCATTGAGTTGCTCCTGTTTTCTGCAAAGGGAATGGTACAGTTCCGACTCAGTCGGAGAAATTGTCGGTATAATCGTTGCCGCCCGCAAACCTGACCTGCGAGTTTTGGATGGCATTGGCGTCACAATAGATGGTGATCCGCGCCGAAGCGCGCATGAAGTTCAGATTGCCAATTTCGAGCGGACTCCTTATGTCAGTTCGTGGATATGAGACTGCTGCGATATGAAGTACTAACCAGTCCAGAGGCTTTTACTACGCCTCATGCCGCTTGGAAAAATTGTAAGGGAAAGATGTCTGGAACCCATTAAGGAAATATGGAAATTCTATGGAGACGCTATTTTTTTGGGGGGGGATTAGCCGGTTCACACGCCGTCAGACGCCGACCAGTTCCCGGTAGAGACTCACTGTCGCGGCGGCGACCTGCTGGTGTGTGAAATGGGCCAGTACGCGCGCGCGGCCTTTTTCCGCCAGCACTCGGCGCAGAGCGGTGTCGGTTTGCAGACGGCGTAGGCAGTCCGTTACAGCTGTGGTGTCACCTTCGGGGAAGATCAGCCCGGCATCCCCAATCACGCCGGGAATCGCGCCGCTGGATGAACCAACCACCGGGACACCCGTTGCCATCGCCTCGACCAGCACCCGCCCGAACTGCTCTTTCCAGTTGGGGCGCGTCAGGGAGGGCAGCACCAGCACGTCCAGCCGGGCGTATTCCTTCGGAATTTCGGCGGATGGCATCCACTCGATCATGTCCAGCCGTTCCGCGATGCCGAGTTGATCGGCCTGTTCCAGTAAAGCGGCTTTTTGCGGGCCACTGCCGATCACCCGCAACCGCCAATCCCCGGCCAACTGCGCGGCAGCATCCAACAATAGCGCTGCGCCTTTTTCTTCCACCAAGCGACCTAAGAATCCAATCGTGAAGGGGCGACCTACTTTCTCCGGCAAACAGTTTTCCGGCCTGAAGAGTTCCGGGTCAGTGCCGAACTGAGGGATCACGCGGAGCGGACCGGTATAGCCTTTTTCGCGCCAGATAGCGACAGCGCTCTCCGTCCCCATCAGCGCGGCGTCCACATTCCGCAGCAGCCATGATTCCCCCCAGGAGAAAGGCGGCGGGTAACGACGGGAGAGGTTCTGCCAGCTAAAGAACAGGGTTTTCGCCCCGGCGCGGCGGGCATGGTAGAAGGCCTGCCACGCCGCGAGGTTATACGGTTCTTCGTCAATGTGGACGATGTGCGGCTGAAATTCGCGCAGCCGCGCTCCCAGGCCAGGATAATGGTGCAGGTGAAAATTCCCGTTGAGGCGAATCGGCAGGGTTTCCAACCGGTAGCCTGTGGTATAAACCCGCTCCAGGGGTGTTTCTCCGCGTTCGTCTTTCCAGGAAGGCGGGACAAGCGTCAGAAGTTCAACCCCCAGGCGGGCGATTTCTTCAAGTTTGCGTTGGTAGATGCCCACCACGCAGGCTTTCGACAGCATCAGGACACGGATCATCGGCATTCTCAGTGGATTGGGATGGGTTGCGTCCCCATTCTAACCGCGTCACCCAGATTTCCGTAGTGTGACCTCGAAACACCCCGCAACACCTACCCCAACGCCGTAATCAGGGCGTCCGCCGTGCCTTTGCGTTCGATCAGGCCGCAGCCTTCCAACCGCCGCAGCAGATCAATCCAATGTTCACGCCGGGGGTCATTCGCGAGCACAGAGCGTAGAATCGTGGCCGCCGCTTCAATATCCCCGTCATTATCAGCCAGTGTCACCGCCTGCCAGAAGGGGATTTCTTCCAGTTCCGGGGCTTGCGCCCGCGCCAGCGCCCAACCCGCCAGGGCTTCTTCCCGCTGCCCGGCATCGAACGCCCGCGAAGCCTTGCGATCCAGAAGCTGCGCCCCGGCCAACCGTACCAACCGGGTGAGTTCCTTTACCGGGTCAGCATGTTC
The DNA here is from genome assembly GCA_020634115.1 of Anaerolineaceae bacterium. Taxonomy (GTDB): domain Bacteria; phylum Chloroflexota; class Anaerolineae; order Aggregatilineales; family Phototrophicaceae; genus JACKCG01. The sequence continues at coordinate 862,190 of JACKCH010000011.1, forward strand.
ATCCACTCGCACATCGTAGAGTGTCATCCAGGAAGGATCGTTCTTATCCCCGGAGACGACTTTCAGGGCCGCCGACTGCATCCCCCGAATATCCCCATCCTCTTCCTGCGCCGCCATCAGTGCCGCCATCATGCGCTCGGCCAGGTTGCCGGATGCGTTCTCGTAAGCGGCGACCATCGCGGGGATCACCGTGTCGCGGGTCATCATATTGGCCTGGACGCTATAGCCCTCGCCGGTGTGGTGGCTGGCATAGGGGATACAACCGTCACCTGTCCAGGCGGCGGCCCTGCCTTGGGCATCCACCACCCCTAACTGACGCCGGTTCGCGCCCTCGTCCGAAGCGGCCAGCGCCGCCACCACATAGGACGCGGGAACTCCTTCTTTGAGCATGGTCAGCCCCATCGGGCCGAAGCTGACATTAGAGAGCGACTGCGTGGCGAGGGCGCCGACGCCGGGCAGCAGCCAGGGGACAACCCGCCCCACACTCATCTGGTGAGTCTGCACGGCCACACCCAACCACCCGGTCTCCGGGTCACGCGCCACAATACTGTAGGTGCTGAAAAGCTGTGTATAGTGAAAACGCATGTCGCCTGACCTTTCTGCTATTATATAAGTCTGCTACATGAATTGTACCCCGCCTGGGGCGAGCGCGAAACGTCCCTCATACCAATATCGCTTTCCTCCCTCCGGCGCGATTCCGGCGGATTGAGTACAATAAAGGTGGTGGGAGAACAGTCTAGGAGAAACATCATGGCGCTGCCGCATATCGGAATCACAACCAGTTTCACAAACGGCAAGCAAATGGTTGACCATGCTTATGTTCAGGCAGTGGTGGCGGCAGGCGGCCTACCTTTGATCGTCCCGATGCTTGAATCCGGCAGTGCGTTAGCAGATTTTGTCGAGTTGTTGGACGGCCTCATCATCACTGGCGGCCCGGCAATCACCCAGAACATGATTGGTGCGCTGCCCGATGACCTCCCACCCACCGACCCGGTACGCACCCAGGCCGATGAAGCGATTTACGCCGCCATGCGCGATCGGCCTGTCTTCGGCATCTGTTATGGGATGCAGTTCATCAACGCCCAGTCCGGGGGCATTATCTACTCCGATATTCAGGCGCACAAACCCCGTGCGATTATCCACAGTGCCAGTCGCGGTGGACACGACCATGAAGTCCAGCTTGAGCGCGATTCCCGCATCGCTAAACTGTTTCATGGCGAAAACCTGCTGGTGAACAGCTATCACATCCAGGCGGTGGCCGAAGTCGGCAAAGGGATGCGTGCGGTAGGTTTCGGGCCGGATGGCGTGATCGAAGCAATTGAGTCTGAAGATGGCCGCCTGATGGGTGTACAGTTCCACCCGGAACGTATGGATGAACAGGGCAAACCGCTGTTCCAGGACTTTGTGGAACAGTGCCGCGTCTGGCGAGAGCGCAGATCCGGGTAAGAAACGTGGCTACATCCGCCGCGTCTGTATCTGGTGGGTGTAGTGCCGGGCGCCCAGCACCAATGCCACCGTCGGCAGCCACGCCAGGCCGTAGGCGGTGAACCCCAGCCCGATCAGCGTTTGCTGGTTGACGGTTTCAATTTCGATCAGCGGCAGGTTGTAACAAACCAGCGCCAACCCGCCGAACAGAGCGATCACCCCCGCGAACTGCCGCGCCGACAATGGGCGCACCGGCAGGCACGCATCCAACACAATCAGTGGGCGCTCCCGCTGGCGGAACCACAGAATGAGCCAGCAACCCCCCAGCAGTAAGGCGGCGACCAGCAGCCAGTCCAGTGGTACTCTGCCCTGACTCACCTGATAGACCAGCAGCGCCAGCAGCAGCCCAACCAGGGGCAGCCAGCCCCGCCAGGATAGCTGTAAATTGCGCGGCAGCGTATCGCTCGAACGGGCCAGGAACAGCGCCGCCAGGACGAGCGCCAGCCCCACCGCCCCAACCAGCAGCATGACCGGCAGACCGACTACCGGAGAGGGCGGGTCATCCAGCACCGGGAACCAGCGCACCCAGAATCCCCAGGCGATGCCCAGTACCACAGTTCCCGCGATAAGCCGCCGGTAATGGCGTCCCCCGCTGGTCAGCGCCACCAGCAGGCCGATCATTTCCGCTCCCATCAGGCTGTACATACCCATCACGCGGGTGAGGAACGTGCGCGGTAAATCCACCAGGGCGAACTGCGGATTCACAACCATACCCATCAGCAGGCCGTAGACACCCGCCACCACCATCACGCCAAACAGGTCATGCACCTGGTAACGCGCCAACAAATCCAACACCAATACGGCTAACAGTACATACCCCGCCACCACCAGTAGCCAGTCCAGCGGCGAACGATCCAGCGGATTCGGCCATAACAGGATGTCCGAGCCGAACGCCAGCAGGACGGCCAGCAGCAGCCGCAGGCGGAGAGCAGACTGTGGCCTCCCGGATGAAGCGGATTCAAGTGGAGCGGATGCATGATCCATCATGTTGTGTGTATTCCTGTGCTGCGGGCAGTGTATCATTTGCGCGAACTCTCCCCTAGTGTAGTTCAGATGTCCCATGCGCGACAAACCGAATTAACCATTCTTTTAGGCTCTGGCGAAGACACATCAGGGATAATGGAATCAGGCACATCAGGGAAAAGAGGGGAAACCATGTCGCGTTTTCGGGAGCCGGTGAACGGTTTTACCCACCTGGCTGGAGCAGTGCTGGCCGCCGCCGGGTTGGTCTGGTTGCTGGTTCTTAACCAGAACGAACCGGCACGCATGGTGGCGGTAGCGGTCTACGGCGTAAGCATGATCGCCCTGTATACCGCCAGCGCGACGCTGCACCTGACACGTGGCACCCAGCGGGTGATGTTCTGGCTGCGCCGCCTCGACCATGCCGCAATTTACCTGCTCATCGCCGGGACATACACCCCGATTGTCTACATGGTGCTGACCGGTCAATGGCGCTGGGGGACGCTGGTGCTGATGTGGGGCGCGGCGGTGGCCGGAGTGGTCTACAAACTGCTGTTCCTCAAGAAGGATGGCTGGCTCTCACTGTTATTCTATATCGGGATGGGCTGTTTAGGACTGGTTTCCCTGCCACAGGCTGTCGGTGTGATGCCGGGGGACGCCGCTGTTCTCATCGCGTTGGGCGGCGCGGTATATATCGCCGGGGCGCTCATCTTCGGCTTCAAACGCCCCAACCCGCACCCACTGTTCGGTCATCATGAAATCTGGCATCTGTTCGTGCTGGGCGGGAGCGCCTTCCACTACGCCGCGATTGTCGTCCTCTCGGTTCGGCTGGGGTAGCGAGTTCTCAGTGGTCAGCCGTCAGTTGTCAGTTTCAGCCCTCAGTTATCAGGAAAAGATAGCTCAATAGCCAATTAGCTTGATAGCTGGTTAGCCAGAAAGCCCAAAGTTCTAATGCGCTAAAGTGCTATTCAGCTAACATGCTAAAAAGCTAACAACCATCAGCCCGTAATCAATAGAAAGAATGTGCTAAAATCAAAGTGGTGAATAGAGGGGATTGAGGGAGATGATGGACATGCAACCACCGTTTTCGGGTTTCCCACAGGCTGGATTGGATTTCCTGGCACAGTTAGCCGCCAATAATGAGTGGGCATGGTTCGAGGCGCATAAAGACGACTATCAGAAATTGCTGTTGGAACCGGCACAGGCGTTTGTGGTGAACCTGGGCGCGAAGTTAGAGGGTCTGGTGGATGGCCTGTACAGTGACCCGCGCACCGATGGCCGGGGCGTACTAATGCGTATCCACCGGGATACCCGCTTCAGCAAAGACAAAAGTCCCTACAAAACCAACATCAGCGGCATTTTCTGGGCAGGCGAGCGGAAAAAGATGGAAAGTTCCGCCTTTGGCTTCCAGATTGAAGCTGATGGAATGGGGCTGATGGCCGGAATGTTCAGTTTTACACCGGCCATGCTCACAGCATACCGCGCGGCGGTGGATGATGATCGCCAGGGCGGGAAACTCGCGGACATCGCGGCGGCACTGCAACATACGGGCGTTTACACCCTCAACGGCGAACATTTCAAGCGCGTCCCCACTGGCTATGCTGCCGATCACCCGCGTGCAGACCTGCTGCGCCACAATGGGCTATATGTGTTTTCGCCACGTATCCCGGTGAGCGACATCCTCAGCCCGGCGCTAGTGGATATTTGCTACGCGCATTTCGAGAAGATGGCTCCGGTGCAGCGGTGGCTGGCGGCAGTGGCGACCTAATAACGCAACGCAAGTTTCGCTCCGAGGGATCAATTTTCAACGGACAACACAGGCGTTATCCTTACGGAACCTGTCAACAGCAGGATGGGTAAGGATAGTGCCAGCTTGCTAGGGAGATTCAGAGGGAATTCAAAAGCCAGGAACTGACTTCAATGCGATATTCCTATTTCGATGCAATCACCCGGCGTGAGAATCTCTGCGGTACTTGACTGAATATGCTTTTTGCCCCTATAGTATGAGAACCTGAATCAAACAATCGCCACAATGATGATGCTTCTGTAATCCTGTTGACCCTTTGTCATCTGTAGAAAACTTTTTATGATGTCCTGCTTTCCGCGTGACCGTCACCGTATTCTCTACCGCTTATTCTCACACCCACCGCATCACCATCAACCAATAGGGGGCTGCATTTCATGAAAATCCCGCTTCAACGGTACTGGGATTTGCTCGTCAAGTATCTCCAGAGACAACGGCGCCAGTTTATCGTGCTGGCAGTGCTGCTGCTAGGGAGCATCGGCCTGCAACTCTTCATTCCACAGATCACCCGATATTTCATTGATACCGCAACCTCGCCGGATATGACCACCGATACGCTGGTCGTGGCGGCAGTGGCGTTTATCGGCCTGGCGATTGTTCAGCAGGTGGTGTCAGTCGGTGCGGCTTATGTGGGGGAAAATGTGGCCTGGATAGCCACCAACCAACTGCGACAGGATTTGACGCGCCATTGTCTGCGGTTGGATATGGCCTACCATAATGACACCAGTCCGGGTGAACTGATTGAGCGTATTGATGGCGATGTCGCTCAACTCGCTAATTTTTTCTCCCAGTTGGTGCTGCGAATATTTGGCAACCTGCTGCTGTTGTTCGGCATCCTGTTCGTGTTATTCACCGAGGACTGGCGCGTGGGCATCGCCTTTACGGTGTTCGCCTTTGCCTCGCTCTACGCGCTGAATCGGGTGCGCGGCGTGGCGGTTGAGTACGAACGTAAGCGGCGCGAGGTGATCGCGGAGCTGTTCGGTTTCCTGGAAGAACGACTGGCCGGGACCGAGGACATCCGTTCCAGCGGCGCGGTGGATTTTGTCATCAACCGTCTGTATCGCCTGCACCACTCCCTCCTGGATCGTTGGCAGAAGGCGGCGAAACGCTTCTTCGTCGTGCGCGTCGTCGCCGGTATCATCACCGTCGTCGGCTACGCAGTGGCGTTTGCCGCCGGGTACAGCCTGTTCACGGCAGGCGTCATCACCATCGGTACAGTCTACCTGATTATCAACTACACCAGCCTGTTAGGGCGGCCTTTCCGCGAACTGACGAGCCAGGTGGAAAACCTGCAAAACGTGGGCGCAAGCATCGAACGACTGGAAGAACTGCTCAGTATTCAAAGCACGATTAACGACGGCCCCGGTGCGGACATCCCGGATGGGCCGCTCTCCCTGGCGTTCCGTGACCTGTCCTTCGCCTATGCGGAAAACGACTATGTGCTGCGGGACATTGACTTTCGACTGAAGCCGGGTGAGGTAATCGGCCTGTTGGGGCGTACCGGCAGCGGCAAGACCACCATCACGCGCCTGATTTTCCGGCTGTATGAAACCACACAGGGCTGTATTGAACTCGGCGGTGTGGATGTCCGCCAGCCACACCTGGAGCAGCTTCGCCAGCGAGTGGCGATGGTGACGCAGGATGTGCAGTTGTTTCAGGCCAGTGTGCGGGACAACGTGACGTTTTTTGACCGGAGCATTACCGACGAGCAGATTCTGAGCGTGATTGAGGAACTCGAACTCAGCGACTGGTTCGCCACGCTGCCGGAAGGGCTGGATACCCGCCTGGAAACCGGGGGACGCAGCCTTTCGGCGGGCGAAGCGCAGCTTTTAGCATTTACACGGGTGTTCCTGCGTGACCCCGGTCTGGTCATCCTGGATGAAGCCTCATCGCGGCTCGATCCTGCCACCGAACAGCGTATCGAACGGGCAGTAGACAAGCTGTTGCGCAACCGCACCGCGATTATCGTCGCCCACCGCTTAGGCACGGTGCAGCGGGCGGATAGCATCATGATTATGGAAAATGGCCGGATTATCGAATACGGCGAACGCGAACAACTGGCGCTGAATCCGCAGTCCCGCTTTGCGGGTCTGCTGCAAACTGGTCTGGAAGGGGTGCTGGCATGACGGCTGATACGACGACGATGCACGGGGCAATCCCCCGCGACGACGATTCACAACTGCCGCGTATTCCCACCTGGAAGCTGATCTGGCGCATGATTCGGTTCCGCCCCTACCTGTGGATTCCGAACCTGCTGGCGATGCTGGTGGCGATGGTGGTGGCGCAAGCCCCCGGCCTGTTGATTCGTGAGTTTTTCAATCTGGTGACGGGCGACGCCCCGGCGCACTTCAGCCTGGGCGGGTTGATGGTGTTTCTGCTCATCGCTGAGATGGTTCGTCAGGCGGGACTCTTCGGATTGATCCTGACGAATGTGCCATTTTTCGTCTCAACGATGACACTGCTGCGTAAGAATCTGCTGTCCTACATTCTCAAACGCCCTGGAGCGCGGGCGCTGCCGGATTCGCCCGGCGAGGCCATCAGCCGTTTTCGGGGCGATGTCTTTGAAATCCCGCTGTTCGCGCTGTGGATTAACGACATTCTGGGAATGGTGGCGTTCTCAACGATTGCCCTGGTGGTGATGCTGAGTATCAGCCCGGAAATGACTCTGTTGTCGCTGCTGCCGTTCATTGTGGTCGGCTTCATCGCCAACGCCGCCACCGGCCAGATTGAGAAATACCGCCGCGCCAGCCGTAAGTGGACGGGGATTGTCGCCGGGTTCATCGGGGAGACGTTCGGCGGTGTGCAGGCGATCAAGGTTGCTATCGCTGAAGAAGGCGTACTGCAACACTTCGCTGAACTCAATGAGAGCCGCCGGGAAGTTGCAGTCAAAGACCGGGTGTTCAACGAAATTCTGCACTCGATTTTCGTCAACGCCGTCAACCTGGGAACAGGGGTGATTCTCATTGTGGCGGGCAGTTCGATGCGGAGCGGGGCCTTTACGGTGGGCGACCTAGCGCTGTTCATCTTCTACCTGGAATATATCAGCGATCTGACGGCGTTTTCCGGGTTGATTGTGGCGCGGTACAAGCAGATTGGTGTCTCGGTGGAACGGATGGGACGCCTGATGGAAGGCGCGCCCCAAGAGGCGCTGGCCGAATTCAGCCCGGTTTACATGGACGGGCAGTTCCCGGATGTTCAGTACCCACCGTTGACCGAAGCCGACCAGTTGCAGACGCTCACGGCGTCCGGGTTGAAGTTCCACTACCCCGGCACACAAAATGGCATTGAGGGGATTGATCTACACCTGGAACGCGGTTCGTTCACGGTGATCACCGGACGCATCGGTTCGGGCAAAACCACGCTGCTGCGGGTGCTGCTCGGCCTGCTCCCGAAAGATTCAGGTGAAATCTATTGGAATGACGAGTCTGTCGCCAAGCCGGATCACTGGTTTGTGCCGCCGCGCAGCGCCTATACCGCGCAAGTGCCGCGCCTATTCAGTGATACCCTGCGTGACAATATCCTGATGGGGCTGAAGAAAGATGACCCCGATATCGAAACTGCCATCCGCTCCGCTGTCATGGAAGCCGACCTGCAAGAGCTGGAAAACGGATTGGATACCATCGTCGGGCCGAAGGGCGTCAAGCTCTCCGGCGGGCAGATTCAGCGGACGGCAGCGGCGCGGATGTTCGTCCGTGACCCGCAACTGCTGGTGTTCGATGATCTTTCAAGCGCCCTGGATGTGGAAACCGAGCGCCAACTCTGGGAGCGGGTCTTTGAGCGTCCCGGCGTGACGTGCCTGGTCGTCTCGCACCGGAAAGCGGCGCTGCGCCGCGCGGATCATATCGTCGTCCTCAAGAACGGGCGGATTGAAGCTGAAGGCAAGCTAGATGACCTGTTGTTGACGTGCGAGGAAATGCAATACCTATGGCACGGCGATTCCGACCCCGCACCCCGCACGGAAATGGCAGGGGCATAGGGTCGTAAACCACAGCGCCAGCCTTCACCGAGTGATACTGCGCTTTAACCCATGAGTGCGGTGATTTTGGTAGGGGCATGATGCCCATGCCCCTACCAACCCTAAAACCCAACCCATTGATTTGTAACCCGAGGCGTATGCACAGCGATGCGCCTTACATGCCCCGCATTTACCGACCACTACTGATTGACCGTCACATGCGCCCCCAGCCAATCTATCACCAGCGGCAGGAGATCAGGGTGCAGCACGGGTTCCAGCGTCGCGTATTCAGAAATACTGCCGGTTTCCGCCTGCTGCAACAGGTGATTCATGTTCGGGACGGTCACGATCTCGAAATCGGTGTTTCCAGCCTGCGTCAGTGCCGCTTCCATCAGCGGGGCGTTGACCGCCGCATTCACCTGCATATCCAGGCTGCCAAACACGCCCAGTACCGGAATCGTGGTCTGCGCCCAATCATCCGCCGGGTTGTGGTGGATGAACTGCTGATACCAGGGACTCTGGTAAATGGCGAGCGAATCCGCGACTTGTTTCTCAATGAGGGCATCTAGGTCGCCCAGCGCGGCCTGCTGGTCTTCCGGCATGGTTGCCACTTCTTCCCGGATCAGTTCCGGTATCAAGGTTTCCAGCGCCGTCCAGTCCCCAGCCTCAATCAGAGGCATCAGCACCGCTTGCTGCGCCTGTTTCCGGCTAATCTGCTCGTCGGTTGCGCCCTCAACGGCCAGGATGTCTATTTCCTGCTGTGTGAGGACATTCAGGCCGCTGGTAGCGGTTCCCGCTAGCGCGACAATAAACGCGACGTCCGGGTCTTGCAGTGCCACCATCGGGGCGACAATCGCGCCTTCGCTGTGGCCGATCAAGCCGACCTGTGCCGGGTTGATTTCCGCCCGACCCAGGAGATACTGGACTCCAGCATCGGCGTCCCCGGCGAAATCGGTCAGGTTGGCTGCGGCATAGTCGCCGGTAGACTCACCGATTCCCCGGTCATCGTAGCGCAGCACGGCCACGCCCACCCGTGCCAGCGCGTCCGCGATGATCCTGAACGGCTGTAGCTCGGAAACAGACGGAAGCGACTCGTTGCGATCCTGGCCGCCGCTGCCGGTAATCAGCACCACCGCCGGAAATGGGCCGTCACCTTCCGGGAGCGTCAGCGTCCCGGCCAGCGTGATATCGCCATTGGTAAACGTCACATCCTCTTCGGTATACGGCGCGTCGGCGGGCGGTGCGCTGGATACGGCCAGCGGCGCGAGTGCGTTCACCACCGGCAGGAAAATCGCTTCGTGCAGGGCGGCGTACTCTTCCGAATCGGCCTGCAAGAGAATCACGTAACTCTTTCCATCGGCCTCAGCCAGCGCCACGTCCACCACAATCGTCATGCTCCCTGCCGGGACTTCGACGTGATACACTGACCAGGAGAAATCTCCGGTTTCGATGGTTTCCACCACGTCCGGCACTTCGCTCAGACCCAATTGTGGCAGCAGCGCGGTGAGCAATTGCTCCTGACTGATAGGGGCAGCCTGCTGCGCCACTAAAACGATGTCGGTGGCGCTGTTCCCGCGCCGCACGATACCCGGCGCGACCTGCGTCCAGCCTTCCGGCTGAAGCCCTTGGGTGCCAAACGCCTCGCTGCTATAGGGGACGAGCGTGATGTCGCCGTCTTGTGCGAATACCGGCACGACTGCGAGCAGCAGCGCCAGCCCGATGATACTGATAATGATCTGTCGCCCGAATTTGGGCATGGTTCGCTCCTATCTATTGACTTCATTCCGCTGTGTCGAGCAGCCGCGCCAATGCTCTTTCCAGGTCAATAAATGGCCTGTGCGCGACTCCCGGCGGCAGTTGGAGATTATAGCTCAGTACCGCTTTATTGAAGGACTCCACCGCTTCCCGCAGCGAGTCCTGGGTCTTTTTCCAGGCGATTTCCACCGCGTAAGGATCGCCCTCGGCAGCGGCGGCAGCCTTCCGTGTCTGGTACTGGCGCACCGCCTTCTCCATCTGTGCGGCGAGCTTTTCCTGGCGCGTTTCCAAATCCCTACTGCGCAGCATCCAGTCGGGGAGCAGGTCGTTATCTTTGAGGAGTTTATGGGCCATCCGCAGTTCCGGCGGGGTGTGCTTGTCCTCATCCAGGCGCAGCGGCTGCCCCTGGCCGGGTTTATTGTCCATTTTGCCGTCCTCAATGGCCTGGCGAATGGCGCGGTCAATGTACGATTCCCAATTCCGACTCATATAGCCTCCATGATAGGGAGATTCAACGGGGGACTATTCCATTTGACTTTAAAAGTATCATTTTCACAAAGTAAGTATATGAGAAAACGACGCTCACCATCATTTTATCAGAGTTTGCCGGTGAAATGACTGACTACACCAGCGAAATGGCCTGCACAGCACCCTATAACCGATACCGCACCTCAGGTTAAAACGCTATATTGGAATTTGAACACAAAAGGATGTAACACTGGCCGGAGTTGCGTGTCTTAAAGGGTAACGGAGGAAGGATAGGGACAGGCTCATGCTCTTAGCCGTAGCGGCACTGCCCGCGCAGGACACAACCAATCACAAGGCTGAACGCGAGCAAATGCGCCGGGCGCAGGCAAACCCAACCGCCTTTGCCCCATTGTATGAAGCCTATGTGGATCGGGTGTATGCCTTTTGCCGGAGACGGTCTAACAGTGATGCCGAAGCGGAAGACCTGTGTAGTCAGGTTTTTACGCGGGTACTGGTTGGCCTGCCGACCTATAACGGGGGGATGGTCGCCGCATGGATTTTCCGGGTGGCACGGAATGTCGTCGCCAACCACCTGCGCGGGCGGAAACCGATTCTCTCGCTTGATAGAATCGAGATTCCGAGCGAAGGAGACATCACCTACTGGGTCGAACGCGACGATGACCGCCGCATCCTGATGGAACTGTTCAATGCCCTACCGGAAAACAAGCGGGAATTGCTCTCGCTGGCACTGGATAGTGGCCTGACTTCGGCAGCGATTGGTCAGATCATCGGCAAAGACGCGGGCGCGGTACGGGTGGAACTGCACCGCATCATCGCTGGTCTGCGGGAACGCTATTTCCGCTTAGTTGAAGGAGAGGCATAACATGGCTGACCAATCCCAGCTGTTGGAACGCTATCTTTCCGCTTTGCGGAATGACCCGGACGCGCTGCCACCTCCCGGCCTCAACCCGGCAACGGCAGCCTTCGCCCGCAAATTGGTTCGTGAAACGGCACTCTCAACCCTATCAGACTCTGCCAGAGCGCGGATGTGGCGTGTGGCGCTGCATCGGGCGCAGTTATCCAACCATGATACACATGATACACAGGAGACCAACATAATGACGACGATAAACCGACGCCAGGCTGTGCCGCTGCGTGGCCTGACCTTTCTCGCGGTGGCGATGGTGGCAGTGCTGATCGGTGCGGCGCTGATTGTCTGGACGAATATCCAGAAACCGAACGGTAACGACCCGATGATGGCCGCCCTACAGTCCCAGAATGATTCGCCCACGCCGACGGCAAGCCCGCTGACGGTAGAGACTCTGCCTGCAAGCCCAACACCCGTCCTGAATCCGGTTGATGTACAGGTCGTTACAGCCACACCCGTACAGAGCGAATTCATGACGCAAGCCGCACCAGCTGCAGACTTATTCAACTATGTTCCGGTGGTATCGGCTTATGTGCCAATCACACAGGGCGAGTTAATCCGCGAGGACATGCTGGCGCTGGTCTACTGGCCGGTTGGTCGCACTCCGTCCGATGTATTTGGCGCAATCGAACCGGTTATCGGGCAGTATGCGACCCAAAATATTGAACGTTTCCAGCCGGTATTCGCCTATAATGTCAGTTCGTCCGTCCCGGAGATGCTGCCCACAGTGCCTCCGCCAAGCCCGACCTTGGTGCCGACCGCCACTGCCACCCACACACCAACCGTAACAGCCAGCGCAACCTTGACTCCCACGCCTACCATAACGGCCAGCCCTGTCATCCTGCCCCCAACGCCGGGATAAATAAACACCTCGCCTCATCAGGAGAATCAAAAAGGGAGCGCCCAATCCGCGCTCCCCCAAATTTTATCCCCGCACAGGCTATCCTCGGCGCAGTCGCAGCAGCCCGCCGATAATGAAGGCCACCGCGATCAACCCAACAGCCAGTACCCCTAGGGCCGGCACTGGTTGGCTCAAAGGTGGGACTTCCGGTATGGGCGTTGCTGTGGGCGTGCGTAAACTACCCGCCGGGCGCGGCGTCACGGAAGGTGTCAGCGTCGCCGGAACCGGCGTGGGCGTGCTTGAGGGGAATGGCGTGGGCGACAGCGTGCCGGTGATCGTCACCGTCGGCGTCAGCGTCGCGGTATCGGACGGCGTTGGCGTCAGGGTATGGGTGGCGGTGGCAGTGGGCGTCGGCGTCGGCGTGGTGGGCAGGTACGCCGTAAACGTGAACGCATCCGCCCCGGCTGCCGTGAACAGCCAGCGGCTGAAGCCCGGCAGCAGCGCCTCCAGGGGCTGCCCGGCAGCGGCCTGATAAGCGTCGGCAAAGCTGGCGGCACTTCCGGCATCCCGTGCCAGCCGGTACAATCGGGGGACGCTCATCTGGTCAGCGATAACCAGCACCATGCCGTAGCTCTGCGCCTCCCAGAGCGCCACATCTGCCCCGGCAACCGGGGACTGTGCCATCTCATCCAGAGTGTACAGGTGATTGCTGCGTGACGCGGCTTGCAGTGGCGGCAGCAGCATCCCTTTATAGCCCGGCTGGTAGAACTGCGTCAGGCCACTGCGGAACCAGGCGGGAATCGCCGTGTCCCCCCACGTCGGGCCATAAAAACGCTCTACCAGATAATCTATGAGCGCGGTGCGCGTCTCGATCAGGCTCGGCCCGGCAGTAACGACATCCAGGCCGCTGGTCGCGAAAATAGCGTTGGTTCGGTCAGCGTTACACGGCACAGAGACTTTGCTCCCCGGCGCAACCGCCACCGGATTCCCTTCGTTGTCCAGCGTGCATCCGGGATCAAATCCATCGTTATAAACCATCACGGTTAATGCAGGCACACGATCCGTATTGGCAGACAGCAGCGCATAGACCGACTGTAAATCGCCGCGCAGTTTGCGCAGCATGTCCGATTCCCCGCTGGCCGGGTCGGGGAAAGCGGCAGAAATTGGCATCACCAGATTCAGCACACCCAGCGGGTCATCATACCGCCGCCAGGTCGCCCGCTCATCAGTAAAGGTGAACGTGTCGGTGACGCGGGCGAGTTCACCGCTGGTGGTGGTGACATCCCATCCCAGGGTAATGTCCTGGAACAAGACAGGTGGTGTGTCCGCTGGCAGCTCCCAGATATAGGCAATTTCGGAGAAGGGTTCGGCGGTCTGGATGGTGGTGTCATCCAACGGTACGTTAATCAGCAGCGCCCCCTGACCAGCGGGCTGGATGGTGAGCATCGCCGTTGTCAGTTGGGCGGCGGGAAGATTGGTCGTCAGCGTGAAGCGAATCGCCTGCGGGAATAGTGATTCCTGCGACCAGCCCAGGATATACCCTTGCTCCGGCTGCGGGGTGTTTTGCGCTGCTGCGGGCGCAGCCGCCAGCAGCAGCACGAGGAGAATCAGCCAGTACGGATGTTTGAAGGGTGTCATAGGGTATCTGCCGTTACAAACCACTTGCCAGCAGCGCCAGCGCCAACTGGACAAAATTATAGGTAAAATGCGCGACGATGGAGGCGGTGGTGCTCTGCCGCTGCCGCAGCCACCCTAACCCCAAGGCGACGACGAAGATAATCAGCGTGATCGGTGTGAACGTGTACTGGATATGCACCAGGGCGAAAAACAGGCTGGTCAACCTCAGGCCGAACACCGGTTGCAGCGCCCCCCGGAACAGAATTTCCTCACTGACCGCCGATGACAGCGACAGCGCGAAAGCCAGCGGCAGGGTGTTAAACAGGCTGGCGAACTGGTCACTGGCCGCGCTCTGTTCAGCGATAATCTCCGCTGACGAGATGGTGTACCACAACAGCACTAGTGCCACCTGGACGCCATACAGCAGGATGCCGACTCCGATCCCCCAGGTGATGTCGCTCCAGGTGGGCAGCCGCAGCCCCAGGCGTTTGAACGTTTCCGGCAGGGTACGCCGCAGCGCAGCGCCCACTCCTAACAGGGCAATCACGATGAACAGCGCCGCCTGAAAAGCCATCTGTCCCGGCGCGACAATATCCTCGGACTGAATGTCCTGCGCCAGCCCGGTAATGCCGCCGCTTAACACCGCCTGTCCAATGATGATTGCTACGAATGCCAACGCCAGCACCATCGCGGTGAGATGCAGGTAGGATTCCGGCAGATAACTACTGCCCGCGCCGGTCAGCCGCTTGATACGCCCCCGCAGATTCGGTGAAGCCACTAAACGCACGCTCACAAATGCGGCCAGGGTCGAGATGGCGAAATAAACCAGTGCTGGAACCAGTTCGACTTGCGGCAAGTTCACGTTCGTGCCGGTATCTGGCAGCGGGACAACGGCGACCTGCAAAATGAGCAGCCCGAACACAAAGATTATCCCGGCGATGCCATACAGCATCCAGCGCAATAGGGTTTCGGTCTGATAGCGGGATTTATCTTGATCGGCGGACAGTGGTTTAGCGGCGGCCTGCACGCGCGCGAGTTCCTGCATATTGGCGAAATACAGCAGCATCCCCAGGTAGATCAGGGCGAACAGGCCAAAAAGGAGCAGTGAGAAGTCCATATTGTGATCACACTATACTGATTGCTTAAGGTTGTGTTTCATCCAACAAACGGGGCTGCCGCAGCACGGCATCACCCGTGTTCTACTCCCCCTTAGTATCCCACACTCAGGGGCATTCTGCCATTGACCAATGTTTAAGAGCTATGTTAGAATGCCAACACGTTGATACCAAGCGGGAGCGATGGCCGAGTGGTTTAAGGCGGTGGTCTTGAAAACCACTGAGGGTCTTGTGCCCTCCGGGGGTTCGAATCCCTCTCGCTCCGCCAGGATTGACAATAAAATGGGGAGGTGCCAGAGTGGTCGATTGGGGCCGCCTGCTAAGCGGTTAACCGTGTTAAAGCGGTTCGCAGGTTCGAATCCTGTCCTCCCCGCAGCTTTGGACGGTAAGCGAACATGCCGTTCTGAGGAAACCAGCAGCAGTCTTGTTGCTGGTTTTCGTTTTGCTATAGCCCTGTTTTTCTTTTGCGCCATCACGCTCTCGTACCCAATTGCGAATATCTTGAAGATACGAGAACGGTGCACGCAGTTCCAGATGGATCATTCCCTGACAGTCAATCACGACTCGGGACACGATGTGATGCAGCAGTTCCTTCTGATCACTTCGCTCCAATAGATTATACACGATTCCGACCTGTGCAATCATTTGCAATGCCGTATCGAGATTCGCAATGTGGGTTTTGTGTTGGTATTGCAACGATTCAAGTGTGGATCGAATCGTATTGCGCCGATCCTGCCACTCACGCCACAGACTATCCCAGATGGCGTCTGTGATTTTGCTGGCAGCATACAGACGTGCCATCCGCCCTTCCTCGTCATCAATCGCCTTCAGGGATGCCTGAAGACGCTCTCGCTCATCCGGGCGAAGATGCCCAAGCTGTTCCGCAACATCCTGGGTATACACAGCGCGGATCATGGGCAGTAGTTCTGGATCAACCTGGATATGCATCAATGCAGCAGGAATCTGTCCGTCAATATCGCTGCACAGAAAACTCACTTCACTACGGGCAACACGATAATACGGTGTTCCCCCACCAGAGCGTCCCGCATTCGAGGTTGAACCCGTCAATCGCTCCTGCCCCTTGCCATCAGGGTGTTCGTAATACGCGATTCCCTTGAGCAGATAGTCGTGCTTGCGATGCCGATTTCGTTTCTGATTTCGTTTCTCCAGTATTGCCAAGCCCCGCTCGAATTCTTCCGTGGTGACAATGGGATCCCAATTGCCGCGGATGGTCTTAGGCGGTACATTGGCCGCTTTGCTCGTTACCCAGCCAGCATACGTCCAGTTATGGAACATGGAACTCAATGTGTTGGTGTTGGCTTTATGCTGGCCGTTTCTCTTGACCTCAATGAAGGGTCTCCCGCTGCGATAGCGGTATCCTCGTGTGTGAAGCGCTTCGCAGATTCCCTCTAACGTGAGGCGATCTTCCAGCAGAAGATCAAAAGCATAACGAACAATTGGTACACGTTCAGGGTCCTGCTCAATCCAGGTTTCGCGCCGCCCACTGATCTTTTTCGCTTCTCCCACGACCTTGCCTTCAACATTGATGTAGCCATCCGGCGCATAGTTCGAGTATCCACCATTTGCCCGCTTTGCCTGTAATCCACCCACCACACGGATACCCAGTAAGGCTGATTCGCGTCGTGCCAATGTGAAAGACAGAGCTACAACAACCCGATCATCCGGATCCATGGGATCAAGATCCGGCTGGTTGGCGAAGCGTACCGCAACCCCGAATTCATGAAGTTCATCGATGGCACGCAGGGCTTCGGTGTCGTTACGGCCAAAGCGATCAGCCCGCTCCACGATGACGTGTGAGAACTTGCCAGCACGGGCATCTTCCAACAAGCGTTGATAAGCCTCGCGATGGGGTGTTGTCCCGGTCAGCACATCAACATATTCCTCGTAGACTGGCATGTCAGACCGTTGCAGTACATTATTCTCAATAGCAAAACGCTGCCGCGCCCGTGACATCTCGGGTTTTTGATTTTCGTCGCTGCTGGTGCGCAGATAGACTGCCCAACCGGCTTGCGGTGCTGCGATGGTTCTGGTCTTCTTTCTCGACATCAGTATTCCTGCTCAGTGGTGTATGCTTCCACTACGATACACTATCTTTCACGATATGTGTTTTTTCGGTGCAACCTCATGCAGTTTCGGCGTATCCGCTTGAGATTGTTTTGATTTCGCCACTAATTCAGCTACCGCCAACACGCGCTTGAGCATGTCCAGGGAAGTATCTGGTGGATGTTGGGTGTCTAAGCACTGTCTTGTCCGATTCGCCATCACCGATTCTCCAGAGAACCACGAATTGACTTTTGGACGGCCTCTGTGATCCACGCATACAGGTCACCACCGCTAAGGTAGAGCTCGGTGATGTCCTTGCCATGCGGCACCGGCATCTCGTGGAAACGGCGCGAGAGGCGCAGCAGTCGCTCCGTTGCCTTCTTTCCCGCTTCATCCCGGTCGTAGGCGACGAAGATTCGTTGCTGACCAATCAGCGCACTATACCAACGTGCCGTCATCCGGGCGGTGGCACTCCCCAGCGTCACCGGCGCGATCAGACTGCCCGCTTCCTGCTGAACGAGCAGGGTGTCGAACTCCCCCTCGCAGAACAGGGCACTCCGGTGATTTGCCAGCACATCGGCATTGAACAGGCCGTGCGCGCTGCCCCCAGGGATCTGGACATACTTCGGATCGCCATAGGCGCGGCGCACCTTGACTGCCCAGAGCACATCCGCCGCGAACCAGGGGATCGTGATGCCGCAAGGGACCTCCAGCCCTTCCAGTGAGCGCCACTCACGAAAGTCGCCGGGGATATAACCCAGCCGCGCTGATCGGATGGTGGCCGTCGTTAACCCGCGTTCCAACAGATAGTCCAGCGCCGGTTCGCCTTCCGCTGACCAGAGGGTATCTTCCGCCAGGCTGACGACCCGCGCCGCCCGTTCTTGCCAGTCCCAGTCCGGCGGCTCGGATGCTGCTGGCAGACGCTTGTGTTCGGTTGGGGATACTTCGGGCTGCGGCTCGCCCAGCACGCGCAGGGCAGCAGTGAACGAGAGATGGCGATAGTGGCGCAGCCAATCCACGGCATCGCCCCGGGTGTCGCAGGCGCCGAAGCAGCGGTAGCCATCGGGCCACACGGCCAGGCTGAAGCCCTTACGCTCGTGGTGAAAGGGACATTTCCACAGGTGCGCCCGCCCGCCATGCAGTGGCGCCGGTCCCAAATCCTGCGCTACCAGCTGGCGCAGATCGCAATCTTCCTTCAAATGGTGGGTGTCAACCATATTTTCTTTCCCTGTTTCTCTAATTGTCACGGGATGGGACAATTGACAATTCGCGGCAATTGTCACGACCCGGTGCCAATTGCCGGATCAAGCAAACGGTAGGCTTCGGACTTCACTCCCGGCTTCGGCGGCAATTCGACCCGCCCGACACAGCCATCTTCTTCGAGTGCTCGTAGCGCCTCAATCACCGGCTTGCGCGGCGAACGCAGGGCGCGGTAGATGTCGCGCACGGTGGCAGTCCCCCCACAAGCCCGCAGGAAACCGAGGATGCGATTCTCCAGGCGTCCCTCTTCGTTCTCACCGAGGTCGGCCAGCAGCCGGTGGGCCGACGCCCGCCAGGTCTCGACAATTTGCTGAGCGCGGTACCAGTGAGTAGCCGAGACGGCCAGGCGAGACGGCGTGTCATGGGCATCCGCCCAGTCGAGCGCCGCCAGCAGGATGGCGACCTTGATGGCCTGGACGTGCAGCCGCCCGTAGATCGCCCGCAGCCGGTCATCAAGCGATGAGTCCGGGGCGGTCATGGCTCGCAGCGCCTGCTCGTAGGCATGACAGGCTGCCCAGAAATCCGCCGGCAGCGACCAGGCTTCGGCGGCTTGCTTCTCCCCCAGGGCATCGGCCATTGGCGGTTCGGGCAGCTTCGCGTGCAGCCGCTGCAGCCGGTTGGCGAGATCGATCGGGAGCGGGCTGTCTTTTGATGCGGGACGTTCGGCGTAGTCGGGTTCGGGCGTTAGCAGGCCGAAGCGTGCCAGGTTGCCGTTGTACCAGTCGGCGGGCGAGAGCGCATTGCTCAGTTCTGCTGGGGTGGCCGCGCCGAGGATCGAGAGGGCGGCATCGCGGATGACCACCAGACCCTTGTTGTTGGTGTTCGAGTCGAGATAGGCCGGACAGTCGTAGAGCGTCATGATGAGTTCTTTCATGCCCGCCATATAGTCGCGTCCGAGCGACTTGAACAACCCGGACAGCTCGTCGCGCAGCAGCCCACGCTGGGCCGCGTAGCGGTTCCCTTTCTCCAACCGCGTCCGATCCTCGTGGGGGATGTCGGCGAAGTTGGGGGGCAGGACACCGCCCAGCATCGCCATGAAGTTCTCCGGCGAACCGGGCTGCGGCATCAGCATGTGTGGGATAGACAGCCGCGCTACTTCCGAGGCCAGGCTTAACCCCGCCGACTTGCGGTAGTAGGTCGAGACGGCCACAATCATCAGGTAGAGGTTGGGGAACACCGGCTGGCGCCAGGGGGTCTGGATGTAGACCCGCCGCCCGACAGCAATCGCCGCCAAGTAAAGCCCGGCACCCAGATGGAATGCCAGCGGCGTCTCGTTGGCGGCGTTCCCCGCCCAGCGGACGTAGTCATCCAGCCATTTTCCAACACCAGCGGCCTGTTGAAGCTGGGCGTCGGTCAGTTGCGCCGAAACCGGAAGTTCCGGCACGATGGTGAGATCGGCTGTCCGTCCCGGCACTTCCGGCGGTGGGGCAGTCGGATCGACTGCCAGTACTGCCCGCAGCAGGTCGGGGCCGAGTACCTTGCGCAGGAAGCGCAGGTCGTCCGGCACGGTCGGGTCGAGGTGCGCCAGCAGCAGGGCAGGGGCCGGACTGAGCGAGAGGTCTGCCCATGACAGCCCGACCAGCGCCCGCGCCAGCCCATAGGCATCCTGAGGTGAGAGCGTGACGGTCATCAGGCTTCCCGCTCCTCAGGTGATGCGGCGAACCGTTCGCCGCGCCGGGTTTCCTCCGCTGCCAGCGCCTGGCAGACCACGACGTAAATCAGGTTGGCGAGCGGGCGGCGCTCTTGGCGTGCCCACTGGATGAGCTTGTGCTGGGTCACTGCCGTCAGGCGGAAAGCGACGCGCTCCGATAAGATGTCTTCCTCGTACATTACAGCCTCCACATGTCCATTCCATGACCACAGCATACCGGAAAACATCGAACAGGTGTGCGAGAAAATGGGACAAACTGGCTGGCAAAATGGGACAACTTGCGCGGGAAAATGGGACACGCGGTGCGGGAAAATGGGACACGCCCCGAAGACAAACCCGATTCCTACCCACTTCGTAGGGAAATCAAAAGATATGTTCCCCCCACCGTTGGAAAATTGTGATATGCTATGAAGTCCCCGAATAGAACATTAGTTCGTAGTTATAGAAGGCTCATACCAGCAAGGAGGCACTCCACCATCATGAATCCCATCCGTGTGGTCGTCATCGACCGCAATGACATTACCCGCAAGGGCGTGGAGGGGATCGTCGGCGATGCCGGCGAGCTATTCGAAGTCCTGACGACCTTCGCCCGGCTGCGCGAAGTGGACCGGTATTTCAAGGAACAGGGGGATGACGTTGACGTGGTCATCCTCGACGACCAGACCATTCACCCGAAGGAAGTGACGAACCTGGTGACGACCTGCTATCAGCGTTTCCGTGAGATGGGGGTCATCGTAATGAGCCAGCGGCGGCAGAGCGCCTACATCCAGGACGTGATGCGCTGGGGGAATGCCAGTTTCATCCTGAAGAATGGCGATGTGCAGGAACAGCTGCTCCGTGCCTTGCAGCTCATCAGCAGCAAGTACCCGTTCATCTCACCCGCTGCTTTCAAGCTCATGAACTGCGGCACGCCAGCGACGCTCGATCCGCAGGACTGGGATGTGCTGCGACTGACCGAACAGGGATTGCGGGCGCAAGCGATCAGCGACATCCTGGGGATTTCACGCAAGACGGTCTACCGGGTGCGGGCCGGCTCAAGCAGCGGCTGGGGGTGAGCAACAACGAGAACCTGGTGGATGCGGCCCGCAAGCAGGGACTGCTCGAAAACAAAGACTAAGCGCCTCTTTTCTCCTGCCCCCTTACCTAACTGCAAAAATACCAGAAACCTGAGCAAATTCCCGGCGCGGTTGTCCCATTTTGCCGCGCCGATTGTCCTATTTTCTCGCCCACTCAAAGGCGTTTCTGTGTTACGCTGGAACCAGAAACCCGGATGGGACGAAAGGCAGGGCATGAAACACCGCATCCTGATCGCGGATGAAGCCGACCTGATGCTGCTTGGGATCGAGACGATCCTGCAGAACTACCCTGGGGCCGACGTGATCGGCACCGCTCGCAGCGGGGGTGAACTGTTGGCGAAGAGCAAAGGGCAGCATCCCGACATCATCATCCTGAATGAGCGGCTGGACGCGCTGATTGATGTGCTGGCGCTGACCGAACGGCTGAAGCAGGTGAGTCCCCAGTCGCGCCTGATCGTGGTAGGCAGCCTGGCGGAGGGTCTGCTGATCCGTGATCTGTTCGCCTGTGACGTGCTGGCCTACCTGTTCGCGGGCGATGATCTTCGGGATCATCTGGTGGCGGCGGTACAGGCGGTGGCGCAGCGCCGCCCGTATCTGTCACCAACGGCCAACAGCGCCTACCTGGTGGCGATGCAGTCCCCGCTGCGGGACTGGCAGCTCGACCCCGAGGCCCGCGCCATGCTGCGGCTGCTGATGGGTGGGGTGCACATCGCGGACATCGCCCGGCAGCTCGACATTCCGATGCGGCGGGCCTACTTCCTGCGCCACAAGCTGAAGCAGCGTTTCGGCGCAGCCACCAATGAACACCTGATCAGCCGGGCGGTGAGTGAGGGGTTCATTGTCCCCGAAGTGTGATGTGTAATTTTCCCGGTTGATTTGCCAAAATTGACGGGCTGAAACTGTAATCCTACACACGTTTGCCACGCCGGATTTGCTACGCTGAAACGCAGATGAAGAAGTGGTTCTGCGGAGGCGTTCATGCGGCGTGTGTTGGTATTCCTGGCTGTGCTGTGCCTGGTGACCTGGGGCACGGCAGCTTTCCTGTTGTTCCGGCAGTCGCAGGCGGATAACGCGCCGCTGCCGACGCTGATGGTGCTGCCCTCGGTCACGCCGTCCGTTACTGCGACGGCGACATTCACACCCACCGCCACACCAACTGCAACGACTACCTTCACACCCACCGCGACACCGATGGCGACGGCCACCTTCACGCCAACGCCCACACCGACCCTCGCCACGCGCGTGCTGGACATCCAGGCCGTCATGCCGGGGGTGTACGTCCCACCGACCCCCACGCCCTTCCCGCCGGGGACGATCCTCCTGCCCGCGCCACCCAACCCGGTCGAACCGCTGCCCGACGCAACCGGCGAGCCACCGCCCTACACCGGCTGGTACAGCTTCGAGTCGGATAACCCGGCGGTGCAGTACAGCACACCCTGGGAACGGCGGCTCAACGCCAACGCCAGCCGGGGCCAGTACCATCGCAGCGAGAATCCCCGCAGCTATGCCATTTTCCGCTTCGAGGGCGAAGGGCTGCGCATCCGTTACGTGGCAGCCCGCAACATGGGCATGTTCCAGGTCGTGGTGGATGGCGTGGTGATCGACACGGTGGACGCCTACACGCCGGAACTGGCTTTCCCCGGCACGCGGGTGTACTTCGTCGGACAGGGGACGCACACGCTCGAACTGCGCGGCGGCGGACGGAATCCCGCCAGCGAGGGCGACACGCTGGCACTGGATGCGGTGCAGGTCTTCCGCGGGACGGCCAACACATTGATTATCCCGCCGCCGCTGCAAACGACCACCCCCACACCCCAACCGCAGCCCGCCGCCGGGGTCGAAGTGGTCGCCGCGCCGGCCACACCTCGCCCGACCGTTACGCCCGCACCTCTAAGTGTCATCACCGTAGCGGTGGTGATCGCCTACGACGAGAACGGCAACAAGGCGGTCGATCCGGCGGAAGGGGTGGCCGGGATTTCAGTGCGGATCGTCGAGGTCGGGACGAACCGGGCCATCGCCCAGGGGTTCACCGACGCGAGCGGCTTCGCTCAATTGCAAGTCGTGACCTCGGCCCAGGCGCGGGCCGTCGTGCCGTATTTCGGCAAGGTGTGGGCCATCCCCGCGGGCCGGAATGGGGCGACGGCCCGCTTCACGCTGCTGCTCACGCCCGGCAACCAGCCTGGCCTGATTCCTTAATAAAGGATAATCCTGATGAATGATGACCTCTCGCTGGCGCAGCTCCAGCGCTCCATCCTGCTGCGGTCGATCTACCTGCTCTTTGTGCCGGTCATGCTCGTGTTCGCGGCGCTGGCCTGCGGCACGATTGTGACCGACACCGCTTTCTACACCTGCCCGACTTCGGTTCCCGTGCCGACGGTGACGACGCTGCCCGGCACGCCCCTACCAACGCTCGCGCCACCACCGACGCCGTTCACGCTCGCCCCGCCGCAGGACTTCTACGTTGGCGATGCCGTCTTCGTCGGTCAGCCCGGCGCCCCGCTGCGCCTGCGCTTCCGGCTGCTGAGCGTCCAATCGCAGCCCGCGCCGACGCTGGGAGACACGCCGCAGAATCTGTACACCTGGCGGCTGGAGATCCGCAATCTGGGGAGTACGACCTACGAAACCGTCCCGGTGGCGCTGATGGTCATTACGGCGCTCACCACCCCGACCGGGGAGCAGACCGGTTCGTGGCTCACCTCGCTGGCCGCCATGAATGCCGCCGGGTTCACGGATGAGAACTACAACGCGCTGCTGCCGGGTGCAACCCGCGTTTACCGGCTGGCAGCGTTCGCCCCGGCGGGGAGTCTCCACCGGCTGGCCTACCTGCTCGACGGCGGGAGCAACCGTATTACCTGGGTCAACCAGACCAACCCGTATTGCAGCGGTGATGTCGCCGACTAAGGAGCTGCCCCATGCCTGATTTCGCCCGGATGATTGACGAGCTTCAGTACAGCATCATTGTGCTGCTGGCCGGGACGCACTGGAGTCTGCAAAGAGCGGTGCTGATGGCCGGTTACACCGTCAAACTGGTCAACCAGTGGCTGATCGAACACGCCTTCATGCCGATCATCGCCCAGACCAACAGCAGCCTGGGGGTAGCCGTCAGCGTGGTCTTTGTGATCGCCCTGTTGGTGCTGGGGATCACCTACCTGCTGGCGGCCTTCGTGCGCCTCGAGGTCGTCAACCCGCGCAGCGCCATCCTGTGGTATGTGGCCGGGGCCTTGTTCTTCGCCACCGGTCCCAGCCTGTACCAGGGGATGAACACCTTCCGCCTCAACATCAGCCAATTGATGTATCTCAGTGTGCTTGACGGCCTGAACGCCAACGCCGGCGACTTCTCGTCGCTGGCACAGGTGGACGCCAACGATCTGGATTTAGGGGCATTGTGCGATTACTTCGACGTGTACCTGCCGGGCGCGACCGGGCCGGGGCCGCTTGACGGATTGGACATTGCGCTGGCGTATCTGCGCGGTCATGCCCAGGACGTAATGGGCTATCCGCAGCCGGTGTACTCGCCGGGCTGCCCACCGTACTTCCAGAATGCCAATCCCTCGACCTGGGGCAGTGGCGGCCTGGGGTCGGTCGTGCCGATGGACTGGAATATGCCGGGTGGCTACTTCGACCACACCATCTCCCCGATCACCTGGGACGGCGTCGAGGAGAGCGTGCGTGACGGCGCGGTGGCGTTGGCCGGGGCGTCGCAGCAGCGGGCGCTGACGGCCTGGCCGCTCCTGCTATTCGCATTGGTGGAACAGATCGTGCATCTGCTCATCACGATTGCGATGGGGATCACCTTCATCTCGTTCGGGATGGCGATCCTGTTCGCTTTCTTCAAACGCACCGAGAGCATCGCCCACTCGATCCTCAACCAGTGGATTGAGTTGATCGTGCAGACCGCCATCATCGCCCTGATCCAGGCGCTGGCAATTGGCTTTTTCCTGGCCGGAGCCGCCACCGGCAGCGCCCCGGCCATCGTCGGCATCGGTTCGATCAGCCTGGTGTTCATCGTCATCACCATGTGGTCGGGCATCAAAGCCGTCTGGAACAGCTTCAACCGGCTGTTCAATGCGATGGGACAGGCGGCGGGTGGCGTGCTGCTCTCGCCCGGGTCGGTGACTTCGGCGGCGATGACCGGTGGTACGGCACTGGCAGCGGGCGTGGGTTCAAGCGCGTTGGCGGGGATGACGGCCCTCAACAACGGAGCAACCGGGGCGCAGACAGCAGGCTTGATGCTGGGCGGCTTCAGCAGCCTGAGCGGGGCGGCACGGACGCTGACGCACCTGCCGGGGGTGCGCGGGACGGCGCTGGGCGAAGCGGCGGAGCAGTTCACCGAAGGCGCGGCTACCCGCCAGGTGGCGCGGCACCTCCCGCTGGTTGGGCGGGCTGCCGGGCCGCTGGTGGGAGCGATGCTCCTGAGCGACCGCGACCCGGATCACGCCGAGTATGATGAAGCCGGGCGGGTGCTGTCACGACCGATGCTGCTCCCGGCAGTCGGCGAGGCGCTGGAAAGCTGGACGACCCCGCGCGGGGCGTCGGGGCGACATACTCCATCGGACGTGGATGCGGCAGAGTGGTTTGAAGACGAGAATGGCGAGCTGGTGGCGGCCTTCACCCCGGCAGCGGCGCGGCGGACTGGGACATTCACCCCGGTTGCGCCGGTATCCTTGAATGATACGGGCGCCAGCAGCGACTACAACGCGGAGATGAACGAAGAGGAGATGGAGCGCCACGTCTCAGACGCGCTGGGGGCGGCTACCGGGCTGGGATCGCCGTTGGGCGGGCTGATCGCCCAGGACGAAGCGGGCGAACCAAACGGGACAAGCAGTCTTGACCGGGTGGCAGCCCGGTTGGAAGCGAGCGCCGAGGCGCTGGCGAACGCCGCCCGTTTGCAGATGCAGGTCATGTTAGGCCAGATGAAGGTCACCGGCGGCGGGGATGTGGCCGATGTCATGGGTGATGTCATCCGGGGGATTCAGGCCGAACGGACCCAGAACGGGGAGCCAGTCGCAGGCGGCACCGATCACCTGACGGTGGCCGACCGCATGGCGCGGGCGGTGGGCGTCCTGCCGGTCGAGGATGGTCAACCGCCAGTGCAGCAGGATCTGGGACGCTTCGGGTTGTTCGCCGACGGGGCGCTGCGGCTGGGGCTGTCCGGCGAGCAGGCCGAGACGGTCGTCCGCGAAGTCAAAGCCTCGCCCGAAGGCCAGCTGAGCGACGCGACGCGGACGGCACTGGTCGAACAGGTGCGGACGGACAATAACCTCTCTTACGACGACGCCCGTGACGAGGTGAACCACCTCGAACATCAGGCCACCATGCTTCCCAACGAGATCACTGCCGTTGGTCTCGCGGCAGTACCGGTCGTGCAGCCGCAGGTGGCAGTGCAGCCGGACATCACGGTGGAACCGCAGGTGGACGTGACGGTTGAGGCCGGAGAACAGAACCAGGATGCCGCCTACGACGATGCCATGCGGCGCGAGTCGGCTCTCGGCGGCAGCGGCAGTGTGATCGGCGGAGGGAACTGATGGACGTGCTGCGTTATCACACGATTGACGAATTACAAAAACTATCACTCAGCGAACTCCATGCCCTGTGGGAACTCGTGCCCACCGATCGCCAGCGGGCTTACAAAGCCGCCTACGAGCGCGAAGTCCGCACCGCCGGGGCGGTCGGCTCGGATGGCCTCGAACGCCAGGTCACGGTCGAACTGCTCAAGCGTTACGCCGAGTCCGCCCTGGTGCCGGTCGGGTCGCGCTGGGCGCGCACCCCAGGCCGGGTGCAGGATGCCGCCAAAGAGAACATCGTCCTCGACGCACCGGAGGATGAAATCAAGCCGGTGTCCGGTCAGCCATCCCGAAAGATGCTGCTGGTTGGCGGCCTGGTCGCGGTGATCTTTTTCGGTTTCCTGTTCACGCGCCTGCTGGGGGGCGGTGCATCCGAAGCGGCGGAAGTCACGCCCGAACTCAGTCTGACGCCCACACCCGAAGTTAGCCCGACCCCCACACCCCTGGCGCTTGAAGATCAGGACGAGGTCATCCAGGGCGGCGACAGCGGGCGGATGGTCGCCTACCCGGTCAACCTCCAGGTCATGCTCCCCGATGGCACATCCCCGCGCCTGTGGGTCGTCCAGCGCCGCCGCGTGGCCGCCTCGGAGTGGAACTTCGACTCCAATCCCGACACGGCTTCATTTGTCAGTGGGATGTCGGTGCGTCCGGTCATCGGCATCCCCTGGTCAGAGGAGAACGCCGCCTTTTTCGAGCGCATCGGCGCGGGGACGGACTTCCTGCTCACCCTGAACACCGGCGCGGCGCTGCATTTCACCTTTGACGACAAACGCGAGGTACGACGCGGCGAGACCGGCATCTTCCGTCAGGTCGGGCCGGGGCTGGTGCTGCTCCTGATCGGCGCGACCGGCGCCGATGGCCTACCGACGGCGACCCGGACGCTGGTGACCGCCACCTATCCGCCCGACCAGGAACTCGCCCGCGACGGGCAGCTCATCGGGACGAATACGGCACTCCAGGAGGGGCGGATTGGCGATACGCTTGCAGTGGGCGAGGCTTCCATCACGCTGCGGGATGCCCATCTTGTGGATGATCTGGCCGATTTGCCGCCGGATATGGGGGTCTTGCTGCTCGATGTGGATGTCACCGCGGGGACAGAAACACTCGACACGACGACCTGGCGCGTCGAGTTCGTGGATGCGGCGGGCGCGGTCTATCCCCTGAGCAGTGGGTTGGTGGTTGGGGATTCCGCCCTGCCCACTGACGTGCCGCCGCTGTCATCGCTCCCGGCGTCGCTGGCCTACCTCGTGCCGGGGAGTCTGACGAGCGGGCGCTGGCTGGTGACCGCTGCTGCCGGAAACGGCGCGTCCTTTACACTGACCTTCGCTCCCCCGCCTGCCGCGCAGCCCTACGATGGCGTGGATGTCCGGCTGGTGAGTGTGACTCACCTGGAAGGGCAGATCACGACGCGCCTCCGCATCTACAACGGGCGGGCGGAGACGCTGCGCTTCACGCCCGACGACATCTGGCTGGCGCTGGGCTACGCCGCTGACCCGCCCGGCCCGCGCAACCCGGCGGAAGGGCTGACCCCCTTCGACCTGCTGCCGGAGCAGGCCGTTGATCTGACACTGGTCTGGTACTGGGGCGGCGAGCCGTATGCGTCGCTGGGCGTCGGCGCGTGGCGGTTTGCGGTGCAGCTGACCCGGCACTCGTGACGGACTGGCGTTTTGTAATTTTGACGGGCCGTTTGCCAGAATTGACGGGGCAAAACTGTAGGATTACACCGGTTTCAACCCCGCGATTTGCTACGCTGGAGTCAGCCGGTGGGGGGAGCGGACTCCGTGCCAGATGACCCCACACTCTGAGTTGACCAGCGTCATGGCGCACGCCGCCTCCCACCCACCGGCTCCATTCGTTTCGCTAGTTGTCAGGAGCTGACCGCTTGAATCTCGGTGAATTCATCCAACAGTTGTTCAACGACATCCGTGATGTGGCGCAGATCATCGCCCCCATCGCCGCTGTCATCGGTTTCCTCGGCTTGGGCATCGTGCGCCGTGCGGCGGCGTAAGTGATTGTGTGAAACACACTGGAGGTTGAGGATAAACCTCCAAGGTCACCCGACTGACGCAAGAGGGGAAACCTGAAGCGGACAATAGCATGTCGGGAAAGGGACAAGCCGCGAAACCGTTGAAGCGCTGCTGAGTTCCGAGACCTGGATGGTATGGGTAAGGCTGGATTGCTTGAAGTCTAGTGGTGAGTTGGAGACAGGACCCTCCCTTGACACAACGGTTGAGGTCAAGACCCGGCAGCAGCGCCTTTCTGATACCGAGGCGTGAAATCCTTCTAGCCGGGAACATGGTCAATGAGACCTATCAAGCCACGAACGGACACCCTAACCCGTCCTATCGTCACTTACGACCGTACCACGGGATCGCCTAACAGGCGCGAGCCTCATGGCGACGGAGACCTTCCATAGTAGTCGGTGGCGTCACGCCCACCCACGGAGGCTGGGAAAGCCAGCTACAGGGCGAAGGGGGTCAGGACTTGTGCTTGGAAAGACTGAAAGGTATGCGAAATGCAGAGCGCTGATCAAATTCTTCAAGCGATACGAAAATTGGGAGAGAAACGTCTCCCGCTCACGCGAGTGTACCGGTGTCTGTACAACCCGGAACTGTATCTCATGGCGTATGCCAAGATTTACAAGAACCAGGGCGCACTCACACCCGGTACAGCCGACGATACGGCGGATGGCATGAGCATCAACCGCATCGACAGCCTCATCGCTGCGCTGCGAACTGAACGCTTTGACTTCCGTCCGTCACGACGCGGGTATGCCGACAAGAAAAATGGCGGCAAACGACCGCTGGGTCTGCCGAACTTCACGGAGAAACTGATGCAAGAGGTGCTGCGCATGGTGTTGGAGGCTTACTACGAACCCCGGTTCAAGGAGAGTTCGCATGGCTTTCGCACCGGGCGTGGCTGCCATACCGCACTGACCTACCTCCATCACAAGTTTCGTGCGACCAAGTGGTTCATTGAGGGTGACATTCGCGGATGCTTCGACAACATCGACCATGATGTCCTGCTGAAAGTCATGTCACGGGACATTCACGATGGTCGACTGCTGAACCTCATCCGCAAAGGTCTCAAAGCAGGGGTGATGGAAGCGTGGGAATACAAGCCTACCTGTTCGGGAACACCGCAGGGCGGCATTGTCAGCCCCATTCTCGCCAACATCTATCTGCACGAACTCGACCGTTACGTCGAAGAAGTGCTCATTCCGCACTATACGCGGGGAGCGAAGCGCGAACGCAGTCCCGAATACCGCGAGGTCAGTTACAAACTCGACCGCGCACGCAAACGGGGCGACAAAGAGGCGGCACGGCATCTGGAACAACGGATGCGGGCCATACCCTCGAAAGAAACGGACGACCCCGGTTTCCGGCGGCTGACGTATGTCCGCTATGCCGACGACTTCATTCTCGGTTTCGCCGGGACGAAGGCGGAAGCGGAGACGATCAAAACTGCTATCGGGACGTTCCTGCGTGACGCGCTGCATCTCGAGCTGAGTTCGGAGAAAACCCTCATTACCCATGCCCGCGACGAGCACGCAAAGTTTCTCGGCTACGCGGTCAGCATCTATCACGCTGACCACAAGACCTCACGGCGGAAAGACAGCGGTACCCGCCAACGCAGCGCCAACGGGAGAGTGCGCCTGGGCGTGCCTTACGGTCTGACGACCGAACTGGCACGACGTTACCAGCGCAATAGCAAACCCATGAGTGAACTGTCGCTGCTGGCATTCTCGGACGCGCACATCATCCAGACCTATCAGGAGCGCTTCCGGGGCATCGCGGAATACTACAAGTTCGCGGTTGACCGCAGTCACTTGAGCAGCCTGAAGCATGTCATGCAGGCGGCACTCGTCCGAACGCTGGCACACAAATACAAGATGAGTGTGCGCGAGGTGTACCGCAAGTACCGCTCTACGATGACCGTCAATGGACAGGAATATCGCACATTTCAGGTGAAAGTCCCGACCAAGAAAGGGGAACGGACAATCTACTGGGGTGGCATCCCGTTGAAGGTCGTCAAGCCGAGCAACCAAGCCGTGATTGTCGATGCGCCTTACCGTGAGCAGTGGAAAGACTGGCGTTCCGACCTTATCCAGCGCTTGCAGGCGGAAGTCTGTGAGCTGTGTGGCACCCAGGGTAAATGCGAAGTCCATCATGTGCGTAAGCTGAAGGACTTGAAGCAGCGCTGGGCAGGTCGGAAAGAAAAGCCGTTCTGGGTCACGCGGATGATTGCGATGCAGCGCAAAACGCTCGTCATCTGTCACCTGTGCCATGTGGACATCCACGCGGGCAGACCCATTCCCAAGGAACGTAATGCAAGTCGGGAGAGCCGTGTGATATGAAAGTATCAAGCACGGTTCGGAGGGGGGATTTTGGAAAAGTGCGGTGTGGCTTCAAGCCTCACCGTAACTCGCCAGACTACCTACCCTACATGTACATGGGTTCCTCGTGGCCGATTGTGGGGGACTGGAA
Source organism: Anaerolineaceae bacterium (assembly GCA_020634115.1). Taxonomy (GTDB): domain Bacteria; phylum Chloroflexota; class Anaerolineae; order Aggregatilineales; family Phototrophicaceae; genus JACKCG01. Next base: position 893,220 of record JACKCH010000011.1, read on the forward strand.
GCGTGACAATCCGAAAGCCGCCAACCAGGTGGTCATCGGGCTGCTCTTCGTGATCTTCGCTGCCTCGGTCACCACCCTCGTCACCTTCACCGCGCCCTAACATCCTCCCACTCACCCCATTCGCGGCGCGAGGCGGGAGACGCTTCGCGCCTGTCCTCTTGAAAGGATGTGTATGGCTGCGGATTTCAAAGCGCATGTGCTGCGGCGCGACGAGAAAGGGTTCTTCGGCATCCCCTTCAAACGCCTGCTGCTGGCTGGGGTCGGCGGCGGATTGACGTATACCCTGGGCAACCTGATCTTCCCCGCTTGGGCGATCCCGCTGGGGGTAACACTCACCCTGGTCATGCTGGTGATGACCGGGATGCGCGGCGGACTGCCCCTCTGGCAGCGCCTGTTGTATCGCGGGCGCGGATCACTGCTGCTGGCTGCCGCCCGCGATTCGGGGAGTGTCTTCGGGCAGATCGCAACCCTGCTTGAACTGCCACTGGACGTAGTGAGACTGGACGCGGCGGCCATCTTTGCTCCGGCACAGCCCGCCAACACAGTGGACATGCGTGAGTGGGTGACCTTCGCCCGCGCGGCGGAGGCAGATACCGACGACGGGCTGGTGTTCGTGGATGCTCCGATGACGGAGGCGCTGCGATGAGTGTCCGCACTTTCGTGATTGAACCGTTCGACATCATGCTGCACGCCACCGAAGACGGGGTGCAGTCCTTGCAAGCCCGTTTTTCGACCTGGCTGCGGACGCTGCGCGATCCGGCGCGGTTCGTCTGCTGGCAGATGCCGGCCACGCTGGATGACAAGATCAGCCTGCTCAGTCGCAAGGCGCAGGCGGTGGATGATCCCCAGCGGCGGTCGCTGCTGATGGAGTACCGTCGCCACTTCGAGAGCCTGAACGACAGCGCCGAGTATCAGCGGGCACTGTGCGGCATGGCACTGTGGAGTGACCAGAACCCACGCGCTTTAGCGGGTGGCATGACTTCGGCTTTTGAGACGCCGGTGGCCGAAGGCGCCTGGCCGGCACTGTTCGCCGGGCAGTATGAAATCCGGGAAGCGCCGTTCTGGCACCTGGCGCCGTCGGGTCGCCCCGGTGGACGCCCGTACTGGGCGATCCTGACCAGCTATGAGTTCGCCCCGGCGACCTGGAACTTCTTCCGCCCGCTGCCGCCGCTCTTACGTCTCAACTTCCCGCTGGCGCTCTCAATCGATATCCCCAAAACGTATGACCGTAACGCCGCGATTGACGCCCTGGAAGGCATCATCCAGGCCTACCAGGTGCATCTGGCCGGGGCGAGTGGCGAGGACAGCCGGAGTGTGCAGCGCATCGCCGACTGCCGCCGGGCGCTCCAGGAGATCAACAACGGGGATGCCCTCCACTTGGTGCAGCTGACGGTCGCCATCGCCGCCGATGACCTGAATACTCTCAAAGAACGGGTGCAGACGGTGGTCAACGAGACGCGGGCCTGGTTCAGTCTCAGGCAGGAGGTCGGGGAGTTACTCGCCCGGTCGGTGGGGTTCTTCACGGCGAAGAAAACCAAGGAGATCAACCTGCCGACCACCACCTGGCCGGTCACCTCGCGCGAACTGGCAGTCATGCTCTCGCCGCTGGGGTACCGCAAACTGGCGGCCACCGATGGCGTGCTGCGCGGCGAAGCGGTCGGGGCAGCGTATCCGGTCTTCCACAACTCGTGGCGCGACAAGCGGGCGACGCATGAAATCTGGGTCGGGGTCAGCGGCTTTGGCAAGACGTTCGGCTTGAACTGTTACCTCACGCGCGAGTATGCCGAAAACGGCATCCCCTTCGACCTGCTGGAGCCGATGGGACATGGACGCCACATCGCCGACGCTTTCGGGCTGCCCTGGTATGTCATGAGCGCCAAAGCCACCAAGCTCAACCCGCAGGACGTGATGTTCCCGACGCTGATTGAGCAGGTGTCACACGTCACCCGCATCTATGAAACCGTGCTGGGACGGTCACTGTCCGGCGCGCAGCGCGAGAACCTGGAACGCGGCCTGCTGGGCGAGGCGCTGGAGACCGCCTATCGCGGCTTCCCTGATCTCAATAAGGTGACGCCCGACCTCGCGCCAACCTGCGACCTGGTGTGTGACGTGTTGTCGGGATTGGGTGACAAGGATGCCACCCGCCACATCGCCCGCGACCTGGCCGATGAGATCGCCGGGTTGTGTACCGGCAGCGGCCCCTGGGCGGGCTTCCTCAACGGCGCGACTAACGTGGATCTCTCGCGGGGGAATCGCCAGGCAATTGAGCCGCGTGTCTTCAGCTTTCACGAACTGGAGAGCGACCCGATCTTGCAGGCGCTGGCGTATACGCAGGTGCTGAGCGCGATCCGCCGTGACAGCCTGATCGATGAGCAGCCGCGCATCATCGCGGTGGATGAGGTCTACCGGCTGATGCGGCATCCCTCGCTGCTCGACTTCCTGATTGAGGCGGCGAAGACCTTTCGTACCCGCCGAAAAAAGCTGGTCGCGGTGGATCAGTTGAGAGCGAATTCACGGCGAGTTGTGGCACATCCGTGCTAAAAGCGAACTGCTCCACCTGATATTCGGCGGTGTCGCACCAGCGGGCGTTGCGATGGTAGGGTTTCTTCCCCGTATAGTTCTCTGGATAGCGCCCATTCCCGAATTTGTAGGCGTAGCGTTCTTGCAGCGAACGCCAGGTGTAGTCGGGGAAGGCACGCAGGATTTCCCACTGATCTACCCCGGTGTCAATCATTTCGCGCAACTTCGTCAGATCGTCATCGTCCCAGAAATAACCCGTGCTTTTGTGGGTCGTACTGCGCTCAGAGATGCTGCCATCCCGCCAGTGGACAGTAATGTGCTTCGTGTGCCGTGTCACCTTGCTGATTTTGATATAACGGGCGAACTGCTCGAACAGGTTGCGTTTTTCCTCACGCGGCACATCGTTCCAGCGCTGGATGATGAGTTCCAGTACCGGACGGGCTTCGATGAGCGAACGCGATTTGTGTTCATTGGATTGGATATGGCTCAACTCGGCATGTAAGCCTTCCAGCTCGTGTTCGGCGGCTTCATAGCGTGCCTGTGCTCGCGCCACCATCTCCGGGTGCGTCAGTAATCCCAGACTGGCGATGATATTATCTTTGGTCTGTTCCGCCTGCCGGATGGCTGCCTGCACTCGCCGCACATCCGCCTGATCCACGTTTTCCAGACTTGCCAGTGCTGCCTGCCACAGCGTCTCATCAATCGTGGTCGCGTGCAACCGCTCCAGCAGCATCTCATCCACCAACGCATCCACAATCGAGGCTTTGATGTTCCAGACGTTCGAGCGATAGGGATACTCTGCTAATTGATACTTATAGTGTTTAGCTTCTGTTCCCCAACTGCACGTCAGCCGTCGATGAGGATACTCCGGCAGGTCGTCGGTGTAGGCGAGGTAAGCATAGGTTGGTTTTGGTTCTTCGCGCTCGTCCTTGTTGTGACGTACCCAGGGGCGATACGGCACATACTGCGGGTTCGGCTCACCATAGAAATCCACTGGCGACAGGCGATTATAGGCATACATGAATAGATCGAGCGGGATAATGCCCTCATGGTTGTTGAACTGGACAATCGCGCCTTTGTGAATCCAATGCCCGATATAAGCCACGTTCACCAGCATATTTCGTAAACCATCCTGTGAGGGTGTCAATCCGCCTGTAAACGGCGAACGCCGCTCCAGATGATCGGTCACTTGAAACCCTTCCGGCACTGCCTCTTTGGGGATGTCGGGCAGATAGGGTCCGTTCCGATCAATCTGCTTCCACGTCGTGCTGAAGTTGCCGTCGTTCTCGCGGAACAACTCGAAATAGCGCAGCATCACATCGGCGTACAGGTCGAACCGTTTATACTTGCGGTAATCCGGGTTCAACGCGCCATTCGGCAAGTGGCTGCGTCCATCCATCATGAAGCCTGGCAGGATTTTGCGTCCCGTCCACATCCCGCTGGCGTTCCGGCGATGACGCGCTGCCACCAGCCTGCCGCGAATCTGGTATTGCAGGTAATCGGCTGCCCGCTGAGCTTCCTCGCGGAACATCTTCATGTGTGACGATCCCATAATCGGATGCGCGAAGTCGTAAATCATCATCGGGGTCATGACCTGCACGTTGTTCCTTTTGCAGGCATCAATGAAGATGTTGGTTTCGATCATCGTCACGTCACGGAAGAAGCGGTCTACATCCTGCGCCGCGACCAGTCCAATGTGCCCCGTTTCGATCAGGTCATACAGGGTGGACATGCCTTTACGTTCGCGGATTTTCTTCGTGCCGCTTACGCCTGCGTCCATATCAATCATGAAAACGTTCTCGCGTACCCAGCCCTGTCGCAGCAGGTGTTCGATCATGTCCACTGTTTGCAGGGTGGTGGAAATATTGCCAATCTGTCCCTCTGACGACTGACGGTAGTACACCGCTGCAGGTCGTCCAACGGGGAGTGGCTGGAGTTTATATGGATCAATCGGCTGTTCCGGGCGTTTCAATGTTCTGGGCATCGCTCATCCTCCTTCCAATGAAAAACGCCCTGTCCTGGGCAAGTGATGCGACAAGACAGAGCGCGTTGGGTTACAATGCTCTCAGCCCTGCACAGTGCTTGAATCACTTGCCGGGTCAGCCAGATTGGAGTGTTCCACCACTTCAGTCTGGCGCAACAACGAATCACTTTCAGTGTACTCACTTTCGCCCAGTCGCGCAACAATACGCAGCATGGAACGATACACCGACAGCAGATTGATGCCATCGGTTTCAGTATGTGGTTGTTCATCTGACAGGCGCTCAGGCTTCAACGGCTGCCTCCTGCGTCATTTGGTTTTTGTGGTGCTTTACTGCCTCCAAAATGAAATGCCGTGCCATAAACGAGCCGGGTAATTTGAGATGCTTCGCCAGCGTGTCAATCTCGTCCTGCTCCGCCTGGGTGAGGCGAATGCTGAACATCAATGCTCGTTTAGGCTGTCGTTCGGGTAGGGTAGAATTCAGTTGGATAGTCATGTGATCGGACTCCTCGTCATACTGACAAGTTCAGCCTATCACATTGACCACGCTCAACTTGAGGAATTTTACAGTTTTGCCCCGTCAGTTTTGGCAAACCTGCTGTAGAATTTCCAAAACCCCTCTGAAAATATATTGCACATTGAATTTCAGAGAATACCTTCACAAATTCGTGGTATTTTGAAATGAAATTTCAGACATCTTATCGAATGCTGTAGAGAACGAGTTGTGTTACATTAGTCATATACCGTATTTATCTCATTCAAAAGCTTGGTTCAATACCATGTAAGATAGCTTGGGAAAACGCCTTTATGGACATCTCTTTGCCATTGATCTTCATCATAGTCGTTGTAATCATTATCGTCTTTATCAGAGTTTGTGGAAAATGGCTAAATCGGTATATCTTAAGGCTCTTCCTCAATTCCCCACGCTTTCAAAGTGATTGGTACAGCCTTCATCTACCATTAAGTTACAAACCCCAAAGTCGGTTGTACAAGCTTTATTTTGTGTGGATTGAGTTCCGTCGTCATCAATATTCACTGTTCTTACTTATGATTATCTTCTTTTGCGGTGTAGCGGTTCCATTTCTACAGTTTCAAAATATACAACAGGCAAAGGAGTTAGTAGCATTCCCGCAGGATAGTGCTGTAGTAGAAACTCCGACACCTCATCCAACTCAAATTGGCAACACTCCTGCCACGATATTAGCTCCAACCGCCCCCTCCCCGAACGCGGCAGCAATCCCTGCACCTTCAGATCCATCTCCTGCTTTAGCTACAGTTGAAGTTACTGTAGAGGTGACAGCCTCTCCTGCAACCGTAACAGCTAATTCGAATAGAGAACCTACAATCACTTATTCGATTGCCCAGCAAAACATTCTTGACTTGATAATGCTAGGATTAATTAGCTTGACTTTGGGCGTCACATCTTTCCTCGTGGTTAGCTTCATACTGAGGCAACCTCGCTATATAGTTACGCCATTTAAGTATTCTGAAAAAGATGCCAGCCTTCTTGATATGTCCACGATTTTGTCTAGCTCGATTACCACCAACCTGCGGGAAATCGGTCAGTTATTAACGCTCCGCCAAACTGAAACAATCCAGGTACCTTTAGAAAACCCACTTACGTTTTTTGTATCCAGCAGTCAAGACTCAGAGATTGTTGATCAACTTAGCGCCCTAAGTGACATTGAAGCGGGTAGTTTTAAAGTTCCATTGGGAAAGTTTTTTGCGTTTGTTATTCAAAATATAGCTCATACACGCATTAGTGGTTCAATCATAAAAAGTAAAGACGGAAGTATCGAGGTGCGAGGTGATGTTTATCGTGGAAGACATGAAGGAACTATCGAATTTGGCAGGGTCTTAATTCCGAGTGACCCTTCAAGCGCGGTTAACGAACAACATATTAGGAATGCAGCGAAAGATCTTGCAGTCAGATTGGCATTTGGTTTAGGTCAATTGAATCATATAGCCTCGATCCCTGAAAACCTTCAGCTTTATCTTGAAGGACTACGCGCTACCAAGCAGCGAAAGTGGCTATACGCATACTCAAGTTATTTGCAATGGACACAGGCTGAAGAAACCATCCGCGGGGCATTTGGATTAGGTCATTTTTATCTAGGAACAACCCTACTTTCACAAGGCGAACCTGAACGTGCTTTATACGAACTTCAGATTGCTGAAGCAAGTGGACATGTTCTAGCAGAAACACAATATACCATTGCACTTGTATTGCTCGCCCAAAATGCAAATGAACTTCATATAAATGATAATGTATTTGCCGAAATTAAAGAAAGAGCAAATTTTGCACTCTCGCTTCGAAATGATTTTTTTGAAGCACAACATCTAATTGGAATAACTAATTATCAGAGGTCAAAACTTCTGGAAAGAAATGTCGCAACAGCAAAAGCTAGCCTGGAAAGTGCAAAACATATACAAGAAAGGACAAAATACGATAAAGAAATATATGATAATTTAGTAAATGAGCTATTAGAAAATAAAGGAGATAATACCCCTATACTAGCATTTATAGCTGGCGTAATCAGTAGATGGACTAAACCTAGAGACATCGATAATGCCGCAGAAAATCTAAAGGTACAAGCATCTGAGGTAAAAACAGAAGTTCAACATGCATTACGCTCGGATGAAGTATCACAGGAAGAAGTAGATGTAGCTGAAAAATCTCAAGAAATCCAACAATATGCCCGTAATTTGTCCAACCAAGCGCAAGAAAAACTACAAGAAGCAAACGTAATAGAGAAAAGAGCATTAGATGAACTTGAGCAAGCAGTAGCAGAAGTAGAAGAATTAGAAAAGAAGCGCGAAGGCGAAAGGAAACTTGCACCTGCTAACGAAAAAGTCAAATTAGCCAATCAAAAACTTGAAAGTGCGAAAAAAAATAGGCTAGAAGCAAAAGCTATAATTGATCTAGCAAATAAAATCATTAACGATAGCGCGAGTGACATTTTAAAATTGGAGCAGCATTTACAGAATGCTTTAATTAAAGCAAGCCTAGCTAAGGAACACGCAGAAAAGGAATTTATCAGTGCTCAAAATGAAGTAACTCGACTTAATAACTCATACGTAGATAAAGACTATTATTATGATGATGCCCGAAAGGCGTTAAATTCAGCTTTAGAAGGGTACCAATCCCTTATTTTCGATATTGATTACGACAGTAAGGCCCTTGCTGCTGTTTTACCAGATGCAAAGCGATTGCTACGAGATTACTTTATGGTCAAGCATCATCTGGGTGATGTTGAACGTTCATTGAAGCAATACGATTCTGCCACTAAACACTTTATCACAGTGTGGAAATACTCTCCTGATGACCTTCGTAGCTTTATCGATCTCCTGATGACCTATTGTCTAGATGGAAAATGGACGCAGGTACTGGATACACTTACTAAAGAGGTCACCAGGCAGTATACCCTTTGGCACGCTGATGCTAATTTGTACTGGGGCTGGGCTGAATCGGGCATAGCACCAAGTAAAACTCATAAGAAAAATCACTGGATGAAAGCCTTAGCAAGACTGGATTTCGCACTTTCTCTGAGACCTAGGTTTATACTGCCACGTCGTCAGACACTTTGGACATCGGTATGGAAACCACAGTTGAAGAGCATCAACGTAGATGAAATATATGACATAAATATCAGATCGACATATCTGAAGTCATTACCTGATGAGATGGTTGAAAAGATTGCCCGTATCTGGCTTGCCTGGAGAATTCATAGCATTAACGTATTCGAAAAACATACTAATGTAATATACACTCTATTCCCAACCTTTGATAGTTCAAAATTACCTGACGATAATTTTAAGGAGCTCTACAAAGAATTACGGATAACTCGCTGGCAGATCGCAAAAGTATTATATAACCGGGATAAAGATCGTAGATTTTATCCTGCCTCGAGCGACAGGCTTAACGAGAAAATTACTCAACTTTTAAAAGTGTGGGAGTCAGGAGAAAACTCAAATTGGCCCAAAAAACAATGGATAAGTATATTACATAGTTGTAAAACAACCGAGGGAAAGCCAATTACATTTAAAGAAAGATGGGATGCTGCCCTTTGTATCGAGTCTATCTCGCTGATATGCAAATTGTATGCTGAAAATCAAAACTGGAACGAATTGATTAGTTCCGCCAAAGAAGGTCGGGAAATATTTGCACAGTGGTTCAATTTATGGATAGAAGAAGGAAGTAGCATTGATAGAGGTCAACAAATTGGACGATTTAGTCCTCACACTATTCGCTATCACTATATAGCGATTTGCTGCTGGGAAATCTACGGCTATCTCATGCAGGGTAACGATGTTGTAGATGGAAATGGAGATGGAGATAAACATAAGTCGATATTTGAGAAACTAGGAGGAGAAAAGTACATACTGACCATTTCCGTGCTGGAAGAGATAGTCATCACTTTCCAACAACACCAACACCCTTTATATCTCTTTGTGTTAGGGCGTTATCTTCAGTCAAAATCACTTGAGCGCGATGCCATTAGTCATTTTAGTCACCTGCTTAGAATTATTTCCCCATTCGACCCCAAAACATTTGATCGTCATCAGTTCTTGCCGGGAAATCAACTAGACAGAGATTTACTTGGTAAAGAGTTTAAAGATCTTGATTTGCGTACCAAGCTTCTCTATGCAGAGCGCGTTACTGGGCAACAGATGTTTGATTTCCTTATCGGTAAACCTCAAGTCAATGTATTGATCGCTAGATGTTACGAATCACTGGGTGATCTTAATGCTGCGACAAATTATATGCGACAGGCTCTTGAGTCAAGTCAGTTTGATGATTTTGATCTTAAATGTTTTTTTTACTTGGCTAATTACCTGTTGAAGCTAGATCGTTTTGAAGAGGCGCTTGCCGTCGTACTCGAAGCACGATCAAAATACAGCCTTCTCAAACAAAATCAATTACTAGAAATGCCTAGGGAATGGCAGTTCCAGGTAATACAATGTGTAATTTTAACTAGATTGAAGCGTTATGATGAGTCGCTCATTTTAGGACAAAAACTGCTTCAACAATCTCTTTCTATAAGAAATGACGGAGAGTCAGAACATATTGAGATTCTAGGATACTTCAGAAAACTAATAAACGAAGCAGAGAAGGAAACGGAGCGAATATGGAAACTTCAAAACTCCCAAGAAAGCTATAATATTATCATCTCAAGTGAGAATGAAACTCTAAAGACTATTATCGAGAAAGCAAGGCACGGTTCAAATTATGAAATTATCCGTTCAGTGTGCGATTTGTTAAATAATATAACATACACTTTGGTCAAATTTGATTTGACTAATGAAAAGGCTGCCGCACATGTGTTGGCCTCATTATCCGTCACTTCCAGGCTTCCGCCTAGATCACGCTTTCCTTTGAGCTATGATGATGGCTCCTATGAGGATGTGGATCAGAGTTTGTCCCAATATAATGATACTCTCGCATGGATCTACTACAGGAAGCGTACTGAAATTAATTTGCAACAAATTGTTCCAATAGAGGAACATAAATTGATCCTTGCAGAAAAGCATCTTATCGCGGCTATTCAGAAAAACTTTGGTTCTTCAATTTCTCATTTCCATCTGGCCCGAGTGTATATATCCATTTATGAAACTCTGTGGAATTGGGGGCCTGATAGTGCCCCCCCCTCGAACGTAGATGGTAAGCACAAGGAATCGACTGCTGCAATCTTCAATATCATACTCAGCAAAGCATCGTTCTATTGTGATTTGTCACAACGATTCGACAAAAACAAGCGACTCAATGCAGAATTGCGCAGTCTTCGTGAACGTATTAGCAGATACTCAGAGTACCTCAACACAGTACAAACCAAAAAGCTCAAAAGCTAAGATGACAAAAAATAATGGGATGATTTAATCATCATAGTTGTATTTTCAGAAGTGATCGTAAACCATCTTTGCGATTGGGTATTCAGGCTAACTGGAAATCTGCTCGCAAAAAAAAGATGGCTGGCGATTGCTCACCAGCCACTGAAATAAGAACGACTGCTCTCATGCGGTACAGCCGTAGATTTTGTTCAGTTCCCTGTGTGCGTTTCGCCGCAACATGTGGATGGTGTATTTCGACAACCCCAACCGCTCAGTCAGAGTTTTACAGCTTTCGTAGGCTCCCATACTCTGCACCGTCGCCACCATACGGAGATTGCCTTCCGCCTCGTAACGGGCGACCAGGCGCAGCAGCGGCGCTTCCACTCCGGCAAGATGCCGATCCCGCCACGTCTCTTGACGCGGCTTGAAGAGTTCCAGCTTCTCACATAACTCCTCCCGCATCGGCTTAACCACGCTCGTCAGCCACCAGCACTTCTTCGTTCCACTGCGTCCAGCGATGGCTGCCGCGTCGTCCGGTCCGACTTCGGTGGTGATGTAGTACAACGCTGCCAGATGCGGCAGGCTGTCCATGTACTTCTCCGCCATTTCGGTGATGACCTTTTCGATGTCAATGCGTAGTTCAGTGGCTTCGGCATAGGTCGCGTGACCAATGATATGAGAATGATCAAAGCCGTCGATGATGAAGTCGTCAGGATCACCGCTGCGGGTGGCGATGTCTTCCAGATACATCTCGCGGCGGTAGAACTTGCGGTAAAGCTGCGGATTGGTACGGTTCAACAGCAACTTGAGCGCTCCACCTTTGTCCACGGCTGCCAGCATGGAGGTATCGGCACTGATGTCCATCCACAGCCGCATGAAGGCGTGAGCAATCAAGTCCGGGATGTCCAGTTCGTGGTTGCGGTAGTAGCGCAGCAGCCGGTTGAAGCTGGAAAACAGATCATCGTAAATCTGCTCAAAGGTACGCTGCCCTGACCAGCCTGTCGGATAGGTCGCAACACGCGGAAACGGGCGAATCTTGGTGCGGATACTGGAACGAACATCGTTGTCGAACATGGGGACTACCCCTCCTCAATCACGCTGGAACGCCAGCACGTTGAGCGCTACCGCTCGAACATGCGGGGACAGCGCAGAAGGGGGTGACTGTCCAGCACGAGCGCAGCGAGAGGCAGTGGTTCGGCAGTCCCGCCGGAACGGTGGTACTGGCGTACCGCTGCTGGTGCTGGAGAGGGGGTTCCCTCGCGCTGTAAGATCGTCCGCGCGGCGGTAGTGCGAGGAGAGAGTCTGTCAATGTGAACGGATCAATATGGACAATTAGAATCTTTACAGTAGAATATGAACCTTAAAGAACCGTAGAAATCTTCAGGGGAAAGTACATGGCAGAAGTTGAATTAGCTGAGATATTTGAACAAGTTCAGCAGGCATATCGCCTATATGACGAGAGCAAGCTCGATGATGCTAAAGCACTTACCCTCAAAATCGAAGCAATGCAAACAGGCTATAGCGATGAATACGAAAAGGCGCTTTGCCGCAAATACACAGCGCCCTGCCTTATTGATATTGGTGCTGCTGTTAATGATGAAGCGATGGTGAAAAGAGGTACTACGTATTTTCGTGAATGGATTGATGCCTTTGCTCCCAAAGACGAATTAGCTCATGAACTTTATAATCTAGCCAATGGTTATTTCAGTTCTTGGAAATTTAATTCAGCGAAGCTAATTTCGGATGCGGCGGATGCTGAAGAACATCGTTTAGCCCGTCATTACTACCGACAATCCATGCAGACACTTCAGCCCAAACATTATGCTGAAGGTCTTGCCTGTCTTGTATGGACCAACTATGGAAATGGGCTTGATAGCGTTGGACGCAGTATAGAGGCGATTGATGCGTATGATGTTGCTCTCCGAATCAATCCTAAGATGGGTATGGCGCTTGGGAACAAAGGTGTAGCCATCAGTTACCTTGCACCCATCATGCATGGACATTCGCATCTGTTTTATCTTGAGGCTATACGATTATTACAGAAAGCATTGGAGCAAGCTTTGCCTCAAGAGGCCAGAACAGGATTTACCCGCAAACTCGCTCAATTGAATGGGCTCCTCAAAGATCATGGTGAAATGCATCCAGAAGAAGTTAAGGGGTTAGAGCCGACTACCGATTTTCACCGCTTTCTATGCGAATTCTGTGCAAGATATGGGTTATTTTTAAACCCGGTTACGTTTCTCGGCGAAGAGAAGCGGACATACTATGGTGATCCAATGTTTATTTCTACGATGTATGCATCTCTGGAGGACATGAACAAGTTTGATCGGTATGTAACATTCTTGAATGAAATCAAGCAGGATTTTGTACTTGGACGTTATATGTTGGTTCAATCACAGTATGCATCCCAGGAGATCGACACTGTTGACGAGGGTGTGAGCTTGTTTTATCCGCTGGATTATTCTCTCCACAGTACATACATTCAACTGCTAAAAGCCGCGAAACGACAGGCAATTGCCGTTCTGGACAAAATAGCATACTTTATTTACGACTATTGCAAATTGACGACTCCCGCACCAGACCGTGTTACTTTCCGCCAAATTTGGGGTGGCAACGAGAAGATCCGTAGCGACTTCGCCAATTTCGCTTCTCCTCATCTCTTTGCACTATTTGGTTTAGCGCAAGATGTTTCCAAAAAGGGTGATTGGCATACAATCTATGACCATCGTGATGCTTTAACCCATCGTTTTTTGGTAATTCATGATTTTCAAAGGGCTGATCAAACCAATGCCGATATTCCGCGAATGAATCTCGATGAATTTCTGAACAACACAATCCTGGCATTCAAAATTGCCAGAGCTGCCATCACCTACTTGATCCTTTTCGTTGAGCATCAAGAGCATATCGAAAATCAGAAGAATAACGAAAAGACTGCCCCGGTTTTTGCCACACCTATAGACAGTGTTTTTCGGTATCGTCCCAAATAAGAAGCGGCGCACATTACGCCGCTCCATAGTAATCCTTGCTGGTCGCTTCAGAAGGGAATTTCTTCTTGTGCGGCTGCACCCACCTCCGCTCGATCAAGCAGAACCAGACGATTTGCATCCACGTCCAGGCTGGTTTGCGGTGTGCCATCATTGGCGATCCAACTGCTCGGACGCAGCCACTCGGCGCTGATCTGCACCAGTGAACCTTTGCGAATATACTGTGTCGCCACATCTGAGAGGCGATTCCAGCAGTTCACCCGTATCCACAGCGTTTGCTTCTTGCCGCCGCTGGTTTTACGGTTGACCGCAACACTGAAGCTGGAAACCTGCTGTTCACCGACGGTTTTCACCTGCGGCTCGCCGCCCACATATCCAGTCACCGTAAAGTTCAGACTTGTCCCCATGATGTTGAACCTTTCCGCGCATCCGCGCTGTCTTCCATCGACCTTATGCCGATTGATGACCTGCTCGGAGCAGACGCGAATCAGCAGTCTGTCACCGGTAAGGCGCTCGACGTTTTCGGTGAGTGCAACGGCACAAGCCAGGAGAAAACGTTGAAAGCGATCTCGCACAGCGGGATTGACAGACTGCCGCGTCTGCTAACATGGTCAGCACAAATCGGCTGCCCGGGTCGGATGGATGCGGGCTGCTGCGGGATAACACATGGGACAAGTACCATCAGAACGGTGATGGGGTGTTGGCAAAAGAAACTTACAGGGCAACAGAAAAGCTCAGTCGTAGACGTACTCGTAACACATCAGGCGCAGATCTTCGCGCTTGATACGGTTGACAGGCTTTTTATCGTCAGAGCCATTGGAGACCAATTCAGCCTGATGCAGGTACAGTTCCCGGACTGCCTCGATCAAAGGGGTGACTTCGCTGGTCGTACTGAAGGACTGCAAAGCCTTGCGTAGCTGCTGAACCGATGCCCCTACCAGCGGCTGCTTGAGGAACTTCCGCAGTTCGCGCAGTTCTTTGCGATCATACTCAGGATTATTCAGATACCCCTGCAAGACCTGTGAAACCAGCGTCTGTTCCTCCGCCACTGGCTTGTTGACAATCGCCGCCGCTTCCTGTTGTTCGACATCACCGAGAATGCTCTCGATAATTTTTTCCTGAACCGCAAAGACATCCACTTCCTGATAGGGTGGTGGAAAACGAGGTGTATCCGGGCTGCACGCGATAATCTGCATGATTTGATAACGATTGTCGATGATTTTACGGGTTTCCAGATCATAGTAACGCCAGAAATGGGCGCGTCCACTTTCGCGCGGCGCTGCGAAATAAAAGAACATGCCTTTCATGGCGCGACGTTCTAGCCCGGAGTGAATCCCATCATCCAGATCGCTCAACCAGCGCCGGGCATCGGTACTCAACACCCGTTGCAGCTCTGCCAGCAGCGCCTCGCTGCTGGCCAGTTCCAAGAACGACTCCTGTTCCTCAATAACGGTATCATCCTCGTCGGCAATCCGTTTGAGGGTATTGAAGTCGCGGGGTGTGACCACTTCGCCCAACACACTGGCATCCAGAAAGCCTGTCTGATTGATGACATCAATCTTGGCGGTCAAACTGCGTACCAGACCGAGCAGTTCTTCCAGCGCCCGCTCCGGGAACATATTGTAAATACTAAGGGTGTCAAACAAAGAGCCGAGACGGTCAATACGCCCGGCACGCTGCACCATCCGGGTAGGATTCCAGTGCAAGTCGTAATTGATGAGAATACCGCAGTCCTGAAGGTTCTGACCTTCCGACAGGACATCGGTGGAGATCAGCATATCGACTTCTTCATCACCGCCCGCAATCTCCGGGTAGCCGCTGGCAACTGGCGCGAAATGTTCAACCACCCGCAGACGGTCAGACGTTTTCACCGTGCTGTCAATACGCCGGATATTGGGGCTGCCAACCTGCTCCCGCCAGGCTGCATTTTCGTCACTCATCAGCGCACGGTAGAGGTAACGAGCCGTATCTTTATAATAGGTAAACACGATGACCTTTTGACCGTGTAGTTCTGTCTCCAGCAGGTGCTTAAGCTGCTGAAGTTTGGCATCATGACCGATACGGATGTCCTTGATGTCATGCCAGATGTCCGTCAGGGCATCAATATCTTCCTGCAAAGCACGGTGGAGGCTGCGGCGGTCATACTTATCAGGATCAAGGCGGGGTAAGGCTTCGATAAGCTGGCGGGCTTCTTCATTCTCGTCCATCTCCGTCGCCCGCGAAACAGGCGCACTGTCTTCGGTGTCCTCGTCATCCTTATCCAGCAGGCGCATAGCAATCTGGAATGAGGCTGCATCCAGAATGATCCCATCCTGGACATATTCTGCGAACGTTTTGACGAACTCCAACGAGCGCCGAATGGAGACCCGAAACGCATCAATGCTGGATTCAAGCCGTTTCAGAAAACGACTTTTGAAGATGCCGACCAATGCATCCTGCCGCCCCAGTTCAAAATCATCTTTCTCCTGCCCGGTGCGTTTATAATTTTCGAGGCTGTAGTGAGCGAGGTTCAGCGATTCAATGCGGCGCACGATCTGGCGATAAAAACCCTCGTAAGTTGCCTGCAAGTCATATTCGATGGTGCGTAAGCGGCGCTTGGGCCAGGTGACGGTTTTACCGCGAATGGTGGCTTCAGGATAGGCGCGGCGAATAAACTGGCGTGTGCGTCGAATGACCACTTCTTCCAGCAGGTTGAAAATACGAATGCTGCCTTCTTCGATGGATTCACGCCGGGCTGCCAGAAAATATTTGTAGATGTCGCCAATCCCGGCGGAAGCGAAATACGTCCGGTCATTGCCCGTGAACAGATTAATCTGGTTGTAGAGGTCAAAAATATTGTTATTGATGGGCGTTGCGGTCAGCAGAATCAGCTTTTTGCGTCCACCATCGCGTCCCCGGCGACCATTGGCGGCAAGGATGGTCTCTAGCTGCATATAACGTTTAGCGCGTTTGTTGCGGAAGTTGTGGGCTTCATCCACCAGAATGACATCCACATCGGCGATGCCGCGCAGATCAAAATCTTCGCTGGCGAGTCGTTCCTGGGTGATGACATAGGCGGAAATAGAAGCGGTCTTAAGCTCGTTTTCCCACATCGGTTTCAGGGATGCTGGACAGATGACCAGCGCCTTTTGCCGCTGATGATAGGCATAATCTTCCAGCAGTTTCTTGCCAATCCACGTTTTGCCCAGACCAACCGAATCCGCCACAATCACCCCATCGTACTGCGCCAGAATGCGACGTGCCTTCCGGACTGCATCCTCTTGAAACTCGGCTAAATCTACCGCCGAACGGGTCGCAGGCTGCGTAAAATCGCTGTCGAGATCATCCTTGAAGTATTCGTACAGCGCCTTCATGTAAATCTCGTAAGGTGTGTATTCGCGTCCACCAAACTTGGAGTTTTCCAGCAGTTCGATGATCTGGTCTTTGTAGTCCAGCGCAAGCTGCCACTGGTCATCATACCAGCGTGACAAATCCATGATGGCGCGTGCGCCCACTTCGCTCTTGAGCAGCCGCTGGTTATCCAGTTCGATGTTCACGTTCACCCGGCTGATCGCATGGTGGCTAACTTCCACCCGCGCTTCCGGGTCGTCAATTTCGCTCTCATCCAGCAGCGTTTTATGGACAAGATTCAATTCCCGGTTGCTGACCAGACCCGGTGCGGTGAAGTTGCTGCTGCCGACAATCCCGACAATCGGATTGAGGTGGTCAAACAGCGAATTCTGGTCATCGCTTCCCCCGTAGAGCAGATAACATTTCGCATGGAGGAACGAACGGCGACCCGGCACAGCAGGATCATGTCCGAGATACAGCCGCACATCCACGTCATCGCGCCGCAGAAAACGAATCAAATCTTCGACCAGGCGCAGTGTCGCCTCGTTGAAGGGTTCAGCGTTGAGTTCATGCCGCAGATAGGCAGCCGAATCGGGACGCAGACCCATGTCTTCACCATCGAGCGGTTTGTCTCCTAACAGCAGGCGGAAGTGGCGTAGCTCTGGCAGCGTCTCGCGGACTTTCTCGAAACCGCGAATGCTGAAATAGGCGGTAGCAATGTCCATCTGCTGCCCGTGCTGGCGCTGAAGCAGGGTATTCAGCACATCTGCCAGCCGGGTTTCGATGTTGTCGATGACGTAAGGAATTCGCAGGTTATTTTCAGGCATAAGGTTTCACGGCAAGACTGCTAATCATCGGTGTCATATCTTTTAAATTATGTGTATAGAGAGGCAGTTGGAGCCGGTAGGCGGCGGACGCGATAAAACAATCGCCAGTCGCTACGCCGTGACTGAGCCGATACTTTTCCATCTGCTGCATCGCCCAATCCTGATCGCTGGGCGTGAGATGAATAAGGTCGAACTGACCCAGAAGCGCCAGACAGGTTGCCTGTTTTGCCTTGCTGCCAGCGCCATACATGACTTCCATCCAGGTGATGGGTGTGATGCCAAGCGGTTGAGAAAGCGAACCATACCAGGTGAGGGCGGGAGCGTAACGACGATACAGATGAAGCACTACTGTCGTATCTGCGATGGCAGCCGTCATTCGTCCTTGTCCCAGTCACCGAGTCGCTGCTCCCGCTCATCGCGCCGAATTTGCTTGACCCATTCCACCGGATCTTCAATTTCTGGATAACTCATCTCAATCGGACCAAGCTCATCCAGCAGGCGCAGCAAATTACGCCCCCAGTGTTGTTCCAACTGTTCCTCACCGGACGAGGGAGCTTCGATCTCACGCTCGACAGATGACGCGACTCGTTCGATGAGTTGCAGACGTTCTCTTGGCGCGAGTTTGAGTGCCAGCGCCAGCGCTTCTTCTAATGATGTAGTCGTGTTCATCCGTTAAACCTCCAACGCTTTGTCTCTATTATACGTTAAACCCTATCCAGAATCCTGATTGCCTACGCCTGTATCATCCGCTTACTTTGGAATCAATGTCTTGCGAAGGTTCAGCTTTTCACGCACTTCTTCCGATAAATCATCGTAATTCTCAATCAAGATATCGACTAAGCGGGAGCCATCTATCAGACCGATTTTCTTAAATCCATCTTTTTCAGCTTCTTCACGCGCTTTCTTTGTAAAAGACGAAGTTGTAACGAAAGCCGCTTGGACACGATCAGGAACTTTAATGCGGAAATTTTGGATTGTTTTATGATCTATAGAGCCTGTTTTGTACTGCTTCACCTGAACCATAATATCAATTGTTGCAAAGTCGTACACTCGCAACTTGCCCGTCACATCAATTCCACCGTCCCCTGATTTACCAACGTGTTCTGCGTCAAAACCTAATGCTGCTAACAGTTCTGTGACCAAGATTTCAAATTCGTCAAAGCGTAGTTCCAATAATTCATCAAGGATTGAACGCTTAATATCCTCCTCAGTCATCAGCACACGTTTCGTGCGCTCAGGAAGCCCGACTCCAAACGGTTGCAGTATCTCATCGTATTGACTAATCTGAAAAATTGTCAGGGATGAGCGAATAGTGTTCTGGGTCGGAATAGATAACGCACTGCGTGTGATTGGTTCAGAGAACCATTTAACAGATTTTCGATGGGGATATGGGGAATCTGATGCTTCTGGCACGTAAGAGTAGTTACCTGTGATCTTACCGACTAGGAGCTTGGAATTGTCACTCAATGGCGTTACAACATATGTGCCAATGGATAGATCATTCAAAAAACGCCAAACTTGCCCCACATTTTGAGCTGTGTTCATTGGAGCGGCTTCAGGGTATCTATCTTCGTAGAGAAGCCGCAACTCCTCACGGCTACTAATACCGCTGAGATCAACATCTTCCAGCCATCCAATACCAACATAATTGCCTTTTAGAAATGCAGGCGCATATCGGGCAAAGTCCGCACGTACCATATAAACGTTTGGAGCTGAAGGCGTGCTGTCTGTCATGCGTCATCCTCAAAAATCAATATAAAAGAATAATTCTCTAAACCAAAAACGCCGGATTTCATTAGGCGACTATATAAAAGGCTCATTCGGCTTCACACTCTTGCAAGTTACTATTCGTCCAAAGTTCAATCCACCTGACTAGACCAGGCTTGCAGAAATGAGCGGAGTGTTCGTTCAAGAAATAACCGCGCTTTACGGGTCGCAAGGCATTATCAAAATCAATCTGAAACCAGATAACGCCATCAACCAATTGGCGAACCTTTTTCCCTGACTCGGTTAGCTCTAAATTGTCTTGACCAAAGACCCTCGATAAAGCATCAGGGATGGTTCCCAGTCCTATCCCACCGTGTTCAGGAATAGCCGTACAATCAAGCCCGACAAACGTTATTTTGTCCTCGACAAGTTTTGGTGTCTTATCAAAGATTTTGCCTAGTATTCTATCCCCTTCATCCTCAAAATCTTTATCAGTAATCCTAATAGGTATACCACCGTGCATAGCACTGACACGACTCGTCCTTTGTGATGCATCCGATTCTGTTAGGCATTGCATTTCAACATACACATCTTCCGAATTTCCGAGTTTGAGCCAAAAATCAACATCTTTACTTGATGTCGGATCAAGCTTTGTCTCCATTCCGAAAGGGATACCGTAATCAATCAGAAACAGAGCTAAAGCAATTTCTGCAAGCACGCTCTTCGACTCAGCCCGATTAGAAGGGGCACGAATCTTACTGCTCAACTTGTTCCACAGGTTTCGATCTTTGATTTGCTTGAGTGCATTTATGGCGCTATCGAGTAACTTGGTGTATTTTGAATATGTCCACTTCCAATCATCCGCTGAGGTAGTCAGCCATCCTGTAATCAAACTGTACTGCTCAACAGATTTGGAGTGCTGTTTCCTCAGCCAACTATCTTGGATTAGTTCCGACAGATGCTCGAACTGATGCAGACGCTCTACCGCGACCTCGTAAGTTGCGCGTTCATTATGTTCCATACCCTTACTATCCCTAGAAGTCCTATAAAAGCCACCACAGTCTGCCAAATTTAACATCGTGTATGATTTAGTGTGGAAATGCGGCTAAAAAATTGATGTACCAAAAACTATCCGGCTTATATTAGTGACCACCTGTGTTCTTTACCAGATGGGCGATAATCTTGGGTAGATCGTCGTGCTGCTCATACGTAATTACATGAATATTCGCAAACTTCTCCTGAATGGCATTAGCTTTTTCGATGGGAAGCAGCGCAAATTTCTCACCTTGAGCTGCTCCGGCAAGTTCCGCCTGCCGAATGGCTGAGTCGATATCTAATGGATCAGAAAATCCAAATCCCAAAAAAAGAACCACCTGACTCTGAAATACAGTATTCATTAGCGAAAGATACTCGGCATGTTCGCCTAATTGCCTATATTCACTTTTGGTCAACACAATTGTATCTGCACGCGAAGCGCATCCATGGATTTTGAGCAGAGGAGGATGATAGTTGCCGGAGTCAATGTACTCACGAGCCTGCATTGCTTCTCGCCATGTAAAAACAGGTGTTCCTGGGGGAGCAGAATAGCTTAGAACAAAATCATAATTCGTTGTTAGAATCCACTGGATTGGAAGTCGATATATAAGTCTGTTTGCCAACCCCGGATTTTCGATTTTAGGGGTAAAAATATCAAAAATCGCGCGGGGATAGTACATTTTTTCCCCAAGCACAGTTCGAAAATAATCAAGATCAGTAAGGAATTCCTCTAGAGTCTCCACATCTCTAGGCTCTATTGTCTTATTGCGATAGTATTTTACGGCACGACTAAGCCTTTGAGGTACTTCAGACCAACTTGGAAGGCGCGTCCACCCGAATTTATCTCCGTATATAATGCGAACATCATTTTGTAGAGATAATCCTGATCCAACAACTACTGTTACTCTTTTTTCCCTACAAGCCTCCATTAGCCGTATCGGTATCGTTATTTTGCCGGGCAGGATTGAATCTTCGATGAAGTTGTCCAGCACATCTTCTTGTGCTTTGGGAGCGTGTGTTTGGGGTGTTCTACCTAGAGCAAGTGCGCGAACACACTCGCAAACGGCTTGGATAGCATCAAGTTCAACTGCCGATACCCCAGATTGAGATGCAAGTTTCCGGCATCTATTACAAATAAATGCAGTACGCATTTTGATAGCACGATCAGGTTTATGAGCGCAAAGATCACAGAGACACCCGATAGTTCTTTCGTGTACAACATCATAATCTGTTCCATTTATTAAAATTAGGAATATGACAAGGGCGAAGGAAAGTAGCAAGTTTGCATCCGGCGCAGCAATTGGATATTGATCATCATCTAAAAAAGCAACTTCCCAATCTCGCATACTAATTATGGCAATCTTTTGATGCGTGTGTGTAAACCAGTTATCTGCTAACCCATCGCCTGTTATATAAATCTCCGGTGTTTCAGGTTGTATCTCTGGCACCATCTGATCCCAATTCACGCGATTACCGTATCTAGGAAGTTGGCGTTCACCTCTAAGCGTCAATTCAATAACATCTTGTGCTTGATGGAAAAGCTCCAACACCTGTTTAAGCTGATTCATTTGTGTTTCATCCATCGCGTGGATGAACAAGTTCATTTGATGTCTTGCCATCAATTAATCCTCCGGTTGATACTGCTGACTAATCTTCAACATGCCCATTTCTCCGCCATAACACTGTTTTACAATCCACGTAAAATATCCATTGCCCATGTCCGCGTCTGCTGTGCCTCATCCCGCGACAGCACCTCATCGTGGGCGGCTTTGTTGCGGACATCGCGCATGGCGGTGTCGTTGAGCGTGGTCGCCAGTCCTTCAACATCGCTGACAATGCGGCTGATGAAACCACGCAGCGCTGTTTCCCGACTGCTGCTGAGGATAATCATGTAGCTGCCCAGCGTCAGTTCTTTCTCGCCACGCATGAACTTCTGCAAGAACTCGTTACGACAGTCCCGGTCACTGTGACTGGTACGGAATGGCTCGAATATGAGTTTGTGAAGCGCGACCTCTACCGCTTTCGTGTAGGGGATGACGCTGCTGGAGAAGTCCATATGATCCGGTAGTGAGCGCAGATTGTAGTCGCCTGTAAGCATAAAGGTGGGCGCGTCCGGCGGCAGAGTGCGCCAGTTGGGGAGATCGCCGTCAAGCGTGGCTTCTACATCACGCGGTTCAATGCGCTCAAAGAAGCGCTGCGCGGCAGGGAGGATCGCTTCGGCAATCTTCTCGATGACCTGCTCGGTTTTCTCTTCTTCGGTGTCGCCCGTAATCGTCTCGTCAGCAATCGCCTGTGCTTTGGCATCCGTCAGCGCCTGCTCATATTGAGAACGCTCGATGAGTTCGATTTCGGCATCGGTCAGTCCATACAGACGATATACAACTTTGTCAATCAGTATGTCTGTACGCGCAAGATTACGCTTGAAGGGGATGAGTACAGCCAGCGATTTTTCGTATTCGCGCTGTATCTCACCCTCAACATCCATAAGCGAACCATTAAAACGATTCTTGTTCTTAAATAGAAACCAATAGAAGTCATTTCCTGGTACAGAATTAGGATGTCGGAACAAAAGATGAGACTGTTCCCGTTGATAATCACCCAAATAGTCCGTAAATGCCCTCCCAGTTGTACCTGAAAGACTGTCGGCACTTTTTCGTCCTCGATTATCAGGCTTTATATTAAGCCTATTTTCTAACCAAGCTAAGAAGCGTTTTATTTCCGCTTGCTTCTGCTTGTTGAGGTCGATCATTTGTTGTGCGAGATGTACCAACACATCATGTAGCAGGTTAAGCCTACCTGAATCGAGTGCCTTATCGATTTCTGCCAATACGATGGAATCGTTGGCTCTGTCATACGCATTGATGATTTCCTGTATCAGTCGCCGTTGATCGGAACTGTGCGAGGTGAAGGGTACTTCTTTTATAGGTAATAGACGCAATTGAGGTGCTTGATATTGAATATATCCTCCGCCCATGATCAAAGCACCGAAGTAACCGCGATAAATCCAAGTCATCAGCCAGCTATTACACACACCTCCAAGAAACAACAAGTCACTCTTTCCGGGAAATGCAAAATTGGTATTTCGTGACGCATATTCCCCGGCAGTGTCGCATACAGCTTCTATTCTCAGCGCAAGTTTTGCAAAAATGAGCTTAGGATTTGAGTATTGTTCTTGTCGACGTTCGGGAACCTTTGTTTTATCCAGAACTAAAAAAGGTTCGTCCGATGCCAAATCCCATAATGACTCGAAACGATCAATTGTGCCTGTATCGATTAGCTTCAATCCCTTTTTATTGGTGGACGAACGCGGCATTACAACAGCATTGTAGGTGTCCGCTTCGCCGGCTGTTGAAGATGCAACAACTTCACCAACTTCGTCCAAGATTTGAGTCTTATCAATCACCCGTTTGAGCACGGCATGTTCTTCGGGATTCAGGAGTAAAAATCCCCACAACATTTCTGGCAACAGTGCCAATTCTGTTTTGTCATATTCCCACTCTAATACCCCGCGCTTGTTTACTTGAGTAATCCTAATTGGATAATTTGACAGAGGTTCATCACTTTTCACTATGCTAATGATTGGATAAACGCTCGGGTCATCAAATGGATTAGCACGGGATAAATCGTAAAATTCAACCAACGTGTACTTATCATATAAATGTCGTCTAAGGTCGGCACCATATGGTGCCGATAGGTACTTGTTTGGTGTAATTAGCCCACTGTATCCATGTGTCTTGACCTGAAGTAATGCGGCTTCAATAAAAATTATGTAGAGATCGTATGCTCCGCTTGCACTGCTGTAAACTTGTTTCCAGAAAGGCTTTTCGTATTCTGAAAGCATTTTGTTTAATTCGATTGCGTTTACATAAGGAGGATTCCCTACTACAGCATCAAAACCACCATCTTTTGCCCAATCGCGTTGTTGCAAATCAATATAAACCTCTGGAAATTCAAGCTTCCAGTGAAAGAAACACTTTTCTGCGGCAACTTCCTGAGCACGTTCAAAGAGAGCTTGGAGAGAATCGCCTTGATGTGTGCCATAGGCAATTTGCGCTACCTGCCCTACCACGCCACTGTTTCTAGATGATTTGCGGTATTTGTTGAGTGTGTCCACAAAGTATGCTGCTATGGACACATTGGCGTATTTTTTCACATCGTCGAGTTTGGCGCGTGCATCCTCGTAGTCCTGTCTGGAATCTCCGACCTGTCCTATAGTGGAATCGGTGCGCTTCGACAGTTCTACCATATCTGCCGCCGCATCCAGAATCATTTCCCAACGTTTTGAACCTACCGCCACGACATCCGATAAATCCATCGACCCGATCAAGCTATTGCCATGTTTAAGGTGATGGTCTAGAAAACTCAAAGGTGCGCCCAGTGTGAAGGCATCCAACCACAGCGAGACTTTCGCAAGTTCCACCGCCATCGCATTCAGGTCAACGCCGTAAACGCAGCGCTTCAGCACCGCGCGTTTGAGCAGCGCCACACGGGTCAGCCTGCTCTCGTCAATGGTGACACGCTGGCGTTCCATGTCGTCGAGGATGTCCTGGCGCGTCTGCTCAAGGAACGCCCAGACCGGGTTTTCCGTCCAGCCATTGAGAAAATCAATCAGGCGGTTGCTGACGTAATCCACGACTTCGACCAAAAAATGCCCGCTGCCCATCGCCGGGTCAAGCACGCGCACATTCAGGCAGTCGTCCACAAGTTGGCGCATCTCATTACTGTTCCAGTAGACAGTCACTGATTCCTCTTTACCTGTGGATTTGCGCCGCGCTTCGACCAGTTTGGCATACTCGCGGTAGCCTTTCTGTGCTTTGTGCAGCCGCGATTCACAGTCACCGAATTTCCGATCCAACACCGGGCCAACAGTATTGCGAACGATGTATTTGACGACGTAATCCGGTGTATAGTAGCTGCCAGTGGCTCGACGCTCCCGCCTATCGTTTTCTAGGTAGGCCGCATCTTTTTCAACAGCGATCACGATGCTGGTTTTAGTCTTGCCCTTTAGTTTCTTGACGGACTGGTAAACCTCTTTGCCCTTCTCTTTCGTCACGGCAAGCGCTTCACTGGCAATCTTCAGCTTGAATTCCAGCAGACCTTCATAGATGCTGCCCAACTGCCGCACACCGAGCGATTTGAAGTCGATAAACACCAACGCCTGCGTTTTCTGGTCGATGTCGCGGGTCAGACGGTCTAAGCCCAGCGCCAGATACCGATCCGGGATACCATATTGAGCAAGGAACTGTCCGCTGTCGGTTTCTTGGCTAAACAGCCCGCCGTTGTAGGTCGGCATGTTCAATTCATCCGAACCTGCGTCAATGACGGTGAAAAGTTCGCTCAGGCGTGCATAGAGGTTGGTGCTGTTCGTCTTGTACTGTGCTTTGAGTTTGTCGGGCAATTGATCCAGCACTGTACCACCTGCTGCCGCGATCTCATATTTCATGCGATACAGACTGTGTTCACGGTAGCCGCGCACCTCGTTTATCGGCACGAGTTCCAGGCTCTCCGCGTAGAGCGTGAACATCAGCCGATAGAGGAACGTCATCGTGCCACTGAAGACGACATCAAGGTCGATGTCCGCTTCTTGCACACCCTGCGCCCGCATATCCGCGATGAAGCCCTTCGCAAACTGCGGGAAAATCTCCACGAACACGCGGTCTTTCAGCCGATCACCCAGTTCTTTGGCGTAATCAGCGCTGTTCTTGAGCAGGTTATCCAGAAAACCCGTGAATGCCTGCCGCCGGAACATCAGCCACCAGTATTTCAGCGCAGTGATCTGGTCATTGGCGGCGATGGCTTCTTCGAGGTCAATCTCGTAGTAGTTGGTCGCTTTGTTGCTGGCGGTGGAGGAATACAAGCGCCACAACTTGCCGTTGGTGACGATCACCCAGGGCGCGGTTTGCTTCTCCAGCAGACTGACCACCATTGCGCCGGGAATCTCAAAGGGCGTGCCGCCGTCGGCTTCGTCGCGTTCGCGGGATTCATCCACATCGTCCAGATTACGATTCCAGACATAAGTCAGCGCCGCAGCGATGGGTTTGCTCTGATCGCCGGGGGTGTACAGCAGATAATCCGCCTCATCTGCCCCAGACGAATCGGATTTGCCCTCCATATAATCGAAACCGAGCAGCTTGAACACTGGCTCGAACAGTCCCTTGCGAATGACTGCTTCCGTCTGGCGGGTGTAATTCTTGCGGGCAGTAGTCAAATGCCGGAATATCTCTCGACCAATCGGCTTGACATCCTCGCGCCACTCCGGGGTGATTTGTTCGTCGGTCAGCCGTTCTTTCAGGTAGTAATCGGAGAACAAAGCGCGGTTGTTGAAATATTCCTCGCTCCACTCTGCCAGCATGTAGGCAGAGCGCAGCTTCTCCCACTGGTAAGCGGCATCTTCTTCGGTGAAGGTGAAACGCTTCAGCACCCGCAGCGCGATGGGATCGGGATTCAGCCGATTAATGGTCAGTGGAATCGGGCGGATTGCCTGCTTGAGGGCAGCGCGACGACTCTGGCTCTTGGAAACGACACGCTCCAGCAGCACGAATTCCAGTTCCTGATAATCTTTGGTCAACACCAGCAGCGCGTTTTCCGGGCGCTCACGGAAGCGGCGGGCAATGTCATTACGCAGTTTCGCTGTCACCGAGCGCACTTCAAACAGGTAAATGACAATATCCCCATCGGCGGGGTCTTTGCCGATCAACTCAATTTTGTGGATAAGCTGGCGCATATCCTCGCCGCTCATGCCCAGTACGGTGTAATCGGGGATATTGGTTCGTTCGGTGATGTCATACCGCAGGTTATGAAAAAGCCCTGCAACTCTGTCCGCATTTTCAAGCTGCCGGATGCTGCTGCTATCAAGCGGTTCGTCGTTCACGCGCATGTCGTCAAGCATCAATGTCTCTTTTCAAACACTTCGAGGGACTGAAGTAATAATCTTGATCTCTATTTTACTCTGAGATGAGCTTGAGAGAAATGTTTGCGTCTCAGGTGTCTCAACTGTCTCAACCCGATTTTATGGACTCAGATGTCAGGTTGGATGGGGGTGCGATTTTTTGAAATTCAGTAAAAATCATTGTCTCAACCTGAGCCACCTGAGCCACTTGAGACAACCGGGGATAAATTATGGAATGGAAGGAACATCTCGTTGCCATCCGCCTTGCGTCGGATGCTGCACGGGTACACATTATCGAACGCCATTATCTTGAGCCAACTGGTGCCGCCTACCAGTATACGAACATCAAAACCTACTGCGGCGTTGAACTGACCACTCCGTATGATGAATGCCAGCAGGCGGAAATCAATTGTGAAACCTGTGTCGCAAAGGTCGAGAAGCAGCAGGCATACTGGAAAAACTTCTGGGCTGGATGGCAGGGGAAAATGGTTATCGACAGCCTCACTGGAATGAACGAACTGAGAGAGGAATGGCGCGAGAGCCGCCGACAAACGGAGGCATTTCTACAAAGGGCACAAGCCTTCCAGGATTTGCTTCATGACTGCCTGAAACACCATCAACCGGTCTTTACGCTGGAGTTGCCGGATGAGGTCTTGCTCAAACTCATAGATTTTGGGAGTGTGGGTGAAATTCTGTTTTGTTTCAAGGTAAACGATGAAAGCCGTGATAAGATACAAACCCTGCTGGGAAAAGAAGGCTTTGCCCTACTCGGTTCACGCCTCATCAGCAAAGGGCTATTGAAAGCCACTGATCCTATATTCAACCGCAGGTGGACATGAGTATCCGTACTTTTGAATTTGAACGCTGCAATGAATAAAAAGAGACTCTATGTCTCAAGAGTCTCAAGTGTCTCACCCTGTTTACAGGCACTTATGCTGTCACTTTTGCGGGTTAGCTCCTCGCCGTCTCAGGTGTCTCAACTGTCTCAACAAAGGATTCGGAAGTCAACTGCCAGAATCGCACACGGCTGCCCCGGACGCGCTTTTGCGTACTCAGGTTGTTCGGTCCCGGTATCAGGATACCGTCTTCACGTAACTGCATCCCGATGGCGGTCACGGTGAAGCGCAGCGGTTGCACCCGATTGACTTCGCGGTGGGCAATCTCCGGCAACAGATACACAAACCCCTCATCCTTGTAGCCCACTACCGTCACACCCGGCGGGTACTCACGCGGGTTCTTCATGTCATCGTCAAGCACTGCCTGTCCACCAGCAATAAGCTGCCCCAGAATATCAAGGAACACCTCGCTGGCACGTTCCTGGCGCAGTGTGTGGACACTTTCCACAATGGCATCTTTCCACGCGGGCAGTAGATACTCCTCGTCCATCTCAGCGAGGAAGCGGGCAAGCATCTGGTAGACCGTCACCAGCACCGCCCAGTTCTGAATCACCCGTCCGGTGTTGGACTGTCCGCCAACTTCAGCGGCGAGCCTCTCGCGGTAGCCGCGCATATTGCTATTGAAGCGGTTGGCAATGTCGGCTTTCAGATCACCCTGCTCAAGCTGCTTCGCTATCCATGAGGCAAAGTGCGCGGTGAAACCCGGCAAATGTTCGCGTAAGCGCTCCGCCTGCGCCAGTGCCTGCCCACCCGGATCGCGCTTCTCCCAGGGTGGGATTTCCAATACCAGCATTCGTGCGACCACCGACATTTCACCCTCAATCGTGGTTTCCCCGGTGGAGAGGATCAGCCCGCGACAGGGTTTTTCGTGCCGGACTTTGGCTTCACGGGTCAAGCGTCCGCGCCCCATCCCCCGTGAGTAGGATTGCAAGAAACGGGTGAAGGTTTTCTCGTCAGCGTAGATGCTTTTGTAATCGTCCACCCAGAACAGGCTGTCTGCCAGCGGATAACCGAGCGTTTCGACAGTGTTGATCGTATCGCCCCACTGCGCGGGCGGAGTGTCGCGGCTGAATTGTCCGTAGAAGCTGCTCAGGAGCGAGGCGATCTCCGACTTACCGCTGCCGGATGTCCCAACCAGATGGACAGCAGGGCGCGGTGCGGCTGCTGGAAAGAAACGCTGAAGCACAGGCAGCAGCGCGAAAGCAATCAGACACGATGCTAGTTTGGGCGGCAGCACCTTCGTCACCGTATCGAACGCCGCGAGGCTTTCGTTCCACCCTGTTGCCTGCAAGCCGTAATCACGCAGGCGGTGGTCAAGTTCAACTGATGGCGGGTCGCTCAATTTTCCCTTCGCCGTGATGCAGTCCTGTGGGGAGACATACACCCAACGACCATCAAGCTGCATCCAGCCCATGAAGTTGTAGTGACGATGGGTGGGAAAGTCACCGGATAGCTGCACTATGGCGGGAACCAGATGCTTCGACATCCCGGCACGGACAACATACTGCGACCCGGCATTCGCGCCAATGAAGCGGCGCAGCGCGACATCATCCACGAAGACCTCCCCCGGCACATCAAGCTTTTTTACGAAATCACCACGCCGCAGTTCCAGCGCGGTGGTGTGCGCCTCTTTGCCGTCATCATCCACCTGGCAGGTCTGATAAAGTGCAGTAGCGGTCCAGTCCACGACGGTCTTTTCCAGCGTGCGGCGATAGCTTTCTTTGCGATAGATGATTTTCCCGTCGCGCAGCAGGTAGCTCTCGGTGTCAAAATACTCCTGCTCGCGCTGCTGGAAACTGGCACGCTTCTTTTCCTTATATAAACGGTCAATATCGCCGATTTTCAACCCGTCGCCGCACACCGTTTTGAGGCGCTGGCGTTCTTCCGCCCATTCGACGGGATTGAGATGGATACAGGCTTCGACAGCGGCGCCGATCTGATCGCTGGTCGGGCGTTCCGTCTTTTGCTCCATCTCGAATTGGCTCACAAGCTGGTCAACGATCTGCCTTGCTTGCTCTCGCGGTGCAGGAATGGGGTCACGCGCCGGGCGGCTGTAGGCACTCTGGATGGTCGCCAACGCCTCGCGTTCGCTGCTGCCATCGGCGAGGTGACGCTGGATGAGTTCGCGTTCCGCATCGGTTTGGCTGTAGCCCGCATCGCGCAGTTGGCAAGCCGCTGCAAACAATTCAAGGTTGCGAGAGCCGTCTGTCGCACCGGATACTAAATAGGTTTCGGTACGCAGTGGCAGCGGGTGGTGTCCATTCCCGTTCAGCGTCACCACCTTCAACCCGTCATA
The DNA here is from genome assembly GCA_020634115.1 of Anaerolineaceae bacterium. Classification (GTDB taxonomy): domain Bacteria; phylum Chloroflexota; class Anaerolineae; order Aggregatilineales; family Phototrophicaceae; genus JACKCG01. Next base: position 923,514 of record JACKCH010000011.1, read on the forward strand.
GCTCGATTTTTGCGACTGGCTCTCCAGCCAATCGAAGGTCTCCAACGGATAACACCGTTCCGGGTGGCTCTCAATCACAGTGACCACGACACCGCCGCGTTCAGGTTTGGTATTCACCGAATCGGGCAGGCGCATAATCCCCGCGACGGTTTTCACGTATTCGGGATCGCCGCCTAATGCCGCAAACAGACCATGCAGAATGCCAGCGATTTTCTGGCGGTCACTATCCTGCTGAAGCTGGAACGGCTGATTCAGCAACCAATAGCCATGCCAGCCGCCACCACTGTCGAGAATGAAGGATGGCGCAGGGTCAAAGTCTCGCAGTTTCTGCAATTCTTCATTGCGCTGGTGGGCATCCCCGTCACAGTCAATATCGACCCACAGTGTTGGAACGAGCGCGGCGGATGCCGCTTTGCCCTGTTTGGTCTTCCGCAAGCAGGGGGCGAAGTACACGCCATAGCCCTCGCGGTTCAGTGCCTCCGCCTGCTTGAGTGCAGAGGATAGTTCGCGGTTGCTTCCCATGCATCCCCAAAGCGAACGTGCCTCGCCAGTGGTCGGGTGGATGCAGCGCAGTTCAAGGTACAGTTCCTCTGGGCTTCCTTTATAAAGCGCGTTCAGGAATTCTCGTCTACTGGCACTCGGCGGGTCTAATGTGTCCGTCTTGTCCACAACGTCGTTCTGTGTCATACTCATCGTATTCCTTTAAGGTTGGTACACAGGGGTTTGGAGCACACACGTTTGGCGACGGTAGGCGCTCTTCTCCCCTGTGTGCTTTCTCGGCTAAAGTTCAAAATCGGGTGATATATCCCTTGTTGGTTGCTCATATCCCCTTATTTCCTCGATCAATGTAGTGCGTTGTTCAGCATTCATCCCATTCAGCAATCCTGCCAGTTCCTTGAGTCTGTCCATGTCGCCGTTCATCTCCAGTGCCAGTGTCTGTGCAAAAAACTGTGCCTGTTCATGTGGTAGCCCTGCCGCCAGCGGACGGAACTCCAATCGGAGCATATCCGGGTCGTCTTCAGTGGGTGTTGGATAGTGACGATAAAAGCCAACGGCGGTTTGCTGTTCATCCGTCCGCCGTGTGCCACACCAGACATCCCAGCTTGCACCTTTGTCGTCGAGCATGACACCATGCGGCTCGTCCGTGATGATCTGGCGCTCCTGCTCACGGACAGCGGCTAACTCGTCATAACGCTGCTCCCAATCGGGACCGACGTAGCGTTCCATTTGCTCCGCCATCGTGCGCTCAGTCACATCATGCAACATCTCGATGTGGTTCACCTTGCGGTTGCGACTGAAGAACAGCGGCACGCGCTGCCCATGCTCCTCGTCATACACCGTCCCCGGCAGCACAATGTGGGTGTGCGGGTCGGGTAACCCAGGTGCTTGCAGGTCATCCGTCAATCGGTGATGCAGCACGAAAGAAAACTCGACCCCAGTATCCAGCCCACGCGCATCAAAGAACCCATTGACCGTGCTTTCCGTCAACTCACGCACAAATTGCTCACGCTCCTCCGGCGCGACCATCGCTATCAGGTCAGGAGAAGGATTCACCACCAGCGAAAAGGTCAGTACATGTTCACTTTTCAGGTCGTCGCAGCGCTGCACAATTTCGCCTACTGAGCCGCCCATGCCGTGATCGACCCAGCGCTCCCGCCCGGCGACATGCCGCGCCGCTTCATCCCGGCTTTCCCGATAAGTCAGATAGCGCAGCAGGTTCTTCGACTGCTTCGCGCCATCAGCAGAAGGTTTCTTGTACTGCACATTGGCGACACACATTTGTTTTCTGTCCATCCGGGCTAATTCTCGCGTTTGCGTGTCACGCGCTCGATGAAGCCTTGCAACAGAGTCATCAGCGCCTCGACTTTGATATCCAGCGCATCCACCTTGCTCTCGATGCCTTTGGCAATGGCTCGGCGCGACCCCGGCAGGTCTTCCTGTGCTGCCAGATACAGGTTCACCGCATCGCGCAGCAGATCGTTTTTGCTGACGAAATTCCCGACACGACTGCGGACGTTCCGCAGTTCTTCCAATCGTCGCATCTGGTCGGGAGTCAGATTGACGGTCATGCGTTCGCTGTACGGATTGGGTTTCTTCTTCACCTGGTTTCACCTTCCTCTATAAAGGCATTCAACACATGCTGGCGAAATTTCCCGGTAGGACGAAAACGCACATACACTCGCTTGACGGTGCGCCGTCCTACCGCACCACCGCTGCGAAATGTCTGCACCTCGACCAGCAACTTGCCCAGATCACAAACGGTGACTGTCTGACCGGGCTGTGCCAGTTCCTCAAGCCATAGCTCTGTCATGACTTCCAGCACCTCAGCCACGTCGCGCCGTTTCAGGCGCGGCAGGCGTTTGCTGATTTCTGCAACGGTCTGACGATGGTTCATAACCTCTGTTCCTCGTTTTGCTGCTGAACGGACGTGATGCAGATGGGGAACGCATCACGGTCACGGGTGCGTTCTGTGGGCATGGTTTGCCATGTCCACGAGTGCGGCGGAACTCCTGCACCGCCGCACTCGTGCAGGGGCGACAGCCGCTGCATCAGCCCCCACGGCGCATGAGTGGCGAGCGGATTTAGCTCGCTCCAGACCCCGTGAGAACCCTTCTGGTTACTCACAACCGTTACACGGGGTCTGGCGAAGTCGCTGCGCCTCGACGCTGCGACGTGCATGGCTGTGCCATGCGCTGCTTTGCTTGGTCTGTAGGACATCGTTACCACTTCGCTTTCTTCATCCGGTTTTCGCGCCTTGCTGCATCCTCGTTGGAAACTGCCTCACCCTGTAAGACACCCTGCCCGGTAGGTGAACGACTGTTGGACTGCACCCCGCCATTGGCAGCCACATGCTGAATGACTCGTTCGACATACCCCGGCAAGTCCATCAGGGCAGTCCGTATCCATGCCGTGTCGTCACACACCTGCGTAAAGCGTCCCGGATCGAACGGCTGTGGGACATTTCTGGGTATGATTGGACGGTAGCCACCCCGGTTGTGTTCGATGTAGTTCCGCATCATGTCTTTCATCACCGCGTTGCGGCTGCCGCGCGGTATGCTGTTCCACCAGGCGATCAGGTCGCTGTCCTCGTTGTAGGTCATTTTCACCGTCGCCGTTGCTCGTTTCTGCTTTGCCATACCTTCGTCTCCTTTACAGGGTGTCCGAATCAGTCCGAATCGTGTCCGCACCTGACCGACACCCCAGCACCCCTACACCGCTACGATTGACGGGCAATAAATCGGGCGTAGTTGAGATACCCGCGTGCGTTGGCAAGTTGCGCGTCCTGCACCAGTGCGGTTTGCGGATAGGCTTCACGCACGTCCTCGACCACCAGTTCCGCACCACCACCTGACAGGTAAACCACATCCACTGTCGTGCCGCGCTGCCACTTCTCACTCATCAGGTTCAACGTTGCGCTGCGGAGTGGGGCAAGAGCTTCTTCCACAATCTCGCTGTAATCCACCGGCTGCCCGTTGGCGTGGAATATCCCGGTTCGTAGAACTTCTTCGACGATCTTGAACGGCATCTTCTCGCGGTAGTCGCGTTCCAATGCTGCGGCGATGCGCTCTTGCGCCGTATACACCCCGCTTTCGACGCTGCCGCTTTCAGCGTCCACAAACTCCCCTTCATCATCGAGCGCTAGATCAACCGTATAGGTTCCAACATCACAGACACCGGTTCTCCGATAGGTATGCTGGCGGTTGATTTCTCCGCTTTCATTCAGCGTGTTGGCATAAATCGTCCCATACGGCTGCGGCATAACCATCACCTCCGATACATTAGCGATGAGTTCGGCGGTGTCGGTTTTGATGAGATGCTGCCCAATCAGCGATGCCTTTAACTGCGCTGCATCCCGCATATGATCGGTGGGGAGACCCGTAGCGATGCGGATATGCACGATGTCGCGGTTCCACATGCCCTGCATGATCTTCCCAATAGCAACTTTTGCCAGTCGGAGCCGGAACGCATTGCCCATCGTGGATTCATTAGCGGTTCTTCCACGCAGTCGCAGCAGTTCGCCGGGCGGAAGCTGTGCCAGCGCCAGATCGCCCACGAACCAATCCCCATCCTCATCCGTCATCTGGTCGCCCGGATGCCGCCGCGCCATGTCTTCCTGCTGGAACTTAATCTCACGGGCATGACCCATGACCGACGGAAACATCACCACCTGATCGGCGGTGACAGCCTTCACAACCCCGTAGCCGATGTCCAGTCCCATCGTCACGGTGCTGCCCGGTAAAGTTGGTTTCTTGGAATTCTGCTTACTCACGGTCTTCTCTCCTTTGAGAAATACAAAAAAGCCAGTGACCTACGCTCGTTTGCGCGGTTTGGCTTTAGAACCACCTGTGTTGTTGGGTAAATAGCGTTCGATAGCGCGGGCTACATCGCCTAAATCAAAGGCTGCCGCACTACCTTGTTGAGTTGGGTCTGAACCAACAAATGAGTATTTTCCTGCAGGGGAAAGCCCGCCTGATCTTCGAGAACTGCCCGATTCGGGTGGTGTTCTCGCAGCGACAAGGGATGAACGTCTTCCACGAAGATGCGGCTTTCCAGCACCTCAACCAGCAGCACCGCGACATCATCGCTGCCCTGCCGCGCTTCCACTACGTCCTCGATATTCAGGACGAGGGGCTGTGGTACCTGTACAACCGCCCGGCGGCGGGGGAACTCGCCCGCTTCCAGACGACATAGTTGTTGGCTGCTAGCCACTAGCTACTAGCTACTAGCCACTGGCAAAAGCCAGCAACCAGAGGCCAAAAGCTAGCGGCCAAGTGCCCGAGGCCAAAAAGGAATGATATGCCTAAACGAATAACCGACGATCCCCATCCCTTTCAGGCGCTGGAGGAGAGCGCCTACCAGGCCTTTCGCGAGTGGCCGGTCTGGCTGGTCTTGCGCGAGCGCGAACTCGATGCCCATCTCACGACAGGCCGCGCGGCAACTGCTGCGGGCGCTGGCTCAGCACCTGAACAACCGGGCGGCGATACGCCGCTGGACCAAGGAGGTCAATAAGATATGAAGCTGGTCATTGTTGAATCCCCGACCAAATCGCATAAGATCGCCGGGTTCCTGGGGCCGGGCTGGCGTGTTGAAGCTAGCCGCGGCCATGTCCGCGACCTGCCGGAAGCGGAGCTGGGGGTGGACGTGGAAAGCGACTTCCGCCCGACCTACACCGTGCTGCCCGGTAAGGGCAACGTCGTCAAAAAACTGCTGAAGGCCATCAAGGAAGCGGAGGCGGTGTACGTCGCCACCGACCCCGACCGCGAGGGCGAAGCCATCGCCTGGCATCTGCTCAAGCTGGCAAACGTGCCGAAGGATAAGCCGGTCTACCGGGCGGCCTTCCACGCGATTACTCAAGACGCCGTACGAGAAGCCATCACCCATCCCCGTGCGCTCGACATCAACCTGGTCGAGGCGCAGCAGGCGCGGCGCATTGTGGATCGTCTTGTCGGCTACTTAGCCTCACCATTGGCGGCCAAGGTGCTCGATGGCAAATACAGCGCCGGGCGGGTGCAGAGCGGGTGCCTGCGGCTGGTGGTCGAACGTGAGCGCGAGATCGCGGCGTTCACACCCCAGCCCTACTGGACGCTGGCGCTCAAACTGGCGGCGGATGGCGCCGAATTCACAGCCAAGCTGCACCGGCTGAAGGGAGCGGACGGCATCTTCTCGACCCGCGAGCCACTCGATAAACTGATGATGCTGCTCAATGGGGCGCAGGTGTGGGTCGGCAAGGCCGGGCAGACTGTCAAGCCGCGCCAGCCGCTGCCGCCGTTCACGACTTCCTCCCTCCAGCAGGCGGCCTCGAAAGCCCTGGGGCTGTCGCCCGACCGGACGATGGCGCTGGCGCAGACGCTCTACGAGGGCGGCTTGATTACTTACATGCGCACCGACGGCGCCTCGGTCGCGCCGGAAGCGCAGACAGCGGCGCGGGCCACCATCCATGTGACCTACGGGGCCGACTACCTGCCGCCGGAAATCCCGATCTACACCGTCAAGACGGCCATTGCCCAGGAAGCGCACGAGGCCATCCGCCCGACTGATGTGACCCAGCTCCCGGAGGCGATTGAAGGGGACGGGGCGGCGCTCTATGCTCTGATCTGGAAGCGTTTCATCGCCTCGCAGATGGCGCCCGCCCTATACACCGTCACCGGCGCGGTGATCTATGCCGGGAAAACACAAGGGCAGCCCTTCCCGCTGGAGTTCCGCGCCAGTGGGCGGACGCTGGTCTTCGACGGATTCCTCAAGGTGTATGAAGAACCTGCCGATGAGGGCGAGGAAGAGGACGAGTCGAGGGCGCTGCCGCCGCTGGCAACCGGGCAGACACTGACCCTGGTCGCGCCCCTGGTCGAGGAACACCAGACCCGCGCTCCCGCCCGCTACACCGAAGCGGCGCTGGTCGCGGCGCTCGAACAGCGCGGGATTGGCCGTCCCTCGACGTATGCGAGTATGGTGAAGGTGGTCAAAGACAAGGGTTACGTCAAGATCAGCCAGAAGCGTCTTGTCCCGACCGAAAACGGGATGGCGCTGTGCGACTTCCTGACGGCGCACTTCGCCGATGTGCTGGCCTACGACTACACCGCCCGCCTGGAGGAGTCCCTGGATCGGATTGCCGCTGGAGACACGACCCGCTTGGCGGTGCTGCAGGCGTTCTGGGCGGGGTTCCAGCCGCAGGTGGGCGGGGCAGCGGAATATGCCCTGGGGCAGGTCAAGGCGCGGCAGACGCCCAAGCCGCTGACGCTGCATCCGGCGGAGGAGTAGGTCGATGAACGCCTATCCCGCTATGCCCGAACCACCGCCTCTGGATGACGACTGGGGGCCGCCGCCCCCGGACGACGCTTACTTCATGCCCGATGACCCCTTCCCGGATGACCTGTTCACCGGGCTGCCGGTGGATGACGGGTATGTCCCCGACGACGATCCCTGGCTGCCAGCGGATGACCGCTTCGTCCCGGTGGATGCCCAGCACTTACCGGATATGCCACCGCTTTCACAGGATGGCCTGCAGGGGTTTGAGCCGCCTGAACCGGCAGATGAAGGCTGGTCGTGGCACGATGCCCGCCTGATCGGCGTCGAACGCGAAACCGAGGCCGGGACGCGCTATGAAGTCGGCGCGATCGACGTGTACGCCAATATGAACACCGGCGACCTGGGTGGCAGCTACCTGCCGGTGGCCGCCTTTGACGATGTGGACGTAGCGTCGGCTTTCTATCACACCCTTCAGGAGCAGATCCACGACGGGGGGCTACCCGCTTACCAGGTGCCGGGGTTCGCCGAACGCCAGGCAGCGGCCATGAACCCGGACGCGACTGGTTGGCGCGGCGCTGAGCCGGAGGAGTACGCCGCTTACGATCACCTGCGCGGCCTGGATACGGGAGACATCAGCGGGCGCGATGAGCCGCCGGAGGTTCTGACCGATCCGCTGCTCCAGACCGCCGTCGCACTCGGCGGGGTCGTGGTCGAACGGGAGATGCCCGCGCTTGACGAGGAACCGGCCTTCCAGGCGCTGAACGCGATCGGGGTGCAGGCCGACGGTTTCAATCCGGCGGATGACCCGCCGCCCTTCTACGACGCAGCGACCGGCACCGCCTACTGGATCGGCGTCTTTCAACCCGACAAGGACGACTGTGAGAACTGCATCACCTCAATCCTCTCGCTGGGACACAACCCGGAAACCGGGGCGATGGAGGCGCAGCTCGCGCCATGTGTCCCCGGCGACTGGGACAAAGCCTACACCGCCGCCGAGTACCTGATCCAGGTGGCGCAGAAGGGCGGGATTGAACCGGTCTTTGATGCGGCTGAAGGCATGGCGCTGGCGACCGATCAGCGCGAGCTGTGGGAGACCGGACGAGGGCTGCCGCTCGAAGCTGATGCCGCCCGCGACATCGCCGACTACACCCGCGATCAATGGGAGGTGGAACTATGAGCGACGCCATTATCCGCGAACACAGCGTCACCGTCCGTCTCTCGGCTGAGGAACGGGCGCTGCTCGAAGCATTGGCCGCGCGTTTCCAGCTCGACAAGTCGGCCACCATCCGCAAGGCCGTCCAGTTGGCGCTGGCCGAACCGGGACGGCTGCCACAGGCCGGGCAGTTTGTGGCCGCGCAGTCTGAGTCGGTCACTTTCCCGGTGCGTCTGAGCGAAAGGGGGACGCATGAGTGATAATCCGACCCGCTATGTAGATGAGGATGGCTCGACATACTCTGCCGAGATTGTGCCGCCGGGGGACGATGCCCTCGGCGCGCAATACCACGTTGACCTGGTGCGGTCGTCAACCGATGCCCGGGGTCTCGACCACGAGCAGCGGCTGACGGTCGGGGGGTATCCCTCGTGGATGGAGGCCGAAGAACACCTCGCCCAGGTTGAGACCGCCCTCGAAAAGGATAGCCTGACCGGGTGGGGTGAGGATGCGGCACGCCTGCGCGACCAGCCCGACCGGAATGCGGTGACGTATCTGGCGGTGGCCTATCCGCCCGACGGTGACCCGACTGCCGTCTACCTGCTGGCGATTGGAGAACGGGGAGTAACCGGCGCCAGGATTGCTGATGGTGAACGGGAGCCAGTAGAAGCCGCGGTTGAGCGGGTGGATGCGGCGTTTGCCCTGGAAGGCGATGATGCCGGACTGGTCGCGGCGCAGGTCGAAGCCGAGCGAAGTGGCAGCCGGACAGTGGGCACACCCCTGTTTGCTCCCGAAGATCGCCCGCTGCGCCATGTGGACAGCGGCGGCACAACGCATTGGTTCGATGTGGCCGAGACGGATGACCCCGGTACCCATGAACTGCGCTACTTCCGCGAACTGGATATGCCCGATGGCGCGACGCGCCGCGACTCGTACCCGGTCATGCCGCTGCCCGATGACGATCCTGACTCGGCCTGGCCGCTGCCGGGATTGGAGCTGTACCTGCAAAAGGGAGATGTCTACATGGCGCAGCAGTTCGCCCACGACGTGGCCGACGCTTACGACCGGGACTTCCCCGATCCGCTCGATATTCCGGCGCTGTACCCACGACCCGAATACTACTTCGGGTACGGTGTCAGCGAGAAGAATCAACCTAGCCTGGATAAAGAGCGATACTCACCGATTTTTGGGCGGATTGCTCCGCCTTGGCTTCATCCGTGTCTGCCCATCTGAAATGAGCCGGATACCGCGTCTCCCCTGAGTAGTACTGTGCAAATTTGCCGTTGCCAAAATGATAGGCGTAGCGCTTCTGAATATCCTTCCATTCCAGAACCGGAAATTCACGCATGATGTCGATCTGGGCCACGCCGCCTTCAATCATTTCCTGAAGGCGTTTCAAGTCCGGCTTGCCCCAGAAAAAGCGCTTACTGCCCCGCGTTAATTTGTATCGGGTTTCGGTGTTGTCCCGCCACTGGACCGTGATCTCCCGATAAAACGTTTCGATCCGCCGCACCAGAATCCGATGGGCGAAGGCTTCAAACAGTTCCCGCCGCTGCTCGGTGGGCACATCCTGCCAGTGGTCAATCACCGTTTGTAACACCGGACGCGCTTCCAGCAGGTTGTAATGCTGCCGCTCACCGGATTGCAACTGCTCCATCGCGCTGGTCAGCCGTTCGATTTCACGGTCATTGGCTTCGTAGCTGGCTTCCAGATTCTTCACAATACTGGGATTGGAGATCGCTTTCAGGTTGTCCAGGATGGTCTGCTTGGCCCGTTCGGCACTGCGGATGTCCTGCTCGATGCGGCGTTTCTCGCTGTGTCCGCTGTGTTCACTTGATTCAAGCGCTTTCTGCCAGGCCACATCGTCGATGGTGGTGGCTTGCAAGCGTTCCAGCAACATCTGGTCAACGACTTCATCCACATAGCCGGCTTTGACGGTCATTGCCACTTCGGTTCTTCGGTCAAACAGGATATAGCCATAGTAATGGTTGGCGTGGTTATAGACCGAGTTGAAGCGGCGCAGATCATAGTCTTCAAGCTGGTCAGAGAACACCAGTCCGCTGTAGGTCGGTGGATCGCACTCGCGCTCTTCGATGGTGTGACGATTGTACGGGCGATAGGGGATGTAGCTCGGGTTGGGATCGCCGTAGAAATCGGTGGATGACAGCGAATTGAATGCCAGCATGAACAGGTCTTCCGGTACGATGGGTTCGTGGTTGTGCCAGCAGACGATGGCGCTCTTGTAAATCCAGTGACCGATGTACACCACATTGGTCAGCATACTGTGCAAGCCTGACTTGGAGGGCATGATGCGTCCGGTGATCTTGGAGCGATAGCGATACCAGTTCTCGATGCGAAAGCCATCCGGCACCTGCTTTTCGATGTCATCCGGGATGAACGGGCCATACTGCTCGATGTGTTCCCACGTCGCCTGAAAGTTGCGCCCCTTCTCGCGGAACAACTCGAAATACGCCAGCACCAGGTCGGCGCCGGGCGCGAACAGGGCATACTTGCGCCATTCGGGATTGCGTTCCCCGCTGGGCAGCGTCCGCCGCATGTCCACGATATACCCCAGCGCGATGGTGCGTCCGGCCCAGAGTCCCTGGGCGATCAGGTAGTCACGGCTTTTGTGCAGCCGTCCCTTGATGTGGTACTCCAGGAAGTCGGCGGCCCGCTGCGCTTCCTCGCGGAACATCTTCAGGTAGTACGCCCCCATCGTCGGGTGATTGAAGTCATAGACGACGGTCGGGGTCATGACCTGGACGTTGTTGCGCTTGCAGGCATCAATGAAGATGTTGGTCTGGATCATGGTCACATCGCGGAAGAAGCGGTCAACATCCTGCGCGGCGACCAGACCGATGCGGCCATGTTCGATGTAGTCATACAGCAGCGACATGCCGGGACGGTCTTCGATCTTCTTCGTCCCGCTGATCCCGGCATCCATATCGATCATGTAGATGTTGTCGCGCACCCAGCCAAGTTTCATCAGGTGTGCGATCATGTCCACCGTTTGCAGGGTGGTCGAGATGTTGCCGATCTGCGCTTCCGATGATTGGCGGTAGTAGACGGCAGCCGGGCGATTGACGGGCAGGGGAGCCGCCCGGTAGGGGTCAACCGGCGCTTTGGGCAGGCGTTTGTAACGGGCCATCGGACTGATTTCTCCTTTCTGTGCTGAACGAAAAACGCCTCACCTCTGCGAGTGGGTACACAGAAGCCAGGCGCATGATGTACAATGCGACTCAGCCCTGCGAAGTGCCATACTCACTCGCCGGGTCAGACAGGTCGGCGGGCGGGAACTCGTCGGCCTGTTGTACAACAACTTGGGTTGACCTAGCGTCAGTGTACTGTGTTTTGCCCAGATGTGCAACAATCCTGAGGAGGGTTTGGGCGACCTCCACCAGGTTGGTGTCGGTATGGAGTGGGTTGGGTTGCTGGGCATCGGTCTTCACGGGCGTCCTCGTCTGATCTGGTTTTACACACATCTCCAGCGTACCAGAGTCGGGTTGTCCAACCGGTGCAATCCTACAGTTTTGCCCCGTCAATTTTTCAAGCTTCCGTTAGAGTTTCCAAACGCAAAAACAACCCAATTCCAACCTACTTGCTTCACACAACCCTGTTACGCCCAGAGAGAAGAATCGATGCGAGTTCATAATATAGTGATAATCCCTGATCACATGGAAACAGCGGCATAGTTTAGGAGTTTTACAATGAGGAGAAGCTATTTCATCTGGGGAAATCCGGGACACTCAGACTAAGTAATTTGAACAGTTCAATTACATCGTTTTCCTCTAAGCTGAAACGTTCTGACAGGTCGTTCATTGAGATGTTATCCTGAACGAATTGTTCATGCAATGCCCGAACCAATGCAAAAAACTCCCTGCTCATTTCCTGATGCGCCTCCTTTGTTTCTTCCTCAAACCCGGCTTCCTCTAACTCATACAAGTCAAACAGGGGGGCTGGCTGTGCTTCATCAGGGAAGCGAAACCGTGATGTGCGAAGATAGCGTTCCACCAGTTCAAAAGCCAGCCAGTGCCGTTCGTTGTTTTCAGCAACTTCACCCGTTACATTACTCCCAGCGAAGGGATCAAGCACCACGTCACCTGGATCAGTCAGGAATTGAACGAAGAACTCCGGTAATCCGTGTGGGAAACGCGCAGGATGGGGTTTGATACTCTGTTCACGACACTGCCGGAGATATGATCCGTTGGAGTCTGTATTTGCCAGAACAAGCAGGTTGGCTGGAATGGCACCCTTATTGTTTTTCGAGAAATTCTCGGAAATATCATGTCCAGATGGGCGGAGCTTCGCTTTGTAACCGTTCTCGAGTAGCTTCTTCATTGATTCGCTGTACGGTTTCAGAACACGGCGATTATTCGCTTTGGGATGCGGTGTTTTCGATAGCCACCACACCATATTTACCGCATCTTTAACTCGGATGCGACGCACCGTGACCCACTCCGCTGGCGAAGGCAGTTTGGAAGGATTGTACCAGAAGAATTCCTGTGCCAGATGAAATCCGGCTCTATCCGACAATGCCGAGATCAACTCGAAATGATAAAGAGAGCGGGTAGGCTGTCCAGGTATCCATGAGCCACCAATATCAACAACAAGACTGCCTGTATCTTTCAGTACTCGATAGAACTCCAGTGCAAAATCCATAAACCAGTCGATATATTCTGTAGCGTGAACATTCCCATATTCTTTTTTGCGCTTGAGTGCGAATGGCGGTGAGGTCATAATCAGATCAATGGATGCATCGGGGAGTTGCCGGAGAAAATCCAGGGAATCGCCAAGAAACGCCATGCCATAGCGTGTGGTGTATAAGGGGGCTTGTTTGAAGTCAAAATGATCCACAATAAGTCTCCTATTTACTGTCAAAGTAGTCGCTTCGCTCTTTGACCTGCATAGCACGCTCTGCTTTGGCGTTCAGAATCTTCACAATATCGGTTGGGTCTGTGCTCAAACGGCTCAAATCAGTTCCGTTCAACAGTATGATGTTGAGGTTGGAGGTTTTCATGACATGATTCGTGTAGGCATAGGCATCACGGGTGAAATCTCCCGTCGTCACAACCATGACCACGTTAGAATAGATAAATGTCAGCGCTAATCCGACTTCCTTAGCGATGTCATCGAGCCTGACAATTGACGTATTCTTCGCTTGAATTTGCCACCGACTGAAAATCAGACGCGCTCCTTCAACAATCGCATCAACCTCTGCACCTCCTGTGTCCGCACTGCGCGTGCGCCAGCCTTTGAACTCCAGGTCGACTAAACGTGTGAGGTAGATCGCAAGCAACTCAAGCGCTTTACCCTTTATGTGCTTATCGGTCGATTCCATTTCCTCAAGGATCTGCGAAAGGGGTTTCTCAAACAATTCACGAGGTACCAGCCCTGATCTTTCAGATGCTGCTGTTAGAATCGGTTCGGTGATTTCCCGATAAAACTTTTCTGTTCGATAAACCTCGTATGGCTTTCCCCCACGACCTTCCGTTGTTTTGGAAACCTCAATGTAGGCCAACTCACTGAGAGGAAAGAGAATCGACTTGGGCAACTCCTTATGATTATACTGTGCCGCATAGAGCATCGTTGCCAGATCAGCGACTTTGTTGGCAATTAGTGGATCGGAATCAGGTATTCGTACCAGTGCGCGAAGATATGCTCTCTGCGAAGCACTCAGTTGCGTGAGTTCATCAATGACATCAATGTTTATTCCCAGTAATTGATTGAGTCGACTCTGATTAACCTCGTACAGTCGCGGACCGCCAGAAACACTTGAATCGAAAATACCAGCCTGTGCCAGCCATAGACGCATACTACTCAAATGTACCGACCCGCGAGGTACATGCAGACCGCGTTGTTCCAACTTGTTTCGCAGTGTATGCAGCGTGATTTCCTCACCAGCAGATTGCATAATCAGCAAGGTCTCAACAAACGTAACCCCACGTAGATTCACCAGAATATGTTTTGCGACGTGTTCGTAAATCTCATCGGGATTGCTAATCAACTTCAGGAGTCCCGATGCGAACTCAGATGGCGTCGCACCATCCTCCTCAAGTAGTTCATAGGCACGGAGAGCCAGAACGCAATTATCCGCTAATTGCCAGCGCTGATCACCCGCATGATTGGTGAAGAAAGCATCGCGAATCGCCGCTGTGATATCTTCGCGACTTTCCTTAAATTCGTGAATGATCTGCAATACCTGGAGTAAATCAATCTGATTGGGGCTGAACTGTGCCCCAAATGGTATTTCGCTCTTCTTGCTCAAAGCCCGCCTCTTGATGTGGTATTTTCCTGCGTTATGTCTTTAAGCAATTGTAACAGATGTTCGATAGTGCCGCCTAGCTTCAGGTTATCAACCTGGTAGTAATCCGAAAAGTGCTGGTGAACGTGCTGCTCACACGCTCACCAGCCACGCAACAGAAACAAGAACCGCTGCTCATGCCGGGCAGCGGTACGCTTTACGGAGTGCCTCGTGTGCCTGCCGGCGATACATGAAGACCGAGGACATCGGCATCTCCAGCCGCGCCGCCATTACGTGGCAACTTTCGTGCTCCGCCATTCCCTCCAACACCGCGACCATGCGCTCTGCCTGGCGATTTTTGAATGTCTCAACAACCTGCCAGAATGGCGTTTCATCGCCGCTGATGAACTTTTGCTTCCAGCCCAGCTTCGTCGGGATGAACACGCCGAGTAACTCCGCCAATTCCTCACGTACTGGCTTGACGACACTTGTCAGCCACCAGGCTTTCTTCGTGCCACTGCGACCGGCCAATGATGCTGCATCATCTGGGGTGACCTCGGTCGTGATGTAATAGAGCGCGACCAGGTGCGGAAAGCTGTCCATATACTTCTCAGCCAAGTGCCGGATCACCCACTCGAAGTCAATGCGGATGTCAATCGCCCGCGAGAACTCGGAATGCTCCGTGTAGTAGCGCCCCTCGTAACCTTCGATAATAAAGGCATCCGGGTCACCGCTGCGAGTCGCGAGGTCATCAAGGTAGACCTCATGGCTCATAGACCGGCGGACAAAAGTTGGTGGACGGCTGCGATCCAGCACCAGCCGGAGCGCATCGCCTTTGTTGGCCTTTGCCAGCAGATCCGAGTTCTGGCTCAAGTCCCACCACAGGTGCAGGAAACCCTCCTGGAGCATATCGGGAACGAATGCTTCCGGGCGTTTGTAGTAGCGCAGCAACCGGGTCAGGTTGGGGAGGAGATCGGTACGGATTTCGGCGAAACTCAGTTCACCAGCCCAACCGGTCGGGAACAACCGCTCATGGCGGAAGGGGCGGATCTGCTGACGAATTTTGCTGCGAATTTCGGATGATGCGTTCATGAGGTTCCTCCTCACACTGCTGGTTCCGCCAGATCGGTCGAGCGCAACGCTCACCAAGCCGGGGACAACGCAAAAGGGGGAACAGTCAAGCAATCCCGCCACTGCGGGATAGGCGGGTGGTTCGGTAGTCCCGTCCCGCTGCCGGGATGGGATTAGCTGCCGCAGGCAGCGACCGTACCGCCCGCCGGTGCTTGAGGGTGGGTTCCCTTGCGTTGTACAATCGCCGCGCCGACGTTGTGCGAGATAGAAAGTGATTGCACCATCGTCCGATCACCGATAAGATTATGGTGGTTGCATGGAACACGGGAGCAGCACATGGATTACGACGCTTTTATCAGCTATGCCCATGCCGATGGGAAAGACGCTGCTCAGTCATTGAAAGCTACGCTGCGGGGAGCCTACCTCGACCAGCATGGCAACCGGGCCGGGGGTGCATGGCACGAGCAGATTCAGAAAGCGATCACCCAGTCGTCAGTGTTTTTCTTCCTGATTACTCCCGACAGTGTGACCTCCGATTTCTGCCAGCAGGAGTGGGCTTGGGCGCGGGCAGCCGAAAAGCCAATCATCCCGATGCTGATCGAGAGAGTGATCAAAATACTGGGAGCAGAAGGAACAGAGGCAAGAATAAGCCTGACACCCCAGGAAACCTGACAACGTTGGGATAGCCATGAGCCTTACAAGCCTGATTGATGACCGCAGCAGCCCACTGGCACAGTGGATGGACAGCACCTTTGACCGTCGCGCCATCTCTGACCTGGTGAGCGAAGTCAATGACCATCTCGGCGAGCAGTCCATCCTGTTGTACGTTGAACACGGGGAATATGCCCTGGTCGGCACAGCGTTCGACTACCTGTTTCGCTGGCAGTTCGGCCCATTAGAAAAAGCAGTGGCATTAAATGGTGCGCTTGTTCTTGCACTGAAAGGGTGGAAGCTGGCTGTTCCAATTGTTCGGCATGTTTTGAAGGTTGGCAACAGAGCCAATGATTATCCGCACGATCAGGCCGTTGCCGCCGTCATTTTGTCGTGGTTTGAGGCTGTATTCCGGTCCCCTCGTATGCCCCATGAGCTACTTGCCGCCAGAGACTTTGCCACTGGGCAGGATGCCGTCACTTATCTGCGGCAGCAGATCAAGCCCGATGTGGTAAACGACCTGCTTCTGCTAAAGTCAAGTATTCCCCATGTGTGGCAGGGGCAGTCCATGACCGCACACCATCTCAATCCTACGTTTGCCGGGAGCATGGACGTGGGTGGCGCAGATGCAGACTGGATATTCGATGGCACTCTCTATGACTGCAAAGTGAGCAAGGTTCAGCGCCCGTTCAGCCGGCGGGAGGTGTTGCAAGTCCTCGGCTATACTCTGCTCGACTACGATGATACCTACCACATCCACAGTGTCGGTTGGTACTACGCCCGGCAGCAGGCACGTCTCACCTACCCGCTGGATGACCTGCTCGACTGCCTGCATGTTGCCCAGCCGCTGGCTGCACTCCGCCGTGAAGTTCGTAAGTTGCTGCGTGGAGGGTAATTTAGGTTACAGTACATAGCAAAAAGCCGCTGAGGTCATCAGCGGCTTGACAGATCCAATGTTGATTGTAGGTCTTGTACTGCCCCAGTTATGGATACATCCCCGGCATACGCGCTGAGAAGCCCGGCGTATACTGCGACACCGGCAGCGACAGGGTGGGCATATCCGGCAGGTAGCCCCCCAGGATTTGCTGTACCCAGTCTAACCCGGTCTGTGTGTAGCCGTTGGTCATGGCATCGGTGATGTCCAGGACATCGGTATTTTCCCAGGGCTGTATCCGTGTTCCCAACAGTGTATCCAGTGCCGCCTGCGGGGTATTGGCATCATCCATTGTGACGCTCGGCCAATCACCGACTCCCATGAAGCGTGTGTCGCGCACATACCCGGATTGGGTGGATGATAACGTGGGTAATCGGTAGCCGGGTGCGGTCTGCCCTAGTAACTGCGTCAGCGTCGTATTGGGCGCTTCAATGGGCGTGTTTAACGCGAGTTCATGATTCCAGAACGTGGTTTCTAACCCGAACGTATCGCTCCACCGACCATCATACTGCCCTGGAATTGCCATTGTGTCCCATGAGAGTAGCCCCGTGGCCGGGTCGGTCTGCGGCCCAGGCTGGTTGTAGTGTTCGGACAGCCAGTCCGGTAGATTCAGGTAGCGATACCAGATCGTATCAGCGGTTTGAAACTGGGAATTCACCGCCGCATTCAGGCCATCGTTCGTCAATGCCAAGTGCGGCAGGTTTTCCTGACGTATCGTTTCCATCGTGGGCGTATGCTGTGCCGGGAATTGGGCGACGGCCTCTGCTAGAACTCGCAGGCCAGTATCCACATTCAAGCGGGCTTCCGGCATGGGTATCGCCACCGCCCGTGACGGATAGCCATAGACCGCACCGTTAGCATCCGGCCCCAGGGGATCGCGCTGCAAGAAGCGCCCAATCGTGGGGAGATAAGCCCGCCCGTCAATAAAAGCGATCCCGGTGGCCGCATCCACCACCATGCCGTTGAACAGGACATCCCCGGTCTCGAAAACCGGCGTTTCTTCCGCCAGTCCTAACCGGCAGGGGTCAACAATGTCAGCATCCACTAAAGAAGTATCCCCTGGCGCGACCCATCGCCCTCCCTCGAAGTTCCACGATGGTGCTTTAGGGTCAATGACTGCGCCATTGCCCTCCGAATCATATACAAACGACGGAGTCCGCGCCTCATTCAGGTAGACGAAGCTGCGCTCTCCCGCCCGAATGAGACGATCATAAGTATCGTAGGCGAAAGTCTGAACAACTGGTGTGTCTTCAGCGCCATTGTGCACCGCAACCAACCGGTTCGCGCCATCATAGACGTAGGTAGCACACACTTCCGGCACCAGGTCAACCACATCGCGTAAGTCCCCTTCTATTTCCTGTTTGGACTTCCAGCCGACATAGATGGTGTGAATCAGATTCCCTGCTTCATCGTAGTCGAAGTAATAACGGTGGATATCCGTCAGAATATCTTCAGTGTTCCAGTCTTTCAGCGGTTCCGCAGGTTGCGGTATTCCGCGTATGGTCTGTGCGATGAGTGGAAGGCCACCCGGATCAGGAGGCATATTGTCTGTCCTGGCATAGTGATATTCCACTGTTACACTGATGTCATTCGCAAATTTCCGCTCATCAACTGACGTGGTGTTGCTGCTGGGTGGCGGCGTTGCCGAGTAATTGTCCTCCGGGTAGGGTATCGTGATGGTCAATACGGATTGACTCTGGTCAGTGATGACCACGCCATCAGGCCGGTAGTCATAGGTGAAAGTATGAGCCGAATCGCCTGCGCCTACCGCTACACTCGCCACTCGGCCTGACTCATCATAGGTATAGACGTATTTGGCATAGGGTTCACCGCTTTCAATGCGGGTTAGGAGCATCAGACGGTTGATGTCCAGATTCGGGTTGGATTCATAGTGGAAGGTATAGGTCTCGCCACCAGCGCCGGTACTGTAGGTCGCGGGCAGGTTCAAACCATCCTCGGTGTAGGTCAACGTCGCTGACGTTCCAAAGCCAATCAACTGACCGAAGAGGTTATAACTGTATGTGCTGTTCCTGTCGTCTATTTGTCTCCCAATCACATTCTCCAGGGCCTTCCGGTAATCGGCAATATTGTCTGTATCCGGGGGTGCGTAAGAGTCAAACGTCCGGCTAGTCATCCGTCCCAGCGCATCATACTCGTACTGCTCAAGTGTCGCGCCCTCGTCGGTACACCCGTTAAGGTTATCATACGATGGCATCCCTGCTGCCAGATAACAAATGGCGGTGACATGGTCATTTGCATAAAAATACTGCAACCCTGACCCTTCCGGCGTGGTCAGCATGATAAGCCGATTTGCCTCATCATACTCATACCTGTATTCATGAGGTTCCGATTGACCAGCTTGTTGCAAGGTATAGGTGGTCAGGTTGTTTGCATCGTCATATACAAAGGACTCGACAGTGCCATCCGGGTAAGTCATCTGCTTGACATTCCCGGCAGCATCATAATCATACATTGTCACCAGAGAAACCCTATCCGCAGCGCCGCTGCAACCGGGTTCACCCTGGGACTGTGGTGTGCAGCGAATCTGTTCAAGCTGCTCAACCTGGCCGTGCTGATTCAGGGTGTAGTGGCGTTCCTCGCCCATGCCCTCGAATATCCATCCATCCGGCGTGGTGCGATAAATTTCCTCTAACTCCCCATTGCGCCGGACTTCGATTCGGGGGGTGACGTTGCCATTTCCGCGCGGCGTCACGTAGCGATAGTCCAGTTCGGTATCCCCGCTCACAATGCTGCGGATACGATTCAGCGCATCGAAACGCAAAACATAGCTGGCAGAGGGCAGCGACAGAGTCATTTCGCTGCTGCCCGCTTCCTGGGAGATGACCCAGGTATATTGCAGGCTGCCCGACTGGGCGCTGGAATCAATACTTTCCAAACGTCCCAGGAGATCATAGCTGAACCCCAGTTGCCCCGAATTTTCAAAGGCAGTGATGAGACCGTTGGGCGTGCGTTCGAGCGTGCGCCGCCAGATCACGCGATAATCGTCGTTGTTATTAATTTTAATTTTACCCGTACTCAGCATCTGAATCAGATTACTGGTTTCCAGTGTGGGAAAACTCTGAAGCTGATTCGGGGCGGGTAAGGTTTGATTCGGGCCGAATGATGCCAGATAACCCCGCTGGTCGTAACCCCACTGATACTTTGCACCGGTTGCATCGGTTGTGGCTATGAGCTGGCCCAGCGCGTTAAACTGGTAGCTGGTCGTATTGGTGCGTGGGTCGGTGTATGTGAGCCTCCGGTTGGAATCCCAGGCAAACGTGTGTTGACGGTCATCAGGGGTAGTCACGCCGGTCAGCAGCGTCGGGTTATCCTCATCGTATTGATAGGTGAATCGGTCAACCTCAGTGCCATTCTGACTGTGCGTGACAGACTCAACCATGCCATACTCATTATAGGCGTAAGTCGTGGTTTCATTGTTCTCAGTGACGACTTCAATCAACCATCCCATTGGGTCATAGGTGTATTCGGTGATGCGCCCCAGGCGATCCTCAATCCGTATGACCTGGTGAATATCGTTGTAAGTGAATTGCTGCGAAGTCTCGTCGTTCTCAGTGATGACTTCAATCAACCGTCCCAAGAGGTCGTAGGTGTAGGTGAGGGTGACGTTATGGTCATCTGTCCATTGCATCAGGTCGCCTGCAAAGTTATAGATCATGACCCAGGTCGCGGTCTGGTCGCCATCCAGGGAAGTCGCGGTCATGGTGACACGCCAGCGGTACTCTGTAATCGTATCCAGTGCATAGGTAAAGGTGCGCGTCCCGAATTCGTCGGTGACACTCAGCAGGCGGTCATGTGCGTCATATTCGTAGATCGCATCCACATCGCGGATGGCCTGGTCGCAGCTCACTGGCAGGTCGCTCGCGCCGCCGTGCCGGTGGTAGATCAGCCGGTAGGAGGCGTTATCCCCCCAGCAGCGCGTGACTTGGGTACTGGTATCGCTACTGGTATTGCCGCTACCACCTGCCATTTGCAGGCGAATCAGGTCGCCTACCCCGGTTTGTTGGACGGTAAAATCAGCCGGCGCCTCGTTGCTGCTGAAACCACCTGTACTGGTTGAGTCCATTCCTGCAAGATATGGCCTGTCCCAATGCCAGTTAAATTCTGCGTTGGTGCCTAATGTCACTTTATTGGGCTGGATACCGGCGCTGTCAGCGCTGAAATCCCAACTCAGGGTGTAAGTCTGATTCGGTTGGTAAGTAACTTTGTCCAGCCGCTGCGCCGAATCGAAGGTGTAGTTAATTTCGATGGCCTGGCTTTCCCCGTAGTGTTCAGTTTGTGTAACCGTGCGCCCTGAATATTCATAAGTGGTTTCGTGGCCGGTTTCATCCACAGTGCGGGTCAGCCGCCCCTGCGCATCATATTCCTGGATGCGTTTGCGTCCTTCAGCGTCGGTGCGGGTGATGATATATACACTATCCGAGGCCGAATAGGCGTATTGGGTCAGCAGGTAGTCCTCACCGGCTTTCAAGCCGCAGTTTGCTACCACGTCGTCATCGCTTGAAGCCGCGCTATCATCACTTGAATTAACGAGTTCTATCACAGCACAGTCACCCTCGTTGAGGAAACTGATCTCCCCGGTCAGTCGTCCCAGTTCATCATAGGTGTAGCGGGTATGTCGCAGCAGATCTCCATTAGAGCCTTCCTGCAAACGGACTTCAATGAGCTGCTCCCGCGCATCATAGCGGTAGATCGTCACCGCATCAAACGGATCCGTCACCGTGACCTCGCGGCAGACCGGCGTCGGCGTGTTGGCGGTGTTGGCGCAGTTCAGCACCTTGTTCTGGATGCGGTAGAGATTCGCTTCATCATCGCCATCCTGTATCACCGTCACCTGTCCGAAGCCGTCATAGGCAAGCCGAACAATATACGGTTCGCTGCTTTCCCCTCCCCGATTGTGGAAATATGTAACCAACCCAACTGAGTTGTAGTCGTAGTAGGTTACAAGGTCGTTCAGAAGATTCTCACCAATACGCTGCTGACGATTGACTTGTTGAACCCAGTTCTCTCTCCCACTATCACCATAACGAGAGATTCTATAGTCCGCACGATAGATCACGCGATTATTGGACACACGACCATTCTCGCTGATACGGCTGATGAAGATTGAATCACCGCTCAGGGCGTATCGAATGCTCAGTTCGGTTCCGTCATCATATTGGATGAAAGACGGATAGTTATACAACGTTTGCGAAGAGTTGGTTATTTGCGGGACACCACGTGAATTGTTGACTTTAAAATAGGACAAATTTCCATTCGCAATACTCGTCGCAATACTCGCCAGCACGAAATGTTGGATACGCCCTGAATTCTCCCTAACGAACGTATAATTAATAACACGCCGCTGGGGGTTGCCATTTTCACTGGATTCACTGAATGTCACTGTGCCGATGGCAAACTTATAGCTCCCCCCGCCATTTGTCCAGTCATAGCTGCGGGTCAGCCCCTGCGGGCCTGCAATGCTGTCAAGCCGGTATCCGGCGGTGTTACTATTCCAATCACCGGATGTAATGGTGTAGGTGTATACGGTCTCAGCGTCTGCCATGTCCTTAATCGTGGTCTTTAGTACCCCGTTTCGCACCTCCTCATAACGCACCTCCTGTAACCACTTTTCGCCGGAATCATCCAGTGTGGCTGTCGTCAACCGTCCCGTATCATCGTAGGTATAGGACATCCGCTGGGCAAGCGGGGCGCGGGGATCATCATGCGATTCGAGCAGGTTGTCAGCGTTATAGGCATAATCCGCTATGGTGCGATTGGGGTAAATGACGCGGGTCAACCGGTTCTGCTCATCGTAGCGGTAGAGAGTCTCGTGGCAGTTGTCCTCCAAATCGCAGGCCAACCTGTAATCCGGGGTTCTGGTCATGTCGCGCAGGACACTGCGATAAATGTGATCGTGGTTATCATAGTACAGTTCGATCTCGCGCTGACTGGATTTATCCGTAACCCGTATAAAACGATCTTCCCCAAAACCGCCCGGCCCGTTGATACGATCTTCCAATCTTAAGGCATTTGAGTAGCTAACCGAGACGGTACGCGCCTCATCCGGGTAGCCGTAACCCGTGATTCGTCCGGCGCGGTCAAAGGAGACCTGCATTCCATTAGTCTGTACCAACTGCCAACCTGAGAGCAGGTTAGATCGAAACAGCACCCAGCCCGGCATGGTCACGGATGTGAAATAGTCAGGCTTCGGATCATTAGGATTCTCAGGATCCTCGCGCTGGAATACGTGCTGCGACCCACTGGGGGTGGTATAGGTAATCAGACCGCGTGGTGCCCAGATGAGGTCGAGCGCCACCCGGTATTCGGCTACAGTCTCCGCCGTGACGGTGCGGGCGCCAGTGGCTTCGTCGAATGCTACCGGGTAGTCCAGCATGAATTCGGTTGACCACCCCATACCGAACGGGCCGTCCACGTTGGCACTGCCGCTGTTGTAGCTGCGGGTCAACGCCAGGTCGAAGATCGAACCCGCCGCGCTGTGGTCGGTGACACTGTACCACAGGTTGCCATTGGCCGGATTCGGGTAGCCATTAGGGGCGCAGTTGGCTTCCGGGTGCAGCGTGGGGAAGGGGTAGCAGTCCCCCCCCATATTATTGGCCTGGTGCGCCACAAAACCGGGTTGGCCGGGTCGCACGTTGACATCGAAATCCTTCCCGCCAAAAATCGGCTCGCCGGCGGGCGTCACCAGCTCAATATACGTTTCATCTGCCGGTAGAATCAACCGCTCTTCCCCGGCCCGGTAGACAATGTGAATCACATCATCCAGCGCCGAGACGGTATTTACACCTGCCCCGTCACGTACCAGGAAATCACGAATAGGGTCATCTTCGCTGAACTGGAAAATCAGACTGGTGGGCGTGTTTTCAGTGGCCGTATCGTCCTGGACACTGCGACATTGATGACTGTCCTCCAGGTCAGGCACACAGTAGCGGAATGCCTGGAGATTAATCCAATCCAGCGTGATACTGACTTTTTCATTCCTTTTACTGACGTCCGGCAAGAATTCAATACTCAGCGGCGTATTGATGTCGGCTTCTGTCGGGTTGCGGGGCGCGTATATATACTGCCCCTCGGTTGCATGTGCATCCAGGGTATAGACAAGGCCATAAGTTTCCTCGTTATACGCATCAAATCCGCCGCCTGACCGTTTGAACATATCAATCCGCTGGGACTGAATCGCCACCTCACGCCCGCCAACCAGCGTCATGCTGAAAATGCCGTTTTCGAGCCGCACCTGCGAACCCGGCTCGATTCCCGTCCAGGACAGGCATAACCGGTGCGGGACTGTACTCCCTGCGCCATCCGGGGCGAACACACTGACCAAGAAGTCCTGGCAAGCATTGGCAGCATTGTAAATCTCAACATTATTGACCTTAATTGGGTTCGGACTGTTTATGAAAAAGCGGTCATCGCCATCGCTGGGTGCAACTGCATCCGGCGTTGGGGCATCAGGGTCAAGGCGGGCGATAAATGACGTGCCGGTGCTGCCCACGCTGCGCAGCCGGAATCCGAAGCAGCCATCCAGGATGTAGACGCTTTCCAGGTCGGTATAGCGGGTATCCAGGAATTTGCCGAGGCCGTTGGTTAGCAATTCACTGAGTGGCCGGGTGTAATCAAGCTCCTCAATATAGAGCAGCAGCGGGCCTTCTTCGCCCCGCCAGCGCATCCCCATGCCGCCACCGGTATAACTACCCTGTGCCAACGACGGCATTATTATGTTTGTTCTGTTAACAGTTTGTTTGAGCGCGATAGTCTGCTGAGCAAAGGTGTCGGTAATCTTATAGGCGCTTTCCGCCGGGATATAGATCGCTGCTCCATTGTCAAAGCGAACCTGCTGCCGTCCGCCCACCTGAAGCACCGTCCCTGTACTGGTTGTATCCTCGTAAGGTCTTAACTCGCCCAGGGGGGCAAGCGTGCCATTGAAACGAGCCGTGAACTCGTAGCTCCCGATGTTGTCAACATCCGTCACATGGGGACGCCGGATGACAAGGGTGTACACGCCCGGATCGGGGAGGGTGAAGGAGTCAATTGGAGATAGGACACCTTCCAGGGTTCGTGTTGGCTGAAAACGCTCACCAATGCGGTTTATCCCTAAAAAGACACCCACTTCCAGTAGCGGCTCACTCAGGGTAACAGTCAGCGTCAGATCGCCGCCACTGGTCGTTCGGAAAATATAGTAATCCGCCCAGTCATCGGCGGTGAGGTTGCCATTAATCGGGGCGTTAAAGGTGGTCAGTTCGCCCCCGCCGATGGCGTAATCATAGGGCATCTTGCCGCTGCTCATCAGGGCATTGAGTTCACTACAGTCGTCGTAAGAGGTATCCTCGGCAGTTTCGGCAGTGCCATTCGTGCTATCAGGGTCTTCCTGCGCCAGCAGTGCCGCGCCGCCGATCAACAGCATCAAGACGAACAGGAGATAACGGACGTAGCGCATTGAACGAGTCATATCAGTTACCCTCCGCCTTTTCAATCGTCAGCGTGTAGGGGCCACCCGTGGCGTCGGCATAGCTGTAGACCTCAAGGTGATATGTACCGGGATGGGGTGGATGAAAACTCAACCGTATATCGGTTTCCTTGCCTGGTACAATATCCCCTCCGTAAGCGATAAACTGTTCTGCGCTGGTATCGCCGTTGTCATAAGTGATTCGCAATTCCACATTCAGCAGCCGGCGAGCAATGCTGGCCTGAGAACTGGCATCATCGGCGGGACGTTCCGCCTGTACGCTCACAATCAGGTCAGAACCCAGGCTTTCGTCATACGTGAACGTCCATCTGTCATGCCCGCCAACCGGGAGATTGCCGCTGGCCGGCTCGCCGATTACCACTTCGCCCTGGTCTTGCGGGGGCTGCGGGGTTGGTGGGGCGGGCGCAGCGTCAGCCCCCAGGTTCCATATCCAGGTGCGCTCAAATTCACAGCCGCTGGTCGTCGCGCTACCCAACCGTTTCGACGCACTCACAAAGACCGCCCCCCTGGCGATGGAGCTATCTGTGACTTCGCCCACATAGTGATCGTTCACGAAAACCACAAAGCGGCTTGGCGACAGACCATTATCAGTGTCCTCAGTGAGCGCCGCGATAATCAGCCGGTTCTGCCCGTCAACCAGTCCCGCATCGTTCGAGAGCCGTTGGGTCGGTTTGTATTGACCACTTTCCATGTGGGCAAAGGTCACATTTCCCGCTTGGTTGACTTCAATAAAGTAGAAGTTTTCCTGGTTGGCGCGGCGAAACATAAACCCGCAGGCATCAGTTTGCAGGTCGGAGCGAAAAGTGAAAGTCGTCCCAGTGATAAATTCGCTGTAAATCTGGCCGTTTTCGACCTTGACCGATTGGAGGATGTTGGCGTCATTGCCGGTGAAATCCACCAGCAGTCGGTTGGACTGCTCCGAAAGATACCCACGTCCCGCTGCCGCGTTCAACCGCTCTGTGACCTGGGCGACGATGTCCGCCGGAGAGGGATTGTTGTTTTGGGCATAATCCAGTGGCACTAATGTCGCGGGCAGCGACGTCGGTGGGGGAGGGCTGCTGTGATCCAGGTCTACAATCCATGAATCGGTGAAGATACATCCGGCCTCGCGGCTGGTCGTCAAGACACTTGAGGTCAGAGCGACTTCCCCGATACTGCGGCTTGACGTAATAAACTCATAGCTCTCACTCCATTCTCCGGCACTATCTACAATGAATACCGTCAGCGTATCATCATCCTGCCCAACCACGACCAATTCCGCCGAATCGAGGATATTCAAGGTTTGCGGAAGTGACTTAACGGGAGTCGGGTCGGTATCGGGCCAGGGCGTCGCCCAACTACCATCTGACCGTTCTCTAAAGTCAATGTTGCCCAGCGGGTCAAGCTGCACCAGGTAGAAGTTATCACTGTTCGCAAAGCGTACCGCAAAACCACAGCGGTCACGCAGCGACCCTGCGCCCCAGTCAATCCGCGTATGGGCGACGAAGTTCTGGTAAGTCTGGTCGAAGCTGCGCCAGGTCATGGCATTCGTCTTATAGGAAAGATCAATGACCTCCAAATCACGGCGTTCGGCTTCGTAATACCCCGCGTTCTGGATTATCCCGTTCTTAAGCAGCGTCAGCATATCTTCTGTTGATGCTCTACCGGAAGGCAAGGTTAAGGTCATCGTCGGCATTGGGGAGGGTGTCGCGGTTGTCAGGTTCAGATCGGTCGTTGGCGTTGGTGTTGGCGTAGGAGTATAGCTCGGTACGGGTGTAATCGTGGCGGTCGGCAGCACCAGTTCTTCGCTGCCTTCCAGGGTGACACAGACGGGCTGAATCCCATATTGAAACCGAATCTCGCAGCCATTCTGTCCGTGAATCAAGGTATTTGGGTCTACAGTAGGAACATAGCGGTTCTTGTCTTGAATAATCCAGGCATTGAGTTCATCGCGCTCATCCACTCGCCAGCGGATGACCAGACCATCGTCACCGGAGGATACTGCATAATTCCCACTGTCTTCAAAGCGGACGCTGTTCACCCCACTGGTGTGACCAACCAGGACGTTCATCGGCACACGGGTTGCCACATCCCAGACAATGACGGTGCCATCATCGGATGCTGAAATCAGCAGTTTGCCATCGGCACTGAAGTCCACGCTGCGCACCGGGCCAGTATGCTGGCGAAACGTGCCGATTGGTTTGAGGGACGACTCGCCGGAAACCGGGTCCACCGCCACATCCCAGGCAATCAAGGTGTTATCGGATGAAGCTGAAACCAGGATTTTACCGTCCGGGCTGAAGGCTACCGCGTTAATCGCTGCTTTATGGGCGGATACCTGTTCTGAGGTGTGGTCGTTGATATTCCACAGGAATAGTTCCCCGGTCTCAGAACCCGACGCAAAACGGTTCGCTAATTCCGGCGCGACATCGCTCGCGTCGCAGCAGAACGCCAGTGCCAGCACGGCCCCGGTGTGACCTTCAAAATCGTCGCTGGGATCGGGATTGTCAACAAAATCCTCCTCAACCTGTTGGGTACGGTTCACATCCCACAGGCGGATGTGCCGATCTTCACCGCTGGTAAGCGCCATGCTGCCATCCGGGTTGAAAGCCATAGCATCAATTCCCTTTTCGTGGGCCGACCAACTGGTAATCGCCTCGCGTGCCCCCTGCGACGTACTCCAGAGGATAACGCGACCGTCCTGATAGCCGGAAAGCACCCAATTGCCGTCGGCGCTGATTGCCACCGTCTGCGCGTTCGACGTGGGGGCGATGTCATTATCGCCCGTATAGGCGTGCAGACGCTGCTCCAGGCTGCTGTCCCACAAATACACCGCGTTTTCCGCCAGGGTGACGGCGTAGCTGCCGCCCAGGTCAATGCCCTGCTGTTTCTGGACATCCAGTACGCGGTTGCGAGTGACTTCAGCGCCGCCGGTCATGTCCCACTGCATCACAGCGCCATCTGATGAAGCTGAAACAATATAGGTCCGATTCGTGCCATCCGGATTAAAGGCTACCCCGGTGACTCCGGCTCCGTGCGCTCGTAAGCGGCGCAGTTCAATAAAGTTGGTCACATCCCACAAGATGAGGCTGTGATCTTCAGAGCCAGAAAGTAAGTAGGTGTTGCCATCGTAATCCATGTACGCCAAACTCCTGATGGCACCACTATGGCCCAGCAAACGTCCTTCTTCTTGCAGCGTTGTCGTATCGAATATGGTGATGATACCGTTTTCCCCGGCCACCGCGATTCGATCCTCAGCGGCATTCAAGGCGAGCGCATTAATCCCCGAACCGGTCTGCACCCGCCGCAAAATGTCGTACTCCCCGGAATCACTAAACAGGTATTGCGTATCCCAGAGGATGATTTCACCATTCACGGACGTAGAAATCATTTTGTTACCACCATCCAGGAAGACAACGCCGGAAACCGCATCATTATGCCCGATAATCTGACGCACGTACTCCCCGTTGGCGACATTCCACAACAACAACCGTGCGTTGTATATCCCATCCTGTTCATCCACCGATTGGTACCCGGCAACGAGATACCCGCCATCCGGGCTGAATGCCAGACTCAGGACGCTGGGCGCGGTCAATGCGGGCAGCGTCGCGGTGGGTGTGGTTGTCTCGGCCTGATTCTCAATTGTGGCGACCATTGAAAGTGTATACCGCGTCTTATCCCCGTTTATCCCTCGGATTAGGATTGTCCCCTGGGTATCCCCGGAAGCAACCCGTCCCTTATGATTGTCTGAGGTGGTGACTGACGAGTCACAGGCCAGGGCCGTCACGCCGAAGCTCTGGTCGTTGTAAAGCGGATACAATGAATCGGCATTGTTCGCGATATCCCAGTACACAACGTCGGTCTCCTGAGTGCCGATCAGGAAATAATCAGCGCCGCAGTTAATCAGGGTATTGAACGAGCGTGACACTGAGCTATCTTCGCGGTAATTCAGAATAACCCGGCGCGGCCCGTTATAGGCAACCAGCGAAAGTACCCGCTGGACATCGGGCGGCGCACCCTCAATCCGGTTGGCCTCCAATGCCAGCGCCATCGCCAGTTGGTAATCCCCGGCATTCAGCAGGAGTTCGGCCTGGGCTGCCAGGCTGCGACTTAAGGCGATATTACGCTGTTCGTTGGCGCTGCTTTCCGCTGCTACAGCGGCAGCGGCATTATTAAAGGCATTGGTGGCTTCAGCATTTGCCGTTCCCTGGGCAGCAACGGCTGTAGATGCGTTGGCAATGGCAGTTCCCGCGCTGTTTGCCGCGTTGGTGGCCTCAGTTTGTGCCCTCTGCTGAGCTGATTCAGCGACAGCAGCATTCACGTTTGCCTCTTGTTGGGCGGCAACGGCAGCAGCGGCCTGTTGTGCCTCATTGGTCGCTGCGACTTCTGCTATTTGTCGGGCAGCAGCGGCAGCAGCGGCATTCGCCTCAGATGTCACCCGAGCGTCCTCCGCGGCGGCGGCGTTCGTATCCGCTTCTTCCTGCGCAGCAGCAGCAGCGGCGGCATTTGCAATGGCAACTGCCTCGTTGTTCGCTGCCCTTTGGGCATTCACCTCTGCAGCGGCGGCATTCGTACCCGCTTCTTCCTGCGCGGCGATAGCGGTAGCAGCCTGTCGCTCTGCATCCTGTTTAGCGTCCGTTGCCAGCAGCGCAAACACCAGCGCGACGACAAACAATCCGACGGCTATCGCTGCCAGCACCAATAACCGGCGAGCGTTTTTCCGCTGCGTTTCGGTGCCCCGCCGCTCATGCTCGATAATCTGCGCCTTCTGTTGGTCACGTTCTTCGGCAATCCGCAGTTTTTCTTCCAGTTCCGCTGTGCGTGCCAGTACAGCCGCGTCATGACGCTTGATGCTGGCCTCAACGAAGCTGCGTTCCTGCTGGGTAATGGTGATGGTTTTGACTTCCAGCAGGTCACGGTACTGCGCCAGCGGGCCTTCAGAAGCCAGGAAGTTGGCGGCTAAGCCCTGCTCAATCCATAACTGCGTATCTTCCCGCAGTTGGCGGCGCACCCGCAGCGCATCGCGGTTGTCATCAATCCACTCGCGCAGCAGGTCCCACTCGCGGATGAGCGCCTCATGGCTGACTTCGAGTGTGCGCGTGTCACCGGTCTGGTTACCGACCAGCAGGCGAGCATTCACAAAGGCATCCGCCGTTTCCTGTAAAATACGGGTCTGGTTGGCATCCGGCAGCGTGAGTTCCTCGGCTGTCGCCCGGCGGCGCGTGGTATCCTGCTCGGTCTGGCCGGGTTCAATCAGGCGTAGAAATAGTTCGCGGGCTGAGTCCCGGTGCCGGTCTGACGGCAGGTTCTGGTAGGTCGCATCGGCGTGCTGCGCCAGCGCCCCCTGGATACCGCCCAACGCTCGATAGGCGTCCAGCGTCAACCGCTGACCGTCACGCCGCTCGAAAAGCTGGGCAAGCGTGAATTGTAGCAGCGGCAGTGCGGCGATTTCCCCGCGCACGGCAAAGACCATCTCGGTCACCAATCCGTCGTCAAATTTCAAACGCACGTCTGGCAGCGCGGCAGGTTTCTGAATCA
This sequence comes from Anaerolineaceae bacterium, assembly GCA_020634115.1. Classification (GTDB taxonomy): domain Bacteria; phylum Chloroflexota; class Anaerolineae; order Aggregatilineales; family Phototrophicaceae; genus JACKCG01. The sequence continues at coordinate 954,304 of JACKCH010000011.1, forward strand.
CATCATAGAGGTCAGCCAGCGTCATTGGCGTGATAGCGGCATGGTGGGTTTCTACCAATTTGCCAAAAGGGGTGTACTGTAAGGGGCGGTCATAGAAATCGGCCCGCATACTGAGCAGCAGATACAGGGTGCCATTTGGCTCGGTCATGGCGGTACTGAGCAGGTCAATGAACTGGCGACTTTCGGCGTCGTTGTCCGCCTGCGTGAAAATCTCCTCGAATTGGTCAATGTAGAGGACAACCGTCCCCTCACTAATCTCGCGGGCCAGGCGGTGCAGCCCGCGTGTGCTGGCGTCTTTAAGGTCTTCCAAAATGGCGATATATGACCGGCTCTTGATTTTTCGGGAAAGGACATCCGCCAGATTTTCCAGCGGCTGCGTCCCTGGCACCATCGGGTCGAGGAATATCCAATTGGGATGTGTTTCGCGCAGTTGGGGCAGCAGTCCGGCCATGAGGACGCTCGATTTGCCGCTGCCGGATGCGCCCAGTACGGCCAGCAGGCGGGCGGCGCGTTGCGCGTTTTCGACTTGGGCTTGCAGATGAGCGACCAGTGCTTCACGCCCGAAAAAATCCTGTTGGTCAGCCTCATGGAAAGCCAGCAGCCCTTTGTAGGGGTTACGCGGCACAAAATCCGGTGGCACTTCCGTGGTCGTGGGTTCTTCAGTCGTGAGTGGGGCGATGGTCGTGGCTTTATCCCGAATAGCCGCCACCAATTCCGACAGACCCGCTGCATACGAGTCACTGCGCAGGTCAGCATACTGTGTCCCCAACAAGCCAAGTGGCACGCAGTCCAGCCAGTTCTCACCAGCGACCCAGGCCGGGAAAATCAGCTTGCCCGCCGCTGTCGCCAGCGAGATTTCGTCACGAACATAGCGCGATTCCCGCGAATCAGACGACGCGCAAAACAGCACGGCGTCCGCATCACGGATGGCATCCCGCAGCGCCTGTTCCCAACTAATTGTCCCAGGCGTCAGACCGACTTTATCAATCCACACCTCAATGCCCGCTTCGAGCAGATCGTCACGCAACTGTTGAACGAGAGGCAAATCTTTCCGTGAATAGGAGATAAACAAATGTGCCATCATAACCCCAGTCATCATTATAATAATTATCGCAATTATGCCGTTTGAATCGCCTTAACGCAACAAATTCATCCTATGTAATTTCCCTCAGTTTTTTGGAGCAACGACTGCCCATAAGACGCAGCTTATTGCGGGGGAGCGTAATTGATGTCAAAAGTGTATCCAGTGAGTAGAATTTCACAGCTTTCACACCCTTCACACCCCGATTTCGGCGCCTCGTGGTGCGGTCTGGGTGGGGGTGTGATTTTTCTAAAAAACAGTAGCGACTATCTTCACAACCTGTGAACCTGTGAAAGGTGTGAAGGCAGCCTGTTTCTATCAAAGCAAAAGAGCCGGTGTTCACAGGTTTCACAACCTTCACAGGCTCTTTTCACGAGTTGCACTGCACAGAATGCGGGCTTCAGCACCCGTCTTCACAGGTTTCACAACCTTCACAACCCAGAACTGCGGGCTTCAAACGCCACAGGCGGATGACACTGCCGCGCACGCTCTTCTGCACGGTCAGGTTGGTCTTGCCGGGGAGCAGCAGCCCGTCCTCGCGCAGTTGGCTGCCGATGGCATGGGCGCTGAAGCTGAGCGGTTGCACCTTGTTGACCTCGCGCAGGGCGACATCCGGCAGCAGGTAGAGGAAGCTCTCGTCGCGATAGCCGACCACCGTATGTCCCGGCGCCGTCTCTCCCTGGACCCGCAGTGATGGCTCAATCAGGCACTGGCCGCTCCCGATGAGCTGCCCCAGCACGTTCCGAAACACCTCGCTGGCGCGCTCCTCACGCAGACTGCGGACGGTTTCCACAATGCAGTCCTGCCACGTCGGGAGCAGGTAGTCGCCGTCTATCTCGTCTATGAAATTTGATAACACCTGGTAGACCGTCACCAGCACCGCCCAGTTCTTCACGGCGCGGTCGTGGACATTCGCTTTGCCCATCTCCCGGGTCACCTTGGCGGTGTACCCTTTCAGATTCTGGCTGAAACGACTCGCGATCTCGGCTTTGAAGTCCCCGCCGTCAAGCTGCTGCGCCACCCAGGAGGCTAAGTGGGCCGTGAAACCGGGCAGTTTCTCGCGCAGCGCCTCAGCTTCCCGCAGCGCCTGCCCGCCCGGATCGCGCTGCTTCCAGGGCGGAATTTCGAGCGCCATCATACGGGAGGACACCGACATCTCCCGTTCGAGACTGGTCTCACCGGTGGAAAGGATCAGGCCACGACAGGGGCGCGACGTTTGCAGCTTGGCCTCGCGGGTCAGCCGCCCCCGCCCGAGATTGCGGGAGTACGATTGCATGAAGCGGGTAAAGGTGCGGGTGTCGGCGTAGATGTCCTTGTAATCATCCACCCAGTAGAGGGCATCGGCCAGGGGATACCCGAGCATCTCGACCATGTTGATGGTATCGCCCCACTGTGCGGGCGGTGTGTCGCGGCTGAAATGGCCGTAGAAACTGCTCAGGAGGGACGCAATCTCCGACTTGCCGCTGCCGGAGGTGCCGACCAGGTGCACCGCCGGTTTGGTGGCTGCGTCCGGGAAGAAGCGCTGGATCACCGGCAGGAGCGCGAAAGCGAGCAACGCCGGGGCCAGATTCGACGGCAGCACCTTTGCGACGGCATCGAAGGCGGCCAGACTCTCCCGCCAATCGGTGGTTTGCAAACCGTAGTCCCGCAGGCGCTGGTCAAGTTCAACCGACGGTGGTTCGGCCAGTTTGCCGGTCGCGGTGATGCTGTCCTGGGGTGAGACATACACCCAGCGACCAGCGAGCTGCATCCAACCCATGAAGTTGTAGTGTCGGTGGGTCGGGAACTCGCCCGATAACTGGACGATGGCTGGCACGAGGTGCTTGGACATCCCGGCGCGGACGACGTACTGCACCCCGGCATTAGCCCCGATGAAGCGGCGGAGCGCGACATCATCCACGAAGACCTCGCCGGGTACTTCGAGTTTCTTGACGGACGATCCGCGCTGCAACTGGATGGTGGTTATGTGAGACTCTTTGCCATCATCATCCACCTGGCAGGTCTGGTAGAGCGCAGTCGCTGCCCAGTCGGCGACGGTCTTTTCGAACACCCCGCGATAGCTTTCCTTGCGATAGATGATCTTCCCGTCCAGCAGCAGGTAGCTCTCCGAGTCAACATACTCCTGCTGCCGCTGCTGATCGAGCGCCCGTTTCTTTTCCTTATATAACCGGTCAATATCACTGATTTTGAGGCTATCGCCACAAACCGTCTTAAGTCGCGCCCGTTCCTCAGCCCACTCAACCGGGTTGAGATGGACACAGGCTTCGACGGCTTCAACGATCTGCTGGGTTGTGGGACGCTCCGGCTTGTTTTCGACCTGATACTGTCCCACCAGCTGCCCGACCACCTGGCGGGCGTGTTCTTTCGGCGCGAGGATCGGTTCGCGCGGTGGGCGGCTGAAGGCGCTGGCGATGGTGGCGCGGGCCTCCTTTTCGCGTCCTACAGGATTTTCGATGCCATTCCCATCGGCCAGGTAACGGGCAACGAGTTCGGCCTCAGCGTCGCGTTGGCTGTAGCCGGCATCGCGGAGCTGGCAGGCGGCGGCGAAGAGTTCGGTGTTACGCTGTTCGGGTGACGCGCCAGACGTGAGATACGCCGCAGTACGTGGCGGCAAGGTGTGATGCCCATTCCCGTTGAGTGTGACCACCTCCAATTTGCCAATGCGCTCTGGCTTCAGTAGTGTCACGTCCAGCCAGTCGAAGTCGTCTAGCGGGTAACGGCGGTCAGGCTGCCACTCGATAACTGCCACCGGCGCATGGTTCCGTCCCGGCTTGGTGTTGGTGCTGCCCGGCAGGCGCATGACGGACGCCACCGACTTGACGTAGCCCGGATCGCCATCCAATGCGCTGAACAGGCCGTGTAAGACGCGAGCGATCCGCTGCCGGTCATCGTCACTTTGCAGAGTGAATGGTGTGTCTAACAGCCAGTAAGCGTGCCAGCCCCCGCCGCTGTCCACGATGGCGGAAGGTTGTAAGACAAATTCGCGCAGCGCCGCCAGCCCGGCCTCGCGCATTACCGGATCATCATCACAGTCGATGTCGACCCACAGCGCCGGGACCTGAGCGGCGGACTCGGCTTTGCCCTGCTTCGTCTGACGGAGACAGGGCGCGTAGTACACGCCATAGCCCTCGTGATTGAGTTTCTCAGCCTGCTTCAATACAGCTTCGCGCTGCTTCACATCTCTGATCTGTGCCCAGAGCGTCCGTACCTCGCCCGTTTCCGGGGGGATGCAGCGCAGTTCCAGGTATTGGTCTATCGGCGGCTGGGGATACAGCGCCGCCAGGAATTCGTCTTGGGTGACGATTTTTGTGTTGTGAGTTGATGTATTCTGTGTCATACTGGAATCACTTTCTATTGATGCCCACAGGGGTCAGAGGCGCAATTCGTTTGGCGGCGACGCGCTTCCGGCTCCTGTGTGCGTTTCGGTTAAAGATCAAGATCGGGTGCGATACCCGGTTCCGGTGGTTCATAGCCCCTCATTTCCGCGATCAACTGCTCGCGCTCCGCATTCGTCATGCGACTGACGAATGCGGCTAACTCTTTGAGCTTGTCCACATCCCTATCCATCTCCCTCGCGAAAGCACGGGCGAAGAACGCCGCCTGCTCCGGCGGCAGCCCGGCCAGCAGCGGACGGAATTCCAGTCGGAAGGTCTCGTCATCGTCTGCACTGGGATCGGGATACCAGCGGTAAGTGCCAACAGCAGCGGTTTTCTCATCCGTCCGCCGCGTCCCACACCAGACCGGCCAGTCGTCGCCCGCGTCATCACGCATCCAGCCGTGCGGCTCGGTGTTTACAATCAGATGCTCCCGTTCGCGGACGGCCAGCAGCGCGTCTATACGCTGCTCCCAGTCAGGACCGACGTAGCGTTCCATCTGGGCAGCCATCGCCCGCTCGGTTACGTCATGCAGCAGCTCGATGTGGCTCACCTTCTGGTTGCGGCTGAAGAACAGCGGCACCCGCCCGCCATGTTCCTCGTCATACACCGTCCCTGGCAGCACCATATGCGTGTGCGGATCATGTAAACCCGGTGACTGCGGGTCATCGGTCAGACGATGATGGAGGACGTAGCTCATCTCAATCCCGGTATCCAATCCCCGTGCCTCGAAGAAATCGTCCACCACGCCCTCGGTAAGTTCGCAGACGAAGCGCTCGCGCTCCTCCGGCGCGACCAGCGCGATCAGGTCGGGATTGGGATTCATCACGAGCGAAAACGTCAGCACATGGTCGCTTTTGAGGTCGTCACAGCGCTGGATGATCTCGCCCACTGACCCACCCATGCCGCGATCGATCCATCGTTCCCGCCCGGCGACATACCGCGCCTTCTTATCCCGGCTTTCGCGGTAGGTCAGATACCGCAGCAAATTCTTGGACTGTTTCGCGCCATCGGCTGATGGTTTCTTGTACTGCACGTTGGCGATGCACATCTGCTTTCTATCCACCAGAGCTACCCCTCACGTTTGCGCGTGACGCGCTCGATGAAGCCGCCCAGCATGGCGGTCAGCGCTTCAACTTTGGCGTCGAGCGCGTCCACCTTGCCTTCGATACCTTTGGCAATCGCCCGGCGCGATCCGGGCAGGTCTTCCTGCGCGGCCAGGTAATAGTTGAGGGCGTCACGCAGCAGGTCATTCTTGCTAACGAAGCGTCCGACGCGACTGCGAACGTTCCGCAGCTCCTCCAGCCGCCGCATCTGTGCGGGAGTCAGATTGACGGTCATCCGCTCGCTGTACGGGTTGGGTTTCTTTTTCATTCGCTCTTTCCTTCTTCTATATAGCCATCGGAAATCGCCTGACGGAATTTCGTCGTCGGACGGAAGCGCACATAGATACGCTGGAAGGTTTCCGGGGCATATGTGCCATGTATCTGCTGCAAGCGCCGTCGGACAGCGCCCGCGCTGCGCAGGGTCTGCACCTCGACGACCAGCTTGCCCAGGCCGGCGACCGTGACTGTATGACCGGGCTGCGCCAGTTCTGTGAGCCACAGTTCGGCCATGACTTCCAGCACCTCGGCCACGTCACGCCGTTTCAAGCGTGGCAGTCGTTTGCTGATTTTGGCAACTGTCTGACGGTGATTCATCGGGACTGTCCTCCCTGTCTTGCAGCCCATCAGGGCTGACCCATCGGCTGAACGAAGGTGATGCTGATTGGGAGCGCATTCGGCTAACGAATGCGTTCGGTGGGCGCGATGGGTCGCGCCCACCGGTGCGGCGGCATCCTGGCACCGCCGCACTTGTGCAGGGGCAGTAGCCGCCTGCACCAGCCTCTCCGGCGCGTGAGGAGCGAGCGCATTTAGCTCGCCGGCTAGTCTAAGGTTGTGAGCGAAGCTCATCAGCCGGTGGGCAGGAGGGAACGGGTAAGGTGTCTTACCGCCACCTGCCTGCCGCCTTAGACTAGCTGTGCTCCCGCCCGCGGGAGCGTCGGTGACTGCCAGGTCACCGACCAGGCGCTTCCTCACACCTGTGTGCCTGGTGTGTGTGTAATTGGCATACTTACTCATACGCCACCTGCATTGCCAGAACCCTTAGCTTGCTGTCCCCCGAGGACCTCTGGCGAGTGTTCGCCAATGCAGGGCATTCCTACGCGGTCGTAAACCTGTTGCGCCGCGAGCGCCTTAGCCTGCACATACGCGTAGTGATGTGGCGCTGTCCATCGAAGTCTGTCAGGAGGTGTTTCATGTATTTTCTGGGCATTGACTGGGCCAACGACAAGCACGATCTGTGCTTGTTGGACACCGAAGGCCGGATTCTCACCGAAATGACCATCCAGCAGTCGCTGAGTGGCTTTCAACAACTGGAACGACTGATCATGCGGTACGGCGTAGAGAACGTGCAGCTCAACATTGAGCGTTCGGATGGTTTGCTGGTGGACTGGATCATGGCGCAGGGCTGGGCGCTGCATGTCACCCCGACGGTGGTCGTCGCCCGTCGCCGTCCCCGCCGCTCCAAGTCCGATGCGTCCGACGCCTACTTGTTGGCTTACCTGCTCCGCCTGCGTGACCCGGACTGCCGCTTGCTCACCCGTTCCAGCCCGATTGTGCTGCACCTGCGGGAACTCGTCCGCGCGCTGGATCATGCGCTCGAGGAACTGCGCCGTCTCGCCAACCGGTTGCGCTACATCGTGCTTCAGTATTTCCCCAACGCGGTTAAATTGTTCACCCGCATTGACCACCTCATCATGCTGGCTTTCCTGGAGCATTACCCGACCCCTGAAGCGGCGCGTGCCCTCACCCCGACCACGCTCAAAGCCTTCCTCAAAGCCCATCACTACTACCGCTACGAGCGCATTCCGAAACTGTTGGACATCCTGAACCTGCCTACGCCGGTCGCCACTGTGCCAGATGGTTACGTGGCCCAGGTTAGGGTGCTGGTCCCGATTGTGCGTCAGTTTGTCCGCACCATTCAGCAGCTTGAAAAGGAAGTCATCGCCGTTTTCCAGACCCATCCGGAGGCAGACTGGTGGAAAGCATTTCCGGGCGGGCGTGGGCCGCTGACGCCAGCGCGGATGCTGGCCTGGGTGGGCGATGATCGCAACCATTTCCCCACCGCCGATACGCTGCAGGCCATCGCGGGCACTGCGCCTATCACCCGACGAAGTGGCAAGAGCAAGACGGTTGAGTTCCGCCGGGCGTGTTCGCATCCCCTGCGGAAAGCGGCGGATGATTTCGCCCGCCAGAGCTGCCGGTACAGCTCGTGGGCACGGGAATATCGGGAGGCCCATCTGGCACGCGGCCACAGCAAAGCCCGTGCCTACCGATCGCTGGCGAACCGCTGGATGAAGATCGTCTGGACGCTGTGGCAGCGGCGCGAGTGGTATTGCGAAACCCTGCATATCGCCAACCGCGCTCGCCGAGGCCAATCCGAAGGGACTAAACTGATTCTTCGACAGGCGGGTTAACGGTTGGTGCACCACACAACTGAATATCTTCCATGCTTTGAAGCTCTCTCTGTGAGCGGATATCTTGTGCTGCCTGTTGTCTGTCTTCATTTCACCATCCCCATCGTTCCCCAAAATCCAAATTCCCCCCTTGACAGATTAAACCTGTCGCCAGACCCCGTGAGAACCCTTCTGGTTTCTCACAACCCCCGCGCGGGGTCTGGTGAAGTCGCAGCGCCTCGACGCTGCGACCCGCATGGCGCCGCCATGCGCCGTGTATTGTGGTGATGCCTTACGTGATCCGGCCATGTCCCGCATTCCACTTATCTTTACCATGTGGCCCGCTTCATCCGTCGCGTCCGACGCTGGCTTTCGGCTTCTGTCAGGGCCGGTTCTATCGGTGAGGCCCGTGGCTCCATCTGTCCCACCGCCGCTGGCTGGACGTTGGCTGCTACATGCTGGATGAGGCGCTCAAGGTAAGCAGGCATGTCGTTCAGCGCGTCTTTGATCCACAGCGTATCGCGCCGCACCTCCAGCAGTTCCGGCAGATCAATGACCGGCGTCTGACGGCGCTTCATAGGCAGCCCCAGATACTCACGAATGACGGCACGCAGCGCCTCACTGCGCTCCCCTTCCTCAATGTCCTCCCACCAGGTCACGATGTCGGCGTCGTCATCGTAGTAGGCTTTGAAGTTGATCAGCTTGTAACCCCGTTTCTTCGACCGGCGTTTTCCCATTTTCCTGCTCCTTGATGGGGTCTTACGTGTCAAGACAGCCTGTAAAGACTCGTAAGACCCGCTCTCCAGACTAATTTGCACGGGTGGTGAAGTTGGCGTAATGCAAATATCCACGCGCGTTGGCGAGCTGCGCTTCCGGCACCAGCTTGGTCTGCGGGTAGGCATCCGCGACCTGGTCATACACCAGTTCGGCACCGCCACCTGATAGGTAGATCACGTCCACCGTCGTCCCCCGCTGCCACTTCTCCGAAAGCAGCCCCAGCGTCGCACTCCGCAGCGGGGCGAGTGCTTCTTCTACTTCGTCGCGATAGTCCACCGGCTTGCCGCTGGCGGTGAAGATGCCCGTTCGCAGTACCTGCTCGACGATCTTGTACGGCACCTTCTCGCGGTAGTCGCGCTCCAGCATGGCGGCAATCCGCTCCTGCGCGGTGTACACACCCCCTTCAATGCTGCCGCTCTCCGATGAGATGAATTCGCCATCGTCATCCAGCGCGATGTCCACCGTGTAGGTCCCGACATCCACGACGCCAGTGCGCATGTAGGTGTGGTTCACGTTGATGTCCCCGGCAGGTGTCAGCATTTGTGCATAGATGGCGCCGTAAGCCTGCGGCATGACCATTACCTCGGTGACATTGGCGATCACTTCGCAGGCGTCAGTCTGGATCAGGTGCTGGCCGAACAAGGTCTCCTTGAGTTCCGCCGCATCACGCATGTGATCCACCGGCAGCCCGACGGCGAGGCGCAGGTGCGCGACATCCCGCCCCCACACCCCCGGCAGCAGCTTGCCGATGGCGACCTTCGCCAGCCGCAGCCGGAAGGCGTTCCCCATCGTCTTTTCATTGGCCGTGCGCCCACGCAATCTCAACAGTTCCCCGGCGGGAACCTGCGCCAGCGCCAGGTCGCCGACGAACCACTGCCCCTCTTCATCAGTGATGTGGTCGCCGGGGTATTTCTGCTGAAGCGTCTCCTGTTGAAACTTGATTTCATGGGCGTGTCCCATGACTGACGGAAAGGTGATGGCGGTCTGGTCAGTGACGGCTTTGACGACGCCGTAGCCGATGTCGAGACCGATGGTGAGCGTGCTGCCCAGGTCAGTGATATGGTGTTTCTGCTGCGTGTTCTTGTGCTTAGCCACTGCTGTTCTCCTTATAAATGTTGAATCACAAGCTGCCAGCGCCGTTAATCGGTGCTGGTTTTTCCCGTTCCGGTGCGCTGGAAAACCCGCGCCACCTCACTGGGATCAAATGGAACTAAATTTGGTCGAGTATCGGTCTTCTGAAGCGGTGAAAACCTGGATGGATGGCAGCGAACGCCGTTTCGATACCCTGACGGTTGGGGAGTATCCCACCTACGAGGACGCCGGGGAAGACGAGCGCGATCTGGAGCAGGTCCTGAAAGAAAAGGGATTGGAATCCGCTATGAACCGCGCCGAGCGGATGGCCGTCGCCAATGGCTACCTCGATCCACAGCGGGCCGACGAGCGCATCTTCTTTGAGGACGACGCCCCGGAAGACCCGTTCATCACCGAACGCGAGCGTCAACTGGCCGCGCCGTCCTATCAGGTTGGTGCCATCGCCGCCAATGGCGAGTCCTTTCTGGATGTCATGAAAACCTGGGGGACGGAGGACTACGAGCGGTTGGTCATCCCCCAGCCCGACTGGGAGGCGGCGCGGGAACAGGCCGAAGCCGCCAGCACGCTGCTCGACCAGGGCGATGTCACTGGCGCCATGCGGCTGGTTGAGGAAGAAGGGGTCGCGGCGGGTGTGATCGACCCCGACCGTGATGACCCGCGCCTCTTCACCCAGGGGCCACCTGATGCCTTTGTGACGCTGCGCGAGGACGAGATCAACGACTCGCTGGCGCGGCACGGCGTCACCTGGCGCGAGACCCAGGCCTGCGCGGCGGAAGCCGCTTCGCTGGAACCGGAAGAGTCCCCCCACTGGCATTTGCAGACGCTGCCGGTCAATGACCCGGATGGCGCGCCACTCGGCCATGCCCTGCACATCGCCGTCTATGACGGGTTGCCACATGACCCGGAGCGGGCGGACATCCCGGAAGACGAACCCGTCCGACTGCTCGAGATGGCCCACTTTGAGACGACCGGGGCAGCGGACAAATTCGGGGAAGAATTCAAAGGCTATCTCCTGCCGGGACTGCTCGAAGGGCCGGAACTGGCCGAGGAAGTCGCCCGGCTCGAAGAATTTCCCGTGACTTGGAAGCCGCTTGCCGGTGAGGATTGGGCCGCTTTCCAGCGTGGCGACCTGACACTCACCCATGACCGGGCGGACTGGCATCCCTACAACCCGAATGCCGAGTACGAGGCGCGTCTCGAAGCCGAGGGGCTGTACACCGACCCCCTCCATCAGGCGGCTGCGCACGACGAACCGGAAACACCGCCGGTCGCGCCGGACTTCGATCTCTAACGACTATCGTCCTTGTAATGCCCGGCACCATGCCGGGTTTTTGTTTATGAGTGTGCCAGCATCATCCCAAACCTGCTATGATAGAGACACTTCGCCAAACTGGCTTGAGGAAACAATGGGTCATCTCGAAGATGAATACGACGATGGGATTATCATCGACACCATCTGCCAGGGTTGTGATCTGTTTCGTCCGGTCAACGATCTGAGTCTGTGTGACGAATGTTTTGCCAAGCTGGAGCGCGATCTGATCCGTTCACGGGATTGGGCGTATTCGGCGACGGCGTTCAACCTTGCCGAGGATCAACTGGAGGCGCTGCGTGAACGTGTGATCCGGGATTATGGTGCAGCGTATGAGTTGATCGCAGACCCCAACGCGCTGAAAAAGCGCAAGGGCAAACCCAAGCGTTCTCATTCCCGCAACACACAGCGCAAGCGAGCAATCATGGAGAAGGCGATCCGCGAGTATGACACCGATGATGTGCTGCAGGCAGCTCGTGATTTCCTTCAGGCGCAGTCTGACGAGTGGGTGAATTACAGCCGGGTCTCGCAGCATCTCTATGAGACTTTCTACCAGCTCAAGCCCAAACGGTTGGGACAGCCAGGCAGGAAGTACAAGAGTCTGCTCAAGCTGCTGGCCGATCACTCGACCGATTTTGAACTGCGACAAGATGATGAGAAAAAGGGGGTGTACTGGATTCGGCTCTGTTAAATCACACCTAATTCAGCAATTCGTGACGGTTACACAGACCCAATAAGCGGATTTCGATCATACAGTCACGATATTATGGTTGCGGGAGGGAAAATGGTTATTCGGCAGGGTGATGTATACTGGGTGCAGTTCGCGGACGAAGCTGACATGGAGCCGCGCATTCCCCATCCTCATGTCATCATTCAACAGGATACCCTCAACCAGAATCCAACGATTGACACGGTCGTCGTTTGTGCTTTGACAACCAATACCAGAAAAATCAGCATTCCAGGTAACGTCCTGCTCGAACCTGGGGAGGCTAACTTACTTCGGCAAAGTATTGTCGAAGTGTCGAAAGTATCAACTATAACCAAAACGCAGCTGGGTCAATTGATTGGGACACTATCTGAGCAGCGGGTTGATCAGATACTGGCTGGGGTACAACTTGTACAACGTTCGTTTTTTAACCGCTGACTGATTGATTTAATGCCTCTTTAAGTTTTCTGCTCCCCCGTACCACTACCCGCCGCACGCAGCGAGGCGCTTCGCCGCCTTTGAGCTTTCCGGCGTTTTCGCCCCTGTCAATCTCCTTGACCTCCAGCACGAGGAAATTCTCCAGCTCAATGCGGCCACCGGCAACAAGTTCTTCTGTCCACACGTCAATCAGTGCTTCCAGCATGGCCTGCACATCACGGTTCTTCAGCCGGGTGCGGCGGCCAATCTCGCGCACCATCCCGTTCTTCGTCAGCGTCATGGGGTCACCTCTTTTGCAGCGGACAACCGCTGGTTGTGTTTCTCACGCATTGCGTCCATAGTCACCGCTTTCACCTTGCCGCCGGTCTGCTCTGCGGTGTCGGCGGCCAGCTTCGCGGTCAGCACCGACGCCGCCCGTGCCAGTGTGGGACTCGGTTTTGGAGAGACTTGCTCTGCTACGGCTTCGACCGGGGCCAGTATCAGTGAGAAGCCGCGTTCCAGCAGGATGGGCGGCACGCTTGCCGCCGCCTTGAGCCGCCTCTTCCAGTCCTCGCGCTCGTAGAACCGTGTCAGCCGGGCGTTCAGCACCACCTGCGTGGCAAACCCGGCCTCGACGTAGCGCGCGAAGACGGTGCAGTTGCCGATCTGGGGCGTGATAACCTCATCCACCGTCAGCAGCGGACGCTGGCGCAGATGCGAATTGGGGTCATCCTGATTGGCATCGGTGGTGGCTGTGCCGCTGGCTTTGCTGTAGAACTCGGCGGTGTCGGCATCACAGCCGCCGTACACCACCTGGGTCGCCAGCCCGGTGAAGAGCGCCTGCGTCCCCTCGTTGCCGTAAATCAGATGGAACTGCCCCTTGGTCTGGGCGCCGATCATGATCGAGATACGCCGCTTGCGGACGAGATTGACATCGGCCACCAGTGAATCCAACTTGCCCAGCGTCGGGAACTCGTCGAGGATGATACCGACGGGAACGGGCAGCGGCCCCTGGTTGCGCTCGCCGATGGTATCCAGGTCGAGCATGAGCTTGCGCAGCGTCGCGCCGAGGTAGGAAGCATAGACCGCCCGCATCCTGCCGGGGCAGGTGAGGACGACGACCGTTGGCTGCTCGACGATGAGTTCGGCGTCGAAATCGGAGGCGGCGGTGTTGGCACGGACTTCGGTGGAGGCCCAACCGGTGAGGGCGGTCGCCAGCGTCGCCACCACGTTCGAGGCGACCTTGCCATCCGAGCCGACCGAAGCGATGAAGCTGTTCGCCAGCAGGGAGGCATCGTCTTTCTGCGCGGCCAACTGTCCGGCCAGCGCCTTGAGATCATTCATGGCATTGTAGATGTCACCGAGGTTGGGGAAGCGGATCAGGCAGGCGGCCAGCAGGGCGGCGGCGCTGTCGCTCCAGAACTTGTTGTCCCCCTGCGCCGAGGGTACCAGCACGTCGGCGATGGCGCGGGCGTCGGACACATTGTCAATGCCTTCAGCCAGGTTGTAGCGCGGGCCGATAGTTGAAGTGGGGTCGTGGACGACGACCAGATGGCGGGTGACGGCGGCGTACTTGAGGATATGCCCGGTAATCTCGCCCTGCGGATCGGCCACCACTAGCGAGTGTCCGGCGCGCATCCGGTCGGCGATGGCGGGCAGGATGATGCCCTGGGTCTTGCCGGAGCCAGGGCCGCCGAGGGTCAGAACCCCGCGTGCCACATCCTCGCCACCCAGGGAGAACCGTCCCTGGCCGAGGTCGAGGCGGCGTTTGTTCTCACCCCAGAAAGCACCCAGCAGCGTCAAGCCTTCCGGGTCGTCGCGGCGGAAGCGTTTGTACTCGCGCATGGTGCAGAAGTGCGATGACCCCAGCGCGCCACGCCGGACCTGTGGGTTGCGCAGGCGATCCACCCGCTCGCGCAGCCACCCGCCGTTGCGGATGCCGCTGTGCAGCCCCAATATGACGAAGAAACCCAACATGAGGAGCAGCATCCCGAACAGGAAGAGGCGGGTCGCGTCGACGTTGGCTGGTGCGCCGGTAAGGAACTGGATGAACCCGTTCACCGCCTGTCGCCCGCGCACCGGCTGTACGGCCATGTTGCCCAGAAGAGTCATATATGCTGCTGTAACACCCAGCAAGACAATGACATGGGCGAACAGTTTCGCGCCACGTTTCCAGCCGGAGAGTTTCTGCCCTTCGCTGGTGCGCTGGATGCCCGCGCCGAGCATGGCACTCACAACCAGCGGGGTGAGCGGCATCAGGCAGAGGAGTGGGGCGAGGCAGCCGCCCAGCAGCGCCCGCCCCTCGGTGAACAACCAGTAGAACATGGGTTATGCCTTTCTCTGATTCCGCTTCCGCCCGGCGAAATAATAGGCGAGCCGCAGCAGGCCGGCGACCAGCAATGTCGCCAGATACAGGGCTTCGCCCATATCCAGTCCCAGCAGTCGGCCCACTGCGGCCACAGCCAGGATCAGGGTGATCAGCGTGAAGATGCCGGAAAGGGATTGCGTGTTGAGGTAAGTCATGTCGTCTCCTTAGCGTGAAAACCAGTCATCGAGGGTATTGCCTGTTGGCGTGGGTGTTTCAATCTCCGGTGCTTCTTCGCGCAGGCGCTGCCACTCCGGGCCAACAATTCGATCCAGAGCTGCGCCGAAATGGCGGCTGGCAATGTCGCGGAACAGGGCATCATGTCCGCGTTCCTTGTTGTTGTAGACTGGAGCGCGATCCACACCTGGCAGCGGTGCGGTGCCGGGTAGGACGACATGCGTGTGGAGCTGCTGCAAGGGTTCGCTCCCATCGTCCGGTTCGGTCAGCCGGTCGTGGAGCACATAGCTGTATTCCGGCACGTCAAAGCCGCGTGCCGTGTAGTAATCCTCGACGATACGCTCGGTCAGGTCGAGCACCAGGTCGCGCCGTTCGTCCTCCGGCACCAGCGCCATCAGGTCGGGCGCGGGCGAGATCACCCACGTCCAGGCCAGCACATGCTTGCTTTGCAGCCGGTCGCACTGCTCGAAGATGGCGCGGTAGTGCTGCCCCATCCCGTGATCCACCCAGCGTTCAGCATCGTCATCCTGCCGGAGGTGCTGGTCGCGGTTGTCTCGGAACTGTAGATATTTGAGCGTGGAGCGCAGCCCCTTGTGGCCGGTGCCGCGCCCCTTGCGTTTCGGCCCTTTGTAGGCGAAGTCGGTCACGATGATGGCTTTCATCGCCGCTCCCGCAGAGCATTCATCTGCGCCAGCAGGGTGTCACCGTCCTGCCGCGCCGCCAGGATCGCTTCAGCGATGCGTTCCGGGCTGCCCTCCGGGTCGAGCGCCGCCAGCAGGTAAATGAGGACGTTGAGGTGGAACGCCAGCGCCGCTTCCAGCCGGTCGAGGCGACCCTGCAAGGACTTCTGGAAGTACTTGCGGCTGCCGATGAGGTCTTCCCGGTCATCCAGGTACAGCCGCACCGCCTCCCGGATGAGGTCGGCTTCGGTGGTGTCGCGGGGCTGCTTGCTGACCAGCAGTGCCAGGCGGTCGCGCATCTCCTGTGTCATGCTGATGCTGCGCCGCACCGATTTCTTCGCCATGTCCTGCCTCCCAATCTGCGAATTCCCCTCTCATTATCGCAAATCGGGGTCGGGCAAAGGCTGTAGGATTACAGTTTCGGGGCGTCAATATTGGCAACGGGGTCGTTAAATTTACAGAATAATGGGCGGTGCCACTTGGAGAGATCCGGCAGTCCCCCTATAATTGGATAACATGAACCTTTTCTTACGAAAGCTGAGTCAATGTCGTCGAAAACCAATGGCAACGGTGTCCCCGCTGACCTCGAATCCAAGCTGTGGACTACCGCCGATAAACTGCGCGGGCACATGGACGCCGCCGAATACAAGCATGTGGTGCTGGGGCTGATTTTCCTCAAGTACATCTCCGATGCCTTCCAGGAGTTGTTCGAGGCGCTGTCGGCGGACGAGTACGCCGACCCCGAAGACCGCGACGAGTACCTGGCCGAGAACATCTTCTTTGTGCCGGAGGTTGCCCGCTGGGGACGCTTACAGCAGAGCGCGAAGTCCCCGGAAATCGGCGTGCTGGTGGATCGGGCAATGGCCGCGATTGAGCGCGACAACCCCTCGCTGAAAGGGGTGCTGCCGCAGGACTACGGGCGCGAAGACCTGGACAAGCGCCGCCTGGGGGAACTGATTGACCTCATCAGCACGATTGCGATGGGCGACCGTGAGAGCCGTTCCCAGGACATCCTGGGGCGGGTCTACGAGTACTTCCTGGGGCAGTTCGCCAGCGCTGAGGGCAAGAAGGGCGGGCAGTTCTATACCCCCAAGCCGGTAGTGCGGCTGCTGGTGGAAATGCTCGAACCGTACCAAGGGCGGGTGTATGACCCGTGCTGCGGCAGCGGCGGGATGTTTGTGCAGTCGGAGAAGTTCATCGCCGAACACGGCGGAAACGTGGGCGATATTTCGGTCTACGGGCAGGAGAGCAACCCGACGACCTGGCGGCTGTGCAAGATGAACCTCGCCATTCGCGGTATTGACGGCAACATCGGCACCCATGCCGCCGACACCTTCCACGCGAACCTGCACCGCGACCTGCGGGCGGACTACATCCTCGCCAATCCACCTTTCAACATGAGTGACTGGGGCGGACAGCTCCTGGCCGATGACCCGCGCTGGGTGTTCGAGACACCGCCAGGGGGGAATGCCAACTTCGCCTGGGTGCAGCACATGATCTACCACCTGAGCGCGAACGGACGCGCCGGGTTTGTCCTCTCCAACGGCTCGATGAGCACTAACACGCGGGGCGAGAAGGAAATCCGCCAGCAGATGATCGAGGCTGACCTGGTGGACTGCATGGTGGCGCTGCCGCCGCAGTTGTTCTACAACACGCAGATTCCGGCCTGCCTGTGGTTTCTGAACAAGGCGAAACCGGCGCACCGGCGGGGGCAGACGCTGTTCGTGGATGCCCGGCGGATGGGCTTCATGCTGGATCGCACGCTGCGCGACCTGAGTGACGAGGACATCGCCCAGATTGCCGGGACGTATCACCTGTGGCGGAACCTCACCCCCAGCCCCTCTCCAAATGGAGAGGGACTTTATACCGACATCCCCGGCTTCTGCAAGAGCGCGGCACTGGAGGAGATCGCCGGGCATGGCTACGTGCTGACGCCGGGGCGGTATGTGGGCGCGGCGGATGTGGAGGACGACGGCGAACCGTTTGCGGAGAAGATGGAACGGCTGACGGCGGCGCTGACCGATCAGTTCGTCGAAAGCGCCCGGTTGGAGGCGGTTATCCGCGAAAATCTCCGTAAGTTGGGGTATGATATAGGCTAACAGCGTTTCGCGGAATGGGTTAATGGGAAACGATGGCACAATCACAGCGACTTTTGAGTGAGCTAACTATTGATGAGTTTATCGCGCTGGTCAGGTCAACGGCGCGGACGGTGCTTGATGAGGAGCGAGCCGCCCACAGGCAGATACCACCCCCAGGCCGGACTGCTCGACATTCCCCCGGTGAGCCTGGGCAAGTTGAAGCCGGGTATGCCACTTATCAGCCGGGAAGAATATTAGGTTTGAGGTAAGCGCATGAGTGAAGCAGTTAAAACCATCCCTACGTTGAGCGATCTACGCGCCCGGCGTGATGAGATTCTGGCAATTGCCAAACGGTATGGGGCCTCGAATGTGCGGGTTTTTGGCAGCGTGGCGCGGGGAGAAGCCACCCCTGAAAGCGATGTTGATTTTCTGGTGGAGCAGGACTGGTCACGGCTGACTGGCTGGGGTGGCATGGGCTTAATTGTTGAGCTGGAAGACTTGCTGAACTGCACCGTAGATGTAGCGACGGTGGAGGAACTCAAACCGCGCATCCGTCAGCGTGTCCTGCGTGAGGTTGTGCCGCTATGAGCAAACGTGATGACCGCGCCCTCATTGAAGATATGTTGGGACGGGTTGATCTGGTCGCGGATTTTACACAGCCTGGACACGAAGCCTTTATGACGGATCGCATGAGGCAGGAAGCGGTGATACGCAGCCTGGAAGTCATCGGGGAAGCCAGCCGCAATCTCAGTCCAGACTTGCGTGATGCGTACCCGGAAGTCCCCTGGCGGCAGATTGCGGCTTTTCGTAACTTCGTGATTCATGTTTACTGGGACATCAGGTTAGAGCGCATCTGGGAGATTGTGGAAAACGACCTGCCGGCGCTGAAGCCGCAGCTTGAAACCTTGCTGGCGAACCTGCCGGACGATGAAACTGATGGTGACACCTGACCACCTCATCCCTCCCGAACCTGGGGTTCTCCGTCCCCTCTCCGTTTGGCGAGGGGAAAACGAGCGCAGCGAGCAGGGGTGGGGTTGCCGTGAAAGCCGGTGTGCAGGTCGAAGTGCGGGAATTTGTCGCGGCGCAAGATAAGAAATCAAGGTTAGTGAATGGGCGATAAAACTGCGGTATTAAGCGAAGGAAACGCATGGATAAGGCCTGTGCCTGAGGATTGGCAGTATGATGTTTTATCTGATCTGTTGATTCATGTAGTAGATAATCGCGGTAAAACGCCCCCAACGGTGGACAGCGGTATACCCTTAATCGCTACATATAACATTAGTAACAGTCACCTTTACCCTACTGAAGACAATCTGCGTTACGTTTCCAAAGTTACCTATGACAATTGGTTCCGAAGCCATCCACAATCTGACGACATTATACCAACAAAGGTGAATACAGAGGAACAGTCTGTTTAGTCCCTAATCCTGTTGATTTTTGCATGGCTCAAGACATGATTGCCATGAGAGTCAACCGCAACTTGGTACACCCTCATTATCTGCTTGCTGTCTTACGGTCAGAATACTTTCAAAATCAAGTCTCAGCTTTTACTGTCAGTACAACAATTCCTCATTTGCGAAAGACCGATTTCGACCGCCTTGTTATTCCAATTCCCCCTCTGCACGAGCAGGTTTTCATTGGAAAGATGTATGTTGACTTCAGCCAGAAGATCGAGGCCAACCGCCGCATGAATGCGATGTTGGAAGCCACCGCCCGCACCCTCTTCAAATCGTGGTTCGTGGACTTCGACCCGGTACACGCCAAAGCACGCGGCGAACAGCCCGCTGGTATGGACGACGTGACGGCTGCTCTGTTCCCCGACCACTTCGAGGACAGTGAACTTGGCCCGATTCCGGCAGGGTGGGGAATAGGGACGCTGGGGGATATTTCCGATTTTAACGTCTGGACACTCAGCAAAAGAGATAGGCTCGATCAAATCGAATACATTGAAATATCAGAAGTGATGAAAGGTGAAATCGGTATAATCAAAACCTATATCCGAGGCGAAGAACCCAGCAGAGCAAGAAGACGTTTGCGGCACGGAGATACTGTGCTTTCCACTGTACGTCCAGATCGAGGAGCTTACTTTCTTTGCTTGAATCCTTCCCCGTTTTTGATTGCCTCTACCGGATTTGCTGTATTTACACCCCAAAATGACTCTTGGAGTTTTCTACATGCCGCATTGATCCGCCCCGAAATATTTGAGCGCTTAGGGGCTTTGGCTGACGGTGCAGCCTATCCCGCTGTTGCACCTGAGATTATCGCAGCTTTGCCTATCGTGATACCGTCAGCGGAACTTATGGAAGCCTTTCATATAATATCTGCGCCATTGTACGAACATGCAGAAGAAAACCGCATTGAATCCCGCACGCTGGCGGAAACACGCGACGCGCTGCTGCCCCGGCTGGTCAGCGGGGAACTGCGGGTAGGGTAAAGAGAAAAATAAAAGGAGGAACTTATGAGACAAAAGCCGTTAGAAAAAAAAGAGGAGATGACTGATCTTCCAATTCTGCAAGATGTGTCTGAGATAAACTACCTCAAGGAAGAAATATCTAGACTCGAAGATAAGCAGCTTGAACTTCGAAAGAGCTGGCTTCAAAAGAGGGTTAAAAATCACTACAAACAGCGTGCAATATATACGATAATAGTTATAATATCTATTTTTATTATAATGCTCTTGGTGTATAAGGGGCAACTTGATCAATATCCTTATAGCGATTCTATGCGTGAAGCGGTTCTGGATTCAGCAATAAGTTTCGTGGGTATTTCACTTGTAGTTCTATGCTTCTGGGCGATTTATCTTCTTAATCGACGTTCAGGTGACATAAGCGAGATTGAGATGATTGAGGCAAAACAACGCATCCAAAGACAATTGCCAGAATCTGAAAGTGAAACGTCGTATTTCAATCGCCTAGTGAAGATCAATGTTGAGAATCTAGGAGAATATTATACGCTAGTCAAAATTCACACGAGAAATAGTTTTCGAGCCTCGTTAGCCGCTGGAATTGTCGGGTTTGCATTCGTATTTGGTGGGGTAATAGTAGCTTTGAATAATAACGACAACCAGACAGTGGGGTTGATTTCTGCGACAGCAGGCATTCTCATCAATTTTATCGCTAGTGTATTTTTCTACCTATACAACCGCACAGTTCGACAGTTAAAAGAATATCATGACAGTTTGCTAGATGTCCAGAATATCCTGCTCTCGTTCAAAATCATTGAAGACATTAAAGATGACGCCACAAAGGCTGAGATGACCACAAATGTAGTAAAGTTCCTGATTGCCAGAAAATCAACGGATGAGAGAAAACCAACGGCAGAGGCAGGCACATAAAATGAGAGTGTGTTAGGTCATATGGTGCCAGATTGAGGTTGAGAATACATGCGCTTTAACGAAAACACCGTCGAACAGGCCGCGATTGACTGGCTGCGCGAGGTCGGCTACGGCTATGTGCATGGCGGGGACATCGCCCCCGGCGAACCCGCCGCCGAACGGGAGTCTTACGGCGAAGTCCTGCTCGTTGGTCGGCTGTGGGCGGCGCTCGACCGCATCAACGGCCACATCCCCCGCAGCGCCCGCCCCGCAGTCATTGAGGAAGCCCTCCGCAAAGTCCAGCGTACACCCGGCCAGAACCCGGTCGTCAACAACCGCGCTTTCCACCGCCTGTTCACCGAAGGCGTGGATGTCACCTACCGTGACGGCGGGCAGCTTCGGCATGACAAGGTGTGGCTGGCGGCATTCGACCCCGACCGCCTCGGCGAGAACGACTTCCTGGCGGTCAACCAGTTCACCGTGACCGATGTCAACCCCACCAGCCGCGCCCGCA
>JACKCH010000012.1 GCA_020634115.1 Anaerolineaceae bacterium
CGCCGTTCTGCCGCGCCGCTTTTTTCAGAAACAGGCTAATAACCGGGTGCGTCTCGGTGGTGTTGCTCCCGGTCACGATGAACGTGTCCAGGTGTTCCATTTCCGCGATGCTGTTGCTCATCGCGCTCGAACCGATACTCAGGGTGAGTCCGGTCACGCTCCCGGCGTGGCACAGGCGGGCGCAGTGGTCGACATTGTTGGTCTTCATCACTGCCCGTACCCACTTCTGGAAAACGTAGTTATCCTCGTTAGTGGCTTTGGCGGAAGCATACGTTGCCACGCTGTCGCCACCGCTTTCACGCACAATCCCCGCCAGCTTTTCACTGACCAGAGTCAGTGCCTCTTCCCAGGTTGCCTCGCGGAACTCGCCAGGGCCGCCGTTACGGATGAGCGGCGTGGTGATACGGCGTGGGTGGGTAGTGAAGTCCAGCCCGAAACGCCCTTTCACACATAGATTGCCGTAATTGGGCGCGGCATCGAACGGGGCTTCAACCCGGTAAATCGTGTTATTGCGGATATGCAGGTTCATTTGGCAGCCCACACCGCAGTATGGACAGGTGGTGCGGACGGTGCGTTCCGGGGATAGTCGGGATGCGGCGACCATAGCAGAATACTCCCAGCTCAAGTGCAGGATAGTGTAAGGTGGACAATGATTTATCACACAAACTATACCACACCAATCTATGACGGAGTACATCTATGCCACTACTTGAGGAAGTTTTCGATTATGGGTGGGGTGGTTGCATCAAGAGCCATGATACGGCTATCGTGGCACTATCAACACTGTATCATTTGCTGGAATAAATCATCATCTGAAATCTATTTTGTGGTACTGTGGAACTAATAAATAACCCTGCCCATCATGCACGGATAACCTACAACCAATGACAGACTACCGACCACTCACCAAGTCTCAGTACTGCTTTTACTGACCACTGAAAACTGATGGCTGACCACTCACTTTGCAGCAATCACGGCAATGGAAGCAAAAATCCGCGATGCGGCATAAACCTTCGTTTTTACGTAAGATTTCGCCGTATTTAAAGAACCATTTTTCTTCCGTGACTCACATTTTTCCCATATCCCTTCTATTTTTCGTCTTTAATATTGGCGGTGGGCAATCCTTCGCCCATCCATTCGGTCAAGGAGCCATCATAGACGGCAACATTTTCATTCCCTACCATCAAATGTGCGATTGCGTTGACCGTCGCCGCAATACCCCCACCGCAGTAGGTAATCGTCTGTTTATAGCGTGGATCAACTTCGATCTTGGATACAATATCATCAGCAGGCTTAAATGAACCCATCTCTTTCATCAAGTCAGTTGCATCCAGGAAGGAAGACCCTGGAATGTAAGCCCCGCCATACATTTCGACGGGTAAGGTATATTCTGTCTTGATGGTCTCATTGTTCATTGCCGCCAGAACATCATTCTTGTTGACAAACATATGGGGGCGGAGACTGCACTTAAAAGCCGTTGGCGGATATTGATTCGTTCCATTTTCGATTTTGCCGCCAGCGGCCCGCCAAGTAGCTAACCCCCCATTCAGTACCCGTACATTGTTATGGCCGGCATAACGCAGTAACCACCATGCGCGAGTCGCGGCGGGTAGCATGTCGATGCCATAGAAAATGACTTCTGATTCTTTAGCAATGCCAAATCTGCCGATTTGCTCAGCAAGAGCATCTTCAGGCAACACCATGTACATATACGGATTCGTGGAATCTGAAAATAGCTGATGGTCAAAGAAGGCAGCGCCGGGGATATGAGCATTTTGATACTGTTCGAAAGCAGTGGCTTCGGTATCTTTTCTGAAGAACCTGATAGTGGCATCGTATATACGCAGATTGCTATCGTCTATTTTGGCTAGAAGTTCATCAGCTTCAATAAGAATACTGGCTCGATCCATGATTCCCTCTCCCTAAACATGAATAACCGGTAACATCCTATACGGAAGCAAGTTTCAAAACGTTGCATATATCGCTTAGTTACTATGGGGTTGTTGTGAACTGTATCGCTGTATGGCGTCGAAACAAATGGAACAGGTGAAGGGTTTAACTAAGAGGTTGAGTTATATTGAATGACCCATTTTTAAATAAGGATTCCGTGCAGTGTCCCCCATATTCGTCACGATTGCAAGAGAAACGCTCGTTTTTCCCCTCATTGGCCTGACCTGAGCAGTAATTTATAGAGCGATATGCCGCAAATTTACCTCCCGATGTGGCAAAGTACCTGGTGTGGGCTGCATGAAACCCAGCCACCACGAATACCCGTAGTCAAAAATAACCCACTAAAAATGGATAAGATTTGTAGGGGCGAAGCACCGCCTCGCCCGCGTTGAAAAGATAGGGTAACTTGTTTTACCTGGATGCCTATCCCTCCTCCGCTTTCTCGATCTTCACCGCGCACACTTTGTATTCCGGTATCTTGGAAACTGGATCAACCACGTTGTTGGTCAGGATATTTCCCAGCGCCTCGGCGAAGTGGAATGTCATGAAGACCAGCCCTGGGCGTGGCCTATCGAATACGTGTGCCCGTGCCTTCACCGATCCACGCCGGGATACGATACGAATCCAATCCCCATCCGCGATTCCCAGCTTTTCCGCGTCGCCAGGATTGATCTCAACCCGTTCCTCCGGTGCGATGATACTCAGCCCGCTCACGCGCCGGGTCATCGTTCCGGTGTGCCAGTGCTGGAGGATGCGCCCAGTAGTCAACATATACGGATACTCGGTATCCGGCATCTCAACTGCCTCCTGGTGATGCACCGGACTGAAGTGCCCCAGGCCGCGTGAGAATTTGCCCACATGCAAAATCGGCGTGCCGGAATGTTCTGGGGTGGGGCAGGGCCATTGCAGGCCGTCGCCTTCCAGTCGTGCGAATTGTATGCCTCCGTAGATCGGAGTCACTTCGGCGATTTCGTCCATAATCTCGGACGCAGATGTATAGGCGAACCCCTTAGCGCCCAGCCGCTGTGCCAATTCACTGAGAATCTGCCAGTCAGATCGCGCCTCGCCAGGGGGATCAAATGCCTTACGAACCATCTGTACCCGGCGCTCCGTGTTCGTGAACGTGCCGTCTTTCTCGGCGAAGGCCGCCGCCGGGAGTACCACATCCGCGAATTCGGTTGTTTCGTTAAGGAAGATGTCCTGTACGACCAGGAATTCGAGCTTTTCCAGGCATTCGTGGATGTGCTTTGAATTTGGGTCACTCATGGCGGGATTCTCGCCCATGATATACATCGCCCGCACCCGTCCGTCATGGGCTGCGGTCATCATCTCCGTGATCGTCAGCCCTGCTTTCGCGGGGGGCTGGTCGGTGCCGTGATACGCCGTGAATTTCCCTCGAATCGCCTCGTCAGCTACCGACTGATAGCCGGGATATACATTCGGCAGACCGCCCATATCACACGCGCCCTGCACGTTGTTTTGCCCGCGTAACGGATTCACACCGCCGCCCGACACGCCCATATTGCCGGTCAGCATCGCCAGGTTAGCGACCGCCAGCACGTTCTGATGGCCGACCGTATGCTGGGTGATGCCCATCGCGTAGAAGATGCTTGCGGGATGGTTACTGCCGTAAATCCGTGCTGCCTGTACAATGTTCTCAACTGGCACGCCGGTAATGGCGCTGGTATGCTCCGGTGGATACGTCTCAACCGCTGCCTGCCACAACTCGAAATTCTCTGTCCGCTCGGTGATGAAATCGGCGTCATAGAGATTTTCTTGTAGGATGATATATGCTAGCCCATTGAGCAATGCCAGGTCCGTCCCCGCTTTGTGCTGGAGGTGTAGTACGGCGAAGTCGGTGAGTTCAATACGGCGCGGATCAGCCACGATGAGTTGCGCGCCATACTGCCGCACAGCTTTCTTGATTTGCAGGCTGAGGACTGGGTGCTGCTCGGTCGTATTGGTTCCAATCGCCAGGATTGCTTTAGATTGCGTAATATCGCCAATTGAGTTGGTCATTGCGCCGCTGCCGAAGGCCTGCACGAGGCCTGTAACGGTGCTGCTGTGTCACAATCTGGCGCAGTGGTCAATGTTGTGCGTCCCGATGACCTGCCGCGCCAGCTTTTGCATCACGTAATTTTCTTCGTTAGTACACTTTGCGCTGGCGAAGAAGGCGAACGCATCCGACCCGCTTTCTGCTTTGATCGTGGTGAACTTTTCCGCGATAGTATCCAGTGCCTCGTCCCAGGTGGCTTCTTCAAGCTGACCATTGCGCCGGATCAAAGGGGTTTTCAACCGGTCAGGATGCCACAGAAACTCGTGCCCGAAGCGACCTTTTACACACAGATTCCCGTGATTGGTCGGCGCATCATAGGGTGCACTGACCCGGTAGACCACACGATCTTTAATGTGCAGATTGATCTGGCAGCCCACACCACAATATGGACAGGTGGTGCGGACGACAGTTTCAGGTTTTAGTACAGCGACCATAGCATATGCTCTCAATTCATTTTATTGAAACAAGTTTCTACTCAAACCAGGGCTTAATTACCGTACCCATTTTAGTGAGTAGATCAAAAAGTTACCTTTCCTTGACTATAGCATGTTTAGCTGAAACACCTCAAAACTTTTGTGCAGATTTCGCTATGAAAATCGGGATCATTGCTATAATGAACGGATAACATGTCCGGTCATGAAGTTAAGGTTCAGGGTTGATAATGAATGCCGATCATCATGTTTCTTCGCCCCAACCATCTAACAGGATGGTCAAACCGGCCACTTCGGAAGACCTGCGGGGTTGGGTGCTGTTTGGCCTGTTATGTCTGGGGGTTTTCGGCCTGGGGTTCGTGATGTGGGTCTGGGGTATGGATTTTCTGATTGGTGGAGACACAGGCCGAACCGAAACCAATGCGATTATCATTATGGTCGCTTCGCCTCTGATGTTGCTGGCTGCGCTCTATTTCTTCTATCTGGCCTGGCGGGATTGGCGTATCATGGTGCGTTTTCGGCAGGATAACCTGACGGGTGAAGGGGTTGTCACCCATCGCTGGATAGACAAAAACGCCAGTGGACGCAAAGTCTACTGCGTGGGATACCAGTATGGGGATAATCACGATGCCTATCAGGAAGTCGGAAAACGTCGTTATGATTTTCTGGCAATAGGGGATAAGATACGGGTAAATTACCTGCCGGATGACCCCCCATTAGGATATTTTGAACCAGATAAACGGAAAGCCAAGTCAAAACGGAAGGTTGAAGAATGAGTATCACACCGGGCATCAAAGGCGAAAAAACACGCATCGTTACAGCGGATTTAACCGCAAAGCACATGGGCAGCGGTGGACTGGATGTCTACGCTACGCCCGCCATGATTGCCCTGATGGAAGGGGCGGCGGTGACGGCGCTCGAATCTTCGCTGTCCGCGGGCCAGTCCAGTGTTGGTATCGCGCTGGATGTGAAGCACCTGGCCGCGACTCCGCTTGGTCTCACCGTGCGGGCGGAAGCGGAAGTCACGGCTGTGGATGGCAAACGGGTGACATTCGCAGTACGCGCCTGGGACAATCATGAACTCATTGGCGAGGGGACACATATTCGGTACATTATCGATGTGGCACGGTTTATGGAGCGAGTCAGCGCAAAATCCGGCTGAGTTCTCATCTCACTGGCTGCCTGATAGGGGGATGGTATGCATCGCCACCAGTAAATCGCCTAAAGTGGTGTATTCTTGTGCGTTGTTGCCCTGGATCAATCGCCAGCAGGGAGGCGTGTTGTCTATCGCCTCAATCCGCGCTAAGGCTGGGCTGCCGTTGGTTGCGATGGCGTAACCGGCACGTTCCAGCGCCCGTCGCGCCCATTCCCCGGCCATCCCATCTCCGCTCAGTGCGATATTTCCCCGGTAAGCCTCTTGCACGGTGAATGTGCCACTGTGCATATCAAACATGACTCCGGTGCTGTGGAACGCATTTCCCAAAGCGCCGCTGAGAACCAGGTCTTCCGGCGCGCCCGTATGCAGCCTGCCGTCTCCCGGCATCAGCCACAACCGATCCGCCAGCCGCAGCGCCAGGTCAAGATCGTGAGTCGAAAGCAGCACGGCCCGCCCGGTTTCGCGGGCTAACCGCCGTAGCAGCCGCATAACTTCCACCCGGTGGGGTAGGTCGAGGAAGGCGGTGGGTTCATCCAGAATGATGAGTGCCGGTTCCTGTGCCAGCGCGCGGGCGATCATGATTTTTTGGCGTTCGCCGTCGCTGAGTTCGTTCACCGGGCGGTTCGCCAGTTCCACCGCGCCGACAGCCTCAATTGCCCAGCGCACCACTGCCTCATCTTGTTCTGAGAGTTTCCCTGACCAATCGGTGTAGGGATGCCGCCCTAATGCCGCCAGTTCGTAGGCGGAAAGCATCCCTGCCTGCACGCGCTCGGTCAGCACGATGCTAAGGCGTTTGGCGCGTTCGCTAGGCGGCAACGTGTGTATCTCGTCTCCTGCCAGCAGGACTCGCCCTGCCAGTGGTTTTTGCATCCCGGCCAGTGTCCGTAGCAGCGTGGATTTGCCCGCGCCATTCGGCCCGATCAGGCACACCATTTCCCCCGCCTGAGACACGGCGTTAATGTCCCCGGCGATGAGGCGTGCTGGTTTACGGGGTGCAATGTAGCCCACCGCGAGGTTTTGGGTGGTGAGGACTGTTGTGGTCATGATGCGAAGGATGTCCGCACACTACGCTGGCGTAGAATCACCCAGATTACCACTGGAGCGCCAACCAGCGCCATCACCGCGTTGAGCGGCAGCACAATCTGACTACCCGGTACTTGCGCTATCAGGTCTACAATCAGTGCGGTAGCCGCGCCGAGTAGCCCCACCGCCGGAATCAGCACCCGGTGGTCAGACGTGTTGAGCAGCCCACGGCTCAGGTGAGGGACTGCAATGCCGAGGAATCCGATTGGTCCGCAGAAGGCCGTCACCGTGCCTGCCAGCAGTGCCGTACTCAGGACAACCCAGACCCGCGCCCGTCGGACGTTGAGTCCCATACTGGTTGCATACGCATCGCCCAGCAGCAAGGCATTCAGGGGTTTTGCTAGCAGCCAGGCCAGCAGCAGCCCGGCGATTACTGCTGGCGCAAAAACCTTCATCTGATTCCAGGTCACACCACCGAAGCTGCCGAACGTCCAGTTTACATACGCCTGAATACGCTCCGCCAGGCTGAAGTGCAACAGCAAACTCACCACTGAACTGACCGCATAACCGAACATCAGCCCCAGAATCAAGAGTGTGACACTGCTCTCCACCCGCCGCGCTGCCAGCAGCACAACCCCCATGACTAGAGCTGAACCCAGACAAGCGGCAAAGGCCAGCCCAAAATCGCCAAACAGCCCGACTCCGGCCAGCATCACCGAGCCAGTTGTGCCGATGACCAGAATCACGATGGCAACGCCTAGGCTCGCCCCGGAACTCACACCCAGCACGTACGGCCCCGCTAGCGGATTACGGAACAAGGTCTGCATTTGTAGGCCACTGACCGCCAGCGCCGCTCCTGCCAATACTGCGGCTAAGGCTTTTGGCAGGCGGAAATCCTGAATAATGACTGTCCAGGTGGCTTTCGCCGGTTCTGTGCCGGTCAGCACTTTCAGCACATCGCCTATCGGGATATTCACCGAACCGGTAGCGATACTGAGCAGGAACGCACTTACCAGTAGCACGGCTAACGTCAGCAACGCCAACCGACGTGTGCCCAGTTTCGGCCAGGAGGTGGGGCGGGATGTCACCGCAGTAGTGGAGGTATAGGTTTGTGTGGTTTCCATCGTTTTTACTCATCAGTGGGGCGCGACATTTCACGCCCCACTTAACCAGACAGGTTTAGTCGTTCAGCGTCAATTGACGATAGTATACGAGTTCATGGTCAGGCAGCAGTTCCGGGTGGAAAATGCGTACCAGGTCGGCCAGGATCACATCCGGGTTGGCGATGCCGGACTCGAAATAATCGCTTCCGCCGTTGGCATTCACCCGCGCATTATTGGAGTAGATGTTCCCGTTCTGGAACGCGCTGAACTCAGCATAGCGTACGTCCTCGGCCAGTGCGTCGTTCAAGCTCTGCCAGAAGAACCCGGCGTTTACCCAGTAATCCGCGTCCACTGCGGTCTCGAACACCGTTTCAAAATCCAGGAACAGGCTGCCGGTGGACTCATCGTCCGCCCACAGATAGTCCGCGCCCGCGTCGGCCAGGAGTTGGGCCAGGTAGCTCTTCCCACCGGGCATGTACCACGTTTCGTTATAGGGGGTATTGGCGAAAACCGTCGGGCGGTTCTCCACTGCTGAAGCCATCTCAGCGATTTCGGTATAGCGGCCAGCCATCGCGGTATAGTCGGTCTGGGCGCTGCCTTCGGTGTTGAAGAACAGTGAAATATACTTTCCCCATTCGGCTTGCCCCAATGGGGAGGCATCCAGGAAATCCGGTACGATGACCGCCGGAATCCCGGCCTGGAGCATGGCAGGGTAGGTGGTGTCATCCCCGCTGAACCGCTGCGTCAGCACCAGACCTGGTTGCAGGTCAATCAATACTTCCAGGTTCACGTCGCCGCTGCCCCCACCGCCAATTTCCGCAACTTCCCCGGCGGCCACTTTGTCAATGACCACCTGATTATGGGTGTATAGTGACGTATCCACCGCGACGAGGCGATCCAGCACGTTCTGGCTCGTCAAGTGGGGCAGGAAACTGGTAGATAGTGAAACAACTGATTGCGCCGGAATTTCAACGATCTGGGCGTCGGGATAGTCCTCCGGGGCGGGCGTCCCACATTGAACGAGGACATATTGCAGCGGGGTTTCCGCACCGAACCAGGGCGTGCCGACGGTGACAACTTTGTAGTTGTTGAAATATTCAACGGTGAACCCATCGGTGTGAGCCAGTTCGATCTTTTCCGGGAAGTAATCGACGGTTGAGTCGTAGCTGGTCACACAGCTATCAATGAGGTTGGCATCCTGCGCCAGAATCGGTATACCCACCAGGAGCGCTGCCAGTGCGAATAGTAGAATAAACGGATGTTTCATGGTGATTTCCTCCAAATTGAGTGGTAAACGAGCTTGTGGCAGAGGAAAATACCGGGGTGGAAGGTTCCGTTTGAGAAATAAAAAGCCCGCTGTGGGGCGGGAATGGGTTCGTAAACTTTTTCCACGCTCGCTTCCCTTTGCACACGAAGGTAATACACGAGCAAAAGTGTAGGTAGGAACTCGGACTTTCCGTCTTGACGGATCACCGTTGCGGGCACAGTGCCGGACTTCCACCGGCTTTCCCAGTTATGTGCGTTGCATCCGGGCAGACGCACACCATCACTTTATGCTGATGTTATCAATTATTCTGAGCATAGCATTCTCAGTTACCGTTGTCAAATTCATTTGACACGGTTTTTACCCTGGCAAACTTCCTGCTTGTCAACGATGATTAACATCGCACAAGACATTATGAACGGCGAGAGGAAACCGCACATGCTGGCTGTTCTGGCACTGGAAGACGGCACTATTTTCACCGGGGAAGGTTTCGGCATGGAAGGCATAGAAACCGGCGAACTGGTCTTTAATACCGCCATGACCGGCTACCAGGAAATCCTGACCGACCCCTCCTACTACAAGCAGATTGTGACCATGACCGTGCCACATGTTGGTAATACCGGTGTCAATCTGGAAGATGTGGAGTCGAACCGGGTGTGGGTGTCGGGTTTTGTGGTGCGGTCACTCAGTCCGGTGGTGAGCAACTGGCGCGAACGCGGCACGCTGGATGAATACCTGAAATCCCAGGGCGTGATCGGCATTTCTGAAGTGGCGACACGGGCGTTGGTGCGGCATGTCCGCTCCCAGGGGGTGATGCGGGCGGCCATCGCGCATAGTGAATCCGCGCAAGACCCGGCGGCGCTGGTCGAACTGGCGCGGACTTCTCCCGATATGTCCGGCTGGAATTTGGTGGATGCTGTGACGACTCCTGAACCCTACAACTGGACGGAGCGCAGCGATCCACAGTGGTATCGTGACCATCACTACGACCCATCCGGCCCGCTGATTGTGGCTTATGATTTTGGCATTAAGCGAAATATCCTGCGGTTGATGACGGATCGCGGGCTGCGAGTGACGATTGTCCCGGCACAAACGCCTGCTGTCGACGTGCTGGCACTGAACCCGGCAGGCGTATTCCTCAGCAACGGCCCTGGCGACCCGGCTGCTGTAACCTACGCGATTGAAAACGTGCGCTACCTAGCGGGCAAAACGCCGGTTTTTGGCATTTGCCTGGGACACCAGATTATCGGCCTCGCGCTGGGGGGACACACTAAGAAAATGTGCTTCGGACATCGCGGTGGCAACCAGCCGGTGAAAAACCTCTTGACGAATGTCGTCGAAATCAGTTCACACAATCACGGATTCGCCGTCACACCGGATAGTGACCTGAGCGGCGCGGAAATCACGCACATCAACTTGAACGACAATACGGTGGAGGGGCTTCGGCATGTCGAGCAGGGCATCTTCAGCGTGCAGTATCACCCGGAAGCCGCGCCCGGCCCGCACGACTCGCTCTACCTATTTGATGCGTTCGTAGATGCGGTGCATAATAGGGTACAGGACAAAGCGTGGAGGAGGTGATTCGCTTCCTGGCTTCGCGCTGGATGTGGCAAGGTTGTTTGAAGTTTAGTTACCCGTTGGGCAAATCGGGCTTATGCTGGAGTGATAAACCCACACGAAGGCAAAGCGCGTTGGTAGCCAGAGTGCGCTTTTATTCCTCGCGACTGACATTAGGAATGTTGATTGATGGAAGCATTTCAACACATTGGTATCTGGTGGCTCCCAAACGACCCTGATAATACAGTTCCAGGTACCCTGAAATTTGATCCACTGGAAGATGCCAGACTTGAACTCACAGGTACCTTTGAGACAAAATCTACTCAGAGGGTCGGTTCAGTGGAAATCATACAAGGGGTAACAGCAGATGCCAAGAAAATAACTCTATATAAATGTACCGGCCCGTTTACTAGGCATGTATGGCGGGACATCACATTCGATAGCTCCTGGTATGATGTGATGTGCGTCTTTGAAGGACATCATTTTACAAGTGGTGTTGACATTATTTTTGATACTCTTTCGGTGTCCTACTCAAATCTTGAAGAATGGATCGGCAATAGCGGTTTCACCATAAATGAGGACAAATCTCCCGAAGAATATACGGCATGTTTTAGACGTCCTCCAACATTCGAGGCCGAATTGGATCATTGTAGAATTACGGTCTGGCATAGGTTTGGATTTCATAAAGACATTCGAGAAATTACATTTTCTCAGGATGTGGTTATCACTGCAAAAGTAAGCAAAGCTGTCCATTTTCACGAGCTGATGACCGATACCTTCCATCCTATCCAGAACTTCATCAGTTTGGGTGTAGGACGCGCTGTGTATCCCCTGACCGTCGACGGCATGATTCCAGAGAGTAAACAAACGATTCGCGTGTTTTTCCCGGTAACTAGACCTGTGAAAATATCCCCTGTAGACCATCCCAGATTAATGTTGTTCACATTTGAGGATATTTCAAATGACTTTGAGAAATATTTAAAGACATGGTTTGCGAAATCTACAGTCCTTAAAGAGGTAACTGAATTATATTTTTCCGTGTTATTTGAGCCTTTGATGTATATGCAAGTCCAATTTCTGCTGCTGGTACAAGCATTAGAAGCTTACCATCGCTTGGTACACAATGGGGAATACCTATCCCACTCTGACTTCAAGATGGTTAAGAAGATACTCCTCGATGCGATACCGAACATATCGAATTCCGAATTCGTAGAGAGCTTGCGGAGTAGAATTGCATTTGCCAATGAATATAGCCTAAAGACCAGGCTCAGATTGATACTTGACGAAGTCTTGGAACCTTGCGCTGAGCAGGTTAATTTGCTTATCGACAATCGCGACATCTTTGTCAAAACATTAAGGGATACGAGAAACCATCTCACCCATCACGTCAACAAGGGGAAATGCGTTATTACAGATATTCAGCAAATGTATAGTTATGTTCAGAAAACGAAATGGATTCTCCAAATATGCTTTTTGGTTGAATTAGGATTCCCTTCTGAGGAAATATCTGAACTGGTAGCCCGAAACTGGCTATTTATAAAAATGACTTCGCGCTTGTAGAGTTTTCACAACACCTCCACCCCCTCCTTAAAAATTGTCCCGTGAAATCCCGCGCAAAATCAGCGACAATGTGAGCGTCATTACCGCACCCCTGCATTGATCTGTCGCATAAAATATGAATCACCCAACCCGGAAAGGTAAACCCAACCATGCTGACCGATTCCGTTCGTGAATTCCTGAAGAAGCCGCTGCTGGCCCGTATCAGCACCATAGACCGCGAAGGTTATCCCCATACCGTGCCGGTCTGGTTTGATGTGGATGGCGACGACATCATCTTAATCAGTGTGCGCAACACCGCGAAAATCGACTACATTCAGGCCAACCCCAAAGGCGCGGTGACGATTGGCGGTGATACTGGCGATGGCGGCGGTTATCTCATCAAAGGAACGATGACCGTCGAGGAAGACCCCGGCCTGCGCTGGCTGAAACAGGTTACTCACCGTTATGAATCCGGCGAACAGGCTGAAAAAGACATCGCCGAATGGTCAAAACTCGATATGGCGATTATCCGCCTCAAGCCGACCAAAGTGCTGAAGGTTTGAGCGGGATGTAGGGAACTATGGGGTTGCTTTCATAATTCTGGATGAAGTCCTGATGTTTTCGATATTCTACGCCAATGCTAAAGGAAATAACTAACGATGCATTCATCCTGGTCACTGGTTGAACGTGCTTTTACCATCGAAACAATTATGACTCCCCGTACGCAATGGTTATATTGGGATGGCAAAGAATCTCTTGAATTACTCTGGGGACGAATAGCAAGCGAACGCATCGACACCGTCCCTGTCATTGAAAATGACCAGGTCATCGGCCTTCTTAGACAAGGCCAAGATGGTATTATTCCACTTACAGAAGATTGGCTGATTAAACACGATACACCTATTTCCCAGGCGCTTCAACGATTTGCTTTGGGAACAGAGTCGATTTTGTTGGTGCGTCATTCGCAAGGGATTGATATTGGCATTGTCACTCCCGCTGATTTTAATAAACCCCCCGCCCGAACGCTGATTTTTACCTTACTTTCTGAACTCGAAATGTTGATTGCGTCCTTTATTGGAGATTATTTTCGTGGTAGGCAGCAAGAGATTTTGAAAAGCATTGATCCATTAAATAAGATCAAAATCGAAGAAGCAATTGCTAAAATGGAACAGGAAGATATTGAGATTGAGATAATCCATCTCCTTTATTTATCTGACATGGTTAATATAATCGGTGCAGAGTCCAAGTTACGTAAAAGGATCAATGTGTCGGAGCTAACATCTAAGAAAAAGACGGAAAAAACACTAAATGGATTGGTTCATCTCCGCAATGATGTTGCACATCCCATCAATTTGATGGTGGGTAAAGACCGGAACATTCAAAAATTAGACGAACAGCTTCACCGTGTTGTATCGCTCCTGGATCAGATGCATAGTTGATAGAAAGTGTCGCGTGCCGAAACGAACGGATATTCACACCATTATGGTGATTGGCTCCGGCCCAATTGTCATCGGCCAGGGCTGCGAATTTGATTACAGCGGCGTGCAGGCCTGTAAAGTCCTCCGGCGCGAAGGCTACCGCATCGTCCTGGTCAACTCTAACCCAGCCACTATCATGACTGACCCGGAGTTTGCCGATGCGACCTATGTCGAACCCCTCACACCGGAAATCTGCGAGCGCATCATCGAAATCGAAAAGCCGGACGCCATCCTGCCAACAGTCGGCGGGCAGACGGCGCTGAATCTCGCTCTGGCGCTGCGGGAGCAAGGCATTCTTGATAAATACGGCATCGAACTCATTGGCGCATCGGTTGCCAGCATCGAGTTGGCCGAAGACCGCCAACTCTTCAAAGACGCCATGACCGAAATCGGCCTCAAGTCCCCTCGCAGCGCTGTGGTTGGCTCGATAGAAGATGCGCTGCAGGCGGCGGAGATGCTCAACTATCCGGTGCTGGTGCGCCCCTCGTTCACGCTCGGCGGTTCGGGCGGCGGCGTGGCTTATAGTCCGGATGAACTGCGCGAGGTGGCTGAACGCGGCCTGAAACTTAGCCCGGTACATGAAGTCCTGGTGGATATGAGTTTGCTCGGCTGGAAAGAGTATGAACTCGAAGTCATGCGCGATGCCAGCGGCAATTTTGTCGTCGTATGTTCAATTGAGAACCTCGACCCGATGGGTGTGCATACCGGCGATAGTATCACGGTTGCTCCCGTGCAAACGTTGACTGACAAGGAACTACAACGTCTGCGCGATATGGCGAAAGCTGTGCTGGATCGCGTCGGGCTGGCAACTGGCGGTGCGAATGTCCAGTTTGCGATTAATCCAGATGATGGCGAGGTCTATGTGATCGAGATGAACCCGCGTGTTTCGCGGTCATCGGCGCTGGCGAGTAAAGCTACCGGCTTCCCCATCGCCAAGATTGCCGCGCTGCTGGCCGTCGGCTTCCGCCTGGATGAAATCCCTAACGACATTACCCGTGTGACACCCGCCAGTTTCGAGCCGTCGCTGGATTACGTGGTGGTCAAGATTCCACGCTGGAATTTTGAGAAATTCCGGGGTGTAAACACCGTTCTGGGGCCGCAGATGAAGGCCGTTGGGGAGGTGATGGCAATAGGCCGCACGTTCCCGGAGGCGCTACAAAAAGGGGTGCGGGCACTCGATATTGGTATGATGGGGTTTGGTTACAAGCAGGCCGCCACCCCGCCCGAAGCCCTCAAAGTGCCGACAGCGCAGCGGCTGTTCCAGGTCGCGTCGGCCATGCTCGGCCATACAGCAGCCGATGAAATCAGCACGCAAACCGGCTTTGACCCCTGGTTTGTACAGCAGATGGCCGATACGCTGCGCCTTCAGCAGACCATTGCTGAAAAGAAGCTCAGACTAGAACACCTCAACCAAGCCGATTTTATGAAATTGAAGCGCTTCGGCTACAGTGATGCCCATATTGCCCAACTCAGTCAAACCCGTGAGGAGGCCGTTCGCGCTCGTCGTGCCGCGCTGGGTGTAACTCCCAGCTTCTATCGGGTGGATACCTGCGCCGCCGAATTTGAGGCGCATACGCCTTACCTGTACTCGACCTACGAGCAGGACGACGAAACGCAACCCACGCAGAATCGCAAAGTGATCGTCCTGGGTGGTGGGCCAAACCGTATCGGTCAGGGGATTGAGTTCGATTACTGCTGTGTCCACGCCTGTTATGCCCTCAAGGACATGGGCTACGAGACGATCATGGTCAACTGTAACCCAGAAACGGTTAGTACCGATTACGATACGGCAGACCGCCTGTACTTCGAGCCGCTCACGGTGGAAGATGTGCTGAACATCATCGAAAAAGAGCAACCAGACGGCGTGCTGGTGCAGTTCGGCGGGCAAACGCCGCTCAACATCGCCCAGGGTTTGCAATCGGCGGGTGCGCCCATCTGGGGGACTCCGGTGGAAACGATTGATCTCGCCGAAGACCGCCAGCGATTTAACACGCTTATGCGTGACCTGGACATCCGCCAACCGGAAGGCACAACTGCCCGGACTCGTGAAGAGGTCATTAGTGCCGCCAGTGGTATCGGCTACCCGGTGCTGGTGCGTCCCAGCTACGTGCTGGGGGGCAGGGGGATGGCGATCATCTTTGATGAGGCGGGACTGCTCGAATGGCTGGCCGAGAATACCGATTGGGGCGGCCATCCGGTGCTGATTGACCAGTTCCTGGATGACGCCTTTGAGGTGGATGTGGACGCCCTTTGCGATGGTGAACATGTCACTATCGGCGGGATTATGCAGCACATCGAACAGGCGGGTATCCACAGCGGCGACTCGGCCTGTGTCCTGCCCCCCTACAAGATCAGCCTGTACCACATTGAGATCATCCGCGAACAGACCCGGCGCTTGGGGCTGGCGTTAGGTGTCAAAGGGCTGTTCAACATCCAATTCGCCATCAAGGATGATGTGGTATATGTGCTGGAAGTCAACCCTCGTGCCAGCCGCACTGTGCCGTTTGTGAGCAAAGCCACCGGGCATCCCCTGGCACGTTACGCCGCGCAGATTGCCTCCGGGAAAACCCTCGCAGAGATTGGTTTCACCGACGAACCGCCTGTGAACGGCTTTTTTGTTAAAGAGGCCGTGTTGCCCTTCCAGAAGTTCCCTGGCGTGGATGCCCGTCTGACACCGGAAATGCGCTCGACTGGCGAAGTGATGGGTCATGCCGCCAGTTTCGGCCATGCCTTTGTGAAGTCGCAGATTGCCGTTGGCTCATCGCTGCCACAGGATGGGGTCGTGTATATCAGTGTGAATGACTTTGATAAAGGCGCGGTGGTCAAAATCGCCCGTGATCTGCATCAGTTGGGATTTGAACTGGCTGCATCGCTTGGGACGGCACGGATGCTGGAACTGGTTGGCCTGCCAGTGCGAGTCATCAACAAGCCGAGTGAAGGTAGCCCCAATATCGTTGACAGGATGCGGGCGGGGGAGGTGGGGCTGGTGATTAACACCCCGCGAGGTCGCCAGGGTCACCTGGACGGTGCACTGATGCGCAGCGCCGCCCACCAGTACGGCATCCCGATTCTGACGACCTTAAGCGCAGCAATGGCCGCCGTGCAAGGGATTCGTGCTTTACGGGAAAAGCCGCTCACGGTACGCAGTTTGCAAGTGCATCACGCGAAATAAAGCAAAAAGCGGAGGTTTTATGCCTCCGCTTTTTAGATACACGTATCTCGAAAATGCCTAACCCAGTGCCGCCCGCAGCGCCCCCGCCACTCGTTCCTGTATTTCCGGCGTGATTTGCGGCCAGATCGGTAGGCTAATCACCGCGCCCGCCGCGCTCTCGGCCTCTGGCAGGTCATAGTCCCAATCCTGGTAAATCGGCAGTTGGTGGATTGGCACCGGGTAATACACCATCGTGGAAACCCCAGCCTCTGCCAACCGTGCCTGCACCGTGTCGCGCAGCCTATCGGGAATCCGCACGGTGAATTGGTGATACACATGCCGCGCTTCCGGCGCTTCGTAGGGCAGTGTCAGCCCCGGAATGTCGCCGAGCAGATCGTTATACCGCTTCGCCGCTGCTCGACGTGCCTCGCTCCACCCGTCTACATGCGGCAGCTTCACACCGAGAATCGCCGCCTGCATGGTGTCCATCCGCGAGTTATAGCCCACCACCTCGTTATGGTACTTCTTGAGCGAACCGTGTACCCGCAGCATCCGCGCCATCGTTGCCACGTCGTCATCATCCGTGACGAACATCCCGGCGTCCCCGTATGCCCCCAGGTTTTTTGAGGGGAAGAACGAGAATGCGCCCGCGTCGCCAATCGTGCCGAGTTTGCGCCCGCGATATTCCCCGCTGAAGGCCTGCGCCGTATCTTCCAGCACCTTCAGGCCGTATTTCCCGGCCAGTTCCATGATGACATCCATATCGGCGGATTGTCCGTACAGATGCACCGGCATAATCGCCTTCGTCCGCTCTGTGATTTTCGCTTCAATCTGCCCGGCGTCCAGGTTATACGTGCGCGGGTCAATGTCCACGAATACGGGTGTCGCCCCGATGATGCTCACGGCCTCAGCGGTGGCGAAAAAGCTGAACGGTGTGGTGATGACTTCATCGCCCGCCCCAACGCCCAGCGCCCGCAGCCCGATCACCAGCGCATCCGTGCCAGAGTTCATGCCAACCGCATGTTTCACGCCCAGGTATGCGGCAAACTGCGTCTCAAACGCCTTCACTTCCGCGCCCATGATGAAGTGCCCGGAACGCAGCACGCGCTGAATCGCGGCGTTGATCTCGTCCCAAAGCAGGTCTATTTCCGGTGAAAGATCAAGCACCGGGATTTGCGTTTGCTGAATCGCGTCCATGATCGTTACTCCTCCCGCCGGATGCTATCCGAACTGGTTTTTTCGTATTTCTTGCCACATTCCGAGCAGATCGCCCAGGGGTCTCCGTTAAAGGCCAGGGTTGCCCCGCATTCACACACCCAACCCATAATCCGCCCCGGCACACCGGCCATCAGGGCATAGGCCGGGACATCCTTGGTGACGACAGCTCCGGCGGCGATGAACGCCCATTCGTGAATCGTGACGCCACAGACCACCGTTGCATTTGCACCGATACTCGCCCCGTGCTTGACCAGGGTTGGCGCGTAGTCGGCGCTGGTATTGCGGGGAAAGGCCGAACGTGGCGTTTTGACGTTGGTAAACACCATGCTGGGGCCGCAGAACACATAGTCTTCCAGAATCACCCCCTCATAGAGCGAGACATTATTCTGAATTTTGACGTGATTCCCGACGCGGACCTGGTTCGCCACGAACACATTCTGCCCCAGCGAACAGCCTGTGCCGATGACCGCACTGGACATCACATGGCAAAAATGCCAGATTTTCGTGTTATCCCCGATCTGGGCGCCGTCGTCAATATAAGCGGATTCATGGGCGAAATAGCTCATCGTCTCCCCCGTCTAAGCCAGTAGTTGCAAGAACGCCAACAACATAGTCAGGATTCGTAGGGGCGCACGGGTGGTGCGCCCACGTTGAGAACATACGATCACCGGCCTAGCGTTTGAGCAGTGGGTGCATGTTGGTGGTATTGGTAGAAAGCTCCGCCTGCCGGATGGTCTGCACCAGTTCAATCGAAGGCCGCGCCGCTTCAATGCCGAAGCCGTTGCCCGCCAGAACCTGCTCGTACAGCCGGGTATGCAAGTCGGTAAAGCCTTCGGAAAACTCAAGTTCTTCGCCGTTCATGGTGATCGAACGCAGCGCGTACTTGCCATTTTCCCGGTAGCTGGTCGGGAGGTCGTTAAAATCTACCGAGAGATACCAGCGGACCCGTCCCCATTCCAGTTCAACCGACCCGGCCATTTTGTCCGGTTGTGACAGGTGGACTTCGCTCTTCTCCGCCGCGCCGAAGAGCCACAGCAGCAGGTCGAAGAAATGGATGCCGATATTCATCGCAAGCCCACCGGCCTTTTCCTCATCACCCTTCCATGAGGTGTGATACCACTGCCCACGCCGGGTAATATAGGTGAGGACAATATCCTGCCGTTCGCGGTTCCGCTGGTTCTCCAATTGGGTTTTAAGCGCCATCAATGAGGGGTGTAGGCGGAGTTGCAGTACGGTATTGACCTTATGCCCGGTCTTGGCTTCTACTTCTTCCAGGGATTTCAGATTCCAATCATTAATCACCAGCGGTTTTTCGCAGATGGCGTCTGCGCCGACATGCAGTGCCATTCGGATATGGGTGTCATGCAGGAAATTGGGTGAGCAGATACTCACATAATCGACAGGTGGCTCGACATCCTGAAAACGCAGTTTTTCCAGATGCCGCTCAAATCGCTCAAAGGACGTGAAGAAGTGTGCGTCCGGGAAGTGACTATCGAGAATCCCAACCGAATCGTGCGGGTCGAGTGCTGCTAATAATGTATTGCCGGTATCCCGGATAGCTCGCATATGGCGTGGCGCGACAAATCCCGCCGCGCCAATCAAAGCAAAATTTTTCACGTTTCCCCCTGTTTTTCCAGGTGTAATATTTCGTTAATGCCTGATCGAAACTGTCATAATACAGTTATGACTTTCCCTAAAGTGAAGTTTCGAAAAAATCCACAAATGGACGAGATTCGTAGGGACGCACAGCGGTGCGCCTGCATTGAAAACATACGACCACTCACTTTAGTTTCAGGCATAATCTGGCCTTTAGTGTACACAACCCGGTACAGGAGGCCAATAGGGAAATGAATCCAGACCGTTCATTTTCTATCTGGAATCGGCGGCCAATCCTTGGGGCGATGGGGGAGAGTAGGCCAATCAGAGGGCGGCACATTGTATGAAGTCAAAGGTACGAGACGACCATCGCGCCAGCCACACGCACCAGACCAGATCATTTCGTTGACGAGGGGCTGGACGAAATCCTCCGGAGTGGACGCGAAATATCCTTGGCTGTAATCCCGAAACCAGGGGCAGCTTAAGAGATAGTCCGCCACTACATGTTCGCCCAATCCATCTGTCAGCATCAGGGCATAGGAAAAGATGCGCTTGCAGGCGTGCCAGGCGATTTTCTGCGGGTCGGCCAGCCATTTCTCATAACGGCGTCGGGCAGTATCGATAGCCATTAGAGGCTATTCGATTAACGCGCCATGCCCGGAACACGCGAGGGTTAGCCGCAGCCCCGCCAGTCGGTCAAGCGTCCCCATCGCCCGCTGTAAAGCATCCTCGCCTTCTCCGAAGCGGTTCAGCCAGGACACGTCATCACCGTGAAAGGCGTCACCGCAAATCAATACCCCGCTGTCAGGCTCATAAAAGGCGATATGTCCGATGGTATGGCCGGGGGTTGCCAGCACTTCCAGCGAACCTCACCGGCATCTATATGATCGCCTTCATCCAGCAGCGTGTTGACCATGTAGGGTTCGATGGGTTGATCGAGCCAGTCAGCTTTGCCTGTTTCCACGTCGCGCCGGTTGACCATTTCCCCTTCGTACCGTGAGGCAGCGATTGGCAGACCGTAGCGACTCTGCAACCCATAGTTACCCCCCACATGGTCAGAGTGGTAGTGCGTGTTCGCTACCAGTGCCAGATTATCCGGTTGTATCCCAGAGTCACGCAGCAGTTGGGGCGTCGCTGCGAGATCACCCCCGAAACCGGTATCAACTAACACTGGACGGCTGGTCTTGACCAGTACCATATTCGCACTGGGGAATGTCCGCTGGAAAAAGACCAGCCAGTCCGGTAATTGCATACGGTTTTACTCGTCCAGTTTGCCGGTGGGTAGATTCAAGGGCAGGGGGATAGGCTGGGCGCAGCTGCTTTCCAGCATCATGTGTAAACCGCGCTCCGACGCTTCGCCAATGGCGTGCATCATGTCCAGAACATGATACGCCATCTCGCCGCTGGCCCGGTGCCCCCGCCCGGAACGAACCGCGTAGGCTAAATCCGCCGTACCAATGCCACGCCCGACATCCGCGCTATAAGCCAGCGGAATCTCGCGCCATGTGTTGTCATCTGCCTGCCGCAGCAGCACCGGCCCGCCAAAAGTGTTCGGGTCTGGGACACTCAAGGTACCGTTTGAGCCGTAAATCTCGATGCGCGGCAGTTGGTGATGCCACACGTCAAAACTGGTGACGAGTGTGCCAATCGCGCCACTCTGGAAATCCAGTACGCCCGCGAGATGGGTCGGCACTTCGACATGGACAGATTTCCCTGCCAGTGCCGGATTCTTGGTCGAAGTTCGTTCCGGGAAGGAGATTCGCGCCGAACCCGTGACGCGCCTGACCGGCCCTAACAGGTGAACCAGCGCCGTCAGGTAATATGGCCCCATGTCGAACATCGGCCCGCCGCCGACCTGATAGAAGATAGACGGATTTGGATGCCAATCCTCTGGCCCGTGCCCGGCCATGAACGCTGTCGCCGCTACTGGCACACCGATTGCGCCATCATCAATCAGCTTGCGGCAGGTTTGCAGCCCACCCCCCAGGAAGGTGTCCGGCGCACAACTGACTTTCACGCCCTTCACTTTGGCGGCGGCGATTACCCGTTTGCCATCCTCACGGGTAACGGCGAGCGGTTTTTCACTGTGGACGTGTTTCCCGACGGCGATAGCAGCCAGACTGATTTCTGCGTGGGCGCTGGGGATGGTGAGGTTGACCACAATCTCTATTTCCGGGTCGTTGAGCAGTTCGTCTACGGAACACGCCCGCAGCCCGCCGCCAAATTCCTCGGCTCTGGCTTGCGCCCGACTTAGGTCTGCGTCCGCGCACGCGATCACATCCAGAATCTCGAATAGTCGGCAGCCGCGAATATACTGCGGGAAAATATTGCCACAGCCAATAATGCCAACCTTAACTGCTGCGCCCATGTGCTAATCCTTTTGTCGTTAGGTACTGGTAACTTTTCTGAACTGCGACTTGTTTATCCGTCGCACAGTGGTCGAGTTCAACAATCATCCAATCGGCGCTCCCTTCCGCTGCCGCCACCACGCCGGGTATATCTACCACGCCCTCACCAGCGGCGGTCATCGGTACATCCTTCACGCACGGGCCGTCTTTGATGTGGACCAGGGGCGCGCGGTTGCCAAGTTCCCGGATCACGTCTGCAGGGTTGTGTCCGGCGGTTTGCACCCAGTAAATATCTACTTCAAATTGAACTGCCGGATCGAGTTCACGCTGCATAATCTGGTAAGGATACTGCCCATCTACTGCCTCGTATTCCCACCAGTGGTTGTGATAAAACAGGGTTAGCCCATTGGCGCGGGCGACTTTACTGCCCTCATTCAGGTTTTCGCAGACGCGCTTAATCTTGTCTACCGTTTGGAACTGGTCGGGAGGGATGTAGGCGACGACCAACCGGTTACATTTCAGCGTCGCCATCGTATTCAGAATGTCCGCTTGCGCGTCACCAAGCGGCAGCCCGCTGTGTGCCGCGACGACTTGCAGTTCCAGCGACTTAAAGAGTTGTGCGGCTTCCCGCACTGAGCCTTTAGGAAATCCAGCGGTTTCAACGCCCAGGTAGCCCATTTCTGCAACCTTGCGTATAACACCGTCAAAGTCTTGCTCCAACGCTTCACGCAGGGTATAAAGTTGCAATGCGATAGGCTTTGTCATACAACGCTCCAGGAGATCTAATCAGAACAATTGTCGCCAAGGATAGCACAAATTAATCGAGAAATCTGGAATGAGAATATGACCATTTCCGGCCCCACTGACCACGCACATCGCCACCTGAATCCATTGACTGAGGAAAATATCCGGGTATCACCCTACCACCATCCGTTACGAATGGATTAACTTGAACTCGAACGTGAACGCGGCGAATGTAGGTGATT
Source organism: Anaerolineaceae bacterium (assembly GCA_020634115.1). Lineage (GTDB taxonomy): Bacteria > Chloroflexota > Anaerolineae > Aggregatilineales > Phototrophicaceae > JACKCG01. The sequence goes on from JACKCH010000012.1 coordinate 22,857, forward strand.
CAGGATGCGGATGTTCCCTATTGGGCGGTGGCTTTGGTCGCGGAGGACGCCGTCGCGGAATTTACCCAGGCAGGCATGTGCAGCTATACAGCGGCATCCGGTCTTGTGCGTCAGTCAGGCGGCCTCAGATACGAAGCTTGTCAGCCTGGTGTAACCATTGCACTATCTCACAAGCATTCGACAAAATGCCGGGATGTGTTGGGCCGCATGCGTGCGCCCTTGTCGGAAATAGAGGATAACTCGCTTTAGGAAGACTCAGCTTGGTCGGAAAGTAAATCGGTGATAACCTTCTGGAATTCGCCGGTTTTGCCTTTTTCCCACCCGGCAGAAACCACATCCGGCGATAGCTCTGTACCTAGTTCGAAAAGCAGACGTTCTGCCGTGTCATGGGTGGTTTCATCGCTGTTTGGTTGGTGTAACGTGAGCGCCAGAAGTTCTAACGCCCGGCTCTTGCGCCCTTGTTTCATCAACACCTGGCTGATTTCTACCAGAATATCGAGTGACAAGGCGGCCTCGTTTGATTCAGCGGCGATACGCAGCGCCGCATACAAGTATTTGCGTCCCCGGACATAATCACTGCGTTGAGCGCATAAAATCCCGGTATAGCGCAGTGTGATGGCTTCCGCCCAGCGATTATTCGCCTTACGGAAGCGCTGACTTTCGTCATTTAGCATCTCCAGCAGAGATTCCAATTCTTGGTTGCCGTTACCCAGGCTGGTGACAAAATACTGGAATGCGCTCAAAAGTGCCGGGCCTTGCCCGTCCTGGCGGTAGCGCTCAAGCGCACTCTGGAAGGTCTTCTTGATTTCGGTATACTCGCGGATATTTTCGGCATAAGCGACCAGTCCCAAATTTTGCATTGAACCGGCCAACCCCCATTCGTCACCCGCTTGTCTTGCCAATACCAGGCTCTCCTGGTAGTAGCTTTTAGCAGTGTTCAGGTCGCCCAACTCATAAGCGGCATCGCCCATCCGGTTCAGGATTGTGATAAGTTCCGTCGGGCTGTTAATCGAGCGATAGATCGCATGGCTGGCTTCGTAGTGCGCCATCGCGTCGGCGTACTTGTTCAGCGCCGCTGCCACGTCCCCCAGGCTGCGATATGTATCTGCGACCCCTTTTTGCTCATTCAGAACATAAAATGCAACCAGATTTTCTTCATAGAGGCGTTGCGCTTTTGGGTAATCGCCTAATCCCAGGTAGGCCTCTGCAATTTGCCGCTTGAGATAGACCTCCTTGACTGGCTTTGTAAGCTGACTGCTGCTTGTCTGGGACTCGGATGCTTCGGGTTGCGAAATCAGCGCTAGTGACCGTTCTAACCAGGACAAAGCGTCACGATAAGCGCCCTGAGCCAGCGCGTTCTTACCGGCTAATGCGGTATAGTGCATTTCTTTGGCGAGGTTTCCAGCCTTGTTGTAGTGCAGTGCCAATGCTGTGACCTGTTCTGGCTGAATGGGGGTGAGTTGTTCCAGTGATTGGGCGATCTTACCGTGCAGGGTTTGTAATTCATCAACCGAAAGGGTATGCAGCACACCTTCACGTAATTTGTCATGGGCAAACCGCCAGTTGTCGTCCTGAACATCCAGAACTGCCGCCTCAGAACACACGGTCAGCAGATGATCCATGTCGATTCCTGGGGCCATTGCGCGCAAGAGCGGCAGGTTGAGCTGTCGTCCATAAACAGCCGCCGCCTGGAGTACCGGGTAGTAATGCTCTGGAATGTGTTGGAGGCGGTGCTGGACGATTTTCTGAATACCGCCTGCGAAGACCTGTGCCGGTAGCGTCGCCATCCCAATTTGGTCGAGATTGCCGGTTTCTTCTGCTAGTGCCCGCACGACCTCAACCAGGAAAAAGACGTTCCCTTCAGTTTCTCGCTGGAGAAGGTCAAGCACTTGCTCCTGGCGGCCTGATTGCCCTAGCATGGCCTCGCTGAGCTCCGCGATGCCTGCGTCATTCAGCCGGTGTAGTTTCAAAACCTCCATGTGCGGCAGCAGGTTTGGAAGTTCCGGGCATTCGTCGTCGCGGAATGTGCCGACAATCAACAGAGGAAGCTCACTGACCACCTGTGTCAGGCGGGAGAGAATCTTAAGGTTTTCCTTGCTCCAATGCAGGTCTTCAAGCATCAACATGATCGGCTGGTTCTGCTGGCGGAAAATTGCCTCAACTGCCGATTCTAGCCGTGCGCCTGCAGCCTTGTAGTCCGTTTCCGGATTATCAGGCACTGCCCGGTTGAGCAGAGCCGCAATGTCAGGCTCGATGACTTTGAGCGTCGCTAAATGGGAGTCATCCGGTTCATTGAGCAGCAGCATCCAGCGCACGGCTGGGCGCCAGAGAGCATTCGGGTTGCCGCCTTCACTCACGGCCTGCCCTTTGAGTACCAACGCCCCTTTGACCAGTGCCAGTGTCCGCAGTTCTTCCACTAAGCGGGATTTCCCAACGCCGCTTTCCCCAGCAACTAACCAGGCGCTTCCTGCGCCATCAAGCGCCTCTTCCAACGCATCTGACAGAGTCCTGAGTTCCGTATCCCGGCCAACCAAGCGCGCGGCCTGAAGGTAGCTTTCACGAATAGCGGAAGTCTCTGCTGGGATGGGTTGGTCAACAGCCCGTGTAAATGCAGAAATGACCTCGACAGCGGTTGCATATCGCTCCTGATGGCCCTTGCTCAGGAGTCGCCCTAGAACCTCCTGCAAACTGACATCCACCTGAACATCCTCAATATTGGGTATGGTATACAGGATGTCGTTAATCAGGCGGGAAATAGGCTCCACTTGAAAAGGATGGCGTCCAGCAAACAATTCATAACCGATGACTCCGACCGCATAGAGGTCGGCGGCTTCAGTTAGAGCGCCCCCAGTCATGACCTCTGGGGCCATATACGCCAGCGTCCCAGCGGTGGAAACCGAGTCGCCAGGCTGGTCGCCACCCGTAGATAGCCCGAAATCCAGCACTTTAACCTGGTCATGGGTGACCAGGACATTTTTGGGCTTGAGATCGCGGTGGATGACGCGTCGGCGGTGCAGATAGGCCAGCGCTTGAAGCATCTGAGTCAAGAGGCTGATTTTATAAGTAAGGGACTTTTCCTGTCCGGCTTCCAGAATCGTCTGCGCGTCTTCCAGGAGTTCCATTGTGAAATACGGCATTCCCGTATCATCGAAGCCGTAATCCAGTACGCTGATGATGTTCGGATGTCGCAGTGACGCCAGCACCTTAAACTCCTGTGCCAGCGCCAACCTGAAGTCCACAATGTTGTTGTTCAGGGTTGAACCTTCCCGCTCCGGCTTAGGCGGCAGCACCCGCTTCAGGGCGACCTGCTGCCCGGTAAGCCGGTCTGTGGCACGGTAAACAGCCCCCATCCCGCCTTCACCCAGCGGGCTGTGCAGGATATAGCGGCGGTTTACCGGTGCAGGAACGGTTTCCGAAGAAATATCAGTCATGATTCCATAAGCTAATTGAATATAATGTTATCGCATCTCGTAAAAAGCGCCATCATCTGTAATGGGCTGGAAATAATATCGTCCGGCAGCCAGTTCATGAGCCGTTTTTGCTGTTAGAATGATACTCCCCCTGGTTGCCACATTGACCGCATGTTGGGCCTGTATCGCTGCTTCGCCCCATACGTCCTGATACTGTCCGGCGTCTATTGTCCCCATGGTGACCGCTCCGCTGCCAATCCCGATTCGTAAGGACATCGGCACGCCTCCCAAGCGGAAACGCCGGGTTGCGGCCTGAAGTGCCAACGCTGTCTCAACAGTAGCGATGGCATGTTCTGGGTGAGTTGCACCGCTGCATAGCCGGAAATACCCCGCCATAGAACGTGCGACCGTCAGGTTATTCTGCTGTGCCAGCCCCTGAACCTGCGCGAAGAATTCATTCAACACATCAACCAATTCTACAGGGTTCATCTGCCCGGCAATCTGGTCTATGTCCATGACTTCAAGAAGCAGCACACTGGCATTTTCGAGTATCCGGGCGCCGCTCAGGGCATCAACAGCTATACCGTTGGATGCCGATTGCTGCTCCAATTGGGTCAGGTGCTGCTGCTGCCAATCGCTCAACCGTTTGCGTGTAAGCGATGCATCCACCCGCGCTTTGAGCAGGATGGGATTAAATGGTTTGAACAGATAATCCTCTGCGCCAATCTCAATACAGCGCACCACACTGTTCAGGTCGCTTACTGCTGAGATAATGATGACCGGGATATAGGGCAGATTGGTATTCGCCTTCACTTGTTCCAATACCTCATAGCCACTCATTTTAGGCATCATGATGTCAAGCAACATCAGGTCTACTGGACCCTGTTCCAGATAAGCTAGCGCCTGTAAACCGCTTTCCGCCATCAGGACTTCATGCCCATCCCGTTCCAGGCGGCGGGCGAGCATATCGCGGTTCATTTCGTTGTCGTCAACAATAAGTATCCGTGCCGATTCAGTCATCATACAAACTTTCAGTGCTATGAATACTGTTAATTTTCTCGCAAGCAGTAAAAATTCGCGGATTTGAACGCTGCAGCCCACACATTCCACTTACTATCAGTATATAACGGCGTCTCCACGTTGCTTTTTGTTTGTAGGAGCACGCCAATGTTCGCATTGAGGCGAGAAACGCCCTCCATCCTCAATGGTACCATTATCCCACCAAATTGCCTGGATTGCACCGGAAAATTTCATAAATTTAATCTGAAGGAAGATTACAGCACGTTTGTTTGATGATTGCAAAACCACCCGTCTTCAGGCAAACTGAACATCATAGTGAGCTCAATGCTACTCTCATCAACAAATTCTATCGCTCAGGACATTCATGACACACAACGCGACCCCGCCCCAGCCCGCCGTACCCGAACCTGATAATTCACAGCAACCTGCCAGGGAAATGAAAATTGTCTTCTGGGAATGCCCGAACTGTGGGCAATCTTATTTTGGCGAGCAACCACCGGATATGTGTGCTTATTGTCAGGATTTTACCACTTGGCGACTGGTGCCCCCAGGTGTTCTCGGGGGAGAATAACGTTAAACGGGTTACTCACGCCCACGCATCCGGGGATCAAGCACATCGCGCAGGCCATCACCGAACAGATTAAACCCCAGCACACTCAGCATAATCGCCAGGCCAGGGTACAAAATGAGCCAGGGCGCAATTTCGGCCAGCCCTCGGTTGGAGCTGAGCATCAGCCCCCACGATGGTTCCGGTGACTGTGTCCCCAGGCCAAGGAAACTTAATCCGGCTTCGGTGATAATTGCCCAGGAGAGTGCCAGCGACACCTGCACGATCAGCGGGGCGAACATATTGGGTATAACATGGCGCAGGAGAATGCGGGTTTCTGACGCGCCGATGCAGCGAGCAGCTGTGACAAACTCGGTTTCTTTGAGCGAAAGCACTGGCCCGCGCGCGACTCGGGCGAAAATCGGGGTATAGACGATGGCAATCGCTAGAATCGTGTTTTCCAGGCCCGGCCCGCGAATGGTCACGATGAGCAGTGCCAGCAGCAAGGAGGGAAACGCGAATAGAATATCCATCAAACGCATCAGAATCGTGTCCATGCTCCCGCCAATATATCCCGCCAGCGCCCCGATAAGCGTCCCTGCCAGAGTCGCTACCAGCACCGAGAGGGTCGCCACCTCTAGTGAGTTAGCTCCACCCTTCATAATGTTGCTGGCGACATCGCGGCCAAACTGGTCGGTGCCTAGGATGTAAGCGGGAATTACACCGGGCGCTTTGAGCCGGTCACGGGGATGCTGTTCCAGAATCGGGAAGGGTGTGAGCTTGAGCGCACCGGCCAGGCTGATTAGCACGAAGAACAGCAGCAGCCCTAAACCAATCATGCCGCTCAGGTTGCGCCGGAATCCCCTTATAAACTCGCGCAGTGGCCCGCGTTCAGGTCGTTTAATAACGAGACTTGGGTGATTATTCGTGGCTTGCATAGCTGATTCGCGGGTCTATGGCGGCGTAGATCACATCTACGGCCAGGTTGACAATGATAAAGTTAATGGCGATAAACAGGGTGACACCCTGTACCAGCGCATATTCACGCTGTGAAATGGCGTTGACCGCTAGCCGTCCGATGCCGGGTAGGGCGAAGATTTCCTCGGTGATAAATGCGCCTCCCAGGAGATACCCGAATTCCACCCCGATGAGTGTCACCACCGGGATGAGCGCGTTACGGAGCGCGTGCCGCCGGATCACCGTCTGTTCCCGCAATCCTTTGCTGCGGGCTGTCCGCACGTAATCCTCATTCATGACTTCCAGCATCGCCGAGCGCGTCATACGCATGACAGACGCCGAAAATGAGAACCCCATCGTCACCGCCGGGAAAAATAGCTGCTGAATATTCAGCCAGGGGTCTTCGGTGAAACGAGTGTAATTCCCTGAATTGGGCAGGATGCCGAAATAAACCGACAACACGTAAATAATGAGTGTCCCTAGTAGGAAGTTGGGCATTGCCAGCCCCAGCATCGAGAATATCCGCCCAAACAGGTCAACGGGCGAATTGTAGCGGATAGCCGAAAGGATGCCGATGGGGATGCCGATGCTTAAGGCGATGACAATTGCCATTAGCGCCAGTTCCAGGGTGACTGGGAAGCGTTCCAGGATCAACGGCAGTACCGCTGAACCGTGCCGTATTGAAAAACCGAGATTTCCTTGAACCGCGTCGCCTAACCAGACGAAATACTGTTGAATTGGGGGTTTGTCCAGGCCATAGTAGGCTTCCAGTGAGGCACGTTGCTCGGCGGTGAGCATCCCGGCTTCCGTGCCGAGCTGTGCGGTTATCTGGTCGCCAGGAACCAGTCGAATCGCAGCAAAGACCAGAATCGAAATCCCGATCAGGGTGGGGATAAACGCAATCAGGCGTTGAGTCAGGTAGCGTGTCATGGTGATATGGAGTAAGGGCGGATAGCCGCAGCTAACCGCCCCGTGTGTCTACCTGATTAACGGTTAATCTTTGCTTCGTACAGGAAGTAGAGCGAATCGTTGGCAGTCGGCTCCCAACCTGTCACATACGATTGGTGCGCTGTGTAGGTATAGGGCGCATACAGCCAGATCCAGGGCGCTTTTTCCGCCAGTTCCTTCTGGAGCTGAGCGAAAATCTCATAACGCGCTGTTGGGTCAGTTTCGACCTGCCCCTGCTTCATCAGACTGTCGAGCGAGTCGTCAATGTACCCGGCAACATTCTGGAAACGAGCATCATACTGCCAGTAACGGGCATACATCGTGTAGGGGTCAATGCGCCCGCCATTGAGGGCGACAGCGGCGGCAAAATCGCCGTCCAGCCAACGGTTAACATAGACGCTGAGTTCCATCGCTTCGATTTCGACAGTAATGTTGATTTCAGCCAACTGTGCCTGAATCACCTGGGCGATAGCGGTTGCTGTGGGCGGTTCGGCGTTTGCCAGGATGACGGGCAGGGTGAAGCCCGCTTCCATGCCGGCGGCGGCCATGAGTTCTTTCGCCTTGGCAATATCCTGCTCGTAGCAGAACAGCTCATCGGTAGGCAGGGCAAAACTCGCCATGGTCAGCGGCCCCGTCACGCGGCCTTCACCCAGGGCTGCCGAATCGACGATTTCCTGGCGATTGATGGCGCAGGAGATCGCCTGCCGGACTTCCAGTATGCCCAGTGGCTCAACAGCGGCGCGCAGTTGCAGCACATTGTAGCTCAGAACCGGGGTGCGGTGCAGCACGACGCTGGCGTCGTCTACCAGCAGCGTGGCAACCAGCGGGTCATTCAGATAAGCGAAGTCAATGGTGCCAGCCCGCAGCGCAGCCAGAATCGAAGCTTCGTCCGGGATAATACGGATTTCGATGCCGTCAACATATGGGCCGTCACCCCACCAATCCGTGTTGGCCGCCAGAACCATCTTCTCATCTGGTACCCATTCCGCTAGTTTGAAGGGGCCGGTGCCAACCGTCACGGCTGCCGGGTCTTCATTAGCGATAACATCCGAGGAGAGAATGACGGCGTTGGTGCTTGCCATCGCGGCCAGCAGCGGCACATCCGGCTGGCTCAGGTTGAACACAACGGTGTAATCGTCCGGCGCGTCCATTGATTCGATACTGGCATAGTTGGTAGCCGCTGCCGAGGCGACATCCGGGTCGAGCAGGCGGGTGAAGGAGGCAATTACATCTTCCGCCGTGAAGTCCGAACCATCATGGAAGGTAACGCCCTGGCGCAGATTCATCGTGAGCGTCAGCCCATCGTCCGAAAATGACCAATCCGTCGCCAGCGCCGGGATCAGATTGAGGTCATTGTCCGTTGTGACCAGAGGTTCATAAATCATCGAGAGCGCCGCCAGTGAGGTGAACGCGGTTTGTGTATGGGGATCCAAGCCGGTGGCGTCTACCGCCCGTGCCATAATCAACGTGTTATCCTGGGCGGAGATGGGCAGCGCAATGCTCAACAGCCCGATCACGACCACGAGTACAAGACCAATGCGCATTAAACGAGACATAATATGACACTCCGTGAGTATAATAAGCAGCGAATTTTTCAAGCCAATCTGCATGATGAGTGGATTTGATTCTCCTTTTCTCCTGCGATTGTCAGCAGTTTATTCGGCCATGAGATTGATTTTAGCGGTAATCTGTTTTACCGCCAACCCTGTTGGATATAGGTCGTACCGGCTCACTGCTCTCGCAACCCTGCCGCCATCTCGCGGACACGCTGGGGCGCATCGCCGACATACGACTCTGCCTGGAGAACCGCCTGTATAATCCATAAGGGCGAGTAATCACCGGATATGTGTGTTTATTGTCAACATTTACGACATAGTGACTGGTCAATCGAGAGAATAATTGAGGAGAAAACATGGTTTTAGTGCGACTGCTCGCGGTTATGCTGTCTAGCCTGTTGGCTGGCTGCGGCGTACTCAGTCAAATGGCGATGTCATCTACAGGGGTCGCTAATGCGGATGTAACCTTTGTGCAGGCGGTGGAAAATAAAAACGGTACCTGGATGTTTAACGTCACCGTGTGTCACCCGGATACCGGTTGGGACGATTACGCGGATGGTTGGGATGTGGTGCTGCCGGATGGTACGGTGCTGAAGCCAGACCCAGACAGCCCCTTCACCCGTCTGCTGCTCCACCCTCACGAAACCGAACAGCCCTTCACCCGCAGCCAGAGCGGTATCGTCATCCCACCGGACATCACCCAGGTGCAGGTTCGAGCACATGATCTGGTGGACGGGTTTGGCGGCGCCGAAATTCTGGTAGACCTCACCCAACAGGCCGGGGACGGTTTTGAGGTGACACGCTCAGGCGGATAGTGTTTCCGAAATCTGTGCCGCCATCGCGCGCGCCCGCTGCGAGGCATCGCCGACATACGATTCTGCCTGGAGAACCGCCCTTATAGTTTCCGCATCCATTAGGGTGTTGATAGTGGGGTCGGCGCACAGCAGGTCAATTAGGGGGTTCGCTTCTCCGCATCGGAGCGCCTCCCATGACGCCAGGCTATGCACTCGAATCACCTCATGGAGTGCCTGGCGATCTCCGCCCTGGCGTGTTGCGACCATCAACAGCCGTTCGGTGGCGGCGAAAACGCCGTATGTCTCCAAGTTGCGATGGATTGCCTGGTCATCCAATTGCAGCCCCGCCAGAATCCGCCGGGCGCGAATTAACAGTTCGTCAACTGCCAGGAATGCTTCCGGCAGAACTGCACGCCGGTTCGCCGAGTCGTCCAGCGTGCGTTCTAGCAGACTATGTGCGGCGTTATCCCAGGCGATGCGGGGTAGGGTGGCGACGAACCGTGCCAGGCTATCCATGTTCTCGGCATGAATCGGGTTGCGCTTGAAGGGCATGGCCGACGACCCGACCTGTCGCTGTCCGAACGGTTCGCTCCATTCGCCAAACGGCGGGGATTGCAGCAACCGGAGGTCGAAGGCGAATTTATAGAGTGTCAGTGCCAGCCCCGCTAACCGGTTCAGAACCTCCCAATCCTGGCGGCGTGGGTAAGTCTGGGTGGCAATCGTGAAGGCTTCCAGCCCCAGGTCGTGCATAATCCGCGTTTCCAGGTCACGCGGCGTCATCCCTGTGCCGGAGAGCAATTCCGCGTAGGATGCGGCAGTCCCTACCGCGCCCTTGAAACCTTTGCCTCGAATCGAATGCCGTATCTGGTGTATAGCGGTGGTGTCGGCCAGCAAGTCCTGGGCATATCCCGCCAGTCGGTAGCCAACTGTGGTGGGTTCCGCCGGTTGCAAGTGCGTGAACGCCATGCACACGTGATCCGCCTCGCGTTCGATCAGGTCAGCCAGCAAACGTAGCAAATTTCTCGATTTTTCCATGAGAATGTCCAGGCTGTCGCGCAGCCGCAGCGCATCGGCATTATCCTCAATATCCATGCTGGTCGCCCCCAGGTGGATAATGCCACCCCCCACCGGGCATTGTTCGGCATAGGTGCGTACTTCGGCCATCAGGTCATGGTGAATTTCGGCTTCAATTGCGTGGGCGCGTTCCAGGTCAATCTGCTCCTGATGGTCACGCAGGTCAGCGGCCTGTTCTGCCGTGACCAACCCGGCGGCCTGTTGCGCTTCCGCCAGCGCGACCCAGATGCGCCGCCATAACCGCCGCTTGTAGTCATCCGACCAGATATGGCGCATTGTCTCGGAGCCATAGCGCCAGGTAAACGGACTCAGAAAAGTGTCATGTGTAAACGTAGTGGGCATGGCCGTTTCCCCTTATTCTTTACTGTCAAATGGTGTGTGTTCAGATTTTTCAATGGTCTTGCCGTAGTGCCTGTCGTGCGCTCCTACGAAAATTCTCTCGGATGTGTAACTCGCACCCGCAAAATGGCTTTTCAATAAGTAGGAATGTGATTGTATACCGAAATCAAGACAGATTTATAGGCATTTTGAACAGCCTGCCATTTGACAATCGCCTGACGATAATATATACCTACCATTGTCTATGCAGACCATCGTGACATTCCCTCATCGTAGTTTGTTTGTTCACTCTATATCGAGAAGATCACAGAGGCAAAATCTATGAATATCGTTTTTCACCATAAGTCAAAACACTTTTTTATTGTTGTGATGCTGGCATTGGTGCTGCTCGGCGCGAGCGTGTTCGCGCAGGACGCGGCTGCGCCGGAAAGCGTCACGATTGCCGGGACTATTCAAGGTGTTCTCGGCTGTCCGGGTGACTGGCAGCCGGAATGTGAAGTAACCCATCTTGCTTACGATAGCGCCGATGATGTCTGGCAGGCGAGTTTTGATTTGCCCGCTGGGGATTACGAATACAAAGCGGCGCTCAACGGCTCGTGGGACGAGAACTATGGGGCCAATGCCGAAGCCGGCGGCGCGAATGTTGCGCTCTCACTGGCCGAAGACATGACTGTAACCTTCCTTTATGACCACAAAACCCACTGGGTCACCGATACCGTAAATACGGTGATTTACACCGCACCTGGTAGCTACCAGGATGAGATTGGCTGTCCTGGCGACTGGCAGCCCGATTGCCTGCGCTCGTGGTTAGAAGACCCGGATGGCAACGGTATCTACAATTTCGCCACGACCAACATCCCGGCGGGCGACTATGAGGTGAAAGTCGCTGTCAATCAGAGTTGGGACGAAAACTACGGCGCACAGGGCGAAGCCAACGGCGCGAATATCCCCTTCAGCGTCGGTGGTGATGGTTTTGATGTCAACTTTGGTTACAGTCCGTCACGTCATTTCATCAATATCAAAGTAAACGACCCGAATGCCGTCGTTGTCACTGAAGAACCGCCTGCTGAGGTCGTTGTCACCCCGGGACTGCCGACAGAACTCCCCACCGGCAATCCCAATCATTTCCCAGAACCGGATAATGTCTCAATTCCCGGCACAATCCAGCACGTTCTGGGTTGCCCCGGCGACTGGCAGCCAGAGTGTGCCGATACACAGCTCCAGTACAATGAGGCGCTGGATATCTGGTCAGGCACGTTCGACATTCCAGCAGGTAGCTACGAATACAAAGCTGCGCTCAATAATAGCTGGGATAACAACTATGGTCTAAACGCCGAAGAACATGGCGCGAATATTCCCCTTGACCTGGCAGAAGATACGGCGGTCACGTTCTACTACGACCACAAGACGGGGTGGATCACCGATAACGTCAACAGCGTGATTGCCACCGCCCCCGGCAGTTACCAGAGTGCCATTGGCTGCGCGGGTGACTGGCAGCCGGAGTGTTTACGTTCCTGGCTGCAAGACTCGGATGGTGACGGCGTGTATGTCTACACGACAGCCTCAATCCCGGCGGGCGATTACGAAGTCAAAGTTGCCCTGAATCTGACCTGGGATGTGAACTACGGTGCAGACGCGGCCCCCGGCGGCGCGAATATTCCTTTCACCGTTCCGGTAGATTTTGCGCTGACGCAGTTTTCCTATGATTCGGCGACTAATCTGCTCACGGTTGCAGTAAACCCGGATGTAACCGGCGGCGCGTTTGTCCCCGGTCAGGGTGCGCCACTGGTTGCGCCGGTTGCCGTAGACCAACCGGATATGGTGGTCATCCCCGGCACGATTCAGAGTGTCGTGGGGTGTGATGGTGACTGGCAATCGGATGGCGCCTGTACCGCGTTGAGCTATGACGAAGCCGACACCATCTGGGAAGGCGTGTTTGATATTCCAGCGGGCAGCTATGAATACAAAGTGGCGATTAACGGCTCGTGGGATGAAAACTACGGTGGTTATGCCGATGCCGGTGGCCCGAATGTGCCGCTGAACCTGGATGCGGATACCACCGTGAAGTTCTACTACAGCAATGCCACCCACTGGGTAGCGAATAGCGTGGACAATCTCATTGCTACCGCGCCCGGCAGCTATCAGGCCGCGATTGGCTGCCCCGGCGACTGGCAGCCCGACTGCCTGCGTTCCTGGTTGCAAGACCCGGATGGTGATGGCGTGTTCACCTTTGTGACTTCTGACATCCCGGCAGGGGACTATGAAGTCAAAGTGGCGATTAACGAGAGTTGGGACGTGAACTATGGTGCAGACGGTGAACCCGGCGGCGCGAATATTCCCTTCAATGTACCGGAAGATGGCTCAGTGGTCGCTTTCGCCTATAACTCCGCGACCAACGAGCTGGCGGTGGGGATTGGTGTCATGCCGTCCGTAGGTAAAGCTGCGCTCCCTGATCTCACCAAAGCGCAGGCGCATTGGGTCACACAGGATACCATCGCCTGGGATTTGGGTGACGTTGCGGAAGACACCTCTTTTGCCCTGAACTATGCGCTTGAGGGCGGGTTGGCCGTTTCTTCATCGGGGATCACCAACAGCACCGGCTCCATACCGCTGACGGTTGACCCCAATGGCCTGAGTGATGATGTGTTACAGCGCTTCCCGCAGTTGGCAGGCTTCACCGCACTCAAGATTGCCGAATCAGACCTCGCCATTGTGCCGGGCATTCTCAAGATGCAGTTCGCCGTGAGCAGCAGTGCCGGTGATGCGACTTCGCTTCAGATTCCCGGCGTGCTGGATGACCTGTACACCTATGCTGGCTCGTTGGGCGTCACCTATGATGGGGATGTGCCGACTCTTAGCGTGTGGGCGCCGACGGCGCAGCGTGTCCGCCTGCACCTGTTCGACGACTCCAATCCCGAAACTAAGGCGCAGGTCGTCAACATGACGCTTGACCGCGAACACGGCGTCTGGAGCGTCACGGGCGACCCCAGTTGGACGGGGAAATACTACCTGTACGAAGTCAAGGTCTACGCTCCGGCGGCGGAAGCCCTGGTAACGAACCTAGTGACTGATCCCTACAGCTTCAGCCTTTCACTGAACAGCGAGCGCAGCCAGATTGTCAATCTCAACGACCCGGCGCTCATGCCCGAAGGCTGGAATGACCTCGTGAAGCCCGAACTCAACGCGCCGGAAGACATCGTGGAATATGAACTGCACGTCCGCGATTTCAGCGCCTTTGATGAAACCGTGCCTGAAGCCCATCGCGGCACATTCCTGGCTTTCACCGATACCGGCTCAAACGGGATGCAGCACTTAGCAGCACTGGCGCAGGCTGGATTGACGCATGTTCACCTGCTGCCGAGCTTCGATATTGCCACCATCAACGAGAATGCCGCTGAACGCACTGAGCCAGACTATAATGAACTGGCAGCACTCCCTGGTGATTCTGACCAGCAGCAGGCCATCCTGGGCCCGATTCGTGACCTGGATGCCTATAACTGGGGGTATGATCCCTATCACTACACCGTGCCAGAAGGCAGCTACTCCACCGACCCCGATGGCTCGGCGCGTATTCTGGAATTCCGCCAGATGGTACAGGCGCTCAATCAGACGGGTCTGCGGCTGACGATGGATGTGGTCTATAACCATACCAACGCCAGCGGCCAGGCTGATAGGTCAGTGTTGGATCGTATCGTGCCGGGTTACTACCACCGCTTGAATAAGGATGGCCGGGTGGAAACCAGTACCTGCTGCCAGAACACGGCCACCGAACACAACATGATGGAACGCCTGATGGTCGATTCGATTGTCACCTGGGCCACCGCCTACAAAGTTGACTCGTTCCGTTTCGACCTCATGGGACATCACATGCTCCGCAACATGGAAGCGGTGCGGGCGGCACTGGACGCGCTGACTATCGAAAATTCTGGCGTGGATGGTTCACAGATTTACGTCTATGGCGAAGGCTGGGACTTCGGTGAGGTCGCCGGCAATCAGCGCGGCGTGAATGCCACCCAGTTGAACGTTGGCGGCACGGGTATCGGCACGTTCAATGATCGCCTGCGTGACTCGGTGCGTGGCGGTTCGCCGTTTGGTGATCGTCAGTTCCAGGGCTTTATCAGCGGCCTTTCGATTTATCCCAACGGTCTGACCGGTGGCACGCCTGAAGAGCAGGCGGCACGGATGCTGCTGTTCGCGGATCGTATCCGTGTTGGGATGGCGGGCAATCTGCGGGATTACACCTTCACGGGTGCATCCGGCGAGACGATTACCGGCGCGGACGTGGATTACAACGGCAGCCCCACCGGATATACGCTTGATCCGCAGGAAAACATTGTCTACATCTCCGCCCATGACAACGAAACGCTGTGGGACATCATCGAATACAAAGACCTGGGTCTTCCGGTATCGGAACTGGTTCGTATCCAAAATCTGGGGAATGACATCGTCCTGCTCAGTCAGGGCGTGCCATTCTTCCAGGCGGGCGATGACATGCTGCGCTCGAAATCGCTGGATCGGGACAGCTATAACTCCGGCGACTGGTTCAACCGCTTAGACTTCACCTACCAGACGAACAACTGGGCAGTGGGTTTGCCGCCGGAACAGAGCAACGCCGAGCAGTACCCGGTCATGCAGCCGCTCCTGGCGAAAGACGGGGTTATACCTTCACCGGATGATATCATGAGCGGGATGATGAATTTCCGCGAGTTCCTGCAAATTCGGTTCAGCTCTCCGCTGTTCCGTTTACAGACCGCCGCTGAGATTCAATCCCGTCTGGCGTACCTCAACACCGGCCCGAATCAGACTCCTGGCATGATTGTCATGAGCCTGTCGGATACGGTTGGTGAGAACCTCGACCCGAACTATGCGGCGGTTGTGGTGGTTATTAACGCTACCGACGAAGCGCAGAATGTCGTGCAGTCGGATATGGCAGGGCAGGCGTTTGAACTGCACCCGGTGCTGGTCAATTCGTATGACCCGATTGTGACGGCCTCCGCTTTTGACGCGGCCTCCGGCACATTCAGTGTTCCGGCGCGCACCGTTGCGGTGTTCGTTCTGCCGGAATAAAGGTGTATAGTGGAGCAGGGGCGGGCGTCATCGTTCGCCCCTGTCACCTTGCTGATTGAGCGGGGATAGTGCCTGTGCCTGTTGTCCTCCAATGTTTCTGGAATGCCCGACGGTTCGTATTACTCTTATATGGCGTCTTGCTGTTGGGTCTGCTGCCCGTTCAGTCCCAGGATTCCGCACCGCCTGTTCCGGTTGGGGATGGCATCCTCCGGCGGATTCAAGTCCCGATTCTCATGTATCACTATGTCAGCGAACTACCGCCCGATGCCGATGCCTACCGGATAGATTTGACCATCCTGCCGGATATGTTTCGCGCACACATGCAGTATCTCCATGATGCAGGCTATACCACGATTTCGCTGGACGATCTCGATAACGCGCTGCGCTACGGTGCGCCGCTGCCCCCGCGCCCGATCATCCTCACGTTTGATGATGGCTACGTTGACCACTATGCTCATGTATTCCCTGTGCTGCGGGAGTTTGGCTTTACTGGGACGTTTTTTGTGATTACCGGGCGCGTAGATTCCGGCGATCCGGCCTATATGAATTGGAGTCAGATCACCGAGATGGCCGCCGCCGGGATGACCATCGGCTCACACACCAAGAATCATCCTGACCTGCGGGATCGGGATTATGATTTTCTCGTCTATGAACTCCTGGGCAGTATCGAAACCCTCGAAGCGCATACCAGTTATCCGGTCACGACCTTCGCTTACCCTGCCGGGCGCTATGATGATGCAACCCTGGCGGTGCTGCGTGATCTCCCCGTCCGCCGGGCGGTTACGACGCAACCGGGCATGATCCATACAACCGATAATCGTCTGGAACTCCCCCGACTCCGCATTAGCAGTGATACCGGTGTCGCTGGCCTTGCTTACTTGCTTTCAAATGGATGAATAAGGGTGGGGGGATTTCTGGAGGAACGTAGCCCTGTTTTCCCGTTTCACTCAGCACTTTGAATCTTTTACTGATAACTGAAGACTGACCACTGAAAACTCGAATCAAATGTTCGCGCAAATGTCCCCCATCTGCCGTCCGTTTTGTGGTATTGTGAAACCGACAAACACTCAGCACGCACGGATAGAGTACACCTGATGACTCACCACCGACAATTCCACGCCTGCTTTACCTCAGGACTCAGGACTGCTGCTACTGACCGCTGATAACCCGGATTGCAGCAACCGTAGCAAATGAAGCAAAAACCCATTATGTTGCAAAAACGCCCTATTTCTTCCCTTGTTTGTTGAGTCTGAACGGTATTTATGAGGCAATCTGCGGCACAATTGGTCTGTTATGCAACAAATTGCCCGGCATGGATGGGCACAACCCGGACGTTGCCAGAATATTGAAATAGACCCAATGGGGGGCTCCTTGTGTTAGATCAACGAGGGAAAAGCGAAAAACCCGCTTATGATAGCGGGCAGTAGGTTGTTTAGCTTGAAAAGAGCTTATTCAGACAGAATCTTGGTGTCAAAAAACAGGTCAAGCCAGGTGACGAAAATCAACCCGATGGGGACGGACAGCACCAGGAAGTACATCGTGCCGAAATCCTGAACGGTGATGCCGGCGGATTCGGGTTTGATAACCGGGTAGCCGACTACCACAATGAGCCAGCCCACCACGAAGCCGAGCACCATTGAAACCACCCAGACGATTAACCGACGTACAGCTAATGGGGACATTGCGCGTTTCTCCAACTAGAAATCAGTGCCATTAATCAGTAAGATTGTAACCATATCAGCGGGGGGGATGCAAGTCTTGTTTTCCGTCAGGGAAAAATTGAGAATCCAGCGTTAGGATATTCACCGAGCGATTCTTTTAATTGGTGGCTTTTCGCTGGTAAGTTTGCTACACTCTCCCCAGTTTTAGAACGAACGATAAACATTGCTCCCATTCTGACATCAAGCTGAGAGGCTGCCTTCTTGAGGGTTTGGTAGTTTGTCAAATAGATGATTCCAGATTGTTTGAGCGCGTTATCAATTTGACAATCAGAAAGAGGGCCTGAAGATGGCTGACTTATTCGATAAAATCGCAACGGACGCGACCATTAAGCGTGCTAAAGAAGCAAGCGACATGGGCGTGTATCCTTATTTTCGTGCCTTGAGTGATAGTGAAGGTTCAACCGCCACTTTTGAAGGCAAACAGGTCATTATGCTTGGCTCGAACAACTACCTGGGTCTGACCACCGACCCGCGTGTGCGCCAGGCCGCCATTGATGCCATTCAACGCTATGGGACGAGCGTGACCGGGTCACGTTTCCTAAATGGCACACTGGAGTTTCACCTGGAGCTGGATCGGCGTCTGGCGAAGTTCGTGGGCAAAGAAGCGGCCCTGGTCTTTTCAACCGGTTATCAGACCAATGTCGGGACAATCTCCGCGATTTTAAGTCGAGACGATTATGTCATCGTGGACAAAGATGACCATGCCAGCATTGTAGATGGTTGTATCATGAGCCAGGCGGAGATGAAGCGCTTCCGTCACAATAATATAGATAGTCTGGAAGCTGTTCTCAGCAAATTGCCAGCGGACGCAGGCAAGCTGGTTGTTGTGGATGGTGTTTACAGTATGGCCGGAGATATTGCTCCGCTCCCGGAGATTGTGGAAGTCTGTAAAAAATACGGTGCACGAATTATGGTAGATGACGCGCACGGTCTTGGTGTGACCGGCGCGGGGCGCGGCACGGCGGCGCACTTCGGACTGACCGACGACGTTGACCTGATTATGGGGACGTTCAGCAAGAGTTTTGCCTCGATTGGCGGGTTTATTGCCGGGGATGCCGAAGTCGTCCACTTTATCCAGCATAAGGCACGGGCTTTGATCTTCTCCGCGGCACTGCCTGCGCCCAACGCGGCGGCAGTGCTGGCGGCGCTCGATATTATCGAAACCGAATCTCAACATGTTGAGAATCTGTGGGATAATGCCGAATTTATGCGGAAGGGGTTCCAGGAATTAGGATATAACACTGGCAACAGCAATACGCCGATTATCCCGGTAATCACGGGTGATGACATCCGCACGGCCTTAGCCTGGCACGCCCTGATTCAGGAAGGGGTTTACACCAACCCGGTTGTACCCCCGGCGACGCCGCCCAATGGTGGCCTGCTGCGCACCAGCTATACCGCGACTCAGACCAAAGACCAACTCGTGCAGGCGCTGAAAGCCTTCAAAGTCGTCGGCGAAAACCTTGACCTGATACCGAGCAAGTAATCTCTAAACACTGTAAAACAAACGGGAGCGTCCATCATGACACTCCCGTTTTTGATTCGGCTATGGAGTTATTTGGCTCATGCTTATTACGCCTTTGCCTCTCCGTTCATCCCGAACAACCCGGCCAGTCGCTTGTGGAGCGGGTGGAGCAGGCTATACGCCACCGGCACGACGATCAGTGTCAGCAGGGTACTGCTGAACAGCCCACCGATGACGACTGTTCCCAGTTCAGAGGCGATAATTGCCCCTTCAGAGAGGCCAATCGCTAGTGGAATCAGCGCGATAATCGTCGCCAGCGCCGTCATGATGATGGGGCGCAACCGGCGGCCACCGGCTTCAATCAGCGCGTCGTGTGTCGCCATCTTGCGTTCCCGCTGGTTCGCCTGCACTCGGTCAATCAGCACCACCGCGTTTGTCACCACGATACCAATCAGCATCAGCATCCCGATCATCGCGGAGATACCCAACACCCGGTTCGTCAGGGTGAGCGCTACTGCCGCCCCCACCGGGGCGACCATGATACTCAGCATGATGTCAAACCAGTGTACCAGCGACCCGAAGGTGATAATGAGGATGATGAACACAATCGCCATCGCAATCAGCATCGCCACAATCAGGCTGCCGAAGCCCTGGGTTTGCAGTTCGCTCTCAAAACCCTGGCTGACTTTCACGTCGTTTGGCAGGTCAGGCATCGCTTTAATTGCCTCAATTGCCTGCTGTGTGACGCCCAGCGTATTTTCAGTTTCCAGTTCGCCGGTATACTGAAGGGCGGACTCGCCATCAATGCGGATATACGTGATGGGGCCGTTGCTGCTGCCAGTATCGCCCAGCGATTCCAGGCTGCTCGTGACATTCGCCAGCCCTTCGACATTGTTCAGGGTTTCAATCACACGATCATTAATCGCTTGGAGTTGATCTTGCGGGCCGGAAAGCACCAGGGCGAACCCGCCGAATCCCTGGTCGCTGAGTGACGCCGCCGAAACAACCGCGTTTTCTTTACCGAAGATGGCTTCCGCCTGGGTGCGAAGTTCCTGCGTCCATTCATCCAGTTGATCCTGAGAATGGATGCCAACCGTGATGTTGGCGACATTTTCGCTCACACCACCACCTCCCAGTACCAGGCTTTCCAGGCTCGCGCCGCTGCTACCAACGGTTGTCTGAATGATTTTCAGGTCACTGGCCGGAATCACATCCCGGATAGCGGTTTCCATGCCCTCAACCAGCCCGTTTGTTTCCAGTATCTTGGTGCCGGAAGGCATCGAAACGCTGACCTGAATTTGCGGTTCGCCCAGGCTGGGGATAAAGGTCGTTGGTCGTGACCCGAATAACGCAAACCCGAAGATCATGCTTACCAGTGCAATTCCCAGCACAATCAGGCGGTTATTCCGGTTCGCCAGCGCCCATTGGAGCACCGGGATATAGGCGCGTTCCAACCAGCCATTGTGTTCCTCTTCGGCTACTTCACTCTGACCGATAAACATATAGGCCAACACGGGCACAACCGTGATCGCCACCACAAATGACGACATCAGCGAATAGGTGACGGCTAACCCGAACGGCAGGAAGAATTCACTGATGATGCCACCGGTCAGACCCAGTGGCAGGAAGACGACGACCGTAATCACGGTCGCGGCAAAGATAGCGACTGAGACATCCCGTGTTCCTTGCAGAATCGCCTGGCGTTTGTCACCACCAGCTTGGATTTCACGGAAGATGTTTTCCAGCACCACAATCGAGTCGTCTACTACCCGCCCGATAGCGACGGTCAGGCCGGAGAGCGTCATGATGTTGATCGTGATGCTTTCCGGGAACAAGCGCAGGATGAAATGCAACAGGGAGGACGTTTCAGCCGCCGGCGCTAACCATCCATGAACCAGCGGTGGCACCCAGTTCATAAAGGCCATCGCCATAGCCAGGGAGAGCGGAATACTTATCCCGACGACCAGCGTACTGCGCCAGGCGGGGTAGGGCAGTCTGCCCGGCCACAGCAGAATCAACGCCCCGGCAATGATTCCCAAAATGAGCAGCACCCGCACAATGACATCGGCTTGTGCGAAGGCCAGCCCCAGATCACCGCCCGCGGCCTCTGAACCCGACAGCACCACCGCGCCGAGCGCAATCGCACTCAGGGCGATCAACACAATGCCGGTGGTCGAACGTCCTGAACGTGACCACAATCCGGCGCTTAGGAAGATGAGAATAATGATGACGGCGAAGAAACCGCCCAGGCCACCTTCCCGCGCCACACCAGCAATTGATTCTTCAATGAAGCTGGCCTGCTGGAAAGCTACACTGACATCAATATTGCTATTGGTGGCGTTGATTTCGTTGATGACATCATCTACCTGGTGGAAGGCCTCAACCGTGTTCGCGCCGCTGACTTTATAGACCGTCAGTACCAGGCTGGGATTGCCATTGGCGCGAGTCACGGCGGCGGTTGGCGTGAATTCCTCACCATTCGACTGTGCTCTGGCCTGTACCGCTTCGGGCAACTGCGCCAATACGTCCGGCGTGAGCAGCTGCAGCGCTTCCACACTCAGCTTATCCAGAAAATCTGGTTCGCGCCCGTCGGCGCTGATATACTGGATGGCCTCGTAAGACAGCCCTCCTAATAGCCTGGGCGCATAATTACGCCCGGCAGCACTATTGAAGAACCCGTTCATAAACTGGCTCGGAATCCCGGTTTTATCCGGGAAACGGAATAGGTCATCTGCTGTATCCAATTCGATACCCAGGAAATTGCCGACTTCCTGCCAGACGGCTGTCAATGCTGGCGCATTCGGATCAGCGGGTGCTACGTTGGTTGTGTAGAGTGCCGCCAA
The DNA here is from genome assembly GCA_020634115.1 of Anaerolineaceae bacterium. GTDB lineage: Bacteria > Chloroflexota > Anaerolineae > Aggregatilineales > Phototrophicaceae > JACKCG01. The sequence goes on from JACKCH010000012.1 coordinate 44,598, forward strand.
TTCCTGCACGGCGGAGTCCTGTTCACCACTGGCAATTGCGGCGACAGTGGCGGCGGTGGTTGTATCCAGACCGTCAATCACGTCCTGTGGCAGCAGATTGAGTACCTGCGGCGAGAGTTTGACCAGTACGTCCGTATCCAGGTTGCTGAAGAAACCCGGCTCTTGCAGTGTCAGGTAACGCACGACACCGGTGCTGAGGCTGTCGAACAGCCGCACCTCATACCCGGCGAACTGCTCCGGTACGTCAGTGTTGATGGTGTTCAGCACACTGGATGCCTGTCCATTGCCAATGGCTAATAAATCAGCGGCGTTTTTCAGCGGTTTGTCGGTGAACTGGGGCTGACTGGCTAGGGCGTTCCAAACATCGCCCAGCGGTGGCGCGGCCTGGGGTAGCGCCAACTGCGCGTCGGAAAGCATATCGAATACTGCTGGCGAGAGATTTGGAATAAAGGTGGGATCATTGTCCGCCAGGAACACGATTACATCCGGCCCCATAGACTGAAGCAAGGCTTTCACATCAATCTGGAAAGGTAGAGACAGTGTGCCTGGGGGCAGCGAACTCGGATCCCTCAGCAGGGTTAAGAAATTGAACAGATCAGCCGCCTGCAGTGTGGATGCCCCGAATTGCTGTGCAGCCGATTCCGGCAGTTGCAGGTTAATCAGGTCGTCCGCAGTGTCGAGCGTGACGCCGAATTGCGACCCCATCAGCAGGAAGAATGGCGGCAGCGGTGGCCCCTCAGGGATTTCGGTATTGCCCGGATTATTGGTTGTCGTGTCCGTCGGTGTGTTTTCCGGTGTGGTATTAGTTGCCGTATCCGTATTCGTGTTTTCAGCGATATTCCCGCTGGCGGCTTGCTGCGTAAGTCCGTCGCCAGAGACGAATACGCTGTAACTTGCCAGCGGCAGGTCGTCAAAGCTGAAGGTAATCAACTGCGGCGGGGAAATCCGCCAGGGCTGCGGCAGGTCTACCGGGGTCGGTTCGGCCTCTTCCCCGGTGATGCTTTGCGCCAGCGCCTTCGCCGTCAGTTCATCACGGGTGAATCCATCCAAATTAGCGATGAAGTCTTCCGGCAGTACGGCGAACACATCGGCGGGCATCGCGGCTAATTGTTCAGCCTCGAAGTAATTCACCATTGAAGGGTCAAGCGCCAGCATTTGGGTGACGGTTTCGGGTGTCAGGTCATTGGTCTGTCCCAGCGCGCCCACGATGCGCCCTGCGGTGTAGAACTGGTTGAACACCGCCGCGATATTACGGGTTAGTGTCCGCATTTCCCACAAGTCACGGGCATTTTCAAAGTGATCCATCTGCCAGCTTGGCGGCAGCGCCGGGATGGTAGTGGGCAGCGCGACGGTTTCCGCGCTCAGTGCCATCACTGTGCTGTTATCCAGCGTATCCAACCCCACCTTTGGCGCAACCACCGTCCATACGTCCGGCGAAAGTTGCAACAATAGACTGGTTGCTTCGGTTGTGGTGGGTTCCGCCACTGCTGCGAGACCGTCGCCATCCGTAGGAAGTGCCTGCCCGCCGCTGATGCTCACGCGCGCCACGATATCCAGACTCTCTAACTGCGGGACGATCTCCTGGTCAATCAATTGTTGCAGCGCCCCCTTCTGAGACGCTGAATCTTCTGTTTGTCCGGCCAGGTATATCAGCAGGGTTCGCACCGTGTCATCCGGCAGCGCGTTCCAGACTTCCGGCGTCAACTGGAACAGGAAATTGCTGTCCTGCCGTTGCAGGTAGAGCAGCATATCAGGGGTGAGTTCACCGAGCAGGCGGTTCACAAAAGCCTGGGTGGTCTCACCTTCGGGGGCCTGAATATGGCGCAACGGCAGCCATACCCCGTCTACCGCGTCCTGAATCTGGACGCGGAGTTTAGCCTGGTTCAGGCCAAAGTCGTTTCGCGCCTGGATGACTGTACCAAATGATCCGGTTGTTTGGGTTTCCAGGTTTACGACCTCTGGAATTTGGGACAGTGCATTTTCAAGCGGTTCAGTCAGCACCGTCAGAACCTGCTCGCTGGTCATGCCGGAGGCCTGCGCCAGGATGACAGTGGTCGGGAACTCAATCGAGGGGATGAGTTCTTGTCGGAGTTGAGTCACCGCAATCATGCCCAACGCCAGGAAGGTGACGACCAGCGCCAATGTGACTGCGCGGAAACGCAGTGAAAGATTTGTAACGAAGCTAAAGAGTGATTTCATCCAGAGTGCGCTCCTCGGTAGATACAAAAAATAGCGCGCGGGCTGCCCTCGCACTGTTAAGGATTTGGGGAGACATAATTTATCCCCTGTACGGGGATAAACGAGTGTTTGTTCACAGATTGTACAGTGAAATTGTATACTGAGTGTCCAGGAAAATGCAATCCTACAATGATTAACCTTTAGTGATGGATGACCCGGCGCAAGAAACAAAAACTCGCAGAGATCATACCTACGAGCCTGTTTTTAAGGCTTATTTGGCCTAACCGAGATACGCGGAGATAATCTTGGGGTCTTGTTGAAGCTGCTGGGCCGGCCCTTCGTAAACAATAACCCCGCGCTCAATCACATAGCCGTAATCTGCGATTTGCAAGGCTTTGCGGGCATTCTGTTCCACTAATAGAATCGGGATACCGCGCTCTTTGATCTCTTCAATGATATGGAAAATCTCGTTGACCAGCAGCGGCGCTAACCCCATGCTCGGCTCATCCAGCATCAGCAAGCGCGGCTGTACCATCAACGCCCGCCCAACCGCCAGCATTTGCTGTTCACCGCCGCTGAGTGACCCGGCTTTCTGGGTGCGGCGTTCCCTCAAACGGGGGAAACGGGCGAAAATGTCATCCAGGTCGGTCTGTACATTCATGCGGTCTTTACGCGGGTAGGCGCCCATCCATAGATTTTCCTCCACACTCATGTTGGCGATTACCAGACGGCCTTCCGGCACCTGTACCAACCCCAGGCCGGTGATTCTGTCCGCTCGCCACCCGGTAATATCCTGGCCGTCGAAACGAACCGTGCCGCCGCTGGGTTTCAGCAGGCCGCTGATGCTGTTCAGCGTGGTGGATTTGCCCGCGCCGTTCGCACCGATCAGGCTGACGACCTGCCCGCGTTCAACCTGGAACGAGATGCCGCGCAGGGCTTTGATTGCCCCGTAACCAGCATGTAAATTAGAGACTTCAAGTAAGGCCATAAGCCGCTCTGTCTAAAGAAAATAAGGTCGTCTACTCGTCCTGGCCGAGATAGGCTTCAATCACCTGTGGGTTATGTTTGATCGCGTCCGGTGTGCCGTGCGCGATAATCTGCCCGAAGTTCAGCACGTAGATTTCGTCGCAAACCTGGTGAATCAATGACATATCATGTTCGATCACCAGCACGGTTAGCCCGTCTTCCCGTACCAACCGCAGAATTTGCTCGCCCAGGGCTTCCGTCTCCACCGGGTTCATACCGGCGGTGGGTTCATCCAGCAGCAGCAGCTTGGGGTTAGCGCCAAGCGCACGCGCCATCTCTAACCGGCGCTGATCGCCATACGGCAGATTCCCAGCACGGAGTGTTGCCGCCTGCATGAGATCAAACCGTTGCAACAGGTTACTGGCGGTATCTTGCAATCGTTTTTCTTCTTGGCGGTAGCGCGGGGTGAAGACCAGGGCATCCAGAATCGAGGCTGACCCGCGACCGTGCTGACTGATGAGCAGATTTTCGAGTGCCGTCATTTCGCCAAAAAGTCGGATATTCTGGTAGGTTCGCGCGATTCCCAATCGTGTGATTCGGTGCGGCGGCAGGGTATGAATTGGCGTGCCGTTAAAACGGATTTCGCCACTGGTGGGGTGGTCAAGCCCGCTGATGTTGTTGATGAGCGTGGTCTTGCCCGCGCCATTCGGGCCGATCAACCCGACGACCTTGCCAGCCGGGACGGTCATGTTGACATTATTGAGTGCCTGCAATCCGCCAAACAAGCGTGAGACGTTGATGAGTTCCAGCATAGTTAGGATGTCTCCGCTGCCAGTGTGTCGCCGTTCGTTTTGCCGCGCAGCCGCCCCCACAGCCGTGACCATCCCGCAGGATTGACCAGACCGCCGGGGAGATAAACGATTACCAGCAGCAAAATCGTCCCGTTGACGATCCCCCGGTACTGTTTGAAGTCGCGCAACACTTCCGGCAGAGCCGTCAGCACGAATCCGCCGATCACCGGCCCAATCCAGGTGGACGTGCCACCCAAAACCGCGAATGCTAGAATACTAACGGCCTGGTCGAAACCATAGTCGCCAGGGCTGATTGTGCGCGTCAAGTGCGCTTTCAGCACCCCGGCTGCGGCGGCCAGCACCGCGCTCAAGATAAACACCATATTCTTGGTGTAGACTACGTTGATGCCCATATTGGCGGCAGCGGGTTCGTCCTGGCGCACGGCGGCCATCGCCCGGCCAAAACGGGAACGGTGCAGCCGGATCATCACGAAGCCCGCCACGATCAGAAACGCCACGAGATGCCAGGTTTCGGTAATTTTGGGGATGCCAGTGATGCCGAGTGCGCCGCGTGTCAGTTTCACGGTTTCACCCGTGAGCGAACTGGCAAACGTGTCGAAGTTGAGAATCAGAATCCGCACCACTTCGCCAAAGCCGATGGTGGCAATCGCCAGGTAAATATCCTTGAGACGAAGTACGGGCAGTCCAATTGGGACTGATAACACCCCTGCTACCAGCATCCCGCCGATCAGGCCGACCCATAACGGCTGGTCGAAGTTCTGCGTCAAAATCACACCGGTATAAGCTCCGATAGACATGAACCCGGCGTTTGCCAGCGAAAACATACCGGTATACAGCACCAGATACATGCTGAGTCCCAATATACTGTTCACCAGCATGAACTGTAAAACGATTTCGGTGATACCGATACTGCGTAGGAATTCCATAAATCAGGCCCGCGTGTGTTCTTTTTGCCCGACGAGACCCTGCGGGCGGAACAATAAAATCAGAAATAAAAGCGTGAAAACAAAGGCATCCCGGTAGTTGCTGCCACCGTTGGCGATGCTAAAGACTTCCAGCGCCGCGACGACAAACCCGCCAACCACTGCCCCCTGGATGTTGCCCATGCCGCCCAGCACGATGACCGTCAGCCCTTTGAGCGCCACCTGGTCGCCCATGAACGGTGTCATCGAGTTGTAGGCCAACCCATATAACACCCCGGCAGCACCGGCCAGCGCTCCCGCCAGGAAAAACGTGGTTCTGAATATCCCGCTAACGTGGACTCCGAGTAAGCTGGCGACCCGCTGGTTAAAGGCCACCGCCCGCATCCCTTGCCCGGTGCGGGTGCGAATGACCAGATATTGCAGCAGCGCCATCAACGCTACCGAAACCAGCAAGATGATGATCTGAATCGGCGTGATGCGGAAGGGGAGTCCTTCAATGGTGTCGGTGGGAATGCTGCCTAATGGGAATCGCTGCGGTTGTGTACCGAAAATCAATTGGGCGATGTTCACCATCAGGATCGCTGCACCAATACTACTAATCAACTGCGCGATACGAGGCGCATTCCGGCGGCGCAGTGGTGCGAAGGCCACCGCGTCCAGCAGCACGCCCAGAATGCCTGCGCCCAGCATGGCAACCGGGATAGATAACCAAACGGAAAAATTGAACTGTGTCACCATCATCAGGCCGATGAATGCGCCCCACATAAAAACGGCGCTGTGTGCGAGGTTGAGGACTCCGAGAATGCTGAAAACGAGGGCATATCCCAGGGCGAATAAACTGTAGACCCCACCGAGCCAGATGGCATTGACAATCTGTTGTGTAATATTCATGAGTTTCTAGTCCGGGGGCGGCAGATAAGCCGCGCCCCGGTAGCTAATCTTTCGATAAGTCGAATGCGGTACTACTCGCCGCCCATCACCAGCGCCAGCGGTTGGAACTTACCATCAACCACGATCTGCGCAATGGGATCATGAACCGGGTTACGGTCTTCGTCAAAGCTGAACACACCCAGCGGGCTGTCGAAATCGGTGATTCCGGCCAGCGCATCACGCACGGCGGTACGATCCGTCGAGTCACCACAGCGAATTGCTGTCGCCATCAGCCATGCACCGGTGTAAGCCTGCGCCGCGAACTGATCTGGTGATATTTCGTAGGCAGCTTCGTAATCTTCAACAAACTTCACGCTGCTCTCGCTTGGGTTCGGATTGCCATAGTTCCATGCGCCGCCGACAATCAGGCCTTCCGAGTCCGCGCCGGTATCGCGCAGCACTGCCGGGGAGTTGAAGCCGTTCCCGCCGATGATGGGGCCGGCATAACCCAGCGCCCGCGCCTGAAGAATGATCTGGGTGGCTTCCGCTGCCAGTGCCGAAACTACCAGCGCATCCGGTTCAGCGGCGATCAGGTTGGTAAGCTGCGCGTTGAAGTCCACATCACCTTTAGCGAACGTTTCTTCGCCCAGAATTTCGATGCCGTTGTCTTCCAGTGCCGCCTTGAATACTTCATAGCCGCTGACGGTGAAGTCGTCATCGTTCCCGTAGAACAAGCCAACCTTGGTCAGCCCCAGAATTTCGGTGGCTTGTGCAATTGTGCCGGGGATCACTGCACCTTCCGGCAAACTGTCACGGAAGACAAAGTCGCCCATTTCAGTGATGCCATTGGCCGTGTTGCTCACGCCCATAACGACAGTGCCGTTTTCCTGTGCGACTGGGTCAGCAGCGAAGGCTTCTGAGGACAGGGTCGGGCCAAGCACGGCCACTACGCCATCTTCTTCAACCAGCTTCGTCATAGCGGCGATGGCCTGATCACGGTTGCCGGCGGAATCTTCAAACATCACGACCAGCGTCGTATTTTCGCCCAGGTAGTGCGAAGCATTGATTTCGTCCACCGCAAGTTGAACGGCGTTTTGCTGGGCAGTGCCATAGACGGCAACCGCTTCACTCAGACCGAAAATCGCGCCAACATTGACGGTTTCTGGCAGGTTTTCCGGTGTCGGGCACTGCTCCCAGAAACCAACCAGAGGCTGTTCCATCATGTCATCTTGTGCAAACGCGGTAGTGGCGGGCAGCAGCAAAGCCACTACCAAGAGGAGGAATAGGTATTTTTTCATGGCTCACTTCCTAGAAATATAAAACGAAGCAATTTTACGAGGATGCAAATTGTAACGGATTGCTGGCGTTCTGCCAAGAAATGTTTTTCCCATTTGAACCGCAGATACAGGCTAGACCATAAGAAAATTCCATTTTCTAAAAACAAAAAAGAGCGCAGATCGTTGTATGATGACCTGCGCTCAACTTATGATACCAATCCAGGAAAGGGGTTATTTGCCACCCAGCAGCCCTTTAAGTATCCCACCGAGGCCACCGCCACCCATCAGTTTGGTTGGGTCCACATCACCGGCGACGATACCATCCAGGTTATCGGCGAACGGTTTGGGCAGCTTGCCTTTGAGAAATCCGAGTACGACATCAACCGCGATTTTGGCGATGTCCTCGGAAATTCCAGCTTTTTCTGCGACCAGTTTGACTAATTGCTCCATCGTTAATCTCCTCAGGGTACAACTTGATATAAAAAGATAATCCGAACGAATTTTCGCACATTTGTGTTGTGAAAGCAATAAAAAGTCGCAAATAATGTCAAGTATTTGTGCCTCAGGTAGCTTTTGATAGTGATTTGTGCCGGTTTTCACATCTCTGATAGTTTTTGAAAGCAATCTGCTGGTAGAGTTCAACCCATGACTACGCAACAGACTTCACGTATATCGGGTTTCTACAAACTAGCTTTGTCGGAACGGGTTTCCCGCGTCGCCGCCTGGGCTGGCCTGACTCCTGAAGAACAGCAGGCCTTGCTTGGCGTTAGTGGCCTGAACGCCGAACAGGCTGGCAATATGATTGAGAACGTCATCGGCGTGTATGCTTTGCCGTTGGGTGTTGCCACCAATTTCCTGATTAACGGTCAGGACTATCTGATTCCGATGGTAATCGAAGAACCTTCGGTGGTCGCGGCGGTCAGTAACGCGGCGCGCTTGTTTCGGGAAGGTGGCGGTTTTACGGCATCCAGCGATGAGCCGGTGATGATCGGGCAGATTCAGGTGTTGGATGTGCCGGATGTCCAGGCCGCCGCACAGGCCGTGCTGGCGAAGCAAGACCTGCTCATGGCCGAAGCCGACAGGGTAGGGGGCAGTATCGTTAAACACGGTGGGGGGGCGCGGGGCATCGAAGTTCGTCCTTTCCCGGATACACCCGCCGGGCCGATGCTGGTGATTCACCTGCTGTATGACACGCGGGATGCGATGGGCGCGAATGCCATCAACACCGCTGCTGAACATCTGGCGACGCAGGTTGAGGCTATCACCGGGGGGCGGGTGAATCTGCGGATTCTGAGCAACCTCACGGATCATCGTAAGGCCAGGGCCGAGGGCATGATTCCGGCGGCTGAACTGGCGACTGACTCCCTCACGGGTGAGCAGGTGGTGAAGTCCATTGTTGAGGCGGGCGTTTTTGCCGCGATTGACCCGTACCGTGCCGCCACCCATAACAAAGGCATCATGAACGGGATTGACCCGGTTGTGATTGCTACCGGCAACGACTGGCGGGCGATTGAGGCCGGGGCGCACGCTTATGCCGCCCGTGATGGTCAATACACCAGCATGACAAAATGGTGGCAGGACGAAGATGGCAACCTGCATGGCTCGATTGAAATTCCGCTGGCGGTGGGTATCGTCGGTGGCGCAACTCGCGTGCATCCGGCGGCAGGCCTGGCGCTCAAAATCATGAAGATTCAGTCCGCGTGGCAGTTGGCGGAAATTATCGCGGCGGTGGGGTTGGCACAAAACCTCGCAGCGATGCGGGCGTTGGCGACGGTGGGTATCCAGCAGGGACACATGCGAATGCACGCCAAGCAGATTGCGGTTGCGGCAGGCGCGACCAGTGACCTGATTCCCCGTGTGGTGCAAACCATGATTGAGGAAGGCAATATCCGCCTCGAACGAGCGAAGGCGCTGGTTCAGGAATTTTGCCAAAGCCTATGAGCATGAAGTTGGTGCGTATGCTCTTGTTGCCGCCAGTATTTTTTCTAGTTGATGCGATTGTCTGTCTTGGAATTCCGACCCTTTTGGCATTTCCAGAGCGGGACAATCCAAATGTCGGTGATATAACGAGAGGCTACTATTATTGTGGATTTGGTTTAGCCGTCATACTACTCATATTGGCGGAGATAACTACACGGATAATACGGAAACGAGAATCGCAATCAGGACAAGTAGATAATAACAAAGGCTAATCCAATGACGCTCAATGAAACAGGAGCATCTCCTATGAATACCCATGATCTCATGCGCCCTGACCGGCAGGTTGGTATTGTTGGTTACGGGTCGTATATCCCACGCTATCGGCTGCCCGGCACGGAAGTGGCCCGTATCTGGACGGGTGGCCTGGGTGGTAGCCCGATTACCGAAAAGGCCGTTGCCGGTCTGGACGAAGATGTCACAACCATGTCCATTGAAGCGGCGCGTAACGCTTTGGCGCGGGCGCGGATCAGCCCGCAGGCGATTCGTGCGGTGTGGGTCGGCAGTGAAAGCCACCCCTACGCCGTCAAGCCGACCAGCACAATTGTTGCGGAAAGCATCGGCACTTCGCCCAATATCCAGGCCGCCGACTGGGAATTCGCCTGCAAAGCCGGTACAGAGGCGGTACAGGCCTCGATTGGTATGATCGGCAGTGGCATGGTGGGCTATACCCTCAGCATTGGCATGGACACCGCCCAGGGTCGCCCCGGTGATGCGCTCGAGTACACGGCAGCATCGGGTGGTGCGGCCTTTTTGCTCGGCCCGGCGGAAGAAGCCTGCGCGGTGTATCAGGGCAGTTACAGTTTCGTCACCGATACGCCGGATTTCTGGCGGCGGGCGCATGAAGTCTACCCGAGTCATGGGGATCGTTTCACCGGCGAACCGGCCTACTTTAACCATGTGGTTTCTGCCGGGCAGAAAATGATGGATATGATGGGGACAACGGCGGCGGATTATACCTATGCCGTGTTCCACCAACCGAATGTGAAATTCCCCAGTCGAGCGGCGGCGATGTTGGGGTTTAATGAGGAACAAATCAAAGTTGGTTTATTGGCTGGTGAAATCGGGAATGTCTATTCCGGGTCGTGCATGGTCGGCCTGACGGCGATTCTGGACATCGCCCAACCGGGTGACCGTATTCTGATGGTGAGCTACGGCAGCGGCGCGGGTTCGGATGCCTTCGATATTCTCGTGACCGAGCATATTAAGGAAGTACGCCACCTTGCCCCCGCGACTCGGGACTATATCAGCCGCCGCACGCCCGTAGATTATGCGACATACTGCCGTTTTCGCGGCAAACTGAAGGAGTAATGTGAATTATGCGCGATGTATCAATTATCGGCATTGGCCGTATTCCGGTAGGTGAACATTGGGAAAGCAGTCTGCGGATGCTGGCCGCCGAAGCCGCGGCAGCCGCTCTTAAGGATGCTGGGATCGAGGCGGTAGATGCGCTGTATGTGGGTAATGCTTATGGTGCGACGTATAGCAGCCAGCTTCACCTGGGCTCGTTAATTGCGGATTATGCTGGGCTGGGTGGTATTGAAGCCTATGCGATCGAAGCGGCGGATGCTTCCGGTGGAGCGGCGCTCCGGGCGGGGTATCTGGCGGTGGCCTCCGGCCTGGTGGATACGGTGATGGTGCTGGGCGTAGAGAAATCAACAGACAGCATCGGCAGCGCCCGTGTGGAGGCACGGACAATCAGCCTGGACGCAGATTACGAAGCGGCACATGGGGCGACTCTTACTGGGCTAGCGGCGCTCCTCATGCGGCGCTATATGTATGAGCACAAGCTGGAACTCAGCGCCTTTGAAGGTTTCAGCATTAATTCCCATGCCAACGGCGCGTTGAGTGACTATGCCATGTTCCGCAATAAAATCAAGCCGGGACGTTTCGCTTCGGCGCCGATGGTGAGTGAACCGGTCAACCTGTTTGATGGTGCGCCGGATGCGGACGGGGCAGCGGCAGTGATTCTGACCGCTGCTGACAAAGCGGGAGACATGGTGCCGCTGCCGGTGCGTATTACAGGCAGTGCCGTCGCCACTGATACTCTGACGCTCCATGATCGGCAGGACTTGCTTTATCTGCGGGCGGTCAACCAGTCGGCCTATAAAGCCTATGAACAGGCCGGTATTCAGCCTGGCGATGTCAACCTGTTTGAGCTGCATGATGCCTTTACCGTACTCAGCGCTCTGACGTTGGAAGCTGCTGGATTCGCGGAACGGGGGCAGGGGTGGACACTGGCGCGCGATCAGGTGATTACGCTAACCGGCAAACTACCGATCAGCACCTTCGGTGGCCTGAAAGCACGTGGTAATCCGGCAGGCGCAACCGGCGTTTATCAGGCCGTGGAAGCCTGTTTGCAACTGCGCGGCCAGGCTGGTGCTAACCAGGCTGACGGTGCACGGACGGCCCTCATTCAGAATGTCGGAGGTCTGGGCAGTACCGTCGTCACGCATGTTTTACAGGTGTAATACTGGTGCTTTTGAGAGTCTCTGATAGCTATCAACCCACCTCTGATAGTTTTTGATAGCCATTGTTCGCTATTATTCGAGGCAGTTCGTTCACTTTTGCACAAATGTGCCTAACCTTAAATCGCGGTTTTGAAGGAGTACCCCAATCATGCAAATTTCACGTCACTGGCGTTTGAACTCACAGCGGTATCGCCTCCAGGGTGTCCGGTATGAAAATGGCGAAGTGAGCCTTCAGGCTCGCCCCACCCCGAGGAATCAGGATGTTGACCAAGTGGTAGAAACGCGCGAGCGTGCCGAGCGAATTTCGGTTCGGGGTCATTAATAAATGAGCGCAGCGTCCAACCCAGCTACTTCGCCGCGTGAGCGATTCACATTCGCTGGAACCGGGGAGATTGTCAGTTTTACAATCTTGCAAGAACCCCCGGAAAGTTTCGAGGAGCAGTCGCCATATACTTTGGCTTTGGTGAAACTGGATGAAGGTCCGGTTGTGACCGGTCAATTGACTGACTTGGACGGCGCAGTGCAAATCGGTGATCGGGTAGAGATGGTCACGCGAAAACTGATGACCGAAGGCGCGAAGGGGATGATTGTCTACGGTTATAAATTCCGTCCGGTTCTGCCACGCGCTTAAGATCACCCAACACATAAACGCGCAAAAAAGCGACACTGCACAAGTGTCGCTTTTTGGTTTAGTCGCTTTAGCGAGTTGAGTACCGAAGGTACGAATCAAGCCACCCGCTATGCGGGTGGTCTTGACTTTGCTTTGTGCTAGATTACAGAGGCTACGTCAGGGGCGTTTGCGCCAGTAGTGGCGCGATGACCAGAGCCACAATTGCCAGCAGCTTAATCAGAATATTCAGTGATGGCCCGGATGTGTCCTTGAACGGATCACCTACTGTATCGCCCACGACGGCTGCTTTGTGTGCATCCGAACCTTTGCCACCGTAATTGCCCGATTCGATGTACTTCTTGGCGTTATCCCACGCGCCGCCAGCGTTTGCCATCATCACACTGAGCATAAACGCGGATAACAATGACCCCACCAGCATCCCAATTAGTGTCTCACGTCCGATAAATTGCCCGAGTGTATTATCTTGTCCTACAATCGCCAGGACAGCCAGCACAATCGGTACCGCCACCGCCAGCAATCCTGGCAGGATCATTTGCCGGATGGCGCTGTTTGTGCTGATGCCCACACAAGCCTCGTAGTCGGGTTCGGCTGCCCCCTGCATAATTCCCGGAATCTCCCGGAACTGACGGCGCACTTCTTCTACGATTTTTTGTGCGGCGTTCCCAACCGCTAACATCGTGAGGGCACTGAATAGGAAAGGCAGTAATGCCCCCATGAATAACCCAGTGATAAAGCGCGAGTCGAGTACATTCACCAGGAATGCGGTGTTGGATGCGCCGGCCCCTTGCAGGGCGGTGATGAAGGCAGCATTCAACGCCAGCGCGGTCATCGCGGCACTGCCGATAGCGAAGCCCTTGCCGGTGGCAGCCGTTGTGTTGCCCAGACTGTCTAACGCATCGGTTCGTTTGCGTACATCGGCATCCAGTTCGGACATTTCAGCGATTCCCCCGGCGTTATCGGCTACTGGGCCATAAGCATCTGTCGCCAGGGTAATACCTAATGTTGCCAACATGCCGACGGCGGCTACTGCAACACCGTATAACCCGGCAGCCGCAGTAGCGACCAAGGTCACAACCACAACGACCATCACTGGCGCGATGGTGCTGAACATGCCCAGCGCCAGCCCACGAATCACGACAATTCCCGCGCCACCTTGTGCACTTTCTGAAAGGTCTTTGGTGGGACGGTAGGTATCTGCCGTAAAGTATTCCGTGAAAAAGCCGATCAGCACACCACCAGCCAGACCACTGAGCGTAGCGATAATCACACCCCAACCGAGGTCAAGCGCCAGACCAAGCAGCACAATCGCTATGCCAATTCCGATACTCGCGGCGTATACCCCGCGTCGCAGGCTGCCAAGTAGCATTACTTGCGTCGCATTCTCTTTTGTACGTACTAGGAAGGTCGCCCAGATGCCAATGAGCAGCCCGGATGTCGCCACCAATAGTGGGAAAATCTGGCCGGCTATCATCTTATCCGGGGCCAGCCCACCCCCTAGCGTTGCCAGGGTCAACGCAGCGATAATCGAACTCGCATAACTCTCAAACAAATCAGAACCCATTCCGGCTACATCACCTACATTATCGCCTACGTTGTCGGCAATCGTCGCCGGATTGCGTGGATCATCTTCGGGGATACCGGCTTCTGTTTTTCCCACAAGGTCAGCACCTACGTCGGCGGCTTTGGTGTAGATACCACCTCCCACACGGGCGAAAATCGCAATTGAGGTACCGCCGAACCCGAAACCTGCTAAGGCGGAAACGGCCTCATGGGGACTCAGCGTGTTTGTGAAGAACAGGAATAATATACTGATACCAAGCAGCGCCAGGGCGACAACACTCGTACTCATGACCGTACCACTGGCGAATGCCACGCGCAGCCCCTGGTTCAGGCTTTCCGATGCAGCCTGGGTCGTTCGCACATTTGCTCGCACTGCGATGTACATGCCGATATATCCGGCTACGCCCGAAGCCAGCGCCCCGCTAACAAACGCTAATGCCGTCCAGGGTGACATATGGGTTGCTGGGATCACGCTCAAGACCAGCAGCATGATCGTCACCCCTACAACTAGCACCGCGATAGCCCGGTACTGCCGCGAGAGAAATGCTTGTGCCCCTTTCTGAATCGCACGGCTGATATGTATCATGCGTTCATTTCCGGGATCCTGCGCCAGCACCCAGCGGCGCTGATACCAGGCGAATCCCAATCCGATGACACTGGCGGCCAGTACGATGAAATTGACATTACTGCTATTGATGATGAACTCCACTGCTGCTACTCCTCAAATTTAGTTTTTGGTTGTTCAAGATGTTAATCTGCCTCAAAAGCCAGATTCATTTGCGGTAAGCTGATTTATTGGGGCTGTGGAATAATTAAAAGGACTTACGCAGTTAGCCGACTAAGGAGGAGATTGCGCGACTCCCAGGGAAAAATAGCCAGCATCATGAAATTTTTTAGATAGAGCTTATTGGAACGCTAGCGTAGCTAACGGCTGGAATAGCTGTTTGCAATCAAAATTCTTGGATTTGTGACAAAAATTAAGGAAGACGCTGCAATATATGGTGAATTTTCTCACAAAAAATGGCAATTTTCAACATCAAGACAGACCTGGACGAGTCGTATTTCAACTCGTCACGCTCATCTGGTCTACCTCCTTTATGCGATATTTTGCGTTCGCGTTCAGATACGCCGTCAACAACCTGAAATGTATCCCTTGTGGCCTTTGGGGTGGTCTGTTTGAATGTGATATGGAGGATGGTTATAATTGGCAATCATGAGAATGGCTTCCGAGGAGCGGATTCTGGAAAGCAAATTTCTGGATTTGCTTGCAATAAATCCATCCTCGTTACATACTCAGTGTGGAAGAATTCACAGCCTGGTTTGATAACCTGCACAATTTGTACCTGAGTCTGATTGTGCAGTTCGCAACTATGGGTTCTCCATAGTCATGCTGCGATAGGCGTGACAATCGTTCGTAAATAATGGTTAATGGCACTTGACTGTCGGTTGTATGGGCCAAATCCGTTTTATGTATAACGACCCATTTGGTGTTGTTTCCGTAAAAAAGTTTAACAGATACGATTAATCTCCGGCAGGGCGTTTCGGGTTGTTTCCTGCCGGGCATAAATAACCTATTTACCGGATACAGCACTAAGTTATGCATACTCAAACATGATCCACTTTTTATGTGTTCATTAAGGAGAGCATAGACGCCGTGCAAGCAATGAAAGGAATCCAACCTTTTGAGCAAGTTATGATTTTAATCGTGCTGGCGACCGCCGTTGTCGCTTTAGCCTATGCCTATTGGCTGGCTCGCCAGACCTTCGCTGCCGATAAAGGCAGCGCCGCGATGCAGCGCATCTGGGGGTTTATCCGGGATGGTGCCAACGCCTACCTGCGTACCCAACTCCGCACGATTGCCATCCTCATCGTTGTACTCACAATCGCTATGTTTTTAAGTGTCGCTCTGGTACGCCCAACAGGCGAGGCTAATGAGTTGTTTTGCCCGGTTGCCGTTGAGCAGGCCTATGCAGACGATATTGCGGCCAACACCACGCTGACCGCTGAAATAGCGCTCGACCGGCTTGAGAATTCCGGCAAGACGGCCAAGCAAATCGCTGTTGACAATGGTTATGAACTATTCTCACCCGAACGTATCGCCGGTGGGGTGGAATGCCCAGAGGCGGTAAATGGGGTGGCTATTGGGCGTGCGCTGGCCTTTGCGATGGGATCAACTTTTTCAGCACTGGTTGGCTTTATTGGCATGAATATGGCAGTACAGGGTAATGTCCGCGTTGCGGCGGCAGCCCGCAGTAGTTTCAAACGTGCCCTGACGATTGCCTATCGCTCCGGCACGATTACCGGGATGCTCACTGATGGGCTTGGCCTCTTGGGCGGTACGCTGATCTTCATCATCTTTGGTAAAGCATCACCAGATGTGCTGCTCGGCTTTGGCTTTGGTGGGACGCTGCTCGCGCTCTTTATGCGGGTGGGTGGTGGTATCTATACCAAAGCGGCGGATGTGGGCGCTGATCTGGTAGGTAAGGTCGAAGCGGGGATGGAAGAAGATGATCCGCGTAACGCTGCGGTTATCGCCGACCTGGTAGGCGACAATGTGGGTGACTGCGCTGGTATGGCGGCAGACATCTTTGAGTCTTACGAAGTGACCATCGTCTCCAGCCTTATCCTCGGTCTGGCATTGACCGGCTTAACAGGGCAGTTGTTCTGGATTGTGCTACCGCTGTTGGTTCGTGGCATCGGCGTTGTCAGCTCGATTTTTGGGACGTATGCAGTTTCTCTCTGGAATGTGGATGATGCTGAAGAAGCGATGTACAAGAGTTATGAGCTTTCCAGCACGATTACTATCGTCTCCACGTTCCTGCTGGCCGTGTTCTATGCCGGTTATCAGGCTGGCCCAGGCCACGAACTATCATTCCTCTCGCTAGGATCGCTGGTTGCAGTTGGTGTAGGGTTGGCCGTGAGCTTTAATCCCTTGACGGCTTATGCCACCAGTGCGAAGAGTCCCCGTGTCCAGAACATCGCCAAAGCCACGCATTTTGGCCCGGCGTTGGTCATTCTGGAAGGTCTGTCGCTGGGGTATCTCTCCAGTGTGTGGTCGGTGTTGGTGATTGTGGCGAGTATCGGTGCATCGGTGGTGGTTTACAGCCTAAACTTCCCCGAAAATCTGAGATTGCCGACATTGATTGTAGGTATCGTGCTGTCGGTTCTGGCAGTTGTCCGGGGTTATATGCGTAAGGACACGATTGGCGGCGTTTTCATTGCTCTCTGGGTGATGGTCGCCGCGTTCTTCCTCATCAGTATGCGTGTGCCGACCCTGCCGGATGGTTCACCCATCTCCACTGAGCAGTTGTTTACCTATATCCTGTTTGGGGTATCGCTGATTGGGGTCGGGATGCTGTCGCATACCGGCAATAATGTGAGCATGGATACCTTTGGCCCGATTTCCGATAATGCCAACGGGATTGGTGAATTGGCCGGTGAAGAGGACTTTTCACCTGAAGCACGCCAGATCATGGCTGACCTGGATGCTGCTGGAAACACCACGAAAGCCATCACCAAAGGGATCGCCATCGGCTCGGCGGTGATTGCGGCGGTATCGCTGTTTGGCGCGTTCTTCATTGATATTGAACGAGTCATGCCTGCCGATAGACTTGATACATTTACCCGCGACATCAACCTGGCGAACCCCACCGTTTTCCTAGGACTGCTGATTGGTGGGGCGCTGCCACTGTTGTTTGGTGGTCTGCTCATCAAAGCTGTCAATCGTGCCGCTGGGTACATCATGGCGGAAGTTCGCCGCCAACTGCGTATCCCTGCGATCATGAGTGGCGAGCAGACACCGGAATACAGTAAAGCGGTGACGATTTCCACCCGTGCCGCGCAGACCGAACTGATTCCACTTGGCCTGATTGCCATCCTATCCCCGATTGTCGTCGGCCTGCTGCTCAAGGAACAGGCGCTTGGTGGTTTCCTGGCGGGGGTTATTCTCTCCGGTCAGTTGTTAGCCGTGTTTATGGCGAACGCTGGTGGCGCCTGGGATAATGCCAAGAAGTATGTGGAAGATGGCAACTTCGGCGGTAAAGGCACTGAGAACCACAAAGCCAGCGTCGTCGGTGATACCGTCGGTGATCCGCTGAAGGATACAGCTGGCCCGGCACTAAACCCGATGATTAAAGTGATGAATCTCGTCGCCCTGATTATGGCGCCGATTGTGGTGCAGTCTCAGGATGAGTCCTCGACTGTTCCGGTGCTGATTATCGTTGTGGTGGGTATCGCGCTGATTGTCTGGTCAGTCCGGCGCAGTGACCGCCAGGAAGAAACCGAGATGTAATAACCGTATCTACTGAAGTGACGGGACTCGTAGGGGAGAGTGGGTTCGCCCCCGTTGAAAATATACGAGAACCCGATAAATAACATCGCTGTAATCCCCATTACTTTGGTAGTGGGGATTTTGCTTTCCTCTGCCAACAAACAGGGTACAATAGGGAAGTATTGCTAATCACAGGGAAACATAGTTTAAGTATGACGAAGCCGAAACAGGCAACCGGGCAGCGCGGTGAGCATCTGGCGCGAACGTATTTGCAGGAACGTGCGTATACGATTGTAGAAACCAACTGGCACTGTCCGGAGGGTGAGATTGACATCGTTGCGCGAAAGGAAGGAGTCTGGGTGTTTGTTGAGGTGCGAACCCGCCATGCGAATATTACTGCCCCCGCGCTAGAGAGTATAGGTGGTCGAAAGCAGCAGCGGATGGCATTGACAGCCCAACGCTACCTGGCCGAGCATCATTTGGACGTGGATTGGCGCGTGGATGTCGTGGCGGTGGCGCTGCCCGCGTCAGGAATGCCGGTCATTGAACACTACGAGGATGCACTTGGCTGGTGATTTCCCCCTCATAGTGATTTTAGGGCCAACGGCAGTCGGCAAAACCCGTCTTGCGCTTGATCTGGCACGGCGATTTGAGGGCGAAATTATCAATGCAGACAGTCGGCAGGTGTACCGGTACATGGACATCGGCACGGCCAAGCCCACGCCAGAGCAGCTTACGCAGGCTGTCCACCACCTGCTCGACATCGTAGACCCGGACGATCACCTGGCGCTGGCGCAGTACCAGCGTATGGCTTATGCAGTCATCAACGACATTCACCGCCGGGGAAAGCTGCCGCTGCTGGTGGGTGGCACGGGACAATACATCACGGCGGTAACTGAAGGTTGGCGCATACCGGAAGTTCCACCGAATGAGGGACTGCGCCGGGAATTAGAAGTCTTCGCCGCTGAACATGGATCGCTGGCGCTGCATGAACGTTTGACAAACCTCGACCCGGAAGCGGCCAGCCGCATCCACCATCACAATGTGCGGCGCGTGGTGCGGGCGTTAGAGGTTTGCCTGGAAACCGGCCAGCCCATCAGTGAGTTGCAGCGTAAGACCCCGCCACCGTATCGCCTGCTGCAATATGGCTTGACGATGGAACGGAAACGTCTGTACGAACAGGCGGATTCACGTTTTGATGACATGATGGCAGTGGGTTTTCTGGATGAGGTGCGTGAGCTGCTCGATAGGGGATACAGCCCTTCACTGCCTTCAATGAGCGGCATTGGTTATGCTCAACTCGCCGGCCATCTTGTCAAAGGCGTTCCACTGGATGAGGCGATAACTGCCGCCAAACACCTGACTCATGATTTCATTCGTCGTCAGTATACCTGGTTCAGGGGACACGATTCGGGTATTTTGTGGCACAATAGGGAAGAGATGGACTTATCAGACATCAGCGCGGCGGTCATGCGCTGGCTACACCCATAACCTGAGCGATCATGTCTATTTTTCGCACAACGAACAATTCTAATGCGTTGGTCGCTATCTTTTTGCTGCTCATGTTGGCGGTTTTTGCTGGGCCGGATACGCTGCCAAGGTTGCTTTCTCAAGTGATTCCTGCGGCGGATGAGAGTGTCCCCTGTAACTGGCTACGGCAGGGAACAGGGCGTGCAACTCACCAATCTCTGATTGGTCGTGCGGCTAATCAGCCGATTCAAATTGCGGTCAAGACCACGCCTGTACCCAACGGGCTTGAAGGCAGCATCTTTATCAGCATCATTATCACTAACCGTTCGTTAGGGACAGTCCCCATCTGGGTCAATTCTAACCCAAATCAGGTGCGTTTTGGAGACGATGGCGTTACCAGTGGGTTAGGGCTGGTTTTCAATAATAATACTCAGCTCCCTGCCGGTTCTGCTCAACAAGCAGGTATCACGTACCCTGAAAGTGAAATCCGTTTGCTGGGGCCACGCCAGAGTTGTGTGAATAAGGTTGAACTGCCGCTGAATCAATTGCCTGACCCCACCATTATCAATGGTCAGGCTTCGGTGAAGGCCTACTATCGCATCACTGACCCCGGTACATCCCAACCTTCCACACCGGGGGGAACGGTGATTTTCCCCACACAGGGGTTATGGGTGGGTATCGCCCAATCGGAAAGCATCCCTATTCCTCTGAGTAGCGAGTGATGCCGGGTACAGCTATAATATTGACTATATTTATGAAGTGCGTTTACTTGACTGAGGGAGATTACAGTTATGCCTCAATCTGATACGGAACGACCAGTCCTCATCCTCCAGGGGGATAAACATACTGCCGACCAATGGGTGTTGGCTCAGGATAGCACCATTCTGGGGCGTGATGAGTCGTGCGATATTATGTTGAGTGAACGCCAGATTTCTCGGCAGCATATCCGTATTTTCAAAGAAGGCAATCAGTTTTACGTGGAAGACCTGGATAGTAAGAACGGCACCTGGGTGAACGGTGTGCAGATCAAGGGTGTGCGTGAACTGCACCACAATGATGAAATCCAGCTTGCCTTAACCACCCGCCTGCAATTCATCGGCTCCAACGCCACCGCGCCGATGCCCATGCCGGTTCCAGCCTATCTGGGGGGACGGCTGCGGATTGACCGTGACGCCCGCCGCGTGTTCATCCTCGACCAGGAACTCGACCCCCCGCTGAGTCTGCCGCAATACCGCTTGCTCGAACTCCTTTACAGTAACACCGGTAGCATCTGCACCCGTGACGAAGTTGTTGAAACTGTCTGGCCGGAGGCGATGGGCGAGGGGGTGAGCGAACAGGCGATTGACGCTCTGGTGCGCCGTCTGCGTGACCGTCTCGCCGAGACTGACCCGGATTTTCAGTATATTATCACTGTGCGCGGGCATGGCTTCCGCCTGGATAACCAGGCCGATTGAAATCTCTGTAAGGTTTTGAAAACTGATTTTTCCTTGCCAGTGATTCTATTCAGTGGTTGACGGTTACTGTATCCCATAAGGTTATGCGATAACGAACCTAATGAAGCGAAAGATCGTGGCCTCTTGTGCTCAGTAATAATGACCCTGGTGAGGCCGTGCCTTAAGGTTCGGGGGCCTATCATACGATTAGTATCTGGTCTATGGAGAAATACTATCTTATGCCTGAAAAGACTCGTGCAGCCCGGCTTGGTTCATTAATTAGCAACATAGACAACAACCACTCCCCAGTTTATATTCTGGCTGCTTTGCTCTTCTACTTTGTTCCCGTCATCCTGATCTCGTTTCTTTTGGTTGATCGAGCCCTCAACCAGGAATATTTTATCGACGTTATTGGTCTGTTCTTGATCGTTATTGTCTTTTTCCCACTCATGTTGACGTTCGGTGTTTTTATGGTGTACCGGGCAACTTATTCCACCAGAACCTATATTGACATGAATAGCTCGTCTATGACCCTGACTGAGCAACAGCGGCGCGAAGAACAACAGTGGAATTACGTGATAAACAAGGCATTGGATTGGCGTCGTTATTTGATGTCTTTGTGTCTGCTCAATATGTTTATCACGATTATTGGCGGATACCTGCTCGTTTCTGATATTGTGTCATCAGATGGCTTGTATTTCGGCGTCTCTACTGTTCCGCTGGTCTATATGACCACAGTTGAAGGTGATATAAATGCTTCCAATACAGTAGGTATCCCCGGGTCTGTATTATGGCTGGGGATGGCTGGGTATCTGTTTCAGTATCTTGAATCGACGCGCCGCCGATTTGTGAGCCGTAATCTTGTGCCACGTTTCTACTTGATGAGTGCTTTTCGCCTTTTACAAGTGATGCTTGCGGTTGTAGTGGGGTTTCTGGCAATAAATATCATCATCCCGAACCCGCCGGCTGATCTTGTTTTGCTGACGGCATTCGTCATTGGTTTGTTTCCGATGCAGATTCTCGCGCCGGTTGTTGGTGAGGTTCGCCAACGATTAGGGATGCAGGTTACGACACAACTGCCGATCACAATGATTAATGGCATAGACAGTACATTAGAATCATTGCTGCAAGAAGAGAACATTGATTCGGTACAACTTTTGGCTACAACCAATGTGGATATTATTCATAAACGTACCCGTATTCCTGTACGAGCATTGCTCAACTGGCAGCGTCAGGCACGGTTGTTTAATGTTCTGGGTACACAAACGCTGATCGATCGCTTTGCCCGGATTGGGATTAACGATTTTGATGATTTGGGGGTTCTGGCGGCGGCGATAGGTAGTTTGCCTGATGATCCTGAAAAACGTGAAGCTTTTCAAAATGATTTCACCAGTGCGATGCTTATCAAGTCCGACGAAGAGAGTATGGGGACTGATGCTTTCTGGCGGGTGTTGATTCAAGTCCTGATACGCGAATATCAGGCTGAGTTTCTTGAGACACCAGCGAAATTATTGGATGAAGATACTGAATCTCAAGCGGAAATACTCGTATCAATACCATAACAGCACTCTGCAACACGATAAGACAAGCTCTATTCGTTTTAAGTTGGCTTCCGCTATCAGGCAATTGGTGTCATGGAAAGTCCCGATTTGATTGTATGGATTTGGATCGGCTCTCATGCCGATTATGACAAACTTATCGGTTAAATCATGCTGTGGAAGGTTCACAATGACGTTCGATGACTGGTATCCTGACTTTCCGGATGCTACCACAAGTATTGATACTTTGGACGTTCCAGATGAATGCTTGCGAGTATTAAAACATACTGGTGTCGAATGCATTGGTGATATATTAGACATATACGCAAGAATGCCTGATACAACGGACGGCTCTCCACGGATGAGTCCGAAGTGTTACTCTCTCGTTTTTCGTGCGATTATTCGTCTCGAAGGATGTCCGTGGCGCGATGATATAGAAAAATGGCTTGTGGAGTGGGTTGAGAAAGAGTGATTATTGCCAGTATATTGTAAATACAAAAACAGTGGGCCATTTACGGCCCACTGTCTGTTTACACCCATTGCTTAAGTGAAGTTCCGAAAGAAACCCAATGAAATAGTAGGATTTGTAGGGGCGCATGATGTGCGCCCCGGCTGAACATATACGGACTACACTCTTGTTTAGTCCTGCATCAACGCATTGGCGACTTGCTGCAGTTTCTGTGTGATTGGGTGGTCGGGGTAGTGCAGCACGAATACTCCGGCGCTGGCAAGCGTCATCAACTCATCCGAGTGGGGGAGTACTGCCGCCACCGGGCAGTTATAGGTTTTCTCGACGCGCTCTTTGATCTCATCCGGGTCAAAACTCGTTGGAGCTTTGTTCACGATCAGCATCATACGTGGCACATCCAACTTGCGGGCGACCTCAATCGTTACGCCCGTGCCTTGATAGTCCTGCTGGTCAGGGCGCATAATCACGACCAGGGCATCGGAAATCGCAATCGAAAGCAGCGTTTCCTCGTTCAGGCCGGGGTGGGTGTCAATCATCAGTACGTCCAACTTGAGTTCCCGCACGAGGCTGGTAAATCCGTCGTTAAGCAGCCCCACATCGTAGCCTTCCCGCAGCACACGGGCAATTTCCCCTACCTTGATGCTGGACGGAATCAGGTGAAGTTCACCTTTGGGGATCGCCAGCACCTGCCCGGAGACACTTGCCCCTAGATTCTTGGTGACATCGTAGGCGGTTTGCTTGATCTTGCATTTGCCCCACAGATAATCATTCAGCGAATACTGCATATCATCTTCTTTGAGGCCGAGTAGCACATGAATGCCCGGTGACTGAATATCCGTATCAATCACACCGACGCGCAGCCCATCCGCTGCCAACAGCGCCGCCAGATTGGCTGTCGTGTTGGATTTCCCGGTTCCGCCTCGGAATGAATGCACAGAGATGATTTTTGACATAGTAGCTGTTGTCCTCTCTTCGTAGGTTATTCCTCAGATTCAGATTGCTTGCCCGCCTGGGCGCGAATCTTGTTGACTTTTTCCTTCAATTCACGGAAATACTCATTATCGGTGATTTCGCTCACTTGCTGCTGCTGTTTGGCGAGATCAACTTCAATTCTCAATTCCTCAACCTGCCGTTTCAGGCGTTCCTCGCGCTGGATCACTTCCTGCGCCATCTGTCCGAAAAGTTGACTGAGTTGGGCGATTTCGTCTGTCCCCTGGGTGGCCTTAAGTTCTCCGGCCTGGTCACTGCTCAATTCGCCCGCGCCCATCTGCTTTGCCGCGCCGGTCAGCCGCAGCAGGGGGCGTGAGATCGTTTGCGCGACCAGTACCGCGTTGGCAGCCGCAAAGATCAGGGTAATCAGTACCGTAAAACCGAGTTTGAAGTTGATGTCTTCCGTCACTATTCCAGCGGTTGTGGCCTGTTCCACCAGAAACAGCCCTAGCAGACCCACCGGCAGCGCGGCGGAAACCAGAATAACCAGAGACAGTCGGCGCACCAGCCCGGAGCGGAACCACTCGCGCATGTTACTCAGGTCGAGGCGCTCATAGTTGAACAAGAGAATCGGCACGAGAATCGCGGCGTTAATGATATTCACCCGGACAATCGGGATAAACACGAAGTCCCGGATGGTTTCAGTCATTTCCTGGCCGTAGATGATGATGTCCGTCCCGGCGGCAAAACCAATCCCGGCCACAATGGCGATTACCGTAACGACCAACGCGGCTATGATGTCGCCTATTGAACGGTAACGGCGGCGGAACAGAGCGTAAATCCCTGGGATCAGCCCGATAAGGCCGTTTCCGAATTGGTAGTTCAGCAGGTATCCGGCCACCACCTCGCAGCACTTCGGCACCGGGTACACATCGAAAAATGCGGGTGGCAGTGGATACCCGTACAGATACCCGGATAAGCTGTCACCGAGCAGATTGCCGAACAGTCCAACCCCGAAGCCGACAATCGGACCATAGACAAACCCGAACACAATCGGGATAGCAATGCCAGGCCGAATCTCACCGCCAACCGAACCGCTCAAAGGCGAAATATTCGTCAGCCAGGAGATACCGCCGTATAGAATGATGCCGATGACCATCGCAAGCAGGTCACGGCCTTTTAAGCGTAACGAGGCATTCGTACTTGTCATGATATTTATGCTTAATCTAAAACCCGCTGGACAACCTGCGAGATAGCCTTCTTGAACCTTAATTGTATAGCTTGAGGGTGGCCTGCGCCACCAGTCCCCGTTCAGGATATGTTGGAATCGGCTAACCCGGCCATCATGAACCAGCCATACAGTTGAAAGCCGATCCGATTCATGATGCGAATCGATGGCACGAGATCGAGTTGGGCGTCGGTCTGCGGTATCCAGGGCGTTTCATTCAGTATCCACTGGGTTGCAATGCGCGTGAGTTCAACGGCATAGCCGCGCTGCCGGTAATCGCTCACCGTGTCGGTAAAAACCTCCGCGATGACATCATCCCATACCCGTACTTGGGACGCGCAGACCAGACGCTCCCCCGCGAAGATGCCGAAATTTGCCCGCCAGGTTTCATGATCGGCGAAGTCCCAATCTGAACGCCCTAATTCCGCCTGAAAACGTGCCACTTCCGCCCGGTCAGTCGCCGTCAGTGGGCGATAGGGGATGGGTTTTCCGGTTGTGATGCTATCCGGCGTACAGTAGTTAATCTGTGCCGGGCCGTAGGGCTGTGTTAGCCCGTACTGCCTCAGAATTGCGTGGGCTGTCGCCACACTGTCCGCCCTGTCCAGTGGCAGGGCCGCGATCCGCTCGATCACTGCCGGGTCAATGCCTGGGGAGAGCGCCGCCGTCCAGCCGGTATCCGTTTTGATGGCGAATAGGCCGGAAACCTGGGGTGATGTGAAAACATGGTTTCCCGTTTGCCGCAGCGTTTCCGACGGGCAGTTCAGGTAGCGCGCCCAATAGCCGTCTATCCGCTGGCGCAGTACCAGTGGCAGCCGTGCCGTATCAGTAGTTAAAATCAGATTGCCCTGTTGAGTCATTACTTTCTTGCCCGTCTGTTAAAAATCCAGTTTGTCCAGCACGCTGCGCGCCTGCCGCCGCCGCAGTCGCCAGTTCAACATGCTCGAATCATAGGTTGCGTGCAGCCGGATGATGGCGACCAGCGCGAAAATCACGCACATTCCCGCGATGCTCAGGTAGAGTACGCGCCCCACATCTGCTTCCAGTAGGTTCTGATTGACGGCGATCAGAATGCCGCCGATCATCCCGCAGCTCAAAATTGTGCCGAAGGGCAGCAGATAGCCGTCCAGGAAGGCGCTCACCCGCCCGCGCCGCTCATCCGGCACCAGGCCCTGGAAGGCTTTTCGGGCCGGTTCGTCAATCCCCACCAGCACGACGCGCGTCAGGTAACCGCCCAGCGCAACCCCGATAATGCTCGGCGCAGAGATCATGATCGCCAGGCTTGCCAGCAGTGCCGCTGGCATCAGACCAAAAATGTACTTGAATCCGACTCGGTTGAGCAGTTGGGTGGCGATAGCTCCCTGGATGAGGATAATAGAAAGTACCACCACCAGCTTGAAGATGCCGTAAAAAGTCTGCAACTCTGCCGGTTGGTTCGCGTAGGTTTCTGACGCGGTGAACATGAGTTGGAATTCCACCGCGTTGAGTGCCACGCCCATCAGAATCATAGCGATGGTGAGAAAGCGAAACACCGGCACATCCCGCACAAAAGCGATCCCTTCGCGCAGCGCGTCGAACAGCTTTTCACCCTGGCGCGACTGGTGTGCTTCGCTTTTGATGCGCTTATAGTTTAGCGTGATAATCAGCGCCATCAGCAGCATTAACCCGGCATTCACCAGCAGCAGGCCGATACTCGGTGTGCCGAACAGGGTTGCGACTCCGGCTGCCGCGCCGTTCCCGACCATCGCGCCAATCAGGGTCGTTGCGCCTAACAGGGGAAACAGTCGTTTGGTCTGGTCGAGTGAAAACAAGTCCGTGCCGAGCGTCCAGACCACGAGCGGAAACAGCAGCCATTGTTGGTCATTGATGACCAGCAGCAGCAGATACGGTAAACCGCTTTGCTCCGCGCTGCGGAAAAAGAAGTAAAGCAGGATGTAGACAATCGTGAAACCGTAAGCCAGTCGTACCGCCAGCCGTTCACGTTGGGTGCGATCTACGATCAGGGAATACACACTGGACGTGATAATCACAATCATCATATCCAATGCCCAGACCAGCAGGATTTGTTCCACGCCCACACTGCTGATAAATCCGGTTGTGGCGACGACCTCATTCGCATTCAGCACCAGCGAATTGAGAAAAAGTAAAACCGCCAGAATCACAAAGCGCGTTCGCTCATCCGGTAGTATTCGGGGCAGGGGGGACATGCAATGCTCCTTTGAGGTTATTCCATCAGGCCGCGCCGGATTTCAGTAACATTATTCGATGTCGCCTCAAGGCGTTTTTCGATATGCGCGATCACATCCGTTGTTTTGAAATTATCGGTACACACAACCACATCTACACAGGCATAGTTGCTCTCCGGCCAGGTGTGGATGGACAAATGAGATGCACCGACCACCATCATTGAGGTGACACCGTGCGGCTCAAACTGGTACGATGTTTTCGCGCGAATATCCGTGTGGAGAATGTCGCATAACTCGGTTAGAATTTGTTCCAATAGGGCAGGGTCGTCCAGATGTTCGGATGGACATCCATACAGATCAATCATAATATGGCGTACCAGATAGCCCATACTTTCGCCTTTCTATGATGTAGTCGTGTGTTAGGCCGTTACAAGCCAACTTTTTCATTATAGATTGTGAACTTAATACACACGAACCAATAGGGTATTTTCAAAAGATATGGCAAAAAACTCAAAATCGCCTCTCATTAAGATTGAATCCCGGCTAAGAACCTTACTTCCCGCCAATCTGTATGCAGCGGCCTGGGTAGACCCCTCACCCGCGCGGTTGACCCAGGTCTTTGAACATCTGCGTTCGCTCCAGTGGATTCTGCACGATTATGTGCCGCGCCATGTGTTGGAAGCGATGCCGAATCCAGGGGAGATCACCCATGAGTGGCAAGAAGGTACACTGATGTTTACTGACCTCGCCGGGTTTACCCCACTGACCGAGGCCAGCGCCAGGCATGGTCGTGCTGGGGCGGAAATTCTGATGGAAATCTTGAATGGTTACTTTGCAGAGATGATTGAGATCATCAGTAAATCCGGCGGCAATCTCCTTGAATTTACAGGGGATGCCATGTTGGTGCAGTTTCCCGCCAGTGAACGCCGGAACGACACCAATCAGGCTGTGCGTGCTGGACTGCGGATGCAGCGGGCGATGGTGCATTACGCCCAACTGGAAACCGCGCAGGGGACATTCGCGCTGGGGATGCGAATCGGCTTGCATTACGGGCGTTTCCTGACAGCGGACATCGGCACACCGCGCCGCATGGAGCATGTTCTCTTGGGGAAGGCAGTCCAGCTCTCAAAGAAGGCTGAAGGAGCCGGGCAGGAAGGTAAAGTATGCCTGACCACTGCCGCGTATGAGCGTGTACAGAATGATTTTCGCTTTGAGCCAAGCAACCGCGAAGGCCATGTTCTCGTCACCGATGATCTGAGCGATGAGGAACTCGGAGAATATGATATTCCGCGTCCCAGCCGCCGACTGCCCACTGCTTTGTTGCTGGATCGCAGTGTTGAAGGGTTGGTCAGCACTATCGAAGATGCCTTGAATAATGTTGAGCCATTAGCCAGTTATATCCCTTCACCTATCCTCAATTTAGTTGTTGAAAGTACCGCCCAGCGTGTGATTCCGCCGCATTTTCCAACGCTGACGGCGCTTTTCGTGAATTTCATCGGTTTGGCGGAAGTTGCTGATGAGCTTGTGTCCGCCGAAGAAGATCTCCTATTATCCGCTTTTTCACGTGCCTTTGCCCTGATTAACGCCGCAGTAGAGTCGCGTGGCGGCGTGTTAAAAAATGTCACTTATCATCTGTCTGGCTCTGACATGCTCATCTACTTTGGCGTGCCAAACGCTCACACCGACGATACTGTTCGGGCTGCTGCGACAGCCATGGCGATTCGGGACATCATCCTGAACCTCGAAACACCGCATGTCACCGGGCGTACTTTGAAAACAAGCTGCCAAATCGGGCTTGCCAAAGGGCCGGTATTCGCGGCAGAGGTGGGGGAGCCGCGTGGTCGCCGTGAATTCAATATCCTGGGGGATTCGGTGAATATCGCTGCGCGTCTGATGGGGCGCTCAGAAGATAACCAGATCATGATAACCGAAGCGGTCTACCATGAGATTCAGGGGCATTTTCAATGCAGCAGCCTGGGTATGGTGGCGTTGAAGGGAAAGTCCGCTGCCACGCCTGTTTATACCCTGGATGGTGATCTGCCCACTGAGTCAGAACCGTAACACGGATATTGAGCGCAGCCCTGGTGCGTTCAGCTAAAACAATTTATCTAATGGATTTGGCTTGCGGCGGGTTGGTTCGTTGTCGGCCTGTGGTGGTTTTTCGGGTTCTGCCGCTTTAGAGGAATCCTCGATTTTTTGGAGGAGTTGGGTGGCCTTAATCTTGCCAGAAAGGTGTTGTGTGCCGGTTTTTTTGCGGACATTGACGGCGTAGATCACCGAGTCCGCTTCCTCTGAACGGACAAGCCACGACTTCTCGCACAACGATTCCAGCGCCGAATCCAAATCCTCCAGGCTGACACGCTGCGCTTCCGGGAGTTCGGCAATGGCCTGGCACAGTTCATCGTAGCTCATGCGCGGTTTGCGCAGCATCAGCCGCAGTAAAATGCGCGTTGGGAGCGGTAGCGTTGCCAGGTCTAGTGTGCTGAACCCGTCCATTGCTATTACCTCGGTGAATTGAACCACAACGCACTCATTATATAACTGATTTTCCACTTTCGTTAACATTTTCTGCAATTTAGAGCGATATTTATCGTTTGACCGTACATATGTCGTCAGAATTGGTGAGGTCATTCTGCTGCATAATTACCCTGTCCCTGCTATCATGGTAGGTAAGGATAGTTGGTGATGGATCATGTCGTGATGGACAAAGAGACATTCGATTATGTAGTGATTGGCTCCGGCTTTGGTGGCAGCGTGGCCGCGCTACGGTTATCCGAAAAAGGGTATCGCGTCCTGGTGCTGGAACAAGGGAAGCGTTTTGAAGATCATGACTTCCCGCGTACTAACTGGAACCTGCGTAAATACCTTTGGCTTCCGGCTCTGCGCTGTTTCGGAGTCCAGCAGATTACGCTGCTGAACGATGTGCTGGTTGTGCATGGCGCGGGTGTTGGCGGAGGCAGCCTGGTTTATGCCAATGTCTCAATGGAACCGGAAGAAAGCCTTTTTGATCTACCCGGCTGGCGCTACCCGGTTGACTGGAAAACCGTCCTGAAACCCCACTACGAAACTGCCAGGCGAATGCGTGGCGTCACGCTGAATCCCCGTTTGTCTCCAGCAGATGATGTTCTGAAGGCGCTGGCTGAAGCGAAAGGACGCGGGCATACTTTCCGTCCGGCTGAAGTTGCTGTCTTTTTTAACGAGGATGGGGGGGGAGGTGAAACCGTTCCTGACCCGTATTTTGGTGGTGAAGGCCCGGCGCGTGCGGGCTGTACCTATTGTGGCGGTTGCATGGTAGGCTGCCGTTACAATGCCAAGAACACGATGCTCAAGAACTACCTCTATTTTGCTGAAAAACGCGGCGCAGAGATTCGTGCCGAGTCGGTGGTGAAGGCTGTCTTCCCGCTGCCGGACAATCAATGCAATGATGCATGTTATGAAGTGGTCTACCAACGTTCGACAGCCCTCCCGTTTGATCGGCGCGAGTATCGGGTACAGGCGCGGGGCGTGGTTGTGGCGGCGGGTGTGCTGGGAACCGTGCGTTTGCTGATGGAATGTCGGGATGTGGTGCGTTCACTCCCGCATCTTTCCAGACAGCTAGGGGAACAAGTTCGCACCAACAGTGAGGCGCTGCCTGGTTCAACCAGCCGCGATAAAGAGTCGAACTACTCAACCGGTGTGGCGATTACATCCGTATTTTCGTTGGATGATAAAACGCATGTCGAACCGGTGCGCTACCCGGAAGGGTCATCCTTCATCCGCATGTTAGCGATGCCCATGATTACTGGCGGCGGTAGTCCGTTCAAACGCCTCCTCAAAACCATCTGGCATGGACTGATTCATCCCTGGGATTTCCTGTACGCGAAGTTCTTTGCATCCTGGGCGCGCTACACCACGATTCTGCTCATCATGCAGACCGAAGACAGCACAATGCGTATCCAGTTAGGACGTAATTTGTGGACTTTATTCCGGCGTGGCCTTGTGACCCAGGTGTCATCCGGCCACAGAATCTCGCCCGATGCTGAGTTGACCCAGGGTATAACCCGTGATTTTGCCGCCCGCAGCAATGGAATCCCGCAGGATTCAATCCCGGAGACCCTCCTGGGTATTCCCACGACCGCCCATATCCTGGGTGGTTGTCCGGTCGGTATAAGTGAGGCTGACGGTGTGGTGGATGCCTTTGGCGAGGTCTTCAATTATCCCGGTTTGTACGTGGCCGACGGTTCGATCATGCCCGCTAACCCTGGCATCAACCCTAGCCTGACGATTACTGCGCTGGCTGAACATATTATGAGCCATATCCCCGCCAATCAGGAACAGGCGGAGGCGCCGGTAACAGAAAAGACTCATGGGTAAATTTCGTAGTTATGCCATTTGAGGTTTAGATGTGGTGATGAGTAGGGCTGTCATGCTCCTGCAGATTCATCCTAAATTGAGGAGTGGGGGCGCAAATATCGCGCCCACTCCTGTGAGTGAATCCGATCACTCTACTAATTTCTGAAATATGCCGCCTACAGGTTCTCCAGTGCCTCTTTTTCATCATCATAGGCCAGAATCGGGATGGGCATCAAACCCCGTTCGCCGCGTGTGGCGCTCATGTGATCGGCGGCGAGCTGCGCGCCGTGCGCCACGACAACCATCTTCTTGAGCCGGTCATGGGTTAGAATTCCCCGTGCGAAGCTCAGACCACCGACGTAAGTGGGGCGCTCATTCCCCGCCACGATCATCAGCGTCACACCCTGTTCCGCATCATCCAGCGCTGCAAGCACGTCCTTGAACATGGCCGGCGATTCCCCTTCAGAATCCCATTCTGCCGGGAATGCGACACGAATAACACCAGGTTTAAGTTCGCTGATTGTGTAACTGCTCATTGGTCTACCTTTCCACTAGGGTCAATTTCTGGCTAGCGTTATATTAGTTGCTGATTGATAATGAGTACAGTGCCGTCTTTTGCTGAGTACTGTGCATTTTACCCCTAAGGTGGTTTCCATGACGAATAAATTAGTCGAATGTGTCCCCAATTTTTCTGAGGGACGCCGCCTTGAAGTGGTGGATTCGATTGTAAGCGCGATCCAAGCTGTCCCCGGAGTACATATTCTGGATCGTTCCAGTGATGCCGATCATAATCGTTCGGTGATTACCTTTGTCGGCCCGCCGGAAGTCATGGTGGACGCTGCCTTCGCCGGGATTGCGAAGGCCGCCGAACTGATTGACCTCGATTCCCATAGCGGCGCACACCCGCGCCTGGGCGCGACGGATGTCGTGCCGTTTATTCCCCTCGCAGGCGTCAGTATGCCGGAATGTGTCGAACTGGCACGCCAGCTTGGGCAGCGGGTAGGGGAGGTGTTGGGTATTCCGGTATACCTGTACGAGGCCGCCGCGACCCGTCCTGACCGCGAGAATCTGGCTGCTGTCCGCAAGGGTGAATATGAGGGCCTTAAGGAAGCTATTGGCGCTGACCCGGATCGCGCGCCGGATTTTGGCCCGGCACAGGTGGGCAAGGCGGGGGCAACGGTCATCGGGGCGCGAGCGCCACTCGTGGCCTATAACGTCTACCTCACAACCGATGACGTGCAGATCGCCAAAGAGATTGCCAAAGCTATGCGCCATTCTTCCGGCGGTTTTCGGTTCGTTAAAGGACTGGGCTTGCTGGTGGATGGCCGGGCGCAGGTCTCCATGAATCTGACAGACTTCAATTTGACGCCGATTGCGCGGGTACAGGAAGCGATTCGCCGCGAGGCTGCCCGTTATGGTGTGACCATTCATCACGCAGAATTGGTCGGCCTTATTCCCCAGAAGGCGCTGGTAGATGCTGCGCAGTGGTATCTTCAACTCGACCAGTTTGAGCCTGACCAGATACTGGAAACCCGCCTCTTTGCGGCGCAGTCCGGCGGCGAGTCGCAGCCTTCCTTCCTCGACCAATTAGCCGCTGGTACGGCAACTCCAGGCGGTGGCTCGGCGGCGGCTTATAGCGGGGCGATGGCGGCGGCCCTGGCGAGTATGGTCGCCCGCCTGACCATTGGTAAGAAAAAATATGCTGATGTGGAAGTCCGTATGCACGCAATTGCTGCTGAAGCCGATTCGCTGCGGCTTGGGCTGGAAGCCGGTGCCGAGCGGGACTCCGCTGCTTTTGATGCGGTCATGGCCGCCTTCAAATTGCCCAAAGAAACCGATACCGAAAAAGTCGCCCGCGCCGAGGCTATTGAAAAAGCCACCCATCACGCGGCGTTAGTCCCGTTGGAAGCCTGCCGTCAGGCTGTCCGCGTGCTCGAACTGATGGCGGAGCTAGCTGAAACCGCTAATGTGAATGCGATTAGTGACGCGGCTTCCGGTGCGGCGCTGGCGCGGGCGGCGCTCACGGCGGCTGGGATGAACGTTAAAGTGAACGCCAACAGCATTGCGGACAAGGATACCGCTTCCCAATGGCTGGTTGAACTGATTACCCTGGAAGAGCGGGCTGCCCGTGCGGAAACCCGTGTCCAGCAGATGATCCGGGAACGTGCCGGGATTGGAGGCTGATATGACGCTGATTGTCCGCCCTGAATCAGCTTTGGATTATCCGGTGGTCGCTGCTATTCACCGGGTGGCCTTCGGGGGTGGCGGGGAAGTCAACCTGGTAGCGGCTGTCCGCCAGTCCGAAAACTACATCCCGGCATTATCGCTCGTGGCGGTGCTGGATGAACAGGTCGTCGGACATATCCTTTTTAGCCGCTGCCATATTCAGGGGGCGGAGCGTACTGTTCCCGCATTGGCGTTGGCGCCGCTGGCTATGCTGCCAGCGTACCAGAATCAGGCCGTTGGCACGGCGCTTATGTGGGAAGGACTGAACGCCTGCCGCCAGAAGCGACATGAAATCGTGATCGTGCTGGGACATCCCGACTATTACACGCGCTTCGGTTTTGTTCCGGCCAGCACAGCCGGTATTCACGCGCCGTTCCCGTTGGAGGATGACGCCGCCTTCATGGCGCAGGGTCTAACGCCGGGCGTATTGGATGGCGTATCGGGTATGGTTCAGTATCCGCCCCATTTCGACGGGGTCTAACGGGTAACTTTTATGCGAATCGTCGGCCTGCGTGAACTTATCCGGGTGCGTCCAGCACGCTTGCGTTTCCAACTGCTTGCGTTTTCGCTGGTGCTGACCCTGCTCAACACCTCGCACCGGATGGTATATCCCTTCCTGCCGGAAATGTCGCGCAGCCTGGGGGTCAGTCTGGAAGCCATCAATCTGGCGATTACGCTGCGTTTCGCGCTGGGACTGTTCAGCCCGGTATTCGGCGCGATGGCAGACCGGCGCGGGCGTAAAAACGCGATGCTGATGGGAATCGGGGTGTTTGCCGCTTCGATGCTCCTGGTCGGTATCTGGCCGACCTATCCGGCACTGGTCATCGCGCTGCTGTTTACCGGCTTGGGAAAAATCCTCTTTGGCCCGGCAGTGCAGGCCTACCTGGGGGAACGGGTCGCTTACAACCGGCGTGGCCTAGCGATTTCGCTCACGGAACTCGGCTGGTCATGGGCATTTCTCTTTGGTGTTCCCGCCGCCGGATGGGTGATTGCGCGTTCGTCGTGGAACATTCCCTATCTGTTCCTCGCGGGGTTCTCAATAGGGATGTTTCTCGTATTATGGCGCATCCTGCCGGATGATCGCGCAGTTGCTTCTGAACGCCCTCCACTTGTGAAGAGTCTTCGTGTAGTCATGACCCACCCCGCCGGGCTGGCCGGGCTGACCATCGCCGCGCTGATGAGTATGAGCAATGAAACGGTGAGTATCATCTATGGCGTGTGGATGGAAAACTCATTCGCCTTACAGATCGCAGCCTTAGGTAGTGCCTCGGCAGTGATTGGTATTGCTGAACTCGGTGGGGAAGGACTGGTCGCTGCGTTGGCTGATCGCCTCGGCAAGCGCCGGGCGCTCCTGATGGGACTCACCGCCTACATACTCTCCAGCCTACTGCTGCCTTTGCTGGGGCAGAGCATTGAAGGGGCGCTGGTTGGCCTGTTCCTGTTCTATATTACCTTTGAATTCGCGGTTGTGACTTCACTGCCGCTGCTGACTGAAATCATGCCGGACGCGCGCGCTACATTCATGGCAGCCGCCGTGACGACCATTTCTTTGGGGCGTATGGCGGGGTCGCAACTTGGCCCGGCGCTCTTTAATTCTGGCCTGCCAGCCAATGCCCTCGCCGCCGCCGGTCTGGCGCTGATCGCAATCCTTCTACTCTGGATATTCATCAAGGAGTAACGACTCAAACTATGAAACCGATGTCATTCGACTTTCAATCACGCCGCTCAATGGTACTGGCGCGCCGGGGCATGGTCGCCGCCAGCAACCCCCTGGCCGCCCAGGCCGGACTCGACATCCTGCGCCAGGGCGGAAACGCTGCTGACGCCGCCGTAGCTACCGCCGCTATGCTCAATGTCACTGAACCGGCCTCAACTGGTATCGGTGGGGACTGCTTCGCACTCTATTTTGATGCCAAAACCAAAGGGGTAACAGCGCTGAACGGCAGTGGTCGCGCCCCCATAGCCCTCACACTGGAAGCCTTACAGGGATACACCGAAATGCCGGAACGCAGCCCTCATGCCATCACCGTCCCCGGCGCGGCAGCCGGTTGGCATGACCTTTTAGCGCGGCATGGCCGTATGACGCTGGCCGAGGTGCTAAAGGACGCGATTTACTACGCCATCGAAGGCTATCCCGTGCATCCTGTTTTTGGCGCAGGCTGGAAAGCCTCGGAGAACTTCCTGCGCAGCCGCCCCAACACCGAAGATTACCTCCCTGGTGGTCATGCGCCGGAAGTCGGCCAGATTGTCAGACTCCCCGGACTGGCATCCACTCTCCAGGCGGTAGCCGAGGGCGGGCCGGAAGCTTTTTACACCGGCCCGATTGCGGATGCGATTGTCGCCACCGTGCAGGAACAGGGTGGTCTGATGACGCATGATGATCTCAAAAATCATACGTCTACCTGGGGCGACCCGATAGGCACAGAGTATCGCGGCGTCACGGTCTATGAGCATCCCCCTAATGGACAGGGTTTAGCCGCGCTGCTGGCGCTGAATGTGGCCGAGGGCTGGGACTTAGCCGCTCTGCCCTGGGATTCGCCAGAGCGCCTGCACCTGATGGTTGAAGCGATGCGTCTGGCCTTCGCGGACGCCCGCTGGTACATCACTGATATGGCGACTAACCCCGCCCCAGTGGATGCCCTTCTGAGTAAATCCTACGCTGCCGAACGCCGCGCCCAGGTTTCGCCGGATCGTGCCATGCAACCGCCGTCTTACGGCTCGCCGCTGCCCGGCTCGAATACGGTTTACCTCAGCGTCGTGGATGGTGAGGGGAATGCCTGTTCGTTTATCAACAGCCTGTATATGGGATTCGGCACGGGGACTGTGGCGAAAGGCACTGGCGTCTTTTTGCAGAATCGTGGCGCGTGCTTCAACCTCGAACACGGCCACCCCAACGTTCTCGCGGGGGGCAAGCGCCCGTATCACACCATTATCCCCGGAATGGCTATCAAGGATGGCGAACTCTGGGCCAGCTTCGGTGTGATGGGTGGCTTCATGCAGCCTCAGGGGCATTTCCAAGTCATGACCGCCATGCTCGACGATGACCTCAATCCGCAGGAGGCTCTCAACCGCCCACGTTTCTGCCTGATGGACGGCACGAGTGACAGCGTCCTGGCACTAGAAGAAGGTATCCCGGTCAAGACAATGGCACGGTTGG
Organism: Anaerolineaceae bacterium; assembly: GCA_020634115.1. GTDB lineage: Bacteria > Chloroflexota > Anaerolineae > Aggregatilineales > Phototrophicaceae > JACKCG01. The sequence continues at coordinate 81,499 of JACKCH010000012.1, forward strand.
CAGAGCTGGGGCATCGGATACGCCCGGTTTCTGGTCGGGGGCGGGGACTGTTTGGTGACGGCCAGATCATCCGCCGTGACCCGCAGACCGGCGTGCTGTATGGCGGCAGTGACCCGCGCAAGGATGGCCTGACAGCTGCTTTTTGAGAGAATTCAAAACCAAAACTAGATGATCTGCTTATAATGACGGAATGTAATTTGCTGCGCAGCCAAGTACAGAAAGGCAAGCTATGAGTCCCCACTTACAAGCCGTCACCAAGCAATACTTGTGGGTAGTGAGCGTATCACTGCCATCAATGTCATCTCAATGGACATTCCCAAGGGTGAGCTTGTCGTCATTCTGGGGCCGAGCGGTTCAGGAAAAACCACCCCGCTGAACCTTGTAGGGGGACTGGAATCGGTGGATAGTGGTCAGATTCTAATGGATCAACAGGATTTGACCGAACTCTCCGAAACGGTGCTGGTGAATTATCGCCACTTTCAGGTCGGGCTGGTGTTCCAGTTCTTTAACCTGGGCGATGTTAGTAAATCAGTAGGAGTATAAACGTTGGATCATCCTAAACCCGCTCGTCCCCGGTTGGTGCTCTGCCGAGGACAGTATTGCAATATCAGCAGTCGCTCTGACCATCTGTACGAGTATCTGCAAACCCTGGTAGAGGACGCGGTTGGCGACCAGCGCCCTCGTCCGATCAAACTGGAAATCGCCAATTGTCTCGATCACTGTGGAATAGCACCGGTTCTCATCCTGTATCCTTCTAGCGAAATCTTCGGCGAACTGACCGAGGACCAGCTTGAGGACATTGTCAACAAGGCGATGAAAGCTGCTGTTCCGCAGTCGGACAGTGGGGCGGGGCAGTAAGGTTATACGATATACGGTGTGCTGGCACTAGTTTTGACCATGCCTTCGGGGTCTATCGTCACATCAATGCAAGCCGGTTTCCCGCTGGCGAAAGCCCGTTCCAAAGCGCCACCGAGTTCTTTCGGATCATCAATATGTTCCCCATACCCACCCATCGCCTCGACAATCTTGTCGTAACGTGCCGGTGTGAGTGACGAAGCTACCGCTCGCTCTTTGCCCATCATCTGAATTTGCGGGTTGCGAATCTGTCCCCACCCGGAATCATTCCCGACAACACTCACGATTTGCAGGTTGAAGCGCACCGCCGTATCGAACTCGAACCCATTAAACCCGAATGAGCCATCCCCATTGATAATCAGCACCTTTTTCTCTGGATAAAGATGCTTGGCAGCGATAGCGAACGGCGCACCGACTCCCAGGCATCCTAGCGGGCCGGGGTCAAGCCATTGGCCGGGGCGGGTGATGTCAATCACTTTGGCACACGCGCTAACAATGTCCCCCCCATCCCCTATGATAATGGTATCTTCGTCAATGAAGTTGTTAATCGTTGCGCCGAACCGGAAATGGTTGATTGGCTGTTCATCTAGCGTTGTCCATTTTCCCATTTCGGCGTTCTTTTTATCCTCGTAATCACGAGTTTTTTGTAACCACTCGTCAAGCCGGATGCCTTGCAGCCCTTCCGCCATCGCTTCCAGCACGAGGCGCGAGTCGGCAACCATCGCTACATCGGCCTCGCGGTTGTGGTTGAGTTCCTCGACATCGTTTTCAATCTGAATCAGCTTACAATCCGGGTTCCAGCCCTCTTTTCCGTACTTCAGGCGGAAGTCCAGCGGTGTGCCGATCAGTATCACTGCATCTGCCTCCCGCAGCACTTTACCCCGTGCCGACTTGAAACAGTTCGGGTGATTCATAGGGAGTGTGCCGCGCCCCGCGCCGTTGGTAAACACCGGGATTCCCGTCTGTTCAGTCAGTTCGCGTAAGGCATCATGCGCCGCGTCCCAATAGACCTGTGTCCCGGCGATAATGACCGGTTTCTGCGCCGCCCGCAGGATTTCAAACATCTGGGCGACTGCGCCCGCCTCCGGTTCAACCGGCGCGACGGTGACTTTCGGCGGCAGGGTTGGCGCGTCTATCGCGTTAAACAGTACATCAAACGGCAGTTCGATAAACACCGGCCCTGGCCGTCCGCTGAGTGCCGCTTCAAACGCCTCGCTCATTTTTTCTGGAATCTGGCTGGTTTCGGTAATCGTGAAACTCGCTTTGGTGAAGTCGCGGAACATCCCGGTTTGCGGCATTTCCTGTAACGCGCCCATCCCTTTGGTCTTGAGCGGCGCAGCCCCGCCCAGCAGCACCATCGGACTCCGTGCCTGGTAGGCATTCGCCACCGCCGTGACCGCATCGGTCACGCCCGGCCCAGCCGTGACTGCCGCCACCCCGATATTGCGAGTCAGCCGGGCATAAGCATCCGCCGCATGAGCCGCTGCCTGTTCATGCCGGAAGTCAATGATTTCGATGTTATTGTTCAGGCAGCCATCGTAAATCCCCATGATATGCCCGCCGCACAGGGTATACAGTGTTTTCACCCCCTGGTTAGCCAGCATCCGGGCGACCAGTTCTCCACCTAAAGCGTACATTTAATCCTCTCTTCACTATGGGTTCTGTGCGCAGCAACTATCTTGCCACCCCTGAAAACGCCATGTTATCGGCTGTCTGCATTTCTCTCGTTCAGCGTTTTACCGGTGTCCGTTTGCCTTGGCCTTTAGCAGACGGCACGCGGACTCTGCCAGAATCGCCGCGCCAATCGGGAAGGAGCTTTCATCCAAATCAAAAATCGGGCTGTGATGGGGTCGGTTTACTTGATCCAGTTTTGCTCCTAGGTTGAACATCGCGCCCGGCGCTTTTTGCGCCATAAAGCTGAAATCCTCCGCGCCCATCCCGGACTCTGGTGGATACAGATTGTTTTCGCCTAGCAGATCAATTGTGACCTGCTCAATCAGACTGGTTACGTCCGGGTCATTATGTAGCGAAGGGTATCCCCGCACGATTTTTAGCTCATAATCGCCGCCCAATGAGCGTACAATGCTTAACGCCTGTTCCAGCTCGACCAGGAGTTGCTCACGGATGTCTTCGTCAAAGCTGCGGATCGTGCCGTTCATTTCGACCTTGTCGGGGATGATATTATTCGCACTTCCCGCATGAACCGCTCCGATCGAAATCACCACCGGCTGAACCGGGTTAATCCGCCGCGCCCGGATACCGTGAATCGCGTTGACAGCCTGCGCCAGCATGAAGATCGGGTCAGCGCCGAAGTGCGGGTACGCCCCGTGACAGCCTTCCCCGATAATTGTGGCCTCGAATGAATCCACTGCCGCCGAAGCGTGGCCGCTGCGGATCATCACCTGTCCGGTGGGAAGTCCGCTGGCGACATGCAGCGCGATAACCGCGTCCAGATTTTCCAGTGCGTCATCTTCAATCATGCGTACTGCACCGCTTTTACCTTCCTTGTCCTCATCTTCTTCTGCGGGCTGGAACAGGAAGCGGATTTCCCCCGGCGGGCGGTTATCCATCTCACTTAGCAACCGCGCCACGCCCAGCAAAATCGCGGTATGGGCATCATGCCCACAGGCGTGCATCTTCCCTGGCACCGTCGAGGCGTAGGGGACATCATTTGCCTCGTGAATGGGCAGTGCGTCCATATCGGCGCGGATGCCAATCGCCGGGCGGCCTTCGCCCAGGTAGCCCACCACGCCGGTTTTCCCGACGCCAGTTTCGACCCGGATACCCAACGCCTGTAACGTCTCAGCGACGAAGTTGGCGGTTCGATGTTCCTCAAAACTCAGTTCCGGGTGCATGTGAATATCGCGCCGCCATGCGGTAATCAGATGATCCATATCCTGCGCCCGTTCCAGTATGTTGTGATATTCCATAGACTCTTCTTTCTTAATCCCATTTCGCAAAATCCTATTGTAACCCGAAGTATAGCCTATCTTGGAGCGCTTCTCGATAGCCCTAAATTGGACATAAATGAGAATTCCAACAGCATCCGCCGCCTTTCCCCCATTTTCTGGGGTATTATTTTCGTAGTGGCGTGTTACTGTATTGTTACATTAGCTTACAAGAACTATTGGGAAGGAATTCACCATATGAAAACTCCTGCCTCCTCCGAGTATCGTTGTGTTGAATAGTTCCAATACCTATGCTGAGAAGTTCATCTCTCAGATGGTCGCACTCATCTCAAAACCCATTTCTTTGAGTGGAGATTAACCCACCAAATGCCACAAAAAAAGACATCTAAATCATCGGGCAGCGAGGCGAAATCTCCTGCCTTAGCTGCGGAGTCCTCTGCGAACGGCACGTATGCGGCGGATACAACCCTGGCGGCGGACTCATTCAGTATCACCCGCGCCTTGAATATCCAGGGGTGGGGGCATCTTGACGCCGTATTGCTCGCGGCATTGGCGACGGAAGCGCCGCTCTTACTGGTCGGCCCACACGGTACGGGCAAGTCCCTCCTCATCGAACGGCTGGCGCAGGCGTTAGGCCTCTCGATGCGCCACTATAACGCCTCGCTGCTCAATTATGACGATCTGGTTGGCATTCCCATCCCTGAGGAAGGTAATGATAGCCTGCGTTTTATCGCCACCCCGGATTCCATCTGGGACGCGGAATTTGTGTTTTTTGATGAAATCTCGCGCTGCCGCCCCGATCTGCAAAACAAGATGTTTCCCATTATCCATGAACGCCGGGTCGCAGGTATTCTGCTGGGCAACTTACGCTACCGCTGGTCAGCCATGAATCCCCCCGCACCGGATGAGCCGGATATGAACGCCACCAACGCGAACTACTATCTTGGTTCAGAGCCGCTTGACCCGGCATTGGCGGATCGGTTTCCCTATGTCGTGCCGGTGCCAGACTGGAAGCAGCTTTCTAAGCAAGATCGCCGTCGGTTGGTGTCCTGGCAGGATGAATTCCTGAAACCAGGGGAACGCGTCACAAATGATGAGCTGCCGCCTCTGTTGGCTATGGCGAACCGCTGTGCTGCCCTTATTCCTGAGTTGGAACGGGAGTTGGATGAGTGGCTGTCTGATTACATCCTGCTGGTGATGGATCTATTGGAAAAAGCGCAGCTTCCCCAGAGTCCCCGCCGGGCGAATATGCTGGCTCGTTCGGTGGTGGCGGTTCATGCCGCCCGCCTCGTTCTGGAAGGCGACGAGGCCGACCTGGAAACCAGCGCCGAAATCGCGCTGCTCTTTGGCCTGCCACAGAGTGCAACCGAAGTGCCGCCGTCTGAACCGAATGTCGTTGCCGTCCACAAACAGGCCTGGGAAATCGCCAGCCTAATGGAAGATGATAGCTGGCGACAGGTTTTGGAAGAAACGGACTCGCTGCGGCGGATTCTCCTGGCCGAAGACCTGGGTTTTGATACTATCAGCCTCTCGCGTCTGGTGACGCAGGCGCTGGGCGCGGAATCGTCTGAAGCCCGACGCATGGGCATAGCGACGGCCTTGTTCCTGGCATTTCGTATGACGCACAGCCTGTCGCCGTCGGCCTGGGAGCCGCTGGCACAGTTGGCGGGGCGTATCCTGCATCCGCGCCCGATGAATTTCACCGTCGGGCCGGGGGTGGATACCAACAACTGGAAAGCCATTAAGGGCTGGCTTTCCGAGCATGAACCACAGAAGGGAGAGCAGGCGCTGTTAGAGCGGAACTTTGTTTTGGCCGGGTATCCCGAACTCTGGCGTAAAGAAAACTGGCATGAGGCGTTGAATCGCTTCCAGCAGGATTTAGCCCTGTTTGGGGTTGGGGAGGAAAAACAGTCATGAGCGACGACCAACAGCAAAACAAAGCGCCGGATCAGAGCGCGCCATCGAATCCCTTTGGCTCACGTTTTGGGTCGCGTTCCAGCACCCCACCGGCCAATCAACCGCAGCAGCAACAGCCCGCGCCGCCGCCGCCCAGGCCGTCCCGACCCAGTGGCTTGCTCTCAAGGGTGGGGAACCGTCTCGATTGGCGCATTCTGCCGGTTACTGGAACAATCATTCATTTTACGCTGGATGGTCTGGGTGATCCCTTTCACCGCATCCTGGGGAAGCGGCTCATAGTGGATTTTGGCAAGCGGGATGCCGTCGTGAAGATTTTTGAATCCGGTGGGGCAGATATAGACGAAATTGTGTCTCGCCTGGACATTTCCTGGAAAGAGTACGATCTGACCGGGGCGATTTTACTCTATCCCTGGGGGGATAACCTGCCGAACGTGATGGGTGGTCGCCTGCCCGCTGGCAAAGATGATGAGGACGAGGACATTCACTATGCGGAGGATAACCGCACGCCGCCCTCTATCCTGCGGGCGGTAGACCCGCTCCTGGTGTTAAATATCCTGGGGCGCACCCGTGCGAATATCCTGCTGCCGGAAACGCCGTTGGTGTTTGAGAAAACCTATCTCACCCTGGCACTGATGTCGGATGACCCGCGTTTAATCACTCTGGCGCAGGCAACCGGCTTTGTAGAAGAGTCCCTGGTAAGATGACCCGCGCTTCCCGTAAATACCGTAACCGTCCGCGTGACGATGGGGCGCAGTTGGCCTCGCGCCTGATTCGCTGTGTGCCTGCCGCGACAGTAGAACTGGAAACGTTCTGCAAAATGGCCGGGATAAAGGTCAGTTCCCGCGTGCCGACGGCGGCGGTAGAGTGTGTGCGCCGTCCCCATTTGCTCATCAACCCGGAATTCGCCGCCAAGCACTGTGCTCGTGATGAGCATCTGTTCTTACTCGTCATGCATGAGCTATGGCATGTCATCCTGGCGCATACCCGCTTGTACCCGCGCGTCACCCCGGCGCATAACATCGCGTTTGACGCCATCATTAACGCGGGACTGGCCCGCCAGTACAAAACCCCTGAATATCGCGGATTTTTTGAAGAACTCAACCCGGCGGATAAATTCCCGCACATTTTACTGCGCCCGCCGGTAGGTTGGCCTGACGACCCGCACTACCCGGAAGATATTGGCCCGGCGGGGACCCGCCGCATTCTGGAACGCCTCTACCCGCCACCGGGGGAAGATGCACCGCCACTGCCGTTCTATGACGAGATTTTCCGACTGCTGTTTGAATATGCCAAAGAGAATGGCTGGGTCTGGGTAGAAGGTGATCCCTTCCTCCTCGGCGATCATGACGACCCCGAGGCGGAAGAACAGGCGTTAGATGATTCGGTGTTTGGGGAGGCTATCCGGCAGGTTTCCGGCTCCATGCCGCCGCTGCCTTTGGGTGGGCGTGGTCAAGGTGGTCGTGATGGCGAACGCCAGGTTCAAATTGACCCCACCACCGAGCAGGTGCGCCGTGTGTTTTCAAATGTCCTGCGGCGCTGCTTGGGGCCGCGCCGAGGCAAACATCGCCGCCGGGTGAAGTCACTGGTACCGGGTATCGGTGGCGCCAGCGTGCTGCCTAACCCGCGTGACCGTTTAGCACCGGCCCGCCGCTGCCTGGGTGTTCCCAATACGATCTGGAATCAACCGGGCAAGGTCAAAGCCCGTGTCCCCGAAACACCAGCCAAAGCGCATGTCTACCTCGACGTGTCCGGTTCAATGGGGCGGGTACTGCCGCATCTGCTGAGTCTGATTACGCCCTATGTAGTCGGGGGGCAGGCCGAGGTCTACCAGTTTTCGACTCGGGTCAGGGATTTGTCCCTGGCGGATTTGCGACAGGGAAAGGTGCGGACAACCGGCGGCACAAACATTAACTGCGTCCTGCAGCATATCGTAGAAACGGAAACGCGCCTGAACCGGGTCCTGATTTTGACGGATGGGGCAGTGGGCGCGCCGCATTACGACCTGGTTGAACAGGTACGCGCCCGTAACATGCGAATCTGCGTCGTGATGCCTGCTGAGGCCGCCTGGGAGGATGATCTGCGTGATTTAGCAAACCTCATGGTTACACTGCCGCCCGTTGGTGTCCCCGGTTCAACGTGGCGCCGCTGATTTGACTTCATGTCGGGGCGTACCACCATGTGCGCCCCGACCTCTAACGCAGTGCTTTTTACTGCTTTTCCCCACAATACACATCAAACCAGTCCACCATGTGGGTCAACCGGGCGACCCGGTGTTCCGGTTGGCCGCTACGAGAAAGTTCGTGTCCATCCACCGGGAAGCGTACCATCTTCACCGTCCCGCCGCTGCGCCGCACAAACGCGAAAAGCTGTTCCCCGTCCGAAATCGGCACGCGGAAGTCGTTTTCACTGTGGATCAGCAGCAGTGGAGTCTTGATCTGGTGTGCGTAGGCAATCGGTGAGGCTGCCCACAGTTTTTCAGGGTTTTCCCAGGGTTCAACACCGAATTCATTCTTGGTGAAGGTCGGAATATCAGTTGTCCCGAAGAATGCCGACAGGTGATATACCCCGCGCTGCGAAACCGCCGCCGCGAACCGATCCGTATGGCCGACGACCCACGCTGTCATGAATCCGCCATACGAGCCGCCTGTGACTGCCATTCGCTGTTCGTCAACAAAACCCTTTGCCAGCAGGGCATCAATCCCGGACATTAAATCCGGCATGTCATTCACGCCCCATGCCCTGTGAATCCCGTCCCGGAACGCCGCGCCGTAACCATCCCCACCGCGTGGGTTGCAGTAAAACACCGCGTAACCCTGTGCTGCGTGGAACTGCCACTCGTGGAACATGGTTTTCGCGCTTGGCCCCCACATGACATGCGGGCCGCCGTGAATATTAAACGCCAGCGGGTAGGTTTGGCCTTCTTCGTAACCCACCGGCAGCAGATACCACCCCTGAATCTCGGTGCCATCCGGTGCATTCCAGCGCATCTCGTGGGTTTCTTGCACGATGACCTCTGCCAGGAATTTCCCGTTGGCATCCGTCATCTGCTGGGATTCATTTGCCCCCGCTGCCTGCCAGTAGAGTTCTGAGGGGTTTTCCGGCGTGCTGGCGGTATAGGCGATGCTGCCTCCGGTGTGAATATCCAGTCCGTCCGCCATCCACCTGCCACCGACGATCTGCTCCACCGCGCCGCCCGCTGGTGAAACCTGGTAGATTTCCGTATTGCCCCAACTGGCCGCCGTGAATACCAGGGCGCTGCTATCCGCCTTCCAGCGCACAATTTCCGTTGAGCGGTCAAATTCGAGTGTCAGATCGCGTGGTTCGCCGCCCGCTGCGGGCATCACTGTCAGGAGCAAATTGGAGCGGGATGATAAATCCACCTCAAAACGCTGGTAGGCAATCCACTTGCCATCGGGCGAGGGCAGTGGGCCATAATCGGAATAACTCAGGTCGGTAAGCTGTTCGGCTGTGCCGTCTGCAACCTGAATCCGGTAAATGCAACTCAGCCGCCAGGGTTCGTCGCCATCCGGCTCGGCGGTACGATCTGTCAGAATGTATGCACCGTCCGGTGTCCACTGGGGTTCACCGTAATCGGCGTCCACATCCGTCAGACGGCGCGGTTTAGCGTCATCACCTTCCAACTCGTCGGCTGTCGCCACCACATAAATCTGGTCGAAGCGGTCATCCAGGTAGCTTGTGCCTGCGCGGTACGGGATGCGCCAGATGATACGCGGGTCCCAACGCTGTTTCTCGTCATAGTCTTTGCGTTCTTTGTGCTGTTTGGCCTCGAACTTGTTGGCCGGTTTCGGGTCTTCCTCGCCACTGTCCTCTTTGGCGCGTTCCGCCGCGTTCATCCCGGCCAGGAAGGCGATCTGACTCCCATCGGGCGACCATGCCGGGCTGGTTGCGCCGTTAGGCATGGCGGTTAAAGCGCAGGGTTCGCCGCCCGGTGCGGCCACCGGCAGCAGGTAAATCTGTGGTTTTTCGTCGCGGGAAGAAACGAAAGCCAGTGTCTTCCCATCGGGACTCCAGCGGGGCTGCATGTCCTTGCCGCTGCGTGTGATCTGGACGCGCTTCCCGTTGCTGGTTTCAATCAGCCACAGGTTGCGTTTATAACCGTTCTCCATCCGGTCAACCGTCATGTGGACGTAAGCGATCCACTGCCCATCGGGGCTGATGCGCGGGTCTTCGATATAGGCGATCTGATACAGGTCGTCTACGGTAATGGGGCGTTTTTCTTTTTCCAAGATCGTATCCTCTTGTGACTTTCGCGGTAAAGTGACTTTTCTGATTGTCGGATTATAGCGCAATCTGCCATTTTGCCATCACAATTGGATAGAGCCTGTGAACCTTTTGCGGTTCATCTCGTATCAGGTTTTACACGGCAGAATAACGGAGCAGGGGCGTTGCAGACTGACGAGGAATTAGCCCAGGGGGTACAGCGGGGGAATCGGGATGACCTGGCCGTACTGGTCGAGCGTCACCACAGCCCGCTGCTCGGCTTTCTCTACCGCATGACCGGCGGTGACCGGGCGCTGGCAGAAGACCTCGTGCAGGAATCGTTGGTACGGCTTTTGCGGGGGATTCACCAGTATGTTTATCCGCGCCCCTTCAAGCCCTGGCTCTACCAGATTGCGACCAACCTGACCCGCGATCATTACAAACGCGCTGATACTCGCCACACCGAATCCATGCCAGAGGACGCCCTTTCGTTGGGCGCGGCGGACGAACCCCAGCCAGAGGCGGCGCTGCTCCTTCGTAGTGAAGCGCGACAGGTTGCCGCCGCTATTCGGGAACTGCCGGAACACCAGCGCGAAGTCGTGATTTTCCGCTATTACCAGGAGTTTTCACTGGCCGAAATCGCCGACGCGCTCAATATCCCGGTAGGGACGGTCAAATCGCGGCTGTCCATCGGCCTGAAACGCCTGCGGATAGTTTGGCTAGAGCAGGAACGTGAATTATGAACGATCAACTAATAACCCGTGAAGAACGTCTACGGGCGTTGCTGGCAGAGGACGTGGAATCTACCGAATCTGCTGAGGCGCTGCTGCCCCTCGTGACACATCTGGAAATGTGGTCAGCCCCGTCGCCATCCGCCGCCGCCACCGCGAGTCTGATTGAGACGCTGTTGCCCGAACTGCCTCCTCAGGAATCGCGCCGGGAACGAGTGCTATCCTGGTGGCCGCTGCTCCTGTTACGGGCGCAGTTGCGGGTGGTGCGCGGTGAAATCTGGTGGTCAACTGCCCTGGTGATGCTGCTGGGCGTGGTGGTGACGCTGGCGACTTACGATCCGGCATCGCCCGGCCTGCTGCCCTTCACCGTTCTGTCGCCGATCATGGCGGCTGTCGGGGTGGCTTTGCTCTATGATTCGGATATTCAACTGGTGCTGGAATTGGAAAGCACCACCCCGGTTTCAACCCGGTTGCTCCTGCTGGCACGGCTCACGTTGGTCTTCGGCTTCAATCTGTTCTTAGGGTCGGTGGGGAGCGTGGCGCTGGCGCTGTTCCAAAGTGACCTTTCGTTGTGGCCGCTGATTCTCTCTTGGCTCGCGCCGATGACCTTTTTATCGTGTTTCGCTTTTTTCCTTAGTGTGCTGACTGAGGATACTTTCGTTGGGATGGTCGCCGGGTTGTTTGTGTGGGGGCTGCATGTCGTCATGCAGAATTTCCCGTTTCAGGATGTTGTTTCGCTTGTCTTGTCGTTACCGGGTCTGACAGCGGCTGAAGGTCGCCCGCTATTGTTTGTAGCCGCGCTGTTTCTATTGGTGGTCGCGCTGTGGTTGGCCGGGATGAATGACCGTGAAATCAGAAGGGATATTGCCTGAAATGTCTGTCACCCGTTATCTGTCGCTTCGTAATATGATTGCACTGGTTGTCGTGGTAGTGGGAGGGGTAGCTATCAGCTCGGTAGATACCGAGTCTCGCGCCGCCTTTGTTCGTCTCACCGCTAACGATACCCGCCCCTATGCCATCACAGTCACTTTGCTACTAGTGGGGGGCACGGCCTGGGGGAGTGTTTCGTTGGCTCGCAGCCTACGGAAGCGAGTTGGTCTGGCGTGGCGCGCCAGCCTGCGTTTTGCTGGATGGATTCCGTTCGTCCTGACTCTGGCGATCACGGTGATGGCGCTCATCCCAGAGAGCAGCGGCACCAGCGGCTTTGTCTGGGAGGACAGAACCCGCATCATCGAATCCTTTATCCCGCTGGCTGTCGCTATCCAGGCTGCTCTCATCTTTTCCCCCGATGACGAACTGGCTTTAGAGGTGATGCTCGCCAGTCCCCGGCCTATTTATTGGGTACTGCTCGAACGGCTGGCGATTGTCCTGCTGGGGCAGGGGGCTATTGCGCTGGTGACGGTGGCGCTCAGCCTTGTCCTCGTGAAAGACCAGGAAATAGGGGTGGCTGTTCTCCGCTGGTTGCCACCGATGATTTTGATGGCCGGGATGGCGTCGTATATCACACTAAGTTCACGGGTAGCGGCCTTTGGGGTGACGGTATCCGGGCTGGTATGGTTCTTCTTCAACTTTTTCGGCGAGTCGTTCCTGCCCGGTGCACCGACCTTCTGGCCGCTCAATGCCCTGCTGCCGTTTATCTGGCCGTTCCACCCCTACTTGCAGCCCGCCGACCTCGGCATGGGTGATTACTGGCTGAACCGCCTGTGTGTATTGTTGGCTGGGATTGGGTTCATCATGCTGGCTGTTTACCAGCTTCAGCAGGAAGAGTCCGTTTTGCTTGGTTCGCGCCAATCAAAATCGAAAGGATAATCTCCAATGAACCTCAAGCTCGCGCAAATAGCGGGTATTGTTCGTTACGAATTCCGCCTTCATTGGCGCGGGCGGATACTATTTGTCATCATGCTGGCTATTTTAGTGCTGAGTGGTGTTGGCTATGTGATGATTCTGGGAAATGCGGACTTGCCCTCACCGGGATTAATCACATCGGCATTGCTCATCATAATGCTGATTTTCCTGCTGCCGGTGGTTGTCTCTGACACTATCCCCAAAGATCGCCAACTCGGCGTGCGTGAACTACTCGATGCCCTCCCCGTGACGCAGGGTGTATATCTGCTCGGTAAACTCCTGGGAGGTTATGGTGTAACGTTCTCGGTATTGGGGTTAATCGTATTGCCACTGGGTATATTCTATGGTCTGTCACCGGAGACGGTTTCATTTCCGCCCTATCTGGAAATCTGGTTTGCCGGTGCTGTTGCCCTGGTCATCATGAATACGGGACTGGGGGTGCTGTTGCCTACCGCACAGCCCAACCGCCGCCGTGCGATCATCCTGATGGTTGCTGTTCTGGCGCTGTCTGTTGTGTTGAGTGGGCGCAGTTTTCAAGGGGACAATATAACGACGTTCCTCAATCCCACTCGCTTACCGCTAATCATGTATTACCTGGGTGATGTGGCTCACGCGGGGAGTATGGAAGTTACTCGATTCAAGCCGGTGGATGTCTGGCTTTCGATTGGCGTCGGGTTAATTGAGATTGTGATCGTTGGTGTCGCTGTCTGGGCGTGGCCGCGCTGGCGTGAAAATCGCCTGTTAGGAAAGGGATAATCTCCAATGCACCTCAAACTCGCGCAAATAGCGGGTATTGTTCGTTACGAATTCCGCCTTCACTGGCGTGGGCGGGCGCTGCTGGTCATTACGCTGGCGCTGCTGGTGATGAACGGCATCACGGCGCTGGTGATGAGTCAGAGCAGTGACGCCATGCCCGATGGATTGGTTCTCAATCATTCCGCGATGTCCTGGGCAACGGTTGGTGTCACGCTCGCTTTCCTGTTGCCGGTGGTCATCGCCGATACCATCCCCAAAGACCGCCAACTAGCCGTGCGTGAACTACTTGACACCCTGCCCATGACTCAGGGCGCATATCTACTCGGTAAACTGCTGGGGGTGTATCTGGCGGTGCTATCCGGTCTGGCGGTGGTGATGGTGGTTACTGGGGGAATTGATCTGGCTCTGTTTGGCGAAGTCAACCTGCCGAGTTTCGCGGAAATCTGGCTAGTGGGGGTGGTTTCAATGACCATCCTCAGCGGTGGCCTGGGTGTCCTGCTCCCGGCGACGCAGCCTAACCGTCGCCGGGCAGTTGTGCTGGTAATTGTGGTTCTGGTGCTGACGACTCTCATAGGCGGACGTAGTTTCCAGGCCGGTACGATTGAATCCTACCTCAACCCGATTCATCCACCAATTATCATGTACTACCTCACCGGTGCGGCGGGGACATTCGGCGGCGCCGCGGTGTCTGAATTCACGCGGGGGGATGTCTGGCTCTCGATTGGCGCCGGGTTGGTCGAGGTCGTAATGGTCGGTGTCGCTGTCTGGATGTGGTCGCGCTGGCGGGAAAACCGTGTGTAGGCAAGGGGGATAGTCTGCCATGCGACTCAAACTCATACAGATTGTTCATATCGCCCGTTATGAAATGCAAATGCACTGGCGCGGACGGGCGCTCCGGGTCATTATGCTGGCTGTTCTGGCGATGAATGGTTTAAACGGGGTGGTGGTACGTGATTATGCTGTCCTGACCTCGTTTAATGTCACAGCGTCAATAGATGCGCTGGTCTGGACGACGCTTGGCGTGACTTTTGCATTCCTATTGCCCATCATGATCTCCGACGCCATCCCGAAAGACCGTCAACAAGGCGTGCGTGAACTGATCGATTCGCTCCCCGTGACGCGGAGTGTTTACCTGCTCGGCAAACTGTTGGGAGTCTACGTGGTGGTATTCCTGATGCTAACGTTCACCATGTTGGTGATAGGCATTTTCTACCGCCTGATGCTGGGGGAGTTCCCGCTCAGACCCTACCTGGAAGTATGGACTGTTGGTGCGGGTGCGCTGGTTATCCTGAACGGTGGACTGGGGGTACTTCTGCCCGCTACACAGCCCAACCGCCGCCGCGCTGGCGTACTGATGGTCGTTGTCCTGATATTGGGATTTGCATTAGCCGGACGGGGTTTTGAGGGCGATAGCATCCTGACTTACCTCAACCCGATTCGTCCGCCGCTGATGATGTACTACCTGACTGGTTTTGCCGGTGATAAGGGTGCGGATTTAGTGACACAGTTCACGCGGGAAGATGTCTGGCTCTCGAATGGCGTCGGGCTGATTGAACTTGTAATCGTCGGGGTCGCGGTGTGGGCATGGTCGCGCTGGCGTGAAAGTCGAGTATAGACATGGATATTCACATGCTTCAAGTCAGGTTGGCTCAATTACGGGGCATGGCTGTTTACGAATTCCGCCAACACTGGCGCGGGCGGCTGCTCGTCGCCCTCATCTTCGGTTTTGTGCTAACGATAGGCCTTGACGTTCTGGTGGGGGGCAGCGTCCGCTGTGATTCGATTGCCCTATCCGATTTCGCCGTATGTCAGCAGGGGGTTACGATTACCGTCACGACTGTCACTCTGTTTCTGGCGCTCCCGCTGGCCGTCCTGCTGCCGATTATGGTTGCTGAGGTGATCCCGCTGGACACTCAGCGCGGGGTGCGTAGTTGGCTGGATGCGATGCCCCTTCACACCGGCACGTATCTCCTGGGCAAGCTACTCGGTTTATGGTTGGCGCTGGCGGTGGCGCTGCTGATTGCCATGTTCATCACCGGGACGCTGTGGTGGCTTGCAACCGGGGCGTTTGATATGCTGGTCTATTTCCAGATTTGGGTATTCGGTATCGGTGTGGTTGTTCTGTTGAACAGTGGTTTGGGGGTGTTGCTGCCCGCCGGACTCACCACGCGACGGCGGGCTATCCTTTGGAATACAGCGTGGATTATCGTGCTGGCCGGGCTGGTGCAGGGGAGTGATTTTCTGAGTTACTTCAATCCATTGCGGATGCCCATTATTAACTACCACATCGCGGTCTACGCACCTATGTTTAGCCCTTCGCCCGAATCAGACCAACTGGTGACCTTGTTGAAACCGCTTGTCGGTGGTTTGGCGGGATTAGCCATCGTCTTTTGTGTTGCCTGGATGTGGCTGCGTGGTCAGTCCGGCCGGACATAACTCGTGAACCTTTGCGTGGCCTTGCTCGTAACGGGCGGTATGAACGAATGGAGTAGAAACCGATGATTGAAGTTACCAATCTCAGCAAGACCTATAACGGCGATGTCCACGCCCTGCGCGGGGTTGACCTGGACATCCAAAATGGTATGTTCGGGCTGGTCGGCCCTAATGGTGCGGGCAAAACTACGCTGATGCGGATTCTCGCCGGGCTGATCCGCCCCACCACCGGGACAGTGCGGGTTTTCGGCCATGATGTCACTACCCTGCAAGGGAAATTCGAGGCGAAAGCGGTACTGGGCTACCTGCCGCAGGAACTCGGTCTGTATCCCAACCTGACCGGGCGCGAGTTCCTCGACTACATCGCCATCCTCAAAGGTGTCACGGATAAGCGTGTCCGCCGTCGGCAGGTGGAAGACTTGCTCGAATCGGTTCGGCTAGTGGATGCCGCTGACCGCCGCCTCAAGACGTATTCCGGGGGGATGAAACGCCGTATTGGAGTGGCGCAGGCACTGCTCGGCAGCCCCAAACTGCTGATTGTGGATGAACCGACGGTTGGTCTTGACCCGGAGGAACGGGTGCGCTTTCGTAATCTGCTTTCCGAAATGGCGAGCCGCTGTACCGTGATCCTCTCGACGCATATTGTCGAGGACATCAGTCATAGCTGTAATGACCTGGCTGTGATTAGCGAGGGGCGGGTGATCTTTCGCGGTGCGCCGGGTGACTTGATTACCCAGGCACGCGGGCA
Organism: Anaerolineaceae bacterium; assembly: GCA_020634115.1. Lineage (GTDB taxonomy): Bacteria > Chloroflexota > Anaerolineae > Aggregatilineales > Phototrophicaceae > JACKCG01. The sequence goes on from JACKCH010000012.1 coordinate 97,914, forward strand.
TGTGTGGTCTATTACGACGCAAGGCGAACGCCCGAATCATGGGCTGGCGGTGGTTTCGACGTTACAGATGCACGATGGCGTCCAATACCGTGTCCTGGGTATGCCAGAGGCGGGCTACAACGCCGTCTCGATTGAACCCAGCCTGGAAGATGGCTATATCTGGTTGATGCGCCAGCATAGTTCTGTTCCGGCGTCGTATTGAATGTTTTGGCTGTTCAATTGCGGTGGTTTTCGGTAGGGGAGGGGCAGTGTGACCGCGCCGGGCCGCCCCTACTTGTCAGATTTATTTTTAGACATTATCTGATCTATCGCTTCTTGCGCCCGGGTGCGAATAGACCAGGTTGGATCGGCAATGAATCTGGTAAGCGGATCAATCGCCTGGGGATCGCCTAGCTGACCTAAAGCGACAATCACGGCTCTACGGACTTCAACATCCTCATCGGCAAGGGTTTCAATAAGGGGCGCAACGGCTTTTTTGTTGCCTGTCTTTCCCAGAGCAAGGGCAGCACCGGAGCGAAGACCCCAACTAGAATCAGAAAGGAGGCGAATAAGGTTGTCAACGGCAGAGTTAGAGACAGGGTAATTCCCGATTATCAGCCTATCAAACGCGGTACGAAGATTGTCTTTTGGGTCGTTAGATGAATGAGTCAGATTAGCCACCGTGCTTATCTTACCAATCTCTCCTAGAGCTTCAACAACGATGTGGCGAAAATGGTATTCTCCGCTATGCTCTAAAAAAGCGCACGGATTAAGGGATTTACCGCTTTAGCGTTGCCGATTTTGCCAAGAAGCCTCACTGCGTCGTTACGAGCCGCGCTCGTTCTCCCGAAAGAATCGCGTATCAGGTCTTCAATGGAACGCGCTCCCATGCGCCCAACCTTCAAAGACGCCAGAGATAATCTGGCTGATGAAAGAATCCTGATAAAAGATAGCACGAAGCAGAGCATCTACAGCAGGCGAGCCTATTTCTTCCAGTGCTTTGATAGCCTGCCTACGCGGTCTTGTATTCGAAGCAAATAACATGCAAACCAGCGTATCTATCGCCCTCAGATCCCCGATCTTTCCTAAGGATTCAATCGCACAACTGCAAATATAATTGTACGGGTCGTTAAGGGCTTGCTTGAGTGCATCAACGGCTCTGGGATCCTGTAGCTGCCCCAGAGATTTAATCGCAGCCTCACGAACGTATACAATCTCATCGGATGCGGACTGAATCAAGGCATCTACTGCCCTGGAATCGCCGATTTTTCCTAAGGCTTCGGCGGCGCACCAGCGAACGTCCTGATTCTCATCCGCGAGCAGGAGAATCAAGACATCTATAGTTTCAGCGGCGACCATAGCTCCGAGAATTTCAGCCGAATGCCTGCGAATGTGGGATTCGAGTCCGATAGGGTCTGCATCATTAGGGTGACAGCCTGCGGGTCGCCGATTTTCCTATCGCTTCGGCTGCATACTGGCGAACCGCTTCAGATTGATCTTGGAGCGCGGCTATCAGGGGTTCAACCGCCCGAACATCGCGTATCTTGCCCAATGCTTCGGCTGCGCTCCGGCGGACATTTTGATCGCTATCTGAAAGTGCCTGTAGCAAAGAATCGCCTGCTTGAGCGTCACCAATTTTCCCCAGAGCTTCAGCCGAATTTTCGCGCATAGCTGCATCGGAGTCGGAAAGCGCTAGGAGCAGGGCATCTACCGCGGGAGAACCTATCCGCGTTACAAGCGCAACCGCGCTTTGACGTGTAGTGCGATGCGAACTAGAGAACGTTTGAATCAAGGCATCCAACGCCGGAAGCCCAATTTTTTTCAGCGCAGAAAACGCCGTCCAGTGACAACCCTCATCCTGATCTGACAGCAGTTTAGCCAGCGCGTCCACAGCATTAGGGCCACCAATCGCACCCAACGCTTCTGCCGCATTTTTGCGAACAACCGCATCCTCATGAGAAAGATCACGTACTAATGCTTCAATAGGTTCCTGATCGGTCATGTCGCCGCCTTACCGTTTATTGAGTGGTAAAAGTTGCTCTTGAGAATCTGTTTTAGTGCCAGGTGTTGTCCGTTGCCTCGTTTTGAACACTGTAGAACACAGTACACTTCAACTTATATCATGATCTTTATGCACCCTGCACAGCTATTGTTGTATTGTTATTGTACTCTTATGACAAGTCGCGCGGGTGAAAGTGACGTTTTTTACTGCCCGTGACCCGCCGCTTTCCGGTATGGTAGAGGTAATTCACGATGGCTTAAAGCATCTATCCATCCAGCATAACAGGAGAACTTGATGGCAAAAGGAACAATTGTGATTAATCAGGATCGCTGTAAGGGCTGTGGTTTGTGTCCAACGGTATGCCCGCAGAATGTGATCCTGATGGCTGACGATGTGCTGAACGCAAAAGGGTATCACCCCGCCGCACTGGTAGACCCGGACGAACAGTGTACCGGGTGCGCGATCTGCGCGGTGATCTGCCCGGATGTGTGCATTACGGTTTATCGAGATACCCCGGCGAAAAAGCACGCGCCGGTTGTGGCCTAGAAAAGGGAGGCGCATACATGGCAAAAGAACTCCTCAAAGGCAACGTCGCCATCGCAGAAGCCGCCCTCCGTGCGGGATTAGAAGCCTATTTTGGATACCCCATCACCCCCCAAACCGAACTCCTCGAACACCTTTCTAAACGTATGATCCAACTGAACCGGGTTTTTCTGCAAGCGGAGAGCGAAGTCGCTTCGATTAACATGGTGTATGGCGCGGCGTGCGCGGGCGTGCGGGTGATGACTTCTTCGTCCAGCCCTGGAATCAGCCTGATGCAGGAAGGATTCTCCTACATCGCGGCCTCGGATGTCCCGGCAGTCGTGGTAGACATCATGCGTGGTGGGCCGGGACTGGGCAATATCCAGCCGTCGCAGGGGGATTACTTCCAGGTGACACGCTCGGCGGGGCACGGCGATTATCACCCGATTGTCCTCGCTCCGGCGTCGGTGCAGGAAGCGATTGATTTCACGGTGCTGGCATTTGACCTGGCTGATAAGTACCGGCATCTGGTGATGGTGGTGGCGGACGGGCAGATCGGACAGATGATGGAACCGGCGGAACTGCCGGAGATGCGCCCGGTGCGCACCGAACGACCTGAATGGGCGCTGACCGGCGCGAAAGACCGGGAGAAGAACATCATCACGTCGCTGTTTATGGACCCGGAGCAAGAAGAAGATTACAACCTGAAAATCCAGGCGCGCTTAAAGACGATAAAAGAGCATGAGCAACGCTGGTATGAACACCTAACGGACGATGCCGAACTATTGGTTATCGGCTACGGGACGGCAGGGCGGATCGCATATACGGCTGTCGAGCAGGCGCGGGAAAAGGGGCTGAAAGTCGGGCTGCTGCGCCCACAAACGCTGTGGCCGTTCCCGGAGAACCGGATTTCCGAATTGGCTGACCAGGTGCGCGGCTGTCTGGTGGTGGAAATGAACGCCGGGCAGATGCTGGAAGACGTGCGGTTGGCGGTTGGCGGACAGGTTCCGGTGAATTTCTATGGCCGGATGGGTGGCATGATCCCCATGCCGGACGATGTTTTAGCCGCAATTGAAGAAACCATCACCCGGCTGAACACTGCCGATGGTATACCCGTATAGGTAGGAGGAAGTATCGTTATGGTGGCAACGTTTGACGCACCGGTTTCTGATAATCCCATGCAAGTTGTATATGAATTCCCCAAGTCACTCTCTCCGGTGGTGACGCACTACTGCCCCGGCTGTACACATGGCATCGCGCACCGGTTGGTCGCGGAGGCGCTGGATGAACTTGGCCTGCGGGAAAAAGCGATTCTGGTCGCACCAGTGGGCTGTTCGGTTTTCGCGTACCAGTATTTTGAGACGGATGGCTGCGAGGCGGCGCATGGGCGCGCCCCGGCGATGGCAACCGGCCTGAAGCGAGTCCAGCCGGATCATGTCGTCCTCACGTATCAGGGCGACGGCGACCTGGTTTCGATTGGCGCGGCGGAAATCCTGCACGTGGCGGCGCGGGGCGAAAATATCACCACAATTTTCATCAATAACGCGATTTACGGCATGACCGGCGGGCAGATGGCGCCGACTTCGCTGCCAGGACAGAAAACCACCTCATCCCCCTTCGGGCGGGATACGAATCTGACCGGCAACCCGATCCGTATGAGCGAATTGCTGGCGAATATGGACGGCTCGGCCTATATCGTGCGGCGCTCTTTGCATGATGTGAAGAACATCCGCAAGGCGAAAAAAGCGATCATCACAGCACTAAAAGTGCAGCAGGCTGGGCTGGGCTTCAGCATGGTGGAATTGCTCTCAAGCTGCCCGACCAATTGGGGTATCCAGCCGGACAAGGCGTTGGAATGGATTGAAGACAACATGGTCCCGTATTTCCCGCTGGGCGATTACAAAGTCCGCGACGAAGTGAACGCGCTGTAGGAGGCCGACTCATGCACGAATCATTTTTGCTGGCTGGGTTTGGCGGCCAGGGCGTGATGTTCGCCGGGCAGCTTCTCGCTTATGCCGCGATGGACGAAGGGCTGGAAGTGACCTGGATTCCGTCTTACGGGCCAGAGATGCGTGGCGGGACGGCACACTGTTATGTCGTCATCAGCGACAAGGCCATCGGGTCACCGATTGTCAATAACCCGGATGTGGTGTTTGCCTTTAACAATCCCTCTTTTACCAAGTACGAGCATGTAGTGGCAAAGGACGGGCTGCTGGCGAGCAACGCTTCGCTGATTACACAGAAAAGCGAACGACTGGATATTACCCATCTGCCGGTTCCGGCGACAGCCATCGCGGACGAAATCGGCAATCTGCGGCTGATGAACGTGGTCATGTTGGGCGCGGTTATCACGACTCGCCCGGTTGTCCCCATTGAGGCGGTTATGCGAGCGCTGGAGGAGCATCTTCCGGCGCACAGGCGGGACATGCTGCCGGATAACTTCGCCGCATTGGAACGGGGGGCAGCGTTCGCCAACGAACTGTTTCCGGTAAATTAAGGCGAGTGGTGGTATATTTAAGGGTAGTAACTGCGAACGGATAGCCGACTCTGAAACAGGCCGGTTATCCCAACTATTCATGTACTACCAAGAGGACAATATGCTCACAGTAGCCGACATTATGACTTCCAGCCCGATTACCGTCGGGCGCAATACCCCGTTGGGGGAAATCATCGGGATGATGAAGTCGTATGCCTGCCGCCAGCTACCGGTTGTGGATGAAGGCCGTTTGATCGGCATTATCACTGACCGGGATGTGCGGCTGGCGATGAATTCCCCGCTCACGATGCGTGAACACGCACAGGATCAGGCCTTACTCAGCAGCGTCACGGCGGAGGCGTGTATGACCGCTAACCCGATGACGATTGAATCCACCGCTCCGGCGACCCACGCCGCGAATCTGATGAACATGTATAAGTTCGGGGCGCTGCCGGTGGTAGACGATGGGAAACTGGTGGGGATTGTCGCCACCGCCGATATTCTCTCCAGCTATATCAAGCTGCTGGGCGAGAAGGAACAGGCTTAAGGCGGTTAGCGGAATAGCCGGATAGCTTTATAGCCAGTTAGCGGAATAGCCTGCAAGCGGGCGTACCGCCGTGCGTCCCTACAATTCGTATCCACATCAACGATTGAATGTGGAAACGTATCAGATAGAAAAACGTGCCGGGAGGGGTTTCTCCCGGCATTGTTTTTGGGTGATGGAAAATGAGTGGGCGAAGCAGTGCTTCTCCCCGACAGTATGCAGATCAGGCGGGGAGGGTGAGGCTTTCCAGGTCACGCGGGTAGTAGGTGAGCAGTTCGATGCCGGAATCGGTGACGACGACGGTATCGGAATGCCGGAAGCCGCCTAACCCTGGCACATACAGTCCCGGTTCGACGGTGAAGACCATTCCCGGCTGAATGATGGTTTTATCGCCCTGGTCGAGGAACGGCCCTTCGTGGTAGCGCAGGCCGATGCAGTGGCCGACATGGTGTTTCCAATAATCCCACAGGTTATGCTGCTCGTAGTAGGCGCGGACGGCGTGATCCACGCTGGCGCAGGTCTGGTCGGGCTGGATGGCGGCGAAAGCAGAGTCCTGCAAGGCGACCATGTGATCGAAGAAACGGCGCTGCTCAGCGGAGGGCTGGCCGATTACCATCGTCCGTTCCAGTTCCGAGACATAGCCCCAGACGGGCGCAGTCGCCCCGGTGACAAGGACATCCCCCGGTTGAAAGACCATGTTGTTCGCCAGCGCGTGGGGGATGGCCGCGTTGCGTCCGATCTGGCCGCGATACCCGGCCATCGCGCTGCCGGTAAAGGCGTTCTGGGCGCGGTAAATCGGGCCGATGGCGTCGAGCATGGCGCGGTTGGCCTCGTCGCTGGCACGCTGGCTGACCTCGGTTTCGGTGGCGCCGACGACGGTATAGCGCTGCAAGAGGGTGTGCGCAAGATTTGCCCAACGGCAGCTTTCGCGCAGCAGGGCGATTTCCGCTGGGGATTTTATCATCATCTGGTCTTCGATGAAGGCGGCAATCGGCGCGATTTGGGCGCCGGTTAAGCGCGAGAGGGGCAGGCCGCGATAGCCGAAAATCCAGGGATAGCCGTCATGATCTACGCCAATGACATCCTTGATGCCCATGTCGGCCAGCATGGACACGAGTTTGTCCATCGGGTGTGGGGTGGCGGGGTATTCGAGGTAGTGGTCTACGCGGTCAATGAGGGCGTTGGCCTGAGCGTGCTCGACTTCCAGGCGGGGGACGAACAGGGCGCGTTCGCCACTCCGGGACATGACGAAGGCCATCGGGCGCTCGGTGGGGATGAAGGCGAAGCCGGTATAATAGAGCAGGTAGTCGCGGTCAAAGAGAACGACGCCGCTGAGGTCGGATTTCTGGATAAAGGCCAGCAGCGAGTCACAGCGGGCGCGAAATTCAGAGTCGGTAATTTTGAGTTGGGCGGGTGTAACCGTCATCAGATAGCTCCTGAAAGTCTATTTTGCAAAAACAGGTGAGATGATTATAGCGAGGATGGGCTGCGGGTGGGGGATGGGTGGTATTAGGTGTATTAGACAAGAAAGCAGCGGGCCATTTTTTTTATTCTGGTCGCCAAATAGCTAGTTCACCTCCTGGCATACAAACTATGCGTAATCCATTGCTGCTTGTTATTTGCCATGCTTCGTATTCAACACTTGATGAAGCAGCTAGAGTAACTTCATTCGAGAAATCCAGAACTAGTTTCCCATCTTTAAAGACTTTTGCAGAATCCACCTTTTGATTCAAGATCAACAAGATTTCTGTCAACAAAGTAGCATCTTCCCCAGATAAGATTTTTTCTCCGTCTTTAGTTCTGAACAAGATGTCACCCTCAATGCGAACATTTATACTAAGTCCTCGCCACGCAATCTCCAAAACGCACCCATAGTCGAAAGTGCATCGTACCACGACACCCATCTCAATAGGTAATAACCAATGATCTTGGTGATCTCTAATAAAAAGATCGTTACTCATTACGGCCATCCTGGAATTTGGTCTTGACCCGGTTTGATGGAGAACCAATAAGAGACACTTTCACGATAAATGGGTGGCTTCATAATCCGCCGGGCTGCGATAGCCCAGCGCCTGATGCAGACGCCGGTGATTGTAGTACTGACCGCCGCGATCCGTATGCTGGATTAAGGCGGTATCCTACTGGCTATCCATTCAATTATCATATATTTTTAGCTGGGGCGCACGCCATGCGCCCCTACAATTTTGCGGCGATATTTACGGTACGGGCGGGCAACGGCGACCCGCCCCCTGACTATCCGCTTACCCGAATTTTTCTGTGAGTAAATCTTCCAGTGTGGGTGTCCCAATCACCTGCAATTCGTAGCGCACCCGCTCCATCGGCAGTTTGACGTTAATCACCCGCCGCAAGTCAATCGGTGTTGCCACAATCACCAGGTCGGCGTCGGAAGCGTTGATCGTCGCTTCGAGTTCTGACATCTGTTTGGCGCCGTAGCCCATTGCCGGGAGGATGGTTCCGGTATGGGGGTATTTGCGGTAGGTATTCACAATCGAACCCACCGCGAACGGGCGCGGGTCAATCAGTTCCGCCGCGCCGAAGCGCTGGGCTGCCACCACCCCCGCGCCATAGGTCATTTCCCCGTGAGTCAGCGTCGGGCCATCCTCAACCACCAGCACCCGTTTGCCGCGAATCGCCTCTGGATGATCCACAAAAATCGGGGATGCCCCTTCCAGCACCAGCGCGGTGGGGTTCACTGCCTGAATATTCTTCCGAACAGCCAGGATGTTCTCGTAGTCCGCTGTATCCACCTTGTTGATGAGCGCCACATCGGCCATTCGGAGATTCACTTCACCCGGATAGTAGGCCAGCTCATGGCCGGGACGGTGCGGGTCAACCACCACGATATGATAGTCGGACTGGTAGAAGGGCAGGTCGTTGTTGCCGCCGTCCCACACAATCACATCGGCTTCTTCTTCGGCCTTGCGCAGAATCTTCTCGTAATCCACCCCGGCGTAAATCACCGCGCCCCGGTCAATGTAGGGTTCGTACTCTTCTCGCTCCTCAATCGTGCATTCATACTCATCCAGGTCGTCATACTCGGCGAAACGCTGCACCTGTTGGGCGATCAAATTCCCGTAGGGCATCGGGTGACGGACGGCCACGACCTTCAGCCCGAAGGACTGTAGAATCGTCACGATCTGGCGCGAAGTCTGGCTTTTCCCGCTCCCAGTGCGCACGGCGCACACCGAAACAATGGGCTTAGTGCTTTTGATCTGTGTCGCCGCCGCGCCCAACAGCCGGAAATCCGCCCCGCAGGCCATCACCTGGGACGCCTTGTGCATGATATAGGCGTGCGAAACATCGCTGTACGAAAAAACGACCTGTTCAATCTGGTGTTCACGAATCAGGTCGTCCAAGTCTTTCTCATCCTTAATCGGGATACCCTGGGGATACAGATCACCGGCCAGTTCTCTTGGATACAACCGGCCTTCAATCCCCGGTATCTGGGTGGCGGTGAAGGCTACCACCTCATATTGCTCGTTGTTGCGGAAATAGACATTAAAGTTGTGGAAGTCACGTCCAGCCGCGCCCATAATGAGCGTGCGTATGCGTTGCATGGGTAAAAAATCTCCTTTGAATAGGGTTTCCATAGCTGCCATTATCCCAAATGGCATAACCACCTGCGGAACTTATCCTAACCGGAAACAGGCCAATCAAACCAGTGAATGGTATCGTTACTGGTGGGTGTGGTTTGTCCTTATTTGGGGGCATCGCCAGAAAGGGAACATCCTCTGCAGACGAGATGCACCACTCACTGGCAGAGGATGATCGAGGAGTAAAGCATCTTTACCATACCATGAGTGCTTGCTCTGCGTCGTCCCCCTAAAGGAGGATCAAGAGGGGACACAAGGGGTGATAAGGGTGGTTAGAGGAGCGAGAGTTCCCGCGCTCGCGTCGTGGCCTGAGTCCGGTTGGACACATTTAGCTTGCGATAGATTTTCTTGACATGTGTTTTCACGGTACTCATGGCGACAACTAGTTCCCCCGCGATCTCCTGGTTCGACAGGCCGTTCATTATCAATTGGAGGACTTCCAGTTCGCGCTCACTCAGCGGGTCTATCAGTGGTTGGGTGTCGCCGTCCGGGTGTGACGACATCCCGCCAAAAGCGCCTAGCAGCTTCCCGACGTATCCTGGCAGGATGCCACGCGAGGCCGCGTGGCGCAGGAGTGTCGCCATCGGCTTGCCCATGTCCACAAACAGGCGGATAAACCCGCCGACTTCCGCCAGTGTTAAGACCCGTTCCAGGCGGTCTAATGCCTGCTCGGTGTCGTCCTGCACCTGCCATGCCAGCGCCTCCAGCGCCCCAGCCTGGATGACCGCATAGGTGCGCCCGGTGCGTTCGGCCTTCGCCCGCAGTGTTGCCAGCAGCGGGAGTGCCTGTTTCGCCTCTCCCCGGAGCATGGCGATATGTGCCAGGGTCAGATAGTCCGTTTCCCGCAAAAAGTCGGGTTCATCGGCCAGTGTCAGCCCGCTTTTCTGCATCCAGTGGAAGGCCGTTTCCACATTGCCATGCAACAGCCACAAACGTGCCCGGTAGGTGATAATCCGCTCCGCCATGCGTTTGAGGTTGGCGCGTTGGGCGAGCTGCTCCGCGTGGGTGTTCATGGTGATCGCCCCGTCAATATCTTGTTGGGCGAGTTTGATGCAGGCCAGATGGATATACCCTCGGATAGGTGCTTCCAGGTTGCCCAATGCCTGGCACTGGTCAATCCCGGCGTGAAGGTGTTCGGCGGCGGCTTCCAGATCGCTCCATTCGTACAGCAGGAATCCCAGCCCGATGTGTGCCGTCCCCGCAATCGGAAAAGAAATCTGACTCTGTTCGGCGCGTTGCAGCGCCTGTTGGAAGGTCTGGGCCGCCTGCTGGAGATGCCCCTGGTGAATCAGCACGCGCCCCTGGTTGTAGATGGCGATAATGGCAGTGAAGGCATTCCCACTGGCTTCGGCCAGAATCACCGCGTCGGTTAGATATTCTCCGGCGCTATCCATATCACCTTGCTCGACGTGGGCTACGCCCAACCCCAGCAAAGTCGTGCTGCGCCAGGCCCGCATGTCGTCGGGGAGCAGACTTAACGCCTCATTGGATAGGGTAATGGCCCGTTGCAGATGTTCTTCCCGCAGGGCATAAGCCGCGCGCACCGCTGCCAGGATGCCCCGGCCAGGGTTCGCCGCTTCGGTCAGGAGCGATTCAGCTTGGTTGAGGAGATCATGGGCAAGCTGAAGGTCGTTGGCGGTGAAGAACAACGCCCATGCTCTGAGCAGGCACAGCATGGGATTGATTTGGAACACCTGTTGGGGCAGGGCGTTCAGCCAATCGTGCAAAGTCGTGATTGCCCCCGTTACCCACATATTTTCGGCCTGGGCAACGATTAGCTCGACAGCATACTCATAGGCTTCAGCCGCCAGCGCATGTTCCACCGCCGCCCGGTATTCACGGATGCTGGCATACCATTCGGCGGCCTGACGGTGGGATTGGATGGCTACATCCCGCTGCTGGTGCAGGCGGGTGAGCAAAAATTCGCGGAGCATCCGATGATAACGGTAAGCAGGGGGATTGCCTTCCTGAACCACCATTACCAGGTTCAGGCTTTCCAGCAGATCGAGCATGGTATGGCTGGCTTCCGCTCCGCTTACGGTGGCACATACCGGGGCTGTGAGATGTTCCAGCACTGCCGTTCTGACCATGAAGTTCTGTAGAGCGGGGTGCAAGGGCGCAAACACCTCTTCCCGCAGGTATTCCATCACGAAGCGATGTGAACTCCCGAAAGGATGGGCGTACCGCTGCTCTGGGAGCGCCAGGGCGACCAGCCGGATGCCAGTAATCCACCCCTCAGCATGTTCGTGAACCTGCCGGATGTCGTCACCCTGCCGGGCGTCTCCCTGAAAAAAATGCTGTGTCTCTTCAAAGGAGAAGCGTAAATCGGCCATCCGTAATTCAGTCAGTTTCCCGGATGCCCGTATCCGCGCCAGTGACAGGGGTGGTCTTGTCCGACTCGCGATGACAAGGTGGAAATTTTCGGGCGCATGTTCCAGCAAAAAAGTGACGCTCTGGTGAATCGCACTGGATTCTATGCAGTGATAGTTATCCAGTATAAGGTGAAAGACCGTGTCATACTGGGCAATTTCATTAATCAGGGCGGTGATGAGTGGTTCAGCCGGGGAGGTTGCCAGGGTGGGTAGGAAGCCCGCCGCCGTTTTCCCGATGTGGGCCTCGCTGGTCTGGATGGCGGTCAGCACATAACGCCAGAACTGGTGGGCATCGTTATCGTTTGCGTCCAGCGTGACCCAGGCGGTGGTCTCGCGGTTTTCCAGCGACCACTGCGACAGGAGCGTCGTTTTTCCCCAGCCTGCCGGGGCCGTGATAAGAGTCAGGGTGCTGCCGAATCCCTGGTATATCCGCTGGGAGAGATGCGGGCGTGCGATCAGGTCGTGATGTCCCTGGGGGATGTCTAACTTGGTCGTGATAAGCTGGTTCACGTCATGTACAAAATGGTCAGCCAGGTAACGCCTTGCTGTGACCATTATGCCTCCTGGAAATCCCTTATCCACTCATGTCATTAGTACACCGGTCCCTGACCTGAGGTTTGATTTGATTACGCAGTCTTATGCCTTCTTTACGGTTGAAAGCGGTATTTTCTCGTCACATGTGGCAGCAACCGGCCTGCACAGTTTTATATTTATCTGAGCAAAATCAGGATTTTGGGGTAGAATCGCGGTCTGTGGCGTGATGGCGTTGGGCAACGTGGCTCTCCGTGTACGGCAGTGGAAAGCGATGAGAAGGTGAGTCTTTCTTGCATGGGGCTTTCCAAATGCAGTAGAGTAGAAATGCAAAAGGTATTTTTTAAGGGTATGATCAATGGTTAATTTGGATTCTATTCTGGATGGTTATACCGGGCATGGGCGTGACGCGCTCCTGCCGGTTTTATGGGAGGTGCAAACGGCCTACGGGTATATCAGCCTGGATGTGGTGCAGGCTATTTCTCACGCGCTGCGGATCCCCGCCACTGAAATTTACGGTGTGGTCGAATTTTATTCGCTGTTCCACACTGAGCCAACCGGCGAGACGGTGATTCACGTTTGCACAAATCCTTCGTGTGGCGCAGCAGGGGCGGACGCAGTATTGGCAGGGGTGTGCGAGCGCCTGGGTATCCAACCGGGCGAAACTAGCTCTGATGGACGGTATACGGTGCTGTCTGCGCCGTGTCTCGGCCTGTGTGAACACGCTCCAGCGGCGTTGGTGAGTCAGCGTGGGGTCGGAGAGCAGGGTGTTGCTCCTGCTCGCGTTGATGATCTGTTGGCGGGTGTGTTCCCGCTTTACGCCCCGGTGATTGGCGGCGAACCGCTGGTTTTGCTGGATGGCCTGCAACCAGACCGTGCGCAATCGCTGGCCGAATACGGGGATTACGCGGCTTTGCGTCATGCTCTGACCGGCTTATCCCCAGATACTGTGATTGAAACGGTAGAACAGTCGAATCTGATCGGACGGGGTGGGGCGGCGTTCCCCACCGGGCGCAAATGGCGCTTCACCCGGCAGTCCGCGAACACCCCGCGCTATGTGGTGTGCAATGCGGATGAGAGTGAACCCGGCACATTCAAAGATCGGGTACTGTTAGAAGGCCGCCCGCATCTCTTATTGGAGGGTATGGCGTTATGCGGGTATGCGATTGGCGCGGCGCAGGGCTACCTGTTTATCCGAGGAGAATATCCTGAAGCGGCGCGGCGGATGGCGGGTGCGATTACCGAAGCCGAGGCCGCCGGACTGCTTGGGGAGAACATTCTTGGCACGGACTTTTCGTTTCAGGTTGAAATCCGGCGCGGTGGCGGGGCGTATATCTGCGGTGAAGAAACCGCTTTGTTCGAGGCGATTGAGGGTAAGCGCGGTTTCCCGCGTATCAAGCCGCCGTTCCCGACCACGCACGGATTGTTCGGCCAGCCGACTGTCGTGAATAACGTAGAAACATTGTGTACCGTTCCGGGTATCGTCCGGCATGGAGCAGACTGGTTCCGCCAGTGGGGGACCGAGCGCAGCGCCGGGACAAAACTCGTCTCGGTCAGTGGGCATGTGCAGCGCCCTGGGGTATATGAGATCATCCCCGGCATGACGCTGCGTCACCTGCTGGAGTCCCTTTGCGGTGGGATCACCGGGAATTTGCAAACCGTGTTGATGGGCGGCGCGGCGGGCACATTCCTCACGCCGGATCATTTGGATACGCGCCTGACCTTTGAGGATTTATCGGCCATCGGCGGCACATTCGGCTCCGGCGCGATTATGGTGTTCAACGACACGGTGGATATACGCGATGTTTTGCAGCGGTTGGGGCATTTCTTCCAGCATGAAAGCTGTGGGAAGTGTTTCCCGTGCCAGCTTGGCACGCAGCGCCAAATGGAAATCCTGGATCGCCTGGATGCCCTGCTGATGGGGGATGCGGAACGGTTGCAGGACATTGGGTTGACGATGACCGAGGCTTCACTGTGCGGCCTGGGGCAAACAGCGGCTTCGGCGGTTCTGAGTGCGATGCGTATCTGGCCGGAAATATTTGCCAATCGGGAGGGAGTCCGATGAGCGAAAAAATGATTACCCTGACAATTGACGGTCAGCCGGTCACGGTGCCGGAAGGGACAACTATTCTGGAAGCCGCCCGGCAGATCGAGAAAGACATTCCGATTATTTGTTACCATGATGCGACGACCTCAAACGGCCTGTGTCGTCTGTGTGTGGTGGATGTCAATAAGGGACGCCTGTTACAACCGGCGTGCGTGGCGCAATGTCAGGAGGGCGCGGCCATCGAAACGCATAACGAACGGGTTGAGCGCAGCCGCCGGACGATTCTGGAGATGCTCGATTCGGCGGTGGATTTGAGTCAAGCGCCTGAGATTCAGGCGCAGTTTCACGACTATCAGGCCGACCCGGAGCGATTTCCCGGTGCGAAACGCCGCGACCATGTCGAACTGGATGATAATCCGTTTTATATCCGCGACTATAGCCAGTGCGTGCTGTGCTGGCGCTGTGTGCAGGTCTGTGCGGAAGACGCCCAGTATACGTTTGCGCTGACGCTGGGTGAACGCGGCTTTGATACGCATGTTACGACGCTGTTTGACCTGGGCATGATGGACTCGCCCTGTGTTTTTTGTGGGCAGTGCGTGGGGATATGCCCTACCGGGGCGCTCAAACCGAAGGTGGAGTGGGGGCTGGAACAAGGGTTTTCAGCGGATGAAATTCGGCAGATGACGCGCCGTCCACGCCGGAAGCCGGAGGCCGAGTCGTAATCGTTATGGATATGCCGCAGCCTGGGGTTACGCCTCATACCTATTGGTTGGTACAAAACGAGAATGCCGAACCAGTGGAAGGGGGGGTAATTGAGGAATCCCTCATCAGCGTCTATGTGAACGGTCAGGAAGTTGTGACGGTGATGTGCAGTCCGCTCGACCAGGAGGCGCTGGCGGTTGGCTTTCTCTATAACGAAGGCGTGATCGCCTCGGCTGCGGATGTTGGACTGGTACAGGCGAATGTTTTTTGTACGGTGGTGGATGTCCTGCTCAAAGACACTTTTAGCTTGACGCCCCGTCGGATGATTATTACATCGGGGTGTGGTGGTGGCGTCACCTGGCAGGATTTGAGCGCAGCGCACCCGGCGCTCGAGACGGATTTCACGACTTCGCCCCCGGTGATTTCAGACCGGATGCGCGATTTACAGGGTGAAGCGCGGTTGTATCATCAGGTGCGCGGCGTGCATACCGCTGGGCTGGCGGATGCCGGGCAAATACTGGTGAATGCTGAAGATGTTGGGCGGCATAACGCGGTGGACAAAGTGACCGGCAAAGCACTCCTCACCGGGATAGAGATGCAGGATAAAATATTGCTGACGAGTGGCCGGATCAGTTCGGAGATGCTGGTCAAAGCCCGGCAGATGGGCGTGCCAATGGTCATCAGCCGCACGTCGCCCACTAGCATTTCCGTTCAGCTTGCTCAGGCATGGAATATCTGCTTGGTGGGATATGTCCGTCAGGGGGGGATGCGGATTTACACCCACCCCTGGCGATTGGGCATCGTGACTGCTGTTCCGACTAATCCATAATTTCCGCGAGTTCCAGCATTTCCATATCCAGGGCTTTTTTATTGGCAACGACCTCGCTGAGTGGAGTCGTGTCAATTTTCCCCTTTTTCAGCCCGACCAGAACGCCGTGTTGACCTTCTGCCAGGAAACGGACTGCTCCCGCGCCCAGCCGAGTCGCCAGTAAGCGGTCAAAGGCGCCGGGGTCGCCGCCGCGCTGGACGTGTCCGAGGGTCGTGGCACGAAGTTGAAAACCCAGGGCTTCTTTGTGCTTGTCAAAGTATTCTGCCAATTCATCGGCGTCGTGTGCACCCTCGGCGACGACGACAATCGCATGAGCTTTACCCCGCTGGTAGGATTTCCGCAGGGTATTGGCGATTTCTTCCGGAGTCATCTTCTTTTCCGGGATGACAATGGCTTCCGCGCCCCCCGCGATTCCGCTCATCAGTGCGAGATAGCCACAGTCGCGCCCCATGACTTCAATCAGGAAGGCACGTTGATGGGAGGAGGCGGTGGTTTTGAGCCGGTCTATTGCTTCCAGGGCGATATTCAGGGCGGTATCTACGCCGATGGTCATTTCTGAGCCGTACAGGTCATTATCAATGGTGGATGCCACGCCGATGACTGGGAAATCCATCTGCGAAAGGGCATACGCCCCGGTCTGTGACCCGTTCCCGCCGATCACAACCAGCGCCTCAATATCCCGGCTGCGGAGTTCGCGAATGGCCTTCAGACGCCCGGCTTCGGTATGAAATTCCGGGCAGCGGGCGCTCCCCAGCATCGTGCCACCTCTTTGCATAATGCCGCTAACATCACGAGTTCCTAACAAACGAATATTACCGGCAATACAGCCGGCGTACCCGTTCTGGATGCCATAGACTTCCCAGCCGCGTTTAACGCCGCTCCGAACTACCGCGCGGATGGCCGCATTCATGCCCGGTGCGTCCCCGCCGCTGGTTAATACTGCGATACGTTTCATAATGTAAATCTCCTGTGCCTGATTCTATACTGATCCTATTGTACCCTGGTACAGGGCAGACGTTGCTGATAAATGTGGGTATTGGTCAGTGGTTTTCATCATGGAATGCCGGTAGAGTCATGAGACGCTTTATGTGATATAAATCGGGATCGAGTCCCCTCGACAAAGGGGGTGGTCGTCAGTTTTCAGTCATCAGTGGTCAGAAAAAGAAAATCTGTCAATTGGAAAACTGAAAACTCGCTTTTCTGGTGTGCGTCTTGCACCGTTTATCATGACTTCATTTCACATAAGACGTATGAGAGAAAAGTATTGAGAGGGATGGTTGTTTGATATGGCAGCAGCAAGTGAGTTTTTCAACGTGCAACCGGTGACGGTGGCGCTGGAGACGGTGTTCGCGCACTGGTCACCGTCCCGGCGCACGATAGGGCTGGATGTGCGCCAGGGGTTGGGGCGTGTGCTGGCACAGCCGGTGCATTCACCGGAAAATCTGCCCGCCTTCACCCGCAGCACGATGGACGGGTATGCTGTAATAGCTGCCGATACGTTTGGTGCGTCGGCGTCCTTACCGGCCTATTTGCAGGTGGTGGGCGTGGTGAAGATGGGTACGGCCTCATCGGTTGAGGTCATGACTGGGCAGGCGGTGGAAATTCACACGGGCGGGATGCTGCCCCCCGGTGTGGACGCGGTGGTGATGGTGGAACGGACGCAGCCACTAGGCGCTGGTGAGATTGAAGTGTTAGCGCCGGTTGCGCCCGGCGAGAACCTGGTGCAGATCGGGGAAGATGTGCGGCAGGGTGACTTGATTCTGCCGACGGGCCACCGGCTGCGCCCGCAGGATATAGGCGGTCTACTGGGGGTGGGTGTCGTCCAGGTGGAAGTCATTGAACCGTTGCGGGTGGGGATTCTGAGTTGCGGGGATGAACTGGTGACTCCTGAGTCTGGGATTGAGCCGGGGCAAATCCGCGATATTAACGCTTACACGCTGGCCGGGCTGCTGGCGGAAGCGGGTGCAGAACCAGTTCTGCTGGGGATCGCTCGCGATGACCTGGCCGATTTCACGGCAAAGGCGCGAGCGGGCTTCGCGGAAGTGGACATGCTGATTGTCACCGCCGGGAGTTCGGTGAGTGCGCGGGATTTAACGGCAGAAGTGATTAGCGGCCTGGGGCAGCCCGGCGTTTTGCAACATGGGCTGGCGGTCAAGCCGGGAAAACCAACGATTCTGGCTGTTTGCGAGAACAGGCCGGTGATTGGCTTGCCGGGGAATCCCGTTTCAGCCATGCTGGTCGCGCGGCAGATCGTCCTGCCGCTGGTGCGCCACTGGTTCGGGTTGTCGTTTCGCCCGGCGATGGTGCAGGCGGTACTGGGGCGGAACATCGCCTCGACCACCGGGCGGGAGGACAGCGTCCCGGTGCGACTGCTGGAACAGGATGGTGTACTGACTGCCGAACCGATCTTTGGGAAGTCGAATCTGATCTATACGCTGGTGAATGCTGATGGCCTGGTGACTGTTCCCCTGAACAGCGGTGGGCTGAAGGCCGGGGCAGCGGTGGACGTGGTGTTATTTTAGGCTGTTCCAGGAAATTAGTTATTCAGTGGGCGTTTGCCTCCAAGCGGACGAGGCAGGCCTCGTCCCTACAAAGGAATTCTTTATTATCTGGAATAGCCTTAATGCAAAGGAACGAAACGCATGACACAGCATGAGCGTAATGTGTACCTGGTGGACATCCCACTGGATGAGGCCCGCGCCCGGCTGACCGAAGTATTACAGGCTGCCGGGCGGTGGGTGCTGCTGCCTGGAGAGACGGTTTCGGTGACGGAGGCATTGGGGCGGGTGACTGCCGCGCCGGTCTGGGCGAAACTGTCATCCCCACACTATCACACTGCGGCGATGGATGGGTACGCGGTGTGGGCGGCGGATACGGTGAATGCGACAGAAACCCGTCCGCTGAAACTGCGGGTTGTGCCGAAACCCGCTTCAGGTACGGGTGAGAAGGGGGATCAGGGCGGTGTGGCGGGACTGGCTTACGCTGTGAATACCGGCGACCCGCTGCCGCCGGATACGAATGCGGTGATTATGATTGAGCATGTGCAACAGGTGGGAGAAGAATTTGTCGAAATCCGGGCAGCAGTGGCTTCCTGGCAGCATGTTCGCCCGCTGGGGGAGGATATGGTGGCGACGGAACTGGTGCTGCCGGTCAATCACCGGATTCGCCCGGTTGACCTGGGGGCGCTGGCTGGGTCAGGGAACAGTACGGTGCTGGTGCGTCGTGCGCCGCGTGTGGCGATCATCCCCACCGGAAGCGAGTTAATCCCCGCCGGGCGGACGCCGCAGCCGGGGCAGATTATTGAGTACAACAGTCTGGTGCTGGCGGCGCAGGTGCAGGAGGCCGGGGGCGCAACGACTGTCTCCGATATTGTGCCGGATGATGTTGACCAACTGCGGGCGGCGATACAGACCGCGCTCGGACAGTCGCCTGACCTGCTGTTGGTGCTTTCGGGGTCTTCTGCCGGGAGCAGAGATCATACGGCGTCGCTGGTGGGGGAGTTGGGCGAACTGCTGGTACATGGTATCGCGGTGCGTCCCGGCCACCCGGTTATTATCGGCATGATCGAAGGAATCCCAGTGATTGGCGTGCCAGGGTATCCGGTCAGCGCAGCGCTCACGGGAGAACTGTTTGTCGAGCCGCTTCTGGCGCACTGGGGGGGCAAACCTTCGGCATTGGAGTCGCGGACGCGGGTTCAGGCGGTGACAACCCGCAAAATTCAATCCCCGATAGGCGACGATGATTTCGTGCGCGTGACGGTAGCGCCAGTAGGGGAGCGGTTGCTGGCGACGCCGCTCAACCGGGGCGCAGGGGTGATTACCTCGTTGGTGCGGGCGGATGGCCTGGCGCAGATTCCGCGATTCAGCGAAGGCATAGACAGCGGGCAGGCGGTAGATGTGATTCTGTATCGTACTCTGGACGAGATTCAGCATACACTGCTGCTGATGGGCAGCCATGACCCGATGCTGGATTTCTTGGGACAGTACCTGACGGAACATTCACCGGGCTGGCGGCTGGTTTCCGGGCATGTCGGTTCGTTGGGCGGGCTGGTGGCGCTGCGCCGTAAGGAAGCGCACGCTGCTGGAATCCACCTGCTCAATCCACAGACTGGCGCGTATAACATAGATGATGTGCGGAAGTATCTACCAGATGAACCACTGATTTTGATGACCTTCGCGCACCGTGAACAGGGATTGATTGTCGCGCCGGGCAATCCGCTCGCTATCCAATCGCTGGACGACCTGCCGCGAGTCCGTTATATCAACCGGCAGCGCGGCGCGGGGACGCGGGTGCTGCTGGATTATGAACTGGCGAAACGCAATATCGCCCCGACCAACGTTAGCGGGTATGACCGGGAAGAATTCACGCATCTGGCGGTGGCGGCGGCGGTGGCTTCCGGCGCGGCGGATTGCGGCCTGGGGGTGCGGAGTGCGGCGATAGCGATGAACCTGGATTTTATTTCGGTGGGGTGGGAACGCTATGATCTCGTCCTGCCCACTGCCTATCATGATGACCCTGGCGTGAAGGCGCTGCGGGAGCTGCTGACTGGCGATGAATTCCCGCAGGCATTAGGCGCACATCCCGGTTATGATACGCGCGAAACCGGGCAGATACAATATACCCAGTAGCCGAATATCACGAGTTTTGGTGCAGAATATCCAGTCATAGGGTCGGTTTTATAGTCAAAACTGCCCGAATAGCCTAGTATTGGATTTATCTGTTGGTTGCACATCTCAAGGTGAAAATTCATGGCGATACAGGATGAATGCTATCTGATATTTGGCGGGGCGGGGTTAGTCGGGCGGCAGATCGCCCGCGAAATCGCGTTTCACCTGAATCCGCGAAAAATCGTGATTGCGGGATTATTCCAACGCGAAGTTGAGGAGGCGCTAGATGACCTGCGCACCATGTACGATGAACACCCGATTGAATGGGTGGGGGCGTGGGGGAATATTTTCGTGCGCGAGGAGTATGCACACGATTCACGCGCAAAACTGCTGGAAAATGACGCCCGACGTGAGGAACTTTACGCTGATCTGTTCGGGAATATGGACGAGGCTTACGAGCGTTCGCATCTGGTGGCGTTGATCCGGGAACACCGCCCGGATGTCATCATTGACAGCATCAACACCGCGACGGCTATCAGTTACCAGGATGTGTATACTGCGTCGGTGGTGGCGAAGCGAGAGGTTGACCGCCAGTTAGAGGCGGTTCGTGGTGGTGACATGAATGCGGCACAGAATGGGGCAGAGGATACGAACTATAATTTCGATTTGTTGGTGCTGTCCCAATCGCTCCCGCAGTTAGTGCGGCATACGCAAATTCTCCACCGGGTTATGTGCGAAGTGGATACCCGGATGTATTTGAAAATCGGCACCACTGGCACGGGCGGGATGGGGCTGAATATCCCGTATACCCACAGTGAAGACCGGCCTTCTTCCAAGCTGATGACGAAAACGGCGGTGGCCTTCGCCCACACCGGTCTGATGTTTCTGATGGCACGCACCCCCACCGGGCCAATCGTGAAGGAGATTAAACCGGGTGGGATGATTGGGTATGCGGACGTAAGCCACCAGCCGATTAAGGAGCATGGTCAACCGGCGTACATCTTTACTAACCGGGTGGAATCCCTGGGGGATCGTCTGACCCTGCGCGAGGCGGAAACGGCCTACGAACGGTTGTCACCGCTGGAACTGCCGGTGGTCAATACGGGAGAGAATGGCTTTTTCGCCAGGGGTGAGTTTGAGGCGATCACGGCGCTGCGGCAGATGGAGTTTATCACGCCGGAAGAAATTGCCCGTGACGCCGTGCTGGAAATCCGAGGCAGCAACACCGGTTTTGATGTCATCGCGGCGATTGATAGCTCCGTGATGAATCCGACGTATCGCGCCGGGTACTTGCGCCAGCAGGTGTTATTGGAACTGGATAAGTTGGAACAGGAAACCGAGACGCACAGCGTCGCGCTAGGGCAGTTAGGGCCGCCGGAACTCCTGAAACTCCTCTGGGAAGCGGAACTTTTGAGGATCGAATACGGCACACTGGATGCGGTGCTTGCGCAGCAACCGGCGGCGATTTCAGCGCAATTGGAGTCCTTCCTGGAACAAAATATCAAGCTGTGTAATACCATGACCTCAATTGGGGTGCCGATTCTTCTGCCTGATGGGAAACGCCTGCTTCGCGGGCCGCGTATTCGCATCCCGGAAATTCCGGGCGTGACGGAAGTCCCGCTGGAGCAGGCTGAAATGGATCGGTGGGCGGCCAAAGGGTGGGTGGATCTGCGGTCTCCAAATTTTGCCATCTGGCAGCATCGCTTTGAGACAATTGTTGAATTCCGGTCACGCTACCGGGGGCGGGGTTCAGCGGCGGTATCGCGCCAGGTCTACCTCTATGATGATATTCGTATCGGGGAATTGGTGGGCTGGATATTCAATAACGAGCAGGTTGGCTACCGGATCAAATAACACGATTTGCCGGGACGCATGATAATGCGTTTTAGGAACTGGTACGGTGATTCGATTCACGGGCGCAAAGCCTTGCGCCCCTACAAGTTATCCATATCAGGGTGATTTTGCCGGGCGTAAAAATCGGGGGCATGATGTATTGTCATGTCCCTACGCCGGTTAGAAAACGATCACGCCCCGCGCGGTTGCGCCGGTCAGCAGGGTGTCATAGGCGGCGTTGATTTCGTCCAGGCGATAGGTTTGGGAGATCAGTTCGTCTAACTTGAGTTTTCCGGCCTGATAGAGGTCAATGAATAGTGGAAAATCGCGCCCGGCATGAACCGTGCCGTAATAACTGCCTCGGATGGTTTTTTCCTGGCGGGTGATGATCGCGCCGGGGAGGTTGGTGGCCGTTCCCATTGCGGAAAGCCCGGCGAAAATCACGTTGCCGCCCGGACGGGCTGCCGCGAAGGTGAGTTCCTGTAAGGCTGGGATGCCTACCGCTTCAAAGGCATGGTCAACGCCGCGTCCCCCCGTTAAATCACGAATAGCCGCCAGTGTGTGCTGGCTGTCGGCTCCTGCCAGAATCGTGTGAGTCGCGCCGAACTGCCGCGCTATCTCCATTTTGGCGGGGTTGGTGTCTACAGCGATAATCATCCCCGCGCCACACAGCGCCGCGCCCTGAATGATGTTGAGGCCGACGCCGCCGCAGCCGAATACTGCGACACTCTCCCCTGGGTGAACCTGAGTCGTGTACATCGCCGCGCCAACGCCAGTGGCAACTGCACAGCCCACCAGCGCCGCCGCCTGGAGTGGCACTTCGCGCCGGATGACCACACAGCTTTGTTGGGGAACAACCGTGTATTCCGCAAAGGTCGCCAACCCGCAATAGGCATAAATCGGGCTGCCGTCCAGCCGGTGCAGTCGGGTCGTGCCGTCAAGCATCGTTCCCGCCCAGATTGGCCCGGTGAAGGTGTCGCACAGGTTGGGTTGTTCGTGCTGGCAGTAGAAACACGTCCCACAGGCGGGCGACCAGTTGAGAACTACATGATCGCCGGGCTGGATGCCGGTGACTCCTGGCCCAATGGCTTCTACCACCCCTGCACCCTCATGACCGGCAATTACCGGCATGGGGTGTTTCGTCGCGCCGGAAATCAGGTGATAGTCGCTGTGGCAGACGCCGCTGGCGGCAAGTTTGACCAGGACTTCTCCCGATTGGGGCGCGTCTAAAACCACTGTTTCGATTTGAAATGGCTGGTGCGGCGCGTAGAGAACAGCGGCCTGTATTTGCATTGGTGCGATTAGTCCCGGTTTAGGCGGGGGTCAAGTGCATCCCGCAGCCCGTCGCCCATCAGATTGAAGCCCAATACGGTCAGGGTGATGGCGATGCCTGGGAAAAACACCAGATGCGGCGATGTGAAAATGTAGGCTCGTGCTTCGCTTAACATGAAGCCCCACTCCGGGGTAGGGGGTTGAGCGCCTAGACCCAGGAAGGCCAGCCCCGCTGCCTCCAGCACCGCGCCGCCGATCCCTAATGTGGCCTGCACGATCAACGGTGTGAGCGCGTGAGGCAGGATGTGAATAAAAATAATCCGCCAGGGTTGCGCGCCCAGTGAACGCTCTGCCGTGACGAATTCTTCCTCTTTCACTTTGAGGACACTGGAACGGGTCACGCGGGCATACTGCGGAATGGAGACAATCGCAATCGCCAGCAGGGCGTTTTCCAGCCCCGGCCCGCGAATAGTGACAATCGTAATGGCTAAGAGCAGCGATGGAAATGCCAGCAGCACGTCCATTGACCGCATAATCAAATTGTCAGTCCAGCCTCCGGCATAGCCACTGATTAATCCAAGGAACGTACCAACCGTAATCGCAAAGGACACCGAGAAAATGCCAACGACCAGCGAAGTGCGCGACCCATAAACGATTCGACTGAACAGATCGCGGGCGTTCAGGTCAAGCCCCAGCAGGTGCTGCGCCTCTTCGGGATTGCACCCGAGCAGGTGAATACACGGTGTTTTGCGGGGTAGGGGTGGTGTTTCACCCGGTAGGCCGAACATTGGCAGCAGGGGATCGTGGGTGGCGATGACCGGGGCAAAAATGGCAGTCAAAATCAGCAACGCAATAATGATAAAGCCGGTCATTGCCGAGCGATTGCGCCGTAAATTCCCCAATAGTTCCAACCAGAAATTATAGGTTCTCTGGTTTTTATCTCGGTTATTTAGTTCAAGGACAACAACTCTATCCATGCTTTATTCCAGTCGGATGCGGGGGTCAAGGTAGCCGTAGAGAATGTCAACGATCAGATTGATAACGACGAAACTAACGGCGGTGACAATGGTGATGCCCTGTACCAGCGTGTAATCACGGGCGCTGATCCCATCAAACAGGATTCGTCCGATCCCGGAGAGACCAAAGACCGTTTCGGTGAGAACCGCACCACTGACTAACGCGCCGAAGCTCAGTCCGATGACCGTGACCACAGGCAGCAACGCGTTGCGCACGGCGTGACCGATCACCACCACATATTCGGAAAGCCCCTTGGCACGGGCCGTACGCACGTAGTCCATCCGCAGCACTTCCAGCAGACTCGAACGCATCATGCGGGCGATAATTGCCAGCGGAATGGTGCCAACGGCCATCGCGGGTAACACCAGATGACGGAGCGCATCTATCAGTTCAGTGAAATTGAGCGTCAGAATGCTGTTCAGAATATTCAGACGAGAAAGGAAGATCAACAGGCCGCCAGCACTGGCCTCACCTTGCGCTATACCCCATACCTCGTAAAAAGGCGGGTAGTTCGCACCAGGGTTTAAGCGCCCTGAAGGCGGTAGCGCCAGGGGCGTGTCTTTGAGCAGAACCCCGAAGAAGAATGCGAGCATCAATCCCAACCAGAAAACCGGCATTGAGACGCCGAGATTCGCGCCCATCATCGTGCCGACATCAATCGCCGAGTTATGGCGATAGGCTGAAATAATGCCCAGCGGAATACCCACCAGGGTGGCAAAGAGCAGGGCAGAAGTTGCTAGCTCAATGGTTGTTGGCAGACGCTCAATAATGAGGTCGGCTACCGGGCGGCTAAAACGAAATGAAACATCCAGGTCGCCGCGCAGGGTTCGCCCCAGGTAAATAACCAATTGTTCAGTGATGGGTTTGTTCAGGCCATACCGTTCGGCATACGCATCGCAAACCTCATCTGTCGCACGTTCCCCCAGCACCGCCCGACAGGGGTCGCCGGGGATTGATCGGAGCATAATGAATGTGACGATCAAAATCCCGATTAAGACCGGAACAGCTAATGCAATACGACGTAACACAAAAGTAGACATAAGACCATATATTTCTTTAGCAACTGGACTGTCCAATTGCAATGGGTAACAGGATGTAACATATGGCGGGGTACGTACCCCGCCATTGTCATGCTGAAATTGATGAGATACAGCATTGCTTACATAAACAGTGTTGTACCTTTATGCTTGATTACTCGCCGGAAGCCGGTGCGTTCATGAAGCCGCCGAACAGGCCCGACCAGTAGGTGAAGTTACCGTCACGACCAACATGCAGCGGGCTGGCCGCGTCCCACTGAGCAACAAACGACATCACGACATCGTTCGCGTCCAGGTCCGAACCGTCCGTGAACTTGACGCCTTCACGCAGGGTGAATGTCCATTCGGTCAGGTCTTCGTTTGCGCTCCAGTCGGTCGCCAGACGTGCCACCGGGCGGGCAGTGCCGATTTCGTAAGCCAGCAGCGATTCATTAATCTGCTCACAGGCCCGCAGGGTTTCACCGTCAGTTTCGTCGGCACAGTACAGGCCAATCGGTTCGGCATTCTGCATCCAGACGATGTTGTCGTCATCGGGGTCTTCCATCAGGGCGAATTGTTCCGCGCCGATGTCAGAGGCGTAGGCGCCCGCAATGCGCGCCTGGAAGGCCGCCGCATTACCACCATGCGCGACGGGAACCATCGGAACCAGGTCACGGATGGCCTCATTAGCCTGGATGTAGATCTGGTAACGCGCAGCCGAATCAGCCAGGGAAGCTGCTTCCTTCAGCGGTTCAGTGATTTCGGGGAAGTGATTGCCGAACTGGTCGCTGGAGCCTTCACCGAAGTGGAAGTCCAGGAAGTTGGTGGCATCAGGATAATCTGCGCCCCAGCCCAGCATGTAGAAGGCCAGTTCACCGGCATCGGAAGCATCAAGGAACGCGCCCGATTCCATCACTTCGATGTTCACCACAATACCCAGCTGGGCAAGCTGTGCCTGGATGTCCTGGGCAACGGTACCTGGGGTAGGCAGGTAGCTGCGCACCACGTCACGGTAGTTCAGCGTGACGGTGAAGCGGGTACCATCATCGCCCGCCGGGTAACCGGCAGCGTCCAGCAGTTCGGCAGCTTTCGCCAGTTTTTCGTCAGCGGTCATGCCGTCATCCAGCGGTTTGACTTCGCCCGTGAACCCGAAAATGCTCGGCGGCATAAACTGGGTCGCGGCGGATGAACCGGCTGGGTAGAAGTTGTCCACAATGCGCTGGCGGTCAATCGCGTAGGCAATGGCCTGGCGAACTTCAAGTTTGTCAAATGGTTCAAACCAGTTGTTCATGCCCAGGTAGAAGATGTTGGTACCACCACGTTTGTAAAGCGCCAGGTTCGGATCGGCTTCCACGACTGCGAAGTCGCCAGGTGCCACGTTGTCCATACCGTCAATGTTGCCGGACTGGAGTTCGAGCAGGCGGGCGGTGGCTTCAGCGTTCCAGCGGAAAATCACGGTTGACTCAATCGCCGGGGTGCCCCAATAGTCTTCGTTACGGGTCAGAACCATTTCATTACCCTGGTCCCAGCGTTCCAGTTTGTATGGGCCGGTGCCAACCGGATTGGTGACGAGGTCGCCACCGCCGCCGGTTGCTTCCAGGTAATCCGATGATTGAATCGAGAAAGCCGAGAAAGCGACTTTGGCGGGGAATGCCGGGTCAGGTGCACACAGAGTGAACTTGACCGTCAGGGCGTCCACAGCTTCAACGGACTGGAATAGACCGGTGTAACCTTCAGCCGAGCAATCGGTTGAATACGACATCATGTCCTGCGCCGCAGCGGGGACAAGCGCCACACTCAGTGCGAGTAAAAGCACCAAGAGCGGCACAACACGCAATATGGATCGCATACACAAACTCCTTAAGTAGATTAAAATGACTTTAATCTGGCAAATCAAACCATCCTCTACCATCCTTACTTCCCTAGACCGGCAGATGGTTCAATCTCCGAAGGCGATTTTAATACAATCATCCCGGTTTTACAAACGATTACTCAAGGCATCATCAGCACTTTCTCAATCCGTTCTAGCGCCCAGTCAATGTCCTGGCGGGTGATGACCAGCGGCGGGGCGAAACGTAGGACATTCTGGTGTGTCTCCTTGCAGAGCAGGCCTTCCTGCTTGAGTGCCTCCGCGAAGCGCCGTGCGCCCCCGGCTTCCGGCTTGAGTTCGACGCCGATTAGGAGGCCACGCCCCCGTACTTCGTGAATGATGTCGCTTCCAATCCGTTCCAACCGCCCTTTGAGGTATGCGCCCATCTCGCGGGCATTCTCGATCAACCCTTCTTCGACCAGTACCTTCAGCGATTCACGGGCGACAGCCGCCGCTAAGGGGTTGCCGCCGAATGTGCTGCCATGATCGCCGGGTTTCAGCACTCCCAGGATTTCCCGGCTGGAAAGCACCGCTGATACCGGGTAAAACCCGCCGGAAAGCGCCTTGCCAATCGTCACCATATCCGCCTTGACGCCTTCCCAGTCGGCAGCCATCAGGTGGCCGGTGCGCCCCAACCCGGTCTGAATTTCATCCAGGATAAGCAGGACGTTGTGCCGGTCACAGATGTCACGAACCCGTTTGAGATAGCCATCCGGCGGCATAACCACGCCGCCTTCGCCTTGAATCGGCTCTACGATGAAAGCGACGGTGTTCGGGGTGATTGCCGCTTCCAGTGCGTCCGAATCGCCATAGGGAATCGTCTTAAATCCCGGTGTGAAAGGGCCAAAACCGTCCTTATACTGGGCTTCAGTTGAAAACCCGACGATACTGATGGTACGTCCGTGAAAATTTCCGGCGCAGGCGATGATTTCCGCCTGACCAGCAGGCACACCCTTGACCTGATACCCCCATTTGCGGGCAGTTTTCAATGCGGTTTCAACAGCCTCCGCGCCACTGTTCATGGGCAGCATCATTTCATAACCGCTGAGTTCGCAGAGTTCCCGCGCTAACAGGGGCAGTTGGTCATTACGGAATGCCCGCGAGGTCAGGGGGAGGCGAGCAGCCTGTTCGATCATCGCTTTCAGAATACGAGGGTGGCCGTGTCCCTGGTTGACGGCGGAATAGGCGCTAAGGAAGTCCAGGTAACGATTACCTTCTACATCCCATACCCAGATGCCTTCTCCCCGTTGCAGAACCACATCCAGCGGTTTGTAGTTGTGGGCGTTATACTGGTTCTCTAATGCGATATAATCTTGTGTGTTCATGGATGCCCTTCACGTAGTCTTCTGGTTGATGTCGCATGACGATGAATATATGCAATCTGTGCAGACCTTACAAAAAAGTCTGTATATTCTATCCATGATAATCGATCCTGTGCCGACGGCAAGTGGCATCGGTAGTACAGGATTAGAAAGCGAGTCTTGATGGCTGTTCCACCCATCCAGCAGCAGGTGACATTTCTGTATACCTACGACCTGGAGATAAGCGCGAAGTTTTATGGAGACATCCTGAAACTTTCGCTGGTGCTTGACCAGGGGACTTGCCGAATCTACCGTGTGGCGAGGGATTCATTTCTAGGCATCTGCCAGCGGGATGGTATGACCCGCGACTCGGCAGCAATCAACCGGGTTATCATCACACTGGTCACGCAAGATGTGGATCGCTGGTATGCCTACCTGCAAGAGCGGAATGTCCAGATTGAAAGACCGCCACAGCATAACCCGAAATTCAATATTTACCATTGTTTTCTGCGTGATCCGAACGGCTATTTGATTGAAATACAACGTTTTTTGGATCCGGCCTGGCCGGGGAGTGAATAAAGATGTTTTCTCAATTAGACGATACCCAAAACCTCTTGTTGACCCTGCTATTGGCTTTATGGGCTGCTTTCCTGTTTGGCGGGTTTATTTTTGGTAAAATCAACGCGGAACGCACGCACCGGATGCGCACCTGGACACGGATGGCGTCCTCGCTGGCGCTGGTCGCTGTCGGTTGGGGCTGGTTCTTGTTTTTGCGGGATACTCCGGCAGCAACCTACGCTTTACTGGTTGCGGTGGGGATGTCCTTCGGCTTCGTTGGCGATCTGTTCATGGCGCGGCTTTTCCCAATAAAAGACTACGTGCTGGACGGAATCGGCTCGTTTGGAATCGGTCACATCTTCTACATCGTCGCATTTGTCACGTTTGGCAACCAGCAAGGACTGGGCGAATCAGGAGCGCGTTGGGGCGCATTGGTGTTCTGGTTGCTGGTCGGGGTGTTGGGTTGGTATATCGTGGTGTTCCGGGGACAGCAGGCGACTTTTCTGCATTACGCGGCGCTGCCGTATGCGTTGCTGCTCGCCAGCACGGCCGGGTTCGCGACCGGATTAGCACTTCAGTCTGCCGGGTTTGTGCCGCTGGCGGTGGGCGCGGCGCTGTTCCTGCTGAGTGACCTGATTCTGGCGGCGCAGTTGTTCAACAATCTGCATTTCCGGCTGATTGGTGATATCGTTTGGCTGACTTACGGTCCGGCGCAAATGCTGATCGTGATTTCCGTCTATACGGCGCTGCTGGTCACACAGGCCGGGTAGCTATTTTCCCGATTGCGGCGTTGATCGTTCAAGTGGGTAATTTAGGTAGAGATAATGTCTATTCTTGGACTGCACCACATCACACTGGTTTGCGCAAATGCCCAACGAACAACGGATTTTTATACCGGTACTCTGGGATTACGGTTAGTCAAACAGACTGTCAATTTTGATGACCCCGGCAGTTATCATCTGTATTTTGGTGATGAAACCGGCAGTCCAGGTTCGGCTATCACGTATTTCGAGTGGCCGCACGCGCCCAAAGGTTACTGGGGGATGGGCGGCGCGCATCATTATGCCCTGGAAGTCGCAGACTATGATGGTCTGCTGAAGTGGAAACGGCGTCTGGCCGATCTGCAAATTCCGGTTGAAGGGCCATTAGATCGCCACTACTTCACTTCGATTTACTTCAAAGACCCGGATGGCGTGATTATCGAAATTGCGACTGCCGGTCCGGGCTGGACGGTGGATGAAGCGGCGGAAAGTATCGGTAATGAATACCGTGAACCCCCAGCGGAGATGGTGGTGCGAAACCGCGATGAGGCCCGTATCCAGGGGACGACCTGGCCGGAGCCGGTCACGGAAATCAGCGCAGATATGATGCTTTCGCATGGGATGCACCATATCACCGCGATAGGCTCCGACATTCAGCGTATACACGCTTTTTATGGTGAACTGCTGGGAATGCGCCGCCTGAAGATGACTTCCAATTTTGATGACCCCAACTCCGCGCATTGGTACTGGGGCGCAGGGGAGGGTAAGCCCGGCACAGTAGTGACCTATTTCGAGCGTGACCCACAAAGAACCCGCCGGGCGCAGATTGGTATCGGGCAGACTCATCACTTCGCGCTGGCTGTTTCCGACGAAGACACTCAGCTTGAATACCGTGAGAAGTTAATTCGCGCCGGTTTTCGTGTGTCTCCGGTGATGGAGCGCGTGTATTTCAAGAGTATCTACACCAATGACCCGGACGGCCATATTGTCGAACTGGCGACGCTTGGGCCGGGTTTCATGGTCGATGAAGATGTGGCTGATCTCGGTAAGTCGCTGCAACTCCCGCCCTGGTTGGAAACCTATCGCGCTCGGATCGAAGGGACATTACAGCCATTGAAGGTTCCGGCCTGGACAGCGACGGAGCTTGATTGATGAACGCCGGTAACTCGCAAAATCCGCACGGTGAACAGCCGGTGCTGACTATTGGTGAACCGCTGGAGAGCGTGCGCGCCGCCGCTATTCTGGTACACGGGCGCGGCGCGAACCCGGAGAGCATTCTCTCGCTCGTGCCGGAAGTTGGTCAGCCGGGTTTTGCCTACTTTGCGCCCCAGGCGGATAGGTATACCTGGTATCCGCACAGTTTCCTGAGGCCAGTTGAAATGAATGAACCCCGATTGTCTTTAGCTTTGGCGGCGATTGATACGGTTCTTGCTCACATCGAAGCGGCACGAATACCGGCGGAAAAAGTGATCCTACTAGGTTTTTCGCAGGGCGCGTGCATCGTGCTGGAATATGCCGCTCGTAATCCCCGGCGCTATGGTGGGGTGGTGGGTTTCAGCGGGGGATTGATTGGCGCAACCATCAGCCCGCATCCTGGTTCAATGGCAAACACGCCGGTATTTCTTGGCTCTGGCGACCCTGATGACCATGTTCCTGCATCCCGTGTGCGCGAATCAGCGGATGTGCTGGCACAAATGGGGGCGGCGGTAACAACCCAGCTGTATCCTGGCATTGGACACACGATCATTCAGGATGAAATCGCCATCGCCAAGGCGATGTTCGCGGCGCTGGTGGAATAAAAAGAGACGACAGCGGGTTATGCCGTGAATTGTCGCCGTAAATTGGATACGGCTCATGACATTTTCTACGAAAGGTTGATTATGGCAGACTACATTCTGGCACTTGACCAGGGAACAACTTCATCCCGCGCAATTCTGTTCAACCGCAATGGGCGCATTGTGGCATCGGCACAACAGGAATTCCCGCAGATTTATCCTAAACCGGGCTGGGTGGAACATGACCCGGAGGCCATCTGGCAGAGCCAGTGGAAGGTGGCGCGGGATGTGATCGCCGGGCAGAATCTATCAGCAAGTGACCTCGCCGCGATTGGAATCACCAACCAGCGGGAAACAACGGTTGTCTGGGATCGCGCTACCGGCCAGCCGATTCATAATGCCATCGTGTGGCAGGATCGTCGCACGGCTGGGTTCTGTGATGCACTCAAGGCTGAGGGCTTTGCTAAGACCATTCAGGAAAAAACCGGCCTCGTCACGGATGCCTATTTCTCCGGCACGAAGGTCGCCTGGATACTGGATAATGTCCCCGGCGCCCGCGAAAAAGCCGAACGCGGCGAACTCGCCTTTGGCACGATTGACTCCTTCCTCGTGTGGCGGCTGACCGGCGGCAGATTGCACATCAGCGATGTGAGTAACGCCAGCCGGACGATGCTCTACGACATCCATAAGCATTGGTGGTCAAACACCATTCTTAAACGGTTGAATATCCCCCAATCCATGCTGCCGCAGGTCGTACCGAGCAGTATGATTTATGGCGAAACTGACCCGGCGCTCTTCGGCAAAGCGATCCCGATTGCCGGTATCGCGGGCGATCAACAGGCGGCGACGTTTGGGCAGGCCTGCTATGAGAGCGGCATGGCGAAAAACACCTATGGTACCGGTTGTTTCATGCTGCTCAACACCGGAACACAGGCCGTTGCCTCGAAAAATAACCTGCTCACGACGGTGGCCTGGAAAGTGGGGGAAAGCGGTGCAACCCACTATGCGCTGGAAGGGAGCATCTTCATCGCCGGGGCAGCGATTCAATGGCTGCGTGATGAGCTAAAACTGGTGAACGATGCTGCTGAAACCGAGGCTATCGCCCGCAGCGTGACCAGCACCGACGGGGTGTATGTTGTCCCGGCGTTTGTCGGCCTGGGCGCGCCGTATTGGGATCAGTACGCACGCGGTACGATTGTCGGGCTGACGCGGGGCAGTGGCCGGGCGCAGTTGGTGCGTGCTACGCTGGAAAGTATCGCCTACCAGACGCGCGACGTGGTGAGCGCCATGCACGCCGACTCCGGGCTTGACCTGCAAACGCTCCGGGTGGACGGCGGCGCGGTGCGGAATAACTTTCTCATGCAGTTCCAGGCGGATATTCTGGGCGTGCCGGTGCAGCGCCCGGCAGTCACAGAAACCACTGCCTTAGGGGCGGCGTATCTGGCCGGGTTAGCGACGGGTTTCTGGTCGTCACAGGGAGAAATCGCGCAGCAGTGGGCGATTGAACAGACGTTTGAACCGGCGATGTCCGCTGACCAGCGTGAGGCGCTGTATGCCGGGTGGATGCGGGCGGTTGAGCGGGCGAAGGGCTGGGCGGAAGCGTGACCATTCTCGTTTCTGGCCTCATCAACATTGAAACTACGCTCAGGGTTGAGGGATTCCCGATTCACTATCACCCGGTACGTTACCCGTTTTTCGGCGCCCGCACGACTGTATCCGGTGTGGGCTATAACATCGCCAAGGCCCTGACGACACTGGGCGACACGGCGCGTTTTGCCTCTCTCATTGGTCATGACCCGAACGGGAAACTGGCGCAGAATGCGCTGGAAGCGGATTGCATATCTGGTGAATACGTGCTGGATACGCTGGAACAAACGCCGCAGTCGGTGATTCTCTACGATGACTCGGGGCGGCGGCAGATCAATGTAGACCTGAAGGACATTCAAGAGCGTAGCTACCCGTCAGAGCAGTTCGAGGCGGCACTGGCCGGGTGTTCACTGGCGGCGTTGTGCAACATCAACTTTTCCCGGCCCTTCCTGGCGCGGGCGAAAAAGGCGGGTGTGCGGGTGGCAACCGATGTGCATACGATTGGCGATTTGGACGACTCTTACAACCGCGATTTCATGGCGCACGCCGATATTCTCTTCATGAGCGATGAGCATCTGCCGTGTTTACCGGAAGAATGGGCAGGTCGGGTACAGAGTCAGTATGGAAACGCGATTATTGTCATTGGGCTGGGGGCGCAAGGGGCGTTATTATCGGTTAAAGCGGATGGCTTTATGGAACGTATCCCAGGGGTAACCACGCGCCCGGTGGTCAACACCATCGGGGCGGGGGATGCGCTCTTTTCAGCCTTTCTGCACGGTTATCTGCAAACGGGCAGCCCGTATGAGGCGATTCGCACGGCGATGGTCTTTGCTTCGTACAAAGTTGGGGCGAGTGGGGCTGCCGACGGCTTTTTGACTTCACCGGCCTTAGACGTGCTTTGTGGCACGATATACAAGAACCAGAGGAACTAAAAATGAGTACCCGGCAAGAGGTTTTGACCAAACTGCGCAGCAACCCGAATGTATCGGTGTTGATTGTTGGCGCAGGCATTAATGGAATCAGCGTCTTTCGTGAGTTGGCGCTCAATGGTGTGGATGTGCTGCTGGTAGACCGTGCTGACTTTTGCAGCGGCGCCAGCGCCGGTTCGTCGCACATGGTACACGGTGGCCTGCGTTACCTGGAAAATGCGGAATTTCGCCTAGTGCGGGAGGCATTGACCG
Source organism: Anaerolineaceae bacterium (assembly GCA_020634115.1). Classification (GTDB taxonomy): domain Bacteria; phylum Chloroflexota; class Anaerolineae; order Aggregatilineales; family Phototrophicaceae; genus JACKCG01. The sequence goes on from JACKCH010000012.1 coordinate 132,310, forward strand.
AGCGCAACCGGCTGCTGATTAACGCGCCACATTACGTGAAACCGCTCCCGACCACGATTCCGATGTTTAAGTGGTTTTCCGGTATTTTGAACGCGCCGCTCAAGTTTATGGGGCTGCGGGATAAGCCGGGCGAGCGGGGCGCAATCATTATCAAGCTCGGCCTCATGATGTATGACTTTTTCGCCCGTTCCTACCGCACGATGCCCAAGCATACGTTTCGTTTGAGTACCCCTTCCATCCTGCAACGCCCGCAGTTGAATCGGGATGTCATCGCCACAGCGACATATTACGATGCCTGGATGCCGTACCCGGAACGAATTAGCATGGAACTGGTATTGGATTCCGAGGCGCTTTCGCCGGATGCCAGGGCGTTAAATTACGTCTCACTCCAGGGCGGTCAGGGGGATTCGGTGACGCTCTGTGACGAAGTGACGGGCGAGACGTACCTGGTCAAGCCGAAAATAGTGGTCAACGCCGCTGGTCCCTGGATTGATTTCGCAAATGATTCGTTAGGGCAGCAAACGCACTTCATTGGCGGGACAAAAGGCGCTCACCTGATTATTGACCATCCCGAACTGCACGCCGCCACCCAGGGGAATGAACTGTTCTTTGAGAACAAGGACGGGCGCATTTGCCTGTTCTTCCCGTTGATGGACAAGGTGCTGGCGGGTACAACCGACATCCGTATTGATGACCCCGATGAAGCCGCCGTTACGGATGAAGAAGTGGACTATATCCTGGGCATGGTTAAACTAGTGTTCCCCTCGATTGAGATCAACCGCTCGAACATTGTGTTCTGGTTTACAGGGGTGCGTCCGCTGCCATCCAGTGATGCCTCGACTGCCGGGCAGATCAGCCGTGACCACAGTATCCGCATCACCGAGCCGAATAGTAGCGTCTCGTTCCCCGTGTTTTCGCTGGTAGGTGGCAAATGGACATCATTCCGTGCCTTTGGAGAGCAGACCGCCGACAAACTTTTCGAGCGTCTGGGAAAGAAGCGCCACGCTGGTACAGAAGACATGCCGATTGGCGGTGGCAAGGATTACCCGCGTACGGACGCCGCTAGAGAGAAATGGCTGGCTGCTTTGCAAGCTGAAACCGGCCTGTCGGAAGAGCGGATCGTTACGCTGTTTGCACGTTACGGCACCCATGCTGCTGACATCGTCGCTTACTGTGCTGCTGGTGATGATGCGCTGCTGGTCCACCACCCGGATTACAGCCGCCGTGAGATCGCTTTCCTGGTTGAACAGGAGAAGGTGGTTCATCTGGATGATTTGTTGCTGCGCCGTTCGCTGATGGCGATGCTGGGTGAGGTGAACGGGGATTTGCTGGCGGAACTCGCACCTATCGTTGGCGAGGCGTTGGGGTGGTCGCCGGAAACCATCCAGGCGGAACGGGAACGTGCGGCTGATCTGCTGACGACCCGTCACGGCGTTTCTCTGTAATCCCGGAAAGTTTGTATTGCTAAACCTGGCGGCTTCTCAAGGTTTCTGGCTCATCGTCAGATCTTATAATTGTGTTGTCTAATCGTTGATGTTTTCAATGAGAAAGATTGGCACACAATGATGAAACAATGGTTTAGCGCGAAGTATCTTCTATGTCTGGTGTTATTCCTGTTTTATGCGCCGGGAATTTTGCTGGCAGAGTGCAAAAACGGAACGGTGCCAGGCATTTCGATTCCCAGTTTGAATATTTCCTCTCCAATTGTAGAGTTCCCGTTGGGGTACAGCACCTGGACAATTGACCCCTGGGAGACGCAGGTCGGCCACCTGGAAGGTACAGCCGATCTGGGGCAGGGCGGCAACATCGTGTTGGCGGCGCATTCTAGAATGCCCAATTTGGAGGACGGTATTTTTGCGAAACTACCTTCCCTGCATGAGGGCGATGAGATCATCGTTTTTGATGGGCAGGTCGAGCGCGTATACCAGGTGGTCGAAGTTCTCTATGTAGATTACACCGATCTCAGTGTGCTGTATCCCACCGTTGAGGAACAGCTTACCCTGATTACCTGTGATGTAGCCGGAGGGTATAATACCCATCGGCAGGACTATAACCAGCGTGTCGTCGTGGTGGCGACCCGTGTGGATTATTGAAATGCTATCCAGCGGCGCGAACGGCTTCAGGTGTTTCCCCTGTCCACGCTCGAAACGCCCGGTAAAATGAATTCGTCTCTTCATAGCCCAATAAAAAAGCAATCTCCGTACTGGAATAATCCGACACAGATAGGTAGTGCCGTGCGAGTTCTTCTCGCAGCTCATCCAACACTTTTTGAAAAGTTGTATCTTCCTCTTTGAGTCGCCGATGAAGTGTGCGACGACTCATCGCCAGTTTTGAGGCGGCATCACCCATTGAATAATGACCACTGGCGAGCCGTTCTAGCAAGCAGGCTCGGACGCGCTCTTTAAATGACGATTCCTGGGTGATGTCTTGCAAGCGCTTATTGAGTTCGGGTTGAAGAATTGACCACAGCGCATGATTGGTCGTGATAAAGGGTTTTGCAGCATCAGCAGCTTCAAATGTTAGCCCATTGAACGAACTCAATAGGATAGATGAGTTAAAAAACGCTTCGTGAGCCGCTCTTGCCGGTGGTTCAAATATCATGTGGACGGATTTTGGAATAATCCGCTCACGGGTTGCCATCCGTGCTACGTGGACCCAGAATGCGAGTTCCACAACGACCAGGTTCTCAGGCACAATATCATCCGATGACGCACCGGTAAAAACAATTTGCGTCTGATTTTCCCTTTGAGCGACAGTCATGCGGAGTGGCCCCACGAGCGGCTTGTATTTTGATATTCGATGCAACGCTGTATTGAGATCATCACTACAAAAAGCGGCAAACAAGGCCGGACTGAGCGTTTCCGTTGAAATAGCTTGTACCATCTGTAGTGGGAAAGTTGGGTGATCTCGTGTCGCAAAGGCTAACCCCCGCCACAATCGAAAATACTCATCCCCAGTAATCGTGATGGGTTTACGCGAGAAAAGATCAAGCGGCAATTGTGCGTGGCGTAATACATCCTGTGAAGCGATATTCAGATCCTTGAATAGGGCTAACCATCCTTTGTCGAATTCATATCGCATTCTATTATTTTCTGTCATCGTATACCCTTCCTTTACTAACGTTATAGGGGAAGAAGACATGCTATCTTCTTCCCTATGATATGTATGACATGCGCTTGCACAAATTCATCTGAGTGTGCAAGCACCTGAGTGCTTTCAGTTCGGGTTTCAGGTCGTCGCGACATGCTGGTGGACTCGATTATGCTGGCAATGAAAGGTGTAAGACCCTGAAAGAAAAGCTGATTCTGTCAGCTTTGAATGAAAGGTAAGCCCTCCAATGTCCAAAATACGTTTGATAGTTGCTCTATCCCTGGTATGTAGCGTCTGGACTATGTTCCCGGCACTGAACATCTTGCTCTCCCTACTCGGTTTGATTGAAATCAATTCACCGCCCGGTCCAGCACCTGTAAATGATTACCACGCCCAGCGTCAGACAATCGTGGTGGGTTGTGAAGATCTGCAGCACCAAATACCTGCTTATCCCGGCCTCTACCCGGAATACAACCCTGGTTTCCTGGATGAGGACACGCTTCCAACACAAGCCGGAATTTCGCGGATTGCCGATTATGTCTTTCCACTGGTCTCACAAGCTTTCAAATACAGCTTGCGCGAATCACTGCGTCTGGCCGCTCGACGCTCGCGGAAGGTGGGCAACGATCTCGCGGCAGATAATTTGGAGCATTTCCTGGATAATTCCGGTGAAACCGTCACGGATTTTAATGTCGAAGGTTTGCTCCGTGATTTGCCCGTTCTGAATGACCTCGTGAGACGAACCCTGAATAGTTCAGTTAGCTCATTGGTTGAGCAACAACTAGCCGCGTCATCGTCCGAGGCGTGCCGCCAATTCAGCACTGTTACATCACCATGGATTATGGCTGGCTTGGGAGGTAGTCCAAGTATCATGCCCAATATTCATATTGATACGACCCCGTTTTCTTCAACATTTCACCTGCTCTATATGGATGCAGATTATCCGTATCGTGATGAGCTTGATGTCTGGATGGCAATGGAGCCAATCTGGTATGCTATTGGTGAGAGTGTGATCGTCAATACAGAGTATGGTCAAGCCGAGGTTTGCTATCAAGTATTCATCTATTTTCCCTATCACTGGTTCGATGCAGCGTTTGTAGATAAAGTAATCGGACTTACGGACGCATTGGGTATTAGCGAGCATTACGACATTGAGGGAACATCCGGGATTCGGTGTGAAGGCTTTCACCTTAGCACCGATAGTGTGCAGTTTCCGGAAGACGGCTCGCAGTACCATTTCGTAGGATTGCTCTCCCAGTGACACAACCCTAAAGGTGTCTCGCTGTTTGGCGTCAGAACCACTCATACGGATTGATGAGGTAAACTTAGTCGGCGAATAACTGGGAAAGATAATCAAAGAGACCAATGGAATAAGTTCGAAGTCTATCAGATTCTCTTCCACCATTGGCAGTTCAGCTCATGGAATAGAATTCCCAGGCTTTCGCCGTCTTGACTTCCATAAGTTGTTCTATTTCCTCTCAGGTGACATCGGGTAGGATTTCTGTCGGTGGTGGAATTTTCATAAGTTTTTTCTTCCTGTTTTGTTCTCCATCAGGATTGTTGGAAATTTCGCGCGTTGAGATCCGCATTGCGCAGTTTGACGATGGCGCTATTGAGTTACTCTGGATGAGTTAGATGGGCTTGCCTATGGGATCAGGACACCTTAGTGGGATCCCCTACGCTCCACGCGACACCGTCACCGCGATCCATTGCGGTAATGGCGGTCATATCATCGGCGTCAATCTCAAATAAGAGCAAGTCGAAATTCTGCTGAATGCGTGTCTTGTTGTTACTCTTCGGCAGGATGGCGTAGCCCTTCTGTAAGCCCCAGCGCAGGAGAACCTGTGCCTCAGAGACACCATACTTCTGAGCCATCATCTTGAAAGGTGAATCGGCCTGATTGCCAGCTTGCTTCATATCCTCACTTTTAGCACTATCCTGACCTGGGGCAGTACGCCAAGTGGACAGTGGCACAAGGCTGCTGTATGCAATGATCGAGATGGCATGGTCTTTCAGATATGAAGTCAACGCTGGCTTCTGGGACCAGGGGTGAAGTTCAATCTGATCGACATCCGGGAGTGGCAAACCGGCGGATTTGATTTCGTCAATGTGTGTGGCACCATAGTTACTTACACCGATTGCGCGAGCTTTCCCCATCTGACGTAATTCGACCAGCGCTTGCCATTGTTCGATGCGCTGTTCTTTGGCTAATGGGGCATGAATCAGATATAGATCAACATAGTCCAATTTCAGATTTGATAAGCTCTGATTCAGCGAATCGATTGTGGACTGATAGGTTTTGACGGGTTGTCCCCATGCCTCATTTCCGGGATACAACTTGGTTGTCACAAAAACATCTTCCCGTGATAGTCCAAGCTCTTGCATACCAGTGTGTATCGCCAGTCCAACACCATGCTCATTGCCGTATGCTTCAGCCGTATCAATGTGTCGGTATCCTGTGCGTAAGGCTTCGAGTACAGCGGGTTGAACATCGTCATCGCTAATGAGGTAAGTCCCGAATCCGATCATAGGCATCTGGATGTTTTGGTTAAGTGTGAGTTGCATTTGTGTCTCCTGATTGACTCTTTATCGCATAGCGGATTCGCTGATGAACCGCTAGATCAACTGACTTGATATGACCAGTATAGGGTAGGCCGCCATTTTCGATACCATCATATCTTGCCAGATTGCCATCATATTCTGCCAACTTGGATACAATCGGAAATAGCGCCGCGAATGCCAACCGTGAAGTTTCTTTTTGAAGGTCGCCGCCCACAATATGGGCAGCTTACCCTGATTACCTGTGATGTAGCCGGAGGGTATAATACCCATCGGCAGGACTATAACCAGCGTGTCGTCGTGGTGGCGACCCGGGTAGACGGTTAATCCTGCCGGTGAATATTTAGTGTTCGGGGAGTTGACTGGCCGTAGCTCTATCTAGCAACCAGATAAGATCACCGTCTACGGGGTGAATGAACTGGGACGGCAGGTGATGCGGCTGGTGTACTCCGTACAGGACTTCACGCAGCCGCGCTGCTTTTTCTGCCCCGGAGATCAGGAAGGTCACTTGCCGCGCCGCGTTGATGACTGGCCGGGTTAAGGTGAGGCGCCATACACCTTTTTGCGGCACATGATTAGCTGTCACCCATTTTTGATGTTCGTCCAGCGCTGCCGTGTGTGGAAATAACGATGCGGTATGGCCGTCATCCCCCATGCCCAACAGGATCAGGTCAAAATGCGGCGTCGATTGTCCGAAAAATCCGGTCAGCTCATGTTCATAGGCTGCTGCCGCTTCCTCTGGTGGCAGTTCACCCTGCATCCGGTGGATGTTCTCTGGTGGTAGCGGAACGTGGTCAAGCAGCGACTCCCGTGTCATGCGGTAGTTGCTGTCGGCATCATCTGGAGGAACACAGCGTTCGTCCCCCCAGAAAAGATGGACATTCGCCCACTTGATCTGCTCTCTATAGGGCGCTGCAGTCAGCAGGGTATACAGGCCGCGCGGGGTAGACCCGCCGGAGAGTGCCATGCTAAACCGTCCCCGTTTGGCAATCGCCTCTTCCGCTGTTTGTACCACCAACTGAGCAGCTGCCTGCATCAATTCTGTTTTATCCGGCAGAATGCGAATCTGGCTCATGCTTTGTCCTCATGGTCATGGATGCAGCCTTGCCCCCAGGAAAACCCATCCCGCTTTACGAGGTCATCGGCGGTGTCCGGCCCCCATGTTCCCGGCGTATACGATGTGACGGCAGGCGCATCAGGGTTGTTCCATCCCTGTAGGATCGGGTCAATGATGCCCCACAGCACTTCGATTTCGTCGCTACGAGTGAACAGCGAAGCATCGCCCAATAGTGCATCCAGCAGAAGACGCTCGTAGGCTTCCGGGATGATGACTTCTTCAAAGGAGTCCCGATAATGGAATTCCATTTCAACTGAACGGGTTTCCGAAGTTGAATCGGGCAATTTGGCCTCAAACGAGAGGTGAATACCCTCGTCGGGCTGCACACAGATTGAAAGCGTATTGGGCGCGAAAGCCTCCCCATCCTGCGGGAGATTGAACATCAGATGGGGCGGGCGGCGGAAACGAATTCGAATCTGGCTGGTTTTGGTGGCAAGCGCCTTGCCAGAACGCATGTAAAATGGGACACCCTGCCAGCGCCAATTGTCAATATGCAGCCTGAGTGCGGCGAAAGTGGGGGTTTGCGAATCCGGTGCAACGCCTTCCGCCCGACAATAGCCGTCATACTGCGCCCGCACCGTATCCTCAATCTGAACTGGGCGAATCGCGCTCAGCACCTTCACTTTTTCGTTGCGGAGCGCGGTGGCGTTGAATGCAGCAGGCGGTTCCATTGTCACCAGGGCTAACAGTTGCAGCAGGTGATTCTGGAACATATCGCGCAGCACACCGGCCTGGTCGTAGTATCCGGCACGATGGCCGACATCTACGGTTTCGGCGACAGTGACCTGCACGTTGTCTACATAATTGCGATTCCAGATTGGCTCAAAGATGGTGTTTGCGAAGCGCAAAAACAGGATGTTCTGCGCTGTCTCCTTACCCAGGTAATGGTCAATCCGGTAAATCTGATGTTCATCGAAAACACTATGGACGAGCTTATTCAGCGCCTTAGCCGAGGCCAGGTCTGTTCCAAACGGTTTTTCGATGATAATCCGCCGCCAGCCGCCATCTTCTTTCGCCATTCCGCTTGTACCCAGATTTTCCACGATAGTTGGATACAAGAATGGTGCGACGGATAGGTAATACAGCCGGTTGGCATGGCCGCCTTCATGGTCAGCCAGAAAACCTTCCAAAGAGGTCATGTCGTCCGGTTTGGTGGCGTCACCGGGGTGATACCACAGATGGGGCGCGAAGGCTTCCCATACGTCTTTATCGAAAGTTTCCGCAGAAAAAGTCTGTGTGCCGTCTCGCATCTGGGTGCGGAAGTCCTCGTGGCTTAGTGTGCTACGGGCGTTGCCGACAATGCTGAATCGCTCTGGCATCCGGCCTTTGTGAAACAGGTTATAGAGCGCCGGCACCAGCTTGCGATGAGTCAGGTCGCCAGACGCGCCGAAAATCAGGATAGTTGTGGATAGGTCGTTCGCCATGATGGTTACTCCGATTTGACGGCATGGCCGCCGAACTGATTGCGCATCGCAGCCAGGAGTTTCGCGGCGTAACTCTCGTCCTGACGGCTGGCGAAACGCGCCATCAGCGACAGAGTAATGACCGGGGCGGGTACATCCTGGTCAATCGCTTCGAAAACCGTCCAACGGCCTTCACCGGAATCGGCGACCCAACCCTTAATATGGCTGAGTTCCTGGTCGTCGGCCAGGGCGTTGGCGGTGAGGTCGAGCAGCCAGGAACGGACGACACTGCCAAAGCGCCAGATTTCCGCAACCTGATGCAGGTCGAGATCGAATTCCTTTTTCGCCCGCAGAATTTCAAACCCTTCAGCGTAGGCCTGCATCAACCCGTATTCGATGCCGTTATGCACCATTTTGGTGAAGTGGCCCGCGCCGACTGGCCCGACATGCCCCCAACCGAGGTCAGCGCCCGGAGCGAGGGTTTCCAGAATGGGGCTGACATGCGTAACGGCCTCTTTGCTGCCGCCAACCATCATGCTGTAGCCTTCTTTCAACCCCCATACGCCGCCGCTGGTGCCGACATCCACGAACTCAATCCCTTTTTCGGCCAGCATTGCGCCGCGCCGCATGGTGTCTTTGTAGTTGCTATTGCCACCATCAATAACAATATCCCCGGCTTCCAGGATATCAGACAGTTTCGTGATTGTATCCTCGGTGGGTGTTCCCGACGGCACCATCACCCACACCACGCGCGGGGTGGATAACTGCCGGGCTAAATCAGCCAGGTCTGTTGCCCCGGAGGCGCCATCCTTTTCGGCGGCGGTTATCGCGTCTGCATTTAGATCAGAGACGATCACCTGATGCCCGTTAGCTAACAGACGTTTGGTCATGTTAGCGCCCATTTTTCCGAGGCCTACCATTCCTAATTGCATGTTGTTTTGTCCTTTTGTTGTGTCATGTGTGCTTACTGTCCGTCAAATTTATTTCCTAAATCTGACGGCGCAGGTGCTGAATCCCATTTGATCCGGCGACAAGCACATCGTCTGCCATACCAATGAATAATCCGTGTTCGACAATGCCGGTGCGCTGCTTGAGCTGATTTGCCAGTTCCTGCGGTTCGCTGATCGTGCCGAAATTGCAGTCCAGGATCAGGTTGCCCTGATCGGTGCGGTAGGGTAGACCACTGTCGGTCTGCCGCAGGGTCACTACTGCGCCGAGCGATTCCAGAAAAGCCTGCTGCGACCCGTACCCGAAGGGAATAACCTCAACCGGCACGGCCCACTTGGTTCCCAGTTGTGGGGAAAGTTTGCTGTCATCCACGATGATGATTTGGCGCTGGCTGGCCTGGGCGACGATTTTCTCACGGGTCAGCGCACCGCCACCGCCTTTAATCAGGTTCAGTGCCGGGTCAACTTCGTCCGCGCCGTCTATCGTCAGGTCAATCACCGGATGCACTTCCAGGGTGCTTAACGGGATATCCCATTTCTGGGCTTCGGCTTCGGTGCGGGTTGAGCAGGGGATACCCACAATATCGCGGAGTTCCCCGGCTTGCAGCAATTCGCCGATGCGCCGGACGGCTAAGGTCGCGGTGCTGCCGGAGCCAAGCCCTAGAATCATGCCCGATTGGATAAACATCACCGCTTTTTCAGCGGCTTCCTGTTTGCGGCGTGCTTGTTCACTCATGGGGATTCGCCATCCAGGATGCGGCCAGCGCAGCGCCAACGATGCCCGCATCGTTCAGGAATTCCGCCGGGATAACGGGCGCCTGGGTGTTGAGCAGGGGCAGGAAGCGCTCGTGTTTTTTGCTGACGCCACCACCGATGATGAACAAGTCCGGTGAGAACAAGAACTCAATCTTGCGCAAGGCTTCGTCTACCCGTTCAGCCCACTTTTTCCAGCTCAGGTCTTTCTCCTGACGAATACGGTCACTGGCGCGGTCTTCGGCGTCTTTCCCCCGGATTTCCAGGTGGCCGAGTTCCGAATTGGGCAAAAGGTGGCCGTTCACGAAAATCGCGCTGCCAATGCCGGTGCCAAGTGTCAGGATGATGACGACGCCGGAACGCCCACGCCCCGCACCGAAGGTCATTTCAGCGATTCCGGCGGCGTCGGCATCATTGATGACCAGCATCGGGCAGCCTGGACATCCGGTATGCCGCTGAAACAGCATCGCAGCGTCCGTGCCAATCCAGGAAGGATCTACGTTAGCGGCGCTGTAAGCCACACCGTTTTTGATGATGGCTGGGAACGTCACCCCGACTGGCCCGTGCCAGTCAAAATGATTGACAATCTCTTTCAACACAATAGCTACATCTTCAGGCAGGGAAGGCTGGGGGGTGGGAATACGAAAACGCTCTTCGACTATCTCCCCCGTTTCTGTATCCACTACCGCGCCTTTAATGCCTGAACCGCCGATGTCTATACCGAGAGTCTGCATGAGTTGTGATAACCTTTGTGTCTATCTGGTTGTCTGCTCATTCAACTGTACCGCGCTTTGGTCGATTTTACAGTAGGGCAGCATTAAAATTGCGCATGAATAGTGTCAGCGGGCATCAGGGATTCTCGATTTGGGGAATTACTTGGTGGGGATTTGATTCGGGAGCGCGGGCGCGATCATGCACGGTATTCCGATTGCGCCCTACAAATCCCCCATTTCAGGAAGGTTATGTAGGAGCGCACTGGTGTGGCTGTCCGGGGAAAAAGCACCCCCCGGCCTTATTGATTTACAGTACTAAAGAGAGGCATTTGTCTCCAGGATATGCCGGATGGCATCCGCCGAGGGTTCGGATTGGTGCAGCTTGTTGGGGTAGGCGGCCTTGATGTCCGCCAACGTCCCGCTGTGATACTTCAGTACCACATCCGGGTCTTTCAGGATATGCCCGGTCAGGATACCGACGACTGTTTCATGCGGCTTAATGATTCCCTTTTCGGCCAGTTTCTTGGTGCCGACCAGCGAACAGGCCGACGCCGGTTCACAGCCGATGCCCTGGCGGTCAATCAGCGCCTTTGCATCCAGGATTTCCTGATCGTTCACCTGTTCCACCATCCCATCCGTCCAGTAAACGGTACGAACAGCTTTTGCATAGTTGACCGGGTTGCCGATTTTGATGGCTGTTGCTAGGGTTTCGGCATGCATCGGCTCGAATTCCTCGAACTCTTTCACGAAACTCCGGTACAATGGATTCGCGCCCTCGGCCTGGATGATCGCCAGACGCGGCATCCGGTCAATTAGCTTGAGTTCGTAGAGTTCGTGCAATGCTTTGCCAAACGCCGAGCTGTTCCCCAGATTGCCGCCAGGAACAACGATCCAATCCGGTGTTTTCCAACGGAACTGCTGAATCATCTCAAAAACGATACTTTTTTGGCCTTCTAAACGGAAGGGATTTACAGAATTCAGCACATAAATACCGAGTTTATCGGCAACCTCGCGCACGAGTTCCAGATTGCGGTCAAAATCCGCCGATACCTGAATGCCGGTTGCGCCGTAGGCCACCGACTGCGCCAACTTGCCCAGCGCGATTTGTTTATCCTGGAAGAAAACAATGCCTTCCAGCCCACCCAGCGCGGCATAGGAGGCCAGCGATGCGGATGTGTTGCCGGTAGAGGCGCAGGCCACCCGTTTCATGCCCAGTACTCGCGCCTGAGTCAAACCGCCGGTCATGCCCCGGTCTTTGAACGAGCCGGTGGGGTTTTCGCCTTCGTGTTTCAGGTAGAGGGTTTTCACACCCGCCCATTCCGCCAGACGTGGTACGTTATATAAGTTGGTGTTTCCTTCCGGGCGGCTGACAATCATCCGAGGGTCTAAATCGGGGTAAATGAGCTCCTTATAGCGCCAGACGCCGCTGTTATAGGGAGTCTCCAGGGTGCCTAACCGCTGGTCGAAAAGCTCCCGACTGACGGTGCGGCGCAGGTAATCCATATCATGGACTACATCCAGCAGGCCGCCGCAGGCTTCGCAAGTGTACATCACCCGATCAATTGGGTATTGCTCCTTGCAATCTATACATTGTAATATGCTCGTCATGATAACCTCATAGCCCGGTTGAGGAAAACGCAGAGTTAAGGATAACACCGAATATGCTAAATGCCAGTGCTGAAGCCTTTGCGCCGGCTACGGTTGCTAATTTAGGCGTCGGCTTCGATATTCTGGGATTGGCGCTGCGTGAACCGGGGGATGTGGTTCGTGTCGAGCATCGGGACGAACCAGGGGCGGCCATCACCTTGATTGAAGGCGACGGCGGCAAGCTGCCCCATGACCCGGATCAAAATACCGCCTGTATTGCCGCGAACACGGTGCTGAAAACGCTGGGCGTTGCAACCGGGGTGGCAATCCGCCTGTACAAACATCTGCCGTTGGCGAGTGGTTTGGGCAGCAGCGCAGCCAGTGCAGTGGCGGCAGCGGTGGCGGTGAACGCGCTGTTTGGTGAACCACTCACCCGCCCTGAACTGCTTCCAGCTTGCCTGGATGGTGAGGCGGCGGTGAGCGGTTGGCACGCTGATAACGTTGGCCCCAGTTTGTTCGGTGGCATTACCCTGATTACCGGGACGGATAACGACCAGATTCGCAATCTCCCTGTGCCGCAGGGTATTTTCCTCGCGTTGGTGACTCCGGCGGTGGCCGTGCCGACTGCCGAAGCGCGGGCGGTACTCCCTAAGATGGTGAGTTTACATGATATGGTCGCTCAGACTGGCGCGGTAGCCCGCCTGATGGACGCGATTTACCGCGCAGATGTGCCGGGGCTGGCGCGGGCGATGGAACAGGACAGCATCATTGAACCGGCGCGCGCCCATCTGATGCCCAAACTGGCTGAAGTCCGGGCGGTTGCCCGGCAAGCGGGAGCACTGGGGTTGGTTATCAGTGGGGCCGGGCCGAGTTTATGTGCCGTCTGCGACACCGCGCAGACCGCGCAAACCGTCGCTGTTGCGATGAAAAAGGTGTATGATACGGCGGAGATTGAGAGCGTTGCCCGCCACACTACGATTGCCATTGGGGGCGCTCAGGTGCTGCGCATTAATGACCAGCCGGTGAGTAAATCATAAGCGATTGCCTTTATAACTTCAGAAAGTAATCCACTGAAATATACCCTGAAACCCTCTTTAATTTGACAGCGGGTTTCGCTTTTTGTAAAATAAATTTAGTTAGTTCTGAAAGTCACAAACGAAATTTCCGCCATACAAGCTAAGGTGTAATGGATGATGATTCAACAGGCAATGCAAGCGTTAGAAAACGTTATGCTCGATTCGGTTGCCAGTGACGTAAAAACGCTGCATGATGCCAGTCGCCATATCCTGGAGGCCGGGGGCAAACGGGTGCGTCCGCGTTTAATGCTGCTGACGTATCTGGCGTGCGGCGGCACGGCGGTGGAAAACGTACTTTCCGCAGCCGCAGCGGTGGAACTGGTGCATACCGCCAGTGTCGTCCATGACGACATTAACGATCATGGTGTGGTGCGGCGGGGGCGGCCTTCGGTAAACGCGCTGTGGGGGCGGACTTTTGCCTTGCTCACGGGCGATTTTCTGTTCACCAAAGTGTATGAGCTGATGGCTCCGTATAAGGATTTGAACGTTATTCTTTCAGAAGCGACGGTTGCCCTGGTGGAAGGCGAGACGCTTCAGGCCAGCGCCGTGAAGGAAAATAATTTCTCGCGTCAGGTGTATTACGACATTATCTCCCGTAAAACAGCGGCGTTGTTCCGTTCGGCGGCGCACATGGGGGCGGCGTTGGCAGGTGCAGGCGAGGCGACGATTGAGGCGCTGCGGTTGTATGGGTTTAATGTCGGGCTGGCGTTTCAGATTATTGATGATGTTCTTGATTTGACGGCGGACTCGGAACAACTGGGTAAAACCTCTGGCATTGACCTCCAGCAGGGCCGGGGATACGCGGTGGCTTACGCCGGGAATGGCGAAACGAAAACACAAGCGGCGGTTGCCGAACAACCCACTGACCCGTTGACGGCTATCAAAGCGAAGATGCTTTCTAGGAAAGCGATTGAAGAAGCCTATACACAAGCCAATATGTTGCGAGCGGCCGCGGTTGCCAGTCTTGACGTGCTGCCCGAGTCGCCCTATAAGGACGCCCTGGTTGATCTGGCGCGGTTGGTCGTGGAGCGCGACCACTAGAGATTGCCGGGCATCTACGAACAAGCGATTTTTGGTAAATAAAAAAGACAGCGCGGCTCTGCACTGTCTTTTTGTTTTCCTATGATGGGCGACGCAACTTTGCGTGTCGGCGGCGCAGCAGCAGTCTTAGCCCCTGCCGCAATGGGTGTTCGACCACAGTCGGCGCGTGTGGGTCAAGGAGCGGCGGGCCAATCGGGATTTCCTGGCTGGATGGTTCGGCATGAACCGGCCTCATCTCCTGAGTCTCACTCGGCTTTGGCAGGCCGAAATACTCAAAGACACTGATTTCCCGCGTGTCTAAACGCTGAATATCTTCTTCCGTTGTCCGTATGGTTGGCGGCACCGCGTTCACGCTGGCTCCCGGTAATGTGTCCGTGATCGATGTCAGGCGCGGGGCCTCTGGCGCTTGCGAATCTTCTGGTGTCGCTGCGGGTTCAGCCTCATCAATATTGGACTCAGGTGCCACAGTTTCGGATGGGACATTCACAGCAGGTTCAGCCACCGATGGTGTTGTTGGGTCAGCTTCCGGCATGGCCTCTGGAATGGGTGTAGATTCTGCCTCAATCTCCGGCTCTTTGATGACTTCTGGCATGGTCGATGCAGATACCGCTTTGACTTCCTGTTGATCCTGTGTTGAAACAAGGTGGTCTTCTTGTTCGGGTAACGACTGTGCAAAGTCGGAATCTTCGTCCGTTTCCGGGGAGTCTACCAGGAGAGGTGTGGCAGGGACGGCAAGATGGGGTTTGGTATCCCCTTCTTCAATCGGCGGCTCGTGTGGGAGTATTGCCGGGAATGGTTCGTCCGCTTCTGCTGGGTGCTGATTTTCTACCACCGAAGGATGGCGTGGTTTGTACTGGGAACGCGCCTCATAATTCAGTGCGTCGCGCATGAGTGAACGCGCTTCAAACTCCGGGTTGCTGGCTTCAACCTGATTCATGTAGCGCCAGAGCGCTTTCAGGCTGTCAATCATGTCTTTTTCCAGGGTGCGGCGGTGGTTCAAGGAGTTTCGCAGGTTGCCCAGCACGCCCTTCATTTCATAACTGAATGTCCAGCGGACGATGGTACCTTCCGCGATTTCCTGTAAGCGCACACGCCCCTGACACTGGCTGTATGACGCACCATCTACAATCGTATACTCATAGCCGACCCCATCGTACCAGGCGGTGGTTTCAACAATATACTCGCGCCGGTTCTTACTGGTGTAGCGCCAGCGCATCCCGGCGCCACTTCTGCGCGAGGATAAGAATGAAATACCTGTGCAATCCACCTGCCAGGCAGGGTTTTTGCTGATGTCGCTGATCTGTTCCCAGACGATTGCAGACGAGCGGTTATCAATCAAAATGCGGTGATCCAAGACGTTCATGAGTTGCGCCGCCGCTTCCAAGTCCCTGTTCAAACACCGGATTCGTGTTACACTAGCACCTACTCGATTTTACCATGAGCAGGCAGGGTCGCAAGCTGTGAATGGTAATTACGATTCTGGGAGGATATGTGCCTGGCCCGACAGCGACTTTTGGTTTCATCTTAGCGACACTCTGCGGCGCGATTTTTCACCTCATTATGGGTGGAGATGCGCGAAGGTTGGCGTTGTTTCTTTTGGCTGGGTGGGTTGGCTTTTTGCTCGGTCACATTCTGGGTGGTATCCTGGGGATCACCCTGGTGACGATTGGAATGCTACGGGTTTTCCCGGCGATTCTGGGAGCATTAATCGCGTTGGTCGTAGCCCAGGTTCTGACCAGCAGGCGAACCCGTTCATCTGCTTCACGTCCGCGGCGTTGAGGGATCGTTTTATGCCTGAAAAACCATTGCAACTGGAACCGCCAGAAGCGGCGGAAACCCCAAAGTCGAGCTTCTGGACAGCACAAAGAATCGCGATTTCGACTGTGGCTGTTCTGGTCGGTATCCCGATTCTCGTATTCATCCTTGGGGTGATTCTGGCAACCGGCGCAGAACAGACTGCCTCATGGATTCAGGCGGTGCGTGATGTGTTCATCATCACGATGGTGCTAGAGTTCACGATGATCGTGATCGCGCTGGCCGTCCTCGCACTGCAAATTGCCCGGCTGGTGAACCTGTTCAAAAACGAGACTCAGCCTATCCTCAAAGATGCTCAGGACACAGTAAGCGCAGCCAAAGGCACTGTCCATTTTGTGGGGGATGCCATTGTCGAGCCGGTCATTAAGATTGGCGCGTTTCTAGCTGGTGTCCGCGTCTTTATCAGTGAATTAGCCGGTATCCGCCGGGCGATACGGCGCACGCCGAAGCAGGAACGTGACCATGAGCAATATGAGCAATGACCTGCCCAATGAAATCGACTCAGGCGGTACAGGATCGCTTTTATGGGGGTTCATCATTGGCGCGTTGGCCGGAGGTATTGTCACCCTATTTCGTTCGACCCGCCCCGGCTTACTGGTGGCGAATCCCCGTTCTTTAGAAGAATCCGTACTTCAGGAAACCTCGAAATCGCCGCCTCCGGTTGACCCGGTTGCTGCCAGCATCGCCGAAGGCCGCGCCGCTGCCCGCCGTCGCCGGGTTGAGATGGGGCTGGAATAGGTTTCAGCTCTGTTCAATCGCCGTCAGCGCGGCTGCCAGGTTGTTCAGCACGTCTTCCGCCGTCACGCTGCGCGTATTGCCTATTTGTCGCGCGGCGTACTCCCCGGCAAGTCCCTGTACATATCCCCCCAACACCGCCGCATCAACCGGATTCACTCCCTGAGCGAGTAACCCGGTAATTGTCCCGGCCAACACGTCCCCGGTTCCGGCAGTTGCCAGCGCATCGGTCTTGAAGGGGAGGACAAACAGGCGCTTGTCCGGCGTGGCGATGAGGGTATGTGCCCCTTTCAGGACAAGCACAACGCCCCATTCCGCCGCCTTTTCCTGGGCAATCCGCGTGCGATCCGTCTGTACTTCTTCGATGGTCAGTCCGGCTAACCGCGCCATTTCACCCGGATGTGGCGTGATAATCGTATCCGCTGGTAGGCGCTCCCACCACTGCTCGACACCCGCCAGCAGATTCAGCCCATCAGCATCAATCACGAGCGGCGGCAGGGCGGCAGGTGTTTCCGCTGTGTCGTTGGCAGGCGGGTTGTCTCCACTGCTGATGAAACCTATCGTCCCCCGTTTGTGGGTTGTCGCGCTGGTGCGCGGTAAATCCAGCACCTTGAGCAGAAATTCGCGGGTGGTCGACTCTTGGCCCCAACCCGGCCCTAATAGTAAGGCGCTATACCCAGCCAATGCCTCACCGATGACCTGTACCGCGTTTTCCGCGATGACGCCCATATCATGGGGCAGCAGCAGCCAGGTCGGCCCAAGAAAATGTCCCGCCAGCGCGTGAACGACTGGCCCCGCCGCGCCTACTGTGACTAATCCCGTCCCGCTGCGATAGGCCGCCATCGCGGAGAGTCCCGCCGCGCCGACATAATTCGCTGACCCGGCCACGACGAGCGCCTTTCCGAATGTGCCTTTGTTGGAGTCCAGCGTCCGCGCTGGCAGTAGACTCCGCGCCAGCCCCCCATCCACCAGGACGGTTGCCGCTTCGTGGAGTTCGGGCAGATTGTCAGGGACGCCGATGGTTGAAACGACCAATTCCCCAACATACGCTGCGCCGGGGAACGCCAGCAGTCCCGGTTTGGCGGCGATAAAGGTCACGGTGGCGTCTGCTAGTAGTGCAGCCTCATCAATCGTGCCGGTATCACAATCCAACCCGCTGGGGCAATCCACCGCGACCACGTAGGGGCGCTTTAAGGCACTCTGTTTGGGTTGATTCGGGGCGATATTGCCGGGTTGGGGGACTGTGCGTTCATCCATCACCGCCCGGGCATGGTGCAGTATGTCTACCGCATCGCTCCGCAGTGGTAGGTGGACGCCGATGCCGAACAGTGCATCCACTACCACGTCTGCTGCTGCTACTTGTTCTCTCAGAATCTGAAAGTTGCTATCCTCTTGAACTGTGGTCACGGTCAGATTGGTAGCCTGTACCGCCTGGAAATTCAGGTCATCATCAGGACGTGCCGCCAGCAGGTAAAACTGTACCTGATACTGTTCAGTCATGGTCGCCAGGACGCGCCCGGCAACCAGCCCATCCCCGCCGTTATTCCCTTTGCCGATGAGGAAGAGAATCCGTTTGACGCCATTCGCCATTGCGGGCGTATGCTCCAGGTAATCCGCGATATGCTGGGCGGCGGCGGTTCCCGCGTTTTCCATCATGGTCGCATAACTGACCCCGCTGGCATCGGCGGCGGCCTCAATCCGGCGCATGTGTTCCACTGTTACGACTTTGAGCATGATTATCCTCTTTTCAGTGCTTACGGGTTGGTTATACCTCCATTGTGGGGAGTTTCCAGGAATCAAAAACGCCCATTTCAGGCGTTTGGTGGGGTGGCTGATGGGATTTGAACCCACGACCTTCTGGGCCACAACCAGACACTCTAACCAGCTGAGCTACAGCCACCATATAATCCAGATTATAGCATGGGGCATCAGGCCGCGCCAGCCCCTTTTTTACGCGCGAGGATTAAGATTACCCGGCTGTGTGGGCAGCTTTCCTCGACCCGTTCCGCCGTAAAACCAAACTCGCTGAACAAGTCCCCAACCTGGAACGGGGCATCTTCCCGCTGGCCGGTAATGCGATACAATCCCTCCAAACCGCGTGCCAGAATCCCGCCACCGGTAAAGACTGCGCCCGGCACGATGATAAGTGACCCGCCGGGGCGTAAAACGCGGTTGGCTTCCTGTAGAACTGCCGGGGATGTGATGAACGCGGTGGGAAAGGTGCAGACAATCGCTGCGAACGATTCATCGGGGAAGGGCAGTGCCGCCACGTCTCCGCGCACCAGCTTGGCGGGCAGTCCGGCCCGGTTTAGCTTGGTGTGGGCGATACGCCCCATGAAAGGTGATAGGTCATAACCGATAGTGGAGTACCCTTGGCGTTGCATATCCACCTGCAAACTGCCGGTACCATGTGCCAGTTCCAGCACCGGGGCGTCTTGCGGAACATTCAGGTGGAGCAGGGCAGTCCGCTGCCAACAGCGCCACGCGCCAAATGAAACCACAGAACTCACCCAATCATAGGTGAATGCCAGTTCATTATAGAGCAGGCGAAAACCGAAACGGACGAGCCGCCACCACAGATCAGCCATACAAAGCCTGGCGAATGACCCCGGGGCGGTCTGTAATGAGGATTTCCACACCCAGGTCGCGCATTTTGCGGGCTTCCTCAATGTCATTCACCGTCCAGGTGTGAACGTGATAACCGTGTGTTTTGGCATTGGTCATGAAATCCGCATCCACCATCGAGTAATGGGGGTGACGTGCCTCGTACTTAAAGCCAAGCATCAGGATAGACAGCCAGCGCGGGGAGGTTTCGGCATACAAAAAGCCGATAGGCACCTCCGGCATAATCCGGCAGAAACGACGCAGCGCCAGCGGGTCGAAAGATGACACGAGTACCCGCGATTGCAGGCTGAATTGCGCAATTCGGTTGGCGACAACCTGCTCGCAGCCGGTACTTTTCAGCGATTTGGATTTAATTTCGACGTTGATAATCAGGTGCTGACCGACAGCCTCAAACACCTCGTCCAGGGTGGGGATACGGGTGCCGCGAAAGGCTTCACCGAACCAACTCCCGGCGTCTAATTCCCGCAACTCTGCCAGAGTCTTATCCGCGACCTGTCCGCTGCCGTTGGTCGTGTGATCTATGGTGAAGTCATGGACAATCACCGGGTAGCCGTCCTTGGTGAGCTGTACATCCAGCTCAACGCCGTCCGCGCCTTGTTGAAGCGCCAGTTCAAAAGCGGGCAGGGTATTCATGGGCGCATCGTCTTTCGCACCCCGATGCCCAAAGACAAGCAAACGATTCTCAGCGTAAAGTTGTGCTAATGATGGGGACATGAGATTTCTCAATTGGAGTATAAGTGAACTCAACTTGAATATAGGGGAAAACTTGCTCGATTCTAAAACAGGGGTGCGATTAAAAACAGGCTTATCTTACTGAATGGAGGATTGCTGGCAGGCATTCAAATGATTCAGGGACGGCATTTTTGCCATCCTTATGTCCGTTCTTGATAAGCATTTAGTCTGGGTGATCTAGCGTATCGTCCACAGACGACGTTGCCTGAGTTTCTTCAGGAATCGCCTCTTCACTATCGCTAATGCGATCCAGTACGGCTTTCACTCTAGGGTCGCTGTCATCCAACTGTTTCGTATTCAGGGACGATGACGAAAACGGCGTGCGAGATTCTGTCTGCTGCTGGGGCAGTTCGTTTTCGATACTGTCCTGCGTGATGCTGGTGATTTGCACCACCGCCAGGTTTTCGGTCATATCCGGCGAAGGGGTGTCGCCAACTGCCAGAGTTGCCTTTGAAGTCAGGTCCTGGATGATGATGCCTGCCAGCAGGAACATCAATCGTCTACCGCCAAGCGGCATGGTATCCCAACTGAGTGCCCGCAGCGAACACAGCGCCAACGCGACGAAATATTCCTCCCAGTGCTTGGGGGCAGCCATACATAGGGCGGCGATTCTGCGAATTTGAATCACGGAATCGAAGGCCTGGTTGATATTCGGGTTTGTTGACCTGGGTGGGAGCTTGAAATTGTTGATGGCAATAACGGCTCGCAGGGCTTTGACTGCTGCTTCCCAGCTATCTCCGGCCTGAGACATGACAGCATCCCCCAGCAGGCTGACTTCCAGTGCCGCCCAGTCAAAGAGGGTATGCCCCTCACGGGTATGGCCGAAGTCGATCAGCCACAGGCCGTTTTCAGGGCCGACCAGGATATTACTCAGGTTGAGGTCGCCATGAATCCGGCTGGCAGACCCATGAATTGGGTAATCCAGCAGTTGGTCATAGTAATGCAGCGGGTTATCCATTTCATACGGCCCAACCGAAATTCTCCCGCTGGTCGGGTTGAAGATCGGGTCAAGCGCCCGAACCGCATCCAGCAGCATCGCATCCCGTGTTTTCCAGACCGTGCCGACCAACTGGTCAACGATTTCACCCCGGTAATAAGTCCTTTCGATGTTAGGGAGGCGCACATCAATGCGAAAAGCCCGGTTTTCGGCTTCCGCCCCATATTTGAGTGCTAATTTGAGGACTTTGTTCCGGTAGTCAAATTTCTGAACTGTGAAATTTTCCAGTGTAACGGCGTCACCAGGGTTGAGTTTCTTGAGCGTGTTTCTCAGGTGCGCCCGCCGGAATGGAATACGCAGCAGGTGGGTAGTGGCTGGGGTGTCATCCGTTTTCAGATCCAGCGTGAGGATCGAAGGCAGCACCCAATCGTATTCCTGCCAGACCAGGAAGCGATAGGGGCGTGCTTGTCCCCACCAATATTTCTTAAATCGGTTATAGAGCATTTCGTTGAATAATTCAGGCAGGCGTTCAACCCCGTATTGCTGAATACGATTGCGTAAATCCATCGGGATAATGCCGTTGTTCGCCACCAGTGTATATTTCAGGCCGCCCAGGGGGGCATTTTCCAGGTAGGTCGGCTCTTCCTCTAAGCGGGCTGTGTACAGGGTCGCGGCGTCCTTGATGTGTTCCGCGTAATGTTGAGCCTCTTCAGTAATTGCGTCGCGTTGGTCAATCTTGACGACCACCGGCATATTTTCCTGGTTATTGGCATGAATGGGCGTGGCGACGAGGATAAGCGCATTCCGAAATCCGGTTAAACGGCGCTCGATGCGAATCTTCGCGTATTTGGAGAACATCCGGCGCAGAACGACAAGCTGGAGTTCCGGGATTTCACTCCGGTCATCATCTGGCCCGAATTCGATGATTACGTCCGGCAAGTGTGGCTCTAGCGTGAGCGATTGCGTGTAGGCGGCCTGCTCCATTTTGCTCAGGTCTGCCCCCATGATCTTCAGCAACCGCATCGGGAGGCTCTCTTTTTCGGTCACGATGACGCTGAACAAATCCCGTTCAGTGATGTCGGTTCGGCCACTGGACAGCATCAAATCGTTCGCCATATCCAGGATCGCCTCGGTGCGGGGTGTATAGCGTACTCCCGGCCATGATGCCGGGCCGCTGCCCCTGCCGATCTTGCGGTAGATGGTTTTCAGGACTTCGCGGTGTGGAATCTGTTGTGCCTGCAGTACAGTCTGCGTCAGCCCGCCCTCAATATGAAGGAGCGCGATGAACAAATGCTCCACGCCCAGATAATAATGATGGGCCTGAAGCGATTCCTGACGTGCTCGAATAAGAATATCTCGCAATAAGATTGACTGCTGCTTAGGACTCATCTATCCGCATCCAGGTACGTCCCAACTTAAAAAGCTGGCCGGGTTTAATCGGAATCTTGCCCTGAAATCGCTTTTCACGTAGTCCATTTTCCAGGAAAGACCCGTTTCTACTGGAACAATCCTCTAACCACCACGCATCATTCTCATAAATAATGTAGGCGTGCTGGCGGGAGAGAAACAGGTCATCCTGCAAGTAGATGTCTCTATCGTCACTCCGCCCAACGCTGATACGCCACTGTGGGCCTACTGTTTCGCCATCTTCATTCCCACGGCTAAAGCTGAAATGCTGCCCATCCAGCACGCCGCTCATGATCGTGACATGAAGTTCGATGTTCACTGGTTTTGATCCCCCGACTGGTATGATAATTTCATTATACTGCGATTGGAAAGTAATCCCAACCGCCATCTAACAAATTCAAAACCAATGCAAATCCATATCCCCCCTACAAAATGCCCGGCATTCAGGCTGTTTTCGTGAGTGTATGGGAGGTAACTCAAACCGTGTCGATAGAGAGAGCAAACGATATTGAGTCGTTTTCTTATGTTGAGTTATGATTGGCTATCTTGCAGGACATCATTTTTTATGCTACACTATCGCCAGTTTAACAACCGCATAGAAAATTCCTCATGGAGAGCGGTGGAGGGAACGGCCCTGTGAAACCGCGGCAACCCCCTTTATGGGAAGGTGCCAATTCCGACAGACGTGGCTCTGATAGATGAGAGCGATCACTGGTATGATCGTGGTGCCAGGATGCGAACTCAAAGACTTTAGCCCAAAGTCTTTTTTGTTTGCTAAAACAGACCCCGTATGCTCTCCTTTCGGGGTTTTTTATTTGGAGGCAGATGTGATAGGAGAGTGGACGATGTTACGGCAGGATGGTTTCTTGACCCAGAATGGTCATTCCTCGAATGGAGTAACCCCCCGGATCACGCGGCAGGGGGCCAGTACCCGCGCCGTGCATGGTGGTACGGAGCGGCGCAAGGCGTTTCATGCCCTCCACACTCCCATCGTCCAAACGGCGACCTATACCTTCGCCAACACCCAGGAACTTGTTGATTTCATGGAAGGCAATATCTGGGGTGAAGGGTCTGACCGGGAAGAATACGGGCGTTATGGCAACCCGACGGTTGCTTCGGTTGAGCGTAAACTGGCGAAACTGGATAATGCTGATGCCGGTGTATTATACGCCTCCGGTATGACGGCGATTACATCCCTGCTGCTTTCGGTACTCTCCGCCGGGTCGCATATCATCATGACCGATGACTGTTATCGCCGTACCCGCCAGTTTGCCCTGACCTTCCTCCAGCGCCTCGGCATCGAAACCTCGGTTGTCCCGATGGGCGATTACGAAGCGATTGAAGCCGCCATCATCAAACGCAAAACTCGTTTTATTGTCTCCGAAAGTCCGACCAATCCCTACCTGCGGGTGGCTGACCTGGAGCGGATTGCCGAGATTGGGCGGCGTCACAAAGTGCGAACGCTGATTGACAGTACCTTTGCCACACCAGTGAACCAGCGTCCATTGGATTGGGGTATTGATTTCGTTGTCCACAGTGCCACCAAGTACCTGGCGGGGCATAACGACCTGCTGGCCGGTGTCGTGGTGGGGCAGGCGGATCGCATCGCTGCATTGCGGGACTCACGGGGTATCCTGGGGGGCATCCCCGACCCGAACACCGCCTTTTTGCTGGAACGCGGCCTCAAAACCCTGGCGCTGCGGGTCGAACAGCAAAACCGGACGGCGACGGCGGTAGCGCACTTCCTGGAATCCCACCGCCGGATTGAGCGGGTGTGGTATCCAGGGCTGGAATCACATCCCGATCATGCGGTGGCTGCTGCTCAGATGTCTGGTTTCGGCGGGGTTATTAGTTTCGAGGTCGCAGGCGACCTGCACACCACCGGTCAGTTCATTGACCGGATGCAGATTCCCTATATCGCTCCCAGCCTCGGCGGGGTGGAGAGCCTGATCGAACAGCCCGCCATTGTGAGTTACTACGACAAAACCACTGAGGAACGGCTGGCCTTGGGGATTAAAGATAATCTGGTGCGCTTTTCTATCGGTATTGAAGATACCGACGACATCCTCAACGATCTCGACCAGGCCTTAGCCGGGTTCTAGGCGGGTTCGCCAACGTGGGCGCATGGTGGTGGTGCGTCCCTGCAAGTCTGTGACGTTTTGTTAGAAGGAAAAAGGGGGCAGCCACACCGGGCTGTCCCTACACATTCCTCTTGATGAGTTCGACGCCTCTACAGTGCGTGTAGCACTGTCTCGGTAAATTCTTCGGTGCTGATGTAGCTGCCGCCGCGCGGGGCAATATCCGCAGTCCGCGCCCCGGATGCTAAGGCCGCTTCCACTGCGCCTTCCAGTGCCTTCGCTTCGTCTTCCAGTGCCAGGCTGTAGCGTAGTAGCATCGCGGCGCTCAACATCGTCCCGGTTGGATTGGCTTTGCCTTGCCCGGCGATGTCCGGCGCGGAACCGTGTATCGGCTCGTACAGCCCAAATTGGTCTGCACCAATCGAGGCCGACGGCAGCATCCCCAGTGAACCCGCCAGCACGGAGGCTTCGTCGGTGATAATGTCTCCGAACATATTGCCCGCCAGTACCACGTCAAAACTCGATGGACGGGTCATCAGGTACATGGTGCAGGCGTCCACCAGTACATGATCCAGCGCTACATCCGAATAATCCTCATGGACTTCAGTGACTGCCCGCCGCCACAGCCGCATCGACGCCAGGACGTTGGCCTTATCCACCGAAGTGAGTTTTTTGCGCCGTCCCTGGGCGGCACGGAACGCGACGTGGGCGACCCGTGTCACTTCCGGCACACTGTAGAGCATGGTGTCATAGGCACTGTCGCCGTCACCCTGTTCCTGGCGCGGCCCGAAGTAGGCGCCGCCGGTCAGTTCACGCACAAACAGAATGTCTACGTTTTCCAGTAGTTCCGCCCGCAGTGGTGTATATTGTGCCAGCGCGGGGTAGGCTTTCACCGGACGCAGGTTGGCGAAGAGTTCAAAATGTTTGCGGATTTTCAGTAACCCCTGTTCTGGGCGTACCGGGGCAGTGGGGTCTGACCACTTTGGCCCGCCCACCGCGCCTAGCAGAATCGCGTCGGATTGTTCCGCGATCTTCAGGGTTGCATCCGGCAGCGCCGTGCCGGTGGTATCAATGGCGATGCCACCGATCAGGGCTTCATGAAACGTGAAGTCGTGGCCGTATTGCGTGGCGATTTTCGATAGCACTGTCATCGCCTGGGTGGTCACTTCGGGGCCAATGCCGTCACCGGGAAGGACGGTAATGGTTGCTTTCATAGGTATACTTGCTCCTTGCCGTGATAGATACTTATTCGGTGATGGGCGGTGCAGCTTCGTGGGTGGTTGCCAGGGACAAACCGTACTCAACGCTGTCCACCAGCGCCCGCCAACTGGCATGAATGATGTTTGTGCCAGCCCCAACGGTACTCCAGCGGTGATGTCCGCTCTGGGTATCAATCAGCACACGGGTCATAGCCGCTGTGCCGTTGTTGCTATCGGGGATACGTACCTTATAGTCGGCCAATTGGAAATCCGCCAACTGCGGGTAACACGGTAGCAGCGCCTTCCGCAGCGCCAGGTCGAGCGCATTGACGGGGCCGTTACCCTCGGCAGCAGTATGCACAATATCACCGTTGATGTCGAGTTTAATCATGGCCTGGGAAAGCCCCTCGCGGTCAAGATGCTGGGCGACAATGACCGTGAAATCCAGCAGCGTAAACAGTGGTTTGTAGCCGGGGCGGGCGCGATGCAGCCGCACCGCAACGGAGGCCTCCGCACCTTCAAACACGAATCCTTCATTTTCGAGGCGCTTGATCTCGTCCAGGACTTTGATCGCTTCTTCTTTGCCGATGTCCAGGCCGAACTCCTCGGCCTTGCTCAACAGGTTGCCCTGTCCAGACAGGTCGGAAACCAGAATCCGCATTTCGTTGCCGATGCGCGATGGGTCAATATGCTGATAACTATCCACGTTGCGGCGGATCGCGGCCACATGGATGCCACCTTTATGTGCGAAGGCGCTTTTGCCCACATACGGCAGGTGATTATCGGGCGCGAGGTTGGCGATTTCCGCGACGGTGCGGGCCAGCACAGTGATATGTCGCAGGTTCTCTGGGTCGGGCAGGCACTGATACCCCATCTTGAGTTCCAAATCGGGGATAATGCTGCACAGATTGGCATTCCCACAGCGTTCCCCATAGCCGTTCACTGTCCCCTGTACCTGCACCGCACCGGCTTCAACGGCGGCCAGCGTGTTCGCCACCGCCAATTCACCATCATTGTGGGTATGGATGCCGACCTTGGTATTCGGGAAGGCTTGCTTGACCATTTCGACATAGCGCGTGACTTCCCAGGGGAGTGTCCCGCCGTTGGTATCGCACAGCACCAGCATGTCCGCGCCGCCTTCAACCGCCGCTGCCAGCGTATCCATCGCGTATTCCATGTCGAGTTTCGTGCCGTCGAAGAAGTGTTCCGCGTCGTAGATCACCTCTTTGCCCAGGCTTTTGAGATAGCGCAGACTCTCCCGAATCATGCGCAGATTCTCTTCGGGCGTCGTTTGCAGCACATCGGTCACATGCAGCATGGAGGTTTTGCCGACCACCGTCACCACCGGCGTTTGCGAATCGACCAGCGCCTGAATATTGGGGTCGTTAGCCGGGTCACTGTTCTTGCGGCAGGTTGAACCGAATGCGGCGATTTTGGCGTGTTGCAAATCCATATCACGCACGGCTTCAAAATAGGCGGCGTCTTTAGGGTTGGAACCCGGCCAGCCACCTTCAATATAGGCCACCCCCAGGTTATCCAGCAGGCGCGTGATTTTGAGTTTGTCGGCTACCGAAAGCGAGATGTTCTCGCGCTGCGTGCCGTCACGGAGGGTTGTATCATAGATAGCGATGGTCATGGCAAACTCCCTTGTTTAACCGGGAACGGTCTGTACGCGGCCTGGATGGCGGTTTTCGTAAGCGACAATATCATCGTCCTGTCCCAAGAGGAATCCGAGTTGGTCGACTCCATTGAGCAGGCAGTGACGGGCGAAACTGTCTATCGGGAACGGCACGCCGCGCCCGTCGGGCAACGTAAGAGTCTGGGTTTCCAGGTCAATCGTGACGGCGGAGGCCGGGTCTTCCTGTGCCAGACTGATAAGCTGCTGGTGCGTTTCTTCGTCTACCACAATCGGCAGCAGCCCATTCTTGAGGGCGTTATTCTTGAAAATGTCCGCGAAATAGGTACTGACAATCGCCTTAAAGCCCGCGCCTAGCAACGCCCAGGGTGCATGTTCCCGCGAACTGCCACAGCCGAAGTTATGTCCGCCGATGAGGACTTCCGCCCCCTGGTAATCGGGTTGGTTCAACACAAAATCGGGTTTCGGCGTGCCATCGGCCTCATAGCGCCAGTCGGAGAAGCAGCCCGCACCCAACCCGGCTTTATCCGTCACTTTCAGGAAACGCGCCGGGATAATCTGATCGGTATCAATATCATTGATCGGCAGGGCGACGATACGCCCGCTGAATGTACGAATCGGTTCCATTAGTTGCTCATCTCCCTCGGATCAGTGACGACGCCAGTCACGGCGGCGGCGACGGCAGTGAGTGGGCTGGCGAGGAAAGTGCGCCCGCCTTTGCCTTGGCGTCCCTCGAAATTACGGTTGCTGGTGCTTACAGCGTACTGGCCGGGTTGCAGTTGGTCGCCGTTCATGGCGATGCACATTGAACAACCGGCTTCGCGCCATTCCGCGCCCGCCGCCCGGAAAATTTCGTGCAGCCCTTCGGCTTCGGCCTGGACTTTTACCCGTTGCGAGCCAGGGACAACCATCATCCGTACACTGTCGGCCACTTTGCGCCCTTTAATCATGGCTGCCGCTTCCCGCAGGTCGGAAATGCGCGAGTTGGTGCAGCTCCCCAGGAACACTACGTCAATCGGTTTGCCAAGCAGCGATTGTCCTGGTTGCAAACCCATATAACGCAGCGCTTTATCCAGCGCGATTTTCTGGCTGACATCGCTCAGTTTGTCCGGGTCGGGGACGGCGCTGGTGATAGACATACCCATGCCGGGGTTTGTCCCATAGGTAATCATTGGCACGAGTTCGTCCGCATTCAGCACCACTTCGTTATCAAACGTCGCACCGTCATCGGTGGGCAGCGTCCGCCATCCAGCGACTGCTGCGTCCCAATCCGCGCCTTGCGGGGCATACGGACGCCCGGCGATATACTCAAAAGTGGTGTCATCCGGCGCGATCATCCCGGCGCGGGCGCCGCCTTCAATGGACATATTGCAGATGGTCATCCGGCCTTCCATGCTCAGTCCTCGAATCGCTTCGCCCATGTACTCGAACACGTAGCCCGTACCGCCGCCGATGCCGATTTTAGCGATGACCGCCAGGATGATGTCTTTGGCCGTCACGCCGGGGGCGAGTTTCCCGTTGACGCGCACCGCCATTGTTTTTGGCTGGTTTTGCAGCAGGCATTGGGACGCCAGCACATGGCCGACTTCACTCGTGCCAATGCCGAACGCCAGCGCCCCGAACGCGCCGTGTGTACTGGTATGACTGTCGCCGCAGACAATCGTCATGCCCGGCTGGGTCAGCCCTTGTTCCGGGCCGATTACATGCACGATACCCTGGTTTTCTGTCCCCAGGTCGTACAATGGAACACCGAAATCGTTGCAGTTCTGCCGCATCACGTCCAACTGCGCGGCGGCCATTGTATCCAGCACCGGGATGATCCCGGCGGCGTTGCGCGGGGTGGTGGGCGTGCTGTGATCCATCGTCGCAATCGTGCGGTCTGGCCGGCGGACTTTCAGGCCGCGTTCCCGCAGCATAGAAAATGCCTGCGGGGATGTCACCTCATGGACGAGGTGCAGATCAATATACAGGATGGCCGGTGTATCCTGTGTTTGGGGTTGAACCAGGTGGTTCTCCCAGACTTTCTCAAACAGAGTGCGTGGAGTAGATGCGGTCATTATCCCAAGTATCCCAAATTTATCCCAATAGTGTTATTGAACGAATGGCAGATAGGGGTGGTGAGCGAAACGCCTGTCTTTAGGTTGTTTATGATGTGATTCACGGCGTTTCCCAGGGGGCATGATACATCATGCCCCTACAACGCGTCGCAATAACCACCAAGATCAGCGTTTTGCTCTTATTTATTGCCGATATTGATCGTGGCGACATCGCCTTCGGGCTGATGCCCGCCCAGCCCCATCACGGCTACCATGCGGTTGACCGCTGCCAGATAGGCTTTGACGCTGGCGACCACAATATCCGAATCTGCGCCATACCCACCAAACGAACGGCTGTCATCCGGCGGGGAAATGCGAACCGTCACCTCACCCAGCGCGTCAATCCCTTCGGTGACGCTATGCACGCTGTATTCGATCAGCGTATTCGGCGCTTGCACGATGGCATCAACCGCTTTGAAGCAGGCATCCACCGGGCCAGCCCCGACAGCGGCATACACGGTGCTATTTCCGCCTGGGTTCTTCAATTTGGCCGTGGCGGTAGGCATTCCCATCGTGCCGCATGTCACCTGAATGTCTTCCAGGCTGAAAATCTCCTCTGGTCCGTGAAATTCATCGGCAATCAGGGCTTCCAGGTCAGCATCTGTGACGTTCTTCTTGGCGTCAGCCAGCACCTTGAAGCGTCCGAAAACCTGGTTCAGGGCGTCTCCTTCAATCTTGTAGCCCAGTTCTTCCAGACGGGCTTTTAGGGCGTGCCGTCCACTGTGCTTACCCAGCACGAGGCGGCTCTGTGCCAGCCCGACGCTATCGGGCGTCATGATTTCATAGGTGCTGGAGTTCTTCAGTACGCCGTCCTGGTGAATGCCGGCTTCGTGGGCGAAGGCGTTGCTACCCACTACCGCCTTGTTCGGCTGAACGTGAATCCCGGTGTAGTTGCTCACGAGGCGGCTGGTTTTCATGATTTCGCGGGTACTGATATTGGTTTGCAGCCCGTAAAACTGGGGACGGGTGTGCAGCGCCATCACGACTTCTTCCAGGCTGGTGTTTCCGGCGCGTTCGCCAATCCCGTTGACCGTTACTTCGACCTGTCGCGCCCCGGCGACGACCCCCGCCAGGGTGTTGGCGGTTGCCAGTCCCAGGTCATTGTGGCAGTGAACCGACCAGGTGACACCGCTGCCCAGCCCGGCGTTGGGTGTTTCGGCGATCAGGCTGGCAATCGTCTCCTGCCATTCCTGCGGCGTCACATAGCCCACCGTATCCGGGATATTGAGGGTGGTTGCGCCACACTGTACCGCCAACGTGCAGACTTCCACCAAGAAAGCCGGGTCAGTGCGTCCGGCATCCATCGGGCTGAACTCCACGTCCTCGCACAGGCTGCGGGCCAGCGTCACCGACTTGCGGATGGCTTCAAGCGCCTGTTCCCGCGTCATGCCGGTCTGGTATTGCAGGTGAATGTCGGATGTGCCGAGGAAGGTGTGAATACGCGGATGGACTGCATCTTTGACACCTTCCCAGCAGGTACGGATGTCACTTTCGACAGCGCGTGCCAGCCCGCAGATCACCGGGCCATCTTCCGTACCCACTTCACGGGCGATGCGCTGGACAGCGGCCAGATCATCCGGGGAGGCCGCCGGGAAACCCGCTTCAATAATATCCACGCCCAGGCGGGCAAGCTGGCGGGCGATTTCCAGTTTTTCGGCGCTGCTCAGGGTTGCGCCGGGGCTTTGTTCGCCATCGCGCAGGGTGGTATCGAAAATGCGGACGGTGTTTTGATCCATTTTACGTGCAGACATGATCGGGTGATCCTTTCTATGCTAGAAGAGTTGGTTTTCAGGCTAAGGTCAGCAAGGCCATCTTCTGCCATACGATCACCCCCTTTCTGACAACGCCAGCTTCATCATCCATACAACTTACTCCCCAAAGTGATACTCATCCACGTCGCTCACCGGACGATAGCCGATGTCCTGATAGATGTGGTTAGAAGTCGGATTACTTAAATCCGTGTAGAGAAAACAGAATTTGCGCCCACTATCCAGCAGTACCTGACTGAGTGCCGCCACGCACGCGCTGGCATAACCGCGCTTGCGGAACTCCGGCGGCGTATACACGGCACCGATACGGATACCGTGTGGGGTAGGGCCGGTGCTGCCCGCCATTGAGACTGGTTGCCCGTTATCTTCCCACAGGTACAGCCCGCGTGTGTTGGAGGTCAGGAAATTCTCAACCGAACGTTCAGCCTGCTCCTGATTGACTTCGCCCATCGCCTCCTGGTGGAACGCACCGAGCCACGCTACCAGCAAATCCCGATCATTTCGCGTTGCCCGGCGAAATGTACCTGGAATATTCTCAGGGGCGTTCACCTTGTCCAGTCGGTAGATGCGCTGCGCCATGTGAAGATGGCTGCTTTTTCTGGTCAGGGTTGTCCAGTGTTCTGCAAAAGCTTGGCTGATGGTCTTCGGGCCGGAAACGCCGGGTAGTGACTCGCCGTATAACAGGTAAACATCCTGCGTGATTAAGTCCAGCACAGCATGATCTTCCGGTATTTCGGAAAGGATCAGGTTGTGGGGCGGCGTGCGGAAGGCCACCGCAATCATCGCTCCATCCTTTTCCACACAGGCCAGGTAGGGCGGCAGCTTGTATTCGTTCGTCGTGAGCAGAGTCGTCGTCAGCCCCAGAATCAGGTTATGTTCGGCTTCTCGCGCTTGCAGGAAGTCCGTAACCCGTTCCGCGAAGGCGGCGGCGCTGTCAAAACGAATGAGCTGCATCTCTGTCTATACCTCGCGTAGGGGCGGGATATGTGTCCCGCCGATGATTATCGTTACGATTCTTGCTTGATCTTCTTGGCGCTCAGGAACGGCATCATATCCCGCAGTTCCTCACCAACCTGTTCAATCAGCAGGCTGTGTTCGGTCTTGCGGCGGGGTGTGAAGTTGGGACGCCCGTTCTTGTTCTCATCAATCCAGGTGCGGGCGAAGCTGCCATCCTGAATCTTACCAAGAACGCCGCTCAGTTCTTCCTTCACCAGCCCTTCGATCATGTCCCCGACGACGTATCCGCCGTATTCCGCCGTATCGCTCACGCTGTACCACATATAGCTCAACCCGCCCTGATAGAGCAGGTCAACGATCAGCTTCAGCTCGTGCATACACTCAAAATAGGCGACTTCGGGCTGGTATCCGGCTTTGACCAGGGTTTCAAATGCCGAGCGGATCAGCGCCGTTACGCCACCGCACAGGATTGTCTGTTCCCCAAACAGGTCAGTTTCCGTTTCTTCTTTGAAGGTGGTTTCGATCACCCCGGCGCGGGTGCAGCCAATCGCACGGGCATACGCCAGCCCCAGCGCCTTCGCGTTTCCGGTGGCATCTTGCTGGACAGCCAGCAGCCCCGGTGTGCCAGCGCCTTCCGTGAACACTTCACGAACACGGTGGCCGGGGGCTTTCGGAGCGACCATCGTCACATCCACGTTTTCCGGTGGTGTGATTTCGCCAAAGTGGATGTTGAAGCCGTGCGCGAACATCAGCATACTGCCGGGTTTCAGGTTCGGGCCGATGGACTCGGCATAAACGGCGGCCTGCTTGGTATCCGGGATCAGCACCAT
Organism: Anaerolineaceae bacterium; assembly: GCA_020634115.1. Classification (GTDB taxonomy): domain Bacteria; phylum Chloroflexota; class Anaerolineae; order Aggregatilineales; family Phototrophicaceae; genus JACKCG01. Next base: position 165,412 of record JACKCH010000012.1, read on the forward strand.
CACAATGTCGGCGGCTTTCGTAGCATCCGCCACAGAATAGACCGTCAGGCCATCCGCTTCAGCTTTCGCGCGGCTCTTACTGCCTTCGTGCAGACCAACTACCACTTTCACGCCGCTGTCTTTGGCATTCAGCGCGTGGGCGTGTCCCTGGCTGCCATAACCAATAACGGCAATCGTTTTGCCATTCAGCAGGGATAAATCAGCGTCTTTATCATAGTAAATTGTTGCCATGTAGCCTGTTTCTCCGATTTTAGATGACTAAAGTAAACCCGCTTTGGCCTCTCCCGGATACTCGCCCTGTGTTTCCTGCCCACTGAAAAACAGGGCGAGGCCGGATAAGGAGGAGTTCAGCAAGCGAAAATACACACACTATACGCTATACGACTGATAGCTACCGTTGCCGTTGCTCATGATCTGCGGCACATATTCGGTGTCGAGAATACGGGTGCCGCGTCCCATCGCAACCACGCCAGTACGCACCATTTCCACAATACCAATCGGCGTGAGTTCCTGAATCATCGCTTCGACAATGTCTTCGGCAGCGGTGATTTCCACAATTGCGAACTTCGCGCCAATATCCACGATACGTGCCGGGTAACGCTCACACAGGAGCGTGACGGCGTTCCGCGAGTCCGCATCGTCCGAACGGACTTTGATGAGGGCGAGGTCACGGCTGACATGCGGTTCTTGCGAGACGACTTTCACGTCAATCACATTGACCAGCTTGTAGAGATTCGCGGCAATTCGCCGTGCATCGGTTCGCGCACCATCTACCACAATCGTCATGCGGGAAACATGCGGGCGGTGGGTACGCCCCACAGTCAGACTGTCCATGTTGAAACTGCGGCGGCGGAACAGGCTGGCGACCCGGTTCAGAACGCCGGGCTTGTTCTCAACCAGCGCGGCAATCGTAAATTTCTCAGATAACTGTTCACTCATGACTTTACCTCTTCCCCGGGTTTTGGCCGGCGCAGCATATTGTGTAAATCGGCGCCTGCTGGCACCATCGGATAGACGATTTCCTCTTTTTCCACCACGTATTCGATCAGTTTCGGCCCGTTGATGCTGCGGGCAAAAGCCACCGATTCTTCCATCTGGTCACGACTGGTGACGCGCATGGACGGAATGCCATAGGCTTCGGCCAGTTTGCAGAAGTCCGGGCTAATCATGGGGGTCGCGTGGTAACGTTCCTCGTAGAAGAACTCCTGCCACTGTCGCACCATGCCCAGGAAGGCATTATTGATGATGGCGATGTTGATATTGACGTTTTCCTGTACCGCGGTCGCCAGTTCGCACATAGTCATTTGGAAACCACCATCACCGGCGATTACCCACACTTCTTCATCCGGTTTGCCGAATTTCGCGCCGATACCGGCGGGCAGGCCGAAGCCCATGGTCCCCAGGCCACCGCTGGTGATGAGCGTAGCCGGGCGCTGGTGGGGGTAATACTGCGCCTCGACCATCTGGTGCTGGCCGACATCGCTCACGGTGACGGCGTTCCCTTCGGTGAACTGCCACAGGTCGTTAATCACCTGCGCTGAAAGCAGTTTGCCTCCTGTGCCCGCTTGCAGAACATCCCGTTCGCTGGCGTCTTCCTGCCAGTCCCGGATTCGCGCAATCCATTCTGGATGCTGGTTTCTTTTGACGCCGGGGAGGAGTTGATGCAGCACCGTCTTGACATCGCCAGCGATGCCTACGTCCACCTTCACGTTCTTGTTCAGTTCGGATGCGTCAATGTCCACATGAATCTTGCGGGCGTTCAGCGCGTAGGTCTTGATATTGCCAGTAACGCGGTCATCAAAGCGCATCCCCAGCGCGATGAGCAAATCCGCATCCTGAATCGCGTAGTTTGAGGCCGCTTCACCGTGCATCCCCATCATGCGGGTCACGAGTGGATGGTTTTCGGGGATCGCGCCTTTGCCCAGCAGGGTGAGTGAAATCGGAATCTGGGCGCGTTCGGCCAGTTCCTGCAGTTCGGCCATTGCCCCTGACATGATAATGCCGTGTCCGGCCAGAATCATTGGACGTTCGGCATTGTTAATCAGGTCGAGCGCCGCGCTCACTTCGTCTTCTGTGGCGTTGACCGGGGGGCGGTAGCCCGGTAGCCGGATTTCGCCTTCCGGGTAGATAAACTCGGTCTTTGCGTTCTGAACATCCTTCGGAACATCAACCAGCACCGGGCCGGGGCGTCCGGTACGAGCGATATGAAAGGCTTCCCGCATGATGTAAGCCAGGTCGGCCACGTCGTCCACGAGGTAATTGTGCTTGGTGACGGGCAGTGTGACGCCGGTCACGTCGGTTTCCTGGAACGCATCCGACCCAATCGCGCCGCGTGTTACCTGCCCCGTGATGCATACAATGGGTGAGGAGTCCATCATGGCGGTGGCGATGCCTGTGACCAGATTGGTTGCGCCGGGGCCGCTGGTGGCAATCGCGACGCCCACTTTGCCCGTCGCGCGGGCGAAGCCGTCGGCCATGTGGGACGCGCCCTGTTCGTGGCGCACGAGGACATGGTGAAGCTGCGGATACTTGGTCATAGCGTCATAGGTTGGCAGGATCGCTCCGCCCGGATACCCGAATATGACTTCGACCCCTTCTCGGATGAGACATTCCATAATAATTTCAGCGCCGGTAAGCAGCATAATGTATCTCCTTATTTCTGATGACTGTTCGGGCGGGCGTAGGTCAGCCAACCGTGTGGGTCTGGCTTCTGACCGGAGGTGATGCCGAAAAACATTTCCTGAAGTTGTTTGGTGAGTGGCCCGCGTGTCCCAGCGCCAACCGGTATCCGGTCTACTGAGCGCAAGGGGGTAATCTCTGCTGCCGTTCCCGTGAAGAAAATCTCATCGGCCAGGTATAGCATGTCGCGTGGAATCGGTTGGTAACGTACTTCGTAGCCCAGTTCCTTGAGCAGGGTCAGGGCGGTATCACGGGTGATGCCGAGCAGGATGGATGACCACGCGCCGGGGGTGTAAACCACACCATCGTAGACCACGAAAATGTTTTCGCCCGCACCTTCGCTCACGAACCCGTTGACATCCAGTGCGATGCCTTCGGCAAAGCTATTGTCGTGGGCTTCCATGCTGATAAACTGACTATTGACGTATTGCCCGCCGATTTTCGCCAGCGACGCGGCTGTGCCCGGTGCAGGACGCCGCCAGGTACTGACCTGGACATCTACGCCCTGTTCAACCGCCTCATTGCCCAGGTAACGCCCCCATTCCAGCGTGAAAATGACGACCTCGGTCGGGTTGGCTCGTCCTTCGACCCCCAGCTTGCTCGCGCCCCGAAAGACCAGCGGGCGGATATAGCAGGCTTCGTGACCATTGCGGCGAATGGTTTCCAGGATCGCTTCATCAAGTGCCTCGGTGCTATAGGGGACATCAATCCGTGCAATTTTGCACGAATTGAGTAGCCGCCGGGTATGTTCTCTCAGACGGAATACCGCCGGGCCATTGTCGGTGGCATACGCACGAATACCCTCAAAAACACTGGAGCCATAGTGCAGGGCATGAGTGGTGACATGGACGGTTGCACTCTCCCAGGGAATAAATTCGCCGTTTTTCCAGATCCATTCAGCAGGCATAAGTTGTTTCTCTCTCCAATCACGAAATAAAAAACGCGCTTCCCGGTGTGAGCGGCTGTTTAGTAGCCGCGATTGTAAATGTCGGAAAGCGCGTTGTGCGTCGGTTCCTGGGTATCGGCGTCGTGCGGTTGTTGCGACGCCGTGTCTTGGTGACGTTCAGGGTGTGCCGCCGGCGCGGGCTGAAAAGCCTCCGTCCAGGGACTGGTGGGATATTGATTCTGGTACTGCTGGCGCTGCGGGGTCATGTGAACTGCTCCTCAAAATTGCATGCGTTCCAAAAATGAAAAAGCCCCCGGTCTTGGGGGCTTCTATTAACACACTGAAGGTTATCTATTGCCACCCAAGCCGTTATACCCCGCCAATAAGGACGAGGACAATAAGAATAAGGCTAATGAGGACGGTCGGGCTAAACTGTTTAGACATGATTCTGCCTGATGTCTCTGTATAATGACCGATAGCTTAACGAGCCTTCCGAGAACTGTCAAGACCAGTGATACAGATTGCTCTAGTCTGTATAAAATTGGTGTATATTACCGGTCAAAGTTTATGCACCCTGCACAAAGTCATGGAGTGATACGCCCGTTCAGCCATGCTTCGGCCTGCTGAATCTGCTGGCTGACCGCCTCCGGGGCAGTGCCGCCCGGTGCAGCACGGCGGGCGACGGATTGCTCAAAGTCAAACACGGCAGCGACATCTTCCGCGAATAAATCTGAGAGGCTGCGGAGCGTATCCAGGTTGATGTGTGACATTGCCGTGTTTTCTCGCGCCGCCAATCTCACCACTTCGCCCACCACATGATGGGCCTGCCGGAAGGGGAGTCCCTTTTTGACCAGATAGTCTGCCAGGTCGGTTGCCAGCAGGTCTTCCGTCAGGGCAGCCCGCATTTTCTCCGGGTTCAGGTGCAAGGTCTGAATGATGGCCGTTACCACCGGGAGCAGGCGAGTCAGCGTATCGAAACTGTCAAAGACGGCTTCTTTGTCTTCCTGGATATCTTTGTTATACGTGCTAGGTAGCCCTTTGAGCGAGGCCAGTAGCCCGGTTAAATTCCCGATCAACCGTCCCGCTTTGCCGCGTGCCAGTTCCATCGGGTCGGCGTTGCGTTTTTGTGGCATCAGGCTAGAACCGGTACTGTAGCGGTCATTTAGGGTGATATAGCCGAACAGCGGATTGCTGTAAAGAACAATGTCTTCCGCTAACCGGCTCAGATGGGTGTTTGCCAGTGCCAGGGCGAACAAAAACTCCGCTGCGAAATCCCGGTCACTCACCCCATCCAGGCTGTTTGGTGTGTAGTCGGCGAATCCCAGTTCCTCCGCCAGCATCGCCCGGTCAACCGGGAAGGGCGTTCCGGCCAGCGCCCCTGACCCCAACGGGCAGGTGGCGGTTCGACGGTGGCAGTCATCCAACCGCTCCACATCACGCGCCAGCATCCAGAAGAAGCTCATCAGCCAGTGTGCGGCGGTAATCGGTTGTGCCGGTTGTAGATGGGTATAGCCAGGCATAATCGTGTGGACGTGTTGCTGCGCTTGTTCAAGCAATGCCCTCTGCAAATCTATCAATTGAGCTTGCATATCTCGGATGGCGGCCAGCACCCACAGACGGAAATCGGTGGCAACCTGGTCATTCCGACTGCGTCCGGTGTGCAGTTTACCACCCGCCGCGCCGACTAACTCGGTTAAGCGGCGTTCAACGGCGGTGTGGATATCCTCATCGCCGGGTTGCAGTGTGAATACCCCGGCCTCAAACTCCTGCAACACCAATAATAATCCCGCAATGATGCGTTCCGCTTCGTCGCCCGTGATGATTCCCGCCTGTGCGATGGCGCGGGCATACGCGACACTCCCTGCGATGTCCTCGGCATACATGCGCTGGTCAAATCCGATACTGTCATTCAATGCTCGCAGATCATCATCCGTCGGTTCACTGAATGCGCCGCCCCATAATGGCATAAGTTCTTCCTTTGTCCTGATATGGTGTTTGTTGGCCGCTGGTCTCTAGCTGGTTAGCATCTTAGCGTTTTAGGCCTTCTGGTTATCAGACGAGCAAAAAGCAGATAATTCGTTTGGGTGGCATTGTTGCCGTTTCCAAAGGGCGGCCACGCCGGGCCGCCCCTACGAGACTGTTCTTGGGAAATTTGCTGAACGCATCACTTAGTCGCGCTTGAATTTGCTGTAATCCGGTTTGCGGTAACGACTCTGACCGCCGCCATCAATAGCTAACAGGGCTTCCACCTTCAGCGGCAGGCCGAAAAGATGGATAAAGCCTTCCGCGTCTTTCTGATTGTAGACATCTTCGCGCCCGAATGAGGCGAAATCTTCACGGTACAGGCTGTAATCGCTCTTGCGCCCAGCGATGATGGCATTTCCCTTGTACAGCTTGATCCGCACCACGCCGCTGACGGTGCGCTGCGTCACCTGGATAAAGGCGTCCATTGCCTCGCGCAGTTGGGTATACCACTGCCCGTTATAGACCAGTTCGGCGTATTTGACCGAGATAAAGTCCTTGAAGTGCATGGTGTACTTATCAATGCAGATGCTTTCGAGCGCCTGATGCGCCTTGAGCAGCACCGTGCCGCCCGGTGTTTCATAGACGCCCCGGCTCTTCATGCCCACCAAGCGGTTTTCCACGATGTCCACCCGGCCTACGCCGTGAATGCTGGCGAGTTTGTTCAAACGGGTGAACAATTCTACCGGGTTGAGGGCTTCCCCGTTCAGGCTGACCGGGTTGCCCTGCTCGAACCCGATTTCCACGTATTCGGCCTGGTCGGGTGCATTTTCGGGACTGGTTGTTAGTTGGAACATGGCCTCTTCCGGTTCGTTCCAGGGGTTTTCCAGCAGGCCGCCTTCGTGGCTCAGGTGGAATAGGTTACGGTCACGACTGTAGATGGATTTTTCAGTGGCCGCAACTGGTACATTGTATTTGTGGGCATACGCCAATGCGTCTTCCCGGCTGCGAATGTCCCACTCCCGCCATGGGGCGATAATCGTGAGCTTGGGGTTGAGCGCCATCACGGTGAGTTCAAAACGTACCTGATCGTTGCCCTTGCCGGTTGCCCCGTGTGAAACCGCATCCGCCCCTTCCATTTCCGCGATTTCAACCATGTGCTTGGCGATCAGTGGGCGGGCGAATGATGTGCCGAGCAGGTATTCCCGCTCGTAAACCGCCCCGGCCTGCATAGTCGGGAAGACGAAATCGGTCAGAAATTCTTCGCGTAGATCACGGATGTAGAGTTTGCTCGCCCCGGATTTCAGTGCTTTTTCTTCCAGCCCGGCCAGTTCTTCCTCCTGGCCGAGGTCGGCGCAGAAGCAAATCACTTCACACCCATCATAATTGTTGCGTAGCCAAGGGACGATTACCGAGGTGTCCAGACCGCCGCTATATGCCAGTACGACTTTCTTTACTGATTCTTTTGACATGCTTTTCCTCCAATTGCCTGGATCAGGCTAGATGATAGAAATAAAAAACCCCGGATGCTGTTCATTGTCCGGGGCTAACGTGAGTTGAATGGGTCTGATTACAGGTACACGCCCATACCGCCGGACTGAAAAATAGTACGGCGACGACGGATTTCAGAAGTGGGGTAGGGTGTCTTGTCAATCATGTGCATAAGCATAGCGTGGAGTTGCCAGATGTCAAGGATTTGAGCGCGAAATGGCCTATAATAAGAAATATAGGTGACAACACATTTATATAGTGGGGTTCAATGACGTGATGGAAGCGCCAACGATTGAAATATTGGTGAAATTGGTTGAACAACTTAGTGAAGATGAGCAGGTCGAGTTGGTGCGCCGCATAGAGGCTTTATTGCCGCCGCGTCAGCGTCCGTCCGATACGCTTCGTGTATTCCATGTGGAACATTTTCCTGAAAATATGACTCTGCGGCGCGAAGACGAATATGACGATGATTCGGAGTAGACATATTTTTGTTGACACTAATGTTCTGACTTATGCCCCTGTGGATGCAACCCCATTCCATAGAGAAGCCCGGGTATTATTGGATAAACTCTGGGATGATGACGTGTTGTTGTATATCAGCCATCAGGTCATCCGGGAATACATTGCGAATGCAACCCGCCCACAAACGTATAGCCCGCCAATTCCAATGGATATTGTGCTTGAGCAGGTTGAAGATTTTCGGAAATCATTTTTTATTCTTCCGGATTCTGCTGTGGTGTTAGCACATTTCATAGATTTGGTTCGGAAAGTGGCTGTTGGGGGGAAGTCGGTGCATGATACCAACATTGTCGCTACTATGCTGGCAAATGATATTGATACCTTGCTGACGCATAATGTGAAGGATTTTGACCGCTATCTAGGCTATTTACAGGTGATGCCGCTTATCAAAAAGGGGCAATAACAAAAAAACCTTCCACGATTGCCGTAGAAGGTTTTCACTGGTCGGGGTGACGGGATTCGAACCCATGGCCTCTTGCACCCCATGCAAGCGCGCTACCGGACTGCGCCACACCCCGAAGTGGTGAAAAGTATAGCCGATACAATGGTGTCTCGCAAGGCTGAAAAAGTAAGCTACTGGTACTGTCTGCTCAAAAAAGTGAACAAATGTTTGAACAAAAATTCACCCTTTTTCCCACGAATGAGAGTATAATAATCAGTGTTTCACTTTCTAACGACCCCGAAATGCCGCTTATCTTCGTAAGGATCATCCCCAAAAAGAGGTCTTGCTGCAATAATCGCAATTGAAGCAAAAAATCGTAATGCGGCAAATGGATGCCCATAATAGCGCGATTTTCGCCTCAATATCATAACAATAAGGAATTCTAATTCAGCAATTTGCTGAAAATTGCAGCTAATTTTAGACCGTTGTTGCACTATCGCGGTGCAATTTGGATGTTGTTGCCGTCTACCCGCACTGCATACGTAGGTACATCCACAATGGCCGGGGCGGTCAGTGCCTTCCCAGAGGTAATATCGAACGTCGCGCCGTGCCGGGGACACTCAATCACGCAACCATTCAGGTCACCTGCCGCCAGCGGCCCGTCGTCGTGGGTGCAGACATCCTCAACCGCGTAGTACGCTCCAGCCACGTTAAAAATAGCGACCCAGTGCCGTCCCAATTCAACCACAATCCGCTCACCGGGTGGGAGCTCGTCCAGCGTGGCTACCGTCGTAAATTCAGCCATGTTAAATGTCCTCGTCTTCGTCCTCAGCCTTGCGCCACTCCGCCAACCCATACGCCCCGATTTTCAGAACCTTCAGCGAAAGCAGAGCGCATTTGATCCGGTTAATCGAGAGTGGAATGCCGATCATGTCCAATACGTGATCTTTGTCAATTTGCCGGACTTCTTCCAGGGTCTTGCCAATGATTTCATCAGCCAGCATTGAGGCCGCCGCCTGACTGATGGCGCACCCGTCACCGTCCCAGGCGACATCGATGATGCGATCATTTTCGTCTACCCGCATCGTCAGGTGCAACCGGTCACCGCACAGCGGGTTATGCTCCTCAAATTCAATGTCTGCCGGTTCAAGTATGCCCGAATGTCGGGGGTTTTTGGCATGATCGAGAATGATCTCGCGGTACATATCGTCCATAACAGGATTCCTGCTTATCCAGCGAATACTTTCTTTGCTTTATACAACCCTTCAACCAGCGCGTCAATCTCCGCCGGGGTATTGTAAATGTACAGACTGGCACGGGCTGTTGCCCCGATTCCCAGGTGGTCATGCAGGGGCATCGCACAATGATGCCCGGCACGCACGGCGATCCCTTCCGCGTCCAGTAGCTGCGCCAGGTCGTGTGGGTGGATGTCGGCAAAACGGAACGTCGCCACCGCCCCACGTTCCGCATGGTTTTGCGGGCCGTAGAGGGTCAGTTCCGGGACTTCTGCCAGCCGTTCGAGCAGATATTCAGTCAGGATATGCTCGTGTGCCTGCACCTGTGCCATGCCGATCTGATTCAGGTAATCCACCGCCGCTCCCAGGCCAATCGCCTGCGCGATATTCGGTGTACCTGCCTCGAATTTGTATGGGAGTTCGTTCCAGGTACTGCCTTCAAGCGTCACACGGGAAATCATATCGCCGCCGCCCATCCAGGGGGGCATCGCTTCTAATAGGTCGCGCTTCCCGTATAGGATTCCGACCCCGGTTGGTCCGATCATTTTATGCCCGCTGAATGCCAGGAAATCGGCATCTATCGCCTGCACATCAACCGGCATATGAGGGACACTCTGCGCCCCGTCTACCAGGATCAGCGCCCCGTGTTCGTGGGCGAGATGAGCGATCTCTCTGACCGGATTCACGGTTCCCAGCACATTCGACATGTGCATGACAGCGACCAGTTTGACCGGCTGGGTCGCCAGTTCACGCCGAAGCGTTTCCATATCCAGCGTGCCATCTTCCAGTACCGGCACATAATGGACGGCGAATCCCTTTTCAGCGGCCAGGAGCTGCCAGGGGACAATGTTCGAGTGATGCTCCATCACTGTTGAAAGCACCACATCACCCGGCTTCAGGTTGACCCGCCCCCAGGTATTGGCGACCAGATTGATGCTCTCAGTTGTTCCTCGTGTGAAAATGACCTCGCGTTTGCTGGCGGCGTTGATGAACTTGCGTATCTTGACCCGCGCCGCTTCGTAAACGGTGGTTGCCTCTTCGCTGAGTTTATGGATGCCCCGGTGGACATTGGCATTATACCGGCGGTAGTAATCATCCACTACGTCAATGACGGCCTTTGGTTTCTGGCTGGAGGCGGCATTATCCAGGTAGATCAGGGGCGTGCCGGGGTGATGTTCCTGGTTCAGAATCGGGAAGTCGGCTCGTACCTGGTCAATATCGTAAGGTAATGCCTGGAGTCGTGTAGACATCGGTTGTTCCTTAAACAGTAAAGGCGCGTCAGACCCAAGATCAGCAAACGCGCCTCTACATCCCTTGCAAACAGGACGTGCTACCCGATGATCTTGCTTTCCATGGCGGCCTGTAACCGTTCCCGTACCCGCTCAAAGGGGATACGTTGGAGCAGTTCGTCAAAGAAGCCATCAATCACCATGAGTTCAGCCGTCGCGCGGTCAATCCCACGGGCCATCAGGTAAAAGACAGGTTCAGCTTCCAGTGTACCGAAAGTTGCGGCGTGTGAACAGGCCACGTCATCCGCTTCAATCTCCAACCCCGGAATCGCGTCCATGCGGGCCTCTTCACTCAGAAGGAGGTTGCGACTGGCCTGGAAACCATCAATCTTCTGCATCTGGGGGAGCGACTTAATCATGCCCTGCCAGACTGTCCGCGCCGTATCCCGCGCTGCGCCTTTGAACAGCAGGTCGGAAGTCGTCAGCGGCGCGTTGTGGTTCTGTTGGGTGTCATGATCGAAAAGCTGGTCGTGGTCGGCGAAGAAGAAACCGGACATGCGTCCGTTCGCGCCCACGCCGTCCAGTTCGATTTCCAGGTAGGCTTTGACCAGCCTGCCACCCATATTGCCCACGACCCAATCGAGATTCGCATTTTGCCCCACGCGGCCCCGCTGGTGGCTGAACTCGAATGTCTCTCGATTCCAGTCCTGCAAACTGACATATTGCAGGTTGGCAGCGTCTCCGACCAGCAGTTCTGTTGCGCCGATGTAGGCGGACTGCGTGTCGCTGGTGGTGGAGGCGTAATCTACCAGCATAGTCGCCTGGGCGTTTTCTTCCAACACGACCAGCACGTGCCCCAGGCTCGCCCCGGCGTGGGTGTTGTAATTCACCACATGCAGTGGGAGTTCGGCGGCTTTGTTACGCGGCACGTACAGGAACACGCCATGTGTCCACAGCGCCGCGTGCAGGGCGGCGAATTTACCGTCCGACGGCAGTACCGCTTTGGTCATCAGGTTCGTGCGTACCAGTTCGGGGTGTTCCTGGCAGGCCGTCAGCAAGTCGGTGAAAATGACCCCCTGCTGCGCCAGTTCGTCGGCTAATTCGCTGTGGACGACCTTGCCATCCACAAAAACCAACAGACCGCCCTGTTCCTGGCCGATGAGTGGTTCCCGGTTCGTCACCGGGACGGTATCCAGGGTTGCCCCGTTGCTGCGAACCAGTTTTTCGGCTTCGTCCCAGCGAATATGGCGATAATCGGTGCGCCGCCACTCTTCGGTTTGGAGGGTGGGCATTGGGAGTCTCTCATACAGTTCCCAGGCGGCCAGACGGCTTTCCCGCAGCCACTGGGGTTCATTGTTAGCAGTGCTGATCGCTTCCACATCGGCCTGGGTATAGCCCGGCGCGACTGGTTCCAGCGAGCGCCTGCGATTTCTCACAACCACAGATTATTTCTCCTCAGTACATCGTCTCGTCAGATACGGAATCGATGTTCCGTACCGTTTTATGCTGCCTAACCGATAGACCCTTCAAGCTGAATCTGAATCAGCCGGTTGAGTTCCAGCGCATATTCCATCGGCAGTTCTTTGACTAATGGTTCAATGAAGCCGTTGACAATCATGGCGTTGGCTTCGTCTTCGCTCAACCCGCGGCTCATCGCGTAGAAAAGCTGATCTTCCCCGACTTTACTGACCGACGCTTCATGTCCCATCGTGACGTTTTGGGCATCAATCTCGATGTAGGGGTAGGTGTCAGACCGGCTGTGGTCGTCCAACAGCAGCGCATCACACACCACATTGCTCTTGCAGTTATCCGCGCCCTTGATGATTTTCAGCAGGCCGCGATAGCTGGCGCGTCCACCATCTTTACTGATGGACTTGCTGATGATCTGGCTGGTGGTGTTCGGCGCAGCGTGGGTGATCTTCGCCCCGGCGTCCTGGTGCTGGTGCTTGCCGGCGAAGGCGATAGACAGTACCTCGCCGTGTGCGCCTTCTTCTTTCAGGATGACTGCCGGATATTTCATTGTGAGCAGGCTGCCCAAGTTCCCATCTACCCATTCCATAGTCGCGTTCTTGTAAGCAACCGCTCGCTTGGTGACGAGGTTGTAAACGTTGTTCGACCAGTTCTGAATGGTCGTATAGCGGCAGCGTCCGCCTTCCTTGACGATGATTTCCACAACTGCGCTGTGCAGGCTTTCGGAACTGTAGGTGGGGGCGGTACAGCCTTCCACGTAATGCACGTAGGCATCTTTGTCGACGATAATCAGCGTGCGCTCAAACTGCCCCATGTTCTGGGTGTTGATGCGGAAGTAGGCCTGAAGCGGCATTTCGACATGCACGCCAGGGGGAACGTAGATGAACGACCCACCTGACCAGACAGCGCTGTTGAGCGCCGCGAACTTGTTATCCGATGACGGGATAATCGTGCCGAAGTACTCTTTCACCAGTTCAGGGTACTCGCGCAGTGCGGAGTCCATATCCGTGAAGATAACCCCTTTAGCTTCCAGGTCTTTACGGATGTTGTGGTACACCACTTCCGATTCATACTGTGCCGTGACACCCTGAAGGAATTTCTGCTCCGCTTCAGGAATGCCTAGCCGGTCAAAGGTTTCCTTGATCTCCGGCGGCACTTCATCCCAATTGCGGCCCGCTTGCTCGGATGCCCGCACGAAGTAGTAGATGTCGTCAAAGTCAATGTTATTCAGGTTGCCGCCCCACTGCGGCAGCGGCTTGCTGACGAAGATGTCATATGCCTTCAACCGGTATTCCGTCATCCAGGCCGGCTCATTTTTCATATGGCTGATCTGGCGCACGATGTCGGCGTTCAGCCCTTTCTGACTTTTGAACGCATAGTTTTCCGGCGCGGAAAAACCATAGGTTTCTTCGTAAGACCCACGCACATCTCTGAGAGCCTCTTCCTGTACACTGAGTTCCTTGTCGCTCTTGATCGTCTCGTTTGTCATTTGCGCTCCCTCTTAGGTTTACTGTGCGGTGGTGTACTTCTCGCGGATCCAGTCGTAGCCGTTTTCTTCGAGCTTCAGCGCCAGTTCCGGGCCACCGTTTTCCACAATCTGCCCTTCGAACATCACATGGACATGCTGCGGTTTGATGTAATTCAGGATGCGTTGGTAATGGGTGATGACCAGGACGCCCATATCCGGCCCTTTGAGCCGGTTGACGCCTTCCGACACAATCCGCAACGCGTCAATGTCCAATCCGGAGTCGGTTTCATCCAGCACCGCGATTTTCGGCTGGAGCGTTGCCATCTGGAGGATTTCAGCGCGTTTCTTTTCGCCGCCACTGAACCCTTCGTTCAGATAGCGTCCGGCGAAACTGTGATCCATTTGGAGGTAGTCCATCTTGCCGCGCAGGAGGCGGATAAACTCAGGGACCGAGATGCCTTTGCTCTCCGGATCTTCAGCTTTCATGCGGGAATTAATCGCCTGGCGCAGGAAGTTTGCCAGCGTCACACCGGGGATAGAAACTGGGTACTGGAAGGCCAGGAACAACCCGGCGCGGCTGCGTTCGTCCGCTTCCATTTCCAGTAAATCCTGACCATCGTAGATCACCTGCCCGGCAGTGACTTCGTAGGCAGGATGTCCCATCAATGCGTTGGCTAAAGTGCTTTTGCCCGACCCGTTCGGCCCCATCAGGGCATGGACTTCACCCTGTTTAACTGTTAGATTCACGCCCCGGAGAATCGGCTTATCCTCAACAGAAACGTGCAGGTTGCGAATTTCTAATGCTGCGCCCATTACGGCGAGACCTCCTCAAGATTTTAATCCTTGTTAATTTTCGTCTATACCCTCAGGTATACACCCGAAAATGAGTATATCAGGGCGCAAAAGCACTGTCAATATTTATGATTAACATCAGAAAAACCCTGTGTTATGGGATGTGTACAGGTGGTGGCGGCTTAAATTTAATCAGGGTTAAATCATCGGCCAATCGAATATTTCAGACGCGGGCTATAAAAATTGACCCGGATAGGGAGGTATGATACAATTTGGGAAAGTAATTTACGATATGGCAAGGACAGTAGAACGCGATTATGACCGACCAGACTCCTGTAACCGAAGACGGACTGCGCGAGGCGCTGCGTGAGGTTATTGACCCGGAAATTGGCATGAATGTCGTCGAACTCGGTTTGCTGCGCGAGGTTGAAATTCTGGAAGACCGGGCGCATCTGACGATGATTATGACGACGCCGTTTTGCCCCTATGCGCCGCAACTCCTAGAACAATCCCGGCGGACGGCGCAGAACTATCTGCAACGTCCCACTACGATTGAAATGGGCATGGAGATGTGGGACCCCAGCATGATGGAAGAGGGCGCGGCGAGCGATTGGGGCCTGTTTTAGACATACTTCCAGTGGTATAGAATGGAAAACGCCGGACAAGACTGCCCGGCGTTTTGTTTGAATCGAAGCGGTGGTGAACGCGCTACTTCGGGCGGTTCGCCAGAATGAAAGCGCGTGGGTCAACGTAGTTCGCCAGCAGATTGCTCAGGTTCTTCGCCGGCCACTGCTGCGGCTGTGAATCCAGAATGGTCGTCGGACTGATGTCAAAATGCAGGTGATAGGCAAAGCGCCCAAACGCATTCCCCACTTTGGCGATCTGCTGTCCGCGTCTGACACGATCTCCCACCTGCACAACCATGGACTCCACATGTGCTGAACGACTGTAAACGACGCGGCCATCTGGCAGCGGGTCATGTTTAATCACAATCACATTTCCCCAAACCGACAGCCTCCCGGCGAAACTGACGACACCACTGGCGCTGGCATATACCTCGTCGTGTGCATCCGCGTCACGGGGCAGATTCAGGTCTGCGCCCGTGTGATACGCCTCGCTTGGCGTCCCCACAAAGTACAAACGGGCGAACGGGCTGGCATCATACCACTGTCCCGGCCAGACCTGTGAGCTGCGTCGTTCCTCCAGTGTGCCAATCGGTGAGTCAAACCCATCGGCATAACCTTCCTGGGGGGCAGGCGATGGGGTGGGGGAGGGGGTCGTCACGCGCCGCCAGCGCATGGCATCAAAGGCGATTTCCTTATCACTTTCCCCGGTCAGGTCATTCAGGAAAATGGTACCTGCACCATTAGTGTTTTTGTCCAGATCGTAAATACCCAGCGAAATCCATTGATTGCTGTAGCGTGCCTGGTCAATGGATACCAGGATTTCGGCATTACTTCCCTTTACCCCGTTGATCTTAAAGCGCGCGTTGGTTGTCGTGGCATGGCGTCCTGGCACAAACGTTGCGATCTCATATTTACCGGATGCGGGGAGTGTGGGCGACCATCCAACCCAAACCTTGCTGCCACGAGCTTCGGTGGATTTGTACTGCACCTCCCAGCCCCATGTCCCCTGGAAACTCTTGAATTCCTGCTGGCCGGTATACGAACCACTGTTATATCCGGCTTCACCGGGTTTGATAATGATTTCATCTGTGCCCGGTTCAGGCGTCGGCGCGGGGGTTGGCACGGCAGTTCCCGGCGTAATGGGTTGGTTAATCACCTGCCAGCGAGCCGGGGTGATCGTCCCCAGCCGCCACCAGCTTAAACCCTGTGCCTGGTAACGCTGCGTAGCGATGACAATCGCCGTGTTCATATCTGTCGGGTCGGCATCACCATCCAGCACCGGGATAATCGGCTTGCCGTAATTGCCCCAGACTTCAAAGGCTTCTTTAAGTGCGTCCTCTGGTGTCTCACGGAACGTTGCCCAATAGACCTGGGGGTGTACACTGTTGACGAAGGGGGACCATTCTGCTGGGAAAACAGTCTCATAATGCTGTTTGCGGGGGTCTACTGACATGCCGATATGAAATGCACCGGGTAGTGCGCGGCGAATCCGGATCATGTAGGGACGGATACCTTCTCGTCCACCCTGCCAGAATCCGGCATACGGTTCAACATCCAGAATCAGGGATTTAACGCCGGGGCGTTTGCACGTTTGGATGATGATGTCTGTTTCGGCTTCGGTGTGGGTACCTTTGGGGACACACCACGCATGAAACTCCATGCCGTAGCGTTCCAGCACTGCTACCCAGCGATCAATGCTTTCCGGCCCGTCAATCGCCAGGGCGCGTTTGGTGTCCCAATAGCCCTGCCATTGTGCCCCGCTGCGGTCTGTGGCGTCACTGGTTTTTACCCAGAGTTGGGTTACGTGGGGCGCAGCGGCTTTGATGTTCCGCACCACATCTTCAATGGAGGTTTCGGGCAGCACATCGCCTTTCCAATCCCAGATGGCGATCTGTCCATCGTATGGGGTGGTCTGCTGTACAGGGGTGACGGGCGGCGCAGTAATATCCTCGAAGCTGATGACGCTGGTAGCAACCCAACCCGAGAGATTAACCTGTTCCACCCATACCCATCCACTGGTGGTGCGCGAGGCCGGGTAATATACAAGAACCGTATTGTTGCGAATATCCCCAATATCCTGATAGTTTGTCCCCGGGCCTGTGCGGAGATTCACATAAACGGCACGGGTTTGAGCAATAGCGACCTTCCCATTTCCTGCGGTTGCGGGTTTTGGGACAGGTGGTGGATAGACACTCACGCGGTTTCCTCCTTTTTGGAGTAGATAACTATATCAGCATGGTATCGCATTTTACCAATGGTCGTAAAGGGAATAGCCGTAACCGGCTATTCTTAGAAGGGTATTTTGTTGGGATTCAGGAGGGTTTGGGGTTGTTGCTGCTCTGTCCTTGCCAGCCTACCGGGTATAGGGCGATGTCCAGGGCTGTCCAAAACCGCCGCGCCTCAATCTGGTCTAACTGCAGCATCCAGGTCTGGTTGCCAATCCATCCTGTGATTTCGAAGTTGCCACTATCCAGCTTATCTACGGTGACGTGTGTGGTGATGGTCGGCAGGTCGGTACTGCGTAGGGGCGCTGTCATCACCATCGCGGTCACCATATCGGATTTGTCAGGAAACAGGAGTTGAGTCAGGTTGAACCACATCATCTGGGCAGCCCGCTGGGTCAGAACCCGTGTCCAGCGCGAAGCGTTTTCAGCGATACCGCCAATAACGATTGATTCACCACCAGCCTTCCGACTGACAAAGAGGTTAGTTGAAAGACCATAACTGGACGAGGGTTGATGGTGAGACATATCTCGGCTACCTTCCGCAATCCTGGTTCATGATAATTAGGGTTGGTCACGAATCCTGCTTATTCCAGCACGATCATCCCGCTCCCGGAAGTGACATCCCCGATAATGCTGGCTGTGTCCCCGGCAGCAATGAGTGCCTTAAGCGCATCGTCACTGTGTTTTGGGGGAACCGCCATCAGCAGCCCGCCCGAAGTCTGGGGGTCATACAAGAGCAGACGCTCGGACTCCTGAATAGGTTCCGTAATACTGACCCACTGCCCAAAATACTCCATATTTCGGAACAGTCCCCCGGCGAAGTGTTCCTGCTGTGCGTACTGTATCGCGCCGGGCAGCCAGTTCAGGCTCGCATATTGAATATGGAAATCCACCTGACTCAGGTGCGCCATTTCATGCGCATGGCCGAGCAGCGCGTAGCCGGTAATATCTGTCATGGCATGGACACCGAATTCCTGAGCGATGCGGGCGGCATCCCGATTAAGTCGGCTCATGCTGGCAACTGCCGCCGTGACATGGGCTTCCTCTGCCCGACCATTTTTCAGCGCGGTAGTCACGACGCCGCTGCCAAGCGGCTTAGTCAGGATAAGTCTGTCGCCCGGCTGCGCGCCGCCCTTCGGGATAATTCGATCCGGGTGAATGATGCCCGTGACCGCCAGCCCGTACTTCGGCTCTTTGTCGGTAACGGTGTGACCCCCGGCTATCGCGGCCCCGGCTTCACGCACCTTTTCTGCGCCGCCGCGCAGAATCTCGGATAACAATTCCATACCCAGCCCATCCGGGTATGCAACCAGGTTGATTGCCATCAACGGCTCGCCGCCCATCGCATAGATATCGCTCAGCGCATTGGCGGCGGCAATCGCGCCAAATGAATACGGATCATCCACAACGGGCGGGAAGAAATCCATTGTGGAAATCACGGCCTGTTCTGAATTCAGGCGATACACAGCCGAATCGTCCGGGGCAGTCAGCCCGACGAGTAGGTTCGGGTAGTCTTTTAGTTGGAACAATCCTGTCAGCGGCTGCAAAACTTGCGCCAGGTCACCGGGACCGAGTTTGGACGCTCAACCGGCGCAGGATGCCATCGCTGTGAGTTTGATGTCTGTGAATGCCATGAATGGGTCCAATTGAAAGAAAGGTGTAGCATCTTCTCAATTATAGAATGCACACTGTTAATAGGCAACTATACAGCCCAGGTCTACACAATTCACTAACAATCAGCTGAATTGCGGGAGGTGGGTTTCAGGAAAGAGATGTTATGCGCCCGAAGCCTGAATGATCTACTGACCGTTGTTATTCTGCTGATTGATCTGGGTTTCCAAGCGGACAATGAGTTCATTTTGCTCGGCGATGACCCGATCCAACAGGGCGCTGGCATCACCAATGGTGCTTCCCAGATTGGGCAAGTCCCCATTAAAGTAGCCTTGTAACGTGGTGACAACCGTATTCATCGCATCAACCATGCGTTCTTGCACACCGATCCCGCAATCCGGGGCGGCTGCCGCGATGACCGCGTCGCGTAGGGCAGCCAGACGGTAGATGGAATCCGACATCCCGGCGCGTTCTTGGGCAGCGGTGCTGTTCATGGTGACAATGAAGTCACTCAGGGCAAGCGATGTGGTTTGGAGCCATCTTTCGAGTGTGCTGTTTTCGTCGCACGTTCCCTGCACCGTGATGGCTGCTGGTGGGGTGAGGGTAATGGGCGCGGGTAGGGTGGGTTGGCCTGATTCATCTACCGTGCAGGCGACCAGCAGAATCACCACCAGTATGATGCTCAAACGCCGAGACCCACGCATACCCTCACCTCTTATTCAACATCTATGACACCAAACGTACACGAATTATAGCTGCTGCCCAGAATAACCTCAAAATCAGCAGTGCGACTCGGATCCGGGTCGTATACGATGTTTTCGGCCTTCACATTCAGAATTTGTGCGATGTTGCTAAGGCTACTGCCTTTCGTCTGCCCGGTATGGTCAATCAGAATAGTATCCGTATAGTCGGTACGGTCAGCGATGCCTGCTGCATAGGCGGAGAAATTACCCCAGGCCAACCGTTCGGCGGCGACACGATCCCAATTCTCGTTGGCCGTGCCGTTGTAAACCGCAATGCGCGCACCTTCGATTACGATCTGGCTATCTGTGGGTGGCTGATAGAAGTCGTTTAGCAATTCGATTATATGTTCCGGTTCGGGAAGCTGGACATTCGCGCCATCAGGCGCAGTCCAGGGGATGGTGTGGTAGCCACGCCCCAGTGTGAAACTCTCGATTTTGCTGGTATCCAGGCTGAGTGCAAGCGGTAGCAGGCCGAGCATATCATCGAACCCGATGTTGGTATCCACGATTTCGATGCCCTGACTCCACAGATTCGGGAGATTCGCTAGTTGGCCGCTGTCGCGTGCTCTGCGTAAGGCCGCCCGCAAGATCTGCTGCTGGCGGCGTCCCCGGTCAAAGTCAGAACTGTTCAGCCGGGAACGGGCATACCATAATGCGCTGGCACCATCTAGGTGATAGTAACCAACCGGAAGTGTATAGAGATTACTGTCATCCGCTTTGATGGCCTCCGGCGGCGGTGGGGCGCTAATCAGCGGATAATCCTGAATTGCACAGTCTACCGCGACATCCACACCGTCCAGGATGTCCACAATTTCCTTGAATCCACTCAGATTGACGATGGCGTAGTAGTGGACATTGATGCCCAGGTTGTAAAAGATAGTTTGGCGCATCAACCCAAAGCCACCGTCCGTCCAGCCAATCTGCTCGCCATGTGTATACGCCAGATTCAGACGTTGCATCGTCCAGCCTGGGATGTATACGTATAAGTCACGCGGCAGACTCAGCATGGCGACTGTGCCGGTTGTCCGGTTGATAGATACGATAATCATCGTATCGGTACGGGTCACATTATCATTGGTGAGTTCATCGTCCCCGCCCATCAGCAGGATGTTTACCAGATCGTACCCATGACGGTCAATGGCAGCCATCTGGGTTGGGATTGCGGTCGGTGCAGCCTGATTCAGATCTGGTTGTGGCGGGAGCAAGAGAGTCGGTAGTGGAAGTGGCGTTTCAGTGGGAGTAGACGATGGTGTAAAGGTGGCCGTGGGCGTATTTGTTGCGGTATTGGTCGGTAGCGGCGTAGGCGTGCTGCTGGGCGCCGCTGTGGGGGAGGGGGGCAGAGTGTTCAATGCGGGCAGAGTCACTTCGGCTGACCGGGGCGTATTCGTTGCGAATACCTGCGCGATGGCCTGTGCGGTGGGCGTTTCTGTTTCAGTCGCGGTTGCTGTTTCGGTGGGTGTATTGGTGGCTGTCACAGTCGCCGTGTCAGTTGCCGTAAACGTGGCTGTTGCGGTGAAGGTTGCCGTTGCGGTGTTTGTCGCCGAGGCGGTCGCCGTATGGGTTGCGGTGGCTGTGGCGGTTGCCGTTGCGGTGCTGGTGGCGGTGTACGTTTCCAGCGTGGATGCGATGGCGGTCACTGTGGATGCGTAAATGTTGCCGCGTTGGCTGGCTTCGACCTGCTCCCCAATCCGGCGGGTAATACCCTGAGCTGCGCTATAGCCAAACCATAGAATACCGGCGATCAGCACAACCGGAATAATACGAAAAACAAGAAAGCTACCCAATCGTCTCAACCACGATTTTTTGCGTCCGTCAGCCAATTTCCCATGACCCTTTATCTAACAAGACCATCTATACTCTAAAGTGTAATTCTAAACAGGGTAGAAAAAATTGTCCACCATGTATCACGCAAAATCCTTTAGGCGCGCTTTGGGTATTTTGCAATATGATGTAATGAAAGATCGGTCAACATAGAATGTGAGGATGTGTTTTATGATCTCTTCAACCATTGAAGCGGTGACACGCTTACAGGTAATCCAGACATTATGTCTGAGCCTGTCTTCACGGTTGGAAGAAGATGCCGGTATGCTAACAATTCCCAGGAATTATGAATACGAAGGACAGCTAAATGGTTTCCAAGAGATCGCTGCGGATATTACAGAGTCAGTAACCCAGATGTCGGTGGCCCCTTCGGATGAGATGGTCAGAACCGCCATTCAGGAGCTTGTCCACAAGATCGAGTGGCGCGAAATTCTGAGCAGACAGGATGCCCTAAAACATGAAAAGTATAAACGGGATTACCGAGGCATGATGCTATATTATCGCCCTTTGGGAACTGAATGTGCCTGCAAGAAAGTCATGACCTGGTTAAATGATGCGATCCAGGTGCTCAAAATCCCCGTAGAACATCTCGAAACTGATGATTAGCGCCAGTTATTTGGGCGGTAGTAGGAGCATTTGTCCAACCTGAAGCAGGCGCGGGTTCGCCAGACAGTTCACTGTGGCGATTTCGTCGACCGTCGCCCCAAAATCAACGGCCAACCGAAAAACCCGATCACCCGGTTGCACCACATATGGCTGCCATCCGGTGGGAATCGGTGTGTCACAGCCCGGCATTCGTGCATCGCTGCTTGCTGATGTCGCAGTCACCAGCGGTGATGAAACCGGCGTGGGCAAAATGCCTGTCGCGCCGATTAATGGCGCGTGAGTGGCCGTCGGGGGCAGTGTAGGCGTCAATGATGGTCGTACCGTTGGCGTTTCGGATGGGATGTGGGTATTTTCAGGCGATGGCGACACCAGGACTGCTGGTTGCGACGGCGGTATCGCTGTGTCCGTCTCAATTGGGGATGTTAGCGATGGCGTCGGCGCTGGTTGGTTGCTCGCGTTGTCTACTGTTGGTCGCGTCATCAGTAGCAGCACAAAAACGAGAATCGCGGCTAAGGCAGCGATGAGTAACAAGCGTATCAGCGGAAGGCGCGGGGGGATGACGATGGTGCCAGGGAAGTTCAGGGGCGCGCGGCTGCTATGGGCCGCGGAAACGGCAAATGCTATACGCTGACGGCGCAGCAAATGACGCTTCTGAGTATGGATGGTGATGGGAATCTGCGCGGACTGGCCGGGCGGGAGCGTGACCTGGGGATAGCTGGGTACAGCCCGTATGGAGGCGCTATCGGTGTGTCCGGCGATAAGGATGTCCGCGTCTGCCTGGGTGTGATTTTGAATGGTCAGCACAGTTTCTGCTGAATGCAGTAATTCGGCGGGGTTGAGTCCACCGGTCAGGATAGGCTGCGCCTTGAGTATGATCTCGAAGGGCAGCATCAGGGTGGCATCTCCGTCGCCTGCCCGATCGTAGATACGCAGCACGCAGTCGAACGCGATTTCGGTGGTGTTTTCTGGGATATGTAGCAGCAGATCTACGGATTGGGTTTCGCCCGGCGCAAGTTGAATGGTGTTTGGTGCCTGCTGAACCCACTGGCGCGACAGCCCAGCGATCACCAAGCGTATCTGCGCGTCTTGGTTGCCCTGGTTACGGAGCGACACTGGCATACGCACCTGTTCCCCGGCGGCCATGTAAATCGGGTTGATGGTTAGTTGGGCGCTCAGACCTCCGGAGTTTTTCCAGTCTTTGGGTAACGTACCGCTTTCAGTCGGGGGGGGGAGTTCATGTTCTGGGTTTTTCTGTTCTGCGAACCCTACTTCGGGTGTGCCGTAGGGGAAAAATGGCATCGCTTCGGTGCTGTCTCCCCCTTGATAACTAGGGCGGGTTTCGGCGATCAGATCGGTAGCTATGTCGTTGGTGTCATCTGCCAGTTGCGGCAGAGGCATTTCTTCTGGTGGCGGCAGTTCGGATTGTTCCACCGGGCCGGTTTCTGAAATCAAAGGTTCTGACGGAAGGTTTTCGCCGGAAAAGTGCAGTGTGCCAGGACTTGCTTCTTCCTCCTCATCGCCCCAATAGACAATGACATCTCCTGGTGGACTAATCACCTCGTTATCCTGGGTAACCGCCGCTGAATGGACATGCTCGCGCTGAACCGATGTCCCCGTGATTTCCAGGACTTCCAATTCAAGGACGTAATCGTTGATTCTCAGCACTGAACCGGGCTTCCAGTTGATTGGCGTGAAGGAGTCAACCGGTTTGTTCTCCAATAGGACCGAGTCCGGGTCGCCCATGTTCGTCAATAGTACTTGGCCGGATGTAGATAGCATCAACCGGACATGAATTGGCAGGATATTCACGCCTTCCAGGATGAGCTGTGCGGTTTTGTTGCTCCCTACCAGCAGAGGTTTGGCGGTGAGTTTGATTCGCAGCGTCTGGCCGTCTGACCCGGTGGTCGTAATTTGGTAAATCGGATGATTCGCTTCGTACATCATCGGTACTACCCGCCTATCCACTGGATCAGCCCATCAATCAGGGCGCGAACTTCAGCAACCTGCTGTGGGAGTGACACGCCATACAGAATCCAGCGCGCCGCCACAATGACGATGATCGCCCATACCAGCATCTGTCCTACCGGTAAGCGCCGTCGTTTGCGGAAAATGTAAGTTCCATTACAGCGTTCAGTGATACCGGATGCTGCGTGAACCGCAACGCTGTAGACTAACCGGCTTCGATTTTGCTGAGCGTCCCGCGTTGGTTTGAACTTCAGCCGGACGACTTGTTCCTCTCCAGGTGGCACTTCAATCTGAGGCGATTCAGGTATGATTCTGAGTACGTCTGGCGCCTGGACTTCAAAGGTGAAGGTTTCACGCTGGTTGCCATGATTGGAAACAGTCAATTCTGCACGACGGCGGCGGTGGTGTGAGACTTCGCTGGGGCGCAGCGCCGCCGTGAATCGTGTCATGGCGACGACGCGCATCTTGAGTATCTGAATTGAACTCGGAATCTCCGGCTGGTCGGTCACAATTTCAAGGGCGATTTCATGAATTTCACCACCTATCGTGCCGATTGGTGGTGCACTCACAATAAAATCAAACGTATAGGTTTCATTCGGGCGGATCACCTGTCCCGCCGGGAGAGTGTACCATCTTTCGGAGAGTCCCGGCCCCGGTTTGGCGCGCAATTCGTACCGTGCCAGTGGCGTGTTTTCGGGCGCGACCTGCACCTGAACATACTGGGGTTTACCCGGTTCAATGTAAATGATCGCAGGGGAAAGCTGCGTATGTACCAGCGGCTTGCTGCGACGGTTTTGGACTTCGTTGAGCAGGTGTAGTACCTGGTCGGAGGTGAATACCTCGGATTCTTCTTCCGGCTGACTCCCGGCGAGGTCGCCAATTTGCAGTAGGAAGCCCCGTATCTGAACGAACTGATTGATCGTCCAAAGAATGCGCTCCTGCGGTGACAGGCGTACTCCGTCCAGATAGGTGCCGTTTGCGCTTTGTAAATCGGTGATAAAGAGATTGCCGTTTTTATCACAATCAATCCTGGCGTGACGGCGTGAAACTGTGTGCTGGTCAAGCAGGAGGTCTACACCTTGTTCCCGCCCAACAATGACAGACGTTTTTTCAAAACCGGTATGCTCTTGTGTGCCATCCGGTTTCATAATGACCAGATTGAACCGCGTGGTGACTGGGGGAGGATATTGTTCGTCCAGCATTGTCATGATTTCGCCGTTTGCCTGGGCGATTTCCCCTAGCGCCGCAATGCTGGCACGCCTGGGGTCTGGTTGCAGGCTGGACATCACCCCAAAGCGCAATTCTCGTAGGGCGCTGCCCATTTCGTTCGCTGACTGAAAACGCTCGGCAGGGTTTTTTGCCAGCGCTTTTAGCACAATCTGATCGAGCGCCGGAGGAATGCCATGTGTATCCTGAGATGGGGCTGGTGCCGGGGTATAGGCGTGCTGGTTGAGAATTTCCAGCAGCTGCGGTGACTGAAAAGGGACATGTCCGGTAATGAGTTGGTAGAGAATAACACCTAAGGAGTAAATGTCAGAACGGTTGTCCGGCTTATTGTTGCCGAAGCCGAAATGTTCGGGGGACATATATTTGGGTGTGCCGACGACGCTGGTGGAACGCAGCGAATCCGGGTTGACGATTTGCGCGATACCGAAATCGGTCAGCACGAACCGTGCCATCTGCCCTTCGGATACCGGGTCGAGCAGGATATTCGCGGGCTTGAGGTCAAGATGCAGAATGTTGGCATTGTGGACGTAACCCAGGGCAAATGCCAGATTCTCAATCATCTCCAATGCGTCACGCAGGTCAAGCAGACCGCCAATCTTATTTAACGCATCCTGTAAATTGCCCCCGCGAATCAGTTCCATCACAATCAACTGATAATGCTCAAAACGGTAGGTATCGTAAATATCTACAATATTAGGATGCTGCAGGCGTGCCAGAATCTCAACTTCGCGCTCGACTGTGCGTGTTTCTTTGGGGTTGCCCAATTTGAGGTATTTGACAGCGACCAGGCGCTCTTTGATGCGGGGGTGACGCGCCAGATAAACCAGCCCATAGCTACCTTCTCCCAGGCGCTTAATGAAATGATACCCTTCAATCGTTCGGTTGATGAGCGGGTCTGTGTTGGTCAGGTCTGGCACAACCACGAATCAGGACTCCTCTATGGCATCAAATGGTTTCATTCCGCTTCCCCGGTTGCCTCTGGTGTAGATTCCGACATAGGGGTATCAGCAGATGTCACGGTAGGCGGAACAGGTGTAGTCGTTGGCAGCGGTGTAAATGTTGCACTGGGGGGTATCGGTGTGGCGGTGGGCGCTGTAGTGGGGATAGGCGTAGCTGTTGGCGGTACAGGGGTATGCGTTGGTATCGGTGTGGGGGATACCGGCGTATGGGTTGGTGTGGGCGGAGGCGTATCAGTTGCGGGTGGTACTGGCGCACTCCGCAGAGGGCGGTCAGGGCATTCGACAATCTGGGTGGTGATGAACGGTGTCTCCCGGTGGTCAGGTGCGAAAGCCCGCACGACCAGATTGTCTCCAACCGTAGTTCCAGCGGGAACACTGCTGATTGCAAACTCAAACACTCCTTGGGAGGGGGATGTCACCGGCGCATACTGCACCACGCCACCCGTGAAATCGCGGCCTTCTGCCGTGACCGAACCCGGCGGCACTAAAGAAGGTATCTGCGCCTGTAACCGGACGACATGACCCAGCGACGGGATTGTCTCGCAGACGGTCAGGGCGAGCTGTGGCGGTGGGGGAATAATCCAGGTCAAGTCACCCCGGCAGTCCACAATGCGGATCGTGGTCGTCAGGTCATATTCCCCGCCTGCGATGTCTTCCACTCTGAAATGAATGGTATTCACATTGGAATCAACCGGCGGCAGCACCGAGGCGTCAATATCCACACCATAGGTGCCTGGTCCGGCAACATTGGGGCGAACAACCAGTGGATATGATGTCCCCTGAATTTCAATACTGGCCGATGTACGCTTCACTGCTTCGGGTAACGAAGCGCGTACTGTGCCGCTGGTGCGTTCCGGGTTGGCTGGACAGGTCGCGTTGCTGCCGGCGATCACGCTATCCGGCAGGGTTTCCCAGTCAAGGTGGAGTGTGCAATCCTGAATCTCGACATTGGACGTCAGGGTATACATTTCATCCCGCTGGTCGCGCACGGTGGCACGGATAACCGCCGCGCCGGTATAGGTAATGCCCAGCGCGTCAGGGTCGAGACTCACTCGATAGCGCCCGTTGCCCAATGGCGTGATGGTCAGCGCCTTATTGAGTCCGGTTGCGGTGACATTGGCCGTGACTCCGGCATCATCCACTACGCTGGGGACGGAGACGGCTATCACCCCGGATACGGAGGATGGTGTGGACGGGCAGAGGGCGTTATTCGCGGAAACGGCTGACCCTGGCTGCGTAGACCAGGTCACATCCAGGCTGCAAGACACGGTGCTAACCGGCGCAGTGAGTTCTTTTTCCTGCCCGCGTTTATCCGTTGCGTTGACCGTGACAGTGCCATTGGCTTCGCCCAGTCCGGCGAAAGCCGCATCTTCCAGGTCGAGGGTGAAGCCATAGCGCCCGCCGCTGCGGGGTTCAACGGTTAAGGGGAAGTCTTCGTCGCCAAAGTGGGCATTGGCCGTGACTGTTTCGACTCCCGACTGACTGCTGGCCTGCACGACGACTTCGGCGCTGCTGCTGTTTTGCGGGCAGTAGAAATTGTCGGTGGTCATCTCTGTCGGTGGGCGTGATACCCAGCTTACGGTGAGTCCGGTGGGCGTGGCGGTTGGTGGTGGCGCGCAGTGCGTAATGGCGAAAGTGGTGCTGATCGTCGCCGAACGCCCCGCTGCGTCCTGAGCCGTGACCCGCACCGAGCCGCCTGTGCTGCTCATGGGGACATCGCCAGGAATCTGGACTCCGAAGGTATATAGGTCTGACCCGCTGCTGGATACCACCGGATTCGATGTGCCATGCTCGTCGATTGACAGTTCCACGGTGACCTGTGTGATACCAAGGCCGCTCACTGCACGTACCGTCGCTTGGGCGTTCGATGGAATCCCTTCGCACACCATGTTCGTCATCTGGCTGGGGGGCATGGTTTCCCATTCCAGGGTCAGGGGCGGCGTGCAGACATCCCCGATACCGTCGTCGTTGCTATCTGCCTGGTCAGGATTGCTGACAGAGGGGCAGTTGTCCACATTATCGCAGACCCCATCGCCATCCGCGTCAGAGCAGGGGAGGCAGATGGTTTGTCCGGCGTAGATGGTATTCGGATTGTCAATACAGTTGACCCGTGCGACCAGCGAAACGCTGACCCCTGCCGACTGCGCCAGGCTAAACAATGTTTCTCCTGGCTGAACAACCCGATCCGGCCAGCCGTATGCTGCACACTGGGAAAAACACGCGGGAATTTCAGTGGCCGTTGGCTCTTCGGTGGCAATTGTTGGCAATATGCCAGAGTCATCGAATGAAACTGGTGTCGCGGTTTCGGGCGGATTAGTCGCTTCCGGTGTTTGCTCGGGCGTTTGTTCCGGCGTATTGGTCGCTTCCTCGGTAATCAAGATAACGACAGGTGGTGCGGTTGGCGTAATCTCCCTGAAAATTCCCGGCAGGATGACGGTTGGCACGCTGATAGCGATGGCGATCAACAGCAGAAGCAGTACCCATAGGTGATACGGTGGGCGAATGCGAACACTGGTTTCCAGGCGATCAAACAGGCCGCTGGTTGTAAAGGCGGTGAACTCAACCGGTATACGCGCGCCCCCCAAATGGATACGGTTTGGGTATGCTGTGACGTGGGTTGTTGTGAGTTTGCCGGATTGAACAGCCGCCTCAGATGGATCAAGAATGAAGGTCAGTCCGCCATTAAAGGCGTACCCCTCAAAATAGACCTGTTCGGGTTGATCGCCTTCGTATGCCAGCGATAGATTTGCCGGGACTCCAGCCGTCAAGTGCGACGAATCTGCTTGAAGTTCAAAATGTGTAGACGTGCTGGGCGCATCAACAACCTGTAGGGTGAGCTGAACCGAACCAACCTGGAGCGGGGCACCTGGCTGCCATGAATAGCTGCGTTCCGGGGTAAGTCGTTCCCCGTTTAGGTAGGTGCCGTTCTTGCTGCCCAGGTCGGTGACCAGAATTTGACCGCCGACCTTGCTGATGGATATGTGACGGCGCGAAAGGTATCGACCACTGATCTGGAAGTCCGCCTGCGAGGATGCCCCAACTATCAGTGGGTGGTCTGGTAGTTGAATCGAAGTCTGGCCGCCTTCCTGGTTTGAGGCGAGGATGATGAATGTGTGGTTTGTCGCCAACTCAGCCATAACAGCAGAAATCCCAAAATTTGCATTTTTAATTATATCCGTATTGGGCGTTTTCTGCTGTTGGTCTGAATAGGGATTGGTTATGCTGCAATTATTACCTTTACGGATTGTTAATGATAACCGGAATGGTACAGGGGGCGATATTGCCGCTGCTGTTCGCCAGAACGGTGAGCCGTATCCAGTAAGCACCGGACTCGAAGATAGTTGTATCCACTAACCCTAGTATGCCTTGCATGACAGGCGTCTCTGAACGACTGTAGAAGTTATATGTGCTGGCGAAGTCCGGGCGTACCTCGATTTTGTAATACCAGAATTGATCAACATTGGCTGTACCGCGCAGTGTAATTACACCGTTGACTGTTTGCCCCGGTGTCAAATTGGTGATCTGCGCTCCTTGGTTGGTACATCCTTCGACTGCTAATGCTCTGGGCTGCTGCACCCCACCGCTGGGGTAGGGCGATTGGCTGCGTGTGGCCCTGTCCGGCGTTCGGGGAACATAGATCGGTGTCCCCGCGAAAATGTTGTTGATATTCCCCAGGCAGTTCGCCGCCTGCAGGCTGCTGACGGTGCTGCCGCTGCCCTGTGCGATAGAAAACAGGGTGTCACCCCGCTGGACGACGTAGACCACCCAACCGGAAGGTACGGTGCAGGCCTGTGTCTGGGTTGCAATCACCGTCGTAGGGCTTAACGCGCCAGTGGGCGTAGGCAAAATACCTAGCCCCTCAGTCACGATGAGTATTGGTGTGGGAGACGTGGTCGCAGTAGGGGTATGGGTGGATGATGGCGCTATGGTCGGTGTCCGCGTTGGCGTAGGTGTAGCTGATGGTTTCCGTGTGGATATGGGGGAAGGTGCTACTCGGCTTGGCGTTGCCGTGTCGGACTGCCGGGGGACAATCCGCAAGGGCGTAGCGGATGGTGGCTCCTCTGTCGGAGTTGAAGATGCCAAGACCACAACTTCCGTGCCGGTTGTCGCCTGTGTCGTATTACTGACCGTTGCCGTGAGGCTGGTATCGGCTGTATTGGAGAGTGACAGGATGATAGCAAATACAAAAGCGAAAGCCAGAATACCGATAGCTGCGATGGCGACGATGATTTCATTTCCAATGTCGCGTGGCATCCAGGTGTCTTAGACCTCCAACTCTACGGCGACAGGGAAGGCAACATAAAAAATGCTGCCAACACCAGGCCGGGTTTCTAACCATAGTGCGCCGCTGTGGACTTCGGCGAGTGATTTTGCGATAGAAAGGCCAACCCCGGTATCGCCTAAGCCCTGGACAAGGGGGTTTGTTGCCTTGTACTTGCGGGAAAAAACACGCTGCATGTCATCACGGTCAATGCCGCCGCCGCTGTCTTCCACCGAAATCAGAATACTGTCTTTCGGGTCGTCAAATATTTTGCTGTTTGCGAGTTTGACTTCCTGGCGGTGAGCAGTGATATAAACCCGTGAGTTCGGCGGGGACACCAGGTACGCATTTGTCAGTAGTTCCGTGACAATCTGCCCAAGCGCGTCTCGGTCAGCCCGCAGCGGGGGGAGGTTGTCCTGCAGATCGAAACTGAGAGTCAGCCCTTTTTCGCGGAACTGATTAGTCGAACGAGTGAGGACATCCTCAACGAGGGCTACCACATCTACCGGCTCGGGCGTTAAACCGAGTTCACCCTCATCCAAAGCCACCATACGGGTCAGATCATCCAACATAAACGTCAGTCGGGTTACATTGGCAGCGATACGTTGCAGGAACTTGCGCTGCATTTCCCCCAGAATTCCGGCTGATTCGTCAATCAACAGGTCTGTATAACCGACGATGGAGGTCAGTGGCGTGCGCAGTTCCTGGACAGTGCCAAGCACCTGGTCACGATTACTGATAGCTGCCTGCGGCATGGCATTGTCAACGGGTTGGGGTGGTGTGGCCTGCTGTTGCTGTACGGCTTCCAGCGCGGCCTGCGTTTGGCGCAGTTCCTGTTCAATCTGCATCTTTTGCTGTGAGACTTCCTCGATCATCCGAGTCAGCGAACCTACGCTATCGTCGCCTAACTGTTTCAAACGTTCCCGGTCGCCATCTAGCCGCGCCAGAAGTTGGTCGCGCTCGGTGCTGAGAATTTGATTTTCGGTTATCAACCGGTCACGTTCTGCGCTCAATTCCTGCTGCTGCTGTTCATTTTTCTTGATTTGTTCGCGCAGCTTAAGCTGTACTTCTTGGTTTTCAGTGAGTTCGATCTGGAATCCAGCGGCATCGGCCAGTAGGCGGGCACGGTGCTGCTTGGTGGTATTCAGCGTCGCAATCGCCTCATCACGGTCGGCGCGATACTGGTCGCGTTCCCGCGTTAAGGCTTCGCGATCTGACGCGAGATTTTTGATTTCGGTTTGCAGCGTTTGGATGCGCGTTTCACGCTCTTTCTCTTCGGCCAGGTGCGCCTCGAATTGTTTACGCTCCTTTAACAGGGCGTCTCTCTCTAACTCTAAGGCGTCGTTGCGTACCTGGAGGCGCGCCCGCTGCTCGGCAAGCTGGCTGATAAGCTGCGCTAGGCCGTCTTCAGTGTTTTCAATGCCAAGCGCCCTGAGTTGTAGCTCAATATCGGTCAATTTGCTCTGGAGTTGGTCACGGTCTTGTTCCAGACGCGCCTTTTCCTGCCCCATTTGTTCGACCACATTCTGCATTGTTTGGGGCAAGGTTGGGGTCTGTCCTTCGGTACGGAGCATGTTCAATTCGTCTTGCAGGCGCTGACGCTGCGTAACAAGGTCATCTTTTTCGCGTTTTAGCCCTTCGATCATGGTTTTGAGGACATGTTCGTTCCCGGAGGCAGTCGCGCCCGCCAGTGCCGTTTCTGCTTCCTGTAAACGTGCCGCCAATTGGTCACGTTCTTCCCGAAGCTTCTGCTGCTCCTCATTAATCGCAATCATGCGCTGGGAAACCGACAATCCTTCTTCGGTGTCGCTCAGAACCTGGGTTACACGGTTACGTTCATGGTCGAGTTCGATCTGAAGTTGCATAATCTGTCGGGTAAGGTCGGTCACTTGCTCGCGTGAAAATGCGAGGCTGGCCTGCATTTCCTGGTGCGCCGCCAGTACCGTGCCATCCTGTATATCTTCCAGTGACTTGCCTTGTAGCATAGCGTGGATAGCGCGTTCTTCCGCCTTGAGGCGGGCGTCACGGGCGGCGTAGCTCAATGAGAGCAAATTCCCGGCAATAATTGCCATGCCTTTGAGCAGTTCCGTTTCCGCGTCTTCGATTTCCTTCCCAGCATAGGGCATCGCGATAATCAGAACCGCGATGAGTTCCTTGTTACTGACCAGTGGCTGGAAGTAGGCCGGGCCAATCTGTTCAATATCCAGCCGGTTATAGAGGTCTTTGAGTTCATCCAGATTGCGATCCGGATACAGAGGGCGCTGTAGCTGGCGTTCAATAGCGTTTACTAGTGTCGGCTGCTGGTCAAGGTTCAGTGCCAGCGCCGAGATTGGCGCATCGAGTACCCGGTTATAGGCGAATACAATATCCGCATAGTTGGCGTCTTGCAGGGTAAGCAGCACCCCTACATCTGCTTTTAATGTGTCTATGATGGTTGTGACGACCCGTTTTGGGATATCGGAAGGAGAAGCCCCTTCCAGAATTAACCCCAGGGTACGCAGCAGGTGAACCGAATCGCGTTGGAGCGGTGAAATGGTGGGAACGTTGGCCGGGTTGGATATGAGGATCGAGCGCTGCGCCTCCTCCTGCTGGCCTGCATGTTCCGGTGTCACCGGCGGCATTTCTCTGGATGCGGCTAAAACATCCCCTTCCAGGTTACGAATGACTGTTCGATAGATGATAACCGGCATCAGCATCAGCGCGCCGAGGAATGCCAGTCGCGCCGGGCCGGAATAATGCTCGATCAGGTTTCCCTGGGTGATTTGCAGCAGTGACCCGCCGTAGCCGAGGAGCAGCACAGCGAAAAAGACCAATTTTAGCGGGGCATCAGTGATGAGCCGGAAATAGACTGCCACAAAGATGAGTCCCAGCAGCGCCAGCACCGCCGGTGTGAATGTCCAGGCGATACCGAATGCGCTCAGGTTGAAGTCGCTGGTCGCTACCTGTTCCGGCCACTGCACCCCGGTGATGATATAGCCCAGCACGACAATGACCAGGAACACTAGCAGGATAATGTTGGGTGTTTGTCCCCAGCGTGTGTGATCGGCGGTGAGGAACGCCCAGGTCAGCAGCAGAATTGCGACGACGTTCACAGCGCGTTCCAGTGGCGGAATGATGGTTATAGCATTCTGGTTGGTCAGCAGCGCGAACATGGCCCCTGCCATCAGAATCACCCAGGCGACTGTAATCCCCAGGGAGGCCACTACATACCGTCCCAGGTCACGATGAGACCGGTAGTGCAGGCGCTGGCTGAGCGCCATAAACAACCCCATCTGGCTGGTGGCGATCACTGCCAGGAAGAACAGCAAATCACCAGGCGGGCGCACAAAGATGTTTAAAAAGTCACCGGACAACGTCTTCCACCTGACCCAAACTAGAAATCCGAATAGGGCTAAAATGAGCCATAATACCCAGCTTTGAGTGGGTGAATCCACTTTGTTTATGCTCAATTGTTAGTATAGCATATTCGATATTTCGTGCTGACCAGGGCTAATCTTAATTAGAGCGGAATGTGAGATTGTTAAGGATATATGGCATTTAACGTTGACGCTGCTCTTGCCCCTGGTTACACTAAACATCGTGGGGTATGGGGATACATAGATGAGGTTTGGATGGACGAAATTGATGAATGATAGACCCTGGATGCACCGTGTGGCCGCCGCACTGCGCCGGATGCCCTGGCTAGTGACCCTGGCGTATTTTATGTGGCGCTGGCGTCAGGCCAAATTTTCCGCCGGGGTGGTCGGTGTCATTTTTGATGACGAGGGCCGTCTGCTGCTGGTGAATCATGTGTTTCACCCTCACAATCCCTGGGGGCTTCCCGGTGGGTGGGTGGGGCGTAGTGAAACCCCGGACATTACGCTGGCTCGAGAACTGATGGAAGAACTGGAAATGCAAATTGACGTGGGACCGCTGGTGGCGATGGAACTTACCGGGTCATCCCACATGGATTATGCTTATCTGTGTACCCCCAAGAACCGTATCGGAGCAGTCAGTCGTGAACTGCTGGGATACAAGTGGCAGGATATAGCCGAATTGCCGAGTTTATACGATTTCCACTACCGAGCGGTGCAGCAAGCGCTTGGTACGAGACAAACTGTGATGGAATAGAGCGATGACTGTAACGGGATTAGGAACACGACAACGTAGACGCAGACGATTGCCCATTATTCAGATTTTTTCGGCGTTGATGATTTTTGGTGCGATTGGCCTGTTTGTGATTGAGTTGGTGGGCTTCAGCCAGCAGCAGGAACGCCTTCCAGCGGATGTATCCGTAGCCGGCGTAAGGGTGGGTAATCTGCTCCCACGCGAGGCGACGACCTATCTGGATGAGTCATATTCACAGCCGGTGGTGTTGTATTATCATGACAATCCGATTCTGCTTGAACCCTCCGCAGTGGGGTTTCGCAGCAACAATGAGGTGATGTTGGCCTCAGCACGCTCGACCCGCGATGTGGAGGCGAGTTTCTGGTTGCGATTTTTCAACTACCTGTTAGGGCGCGAATCGGAAGCCGTTGTGGATATTCCTCTATCAGCAGACTACCAGCAGAATCTACTGGAACAATATCTACGAGATGTTGCTGCTCGTTATGACCGAACTGCCGGGGATGCTGAATTTGACCTGCAAACTCTGACCCTACGGTCTGGTTCTGGCGGATACGTGATGGACGTGGATAGTGCGATTCCTCTAGTTGATGCCGCCCTGCGTCGTCCGGATAACCGTATTGTGCAACTCCCGATTGTTGAGGCCGCGGCGCAGTCCGGCAATATTGATACGCTCAAGAACATGATTACCGCTTACCTGGACTCCCAGGGCTTTATTTACGACGGGCAAACCTCGGTTGGCTCGGTGTTCATCATGGATCTGACCACCGGGGAAGAAGTGAATATCCTGGGCGATGTCGCGTTTTCAGCGGCCAGCACCGCCAAAGTCGAGATTCTCATTGATTACTTCCGGCATCTCTGGTTCCCTGTGCCGCAGGATGAAGCCTTTCTGATGGCGAACTCCCTGTTGTGCAGTAATAACTCCTCATCCAACTTGATGATGGAAATTATCGGAGATCGCGTCAGTGGCCAACGGGACATTTTTGTCGGTCTGCAGGATATGGCAGAGAATACACAGTATATTGGTGCTGAGAACAGTTATATCACCGCGCCTTTTGTGCTGGGTATTGAAGGGCAGCAGCTTGGCTCAATTCCCGCTCCACAGACAAACCCGAACCCCAATTTCAGTACCGATGCCGACCCCTATAACCAGACAACCGCTGAGGATATGGGGACGATGTTTGAAATGATCTACGACTGTGCCAACTATGGTTCCGGGCTGATGGCGGCATATCCAGATGGTGAATTCACGCAGACGGAATGTCGCCAGATGCTGGAACTGATGAGCGCCAATGATCTGCTCCGGTTACTTCAGGGTGGCATCCCGGTGGGGGTGCGTATTTCACATAAGAATGGCTGGATTTCCGATATGGTCGGGGATGCGGGGATCGTGTTTCCGCCGAATGGTCATGATTACGTGATTGCAGTCTACCTTTGGGAACAGGCCGAATTTCAGGACTTTAATCGTTTGTGGCCGTTGGTTGAGGGCGTTTCACGGGCGGCATGGAACTATTTCAGCCCTGAGACACCGCTGGTCGCCCCGCGTGTCGACCTGCCGGAAACTGCGCAGGCCTGTGACAATTTCCTGCCGCCTGCCGACCTGCTTGATCTGAACAACATTAATGGCTGGCGTTCTGGTTCGTAGGGGTTGGGCGATTGTGATCTTAAAAGCTCGTCTGGAGGAGATAGAGGTTTGCTGGGAGATTATCCGGTAAAGGTCAAAGAACTGCGGGAGATGCCGGTCTTTGACCGGCTCACCGAGGCACAATTGGAGTGCTTGGCGCGCGTGATGATTCGACGTACCTACGCAGCCGGTGAATCCATTTTTCTTGAGGGTGATCCCGCTGCCGGGGTATGGTTTGTTGTAAACGGTCAGGTGCGGATTATCAAGGAGTCCTTAAGTGGGCGTGTCCAGGGACTGTGTGTGATGAACTCCAAGAAGTGTTTTGGAACCTGCCCGCTCTTTGACGGCGACACCAACCTGGCGAATGCAATGGCCGTGACTGAAGTGACATTAGCTGTGCTGCCTGGCGCTGATCTCCAACGGTTGATTTATGAGGAACCACAGCTAACCCAGGCGCTCCTACAGGTTTCGAGCCAGCGATTGGCGCATATTGCGCATTTAAGTGAGACTTTGGGCGCCTGGACAGTTTCCTGGCGTATCAATGATTGCCTGCTGACGTATGCTGTTTCCTCAGATGGGCATCTTGTTGTCCCGATGACGCATGAACGCCTGGCGGAATTTGCTGGGACAGCCCGCGAAGTGGTGACCCGTTATTTATCCCAACTAGAGGATCACGGTATTATTCGGATGGAAGCGGGACGTATCATTATCTTCAAGATAGATGAGTTAGGTTGTCCTTCAAATCTGACTTTGCAGTCATCTGTATAAGTCCAGGATAGGCAGTGCTCGCAAGGGCAGGGCGCTGTTTTGCTCAACCTGTTCATATGTGTTTACCCGCTTGGAACAGAAGTAGAGTACAGATTGTGGCTGTTGACTTTGACCTCTTGACCGATATCCCTTCCCTGGCGAACCTACTGCCGGAGACGCTCGGTCAGATGGCGCGGCACTCCTGCCTGTTATCGATACCTTCAGGCGAATCCCTTTACCAGCAGGGCGACCCTCCTTCAGGGTTATATATTCTGGTTTCCGGTCGGGTGAAGCTGTTTCGTCAGTCTCAGGATAAGATGCAGATTTTGTGTGTGCTTGTCGCTGGTATGTGTTTTGGCGCCGAGTCACTTTCGACAGGTGAGATGAATCCCTATTCTGCGACAACCATTAGCGCTGCCGAGTTGGTCTATCTCTCTCCTGATTCACTGCTCGAACTGCTGGGATTCTCCCCGGATTTACGGGTATTTATGCTGGAGTTGGTGACGCGGCGGCTGCGCGAATTTGCGATGTTAATCCATAACCTGGCTTTTCGAGACGTGCCGTCGCGTCTGGCCGCCGTGTTAGTCAGTTGGTCGGATGCTGAAGGGCAAATGGCTGAGGATGGTATTCGGATTAAGAGGTTTTTGTCCCAGCAGGACATGGCATCTGTCGTGGGAACAGCGCGTGAGGTGCTTTACCGCACCCTGAAAAAATTCGAGCAGGATGAAATTATTCTTCTCACAAAGAAGCACATCATTATTTGTAACAAACAGAAGTTAACGCAGATCGCGCACCGGGAAAGCCGCTGATTCGCCCTATAGCTTTACCCGATCCGCCGTTTAACCATCGAAAAATAGTTGCGTCCCCTCCACTCGTAATGGACATCATCCATCATTTGCCTGATAAAGTGGATGCCCCAGCCGCCGGAAGTAGTGCGTTCATGTAAGGCGGCTTTCGGGTTAGGAGACTCGCGCTGTAACGGATTAAATGGTGGTCCATCGTCAATAAGAATGATCGCAAAGGCGCGAAAATCATAGCGGCATATGATGTCAATGATTTTGTCCGCGCCTTTGAGTTGATAGCCATGTTCAATAATATTGGTACAGGCCTCATCTACTGCCAGTTGGCAGTGATAAGCGGTGCGTTCATCAAGCCCAGCGTCCTGTGCGGCCTTGCCAACAAAAGCACAGGCTGCCGCGA
This sequence comes from Anaerolineaceae bacterium, assembly GCA_020634115.1. Lineage (GTDB taxonomy): Bacteria > Chloroflexota > Anaerolineae > Aggregatilineales > Phototrophicaceae > JACKCG01. Next base: position 203,244 of record JACKCH010000012.1, read on the forward strand.
TGTGTTCGAGTAGGCCGGGTATTTGTGTTCGCGTTTCTTGCATCATCCGCCGCTCCCCCGGTCGTTCAGGTTACAGAAATTTACGGATTGTTAATAACTGCCCACAGCTTCAGCCTGCGTATCGAAAATTCGGAAGATTGTGTCTAACCCTGCCATTTCCAAGACTTCACGGACTCGAGGCGACGGTTGCGCCAACCGAACATCCCCTTGCCCCTGGACTTTTTTGAGAGCGGATACGATTTCACGTAGCCCGGCGCTGCTCATATAGTCAACCTGAGACAGGTCAAGCACCAGTTGGATGTGACCGTTATCAATTTCGCCGGAAAGGCCCTCGCCGAGTTGATGGGCGTTCATGCTGTCAATACGGCCACGGACTTCGACCAGTGTGATTTGCTGCTCATTTGATACGTTGATGTCAAGCATGACATACACTCCTGACACGGATGAATCGATGATACGGTTTTTATGAGTGGTGTGAGAAACTGTATTGAATCGTCGTAAGATAGACCGACCAGACTCATTGTAATGAATTCTCTGTATAAATGCCACTGTAAAGCGAAATTGCGCATATTTCCGATTTTGGACAGGAATGATCTCCTGCTGTCCTTCCGTAATCCACGCACACAAGACTCAATATTTCTGACGCGCTACTACTGTTTTTGAACAAATGTTTGAACAAATCTCCCCCTCTTGTGCCCGATTTTGTGCTATCGTGGAAGTAGAGGAATGATTTGACTTATGAGCATCCTTGCGTTTCATTTGATCGGCTATCCAGCTAACCGGTTATAAAACTCGGGAGCTATCTTGCCATGATGTATCCATCTCGCTGTCTCACCCCTGCTTCTGCTGACCAATGGAAACTGACGACTAATCACCTGGGTTGCGGCACTCGCGGCAATGGAAGCAAGAGTCCGTAATGCGGCAAAAAGATGTCATTTCTTCGCTTGGCGACCTGGTCTGAACCATGTTTTAAGTGGCAACCTGCGGCAAATTCACTGCATCATGCAACAAAACACTGCGTGCCGGAGGCACAAGACTCCGACATCGCAAAAAACGAAATCAGCCAGGGAATGCACTGGTCGCCACGCCTCAGCGGGCAGTATAATAACGCCGGAAACGACGAGAAAAGGGACGTGGTCATGGATTGGGGTTCATTCATTCTGCTGGCAGGCAGTTTTACGATTATTATGTTGATGGTACAGCGTGCGGAGCGTCGTCGTCGTCGGTTGGTGGGGTTGTTCATGTTGGTAATTGGCATCCTAATCCAGCGTTACGCCGTTTTCTGGAAACTGTATGATGAGGCACTATTCGGTTTTATTGTGGCGCTGATACTGAATTTCCTGTTCTGGGCATTGATCGGGCGCTATAACCCGGTGGGGACAAGCGACGACATCCGGGTGATGGGGCTGGATGATTAGCTTTGCCCGGAACTTAAGCAACAAAAAAAGAGGCGCTCGGTTGGAGACGCCCCTTACTGTTGATGATGCGGTGTTGTTGGTTAGCCAATGATGTTCAGCGGGATGACATCCGCCGATTGGAGCATCACCACGCTCACCCGCGCCGCGATGGTCTGCGCTAACTGGTGGAAAGCCTGTCCGGCAGGATTTTCCGGGTCGGCAATCACGATAGGCCGCCCAAAGTCACCGCCTTTTCGCACTTCAGCGTTCAGCGGGATGCGCCCCAGGAAGGGAACACCCCGTTCCTTAGCCAGTTTTTCCCCACCGCCTTCCCCGAAGAAGTCACCGGCCATATTCTCAACAATGCCCAGTGTCGGGACGTTGAGCGTCTCGAACATCGCCAGACTACGGAGCGCGTCGGAAACGGCGACATCTTGGGGCTGCGTGACGATAATCACGCCCGTCAGCGGGAAAGACTGCGCCAGCGAGAGTGGTGCGTCACCCGTGCCTGGTGGCAGGTCAACGATCATGTAATCAAGCTGCCCCCAGTCCACATCCGTGAATAACTGGCGGATTGCGCCATGAAGCATTGGCCCGCGCAGGATCATGGGTTTGTCCGGCGGAGTGAGAAAGCCGGTACTCATCAGCTTGAAACCGTAGGCTTCCAGCGGCACCATTTTATCGTTCATAACCACAGGCCGACCATAACCCAGGCCAGTCATCGTTGGCAGATTGGGGTTCAGAATATCCCCATCAATCAGCCCCACCCGCGCCCCGGCCTGAGCCAGCGCCGCCGCCAGGTTGGTAGACACGGTGCTTTTACCCACACCACCCTTACCACTGGCAACCGCGATTAAACTACGCATGGGTACATCCAACAGGCCGTGAATCTTCCGGTCTGTGGGGACTTGCGAATCCCATTTGATGTCTAAGTGGGCGATTCCCACTACCTTGCCCACCACTGCATCCCGGCATAACTGGGCAATCACATCTTTCAGGGGGCAGGCCGGGGTGGTCAGGACAATCGTGAACCGGGCGATATCGCCTTCAATTTCGAGATCGCGCACCATATTCAGGCTTACGATATCACGGTGCAGTTCTGGTTCAATAACGGTACTAAGCGCCGCCATCACTTGTTCGAGTTGCTTACTCATCCATAACTCCTGTATCGGATTTTGATTACAGTAAAATAATTATAACGCGGATAAGAAAAATTATGGAGTGCATTGGTTATTTCGGCCAGTTATCCATTACCTGGCGCAGGATTGCCAGTTCCCCGACATGATAAGCGTTGTGGTCGGCAACTGAAAAAACTTCGCGCAGAATGGTATGGCCGTGATTATCATGCGGGATCGGCGCGTATAGGTCCGTTGCCGGGTTTTGAACCAGTTCTACCAGGGCTTGCAGGTCGTCACGGAATCCCTTGAGGGTGTTTTCCCACCCGGCGGCGTCGGTTTCCGCGTCTGGTGACGGCCAGTAGCCTTCCGGCCATTTGGGGGAGACATGCTGTGGATTCTGGATATATTCCAGGATATCCCATTGGGCGATCCGCAGATGTTCGATCAGATGCCAGGGCGTATAAGGAACATTTGGTGGCCGGGTGTTGATCTGGTTCATCGGAAAGTCGGCTACTGCATCCTCAAAGGTGAGATGGGCGATTCTTCCCTGTAACAGCGTGACCAAATGGTTGCGGGTAATCTGATCAGAAGCCATAATTCGACCTTATTTCTCTAGATTCATCAATAGGGGCGGTGTTGACCGCCCCCTGTGTTCTACTAATCGCTTTTCTGGGCCTTCTTCGCCCTGATTTTGGCGAGCATGGCCTGTTTATCAAATTTGGGCTTTTTGTCACCATCCGTCGCTGGTTCACCTGCAGCGGGGGCAGCTTTCTTGGCCGCCGGCGCTTTGGGGGTGGCTGCGGGTTCTTCCGCCTGAGCGGGTGGTTCCGGCTTGAGCCACATATTTTCCGGTGTGGGTGGTGTGGTGGGCTGTCCGGCTTTTTTCATGGCCTTCGCGATGTCGTTATGCTCCCACTGGCCACGTTCAACCGCCTCTTCCAGAGCGCGGGTGGGTGCGATGGTTTTCCAGTATGACAGCGGCTTGGAGAGACGCTTTTTGTCATGAATATGCGCGGTGGTGCGGTCATAGCTCGCCATTTCGTAGTCGTGATCCATCTTGATCGCGTCGAACGGGCAGAACTCCGCGCAAAATCCGCAGTTCATACAGATGTCGGTATCAATATAGAACGCATCCGGCTGTGGGACGGGACGGCCTGTTTCCGGGTTTGTGCCGCGCACAATCCAGATGCACTGTGGCGGGCATACTTTGGCGCAGATACCGCAGCTGGTACACCAGTCTTCACCGGGGCGCTCAGGATGGTCAGCATCTTCCACGACCAGGAAAGGTACGAAACGAAACCGTTCGGGGACGGCGATTTTTTCTTCTGGATACATGACCGTGTATGCGCCGGATGGTTGCAAACCCTGGCGAACCTGAAAGTTATCCTGGCGCAGATATTTACGACCAGCATAGCGAATATCGTCAACATAGGTGTTGAAAAAGTGTTTGAATGTGACGAACAGGCCTTTAGCAATGCCTTTTCCGTACATTTTGGCTCCTTCAGATGGCACGGGGTGAATCAAGCTGCCCCGCTTGGTATTCCGAATTGAACTGTGTAAGCAAGGGGCTTTCATCAAGCCCCTTAATGATTAACGATCTGTTTCGCCCAGCACGATGTCAATACTGCCCAGAATGGCGACGACATCCGCGACTTTATGGCCTTTGCACATCTCACCCAGGGCAGTCAGGTTAATGAAACTTGGGGCGCGGACGTGATAGCGCCAGGGGTTCTGCGGCCCTTTTTCGTCGCCCGCCGAAACCACATAGTATCCGAGTTCGCCTTTCGGGTTTTCAACACGGCCATAGGCTTCGCCCAGGGGAACACGCGGCGTGTGCTGTTTGGGGCCGAATACGTTTTCACCTGCCGTCCGTTCCAGGCGGGGCAGAATCTGCTTCAGAATACGGATGCTCTCACGCATCTCATCCATACGAATGAGATAGCGATCATAAATATCACCGTTATAGCGTACCGCGACATCAAAGTCGAGTTCGGGGTAGATGCTGTACGGGTCGGCGCGGCGTACATCGTAAGGCACACCGCTGGCACGCAGCAGCGGTCCGCCGGCGCTGTAAGCAATCGCCATTTCGGGCGGCAGGTAGCCGACACCGATTGAACGGCTTTTAATAATTTCACTGTCGGTCAGGAACTGGTCGAGTTCGTCCACCGCACGGGGCAGGCGCTCATTGATGAGTTCGGTCAGATAATCCATCGTGTTGAAATCGCGCACCCGGTCATTGACCAGGTTCGCTACACTGTGGATGCGTTCTGGCAGGTCTTTGAACACGCCACCAAAGCGCATGTAGTTGCACATCATCCGGCTGCCAGCAGTGGCCTCAAAGAAGTCGAGGATGCGTTCGCGTTCAGCAATCGCGTACAGCGCCGGGGTGAAGAATGCGCCCAGGTCATTGAGCAGGAAGCCAATCGCCCACATATGGTTGACGATACGGGTCAGTTCGACCATCAGCACGCGAATAGCCTCAGCGCGGTAAGTTGGGGGAGTCCAGCGTGCGCCCTGGCTGAGCAGATGCTCGACCGCCAGCGCATAGCCATGATTGTTGCCCATACTGCTGATGTAGTCCAGCCGGTCGGTGAAGGGCATATTGTGGAGGAAGGTGTTCCGTTCCCCGATTTTTTCATGGTTGCGATGCAGATACCCCATCACTGGCTCGAGGGATTCAATGGTTTCCCCATTGAGGGTGACAACCATGCGGAATACCCCGTGCGTGCTGGGGTGGTGCGGCCCCATGTTGACAACCAGACGATCCGTTTTCAGGTGTCCGTTGTCGTGCATGTCCTGAACACTGACGCCCAGTCCCATGCCGGAGTAAACGGCAGCTTCGGAGACATCGTTCAAGGTGCTCAGGTCGAAATCATCAGGATAAGCGACATTTTTGCCGTAGACATTGCGCTCTTCTGACCGGTGGATATTTCCCCCCGGCCAGCGGCTGTCAAAGGGCTTGTGATCCTGTTCGTAGTAGGCTTCTTTCCAGTCCTTGCGCATGGGATGACCGTTGAAGCCTTCCCACAGTAAAATCCGCTTGAGGTTGGGATGGCCGGTGAAATGAATACCGAACAAATCCCAGGCTTCGCGTTCCTGAAAGTCTGCGCCGGGCCAGACCTCGGTCAGAGACGGAATTTCACCCTTTTCCCGGTCGGTTTGCGCCTTGAATACCAGCGCCGGGCCACCAGCGGTATTGTAAGCGTGATAGACCGTTTCCAGATGGTCGCCAAGTCCTAGATAGTCTACACCCGTCACGCTGGAGAGATAATCAAACCCTAGTTCATCACGTATGGTCGTAGCAACTTCAACTAGGTGATTTTTATCAATAATGATGCCTTGATATCCCTCACGGGTGTCATCCTGAACGGCACCCGGGTATTTTTCTTTCAGGGCCGCGATTGCGGCTTTAATATCAGTTTGCTCGACGACAGCGTTATCAATCATCTCGTATTACCCTTTATTGGCTTTCTTTGCGCGGATTTTCGCCATCATCGCCTCTTTGTCGAATTTCTGCTTGCCACCCTGCGCAGCTGGGACGGCTTCGGCAACAGGAGCAGGTTTGGCTGGCGCGGGGGCTTCACTGGCCGCTTCAGCCGCCGGGGCTTCTTCTCCCTGCGCGGCGCGTTTGCGGGCGAGTGCGGCTTCACGTTTCCGCAGCCGTTCGGCTTTTTCCGGGTCATCGGTTGCGGCGGTAGTTTTGGCTGCCGCTGCCTTTTTGGGAGCCGCTTTTTCGACTTTGATCGGCGCTGGGAGATCGCGGACACCGAAGGGTTTGCCCGCTGCAGCCAGTTCCGCCTGACGGCGAATTAAGTCCATCTGACGTGGGTCAATGATGTCCGGGCCGAGGACAGGCACCGGGGCAGGTTCAGCCGGGCCAACGCCATACCAGGGTACATCGTCCAGATTCGCCAGTGACTGCCCGTCAATTTTCTTTTGCAGCGCGATCAACCCGTAAATCAATGCCTGTGGGGTAGGGGGGCATCCGGGGACATACACGTCCACCGGCAGGTACTTATCTACGCCAGAGACGACGTTATACCCTTCTTTGAATGGCCCGCCACCACTGGCGCAAGCGCCCATCGCGAGCACATATTTTGGCTCAGGCATCTGGTTATACAGGCGGACAATTGGGACGATCATTTTCTTCGTCACGGTGCCGGAGACAATCATCAGGTCCGATTGGCGCGGACTGGCACGCATCACCTCCATGCCAAAGCGTGAAAAGTCATAGCGTGCCGCTGCGGTGGCGATCATTTCAATCGCACAGCACGCTAGACCGAAAAGCATCGGCCACATAGATGAGCGTCGCGTCCAGTTATAGAGCTTGCTCAAATTGGTGATGGCGACGTTCCCCTGCATATCTGCCGGAATGGGGAATTCGGTGTTATTTAACTCGCGCAGGTCGAGTTCACTCATCGGGCATTGACCTCCTCGTACCACTCCCGCAAGATTGTGTTGAGAATGCCCTCATTAACCAGCGCAGGGTCATCCGCGAAGTTGGGGAGCGAGACAATCAATTGGCATAACTGTTCCAAACCAACCGCCTCTATATCCATTCCGGCGTGGTGTTCCATCAAACTCAGGACAATCTCATAGGATGCGTCCCAATATAGGCCGGGCGTGGGATGGCGTGTGTGCATATCGGATAAGCTTACCGCAGTTTCAGGTAAAATACGACAATATTGGTTAGGAATTTTGAGGATATAAAATCCAGTTTAACGGTTGCCAAGTATAAGTTGTGGTGAATCGTTTGTCAAGAAATGCACAAACGGATTTGAGGTTTATCAGGGGATGATTGGGTCTTGGTAAGGGGTATCTGAGCATGCTCAAATATCCTATTAGGCATTTGGGCAAAACAAGATGCTATTTTCTGCGAAGTTCGGCAACCGGCAGGATGAATGAGAAGGTGCTGCCTTTGCCTTCTGCGGTCTGAACTTCAATGCGGGTATTGTGACGCTCCATGATGAAGCGCACAATTGCCAGCCCGACACCGATCCCGCCACGCTGCCGGGTAGAGGCGGAGTCGATTTGGTAGAACGAGTCAAATATTTTCTCAATTTTATTGTTGGGTATGCCAATACCGCGATCAGCGATGGAAAATGATACACCATTTTCAACCGGTCGCGCCGTGACAATCACTTTGTCTGAACTGAATTTAAGTGCGTTATCGAGTAGCATTTGGAGCGCAATGGTCAGCCCTTGCTTGTAGGCATGCACCGGCGGAAGCGTCCCCTTTAAATCCACCACGATCCGTTCAGTATCATCTTTGTGTTCCCAACTGCGCCGTAAGTTGCGAATCGCGTAATCAATGGATTCGCGTACCAACACCGGTCCGAGGTGCTGTGAATCCATGTTCAGGCTTTCCGTTAATCGAGCGATATTATTGATAACCGCTTCCAGTCGGGTTACTGCGACCTGCGCGTATTCGATGAGAAGTTCAGTATTGCCCGCGTTTTCCGCTAGTAGCGCGACTGATGACTTCACCTGGAGCAGGGGGGTTTTGAGTTCATGCGAAACCGTGCTGACAATGGCCTCTTTGAGTAGATTGATTTCTGATACGACGCGCTGGCTGCGGACCAAGTCTATGCTGAGTTGGGTGTTTTGCGCCTGAATCTGCTGGTTCTGCTGACGTAGCGCCTTGTTCTGGTTATGCAATTTCAGAATAGTATTCAGTTGCCAGTCAAGGTAGTTATAGGGCTGAACCGGCAAAATCACATCAGCGCCGTCCAGAATATCGTTTTCAGTAGGCGAATCCGTCAGCATGATAAACAGAGGCATGTGCGATGGCTGGACTTGGCGGAGCATGTCGGCCAGGGTTCTGATACTTTGCGAACAGGTGACCGGCGCAACGATCACATCATGCGTTTCAACATCGGATAAAGGATAGGCTGCGTCCGGCTGAAAAACACTGTTTGTCACATGGTAGATCTGGCTCAGATGGGCCACAGCCTGTTGAAACCAATCCGGTGCTGTGGAGGTATTCAGGCTTAAAATCCGTGGTGAAACCCCGTTTTTGTGAATCATTCCTGGGTTCTCAAACTCGCAAATGGTATATGGATTTACGGTTGAAAAATGACCGCTTAGTGATCTAAAAGCGGGCCGTATGATGTATACTTATTGTAGCGTATCACAGGTCATCCTGGGGGCAAAGTTTGTTATTCGCAACGTCCGAGGGTCTGACACAGTTGGTTGATATGCAAACGGTCATGCTGGGCCGTAAAATGTGCCATTTCCAGCAGCGTGGTGCGCCCAAAAATGCTGTGACGAGCCGGGCGACTCCAGTCATCCTGTTTGAAAGTTCTAACTAAGTCCAGTGTCTTCCGTCGTTCCTGGGCGAAGTCTTGCGCGGCGTCCCAACCGTCCTGGTGACAGATGCGGGCATCATGTGGGCCGGGCGGTGCCTGGGGCGGTACGAGGAAAGGGTTTGCCTGCTGCAAGATGCGTTCCATGCGGGGACGCTGGACAGCCGCCTCGCTTTCTAGCAGGTGGCAGACGGTCTGGATGAGTGACCATTCTTCGGGGTCGGGATGCTGTTCCCAATGATGGGGCTGAACATCCGCCAGCAGCCCAAACAACCCGCCGATATTCCCGGTAAGTTCCGGGAGTATCATGCCGGGGGAGATGGCCGGCGGTACAAGGGTTTCCAGCCAGTTGTCCTGGCTGACCCGGTGATAAAAGTCTGTCAGTGTGCCTGAGGGTATACCATTTTCGTGATGGGACTGGGCGGTGACGTGGAACACGCTCAGACCGGCTTGTTGTGCTGGGTGCATGTCATTATTCAAGCTGTCACCCACCATGATTGCTTCATCTGGCTCAACGCCAACGCGGGCGACGATTTCAGCGTAATAGGCCGCGTGATTTTTGGTGAAGTGCATGTTTTCATTATGCGTGACCAACGCATAACTTTCGGGTGTATCCGGCAGCCCGGCCCAGGCTAACCGGCGATAGGTGGCATCGGCTGGGTACAATGGGTTAGTAGCGATGACTACCGCGTATTTTTTTTGTTTCAGATAGTCTACCAATTCCGGTGCAATGGCTACCGGCTGTGAGCAGGATTGCAGGTGTGGATACACTTTTGCATAAAACTGTTGAAAGGCAGCCTGGATTTCTTCTTCATCCTGGTCAATTGCCGCCTGGCGGATGATGGATAGCGCAATATCAGCATTCGTCATCACCATGTCACGCTGACCATTCATGACCGGAAGCGTTTTGAGCAACGCCTGTGATAGGGATTGTCCCCAAAGGTCGGTGAAAAAGCGGTCAATCGCTCCCAGATACGCAACGACAAACACCGAATCCGGGTTGATGAGGAGCGTATCATCCAGGTCAAGCAGGACAGCTTTAATCATCGTCGTTTGTGTCCTCAAGTGCGCGCCGAAAAACGTCTAACCCAGGCCGTTCAGCATTACATTTGGGGCAGCCAATATGCGGGTCTTCTATCGGAACATGGTGTTTTAGGCAGGATGCTGCCACTTCAACTCGCCTGCCGAATCCCAGAATGCCCGATTTGATTGTGAGGGTCAAAAGCATGTCTGGGCTGGCATTCGCGTTTAGAATGTCTGGCACTGGGCAGCGGGCGCAGTCTTCGGGGCGCCAGCGAGTCGTGTCGGGGTTTTCGCTATTCAGGCGGCATTCCTGAGCGTGATGGCCTCGGTGAAAGTCCTGATAGTAGTGACGGCATTCTTTTCCGGCGGGGGTACGCATACATCACCTCCAATGCAGTTATGGCCGGTTCAGCCACTCGCGGGCGGCCTCCGGTAGGGTATTCAGTGGGCCATGTTGAGTCGTGAAGTCTGGCAGGGATTCTAAGAAATTCATCCCATAGCTCTTACTGACAATACGTCGATCAAAGATGGCGACAATTCCCCGATCTTCACGGGTACGAATCAACCGACCAAAGCCCTGACGGAAGCGTAAGATGGCCTCCGGGATGGTGTACTCGTTAAAAGCGGATTCATAGGTTTCAGACCGGGCGGCGAAAACCGGGTCGGTTGGTACGGCGAAGGGCAGCCGGACAATCACTAATGCGCTGAGGGCCTCACCGGGAATATCCACGCCCTCCCAGAAACTCTTTGTGCCGAGCAAGACCGCTTTCTCGGTGGATTTGAACCCGTCCAGCAGTGCTTGGCGGCTGCTGCCGTCACTTTGGTCGTATACGGTGATGTTACCCAAAGCGAGGCGCGGGCTGATCGCCTGGGCGGTCTGCCGCAGGTGGGCGTAGCTGGTGAACAGTACCAGGACACGGCCTTCCAGCGCGGCAGCCAGTTCGATAATGCCACGCTCAACAGCGTGCTGATAATTTTGGCGATCATTGGGTTCGGGCATGTCGCTCGGCAGAAACACCAGTGTCGAGTTTTTGTAGTCAAAAGGTGTACCAACATCCATATTGCTGACATCCTGCGCGGATAGGCGTTCCTCAACGTAGTTGAAATTGCCGTTGGTCTGCAACGTGGCGCTGGTGACGATAATGGAATTTTTCGCGTTCCACAGGTATTGTTCAACCAACGGGCCAACGTGCAGTGGGGCCGTATTGATGGATAAGTAACTCAGGTTTTGCCCGCTGTTCAGCCAGTAAATGCCGTTGGGGTCAGGGTCAGTGACAAAAGCCTGAATTTGCCGGTTCGCATCGCTCAGGTAGTGGGCGGCGGTGATGGTGCTGTTCACCAGGTCGGCGAAGTCCGGGATGTCATATTTCTGCAAGCGATCCAGCGCACTTGCCAGACGTTCCATCGCGCCGCTGAGGGCGTCGAAGAACTGCTGGAGCGTATGCCACTGCGCCTCAATGTGCATAAAGCCGTTCTGAAGCCGTGCCTGGGGCGTAATGCGAATCTGGGTGGCATATTCGCCCCCGGACTCATGATTGGTGGATTCTTTGAAGTATGTCCGCAGCGCCTCGAACAACCCGCTGATATGCACTCGCATTGCACCGGAGGCCTGGGTAATGGTTTCGATAAATACGTTCAGCCGCTGGTAATCTTTGGCGGGTATAGCGTTCTGGGTGCTGCTGAGTAGGGCGCCGAGCAGCCCGCGCTGGGGCGTCCCCAGGTCGGCCAGGCGGCGCTGTAAGGTGGCTTCGTCCAGCCAGAAGGTGAGCGCGTTAGTGGTCGCGTCTTCCAGGTGATGGCCTTCGTCTATGACCAGATACCGATAGCGGGGCAGTACCTGGTTTTCGGTCATGGCGTCGGAAATCAGGAGCGCATGGTTGATGACGATCAGATGCGCCGATTCAGCGGCTTTCCGGGCGCGGTAGAACGGGCAGATGCCGTCCATTTGTGATTTACACTGTTCGATACCGCAGCCCTCGTCCTCGGCGCTGAGTCGTCCCCAGGTATCCTGTTCGATTGGGCCACGCAGGCTGATTTCTCCCCGATCACCGGTTTTGCTCTCTAACAGCCAGACCAGAATCTTCGCCAGGGTACGCAGCGCGTCCACATGCGTAGGCTGGCGGCGGCGGGCGATTGCCAGGCGGCGCGGGCATAGATAGTTGCTGCGTCCTTTGAGGACAACCGCTTTGAAGGGGGTATCCAGGATTTCCGCGAGTTTGGGAAGGTCTTTGTCAATAAGCTGTTCTTGCAGGTTGATCGTGTTGGTGGAGATGACGACACGCTCACGATTCTGGGTCGCCCACAGGATAGACGGAATGAGGTAGGCGATAGATTTCCCCGTGCCGGTTCCGGCTTCAATGAAGGCGTGCTGTGAGGTGTTGAAAAACTCCGTAATTGCAGTCGCCATTGCGATTTGCTGGTCGCGCTTTTCGTAACCTTCGAGTCGTTGTGCCATTACGCCTGAATCCCCCAAAATCTCCGTAACAGTGTTGGGGGCAATCGGGATGATTTCTTCTGAGGGGCGCAGCGTCTCTTTTTCGACGGCGTGAATCTCGAACAACGGGTAAAGAACGGATGTGTTGGTTTGGGTCTGGCCGCTGGTTTGCTGCTCCTGAAGCGCGGCTTCAAAGGTAGGGCGGGCGTCCCATTCCAGCCCTTTAGCGAGCGAGACAATCTCACGCAACGTGGGGTGGGGCAGGGCAAGCGCCTTTTCCCATAACATCCAGTAGAGCAGGGCGGTTGCGCGGGCGTCATCCAGGGCGCGGTGTGCATTTTCCAGGTCTATCTGAATTTGCTGCGCTAGACTCGACAGCGTATAGCGCGGTGCGCGGGGGAGCAGGACGGAGGCCAACTCATAAGTATCAATCTGAACGTTATCCCGCAGGATTCCCTGGCGCTGCAAAAACCCGGTGTCGAAGCGCACATTGTGGCCGATTATCGGGGCAGTGCCGACAAAAGAGACGACCTGAGATAGGACCGACCCCAGCGCGGGAGCATGGGTTACGTCTTCGTTACGGATGCCTGTGATGTGGGTGATATAGGCCGGGATCGAGCGATCAGGATGAACCAGTGTGCCAAATTCCTCGACAATCTGGCCGTCTACCAGACGAACTGCGCCGACTTCTATAATCGCGTCGCTTTCGGCGGAAAGGCCGGTTGTTTCCAAATCCAAAGCGACTAATTCGCCGCGCATAATTCGCTCCAATTCTGGTGAGTCGGGTATTGATTTCTGAACCCGCAAAAACCGAAGTATAGCATACCCCGTGACAATAAAAATACCCCTACCACAGGGCAGGGGTAGCCAATGAAAATACGTTCTAATTTAGTTGCCGGCTTCGGCAGTGGCTTCCGGTTCAACCGTTGCTTCTGGTTCCGCCGTCGCCTCCGGGGTAATTTCCGCAGCGGTTTGGGCAGCCATCGCTCCATTGAACGCCTGTTGCAGGGCGTCACGCAGAGCAGGCAGGTCGCCGAAGGAGATACCTGTGAGCCGGTTGGCGGCAAACTGATCATAATTGTCGTCCATGAACAGATACCACAGGAACGACTGTATGTCTGGGCGAACCAGTGCAGCCATATTGACATCCAGTTGAGCCGGTCTGGTGAGGGCATAGCTGCCATTCGCGATGGTCTGTTCACTGGGCGCTACACAGCCGCTGCCACTATCCACACTCACAAGCTGGATATTGGCCTGATTGTTCGCCAGGACTCGTTGATAATCCTGCCAGCTCATGAAGGTCAGCCCGCCTTCTACATTGGCGGTGGCGGCCGCACGGTACAGCGGGTCACGGTTAACCTGTGTATCGGCACGCGCCGGGACATCTACCCCAGCGGATTGAATCATGAGTAGGTCAGTAGTGCTATCGCCCGCGAGTGGCTGGAACAGGGTCATGTCGGTACTTGGGAAGGTGCTATCCACCTGATCCCAGGTTGTGACCGTGTTGGTAGAAGCGGCGCTCCAGGCGGTAGTGAGTTGTTCAGTGGTCAGGCATGATAGGAAATCCGTGTTCGCATTTGCCAGCAGGACAACGGCTTCGCTTCCCAGGTCAACGCTGAATGTCGTAATGTTGTTGGCTTCGCAGTTCGTTTTGGCGTCATCCGAAAGCCCGTTATAAGTGACGATCATGTCTGTCTCGCCGTTACACAGCCGACGGAAACCGGCGCTTTCGCCATCCAGGGTCGGTGTGATGGTGACGCCCGGGTAAAACGTCGTAAAGGACTGTATTGTTGATGTGAGGTAGGTTCCGGCAACAGTCGCCCCGGCAATGTTAATGACCCCGGAGACATCAGCAGGGATTTCAAAAGTGGAGTTGTCGGCGGTGAACTGGTTTACCGTTTCATCACCTGCCAGTGAAGCTATATTGCGAGTATACATTTCTTCACTAGGCGGAACCAGCCCCAGGCTCGTGAGTGTGTCGGCGCTCTCTGGGCCGGTGACGACTGCGATGAGGTCAGATAATCCCACTGTATCCAGGCTTGCCCGGTTTACATAGAGGATCAGGAAGCCACCGCCATCATACAGACGGTTTTCAACAGCCGCCCCCGAAGGAGCCTGACAGCCAACCACGTCGTTGCTGTTCACCATAAGGATCTGCACTTTATCCACGGCAGCTTCAGCATCAGGAAGAGGAACCGCGCCAATAGCCCCGGAAGTGTTTTCGACACTGCTCAGGACGGTTGCTGAATCACTCAACTGCGCATCGGAACGCAGGCCATCGCCACCCACAATCCCGTCGAGATCATTGAACGCGACTGTGTTTTGGACAGGTGCAAAAACGGTCAGCGGCAGGTCAGGGTAATCCGCGTTGACTTGATTCCAGTTGGTGATGTTTCCGGCAGCACTGGGCGCAAACAGTGTGTCCAGGTCTGCCGTCGTGAGGCACGAGACAAAATTCACATCCGGGTTGGCGATCAGCGCGATGATATGGGTGCCAATCACTAGTTCGGAGGCTGTAATACCGTTTTCCTGGCAGGCTGTGCCTTCTTCGGCGGTGACTGGCCGATCAGCGGCAGTGATGTCCACCTGCCCCTGGCAAAACTGGCTAAAACCACTGGTAGTGCCAGTCACGGTGGAATTCAGAGTAATGTCGCTCCCTGCATTGGTGGTCAGATTCTCCAGCACTGGAAGAACAATGGCCGACCCAACCGCAGTGATTTCAGTCGTATCCTGAGCGTACAGGGAATTGGCAATAATCAGGAGCGCAAGCAGGATAAGAATCCCGACCTGTCGCTTAAATAAACTCATAACCCGATCTCCTTACGAAAAGCAGCACGTTGTTAGACAATTAGCGGTGTGATTGTACCGTTCTGTGGTCAATTGTCCAGCCACACTTTCCCTGTCATAGTAGAAGCGGTATGATTAGCGGATTGATTGAGTCGGCACAGGCGGGACACCATGCCACAACCGGAACAGACGATTTACGCGATGGTTGGGGGAGACTCAACTTTCCAAAAACTGGTGGATATTTTTTACGCGCGGGTGGTTGCGGATGATAAACTGCGGGAGATGTTCCCGGACGATATTGAGCCGGGTAAACACTGGCAGTTTCTCTTTCTGACACAGTATTTCGGCGGGCCGCATCGTTATGCCGATGAACGTGGACATCCTCGACTGCGAATGCGCCACCAACCTTTTTTAATTGATACAGATGCGCGTGATCGCTGGCTTCAATACATGCTGGCCGCGATTGATGAGGTGGGCATTAGGGAACCAGCACGCGGGGTTATGCGCGAGTATTTCGAGCGTGCCGCCGCATTTATGGTGAATGCTGAATCGTCAGCGGAGAATATCATGCAGTGGCGGGGTGAGCATGAGTAAGCGTACGAAAAGACCAAAAGCGAAATCGGCTAAAGTCCCCGCAAAATCCCTGGTTGTGCGTGCGGTAGAGTGGATTGTCAGATTGCCCCGCCTGGTGCGGATCATCATGGTGGGGGTGTTTGCAATTGCCGTGACCTTTGCGGTTAGCCCAGTGGTTGATGAGCTATATCTTCGCTGGCTATTTGACGATTCGACGGTGATTCTACCTTCTATCATCACGGTAGTGATCGGGATGGTAGTGTATATTATAGGATGGTTACTGGTTGTGGGGAGTGCCGGGGAGACGCCACGCGCCCGGCCAGTGGTTTTGCTATACTGCCTATTGGGTATCCTGGCGGTGGTGCTGGCGGTGGCCGCACTATTGCCTGGATTGAACGGTGAGAATTTTTCGATTTCCTGATTCCTGTTTGAGACTAAGCTGAGGAAGGATATGGGTGACATGATATTGAAACGTGTCATTGCTCCATTATTGGTGGGTGTAGTGGTGGTGGCGGCGGCTTGCCAACCCGCAGCGGAAGTGTTGCCGACGTTAGCGCCGACCCTGGCGCAGGATGCGCCGACTCAGGAACCGACTGATGTCCCCACAGCACAGCCTACTTCTCCCCCACCGGAACGGGCAACCCTTCCCCCGACCTGGACGCCTTCGCCCGCCGCCGCGACGGAAACTCCCATTCCGGCTACGGAGACACCCGTGCCTCCGGTTATCCTCCCCCCGTCTCCGTTAGCGGCCTGTGCGACTTTTGGTGTTGACTCGCGCAATCAGACTTTCTTCCCCCTAGGGAGCAGCCCGCAGGTGTTCTGGCTTCCGGCGGATGGAGCGTCCAGCTATCGGGCGGCTTTGATTGACGAATTTGGGGAAGAACTGCTGGTGGATTACACGATAGATCCAACTTACATTTTCCCGTCGGATTTGTTCGAGCGCGACAAACGGTATGCCTGGGATGTCTACCCAATGGATGATCTGGGACAGCAGATGTGTATCTCCATTGGCGATGAAATATTCCCGCAATAGCGGTGCAGTGCGAACAGGCGGTCAGACTTCTGATCTGATCGCCTGGAATCTGCTCAGTTCTGCTTATGGCTGTTCAGGATTGAGGCGTTTTGAGTACATAAAGCTCAAAGGCTTCTGCCGTCCAGGGCAGGGCGGGTTTGAAGAAATGCTCGTAAATGGCCTGAGCATAAACCCGGATTTCGTACTGGGCATCGGAAGCCATGCGGAGGCGGAGGAAGTGCATCAGGTTATGGGCATCCACCTTGCCAATCCAGGTGTAGTAGACATTAAACCCCGGCAGGAAATAGCGGGCCATTTCTTTAGCAACCCCGGCCTGTAGAGCCTCTTCGTAAAGGGCGAAACTCTGCTCGTAATGCCTGTACAGTTTGGCAAGGAGCGCCTCGTTTTTTTCAGGTGAGAGTTCACCTTCACTGGCTTGCTTGTTGTCTTTAGCCTGCAAACGCCAGACTTCCGGGATATAAAAATCGGTTTCCTCGAAAGGTGAGTAGCGGCCACTCTGCGCGTTAAAACTCCAGGTGCGATGCCGTACCCACTGCCA
Organism: Anaerolineaceae bacterium; assembly: GCA_020634115.1. Lineage (GTDB taxonomy): Bacteria > Chloroflexota > Anaerolineae > Aggregatilineales > Phototrophicaceae > JACKCG01. The sequence goes on from JACKCH010000012.1 coordinate 220,452, forward strand.
CCATGTGACCAGTGGCGCATGGATGCGAAACTTGAACTCGACCATCTCAAAGGGGCTGGTGTGCACGTTTCGCAGGAGATAAAAGAGGAGTTTTTTATCCGCTTCTGTCCCTTTACTTTCCCCCAGGAAAGACACACGCGCAGCGTTCACGATTGCCAGATCGCCAGAAACGCCTGTGCTGGGATGGGGGAGCAGGTCTACTAGTTCAATCCAGCCTTTATCGAGCAGGGGAACACGTTTGTTGATGAGATCATTTGTCAAAATGGCATCTCCGGGGATCTGTTATTCATCCAGCCAGCCAGCGGCAAGCATACTGGCGACCATTTGATCGGCGTCCTGGTCTTCCTGTGGGAGTGAGAGATGGTAGGGCAAAGTGGCCGGTTCACCCTGCTGAAACATAATGCCTTCACTGTTCAGAATCACAGAAATCATGGGGATCGTCCGCAGCATCAGTGTGAGGGATTCGCCGCGCCAGCCCGCCAGGTCACGGGCAATCGTTTCGAGCGTGGTTTTGCCGTCCGCCCGCAGCCATATCTCACTGGTCAGCCCGTCCAGCATAATGATCCGGTCTGCGTAGCGGTTATGGACAGCGATACCATCCGGCAGGATTCGATATAACCCATCCCGCTGCGGGTATTCCTGAAGTGAAGAAGCCATTCCTGCGCTCACATTAAATGAAATACTGCAAAGCCAGCCGCACCCGTTCCTCAATGTCCTGGGGCGCATCTTTTGGCAGGGATTGTATCGCACTTTGCGCCTCGACGATACTATAGCCGAGGGCGACGAGCGTATCCATGACATCGGAATTCACGTCGTCAAAAGCATCCACTGGTACTGCATCCAGGCCGATTTTCAGCTTATCTTTGAGTTCCAGCAGGATTTTTTGTGCGGTTTTTTTGCCGATTCCCGGCACACGCGCCAGGATTTCAGATCGTTCGCTGATGACCGCATTGCGAAGGTTATCAATGCTCAAGGTACTGAGGGTTGCCAGCGCCATTTTAGGGCCAACCCCACTGATCGAGATTAGAATCTCGAAGAGTTCACGTTCGGCAGTCGTGGCAAACCCGTACAGCGTAATCGAGTCTTCACGCACGATCATGACGGTATGTAGGAAAGCATGATCGGAACTAAGCCGTTCCAGGGTGGAATGGGGCGCGAAAACCTTGTAGCCGATCCCGCCCGTCGTGATGACCACATGGTCGTTATAGGTGGCGGCGATTTTCCCCTCAATGCTGGCGATCATGATTTAATAGCCCTCGTCGGCCATGCCGTTATAACGGCTGCTGTGAATGTCGGTGATGGCGATTGCCAGCGCATCGGCGGCATCATCCGGGCGGGGGATTTTCTCTAAGCCCAGCAGGATGCGCACCATTTCCTGCATTTGGGGTTTCGGTGCGCCCCCATAGCCGCACACGGACTGTTTAATCATGTTTGGCTTGTATTCCGCGAGCGGAATCCCCGCCGCGACCAACGCTAACAAAATCACACCGCGTCCATGCGCAACGGTGATCGCGGTCTTGGCATTTTTGGCGAAAAACAGTTCCTCAACCCCAGCGTGATCGGGCTGGTACTGCTCCACGATTGCCAGCAGATCATCGTAGATGATTTTCAGGCGCTCGGTCAGCGGCAGATCGGGTGTGGTGGTAATCACACCATAAGCCACAGCCTGGAGCGAGCCATCAGTCAACTCACGAACCAGGCCATAACCAATTCGCGCTGTGCCGGGATCAATCCCCAGTGAAAGCATTAAGCGGTCTCGAAGGCGGCGACCAGATCATCCGTGATGAGCAGGTTTGAGGCTACCGACTGTACGTCATCCAGTTCCTCAAACTGCTCCAGGAGGCGCATATTCTGGATCGCTTTTTCGGTGGGCAACTCGGTTTCGTTTTTAGGCACCCAGCGCAATTCCGATTCGTCAATCTCGTACTTCGCTTCATCCAGCGCCGTTTCGACAGCGGCGAACATCTCACGCGGTGTATAGACGACGATGACCTCATCCTCGTCGGACACGTCATCGGCTCCGGCCTCGGCTGCGACCATGAAAACCTCTTCAAAGTCCAGGTTTTCACCTTTCAGCGTGATGTAGCCTTTTTGGTCGAACTGCCACGCCACCGAACCCGCTGCCGCCAGACTGCCGCCTGCCCGGTTGAACACGCGCTTGACTTCGGCCAGGGTGCGATTTTTGTTGTCGGTGAGGACATCTACCAGATAGGCCACGCCGTCCGGCCCGTAGCCTTCATAGGTGATTTCTTCCAGTGCATCCGCGCCGTCGCCGCCGCCAGTGCCGCGTAAGATGGCGCGTTCAATGTTGTCCTTCGGCATATTGCTGGCCCGCGCTTTGGCGACAGCCAGTTTCAGCTTGGGGTTGGCGTTCTCGTCACCGCCCCCTTCCCGTGCGGATACGGTAATATCCCGTGCCAGGCGGGTGAAAATCTTACCACGCTTGGCGTCTTCAGCCCCTTTTTTACGTTTAATGGTTGACCATTTACTATGTCCAGACATAGCTGACGCTCCACTTTATGATGTCGTTTTCTGCCATTTTCTGGATATGATTATAGCATGATGGGGGAGGGCAAGTCGAGTGTAGTGCTGGTCTGGGTGTGGCGGGTCAATATGCTATAATCACCAGCTGAATTTCTGAACCGACTTTGCGTAACCATCCTGGAATGATAGGGATATGTCTTTGAATCAACCTGTTGCCAATCCTGAGGAAATCGTCGTCCGGCGTCGTTTCGATATGCAGCGGTTAGCCTGGGGCGTGGTACTACTTGCGTTTGCGATTTTCTGCGTGATGTGTGTGGTCGCCGGCCTGGGGGTAAACTATTTTCTGTTTCAATCGGTGGTCCCCCTGGATGCGACCATGCAGGTTGGTCGTGGCTCCAGCGGTGTGAACGGTCAGTTTGTCGTGGCGCGGCGTGACTTATCCAACAGTGATGAGATGGTGACTGCGCCGCAATCGCAGGCCGTGATTTCATTCCGTGATCCGTATCAGGCTGGCGCGATGATCGCTTCGGTCACGACGGATGGCAACACCAGTCTGGTTTACCGGCGTGCTTTGCGTCCCCGATTTGAGTGGAGTTCAAACAGCTACATTATTGAACTGGAAGCCTTTGCCGGTGAATTAGATGTATTTATTCCACCCGATTTACCCCGGAGTATTTTGCTCAGTGTGCGTTCGATTCAGGGTGATCGAGCTTATTTTAGCTCGGCAGGTCATTATCTGGTGGATGCTTCGGAGGAGCGAATGCGCGTGGTTAATCTGGATGGGGATGTGGTACTCATTGCGGCGGATGAACAAACCACACGCCATATTCCCGCCGGTAAGTTGGGTGTGATTTATAACACGGAAGCCGTCCCGCGTATCGAAGTCGCGGATGGATACGTGGATTTATTATCTAACCTGCGCGAAGGGGAGTCGGCGCCGGTTGAGACAGAGCAGGGGGATATTCTGGCGGGTGATCTGCTTCTATCCTGGGCGTGTACCAATAATCAGGAAGATCTGCCGCGTGGTAGTTTTACTTCGGAACTGGATGATGGTCACTCTGTCCTGCGCCTGGTGCGGGCGGGTGATGCCACCAAGAATGGCGAAACACGCTGTCAGGCACGAACGATCAACCCAACCGAAACCATTGATGTCAGCGGTTACGATTATCTGGCGCTGCGGGCGACCTTCAAAATCAATTTTCAATCATTGAGCGTCTGTGGGGTGGCTGGCAGCGAATGTCCGATGATGCTGCGCATTGACTACCTGGATGTGAATGGGGATGGGCAGCGTTGGTTTCATGGGTTTTACTACCATGTAGACCCGCAGCGGTCTTTCCCGCTGCGCTGTGATAGCTGTACGCTGGAACACGAGCAGGTCATTGAGAAGGCCTGGTACACCTATGATACCGGTAATTTGCTGGCCCTGATTGGCGCGAATATCCGCCCGCAAAATATTGTCGCGGTCTACTTCTATGCGTCCGGCCATCAATATGATGTTGAGGTGAGCGATGTTTTTCTGCTGGCGGCTAAACTTGCGGTAACTGACTCAACAGATGAGTCCGGTGGGTGATGGCTATGGATGCAGCAGCCCCAGGTTCTGTAATGAAACCCATTGACGCTGGCCGATGATGATGTGGTCGAGTAACTGGATGTCGAGCAGCTTCCCCGCAGCCAGGAGCGACTGCGTGATCTGAATGTCCTCGGGGGAGGGCGACGGGTCGCCGGAAGGGTGGTTGTGTGCCAGAATCAGTGCCGGGCAGTTGCGGGTGATGGCTTCGCGGAAGATTTCCGCCGCCCGCAGCACCGAGGTGTTGAGCGTGCCAATATACACCGTGGGGATCGCCACCACTCGCCGCTGTGAATCCAGCAAAATGACCCGTACATGCTCCTGCTGGAGGTCGCGCATGTCATTCACCAGGGCGATAGCGTCGCTCGCACTGTGAATCTGAGGTCGTTCTTCGGGAGTGGAAGTGGCGGCGCGACGACCCAGTTCCAGCGCGGCGGCGACCTGTGCGATTTTCGCCTGTCCCAGTCCGTTAAACTGTTCCAGGTCGCTCAGGGTAGCCCCCGCTAACCCGTTAAGGCCGCCATAATGCGCCAGAATGCGTTCGGCAAGGTGGAGGACATTCTCGCCTGCCGTGCCGGTGCGCAGGAGGATAGCGAGAAGCTCGGTATTGGACAGAACCTTAGCGCCATGTGTGAGCAGGCGTTCCCTGGGGCGTTCTGAATCAGGCAGTCGGTTCACCGCAAAGTGTTGGGGTTGGTTGGTATCCGGTGGCATCAAGGTTATCTGCACTGGTGTAATTTAGACGCATTGTAGCACACTTGTTTAAAGCCAATCAGTAAGGCTTAGTGCGCTTTGCACCACGTTGCGCGTGCTGATATACTGGCGATAGCGTTTCAAGCACAGAACATTGAATCGTATAGGACAGATCATGGCTGATCTTTTGACTGAACTGGGTTTATCGGAAGACTTTATCGCCGGGGTCACGATTTACGGCGTGATTATCCTGGTCGCTTTCTGGCTGGCGTTGGTGATCTGGGCCTACCGGGATATGCGGGCGCGTTCGCGGGATTTCTTCGCCCAGGTGGGCATGGCGCTGCTGGTGGCGGTATTGACCGTGCCAGGGCTAGTGATTTATCTGCTGCTGCGCCCGCGTGAGACGCTCAGTGAGGCCTATGAACGCTCTTTGGAAGAAGAGGCGCTGCTTCAGGAAATTGAGGAAAAACCGACCTGTCCGGGGTGTGGGCAGCGGGTGAAGGAAGATTGGCTGGCCTGTCCGCACTGTCATACCCGGCTGAAAAAATCGTGTATTCGCTGTGGTAAACCCCTGGAACTCTCTTGGAATCTCTGCCCGCACTGTACCACCGGACAAACAGCAGCCTATCAACCGGTGGAGCGTCCGGCGATGGCGACGCCGCATGTCCATGCTAACCCTCCTCGCCCGCCAGAGGGGTACAGTTCAACGCCTACTTCATCGGTTAGCCAGCAGCATGAACACCTGGAATTTATTGAGGGTGATGAACTATAGATGAGAAATGTGACGGACAGTGGAAGCTGATTCTTTAGCTCCACTGTCTGCTTATCCGATTCAGCGTGCTTATGGTCATGCTTCCCCAAGCTCACCTACCACATGAATTTTGAGGAAATTCGTCTGCCCGCCGACACCGAAGGGGACTCCGGCGATAATCACCAGGCTGTCGCCATGTGTGGCTAACCCGGCTTCGAGTGCGGCTTTAACCACACTGGCAATCATTTCATCAATGCTGGAAAACTGCTGAATCAACAGCGGGGTGACGCCCCATACTAACGCCATACGGCGGTATGTGATGTTATTCGGCGTGACACAGAGAATTGGGGTGTGTGGGCGCCCTCTGGCGACCAGACGGCTGGTATAGCCGGTGAGGGTGGAGGTGACAATCGCTTTCGTATCCAGAATATCGGCAATCTGGTACGTCGCCTGACTGACGGCGTTGGAAATCGCTTCGTGGCCTTTTTGGGTAATGGGGGCAAACTGCCGGTTGATGGAACGGCTCGTCCAGATGCTTTGTTCGGCAATCACGGCGATTTTCGCCATCGTTTTAACCGCTTCAACCGGGTAATGCCCGGCTGCCGTTTCATTACTGAGCATGACGGCATCGGTTCCATCCACGATGGCGTTAAAGACATCACTCGCTTCGGCACGGGTCGGGCGCGGATTATCCACCATCGAACTCAACATCTGGGTGGCGGTAATCACGGGCTTGCTGGCATCGTTGCATAGATGGATGATGCGTTTTTGCTGGTAGGGTACTTCCTCTGCCGGTGTTTCTACGCCCAGATCACCGCGTGCCACCATGATACCATCGGAAATCGCAATGATTTCTTCAATATTTTCGAGCGCCTCGTGCTTTTCAATTTTGGCGATGATTCCAGCTTCACCCCCCAGGTGGCGAATCAGCCAGCGTAGTTCCCGGATGTCTTCCTGTGAGCGCACAAAAGACATGGCAATATAGTCGGTATTCTGGGCCAGTGCAAATTCAATGTCGGCCCGGTCTTTATCGGTGATTGCGGATAAAGAGAGGCGGGCCATGGGGGCTGAAACCCCTTTACGTGAACTCAGATGACCGCCTACAACCACTTTGCAGACCAGTTTACGGGCGGACGCCTGCTCAACCACAAAATCCAGGTTGCCATCATCCAGCAGCAGGTGCATTCCAGCGTTAATGTCTTTGATGAACTCAGGATGGGGGAGGGAGATGATGCCGTTTTCTCCGGGTACGTCGTCCAGCGTAAAGGTAATTTCGTCGCCCTGTTTCACATCCAGGGGTTCGTTTGCGACTTTACCGATCCGTATTTTGGGACCTTGTATATCGCACATCACCGCGACCACCACGCCTTCTTCTTCGGCGATCCGGCGTACCCGCTCAATATTGCCCCGGTGGGTTTCATGGTCGCCATGAGAAAAGTTGACTCGCGCTACGTCCATCCCGGCACAAATCATCGCCCGCAGCGTATCTTCACTCTGGGAAGATGGGCCAATCGTCGCAACGATTTTGGTGCGTTTTCCGTCTACGTGGCTTTTGACCAATTGAAATCCTTTCGTTCATGTCGGTTAGACAAGGTGTGTGGCAGGTATTTGCAGATTGGTTTATGGATAATGTCAGGACAGGGGGCGTAACCCCCTCATGTGTGTCAACTTCGGCCCTGATAAGCGCCATTTGTTGCAATTTCCCAGTAGGGGCATGATGATATATCACGCCCCTACAAGGGATGATATGCTATGCCAGAGTCTACAGACTCAGGTTTGTGAACGCTTTCAGCCCCGGATAGACGGCGGCGCTGCCAAGCTGCTCTTCAATGCGGAGCAGTTGGTTGTACTTGGCGATGCGGTCAGAACGGGCGGGCGCACCGGTTTTGATCTGGCCGGAGTTCATGGCAACCGCGAGGTCAGCGATAAAGGCGTCTTCCGTCTCGCCGCTGCGATGGCTGGTGACAACTGTCCATCCGTGCCGCTGGCTGAGTTGGCTGGCGGCCATTGATTCAGTCAGTGTGCCGATTTGGTTGACTTTGCACAGCAGCGAATTGGAGGCTTTTTCCTTGATGGCCCGCTCAACCCGGGCGACATTAGTGACCAGGAGGTCATCACCCACGATCTGCACTCGATCACCGATGGCGGCAACCAGTCTTGACCAGTTCTCCCAGTCATTTTCGGCCAGCCCATCTTCAAGCGAGATGATGGGGTAACGGGATACCCAGTCGGCCCAGAACTCGACCATTTCTTCGCCGGATAAGGTGCGCCCCTCAATTGCCAGATGATATTTGCCGTCTTTGTAGATTTCGGAAGTGGCGGGGTCAAGCGCGATGCGAATCTGTTCGCCAGGGGTGTAACCAGCCTTCTGAATGGCTTCCATGATGACATCCAGTGCGGCCTGGTTTGAGCCGAGGCTGGGCGCGAAACCGCCTTCATCACCAACTGAGGTGCTGTGACCTTGCTTGTGCAGGATTTTCTTGAGCGATTGGTAAATTTCCACGCACCAGCGCAACGCCTCACGGAAACTTTCCGCGCCCACTGGCATCACCATAAATTCCTGGAAATCCGTGCTGTTGGCCGCGTGCTTGCCGCCATTCATGATATTCATCATGGGTACGGGCAGAACATGGGCATGGACGCCGCCGAGATAAGCATAAAGCGGGAGATCGACGCTGTCGGCGGCAGCGCGGGCCACAGCTAACGATGCGCCCAGGATGGCGTTCGCGCCAAGATTGGACTTGGTCGGGGTGCCATCCAGTTCGATGAGCAAATCATCCACGGCTTTCTGGTTGAGCGCAAAAACGCCGGTCAGGGCGTCGGCAATCGGGCCATTGACGGCCTGTACCGCCCGCAGGACACCTTTGCCACCATAACGGGACTGATCGCCATCGCGTAGTTCCAGGGCTTCATGTTCTCCGGTGGATGCGCCACTGGGAACCATAGCCCGTCCCATTGCGCCGTCTACCAGGTAAACGTCTACCTCAATCGTGGGGTTGCCCCGTGAGTCCAATACTTCGCGGGCGGCGACATTTTCAATAATTGACATGCTGAGACTCCTTTGTAACTGCCATAATTCAACATTCACGAACACACGAAACCGCAGTGCGTTGCGTAATCGAGTGATACTCTATCTGCAAATCAATGTGGCGCGTATCTGAATTGCAAAGCGTTTTTCAGGGCGAACGTGGGCAGATAGATGGGATTCCGATGAATCCTTCCTCTATCATATCCCGTTTCCCGCGCTGCGTCATGGCTCAGGTTGCCCGAAAATCAAGTGCTGACGTGTGCCAGAGCGTGGGATAAAATATACAAAACGCATGTTAAGAGGTGGTAAACGCATGTCCAAGAATCGTACCGTGTATCTTGACCACTCCGCCAGCACGCCGGTTGACCCGCGAGTGGTGGAAGCCATGATGCCCTATTTCACCGAGGTGTATGGGAATGCGTCGTCAGCGCACCGCTTCGGGCGAGAGGCGGAAACAGCGATTGAATCCGCCCGTGAGACGGTTGCCGGAATCCTGAATTGCAAGCCATCCGAGATTGTATTTACCAGCGGCGGTTCTGAGAGCGATAATCTGGCGCTGCGGGGCGCGGCCTGGTCGGCGCGGCAGGATGGCAAAGGCCATCATCTGGTGACGATGCCGTTGGAACACAGCGCGGTGACAAAAACACTGGCACAATTGGCGGCGGTTATGGGCTTTGAAGCGACGATTCTGCCGGTAGACTCTACCGGACTGGTGGATGTGGAAGACTTAGTTGCGGCGATTCGCTCAGATACGACGTTGGTGAGCCTGATGTACGCCAGCAACGAGATCGGCACGGTTGAGCCGCTGCCGCTCCTGGCGGTTGCTATGCGGGAACACGGCATCCTATTCCATACTGACGGGGTGCAGGCGGCAGGGCAGCTTCCGCTGGATGTGGAAGCCCTGGGCGTGGATATGCTGAGTATGTCGGCGCATAAATTTTACGGGCCAAAGGGTGTTGGGGCGTTGTATGTGCGGGACGGCGTGAACCTGATTCCCAGCCAGAGCGGAGGCAGCCATGAAGAAGGCCGTCGTGCCGGGACACCGAACACGCCCTTTATCGTCGGGCTGGCGAAGGCGCTGGAAATCGCCTATGCCGAACTGGATACGCATACGGCTCATTACCGGGCGATGCGTGATCGCCTGATTGAGGGTGTCCTGCGTCGTGTCCCCGGTTCGCGGCTAACGGGGCATCCTGAACAACGCCTGCCGGGACATGCCAGCTTTGTGTTTGACGGAGTGGATAGCGGTACGCTGGTGATGCACCTGGATATGAAGGGCGTCGCAGCTAGTGGCGGTTCAGCCTGTAAAACGGGCAATCCTGAACCGTCGGGTGTGCTGCTGGCGCTGGGCTTCAGCGAACAGGAGGCGATTAGCGGTCTGCGCCTGACGGTGGGACGCCAGACCACTGAAGCCGACGTGGATTATGCCATAGATATGCTGGTGGAATGTGTTGCCACTGCCCGGAAGCTGAGACGAGAGACGGTATCGTGAGCAATCATGCGGATACGCGCGTTGTCGTCGCCATGAGCGGCGGGGTAGATAGCTCGGTGGCGGCGGCGCTCTTGGTGGAGCAGGGCTACGATGTGGTTGGCATGATGATGCGTCTGTGGTCTGAGGAGACTTTCGGGGGTGGTATTCATAACCGCTGCTGCACGCCTGACCAGATGGCCGACGCCCGCCGGATTGCCGGGAAACTGGGTATCCCGTTTTACGTGGTGGACACGAAAGAGGTATTTCGGAATACGATTGTCGAATTTTTCATCAACCAGCACCGGGACGGGGTGACGCCGAATCCCTGTTTAGAGTGTAACCGGCAGATTCGGTTCAAGTTCCTGCTGGAACACGCATTGGCACTGGAAGCGGATTACCTGGCAACCGGGCATTATGTCCGCCTGGGGCGGGACGCTGCCGGGCGTTATGTGCTGCGGCAGGCGGTAGACGAACGTAAAGACCAGAGTTATGTCTTGAGCGTGCTGGGGCAGGCGCAACTGGGACACGCGCTGTTTCCGGTGGGGGACTACACCAAGCCGGAAATTCGGGAACTGGCGGCGAAATTCGGGCTGCCAACGGCCAGCAAGCAGGATAGTCAGGATTTGTGCTTTATTGGTGATAACGATTACCGCCGCTTCCTGCGCGATTATGCGCCGGATGTGATGACGCCGGGGCCGATTGTGCGGGCGAACGGTGAAGTTCTGGGTGAGCATACCGGGCTGGCGAATTACACGATTGGGCAGCGTAAGGGGTTGGGTGTCCACAGCCTGGAGCCACTCTATGTAATCGCGGTGAATCCGGTTCGTAACGCGCTGATTGTGGGAACACGAGATGAACTTGGGCAGAAAACGCTGACAGCAAAGCGGGTGAATTGGGTGAGCGGGGAAACGCCCACCGCACCATTCCGGGCGGCAGTGAAGATCCGTTACAAAGCACAACCCGTTCCCGCTTTAGTCGAACCGCTGCCGGATGATCGCATGGCAGTTACTTTTGACGAACCGCTGCGGGACATCACGCCGGGGCAAGGCGCAGTGGTGTATGCTGGCGATGTGGTTCTGGGCGGCGGCGTGATCGAAAAGCCGGTTATCTAATAGGATGGCGGCTTCGTGTAGTCAAAAATACACCAAAAACGGCTGAAATTCGTAGGGGTGCAGGGCGCTCCCTGATTGAAAATGTAAGGAAGTCCGTTTAGTATCCAAACAACAGGAAGCGTACTTCGCTGCGAAACAGTAACATCAGCAGTGTACCGATGATGATATACGGTCCATAGGGTAGGGCGACAAACATCCCCTCTTTTTTGCCACGCAGCCCGCTTATCACCAGGAAAAGGATAGACCCGAACGCGCCCAGCACGACTGTGATGAAGATTGCGAAGAGCAGCGGTTCCACCCCCAGAATCAAACCGCTGAAGGTAGCTAACATCACGTCGCCAAAACCGAATGCGACTTCCGTAATTTCACGCCCGCGTGCTTTTTGCACCACATACACGTACAGAAACCCGCCCATATACATCACGAAAAAGATGCCAAACCCCAACGCGCCACCGGTCAGTGCCCGCCCCAGATCAGGCTCAAACTGGCCGGGTGTCAGGATTGCGTCCAGAATGCCCAGGACACCCGCCGGGATAATCACCGAAAAGAGAATCAAGTGATGCTCAATATCCGTGACGGTAATCAGCACGAAGATTGCCATGTAGGCGAGCCAGAACATCAGCTGCAAATCGCTGATTTCCCCTGGATTCCCATTCTGCACACTGAGTGTGATGAGCATCAGGGCAACACAGGCGATTTCAACCAGCGGATATCGCCATGACAGTTTTTTCCCCTCAGCATACTCACGCTTGCCCAACAAGAACGCCGTAATTCCCAGCCAGGCAGCAACGGGGCGTGCTGCACCATCCGGGTAGTGGGGGAGTCGTGGTCGGTGGTAGTGGGGCAGGTCGTCCGCCAGCACATTGACGACAACCCCAGCGATCAGACCGATGAAAATAATCAATATAGCAAGCATAAGCGGGATAATATCTCCTATGGAATCGGTGGGGCAGGGGGCAGCAGTGCCAGCGAAATAGCGATCACGACCATAAACGCCAGAATCAGGCTCACAATTACCGCCATGCGCTGTGCCGGGGATAACGTGTGATTTTCGATTGGAGGGGGCGGGGTATCGCCCACCACCAACTCGACTGGCAGCACGTCGCCATGATTGATCTCCCAGGCGGCCAGGCGCGGTTCGGCATGACGCAGCCCGACAATCAGATAGGGCGTCCGAAGATAATGCGCTTCACGAATGTCGGTAGGGGAGGGGATTGGATCGCCTGCCGGGTGAGAATGGTAGAAACCCAGTAATGTCAGATGTTCCTGTTCCAGGGTAAACAGGACTTGAGTCAGTTCACGGTCATCCATGCGGTAGAAGTGAGTCGGGTCGGTGGCGCTGTTCGCTACTGGAATCACGCGCTGTGCCTGTTCACCCTGCCCGGCGATGATGCCACAGGCTTCCTGCGGCGCTGCGGCGCGGGCGTGCTGAACCAGCACTTGCGCCAGAGCAGAAGGCAGCCACAGGCGCTCCGTCATTCCGTATCTACCTCGTCAGCCGATGGAATGACAAACGCCTCAATCAGTTGATCCTGCGGCGGGTTACGGGTTTCATAGAAAAGATCAACCGTGAGGGTATAAGCCCCGGCAGGGTCAGCCATGCCGCGCAAATGCAGCGTGAACTCCATGTCAAAGTGCATGGTTTCAATCACATTGAGTTCGTTCACAATGCGATCCTGCTCGTCATGCACCACCAGGAGAAGATTTGGGCGTTCCTGAAAGGGCGTCACACCAACAGCAACATGCACACGAAAACGATCCGGGTAGAGTGTAATCGTGACATTCTCAATGCGCACCTCACCCTTCGGTTTAGGGGCGCGGTCTGTGTTATTGAATAGATGTATTTCCATAGATTCGATTATAAGGGTTGACCGGAGGGAATCAAGCCGGGGTTTAATTCCCTTGTTGTAGCTTTCGCAATGTCACCATCGCTGTATCAAGCTGCGCCGCAGCGACCAGGATATGATCCCGTGAATAGGCCGCCAACGGCAGAATCGAAACCCCGGCTGCCGCCAGTGCTTGGCTGACGAACGCCATAAACCCCACCATATCGAAGGGGAGTTCAATATCAAAGGTCAGCAGGCGGTAATATTCGGCGCTGGTCTGATGGCCGGGTAAGCGGTTTTTAAAATCATCCCAGGCGTCTACCGGCAGAATCAGCGTTACCTCATCCTTATCCACCAGCAGGCCACAAAAAGGTTCACTCACCTGAGCAACCACTCCGGCAGCGGCGGTAATCGCTTTGGGCGGCAGTTTGACCAGGACGTAGTCTTGATTATCGGTATATAGAATGGCCTGTTGCAGCGCCTCAACGGGGGATTGCGTCATGGAATTCTCCGGTTACTCGTCAAACTGATAGGTAGCTTCGGCGTAATAGCGAACCTGACGGGCAGCGAGTTTTTGCTGCATCCACGTTTTAAGTTGCTGGCTTTTGGCTTCCAGAGTCGCCGTTGTATCGCGCAGCCAATCCAACGGATAGTTGACGCGCAGCGCCCGCCCGTGAACAATATGGCGGCTGATGCCGGGTGGCAGAAAGGCCTGATACCGGGCAGCGGCGATAATGTCGGCTGGTTGGTATTCCGGGAACACAACTACCGCGAGCGCGTCTGGGTAGAGCGGCCATATATCGGCCATCTCACTGAGCGCGGTACGGTAGAGAGTTGCATTACGCTGGTAGATGCTGACGACTTCGCGTAACGCTGCGTTACGTTCGTGGGTATCCTGTACCGGCGCACGCAGCGCGAGAACACGGCCATTATGGAACAAAATGTGCGCAATTGCCCGGCTGTCCTGGCCTTCAACGAGTTGGATACGGTGCAGGGCTTCCAGGTGGTGGATAAATGCGTCGGCGTCCCATTCACTGACGATATGCCGCCAGGTGAGCAGTTCCACATAGTTGCTTTCGTATGGCGCGACCTGAACTAGCATGTGCGGGTACTCCAGGTGGGCGAAGGCGTAATACCGGTTTGCGCCATCCAGAACCACATACTGGTTCGCATCCATTGGGGCGACCAGGGGCGGGTTAATCACGAATTTCTCGTGTTTAAGGCGTTTGATGAGGGGCATTGCCCGCTGTGAGTCATGATCTTCGTGTGGGAATATGTGGTTGGTTGGAACAATCCGCAAATCGGGCGGGGGAGCATCAGTACGCTGGTTAGGCATGACTCAAGATTTCCTGGCACAGTACACAATAGTTGAGCGTGCCATAGAGTAGCATGTTCTAATGTTGGAAGCAATTCCAGACGTTTGAAGTCTATAAAATTAACCGAGCGCAAGCAAAGGAAGGAATTATGGGCGCACAAGAGCAGGGCGCGAACGCAACCGAAGGTCGCTGGTTGGTTATCCCGCGTACATTGTGTTTTGTATTCAATGGGGATGATGTGCTGTTGATGAAACGCGGCGCACACAAACGGGTTTTCCCGAACCAGTATAATGGCCTGGGCGGGCATATCGAGCGTGACGAAGACCCCTACACCAGCGCCCGGCGCGAAATCCTGGAAGAATCCGGCCTGACAGTATATGACCTCCGATTACGAGCGGCCTATAACATTGATACCGGCGTGGCCACCGGCATTGTCCTGTTTGTATTCTCCGGGATCAGTGACCGCCGGGAAGTCGTCGCCAATGATGAAGGGACACTGCACTGGATTCCGCGAGATCAGGTGATGGGGCTGGATTTAGTCGAGGATTTGCCGGTAATTCTACCGCGTATTTTGACGATGGATGACGCCGCGCCGCCCGTTTTTGTGCATGTGAGTTACGATGAACGGGATGCTATTCGGATGCGGTTTGCTGAAACCGATCAGGTGTAGCCTAATGTGGACGCCATTTTGCCATTCACATCGCTATTGGCTGGGATAAGATCACGGTATACTTATCGCAGCTTCTGACTACTCTAACGCCGTGCTGATAGGTTTATTCATGTCTGAAGAATTGCAGGGAACGGATTTACTGCCAGAACGACGCGCCCGGCGCAGCCCGCTCCGGCGGGTGGGTTGTCTGGTGGCGATTGTGCTGTGGTTTCTGGTGTTGCTCGCGCCGTGTGGATTGTTTTATCTGGCAACCCAGGGTGAGATTGCGCTGACGTTAAGCCAATCGCCGCCACAAACTCTCAGAGTATGGTTGGTGATGGAAGCGGGGCAACGCGGAATTGGTTTCTCGCACCCCTCAATCGTGGCGAATGTTGCTAATCAGACCGTGTGTGTCCAGACCGATGTTACCTTTCTCCTGTGGGAAGGTCAGGCCGATGATCTCGCTTCGACTTACTGCGACTGTTATGCGCAGGGCAGTGGACTCTGGACGCTGACGAATACCGGGACGGGCCTATGTCAGCCGTAGCGCCGGAGCGGGTGGCTTTTTTCGATGTAGATGGTACGCTCGTTTCGCGCAACATCTGGAAGGGGGTTGTCGCCTATCCGGGCATCAGCCGTATGTCGCGTTACCGCTTTTACACCAGGGCGCTGCCGGGTATGCTTGGCTATCTGTCGAAACGAATCCCGGAGGACTCTTTTCGAGATGATTTTATCCGGCAGATGGCGGGGCTGTTCACCGGTTGGTCGCAGGCGGCTGTATTGGACTTGTTTGCCTGGGTGGTGAACGGCTATATGAGTGGCTTTTACCGTGAGGATGTCGTCGCACGGTTGCGGGAACACCTGGAAAATGGCGATCAGGTGGTGCTGGTTTCCAATATGTTCCAGGAAGGTATCCAGGCCTTTGCGGACTATTTGGGCGCGGATACTGCGATTGGTACACGGCTGACTTACCGGGATGGCATCTGTCAGGGACGAGTGGTGGGTGAAAGCTGCGCCGGGCCGCGCAAAGTGGATTTTATTCATGAATATCTCACTGAAAGGCGGTTTGCGGTTCAACTGGCAGATTGCTATGCTTATGCTGACAGCGTGTCCGATCAACACTTATTAGGCGCAGTGGGTCAGCCCACCGCCGTTTATCCTGATGCCGGACTCCGCACTTTAGCGCAAGAGCGTGGCTGGGCGATCCTGCCCATGCCGGCGTCGTGAGAGGATAGAAATCAATGGACATCCTGCAAAATGTAGATATGAACACGCTGATGCTGCTCGGTGTTGGGTTGGCCGTTTTATGCGTGGTAGGGCTGTTGTTGTTCTTCGGATTGCAGCTTATCGGGTCAGTTTTCAGTACGTTGTTTGGGTTTATCCACCTCTTTACCAGCATTGTAACCGGCGGGCCAGCGGCCTGGTGTGGCTGTCTGGTGCTGATCTTTGCCTGTTTGCTGTGTGTGGGGACGGTGCTGCTTTACTCGTCATGCAGCGCAAACCCCTCAGCGATGAATTTCTGCGCGTTATTTCCCGGATAAATAAAAAGAGCCACCTTTTAGAGGCGGCTCCTGTTAGCGTTACTTGTTTCTAAGCCGGGCTGGGTGCAGTACCAGGTTTGCCCAGCGATGGGAGGCTGTCGTCTTCCTCCGGTGTTTCTTTGTCGTTTGATTTGGGTCGCGGTTTGGGCGTATCCGACACACCAGGGACAAACCCGTGCCGACCTTCGATCACGGCCAGGAATTCATCGGCTTCCAGGGTTTCAACCTCTAAGAGCCGTTCGGAAACTGCGTCAAGTTTATCGCGGTGTTCGCTGAGGATACGGCGGGCTTCATCATACGCCCAGGTGACAATCGCACGAACCTCAGAGTCAATCTCCTCGGCCACCGCCTCACTGTAATCGCGCTGTTCGCTGATCTCCCGCCCCAGGAAAACCATCTCTTCTTTCTGGCCGAACATCATCGGGCCGAGTTTGTCACTCATGCCGAAGCGAGTCACCATTGCCCGGGCGACTTTCGCGACTTGTTCCAGGTCATTCATCGCCCCGGTAGTGATTTCCCCAAATACAAGTTCTTCAGCGGCACGCCCAGCTAACGCCATGACGATCTGACTCTTGAGGCGGGAGCGTGTCATGTGCAGAGAGTCTTCGTTCGGCAGATAGATCGTGACCCCGGCGGCCATCCCGCGTGGAATGATCGTCACTTTGCGTACCGGGTCACTGTCGGGCAGGAAATAGGCGGCGACGGCGTGACCGGCCTCATGGTAGGCGGTAATCCGCTGATCGTTCGGGCTAATCACCCGGCTCTTGCGTTCCGGCCCAATAATTATCCGCTCAATCGCGGAATGGAAGTCGTTTTCGCCGATGGTTTTCTTATTCTTACGGGCCGCCAGGATGGCCGCTTCGTTCACCATGTTTTCGATGTCAGCCCCCACAAAGCCCGGTGTGGATTTTGCCAGCGATTTGAGATCCACATCGGAAGCTAAGGGTTTACCGCGTACATGCACCTTCAGAATGGCTTCGCGCCCGCGCATATCCGGGCGATCCAGGACGACGCGGCGGTCAAACCGTCCCGGACGCAGCAGCGCCGGGTCGAGAATATCGGGGCGATTGGTGGCAGCGACGACGATCACGTTCGTATCGGTATCGAAACCATCCATTTCGACCAGAATCTGATTGAGTGTCTGCTCCCGCTCATCATGACTACCACCTAGCCCTGCACCCCGATGCCGCCCAACGGCGTCAATTTCGTCCACGAAGATAATGCACGGGCTGTGGCGTTTGGCCTGGGTAAATAGGTCGCGGACACGGCTGGCACCTACGCCTACAAACATTTCCACGAACTCAGAGCCGGAAATGGTAAAGAACGGCACACCGGCTTCACCGGCCACCGCTTTTGCCAGGAGGGTTTTGCCTGTGCCGGGACTACCGACCAGCAGCACGCCTTTAGGGATGCGAGCGCCAAGCTGGATGAACTTATCCGGCTCTTTTAAAAACTCGACCACTTCCGCCAGTTCTTCTTTGGCCTCGTCCGCGCCTGCTACGTCATCGAAAGTGACTGAGGGTTGGTCACTGTTAAACATCCGGGCGCGGCTTTTGCCGAAGGCCATCGCCTGGTTGTTAGAACCCTGTGCCTGCCGCAGCATGAAGAAGATCAGGCCGCCCAGCAGAATGATCGGGAGCAGGGTGGTGATGACACTGAAGCCCACCGCTGCCCAATTGTTGGGTTGTTCAAATTCCCAGGCGATGCTGCTGATCTGCGCCGGTGTGATGCCATGCTGGGTAAGCTGCTCTTCAGCGGAAATCTCCGGCGCTTTGGTCGTGACCGACTGCGTGCCATTATTGTACTGGATGTAGAGCTGGTCGCCGACCACACGAATACTATTTACATTCTCATTTTGGATCTGGTTGACTAACTCCGTGAATTGAATCTGTGAAGGTTCGTTATCGCTTCCCGCGATTCCCAGGATGATGACGAAAATGATAAACACGAAAAACAGATAGAGTAGGGTATTGCGTGTTCTCGGATTACTCATGATTGGTTTGACTCCTCATAGCGTGCCTGGCAAGCGTGTGAGGGGCGACTTTTCCATTCCATCCAGACATCTACCATATATCCATAGCACATCTTCTATGAAAATTATACAATTTATCTGGCTTATCTTCTAGGAATAATCGTTAAGCGTATCTATGAACTCTGTACAGCAACTCAACGAACGGATCAAACAGGAAGCAGCGTTTGTCCCAGCGCTGCTTGAAGAAACCAGCCGGGTGATCGTTGGGCAGGGTCGGTTGATGAACCGCCTGCTGATCGCGCTGCTTAGTAACGGGCATATTCTGATTGAGGGCGTGCCAGGGCTGGCGAAAACGTTAGCAGTGCGGACGTTAGCTCAGGCCATTAACGTCAATTTCCAGCGCATTCAGTTTACGCCGGACTTGCTGCCGGCTGACCTGGTTGGAACTCAAGTGTATCACCCCACCAGCGGGCAGTTCACGCCCCATCCTGGCCCTGTCTTCAGCAATATTGTGTTGGCGGACGAGATCAATCGCGCCCCGGCCAAAGTGCAGTCGGCTCTGCTGGAGGCGATGGAAGAGCGGCAGGTGACGCTGGGCGAGAAGACCTTTCCGCTGGATGACCCTTTCCTGGTGTTGGCGACGCAGAACCCGATTGAGCAGGAAGGGACTTATCCACTTCCAGAAGCCCAGCTTGACCGTTTTATGCTCAAAGTGGTGGTGGGCTATCCCTCACGGGATGAGGAACGGGTGATTATTGACCGGATGGCCGGGGAACCACCGCCACCTCTGCAACCTGTTATCAGCCCCGATGTGATCCGCCGGGCGCGAGAAGTCGTCAGCAGTATTTACGTGGATGACAAGATCAAGGATTATGTGCTGGATATTGTATTCACCACCCGTGACCCGGCCACCAACGGCTTGAAGGAACTGCGCCCCTTAATCGCCTTTGGCGCGTCGCCCCGCGCGACAATCTTCCTGGTTAAAGCGGCGAAAGCTCATGCTTTTCTGCGGGGCAGGGGGTATGTGACCCCGGATGATGTCAAGCAGGTGGCGCCAGATGTGCTGCGCCACCGCGTTCTGGTGACCTTCGAGGCCGAAGCCGAAAACATCACTTCGGCACAGGTGATTCAGCAGATTTTGAGTAAGGTAGCGGTTCCCTGATGCTGACCGCCGAAACCTTGCAGAAAATCCGCCGGATTGATTTGCGCACGCGGCGGTTAGTCGAGGAGTCTTTCGCCGGGGAATATCACTCGGTTTTTAAGGGGCGGGGTATCGAGTTTGATACCGTGCGCCCCTACGAACCCGGCGACGACGTGCGGGATATTGACTGGAATGTGACCGCCCGCACCGGGACTCCCTTTGTCAAGCGCTATGTTGAAGAACGCGAACTCACGGTGATGCTGGCGTTGGATGTGAGCGCCTCGACCTTTTTTGGCACACACACCCGCCAGAAGCGCGATACGGCGGTTGAACTCGGCGCGGTGCTGGCTTATGCGGCGATTCGCAATCATGACCGGGTTGGACTGCTGCTGTTTAGCGACCAGATCGAACACTACGTTGCGCCGCACAAAGGGCGTAACCATGTGCTGCGCCTGATTCGTGATTTGATGGCGGCAGAGCCGGTCAATCGAGGGACAGGGCTGGCGCTGGGGTTGCGGACAGTGAATCGCCTGCTCAAACGCCGGGCGATTGTGTTCCTGATGTCGGATTTTCTGGCCGCTGGCGACTCGTATGTCCGCGATTTACAACTGACCGCCCGCCGTCATGACCTGATTGGCGTGGTCTTGAGTGACCCGCTGGAAGCGGCCTGGCCGGATGCCGGTTTGGTCGCGCTGCGGGATGCCGAAACCGGTGAAGTGACGTGGAGGGATACCGCAGCACCGGCCTGGCGGGAGCAGTTTGGGCAGGATGCGGGGCGCTTCCGTGCGGCACGAGACGCGGCGTTAGCACAGGCGCAGGTTGACCGGATTGATGTGCCGACCAACAGCGATTACGTGCTGGCGTTGACCCGTTTTTTCCAGGGGCGGACGCGGCGTGGGTAAAAATCTCCCATACGGACGATTGGCATTTGCGCTGGTACTTTTGGCTGCACTATCGGTGAGCGTAACGGCTCAGGATAGCGTGACGGCTCGTTTTACGCCGGACAACCTTGCGCCGCTGATCGGAGAGCCGGTACAGCTTGCGCTGGTGGTTCAGACTCCCGCCGGAACGACGGTGAGTTGGCCGAATTTCCCGGATGACTGGCCGCCGTTTGTGGTGCGGGCAGTGGGTGAACTGGAAACAGCCAACAACGGCGGCGGGCAGATTTTCCAGCAAACCCTGACCGTGATTCTCTGGCAGCCGGGCGACTATGAAACGCCGGATTTGACGCTGGATTACCAACTACCCGGCGCGGCTGAGATACAGCATATCCGGGTTGAAAAAGCGTTTTTCTCCGTGCCAAGCGTGCTTGACCCGGATGACCTGACGCTGCGCCCGTTGAAACCCCCGCTTGCGCTGTCGTATGTATCGCCATTTTTGATTCTGGCTATTGGGGTGATAGTGATAGCCGGGGCATATAGCGGGTGGCGCTGGCGGCGTCGTTCAGTGATACGACTGCCGCGAACGGCGACAGCCAGCGATTTGCATCCGGCGGCGCAGTCCGCTTTAACACAGATTCGCCGGGTATTTGACAGTCCATTATCCCCCGCCGATTCCTATCGGGTGGCGGCGGACGCGCTGCGCGGCTATGTGGGTGGTCGTTTTAGTGTGTCTGCGTCGGAACTCACTACAGCGGAGCTAATAGCTACCCTGGAAGCGCAGCCCGATATTGCCCCGCGCCGCCAGCGTGAACTCGGCCAGATGTTAGGGCAGGCCGATTTAGTGAAATTCGCCGGGATGCAGCCGCGCTCGAATGCGGCCCGGCGGTTGTTGAGTGCGGCTTATCAATGGGTGGAACAGGTTGACCGCGCTGCGAATGGTGGCGAGAAACCCTCATGATATTTCGTTTTGCACATCCCCTGGTATTGGCACTTTTGCCCCTGCCGCCGCTGCTCTGGTTGGTTTCTCGCTGGCTCGGTTGGCGCTGGGAAGCGCCGAGTCTGCGTTATTCCGATACCCGGCTGTTGGCTGGACTGCCGGTAAGCTGGCGGGTTCGCCTGCGTCGCCTGCCGGACGTGTTGCGATTATTGGCGTGGCTGCTGCTGGTCGTCGGGCTGGCGCGGCCTCAGAGCGGGCGCAGTCAGGACATTATCCAGGGGCAGGGCGTAGATATTGTGCTGGCGCTGGATATTTCCGGTAGTATGGCCGGGTTGGATTTTCAACCGCAGAACCGGCTGGAAGCGGCCAAGTCCGTGATTGCGGATTTTGTAGCGGGGCGCGAATTTGACCGGATTGGCCTGGTCGTGTTCGCCAGCGATGCGTTCCAACTCGTGCCGCCCACATTGGATTACCCGGCGCTGCTGCGCTCGCTGGGGAGTGTGCGTTTGGCGAATGAATTAGGAATTGGCGACGCGACGGCGATTGGGCAAGGGCTGGCAACCGCCGCGAACATGATGCGTACCAGCGCGGCGGCCAGTAAAGTGATTATTCTGCTGACCGACGGCGCGAATACCGCCGGGAACTTCGACCCTATCACGGCGGCGCAGGCGGTAGCGACCTTAGATATGCGCGTCTACACGATTGGCATCGGGAAGCCGGGGTTAGTGCCATTTTTAGATTCAAACGGCAACACGATTACCGTAGAAAGCGATTTGGACGAGGCGACTTTGGGGGCGATTGCGGATACCGCCGATGGCCGTTACTTCCGGGCGGAGGACGCCGCTGATTTACAGCAGATTTACGAGCAGATTGACGCGCTGGAACGCAGTGATGTAGAGAAACAGGTGTTTGTGCGCTGGCAGGAACAGGCCTGGGTGTTATTGTGGGGCGGTTTGGCGGCGCTCATCCTTGAGCGAGTCCTGCGGCATAGTGTTTTCCAGGTGGTGCCATGAGTGGATTCCTGTATCCCTCGGTACTGTTCTTACTATTGCTGATCCCGTTAGCGGCGGTGTTTTTCGTCTGGTGCTGGCGGGTGCGGGCGGCGCTGCTCGCTACTTTGGGCGAGGCGCGCCAGGTGGGAAATCTAGTAAGCGCCATTCAACCCGCCCGGCGCATCATCAAACAGGTGTTATGGTCGCTGGCGGTTGGGTCGCTGATTCTGGCGCTGGCACGCCCGGTGTGGGGCGTTGAGGCCGACGTGATCGAAACACGGGGCGTTTCTGTGATGGCGGTGCTGGACGTGAGCGCCAGCATGGACGCTCAGGATGTGCTGCCCAGCCGGATCGAACAGGCAAAATTCGCGCTGCGTGATCTGTTCACCAACCTTCAGGGGAATGAACTAGGCCTGGTGCTGTTCGCTGGGGATGCTGTCCTCCAATTTCCGCTGACGACGGATACCGGTGCGGCAGAGTCCTTTTTGAGTGCGGCCAGCACACAGTCCATTACGCGCCAGGGAACGGCGCTTGAAGCGGCGCTGCGGCTGGCCTTGACCGGATTTGAGGCCGGGCGTTCCGGGGCGCAGATCATTGTGCTGGTCAGTGATGGCGAAAATTTTGAGGGCGACCCGCTGCGGGCGGCGCGCGAGGCCGCCGAACGGGATGTGACTATCTATACGCTAGGGGTAGGGGGTGTGGACGAAGGTGCCCCGATTCCGGTTTATGATGCCAATGGGCAGATCACCGGCTATAAGTCCGAGGCCGACGGCAGCCTGGCGCTTTCTCGGTTGGATGAAACGCGGTTGCGGCAGATTGCCGAGCTTACCGGGGGGCAGTATTGGCGACTGGATGGGGGGGCAGAAAATATTCGCGCATTGAGTGATGCGATTAACCAACTTGAGGATGGATTATTGGGCAGCCAGTCCGAACGGCGCGGTGTGGAGCGTTTTGAGATTTTTGTGATGCTGGCGCTGTTGGCGCTTTCGGCAGAGATGCTGCTGCCAGAAACGGCTGCTGACGATGCGGCGTAAAGGGATTTCGACTGTATTGGTCGTACTTGCCCTGGCGGTACTGGCAGGCTGCGGCGTTGACCCGGCAGAGCGCAATAACACGGGTAATGCCCTGTATGGGCAGGGAGATTTTGCCGGGGCGGTGGATGTTTATGAGTTGGCGCTGGTGGCCGCGCCCGACGAGCCGGTATCTTACTATAACATCGCCAGTGCCTTAGCGATGGATGGTGATCTGGAGCGGGCAGTGCTGGCGTTGGAACAGGCTTTGAAAACGTCCGATACGGGCTTACAGGCACAGGCGTACTACAATCTGGGGAATGTCTACATGGTGTTAGGGGATTTCGCGGACGCGGTGAGCGCCTACCAGCAAACCCTGCTGCGCCAGCCGGATGACGCCAATGCCCGCTACAACCTGGAACTGGCGCTGCGGCAGATCACCCCGCTACCCGACGAGAGTGGGGGCGGGGAAACGACCCCGACGCCGGAGTCCACCGAGTCGCCTGAAGCGACGCCGGATACTGGCGACTCCCCGACAGCGACGCCCACGCCGGAAAATGCGCTCAGCCCGGCGGATGCTGAACGCTTGCTCGACAGCGCGGCACAGAATCAGGATGTGTTGAGCGAACTCCTGCTGACGGAAACCGCCCCTTTGACCGACGACACCCCACAAAAGGATTGGTAGCACTGATGAGCCGGGTCGTTCGCTTACTGGGTATTGTTGCCGGGGTTTTGCTGCTGAGTGGTTTCGCTGTGGCGCAGAACGGCAGCGATTACTACGTGGAGGCCGAGGTAGATAATGCTACTCCGTTTGTGGGGGAGCGTATGGTCTACACGCTGCGATTTTTCGCGGCTGCCGATGTCACGCTCCCGGCACAGACCCGTTACCAGCCATCTCCGTTTGAGGGATTCTGGTACGGTGGCGAGTTAGCCGAAGAGCAGACCGCGCAGCAAGTGGGCGGACGCCAGTACATTGTGCGCGAAATCCGTACCGTGCTTTTCCCGCTGCGGGTGGGTGCGCTGCCGATTTCATCGGCTGGAATCGTGTTCCCGGCAACCGTATTCCGGGGGGAGGAAACCCTACTGGCCGATCCGGTGGTGGTGGATGTTCAGCCGCTGCCAGGGGGCGCGCCGGAGGGGTATAACGGGGCGGTAGGGCAGTTCGATATGGTCGCCAGCATTGACCGCACTCAGGCCACGCAGGGCGAACCGGTTACGCTCACCCTGACCGTGACCGGAACGGGCAACGTCGAGCAGCTTTTGCCGCCGGAACTGAATGTTCCGCAAAGTTGGCGCATGTATGCCGCTGCGCCGGTCTTCCGTCCGTTGGATAACACCGTATCGCTCGGTGAAAAAGTCTTTTCATGGCAGCTTGTCCCCGGCCAGACCGGGGAACAGGTACTCCCGGCGGTGACGCTGCCTTTCTTCGACCCCTCAAGCCTGACGTATCGCTCGATCAGTACCGCGCCGGTTACGCTGAATATCACCCCGGCGGATTCCGTTCCGGCGGCACAGCCTTCTACCCAACAAGCTCTATCCGAAGCCGGGCTGCGCCCCCTCAAATCGGTTCCGGCCAACCTCAATTTGGGAGTATCCGGCATTTCGGCTATCTGGTGGCTCTGCCCGCTGGCCGGACTGCCGCTGTTGGCGGTGGTTGGCGCGGGGGTGTGGGAGCGCCGCCGCCGCTGGTTGGCGCAAAACCACGCCCGTCTCCAAAGTGCCAACGCCTTGTCGAAGGCTGAAAATGGCCTGCAATCTGCCGCCAAACTACCGCCAGAACAGGCCTATCGTGCGATCTATAGCCGCATCACTGGTTTCCTGCACGATAAGGCCGATATGAATGTTCAGGGCAGGGGGCATAGCGAACTGCAAGCCCTGCTGCTGGCGCGGGGCGTCTCGGAAGAGGCCGCGCGGCGGTTTGTTGCTTGCTTGGAACGGGCCGATGAGGGACGCTTTGCACCATCCGGGGCAGTTCCAGTGTCCGCTTTGGTGAAATCCGCTATCGAAGCCTTAACCGCAGTGGAGCGTGAATGGAAATCAGACTGAAATGGGCTGCTATCCTGCTGCTGGCGCTGTTTCTTGCTGGCTGGGGCCGGGGGCAGGGGGATGAAACCGCTCTTTTTGCCCAGGCGAACGCAGCCTATGAGAGCGGGAATTACACTCAGGCGATTGACCGCTATCTGACGCTGGAAAACCTGCATGTCGTGGATGCCCGCCTGTACTACAACCTGGGGAATGCTTACTACCAAACCGGCGATCTGGGGCGAGCGCTGTTGTACTATCTCCGGGCGCAGACGCTTGCGCCGCGTGACAGCGATTTGATGGCTAACATGGCGTTGGTACGGACAGAGCGCCGGGATATTGAAGGGGACGAAAGCGGTATCCTGGAAGGGTTAGCCGCTTTGACTACCGGTCTGTTGCGGACGGTTGAACTGGCCGCGTTAGATGGGTTACTGTGGGTGTTGTGGTGTGCGGGTATGGTCGTCTATATCCTGCGTTCCCGCTGGCGTGAGACGCTGCGCGGCCCACTGCTGGTGGTGGGCGTGGTGGTGGTGTTTGGCCTGCTGCTGCTGGTGAGCCGGGTCTATATTCAGGACAATCGCCCGACAGCCGTTGTGGTGACGCCTAACAGCCAGGTGATGAGCGGGCCGGGGATGGATTATTTACCATTGTACCCATTGTATGCAGCGGCGGAGATTCGTTTGGTCGAGTCCCGTGCGGGGTGGGTGCGCTTCAGTTTGCCTGATGGTCGGCAGGGCTGGCTGCCGGAAAGCGCGATTGTGAGCGTCGAGTCGCCTTAATCGCTGGCCTGGTGTAGCAGTTCGGGGATGCTTTCCGGGTTTTTGGCGACCCGGACTCCCGCCTCTTGCAGTGCCTTGATCTTTTCCGGCACTGTGCCGCTGCCATTCTCAATGATGGCCCCGGCATGACCCATACGGATGCCGGGTGGGGCGCTTTCCCCGGCGATGAAGGCGACGACTGGCTTGGTCATGTGTCTGCGGATAAACTCTGCCGCGTCTATCTCAGCGCGACCCCCAATTTCCCCAATGAGGACAATTTTTTCCGTTTCGGGGTCTTCCTCAAACAATTGCAGCATTTCAACAAAGTTCGTGCCGATAACGGGGTCGCCGCCGATGCCGACACAGGCTGTCTGGCCGATTCCAGCCTGGGTCAGCGTATACACGATTTCGTAGGTCAGCGTGCCGCTGCGCGATACCACGCCTACACTGCCGGGCGTGGCGATATAGCCGGGCATAATCCCGATTTTAATCTGGTTCGGGATGAGTAGACCGGGTGAATTCGGGCCGACTAATCGGCTCCCGGTGTGTTGAATATATTCGTAAATGTGCATCATATCCTGAATGGGGATACCTTCGGTGATGCACACAATCAGTTGGATGTCTGCGTTGATCGCTTCATAAATGGCATCGGGTGCGTGGGTGGCGGGAACACAGATGATGCTGGCATTGGCACCAGTGGCATCTACGGCCTTCTGAACCGTATCGAAAACCGGTTTGCCATGCACCCATTCGCCCCCTTTGCCCGGTGTGACACCGCCGACAATATGCGTGCCGTATTCGGCCATCTGCAAGGTGTGAAAGCTGCCCTCGCGCCCGGTGATACCCTGTACAATCAGGCGGGTGTCGCTTGTGACGAGAACGGACATATTAGTTCGTTTCCTGTACTGCGGTAATGGCTTTACGGGCGGCTTCCGTGAGCGTAGCCGCGCTGGTGACATTCGGGTGTCCGGCATCGTCTATCATCTGGAGGGCTGACGTGGCATTCGTTCCCGCCAGCCGGACGATTAAGGGGATTTTCGTTTGGATTTTTCCTAATGTCTGAAGAATTCCCCTGGATACCTCATCGCAGCGGGTGATGCCGCCGAAAATATTCAGTAGTACCACCTGTACCTGCGGATCTTCCAGCATTATCTCTAATGCAGTGGCGACGGTTGCCGATTGTGCGCCGCCACCAATGTCCAGGAAACTGGCCGGTTTGACTGCGCCGTCCCCATAGAGATGAATGATGTCTATGGTCGTCATGGCGAGTCCGGCGCCGTTAGCTATACAGCCGATTTGTCCTTCCAGTTCAACATAGCTGACACCGGCGGCGCGGGCGCGGGCTTCCTGCCCGGATTCCCCATCACTATCGTACATCTCCGCCAGGTCAGTGTGCCGGTAAAGGGCGTTGTCATCAATGACGAGTTTGCTATCCAGGGCGAGCAGGCGGTTATCCTGCGTGATGGCGAGCGGGTTGATTTCAGCCAGGATGGCGTCGCTCGTGGCGTAACACGCATACAGGTCGTGGGTGATCTTGAGAAAGTGTTTCCAGTGTTCGTTCGCCAGGTCAATACTGCTGGCAATTCCGCGAATCTGGTAATCCCGCAGACCAATACAGGGGTTAATCGCGTCGCGCACGATCAGTTCCGGGTTTTCCCTGGCGACTTCAATGATATTGCGGCCCCCTTCGCGGGAAGCCACCAGCATGGGTTTACAGGTGGCGCGGTCATTTGTGATTCCCAAATACATTTCCTGCCGAATCTCGACGGTTGGGTTCACCAGAACCTTGCGCACGATCAGCCCGTTAATCACGCTGCCTAGCAGACTGTTTGCCAGTGTTTCCGCCTGTTCCGAGTTTTCGGCAAAGAGGATGCCACCGATTTTGCCCCGGTCAGGCGTGGGTATCTGTGCTTTGATGACGACTTTGCCCCCCAGTTCGCGGGCGATTTCGTAAACCTGCTGGGGTGTGCTGGCGGCTTTGCCGGGTAAAACCGGGATGCCAAATTCAGCGAATCGCGCTTTGGATTGATACTCGTGCAGATTCACGGCCTGACTCCCATCATGATCCGGTCTAAATCTTCATGCCGCTACCTATTGATTATAATGTCTCAATTTCGTGACTGGTAATCAAGACTTCGTAGTTGTTTTCAATCCACTCCAAGATACGGTTCAGCACCTGCTGGTTATGCACATTGGAATTGCTCACAATGGCGAGGGCGATTTCGGCGGACTGCCAGACATCATGATGCCCAGTTTCCGCCGCCGAGACGTTGAATGTGTTATGGATGCGGGCCAGCATGGATTTCAGAATGCTGCGCTTCTCTTTGAGTGACGCAACGCCGGGTAAATGCATCTCAATTTGACAGAGGCCAATCATCATAAGCGGTTGTTGTTGAATGTGTCTACATTGTGCGGACAGATAATTTAACTATACTGAAAATCAACTTTTTTGACAGCTTTTTTAATGATCTGAAAAAACTGTAAGTCAAGTAGACAGTCCTCGCTGAAATGTGTTATGCTGTTGGGTGATAATTTGAAAGAACGTTGAATACCATTGGCGGAGGCGCTGCATTCATGACCCCAATTCGGGTGGTGTGTATCGAAGATGAACCACAAATGATTGACCTCGTAAAATTGATTCTCTCCCGTGACGGGTTTGAAGTGATTGGCGCCCCCAGTGGTTTTGAAGGCTTGCAGGTCGTTGAAGATACGCAGCCCGATCTTGTGCTGCTGGACTTGATGATGCCGGATATTGATGGATGGGAAGTGTATCAGCGTATGAAGGCGAATCCGATGACCAACAATATTCCAGTTATCGTGGTGACCGCGCGGGCGCAAAGCATTGACAAAGTGTTAGGATTGCATATCGCGAAGGTGGATGATTATATCACCAAACCCTTTGGCCCAGCCGAACTGCTTGAAAGTGTGGAGAAGGTACTCTCTGACCGGATGAACTGATTCAGTCAAAACAATGCAAAAGGGGACTACAGGCGCACCAATGTCACGGTGCGCCTATTTTTATATTATCAGGCTTCAGAGTTGTTCTGAATTCGCGCCAATCCAGTTTCGATGTAATCGGTGAGTTGATCTGGCAGCAGCATACCGGTGTGCGTGGCGTAGATGTTCCCTTCCGGATCAATGAAGATACTGGTAGGGTAGCCTGCGATGCTAAAAATCCGCTGTAATGTCGTGCTGGTATCCATCACAATCGGAAACTGGAGTGCCAACGAATCTGTAAACGGCTTGATCTGAGTAGCTGTTTCAGCATTGTTGATTGCCAGGACAGTAAATCCCTGGTCGTGATACTGGCTGTAAGCAGCCTGAATGCTCGGCATTTCCGCGCGGCACGGTGGACACCACGTTGCCCAGAAATTGAGCATTACAACCTGTCCTCGGTAGTCACTAAGGTTGACCGTTTCGCCAGTGAGTGTACTGGCTGTAAAATCAAGTGCGTTGCCGGATTGCTTGCCGGAATTGATTGTCAGCGCCACAATGACTACACTGGCGATTATCAGGGCTGCCGCCGCCCATAGGATAATTTTTTGTTGTTTCTGTTGGGTTTGCTGCTGTTTTCTGCGAATTGTTCGTGTATGGTTACTCATAATTGTAAAATTCACTGCTTTCTTGAATAGATATGTAAATCTGCAAACGAGATGACGTTTGTAAAGGCGATGCTTTTCAAATACTTTGATGCGTTTACAAACGCATCCCTTACATGGTTTGACACTTATTTTTGGTTTCAGGACGAACAATATAGTATGATTGATTGTGTTGATCTCAACGGATAAGATTGTACTGAAGCAAGGAAACTATTTTGTGTAAAAACACATCATATTGGGGGCCTCAATGAAACGCTTAACCCTGAGTTTTTTTGTGTGGCTGCTGCTTATAACCATACCGGCACAGGCACAGGGGACGAACCTGCTCACAAATCCTGGTTTTGAAGATGGCTTCATTGCCGTTGGCGGCGACCAGACGATTCAAGTAGCGACCGGTTGGTCCCCCTGGCATGTTTCCGGTGGTGGTTCGCTTTCAGAAAACGTGCAACCGGAATACTATAAAGCCTCTGATTTTGTCACCGCTGGTCAGGGTGTGGCGCGCATTCACGGCGGCGCTGAGGCGCAGCAGTATCTGACCTCATTCGCCACTTTTGATGGTGGGATTTTTCAGCGTGTTACCGGAATAACGTCGGGGGCTGAACTGAAATTCACCGCTTTAATCTATGTGTGGTCCACCACATTTGATGATGTCAACCTGAGTGATCGCCCCGGTGACGTGGTGGTTCAGATTGGGATTGACCCTACTGGCGGTACAGACGGAGAAAGCGGGAACATCATCTGGTCTGCCCCGGTTATTCAATATGATGCCTATAACGAATACCAGGTGACTGCTACCGCTGGTGGCAGCGCGGTGACGGTCTTCATTCGCGGCACAATCACCTCCCCGGTCAAATCTACCAATGTCTATGTGGATGATACCTCCCTGGCGGTAGTGGGCAGCGTACAACCAGCCAGCGCCACGCCAACCAATACGCCCACAGCGACCAACACGGTTTTTGTGCCGAGCGCGACACCCACCTTAACCAATACGCCCATCGTCGTGCCTTCTGCGACCGAATCTGATCTGGGGATTGTGACACCGCCGACCGAGGAAGGTTCTGGGCCGACGCCGACGCATACATTGACGTTCACGCCGCTGCCGCCCTCGTTCACGCCCGTGCCTCCTTCGGCCACCTTTACCTTTACGCCTTCGTTTACGCCGAGTGTCACTTTTACTGTGACCCCCACTGCGGAAGTCCTGGTGGCGACGAACACCTTTACGCCCACTGCGACTCTGCTGCCGGATGATACGGGCATTTTCCACAATAACATTGTGCATATCGTCCAGAATGGCGATACAGTAGGGGCGATTGCGCGGTTGTATGGCAGTACCATTGATGCGATTATTACCAAGAATGGTCTGGATGAAAGCGCGTTGATTCGGGTGGGGCAGTCTTTGCTGATCCCAGTAACTTTATTCGCTCCTGCGACCTCAACGCCGACGCCAACGCCGATTGTGACCGCTTCAGTGGCAACCAGCGTGCCGGTACAACCGACTTCGACAGTTTACGTCGTTCAACCCGGTGACACGCTATTCCGTATTGCCCTGCGTTTTAATACGACTGCTACCACGCTGGCGCAGTTGAACGGCATCACGAATATGAACGTGATTCGGGTGGGGCAGCAGTTGACTGTACCAGGAGCGGGTGCAGTGGTTACGCCGCCGCCGGTTGTGACCGTTCTGGTGCCGGTTACGGTGACACCCGTTCCACCGGTTGTAACAACCTATGTAGTTCGGGCTGGAGATACGCTGTATCGTATTTCACTACGTACGGGTGTCCCGCTGAATACGCTTATCCAGGTGAACGGGATTGTGGACCCGAATCGGCTGTTTGTGGGGCAGGTTCTGACAATACCATGAGTAAACAGTGGCGTGTTTTGCGGAATGCCACAACCGGAGACGTGATCTTGCCGCGTGTGAAGTGGTGCCAGAGTTTCTGGTGCCATTTTCGCGGTTTACAGTTGGTGTGCCATTTGCCTGCCGATGAAGGACTGTTGTTCATCACCGATAGAGAAGGGCGGGGTCACACGGCGATCCATATGTTTTTCATGTTTTTTAGTATTGGTGTCGTGTGGATAGATGCGTCCGGTAAAGTGGTAGATAAATGCCTGGCGAAACCCTGGCGTCCTATGTATGCGCCCCGGAATCCGGCGCAGTATTACTTGGAAGCCAATGTTGAGATTCTCAATGTGATGGCGTTGGGCGATGTAGTGCGGTTTGATGAGGTTGTTGGCTGATGTACCGGGTGGTGTGTGCGGTTTTGCTGGTTGGTATATTAGGACTTCCGGTGGCATTTGTTGCCGGTCAGGACTCCTCCGTTGTCGCTCGTGCCGATATGACGATTCATGTTGTCCAACGCGGCGAGAACCTGTTTCGGATTGCGTTGGGGTATGGGATGACTACCGAAGAACTTGCGCAACTGAATGGTATTGTTGATCCCAGCAATATCCAGGTCGGCCAGCGGTTGTTGGTTCCGGTTGCGGGGACGATTACCATAGCCCCACAAACCCATACCGTCCAACCGGGCGAGACGTTGCAGAGTATCGCGGCTCTGTATGGGCTGACCGTTGAAGACTTGGCGGCTTATAGCAATCTGGTTGACGTGAATACGATTTTTGTCGGCCAGATTTTGACTATCACCCCGCCAACCGAAACCGTTCCGGTCACGCCGGAGGTGGTCGCTGAAACGACTGCGCCGGCGAATGTGATTCATGTTGTTCAACCGGGGGAAACACTCTTTCGGATTGCGACGAGCTACGGCCTGACGGTGAATGAGGTTGCCGCTGTGAACGGAATTACTGATCCCACGCTGATTGATGTCGGGCAGCAGCTGGTGATTCCGGGCCTTGAGCCGCCGCAGTTGGCGCTGGATTTACCATACCCCGTAACTGCGTTGAGTGTGCAACCGCTTCTGTTGGTTGAGGGTCAAACCGGGCGTTTCCGGTTGACGACAGCGGTATCTTCCAGCGTGTCCGGGACGTTTCTAGACCGGACGCTGAATGTGGCCTCGGAGCAGAATAATACCGTTCACACCATCCTCGTCGGCGTGCCGGTGTTTACGCAGGCGGGGATCTATCCCCTGGCATTAACTGTAACCGGCGATTCCGGCCAGTCCGTGAGTTTTTCAGTCAATATTGAAATCGTGCCGGGCTTGTATGGTAGCGAGGAGATTAACCTGCTCTCGGATCGGAGTGATTTGCTTGACCCGGTGGTGGAGAACGCCGAGATGGAGTTGCTCCAGCGGGTGATGGGGGGCTTCACGCCGACTCATTATTTTAGCGGGGCGATGGGACTGCCTGCTGCTGCTCCTGTTGTTTCCGTGTTTGGAACCCGGCGTGCTTATAATGGGGGCAATTATGACCGTTTCCACAGTGGAACGGATTTCGCGGGTGCGCCGGGGACACCGATCCTGGCTGCTGCTTCCGGCTATGTCGTTATGGCGGATTCGCTCAATGTGCGGGGTAACGCGACCATCATAGATCATGGCTGGGGGGTGTATACCGGATACTGGCATCAGACCGAACAGTATGTGCATGTTGGCGATTTCGTGACGGCCGGACAGGTTATTGGGACGATTGGGGCGACGGGCCGGGTTACGGGGGCGCATCTACATTGGGAGATGTGGGTCAATGGCGTGGCCGTTGACCCGATGCAATGGGTGATTCAGGATTTTCTTAATTAGGGTGCGGATATGGCACGAAGAGACCCCCTGAGATTTTTCAATCGTCTGGCCGGTAAAACACTGGTTGATGATACGAAGGCAACTGAGAAAGTTTTAGACCGTTATAATCGCAAATATGGAACCAGAAAGCGGCGGCGTCTCCCGCCCTGGAATCATGTCGGGAACGTAAAAACCGTCACATCCTATGATCGTGGCGTCCGTTTGGTCTGTGAGCGCGGGCAGGTGGAGCTACAGTGGATTGCGCCAGACTGCTTGCGTGTGCGTCTGAATCCCGACGCCAATCACACTTTTGCGCCGCCGTTCTCCTACGCCGTGAGCAAAGTGGATTGGACGCAGGTTCCGATCGAGGCAGTTGACCACCCGGTAGTTGTTGAGATGGAGTCACAGGCGATGATCTGCCGCGTGACCAAGCGGCCATTCCAGATGAGTCTGGAAACCCTCGATCACAAGGTCATCTGTGCCGATGCAGTTGGAATGCAGTGGTGTGAGGACGGCGCGGCGCGGTTGTCCCTGCGGTTGCAGCCGGATGAAAGTGCTTACGGGCTGGGTGAACGGGCTGAAAGCCTGAATCTGCGGGGCAAGCAGCTTCAGTTATGGAATGTTGACCCGCCACGTTACCAGCGGGGTGATGATCCTCTGTACTATAACATCCCATTTTATCTGGGTATTCATGCCCAGGGCGCTTATGGCATTTTCTGGGATAATGCTAATCGCGGCAGTGTGGATATCGGCATGGCATCGCCTGATGAACTGGTTTTTGAGGCCGAGGCAGGGGAACTCCGCTTTTACGTATTTTTTGGGAATGATGCCAATCGCGTTTTGACACGGTATACCGAGCTGACCGGGCGTATTCCGCTGCCGCCGTTATGGAGCCTGGGCTACCAGCAGTGCCGCTTTAGCTACTATCCGCAGCAGCGTGTGCTGGATATTGCAAATGAATTCCGCAGTCGGAATATTGCTTGCGACGTACTTTACCTGGATATTCACTATATGGATGGTTTCCGAGTGTTCACTTGGGATACGTCCCGTTTTCCTGACTTGCCGGAGATGATTCGCACCCTTCATCAGAAGGGATTCAAAATTGTGGTTATCATTGACCCTGGTATCAAGATAGACCCCAATTACCTTGTGTATACCAGCGGTATCGAACGCGATGTATTTCTGAAACTCCCGGACGGCAAACCAGTTGCAGCGGCGGTATGGGCTGGTGCGTCGCATTTCCCGGATTTTAGTAGCGCGACAGCGCGTTCTTGGTGGGCTGAACAATTTGCTGCACTGTTTGATGCCGGTGTCGATGGCATCTGGAACGATATGAACGAACCAGCTATCTTCACCTCGGAAGGCGCAAATACGCTGCCGGACTACAT
The DNA here is from genome assembly GCA_020634115.1 of Anaerolineaceae bacterium. Lineage (GTDB taxonomy): Bacteria > Chloroflexota > Anaerolineae > Aggregatilineales > Phototrophicaceae > JACKCG01. Next base: position 255,252 of record JACKCH010000012.1, read on the forward strand.
CTTTCATGACGTGGATGGGTTAGGGGGCGACCACCTGGGGAATCACAACCTGTATGGCATGTTGATGGGGCGAGCTTCCAGTGAGGCACTGCAAAAGTATGCTCCTGACCGGCGGCCTTTCAATATGATTCGGGCCGGGTATGCTGGCGCGCAGCGTTATGCCAGTACCTGGACGGGAGACAACACCTCGACCTGGGATCATCTGCGGTTGAGCCTGAGTATGGTATTGAACATGGGGCTTTCCGGTGCGCCCATGACCGGGCCGGATATCGGTGGTTTCCGCGAGGACGCTGATGGGGAGTTGTTTACGCGCTGGTTGCAGGCTGCAGTGTTTATGCCCTTTTTCCGTACTCACACCGGGCTGGATACCCAGGCTCAAGAACCCTGGTCATTCGGACAGCCCTATGAAGTCATCAACCGTTTAACAATCAGCCTCCGCTATCGTTTTCTGCCTTATCTTTACGCGATGGTCGCCATCGCCAGGGAATATGGCAAGCCTATTGTTCGTCCGGTGTTTATGTCGGAACCCCTCAATCAGGATTTGCGTTCAGTCGATGATTGTTACCTCCTGGGTGATTCGGTGCTGGTCGCGCCGGTGCTGGAGCCGGGCGCTGTGCGTCGTTCGGTGTACCTGCCGGTGGGGGAATGGTACGACTATTGGACAAACGAGTTATTACAAGGTGGGCAGGTTGTCACAGTGCCTGCTCCGCTGGAACGGCTGCCACTGTTTATTCGTGCGGGTACGGTGCTGCCCCAATGGTCGGATATGCAATATGTTGGCGATAGTGAGAGCGATACCTTGCTGCTGCGCGTTTATCCAGGCGAGGGGGAAACCATCCTCTACGAAGATGATGGTGAAGGGATGGCCTACGAAAAGGGGGCGTATCGCTGGGTCTATGTCTCCTGTGGCTGGGACGAGAACCGCCGCTTGATTATTAGCCGCCGCGTCGCTGGGCAATACGTGCCGCAATACACCAGGCTGAAAGTGGAGGTTGTTGGCCTGGAAGAAGAACCTGCCAGTGTGCGTGTAGATCGCCAGAGTGCGCCACTATGGTTCTTTGATGACGGACTGTTGGAAGTCAATGTGGATACGTTCCAGCGAATTGAAGTCCATCAACCGCCGCTCCCAACCGATAAAACGCTCCTGCATCGCCCCTGGTAGTTCCGCCATAATAAAACGAGGGGTACTCAACAGTACCCCTCACACACTCTTATTTGGATCTACAGCCCTACTAACCTGGCGTTATGCCGTCCAGGGCTTCAAAATTGGTAAACAGGAAATGGTCGTGATAGTAGTGAATCCACAGGAATGATAGGATTGCTGTGTAGTATGCTGTGTCAAAGTGCCGGTTCGTATCAATGCCCGGAATGATGATACCCGCCAGCGCGTAGACAATCAGGAATACGGCTATTGGGCCACCTAGCAGGAGTGTACTCAGGCCGAACAGACCGCGTGCATCTCTGCCCTTGCTGAAACGAGCTACGACTGGCGCATCCTTATCCAATTTACCAAGCTGCTGACGAATCTTGATGATGTAGAAGGTCAGCGCCAGGTATTGGAATGAATGCCACATATTTGCGCCCTGGAAGGCGGTGTCCAGGTTATCAAACGCGGGCAGGGGCAGGAAAATGACCACTGACAGTGATATGAAGATGGTCTTCGGCCAGTTGATTGTACCATTGCGGTATTCGCCAACCGACTTAACGATAAACGCGATGGCTGCCACGACAAACACACCCGCCGCCGCGAAGAAAACCAGCTCATTTTGGAATAGGTTAGGGATCACTTTTGTCAGGTCGTTTGTGCCGATTTGAAATGAGCCTTGGCTGATTTTGTAGGCGGCAATAGGGAACAGGCAGGTCAGAATGACCGCGTAATCAATGAGCCGTGACCACAGGGTAACGGATGAGCCTTTCCTGACGAAAGTGTGTTCCTTATGGTTATACAATTCAACCACATAGATTACCTGATGCAGTACATGCAGCATTGCCCAGAAGAAGAAAATCGTGAGCAGCAGGGTCAGGTTAAGGAAGGCCAGCGAAACAACGACAATCGGAATAATGATGGATGACCGGATGAGCATGGGGTAACGTTTCTTGAAATCGTTATCCAGCCCGGTACGCAGAAAAGTGGACATCATGTGCGGCCCGCCAACGGCGATTGCCACAAATCCGTTGACCACATTCCGGCTGACATCCGGGTTGACGCCAAGTTGGTTGACCCCGATCAGATAAAAAATATACGGTAGCGGAACAACCAATACACTAACCACAATGTAAAACAAATCCCAACGGCGATTGCGTAACCAGAAATCGGAGGCACTGGACATCGCTGGCGCTGGTGCAGAGAAACTGGCGCTAGAAACGCTCATTTGAAACTCCTTTTTGGATGCTATATGTGCAGACCGGAGAACTATACCGCAATTTATTTAGCTTTGCAAAGTATTTTTTGAAGGGATTAAGATTTACTCATTATTTTCCGATGCTGCGAGAATTGGAGCTGTTGAGGCGTAGTCCGGTTGTCTAATCCGAGTTTCAATTTTTAGGAACGATGTGATGTTCCCGGCAGCGGGCCTCATAGGTTTCCTGGGCGCCAACCATAATGATGGGGTCGTTGTAGTGAGCCGGCTCACCATTGACGAGCCGTTGCGTACGGCTGGCGGATTCGCCGCACACAAGGCAGATGGCGTGTAGTTTGGTGACTTCTTCGGCCATGCACAGCAGGCGTGGCATTGGGCCGAACGGTTCGCCACGGAAGTCCATGTCCAGCCCAGCCAGAATGACACGCAGCCCTTTGTCCGCCAGTGTTTCGACAATATCAACAATCTCAATGCTGAAGAACTGGACTTCGTCAATGGCGACGACAGTGGTTTCCGGTTTCAACTGTTCGAGGATTTCGGAGGGGTGTGAGATACTTTGCGCCTCAAAGTTCTGCCCGTTGTGGCTGGTGACATTGTGGATGTGATAGCGAATATCCAGTGTGGGTTTAAACACCTGAATGGCCTGTTTTGCGATAGCGGCGCGGCGTACCCGGCGGATGAGCTCTTCGGTTTTGCCGCAGAACATGCTGCCGCAAATGACTTCAATCAGGCCAGTATGATGACGCATGGGTTCCCCCTCCCGGTATTCAGACAAACATAGAGGCAGACATGATTCTACTCATGCCTGCCTCTAAAAAGTGTATGCGAAGCTGTTATTCGGCGTCCTCAGCCTGCGGCAGTTCGTAGCCACGATCACGGAGCGCCCGCTTGATGTCGGTCAGAATCTTACGACCGATGCCCGGAATTTCCAGCAGCGCGTCGTCGCCGCCTTGTTCCAGTTTACCGATAAAGTCCCCGGCGACATGAATGTTATGTTCACCCAGGATGGTCAGATAGCGTTTTTGGACACCGAGTTCTCCCAACGGAAGATCAGGGGAGGTCAGGGCCGCTACCCGCGCTTCAGCCTCAGCACGCAGGTTATCCCGTACCTGGAGGCGTTTCAGGAAGCGATCAACCTGCCCTTCGGTGTCGACAATACGCTGTTCACCGGTATAGAAGGGGTGGCAGGCCGAGCAGATGTCCGTCTTGATTTCTGGCACAGTTGCGCTAGTGACCCAAGTGTTGCCACACGAGCAGGTCACAACCGCTTCTGGATACCAGGTTGGATGCAGAGCTTCTTTCATCGTGATGTCCTTTGTCTCACTACGGCCCACATTCCCGGAGTGGGTAGCGTAGTGGTTAGATGGAAGGTGTTATTTCTTTTCCGGGAGTTCCGAATAAACGCTGATTTGTTTTTGCCCGTTGCGTCCGCGCATCCGTTCAAAGACCACGTACCCTTTAGCAACAGCGTAAATCGTGTGATCTTTGCCCAGGCCGACGTTCACACCGGGGTGAAAATAGGTGCCGCGCTGCCGGACAATGATATTGCCAGGGATGACGTATTCCCCACCAAAACGCTTGACGCCCAGTCGTTGAGCATTGCTGTCACGGCCATTACGACTTGAACCGCCACCTTTTTTATGTGCCATTCTTCATCTCTCCCTGACTGCGTTATTTCACGACAATATCATCAATCCGCAGCCGGGTGTAATACTGGCGATGCCCGGTCTTGCGGCGGTAATTGGTGCGCTGACGGTACTTGAAGACGATGATCTTCGGGCCGCGAAACTGCTCCACAACGGTAGCTTTCACGACTGCACCTTCAACATTGGGCTGACCAACCACGGTATTGTCACCGTCACCGATGAGCAACACATCGCTGATCTCAATGTTTTCATCTACCTCGTTGGGCAGTTTCTCAACTTCCAGCAGTTTGCCGACTTCTGCCCGGTACTGGCGGTTACCAGTACGAATAATTGCATACATGGCGATTGTCTCCAATCTTCACTTGCCACCGCCCCTGCGCCAACGCCATTCCTGTGCAACCGACGGGGAAAATTGGCTGTGATCTATAGAGGGTAAACAGAACAAATGCCCTTTAGGGCAACCTCCATATTATATGCAGGTGGGGCAGGGGCGTCAACGTAGAGTTTTGTTTACTGGATAAACATCGCGTCGCCCAGCGAATAGAAGCGGTAGCCTTCCTGTTTAGCGACTTCATAAGCGTTCAGAATATGCTCACGGCTGCTGAACGAACTGACCATCATCAGCAGGGTGGACTGCGGGAGGTGAAAATTGGTAATCATGGCATGAACCGCGCGCCACCGGTAGCCGGGATAGATGAATAGGCGGGTATCCCCCGCAAACGCCGCTACGGGACGCCAGGGGCACATATCCGGTAATTCATCGGGACGGGTGGGGTCGCCCCCGGCACTGATAATCGCGGCACTCTCCAAAGTGCGGGCGGTGGTTGTGCCGACTGCGATAATCCGCCCCCCGGCGAGTTTGGCCTCGTTGATGATATGCGCGTCCTGTGTGGAGAGTTCCGCCCATTCACTATGAATGTGGTGCTGCTCTACAACTTCGGCCTGAACCGGCTTGAAGGTGTCCAGGCCGATATGCAGTGTGCAGTATGCCAGATGCACGCCTTTCTCTTTCAGCGCGAACAGCAGTTCCGGTGTGAAGTGGAGTCCAGCCGTCGGTGCAGCGACTGAACCTTCGCGGCGGCTGTAAATGGTCTGGTAGCGTTCCGGGTCATCCAGCGGCGTGTGAATGTAGGGGGGCAGGGGGGTATCCCCCAGGTCGTCCAGATAGCGGCTCACGGGTTCTGAGAAATTCAACAGCCGTTCCGCGCCATCCAGTTCTTCCTCGACAGTGACGGTCAGCGGCGACTCCGGGAATGTGAGTTGTGTGCCGGGCGTGACGCGCTTGCCGCCGACCAGCGCCTGCCACCGGGTTGCATCTACCTGACGCAGCAACAGGATTTCCACCGCGCCGCCAGTTTCTGCTTTGTGGGCGTACAGCCGCGCCGGAATGACGCGGGTGGTATTCAAAACTAGGACATCACCGGAATTGATGAACTCCACAATTTCCGAGAAAACATGATGTTCGATACTCCCGGTTTGCCGGTTCATCACCATCAGGCGGGACGAATCGCGCGGTTCAATCGGGGTTTGCGCGATGAACGATTCGGGTAAATCGTAATTGAAGTCGGATACTTTCATGGACGGTTAATCAGCCTTATCACGATGTTCAGTAGAACGGTTAAAATGACGCTGAGAAGAATCATACTTACGATAGGGACGAAGCACGAAAAACCCTGCCCTTGAATACGAATATCACCGGGTAGATTCCCCAGGTTGCTGAAAAACGGGAGTCTTCCCAGCAGCATGAGAACACCACCCAGCAGAGCCAGACCAACCCCGATCAGGAGTAGAACACGACCTATTGATTGCAGATCCATGTGGCAACCTCAGAATAAAGACGGTTGGTCGGGGGTATCTCTATCATCTTTGCCGTCGTAAGGGATGCCCAGATGTTCGTAGGCATGGGCCGTAGCGACCCGCCCGCGCGAGGTGCGTGCCAGGAAACCCAGTTGCAGCAGGTACGGCTCATTGACATCCATAATCGTACTGCTGTCCTCGCTGATGGCAGCAGCGATAGTCTCCAGTCCCACCGGGCCACCGCCATAATTTTCGATGATGATCCGTATGATACGGCGGTCAATATCATCCAGTCCCAGATGGTCAATAGCCATCATTTCCAAGGCTTCTCCGGCAACCGGGCCGGTGATAACCCCATCGGCGCGTACCTGCGCGTAATCCCGCACCCGCCGCAGCAGGCGCAGGGCGATACGTGGCGTTCCCCGTGACCGGCGTCCGATTTCAGTGGCACCTTCCGGTGTGATCTGAACTTGCAACATTCCCGCCGCCCGGTTGATGATGAATTCAATCGCAGGCAGTTCGTAGAAATCCAGCCGGAACTGCGCCCCAAAACGATCCCGCAGTGGAGCGGTCATGAGTGCCAGGCGAGTGGTTGCGCCAATTACGGTGAAACGCGGCAGATTCAGCCGCACGTTCTTGGCGGCAGGGCCTTTGCCGATGACAATATCCAGGACGAAATCCTCCATCGCCGGGTAAAGTACTTCTTCCACCGCTCGCCCCAACCGGTGAACTTCGTCAATGAATAGGATGTCGTTTTGCTTGAGATGTGTCAAAATAGCCGCCAGATCGCCAGCCCGTTCAATGCTTGGCCCAGCAGTGACGCGGATATTGACTTTCATCTCATTAGCGATGACGTGTGCCAGCGAAGTCTTACCAAGTCCAGGGGGGCCATGAAACAGCACATGATCGAGCGTGTCCTGACGCCCTTTGGCGGCGTCAATCAGGATTTGCAGGTTGTCCCGCACGCGATCCTGCCCAACGATGTCTTTCAAGAGGCGGGGGCGTAGCGCAACGTTTTCTTTGTCATCACGGCGGCTGCTGCCACTCATTAATCGTCCATCTTCGGACATGAAAATGCTCCCGCAGGTTTGAATAATCTGTTCTAGGATTAGTATACAGGACGGGGGCAGGGGCGCAAAGGCCGCTTTGACAGGCAGGTGTATCCGGCATACAATTACGCGGCTTTGATGATGGCTTAAAGGGGGTTATTTAATGACTCAGGTTCATGTTTCGGAGCATCCACTGGTGCTGCACAAACTGACTGTGTTACGGGAAGTCAGTACCGACCATCGGGCTTTTCGGGATTTGGTGCGTGAACTGGCGCTGCTGTTGTGTTACGAGGCGACGCAAGACCTGCAACTCGCGCCACGCACCGTAACTACACCGATGGGCGAAGCGCAGGGACATAAGACCAACGACACAATTGGTTTAGTCCCGATTTTACGCGCCGGTCTGGGGTTGGTCGAAGGGGTGATGGAACTCCTGCCGAATGTGCAGGTGTGGCATATTGGCCTCTACCGGGATGAAAAGACCCTGCGCCCGGTGGAATACTACAATAAGCTGCCAACCGAACCCACCGTGCAGATTTGCCTGGTTCTCGACCCGATGCTGGCAACCGGCGGTTCGGCGGTGGCGACGGTAGATATTCTTAAGCGGTGGGGCGTGAAGCGCATTAAGTTTGTCGGGCTGATTGCCGCGCCGGAAGGCATCGCGGCGCTGTCTAAGGCACACCCGGATGTGCCGATTCATGTGGCTGCTATTGATGAACGTCTCAATGACATCGGTTTTATCGTCCCCGGTCTGGGCGATGCGGGTGACCGCCAGTTTGGTACTTAACTGGGGTAGTGAGGTTTTATGGGCGCGATAGGCGCGTTTATTCTGGTATTTTCTCTGGCGTTAAGCATCACTCTAATTCTTGTCCCGGTGTTTGACCGCATAGGGCGACGTTTAGGCGTGGTCGCCTCGTTTGGGGGACGCCACGTCAACGAAGCAGATCGGCGGCAGGTTTCCAAACTGGGTGGTGCGGCGCTCTTTATTGGCTTTATGATTGCGATACTGGTCGCCCAGGTGCTGCCGGTAGAGCGTCTTGACCCCTATGAAGTGATTCGTTTCGTCGGGCTTTTCCTGGGCGGTATCGTTATCTTCGCGGTTGGCCTCCTGGATGATCTGTTCAATTTTTCATCGCTTCCACTGTTTTTAGGGCAGTTTCTGGCGGCGGGTATCGCCATCGTTTTTCAGATTTTTATTGAGACGTTTAACAACCCGCTCACCGGACAGCAGACAAACCCCTGGCCGTATGTCGTGACCGTTGCATTGAGCCTGTTCTGGCTAGTGGGTATGATGAACACGGTCAATTTCCTGGATGGGTTGGATGGGCTGGCCGGGGGTGTGGCGTTTATCGCCGGGGCGATGTTGTTTATCAACAGCGCTTTTATCGTCCAGCCCGCACAGACCAGCGTTAGCCTGTTATTTCTGGCGCTGATGGGCGCGGCATTCGGTTTTCTGCTACACAATTTCAATCCTGCGCGGATATTTCTGGGCGGCAGTGCCTATTTTCTGGGGTATATATTAGGTGCCCTCAGCATTATTGGGGGCGCGAAAATGGCCGCGATTCTGCTTGTGATGGGGCTGCCGTTGATGGATGTGGCATGGCAGGCCATGAATCGTATCCGGCAGGGGAGGAGTCCGTTCGTAGGAGATCGAGGTCACATTCACTTTCGATTGCAGGATATGGGCTTTAGCCAACGCAGCATTGTACTAGCTTACTACAGTTTTTGTGCGGTCTTTGGAGTGTTGACGCTGGTCACAGAGAGTCGCTTGTTTAAGTTTACGGCGCTCGGCATTATGCTGGCATTAATCGCGGTTGGCTTTGTGCTGGTCGCCCGTTCGCGCCGGACGGAATCACCACTTTCTTAGCTTACTTCGTTCTCTGCTTCTTCGTCCCCATCATCAGGCGAGGACGCGAAAGGCGATGCAAAAGGCTGGGCAGATGTAGTGCTGCTTGAGGTCGGTTTGTCGCTGACCGAGCCGGAAATCACCGCAGGTGCGTTGCGGATAGCGGCAGATGTGCCTGGGAGTGCCGCCTGTTCAGGAGTGATTTCAAAAGCCGGGGTGGGTGCTTCTCTGCCCGGCGGCCCAGGAACGGGCAGCGGAAACTGGTAGATTGTCAGTTGTGGTGCGGGCGATGTTTTGCTGCGGCGGGTGGCACGGTCACGCTCTTTAGCGCGTTCTTCCAGCATCTCCGCTCGCCGCATCGTCACCATCTTGCCGTTCTTGAAGGTGGCGCTGTCCCCGGTAATCCGTTCGATCACCGCCTCGATTGTCCCCAGAACCGCCACCATGAATATGTCAATCCCAATAATCACCGCCAGGACGCCCGCCAGATTGTTGAGCGCGTCAGTGGCTGTTCCAGCCAGGAAAGCGACCACCGCCTCATTGCCGATCCCCAGGACAAACAGAATCCCGGCAATCACCGCCACCGTAATCAATACGCCACGCAGTCCGCGCAGGTCGTTCATACTCGGCATCGAGGTGTTACTGATGGTGAACGTAATATACAGCCACAGCCAGAAATCCTGGGCGGAAGTGAATTGGTTGATGGCTGCTGATACATCCGTCAAATACCCGTTATTGAGCAGACTCAGGAATTCCTGCACGTTCAAGATGCTATTTGCGATCAGCGAAACGATCAGGAGACCGGTGAGAAAAGGGATCAGGGTGATAATGGCGATGCGGAAGGGGCTGGTTTTCGGCGCAAGATTGACAAAACTCAGCTTCAGTTCCCCGATTTCCTGACGTTCCGGCCAGGCAATCGCCCGGTCTGCCCGCACATTGAGCAGACCGGCTGCGAACCAGTAGCTGAGTTCATACAAAAACACCCCTGGCAGGAAAAAGGCATAGTAGAGAATGGTGGTGGTCTCGTAGTTCTTTAAGACCAACCACCCAACCTTGAAAATATGCTGGTGCAGCCAGACTTGTAACCGCCGCAGCGTGTACAGCAGTCCGGCCACCAGCAACCAGGGGACGAGAAGTTGTATCTCTAGCAGGGTTATTGCCCTTTGGCTTTTGCCGCGCTCTCGATCAGGGCGGTGAAGTCATCCACTTTGAGTGATGCGCCGCCGACTAACGCGCCGTCAATATCGGGCTGGCCCATATATTCAGCCATATTGCCCGGCTTGACACTGCCGCCGTACTGAATGCGGACGGTCTGCGCGATGTCATTCCCGTACAGTTCAGCCAGTGTGCCGCGAATTGTACCACCAATGATGCTGTTGGCAATTTCGCCGCTGGCATTTTTGCCGGTGCCAATCGCCCAGATGGGTTCGTAAGCCATGACGATGTTCGCCATGTTGGCGGCGTCTACGCCTGCCAGCGCGGCGCGTACCTGTCCGCCGACAAACGATTCGGTTTCCCCCGCTTCGTTCTGCGCCAGGCTTTCACCGACTGCGATAATCGGTTTGAGGCCGTAAGCCAGCGCCGCTTTGACTTTCTTATTCACTGTTTCGTCGGTTTCGTTCAGGTAAGCCCGGCACTCGGAATGGCCGATAATCACATAGTCCACCAAACCCTGAAGCATGGTTGGTGCAATTTGCGATGTGAATGCGCCCTGGGCTTCCCAGTGAACGCTCTGGGCACCCACCAGAATATCTGTATTCTTCAATGCTTCTGCAACCGGAGCGAGTGCGACAAAAGTCGGGCAGACCACCCGTTCAACCGATGTGAAGGGTGCCAGGCGGGGCGCGAGTGCCTGTACGAATTCAACCGATTCGGACAGTGTTTTGAACATCTTCCAGTTCCCGGCGATGATAGGTTTACGCATGAGGCTATCCTTACTTGTCTTTGAGTGCGGTGACACCGGGCAGCGTTTTGCCTTCCAGCATTTCCAGGCTGGCACCGCCGCCGGTTGAAATGTGGGTGATCTGGTCGGTCAGACCGGAATTTTCGATAGCGGCTGCCGAGTCACCACCGCCGATGATCGTAACGGCGCCGTTACGGGTTTCGTCCGCGAGAAACTGGGCGATGCTGTTGGTGCCTTTGGCGAAATTGCTCATCTCGAAAACGCCCATCGGGCCGTTCCAGACAATGGTTTTGGCATTATGCAGGCTTTGGCCGAACAGTGCAACCGTCTTGGAGCCGATGTCATAGATAGACCACTCATCCGGGACGCCCGCTTCAACTGAAATCACCTGCGTATGTGCGTCATTCTGGAACGCATCGCCAATCACGGCATCTACCGGCAGTACCAGCGTATCACCGCCTTTTTCCAGTAGTCCCTTAGCCGTATCTACGGCGTCGGCTTCGACCAGGGAGTTACCCATCGCGATTCCCTGTGCGCTGAAGAAGGTGTTTGCCATGCCGCCACCGATCAGCAGCTTGTCCACCTTATCCAGCAGTGCTTCAATCACGGCGATTTTGTCAGAGACTTTTGCGCCGCCCAGGATGGCGATGAAGGGGCGTTTTGGTGATTCCAGTGCGGTTGCCAGGTAGTCAATTTCTTTTTCCATCAGCAGCCCGGCTACGGCGGTCAGATGTGCTGAAACGCCCACGTTGGAAGCATGGGCGCGGTGGGCAGTCCCGAAGGCGTCGTTTACGAAAATGTCGCCCAGTTTCGCCATTTTGGTGGCGAGTTCCGGGTCATTCTTCTCTTCACCTTTGTAATAGCGGGTGTTTTCCAGCAGCAGAACACCACCCTCAGAGAGGTTCGCTGCGGCCTGTTCTGCGACTTCACCGACACAATCCGATGCGAATGTGACATCCTTGCCGAGCAACGCGGCCAGGGCCGGGGCTACCGGGGCCAGCGAATATTTCGGATTGACTTCTCCCTTTGGACGCCCCAGGTGGGACATGAGAACCACCGAACGCGGATTCTGTTCCAGGATGTATTTGAGGGTGGGGACGGCTGCCCGGATACGGGTATCATCGGTGATGGTCGTGCCATCCAGCGGGACGTTGAAATCCACCCGAACCAATACGCGCTTGCCGCTGAACGTGGCATCACGAACGGTCATTTTGTTCATGTTCTTGCTCCATTTTTGAAAGAGGCGAGGTGTTAAACCTCGCCTCGATAGCTGTGCAGAAAGCTGAGATTACAGCTTGCCACCAACCAATTTAATCAAGTCTGCTACACGGCTGGCATAACCCCATTCGTTGTCATACCACGTGACCACTTTCACCATCGTGCCGCCCATGACCTGGCACGAACCGACATCAATGATGCTGGAGCGGCGGTCTCCCTTGAAGTCAACGGAAACCAGCGGTTCGTGGGAGACACCGAGGATGCCCTGCATCTTGCCGTTGGCAGCTTCTTCAAATGCGGCAATCATTTCTTCTTTGGTCGTGCCGACTTCAACTTCAGCCACAAAGTCCACCAGCGAGACGGTGGGGGTTGGTACGCGAACGGCATACCCGTCGAATTTCCCCTTCAAGTCAGGGATCACCAGGGCGACGGCTTTCGCAGCGCCGGTGGTGGTGGGGATCATATTGAGCGCGGCGGCACGGGCGCGACGCAGGTCTTTGTGCGGCAGGTCGAGAATGTTCTGGTCGTTGGTGTAGCTGTGAATGGTGGTCATCAGGCCTTTCGCGATTTTGAATTTATCGTTGACAACCTTCGCCGCCGGGGCCAGACAGTTGGTGGTGCAGGAAGCGTTGGAGATGATGTTGTGCTTGGCCGGGTCGTAGTCTTCTTCGTTCACGCCCAGGACAATCGTAATGTCTTCATTCTTCGCCGGAGCGGAGATGATGACTTTCTTAGCGCCTGCTGCCAGGTGTTTGGATGCGTTTTCGCGGTCCGTGAAGCGCCCGGTGCTTTCAATCACGATGTCTACATTCAATGCTCCCCAGGGGAGGGCGGCGGGGTCTTTTTCAGCCAGCGCCTTAATCACGTCACCATCCACAATCAGATTGCCATCTTTAACTTCGACTGTGCCGTTGTAGCGGCCATAGTTGGAATCGTAGCGGAACAGGTGCGCCATTGTTTCCAGGTCGCCCAGGTCATTAAAGGCGACCACGTCTACGTCGTTGGGATAAGATTCGCGGATGGCGCGTAGAACCTGACGGCCAATGCGTCCGAAACCATTGATACCTACACGAATTGCCATGATGTACTCCTTGTTTAGATACTGTATCAGCGCGTTGTGCGCTGCTATCCTAGCGCGTTTTGGTCACTTACGACAGATCGAATCACATACGAATTTCAGTAGTTGCCGTTCTCTAACCGGGTGTCATCCCGGATCGTTCTTCGGTGGCAAGCTGCATAATCGCATTGGCGAGTTTGCCTGGGTCATGCCGCCAGGGGCGCTGTGTGTCCGTCAGGTCGGTATAGCGGATTTCATAACGCTGCGAGATTTCATGATGCTGCGGTGCAGGCGTTACGTAATGGGTATTATCCCCCGCATTGAGTACCGGATAAACGTTGTTTGCCAGTACCGCTTTGAATACACCCCGCCCGATATGTTTTTCCAGCGCAATGACATGGTCGGCGACGGTGAATCCCTCGGTTTCGCCGGGTTGCGTTGCGACATTACACACATAGACGGTGTAGGCGCGGGTGGCGCGTAAGGCTTCAGCGATGTCCTGTACCAGCAGGTTCGGCAGAATGCTGGTAAACAGGCTGCCTGGCCCGATCACGATTAAGTCGGCGTGCAAAATTGCCTGTACACTTTCACCGTAAGCGGCGATATTCGCCGGATTAAGCTGCATTTTCTCAATATGTCCACCGGCTTCGCTGATTTGCGACTCCCCATAGACGGTGACGGTGCCTTTTTCGTCAGGCAGTCGGACATCCGCCATCAGGTTCACATCATCCAATGTCGCCGGGAGTACTCGTCCCTGAATATTGAGTACCCGCGCTGTTTCAACCAACGCTGTCTCAATACTGCCTGTGACGCCCGACAGTGCCGTGATGAACAGATTGCCAAAGGCGTGACCGCCTAGGTCACCAGAGTCAAATCGGTACTGAAACAGGTGCGTCATCAGGTTTTCATCGTCGGCGAGGGCTGCGATGTTATTGCGGAGGTCGCCCGGCGGCAGCACCCCCAGTTCACGCCGCAGTCGCCCGGAACTACCTCCATCGTCAGCGACAGTGACAATCGCCGTGATATTGCTGGTGGTGAGCTTCAGCCCGCGCAGAACCGAGGGTAAACCCGTACCCCCGCCGATGGCGACGACTGTGATCCCTTTATGCCGCTTGTTATGGGCATACACGGCGTCAATGATGTGCCCTTGCTGGTTAGCCCGGTAGGGTGCCAGGAAATTCTTCATAACCCGGTACATCCCAACAGCAACCATACTCATACCGATCCCGATCAGGGCTGCAATCAACAGAAATTCCACACTGGCCGGTAAATCGGATGGGCGACGGATACTGATAATCGCGGTGACAATATAGGCAATAGCGGTAGCGACGGCGAAAATCCCCACGAGGATGAGCAGCAACCAACGTTTAACGCCGATGCCAAATGTAAACCATTTCGTGACTGACTTGAGTCTATGTGTGAACCAGGTTTTCAGCATTACTCTCCTTGAAAAGGGTATCACCAGCACGATCTAGGAGTCAAAGTAAAGCGTCAACACTGTGGTAGGTCAAATGTCATTGTTGCTGCGCCACCGCCCGGCTGCTGCCAGGGTGAGCAGTGAACCGCCGATAACAATTCCGCCGATAGTCAATGCGGCATCAAACCAGAACTGTTCAGGAAAGAGGCGAATGAGCGTGTCGGAATAGGCGAAACGCCAGGTGCCGCTGGCGAAAAACAGGGTGTGAAATCCGGTGAAGAAAGCGTCCCAGTTCAGCAGCGCCGCCACCACGATAGCCGCGATCAGTGAGAGAGTCAAGATACTGCCATTGAAAAATGCTTTGCGGAGAAATGGCCGTGTTTCTGGCTGCCGGAACAAGTAAACACCCACTGTCAGCATCACCAATCCTGCCGCTACTGCTGCGCTAAAGGCGGCTGTGGTGACGACCTTCACATCCTCCATGTGGCGCAGTTCGTCCGGGTGGAACAGTGCGCCGCCATCCGGGAAGCGTAAATCGCCCAGGTAAGTGATGCCGTCCCCATTGAGCATGTAGTTCAGGGCGTACGGGGCATAGTTGAGCCGATCTTCACGGGTGAACCCGTATAAATCAGGCGGAAAATCCGGGCGGTTATACTCGAACTGAAGAAACACGGGAGTCATCACTAGCCGGGCGGCAATCAGCGTGAGCAGAAACGGATAGATCAGCGTGATGGCCCATTGCGAAATAAGCCGAATGCCACCGCGCTGGGGTTGAGTTGAGTGAGTCATGGGGAACAATGCTCCGTGTTAGTTTGCCAGTTGGTCTACGCCGCCGGAGAACAGGAAATTTAACACCAGGGAATCCACCAGGGTTTCCACCGGGGCGCGGTCATCCGTGAACACTAGGTCAGAAGCATGTACCGGCGTAAGCTGGTTGACGCCCCAGACCAGCGCATCATAAAGCAGGGGCGAAGCATCCGGTGAAAGCTGGCTCAGATTATCCGCCAGATTGGCCGAAGTCGTGGGCTGCCGGGTGGCGACCAGAATGGTATTAAACGAATTTGGCACATCCATCGCGTGAACGCTGGGGAACACCTGCAAAAGCGTGGCGGTCATCGCGTCCACCAACCGCCTATCGGTGTTGGTACGCCCTACATTGACCGCGACCACGCCGTTTTCTTCCAGGTGGTCACGCACTTCCTGGAAAAACTCCGCTGTGGTCAGGTGCCAGGGAATATACGGTGGGCGATAGGCGTCAATGGCGATGACACTGTACGTGCCGAGTCGCCCCAGCATATAGCGCCCATCTTCAGCGTAAACCGTCAGATTCGGCATATATTCTGCATTCATATCGAAGTACAGTGCGCCCGCCTCAATAATGCCGGGGTCAATTTCGATGCCGTCAATCGGGATATTCCCGTAAACAGCGGTGTACTGCCGGGCAATTGTCCCGGCGGCCAGCCCAATAATCGCCAGCGAATGTACGTTTTCCGGTGCATAGGGCGGGGTGTTGAAATAAGGGGCAGTTAAAAAGAAGCTCCAGGTGCGATGTCCGTCGGCAACCGTATCAGGACTCCATTGGCTGTGAATCCCCTGGCCTTCATTCAGGTATAAATAGCGATTGCCAGCGGCGTCCTGCTGCACTTGAATATAGTTATAGGCGCTTTCCTTCTCGTACAGCAGCGTCGCCCCGGCGATAGGTGAGCGCAGCGGCCCATTGAGCGCCCAGACCGTCAGCAGGGCGATTACCAGCGGAATCCATAGCCAGAACAACGCCTTTAGTCCTTGAACCCGCCCCAACCCGAACAGGCCAACCGCATAAAGCAGCCCGGCGAACAGCAAAAACGTGCGGAATGTGCCGATTTCGGGTATCAGGAAGAGGGTCGGCAGGAACGTGCCTAGCAAGCTGCCTAGGGTGCTGATGGCGTAGATTCGCCCGGAAATTTTCCCGGCGCTGTTTACGTCAGTCACGGCTAGACGGATGGCAAAGGGGGAAACACAGCCAAGCAGTGTCACCGGAGCGGAAAACAGAATGAGTACCGCCAGGAACGAGCCAATCGCCAACCCCGCCTCAGCACCCACTACGGCGCTGGCGGCGCTGGTGAGAATCGGGCGGGCAACCAGGGGGATAAGGGCGCTCAGGAACGCGCCCCAAATCAGGATTCGGTAGAATGTGGCTGGGAACGGTGAACGATCCGCCCACCAGCCCCCGATGAAATACCCAACAGTCAGGTAGAGTAGAATCAAGCCGATGACATTCGCCCAGACGATGTTACTGGTGCCGAATACGCTCCCCAACAGCCGGGAAGCGGATAATTCGACGGCTAGTGTCGTCATACCGCTGGTGAATACGGCGATGTACAGGTAAGACTGAGAAGTGGTTTTGGATGTCAAGTTGATTTCTCGGTTGTGATGGTTATCATGGTTAGATGGTAGCGTATAAGGTGGGCGGGGTGAAGGGGATACCACGTTGGACATAACGATTCGTCAGGCACGTATAGAAGATGCGGCGGCTATCACTACGATTAAAGATGCTGTATGGTCGGGGGAGTCTGCCGAGCGGGAGCGGATTGCCAGCGTGATTGCATCCGGTGAGCATTCTACCTTTATTGCTGAATGGGATGGACAAATCGCCGGTTTCGTCGATTCGTTTACGACTCGTTCAGCCACCAATGTTGCGCGTTGGGAAGTGGATTTACTGGCGGTGCATCCTGGTTATCAGGGTAGGGGGATGGGGTGGGCGCTGGTCAACGCGGCGACTCAGGCCGGGCGTGAATCCGGCGCGGCTTTTGCGCGGGCGCTAATCCAGACTGGAAACATCCCCAGCCAGCGAACGTTTGCCCGCTGTGGTTATGAATGCGATATAGCAGTGCATAATTTGTACATCGCGGCACACCCTGCTCCTGAACGGCAGGGCGGTGGGGTGAGTGCGAATCTGATTGGGGTACAGACGTTCAATTACAGTGGATTATGGGTCGAACCACCACTTGATAGATTCAGCTTACAGGTGGCGCTAGGCGCTGTGCAATCGTCAGTTTACGATTTAGCTGGGGTGCTGATACCTGCAACCGATCAGCCGATAATCCATATCGCCCAGGGGTTGGGCTACCGGCAGGTAGCAGCCTTTCAGTGGTGGCGACTGAATTTCAACGGCTAAACCGGACGTTGTGCCAATGCCGCGCTCAGATCGTCATTTTTGTGGATGGCGATAGTCGGGATTTTGCCCAGTCGCAGCATCCCCTGGATTTCATCGCTGGGTTGCGGGTCACCAAAAGAATGGGGGTCAATGAATACGCACATCGGGCGAATCCCCCGCCGTGAGAGAATCTGTGCCTCTGTGACCCAGGCCGGGTCTACCGAAGACGTGACTATCAGCAGGGTTGTCCCGCGCGTCAAGTACGGCGTTTCCAGCGTGAGCATCTGCGCCAGCGTATAGCGGGAGAAGCTGCGGGCGACGGCCAATGTCTCTAGTATCCGGGTCAACTGGCGGTTGCCGCGTTCCGGTTGGTGGACTTCGCGGTGGGGGGTATAGGCTGCGAATCCGAGAGCGCGCTCGGACTCGACAAAATATTTTGCCAGTGACGCTGCGACGACCACGCCATATTCCTCAGTGGAGGGCGGAATCGCGCTGCTGGTTGGAATCACCGTTCCGGTACGGCCTACCCGCTGCAAACTGGGGTCTTCGATTAGCGAACTGGCGGAGAAATCCACAAACAGCCAGATGTCCACTAGCGGATCAATATCAAATTCCTTAACCAGCAGGCGTTCTTTGCGAGCGGTACTCGGCCAATGGATGCGGTTAAAGCTGTCGCCCGGCGCGTAATCGCGTACGCCAGCGGCATTAGTAGTGATGAAGTGGGCGCGGCGGCGTTGCGCATCTCCGCCGGAAAGCAGCCCAACCGGGAGTTGAAACTGGCTGATATAGATGGTAGCCGGATAAACGATCACCCGTGAGGTGGCCGCCAGTCGGCGTGGTGTGAGGAACAGGCCGAACGGGTCGCCGCTGTGAATCGTGATCGGCCCCAGTTGAAACTCACCCCGCACCAGACAGGGGGTTTCCACGTACCAACGATAACTGGAACGCGCCCCCATAATGGGGACGACATGGCTGGCGCGATGGCCGGGCAGCGTCGAATGATCGCGGACTTCCAGCCAGAGTTTAGGCAGGAAACTGCGATTACGCACGATGAACGTTTCGTCCAGACTGCGGCCTACCTGGGCGCGGCGGGCGCGGGTCTTGCGGGCAACGGTAATCCAGCGCACCGAAAACCACGCCCACAGAAACGACAGGGCTAACAGCCCAAAGAACAGGTAAGCCAGGGTGAAGAATAACGCCCGTCCGGTGAATAACCCGGTGAGCAGCGTCAGAATCAGCAGGGCGTAGATCGCATTACGGCGGTTCGGCATGATGGCCTCGCTTACCGGGCCGATGAGCCGGGTACGGGAGTCGTCGCCAGAATATCCTGCACAATCGTGCGTGATGAAATGTCTTTGATGCGAGCTGCCGGGCCGACGATGATGCGGTGGGCCAGAGTCGTTTCCGCTAGCGCCTTCACGTCGTCGGGGATGACATAATCACGCCCGGCCATCGCTGCCCGTGCTTGGGACGTGCGGAACAGTGCCAGTGAGCCGCGTGGACTGCTTCCGAGGTAAACGTCTGGGTGCTGGCGGGATGCGTTCGCTAGGTTGATGATGTACTGCTTGATTTCCTCGCTGACGTAGACCTCGCGGATAGCCCGCTGCGCCGCCAGTAATTCCTGGGCGCTCACAACCTGCTGCACATTATAGATCGGATGCTCATACTGCTGCGCGGAAAGCACGGTGAGTTCTTCGTTCGGGCTGGGATAACCAAGTTGAATCCGCATCAGAAAGCGGTCAAGCTGCGCTTCCGGCAGCGGGAATGTCCCTTCGTATTCGATGGGGTTCTGCGTCGCCAGAATCATGAACGGCTCGTTCAGGTTATACGTCACGCCATCTACCGTGATCTGGTGTTCTTCCATCGCTTCCAGCAGCGCGGCCTGGGTTTTGGGGGTGGCGCGGTTGATTTCATCTGCCAGGACGATTTGCGCCATGATTGGTCCGGCTTTGAACTCAAATTCACGGGTTTTCTGGTTGAAAACCGACACGCCGGTTACATCTGAGGGCAGCATATCGGGCGTGAATTGAATCCGGTTGAAAGTGCAGCCAATCGTTCGTGCCAGCGTTTTCGCCATCATGGTTTTGCCCACGCCAGGAATGTCTTCAATCAGGATATGCCCCTGACTGAGTAACCCCAGCACGGTCAGGCGAACTTCGTTGCGTTTGCCGATAATCACCTGGCTCACGCTTTGCGCGATGCGTTCGGCGACCTGCTGTGCCAGGGCGAGTTGTGGATTTTGGTGGGCAACCGGGCGTTGCGACTGTCGGGTGTCTTGTGGGTAATCGGGCATGTAGTTTGCCTCAGCTCTCGTCTTGGTGGGTGAATATTGCTATTATGACGCCCCGTTGTGCGTATAACTGGACGCCACGCCTACGGCAAACAGCCTGCAATACTCCGTTGACCTCTCTTTGGCGACCCTTTTGACTTGCTGTTTGCCTTATGTTTAGTATAATTGTCCTAATGAAGATGTGCTACCCCTGAGGGACTTAACTCGCTGTATTATATAATAGTTTTACAGGACATCTATCAATAACTAGTAGTGGCATACTGGTCGGTGGCTGATACCGGCTCACTTCTCATTACAACTTGCTTTTTGCCCGGTCATATTCCGGGGTACATTTGGGAGGACTTGAAGATGGCGAGATCGCGGACTGAGCTAATGGTTGATCGCCTGCGGGATTTGCAAGCAAATTCCCCGGAAATTGAGGCTTCTGCTGTGGTCAGTGTGGACGGGCTGATTATGGCGTCGGCGCTTCCGGCGGGCGTTGAGGAAGATCGTGTATCAGCGATGTCGGCGGCCATGCTCTCCCTGGGCGAACGGATTTCAACCGAGTTGGGACGGGGTGTCCTTGACCAGGTCTATATTCAAGGGAATGCCGGGCGCGTAATCCTCACCTCCATCGGCGTTGAGGCAGTGTTGACCATCCTGGTGCGGGAAGGCGCGAAACTCGGCCTGATTTTCCTCGATATGCGCCGTGCGGCGGATGACCTGGAAAAACTCGTCTGATATACCTGGGTCAATTTACCCGTCACTAATCGAAATCCGATATAGACCAAGACCAGCGGGGAGGTAATGGTAAAGAATCAGTATCTCCCGGCTGTCTTTTTTGTTGCGTGGAATCAGAGTTGAGCGAGGCATTATGCCCAAACCGAAGTACATTTTCTGCACGGGCGGCGTCGTTAGTTCGGTAGGGAAAGGCGTCACAGCGGCGGCAGTTGGGCGCATCTTAAAGGCACGCGGTCTGCGGGTCGCCATCCAGAAGCTGGACCCTTACCTGAATGTAGACCCCGGTACGATGAGTCCTTTCCAGCATGGGGAGGTATTTGTCACGGCGGATGGCGCGGAAACCGATCTTGATCTCGGCCATTACGAGCGCTTTATTGATGAGAATCTGAACCGAACCTGTAATGTAACGGCTGGTCAGGTTTATAGCCATGTCATTGACAAAGAGCGGCGGGGTGATTACCTGGGTGGCACAATCCAGGTCGTGCCGCACATCACTAATGAGATCAAGCGGCGGATCATGCTGGTGGGTAAGGAAAGCGAAGCCGATGTGATTATTGTTGAAGTCGGCGGCACAGTGGGCGATATTGAAGGGTTGCCCTTCTTGGAATCAATCCGCCAGATGCGAATGCAGTTGGCGCGTCAGGATTGCCTCTTTATTCACGTCACTTTTCTGCCCTATATCGGTGCGACGGGTGAATTGAAGACCAAACCAACTCAGCATAGTGTCCGCGATTTACGGGGTATCGGTATCCAGCCCCAGGTCATCATCGCCCGGACTGATTATCCGGTCAGTGAAGATGTGACCAGCAAAATCGCGCTGTTCTGCGATGTCGAACCGGGCGCCGTGATTGCGTTGGAGACGACTGATTTGCTGTATGAAGTGCCGCTCATTTTGGAGGAGGCTGGTTTAGGGAATTACCTGGTTGACCAACTTCAGCTTGATGTTGTCTCCCCCGTATTGGATAAATGGCGCGGTATGATTAAGCAAATGCGTTCAGCAGAGCGCCCGGTGCGAATCGCGGTGGTTGGGAAGTATGTTGAACTTCATGACGCCTATATCAGTGTAAAAGAGGCGCTGTTTCACGCGGCCAGCTTGCATGATCGCCGCTTACAGGTGGACTGGGTTTACTCTGGTGACTTGGAACGCGGCAAAGGCTGGGATATTCTGGCTGAAGTGGCTGGTATTGTCGTCCCTGGCGGCTTTGGTGAGCGTGGTATTGAAGGGAAAATCCTCGCGGCGCAATATGCGCGTGAAAATCGTGTTCCTTACCTGGGGTTGTGCCTGGGGATGCAGGTCATGTGCGTGGATTTTGCCCGGCACGTTGTTGGCTTGGAAAACGCCAACAGTACCGAATTTGATACCACGACTGTTCATCCTGTGATTGACCTTATGCTTGAACAACGCGGCATCACCGACCTGGGTGGGACGATGCGCTTGGGATTGTACCCCTGTCAACTGAAGCCTGGGACGCACGCCGCGCAAGCTTACCAGGGAGAACCTCTTATATATGAGCGGCATCGCCATCGATTCGAGTTCAATAATGCCTACCGCCAGGCGTTTGAGGATTATGGCATGGTGTTCAGCGGGATCAGCCCGGATGGACAGTTAGTAGAAATCTCGGAAATTGGAGATCACCCTTTTATGGTCGGCAGCCAGTTCCACCCTGAATTCCTGAGCCGCCCTAACGCACCGCATCCTCTGTTCAAGGCTTTCATAGAGGCATCGGCCAGCCATCCCCGGATATCTGAGAATCCGGTAGGGAATGAGGTTGCGGCTGGCGTGCCAGTCCAAGAGAAGATTAAGGACGTAGATTGATGTCTGTTGAGAGTTTCATTCGTGCGATGCCCAAGGCGGAACTGCACATCCATCTGGAGGGTGCGATTCGCCTTGAGACATTACGAGTTATTGCCGAACAAAATGACATTCCAGAAACGCTGAAACGCTATGCGGATTGGCTCGATTTGGTCGAAAACCCGGATTACAGTCGTTTAGATGAGATTGTTCAGGCTATTAGTCAGTGGCTGCAAACCCCGGATGATCTGAGTCTGATGGCGTATGAACTGGGCGTGTTCTTAGCTAAGCAGAATGTGAAATACGCGGAAGTCCACGTTAACCCGGTTCTGTATATCGAGAATGGTTTCTCGTTTGAACAGTTCATAACGGCAATCAGTGACGGTCGTGACCGGGCACAGCGTGGGTGGGGTATCCGTATGGTCTGGATACTGACGATGACGAGGGATAATCCGCGCCGCTCAGATGATATTTTGCGATGGGCATCCAGTGCCGCTGGCAGGAAAGTCGGTGTGATTGGTGTAGGCCTTTCCGGGCCGGAAGACGCGCAGCCTATCGGCCAGTTTGAGCGAGCGTTCCGTAATGCCGAGAAAAAAGAGCTTCCCTTGGTGACTCGTGCCGGAGATGTCCTGGGTGCTGAGGGTATACTTGAGATTATCGAGACAGCGCATCCGTCCCGACTTATGGATGGGTGGGGGAGTGCTGACGCACCAGATGCGTTGCACCGCCTCCGAGACGATCATATCCCGTTGGATATCTGTATCGCCCGTCAGTTATGTCTGGGGCATCTGGAAAGCTACGCCGCTTACCCGCTCCGTCAATTGTATGATGAAGGTATCATCTTAACGGTGAACTCTGATTTGCCGAGTTTCTATAAGACCACGCTGAACGATGAGTATTTGGCCGTTGTTGAGCACTGTGATTTTGCGTTGGGAGAAGTGGAAGAACTGGCATTAAACGCTGTGCGCTCTAGTTTGCTGCCGGATGACGAGCGCACAGCGCTGCTGGCATCCTTCCAGGCCGCTTACACCATCCTGCGTAATGAACATCTTACGTCGGCAGAGTCGGCTCCGTAATAACCAACGTCAGGACGAGTAGAGTGTAAATAAAACGGCGGGCATGAAGCCCGCTGTTAGTTTTTCAGGGTAAAGGGATATAGCTTAATTGGGTTCGCCGGAGTGCTAGTCTGCTGAACTTCCTTTTTGGAGCAGCTTGACCATCTGGAGCAGCACCTGCCGGACACTTGATTTGGTGGTGGCGACGCACGGCATCACCGTCACATCTGCCCCGGCTTTTGTACCGCGCCGGACCTCAGCAAGTTTGGCTGCATTGGGTAAATCCGTCTTGTTTGCTACAACCAGGTGCGGCACATCCACAAAGCTGGAGAACAAGTTAATCAGATCGGCAGCATCCGGGAATGATGGCGCGTCCGTGCTATCGACCAGCACAATAAATCCATTCATTTCGCTGGAAAGAATTTCCCACATAAAGTCAAAACGAGTCTGGCCGGGAGTACCATACAAATAGAGCGTATCGCCATCTAACGCGGTACGACCATAATCCATCGCCACAGTGGTTTCCGCTTTGATCCCTTTATCTTCTGTGGTAATTTTTTTCTCAGTTGAGACTACCGGAATATCAGAGATCGTTTTGATAAATTCGGTTTTGCCAGAATTAAACGGCCCCGTGACAACGATCTTGAATACAGCCACACAACCCTCCTTGAGGGAAATCAATCTATACTATAACTAACCACCATTGTACGAGGAAACAAAGGCTGTCGCAAGGAAAATCTGCGACAGTCATTCTTGTTTTTTGAAGTCAATGAAACGATAACCGACACCACGCTCCGTCAGAATATATCGGGGATTAGCCGGGTCTTCCTCAATTTTCTCCCGCAGATAATTCACATACAGTCGGACGTAGTGCGCCTCATCGCGATATTCGTATCCCCAGACCTTTGCCAGTAGTTGGTCATGCGGTACAGTCCATCCGGCGTTTTCGATCAGGTGATACAGCAGTCGGTATTCGGTTGGGCGCAGCTTGATCCGCTGATCGTTTACAATGACTTCCCGCCGGTTGAAATCCACACTCAGGCGATCATCAATCTTGAGGATGGCATGGTCGGGTGAACTGGATGGCATACTGGCCCGCCGCAGCACCGCTTTGATGCGGCTGGAAAGTTCACGGGGGCCAAAGGGCTTGGTGATGTAATCGTCTGCGCCGAGTTCCAGGCCATATACGCGGTCGTTTTCCTCGCCTTTTGCGGTCAGCATGATGACCGGAATGTTGGAAAACTCACGCAGCAGACGTAACGTCTCGAAGCCATCTAGTTCCGGCATCATCACGTCCAGCAGCACAATATCCGGTAGTTTGGTACGCACCGCCTCCAGCGCATCCAGACCATTGTGTGCTTCAATGACCTGATGGCCTTCCAATTCCAAGTTCATTCGGATGAAACCGATCATACGCGGTTCATCATCCACAACGAGGATACGCTTGCCATCTCGTTGATTTGGCTTAGGCAATTTTGTGCTCATGTTCTCTAATGGCATGATAACTTGTTAGTCGGTACGCCAGAGCTGCGGGAATTCCTGCTGTTCGTCCGGGTCCGGCAAAACCTGAATCAGGTTAATGCGCGACCAGGGAAACATGACGGTGGTAACGCCTTCGTCTAGCCACTCTGCCTCACGATCTTTCCGATCACGCGGGTTTTTGCCTACGATCATGACATCGCCGGGATTGGGTAGCTCTTCGACGTCAATCTTGAGAGGTTCTGAATTGGCAATATGGATAAGCAAGGTAATCATAGTAACTCCACTAGGGTTAAGACGGCTACTTAAAGTAGATATGGGCGACCAGTTTGCCGAGGCGAATCTCATCGCCGTCTCGCAGGACACGAGGTTGGTCTGGTACCAGGCGCTGTCCATTCAGGTGTGTTCCATTGGCGCTGCCCAGGTCAATCAGGGTCAACGTATCTTCGCTGCGGTGAATGGCGGCGTGGATTCGTGATACACCTTTTTCCAGTGCGCCAAAAGCCGTTAAATCCATATCCGGCTTTTGCGGGCTGTTTTCATCCAAACGCCCCAGCACAGTGCGTTTTTGGGGCTGAATCGTGAGTGGTTCATCCGCGTCGCGGATGTGGAGAACAATGAAGGCGTCCCGGCCAAATCGTGCTGTACCCCAGGTCGCTTTTGCAGCTAATTCATTTGCTGATTGATCGAGTTGTCGAGTAGGTAGAACAGCATCCGACCCGGTTAAACTTTGTCCACATTCTTCGCAGAACATCATCCCTTCACGGTTTGTTGTTCCGCAGTACGGGCAAGCCTTCATCCCATTGATTCCTCACTTGAAGACCCTAATAAAAGAAAGCGCGTCTGATATTTTAGCGTTTTTCGACCCTGGTCGGAAAGATTACTGGTGTAAGCAACCCGACGCGCTTCCGACATCGCTTGATGGGCCAGGTCCTCCTCGCCCATCGCCAGTAACCGTGTAGCCAGGTTTTCCAGGCGACGTGTGGCTTCTCGTACATCGCCGCTTTGCAGGGCTTCCTGTGCACGTTCTTGCATCCGGTAAAGGGTCAGCTTTCCAAGCGCGTCCAGAATAGATATCGGAGGGTCTTCAGGCGGTGGATTTTCAGCAATTTCAAGCGAAAGATCGCTGACACTCTGAAAATGTTGCTGATGATTAGCAAGGATATCCGCTTCGGCAACCAACCGGGCTATAGAACGAAAACCAATATTCATATTGGGTGGCATCTGGAATTGGAGTAGTACGGATATATGGCGGGTAGCCTGCAAACTGCCCAACTGAATGTAGTCTTCACCAACCACCAAAGGCTGTGGATGTGGAGAGAGCTTAAATGCCGATTCTAAGCGGACATCCGAGTCCGGCGCGACGGAGAGGCGTGTACGCTCTGCAAATGCGTTGGATAAGTTGCGAACATGGTCGTTCAGAAAGCGCACGACTGCGCTAGCACTATTGATATACGATGATGTACCGCCTGTTATGGACGCCAGCTCGTCTAAAAATTCATCATTCCATTCCTGGCCCAGCCCCATCGCGCTGATACAGATGCCCTGTTCTGCGGCTGACCGTGCCAGGGTAATACACGCTTCCTGATCGCCATACGTGTTTCCATCGGTGAGCAGAACAACGTGATTGACGAGTTTTGGTGCCAGATAGCGCTTGTTCTGGTCAGTACCCGCCGAAAGTCCTTTGAAAATCTCTGTTCCGCCGGACGCGTTCATCATGCTGATTTTTGCTTTGAGGGCGGTTTTGTTTTCAACAGGAGTGGCTGGAATCAACACTTCTGCTCGATCATTAAAAATAATGACCGACAGAATATCCTTCTCATTCATCTGGTCGATGATCTGGTGCGCGGCGACTTTGACTTTATCCAGGCGCGTCCCGTTCATAGAATTGCTGCGATCAAGTACCAGGGTCAAATTCAGGCGCGATTCGCGGGTCTGCTCAACCTCCTTGGCGCGTGGGTCGGGCAGAATCTCCGCCAACAGGTACATCACCTGAACTTCAGGCAGTGGATTGATAGCCCGTTTGCTGGGAGTCACGCGCAGTGAGAAAATAAAATCGTTGTTTTCCCTGCGCTTGGCCGCATCCAGATCATACTTTCGTCGCCGATCAGGATCAGTGAGCAGCTCATGGGCAGTCGTAATATCCTTGAACTGAACTGCCGCCCCGGGATTGTCCTGGTTGGTGTCCGGGTGCAATCGCCTTGCGATGCGTCTGTACGCCGCTTTGATTTCGTCGACCGAGGCATCCGGGGATACACCTAGCGTGATATAGGGATTATTTGTCATACGGCACTGGTTAACTACTCGGTATATACAGAAGGATGGCGGTGATATTATCTGCACCGCCGTTTGTGTTTGCCAGCGCGACTAACTTATCGCAGGCTTCCTGCGGGTTGTCATGCGCCAACACGATCCGCATCATATCTTTTTCATCTACGAGATTCCACAGGCCATCACTACACAACAACAGGCGCGAGTTAGGCGGTAGACGGCGGGTGAGTGCGTCAATTTCTAACGATTCGCTTTGCCCAAGCGCGCGATACAACACGTTACGTTGCGGGTGGTGGAGGGCCTCTTCCGGCTTAAGCTGATCGAGTTCGATAAGCCGCTGTACTAACGAATGATCGCGTGTGATCTGTTCGATTCCATCTTTCGTAATCAGATAAATCCGGCTGTCACCAACGTGGACAACATAGGCCAGATCGCCCACAATAGCGGTAGCCGTCAGCGTTGTTCCGCCATCCGGTATCTTAGCGATAATATCGGCATTCGCTTTTTGCACCGCACTCACCAGTGCTTCGGTAATCGGGATACGGTCAGCATCGTTTTCTCCGGTGAGCATCGGCAGGAAGACCGAGCTTGTGACCTGTGCCGCGACAATGTGGGCTGTCGCAGCGGAAGCTTTTTCTCCGTCGTGGTGGCCTCCCATGCCGTCGGCGACCATGAATAATCCAAAATCAGGGCGCTGGTCGGCATTCCGACTGGTTGAGAAAAAAGAAAACGCTGCATCCTGGTTATTGTTTCGCACCATGCCAACATCAGTAGACTGCCCAAAAGTGATGTGCATGTTGCTGGTGGAGATCACAGTTTCCGGTGGTAGTGGTCGTGTCGCGCCATCCGGGTAGACAGTTTCGATCTGTGCCGTGTCCTCAGCCAGCTCTGCCGTATCGGTAGAGGGCAGGGGGGTAGTAGCCTCCGATACAACTGATGATTCAAGTGGTTTTGTTGGGTTGGTTACTGGCACTGGCGGATGTTCGTCAGTTTGAGTCTTTGACTGTGTGAATAAGCGACGAAATAAGTCCATACTTTGTAGCTCCAATTTCGGCCCAGGAAAAGGCAAATTAATGATACCTATCCAACGAGTGGCAGGGCATACAGGGTTCTATCGAGAGACCCGATTAAAATAGTGTCCCCGACAATGCAGGCACTTGACGTGATTGCCCCGTTGGTCTTGAATTTCCATCGCTCTTTGCCGGTCTGGATATCTACACAGTAGAAATATTCATCGATGCCGCCAAAGTATACAGCGCCATTATGTACCACAGGCGATGACAGGATGGCTTTCTCAGTTGAGAATTTCCATTTTTCCCGTGAGGTTTGGGCGCTGATTGCGTAAAGATAGCCGTCCGCCGAACCGAAGAACAATAACCCTTCGTTGACAACGGGTGACGAGATGATAGGGCCGTTCGTGCGGAAGCGCCAGGAACTATATCCGCTACTGGCGTCCAGGGCATACATATACCCGTCGGTTGACCCAATATAGCAGATACCTTCTATCGTATCTACAAACGGCGAGGATGTCAGGCTGCGCCGCGCTCTGAAGCCCCATTTCCGGTTACCGGAGAGTTCCAGTGCGACCAGCTCCCCTGATTCTGACCCGACAATTACGAGATCATTTGTCAGAAACGGACGACTGCGGACAGGATCGCCCATATCGTGCTTCCACAGGAAGCGTCCATTTAACACGTTGAGTGCGTGGACATGGCCGTCGTCGCTTCCAAAAAAGACTGCGTCTACTTCCGGCGCGATACGTGCCGTACTGCGAATTTTATCTTGGGTGGTATACGACCAACTGATGCGCCCATTTCGATAATCCAAGGCGTAAAAGGTCTTATCTTCCGAGCCGAACATCACCAGTCGGTTCGACTCATCTACAATCGGGCTGGTGGCGATACCCCCATGAGTTGCGTATTTCCAAATGAACTCGCCGCTATCCAGGCTGATTCCGTACACATTGGTGTCATAAGATGCCACAAAAGCGATTTCTTTGAAAGCAGTCGCGCTTGCCCGGATTTCATCTTCGGTGGTGTACTTCCATTTAGTCTGGATCATGCCATCAGAATCCAGCCCATCAAAGAAGTTCGTGCCGTTATTAGTTTCGGCAATCGCTCCGAATGTTAACTGAGGCTGGTAACGCAGTTTTTCCAGTTCAGCCTTCATTTCGTCTGCGCCAGAAAACCGCTTGTCAGGTTCTAATGAAAGGGCGCGTTCAATGATTTCCACAAGACGCTCAGGAACGTTGGGGTTCAACTCACGAATAGGGCGCTCATGAAAACTGAATGGTGGCTCTAAACGAGGGTCTTTGCGCGTTAGTACGTGGTGTAGTGTCGCGCCCAATCCGTAAATGTCACTTAGCGTTGTGACATTACCTTTGTATTGTTCGGGAGCGCAGTATCCTTCTGTGCCAATCATGGTGTGGCGGCGCACATCACTGTCAAACACTTTAGCGATGCCAAAGTCAATCAATCGGACTTTGCCGAACTTATCAATCATGATATTGGACGGCTTCAGGTCTCGGAAGATAATCGGCTTTGACTGTGAGGCATGGAGATAATTAAGCACATCACATAACTCAATTGCCCAATCAATTACCTTGTCAACGGGCAGTTCCCTGGTTTTGTTAATCAGTTCTTCCAGGTCGGAACCTACAATCAACTCCATGACCAGATAAAAACGCTCGTTTTGATCGAAGAAATCGAAAATTTTAGGGATGGCCGGGTGATCGAGTGTTGCTAGAATGTTGGCTTCCCGCTGGAACAACTTTAGGGTTGAGCTATGAATTGCAGGGTCCGTTGCTGGGTTGAGCATTTCTTTGATCGCGACCAGCTTATGTACATCGGGGAAATTCAGGTCGCGTGCCTGGTATACCGCACCCATACCGCCCTGGCCGAGGATGCCTAATATCTTATAGCGCCGGTGTACGACGGTATTGGCTTGAAGCGAATTATCACTTGGATTATCGCCGCCACCGGCAAATTTTTGTGTCTCAGGCATATTAAATCCCTTGCTCAACTCAGAAAACTGCGAGATTGTATTTAGGATGAATAATGATAAGGGTTCTTGAATTATTATATTGAACCTGTAACAATACCGCAATTCTATCATAGGCGAATTCATTTGATTTTATCATGACTTTTATACAAGGGTTTCAATCTTTATACCTTCATGTTCCGTTTTGCCGGACAAAGTGTACCTACTGCGCTTTTAACGCCTATGCCAATATGGATGGGTTGGTGCAAGATTTTGTGAAGGCCTTAATCCGTGAAGTGGAAATTGTGGGTCATTCCCGCCCCGGTCAGTATCTCCATACCATCTATTTTGGCGGCGGAACTCCCAGTATGCTCACACCGGAGCAGTTTGATCAGATTCTGAACACCATTCATGCTGTGTTCATCGTGCGATCTAACGCCGAAATTTCGCTGGAAGCCAATCCAAACGACTTGGATGCGCCTTATCTGACCGCTTTGCATCGACTCGGCTTTAATCGGCTGAGTATTGGGGTGCAGTCTGCCCACGAAAATGAGTTGCGGCTCTTTGCGCGTCGTCATGATAACGATGCTGTGGCACGGGCGGTTTCGGCGGCTCGCAAGGCCGGGTTTGCTAATATCAACCTGGATTTGATCTACGGATTCCCGCACCAGACGATGGAAAGTTGGCGCGCCAGTCTGGAGCAGATGGCGGCGTTGCAACCAGAGCATGTGTCGCTCTATGCATTGGGAGTAGAAGAAGGAACGCCGCTCGCAAGATGGATTTCGCGGGGTGAACTCCCTGAGCCGGACGATGATCTGGCGGCTGATATGTATGATGCCGCTACTGATATGCTGGGTGGGTTTGGTTTTGAGCAATACGAGATCAGCAATTGGGCGAAGCCAGGATTTGAGTGCCAGCATAACCTGCAATATTGGCGTAATCTGCCCTATCCGGGCGTGGGGCCGGGGGCGCATGGTTGGGCTGGCGGGGTGCGTTATTCTACCATCCTCGCGCCGCAGAAATATATCATCGCCATGCAAAATTCATCGGGAGATTATGTATATCCCCGCACCCCGGCGACTTTTGAAGCCAACGACGTGGGAAAATCTGACGAAATCGTAGATACGCTTCTGATGGGGTTGCGCCTCACCAGAGAAGGTATTCAACGGGCGGTGTTTCAGGAACGCTTCGATGAAGATGTGATGGTACGCTATGGCGACCTCATAAATGACTTCAGCGAACGTGGGTTGCTGCAAATTGACGAGAAAGCAGTACGCCTGACAGCGAAAGGCCGGTTACTCAGCAACATTATTTTTCGGGAACTGGTCTGAAATTGATTTCCAGACCAGTTTCTTTTAGCGGTCACGATGGAATAATGTCCGGGTCAACTGCATGAGCCAATCTGCGGCTTCTCCCTGGGGATCAGCAGTATGGATAGCCCGCAGCGCGGCCTCATAATATTGCTCCTCATACGATTCCGTATAAGTTCGCGCTTCCACCGCTTCTAATGCCGCTAGCGCCTCGGTGACATCCGCATCTCCCAATGTCTCGCGGGCATAAATTTCTGTTAGAGCCTCACTTTTGGCGAGGGCGTAGATCACTGGCAATGACTTCTTGCGTGACAGAATATCGGTTGCGGCTGATTTACCGGTGACTGCCGGGTCGCCCCAGATGCCCAGAATATCGTCCCGAATCTGGAAAGCAATTCCCAGGTTCAGCCCGAAATCTGCATAAGCCTGAATAGTCGACTGGTTGTCGGTAGTGACGAGTGCGCCGATACGGGAACAGGCTGAAACCAGAGCCGCAGATTTCCCGGCGATCATCGAGAGATATTCGTCTACGCTAACGGAGTCCTGATGCTCGAAGCGCATGTCCAGATGCTGGCCGCGTGTGAGTTCAATCGTGGTCTGGTTGAACACGTCCCAGATTTCTAGGATGCGTTCCGCCTGTAGCCCGCTTTGCGCGAGTTTTTGCAGCGCGTGGAAAGATATGGTGAACAGTGCATCACCCGCATTGATCGCGTTGGCCTCTCCCCATAGTTTCCAGACGGTGGGCCGTCCGTGCCGGGTGGGGCTGTCATCTTCAATATCATCATGAATCAGCGAGAAGTTGTGCAGCAGTTCGACTGCGGCGGCGGCGGGCAGTGCCTGTCGCCAGTTTCCCCCTGATGCTTCGGTACACAACAGCAGGAGCAGCGGGCGTATGCGCTTGCCGGTTGGCTTGTTGTATGGGTTGCCGTGTTCATTGACCCAGCCCATTGCATATCGGATCATGACGGCGAAATCATCGGGTAACTTGGGGTGCGAATCCACCATTTCTCGCAGAGTTGCGTCCAGGTCGGAAAAATAACGGGCGATCAGTTGCGGCAGCAAAAGAGATACCTACACTTTCTGGAGAGTGGCTTGTTGAAGTTGTGAAATGGTGGCGTGTCCGCTGCACAACATCGCGACACGGAGTTGGGCACTGAGTTGGCGAATGAGTTCATCTACCGCTTCTACGGACTGATCCGCCGCTTTGAGAAATGCGCCGGCCAGCCCACCCATCGTGGCACCCAGGGCGATACTCTTAGCGATGTCCAGCCCGTTGCGCAATCCGCCACTGGCGATAATCGGCAAATGCGGAGCGGCTTGAGAAGCATTACAGATGGCCTCGGCAGTGGGAATACCCCAATCGGCGAAACAGGCCGCGATCTGTGCGTGGTATTCGGTTGGCGCGCGGTGATACTCGACTTCGCTCCATGATGTCCCGCCAGCTCCGGCTACATCAATGGCCTGGACTCCAGCGCTGACGAGATCACGGACGTTTTGCTCCGAAAATCCCCAACCGACTTCCTTGGCGATGACCGGCACGGGCAGGGCTTTTGCGACGGATTCGACTTTGCTTAACAAACCGCTGAAATCGGTGTCACCTTCCGGTTGCACCGCTTCCTGTAAGACGTTAAAGTGCAGAATCAACGCATCGGCCTCAATCATATCGACCGCGCGTTGGCATTCAACCACGCCATAACGATAATTTAATTGCACCGCGCCGATGTTGGCGAACAGCAAGATATCTGGCGCGACATTGCGTACCTGATAGCTGAACGCGAGTTCCGGGTTTTCAATCGCGGCGCGTTGCGAGCCTAAGCCCATTGCAATCTGGTGTGCCTGTGCCGCCTCTGCCAGATGTTGGTTAATGCGGTAGGCCATGTCTGTGCCACCAGTCATAGAAGAAATCAGGATCGGCACAGCGAGGCGTTTACCAAACAAGGTGACTGAGGTATTGATATCCTTGAGGTTGATTTCCGGTAATGCCTGGTGTATAAAACGGTACTTTTCCAGGCCTGTTGTCAGCCGAGGGAACTGGACGTTTTTCTCTAAATTGATGCGGATATGATCAATCTTGCGGTTTTCGGTGGTCGTATCCGTGACTTTATCCATTATGCGGTGTTCCTTATTTGGGCGAGGCTAATCTTACCCGATGAGTTAAGATTATGTCAATGATATAGGACTGGCGGAGCGCATGATTATTGTTATAATCGGCCTTTGTTAGAAGCGAAACGTATAATGCCCCACAATATGGGAGGAACCAAATGTCATCAACTGAAGATCGTGTGAAAGAAATTGTCATTGAGCTATTGGGCGTGGACGAAGATCGTGTTGTGCCTTCGGCCCGTTTCCGCGAAGACCTCGAAGCCGATTCGCTTGATCTTGTTGAACTGATTATGCAGTTTGAAGAATCATTTGGCGGCGAGATCACGGATGAAGACGCGCAGCAAATCACAACTGTAGGTGAGGCCGTTGCCTACATCAACGAGCGGATGCTTGGTAACTGATTTCTGGGAAAGTTAATAAAGGGGTACGGCGCTGGGGTGGAGAGCGCCTACCCCTTTTTATGGTTTATCCGCTGTAGCAGTATCCCCACTATCCCGATACACACGCCGACATTCGCCAGTACGAAAATCACAACCCCTGCTCCAAGGTGAAATCGGATGTTCAGTTCCTGGAACAGTATATAGCTTTGGCTGAATCCCGCGATACTGGTCAGGACGGCCATTCCGGTTAGCAGGGCGGTCAGGGGGAGTCGCCAGCGGTCTGTGAAGCGGCTCAAGCCAATACCCCCGCCGATGAGCGTGACGAGCGCCAGGCTGAACTGCTGCTGATAATTGGGATCATCTCGGTAGATGGTGAAAAACTCAAATGGAGGTAGCAGGGCGATTGTGAATAGCAATATGCCAAGCCCGCGCACCCTGCGGGGAATGTGGAGGGGCGCTACTGCGAAGATCAACGCCAGACACGCCAGCGAGAAGCGCAGCAAAAAGCTGGGTAACAGCGGCGGCTGCCCATAACGTGCCGCTGGATGCAGACTAACCCATTCCGCCAGGTCATACGCGCCGGGGCTGAGGCTGCCACCTGATCCGATTAACCAGGGTAGGGCATACGCCAATAGTGCAGCAAACAGCAATAACCATCCCAACGGGGTGTACTTTGAGGAGATAGGGTTAACTGGCGGCGATGAGTTCATCAATACGTGTCCGAATCTGTTCATCTTCCTCGTGCTGGTTTTCAAAGAAATGAACCATAAATTCGCTACGGCGTTGGCGCAAAGCCATTGGCGCAACCGCCCGAATATCATTGACACCGGCCACATCCCGGCCATCAGCGGCAGCATGAGCGCGGGCTGCCTCAAACATGGTGTAGTCTGCCCGGTGGGAGTCGATGTCTAAGTCATGAATCAAGGTCAGGCCAATTTCGAGCGCCTCTGGTGCTAGGGTGGTTTCTTTTAGGAGTTCCCGCGCCAGGATAACTTCCTCACGCGCCTCGGCAGTGGCTGCTTCCCATTCCCGGATAAAACGGGAGGGTGTGAAGCGATACGCCATGCTGCGCTCATACACCTGCAATCGCTCGTTCCTGGTCATCAGGCCACGCACGTTCACCCGCAGCCCAAAACGATCCATGATTTGGGGGCGTAACCGGCCTTCTTCCGGGTTCATCGAACCGATCAGGACGAAGCGTGAGCGGTACGTGCCGGACATGGCTCCACGCCGCACGGTGTATGCCCCCTGCGCGGCAGCATCCAGAATCGCATCCACGATATCATCTGCCAGCAGATTCACTTCGTCAACATACAGCAGATTGTTATCCGCCCGTGCCAGAATCCCGCGTTCCAATTGGATACGCTGCTTCTGGACGGCGACGCGCTCATTAATCCCACCGACCACATCTTCCAACCGGGCATTCAATGGCAGTTCCACCAGTTTGACTGGTTCAAAATGGGAGATGCGCTCTCCCTGCTGATACTTTTCATAGCAGTCAGGGTAGAGGAACTGAGCCTGGTCACTGACCAGGTCTTCCGGCAGTACACCTTCCTCACAGTCGCTGACCTCTACGTCTGGCAGGATGCCGGATAAACTGCGCACTGCCGTCGTCTTGCCGGTCCCACGCGGTCCGATGAGCAGCACACCGCCAATCACTGGATTGATGACCGAGAGCATCAGCGCGATTCGCATCTCCAACTGCCCGACAATTGCCAGGAAAGGGTAGGGGCGATGGTCGGCCAACCCCAGGTCGGGTGCTTCCTGTGCCAGTACCGCCCGCGCCCCGGATTGGCTGAGGATCCGCAGCAGCGTGGATTGTTCGGAACCGCCACCCAGATCGGGAAGTAAATGGCTCATCACTGATTCTCCTGGTTACGCTGTTGCAACCGGTAGACCTGTCGTTTTTTTGCTTCGTCGGCGCGTGCCTGCTGGATGGGTGTCTCATAAATAAGGCGCGGCACTTCCACCGGGACACCTTCCGGACTGAGTGCTACGTAAACCAGATAGGCGATGTTGGTGATTTTACTCGAGCCGTGTAGTGGGCTTTCCGCGCTGACTTCGACTCGCGCTTCCATTGAGGTGCGCCCGACATACGTGAGTTCAGCCCGGCACAGTACCAGGTTCCCCACGTAAATCGGCTCCATGAAGGTCATAGAGTCCACCGCAACCGTCACCACTGGCATTCGCGCATGACGCATCGCCACCACTCCCCCGGCTTCATCCACCATCTTCATGATGATACCGCCGTGTACGTTGCCCTGCGAATTGGCGTTCTGCGGCCCCATCAGGGCACTCAGCGTGAAGCACGAGTCCTCGATACGTTTTGTCTCAGGTTCCATGCAGTCCTTCAGTCCATATCAGGTTTCAGGTCAGAAACGCGCTTAAAAATCTCTTCATCCCACTCCAGCACGTCTACCTTGTCGAACCCGAGTTCAGCGCACATGGCTGGCAGGGGCGGGCGTGCCGGTAGATTCGACGGTTTAGGTGGTGTTTTCGGGCAGTCCTTGAGCAGTGGGGGACGCTCAAAATTACGTTTGCGAATAATCCGACCATCCGGCCAGATGTTACCGACCCACTCGCCCAGAATGGTATACACATCGAATTTTTCCCCGCGCACAAATCCCATATAATCGCCGCGTGGATCCCACAAGTACGGCCCGATGAGTGTCGCGTGCCACTCGCCGCGCGTGTCGAAAATGAAAAATGGTTTTGCTGGATCAATCTTGAGAGGTTTCGCCATAGTAACCACTCCATAACGAATTCACTTTGCGCCATTATAGCATAGCGCGTGAGTGGATAGGCAATCCTGGTGGCGCTATCACACCACTTTTTGGGGGTAGGGGATGGGTAGCCTTCTACCAGGGAATGGCGCAACCTGAATTGTTTTGCAGGTTATCAATCTGGCTTGTTACTGTCGTCGCTTGTCGTGTCCCTATCCAACTGAACTTTGCGATAGATTCGTGATAGTTCCAGCTTGCAGCCGATGGAGGGTAATTCAAAGCTGTTCTCCAGGCCTTTGACAATCGAATACAGCCACTTGTCGGCCTCATGGCGGGTAAAAATCTCGACTTTGGCTTCATCCTGCGAAACAAGCACATATTCCTGGAGCGTTTCGATTTTGATATATTCTTCTAGTTTTTCATTGCGATCTGTCAGGGCGGTAGACGGCGAAAGGACTTCGACTATGACCAGTGGATTGCCAAGTATGTCGGCGCGATTATCTACATAGTCTTCTTCACCACAATACACGGTTACATCCGGGTAGCGAAAAGACTTCATTGCTTCTATTTTGATCCGCGTATCTGGGGACGAGACTTTGCAATCCCGGTCTTCCAGTTGGATGTTGAGGTCAGTGCTGATATTGACTGTGATGACACCATGTCTCAGGCTTCCTCCCGACATGGCATATACGCGACCATTCACATATTCGTGCTTGAATTCACTGCTTTCTTCAAACTCAAGGTATTCTGCTTCAGTCATATATTGGGGTTCTTGCTGCTGCGGTTGTGCCACTGCCATTGTCGTATTTCCCCGGCATTCTCTGTCCATGTATGTCAAGTATACCACTGGAGATACGTTACCCTGGTGGCGCTATCACACCACTTTTTGGGGGTAGGGGATGGGCGATGACAGTGGTTTGTGTGTGTTTTCGATTTCTAGTTAATTCTCTGGAAGGATGCTGAATTACACAGTATCCTAAAAACATAGATCAGCAGGGAAGTGAAAAATGGAACAATTCTTATCACCACATTCTTTGCCGGAATGTGTGTCACGCCTCAAACAACTTGAGCGAGGCGATAGATTGAGAATATTCTCGACCAGAGTAACGATTCGCCGCCTGGATGAGCAAACCTATAGCTATAGGGTTAGCAGATGGGAATATTGGAATTTTGTGGCTGAAATGTCTGGCGAATTAACCATGCACGATCAAAAAACGACACATGTTATTGATCAGGCGAAGACAAGCCTCCACTTGCGTCTGATGGTTGTCGTGTCCTTATGTGTTTGCGTATTAGGCATTATGAGTTATCTGATTCAACAAAGATACTATTTGCTGCCTTTGTGGATAATTGCAGTTGGATGGATCGCTATTGTGTGGTTCTTTTGGTCTCGATGGCGAAATGGACTGACTAACTCTGTAAAGCGTGCCCTAAGTTAAATGGGGATGAAGACATTATGTTGCGCTGTGCAGCAACTCTACGCCTTTTGCAGAAACGATGCCGCGCTTTATGGAGTGAGAACCAGGGAATAGGGCAATTGTCAGAAGTGATCATGCGCAAGGATTAATGCTTTGAAAAATTCTCGAGGTAGATACATCTTCATCCCTATCATGGGGGCTGTTGTCATAATGGCTTTGGTGGTTATCTTGGTTTTAGGCCAGTGGTTCTTGGAAAATTGGGATTTCTGTGGCACCCAGCAGGAAATAAAACTGGTATTGAATGAGCGTGTTTCGCTGTCTTCAAATCATCTTGAAGTGATTACACCAGAAAATCTCACCCGGTTAATGCCGTTAGTGACAATAGAAGGCATGCGACAGCCCCGGTTGTCTGTGGCATTTGATCCCGAAGGCAAACGATTGGCTATCGGGGGGACAAATGTTGTTCCGAAGGTGTCGAATAATGTTCATTGTGGCAGTGTCTGGGTATATAACCTCGAAACTGCGGTAATCATGAGGCTAGCGCTACAATCCGAAGAAATTCCTCGCGGGTTTTCTTTCAGCCCCGATGGTAAATTGCTGGCTTTTGTAAATTCCGGGAGGCTGAAGAACCAGTCAGCGGCAATAATATGGAATATGGCAACTAATGAATCGGTTTCGATCTTAAAGGACGATGGTTTATGTGGGCTTGCTTTTGACCCGACCAGTTCGGAATTACACATTTTCACCGAGACAGGCCAGATGTATGTGTGGGATTCCGGGAGTAGTACGAGTCAGGATGTTCAGGAATCTGATCTTGCGGGCAATTCTGCCTGCGAAACACCGCTAAAATATATCTCTGATGTGAGTGTCACTATAATCCCGAACAGCCCCGCCAGCGGCTATGTGGAATTCCTGGATTCAAAAACAGAGGAGAGCTTCTCGTATTCGCTGAATCTGTATGATTTTTTACCGCAGTTCACTGAACGTACTGTAGAATTCGGCATAGATGGCAAATCGTCCGATCTTGAGTATATTCCCCTGAATGAGGCTGTCTTTAACGCAGATGGCACTCTACTGGCAATCGCTATTGGGAATCCCTGGGCATGGGAAGGAAATGGCGCTGTACAGATTTGGGGTGTTCCTGCTGGGAATGGATAATCACAACTCGGTGTGAACAAATGTTTGAACAAAAATTCGAGCACAAATTCACCATCTTCTACCCGTTTTGTGGTACGCTGGCACTAACAGGCAATTCCGCCTTCTTCCAGCATCC
Organism: Anaerolineaceae bacterium; assembly: GCA_020634115.1. Taxonomy (GTDB): domain Bacteria; phylum Chloroflexota; class Anaerolineae; order Aggregatilineales; family Phototrophicaceae; genus JACKCG01. The sequence goes on from JACKCH010000012.1 coordinate 294,474, forward strand.
AGCGATAACTGATGATCGATAATCACCAACTGACAACTTCTCGCTGCCTTTCCCTGAAAACTGACGGCAGATAACCCGAATTGCAGCAATCGTGGCAAATGAAGCAAAAATACGCAATGCAGCAAATTACCCCAGCATCCCCTGGTAAATATCGTGCAGATGACGTGCCGACTCCGCCCAGGTGAACCGCTTCGCCTGCGCAAACCCGCGCTGAATCAGGTCGTTTCGTAGCGCCGAATCCTCGATCAATCGCCTCAAAGCTTCCGTGAGTTCCTCTACATCATACGGGTTCACCAACAGTCCGGCGTCGCCCGCCACCTCCGGCAGGGATGAAATATTGGAGGTTACTACCGGCGTTCCACAGGCCATCGCCTCTAGCACCGGAATCCCAAATCCCTCGTAGAGAGACGGGAGCGCACAACATACCGCCCCGCTGTATAGTGCCGGGAGATCATTTTCCTCCGCAAACCCGGTAAACCGGACAAATTCGTCCATGCCCGTTTCCTGGATCGTCTTATAGATCGTATCTTCCAGCCACCCACGCCCGCCAACGATGACCAACCCAACATCTAGCCCAGTTTGACGGAGATTTGCCAAGGCCTGTACCAACCGGGTGTAATTCTTCCTCGGTTGGACTGTACCTACCGACAAAATATACGGACATTCCCCGATGTTATAGTGGCTTCGCGTAGTCATTAAAACACCTGAATCCACAACCGGTTGGAAGCAAGCATCTACACCACTCAGCAGCACCGTGATCTTTTCGGGGGGCAGGTTATAGAGTTCAATCAAGTCCTGCCGGGTCGCCTCTGAGTCCGCCAGAATGTGGTCAGTCCGCCGCGTCGAACGGGGGACAACCATTTCCAGATACGCCCGCAAGCCAGGGCTGGCCGCCTCTGGTACGCGGATGAATGACAGGTCGTGAACGGTGAGCAGGGTTTTTGTGCCGGGGAGGGTAGGGGGGAGAACAAAATCCGTCGCATGGTAAAGTTGCGTTCGTCCAGTGAAAACCTCCACTGGAACTGGCAATCTCGCCCGCTGCCAAATACGGGCTAACCACGTCGGATTCAGGCGGGTCGGTTTCCAGGCAAAGTTTTTCCCGGGTAGGGGGGGGAGTTGGGCCGGGGATGCACCCGAAACAAACAGGCCATAGTCCGTTACTTGATCAAACTGAGACAGGGCGGCGGTTAATTCCCGGACATAGCGCCCGATTCCGCCGCCCTGTTCATAGGCCGGTGTATAGTCTAGCGTGATGGTTGGCAAAGTCAGTCTACGTCGTTGTATGTCCAGATACGGTTCGCGATGAAATTCCAGAACATGACCACCACAATCCCGATGAGCATCGCAACCATGGTTCCAAGCTTGGCAGATGCTGTCACCGATGGTACATAATTGGGCCGGAAAATCTGGATAACTGGCAGGGCAATCGGCATCACCAGGTCGCCAAGCGGTGTATACGCCACATTGATCCAGACGGTGCGTCCCAGCCACCCGACTAGACTGATGAAAGTGAACATCACTAACTGCCTACGGATGGATCGTGAACGCGAATCGGGGTATGTCCAGTACCGATTCCAGAAGAAATTGCTCACAACCGCCGCCAGGAAAGCGATGCTGGTCGCTATAACCACATTAACATCAATGGGCTTCTGGTTTGTCGGAGGTAGAAATGTAGCTTGCAAAATGAATACCGTGCCAAAATCAACCACAGCGCCAACCATGCCAACAAAAGCAAAACGCAGGAAACGCTCGACTTCTTTTGCTTTGCTCCCACCAATACGACGGGCTACAGCTTCAATGATGGTATCCAAGGGATTACGAAACCCACGTTTAGTGGTGTTCTGAGATACTTCGTCAACCGTTGAATTATATTGATTCATGGAACTTTCACTCTCACATGCCAGTGTGATTGATTATATAGGATACTGAGAATGCCCAGCATTAAGCCTAAATGGACGAACAGGTTGTTGACATACAGGCTGTCGAACAGGTGATGCACGCTCAGATATGTCCAGCTCCCCAGTAATCCAACCGCCACCAGGCGCGCCAGAACATCAGGGTGTTTTCGCGTTCGCCAGGACAGCCACATTATCATGAGCCAGGCCTTGCCGTATCCTAACAGTCCAATGATTCCTGCTTCGGCCAGAATATTCAAGTAGTAATTATGTGCGTGTCCCAGTGCTTCTTTCCAGTTGATAAGCCGGTATTCGGGGTAGACGACCTCGTAATTGCCAAGACCCACCCCCAACCAGGTACGGGCTGTAGACATGTTGAGGGCCGCCTGCCAGTGAGCCAGACGCTCGACTACCGCGTAATTTTCCGGGGTTATGTCCACGCCACGCACGTCGCTGAACGTGAAGTATTCCGCTGTTGCGCTGTTCACGCGCTCAACGATGGATGCTGGAAGGAGATGCCCGAACCACATGATTGCAATCAGACCAATTCCACCGCTAACCAGAAGCAGACTCTGCCAAAGTTTCCGGGGGAAGCTGAAGGCCATCACACCCGCTGCCACCACGAATCCCATCCATGCTCCTCGACTCCAGGATGCAACTAGCCCCGCCAGCAAGATCAGGGCGGCCATGCCATAAAATATGCTCCAGGCGAGATTGGCAGATCTGAGAGTATGGATAGCGCGCCAGATTCGCCATGTGCGGAAGGCATACCCGAGTGCCATCATCAGGGCTAACGGCAGGAGTAACCCCATGAACCCGCCAAAGGGGTTGGGCTGCCCGAATGTGCCAAAGGCGCGGAAAAACCGATCATTGATAAGGAGATGTAAAGCGCCGCTGCCACCAAAAAACTCATATAAGCCCACAACGGCGTTAGCAAGACCGGCGACTACTAATCCGGCAACCAGCCAACGCCACTGATCGCGGGCACCGAGATGAGTAGCGAGAATCACGATTACCAGAATTACCAGCCATTTGAGCCATTCTGTCAGCCAGGCGGTGATAGATTGCGCCGGAAAGACCGTCAATCCACCTACGAATATAAATAGAATCACCGGAATATAGATCGGCGACCATTGAAGCCGTAAACCGCTTCTCGCGTTATATTTCCTTACAACCCGGTCAACACCCCACATGAACAGCAGCCCGATGAAGGTCAATTGACCGATGTCCAATGGCAGTTGGAAGGTAGATTCCGTTGCTATGAGGGTTTTGAGAGGGGCAAGTACGATGAGTATTATCACGGCTGACCAGGGGGTTATCAGCGCGGTCAGAATGAATATCACCAGAATACCTAATGGGAGTACCGAGTCAGGGGGCAGCAGGGCGGCACATAACCCAAGCAAAGCGGCTGCCAGGATAGACAGCCGCTGGGTATTTACTAACGGCCTGGCAATGGAATGCCTTGCGATCACAGTACCTCACGGAAATAGGCGATGGTTTTGGTTAAGCCCTCACGTAGTTTGACTTTCGGCTCCCAATTCAGGACGCTTTTGGCGCGGCTGATGTCGGGCTGGCGTGTCTGCGGGTCGCCCTGAATGCGTTCATCCTTATAAATGATCCCACCCTTATTCTCGGTGATTTCATTCACGACCTGGGCAAACTCCAGGATGCTCATTTCGTAGGGATTACCGATATTAACTGGGTCATTGTAATCTGAATGGAGTAGGCGATAAACACCCTCCACCAGATCGGAGACATACTGGAAACTGCGCGTCTGCATCCCGTCGCCGTATACCGTAAGGGGTTCGCCCCGCAGCGCCTGGGCGATGAAATTCGGCACAACCCGGCCATCGGCTAACCGCATTCGGGGGCCATAGGTGTTGAAGATACGGACGATATGGGTATCCACACCATGTACACGGTGATAGGCCATGACCAATGCTTCGGCATACCGTTTTGCTTCGTCATAGACTCCGCGTGGCCCGATGGGGTCGACATTTCCAGGATAACTTTCCTTCTGAGGATGCTCCAGGGGATCGCCATAAATTTCAGAAGTTGAGGCCGAGAGGAATTTCGCTTTTTTTGCCAGCGCCAGTCCCAGCGCATTATGCGTTCCCAGAGCGCCGACTTTGAGTGTCTGGATGGGCAGCTTTAAGTAATCAATTGGACTGGCAGGAGAGGCGAAGTGAACAACGGCGTCAATATCGCCTTTGATGTAGATATAGTTGGTGATGTCGTGGTGAATAAACTGGAATTGAGAGTTCCCGGCCAGATGAGCGATATTTCGCGTATTGCCGGTTATCAGATTGTCCATAGCGACCACGTTATGGCCTTCTGCCAGGAAACGATCACACAGATGCGAACCGATAAAGCCTGCCCCGCCGGTAATGAGAACGCGCAAGGTGTTACCTCCATAGTCTACTGAAGCCAGAGCATAGCCTCACGGGTGTGTCCCATGATGGCATAAATGATAAATTGTCGTGTGTATCTGGTGGAAGTTTACCACAAATTAGCGCGGGGTAACCTTACGAGTTCAGACTTGAACTTTGCCCTGATTCTTGGCTTTGAGTTCCTGTAACTGCTGTTTCAGCTCTTGCCGGAAAATAGTGAAGGTTGTCTGGGTTTCCAAGCAGATGATGATCGTCCGCAGGTATTTAGGGTCTTCAAAGGTGAAATCTATGATTCGTTCTAACATGGTTTTGGCGCAGTTTTCCAGGGGGTACCCCATCGTTCCGGTAGAAATTGGGGGCATGACCAGCGACGGCAGGCGGTCTTCCTCCGCCAGTTGCAGGCATTTCCAGGTGGCGTTTGCCAGTTTTCCGCGTTCACTACCTTCTCCCCAGCGCGGGCCGACAACGTGAATCAGGCGCTCAACCGGGAGTTTTCCGGGGTCGGTGATTACTGCTGACCCCACTTCACACCAGCCGATCTCGATACATTCTCGCAAAACATCCGGGCCGGTCAGTTCGGCCAGTTCGGGATCAATGGTGAGGTTGGGGTCGGTCTGCGTGACCAGTCCAGCGTCAGCAAAGGACAAGGGATTTCCTTCGACAAGCTGGATTGTGACCTTATTCACCTTCGCTTTCATGATGCGCCGACTCCCTGTAATCTTTGTTGTAGATTAGCAATAAGCCGGGTATTTAGTCAATAGCACTGATGTTCGGTAGGTAACTGGATAGCCCCAATAACAGCATAAATACGAGCGATAAGTCCTGGACAAACACGCTGTTATCAATCAATCCATGACTAACTAGATTCACCATACTGCCGATAGTGCCGACGGTAACAGCCAGGAGTACGCCACGTTCTTGTCGTGTAACTCGATGGGCACGCGCTATGTTTTTCCAGAAAAACACCTGTAACCAGAGCAAAATAGCGATACCGCCAAAGCCTAGACGTACCCAAAAATCAAGAATGATGTTATGGGGGTGGGATAGGTTGGGTTCTTGCCAGGCGTCGGGCAGGATATAGTGTCCGCGAAAGGCGTATAAGAACTGGTCAAGTCCCAGGCCGGTAAGGGGATAGTCATGAATAATATTCAGGGCGCTCTGCCAGACGCGCAAGCGGAAAAAGTTGGTCCCGCTGGTGAAATCCAGCACACGAGCAAAGCGCGCCGATTGCAGTGATACTGCAAATAGTCCCCCACCCGTGACGACCATACTCACCAGGATTTTCCAGGTGTGACGCGGCCAGACCAGAAGCAGTAGAACGGCGACACTTATCGGTATGCCGATAAAAATCGCTCCGACACTCTGGCTGAGAAAAGCGGCAGCCAGCATGAACAGCAGACTTATTCCAGCAGCAGCCCGGCGGCGGGTATCCGTTTGAATTAGCAAGTAGCTCAGGGCGAAAGGAATGCAGCGTCCCAGGAAAAGGCCGACATTATTGGGTGAGCCGTAGACACTGGCAAGGCGGCGCGCGCCTTCCTCCGCCGTGATGGTTGCCTCGCCCTGGAAATACGTCCACAGGCCGATCAGCGCCACGAGAAGTCCCGCTGCGAGAAGGGCATCCACAATGCGGGTGATGGCTTTTCGATCTAAATGGCTGGTGCGAAATATCCCGTAGAAGAGGGCCGGCTCAATAATGATGACGCGCAGTTCAGTGAGTGCCGGTGCATGGTAAGTTGCCCAGGTGAGCGATACGATGCCCAAAACAGCCCAGGCAATCACGCCAATATCTAGTGGTGTAAGTGATGTCAGGCTGTAGGGTAGTGGGAGAAGCCCTGTACCCGCCTGACGTAACCTGCCCCAAACCGCGAATTGACGTAGAATCCACACCCCACTGGTTATCAGTATCATCAATTCTGCCATCGGGAAGGCAAAACGATAGAGTTCTACCGGGAACAGGAAAAATGGCGACCAGAAGATCACCAGCATTAGCCCCAGGTCAAGCCGGTTGTAGATCACGACGAATAAAATCGCCACCGCAGCCAGTGTGAGCAGAAACCCTGGTTCAAGATAGATCAAGCCTGCCGTGAGTATCGCAATGAGCAATTGGGCGGATTCTTTCTTAAAAATGTGCGGGATGCCATCTCCCCAGGTGAGCATCATACCGGCTAACAGGGCAATAGATGTTGTGACGCTAATTATCAATTGACTGGTGCTACCCACGAGTGTCGTAAGTGGGCTTAACCACTGTAACCCGCGTCGCCAGGGAACTAGGCTGGCGGAGATCAGGGTGGCCGCCGCGCCTGCGAGGGTTGCCACCCATCCGATGGTAATCTGGTCGTTATACGGTGCGGCCAGGTCACCGGAACTCACGGCGAACCCGGCTAATGCCCAGCGATCCCAACCCCGGTCTGCGACTATATGAAGCGTGTGTTGGGTATCGCTCAGATTACGGGCAACCGGTACAAGCGAAAGCTGGGGGGTGTGGGTGTCGCTTGTCAATACAATGTAAGCGTTACCGGACGCATCCTGTGGCGTGTCGTTGGCGGGCAGTCCGTCAATGGTGGGATAAAGATAGGCTGTGTAGTCATCTTTGCGCAGGAGCAGGGATACAGCGCTTCCAGAAAATTCAAAGTCGAGTTGGCTATCGTTGAGCCAGCCGATGTCCGCGCCCAATTCGCCAAACGTCCAGACGCCGCTGTACTGTGCATAGCGCGTTTGCGGGTGAAACAGTCCATTCTGCGCCGAGTCGGATTGTTCCCGGTTCGATAGAGCTTCCCAGAGCGGGGTCGGCTGTTGATTCGGGTATATCAGCGCGAATCCCCACTGAGGATCATCCTCCGGCGCGGCAGGCTGCCACTGTTGTAAGACCATCCCCGCCATCCAGGGCCATTCGCGTTCCGCGCGGCTCAGGGCTTGCAGAGTGTAATTGATCTGCTGTTCTGCTGTGACCTGTCCCCAGATCGAAGGAGAACTCGTCCAGTCTGTGGGCAGGCTGTTCCAGCCCCAATTGCTGGCCCAGATGGGTTTCGTGCCGTCTCCGTTTTCGACCATGATTTCACGCAGCGCGACCACACGAGAGAAGTTCAATGTGTTCGCACTTATCGTGTGGTCTTCCGGGCTGGTGTCAAAACCGTAGGGCTTGGCGGCGACGGCATCCATAAAGTCGCCAGCATTAAGCGCGTAGAGGTTTTGCAGATACTGTATGTCGCTGATATTGCGCGGGCCGGTTTCCGTGGTGGGGGCGAGTGCCGCCAAAATGACCTGTGCAGAGGGGTCGGCGCTGTGGATCGCGCGATAGGCGGCCTGGAGCAGCGCCAGATAGTCGGCAGGGTGGGGGTCTAAATCACCCCAGGCGGCGGTTAAGTTAGGTTCATCCCATATCTGGTAAAAATCTATATCGTTCTGGTAGCGTTGGGCGAATTGGGCTGTGAATCCGGCAAAAGTTTCGGGATTTTCGGGTGGGGCTGTGGGGTTTTCAGATGCAAGTTGGGTACGCGCCCATTGAGGGGTATTGACAAAAACGGCAATCAGGTGCAGTTCGGGATGCTGTTGGAGGGCGCTCATCATAGCGTCCCATTGTTCCCAATCGTATTGTCCTTCTTGCGTTTCGATGGTGTCCCAGGGAACAAGCTGGCGTATCCAGTTGATTCCGGCTTGCCCCATCCATTGAAATTGTTGTTCGATCTCGTCGCCAGCATAGAGCGTGAGGTCGGCGTTGACGCCCAGGCGCGGTACACGATAGGGTAGATTAGCGTCCTGGGTAGGGTCTGCATAGCCGCGTAGAATGAAGTCGCGCTGCTCGATGGTTACAAAGGTCGTGACTAAACTGCCGATCAGCGTCGCCAGCGCCACCCCAAATATGAGAAATGAGCGATTAATCATGCGTTATTTCCACACTGGGTCTGATGCACCGCTGTCCAGAGTCAACTGGTGTGCGACGCCAGAATCGACGGCGATAATCCACAAGTTGCCCTGGTAGATGAACGCGATTTCGCGCCCATCGGGACTCCAGCTAATCTGTTGGGGTGCCTTCAGTCCGGGGAGTGTTTTGTCTGGTGGGAAAACCACTCGCGCATTGCTGCCGTCACGGTCTGCTACCACAAGGTCATATTCACCGCTGATGCTGCTGGCAGCATCCCGTGAGCGCAGATAGGCCAGATAAACCAACGGGAATTCACTATCTGGTTGTGTGATTTCTGGTGAGTAGACCGGGTCTGACCAGATTCCCGCCCCTTTAACGATGTCGGCGCTGAAACTCCCCTCGGCGTCGGTAATGGCTATATTGAAAATCGGGCTTTTCTCCGGGAGTTCCTGGCCTAACGGCGCACCGTGAACCGTCGTTGCCAACAGTAACCCATCGGGCGACCAGGAGATGGTTGCCCGCCATGACCAATCCGCATCGGTGCGAAAGGCAGGATAAGTGAGTAGTGGCGGGTCAAGCACCTGTTCTTCCAGGTTGACCAGTCCGATCTGATCGGCCTGTACCCAGGCCAGACGTGCGCCATCCGGCGACCATTGGTAGTTTGTTCCCCACCAAGCATACAGGCCGCCGGTAGAGCGTTCCAGAATCTCATCCACATTGATGGCCTGTCCGGTGGTCGGGTCAATGCGCATCTGCCACAGGTCGTTGTGCGCACGCCATCCAGGTGCGACCCCTGGCGTGGCCTCAGCCGTAGAATAGACAATGGTGTTTTGTAAGCCGGGGACCCAATCCGCATAGAGTAGATCGCTTGGAACCAGTTGTACGGGGTCTTGATTCTGGGTGATGTCGGGAAGAATCCAGAGTTGATTGAAGCCGGTGTCATCCTGAGTATTGTCAAAGGTGCTGCGGGTGTACAAGAGTGTTCGTCTATCCGACGAAAGTCGGAATACGCGGCCATCGAGATCGCTTTGCTCGGTTAAGGGGCGTTTGTTGGTACTGCTGCCCTGAATGACCCAGGCCGCCCCGTGATTAATGTAGGTGAGTGTGCCGGTGATTGGAATCGGCTCAATTTCACCCGTAGGGCCAACATAGATCACTTCATCCTGGGGGGTGACAATTTCAGTGCGGCGGATTTCTACCGGGTTTTCGCGTTGGACTCCGTCATCCAGGTAGACTCGATAGCAGATTTCTAAAAGGCCGTTTTTACCGGCCTGGCCGACACGTTGTTCGCCTGGTGGTAGTCCCTCATACAACACTGTCCGTTGGTTATAGGGCACTTCCTGTTGTTCACAATCGGTTCGTTCTTCGACGCGCACGATGGTGATTCGGAGGCCATCGCTGATTTGTGTGAATTTTTGCGGATTCACGCGGTCAAGCTCGCCAAGCTCAATTCCAACCTGCGGGTCTGATAGAAATTCACCTACCGTGACCGGCAATCCATAGGAAAAAACACGCTCACGGCCATCGGCAATGACCGTAATCTGCATATCAGTTGAAGTCTCTGTGGGCGCACAGGCGGCGAGTGTTATCATAACAAGTATGAGTATTGTGATTAGTCGTAGTCGCATATTTCTTAAATGTATACACCTATGGATTCGCAAGATTCACAACTCGTCGCACTGTCAAACCAAGCCGAACGAGTGGATTGATCGCTGGTGTTGCTGTGCGAGGCGATATTCAGCTTAGATTTTACGTCCTATAGATTATCCCGGCCCTACCTGGATAGGCAAGGCCGGGATTATAGCAGGCATTCGTTCTACTGTTACGGTTTCCAATCCGGGTCGGTATCGTTGGCACCATTGTTGGTCAGCCGTGTCGGTACGTTGGATATATCCAGCGAATAGATTTCGTTATTGCCATCTCTATCTGTGACGAAGGTCAGAAATTCGTCATTTGGCGAGATTACTGGGCTGTTGTCGTTGGACGTATCGGTTGTGAGCTGCGTGATATTGCTGCCATCACTTAGCATGTAGTACAGATCATTATCGCCGTTGCGGTCTGACACAAAGACGATCCGATTCCCGGTCGCCGACCATGCCGGTTGGCTATCGTTTGCCGTTGAGTCTGATAGGCGTATCAGTCCAGAGCCATCACTGTTCATGTCATATATCTGGCTCAGACCATCTCGATCAGAAACAAAGATGATTTGATTGCCAACTGGCGCCCACGCAGGTTGACTGTCGTTGGCTGTGGCGTCAGAAATTTGCGTGACGCCAGAGCCGTCACTGTTCATGATGTAAATCTGATTCAGTCCATCACGGTTCGTGGTGAAAACGATCTGGTTGCCGTTGGATGACCAATCCGGTTGGCTGTCGCTGGCCGGATTATCAGTCAACCGGACTACATTGGAGCCATCGGCGTTCATCACGTAGATTTCGTTGTTGCCGTCGCGGTCAGAGACAAAAACCACTTTGCTGCCGTCGGGTGACCAGGCGGGTTGGCTGTTGTTGCCGCCGTTGCTGGTGATGCGCCCAACGGTTGCACCGTCGGCGGTCATGGCATAGATTTCATTATTGCCATCCCGATTCGAGGTGAACATGATGCGATAGTCCGGTGGCGCGGATTGGTTGACACTGATGGCCGCCGTGAAGGGTTGGCTGGAGCCGCCCGGGCCAGAGACGGTGAGCGAGACAGTGAACGTACCGGCATTGTTGAAGGTGTAGAAGGGGTTCTGGTCAGCGCTGGAACCACCATCGCCGAAGTCCCAGAGCCAGGCGGTAATGTCGCCAGAAGAGGTGTCCGTGAACTGTACGGCAAGTGGTGCATCGCCGGTGGTGGGGTTGACCGTGAAGCCAGCCACCGGAGCGGCAGGGGCGGGTTGATTGACAGTGATGGCCGCCGTGAAGGGTTGGCTGGAGCCGCCCGGGCCAGAGACGGTAAGGGAGACAGTGAACGGGCCAGCGTTATTGAAGGTGTAGAAGGGGTTCTGGTCAGCGCTGGTACCGCCATCGCCAAAGTCCCAGAGCCAGGCAGTGATGCTGCCGGAAGACGAGTCAGTGAACTGAACGCCGAGCGGCGCATCGCCGGTGGTGGGGTTGGCCGTGAAGCCAGCCACCGGAGCGGCAGGGGCGGGTTGATTGACAGTGATGGCCGCCGTGAAGGGTTGGCTGGAGCCGCCCGGGCCAGAGACGGTGAGTGAGACGGTAAACGTCCCGGCGTTATTGAAGGTGTAGAAGGGGTTCTGGTCAGCGCTGGTACCGCCATCGCCAAAGTCCCAGAACCAGGCAGCGATGTTGCCGGAAGACGAGTCAGTGAACTGAACGCCGAGCGGCGCATCGCCGGTGGTGGGGTTGGCGGTGAAGCCAGCCACCGGAGCGGCAGGGGCAGGTTGGTTGACAGTGATAGTCGCTGTGAAGGGTTGGCTGGAGCCGCCCGGGCCAGAGACGGTGAGTGAGACGGTAAACGTCCCGGCGTTATTGAAGGTGTAGAAGGGGTTCTGGTCAGCGCTGGTACCACCGTCGCCGAAGTCCCAGAACCAGCCTGTGATGCTGCCGGAAGAGGCATCGGTGAACTGCACCGCGAGGGGGGCATCGCCGGTAGTGGGGTTGGCGGTGAAGCCAGCTACCGGGGCAGCGGGCGCGGGTTGGTTGACAGTGATGGCCGCCGTGAACGGTTGGCTGGAACCGCCCGGGCCAGAGACGGTGAGTGAGACGGTAAACGTACCGGCATTGTTGAAGGTGTAGAGCGGGTTCTGGTCGGTGCTAGAGCCACCGTCGCCAAAGTCCCAGAACCAGCCTGTAATGCTGCCGGAAGAGGTATCGGTGAACTGCACCGCGAGGGGTGCGTCGCCAACAGTGGGGTTGGCGGTGAAGCCAGCCACCGGAGCGGCAGGGGCAGGTTGGTTGACTGTGATGGCCGCCGTGAAGGGTTGGCTGGAGCCGCCGGGGCCAGAGACGGTAAGCGAGACAGTGAACGTACCGGCATTGTTGAAGGTGTAGAGCGGGTTCTGGTCAGTGCTGGAGCCACCATCACCGAAGTCCCAGAACCAGCCTGTGATGTTGCCGGAAGACGAGTCAGTGAACTGAACGCCGAGCGGCGCATCGCCGGTGGTGGGGTTGGCGGTGAAGCCAGCCACCGGAGCGGCAGGGGCGGGTTGATTGACAGTGATGGCCGCCGTGAAGGGTTGGCTGGAGCCGCCCGGGCCAGAGACCGTGAGCGAGACAGTGAACGTACCGGCATTGTTGAAGGTGTAGAACGGGTTCTGGTCAGTGCTGGAGCCACCGTCGCCAAAGTCCCAGAGCCAGGCAGTGATGTCACCCGAAGAGGAATCAGAGAACTGAACTCCAAGAGGAGCATCGCCTGCAGTGGGGTTGGCGGTGAAACCGGCAGTCGGTGGATTGGCAACAGCGCTTACTGTGATGGTTGCCTGGGCGCTGTCTGTGCCGCCTGTGCCGTTGATCTGAAGGGTCGCTGTGTATGTTCCTGCCGCTGAGTAGGTATGGTTGGGATTGACTTCGGTGCTGGTTGCGCCGTCGCCAAAATCCCAGGCATAAGAAAGATTCTCACCGGAAGATTGATTTGTGAATTGCACAGCGAGTGGGGCCGGGCCATCACTTTTGTCTACGGCAAAAGCCGCGACGGATGGTGGTATCGGGTTGGTGGCACTGATGGTCGCATCGGCGCTATCCGTGCCGCCCGGGCCGGTCACATTCAGCACGACGGTATACGTGCCGGCTGTCTGATAGGTGTAGGTTGGGTTTTGGTCGGTGCTGGTGCCGCCGTCGCCGAAATCCCAACTGTATCCGCTGATGTCGCCCGTGGACTGATTCGTGAAACTTACTGTCAGCGGGACTTCACCGGAGGATTTGTCCGAGCTGAAGGCGGCAACCGGTGCGTTGGGCGGTTGTGTGACGGTGATTGTGGTTGTCGTCTCGCTCTGTCCACCGGGGCCAATGGCGATGAGTTTCGCCGTGTATGTGCCAGCATTATTGTAAGTATAAAGCGGGTCTTGATCGGTGCTGGTGCCACCATCGCCGAAATCCCAACTGTATCCGCTAATGTCACCCGTAGACTGATTTGTGAATTGAATCGTCAAAGGTGCATCACCACTGGCTGGGTTGAGGCCGAATGCGGCGGTTGGCGCGGGAATTACCGGGTCTTCTACTGTGATTTTACGGGTTACGCTGGATGATCCGCCCGTCCCGGTAACGGTTAAAATGACATTATAGGTGCCTACATTCACGAAGGTGTGAGCGGGGCTATGCTCGTTGCTGGTGGCGCCGTCGCCAAAAGCCCAGCTATAGGTGTCAATTTGTCCAGTAGATTGATCGGTGAACTGGATGGCTAAAGGCGATGGGCCTGAGGTTTTATCCTGCGTAAATCCGGCAACCGGAGCCGCTGTACTCTGGACGTTGATTTGACGTGACACATTTGATGATCCGCCGGGGCCAGCGACGGTAAGCGTTACTGTAAACAGGCCGGGATTACGAAAAGTGTGGGTCGGGTTGGGTTCAGGGCTGCTGCCACCATCCCCGAAGTTCCAGCTATAGCTGGTGATATTTCCGCTTGACTGATTCAGGAAGTGAACCACCAGCGGCGTTTGCCCGACTGTGCGATCCTGTGTAAATGCGGCGATTGGACGCGGGATGGTGGGTGTGGCCGACGGAATCGGTGTTGGTACCTGATTCTGGATGCGAATGTTATTGACGGTTGTGATCAGGCTGGTTCCATCGCGGAGGGTGACGCGCAACCGCAGTTGATAGAGACTATCCTGGATAGTTGTCGTGTTCCAAATGCCGAGTAAACCGTTCAGCACAGGGGTTTGTACAATCCCGCTGGCTGGAAACCATAAATTGCCCGGATTCGGGTCTGGGCCATATTCAAGTTGGTATTGCAGGAACTGTGGATGAATAGCCGCGCCGAGTACCTGAACATTGCCAGCGACCACGTTGCCTGGAATAGGGGATAAAATCACAATACTAATTGGCAATGGCGTATTGGTGGGTTGGATAATGCTGGGCGGAACGATTGCGGTTGGTATTTGACCAATTTGGGTAGTGGGTAGGGTGATGGGTGTCAGTGTAACCGGGAGTGTGGTAGGCACGCCTCCAACCGAGACTTCCGTTCGTGTCGGAAGCGGTGTGTTCGTTGGCGCCAATGTTAATTCAAGTTGCTGCTCCGGTGCATTGGTCAGGTTACACGCGGCAACCAAGAATATAAGGAGTAGGAGTAAAGGGATGATTCTTTGCTCTTTTCTTGTTGCCATTGAGAATCCTTTCTTACTGTTACGACGTGCTCTGAGAATGAAACTACTATGGATTATATCAGCTTATGGCGAATATGTACCTGACGGGTGCTGGGCTATCACTATTTGCTTGTGACTGCAGCGGAGTGATGCTACACTGAGTCTATAGATGCATGCTATTAATAGCGTTATGCAGTGGGCAGGGTGGGTAGGTGAGTTCATGAAAGTCCTCATTATTGATGATGAGCAGGCCATCCGGGATGCGTTGGGGCGTAAGCTGCAGCGAGAAGGATTCGATGTTGTATTGAGTGGGGATGGTCTTGAAGGTTTACGCGCTTTTCATGCTGAACGGCCCGATCTTGTAATTGTGGATATTGTGATGCCAGGAGGCATGGATGGAATGACGGTATGCCGTCGTATTCGTGAAGTGGCGGGAACTCCTGTTATGATGCTTTCTGCTCAGGCTATCACGGAGGATGATGTGATTGAGGGCTTGAATGCAGGAGCAGACGAGTATCTGATTAAGCCGATTCGCTTGAATGAGTTTGCCGCCAGAGTCAACGCATTACTCCGCCGCGCACAAGTGAGTAATTCTGAGGCGGAGCAGGGATATAACGACGGTTATTTGAGCGTGGATTTGCACCGTCGCCAGGTGCATGTGGATGGTCGTAAAGTTCATTTAACGCCGACAGAGTTCAAGTTGCTGGCCGTATTACTGGAAAATTCTGGCCGAGTTGTTTCACAGCGTGATTTGCTGGAACAGGTGTGGGGGCAAGAGTACATTGATGATGTCTATTATCCTCGTGTGTATATCAGCCAACTTCGCCGTAAGATTGAGGCTGACCCGACCAATCCCGTCTATATACTCACCGAACATCGAATTGGATACCGCTTTGAGAAACAATCCCCTGGGACTATGACAAGGCGGAATTGATTTACTGGTTTATAAGATGCGATGATCCCTTTAGGTGCAATTACACTCCTTGTAAACGGCCTTACCCTGGCACTGTCGCTGGGGTTTTTGTTGATTGTTCTGTGGCACGACGTTCGTAAAGAGACGAATCAGATTTTTGCCGTGTTTTTGGTTCTGGTGACCTTGTGGAATATCGGGTCATTTATGGCTGTTGCTTTTTCGCTTATTGATGCTGGTTTTGCTTTGCTTCCACTTGCGATCGACTTAATGGAATTGGGGTTTATTGGGTCGAGTATCGCTATTTACGCGCTTACGGCAGCTTTGCTCGGGTTGCATTCCCGGCGTTTCCGGTTGTGGGTATTTGCTGCGCTAATCATTGTGTTTTTTTACCAAGGGCTATCCGCAGTTAGTAATTTTCAACCGATTGGTGATGTTGTAGCCGATGGGATTTTGATCTATCGTTTTCAACTTCTTTCTGTGATGTTTTACCTGATTTTTGATGGTATGGCATTATATTATTTGTGGCGTTTTCGGCGAAAAATGCGCTCAAGAAGCTTGATGCTGGGGATGGTATTGTTTATCGCCGGTCAAAGTGTTGGTTTCTTAAATCCCGAACTTCAAATCACCGGTGTTGCGGTAAACCTGGCATCGGTTGCTTCGTTGATTATCAGTTTTAGTGTGTTGCGCCAGGAAATTATTACGCCATTAGCGGATCGTGTAACCCAGGTCGAGGCCATGCACAAGGTGAGCCTGGCGGTCATTAGCCAACTCGCTATTGATACCATTTTGAATCAAATCACCATACAGGCGGCCCGGTGGTTAGAAGCTGATGGCGCAGGAATTTTTCTTAATCAGGGTGGGATTCTGCAACTTGCCGCAGTTTACAATTTGCCCCAGCAATATGTTGATGTTCATGTGCCTTTAGGCTATGGGGTGGCCGGTTCAGTAGCGCAGACGCGCCAGTCGGTTTTGTTGGAGAACTATGGTCGTGATTGGACGGATGCGGTGGATTTGCCTTTGGCGCATGAAACTTTTGGTTCCGTGATTTCGGTCCCCTTAGTTTATGCGAACGAAACAATCGGCGTTCTGATGGTTATTGCCGGTCAGCATGGGCGTTTGTTTCGTCCTGATGATGTTCCGCTTCTGGAGATGTTAGGGGATCAGACCGCGACTGCGATTTCGCATAGTCAATTATACAACAAACAACAGAAACTAATTGAACAAGTAGAGGCTGCGCGCAGCCAATTAGAGACAGTATTAACCAGCACCGAGAATCCTGTGATTGCTGTAGACCGGAAATTTCGTCTCATCTTTGCAAACCCAGCGGCTCGTAAACTGGTCAACCGCGATATTATTAACTCGGGAGAGTCATTATTCGAGATTGCTTCACCCGATGTATTGCCCCATTCATACCGAGATATGCTGCGCGATATAAGGAATTACCAAGCGCATACCTATGAGATCGAGATGAAGGGTAAATTTTACCTTTGTCATATTGCCATGTTAGGGCAGGGGGCAGGATGGGTTAGTATCCTGAATGATATCACTCAGCTTAAGGAGTTAGACCGGATTCAAAGTGAGATGATTCGTATGACCAGCCATGATCTCAAGAATCCTTTGCAGGCCGCATTAGCCAATCTGGATTTGTTGATGGATGATCTAGGGGATGGCCCGCAACCTATGATGTTGGAGACGGCACAAGTCATTGAAAAACAGCTTTTGAGGATGAATCGTATCATCTCTGGAATTCTTGATCTGGAGCGAATTAAGGCAACCAGAACTCCTGAAGAGGTTTGTAATCCTAAAGAAATCGTTCAAGATGCGCTTGATGAGATGTACTATCTCGCGCAGGACAGGGCAATAGAACTGGTCTGTGAGGTCGAAGAAGGGCTTCCGAATTTTCTGGGACATGAAGAGCAGTTTAAAAGAGCATTGATTAATTTGATTGAAAATGCAATTAAATTTTCTTTTGAGAATGCTACGGTACATATTCGCGTTCGCCTGACCTCGGCGGGATTACAGTTTGAGGTTGAGGATCATGGGATTGGTATTCCCGAAGCGTTACAGGCTCATGTTTTTGAGCGTTTTTTTCGTGGTGGACAGCAGGGGCAGAAAGATGCCGCTCATATCAGTGGTTCTGGGCTAGGTTTAAGCTTGGTCAAAGCGATAGTAGAAAATCACAAAGGGAAAGTATGGTTAAAGAGCAAAGAAAATTTGGGGACGAAAGTGTTTATCATTATTTCTGATATTTCGTATAGTCATTAAAACAACAAACACAAGCTGTTGCTTCCCAACAAGCGGCTTTCTATCTGTCAGTCCTCAACCCACCAAAGCAAACACAAAGGGATGCTTATCCACATGCGCGGATAAGCATCCCTATTGTCTCAATCTGTTTCCATGAACCTAGAGGATTTTACTCAAGAAAAGCTTCAACCGCTCATGCTTCGGATTGTCAAACAAATCAGCAGGTGTTGTTTCCTCAATCTTCTGCCCCTCATCCATAAAAACCACACGATCTGCTGCCGCTCGGGCAAAGCCCATTTCATGAGTGACAACAACCATCGTCATACCTTCTTTGGCGAGGTTGAGCATCACATCCAAGACCTCCTTAATCATCTCAGGGTCTAACGCAGAAGTAGGCTCATCAAACAACATGATTTTGGGGTTCATCGCCAGCGCGCGAGCGATTGCAACCCGCTGCTGCTGACCGCCTGAAAGCTTGGGCGGATAAACATCTGCCTTTTCAGGAATTCCTACCTTTTGCAACTGCTCTCGAGCAATCTGCTCCGCTTCGGCTCGATGACGTTTACGAACAACCTGTTGTGCCAAAGTCACATTTTCTAAGGCAGTCTTATGCGGAAAAAGATTGAACTGCTGAAAGACCATCCCAACTTCGGCGCGTATCTTGTTAATATCAGTTGACTTATGAGTAAGGTGAATGCCATCCACCCATATTTCACCTGAATCTGCCGTTTCAAGATGATTTATACAACGGAGTAGGGTGCTTTTACCGGAGCCACTGGGGCCAATAATTACCACCACTTCGCCAACATACACATCCAGGCTTACATTTTGGAGGGCATGAACATGCTCCCCGAATGTCTTAGAGATATTTTTCATGCTGATTATTGGGGACTTGGTCACGGGACTTACCCTCCCTTCTTGTCGGTTTGAAGCATAACTTCGAGATAATTGGTCAACGTTGACAAAATAATCGTTAAGTTGGCATAAATAAATGATAGGACGAGCAGACCTTCAGGGTAGCGAAAATTGTTGCTGGAATATTGGCGGGTTAATTGCGAAATCTCCTTCACAGCAACTGTTGAAGCCAGAGAGGTATCCTTCAATAGAAACACAAAGTTATTTGCCAATGCCGGCAGCACGTTACGAATCGCCTGGGGGAGAATGACATGGCGCATTGATTGGGCATAATTCATCCCCAGGGAACGTGCTGCTTCCATCTGGCCGCGCCCAATGCTCTCGATACCGGCACGAAACACCTCCGACATGAACGCGCCATAAGTAAGCGCAAATGCGAGCATAATACGCCAAACGGAATCGATGTCGCGGGTACGCAGACTCGTTGTGGCGATTGTCTCAGGATTGACTCCAAAGATAGTTTGGGCAAGGTTATCGAGTGGTGACTGAGCAATCCAATCCACAATTGCAGGTGTAATCACAAATGCAAAGATGAGAATAATAACCAGCAATGGCAGCCCACGGAATATTTCAACATAAAGAGTGGCAATATTGTAAATCAGCGGATTCTTAGAAATACGCCCAAAGGCAGTCACAAGACCGATAATCAGCGCCAGCAGGAAAGACCATACCGTGATTTGTATCGTGACTCCAATACCTGGGATAATAAACTCCCAGGCGTCAGTTAGAACAGCATCCGTAAAAATCGAATAAATAATCAGGACATCAAAAAGAAAAAATGCAACTAGCCAACCACGACGGCTAAATAATTGCCCAACTTGCTTAACAAACCGGTCACTAGAGCGAGATGAATCATACATTACATAATCCTTCCATTCTCATATTAAAAAAATTGCGAGGTGAGTTATACCCCACCTCGCAATGTATTAGCTGAGCTTCCAATTAATTAATCAGAAGACTCAAACCATTTGGCATAGATCGTATCCCATTCGCCAGTTGCTTGTAGTGCCCACATAGCTGCATTAATCGGGGCAATCAGATCACTACCTGTTGGGTAGGCAAAAGCCAGACCTTCAATACCCGCCAGGGATTCTTCCAGAGTCACCATACCACCCTGAGCCTCAATGTAGCCTTCGGCTGCCGGACGGTCTACAACAACGGCATCAACATCATCGTTCAGAAGCGCCTCAATCGCTGCCCCAAAAGTGTCAAAACTCAACACATGATCCTCGCCAAATAGTGACTTAGCAGTAATTTCATTCGTTGTGCCAACCTGTGTCGCCACACGGTAGTCGGGGAGGGCCTTAAGACTGGCAGAGTCCGTAAACCGGTCTTCGCCTTCGCGGACAAGCAGCGTCTCATCATAGGCCTGGTAGAGACTGGAGAAATCAACACTCTGATCGCGCTCAACCGTATAGGTGATGCCATCTGCCGCAACGTCCCACTGTCCGGTAGCGATGCCGGCCAACATACCATCCCAGCCCACTTCTTCAAAAACTGGCACGCAGTTCAAGAGGGAGCAGATCGCATTAAATGTATCGTAATCCCAACCAACCGCCTCATTATCGTCATTGTAGTAATTATAAGGCGGATAAGCATTTTCAACGGCGATGACAACTTCACGGCCACCCAGATCAGGCCAGGCAACCATATTATCCTGAGCCATTGCCCCTAATGTTGGCAGTGCAATAATAAGCACCACAAGCAACGACAACATAAATTTGGTCCGAGACATCAGTTTCCTCCAAAATAAACTTCAGCGGGAAATATTATACTGGTTATCATTCAAGCCTCACCAGCCATAATATCTTAACAAGTATACGAAATATTGCCAATTTTACTCGGTCACATTAGACAACTGGTCGCCTATGAAAGGCGCATCCCGGTAGGGTAATTTCTCGGCAATAATGCACTGTTTTTGAACACGGTTCAGCTTTTTGAACGCAGATTCGGCCTTAAGGGCCGCGCTCCTGTTCGGATAACGCCAGACTGCAATTAGATTTACGGGACGGCGTGATGATGTATAGGCTGCCCCACGCCCAGCATTATGCCGCGCCACACGACGGTCTACATCCAGCGCAATCCCAGTGTAAAGGGTGTTATCACTGCATTGCACAACATACATATCCCATGTTTCAGGTGACTGAAGAACATAATAAGCGTGGCTTTCTGTAGAAACAAAATCTATTGCAATATAGTTTCTGCTAAACGCCAACTGTAAAGCCGCTCGTTGAGCGAGTCGCCATTGATGAGCAATATCCGGGTCAGTCTGCTTGAGCTTCGCCAGATCAATTGGAGTTTCAATAAACAGCTTAGGCAACCAGGAAACCGGTTCAGTTGGCGATGGTCTGCTATCCCCGGCGCGCCGGAGGATAAAGGCTTCATCTGAGAGATTTTCTGTCAACGGGGCAGGGGGCTTGCCCGCTGCAAGGCTCTTAACTCGTGGGCTATTTAGAGACCATGTAACTTCGAGGCGATCCGAAGGTAAACCCGCATTAATGCTATCAGTCATCTCTCCATAGAAATCAATATGATAGATATTGGCAGTTGCGCCAAGCAAGTGCAGGTTGAGATTGGCGTTACCACGCTGCAGGGGGTCAAATGTCCACGAAATGGTTTTATAGCCACGTTCTAACGCCCAGGTTCGCTGAAACTGCTTGATGGCAACGCCAATTCCCTGATCTCGGTAGTCGGGATGAACGCCCACCATATGCGACCACAATGACCATGTGCGATTTCGTTGGACAGGGAAAGCGAATCCTAAACCGACAACGCGCTGTTCATCATAAGCACCAACCAATAATCCTCCATTGAGAATGATGGCATGAATCATACTGGAGGGTACTGCATCACGCGGGTCAAGTTGCCAGACAGCAATTTCAAGGTCAACGATTTGCTCAAAAGCTGCAACATCGTCAAGGACTCGATATTCGATCATAGACTCTACGAGAGGATTAATGGTTATCTGCCAAGCGGTTGAGAGAGTAGTAAACCAATTAACGCGAACAATATACCCAGGTTTTGAGTAATGACGCCGGCCAATTGTAAGAGCTGTGAGTTTGTATACACATCAATTACCTGGATCACGAAACTAACCACGACCAGCAAAATGCCAACCACCACCGGCAGACCGCGCCGCCGAGAAAGGAACTCACTGATCCATTCAATCAGGCGTGCTAAGGAAGAAGAACGATTAATGCGTTTGAACATGATTATTTACTCGAAATCACATGGGCTTTCAAGCGTTCGTATAAAAATCCAGGAACGAGAGCGGTTACTCGTGACCCATTGGCTGTGTGTTCCTGTGACTCAACCGTGGCCGTTTCAAATAGCATGGAGAGCAAATCGCCGCGATCATAGGGTATCAGCAGCGTTACCTGGCGCATCGATGCAGCCAATGTATCCTCGATTGCCGCCAGTAAATCATCCATACCAACCCCACTCGCATCTGAGACAAAGACCTCAGCAGAATAAGTATCATAGGCATCGCGTATAGGCGACTCTGACAACAAATCCATCTTGTTCCACGCTAAAATGCGTGGAATCGGCGGCACATCCAGTTCGGCTAAAGTATCTTCAACGGCTTCAATATGTTGTGCAGCATTAGAATGGGCTGTGTCTACAACGTGTATCAGCAAATTCGCACTGACCACTTCTTCCAGTGTTGCACGAAAAGCCGCAATCAACGTTGTCGGCAGTTTCTGAATAAATCCGACCGTATCTGTCATAATGACCTGGCGTCCTGAAGGCAGAGTCACCCGGCGAGACAACGGGTCTAAGGTGGCGAAAAGCTGATCCGCTATGTAAATATCGTCACCAGTCAAGGCTTTCAGCAATGTAGATTTACCAGCATTGGTGTAACCAACTAATGAAACAATCGGGATGCCAGCACGGTGGCGCTGCTGCCGGTGTTGCTGGCGGTGCAGACGGACCCGTTCTAAATCCACCTTAAGTTTATCAATTTTACGTCGGATTTCACGCCGATCAACTTCAAGCTGCGTTTCACCTGGCCCGCGTAACCCAACGCCAGCGGCGCCACCTCGGGCCGCGCCACCGCCAGCCTGTCTGACCAGATGTGTCCACTGGCGGGTAAGGCGGGGTAAACGATACTCATATTGTGCCAATTCAACCTGAAGTGAACCTTCTCTAGTGCGGGCGTGCTGGGCGAAAATGTCCAGGATTAAGACGGTTCGGTCAATGACTCGAATATCTTCGCCAAACAGCCTCTCAAGTTCACGTTGATGACGAGGTGATAGCTCATCATCGAAAATAATGACCTGGGCTTGCGCTTCAAGCGCCGCCTCTCGAATTTCCACTGCCTTGCCGGAGCCAATGAAGGTGTTGGGGTCAATTTGATGGAGATTCTGGGTCGCTTCTCCAACCACAGTCATTCCCGCAGTATTTGCGAGAATGGACAGTTCTTTTAATGAATCATGTAGCGTAAGCAGTGGTCGTGTGCCAGATAATTCAGCACCGACGACAAATACACGTTCATACTCAGAAGTATTGTTGACTTGATATTGCTTAGACATGATTGGCCTGAGTTGTGGAAATACTGGGTTTATAATTAGAAGTATACCAGGTTTCTAGCCGGGTTAGCGCTTCATCGAGACGGTCATCAGGTACACTTACGCTTAATCGAATATAATGCTCGCCACCATGACCATAAGCCCCGCCAGGAGCTAAAGCAACACGTGCTTGGGTCAACACCTGTTCGATATACTCTTCGGCAGAACCATGTTTAACTCTGGCCCAAATGTAGAGTGTTCCTTTGGGGTTTTCCGCCTCCAGACCAATTTGCGGCAAAGTCTGCATTATGCGATCACGCCGCCGCTGATAAATCAGATTACGTTCGTCTATCCAGGTGCGCGGTGTATGATCTAACGCCGCGATACCGGCGTCATAAATGGCGTGGAAATGTCCGCTATCCACATTACTTTTTACCTGCAAAAGAGTTTGCAGCGCCTGAGCGTTGCCAACTGCTGCACCCAGTCGCCAACCACCCATGTTGAAAGTTTTTGAAAAGGACATAAATTCAACGGTACAGGTCATTGCATCCGGAGCGGACAACGCACTACTCGCTCGATAACCATCAAAGGTTACTTCCACATAGGGGTTATCGGAAAGCAAGAGAATGTCATTTTGTATGCTGAATGCTACCAAATCACGGTAGAAATCAACGTTAGCGGTTGCGCCAGTAGGATTATTAGGATAATTGACCCATAGGACTTTGGCACGGGCAGCAATTTGATCGGGAATATCGCTTACATCTACCAGGTATTGGTTTTCAGCCCGCATCGGCAGCCAGTGAACTTCAGCACCCGCGAGACGCGCGCCGGTAGCATAAGAAGGATAACTCACATCCGGCACGAGCGATATATCCCCGGCATCCAGATAGCCAAGAGACATATTCACGATGCCTTCCTTGCTACCAATCAGGGGGAGTACCTCTGTATCGGGATTTAGACTCACACCGAACCGATGTTGATAGTAGCGCGCAACAGCCTCACGAAATGCTGGAATCCCCTGGTAGC
Source organism: Anaerolineaceae bacterium (assembly GCA_020634115.1). Classification (GTDB taxonomy): domain Bacteria; phylum Chloroflexota; class Anaerolineae; order Aggregatilineales; family Phototrophicaceae; genus JACKCG01. The sequence continues at coordinate 318,471 of JACKCH010000012.1, forward strand.
CTGAGTAACCGTGTTTACTGGGGTCAAACACCGCTTTCTGCATGGCATCCAATACATGCGGCGGCGGCGGCATATCCGGGTTGCCAATGTCCAGACGGATAATGTCCAGATTTTGGGCTTGCATTTCGCGCATACGCTGTCCGATGACGGCAAAAAAATAGGGGGGAAGACGTTGCAACCGGCTTGATATTTCAGGCACTATATTTCATCTTCTGCTATGATTTCCGACTTAATTACCGTCGCCATTTTATCATCAGGAGGGGCTTCCCGCATAGGGATCATGATATGGAAAGTGCTGCCCGGACAACGTTCTTCATCGTAGCCTGGGCTTTCCGCCCAGATGGTGCCGCCGTGCGCTTCGATAATTCCTTTAGCAATTGGAAGTCCTAAACCGGGGCCACCACCCTTAAATTTCGTCTTTCCGCTCGAATGCAGAGCTACATCGCCTAAAGCGGAAAATGTATCAAAGATTCGTGAGAGATTGTCCGGGGCGATTCCAATGCCATTATCCGCAACGCTCAGATCAACGAATCCGTGCAACTCACGTCCACGGATAATGATTATACCCCCATCAGGCGTATATTTAATGGCATTCATGACCACTTTTTGGAGTGCCTGCATGAGGCGATCCTGGTCGGCATAGGTCGGTTGTAATGGGATAGTCGCTTCTTCAATGGCAATTTCCAGCTTACGTTGAGCCAGTGTTTTTTCAACATTCCGCACCATTGTGCCTAGCGTCTGACGAAGCCAAATCGGTTGGAAATACAATTCCATAATGCCTAGATCAAGCAAGGAGACATCAATGAGGTCCGAGATAATTTCGCGTAGTCGTTTTGTACCACCCTCAACCCCTTCGACCAAAATAGTTGTATCTTGATTCGCACGAATGATTGCGTTGCCCGACAGCATTCCGATATATCCCTCAACTAGGGTCAATGGGGTGCGTAATTCATGAGCAGCAACCGCAATGAAATTGGATTTACTCTTATCAAGCTGCTCAATTCGAAGCTGGGCTTTCTGTAATTGGGTGCGAATATTTACTAATATATTTTCCGACTCCAGCCGAGAAAGATAGACAACTGCTTCACTAAATAACTGCTCACTTGTCAGTAGGAATTCAACCGCATCGAAAGGGTTATTGCTCGCTTTTATATGCTCCCACATAACCTGCTTTAGTGTCATCAACACAGAGATGAGTTCAGTAGAGGTGTCATCAGTCGGGGCGCTACGCGACTCAACCCAGTCAATCAGAATCGTATTCAACACAACGATATTATTCTGGCGGATTGATTGCCAGAACGCCTCATAAAATGCGCCTACTGCCTCACTCACTTCAGAACGCAGTGCTTCATCCTGAGATAAACGCACAGTCGCGTTATCAATCAACGTATCCAGATTCTGGTCTAGCCAGTGTGCAAAAGCCATCATAGGTGCTTGAGTTCTCTTATAGCTGTTCTCTGCGTAATTGCAAATGCTAACTTAAGTATCTATCTCTAACATGTAATATGGATTCGCGCAAATGATCAATACCGCGCTCAACATAAGCTCTATAGCGTTCCTGTTTATTCTTAACTGGATTGACCAACTCGGGCAAAATGCCAAAATTAGCCTTCATCGGTTGAAAGTGCTTGGGTTCAGTATGGGTTATATAGTGGCATAGAGCGCCAAGCATGGTTACTTCAGGCAAAATCAGTGGTGATTGACCGATCAGGTGTCGACTCATATTTACCCCAGCCAATAGCCCAGTGGCAATATTTCCCAAATAGCCTTCGATACCCGTTAGTTGACCGGCAAAGAATAAATTGTCGCGGGTTCTGAATTGAAGTGTTGGCAAAAGCAGGGTAGGGGAGTTGATAAATGTGTTGCGGTGCATTTGTCCCATACGGATGAATTCAGCCTGTTCCAAACCAGGAATAAGACGCAATACATCGCGTTGTTCTGTCCAGCGCATGTTTGTCTGGAAACCGACGATATTATATAAAGTACCAGCGGTGTTATCCCGCCGTAGTTGAACAACAGCGTGAGGGCGATTGCCTGTACGGGGATCCCGCAACCCGACGGGGCGCATCGGGCCATACGCCAGCGTGTTATCCCCGCGTGCGGCTAACTGCTCAATGGGTACACACGCTTCAAAAAAATGGGGATCGTCTTGCTCAAAATTGCGCAGAGGAATAGTCTCTGCGGCGCGGACAGCGGATACAAAACGCTGATATTCCGCCTCATTCATGGGACAGTTGATATAATCGCCTTCTTCTTGGTCGCCACGACCATAACGACTAGCAGAAAAAGCGACATCCATGTCAATACTATCTGCTTTTACAATGGGAGAGATGGCGTCATAAAAATGTAAGTAGGCCTGCCCGGTAAGATTACCCAGCTGCTCGCTCAGAGCAACAGAGGTGAGCGGGCCGGTGGCGATAATGGTGGGTTCTGGCCCTAATACGGTCACTTCCTGCCGAATAATCGTGAGATTGGGATGCGTCTGGAGGATACGGGTAACAAGATTACTGAACCCCTCTCTATCTACGGCTAAAGCACCGCCAGCAGAAACAGCGGTACGTCGCGCACAATCCAATAATAGAGAGCGAAACAGGGTGAGCTCAGCCTGGAGAAGTCCAGAAGCACGATCATGAAGTTTTGAACCCAGCGAATTGCTGCACACTAATTCCGCCAACTGGTCGGAAACGTGTGCGCCGGTAGATCGCTGGGGACGCATCTCATAGAGGTTGACGTGAAGGCCGCGCTCAGCAAGCTGCCAGGCAGCTTCAGACCCAGCCAATCCACCACCAATAACTGTTACGGCAGTCACGAACTTTGCCCTTGATTGATTGAATGTGAGGGCTTCAGATTAGAATTCGTGCTCAGATGCTGCGCAAACCCATAATATTTCTGGATTTTATCTTTATCATCTGCGTTGGATGGCACTAGACGAAGCGCAACCTGGTACATTTCCAGAGCTTCATCATAATGACCCAGAGCGAAGCGGGCATTACCAATGACATCGTAGATACGATAATCAGTGATTTCGAGCGTTTCAACGAGTCCTTCTAATTCAGAAACGACACTCTCATATGAACGCTGCTGATAATAACAACAGGCAATCTGGTAGCGCAGCGAAATTTCCCAGGGATGATCCGGATTAAATTGAAGCGCACTCTGATAGGAAACCAGGGCATCCTGATACTGCCCCAGCCTGAAATAAGCACTCCCCAACATTTCATATACCCGCGACCATGTTACATCAACCCCGAGTGGCTTTTTAGTTATCCGCAGGAATCGCTGCAAATAATGTGCCGTCTCTTTCTCATGCCCATCCATAATTGAGAGAATTTCGGCAGATGTAAGTAAGGCCTCAGACAACCCTTTACGTCCCTCTACACCGCTGGTGGTGGCGATTTCAACTGCTTCGCGCGCAGCCAAGAGTGCCGCATGAAAATCTTGCATTTCGCGCAGGGCGCGGCTACGCAGGTTATGAACTTGGATCAGCCAGCTTTGGTCTTCACTGGCCGGATAAGTGTCTACAGACTTATTCAGAAAAGTTAACGCCTTGTTCGGAGCACGCCACTCATATAGAGCAATAAACCCAAGACGTTCGTAGCAATACGCTGTCAAATTGCGTACATGGCTGGGAGTTAGTAATGCTGCTTGAAACGACTGTGCCGCGGCTTCGGTGTCACCGGCTGTTAACTGTACACGTCCCACCTGATAGTGAATCCACCCTGTATTATTATAGTTGCTAGACTCATCCAAAATGGCTTGATAGATTCCCTGAGCTTTAATGGTGTCCTGTCGCTCCACAAAGCCAACACTTGCCTGCTCAAAGCGGGCCAGATAACTATCCGCAACCAACTCTTGAACATCAAAAGATCGATACCGCGTTTCATCATCAGCCTGCACCGTGGACAAATCCATCAATGCGTCATCAGGGCGCGCCGTTAGCAGTCGGACGCGAGCACGACGAATCAGGAGCTCAACGTGATCCGATTTTTGCATGGTGGCTCGTAGCCCTTTTGCGATGAGTGTTTCCGCTTTTTTAACGTCTCGCTGCTCAATAAGACGGTCTACCAGATATAAATTATCCTGCATACATGCCCCAAGAAACAGCATAAATTGATGATTCCAATGATAGTACACAGTACCCTGGAATGCAAAACGCACGATGGATAGTCGTGCGTTTTTGGTTGGTTTTTACCCTCTAGAGCTTTATATTGCACCTAGGACGATAGAAGCATTTTGTCCACCCAGCCCAAAGCTGTTTGAGAGAATGTACTTCAGGTTCTTGAAGTCCCTAGCTGTATTGGGGACATAGTCCAAGTCACATTCCGGGTCAGGCGTCTCATAGTTTATAGTCGGGTGAATAACCTTTTCAGCAAGGCTTTTCGCACAGGCAATAATTTCAATCGCGCCCGATCCTGCTAGTGCGTGTCCAATCATGCTCTTGGTAGAACTAATGGCTACGTTATAGGCATGTTCCCCAAACACATTCTTGATAGCGAGGGTTTCCATAGCATCGTTGGCTTTGGTAGAGGTGCCATGAGCGTTGATGTACTGGACATCTTCGGGATTTATATGAGCCGACTCCAATGCCCAGGCCATAGAGCGCATCGCACCTTTCCCTTCAGGGTCGAGGGCGGCGACGTGGTAAGCATCGGATGAAGACGCATGGCCGAGAATTTCAGCGTAGATTCGCGCACCGCGTTTCAAAGCATGTGCCAGGCTCTCGATAATCACGATACCACAGCCTTCGCTAAACACAAAGCCGGAACGATCGGCATCGAAGGGGCGACTGGCAGCCGCCGGGTTGTCGTTATACGCATTTGCCAACGCTTTCATGGCGTCAAATCCTGCAATTGCGTAATCCTGAAGAACGGCTTCCACACCCCCAGTGATAACTACATCGGAGCGTCCGTTCATGACCAGCTCACTTGCTTCCCCTACAGATTGCGTCCCCGCAGCACAAGCGGTGGATGGCGCATTCAGTGGTCCCAAAGCGCGCAAAAAACGGCTCACATAATGGGCAGGCATATTGGGGAGTGCGTTAATCAGAGAAAGTGGATTCGGTTTATTGTAACCAGTCGTCTTATATTTGAACGTGCTTTGCTCTGCCATCTCATGCGCCCCTAGAGACGAGCCGATAACCACGCCAACTCGTTCACCTTCGGCCTCGACATCGGAAACAGTCAGCCCGGCATCTTCTATTGCCATTTTCGAGGCGGCTATAGCAAAGTGAGACGCACGTCCCATCCGCCGGGCCTCTTTTGGTTCAATGTACTCAGTCGGGTCAAAATCACGTACTTCACCGCCAATTTGAACTGGGACATGATCTATCGGAATAGTCTCGATTCGTCGGATTCCGGATTCGCCTGCTTTTAAGCTGTTCCACAGAGATGTGGCTGACCCTAATGCTGTGACACCACCAAGTCCTGTGATCACTACTCTTGGTCGGCCATTGCGTAACAATTCCATAATCCCTCACCTGTGTTGGTCTTAACGCGATACAATCAGATCATCGCGGATAGATTGAACAATATCACCACTAACGGCCAATCGCGCCTGATTGATCGCATTTCGGATCGCCTGCGCATTTGATCGCCCGTGACCAATTATGACAACACCATTTACCCCTAAAAGAGGCGCTCCGCCAATTTCAAAGGGATCAATTTGCCGACTAACACGGGCAAAAGCCCGCCTTGCAAGCAGACCTCCCATTGCCGAAATCGGGTCGCGTTTTAGTTCGCTGCGTATCAAGCCGGATAGCGCGCTCCCAAAGGCTTCAAATGACTTTACGGTAATGTTGCCAATGAAACCATCTGAGACAACCACATCACCTTTCCCATTCAGAATATCTTTTGGCTCGATATTGCCAACGAAATTCAAGTGTGTGTAGGCCTGAAGTATTTCATAGGTTTCCTGGATAGCTTGATTGCCCTTTCCCTTCTCTTCACCGTTAGAAAGTAATGCAACACGTGGCCGTTCCAATTTCAGGGCTTTACGCGCGTAAATATCGCCCATCAGAGCAAACTGCACCATCCACTCTGGCTTGGAATCTGTGTTGGCGCCAATGTCAACCATAGTGACATAGTTGCCATGTACCCTGATGATCGAACTAAGCGCAGGCCGTTTAACCGCAGGAATTCTGTGCAGGGTATAAAGCATGGCGATCGTAAGCGCAGCCCCAGTATTTCCTGCAGTTACAAAAGCCTGCGCCTCACCGTCTTTAACCAGATTCATGCCGATGTGCATTGAGGAGTCTGGCTTTGTTTTTCCAACCACACTTGGCTTGTCTGTCATTTCAACGATCTCAGATGCATGGACTATCGTTATCTTCAGTCCTAAGATATCGTGTTTTTTTAACTCTGTTTCCACCGTTTCCCGATCACCAACCAACAAAATTTCATCACTGTACATTCTTGCGGCCTGCACAGCGCCTTCGACATCAGGTGATGGATAGTTATCACTTCCCATCGCGTCCACGGCGATTCGCATGTTGGCTTCCTTAGTGTTTATGCAACCTATCGCTATGAGTAGTGCGCAATATGGTCAAATCCTAGCAGAAATTTTATACAGGTATAGGTGAAACTGAGTCGCAACAAGGAATTGACAGCGTATAGTCTGGCGGTATAATAACAACTAAATAACATATGTCCCGGTGGCGGAATAGGCAGACGCGCACGGTTGAGGGCTGTGTCCCTTGCGGGGTGGAGGTTCAAGTCCTCTCCGGGACACTTAAAATAGAACCCACTTTCATGGGTTCTATTTTTTTCAGGAAATAATGACAGAGATTGCTACAATTCCTTTTCCTGACATGCTTTTCGCATTATACTCATACTAAAATTGCATTAGAAGTCATCTAGACTTTTAATTGAGCGCACAGGGAAATTCAATGACTGATACAATAGAACAGATGCTGGCCCAGGCATTTGAATTGATTGAAGATGAAGACCTCGCTGGAGCCCAGCGCATATTAAAACCCCTGATTGAGGCGGATCGTAATAATGCAGACGTGTGGTGGCTTTACGCACATGCCATTTCTGATCCAGAAACGGCTCATATTGCATTACAAAATGTGCTGCGTATTGACAAAGATTACCCAGAAGCGCAATCTCTTCTCAACACACTAGAGGCAAGCCTTCCCTCTAGTTCCATTGGTGAAAAGACTCAGGAAGCACCTTTTAGTCTGCCTGAGATGCCGGCTACTTTACCTGGTTTTGGTGGTTCCGAAGAGGATGATCTAGAAGATATTGAACCTGAAGAAGATAGGCGTCGCACGATTTTGATTTCACTAGCAATTATGGTAATTATCTTTGTCGTGGTGGTCTTCATGTTGCTACAGAATTCTACAAATCGAAACGGGACCCCAACTGAGACTCCAACTGAACAAATACAAAACACGTCCGTTCCTGTTCAACAGATTGGTGAATACGCCATACTTCATCAGGCATTATCCACCTTCGATGTACCGGATCAAGGCATTTTCATACAAAACACTTCTGTGGGGAATACATTGGTTGTAGAAGTCTGCGAAGATGATCGTCGCCAGGCGCGACAAACACTTCCGCTCGTATTAGATATATTAGCGAACCAGTCCGCAGCCATTGAGGATGGTATCGATGCAATTGCGACTCGGATTCAAAGCTGCGGCACAGGTGAAGCCTGGATGTTTGTCGGTGTGCCATTACAAACCGCTGTAGATTACACAAACGGCACCATTGAATCTGCCGATTTTCAAGCGGCTTGGAAACCTGTTGAATAACCTATAGTTAATCGTTTCTTTGTTTGTGCACAGGCAGTCGGACAGTGAAGATTGTACCCTCATTGACCCGACTGCTTACTTCAATACTTCCGTGATGCTGCTGCACTATACCATAGCTGACGAAAAGCCCAAGTCCCGTGCCATTGGCCTTTGTTGAGTAAAACGGATCAAAAATCTTCCCCAACTCCAATTCAGGAATGCCAATCCCGTTATCCTCAAACTCAGCAATGATCTCATCACCATCAAGGCGAGTAGCTATTCTGAGGATACCACCTTGTTGCATAGCCGATTTAGCATTCAGGAAGATGTTCATGAATACCTGTTCAAGTTGGTCTTTGCTGCCGTAGACGGGAAGAAGCTCCCTAAAGTCCGTGGTGATTTGAACACCTTCTTTTTCAAAGAACTTCTGGTTAAGACTAATGACGCTCTCGATAATTTGTCCTATATCTAGCATCTGAATGTCGCTACTATCGAGATTGCGTTTTCCTGTAAATTCCAGCAACCGGCTTACGATACGGCGGATACGCTCAACACTTTCTTGGATGGTTTCGATGGCACGTATGTCAATCGGTACGTTATCCTGAATATCTTCCAGAATATGTTCCAGATTGATTCGTATCGGCTGTAGGGGATTATTAATTTCATGAGCAATGCTAGCGGCAAGGTGACCAATTGACGCTAATTTCTCCGCGCGTATTAGTAATTGTTGAGCCGATTCAAGCTCTTTTGTACGCTCATTGACCATGTCCTCTAAGTGGAGAGCATAGTTTGCCTGGATTTCGTAGAGTTGGGCGTTGCTGATTGCTAACGCCGCCTGTCTGCCAACCCCACGAAAGAGTTGGAGGTGTTTATCATCGTATTCCTGAGTGTTTGATGCTGTGAGCAGGAATCCCAAAACGTTGTCCCCCTGTATCAGGGGGACAATCATGCCATTGGTATGTTCACTTCCTATCTCAAGTGGTGATTCGCTCGACCAACCCATTGCGTCAGGATTTCGCATGAATTGTGTGACGAATGTCTCTGGTAACGAGCATTGATCAGATAAACTGTTATTGTTGGCATCTTTCGTGCGGCAAATCATCATTTGATCTTCGTCAAGCAGGCCGATAGATGCCTCATCGCCAGGAAGGAACTCTAATATTAACTTAGGAACAAGCGTGAGCAGATTGTCAATGGCAACATATTGGCTTAACTCATCGCTGATTTTTAATAAGGCTTCCAGTTCCTGTGTGCGACGCTGCAAAGCCATTTCAAGATGATGTGATCGAATCTTGCTTCTGGCACGCGCCAGGAGTTCTTTGGGATCAAACGGCTTATATACATAATCATCCGCACCCAGGTTTAGGCCGTGTGCCACATCCGTTGGCTGGCGAGCACGAGCAGTAATGATAATGGTTGGCAGTGTATTCGTTGCAGGAGCTTCCCTTAGCGCTTTTAGTACTTCAAATCCGTTCATTAATGGCATTTGTATGTCTAATAATAAAAGGTCTGGCAGCAGTTCCTGTGCCATGTTTAGGGCATCTACACCGTTATTTGCAGCGATTACTTCGTAGTTTTCGCGCGTAAAAATCCGTTCAAGCATTATTGTTGTGTGTATTTCATCATCAGCAACCAGAACCAGTGGTATTTCTCGTTGTCTATTCATTTTCATCCCATCAAAATAAGAGTTGGGTTTATGGATAAGTGTGCTACAATTTTCGTGAATTAACGGTTTTATTATAGTAAATCATGTAATTGGGTTTAGGCGCAAGCAACGTATGAAAAATCATCAATTTTGGCGTTCAGTTATGATTGGGGCAGTCGTAGGCATATCGCTAGGCACATTTTTTCTCTGTGGGTTTTTGTTTCATGACATAGTGAATACGAATCACAACATTGTCGCATCTTCATCGGAATTTGGGTTACTGTTAGAAGCGCAGTCTTTGTTAGATCAGTATTATTTACGGGAGCAACCGGAACAGTCGGTGCGCGAGTATGCAGCGATCCGAGGGGTAATCAGCAGCCTGGATGATCGTTATACCTTTTTTATTGACCCTCCTGTTGCCCAAAGCGAGTCGGATGTGCTTGCTGGCACTTATGGGGGCATAGGGGTACAGATCAAGCGATCTGAACAAGGTGAAATGATCTTGTATCCTTTTAGCGATAGCCCCGCGCTGGCTGCGGGGATAGAATCTGGTGATGTGCTTTTAGCAATTAATGAAACGGTTGTCGACTTGAATATGCAGCCCGACTTGATTGACCAAATGCTGCGGGGAGAAGTGAAAGACGGAAACGGCGTGACCCTGACGGTGGGGAAGGTGGCTGACGGGAGTGAATTTACCGCTTTTATCCCATTTGGTATTATCAATGTTCCCTCGGTTATCTGGCGCGTCATACCGGAAAACCCGCAGATCGGCTATTTGCAAATACTGCGATTTACCAATCGCACACCCGATGAAGTCGCGGAAGCATTGGAGAATCTAAAGGCATCCGAAATCGTCGGGCTTATTCTTGATCTGCGCGATAATAGTGGGGGGCTGCTTCAGGAATCCGTTATGGTGGCCGGCCTGTTTTTAGGTGAGGGGGTTATTGTTTACGAGCGTAACAATCAATCTGAAACCGCCCTGGAGTCTAAGGAAACCAGCGCCATTGCCAAATTACCGCTTGCGGTACTCATTAATCACAACACTGCCAGCGCCGCCGAACTGGTTGCCGGTGCGATTCAGGATGATGAACGGGGAATCCTGGTCGGACAGCAAACTTTTGGCAAAGGGACGGTTCAACAGATTTTCAGGTTATCAGACGGCTCTTCACTTCATGTTACTTCGGCAGAATGGTTGACACCTAATCACCAGGAAATAGATGGTGTGGGGTTGACGCCGGATATTGCTATGATCCCGGATGTGAACGGGCGGGATGTTGAATTGGGAGAAGCCATTCGTCAGATAGAATCTCAGTTGGATCAGGAGTAATATGAGTAAAGACGGAATCAAAATCGTCACTAAGAATCGCAAAGCGCATCACGACTATCTGTTAGAAACAACCTATCAGGCGGGGCTGGTACTGGTTGGTTCGGAAATCAAGTCCATTCGATCCAATAATGTCAATCTGAGAGATAGTTATGTTGAGGTTCGTGGCGGAGAATTGTGGCTGGTTGGGGCGCACATCTCTTTATATAAGAATGCGAGCATATTTGGTCACAGCGACCCCCTAAGGCCTCGCAAACTGTTGCTACACCGGCGCGAGATCAATCAGATCATAGATCGCTCTAAAGAGCGTGGTTATACCATTATCCCCACAATGCTGTATCTTGAGCGTGGCCGCGCCAAACTAGAAATTGCACTTGCACGCGGTAAGAAGCTCTATGATAAGCGCCAGACTATAGCCAAACGCGATGCGGAGCGAGAGATTCGACGCGCATTTAAGGAAGATTATCGCTGATGAGTGAGCAATGGGGGAATTCAATACGTGAGGTAAACCAACTCCCGGAGGACAGGAAGCAGGCTATTTATCGCACCTTGCTGCCGGACTGGATTTACCCAACCTACAATATAGACCCGGATACCCTGGCGGTTGATGGTTATCCGGCTGTACGCTTTCGCTGCCCAAGCGGGAGTAGGGCGCTTGAAATTTCAGTTTACAGGTACGCTACTGATCGTGACCCAGCGCTATATCTGAATATGGCGGATACATTTAATAATCAGCTTCTGGTGTTGTTGGTTGTGATGAATAACCCCGATGGCCCGCGCTTCAATGTTGATATTGACATGAACGGCAATCCCACCCATCTTGGGACAACCGGACGCAACCTCGCAGCAGAAGAGGCCGCCATGCAGTATGGCTTGGCGCCCGGACAGATACGCTCAGGGTTACGGTCTTTTCGTAATGCTGTTCCGCTTTTTGAACAGTTCGTGAGCAAACTCGGTCACGATATGTTTTTGATTGAACCGTTGGCATATCACAACGCAATCATCTTTGAGCGATATGGCTTTAGCTATATGCGTGGACAACGCGAAATGCTACGGATTCATCAGGAATTCCAGCCCGGTGGGGAATTGCACGCGAAGTTGTCTGATGACCGTGTTTTTCGCCCCCTGGATGCTTGGAAAACGATACGTGGCCGATCATGGGCAATTCATGATGGCATTCTAGGTCATGCGTACACTGGTTTTCAGATGTATAAGCGGGTCGGCATTCACGCGGGCATCCAGACATTCCCCGATTCTGTTTGGTAATGTACACACCAGAACCATTCATTAGTGAGGCGTCGGTCCGCGATGTATTAGATGCCCTGGTTCGCCCTGGTAAAAAGCATCAGCAGAATTCACTGTATTATCTTGCTTTGGTTGACCGGTTGGTGAATGCCCCTGAATTCCCCAATATAGAACACCAACGTGAATACGCTTTAGAAGTGCTGTTGGTAGAGATCATCAGCGCAATACATAGCCACTGCCGACGGGTTCATGGAATGCCAATGGTAGACGCTCAGCAATCCAAAACTGAAGCTCTAGAAGAAATAGCGCAATGTGCCGCAATTGACGCGAATCATTTTCAGGATTGGACACTCCTTTACTATCTCTATGTTCGGGCAGATTTGGATATGACTAGCGAACAGCTCTGCACTGTATTTGCTGTAGACGCTCGCACGTTGCGCCGTCGTCATAACCGGGCATTGCATCAGATAACGAATGAACTCACCAGGCAAGAATGGGAACTTCGGTCGCAACTTTGGCGACAGCACCTCTATAACTATCTACCCGCAACTCGCCCCGTACGTTTATTCGGGCGCGAACAGGAACTTGAAGCTGCTTACAATGCATTCGTGAGTAGTGATGCACGGCATTTGCTCATAACGGGTATATCAGGAATTGGCAAAACAGCATTTGTCCAGGAATTGATGCGAAAACTAATTGACAACCAATTGATAGATCGCCTGCTATGGTTGAATGAGCCACAATCCGTAAATTTTATCAACCGATATATCAAGGGTGAACTACTTGCAGATAGCGTATCCATGACAGTGCGTGACTACCTTGCTCAGTGGCATACCGTGATCGTATTGGATGGGATCGAAAATATTCTAAACAAAGAATCTGTTGAGCTTGTTGAAACGCTTGTTAAGCTCGATCAAGCAGTGATCTGTATGACCGCTCAGGTTAATGTGCCACTCACGGCGGAGATTACGCATTTAGCGTTAGGAGAGTTGAAGCCGAATGATGCCGCTGATCTGGCTGAAGCGATTATAAGTAGTCGTTACCCGGCTGATGACTCTCTGATACATCTGGCCAAGTCTATGTATGCCCATGTTGGGGGACATCCGCAAATTCTTCAACTCGCGCTTTATAACATTGATACACTGGATTTTGAGAAACACGGATTAACACAGGTTTTTGATCGTATCTACACGGGCTTGACCGCGCGCGAGCGGAATGTCTTGCTGTTATTTGCACTGCTTCCGCCCGATAAGAATCTTTCTTTTGAACATGTTTCAAGCTTGTTGCCGCCTGACATAGATTTTGATGCTATTTTCTCCTTACAGCGTCGCCATCTGATTATGGGTATCCCATCACAGTCCGTCTGGGTCGAATCGTCTGTGCGCCACTATGTAGAGTTGTTATACCAACGCAATCCAGAAGTCAGACAAATCGCAGAATCCTTGATTGGGTCGTTATCTGAGGCAGTTTCTTGTAATGTAAGCCGAAATTTAATAGTCACCGAGTATCTTCTGACGCAAAGTTGGCCTACTGTTTCATCAAGACTAATACATAACATGGTCAGTCAATTTTGGCGAGAGGTGGTTCGCCAGGAACGAATTGCCTGGTGGATACCGATTTTAGAGCGGATTATCTCTCACCGTGGAGATTATACAGTCGCTCAGAACAGTCTTTTTCTATGGATATATGCCACATTCCTGCGGCGCATCGGCGAGATAGAATCTGCCGGGAAGATTCTGTCACAGGTTATGGCAATGACGGGGAATTCTGGGAATTTTACTCAGCAAGGATGGGCTTTACTGGATTCCGCAGTCATTCTGCGACATCAGGGACGTTACGAGGCCGCACTTGTCCACATTAACCGCGCCCAGGCAATAGGGACCAATTGGCACGATAAGGAATTGGCGGATGCAGCCAGTATTGAGTCGGCGCAAATCCTATTGGATACCGGGAAAATTGCAGAAATGCACCTTGCTCTACAAAACGTTACAAAGACTAGTCGCGTCTTTTTGCTCGAAATTGAAAGTTGCCTTTCTGCCGGCGAACCAGATAAAGCCTTGTCGCTCCTCCTGAATAATTTCGATCTTTTAGGTCAGGGGGCATCTGAGACAGTGAGTGTTCATGTGCTTCTTGGTCGCTGTTATGACCAGCTTGGGCGATTCGACGAGGCGCGTTACCACTTTCAAACCGCCTTGACGCTGCTTGAGAAAGAGAATGACCTGTTTTCATTAGGAAGAATCCAGAGCAACCTCGGCACAGTCCTAATCAAGCTTGGAGAATTCAGCGACGCTTACCGATTATTACACCAGGCTGAAACTCAACAGGCAGGCATAGGCGATCGGGTCGCCTTGGCAGCGATACGGCACAATCTCCTGATATTGAACAGGCGGACTGCTCATTGAGATTGAGGAGACTTGCAGTATAATAATGATGAATGCGCCCATAGCTCAGTGGATAGAGCAACGGTCTTCGGAACCGCAGGTCGGGGGTTCGAGTCCCTCTGGGCGCGTTTTTGATTTCATGTGAAACAGCACGCAGCGGCGATCTTGGCATTACTCAGTGATAAGCGTCATTATCGGGAGTAATATTATCCCTGAATTTCCTCTTGCTTTGTCTAATTCTTCATCCTGTGTATACTTTTATATGTAGTTCCGTAGCTCTAACTATAATGACATTCAGCGGAATGCTTTTTGTTGAGGATGGATAAAAATGCAGAAATTGCGCTCTCGTAAGCAATCGCTAGATTTTCGCCAAGAAGAAGTTGGTCGTATTATGACTCGTTGGCGAGCGTCGGATTCGTGTTCCCTGATTGGCGTTGGGAGCGTTGGTAAATCGAATTTATTGCAACACCTGGTTGACCCTGAGGTGCAAGCTTTCTATATGGATGTTGCCAACGCTGAGAAATTCAGGGCCATCCTTGTTGACCCGGCATTACTCGGAGCCATGCCTAATACAGACACTTCGGATTATGATCAATTCTGCGCATGGGCCGGCTATGAGCTCCTTATGCATCGCCTGTATCTTGCATTCCAACCGCTGGATGCCTTTCTCCACCCAGATGATGCGGCAGGTTTCGTGAGTCTGTATGCGGAATTTCATGACGGGGATAATCCGCTATTTAAATATATGGGGCTACGCTACCTGGAGTTGGGGTTGGAATACTTTATGCGGGCGGGCATCCAGATCGTATTCATGTTCGATGAGTTTGATGAAATGCTGCGTCAGCTCCCGGTTAAATTTTTTCAAGCCCTGCGCGGGTTACGTGACATCAACAAAAAGCAACTATCATATCTGACTTTCACTCGTAAGCCCATTTTAGATGTTGCCGTTGATGTTGGCATGGATTTGCTGGATATCGAGCCTTTTGCTGAACTGTTTACGGATAGCGTGGTCTATGTCGGGCCGTATAACAAAAAAGATGCTCGAAGTATGATTCAGAATCTGATGAAGCGCAACAGTAAAGATTACGATGAAGATGTTCAAACGTTTCTTTCCTGGTCTACAGGCGGATACGCGGGGTTACTTCGGGCTGGATTTCGTGCTTTGGAAACGCTGGAGAACCTCGATGCGAATACAATCATGCGCTCTAGTGAACATTTAGCTTATCAACTGGCGGCACATCCCGGCGTGCGAGAAGAGTGCCGCACCATTTGGACCAGTTTGAGCGAAGATGAGCGCTTGATGTTGCGTGAGATAGCACGGGTGCGACCCAATATCAACCTGAACGACGCCCATACGAAGCGTGTTGCCAGTCTCTTAACAAACAAGCGTTTATTCCAGGTGCGGGAACAAGAAGTTGTTATTGAGCCACCGGTCTTTCATGCCTTTGTTAAGAGTAATCCCGACATCAATTATGAGCATACATAGCTGGTGGCGGATATACCCAGGTTTGACCGATCTCTGTTTCTGCAAGGCCCACTAGGAGCGGGAAAAACCTCAGCAGTAGCCCATTTCACGCACACTTTCCTGGTGAAGCACAAAGGTAATATTCTTGTCGTAACATCTAATGCGGACACTCAGAATCGTTATAGATTCAGGCAGAGTAACACATCAAGACTACAAATAACGACATTTAACCGATTCATGATTGAAGCTGTTCAGCATTTTAGCGAGGCTCTGGCGCCTCGTCTCTTTAATACTGATCGACCTGTTCGCTATGTGACGCCAGAAGTTGCGCACTATCATCTGATGCGAATAGCCTCTCCTTATCTTGGTGATAATATCCTAGATGTTATTCACCTCTCACCCGCAAGATTGTGCCGCGCAATTATAACCTTACTTACACAGGCGGCTGCCGCCGGTTTATCCACAAGCGAAGCATTGGCCCGACTGCGGGAAGATTGGGAGAATCGTTACCCTCATCGCCCTCATTTGTACGGCATTCTCGCTCAGATCACGCAGCAGTACCGTGCATTTTGTTTGAGCCAAAATATAATGGATTTACCAGTGGCATTTGAGGCATTTGGGCAAATTATTCTGGGACTCCCGAATTTTGGCAACTATGTTGCCGACCACTTCTCGCTCATTGTAATGGATAATCTTGAGGATATGGGGCCGGTTGCTCATGACTTCGCATTCTGGGTAACGGAAACCGTTCCGAAATCCATTCTGATTTATGATGAGGGCTGTGGGTATCAGCTTGATGAGGGAATTGATCCGGTAAATGGGTTTTCCTTGTCACTGGTATGTACAGATCGGGTACAGTGGAAGGGGGATGATGATACGCGGCTTAGCAAACTATCGTTGAAGTTGTCAGCAGCGATTCGTGAAACAGCAGATTGGCCGCCGCAACTGGAATCGGCAGATAACCCATTGGAGATGAATGCGAATAGCCCTTTGGTGTTATCCGCACACTCGCATTTTGCAGGGGCGATCACATGGTGTGCCGACCAGATAAAAACGTTGATTGATCGTGGCATATCGCCTTCCGAGATTATCCTGGTTTCGCCTGATCTGAGTATCTCCATGGTGGCGGATATTGAGTATTGTTTGAGCCGAGCGGGCATTCCATCTATCCTTCCGGGGTCTACTCCTTTTGTTCCAGATTGTGTGGAATCGATTTTGACAATGGCACAGCTGGGATTTCCTGATACGAAAGCACCATCCACTTACTCAATCGGTCTGGCACTCGCCAGATTGATACCGGAATTCGATCCGGTGCGCGCTTCCTTGCTATCGCGCACGATGTACCGTGATGGCCTCTTTTCCAGTTTCGATGCACTGGTTCGCGGAATGCAGCTGCGCATTACTCCTCAGCTTGGTCGATTGTTCGAACAACTGCGATCATGGCTAGATGATAACTTGCTGTTGGTACAAGAGTCTCCACTTTACCTGTTTGCGGAACGGTTTCAGGGTGAGGTGCTTGCACAACCTGGGTTTTTACTTTCATCTGATTCTGATGCGGATGTGGTGGTATCAGAAATGATTTCGATCTTGCGGGATTTTGCTGGCGGGATAACACCATCTCAAAAGGAGGATTGGTTAGGGGCAAATAAGGCCATACAGGCTCAGATGCTTTCAGAAGGGCTACCGAGGTTAGTCCACACAGCCGGAGAAAAACCGCAAATGCACGGGGTGTTTATTACGTCGATCCGCGAATTCTTACAGAGTAACCACTCGGTTGGTTATCAGTTCTGGCTAAATACGCATGATCGCCGTTGGTGGCGCGAGTCGTACACACCTCTGGTAAGTCCACACATATTACGACGTAGTTTTACATCCGATTCCTGGTCGGATGCTGATGAACTCAATTTGCAGCGACAAACTCTGATAAAGCATGTAACCGGACTACTACAAAGATGCTATAGCCAGGTATACGTTGCTTACGTTGATGACCAGGAAGCGGGTTTTGACCGAAGCGGCAGCCTGGTGACGCTCATTCGCAATTGTGACCTATGACTCAGTCTCTTTCTCCTCTGTTGCGCCCGGCTCAATATGAAGTTCTAAGTTACCGCTCAGGCAAGATGGCTATTTTAGGCGTCCCTGGTAGTGGTAAAACGACTACTTTAGCCCATCTGGCAGCGAATTTATTGGATAAGCGGTTGTCTAAACGGGATTTTCAGCGGGATCGTGAAATTCTTGTTGTGACCCTGACGAATGCCGCTGTGCTGAGTTTTGAGAAGAAGTTTCTGGACTCTCTTCGTATGCGTGGAATCAATCCTGATGGCGGTGGTTATCGCATTCGGACGCTGCACGGTCTTTCTCACGATATTGTTCGAGAGAAGTCCTCTATGCTTGCGCTGCCTGATAATTTCTTTATTCTGGATAGCCAAGCGCATACCCGGATAATTCGGCATTTGGTCAAGGAATCTCTTCGCAATGATGACATCTGGGTAGATGACTATCTTGACCATACAACCAGACGAAAAGTCTCCCCAAAAACATGGTGGCAACATGCAACTACACTGAGTATACGCTTTATTCATCACTGTAAGGATCAGATGCTTTCGCCTGGTGATTTGATGGCGGAAATAGGAGAAACTGCGCCTGCATTGTTGCGCTTCAATGTTCGTGTGTATGCTGACTATCAGCGGGCTTTAATGTATCAAGGTGCTGTGGATTTTGATGATTTGGTGATGTACGCGCTGAGCTATTTGCGTGAAAACCCACAGGATGCGTCGCGATTGATTGATCGCTGGCCGTACATTCTTGAGGATGAAGCACAAGACAGCAGTGCAATCCAGGAACAGTTATTGCGCGTTTTATCATCAAAAAGTGGCAATTGGGTTCGTGCGGGTGATCTTAATCAGGCGATCTATTCTTCGTTTACGACTGCGAATCCTGTCTATCTGTCGCAGTTCATAAACGAAACCGATGTCGTGGCGGTTCGGCTGGAGCAGTCCGGGCGGTTTGGGTATCCTATTGCGGATGTGGCGAATGCTTTGCAGCGGTGGACGGTGGATTACCACCCTACCCCACAGGTGCGAAGTGCCTTTGATTCGTTGCAAATCGAGTCAGTGCTGCCTGGCGATATACAGCGAATTCCACCGTTGGATCAGATGGCGATTCATATTCATTATGCGCCTGGTGTGCTGGTGAGTCCGAATGAGGAATTGCGATTGGTAGTCCAAAGTCTGGAACGCTGGCTGCCAGATAATTATGATAAGACAGTTGCAATATTGGTGCCGGATAATGCCAGAGGATTCCCGGTAGTAAAAGCGTTACAGCCGCGAGGTATCCCCTATGAAGAGTTGCTTCGCAGCACGACTTCTGCTCGTATGATCGTGAACACATTGTGTATCACATTAGAGTATTTAGCTTACCCAGGGGATAGCGCACGGCTGCGTCGGCTATATTATGAGGTGTTCTGTGTTTTGGGCAGGTTGAATGAAACTGATATGATCCGCCGGTTAGGCCAATATATCTCCCACAAGATGCCCGAAATGTTGTTTTATCCGGCGGATATGACGGATTCTGCGGATGATATGCCATCGGATCTAAGCGTGGTCTTGTTTCAGTTTCGCGAGTTTGTTCGGCTATGTTTTGAGACGCTATCCTATCCCATAGAAGGGATGATTGTTGTTTTAGGCCGTATATTGTTCCATGATCCGGTTAATATTGATTTCTGTTATCATCTTGGCCGTGTCTTATCCTCAGTAGCAACGACTAATGATTTGTCAGACCTCCCTCAGCTTGTGGATGAATTACGAGTGATTGGGCAGCAACAGCGCGATTTCTTCGCTATGCGGAACTTACGGGTTGGGTATGCGCCCCGCCCTGGTGTAGTGACGGTTAGTACGATGCACATGGCAAAAGGGTTAGAATGGGATCGGGTGTATGTGTTGGGGGTAAATGATCTTGCTTTTCCGTCTCCAGGTTCCGGGAAGTTAAATCCGGGCAGTCGTTGGTATATCAGAGACGGTCTTGATCTGGAAGCAGAGTTGATTGCGCAATTACAGGGCGTTTTAGCGGGTAATTATGTCGAGGGGGATGCTACTGAGTCTGCCTATATGGATTATGTGATGGAGCGGTTACGGTTGTTGTATGTGGCGTTTACACGCGCTCGTCAAGCCATGATCGTGCTGTGGAGCGCACCGAATACTCACGGCGCAGTGGGTCCTGCTCTGCCGTTGCAGTTGTTGTGGGAGTATTTGTCCGGGGTGTTTTCTTTCAAGTGATGGGTTAAACAGAGAACGCCTGCGTTTTCACCTTAGGGTGTTTTAGTTTTGGTTGGATTTTTTAAAGCGCAGGCGTTCTCTGTTTTTGTTTGGGGTTACTGACTATGCGAAAGAGGTTTAAGTGACACAATCGGATGGCATATATCTTATTCCTTCGGGTATTCACCGGACAGAGTTGACTATCGTTAATTCACGCTTTATTACCACAATTGGCATGGTCGTGTCCGTTGATGAGATGAAGGTTTTTTTAGCCAATATTCGATCTGAAATGCCTACTGCTTCTCATCATGTTTATGCCTTTCGGGTGGGTTATGGGAACAGCGTTATCGAGGGGATGAGCGATGCCGGTGAACCATCCGGGACAGCCGGGCCACCGACGCTGGCCGTCCTGCGGGGAACCAAAATTGGTGACATTATCATTGTCACGACACGTTTTTTTGGGGGAACTAAGCTCGGTACGGGCGGCCTGGTACGCGCTTATACAGAATCGGCTCAGACAGGGCTGGCGAGCCTGAAGACAAAACCTAAGATACCCACAATTACTTTAGGTATCGAAGTGCCTTATTCACTCTATGAGAGCGCGAAACGGTTAGTTCTAGCGCACTCTGGCGAGGTAGCCGATGAAACTTTTGCGGGTGAAGTGACGATTATCGCCATTTTCCCGCTTCATGAGCAAGCTGGTTTCACACAGGATTTGGCCGAACTGTCAGCCGGAAAGCTAATTCCGGTTATTTTGTAGTGTTTTTTGACTATGCGAAACCGTCCTACCCGATAGATTTGGCAATATAGGCGCGCACATCAACCAGCGCAGGGTCATGAGGCGCAATCGCCTCGGCTCTGAGCAGAAACTCTTTTGCCATCTCATCCTGCCCATCCTCAAACAAACAGCGACCAGCCAGCGCCAGTAGCGGAACATCAGTCGGGTGCGCGGTCAAACCCTTATTAAGATAACGCATCGCCAAAGCTCGCTCATCAGAGCGCCACAGCGTTGCAGCCAACAATTCCAATATGCCGGGATGTTCAGGGATGCGTTTCTGTCCATCTAACAGCACTTCCAACGCATCGTCCGTTTCGTTCCACTTAATGTAGGCCCGTGCCAGCAAAACATATCCTTCAGCCAATGCCGGTGCTTTTCCCAGGGATTCTTCCAGGAAATCAACATCTTCAGCCTTGAGGGATGCATTTGCATTGACCAATGCCGCCAGTTCAGCCAGTTTCACCTCAAAGTCCGGGTCATCCGCCGTCAAGCTCAATCGGTCTATATCGGCCTGATGCGCCTCATCATCGGTCAGTTTACGCGCTTTTCCCAGCACATACCGCGCCTCGTCATACTGTTCATCTGTCAGCAGCAATGCGCCAAGATTGCGCAATACATCAAAACGATCCGGCAGTTGACTGGTCGCCTTCCGCATAATCTGAATGGCAGGTGCCACGTCAGAGAGACCACTCAAAGACTGAATAATCTGCTGCACATAGCTGCCATCTTTATCCGCATTCACAACACGCTCAAAATCGCCCCACAGCGCCTCGTAATCTTCGAGATCAATCAATTGTGCAATCAGTGCGCGCAGCACGTCAAGATCGTCACCATCCTTTAACACTTCACGATAGGCAGCAACAATCTCCCGTGCCAATACCTCTTCCGGTTTAATAGTATCCGGATCAACCAGTATGACATCCTCTACAAAGACCCGGCCAGAAACTGATTCCTGTTCAAAACCAATCTCAAGCGGAACCCCTGCAGCATCTAACAGACTCAGTAGCTCGGCATATTCCAGATAAAAGGACTTCGAAACATCCAGCGAATCAATACCGCGCTGATACGCATCTACCGCCTCAGAGAAATAGCGATTATCACGATAAAGCCGCCCGAGATTCAGCCAGAAGAGTTCTTCTGTCTCAAACTTCCCGGCGACATTCTCCAAAAGCTCAGAGCCTCGTTTTAAGCTATCTATTCTGGATACTGCGCGGCATAAGAAAATATACGGAAACATCGAATCGCCAAAATCGGTGACAACATCACCTACAAGAGAAAATATACCTTCATCAAGCGGGCTAAAAACTGGAGAAAGCCCACGTGCTAACGTTCTGGGGGCCAGCCAGTCACCAAATTCGTTTCCAATCGCGCTACAGGCATCAAAAAGCGCTTTATAATCCACCTTTGCCTTTTCAACCGGCCATATCTGTCCCCATAAGCCAAGAAGCAAACGAACCTCATAGGTGGCTATCTGTTCAAGCACCTGCTTGAGATAACTCTCTTTCCACTCAGCAACCTGATACGCCCTCCGCGCTGTATCCTGCTCGCCGATATCCAGGAATTCGACGATTTCCTCTACAGCCTTTGGCAAACCGGCAACCAACTCACTGAATTGACTGGCCTTATAGGTGAACGTCTTCAAGTCATCGGGTTCAACGACCTGGTCGTTCTCCACTTCCAGAGTCAACACCCACGAGCCGTCAACACCTTTCAGTCCACCCCACACCGCAACATTCTCATTCAGGTCATCCAGCCCCCAATCATCCACTTCAAACTGCGATAGATCGGGAGACCAAGCATAGTCACTTGGCTCACCTTCCAGGCGAGCAAATAAACGATATACAGTTATGTCATTTGACCAGTCTTCCAGCAGAAATCCCAATACGGTCATCAACCCCATAGCAACCATAGGCTGTCTATCACTCAAAATCGGCCACAGTCCAATACGCCATTGCGGGCCACCAACATCCAAAGCGTTCGCCAGATCAGTTATTGAGCCAAAGAGAGCGGATTCCAGTCTGCTACCGCTACTGACCTTCTTATTCATTAATTTCTCTGCTAGGTCACGCATTGCCTCACCTTTCAAAAAACAAGCCCTACAACAGAATGCAGAGCCAGACTATACCACCGACTGCAAAAGTGGTCAGGTTTCGGTACCGGAATTATAATTTGCGGTATTCGTTAATCAAATTCACTACATCCTGAACAGCAACCGGTTTCTGGATGTAGCCGTTACAACCGGCCTCTGTATAATGACGCGCATAGATATTATCATAAGATGTAATCGCGATGATCGGGGCTGCCACTCCCCTACTACGTAGCTTGCGTGTTAATTCCAGCCCGTCGATCTGGTCATCCCCTAGGTGCATATCAATAATAATTAAATCCACCGGAACTGTATCAATCTCAACCAGCGCCACCATCGGATTACGGTATGTAACCAACTCATCCTGATTCATGTTGCAGATGCGCCCTAGCAAAGCAATATTAGCCGCATCGTCCTCCACGTAAGCAATACGCATAAAGCGATAACCTCACGACCAAGTAACAAAGATCAGTACTATATCATAGAGTCCCTTTACATCGTATAGGGTTTTGGAAAGCATATATTACTAAAAACAAAATGTCTGGTATCCGCGCTGCGAACACCAGACATTCGACTCATTTCAACTTCCTGACGGAGTAGATTAGCCTACAACTGGAATCAGGCTCGTATCGCCTTGCAAAATCACCTGATTGGCGAGAACCCAACCAAAGCCCAATGTCGTATTCAGTTGCACCCAGGTAAAATCAGCGGTACGAGCAACTACCGCAACTTCTGCCGGGGCAGGCACTGTGCCAATGGCACCAAAATTCGTTCCAGGCGCGGCATAAATCGTCACAGGCGCTGAGATGATAGCTGTCGGGGTTGATAACACGCCCGCTGCGTTCCGAATTACGGGAACGGCCTGAATGCTACCCCGGAAAACAGCATACTCATCATTCACCCAGGCCTGGCCGAATGGTCCCGTCACCAGCATCCACACACCATCTGAAGCGATACCAATCACAGGAAGTTCGGTACCGCCTGAAAACGTTGCTACCACCGTGTACTGAACGCCAGGGCCACTGCGTCCATTCAGGAACGGGGTATTCACAACCACATGAGGCGTATCCATTGTCAGGCTTCCCGGAACTGTTGTGGTAGCTGACGTGGTTCCGGTTCCTGCCGTTGTAGCAGTCGTTACTCCAGTATTTACAGGCGCAGACCCAACCAGGGACAGATCAATTAAGTCCGTCACTGTCCCAGTGCGATGAGTCACAGCGTCCGCAGGTACCCATCCACGTAAGCCATCGGCCAGTTCTAGCTGTAAGAACTTACCATCCTGACTCGCGCCAACCAGAAAACCTTCCCGTCCTGAAGTCAGATTGGGCATGTTGGTGCCGCTCCCCCCAGGCGTATCGGTCATCTGAACAACTTGAGCGATCACGATCTGCACATCGCCGGATACTCGTGATAACCGCAGGGTCACTTTTGGTGCTTCAATCCACCCAGTGCCAATTCCTGCCACAGCAATCGCGAACCAATCTACGTTATTACCATCCCGCGAAGAACCAACCAGTGCATAATCTGTTGCATTGGTTTCATCGCGATAAATCGTTCCCAGTGAAGAAGCGCCATCCATCGGCTGCGTACGGACATTAACGGCTTCAACTTCCAGCTTCACCCTGAAACGTTCACCTGGCACAACAATAGTCGGAGTCGCAAATTCCCCAAAGGTTAGTTCAACACCAGCACCGCCACCCTGTCCAGACGAAGCAACAACGGGTGCGCCACCCCCACCGCCCTGCCCTGGCAGGCTTACAGTTGCTGCTGTACTCGCAGCAGCAGCAATATCTGAAAGCCGGATTGTCGGCACTCGTTCAAAGTTTCCGCGCGGAATTGTAAATTCCGAATTCACCCAGGCCACACCCACCGGGGTCGAAACCTGAAACCAAACGTTATCCGATGCACGCCCCAGAACCGGCAGTTCTGTCCCACCTACTAACGTAATCAACACGGCATACTGCACACCTGGTCCAACGCGGGCATTTAGAAAACTCGCATTTACAACCAGACGAGGCGCTGTAAACTGCACTTGCTGGGCCGGAGGAGATGCGACTACCGTCTGCCCAAACACCCCCACAACAACTGAGAGCAATAACAGCAGCGAAAAAAGTTTAGCTTGTTGTTTCATTGCATATTTCTCCTGTTATTAGCCTGTCTCAACATTTACGGGCAATCACCCCATAAAATAGGCAGGCTGCCATGACCGTAAACTAAGTATAAAGTGAAAAGGCGAATTATGCCCATTTTTGCTCACATATAAAGGAGTATAAAGCGATACTGAAGATCACGCAATCCAGGTAGAGATGGAAAATAGTCCCGATTCCGTCAGGTAGTCGCAAGCCAACCGTACAGCCACTCAGTTCTCAGACACCATAGAATATTAACAAACACACGATACCCAAAAATTGAGGATGAAACCCACATGGCACAACTCCGGCACAGCAGCATCATGCTTACCATCTTATTGAGCATCGCACTTCCCAGCATTTCCGCGTCTGACTGTCAGCCACAAGAGGTGCCCTGTCTGGAAACCCTCTCACGCCCCCAATATGGTCTTTCAGAGGCAGAAATCGCGCTTTATCCTGAACCGAATGTCCAAGCACTCACCATTAACAACAATCTGCTTTATGATAGGGCCTACCAGCAGATTATCAGCAATGATCCTCTAATCATTTATGATGCGCCCAATGGAAATGCCACAGGCACATTAGACGCCGGGTTCGACTTCCTGACCACACTCCGCAACCAGGATGGCTGGACAGAAATCAACACCGATCAATGGGTACACTCTGAACAACTTGGCCCAATGGGAGCAAGCGTTTCCCACTTCACAGGCGTGCTGCTGCCCGAAACCCCACTCCCTTACCCGATGGCATGGCTGCTGGTTAATCTCTATCCCAGCACAGCGCCCGGCGAAGACCCGGATAGTTCATTGGGCTTATTACCCCGTTATACCCGTGTCAACATCTATTCCAGTGTCGAAATGGACGGTTACAACTGGTATCAGGTTGGCGTTGACCGGTGGGTGCATCAGTTCCACGTCGCCAAAATTGAGCCAATCCAGCGACCAGAGACGGTAGACACCGACCACTGGATCAGTATTGATCTCTACGAACAAATCGCTATCGCTTATGAAGGTGATACGCCCGTATTCGCCACGCTAGTCTCTTCGGGTCTGGAACGCTGGCCGACACAGGAAGGGTTGTTCCATGTTTATTTCCGCCGGACTCGTAAAAACATGAGCGGTGGGACACCAGGCGATGATTTCTATTTTCTGGAAGAAGTTCCCTGGACAATGTTCTTTGACGAAGGCCGCGCCTTGCATGGCGCATACTGGCATGACGGTTTTGGCTACCGCCGCAGTCATGGCTGTGTCAATCTGTCTATCACTGATGCACACTGGCTCTACCAATGGGTTGCGGAAGAAATGGACAGCCTATCTTCCGCAGAACAGGAAACTGGCCCAGCAGTATACGTCTACAGCAGCGGTCAATACAACTAACGCCAAAACCCGTTCAGATCAGATAACAGATCACCCTGCCGATGGTGATCTGTTGTTTTTACCTCAACTATTTGCTCGATTTTCCACCGTTGCGTCCTCAAAAAACCACGCTATGATGAGAGAGTTTTCTCGTAAATACGAGGTTTTGAGATTGACCACCCACAACCAACCCATTGCCAGCGTTCTCCAGCACCACATGGCGCTTTATGGCTACGAACTGATTGATCTGCCGATCATCGAACCGGTAGACCTGTTTCTGATTAAAGCAGGCGACCCCATCATCAACGCGCTGTTCACTTTCGAGCGCCACAACCGCCAACTCGCCCTGCGCCCGGAATTCACCGCTGGTGCGGCTGCTCACTATACGCAATTACACCCCAACGAATCACCCGCCGTGCGCTGGCAATACAGTGGTTCCATTTTCCAGGACCCACCGGGCAACGCCAGCAGCGCATACCAGCACCACAGTATCGGCGCTGAGGTGATTGGTACGGATAGCATTATTGCGGATACCGAAATAATCAGCATGGCGGCACATGGGTTGACCGCACTTGGTGTGAATGATTTCCGCCTGATAATCGGACATACCGGATTAACCCGCCGTCTCTTATCCCATTTTCACTTGGATGCGCGAATCGAGCGTTTTTTGCTGCAACATGCCGCGCTGCTGCAATCGGCTTTAGATGGAAAAGAGCAGATCTTGTCTCAACTGAGGCAGCTATACGCGCCATATCGGGGAGATGAGTCTACAGATATGGCAACCGAAATTATGGAATTCAGCCTGGGAAATACAACTGCTATCTTTGGTGGGCGTACCCGTCAGGACATTGCCCGGCGCTTGGCTCAAAAACGCAGTGGCACAGTTCCCTGGGAGCAAATTGTCGCTGCCGTAGAATTCCTCAATCAATGGGAACATATTGGGGCTGCAATCCCTGATGCATGGGAGCAAATTGCACATCATATACCGAAAAGTGACACCATTTCGACCAAGATTCTGAGTGACTGGCAAGCCCTAATCACGTATTTAGGAACCTATGGAATCCCAGCAACAAATATCACAATCAAACCATCATTGGCTCGGAACTGGGAATACTATACGGGTATCGTTTTTGAGCTGACTTCCAGCGGAAGGCTGCATATTGGCGGCGGTGGGCGCTATAACGACCTCATTCAGTTAATCAGCCAACATGAGCCGACGCCTGCCGTTGGTTTCGCCTACAATATGAACAATCTCGTTCGCGCCATACCATACGAAACCATACCTGAAAAAACGCGCTTAATCGAACTTCAAGTCACACCACAAACCGCACAGATTGGCATTCAGTGGGCGCAGATGCTCCGCCAAAAAGCAGTGGCAGTCACCATAACAGCCGAAGGAAGTAAAGAGAGCGTCATCGCTCTTTGGGTTGACGATGCCGGGCATTGCCACACACAACAGCGCGTTTACACACCAGACGAAATCGAACAGTTAGTCGCAGACCTGAAGGAATTGACCTCATGACCTCATCCATCACTCTGGCTCTGCCCAGCAAAGGGGCTATCGCCGAACCCACCATCAATTTTCTGCGCGAATGCGGCTTGCCGGTTTCCAAACCCAATGATCGGCAGTATGTAGGAACCATTCCGGCAGTACATTCCACCAAAGTCCTGTTTCAACGGGCAACCGATGTCCTTTACAAAGTCATAGATGGCACGGCACAGATCGGTATCACCGGACTGGATATTGTACTTGAAAACCCCCACCAAGATGTCGTCATTGTCCATGAGAAATTAGGATATGGGCATTGCAGTCTGGTGGTTGCCGTACCGGAAATGTGGGTGGATGTGGAAAACATGCTGGACATTGAAGAGGTCGCGCTGGATTTCCGAGAGAACAAGGGGCGGAATCTCCGAATCGCCACGAAATACCCCACACTCTCCCGACAGTTCCTGTATAGCCGGGGAATCCACCATTTCACACTGGTCAAAGCCGAAGGAGCAATCGAGGCCGCGCCCACCCTCGGCTACGCGGACATCATTATTGACCTGACTCAAACCGGCACAACACTCCGGGAAAATCATCTGAAATGGTTCACCGATGGCATCATCATCGATTCCCAGGCCTGCCTGATTGGCAACCGAAATGCCCTGATGAACAATCCAGCGGTCTTAGAAAACCTTCACGTTATTCTGGAACACATTGACGCGGCCATGCAAGGGCGTGCCTATTACCAAATTATCGCCAATATTCGCGGTGAAAGCCCGCAAGCGGTTGCGGCACTTGCCGCAGCAAATTCAGCAACCAATGGATTACAGGGACCAACCATTGCCCCGATTTACGCTGTTGGCGACAATGGCAGCGACGCCCCTCAGTGGTATACCATCACCATCATCATTCAAAGCAAACAACTGCTGCAAGCCGTCGAACATCTGCGCGCTATCGGCGGCACACAGGTTATTGCCAGCCCGGTGCGCTATGTGTTTATGGAAAATTCGCCCACATTTGCGCAACTGACACAAACACTGAACCACTCTTAGAGTTCACTTTCTACCTGATCTAATGTGCGATCCAGCAGGCTGCGTTCTCCATGACTCTCTGCACCCATCTCAACCGCCATCGCCAGTCCCAGGAGGCTGATTTCCGCCGGAAAACGCCCTGAATCGGCCAGGTTCATCGTTAAGAATGGACAGCAGAACAGCGCCGCTTTCAGATATGCCCGCCAGTCCGGGCGCAGCCAGCCCCGCTGTTTGAGTTCAATCAGAATGGGAAGCAAGACCCGTTCGACCTTGCTCTCCCAGAACATGCTCCGTACCGGATGTAGCGCATAATCATACGTCACCCGCCAGGTATGCCCATCTACCTGTAACGAAATCGGCGTTTGCTGCTGCTTCTCCTGCGGGAAGTACATCCACATGGCAAACACGTTATGAAACAGCGGCTTGGTGAGATCAAGCAACGGGTGGTGTCGTCCGGCAAAAGCCGGGTCGAAATACAGCAATGATGCGCCATCGCCGGATTGTTGCAGGAACACATTGCCGTTATGCGCATCGCCATGACCAATGATTGCTGGCCCGGCCTGCTCCGGCTGCAATAATCGTAGCGCCCGCTCAATCACAGCATCCAGCGTTTCAGAATACACCTGTCCGTTAATCTCCCAATGCGCGCGGCGCACCTCCGCTATCGAACGCGACCCACCGGGGAGCGCAACGGAAGGGAAATCACCCGATTGCCCGGCCAACGGCCCATAAAACCGTTCTAACCGACCACCATGCAATCGGTGGTAAAACAACTGGTGAACCGGGGACTGTGCCGCCGGCTGGGGCGATTGGTCACTCAATGTCGCCCGGTAAAGCGCCAGCAGATAATCGTCGCCCGCCTGCTGCGCAGCGCATAAAACCTCAAATTGGTCGCTCGAACCGGTTTCAATCGCCCAGGCCACATCAAACACCGATGGCGACTCAATGACCTCGTAAATCAGAAGTTGCTTACCCGTTTCGGTTGAGCTAAAGACCGGGCGAATCACCGGATACCCGGCTTCCGCCAACAAAGCTGCCTGATAATATTCCCCAATGACCGTATCTGATTCGGTATGGGTCTTGAAAAACAAGCGTATACCATCTGCCCGTGTCAAAAAACCATTGAATGAGTTCAACGATACAGCAAGCGGACGCAGTTCTATCGATTGTACGTCAGGGGCATAAATCTCGCGGACGAAATCAAGGAGCAGCGCCTCCGCTGCCCCCTTATCGGCAAACTGTAATTCCTGAATTCGCTGGAGTAAATCGGTCATAGTCCCAGGATTTCATTCCGCTTGCGAATCGCAAAAGCGTGGGACGGGAAGCCCTCATAATCCGCCAGTGTCGCGGTAATCCCTTGCAGGCGCGCATAGCCTTCACGCGAAAGATACCCAACACCACTCTTTTTCAGAAAATCCTGCACACTGACCGACGAGAAACTGCGCGCAAACCCGCCGGTTGGCAAAATCGCATTCAGTCCCAGGCAGTAATTCGCAGTTGGGATCGGCGTCAGTGACCCTAAGAGAATTTCACCTGCATTCTTAATCTGATTGAACGTGACAAACGGTTCTTTCGTTAGGACTTCCAGGTGTTCCGGTGCGTAGTCATTCACAAACTGCACAGATTCCGCCAGGCTGTTTGTCAGCAGTACGCCACCATAATTCGACAGTACCGTGGTGACAAACTTCTGCCGCCACTCCGGTAGCTGCGCGATATATTCCGGCAGCACAGCCAGAGCTTGTTCCGCCACCTCGCGGCTGTGCGTCACCAGGATCGCCGCCGAATCCGGCCCATGTTCCGCCTCAACCAGCAGATCCAGCGCCGCCAAACGGGGATCAACATGCTCATCTGTCAGAATGATCGCCTCACTCGGCCCGGCGGGCAGCCCAACATCTACGACGCCATACAGCACCCGTTTGGCTGCCGACACATAGCTGCTGCCCGGCCCGATGATCTTAGCCACTTTGGGAATGGTCTCCGTGCCATACGCTAAGGCAGCGACAGCTTGCATCCCACCAACCACATACACTTCATGCACACCGCAGATTTCAGCTGCCACCAGTGAGGCATCATCCGGCTTGCCTTCAGGTGTTGGCGGTGTTACCACGACCACCCGCGATACACCAGCCACCAGCGCCGGAGTCGCCAGCATCAGCATCACCGAGGGAAACGCCCCCTTGCCACGCGGCACGTAGAGTCCGGCACTGGCAATCGGTGTGACCTTTTCCCCTGCCATCACACCCGGCTGCACTTCGGTAAACCACATCGGTTCGGGCATCTGTTCAGCGTGGAAGCGCCGGATGTTCTCATGCGCCGCCTCAATCGCTTCAATCACGTCTTGGCTCAACGCCGCCCGCGCCGCCGCGAAATCCTCCGGCGTGGCTCGCAGCATTCCCACCTCGAACTGCGCCGCATCAAAACGCCGCGCATAGTCCACCACCGCGACATCCCCCTCGGTGCATACCCGGTCAATCACTTCCTGCGCCAGCGGCAGCAAATCACGAATATCCGTCTCAGCACGACGCATGATCTTATCGCGCTGTTCGGCCCCTAACTGGTTCAACTCCCAGAATTGAATCATGGTCTTTCTCCCTGAAAATAAAGCAAAAGGCGCGGAGAAAACTGCACCCCGCGCCTGATAAGCCGTCCTGAACTGGCTAGTTCGCCAGATTCACCGGGGCAACCTGCTCATCAATAATCTCGGAACGATGACGGGTGCCATCCCAACGAATGTCCGGGATCAGGATGTCTCGTTTTTCCAGAATGCGTTCCTCATGTGGCAGCAGGTCTTGCAGCATAATCCGCATCTCCGCCTTCACATCATGCGTCGGTTGATAGCCCAGGTCAATCAGATGTTGGCGATCCGGGTTAAAGTAATGCTCTTCCATCTCCTGGCGTGGGTTTTCATAATGGTGAATGTTCACATCCAGGCCAATACTCTGCCCGACTTCCTGCACCATGTTCGCCAGTTCTTCCACGTTATAGCATTCTTCAAACTGGTTAAAAACACGATATTCACCCGCTGCCGGGGGATTTTCCACCGCCAGGGTCAAACACTGCATTGAATCACGCATCGGCAAAAAGCCGCGCGTCTGCCCACCCCGTCCATACAGAGTTAAGGGATGCCCAATGACCGCCTGACAGCAGAAACGGTTGATAGCCGTTCCGAAACACTGGTCAAAGTCTAGGCGACTCCGCAGCCGGGGATCATCGCCCATCTCGTCAATCTGCGTGCCAAACACCACGCCCTGCATAATGTCGGTGGCGCGCAGCCCCCAAGTTTTGCAGGCAAACATGGTGTTATTGGAATCGTGAACCTTGCTCCAATGGTAGAAACTGCCCGCCTGCCTGGGAAACGGCAGATAGTCTTTGCGACCCCGGTATTCGACTTCAAAAAAGCCTTCGGGAATATCCAAATTGGGCGTGCCGTACTCCCCCATCGTCCCCAATTTGACCAGATGCGCCTCTGGGCAGACTTCCCGCATCGCCCACAGTAAATTCAAACTACCAATCACATTATTATGCTGTGTAAAAGCGGCGTGCGCCTGGTCAATCATCGAATATGGCGCGGATGGCATCTCCCCGAGGTGAACCAGGGCATCCGGCTGGAACTCGGCCAGAAAATCGCGCAGAGAAGCATAATCCAGCATATCTCCCTGGCGGAAAATCAGTTCCTTACCATACCGCTCACGAAAGGCCCGAAGACGCTCTGCAATTGAGTACACCGGGATCGCGCTATGGCTACCGACTTCTTCCACCCACTGCCGCCGCAGTAGTAAATCCATGCCCGCCACATCATGTCCCCGTGCCGTCAAATACTGCGCCAGCGGCCATCCCAGATAACCATCAACACCTGCAATAAACACCCTCACGTAACTTTCCTCCTGAGTGAGCGACTGAAATATCCAACACCTCTAATAACCCACCATGACAGGGAAAGCTACGCGCTCAATCTGCATTTCTAAAAAGGCCTAAATCCATCCAGATACCCCTGTACGGCCAACAATTCAGCGTTCAAAATACTGCTGCCCGCCGCACCGCGAATTGTGTTATGCGCCAGTGAGGCAAACTTATAGCCCAACAGAGGACAGGGACGGAGACGACCAACCGATGTTGCCATACCATTTCCGGCATTACGGTCACGTCGAATTTGTGGGCGATCAACCTGCGGTAGATACTGCACTGGGCGTTCCGGCGCGCTGGGCAACTGCGACACCGGGTCTGGCCCGCGAAACGCATCCCAGGCAGCGATAATATCTTCCAAATCCGGCTTTGCTTCCAGTTCCACCGAAAGGTTGACCAAATGCCCATCCACAACTGGCGCTCGATTACAGGAAGCGCTGGTGACCGCATCCAGCCAGGTAATTTCATCACCAGTCAACGCACCTAACATCCGCAGAGACTCGGTCTCCATTTTATCTTCATCGCCACTCACATACGGGATCATGTTATCGAGAATATCCAGCGAAGCCACGCCGGGGTATCCCGCACCACTGATTGCCTGGGCGCTGACCATCAAGATTTTACGAATGCCAAACTGCCGCAGCGGGGCTAAAGACATCACCACAGGCATAACCGTACAGTTGGAATTCGCGACCAATGCGCCCGTAGTCCAACCTCGCTTACGCCGCTGCACATCCACTAACCGCACATGATCGGCATTCGCTTCCGGCAGAAGCAGCGGCACATCGGCGACCATCCGGTTTGCCGACGCATTGGTACATATCACATGCCCCGCCGCCGCCAGTTCCATTTCACGGGTTTCCGCTGCCTCTTTCGGAAGGGCAGAAAACACCAGCAGCGACTCGAATTCCGCATCCAGGGATTTCACTTCCAATTGAGATACCCCAACAGGCGGGCCGCCATCCAACACCCAATTCGCAGCTTCACCATAAAGCTGTCCGGCACTGCGCGACGAGCCAATCACTTCTTTCACTTCAAACCAGGGATGATTTTCCAGCAGTTGGATAAACCGCTGCCCAACCGCACCCGTCGCCCCCAGGACAGCAACACCTAACTTTTCCACAATTGCTCCCCTCACTTAATCCATACCGACTGATTCGCGTCCGGTTTTTGTGGCCGGATACGACCCCAGCATCTTCACAAACGACGCCCGCTGCAACAATCCAGCCAACGCTTCCTGACAATTCGGGTCTTTCCAATGACCTTCAAGATCAAGATAAAAGACCGGCTCCCAGGGACGGTTACGCCGGGGACGGGATTCAATCTTGGTCAGGTTAATACCCCGCGTTGCAAATTCTCCCAGGCATTCATAAAGCGCCGCCGGACGATGCCGGGTGGCGAAGACCAGAGAAGTCTTGTTATATTCTCCCAACGTCGGATCATCATGCCCCAACACAAAAAAACGAGTGAAATTAAAAGGCACATCCTCAATTTCACTTGCCAGTTCGGTCAAGTTATATAACTTCCCAGCCAGCGAGCTAGCAATTGCGCCGATATGTTTTTCTGGCGACTGTGCCAGATCATGCGCCGCCCCTGCCGTGTCATACCAGGGTTCACTCTGAACACCTAAACGCCGCAAATATTTCTCACACTGCGCCAGCGCCTGCGGGTGAGAACGAACACTCGTCAAATCGGAAATACGCACACCGTCTGATACCAGTAATGTGTGGTGGACATGCAAAACGACGTCGGCCTGGATCCGCAAATCGGAATCCATCAGCAATTCATAGGCCTGGCTCACCGCTCCGGCCAGCGCATTTTCTACCGGCAGCATGGCATAAGTCACCCGGCGCGTTTCGATGGCCTCAAATAAATCGCCCAAAGTCGGACAGGGATAAGCCTCAACCGCATCGCCAAAGTGCTGGCGAATAGCTTGCTCCGAATAGGCGCCATGTACGCCTTGAAAACCAACTGTTACACTCATCGTCTGATCTTTCCTGGACATAACACAAAAACGCGGGGCCAACACACTCCACGTCTGGCTAGCGAATGCGTATTTTCTCAGATTTATTGAGGCATGGTAATAGTAACATGCCGCCCATTCAAGCGTCAATCAGCACACTTGCTCAAATTAAAATGTCTTCGTTGGTGAAATCTCTACAAGTTGACAAGACAGAAACAGGAATGATAGACTTTTTGAAGATGTGCATCGACAAAATGTTCAGGAAGCAATTGCCGCCATGCAGGAAACCCGCCGTTATATTCTCGAAATCCTCAAAGAACAGGGGCAGGCTACAGTTGATGATATTGTGGCCGAATTGCAGAAACGACGTGGCGCAATCACTGCCGTGACGGTGAGACATCATCTGAATCGACTGCATGACGAAAACCTCATTACGGCCCCTGAACTGCGGCGACGCACCACACCAGGACGACCACAGCATGTCTATACGCTCACGGAAAAAGCGAGAGATTTCTTCCCGGATAATTACCAACCTCTGGCAACAGCATTGATTGAAGAACTCTCCACGCAGCTACCTCCATCCACAATCAACGTTATCCTGGAAGGTACTGCCACGCGAATGGCACAAGAGGCGGGCATAAAGGCCGAGTCGATACAACAACGCCTGGACAAAGTCGTGGATTACCTGAACATACATGGCTACGAAGCCAGTTGGAAACCACATGAAGAAGGGTATACACTCGAAACCTCAAACTGTCCCTACCACCAGATCGACAATCCACAGCACATGCTGTGCGAAATGGATATGCGATTTGTAGCATCCCTCCTGGGCATTGTTCCCCGGATACTATCCCGGTCTTCCGAAGGGGCCGATAGATGTGCCTATCTTATCCCAGTCCGGCAAACCAGGTAAAAAAGTTTTTTATCATATCAATCTATTTAATTGACGCCGCCATTAGCCCATGTTATAATGCAAAACTATAAAGAGGTAATTGAGGAGTAGGTAGAGACAATGACCACAGTCGAGCGTATTGATACCAACACAGAAACCCAGACAGCCGTACTCACTGTAACCACAGCAGCGGTGAATATTATCAATACACTGCTGGAACAGCGTGAAATTCCTGACCACGCTTTGCGTGTTTTTGTCTCTGGTGGTGGTTGCTCAGGGATGCAGTATGGGATGGCCTTTGAAGAATCTCCTCAACAGTATGATACCGTTGTCGAAGTCGAGGGTGTCCGGCTGCTGATTGACCCGACCAGCCTGATGTATCTGCGGGGCGCGACGATTGACTATGTAGACAGCCTGATGGGTGGCGGCTTCCGCATTGATAACCCCAACGCAGTTTCAACCTGTGGCTGTGGACACTCTTTCCGCACCAACGACTCAGAAGAATCAGATAGCTGCGGTTGTGGCGGCGGTAGTTGCAGTCACTAACAGACTAACGACCAATAGACTCTCTGTAAAAGCACCTCATGATGTTGATGAGGTGCTTTTGTTTTGGGGCATCACCTACGGATTGAAGCGATCAATAAACCAAGCACGCCTAGCCCGCCCAGGAGCAGAATCGGCGCAATAGGCGGCATTCCATCTCCCAATGGATTTGAGATGTTGCCTGCTGATGGCGTTACAGTAACGAGACTTTCCCCACTACCCGAAACTGGCGTCACCGTTTGTCCCACTGCGGCCAGGTCTGGCGGCCAAGTAAAAGTCGGCAGCACCTGGGGCAGCGCAACACCATTGTCGCCCCCCTGCCCCGGACTGCTCAAATTAGAGCCGGGAGCCGGTAAAACTCGTGCTTGCGCAGTAGCCGTCAGCAATCCACCCGGCGTCAACGTAATCGCTTCCCATGTCCCGGTTGCATTCACCGCCGCCACATCCACTGTAGGCAGCGCATTGACATTCAAGTCCGGGATTGTGGTTTCATCGCCAACAATCGTGACCAATTCATCAAAAACCCAGGCCGTGCCATTCGGTGACTTGTCGTACTGAAACTGCAACCAACGGAAGTACCGCCCCAAAATGGGGTAGGTGTCCCCCGCGCGAATGGTGCCGAGTTTCTCCGACTCCAGGTCAGCTTCTGCTCGCACATTTGCCTCTGTAATCGCTTCCAAAAGCACTGGGCCAACCGGAGTTGGTGTCCGCGTAGGAGTCATGGTCGCCTCGGACTGCTCCACCCCGCCTGGAGCAGCATTTGGAATCTGCACCTGCACCGGGGTAGGACTCACATTACTCTGGGCCTGAACGCCCTGCCCCACCCACACCAAACTAGCAATAACACCCAGAATTAACCACCTACGCACAACCACAGTCTCTACTCCTACATCTCATCTGGATACCTGGTTTTCGGTTGTGAGCCGCCCTTGTTCGGCCACGCGGCGTTCATCACCTTGCACCATGTATCCCTGATATTCCTGCCCAGGCAATCCAACGCTCGTCCAACCTGACATCACAAATGGTACACGGGCATGTTCCGGCGCACACGAATCACAAAACACGGGAATCCACTCGCCATTATACCGTCGGGCAATGTGCATGTGTGTCGCGTTGGAAAAGCCACCCTCGCACGAAGGATGCCCAATCGAATCGCCGGCCTGGACGACTGTCCCGGCTTGAACGCGGCCTTCAGTCGCCATGTGCAGGTACAACACAGTCCATCCGGTTGTTTCGTCGCCATCCCCATCAAGATCAAGAATCACACTGCCGCCACCGCTGCGCGCGATAATTCCAGGTGCAACCGCCGTGGCCCAATATTCAGACACATAGCATCCGGGACTTCCCGGTTCGATTTCATCTGGTGGAGCGAAATCCAGGGCAGCCCACGCGCTGCCACTACCCCAACCACCATGCGGCCCACCGGTAAAGAACCAAGTTTCCCCGACAGAGAACGGGAATACCATCTCCGGCTGCGGGATATTTGGCGGCGCTAAAGGCTCAATGCTGCCCACAAACGGATCACCAAAATACGCATAATAGGTATAATAAAATCCCTCTCTGCTGACCTGTACCTGCCAGTTTGAATAGGTGTTGTTCAGGCTCAGAAAATACTGTAGCCCAACTGTCCCCGCATTCAACCCGGTTGCATAAAGCTGGCGTATCCCCAGGTCAAACTCAACAATGCGCAGATCACCATACTTCCAGCCATAGTAACCACTGTTCAACTGGTTCGCTGCCCAGGCAAGCTGCTTGTATAACCCCCTCCGGTCAAATCCCAGTGGCGATTCCTGCCCCTCTAACGAGTAATCTTGAGCCGTATCGGATAGTTCAGCCTGACTTAACCATCCAGCTTTATACTCCAACAATGCCAGCAGCAGCCGGGGGTCTACGCTATATTCCAGGGAGACTCGCCGCACAACAGCGGCTGCCGGATAGAGCAGATTATCTATTGTGTCAGTGGCCGTGCGAATATAACCCGGTTGCTGTGCGATGAATCCCGCAACATCAAAGTTGCCACTCCCTGGGCCACGCACAAACTTGCTATCCGGTAGCAACTTCAAATCGGGGGTATATGTATCGGGCGGTGCAGGCAGTTTGACCACCTGTCCCACCGATAAGATATTCGGATTATCTAGGGCATTTAACGCTAGTAAGGCATCCAGCGTCACTCCATTTGCCGCCGCAATACCAGAAAGCGTATCCCCTGGCTGCACAATATACTCACCAGAAACTGGCAAATCCGATACGGGGCGTGTGGGGTCGGGCGTTGGCGTTATGAACACGTCACCCGGAACAGGAGAAAGAGACAAAGCCGCCGGTATGCCCTCGCCAACAGAGGTCACCGCCACAGCAGCATCCCTTGTGGGTTCAAATGTCGCCGTAATCACCACAACCTGCGGTTGGCTCTGGAAACACGCGGCGGTACTACCCAATAGCAGCGCAAGAACCAGTATGAGTTTAAATTTCAATCCAGCAACGCTCCCGGATGAGTCTCAGTTAAAACTCCAAACACCAAATACACCTTCAGCAACAGAAACCGGAACAACATTTTCCTGAGACACATCAATAACATTAAGGAGAGAAGTGTTCCCCTGAACCTCGCTGTAAACAATAAAACGACTGTCCGGCGACCATACCCGGTGACTCTGAGAAAATTGATCAAAGAAGGTCACAAAATAAAGCATTTGCCGCGTTGGGAAAAAGAAACCATATCGGCGGACAGCGCCACTCTCAATGTCCAGCACAGACCAGGCCAATTCCGCCGCTTGCTGCACACCAGCCGGCGAAGCCTGAAAACTCCCCGAGACCAATTCGGTATTCAATACATTCGGCGTTGAAGCCAATGTCAGAAAAGCGATATGTTTACTATCTGGCGACCAGAAAAACGCAAACACGCCAGACACGTCGCTTCGACCCACGATCTGTCCCGTTACAGCATCCAACACTGCCAGTGGGCCATCGTGGTCATTATAAGCGATATAATTCCCGTCAGGTGACCAGCTAAAAGCAATGGGGCCAACCAGATCCGACACCAAGACACGTTGGTCGTCTATCGTCGCCACTACCAGATTAGTAGACAGATCATTCTCCGCCAGTACTCCCACGAGCCAGCGATCATCCACAGGCGACCAGCCAGGCGACTGGAAAACACCAGGAGAGCTGGTCAATGTATCTACAACGACGCCTCTTTGTGCATCGTAAATATCCAGCCGCCGCTGGTTACGCTGCCAAAGCATCCGTGTTCCGTCAGGACTCCAACTGTAATAAAAAGGCTGTCCAGCATCCGTGACGGATGTAGTGTCCTCCTCAAGGGTATCACGTACCAGACGAATAAACAGGCCTGCTTCGGTTCGACTACTCATTAGCACAGCTAGGTCACGACATCCCACCCCTTCATCACAGTCTCGCGGTGACCAATAAGCATAGTTTACAGCCTCATTAGTCGCGGTATAAGCCAAATCCCCCCCGCTTATCCCATCACGCGAAACGAAGATCTCGGTTGCTGGAAGCCCATTTACAGATCGCATCCGAAAATACGCTAAACGTCCGTCGGTCGACCAAGTAGGTAATAAATACGGCAATCTCGTATTGCCATCATCTGTCAGAATCACCTGGGTATTGGCGTCAAACCCGATACTATATACATTACCGTCTACCCCAAGGTAGGCGATAGTACCCGGTAAAGCAGAGAGGGGGTCATCATCTTGCGCTTGTACTATTCCAGGCAGCAGAGTCACAAGCAACAATCCAAATAGCAGGCGTGACAACTTCAACATTGTGCCTTACTCCAACGTAGTCGCGTAAAAAGATACACCTAATTGTATACCATTCACATGAATATCCATACTCAAAACCAACTCTAAGCGGCGTGTTAGCGACTCCGAAATGCGTTATAATGGCTGTTAGTCGGCCTGAAATTTGCCGATTGTGACACGAGTAACGGCATTTCAGCAATGGCAGCAGGCCGGATTAGTGGTATAACAATGTCACTATATCGAATAATCACATCCACCAAGTAGGAGTAAGAAACCACATGGCAACAAGCGAAGAGATTGCTCAGATTTTCCCGACAATGGCACAGAATTTCCTGGCCGCCAAAGCCGAAGGCGTCAACGCCACCATTCAATTTAACCTGAGCGGTGACAATGGCGGGCAATTCTGGCTGCGTATTGCAGATGGGGCTTGCGAATCGGGAGATGGTTATGCTGACAACCCCAACATGACCTTAGAATCCAATGCAGATGACTGGTATAACGTTTCCACCGGCAAATCCAACCCCATGCAGGCTTTCATGAGCGGCAAGATCAAGATCAAGGGCGATATGGGGCTGGCGATGAAGCTCCAGACCATGTTCGCACAATAAAACCTGATAACATAGCCTCAATGGGCGTGGTGTCATTCATTTACCCGCGCCCATCTCCACCCTTTATCCAGACCCCCGCTGCAACAACAAAATCAATACAGAGAGTGTCAGCGGACTCAGCAAAGTCGTCGTCAGAACGGTACCGACCTGCTGCTGCATGTTCAACTTAAACTCATTAGCAACAATCAATGTCACAACTGCCACGGGCATACTAGCCTGTAAGATAATAACCCGTCCGACCTCCCAGCGCACACCCAACAGAGTCACGAGAAAGGCTGCGACAATCGGCGCAACTAGCAAGCGCAGTCCGACACTTAACCCGATCAACCGGGGATGCACCAGTTTCATTGACCGTGCCAGTTCCAGGCCGAGCAGTATCAACATGGAAGGAATGGCAGCCTGCCCCAATAACGATACTGAACGGGCAATTGGCAACGGCAGAGTGATGCCAGTAGTGTTGATCAATAATCCGGCAACAGCAGCGTAAATCGCTGGAACGCGTAGAATATTCCGCAA
The DNA here is from genome assembly GCA_020634115.1 of Anaerolineaceae bacterium. GTDB lineage: Bacteria > Chloroflexota > Anaerolineae > Aggregatilineales > Phototrophicaceae > JACKCG01. The sequence goes on from JACKCH010000012.1 coordinate 359,561, forward strand.
AGCCCTACCAAGTGAACTATGACCACTGGATGCCACGAATACACCTACTGAATTGATCAAAATCGTGACCAGAATATAAGCGATGACCGCGTATGCCAGCGCCGTTTCCCCAAAAACAAAACTCACGAGCGGCAGGCCAAGATTGCCCGTGTTCGGGCAAATAGCGCTCAACAGAACTCCCGCACGCCCTACGCGGTTATCATGATATTGCCAGGTGCTCAGATAGGCCAGGAATAACAGGGTGAGCAGAACCAGCAGCATAACAACAGAAAGCTGCACCAATTCTTCTCGATCAACAGGGGTGGTCGCCAACGAGTAAAAAACTAATGCGGGTGAAAAAGCGTTGAAAATCACCCGGCCAAAAGAACGCGCATCCACACTGAACAGGCGACCAACAAGAAAGCCTACCCCAGCAATCACCAAGATAGGCGCAATACTATTGATGAAAATTGAGAACAGGTCAGTCAGGATGTCCACAACAAGGCTCACAGGGTGAAGTCGGAAAGCCGCTAGGAGAAGCTGGTTATCCTGAGAAAACTAATCGTCGTCGTCAGAATCATCAAATTCCAGATCAAGGTTGCCAAACATCTCAGCATTCGCCAGCGCGTCCTCAATCAATTCGAGGAAATCATCATCCTCACGCTCTTCCGCTTCCTCAGCCAGGGCGGACAACCGGTTAACAGCCTTATCGCCACCGATTTCGCCCAGTGACCACACCGCTACCTCGCGGGTTTCAGCATCATCCCCAGAAGCCAACGCAGCCAGATAACGCACTGCCTGAGACAACCCTAATTCACCAGCAGCCCGCGCCGCTTCAAATTGAATTTCTGGCTCACTACTGCCTAATTCGGTCATTACGAGATCAGTCCAACGGGTGTTGCAGGTGCGCCCCATAGCAAAGACCGCACTGGCCTTCATCAGCAGTTCCGGGTGGTTATACGCCTCTAGAATTGCATTGGGAACGCTATCATGGGAGCTATTTGCCAGTGCTTCCAGGGCACGCCGCCGGACATGGAAATCTTCGGCTTTATCATTCCAGGCTTTTATCGCCACCTGTTGGGCGCGTTGAGCTTCCCGTTCAGGCAGTTCTTCATACTCGCCTAACAAGATGAAACGCCCCAATTCGGCCATCGCCGCCGCACGCACATCATTCGATTGATCGGTCTGCGCCATCTTAATCAGGCGCGATAACAAGGTGACGGAATTATCAATCCATAGCATATCAATGGCGGCTTTCCGCACTTCAGGGTCATCATCATCCAGCACTAACACCCCAAATTCGCCATAATCAAGCTCAAAGTCCGATTCGCTTAAGTCGGCAATATGGCGGGACAGCGTTCGACGACGTTCATCCTTCAAGCCTCGCCATATCGGGCGCAAACGGTCAATTTCCTCAGGCGACAGTCCCGAAAGTCCATAGAAAATATTAGCCGATAGGAGTTTCTCTCCACCCGTCGCCAGGGCGTCCAAAATCACATCCAGCGACGGCTTTTCCCGCCGCCGTAGTTCGGCTTGTTCGTCATCATCATAGTCAAACATAACACGTCATTCCTGCCGGTTACGGCAAAAGATTTGTGATTGGATTTGCCAGATCGTTGATAGTAATCACAAAGAAAAGCGAGAGTAGGAGCGCGAACCCCACTAGATGCACCAGGCCTTCACGTTCTGGAGAAATCGGCCGACCCCGAACAATTTCCAATAGCACGAAGACGATACGCCCGCCATCCAACGCCGGCAATGGCAGCAAATTCGTCAGCCCCAGAGCGACATTTATCATAGCAATGTAGTTCAGGATCAGAATAGGCTGATTTTGTTCCACACTCTGACGAAGCGCAGAGGCACCAACCTGACTGATCGCCACGATACCAATCGGACGTGCTTCTTCCGGGGTAATCTCGTGATTGATGATCTGCGAAGGTATCCGCGCAATTGAACTCACAATAAACCCGATACGTTCCACGCCATATCGCAACGACTCACCAAGCGATTGCGACACCATGACCTGCTGTTCGACACCTTCCTGATAGACTACACCCGCTTCTGGGTCGCCATAAGCCGACCAGATTCCGATACCCATCGCGCCCTGCCCTTCAGGGAAGATTTCACGCGGCACAAGGGATACGTCTAGAGTCTCATCACCGCGCTGAATAGTCAAAGACATGGATTGCCCGGCACTTGCCGTTGTACGAGCCTTGAGTTCGTCAGTATTGGCGAACGCCTCACCATTGATCGCCAGAATCAGGTCGCCCGGCAGAATGCCTGCACGCCCTGCTGGGGAATCTTCTACGACACCTGCCACACGAACATAGGTCAATGTCGTTGGGTCTGTTGTTCCAAATTGAGGGGTATAGTGAATTTCCAACGGCGCTTCCATACCGGGTCGTTGCAGTAGTAGGGTAACTGGTTGACCGTTACGTGCATAAAGCGCCTGGAAAAAATCCTGACTGTTGGCAAAATACGCACCGTTCAGTTCTACCACGAAGTCACCCGACTGGACACCAGCAGCAGCTAAGGCTGAATCAGGCTCGACAGATACGAGTTCAACACTCCCCCCCACCGGTTGGGGAATACCGATTAAAGCAACCAGCGCAAACAGCACAAACGCCATCAGGAAATTCATCGCCGCGCCCGCGCCCATAAAGAAAATTCGCTGAAGAGGGCCTGCTTCGGGCAGCGCTTTGAGTTTCCGCCGGGAAATTTCATCAGCAACTTCCGCCCGCGAACGATCACGTTCAACTGTCTCCGCATCCACCGGGCGTACAAAGTCCTCACCTAGTGGCAGCACAAATCCGCCTAGTGGCAACCAATTCAGCGTATATTCCGTTTCGCCTCGCTTGAACAGTCGAATCATACGCGGCGGAATGCCAATCCCAAATTCCAACACGGCGACGCCAATTGATTTTGCCGCCAGAAAATGCCCGATTTCGTGAATCAGGATAGCGGGGATTAACACCAGAATAAACGCGATAACCGCCGATAGAAAATCGTTACCCAGTAGAAAATCTAACATCAATCGTCACCCTTAAGTTGAAACACGTATACAGCGATTATAAGCGCATTCATCACAGAGGCAAGAAAACCACTTGGCACGCTTATCGTCCTCTTAACTTGTCGGTGTAATAACTTCCGCACCATGGCCGGCACGGGCAACCAACACTTTTTCCACACCAGGAAGCCCCTGGAGTCGCGACTCAACTGCCTGAGCATCATCCCCCAGGCACAGACAATGAACATTCGGCCCAGCATCCAATGTATAGCATACGCTCAACCCCTCCGTACGCCACAGGCGAACAGCTTGCATAATGGTGAGGGTTGCCGGAAGCCAGTAAAACAAAGGTGGCCGACTGGTCATCATGACGGCGTGCATCAGATTGCTGTCATACTCAACCACTTCAGCAAAAGCGGCGAAATCCCGGTTCAGGATCGCGTTCTTACAGACCGTGAGCCGTTCAGCAGCACCGCGAACCCTTGCAGGTTGCAAATCACTGGTGCTTGCGGTCTGATGACCGCGAGCAGAAACAACCGCCTTGTGTTCACCGCTGACCACCGCAATGACATCCACTAGATTCCAGTGTTCTGGCGGTGCAAAACTCTCGGCATAAGACTCTTCGTGTGTTTCTCCGGCGTACCATTCCACGAATCCAGTAGGAACAGAACGGGACGCCGAGCCTGACCCCAACCGTGCCAATGTGGTTAGTTCGCGTTCACTCAATTCCAGCTGTCCCGCCTGGGCTGCGGCCACCGTCAACGCTGCAAACGCCGCAGCAGAGGATGCGATCCCCGCCCCCATCGGAAAATTATTCTGCGACTCGACAGCGGCAAATCCGGTCAATCCCAGGCGTTCCCGCATCATATTCAGATGGGTCGCAACTCGTTGACGGGCAGCATCCTCTGCCGGTTTCCCGTTCAATATGAGCGCGTCTTCACAGAGCGTGGCATCCCAATGGACGGTGGTTTCAGCATACAATCCATTCAGGTTCATACTCAATGAACCGTTGACCGGCAATCGCAATAGGTCATCGGTATTGCCCCAATATTTAATAAAAGCGATATTGGCACACGCCCTGGCTGTTGCCATATTCTCACTCATATACGCGATTCTCCCCGCATAGTTCAGGTAACTCCGTACAAGGCCGGACTAACGAAGCATTGCCTCTCATTCATACTCAGCTATAATTTCACAATTAAACGATGAATACTTTGCGTAGAGGATTTACACTTGCAAGCACTTATCGGGTTACTCCGCACAATGCGCCCTAAACAGTGGACAAAGAACGTCATTATCTATGCTGGACTCGTCTTTGATGGGCAGCTTTTCAGACCCGAACCGTTTATCCTTACGACAATCAGTTTCATCCTCTTGTGTCTGGCGGCCAGTACCATCTATGTGGTGAACGACCTGGTAGATATCGAACGTGACCGTCAGCATCCCAAGAAAAAGTACCGCCCTCTGGCATCGGGCCAGCTACCAGTCAATTTAGGGATTGCTGCTGCCATCGCCCTGCCAATTATCGCAGTCGGTGGCGCGCTGCTTTATAGCCCGCGCTATGCTGCAATTCTGGCGATTTACATCGCTCTTCATATCTTGTATTCGTTCAGACTGAAGCACATTGTCATCATTGACATCCTAACAATCACGGCTGGCTATGTACTGCGGGTCGCGGGCGGCGTCCTGGTGATTGAAGTCGCCCGGTTCTCGCCCTGGCTATATACCTGTACGGCGTTACTGGCGCTCTTTCTCGCCATCGGTAAGCGCCGCCAGGAACTCATCACGTTGGGGGACAACGCCGCTAATGTGCGCCCCATCTTCAAAGAATACAATCTACCACTGCTGGATAGTATGCTTAATATCGTGACCACCAGCACCCTGCTCGCTTACATCCTTTACACGATTGAAGCCCCTTCGCTCCTTCTGGCAGGCAACAACCTGGCATTAATCACAGTGCCATTTGTGATGTACGCACTGTTCCGTTATCTGTACCTGATTCATGTAAAAGGCGAAGGCGGCGCACCGGACGAAGTCATCCTGCGCGACTTCCCGCTCCAGGCATCCATTGTCCTTTGGGGACTCATGTTCGTCTTTATTCTTTATCTGCCTAAAGTGGTCTAACGAATATGAGCGTCCCTACCGCCAGCGCCCCAGCAAAAATCATCTTATGTGGCGAACACGCCGTTGTCTATGGTCAACCGGCCATCGCGGTACCCGTATCCAGTCTGCGTGTTACAGCAGAAGTATCTCCGAACGCACCCGGCCAGCATGGTCTGAATCTGGTTGCCACTGAAACAATGGAGCAGATACGGATCATCCTAGGGGAAAATACGGCGTACCCCGAACATCCACTATCGCTTGCGGCGGCTTTAGCATTACGGCATTGGCAAATAGACTCGCCTGATTTCACGATTACTGTGAAATCTTCCATCCCAATTGCCAGTGGTTTAGGTAGCGGTGCCGCCGTTTCTACGGCGGTGATCCGCGCTTTAAGCCTGGCGATTAACAAACCCATTGAAACAGTCGCTCTAAACGGGTTGGTCTACGAGATTGAGAAACTGCATCATGGCACGCCCAGCGGCATTGACAATACTGTGATTGTCTATGAGCAAGCGGTCTACTTCGTCCGGGGCAAACCTATTGAGCGTCTATCTATCGATGCGCCATTGCACATTCTAATTGGAGATACCGGTCAAACGGCGCTGACTCGAGTAGCGGTTGGCGATGTTCGCCAGCTATACGATGCTGATCCTGAAACCATCCAACCCGTACTGGATGCAATTGGGGCATTAGTCCAAGAATCGCGTCAGGCCATCGAAACCGGGGATTCTACCACACTGGGCGCACTCATGAATCAGAATCACGCCTTCCTCCAACAGCTTACCGTTTCTTCACCCGAACTAGATACTTTGGTGGCTGCGGCAAGAGACGCCGGAGCGTTCGGCGCAAAACTCTCTGGCGGCGGACGCGGTGGAAACATGATCGCCCTGGTTACACCTGAAACCATTGAACCGGTTAAGGCCGCCCTACTGGCAGCCGGGGCAGCGCGGGTGTTCGCGACCACATTGCAGGCAGGCTAACCGCCCAGGTCAGCACAAGGAATACCATAATGCTCACATTGGTTAAGCTCGGCGGCTCACTGATTACCGACAAACGGGTTGAAGCCAGTTTCCGCCAGGAAGCTGCGGCCCAAATCGCCCAGGAAATTAGCCGGGCACGGCAGGAAAACCCGGAACTGCAACTGATTATTGGTCATGGCAGCGGGTCATTCGGCCATTTTGTTGCCAAGCAACACCAAACCATCGCCGGAGTCCATACACCTGAACAATGGCGTGGCTTCGCTGAAGTCGCCACCGTAGCCGCCGAACTCAATTATCTGGTGGCGCGGGAACTCAGCGCGGCCGGAGTCCCGGTGTGGCGGATGCAGCCCTCAGCCAGCGCCCTCAGCCGGGACGGTGTTCTGGTCAATCTTGCTCTGGAACCTCTGCAACAAGGCGTCGAACATGGCCTCGTACCGCTGGTCTATGGCGATGTCGCCCTGGATACGGTACGCGGCGGCACGATCATCTCCACCGAAACGATTTTCTTCTATCTGGCAAAACAACTCCCTGTAACCCGTATCCTGCTGTTGGGCGAGGTTGAAGGCGTACTGGATAGTGCCGGGGAGGTGATTCCAACCATCACCCCCGCCAACTTTGCGGACATACGAGGCTTTCTCGGTGGTTCAGCCGGAACTGATGTCACCGGGGGTATGACAACTAAGGTACAGGATATGCTCTCGCTGGCGGAACAAGTCCCCGAACTGACAATCCGCATCATGGATGGTCGCCAACCGGACTTACTCTACAAAACCCTGTTGGACATAGCCAAACCCGGCACATTGATTATCGGGTAATCACACCACTCTGACTCGCTACGAGGAAGTTGCATCACATTTGAAGGGTATCTCAATCGCAAATCACTTGAGACGCCCCACTTCATCCGCCAAGCGATTAACGGCCATTACGGTCAGCGTGATGGCTAATCCTGGCACGATACTGACCCAGGGTGCAACCCGGAAGGCCGTTCGGCTTTCCGCCAGCATCACGCCCCAATCGGGTATTCCCGGCTCACCGCCCAGCCCCAGAAAACTTAAGGCCGCACTGTTCAACAGACAGTAGCTGAACACCACACCTGCATAGCCCAGCAATGTTCCCTGAATATTGGGCAGGATGTGGCGCAGCAGAATCCAAGTGTCAGCCGCGCCTCCCGCCCGTGCCGCCTCTACATATTGATGCGAGCGAACACCAATAACCGCCGCCCGCACCACAGCGATGTATCCGCCAATCTGCGCGAGTCCGGTTGCTAAAGCCAGCGGTAAAATTCCCCGCCCCAACAGAGTCAAACATACGAGCGCCAGCAATAATGAAGGAAACGCCAGCAGCGCGTTGACCACCGTCATCATCCCCCGGTCAATCCAGCCGCCCAACCACCCGGTCAGCAGTCCCAAGCACAGCCCCGGCAGGACTGCCACTATTGCCGCCATCATGGTTATCAACAGTGATCGCCGCCCGCTATAAAGAACACGGCTGAACACATCACGCCCTAAAAGATCCGTCCCCAACAAGTGCGCGCCGCCAGGAGGTTGATTCAGCGAATTCGTATCCGTTTTGAGAGGGTCATAGCGGGTTACAAGTGGGGCAAGCAGCGACAACCCAATGATGAGTCCGAGGATAATCCAGGAGCGCCACATCTAGGCCACAGCCACTCGCGGGTCAAGCAGGCGATAAAGCGTATCCGCGATCAGTGACAAAATCACGTATATAGCAGCGGAAAACACCACAACACCCTGCACCACCGGATAATCCTGCCGCAGTACGCTATCCAGCAACAGTCGTCCAATCCCTGGACGCACAAACAGGCTTTCAGTAATCACCGTCCCGCTGAACAAAAACCCGGCTTGAAGCGCAATTATCGAAATCACCGGCGGCAGTCCAGCGGGCAGAATATGGCGCAGAACCACCGCCCAACCCGGCAACCCTTTAGCATGAGCCGTCCGCACAAATGCCGCCCCTTTGATTTCATGCAGGTTCACAGCGGTGACTCGCGCGATTGCCCCGGCAGTATGAAACCCCAACACACTCACCGGCAGCACAAACTGGCTGATACGCCCCGCGCCTGCCGATGGCAGGACGCCCAGCCACACCGTAAAAACGTAGATCGCCAGCGTTCCTGTCCAGTAAATCGGCATACTCAGCGCCATATCAGTAACTACTTGCGCCAGTTGGGAAATCCCCCAGCCTATGCTAAATGATGCGGTAACACCCAAGCCGACTCCACCGATAACAGCGAATACCAGCGCCCCCAAAGCCAGGGTCACAGTCGGTGCAAGCTGCTGGCCTATTTTCACCGTGACTGGCTGCCCATCCAGCAGCGAGTAGCCCAGATTGCCGGTCAACAAGCCACTGATAAACTGAAGGTATTGCGAGCGCAGCGGCAAATCTAACCCTAACGCGGCACGACGTTCAGCAATGACCTCAGCCCCGGCGCCACTGAAAACAAGTTGGGTTTCAATGGCATCCCCCGGCAATACCCGCAGCATCAAAAACGCCAGCGTCGCGGCCAACCAGATCGTGACCGCCCCTTGCCCTACCCGCTGCATCAACCCCATTATCTAGTTCCGGCTTGGCTGGTGTTGGCGAGCAGCGGAAACCATCCATAAGCATCAAAGGTGAGTCCCTGTAAAGTCGCTGACGCACCATTCAGATTCACGTAATCCCGTATCGGCAAAATCAACGCTTCGTCCATAATGATGCGCTGGGCCTGAGCGTACAGGGATGCCCGCACGGTATCATCCGTCTGGCGAACCGCTTCATTCAGGATGTTATCCAGTTCAACACTACCAAACCCCGTCCAGTTACTGCTGCCATCTGTCAGAAAATACTGGTTCAGGAAAGACGGGTCAACACCAAACGCATTAAATGCAACCAGATTGAATTCACCGGACGAAACCCGTTCTAACAATGCTCCAAACGTTGGCACCGGCTCTAACCGGGCGCGAATCCCGATAGTCGCCCATTGATCCTGCAAAAGCTGTGCGGTTTCCGGGATCAACCCCCAGGGTGGCACGAGGACATCAACCGTTAAATCCACGCCGCTGATTTCCAGAATACCATCGTTATTGGTGTCCAGATACCCCAACGAAGCCAATAATGAACGCGCCTGACCAATGTCGTAACTATACAACCCGACCATATCACGAGTGTAATAGCGTGTGCTGGCGGCCAGCGGCCCCCAGGCAACCGGCGAAAAACGCTGGTAAACTGCGTCAATGATCGAATCCCGGTTCGTGCCAAATAGGAGTGCCTGCCGCACGGCCCGGTTATCAGTTGGAAATCGCAGCGTATTCATGATGAATTGCAGCGGTTGGCCGGGAATCGGTGTTGGCAGCAGTTGAATCGCGCTGTTGGTTGCTAATGCGCGCGCATCACCCGGCAATAATTCACCCATAACCTGAGCGGAGCCACCTTCCAGCGCCAGAGAGCGGGTCGGCGGGTCAGTGAAGAAACGGAACTCAATTTCATCCACAGCATTCGCCGCCGGGGGCGTATAGAAAGATGGCCCCCAGGCATAATCCGGGTTACGCCGGATTACCAGCCGATCCCCAGGGACAAGCTCTACAAAGATAAACGGCCCGGTACCAACCTGATGAAACTGATAACGGTTGAGTGAATATTCGGCCAATGCTGCCGGACTGGCGATGCCCAGGTAAACCTGACTCAACGAGTCCAACAAGGGGCTATACGGCTCACTCAAAATGATCCGAATCGTATAATTATCCACGATCTCGTACCCGGCATAAGGTCCCAATAAAAATACTGCATATTGTGAGGCCGTATCCGGGTTTGTGATCCGATCCAGGTTGACAGCCACCGCCTGGGCATTAAAGGGCGTGCCATCATGGAATTTCACATCCTGGCGCAGCGAAAAAGTATAGGTGAGGCCATCTTCCGAAATCTCCCAGGCGGACGCCAGACCAGGGACAAACTGTTTGGTCACCGGATCACGATAAACCAGTGTGTCGTAAACCTGCCGCAGGGCGATGCCCAGTTCGGATGAGCGATGGATATGCGGGTCGAACCCGCTCGGCTCTAATGTCAATCCATAGACAATTCGATTCGCAGCCTGAGACGGGACGGTGGTCGCATTGGACGAGTCAGGAGCGCAGCTTACCAGCAAGGCGGTCAGGAAAAGTGCTGCGCCCAACACACTTTTAGATAACATATTCTATCTTTCCAGGTGAAAAACAATCCGCTAGGATTACAAAGTATAGCGCACAGGCTCTTAGAACAGAAATAGGCAATTGTGTCAACATCAGGCTACTTGATTCCACCGCCCATTGATAGCGAAGAAGTCCAACCGAGACAACCCGTATGGCGGAGTCTGGTTATTCAGCAAGGCGCTTTATTCGCGCTCACTGCCGCTCTTTACGTGGCCGTGAATTTTATTGGCATTGAATTCCCCGCCGGAATCGCACAGTTGGCCGCGCTGTTGTTTACACTCATTCCGCTGGGGTTGTGGCTGCTGCTTTCCTGGAGGCCGGAACAAAAGGCAATCCAGCCGCGCCAGCGGTTGATTGCAGTCGCCGTTATCAGTGCTTTGGTAGCCAATGCCATCGCCATCCCGATGGTGCAGGATTTCTTCCAGGTAGACCGCTGGTTGCCCCTCGGCAGTGCAATCAACCGCATTATTGGATATTCCTTCACTGCCGGGGTCACGTATGAAATTCTGAAATACCTGGTCATCCGTTATACCGTCTGGCCTGACGATTTTCACACCCGCTTTGATAGTGTGGCTTATAGTATAGCGAGTGCGATTGGGTTTTCCACCGTACTCAATCTCTATTATGTCATTTCAAATGCGCCGCCATTAGATATCGTGGCACTGCGCGTATTTGAGACGGTTGCGCTCCAGGTAGCGACGAGCCTGGTGGTTGGATACGCGCTGGCTGAACTGCGATTCAGCTATCCTACTCCCCTGCTGCTACCTTCTATGGTTGCGCTGGCGGCATTCATTAACGGGGTCGCTATCCCAATCCGGGCTGGCCTCGTCAATGCAGCCTTCAGCCTTGAAGTCAGTGGCCCCAAATCGCTCTTTGGCATGGGGTTTGCCCTCGCGCTTCTGATCGCTGTGGTTACAGTGGTTGCTTTCCTGCTCCGCAGTGCGGAGCGACAGTCCCAAGAAGCAGCACCGCAGGAGAGTGGTTTGAAATGACCGTCGTTGAAGTCACCCGGAGTGTAGATGCGCGGATTTCACCACGCCAGCGTTGGAGTCACTACTTTGTACTGATCTTCGGCATCATTGGTGTGTTCATGGGCATGAACCTGCGCGACAGTACGCTGAATGCAGTCAGTATCTACGTCAACACAGAAGCGGGCATCCGGGCGGCGTACCCTCGTGACTGGCTGCGCGATTCCAGTGAAAATTATGTGTTTCGGGTGCGAAACACCGCTGAAATCGGGTTTAAGACTACCATTCAGATCGCCATTAACCCCGTCGGCTCGGATACAACGGCCTGGAATGTCCTTACTGCACAGACCCTGAACCGGGCGCAAACCCTGGCCGCCTACAACGTGACCACCATTGAGCCGTATACGTTGCCCGATGAAACCCAGGCAACCATCATGAATTACAGCTATGTGGCCGCTGACCCCAACCCCTTTTTGGAAAGTGTGCCTACGGCGGTTCGAGGGAGCGACATCCTGGTGATTAAACGCGGGCAAGCCATCATTATCACCTTTCTCTCGGATGCTCAGTCTTACGAACAGAACGTGGCGATTCTGAATCAGTTTTTGCGAAATCTGGAATTTTGATGATGTCCCGAATAACATTTCTCGCCGCACTGCTGGCTTTAATCCTGGCACTTCCCCCTTCCCCTATTCACGCGCAACAGTTGGAACAGGACTTGGAACGTATCCAACGAGCAACGGTATTCATCATGCAGGCGGAAAACGTCGGGGATGAACTGATCGTAACCTGTGTGGGGTCTGGCACACTGGTCAGCCGCGATGGGTTAATTATCACGAATGCGCATAACACGCTGCAAGATACGGCTTGTCCGGGCGAAACCTTGATCGTCGCGCTGACCATCACGCCGGGCGAGCCGCCTGTACCCAAATACCGCGCAGAAATCGCCCAGGCTGATCCAGGGTTAGATATTGCGCTGCTTCGTATCAATCGGGAATTGGATGGGCGCTTAATCGAAAGCAGCAGTCTGGCACTGCCGTTCGTTGAACTGGCCGATTCGAGCGCGACTCAGCTTGACCAGACGATCACCGTAGTCGGCTATCCAGGGATTGGGAGCGACTCCGTAGGTATTGCCAGGGGAACCATTGTTGGTTTCACGGCTGAACCGCGCGGGGGCGATAAAGCTTGGATAAAAACCAGTGCGGTTATTCCGGGAACGATGTCGGGCGGGGGTGCCTACAACGCCGCAGGGCAGCTTATCGGGATTCCCACGACAGCACCTATCACTTCGCTTGGCACGGATACGAGTTGCCAACCATTGCAGGATACCAACGGGGATGGATTAGTTAATAACAACGATATTTGCATCCCGGTGGGCGGGTTTATCAACGCGCTGCGGCCTGCCAGTTTTGCCCGCCCCCTGCTGCGCGGTGCGGCTCTGGGATTAACAGTCACGACGCCTGACCCGCCCGGTTCACAGTTCAGCGGCACAGGAACTCCAACGTTTAAGAATCTGTTTTTTGCGCCGTCGGTCAACGAAGCGGGTATGCCAACGGCGGTCATTGGCAATCTCCCTGCCGGGAGTACCGGGCTGTATTTGTTTTTTGACTATGCGAACATGACGCCGGAAACAGTATACGAACTACGGGTCACTACCAACGGCATCCCCAACCCGACCTTCAGCCTCGCGCCCGTGCGCTGGAGCGGCGGGGAAAACGGCCTGTGGTATATCGGCAGCGCCAATCAACCCTGGGCGAATGGCGTCTATGAATTCACGCTGTTTGTGAACGGTGTCACCTCTGGTACAGCCCGCCTGAATATTGGCGGCGCAGCGGAACTTTCGCCAACATTCCGCGATATTGTGTTCGGCATTCTGGATTTACGAGGCAATCCACTGGGAAATGGCTTCGTTTTACCAACTGGCAATGTCGCGGGGGCACGTTTCATCTACCAGAATATGGAAAATGGCGTCGAATGGGTCAGTTTGTGGTATTACAACGGGGTTGAATTCTCACGGCAGACCAACACCTGGGACGCCGGAGCCAACGGCGACATGACCACCAGCATCCAGGCCTCTAACGGCCTGTTACCAGGAACGTACCGGCTTGAACTCTACATCTCCGGGCGGTTAGCGGCGAAGTCTGACCTGGTGATTGCCGGGTCGCAGCAGGGCGCGTATGCCGATATTTTTACCAATCTTCACTTTACGACGGCGAACAGTGCGTCCGAAGCGCTTTCCGCCTCGCCAATCAGCAATTTTCCCAGTGCGGTACGCGATTTGTACGCGCTGGCCGACTGGCAGCAAATTGGCTCCGGCACGATATGGACGATGCGCTGGTCAGTGGATGGCAATATTTTCTACGAGCAGATAGTTCCCTGGAGTCAGGCGGAAAGTGGGGCGGGTTATCTGGTACAGTTAAGTGACCCGACCAGCATCCCGGACGGTACTTACCGCGTTGAGTTCCTCATCAACAACTTACCCCTGGCCGCTGCCGAGGCGCAGGTAGGGATCGGTCAGCTTCCGATTGATCGCTTTGCCCAGGCTGGCGGCGTTCAACTCCGGGGTAAAATACTGGATACGGATACCCGGCAGGGCATCCCCGGCGTAACCTTTATCCTGATTAGCGAAGACTTCTCTGTGAGCGAGTTTGTCGACTCCTGGGATCAAAACATGATTTATGCCCTCGCTGTCACGGATGAAAACGGTGAATTCGAGTTAGACCGGCCACTTCAATTCGATGCCCCTTATAGTGTGGTCATCGCAGCGGACGGCTATTTGCCGATTACTGCTGATGGGGTGGAAATCACCGCCGAAACGAAGCTACCTTTAGATTTAACCATTTATCTGACTCGTGATTAGCCGCATGGCCGAAAAACAACGTCTCGACATTCTGGTATACGAACAGGGTTTAGCCCCCAGCCGAGAAAAAGCCCGTGCGATGATTATGGCCGGGGAGATTCTGGTTGACCAGAAACGGGTAGACAAACCCGGCACTCGAGTTGCTGTGGCGGCAATCATCACCGCCAAAAGCAAGCCGCGCTACGTCAGCCGGGGCGGGGATAAACTGGCGGGCGCGTTAGATGCCTTTGCCATTCCCATAACCGGGCGGGTTTGCGCGGATGTCGGCGCGAGTACCGGTGGCTTCACGGACTGTCTGTTACAGCATGGGGCAGCAAGGGTATACGCGCTGGACGTAGGCTACGGCCAAATTCATTACAAACTGCGCCAAGACGAGCGTGTCATTGTGATGGAGCGTGTGAATGCCCGCTATGTCAACACTCTGCCGGAACCCATCAGCCTCGCCGTGATTGATGCCTCTTTTATTTCGCTCAAACTGCTGCTCCCGGCGGTGAAAAAGTGGCTCACACCCCAGGCCGATGTCATTCCGCTCATCAAACCGCAATTTGAAGCTGGAAAAAGCGACGTGGGCAAAGGCGGCGTGGTCAAAGACCCGGACATTCATGCCCGCGTGATTGCAGAAATCCTCACCTTCGCCACAGAAGCAGGTTTTGCGATTAAAGGCCTGACCACTTCACCCCTCAAAGGCCCGGCGGGAAACACCGAATTTCTGGTGTGGTTGGCGCAGGGTGAAGACCAGCCCGCTCCCCTTGACCTGGACACCCTCATCCGAACCACCCTACACGGATAATCACCCCACACGGTATAATACCGGTCATGATGAATAGGTAGGGACCATGAGCCAGGAAAACATACGCAATTTTTCAATCATCGCCCATATAGATCATGGCAAAAGCACGCTGGCAGACCGCATGTTACAACTGACCCAGACTGTCAGTGATCGTGACATGCACGCCCAACTGCTCGACAGTATGGATTTAGAACGCGAGCGCGGCGTCACCATCAAAGCCTCCGCCGTGCGCATGAAATACCTGGCAAAAGACGGCAAAGCCTATATCTTCAACCTGATTGACACCCCAGGGCATGTGGACTTCAGCTACGAAGTCAGCCGGGCATTACAGGCCTGTGAAGGGGCAATACTGGTCGTGGATGCCAGCCAGGGAGTCGAAGCCCAGACGCTCGCCAATCTGTACCTGGCTTTGGAGCAAGACCTGGAACTACTCCCAGTCATCAATAAGATTGACCTCCCCGCAGCCCGCCCTAAGGACATTGCAAAAGAACTGGAAGACCTGCTTGGTGTTTCGGCGGACACGATGATTCCTATCTCCGCCAAACAAGGAACCGGCATTCAGGATGTATTAGAAGCCATCATCACCCAGGTTCCACCGCCCAAAGGCGACTCGAATGCGCCGCTGAAGGCTTTGGTTTTCGACTCACACTATGACTCCTACAAAGGCGTCATCGCCTATGTGCGGGTCTTTGAAGGCCGTTTGGATAAGCGGGATGTTTTGCGTCTGATCGCTACGGATGCAAAATTTGAACCCGTTGAAATCGGGGTATTTAACCCGGATATGCGGGCGATAGACCGTCTTGAGGTGGGCGAAGTCGGCTATGTTGCCACCGGCTTCAAGACGGTTCGGGAGTGCCGCGTCGGGGATACAATCACGCTGGCGAGCGGTGGTGCGGATACCCCGCTGCCAGGTTACAAGCAGGTCAAGCCGATGGTGTTCGCCGGGTTTTACCCGACCAACAACGACGATTACCCTGATTTACGAGATGCGCTCGAAAAACTGCAATTGAACGATGCGTCCCTCATTTACGAGCCGGAAACCTCACAGGCACTCAATTTTGGGTTTCGCGTCGGCTTTCTGGGGCTGTTCCACATGGAGATTATCCAGGAACGTCTCGAACGTGAGTACGACCTGGACATTCTTGCCACTGCGCCCAGCGTAGAGTATCAGGTGGTCAAAACAAACGGGGAACTCATCACAATTGATAGCCCGGCGCAACTCCCGGATGAAGCGGTCATCAGCGAAGTGCGGGAACCCTGGATGAAAATTCAGATTTATACCCCCCAGGAGTTTATCGGGCCAATTATGGATCTGACAATCAAGAAACACGGGGAATACGAGACAACCGAGTACCTCGATACCCAGCGCGTCATCCTGCATTACCGCATCCCGCTTTCGGAAGTCATCGTAGATTTCTTTGACCGTCTCAAGAGCGCCTCAAAGGGGTATGCCAGTCTGGATTATCAGTTTGACGGCTATCGTTCGGGCGACTTGGTAAAGCTGGATATCCTGGTTAATAACGAGCCGGTAGATGCGCTGGCGATTATCGTCCACCGGGATGATGCCTACCACAAAGGGCAAAGGCTCATCAGCAAGTTGAAAGATTTAATCCCCCGCCAGCAGTTTGTCGTGCCGATTCAGGCCGCAGCGGGCAAACGCATCATCTCCCGTGCTAACGTGAAAGCGCTGCGCAAAGACGTGCTGGCAAAGTGTTACGGTGGCGACATTACCCGTAAGAAGAAACTGTTGGAAAAGCAGAAAAAAGGCAAGAAGCGCATGAAGATGATCGGCTCGGTGGAAGTTCCACAGGAAGCATTCATGGCGCTGCTCTCCCTGGACGACGAATAGCTCTCCAAACCAGAAAGTCATTTGCCATAGTGAGATTCATAGAGGCGCGTGACGTGCGCCCCGGTTGAAAACATACGAAAACCGGCTCAGGTTAGCCGCTTTCGCCCTATCCATTCATATACAGAAGCAACTTGCCCTGCCGGAAGCAGGGTTTTTTCTTTGAGGACGTCCAGAACAGCTGAAAGACTCACCAACGAAATCACTTCAATATCAGATGGAAAGTGGCCTGTTTCCAGGTCAATCAGTCCGAAGACCGCGTTGGCTTTTAACCCTACCTGCTGGGCGCTGTTGACGAGCCGCAGCAGGGCAGCGTCAGCAGCGAATATATTCGTCAGCACAACCGCCCGGCGGCCTGAATCATACGCTCCTACTAGATCATAAGCCGGGGGTTCACCTTGCCCGCGACTGTAAACCAGGGGAATCCCGGTCTGTAAGCTCACTCCAACACCCAGCGGAATCGCATCAGGCATGGCAACCAGGCGTTCAGCACCGGTATTCCGTATATGTTCGCCAATCTCTGCTGTGATCTGCCCCAGAAATGCCGGATATGCGGGCAGGAGTTCAAGCTGCAGCCGCAGCGGGTCAAAGTGATGATTCACCTGGAACTCACCAAACTGCAACATGCCCGTTCCGATCAATTTTAGTGTGATGTCCAGAGCGTTCATTCCGCAAATTTCTCTTTCAACATGCGCCACGCCATAGACATCGCCCAGGTACTCGTCCATTCAGGCGCAACCTCCGACTGCCCACCGAACCCGTAAACCCGTGATTGCTTCTGCCCGGCGAAATACACCGCGATAGCCGTGCCGGACTCGCTATCGTCGTGATCCTCGCCCATTTCCGGGTGACTCACGACAGCCATCCCCAATGCCTCTGGTGACTGTTGCGCAGCACCTTCCGCGGCCTTCTCCGCCAGATCACGCAGGCTCACCCCCTCCCCTATTCCCAGCTTTGCTTGAAGCTCACCGGGGGATGTATAGACTTCTGAGGAGGCAATCACCTGTCCTGAAGAATCAACTTCACGTATCCGTGTGCCAATCACATCGCCAACACCCGCTTGTAGCAGCCCTACTTTCACCTGGTTATCGGTGAGCAACTGCACCAGCACACCCTCAATACGCTCATTATCTATGCCAAACACATAAGTCCCAATACGTTCCCGCAAAATAGCCTCAACTTCATCAATCATGCGGTTGGCAATTTCAACACTGGTCGCTTTGGCCGTGATTCGGACATCCACCTGTCCAGCATGGGCCGCCAGACCAACTGTCGGGTTACTTTGCTGGAGCAGATCATCACCAATCCGACTGTCCAGTGTACTTTCACCAATGCCAGCAGTCCGCAGCACTCTCGCCTTGATAATCGTCTCTTGCAGGTTATAGTGGCGCTTCAGATAGGGAATAACTGCCTCGATCATCAGGTACTTCATCTCACGCGGCACACCTGGCAGGCTAATAACAGCCTTATTCTCCTGGTATTCCACGATGAAACAGGGCGCAGTCCCCACCGGGTTTTCAATCAGCAGCGCATCATCAGGGAGGTAAGCCTGGCGCGCATTGTTGGGTGTCATTCGTACCTTGAAGTTCGCGAATCGCTCGGAAATCGCGTCAAAAAGATTCTGATGAAAAGTTAATCCTCGTCCCGTAGCTGCAGCGACTCCCTGCCGCGTCATATCATCTACCGTTGGCCCCAGCCCGCCACAGGTGATGACGACATCCACCCGCGCTAATGCCGCCCGAATCACATCAGATATGCGCTGTTCATTATCCCCCACCGAACTCATGTAGTACACATTGACCCCGACATCACGCAGCGTACGCGCAATAAACACACTGTTTGTGTCCGTGATTTCACCTAACAGAATTTCAGTACCAATACTGATAATTTCAGCATTTATATGCTCCATAGGCCTCAACCTCTTTCAACCCTAAGTGTCGAAATTAGACGATAAATAGACGGTAATACGGGCTTCCGCGATTGGGTTTATCTGGCTTTCACAAGGCAAACGAACACGGTATAATCGTCGCGATCTTAAATTGGTAAATTCCCATCAATTTGTTGCAATTTCACGATCAGCGGCTTATAATCATTTCAATTGCAAAATCTTTGTGCAAAATTAACGAATATAAACCTTTAGTATATAAATCAACCCACGGAGGAAACTAGTGTCAAGTGTAACCTTCAGTCACGTTTGGAAACGTTTCAATGAAACCGTCGCTGTACAAGACCTGGACATTGAAATTGCCGATAAAGAATTCCTCGTATTCGTCGGGCCATCCGGTTGCGGCAAGTCAACCAGCCTGCGAATGCTGGCCGGTCTTGAGGAAATCAGTGACGGTGAAATCTTAATTGGGGACCGCGTCGTCAACAACGTTGCTCCCAAAGATCGCGATGTCGCTATGGTGTTCCAGAGCTACGCGCTTTATCCGCACATGACAGTATATGATAACATGGCTTTCGGTCTGCGTCTGCGTAAAACCCCGAAACAGATCATAGATCAGCGTGTACGGGAAGCCGCTAAAAGCCTGGGTATCGAGCAGCTCCTTGATCGCCGCCCCCGTCAGCTATCCGGTGGTCAGCGGCAGCGTGTGGCCGTTGGGCGTGCGATTGTCCGCGAGCCAGCAGTTTTCCTGATGGACGAGCCTCTCTCCAACCTGGATGCTAAACTCCGTGTTGAGGCACGTTCTTTCATTAGCAAACTGCACCAACGCCTGGGAACCACATTTATCTACGTGACCCATGACCAGGTTGAAGCTATGACGATGGGGACGCGGATTTGTGTCCTCAGCGCGGGCGAACTCCAGCAGATTGATACCCCTTATAATCTGTATCACAATCCACGCAATCTGTTCGTAGCCGGGTTTATTGGCAGTCCTGCGATGAACTTCTTTGATGCGACACTGGTAAACAACAACGGCAAACTGGTAGCTGATACCGGCGTCTTCCAGTTGGAAATCCCGCAGGGTCAGGAAGATATTTACCGCGATCATACATCGCAAAAAGTTGTCCTGGGTATTCGCCCGGAAGACATTCATGATGCCAACTATCTCCCCTCTGGCATTGTACCGGCCCATCTTGAGGTCAATGTAGATGTAGTCGAGCAGATGGGTAATGAAATGGTGGTCTATCTGGAAGAACAGGGAAGCAATTTCATTTCCAGAATGGATCCACGGACTGCGGCACGGGTCGGCCATCGCATGGGTGTCGTCTTCAATATGGACAATATGCACCTGTTTGATGTAAACACCAAACTTGCCCTGGCCTACGAGAAAAAACAGGCATCCGCACAGCAGGCATAACACATCTACCGAATCACGCCTAAAACATAAGTCTTTGATAAACAAACCGCCCGCAAACGAGCGGTTTGTTTATAATGGCTATAAACCCACTTGAACGCATAACCCGGTTAATGTTATAATTTTCAAGTTTCCATCTTCAATATTCAGCTAACATTCGCGCAACCTACCCAAAGGAGCAGCATCCTTAATGCGGCTTACGATTTATCAAGATGCGAGTCTGTTTTCGGAACTTCAATCCGAATGGAATAGCCTGCTTTACCGCAGTACCCACAACCGGATATTCAGTACATGGGAGTGGCAGTCTACCTGGTGGGAGGCCTACCACCCTGGCGACCTCTGGGCCATAGCCATTCACGATGAAAATGACCAACTAATCGGAATTGCCCCCTGGTTTATCGAACACAACCAGGAACAAGGACTCATCGTACACAGCATCGGCTGCGTGGATGTTTCTGATTACCTCGACCTTATCATAGACCGTGACCACGTGGAGCAGGTTCTGGCAGCCTTGACCGATCACCTGCAAGCTCATCGGGATATGTTCGACAGCCTCGATCTGTGTAATATCGCTGAAGACTCTGAAACCATCACGCGACTCCCACGCCTGTTGAAGCAGGCCGGTTTTACAGCCACCTACACACAGCAGGAAGTCTGTCCGATTATTAACCTTCCTGGTGATTGGGAAGAATATGTTGCGAACCTAGGCAAGAAATATCGCCACGAACTGCGCCGCAAACTGCGTCGGGCGGAGGGCGCAACGGAAAAACTGGACTGGTATATCGTTGGGCCAGAACATAATCTGGATGAAGAGCTAGAGCGGTTTCTGGAATTAATGGCTGCCAGTCATCAAGAAAAAGCCGGATTCCTGGAAGACGAACAAAACGTGATGTTCTTCAAGAAAATATCGCCGATCCTATTTAAGCGCGGTTGGTTGCAACTCAGCTTCCTGACAGTAGATGGCACAGCAGCGGCAGCGTACCTGAACTTTGATTACGATAACCAGATTCTGGTCTACAATTCCGGGCTGCTCCCTGGGGCTTTCGGGCATCTGAGTCCGGGGATTGTCCTGCTGGGGCATAATATTCGTTACGCCATTGAGAACCGGCGTGAAATCTTTGACTTTCTACGCGGGAACGAAACGTACAAATACCAAATGGGCGGCCAGGATACACGTTTATTCAAGCTAGAAGCGCACTAGGGAGACTCACCATGTCCATTCAGCGGATCATGATGCTCAGTGTACACACCAGCCCGTTAGCCCCGCTCGGTGGAAAGAAAACCGGTGGTATGAATGTGTACGTCCGCGAACTTGCATCCGAGTTAGGACAGCAAGGTATCGCCGTGGATATTTTCACACGGCGCACATCCCCCACGCAACCAGAAATTGACTGTTCTTTGGGGAATCGGGTTCGGGTGATTCACGTCTCCGCTGGCGGCAATCAATCGCTTGGGCCGGATGAACTCTTCCTTCATCTTTCGGAATTCACCGCCGGGGTAATCGCCTTCGCAACACGCCAGAACACCAGCTATGATGTCACCTATGCTCATTACTGGCTTAGTGGATGGGTCGCCAACAAACTCAAAGAAGTCTGGGGTATTCCTTTTGCCATCATGTTCCATACCCTGGGACACATGAAAAACCGAATACTACCTGGCTATACCCCCACCATCACCTCTGATTTACGAATCGGGATCGAGACACAGATCGTCCAGTGGGCGGATACCATCATCGCGGCGACGCCTGCTGAGCAGGCACAGCTTTTATGGTTGTACCGGGCTGACCGCCGGAAAATCACAATTGTGCCGCCGGGCGTGAACGTCAATCACTTTCAGCCTGTCTCACAGGATATCGCTAAGAAGCAATTAGGCATCCCCCAGGATACGCAACTACTGCTGTTTGTCGGGCGTATCGAACCTCTCAAAGCAGTGGATACTGTTCTGGAAGCACTGGCGTTTATCCGCCATCAAAGTGTAGACCTGCTTCAGAATCTTCGCTTTGCAATTATCGGCGGTGATCCACAGGATACCACTGATGCTGAACTATCTCGCCTGAAAATGCTGAGCGAAGAGCTTCACCTGAATTGCATTGTCTCGTTCTTAGGGGCAAAAGATCAGGCACTTCTACCCTACTATTATTCCGCGGCGGTAGCAGTGATTATGCCATCGGACTATGAATCTTTTGGTATGGTTGCCCTCGAAGCAATGGCCTCTGGCACACCAGTCATTGCTTCACAGGTCGGCGGGCTGGCCTTCCTGGTACGGGATCGACAGACCGGGTTTCTTGTCCCCGCGCGCGAACCTCAGGCACTAGCAGAATGTATCACAACCCTGCTGGCTGACCCGGAGAAATGCAAAGAAATGGGCCAGGCTGCGTCTAACCTGGCACAGAATTACACCTGGAACACGATTGCTAATCAACTGTTAGCAAACTTTAACCAGTTAAAGTATTCTCCGGCGAAATTCGGCTCTTAACCGCCGTAAGCATTCGGAATATCAGCCACGTCAGCCACGATATACGGTTCGACATCGTTTAGGTCGCCTAGTATACTTTCAGATGCTGCCGTCTGACCTTTGTAGTAGAGGACATCGTTAAAGCCGTCGTAACGATACCGGCGACTCACCCACCCATAGCGATTATGCTGGAAAATTGCATTGAACTGAACCGCATCTTCTTCGGGGATCACTTTTTCATCCACAATCCACATGGGCGCGTATTGTTCCAGATGAGGTTTGGCTTTTACATCGCGTTTCTGCAACAATGTTTGTGCATCCATAATTTCGGAATTCCCTATCCTGAATACGTAGAGCAATTTTACTCCGTATTGTAACCAGCACGCATTGGATTTCCAAAGCCCAATTCTAATTGATCGCGTTGTTCAATACGATTACATCGACCTGCCCCCTTGTGGAGCGATAGGACGGATAGTGTATAATGCTCAATCTAGCATATATCGGAGAATGCCCTGTGCGCGAAATTCTTGACCTGGCCTGGGATCGTTTCAAAATTATTGGCGGGATCGTAGGAGACATACAGAGCAGATTAATAGCGACGGCTTTTTACTATACTATTCTTGTCCCCTTCGGGCTGGGAACACGCTTGTTTAGTGACCCGCTGAACCTCACGCCAATTATCTCGCCCGCCTGGTTACGGCGCGACCCCGTAGAAAACGAACTCACAGCCGCCAAACGGCAAGGATAACTATGTATATTCTGGGTATCTCCTGTTTTTATCACGATTCGGCTGCCGCGCTGATCTACGATGGCGAACTGGTCGCAGCCGCGATGGAAGAACGCTTTTCCCGCAAAAAACATGACAATGGGTTTCCGGCACAGGCCATTGCATTCTGTCTCAAACAAGCAGGAATCACTGGCAGCGATCTGGATTATGTCGTGTTCTATGAAAAACCCCTGGTGAAATTTGAGCGTATTCTGCAAACCGCGCTTGGCACATTCCCCCAATCAGTAGATGTCTGGCATGACGCCATGCTCAGTTGGCTTAAAGACAAACTGTGGATCAAGAACATCATCCAGCAAAAAGTCGGTGTGCGCTATGATCGCGTCTTGTTCTGCGATCACCACATGAGCCACGCCGCCAGCGCGTTTTTCGCCAGCCCATTCCGGGAAGCGGCGGTTTTGACAATAGACGGGGTGGGCGAATGGACAACGACCACACTTGGAAAAGCAACCAGCATATGGAGCGGCGAATCTGAGGGGAAAAATGAGATTTCGCTGTTTGAGGAGCAGCGTTTCCCGCATTCTATCGGCTTGTTGTACTCAGCTTTTACGGCCTGGTTGGGTTTTCGGGTCAATAACGGCGAGTACAAAGTCATGGGAATGGCGCCTTACGGTCAGCCCCGCTACGTGGAAAAGATTCAGAAAGTCTTCCAGCAAGACTCGGCCACCGGCAATTTCCGCCTGAATATGGATTACTTCAGTTTCCACCACTCCACCTCCAAAAGCTATAGTCAGCGGTTTGTAGACTTATTCGGCGCCCCCCGCCCACCGGAATCAGATTTCTTCACAGTGGATACCAACCCGGAACGCGCCGCCGAAAAAGCTGCGATGGATATGAACCAGTACTATGCCGATGTCGCAGCCAGCATCCAGCGGGTAACAGAAGACGCGCTGATTACGATCGCTAATCACCTGCACCAGAAAACCGGCCTGAACAAGCTAGTGATGGCCGGCGGTGTGGCCTTGAATACCAAAGCCAACTATCGCCTACTGAACGAGACGCCATTCGAGGAAATCTATATTCAACCAGCCGCCGGGGACGATGGCGGCGCACTGGGGGCGGCGCTGTGGGCATGGCATCTTGTCCTCGGCAAGCCACGACAGTGGGTGATGCCCAACGCCTACTGGGGGCAGGCATTCAGCGATGGTGAAATCAGCGACTTCCTGGCGACAAAAGGGGTTAAATACGAATCATTCCTGGATAATGATGATAAATTACTAGATGTTCTGGCCGAGGAACTCACTCGTAAAAAGATCGTCGGCTTCTTCCAGGGACGTTTTGAGTGGGGGCCACGTGCGTTGGGCAATCGCAGCATCCTGGCAGATCCGCGCCGGGACGAGATGAAAGAAATCGTCAACACCAAAATCAAGTACCGCGAGCCATTTCGTCCGTTTGCGCCGGTCATCCTGCGAGACCGCGCTGCTGAGTATTTCGACTATAAAGGTGTTGAGCAGCATGAAGCGCCCCGCTATATGCTGATGGTCAGCCCGATTAAGCCCGATAAACAGGAGCAGATACAGGCGGTCTGTCACCAGGGTACGGGGCGACTGCAAACCATTGAGCGGGAAACAAATCCCCGTTACTACGGTGTTATTGAACGCTTCGGGCAGGCAACCGGCATTCCGGTACTGTTAAACACATCTTTTAATCTGCGCGGTGAGCCAATTGTGACATCACCCCGCGACGCCTGGAATACCTTCCAGAATAGTGATATTGACCTGCTCGTGATGGGTTCGTTTCTGGTCAGGAAACCGGAATAAGGAGTAAAAACGATGCGTGATATGCTGGTTCGGATGGGAATATTCGGGGAATTACTCCTGTTCCTGTGGAAACGTAAACTTTACTGGCTGATCCCGATGATGCTTATGTTGGCAATCATCATTGTCATCATCATCCTGGGCAGTAATCCAGCCACACAACCGTTCATCTATTCGCTGTGGTAGGTCACAATGGATAATGTCATACTCGCATTGTTGATTGGCCTGGGTTTGGGACTGGTGTTCGCCATCCCTGTCGCCCGCCGATCAATACGCAAAGAACCCATCTACGGCGGCGCATTGGCGCATGTTTTTCATTATGTGGGTACAGCAGCCTTTGTCAGTGTCCTCCCCACTGTGCTTGCCAGCTTGATTCTGCGCGGGGGGTTCAGCGTCGCGTTCCCGCTGGCAATTGGCTTACTCGTGGTTTGTTTTGCAGGTCTGTTCCTGTTCGCCGTGATCGAACGTCCAGCCCGCCCTCAGCTTAACGCCGAAGATTCGGGCTGGACGAAAGAAGATGCCCAGAAATCGGGCCTGTAGCACGTTGGAACGAATAGAGATTCTTACTCAGTCCACAGTCGTCAGTCCAGTCGTAGACATTTCATTTCCCTGTGCAGGGTCGCCCAATCCTCGATGCTCCAGAATGATTCGCACTGAGCGATCATAGGTAAGGTAATTCCATACCCAACTAAAGAAAACGCTGAAGCGGTTGCGGAATCCCAGTAACCAAACCAAGTGAGCGCTCAGCCATGTGGCCCAGGCCATAAATCCTTGCAACTGCACCCGATAATACAGCCACGCAACCGCTCTACGGCGGCCTATGGTCGCCATAAGACCTCGGTCAGTATAATGAAAGGACTTCTGCGCCTCGCCCTGTATCCGCCACATGATGTTCTGCGCGGCAAGTACCCCTTGCTGCTTGGCAACTGGAATCAGCATCGGGTAAGGTTCACCCCGCTCATTTTCTAGGTAAGCCAGGTCACCGACCACGTAAATCCGTTCATGGCCTATTGCTTCCAGCGTTTGTTCAACCGGGACTCGCCCGGCACGCCCCAGAGGTACACCTAAAAGATCACCAATCGGGGATGCCTTTACGCCAGCCGCCCATACCAGGGTCCGTGTCGGGATAAAACGGCCATCACGCAGATAAGCCCCCTCCCCTGTCACATGGTCAATGACACTCTCAAGCATCACCTCCACACCTAGCGACTCAAGCTGCGTTACCGCCGCTTTTTGCAGCGATTCGGGATATGGCGCAAGCAAACGGTCGGAAGCCTCTATCAGAATTACACGAACGGCAAACGTATGGTCACGATATTCCTTATGCAGCACGTAATTGTACAACTCACATAACGCCCCAGCGGTTTCTAGGCCGGTTGGCCCGCCCCCGACAATCACAATGGTGGTCAGGGCATCCCGATAGGCAGGGTCGTGGCTCCACGCTGCCCGTTCAAATTGCTTGAGCAGATGATTCCGCAGCACAACCGCATCGGACAAGTCCTTCAGTCCAAAACTGTTTGACTCCAGGTCAGCCATCCCGAAATAGTTGGTCACGCTCCCAGTAGCAAGGATCAGATAGTCATAAGACTCCCGATAAGTCGCGCCGTCAGATTGAACCTCAATAATCTGGTCTGTTGCATCCAAGCTCGTCACTTCCCCTAGCATGAAACGCACATTCGATACATCCCGAAAAATAGTGCGCACCGGGTATGCAATTTCACTGGGGTCAAGGCCACAGGTCGCCACCTGATAGAGCAGTGGTGTGAATGTATGAAAATTCCGTCGGTCAATCAACAGGACATCAACGGGTTGCTTTGCCAGTGTACGGGCAGCATACAGGCCGCCGAAACCAGCACCAATAATGACAATGCGGGGACGATCAGGTTTCGCCATCGGACTCCCTCATTTCCACTCAGCGAAACGAACTTTGCGACACGATCGTATCATAATTGTGAAATTTTGCACAATTAATCCTCATCAAATTCTCATCAAACCCATGACCAATTACTGTCTTTTAACATCTATCCTCCTCTGGTTACAATCTGCTCTACGGAGCTGTTTCAACCGGGCTATCAGATGAGGGGGCATGAACAATGGACTACAGTGATACGACCAGTATGGACCAACAAGCTGTCTTAGAGGCGACCCAGATGACCGCAACCAGCCTCCGCAAGATGGTCACGGAAACCGCGCACCAATCCGATCAACCATCGCATGTTTCCGTCCCTGAAAGAGAAGAGCTAATCGAACTGATTTCGCAGATTCTCCCGGCTGGCAATGTCGTCGGGTTCGTGTTCAATGGGATTCTCAACGCCAAAGGACGTGGCACCCCTTCTAGCGAAGGGCGTATGTATTTCAATTCGCTCTTCAAAGGCCTGGCAATCATTCGCAATAATGCGTTTTACCGGATGATGTTTCTCGGCCCGGCGACAGTATTGGTTGGGTTAAATATGCTCATCCGGCTGGCTGGCGCAAATCCTGATGAATTCTTACCAGAAGGCGCATGGCAGTTTTACGTGGAATTTGGGTTGCGTGAAGACGCCGCTCGCCATAGCAACGAAACACGGCGCTTCCAGCAGGTCGTCAAAAAATTGAGACCGTCCCCCTCCCCCGCCGAGGAATTAACCGCTTGGGTCTTATCGGCCATGTGGTTGCTCCGGGATTACCCTTATCTATCGGCAAATTTATGGGAAGAAAATGTTCGACTGCGTGTCATGGAAGAAACAACCGGCCTGACAAATCTCCACCGGAGTTGGCAGCAGATCAGCCCATTCGCGGCCCCAGAAAACGAAGCAACTCTCAGCCTACCCGCATACCGCCACCAACAATTTGAACGGTTCTGCAGTGAACAACTAAACTCCGTCGGAGCGCAGCAGCAGCGAAAGTTCAGCCAGATCTGGAATGACCCTGAGCAACAGCAGAAACGCAAACAGGCCATCCATGCCTACCAGCAGCAACTCTCAATTCGAACCTATCTTGAGCCGGGTGAATACAGCGAAAAGCGCGTCCCTATCCGTGCAAGTAACCTGCAAGTTGGTGTCATTCACCAGGGTGGATACTATCTTATCCCGGTAATTGACCCATCAAACCCCACTGCCCCGGCATTGGTCCATAGCCAGGTTGAAGCCATATTGCGCGCTCGTAGTGTTGAAGCTCAGCTCGACCTGGCGCTCACAACCTCGCCACGTGCTGCACAGGCTCAACTACGCAAAAGACTCTCTCGTGAGCAACAAAGGGACATTGAGAATCTCCAGCAAGCACCGATACTCATTAACTGGGATCAGCGGGATAGCAGCCTACCCCTCTGCGAAATCCGAGAAACGCACCGAGGAATTAACGACCATGCAATCACCTTGTTTCATACCCAGAACAGTATGGTTTTTGACTTCTCACATATCTATTTTGACGGCCCTTGGGCGATGCAGGTCGCCGAGATGCTCACGAATGAAGCTATCCGGCATCTCCATATGCAAAAAGCATTAAAGACAAAACTGTCACACGAAATCAAACTGACCACGCTAAAACTTGATTCTAACTCTCATCTGGAACGTGCTATAAAAAAATCCCCCCTAGTCTTCAATTTCATTAGCGCCGAAGCCCGCACCAGTATTGCTCCAGTGAACGCGCTTCGCAGCACCCTGGCAGACCGCACCAAACCCAGTATTCGCATTACCGTCAACGACTTACTGGTACTTTATCGCACCATCTTCAACCAGCGTTACACACCTGGCCCGCAGCTTACTCGCACGCTCAATGATATGCACAAGAAAGTCCAGAATCGCATATTGGTCAAAGCGCTGGACGAAATGTTTGCCGGCCTGACCGAAACCAATCCATCGCTCATGATTCTGATTGATGCGTCACGCTTTGAGCCGCGTGAGCGCCTCTTCCCCAGCACCTTCCGCAGCCCATTTCTTGACTTCCGACAGGAGCATGACCACATGCTGGAACTCCTTCACGCCCTGAATGGCAAGTTATTTCGCAAAGGTCAGGCAAGGGAAGCGTTCTCAACGGCCAGAGGCGATTATATCAGCACCTTGTCTGTATTTGGAGAAGTGATGCGCCGCTATCGTGCCATCGCTATAGAAGGCGAAAGCATGAGTACAACTGCCATCCGCCTGATTGCCGGGCTGCCGGGGGCAATGCAGCGTCTGATGGACGGGCTACCCGGTCACTTTGCTTTCATGAATGAAGCCATCAAAGGCGAAGAAGTTTTCAGCAACGTCGGGAGAGTCACACCCGGCTCATCTATTACGCGTTTTGCCAGCGCCAAAGATGATAATGATAAAAAGGTGTTGGTATGGAGTATCATGACCGACGACAATGATACGCTCTGTCTCGCCCTGCGCGACTTCCGCCCGCCCATCCTGGCACTAGCAGCCGAAGGGCAGCCGCAGATGGCACAGCTCATCACTCAGGATTTCGTTGACCGCTTTTTAGAGGGATTCATGACATTTATCGGCGAAGTCAATGCTATAATCACCGCCTCCGGTAACAAATAAAGTGATCCGATTGTGTTATGATTGCGGCATCATGTTTATCTTCAACAAGGATTTTCAATTATGCCCCGCGCGCTACTCAGTGTATATGACAAAACCGACCTGGTTAAATTCGCCTCAACCCTGATCGAACTAGGCTGGGATATTGTTGCCAGTGGAGGCACGTATCACGCACTGGAAGCCGCCGGGCTACCAGTCACCGGAATCGAACAGGTCACTGGAATGCCGGAGATGCTGCATGGCCGTGTTAAAACACTACATCCAGCTATTCATGCCGGGATTTTAGCCCAGGACAAAGATGACGATATGGCTGCCCTGAATGAAGCGGGGTATACACCTATCAATATGGTCGTCTGCAATTTGTATCCATTTCAAGACACGGTCGCTCAGGTTGGCGTCACCTTACAGGATGCGATTGAAAAAATAGACATCGGTGGGGTTGCGCTTCTGCGAGGCGCAGCAAAAAATTTCCTGCGTGTGGCCGTCGTCTGTGATCCTGCTGACTATGTGAAAGTGACGGCGGAATTAAAAGCGACGGCAGAAGTCACCTTGGCAACACGCCGCAAACTGGCCGTGAAAGCCTTTGCACATACCCGTGATTACGATACAGCTATTCATGCCTTCCTATCACAGGACATGGTTCCCAGCCTGACTACCGTCACGCTGCCTCCGCACCTATCCTTGGGGATGCAGCAGATTGAAACTCTGCGCTATGGTGAAAACCCACATCAGTCCGCTGCATACTACAGCCGCCTCACGAAAAACGGCCCACTGGGCGGCACGGTTCTGGGCGGCAAGCAACTCTCTTATAACAATATCCTCGACCTGGATGCCGCGTGGCGGGCTGTGAGCAACTTCAGTGACCCCACCGTCGTCATCGTCAAACACCTTACCCCCACCGGCATCGCTACCGCCAACACGATCACCGAAGCATACCCGCTGGCCTTAAAGTCCGACGAAGTATCCGCCTTTGGTGGAGTTCTGGCGGTAAACCGTCCCGTCACCGAAGAATTTGTGGATGCCCTCGGCGCGTTATTCGTTGAAGCGATTGCCGCGCCTTCATTTTCGGCCAATGCCCAGGAAAAACTGGCTACAGGGCGTAAGAACTGCCGGTTAGTACAGATTACGCAGCCCTTTACGGGTAATGATTTCGAGATTCGCTCCGTGCATGGTGGCATCCTGGTGCAAAGCGCCGATACGGGCGACCCCGAAAGCACCGTCCTCAAAACCGTAACAGACCGCCAACCAAATAACGAGGAACTAGAGGCACTCCAATTCGCTTGGAAAGCGGTTATTCAGGTAAAATCGAACGCAATTGTATTGGCGGTGCGCAATGCTACGGTTGGCATTGGCGGCGGATTGCCCAGCCGGGTAGATGCCGTGCATCTGGCGCTGACCAAAGCCGGGGAACAGGCAAAAGGCGCGGTCATGGCTTCGGATGCCTTCTTCCCCTTCCCGGATAGTATTGAAGCCATTGCCAGCGCAGGCGTAACAGCAGTCATCCAGCCGGGGGGGTCTATTCGAGATAACCAGGTCATTGAAGCCGCCAATAAAGCCGGTATCGCAATGGTTTTTACCGGCACCCGCCATTTTCGCCACTAAGGAAACAAACCTATCATGATTGCAGAACTCGAAGCCATCATCCAAGATCGCCGGCGCAACCCACGCCTCGGCAGTTATACCAACAGCCTGTTTGATGCCGGGGTGAACCGCATTGCTCAGAAAGTCGGTGAAGAAGCGGTTGAAGTCGTAGTCGCCGCTCTGGGACAGGGGCGCGAAGCTCAGATTGCCGAACTCTCTGATTTGTTCTACCATACGCTGGTACTGATGAATCAGCTTGGCATCACCCTGGATGATGTTTATCACGAACTGGAAGAACGCCACAAAAAGTAACAACAGGCTGCAAGCCTAGCGTTCCCGCTTTCCCACTTTCGAGAGATGTGAGGAGCGACTACAATAATGGCGCAGCAGAATTGGAGTGATTATGTTTGTCACCCGGCAAGATATGGAAAAAGTTGAAGCCGAAACCCTGGCACCTTATGCGCTATTGAGCGGCAACAGCCAGGGACGACGCTTTCCGAATCCTGAGCCACGCTATCGTACCGCCTTTCAGCGTGACCGTGACCGGATTATCCATTCGGCGGCTTTCCGGCAGTTGGAATACAAAACGCAGGTTTTCGTCAATGACGAAGGCGACTACTACCGCACCCGACTCACGCATACACTGGAAGTCGCACAGATCGGACGCACGTTGGCGCGGGCCTTAGGGGTGAATGAATATCTGGTTGAAGCGATTTGCCTCGCGCATGACCTGGGACATCCCCCTTTCGGTCATGCCGGGGAAGGTGTCCTGCACGCCCTTTTGCAGGAATACGGCGAAGAAAGCGGCTTTAACCACAACTTCCAAAGCTACCGAGTGGTCACTACGCTGGAACATCGCTACCCGGAGTGGCCGGGACTCAACCTGACTTACGAAACACTGGAAGGCATTGCCAAGCACGAAACCGAGTACGACTTCAGCGCGTTCCCGGATTTCGACCAGACGACTCGTGCCAGCCTGGAAGCACAAATTGCCAATGTTGCCGACGAACTGGCGTATAATGCCCATGATCTGGACGATGGGCTACAGGCCGGGTTAATCCAACCAGAACAGCTTAACGAACTGGAAACCTGGCGGCAGGTGCGGGATAATGTTGGTTGGAACGGCGGCACGCTCGACGAGATTGGTCGGCATCGCGTCATTCGGGAATTGGTTGGCATCCAGGTGAGTGACGTGCTGACGACCACAACCCAACTACTAAGCGATTTGAACATGCAAACGCCGGAAGACATCCAGCGGCATGATAGTAATATTGTCCAGCACAGCCCTGAGTTCAAAGTCAACAACCAGAAACTTAAAGCGTTTCTCTACCAGCACATGTACCGTCACTTCCGGGTGATTCGGATGGCAAAGCGGGCTGAACGGTTCACAACTGAGATATTCCGAAGCTATATGAACGAGCCGCGTCAGCTCCCGCAGTCTGATCAGGAGAAACTCAAAACGGCGAATCTGCCCCGTGTGGTGGCGGATTACATCGCCTCTATGACAGATCGCAGTGCTTTGCTTGAATACCGGCGGCTTTTTGACCCGCTCACTCGTCCGTAATCAACCAATTGGATGAAAGACAATTCGCCGATGAGTAACGATACACTTCTCAATAATCGCTACCGGCTGGTTGCCCAACAGGGTTCTGGCGGCATGGCAGTCATTTACAAGGCCGTGGATGTGGAACTGGGGCGCACTGTCGCTGTCAAGGTGCTGCGTCCCAGCTTGACATCCGACCCATCCTTCTTGACCCGTTTCCGCAACGAGGCCCGTAGTGTTGCCAATCTATCCCATCCGAATATCGTCACCGTGTACGATGTGGGCGCGGACGGCCCGACCCACTACATCGTGATGGAATTCGTTGAGGGGCAAGACCTGAAGAAGATCATCAAGTCGGAAGGCATTCTCAGTGTGGATCGCACATTGAAACTCGCCATCCAGATTTGTGCAGGAATCGGCTTTGCTCACCGCGCTGGATTAGTTCATGCCGATGTCAAACCGCAGAACATCCTGGTCACTAAAGGGGATATAATCAAAGTGACGGACTTTGGCATCGCTCAAGCATTGAGCGATACACAACCTGGTGAAAAGCAAAGTGTGGTCTGGGGCAGCCCGCATTACTTCGCACCGGAACAGGCCCGCGGAGAGCGGCCAACGCCCGCTTCCGATGTCTATGCCATTGGCATTGTTCTTTTCGAGATGCTCACCGGGCGTTTACCCTACGTGGGAGCCAGCCAGCAGGAACTGGCGATGGCCCATATCAAAGAGCAAATCCCCCGTGTATCGGACTTCAACCCGAATGTGCCGGAAAATCTGACTCAGATCATCCAGAAAGTAATGAGCAAAGAACCATCAGCGCGATATCGTATGGCGGACCAATTAGGCCATGTGCTGGAAAGCTACCGGGCGCGGGGGCGCGAACAGACGATTTCAAATCCGTCTATCTCATCATCTATGCCACTCCCGCAGAAACCGACTGTACCACCGGCACAATCCCAACCACAAACACCACCACCGCCGCCCACCAACTTGCCATTCTCACAGGTACAACCGCCCTACCAGCCAACAGCACCGCGTCCGAGTTTTCCGCCAGCCGAACCGACTCAGCGTTATAGTGCCGTGCCAGAAGCGCCTAATTCACCTCAATCCGCCCGACCCTCTCATCTTCCCTCTCCATTTGAGGCCCCGGGGCAGACACCACCACCGCGTCAGGCCGCTGTGCCACAGGATTGGGAAACAACCGGGCGGCAGTATTATTCCCAGGCGTTAGACCGTCACGAAGACATCTCTCCTGGCCTGGACATCATCACAATCATGCTGGCCGCCTTGGCGTTCCTCGCTGTTGCGTGCCTGATTCCGCTGTATATTGCGGTTCTACAAGCCCGCCTGGGTTAAATCGGTACGATGCGCTTCTTCCGGGGCATAGCGGTTCGGGTTCTGGCCGGTATTCTGATTCTGAGTGTCACGCCGGTTCATAGTCAGGAGCCCGTACCGGAAATCACGAGCGAACGCTATGTACCGCTCACTTTCCAGGTACAGGTAGACCCGACCACCTATAGCAACCCTTTTGACCCGGACGACATTGAACTCCTGGGGATTTTTGAAGCCCCCGATGGGCAACAGGTCGTTATTCCCGGTTTCTGGATGCAGCCCTACGAAAATCGTTGTCCTGATTGCGAGACAGAGGATTTACAACCTGCCGGAGAACCTGTCTGGTTAGTGCGTTTCACCCCCTTTCAGGTCGGGGAATGGTCGTACATAATCCAGGTGCAGGACGACCGGACAACCATTGAAACGTTGGAAGAAGGTCAGTTTACCGTAACCCCCAGCACCGAACCGGGATTCGTGCATGTGGGTGCGAATAACCGCTATTTTCAGTTTGACAATGGACAATCTTATTTTCCGATTGGTCACAGCATCAAATGGTCATGGGATGACGCGGGTGGCGTCAACCAATATATCAATTGGCTGCGCCAGCTTCACGAATTCGGCGGCAATTATGCCCGTTTAATCATAGATACGCCCTGGTTCATCGGCCTGGAATGGGATGCCCCTGCCGGGGACTATACCCAGGCGCAGCAGGCCGCTGCCCGTCTGGACATCATTTTAGAAGCTGCCGCTGAATACGATATTAAGCTCCAACTGGTGCTGTTGTGGCATCAGGCGCTCACCATCTATGGTGGCCCACCGGTTCTCATCCCACCGACATTTGATCGCCCAGATACCACTCCCGATTGGGACAATAACCCCTATAATGTCATCTACGGCGGGCCAATCGCTGGACCGAGCGTGTTTTTCTATAACGAACGCGCCCAACAGCTCTTTCGCCGCCGCCTGCAATATATTGTCGCCCGCTGGGGATACAGCCCACAAATCTTCGCCTGGGAGATCATTGATCGCCTGGATCGCACTGGAGACTATAATGCCCCAATTGCGGGCGAGTGGCTCGCGAATATCGCCAGTTATCTCAAGCAGATTGACGGGCAGCACCACCTCGTCACGGCCAGCACCTTCAATTTCGACTCAGTTATCGCTGCCAACCCCCTGCTCGACTTCACCTCTGGGGAGTTTTACCAGAGCCGCCCGATTGAGACTCGCTCCGACCAGGTCGCCGGCGCGGTCAGTGTCATTCGCCATTATCTTGAGGCCAACCCAGCCCCTACCCTGCTGGTGGATTATTCACTGAACCCCTGGTACGAACCGGCGGACGATGATTTGCAGGGAATCCACGTCCAGAACACCTTATGGGCCGCCGCGCTTTCCGGTTCAGCCGGTGGCGCAGCATCAGACTGGTGGTACAGCTACCTGATCCCACGCGGACTGCAAGCGTTATACACCCCCCTGGAGGCTTTCACAACCGGTATAGACTGGGCTAACCTCAACCTACAACCCGCTGAGGCTGGATTGATTACGGAAGAGGAAAACACCTATACAGCGGTACGAGTCAGCGATTTCAACCGGCTGTTTTCCGCCCCCCCTTTGGCGACCATTGAGCCACACAATATTTCGCCCGATGGGGTATTCCCACCAGTAGACAACGTATCCAGCTTTCTATATGGGCAGACCTATAACAGCCAGTTCAGCCAGGCGCAGATCTACCGCGTTTCGCTCCCAACACCGGCCTATATTGAAATCGGCGTTCGCCGCGTCTCGTCCCAGGCAAATGCCCGGCTGGCCGTCACCGTAGATGGAGAAAGCGCGCTCACGCTTGATCTGAATGCAAACAGTACCAATATCAGCCTGCGTGTCCCCCTGTTTTCAGGCGAGCATGAAATCATCCTGGATAACACGGGGGATGACTGGCTGGAACTCGACTTCGTCGAAGTAGGCGGTTTGATCGCCCCAGCGCGGGTTCTCACCCTCCGTGACTTGACCAATGGAGTCGCCCTGGCCTGGCTGCAACACCGCGATTACACCTGGGAGAAAGCAACTCTGACCAGCGAGCGCACGCCTATCCAGGCACAGTACACACTGGCGCAAATGCCCTCTGGTCTATATACTGTCGAAATCTGGAATCCGCTCACTGGGAATATCCTGGGTGAAGAACTGGTACGGGTGGGAGATGACCATCAATTACAGGTTACGCTGCTGCCGTTCGACTCACAGTTGGCGCTGCGCATTTTCAGACGATCCGACTCGTTTATCCAGCCCACACCGACACCCCAGGTCGCCACTATCGTACTCACCGTGACGCCATCCCCCACCGCGACGAATACACCCGAACCTACGACACTCCCTCTATTCCCCACCAATACACCCCGCCCACAATAGTTGTATTGTCAGAAAATTGATACAGACGCCATCAGCGCACAATTTCAAAAACTGCTATACTGGCCTCAACTCAAGCAAGTTTTAAGGGCCTATAAAATGGGTATCCGGCTAAATAACCGCAGCGAACGCCTGGCGAAAATCGAGCGTATGTTGTTTCGCAGCAGTCACGGGTTACGAGTCGTGGAAATAGCCGAAGCGTGCGCAGTAGACCGGAGAACCATTTACCGTGACCTGGCGACGCTTGAGAAAAATGGTGTGCCAATCACGCAGGAAAATGGTTGTTTCCTCATCAACCGCGAATACTATCTGGCGAACGTCCGGTTGAATTTGAATGAGGCGGTGGCGCTGTTTCTGGCTGCCCGCGCCTTTTCACGTCATGCCGACAAGCAAAATCCGCATGTCATTTCAGCCATGAACAAACTAGCGCTTGCTACCCCCCAATCCGTCTCGGCACATATCAAGCATATTGCTGAGTCCGGTCGCGCTACACCGGTTGATCGCAGCTATGTAGATGTCCTCGAAACGACGATTCGCGCCTGGGTAGAAACCCGCAACTTGAAAATATGGAGCAGTTCTACCCGCACTGGCGAAATTGCAGCGCGGGAGTTCTCAACATATTTCATAGAACCCACGCTATCCGGCGGCCTTTATGCGGTTGGCTTTGACCATCTCTCCGAATCCGTCCGTAGTCTGCGGCTGGAATGGGTACGTCGCGCCCGCCTGCTGGATACCACCTATAAAATTCCTGATGATTTTGATCGTGCGCCATTCCTTGCCAGCATGTGGGGAATGACCAGTGGGGACACCCAGGAAACACGGGTTGTACTGGCCTTTTCTGCTGACGTAACCCCCCTGATTAAAGAGCGAATCTGGCACACTTCACAGCGAATTGAAACCCTGGACGACAAACGCTGCACACTCAGTATGCAGGTCGTGGATTGGCACGAACTTTTACCCTGGATACGTTCATGGGGAGCTCAGGTTGAAGTGCTGGAGCCGCTGACCTTACGTCACCAACTCTCAGCAGAAGCGCACCAGCTTCGCCAGCTATATACCCCATCTACTGCATCCGCTCAAATCTCTTAACTAAATCAAAGAGGGGCATTTTCAGCCCCTCTCCATAACGCTTTTCTCTAATCAAGATTCTAGGACGATGCTTCCGCCGTCGCTTCCGGCTCATCGAACGGCAATGACTCAGCGGTCGGCGGTTGCACGGCCTGCATTTCCGCTGTGGGCAAGAGTTCAGGCGTAGGCTCAGTGATGTTCGGAGTGGTTACAGCATCCTGACGCAGTTCCTGAACGCCGTTATAGGCAGGACGCGGCGCGGCATTCGGCCCAAGCAGGCTGTAATAACACGTCTCAGCACCGTCTGCCTGTACCTGGCATCCATTCAGGTTATAGAGGAACATCGGGCCAACAAATCCCAGTTCCGCCCCTAACTCAAATCCTCTGGCATCATAAATCCCCTGCTCGCCCAGGCTGGTATACGTAACATAGACCATTGAATCAGGCGGCGGCGCCGTATCTTCACTGCTGCCCCAACCGAATTTCGTCACCCAGAGCGCCGTGCTGCCGTCCTGATTCTCGGTCATGATACGGCGATAGTCGTTCAGCGTACTCAGGAAGTAGAAGCTGGGGTCTTCATAGTGCGTTTCAACACCAACTGGCGCAGCACAGCACAGCGAATCGGGCGGGTTCGCCCAGCCATTGGGATGTGTCCCTACCCCATCGCTCATATCCGCCAAGCCTTCAGTGTACAGACCCTGAAGGAATACACGATCATTGACTGCATTCACGCCATCATTAAACCCGGTAGGTGCTAAACCGGCGCTAATCACTAGCGCCTGCGGATCAGCGGCTTTCACAGTCGTGTAGGCCCCCCGCAGCATTTCAGCGTACGCTTTCGCGCTGATTGAGTACACAGAACTATTCCACTCCCGGCGCAGGTTCGGCTCATCCCAGATTTCATAGGCGTCCACGCGCCCGGCATACTGTCGTGCCAGAACATCCATAAACGCATCGAAATCAGCCATATCATCCGGCGGGCCACTTTCAGCCGTGCTGCTCCGCGCCCAATCAGGCGCTTTGGATACCGTCATGAGAATGTTAAATTGGTTGGCATCCAGCGTCTCGACAACGTTATCCAGCATCGAGAAATCAATTTCGCCTTTCGCCGCCTCATAATCACGCCAGTCAACCCGCACCTTCACCCAGCTAACCCCCAGGTCTTGCAAATCGTTCACCAGCGTATTCATATCCTGTCCAGCCAGATAGACCTCAATGCCACGCCCGTATCCTGCGCCCTGAGTTGAAACGCCGGTACCGGCTGTTTCGACCGGAACTGTGGTAGTGACATTTTGCCCATCACCCGGCAAACGCAGCGTCTGCCCCACATAGATCACGTTGCTATTGGCGATACTGTTCAAAGCCACCAACTGGGAGACTGTGGTGCGGTTGTTGATCGCGATACGAAATAACGTATCCCCTGGCCGTACCGTATAGGTGACTGTTGGCGGGGGTACCGGCGTCGGCGCAAGAGTCGCCGGAGTAACCGGGATAGGCGTAGGCGTGGCGACAACACCTGGAATCCGCAACACCGCCCCAGAACGAATTAGTGCCGGGTTCGTGATCCCATTTTCCTGGGCAATCGCTGTAATGGTTGTTCCATAACGCAAAGCAATCCGGTAAAGATTTTCACCCGGCCTGACCAGGTGTTCCACTACCGGGGTTGGGGTAGTTGTTGGTAACGGGGTAAATGTCACCGTAATTGACGGTATCAAGGTCGGCGTGATGGCCGAGTCACCATTGCCGCTATCCTGCGCCGCCACGAACCCGATGCTCAAACTCATCAAACAGACCAAACCCGCCAGAACAGCGGCTATTTTTATTGGTCGCATCACAAAGTCTCCTTACTTTCTCAATAATCTGTGTTATATAAACACAAGGGTGGATGTTACAGTCTACATACGTTGATATTACACCGATCAGGCATGAAGCGCCACCACACAATTGCATGAGACATGCTATAATCTGTCACAGAATGTGATGGCGCTACGAGGTGCAAAGTCTATGCGAAAATCCCTGGCGGGTTTCTCTCTCTTCATGTTGTTCCTGCTTGTTGGGATCACGTCAGCCCAGTCACGGACGGTTTACTGGGAAAAGTGGGATGTTCTCATCAACAATATCAATACATCCGGCAATCGTTTTGACGTGACCGAAAGCTACAATGTCCGCTTCAGCGGTACATTCAGCTTTGGGGCAGCCTCAATTCCCCTCACCAATCTGAACAGCGTCTCAAATATCCGTGTCTCTGAGGCGGGAACACCGCTCCGTGAGAGTTGTTCGCAACAGCCCGGCACATATTGTGTTGAAAATGCGGGCAATGAATATGCGCTCACCTACTATTTTACGAAACCCCTGAGCAATGTCAGCCAGACATTTGAGATTCAATACACCGTTCAGGGTGGCCTGCGAATCTATGACGGTGGCGATCAATTGTGGTGGACAGCAATCCCAAGTGAACATTACGGCTTCACGATTGGCAGCAGCACTGTCACAGTCGTGTTGCCCGACGGCTTTGGCCCGCGCGAAAGCATAGACCCGGTAGTAACCTATGGTGCGCCAACAACCGTCAATGTCAATCGCACCACCGTAACCGCGCAGGCCACGGGTGCGATAAGCGGCAGCGACTATTTAGAAATCCGCGTACAGTACCCACATGACCCCAACGCGACTCCCCCTTCCTGGCAGCCTTCCTTTGATAGTCAGCGCCTGTACGACGAAACAACCAAGCCGCTGATTGATTTAGGCGCTATCGCCCTGAGCATTCTAATCTTCCTGGGCGGGCTGCTCGGCATCTATGCCCTGTGGCGCACCCGAGGGCGTGACCCGGAAATCGGCCCGGTGCCGGACTATCTGACCGAACCCCCGGACAACTTACCACCGGCCATAGTTGGTACCCTACTTGACGAGCAGGCTGACGTGCGAGACGTGATTTCGACCATCGTTGATCTCGCGCATCGGGGCTATCTGGTCATGGAGGAAGAACAATCAGAAGGACTGTTCGGCATCGGTAAAAGCAGTACATTTACCTTTAAACGAACGGATAAAGACCTGACCGGCCTCCGCAAATTTGAGCAACGCATGATGAGCGCCCTATTCTCATCCGGGAAGATGGAACGCAGCCTGGACTCACTCAAGAACCGCTTTTACACCGTAATCCCCAAGTTGCAGGATGAACTCTACGAGTCGCTGGTGGACGAAGATCTGTTCACCGCTAAGCCCAGCACCACCCGTGCGATCTGGTCGGGACTGGGAACGGTCATACTGGCCGTCGCGGGGATTGCTGGCTTCGCCCTGTTTAGCGCGATGGAAGACACCATCGGTGCACTCATTTGCATCCCCATCTCGTTGGGTGTTGTTGGGGTGGCCGCCATGTTTATCGGCCAGCACATGCCTGCCAAGACCCGTAAAGGGGCGGAGGATGCCGCTAAATGGGATGCATTCCGTAAATATCTGCAAAATCTGGAAAAGTACAGCGGGGTTGAGGAAGCCGCGCACAACTTTGACGCATTTCTACCCTATGCCGTCGCCTTTGGCATTGACCGCACCTGGATTCGCAAATTCAGCCAGATGCAAAACGTGCCGATTCCAACCTGGTACTATCCGACTTATATGGGTGGCCCGTACCGAGGCGGCTACCGGGCCGGTACGCCCCTTTCGCAGGGTTTAGGGACCGGCAGCAGAGGGCTGCCCGGTGAACTCGCCCGCGCCGGAAGCGGTGGACTTTCTCTGGACGATCTATCCGGGAATCTTTCCGGCGGGCTGGAATCCATCTCTACCGGTTTAACCAATATGCTTGATTCCGCTTCTCGCGTGATGACCAGCAAACCGCAGTCCGCCAGCAGCGGCAGCAGCGGCAATTGGCGGAGCGGCGGCAGTAGTTGGAGCGGGGGTGGTTTTAGCGGCGGCGGTTCCAGCGGGGGTGGCAGCCGAGGCTTTGGCTAAGCACCGTTTCCAAAGAACATGGCACGGATTCGCAGGGGCGAGACATGTCTCGCCCGTCTTGAAAACATACGATCATCGGCTTGAGAATACCAAATCCATCCCGGTTATTATGTACCTATCTCACATATTCTTGAGGAGTAAGAATCTGTCATGAATACAGGTCGGTTAGTGGGAATTATCCTGATGGTGGTTGGCTTTGCGATTGCCGTCATTGCGGGACTCTGGTTGGCGCTGCAAGTCTCCAACGAGCAGCTTAGTAGCGGTGGGGCGGTAGTTGGCGCGGGAATTGCCTTCATCCCAGTTGCCTTGCTAGTGGGTTTTGGAATATTTATGGTTGTTCAGGGCGGCAAAGAGGCGGTCGAAGAGTCCGAAATGCGCCAACAGCGTAACCTGCTCGATATTGTCAAAAGCCGGGGGCAGGTAGACATTACCGATCTCGCCCTGGAAATGAATATCAGCGCCGACAAAGTGAAATCCCTGGTTCACCAGCTTGTTGGCCTCCAGGTGTTCAGTGGCTACATTAATTGGGAGCAGGGTACGCTCTATTCATCCCAGGCCAGCCAACTGCGCGAACTGGAAAAATGCAAAAACTGTGGTGGTGACATTCAATTGGCCGGGAAAGGCATCGTGACCTGCCGCTTCTGTGGCACAGAATATTTCCTACCTTGATCGCAGCACTCATAATTAGGGGTATCATCACACCAATCCGATGTATAGTGAATATGTATCTATACAGAGAGGAATAAACACAATATGTCCGAACTTTACGATCAAATCGTCAGCCAGCGCGGCAAACTGGGCAACTTGACTGCTCGCATTCCAGGCTTCCGGGGGTATCTGGATAACAAGGCGCGTCGTACCGCTGACCGGATGCTCCGGGACTATGTAGCAGGGCTGATCGAGAAACGCATCGCCCGCCTGACCGAAATTGAAAATATCATTCTTGATAACGGCGGCCTGGCGCACATGAGCGAAACCCGCAGTGCCAAGACCCGGTTACAGACCTACCATGACCGGGTAAAAGCGGCGGCGCCGGGTTATTCCGGCTTCTTTGAGGCCGTCAAGATTGGCCCGGATGAAATGGAAAAACTCTACAGCTTTGACGAAGCGCAGATTCGTTTCGCGGATCAGTTCGATGAGGCGCTGGACACCTTGCAGCAGGCCGCACAGCAGAACGAAGGCCTCAAAGAGGCTATAGCGGCGTTAAACCAGGTTTCGCAGGACGCCAATGAAGCCTTCTCCCTGCGCGAAAGCGTTTTGACCGATCTCGATAAATCGCTTGGCTCATAATGAGCCGCTGCACAGCCAATTATGCACAAGGAGCAATTTGATGGCACGCATTATTGACGTAATTGACCATACCAACGTCATGGATGACGAGTTCACTTATCGTGAACCTCAGCAAGGCAGTGGCGATTGGCGCATGGGGTCACAGGTGATTGTCGGGGAAAGCCAAGCGGCGGTTTTCGTCCGGGGCGGCGAAGCCCTGGATGTACTCGGGCCAGGACGACACACCCTGTCAACCGCGAACCTCCCTATTCTTTCCGGCCTTATCGGGTTAGCGACCAGCGGGCGCACACCTTTCACGGCAGACCTGTACTTCGTCAACCTCAAAGACATGCCCCAGGTCGGTTGGGGAACCAATCCGCCGGTTGTGCTGGAAACCCCTGGACGCGGCCTGGGCGTGGTGCTGCTCATCACACATGGGATTATTGACATCGGTGTGGATGAACCAATGCGCTTTGTCAAACAATACGGCGTCGGCAAACCCATGTTACGATTGCGCGACATCAAAGACCGCATCCAGAGCATCTTACTGAGCGAACTGGCCGAAATCCTGACCAAATCCGGTGCGCAAAGTGTCCCGGAAGCCAATGCCCTGATTAACGACGTAGAAGGCGCGATTCTGGCAAAGGTCAATGAGAAATTCATGGCGCTCGGCCTACGCATCAAGGCCTTTGAAGCCAACCCCTTCACGGCGAAAGATGTCCCGCTGGATGAGCTGCGGAACTATGTCAGTCTCGATCTGTGGGAACGAGTACAGCGCCTGCAAATCGCCCAGAAAGCGGCGGAAAATCCTGGCATGGCGGGCGGGCTGGCCGGTGCCGGTGTTGGCTTGGGCGTAGGACAGCAAATTGGCGCGGCGCTTAACCCCGATTCCGCTGCCGTGCAGCAGCAGATGATGCAACAGCAACTGATGATGCAACAGATGATGAACCAAATGATGGCGAATCAGATGGGCAACCAGCAACCCCAGCAGCAGGCTACACCCCCGGCGAACCCGCAAACCAAAGAGGAAATCCAGGCGCTGCTCGATAACCTGGATATGAAACTGGCCTCCGGGGAGCTTTCCGAGGAAGTCTATAACCGCCTGTACGCCAAATGGCAGGAACGTCTGAGTCAGATGGACTAAAAAGTTTAGTTAAAAGCAAACAAGGGGCATAAAAACCCCTTGTTTGTAGACCAATATCCAGTGAAATCTGCCCCGTAAAGTCAAGCCAACCTATGTTATCCAGAGCTCATATCACATGGTTGATACCCTGATTGACCTCATAACTAAGTGGCTAAAAGCCAAATTTTCAGAAGATCTCACTTATGAACACTATTTTTTCCTCTTTTTATTTTTCTCGAGTCTATATCTTTGTGGACAAATAATCGCCCCCACGCTGTTCAACCATAACGCAGAGCCAAATATCACACAGCTTATGGCGACCATGGAAGACTCGTTGCCAACCG
Source organism: Anaerolineaceae bacterium (assembly GCA_020634115.1). Taxonomy (GTDB): domain Bacteria; phylum Chloroflexota; class Anaerolineae; order Aggregatilineales; family Phototrophicaceae; genus JACKCG01. Next base: position 403,664 of record JACKCH010000012.1, read on the forward strand.
CACAAGCCATTGTTGGAATCATACCTCCGGCAACAGCGCCCATTTTCAGAAAAGACACCGTTGAAGTGCCAGTAAACACAGTCAGAGCGAACTTCACCAATTCCCATTACAGCGGCTTTGTCATCATCACCATTCGTGGTGAGGGAAGCATAGACGAAAACACCGCCCATGACGCTTTCTTCAGTTATACGCAGGGCGGCAATCCAGAACCGTTTGACGGTTTTGCCATCAAAATCATGGGCGCGGGATCGAGCGCAGAACTGAGCCGACCAGCATTCGCAGACAACCATGAGTACCGTCTTCTATATTTTGCGGGCGACGTACCAAGGCGAGTCGGTTTCCAGATGGTGAACAAAAACCAGGCAGATACTGCCGTATTCACCGTTGAAATTGCCGGGCAGAGCGAATAGTTGGCTAGTTCCGCACCGTCTGGAGCGCAAAACTATCCCCCTCACCCACCGGAAGGCGCTCATTCGTCACCGGGTCGTATAACCCGACCAGCAGCGCATAATCCCCAGACGGCACATCAGCAACCGGAATCCGATAAACATCGCGGAACACATCACCCACCGCCCAATTGGTAGTGTCTACACGGCCATCCTGGGGGAACTGGTCATCCTGTGACCAGAGTGGTGAACCCGTAGCCGGGTTTATATCCCCTGCGAGATGCACAAACACTTTCAGCGGTGTATCGGTCTGCCGGAGCGGTTGCCAGTAGAGCCAGACAACCAGTTCGCCAGTTGGCTCCGGCATTTCAAAGACCCGCGCCCCGACTAGCTCAACAACACCTCCAAATTGTGCCAGCGATTCGGCGCTGAGTTCGTCAGCGGCCACATCCCAGGGCAGATATTCTTGAATGTGAAGCCTACCGACGCGCGTATCATGAACAGGCTGCATATTGGCCTGCGCCCAACTTTCCACTACACCAGCGTTCGGCCAATCCGTGAAGGTCTGTCCCACCAGCCATATCGCCCGCCCGCTGTTTTCCCCCAAAATCGCTTCGATTTCGCTTGCTGGCTGTTTGGGGCTGGCAGGCAGCGCGATACTGGGCGATGGCGCATAGTAGTAGCCAAAAGCGGCATCTATCGAAAGCTGCACCACCAGATCATCCGGCGTGACATACTCCCGGAGATAGGCGGTCAACTCAGGCCAATCTTCCGACTTCACGTTGGCCGGGTCACAAAAATAGTGATTCAAACTCAAACCAGCCGCCCCACCCCACCCTACTAGCAAGACAACCCCACTGAAACGCAGCAGCACCGCCCGCCGTGACCACGCCGACAGCGCCAACCCACTCAGTGTCAATATGAAGGCCGGAACAGCAGATAAAATGTAACGGGGCAGAAAGATATTGAAGCGCGTGGACACCAGCCCAATCAGGAGTAAAGGCAGCACACCAACCAGCAAAAGCATCAGCGCGTATTTCCGGTTACGCCCCCACCACGCCAACCAACCAATCGCCAGCGCGACCAGCAATACCGGCCATACACCCGCGACGATTGAAGCGGGGAGAGTGTCGCCCCAGTTCAACACCGGCACAAACCATGTCACCAATCGCGCCGGGTTCATCGCTTCAGTGATCGTTCCGGTGTACGCTCCACTACCCACTAACTGCCCTTGCAACACGAGGAACGAGAGAACCGCACTGCTCCCCGCCAGCAGCGGCACGACTAACCAGAGCAGCAGGCGACGCCACTCACGGCGATAGGCCAGAACACCATACAGCGCCAATGCCGACAGCGAGAACAGTTCCGTGTAAAACACGTTGGCTGTCACCACCGCCAGCACCAGAAATAACAGCCAATCACCCCGGCGGCGCGTTTCCACGGAGCGCAGGCCAAGCCATAACGTAACCGCGCTTAATCCGGCCCAGATTGCATAATTACGCGCATCCTGCGAGTGCCAGATTTCAAAGGGATGCACCGCCCAGAGCAGCGCCGCCAATAACCCAATACGGACACCCCCCAGGCGTTTTCCCAGGGCATACAATGCCGCAATACCCAGCAGATTGCTCAATGCGGGCAGCGCCCGCACCGCAACCTCACTGGTACCGGCGGCCAGCCCCCACCCCCGAAAAAGAACATAGGTCAGCAGTGGATGCGGTTCAATCGTGGCGATATGCGTCAGCGAATAAGAAAGTGGTTCCCCGGCCCAGTTTTGCGCAGTAAACGCCTCATCACCTCGCAGCGGCACATCGCCCAGGTGATACAGCCGCAGCCCGAAGCCTAACACAATAATGGCAACCAGCAGCGGCCAGTGCAAAACTTTCAACTAGCCACACCTTCCGGGTCTAAAGCCGAGGCAATCTGCGCAATCTGCTCATTAGAAAGCCCGTAGTCTGCATCGTCGGTGGATTGAGAAGCACCCTTCTTCGATTGTTTTTGCTGCTTCTGGTCAAACTGCGCTTTCTTCTGGGACTGGGCTAAGTCGCGCAGATAGTCCGTCAGATTCGGTTTTTGCTTGCTGTCCGCATACAACACCGGGAAAATCGGGTCGCTCACTTCCAGGCTGGCGCGGGGGTCTGCGAAAATCACCATCGGCTGCACAACCACGTCACCAGCAGCCTCCCCCAGGAGCGACTGCACATGCGCCGCCGCCTTTTGAGCATCCACAAATGGGTTGCGAATGCTATCCTGGCGGAACACCCGGAAGAGCATATTGAACAGTCCGCCCGGTTCGCGCCATTTTTCACCTTCAACCGTATAACGCCGATCCTGGAAACGGGTAATGATGGCAAAGACCCCTTGTGGGCAAACCAGTACATGCCGTGCAGGGAAATGATAATAGTTGTACAGTACGCTCTTCTTGCTTACACCCTTCAAGCCATCCTGAATCGCGGCCTCCGGGCGAGGCTGCCGAATCCACAGATTCGTCATCCGTACTGACGCAATCGTGCTAACGAAGCCAATCGGCAAAATCACCCAGGGCAGCAACAGCGCCAAGAGCAGGGACGTGTTATTACTGCTGACATTCGGATCAGCCAATTGTGTGTTGGCAATAATAAAACCACCCGCCAAAATCGCCATACTGAAGAAAAACAGGATATGGGCGGTGCGGCGGTTGCGCTTCACTAAACGTTCATTGGTTTCGATACGCATAAAATCCGTATTCCTCTTTCCTGATGATGAAATCCACAGTCACAAACAAGGGGCTTCCGCCCCCTGCCTGTAAGAAATATTCAGTTCATGAGTGGTTGGTTTATCCACCCGGAATAAAATAGGACAGACCGCCACCGTGTGTGACTTCAGCACAGACGACATTGCCAAAGCGCACGGTGGGCAGAATTTCCCATTGGCGCGGCGTGCCGAAAGCAACACCCACAACGGCCCGATCTATATCCGCCGGGTTCGGTTCAATACAGTGCGTAACCGCAGCGGGGAGTTCACCAGCGAACGGGCCTTCATCCGTATAGATCGTGACATCGTACAGGAGCTGCTGGCGGGCATACCCTGCCGGTGATGCAGGTGCAAAACCCGGCCAAATTTCCTTACAAATCAGATCAATCGAGTCTTTCAGGGTAATATCAACATCAGCGGTATCCCATTCGAGGGTTTCACACCCCGCATACCGCCGCATCACCGAAAACTGCGCTGGAACTGGGGCGGATACCTGGGTAATTAGTCCGGTAGCCGGATCAATCGATGGTGTGACCACCGTCGTATCGCCGGAAACACTGCTGATTTCAGCGGTGATACGGGCGATACCATTCATATTCAGATTAACGGGGGCACTGCCATCCGCCGGGCCAAACACCGTCGCGGACGAAAGCTGCGACAGGTCAAACCGAGCGCCGGGTGTCCACGCCCAATAGGTCAGTACGGAACTGCCCGATTTATCCGCCAGGAACTTGAAATTCACCGGGAGATAAAACCCAACCCAGACCACCGGCTGCGTTACCTGAATCGGTGTATCAAATACGACGGTATAGACCCCAGCCTGGAGAATATCCACCTGCTTCTGTCCGATTAACGTCGCGTCTACTGGCGATCCACCGTTGCCGTCCTGATAGACCACCACGTCAATCAGCGTCCCTGGCACAGCCGCATCTACCGCGATACTCACACGGTCAATTTGCGCCGGGAGCTGCAAGCCAAGCGGGGTGAGATCAAAACCATTCATCACCAGTGTTTGTTCGCCCGTCACATACCAGATTGAGCTTTCCGTGCCGCTGTTATCGGTCAGTACAAGATCACCGGCTTCAACCAGCGTGGCTGAAAACCCGATAAGCAGAACCAGACAAAAAAACAATCCTACTGTCAATTTCTTAAACATCACATCATCCTGACCAGAGCGGTTTATCTATACGCGCTCTGCACAACTTCGTGTATAATGCGGTGGTTATTTTAGGGGTTCTTATGCGAATGGTCAAGCAAAGGCACATCCAGTTACTCTTGATACCCGGCGCGTTGCTGCTGTTCGCCCTGTTCATGACGGCCTGGTCAATCCAGGCTCAGCCCGCCTCCCCTAGCTGGCAAGCCATGAGCGATCTATCAAACACAGTTTTCGCCACAATCAAAGTGGATATCCCGTCAGAGTGCGGCCTGGGTGAGAATTATTATACCCGCCACTGGCGCGAAGCCCTATCCGAGTCGTATACCTTCACCGTTCCCGAACCCACAATACCTCAGAAATATCCCCTTGTAGCCATTATCGGGACTAACGGCGGCTCATTCATCCACTACATCATCGGTTGGTTTCAAACCGCCTCACCATAAACAAAGTCCTCAATCGGCAGTTGCCAACCCGACTACTGGGGTTATAATGGCACACGTCCTTGAAAAACCTGTTACGCAGTTCGCACTTGAGTCAATACTTAGTCTTTTAAGTAAATCCTCAAATAGCTTCTGGCTGCGTAAATTCACAACAATAACCATTGAGATGGAGTCATATGCAAGAATTTGCACTGCTGGCACTGGTTATGCTGCTCGGGCTGGGTGCTTATTGGGCGATGGTACTCTTCCCCAAACAGCGCACTTTCCAGAAACGCCAGAGGGTTGTTCGCGAACTCACCGAAGGCGATGAAGTGATTACTTACGGTGGCATCATTGGCAAGGTCGCCCGTATTGAAGCCGAACAAGGGATTGCTTACCTGGAAATTGCGGAAGGAGTTACCATCCGAGTGATCGTTGCTGCTCTGATGCAGCCCTATGATCCTGAAGAAATCGCCCGTGCTGCCCAAACCGGTGCAGAAGCAGCGCCAGATGAGTCATAGCTATTCGATTAAATACCGGGTGGGCCCGCCGCCCACCTTTACGGAGAGAGGTTTACATGAGCGCACATCTACGCTGGCTCATATTCATCATCGTCATCACGATATTTTGCGTCTGGGTCGCAGTACCAGACGCGCCCATCACCAATATTTCACCGAACTGTGTCGCGTCGAATCAGCAGGTCACCTATACCGACGAAGGTATCCACATTGACACTAACGACGACTGCGAACCGGACATCAATCTCAACGTCCAGCAGGCGCTGGGACTTGACCTTGTCGGCGGACTGCGTGTGCTGTTACAAGCCGATCTGCCACCTGGCACATTCTCCGTCGAAGACCTGCGTCAGGCAGCCAATAATGTCTCCCGCCGCGTGAATGCGTTGGGTGTCGGTGAAGCAACCGTACAGGTGCAGGGCAGTGACCGTATTCTAGTCGAACTTCCCGGCATCACCGACCCGCAGCAGGCCATTGACACCATCCAGAAAACCGCTTTGCTGGAGTTTGTGGACTTCGGTGGGCTACGCAGCCAATCTCAGGATTATGTTGGTCGTAAAATCCTGACCATCCCCCCGGCGGTTAATCCTTGTGTTGAAACCAACACAACCGATACCACGGCGGCGGCGACTGCCGATGTTCAGCCAACTGCTGAGACGCCGACAAACACACCACAACCAACTGCTGAAGTCACGGCGGAAGCGACAGTTGAAGCCGCTACCGGGACATCACCAGAAGCTACGGTTGAGGCCACACCCGCAGAAGAAACCGCTTTACCCAATCCACTGACCGGCCAACCATTCCAGACCGTGATTACTGGCGCATGCCTGCAAGCCGCAGTTGCCCAGTACGGTCAGGCACGTTCGGGTGTAGCCGCAGAGTGGTTTATCCAGTTCCAGCTTAAGCCAGAAGCGGCCAGTATTTTTGGCCCATTCACAGCGTCACGCATCAACGAGCCGCTGGCGATTGTGCTGGATAGCCATGTGATTTCCGCCCCCATCGTTAATTCCGAGTTGGATACCGGCGGCATCATCACCGGCAACTTTACGGAAGAGTCTGCGCAAACACTGGCGCTGCAATTGCGCTCTGGTGCGCTGCCCATCCCGCTGCGGTTGGAAAGTGCAGAACGTGTCGGCGCGACCCTCGGCCAGGAATCAGTTAACCTCAGTATCCGTGCCGGGATTATTGGCATCATCGTTGTGCTGCTGTTTATGACGATTTACTATCGCGTTCCCGGTATCGCCGCGGCTCTGGCGTTGCTGATCTTTGTCGCCATCAACCTGGCGGTATTCAAGCTGATTCCGGTCACGCTGACCCTACCCGCCATCACCGGGTTCCTCATCTCCGTCGGTACGGCAGTAGACGGCAATATCCTGATCTTTGAACGAATCAAAGAAGAGATACGAAACGGCAGCAACCTGGATACTGCATTGGAAGCCGGTTTTGACCGTGCCTGGAACTCGATCCGTGACTCGAACCTCTCCACCATTGTCATCAGCGGCATTCTGTTCCTGTTCGGCCAAACGCCCGGCGCCAGCATCGTGAGCGGTTTCGCCATCACCCTGGCACTCGGCCTCATCATCAACCTGTTTACCGCGGTCATTGTGACCCGTACTTTCTTACATCTGATGGTCGCCGTGCTGCGCCGCCCCCTGGAACAGCGCGCCTGGCTGTTGGGCGTATAAGCGGAAGGACTAACTACGATGTTCAATTTAGTTGAAAAGCGACGCCTGTTTTTCCTGATCTCGGCGGCGGTCATTGTGCCGGGTATCCTGATTATGATTTACTCGTTGGTCACAACCGGGGCGCTATTCCGCCTGAGCATTGATTTTGTTGGCGGCAGCATATACGAACTCAAATTCACCGAACCGGGCGCAACAGAAACCACTATTCGGGATGTGTTCACCAACCTGGGCGAAGATAATGTCGTCATTCAGCAGATTGGCGCACCGGAAGACTATCGCTGGTCAGTACGAGCATCCTTCCGTGAATCCTCAGACGATGTGATTAACGCACTCAACACCATCGCACCGCTGGATCGAGACAGTCTGCGTATTGAGCAGGTATCCGCTACGGTAGGCCGTGAAGTGACCCAGTCCGCGTTCCTGGCAACAATGGTCGCAGCAGTTGTCGTCACCGGGTTTATCGTCATCGCTTTCCGCCAGGTTCCCAATGCTTTTCGGTATGGGGTCTGTGCGGTAGCCGCCATGTTCCACGATATTCTCGTGGTCAGTGGGATCATGTCACTGGCTGGGCTGCTCCTGGGCTGGGAGGTAGATGCGCTGTTCCTGACAGCCGTACTCACCGTCGTCGGTTTCTCGGTACAGGATACCATCGTCCTGTTTGACCGTATTCGTGAGAACATTCCAAAGTACCTGGGTGAACCCTACGAAACCATTGTCAACCGCAGTATTTTGGAAACCATTCACCGTTCACTGGCGACCCAGCTAAACGCCTTCTTCATCATGGCGGCGATCCTGCTGTTCGGTGGCGATACCATCAAGCAGTTCATCGCCATTCTGTTTGTGGGTCTGCTCACCGGGACATACTCTTCCATTTTCACCGCCGTGCCGCTCCTGGTCGCGTGGGAAAAAGGCGAAATTCCGTTCATCAATCGTGGTGGCCTACACGCAGTGAGTGCCGAAGGGTAATCCATGCGGGCGCTGGTCTACAACAAACAGCTCCACCTCGAGACAGATTTCCCCCTGCCCCAGCCGCAGGGGGATGAAGCCCTCCTGCGTATTCGTAAGGGTGGCATCTGCAATACCGACCTGGAACTCATAGATGGTATGTATGACTTTTCCGGGGTCTTGGGCCATGAATTCGTGGCGGAGGTCTTACAGGGGCCAGCACATTGGGTAGGCAAGCGCGTTGTAGGTGAAATCAACATCGGGTGTGGTCAATGTGATTTCTGTATGGCCGGAATACCCAGCCAATGCCGTCACCGCCAGGCAATTGGCATTCACAACCATGCAGGCGCGTTCGCTGACCAACTCACGCTGCCCGTTCGCAATTTACACCACGTACCGGATACCGTCAGTGACGATCAGGCCGTCTTTGTCGAACCACTGGCCGCCGTCACGCAGATTCTCGAAGCCGTGCATATTTCGCCGGCGGATAGAGTGGTTGTGCTGGGTCTGGGAAAACTGGGGATGCTGGCGGTACAAGTCCTCAAACTCACTGGCGCCGACGTTGTCGGGGTTGTCCGGCACGAAAAACAAGTCGAAATGCTCAGACGATGGGGGATACCCGCCGTCCACAAAGAGGATTTAGAACCAGAACGAGCGCATATCGTCGTAGACTGTACCGGGCAGGCCAGCGGAATTACGGACGCCCTCGAGCTGGTGCGTTCACGCGGCATAATCGTCCTCAAAAGCACCTATCATGGGACACCGCAGGTAGACATGACTCAGATCACCGTTCGAGAGATTCGTATTGTGGGCAGCCGGTGTGGTTCATTCCCAACAGCCCTGCGTTTACTCGAAGGGGGTTTAGTAGATATCACGTCACTCATTGATGCCTGCTTTGACTTCGACCAGGCACTTGACGCCATGCGATACGCCCGCACGCCCGGCACACTCAAAGTTCTACTGGATTTCTGAAACAAAAAAGGGCGTGATGCACCAGCACCATGCCCTGTCTTTCTCCTAAAGCTCAAACAGCCTATTTCTTCGCCATCGGCATCGTCACAGAAAACGTCGAACCTACGCCCAATTCGCTTTCCAGCGTGATTGTTCCCTCGTGCGCCTCAACAATGTGTTTGGCAATGGTCAGCCCCAAACCGGTGCCCTGGGACTTAGAGGCCGTATCCGCAACTCGGTAGAACTTCTGAAACATACGTTTCTGGTTTTCTTTGGAGATGCCATACCCGGTATCAGTTACATCCATGCGAATGAAGGGTTCGCCGTCAACCTGCGTTTGCGAAGTCACAATGATAACCTCGCCATTGTCTTTATTATACTTAATGGCGTTCGTCAATAAATTCAAAAGAACCTGCTTGATTTTGCCTCGATCCGCACTGGCAATAAGCTTATCACCCTTTGTGCTGATCGTTATGCCCTTCTCATTAGCCTGGGGAATAACCACATCCGCACTTTCAACAATTAGGGCATGTAAATCAAACCGGCTAATATCCAGCCGGGTACGCCCTGATTCTAGCCGAGCCAGGTCAAGAAATTCACTTGTGAGCCGAATCAGGCGCTCTGTCTCACCCTGCATCATGTCCACAATGTCACCCTGCCGTTCCTTCGGCAGATCCGGGCGCTTTAGCAGCACGGTGCTGGCTTTGAGTGAAGCTAGCGGCGTCCGCAACTCGTGAACCATCTCGGCAATGAAATCGCTCTGCTGGAATAACCGCGCATTCTCGATAGCAATCGCAGCCTGACTCGCCAGTGTTGTAAGCGTATTGATGTCGTTCTCATCAAAACGCTGCCCACCGATCTTATTCACGGATTCAAGCACACCTATCACTTTGTTATGGGCACGCATCGGAACTGCCAGCAGGCTGCGGGTCTGAAATTCAATCGTGTCGTCAACCCGCTTACTCCAGCTCGGCTCCCGCGTAACATCATCAATCACGCGTGGCTCACCGTGGGTCACGACCCATCCAGCGATGCTATCCAGGGGCACAACGATATTATCCATATCCTGAGATTTGATATTCGAAGCAATTTCAAACCGCAATTCGCCAGTCGCGGGATCAATCAAAAGAATTGAGGCCGCCTCACACTGCGTCAGCCCTTTAGCAGCCGAAATAATCTTTCTTAGCAACGATGCCAGATCAAGCGTTGAATTCAACTGGCGGCTGATCTCCATCAGGCGTTCATAGCGTTCTATCATATCCGCTATAGAAGCCGGCATGTTCGCATCATCCATGATATTTTTCGCATCCATACTCATGTAGTGGCAGACTCCAGTTGGTCAAGAATCACAGGCAAAACAACGGCAGCATCGTCATGAATAACAATATCGGCCATTGAATCAAGCTCTGTAGCTTCCAGATTAATGATAATCAGTTTTGCTCCGTTACGCTTCGCCATAACAGGAATATCGCTCGCCGGAGCCACTTCCCATGACGAACCGATTACAATCATCACATCAGCCTGGCGTGCCGCGTTTTGAGCCGCTAAAAGTTGTTGTATAGGAAGCTGCTCGCCGAACAAAATCGCATTGGGCTTTAATACATTCCCGCACTTTGGACAGTGTGGCACCTGTCGATCTTCCAGAAACCGTTCAATGATCGGTCGTGCCGGGTAGACCGTAAAACAATGAATACACGTTGCTTCTCGGAGATGCCCATGCAGTTCATAGACCGTTTTGCTACCAGCGCGGGTATGCAGCATATCAATATTCTGTGTGACAACAGCTTTCAGCTTACCCATTGCTTCTAATTTCGCGAGCACATAATGTGCCGGGTTAGGCTCTGCCGCCAGGATCACTTTTGCCAGCGGGTAAATCCATTCATAAAATCCTGCCGGGTCCTGGCGAAAGCTCCAAATACTGGCTACCGCCATTGCATCCACCGACTTCCATAATCCGGACTCCGGACTCCGAAAGTCAGGAATGCCGGATGGTGTACTGATCCCAGCGCCAGTAAACGCGATGCCGCTGCTGGCGGTTTGAATAAGCTGGGCGCTCCGCCGAATCGCATTTTCCATAATAACAATCAAACCAATCTTCGTCAGCAAAAACAAACCAGGAGCTAAACCCCTGACAATACCATCCTATTCAACATTAAGATTCGCGCTCTAACATGACCTGAATACGCTCGTTCAGATCTGCCGCCAGCTTAACGATCTGGCTCGAAACCACTGCATTCGGTTGGTAAATCACCATTGGCACGCCCGCGCGAACAGTCTGGAATGCTAAATCAGGTGCCGCTGAAATGACCGCCCGGATCTCATGTCCCAAAGAATGTTCGATTTCATTCCAGGGCGTCTGCATGGTTGGCTGCGCCCGATTAACGACGACCACATGCACCAAGCCACTCCCGCCACCTTCCGCCTCCAACTCTTGCAGCGCCTCACGAGCCATTGCCAGCGCCGCCGGATTCGGCTCCACAACCAATACAATCTGATCCATTTCACGTTGTATACGGCTCACCAGTGGGTTGAAATTGCTACCCAAGTCAAAAATCGCTGGACGGCCAATGAGTCGCAATCCGCGTACAACGGCCAGCGCTGAGTCAATCGAGAAGTTGAGTTGCCCTTCGCGAGGGCTTATAGACGACAATAACGCCCGCATCCCTGATTGGTGCGATATGAGTTCAGACTCTAACAAGGGTGCGCCGATATTACTCGCCGGTTTATCCAGTACAGTCGCCATCCCCCCCGGCTGCGCGATTCCCATGTAAAGCCCCATACTGCCCGAACCGAGCCGGAAATCCGCTACAATCGGTTTTTCCCCATCCAGTGTCAACGCCGCAGCGATATTCAGCGCGATAGTGGTCGCACCGACACCACCCTTTGCCCCTAACACGCCAATCGTACTGCCCTTAGGAGATTCCGGTGGGCGCTGCGGTGCATTCTGCATCAGAATCGCTTTAACACGTGCTGCCAATTCTTGAGGATGTGTCGGTTTGGTAAGGTAATCATCTGCCCCGGCCTCAAATCCGGCGACTTTATCATCCACCAGCGTCTTTGCAGTAAACATGATGATAGGTATAGGCGCGGTATCCGTATTCGCCCGGAGTCTCCGGCAAACCTCATATCCATCCATATCCGGCATCATGATATCCAGAATAATCAAATTAGGCCGTTCACCTACGGCCTTCATTAATGCTTGATTACCTGAATTTGCTGCAACCACCTCATATCCCTGTCGCTGCAACATGAGGCCAATAAGCTTCAAACTGTCTATGTCATCATCTACAATGAGGATTTTGTCGGGCATGTTTGTTACATTTTTGTACTAATCTGAACACTTCCGCAAGTCTAGCACGAAAGGTAAGGCGGTGCAAGCAAACGCCAAGTTTCAGCCTGCCAATCAACGATTTTCAACCTTGTCTGACCATATCCTGCTTGTTATAATTATCTTTATTGCCACCCTAGCTCAATGGCAGAGCATACGCTTCGTAAGCGTGAGGTTGAGGGTTCAAGTCCCTCGGGTGGCTCAATGCCCGTAACGTGAATTTGTTGCGGGCATTTTTCATGCAGACAGGAGATGCGAATGAGCGACCAACCAAGTCCGATTGTCATCGCTGTTGCCGGAGGAACAGGCTCCGGTAAAACAACCGTATCCAACGCCATCTTAGATCGCATCGGCAGTCACAATATCGCCTACTTACCCCATGATGCCTACTATAATGATTTAGTCAATATTCCCCATTCAGACCGTGAAAATGTTAATTTTGACCATCCGGATGCACTGGACACCCCGCTCTTGATCCAACATATTCGAGAACTGCGCCAGTGGAATGCCGTTGAAATTCCTATTTACGATTTTACAATCCATGCTCGGAAAGCGGAGACACAGACTGTAGTGCCTCAACCCATTATTCTGGTTGAGGGCATCCTGATTTTTGTCGAGCGCGAACTGCGCGATTTGTTTGATGTCAAGATTTATGTTGATACGGATGCAGACATCCGGTTCATTCGGCGGCTCACCCGTGACTTGGCGGAGCGGGGACGAACCGCCGAGTCCGTCATCAATCAGTACCTGGATACCGTTCGCCCGATGCACCTAAAATTCGTTGAACCCAGCAAACGTTATGCGGATGTGATTATTCCCGAAGGCGGGTTTAACATGGTTGCTATAGATATGATCGCTGACCGCATACGAAGTATGCTCAGGGGGCATCGAAAGGTCACTAGAGGCGAATAAAGACACCTGGAGCGATGTCCGAGGATTGACACAGGTGATCTGACCGTGCTATACTCGCAGACATTCAAACTGCATACATCATCAAAAACGATGATTGGGAGAAAGTAAGCAACTCCCTTGCGCCAGAGAATACGGGTCACCGGCTGCAAGCCCGTTCGCAATAGTTTGCTCAAAAGTCGCCCAGGAGTTGCCAGGCCGAATCACAGTAAGCCTGGACGGGTATGCCCGTTACAGCATCATGAGCGCCTCGCTAGATATGCCAGTGAGGAAGCAAGGTGGTACCGCGAAAGTAGCCCTTTCGTCCTTGTGATATTTAAGGATGAAAGGGCTTTTGATTTTGTATCAGGAGAGCTATGCACACTGACAACAGCCATACGAACGATTTTTATGACGCTATTGTCGAATACTACCCGATGTTTTACCGGGATTGGGATGTTCAACTTGAGCGTGAAGGACTGGGACTCCGCTCCATTTTTCGCAACAAAGGCGTTATTCGGGTGTTGGACGCCGCCTGTGGCCCCGGCACTCAAGCCGTCCCGTTAGCGCAGCTCGGCTTTGAAGTCGTAGCAGCCGACCCCAGCACCGGCATGATCCGCAAGGCACGGGAAACCGCCGAGCAGCTGGGAGTGTCCGATAAGATAGAGTTCGTTGGTGTGGATTTTCTGCGCTTACATGAAACCGTAACCGGGCCGTTTGACGCAGTAGTCTGCAAAGGCAACGCCCTGCCCCACCTGCTGCTAGACGAGGATATTGAGGCCGCGCTCTTGACCTTTTATGAACTGCTGCGTCCTGGCGGCACGCTGGTGATCGGGATGCGCGACTTCGGCCCGTTCATGGAATCCCGTCCACGATTTCTACCGGGGTTCGCGCACGAGAACGACGATGGCGAAGAGTTCATCACGTTCGATATTTGGGAGTGGGAGGAAGGGCCACCAGTCATTGCCACACAGAATCTGTATATTGTGCGCGGCAAAGAGAACCAATACGACACTATGAAACAGCAGGTGATCTTTCGCCCGCTTTCTACCGATGAAGTCAAAGTCGTGCTATTAGAAGTCGGCTTTGAAGACATCGCTGACCAGCCAGACCGTTGGGAACGGGTGCTTGTCGCTCGCAAACCATTATCCGGTTAAGAATAAGGAAATCCTCGATGACCAAACAAATGCCCAAGAACTTCGATTTCGCTGAAGCCGAACAACGCCTCTACGCTTGGTGGGAGCAAAACGGTTGGTTTAAGCCGGAAGTCGCCGCCGCTGATGCCGAGCCATTCGTCATCAGTATGCCACCGCCAAACGTAACCGGTTCACTGCACATTGGTCACGCGCTGACCGCATCCATCGAAGACCTGATGATGCGTTACGAAAGAATGCGCGGCAAGGCGGCGCTATGGGTTCCCGGAAGCGACCATGCCGGGATCGCCACCCAGTTGATGGTTGAGCGAATGCTGCAAAGTGAGGGGACAAGCCGGGTAGAGGTCGGGCGCGAGGAATTTCTGGCGCGTACCTGGGCCTGGAAAGAGAAATATGGCAGTACGATTTCCAACCAGCACCGCCGCCTGGGCGCGAGTTGTGATTGGGAGCGTGAGCGCTTTACGCTGGATGATGGCCTTTCCCAGGCCGTACAAGAAGTGTTTGTCAAGCTGTATGAACAGGGTCTTATCTATCGTGGGCCGCGTCTGGTGAACTGGAGTCCGGGGTTACAAACCGCCGTCTCCGACCTGGAAGTGGAACGCGAAGAAGAACAAGGGAAAATGTACTACTTCAAGTACCCGGTAGAAGGCGGCGACCATCTCCCGGTGGCAACCACCCGCCCGGAAACTATCCTGGGCGACACGGCGGTCTGCGTGCATCCTGAAGACCCGCGCTACCAGCACTTGATCGGCAAAACAGCCTATGTGCCGATGCTCAACCGGCCTATTCCCATCATCGCCGATGACTATGTGGATCGGGAATTCGGCACGGGCGCACTCAAAATCACACCGGCACATGACTTTAATGACTATGAAATCGGCCAGCGCCATAATCTGGCGGTCATCAACATCATGAACCGGGATGCCACCTTAAACGATGAAGCCGGGCCGTATGCAGGTATGGAGCGTTTTGCCTGCCGTGAAAAACTGTGGAACGACATGGCCGAAGCCGGGCTAACCATCAAAATCGAAGACCACACGCTGGTTGTCCCCCGTTCGCAACGGGGGGGCGAAGTGATTGAGCCGCTGATTAGCACCCAGTGGTTCGTGAAAATCCAGCCGCTGGCCGAAAAAGCGTTGGAAGCTGTCCGCAATGGGAAGATCAAAATCGTGCCGGAACGGTTCGAGAAAATCTACTACCACTGGCTGGAAAACATTGAGGACTGGTGCGTCAGCCGTCAATTGTGGTGGGGACACCGCATCCCGGCGTGGTACGGGCCAAACGGCGAGATTTACGTGGGGCAGAAGCCGCCTGCCGGGGACAACTGGACACCGGAAGAAGACGTGCTGGATACCTGGTTCAGCAGCGGGTTGTGGCCGTTCAGCACCCTCGGTTGGCCGGAGGAAACTGCCGACCTGGGCCGTTTCTACCCCACCTCCACAATGGAAACCGGCTATGACATTCTGTTCTTCTGGGTGGCACGGATGATTATGATGGGCATCTGGTTCACCGATGAACCGCCCTTCAACACGGTGTATCTGCATGGGCTGGTGCGCGACAAATACGGGCGTAAGATCAGCAAAACGCTGGGCAATACCATTGACCCACTGGAATTGATTGACCAGTACGGGGCAGACCCGCTGCGCTTCACATTAGTAACCAGTGGCACGCCTGGTAACGACTTGAACCTGGATACGGATCGTATCGAAGGTAACTGGCGTTTCGTGAACAAAATCTGGCAGATGACCAATTTCATCACGAGCAATCTGGACGGTGAAATCCCACCCGGGCTGCCACCGCAAGAGGCGCTCGATCTACCATCACGCTGGATTATCAGCCGCTTAAACCGTCTAGTTGCCAGTGTCCAACACCTGTTCGACATTTACCAATATGGTGAGTCCGGACGCCAGATTTACGATTTCCTGTGGAGCGAGTTCGCGGACTGGTATATCGAGATCAGCAAACATCCGCTCTACGGCGAAGACACAAACGCCAAACAGAACACGCTGCGCACACTGCTATCCGTGCTGGATACCTGCCTGCGCCTGCTGCATCCCTTTATGCCATTCGTGACTGAGGAACTGTGGAGCTACATTCCCCACGAAGGCGAGGCTTTAATCGTGGCGCGCTGGCCGGAAGCCGATACCAACCGCATGGACGAAGATGCCGAAAACCAGATGACTACCCTAATGGATCTCGTTCGCGGCATCCGTAATGTGCGTCTGGAATATAATGTGGATCCATCACGACGACTCCGCGCGTCCGCCGCACCGGGAAGCTACCGGGGCACGCTAGAGGCTTACAGTTATCTGTTTGCGCGGTTGTGTAACATTGAACAGGTGGATTTACTGGCCGAAAACGCCCCTGCCCCCGGAGAATCAGCCTCAGTGATCGTGGCTGATGTGTCTATCTTCCTGCCTTTAGCGGGTATGATTGACATTGGTGCGGAATGTGAGCGTCTTGGAAAAGAGCAAGCCAAACTGCAAGAGCAGATACAGCGTTCACAGGCGATGCTCACCAATGAACAGTTTGTGTCGCGTGCTAAACCTGAAGTTGTTGAGCGAGAACGCACAAAACTAGCTGAACTCCAGGCCAGTGTCACTCAAATCAATGATCGGTTGTCGGAGCTGTGCAAGCACACTTAATATCGGTATCGCCAGCGGGAATCACAGCGGGGGCGTGAAAGTATGCGCCCCCGTTTTATCACGAACCGCTGCCAGTTGCTTCGCTTCCTTGCTGCTTTAACAGAAGAAATACTTTACGTCCGGCTTCCTGAGCGGCTTTTTTCACATTAGGATCTTCTTCTTTTTCAAAGATAGCTTGCAGCGCCACTAGCCCATCACCGTCAGGTAAGAGAGCAAGCTCATTGATTGCCTTTAAACGAACTTCCGGGTTTTTGTCCTGAAGCCGGGCAATGTGGAATTCCACGATGCGTTTATTCGGTTTATTGAGTGCCACCTTCTCTCACCCTTTACTGACTGTATCAAATCGGAGAACCCATTACATTATAACAGACATTTCAGCTACACATCGGTAGTCTTTCGGAAGGATGTGAAAGATTTACGCCAATCAAAACCTCGCGGCATGGTATAATCTCCTTGCCGAACAGGAGAGTACTCACGTTGATCGATTATGCCATTGTCATCGCTGCCGGAAACATACGCCACCACAGCCGCTTAATCTATGATCGCCCTCGCGCGATGCTACCCGTCATGGGCAAGCCTATGGTTGTCCGCGCAATGGATTTACTCTATCGAGCCGGTATCCGGCATTTCATGGTTGTGCTGGGAGAAGAAGAAGGCGCGGTTGCGTCCTACCTGATGACCCATTGGATGCCAAATGTAAAACTGGAATTCACGGTCCAGATGGGCAACTTAACCCGCACACTATCCGATATTTTCCGTCGGGAACAGCGCCCCGCGATCATCACAAGTTATAACACCTTCGTACAATCTAATTTTCTGGATCGCCTGCTGCACCGGCATCAAGAAGCTGCAAGCGGGCTGGTACTGAGCGGCGCGAGTATGTCCCTATCTGCATCAGAAACTCATTACTACGGGCAGGTTGAAGGACAGAATGTCACCCAGATTACTACCGGTAAAACAACTTCTGCCAAGGGTTTGATTCTGAGCGACCTTGCTGTACTCGGCGACAGTTGTATAGAGTTCCTAACCCATCTCACACTCAACACTCAGACCTTCACCCAGAATTGGCTAGACCTGGCAAAACTCTATATCCAGACAGGTGGGCAAGCAACAATTGCCGATTCCTCCTGGATACTCCAGGTAGAAGCTGACCCGGATTTACTCAAACTGAATAAGCTACTACTTGACGAAGGACTTGACGCGCATATCCTCAGCGAATTACCCGGTACCGTTCAGATCACGCCGCCGGTACGGATTGACCCACAGGTTAGCGTCGGTCAGGGCGCTGTTGTCGGGCCACACACATACCTCGAGGCTGGTTGCAGCATAGGCCAGGGCGCAGTGGTACGGCGGTCTATTATTCTGCAGAATACGGTCATCCCTGCAAAAGAAACCATTACCGATACGATTGTGTCATCCAAAATACGGATCACTGCCTCGTCATCAACTTAACACTCGCCATGCTCCTTTACCCACCTGTATAATATGCCGGATTGCGTTGCCAGCAAACAAGCCAGAGGTGAGGTCTGCGGTTTGTCCCAACCGTATAAAATATGCCCAATCTGTGAAACCCCCAACCACCGCAGCGCGGCGTTGTGTCGTACCTGCGGTTCATCATTGGCAGGGGTTGAAGTCGTCATTCCCGAAAACGTAAAGGAGCAACCGGCGACGGGCTATGCCTATCAGTTTGGTGAAACCGATTTACTGGAAGGTGGCCTCATCTGGAAAGGTGGCACTTACATCCTGGTTGGTGTGCTGGCGCTGGCACTGATTCTCTGTGCCGGAATCCTGATTATCGCCATGCTGCCAGTCGTGAATCAAATGATACCTTCACCGGCTCCGACCTCATCCGGCCTCACCGCACCGGGCAATCCTGCGGGCAATAGTCCCATCTTTGCCACCGCAACACCATTTCCCACACTGTTCCTGGCGACAGTGACCCCTGCGCCGCCAACGCGCACGCCTATGCCTACTGCTACCCCTACGGAGACACCTTCGCCTTGTATGCAGCAAGTGCTACCAGGGGATAACCTGATCGCCATTGTGTATCGTTGTGGGCATCGTAGTCTGGATGTCATTGACCTGGTGTTGGAAATCAATAACCTGACGGATGCGTCGCGGATTCAAGAAGGGCAGGTCTTAGAAATCCCCTGGCCGACTCCCACCCTTGATCCGAATGCGCTTCCTACGGAATCCCCGACAGAAAGCGCAGGAGGTCCTGGCATTAACATCGCTGGCAGTTCGGCGGATACGATCAACGCCAGCACACAACCTCGAGGGCTAGGGCCGCGCCCCACTGAAACTCTACCGCCCGGTGTCACCTGGCATCAGGTTCAGAAAGACGAAAATATCATCATCATAGCTTATAACTATGGCGCGAACGTCAAAATTCTATCCGACCTGAATCCGGAAATCACCTTTTCTCAGTGTGATTTTGGCCTGGACGCAGGGGGGCCAAACTGCATCGTGCAGCTCTATGAGGGGCAGCTTGTCCGTGTCCCAGCGCCAACGCCAACACCCACCCTTTCGCCGACCCCATCCGGCAGCGAAACACCAACACCTACCGCCACCCCAACCTTCAACGCTCCCAGTCCACTCAGCCCGGATAACCGCGTCTTTTTCGGCAATGGCGAGTTTGTCACGCTGCGCTGGGTCGCGTCTGGTACATTAGGGGTCGCGCAAAGTTACGCGGTACGGGTGGAAGACCTAACGACAGGAAACAGGTATACTGCCAATACTCAGGAATTATTTTTCATCCTGCCGCAGGACTGGCAGGGAACCGATGACCAGCGCCATGAATATTCATGGACGGTCAGCGTCATTGACAACGACAACCCCGAAAACCCATATTTCACCACTCAGCCCCGAACCTTTGTCTGGGAAGGGCGTGGAGCCTGATTATGAACCAGCACAAACCCATTTCTCGCAGCTTTTCGGCGCGGATGACCGCCCTGATACTCTCCGCCAGCATCCTGGCGTTGACGGGCTGTAACCTGAATCTGAATCCGGGCGGTGCAACCCCTACTGTTCAGGAGATTCCCGTTAGCGACACGCCCGAACCAACTCGGACGCTCCCGGCCAGTGCAACGCTGCCCCCACAGCCGCAAATTGCAACAGCAACACCAACACCGACGCCCCTACCCCCATCAGAAACGCCTACACCCAGCGAAACACCAGGGCCGTATGAACATGTGATTCAACAGAACGAAACGCTGGGCTACATTATCCAACTATACGGCTACACCGATTTCAGTATCATTGACCAGATCGTCGCGCTAAATGACAATATTCCGAGCGCGGATATTCTACCGGGGCCAGGTTCAACCATTCTCATTCCCCGGCAGACCGCAATCCCCACGCCTGCGAACGTAGAAACCGTCGCCGCCAATGCCGGGCCAGTCGTCACGCTGGCCGCCAACAGCACCATTATCCAATACACGGTTCAGGATGGGGATAACTTACTTAAGATCATTGAGCAATACAAAATCACGCTGGAAATTATCTCGCAGCTCAACCCGGATTTGAATATTTTCGGCTGCGACCTCTCCAATCCGAGCGGCGGCCCGAATTGCATTGTTCCATTGAGTGTGGGACAACTGATTAATGTCCCCGCGCCGACACCGACACCGACACTCTCACCTACGCCATCCGGTCAGGAAACAGCGACTCTCACACCCACTTTCGCCCCACCCATCGCCGTGTTTCCTCCCGAAGGCGCGATTGCGCCGCCCGGAGTGTTCCACCTGCAATGGGTCGGTGCCGGGATATTGAGCGAAAATGAGTTTTACTTGGTGCAGATCACCGATCAAACGAATGCGGCCAGTTTTGCCGGAGTCACCAAAGCAACCTCGCTGCGCATCCCGGATTCGCTTATCCCAACCGATGGGCAGACGCACATCATCAATTGGACAGTGGCTGTTGCCCGGCCTAACGAAAGCGGCGTCTATGGCATTATCAGCGGCCCGCCACCGACGCATTCTTTCTCCTGGCAAAGTCGTTAATGGCCGAGACGCCCAAATTCACGGGCTAGCTGGTCGCTGGTCATGTGCAGCATGGTCGGGCGACCATGCGGGCAGGTATGTGGGGACTGGCAGCGTTCTAACTGCCGGATGAGTCCCTGCATTTCGGTCAGGCTGAGGATTTGCCCGGCCTTCACGGCGGCTCGCTTGCACACCCGAATAATGATCTTCTCTTCCACCGACGCCTGTCCCGGCTTGTGTCCCTGTTCCAAATCTTCCAAGATGCTGAGGAACACTTCCGCCGGAGCATAGTCAGCCAGCATTGCGGGAACGCTGCGAATCACGAAGGTATTGGTACCAAACGGCTCAACTTCAAACCCAACGGCCCGCAGCGCGTCCAGGTTGGCCTCAACCAGGCGACTTTCCCCCGGTGCGAGGTCAATCGTCTGTGATTCGAGCGCGTACTGCCGGGGTTGCTCGTGACGGGCGTGTTCTTCCATAAACTGCTCATAGAGAATACGCTCATGCGCGGCGTGCTGATCTACCAGGTACAGTCCTGCCGGGCCTTCGGCAACGATATACGTCGCACCCACCTGCCCGACGACCCGGAGAATCGGCAATGTGCGCGGTTTGGCCGGGACGCCCATCCCCACCGGAATCGCGGTAGGGTCATCCTCATCATCATTCATCTCGCGGCCAGGAATTTGCCGGGGGTACTGCCCGGCGCTCTCCAGTTCCAGTCCCATATCCAATTGGACACGTCGCTGCATTCCAGCGTTTGACCAACTTTCATCATCGGCTTGAGAATCAGCCTGAATCATGTAGCGACCACCCCGCAGCGTGGGCGTCTGCGCCAGCATCACCACCGCCTGCCGTACCGCCCGCTGTACTGCCGAAAACACCGCGCCAGGGTCTTTGAAGCGCACTTCGGCTTTCGTCGGAT
Source organism: Anaerolineaceae bacterium (assembly GCA_020634115.1). GTDB lineage: Bacteria > Chloroflexota > Anaerolineae > Aggregatilineales > Phototrophicaceae > JACKCG01. The sequence goes on from JACKCH010000012.1 coordinate 425,368, forward strand.
GCACATTGACATCCACATCTTCCGGGGAAAGCTCGACCATCAGTACTGCAACCGGATGCCGCCCGGTCATCAGCAGTGTATGATAGGCTTGCGTCACGGCGTAGGTCAGGCTGGTATCCTGTATCGAGCGTCCATTGACGAACAGGGTGATATGCGAGCGATCCGCCCGGTTCAAGTTGGGGGCAGATGTAAAACCGGACACGCGAATCGGCGAAGAATCCGGCTCAGGCTGCGTCTCGCCATCCACTTCGACCATATCTTTGAAACTGTCTATGCCCAGCGCGGCGACCAGCACATCTGCTAATTGCCCGCTGCCACTCGAACGGAACACCTCACGACCATCCTGCAAAAGCACGAAACGCACCTGAGAGTAAGCCATCGCGTAACGGGTTACAACGGTGACAATGTGGCGTTTCTCAGTATTCTCTTTCTTGAGGAACTTCAGGCGGGCGGGCGTATTAAAAAAGAGGTTTTCGACAGTAATCACCGTCCCGGCAGGCGCACCTACCGCCTCCTGCTGGGTAATCACCCCGCCATCCAGCCGCAAGCGCGTGCCAACCGCTTCATTACGATGCCGGGTAGTCATCGAAAGCTGGCTGACCGCCGCGATACTCGCCAGCGCCTCCCCCCGGAAACCAAGCGTCTGTATGGTGGCAAGATCGTCCAGATTATGTAGCTTACTGGTCGCGTGGCGGTGGAAGGCCAGGTCAACCTCATGGGTCGGGATGCCCGAGCCATTGTCGCTGATCCGAATCATCTGCCGACCACTACCGGAAATCGCCACTTCGATATGAGTCGCTCCGGCATCCAACGCATTTTCGACCAGTTCCTTCACGGCTGAGGCTGGTCGTTCGACAACTTCCCCGGCGGCGATTTGAGCAACCACCAAATCGGACAGCACATGAATAGACATCGCTCGAATCCTAAAAAAAATACCCCGTCATGCGGGGTCATTATATACGATATACAATTTGTTGACAGGAGATAGAATTTACTCGTGAGAGCCGACCAGATTTGCGCCGACCAGGGGAATACTCAGGAAAAAGCAGCTTCCCTTACCATCTTCACTCTCGACCCAGGCATCACCGCCATGCCGCTGCGCGACACTGCGCACAATGAATAACCCCAGGCCGCTACCCTTAATCCGCTTATGCTCCTGCCGCGCCAACCGCACATGGCGCTCAAACAGCCGTTTCTGATTCTCCAGGCTGATGCCCAAACCGCTATCCTGCACCGAGACGATAACATTGTCCTCTTTACGGCTGACGCCAACCTCAATCATGCCACCGTTCGGGGTATATTTGATGGCGTTATCTACCAGATTGGTGATCGCCCGTTCCAGCATGTTGTAATCCACATTGATGATTGGCACATCGCCCGCCGCGGTACTCTTAATCGTAAGTTCCTGTTTTTCCGCCGGGACGAGATGGTTATCCACAATCCGGTTCACCATTTCGGCTAGATCACAATGGGAGCGGCTTAGTTCGTAGAAGCCGGTTTCCGGGTCATAACGCCCGGCATCCTGGATATTATCCACCAGCGCCGTCATTTGCGTGATGCCGGAAAGAATCTTCTCCACGAAATGATCTTGCTTCTCGTTGAGTTCGCCCACCATCTCTAACATACTGGCAAACCCTTGCATCGCAGTCAAAGGAGAACGAAGATCATGGGAGACAATCCGCATAAACTCACTCTGATTACGGTTCAACCGCTTGAAACGGGTGATATCTCGCAGAGCCAGAATCCACCCTTCAATTTCACCATCCGGGTTACGCACCGCCGTCACGCGCGGCGCGAAGGTGCTGCCCGCTTCATTCGTCCACTCACTTAAACCCTGCTGAGCTTCTTCCACCAGCGCCACCAGTTCAGCTGCTTGGATCACCGCTGAGAGTGGACGCCCCTTCGCCTCGGTCATCACGACGCCAAAAGCGGCTTCCGCAGCTGGATTCAACAACACAACTCGCTTTTCATCATCAAGAACTAGAAACGGGTCGGGAATACTCATCAACAGCGACATACTTAGCTGGTCAGCATTTTCTCGCTGCCCCTCCAGAAGCAAATTTGCAGCGACAATCGTCAGTCCGTCCAGAGTAGCCTTGACCGCAGTCATGACACTTTCGGCCAGTTCCGGCGGCGCAGGAAAAGAGAGCCATACCACCCCTTGAGTCCCACCGTCCACCTGAAGCGGCGCGACCAACCACCCAGCATACTGCACCCGCAAACCGGGTGGCAAAGCCTGATTTACATGCACGCCCGGCGGGAGTATCTGGGCAAGATCGCGCAACACGCTGCGCCGCCCAACCCATTCTTCACTTTCCCCAACAACAACATGGGTATCCGGGTCATCAAAAAGACTCAAACACGCCCCGGCAGCCCCCGTCAACTGCTGTATGAGTTGTAACAGTTGAAAGGCACTCTGCTCCGATTTGGGGTTAGCCGCCACAATGCGGAGAACTTTATGCAACAAAGCTGTTGAATCCTGGCTATGAATCGCCGCTGGTTGGGACATTTACGCCTCACATCGTTAAGTCGTGAGTTACCACACTTGGATAGATTATATAGAGAGTATACTACATGGGCAAGCACACGCCCGCTAGATTTCGGATTTTTTCAGAATTATTCGTCCAATTTCCGGTAAAAACAACTCACATTCCCGGTATGGCAGGCTGGCCCGCTCGGATTCACTTCCACCAGCAGCGTATCGCCGTCGCAATCCACGTAAATCGCCTGCACCCTCTGCGTATTGCCGGAGGTCGCACCCTTATGCCACAATTCACCCCGACTGCGGCTCCAGAACACGGTTTCACCAGTCGCCAATGTTTGTTCTAGTGACTCGCGGTTCATGTAAGCCACCATCAATACCTGATGCGTCACGGCATCCTGCACGACGGTTGGAACCAATCCCTGTGCATCCCACTTGATTTGCTCAAACATCATAGATTTTCCCACCCGGATAACCGTACCGGCACACCGTTCTCCGCCAGGTACGCCTTTAAGTCACCAATCCGTAGTTCATCGTAATGAAACAGGCTGGCCGCCAGCACCGCATCAGCACTGCCCTCAGTCAGCGCCTCGTAAAAATGTGCCTGCGCCCCTGCCCCACCGGAAGCAATCACCGGGATGGAGACGGCATCCGCTACAGCGTGAGTCAGTTCAATATCATAGCCCGCCTTTGTGCCATCCCGATCCATGCTGGTGAGTAGAATTTCGCCCGCGCCACGTTGTTCAACTTCTTTTGCCCAAGCAACGGCCTCTTTATCCGTCGGGATACGCCCGCCGTTGATGTGAACAATCCATTTTCCGTCTACGCGGCGCGGGTCAATCGCCACAACGATGCACTGGCTGCCAAAGCCCCATGCGCCCTGGTTAATCAAGTCCGGGGTTTTCACCGCCGCACTGTTGATAGACACTTTATCCGCCCCGGCCAGCAGCGTCGCCCGGATGTCCTCAATCGTGCGAATACCCCCGCCCACACAAAACGGGATAAAGATGCTATCCGCTACCCGCCGTACAATATCCAGCATGGTATTCCGGTTTTCGTGGGAAGCGGTTATATCGAGTAATACCAGTTCGTCCGCCCCTTCGCGGTCATAAACCGCTGCCTGCTCCACCGGGTCACCCGCATCCCGCAGATTAACAAAATTCACCCCTTTGACCACCCGTCCATCCTTCACATCCAGACAGGGAATAATCCGTTTAGTCAGCATGTTCGCCCCCTGCAACAGCCAGCGCCGCCGCCAATGTAAATCGTTTTTCGTATAAGGCCATCCCGACCACCGCCCCGGCAACGACTCCGCTGGCCGCTAACTGGCGGATGTCCTCTAATGAACTCACGCCGCCGGATGCGATCACCCGTAAGCCGGTTTCCTGCGCCAGCGCCACCGTTGCCGCCACATTCACCCCTTGCAAGCCGCCATCCCGGCTGACATCAGTGTAGAGCGCGTGGCACACACCCCGCCGCGCCATGTCCTGCCCAACCATTGCCGGGGGGAGATTGGCAGTCTGCTGCCAACCATGCGTCGTAATTTTGCCATCCCGCGCATCCAGTGCCACACACACCCGGTCAGCCCCCCACCGGGTCACGGCTTCGGCCACCACTTCCGGCTGTTGAATCGCCACTGTCCCCAGCACCACCCGCGCCGCGCCCTGCCCTAGCGCCCGCTCAATATCCGCCATCTGGCGCAAACCACCGCCAAACTGTACTTGAACACCGAGCTTGGCTATCACTTCCAGAATGCGCCCGTTATCATTGGTCGCAGCGAATGCCCCATCCAGGTTGACCATGTGAATCCAGGTCGCGCCCTGCTCAATCCAGGCCTGTGCAGTGGCTAATGGGTCATCACTGAACACGGTTTGCCGTTCCGGGTCACCCTCTTTCAAACGCACCACCCGGCCAGCACGCAAATCAATCGCCGGATAAATAATCATGCCGTCACCGCCAGGAAATTAGTCAGCACGCGCAACCCGGTCTGCTGGCTTTTCTCAGGGTGGAACTGCACACCGAAGATATGATCGCGCTGGACAACTGCTGTAAATGGCCCACCGTAATCCACTGTCGCCACCACGTCGGACTGCTCTGCCGGAACACAGTAATAACTGTGAACAAAATAAGCGTATCCGGCTTCAGAATCCTTAAGCAAGGCGCTCGGACGCTGCAATTGGAGCTGATTCCAGCCCATGTGAGGAATCTTAAGTCCCGGCTGCGGCTGAAAACGGGTCACATACCCCGGCAGCAGCCCTAACCCATCATGATTCCCCATTTCGTCACTGCGCTCGAATAGGAACTGCATCCCCAGGCAGATTCCCAGATAAGGCTTCCCGGCGAAAACCGCGTCTTTGATTGGTTCGATCAGGTCTTGCTCTTGCAGTTTTTGCATCCCCGCGCCGAACGCCCCCACCCCCGGCAGGATGATTCGATCCACCTCGCGCAGATCACGCGGTTCGCGCACCACCCGGATATCGCCCACGCCCAGGTAATTCAGCGCGTGCAAAACGCTCCTCAAATTGCCCGCACCATAATCAATGACCGCCAGCATACGCATTCCTTTCGATAAAACAAAAAACCCGCTTTGTGCGGGCTACCTGGCAAACTCAAAACCAGTGTGACGGTTACATGCAGTCCAACACCAAAGCGATATTATGCGCGATGTGATGATGCAACTGCACGTTAAAACCTCCAAGACCAGATACGCGCCAGTATAGCCGGGGAGAAAACAGTTGTCAACAACTCACCGCCCGTTTTACAATCAGATTAAGATTTTCCGCACAGCGGAGAAGGAACAAACATGACTGTTCACGTTATCACCCATACAATCCGCTCACAACCTGTTATCCAAATACAGGATTTTTCGCGGAGGTTGTCATGAATCCCACAATCGCGCTGCTTACTGATTTTGGTCTTGAGGATGTCTACGTCGGCGTTATGAAAGGGGTCATGCAAGGCATCTGCCCCGAAGCGCACTTTATTGATCTCACGCACAGCATCAATCCGCAGAATGTACGCCAGGCCGCTTTTACACTCCTCAATAACTACCGCTATTTTCAACCTGGAACCGTGTTTCTAGTCGTCGTAGACCCTGGCGTCGGGAGTACACGCAAACCCATCGCCGTCCAAACCGAGGACTACTGCTTCATCGCCCCCGATAACGGCGTTCTCACCTATCTGCTGGCTGAATATGACGCCTATACCGTTGTCGAACTCAGCAACCCGGCCTATCAGCGTTCTGGCATCAGCAATACGTTTCACGGGCGTGATATTTTCGCCCCCGTTGCGGCGCATATCGCCGCCGGAGTCCCGCTATCAGAACTTGGCTCGGCTGTGGATTATGTGTTCAAACAACCCATGCCACATCTGAATATTGAGGGCAGCAAAATCACCGGCGAAATCGCCCATATTGACCGGTTTGGGAACATCATTACTAGCATCGGGAATCTCGATTGGATTGACTCGGAAACCCTGCTTCTAAGTCCACGTTTCGGTAAACTTCGCGACCCGATGCGACTTCACACACCACAGATTTCTACTACCATTCATAAACACACCGTTTCACAAATCCGCCCAGCCTACAGTGAAGTCGGGCGCGGCGATCTACTGATGCTGATCGGCAGCAGTGGCTATCTAGAGATCGCCATCAACCAGGGCAACGCGGCGGCACGGCTTGGTGTCGCCATTGGTGATCGCATCGAAATACAGACCGGAGCATAAGCCATGCAGCAATTTATCATTGAAGGCGGCCATACCCTGACCGGCGAACTCACCGCCAGCGGCAATAAAAACGCGGCGCTCAAAATGCTGCCCGCCTGCCTGCTCACCGAGGAGCCGGTCACTCTAACCAATCTGCCGGATATAGGCGACGTGCGGGTCACGATTCAGATTCTGGAAAAACTGGGCGCAACAACCGAATGGGTCGCGCCCAAAACCCTGCGCGTTCATGCCCAAAACATCAGCACCGGAGCGATAGACCCGCAATTAGGACACAAAACCCGCGCCAGTGTGGTATTTTCCGGCCCGCTGCTCGCCCGGTTAGGCCGGGTTGAACTTCCTATTCCCGGCGGCGATTCGATTGGGGAACGCCGCGTAGACACCCTGACCAGTGCGTTAGAGCAACTGGGTGGAAAGCTGGAATTCCGCCAAAACGCACTGGAAATCACGGCAAAACGGCTTACCGGGGCCAATATTCTGTTGCAGGAAGCCAGCGTCACGGCCACCGAGAACACCATCATGGCCGCTGTACTGGCAAAGGGAACAACCGTCATTCGGAATACCGCCAGCGAACCGCATGTGCAGGACTTATGCCACATGCTGATGGCGATGGGCGCGCAGATTGAGGGAGTCGGCACCAACCAACTCACCATTACCGGCGTGGAACGCCTGGGTGGATGTGAAGCGCGGGTCGGGGCGGACTACATGGAAGTCGGCAGCCTGATTGGGGCGGCGGTGATGACCGGCGGCGCGCTCACAATCAAAGAGGCGGATCCACAGCATCTGGATATGATCGCACTCATGCTGGGCAAACTGGGCGTCCGCTGGCAGGTGACAGGGGCTGACATTGTTGTACCCGCCGGGCAGTCGCTCACAGTGAGCCGTGACCTGGGCAACCGTATCCCTACCATTAAAACGCAGCCCTGGCCGGCCTTCCCGCCTGACCTGATGAGCATCGCACTGGTCATCGCCACGCAAAGCGCCGGAACGGTCATGTTCCACGACTGGATGTATGAAAGTCGTTTCTTTTTCACTGATAAACTGGTGCGAATGGGTGCGAACATCACCTTATGCGATCCACACCGCGTCCTGGTGCAAGGTCCGACTCCCCTACATGGGCTGCCCTATATCACCAGCCCGGACATTCGCGCAGGCATGGCGATGCTGCTAGCGGCGCTGGCGGCCAAAGGACAAACACACATTTTCAACATCCAGCAGATTGATCGGGGATATGAGCGCATTGACGAGAAACTGAACACCCTCGGCGCATCTATCCAGCGCGTAGATGCCGACGCCGTTTCAACCGGAGAAGTTCAACTGGTGAACGAAGCCTCCCAGCGTTAAGCCCGGCGACCAAGCACCCGCGCATCACCCACCCGCCGGGTGATATTCTGGGCGTCCAAATATTCCAGCAAGCCAATGGCGTATTTTCGCGTCGTTTGAAACCGGTCACGCACTTCGCTGGCGGTGATCTGCCCATGAGTGGCGATCAGGTCATACACGGCCTGCACCATCTCGTCATAGGCGGAGCGGGAAAAGATGACCTCCGGCTGCACCTGGACGATATGACCCAGGTCAATCAGGGCGTGCAGCACGTCTTGACTCACCAGTTCCGCCGCTTCAGTGTAGGATGGCGGCGTAAACGGTTGGGCAGCGAACACCTGCTCCAACTGTTGAATACGCTGCTCCTGATTCGCGTTGAACTGTACCGTGTGGTCGTGTAGTCGCACCAGGTCATTGTGCGAGACAATACCGTCAATATGCTCCAGAATCATCGTAAAGGTGGCGTTTTTCAGGTTCAAACGGCTGCGCAATTCCTCGCGGGAGACGCCCAAACGCAGCGGATAGGCGACATGAAAATCGTTGACTTCACGCCGCAGTTCTTCCTGAATCTGCATCAAAGTATCCGCAGCCATAAAAGCGCCATCCGGCAGCACAACCAACTGCCCAGCGGCGACACTTTCCTGAATGGCCGCTTCTAAATCCTGGTCGGTATAACCAACTAGTTTTTGCAATACAGCGCGTTTGATCGGTTCGCGGTTGGTCGCCGCCAGCGCGACCCGCTCCGCCGGAGTCCCGATCATACGGGTTTCTAGCTGCTCGACAATCTCACTGCGAAACCGTTTCCAGCGGCGTCCAGGGTGCGGATTCACGATGAGCCCACCGCCAATGGTTTCGGGTGGCGATGGGTAACGCAGGATAAAGCGGTCTTTCTGCGCCAGCGCCAGCGGTTTCTCCAGTCGAATTTGCGCCCATCCCTCTGCCCCTGGCGCTAATTCCTCATCCGCCAGCAGTCGCACATAGCCGACGGTTTCCGCCGCGCCGGAGAAAAATTTCACCTGGGCATTATGCGTCAACGCCCGTGAAGCATCCGGCAAGTGCTGAAAATGCACATCCACCAGAATAGTTGGCTGCAATTCTCCCGGCAGCGCCAGAACATCACCCCGATTGACGGCTTTTTTCTCTATCCCGGAAAGGTTGACCGCCACCCGGCTGCCCGGTTCAGCAACCTCAACCGTCTGTTTATAGCTTTGCAGCCCGCGTACGCGCGCCCGCACCTCCCCCGGTTGGACTTCCACTTCCTGCCCAACGCGCAGCATCCCACCCAGCAGGGTTCCAGTCACCACTGTCCCAAACCCGGCTATCGTGAAAATACGGTCAACCGGCAAACGTGGATGATTATAGTCTGCACGCGGCGGCATACCCGCCAGCATGTCCGTAACCCGTTCAATCAGTTCCGGGATTCCCGCCCCGGTGCGCGCTGAAACCCGAACAATGCCCGCCTCCGCCAGCGCCGTTCCCCGCACCACCTGGCGAACGTCCTGTTCAATCAGTTCCAGCCAATCCGGGTCATCCACCATGTCAATCTTGGTCAGAACAATCAACCCGGACTGAATGCCGAGCAAATCCAGAATAGCGAGATGTTCACGGGTCTGCGGCATCACGCCTTCATCCGCCGCGATGACCAGCAGAACGGCGTCAATCCCCCCAACCCCGGCCAGCATATTCTCAATAAAATCCCGGTGGCCGGGAACGTCCACAATGCCTATCGTCTCACCTGTCGGCAGTTCCAACCAGGCAAAACCCAGGTCAATCGTCATTTCACGGGCTTTTTCTTCCGCCAGCCGATCCGGGTCAATACCCGTCAGTCGCCTGACCAACGTTGATTTGCCATGATCTACATGGCCGGCTGTACCAATTACGCGCATACGTCCCCGCTGCTAGGTGTTATTGCCGTTAGCGGGCGGCGCAGGTGGCAGGGTGGATGATGAGAGTTTCCCGCCGGTATCATATTCCAGCAGCAGCGCTTGGTAACGCTCACGATAAAGCTGCGCCCGGTCACGTTCGAGATTCCACAGCCGGTTCACCGCATCAACAATCGGTGTAAATTTAGACCCAACTTCGCTCAATTGCTGGACAAAACGATCAAATTCCTTGTCATGGCTGCGCCAGACTTCATCGTTAGACAGCGTGAACTGTTTCCAACGCTTCTGGTCGTCTGAAGTCCAGTCGTTCCACTCCTGGCGGAAACGCTCCTCACTGAGCCGCTGCATTTCCGCAACCTCGTTAATCCGCCGTTCCAACCGGTCACCGATACGCTCAAAATCGCCGATGATCTTCTTCATGTCCCGGTAGGCTTCCGACCAGGTTTCAAAACGCTCTATATTGCGCTGCATCACACTGTCCTGCTCACCGAAACGCTCGGTCAGCTGGGAAATCTGGTTGTCTCGCTGCTGCAGCAGCAGGGTTTGCTGGTCAATGAACTGTTGAATCTGTTCGCGCCGCCCGTCCTCGCTGTTCTGAACTTCCTGCACCCGCCGCTCAATCCGCAGCGCCAGGTCTTCCAACAGGCTCAGCTTGGGACGCATACTGTCAATCTGCTTCTGAATCTCCGGTAGTTCCGACTGCACCTCAGAAATCCGGCGGGCATCCTGGCGACGCTGCTCTTCCAAGAAAGCCAGACGGCGGTCTGGCTCTTCCAGCCGCTTAACCGTGTCATCCACCCGCTGCTGCAAGCCTCCTACCGCGTCAGCTAACCGCTGGCGTTCCAGGTCTGATGCGCCAACGCCACTGGTCTGACGTTCCAGCTTTTCGATTGAATCGCCTAATTCACGGATCGAGCGCATGATACTTTCACGGTTGAGCTCCGCCCGCCGTTCAGCTTCGCGCTCGGCCAGCAGCCGCTTCGATTCGGCCTTTTCCAACAGTCCGACCATTTCTTTGCGAAACATATCTGGCATATCGCTATCCCGCACATTCGGGGATAGTTCGCTACGAATCACCGTCTGGTCAGATTCCATACTGTTGACCCGGCGCATCAGCACATCAATCGTCTCCTGCTGTTGAGCCAGCCGTTCCTCTAAAGTCGCAATCATTGATTTATCCCGGCGGCGCTCTTCATCCAACCACTCAATCATCCGCGCGGCCTGGTTCATATCCATCAGGGTCATCGGCTTACCTCCGGCGGACGGCTGCCCACCTTATCTACCATTCTCACTGCCCGGATTATAACATAGGGTGTATAGAACCGTCACTTGGCGGCATCCCCATTGCTGGCTATGCTATAGGGGCAACCGCCCATCATCAGGAGGATTACAGTGGCACCATCTGACCGTTTTGTAGCCGAAACATCATTCCATGTCCGGTACGCTGAAACCGACGCCATGCAAATCGTTCATCACGCCAGTTACATCGTGTATTTTGAGGAAGGACGCAGCCATTACGCCCGGCAGCGAGGCAGCGACTACGCCTCTTTCGAGCGCAGCGGCTACTACCTGACCGTTTCCGAAGTTCAGGCCCGTTATATCAAGCCCATCCAGTATGACCAGCGGGTAATCGTCCGCTGCTGGATTGAGGAAATGAAAAGCCGCACCCTGACTTTTGCCTATGAAATCGTTGACGCCAGCACGCAGAGCGTATGCGTGACCGGCACGACCAAGCACATTTGCATCACGCATGATGGCCGGGTGACAAAAATCCCGGAAGCATGGCGAGCCTGGATGGATTAGCAAGCCGATATAACATTAGCCCTTGCTAAGGCGCAAGCGCGATTGTTTGCTCCTATGCATTCTGCCCGATATACTTGGGAGCATCTAAGAGAATAGATATTTCGTTTTTCAAAATTGGAGACAAATCCTATGGTGACATACGCTGACCGCCCCTGGGTAAAAAAATACGACCAGGGGGTTCCTGAATCTTTAAAACCCTATCCCAAAACACCTTTACATAATTTCCTGACCGAATCAGCGAAAAAAAATCCAGGTAGCACGGCGCTTATTACCAATCTGCATCTCCCACTTTTTGGCCGTGTAGACAAAAATCTGACTTATGCCGAACTGGATAAACAGTCTGACGCACTGGCCGCTGCCCTGGTCGAAAAAGGATTAAAAAAAGGGGATCGCGTTGCTCTGGTGCTGCCCAATACGGCAGCTTTCGTCATCGGATTTTATGCCATCCTCAAAGCCGGGGGAGTCGTCGCAGCCACCAACCCCACTTACCCACCTGAGAAACTCCAATATCAGATCAACGATTGCGGCGCTGAATTTGTCATTGCAATGAGTCTTTTCTACAACGGCGTGAAGAAAATTCAACCCAAAACCAAAGTTAAGCATGTCATCGTCACCAATGTAAAGGAATACTTCCCTGGCGTGGGTCAACTCCTGTTCACGCTGGCAAAAGAGAAAAAAGACGGTCATCGGGTAGAAACCCTGGCCGAAGGCGATTTCTGGCTGCAAGACATCCTCACTCAGTATGCCGGGCGCAAACCAAATGTCGAAATCATGCCGGAAGACCTGGCGCTGTTCCAATATACCGGCGGGACAACCGGCGTCTCAAAAGCAGCAATGTCCACGCACAGCGCATTGGTCGCCAACACCCTCCAGATGAAAGCCGTTTTACAGCCTAAAGCTAACGAAATCTTCCTGGGCGCAATCCCCATGTTCCATGTGTTCGGGATGGTTGCCGTTTTGAGTGTGGCAATCCACCTGGGCGCGTCCATCGTGCTTGTCCCCAATGCGCGTGACATGAATGACGTAATTGGCGCAATTGACAAATACAAACCCACTCTGTTTCACGGTGTGCCGGCGCTCTATAACGGCATCAACAATCACCCGGATATTACGTCCGGCAAGGTCAGCCTCCAATCCATTCGCCTGTGTGTAAGCGGTTCCGCCCCGCTGCCCCCGGCCACCAAGCGCGAATTTGAGCGTTTAAGCGGTGGCAAGCTGCTGGAAGGCTTCGGCATGAGTGAAGCGCCCACCGCAACCCATGTCAACCCGCCGCGTGGTGAGAATCGCACCGGTTCAATCGGTCTGCCACTACCCGATATGGAAATGCGGATTGTTGATCTCGACGATGGTGAAACCGACATGCCGGTAGGCGAAGTGGGCGAACTCATCATGCACGGCCCTCAGGTCATGAAGGGATATCATGGAATGCCCACCGAAACGGCAAACGTCCTGAGAGAAAAAGATGGCAAAGTCTGGCTGTATACGGGTGACATCGCCCGGATGGACGACGATGGGTATTTCTACATTGTGGATCGCAAGAAAGATATGGCGCTGATTGGCGGATACAACGTGTATCCAGCGGCTGTTGAGAAAGTGCTGAAGGAACACCCGGCGGTGCTGGAAGTCGGTGTAGCGGCTGTTCCACACCCGGAAAAGGCAGGCCAGGAAGCACTGAAAGCCTGGATCGTCCTCAAACCCGGCCAAACCGTCACTGAAAAGGAACTCATTGACCACTGCGCCGGGCATCTGGCACGCTACGAAACACCAAGCCGGTTCGCCTTCATCAATGAACTTCCGAAATCGGATGTTCTCAAAACGCTGCGGCGCGAACTCATCCGCATGGAGATGGAAGAGCGCGAAAATCAGGGCTAATCGTTATTAGCAACCCCTACCGGGCGAATTCAGAGCCCACCTTTGGATTCGCCCCGAATAATTGTTTATAGAATTGCGTGAGGCTGCCATGTCCCCGACCCGTGCCGAAGTAGACGCCATCATCGGCCATGAGTTTTCCCCACTGATGTTTCAGTACACCGAACGCGATGTCAGCCTGTATGCGCTCGGCGTGGGCGCACCCGCTGACCCGCTTGACCAGGATGAACTGAAATTTGTCTATGAATTGAGCAGTGAAGGGTTTCAGGCGCTGCCCACCTTCCCGGTACTGTATCCCTCTAAAATGATTGACATCCTGCTCTCTGGTTCGTTGGGTGGCTTAACCTTTAACCCAATGATGTTGGTGCATGGCGAACAATACCTGGAAATTAAGAGCGCCATCCCCACACAGGCTACCATTACTTCAATCCCTCGAATCGCCCAAATTTATGACAAAGGCTCCGGCGCACTGGTCATCACGGAAACCACTTCCCACGACGAGCAGGGAACGGAAATTGCAGCCAACCGGTCATCCATGTTCATCCGGGGTATTGGCGGTTTTGGAGGTGATCGTGGGCCGTCCACGAAAGACAATATGCCGCCGGAGCGCCCGCCGGACGTGGTTCACCAGGAAAAAACCAGCGTGACTCAGGCGCTGCTGTACCGGCTTTCCGGCGATATCAACCCCCTGCACGCCGACCCGGCGATGGCGGCGATGGGGCAGTTTGACCGCCCCATCCTGCATGGGCTGTGTTCGTTCGGGTTTGCCGGGCGTGCCGTGTTGAAACATTTCTGCCATAATGACCCGACTCGCTTCAAAAGCATTCAGGTGCGATTCTCCAAGCATGTCTTCCCCGGTGAGACACTGGTTACGGAGATGTGGCAGGAATCAGCCAGCAAAGTCATTTTCCAGACCAAAGTCGCCGAGCGCAACGAAGATGTACTATCCTATGCGGCGGTTGAACTCCACGCATAAAATCAGGTTTGCGCTAAAATAATCAATATCGTGTGTGATGATTGACAAGGGGCAGCCGCCCCTTGACTGTTCTCTAGCGCCGTCGAATTGTGAAAAAAGGGATTTTTGCAAATGACAACTTATGCAGAGCGACCCTGGCTAAAACATTACGATCCCGGTGTTCCCCACAGCCTAAAACCTTACCCGTCCCGCCCCTTGCATAGTTTTTTGTCCGAATCGGCCCGCAATGCACCTGACCGAACCGCGCTCATCAGCCCAGCCAAGCTTCCCCTGGTCGGTTTTCAGTCTCGCGTGGTGACGTATGGTGAGCTAGACCGCTTGTCCGATTCTTTTGCCGCCGGATTAGTGGATATGGGATTAAAAAAGGGAGATCGAGTCGCTATCGTGCTGCCGAATTCGGTGGCGTTTGCCATCTGTTACTTTGGCATTCTCAAAGCAGGCGGGGTCGTCGCCGCTACCAACCCCACCTACCCCCCGAAACGGATGGCATATCAGATCAACGATTGTGATGCAGCCTTTATCGTCACCCTCAGCCTATTCTATGAAACGGTCAAACAGATGCAGTCCGCCACCAAAGCCAAGACAGTCATTGTGACCAATATCAAAGAATATCTGCCACCACTGGCTCGCAGCCTATTCAGCCTTACCCGCGAGAAAAAAGAAGGGCATCACGTCGAGAAACTGCATCCGGGCGATGTCTGGTTTCAGGACCTGCTCACAAAATACGATGGTCACAAGCCATCAGTCGAAGTCACATCAGAAGACCTGGGGTTATTCCAATATACGGGCGGAACGACAGGCGTTTCCAAAGGCGCGATGCTCACACATGGCGCGATGGTCGCCAACATGCTGCAAATTCAGGCCTGGTCAGCGGCGCTGGAACAGGGTGAACGAGGGATAATTCGTGAAGACATGCTCTACCTGGGCGCACTTCCGATGTTTCATGTATATGGCTTAGTGGTGCTGCTCAGTCAGGCAATGGCGAGTGGTTCTAAAATTGTGCTGGTCGCCAATGCCCGCGATGTCAACAACATGGTGGATATTATCGGCCATTATCGCCCGAACGTGTTCCTGGGCGTCCCGGCAATGTATAACGCGGTG
Organism: Anaerolineaceae bacterium; assembly: GCA_020634115.1. Taxonomy (GTDB): domain Bacteria; phylum Chloroflexota; class Anaerolineae; order Aggregatilineales; family Phototrophicaceae; genus JACKCG01. The sequence goes on from JACKCH010000012.1 coordinate 440,525, forward strand.
GTCAATCATGAACGGGTCAAGTCCGGCGCAGTCAGCCTGGACTGCTTCACCATCTCATCCAGCGGAGCCGCTCCCCTGCCCCCAGCCACCAAACGAGAATTCGAAGAGTTAGGCGCTCGCCGCCTGAATGAAGCCTATGGGATGAGCGAAACATCCGCCGCCTCACACTCAAACCCGCTGGTTGGGGAAAACCGAACCGGGTCTGTCGGGCTGCCTTTTCCCGATATGGACATCCGCGTGGTTGACCTGGATGATGGCGAAACCGACATGCCGGTTGGAGAAATCGGAGAAATCGTCATGGCTGGCCCCAATATCATGTCCGGTTATCATGGAATGCCCACCGAAACCGCAAACACGCTCCGTGAAAAAGACGGCAAACGCTGGCTTTACAGCGGCGACATCGGGTATATGGACGAAGATGGTTACTTCTACATCGTTGATCGGAAAAAGGACATGGCGCTGATTGGCGGATTCAATGTCTACCCCAACAACATTGAAAAAGCTCTCAAAGAACATCCGGCAGTGCTGGAAGTCGGTGTCGCGGCCATTCCCCACCCGGAAAAGGAAGGCGAAGAAACGCTGAAAGCCTGGATCGTCCTCAAACCCAATGCCCAGGTCAGTGAGGCCGATTTAATCACCCATTGTTCCCAGTACCTCGCGCCTTATGAAATTCCGCGACGCTACGCCTTTATTGACGAATTACCGAAAACAATGGTCGGAAAAACCCTGCGGCGCGAACTGATTCAACTGGAAATGGCCGACGCTGAGAAACAACCTTAAGGCGTTTCCAGAGGTTGCTCAGGCTCACGAGAGGATTCTTCAGGGTGCGATAGGTAGTACCCCCGGTAAAAAGCGCGCGCCGGGCCGCGATTCATATACCAGATCACAAAGAGCATCAGTAATAGGCTGCCCAGGAAATCGCCTTTCAGGAGACTGGTGCCATCCACTGAGGATATACCGGCCTGCAAATCAGGCTGAGAAAACGCCTGTTGCAGGGTAAATATCAGAATAACACCGGTCAGGAGCCCCACCGCCCCTGGCAGCGCCTGGCGCATCCAGCGGGGTCGCCCTCGCCACGCAAAGACCGCGACAATCAGAAAAGCCGCGCCAAAAGCAGCCTGGAAGGCCAGCATCCATATCGGCACGCCGAGAAAATCCCCCCCTGTTGCAACCGGTTGAACCCCACTCGATGCAAAATCAATATTCTGAAAGCGCTGGTGAATCAGCAAGACCAAGCCAACCTGTAAAAGCGGCAGCACCGAAAACCAGATCACACTCATCACAATCGCTAACGACACACCCAATGGTCTTCCTGGTTTTTCCATACAATCCCCCTTCAGACATTGATGCGGAAAATAAGTTTAGGAGAATTAACCTGATTATTGTACTGATAAGGCGCCCAACACACGGGTAATATTGCGACTTGCATTTGATCTAAACTTAGATATAATTTTGTAAGGAGCAAATACGTTCACATTAGTCATTTATATACCAGCCATGTTATCACATTTCTGATATGGGTTAATCTGGTCTTATAGAGCAAAGGAACACATTATGGATCTGCAAGGGTTATTGAACACAACCTATCAAGCCTTCCAGGAACAAATCTCCCAGGCACGTATTTTACTTTTGCATCCCCGCAGCCGCTACCGTTCGGTCATGGTCGCGCAGCTCCTGAACACCCCGGACTATCGCACATTTTACTACGCAATGGGCCATGATGACATTAATCTTCCGTCATTCGTATCGGGACTGACTCACGATCTCGCTAACCAGCATCCAACTTTCGGACGGCATACCAATACCCTGCTGCCGGAAGATTACGAAAAAGACCTGTCGCCGCTGCTGGACGCCTTCACTCAGGATTTAGCGGAAATCAGCGACGATCCCTTCCTCCTGATTCTCGACGAGTATGACCGCAGTGACAGCGCGGATGACATCCAACTCTTCGTCGAAAAACTGGTGGGCTGGTTGCCGGATAACTGCCGCCTGGTGTTGAACAGCCGCACCCTGCCCCGCCTGCCCTGGGTATCACTGATCGCCCGGCGCTGGGCGGTTCTGCTGGAAGATAACGAGCTGATTCGCTCCAATTTTTACGGATTGGAGCGCGAAGGCAAAGACAAGTTGATCGTTTCGGCATTAGGGCCGGGCGGCGTGCTGATTAACGGAACGGCGGTTGACAACTGGGAGGGGCATCTGCCCCGACTGCTGTTTTTCTTCGCGCTGGACAAGCCGGTGATTACCCGTTCGGAAATCTGCCGGGCATTCTGGCCCGAACTGGATACGGATCAGGCTGTGAACGTGTTCCATGTGACCAAGCGCCGCTTGCACAAGGCGATGGACTCCGATTCACTGGTACATGAGGATGGCTACTACTGCGTCAACCCGGATATGGACGTGGAGTACGACATCATTGAGTTTGTCACCGCGCTGATGGCCGGGCGGGATGAAACCAACCCCAACCGGGTCGCGTCCTGGCAAAAGGTCATCGAACTGTACAAAGGCCCGTTCCTGCAAGGGCACACCGATAGCTGGATTACGGAACGCCGTGCCGACTATCAGGCCGGGTATCTGGAAGCCCTGATCGAAATGGCACGGGTACGGCTGGCCGACGAACGCCCTGAAGCCGCGTTAAGCCTGTTCCAGCGGGCGTTAGCGGAAGACGGCAGCTACGAAGACATCCACCGGGAAGTCATGCAGCTTTTCGCCCACATGGGCCGCCGCAGTGAAGCCGCCGCGCACTTCCAGAAAATGGAAGAGGACTACAAAAAGCAGGGCTGGCTGGTTTCAGACGAAACCCGGCAGCTTTACCAGAGCATCATGTCGTAACGTCCCAACAAAGATAAACCCGAACTAAAGCAGAAACCCGGCCTGAGTGCCGGGTTTTTATTTTTAGCAAGTTTAGCCCTTTACATATGACGAACAAATGAGCTATAATTTGTTAAATTTATTTCATGGGGGTTTAGCATGGACAGCACCTTATTGGGTATTATTTTGGGTGCCGTTTTCGGTATCGCAGCCATTGTTCCTATGTTCAAGATGAATTTTCCAGACAAAAACGCTGCCATAGTGGGAGCCTTAATAAATAGATTTGCCATTGGTTTCCTCATCCCCAACGCATTACCCGACGTTGATCCGATACTACGCGGATTACTACTTGGGATTTTGCTAAGTTTACCCGACGCCATTATCACGAAGGCCTACGCTCCTATCATGGGGCTTGGGATTATCGGCAGCTTGGTTATTGGCTTGATAACTCGCCTTGTCGGAGCAGCCTAAAGGAGTACCTATGACTGACATGAACTCGGTTGACTCTTTATTTGAAGGGAAAGCACCAGAGCTTCGGTCAACTTTTGACCATTTAATTAAACAACTACGGCAGTTCGGGGATGTCAAGGTCGCGCCAAAACAAACCTCCATCCATTTAGAGAAAAATAGTGGGTTCGCTGGTGTACATCCTCGTAAAACTTACTTCAATCTGGAATTTAGAATCGACCATGAAATTGACAACCCACGCATTACGAGAATGCAACAACTTTCCGCCCGACGGTTTGAACATACTGTGAAATTGGAGACGGAAAGTGATGTTGACGAGCAATTGCTTAAATGGCTTAAAGATGCCTACGAATTGAGCAAATAGCTCGGCAAAATGTCCTGGTATCAAGAATTCAGGGGACGCCCCTAAAACAAAAAGACACCTATTGAAACCAATAGATGTCTGAGAAAGCGCCCCTGGCAGGACTCGAACCTGCGACCTTCGGTTTAGCATCCAGCATCATGTTTCCATGACCACCATCCCGGCTTGCTGGCTGGACTGTGTCTTGGCCGTCTCAGGCCGCAGGCGTACAGTCTCTACGCATCCCGTTGTGGGCGGTTTGCTCGGCGTTATCGCGGCGCACAGCCGGACGACGTTCACCGATACAGCCTGCTCCACTCCTGCCGTTCATCCACTGAACACCACGTCGTTCAACAGGCCAGAGAAATCCCACACACAACTTTCTCTGGCTTACGACAGGAGGCTCCTATCAAAGACCGCTGCTCTATCCACTGAGCTACAGGGGCAATCTACTGGCATTGTAAAACTAGGGGGATAACCTGTCAAGCACACCGGCACATTTCCGATTTTGGGCAGGACACCACCTTCTGCGCTTCTTTAGGTCTCAATCCCGTTTTCACCTTTCGCTCGGCGCGTTCAATATTGACCGGTTTCTAACTGTAGTTTTGAACAAATGTTTGAACAAATCTTCCCCATCTACGACCTGTTTTGTACTATGCTGATGACTGTAAGGGCGGGCTACAACACGCCCGCTGATAGCGAGCATCAACCACCCATGACTGACAACGACTTTCCCCTGTCTTGCCTGACCACTGACCACCGAAAACTGACCGCTTACAACCCACCTTGCAGCAATTCCGGCAATCGAAGCAAAAATCCGTAATGCGGCAAAAACACCCCGTCTTTTCTCCTGGCAAACGGGTTCATATCGCATTTTGTAGAGCAATTGGCGGCAAACTGACCTCCCAGTGCAACAAAATGCTTGAAACGGATAGCATAAAACCCGGTCACTGCCAAAACACTGAAATACACCCGCCCCAACACCCCTATTGTCCTGATCCCCACAGTAGGGTATAATTAATGAAGAGAGTTGACGCATTTTGAGAGGGAATTTGCTCAAATTCATCTACCCCCAAATTCACACAACTCAGTATTGGAAATCATGTTAATCACGCTCAGACGTTCTATGTCTGGCCGGTAGTTAACTAGCATTGTTATTTCAACCCATACAATAAGAAAGGCAGCAGGACATGGTGGATAAAGGCCCCGCTCCGATCCGGCAACAAACCGATGAAGACATTCGCGCATTAGACCCGATGGAGCATGTCCGGTTGCGTCCTGGCATGTATGTCGGTGGTACAGATAGCAAAGCACTCCATCACCTGGTTTATGAAGTCGTGGATAACGCCATTGACGAGGCGCTGGCCGGGCGCTGTGACCATATCTGGGTCACTCTCCACAATGATAATGTGGTGTCGGTGCAGGATAACGGTGGTGGTATCCCAGTCGGGGTGAACAAGGAAACCGGACGCCCGACACTGGAAGTCGTCATGACCGTGATCGGCGCGGGCGGTAAATTCGGTAGTGGCGCGTATAAGGCCAGCGGTGGTCTGCATGGGGTGGGTGTTTCGGCAGTCAACGCGCTTTCCGAGGAAATGCAGACAACGGTTTTCCGCGAAGGGCATGTCTGGGAACAGTCCTACCAGCGCGGGCGGGCCTTAGTGGATGTCCACCGCGTTCGCCCAATGGAAGCGGGTGAAATTACCGGCACGATCCAGATGTTTCGCCCCGATTTCTCCATCATGGAGCATAATGATTTCAGCTTTGCCGTGCTGGAAAAACGCTTCCGGGAAATGGCCTTCGTCACCCGGCGTGTGACGATTACGCTGCGCGATGAGCGCATCCAGCCCATCCCGCACGAAACGACCTTCTATTTCGAGGGCGGTCTGCGTTCATTTGTCCGTCACCTGAATTACAACCGCAGAGGCCTGCATGACCCGGTTTATGCCGACCGGGAAGTGGAAATCACGCCAGAAGAAAAAGCACCTTATAACATTGGTGTAGAAGTTGCCTTCCAGTATACGGATTCCGCGACAGTCACCGAACTGGCCTTCGCCAACACCATCAACACCCCGGACGGCGGGGCGCATCTCACCGGCCTGCGTTCGGCCATCACCAGCGTCATCAACCGCTATTCGCGGAAAGCCGGGCTGCTCAAGGACAAAGACGCGAACTTCTCCGGCAACGACACGCTGGAAGGGCTGACGGCAATTGTCAGCGTCAAGCACCCTGCCCCATCTTTTGAAAGCCAGACCAAAGTCAAACTGATTAACCCAGAAGTCCAAGGGGCAGTTTCTCAGGTTGTTTCCGAAGCGTTTAACGAATTCCTGGAACTCAACCCCAGGGAAGCGCGGCGCATCATTGACAAATGTATGACCAGCAAACGCGCCCGTGAGGCCGCCCGTAAAGCCCGCGACCTGGTGCGTACCGGCCCCAGCCTGCTGGAAAGCAGTACCCTGCCCGGCAAGCTGGCGGACTGCTCCCAACGGGGTGACGGCGCGGAAATCTACATCGTCGAGGGTGACTCCGCCGGTGGCACAGCCAAACAGGGGCGTGACCGGCACTTCCAGGCGATTCTCCCCCTGCGTGGTAAGATTCTGAACACCGAACGCGCCCGGCTGGACAAAATCCTGGATAATAACGAAATCAAAGCATTGATCTCCGCGCTAGGAACTGGAATCAGCGAGGACTTCAAGGTGGAAGGCCTGCGATATGGGCGCGTCATCATCATGACAGACGCGGACGTAGACGGCAGTCATATTCGCACCCTGTTATTGACCTTCTTCTTCCGCCACATGCAACCACTGATTCAGGAAGGCCACCTGTTCATCGCCCAACCGCCAATTTACCAACTCAAGAATGGCAAACAGGTTGAATATATCTACGCGGAAGCCGGGATGGCCGAGCCGGATATTCTGGCAAAGGCGCTGAAGAAATACAAAAACCCGGATCGGATTGGTGTACAGCGTTACAAAGGTCTGGGCGAGATGAATGCTGACCAGTTGTGGGATACCACGATGGATCCAGGGCAGCGCACCCTGCTCCAGGTAACGATTGAGGACGCGGCGGAAGCGGATCGTATCTTCGATATGCTCATGGGCAGCAGCGTCCCGCCGCGCCGCCGTTTTATCCAGACCCACGCGAAGAGTGTGCGTAACCTGGATATTTAAGCTCCAAGAAATTCAAAACGGGGAGACTGAAAACTCCCCGTTTTTTTCGCAGCTTTCAGATTTCCATCGCTTCGGCAGACAAAATATGGTGCATCGGCGGGTTTTTGATGTAATACACGCAATACACCCCATCCTGCTCAAACCCGTTTAACACATCTTCCGTCACTAGAAATTTCTCGCGACCTATTTTGATACGCCCGCTGTCGCCATATTTAGAATGTAACCGCTTGACCTTCGCATTACCCGTGACGCTGCTGATCTCACCCCGGTTCAAGCGGCGGGTACGCCCCAGAGTACGTAGAAACGAGCCGCCAATAAGAAGCAGAACAACAACCATCACCGCAATCACAAGCGGTCCCGCTTCCGGGCTTTGTGAGAGCATGGCGGTAAACTCTTCCCGGTTGGGCATCAAGAAGGCATAAAAGGCCGCGATACCGCCAAAGATAACGATAACCATCACCAAGGACAGCATGGTGGATATACGCTGGCAGCCTTGCGTTTGTTTCAGCCGGGACTGTTGGGATTCGGTCAACGTGCCGTTCCGATTCATCATCAGGTCTTCGGTAGTGAAATTCAGGGCATTCTGCAACTGTTGATTACGGTCTGTTTGGATCATGGATAGTCTCCGCAAAGGGTTAGGGCTGAGATGGATGCTAACTACCCATTATAAGAGCGGATCGGTCTGAAAAGAGCGATTCGTTATCACTTTTTATCGACTCGTCTACCAGTGGAATTACTCGCGCCGGGTCTATCCGTACCACTGCCGTTTCTCCCACTAACGGGATACCATTCCCATGTTTTGCCGGGGTGGTGAATGACAGCCGCTCACCAGTCGCTAAAGCAAGCGCCAACTGATAATCCCGTCCACTAAAGACCCGCTCAACCACGACACCAGAAATATCCCTCGGCTCGGATTCGCCATCCACGAGTGAAATGCCATCCGGGTGCAAAAGAACCGCCTCCGGCTCGCCCGCACAGGGAAACTCCCCCACCGCCGTCTCCACTACCCCCTGACGCCGACTCTGTACCGAAAACACATTATTCAACCCCAGGAAGCGGCTCACGAAAACCGAAGCGGGACGGCGGTAGATGTCCTCCGGCACGCCGACTTGCTGGATACGTCCCGCATTCATGACGGCGACGCGATCCGCGATAGCGAAGGCCTCGCGCTGGTCATGGGTCACATAGATGGCTGTTACACCAGACTGCTTGATAATCGTCCGCAGTTCAACCACCAGATGCTCCTTAAGCTGCGCGTCCAGAGCGCCCAGGGGTTCATCCAACATGAGGAGATGCGGATTCGGTGCGAGGCTGCGAGCTAAGGCTACCCGCTGGCGCTCCCCGCCGGAGAGTTGAGTCACATCACGATTCTCGAACCCGGTCAGCCCTACCAGCGCCAGCACTTCCCGCAGGCGTTCCTGTTGAGCCTGGCGCGGGATGCCGTGCATTTTCAGTCCAAACGTGATATTCCCGGCCACGTTAAGGTGCGGAAACAATGCGAAATCCTGAAACATCAGGCCAAAATCACGAGTATGAACCGGCATACTCAACACCGAACGGTCATTAACCCGTATATCGCCAGCATCCGGGCGTTCCAACCCGGCGATCACCCGCAAGAGTGAGGTTTTTCCACACCCACTTGCCCCCAGGAGGCACAGGATTTCCCCCTGGCTCACCTTCAGATCAATGCCCTGTAAAACCGGTTGCCCCTGATAGAAAAGATTAATATCCCGTATCGCTAACACTAAAATTCTCCGATTCCTGCCGTCCGCAAGCGTTCAATCAACACAAATCCGAGGGCGGAAACCAGCATCAGAATGACACTCAGCGCCAACGCCTGCCCGTAGTTGGATGCCCCCGGTTGGCCGAGCAGGCGAAAAATCGCCACCGGAATCGTGGGCGTATCCGGGCGGGCCACGAACAAAGATGCACCAAATTCCCCCATACTCACGGTAAAGGCGAAGGTCGCGCCGACAACCAGCCCGCGACTGATAAGCGGAAGGTCAATCCAGCGCCAGACACGCCAGGGAGACGCCCCCAGGACACCCGCTGCCTCCTGCACCGAGGGCGGGATACCCCGCAATGCCGGTAACACGCTCCGCACGACAAATGGCATGGCGACCAGGGTATGCGCGATGGGAATCAGCAAGGGAGAGGTACGCAGATTCAAGGGTGGTTTATCCAGAGCAATGATGAAGCCAAAGCCAAGCGTCACCGCGCTGGCCGCCAGCGGAAGCATGAACAACGGGTCAAGCCAGCGTGCCAGGGGCAGATTACGCCGAGAAAGGAGATAGGCGGTTATCAACCCCAGGAAAAGTGCGAGCAGAGTTGTCAAAATGGCAAACACCAGCGAATTACTGATGGCCTGCACCGGGGGGACAAACAGGAGGGACTGCCGGGTGTTGACGGTCAACTGCTGATAATAGTCGAGCGTCCAGCCCGAATTTCCGGCGGTAAATGACCGGATGACCAGCGCCAACAACGGGGCAAACAGGAGAATCACCATCGCACTCAGATTCACCCCTATCGCCAGCTTCGCCCCACGACTACGAGGCGGCAGGGCGACCCGCTCCGCCCGCTGAATATCGGTTGTGATCTGTTTTTGCAGGCGGGTATAGACCGCCATCAACGCGAACATCAGGATAATCTGTACCAGCGCCAGCGCACCGGCTACCGGGAGATTGAAAAGCCCGGTGGCCTGCCGGTAGATTTCGACTTCCAGGGTGGCGAAACGCGGCCCACCGAGAATCAGCACGACGCCAAAGCTGGTAAAGGTAAAGATGAAAACCAATGCCGAAGCCGCCAGCACCGCCGGACGCAGAAGGGGCAGACGAATCGTCCACCACAAGCGCCAGCCATCCGCTCCCAAGACACGGGCAGCCTCCTCCATGCGCGGGTTCTGGTTCGCCCAATACCCGCTGATGAGACGCAGGGCGACGGCATAATTGTAAAACACATGGACAATCAGAATGATCGCCAGGGTGCGCTCTAACTGCACCGGAGGGGTTTTTAAGACGAAAAGGGACATCAGGCCGGTATTGACTAACCCGCGCGGGCCAATCAGGGCAGAGAAGGCCGTAGCCACCACCACCGTCGGCAGGACAAAGGGTAGAGTCGCCAGCGCCATCAGCAGGGATTTACCGGGGAATTGGTAGCGCACGAAAATATACGCGCCGGGCAGCGCCAGAGCAACCGTGAGCAAGGTCGAAAGGAACGCCTGCCCTGCCGTGAACACCAGCGTATCCCGGTAATACGACGAGGTAATCAGCGCCGTAAACGCGCCAAGGTCAAGCTGACCATCCGGCGCAAGACTCACGGCGAGAATCGAGATAAGCGGGTAGAAAAAAAAGACCACCAGGAAAACCAACGGTACGAGCAAAAGCCCGTACCGCAGCTTCGCCAGACGGGTTAGCGGAGAACGACTTCGGTCCACGCCTGTATCCATTCTTCGCGGGAGGAGTCAATCTCGGCACTATCGAAGACCACCGGGTTTTCGGGAATAGACGCGAACTGCACGAATTCCTCCGGCAGTTTAGCCTGTGTATTCACCGGAAACACGTACATCTGGAAGGGCATGTCTTCCTGGAAAGGCACACTGAGCATGAAGTCTATGAACTGTCGGGCAGCCTCTTCGTGCTGGGTTCCGGCCAGGATACCGACAAATTCGATCTGCCGGAAACACGTCCCATCAGCCACGATACTCCCGGTGGTGGGCAGGCCGGTTTCGGCGTCTACGGTGAAGGGCGGGCTGCTGGCATAGCTCACAACCAGTGGGCGCGTGCCGTCTCCCCCACCGGCGGTGAACTGCCCAAAATAGGCGTCCGACCAGTCATCAGAGACGTAGACATCGTTGGCGACGAGATCACGCCAGTAATCAAGATAGGTGTAGTCAGCTTCTGTCCCGAATTGGGCAATGGTGGAGAGGAGGAAGGCCAAACCGGGCGAGGATGTGGCCGGGTTTTCGACCACGAGCAGGCTTTTATAGACCGGGTCAGCGAGGTCAGAGAGGCTTTCCGGCAGAGGGAGGTTGTTGTCCGCAAAATAGCCTACGTCGTAGTTCAGGCAGACATCCCCATAATCTACAGGAGTCACGCGGTAATCAGGGTCAAGCTGGAATTCTTCAGGCACATCGGACAGGAGGGATGATTCGTAGGGAGTGAACAGCCCGGCATCCAGGGCGCGGCTGAGGAAGGTGTTATCCACCCCGTACAGGACATCCCCCAGAGGATTATCCTTTGTGAGGATGGATTGATTGACCATCGCCCCGGCATCCCCAGAGCGGAGAATCTCCACTTTGATGTTGTGTTCGGACTCGAACTGGGCGAGCAGGTCTTCGGTCACACTGAAACTATCATGGGTGACGACAATGAGCGTTTCCGGCTCATCCTGAGCATAGGCGGGGACTGTGATCGCAAGCGCGAACACGGTGAGCAGTAAAAGTAAGCGTAAACGCATGGTCAAACTCCTTTCTTGTGTGAAAACAAAACACCCCTCGGTTTTTCCCGTAGGGGTGAATGATGATGAGTCATGAAACACTCCCTACGCCGGTATGACCCGGATCAGGTTAAGGGTCGGCGCGGCTTTACGCGCCCTCTCAGTCCGCTTGCACGGACTCCCCTGGTCTGAGATTTATTGTTGTGGAGTCAGTATATCACGGATGGGGGGAAATCATAGTACCAAGTCCTGGTTGATGAGGCGGAAGGACGTTACAAAGTGCCGAGTTAAACGTAAAAATGAGAAGTTGCCGCAATTTCAAAATGCGCTGCAATTGCCGCGAAATGGGTCTTTTGGGGGTGTTTTGAGGGAAAAATGACGGTGCGCAGATCGCTGCGAGTCGCGGCAAAAAGGGTGGCGTTGCTGCAAAAACTCGGTGATGGCGGGAGAGGTTGGGCAGTTGTCATAGGGAAATTCTTCGCGTCGTTTCGCATTCGAAAATGTTTCCTGGCGGGCGAGGCAGACTGGAACTACTTAGCATGGTGCGGTAGTTGGTTATTCACGGGCGGCGGACGGCAAAAATGCCGTCCCTACGAACCAATGGCCCGTACTTTCAATCAAATTTGGCGTATCTGTTTACGAGCGTAGCACAAAATGAACCAGAAAAGGGGTACAAATGCGCGAACTTTTGTTCAAACATTTGTGTGGGCGCACGCCATGCGCCCCTACTCACGACCCAGAATCCAGGCTCACCTCCGGCCACTGCTGCCTTGCACCGCTTACTTTGGCCGTCGTTAGGGTCTCGGAATGACCGAATCTAGATCAAATCTTCACTACGAAGATCATCTTCTAACTCGCTGCCTCGTATTTTGGGAATCCTTAACCAATGCGCCTGATTTGCCGCTTTTTCCTTCAAAAGTATACGTTCTGTAGTTATTGTCGCATTCGTGAACCGTTCATCTAACGGTTGCAAATAGGTATCTAGTTTATCTTTGATAGGCTGTGGAACTTCTTCTATAAGCTCATCAAGTATATCTCTAGTTGAGAGATCATTAATGTATTCATAGATTGAGTCGTTATAACCAGCTTCCACATGAGCAACAAAATTGCTCCATCTGCCGAGTAACTGATCGAGGGAAATTTTATACTTGCGTTTCTGCATTAGTACTTCAAGTACAGTAGAAACAATTTGAGACTCGTCTGAAGAAAGCTGTAGCGTATCCATACCGTATTTCCCCTACCTTGTTTGGCTTAACCAATAATTTACCCTACCACGAGGGCGAAAATAGGTTCGTAGAATCCCGTCCTTAGTAGTTATCGCAAACTCATTTGTTGCTTCATTGTAGACTAGTATATGGTGCACAAGATCGCCAGCCGCTGGGCATCGGAATACCCCATCAGGCTTTCACCTGCCGGGACTTCGGCCCAATAATCGGGATGAAGAATGGTTTTCATTACACCTGTTCCTCAAGTTCATTTTCATAAGTTTTCAAGGCGAGCGAGGCAGGCCTTGCCCCTACGAATCTCAGTTCTCTTGTTGGATTCCGTTTGGGCTTCCCTTTAGCCACCTGCACACAATGAAAAACAAATGGCCTGCACCGTTGATGCGCCGGTACAGGCCGATGTGATTCACTATTCGTATGCGCTGCCGCGTTATTGCGGGGCGACTACCCCGGTTTGCAGGAATTGTACCGCCGCGTCTAACTGCGGGTCAGCGTCCGGATTGGCGGCATGATCTTCCGGCGTCCATTCCACGATAAAGTCCGGCGTCACACCCTGCTCGTGAATCCAGTTGCCATTGGGCGTCAGCCAGCGGGCAATCGTCAAGCGTACCCCACCGCCATTCACCAGTTCACGCCAGGTTTGCACCGTGCCTTTGCCAAATGTGACCTGCCCCACCAGCGTCGCCCGTCCCCGGTCTTGCAGCGCCCCAGCAACCAGTTCCGACGCACTGGCGCTGTTTTCATCCACCAGCACCACCAGCGGCACGGAGACGCCAATATACGAGCCATTCGCCTCGTAAGGACGCTCATTGCCATGTCCGAAGTCCTCGGTCAGGATGACGCCGTTCTTAATAAAGGCGCTGGCGATGTCTATCGCACTGGTGAGCAGCCCACCGGGGTTGCCACGCAGGTCGAACACCAGACCGTTCAGGTTATTCACGTCCAGCAATTGCAGCGCCGCGTCTAATTCAGTGCGGGCGTCCGGCGTGAAATCGCGCAGCTTGACATAGCCGACATTGCCTTCCAGCATCCGGGATTCTACATTGGGAATGCTGATGCGGGCGCGGGTGATGGTAATGTCAATCAGGTCCTCGCCACGCCGGAAGGTGATCGTGACATCGGTCCCAGCGCGTCCACGCACTTTGCCGACGAGTTCGGTTTGCGTCCACCCGCTGACATCCTCACCGTCCACCGCCACAAAAACATCCCCGGACATCACCCCGGCAGCTTCAGCGGGCGAACCTTCCAAAACGCTCGCAATAGAAACCTCATTGGTCTCTTCATTCGTGCGCACTAATGCGCCAATACCCTCGACTTCACCCGAAAGATCCGCGTTCATCAGGGCATAAATATCTGGCGACATATAGCCACTGAACTGATCGCCCAGGGTATCCATCATCCCGTTAATCGCGCCTTCCATCAGGTCTTTGGGTTCGACTTCCTTCAAGGAGTCGCTCAAAATCAGGTTATAGACCTGCCAGAACGGTTGGAACAATTCTTCAGCGCCAGGCGGGGCAGAGGTATCACTCTGGGCATAGCTGACGGCCTGATTGTTACCCAGCGTAAAACCCGCCACGAAGACCACGAGAACCAATACGCTGATTCCCAGGTGCCGGGTTCGCTGCTTGAGGGCGTGCAAAACACTCATCTTGATCTCCGATTCCAGTTCGTTACTCGTGTTATTATTATAGACGGTTCTGATTTTGCATATCGTAAATGTGTGATGAGAAACCAACCATGCAAATTCATCGTTTTGACGCTCCGATAGGCCGCTTGATAGACCGCTTTGAGAGCAGTGGCGCAACCGTTACACTGGTTGCTAAACCAACCACCCTGCAAGCGGTCATAATGCACATCGCGCCACGCGGCGTGGTGGGTTATCATCAAGCCATTCACAATCAACTCTTCCTGGTTGTCTCAGGGGAAGGATGGGTACGCGGTGAAACACCGGAGCGCACGCCAATTCAAGCGGGCGAAGCTGCATTTTGGTCAGCCGGAGAATGGCACGAATCGGGTTCGGAGACGGGTATGATCACAGTGGTGTTGGAAGGCCCGGAATTAGCCCCTGCCCTACCCTACCAGGATAAGAAAGGTTCACAAGATGATTGACCGTGAGGCGCTGCGCCAGGCTTGCTTGAGTCAGAAAGGCGTATTTGAAGATTTCCCGTTTGGGCCGGAAGCGGCGGTGTATAAGGTGGCGAACAAGATGTTTGCGCTCATTCCGGTAAATACGTCTCCGGCAAGTATCAGCTTGAAATGTGATCCCACATTTGCGGAAATCCTGCGGCAGAGTTACCCCGCTATCACACCCGGCTACCACCTCAACAAGAAACATTGGAACTCAATCGTCGTAGACGGCACAATTCCTGATGATGAGCTTCTGGAGATGATTGACCAATCCTACCGGTTGGTGTTCAAGTCGCTGCCGAAGCGGGTGCGGGAGGAACTGGCATGAGGCGTATGCTGGCCGAGTAAGGTGCTTACCCGACATGCAAAAGGGACGGCCAGCTGGTGGTCGCCCCTCGCTTCAAGGCATTCGTGCTGGTATCCCAATTAACGGATAGTGAAGTTATGCAAATCGCTCCAATACTCGTTCCTACCTACCGAGAGATCATCTGTGTAAAGAACACGAACGTGCCAGGAATATTGGCCTGCGGGTAGGTCAGGCAGTGTATAGGTATAACGCCTGAGATTCCCATTATTCTCGCTCACCGAAATCATGGAATCCGGTGTACACCGTTCCTCTGGGGGAGATGGAAAGTCCTGACGAGTCCAAATTAGCTGCACACAGTACTTCGTATCCTCCGCCTCATCTGTAACCGCATACCAGACCAAACGGATTAAATTGGTTGTGTCCCACGTCGCGCTATGGGCCGGGGAGAACAGACGCGGGGTGGTTTTCACCGTAAACTGTCCGCGTTCACTCCAGTCACTCTGTTCACCATCGCTGAACTGCGCCCGCACCCACCAGTAATAAACCCCATCCGACAACGGTTTAGAAGGTGTGTAATGCCCCTCGTTGACTCCGGAAACCGTTATCGTGTCACAAATCATATCATCGTCGTCATCCGTACAGGACTGATGGATGTTGGCGCGCGCAAATGGTCAGACGAGATGCTGGACGCATTTGACATCCCCTCAACCTGGTTGCCCGACCTCTGTGAGTCGCCGGAAATCTGCGCGTACGTCAACGAAGAGGGCGCAGCAGCCACCGGGTTGAAAATCGGCACACCGATTGTCGGGGGTGCAGGCGACCAGTCGGCACAAGCCATTGGCAGCGGCATCGTGGATGATGGACAGACCAGCCTGACTGTCGGCACGTCCGGTGTGGTTTTCACCTCTGCTGACCGGTATCTGCCGGATGAAGAAGGGCGTTTACACACCTTCTGTCATGCTGTCCCAGGATACTATGCCTATCTTGGCGTCATGCAGAGTGCCGCTGGCAGCCTGCGTTGGTTGCATGATGAACTGGCAAACACCGCCGACTATGATGGGTTGAATGCAATGATTGAAACGGTGCCACGCGGTTCGTTGGGATTGCTGTTCGCGCCCTATCTGGCCGGAGAGCGCCACCCCTATTATGACCCCCTGGCACGCGGCGCATTCATAGGTCTGACGCTCAGGCACGGACTGAAAGAGATGGCGCGTTCGGTTATGGAAGGGGTCGCATTTGGGATGCGCGACCTGCTGGAAATCCTGCGCAGCAAGGAGATTCGCCCCACATCAGCAGCCATCAGCGGCGGCGCGGCCAACAGTCCAGTATGGCGTCAGTTGATGACCGACGTGATGAATATGCCACTGTATACCGTGAATACCACGGAAGGGGCCGCATACGGAGCAGCGATACTCGCAGGTGTCGGGGGCGGTATATGGCACGATGTACCAACGGCCAGCAAAGCGCTTATTCACCGTATAGATGAAGGGCAGCCTGAGGCGGAAGGCGTCGAAAACTATGAACGCCTTTACCACGTGTTCCGCAAGGTATACCCGGCTTTATCCGATTTATTTGTTGATCTGATCGCTTTGAAGCGGAATGAGCCGTCTGACCAATCCGAAAGTCTGCGTTTCAGAACAGGGGGAATAGTTGGCTAACGGCGTCATCTATTCCCGCTGTATTGCCTGGATATAGCGAGCCGCAGAATGGGCAACGGTGGCTTTGGCATCGTCAGTCACCACCCGATCCCACCACGCACCGTAAATCCGGTCATAGGCGTATGGCTCCACCGACGCCACGACCTGCTGCACTTCAGAGGCGGATAGCGGATAAGATCTCGGGTAACTGTACATGAAACTCACGTAGCGCCGGTCAGAAACTACCGTGAGGATGTCCCCGGTCAGCAGCGCCCCCTGCCTGCCGCGCCCGCTACCAGTGCAAGACTGTACCGCCATCAAAGTGACTGCCACTGCGAATAAGCGTCATTCCCATTCCACAGGGGCTTGGTCTCACCATCCCAGAATTCGACAGCATTATCAGGCTGCATCACCCACTGTTGGTCGGCAGCGTGCAGATAGATGGGCGCATCAAAAGCCCGACTCCACTCGATCATGGATGAGTAGTAATGCGGATGCGAGATGGCAATCGCCCGGATACCCCCTAGTGCCTTCACAGCGGCGATGGTCGGCTCATCAATCAGGCTGATACAGTCCCACAGTAAGTTACCTTCCGGCGCTTGCACCAGCAAGGCCCGCTGCCCGATGGCAAAACCGGGCTCCGTACCGATTCCGGTCAGGTTGGTCTCTTCCGTTTTGATGATATTGTGATGATCGGCCTGCAAATCGGCCAGGGTCGTCCACTGCTGCCCTTCCCAGCCGATGTACTGGCGCTCGTCTTCACAAATCGGACAATGGGCTGGTGGGGTTTCGCTGGCGGGGAACTGTGTACCACACGTCTTACACATAAAATGAGTCATCGGGTTTTCTCCTCCAGGGCGCCGGTTTATACCAAACATACACACGGCCAGTTCGCGGCGGAATCCGGCAAAAGGCGGAAATTCACACTGGACGAAAGTATGAACTCGCCTGTTCTGCTGATAAGTGCTGCTCAGAAACACAGTAACTGAGCCGTATGGTATGCTTATGCGCGGAATTTGTTTGTGATGATTGATTATAGGAAATTCCTTAATGGCTCAACTCATTTCCCTCCCTGAAGCTGCCGCACTCGTTCAGAACGGGCAGACGATTGCCCTGGGCGGCATGACCGTCTACCGCCGTCCGGTAGCATTTGTCCGAGAACTGCTGCGCCGCCAGCAGCGCCCCAAAGACCTCACGCTCCTCTGTTTCACCGCTGGTATGGAGTCAGATCTACTGGTGGGTGCGGGATGTGTCCGTACAGTGCGCTCGGTGTATTTCGGGCTGGAATCCTTCGGCCTCGCGCCCATGTTTACCGCCGCCGCGCAGCAGGGATCGCTGCAGGTGATGGAAGAAACCGAGGCGAGTATGGCAATGGGTATCCGAGCCGGGATGTCCGGTGTAGGTTTCATGCCGTCTCGCGCCTGGATCGGGACAGACTTACCGAAACTGCGCCCAGATGTCAAAACAGTCACCGACCCGTACAGTGGGGAGGAGTTGATGGCTTTCCCGGCAATCCATTGTGATGTCGCCATTTTACATGGACTGGAAGGGGACGCACGCGGGAATGTCAAGCTCAACAACAACGTGGGAGTTGATATTGAACTGGTTTACCTGGCAAAAACCGTGATTGTCACGGTAGAACGCATGGTGGAACAGGTCGAACGCTCACTGGATGGCACATTGATTCCCGCGCCCGGTGCAACCTACATCGTTCATGCCCCACATGGCGCGTGGCCGACAAGCTGTTACCCGGATTACCCGGTGGCAGGCGGTGAATTCCTGCGCTACACAGACGCCTGTAACGCCGGGCGCTTCGAGGATTACGTGGCGGCTTTCCTCGCCGGGCAGACGCTAGATACCGAGTAAACGGTAGGCTTCGCCGCCATCTATCCTTTGCAACCGCTCGCCATCATGCTATACTGCGAGCGTTTTACGACGGCTAAGGAGTATTGACCATGCAGGTTGCATTGCAAATTGCTTCGATTGTGGTTTCGGTTATTCTCGTCATCCTGATCCTGCTCCAGGTAAAGGGCGGCGGTCTGGGCAGCCTGCTCGGTGGCGACAGCGGCGGTGGCATCACCCGCACCCGGCGCGGGCTGGAAAAAACCATGTTCCAGGTCACTATCGCGTTAGGAGTCGCATTCCTGGCGATTTCGATTTTCTCCGTTATCGTCTTTAATAACTGAGATAGCCTGAATCGGCGTTTCTAAACCGGGTGTTTTGCTCCAGGCAGCAAAGCACCTTTTTGTGTCTACCCGGCGTGAGGATGCGATTATGTTGCGAGGATTCCGGTGGCCGTTCATCGTTCTGGTGATGGCGATTCTGTTATTTAGCGCCAGCCTCGTTACGCGATTGAGCCAATCTCCGGCCACGCCCTTACCCACCAATGCACCGCCGCCTACGCCCCTGCCGACCCTCCCCACACCCCAACAAGCGGCAGTTATCCAGCCTGCCACACCCGCAGCGGTCAGTACCTTTCGGGAAGCCGAGGTCGGGCAGGTGCAGCGCTTAAATCCGCTGTTCGCCTCATTAAACCCGGTGGATCAGGATATTACCTCGCTCATCTTTGAGGGACTCACGCGCACGGATGAATACGGTGAGATCATCCCGGCGCTGGCGAAAACCTGGGTGATTTCTTCGGATGGACTGGAATACGTGGTACAACTCCGGGAAGATGTGTTGTGGCAGGATGGGATTCCATTCACCGCCGCCGATGTCATCTACACCGTATCGCTGCTGCGATCACCGGATTTCCCTGGCGATGAAAAACTGGCAGCCTTCTGGCGGACAGTGGAAACCCAACAGTTGGGCGACTACCTGATCCGCTTCCGGTTGACGCAACCGCTGGGCAGTTTCCTGGATGCGCTGCGCATTGGCATGCTGCCGGAACACGCGCTGTACGGCACAACCGCCGCGCAGTTAGCCGACCATCCCTTTAACCTATCCCCTATCGGCACCGGGCCGTATCAGCTTGAAGCACTGCGCTCGACGGATGGGCAAACAATTGACATCGTGGATTTACGGGTTGCCCCCGTTTTCCGCCAGCGCCCCGAAGGGCAGGACGGATATGCGATTGACCGGGTGCGCTTCCAGCTTTATGACACCTTCGAGGCCGCACTGAGCGCTTTCCAGAGCGGAGAAGCGGATGGGTTGGCCGCGCCAACCCGACACGAACGCCCGCCGTTACTCGCTACGCCGAATGCCAACGTGCAGACCGCGCTTGCGCCCACGCTGGGCATCGTGATTTTCAATTGGGCGGAACATGCTTACTTCCGGGAACAGCGAGTCCGACAGGCGCTCATGACCGGCTTAGACCGCGCCCCCATTTTGGAACGTTTACTGCCGAACCTGGTGGTTAAGGCCGACAGCCCCTTATTGCCCGGTTCATGGGCGTACACCCCCGACCTACCCTGGCCGCTCCCCAACGTGGATACTGCCCGCGAACTGCTGGCAACGGCGAATATTCAACCCGGCGATAACGAAGCCGAAGCCACGGAAGAACCCAATGGCGGACTGCTCAATTTCACGATTTTAACGCCAGACGACCCCGCCCTTATCAGTGTCGCCCAGGAAATCGCGGCGCAGTGGTCGCAGTTGAGCATCAATGTCAGTGTGGAATCCGCCAATGCGGATGAATACCAACGGCGGTTGGATGAGGGGGAATTCGATGTCGCGCTGGTCGAGTTTTCGTTAGGCGACAGTGCTGACCCGGATATTTACACGTTCTGGGATGAAGGCCAGTATCCCGACGGCAAGAACTATGGCGGAGTCAGTGATCGCCGTATCAGTGAGGCGCTGGAACGCGCCCGCCGTGATCCGGATGGCACCAACCGAATCATCTATTACCATAGTTTTCAGCGAAACTTCATCGAACGGGCGGTTGCGATTCCGCTCTACTATCCGCTGTTCACATATGCCACCAGCCAACGGATGAGCGGTGTCCAGTTGGGGGTTATCGGGTTGCCATCTGACCGATTCTATACCCTGAAGGACTGGACAATCGCGGAAAGTTAGCCTACAGCGCGTTTTCCGCCGCGAGAATCGCCCGCAGTAAATCCTTACGGGCGCTCCCGGCCAGTGTTTCCAGCTTACGCACACCGAGCGGGTCAATCTCCTCGCGCAGCAGACGGCATTCTTCAGAAGTGGGTGGCGGAGTCTCGTGGACATCCGGCGCGATTTCCAGTTCAAAGCCGGTCTTGGCCTGAATGCGCTCAATCGTTACACCCGGATGATAGGTCACCAGCCGCATTCGTCCATTCACCCAATCGAACTGCCCCAGGTCACTCACGAGATACTGCGGCCCCGCCCCGCGTTTACGTTCTGGCGTATGCCCCAACCCACTGACAAAATCCACCTGTTTGACAAACGTCACCCGTGAATGGCGGGGGACATAGAGATTGACGTGCTGCGAAAACACCGTGACATCGGGAATCCCCCCGGTTCCTGGCAGGCGCATCCGAGGGCGATAATAGTCTGAACCAAAAGCGACGTTGTTGAAATTGCCAGCGGAATCCACCTGCGCCGGGCGAAAGAACTCTTTGGTTTCATAGTTGGGTAGCAAATCCGCCGCGCCGGAGATGAATCCAAAGTGCATCAAAGCACGCCCAACCCACAAATCCTCGATGCGCCCGACGCCCACCGGCGCCCAATCGTGGCATAAGCCCTGCCCAATCGCAGACGTGAATTTCACGTTCGGGGCGTGGGTACACTGCGCCAGGATCAACCCGGCCATCACCAGCGGCGTGTTGATCCCCTGTGCCAGGACTTCCCCATCCACCACCTGACGGGCAATACACACCGAAATGAGTTCATCAATCGTAAAATCAGACATCCTCACCCTTCGACTTACCATCCATCCGTACCAGAATAGGCCGGAACTGCCCGATTACGGAAACCAGGTCATGCTGCGCCGCAATCACATCCTCAATCCGTTTATAGGCCTGGGGCGACTCATCAATTCCAGCCGCCAACAGGGTCACACCGCGCTCTTTCAAGTAACGATCCCGCTCGGTCTTGGTGATGGTATGCAGCGCCTTCTTACGGCTCATGATGCGCCCAGCCCCATGCGACGCTGAGTATAAAGCATCGGCATTCCCTAAACCACGCACGACATAGCCGGGGTCGGCCATTGAACCAGGAATCACCCCCAGCACGCCCTGCCCCGCCGGGGTCGCTCCTTTGCGATGGACAATCACTTCGCGCTCCGGTTCGGAAAAACCGGGCGGCGCAGGCAAACACTCTTTCCAAGCGAAGTTGTGATGATTCTCGACCACGGCAACCGGCTTGACGCCGACGGCCTTCGCTACGCGCTGGTGAATCACGTAATGGTTGGCGGCAGCGAAACGTCCGGCCAACTGCATCGCTGCCCAGTATTCCTGTCCCTCATGCCAGGCCAGTTCCAACCAGGCCAGGTAGCGCACGGCTTTATCAAGGTTCGGGTGCAGTTCCATCGCCAGTTTAGAATAATGGTTGGCGATTTTGTAGCCCACACCCCGCGAACCGCTGTGCGAAAGCAGCGCCAGATAGTCACCGGCCTCTAATCCTAACGCCGTATCGCCTTTAGGGACAGTGAATGCGCCCCACTCAACAAAGTGATTGCCACTGCCGCTCGTCCCAAGCTGGCGATAGGCAATATCTTTCAGCGAGGCCACATACTTGGAAGATGACCAGGCCGGATCATCCAGAACCTCATGCTCCGCCCGTTGATTTCCGCGCCATTCCCCACCTGCACCGAATACCGTTTGCTCCAGCAAGGCATTTTTGAACTGCCCAATCTTTTGTTTGATGAGAATCGGTGACTGACGAAATACAGATAACCGCATCCGGCAGGCAATATCCACACCCACCGCATAGGGAATCACAGCGTTTTCAACGGCCAGCACCCCGCCAATCGGCAGGCCATAGCCGATGTGTGCGTCCGGCATCAACGCACCAGCTACACTCACCGGCAA
Source organism: Anaerolineaceae bacterium (assembly GCA_020634115.1). Taxonomy (GTDB): domain Bacteria; phylum Chloroflexota; class Anaerolineae; order Aggregatilineales; family Phototrophicaceae; genus JACKCG01. The sequence goes on from JACKCH010000012.1 coordinate 462,990, forward strand.
GCGCATGGCATTATCCATTTGCTCCCGTGAACCGGCGTCAATCTGGTTATCTCCCCAGATTTGATAAGCCAGTGGCTTTTCCCGAATCGGTTCCCCCATGTGACTCATCGGCTATCCCCTTCCCTATCTGCTAACGCTGTCCCCCAACATACGACAGAATTCATATTTATAGCCACGATCAAACTCAAATCCATTCGCTTGACCACGATTGGGATTATAAAGGGTCATAAAGGACTTTTCCAGAGACATTATGAGAGATAATGCCGTTTTGCAGGTTATGATTGTGTTTGTATAGGAAAGCGGTAGCTTGCCGGGCTAACTAAGTGTGCTACAATGCCAACTATAAGGATTACGTAAAGCAAAGCCCTGAAACACAGCTCGGGAACAGGAGTTATCAATGTCTGTCGTTACGACTTTGAAACAAGCCGATATATTCTATGAACTCACAAACACACAACTCGAACTCGTCGCCTCGATTTGCAGCGAGAGAAAATACGACGCTGATGCCATCATTTTCGAGGAAAACACGCCGGGCATGGAACTGTATGTCATCGCTAACGGAGAAGTGGGCATTCAGGTCAACCCGGCAGTGATCGGCAAAGAAGAAAGCAGCAACACGCATACCATCGCCGTTTTGCGGCGCGGGCAATCCTTCGGCGAAATGTCGCTGGTAGACGAGGGATTACGCTCCGCTGGTTCAAAGAGCCTGCAAGACGACACAAACCTGATCGTGATTCCCCGTGACAAGCTCATGCTGTTGTGCGATACCTATCCGCAGCTTGGCTACCGCCTGATGCGGAATCTGGCAGCGGATATGGCGATGAAAATTCGCCACACCGATCTACAAGTGGCTGAACAGTTGACCTGGGGACCTAAGTAGCAAGTCCGCCAATTCAAACAGGGGGCAGTTTTGTCTCCTGTTTTTTTATTCACCCTCCGGCGCAGATTCTTCCGAAAAGCTGTCTTGCACCGGGACAACCAAACCCGGCAAAATATCGCCACCCGCCAATGTGTCATTTGCTGCCAAGACCATGATCGGCCTGCCCGGCTGATGGACTTCCACCACACGCATCACGCAGTCCACAACCTACACGACCACACCCGCCGCGAGATAATTCGTATTCTTCACACGCAGCGCGGTCTGCTCTTCGCGGTTATTTGGGGCGGAAACCACCTTAACGGCTACCCTATATTATAGCATGGCGGAATGGTTATGGCTGAATCACGCGGCGCTCCTTATACTTAATATTTTCACTTTTTGAGGGGGAAATATGAACGTGATTATTGTGGTCGCCATCGCTTGTCTGCTCATCGGGCTATCCAAAGGGGGACTAGGGGGGCCAGTGCCGGTAGCGCTGGTGACGCCACTGTTAAGCCAGGTAATGCCCGCCAGTCAGGCAGTCGGGATCGCCCTGCCCCTGCTGATGTTCGCAGATTTATTCGCGCTAAAATTCTACTGGCGACAGTGGGATGGTCAGCAGATTAAACTGATGCTGCCCGCTGGTCTAGTCGGGGTGCTGATTGGATCACTGCTGCTGGTCACACTGGCGAACAGCGGGCAAAATGTGGCGCTGCGGCGTATCCTGGGCGTGTTTACGCTGATTGTCGTGATTTATAAAGTGGGGGGCAATCGCCTGACGGCACTGCATTACACACCGCACAACTGGCACGGCTACCTAGCCGGGATCACATCGGGGTTTGGCTCAGCACTGGCAAACGTGGGCGCCCCACCTTTCACGGCCTATATGCTGTTGCAGGAAGTCACTCCAACCGCTTTTATAGGCACCACCACCCTCTTTTTTGCGATCATCAATGCGGCAAAGCTACCGGGCGTCCTGAGTTCGCAGAACGTACTGAACCTGGAACAACTGGTTGGCATACTCTGGGCCGTGCCATTAATCCCGATGGGCGTGTGGCTAGGGCGGCGATTCATTAACATCATCAACCCGAAGGCATTTGAAAATCTGATGCTGGTGCTGTTATTCGGGGCAAGTTTAACACTGCTATTTTCGGCAAGCTAATCGGCTGAAAAATAAGGGACACGATATTGTGTATATCGTGTCCCTGCACAAACACTATTCCAGCAATCAGACTAAATCAGCCGTTCGCGGATCGTGGCACTGGCATAGTCCAACACCGTGACCACAATCGCAATCGCCAGCACCGCGACACCGGCTTCGCTGTACCGCAGCAGGTTGATCTGCTGTTGGAGCAGGAAGCCGATACCGCCGCCGCCTACAAACCCGATGATGGTGGACATACGCACATTGATGTCCCAGCGATACATGGTAAACGCGATATATGGGGGGATGATTTGCGGCACAACACCGTAAATAATCATCTGCAAGCGGGTCGCCCCTGTCGCAGTGATTGCTTCTACCGGGCCTTCATCAATGCTCTCAATCTGCTCGGAGTAGAGCTTACCGAGTGCGGCGATGGAGTGCAGCGTCAAAGCCAACACACCGGCGAACGGCCCGATGCCGACCCAAATGACGAACACAATACCCATAATCAGCGGTTCAATCGCCCGCAGCACATTGAGAATGGTACGGGTGGTGTTATAAATCACCATACCCATCGGGAAAGTGGAGTGTGTCCCGGCCAGCAGGCCACCCAAAGCCCCCAAAACCGCGCCGATCATCCCGGCAGTGCCAACATATTCAGAAATCACCAGGCCGCCCACCGTAAACCAGGGAATATCCGCCGGTAAACGCCCGCCGACAATGCTGCTGGACGTGCCGAGCATATTGAATACCACCGCAAAGGTGAGGATGGAAACCACCAGAGAGAAAATTGTGGATACAAGCACATAGCCATTGGTCTTGATCTGGGCCGGAAGCCAACGATGGTAAAGCTGTGAAGCGATTTGCCCGGCCAAAACCGCTGCCACCAATGGCGCGATGAGCGTGAGTAGCGCACCTGTAGTCCCCAAGAAAGCCACACCCATCATCAGCAGTGCGCCGGAAAGCAGCCCCAGCACCCCACCGAGAATGTATCCAGGCATGCCACGCAGCGACTTTAAGACATTCGCAGACACGTTGATTGCGGTTGAGGTCGCCCAGAAGCCGCACAACAGACCAGCAAACAGCGCCATCCCGTAATCTATCAGCGACCCCAGCGTGAAAAGGAAATTGCCTAACGCACCGACCAGGGTAGCGACGACATTTGTACCCGATTCCGCAGACTCAACCAGCGATTTACTCAGGTCAATCAGCCCCTGTCCGCTCCAGAGCATAAGCCCACCAATCGCGCCGAGAATAAACACAATCACCACCAGGAGCAGCAGCCCTGTCACCATTGAGCGCAACCGCCGATAACTCCTTACTCGGTCAGGTGAGGTGATCGTTGAGTGCTCTGGATGGGGGATAAAAAACTGCACGACCAGACCTAAAGACGCAAAAAGCGCAACCCAGAAACCCGCTCCCACAAAGCTCGTTACATCAACCGGACTCTGGCTATTCTGAACAAAAAACATGCCGAAGTAAACCAACCCAAGGATACCTGCCATAAAGGTAATCATTGATGTCAATCTTCGCGCAGATGCGTCAAACATTCCCCACAGTACAGCTAGTCCACCAACTCCCGCCATCAAGAGGATAAACCACAAACTGGATATATCATTCTGGGAGGCATATTGTGCATCAGATAGCAACTCACCCCCAGTGATGTTGATACCTAACACACTCAACCAAGGCATGACCAAAAAGGCAATCCATATAGCCACGACACAAATTGCGCTAATATAGTCGCCATATGAAATATTCACAGGTGTATCTTCTCGCATCACTTGTACACTGAATCTATAAATAATGATTACCGCTATTGGGACTACAATACCTGCTATTGGCACCTCAATACCTGGTATCACAAGTTCTTTCCACAGACTGACACCAAGTTGCCCAAACTCCCCTACAACAAGACTGCCTAACACCCAACCAACCGGCAGCATGACAAAGCCGAACAGCGCGTCGCCTAAGGGCATCGAAATCTGTTTCATCAGGTTGCGAGCGGCCAGGAAGCTAATGGCGAAGGAAATCGGAACGGCTACGGTGGTTGCGATCAGCGCGAGGAAAATCGTCTCAACAATTTTCTCGATCACCACGCGGGTGGTACTGCTTAAATAAGGCGAACCAGTCGGCACGCGGGATTCGACCTGAATCTGATGAATCTGACCGGCGCTACCCCGAATACTCGGCACGACCACTTCCACTCTCAGCGTGCCAACCACACCAAATACAATGTCACTCGTTTCACTACCTACCGGTGCTAATGGGCGGGCATTCCCATTTTCAGGTATCCAGCGCAGCACACCGGGCGCATCCGCTGCAAAATTGGATATCTCCAAGGTGATGACATCGCCCGCATCACCACAGACTGGGGAAAGTCTAACCGATGGTTGACCACCTTCGACGATGGGCTGCTCCGGTTCAGTATCAGTGCATCCGATCTGAAAATTCGCCTCCGCAAAGGCCGAGTCGTAATCCTGATCGAAGATATTCGGAGACAGCAGTTCACGCAAAGCACGCTGCAAAGAGGCTTGTCGAGTCGGGTTCTGCGTCTCTTGCAGGCTGATATCAGTCACCTGCCAGCCCCAGGCATACACCAGCACCCCAATGGCAATCCCCAAAAAGATCGCCAGCCGTCGCAGTAAAGAACGTGATGAAGTCGATTGATTATTCATTGGTGGCTACCCTCTCACGAAATCTCTACTCGAACGGCATCTTCACCGTAAATCTCTTTGAAGCGCTTCTCGTCAATTTCTTCGGGTGGGCCATCAAATTCGAGTCTGCCATCCTTAAGTGCAATTACACGGTCAGCATAAGTACGCGCCAGGCTCAAAAAGTGCAGGCTGCACAAAATCGTGATACCGTCCTGCTTGTTGAGGTCTTCCAGATACTTCATGATGGAATGTGAAGTGGCCGGGTCAAGACTGGCAACCGGCTCATCAGCCAGCATCAACTGCGGTTCCTGCATCAAGGCACGGGCAATCCCAACCCGCTGCTGCTGACCACCACTGAGTTCATCCGCACGGACATAGGCCTTGTCGCGAATACCGACTCTTGCCAGTTGCACTAACGCCTTTTCACGATCTTCCTTCGCAAAACGATTGATAAAACTCCACAACTGATTGGTATACCCCAACCGCCCGCTTAATACATTGGTCATCACACTGGAACGCTTAACCAGGTTAAACTGCTGAAAGATCATCCCGATACGCCGCCGGATATGGCGCCTTTCTTCGTCGGTTGCGGCGGTAATATCCACCCCATCCCAGACGATACGCCCGGAAGTCGGCTCCACCAGGCCGTTAATACAACGCAGCAGTGTGGACTTTCCGGAACCACTGAGGCCGATGAGCGCCACAAACTGCCCGTCCGGTACAGTGATCGAAACATCCTTCAGCGCGTGTACCCCGTTATCATAAATTTTCGTCACATGTTCTATTTGGAGCATTGTCTGTTTCCCGAATTCAAGTATGAAAAATGGGCAGAGGAACTACCCCTCTGCCCAAATCTATCATTGTTATAGGCTACACAGTTGAGGGAACTTTCGCCAGTGAATACAGATTGAAATCCACCGTTCAAACAGACAACCGTGTAAACCCGACTTCAACTTAGCCGAGTCGTCCGCTATTTATAACGGTCAATCAGGCTGGGCGTGTTGTTGACCATATCGCGCACGATGTCAAAGTCGGCATCGGCTGCCGGAGCAATGCTCGTCCAACCGTAGAAGTCCGAGCTACCAATGGATGACGCCCATTCCTCAGTACCGGAGAAGGCAATCAGCGCGTCAATAATCTGAGTCCGCAGTTCTTCCGGGAAGTCCGGGCCAAAGCTCAGGGTGTCATTGGGGATCGGCTGGCTAACGCGCAGAACGCGAACCTGGTCAATGATATCCGGGGCGGTGTCACGCACGTTGGCGCGCGCATCCATCACGCGGATGTCACCCACAAACAACTTGCTGCCGTCATCGCTGACGTAGGACTCATCCACAGTCAGATCCCAGGGTTCGGACAGATCGCCAACACGCCACGACGCATGACCTTCGGGCATCAGCGGCGGGCTGTAGAACGTCGTGCCGAAATCCACTTCGCCGTTATAGACAGCGAGTACGGTCTGATTGTGACCGCCGGTTTCCACTACGTCGCCCACTTCGATACCCGCGTTCGCCAGTTCGGTCGCGGGGACAATGTAGCCAGAGGTAGAGGTCACGTCGCCATAACCCCAGGTCTTGCCGGCAAGGTCGCCGAAAGTGTAGATCGGGCTGTCACGACGGACAATGTATTCCGCCCAATAGACCGACCAGCCAAAGCGAACCGCCGCCGCGCCAACCTCAACACCACAGCGATCACTGGCAACTACATAACCAGCTGCCGGGATGAACCCCATTGAGTTAGTGGGAGAAGCGCACATGGCTTCAATTGTCGCTGCGTAAGAAGTCGGAACCGATACTTCGAAGGAAAGGCCAGTAGCCGCTTCCAGAGCCGCCTTCATCACATCACCACCGGAAACGATAATGGAGGCTTCAACCGACGGGACAAAATAAACCTGAATTGGATTATCAGGGGTGCCAACGTCGCTTTGCGCCATCGTCATGGGGACAGATACGACCAACATCGCCACCAAAATGACCAACAATAATGCTTTGTTCCTCATGTGTTTTTGAACTCCTCTTTTGGAAACGAACGAGCAATCGTGAGTGTAACACACCTGCGATAATCGCACCAGGAATTTAAGCATTCTGCATAGACAGTTCAACAGAACTGTAAAAGCATGTTAAGCTTATTTACCGGTGTGATTTACCTCAACCTATATTAGCCGTTCGGAAGCAAGCGCACAAATTTCCGTTTGCCTACTTGCAGCACGATCGGAAGCGAGTCGAGCGTCACCATAGCAAAAGCATCCGTAACCGGCTCACCGTCCAGGCGGATACCATTCTGCTCAATCAGACGCTTTGCTTCCTTACCACTAGCAACCATTTCTAGGCGCCGGAGAATATCCACAACCCGTTCCTCGGCAGTCAGGACTTCTTCCGGCATATCCTCTGGCAGGCCGCCATGACTACGGAACACTTCGTCCCAGCGTTTCTGAGCCGCTACCGCATCATCAGGACTGTGGAAAACTGAGACAATTTCCCGTGCCAGGCTCATTTTAACTTCATTGGGATGCAACGCGCCAGAGGCTATACTCGCTTCCAATTCTTTCAACTGAACCGGCCCCCACCCCAGAATCAATTTGTGGTAGATTGGCATCGCGGTATCCGGCACACTCATCACTTTGCCGTACATATCCCAGGGTTCGCCCAGGAGTGGGATATGGTTGCCCTGGCTTTTGCTCATTTTCACGTCACCGTCCGTACCGGGCAGACTTTCGCCCATGATGATCGCGATTTGCGGTTTTTGCCCTAATGCGCTCTGGAGCTTGCGTCCAGCTACCAGGATGTTAAACAACTGATCCTGCCCACCGACCTGCACATCGGCTTCCTGCGCAACGGCATCATAACCCTGCATCAGGCCATAGAATAACTCGTGCAGGTAAATCGGCTCACCGGCATCGAAACGTTTCTTGAAGTTTTCGCGGACAAGAAACTGCTGCACCGTGAAATTGCTGGCAAGCCGGATGATGTCGGCAAAATCCAGCGTCGAAAGCCATTCATCGTTATACCGTACCCGTGTCAGGTCACGATCCAGGATTTTGAAGGCCTGTTCCGCGTAAGTGCGGGCGTTTTCTTCGACTTCGTCCTTTGTCAGTTGGTCGCGTGCCTTGTCTTTATCAGACGGATCACCGATCAGACTGGTGAATGTGCCGATCAAGAAAGTGACATCATGGCCGAGTTCCTGGAACTGGCGTAATTTGCGCATGGTAATCGTATGGCCGAGGTGCAGGTCAGGCTTACGCGGGTCGTAGCCACAGTAGACCCGCAGCGGACGCCCTTGTTTTTCAGCCTCAAGCAGTCGTTCGCGCAGTTCTTTTGCCATATTCACTTTGATTTCCGGGTCGCCATATTCCGCGCCGGACATCAAAATCTCGACCTGTTCATCTATTGTCGGCATACTTTTACCCTCATCAGCACATCATAAAAGACACGCAGTGGCGTCTATCGTGGAATGGATAGGCGGTAGTATAGCACAGGTGATGACCCTTGTTGAGCCTATACCCGGCGGCTATAATTCCCAAAATATAACCCCGGTCACAATGCAAGGACATAATTGTATGAAACGGATGACGAGCGCCCAGGCGCGGCAGGCTTTTCTCGACTTTTTTGAAGAAATGAACCATAAACCCGTAGCATCGTCATCACTCGTCCCGGGCAATGACCCGACGATCCTGTTCACGAATGCCGGGATGGTGCAGTTTAAGGACGTGTTCCTGGGATTAGACAAGCGCGACTATAAACGGGCAACGACCTCGCAAAAATGTATGCGCGTGGCCGGAAAGCACAACGACCTAGAAGAGGTCGGGCCGTCACCGCGTCACCATACGTTTTTTGAGATGCTTGGTAACTTCAGCTTCGGGGATTACTTCAAACGGGATGCAATCCGTTACGCTTACGATCTATTGACCAAAGTCTATGGACTTCCGGCGGACAGACTGGCCTTTACCGTTTACCAAAATGACGATGAAGCCTATGGTATCTGGGTGAACGACATCGGTGTTGACCCCAAGCGGGTCGCCCGGATGGGGCCGAAAACCAATTTCTGGCAGATGGCCGATACCGGGCCGTGTGGCCCCACCAGTGAGATTCACTGGGACAAATTCCCAGAAATGGGGACTGACGGCATCCTAGATGCGCTGGTTAAAGAAGATGATCGTTTCCTGGAACTGTGGAATCTGGTGTTCATGCAGTTCAACCGTACCCAGGCTGACCCTGACCACACCGGCCAGTATGACACCCCCCTGCCCGCTCCCGGCGTGGATACCGGGATGGGGCTGGAACGGATTCTGAGTGTGGTCAATGGGGTCGAGACGAACTACGAAACCGACCTGTTCATGCCGATTATCGAGGCGACCCAACGCCTGACCGGGCAGACCGATGCCGAGCGCGACGCCAACATTGTTCCCTACCGGGTGATTGCCGACCATATCCGAGCGGCGGTGTTCCTGATCGCAGACGGGGTGCTGCCCGGTGCGAAAGGACGCGACTCGGTCTGCCGATTGGTGCTGCGTCGAGCGGCGCGGTTTGGGACGAAACTCGGCTTTAATGAACCATTCCTGGGCATCGTGGCCGATGCCGTGATTGATGTGATGGGCGGCCACTATACGGAACTGGTCGAACGCGCCGACGCGATTAAGAAAGTCATCACGCAGGAAGAAATCCGCTTCCGGCGCACGCTGGATCGTGGCTTGACCGAACTAGAAACCGAACTCAACAACCTCAAAGCAGAAAACCGCACGGAACTACCAGGGACGATCGCCTTCTACTTGAAAGCCACGCTTGGTCTGCCGATTCAGGTGATTAAGGATGTGGCCGAGGAAAGCGGTTTCACAGTGGATATGACCGGGTTCCACGCTGAGGAAGACCGTCACGCAAAAGTCAGCGGTGGCGGGCAGGCGATGGGTGAAATCGCCACAGCCGACACCTACAACGAGGCTCTGGTGCAACTCAAGGCGGCCAAGCTGCTCGGTGAAAAAGGCGTTGTTTATACCCCGTATATGAAGAAACCAGTCGTCAGTGACCAGGTGCTGGCACTGTTCCGCGATGGTGAACGGGTTGAAAGCGTGATGGCCGGGGATAAGGTCGAAGTCGTCCTGGGACATACCCCGTTTTATGTGGAGGCGGGCGGTCAGGTAAGCGATACCGGCACGCTGACCGGCAAGGGTTGGCTGATTGAAGTCGAAGCCATGCACAGGGCCGTCGGCGGGCTGATTGTGCATGTCGGTGAAGTCATCGAAGGCACGCCGAAAGAAGGCGACGAGGCGCTGGCAGAAGTAGACCTGAGCCGCCGCCGGGACATCACGCGCAACCACACCGGAACGCACTTGCTACACGCGGCGCTGCGGAATCACCTCGGCACGCATGTCCAACAGCGCGGTTCGCTGGTCGCGCCGGATCGTCTGCGGTTTGACTTCGCCCACGACCAACGGGTGACGCCGGAAGAACTCAGCCAGATTGAATCTGAAGTCAATTCGGTTATCCTGGCAAATTATCCGGTGCATTCCGAAGAAAAGCCGCTGGCACAGGCCCGCGCGGAAGGCGCGATGGCGCTATTCGGTGAGAAATATGGCGAAACAGTACGCACCATCGTGATCGCCGAAGATAGTGATCGTTACAGTTACGAACTATGTGGCGGGGTGCATGTGGGCGAAACTGCTGAAATCGGCGCATTCCTGATCGTCAGCGAGGGCAGCGTGAGTGCGGGCATCCGCCGGATTGAGGCGCTGACCGGACATGGTGCAGTGGAATATGTACAACGCAGCTTGGATACATTAGGGCATGTCGCGGCGCGGTTGGGTGCAACGCCGGATGAGAGTGCGCACCGGGTCGAGGCACTTCAGGATGAACTGGCAACCAGCAAAAAACATATCGCTCAACTTCAGCGCGAACTGGCACGTAATCGCTTCAATGAGATGATCGGCAATCTGGAAACCATTAATGGTGTTCCGGCACTGATCGCTCAACTGGACGGCCTGCCAGTGGATACGCTACGCGAGATGTCCGACTGGTTCCGTGACCGCGTGCCGAGCGGTGTGCTGGTGTTGGGCAGCGCCGCAGATGACCGCCCGCAGCTTGTAGTTGCCGTGACCGATGACCTGACAAAACAAGGGCTGCATGCCGGGAAAATCATCAAAGATATTGCGGCAGTCGTCGGCGGAGGCGGCGGTGGACGCCCGACAATGGCGCAGGCTGGCGGTAAAGATACGGCGCAATTAGGGGCAGCACTCGCTAAAGCGCGGCAGTTGATCGCAGCGAAGTAATCAAACGCCGATGTCTAAACGTCCGCTCTACATCCAACTTGAAACCGGGGACGATGCGAATTCCATCCGTGACCGGCTTTCGTTCCTGCGCGGAGAACGGGTGCTGCTGATCTGGCCGGAAGAAGGCACGATCATGACGCGCAAACTCGACCTCGTGCTGATTCAGCGCGAGGCGATGCGCCGGGCTATCCGGTTGGCGCTGGTCACACATGACTCGCAAGTGATTCGCAACGCCACCGAACTAAACATCAGCACGTTCGAGACAATTGGCGCGAGTGAACGCGGGCGCTGGCAACGGGGACGCTCTAAAGTGTTCACCAACCGCTTCCAACGCCCCAAACATGAACCGGAAGCGGAAGAACTAAAAGAAGTCGCCACTCGCATAGGGGATGATGAGGATACGCCCGGACGTAAGCGGCGGCGCTGGCTCACCCGACTGGTGATTCTGGCTGTCGTAGCGGCGCTGTTGGGCGGTATCGCGTATGTGGTTGTCCCGACAGCGACCATCCGGCTTACCCCGGCCCAGAGCGTCATCACCCAAACGGTTGAACTGGTAGCCGACCCGCAGGCGGCAGGCGTGGATGTGGAAAATGCGGTGATCCGCTCCACCATGCTGCGCGTTCAAGTGGAAGAAACCGGCACGCTGGAAACCACCGGCACACAAGACCTGGGAGCAGTCCCGGCCAGTGGCTCGGTTGTGTTCATCAATCAGACCAACAGTGGGGTCAATATCCCGGCGGGGACGGTGGTCAGTACCAGCAGCGGCACGCCGATACAATTCCGCACCACCCAGTCGGCGGAACTAGGGGCGGGAACGGGGCTGCAAATTGAAGTCCCGATTGAGGCCTTCCAGAACCAATTCGGCGATGCTGGAAATGTAGAGAGCGGCCTGATTAACACGGTGATCGGTCCACTGGCAAACAGCGTCACTGTCCGCAACCTTGCGCCCACCAGCGGCGGGGAAAACCGGGTTGTGCGGGTGGTCAGTCAGGCGGATAAAGACCGTCTGATGGACACGGTACGCCAGCAGCTTCAGTCCAGAGCGTTTATCGAAATGCGCCCGCGCCTGAGTGAAACGCAGACGATTGTCTTTGAGACGATTCACATCGCAGAGGAACGGGCCGATTGGACAACTTTCAGCGCCAATGTGGGCGATGTGGCCGATACACTCACCCTGACGATGCAAGTGGTGGTGGAAGCGGAGGCGATTGACCAACTACTGGCGCAGCAGGTAGTGTTAGCCCGCCTCTCGCAGCAAATCCCACGCGGGCGGGTGCTGCGTCCACAGTCGCCGGTCACGTATGAGATGGGGCCGGTATCCAACATTGACAGCCAGGGACGCATCACGTTTAACATGACTGGCAGCGGATTAGTCACCGCTGAAGTGGATACCGAACTGCTCAAAGAAAGGCTGGCGGGCAGGCCGGTAGAAGAGACACTCATTTACCTGACCGGTGAACTTGACCTCGAACAAGGTACACAACCCGACATCCTGCTGACGCCAGACTGGATAGACCGTCTGCCGCTGCTGCCAAGTCGCATCACGTTCGTGATTCAGGAAGCGGCGCAATGATGCCGGGGCGATTGCTCGGCATCGATCACGGCAATAAGCGTATCGGTCTGGCCGTGAGTGACCCGTCGGGGCTAGTGGCGCGGGAGCTGGTCGTGATTCAGCGCCAGTCCAAACGGGAAGATTTCGCCCGTATCAACCAGATTACAGCGGAACATGAGGTGGTGGCTGTTGTGGTCGGACTCCCGATTAATGACATGGCGGAACCCGGCGAATACACCCAGGCCGATACGGTTCGGCGGTGGGTGGAACGCTTGGCAGAGACGACTCCCCTGCCGATTGTATTGTGGGAGGAAAGCCTGACCAGCGCCGACGCCCGCGAACTTTCAATTCGCCAAAAGCGCGGCGCCCGTGACCCGATTGACGATCTGGCTGCGCGGCTAATTTTGCAGAGTTATCTGGACGCGGTGCGCGACGGTCTGGCAGAACCCCCACCCCAATTCTGAGCGAGAGAGGACCGCATGGGACGCACCATACGACTCATCATTCTGGGTATTTTCGTTCTGGGATTCGCGACGCTGATCGTGAGTGGTGTCGTCTTCATCCTATGGGGAGATGACATTGTTGATTTTGCCCAGGTCGCATTAGCTCGCATCACGCTCTCCACAAGGGAGAATGACCTGCTGCTACCGGCAGGGGCAGACGACACGCCGGTACGCTTTGTGGTCGAACTGGGCGACACACCCAAAGTGATCGCTGACCGACTGGCTTCGTGGGCGCTGATTCGGGATGAGCAGCTTTTTGTAGATTACCTGCGGGCAAACGACCTCGACACGCAGATTGAAGCCGGAACCTATTTCCTGTACCAGACGCAGACTATCCCACAGATTGCGCTGGCGCTCACCGATTCGGGCAGCAGTCAGTTTCCATTCCGCATTCTGGAAGGCTGGCGGCTGGAAGAGATCGCCGCCGCGATTGATGATAACCCGTATTTCCCGTTTAGTGGGGCGGACTTTCTGGCGGTGGTTGGCCCAGGAGCAGCGATAGACCCCGATTTTGCGGCCTACGCCGGGCTGCCGGTGGGCGCGTCGCTGGAAGGGTTTTTGTTCCCGGATACTTACCAACTCCCGGCAGTGATTACGCCGGTCATGCTGCGGGACATTCTGACACAGACGTTCCGTGAGCGAGTCGGCACGCAGTTAGTGGCGGATGGGGCAGCGGATGGTTTTTCGCTGTACGACATCGTTACCCTGGCGTCCATCGTGCAGCGTGAAGCCATTCACCCGGATGAACACCCCCTGATTGCCAGTGTGTACCGCAACCGACTGGCGAATGGTATCAAACTGGATGCTGACCCCACGATACAGTACGCCATCGGCTACCGGGATGGCCGTTGGTGGCCGGGAATCAGCGCCGCCGAGTACACCAGCGTGGTCTCCACCTATAACACCTACCTGAATTATGGCCTGCCGCCAGGGCCAATTAGTAACCCCGGACTCTCCGCTATCCGCGCCGCCGCCTACCCCGCTGAGTCGAGTTATTTCTACTTCCGCGCCGATTGCAGCCCGGATGGGTACCACACGTTCTCGACAACCTACGAGGAACACCTGGGCAATGGCTGTTAAGCACAATTTGTTGAAATTTTCGCGGGAAGATCTTGGACCCTCCCCGACAAGAGATCATGTTGCCTACTCTTGGGTAACTATTCTGGTGCTGCTAGGGTTGGCGCTGCTGGCGGGGTGTGCGCCGCGCCCTTTTGACGTAACCGGACGGGTGGCGCTGCTAGGGCCGTTTGAGGGGCGTTACCAGGAAGTGGGCTATAACGCGCTATACGCGGCACGCTTGGCCGCGCAGGATGCCGGACTCACGCAGATTGAATTGCTGGTGGTGGATGACGGTGGCACGGCGAGCAGCGCCGCTGAGCGAGCGCGGGCGCTGCATCATGATCCGCTGGTCAAAGCGGTTCTGCTGACCGGGTACGCCGCCGCCGCACCAGAAACACAGGCGGCGCTGGGGGACATACCGGCGTTAATCATCGGCCAGTGGGGAGCAGCCCCAACAACGGATAGGGTCTTCATGCTGGCGAGTCAGGAATTGGGCAGGCTGCTGACCGCCCCACCGAGGATAAACGTGATTGAGGCCGCCACACTGACCGAGGACATAACTGGCAGCGAGGTCTTCGCTCTGGCACAGTTCCCGCTGTTAAGCAAGCACCCGGAGAGCGTCACAATTGTTTCTAATGCGAGTTTGCCGGACGGCGACTTTACCGAACGCTACCGGAGCAGCGGCCTGTTCGTGCCAGTGCCGGGACTGCTGGCAACGTTGACGTACGACGCGACTTTTATCGCGTTCACGGCAGCAACCCAGGAAGATCGTGTCACCGCCCACGCGTTTATCGCCAATACGGACTACCCCGGACTCAACGGCACAATCCGTTTTGAAAATGGATTCTGGGCGGATGCCCCACTTCACTTCTACCGCTATGATACAAATGGGCGGTTACTTCCCGTGAATCGTGCCGTAGAATAGCGGCAGCGGTTCAACTGGCGTCGCGCTGTAGGTGATCGCGCCCATCACGCGCTCCCGGCAAGCGGCCAACTTCGCGGCATCGTTGGCATAGATCGTCGCGAGCGGTGCGCCTGCGGGCATAGAATCACCCACTTTGACATAGACTTTCAGCCCCACCGCCAGATCAATCGGATCACCTTTTTTCTCACGCCCGGCTCCCAATTCTGACGCTGCAATACCAATCTGGTCAGCGGCGACCTGAGCGATATAGCCGGATTGCGAAGCGGTCACTTCCTCAACCAGACTGGCCTGAGGCAACAGTGCCGGATTGTCCACCATCCTTACATCACCGCCCTGCCCGACCACCATCTCCTTGAACTTCGACAGCGCCGCACCATCCTGCAAATGCTGTTCCAGTAGTTCCCGCGCCGCGTCGGTATCCGTCCATTTCGCGCCCTGCCCGGCCAATTGGAGCATATAGGCCGCTACATGCAGGCAGTGTTCACGGAAATCCGCCGCGCCGCCGCCTTGCAGCGTCTCAATCGCCTCCATCACTTCCAGGGCGTTACCCACCGCCACCCCTAACGGCTGGTTCATATCGGAGATCACCGCGATCATATCGCGCCCGGCATCCACGCCAATATCCACCATGATTTGTGCCAGTTCGCGGGCATCTTCTACCGTGTTCATAAACGCACCACGCCCGGCTTTCACATCCAACACAATCCCATTTGCACCGGCGGCGATTTTTTTACTCATGATGCTGCCAGCGATCAGCGGCAGGCTCGGCACAGTCGCCGTCACATCGCGCAGGGCGTACAATTTGCCGTCAGCGGGGGCGAGTTCTCGCGTCTGCCCGGCCAGCACCAACCCGGTTTTCCCGATTGCGACGCGAAACTCACTTTCCGTGAGGTTGGCATTATACCCGGCAATCGCTTCCATCTTATCCAGTGTGCCGCCGGAAAAACCCAGCCCGCGCCCGCTCATTTTCGCCACGCGCACCCCACAGGCCGCCACCAGCGGTAAAACCACCAGCGTTGTTTTATCCCCCACCCCACCAGAAGAATGCTTATCCACCGCGTACGGAATGATGTCAGATAAATCCAGAATGTCGCCGGAATGGGCCATCGCCAGAGTCAGGTTGACCGTTTCTTCGCGGGTCATCCCACGCAGGAAAACCGCCATCAGGAAAGCAGACGCCTGGTAATCTGGCACATCGCCCTGTGTATAAGCAGCGATAAACCACTCAATCTCGTCTTTGCTCAGTGCCAGTCCGTCGCGTTTTCTAGCAATTACATCCACAGCACGCATCATCTCAGTCCTTTATAAGTTGAATTCTCTGCTGCCCTTTGCAGCGCATTTTCGCCAAAGTTACCTCATATGCAGGGCAATTAGAACACATTAATATAACTCTCACTTGAGAAGTGAGCAAAGATACGCAACAATTCTTTCCAAAAAACAGCATAGGAAAGGCGCACCCATCTGATGAAGGAAACAAACAACCAAACCACCCTTATTGTCGCTGTCGTCGCCGCAGTTGCGGTAGTGGCAGTCATTGGCGTCATTCTCCTGGGTGGCGGCGCTGGCCCCGCTGGCGCTGCGGCATTTGACTATTCGCAGATTCCTCAGACACGTACTGAAGACGGTGCATTTGTCCTCGGCAACCCCGCCGCGCCAATCACTGTTGTGGAATTCGCGGATTTCACCTGCCCTCATTGTCAGGATTATGAAAGCACGATGGAGGATTTCATCCGTCAGTTCGTGGTACCTGGCCTGGCACGTTTTGAGTACCGAATGGTCGGTGGAACATCTTCTCCCTACCGCGAATACATGTCTGCAATTGCCGAATGTTCTGATGATTTGAAGCCGGGCAGTTTCTGGGACTCGCACGACCTGATTTTTGAATACGCCCGTGCAGGCCGTTATGAAGAGGTCGTGGGAGCAATCGCAGAACAGACCGGTGTAACCAAGGCCGCACTGATAGAATGTAGTTCAACGGCAAAACAATTCATGACTGATGTAAATGTCGGCGCGGCGGCCGGCGTACAGGGTACACCAGCAGTTATGATTCGGCTAAACGGCGGCGATTTATCCTGGATCAATATCGGCGGCCAGGTTCTCAATCGTGGGGGCGTGCCGCTTGAAATCCTGGCTACGGTTGTTCAGTCAACCCCCTAATAACCTACTTTCCTCTCAAATAAGGGGACTCCGATTGTGGAAGTCCCCTGTCCACAATTCCCCGCATTTTGCTCTTACCGAGGATTTGCTACAATAGATATAGAATTTTCGTATTTACCGTACACCACCACAAAGAACGACCTGTGTCCGCAATCATCAAGTAATCTGCACGCCCATAGAAGGAGTACAGGGATGGACTTTCTTGACCGAAGCAAGCCATTTATTGAGTGGATGCTCGCTTGGCGGGAGAACTTACAGCCACTTTCTTTGACGGCGTTGACGGCGACAAACCCAGCCAATGTAGGCATTGTATCGGTAGATGTGATTAAGGGATTTTGCAGCGTGGGGCCGCTGTCGTCGCCGCGTGTGGATACCATTGTCGAGCCAATTGTCGCCTTATTCAAGCGGGCCTGGGAACAAGGTGTGCGAGACATCGCCCTCCCCCAGGATACGCACCCAGCGGACGCCGTTGAATTCGGCCAGTACGCACCGCACTGTATCCGGGGAACGGAAGAAGCCGAAACCGTTGAGGCTTTCCAGTCGCTCCCGTTCTTCGACCAGCTTGCGGTCTTCGAGAAAAACAGCATCAACAGCGGCCTGCAACCGGATTTCGTCTCCTGGTTGCAAGCACGCCCGCATATCAAGACCTGGATTGTCGTGGGGGATTGTACCGATCTGTGTACGCACCAACTGGCAATGCACATCCGCCTGAGCGCCAACCAGAACCAGCAAGCAAGAGTCCGTGTGATTTTACCGGTGAACTGCGTGGATACCTACGATCTGCCAGTAGAAACCGCGCGGAGTCTGGGCGCCGTGCCGCACGATGGGGACTTCCTGCACCTGGTATTCCTGTATCATATGATGTTGAACGGCATTGAGGTCGTAACTGAAATCATGGCTTAATCGGCGCCCATTAGCTTGCGATGCTGGCAAAAGCACCTATCCCTCAATGACAATCTCCGATGCACAAGCGGTGCGCAGATATGCCCATAAAACCCTATTTGGTTTTTTAATCATACTAAGCTCTGTTGTTTTGCTGTGGCTGTTTCAGCAATTCAGTCCGCCACCCACGCCGCCCAATCTGCCAGCCGACTATCACGCGCTACGGGCGGTGTGGCTTGGTGTCACCTGGGTGATGGACGCGCATACGGAGAGCGAAATCCAGGCGCTCGCAACGGATTTGCAAGCACATCGCATCCAGTATGGCTTTGTGTATATGAGTTATCTGAAACCGGACGATACCTTTAACCCCACTTTTGAGCATGCTGCCACCTTTGTCCGTCACTTTCATGCCGCTGCGCCGGAGATCACACTTCTGGGATGGATAGGCATCCCAACCCAGATTACGACTCCAAACGGCCACTATATGGAAAATCGGCTGGAATCTAAGGAAACCCAAGTTGCTATTGCAGTATTCAGCGAGCGGATAGTCGAAGAGTGGGGATTTGACGGCATCCACCTGGACGCTGAACCTGTCCGCACCGATGACCCGGCATTCATCAACACCCTGCAAGCAATTCGAGAAGCAATCCCAGCGGAAAGCATTTTGTCTATAGCTGTTCCGGCTCTACAAGTCACGCAGGCGATAACGAGTATTCCTTACCCGCGCTCACCGTATCACTGGACACCGGACTATCTGAACCTCGTCGCGGATTACAGCGATCAGATTGTGGTCATGGCCTATGATTCCGGGTTGTTCCTACCGGCGGATTATCGGGCGTGGATGGCGTATCAGGTCGAGGCAGCGGCGAGTGCATTGGATGACAACCCGGCTGAACTCCTGATTGGCGTACCGGTATCCGAGGAATGGACGCCATCGCACCAGACCCATACCGAATATCTGGCAAATGCGCTTTATGGAGTACAGGCGGCACTAGCCGAAAATGCGACTGTCCGCCGCAATGTGGCTGGGATTGCTATTTATCCCTATTGGGAAACGGATGAGCAGGAATGGGATTTGCTTGACCAGTTCCCGTAAGGCAGGGTTTTACTCCCAAAACCTATCCGGCAGCGACAACTCACGGGCGGGGCGCTCTCCGGTGAATTTGAGTTCACCGCCTTCGGTGTGCATCAGCAGGACATAGGTGGGGTAATCAGGACTGTCGCGGAACTGCCACTCAGCGACGCTCCATAGCCGCAGTTGACCGTTATAATTCAGTACGGAAAGCACAAAGGGCAGCCGTTCATAAAGCGCCCGCACCAGTTCCTCGCCGCCGCCGAAGTCGGCACGGCGGGCTAACATGCTCAGGGCGCTTTGCAGTCGTTTGGCAAACACCGTCCCGCGGAATGACCAGATTTGACGGGGCACATCGAGTGTTTCCAGTAGCGGCGCGATACTATGCGGTTCATCGGCGCGGATTTCATCCAGCAGGAGATAATCCGGTTGGGTTTCCAGAGCGCGGGTGATCTGTTCACCGAAAGTGATGCCGGATTCGCCCTCTACGGGCCAGCGCACCATCAGATTAGTCATACTATCCGGGAGGCTCAGTTCCCCAGCACGCTGCACCGCAACGCCCCCCTCCCCTGGCAGCAAGCGTGCCAGCGCATTGAGCAGCGTCGTCTTGCCGGAAACCGGTTCGCCCACAACCATCACCCCATGGGATGACGCGACAATCGCCCGCAAAAGTGCTGCCGCCTGCCCGGTCATAAACCCGCTGGCAGTCAGATCATCTAGGCTTAAGGCCAATGAGGGATGCACGCGAATATCCGCAGTGAGTTGGGTCGTTACCGGCGGCGCGACCAGATTCAGGCAGACCGGGCGCTTCCCGGCCACCAGCCCGACTTCCATAATCGGCTGTTCCGGGCGCAGTTCCGCGCCAGCGTCCAGCAACATCCGGCGGATAATCCGCTCATACTGCTCTCGATCCTGAAACAGCGGCCCAACCGGCGTCAGTTCACCCGGCCCGTAACGCACCGCCGCTTTATCAGGGCCGTCCAGAGCGATAGTTGTCACCGCTTCATCCAGGAAGAACGCATCCAACGGGCCATAACTGAACAGGTTGCTATAGGCGCTGCTAATCACTTGCGCCCGCTCCTCATTCGAGAGCGAGACGGATTCCACCGAAAAGACGTATTCCGCCGTTTCCAGAATCAGCTTCACCCGTTTGGGCGCGGTATCGGCTTCCAACAGCGCCGGAGAATCGAGACCATACTCATCCAGAAAAGCCGCCTCAACGCGCTCAACCAGCGCCGCCAGGGAAACCATCCGGTGGCCGAGCTGCCCGGCAACGATGCGCGGTTCACGCCCTCTATCGGCATTCGGGCGCAGTCCGCGATAGTCCGGGTCAAATTCCATCTGATCGTCGTCAGGTTGGTCAGGCATCAGTTTTCCTCGTGAAAAGTTGTCAGTTTTCGGTCATCAGTTCAAAAAACGAGCAAAGTCGCATCGAACAGATTACAAATTCTCCAGATCAACCGGGCGCAGGTCAGGGTTGTCACAGGGTTTACGGCCAACCTTCGCCATATCCACCCACTGACCATTCAACTGTACCCGCACAATATCCATCGTGTAGTCCGTGCCAGTGGCGGAATCGTTGCGCAAAAACGTAGAGCCGACCCCGTAAATATCCACCGGAACATCCTGTTCTTCATAGCGCTGAATACGTTCCAGGTCGAAGCCCCCGCTGACGACGATTTTCACGCCCCGGCAGTAGGATTGGGCGACTTCTCGCAGGTGTTCCGGCACATCCCATCCCCCCCAGGCGTCGTCCAGCGCAGCCCGTACAACCCGCACCAGCACCGGATTCACGCCAGTTGGGTCGTCGGCTTTCAGCGAAGCGTCGCGCGTGTTGGTACTGGTATCCAGGCGTACCCCATACAACGTCCAGCGGCGTTGTTCTGCTACATCCCCGGCCTCGTATGCCGCCCGGTAGTGCGGCCAGTAGACCCGCAGCACGTCCAGCGACGCCCGCACGGTATCATTGTTGAAGTCTACCAATGCGATACGCGGCACAGACGGCGGAAGATAGCGGGCAAAAGCGATCATCGTCTCAGCGGTATCTGCTAAAAAGCAGGCGATAAGCGCGTGCGGCACGGTTCCGCCACCGCTGCCACCCCACCAGGCGCCCTGAGCATCGGTGCTTGCCAGCGGCGTGAGATTCTGCCCGGTATCCAGGTTATGCCGCTGCACCGCCAGCCAGTAGGCATAACCATCCACAGGTTGCACCCCCGGCAGGTCGAAACGCGCAGGGAAAAACAACACCTGTTTCCCGTTTGCCACGCCCAACACCTGGTAGACATTGGTCGCCATCCGGCTGGCGCGGGTCAGCACACCGAGCAGTGCTGTTTCCAGCAGGCCGAAATCCCGGTAGTGCCCGCGAATCTTCAAGACCGGCTGAATCGCCTCCGGGTTGCCCCCATAGGATGTAAACACGCCGTCTGCAACCGCTTCCACCTCCAGATCACGCCAGGTTTCAACAAACTGTTCGCCGTCATAGTGTCCGGAAGCATGACGCAGCATCGCCAGCGCCATATCCACCCCAGCCACTAACGCGCGTGGCGCCCGGCGGTTGAATATCTGCGCCTCCACGACCAGATCACCTAATGGAATGCTTCCCAGATCAACAGGTAAGCTACGAGGACTATGCCCGGCGAACGTATAGCCGTCATCCCGCAGCGCGGCCAGAATCCGTACGGCATTCTCGAAATATTTATCGCTGTAATAGCCGCGTCGCAGCCGCTCGATATCCAGGTGAACGGTGGCCTGGGTCAGACGCCCCCCATCAAATACGGTCATCACTATTCCCCAATCTATCTGTAATAAGGATTCCCACGATCAATTCTACAATGGCCGGAAACGGTATGGTATACTGGCGCATTGACTGAATCGTGTACTCAAGTTTAGGGAATCCCTTCATGGATATAATGATAACAGGCTCTATCGCCTATGACTATTTGATGCGTTTTCCCGGACGCTTCACTGAACACCTCCTCAAAGACCAACTGCATCAGGTCAGC
Organism: Anaerolineaceae bacterium; assembly: GCA_020634115.1. Classification (GTDB taxonomy): domain Bacteria; phylum Chloroflexota; class Anaerolineae; order Aggregatilineales; family Phototrophicaceae; genus JACKCG01. The sequence goes on from JACKCH010000012.1 coordinate 485,058, forward strand.
CTGAGTTTCCTCGTTGAAGACATGACTAAACACTGGGGCGGCGTAGCCGCCAACATCGCGGTGAATATGGCGCTCATGGGGATGCACCCCCGGTTGATGGGAACCGTCGGGCGGGACTTCGGCGATTACCGAACCTGGCTGGAAGAAGTTGGCGTAGACACCAGCAGTGTCCGCCAGATTGATGATGTCTTTACGGCGTCATTTTTCGCCAATACCGACCTCGACAACAACCAGATTGCCTCATTCTACAGCGGCGCGATGAGCTACGCGAAAGACTACTCCTTAGCGGAGGCCAGTAACGGTCAATGGCCGGATTTGGTGGTAGTTTCCCCTAACGACCCGAAAGCGATGAGCAATATCGTGAAGGAATGCCGGGAACACGACACACGTTTTGTGTACGACCCCAGCCAGCAAGTCGCCCGCCTGGGCGGTGAAGAACTCAAAGCGGACATGGAAGGCGCTTACGCAATGGTCGTCAATGCGTATGAAGCCGAAGTCATCTGCCAGAAAACCGGCCAGACGCTGGATGACCTGCGTAAGACCATTGAAATCCTGGTCATTACCCAGGGCGAACATGGTTCGCGCATTTATCTGAATGAGGACCAGATCACTATTCCACCGTTTCCGCCGCAGGACATCAAAGACCCCACTGGCGTTGGCGATGCGTTCCGCGCTGGATTGCTGCGCGGCATGATGGCCGGGTGGCCGTTGGAGCTAGCCGGACAGGTCGGATCACTCTGTGCCACCTACGCGCTGGAACAGGTCGGCACACAGAACCACAGCTACACGTTGAATGAGTTTGTAGACCGTTTCCGCACGCGCTTTGACGACAAGGGACAATTAGACGAATTGTTCGCTGATGACAAGACCGTGCGCCAATCGTAGAGCAACCACCGGTTAGGAATTGCGAACCTACTGGCGACAATGTTCAATTCATGTGCTAAAATTCGCCCGTTTTTCAATCAGTTAAACAAGCCAGGAGCTACAATGACCGTTGAACATGATGTAAAAAATCTCGATCTCGCCACCGGCGGGCGCTATCGTATCGAATGGGCCGAACAGGAAATGCCGGTACTGCGTGCGATTCGGGAACGCTTTGAACAGGAAAAGCCGCTTAAGGGTGTTCGCATTTCCGCCTGCCTGCATGTCACTACCGAAACCGCCAATCTGATGCACACCCTGCAGATGGGTGGCGCGGACGTGATCCTGTGTGCCTCCAATCCGCTCTCAACCCAGGATGACGTGGCCGCCTCGCTCGTGTCGCATTATGAAATCCCGGTTTACGCCATCAAGGGCGAAAACAACGAAACCTATTACGAACACATCAAAGCCGCGCTCGACCACAAGCCGCATATCACGATGGATGACGGCGCTGACCTGGTGGGGACGATCCACAAATCCCGCCGGGAACTGCTGGATGACATCATCGGCGGCACGGAAGAAACCACCACCGGCGTGATCCGGCTACGGGCGATGGCAAATGACGGGGCGCTGGCCTTCCCGGTTATCGCAGTGAACGACAGCGACACCAAACACCTGTTTGACAACCGATATGGCACCGGGCAAAGCACGTTAGACGGCATTATCCGCGCCACCAACATTCTGCTGGCCGGGCGTACCGTCGTCGTGGCTGGTTACGGGTGGTGCAGCCGGGGTATCGCCAGCCGGGCATCTGGCATGGGCGCGAATGTGATCGTGACGGAAGTCAATCCGCTGCGGGCGCTGGAAGCCGTGATGGATGGCTACCGCGTTATGCCGATGATCGAAGCCGCGCCGATTGGCGATATTTTCGTCACGGCTACCGGAGACATCAACGTGGTGGACGAACACCACTTCACCAACATGAAGCACGGCGCGATTGTCTGCAACTCCGGCCACTTCAACGTCGAGATCAACATCCCGGCGCTGGCGAAGATGAGCAATGGCGATCCGCAGTTGGTACGCCCGTTTGTCGAAGAATACAAAGTGAATGGCCGCTCGATCTACATTCTGGGCGAAGGCCGCCTGATTAACCTGGCCGCTGCTGAAGGTCATCCCGCCAGCGTCATGGATATGAGTTTCGCTAACCAGGCACTGGGCGCAGAATTCATGCTGAACAATGCGAAGAGTCTATCCCCGCAGGTTTACACGATTCCGGCGGACGTAGACATGGAAATCGCTCGCCTCAAACTGGAAGCGATGGGCGTGCGAATTGACAAGCTGACCGAACAGCAAGAACACTACCTGAGCCAGTGGGAAGAAGGCACGTAGCCAACCGCTGAATATCAAGGACAAGCAGGGTAGGCAGTCGTCTACCCTGCCCCATTTCCTCAGCACTCAGGTATACAAACGGCTCAGGTGGGCAGAAACTCATTTGGATAGCCCGCAGCCAGCCCGTTTTGATTATTGAAGGAGCAAGAATTATGCAGTACCGACTAAAACGCAGTCTCACCGGGCTGCTGGTGCTGGCGATGGTGTTCACCCTCACCATTGCCCCAACACTGGCACAGGGCATCTCTCTGGTGCGCTTTGTTCATGCCATTCCGGGCGCATCTGCGGTTGACATCTACACAGACGGTCAACTCACGATAAGCGGGCTTGGCTACGGCCAGGCAACTGGATACGTTCAGATGGTTGGCGGAACACATCAAATTATGGTCACCCAGGCCGGGGCAACCAGTCCCATCTGGGAACAGGCGATTAACCCCGCCGCGAATTCGGCCATCACTCTGGTCGCCGCCAGCACCAACCCGCTCAACTTCCTGGCGTTCACAGATAACATTGATCCACTGCCAGTGGGTAAAGCGCGGTTGACCGCTGTTCATGCCATTAACGGTGTTGAGTCGGCTGATCTGGTTCTGAGCGATGGTCGCCCGGTGATTCCGGGCCTACAGTTCGGCCAACAGGTCGGCACGCTGGATATTCCGGCCATGACCTACGATATGGTCATCGTTCCGCCGGGTGAAAGCACGACCAACGCACTCCTGACGCCGTCCACGCTGGCGCTGGATAGTGGCATATCCTATACGCTGCTGGCCTACGGCACCAGCGATAATCCAGTCAGTATGCTGCTGACAGCCTCGGCAAGCCCTGAAGTCGCAGGTGGCTATCTACGCCTGGGTCACGCACTCCCTGGCACCGCCGCAGTGGATATCTACCTGAACGATGTATTGGTCGCGCCTGGATTAAATTTCGGCGGCACGACGAATTTCCTCCCTGTTCCAGCAGGCAGTTACGAAGTGGCTGTGAGTCCATCAGGCTCAACCGACAAACTGATCACAGCAACCGTGAATGTTAATAATGGCGTCTACCAGACCGCTGTGGCCGTGAATGACGGGACAGCGCCTACCTTGAGTGTTTCCAACGATGACATCAGCGGTGTAGACGCACAGACCGCTGTCGCTAATCTGATTAACCTCACAAGTGGCACGTCAACCGGGGCGATTGCCCTCGGTGATGGCACCGTTCTGGCAAGCGACATCACTTCCGGCACGTCCAGCCTGGCAAGCACAGTGCCAAGTATGATGCCGCTGCAAGCGTCAGTGACCATCGGCAACACCACCGTAACCGGGATACTGACGAACCGCGTTTATGGCGGCGTTTACTACACGGCGCTGGCTGTAGGCGAAGAACTGCCTCAGGTGATTCTGTTCACGCCGGTCAGCCTTGCTCAGAGTGTTGCCAGCGCCCCTACCACCGCAGCAGTGGTCGCAGCGGCGGTACCAACCACCGCGCCAGTTGAGGTTGCACCGCCACCCACGCAGGCAGCGCCGGTTATCCCCACACCACTTCCGGTGACGGCGCCAACCGTCCAAACCGACCTCCCGACCGGGCGAGTCTATAATCTGGATGCAGACCGCAACCTGCAACTGCGCCAATATCCGAATGCAGACGCGCTCTCCCTGGGGACCGTACCGCCTAATACGGTGTTAATCGTGAATGGGCGTGAAGGCGCTTACGAGGACATACCCAATAGCGCATACCCGCTGCAATCGGGTTACACATTCACGGACCCAGCCAGCCTTTTACCGGATGACAAGTCCGACCTTGACCCAGCAGCAACCTGGCTGAACGTGACTTACGACACACCGGACGGCGGCGCGATTACCGCCTGGGTGAATGCACTGTACCTGGATGTCCGTGACAAGAATAATGAGCGGGTGCGGCTGGCTGACCTGCAAACCGTACCGGGTAATCTGCCAGGCGCATCGGTCAGCACCGAAGTCACCCCGCCACCCATCCCTGAAGATCGAGTCACAGCAACGGTATTCAACCTTGATCCCAGCGTGAATCTGAATCTGCGGCGCACGCCAACGGTGGATGGCGAAGTCCTGACGCGCCAGCCAAATGGCACAGTCACTGAGTTCCTGGGAGTCAATGCAGCGCAAGACTGGTACTTCGTGCGCTACACTCCGGCGGAAGGTGGCTCGATCACCGGTTGGGCCAGCGCCTTGTATCTGCAACTCCGCTATAAAGGCAATCTGGTTGACCTGGAAGAACTGCAATCACGCGGCCTGTTGGTAGAACTGGGTGATGATACACGTGGCGCTATCGAAGGTGGCGCATCGCAAGCTCCAATCCCCACCGCTGACCCGGTGAAAGATCAGGTCGTCGCACAGATTGTCACGCCAGGTGGCGATAACCTGCACCTGCGCCGGAATGCGGATAACGTCTCCGAATCCATCGCGTTGATTCCGAACGGCTCACTGCTGATCGTCGGCGCCCGTTCTGGTAACGGCGAGTGGCTGCAAGTCACGTTCGAGGGACAGGTCGGCTGGATTAGCAGCGGCTTCGTGCGGCTGACCTTCAATGGTCGGGCGTTCGACCTGGCCGAAGTGCCGGTTGAGACGGGTGTGGTTGACCAAGGCGTCGTCGCTACAGCAGTACCGAATGAACCGCTCCCCAGCGACGTCAACGACAGCCTGATTAACGAACGCCTGCCAATCGTGATAAACGATCCGCTGGTGCAGTTGACCGGCTCACCGGGCGGCAGCGCGGATGGCCTGCCTATTGCAGTGAAAGACCAGGCGGGTTTCCGGTTGTTCACTGATGGCACATTTGCTTACATCGAACTGTTGGACGGCACACGCGGTTGGGTGCCGGCGGGTTCTATCCGCCCCAGCTAACCGTTCTAGCGTAGAACGTCTCACAAGAGGGAGGGAGTCGCGGCTCGCTCCCTCTTGCGTTTTCTCAGGACTAGCGCATTACTGACACTGCCCGGCGCTTCCGCTACAATAGACACATGAAATCTGCAGGTAGACGGAAGGGAAGCCGATTATGCGCCAGAAACATTGGGGATTACTATTTTTCGCATCGTTGACACTGGCGCTGCTGACGGCCTGTAGCCCAGCCAACACAGAAACGCCTACATCGCTACCGACCCTGGCCCCATCCCCGCAGCCCGCAACAGATACACCTCCTGCCCCGCGTGCTACCCTTCCGCCCGCACTTCAACAAACAACAGGGCAGTCGACACGAATTCGATTCGTCCATGCAGCAGCCGACGCGCCGCCACTCACGGTTTACTATGGACTTTCCGCTGTCGCCACCAATCTCGAATTCGGTCTGTATACCGAACCCGCCAGTATCCCCAGCGGCACGGTGACACTGCGTGTGCTGCCCAGCGGCGCCAGCAGCACTACCGAACCGCTCCTGACGATCAGCACCACCCTGCCAGAAAACGAAAATACCCTGATGATCTTTACTACCGATGATAATGGGCTGGCCTACCTTACCCTGCCCGATTCAGTCGTGCCAGTGAATGCCGGTGAAAGCGCTGTCCGCGTGATTCAGATGACGGATGACCCCGCCGTGATGGTTACGATAGGCAGCACAACTATCGCGCCTTCCATCGGCGCTCAGGAAGCCTCCGAACCCGAAATTCTTCCCGCTGGTGACACGACAGTCACATTTTCCAGCGGGGGAACGCCACTGCTGGATTATCCGATTACGCTCCGGGAACAGGAAGACTATACGCTGATTTTCACGCAGGATGGTGATCAATACCGCGTCATTGAATACGCGCTAAGTGCCCCAGGGCGCACCAATGCCCGCGTGGTCAATGCTTCGTCCGCCTATAATGCTATTGATGTCTACGTGGACGACGTACTACTAGCAACCAATACCGGTTCGTATCGTGTCAGCAGCCGCGAAGCAGTTCTATCCGGTCAGCATGAAATCAGTGTGTACGCCGCCGGAACAGACACGACTACATCTACCCCCTTGATTCAAAAATCACTTTTCTTGGAAAATGGAGCGGCTTCAATCTATTTCTTCGGCACAGAAAATGACCGTCGACTGGTCGCAGCCGCCGACAACCTGACCCCGACTCCACCGGACACGGCTCGAATTGCCTTCGTGAATACGCTGGATACCATACCCGCAATCCAATCGGAGCGAATTCCACTCGACTCCGGGGTGAATTTTGGCGAAGCGCCAGTCACGACGGAACTCCTCGCCGGAACATACACGTTTTCCTGGACGGGCATCAATACCGAAGGGATTGGCGTGGGCGCGGAACAGCTTGAGAACGCCATCCTGGAAGCCGGGCGCAGCTATCTCTACCTCATCACCGGGCAGGAGGATAACCAGGGGGTTATTCTGAGTGACTTCGTTGGCATCAATTCCCTGCTACCAATCGGTGATATTGCCGATAGCGATCTTTTGGAAACCCCCGCTCAACTGCGATTTATTAATGTCGCAGATGTACCGGCTGATATCCTCACTAACGAAAGTGTGATTCTCACTAACTTAGCGCCCAGGCAGGGCAGCACATGGATCAACATGAATCAGCGCAGCCCTTTTATCAGCGCCCAGCAACACGACGACTCCGGTGCTGGCGTCCAACTAGCAGAGGAAAGCTGGGTGTTGGAAAGCGGCCAACTGTATACCATTATCCTCAGCGGGCCGGACCAGGATCATCTTTCTCTGCTGCTTGTGCCAGATAACACCGTGATTCTGGATGGTTTTTCTATTCATCTGCGCCTGATTAACATCAGCCCTGAACCGCGTACCCATTTGAGCCTGGGCTATTCTACATCGAAACCAGCAGAGGATAATGGCACGCCGTTTGTCGGCATTCCCGATTCAGTCCGGCGGCTGGAGATTGAGGCAGCAGGTGGGGCAGCTTCCAGTCCAGTACTGATGCCTGAAGGTGCGTACAATATCTCCGTGCTGGACGTGGATCAAGGGCGCGTGCTGACTGTTCTTGCGGAATTGCAATTGGAAAGCGGCCAGCATTATGACATCATCGCCTATGAATACCCGGAAAGCGCAAGCGGGTATGCGTTCGTTGTACCCTACCCGGCTTTGGACTAGCGTCCCCAAGGGCATTCGCTATAATGCTACCAGACACAACGCATTTCGTGTCGATTCGTCAAATCGGTGAAAAACAGGGGCAGCAGCCCCTGCTGTTTGTCCAATACACATGATTAACAGGTTAGGGCGGCATTGTGCAGATACTGATTACCGGGGCCAGCGGCTTTGCCGGACGGCATCTGATCGAACATATCCTGAGTACCACGCCCGATGCGGTCATTCACGGTACAGTTTTTGGCCCGAATACGGGTGAACTGCCGGAATCCGGTCACTGGTACGACCTGGACTTACGACAGGTGGACGCGGTGAGTGACCTGATCGCTCAGGTACGCCCGCAACAGATCTATCATCTGGCAGCTCAGGCTTCTCCCAGGCGCTCATTTGAAGTCCCCTGGGAAACTCTGGAAAACAACATTCGTGCCCAGTTAAACGTGATTTTGGGATGTCTGGCCGCCGCTATTCAGCCGCGCATGGTGGTAGTCAGTTCGGCAGAAATCTACCGCCCGGTTGAGCCACCGGATCGTCCCATTCCAGAAGGTACGCCGTTTATCCCGACCAGTCCGTATGGAGTCAGCAAAATCACGCAGGACGTGCTGGCGCAGCAGTATTATCTCAGTCACGACCTGCCCATCATGCGGGCGCGACCTTTTAACCACTGTGGCCCCGGCCAAAGCCTCGGATTTGTCGCCCCGGATTTTGCCATTCAGATCGCCCGGATTGAAGCTGGCCTTCAATCACCAGTAATCCAGGTTGGCAACCTTTCTGCCCGCCGTGATTTCACCGATGTGCGGGATGTAGCCCGTGCCTATGGGCTGATGATGGAACATGGCGAACCGGGCGAAGCTTATAACATCGCATCCGGTCAGGCCTACAGTATTCAGGAACTTTTGGACATCCTGGTCAGTTACAGCACTGTACCTGTCGAAGTTCGCCTTGACCCGGTACGGTTGCTCCCGGTAGATGTGCCAATCAAACGCGGCGATGCCAGTAAATTGAAAAAAGCCACCGGCTGGCAGCCTCAAATTCCCTTGGAACAGTCGCTGTTGGATATTCTGAATGACTGCCGTCGGCGTGTGCAGGCCAACGGTTAGTAGCAGGGGAGACGTAGGCTGCCCAATGGCTGACCGTCTAAAAATGACTCTTTATCCGAGGTATGTTTAAGCATACCCGGTAACCAGAATCGGAGAACGCAAGATCATGAAAAAACGTGCCTTTATCACCGGCATTACCGGTCAGGACGGTTCTTACCTGGCCGAGTTTCTGCTAAAGATGGGATATGAGGTCTACGGGATGGTACGGCGTACCAGCACCTTGAATTTTGAGCGTATCCGCCATATCCAGGATCAGGTCACACTGATTCCCGGTGATATGCTGGATCAGACCAGCCTGACCAACGCACTGCGCGAGATTCACCCGCAGGAAGTGTACAATCTGGCTGCACAGAGTTTTGTGCAAACGTCGTGGGTACAGCCGGTCTTTACCGGCGATGTAACGGCTTTGGGCGTAACCCGTCTGCTGGATGCGATCCGCACGATTGACCCGGAAATCCGCTTCTATCAGGCGTCTAGCAGTGAAATGTTCGGCAAGGTGCAGGAAGTCCCGCAGCGGGAAACGACCCCGTTTTATCCACGCAGCCCGTATGGGGTGGCGAAGGTCTACGGCCACTGGATTACGGTCAACTACCGCGAAAGTTACAACCTGCACGCCACCAGTGGGATACTTTTTAATCACGAATCTAGTCGTCGCGGTTATGAATTCGTTACACGAAAGGTAACACATACAGCCGCCAAGATTAAGCTAGGATTGGCGAAGGAGTTACGCATTGGCAACCTGGATTCCCAGCGGGATTGGGGTTTCGCCGGGGATTATGTTGAGGCGATGTGGTTGATGCTTCAACAGGATAAGCCTGATGATTATGTCGTGGCAACGGGTGTCACCCATTCGGTGGAGAAACTGTTGAATGTCGCCTTCAGCACCCTTGATCTGGACTGGAAACAGTATACGGTGCAAGACGAACGTTTCATGCGCCCAGCGGAGGTGGATTTGCTGGTCGGCGACCCGACGAAAGCCGGTCAACAGCTTGGCTGGGAACCGAAGGTCTCGTTCGAGCAGCTTATTCAGATGATGGTGGAGTCGGATTTGCAATTACTGAAGGCCGAGCATAACTTATGAGACTGGTAGACACCCACTGCCACATTAACTTCACATCCTACAATGAAGATCGTGAGGCGGTCATCGCCCGCGCCGCTGAAGCCGGGGTAACGCGCATCATTAACCCGGCCATTGACATTAAGAGCAGCCAGAAAATCATCCCGCTCGCTCAGGCCAACCCCGGCATTTACGCGGCAGTCGGTATTCATCCTAATAGCACAGCGGATTTTGTCCCGGAGATGATGGCGGAACTGGAAACACTGGCGCAGGAAGCGAAAGTTGTCGCAATCGGCGAAATCGGGCTGGATTACTACCGGGATGAAAGCCCGAAAGCCATCCAGGCTGAGGCCTTTCGCGCCCAGTTGGCGCTGGCCGCCCGGTTAGAACTGCCGGTCATCATCCACAACCGCGAAGCCAGCGAGGACGTAATCGAGATTCTGGAAGCATGGAGCCAAGACCTGCCGGAATCACTCAAAGAGCGCCCCGGTGTGCTGCACTCGTTTTCTGCGCCGGAATCGGTGGCGGAGCGCGCCCTGGCCGCCGGGTTTTACATCGGCATCACTGGCCCGGTCACGTACAAGAACGCGGACACCTTGCGCCACATCGCGGCGGCTGCGCCCTTAGACCGGCTTCTGGTGGAAACCGACGGCCCGTTCCTGCCCCCCATGCCCTACCGAGGGAAACGCAATGAACCAGCCTATATTCCCCACATCGTAGAACGGCTGGCCGCGCTCAAACAGATCAGCCTTGAAGAAATGGGACAGGCAACAACTGAAAACGCGGAGCGCCTGTTCCGGCTTTAAACGCAAACAGGGAGGCCATAGCCTCCCTGTTTTTATTGTGATAGAGCTATAGTTCTATGCGCCACTAGCGGCGGAGAAAGTCCGGTTGAGCAGACCGGTCAGGCGTTCCCGCAGGGTTGCCAAACGCTGGTCAACCACATCTTGCGAAAGATTGCCGTCGGCGACCTGCTGGTTGAGCCGTTCCGCAGCCACGTTCACCGCGTTATCAATGAAGGTGTTTACATCCACGCCATGTTCGCTCAGGATGGTGGCCGCTGACTTGCCCGCTTGCAGTTCAGTAACCACAGACTGGGCATCCATCCCGGCAGCATCCGCAACCTGGCGCACGACTGCTGCGCCGATCAACCGCTCGGCAACCTGCTGTAACGGGATTTCCAGATTGCCATTGACCGCATCGGTGATTGTGCCTTCCAACCGTTCTATAATCAGATCGTACTGTTCCTGGTTGAGATTGCCATTACTCAGGGCGGTGTTGGCCTGTTCCGTTGCTGCTGCGACTGCTGCCGCAATCACATTGTCCACGCTGCCACCGTTGGTTGTGATAACATCCGCCAGGGTCGAGCCGGCCCGCACCTGGCGCAGGATTTCTAAGGGCTTCAGGCCAGTTTCGTCGGCCACCGCCTGCACTACGTCACGAGTGGCTGCGGTTGCAACCCGCGCCCGATCAACCGGGCGAACTCGGCTGCCATCAGGGCGGATTTCACCGTTCAAAGCCCGAGTCACCAGATTATCGAGATTGCTGAGGATCTGGTCAGCCCGTTCCTGAGTAAGATTGCCATTGGCAACGGCTGTATTGACATGCTCGGTAACTGCACTGACCACCTGGGCCTTGACCACTTCCACATCACCGCCATTGGCCGTAATCACCTCTGCCGGGGTGGAACCCTCCCGCACCTGAGCGACGATTTCCGCCGGTTCGAGGCCGGTTTCGGTAGCCATGATTTCCACCACCTGTCGCAGGAAATTCACCGGAGCAGTTGTGGTGGTTGTGTCTTGTGCGCCAACGGCGGTTACACCCAGCGCCAGCAGGCCAATCAGGATCAGGCCAGTCATCATTCGTTTCGCGTTCATGTGAGTTTCACTCCCTATGCTGTCTAAAAGATAACTGCCCCCATCATGAAGCAGATTTGTAATCAGACTATGCTGAGTCTGCGCGAATTTGTAAATTATTGGTAAAATCGCCCCGGTTCAAGAGGATTTGTGATGACCGACCTTTCAATCATTATCGTCAGTTGGAATGTGGCGGATGTGCTGGCGACCTGCCTGGACAGCATTCTGGCAAACCCGATGCCGAACTTCACCAGCGAGATTGTCGTGGTGGATTCGGGCAGCACCGACCACACGACTACCCTGCTGCGTGAACGCTATCCCCAGGTGAAGCTGCTGGCGCAAACCGAAAACCTGGGCTTTACCCGCTGCAACAACATCGGGCTGGAAGCGGCGGGAGGGCGTAACCTGCTGCTGCTCAACCCGGATACGGAAATGATGGGCGCTGCGCTGGGGCAAATGCTCGCTTACCTGGATGCGAATCCAGCGGTGGGGATTGTCGGGCCGCACACACTGAACACCAATGGCACAACGCAGTCTACGCGGCGGCGCTTCCCGACCCTGGCGACGGCCTTCTTTGAAAGCACCTGGCTGCAACGCTTCGTACCGAAAGCGCTGCTAGACCGCTATTATGTGCGGGATGCGCCGGACGACGCGGTTATAGAGGTGGATTGGGTGCAGGGGTCGGCGCTGCTGGCACGGCGCGAGGTTTATGCCCAGATTGGCGGGCTGGACGAAGGCTACGTGATGTACTCCGAGGAGATGGATTGGTGCAAACGCGCCAAAGATGCCGGGTGGCGGGTGGTCTACCTGGGGACAGCACAGATTACCCATCACGGCGGCAAGAGTAGCGAGCAAGTGACAGCACGGCGGCATATCCACTTCCAGCAGAGCAAGCTGCGCTATTTTCGCAAATATCACGGTTGGTTGGCGGCGCAAACGCTGCGCGTCTTCCTGCTGATCCTGTATCTGGGACAGCTTGTACTAGAAGGGCTGAAGGGATTGCTCGGTCACAAACGGGCGTTACGGCGGGAACGGGTGACGACCTACTGGCAGGTACTGCGCTCAGGGTTGAAGGTTCGTTCATGAGAATTGGGATTATCAGCGGGGAATACCCGCCTATGCAGGGCGGAGTCGGGGCGTATACTCGGATTCTGGCGGCAGAACTGGCGAACCAGGGGCAGCAGGTGTTTGTTTTCAGCACCACTGCCGCCGAAAACAGCGACCCCCGTATCCACCTGACCAACACGCTCGAACAGTGGGGGCCAACCAGCCTGCGGGCAATCCACCACTGGGCCGACGAACACCAATTAGACATCGTGAATATCCAGTACCAGACAGCGGCTTACGGTATGTCGCCCTGGATTCACTTCCTGCCGGATACGGTTGGTTCCCATGCGTTTGTAACGACGTTTCACGACCTGCGCTTCCCGTATCTGTTCCCAAAGGCGGGTGGGCTGCGTCACCGGATTGTGCATCACCTGGCAAAGGCCTCACGGGGAGTGATTGTCACCAATCATGAAGACTGGGAAGGGCTGAGTGATGTGCCAGCACGCCAACTTATCCCGATTGGCAGCAACATCCTGGATACGCTGCCGGAACATTTCACCCCGGCAGAGTGGCGACAAAAGGCGGGCGCACAGGAAGATGATTTTTTGCTGGCCTATTTTGGTCTGATTAACAGCAGCAAAGGGCTGGACACCCTATTGGCGGCGCTGGCAACGCTGCGGGAAGAGGACATCCCAGCAAGGTTAGTCCTGGTGGGTGATGTAGGCAGCAGCGATCCAACCAATATTGCCTATACCGAGCATCTGACAGCGCAAATTATGAGTATGGGGCTGTCGCCCTATATTCACCGCACCGGGTTTGTGGATGAACTGGATGTCGGCGCGTATCTGACCGCCAGTGACGCCGCTGTTTTCCCGTTCCTGGACGGTGCATCTTATCGGCGCGGCAGTCTGATGGCAGCAGTGCGGTATGGCTGTGCGATTGTGACGACCACACCGCATATCCCCGTTCCAACATTCGTGGATGGTGATAATATGTTGTTTGTGCCGCCGGGAGACAGCGCGGCACTGGCACAAACCCTGCGCCTGCTCTATAAACGCCCGGACATCCGACGCCGGTTACAGGCACGGGCGGCAGCACTGGCCGGAGAGTTCGCCTGGGAACAGATTGCCCGCAGCACCATCAACTATTTCCAATGGGTAATCGAGGAAACGGTATGACCCGGACTGTTGAACGCCGTATTCTCTTTTCAATTCTGGCGCTGTACGCGATTTTGGGCGTGACCTATAGTCTGGTTTCGCCGGTTTTTGAAGTCTCCGACGAACTCTGGCACTACCCGATGGTCAAGTATCTGGCTGACAATGGGCTGCAACTGCCCCCACAAGACCCGGCCAATCCCGGCCTGTGGCGGCAGGAAGGCAGCCAACCACCGCTGTATTACCTGATGAGCGCGGTACTCACCGCTGGAATCAACACGGATGATTTGGAAACTGTCCGGCGGCAGAATCCGCACGCGGACATCGGCATCATTCGGCCTGACGGTAATGCAAATATGATGGTGCATGATCAGGCAGCGGAGGCTTTTCCCTGGGGCGGGACAGTCCTGGCGGTGCATATCATCCGACTATTTTCGGTGGTGCTCGGCCTGGGGACAGTGTGGGTTACTTACCAGATTGGGAAGGAAACCTTCCCAGATTGGCCGTCGGTTGCGCTGGCGGCGGCAGGATTGACGGCGTTTTTGCCGATGTTCCTGTTTATCAGCGGCTCAGTGAACAATGACAACCTCTCGAATCTGCTTGGCAACCTGCTCACACTGCTGGTGGTGCGGTTGCTTAAGCGGAAAACTGCACCGAACTGGCGGGTTTACGCTCTAATTGGCATCGTCACCGGAGCGGGGCTGCTGGCGAAACTGAATATCGGCTTCCTGATTCCACTGGTGGCACTGGCGCTGCTGGTGGTGAGTCTGCGACTGCGAGACTGGCGTCCATTGATCGTTGGTGGGCTGATTTCCGGTGTGATTACCATCGCGGTTGCCGGGTGGTGGTACTGGCACAACTGGCAAACCTATAGCGACCCGACGGGACTGAACATGTTCCTGCAAATGGTCGGGCGGCGGGCGATACCGGCCAATGCGGCACAGCTTTGGAGCGAACGGCACAGCTTCACGCAGGCCTACTGGGGATTCTTCGGTGGCGTGAACGTGCCGCTGCCGGATAGCGTATACCTGATTTTTAACATCATCGGCGGGGTTGGGCTGCTGGGCGGTGTGGCGTTTATTCTGAATACGCTGGCGCGGCGGCGCTGGTCGTTGGAACAGTGGCTCCCGGTGGCGGTGACGATTTTATGGCCGGTGGTGACGTTTGTCTCGTATCTGCGCTGGACGGCGGAAACCCCGGCCTCGCAGGGGCGGCTGGTATTCGCGGCGCTGTCGTCTGTTTCGCTGTGGATGGCGGTAGGGTTAGCGTGGTGGTGGCCGAAGAAGGCGCAACCGGTTCTATTGAGCGTGGTAGTCAGCTTTTTTCTGGTTGTAGCAATCCTGACACCCTTTCTGGTGATTGGCCCGGCCTACGCCCTACCGGAGACAGTGCCGCCTAGTGACCCAACTGCCCTGTTCAGCGAGGCGGATGGGGGCGTGGTGGGGCTGCTGGATGCGCGGGTGCTAACGGATACCGTTCACCCCGAAGAATACGCTCTGATTGAGTTGGACTGGCAGCTTGTCCAGCCGATGAGCCATAACTGGAGTCTGTTCGTGCATCTGGTGACGCCGGATAATGTGATTATTGGACAGCGGGATATTTATCCGGGTGAAGGCAAACTGACGACAAGCGATCTGCCAGCGGGTTATGCCTGGCGCAACCCGGTAGCTATATGGCTGCCCCCGGCGGCGTATACCCCGATGACGCTCACCGTCGAAATCGGGTGGTATGATCTGGTTACTGGAGAACGATTGATACTATCGGATGATAGTGAGCGTCTCGCAATAGGCACAATTGAATTACAGCCGCGCAGCAGTACGCTAAACGTGCCGAATCCGATCAGCGTGAATTTCAATAATCAGGTTGAACTGGTAGGATATGCGCTCTCTGATCTGAGTCCACAGGCCGGGGATACGGTGGAATTGACGCTGTACTGGCGCGGGATACAAGCAATGGATACGGATTATATCGTGTTTGCTCATATCCTTGATCCCTCTGCCCTGACGATCTATGCCGGGTCGGATGCGATGCCGGTAGAGTGGAATGCGCCGACTTCGACCTGGACGCCGGGCGAGATTATCACCGATACCCACACGCTAACGGTGCGCGAAGATACGCCGCCGGGAATCTATGAACTGGAAATTGGTCTGTATACGCAAGAACCGGACGGCACGTTCCCACGTCCGCGTATTGTGACACCAGATGGGGGCATGGCGAATGACTTCACCTATCTCACTCGTGTTCGCGTGCTGCCGAAGGAATGATGGTTGGGGTGAAAACACGGGCGCGATGTATCGCGCCTCTACATTGGTTATTAGGGTTTTGTTTTAATGACTACACGAAAACGATTAACATCCCCTGATGCGTGGGCACTGCTCTTCCTGTTGGCGCTGTGGTTGCTGTTTTTCTGGCGGCTGTTCACCCCGGTTACAGGCGATCAGACTTCGCTCAAACAGGGCGATTTCTCCGGGCAGTTTGTGGCCTTCGGCGGCTACCAGTACCAGCGATTCGCAGCGGGCGAAGTACCATTGTGGGACCCATATAACAATGGCGGCCTGCCGTTCATCGCGGATACCCAGGCGGCGGTCTTTTATCCGCCCCGACTGGCAACCATTGCGCTGGCGAACCTGAGCGGTGGCTGGAGCTACCACGCCCTCGAACTGGAAATGACCCTGCATGTGCTGGCGTATTCGATCATGCTGTACGCCCTGCTGCGGCGGCTCACGTTGGGACGTGCTGGAAGTATCTATGCCGGGTTAGTCGCGGCGGTGGTCGGGGCATACGGCGGGTTTCTTTCCGGTTATCCCCCGCTACAACTGGCACTGCTGGAAGCATCCATCTGGCTGCCGCTGGCGGTCATCGGACTGGTGGAGGCCAGCCGTGAGGCCGTTTTTCGGTGGCGCTGGCTGGTGCTGACCGGATTCGCGCTCGGCCTATCGTGGATGGCCGGGCATCCCCAGACCAGTTGGTTTCTGACCTATCTGCTCGTCGCCTACTTTGCCTATCGCGTTTACACCATGCGCTACGGCTGGCGGGTTTTCATGGGGGGAACGGCCTTGTTCGGCGTTATCGCCGGGGGCATGGCGGCAGTGCAGTTACTCCCCGGCGTGGAATATCTGGCGCATACTGCCCGCGTGAACTTCACCTATGATGCCAAAGGGAACGGCTTCCCCTTCCAGGATGTCATCCAGTTCATTTTCCCCGGTGTGGTGAGCCTGTTTTCGCCGCTGTATATGGGGATTGTCGGGCTGGCGCTGGCGATCATCGCCCTGTGGAGGCGACTGCCGGGAACGCTTTTCTGGGGGATTACCGCACTGCTGGCGCTGGGACTCAGTTTCGGGGCAAACAGCGCCCTGTTCCCCGCACTATATAACCTGTTACCAGGGATGCGCTTCTTCCGGGGACAGGAGCGGGCGGCGTTCCTGGTCGCCAACAGCCTCGCCATCTTAGCCGGACTCGGCGCGGCACATCTGGCCGAATGGGACTGGCTGAAGGACTTCAAAGCGACCCGCCGCATCCAAACCGGGCTGCTCATTCTGCTCATTCTGTGCGGAATTGTGGCGGCGCTGGTGTTTGTCGGCTGGCTGGGGGATAGTGAAACCTATGGCGACTACCTCAACCCGGTGGTATTCAGTGCGCTCATCACGGCGCTGACACTGTTCGCCTTGCCCTACCTGCTGGCACAGCCGCACAGCCGGTTACGGTGGGCGCTGCTGCTGGCGCTGCTGGTCTTTGAACTGTTCACCGTCAACATGGACGCGCCCAGTGACTATGACTCCGTTCCGCCGGGCGAACAGCTTTCGTTGACTCCCCCACCGGCAGTTGCCCAGGGATTGGCAGATACGGATACACCCTTCCGTGTGGACGGCTTCCGCGCCCTGCATGACAACTATGGCAGCCTCTACGGGGTGATGGATATGCGCGGCATCAGTCCGCTGTTCCTGAACGGGCCGTTTACGATCATCAACGCCGGACTGATTAATCCCACCGCCTGGGAGCTGTTCGCCGTGCGCTACGTGTACACCGACTGGGTGGAAATGCCCGTGCCGAGCGAAATCGTGGGGGTAGGCACAGACCGCTACGGGACGTTCAACATCCACCAACTCACCGACTCGCGCCCCTTCGCGCATCTGGTTTACGATGTCGCCACCGTCACGAATGACGAGGCGGCCTATGCGCTGCTCGGCCAGCCGGATTTCCTGCCCCGCCGGACGGTTATCCTCAACCAAAGCATTGACCTCCCGCTCGACAACGGTAACTACGGCCAGGGAACAGCGGTGGTAACGGCTTTTGCCCCGGAGCAGTTCACTATTCAAGTCAGCACACCGGGGAATGCAGTTCTTTCAATTGCGCACTCTGACTATCCCGGCTGGGAAGCCACATTAGACGGCCAGCCAACGGCTATCCTACGAGCCTATGGCGCGTTGGCGGCGGTTATTGTTCCAGAGGGGGAACACACCGTCACCTTCGTGTATAATCCCCTGAGTTACCGGATTGGCGCGATAGCCAGCCTCATCACCTGGGGCGGGTTAGCGATTTTCGCCCTGTCCGCCGGGGTAACTATGAGGAGACGCCATGCAAGCAGCACATGATCTGCAAAACTGGATTGCCCGGCTTGACCGACGCACCTACGCGATCTTCATTGGCCTGAGTCTGGGCGTGATTGGCGGGCTGGTCGGGCTGCTGGTGGCGGTAGCTGACCCGGTGATCGCCTTCGGGGTGGTGCTGGGGCTGCTGGCGGGGTTGTATGTGCTGTCGAATGTCACGGCGGCGCTGTACGGCGTGATCGCAGTAACCGCTCTGCTGCCGTTCGGCACATTCCCGATAAAAATCGGCATCACACCGACCCTGCTCGACCTCGCGTTAGGGGCGTTCCTGCTCGTTTACCTGTTACAGTGGATGACCGGGCGGCGGCAGCGGATTCGGCTCACGCCGGTACATGCGCTCATCGGCCTGTATGCCATGTGGCTGCTGCTGAGTTTCGCGCTGGGATTACGCTATGCTATGCCTACTTCCGCCGTATTGCGCCAGTTCGCGGAGACGCTGTTGAGCATCAGCCTGACATTCGTTCTGGTTGACCTGCTGCGCGACCCGGCGGCGCTGCGGCGGTTAGTCCTGGTCGTGATGGCCGCTGTTGGGATTCAGGCGCTGGTCGCCATTGTGCTGTATCTGATGCCCGACGCGGCAGCGGAACGCACGCTCATTCGACTGGCACGGATTGGATATCCGAATGGTGGCGTGATTCGCTACGTGGAAGATAACCCGGCACTGGCGGAACGGGCGATTGGCACCTGGGTTGACCCGAATGCCCTGGGCGGCCTGCTCACCGTTTCAGCAGCGATGATGGCGCCACAGGTGTTCGCCAGCAGACCGGTGCTGCGCTGGCGCTGGCTGACTTTCGCGGTGCTGGGGCTGGTCTTGTTGGCGTTGATTCTCACATTTTCCCGCGCTTCCATGCTGGCCTTTGCGGTGGGGGCGCTGTTTATCGCTTTCATCCGTTATCGGCGTTTTATCCCGGTGATTGCTATTGGGGCACTGCTGCTGCTCCTGCTGCCACAAACCCAGGCGTATATCACCCGGTTTGGCGAGGCTTTCGCTGGAGCTGACCTGGCAACCCAGATGCGCCTGGGTGAATATAGCGATTCGCTGCGACTCATCCAGCGTTACCCGATTTTCGGAGTCGGCTTCACCGGCACGCCTGAAATTGACATCTACACGGATGTCGCCAATATGTACTTGATTATGGCAAACCAGATCGGGCTGGTAGGCGTTGCAATTTACCTGACCATGATCGGCGGGGTGTTCGCCTATGGGGTACACGCCTGGCGCTATGCCAAACAGAATCCGCTCCTGGACTCGATTCACCTGGGATACCACGCCGCGCTGATTACCGGGCTGACAAACGCGGTTGCCGACCTCTACTTTTTCCGGTTGGATTTCCAGGCTTCGATTACACTGTTCTGGTTGCTGGTGGCGCTGGCATTAAGCAGTTCACGGTTAGCACTAGCACAGGCGGCGGAATCAACCGTTGATAAAACCACCTGATTACGCTAGTATTCAGGCCGTCAATTACCCCTCCGCCACACAGGCAGGAGGCTTTCCGCTTCTCGCGCTGCACATGCAGGTGATGAGGGGCAATCCCGGGGAAAGGAGAATCAAATACCCGATGAGAAAGTCATACGAACTTACGTTTATCGTGCGTAACGACCCGAATGATGATGTGATTAACGGCGTCATCAACCAGGTTCAGGCCTGGGTCGAAGCCGACAGCCTCGGCCAGGTGACAAAGATCAACCGCTGGGGACGGCGGCGGCTGGCGTACGAAATCAATCGTCAGCGTGACGGCTACTATGTGGTCATGAATGCTGATATGGACCCCAAGAACCACGCTGAACTCGACCGCAACATGAAGCTCTCAACCGATATTCTGCGCTACCTGCTGATTGTGCCCGATCACAAAGGCAAGGAAAAAGACAAAGAAGAAGCGCCGAAAGAACAGGCATAGCAGGGTTTTAAGGAGCAACGGACATGGGACGCGGGCTAAATAAGGTCATGATTATTGGCCGACTGGGGCGAGACCCGGAAATGCGGTACACCCCTAGCGGGCGTCCGGTCACCAGTTTCAGTGTGGCAACCAGCCGTACCTGGACTTCGGCGGAAGGTGAGCGCCGGGAAGAAACAGAGTGGTTCAACGTGGTCGCCTGGGGCAACCTGGCCGAAATCTGTAAAACGCACCTGAGCAAGAGCCAACAGGTTTATGTGGAAGGCCGACTGCAAACGCGCGGCTGGGAAGATGAAACCGGCAAAAAACATTTTCGCACCGAACTGGTCGCTAATGAGATGATCTTGCTCGGTGACCGCCGTCGTGACAATAATTCGCTTGATGAAATTGATTACACTGGCGAAGAAGACGACAGCGATTACGCATTCTAGTTTTCACAGGAGAATTTTCACAATGAGTGATGAAGAACGTCGCCGCAGGGCTGACGATGAAGAACTGGATATTGACGACGAACAGGACGATGATGATTCGCCTGCGCCTCGTCGCGGTAGAGGGGGGCCACGCCAACAGGGTGGCGGACGGCGTCCCGGTGGGCGTCGCAAGAACACCCGCTACTGCCCGGAAGGGAAATGCTTTGACTATAAGGACATTGACACACTCCGGCGCTATATTACCGAAACCGGCAAGATTAAACCTCGCCGGCAAACCGGTAACTGCGCCCGCTGCCAGCGAGAACTCGCCCGAGAAGTCAAACGCGCACGGCATCTAGCCCTGCTGCCCTTTGTGATTTCTTCCGAGTAGTTCTCCCGCCTGCATGGCAATGCCACGTCAGTAATTAGACTATCATGGGGCATGGTGAGAGCTATGCCCCATTTACTATAATACTGGTAGGAGTGAATTAAATCATGTCAAAACGGAGTCAAACTACCGGGGTTCCTAAGAACGCACCCAAGAAATCCCCGGCTGCCGCGAATGAAAACCAGGGGAAGCAAAAACTGAAGCCAGAATACCACTCCAGAGCGGAGCGTGAAGCTGAAATTCAGCGGCGCATCCTGATTGGCGCAGGGATTATTCTGGCACTGGTGGTCATCATCCTCTTGGGTGCCTTTGTCGTGGAGCAGTTTGTTGTACCCAACCAGGCCGTAGCGTCTGTGAACGGGGAGACGATCAGTGTCTCTGAGTTCCAGAAGCGCGTCCGGTTAGAACGGTACTTCCTGGTTAATCAACTCAACAGCATTATCAATACCATGCAGAGCTTCGGCATGTCTCAGGATCAGATTAACCAGCAGTTGACGCAAGAACCGTATAACACCATGCTCAATGAATACAACATCCCTGACCAATTGGGCAACCGGGTTCTCAATACGATGATTGATGATGTGCTGGTGCGTCAATTGGCCGCTGAGCGAGAGATTACGGTATCGGATGCTGATGTTCAGGCACAGATTGACCAGTACGTAGGGTACGACCCGGAGGCGATTCTGGCAGCCGGGCAAGAACCGACAGCTACCATCGAACCCACTGTAACGCCGACACCTTTTGTGTCACCGACGCCATCACCAACACCAACGATCACACCGACGCTGGAATTTACGACCACACCGACCTCAACACCCTTCGCAACGATTCCACCTACGGCAACCCTTTCCGGCACCGAGGAATACAACCAGGCGCAGGATAACATCCGGTTGGCATTCACTGAATTGCGGACACAGGCCAGCATTGGTGATTCCGACATTCGCGCCTATTTTGAAATCGTTGCGCTGCGGCAGGCACTGCAAGATGATGTGACCAGTGATCTCACCCTCACAACACCGTTTGCGAATACCCGCCATATCCTGGTTGCAACCGAGGAAGAGGCGCAAGATGTTCTAACGGCACTACAGAACGGTGGAAGTTTCAGCGATCTGGCACGGGCCGTTTCCTTGGATACCGGTTCGGGCGCAAGCGGCGGTGAACTTGGTTGGGCACCAATCTTCAACTATGTCAAACCGTTTGCAGACGCGATCAGCACTGCCGAAATCGGCGCGTTTGTTGGGCCGGTACAAACGGACTTTGGCTACCACATCATTCAAGTGCGCGGGCGCGAAGACCGCGAGGTCACGCAATCACAACTGGACTCGGCGAAAAACAATGAGTTTAGCCAGTGGCTGACCGACCAGCGCGATGCTGAGCAGGAAAACATCCAAATCTTCGATATCTGGACACAGTACGTCCCCCAGTAATCCCACCCAAATAGCAACAGCAACCGTAATATTGGCGGGCAGCTTTCCAAAGCGAAGGCTGCCCGTTGTGTTTTCGTCCATTGTCGCGTTCCAGGGGGTGGGATATAATGCCCCCTATGAATGAGCAGCGATTAGCCCGGTTAGAAGCCCACCTGGAACAATTAGTTGAAGGTGCTTTCGCGCACATCTTCGGCAAAACGATCCGCGCCCAGGACATCGTTCTGGAACTGGCACGCAGTTTGCAGGCGAACATCCGCCCCAGCAAAAGCAATCGCCCCGAAGCACCGGATTCCTATACAATTTTCCTGCACCCGGATGCTCACCAAACGCTTTTACAGCAGCAGCCTGCTTTACCGGAAGTACTAAGTGAGTATGTAGTGGAACTGGCGGAACAAGCGGGCTGTAAACTGGTCAATACCCCGGTGGTGGTTATTCAACCAGACGCCACGATTACCAATCCCCAATTTATCGTTCAAGTGGAACACAGCGGACGGCAGCGCAGCACTACCGCGCTCATGGAACGAGTCGCGCTGGGTAACGATCATCTGCGCCCCAATAACCCGCAGTTGGTGATTAACGGGGAGCGCAGCATCCAACTTCAGAGCGACCTCGTTAATATTGGACGCAGCCGGGATAACGAGATCATCTTGGACGATTCAACTGTATCCCGCCATCACCTGCAATTACGCCTGCGCCAGGGACGCTATATCCTGTTCGACACACAGAGTCACAGCGGCACGTTTGTCAATAATGTCGCCGTCAAGCAGCACACACTCCAAAACAGCGATGTGATCCGAGTCGGCGGCACACAAATAGTGTACCTTGAAGATACGTTACCCGGCGAAACCACCGGGGTTTTCCCGGTCACGCCTCCTGAAACAACGGATTAGCCTTCCCCATGAACCAGGCCTTGATTCTCTTTGCTCTACGCGCAGTCTCTGGTCTACTGCTCCTCACGATTCTGTTGGGGTTGTTCGTGGTGATCTGGAAGGAATTCCGCAGCGCCGCCGAACAGACCGCCCCACAGCGCAAAATTTATGGGCGACTCAATGTGCTGCGCGAAATAGATGGCAGCTACCGAGTCACTGGAGAAACGTATCCACTACTGCCATTGACCAGCCTGGGACGTTCCCCCACCAACTCCATTCCCATTCCTGACACCTTTGCCAGCAGCGAACATGCCCTGGTGACGCTGCGTGACGGTCAATGGTGGCTGGAAGACCGCCAGAGTCGAAACGGAACGACACTGAATGATTTGCCGGTCAAACAGCCGGTGGTCATTACGCATGGAGACTTTATCGGTATAGGAACGGTTCGTTTTCACGTCGAATTGGAGTCGTAGAAACATGGACTTAGGACTACGCGACGCCCACGTTCTCGTCACCGCCGCCAGCAGTGGATTAGGGGCAGCCACCGCACGACGTTTCAGCCTGGAAGGGGCGCGCGTCGTCATCAACAGCCGGGATGAAAGCAGACTTCAGGCCACCGCTAAAGCCATAGAAGCGGCAAGCGGCAATCCGGTCATGACTTATGCGGCAGATGTGACTGACCCGGAAGCCGTGCAACGTCTCATCGCCTACACGGTGGATACCTTAGGCGGCCTGGATGTCCTCGTGACCAATGCGGGCGGGCCACCATCGGGCGTATTTGACGATTTCACGCCGGGGGACTGGGAAGCTGCCGCCCGACTCACCCTCGTGAGTACGGTCAGTCTCATTCAGGCCGCTCTGCCCCACCTACGCCAATCAAAGCAGGCCGCTATCCTCACCATCAACTCGATAGCCGCCCGGCAGCCTGTCGCCAACCTGACTCTCTCGAATACGCTGCGGCCAGCGGTGGCCGGATTGACTAAAACCCTGTCGCTCGAACTGGCGGGGGACGGCATCCGTGTGAATGGTATCCTGCCGGGAATCACGGGGACGGAGCGGGTACGTTACCTGATGGAGTCCCGTGCGGCAAAAAATGGCACGACGGTGGAGATGGAATATGCAGCAGCCGCACAGAGCATCCCACTGGGGCGCATCGGCACACCCGACGAATTCGCCAATGCAGCGGTTTTCCTGTGTTCGCCAGCCGCCGGATTCATGACCGGGGTATCCCTGCCGGTAGATGGAGGCGGGACTGTAGCAACCCTGTAAGCCAACGATCTGCCAGCCATTATTTCAAATAAACCATCAATGAGGAGATTTTATGTCTGAAAAAGTCAGTATCGCTGTGATTGGCGGCTCTGGCCTCTACAAAATGCCGGGGTTGACAGACAAAGTGACCCACGTTATCCAAACCCCATTCGGCAGCCCCAGCGGCGAAATCATAGTCGGCACGCTCAATGGCAAGCGCGTTGCTTTCCTGCCGCGTCACGGTGTGGGACACACCTTCTCACCGTCACAAGTGCCGTATGCCGCCAACATCTATGCCCTGAAAATGCTGGGTGTGCGCTTTATCATCTCGGTCAGCGCCTGCGGCTCACTGCGGGAAGACTACAAACCCGGTGATCTGGCAATTCCCGATCAGATTTTTGATTACACCACTGGCAGCCGTACCCGTTCATTCTTTGAGCCGGGACTAGTCGCGCATACTGGCGTCGCTGATCCCTATTGCAATGACCTGCGTGAACATCTGATTCAAGCGACGGCACAGGTGGGCGGCACCGCCCATGCCACCGGCACATTTCTGATTGAGGAAGGGCCGCGTTTTGCCACCAAAGCGGAAAGTAACATTTTCCGGCAGTGGGGATGCAGTATTATCGGGATGACCGCCGCACCGGAGGCCTTTTTAGCACGCGAGGCAGAAATCGCCTATGCAACGCTGGCGCACATCACCGATTATGATGTGTGGCATGTGAGCGAAGAGGCAGTCACGGTGGATATGGTGATCGCCCAAGCGCAGCGCAACCTGGAACTGATTCAAAAAGTCGTGGCAGCCGCCGTCGCCCGGATTGATGAAACAGCGGTTTGTTCTTGCCACAGCGCCCTGGCAAGTGCGCTAACCACCGATAAAAATGCCGTGCCGCTCAAACTGAAAGAAAAGCTCAAGCCGATTATCGGTAAATATTTCAACGATGAGGCATAAACCCGCCTTATGAGTGCCATCCCCCATCTCCCACCTATTCTGCCACGCAACCGCAACGCCGGGGCGAGTTATGTGCTGTTGGCATTGGGAGGTGTGTTTCTGGCGACTAACTTCCTGGCGCTGAATCTGCAACGCGGCGCAGAAGGTCTAGCTAATTGGGAACACTTTGCAATCTGGTTGACCTGTGCCGTCGTCAGCGCCATCATTCTCCATTTTCGCCTGCCCAAACATGATACGCTGCTGTTTGCCATCACCCTGTTCCTAAGTGGATGGGGCATCCTGGCGATAGACCGGCTTTCCCCAGCCTTTGCGGATCGCCAGACTGCATGGCTATCGCTGTCAACCGCCGCGATGGTCGCCGTCGCTATCTTCCCACACACGCTGCGCTGGCTGCGAACCTACCGTTATCTGCTGCTGGTGGGTGGACTGGCGCTGCTGGTCAGTACGATTGTGCTAGGGCGTAACCCCTCCGGGCAGATCGGCGCACCGCAGTTGTGGTTAGGAATCGGAAACATCTTCTTCCAGCCGTCGGAAACCCTGAAAATCATCCTGGTCGCGTTCCTGGCGAGTTACCTGGCCGAACAGTACCCGGCGATGCGGGCTGAAAACCTGGGCGTCAGCCACCACCGCATTCCGCTTTCGCCCCGTATCGTTGGGCCGATTCTGCTGATGTGGGGGCTATCGGTGGTGATTCTGGTCTGGCAGCGTGACCTGGGAACAGCGATGCTGTTCTTTATCGTCTTCCTGGCGCTGTTGTATGTCGCCAGCGGCTACCGGCGAATACTCTTTAGCGGCTTACTACTCATCATGATGGCCGGTGTCCTGGCATACTATCAGTTCGATGTCGTCCGGCTGCGGGTGGACATCTGGCTGAACCCTTGGCCGGAAGCGGATGGTCGCGCTTACCAGATCGTGCAGAGCCTGATGGCGTTCGCGGCGGGCGGTATTGGCGGGCAAGGCATTGACCAGGGGTATCCGACCTATATCCCGGTAGTGCATTCCGATTTCGTGTTCGCAGCAGCGGCGGAGGAATGGGGGCTGATCGGCGTCCTAGTCATCACCGCCAGTATCGTGACTCTGTTTGTGCGCGGGATGCGAGCGGCCATGAATCAGCAAGGACGCCCCTTCCGCGTACTGCTGGCAACCGGGCTGAGTATGCTCATCGCCGCGCAAAGCCTGTTGATTATGGCGGGCGGGCTGAAACTCATCCCCCTCACAGGAGTCACCCTGCCCTACATGAGTTACGGCGGCAGTTCGCTACTCACCAGTTATGTGATCGCGGGCTTACTGCTGCGGCTGTCA
Source organism: Anaerolineaceae bacterium (assembly GCA_020634115.1). Classification (GTDB taxonomy): domain Bacteria; phylum Chloroflexota; class Anaerolineae; order Aggregatilineales; family Phototrophicaceae; genus JACKCG01. The sequence goes on from JACKCH010000012.1 coordinate 511,657, forward strand.
GCAGTGGACGATTAACCATGCGCTTTACTCGTGAACTCAATCTGATGGTGACGCTGGTGCTGATCGCGTTTGGCGCGGTGGGGCTGGCGGCGGTGTACTGGTCGGTGGTCGGCCCGGATACCCTGCTGCAACGGGACGATAACCCCCGGCTGGTGGAGGATGCGATTCGCCTCCGGCGCGGCGCAATTATGGATCGGCGCGGCAATCTGTTGGTGGAATCCACCGCCGACGAGGGAGGAATCGTCACCCGGCACTATTATTACCCAGAAACAGCCAGCGCTACCGGCTACTTCAGTTTCCGCTACGGGGTGAGCGGCGCGGAGGCCGCCTACGACACGATTCTCAGTGGCGGAACACACCCGGCGGACATCGGCACGATACTTCTGCACCAACCCCGCGTGGGTGATGACATCCAACTCACGTTTGATTTACAGGTACAGCAGGCGATTGTCAAAGCAATGGGCGATCACCAGGGCGCAGTGGTGGTGCTGGCGGTTCCTAGCGGGGACGTGCTGGCGCTGGTCAGTCTGCCATCCTTTAACCCAAATACCCTGGATGAATTCTGGGATCAACTGGCACAGGACGCGGGCAAGCCTTTCTTTAACCGGGTCCTGCAAGGGAATTATCAACCGGGCGGTCTGCTGCAAACGCCCCTGCTGGCGGCGGCGCTGGCGGATAGTGTCACACTGGATACAGTCTACACCAATGCGACTATGCCAGTGCAATTGGAAGAGGTGACTTTGCGCTGCGTGGGCAGCCCGACGGGTTTTTCACTCATGTTAGCGGACGCATTTAACTACACCTGCCCTGCGCCATTTGTCCAGGTCGTGAACACATTAGGACAGGATACTGTTGAGGCCGTCTTTGCAAACTTCCAATTGGGGCAGCCCCCCACCCTGCCAGGATTTATCCCGGAAGCGGATAGCGCCGAGGCCACATCCCAGCCAACAATCCAGAAGACCACAAGCGATTTTCTGGCGACAGCACTGGGACAGGGCGATCTGACAGTGAGTCCACTGCAAATGGCGCTCGTCGCTGCCGCAGTCATCAATGAGGGCAACGCGCCGCAGCCCAACGCCCTGTTAGCGACTCATTCCCCCCAGGAAACCGACTGGATAGAAAGCCGTCTCACGCGCCCTACCCTGCCGTTTATGACCGGCACAACCGCCGAGCAATTGCGAATGGTCATGCTGGACGCGGTGCAGAGCGGCGCAGCACAGGCCGCCAGTCAGCCCAACCTGGCAACCGGCGGGCATGTCACCCTGGCCTATTCAGGGGAAGGCACGCAAGCCTGGTTTATCGGCTTCACACCGCCCGACAGCGGAATCGCCGTCGCCGTCGTAATCGAAAACAGTGAGGATACCGATTTAGCCGCTCGAATCGGTGGCATAGCCCTGGGGAGCGCCTTTGCAGCCCTGACAGAAGGCGGGAATTAGCCCCCGGCCCACAGGCGCGGCTTCAGGCCGAGTTTCTTCATCCATTTGGCATAGGTGCTGCCAAAATGCACGTAAAACGGGCTGAGTCGTTCAACAAACTCCGCTGTTTGCAACGCCTGACGAAAACTTTCGGCGTCCTGGAATGGTTGCAGGCGGGTCATAGCTTGCCCGTACTCCACCGAGGTATGCGCATCTGAACCTGCCGTACCGATCAGGTCGTTTTGCCGGGCGAATTCCGCCGCCTGTTGATTGTCTTCAGGGCGGACGCAGCGGGCATTAAAGACCTCAATCGCGTCCACCAAACCCATAATGCGGCGTAAATCGGCTTCTTCCCATGCGCCTTTACGGTAACGATCAAAGGGATGAGAGACGCTAATCACCGCGCCCTGGTTACGCAGGCGCTTAATGGTTTCCTCCGGGGTCAGCCCGGCGGGGACACTCTCCGTCAGAAAATACCCCAGGATTTCCCCCTGGGTGGTCATGATTTCCTCACCCACAATCACCAGCTCCGGCGCAATTTTCTGCATCGCTAACGCGCCCTCGGCTGTATTGTGGTCGGTGATCGCAATACGATCCACGCCGCGCCGCTGGCACCGGTGGATAATTGTTTCGAATGGGGTCAGACAGTCTTTTGACCACAGGGTATGGCTATGTAAATCCACATTCCAGCGTTCGTTCGTCATACTAAACTACTTTCCGGGGCATAAGCCCGTTTTTGCGTGCGTTCTGTTTCCATTTCAACCAGCGTTTCTTCCACTGAAGGCGTAAACAGGCGGTGGCGGAAAATTAAGCCAACCATCATCCCGAAAAACACCCGGAACCACTTATGGAAAAAACCTTCCATCAAAGCAGCAGTCGCAGCTACCGGGATAATCGCCGGATTCGCCGGGCCAACAATCGCCACCAACATCTCTTTGGTCCCGACTTCGGTGATTCCCGCACCGTTCGGAATGCCGGAGAGCGCCCCTATAGCGGCGGCGATACCCACGATAAAGGTCGCCTGGAGGAAGAGAGGCCAGGTGATTTCCAGGCCAAAGCCGCTCAACATAATCGTAAAACCAAAGGCATCGGACAGGTGTGCCGCCGCTCCTAAGGCACTGGTGGGCAGCACATGGCGCAGCTTCAGCACCTCAGTGCTGCTCTCGTAAAAAGCCACCAACGGGTGATACAACCGTTTGACGAATGGCATTCGTGCGACAATATCCAGAAAGAAATAAGCCAGGGGGCGTATTTGCACCGCAGCCAGACCTATCGCCAGCAGCACCCCGGAAAGCGCCAGCAGTACCCCATATCCGCCCAGATCAATCGCCTGCCCGGCGACCAGCGCCGTGATAAAAGCCACCACGACCACCGCCACCCCGTCCACCACCCGCTCCGCGATCACCACCGGCGCGCTGCGGGCAACCGGAATTCCCGTCTTGACTTTGAGGATCACCGCTTTCAACACTTCCGCGATTTTGCCGGGACTGACCGCCATTGTATAGCCAGACAGATAGAGTACCGCGCTGTCAAACAGGCTGATCTTATCGCGCGCGTCAATCACGCCCAGGTAATACTGCCATTCCAGAAAACGAAACACCCAGGCGAGAAACTTGAGCAAAATCACCGGGATCAGCAGTTCCCAGGGATAGGCCGCCAGTTGAGAAAGCAGATCGTCGGTATTGATGAATAACAGCAGCACGACATAAATCACAAAGGCAATCGCGATGCCTGTCAGAATTCGATTCCGGTACTTTCGCATGAATACTCCTGGAAACCCTGCATCCATTACAGAACCAGCGTAGAAAACCCAACCTAATATCATCCTAAACGGATGTCCTTACCGTTCCGTCGCGCCTCAGTTTACCAGAAAAGCCTGATAGGCTCAGTGTTGGATTTCGGGCAAAATCCCTGCTGAGATTCAGCTTGAATCGCTAAATGACCGGTGGGCAGCGTAAGAATCGTCAGGGAAGCGCCCGTCAAGCGTGGGTGACGCTCCGCACGAAATGTGGCACACTGAAGGAAATCTAGGCAGGATTCCTGCTTTATAGTAGGATAACATCCTAATTTCTCATCATGATCTCACAACGAACCACCCCGCCTATGGTATAAATAGGCGCTTTAGTGTACTGGAATGGAAGAGGGAGTATCGAGGGTATGCAGGAAAATCAGGATTCACACGAACATTACGATGAAGGTGTTACACCACCACCGCGCCTTCTGCTCTGGTTGGTGGTAGGTATCTTCATTATCGGGATCGTGAGCGCTGTCGCCGGAGTCGTTATTTTCCGCAGTGTGTTGACACCCGGCCAGCAGGAACGGGTACTAGGCGTTGTGCCGTTCATGGAGCTGTTCATGCCGCCGCGCCCAGAAGTGGGCGACACCTTGCCCACGCCGAATCCTGACGAGAGCAGTGATATCTCCCCGGCAGATTTACTCTCTGGGCCAGCGCTGAACATCGAAAAGACCGCTGAAGCAACTATTGAGCCGGAAAGCACCCTGCCCCCAACTTCAACACTCGCGCCAACGGTTGTCGTGGCAACCTCCACTGCAACGCCCATTCCAACCGAGGCCAGCATCGCCCCCACCGCTGAGACTGTTATCACGACGGCGGAACGGGTTTACCCGGTTGCAGCGCGGTTATACGGGTTTCGCCACATCAAACAGACCTGGAACAACTGCGGCCCGGCCAATATCACCATGGGGTTGAGTTACTTTGGCTGGCAGGAAGACCAGGATGTGGCGGCGGCATTCCTGAAACCAGACCGGGAGGATAAAAATGTCAATCCCTGGGAGATGGTCGCTTTCGTCAATGAAGAAACCGGTGTGCGGGCGCTTTCCCGAATCGGCGGCACGACTGACTTGATTAAAGCGTTCCTCGCGAATAATTTCCCGGTGATTATCGAAACCGGGTATATGCCAGAGGGCTATGACTGGCTGGGACACTACCAGACCCTTGTTGGCTATGATGATTCACTCCAGGTGTTTTACCTATACGACAGTTTCCTGGGAACAGGCGAAAACGGCGAGGGTATCTCAGAATCCTACGCAACGATGGACGCCAACTGGCAGGATTTCAACCGGACGTTTATTGTCCTGTACCAGCAGTCGGATGAGAGTGTCGTACGGGACATTCTGGGCGACTGGGCAGACCCGCAGGGTGCTGCCGAACATGCGCTGGAAACCGCCCGCGCCGAAGCGCAACAGAACCCGGCAGACGGATTCGCCTGGTATAACATCGGCTCGTCATACGTGAGACTGGGGCAGTACACCGAAGCCGCCGCCGCCTATGACCAGGCGCGGCGCGTGGGCGTCCCCTGGCGGATGACACTGTACCAGTTCGGCCCATTCGAAGCGTACTACGAAACCGGGCGCTATGATGATGTCATGGCGCTGGTCAACGCCAACCTCAACAACGGCGGAGATTATGTGGAAGAAACCTACTACTGGAAAGGCCGAGTCCTGGCCGCGCAGGGGCAACCCCAGCAGGCCGCCAGCGCCTTCCGGCAGGCGCTCCAGCACCACCCCGGTTACAGCGATGCTCAGACCGCGCTGGATGCGCTGAATCTCTAAGCCGGTTTTCGCATGTTTTCAACCAGGGCGCACGGCGGTGCGCCCTTACGGCTTTATCTATTTCGGTGGATTACCTTCAATAACCCACTTCAGGATGCATGATGACCGAACAAACACCCCGCACCCGCCAACTCGCCCGTTCGACTCTCACTGTTATGCTGGCCTTTGGCGTCGCTAAAGCCATCAGCCTCGCGCAGACCTTCATCATCGCCAAACAGGTTGGTGTCGGTTCGGAGTGGGACACCTTTGTTACCGCCAATCGCGTGCCGGAGTTGATCTTTACGCTGATTTCCGGTGGGGCGCTGGCTCATGCCTTCATTCCAGTGTTCACGGGTTTCCTGGCACAAGGCGATAAGGAAAAAGCCTGGCGAGTCGCTACCCACGTCATCAACACAATTTTTACTGCTACACTCATCACGAGCGCAGTAGTTTTCTTATTCGCCAATCCCATCGCCGCCAGCGTCGCTCCCGGATTCGCCCCCGCAGAAATCGAGCAGACGGCACAAATCATGCGGAATCTGCTGGTCGGCACGCTGATCTTTTCGGTCAGTGGGATTTCGATGGGTATCCTCAACAGTCACAACCACTTCTTGCTGCCCGCCCTCGCGCCAATCATGTTCGACGTAGGCATCCTGATCGGTGTGATTTTCCTGCTCAAACCGTTAGGTGTGCAGGGTATTGCGATAGGGGCAGTGCTAGGGGCGGCGATGCACTTCACTATACAGATACCAGGGTTGATTCACTTTAAGGCGCGGTGGTGGCCGGAACTCGGCCTGCGCGACCCGGTGATGTGGTATGTCATCCGCCTGATGCTGCCGCGTGTAGCCGGGCTGGGTGTGGTCAGCCTGAACTTCCTGGTGATGAACAATATCGCCTCCCGTCTGGGCGAAGGCTCAGTTAGCGCCCTGGATTGGGGTTGGCGGTTGATGCAGATTCCCGAAACCCTGATCGGCACGGCAATGGGAACAGTGATTTTTCCCACGCTGGCTACCCTGAGTGAACTGGGTGATGAGAGAGGAAAACGGGGCGCGATGTCCGGCGCGCTGCGGTTTATCCTGATCGCTACTATTCCATCAGCAGTGGGATTGATTGTTGTCGGCCAACCGCTTATCAGCCTGCTGGAACGAGGGGCATTCGATGCAGCAGCGGCGACGCTGGTTTACAGCACCCTGCGATTCTTCGCGCTGGGGTTGGTGGTGCATTCGGCGTTGGAAATCGTCGCCCGCAGCTTTTATGCTGATAAAGACACGCTGACTCCCCTGTTCGCCGCGTTGGGTGGCGCTGCCATCAACCTGATCCTCTCGCTCACGCTCAGCGGCGTGGCACAGGTGGAAACGATGCGCATCGCCAACACCACCGCCAGTATGTTTCCCCTATTGAATCTACCCACCTATACCGGGAATGTTGGCGGGCTGGCGCTGGCGAACTCTTGCGGGGTGGCGTTCGAGGTGCTGGTACTGTTGTGGGTGCTGCGGCGGCGCTGGCACGGGATGGAAGAGTCCACCATCGGCAAAACCGTGCTGAAAACCACAGCGGCGAGTCTGGTGATGGCGCTGGCGATTGTTATCATAGACATGGTATGGCATACTCTGGGGCTGGCAGACCAGGGATTCGCGTATACGGTTCTGCGGCTGGGGGTTGAAGTCGGCGGTGGGGTGCTGGTGTTTGCGGGTGTGGCATACCTCATGAAAATGGAAGAACTGCAAACCCTGCTCACCCTGATTTTACGGCGGCAGCGCACGGAAGGCATAGCATGAGTATCGAAATCAAAATGCTTACCCTCGGCTCGGTAGCAACCCACTGCTACATCGTGGCCGACACCGAAACTAATGAGGCGCTGGTGATTGACCCGGTGGACAGCGCCCCCCTCATCCACAAAACCGCGCAGGATGCCGGGTGGACGATCAAACTGATTCTGGCGACTCATGCCCACTTCGACCATGTACTCGCCAGCAAGGAACTCAAGGAGCGTACCGGCGCACCGTTCTGGTTACACGGCGATGGGATTCCCTTGCTGGACAGCCTACCGCAGCAAGGACTGATGTTCTTTGGCCGCGAATTCCCGGAGGCCGCCACGCCGGATCGCCTGCTCACGACTGACCCGGAAACAATTGAACTGGGCGCGATTAAGCTAGAGACGCTGTACACGCCCGGCCATGCCCCCGGTCACATCAGTTTTTATATGCCCGCCGGGGAACTGGTGTTCAGCGGAGACTGCCTGTTTTCCGGGAGTATCGGGCGTACCGACCTACCCGGCGGAAATTATGACTTGCTGATGCGCTCAATTTTTGAAAAACTGCTCCCATTGGGGGATAATGTGCGGGTGCTGCCCGGCCACATGGATGTAACCACTATCGGACGGGAACGGGCAACCAACGAATTCATTTTGTCCTACACCTATACAGCCGAGTCATAACATGGTCAGTGTCTTTAACCAATACTCGTTCGTTTTAATCAGCGCCGTCGTGCTGCTGGTGGTGTTCGGCCTGCTGCGGGCCAAGCGGGTTTCCTGGCGCATCACGTTAGGGGCGCTGCTGCCCCTGGCGGCGGTACTGGCGCTCGGCTTTTTCGTCCTGCGCCCCGGCACCAGCGACGTGAACAGTTACACCGAAGCCGTCGCAACCATCGCCAATGGCCGCCCGACGTTCCTCGAATTTTTCAGTAACTACTGAGCGGGCTGCCTGGCAGCGCGTCCCGCCGTTGACGGGATCGTAGAGGACATTCAGGGTGAATTTAACATCCTGCGGGTAGACATCCACAGCGATTTTGGTCGTATTTTGCGCGAAAATCTCGATTTTTCATTCACACCGGAGTTTGTTTTGTTTAATGCAGGCGGTGAGGAAGTGTGGCGCGGGCATACACCGCCTTCACCCGATGACTTAGCCCTGGCAGAGAGTTAATTTCCCACAATATGCACATTCTCATGATTTTTCTGGACGGCATCGGGTTAGGTGAAGATAACCCGGCGGTGAACCCCTTCGCCAGCGCCACGATGCCCACGCTCACCGCACTCACCAACGGACGACGCTGGTTAAAGGCTATCGGTGAACAGCACAGCTCGCGTGCCGTCTTTATCCCCACCGACCCACGCCTGGGTGTGCCGGGACGCCCGCAAAGCGCCACCGGGCAGGCGGCGATCCTGACGGGGTTGAATGTCCCGCAGTTGATCGGGGAACACTACGGCCCTAAGCCGAATCCGCCGATTCGGGAACTGCTGGCAAAAGACAATTTCTTCAAACAGGTGGTTGGGCAGGGCAAAACCGCCGCTCTGCTGGAGGGCTACCCACCCCGCTGGCATGACGGGGTGAACAGTGGTAAACGACTGCGTGCCAGCTACCAGGAAGCCGCGCACCAGGCCGGGCTGCCGATCTTCGATGAGACGGCGGTCTACCAGGAAGCCGCGCTCACCGGGGACTGGACAGGCCAGGGATGGCGCGACCAGCTTGGCTATACGGACACGCCCCTCTATACCCCCCAGGAAGCCGGGCGAAAAATGGTCGAACTTTCACGACGGTATGCGTTCGCGTTCTTCCCACACTGGTTTACTGATGTGGTCGGGCATCGCGGGCCGCTGGAAGACGGCGTGGGGTTGCTGGAACTGTTTGACGGCGTGATGGCCGGGGCGTTAGAAGCATGGGATGACGACGAGGGACTCATCATCATCACCAGCGATCATGGCAATATGGAAGATGTCAGTATCCGCACCCACACCGAAAATGATGTCCCCACGCTGATTATCGGCAGCGCCAAAACCACCTTTACCGAGGGTCTGCGCGACCTGACGGGCCTCGTTCCCCGTATGGCGGAACTCCTGCTCGATTGATGTCCACTGTCCGATTGGACAATATAGATACGCTCTACGCTCGTTTACCCTATATAATACGGTATAAATATCGTTCATCAAACCACACATGGAGACGAGGGACAATTTCATGAGTATTGACGCGGAAGCCATGCGCCATATTATGCGTCTGTGGGCCACAGGCGTGACGGTTGTCACCACTGCGAGCGGCGAACGGCGACATGGCCTCACGGTGAGTTCGTTTACGTCCGTCTCGGTTGAACCGGCGCTGATTCTGGTCTGCCTGCATAAAGGGGTAGAGGCACTGGACATTATTGACGAGAGCGGCGCGTTCGCGGTATCGCTGCTGAGTGAAGATCAGGCCCGGTTATCCAACCAGTTTGCCGGGGTGGGCGACCTACCGGAAGGCGCAGATCGCTTTCACGGCGTGGCTATCACCACTGCCGAAACTGGCGTGCCAATCCTGGCGGATGCCATCGCCTGGATGGACTGCACAGTCCATGCCGTCCATGATGGCGGCACCAATATGATTGTGGTGGGCGAGGTGGTCGCCGCTGACCGCAAGGCGGACGCCGAAGCGCTCCCGCTGATCTACTTCAACCGGGGCTACCGGGCACTAAAACTCTGATCGCGTATCCCGCCTTGACGGGGCGCACACCCTCATCTACAATTTTCGTCTCAATACACGTGAGGAACGACCTGCATGTTTGAAAACCTGAGCGAACGGTTACAAGCAACCTTTGACCGCCTGGGGCGTGCCGGTAAGTTGACGGAAAAAGACGTTGACACGGTGATGCGCGAGGTGCGTCTGGCGCTGCTTGAGGCGGATGTCGCTCTACCGGTGGTCAAAAACTTCGTCAAACGGGTGAAGGAACGGGCGATTGGCTCAGAAGTAACCAAGAGTCTGAAACCCGGTCAGCAGGTCGTCAAAATCGTTCATGAGGAACTGATCGAAACCCTGGGCGAGGCAGGCCGGTTGAGTTTTTCCGGCAGCACCAAGCCGCATGTGATTATGCTCGTTGGGCTGCAAGGGTCGGGTAAAACCACTACCGCCGCTAAACTAGCCATCCACCTGCGGAAAGATGGTCGCCAACCGTTCCTGATCGCAGCAGACACCTACCGCCCGGCAGCGGTTGACCAGTTAGTAACGCTCGCCAAGCAGATTAATGTCCCGTACTATGAAGAAGGCACGAGGTCACGCCCGGCGGATATTTGCGCCAACGGGCTGAAAGCCGCCAAAGAAGCGGGCGCAGCAGTCGCCATTCTGGATACGGCGGGGCGTCTGCAAATTGACGATACGCTGATGACCGAGCTTGAGGACATCAAGCGCCGCACAAACCCAGCGGAAATCCTGCTGGTGGCGGACTCGATGACTGGGCAGGAAGCGGTACACATCGCAGAAGGTTTTAACCAGCGCGTCGGCATTACCGGGCTGATCCTGACCAAGATTGACGGTGACGCACGGGGTGGCGCGGCCATTTCCATGCGCGAAGTGACCGGCGTGCCGATCAAGTTCCTGGGAACGGCGGAAAAGCTGGACGGGTTCGAGGTGTTTCACCCGGATCGTCTGGCGTCACGTATCCTGGGCATGGGCGACGTACTCACGCTGATTGAGAAAGCCGAAGCCGCTTATGACGAGCAGGAGGCGCTGAAGCTGCAAAAGAAACTGATGGAAAATCAGTTCACATTACAGGACTTCCTGGAACAGCTTCAGAAAATTCGCAAGATGGGGTCGTTCACCCAAATGCTGGGCATGATCCCTGGCATGGGTCGCCTCAAGAATGACATTGACGAAGAGGATGTTGAAAGACGCCTCAAACGAGTGGAAGCGATCATTAATTCGATGACCGCCTCCGAACGGAATAACCCGAAAATCCTCAACGCCAGCCGCCGCCAGCGCATCGCCAGGGGCAGCGGAGTCGAGGTGCGGGATGTCAATGACGTGATTAAGCAGTTCCGTGACATGCAGAAGATGATGGGGCAGCTCCGCAAAGGGCGAATGCCTCGTATTCCCGGGATGATGCGCTAGGGAGTCCTATCCAACTACCCTACCGCAACTGGCAAACGCAGTCACGTTTTTTCGCCAGTGGCTCTCCGTCAATCAAGACGCTTGAGAGCGCGAAGTTAGGAGATACAACACTATGGTTCGTATTCGTTTGCGTCGTGTGGGTTTGAAGAAGCAGCCCAGCTATCGTATTGTGGTTGCTGACCAGCGGACCGCCCGTGATGGTCGCTTTATCGAGATCATAGGCCATCACAACCCGCGTACTCGTCCGTCCACCGACATTGTTAAAGAAGACCGGGCGCTATACTGGCTCAGTGTGGGCGCACAGCCCAGTGATGGCGTGCTACGCTTGCTGAAACGTACCGGCACCTGGGAACGTTATGAACGGCTCATGAAGGGCGAAGCGATGGAAACCCTGGTCGCTGAAGCTGAAGCTGCTTTCGCTGCTGCCGAACCGGTCAGCCCCAAGACCCGCTATCCGTCCCCAGGCCCCGGCGAGTCTCGGAAAAAGGCCCGTGAAGCGGCGGCTCTCGCCAAAGAAGAGTAGTCATGTCTGCTTTAGAAGAGTTGGTTGAGTACATCGCTAAAAGCCTGGTAGATGATCCTTCGCAGGTACGGGTGAAACGCCGCCACCAGGGCAGTACGGTTGTCCTGGAACTGCACGTCGCGCCGGAAGATGCCGGGCGGGTGATTGGCAAAGGGGGACGGGTTGCCAACGCAATTCGTTCTCTGCTGCGGGCGATGCCCAGTAACCGTGACGACCGCGTTGTACTGAAGATCATCTAACCGATGCCAGACCAGTCTGCAAATCGCCGGGGGGCCGAGTCCCCCCGGTATCTCTTAATCGGTGAAGTGCTGCGCCCGCATGGGATTCGCGGCGAGATACGGATGCGCGTCCTCACTGATTTCCCGGAACGTATCTCCGAACGCGACACCGTGTTCATCAACCGTACGCTGGATAATCCAGAGCCTACCGCATACACGCTCGAACGCGCCCGCCCTAACCAGGAATACATGTTGCTCAAACTGGAGGGCGTGAATGACCGGGATCAGGCCGAACGGCTGCGCGACTCGCTGGTCATGATTGCAATAGAAGATGCTGTCCCCCTGGAAGAAGGCGAATACTTTTTATTCCAACTACACGGCCTGGAAGTCCGCACCGAAGACGGGCAACCGTTTGGCGTCATTAAAGAAGTGCTGGAAACCGGTGCGAATGATGTTTACGTGGTGAACAGCTTGCAACATGGCGAAGTCCTCATCCCAGCGATTCCGGAATCCGTCCTCGAAGTCAACATTGACGGCGGGTATGTTCTGGTGCATTTAATGGACGGCCTGCTCCCCGGCACATGAAATCCTGCTTGACAATCCAAACAGACGCTTGCTATGCTGTTTTAACGACGTTCGACCCATGCACAACATCGAGACAGCTTGAGCGACACTAAATACTGGCTTGGTTTCAGCCTTATACACGAAATCGGCCCCAAACGTTTATCCGCATTATTGAACTATTTTGATGGTCTGCCGGACGCCTGGCACGCCAGAGAAACGCAGCTTGTTCAGGCCGGATTGGAACGGCAAGCTGTGGCGAATCTCTTGCAGGGTCGTGGCAAGCTGGATTTGGATGCAGAGATGGAGCGCATCCACAAGGCAGGCGCCCGGCTGCTGGCGTTGGCGGACGAGGACTACCCCGCCCTGCTGAAAGAACAACCCGACGCGCCGATTGTCCTGTATGTGCGAGGAACACTGTCACCGGCTGACGATCAAGCATTAAGTATCGTCGGCACTCGTCGAGCCACTCCTTATGGCCGGGATGCGGCGCATTATCTTGCCAAACAGCTTGCCGCACAGAATGTCACGATTATCAGCGGATTGGCACATGGGATAGATAGCGCAGCACACCGGGGGGCGCTGGATGGTGGCGGACGGACGATTGCTGTTCTTGGCAATGGTGTTGACCGTATCTACCCGCGCGACCATGCGCGATTCGCCCAGGAAATCAGCAGTCAGGGCGCGATTATCAGTGAGTTTCCGTTAGGGACAGCGCCTGAAGCACGTAACTTCCCCCGGCGTAACCGGGTCATCAGCGGTATGGCGCTGGGAGTGCTGGTGGTTGAAGCGCCTCATAACAGCGGCGCATTGATAACCGCGTCCATTGCCGCCGACCAGGGACGCGATGTGTTCGCTGTACCGGGTAACATTTTTAATCCGATGAGCAGCGGGAACAACCGCCTGATCCAAGAAGGCGCCAAACTGGTGGGGAGCGTGGATGACATACTGGATGAACTCAAAATCGTCCATACCGCTGTCCAGACCCGTACTGTGACGCGGCGACTGATTCCGAGTAATCCGATTGAAGCGGAAATTGCCCAGCATTTAGGCCCAGACCCGCTGCACATTGATGACCTTGTGCGACTGTGCGGACTGCCGGTCGCAGAAGTCAGCAGCACGCTGACGATTCTGGAGCTAAAAGGGCTGGTACGTAATGTGGGAGCGATGCAATACTGCTTGGCGCAATCCCATTGAATGCGCGTTACAGCCGGGCGGGCAGCACGATCAATTGCAATTTGCTTGAAAGGACACCATCGTACTGTGGGTTGAGTTGGTTCAATTCTCTATTCAGTACAAGGAGCGAGCATTTATGGATCACTATTATGCGCTGATTATGGCTGGCGGTGGTGGCACGCGGTTATGGCCGATGAGTCGCCAGGATACACCGAAGCAGCTTCTCCCCCTGATCGACGATGTTTCGATGTTTCGTACAACAGTAGACCGGCTGCTCCCCTTGTTCCCATCGGAGCGAATCTATGTCGCAACCGGGCGGAAATATGTGGCCCCCATGCACCAAGACGCGCCGGAAATCCCGCTGGCGAACTATATCACTGAGCCGTATGGCCGGAACAGCGGCCCGGCAGCCGGGCTGGGCGCAGCAGTTATCCAGAAGCGAGACCCGGAAGCGGTGATCGCCATCATGACCTCTGACCATCACATCGCTAAAAAGGATATTTTCCGGGGTGTGCTTGAGGCCGCTTATGACCTGGCAACACAGGGGTATATCACCACACTGGGGATTTCCCCCTCCTACCCGGCAACGGGGTTCGGCTATATCCAGCAGGGCGAGAAACTGGCAACGATCAACAGCTTCGACTGTTTCAACTCACGCGGATTCACCGAAAAACCCGACCCGGTGACAGCAACGGCGTTTGTGGCCTCCGGTGAATTTTCCTGGAATTCCGGCATGTTCATCTGGCAGGCATCACGGGCGATGGCCGAATTTGAACGCCAGCAACCGGAGATGTACGCCCAGCTGACTGAACTGGTCAGCACGCTGGATACGGTGGAATACGACGCCAAGCTGGATGAAACCTGGGCGAAAATCAAGGATATTTCCCTGGACTACGCTGTTATGGAACACGCCGATAAGATCGCGGTGATCCCAGTAGACATTGGCTGGAATGATGTCGGCAGTTGGGTTGCTCTGTTTGATGTCCTCAAATTAGACCAGTTCGGCAACGGCTTCAAAGGTGGTCAGCCAGAGAAAGTGATTCTGGACACAAAAAACACCCTGGTTTATAGTGACAAACTCACGGTGACAATCGGTGTGGAAGATATTATCGTAGTAGAGACACCCGATGCACTGCTCATCTGTAATAAAAATCGGGCAGAAAACGTCAAAGAAGTCGTCAATTATCTACTGAAAACCAAGCATTACAAATACCTGTAAACCGGCTTTTGCGGGTGGTCGTTGTGGGTTGGGATCTTGCGACCCATAAGACTGAATACCGGGAACAGGTAGATGATGACATGGCGGCTGATGATGAAGGGACAGGAATGAGTAATTCATATCAGGCATACTGCGTCAAATGCAAAACCAAACGCGAAATCAGCAAGCCAGAAGCGGTCTACACAAAAACTGGCACACCGGGCACACGCGGCGTCTGCCCAGTGTGTGGCACTACGTTGTTCCGTATGGGCGCAACCGAAGCACACGAGGGGCTGCCCAAACCGGAAGTCACAGTAAAACGCAAGAAGATCGCCAAAGACAAGGCCAAACCCAAAAAGAAACAGGCAGTGAAGCAAACCGCGCCGCGCCGTACCAGTAGCAAGCTGGTGATCGTCGAATCTCCGGCCAAAGCCCGCAGTGTGGGCAATTTTTTAGGGCGCGGGTACACTGTTCGTGCCTCTAAAGGCCATGTACGGGACCTGCTGGTGACACAGCTTTCGGTGGATGTCGAAAACAACTTCGAGCCGAAATACCGCGTTCCGAATGACAAACGTGAGGTGGCAAAAGAACTCAAATCTCTGGCTGACCGCGCCAGCGAAATTTACCTGGCAACCGACCCGGATCGTGAGGGTGAGGCCATTGCCTGGCATCTGATCGCGGCGACGGATATGGACGAAAGCCGGATAAAACGGGTGGTTTTCCATGAAATCACCGAACCCGCAGTGGCGGAGGCCTTCCGCCATCCCCGCAGTATCAACATGAATCTGGTCAACGCCCAGCAAGCCCGTCGTATCCTTGACCGGCTGGTGGGTTATAACATCACTGAACTGCTCTGGCAAAAGGTGCGTAACCAGCTTTCCGCCGGGCGCGTGCAGAGTATCGCCGTGCGCCTGATCGTGGATCGGGAACGGGACATCGAGGTGTTCGTGCCAGAAGAATACTGGACGCTGGATGCTAACCTGAAAAAACATGCAGCGGACAGTAAGGAAAACAGTCGACCATTTATCGCCCGGCTGGTCAAGATCAGCAACCAGGATGTGGCCTTTGGCAACGAGGGCGACCTACACCCCCACCTTGAGGTGCTGAAGAAAAGCCGCTACGTGGTTTCCGCCGTTAAACATGGCACACGGCAGCGTAAGCCCTCTGCTCCCTTCACGACCAGCACACTTCAGCAGGAAGCATCGCGTCGTCTGGGGTTCAGCGCCAGCCGCACGATGGCTCTCGCCCAGCAGCTTTACGAAGGGATTGACATCGGCAACGGCGGCCCGGTGGGTTTGATTACCTATATGCGTACTGACAGCACGCAGGTTTCCAAACAGGCTCAAGCCGAAGCCCGTGAGTTCATTCACCAGCAATTCGGTGAGAAATATCACCCGGCACACCCGCCGCGCTACGCTACGCGCACCAAAGGTGCCCAGGAAGCACATGAGGCGATCCGTCCGACCAGCGTGATGCGCGAACCGCAAAAACTCGCCGGGCATCTGAGCACACAGCAGATGAAACTGTATACCCTCATCTGGCAGCGGTTCGTCGCGAGCCAGATGTCCAATGCCGTTTACAACACGCTGCGGGTGGACATCGCCGCCGGGATTGACGAACATGACATGCCGTATGCCTTTCGTGTGTCGGGCAGCACCATCAAGTTTCAAGGTTTCCTGGCACTCTACGAAGATGCGCGGGACGAAGACGCCACCGTAGATGAGGATGAAGGGCGTATCCTACCGGAACTGGCGACAGGTAATCTGCTCGACCTGCTCAAGCTGCTGCCGGAACAGCATTTCACGCAACCGCCGCCGCGCTACACGGAGGCCAGCCTGGTTCGCACACTGGAAGAATACGGCATTGGGCGGCCCAGCACGTATGCGCCAACGGTAGCAACTATCCAGGATCGGGAGTATATCGAGAAACAGGATAAGCGCCTGATTCCCACTGAGACGGGTAAGATCGTGAATAACCTGTTGGTGGAATACTTTCCAGACGTGCTGGACTACCAGTTTACCGCCCGCATGGAAGATGAGTTGGATACGATTGCCGAGGGCGACATGGAGTGGCGTCCCATGCTGCAGGAGTTCTACTCGCCTTTCGAGCAAAAACTGGTGAACGCCAGGGAGAATATGCCTCAAGTCCGGCAGGAAGAGACCATTGGGCGTAACTGCCCTGAATCCGGGCATCCATTGGTGATTCGCTACGGGCGTTTTGGCAAGTTCATCGGCTGTTCCAATTATCCTGAATGTCGCTACACCGAACCCTGGCTGGAACGGGTTGGAGTCGCCTGCCCGGTCTGTGGCAAAGAGCATGGTGGCGAACTCATTATCCGCAAAACGCGCAAAGGACGCACATTTTACGGCTGTACACGTTACCCAGAGTGTGATTTCACCAGTTGGAAACGTCCACTCCCGCAGCCATGTCCAAACTGTGGTGGAATGCTGGTTGAGAACAGCAAATCCATAGCACAATGTACGGTCTGTGAAAACACCTACCGTATCAATGAGCTGCCGGAAATGAACACTGAACCGGCGTAACCATTCCGGTACCTAAAAATCATTAGGCAGGGGACGTTGAAGCGCCCCCTGCCTCAGCCCCAAGTTCACAAATCACAATAATTGTTTTTGGGCATTACCACAAAAACATAGTATATTAGTCTCAGTTAGTGGGTTCATATGTTCCAAACACACGATTCTTTGTACAATAAACATGTTATTTCTTGCGATCAACAGGAAAGGCAGTGGCATTCATGATTGGCAAAATCCGAGACACATTGATCGGCTTATGGCCGGTGCTAAAAGGAAATATTCCTAAACGAGGCACAGTTATTGTTGGTGTAATTGCCTTTCTGATCGGTCTGGTGTGGTCGTATGCCATCCAACCAACCGTGTTTTATGACGCTGACCCCAGCAGCCTGCAACAAAGCTGGCAGGATGAATGGGTTCGTCTAGTCGCCGACCGCTACGCGGCGGTAACCAGCAACAGCGTCCCGAGCGCAGATTTTGAGGCACAAATCGTGCGGTTGTTGCGAGCAGTGGATAATCCGCTCGGTATTGTGCGCGGAATCAACCGATTGGAACTGGAGCCGTTGGCGATGCAGGCGCAGGAAAATGCTGCAATTGCCCCTGCCCCAAGCCTGATTGGGGGTATTCTTCCCTTTATTGTGGGTCCGATTGTCTTTGTCGTGGTTTTTGTGGTCGGGTCGTTACTGTACGGGTTCTACATCAATCCCCTGGTGGTCGAACCCATCCGTAAACGCTTTCGCCCGAAATCGGCGGAAGATCAGAAAGTACGGGCTGAGCTGGACGCCATCCACGCCGCCCGCGACATGCAAAAGAAACTGAAAGAGGAAGCGGCAACCGCCCCCGCCTCCAGCGACTTCGGCCCACCGGTTGCGCGGCACGTCTCAATTTATTTCCCTGGGCGCTCATATGATGACTCGTTCAGCATTGAGGACGAGGCAAAAGATGACGAGTTCCTGGGTGAATGCGGCGCGGTGATTTCCGAAACCATTGGGGATGACAAGGTGACTGCGGTCGAAGTTTGGTTATTCGACAAAGAAGATTTCGTCCGCACGCTGACCGGCGTCTTCGTCTCGGATCAGGCGAACAATGATCCGGCCCTGCGGTCTAAATTAGAGCCAAAAGGTCAACTGGTCGCTGCCAAACCGGGCGCTGTGATTACACTTGAGACCAACGCACTGCGGATGCAAGCGCGTATCGTGGATATGGGCTATGGTGCGGATGCCCAGCTACCGCCCAACAGCTACTTCGATAAAATGACCATTGAGCTGCAAGCCTGGCGTAAAGATGGCACCAGCGTTGGGGCCGCTATGCCTGCCGCTGTACCAGCGGCTGTACCCGCAGCAGCGCCGTCAGTTCCGGCCTTCCCGCCGACTATGCCGCCCGCAGCAGCGCCGACTATGCCACCGCCTGCAACCACGCCACCGGCTTACAGCCCACCGCCCACCCAGGCACAGCCCAGACCGCTAACTCCCCCGCCGCTGCAATATCCACCCCCGGCCACAGCGCCGAAAACGGATGATGATCCATTTGGTGGCACAGGCGACTTTACGCCCATTGGTAGCTAACGTTAGAATCAAAAAAGTACCCCGGTATGGGGTACTTTTCAATTTCCGTCAACAGTGCTTCGGTTATTGAATACGCTTGATCTTAAAGATAACCTCACCACCAGGCGTGTTCACAGTGACTTTGTTCCCTTTTTTCTTGCCAAGCAATGCCGCACCAATCGGGCTTTCATGGGAAATTTTACCCTCACGAGGGTTCGCTTCCGCCGCCCCGACAATATAGTACGTTTCTTCCTCGCCCATGCCATCCTCAACGATCGTGACGACAGAGCCAACACGCACTTCGTCCGAAGTGCCATTCGGCGAAATAATCACCGCTGAGCGCAGCACGCTTTCAAGATATTGAATGCGGCCTTCCAGGAACGACTGCTGTTCCCGGGCGTCATGATAATTGGCATTTTCTTTCAGATCACCATCAGCAACCGCTTCTTTGAGCTTTTGCGCCAGTTCTGGCCGCCGGACAGTAATCAGGGTATCCAACTCACGGCGTAATTCTTCCGCGCCTTCCAGGGTCAGGTAAGTTTGCTCAGGTTGGGACATACGCTCTATACTCCATCAAACTTGAGGGGCAATCATACATCAAAGTCACGCCAACTCAATAGGCATTCAGGCTTGACGCTGGCTCACCATCTTCGTCAGGTTCTGGCGGTGAAGCTGCTCGACCACGCCGTTCAGCAAAATCCGACTCTTGCCACATTTTTCAACGCTCAAGCTGTTCAACGCCTTGCGGGGTGAACTGCTGGCAAGTGCCTTATCTACTTTTCGCTGCAAATTGAGCAGGTAGTCAATATCTTCCTGGATCTTGCTTTCAATCTCGCCGCGCAGAATGACTTCACCATGCCCCGGTACGATATGCTCAAAATTCCATCCCTGTAAGCTCTGCAGGGAGGCCAGGAAATCGTCATAGCTCCCGTCTACAAAATATGGCAGCGGCATCACCGTATCGCCGCCAAAAAGGATATGCTCTTCCTTCAGCAGGCAGACAATCGAGTCCGGGCTATGGCCGGGGGTGTGCCACAGTTGCAGAGTTTTTCCACCAAGGTGGATATTGAGCATTCCACTCTCAAACACCACGTCCGGCAGGATTACCTCTACATCTTGAAGTTCTGGAGACGTCAATCTGGCTTCTTCCAAGCTGGCCCTTCCGCGCGTATCCAGCAAATCATGGCAGCGGGCATGACCCACAACCTGCGCCCCAGGGAAGAAGCAGGTCCCGGTGGTGTGATCAGCGTGGAAATGGGTATTGACCACATACCGCACCTGAGACCGCAAGCGGGTTTCGACAAACCGCTTGATGCGCAGCGTCTCCTCTGGAAACGGCAGGGTGTCGATGAGTATCGCCCCGTCTTTAGTCATCACCAACCCAGCAGTCACCTGGACATACAGGTCACTGATGAACACATAAACATCGTCGGAGACACGTTCTCTTTGCATAGGTGAATAGGATTGATTCCGTCCAAAACGAGTGTCCAGAGGAAACCGAAGTGCGAGTATAATCAGTGTATGAGGGGAAATCAAGGCAGATACACAATAAAATGGCAAACAGCATTCCACAAACAGCCTTTTAGTACCCCCTAGCGCACAGAAAACAATCTATCCGATTGTTTTCCCCTGTAATGCCGTTAAAATTAGGGTGGGTACAGGATTAAACGGCATTTATAGTATCCGACACAACACCGGTTCATAATCACCACTTTCTATCAAAAAGGAGCTTTTTATGGAAAACCGGCACATACGCAAGTACCTTACCCTGGGTGTGCTAATCAGCATCCTGGGTTTGCTACTGGTCGCGCCACTTGTTCAGGCGCAGACACAGCCTGTCTTTCGCATCGGGGTACTGGATGATGAACGCGGGCCGATCAGCAGCGGCGCTCGCCTAGCAGTACAAGAAATTAATGCTGCTGGCGGGGTACGCGGCGCCGACGGCACTTTTTTTCAACTGGAACTTATCATTCAACCCACGAACGAGGGCGCAACGCTCACGCAGGCTATAAAAAACCTCAACCAGGCCAGTGTTGTCGCGGTGCTGGGGCCTAAAACGAGCGATGAGGTTCTGAACGGACTCACTGCCCTACAATCGCTCAACGTCCCCATCCTGACACCGGCTACCGGGGATACACTCATCACCGCCGATTCAACCGGGCGGCTGTTTCGCATCCGCGCCGCCGAAGTGCTATTAGGGCGGGCCTTGGCGAATTACCTCGTGAACAGCCTGGGACTGCGGCGTATCGCTACCGCACAGCTTGAACTGGATATTGCCTCTACTGCCGGAGTCATCGGCTTTTCGACAGCAGCGCAGTCACTCGGCGTGCTGCCACAGCCGTCGCTGCAACTTCCGCCGGGCGGCGACATGATTCAGATCGTCAACAACCTGCTCCAGGCAAACCCGGAGATCGTCGTCACCTATGGCAGTCCGGCGCTGGCAGCCGAATTTTACACCGATTTACGCAGCGCCGGTTGGCAGGGGTCGTTCGCCTATAATCAGGCGGATAATGCCGATTTTTACGAGGCGATCCCCTTCGATCAACTGCGCGGCATTATTTATGCCACCAGTTGGCCGTTCACGTTACCCGATGAAGCCAGCAGCACTTTCCTCACGGATTATGTCCGCACATTCGGGCGCGTCCCTGGCCCGGTAGATGCCGCCAGTTATGACGGGGTACATATGCTGGCACAGGCGATTCAGCTACCGGGTGAACTGCGCACCAATCTGCGCCAACTCGATAATGTCAATGGCATCCAGGGGTTGTTACGCCCGGTGCAGTTAAGCCCTGGCGAAAGCAGCAATAATGTCAGCGTGGTTGAGGATGGGGCATTCGGCGCACCCCAGGTTGTCGCACGCTATGTCGGGAGTCAGCAGATTGAAGTTGCCAGCGTTCCCTCTGGCCCAACCGCACCGTTGGCAACACCAGTTCCCGCCGCAACCGCCACACCGGAAGGCGTCGTCCTGACCATTAAGAGCGCCCGGCAGAATGTCCGCAGCGGCCCCAGCACCAGTTACGATGTCATCGGCCAATTGAGTGCCGGCGACCAGGTGCGTATCATCGGCGCAACGGTGGACTTCTCCTGGGTAGTCATCGAGTTCCGGGGGCAGCAAGGTTGGCTGGCGACGTACCTCCTGGATGTGTTTGGCGACTTGAACACCGTCCCAATCGTTACCCCGCCACCTACACCCACGCCGTCCCCAACCCCGACTGCACAGCCCGAATCGGACATTGTGATTGACGCGGTTGTAGCTTCACCATCACCAATTATCGTCAATCAGCCGTTCACGGTTTCGGTGACGGTGCGTAACGCGGGCGGACTGGGCGCTGGTCAATTCGCTGTCGCGGCAACCTTCCCACCCAACAATGTTTATTCAGCGGCAGTTGTCCCAGGGTTAGCACCAGGGCAAAGTACCGTCGTAAACCTGACCGGAACGTTTACCAATACCGGCGCTTACTCGGTGGTCATCGTGGCTGATCTGAATAACGATGTCAGTGAAGGCGGGAACGGCGAGAACAACAACCTGTATACCTTCAACTACGTCATCAACAAGCCCGTACTGCGCCAGGGTTCACAGATTTTGAATCCAGGCGATACGATCGACCTGGAAGGCAACGCGGTACAGGGCGATGCCAACTGGCGCGGCGACGCCAGTGCTTTAGATGCCCTGTTTTCCGCCAAACTCGGCGTGATTCCGAATGTGACGTTGGATACGGTCCATTGGGACTTAATCTCACCGAGCATCATCAATCAGACTAGCATTCCACGTGCTTTACTTAACCCCGGCACGATTGTCGGGATTATCACCGCTGACGGCAACCGAGGCGTATTGCGGGTGGACAGCCTGCCTGGAAATCAGATTGCGTTGACCTATCTGCTTTACCAAAACTAAAGCCGATTTTCGTAAATCTTTAACGAGGGCGCACCGATGTGCGCCCCTACGAATCACGGTTTAATCTGTCCTGGTGAGACAGGTAGTTGCGGCACAATGCAAACAAAACGGGAGGGCTACCTGCCCTCCCATCCATTTTCTAATTCTGAACCGTGAAACGGCTAATTCAGGGTGATATCAATCCAGGTGGTACGATTGGGATACACGTAAATCAGTTTGCGGAAGCGCACTCGGCCACCCTCGGTCACACTGACCTCGTAATAGTCCGCCGGTAAGTCCCCCAACACGAAACTCTCCCCAAAGGTCTGATCGGGATTCA
The DNA here is from genome assembly GCA_020634115.1 of Anaerolineaceae bacterium. Lineage (GTDB taxonomy): Bacteria > Chloroflexota > Anaerolineae > Aggregatilineales > Phototrophicaceae > JACKCG01. The sequence continues at coordinate 534,441 of JACKCH010000012.1, forward strand.
CGGAGTTATCCGCATAAGAGGTTGGGTAACGGATCAAGTCCGCCGATTTGACCTGGATAGGCGCGTTATACAGCACCGTGCCGTTGGCATCAGTGACACGCCCAGCCAGCGTGCCGTAACCGCGATACGGGTATATCCACAGTTCCGGGTTGCGCGTCGCACTGAAGCTGTTGGGATCACCCAGGCGCACTTCAAAATGCAGGTGTGGCCCAAAAGCGACGCCTGTGCCACCTACTACCCCAATCCGATCACCCTGCTTCACCTGCTGTCCGGTCTGCACGTCCACACGATCCAGATGACCGTAGAGAGTATAGACCGGCAGGCCTTCAGGCGACGAAAAGTTATGCTGAATCACCACGACATTCCCGTAATAGTTGTTCTGCGGCCCAAATAGGGCACTGGTATCGCTCCCGGCATAAATAACAGCACCGTCCGCCGCCGCCATAACCGGCGTACCCGTGGGATTGACCATATCTACCCCATGATGAACCTGCAAGCCGCCGCTGTTGCTGCCATAGGCATAGGTTCGCGCCACCCAGTTCGCCCCGCCATCCGCAATCGGGCGGCGCAGCATGTAGTGGTCAGCAATCTGTACTGAAGGATCAGCCGGGGGCGGTGTCCAGGTGGGTGCAGGGGTATTATTCGGGTCATCCGCTGGATTGGTTGGTGTGGGGGAGGCAATCGGCGTGCTGGTCGGCACCGGAGTCGGCGATAGCGTATTGGTTGGCGTCAGGGTATCCGTTGGCGTCAGGGTCGGTGTCGGCGTGGATGTGTTGGTCGGTGTCCGACTGGGTGTAAAAGTCGCGGTTGGCGGCAGGGTTGGCGTCCGGCTGGGGAGCGGGTTGGCGGTCGGCACAGCGGTCACTACCTGAGCCGCGCTCACCGCCGCCCCTTGTGCTGGCGGAATCGTCGCCGCGAATGGCGTTGCCGCCGGAGCCGTCGGTTGACAGGCAGCGATGATAAACATCACCAGAAGATATTTCACTCGTCTCATGGTTATCACTCAAACACACTTCTATACACGTAATTACAATTCGTCTGGCCCATCCAGGAAAGTCGGTGGATTGACTGGCGGACGCGGTTGGGACGGCAGTTCCGTATCCTGAACGAGTAATTCGCGCAGATTATCCTCGTCCAGTTCCTTGCCATTCAAATGGGTGAATAATAACGGGTTTTCCGCCGGATCAACCGCATAGCGCCAGTGACGACGCCCGGTTTCCCGCAATACGGAACGACACACGTCACAACGCACAGTACGCCGGGGGCGCGGGATTCCGATCAGACGACCTGGGCGGTTTTCTACCGTCAGATTGCCCCGTTCGCAAACCGGGCAGGTGGTGATGATAAATCCGTCGCGGTAGCGTTCTGCCGCAACCACACCCCGCCAGTAGAAGAATACATAGACCACCACAACCAGCAGAACGAAACCACCCACCAATGTTTCAGGACGTAGTTCCCCCCCCGGCGCGGTTTGCGGTGTCTCCGGCGCGGGTGTGGATATGGGTTGTGTGGTGCTATCTGCCACCCCTGCCCCACCGGTTATCAGCGTGGGTGTTTCGGATGGTACCGCCGTCGGTGTATTGGTGCTGGTCGCCGTCGGGGTATCCGTTGGGGACACCGTATCCGTCAGTGTGGCTGTGTTGGTCAGCGTTTCAGTAGGTTTCGCCATTGCTGTGTCTGTCGGCGTACTGGTCGCTGTGGGAGTCGGTGTATCCGTCGGTGTGTTCGTTGGCACAGCGGTCGGCGTATCTGACGGTAGTGGCGTAGTGCTGGCCGTCAGTGACAGTAATGCCGCATCTGGCTGCTCCACCATCACGGTGGGGGTATTCGTCGGAATCGGTGTGGCCGTGTCCATTGCGGTATTGGTTACTGTTGGTAACGGCGTATCTGTCGGCGTGTAGGTAGCCGTCGCCGTCGGCGTAAAGGTATTGGTGCTGGTCGCCGTCGGGGTATTCGTCAGTGTGGAGGTCGGCGTAAAGGTGCTGGTCGCCGTCGCAGTATCGGTCGCCGTTGCCGTCGGAGTCAAGGTATTGGTGCTGGTCGCCGTTGGCGATGGTGTGTCGGTATGGGTGGCTGTAGCCGTTGGGGTGGGGGTCAGCGTAGGCGTGTTGGACGGCGTGAACGTAAGAGTTGGTGTCAGAGCATCTTCGCTCAACACCGGCAGTATATCCAGATCATCCGACCAGCGCACTAGGTTACGCGCCAGCCAGCCAAAACCATCATCATAGCGGATCATAATCCATGAACTATCCGCATTGCGGCCAACCGGCTCGACTAAATCCCCATTTAACAACTGCCCTAACCGCAAATAACCGCGCCCCGGCCCAGCGCGAACAAAACTACTTCCTGCATTTACATCTACCCAGTTACCTGAAGGTGTTTCGGTTGGCAGTAAAACGATGTTGGGGGTCTCAGGTGTGGGTGGTGTAGGGGTCAGATTCGTGGTGCTGATGACCGGGAGCGCGTCAATATCCTGCACCCAGAATGCCAGATCACGCCGAATCCAACCAAAACCGCCATGATAGATGACCATCACCCAATCCGCCGCCCCATTCCGGCTGACCGGGAATAGGACCTCACCTAACTCAAACTGGCCTACCGGGAGGTAATCACGGCCAGGGCCACCGCGCACGTAAATATCCGCCGCCAGAACGATGCTGTTCTCCGGCGTGGCAGTGGAACCAGTTGGGGAATCGGTTTGCGCTGCTGTAATCGCAGCTAAAATCCCCAGAATCAGGATAAACAGTAGAGTGATCGGGAGACGGTGTTTCACGTCATGCTCTTCACGATAAACCGGCGCATAATGGTAACATGCTGACCTTATTCTACCAATAGCCAAACCAGCCTACCCGGTGACTCCCCTATGATCCCTCGGACATCACCTCCCCAATCAAGAAATCCATCGGCGCTTGCAACCGGGCGCCGTTCGCAAAAAGCTGCACCGACCACTGTCCGCTGTCCAGGGGAGCATCTGAGGGGTCAATATAGAACCACAAACAAATCTGGTTGGCGGTACGCGGAACATTATAACTCTGGGTGACAACGACATTTCCTTCATACGACCATTCTGCCGCTAAAGGCGTATTCGCCTTGATGTTATAGGCGATGACGGTCGCATAGATGCGCTGCACGCCCACCGGGAACGTCACAATCGGGTTTTCTACGCAACCATCCGAATCGCGGACCCGCATCGAAACACCGGTGTGTACAAAATACTCCTGACCAGGCGTTAGCTCATTTTGTACACCAGATAACCCGGCGACCTCCTGGACACCAATCACTGGCGTTTCCCCGGCGCGTACCGTCGCTAAAAGCTGCGTATTGGCACTGCTCATCCCGGCGACCTGCGTACTGGCCGCTGCTGCCGTCCCACCAATACGCCGCTCATTCGCTTGGAGTGTACCGGCAACCCGAGTCGCTTCCTGCACGTAACCGGCGATTTCCGTTTGTAGATCGGCCTGGGGGTCAGCGGTGTCAAAAACCTGACACGCGCTCAACAATAAAGCGAGAATCCAGACAATGCGTCGCATTCCATCCATCCCCTGCTCTTTTTCCAGCCTGAGTCTAGCGAAAGGCAGGACGAACGTCCATGCGTATTCTTTTACATTAGGTCGCGCAGTTTGATTATAATGGAAAGTGCGTCGTCAGTTTTCAGCTATCCGGACTTCCCCCATTTGGTGGACAGTCCATTCAGCCATCCATCGCCAGGAAATAACGACGTGAAAGACGATTGACCCGATAACCTAAAATGCAAAAATGCTCTAAAGTCAGCGGCCAGCGGATAAAAGCATTATGTTGGTCTTTCAGAATACGAATATATACATGATCGAAAGGGTAGTTATGCGGCGGTTTGGGCGCATCGGTTTTATTTTCTTAGCGATTTACCTGGTTTTCATCGGCGGCAGCGCCTATTACACCTTACTCTTCCCGGTGCGGGTACTGCATCACATACTTCTGACGGTGCTGCTGGCCCTATGGCTGTTCGGGCGACTGCGGCGGGGACAATCGCTCCCGGTTACACCGCTCAACCTGCCCCTGCTAGCCGTTGTTGCGGTGTGGCTGGTCAGCGTGCTTGCCAGCGCCGATGTGCGTATGTCTTTTGAAAACCTATGGTTTCAACTGGTTCATGTCCTCATCTTCTTCGTGCTGGTGGATATGATTCAGCATGGGCGACAGCGACTGTTGCTGGAAACCCAGTTCATGCTAGGCGCGGCAGTCATCTTTCTAAGCGGATTAGAGCTGGCCTCCTGGTATTTTGGGCTGGGTATCCTCCCCGGCACACAGCTTGGCTGGGCAAGTGTGGCCGGAGCGCCGCTGGTGCTGCCGCGCCTGTCCCTCGCAATGAATATCAGCACGCTGCTGGCCGGATACCTCGTACCCCTGATTATTCTGACCGGAGGTTGGGCACTCACCGTGCGCCGCCGGGACTATCAGGCAGTGCTGGGGATACTAGCCGGACTGCTCCTGATTATTTTGCTGCTGACGGGTTCGCGGGGCGGGATGATCGGCATTGTGGCGGGCACAGGCGCGTTTATCGCTTTACGACTGTCACAGTCCGGCAGGCTGACAGCACGCTTATCCGGGCGGGTGATTATCGGCACGGCGATGTTTGCCGGGGTTGTGTTGGTGGCCTTATTTCTTATCTGGTCGGTGAGCGACTCCGGCACCCGGGATTTCGGCGATGCCGGGCGGGTGGATATGTGGCGCAGCGCGATTGCGATGACGAGCGACCACCCTTTAACTGGCGTGGGTGCGACCCTGTTCGGGCGGGCTTTCCGTGACTATCGTGATCCGGCGCTGGTACAGGATAAGCTGGTTTCCGCCCATAACGTCTATTTGAACACTGCCGCCGAAAACGGCCTTCCAGGAATTCTGGTGAGTCTGTGGCTCGGCCTGACGTTTGTTGGGGCATGGTGGCATCTGCGGCAGGCCGCAGGCGGCGGTTACCAGCTTCGGCTGGATACAACCTTTGCCGGGTTGGCGGGCATGGGCATTCACAGTTTGGTGGATGTATTCACCATCACGCCGATTGTCTTACTCATGCTGCTGCTGGTGGCGTACAGTATCACCCGTCCCGGCAGCCGGTTAGACAACCCACCGCAAACCCCGCGCTGGATAACCGTTATGGCATTACTGGTCGTCCTCGGCTATGGTGTCTGGTTGATCCAGCTTGACCGCGCCCAAAGCGTCTACCAAAACAGCCTAAGCAATACGGAAACAGCCCTGACAGACGCAATTGAGGCAGCACAGCTTGACCCCGCCCTCAACCTGTATACACTCCAAATCGCCTATCTCACCGGGCAGGATGCCCTCACGAGTTCCAACCCAGATATTGAAACGGCCATCGCCGCCTATGAAACCGCGCTGGAGCGCGAACCTACCTGGGATACGGGATGGATCAATCTAGCTGTACTGGCACTGCAACAGGGCAACGCGACTCATGCTTTAGAATACCTGGATACCGCCCGGCAGATCAACTATTTCAACACCGCCAACCTCTATTGGGCGGTGTTGGCGGAAACCAATCACGCTGCCCCGGACGACGAAATTATCGCTGCTTACCAGAGCGCAATAACACGACGAGCCAACCGGTTTCTGCCGCTGGCCGATTTCTGGCGGGCGACTCCGCTGCGCCAGGCTGCGTTGGAGGCATACATTGCCGACGATCTCCCACTCGACCTGCAATACCGCGTTTTAAGCACCTTTGATGCCGAACGCGCCACTGCGCTTGTGTCGGCAGCCCCGCAAACAGCAGCGGAATGGTGGGTGGCCGGGGAATACACCCTGACCGTCGAAAACGACCCGGCGGCTGCCATTCAGTATTTCTCCCAGGCGATTGCGCTGCGCCCGACTTATGGTGACTATTATGTGTCCCGTGCCAGAGCAGAACTGCATACTGACCCGGCGTCCGCCTGGCAAGACCTGGATATTGCGACTTTGCTCACCACAGCCGATGAATATCCCAATGCGGTACGGGCTGACCTGGCGAACATACCAGAAGATATATTCATGTACCGTGCGAACGCCCTGCCACCACGCCAGGTGCGCCAGGAATTCGCCGCGACGCTGTATGGACGGACGGCTCAGTTTGATGTGTATCCAGGAATGCGCCCGGTTGGGCCAGGCCGAGTCGCTATGCAGCCCTGGTATGCGGTTGCGGAGGAACGATTGGCGAGCGGAGACCGAGAAGGCGCGATCACCGCTTATCGGGCGATTCTGGATTACGCGCCCGACGAGCAGGAAGCGCGGGAGGCGTTGGCGGCGCTCACCGGCCCATGATTATTGCACCCGGCGTAAAATCTGTTCTTGCTCTGCGAATCAAATTCTGCTACTATATCAGGTAGATGTCCCCGTAGCTCAGTGGATAGAGTGCAGCCCTCCGGAGGCTGAAGCACAGGTTCGAGTCCTGTCGGGGACGCCTTGCTCTGATTTCAAAACCAGTCGATAAGCTGGTTTTTTGTTTCCCTGTTTCCTTATCCAACCCCAACATTCTGTCGCCTCCCCCAGAAGAAGGGGATTGACGGCGTTTGTATTTAGTCATATTGTCGAATTACACGCTTTATCATCGTCACTATCAAAGTGGGGGTGGAAGATGTTCGCCATAAAAAATATCCGACTGTGGGTTGTTACGATTGCTGCCCTATTTTTTACTATCGTCTCCGTTCGGGCTGAAGCTGGTCTTATCTTCTCCGGTTGGTTTTCCGGCAGTTCGATAAGTTACTATGTACCCATTGAAGAAGGGGCACAAGTCGTAGGCATTTTGACCTGTGATCTAACAGGCGGAAGTCGCCCTCTTGACCCTATCCTATATGTTTACTCTCCTGGGGGGTCTTTAATAGCCACCAATGATGACGGTTATACTCAGGTGGCGTGTGATGCCTTCTACAGTTCAATCGTTCACTTTACTGCTGCTGCGGATGGGGATTATAGATTTGTCGCTTCCAGCCTGTCCGGGAACAACGGACCTTATACGTTACACATTTTTGGTACAGACTTGGCAGGGCAAACTGCTTCCAATGTACTTGATGGCCGATTAAACAACGACCCTGTGTTAGATGTTGCCGCACCAGTGGCGATCTACCAAAATGGCGGCACTTACACCATTTATGCTGTGAACCCGGATACAAGTGAAGGCGTGTTAGCACTACGAGTCACATCCCGCCAGTATCTTGCCGCAGTAATGGTGGCCGAAGAATCCGGAGTCGGAAATTACCTGATAAAATCCGCTACGAACCCCTTTACAGGGCAATTAATCGCGGTCTACTTACTGGAAGATGGAACTTTACAATTGAACACAGCCTATGCGGATGGTAAATTCTATAGTATCAGCTGGACTCAATCCGGTGAACTTTATCATCTTACGGGATAGTTACTAGTTCCGCCAAAATCCGAACGGTTAAACAATGCCCAATTTCCAGTACACTCCGCCGATCACTGCCACCTTCCCTACCGTAATCGGTGGAGTATTCATAGGCAGTGTCAAAAACGCTCCATCCTCTGACCTGCTGCTGAAGATCTATCAACATGAGCAGCAGGAGATCAAACAAGCAATCGGAGATACACCCCTAAGCGATCTTCCCTCGCTCAATGCCTGGCGCAGCGCCTTTCGCGCGTTCAATGTAGACCCGACCAAATATCGCTCCGCATCGGAAGCACTCCTGCGCCGGTTGACCAAGAAAGGAGATATTCCTTCCGTCAACACGTTGGTGGATATCGGGAACCTCGTTAGCATCCGCTATGGGCTGCCCGTTGCGATCTTTGATGTCGGCACGCTGGTCGGAGATACCCTCTCGGTACAGTTTGCCAGTGGGGAGGAAGAGTTCTGGCCGTTAGGGGTGGATGAATACGAGCATCCAGCACCAGGCGAAGTGATTTTTGCCGACGCGGCGCGTAATGTCTATGCTCGGCGCTGGTGTTGGCGACAGTCGCGGGATAGCGCTGCCCATGCTGAGACGACTCAGGTAATTGTTACAGTAGAAGCACACCATACAGACGCCCTGAAGACGATTGAATCGGCAGTGAAGGATTTAGAGCAGTTTCTGAGAGAACATGCCGCATTTCGTGGCAAAGCAGGGGTTATATCGGCAGAACAGCCCATTTTTTCAGCTTAAGAGGAGTATCCATGCAAAGAATGATATGGTTGATCGTGATGGTGGTCATACTTGTGCCAGGAAGCCTCATCCAGGCACAGGTCACACCGGCTGAAGCGGACAGCGAAGCCTTTTTATCTGCCAATTTTAATGTGCAGGATACTTACAATCGGGTGCTGTGCGTCGCGCAGGATGGGACATGTCCGGCAGAAATCACTACCGTTGTACCCTGCCTGGTTTCCGCCTGCACCCATCCTGAACAAACTTATAGCATCAGCCAGACCTTTGACACGATACAATCCGCGTCGAATGCCGCCCAACCCGGCGATCTGGTCATCATTATGCCAGGACGCTATGGCGGCGTGTCGGTTGAACTCACAGGCGGCCAGGATGGCGCGTATATTCATTTTCTGGGCTGGGGCGAACCCGGCACCATCATAATAGACCGATCCGCCGACCCCAGTCTGAGTTGGCTGCGGCATCATTTTTATTTCATCGCGGCGCATCACTATATTATTCAGAATCTGGAATTCGAGAACGCCACAGATGGTGCCGGGATTTTCTTTTCGGGCTATTTCAGTGAAACCGGGCAGTTCTCGCATCATGTGATTGTCATGGACGTTTACAGTCATGATAACGGTAGTTGGGGGCTGCACACCACTTCGACCAATTATGTAGTGGTTCAGGATTCGATTTTCACCAATTCACGGGAGGAACATGGCGCCTACCTTTCCGGTTCTGGTGACAACATGCTGATTCGACGCAACGTGTTCCAGGGCAATAACGCTTCTGGCTTGCAGATCAATGCCGATCCCTACACAGCCACCGAGGAGTTATTCTACTGGCTGGGTAACAGCACCGACGATACCTGTGGTTGGGCTGAAGATGACCTCGAATCAGTGACGTGGCATGAAGTCAAGGACTGCTACGATAGCCAGGGGTTGCCAGACCTGGGTGAGTTTATTGAAGATGGTGTGGGCGAGCATATCATCATTGAGCAGAATGTGATAACGGCCAATGGTGCAGCCGGTGGCGCGGGAATCAATCTGGCATCGGTGCGCAATAGCACGGTGCGGAATAATCTGATCTACGGCAATTTCGCGGCGGGGATCGCCTGTTGGGATGACAGCTATGCGGAAAGTAAAGGGCTGGGATCATCGCAGTTTGGCTGCCAGAATGTACGGATTCTGGCGAACACCATCGTTGATGAAACCGGCAATCGGGGCGCACTCATCATCACCCATGATGCCCGTGATATACTGGTCTATAACAATATCATCGTGCGTGACCGCCCTGACGCCTACGAAATTTCAGTAAATTCCGGCTCCGGGCTAAGGTCGGGCACGAACGCCTATTTCGCCCAATATGTGGAAGAATCACCGGGTTTCGGCGGTGAGGAAGCCTCGTTTACGGGTTTCAGTGTCAGCGAGGGATTGGCACAGTTTGTTCATGCCGGGTTTACCCCCTGGATACTGGAAGGCGGCGTTTTCCCAATCGTGAATCCAGATCGTCCCGACTATCACCTGCTTCCCGATTCCACGCTGGCAACGAATGGTAATCCCCAGTTCGCTTCGGCGCTGGACGCCTTGGCATCTCCCCGAACCGGATATGAAATTGGCGCACTGGTTGTCGGCGTTGGCACCGCTGTCCAGCAAACCGAGGCGGCAACCGAAACCCCACCTGCGAGCGACATGGCTCAGGGATTTATCACTTATACACTCGACGGACAGCTTTATCGGATGGAAGTCGGCGAAGCACCCCAGAACCTCAGCGCGATGATGGACACGCTTTCACCAGGAACAGATGCCTGGGTGACAATTTCACCAGATGGACAATGGCTACTGATCGAAACTGAACGCTTCGATTCCCAATGCAGCGGTTGGGCCTGCCTGGCGCTGGCCTCAGCGGACATATCCGCGCCGGGTATCATCTATGTGAATGATTCACCGCTGCACACCGAGGGCGGTGGCGCGGTGGCATCTGGCGGCAATCTGGTCGTGTATGTCCAAGACGATGGGCCACACACATTGGATATTTTCGCGGTGACACGTTCCGATGCGGGCTGGAACGCGCCTGTTTTGCTGACAGGCGACTCGCCTTATGCCTGGAATACGACGCCCACGTTGTCTGCCGATGGCAGTCGTCTGCTGTTTGATTGCGAACAGGAAGCGTTCAGTGACACCAGCATCTGTGAGGTGAACACGGATGGCAGCGGTTTTCGAGTTGTGCTGACACCGGGTAATGCCCCGGCTGGATATACCCCCGGCGGCAGATTGCACCATGCGGATTATGCCCCGGACGGCAGTATCGTCTTTGAGGGCGAGTGGGCAGGGGAGCAGATTTGGCGACTGCCGGTGGGCGCGGCAGAACCCGTTCTGGTTGGGGCGGCCTTCAACAACGATAATTCTCCCTGTGTGCTGCCTGATGGTCGGATTGTGTCGCTATGGCTGGATCGTCCCGGCGGGCAAGGTTTCCACGAACTCAAGATCATGAACGCGGATGGTTCAGGGGATCAAATGCTGCTACTGGATGCGGACATCGCCGATATTGGCACCGGCTGCGGCGGGTAAAGGCGGCCATCTGGCGGGGATACCCTATCCGTGCAACCAGCGGAGAAGCACGACTCTGGTCGTCAGGAGTGGACGAATAGGGGTATCCTTCCGCCGGTTTGGCCGCACTTCAATTTTGTTGATGGCAGCTTCTACTAAACCTGACAATTGTGCTATGATCGTCACATGATCGCCATTCTACTGCCCCTTCTGAAAACCCTCATTTCCCCCTGGCGTTGGTACCTGCGGTTAGGTCTGGCATGGATTATCCTCACGGCGCTCACCCCGCCCCCGCCCCGCGCCGTGCTGGAAGCGCAGCAAACAGTCGAAACGACCAAACCCCAGGTCTGCGTCCACACCCGCCTGATTGATGAAGTTTTTGAATGGAAGATTCAACGCTCCCTGCAAATGGTGCGCGAGATGGGCGCGGATACGATTGTCGAGTTCTTCCCCTGGGCGTATGCCGAACCCCAGGATGGCGTCTACAGTTGGGAGTCGTTTGACCGCATTGTGCGCCACGCCCGTAATCAGGGGCTGCACATCATCGCCCGCATGGGACTCGTGCCGTATTGGGCGCGGGACGATATTGAGGCCCAAAGCACAACTCTGAATTATCTCCCAGATGAGTCGTTTGGTGATTTCGCGGATTTTGTGGCGGTGTTCGCCGCCCGTTACGCCGGGGTCATTGACGACATCATCATCTGGAATGAGCCAAATCTCTCGTTTGAATGGGGGTATCGTCCAGTAGACCCGGCAGGCTATGTACGCCTGCTACAGGCGGTCTATGCTCCGGCTCACGCCGCAAATCCCAATGTGGTGATTCTGGCCGCCCCGTTAGCCCCCACGTTAGAGCCGCCCGGCAGCCCGAATGGACTGGACGACTTGCTCTATCTGCAAGCGATCTATGAAGCCGGCGCGGCGGACTATTTTGACGCACTGGCCGCCCACACTTACGGTTTCACCGAACCACCGGAAGCCGAGCCAGGTGAGACGGTGTTGAACTTCCGGCGGGTGGAACTGCTGCGCGACATCATGGTCAAGTATGGTGACGGGGATAAGCCGGTATTCATTACAGAAAGCGGCTGGAACGACAATCCCCGGTGGACAAAAGCCGTCCGCCCCTCAGACCGCGCCGCCTATACTGTGAATAGCTACCGCTGGGCGGAGGAAAACTGGCCCTGGACGGAGAAGCTCTGCACCTGGGTGCTGCGTTACCCGGCCAATACCGGCACGTATCCCGACAATTTCACACTGATTACACCGGAGTTTGAACCTAAACCCGTCTACAACGCCCTGCAGGACTATGCACGCGGATGGGCAAGGAGTGATGCGCTGTGGCTGCCAGCCCCTGGCGAGTAGTCGGCGTCTCGTTGGCGACTGCGCTGACGGTCTGGGTATGGGCGCTGGCGGGCGTGTTGTTTACACTGCGCTGGAACGCGATTGAGCGCCCCGGCCCGCCGCTGAAAGAAGTGTTCCCCTATGGTGAACTGCGAATCGGCGTGGATGCCAGCTACCCCCCGTTTGCCGTCGCCACTGCGGACGATCTATTCGGCCTCGACATTGATCTGGGGAAAGCTCTAGCCGAGAACATCGGGATTCCGGTACGATTCGTTAATATGGGGTTTGATGGGCTTTACGACTCGCTGCGGGCGGACCAGGTGGATATCGTCATTTCGGCGTTGCGGGTTGATCCGGGGCGGCTGGGCGACGTGCGCTATACCACATCCTACTTTAATGCCGGGTTGGTGCTGGTCAGCAGCAATCCCGCGATTCAAACGATGGAAGACCTTCCAGGATATGCGCTGGCTTATGAATTTGGCTCAGATGCCGATATTCAGGCCAAACACTGGCTGCGCCGGGTGCAGCCTTTCGCCACCCGCCCCTATGAGACACCGGCCTACGCGCTGGATGCCGTCCGACTGGGAGAAGCCGACGCCGCGTTGACGGATGCCGTTAGCGCCCTACTCTACTTACGCCAGTATCCTGAGTGGAACGCACACTACACCGCAGTCACGGATGAATGGTATGCCATCGCCAGCCGGATTGACAAATGGACACTATGGGCAACGGTCGAAGGTGGGCTGCAAACGTTGATTCAGGATGGCACGCTGGAAGCCCTCATTCGCCGCTGGCTGTAGACCCATCGCCGAACAGTTCATCCACCAGATTCCGGTACGCCTGCGACGCGAAACTCTCTGGGGCGTAATCCACGACGGCTCTACCGGTATGCGAGGCGTCCGACACGTTGATGTCATACGGAATCACCGTCTGGAACACGAGGTCAGGGAGCAGCGCCCGCAATTCGGCTAACACCTTGGGCGATTGGACGCTGTCTGTGTCGTAACAAGTCGCCAGGATGCCCTGCAACCGCAGCCCCGGATGCCCCATTCGAGTCCGAATCCGATCCGCCACATCCTGAACGGCGCGGATTCCCGCAATCGCCAGTAAATTACACTGCGTGGGGATGAGCAGCGAATCGGCAGCGAGCAACGCACACACCGTCAGCACATTCAGTCCGGGCGGGGTGTCAATCAGAACGAGGTCAAACAAGAGGCGGGTTTCTCGTAACACTTTCCGCAGGCGATGGAGCGAAATTTCCCGCTGCACCATCTGAATGGCGGCAGCGTCCAGGTCAATACTACCGGGTACGAGTGCCAGATTCACGCCGAACCGCTTCACCACACGGGTGAGAGTCATCTCAGGATACATCAGCAGGGAGTAGCTGCTGCGCTCGACCTTACGTGGATCAATCCCCAGGGAAGCAGTCAGGCTGGCCTGCGGATCGAGATCAATCAGCAGCACCCGTTTCTGTCGCTGTGCTAGGACAGCGCCCAGATTCAGCGTGGTCGTGGTTTTGCCAACACCGCCCTTCTGGTTTGCAATTGCGATAATGTGTGTCACCGGCTGCCCCACGCTACCCCAAGATATTATTCTCCCCATTATAAAACGTAAGCCGAACCGTAACCACTCCAATCTGGAATGTATACCGCCAACCCGCTATACTCCCCTATTATGCATATCGGGATTGACGGACGACTCACGTACTACCGCACCGGGGGGATCAGCACGTATATCCGCCGGTTGGTTGGCGCGCTGGAAACACTGGATACGGAAAACCAGTATACCGTGTTTCACAGCCGTAAGGCTTCCGATTCACTGGTGGCGCGCTTCCAGGGCGCGAAATTGTGGACGCCCTGCCATCACCGTATCGAACGCACCGCCTTAACAATAGAGCTGGCACGATTCAACCTCGATATCCTGCACAGCCCGGATTTTATCCCACCCCGACACGGCGCTAAACGGCAGGTGATTACGGTGCATGACCTGAACTTCCTGTATTATCCTGATCTGCTCACCACCGAAAGCCGTCGCTACTACAACGACCAGATCGAAACCGCCGTGCGGCAGGCCGACCATATCCTGGCGGACAGCGAGGCGACCCGAACCGATATGGTGAATATGTTGGGGGTACCCGCAGAAAAAATCACGGTTCACATGCTGGGGGTGGAAGAAAAGTTCCAGCCCTTACCTGATGAGGTGGTACAGACCTTTTGCCAGGAATATGAACTCCCGGCGAATTACATTCTGTTTGTCGGCACGTTTGAGCCGCGAAAAAACATCGCCGGGCTGTTGCAAGCCTATCAATCCTTACGCAGTGAACTGCCGGATGCGCCCCCGGTGGTGCTGGCCGGGCGACGGGGCTGGATGTTTGACGAAACGATGGCACGGATTCGTCAGATGGGACTCGATTCGCATATCCATTGGCGGGAAAATATACCGGACACGGCACTGCCTGCGTTGTATAATGGGGCGCGAGTCTTGGTCACGCCCTCCTTTTACGAGGGATTCGGCCTCCCGGCGCTGGAGGCGATGGCCTGTGGCACCGTACCTATCGTCAGCAATCGCTCATCCCTGCCGGAAGTGGTGGGCGAGGTCGGGCTGCAAGTCAACCCGGACGACCCGGCTACGATCACTCAGGCACTTCACCAGGCGCTCACCGATTCGGACTGGCGGCACAACATGCAGACGGCGGCGCTGGAACGCGCTCGCCTGTTCACCTGGGAGCAAACCGCCACCACCGTTTTATCCGTTTATCGCTCCGTGATTTGAGGCTGTATGCACATTTTAATGCTCACACCCAGCCTGCCCTACCCGCCGCAACAAGGTGGGGCAATCCGCAACTATGGGATTATCAAAGGGCTGCACGCCGCTGGGCATTACATCACCTTATTGAGTTTTCATGACCGCAACGGTCTACAGGCCAATGTCACGCCGTTGACGAAATACTGCACCCGGATCGAAACCGTCCCGCCCCCTACACGCACCCTGGTAAACCGTTTGCGTGACCTGATTTTTTCCGGTCAGCCCGACCTGGCGCGGCGGCTTCACAGCCCTCAATTCGCGGACTGTCTGCGCCATTTACTGGCAGAAAACCGTTATGACCTGGTGCAATTCGAGGGGTTGGAGATGGCTGCCTACCTACCGCTGGTGCGCCACAGCCAACCGGAAGCCCGCCTGATCTACGACGCCCACAACGCCGAATACGCGCTGCAAAAAGCGATCTTCCAGGTAGACCGGGGGACGATCTATCGCTGGTTGGCTGCCGGGTACTCGCTGGTGCAGTCACAGCGCATCACCCGTTTCGAGGGGTACATCTGCCAGCACGCCGACCAGGTGATCGCCGTTTCGGATGAAGACGCAGCCGCCCTGGGCATGTTCCGCTCCGACGGCGACATCGGCATCGTCCCTAACGGCATCCACATTTCCGACTACGTCCCGACGGCTGAACGGCTTGACCTGGGTAAACATGCTCTGGTGTTCACCGGTAAGATGGACTACCGTCCCAATGTAGACGCGATGGACTGGTTCGCGGAGGCGATTCTGCCGCTGGTGCTGGCACAAATCCCCGATACCCGCCTCTATATTGTGGGGCAGAAACCCCACGCCCGGCTGGAAAAACTGCGCGAGAAACCGTATATCGAGATTACCGGATGGGTGCAAGACATTCAGCCCTTCCTGTATGCGACGACGGTATACATCGCCCCGCTGCGGATGGGCAGCGGCACCCGCCTGAAAATCCTGGAAGCAATGGCCGCCGGGCAAGCGATTGTCGCCACCGTCACCGCCGCCAGCGGGCTAAACGCTCCCACCGATACAATCATCATCGCGGATAATGCCGAAGATATGGCCGGTGCGATTGTGGCGCTGCTCCAGGACACCGAACGGCGGGAACAGATTGGCGAGAGAGCGCATGAATACGTGAAGCAGCACTATGATTGGTCGGTACTGATCCCCCGCCTGCTCGCCATCTACAAAGGATTGGGTCTTGGATAGAGAGGCGCTCGTTCTGCGGAACCAGCACATGGCAAGTGCCTTTCACGCACTGCCGGTCAAGCATCAGGTGCGCCGCCTGCTGTTGGGTATGGCCGCCTACGCGCCAGTATCCCTCCCCCATCCCAGCTATCAACCGGATCGCATCCTGCTTATTCGCCCCGACCACCTGGGAGATGTCCTGCTAACAACCCCCGCCATTCATGCGCTACGGAATGCTTTACCGGATACCGAACTGCACGCGCTGGTTGGCCCCTGGTCAGCGGACGCCATCGCAGGGTATCCCGAAATCAACCAGGTTTTAACCCTGGCGTTCCCCGGATTCAGCCGAAACCCGAAAGACAGCTTGCACTCCCCATATGCGCTGGCGCTGCGTTCCGCCCGTCACCTGCGGCGCATTGGCTACCAGGCAGCGTTTATTTTCCGGCCCGACCACTGGTGGGGCGCGATGCTGGCTCGTCTGGCCGGGATTCCCGAGCGCATCGGCTATAATCTACCGGATGTTGCACCATTCCTCACCCAGACTATCCCATTTAAGCAGCAGCACGCTGTCACCCAAAATATGCAATTGGTGGCGCGGCGGACAGGGCAACACCCCGAACAACCGGCACACCTGTATTTTCCAGTGGGGCCGGTGGACGAAGGATATGTGAGCGGTTATCTGCAAGAATGGGGGATTCGTGGCGGACAGCCGGTGATCTGTATTCATCCCGGTTCAGGAACCTGGGTGAAACGCTGGCAGGAAGAACGGTGGGCGCGAGTCGCGGATACCCTGACAGAACAACTGGATGCACCGGTGGTGTTCACTGGCGGCGACCACGAAATGCCGCTGGTGCGCCAGATTACGGGCCGGATGAAGCATCAGGCTTGCATTATGGTGGGGGATACGCGAGTCGGGCAACTGGCCGCTCTGTTCAAACGGGCGCGAGTCGTGCTGGGACCAGACAGCGGCCCGCTGCACCTGGCCGCCGCGGTTGGGGCGTCAACCGTAACATTATTCGGCCCAGCCGACCCGGTGGAATTCAAACCTTGGGGTTCACCGGAAAAACACATCGTTCTGACCAGTGATATTGGCTGCCGCCCCTGCCGGGTGCTGGACTGGGGCGACGACGACCCGGAAAACCACCCCTGTATCCATGACATCACCCTCGCCAGTGTTCTCAACGCGGCGCGGCAGGTTGCCAGTGCGCAGCCCTAATCTGGGATAACGATTTTATCCAGTCCCGGCTCAGGGTCAGGGTAAGCCAGATTCATATCTTCCAGCGTTTCAACAATCGTCTTGGAGATAATGAAGTTCCGATACCATTTACGATTGGCCGGGACGATATGCCAGGGCGCATACTCCGTGTTACAGCGGGTCAACGCCGCCTCATACGCTTCCATATAGGCATTCCACTGTTCCCGTACCGGCAAATCCCCGGTCGAGAATTTCCAGTGTTTATCCGGGCGTGCCAGCCGTTCCTCAAACCGCGCTTTCTGTTCCTCTTTGCTGATATGCAGAAAAAACTTCAGGATGCGTGTGCCGCTTTCGGCCAGCAACCGCTCAAAATGGTTGATATGATCGTAGCGTTCTTTCCACACGTCCGCCGGGACGAGGTTATTGACCCGCACCACCAGCACATCCTCATAATGACTGCGATTGAAAATGCCGATGTACCCCTTCGGCGGGGTATGCTGGTGAATCCGCCACAGAAAATCATGGGAAAGCTCTTCAGAGGTCGGTGCTTTGAAGCTGGTGACACGCACGCCTTGAGGATTCACGGAATCAAAGACGTGTTTAATCGTGCCATCTTTGCCGCCCGCGTCCATCGCCTGGAGGACAATCAACAAGGAATACTTCCCTTGAGCATAAAGCATTTCCTGAAGTTCAGCCAGCCGCGCTTCGAGTTCTGTTTCAGCTTCCCTGGCGTCTTTTTTGTGGTAGTCACCGTGATAATCCGGGGCAAAGTCCCGTAAATCCACCGTACTGCCGGGTTTCGGGGTTAAAGGCTGCTTTGTCATATGCTCCTCCTGACCTGCATTTAAGGCGAATTGAACTCAGTTTCATGCTGAGGGCGCACGGTGCGCGTTGTCTCGTTCCGGTATGTCACCATACCCGGCCCTGCGCCTTTGATCTTCTTCACATAACGGCACTCGGTCACATCCACCAACACCTTGCCCTCGTCACGACTGGTGCTGTAATAGGCAGCAATGGCAGCGGCCTGTTCAATCACCGACTCCGGTATCGAGCGCCCGTCAAATTTGATGACTACATGCGCCCCGGGGACGTCGTGGGCGTGCAGCCATTTGTCCACCCCGCCCCCTTTGCCGAAAGTGACCTGTTCGTTCTGGCGGCTGTTCCGACCTATCCAGATGACGAAGCCATCTGGAGTGACACACTTCAGCGGAGCGCTTTGCCCGCTGCCCGCAATTTTCTTCGCCACTTTGCCGCGCCAATATCCTTTGCTCTGTAAGGCCTGACGCACTTCGTCAATATCCGGCCAGTTGGCAGCCATCACTAAGTCCGCGCCAAGCTGCGCTAGAAAAGCCAGTTCGTTTTTCGTCTCCGCAACCAGACGCGGCACGTCCGCCAGCGCCCGCTTGGCCTTGTCATACCGGGTGAAATAGGCTTGTGCGTTTTCCAGGGGTGTCTGCTGTGGGTCAAGCTGAATCACCAATTCGGGCTGACTCATATCATACTGCGCTTTGAGCTGCGTTTGCCCTGGTTTGATGGCATACTGGTAGGCCAGGATGAGTTCGCCGCTCTGTTTGAGGACTTCGCGCTCGGCGTCATCTGTGAGGGAACGTTCCAGCGAAGCGAGTTTCGCCTGCAATTTGGCTTGCGCCTCATTCAGCATCGCGCGCACCGGGACTTTCGCGGCATTATAGGCATCTTCGCCTACCGGCGTACTGTAAAACGCTTCCAATGCCGCGCTGACCGTCTCCATGCGCCGCCAATCAGGCAGGCTTTCTAACGGGTAAACACTGAATGCAGTCACGCCTGCGTCCGATTCGGCAATACCGGGCTGCCATTCTCGCCGCGCTAGCGGAGCCATGAGAGTCTGCAAAACGGGGAGCAGTCGCTCCGGGTCAGCGTCAGAAGCTTTCTGGTTCTCGTCCACGCCCGCCCGAAAGAGAATTTCCTTCGCCAGCAGGGGACTCACACCAAGCAACCGGGAGGCCAACACCTGGCGGGTTTTGCGTTTTGGGTCGTCCACCTGGGCAAACACACCCACCAGATCATCCAGGGTCAGCGTGAAGGGGTCATGTTTTCCGGTCTGCGGTGGCGGCAGGATGTATTCGTGTGCGGGCAGACTCAAGCGATAACGGTTTTCCTCAGGCCCTACCCGGCGCATACAGTCTATAATCGTGCCATCCCGCACCAGGAGAATATTGCTCCGCCGTTCCATTGGTTCGATGATAAGGGCAACTTCACCTTCTGGCCCTTCTATATCGAATTGCAGAATGCGTTCCCAGGCGGGTTGGCTGACGTGGGCAATTCCCCCACCTTCGGCGTAGCGCCGCAGCAGGAGTCCCACTTGAGTCGGCTTGGTCAGGCCGCGCCGCAGCTTGTCACTGACCACATGGATTCGCGGTAAGCGCGGGTCGGCACTCAGATACAGGTAACGGCGGCGATGATTGGCGTAGATTTCCAGCCCGATGCCGGTTTCATCCACATCCAGCACATCCTGGATACGCCCACCTACGAGCGTATCCAGGAACTCATCCGCTAAGGCCGAAACAGTAAAAACATCCAGGTACATGATTAATGCGCATCAGGGGAAAGGAGGAAGGCGATAATATCACCCTGTTCCGCTGCGGGAATACGGCTGGAAAAGTCCAGTGGCATGGCCGGGGTGAATCCCTCCACCACATAAGCCAGTGGGAAGTTGATCGATTCATAGATATAGGCTTCGGGCGCGAGTGGTGGACGGCGCGTTCCGACACGCTCACCAATCCCGGTGAACGATGGTGCGATACCATTAACCGCCCCTTCCCGATGACAGGCCGTACAACCATACTGCACTACCAACTCCGCCCCCCGCTCCGCCGAAGCATCAGCCAGGAGCGGCGTGACTTTATCAAGATAGCTATCCGCCGTCAGCGTGGCTTCGGGGACATGCTCGGTGTCTGTCGGCGTATAGTTGAAAAATTCAATCGCCGCGAGCACGCTAAAAATCAACACAAAAACCAATACGAGATAAACCGGCCAACCAATTATTGACCGGGATGTTTTGGCACTCACGATAATCCTCTCAGAACTTCAAAAAATCAGTGGGCTTACCGCCCACCAGATCAACATCATCACGCCAGGAAAATACCCGGCATCAAATCAGCTTGTCGATCATCATCGCCAGGAACAGCATGGCAAGATACATGGTGGAATACTTGTACGTGCGCCGCGCCTGCGGGCCATCACCCCGCTGAATGAGCAGGACGGACTGACGAATCAGGCCAATGCCCAACAACGCGGCAGCGATGCTGTAGAACCATCCCAACGCCCCAAAAATACCGGGGAGCAGTGAGATGAGGAACAGTTGAACCGAATAGAACAAAATCTGCCGCCGTGTGACTTCTTCCCCACGAGCTACCGGCATCATCGGGACATTGGCGGCGGCATAATCCTTGTTCACCAGCAGCGCCAGCGCCCAGCTATGCGGCGGTGTCCAGTAGAAAACGATAGCGAACAGGATGAGCGATTCAAACGACAGCGCACCGCGCACTGCCGCCCAACCCACCAGCACCGGCACAGCACCCGCGCCACCGCCGATCAGGATGTTCACAACGGTGTTGCGTTTCAGGATCAGGGTATACAGAATCACGTAGTACAGACCGCCGAACAGGGCTAACCCCGCCGCCAGCCAATTCACCCAGATACCCATAATCAGCACTGACCAGGCCACCAACGCCAGCCCAAAGATCAGCGCATTCACCGGTTTGATCCGCCCCGATGGAATGGGACGACGGCTGGTACGCGCCATTTTCGCGTCCATATCCCGGTCAAGATACTGGTTGATGGCGCTCGAACCCGCCGCCGCCATCGCCCCCCCAATCATCGTGGGGATCAGGATTCCAGCAGCAGGCGCACCATTCGCGGCGATCACCATCGTCGTTATCGTTGTGAACAGCAGCAGCAGCACGATGCGTAGTTTTGCCAGTTCAAGATATGTTTTAAGCGTTGCTGAGATGCTGAGTTGAGGTGCGTGAATTGCAGATTCCATTAGCTTGTTTCGTTTACCATTTGATTGACAGATTCGGATTGGCTGTTTAGCCATTCAAAAAGACTCAAAGTAACCAGCAGCGCCCAGGTCACTGACGCAAACCCCACATGGAGCGCCCCCCACAACGGCGCAGCCGTATTCCATACATACAACGCGCCTACTGCTGCCTGAAGTGAATAGCCAACCAGCGAGTACCATGCTAACTGGCGTACTATCCGATTTTGGCGGTCGCGTTGCACGAACCATACCAACAGCACTAGCGAGATACCCAGCGCCAGCACCGCAACACGATGAATCATGTGAATGATCGCCAACTGCCCCTGCCCGCTCGGCCAGATTTGCCCATTGCACAGCGGCCAGTCAATACAGGCCAGCGTCGCACCACTGCCCCGTACTAATGCCCCGGTCACGATAATCACTAGGGAGAGTATCGCGGTAGTATAGATCAATCCGGTGGTCTGGTCTGGCACATAAAGCGACTGTGGTTTATGCGACGCGAAAATCCCCGCCGCCAACAGCGCGGCCAGCAGCAGCATAGCCGTACTCAGATGCAGCGTGACGATCGTCGGCGGCAGGTCAAACATCACGGTGAGCGCACCCAAAAGGCTCTGGACAACATACAACACCGCCGCGAGAATCGTCGTCATCAGCACGAGCCGGTTCTCAGTGCGAAAACGCCGCACCGCAATCACGAGCATCACCATACCTAGAACGCCGATCAGCAGCGCGAACAAGCGGTGCATCCATTCGACCCAGGCAGTGATGTTATCCAGCGGCGGGAAAATTGTACCGTTACAAAACGGCCAGTCGTTGCCGCAGCCCAAACCAGAATCTGTCACACGCACAATCGCGCCGAATACAATCAGGCCAACAGTCAACACAGCCGTAATATAAGCCAGTCTTGTAAAAAGTGTGTTTTTTGCGGTCATCGTCACATTGCGCCCGTTCAGGCATCTCCGCCTGTGGTCATGATGGGGCTTTCTGTTGCCTTGGCGCGTCGTACCTGTCGGTCAAGTAGCCACATCACAACAGTGATTGTCACCGTGATTCCCACCAGATTAAAGAGAATAAAGCCCACTGCGAGGAAGAATTGTTCCGCCTGCCAGCCTGTCATCTCCATGACGGATGCTTCAGGATTGTTGGTACTGCGGATCAAACCAGGAAGCGGGTTTGTATTTGGTGCTGATGCGTTACGAGCCGTTAATGCCCCACCGGCGATCAATATCACCAACAAAGCCAGGACAATGCCTAATCGTTTCACAGATAACCTCCTGAAATATGGGGGGTATATACCTAAAATCGGGCAAGATTGTACTATTTCGCACAACCGATAGCAAGATAACTTACCGGGAAAGGATAAAACCAACGGTCCAGTCCCGCTAGATTTCGTCGCTGCTTACATCCATAGGGGCGTCTTCAGGGGGTTCCTGAATATCGTCGTTGACAGCGTCATTTTCTTCGGTCGCCAGATGCGCCTGACGTGAAACCTGACCTTCGTTCCCCTCGCCGGCATACACGCGTGCTTCGCTGGTGGTGTCGTTACCTTCACTGAGCGCCATTTCTAGAGGGAGTGTAAAGAAAAAGGTAGTTCCAGCACCGGGTTTGCTTTCCAGCCAGATACGACCCTGATGCTTCTGGATAATCGCCTGGACAATCGCCAGCCCCAGGCCGCTGCCTTCAATCTTTTGGCGAACCCCAGCACGCGAGCGGAAAAACCGTTCAAAGACCCGCCCCTGATCTTCTGCCGCAATACCCATCCCGGTATCCTGCACTTTAACAAGGACGGAGTCTTGCTCATTGGTAACATCAATACGCACCACACCACCATCTTTGTTGTATTTGACGGCGTTGCTCACCAGGTTGTCGAATACCTGGCCCAGGCGACGCACATCAGCAATAATCGGCTCCAGGTCGTCTGCAAAATAGAACTGAAACGCAATCTGCCGGGTACGGGCAACGTCGCTATGAAAGTCTGCGATCTCCTGAATCAAGGGAGGAAGATTACAGGGCTTTAGATCAAGCTGCATATTGGCATCAATCCACGAAATATCCAGTAGACGGGATACCAGATGTTCCATACGATCTAAACCAGCCATCGCCCGCTGGAGGAATTGTTCCTGTTTCTCGTTCAATTCTCCCAGTTGTTCGACCAGATCAATGCAGCTCCGCACCGAACCGATCGGCGTTTTCAGATCATGAGCGACGATATTCAACCATTCGGCCATAGAATCAGAAGATAACATTACCACACACTCTCAATTCTCTTGCGGGCAAAACAGCGCTGGCAGCGTATCCAGCGCATAGGCCAGCCGCGTGCCATGCCAGGTGAGCAGCGAACCATCTACCAGTATAATCCGATTATTTTTAGCTGCTGGTATATCCAACCGGGAAAACAGGCGCACATGCGCATCCGTGAAGGCAAACGGCTCACTGGGCAAAATTACCATATCAGGCTGTGCGACTACCACCTCGTCCCAGGAAACACGCGGATAACGGGTATCCTGCCCCTGTACGCGCGGGTCATCCGCCGGGTATGCCGGGGCTTCGCCCAAATCAGCCGCCAGCGGAAACCGGCGCTCCCGTTCCCCGAAAACATTGGTCGCACCGCACACGCGCAGCACATCATGGGGGTAAGTGTTGGCGTTAAACGTCATCAGCGGGTCGAGCCAGATGGGGACAAACACCCGACACGGCTTTTCGGCGGCTTGCACCTCACCGATCCGCAGTACCCAGTCCATCGTTTGTTCAATCAAGCGCACGCGCGGCACCATCCTCGTCTCGTCAAAGACGTGCATGACGTTCCACAGCAGGTTAATGGCGTCACTGACGGTGCGGGGAAACGTCACCCACACCGGAATCCCGGCATCTTGCAGCGCCAGCACATCTTCTTTGCGGTTTTCCTCGCGATTGGCGATCACCAAATCAGGATTCATACCGATAATACGCCCAACATCCGGGTTTTTCGTGCCACCGATATGCGGCAATCGGGCCGTCTCCACCGCCGGGCGCACGCAGTAGTCGGTAATCGCTGTCAGGCGACTGCCCAATCCCAGGTCAAACAGCGACTCGGTCACACTCGGCACAAGCGAGATCACCGTTTTTGGCGGCTCAATGACCGGCGCTTCCATATCAAAGGTGTACGTTTTATCGTCCATCAGTTTCTACAGGTGTACTAATTGATCGCGTTCAGGCCCCACACTCACAGTACGAATCGGTACGCCACACAGATCAGCGATACGACGGATATATGCGCGTGCCGCCGCTGGCAGATCGTCGGCATCCCGCGCCCCGGTGATGTCCTCCGACCAACCGGGAAGCGTTTCATACACCGGCTCGGCGCGTTCCAATTCCAGAGTGGTATCCGGCAGCAAATCCACTTGCCGCCCATCTACGATATAGGCGGTGGCGATTTTTAGCACGTTAAAACCGCTCAATACATCCAGTTTCGTCAGAACGAGTTCCGTAAAGCCATTGACCTCTGCCGCATAACGGAGTGCCACCGCATCCAGCCAGCCGCAGCGGCGCGGACGTCCGGTGGTCGTCCCGTATTCATCCCAGAAATGCTCACCCGTGCCACGCAGCCGATCCGCCAGTTCGCCGTGCAATTCGGTGACCATCGGCCCACCGCCTACTCGCGTGCTGAAGCACTTGGCAACGCCAACCACCCGATCCACACGCTTCGGCCCAAAGCCCAGTCCGGTGAGCGCACCACCGGAAGTTGGCGATGAACTGGTGACGAACGGGTAATCACCGTGATCCACATCCAGCAGTGTCCCCTGCGCCCCTTCGCACAGTACCCGCGCCCCATCGTTCATACGCTGGTTGAGATAAACCGCTACATCCCGCAGATAAGGTCGTAACCGTAGCGCGGCTTCCAAGTAGGATTGGGCGGCGGCCTGCGGGTCGAGTGTCTCCACACCGTACTGCTGTTCCAAAATCACATTTGTCCGCTTCACCATCTCGTAAAGCGCATCGGCAAAGGCTTCTTCCTGCGCCATCAGACCAGTACGGATCCCCTGCCGCCCGGTTTTATCCAGGTAAGCCGGGCCAATACCACGCAGCGTTGTACCAATCGCCTCGGCACCCCGTGCCTTTTCTGAAGCCGCATCCAGCGCGATGTGTGCCGGGGTGATGATGTGTGCCCGCGTGCTGATGATTAAGCGGGATGGAGATATGTCTACGCCCATCGCTTGCAGGCCATCCATCTCTTTGACGAGGTTGACCGGGTTAATGACCATACCATTGCCCAGCACGCATGTCACCTGGTCATGCAAAATACCGGAAGGGATTAAATGCAACTTAAAGACGGTTTCGTCCACATAGACGGTATGTCCGGCATTATCACCCCCGGCGAACCGCGCCACAATGTCCGACTGTGCCGCCAGCCAGTCTGCGACCCGGCCTTTACCTTCATCCCCCCACTGCGCCCCTACCAGAATCGTTGCAGGCACTTTTGTTTTCCTTTACTTTCAGACGGGCAATCTTATTCGCTGTAGCAAGGCCTTGCGCCCTTACAAACACCTTACTGATTATAGCCGCTGCCCAGAACAATACTGATATGCCGCCGTCCCCACGTTTCGATTTCACCATCCGGTCCCAACACCAATGCCGAATCCGCGCCGATACCCACCGCCACCGCTTCGGGCTGGTCAACAAGCACGCCACGCACTTCCGGGAAGTCACTGACACGCGCCGCGCCCGGCACGAAAACCGCCGAGTCCACCCAGGAAAGACCGGTTAGCACATCCCCATTGTCCAGCGCAATCCAGTTTCCAGCAACCGCCACCGCCGCACCTTCCAACAGGATTAATGCGCCGTTGGCATACGCCGCCAGAATACCCTCAGCAGCCGCCCCCATCAATGCCGAACGAATCGCTCCGGCGTCGCCTGCCTCACTGATGACAATGATACCGGCTTCAGAGAGCTTTTCCCGGACAGCGTCATCTGCTTCGGACAGCACATCCACCAGATAGCCAGACGGTGCGCCCAGGTCTTCCAGGTCTTCCAACACCTGTTCACAGGCATCTGCCGCACCCATACACACATAAGCCAGCCCACCGTCGGCGGACGCCCGGCCTAATGCCGCCGCCCGTACCACGTCACTGCCCGTCGAGCCGGAAAACACGAACCAGCCCCGACCATCACGCCAGCGCAGCACATTATTCGACGCCATACCTACCCCGGCAGTATATATTCGGCCACCGCTGCGGTGAGTAAAGCCACACTCAACGGCAGCGCGTCCTCGTCAAAATCGAAGCGGGGATGGTGATGACCAAAGTAGGTCTCTCGATCAGGGGCTTCTGCGCCGACAAAGAAATACATCCCGGGGATGTCATCCATAAACAACCCGACATCTTCCGAACCCATTGTGCGCTCGCTAGTCACCAGCCCGTTATCGCCCACGTAGCGGCGGAAAACATCACGCAGCCGTTGGCTGACTTCAGCATCATTGGTCACGGGCAGCACATGATGGTTGATCTTCAGTTCGGCAGTACAGTTCATGGCCTCACATATCGCCTTGCTGATTTCGTGCATTCGTCGGTCTACCATATCGCGCACTTCCAGTCGGAAGGTGCGAATCGTGCCAGTCATCCGAACCGTCTGTGGGATGATATTGAAGGCGGTTCCAGCCTGAAGCTGCGTGACGGAAATCACTGCACTATCGAGCGGATTCATGTTGCGGCTGACGATGCTCTGAAAAGCCATGATTAACTGTGCAGCACAGACCACCGGGTCAGCGGTGGTTTGTGGAGAAGCCGCATGGCCGCCTCTGCCCGTCACCATCAGGGTGAAGGTCGAAGAACCGGCCATCACCGGGCCGTCCGCCACGCCTAGCTGGCCGAGTGGCATCCCGTTCCACAGGTGCAGCCCCACGCTGACATCCGGGCGCGGATTTTCCAGCACGCCGTCGGCAATCATCGCCTTGGCGCCGCCCACAACTTCTTCCGCTGGTTGGAACACAAACTTGACCCGCCCTGCCAACTGGTCACGCCGCCGGGAAAGCAGTTTGGCAACCCCCAGGGCAATCGTGGTATGCCCATCATGCCCGCAAGCGTGCATCTTGCCCGGTACGGTAGAAGCATAAGCATAGTCATTTTCTTCCTGAATAGGCAGCGCATCCATATCAGCCCGTACCAGAACGGTTGGGCCAGCCTGGCTACCATCCAGAATCCCGATGACTCCTGTTTGCCCCACACCCCGCTGGACTTCCATACCAAGCCGGGTCAATTCATCCGCCACGATACCCGAAGTGCGAAATTCTTCAAACGCGAGTTCCGGGTGCATGTGCAAATCACGGCGGCGGGCAACCAACTCATCACGCAGTTGTTCCGCCTCCGCTCTAAAATCTATGGTGGTCATGCCAATTCCTTACCGATTAAACGTAATGACACGAAATGATTCCATATAACGGGGTTGGTCTTCCGGCGATTCGGGGTCCCGGTTGGACCGCAGTCGTTCCGCCAACCCATCCATGTCCTTGATCTGACTCTGATGTTCGCGCAGCGCATTGATTTTCGTTTCGAGATAGGCCGAAACGTCTACTTTAGTGGAGGGCTGCGTCGTCCCACAGATATAAATCTGCCGAACTTTATGCGGATCCAGGCCTTCGTCCCGTACCAGTTCAAAGAAATTGAGGCGGTCACGCGCCGCCGGATACACAGCATCCAAAACCGCCGCGCCAATCGCCCGGTGATCGGGGTGATTGATGGACGATGTGCCATACCAGAACGCAGTCGGATCGCAGGTGACTACTACATCCGGGCGTTTGAGCCGGATCATTCGGGCAATGTCCCGGCGCAGGTCGAGGGTAGGCTGCAACTCACCGTCAGGATACCGCAGAAAAACCACTTCGCTCACGCCTAACGCAGCGGCGGCTTTCCGTTCTTCCTGTTCCCGAATTTCAATCAGCCGCGCGTGGGTCATTTCCGGGTCATCGCTACCCTTATCGCCGCTGGTTGCCAGTACAAAGATGATCTCCGCACCTTCCGCCGCCCACCGGGCAAACGTCCCGCCGGCAAAGAACTCAGGGTCATCCGGGTGAGCGAAAATCCCCATCACCCGGCGCACCCCATTGGAATCAGGAATCAGAGTCATCACTCCCACCTTTGGTCGACCGCTTGCCTGGCTTTGCGCCGCAGTCACATTCACCATTTTCCTGTTTACTGCATGGTTCTTTGGACTTCTTTTGCAGCGCGTTCCACTCCTCCAGAGGGATAATGTCGTCACGGTAGACTAACTGGCGACCTTCTTCCGTAATCACCGTGACCGCATCCTGCAGTGGATGAACATCAATCACCTTTGCCTCGCCAAAAGGCGTGCCGATTTTCTTGTTCTTCTTCGGTAGGTGTTTACGGGCCTCAGCATACTGCTCATATTCATAGACCAGGCAGCAGCGCAGTCGACCACACATCCCGGTAATTTCAGATGGATTAAGAGAAATTCCTTGGGCTTTCGCCATCTTGATTGAGATCGGGCTGAAGTCCGTTAGAAAAGTGCTACAACAGCGAAGTTCACCGCATGCACCATACCCGCCCAACAGTTTGGCGATGTCACGTGGGCCAATCTGTCGCATTTCGATCTGCGCCGGGAAGGTTTTGTCCATCTCATACCACAACCTGCCGGTATTCACCTTGTCTTCCGCACTTAGGAGAATAGTCAGGCGGCTGCCGTCATAGTTATACTCCGCAGCCACGAACTGGACTTCTTCAAACCCGCCGACGCGGTTTGCGATTTCCAGGCACTTTTCCAGTGCCTGGTCCTGCTGCGCCTGCCACTGTTGCTGTAATACCAGATCGCGGGGAGTCGCTATCCGCAAAATAGAACGATATTCATGCAAGGCCTTATCCGCAGGGGCAAATCCCATCACCTGCCCCATTTGCCGCCCGCGCGCGGTTTCAACAATGACGAAATCACCCGGCTTCAAATCAGGATAGGGACTATAATCAAAATGATACAACTTGCCGATTTTCTGGAAACGCACCCCAGCAATTGTAGGTGTTTGTTCGCTTATCTGAGCCATAGTCAGTTCTTATAACACTCCTACTCAACAGTAAAACTCATACGCATCCTATAATAAGCGGAGAATCATGATCTGGCAAAATATTGACACACACCAGCACAAATGTTAGTCTCTCAAAACCACTGCCATTACGATTTTTTCACCTGGATACAAGCTGACAATCCATTTCATACCAGGCCGCCTGCAAGTGGTAAGGGAAATGATGGGCACATTAGTGATGAAATTCGGCGGATCGTGTGTCGGCACTACTTCCGCCCTTACACAAACTCTCAATATTGTACTGCACGAGAGCCATCAATGGGAGCGATTGGTTCTGGTGGTTTCAGCGTTGGATGGTGTCACCGATGTTTTGATTGAAGCGACGGACATGGCACGCCTAGGCGACCAGCGCGGCTACCGGCGCACTGTCGCAAATCTGCGCACCCGCCATGTGGCACTGGCCGGGACACTGCCGCTGGAAATCAACGAGAAAGCGGCTCTGGAAGCTGAAATTGACCGTCTGCTGCTGGAAATGCTCAATTTATACCAGGATATAGCAAACGCACATACCCAACAGGAAGCGATGGTTCATTATGATGCGACTATCGGGATGGGCGAACGGCTGACGGCTCGCATTGTCGCGGCTTTGATCCGCCAGAACGGTATTCCGAGTGTGGCTATTGATGGCACCGGCCTCATCATTACAGATGATACCATCGGCAGCGCCACAGCAACACTGACCGAAACCCAGCATCGTGTAACCAGCCATCTGAATCCAATCCTGGATCGTCAGATTATCCCAGTAGTGACCGGGTTTATCGGCACGGACAGTTCGGGGCGAACAACCACCCTGGGGCGCGGCGGAAGTGACTATACGGCGGCGATTCTGGGAAGCTGCCTGCAAGCACAAGAGGTATGGATATGGACGGGCGTAGACGGACTGATGACGGCTGACCCACAGGTCATCTCCAGCGCCCAGGTGATTCCGCGTTTGTCCTATGAGGAAGTGTCAGAGTTAGCATATTTTGGTGCGCGTATCCTGCACACCCACATGATGGAGGTGCTTCGAGAGCAGCAAATCCCGGTTCGGGTCAAGAATTTCAGGAATCCACGCCGGGCTGGTACGCTGATTCACCAGTATAACCCGCATACTTCACATGTCATCAAAGCCGTCACATCCATTCCAGGTTTCGGGCTGACTGTCCCCCTATCGAGTGTGATTCCCACACTGGAAGAGATCGTTGAGCAGGTTGTGAAGGCCGTGCCGCCAGGACACGCCGATGTCGCAACCTCGTCGCGCTCATCTACCTATTACGCGGTATATTTTCTGACGCCAACCGCCGCTGGGCCAAACGCATCACACTATATTCAAACCACGCTGGGGAGCTCACTGAAGGCGAATCGCAACACCCAGCACTGGGAACTCAAACCCGTTAGTATCATCACGGTGATCGGGGATTACCTGAACGAAGTCTCTGCCGTGACCGCTGGTATCTTACAGGTTATGTCCGGCATTCCCATCCTGGCGCTGATGCAAGGACCAACCGGATGCAGCCTCTCGCTGATCGTGCATGTGGAACAGTCCACCGATGCCCTGAATCGCATCCACCAGCTTATTCTCAATAGTGGCTAAAGTACCGTTCCAGTTCCCAGGGTGTAATCTGGCGATTATAGGCGTCGAATTCCTGCCGTTTGGCTGCCAGGTAACGGTCACTGATAAACGGGCCAAGCGCGGAAAGAATGACTTCATCCTGTGCCAGTGCGTCCAGTGCTTCCCCTAATGAGGTCGGCAAAACTTCCAGGCGGCGACGGCGACTCGGATCTTGCTGGAACAGGGTTTCCTCCAACGGTTCTGGCAATTGCATCTGCTGGCGAATGCCATTCAGCCCGGCGGCCAACATGACGGCACTCGCCAGGTAGGGATTGCTGCTAGGGTCAGGGCAGCGCAGTTCTAACCGGGTGTGAGTCTCCCGCCCGGGGGCGATATGCGGCACACGGATTAACGCGCCACGATTGATATGCGCCCAGGTGACATAAACTGGCGCTTCAAAACTGGTCCCCAGGCGTTTGTAGGAATTGACCAGTGGGGCTAACACCGCCGCCAGCGCTCGCGCATGATGAAGCTGCCCGGCCAGAAAATGCCGAGCCGTTGGTGATAAACCGTACTGATCGCCGGTTTGCGCGAAGCTATTGTCACCGGTTTGTAGATCGTGCAAACTCTGGTGGGTGTGCATTCCAGAGCCGGGCAGGTTTTCCACCGGTCGCGGCATGAATGTGCAGTACAGCCCCTGGCGCTGGGCGATGGTTTTCAGCGCCACGCGCGAGGTCAGAACCTTATCTGCTGAGGCGAGGGCGCGGTCAAAACGCAGGTCAATTTCGTGTTGGCCGGAGCCGATTTCATGGTGGGTGGACTCTACCGGGATATTCAGGGCGGAAAGCGTCGCTAACATCTTGCGGCGGATACTCTGGGATTGCCCGGTGGACATATCGAAGTACCCGGCGCGATCCTGGGGCAGTAGCGGATTCGCCCCATCCTCAGTCGCCCGGAACAGGAAAAATTCCAACTCAATCCCGGTTTTATAGGTGAAGCCCATCGCTTCGGCCTGTTCGCTCATGCGCGTTAGGACAATACGCGGGTCACCAATGAATGGCTCTCCCTGAACGGTATGTACAGTGCAGATTAGGCGGGCGGTACGTTCTTCCGGCGGGTCCCAGGGCAGCACAGCAAATGTATCCAGGTCGGGTATCAGCACCATGTCGCTTTCGGCGACTCGCGCAAAACCTTCGATGGTGGAGCCATCAAAGTGTGCGCCTTCTTCCAGGACGTTTTCAACCTCACTGGCCGGCAGGGTGATACTTTTGACTAACCCGGTGATGTCGGTAAACCAGAGGTCAATAAAGTGGATTTTCTGGTCGCTGATCGCGGCCATTACTTCTTCGCGTGTGGTCATATCTACTCTTTATGATTCCTGTAACCAACCGAGATGCCCCAGCAGCGCATCTAACCCCAACAGATAACTGCGCCAGCCAAATCCGCTGATCTGTCCGACACAGACCGGCGCTAACAGGGAAACGTGGCGGAACGCCTCACGGGCGTGAACATTGGAGAGATGAACCTCCACCACTGGAAGCATAATCGCGCTGATGGCGTCCCGCAGTGCAACAGAGGTATGGGTATATGCACCGGGGTTAAAGACGACTCCTCCCGCCCAGGTACGGGTATCGTGCAAAGCGTCTATGAGTTCGCCCTCGTGGTTGGATTGTTTAGCCCGTAATTCGACGCCATACACCTGAACGTGCGCCACTGCACGCTGGTTGATCTGTTCCAGGGTGGTTGAGCCATAGGTTTCCGGTTCGCGTGTACCCAGCAGGTTGAGGTTCGGGCCGTGCAGCAGCAGTACCTGTTTACTCATTGGAGTTCCTTTAATGTGGCAATAATCACTTCCGGCGCGACATCTTTCACTATTTCCGCCCTCCCTACTCCGCGCAACAGTACGAAGCGAGAGTTTCCATTCTGCCATTTTTTGTCAGTGTGCATCGCTTCGTAAAGGAGTTCCGGGTCGAGGTTGCCCAAACGCTGCGGGAGTTGGACAATTTGCAGAATCGTTTCGATCTGCTCTGTCAGGTCTGTACCGCACAATCCTAATTTGTGGGACAACCGCCCCGCTGCCAGCAGCCCTACCCCCACCGCTTCACCGTGCGGCCAGCGATAACTGGAAACCTGCTCAACGGCGTGGGCGAAGGTATGCCCCAGGTTCAGGTGAGCGCGGATGCTTTGCTCAAACGGGTCCTGCTGCACCACGTCCACCTTGACCTGCACTGCCCGGCACACGAGTTCGGCAGCTTGTTGTGTGTTGTTTTGACTACACGAAGCCATTTCAAGCAGTTCAGGATCAGCCAGCAGGCCATGTTTGATGACTTCCGCCAATCCACAGCGCCATTCACGTTCGGGCAGCGTTGTCAGGGTTTCAGGATCAACCAACACTTTATCCGGTTGCTTGAACGCGCCAACTAGATTCTTGCCCTGTGGCAAGTCCACGCCGACTTTGCCCCCCACACTTGAATCCACCATCGCCAGCAGACTCGTCGGCACTTGCACCAATCGCACGCCACGCATATAGGTCGCCGCCACAAACCCGGCGGTATCGCCCACTACGCCACCGCCCAGCGCGACCACCGTCCCACCCCGATCCAGCCCGGCGGAAACACACCCGGCGTACAACTCGGCAACCGTTTCGAGCGTCTTGTACTGTTCGCCATCCGGCATGGTCAACACAGCGGCGTCCAGTTGTCGCGCCAGACTTTCACCATACAGCGGCGCTATGGTCGTGTTGGTGATGACGACTACTCGACCACGCAGCCCCCAGGATGCGGCACGCCGCAGCAAACCCGGCTCAATCAGAATGTCATAATCGCCGCCGGGCGCGGTTACGCGGATTGCTGCCATAGGGCGATAACCTCCTCAGCTACTTCTTCCGGCGTTTTGCTGGTGGTGTTAATTTGATGGAGAATCGCGGCATACGCCGCCTGGCGAGTTGCAAGCAGCGCCTGCCAATCATCGCGCAGCAGCGGACGCTCCCCAGCAGTATCACCAACCCGCTGTTCAATCGCTTCTGGCGTCGCATTCAGACAGATGACCAGCCCGGAGGCCAGCATCACGCGGCGGTTGCCATCATCTACCAGCATCCCGCCACCCGTAGCAATCACATAGCCCCGGTGCGCGGCCAGGAAACGACATAAGCGCCGTTCCATCGCCCGGAATGCGGCCTCGCCATCCTGCGCGAAAATATCGGGGATCGCCCGTCCGTCACGCCGCACAAGCTCCGCATCGGTATCTATAAACTCCCGTTTAAGCCGCGCCGCCACCAAATGGCCGACAGTGGTTTTCCCCGTCCCCATAAACCCGGTCAGCACGATATTGCGATCACTACTCATAGCCGAAGCGCCATTCAGTGTTATCCATCAGCAAATCACTCAACCGCGCCTGCCGCAGTGCCTCAAAACGCGGGCGCATCTCATCCAGGCTGTCACCGCCGAGCTTTTCCAGCAGTGCGTCGGCCAGTACCAGCGCCAACATCGCTTCCCCCACCGGAATAGCGCGAGGCAACGCACAGAAATCGCTGCGCTCGTAAGTGGTGGCCTCCGGTTGCCCGGTTGCCAGATTCACCGAGTCGATTCCTTGCAACACCGTCGCAATCGGCTTCATGGCGACCCGCGCCACAATCGGTTCTCCAGTTGAGATGCCCCCCTCGATGCCGCCCGCCCGGTTGGTATGCCGCCCCAGGCTGTCGCCATCGTCATTGAGGATAATTTCATCCTGCACCTGCGTACCGCGTCGGGTCGCATTCGCGAAGCCGGGGCCAATTTCCGCCCCCTTCATGGCATGGATACTCACCATCGCCGCCACAATTCGCGCATCCAGCCGTCGATCCCAATGCACATGCGAGCCTAATCCCGGCGGGGCATCCAGCGCGACGATCTCCATAATGCCGCCGAGCGTGTCCTTGTCAATTTTCACCTGCCGGATGGCTTCCCGCATCGCCGCTGCTGAGTCCGACGCTGGACAGCGCACGTCGTTCTCCTCCGCAGCACGGAAACGCTCCGCATAGGGCATTTCCGCCGGGATTTCCCCCACTACGTCGCCAATCTGCACGACATAACCGCCAACTATGATGCCGAACTCCGCCAGCAACCGTTTGCAGACTGCCCCCGCCGCAACACGCATCGTTGTTTCGCGGGCGCTGGCCCGCTCTAACGCCAACCGTAGTTCCCGGTAGCCGTATTTGACCGCGCCGGTCAGGTCAGCATGGCCGGGGCGCGGCGTGGTCATCGGCGGAATGTCGCGTTCTTTCCAGTTCTTGAAATCCCGATTTTCGACCAGTAAGGCAATCGGCCCCCCGGTGGTTTTGCCGTTCATCACCCCGGCAGTGATGCGTACCGTATCGCGCTCAATGCTCATGCGCCCGCCAGAGCCATAGCCCTGCTGGCGGCGGAATAGTTCGCTGTTGATGTCGTCAGGAGTCAGCGGCACACCCGCCGGAAACCCTTCCAGGATGGCGGTCAACAGTGGGCCGTGTGATTCTCCGGCGGTCAGAAACCGTATCATGTATTACCTCGCTCCCAGCGCATCCCTGGCCGCCGCCAACATCACGTCTACCGGCGCGGGTTGTCCTGTCCAGATTTCAAAGGATTTTGCCCCCTGCCGGACGAGCATACCCAATCCGCCTATGGCACGTCCACCATTTGCCTCGGCCTGTTTCATCAGCAGTGTTTTTTCTGGGCGATACACCATATCGTAAACCGTCACGCCTTTGGGAAACGGCACGCCATTTATCCAGGGCGATTCTTCCGTATGCGGCCACATGCCCACCGAGGTACAGTTGACAATCAGCCCCGCGCCCCACTCCGCCGCATCATCCAACGTCATGACTTCAACACCACTCAGATTGGCCGAAAGCGCCAGATTCGCCAGCATTTCCTGCGCCCGTTTGCGGGTGCGGTTGACGACGACAACCTCCGCCCCGGCCTGCGCCAGGCCATAGACCGCTGCCCGCGCTGCCCCCCCTGCCCCCAGGACAATGACTCGCGTCCCGGCCAGCGGCACATCGTACGCTTCCAGATCACCAATAAAACCCAACACATCGGTATTGGTCGCTGTATCATCACGGAAATCAATGGTATTCACCGCACCCACCGCCCGCGCCCGTTCGTCAGGGCGCACATAGGGGATGACAGTCTGCTTGTGCGGGATGGTCACATTCACCCCCACATAACCACCCTCCCCTTTGAGCGTTTTGAGTCCCTGGCGCACGATGTCCGGCGGGATGGGTACAGCATCATAATGCCAGTCGGTCATACCGAGTGCCGCGAAGGCCGCATTGTGTATGGCCGGGCTGATGCTGTGCGCCACCGGCCAGCCGATAATGCCGACTTTATTTGTCATTGGCGGATTCGCCCGATGAAAAATTACTGTCCATATGGTCAGCGTTCCTTCTCTTTATGCTTATCCGCCGTAGAAACCAAAGCGACAAAACTAACATTATTATCGTGCCCAGACAGTAGCCGATTCCGCATAATCCCAGGCCAGTATCGCAATCCCGACAATACGCGCTGCTATTCACATACACCAATGCGATGACAACAGATATGATCGCACCAACAATAAACCAGAGCAGGGAAACCGCACTGAAAATTACCAGGTTACGCACCATCCTGCCAAATAACGACCACATAGCGTTTTACATCTCACTCACCCGCACGTCCGCGCCCAGGCTAACCAATGTTTCCGCGAAGCCGGGGAACGAGTCGCCTGCACAGCGAGCGTCCAGTACGGTTGTCCGGCCTTCTGCCACCAGTCCGGCCACAGCCATGCTCATGGCTATCCGGTGGTCGTCGTGGCCGTCTACGACACCCGCCATCAAGTCCTGCGGCCCAGTGATGACAAAACCATCTTTCGTTTCAGTAATTTCCGCGCCCAGTTTGCGCAGTTCAGCCGTCATTACGGCCAAACGATCCGTTTCTTTAACGCGCAATTCTTCAGCCTCGCGGACAATGGTGGTGCCTTCCGCACCCAGCGCAGCAACCATTAGAATCGGGAACTCGTCAATCATCCGCACGACCTTATCACCACCGACATCCGTTCCCTTTAACACGCTGTGGCGCACCCGTATTGTACCCACCGGCTCGCCAGCTTCCAGCCCGGTTTCGGTGATCGTGATGTCCGCGTTCATCGCCAGCAGCACGTCCAGCAGCCCGGTACGGGTTTCGTTGAGGTTGATACCGGTCAGGGTGATGTCGCTCCCCGGCACCAGCAGCGCCGCCGCAATCAGGAATGCAGCCGAAGAAATATCGCCCGGAACGATCATATCCACCGGCTGAAGCACATTCCCCGGATTCAACACGACGGTATCACCCTCTACCGACAGGTCTGCGCCCATCGCCGACAGCATCCGTTCGGTGTGGTCACGCGCCGGGCCAGGCTGGGTAATCGTCGTCGCACCTTTAGCGAACAGCCCCGCCAGCAGCACGGCACTTTTGACCTGGGCACTGGCTACCGGCATATCATACTGGATTCCGTGTAATTCTGCTGGGCGGATCATCAACGGTGCATGATTCTCTACTGAATGAATGTCCGCGCCCATCATCTGTAACGGCGCTAAAATGCGTTTCATCGGGCGGCGTCGCAGTTGTTCGCTGCCATCCAGTACACTACCAAAGGGCTGCCCGGCCATAATCCCCGCCAACAACCGTATTCCCGTCCCAGCGTTCAGCAAGTCAAGCGCTCCCGCTGCCGGGGAGAGTTTCCCACCATGTATCGTCAATTCATTCCGACTGTGCCGTTCAACCGGCACGCCCAACGCCTGAATCGCCCGCAGCGAAGCTTCGGTATCGCCCGCCGCCAACCAACCGCGCACCTGGCTCACACCCGCCGCCAGCGCCCCCAGGAGTACCGCCCGGTGGGAGAGGGACTTATCGCCCGGAACCGCCGTCGTCCCCCGCAGCGGCACACCGGGATTCACCACGAATTGATCTTTCGCCCTATCCATTATCATTTCGCCTTACTTTCGTATCCACGATACCAATCTAAACGGGCTTCCCGTGCCGGGCGTAAAAACTCGGTTACTTCCTTATCATCCCGCGAGATGAGTTTGGCTTCCAGCAGCGCCAACTGCACCCGGAACAGGGCCAACAGTGTCGCTACCGCTTGCGTGTTGGTACTCAGGATGTCGCCCATCATCTCAACATCGCTCCCGGCTAACCGGGACATATCCCGAAAACCACCCGCTGCCAATTCCCATACCGTCGCGTCGCTTTCGCCTTCTTTTGCCACGGTTGCCACCAACGCCGAACTCAGCAAATACGGCAAATGGCTGATGGCCGCGACGAGCCGGTCATGGCGCACGGCGTCCATCTCAAAGGGGACGGCTTGCAGCGTTTCGACCAGTTCCAGTGCCCGCAGCCGGGCGGCTGGCGTGGTACGCCGCGTGGAGCACAGCACGAACGGCCTGCCCCGGTAGAGAGTCGCGTCGCTGGCGGTGATGCCGCTGCGTTCCTTCCCGGTCATCGGGTGACAGGCAACCGCCTGAATCCCAATGGGCAAGCGCCCCATCGCATCGCAAATATCCTCTTTGGTACTGCCGATATCAACCAGCAGCGTGTTTGAACGCAGATATGAACCAATACGCCGTTCGATCATCCCCAGGATAACCCGCACAGGAGCGGCCAGGATGACCACATCGGCATCCTTCACCCCTTCTTTGAGGTCATCCGTCGCCTGATCCACAATGAAATGCTCCACCGCATAGCGGCGTGTAGCTTCATCGGGGTCAACCCCGGTAATTGTATCCGCCACCCCGCGCAAAGCCAGCGCCATTGAGCCACCCATCAACCCCAGGCCAACAATGGTCAGGTGACGGCAGCTAAAGCCACCCGGACTCATAGTTCCTCTTTCAAATACACATCCATTTGGTAAGTAAACACATCAAAACCCA
This sequence comes from Anaerolineaceae bacterium, assembly GCA_020634115.1. Classification (GTDB taxonomy): domain Bacteria; phylum Chloroflexota; class Anaerolineae; order Aggregatilineales; family Phototrophicaceae; genus JACKCG01. Next base: position 573,102 of record JACKCH010000012.1, read on the forward strand.
TCTTGCGGAAGAAACCCTGCGCCTGTGTATTGAACCCCAGAGTGCCCAATGTAACACGCTCAACACCTTCTCGGCGAGCCAGGTCAAACACGGCATTTATCAGCGCCCGGCCATATCCTCCGCCCTGATAGTCGGGTTTGACAGAAATCTGGTCAATATGAATCATTCTTCGCGCATAGGTATATGCGTTTTCAGGTCTTTCGCTCACATGAGCATACACGTACCCAATGGCTTCCCCATCATCTTCAACGACGAACACCCATCCATCCGGGTTGACCAGAATCCGTTCCCGGCAGTCGGCCACAAACAGCGCCGGGTCATCTGCCGGTTTGAAGAGGTGTGGCAGCGCGTCCGCGTGAAGCTGCTGCACATCACAAATAAGCCGCCCGACAATTTCGGCATCGGCCAGAGTCGCCTGTCGAATCTGCATATTGGCCTCCTTACGCGGTACGTCCTACCGCTTCGGCTACCCGCCGCACCTGTTCCATCAAGGACTTGAAACGCTCTGGTTTCAGGCTCTGGCGACCATCCGAAAGGGCTTCATCCGGTCTGGGATGCACTTCGATAATCAATCCGTCCGCCCCTGCCGCCACCGCACCACGCGAAATGGCTTCGACATACTCCCACAGGCCAACGGCATGACTCGGATCCGCGATCACTGGCAGATGAGTCAGCGACTTCAGAACCGGAATGGCGTTCAGGTCAAAAGTGTTGCGCGTCGCTTTCTCAAACGTGCGAATCCCGCGCTCACAAAGCATCACCCGTCGGTTGCCCTGCGCCAAAATATATTCCGCCGACATCAGCAAATCCTCAACCGTATTGCTCATCCCGCGCTTGAGGAGAATAGTGTGCTGGCTTTCCCCAGCAGCATTCAACAACGTGAAATTCTGCATATTCCGCGCCCCGATTTGCAGCACATCAGCATATTGACAGACCAACGGCACTAGCGCCGGGTCCATCACCTCCGTGACAACCGGTAGTCCGGTCACCTCGCGTGCTTCGGCCAGCCATTGCAACCCCTTTTCGCCGTGTCCCTGGAAACTGTAGGGAGAGGTGCGCGGTTTGAAGGCCCCGCCTCGTAAGGCCGTCGCCCCGGCTTCCTTAACGGCACAGGCGGTTTCAATGATCTGCTCCCGGCTTTCCACCGAACACGGCCCGGCGATGACGAGCACCTTGTTCCCGCCCATCTGCGAGCCATTCAACGGCACGAGGCTATTGCCAGGGTGAAAGTGACGACTGGCGAGTTCGTAGGGGACAGAAAGTTGCATCACGTTTTCCACGCCGTCCATCGTGGCATAGTTTTCTTCAAGCAGCGGCGTAGCGCTTTCGCCAACCACACCAATAATCGTGTGATCCGCGCCTTCGGAAAGGTGCGCCACGTAGCCGTCGTGCTTAATCCGGGCGATCACATCTGAAATTGCTTTGGCTGAAGCCTTTACTTTCATTACGACGATCATAAATCCTTCACTTTCATCTATGCGGGATTTTGTGTGTTATCAAGGCAGGGCGCACGCCATGCGCCCCTACGAATCCGCTTATTGATGAACTGTTTTCGACTACTGACCCCGACTCTGCGGCGGCGTTGGTGCTGGGCTGAGGTCGGGACGTAAACGTCCCGCGTCATGCAAAAAGATGTGCTGGATTTCGTCCAGCGTTTTGGTTGTATTCCAGTGAATCAGGATACGGATGCAGCGTGCCAACCCACCTGGCACATCCATTTCCAGGCACCCCAGCAGCGCCGTTCGCTGCCAGCCCAATTCCCGCGCAGCCTTCGCCGGGTACACCGCGTTTAAGTCCGGCGTGGTCGTAAACACCACGCTGGCGACATCATCCTCCTCAATCCCGTTGGCGTCAATCATCGCCACCAGGAGTTCCTTTGTCGCGGCGAGAATTACATCCACTGTGTTACTCTCGACTGTGGTCGCGCCACGCACGCCCCGGAACATCATCGTCATACTCCCCCCTTTTCGCTTCAGTAACAAAAAAGGCGCGGAGCGTTTGCTCTGCGCCTCTGGGTTTTCCCATTTTACTCTGGTCTACAGGACTGTCTCTGTATACCCGGCACGCAACACTCCACCATCCCCTATGTGGCTCTCAAAGTAATAATAATAGGTGGCGAAACGTGCGTGAACGGAGTCAGACACCGACAATAAACCCTGTTTTTCTCCAGAATGTCGCAAAGCGTAACAGAAGCTCACCAACTTGTCAAATACTTCACAGGTTTTAACTGCACCCTGGCTATCTTAACCAATGCTATATGTGTAATTCCGCCAACTGCGCCTCATTCAACCTGGACAGATTTGATCTTATTCCCGGTTTCCACATCCCACAGATCAATTCTACCAAGGATATCTACACTCGCCAGAATAGTACCTTCACTGTTCCATTGAATATCCGAAATGCGGCGCACATGATCTTCAAATTGGCGAAGCCGCACGGCACTGTCTATCTCCCAAATCTCCATTGTTTCACCTGCGACCAGGAGAGCCAAACGATTCCGAGTGGGATTCCATCGCACCAGTGAAGCCACTACCGGTAGTGATTGAACCTGTGCATTGGTTTCTACGTCCCATACTTCAAGGGTGTTTTTCGCTGTAATCGCCAGTTCTGTATCTGCGCCCCAAGACATAGATCGGGCATCATCCTCGAACAGGAAAACCTGTTCACCCGTCTGCATGTTCCAGACTCGCACTTTACCGCTGCTATATTGACCTGCAAGAAATCTACCGGTTGCAGACCATTGTAAAGCATAGACCAGATCGCTATATTGCTCCGCCGAATAAGTAAACCCCGGCAACGCTATCTCAAGCTGATAAGTCATCGCATTCCATATCTGTATCGTATGGTTTCGACTACTTGTTGCAACTAAGTCATCCTCCTTGCTCCACGCCGCAGGAAAGAACGCATCAGGCAGTTGGGTCGTCGTATCGGATTGCAAATCCCATACACCAACTCCCCCTATATAAGCCAAGACCAATTTGGTACCCGTGCTGTTCCAGGAAATCGCATTGGTGATCTCGCCGTCCGGTGGTTGTGGCATATCACGGCGCTGATTAACCAGCTCAAGATCATCGTTAAACACGGCTACCCAGCCGTCACAGCAAACAGCCAGTTTTCGCCCTTGTGGCTGCCAGGCCAATCTCAATTGTGGCAGACTTGACCGCCCAGAGGAGGAGAGAATGCCAAACACAATCGGAATACTAAAAGTCAGAACTGCCACAACAATGCCAGAAATCAAAAGAGAACCTACCATCGTGAAGCCAGTAACTGATTTCGCCGATTTCTGGGTCCTCACGGCAATAACTCTCAATCCAGTGCCGCCCGCAACTGCTCGGCCAGCGCACCTGTCGCCGCTGCACCGTCTTTCCCGGCTTTCACCAACGCGCTGCCCACAATGAAGCCATCCAGCAGCCCGTTCATACTCCGGGCTTGCTCCGGCGTACTGATCCCAAAGCCCAACACCAGCGGCTTATCGCTGTGCGCCCGCACCCGGCCAATAAACACCTTGAGGTCAACCGGTAACTCCGTCCGCGCCCCGGTGACACCGGTCAGGGAAACCACGTAAATAAACCCGGTTGCCGCCTGATTCACCAGAGCAATCCGGCGCTCGTCACTAGTCGGCGCCAGGAAAAACACCATCGCCAGCCCTACGCGGGAACAGGCTTCACTGAACAGTCCTGCTTCCTCCGGTGGCAGGTCAGGGATAATCAACCCATCTGCACCCGCCGCTTTGGCGTCGCGTACAAAGGCGTCCACCCCATAGGCCAGCAGCGGATTAAGGTAGCTCATAAGCAGCATCGGCTGTTGCACACCGCGCCCGCGCAGTTCCCGCACCGCATCAAGGCATTTCCGCACCGTGATTCCATTTTCCAGCGCGACCTGGGTTGCCGCCTGAATCGTCGGGCCATCGGCCAGCGGGTCACTGAACGGCACACCGATCTCAAAACCATCCACTCCGGCCTCAGCCATCGCAGTAATGGCGTCCAACGACTCGGCGTAATTGGGATACCCCACCGGGAAATAGGGCAGAAACGCCGCCCGGTTCTGTTCTTTGGCACGGGCGAACAGCGCCGCAATCGCGCTTACACCCTGGATGGCCTCGGTGTGTGCCATGTCATTCTCCTTAATACCCATTATGATTACCAGGACTCACGCAGTTCGGGCCATCTTCTCGCGTGGGCATGATATATCATGCCCCTACACCCACTAACCGCGCAGCTTCTTCGCTACTCAACCCGCAGAATCTCTATCGAAACGAATTTACCACCCTCAAAGGCCAGCCGCACGCCCTCACACCACGAGCAATACCGTCCCCAGGTTACATGGTCAGCATCCGGCAGGCAGCCCACCGCCCCGGCCTCTAAAATGCCGCCGTGCGAGACGACCAACGCCGCGCCCCCGTCGGAAAGCGACGCCACTACCGAACGCAGGAACTCACCATGTTTACGGCTATAGGCCGCTGCCGCACCATCCCGTTTGAGCGCCACGCCCCAGGACGCGAATCCTTCATCCCAGCTCACTTCGGCATCTACGCCCTCATCCATCATGCCTAGCTCATCTAACTGCTCATCCACCGCGAAGCCCATCGCCAGCGCAGTTTCGTAGGCGCGGGGAATCGTGCTGGTGATGACCCGTTCAAACGACCCCATCGTCTCGCCCACGCGCCGCGCCAGAGTTACCCCGGCCTGGGAAAGGTGTTGGCCGGGTTTGATACGCATCGTATGCCGCCGCATTTCCAGGTAACGCATAACGCTTTAGTCCTTCTCTACTTCGCGCATCCAGGCGTCCAGGCCAGCTTCGATAATCTGTGCCGCCACACCAACCCGGAAAGACCACCGTTCCGCGTCGCTGTCATAGGCCGCAATCATCACCTGCTGACGGTCAGAATCGGCGGCGTGCTCCTGATGCTGGTCGGGGATTTCCCAATCCAGACCATCCACACAGACACCTTCAACACGGAATCCGGCGTGATGCAGCAGAATCGCCCATTCGGTATCCGCCCCTAATGCCCGGTCTTGCGCCGCGTGCTGAACCAGGTATTTGACCGCTGCCCGGTTGAGTCCTTTTGAGCCAGCACCGAAGTCCATTTCCTGGCCGAGCAGCGTTGAAAACACCCGGTTGATGATGTGTTCCGTCTGGAACATGGCCTGAGGATGCGTCGCCCACGCCTGTTCAGTCCGCCCAATCACCAGGTACTCACTCTGCTGGATATGGTTTACGGTTTGTCGCAGTTCGTCGGGACGGGTTTCCAACCAACGCAGCAGCCTATCCATATCGGCATACTGTACGTAGTCAGCGTCCGTCTCCGACACGGCTTTGAGCGCCATATACCGGCCCTTAGGCCATTCATCGTTCACGAAGGCAACCACGCCCTGCAGCGACTTCACCTGTTCGACATCTTCCTGTCCGGCAACCGGCGGCATCGAGATAATGATATGGTCATAAAGCGCCTGTAACTGCGGATACAGCCGTTGCAACCGCCCAATTTCGCCGCGTGGGTGGAAGGTCGTCGCCAGTGCCACGCTCATAAAGCGTTCCCGTATGTTTCAAAGAACGCCCGGAACAGCCGATCTAATCCGAATGCAAAGACCACACCATCCAATTCGTCATGGCTGAAGGCCGCTAACCGCTGCCCTTCATGCAGATTGACCTGTGCTAGAGGCCGGTCAAGTCTACCGAGAAAAGTATGTACCTCAACCTGAAACTCGGTGTCCAGGGCGGCGAATTCCAGGGTGAAGATGCGCCAGAACGTCATTTCCGGGCAGAACTCGATTTCTTCGATCAGTTCACGGCGCATCGCCTCCGCCGGGGATTCGCCCGGCTCAATCCCCCCGCCCAGGGTTGACCATGTATTCGGGAACGCGATTTCCGGCTTATCATCGCGCAACTGCGCCACCAGCCTACCCTCCGGCGTCACCAGCAGCGCACTCACGGTACGTATGTGTTCGGCCACTGCCCTACCCCGCCACCAGTGCTTCCAGAATCTCACGCCAGTGCGTGAGGAACGATAGATGTCCTCCGCCCGGCAAGAAGTGTGTTACCGTGTTGGGGATATGCGCGGCGAGGTATTCACCCATCTGCATCGGAACGGCGGTGTCGTCTTGCCAGTACCACAGGTGGGCTTGGGGCTGGATGTCCTCCAGGCGGAAGCCCCAGGGCGACGCCAGAATTTGCGCCTCACGCACGATGCCTTTGACGCCCTGCCGGGCTGACTCTTGCCAATAGCCGATGACCTGCTCACGGATGGCCGGGTTTTCAAGGAGGGCAAGGTCAGCAGCGGAACGCCGCGTATTTCCGACTTCCAGCGCCTTTTCGGGGTTCGCCAGCGTCGCCGCCATCTGCCGCCCGGTGAAATAGCGCAGCAGCCATCCGGGATATTTCGCACTGATCTGGAACGCTGCGCGGAAGGCATCATTCATCCCCTCAAATGCGCCGTCCCGATCAACCGGAGAGGCACCACTCACTATCGCAGCGGCCTTCACCCGCTCCGACAGTTTATACGCTGTCACCGCCGCGCACGGCCCACCTGCCGAAACGCCAAAAACGGCAAATTCCCCGATTCCCAACGAATCAGCCAACTGCTCAATATCGCCAGGAAAGTCCAGCAAAGTGCGTTTGGGCAGGAAATCTGACATCCCGTAGCCGGGGCGATCTGGCGTAATCATCCGCACGCCGAGCGACTCCGCGATGCTTTCATCCGGATGGCGCATCAACCGTGAGCCGGGGTTGCCGTGCATAAAAATGACGGGTTGCCCGGATAGATCGCCATGTTCGGTATAAGCCAGTGTACGCCCGTCCCGGAGCGTGATTGTTTTCGTTTCGCTAGACATAAATGCCTTTCCCGATAACATTCATTCGAATGGCATAGCCTGACGATGCCACCATTCTCTGAAAAATATACACTCCTGATGAGGATTGATCTCAGCCAGGAGAATACCGTCCAGGTGAATCGTTTTGCCGCTTTTCACCCGCTGAAACGTCGTTGTCCAGTGTGCCAGCAGCGTATATCCGGTAATAGAGAGAGTCTCCGCCTGAAAATGCACGTCCCTCTGTTTCAGCGCGATACCCTGCCAGTAGCGGATAACATCGTTTCTACCCCGCAGCGGCGCAGCAAAAGGATTAATGTAGTACAGTGCATCCTCGGCAAATAACCGCCCAATTCGTTCAGCGTCATGGGTTTCCCAGGCCTGGCCGTATGCGTTCAGCCAATCACTGAATAAACTCATATCCATACCGAAGCCAAGAGATCAGGCACGGCTGCCTAACTCTTTAATCACGGTATCCAGGTCTTTATCACCCCGCCCAGAGAGATTCACCAGGATAACCGAGTCCTTCGGCATATTGGGGGCGCGTTTGATGACCTCGGCCACCGCGTGCGAGCTTTCCAGCGCCGGGATAATGCCTTCCAACTGGCTCAACATCTGGAAGGCTTCCAGAGCCTCATCATCCGTCGCCAGGGTGTAAAATGCCCTTTCCTGCTGGCGTAACCAGGCATGTTCTGGCCCCACCGAGGCGTAATCCAATCCGGCGGAAACACTATGCGTATTCATGATCTGTCCGTCGGCATCCTGCAAAACAAACGAGCGCGTGCCCTGCAACACCCCCGGACGCCCCAGGCGGGGATCAGCGAAACGGGCGGCATGTTCGCCGCTATCTACACCATGTCCACCGGCCTCCACGCCGATCAAATCCACATTTTCATCTTCACGGAACGCATGAAAAAGGCCAATCGCATTACTGCCGCCGCCCACACAGGCGATACATACATCCGGTAGCCGCCCCGCCATTTCGACAATCTGCTCCCGCGCTTCAATGCCGATCACACTCTGGAAATCACGCACCATCATCGGGTACGGGTGCGGCCCCAACGCCGAACCAAGCAGGTAAAACGTGGTGTTGACGTTCGTCACCCAATCCCGAATCGCCTCATTAATCGCATCCTTGAGCGTTTTACTGCCACTTTCCACTGGGATGACTTCCGCGCCGAGCAGTTTCATGCGAAACACGTTCGGCTGCTGGCGGGCGATGTCCACGCTGCCCATATAGACATGACATTCCATGCCGAGTAGGGCCGAAGCAGTGGCGCTGGCGACGCCGTGCTGCCCCGCGCCGGTTTCCGCGACAACCCGGTGTTTGCCCATCCGCTGCGCCAGGAGCGCCTGCCCCAGGGCGTTATTGATCTTATGCGCCCCGGTATGCGCCAGATCTTCGCGTTTGAGGTAGATTTGCGCCCCGCCCAGGTGTTCCGAAAGGCGTTTGGCGTAGCTCACCGGGGTAGGACGCCCGGTGTAAGTCTTTTGCAAATTAGCGAATTCCGCCTGAAACACCGGGTCGGCCATTGCCTCCCGGTAAGCAGCAGTGAGTGCATCCAGCGCCGGAATCAGCGTCTCCGGCACGAAGCGCCCGCCGAACTCGCCAAAATAACCCCGCTCATCGGGGACTGAAGCAGTGTTGGTCTGAATATAAGGATCCGTCATTATCAAAAAATCCCATCTACGACATTAAACGCCGACAATCCGACTCCGCCGTTCCATAAAAACCGTGTCACGCCAGAGGCCGTTCATCTGGCCGATTTTCTCCCTGCGCCCCACTTCACGGAAGCCGCAGGCCGTATGCAACGTGATGCTGGTCATGTTCTCCGGGAAGATACTGGCTTGCAACATCCATAATCCCGCCTGCTCGGACTCCGCCACTAACCGCTCAAGCAAGGCTCTGCCGATGCCCTGGCCGCGCCCTGCCGCCGCCACATACACACTGACTTCCGCTACACCCGCGTAGACGCAGCGGCTTGAAACCGAAGTCAGTGCCGCCCATCCTAGAATCGACTCGCTATGCCGAGCAACGAGGCGGCAGTCCGGGCGATGTTTCTCATCCCATACCGCCCATTCTGGCACAGTTGTCTCGAATGTCGCGTTGCCGGTATCAATGCCTTCTTTGTAAATCATACTGACCTGGGGCCAATCGCCCGTTTGCATCGGTTCAATTCTGAAGTCCATCCGGTCAAATCCTCAGGTGTTTTTCGCCATTCAAGGCACGCTTCACGAGAATCAGCATCTTGTAAAGATAATCATCAAGGGTTGGAATCAGGTCATCATTGTTGATGGTCACTATTCTGCTTTGCAGGCCGACAGCCCGCACTTCCACCCGATCCCGATCCCCGGCACACAGTTCTAACCCTTCATCCACCGGCAACGCAACCAATCCGGCTAATTCTTCAACCTGATAGTGATAGGTGCTGATGTCCTGGTCATGGATAAGCAGGAACACATCTGCGAACTGATGGTCAATCAAATTCTCGTATCGCGCCATGCCGATACGAACTCCCAGCGGAATCAGGTCGTCAAAATCAACCGTGATGCCGAGTTCTTCCTGTACTTCGCGCACGCCATCGTAGATGGTTTCGCCCGCCTGATAATGTCCGGCGGCGCTTATATCCAGCAGATTGGGAAACACTTCGGTATTTGCCCCGCGCCGTTGAAGTACCACGAAATCGCGCCCGGATACGTCCCGGTAAGCGACCCAGCAGTGAAATACCTTGTGCCAGTCACCGTCACGATGAACAGCCCCGCGTTCCTTCGTGCCGATTTTGTTCAACTGGTCATCATAGATATCCAGTATTTCCGTCATGACGCATTCCTGGCAGCATCCGCGAATATTCGCATTTTGTCGTAATCCTTCACCCCCGGCGTGCTTTCAACCCCGCTGGCAACATCTACCCCCCAGGGTTGAATCTGCGCGACTCGTCCCCCGACATTCTCCGGCGTCAATCCACCCGCCAGCATGAGGCGCGGCACCAACTCCTTCACCGCTAAGGCCACCTCCACACTCGCCTGCTCCCCGGTGCCACCGTAAAGATTCGGATGGTAGGCATCCAACAGGAGCGAGGGAATGCGTTCATCGGATGGAAACACGGAGCGATAATACTTCACATCTTCCAGCGCCAGTGTCATGTTCGGTGGGCGAATGGCTTTGTATGCCCGTCCGCGCAATTCAACCAGCACCGCATCGGATTCGTCACCACTGAGTTGCGCAAAATCCAACCGCGCATGGCCCACGACATAGGCAATATCGCTGCCAGTTGCGTTCACGAATACGCCCACCAGGGTCGGGCAGGCATCGCCCAGCATCGCCCGCAATTCATCACAGAGAATCCGGGCGTTATCAGGATGAATAAAACGCGGACTCTGGCGATAAAAATTCAGTCCCAGGAGATGCGCCCCATATTCAGCGGCGGCCAGCGCATCGTCTAATGTAGTTACACCGCATATTTTAACCCTGGTCATGATTCCCCCTTACGTCGCTGTGTACTGAACTCGCGGACTCTTTGAGGGATATTACCAGCTTTGACCAGCGATTCGCCAACCAGAATCGCGCCCGCCCCATACTGCCCCATCAATCGGACATCTTCCACCCGACGAATGGCACTCTCAGCCACCAATGTGACTTCGGGCGGGACGAGCCGCGCTAACCGAGCCGTCGTTCCGAGGTCTTCATGAAAGGTTTTCAGATCACGATTGTTCACACCAATCAGCCGGGGAGCAATTTGCAACGCCCGTTCCAGTTCCGCCTCGTTATGCACCTCAACCAGCGGCGTCATACCCAATTCCAGCACCAGGGCGTGCAGATCAGCCAGATGGGCGTCATCCAACGCCGCCGTAATCAACAGGACGGCATCCGCGCCCACCGCCCGGCCTTCGTATATCTGGTATGGGTCAATCACAAACTCTTTGCGCAAAACCGGCACATTGACCACCGCCCGAACTGCCCGCAGGTAATCGAGATGCCCCTGGAAAAAGCGCTCGTCGGTGAGGACGGAAATCGCCGCTGCGCCGTTGGTCGCATAGATCATCGCCAACGCTACCGGGTCGAAGTCCTCCATGAGAACCCCCTTGCTGGGAGAGGCTTTTTTCACTTCCGCAATTAACGCCACCGTATCCCGTTGGAGCGCGGCCAGAAAGTCACGCGGCGGGGCGGTGTCGCGCAACTGCCCTTTGACTGCATCCAGAGGCAACCGCGCTTGCGCCGCCGTGATTTCATCTACCTTATGCGCCAGAATTTTATCCAGCACCGTGTCCGTCTTGACGTAAAGGCTCATATCATCCCTGGCGGTTAATTCAACCCCTGGCTGTAGGCAATCAGAGCATCCAGCTTCGCTAACGCCTTGCCGCTATCTATCGTCTCAGTAGCCATTTCGATACCTGAGCGCAGATCAGTCACCAGCCCACCAGCCAGCAGCGCCGCCGCGCCGTTCAGCAGGACAACATCACGCTTGGCATCCTGAATCTCTCCACTCAGAATACCGCGCAGGATAGCCGCATTGGCGGGCGCATCGTCACCCAGGAGTTCGTGAATGTTCGCACCCTTGAACCCATAGTCCAGCGGGTCAAGTTCGTAAGTACGCACCGCGCCATTCTGATAATGGCTGATTGTGTTCACGCCGGTGGTCGTCAACTCGTCCAGCCCGCCGTACCCACTGACGACCAGCGCCGATTTCGCACCTAATGCGCCCAGCACATGCGCCAGCATATCGGTCAGGTCAGTAGCAAACACGCCCATGAGTTGACGTTTCGCCCCCGCCGGGTTGGTCAACGGCCCCAGGATGTTAAAAATCGTCCGTACCTTCATCTCACGACGCACTCCGATGGCGTATTTCATGGCCGGGTGCAGTTTGGCGGCGAACAAAAAGCCGATACCCACTTCATCCACACATTGCCCGACCTGTTCCGGCGTCAAATCCAGATTGACGCCCAATTCCCCCAGGACATCGGCGCTACCACACTTACTGCTGGCCGCCCGGTTGCCGTGTTTCGCCACCGGGATACCCGCCCCCGCCGCGACAAAAGCGACGGTTGTGCTAATATTGAATGTCCCGGACTTATCCCCGCCGGTACCACAGGTATCCAGCAATTCACCACCGGCCTTCTGTGTGGGGACGCGGTGCGCGTTGGCCCGCATCGCCCGCGCACTGCCGATAATTTCGTCCTGAGTCTCGCCCTTCATCCGCAGCGCCATCAGATAGGCGGCGATCTGCGCCGGGGTCGTCTCGCCCGTCATAATCTGGTTCATCACCGCTTCGGCTTCTTCAGCCTGCAAATGCCCGAAACGACTGAGTACATCTATCGCTCGTTGAATATCCATCTATGCCTTCCCTTAACCGGCTGCTACCGGCATTTTCATCGCTAAGAAGTTTTCCAGAATGCGAAGCCCGAACTTCGTCAGAATGCTTTCCGGGTGGAACTGCACACCCACCACCGGATATTCCTTGTGACGCAGCCCCATGATCTCGCCCTGATCGGTGAAAGCCGTGATCGACAGGCAGTCCGGGAGCGAATCTTCTTCCACAATCAGACTGTGATAGCGCGTCGCCTCAAAGGGGCTGGGTACGCCCTTGAAAAACGGATCATCCTTGTGGTAGACCATGCTGGTCTTACCGTGCATCAGCCGCCCGGCACGAGTAACGACGCCGCCATAAGCCTGCCCGATGCACTGATGCCCCAGACATACCCCGAAAATCGGTGTCGTCGGGCCGAACTCACGGATCACATCTAGCGACACACCGCCATCATCCGGCGTCCCCGGCCCCGGTGAAATCACAATATGGGTCGGACGCATATCCCGAATCGCATTCAGGGTGATTTGGTCATTACGCACCACCTGAATATCCGCGCCTAACTCGCCCATCTCCTGAACAAGGTTGTAGGTAAAACTATCGTAGTTATCCACTACCAAAATCATTGTTCTTCTCCTATTTCCGGTGAAATCTTCGTTTCCAGTCCTTCGAGGTGCATCAGGTCATTGGATGTCACCAGTTTCCAGCGGTCATCCTCACGCACAATCGTGGTGACGGAGGTATTGCTTACTGATAAGGTGTCAGCATGAGCGCCGGGAATCAGTTCGTTCAACAGTGTATGAATTGTCGTCGTGTGGGAAATCACGCCCACCGTCTCCCCTTTATCCTGGGCAAGAATATCATTAAAGGCCGCTACCACCCGCTGCCGGACATCATCACGCGATTCCCCGTCAGGAACGCGAAAATCCTCCCGATCCTCTACCAGATGCTCGTATTCATCGGGATACCAGGCCTGGATCTCGTCCCGCGTGAGGCCTTGCCAGATCCCCACATTGCGTTCCCGCAGGCGTGGCTCCAGAGTGGGCGCATAATGGAGGCGTGGCTCCAGAATAGCCGCTGTCTCGGCGGCGCGACGGAGGTCACTGGTGTAGAGCGCCCGCAAGCCAATATGACGAACGTAATTGGCTAAACGCTTGGCCTGAAGGCGGCCATGCTCATTCAAGGGAATCGCGACCCATCCCTGAAAACGGCCTAATTTATTCCAATCGGTTTCTCCGGGGCGCATTAAAACCACTCGCTTAACAGCCATGCCTCGATCTCCTGATCTAAAAGCCCTGCTCGGCGTACTGAACCGCGACCGCCACCCCGCGTGCCTTATTGATCGTTTCTTCATACTCGCGGGTAGGGTCACTATCCGCAACTATACCCGCCCCGACCTGAATATGCACGGTATCGCCCTGCATCAACAACGCCCGGATAGTAATACAGGTGTCCATGGAGCCATCAAAGCTGAAGTAGCCCACCGCCCCGCCATAGGTCGCCCGGCGTGTCCCCTCCAACTCTTCAATGATCTCCATCGCCCGGACTTTGGGCGCACCACTGAGAGTCCCCGCCGGGAAGGTCGCCCGCAGGAGGTCGAAGGCGTCCATCCCTTTACGCAACTTCCCTTCGACCTGGCTGACGATGTGCATGACATGGGAATAGCGTTCCACATACATCATGTTCGGGACTCGCACCGTGCCGTAATCACAGACGCGCCCCAGGTCGTTACGTCCCAGGTCAACCAGCATGACGTGTTCGGCGCGTTCTTTGGGGTCGGCCAGCAGTTCTTCGACCAGATGGTTATCCTCCGTTTCATCCTTCCCGCGCGGCCTCGTCCCGGCAATCGGGCGCACCGTCGCCACGCCGTCTTCCAGGCGCACCATCATCTCCGGCGAGGCTCCGATCAAACTGAATTCCGCACCAAAATTGAGAAAGAACATATATGGAGAGGGATTCATCACGCGCAAGGCACGGTAAATCGCCAATGGTGGGGCGGACGTTTTACGGGTGAACCGTTGAGATAGCACAATCTGGAAGGCGTCCCCAGCGGCGATATACTCTTTGCCCGCCCGCACGATGTCCTCATACCGTTCCTGAGTCATGTTCGAGCGGAGTTCATCGTTGAGGGGTTCGCCAGCCGCCGGAATCTCCGGGAGGGGAGCGCGGAGAGCATCCACGATCTCTTCAATACGCCTGACCGCCTCCTCGTAGGCCGCGTCGGGGTCGCCGGTATTGTGGGCGTTCGCCAGCACGATGAGTTGATGTTTGGCGTGGTCGAAGATCACCAGGGTGTCCGGCAGGAGGAAGGCGGCGTCCGGTACGTCGAGGTCAGAGGTGGCGGTTTCCGGCAGGCGTTCAAAGTAACGCACGACATCATAGCCGATATAGCCCACCGCCCCACCGACAAAGCGGGGCAGGCCTTCAATCTGGACGGGTTTCACGCGGGCGAATTCCTGTTTGACGGCGTGCAGGGGGTCTTGCCCGGCGGCTAAGGGGCGGGAGGTGGTTTCACCATGCAGGGTGCGGGTGACACTGTTATTCTTGACGGTAATCACGCCTTTGGGGTTCACGCCCAGGAAAGAGTAACGCCCGACCTGCTCACCGCCTTCGACGCTTTCGAGCAGGAAGGAGGGGGTATCGGCCTGGGCGAGTTTCAGGTAGACCGAAACCGGGGTTTCCAGATCGGCCAGGAGGGTACGGTAAACCGGAACCAGATCGCCCTTCTCGAAGAGACGCAGGACGGTTTCACGGGCGGGTTGAACGTGTTCGCGGGTTTGGGTTATGGAGAAAACCATTAAAGCACCTCGATTATCCAAGAACCTATCCGTAAAATCCCTCTTGTACTTTACCTCACCCCTTCCGAACCTTCGGTTCTCCCTCCCCACTCCGTCAACGGAGAGGGGAAAACGAGCGTGGTAAGTAGAGATAGGATTGATAAAGCGAATTTACGAACAGATACTCAATACAAAAGCCCTCTCATCGCATCAAGGACGAGAGGGCTTCCCGTGGTGCCACCTTGTTTCGCCTCCGTACCCGAAAAGGACGGATGACGCACTCTGAGGTACAGGCCGTTTGGCCGATACCCTGCGCTGTGATAACGGAGCGCCGCCGACAAAGGCTACTCGTGAATTCGCCTCTGCAACTCCCTGGCCCATTCGATACCGGCGTGTGTACCGCCTTCACAGCCCCTGGCGGCTCTCTGGACACCGTTTCAGTATGTACTCTTCCAGATCAACGTTTTTGTTGGATATTCGGATTATGCCCACATAGTAACGACGATTCGGATGGCTGTCAAGCATTTGGTGAAACCTCACCCCTTCCGAACCTGCGGTTCTCCCTCCCCTCTCCATTGCAATGGAGAGGGGAAAACGAGCGCAATGAGTAGAAATTAAGTTAATTCCACAACAAGCGTTAGAGCGTAGCGTTTTCATGGTCTGTGCCATGTGTGCCGGAGGTTTTACTACAAAACGGGGTGGATTTGCGGCAATTTGCCTCAAGAAATGCGGTTTGGGTCGAGACATTACGGGAAGAAACGGGGTGTTTTTGCCGCATTCCGATTTTTTGCTTCCATTGCTGTAATTGCTGCAAGGTGGGTTATCAGTCGTGATTTTCGAGTGGTCAGTACAAGCAGTGGATGGCGGTTTTTGGTCATCGGTAGGCAATCGTCAGTGGGCAGCATGGTTGTCAGTTCCACCATAGCACAAAATGGGATGTCAGTGGGGAATTTTTGTTCAAACATTTGTTCAAACATTTGTTCCGGTTTGAGCGGCGGAGGCTGGAAGCCATCCGGCTAACGTTTTTGGTAAGCCACCTGAAAGTGGCTGGTGGGGAGGAGACATGCGCCAACTGGAAATCCCCAATCGAACGGAGAGCAGTCAACCCACCAACCAGATAATGAACAATGGAATGCACTGGTGACCACTCGCACCCTAGCAGTTATTTGACAAGTCATCAACTCACTTATGTTAAAAATTCGTCTATCAACATGGTTGCAAACTCAGATGCTCCGGCGGAAATGTGGCGAACCCGATCAGTATCCCAGTCTCCAGTATCGGGATTCACCAACCAAGCATTCTGGTGATTTTCAACAACTTCACGCAAATAGGCATCACTACCACTTCCACTAAAACCACAGGCAACAATCATATCGCTGCGTTGTAGTCGCCCGCGCAAACGCTTCCACACTAGAGCATCGGCAGTATCAATGCCTTGTCCCCAGAAAATAATCTCTGGTTGAAGGGTTTCATCAGGGTGTTGTGGGCATGGATCGCCAACAGTTCGCTTTTCGGTGTGATGCCAACGGGAAAACCCACCACATTTTGGGCAGGCCAAGAAGAATGGGCTACCATGAATCTTCCACAGCGAACGTGTCCAGTTCTGGATATTCTTCAAGTCGGAGCGTTGCGTCACAATATCCCATCGAGATTCCCAAAAGTAATTTTCCTCATCTATTGAGTTGAGAAAATATAGACGTTCAGGATCGATGATAGTTGAGCGCCCATCTGTAAAAATATGAGTTACTGGATCAAAGACATCAGGATAGATACCCTCAGAGATTTCTGGGGGATGATAAATCGCATCTACCTGGTACTCTAGCAGAAAATCCCAATTGGTCGTGACGAGGTGCCTAAAAACACGGTTGAACCAGGCGATAATGAACGCCGCGTGGGTATCGGACGGGCTGCCCATCATGTTCTTCATCTCAGAGAGCCAATCCACAAAGGTCTGCTGTAACTCTATACTGCCGATCAACGCAGTGAGTAGGGCGACCACGAAATGGTATTCATGTTTCCAGCGATCAGCACTAGCGGCGTTGGCTACCTGCTGCCAAGCAATATCCAAACCATATTTTTTCAACAGATGAGGATGTTTCTCACCATATAACATAGGAATCTGATACCCCAACGGGATACCCATATCGTATGAGATACCTGCGCCCACGACTAAGGCAGCGTTTTGGGATTGATTCAGCGCTTGTGCGAGGTCGGATAGCTTCATTTTACTCAACTCTCTTACATAACATGGCTAAGATGTGGACATGATTTTTCTCTTCCCACATCCCCCTATCGTCCTGATGAGCAGTCCAATCTATCCACTTACTTACAGCGTCGCCGTACTGAACACCACATGGAACGGCACGCAGTAGATCACCACTGCCTGGTATTCATTCAGGTCTATCCCGGCAGGGATGTCGTAATTCTGGCTGCCGACGTTGCCCTTCAGTTTCCCCAGGTCAATGTAATCCGTACCCACCGCTGCGGCATCACGCGGGTCGGGGTTTTTCGTCAGGATAACGTGTAAGTCCGGGCCGTTGGTCACGCGGAAATCCTCAAAACGCAGCACGCGACTGTCATCTGGCAGTTGATAGACGGTGGCCGTGCCTTCCGCACCGTGAATCACGTCAATGGTGATAAACGAACCGCTGGCGACGACTACCGGATCGGTCATCTCCGGCATGGCCTGTTCGTCTGCCGATACGGTGTTATCCGGGCTGAGGGCAGCGGTGACGAGTTGCAGCGCCATATTGGGATCGGTCTGCCTCATCTCCAGGAAAGCGGCCTGTTCAGCGGCGGGCATCTGAGTGAAGTCATCCTGAAGATCAGGGGCCAGACCGGGGAAAGCCTCATCCACTACATCATTTACCAACAGGGGACGCCACAGCGGGAACGTGAAGATCGCCACGACGACGAATGCACCCAGCAGAATAATCAGCAATCGCAAACGGATGTTCATAGGGTTCGGTATCCACTCTCTCACACATCGGTCAACACGACGGCAAAATCCGGCCACTACATGACAATACGATGATAGTTCCGTAAGAAGATCGTATACCTGATGGAACTGGCCTCATCGTCCGCTAGACAGCCGCCGTGCGCTTGCTATAATTTCGGTGTAAGTATAGTGCATAATCCATTTCGTTTCACCATGAGAGAGGGAGAAATTACACATGGGAAACCGTCCCGGAATGCAAGTTGGCGGCAAAGAATACGATGTGCAGGGGGATATGCTGGAAGTCGGCGCACCGGCTCCGGATTTCAAGCTGACAGCCAATGATTTTTCAACCCGCACCCTGGCCGATTACGAAGGCAAGGTCAAAATCCTGAGCGTGATTCCGTCTATTGATACGGGCGTGTGTTCAGCACAGACCCGGCGCTTTAACGAAGAAGCAGCGGCATTTGGCGATAAAGTGGCAATCCTGACCGTCAGCGCCGACTTGCCGTATGCGCTGCGCCGTTACTGCGGCAACGAGGGCATCACCGGCACAGAGACGCTTTCGACTTACCTGGATATGGCGTTTGCCGACGATTACGGAGTCCACACGCCTCGTTTCCGGGTATGCCAGCGATCCGTTTTTGTCCTCGATCAAGACAACGTGCTGCGCTATGCCGAATACGTCCCGGTCATGGGGCAGGAAGTGAACTTCGTGGCGGCCCTGGCAGCGGCACAGCAGCTCGTCTAGGGGCTATCGTATAGATAAGGTTTTCAGGGGTGCAGATTGCTGCGCCCTTTTTTGTCGGTTATTGCAGTGAGGAACAGAACAATGGATGTACGGATACAACGGTTAGCCAATGTGCTGGTGAACTATTCCACCACAGTACAGCCCGGCGAATGGGTGGGCATTCTGGGTGATGTGGCGGCGCTCCCTGCCCTACGAGCCGTGTTTGATGAAGTGCTGCGGGCCGGGGGCAATCCCGCCGTGATGCTGAGTGATGACTACATGATGCGCTCGTTCTTGCGCGACGCCAGCGATGACCAGATCGCCTGGCTTGACCCCAGCCAGACCGTGTATTATGAGCAGGCGGATGTGTATATCCGGGTCACAGCCCAAACCAACACGCGGGCGCTGACCAGCATCCCCGGCGCACGGATGCAGCAAGTCCAGGCGGCACGGCGATCCTGGCTGGATACGCGCCTGACACGGGCGGCGGACGGCAACTTCAAATGGGTTGGGACCCAGTTTCCAACCCAGGCCAGCGCCCAGGAAGCCAACATGAGCCTGGAAGAGTACGAGGCGTTTGTTTACGGCGCGACCTTCTGCGACCAGGAAGACCCGGTGGCCGAGTGGCAGAAGCTTTCCGCCATGCAGCAAAAAAAAGTGGACTGGCTGGCCGGCAAGAAACACGTCCAATGCAAAGGGCCAAACGTTGACCTGGAACTATCAATAGAGGGGCGTTCGTTCGTCAACAGTGACGGCCATAAAAACATGCCGAGCGGCGAAATTTTCACCGGGCCAGTGGAAGAGTCGGTCAACGGGTGGATTCGCTACTCGTACCCCTCGATTGTCGGCGGGCGAGCGGTGAAAGGCATTGAACTGCGCTTTGAGAATGGCAAGGTGGTAGAAGCCCACGCCGAGGAAAATGACGAACTGCTCCAGGCACAGTTGGACACCGACGCCGGTTCGCGTTACCTGGGTGAATTCGCTATCGGCACGAACTTCGGCATCAACCGCTTCACCGGCAGTATCCTGTTTGATGAGAAAATCGGCGGGACGATCCACACGGCGATTGGCACCGGCTACCCGGAAACCGGCAGCAAGAACCGCAGTGCCGTTCACTGGGACATGATCTGCGACATGCGCCAGGACAGCACGATTCATGTGGATGGCGAATTATTCTATCAGAACGGTGCGTTTGTGATCTAAGCGCGGCGGTGTGCGGGGTTTTTCCCGTAACAAAAAAGGGAGGGTCTGAGACCCTCCCCTGCCTGGCACATAGCGTAGTGATAAATTGTGACTACACCGGCCTCAGAAATTCCCCGGCCAGTTGGCGGTCAATCCAATGGGAGATAACCGGGTAACGGTAATCGCGTCCGTTGTAGGTTTCCACCGCCGCCATTGTACCAAGCAGCAGCGCAGCCAGCGGCATGAGGAATACCGCCAGCAGCAAGACGATGCCCACCAACCCCCACAGTGGCACGAGGATAATCCCGGCTAACACGACAATCAACAGCAGCGCGATCACCATGCCGATGCCCCAGGCGATGCCACCCACGATCAGGAGCGCGAACGCCCCGACTGTCCCCAGCAGTTGCAGCGCGAAGGCTTGCAACGCATGAAAGGCGACATAATCCGACTGTTTGCGATACATCAGATAGATTACCAGTGGGATAAATACGCTGACCGGGACGATGAAGCCCGTCGTGAACAACCCACCCAGCACCGTCAGCCATACGCTGGCATGGGCCACTGCTGCCCACAGCCGTTCCTCGTTGGTGACGTTGAGCGTACTGTAGCTGCGCGGCTTGGCTTTACGCTTCGGCGGGCGCTCGTAACGGGTTTCATAGGCTTCAACGACGGTATCCGCGTCCGGGTCTTCGCCAACCCCAATGAGACGCGACAGACGTTCACTATCCTGATTTTCGGGTTCACCGGTCATGACATAACTCCCAACTGGTGCGTTTCACGAATCCATACGGCGAAAGCGCCGTCCATAATCTAATACGAGGCTGCCCCGCAAAAGTTGCGCTGTGCAGGAGCGTAGTTTCTGTTATACTCGGCCCCTATGTTGAGCAATCACTTTACCCTCACCAAGCGACATCTCGGCCTGCTGCTGCTGATTGGCGGCGTAGTCGGTTTTATCGGCATCCTGGCGATAGACCTGCTCGATGCGGGGCGGGAAGGCGGCATCGGCCCGGCGCAGCAAATCGCCCTGGGGCTGATGGCTGCTGCCGCGCTCGTCGGCCTGACGCTGATTCCGCTTGGCAACCACCCGGCATAATACCATGCAGGCAACGATCTCACCAGCACCGCTTTTCCACCGGCTGAACCGGCTGCTCATGGCCGCCGCGCTCGTGATTCTCCTGGGCTATTTCCTCATTTACGGCGTGTATGCTGTGAATCTGATGCTGTTCCCCTTCGATTACGACCAGGGCGAGGGGTTTGAACTGGTGGATACCATCATGTTCAGCCAGGGGGAATGGCCGTACCAGGATACCGAAGTTTACCCCTTTTATTCCAGTAACTACCCGCCCCTGTTCCACATCATGGCCGCGCCATTTGTGTGGATTTTTGGCCCGGCGTACTGGTACGGGCGGCTGCTCGGCTTCCTGGGGACACTCGTCACCGCCGGGGCGATTGCGCTGGCCGTCTATCGGGAGGGGCAGCACCGCTGGATTGCGGTACTATCCGGGCTGGCGTTCCTAGCCTCCAACACGGTGTATCACATCGGCCCGTTATTCCGCCAGCACATGACGATGGTGATGTTTGAGACTTTGGCCGTCGTCGTCCTGGCCGGGGTGAATGAAATCCCGGATACCCATAAGCGCCGCCGGATGCTGGCGCTCGGCCTGGGGCTGATTCTAGCAGCGGGATATACGAAACAGCTTGCCTACGCGACAGCCATCGCTGCGCTACTGTTCCTGTTCATTCGCCAACCGCGCCGGGCGGTGGTGTGGGGGATCGGGTTCGCGCTGGTGGGTGGGGCAATTTTCCTGGGGATTGACCGGGCAACAAACGGACAGTGGTGGCTGCAAACCATCACCGCCAATATTAATGAGTTCCGCCCTGACCAAACAATCGGGCTATTCCGGTTATGGTTCGGGCTGCATGGCTTTTTGCTGATCCCGGCGGCGTTGATGGTCATCTACGAACTGTATTTCGCCCGACTCTCGATTTACAGTCTGTGGTTCGTCATGGCGACGGCCAACAGCATCCTTTCCGGCAAATGGGGCGCGGGGGACAGCTACTTCGCCACCGCGATTGCCGCCATGTGCATCCTGAGCGGGGTTTTCGCCAGCCGCACCCTGAAAGCAAACTGGCACTTCCCGCAGAACTACCTGAGCCGCTGGTTCGTGAAGCCGCTGCGCCGGTTCGCGCCTCAGTTGGCCGCCACCGGACTGGTGATTATCCCACTGATTTACATCGGTTACGGGCGGGCGGTGTTGCACATTCCCACCGAGGGCGCGGTATTTAAGGAAATCGCTCAGGCGCTCAATATCCAGGGGAACGCTTACGGCGGGCGCTTTTACGACTCCGCCGGGCGTATCGCCGGGGGATACGCCGACATCGGCCACCTGACGACGGCTGAGGATACCGCAGCGGGCTGGTCAATTGTCGAGATGGAAAAAGAGACGGACAAGCCGGTTTTGAGCGAGGAAGCGGCGTTTAACCTGCTGGCAGGCAAGGATGTCATCACCAACCCGACGCAGCTTCTCAACCTGGCGAACAACGGCCTGTATGACGGGTCAGCGCTGATCCAGATGATCGAAGATCAGGACTTCGGGCTGGTCATCTTCCGGGGACAGTTGTACCCCGTGCCGGTGCTGATTGCCGTTACCACCTACTACGAGCAAACCGACACGGTGCTGATGAACGGCTTCCACTACCTGATATTAGAGCCGAGGACGCAGTAGCCAATAGGGGCAGCCCGGTGTGGTCGCCCAGAGGGAGCGCACGTTGGCACTCCCCTACATCACCCGCCATGCTCAGCTTGTTGCGATGCTCCGTATTTAGCGCGAAGCGGACAGATCGTCCTGATTGTCTGAAGTGATCGTATTTTCAAGTCGTTTTCGGAGTTCATTGACCGGAACGATGAAACCGGCTGCCAGCCCTAGAATGGACATGCTCAGGGCAATCTGGTGATACCGGTCATTTCCAGTCGTAATGCCGATGACCTGATCGTTGAATGAAATCCCACCTATGAAGTAAATCAACACAAGGCCTAACGCCAACACAAGGGAAATGACGTACTCTATCAAAAGACTCGTCCAGGTTAAGCGCAGCGTCCCCTCGGATTGGTAACTCAGCAATGTTCGCAACCCGGTTCCGAGCAACGAAGCCAAAAGCATGACCATAAACATGGAGGTCGGCATAAAGAACTTGTTGGCATTCGGCGGGTCGCCACCATTAAGGAAGAAGTATATCCACAGCCAGATACAAGCAAAAAGAAATGCCATTTCTACCCACAAGATTCTTTGCGGCCTTTTTTCCTTCTCGCTAAAGGATCGGGATAGATGTGAAAGAAGACCAACAAGCCTATTCGCATTGTTCTCATTCCTTGCTGTGGCGTCTTCTTTCGTAAAAGGCTTTTTCTCTTGTTGGCCTGATCCTTGATCCAGCTCTTGAGCAGACTTATCTGGCTTATCTGACAAAGTCTCCCAGTGGCTCATCACACTACGAATATCCTCATGGCGAATACTCTGTTGGGTGTAGGTCGGAATAACCAGGTTTTGAGCGATTATGGCCGCAGCTCCGCCGAATGCTGTCAAGGGAATAACAGGCTTTCCCATAGAGTACGCGGCGTACCCAATCGCTTCAGTGCCTTTATCGCCACCCAGAAGGATGACCTCATCCGCCTTAACTACATCCATAATCATGATGCCGCTGAACTTATTGCTACCCATAAAGCGTTCATGAATCTCAACATTTGCCAGCCCTCGAAACTCGCCAATGCTATCGAGTACATCGGTTGTGTCCACTGGCTCAGGGTCCTGGGGAACGAAGAAAATGACCGGATTCCGCCTATTCCGGCTATTAGGCCAGTTTCGCGCTATGGCCTGATTAACGCCGGGTATCACATATTTAGCGGCGGTTTCGGATTTGTCATCTTTCAATCGCTGCCAATTGGGGACACCGACCATGACGGTGTGACCATTCTCGGCAACGGCTTTGCCAAGCGCCTGACAAGCCAGAGTAAACTTCTCCTTATACTCCGCGTATTGTTTCTTAAATTCCTCACTCGCTCTAGATTGCTCACACGCCGCGGCGTCAATGCCTGGATAGAGCTTTGCGAGGAGGATATCTTCATTAAACTCGCCTTTAATAAGGACTTTTAACCCCGCCATTATCTTCACCTGCCTATCTCATTGTGTCCATATTCATTCGCAAATAAAAAACCGAAAGCTACTCTCTATAAGAAGGCTTTCGGTTGCTCGAACGAAATATGGATATACTGTCAACTGCCATCACCGTCATTACAACAGCGTTATGAAAACATTTTATCGCTTTGGCCGGATTAGCCAGCAGTGACAAAAAACATATCACAAACGGATTTATGTCAGAAAAAGATATATTGTCACATATCCTCCAAATTCAAATCACCCTAACCAATTGCCGTTATGCGCGAATCTATTCCCGCCCCACAATCACTACATCAACCCCAGTCTGTTCTTTAATCACGCCCGCCACTTCGTTCAGGAGGTTTTGCATATCCGGGTCATCTTCCTGTGGGCTGCCCAACACGATCAACGTCGCCCCTACTTCCTGGGCGGCTTCGGCCAGCGCATGACGAAACACGCCACGCTTGACCAGGGTATCGGACTTCACCCCGGCTTTCTCGGCACGTTCCTTCGCCATCAGCAGCAAAAACTCGCCCATGTGTTCAATCTCAGTCGCCACATCCACAACAATCGCTGCCGCTGTATGGCTGAGGAACTGCACATCGGCCACGTAGAGAAAGATCAGGTTCGCGCCCTGGGTCTGTGCCAGCTTTATCGCGTGCTGCTGTGTATGAATACTGGCCTCACCGCCGCGTGTCGCACAGAGAATCGTCGCCATTATTTTCCCCTATCCCCCCAGGAGTATAAAACGCAAAAACAACCAGATTGTCCCGGCAGCCAATGTGAGCAGCGTCACCGGAACACCGATTTTCAGGTATCGCGCAAAGGAAATCGGATACCCGGCTCGTTCAGCGATGCCGGAAGTCATCAGGTTGGTCTCACCGCTGATGATGAAGCCGTTACCCCCCATCGCTGCGCCCATCGAAAGGGCATAATACAGCACATGGCTTTCAGCCGCGCCGGGAATGCCCGCGCTCACAAAACGCACTACCGGCAGCATCGCCGCTGTCAGCGGAATATTGGCGATCACAAATGACAGGAATCCGGCGCCAAACACTAACACGATGATTCCCAAGGCCAGATTCTCCCCAATCAGGCCGCCCATCACTTCAGCAAAAACGCCCAGCATCCCGACTTCCTGCACCGCCCCGACCAGCATAAACAAGGCCATGAAGAATACCAGGGTTGTCCAATCCACAACTCGGAGCATCTTCTCAATATCCGGCTCGACCAGCAGCAGCAGTACCGTTGCTCCGATCAAAGCCGTCACCGCTGGAACCATGTGGAGGCGTTCACCAATCACGAAGAAGAACAACATACCCGCAAAGACGACACCCGACCATTTCAGTGTGCGAGAGTCTTTGATTTCCGCATTTTCCTTGAGTTTATTATAGAGCGCCTCGGAAATACCACCGCTGGTCTTTTTGAGTTCATCCCGAAAGAAGAACAGCACAGTCACAACCATCAGACCTGAGGCCAGCAGCACACCCAGAGTCTGGTTAATCAGGAAGTCGTTAAAACCAATCCCGGCATACGCCCCAATCAGGATATTGGTCGGCGTGCCAATCAAGGTGCTGATGCCGCTGATATTCGACGCCAGAATCTCAGGAATCAGGAGCGCCAGCGGGTCAATGCCTAGCGCCAGCGCGATCTGCAAGCTGATGGGCGCCATAAGCAGCATAGTGGTCACATTATCCAGCAGCGCAGAGGCTATTGAAGTAATGATAATCAGGACGACAATCAGTAACGAAATTCGCCCGCGACTGATGCGGTAGGCCTGGAACGCCAACCACTGGAAAATACCCGTCCCTTCCAGGATGCCAACGACGATCATCATGCCCATGACCAGGAAAATGACTTCCCAGTTGATATACGTCAGAGCGCGTTCCATGTTGAAAACATAAAAAGAGCTATCAAACGCGCCCAGGATAAATGTAGCGGCAAATACAATTGAGATACCGAGCAGCGCCGCCAGCGCATTTTGTAACCGTTCTAACGCAATGAGCAGGAGCGTGAGCGCAAAAGCAATGCCCGCCACCCAGAATCCCGGCGTGATCTGATTTTCCAGGACAATGGTGTTAAACGCGAAAGCGCCATCGGCCTGCAACTGCTCAACTTCGGCAGCGGATAGCTGGTAGTTAAATGTCTGGTAGTGGTGACGATCAACCTCAATGTGGATGGTCTCAGGTATCACACCCGGCAAGTCGATAACCCACGAACCATCCTCGTTGCTGGTTGTATGAGCGACAGCATCTTCGCTGTCATTCACGAAAACCTGTACCTCGGCCTCGGAAACCGCCTGTCCACGATTATCGGTCAGGAAACCGGAAAGTTCGGGGTGTGATGAAGACTGGCCGTCCCCCTGGGCTACGGCGACAGGGATATCTGGGCGCAGCATCCATATAGCCAATACCATTAACAGCGCCGCAAAAAAGTAACGGCGGATCATGAGTACCTCAACAATCTTTTGTCTATTCCAGTTGGGGGATTATACCGCATTCAGGTGACTCAGCCGAACCGCCCAATTGCAAAAAGCAAGAGGAGCGCGATGTTGGCGCTCCTCCATTCGCTACTTATGTCGCTAAGCGGGTTTTCGTATGTGCATACGTTCTGGGAGGGAGTCTGGAACCCTCCCAGAATCAATTGGTATTGTCGTGCAAAGGACTGCTTATGGAGTCGGAGTGGGGCTGGGCGGAGCAGCAGGCCATTCGCGCTGGACGTAACGAGTCGCTGTCTGGCACAGGCGGTTATCTGCCGTCACCCCCACTACATAGTAGGAAAATTGTGTGCCTAGTCCTTGCGAGGGGCCAATCGCACTCCGGCTGACATCCGCTGAGAGTGAGTATGCCACATTCAGGGCTTCAAACGCGGCAATCGGGTTGCCAAATTCGTCAAATATCCGCACCTGATAACGAGCAATCTGATCTGCTGAGGCTGGCTTATCCCAATAGAATGTGACTGAACCATCCGGGAAAGCATCGGGAGAAGTCGCCCGGAAGCCGGAGCAATCCAGACCGCCAGCAGGAACACTCGTCGCGGCTGCGCCACCGTAGTAATAGCTGCTGTAGTAATCCGCAGTAGGATATGGGGCGGGTGTCGTCGTAATCAGGATATAGCCACTGGTCTGAGTGGTCGTACCGCTGCACGGGATGACCAAATCCTGCCCGGCATAAATCCGACGAATATCAACGATACCGTTAGCGGCGGCTATGGCGTTCATGCTCACGCCGTAGCGCAACGAAATGCGGAACAGATTGTCCCCATAGACGACGTGATGGGTCACACCGCACTGCGCGTCGGCGGCCTGGGGAAAAACAGCCAGGACACTGACCACGATCAGCACAAGTGGAACGAAAATACGAAGAAATAACGTGAAGGGTCGCATAGCGTCTAACCTCAGAAGACACACTTGTTTTATAAGTATGATAAACCAGGTATGAATAATCCACTGTTAGACAAACCTAACCGGGAACACACCAGGTTATAAAACACTTACAAATGTGCCTTTGAGTTTGATAATTATAACCGGAAAGCCGGTTAGTCCAGCTCTCCAAATGGGTTACGGGTGCGTGTAAAGCTCCGGTTGGGGCGCGATGCGTGGTTATTCACTAACCCCATCGGACGCCGATCAGAGAGGAAGTCATTCCCGGCACGCAGTTGGTGAAGCAGGCTGTCAATGGACTGCCGCAAGAACTCCACTGTCACTTCGGTACGCTGCTCGTGCGCGGCCAACATGCGCGCGTGCAGCGCGGCCTCGCGCACAAACGCTCCGGGTTGGTCAATCAGGTCATCAATCACCGAAAGATGCTCCTCGCGCCACTGGTCGGCCATGTAATGCCGCAGCATCCGTTCAGCATGGTCGGTATTCTGAATTGTCGGGATGACAAAAATACGATCCAACCTCCCCGGACGTTTCGAGATACGCTCGTCAATGACTTCGGGATAGTTCGTGGTCGCCAGCATCAACGCCCCTTCGGGATTGTTGGGAGATTCCACGCCGTCCAGCACGTTCAGCACCCGCGCCTTATCATCACCCTGAAGATAGGCATCCAATTCCTCGACAATCAGCAGTACCGGATAACGGGCGGCGGCGACCGCCTGCAACGCCCGCTGAATTTTCTCAAAGGACGCACCGTCTCGATCCGAACCGGAGACATACACGACGATTCGGCGTTCATTAATTGCCATTTTCGCCATCGCCGCGCACAGCATGGTTTTGCCGGTGCCAGGAACACCAGCCAGCAGAAGTTTGCGGAAAGGCGCGAGCTTCAACTGCTGGTAAATCTCCACGCCAGTCGTGAAAAAGGCCTCCATATCTTCCCGCAGGTCGTCTTTCAAACCATCCGGCAGAATCACATCGTCCCAATCCACAGTGGGGTCGAAGAAAGCGTCTGTCCCACCAATGATATAGACATCACGGCGGCGACGGATACGGGGACGTACCGCCCGGCCACAGGCCTGCTCGAAAGCGGCCCACGTCTCCAGCTTGCCTTTCGGCACCAACGCGACAGCCGTTAAATCCTGGGTATCGTTGCCAAAGTAGGAACTGACATAGATGACTTCGTAGGGTTTGCCGCCATCGGTCGAGAACTTAAAGACATAGGCCCCGGAGGTCGCAGTGAGAACGGTTTTCTTCCCCCGTGTTCCGTAGTCACTAATGGTCACTACATCGGGGCAATCGAGCGTCTCAACACCTTCATAACGGGCTTTGCCGCGCATCCGCCGTCCGATTTTAATCTGCTTTTGCGCCAGCTTGTTGCTGCATTCGGTTGAGGCCCATAAAGTGATCGCTTCCTGATCGGAATGCCGTTCATCCCAAATCTGCTGCGCCCACTCTACCAGTTTTTCATAGTGCATACCGTTTTGCCCCTTAGTTTTCACTGCACCTCTTCTGGTCGTATCATGCCGGGTGAAATGCTAGTCAGAAGATAAAATCAACGATTATAATCGGAGGGAGATTCTTACATTATAGGGTTTCTTCAAAAAAACCGGAAGGGTACTCGCCGTGTTTAGCGGTATAATCTGCGTATGGTCGCTCCATATCAAAGGCAATTGTTATGACCACCGTTTATGTTACCCATTCCCGTTATCGTGAACATCACCTGCCCGGCCACCCGGAACATGCCGGGCGTATTCAAGCGGTCTGGCAGCATCTGGAAGAGTCCGGTCTGGCGGCACGGATGCAGCGTCTGGAACCGGAACCGCTGGACGAAGAACACATCCGCGCCGTCCATACCCGCGACTACCTGACGGCACTCGCCTGGCTGGATGACCAGACCCATATCACCCACCTGGACGCGGACACCTACGCGGGGCCGAAAGCCTATGAAATCGCCCGGCTTTCCGCTGGCGGCGCGGTTGGTGTGGTGGACGCCGTCCTGAGCGGCGAAGCTGATAATGGGCTGGCAGCAATCCGTCCCCCAGGCCACCACGCCATGCCCAGCCACGCGATGGGGTTCTGCTTGCTCGGTAATATCGCTATCGCCGCCCGCTATGCCCAGCGAGTTCACCAGATCGAACGGGTGATGATCGTGGATTTTGATGTCCATCATGGCAACGGTACGGAAGCCATGTTCTATGATGATGACAGCGTGTTGTTTATCTCCACACACCAGTACCCATTTTATCCCGGAACAGGCCGGATTGATGATAAAGGGCAAAGCAAAGGCAAAGGCTACACCATCAATATCCCCTTCCCTGGTGGACATGGGGATGCCAGCTATGCAGCCGCTTTTGAACAGGTGGTCTGGCCGACAGCCGCCCGCTTTGAACCGCAACTGATCCTGGTTTCTGCGGGGTTCGACGCGCACTGGACAGATCCGCTGGCTTCCATGCGCCTGACACTCACTGGGTACGCTCATCTTACACGAGAACTGATACGTATAGCCCACCAATTTTGCGGGGGTAAGATCGTTTTTGTGATGGAGGGAGGCTATAACCTGGAGGCGCTGGGGAACGGCGTGCAGAATATCGCTTATGCCCTGCTCGGCGAGGAAACGATCAGCGACCCGCTAGGCCCGCCACGCGGCAGCCGAGCCGAACCGGATGCCCAATCACTGCTTGACCAGATTCGACAAATTCACGGGCTGTAAGGGGGCGATCCGGCTGTACTGGCCTTTCGTTTCGCCTCAAAGCGACGTACAATGTCAAGAATCACCCAGATAATCAGGGTTGCGGAAAGCGCCAGAAACCATGCACCCACGCCGACAGCCATGCCTACCGCCGCCGTCGCCCAGATACTGGCGGCGGTAGTCAAGTGACGGATACCACCATCACGCTGTAAAATCGTCCCTGCGCCCAGGAAACCGATCCCGGTGACGATCTGCGCTGCCACTCGCCCCGGATCGCCGCCGGGGAAAGCATGAAATGACAATGTGGTGAACAAGCACGCCCCCACAGACACCAGCATGTGAGTCCGCATCCCGGCGGGAGCGCCCCGCCCTTCTCGGTCTACACCGATTACCATCCCCAGGAATGCCGCTAACAGCAGTTCCAGCGCGACTTCCGCTTGTAAGAACAACGACATGGTTATTTGCTTTTCTCGATGCCCTCGCGTAGGGTTTCGATCTGAGTCACATGCGCCCGAAGTGCCGCCTGCTGCGCCGCATAGCGTTTCGCCAGTACTTCGAGACGGCTGAATACCGGCGTTAAAACCTGATTGCCATACTGCGTTAAGCGGCTGCGTTCTTTCTGTGTGAGGTCATCCAGCGCGTTATGGTACGTCTTTTCCAATTGGTCTATCCGCTGGTGGAGGTCACGCTTGGTATCACGAGTCACACGACGGTAATAGCGAATGGCAGAAAGCCCGCCAATAGCGGCCAGCGGCGCACCCACGACAAACGCCGGAAATGCCAGCGGCGCCGCAGCCACCCCACCCACCACCCCGATTAACGGGCCATGCGTAGCAACCGCAATAATGGCAAGCGCCAGCCCAGCAGCAGCCGTGATAGACCAGTTCTTAAATCCATTCGCGTTCGTCTCAAACAGGGTTTGCATGTCGGTCAGGACGCTTCCGGTAGAGTAGGATTTCAGTTCGGCCTCCGCGATGCGAATCGCGCTTTGCAAACTCTCGCGCTGTTCGGCGTAAACCCCGGCGTCCAACCCGGCGAGTTCTTGTTCCATCAGGTCTTGCAGCCGGTTCAGGCGGTCAATCACGCCGCGCCAGTACAGGCGGCTCTGGTCAATCACGGTATTGATATAGTCACCTGTCGCCTCGTTAATATCACGCAGCGCCCGCCCGATGACTACGTCCTGGAACTCTTTTTGCAGCACCTCGCGCTTGGGTGTTCGCGTGATGTTGCGGATAGACAGGTGGGTATCAATGAAGTTCATGCCACGCTGGCGAATCCCTTCAAAAATCTGGTCAATTTCCGCCCGCGCACCTTTGAGCTGTGTCTCAAGTCCGGCAGACTGCTGCTCTAGTTCCTGCTGTACTTCACGCACTTTGCTGGTATCCGCTGTCACGAGGTCGGCTTTCCCCTGGACACCCTGCTGGTACTGCTGCACCAGCCGTTCCCCCAGGGTCAACTGCGCCAAAAGTTTCTGTTTGGCGGGGGGCGCTTCACTGAACACGCCGCGCAAGTGCGCCCGTACCGCTTCAATGCCACCGGGGTCGCCCATCGGTGAACCGCCGCTCTGGACAGCGGCCA
Source organism: Anaerolineaceae bacterium (assembly GCA_020634115.1). Lineage (GTDB taxonomy): Bacteria > Chloroflexota > Anaerolineae > Aggregatilineales > Phototrophicaceae > JACKCG01. The sequence continues at coordinate 604,638 of JACKCH010000012.1, forward strand.
GCGCCTCTTTAGCCGAAACCATAAACAGCAACGGACGCAAATCCAACAGTTCTTCCACCTGGCGCTCAACAAAGCGGCGTACTTCTGTCTGCTCCTTGGGCTGGAGCAGATCGGCCTGATTCATCACCAGGATGATTTTCTTGCCGTAATTCTTCGCTAACTCCATGTAGAGTCGTTCCGGCTCCGCAAACGCCCGTTTGGAGGAAATTACGAATATCACGAGGTCGCTGCGGTGCAGAAATGATTTGGCGGTGGTTTCGTGTTTCTGGAAAACTGACCCTGTCCCTGGGGTATCTACCAGCGCCACACCGGGTGCACCGGTACGGGGGTGTGTCCATTGACGTATGCCATCCGGGCGCACTTCAGGCTTACGATTGATTGTCTCACCATAGCGGATGAGTTCGATCATCTCCGTCGTCGGTGTCACCCCAACTGGCAGCATATTGTCACCCAACAGGGCGTTTATAAAGGAAGATTTACCCGCATTGAACTCTCCGATCACCACCACCAGGAAAAACATATCGCGCAAATCCTGGGCGATATCCAACAGGCGCTGGCGGTCACCCTGGGCATTATCGCCCATATCCGCGAGGGTAGAGGCGATGTCGGTCAACAAACGAATCTCGGATTCACGCAGTGCGGCCATTGGCCCATCTAATGTACTCAAAGCTGCCTCTCAGTTCCCAATCCATCCAGCAAAATGAAGAAGGATGTGCGTTGTCTCGCGCTAAATCAGTTTCTTCCCGCCCAATGCCGTCAGTGCAGATTCAATACTCACCATCTCGCGCTCGGCAGATTGCAGGGCGGCAAGCTGCTCGCTCTGAAGCTGGGTCTGGGCATCAATCAGGCGGGTAAGGGGTTGAACCGCCTCACCGCGCAGCCGCATCCCGTACTCAATCTGTTTATCCGCCGCTTTGCCCAACATCTCAATATACTGACTCTGCAACTTCAGCATCCGGTTGGTATAGGCGGATTCCATCAAGCGACCCCGCAGCGGCATAAACGCCAGCCCCAGCAAAGCCAGAATCAGCAGGCCGCCGATGAGAATCAACGGCACTTCGGGGCGATCCGGGCTAATCAGGCTGCCACCACCCGCCAGCAGGAACACGCCAAAGACGATTAAGAGAATTTCATAGACGGACAGATACAGAAGCGTGTTCCGCAGTGTCTGTTCCAGTCGGTCAGTTTCAACAATCTTGGCTTCGTTTTCGATGGTTTCCAGGTCACGGCGGGCAGATTGCAGAGCGGCACGATCATACTGTATGGGCGCCTGCAGCGTGCCGATCACTTTCCCTTGAATCGCTTCTGGCAGCGCATTGATTTCCCGTTTGGCATACTTCACCAGGTCATCAATATCCTGTATGTCCTTGCCTTCCAGCCGTGGCCCCAGTTTGTCAGCTACGGTAGGAAGCTCAAGCACCGGCTCGTCCGTTTTGTGTTGGCTGAAACTGTTATGCACATAGGCCTGGTCACGGCCACGCCGCAGCAAACGTGCCAGCCCGATCAACTCAAAGAAGCCACGTATCGCCCAACCCAGCGCGCGGCCGAACCGGAAAATATCCCCGATGGCCTCACTGCCACGCATGGCCGCTTCGCCAAACTTGCCGCTGATTTCCTCGTTCACTTCACGAACTGTTTTTTCCAGGTCGCGGCGCTGGGCAGCCAACTGCTGATCCAGATTACCGGCGATACTCTGATAGTGGTCGAGCGCCTCCTGGTTTGTACGAATCGCGTTCAGGCCAACCTGCACCACATTCTGAGTGATCTGAAGCGGTGTCTGCAATTTCTGGCGCAGCCGAGCGACATCGTTGAGCTGATCATCTACATATTCCTCAATACGACTCAGACCGCTCTGCTTCCAGGCAATTTTATCGAGCTCATCACCGTGTCGTGCAGCCAGCCCCTGCCGGGCAGAAACCAACCAAACATCAGGCCGGAATCCAAGGCGGGACTGACTTTGATCGAGCACATATTCTTTGACCGACTCGGCTTCTTCGGCACTAAGCAGGTCAACCTGATTAATCATGATGATGACTTTTTTGCCATATTCCTTCAGCGTTTGCATGTACTCCAGATTGCGCGCCGTCATCGCCTGCGTCGCCAACATCACCATTAACACCACGTCCGCCCGGTGCAGAAATTTACGCGTGGTTTCTTCGTGTTTCTGAAATACCGATTCCAGCCCTGGCGTATCCACAAAACTGACTTTTTTCAGAAGCGGCGAGGGGTGAAACACGGTATCCGCCTCGCCCGCCGAACTCATCCGCTGTGGTTCCTCACCCCAACGGAGAATGCTGATTCGATCAGTGGTCGGTACAGGGCCAATGGGGAGTAAGTCATCCTGTCCGAGAAGGGCATTGATAATGCTCGACTTGCCGGAACTGAATGGCCCGACAAAAACCATAAGATACGGATGGTCGGCGTGAAAAAGGGCATCACGCACCTGCCCTAACCGAGTCGGGTCAAGCGTATCTACCTTCGGTAACACGTCTAACAACCGGGTAATCAACTCATACTCTCGGCGGCGGATGGCTTCATATTCCGTCGCCAACTTGGTGCCAAGATTTTCAACCGCCACAGTTGACCTACCTATCTGGATTGATCTTGTTCAACACACCACCTGACATTTGCGATACAGGTGTTTTGCTATCGCATCTCTGCTATACTAGCTGCTTAGAGCATACCGTGCCTAGACAGCAGCAACAAGATCATATCACAACCTGAGGCCAGAGAAAATCGGGGGTTACTGCAGTTATGCCGAATGACCATGAACGCGCCCTGCGCCAGAAAGAAGCGGATTTCCAGCTTATTCAGGCGATAGACGGGGTACGCGACGCATTACAGGACGATGGTGATCCACAGACGATGTTTGATTCCATCGCGGGTTTATTGCTGGACGCTTTTCAGGCGGAAGCCTGTGCAATCATGCTCGTAGCAGAAACGAGTGATGATATGGAATGCCTGTCTGTAAAAGGGTTTTTGCAGGATGAGGGGATACAGCTCTGTCGGCAGGCGATGGACGCCACAGAACCCGCGTTGCTCTCGCCTTCCTCGCTCCAACACACGGTTGGGGTGCAGATTATCCTGGATGATTATCCTATGGGGTCATTTGTCATTGGGCGATCATCCACGCCGTTTACGCAGGATGAACTCGAACGAATCGCGGTGGCCGAAAGCCAGATCGATTCCGCTGTAATCCAGGCCCGTATGATTTGGAAACTGACACAACGTAACCGGGAACTGGAAGCCATTTATGAAATTGACCGACTTCGTGACCGCACATCCTTGGAAGGTGAGCTCATCGCTGGTTTCACCAGCATCCTGCTGCGACACTTTGAGGCGGGGGTGTGCATTGTCATCCTCTCGAATATTGACAGCGGTGAGTATGTCGTGCGGGGATTGGTTGATAAGCACCAGATTCCACCGGAAGCCATGGAAACGATCCAGACTCATGCCCGTCAGATTGAAATTCCGCAGGTTATCCCAACACCGCCAGGGGTTGAGAACCTGGTGATGCTGGCGGCGCCCTTTGTCGTGGCGAGCGCCCGGTTGGGGGCGATTGTGATCGGGCGGGAGACGACTTTTTCGGTAGCTGATCACCGCTTGCTGCACGCGATGATTAGCCAGATGGACTCAGCCGTTATCTACAGCCGTATCTTCCAGCAGCTTGACCGCCGTAAGAAAGAACTGGAAGTCATCTATAAGATTGATCGGATTCGCGACCAGGAAAAAGATTTAGATAAAATGCTGCTGGCCGTGCTGCAAGAGCTGTGTGATGTGGTTTCGAGCGAAATGGGCTACATCATGTTGTACAACGAGCAGCATGAGGACAAGCTTGAACTGCGTTCGTTCACGACGGGGTCACTATTGACGGAAGTCGAATACGCTGAACTTATTCAGCAGGCTTCCCGCGAGGCGCTGGATATAGGCGAAATAGTTTTCTTCAACCAGCCGGGTGAACCCGTACACTCGCTGGTCGCTATTCCTTTGATTCTGAATGACAGAATCATTGGCGTATTTGGTGTGGTCAACAGTACGCACACCCAAGGTTTTTCGCTAGAGGATCGCCAACTCCTAGTCGCCATCACCAGCCAAGTGGATACCGCTATTTTTGAGCGATTGGAGCAGCGGCGAATGCGGGCTGTACTGAAACGTTCGGTTGACCCTAAAGTGCTGGAACGTTTGCTTCAGCAAGCTGATTCGAGCCTACTTTCCGGTGAACGGGTCAATATAAGCGTGGTCTTCGCCGACCTGCGTGGCTCTACGGAATGGGCAGAACGCACACAGCCAGAAGAATTCGTTCGAGTCCTGAACATCTTCCTGGGACAGATGACCGAGATAATTTTTAAGTATCAAGGCACATTGGACAAATTCGTAGGTGACCAAGTGATCGGCCTGTTCGGTGCACCTATCCACATGGACGACCACGCGCATCGCGCCGCCGCTGCCGCGCTGGAAATGCAAGTCGCCCAACGCGAATTACGGACGCAGTTACAGAAGGAAGGTCGTGAACTTCCGCCAATGGGTGTGGGCATCAGTACTGGGGAAGCTATTGCCGGGGAACTTGGCCCGCCGATACGAACCGATTTCACAGCGCTTGGGCGCATCATGAATCTGGGGTCACGACTATGCGGCGCAGCAGAAGGCGATCAGGTACTCATCAGCGAGGCGACCTACGAGCGAATCAAAGGAGTCGCAAAGACGAACAACCTGGGCATTATGCAACTGAAGGGGATTCAGCGCGCTTCTGAGGTGCATGAACTGCTGTCTATTGGCTATGTGGTGGATACCGAACCCAGGAAAAAGTGACGCCATGCTGAATTCGTCCATACGGTATCAGGATCATACACTGTTCTGTGATGGGGTTCCGTTAAAGGATATTGTAGCCATCACGGGGACACCGGTCTATATCTATAGCTTTAAGCGAGTACTGGAAAACTACGAGCGGATTCGGACCGCTTTCGCCGCGCTCAAGCCGCATATTCACTACAGCGCCAAAGCGAACGCGAATCTCAGCCTGTTGAAAACACTGATTCAGGCCGGGGCGGGGATTGACGCCGTGAGCGCCGGAGAAATCCACCGGGCGCTGCAGGCTGGAGCAGCACCGGACTCGATTGTTTTCGCCGGGGTGGGTAAAACGCCGAACGAACTGGCCTACGCCCTGGAACAGGGAATCGGTTGGATTAACGTCGAGAATATCGGGGAATTGCAGCTCATCAATGAGATCACGAAAGCCCTGCACCGTGAACCGGCACAGGTGGCGCTGCGTTTCAACCCCGATATTACCGCCAACACTCACCCGCATATCGCTACCGGACACGGCGGCGCGAAATTCGGGCTGACGGCAGAAACCATCCGGGATATTCTGGAAAACCAGGAACGCTACCCGCACGTTCACCTAGCCGGCATTCATCTCCATATCGGCAGCCAGCTACACGATACGGACGCGACTCGGCAGGCGGTGCAGGCGGCGCTGGACTTGATCGCCCCCCACCCCGCTATTCGCACGGTGAATATTGGCGGCGGTTTGCCGGTCGCCTATCGCCCGGATGATACGCTTCCGAGCCTGGGACAGTTTGCGGAAACGCTGACGCCACTATTGAAAGACTATACCGTGATGTTAGAGCCAGGGCGCTCGATTGTTGCGGACGCGGGTTTGCTGGTGGTTTCGATCATCTACGTGAAGAAACAGGCCGGACAGGCGTTTCTGATTACCGATGGCAGCATGACGGAATTGATTCGCCCGGCGCTCTACCAGGCGCATCATGAAATTGTGCCGGTCATGACCGGTTCTCACGAACACAAACCTCTTTCCCCGGTGAATGTCGTGGGGCCAGTATGCGAAACCACCGATGTATTGGGGAAACAGGTGTCTTTGCCGGAGATGTTCCCTGGTGAACTGCTGGCGATTCTGACTGCCGGGGCGTATGGGATGGTGATGGCGAGCAATTATAATGCCCGCCCGCGCCCACCAGAGGCCGCTGTGCTGCCGGATGGTCGCACATGGCGCATGATCCGCCGCCGCGAAACATGGGATGATTTGCTGGCACAGGATGAAATGGTGTAGTTAGTCCAGCCAGGCCAGGTTCTCAAACCCACCGTACTCCTGAATTGCGCCGTAGATGTGCTGGACGAGTTGGGTGTTATTGACTCCCAGCCCACATAGCCCATTTTCCAGTCGGTTTCGGCGAGTGTCACTACCTTGCTTGATCTGTGTTTTCCGCAAAGCAGTTGGAGGGAGATGGAGCAAATCAAGCCAGTATTGTTCAATCCGATATATTTCCTTGAGGTCGGTAGCATGGCAGTGGATAGTGATAGTGAAATGCTCGTCCGCGACGCCCATTTCTGTACGCAAAAATCGTATAAAAAAGGTCATCATATTGGGGTCTGAGTTCACGAAATAGACTCTTCCCCGTTTTTTCGCGCCTTCTGCCCAGTACAACATGCAGCCCGCCATATGCAAAGATCGTTCTTCACGCGCTTTTGCCCGGCCTTCCTCCTGGTACAATCTTCGCATTTTCATGAATTTCTTCCGGTTGGCGCGGCTTCCCTCATTTTGTGCGCCGTAACGGTGCTGCTTGGTCTTCAACTGCTCAATCTGATCTTCCGTAAGTTCAATATCTCGAACCCATACACTCACTGAGCCTTTTGACACACCCAATGTCCGAGAAATTTCACGCACGGATATACCATTTTGGCGCAGCTGTCTAGCTTGTTCCCTCAATTCGCGCTTCATTCTGAACCTGGGTCCTTTACCCATCCCAGTGTACAGACGGAATTTTAGCATAACTCAACGGGAATCAAAAAAGCCCTGTTAAGGGCTTTATTAGTGTGGCGATGGTTGGAATTGAACCAACGACCTAGCGGTTATGAGTCGCTCGCTCTAACCATCTGAGCTACATCGCCGCTTCCAGTAGCGGGGGCAGGACTCGAACCTGCGACCTCCGGGTTATGAGCCCGACGAGCTACCACTGCTCTACCCCGCAATGTATGAACCATTCTAGTGGGCTGCCCCTTGCCCGTCAATACTCAATTTCCGCTTAAGACCGACCAGAATACTCAATATACCCGCAGTAGCAGCCCTTTCAGGTAAGCGCCTTCCGGGAAGGTAAGCGCCACGGGGTGATCTTCGCCGGGGCCAAGCTGTCTGATAATCTGCGCCTGCCGACCACTATCCGCTAGTGCGCCGAATACAATTTTCTGAAAAAGGTCGGCGCTGATCGCCCCGGAACAGGAGAAGGTCATCAGAAAACCGCCCGGCCTGATGAGTTTGAAGGCGTTCAGGTTGAGGTCTTTGTAACCCCGTGCTGCCCGCTCGACCTGCTGCTTGTTATGAGCGAACTTGGGCGGGTCGCACACCACGACATCGAACTGTTCGCCCCGCTCTACCGCGTCATGCAGGTAATCGAAAGCGTCGGCCTGGATAAATTCCCAGGTTTCATTACAGTGTCCCTGGCGGAACGGATTCAGAGAGATGCTTTTTTCGGCCAGTTCGAGCGCCTCCAGTGACGAATCCACATTCACAGCATGGACATCCCCAAATCCGAGCGCTGTCAGGCCAAAGCCGCCGGTATAGCTGAATAGGTTGAGGACACGACAGTGGCCGGAAATCTCACTGGTGAGCAGATCGAACATAATCTGCCGGTTGATGCGCTGGTCAAGATAAAAACCGGTTTTGTGGCCGTGTTGCACATCCACGTAAAAACGGACGGCCTCATCAATCGGGATGAGCGGCAGCGGCACTTCCCCCCACAGACTCCCCGTAACCGCCCTCAGCCCTTCTTTGCCACGTACATCTACATCGCTGCGTTCATAAATCCCAGCCGGTTTGACCAGTTCGGCCAGAATATTGCCGATCATTTCCTTGTGCACTTCGACGCCAAGCGTCAGGGATTGCAACACCAACCAATCCTGGTAACGGTCTACCACCAGGCCCGGCAGATAGTCACTTTCTGCATTCACCAGGCGATACGCCACCGATGCGCTGTAGCGATCTGCCACAATATTCAGTGGCGCCCGCCCCGCAATCGCCCGTGCCAGCGTCCGCCGCCACCAATCCTCGTCCACCGGCTCATCCTGCCAGGTAAGAATCCGTACCTGAATCTGGGATTTCGGATTCCAGTAGCCCCGCGCCAGGAAACGCCCGTTCTGGGCAACCACCGTCACGATGTCGCCGGGGGTGGGACTGCCTTCTATCTTCTCAATTGCACCGGAAAAAATCCAGGGATGCTGCTGGATGATCGGCTTTTCACGGCCTTTTTTAATGATAATCTTTGCGGACATAAACGCCTTTACAGTCTATTTAGGAGACAAGCATGTTACGAATGCTCAATGTGACAATCAGCAGACCTACCAGTAGCATCAACCGGCGTGGCGAAATGTGCTGGGTCAAATAGGCAGCGAACGGCGCAGCCGGAACGCCGCCGATAATCAGCCCGAGCACGGCTATCCAATGGGCTGTCCCCAAAATGGTCAGGAAAGTCGCGGACTGCACAACGGTCACAAAAAACTCGGCGGCATTCACCGAACCAATCACGTAGCGCGGGCTATGACCGGAAGCTACCAATGTAGAGGTTACAATTGGCCCCCACCCGCCGCCACCAATGGCATCCATAATCCCGCCAAACAGCGCCAACGGAATAATGCGTTTGTGCATCCGCGTGGACTCCCGATATTTCTGGAAGGCTTTCCAGATGATAAACAACCCCATCAGCAACAGATAGAGTGTGATAAACGGCTTAATCGTGTCGCCTGGAACGGTGGTCAGCGTATAGGCACCAATAAATCCCCCGATAGCCCCAGGGATAACCAGGCGTTTAAATAAAGAGGAATTGACATTCCCCAACCGGAAATGAGAAAGGCCGGAAACCGCAGTGGTCAGCACTTCGGCGGTATGCACGCTGGCGCTGGCGAGAGCCGGTGGTACACCCAGGCTGAGCAGAAAAGTTGTTGAACTGACCCCATAGGCCATACCCAGGCTGCCATCAATCAGTTGAGCAACCAGGCCAACAAAAGCAAATGTCAAAAGATCTGCTAGATTTTGATCCATAGTGATAGGGGCGCAACTCGCCTCAAAACAAGCGAATCACCGTTCCATCCTCTTGGTATTGCCCGACAAAACACTTGTGAAACTCACCACAAGTGAACGGCGAATCATAGCCGCCACACGGAACAATTGCAAGGAAGATTCACACCCGGGATTATTTCTACCCGCCCGATACCAACCGCTTGAGATCATCTTCACTGATGATGGGGACGCCAAGCTGACGCGCTTTATCGGCTTTGCTGCCGGGCGACTCCCCCATCAGGACGTAGCTGGTCTTTTTGCTGACGCTGCCGGTCACTTTGCCGCCGTGCGCTTCGATCAGGGCGGAGGCTTCTTCGCGGCTCATGGTGGGCAGCGTGCCGGTCAGCACAAACGTCAACCCGGCAAGTGAATCACTGTGCATCACCTTTGCCTCAGCTTCCATGCGCACTCCCGCCGCCCGCATCTTTTCCAGGATGCGCTGGTGGAAATCATCCGCGAACCACGTCACCACGTTATCCACCAAAATCGGCCCCAGGCCTTCAATCGTGAGCGGTTTTTCCGCCGCCTGTATCAATTGTCGCAGCGTGGCGGTCAGGTCGTCCAGAATCGCTGCGCTGAACGGGTGGTTATCTAGCAGAGGGGTGAGCGCCCGCGCCAAACGGTCTTTGAAATCGGGGACGCCCAGGTAACGTGGCGCCAGTTCCACCAGGGGATGACGGAGACGGGCTAAACCACGTTCAACACTTTCCTGTTCTTCAGCGGGAATCTGCTCAGCAGTCTGAATCAACGGTTGGGCAGCGGTAGCAAAGGCCGTTTCAGCCTCACGAACAGCGCGGGCGGTGATGGTCAACGCCTCAATACTGCCGAAGTGATCGGCCAACAGCCCGGCAACCGTACTGCCAACACCATCTATCCCCAACGAAGCCAGGAACTGCGCCAACGGGCGATTTTTGGCCGCTGCAATAGACGCCAGCAGATTCTCGACCTTCTTTTCAGCAAATCCCTCTAATTCCAGTAGAGGTTCGGCTTTCAGATAGAAAATGTCGCTTTCGTCCATGATAATTCCCTGTTCTATCAGGGTCATCACGGTTTGCGGCCCCATACCCTCAATATCCATCGCGCCACGCGAGACAAAAAACTCAATACTGCGAAACACCCGCTCTGGACACAGGGGATTCGGACAGTAATAGTCCACCGCGCCTTCCGGCTGAACAATGGCATCACTGGAATACGGGCAGGTTTCAGGCGGCAGAATCGGCTGTTCTGAGCCGTCCCGCGCCCCGATGACTGGGCCAACCACATAGGGGATGACATCGCCGGAACGTTTAATCACAATCGTATCGCCCAGGCGTACATCGAGTTTAGCGACCTGGTCGTAATTATGGAGACTCGCGCTGGTGACCGTCACACCACCCACGAATACCGGCTCTAACTGGGCGGTGGGGGTCACTTTGCCGGTACGCCCGATGTTGACCGCTACATCAATCAGCCGAGTGGTAGCTTCCTGCGAGGGGAATTTATAGGCTGTCGCGCCGCGTGGGTCTTTGCCCACGATGCCTAGCTCCGCCGCGACTCGCAGATCATTGACTTTGATGACAATTCCGTCAATTTCAAATGGTAAATCCTTTCTGTGGGATTCCCATGTGGGTAATTGTGGGATAATGTCGGATAATGTGGGATAGAATCCCGCACCGGGCGGCGTTTTGAAGCCCAAATCCCGCAAATATCCCAAAATATCCCACTGTTTATCCCACGTCATACCCACCGATTCGACAATCTGGTAGATATAGGCTGTCAGCGGGCGGGCAGCAGTGATGCGCGAATCCTTCTGTTTGAGCGTGCCGGAGGCGGTATTGCGGGCATTCACGTAGCGCGGCAGCCCTTCTGCTTCCTGCTTACGGTTGAGCGCCTGAAAATCATCCTTGTGGAACAGCACTTCGCCGCGCACCACCAGCCGTTCCGGGGCAGCCGGGCCATCGGTACGGGCGGGAATCCGCAGCGGGACGGAACGAATGGTGCGGACATTGGGCGTTACATCGTCACCCACCTCGCCGTTCCCGCGAGTGGCGGCTCTGGTCAGCACGCCATTTTCATAGGTGATGACAATCGTCAGGCCATCCAGCTTGGGTTCCAGGGTATAGTCCAACTGCGTGCCGGGCGGCAGGAGCTTGAGGTTGCGTTCTTCCCAGGCGCGTAAATCGTCCTCACTGAACGCATTCGAGAGACTCAGAATCGGTGCGGGATGGGTCACTTTGGGGAACTCTTCGGAAAGATCACTCCCGGCACGTTGGGTCGGGGAATCGGGCGTGACGAGTTCCGGGTGTTCGGTTTCCAGCGCGACCAGTTCATGATACAGGCGGTCATATTCGGCGTCGGTAATGATGGGGGCATTCAGCACGTTATAGCGGTAAATATGCTCATGCAGTTGGTCACGCAGCGCCGCCGCCCGCCGGACAAGGTCATCGGTCATGATGGTATTTTCCTTAAGTTCGTTTCATTGACCTCACCCCTACTCGCTGCGCTCGTTTTCCCCTCTCCAAATTGGAGAGGGGAAGGAGAACCGAAGGTTCGGGAGAGGTGAGGTAAAACAGGGATTTAAAGATAGGTGACTAATGCCATCAAGAACCCGGCACAATTTCCAGGAAGGCCGCTGCCCCCCACCCGGTTTGGGTGGAGTCTAGCGGATTCTGCACTTTCCACCAGACCAGCCCATCCGCCTGCAACGGCCCATCAATCACAGTAAATGACTGGCCGGACGGCGCGACAAATAAAACGGTTGTCCCAATCGTCCCCGGATCAGAGCGGATATTTAAGCCGGTTTCCTGCGCCCCAACCCGTACCGTTTTGCCAATCGTGATATTTTCAACAGTGGGGGTGATGGCAACCGGAGCAAGCGTAGGGCCGATAAGCGCGAGGGGTGCTGATGGCGTGCTGTTAAACTCTGCTGGAATAGAGGGGGTCGCCAACAGGCTCGGATTGGCGCTACCGGTATCGGCACGCAAATCTGCTGTGAGAACCACAATGCGCGGCGGCTGTTCCAACGGGGAAGCACCGCCCAACAGCAGTACCAGCCCGACAATGCCGACGACTGTTCCAGCGACACCCAACAGCATCAACAAGACCGACCATAGTGGCAGCGCCAATGGGTTTTCGCGCCGTTCCTGCCGTTTTCGCTGTGGCGGGGCAACCTGTGGACGACCTCGTTTGGGTTTCTCCGGGGTATCGGGCAGTAACTCCGCTACCCGTACCGCACGGGTACGGTCAATCGGCTGCTGCGCCCGCGTCACCTCCGCGTCCGGCAGTTCCGGCAAGGTCGGTGGCGGTGTAGGGCGAGTCTCCGACTCCTGATCGGGTAAACGCTGCGGGTTTGAGTCTGGCATCGCTCTTTATTTCCCCCGGCTTTGAATCCACTCCATAAAACGTTCCACCGGCCAGGTATTGATGACCGATTCCGGCTCCACCCAACCACGTCGGGCGGTCATGACGCCGTAAATGTGTAAATCCATGTTTTCGGCGCTGTGCGCATCCGTATTGATCGCCAGCGGAATCCCACCGATCTCTATTGCCCGGCGGGCATACTGCGCCTCCAGGTCAAGGCGGCGCGGATTACTGTTGATTTCCAGCGCCGTGCCATGCCGGAAGACGGCATCCAGCACCGCGTCCATGTCCAGATCAGCCGGTTCGCGTTCCGGGATCAACTGACCGCGCGGATGGCCGATCATATCCACATGCGGGTTACGGATGGCGTTCAACAGACGTTGGGTGATGACCGAACGTTCCTGCCGCAGCCCGAAGTGCAGCGACGCGATGACGAAATCCAACCGCGCCAGCACATCATCGGGGTAATCCAGTTCGCCATCCGTGCGGATGTCCATTTCCACGCCATGAAATACGCGAAAATCCGGCCCCATTTCCGCATCCACCCGCCGGACTTCCTCCTGCTGCTGTAGAATTCGTTCCACCGAAAGACCGTTAGCGATAGTCGAATACTGCGAATGGTCGGTAATGACAATATAACGCCGTCCACGTGCTCTGGCAGCTTCAGCCATCTCCCGGACGCTGAGTTTACCATCGCTCCAGGTGGTGTGCATGTGCAGGTCAGCCTGAATATCGTCCAGGGTGATGAGGTCAGGCAGGCGGTTCTCTCTGGCGGCCTCAATCTCGCCCAGGTCTTCGCGCAGCTCCGGCGGAATCCAGGGCAGACCGACCCACGCATAGACTTCTTCTTCCGTCGCACACAGGATTTTCGGCTCATCCGGCAGCGCCACACCCAATTCGTCCAACCGGGTGAAGGCGTGTTCATTCAGGCTCATGTGTTTCAGCAGCGCCAATTCACGGATATGGATGTTATGCGCCTGACTGCCGGTGAAGTAATTGAGTGCCGTCCCCCACCGCGCCTGTTCCAACACGCGCAGGTCAACTTGCAGACCGCTGTGGAGTTCAATGGAACTCTTGGTTGGGCCATGTCCCAAAATACGGGCGACACTTTCCATATTTACGAACGTATCCATAATCGGAGCGGCATCATCCATGTTATCCACCGCCGCCAGGATGTCCACATCGCCAATCGTCGGCCTGGCACGCCGGATGCTCCCGGCAATCGTCGCCTGTTTGACCTGGGGGAGTTGCAGCAACTGGTCAAGGATGGCCTGTGCCAGCGGCAGCGCGACTCCCAGCGGAGTCCGCCCGGTCTGGCGGGCGAGTGAGCCGATCCCATCGAGAATTTTCTGTTCACTTTTCGCGCCCATCCCTGGCAGGTCACGCAGCTTACCGGCTTTGGCGGCCTCTTCCAGCGCCCCCACTGAGATAATGTCCAACTGTTCCCAGAAGAGTTTGGCCTTCTTGGGGCCAACGCCGTTAATCCGCATGACTTCCACCAGCCCCGGCGGGATTTCCTGTGCCAGTTTATCGAAAAATTCCAGCCTGCCGGTTTCCAGCATTTCCTCAATTTTATCGGCCAGAGTCTTGCCGATATTCGGCAGGTTGGTCAGGCCGCCCTCAGCAGCAATCACCCGCAGGTCACGCGGGAGTTCACGGATGGTTTCCCCCGCCCGGCGATAGGACAGGACACGGTGAATGATGTCCCCCCGAATCTGAAGCATATCGGCAATTTGCTCGAAAATATCAGCGATTTCACGGTTTGTCAGCGACAAGGCAGCCTATCCTTTTAGAACGTTTGTCTCACAAAAGCTATTATACCCCAACTACGGACGATGAAAAAGAGTGGTATAATCGCCAGATCAACCCATGTTGGTGGCTAGGGATTCGCTGTGTATCAGGCCTGAACCGAGCGCCACATAAAACCGCTACGATATTGTGCGGAAAGCATCTCCAGACGAAAAAGCCAGGGAGGGACAGGTTGAGCAGTTCGATCTGTCCAGACTTCTTCAAGGAGGTGTCTCATGTTTACGCCCCACCTTCGCGCTGTATTGCAGGCGCTCCTCGTCGCTTTCCTATGGTCTACGTCGTGGGTACTCATCAAAATCGGCCTTAGTCACGACATTCCCCCGCTGACGTTCGCCGGTTTACGCTATACCCTGGCGTTCCTGTGTTTGCTGCCGCTGTTCCTGCGCCGCCCTGGTGTTTTCGTCCTGCTGCGGGAACAACCCCACTCTACCTGGATTAAACTAGTTGTGTTGGGTCTGCTGTTTTACACCGCGACCCAGGGGGCACAGTTTGTCGGGCTGGCGCTGCTCCCGGCTGCGACGGTAAATTTGCTGCTGGTATGTACGGCGGTGGTCGTGGCGCTGCTCGGCGCATGGTTCCTTGCGGAGCGCCCTACACGAGTGCAATGGGGCGGTATAGCGATTTATCTGATTGGTGCGGTGGTGTATTTCTACCCGGCAGCACTGGCCGGAGAACAGTTGCTCGGCATCCTGGTCGTGGCGGGCGGCGTGCTGGCAAACGCGGGATCGTCGTTGCTAGGGCGGGCGATCAACCGTGACGGGACATTACCCTCCCTGGTGATTACTACCGTGAGTATGGGAATCGGCGCGGTGGTGCTGCTGGCGGTGGGTGTCATCACCCAGGGGATGCCGGTACTCGCGCCGACGGAGTGGCTAATTATCGTGTGGCTGGCGGTGGTGAATACGGCTTTCGCTTTTACGCTGTGGAATCATACGCTGCGCACCCTGACGGCGTTAGAATCGAGCCTGATTAACAACACGATGCTGATACAGATTCCGGTGCTGGCGTGGGTATTCCTGGGTGAAGTCTTGACTCCAAAAGCGATTCTGGCGCTGGTGGTCGCCGGGGTGGGTATCCTGGTGGTGCAGTTCAAGCGGGTACCGGGCAGGTCGTAGACGAGTCAATTTTCGTCTGTTTTAACCGGGGCGCACGCCATGCACCCCGACAAATTCCACCATCAGATTTCTCGCTTTATGCCCCGCCGTGACGCCATTGGCCGTTGACCATCGTGCCGAGGATTTGCAGGTCAAGCAGTTCGTCGGGTGGGATGATGGTCAGGTCGCGGTCTAAGACGACAAGATCAGCCAGATAGCCGGATGCCAATTTGGCTACCGTATGCTCCATCCCCGCTGCGTAGGCCGCCCCGGTAGTAAAGCCGTGCAAGGCTTCGTCTACCGTGAGGCGGGCTTCAGGATACCAGCCATCCGGCCCGGGCGAACCATCCAGGCGGCGGCGCGTCACAGCGGCGTAAATCCCTTTGAGCGGATCGAACGGCTCAACCGGGGAATCCGATCCGAACGCGACCACCGCGCCATAATCCAACTGCAAACGCGGGTTGTACGACCACTCCGCGCGATCCCCCCAGTACATATCAGCCATCTCGTAGTCCGATGTGGCGTGCATTGGCTGCATGGAGGCGATGATGCTGAGTTTCGCCAGTCGTGGGGCGTCATCCGGGTGAATGATCTGCACATGCTCGATGCGGTGGCGACGCTGGCGCGATGTTTCCCCCCGCCCCGCCTCTTCCCGGCGCGCCATTTCATAGACATCCAATACGTCATGCACGGCGCGATCACCAATGGCGTGAATCGTTGCGGGCAGTCCGGCGGCGCTGGCGCGGCTGACGAGTTCGGCCATTTCCTCTTTGTCTATAGTCGGGATACCGTAGTTATCCGGTTCGCCCACATAGGGCTTAATCATGTAAGCCGTTTTCGGCCCCAGCGCCCCATCCGCAAAAATCTTCAGGCCACCAATCCGCAGCCACTCATCACCAAAGCCCCAACGCAAGCCGGTTTCGAGTGCCGCATCCAACCAGGCTTTATTGATGTTTTTGACTACACGAAGCCTTAATTCACCCCGTTCACGAAGAATCTGCAACGCCCGCAGGCAGGAAGGGGGGTCAAAATCGTGTATCCCGGTCAGGCCAGACGCCAGCGCCAATTCCTGCGCGGCTTGCATCTGGTTAGCCAGTTGTTCCGGGGACGGCACCGGGATAATCTCCACGACCAGTCGCATCGCATTTTCCAGCAGAATACCCGTCGGCACACCGGATTCATCGCGCACGATTTCACCACCAACCGGGTCGGGCGTCGCGGCAGTAATCCCGGCGGCCCGCAGCGCGGCACTATTGACCCACACGGCATGGCCGCTCTTGGCGTGCAAAATCACCGGATGAGTCGTGGTCGCGGAATCGAGGTCGCTGGCTGTCGGAAAAACTTTCTCCGGCCAGAACGCCTGTGACCATCCGCTCCCGGTGATCCACTCCCCTGCCGGAGTCTGGTTGGCGCGTTCCCGCACCTGGTCTAAGGCCAATGCCTTGCTCGGTAACTCAAACACATTCACCGCTTGTAGGGCGCGAGATGTCCATTCCCAATGAATGTGGGCGTCGGTCAAACCGGGAATTACCGTCTTGCCGCCCAGATTGGTCTGCACGGTTCCCGCACCCGCCAGCGCCAGGATGTCATCGTCGCTGCCGGCGGCGACAATGCGCCCGTAACTGATCGCCAGGGCGGAAACACGTGGTTGCCCGGCATCCAGCGTGATGATATTGCCGTTGTAGAGTACGTGTTCAATGATATTCACGGTCATTCCTTCATCTCCACGATACTAAAAAGGGGCGCTCATGCCCCCTATTGTGTAGCCCATATCACCGCTTGAACCGGCTATTGTACCGACGCCAACGCCGCCTGCACTTCATCCGATGTTGGCACACTCTCCAACCCCACGCGCGTGACCGAAATCGCGCCCAACTGCGCCGCGACCTGTACCGCCCGCTGGTAATCGTAATTCAGCAGCGGTAAGCTCGCCAGCAGTCCGGCGGCGAACACGTCTCCCGCCCCAGTGGGATGAGCCACTTCAACCTGCGGCGTGGTGTATTCTGTCGGTTGGCCTTCAAAATAGTAGGTGCCGCCGCGTTCTGCCCGTGTGACCAACAGGTGGCGTACCGCTCCGGCAAACTCCTGCTCCAGCGAAGGCGATTCAACAATATCCTCTTCGCTAAAGACGACAATATCAATATCCTGCAACACATCAGGGTCAAACCAGCGTTTGAAGTATACCCGACCATCGGCGTCCCAACGGCGCAGCCAGCCTTGCAGCGTGAGTAAAACCGTCTTGTCCTTAAATTGATGGGCAATCCGGGGGTCTACTTCATCGGTCAACGGCGCGAGGTGAACCAGAGGGGTATCCAGCCAGGCTGCCGGAATATCCGCTGAGGTGATTTTGTCAGCCACACCCCGGATAAACTGGATGCGGCCGGAAGAGGTATACACATTCTCAAAAGTGCTGGTCGATTCGCCGGGCAGCACATGCAAATGGTCAGTATAAGGCTGAAGCTGAGCCAACAGCGGTTCATTGGGTGCGGCACTGGTCAGCACACCACTGGTCAGGCCAAAAGAATGAAGCAAGCGAGCCGCATACGACACCGTACCGCCTAACAAACGGCCTTCCGGCGTCAGGTCAGCCGTCAAGTGACCGATCAACAAATAATCGAGTGATGATGTCATTGTTCCCCCATCTACTTTTTGGGAACAATCGTCACTTTACGCGAATCGCCTTCCCCTACGCTCTTGGTCAGCACATCATCCCGGCTGCGCAGCGTCAGGTGAATGATACGGCGTTCATAGGGTGGCATCGGTTCCAGGGTCACCACCCGATTACTCTGGACAGCCTGATCCGCCATCCGGTTCGCCAGGTCATGCAGCATCTGCGAACGACGCGATTTATAACCGGACACATCCACGATGATGTTGGCGCGGTGCTGCAATTCACGGCTGGCAACCAAGCGGGTGATATATTGCAGAGAGGCCAGGGTCTCACCCCGGCGGCCAATCAACGCATTGAGATGCTCACCGGACACATCCAGTAGCCAGGGGCTTTCGTTCTCATCGTCGCTCGCTAGCGGCTTGTGAACCGTTACAACCGCCTCGGAGAGTCCCATTTTGTCCAATAGTTCCAGCAAAATGGACTTCCCTACACGGGCATCTTCCCCCAGTTGGCTTTCATCTTCAACCACGGCCATATCCGCCAGCAACGATTCATCATCGTCTTTGTCATCATCCTGATGATAAGACGCCTGTGGAGCCGGGCGGGGTGCAGGTTGCGCCGGTGGAGGAGTCGGTGGTTTGAACAGCTTCAGACGAACTCGTGCCGGGCGGGCGCCCAATCCAAACATACCCCGGCTGGGTTCTTCCAGCACTTCCACAATCACGTCGCCAGGGCCAACGCCCAGTTCAGCTAATCCTTTGGCAATCGCGTCATCTATGGTGTCGCCAGTTACCTCGATGGTGTGTTCCGCACTCATTCAGAATCCTTATTTCAATAAGTAAGTCATTCACATTTTGTAAGCAGAAACGAGGCTTATACGCCCCGGTATCTCTACTCTAGCACCGTCAATCGGTCAGGCTGTGAGGTGTTTTTCCCCGAACAAGGGGCTTAAGCGTTTCAAAACATTCACACAGTGTTTTTTCGTGAGGGCGCACCGCCGTACGCCCCTACGTGCTGCCTAAGCCTCTTGATAACCTATCCAAAACGAAACGGGATGCTATTTCGTCTTGCTGGATTTCGTCTTGGCCTTCACGGGTACCGCTTTACCCTCGACGGTCGCATCAGACGCGCCACCACCCCCGAAAACCAGCAGACGCTTCCAATCCATTTTGCCCATCATACTATATTGCACAATCGTGATGACATTCGACACGACAAAATAGATGGACAGCCCTACAGAAAAGGACAGCGAGAAGAAACCCATCATCAAGGGCATCACCGTCGTCATGGACTGAGTCATGGCCTGCGCCTGGTCGGGCTTGGCATCTTTGTCTTTGTTGGGCGGCGTGGCGGGCATCATCAGCTTGGACTGTAACCAAGAAGTCACCAGCACCAGCACGGGCAGCCCCATCGCGTAAACCGGGTTAATCGTCGGCGGCTGGGTCAGGTCAATCCCCATGAAAACGTTATTGAGCGGCACCAAATGGTCGAGGCCAGGGACTAAAAACCGACCTGACAGATCAATGAGCTGAAGGGGCGTGGCCGCCAACGCATGATTGATCGCCTGGTATAAACCAATCCAGATTGGGAACTGAATCAGCAGCGGCAAGCATCCCCCCAGCGGGTTGACGCCATGTTCCTTATAGAGCCGCATCTGTTCCTGTGCCATTTTTTCACGGTCATTCTTGTGTTTTTCCTGGAGTTTTTTCAACTCCGGCTGGACTTTCTGCATAGCAACTGATGATCGCTGCTGCTGCGCCGTTAGCGGATACATCGCCAACCGAACAATAATGGTAAACACGACAATTGCCAGAACAGCATTGTTCGCCAGCACCGAATACAGCAGCGTAATGATGGTGATGAACGGGTTAAGGATTAAATCCCACATACGCTATAAACTCCTCGTCTCTCAAACGCTACTGCAACGCATAAACCCAACGGCGCTCACCCTGTCCCACCGTAAAGGCGACCAGTGCTTCTGCCGGGGACATCGTACTCACCACCACCAAGGGTTCAGAAATATCCACCGTATCACTCGGCTCGATTAACAGTAAATCGGAAAAGATCGCTGACGCCAATTCACGACTGAAATTCACAAAACCGTTATCCGCGCTCAACCAATATACTTTCTGGTCACTGGAAGCCACAATCACGGTATTATCCACCACCAGCGGCGATGGGCGGATCGACTTTTCCGAAACCTTTGTCTGCCAGAGTTCCGCAAACCCGTTAGAAATATTCAGCGCATACACGTTGCCGCTCAGGTCAGCAGCATACAGAGTATTGTCAATGATGGTTGGCGTCCCCCAAATCCAGTCGACTGTCTGGAATTCATCCAACTGTTCACCTTGTAGTGAAACAGCGAATAGTTTGCGCGCAAAACTGCCCACATACAGACGTCCATTGGCATAAGCGGGAGTCCCCAGCGCCGCTCCACCCAGGTCAAGGGACCACACAGAATCGCCGGTTGCTGCGTCCACCGCATACAGGTTGTGGTCAAGCGACGTGAAATACAGTACGCCGTCCAGCAGCAGCGGCGCAGACCAGACTCCATGTTCCGTTGGGAAAGTCCAACGCACCGAGAAATCCGTTCGATCCAGCGCAATCAGATCATGGTTGCTCAAACCCACGTAAATCAGGTTGTCATCTGCAACCAGATTGGCGACGATACTACCGGTATACTCTGGAATCTCGAAACCTTCCGGGTTTTCCATCCGCGCCGTTGACACATCCACCCGAAAGAGTCGCCGGTTGTAGGATGCGAAGATCAGCGTTTCCGCACTATCGGTGTTTTCGGCAATAGGGTTGGAGAAGAATAAGGTGCGGGCATCGCTCCCGGTGACTTTCCAGATACGCGGGTTGCCCGCGTCATCCAGGCGAACCTGTCCTTCGGAATTCACGAGCTTAACCGCGCTGCCATCCGTCGGGTCAACCAATTCAATCTGACTGTTAAAGGCGATCAGAATCTGCTGATTGTCGCCCAGAATACTCACACCTGCCCAACTTGTCCCCAGGGGAGCCGGGCCACAGGCTGCAACCAACAGCAGCATGGTCAACGCCAGAATAGCCAGGCGAAATCGCATAATAACTTTCGAGACTTTCTTCAATGAGTCACCTCGTTCAGAGAAGCAGCGGGCCGGCTGTCGTGGCGCACGCCCCAGAATGCAGTTAAGCAACCGGCCCATGTTCATGTTCATGGTTGTGGTGGTGCTGTCCATCCAGGTCAGGCACCGGATCATACCCACCTTCATGAAAGGGATGGCAGCGCGAAATCCGTTTCACGCCCAACCACCCGCCACGAAGGAAGCCATAGCGTTCGATGGCTTCATAGGTATAACGCGAACAGGACGGCTCGTAAATACAGCTTGGCGGTAACGCAGGCGAGATAAAGCGTTGATAAAACCGAATGAACAGCAAAGCCAGATGTTTCATTCCACGTCGCCTTCTACTATCCCCGCTTGTATAGCCAACTCCTTAACAGTACGTTGAACACCCGCAAAGGGTTGCTCAACCAGCCCGGTCTGCGCGATAAACACGATATCATATCCCGCGCAGAGGTACGGATGCAGTAAGCGCACGGCCTCTCGCAACAAACGCCGCACCCGGTTGCGGGTTACGGCGTTGCCCAAACGCTTAACAGTAATAAAACCATACCGATTGTGCGGCAGGCCGTTTGGGAGGTAGCTCATCACCAACAGGCGGTGACGGCAGGTACGCCCCGTCCGGCGCAATCGCGCAAAATCAGCGGGTTGGCGAAGCCGAAAACGCCGCTGCATCCATTACCTTAGGCTTTCCAGTTCACTTTCTTCACGTGATTCGGCGTCACAGTCAGGACGTGCCGGCCACGCGCCCGCCGTGCTTTGAGCACGTTGCGCCCATTCCGGGTTTGCATCCGTTGGCGGAAACCATGAACACGCTTGCGGCGGCGGATTTTAGGCTGCCAGGTTCGCTTTGTTGCCATCTTGATCTACCCTCAGTCTTAACAAAACCATATCGGCGTTTAGTATAGCCTACCGGAAAACGGCGGTCAACCCAACGCTTGCCAAGTACTCTGTTCGTCCACTATAATGAACATTCAGACTTTCATCATCCATAACGGTTTATTCAGTAAGGAGCGCGACACACAGTTCCTGAACGATCTACCAACACGGTGGGTTCTTATCTCCCCGCAATGCCATCTGGAGGCGACTATTGGTGCCAGGTCAACACTGGGCGCGAAACTTTGTCATCACAAACGACGATCTTGAATATCTAACCGGCTTGCTGCTGGAACGTGAGACACCTCTCAGCAGCGATGATCTCGCCCGCGCCCTCATCGAAAACCGCGTACAACAAGAAATTGACGAACTGGAAGCCCGTTATAAAGGCGTCCTGCCCTATACGCCTGACGGGAGTTTTCCGGTTGGCACGAAGCTCATCTTCCCGGCTATGGATTTTGAAGTAGCGACGGTCATTAGCACGCGCCCCGGCAATGGAAATATCCAGTATGGCGATTTTAACGTCATCGCCGTCGCGTTTGAAAACGACAAACTGAACAAACAACCATCCCGTGAGTTTGCCAGTGATTTAAAGACGCCGCACGCTTTATCCCGGCACGATGACGAGGGGGAAGAAGCCTCCTTCCTGCCGACGGATATACCAAGCGCCGAGGAAATTCTGACGACACACCGCGCGGAAATCCTTCAGGAACTGGACACCAAACTTAAAGCATCCCCTGAGTTGGTCAGGCTTACAGGGAAATGGTTCCCACGCGCGCTGCTGGTTGAAACCCACATCGGGCATATCAACCTGGCGGAAGCGGTGCTTGACCTGGCCGACGGAGTCCCGCTTTCAACTGAAGAAATCCTGGATCAGATCGGCGGGCTGGAAAATGCCTCCCAGGAACTCCAGGTTTTTTCGCTGAATTACGCCCTCAACAACGACAGCCGATTTGATGAAGTCGGCCCCAGTGGCGAAATCCTGTGGAGCCTGACCCGACTGGAACCCAAAGACGTGGTTCACGTTCCGCCGATGTTGAGTTATGCCGAGATAGATTACGACCCTGCGCTCCTGGACTTGAGCTTGCGGGCGCTGGAACTGGAAATCTGTGACGAACTATCCGATATTCCCGATATTCCTATGGATGACCCGATGGATGAAGTCGGAGTGACACTCATCTATCCGCACCGCCGGATGGGAACATTCCCGCTCAACGCCCGTACCCGCCCGGTCTTCCCCACGGCACGCAGCACGCCGCGTGTGTGGGTGACAATGGTGGATAACGAGGATGGCGAAGAATTCCCCTGCTGGATCGTGCGGAATGCGCGTTTTGTCTATGGTCTAGCGCCATACTACCGCAAGCATCGCCTGCCAATTGGCGCTTATGTCAATATTTTCCGGGAAGATGATGATCCTGGCAAAGTGGCGATTTCTTATGACGGCCATCGCCCCCGTACCGAGTGGATTCGCCTGATTACTTCACAGAACAATCAGATCGCCTTTGAAAATCATCGCCGTGCGATTGGCGCGGAATATGACGATCTGATGGTGCTGGGTGCGGACGATCTGGCGATGGTGGACGGTTTCTTCCAGACGGCGCAGCAGCAAAAGAAGCCGCTGTCGTCAATTCTGAAGACCATCATCCCCGCGTTAGGGCGGCTGACCCCTCAGGGGACGGCCCATGCCAAGACGATTTACAGCGCCGTCAATATTGTGCGCCGCTGCCCGCCCGGCCCGATTTTCGCGACCCTGATTGCCAATCCAGATTTCCAGACGGTAGGCGACCATTACTGGAAACTGACCAGCGATTAGGAGCAGAATCATGCCAACGGATAAGCCCAGTGTTCTCATCAAGCCCACCCTGGATACCAAGTTTCACATTGACTATACCTGGTGGGAGCGTTCGCCCGAAGACCTGAACATTTATATGCTGAGTCACCTGCTGCCGGAGCAGCGCGACCAGTTGAGCCAGGTGGATACCAGTGAAGTCGTGGACTACATTGACGCGATCACTGGCGAGGTTTTCCAGTTAGATCAACTGCAACTGGCGATTCAGGTCGCGGCGGAAGACCAGAACTTCATCAACGCGCAGACCTCCCTGGTAGACAGCGTATTTCGCGTCTTCCTGGCAAATGGCAACCTACCGTTGAACTCGCGGGAACTCGCTGAACGCACCGAACGTCCCGCCGCAACCATCCTGAAGACGTTCAGCACCATGCGAATCTATAAGGGAATCCGCCCGCTGGAGAACGAGTAACGGAGCGTTCCCAGCAGCGATTACGAAGCGTACAATGATTATTGATTATGGAACAGATAAGGGGTCTAACACGCCCCTTTGCCATTTCTAATTCATGACCAGAGAGGGAGTAACAATCAGCATGGGACGAGTAATTAACCCGGACAGCACTGGCAAACAACGCAATCAACTGATGCGCACAGCGGCGGAACTACTGCGCCGTTTGAGCCAGAAACCGGACATAGACGACGATGCGAAAGACATGGTTTCGCTGCTGGTCTACTGCCTACGCGAAATCGATTCCGGCATTGACCAATCGGCGATGGCCTGGGAAAAGCGCGATTACTGGGTGAAAGCCGAAGAACTACGCCAGCGATGGAGTTGGCCGGGCATGATGGCCGACCAATTGCAGGCGGTGGTACTGGACGGCAAGTGGGAGGATTTACCACAGATGATGCTCAAGCTGCTCCCGCGTTTTGCTGACATCAAAATCACCAAAATGACGCGGAAAGAGAGCCTGTGGGAAGGCTCTTACGCCCGGCTGATGGAAGAAAAATCACCAAAGAGCTAAGTCTGTAATGGTATAGGTTTTCAAGATTGGCGCAGTGTATTGCGCCCTTTTGAATCCCTATTCCCCATGTAAGCCAAAAAGGGACGACACACGACTTTAGGGATTAGCGGTGGCACGGTGAGCAGCAACACCGTCTGCCGCTTTTTTCACGACTTCATCCTGGCTTTTAAGCGCATCGCTCAGAATCTCTTCCGCGACAATCGCGCTGGCGTGCGAATCGTCCTCAGAACGCAGGCTGGTCGCAACCCGAACAATCTGCGCTTTCACATGACTGTCCCCTTCCAAGATATAGGCGCGTCGCAGAATGCCCGGCGTGCGCTCATGCCTCATCCACGCTAACGGCCAGGTGACGGCCATACGGGTGTCGGCGCTGTCATCCAACAGCGCGGTTTCCAGCGCATCAATCAGCAGGTCTACCGCCTTCGTGCGGGCGACCTCTATTTTCAGGTAGTTGGTCGCGTGGAAGAATCCCTTCAACACCTGTGCCCGTGTGACACCATTAGTACGCCCGATCACACCAGCAAGTTCTTCCAGCCACGATTCCCCCGCCAATTCCAGCAGGCTCAGGGTCGCCGCATATTTCACGTCCGGCTCAGGGTCATTGATGGAATTACGCACCACCGGAATCGCCTGGGGTGTATTGTTCGCGCCCAGGGCTTCCAGGGCCTTGATCCGCACTTCGGGGTCTTTAGCCTCTAAAACGACTTGCAGCACCGGAACCGCCGCTGCGTCCTGGCTTTCACGCAGCCCCCAGGCCGCCGCTGCCCGCACGCTGTCTTCCTCGTCCTTCAAAACTTCAATCATCAACTGAAAGGCGTTGAGTTCCTGCATATCGCACAGGGCATAAATCGCGCCTTCACGCACCCGCGAGTCGGCGTCTCTCAGCGCCTGTTTAATCAATGGCTCGGCGGAAAACCAGGAGAATCCGTATAAATGCCGTGCTGCTGTCGCCCGCGTACGCGGCCCATCGTCGCCGAGCGCATCCTGCATGACTAACCGCGCTTCTCTGTCACCGCGCCGACTCAGCAGTTTGGCAGCGTTATAACGGACGAAAAACTCCTCGTTGCGCAGCATTTCCGCCGCTGCGTCCAGTGAAATCGCTTCCGGCGGCAGGACATTGAGCATCGTGGCGACATGGCGAATTGAGAGACGACGTTTGCCCTGCTTAACCTTGTTGAGCGCCAGACTCGGTTCACGCCTGGTAATGGTGCTTGTTGGTGTCATGGTGTATCTCCCTAACGCAATGTGGTGACAACCACGTCGTTGAGCAATGTCTTTTTGGTCGCCAGATCGGTGACGGTCATGCGAAGCTGCCGCCGGTCGTCAATGGTGAAAGCCGCTTTCAGGCGATCTTCACCCGGCGTGCCGTTCGGATCGAGTTTCGCCAGCATCTTTAAGACAGTGGCCTCATTGAGCGGGATAATCTGCTGTCCGGCGGTGTTCGCGTCCGCCACAAAAACCGCCTGCCCGTTCTCGTACTGCACCTCAATCATCGCCACCGAGTCGCTGTCAATTTCACCGATTACAAACTCGACTTCCTGCTGATTTTCATGAGCCGCGCCCAGGATAATCTCGATGGGTTCACTGGTCGGGTATTGCGTCCCCATCGGGATGAACTCGTCATAAGCGTGGCTGTTGGTTTCGCTTTCCAGATAACGAATGCCGTAACTGTGGATCAGGTAGTCATCCAGGCCATAACCCGCTGCCACTTGTAGCGCCCCTTCCGCTACCGACGTAAACGGCTTGTCGGAATAGATGGCCTGCTCGGTGAAATATTGCCTCAGAGTACGCTGGACGGATGGCATCAGCGAAGTGCCGCCCACCATCAGCACGTAATGAATGTCCTCTTTGAAAATTCCGCGCCGGTGGGCAACGTGCATAACTTTATCCACCACCCGGCGCAGCGCCGCGTAAAAACCATTGTTTTCCAACAGCGTTTCCAGTTCGTCACGGGTAATCGTGACCTCGTGCGATTTGCCCCCCGCTTCAAATGTGATCGAAGCACTTTCTTCTATAGACAACAGGATTTTCGCCTGTTCGCACTGGGTCAGGACGCTGGCGTAATCGTTACCCAGGTCTTTCGACTGTAACCCGGTACGCTCGAGAATGTCCGCCAGCAACCATTGGTCAATGTCGCTGCCGCCGATAATCCGCCCGGCTTTGGCGACGACTTTGGCGGCATGTTGGGTTGAACCCCCTCTGAGCAAACGACTCAGGATACCACCGGTTTTCTCGCGGCTTTCTGGAAGCTGCACTAGCGATAAGTCTAGCGTCCCACCGCCAAAATCAAAGACCAACACTACCGCGCCGGGCTTGGTAATCGTATACCCCAGGGCGGCAGCAGTGGATTCGTCTACGATGCGGATTTTATCGGTGGAAATTTCGTCAATGACGCCGTTCAGCCAGCTTAGATAACCCTCAAACGAGGCCACTGGCGCGGTGAGGACGAGTTGGTCAATATCGGCTTCGCCATAGGGCAACGTACTGATGAGGTGACGGATAAAACTCCGCCCGGCCTGGCGATCGGCCCACTCCACACCATCAATCTCGCGGGGGGCGGGAGCCGGAAAACTCACAATCCCGCGCTTGAAGTTGCGAAAAAGGCGGTTATCGCGTTCATGGTCGAGATGATCGTCGCGCACCCGCTGACCGGCGACAATCTCTTCTTTTGCACCATCATTGACGTACACCAACGAAGGGATTAACTCCGGCAGACCGGTCACAAGTTGGGTGCTTAAGCCAGGTACGGTTAAAACCTCTGCTGCGTTATTTGCGTCGTCCCAGCGGGCGATGACGGTATTCGTCGTCCCAAAGTCAATTGAAAATGTGTACCCCATAATCCCCCTGCCGGTTCTAACCAAATCCAAATTATTGTAGCATCAGCCGTGGCGGGACACAATTTAGATGTGGGTTATTGATCGTGATTAATCTCGCCGGGATGATAGTCCTGTAAGGTCGAGCCGCCGATAAATTCCCGCAACAAGGAAGTGTCAGGAATCATCGCGGTCTGTTTCTCCGAAAGTGGATGCACCCAACGCAAAAACGACAACAGTCGGTTGGCTTCGATATGCGGCGGCGTGGCGGGTTCGACTTGCAACAAGAGCGGTTCAGCCAGGGGACGCAGCGCCGCCAGTTCATACACCAGCGCCGAATTAAACATGATGTCAGCGTTTTCCTGGTACGGGAAGATATTCCGCTTCTCGCCCCGGCGCACGCTTGACCAGCGGTTCAGGGTATCGGTGGCGCTGTAGCCCCGGGTGGCGGCATCACGCACAATACGCCGCAGCAGGCGCACATCGGTGGTCGGAATGCGGTTATGGGTGTCGGTGTTCAACTGCGTGAGCGCCGAAACATAGATGCGGTAGATGGTATCGGGCGGGATGTCCGGCACGAGACCGGGATTCAGGCCGTGAATCCCCTCAACAATGATGATCTGATTCTCGGTAAGGTGCGCCGTTCGTCCCGGTTCGCTGCGCCCGGCCAGAAAGTCAAACCTAGGCAGTTGCACGTCCTGCCCAGCCATCAGTTGAAGGAGTTGCTGGTTAAACAGCGACAGATTAATCGTCCCCAGCGCCTCAAAGTCATAATCGCCGTGTTCATCCCTGGGCGTGAGTTCACGATCTACGAAATAGTTGTCCATTTCCAGCGTGAAGGGGCGCAGCCCGTGCGCCAGGAGTTGAATCGCCAGTCGCTTAGAAAAGGTCGTCTTGCCCGACGAGGACGGCCCGGCGATCAATACCAATCGAACGCCGCCTTCATCATGTTTTTGGCGGATTTCCCTGGCGATATGGGCAACATGCTGTTCATGCAGCGCCTCAGCCACCAGAATCAACTCATCAACACGGTTTTTACGCACAATCCTATTCAGCCGTCCGATATCTTCCACGCCCATGCGCTGCAACCAGGCATCCGCCTGATTAAAAACGGTACTCAACTTGGTATAGGCGGTCACCGGCACCAGTTCAGTCGGGCTTTCCTTGCGCGGATACTGAAGAATGAACCCGCCATTCGCGCTGATGAGCCGGAAATACTGCAAATAGCCAGTTGAGGGCAACATATAGCCATAATAATAGTCCTGGCGGCTGTGCAGGCCGTAAATCGTCAGGCTGTTACGAGTGCGCTGCTCCAGCAAACGCACCTTGTCCTCTTCCTGGCGGGCCGCAAATAGCGCGACAGCCTCATCCAGCGACACACTTCGCTTGGTGATGAGATCATCAGCAGCCACAATTTCGCGCATACGCTCATCCAGTCGTTCGAGTTCGTCCTCTGTGAATGACGAGCGGTTGAGCAGAATACAGTAGAAGCCACCTTCCGGGATGGCATAGCGCACGCTGACCTGCGTACCCGGCCAGAGTTCATCAACCGCAGTGGTCATCAGCATCACCAGAGAACGTCGGTAAATCCGCCCACCATCGCTGCTGTTCAGCAATACCGGTTCAAGCGTGCAGTCCCGGACAACTGGGTAGGCCAGTTCCCGCAGGCGTCCATCCACGATGCCGCCCATAATGGCACTGTCAAACTGTTCAGGGTAAAGGCGCTGCGCCTCTTTCAGAAAACCCTCTACAGTCGTTTTGACCGGCCCTTCCAGAACCAGGCCATCCTTAAACGTGACCTGAATAGTTTGGCGCGGTTCAGCGCGTGTGATGTGTGTGGTGTTAAGCTGTGTAGCCATCATTCGGAATCCTATTGCTGTGCGACTTCAAATAAACCGCTAAAATTCGGTGCGTTACAGAACATCATGCCACAAGAGTTATTCACATGAATGGCAAGCCAGGTGAGCAACCGCCCGCGAGGTAGATTCTATATTACACCATTTCTTGTGGGAAAGATCATTATCATTTCAACAGATTACGCCACATGATGCCAGATTTATCCTGGCTAGAAACAAGAAAATCGCTATCATCATGGTAACGCTTTTATCCTGCTTTTATGACTTAAGGACTACCCCATGCTGCCATACGAAAAGTATCTTCAGGAAATTCTGATTGATGAACAGACGCTCCAGAGTCGTGTCCGGGAACTCGGCGCTGAGATTTCGCAGGATTACGCCGACTGCACCGACCTGCTCCTGCTGTGTATCCTCAAAGGCGGGATTATGTTCCTGGCCGACCTCACCCGGCATATTTCCGTGCCGCATGAAATAGACTTCCTGGCCGTTTCCAGCTATGGGAAGGGAGCAAGAGCCTCTTCAGGGAACGTACGTATTGACATGGATCTGAGTGAAGAAATCGGCGGACGGCACATTCTGATCGTAGAGGACATCATTGACAGCGGCCAGACGTTACGTTTCGTGATGGATGTGCTGCAAGCCCGTCGCCCGGCCAGTATCAACCTGTGTACCTTGCTGGATAAATCCGAAATGCGAACGGTAGATATTCCGATTGCGTACCGGGGTTTTGAAATTGAAAATAAATTCGTCTTTGGCTATGGATTAGACCTGGACGAGAAGTTCCGCAACCTGCCGTTTATCGGCGTGGTGAAAAAGGACATGATTGTGAATGACTGATACACCCGATTTAGCTCCACGCACGCCGCACCGCCCCCTGCTCTGGCCGGACATCGTCTATGCGCTTCAGGAGATGCTGGCTGACGATACACGCCCAGTGTATATCGTCGGGGGCGCAGTACGGGACGCGTTCCTACACCGTCCGCTCAAAGACATAGACCTCGTGACCACCGAACCGGCGATTGAACTGGCTCGGCGTATCGCCAATCAGTTCAATGGCGCTTTCTACAAACTCGACGCGGAGCGAGATGTAGGACGGGCAATCCTGACCACCGATACGGGATCAATTGAGATTGATGTTGCCCGGTGGCGCAGCGCGAGTCTGCTGGATGATCTGCTGGATCGG
Source organism: Anaerolineaceae bacterium (assembly GCA_020634115.1). GTDB lineage: Bacteria > Chloroflexota > Anaerolineae > Aggregatilineales > Phototrophicaceae > JACKCG01. Next base: position 635,195 of record JACKCH010000012.1, read on the forward strand.
GATTTTACTATTAACGCGATGGTTGTGGACTTGCGCGGCGATCTGACACAACTGATTGACCCTCTGCACGGGGAAGATGACCTGCGGGACAAGCTCATTCGCCAGTGTGCGCCCCACTCGGTAGCAAATGACGCCATCCGCACCTTACGAGCGGTGCGGTTGGCTGTGCAGTTAGGGCTGCATATTGAGCCGGGAACATTGCGGGCGGTACGACAGGCCGCACCGACCCTGTGCCAGAGTTCCCCAGAACGGCGGCGCGACGAGTTCATCAAGATGCTGGCGCTGCGTAAACCGGCAGCAGCTTTGCGCGTCGCCGGGTCATTAGGGTTAATCGAGTGCGTACTGCCAGAAGCCATGCGCCCCGTAACGGCCTGGACGCAAACCCTTACGATTATCGAATCGCTGGATAAAGTCCTGGGGGCGATCAGCTACAGCCGCAGCGATAACACCGCCGCCTCCTTTGGCCTGGGAATCATGGTCATGCAGCTTGACCGCTATCGGGCGGAACTGGTGAACCATATCGAAACGGTGTGGCCGAACGAACGCCCGCACCGCGCCCTGCTCATGCTGGCGGCGCTGCTGCACACTACCCCGGAGCATATCCCCCAGGTGGCCGAAAACCTGCGCCTGAGCAACCTGGAACGGACACGCCTGACACAAATCATCCGGGACTACCACCACCCACAGGCGATGGACAACCCTACACCCAGAGACATCCATCGTTTCTGGCGCTCGTCAGGGGCGGCGGGGATAGATGTGTGTTTGCTGACACTGGCAAATACCCTGGGGACAGCGGGAGTCGAACTCGATCAGGATGCGTGGCTGATGGTGGTAGACCGGGTGCGGGTACTCCTGAGCGCCTACTATGACCAATACGAAACCCTGGTCGAACCCCCAACCCTCATAGACGGCAATGCGCTCATGCAAAGGCTGGGACTGCGACCAGGGCAGATTGTGGGAAAACTCTTGGACATGATTCGGGAAGCGCAGGCCGCCGGAGAAGTTCAAACGGCGGATGACGCGGTTCGCTGCGCCCAGGACTACCTGAACCAAGGCTTATAGGGCATTCATATCATCCAGACGCTCTCGGGCATCGTCCTCGGGAACATCAAAACGCACCGCCAACATCATCGGGCTGCGGACATTTGGCGCAACCGCCTCGACCATTTCGACAGGCATGATAATCATCCGGGCGAAGGCATATAGCAGAGCCTTGTTCTCGTCCTTAAGCAGCGGTTTTAAATCATGCGACTCGCCCCAGGAGCTACCAGCCAATTGGCGTGCCAGAAAACGCGCTAGCGCCATACGTACGGTGGATGGTCCCCGACTAGAAAAGAATGAGGTGGTCATATTGTTCATGTCCACGCCTGTTGCCCACATACCCGGCTTCGGGTTTTGTAGCATATCCTCAACCGGCACGGGCGGATGTACAATATCAAACTCACCAACAAACTCTGATGCAATATCTTCAAGTCGTGGCAGTTCCATTCGATCAAACTCCTCATCTGTACGAATCGGAATCATGCGGAAAAACCATAATACCGTGTTCCCATACCGACGCTGGTCAAAAGACTCCAAACGCTTCAAAGGGAATTCGGCCCGTTCTGACGGATCAATCTGAACGATAATTGTTGTGTCGGCATGTGTCCAGGTTGGATTTTCATCTAACAAAGTTAGTGCCCTTTGCCACAATCCATTGTATTGTGGTGGCGCGATATAGATAAAATCGAATGGCTCAGCCGCTGCTGACTGGAGCAACTCAAAGACATCGCCCCGCCGGATCACACCTTTGTCTTTCAGCTTCGTGAGTTCCAGGTTGGCCTGAATCGTCTGCACAGCCGGTCTTGCCAACTCGACAAAAACCGTTTTGCGCCCACCCCGGCTCAACGCTTCAATACCGACACTGCCTGTGCCTGCAAACAGGTCAAGCCAGGTCGCGTCCCGCACATCCTGCCCCAGAATATTAAATAAGGCTTCTTTCACACGATCCATTACCGGGCGGGTAGTATCCCCTGGCACTAGTTTCAGACGACGCCCTTTTGCACTGCCAGAAATCACCCGGATAGGCATGGTTAGTTTCCCGAATTCTCTACTGACTCACGGACAGCCCGCAGATTCGACAGTGGGGATGTAATCATGGAAACGCACCCGGTTGAGAGGATAAACCGGCGACTGCTGGTGGCATTCAGCGCCGAACGAACCTGTTCACGCACGCTCATTGGCGTGCCATTATGGACATGCTGCCAGCGAGACAGCCCACCGCAGACTGCGCCACCAAACATGGCTTTGCCCTGGTTTAAGTCCGGTTCGGTCTCCTGATCGTGCCAGTTGATGGACTGCACTGGCAAATCACTAACCAATTTGAACATAGGCGAGTCACCGTGCAGGTGCAACATATTAAACCACCATTTTCCCGGTAAGGCTTCTAGGATTTTACGGTCATAGGCCAGGCCAAACCGCGCATACTCCTCCTCGGAGAGCTTATCATAGCTGGCATGCTGTATGGCATAAAAAATACCGGCCAGGCGCAGCGGTTTCAACGTGTCAATAAAGCGGAGAATGCTTTCCGTCAGCGCGTTCAGCCCGGTCTGCACCCGATCTGGTTGAGTTCGCAGGTGACGAATCAACACATCTTCCCCGGCAAGATTCTTGGCCTGGGCCAACGGACTGAAAATTGTCTGAATGATAGGAATATCCTCATCAAGCTCGCTGGTAATCAGGCGCAGGCACTCAAGCTGCCGCCCTAACGCGCCCCGCATCGGATCTAACGGTCGGAGTTCAGTCCAATCCAAGGAGCGGTTGACTGCCCGCTTGACATATCGCCGCGTACCTTCCGTATTGCCTTCCCATACATCCTGAACGCCGTAATCGGTGACACAGAAACTGCTGGCGGGAGTAACTTTCACAAAGTCCCAATCATAGCGTTTTTGAAACTCAATGGTGGATTGTGCCAGATCAGCAGCACGCTGGTCATCGCCCGGCCAGTGCCGCCACAGGGCAACGGGTACCCGATCAGTGGCTTCACCGGCAATCGTTTTCATCAATCGTTCTTGCTTGTTCATCTCATTCCAAACACAAATATGCAATTACTCTACCGAGAGGAGAATTCCTGATCCATTCATACAGGATTTGTACTGTGGCAGTGGGATTAAAAGAACTAAGCTACATAACAATTTTAGGTGGGCAAGGCAGTGCCCTGCCCGGTTATATAACTATTTTGCCATGAACCGCCATTCACCTAGAAGGCCGAAAACCGCTTGTGTTTTCAGAGACCCTACCGTCAGCCAACGCTGTTTTCAGGAGAGTATTATTGCGCCCCTACCACTTCCCACTCTGCGCGAAAATCGGGAGAGGCAACCCAGTGTGGTCGCCCGGTCTTGACGTCTAATGCGCTTCCAGCGCGGTCTTGGTTTCGGACACCCGTTGGGTCAGCATCCGCAGCAGCATGAGATAGCGGTCATCCTCAGATGAAGTGGGGTCATTCTGAGTCGCTAGCTTATCGCCATAGGCCGCACGCCGCGCCTCCATCTGCTGGGCAGAAACCGTCTTGACGATGTCGAGCGCCGTCTGGAAGGACTCCAGTGCCACCTCATATTTTCCAGCGGCACGTTGCGCCAGGCCAATCCCATACAGCGCGTCTACATTCGTTTTATCTTCGCTCAAAATACGTTCAAACTCAGAAATCGCCGCATCAGGTTGCCCCTGGCGATACTGCTTCCAGGCATTACTCATCGCACTCATGGTCTCTATGCTCCTTAGAAAAACAATAGGCTTCCGCTTCACCGGCAGCATCACCGTCCTGCACTGGAAAACAGAAACGGAGTACCTTATCCGAAACCGAGGCGAAAGTTCCAAATTGAATAATTTCGAGCCTGTATTGTACAAACCCCGTGCCATAAACACAAGCAATTACCGATTCAGGGTAATCGGACTGGGCAGCACCAGCACCGAACCAACCGACTGCCCCACATTATTGAAGAAGGTGAGACGCTGATCGCCGGTACACGTAGGGTCACACGCAAACACCTCGAACGCAATGCCATAGTTTCCGGCCTCCATTGTTGGCGGCAGTGCCAAGCGATAGGTATCGGTCACGTAGCGGTTCGCCAACCAGAGGCGTGTCGGGTAATCCCCCGGATTATGGAGCGGGGTTTCACTCCAATGAGCGCCGGTCTGTAAATCGAGCAAATAGGCACGCACCTGGTAATTTTCCAACAGGGGGCGCTGCGCCAGCCAGTAAATCGTCACATCTAGCGTTTCGCCGGGGTGCCGTGCGGTGCGCTCGACATGATATGCCAGTACGCCTAAACCGGCATTGGTTCGGCTGTTAATAAAGATGCTGTCGCTCAAGCGGTAGGCCGGGCGGGCCGATAATGGGGAGGGATGCAGCGCGAAAAGAATCACGACCAGCGTGCAGGACAGCAGCACCAGCCCCACCAACCGGGTTTCAGGGCGAGGCAGCAGGTCAGGATAACGATAGACTGGGCGCTGCCGCCGCCAACGTCCCCAGGTCATCACCAACAAAACCCCGAGCGCCAACCCGGACAGTAGCCATGCCCGGCTCCGAATCGGTGTCAGTCCCAGTGTGATAAGCAGTTCCCCACTACGGGTTGCTGGCACATCCACCCGAATTAACCCGTTATCCGGGTCACGGGACAGCGGAATCGAACGACCATCCAGTTCCGCCTGCCAACCGGGGAAATACGCGGTCAGAATGGTCAGGGAAGTGGCGACAGCCGTATGAATCTGCAAGCGATCACTGTGAGTTCCATGGGCCAGCAGCCCAACCTGCAAAGTCGATATGGCCTGCCCTGGCGCAATTTTGTTCACCGAACCTGTGCGAAACCCGTCTACCAAGAAACTGCTGGTGGTAAGCGTATCGGGGAGGGTCGTCGGAACAGGTACACCGGGAGGCAGCACCGCCGGGCCGTAGCCCTGCTGCTCAAACTGAATCTGATCTATCGGACTCTCGCCACCGAAGGTTTCCGGCCATTCCGGGGGTGTCCACACCGGGAGCGACACCATCCAGACCGTAACCAGTAGGGCCGGGAGTAAAAGACGCCGCCGCGCCTTCAGCCATCCCCCCCACCACAGCAGCCCCCCACCACTGATGCTAATGCACAAAGCGGCTGGTCCCAGTACCCAGGTCACGCCGGGCGCAACGAGCAGCGCCCCCAAAAGAAGTGCCCAACCAGCGACCAGAAACAACGCCTCGAAACTGGCATAGCGCCGGAAATATACGATACCGCCCCCTACCCCAACAATCACCACAATCCCCAATATACCAAGCGTCAATTGGGATTCCGGACGGAGTTCGCTGCGATCTAAGGGGGACGCCGGGGTCAACAGGCCGGACAGTGTCAGTATGTCATGGTCAGGGATGGTCGGGGACAACCAGCGTATCCCCCCCTGTTCCAAAAAGGCAGGCACCCAGAAAAAACCCCCTAATAGAATCCCCAGCATCCAGGTAGAAATCAAGATGCGAAACCGCACCCTACCCTGGGAAAAACGCCTGTGCCAGACGGCCAACACCAATGCCAGCATAATACCGGTGACGCCCAGTGGAATATCGGTGATGAACAACAGCATGGTTAACACCGCCGTGAGCAGCATGTCCAACGGGCGATTGACCCGCAGAAGGCGGTCGCTGCTCCATAACAGTGCCGGAAGCCATGCTAACGCCAGTGCCTGCTCCAAATCCCCCTGGATGTGTGGGACGGTCAGCCCCACATAGGGCTGCGTAACATACAGAATACTTGCCAATAGACCGGCTGCTGCGGTGGTCCGGCGTGAAACAAATAGGTAGGTCATGACCCCCGCCATGCAGACGGCGAAAATAAACATCAGGCGCACTGCACTGAGGGAGTCAGCCGTAAAGAGAACCTTTAGCAGCGCAGCACTGTAGGGCGCGGCAGGCGGATAGAAATTCGGAATCGGCGCGCCATATCCACCAAAAGCATTAGGGGACCAACGTGAGTACAACTGCCCTTCCATTATTGCCATCGCGTAATCGCTGGTCCGATAGACCATACTGCGCGCCGCGCTCGCCGGAGGCAGACCAGGGCGAAAGATAAACGGCCAGGCAACCAACAAACTGAAACCTAGTGCCAGCAACAACCCCCAATCTACCCCACGCTGCGCCTGCCGCATCCAATGGGGAAGGTCTTCAATAGAAATTTCGGGGAAATGCGGGGTCGTATCAGTCGGCATAGTCGGTTTACTGGCTGCTCAGGCTGTTTATTCAACTTAAGAGAGTATCACCTTCATATTGTACAGGCTTTGCGCGGCTTTGGCTTGCTTTGGGTCGCTCACGGTGCTATCCTGAGTTCGCCTGTTTAGAAGAGTCCAAGTCGTCATGCCACCGATTATCATCCGTCTGGCTACCCAGGCTGATCTGCCCGACGTTGCGGCGCTGTGGGTTGAAAAAATCATCCTGCTGCAACAGTTGGATGCCCGTTTCCGACTCCAACCTGACGCAGAGTCCCGTTTCAGCCAGACCGCGGCGGCCTGGCTGGAAGCGCCGGATACACGGCTTCTTGTGGCGATCAGAGATGGGCTGGTGGCCGGATTTGTGACCGCGCAAATTCAAGCGAACTGGCCGGGACTACAACCCGAAAAGTTAGGCGCTGTCACCCATCTTGCCATCGATTCGCACGGACAACCGGGCGGAATCGGGCGGCTACTACTGGACGCGGTGCGCGAATGGTTCACGCAGGTGGGTATCCAACAGATGATTGTTCATGTCCCGCAGCGCTTCGCCATTGAGCAAGCCTTCTGGCGGGCATCCGGCGCAGCAGAATGGATAGACTTATTGTGGATGAACTTATAATTCGCCCGGTATCGCGTTCAGAAGCGGATACAGTGGCTCAACTGTGGGCCGAACTGGTAGCCTATCATACCGCGCTTGACCCGGCACTCCCCCACCCCACCCCGGATGGTCGCCAGCAGTATGCCCGCCGGATTATCCAGCGGCTGAACGATTCGTATACCCGTGTGCTGGTCGCGGAAGTCAATCATGAGATTGTGGGCTACGTGATGGGCGTCATTATGGACTTAATGCCAGATATTTTTAACCAGGAACCGGTTGGATTCATCGCCGATATTGCAATTACAGAAGCCTACCGGCGGCAGGGGATTGGACGCCGGTTGGTTGAGGAACTGATTATCTGGTTCCAGGAACATCATATCACCGCGTATGACTGGCATGTCGCCGCCCAAAACATCGCCGGACAGCGTTTCTGGGAAAGTGTCGGCGGGCGTCCAGTGATGATTCGTATGCGTGCGACGATTGAGGAGCATAACCATGACTGAACTACTGTACCACACGGATAGCTATCTGCGAGAATTCAGCGCCAAAATTACCGGCGTGGACTCTGAGCAACACGGGGTTTTCTTAGACCGAACGGCCTTTTACCCTGGCGGTGGCGGCCAACCCTATGATGCCGGGCAGTTGCTCGCGGACGGCAAGACTTACACGGTTACGAAGGCCGGGCGCGGCAATATACATATTTTGGCCGAGGACGAACTGCCGCCAGTTGGCGCGAAAGTGCGGGGGATACTCGATTGGGATCGGCGTTACAAACTCATGCGCACCCACACCGCCATGCACATTCTCTGCGGCGTGGTGTGGCGTGACTATGGCGCAAGCGTCACCGGGGGCAACATGGAGCCACTCAGCGGGCGTATGGATTTTGAATTTGAGCGGATGCAAAAAGAACTCGTCGCCGAAATCGAAGAACGAATCAACGTTGAGGTGGCGGCGGCGCGTGACCTGCGGGTCGCCATCCTGCCGCGTGCGGAAGCCTTCCAGATTCCTGACCTGATTCGCACCAAAATCAACCTGCTGCCGGAAGGTATCCCGGAAGTCCGCACGGTAGAAATCATCGGGTTGGATTTGCAGGCGGACGGCGGCACACACGTCGCCAACACCCACGAAGTCGGGCGTATCCGCATTACCGACTACAAGAGCAAAGGCGGCATCAACAAGCGGATTTATGTTGAACTGGAAGCCGCGCCTGCGGGGTAACACACTATGCGCGTCCTCCATGCTGTCAAAATGCATGAGAAGCTCGTCGCCAGCGGCATTTACCAGCACCGAACAAACGGCACTGCGACGGGGACAAGCGAACAGTGGAGCATCCACGAACTGCCGGACGGGGCATCCCTGATTCGGGTGGATTACGACGCCCGCGACGAACGCGGCCTCACGATTCTGGTCGAGGCGCTGACCCTGCCGGGGCAGACTCACCAGTTCGAGCGCTTCGATCTACACCAGATAGCTACCGGCAATCAGCCTTTTCGCAAGGCCAGAACAACGGTCACATGCAGCGAAAACAGCGCCCTCATTGGCACAGCGATTGACGGCGGCGCGATGGAATATAGTGAGATGGCCTTCGCGCCAGAGACGCTGGTCTACCCGCCGGGGCAAGTGTTCGCCGGGGCGTTGGTGAAACACCTCAATTCAATAGAGATGCCCGCCCAGGTCTTTTCGCTGCTGGACGCCTCGTTAGAACAAGCGGCGGCAGTCCACAGCCTTCACACGGTTCGCCCGCAAGGGATGACCAACGTCACGCTGGGCGGCAGGGAAATCGCATTGCAATGCTTCAGGCTGCACGGCAGTAACCCCAGCTTGAGCGGGGTGTTTTGCCTTAATGAACACGACATCCTCACGCGCCGCGTCCAACCAGACGAAGACGGCCAGGAACGAGTCATCGTGTTGACGCAATACGCACACAGGTAGAGGAATGATAAAACGGATTCAGTTCTTTCTTGGTCCCACATGGTCACGTATCTTCGTTGTGTGGCTGGCGCTCACCGGGTTTATAAGCCTGGTACTGAACGTCATCGTCAATGACTATGATTGGGTGCGCCCAGTACAATCGCTGCTGGTTGTCGCCTTCGTGGTCGGTGCGGCAGCGATCTTCGCCTGGCGGATGCAACCGGAGGAGCGCGGGCGTTGGGCGGGCATTCTCACCCCGGCAATAGGCGCGATCCTCCTGGGGATATTCATCGTCCCGCAGTGGGGGCTGCTCCTAGTCGGTGGGGCGTTAGGCTGGATAGCGACCGCGATCTTTCTATCGCGTAGCCGAATGCCACAGGAATACCGTGAGGCCGTCAAGCACCTGCGTAAAAATCGGTACGAAGAAGCCGTCAAGATCATGGATAAAGTGATTAAAACGCAGCCCGCTAACCCGAATCATTACCGTTTCCGCGCTGAGATTCTGCGGGTGTGGGGCAAACTTGACCGGGCGCGGCGCGATTACGTCAAAATGACGCAGATTGACCCCGAGTCGGCGTTGGCATTCAACGGGTTAGCGGAGGTCTGCCTGCAAGCCCGCAACTATCCGGCGGCGCTGGAAGCCGCACAACAAGCACACAGTCTCGCGCCGGATGATTGGGTTACATACTATAATCTGGGGATGATCGAAGATCGGCTGGGCGAATCAGCACAGGTAGTGGAACACCTGGAACATGCCCTCACACTGAAAATCCGAGACGAGCGTCACCGAGCGCTGATTCACTTTTACTTGGCACGCGCTTACAGCCGACTGGGTGAGACTAAGGCTGCGCAGAAGCAATTTGATTTGCTCAAACACCAACAGAACGGCCTGGACGAATGGGATAAACTCCTAAAAAGTGAGCAGGCGGATACGCTACGGGCCGCGCTGGGCACGGACATCGAAACAGCACAGCAGGTCGCCAGCGGCCAACTCGACCTGGCGGCGCTGGCCGGAACTGAGGCCATATCATGAAGCGTTTACAGGTCGTACTGTATGGCTCGCTCGTATTTGCCGTGGTGGGCATGGTGATTTTCATGGGCGGGCTGGTGACGGAGGTGTTCTCTGGGGAGGGCTTCGGGCAGGGCAGCGTGATCTCCCCTACCGTCCAGTTCGCGCTCAGTGGGCTATGCATGGCGACGGTGATGTTCGCGGTTTGGTTTGCGCTGGCGGGGTGGCTACTGGCACGCCAATCGCGCTCCCTGGGGTCAGGTTATGGAGACGCCTATCGCCTGATCGAAGCCTTCCGTTTCCGCGAGGCGATTCCTCTGCTGGAGCGCTCGATTCGCGAGGGCAAAGAGACGGCGGAAGTCCTGATGCTGCTCACCAGCGCCTATGCCTACGCCGGGCAACTCGGCAAAGCCCAGGCCACGGCAGACCGGGCCGTGAGCCTGTTCCCAAATGACTCCGGCTCGTATATCACGTTGGCGAATGGCTACCGCCTGCAAGCGGCGTATGATGAAGCAGCGCGGGCGCTCAAAAAGGCGGTGGAACTCGCGCCGGAACACCCGGTAGCCTGGGCGGAACTCGGCTTTGTTCAACGATTCGCCGGGGAAAATGCGACGGCAATAGAATCGTTCGAGCAGGCGGCACAGTACCCCATGCCCGCCATGTACGGGGTGCGCGTCTACTATCACCTACTGCACCATTACCAGGCGAACGGTCAGGTGAAAGAAGCGGTGCAAGCAACCGCTAAAATGATGAGCGCCAGAGACGGCCTGGCCGTCTGGCAGTCCGGGCTGGAGGCACTGAATGGCACGGCCTATGGGCAGGCGCTCCATTATGAAATCGCAGCGATTGAGCGGGCGCTGGCCGAAGCCGACGCCGGAAACCTGGGATAAAGAGCGGTATGGGGCGTTTGACCGCGTATTTCGTCAGCCGGTTTCGTTCCTGGGAGCGTCCCGCGCGGTTTGCCGCCCTGACTGCTGTGATCTTGTTGGCAATTGCCATCATCCTGTTATTCTTCAGCCCGCAGGATGCCCGTCCACCCCTGCTGATCGGTATCCTCGGTCTGATGGCCGCCATCCAGGTTATTTTTATGTGGGCAAACCGCAGTATGGTCACGCCCTATACCCAGGCGCAGCGCCATTACCTGACTGGGGATATGGACACGGCACGACGCATCCTTGAAAACCTGTCTGAAACGAGCAAGGCGGATGCGCAGGCGCTGACCCTACTCGGTAATACCTATCGCCAGCTTGGGCTTCTGGACAAAAGCGAACAAGTCTTAACAAAAGCCGTACAGATGCGACCTTTTGACTACTTCCCGCGTTACGGTTTTGGGCGTACACTGATGGTATCCGGCAGATATAGGGAAGCCAGTGACGCGATTCAACAAGCCCTGGAGTCCGGCGCACCGTCAGTTGTGCGAGTTGAACTGGCCGAGGCTTGTTTTCGATCAGGGGGACAGGAACAAGCCACCGCATTACTCAGGGAGTTAGACACGGCGCAATTAGAGCCGCAACGGGGGCTTCTGGTGGCCTATTTGCAGTATCGCCTGGGGCAGCGTGACGCACTGCCGCCGGATTTAATTGAGGAAGGACTTCCCTATTGGGAAGAGCATGTTATTCGTTTTCATCACACCCCCTACGGTCAGGCGCTGGCCGATGATGTCGTCCATATTCGTTCATTCCTGAAGGAGTAGTATCACATGCTAGGCCGTGATGGAAATATTTCTATTTTTCGAGTCGGCTTAATTGCCGGAGCAATCGGTATTCTGGTTATTGTCGGTGGGGTCATCTCGTTTTTCCTGGATCGGGCGCAGCATCAGCAACCGCTGATTGTTGATGTATACCCGGGTGCGGAGGAAGTTGGTACAAGCATCCGCTCGTCCTCGTCAAACAGCATCCTTTACCAGGTGCCGAACGTACCTGCTGAAGAGGTCGAGGCCTTTTATCAACAAAAAATGATTGATTATTATGGCGCGAACGCCGACCCAGCCTTTAAAGATTGCAAGCGCACACCATATGACGGAAATTCCCAGGCGTTTCAAGATGGTGTAGCAGGCGCTGTGCCGTACCAATGGAGCTGCTTGTTCGACGATTCCGGGTTTTTCATTACGCGTTATACACTGATTCTCATCCAACCGGGAATTGGTGAAAACCAGGGAACGACGCTGGTACAGCACCAGTTCACCTGGCAAAAGTAATCCGGTATATTCACCATGCAATCTGAAATCCCAGTACGCCGCGCCCGTCCTTTCTGGATGATGATTATCCTCATGATAATCCTACTGGTACTCCTGATCTTTGTTGGTGGCCCGGCGGTTGGCATTCTCGCTGCTATCGCGTTTCCGCCGGGGCCGCCGCTGCCGCCGGGTGTCACCGAGATCAGTCATACCAACCTGGACTACGGGGTAGACGAATGGACTCTGACCTCCAACCAGAATGCCTGTGAAATCCCAACGTTCTACCAGGAACAGGGGGGCGTGTGTATATTTCCACCGGGTGGTTGCCCCACCACAGAGGATTCAGAAGTCGCCCGGTGTGGTAATGTATACCCTATTTCGATTTTTGCACTCCGCTGGGAAGTAACCATAACCACCGGCAGCACAGCGGGCAGCCCTGCCCAACTCCAGGTGCAGCGCGAGATGCTGTGGTCGGGGATGCCGCTGGTATCACCCCAACCCGAATCGTGATTTCCCCTACCCTAATCGCCAGTTTTCCGCCATAATTGCCCCGTTCGTTTCCACAACGGTTTTGTTGACAATGCGCATGGAGGTGCTTACGTGGTGAGGACGCGGAGCGTGTTCACACTGCGGCTGATTGCCCACCGGGTACGAATACCTGCGTGATGTAGGGAACATTTGTATTCGGCAGCAGCGTGCAGACGAGAGGAAAACGCATGTTCAAGGCAATCAACGCCAAAGTAGATATTCAAAAACTCGAACGCGACCAGTTGAACTTCTGGCGCGAAAACCACATCTTTCAACGCTCCATGCAGGAACGTGAAGGCGGCCCGGTCTATGTGACCTACGAAGGCCCGCCAACGGTCAATGGTCGCCCCGGCGTGCATCATGTGCTGGCGCGTGCCTTTAAAGACATCTTCCCGCGCTACAAGACCATGCGCGGCTACTATGCCCTGCGCAAGGGCGGCTGGGATACACACGGCCTGCCAGTGGAAATCGCTATCGAAAAAGAACTGGGCTTCACCCACAAGCACCAGATCGAAGAGTATGGCATCGCGGCGTTCAACGAAAAGTGCCGCGCCAGTGTGATGCGCAACATCGGGGACTGGGAACGCTTCACCGAGCGCATGGCCTACTGGACTGATCTGGATAACGCCTATGTTACCTTCACGAATGACTATGTGGAGAGCATCTGGTGGGTACTGCGCCAGCTTTGGGAAAAAGACCTGCTCTATAAGGGATTGAAAGTGGTTCCCTACTGCGCCCGCTGCGGCACACCATTGAGCAGCCATGAAGTTTCCCTGGGTTATCAGGATGTGAAAGACCCTAGCGTCTTTGTGCGCTTCCCGCTGCGCGATCAGCCCGGCGTGTATTTCCTGGTATGGACGACTACCCCCTGGACGCTTCCAGCAAATGTGGCGGTTGCGGTGGGCGAGGACATGGATTATGTCCAGGTCGAAGGCCCTGCACAGGACGGCGAAGGGACAGAAAACCTGATTCTGGCCGCTGAACTGGTGGAAAAAGCACTCATCCACCCCGAAAATTACACGGTGGTAAAACGCTTCAAGGGCAAAGATCTGCTCGGCCAGCACTATAACCCGCTGTACACCTTCCTGCCGGTGGAGCAGGATTACGCCTATGCTGTGGCGGGCGATTTCGTCAGTACCGAGGATGGGACGGGCATTGTCCATATCGCCCCGGCATTCGGTGTGGATGACATGGCAGTCGGCCAGAAGTACAGCCTACCAGTGTTACAGACGGTCTCGGCAGAGGGTACGTTTATTGACGCAGTCACCGACTATCGTGGCATGTGGGTGAAAGACGCTGACCCGGAAATCACACGCGACCTGCAAAAGCGGGGGCTGCTGTATAAATCGCAGCTCTACGAACACAATTACCCCTTCTGCTGGCGCTGCGATACCCCCCTGCTCTATTTCGCCCGTGATTCGTGGTTTATCCGCACAACGGCCTACCGTGACAAGATGATCTCGGAAAACCAGGGCGTGAACTGGGTGCCGGGTCATATCCGTAACGGGCGCTTCGGCAACTGGCTGGATGAACTCAAGGACTGGGCGCTGGGGCGCGAACGGTACTGGGGGACACCCCTACCGATTTGGGTAGACGATCAGAACGGTGACATGCTCTGTGTGGGCAGTGTGGCGGAACTCAGCCAACTCACCGGGCGCAACCTGACCGACCTGGATTTACACCGCCCGTATGTAGACGACATCACCTTCCCCAATCCGAACGGGACAGGCGGAACAATGCGCCGTGTACCAGAAGTCATTGATGTGTGGTTCGACAGCGGTGCAATGCCCGTAGCGCAGTGGGGCTACCCGCACTATCACCAAGAGATGTTTGAAGAACAGTTCCCGGCGGACTACATCTGCGAGGCGGTTGACCAGACACGCGGGTGGTTCTACACCTTGCACTCGATCAGCACGATGGTGTTCGAGCAAACGTCTTTCAAGAATGTGATCTGCCTGGGGCATATCCTGGACGCGGACGGGCAGAAGATGTCCAAAAGCAAGGGCAACGTGATTGATCCCTGGGACATCCTGAATGTGCAGGGGGCTGACCCCTTCCGCTGGTATATCTATACCTCCGGCCCGCCGGGAGAACCACGCCGGTTCTCGGCGGATCTGGTGACAGAAGTCATTAACAAGTTCTGGAGTACGCTCTGGAACACAGCCAGTTTCTTTGTGACTTACGCCAACATTGACAATTGGAATCCCAATGACCCGCAGCCACCCGTTGAGAAGCGCGACCCGCTCGACCAGTGGGTATTGGCGGAACTGCACGCACTGGTTAAAGGTGTGACGGAATCGTTTGACACCTATGATGTACCCGGCGCGACCCGCCCGGTGCAGGCCTTTGTCGAAACGCTGAGTAACTGGTATGTCCGGTTGAGTCGGCGGCGGTTCTGGAAAGGCGAAGATGACGACGAAAAACGCGGCGCGTATGCTACGCTGTATGAATGCCTGGTGACGGTGGCGAAGCTTATCGCCCCGACCGCGCCCTTCATCAGTGAGGTGTTGTACCGCACCCTGGTGGCGGACATGGACGAAACCGTGGCAGAAAGCGTTCATCTGGCGCTGTGGCCGGAGTACAATGAGGCGCTGATTGACCAGACGGCAATCGAGCAGATGCGTGTCGTCCAGCGATTGGTCAGCCTGGGACGTGCCGCCCGCGAGAGCGTGAATATCCGCACCCGCCAGCCACTCGCCAGCGCCCACTTCGTCACGCGGGACGCCGCCGAAGGGGAAGCCGTGCGTCAACTGGCCGAACTGGTGAAAGCCGAGTTGAATGTGAAGTCCGTTTCGCTGCTGGAAGGTGCAGGCGACGTGGTGAGCTACGTACTCAATCCGCTGCCCAATCTGCTGGGCAAGAAGTTTGGCAAGAACTTCCCGGTGGTACAGAAAGCCCTGCGCGAAGGTGCGGCGACAGATGTCACCGGCTGGGCGAAAACCCTGCTGGCAGGCGAAAACGTCACGCTGGAACTCAGTGGCGAGACGTTTGAAGTCACGCCGGAAGAAGTCGAAGTCCAGAAGAAACCGGCGGAAGGATTCGCGGTAGCCGAAGAAAGCAACTATCTGGTGGCGCTCGACATCCGGCTCACCGACGAACTGGTGAATGAAGGTTTAGCGCGTGAAGTCGTGCGCCGGATTCAGACCATGCGCCGGGATGCGGATTACAACATCGAAGACAAGATCGAAACCGTCTATACCGCCAGTGACCGGTTAACGGCAGCGGTGCAGCAGTTCGCGGACTACATCGCCGCTGAAACACTCAGCCAGTCGGTACGGGCAGGCCAACCGGACAACGGGTACTTCCACCAGGAGTTTGAGTTTGATGGCGAACAACTCAAGGTGGGAGTCAAACAAGTCGGCTGATTGCTGAAGCCCATTGCCGCAGATCAGGCAACGTCAATGCAGGGTAGATGGAGCGGCAGCCTCCCCTACCCTGTTTCATTTGGTCATTTCGCTTACAATCATGCCAGATTCTGCAACCCGTCAGAATTGAGTGGATTGAGATAATAATCGCCATGAGCGAGAACAAAACGGCGACCCTGCAAATGATCTTGCAGTTGGCACTGCCTCCGGGGACAGCATTGGTCACAGGTCATCTGGACACAGAGATCACCTGGGCGGTGACGGTTCGCGCCCGCCCGCCGGCTTTCTCCGAAATCTACGGGGGCGAACTGGCCCTGGTATCTATCAGACTGCTCCAGGCAGTTGATAATCGCATTACGTTGATAGATGTGATTAAGGGACTTTCGGATGTGGGCGTGCGGGCAATAGCCTGCCCCGATGAACTCCCTGATGAAGCCATCCACGCGGCCCGCAAGTACGAAATCAGCCTGCTTGTCCTGCCGGAAGACACGAGTCTGACTCGCGTCGAGCGGGAGGTCAATGCTACCATTGCCAATTACGCCGCCCAGGTCAGCCAGCGTGTCCTGGAGATTCAGCGGCAGCTTACACGATTGGTGATGGAAAACCGCGATATCGCCAGCCTGCTGCATGTACTGGCACGCGCGACGACCCGCCTTATGCTGCTGCACGATACAACCGGCACGCTCATCGCCCAGTGCTATCCTGATCTTGCGCAGCAGCAGGATCACCGCACTTCGCTGGCGTATGGGGCATTTCAGAATTGGCTAGAACGGTTCTCCCCGGAGGATGCAAGCGGGGATATTGCCGCCAGTCCGCTCGGTTACACAGCTATGTTGCGAGTTGAAAAGCGGCCTGCCGGGTATCTGACCGTATCCGGCAAATCGGCAGGTTTAGATGATTTTACACGCATGGTTCTCATTCATGGGGCGGATGCCTGCGCTCTCGAAATGGCGAAAAGCCGCGCTGTGAAAATGGCGGTTGAGCAGGCACGCGGCGACTGGATTCAGATGTGGCTGAGTGGGGTGTCTAATGATTACGACCCGATGACCACCCGCGCCCACCAGTCTGGCTTCCCGGTGGAAGAATCGTACTTCGCAGCGGTCTACCAAGCCACCACCGCATCCGGTTCGGTGTTCACCCTGGAAAATCAGGTTTCGCTGGTGCGTGACCTGCAAACGCGCTCGCATATCAACGGCGCTGTCGGGCATTATGTGGATATGATTGTGGCGCTGTACACCTTTGATGGCAGCGCGTTGGAGCGACTGCGCGGCATCATCAATACCACGCGCGAACAACTGATGGCACGTCTTCCAGGTAGCACTGTCACTGTTGGAATCAGCAGCCCGGCAGCGGGGTTAGCGGGGCTGCGCGACGCCTACCGTGAAGCCCGCGACGCGATCTATATCGCGCAAGAACTCGGAACAACCGATACCATCACGTTTTACGGTGATTTACAGCTTTTCCGCCTGCTGCTAGCGCTCAAGGAAACCGCCCACCAACCGCTGCGCCATTTCCACGACGAAGCACTCGGCAAATTAATAGAATATGACTTGCGGAAGGACGCGATGCTTCTCAAAACGCTGGAGAGTTACTTCCAGGCCAACGGCAACCTGGCAAAAGCAGCGTCCGAACTGGCGATTCACAGGAATACACTTATCTACCGCCTGGAACGGATTACTGAGATGACCGGCATTAACCTGGATGATGCGGATACCCGGCTGATTTTGCACCTCGCGTTGAAGATTCAGCGAGTCCTGGGCATCATGCCGGACTGAAATGATGTCCGGCAGCGGCTTACCTGACATCTAACACTTACTTCACGCACAATTTCCCGGTTCACTGAAGTTAACCAAACGAACAGGGCTTTCGCTTGAGCCTGTTGTTCCCCATATCGTCCCCACCTGCGCCCCTTAAGCGAGAGTCCCGGCAAGAAGGAGGTACGTGATGAGCATTCACGACGTTCCGACACTTATGTGTGATGGCTGCGGCGCGGTGATTGACATGGATTATTACATCCGCATTCATCCAACCGATCAAAAAGTGATCCAGAAAAACCCGGATCGTTCCCCCGAGCGTGATTTCTGCTGTGATGCCTGCGAATGGTGGTGGCACGCTCAGTTCCCGGCGGAAGGCCCCTGGGGACCAGCCTGGGCGGAACGGGATTGGTGGTGTGAGCAGGTCGGGCCATGCGCTGAACGCGCCCATGTCCGCACCGCCCACACTGAACTGCCGCTCAAGGAAAATCGCTCATACTTCGACGACCCGGAACCGCTTAAATAAACGGATTCCGGGAAACAGTTACACAATCTACTGCGGTGGCGCAATCTTGATGAAATGCGCGTCCGGCCTATCCAGCAGGCGATGCAGACCGTAGGCAGCATCCGCCTGATTGTTGGCTTCCAAGGTGTGGATGTAAATACGAAGTAAATCCTGCACGTCGCTCACACCGGACTCCCCCAGCGGCATGATTTCCACGAGTCGACTGGGCGCGAGACGCTGTCGGATGGCCTCTTCGGTCAGTTTCATTTCCGGTTGGATACGCTGGTAGACCACGCCCCCGGACATCCCGGCGCACATCCAGGGGCCGGGGTCACCCAGAATCAGCACCCGCCCAGAGGTCATGTACTCGCAGGCGTAACCTTTGAGATTCGCCCTGGCCGCCAACCCGCCCAATTCGTCGCGCAGCGGTTCACGCACTTCGCCGCCAAAAATGACATCGGCACCGCTCAAACGGATGCAGGCGCGGGTATCGGCATCGCCCTGGACAATGAACACGCCACCCTGGGCGCCATAGGCGAAACTCTTGCCCACTGAACCATCTACCCACACGCCATCGTGTGTCAGACCTTTCAGCACCGTGACTGCGCCACCCCTGGCACACTTGCCCACACCATCCTGTGCCCCGCCTTCCACCAGCACATTCAACGGGGAGTCATTAAAAGCCGCCAACCCGTTACCGGGGACTGCTGAGTTGCTGAAAACCAGGTGAATCGCGTCCACACAGTCCGCACCGGGGAAATCACGTCGTGCCAGCGCACCGGCCAGATGCGTCCCTAAAGCGCGATCCATCGCCATAACCTGCTCATCATCGTAAGTGAGTTCATACTCACCCTGCGCCACACTTTCCGCAATGACTGAAGTCAACTGCTTGCTAAGCGTATTACGCGGACGGGTCAAGCGGCGGCCAACACCGGGTTGTAGCTGCGGTCTGGCGTTCTTCGCGGCGGGGATAGTCAGTACTGAGAGGTCAATCTTCTCCTGGAAGGCGAATTGTTCCAGCAGGTCAGCCCGACCAACCAGGTCTTGCGTCCGTTCGACGCCCAGCGCGGCGGTGAGTTCGCGGATTTCTGCGCCGAGGTTCTCAAAGACGGTACAGATAGCCTGTACTGCAGTTTCATAATCACGCGGCTCGAAGTGTTTAACACCCTTTTCCTCAGCTTCTTCCTTCGTCCGCAGATGTGTGGTGATGCCAACATGGCACGTACCCTCATGACACTTACGACAGATGGTACATCCTACTGCCACCATCGCCAGCGTCGCAAAGCCAACCCGGTTCGCCCCTAGGCACAGCATTTTAAGGACATCCCGTCCGCTCTTCATGCCGCCATCGCACCACAGTTCGACCTTATGCCGCAAGCCGCTTGATGATAGGGCATGGTGTGCCAGCCATACGCCGATTTCCGCCGGAAGCCCGACATGCCGCAGCGCATGAGCACGCGCCGCCCCGGTTCCACCGTCATAGCCAGTCAGGTTAATAATATCCGCTCCGGCTTTGGCAATCCCTACCGCGATAATCCCCACTCCTGGCACAACCGGAATCTTGACCGACACTTTCGCATTGGGATTTGCCGTCTTGAGTTCGTCAATTAACTGCGCCAGGTCTTCAATCGAGTAGAGGTCATGATTATTATTCGGGGAAATCAGGTCAACACCGGGTGTGGTGTGACGGGCTTCCGCCACCTGAGGCGTGACCTTGTGGCCGGGCAGTTGTCCGCCTTCACCGGGTTTCGCGCCCTGCCCAATTTTGATTTCCAACAGGTTACACGAGTTTAGGAAGGCGATATTCACACCAAAACGCCCCGAAGCGATCTGATTGCCCCGGTTATTCGGGTAGCGCCCCATCACCTCCGGCAGTTCGCCACCTTCACCATTCACACAGATAATATTCAATCGGGAAGCGGCCTCACCATACGCCTTATACGCCAGTTCGCCCTGTGAACCGAAGGACATCGCGCCAATCACCACCGGGAGCGCGTGCTGGCCTATCGAGATGTCCACAGATGTCGGATCAATTGCCGCTTGCACAGGATTCAACGTCAAGATATGGCGCAATGCCACCGGCATTTCCTGTTCCACCTCCGCCAGGGTCGCGGTATAGTCCTGGTAGGATAATGTGCCCTCAGCCAGCGCTTCGATCTTCTTCCACACTTTGGGGTATAACCGCGCAGGATTACCGAGACGTGCTGACTGCTCACCCCGGAATTCAGCAGCACGGGCAGCAGAATCTGCTTCCAGATCCGCCCAGGTCAGACCACGCTGCGCTGAGCCAAAATAATTGGCAGTGTTGAAGTAAGCCGCTACACCCTCCGTGAAACCAACAGAGCTGAAAGCATGTCCGTACCCGCGCAGTTCGTGGCAGCCAATCGTGGAAATGATTTTTTCCAGCCCAGCCCGCATAACACGGAGCATCTTTTCGAGCGTGACAGTCAGTTCCTCTGTGGGCAGTCCGTTTTTACTCTGTGGCGCGAGTCCCAGGCCGACAGCATACATCGCGTAAGGCAGAATGGCGTTCGCGCCCAGGGCGATACTCAATGCCAGATCGTGCATGTCACGTAGCCCGCCAGACCGGAGGACGATACCGACCTGGCGTCGCAGATTCATACCATCCGCTCGATATTCACGCAACGCTTTATCCACCGCTGCCGTCACTAGCAGCGGGTCGAGCCAGCACAACTCGCCGCTGTAAATATCGCTATCATCCAGGATCAGGCAGGACGCACCGTTTAATACCGCCTCGATTGCCTGCGACTGAAGGCGCACCAGCGCAGACGGCATATCTTCCCCCGCCAGAACACTTGCAGAGAGAATGACACAGTTTGTACCAAAGTAATCCGTCACCCCTTCCAGAGTCCAGATACCACGCTCACGCAGTGACTCCACCACATCATCCGGCACTGTCAGATCAGAATGTCCGCCGATGAGCAGCGGCGATGTCAATTCGATAAACCGTCCATCATGCTCAAATCGCCCAACAGCGCCACGATAACCGAGCAGAGTTCGCGTCGAGAACTGTGCCTGCTCCCGTTCACGGTCAATCGCTGGGTTCGTCACCACCGCGACCGTTTCTTTGAAAAAATCCGCCAGATTCACCCGCGCCTGACTGAGTGCCGCCAGTGGGCCATCCCACCCCAACGAACCAACCTGCTCCTTGCCGATTTCTGCTATCGTTTGCACGACACTTACGTGATAGCGTTCCCACCCCAGCGCAGCCATTGTATTCGCATTTAGAACAGCCGGACGGTCCTGCCAGGGAAGAGACTCCGGAAAAGGATAGACTGCCGGAGAGGAAATCGGGAGCGCAGTCGCCAGTGCAACTGGGGCGGTTTCACGCGACAGCATCCGGCCACCGCCGCCGGTGCGCTGTGGCGGCGGGAAATGCGGAGTCAGGGGCCGAAGCGCAGCTTTATAGGGGTATTCATCCCGTTCCTGGGTATAGTGCCAACCGCGCTCTTCAAACCGCTGCCAAACGTGATATTGGATAGCCGGGTAATCGAGAACCTCTACAGCACGTCCCGGTGTAATCTTCAGCGCGATTTTCTCGCCCGGCCCTAGTGGTTTGGGGTCGGCGGACATCATGGTCAACGGGTAAACGCCTCGTTCGGAACTGGCGAAATACTCTTTCTCTGTCTCGCCAAACCACAATGGACGCAGTCCTAGCGCATCCACAGAGAATACGCATTGGTCTGCAAAACGAGCGACCAGAGCCGCCGGGCCTTGCGCGAACGGGCCAAAACTGCGCCGCATCTGTCGGTACATATCATGAATCGAATCGATGTACTGCACCAAATCGTGATCGTGGGGCGGAAAAACCAGTTCCATCGCCTCAATCAAATCCAAACCAAAGTTATGGCACAAGGTATGCAGAGCGCGGTCTACATCCTGCGAGTCCGAGTTGTTCGGGTCAAGCTGGATTCCCAGCATCGCTGCTTCCATGCGGAAACGGGAAATCGTATTAAACTCCCCGTTGTGTCCCATCAACCCAAAAGGCTGCACCCGCTCAAAAATTGGGTTGGTGTTGGTGCTATACCGGGCGTGTCCCAGTGTAACGGTAGAGGCAAAAGTGGGGTCGCGCAGTTCAGGGTAATAACGCCGCAGGATTTCAGCCGTTCCCTGTACTTTGTAAACAGCACTGTGGGTCGAAAACGATGGAAAATGAACGCCCAGTTCGCTTTCAAGGCGAACCTGCATATTGAATAAAAACGATTCCAGGTTATCCGCCGTGACCGCGCCGCGCATACCGGCAATCTGCCAGAAGTCCGGCTCGTTACGCCTTGCCTGTGACCCTAATTCATAACTGCGCACATCGCCTCGCTTGGCAACCAACACCTCAAGGCCAGCCTCACTGAGGATTTGCACAATACGGCTCTTGATTTCCGCTGCCTGACTGAGTTGCGCAACGGGAATCATCAGATGCGCCACCCAGAAATCCGAGTTGGTCGCCAAAGCCGATGGCAAGCGGGATGCCGCCAGTTTCTTCATCCACAACTGACGTGGAATATCAGTAAGGACTCCTACACCATCCCCTTCACCATCAATAAAGCCACTGCGATGCCCCATGCGTGACAACGCCTCAATCGTCCGCTTCACATTACCATGAGTCGGCTGTCCACCTTTGCGCACCGCGCAAATTAAGGCACAAGCATCACGTTCATTTCGATCAATGGGATGGAGAAATGGGGTAATATCTTGGGGTACAACAGAATCTGCCATAAATCTCCTCCTGATAACGTCTGCCGCCGGAATCGGGCATGTCGCACAAAACCAGATGACCTTGCAAAAGCGGAAACTGAGAATTTAGCAAGTTCACATAAGTAATGCTGCATAAACTTCAAAAGTTTCGCTTATGCAGCTTATACAGGAGAGAGGTTTTTAGAGGAAAAACTCAGAATCACTTCATACAGGGCGCGCAGAAGTTATCCAAAGTACAATATAAATCCACCTGGATTATTGGCTATAATAACTAATTCAAGTGGAGATTGTGGATTCAGGAACAAGTACGGTTAATTCAACCAAAGATTCCATCACTATTTCAGACGAAATACACAAAATATAATTAACGGGTGCCTAACAGCTTTCGAATCGTCAGTGCCAGATGCAGCGCCAGGCGGGTTTCAGGGCGGTTGATGTCAATTTCCGCAATTTCATTAATGCGATTCATCCGGTAAAGCAGCGTGTTGCGATGCACAATGAGCATCTCAGCAGTTTGACTCAGGTTGCCGTGACAGGTGAAAAAGGCATCCAGCGTTTTGACCAGGTCGGCGTGCTGCCTCAAGTCGTAATCCTCTAATGCGCCTAGGGTTTTGGTGCAGAACTCCATGAGCTTCTCACGCTCGGATAACCCCTGCAACAACTGGTATACGCCCAGGTCGCCTATATACAACGGCGTATCGGTCTGCAAACGCACGGCTAAATGCAAAGCCTTCTGAGCATCTTCGTAGCTGGAACGCCAGTGGCCGATTTCCCGCGCGGGCTGCCCTACCCCAATGGCCGCTTTCGCACCGGGATGCCGCCGGTGGACTTCCTGGATGAGTAAACTTGCCAGATGCAGACTGGTATCCACTGGGTCTTTGGAATCTGTCGCGTGAAAAACCAAAATCTGTTTTTCTTTTTCCCGCTGCCAGACCAGGACATCATACTCAGCGGCCACATTGTTAACCAGCGTTTCGAGCCGCCGCAAGGATAACGACTCATCTCCTTGCCAGGCCAGCACAATCGCCACATGAATCCGCGTCATATCATGCTCGAAACGTTCGCCCTGGCGAATCGCTTCCTGATAATTGACGTCCCCCAGCAACAAACGGTCTAAGAAAGTGCCGCGCAGCCGTTTTTCCGTCTCGCTGATCGCTTTAGCCTTAGCCATTTCCAACGCGCAGGCCGCTGCGCCATACTCCGCCGCCAGCAGATCAATATCGTCGAGTTCAGTGTCACCACCCACAATTGAAAGGTAGCCACGCCCGATGTTACTGGTCACAATCGGGCAGACCAGACGTGCCAGGCCAGGGGACGGCAGCGACTGCAACACAGCAGGATTCTCAATCTCACTGACGCGGTGACGATCCTGTAACTCAACCGGCAGGTTATAGACATTGCGCAGGAAGGTTTCGACTTCTTCCCAGGTTTCAATAAACTGCGGTTGAACCGTCATATCCATAATTCGCAGGGTTTTATCCTGCACGATGACGGCCTTATTTGTCAGGCGGGAAATCGCGGCCACCAGTTCGGAAATCCCCTCATTCTGAGAAGAAATCTGGGTCAACTGGCGGTAAATCTGCGCGGCGCGGCGCTCAAGCTGTCCTTTACGATCCACCAACAGACTCACCACGGCCTTTTCCACCAAACGGATATGACTCCCTGGCGGTAAAATAAGCAACGGCATTCCGAAAGCGTTCGCCTCAGCTTGCGCCGTCGGGCTGACATTCTGACTCAACACCACCGCAGACGCCTGTTTTTCGGACGCCCAACGGATAATATCAATATCCGGGGTCACACGCTGCGAACCGCGCTCTGGCTCCGCCACTAAAATCATTTCCCCACGCTGTAAGGTTTTCGGGGTTGCTTTTTGTTCTGGATAAATCACCGTGACCCAAGTCACCGAATGATTGAGCGCCCCTGTACCAGCAGCCAGGCGCGTACCCAAGGGCAAAGCCTGCTTACGAACATCTTCAACCGTAATTGCGCTATTCACGTCCATCATGCCCGTCAAACTGTGTCTCCCGTATCTTCACCAACAATCATGCTCATGATTCGGACAACTATGCCCCGCCAAATCCAGTCTACGTTTCACCCGTCAGCAAACCGGCGAGGATAACGCCGGCGAACACCAGCATGGATTCACCCACAAAAGAACGACTTATATGGGCATACAGATTCAGCATTGCAAAAACGAGCAGCAGGGCGCCACCCAACCACGTCACCGGGCTGACCCGATAGCGGCGCGAATATTGATAGATACCTGAACCCAACAAAACTACCGCCCCGGCCAACGGCACAAACCACCCCGGCAGTTGTATCGTGTTATCCGAAAGAAGCTGAACCACCGCAAAAATCAGGACGAGAAAAAACCAGGTCATGCGTTCGATCTGTGCTTCGCGCGCGCTTTTACGTGGACCGCGATTATAGTTACTTTGTGATCCGCTGGACTGCCGGTACGAAGTGTTGCTACTACGACGCCGCTTCGCCATTGTTTGTTTCTCCGTTGCCATTCCCAGAATGGTGATTTACCATTAGCATACATCTAATGAGGCATTTAGGCTAATTATACAAGTACAGCCGGTTAATCGGAAGATTCAGCAGCGTATGATGCACAAAACGACACCAGCGAGTCTAAAATCACAGACTCGGTGGCTATGGTGTATGCTTATTCCCTTCGTGCTGCTGGCGGCGTGCAGTCCCAAGCAGAGCAGCGGCCCGCGCTTGATTCAGGATTCGACCTTAGCGCCCACCACCCTCCAGCCGACACGCTTCCTGACGGCAACGCCATCACCGCTGTTTATCCCGGTGGCGACTTCGGCGGAAGTGGGGGTTACACCGCTGGCAAGCGCACAGCCTGGCTTCGCCCTTATCACGCCCACCCTGCCTCCCAGCAAAACGCCGACAGCCACGCCGACCCAGACCGCTACCGCCACATCTACACCGCTTCCCACGTCAACCGCCGTGATCTTTGTGCCGTCGCTGGTGTTCCCAACCATCGGGTATGTGGTGACAACGCCCCTGCCCGGTGTACCGGATAGCAACGCCGGAACACCGCTGAACTGTGCCACGCCCTGGTTCTTTACCCAGCCGATTCCCGCGACATGCCCCCTGAATGCACCGCTGATTACCAATGGGGCGCTACACCAGTTCCAGAACGGCCTCATGATCTGGGTGCAGCAACAGGACGCGATTTATGTGCTGTTTGACAGTGCCAACTTCCCCCGCTGGCAGGTGATGAACGACCTTTACACAGACGGGATGCCAGAAACCGACCCGGCATTTGCCAATGCGCCACCCTATACCTGGCAGCCACGCCGGGGATTCGGGCTGTTGTGGCGCAGCGACTTCAACATCCAGCAGAGACTCGGATGGGCAGTCAGCGAATACGAAACCCCTTACACCATTCAAGTGCAAACCGCCGCTGATGGTTCAATCTACCTGAACGATACGCGGGGCGGGATTCTTCATCTGCTGCCCGGCGGTCAAGATTGGCAGCGTTACGAAAGTCACGGCGGTTTTTAGCGAACAGGTTCTGAATGCAGGAATTGACTCAACCCATCATCACACGGTTCAAAAGTGCGAACCGGCGCGGAAAAATCGGGCTGGCGCTGCTCATGGTGACGCTGGCGACGCTTTTCTGCATAGGCTTATTCACCGTGTTATACCTGGTGTTCCCCCCACCCCACCTGGACATTCTCATCCTCGGCATGGATGACCGGAGCAGCGGCAGTTTTGCCGGGCGCACTGACGCGATTCTGCTGTTAGGGGTAGACCCGGCCCGGTTAGAGGTGAATTTGCTCTCCCTGCCCCGTGACCTGTTTATAGATGTGCCGGGTTATGGGATGCAGCGCATCAACACGATCAATGTTCTCGGTGAACAGGAGGAAAAAGGGAGCGGCCCGGCGCGGCTGTCCGCCAGTATCACCCAGGATTTCGGTATTGAGGTAGACCGTTATGTCCGGCTGGACTTCAATGGCTTTGTCGCGCTGATAGACGCAGTTGGTGGGATCACAATTGATGTCGAACGAGTGATTGTGGATGACGCTTACCCTACTACCGACGGCGGCACGATACAGGTACGTTTCGAGTCCGGCGTACAGCACATGGACGGTGAACGCGCCTTGATCTACGCCCGCACCCGCCACGCCGACGATGACTACCGCCGTGCCAGTCGTCAGCAGCAGGTTCTGGCGGCGCTCAGCCTAAAACTCCGTGACCCGCGTTACTGGCCGGAAGCCTGGCGCATTCTTGGCGAAGCAGTGGATACTAACCTCACAATTGGAGACATCCTGGCAATTGCCCCACCAGTGATCCTGAATGCCGGGCGCTTCAACCAACTGGTGATTGACCGAGACTATGTCCTGGGGACAGCCGCCGGATACGCGGTGCCGAACTACGAAGCCATCGCGCCCTGGTTAGAAGGACGTTTTGAGTAACAGTGAGTTTTAGGGAAAAACTGGGCAACCACGCTGGGTTGCCCCTACAAATCTACCCGTTTTATTGATAACCGTCAGGGCAGGAGGGCGACGTTTGAAACCCGTTCGCCATCTGCGGACCGTTTGCGGGCGCTGATGGGTTTGACAGGTGGGCATTCCCAGGCCAGTTCTTCAGTTTCCGCCCGGACATCCTTGAATTTGGGCAGAATGCCACAAGCGAAGCAGCGATCCCGGCAGTCTACCCGTGTCTCGCCTTTGATGCTCATCAGGTAGTCGTCGCGCAGGAATTTCTTATGTACCGCCGCGTCAATATGATCCCAGGGGAATACTTCGTCAATGTCGCGTTCGCGGTCTGTGTAGAAAAACGGCGATAGCCCGGTCTCCTCAAATGCCGCCAGCCAGCGATCATGAAAATGCTGGTCGCCCCAGGCATCAAACTTGCAGCCCATCTCCCAGGCACGAAGAATTACGCCCCCGATGCGCCGGTCACCCCGGCTGAGGAATCCCTCAAATTCACTCGATTCGGTGTCATTCCAGCGCAGGTGCAAACCCTGGCCGCGCAGTTCATTTTTGAGCAAGCGCAATTTCTCATCTACCCGGTCAGTCGCATCCTGTGGCACCCACTGGAAGGGCGTATGCGGCTTGGGGATAAACGTGCTGACGCCCACGTTCACGTTGGCTTTCTTCCCCATGATCTTACGGCCTTCATACAACACCGCTTTGCACAGGTTGACAATCGCCTGCACATCATCCAGCGTTTCTTCCGGGTGACCGATCATGAAATACAGCTTGATGGTGCGCCAGCCACGCGAATACACGGCACGAGCCGCCTCCAAGACCTGCTCATCCGGCACGGCCTTGTTGATGATCTCACGCATCCGTTCCGTCGCCGCTTCCGGCGCAAAGGTGAACCCACTGCGACGTGTATCGCCCAGCTTATCGAGCAGGTCAGCGCTGGTACTCTCAATCCGCAGACTCGGCAGACTAAGAGTCATTCCTGACTCGCCATAGACCTCATGCACCGCATCGCACAGTTCATGCACCCAGCGGTAGTCCGACGAGGACAGACTGAGTAGGCTGATTTCCTCAAAACCGGTGTTGGCGATCACCTCACCGATGGCGGAGACAATCTCCGCTACCGGGCGTTCCCGCACCGGGCGCGTAATCATCCCGGCATGGCAGAAGCGGCAGCCGCGTGTGCAGCCACGCATGATTTCAATCGGGGCACGGTTATGTACAGTGTCAATATTTGGCACGAGAAAACCGGTGAACGGCTTCGGCAGCACCGGCACAATCCGCTTGAGGACCCGCGCTGGGGCTTCCAGCGCATTTGGCTGCACATCCGCCACCGTGCCGTCCGCGTGATAGGTCACATCGTAAAAACGCGGCACATAAACACCCTGAATACCCGCCAGCGCCCTAAGTTGTTCAGCGCGGGTACTACCCCGCATGGCCTGAAGCGTCCGGGCAATTTCGACAATGATTTCCTCGCCTTCTCCGATCACGAAAGCATCAATAAAATCACTCATCGGCTCAGGGTTGTAGCAGGCATGTCCACCCGCGATCACCACCGGGTACGATTCATCCCGTTCGGCACTCCGTACCGGCAGCCCGGCCATGTCAAGTAGGTTCAGCACATTGGTGTAGAGTTGTTCGTAGGGCAAACTGATACCCAGCAGGTCAAATTCACGTACAGGTCGCTTGTTTTCCAGTGAAAAGAGCGGAATTTCGTCGCGGCGCATCAGGTCTTCCATATCCACCCAGGGGCTGAACACGCGCTCGGCCAGCATGTCTGGCTGCTGGTTGATCTGTTCGTACAGAATCATGATCCCCAAGTTCGACATACCGAGATCGTAAATATCCGGGAAGGCAAGCGCCACCTTAAAATCGGTTGTTTCCCAATCTTTGGTCACACTGTTAAACTCACCGCCGACATAGCGTCCCGGCTTGGTGACTTGGAGCAGCAAACGCTTTAGCCGACGCTCGATTTGATTGGGGCGCATACGATTCCCTCATAAGCTGAATTTCTCTGATGACGATCAACATTATAGCGGAGCGAGCAGGCATTGGGTAGCACTCATTCTGTGCTGCACAGTTCCCGATGAGCCAACGTAAACTCCAATCACAAGTAAGCGCCCGACCAACCGGGGAAACTGGTACAATAGTCAGAGAGCGCGATTAGCTATCCGGCGGCGCGTAGAAGAGGAGACTCGGCGTGGAATGGTTTGAGCGGCTTGCCAACAACAGTCATATCCAACTAATCGTGGTCGCCAACAATCGCGGACAGCTTTTGCGAGCATCGTCCTCCTTGAATAGCAGCAACGAACGATTAGCATCCATGTTCCAGGCGTTGTTCGTCCTGGCACAGAACATGATCAGCGACTTCAACCATAATCCGGCACAGTTTATCCTGCTTTCCACCAACGAGCATCACGTGCTCATCTTCGCGCCCTACTACCCTACGTATTATGTCGCCATTGTCGTGGGCCGTACCGCGCCGCTCTCGCTGCTCATGACCGAGTTGGAGCGGGTACTGAGCGTCCTCACGCTGGCCGACCTGGAAGCACTGGATACGGCGCTGAAGGACAATGACCTGGATGCTGCTGAACTCATTCAAGCGGTGCAGGAATGGCTGTGGGAAAAACCGACGGGGAATTATTGAGTAAGAAAGAAAAAGCCATCTATTGAGAAATTTATTCACAGGACCAAATACCTGACTCAACAATGGTTTATTGAGAATTTTTTACCTTTTTCACCGTTTCTTCCTATTCCCTTTTTTCAAGATTCACTGTTATAATCAAGTTAAGTTTTTGTTTATTTCGTTACCGCATTTTAGGAGCATCGCTGTGGCACAGCAGATCCCACCACAAAGGCATGATAGTAAAAAACAGGATGGCCCAACCTGCCCATACTGTCAGCGGCGCTTTATCACCCTGGATGAGCTTACTTTACACATTGTCGTCCGCCATACACACGGTGCAACACCTAGCCCGGCACAAACGAACAGCTCACATTAACCCAGCGCAATACCACCATTAAGACCTGAGTTCTCTACCTTAGCGAACCCTGTGATAACGTTGGTTTTTTTCCTCTTTTGTTACGCCCGATATTACCACCACTCCCACCTGCTCCACACAAAAAGAAGCTGATACAGCTGCCATCGCCCCCGCATCACGCAAACTCTTGCCGCGTCCAAGCGCAGCCGCCAGTGTCCCGCAGTAAGTATTCCCCGCCCCGGTCTGGTCAACCACCGCATTCACCGGCACCGAAGCGATGAATTGACGTTCTCCGGTTTCCCGGTTGGCAATCAATGAACCCGCAGCGCCCATCCGCAGCGCCACCATTCGCGCTCCATCCACAAACATAGCAGTAATCAGGTCTTCAGGCGGTAGATCACCGTACACCAGCCGGGCTTCCAGTAAGTTCGGCGACACGACATCAATTCCCCCGCCCTGTAGAGTTTCGCGCATCGCTTCACGGTTCTCCGGCAGCATCACCTGTTGCAGCGGCTCCCACAAGATGAACCCATTGAGCTTGTCGCGCCAGGTGCGAATGCCGTCAAAGCCTTGCAGTAGATAGTAGGCCTGACTATCGGCATAAGCGGCGGGGAAATGTTCCGGTTGCGCCCCCCGGATAAACGGCTCAGTCACGTCCACCTGGTAGCTTTCAGATCGATTCCCCTCAGCGTCGAAATACTGCCAGGCGCGAATCTGTGGCAGGTCAAGCCAGTGCAGCCCGCGCAGGTCAAACGTCTGGCGCAGCACAGACAAGGCCGCTTCCGGCAGGTCACGCCCGGCCACCGCCATCAGGCCGGGACACTCATCCCACACCGCCGCGCCCAGTAGCGCGTGGATCACCCCACCGCCCAGGCAATCCCGGTAAATCCGGTCACCCGGCAGCACAATGTCATCAATAAACACCGCCCCAATACCGACCAAGAATGGAGCGGGATGCTCACCATCGACCTCGGTCATGGCAAACGAGACAACGCAGCGGCAATTTGCCCGGCGACGCGGGCATTATTTACCAGCAATGTGATATTGGCGTGCTTCGACTGCCCTTCCGTGATTTCAGCCACGCGCCGCAGCACAAACGGCGTCACATCTTTACCACTCACGCCCTGCTCGTCGGCCTCACGTGTGGCCTGCTGAATCGCGGCTTCGGCAACGGCTTCGGGCAGTTCATCGGCGGCTGGCACCGGCACAGTGAACAGCAAACCCTGTTTCAAGTCCAGGGTATGAGCAGCCGCGATCACCTGAGCAGCCTCGTCGGGTGTTTCGATTCGCGCATCTAGCGGCAGCCCGCTGCTGGCGGTATAAAACGCGGGCAGGGTGTCCGTCCCTACCCCGATGACCGGTACGCCCTGTGTCTCCAGGACTTCCAGCGTCAGTGGCAGGTCAAGTATCGACTTCGCGCCGGAACACACCACCGCAACTGGCGTGCGTCCCAGTTCGATCAGATCTGCGGATACATCCTGCGGATGTCCCCGGTGGACTCCGCCGATGCCGCCGGTAGCGAATACCTTGATTCCCGCGAGATGGGCGACAATCATCGTCCCGGCGACTGTCGTCGCACCATGTTGTTTTAGGCCTACCACTAGCGGAAAATCACGGCGGCTGCATTTACGAACGGTCCCGACGGGCATTTGCGCCAGGCGGTCAATTTCATCACTGGAAAGCCCGACACGGATCACGCCCTCCAGAATAGCAATAGTTGCGGGAACAGCGCCGGATTCCCGCACGGCGGCCTCCATAGCCAACGCAGTTTCCACACTGGTCGGATATGGCAGTCCGTGTGTAATCAACGTGGATTCCAGTGCTACAACCGGGTGTCTGGCGTTCAGGGCATCCTGGACTTCGGGTGATATTGTAAGCTGCATGTACATCGGTTTCCTGACTTCTGAGTTACGGATTTTCGGTCATTCTATCAGGTTTAGCGTAAAAAGAAACCGGCCTGCATTAGCAGACCGGCTCATGAGAAAGATAGCAGGGGCAGGCTGTCTGCCCGCCCCGTTTTACAGCATCAGGGGAGTACCTGCATCGCATCCACACTCAGGCTGCGCCGGTAGTCCCGGTTTTCGAAGATGAGCGTATGGTTGCCATCACCGAAGCCGTAGAACACCACCGGTGTGAAGTAGGTGCGCCGTGTCATCTGGCTGAATTCGTTGCACTCCGGCCCTTCATTCGTCGCCAGACAGACCCGAACATTGCTACTGCTCGTGCTGTTCCCGGTCTGGTACAGCACCAGGGCGTTCCCTTGCAGGTACACCTGCATCACTGTACCAGCATTCTTACCCGTATGTTCGGTCAGATTCCAGGGGCCGCGTGACGGGCCGTAGCGGAAATTGCTGTTCGCTGTCCAGTTATGACCGAGCGCATAGTCTACGGCCATCGCATCGACATCATCGTAAAGTTGGCCGGGTGTCAGCGGAGTCGCCGCGCCACCCTCAGAGACATCCCCGAAGACCGCAATTGCGTCAATCTTGAGGTAGTCTGCGGTCGTATAAACTGGAGTCTGAACATCATCAATCAGCCGTACTTCCGCCGTATACAGATCGGCGGGCAGCCCGTAGATGTCAAACCCAAACTGATATGCCGTGCCAGGAAGCGGGGTGTTACCGTTCAGCGCCGTCCAGTATGTGGGATAGGTATCTGTAGAGAAGACCTGGCAGGTTTCGCCTGTGGTATTCCCATCGTAGAAGTTACCATCAAACGTCGCGGTCAGCGCATAGCAGATGTTCATATCTGCGCCACGCCGATCCACCTGAGTGATGACAGCAAAGCCTGTCCCGTCAAACTGGAACGTCAGATGATCGTTCAGGATATTCGATTGAATGTACGTACCGCCGTAAGCCCGCGAGGACTTCAACGTTGTCCAGGTTCCGCTGGTATCCAGCACGCCACCTGCACTTGCCATGAAGTCGTCATAGACGCCCGGCGCCAACAGTGATCCCTGAATGACCTGGAACCCATCTACTGTGAAGCCGCTGGGGGTCAGGGTGCGGAACGTCAGGGTGTGCACGCCTGCGCTGCCCAACGCGGCCAGGTCTGTACTGGTCAGCACCAGTTGAGCCGCATTTGTCAGACTGTCGAACACCGCACAGTTATCGTTATTCAGCGGATCTAGCGTGTCATACGTACCACCATCGGCACATACCAGCAGTTGGTTGCTGAATGACCGTGAGAAACGCGGCTCTGTGTAGAGGATGACGGTCGCGCCTTCAGCCGGGACATTCACCCGCAACGCCACTGCCGGGCCAGCATAAATCCGGCTCAACCGCCCGCGATCATCCACAATCGTCATGTAACTTTCGTTGCTGTAGGTACGCGCCGCACGGCCAGAGATTGTGCCCCAACGATTTGCAGGAAGCGGTTGCAGGAAGGCATCCCCACTACCGTCCACCGCATTTTCGTTATACAGCCCTGCAGTATTGAGCGTCGGCGGCAGAGTATCAAACACCTGCACGTAGTCCACCCGCAGCTTGACTGGGTAACGCACATTGCGGGTCGTCGCCGGGACGGTCAACTGTGTGAGGCCATCATCCACGTTCTGCACCCGTACCGAGTACGTGCCACTGGTCAGGCCACCGATAAGATAGCTAACGGTGTAGCTGGTACGGGCAGTCTCGTTCTGATACAAGTGGCAGGTCGCACCGTTGGCCGCCGTGATTTGCATCGGGTCAGTATAGCTGCCCGCGCGGTAGCAGATTTGCACCTCACCCCCGAAACGATCCTGCTGTGTACCAATCTCGAAGCCCGTCCCCGTAAACCGGAAGATCATGCTGCCGTCCGCAGCCGCCGGGTTGCCACCCGTGAGGGTTGTTCCCGCCAGCGTTTCTGCCGCGTGACTATCCGTGTACGAGCGGGATGAAATCGTCGTCCAGTCGCTACCACTGTAGTTCAGTCCCGGATGGGTATCTTCATAGAACCCGGCGGGCAACGCTGCGGTGGTATCCACCAATTTCACTGCATCCAGGTTGAAGATGCCGGTATCCAGTGTAGTCAGGGTTACGATGTGTGGCGTCGTATCGAACAGCGAGATTGCTACTGGCTGCTGATAACCTGTTCCCGCCCCGTTATCAATGGTGAAGCACTGACGTGCCTGGTCTGAAACCCGGATTGCACAGGCCTCAATACTGGCATAGCCCCGGCGGGTGTCACGGTAGAGCGTCACATTATTGGCGTTATTTGTTTGGAAGACCACACCTGCACCAACCACGTTGCGCGTCTGGTCGTAGTTCTCACCTGACTGATTGCGAGCCGAACGCCCCGTAAATGAGCGCCAGGCCGAACCATAGTAGTTGAACAATCCATCCGCCACGCGGTTGTCGTAGCTGGTTTCATAGTTGATTCCCGTCGTATCCAGCACGTTCACCGGCAGCGCATCATTATAGACCTGTACCGCATCTACCTGCATTGAAATCGGCAGATAGCGAACATCATGCGCGGGGTCGCTCTGGATTTGGACGACTGCTGTATGAACGCCGCTGTTCAGGCCGAGGATTGTCCGAGCAGCCTGGTACGTGACCCGTGAACTCTCGTTGTTAAATGTCTGGCAGGTCCCCGCCAGGACAGTCGCCGGAGTCAGCGTCGCGCTATCCACCCAGCAGATTTTCACCGTGTCCGCGAACTGATTGAGCGTGAACAGCACCGAGAAGCCGGTTCCATTGAACTGGAACAGGGCCGTCGCGTCCGCTGTAGTCGTACTCTGAACAGTGCCACCCGAAGCCCGCGTGTCGGCGACTTCAGTGAACGATCCGTCAAAGTTGAAGATGCTGCTGAGGCCGGCAAAGGTGTCTTCGTAGTAACCGGCTGTTAGCGGGTCGTTGGCGTCGAACGGGCGGATGTAATCCAGCGGCATCGTCTTGCCGTCGGTGTTCTCGATGCTGACCCAGGTTTCGCCACCACATGCCACACTGATTGTCGCAGCCGCCTGGTAAGCATTGGCGAGGTTGTTGGCAACCGGAGTACAGGTTGCGGCGCCGCCGTAGCTGCCATAACACACGTTTACCGTGCCATAGCTGGTGCTCGTCTGGCGCACATACTGCACTGCGCTGCCGGTGAAGTTATTCAGTTCAAAGAAGACCACCGAACCCTGCATCGTCCCCGTGTGTTGGCTGCCGCCCGAAGCCAGCCGGTTATCCAACTGGGTCAGGCTGCCGAACGGGAAGTAGAAGATACGATCATCCGTGTTCTCAATGTTCCCTACCGTGTTGTCGTCAATATCCTGTGTAGCTGAAGGCTGTTCCAGAATATCAACCCGGTCTACCAGCAGCGGTTTGGTGCTGTCGTTGTTCGTCAGTCGAATGGTATGGGTTCCGTTCGTCAGACCAACACGGGTAATCGCGACTGGTTTTTTCGTACTGCTGCTGGGCGTTGGCGCAATCACCGTGTCCACACCATCGACCTTCAGTGTGTAGTTTCCACTCGTGACCGTGCTTTCGACCAGAACGATACTGAAACCGACTCCATCGAACGTGAATTCTAGGTAGTCGCCGGTATCACCCGTGCCGGTGCTGTTCACGTAGCGGTCTGTCGCTGCCGCTTCAAGCGTGTTCGGCGTCCATGTACCATGGAACTTACCGCTCAACAGCGCGTGGCTGTCCTGGTAAATCCCCTCGCCCAGATTGGCCGTGCTGTCGTACACACCAACCGAATCTATATACAGGAAGTTCGGGTAATTCAGGTTCGTGACAGTTACGGCATAGCTCCCCACACCTGCCGGGAATATCTCACTCCCTAGCGTAGTGCTGTAGCCATTGGCATAAAAATCAATCGTCGTGCAGTTGCGATTCCCATTCGTCACCGGATTCGCCGTCAGTCGGGTAGCGCAGACCTCAACCATCGTTGACCGACTGGCTGTGTGGAAGAGCGTAATCGTATCTGCACCCGTGATGCTAAAGCGTAACTGTCCGCCCAGGTTACGGGTATAGTGGACAGTCTGCTCCATGTTGGTTCGGGCGCGGCTGCCCGTATTGAATGTCCAGTCCGTGCTTCTCGGCCCGAATGTCATATAAGGCGTTCCGGCAGCATCCACTGCGGCATCGTCATACAGCCCCGGTGCCATCGCGGTGTCGTAAGCGCCATAGATCAGCACGCCATCCACCACGAATTTATCCGTTGTGGGGTCATTTTCAGTGATGGTGAAGGTGTAGTCACCAATCGGCAGATCCGCCAGATTAAGCGCACTGCTATAGAGCGTTGCGGTGCTGTAGGCAGTCAACGTCTTGGTGATGTTCAAGGTTGCGCCGCCGTTGGTCGTACCTGATACCGTGACATCCAGCAGACCACTGTAACGATCTGCCAGTGTGAACAGGCTGAAACCGGTGCAGTCCAGGCAGTCAAACGTCAGACTCGCGCCCGGCGCTGTGGTTTCCATCGCTGCATTGTCGCTGTAGCGCCGGTTCAGCGGGAGATTCCGCCAGGCATTGGTTTCATCATCCAGCGGGGCGTACAGCAAACCGGGGTCGGTATCCGGATAAAGTCCCGGAGTCAACGCCGCGCTGTTTGCCAGTTCAATGGCATCCAGATAGAGACGGCCATTCGTCAGCGTCGTGATGGAAACCACATGCGGGCCAGCGCCGGAAAGCGGGATGTTGAAGATTTGCTGGTTCGCCGTTCCACCATCGTTACGAACCGTCACACAGGTGTACTGGTTCATATCGACATTGAACGCACCGTCATGCGGAGCGGTGCAGACCAGCAGCGGCGCATTTGACCGCGATGTGCTGCGGATCAGGCGTACCGTGTCTGCGTTATCAGTACGGAAGGCGATACCCGCACCCACGACGCCCTGAATGAGATCGTAGTTCTCACCAGAGTACAGCCGAGCCGCCCGACCGGAAACCGAACGCCACCCATTACCGTAGTACAGGAACAGGTTGTCGCTTGATTGGTTGGTGTAGCTGGTTTCATAGCGTACCCCGGTTGTATCCAGCGGATTCAGTGTGTCCCAGGTATTGAACACCTGTACCGCATCAAGCTGCATGGTAATCGGCAGGTAACGAGTGTTGTGCGCCGGGTTATCCAGCATCTGCACCGCAACCGTGTGATCGCCCGGTGTCAGCCCTAGCAAGGAACGCGCCGCCTGATACACCGTCGCCCGGCTTTCGTTATTGAAGATGCGGCAGATACCCGTCGTGAGAACGGCATTGACATCGGTGGTCAGATTATCCGTCACGCAGATATTCACCTGGTCGGATTTGTTGAAAAGCGTAAAGTTCACCGCAAAGCCCGTTCCGTTGAACTGGAACAGGACACCATCGCCGATTGCGGTGGTTTGCATCACCGATTTACCAGAGTACCTGCTGCTTGTAACCGTTGTAAATGAGCCGGTGCCCAGGGTGAGAGTGTTATCGAAGGTCTGAATACCCGGCACGTCCTGCTCGTAGTAACCCTTCAGGAACGGGAGCGTGCTGCCGACAACCTGAATCTTATCCAGGTTAAAGGGCTGATTCGTCAGGCTGAAGATCTCAACCGTATGCGAAGCCACGCCTGTCCAGGCTTCCCGGAAGAGTGATTCGCTAATCATCAGCGGATCAGTCGAGATTGTGCTGCCACCAGCGGTCGTTGAACCGTCGGCATTCACACGGCTGTATTCTCCGGTACGCAGGTTAGCGATGATACAGTTACCATAACCACCACCGGCTACGCCCAGACCACGATCTACACAGATCACCATGTCCTGACTGTCAGACCGTCCAGCGTAACGGAACCAGTTGATCGTATCGGCATTAGCTGGTATCTGGAAGGTGATGAACGGCCCGGCATACGGAATACGGCGGGCAACGGATGTCAGGCTGTTATTGGAAGTGCGGCGATTGTTGGTATCCAACTGCCAGCTATCATCCACACCATTACCAGTGACAATCATCCCGAACACATCATCTTCGGTTGAGCCTAAGGGCAGGATGCCCAGTGGCTCATCGTCCAGTACCGTGATGCTGTCAATCACCAGCCGCCCATTAGCAGGCACGCTGTTGATGTGAATCCGCGCGGTGTGTTCCAGCGCTGGGTCAAGCCCGACAATCGGGCGGAACACATTATAGATCGGACGGCTCGGCGGCGGTGTGCCGATACTGTTATCGAACCGCTGGCAGACCTCGCCAGCGCCACCCGCCGGAGTGACACAGATGTCATAGCTGGTACCGCTGTAGGTACGGGTCGCAGAGTCGTAGAACCGTTCCAGCACCGTCCCGACCTCGATACCACTGCCCTGGAAGCTGAACTGAATATCCGGCACGCTGGCGCTGGTCGCTTCCATCGCAACCTGCCCAGAGGCAAAACGATCCGAAATCCGCGTCCAGCCGCCAAAGAACAACTGCGTCATCTGGCTTTCACTGACTTCGTGGAAGCCTGGATACAGCGCATTGTCGCCAATCAGGATCCCTACCGCGTCAACTTGTAGGTAACTCGCTCCCCGGTTGATAAACGACACCGTATGGGCTTCATCTGCCCGCAGCCGGGTACAGGAAACCACGTAGGGCAGGGTTGTCCGGCCATAGATCTGGTCAGGGTGTGCGTTCGCCGTCGTCCCGGTGACCGCTGTCGTACGGCAGGTCATCCCATTCTGCGTGACCACTTGCTGACCATTCCAGGTAATCGTATGGTCGTCAACCTGCAATTCCCAGTAGCCACCCGCACGGTGTCCCTGCATGTAGGCCGCGAAGCCGGTGCCAACAAAACGGAAGTCCGCCTGCTCATTTACCACGCGAGTCTGATGCAGCGTGTTATTGATATTGCCTTCACTGTAGATCGGCATCCAGCCTGCACCCGTGTAGTCAAACGCGAAGCTGGTATCATCGTGGATGCCACTATCCGGCAGTGACGGCACAATTTCAATCGTGACGATATTATCTACGGACGGAGTTGGCTCGCCATCGGCATCGGTGGTGCGATAGTGGAATGTAACTGTACCGGTCTGGTCTTGGAGTGCAGTGAGCGTCACCAGGCCGTTCGTGCCATTAGCCGCAGTCACCGCCGCACTGATTGCTCCCTCGCCCCCAACGATGATTCCCAGGTCGCCGGTTGCACTACCCCCGACATAACTGTAGGTATAGGGGTAGTCCGCGCCCGGTGTCAGGGTGGTGTTATCGTCTTCGGAGAAGAAGAAGTTGTCGTCAAAGCGAACATACGGACGCATCCTGAAGTTGATTGTCGTATTCGCCGTCTGGTTTTCTTCTACCCGGATAGTGTGAATCACGGGATCAACCTGCGCTGGATCATCAGTGGGCGCAACGTTGATTGTGATTGTCCCGGTACCCGGTGTACCGCCGACCTGATCGCTTACCTGGTAATTGAAAGTAATCGCGCCAGCTGCATAGCCGGTATTGTAGAAATTCTTCGGCGGACAGTAGGTAAGGAAATCGGTGGAAGGAGTCGTATGCTGATACGGCTGCCCACCGCAAGCATTACCGGCGTCCGTATCATAGAACGGCGGCAGCGACGTAATGGTATACGTGTAAGGCGGGAAGCCACCGGTAGCGATGAAAGCAATTGAGCCGGATGGGTCATCTTCGTTCAGGTTGGCAACAACCGCGCCACCTTTGACCGAGATGAATTCATACGCGCCGATGTCAATATGGATGGTTGTATCACCATTGCCATCTTCATAGCGTGCGTTGCCCAATACATCGGTTGCTGTTGCTAGGTTGATCCCTGCCACCGTCACCAACGCATCATCCCCTGCATCAATTCCGGTGCTCGTCCCTTTCAGGCGGTACGGATCATTGGGAGCAATGGTCGCGCCGACAAACTGTGTATTGGGGTCTGATAGCGGCAGCGGGTCAGTATCCAGGATATTGTTATAACCCAGCCACGAAATTGAGCAGTCACCACCGGTATCGCCTGAGTTGGACGCCCAGTTATTGCGAACACCGTTATCTGAACCACCCTCAATAGAGCCGCAGGTCGAATTGATCGCCAAGTCCTGCACCGGCCCTAGAAGGGCGCTGTTATCGTAGAAGAGGTTATTGTAAATATCCCATACACCGTCTCCATTGACCCCCGGGTTACCTGGATTACCGCGTGCGATGATCGCGCCGTATTGCAGGTTGGTCATCAGGCTGTGACCGACCACCGTATTGTTGATGAAACGAAAACGGCGGTTCGGGTCAAGGTGAATGACCGGCCCGGTATTGAGGTTATTCATGAAGAGGTTGCTAAAGAACGATACTTCATAGGCATCGTTGCTGTTGGTGATATGCACCAATGATTTGGTGTCGTTTTCCACAAAGCGGTTGTCATATACGTCGACCTGGCTTTCTTCAATCCGAAGCACCGGGTCAGAAACGAGAGTCCCCGCGATAGATGTATGGTTGTTGTTAAAGTCGTTGTTCTGCACCAGGATCGGCGTTGAACTACCGGAGTTCTGGATTTTGAGCGCAGCGCCTCGCAATACATCGTTTTCGGAGAACAGATTGCCATCTACCGTGATATTCTGGCTATTGGCAATGACCACCGGCACAGAAGCATGGTTGATTTCCTGGAAGCTGGTAAACGTATTGCTGGTAATCACCGCAGCACTGGAGCCGGTCACCTGCACAGCTAACGGATTCACCGCCAGCGGGCCACCAATATCCAGCGGCGCGGCACTATTGAAGATAAACCCTTGCAGCGTGAAGGGATTTGACCGGGCGGCAACTTCGATACCACCACCGCTTTCAAAACCATCATTCACCCAGAATCGACTGATGGCCGCATCGCTTGCCACCGCCGAGTCATAGGATTGCAGGATCACACCACTGGCAATACTGTTGTCTATCTCCAGCGGGGTGACATACTCACCGGGCAGCAAAACCACGCAATTATTTGCTCCAGCGTGTGCCAGGGCATTCGCTGGATGAATGTAGGGGTTCGACAGTGTACCGTTCTGCGTACTATCAGGGTTGGCTGTGCTGACATACAGGATTGAGCCGCTGCAAGTCGCGGGTTCCACCGGGTCGGTAAATGTCTGCCAGTTAAAATTGATGGCGGGATTACCCAGCACTGTCAGCCCCGCGCCGTAAGTGGTATCAAACCCATTGGGGAAAACTTCGGGTGGCCCAGGATTATGAAACGGCAGATCAATCGCATGGGTCTGCAGATAGTCCTGTAATTCGTTGACCGCCGCCGCATTCCCCGCGTCAAAGGCACTCAGATTGGCGTTATTGCTGGAAACCAGCAGCGCCGCCATCCCAGCCACATGCGCTGCCGCCGCCGATGTGCCGCCGAAGCCGTCACCATCGTCTGCGTTACAATCACCCGGTAAGTTGAGCGGCAGCAGGGTGGTGCTGACCTCGGAAGGTCCCATTAAGTCGGGTTTCACGCTGTTACGAGCCATATTGCCGCCACTGGCACCCGGTGCCGTCCCACCCGCACCGAAAACCGGCCCGCGTGAACTAGCCGCAATCAACGGGAATGCGCCAGAGGTTGAGTCGTTAGCGGCGCACACCGCACCTACCGTGAGGGCATCCTGTGAGTCCGCTGGACGCCCCAGGCTGGCAGTCGTGTTGACGTTGCTGAAACCGCTGCCGGTTGGCCCGGTTACTTGACCAACACCGGTAGCCTGGACTTGCACATAGTTCGAGCCGCCAGATGTAGCACTGATTTGCAGGGTCAGTGTACACAGCGCAGCAGGCGCAGCCGCGCACGAACCCAGAGTGGGAACGGTGAACTGATAGCTTGGCGCTCCGCCAATTGGACGCACCGTATTATTGAGATTAATCGCCCCACCATCCGATAGGTTGAGCGTCAAATCATCGCCTGCTGGGGAAGCGCCCCAATCATCCCAACTCACATTCACACGATCACCGGCATTGGCAGTGATGGTGATATTAGTCGTGCCACCGTTGGTGTACTGAAAGCTTCTGTAACGCCCACGATTGTTCCCGGCGCTCACCACGACCAAGCGTCCTGCATTCCGCGCATTGGTGATCTGCGTATAAACGGCGTCAATCTCGCTGCCGCCGGTACCATCGCCTGGCCCGGCGCTCGCGCCCAGGTCAAGCGTAATCAGGATAATTTTATTGCTGCCAGATACTGCCGAGGAAATGCGGGAAGCCAGGAGAGAGGCGGTGTCAGCCTGGTACATGGTCACAGTCGCGCCCGGCGCGATGTCGCACAGGACTTCAACTACATTCACCCCATGATTGCCGGTACCCGCGCCACCAACCGGCGTAGTGCTGGAAAGACAGGCCCGTTCCGCAGCCGCGACGCTGCCGATACCGACAAAACCAGTATCAATCACGGCAATTCTCACGCCACCGCCAGTAAAACCAGCCGTATGCCAGTCGTTTGCGCCAATAATGTCGAAACCTTCGGTCACTACGCTTCCCGCCGGAGCGTAAACTGCGCCACCCGAAGGGGCAAAATTGCTGCTGGTGGAGGTTGCTACATTGACTGGCAGAATCGTCTCAATTTCAACCGTATTAACCAACGCAACGAACCCGGCCAGCGGGACATGCGCTTCGACATTCCGATCATTGACGAAGGTGACTTCGCCACCAACCGCTTCCACCAATGGGACGATACTCAGACCGTCATAGTCCGCCGCCGCCCACAGCACTACGCTGATTCTCCCGGCGTCATCCGTTTTCAAGAAGTAGGCCGCTGCGAGCGCCTGCGAACCGGCTTCATCGCCATTCAGATAGAGTTCGGTCATGCTGCCCAACGCGCCACCCAGCTTCCGGCGGTTTTCTTCGCTCAACACTACCGGAGCAGGCGTCTCTGTAGGTTCTTCCGTCGCTTCGGGTAGCATGACGGGGTCTTCCGTCGCTTCGGGGTCAGGAAGAGGCGCTTCGTCAGTCATCTCCGGCAGCACCACAACTTCAGTGGCTTCCGGCTCGGGTGTCGGCTGCGGCGCTTCTAAAAGCTGTACCGTCACATCATCCAACGCCACCGAGTTCACATTGTCCGCACCGGTCATAAAGGCAACTGTACCAGCGGCCAGTGGCGTTTCATCGGTGAAGCTCACCTGCAATACACCATCGAGAGTCACCGAAACGGTGCTGCCCAGCACCTGAATATTCAGTGTCCGCCAGACAGCAGGCGGGGGCGTTTCCCCATCAGGGAGCGGTGCGGGCGCTGGCCCGGTGGCTAACACTACGCCGCCCCGACTGAGCGTTACCTGACCACTGCCATCCAGCGTCACGGTGTAATTTTCCGCCGCCGCTTTCACGGCCACATTCACACTATCTCCAACCTCAACCCGTAGCCGGGCAGTCACTGCCATGTTTTCCCATGCCAGATCAAGCACAGTCGCCGTCTCGTTGGTTGCACCGGCCAGGAACAGGTTGGTTTCTTCGGTAGCTACCACCCACCCCGGAGTCAGCAGCCAACCTGCCGTATCACCATCCTGGAAGTCATCCATAAACAGCGAAACAACCGGCGCAACTGTCGGTTGGGGTTGGGGTGTGGGTTCATTGGTTGGAGATGCTGTCGGTTCTTCTGTAGCCGGCACAGGCTCCACAGTCGTTTCAGGATTGGCCGGTTCTTCCGTTGTTTCCGCTGGGGGCGCTGTTGGCTCCTCAGTGATCTCAACCGGAGGGGCTACCGTTGGTTCGACCGGCGGCACTCCTGTCGGCGCTACCGTCGGCTCAACAGGCGGTACTTCTGTCGGAATGACCGTTGGGGTTGCCGTTGGCATGTCCGTCGGAGTCGGAGGAACTGTTGGCTCCTCAGTGGCTTCCTGGGCATGAACCCGAGTCGCAAAATGTACCCCTGGAATTGCCAGGTTCAGCATCAAAATAAGCAGGGTAAAGCTCACTACAGTTAACAATACTCGCCGTTTTGAACGCATCAATAATCCTCCGTTATAAGAACCGGATCAAGGACTGGCCGTAAGATGGTCATGTTTTCATCGGAATAGGAACCAGTCAGGTTTCATCTTGTTTACCGCACAAGACCAGCAGACGTTACGGCCAAAATTTGTAAAATTCGTGCAAATTGATGGTACGCTTATCCTATTTCGTCCTCTGAAAAAAATAAGGCGAAGCGATGAATCGTGACAATTTCGTCTTG
Organism: Anaerolineaceae bacterium; assembly: GCA_020634115.1. GTDB lineage: Bacteria > Chloroflexota > Anaerolineae > Aggregatilineales > Phototrophicaceae > JACKCG01. Next base: position 679,397 of record JACKCH010000012.1, read on the forward strand.
CAACCCCATCACCCGCAGCAAATCGTCCGGGCGCAGGTTGCCCTGGTCGCCAGTTGCCAGTTGCACGCTGAGATCACCATCTGCGTCGAGCATGAGTTCATAGATCAGGGGGCGGATATTGACCATCGTTTCGTTCCCTTTCTTTTCTTTGGTCAATAAGACTTCGTCCGCCGCCAGTAGTGTCTCAACTTTCCCGGCCAGCACATCCTGATTAATACCGTCCTCAAAGTGAACCCGGTAGCGGGCGCTGCGCACCCGTGCAGCCAGAGTCGGGCTGCGCGCCGGCACTTCCTGGATCGCATAAATTTTCAATCCGCCGGGGCTGGTCGCGGCCAGGCGCTCTCCCAGGTTGTCCAGTGAAATCGGCTCACGTAATGACACATCCAGAATTTCACACTCGCTGGTCATACCCAGTGGGAGTGCCGTCGCCAGTTGGATGCGGGGGCGTGGGTTAAACCCCTGTGAATAGAGAATAGGGACATCCGCCCGCCGCAACACCCGTTCCCATAACTTGGCGACATCCAGGTTACCGGTGTATTGCAGCGCGTCGAATTTCCCAAACGTAATGTGTAAGCGTTGTTTAATTGGCGTGTTATCTTCCATAAATCCCATTATACAGGCAACGCAAATAGACGGCGATTTATCTTTTCCATAGAGGTGTGGTGCGGTACAATAGACTTATGCGAACATTCATTCACACTGGACTTGAGCATGGCCGCTGCTGAACAATCCCAGCCACCCGCGTCCACTGCCCGGCACCGCCGGGAAACGTGGTTGGGTATCTATCTGCCAGCCGGGTTGTTCGCCCTACTCATGGCAGGGGGAGTATTGCTGGTGGTGGTAGTGTTCGCTGCACCGGAAAAGAGGTGGGGACTCTCGCTTATCGCGGATCTGCTACTCACGGTGCTGATACTCTGCCCCTCTATGCTCTGCTTAGGGGTTATCGCCGTAGGGCTGGCCGTCGCTTCTATCAAAATCGGTGTTTTGCACAACGCGCTGGCAAGACCGCTGCGCCGTGCCCAGCAGGCCTCGGCCAAGGTGTCCCAACGTGCTGAAAACGCCACCGGTACCTTGAGCGAGTACGCAACGGCATTCAGTGCGCGAATGGTTTTCTTAAGTAAACTCATGAACGTATTCGATCAACCGGAAGATGAGGCTGAGAACGATCATCATGACTGAACAACTTCCCGCTCCTTTGCAGGAAACCGACTGGAAACCTCGTACCTATATTCTGGGCGCGACCATTGGCACACTGTTCGGGTTTCTGGCAGCATATCTTTATGCCCGTGCCGCCGAGGATGACGCTGGCGGACGTGGTAGCAAACCGGCGCGGATTGGCACCGGGGAAATGCTCGGTCTGGTGCTTTCCGGCCTGGGATTAATTCGCCAGATTTCTGAAATGGGCAAACCACCGAAGAAGAAATAGTGCTTAAAGCGCATTGATTAATCTGAAAATCGTGGTCTCCAAACAAACATGTTCTCAGCTACCAGTTTTCAGTTCTCAGTTGTCAGTAAATGAGCAGGAGCACGGGGTGTGCAGGATTTCAGAAAACTAGCTGTTTGGGAGAAAGCACACCAACTCACCCTCAGTACCTATAAAGCGACAATAACGTTTCCCAAAGAGGAAATGTATGGACTAACCAGCCAAGTACGACGATCAGCAGCGTCCATCCCCGCTAATATTGCCGAAGGCTGTGGACGTGATAGTACCGGAGACTTCCGTCGTTTCCTGGAGATAGCAATGGGATCAGCCAGTGAAACGGAATATCACATATTGCTGGCACATGATTTGGAATATCTGAACATAGATGACTATCAGGCACTTTCCAAAGCAATAATCGAAATTAAGCGCATGTTAGCTGTTCTCATCAGAAAACTGAAAACTGATAACTGACGACTAAAGAAAGGTTGTTGCGATGTGTGGACGATTCACCCTGACCGCCGATTTGGATACCATTCAGCAAGCATTCAATCTGACGACTGTTCCCGCTGTACTATCGCCACGTTACAATATCGCCCCTTCGCAGCCGATTGCCATCGTCACTAATGAAGCCCCGACGACTCTTTCGTTTCATTCTTGGGGACTACTGCCATCGTGGGCCAAAGACCCGGCGCTCGCTAACAAACTCATCAACGCCCGGAGCGAAACCGCTCACGAAAAACCCTCATTCCGCTCAGCCTTCAAACGCCGCCGCTGCCTGATCCCGGCGGATGGTTTTTTTGAGTGGCAGAAACAGGGCAGCGACAAGGTGCCGATGTTCATCCACCTCAAAGACAGTCCGGTGTTTGCGCTGGCCGGGCTGTGGGAAGTCTGGAACAACTCACAGGGCGACGAGATACGCACTTGCACCATCCTCACCACCGAAGCCAACGACTTTATGCAGTCCATCCACACCCGGATGCCGGTCATTTTAGCCCCCGCCGACTATGATCTGTGGCTTTCCAGTGCTGAAGAGCCGGTCATGGCACTGCAATCCCTGATGCGTCCCTATGACTCCGGCAAAATGGCCGCTTACGCCGTCTCAAAGCTAGTCAATCGCCCGCTGAACGACACGCCGCGGGTGATCGAGCCGGTTCACTGAATTTATAGGCTGCTGGTCGCTGGTATTTTAGCTAGTTAGTCCGCCGGACACGCCGTTGCGTGTCCCTACAAATTGGAACACCGTGCTAATTTCTTAAAACGCATTATCATGCCGATTGTTCCTCATGCTTCAGCACTCCAGACTCAAGCAAGATGACTATTTGTTTCTGCTCTTGAGCGTGTTATCCTTGCTTTCCCATATAGCACTTCTCCAAACGATCCGCTATAATCCCTTGTGACCCCTTAAGGGCTTGTTTGTATTTGTCAGGAGCAGCAGGACTATGTTAAAGACACATCACTGTGGCGAACTTCGGGTAGAGCATGACGGCCAGACCGTTACCCTGGCGGGCTGGGTCAATCGCCGTCGTGACCAGGGCGGGTTGATTTTTATTGATTTGCGTGACCGGTGGGGTGTCGTGCAGATCGTTATTGACCAAGAAATCGCCCCTGATGCACATCATGTCGCCAGTGATGCCCGCAGTGAGTATGTGTTGCAGGTACATGGGCGCGTGCGGATTCGCCCGGAAGGTACGGCGAACTCCGAACTCGAAACCGGGGATGTGGAGGTCGTGGTTTCTGAAATCAAGCTGCTGAACGCCTCCAAAACCCCGCCGTTTTACATCAACCGTGAGGACAGCATTGAAGAAGCCCGACGGATGCAGTACCGCTACCTCGACCTGCGCCGTCCGAATATGCAGAAGAACATCATCACACGCCACCGGGTTGTGAAGTTCATCCGGGACTACCTAGATGAACGCGGCTTCCTGGAAATCGAGACACCGATTCTTTTCAAGACCACACCCGAAGGCGCCCGCGACTTTCTGGTTCCCAGCCGCCTGCAAAAAGGCAAGTTCTATGCCCTACCGCAGAGTCCGCAGCAGCTCAAACAGCTGCTTATGGTGGCTGGTTATGAGCGCTATTTCCAGATCGCACGCTGCTTCCGTGACGAAGATCTGCGCGGCGAACGGCAACCGGAGTTTACCCAGTTGGATATGGAAATGAGCTTTGTCGAACGCGAAGATGTGATTCAACTCACAGAAGGGCTTGCGACGGCACTGGTAGAAAATATCGCCACCGCCAAGAAACTGTTGTGGAAACCCTTCCCGCGCCTGACCTACACCGAGGCGATGGAGAAATACGGCTCCGACAAGCCTGACCTGCGTTACGACTTGCAGGCGCACGAAGTTACCGATATTGCCGGGAAAAGTGGTTTTGCCGTGTTCGTGAGCAATGCCGAGGCCGGTAAACCGATTAAAGTGATGCGCGTGCCGAATATGGGCGAAATCAGCGGCACCGCGCTGCGCAAATTCGCCGCCGACCTCGAAACACTCGCACGCGAAGCCGGTGGCAAGGGGCTGGCTTACATAGCGCTGCCCCCGGAAGAAACCGGTGAAGTCAAGGGGCCAATCGGCAAATTCTTCACCGTTGAGCAGAAAATAGAACTCTTTGAGCGCATCGGCGCACAACCGGGCGACCTGCTTCTGTTTATCTCCGATGAGCGTGAGATCGTCTATGCCGTTACTGATAAACTGCGCCGTCATCTGGCCGCTGAACTCAACCTGGCCGACCCGAATGTGCTGGCCTTTATCTGGGTAATTGACTTCCCATTGTTCCTGTGGGACGACGAATTGAAACGTTGGGACCCGTCGCAGCATATGTTCACCGCCCCTATGCCGGAAGACCTGCCGCTGCTGGATAGCGACCCTGGCAAGGCACGCGGCACGCAGTACGACATGGTGTGCAACGGCTACGAGATCGCGGGCGGCAGCATCCGTATCCACGAGCGTGAGATGCAGGAGAAAATCTTCCCGCTCATCGGGCAGACGATGGAACATGCCAAAGAGCAGTTCGGCCACATGCTGGAAGCTTTCGAGTACGGCACGCCGCCGCACGGGGGCATCGCCTGGGGTGTGGATCGTCTTGCCATGATCTTCGCCGGAGCACCCAATATCCGTGAAGTGATCGCCTTCCCCAAAACCCAGACAGGGGCGGACATCATGGCGCACGCGCCCTCGATTGCCGAACCGGGACAGTTGGAAGAACTGGGCATCACGGTAGTCGAACCGGAAGACGACGAAGAAGCCTAAACAGCGATGGCTGTCAGCGGAATCATCGGCGTCCCGATTGATTGTAGTGGGCGATTTACCGGCGTTGAGCGGATGCCTGCCGCCTTACGCGCTGCCGGGTTAGCGACACGGTTGAATCTGCATGATTGGGACGATATACCGGCGGTGATTGACGACCCGGTGCGGGATGAAACCACCGGCATCATCGGCTATCAGGCCGTTTGCGCGGCATCCGGCAGCATTCAGAACGGGATTGTCGGCCTGTTACGACAAAATCAGCAGCCACTGGTTATCGGTGGCTGCTGTACCCTACTCATCGGCGTGTTTGCCGCCCTCCGTGCCAAAATCGGGCCGGTAGGGCTGGCCTTCATAGATGGACACCTCGATTTTTACGATGGGCAGTCCTCCCCAACCGGTGAAGCCGCCGATATGGAACTCGCTATCCTGACCGGGATTGGCCCGGCAGCACTGACCGGACTCGACGGTATCACCCCGCCGCTGGTACAGCCAGAGCAGGTCGTCGTGTTAGGCTACCGGGACGGCGAACAAGCCGCACAGGATGGCGCACCCAACCCGGCCACCGCTGCACCGGGAATCACTCTGTATGATGCAAAGACCGTCCAGCGACACGACCCCGCCACGTTAGGCCGACAGACCGCCGCCCGCATTGAAGCCGAACCAGGGCGCTTCTGGCTGCATCTTGACCTCGACGTACTGGATGAAACCGCGCTGCCCGCCGTAGATTACCTTATGCCGGGTGGTCTGGATTGGGAGACCGTCATCCAACTGGCTCGCCCCCTGGCGCACTCCCCCGCCCTGGTTGGCGCGGATGTAACGATCTATAACCCCGCTCTCGATTCGGATGGACGTTACGCCCGGCGCATCGTGGATGCCCTCGCCGCGATTTTCAGTTGATTTGTGAACAAAGATTCCCCTTCACCCGCTGTTTTTGGGGGAGTTTTTTTGTTATCCATACCCCCTCGCTGACCCCAATTCGTTTGAAAAGATAAAACCTGAGCCGGTATAATCCCGACTTTGGCTAAGTATTTTGTTCCAGAGTCGAGGCCAGCAACATGTCCCTTAATCAGATCAACGATTTAATCAATTCCCTCCAACACACCAGCACCCTGCTCCTGATCGTCGGCGTTGTGGTCGCCCTGGCGCTGACAACAGCGGTTTCCAGCCTGCGTTCCGGGCTGATCCGCCTCCTGTTCTTCTTTGGCCTGGCGAGTGTCACCTACTATTTCTCACAGCAATTGGACGACGTAAACGGGAGCTTTTTCCTCAATATCAGTACCGAACTGTTAGGCGCGGTTCTCACTTACATCGTGTTAGGCAGTTGGGTCACGAGTATGCGCTGGACATTCCCGGTGATCTTCGTCCTGATCTTACTCAGCACATTCCCCATTGAATTCGCAGACCCAACCCAACAGCCGGTGTTCCTGAATCTCAGTTCTGAATTGATTGGCGCGTTTTTGCTAACGATTCTGATTCACAATCGGGGTTGGCTGTGGAATCTGAGCGGTCAGAACCGCCCATCCAAACGCCAACAGGCCAAACGTCAAAAACAGTATGCGCTGGCACTCGAACGGCGCAAGACACTCGCACGCCAGGATATGCAGGATAAACTACAGGCAGAAATGGCCGACTGGCGCATGAACCGGGAAAACTGGAATGTGGCAATCAAAATCGAGAGTATGGACTCCGAAGAAGCCAAAGCCAGCATCCGCCATCTTCAGAAGATCATGCCCGGCCTCCAGGTGACCAAAATCGCCACCGATGAAGATACCCAGCGGATTCACTGTTACCTGGTGGCAACCGTTTCCGGCCAGTAAACGGATCATATCACCCCAATTTACCCCCTGATTCTGGCATCGTTTTGTGTTACAATCAGCTTTCGCATACGAACGGACGTTCTGTGAGCCGAAAGGAAGGCGATGCCCCCGTTCCAGGTCTACTCACCTTTTGAACCTACTGGTGACCAGCCCGCCGCCATCGCGCAGTTGGTCGAAGGCATCAACCAGAACCTCAAACACCAGACTCTCTTGGGCGCGACCGGCACGGGGAAAACCTTCGCCGTCTCTAAAGTGGTCGAACAAGTCCAACGCCCAACGCTGGTACTGGCGCACAATAAGACGCTGGCCGCCCAACTTTACGCTGAATTCAAAGAGTTTTTCCCTAAGAACGCGGTAGAATACTTCGTCAGCTACTACGACTACTACCAACCGGAAGCCTATGTGCCACGCCTGGACTTGCACATCGAAAAAGAGACCGACATCAACGAGCAGATAGACCGGCTGCGCCTCTCCGCGACAGCGGCACTGTTGTCGCGCCGGGATGTGCTAATCGTGGCGTCCGTGTCGTGCATTTACGGTATCGGCAGCCCCCAGGCCTGGGGACGTTCGATTGTCGAGCTACAGGTCGGAAACACCATCCGACGCAACACGATTTTGCGTAAACTGGTGCAGATTCAGTACACGCGCAATGATATGGACTTGAAACGTGGGACATTCCGGGCACGTGGTGATACCCTGGAAATCGCCCCGGCGTATGCCGAAACCGCTTATCGCGTCTACCTTTTCGGGGATGAAATCGAACGCATCTCCGAATTTGACACCCTCACCGGGGAAATCCTGGCTGACCACCCTGAAGTGAAGGTCTTCCCGGCCAAACAGTTCGTCGCCGATGAAGACAAGACCCGACAGGCGCTCACCGACATCGAAAAAGAACTGGATGAACGGGTTTCTTTCTTCAAAAAAGAGGGCAAACTGCTGGAAGCCCAGCGCATCGAGCAGCGCACCCATTACGACCTGGAAATGATCCGCGAAGTAGGCTATACATCCGGCATTGAGAACTATTCACGCCACCTCGACCAACGCCCGGCGGGCAGTCCGCCCTGGACTCTGGTGGATTACTTCCCGGATGATTACCTGCTGGTGATTGACGAAAGCCACATGACGATTCCGCAGATTCGCGGGATGTTCAAAGGCGACCAGTCGCGCAAAGCGAATCTGATTGATTACGGCTTCCGGTTGCCGAGCGCCCTGGATAACCGCCCGTTGAACTTTGAGGAGTTCCAGCAGCGGATGGGGCAGACCATTTACACCACCGCCACGCCGGGGCCGTTTGAGCGTGAGATCAGCCAAGCCGTTGTTCAGCAGATTATCCGGCCTACCGGCGTCCTTGATCCGCAAATCAGTGTCCGCCCGATTGAGGGACAGATTGATGATCTGCTGCAAGAGGTGGCACTGCGGGTGAAGAAAGGCCAACGCGCCTTGATTACCACCCTCACCCAGCGGATGGCGGAAGAACTAGCCGGGTATATCAACGAACTCGGCATTCGCGCCCACTACCTGCACGCCGAAATCGAGACGATTGAGCGTGTCGAAATCCTGCGCGACCTGCGTTTAGGGGTTTACGATGTGCTGGTAGGGATTAACCTGCTCAGAGAAGGGATTGACCTGCCGGAAGTCTCACTGGTCGCTATCCTCGACGCGGATAAAGAAGGCTTCTTACGCTCCGATCATGCCCTTATTCAGATTATCGGGCGGGCAGCACGGCATGTTGAAGGGCAGGTTATCCTCTACGCCAATAAGATGACTCCCTCAATGAAGACCGCTATTGATGAAACCGAACGCCGCCGCCAGATTCAGGATGCCTATAACCAAGAGAAGGGGATTGTCCCGGCCAGCATCGTTAAGGAAGTACGCGACCTGACTGACCGGGTGCGCTCGATGATGGACGAAGAGCAAACCACCGAAGCGGGTATGCCCGACCTGGCGATCATGCCGAAAGATGAAGTCCACCGTATGATTAAGGAACTGGAAAAAGAGATGAAAGCCGCCGCCCAGGCGCTCGAATTCGAGAAAGCCGCCGTACTGCGCGATCAGATCACTGAACTGCGCGGTTCGCTAGTTGACCGGGAGGTCGAGGGCGGCCTTTTGCTGGGATAGGGTATCGTACTGAGTAAGGTGCAGTTGTAGGGGCATGATAGTTCATGCCCCTACAGAAGTTTTGAACCTAAACGCTGGCTTCGCCAGAGGCATACAATTGATCTAGCCGGTGAATTTTGGCACTGGTTTCGACCCAGCTTATCGGGCTGAGGCCGAGTTTCTCACGGATATTGTCCTCATCCATCTTCGTCCGGAAATCGCGCACCGCGCACGTCCAGCGCAGCATTTCAAAAGACAATTTCGTTGGGATTTCCGCCCGGTCACCAATATCTTCCAGAATGTATTCCAGATTACGCGCCGTGCAGTTAAAAATCGTATTCTGAGGCGTATACTGCATCAGGTAACGATCCAGCAAACGCACCCACTGGTCACTGACGGGAATCTGGCGCTCTTTGAATACGCTACGCCCACTTTTCCCCTTCACAGTCAGCAGCGGTGTTTCCGCGCTTGCCCGGTTGACATCTTTGGGCGTCAGGCGCATCGCCTCACTTTTCTTGATGCCGGTTTCCACCAGCAGGCGTAACAGCATTTCCGGGCGAGTATCGGGTTCTTCACCCCGTTTCATCTCCCGTGCCGCCAGGAGTGCCTGAGTAATCTCATCATCGGTGAGAATAGGCGAAAGCGGCGCGGGGCCGGAACGCTGTAAAACCGCTTTGGCCGGGTCAATCGGCACAACACCCAGCTCATGCAGCCACTTAAAATACACTTTCAGCGTAGTCACCCGCCGGGCATAGGTCTTACGACTGCACGCTACACCACGCCCGTATTCCAGCCAACTGAGAAAATCATTCAACAGTGTCGTGGTGTATTTACCAACTGGCGTGGATTTCCCAGTGTGTTCCGCTAACAGATTCAAGTCCGAGGTAAACGCCTTAACGGTGTGGTCGGATTTCCCCGCTTTGAGTAAATACTGCTGGAACAAGGGGATGGTGTACTGTAATTGGGTAAACTTGTTGAGGTCTTCCGGCTTGTCCGGTTGGAACAGCGGAATCTGCCGCAGGTCAGACATCGCTCCACCTGAATAATAATAACTCACTGACTCCAAATGAAGCGTAAACGAAATTAGAACATTTGTCAAGTTTTCAGCGGCGGAGATAGTGTTCCGGCCTGCCGTAGATGGCTTGCAACCGTTCGGCATCCGCCTGTTCGTCCGGGGTGAACGTGTCAATCGTGAAATCCAGGTCGAAAGTCTGGACAAAGCCCTGCACGAGCGCATCCGCCGCTGTCTGCCACGCAACTCGCCGTCCCAGCGCAGCTTCCAGCGTAATCGCCCGCGCTCGCACCTGCTCCCGTCCGGCTTCCCGGCTGGCTTCATCGGGATAATCCAGCGCCGTGCAAATCCGCCCCAGGTCGCCGTATAGCGGCAGCGTGCCGTGCTGAAGAATACCACCTTTGCGCCGCACCTGTGCGCTACCGATGAGCTTACGGCCATTGGCGGTGATTTCGTAATGCGATGGCACTTCAAAGCACACCGGCCCCTGGATTTTCAGGGCTGCGGCCAGCGGGTCAGCCTGGGGCCGGAGCCCCAGCAACTCTAACCCGGCGACCAGCGCCCGGCTGATCGTCAGGTAACTGGTGACAACATCGCCAGCAGCCAGCGGGTGGTCAGTGGGGAGCGCCAGGCTGTAGGTCAATTCGTCGCCGTGTAAAATGGCCTTGCCCCCGGTTGGGCGGCGTACAATTTCCCATCCAATAGCAGCCAGTCGATCAATATCGGCCTCCCGGCCACGTTGCCCGTACCCTAAAGATAGGCACATGGGTTCCCAGGCATACAACCGCAGGGTTGGCGGAGCATCACCAGCGGAAACAGCCGTCAGAATAGCCTCGTCTTTAGCCATATTGTACCGGCCAACAGTGGGGGAATCGTAGATTAAGCGGCATTGACGCATTTTGTTACCCTGCCTATACTGGAAATAGTATATTGAACCGAGATAAGCCCAACTATGAGCGAAAACGAAACCACAGCAAACGACCAGCAAACGGCAGTGAATCAGCGCTCTGTCGAAAACAGTGCGGCAGCACCCACCATCCCGCGGAATAATCCGGTGGTCATTCCGTCGCCAACGTATTATAACGGCGGGATTCAGCCGCCACCACCGCCGAACATGGCCCGGGAATCCGCAGCACGCGAACGGATGCGCCGCCGCCGGGTGCAATCGCGCCGGGGCGGAGAATGGGCCTGGGTGGTCATTGGTGGGGCGTTACTGGCCGTGGCGATGATTTCCAGCATGACGCTGTTTGTCCTTTTGCGGGCTTCGTCAGCAGAACAGGAAATCCTGCCTACGGCTGTGATCGAATTGCCAACCCCGGTGGATGCCCGCAATGCTGGAAACGGCGAGACACCGGGAAGCGGGACACTGGTCACGCTGGATGATGGCCGCACCATTGAACTCAGCCCCTGGGACGGCAATTCACGCTTCACCATTCTGATGGTGGGGATTGACCGTCGCCCCGGTGAAACCGGGTTGGCTTACCGTACCGATACAATGCTACTGGTGAGCATTGACCCGGTCACGAACAGCCTGGGCATTCTGAGCATTCCGCGTGATCTTTACGTTGAAGTCCCCGGCTATGCCGAACTCCAGCGCGTGAACTCCCCAATGGTACTGGGCGAGCTTCAGCGTCCGGGGTACGGCCCGCAGTTGATGATGCAGACGGTACAGTATAACCTGGGGATGCGGATTCATGATTACGTCGTGGTGGATTTCCGGGCTTTCATTGCCCTGGTGGACGCCGTTGGCGGGGTAGATGTAGAAACCACGTATAACATCAGCGACCCGATTTACCCGGATATGAATTATGGCTATGACCCATTCTACCTACCGGCTGGTCAGCATCACCTGGACGGCGCAACCGCGCTCAAGTTTGCCCGTACCCGGCACGGTTCGAGTGACTTCCAGCGGGCGCAGCGGCAACAGCAGGTACTTTTCGCCATTCGTGACCGCGTGCTGAACCTGCAAATTCTACCGCAGCTCATCATCCAGGCGCCGAGTCTGTGGAATCAGCTCAGCCAGAACATCAATACCGGGCTTTCAGTTGACCAGCTTATTCACCTGGCACTCTACCTGAAAGACATCCCGGTTGAAAACATCCATACCGGCGTAATTGACCAGAGCTATACGATTGGCTATACCACCAGCGTCGGCGCATCGGTGCTGGTGCCGGATCGCGCCCGAATCGGGCCGTTGATGGTGGATGTCTTTGGGGCGAACTACTCCCAGTAAGATCACTGCCCCACCCTATCCCGATAATGCAAAACAGCGCCCATACATCTGGGCGCTGTTCATTGATAAGAACTCCTGCTATGCCGTGTGCCGCGATGTTTTGAACCTGCTTTCGCAGGTGGGTCATCTGACTAGCGTGCCTGTCTTGGCCGAAGCCTATCACATTTACGCTGGACGGTGATGCCCGTAATATGGGTGTTGGCTCAAAACTCGTGCGTCATCACAAACACAGCAGGTTGGAATCTTTATACCAGACGGGTTAAAACGTGTAAAGACTGAGGTTTTGATCGGTAGCCAACCTTGTTGAATCTATCCGAAAGAACCGTGACAACCGCCCTATTCGGACTATAATGGTCGGTTAATGCAATCCGAACCCCAAACACCATGATGAACTATTCTCCAGCGGATTGTTTGTCTCTCTCGTCCGCGACATAGGTGAAATCAGGAAGGGACGTATCTTCCTTCAGAAACGTGATAGCCTCTTCTATCGTGGCGAATTCGCGGTGTCGCACCCCGGTCCAGTGATGGCCGATAGACGAGAAAAAGCGTTCCATCTTGCCCGGATGTACGAAAATTGACCATCCCACGCGCTGCTGGCGAAGGCTTTTAAGCATCCCCTGTACATCGGCAAATCCGATAGTGTACCGTTCAAGCTTCCGGGCATCGGTCAGCGTATGGATCAGCGCCCCGTCTTCACCCAGGGTGGCGATGGCATCATCCCGCATCTGAAGTGATTCATCCAGGTAAGCTTTCAAGTCTTCTGAAGTAAACACCCCAAAATAGCGGGTCAGTATAATTCGATTCGGCACCAGCCAGGAAACCTGATATGGCATATTTATTCCGCCTCTACTCTATCTGTAGACCCATTATCCCATAGCCGTGTTCAGAATGACCCTTGAGAAGTTGCCCGATCAAAGACTCAACAATTTACCGGAAGCCACTCATGGATAATCCAGTCTAGTGTTTGTTGAAATGCTTCTTCTTCAGAGACGATGGGAGAATAGCCGAAATCCCGCCGGGCGCGTTCATGACTGAACCAGAAATCCCGGCAGGTCGCAGCCACCACGTAACGAGTCAACTGCCGGTTGGCACGCTTGTCTCCGGGCAAAAGCCGGTACACCAGTTCATTCACATTCGCCAGCCCTTGCGCCAACCACAGGGGGATAGCCTGTACATTGACAGGAAGATTGGCCGCTTCGAGGAACGGCGGGAAGAAGTCGAAGAAATTCGATGGAGGATGATCGGTGATAAAGTAGACTTGCCCCCCCAGCGGCGACTCTGGTTTTTGAAGATGCTGCGCGGCCAGCCAGTGGGCATAAGCGACATTCTTCACGTAGACATGGCCGAATTTCGCCTGACCGTCACCCAACCGGGTGAAAATACCGTCACACGCATTCTTGAGGATCACGGGGAAACGGTGACGATCATACGGGCCGTAAATCCCGGCAGTCCGCAGCGATACCGTCTGGAGTCCGTGCGGGTCGGACGCCTTCAGGACGGCCTGCTCCGCAATGGACTTGGTTGTACCGTAATAATCCAGGTGACGGCGCGGATAAGGCAGGGACTCGTCGCCGTTGGCGATGGGCGTACCATCAAATACCACGTCAATCGAACTGGTATAGATGAGACGGCTGACGCCCGCCTGCTGGCAGGCCGCGATGACATTCTGCGTTCCGCTAACGTTCACGTCGTACATGACGGGGATTTCTCCCAGCCCCTGATTAACCATCGAAGCGGTGTGATAGACGGTATCCACACTATCGCACGCGCGCGCCAGGTCATCCAGGTTACGAATGTCGCCGACGACAGCCTCCACACCAGAACCAGTGTAGGGGACAACATCCAACACACGAACCGTCTCGCCCTGTTCCAATAAATAAGCCACCAGGGAACGCCCCAGCAGCCCAGCACCAATCACTAATTGGGTCATAAATTCAGGAACTCTTTCGGATAGTTTGTATTGCTACACCAATGCAATCAGAAACACAATGAGAACTAGTATCACCAGAACAGCCGCAGCCAATAACCCACAGGGAATCTTCGATTTTTTCTGGGCATCAAGTGGTGGCATTTCGCTTTTTTGAGCATTCACCAGCGCCAGTGCAGCGGCAGTGGGGGTAAAAGTTGAATTATCAGCCACTAAATCAGCGAAGGTTACGTCACGCTGATGCCCGATTCCGGTGACAACCGGGATTTCAGATTGGCAAATCGCCTCTGCCACCTGGATGTTATTAAAGATGTTCAAATCATGAGCGCGGCCACCGCCTCGCGTTACTACAATGACATCCACTTTGTCTACTGCGCCATTCAACTCTTTTATTGCATCAGCAATCTGGCGCGGTGCTTGTTCACCCTGTAATCGCACATCACGCAATGTTATTGCGGGCATAGCGGATGCGAATTCCTGGCGGTAGGTCTGCTCAAAATCATGTCGAGCTTCACTATTTTTGCTGGTTACAAGACCGATTTTGCTGATTTTCGTGGGTAATGGGCGCGGTTGTTTCGGCCATAGCCCTTTGTCTTCAAGCTGCTTGCGGACATTTTCGTCTAAGGAAAAGGGGGTATGTTCAACCAATTGCGCCTGGGCGACTTCAATCTGAACTTTGGCCTGGCGCTCAAAAACGCGAATCGTCCCCAATACTTTCACTTCTAGCCCGTTGGTAAGGGTAAAATTGAGTGTCCCTCGTACCTTCTCAGGCAAAAAGCAGTTGATTGAATAGTCATCATCGCTTAAATCAAAATATTCATGTCCTCGATCAGACAGGAAACGACGACCAACAATCCCTTGTATCCAAAATGGAAAACCTATCGTCTCCTGTTCAACCAATGACTTGACAAGTGCATTCGTCTCTGGAATCGTTCGCTCTACCTTATGTTGCGTCTCCATCATGACTGAGCCTACATTCTTTTGTCTATTTCATCCTTGAAGGGGTCTTGCCCCGGTTTGATGAGGACTCTGCGACTGCGCCCACCCGATTCCTGTTCCCCGACGATGCCAAGTTCGTGCATCAGGTCAATAATCCGAGCGGCACGGGGATAACCCAGGCCCAAACGACGCTGGATCAGGGAAGCCGACGCCTCCCCCGCCTCGATCACCAGGGCAATCGCGTCCTCCAACATGGGGTCGGTTTCCGACAGGAACTCGCGCCGGGTCAGGCCGCGTTCCCAGGGGCTGATGCGCCGCCGTGCCATTTTACCGTCGGCAATCTGCTTCTCATACCAGTTCTTCCAGTAGCCAACCAGCGCCCGCACCTCGTCATCCGAGACAAAGCAGCCCTGGAGACGGCGCGGCCCAGCCGCATCGGCAGCCTGATAGAGCATATCCCCCCGCCCCAACAACGTCTCCGCGCCCACCGCATCCAGAATAACCCGAGAGTCTACCCCAGATGCCACCGCAAAGGAAATACGCGAAGGGAAGTTCGCTTTGATTAACCCGGTAATCACATCCACACTGGGGCGCTGTGTCGCCACGACGAGGTGCATCCCCACCGCACGCGCCATCTGCGCCAGACGAGTGATCGTCTTCTCCGTCTCTTCCGGGCGAGAAAGCATCAGATCACCTACCTCATCCACCAGGATGACGATGTACGGCAGATACTCATCCTGCTGGCGACGGCTGAGGCGCGAGTTGAAAATATCAATGTTACGGGCGGCGTTTTCTTCCAGTAGTTTATAGCGTCGGTCCATCTCCCGCGTACACCAACGCAATACCCCGATAATACGCTCCTGGTCGGTTTCGACTTCACCCAGCAGATGCGGTAGACCGTTAAACCGGCTTAACTCAACCATTTTCGGGTCGAGCATGACTAACTTCACTTGATCCGGCACATTGTTCAAAATGAGTGCCGCTGTAATGGCCGCGATACATACTGATTTCCCCGACCCGGTTGTCCCGGCGATGAGCAAATGGGGCATTTGCGCCAGGTCAACACCCAACGGTTGTCCGGCCACATCGCGCCCTAAGGGGATATACAGCGGCGATTTCGCCTTCTGCAGCCTGTCTTGAAACGCCTTGCTTTCATATACCGAGCGCAGTGCCACCACACTGGGATTGCGGTTTGGCACTTCAATACCGACATAACTATGACCAGGGACCGGTGATTCCAGGCGTAGGCGTTTGGCCGAAAGGGTCAAAGAGAGATCACTTGCCAATGACGCGATTTTACTGATACGGGTTCGATTCAGCACCGTTTCGCCTTCACTCGTCGTAGCCTCTTTAAAGGGCTGCACTGCGTACTGTGTCACTGTCGGCCCGATTTTCACATCCACGACATCTACGTCAATATCGAATTCGAGCAAAGTATTTTCGATCAACACGACATTATTGTTGATCTCCTGTTCATCCGGCGTATTAAGTTCAATATCCTGCAGAAGCTCAAGCGACGGCAGACTCGAGTCGCGCTTGCCCACTTTTTTCACCTCGCGCATGTCATCTACCGTGTAGTACCGCTTCACGCGACCATCAGGTCGCTCGACCAGCTGTATACCTTTTTGCTTCTTGCCTTTCAGGATGCCAACTGCATTGAATCCACCCAGAATTTCCCGCGAAAGTGGCAGGGGATGGTCGCTGGTTTTTCCAATTTCGACAGTTTGGGAGTCCGTTTCGTGTCCCCCCACACCCGGACGCTGAGAAGGCGGCAGATTCTCCGGGTTAGGCCGAATCCGGTAAAAGGTCATGGTGCGTTTCGAGGGGGTTTCGCCGGTTGGGGGCGGTTGTACAATTGCTGTCTTGGCGAGGACGACCCGGCGCCGCTGCCATTTTACATTCGTCGCTTCGGTCACGCGGTCGGCATACTGACGCAGCCGTTGAACAACCGTTTGCAGCCAACGATGAACAGACGACTTCTGAATGCCAATTACCACACCCAGGCTGAGAACCAGCAGGGCGCCATAAAAGACCAACGCCGTCACCGACCCAAACAGGCCGCCAATCAGCGTGCTTAACGCCCAGCCAATATAGCCCCCACCCTGTCCGGCACGCGCTACCGCCCGCATTTCGACATCTCCCACCGCCAGATGCAGAATTGCCAGCAGCGAGAAAAACGCGAATTCCAACGCCAGAATACGTGAAAGCGGGAAACGAATCACCACTCCTAGCTTGGGCAGTAGAATAATGATACCAAGCGCCAGGATACCAGCAGAAACCACCACACTGCCATAGCCAAACAGACTCGTCAGCGCATTCGACCAGGCATTGGCAACTGTCGCATCTGAAGAGACATTCAGCAGCGAGAGGAACGAAACGATACCGAACACGATCAACACAATCGCGGCGATTTCATCGCCCCAGGGCGGCAGACTATCCAGCAGCGTATCCCAGAATTCGGCGCTCACCAGCGAACGATCTGCCGGAGACACCTGCGCCGGGGTACTCGGCGCATCTTTCCGGGTCGCACCGTCACGCTGTTTATTATTCTTCGTTGTCTTAGAACTCGCCACGTCCCAACTAACCCTCAGCTATTCCAATCCCAACAATTCATTATAAACGCCAACCGGGAATTATGCCCACCGATCACAGGCTAACAACAAGGCCAACGGTGAAGAACAGCCGCTGGCCTAGGTCGAGCATTATGAACAGCCACCGCGAGGGCAGATGGTTATTTCTCAAGCCGCAGACTTAATCCCAGACGCCGCCCGCGACTATCAATACTCAGTACCCGCGCCTCAACCGTCTGGCCTTCATTCACGACATTCCGAGGATGCAGAAAATGCCCCTCCGCCAGTTCGGAAACGTGAATCAGACCTTCCAGGCCCTCTTCGATGCAGGCAAACGCACCAAAATCCACCACATTGGTAATCACGCCCGTAATCATCTGGCCGACGGTGTAGCGTTCGGCTACCGTTTCCCAGGGGTCGGGATGTAAGCGTTTCAAACTGAGCGCGATGCGTTCTGCCGACTGGTCCACATCCATCACGTATACCTGAATGTGCATGTTGCGTTCCAGTAAATCCGTCGGATGCCCCACCCGTCCCCAACTCAATTCACTGATATGGATCAGACCTTCCAATCCGCCCAAATCCACAAACGCGCCAAAATCACATAAATTCGTGACGGTACCGGTCACAATATCCCCCGGAGCAAGCTGGTGCAGCAGATCAGCCCGCTGTCCGGCCATCACCCGCGCTGCCCGTTCCGAGAGAATTAAGCGGTTCTGCTCAATATATAATTCAATAATTCGCAAACTCAATATTTTACCAACATAGTCTTTGAGCGCATCCCGCCGGGCAAAGCCATTCTCGTTTACCGCAAAGTCGTCTAGCTGACTGGCCGGGACAAACCCACGCAAACTCCGCCACTCCACCAACAACCCGCCCCGATTAAAACCGATGACAGGGAGTTCCAGGACTTCATCATGTTCATAAATCCGGGTCATCTCAGCCCAGTCGGTCTGATTCGGACTGGCGGCATAGTCCATTACCGCCTGATCGTCATGCAGTTCGCCAGACACGGCTACGGCATCACCCTCATCCTCGGTTTCCTCTGGAATCGCCTCCGAAAACTCCCCCTCCTGTAACAGTGCCGCCCAGTACCCCTCGTCCGGCGGCGGCGGCGTATAGTCATGCCGCTGCGTTGATGTAGACATGCGTTTCCCCTTATCGTAACATTAAGAATCGTCCATTACTGCCCTGATGAGCGCCTTGTTCAGCCGGTGCCGCAGCCCTGGCACCTCAGCTACCACCTGCCAACACCGCATTCATCAGGCCAGCTACCTTATTACCGCCAGTATAAGCCTTCCCTATGGCCGAAGATTATAAATAGCCCCAAAAGCCCTGTCAAACAGGCATGTTCGGGTCGGGCTGCGCCCGCTCCATTTCAAGCAGCGTTTCCGCCACCATCTCAATCGCCACACGCTGTTTACGATACAAGTCAGCCTCGCTTAACGCCAGACGCACAGCAACATCGCGCACTTTATTCCGCTCGATAAACCGCTGGTAGAGAATGTTATAAATCGTCCATTCCGGGCTGAGGAGTTTGCGCTCCCCGTCGGGCCGTTGTTTCTCAATGGCCTGCAACAGCACCGCCCGCAGCGACTTGGCGGGATTATCATCATTCTCAGCGAGGGATTGGTTCACGATATTCAATTCCAGTAAGCGGCTTTGCGTCAGCCCCGGCCCGCCCCAATAGTGCCGCAGCGCAGCGCGTACCTGTTCCGCCATCTGTTCCAAGTCAATCGCAAGACTCTCACTCTCATCGGGTCGTTGACCGCCATGCCCCGGTTTAAATTCCACTTCCGCTGCCCGTGTGCGCGTGATGGTGATCTGCGGCAGCAGGCCTTCCAACGCCGCGTAGATTTCTGTCTGTAAGCCCAGGTCGTCCAGCGTTTGCCCGGCATGTTTGACCAGTGACCGGAAACTGCGCATTTCGTCCGGCGTCAGGTCTATCATTGCAGAACGGGCCTGAATACCCAGAAAACCAACCTGGTGCAGCCGGGAGTCACTTCCCCGGCGGCGGCTGAAAAGTGGCACAATCCAATAAGAATGCCAGTGTTGGATTTCAAATTCGTCGGAATACTGGTTGATGAGTTCTAAGAGTGTGGCACTTTCTTCTTCCAGCCACCTGGCATTCGGCTTCGTCGGACCAATCGCGGAAACCATCTCAGCCCGTCCCTCATTAAAAACCGCCACGAAGGCGGTGTTGACCTGAAGATAGTCACAGCTCGCCGCCAGAATCGCTTCCAGCAATTGCAGCAGGTCGGTGCGGGTGAGCAGGCGCTCGGTCAGCGTTTGCAGCTTCTCAACCTGGTCATCATCTTCAGAACGATAAATCAGATACTTTTCCAGAACGGGCAGAATCAGCGCGACAAACCACTGCCACAATAACACCACGGCCACCACTGCAAACGGCATAAAACTGCCGCCCGGCAGCCCGAAAATCCGAGTCGCCGGCTGGACGAAGATAATCGTCGCCAACGCCAGCAAGCCGGTGGCCGGGCCGCGCATCATGAAGTGCAGCAGTTCAGTTTTTACCACCCGGTCAGGCGTACGGGTGCCAAAAAATGAGAGTGGATACGCCAGAAACAGCAGCAGCAAGATCACAACCACATTGGCGGCATTCACCAGCACCAGCATGGCGATAGATGAGTTTTCACTCAGGCCAAACAGGAGAGAGTAAGGGAAGTTCCCAAACGCCGGGGTGAGCATCGCAATCTGCAAATAGCCCATCCGCCGCCGCGTGCTGCGGGTCAGGCAGCGCCCCCGCGCCCGCTGGACGTTCAGCAAAGAAACCAGGCTGGCTGTCAGGAAATAGGCGACATAAACCGGGAATAATGGCCCGGAAACCAGCGTAACCAACTTCGGAGAGAGGATGACCGGGCGGATCAGCACATCGGTGAAGGCCGCCGCCAGCAGGAAGGCCGTACTGAGCAGGTACAGCATCAGCACAATCCGGCGACGACGCCCCCGCGACGGCAGGCCGGTAGTCGCCAGCAGCGCGTCGGAAAGGTGGAAAATTGCAGCGGGGAGAAAGGCGATACCGATCCACTGGGCGCGTAGAATCGCTTCATAACTGGGCGCACCCGGCCCCAGGGAAATCAGCACATCACAGATAGCGGCGGCGGTCACGGAGGCCAGCATCACCGCCGATGTACGGGCCACACGATCTCGGCGGTTTCGCGCCAGATTATAGAGCAGCATGGAAGCCGCAATAATGACAATGGCCGCCGTGAGCGTCTCGTTCAGAAGCGCCAGAAAGGATGTGAAAATCTCAACCAAACGACGACCTCACTTAGCGTATCCCCTGCGTAAAAAACAGGGCGATGTCCTGATTGGGAAAATGCTGGTCACTGAAGCCACTGAAGGTAAAACCGGCCCCCTGGCAAAACTCAATCGCCGGGTAATTCTTCGTTTGCGTTTCAATGGTAATCCGGTCTAAACCCTGTTCCGCTGCCCATTGGCGAGCCACATTCAACAGCCGCTTGCCGATACCCCGCCGCCGGTACGGAAAATCAACCACCACATGCTGCAACAGTGCCGTCCTGTAGATGGGGTCGCGTTGCATGACGAGGTACCCCAGCAGCTCCCGGCTCTGTTTTTCAGCAGCGACCAGGAAACACCCTTGTTCCTGAAGAACCTGGTGGAGGCGTGGTTCAAAGGCGACATGCTGGACGGGCATGGTACGGGGCAAATGCTGTTTACGAAAGTGGATTTCCCGGCCAGAAACGTCTTCAATGACGCTCATTTGCCAGACGTAATCGGTTTCATAATGATGGTCTAGCGCCAGACACGCCGGGATGTCCGGTTGCAGCGCGTCACGAATAACCAAACTGAAGGGGGTAGACATGAGGGGCACTCTCAGGTGAGATAGGCATCTCCAAAAGTGCCGCTGATCGTCACTTCGACCAGCGGCAGTGTTTCGTCGGCATCACGGGACACGAAAACACCCGGCGCAACCGTTTCATAGCGATTAGGGTCGGCATGGACACCAAACAAACGACTGCCGGACGCGGCAATCTGTGTCCGGTAGCCTACCGGCGTAATCAGGTGAATATTGCCCAGGGCAGAACACAGGAAAAGCACAGAGAAGGATTCGGGCGGGCAGATAAAACGAATATCCCCCAGGCCGGTTGCGACGATGGCTTCCTGCAAAATCAACCCGGAAGCATCCATATTCACGCGCCCCAGGTGAGTACTCAATAGAACCTGCCAGGGCAGGTCTGCTGCCAGCGCCATTTCCCAATCCGCAAAAGACAACCAGGGAGTCGCGCCCCGATGGAGCATTAAATGGGTATGTGTCCCATTTACACGCAGTCCAGGCCGGGAAAATGCAGCATACTGCCCAGCAATCAACCGTCCCTCACGCTGAAGGGACTGGATTTGCACATCAATTTCACCCGAACTGACTTCCAAGGTCGCCGATTCAACACTCCCCCGGGTGATCCCAAAGGTACGACCCCCTTCGCCCGGAGTCAGATCGCCACGCAACAAAATCCACGCACCGACCACGACTAGCAGCAGCGGCCATAGTGCCACCACATTAAAATCTCCTACCAAGAGGAAATTATTGAGCAACAGCACAATACCCACCAGGGCCATACCTAGCGGCCACAGCCAGGGGCCCCGTGAACTTTTTGCAGGCACGACTCTACTCCTCGTACAGGTAGTCGCGCAGGATCACATGCGCCGATGATTGACGCAAACGGTTCAAAGCCTGGGCTTCAAGCTGGCGCACCCGTTCCCGAGTTACACCAATCGTCTGCCCAACCTCTTCTAATGTATACACGCGCCCGTCTTCCAAGCCGTACCGCAGTTTGAGAATCTGAGCTTCGCGCGGTGGGAGGCGCTGCAACGCCGTTTCCAACTGTTCGTGCAGCAAATGAGTCGCCACTTCCTCAGCGGGAGCAGGGCTGTTCACATCCTCCACGAAATCACCAAAAGTGGAGTCACCCTCTTCGTCAATCGGGGTTTCCAGACTCACCGGATGACGAGCGATCTCCAGCAGATTTTCGATCTTGTCCGGCGTGGTTTCCATGCCTTCGGCCAGTTCGTCAATGGATGGCTCGCGACCCAGGTCTTGGAGAAGCTGCAACTGCACCCGCCGCATCCGGTTCAGTTGGTCACCCATGTGTACTGGAACGCGAATAGTCCGCCCCTGGTCGGCAACCGCCCGACTGACGGCCTGACGAATCCACCAGGTCGCGTAGGTGCTGAATTTGTGACCACGCTGGTATTCAAACTTGTTCGTCGCGCGAATCAGACCGATATTGCCTTCCTGAATCAAATCCAGGAACGGCACACCCCGGCCAATATATTTCTTGGCTACACTGATGACCAACCGCGCATTGGCACGAATCAAATGTTCCTGCGCCAGTTCGCCATCAATCACAATGTCTTTTAGGTCGTAAATATCATCCGCCGGCAGCGAATCGCGATAGGCTTCAAGCTGCTCTTTTGCGAGTTCAGCCGCTTCCATACGCTTCGCCAGCGCGACTTCCTCATCGGCTGTCAGCAGCGGCACACGCCCTGCTTCTTTCAGGTATAGTCCGACAACATCATCTGTATCAAGCGCTTGCTGGTATCCCGCATCCTCAATCAGATCATCGTCATCTAACTCGAAAGCAGAAAACTCATCCTCATCATCCTGAATACGCGGCATTTCCAGGGTAGCGGAGGTATCCACCTCTTCATCACGACCACCCTCATCCAGGTTGTTCTTTCCACCTGGAATCACCACCACGCCAGCATCAAACAAGCTGTCCATGATGTCGTCCAACAGAGCAACATCACGTTCGGCTTCCGGCAGAACAGCGAGAATATCATCGTAGGTTACAGCGCCCTTATCGTGGGCTTTTTTGATTAGCTGAGCGTAAAGCTCGTCTTTATCCTGTATCATCAGCATAACGCATTTACAGACTCTAAACCCTACCTCTAACAGCTCACCAGCAAGGTTAGAGTATAATCCCTCACTCTATCTGATACAATTATGATACAAAATTGAGTGATTGACGATAACTGAGGTCGCCAAGTAGAACTACCCGGTAGAAATATCTACCGGCTCGCACCGAAATTACACAATAACGCAATATTCAGGACTTGTCAAGTTATCGGCGGAGTCCGCAATTGCGTGATGAGAAAGTCCAGCGCACCGCGATCTACGAGGTAAATTTCCGGGTCGTTATCCACTAAAGCATAGTAGCCAGAGCCAGTCGAGTTCAGCCCTCCTACGGCCAGCGCGTGACCGTCTCCATTTGTCAGCAGAATTTCCACTGCGAATGAGGCTTGCTCGCCAAATCCATAAACGCTCAAGTCATCATTTTCGGGCATGATTGTCCGCTGGTAGGTCAGCAGCACAATACTGCGGGCGATGGTGGTCGCCGCGTTGGTATCGAGGGTGCCGCTGCTATCGGGTGC
Source organism: Anaerolineaceae bacterium (assembly GCA_020634115.1). GTDB lineage: Bacteria > Chloroflexota > Anaerolineae > Aggregatilineales > Phototrophicaceae > JACKCG01. Next base: position 703,068 of record JACKCH010000012.1, read on the forward strand.
GATCCACTGGCCGCTGGTATCCCGACTCAGGATAAACGACTGATTCTCCGCTGGCGATGAGAGACGGAGCGCCTGAATATCCAGCACCGCCAGACCCGGGAAAACCCGCAGCAGGTTCATCTCCGAGATGGAATTAGTGAAGTCCTGTTGTAGCTGCTGTTCCTGAACGATGGTCACAACCACCAGGGCCGCAAAAATCACCAACAGAATGAAAAAAGTTCTCCGGTTCATCCGCGCACCCGCCTTACCCACACGACAAATCCAGCCACCAGAACCAGCCCCGGCATCAGAATCTCGGTCACAAAAGCAATCGTGTCCAGCGTTTGCGTATCAATAAACACCAGCGGTAGACCAGTAGAATAGGCCTGGAAACCGAATTGAATCTGTTCACCCAGGCCACTCAGCCAGGACAAACCATCGGTGAACAAAATACCGTTGCCACCGGTCAGAACCAGACCATTTGTCGCAAAATCCGAGTCCCCCACCAACAGAACCCGGCCATTGGTATCCTGATTCCAGCCCCAGGCAACCGTCGTCAACGGGCCTGGAATATCTTCAGCGGCATCGGGCTGGTAGGTGTTGGTTTCACCCAGCAAGCGCAAATTCGTTTCGCCGTAGCTCTGGTCAGACGACAGAATCACGCGGCCATTGGCGGTATCTGGCGGCGGACTATCATTCACTTCCAGCGCCCGCGCAATACTGAAGAGAGTCCCCGTATTGTTTTCCGGGTCAAGCCGCGCGCCGATGTCCGTCGCCCCATAGACCACCGCACTGATAATATCCAGTGGGGTGCGTTCACTGGCGGCAATGTCAACCACTGCCGCATCCAACACCCGAATACCAAAGTTTTGCCACAAATACTGGTTAAACAGGCTGTCCTGACTCAGAAACGGTTGGTCATTGAACAGGACATCGGCCATGATAAACAAGCCGCCACCCTGTCGCAGATAGGCATCCAGCACGTTAATTTCAGCGGATGAAAGCTGGGTTAAAGGCCGCGCCATGATGACCGCCGAGGCATCACCGGGGATCGGCTGACCGGCAGCGGCCAGATCAGCCAGGTTCAATTCGGCGGTAATCAGACCGCTTTCCTGAATGCCGTTGTGAATCCCGGAAAGCCCTTGCTGCGAGCCGTCCAGCGGGTCGAGTTCACCGTGACTGGTTTCAAAATACACCTTAAAAGAGCCGGAAATCAACAAGCGGGCAATCGCCTCGGTCATGTCGCGTTCCTGGTTGGAACTGCTTGGCACCCGCGCCAGGGTATTAAAATCCACCTCGCCATCATCCGTGAGGTAGGAAATATAGACCGCGCCGTCATAGGCCACCTGATACAGTTCGGCCATCGCGGGGTTCTCATCCGGGTCAATATACACACGGCGGATTAAGTCATCCGTCGCTGATGAGTAGAGCCGGAAAAACTGGTCATCAATCTCGCGCTGCTGCAAAGCATTAGGCGAATAAAACCCGGTAATCTGTATCGGGCGAGCCACGCGCTTTAACACGTTTTCGGTGGCGCTGCTGAGGGTAAAGCGACCGGCCTCCGTCATATCTACCGTAATCACAGACCGCTGTACGACGGTGTAGACCAGCACGGCAATGCCAATCATGAGTAATGAGGAGAATACCGCCAGCGTTCCAGCGCGAGCCTGCCGCCCGGTGAGGAAGTTCATAAAATCACGCGGGGACAGCAACGCCCATAGCAGAATGCCGCCCGCCCCTACTGCCAACGCGGCCAGTACCAGCGATGTGAAGCCACCTTGCCAGATAAAGCCGATGATGCCGATCACCAGGCCAATGCCACCGGCATAGCTGGCCCACTGGCCGAGGTTCTGCCGGGTCAGGGTAATTACATCGTTATTCCGCATCAGCGCCACCTGTTGGATTCCACAACACGGATGGTGATAAACAGCATCACCGCAATAATGCCCACGAAATAGGCCGCATCCTCCGCTCGCAGCAGGCCAACCGCAAACGAAGTTGAAAAGTGACCCTGGAGCGAAAGCTGGCGCAGCACATACGCCAGATCGAGATTCGCCACGATCTGCCCGGCGCTGTCGCCCAGCCACAGGAACATCAGCGCCGTCATCCCCAGGAAAGCGGCCACAATCTGGTTTTCTGTCAGGCCGGAGAACAACATCCCCACCGCCAGCGCCGCCCCACCATAGAGCCAGATACCCAGGTAGGCGCTAATGGCATGGCCGAGATCGGGCTGTGCGACAGCCAGCAGGATAAACTGGTAGATGAAGGTCAGCACGAGCAGCAGGGAATAATAGAACCATGCCCCCAGGAACTTGCCAAACACAATCGCGCTATCTTGAACCGGCGCGGTGAGCAACAGTTCCAGCGTGCCTTCGCGTTTTTCTTCGGCCAACAACCGCATTGTGAGGAGCGGCGCGAAGAAAATCATGGCAAACGACAGAAAACTGGGGATCAAAGCCGCCTCGGCTGGTTTGACGTGCATACTGTAAGTCAAGTCTGTGTTGAACAGCAGTCCGGTAATCAACAGGAGCGCGAAAGCGATCAGATAGGCCACCGGCGAAGCGAAATACTGCTCTACTTCGCGCCGGAATACAGTCAAAACACCGCGCATATTTAATTCCTTTTGATGATGTCCAGGAAAATGTCTTCCAGGGTCATAGCAACCGGGCGCAGTTCCAAGAGGGCATACCCGGCCTGCATCACGCGCTCACCCACCGCCGCCCGGATGTCTTTGCCCGGCTTCACCCGAAGTATGAAACCATTCCCCTCAACCTCAAGCGCCTGAATGTCTTTTATCGGGCTGAGGACTTCGTGGATTTTGGCTTCGTTCGCGCCGCGCACTTCAATATACAGATGCGCCCCGGATTGAAGCTGCTGGCGGAGCGTGGCCGGTGCGCCCTGGGCGACAATGCGCCCGCCCCGGATAATCACCACCCGATCACAGACCTGCTCCGCTTCGGAGAGGATATGCGTACTGAACAGCACGGTATGGCTATCACCAAGCTGGCGAATGGTGTCGCGCACTTCAATTACCTGCTGGGGGTCAATACCGATGGTCGGCTCATCCAGGATGATGACAGCCGGATCATGCACCAGCGCCTGCGCCAGCCCGAGTCGCTGAGTCAGCCCTTTAGACAGGTGACGCACCAGCGTCTTACGCCGATCTGTAAGCTGCACTTGTTCCAATGCCGCGTCCACCTGCTGGCGTACATTCGCTACCCCGCGCAGCCGCGCCCAGAAACTCACATACCCCTGGACGGTCATATCGGGATAGACCGGCACATGCTCCGGCAGATAACCGACATTCTGGCGCACACGGAGCGAATCGGCCACGACATCAAACCCGGCAATCCGGGCGCTGCCGTCAGTGGGCGGCATGAATCCGGTCAGCATTCGCATGGTGGTGGTTTTTCCAGCGCCGTTCGGACCCAGCAGCCCGACAATCTCCCCCGGTTGGGCATCAAATGAAATACAATCTACCGCCAGATGCGTTCCATAACGTTTTGTGAGGTTTTCGACTTCGATCATTGTTATTCCAAATGGGTGTCTGTATCTGCATCCTACCGCCGCAAGTGAGGGGCGTCAAGCACTTGTAAATGGTTATAGACAAAGCAAGATGAGCGTTGAATTAACCCGTCATGTACCGCCGTAAAATTGTTATAATCGGTGGGAATACAGACTGCGAGGAACTATGCGAATTCGGGTTGAAGGCCAACAGGAACTCAACGGCGTTTACCACACCTCAGGCAACCCCAACGCGGCGCTGGCACTGCTGGCGGCCAGCCTGATGACAGACGAGCCGGTCACACTGCATAACATGCCCAGTACCACCACCATCGAAAGCATGTTAGCAGTAGGTGGACGACTGGGCGCAACGTTTAAGCGCGAAAAAGCGAGTACCACGATTCAGACGGCGCAAATCAGCAAACGGGAGTTGAGCCAGGAAGACACCAACGGCCTGGTGAGCGCCCTGCTCTACCTCGCGCCGATCCTGGTGCGGCGGCAGTATGTCCGGGTAGAGATTGACTTCCCCTTGAGTCGGATTCGTACCCACCTGGAAGCCTTTCGTGACCTGGGGTTAGAGACAAAGATTGATAACGGCGCATTGATCTGCCAACCGGCGACCTGGGATAAGAAAGAAATCATCCTTTCCCAGGCCAGTGTAACCGCAACCGCGATTGTGATGATGCTGGCGGCACGCCTGGGCCAAGAGACGATGGTCTATAACGCCGCCTGCGAACCCCATGTCCAGGAACTGGCACACATGCTGGTAGCGATGGGAGTCCAAATCACGGGCATCGGGTCAAACCGGTTGTGTATCTATGGGGCTGACCACCTGAAAGGGACAGTGGCTACGATAGGTGCTGACCACATTGAGGCGGCCAGCATCGCAGCGATTGCGGCTTTATGCAGCGGGCGGGTTGAAATTGACGGCATCCACGCCCCGGATATGCGGATGATTCAGAAAGTGTATAAGCAACTGGGCATCCGGTTGGATATTGAAGATACGCGGCTGTTCATCCCCCGGCAGGAGTCCCTGGCACTCTCTAACCAGGTCGAAGACACCGACCTGAATATCGAAACATCCCCCTGGCCGGCCTTCCCATCCGATCTGGTGGCGATGGCAACGCTGGTGGCGACTCAAGCACGCGGGTCGGTGTTGATTCACGAAAAGTTATTCAACAACCGGCTGCTCTTCGTGGATAAGCTCAAAGCGATGGGCGGGCAGATTGTCCTGTGCGACCCGCATCGAGCGATTGTGATCGGGCCAACGACGCTGCATGGGGTCTACCTTGATTCGCCCGATGTCCGTGCCGGGTTGGGGATGCTGGGGGCGGCACTGGTGGCACGGGGGGAAACGGTGATTGATAATGCCCAGGCGATTGACCGCACGTTTGGTAACGTCTTTTCAAAATTGCAGACCCTCGGCGCAAGGATTACCATAGAATGAGCAATACACCTTCCACGACGCCAACGGCAGTTATGACCGAAATTCAGGGGATTCGCACGTCTTTCTTAGTGGCGGGTGAAGGCGACCCGGTGCTGCTGCTGCATGGTTGGGGCGCGACCAGTGTGTTAGTGTGGCCGCTGGCGGAGAAGCTGGCGGGGCGGGGTTTCCGGGTGTATGTGCCGGATTTGCCGGGTTTTGGCAAGACTGAAGCGCCGCCTATTGCTTGGTCGGTTTTTGACTACGCGAACTTTGTCCTGGCATTCATGGATGCCCAGGACATTCAGCAGGCACACTTCTTCGGGCATTCCTTCGGCGGACGACTGGGACTCATCCTGGGGGCGGAACACCCGGAGCGATTTCAGAAAATGGCGCTGGCAGATAGCGCGGGTGTTCGCCCCATCCCCTCGAAAACTTCGCAGTTCCGCCTGAAAACGTACAAGAGCATCCGCAATGGCCTACAAGCGATGGGTATGACCGCCCTGGCGGAACTCCTGCGCCGCTGGTACAACCGGCGCTACGGTTCGGCGGATTTCCAGGCAGTGAGCGGCGTTATGCGCGAAACCTTCGTCAACGTCGTCAATCAGGACTTGTTGGCCTACGCGGCACGGGTACAGCCCCCTACCCTCCTGTTATGGGGCGAGAAGGACGTGGATACCCCACTTTCCCAGGCAAAACTCCTGGAAAAAACCATCCCGGATGCCGGGCTGGTCGTCTTTGATGGCGCCGGGCATTACAGCTATATCGAGCGATTAGCCGATACAGCGCGCATTCTCGACCACTTCTTCCGGCAAGCCTGACGCCCCCACAGAGTTTACAGACATTTTACAAAATGAGCCGTTGGGGTATCTTGACCCGGCGACTCTTTAGCTATATCCTGTTGGTGTAATTTGTGTACAACCTGTCTATAATTTTCCATCTTGTAAGGGATGTGTATTATGCCGCAGCGATACCCGCCAGGGCCAGAAACCCGACTACCAATTCTAAACCTGAGAAACCTCCAGCAGAACCGCCTTGAATTCCTGACCCACAATCGGGAAGAATACGGGGACATCGTTCATTTCCGGCTGGGGCCGCGTCATATTTACCAGATCAACCACCCGGATTACATCCAGGAGATACTGGTCAAGCATCCGGAGCAGTTCCAGAAAACCCAGATGTTGAAACAGAACACACAGCGGATTATCGGCAATGGTCTGCTCACCAATGACGGCGAATCCCACAAGCGGCAGCGGCGGTTGGTGCAGCCCGCATTCCACCATAACCGGATTGCCGCCTATGCTGATGTCATGGTCGAATACACCCAGGATATGCTGGGGCGCTGGCAACCCGGCGACCAGCACGATATTGCACACGACATGATGGAACTCACGATGCGAATCATCGCCAAGACGCTCTTCAACACCGATGTTTCCAATCAGTCGGACGCTTTGGGCCAGGCGGTTACTATTGGAATCGAAACCGCCACGCAGCGTATCACCACGTTACTCAAGGTGCCGGATTGGATACCTACTGCCACCAACCGCAAACGCCAGCAGGCCGCCCAGACGCTGGAAAGCACGATTATGAAGATCATCAATGAACGGCGCAGTTCCGGCGACGATACCGGCGACTTGCTTTCGATGCTGCTGCTGGCGGTAGACGAAGAAGACGGCGGAGGCATGACCAACAAGCAAGTGCGGGACGAAGCAATGACGCTGTTTATCGCTGGTCATGAAACCACCGCGAACGCCCTGGCCTGGACATTCTACCTGCTGGCGCAGCACCCAGAAATTGAAGAAAAGCTCATCCATGAACTCACCACGAAGCTGAACGGCAGACCGCCGCAGGTCACTGATCTACCCAATCTCAGCTACACGGAAATGGTCATCAAAGAGTCCATGCGGCTCTATCCCCCGGCCTGGACGGTCACGCGACAGACAATTGAAGCCGTGGAAATCGGCGGGTATCTCATTCCGGCGGGCAGCGTCCTGCTGATAAGTCAGTATATTATGCACCGTCACCCGGACTACTGGGAGCTGCCAGAGCAGTTCAACCCAGAGCGTTTCGCGCCCGAATTGGAGAAACGTATCCCACGCTATGCCTATTTTCCGTTTGGTGGCGGCCCGCGCATCTGCATCGGCAACCAGTTCGCCCTGATGGAAGCAAATCTTGTGCTGGCGACCATCGCCCAGCGTTATCACCTGGCGCTGCTGCCGGGACAAACCGTTATGCCTGAGCCGCTGATTACCCTGCGGCCTCAACACGGCATCCAGATGGAGATTCACGAACGTACCGGCCAGCAGCATCCAACTGTTCCAGAACCGGCCACCGCTTAGAACTCATTCATTCCGTGAACGGGAGAGCAATACCACTCTCCCGTTTTTTAGCCTATGATTTATTTCCCTTAAAAATTCTTGAGGAACATGAAAGGTCATTTGGGCGTAAAATAGCAAAAAGTCATATACACAATGCGGTTCGTAATATCATCAGGAGGTAATAAGTGAGCAACGAAACACTGGCCGGGCCTTTGGGCGGCGAAACTTACCTCGAATTTGAAGATACACGAGGACACACTATTACTTTATCCTACAACGACCTCTGGATGATGATTGTTTGCCAGACAAGCCTTGATGGTGACTGGATACGCACGCGCCAGGCGGCAACACTGGTTGCAGATGCCGCCCGTAAACGTGCTGTTGTAGACCGGCTGTGGGAGTTGGAACAGGTTTTGGGCGGACTGCCACCCGTTTCACACAGCTTGCTCACCATGCACATGGAACGTGCCCATAACTGGTTTAATAAGCGCCCAGTTCTGACAGACAAGAACTGGTAATCCCTTCGACACCAGAATTTACCTCCCAATCCCTCTTTTAGAGGGTTTTGTGCTATTTGCATAAATTACTTCCCCATATCATAATACCATTCCACTAAACCACTCCTCCGATCAATCCTCCGATTGGATCATTCACACAAAACATCGGGTAGAAATTTAGCACATCTATACCTCACGTTGGCTTTTCCACACCTGTATGCTTTGAACATCTGAATTACGAGTTCATCTTTGGAGGGAAAGTCATGAACAAGCGTAATCGTTTCTGGCGGCGGATTGTCGTACTGGCAATCGCCTCAATGATTCTGGCGGTATTCGCGCCAACCATCCAAGCACAAGACGCTGTTGCCACAGCGACTATGGACGACGTGACCCATTTACAGATTGGCATTGACAGTACCTGGGTTCTCATCGCCAGTATGCTGGTCTTCTTTATGCAGGCAGGGTTCGCCATGCTGGAAGCCGGGTTTATCCAGCACACAGGCGTCGTGAATGCGCTGTTGGAAAATTTCATGGACGCCGGGCTAACGGCATTGGTTTTCTGGGCAGTCGGGTTTGGCCTGGCTTTCGGCACCAGCGCCAATGGGCTGATCGGCACCGACAACTTTTTCCTGAGTAAAGCGTTCACCTTTGAAAACGGGACGATTCAGTACGCGATGGTTGATGGCCTGAATATCAGCGTACTCACCTTCTTCTTCTTCCAGTTTGCCTTCGCCGCGACCGCCAGCACTATCGCAACCGGCGGCATGGCTGAACGAACCGATTTCATTGGCGACATCATCTACAGCGCCATCGTTGGCGCGATAATCTACCCCATCGTCGTTCACTGGGTCTGGGGCGGTGGCTGGCTGGCGCAGAATGGTTTCCACGATTTTGCCGGAAGCACCGTTGTACATACCGTCGGTGGCGTAACCGCTCTGCTTGGCGCAATTCTGCTAGGCCCACGTGTCGGACGTGTATTCGGCAGTCCGCCTCGCCCGCATAATCTGGGGCTGGCGACACTCGGCACGATGATCCTGTGGTTCGGTTGGTACGGATTCAACCCCGGTTCAAGCCTGGGTATGGGCAACGATGGGGTTGTAGGTCTGGTTACGCTGAATACCACACTGGCAGCAGCGGCGGGAACAATGTCCGCAATGTTCCTCCTGTTCGCCCGCACCGGCAAATGGGACCTTGGTTTCACACTGAATGGCTCTCTGGCCGGGCTAGTTGCCATTACCGCAGGCTGCGCGTTTGTCGCGCCCTGGGCAGCGATTGTCATTGGGTTGGTTGCCGGGGTACTCGTTGTCCTGGTGGTTGATCTGCTGGAAAAACTGAAGATTGATGACCCGGTGGGCGCATTCGCGGTACACGGCGCCTGCGGTATCTTCGGCACATTGGCAATCGGGCTTTTCGGCCAGGCAGAACTGACTCTGACCGGACAGGCCGGGCTGCTAGTGGGTGGCGGATTTGATCTGTTCATCGCACAGTTTATCGGTTCAGCAGCTACCGTCATTTTCGTGGGACTATCAGCAGTAGTCATGTTCACTGCGCTCAAAGCTGTGAAGCGCCTACGGGTACATCCTGAGGCTGATGCGGTGGGTATTGATGTATATGAACACGCAGCCTCATTGTGGCCGGACATCCTGCCTGTTGGAGAAGGAGCACCTACTTCAGAAGGCAGTCCCAAGCTCTCTACTGCGCCGGCGGCTGGTGACTAATTGACACAAAACTGAATAGCCAGTGAGTTACGGGGGAGTCATGATGACTTCCCTGTTTTTATTCGAGGAGGCTGCGTTTCAAAACCACATTGGCAGGGTCAAGCCCAATCAGCCAATCCCCCAACAGTGCCGCCGCTCGGTGAATACCCACCGTCGGGCGCGGATGCCCCAGTGCACTGAGTTTCAACGTGAATTCGCCCGGCTCCGGGCGGTCTGCCACCAGGAAGGCGGCGCGCTGTTCAATTGTCGGCTCTTTGACATAGATTTCCAACAGCAGCGCACGTTCCCCCCGATACACATTCAGGAAACGAATAATCGTGTCGCCTTCAGCAAATTCGGATGGCTCGAACTGCGCCATCATGGTTTCCAGCGACAACGGGGTTTTGAACACAATATGGGGCATAGCCAATTCCTTTATCACTGGCAGCGGCGTAACCGGGACCATGTTGCGCTGGTAGGCGAAATAATGGCATGTTTCGCCCATTTTCAACGCCTTCGCCTCGTAACGGGTGGTGATCCCACGCTCCGGCATCGCTGTCATCCAGGGCGCAGGCAGCAGGTTATCCAGACCGCGCGTACTGGCAAGCAGCTGGCTGCTCATCTCCGCATAAGCGCGAATATCCGTCGCCAGGAAAAGTTTCCCCCCTGTGACCAATCGGCTTACCATTGCGTCCAGTGTGTCGCGCTGCATCAGGCGGCGATGACCGTGCTTGTGCTTGAACCAGGGATCAGGAAAATTGATATGAATCTGGCTGATTGTTTCCGGCTCAAACAGGTGATGCAGCGCCATTTCCGCCGTCGCATGAATCGGGAGAACATTCGTCGACCGTTGACGTTCAATCGCGCCCTCAGCCGCCTGAAGGCAACGACTGGCGACCTCCATACCGATGATATGGTGATCCGGGTAACGTTCGGCCAGGTGAACCAGATACTGCCCATGACCAAAACCAATTTCCAGAATCAGAGGCCGGACTGTGCCGAAAAACACAGCCCAGTCCACCGGCCAGGGCAGTTGTTGACCACTGAGCTTCTGCATAAGGGTTACGCAGCCACGCTCCCCCGGGGCCGCCACATCCACCGGAATACCGGATTCTGACCATGCTGCACATGGTCAATCAAATTCACCAGCAAGAAGCCAAAAACAGTCAGGCTAAAGGCCGTCAGAAATTCTGGAGAGGCGAAATCCGGTAGTTGATTAACCTCCTGTAAACAGCGTAGTTCGCCGTGCCGGTCAACATCATCCAAGAGGCACGCTTTCCACGGCCATATCCGCCACAACGACCCCACCATGAAGCCGACTAACGCCGCGACAGTTGCCTGGTAGTAATGTTTGAGCAGGTAACTCAGCACACGCGAGAACATCATTAATCCGACAACTGATCCCAAAGCGACCATGACAATCGGCAGGAGATTGCGTTCAGAAACAGCCGTCAGCACATAATCATACTGCCCCAGAATCAGCAGGATGAATGCCCCGGAGATACCCGGCAGAATCATCGCGCAGATGGCGACCATGCCGGAAAGAAAGAGATTCAGTGGCTCATGGGGCGCATCCGTCGGCACCGCATTCACAACGATGAGCGCAATTCCGATACCTGATAGCAGAGCAAATCCCGGGATAATCCCCCACTTCACTTTAAACCCAATGGTCACAATAGAGGCCATGACCAATCCGAAAAAGAAAGCAAACAGAAGGATTCGTCCGGCTTCATCATCTAATGTACGGCTGAGAAAGCCGGAAAGCAAAACAACGGCGCTTAGAATACCCAGCCCCAAAGCGACCAGGAACTGTAATGGCACATGGTTCAGGAAATCTTTTACCCTGAAGGAAAGTGCCAAGCGGATAGCGGTTAGATCAAATGACTTGATACCATCAATCAGGTCTTCGTATACACCGAGTATAAAAGCCATCGTCCCGCCCGAAACACCGGGTACGATGTCTGACGCGCCCATCGCGATACCCGTGAAAAACAGACGCAGATACTGTAAAGGCGTGCGTGGCTTCGCTAGATCAACTTGAGGGGTCATATAAAAAACGGCTCCTGGAATCTCTAAGATAGGTCAGCACATTATTGAGAAATGCGCCTTACATCTGGCTATCTTGGTAGATACCGTGAACGCTGTCAATACAAAAAGGGGCTTGCGCCCCTTAATTAACTTATTTTCCAGTTTCGGAAAACTTGCAGCCGTAGACTAACTCTCAATCCCCTGCGTCTGTGCTGGCCGCCCCAGCAACCGCCGCACTGACCGCATAATCGCCTCACGGTTTTCACGCTCTTTAAGGACATGGTACGCGCTGGGCGCAACCGAAATCACGACGATCAGGATGATAATGGGCAGCAGGTATTTATCTACGTTTTCCGGGCCAATGACCGCAGCCAGGAAATACCCCGCCAGCGTCACGCCAATCGCCCACAGGAGACCACCGATCACATTAAAGGCGACAAAACGCGAGTACTTCATATCCCCAACACCGGCCACGATGGGAGCAAAAGTGCGCACTATCGGCATAAAGCGTGCCAGCACAATCGCCTTACCGCCATGCTTCTCGTAGAATTCCTGCGCTTTATAGACATTCTTCTTGCTGAACAGCAAGGAATCCTCACGCTGGAACAAGCGCTGTCCAACCCGCTTGCCAAAGGTGTATCCCACGCTGTCACCGATAACCGCCGCCAGGAAAAATCCAATCAACAGGACTTCCAGCGCGAAAAAGGGCTTATCGGAGGGTACACCAAGCTGTCGCAGAACCTCCTGACTGGTGGGAGATGCCAGAAAGCCAGCGGTAAATAGCAGGCTATCACCAGGGAGGAAGAACCCAATTAACAAACCCGACTCGGCAAAGATCACGCCGAAAATAATCAGGTAGCCGATGCTTGGGCCGTATTGGACAATAAACTCGATCATTTTTACGTGACCTCACGTTCTACACTCATGTGGAGACTATTCGCCTTTAACGCTGCTTATTGAAGCAGAATTACCTTGCGCAAGGCTATCAGTTGATACTATAAACTACTTCAGCGGAGAACAAGCCTCAATTTTTATTAACAAGTGGTGAATCTACATTCTGGAGAAACTACCAGAGGAAATAAGAAAAACAGGCAGTGAACTGATTGCCCACTGCCTGTACCAAAACAACAGAAACAGTTATTCCTTCTGGAATGGCACGCCATCTGCTTTCGGCGGGTTAGCCTTACCGATCAACCCTGCTATCACCACAATAGTGATAACATATGGTACCATCTGAAGGAATTGCGGGGGTACAGGGACTCCAAGGAATTGGAACCGCTGCCCGAGCGCATCCGAGAAGCCAAAGAGCAGGCCACCGCCAAAAGCCCCGATTGGTGTCCATTTACCAAAAATCATTGCGGCCAGCGCGATAAAGCCGCGTCCCGCCGTCATCCCATCATCAAAGCTGCCTGTGGTTTCCAGCGAGAACCATGCCCCAGCCAGCCCGGCAATCAACCCACCGATAATCACGTTAATCCAGCGGTTGCGGATCACATTGATACCCAGCGTATCCGCGGCATGGGGGTTCTCCCCTACCGCACGGGTTCGCAGCCCCCACCGCGTATAGTACAACATGATATGCGTGATGATGAGCAGAATGAACATGCCATAGAAAATAGGTTTCCCGTTGAAGAAAACATCTCCAAGAAGCGGGAGCTTCGATAAACCAGGGATTGCTACAGGCGACAAAGTCCCACGTGCCGCATCCGCCGAAACCAGAACTTCGCGCCGGATAAAGCTCGTCAAACCGACTGCCAAAATATTAATCACCGTACCACTGACAATCTGATCGGTGCGGAAGGTGATCGAAAGCCAGGCATGAAGCACCGCCATCAACCCACCAGCTAACACGGCGACAATGACGCCAATCAACTGGGCATCCTGAAGATTGGCAGTCGGGTTCGCCTGCAACACCAATACATAGGACACAAACCCGAAGGATGCCCCGGTGAGCATCATCCCCTCAATAGCGATATTCACAACACCAGCACGTTCACACCAGATACCAGCCAACGCCCCAATCACAATCGGCGTGGCTAACCGTAAACTCTCTTGCATCATCACAACGATATTGGTTCGCTGCCCCGCCGCCGCGATCACCAACACGGTTGGTATAATCAGAATACCACTCAGTAGCAGCAACCAGGAACGCCACCGCTTGAGGGCGGGCATGGGCAGCAACCCCGCCACCCCGCTCAACAGGTATAACGCGCCGACCACCATTGAGTAGTTCAGCGTCGCGACCAGGATACCCTGGTCGCCCTGCGGGTCAAACGACAGAAAAGTGGTGGTATCTCCGGCAATGGTCGCCGGGGCTTCCAGGAGAATCCAGCCTCCGACGACAATGAAGAAAATTGAGAAAACCCCAATCCGGGTAATGGTCAGGTAATTACGCCAATCGTAGGGCCGCACCAGCGGCAGATACGGACGTGGCAGCGCAACCTGGGCGAGTAAGCCCAACACCGCCACTAACCCCAGCCAGAAACCGATACCTATAAACCCACCAACTACATCCGCCATCGAGCGGCTGTTTTCAAATAGGAACGTTCCGTAATACAGAATCCCCAGTAGCCCGGCCACAAGCGCACCATTTCGGCTGATCTTACGCGCATGGACATCAAACACGCCCCAGAGCGCAGTCAACCCGCCCAGCACACCAGCGATCACCAGGAGAAGCGGGGCGGATGTCTGCACCGCAACCGGGGACTCTGATATGGAAAACAGTCCAAACCCGGTGATACTGCCGCTATCATAAACGAACCAGGGAGCAATCAGCAGAACCACTAGCAAAAGCAAACCACTTGCCAGCCCCACAAAATCCGCAGCGGAAAATGTCTTTGTTTCAGTTGCTACGCGCTGCATGGCTAACCTCCCCAGCCCTTCGAGAACAAAGCCGCTTCTTTATCTTCCGTGCTGGACTCCGGCACACGCCACAGGAAGCGGATAATCGCATCCGCAGCGATAAACATGATAATCAACGCCTGAATAATCAGCACGAGATCAATGGAAATGTTCGCCCGTACCTGCATGAGATTCGCACCGCTGAGCAACGCTCCCCAGAGCAACCCCGCCCAGATCATATTGCGTGGGTTCGTGCGTGCCAACAGAGCTACCGCGATAGCATCAAAACCCAGATTGGCGAAGAAATCCGGCTGCATGGTGAACTTCACGCCAGAAACCTCAATTCCTCCGGCCAGCCCAGCCAGCGCCCCACTGAGCGCCATCGCCAGAATGATATTGAAACGAACACTCATCCCGGCATACCGCGCCGCGTCGGGATTCGCACCCACCGTTCGCAGTTCAAAGCCGAGGGTGGTACGGTTCAGGAACCAGTCAGAAAGCCAGACAGCTAGCAGCATCAGAACCAGGCCGATGTGCAGCTTCCCCCTCACCGATACCCATCCCAGGAAAATACCCAGGACAAACACCAGAACACCGTTCAGCAGTGGGCGAATCCCCATACGGTAGTCCCGACTGATAACGTCACGTCGCTGCCACAGCCCATAGAGGATGACTGCTCCGCCCACGACTAGAAACCACGCCCAGGGGATAGTGTCAAAAGTTGGCAGTCGCGCCGCATCCAGCAAAAAAGGCGTCCGGTCAGAGCTCGCTGCGGGGTCGCGCAGAATGTAGGGATCTTTCCACTTAATCAACCAGTCCACTAATCGAATGGCGATAAAATTCAGCATGATGGTGGTAATCACTTCATGTGCCCCGGTGTAGGCTTTCAATATACCGGCAACTGCTCCCCACATTAGTCCGCCAAAGATGCCGATAGTAATCACCATCGGGATGAGGGCAATCGCCGGAATACCTGAAAAAATCGGAGAAAAGCCCATCCATGCCGTCAGAACAGCCGCGATATACAACTGGCCGGTGGCACCGATGTTGAAGAGGCCACCCTTAAAGCCCATCGCTACCGCTAACCCCGCGATCACAAACGGAATTGTCCGCACGATCCAGATTTCAAAGGTGCTGGGAAAGAACAGAAACACTTCCCCACCAAAGTGCCAGTAGAACGCGTCCGGTCTGTCATCACTGGTATCATCAGGAGTCTTATTATCATCATAAATGATCCCTGTCGTACCCGGGTCTGCCTTAAACAGAATACTGTTATTAGGACGCAGGACCACCAGCATATTCTGAAGCAGCGGCTCAAGCTGGTCGTTTAACGCTGCGCCAACATCCTCACCGGTGAGCAGGTCATCATCAAATAACAGTTTTGCAAGACGCAGTTGGCCGGAAAATGCCTCAATATCCGTAATGCCCACGTTCTCAATCTGCTGCGCTAACTGGGCTTCGCTGCGGATCGAACTTGTCCCGTCGGCAGCGATTTCTACAATCATCTGCGCATCATCACTGTTAGCCATCAGCCCCATAGACTGCAAAACAGCGGCGCTTTCGGCCAATCGCGAGATACGCACCAGGCCATCGGCTGCGACAAGCTGCATCCCAGCCAGCAAGTCCGCGTCACTATAGGTCGTGGCTGACGGGGCTACGGCCACAATAGCGGCGCGCACATCCGACGTTAAGGTTTCCTGGTCTTTGGTCATGCCCTCCAGGGCATCCACCGTATCCCGGTCAAGTGTGTCCAGATCGGCCAACAGGGGTTGGAGCGCTAAAAGCTGTTCATCGCCAATGGAAGCAATATCCGGGATACGGCTGCCTAAGTCATCAAACGCTTCATCGTCCATGTCCGGGTACTGGCCGAGCAGCCTGCCAAACGCCAGGGTACGATCCAACCCGCGTTCGGCAATGTTGGTCGCCGTGCGCGCGGTGGTATTCGCCTCACGCGGAGTCAGCGGATATTCCTGCACATACTCATCCACCAGCCCCAGATCACCCGGCACCATCACAGTGTTAAGTGTGATACCTACCGAGCCTTCCAGCAACGCGCTATAAGCTGTCGCAGAAATATTCAACCCGCGCCCTACGTCGCCGCGCCCGCTGGTGATGATAATAAACGGTACGCCAATCAGAAGCGCCGTTACCACCGCAAAAAGCGGCACGAGCTTCGGAGAAATCCGCCGCCATCCCCCGGCAAGCGGCGCCAGAAATGCTGGACCTTGTATTTTTCGCTCAGCCATTTCCTTCTCCCTCGCGCTTGACACCCGCCATCAGCAGCCCAATCGTTTCGCGTGTGGCTGCCTGAATGGGGACAATATCTATAATTTTTCCCCGATACATAACTGCAATCCGATCTGACAATGAGAAAATTTCATCTAATTCAGTTGAAACCAACAGCACACCCGTCCCCGCATCCCGCATACGGACAATCTGTTTGTGGATAAACTCAATCGAACCCACATCCAGGCCGCGCGTGGGCTGGGCGGCAATCACCAATTTGCTCTCGCGTGAAAATTCACGGGCGACAATGCCTTTTTGCTGGTTGCCACCCGATAGTGTTCCCATATTGACATAAATACTGGGTGTGCGAACATCGTACTCCGCCACGAGCTGGTTCGCGTTTTCCTCCTTGACTTTTTCATCCACCAGGATGCCCGACGCGAAAGGTTCGAGGTAGTAGGTTTGCAACACCAGGTTATCTTTGATGGGAAAACCGGCCACCATACCGTTCTTGCTGCGGTCTTCCGGCACATGCGCAACGCCGGTACGGGTCACAGTACGCGGCATGGCATGGGTTACATCCTGCCCGGCAATGACCACGCGCCCATGTTCCACTTTACGCAGGCCCGTAAGCGCCTCAACCAGTTCGGTCTGGCCGTTGCCCTGCACCCCGGCCACTCCCAGGATTTCCCCGGCATGAACCTCCAGCGAGAGGTGATCCACCGCCAGCAGATCACGGTCATCATTCACCACCAGGTCTTCAATCGTGACAACCGGTTCGCCAGGGTGTGCATCGCTCTTCTCGACCTGCAAGATCACTTCGCGCCCCACCATCATTGAAGCCAACGACTCTTCCGTAGACTGTTTCGGGTCGGCGTGTCCGACCACCTTTCCCAAACGCAGCACGGTAATCGCATCGCAGATTTCCAGCACTTCTTTAAGTTTGTGGGAAATGAAGATAATACTCACGCCCCGTTCAATCAGCGTGCGCATGATCGCGAATAGACCCTCGGTTTCCTGGGGTGTCAGTACAGCCGATGGCTCATCCAGGATGAGGATGTCCGCCTTACGGTACAACGCCTTGATAATCTCCACACGCTGCTGAACACCGACTGGCAAATCCTGAACCAGCGCATTCGGGTCTACTTCCAGGCCATAATGCTGCGAAATTTCCTCTATCCGGCGGCGGGCCGTCCGGCGGTCAAGGAAAATTCCGCCCCGTGTGGATTCATTGCCCAGCATAATGTTTTCGGTCACGGTCAAAACCGGCACGAGTTGAAAATGCTGATGAACCATGCCAATGCCTAATTCAATGGCATCATTCGGGTCCTTGATATGGACAGGTTGTCCATTGACCAGCATTTCACCTTCATCAGGGGCATACAAGCCATAAATCAGGTTCATCAAGGTGCTTTTTCCGGCCCCATTTTCCCCTAGCAGCCCTAATACCTGGCCCTTCAACAGTTTCAGATCAATATGATCGTTAGCGAGTACGCCGGGAAATCGTTTTGTTAGCCCGCGCACCTCCAACACAGTCATCGGCGAATCGGCCATAAAGAAACCTCATTATTGTTCTTTTTAATCAATCTTCTGCATTTATGTAGCCCGTTTTGCCTGTTTGCAGACCACTACAAGCCGGTCTTCATTTAGACACAAGCACAGAGTAGCAGATAAGTTGTATGAGTATAACGATAAACGCGTAACTTGAAAACAAAACCGGCGCAATTCGCTGCACCGGTTTTTGAAAATCTCTTACTGGCAAGGAAAAAGTTACAACATTTCCCGTTGGGCTTCCGCAGCCTTGGCCGCGTCGTCCGTCATCCCCAGTCGCGTAAAAATCACAATCGCAAGATGCAACTTCTTGGCCGCCATTATCCGCCGCCCACGGAGTGCCAGACTAGTGGCGTGTTCAAACATCGTGCGTGCAACTTCACCCTCAGCGTTGATATCGCGAAAGGCCTCGTTCGCACGCTGGAAGTACGAATCCGGCGAATCACTATCATCAGACTCGCCTGACGACTCATGCACGGCGGTCAACACCTGCCCCATCGCACGGTTGGCATACCCGACATCAAAGGGACTCTGCGTGCGACTGGCAATAGCAAAAGCAGCCTGCGCCTCGAATAAAGCCTCATCCAAGCGTCCCTGTTCGATATAGAGCAGTGCAAGTGACCGGGAAATTTCACAGCTCAGTGTATTCCGATTGGCGTTTTCTTCTGGCAGTTGTTTAACCATGTCGGCGGCCAGAATAAGATCTTTAGCAGCGCTATCCAGGTCGCCGAGACTCAGGAACATCTGCCCCCGGTTACATAACGCAGTCGTTTCGCCTATGAGGTCTTTGAGTTCTTTATGAGTCTCATATGCCCGTTCAAAATACTGCCGGGCACGGTTGAAGTCTCCTTTATAACGATATGTTTCACCCAGATTGAGGTCACAGGTAGCGATACGTTTCAGATTGCCCACCTGTGTAAACAGAGCACGCGCACGCTCGAAGTACTGGATACTATTCGCCAGATTACCCTGATAACCATACATAATGCCTAGAAATGTTTCAGCACGCGCCTGGTTTGCCACTATGCCCTCAACGGCAGCCTCTGTCCGTAGAGCGGTCATTTCGTCTATGGCCTCATCCAATGGCTTATACCCTTCAGCCCAGGACTGGTGCAAATCGGTACAACGAACATCAAATTCTGGCGTCGGTTCGGGGTCAAGGCTGCGGGATACCGGCATTTCAATTCCAACTCAATTATTTCAACATCAGGAGGTCGAATTCTACCGAACATGCCCTAAAAGGGTTAGTCTCAATTTTTCGATGACAGATTCGCATCCTATTCACGAGGGCGCAAGGTTGGAGTTCGCACATGCCTATTCATAATTTGTGACTGAGTAGACGGTTATAGCCTTTTCGAGTAAAATTTAAATGACTCAAAAATATATTTTGCAGAATGGCCGGGTAAACCTCATGTCAGACGACGAACTTTATGACGACTACACACCATTAGACGACATCTCATCCCAGTACGCCTCTCACTACCACAGTGACGATGATTCTTCCAAACCGGATATTATTAAAGTGTCTGCCCGGTCGCGTTCAACCGCTGTTGCCGGGGCCATTGCTGGCGTGATCCGTGAGCACCACTATGCCGAGGTGCAGGCTATCGGTGCGGGTGCTGTCAACCAGGCCGTGAAAGCACTGGCAATCGCACGCGGCTATTTGACTCGTGACGAAATTGACATTGTGTTCACACCTTTTTTTACCGAAGTTACCATTGACGGGCAAGAACGTACCGCAGTCCGTTTTACGGTTGAGCCGCGCTGATGGACAACCGCCAAATTGATCTGCATCTGCATACCACCGCGTCCGATGGTCGGCTAACGCCAACAGAACTGGTGTTGGTCGCCCGTCGGCTTAAGCTTACGATCATCTCCATCACTGACCATGACACAACAGATGGCATTCCTGTAGCGCGTGTATCCGCGCAGGGCAACCTGACAATCATCCCGGGTATTGAACTTAGTACGGTAGATAACGGCGATGACGTTCACATGTTAGGCTACTATATTGACATTACCAATGACCGGTTACAGACCGCTTTGAGCGATTTTCGGGAAGCGCGTGACAGCCGCGCCCGCAAAATCGTCAACCGATTGGCCGAACTGCACATGCCTATCCGATGGGAACAAGTACAAGAAGCCGCGAATGGCGGCGCAATCGGACGCCCGCATATCGCAAGGGTGATGGTAGAAACCGGGCATGTGGGTAGTGTTGGTGAAGCATTTGAGAAATACCTTTACACCGGCGGCCCAGCCTATATCGCCCGGAAGCGGCTCACACCGGAAGAGGGCATTCAACTCATCCACAGCGCGGGAGGTGTGGCGATACTGGCACACCCTGGATTGGTGAAAGATTACGAGTCGCTCATCCAGCGATTAGTGACTACCGGGTTGGATGGGGTCGAAATCAACCATCCAAAGAACTCGAGTGAAGTACGGACGCGACTGTGGGAACTGGCAAAGCAGTACAATCTGATTACTACTGGCGGTTCGGACTACCATAATGACGAACGCGGGCCAATGGCTTCAGAAGTCCCACCGGATGGCTGTGTGGAAATGCTTGAAGCCAGAGCGCGGCAATATCATACAGAAACAGAATAACGAATATCGCGGTTTAATCAACGTGCCACCGCAATAGCGGAAGCATATTCAGCCGTATGCGTCAGGCTGACATCCCATTCGGTCAGCCTCATTTCCTGTGCCAGTGCTGCCGCCGCACCATGCAAATGCAGTACTGGTCGACCTCGCTCATCGCGTAGGATTTCTATTTCGCGCCAACTCACATCACCAATTCCCGTGCCAAACACTTTGGCGACCGCCTCTTTTGCTGCTAACCGCGCCGCCAACCGGTACGGAGTATCTTCGCAATCGGCCCGTTCTCCAGGCGTAAAAAAGCGGTTGAGGAAGCGCTCACCCAACCGAGCGATACCCTCCTCAATCCGCCGATTTTCAATCATATCAATTCCACAGCGCAGCACGGAATCTGTACCTTAGTACCCTAGCCCACCGGCTCATTCTCATCGCTAGATTCAGCATCAGCGGACGATTCCCCAGAAGCCGACGCTGCTTCAGATGCAGATTCATCAACCGGGGCGACATTCGCTTCATCATCTGCAACGGGAGCGACCTCAGCATCATCTACCTGAACAGCCGCGACTTCAACTGAACTGGTAATCTGCCGCACTGTATCCCGTTCGATGGCAACCGCGCCCTCCCCGGTTGGCACAGCAGCAGCCAGAATACTCTGAATCGCGTTAAGCTGCGCATCCGTCAACCGCAGGTTCCCCTCACCATCCACCATTGTTGGCGCGAAAAGCTGCTTGAACTCCGCAATTGTATCGCCTGACTCAATTGACTTATCCTTTTCAGCGATAAACTGCCCCCACTGGCTCACCTCAGACGTAAAAACTTCCTCAGTGGCAACCACCAACTGCGGGAATAACTGCATGAGGTCGGCTTTTTCCAACTGGTCATCATCCGGTGCCAGCAAACGTGCCCGCTGCAGCCCCAGGTTCGAATCCCGGTAAATCGTGATCTGCTGATCCCACCCGTAAAGCTGGCGGAAAGAAGCCAATAGCGCGGCCACCGCCGGAAGCAGCGCTGCGATCAACGAAAGTAAGGGGTAATTCCCACCCGCGCTGAGCGTCGCGATCAGAGAGGAAAGGGTCATAATCCCCGCACCGAAGACGAATGTGAAATCCGAATTCAACTCATTTTCCCGAATCCGGCTCTTATAAAACCCGACCTGAGATTCCAGTCGCTTATCCATGTAGATTCGGAACAGCAGGTCAATGTCCTCTTTCGAGTGATCCTGATCCTGAAAATTTTTCAGATCAATCCGGCGCACATCGTAATCTTCGGTCTTGGGCAGCGATTTGTTATACATTTTCCTGCTCCTTGATCTGCATAGCGACCACTAACTCCCGCAGTCGTTGAACCCGCTCCGACGTGTCGTACGGTGGTAGATGGGCCAGATAACGAAAATAATGCGCCCGGAGTTCTTCCGTCAACCGGCGAGTTTTGGACCAACGTTTTCGCGGTTCGCCCCGATTGCTCAACGTGGTGGTAAACGCGGTGATCGCGCCCACAATCGCGGTCAGGTAACTTAATCCGGTTGCAAAGGTTTGAGCATCCGCAGAGGCCTGGGAATTCGCTTCGGTGGTAGTGGTCACGGTTGGATCATTCAGCTCTAGGGCACCAGTATCCCCCAAACTCGAAACAACGGCATCCGATGGAGTCGTCCCCACAAGCTGGTAGCTGAACAGTGCCAGCGTGCCAAAAAGCGTGGTCATGAAAGCGCCCACAATGAAAATCCACTGATAAACGTAAAACTGATTCTGGTAGTGCCGGGCTTTCTGTCCAAAGGAAAAGAACGTGGGCAGCAAATGCTGGCTGAGGTCTTTCACATCCTGCAAAACGACAGGATGTTTTGCCATTTCTTCACCTTCCCAGTGGTCGGGGGAAACAAAACCCTGATTATGAATATAGCGTTGGTATTCCTCCTCAGACTCCGGCTTTTCCCATTCTTCTGGCGCTCCGCCAAAGAATTTCGGGAAACGTCGGACAAAGAAAAGATCCTTGAGGCGACTGAAGGGTCTCCATGTGCGCTTCTTCTGGGTTTTGGGCTTTGCGGCCTTACTGCTTTTGGCCTGGGCAGACATGGCATAACTCCTGAACGCTAGATCATCACAATAAATATACTATGAGTGTATTGAATAGCCAGGAAAAGTCAAACGCGGCTCGGTATGGCTTGCTTCAGAACTGTATTTGATCCAAACACCAAAAGCGCATCCGGCGTATGCCCGTTAATGGATTGTGCTCACAGGCAGGCTATTGCAGGTGGGTGAACGTCCACCAATCCGACTTCGCACCCTCCTGGCTAGACACATCCACAGCCCACACCCGCCAGCGCCCAGGCTGCGCGCCGACAAAACTAAAGGTGTAACTAGTTTGGTTGGAAAGCACGTTAGTCGTAATATATGGCTCACAAACCAGCGGATTCGTCCCCGGAAGGCAGCTTTCGATCTCGATGATATACACAGTTGCTCCGTCTACCGGGGACCAGACGAGCGTTGTTGTACGTGGGAAGATATTATAAACAGTTCCGTTTGCTGGTAATAGCGGTGTCGGCGCGGGCAGCAGGGATGATGCGCCTACAGGTGGCCCGGCAGCAACCGGGATCAGGGTTTGCACCCCATCCGCCTCCTGCACGACCCAGCCATCAATTCCACTGGCCGTGCGAACACGCCACCAGGTAAAGCCTTCACCGGAACGCGGTCCTTCCACCAACGTAACCAATGCGCCATTCGACAATTGGGCAACGCGCGAGAATGTTGTCCCCGGCCCGCTACGAACGTTCAGCAAGTCTCCTTCTGTCGTCTGAATCATCACCGAATCATTCAGGCGCAGTTCACCATTCCCGACACCAGCAGATGGCGGCGTCAGCTGTCCCCAGGGAGCAAAAGGCGTATTCCCAATGGTTTGATTGTCGCTGACCCATACGATCCGGGCGTGCGCACCCAGCGAACTATTCCACACCGATTCAGCGTGATATGAGGTGTCGGCCAATCGTGTTTCCACATAATACACAGTTGTTCCCGTGCTGGAATCGTAGCCCCCAACCGTATACACGAAACCGTTTAACAACCCCGCCGCGCTCGTGATGTTCACAGATGATACGCCAGGTGTGAGTACCCCAGCCACGATGCCACTGCGTTCCAGAATCAGCCAACTGGTTACACCAGAAAAAATGTTGTAACCCAATACGGCAACCCGTTCTCCGCCCTGAATAAACCGCGCCCTGAAAAGATTGTCGGTTGGAGACGCATAAAACGGAAAACGACCACCGACAGATGAATCATAGATATGCAGGGTGTTGAAAATCGGAAAACCATTATCTGGATCAACGGCATTCGGAAAACGCGGATCCGATAAAGTCATCACTACCTCGCCGGTCAGCGCCAGCGTGTCCGCATCTAGCATCACATAGGCATCATCAGCCGTAACCGCGCCGGTAGCGGGAATCCAGGTGTAGCTGTTATAAGACGGCGCACCCTCTGTGCCGGAAGGAATCATGGTGAATGTGACCTGCCCATCCCGATTCGCCTGGACAGTCGGCACCAGGAAACCAAAACCGGCCTCAATACCCGCCGCGACAGATGACGGAGAATCGGCACGCAGCGAAAAGACGGTGTTCGTCGCCAGGTTGAAATACAGCACTTCCCAATTCACGCCAGACGCGGCATACCCTACTGCAAAACTGCTGCTGTCGGCACTGAAGTTGAATACCGAGGCACCAAATCCCAGGCTGTTATTGGCGTCCGCTGGCAGCGGATAGTTATAGATGACGGCATTGAGTGTTATATCATACACGTACAACGTCACCGAGGCGCTGCCCCCAGCCGGATAAACTGCCCCGACATACGCTGCCAAACGTCCGTCCGACGATATAGCGGCTTTGGGGGAATACTGACTGTCGGGCGCTGCGGGCAGAATAAACTGGCGGAGTGCCGTGCCGCTGTCGTTAATGAGCGTCATTCGCCCGATTTCGTCTTCGTACAACCATACCTGCCAGGGCGACCCGGCAGCACTGGCCGGAAGCGCACCCAACAGCAGCGCAACACCCACAAGCCACAGCAAACAGTTTCGACGGGACATCTTTCAGTACCTTTCCTTACGCATTATCCAGGTGGCGAAATGGAGCGCTATACGGCAGTATCAACGGGATGCAGTTCGCTCAAATGCCATTACGCTATCAATATAATAGGTTTGCGGCGCGAAATCCAAAGGCTGCACACGCCCTGGCGTATACCCGGCTTGCACCAACCGTTTAGCATCTCGCGCCAGGGTAGCCGGGTCGCTGCTGACATAAATCAGGCGGGGAATATTCAATCCAAGCAGGGCATCAAAGGCCGCCGGAGACATCCCAGAGGGCGGCGGATCTACCAGAACGGCATCATAAGTTTCGCTCAGCGAGTCCAGCACGTCCTCAACCGCTCCCTCGATGATGTCAACATTATCCAGGTCAGCCAGATTCTCTTCTGCGTCGGTGGCCGCTGGGGGGTACTGCTCGACCAGGGTGACGAGTCGCACCTGCTGCGCGACAAAAGCTGCACCCAATCCTACCCCGCCATACAAATCCAATATCTGATCCTCAGGGAGTGGATGCAGCAGTTCCAGGATCACTTTGACCAGATTTCCCGCTTGCCCCACATTGGGACGAAAATAGGAACCGGCTGTTACCCGGAAAGAACGCCCATTCACGGTGTAACGCGAATGGGTGTCGCCGAACAAATTGGCCGGTTCGTTGCCATCCAGCAGTAGATTGGCGCTGGCAGGCATATCCGCCAGGAGTTCCGGCGCTGCGTCATCTTTCATTTTAAGCACGATCATAAGCTGACCGTCGCCCCCAGCCTGGAGCGTCAACTCTTGAAGCCCGGAAAAAGCCTCCAGGTCCAGTGATTCCTTCAAGGCTAACAGATCAGCGTGAGCAACATGGCATTCGTCAATCGTAACGAACTGTCCAGGCAGCGTGCCGGGCAATCCCAAATCGCCATCCTCCATAGCGGAGAAAGTCATATGGTAGTTATAGTGCCACTGTGCCGGACTGGGAATCACCGGGCGCACATCGACATCATCCAACCCGCCAATACGCCCCAATTGGTCGGCCAGCACATCCTGTTTCAGCAGTAATTGAGCGGCGTAATCAATGTGCTGCCAGTGACAGCCGCCGCAACGCCCCGGCCCAAAGTGTGAACATCGCGGAAATACACGATCTGCCGAAGCCTCTAACAACGTGACACCAGCGGCGAAAACCACTCGCCCCCGGTCTTCAGTAATACGTGCCAACACCCGTTCGCCGGGTATGGTATAGGGGATAAAGACGACCTGCTTACCGCGTCGGCCCAGCGCACGCCCACCGTGCGCCATTTCCGTCAATTCCACTTCAAAGAGTTGATCGGCCACAACATCTATCCATTTCAACCGGACACGGTTTCTTGCCAGGCTGTCAAAGCACGATGCGCCTCCGGGGTGTCAATTTTCTTGAGGGCTTCAGCAGCGTAATCACAAATCCGCAAGTTGGAACGCCAGGGATAGTCGGTATCCGCCAGTTTTTCAGCAAGCGCCGGCACCGCCAACACGCCGACCGCACCTAAAGCATCTGTAGCCGCTTGCCGCACGTTATAGTTTTCATCCTGTAAGGCCTCAATCAAGCCGGATACCACATCCGAAACGCTGATGTTCCCTAAGGCAGTTGCGGCGGTACGCCGTACCGGCCAATCGGAATCGACCAGGCCGTGCATGACCAGCGCGGGGATCGCAGCGGGATCACCGATTTCGCCCAGCACCCGCACCGCAGCGCGGCGCACAGGCCAATCCATCGCCAACATCCGGTTATATAGCTCGTTCAGAAGGCGTTCGTAACATTTAGATGAAACCCGAATCCCGCTATGGATACAATCCAGCGCCAGCCAGGGGTCTAGTGGAATCACTTCCTCGATGACCGCCTCGGCGTCCTCAACCAGACCACACAGTGCAATAATGACCTGATCCCATTTGCCAGCAATACGTCCCAAGTAAAAATCAGGGCGTGCGAGTACCGATTTCACGCCACTTTCCTGAAGCTTGACTGCGGCAAAGTATTCCTGAATCAAGCGATGGTAAAAACGCATCTGGCGACCACGAATTTCGACCAGATGG
Source organism: Anaerolineaceae bacterium (assembly GCA_020634115.1). Lineage (GTDB taxonomy): Bacteria > Chloroflexota > Anaerolineae > Aggregatilineales > Phototrophicaceae > JACKCG01. The sequence goes on from JACKCH010000012.1 coordinate 729,835, forward strand.
GCGCGATGCGCAACCCACAAAACGCTCATAAGCGTATGGTCTACTTTTTGCCACCAGTGCCTGCCAGAAAGCTGGCGTAGTGCCCACTGGTTAGGGACATCCATAGGCCTATCCTGCCGCACCATCGCATAAGCGAGGGCCGAAAATGCGGATTCCATCTCTTCAAAAGGAATCCAGCCCGACATGTGCTTCAGAATCGGTTGTTCCCACACAATCTGCGCCAACCGGCGGAAGAGCATCCCCACATTACCCGGCAGCATCCCCTGTTCATGGAACACCGCCACCAGTGCCGAAAGCAGATACGGTGTCTCAGCCAGACTGGTCAATGCGCGTTCATTGTGTTCCCACGCCCCTAGCTGTTTGAGAAAGGCCTCGGTTTGTTCGCCAAGGTAATGCTGCGCGAAAGTACGTACCTGATCGGGAGTCATGGGTTCAGCAATGACCATTGGCAAGCCCATATCCAGATCACCGGCATAATCCCCGGTACGGCAGGTAATAATCGAGTGGATAGCTGGCTGGGCACCCAGCCACTCTCGCAGCTTCGCTACTTTACGTTTCCCGGATGCCCCCATTTCGTTCAGACCATCAAGGAACAGCGTGATATTGCCTTGCTCAACCCACTCTGCCAGGCCAGTCCCCGGCCACCATTGATGCGCGAAATCCATGAATGAAGGTTCGGTATCCCAAACGGGGAGGTACAGCAAAAACGGGAGCGGCGTGTTTTCAGGGTCATGGAGGCGCTTTCGGGCGGCTTCTAACGCCAGCAACCGGAGCGCAGTTGTTTTTCCACCACCAGCATCTCCCAACAGGATAAAACGAGGGTGTTTTTCAACCGCGTCGTAAATCGAATCTAGTTTGATCCGACTCCGCTGGACGTACTCGCTAGCATCCCAGACTGTCCCGTTTTCAGCGTCCACCATCAATGAGAAACTCATCGGCCACCGGAAAACAGCCGAAAGAGAGGGCGGGCGTACTAACGTATCTGTCGGTGCAGCGCTGACCGGTGTTTCAATCACCGTCATAAAGCTACGGCGCGTTTCCAATTCAGCGATCATGCTAATGAGATAACAGGTTTCCCAGGGTGGCGCTTCCCCTTTGTAATCATCAGGAAACGCCTTCAACAGATTGCCCAAAGCGACGGTATAATCCGCTTGTGTGCGCCATGCAGAGAAATCAACTATGGAATATGCTTCGCCGGGAAAATAATCACGTTCACTTTTACGTACCACAACCCAGAATATTTGACGTTTGGCGCGTCTGGCAGCGTCCAATTCGGCCTGACAATACAGTGTGTTCACATAATCAGGCGACAGAATCACAATTATGCCATCCATATCCTGAGTCGCCGTATGAACCGCTGCCCCCCAGTCCGCGCCATCGGGGATGTCTAGCCGATCCATCCACAAGGAGACGCCATTGTTCTTCAAGTCAGCAGCCAACTGAAGCGCGAATTCCGTATCGTAGTTATGGTAACTAAGATATAGATACCTGGTCACAAATGTCCCCCACCCTACAAGTACAAAATCATCTTCATAATCTTACAGCAATTTCTTAAGAAACTAAAATGGCGTTTTACCGCTCAGTTCGTCTTGCCGTGCGTGACGAATTCTATTTTGGTCGGTCTGCAACTATGGGCTATACTGAAATCTTCCGGCAAGTATCTTTGTTCAAACACTTGTACCGGCGATCAATAAAGAGAGGGGAATCGGCTATGGTTCAGGTACCGCTAACGCTCGGCGTTGAAGAAGAATATCAGATTATCAACCCGGAAACCCGTGCGCTGACCTCATATGTACAGCAACTCATTAACGCGGGAAACGTTGTACTGGGGGATCAGCTTAAACCTGAATTTATGCAATCTCAGATTGAGGTAGGTAGCCATATCTGCCGCAACATTCAGGAAGCCCGCCAGGAGATTATCCGACTGCGACGTACCGTATCCGAAATCGCGGCGGAACATGGGCGCACAATTGTTGCCGCCTCAACCCATCCCTTCTCACGCTGGGAAGAACAGGCTATCAGCGAGGGAGAACGCTACAAAGACCTGGAAACCTCTATGCAGGAAGTCGGGCGGCGGCTGCTGATCTTCGGAATGCACGTTCATGTTGGTTTTGGTAAAACCCCCGAAGCACTGGAACTGCTGATTGAAATGCAGAATGAGATCCGTTACTTTTTGCCGCATCTGCTGGCACTGACGACCAGTTCTCCCTTTTGGCACGGGCGCAACACCGGGTTGAAAAGCTACCGCAGCATCGTGTTCAAGAGTTTACCCCGTACCGGCATTCCGCCAATGTTCACCTCATTTGCCGAATATCAGAATATGGTCGGCACACTCGGCAAAGTGGGTGTGCTGGGCAAAAGCGAAGAAGGGGACGCCACCCGCCTATGGTGGGATGCTCGCCCTCAGGTCGGTTTTGGCACGCTTGAAATTCGCATTTGTGATATTTGTTCCACGATTGATGAAGCTGTTTGTATCGTAGCCCTGATTCAATCCCTGGTTGCAAAACTCATCAAGCTGCGTAACCAGAACCAATCATGGCGGCTGTACCGAAGCGTGTTGCTTGAGGAAAATAAGTGGCGGGCCGTGCGTTACGGTCTGGACGGCCAACTGATTGATTTCGGGAAAAGCGAAGTTGTCCCCATGCGCTTTCTGGCGAACGAACTGGTTGACCTGGTAGATGATGTGGTGGATGACTTGGGAACCCGCAAGGATGTCGAATACATTCATACGATTGTCGAAAATGGCACCAGCGCGGATCGCCAACTTACCACTTACCGTAAGGCGATGAGTCAGGGTGCGGATTCTCAAGAAGCGCTGATCCAGGTGGTTGACCAGCTTATCGAGGAAACGGCAATCGGCTGGAAGCAGACTGAATAGCTCAGGACAGATACACCGTGCAGAGATTATTACCAGCAGTAGCCGCCGCCTACCAACACGACGCTGACGAATACTACAGTGAAGGCTGGCAGATTACCCGCATTTCCGGCGGCGCGAATGGTATTGTATACAAGGCGCAATCCGAACAGCTAAACCAGCGTGATCTGGCCGTAAAGATCACACAGGAAGATGGACGGCACCGGACAGAACGCGAGTATGCGGCCACGCTATCATTGCGATTAGCGGGATACGACGTATGCCCACACCCCATCTATCAGCGGGCAAGTTTTCCGGGACTACCAGGACAGATTCTGGTTTCTGAGTGGCTGGCAGGCAAACGGTTGGAAACGCCGCCTCCGCCAGAAAACCGAAAAACCTGGACGACCATCCTGGATGCCTTGGGCGAAGCGCACACGCTGACGCCGGAACGCTCACGAGTTTATCTGCGTCCGGCGTTCTTTGGCACAGACAATCCAGGCGTTCTGATGATGCGAATTAAAGAGCGGTTGGACAAACTGCCGGAAGGCATGATTGGCGGTCTGCGCCGTGAGCAAATGGAGCGCCTGATGCAAGCTGCCACTGACCGGTTTCCGGCGCCGTGGGAACAACCGGTAGACCAGCGACTCATCATTGACGACGTGAACCCCAAGAACATGATCGAGAAGCAGGGCATGATTCGTTTCGTGGATTGGGAATACGCGGGGTGGGCCGACCCGGCTTTTGACATCGCTGGGCTATGTAGCCAACCGGCTTATTTCGACCTGCCCGATGAGCATCGGGAATGGCTCAAAACCGAACATAGCCTGATTCTGGATGACAAAGACCTCCCCCACCGCGCAACCGTCTATGAACAGTTGATGCTCATTTTCTGGGTAATCCGCATGAGCCAATCCCTGGTAGCGCTCGACAACCGGTTTGAAGGTGTGCAGCGGTTTCCGCAGGAATATCATGAATCCTTCCAGATGCGCTACTGGGAGCGGGCTGTGCCGTTGTTCGGGCTGTAGCGCCTACTCATTTTCCGCTAAACTGAATGAGATAGAATGCGACTTATTATTCTGCCAATCAGGACAAACAAGCGCACGATATGAGCGAGCATAAACACCCCTCTATCAAACGATCCCGGCGGCGCTGGCAGGTGTGGCTAGTCGCCGTTGGTATGGTCGGAGTCCTGTTGATTGCCATTCTTGGCACGGGGCAGGACGCTGGAACGATTCTCAGCATTTTTGCCACGCGCTTCCTGGGCATTTTTATCGAAGCCATCCCCTTCCTGCTACTCGGCACGCTGGCATCCGGCATGATTGAAGCTTTCTTAACACCGGAAGACATCACGCGATTTCTGCCACGCAACCCGTTTCTCGCAACAATTGCCGGAGCCTTCATGGGATTCGCGTTTCCCGTGTGTGAATGCGGCGTTGTTCCGGTGGTGCGCCGCCTGTTCAACAAAGGGCTGCCGATGTGGGTGGGAATCACCTTCTTGCTGGCCGCGCCGGTAATGAACCCGGTCGTCCTGGTGAGTACCATCGCCGCTTTTGGTTGGGGGCCGATTGTGATCGGGCGCTTTGTCATCACCACACTAGTCGCGATTGCCGTCGGGTTAGTGTTCGCGCTGGGTGCAAAGCCGCAGGAAGTACTGCGTCCCCACACTGCCCTGCCAGTGATGGGCGGGTCGGGGCAGGTTTCGGAGCGGATTATGCTCAGTCTCCCGCCACAGCGCCGCAAGCCTCTGTTGATTGGGCTGCGGGATGCACTCCTGCTGGCCGGTGATGAGTTCTTCGATATGGGGCGTTACCTGATTATCGGGTCGCTGCTGGCCGCAACCATGCAAACCCTGGTTTCGCAGGACACGCTGCTGGCGCTCGGCAGAGGCCCGGTGATTTCGGTGCTGGTACTGCAAATCCTGGCATTCGTCCTGAGCGTTTGCTCAACGGTGGATGCTTTCCTGGCGTTGGCATTCGCCGGGACGTTCACTACCGGCTCGGTACTGGCGTTTCTGACATTCGGCCCGATGGTGGATATCAAAAGCACGCTGATGTTCCTCGGCGTGTTCCAGCGGCGCACCGTCGCCTACCTGATTATTCTTCCGCTGCTGATGACCATGCTCATCGGCATCTGGCTCAACCTGAATGTGGTGTTTTAGGGTAAACGTATGCAGGCTGTCGAACACAATCACGATCATCACGATCACAATCATGCCACCGAACGCGCCCAGGCCTGGGTCAAAACGCTGCTCCTGCTCGGCCTGGGGCTGTATTTTGTCTACAACATCCTCACGGGCAACCTGGCAAACTACATCAACGCCCGTTTTGGCTGGCTGTCCTATGTCGCCGCCACATTGTTCCTGCTGCTGGGCGGAATCAGCCTGTGGGGTATCTGGCATGAGAAACACGAGCATCATCACGACCATGACCACGATCACGCCGAATTATCATGGGGCGTCCTGGCGATTATCGCTGTCCCGCTGGTCATCGGCACGCTGATTCCCTCGCGTCCGTTAGGGGCAGCGGCGGTAGACGGCAACATCAGCCTCAACAGCAGCTTATCTGCCGGAACGGTGACGACCTTTACCGGCGACCCGCTCACCTGGAATGTGCTGGACTGGTTGCGAGCTTTCAACCAGAGTGATAATCTCGCCAGTTTTAACGGCAAAGAGGCCGATGTAATCGGTTTTGTGTACCGTGAGGCCACCTTCGGGGAAGATCAGTTCATGGTGGCGCGGTTTACGATTAGCTGCTGTGTCGCCGATTCATCGGCGATTGGCCTGCCAGTGGTTTTCGCCGACGCCGCCGATTTCCCGGCGGATACCTGGGTGCAGATACACGGCACGTTCCAGGTTGGCGACTTTCGCGGGGACACCGTGCCTTTGCTCTATGCCGATTCGATTGAAGTGATAGACCAACCGGAACACCCGTACCTATATCCATAAGATGTGTTTTGTGAAATAAAGTCATGATAAACGGTGCAAGACTCACATAAGGGAAGCTAGTTTTTAGTGGTCAGTTATCAGCTTTGCAATTGGCAACTTTCTTTTTTCTGACCACTGAAAACTGACGACTCGCCCCTCTTTGTGGAGGGGAACTCAATCCCGTTTCATATCACATAAAGTGTATAAAGGACACATTCATGATTCATGTCGAAGCCTCTCAGATAATTTCCGCCCGTCCTGAAGCGATTTACGCCATATTTACCGATTACCGCGTCAGCCATCCGGCCATTCTGCCTAAACCCTATTTTGCCAGTCTGGTGGTTGAGGAAGGCGGACAGGGGGCTGGCACGGTCTTTCGGGCGCAGATGGATGTAATGGGTACAAAAACCGATCTTCGCATGGTGGTCAGTGAACCGCAACCAGGGCGAGTCCTGAGGGAAGAGGATGAAACGGCGGGCATCGTCACCACCTTTACGGTTGAGCCAGTTTCTGCCGAAGAGACGCGCGTGACGCTTGCGACGGATTTCCGCTCCAGTCCGGGGCTTAAGGGATGGATTGAAAGTCTGTTGAATCCCCTCATCACCCGCCGCATTTATCGCCAGGAGTTGCAACTCGTGGCGGATTACGTCCGGCAGCATCCTTGAGTCTTATGGATTACATCCCGATTGGAGAAGCGTTTTGATGCGCCCGATTACTGAATCGCTCATCACGGACCTGATCGCCCAGGCCGAACAATCCGAACGGGGGCGGATGCCGTACCGTTTCCACGAGCATCATGAACCCGTGCAGCGCATGATTAATGCCCTGATACCTGGCACGTATGTGACGCCGCACCATCACCACAACCCCGATAAAGTTGAACTCATCAGCATTCTCAGAGGGCGGGCGGCCTGTATCCATTTCAGTGAGAGCGGGGAAATTGAGCAGATTTTCGTCCTGGAGCCGGATGGCCCGGTGCGCGGCGTGGACATTCGCCCCGGTGTGTATCATAACTTCGTGGCGCTCACGCCCTGCGCGGTGCTGGAAATCATCCAGGGGCCGTATGAAGCGGCCACACACAAACAGTTTGCGACCTGGGCGCCGCTGGAAGGTTCGCCGGAAGCGCCCGCCTATTTAGCGCAGTTGGAAGCGAGTATTCAGGAAGCCATCGAACAGGGAACGGTCAACCACTAAGCCGATTGTCGGCTGTTGTTAAGGTGGGCGCACGCCATGAGTCTCATTCATTTTGGGGATTACTTTAGACTGTCTGACGGCGCACCAGGTCAGCAAACAGGCCGTCCTGCTGGCGCATGAGTTCGTCATACGTCCCTTCCTGAGCGATACGCCCTTTATCCAGCACGATGATACGATCCGCGCCGACGACGGTACTCAACCGGTGGGCGATCACCACGCGGGTTGCGTCCAGGCGTTCCAGGTTGCTGCTCACGGTTTCCTGCGTGGCGTTATCGAGGGCGCTGGTCGCCTCGTCAAACAGCAGGATACGCGGTTTCATAGCAATCGCGCGGGCGATGAGCAACCGCTGGCGCTGCCCCCCGGAAAGCGTGCTGCCCCCGGCACTGATGACGGTGTGCATCTCCATCGGCATCTGCCGGATGTCATCGGCTAACCCGGCCATTTCCGCCGCTTCCCAGGCATCTTCCTGCGTCAACTGCGACTGCCCGGCAATATTCGTGAAAATATCCCCGGTTATCAACTGGCTGTTTTGCAGCACCACGCCCAACTGCCGCCGCACCGAGCGAATATCCAGCCCGGCCAGATTTTGCCCATCGAAGAAAATCGCGCCGGATTCGGGAGTCTCGAAACCCAGGAGCATCCTGAACAGAGTGGATTTCCCCGAACCGGACGGCCCGACCAGCGCCACAAACTCACCCGGCTTGATGTGCAAAGAGACATCATTGATGATGAGCGGCGTTTTTTCGATATAGCGGAATGACACGCGGCTGACTTCGATTTCGCCTAGCAGATCGCCGGGGTCGGCTTTCACCGCGTCTACTTCCGGCAGGGCGTGTAGAATTGGCTGCGCCCGCTGGTAGATCGGCACGACCCGCAGCACCGACACAAAGGCCGAACTCAGGTCAAGCCCGGCCAGTAGAAACTGGGTGAAGGCCGCGACAAACGCCAGGAAACTCCCGGTAGACAGACCGCTTTCACTGTTGCTGACCACCAGGAAAAGCGCGATAGAGGTGATGACCGGGTAAACCGCGTTAAACACTGTCAGGCTGTTCCCAATCGTGCGCGTTTTGTAGGTCAGATGCCGCTGTTCGCTGAAGTCCCGCGCCCAGAAGGAGAAGAAGCGGCTCTCTACACCCGCCACCCGCAGTTTTGAGATACCGGTAATCGCCTGCAACACGAACCCGTAGATGCGCCCCTGCAAATCGGTGATACGCTGCTGGTAGCGCGTCTGCCGCCAACCGGCCCAGGTCGTCACCCCGACGGCCACCGCCACCAACCCGGTTGCCACCAATGCCAACTGCCCATCAATGAAGAACAGCAGGATAAAACTGAACACCGAAAATATACCGGAAAGCAGCGACAGCACGACGGTTCGTGACAGCGCCTGCCGGATGATGCTGATGCCCATCGCCCGGTTGGTCAGGTCGCCCGCCGTATACTGGCGGAAGAACGGCGCGGGGAGCTTGAGCAGCCGATCCCACACCGCCGCCTGTACTGATGACTCCAACTTTCCTTCCAGGCGCAGCACGGCCACATCCCGCGTGATCTGGAACAAGGCCTGCGCAATCGCCGCCACTGCCAATACTGCCATGAGTTGCAGCAGTTGGGATTCCTGGGCATTCGGAATCAGCGTACTGAAGATCACGCCGATTGCCAGCGGAACCAGCAGACCCAGCACGCCACCGGCTATCCCCATCAGGGAAATCGTCACCAGTTCGTTGCGCGCCCCCCACAGGCCAAACCGCAGCACATCCCGTGCCGAGAGGCGTGTATCGGGTAGAGTCCGGTAAAACGTGTGGGCAAAAGGTGACAGCGCCGCCGCGACCTCCTCAGTCACGGGAGTCACGACATCCGCCGCCGGATTATGCAGTTCGTAGCGCGTGGGCGACACCGGCAGCAAGGCTACCGGGTGTTTCTCCTCACCCAGGTAAGCCAGCAGCGGCCCGTTATCCCGCCGCCACCAGTCCCCGCGTAGTGCAACCTCACGCACCTGCACCCGGGAAGCCACTGTGATACCGTCTAACGTCTGCGCTTCGTGTTGCCCGTCTACCGGGTCAGGCCGCGCTTTGATGGTGATGTTCTGCGCCTGCCCCACCAACCGCGCCGCCAGCACTAATGGGTCTTCCAGGGCATGGTCACGGTCAAAAATAGCGCCGGTGAGCGGCTGCAACACGGACGCAATCCGCGAAAAGGCGGTTTCGACATAGGAACGGTCAAAGGCCGCCCGCCGCCGCAGTCGTTCCTGCTCAAAGCGCAATTCCTGCGCCACGCTCCAGGTAATCAGGTCTAAGACCATCCGGTGAAAGTTTTCCAGGTAGACCCATGCAAAACCCTGGTGAAGAAAAGCAGGGGTATTCAGGCTGTACAGGGTGTTTTGGCCGACGGTTTCCAACCAGGTATCCTCGGTAATCGGCAGGAAGTCATCTTCACCGATCAACGGCAGTTCTTCCCACCCCATAAACCGGGAAATCCCGCGACGGCACGCCACCCACACCACACCGCGCCCAGGGCGAACAATACTGCCCGCTTCCGCCTGAATTTCTGCCCCGGATTCCAGGGGTTCAAACTGGCGCGGCGCGGGAATATTGCGCGACATACCTGCTGACAGGCCGCGCACCCATCCGTTGACAATCTGGCTGATCTGCTCGGTATATTCGGTGGCGGGGGTAATTTCTTCCAGGCGCGCGCGTTCCAGTTGAATCAGTTGGGTGTCGGCCAGCCCGACGATCAACAGCCCGACTCCCCGGTTGTAGGCCTGCAAATCCATGCCAAACAGCGCTGCTCCAGCTTCCGCCCGGAACAGGTGACGACGTGTCCCCACTGGCTCGCCGTTTTCCAGGCGGATTGCAAACAGATCAACCGCGCCGGAGTACACCAGCCAAACCGTATTGGGGTCATCCAGCAGAATCGGCTTGTTGCTGCCCGCTTTGACAAACCGCCCCAGCTTGTAGCCCAGCTTGAGCAGAAACAATTCCCACGTATTTTCGGTTTCGGGGGTTGGTATCGTATCACTCATAGCATCAGCTTCTTGTGTATTTTGGTATGTACCGAATCTTCGGGTTGATCTGTGCCAATCAGCCGAGCGTAGACTCCGCCGAATTCACCAATCAGCTCTTCGTGTGTGCCGCGCTGGACAACCTTGCCCTTTTCCAGCACGATAATCTCATCAGCATCACGAATGGTACTCAGTCGGTGCGCGACAATCAGGCAGGTGCAGCCACGCCGCCGCAGGTTGTCATCAATCAGCTTCTCAGTGACCGCATCCAACGCACTGGTCGCCTCATCCAGCACCAGAATGGTCGGGTTGACCGCCAGCGCCCGTGCAATCTCCAGCCGCTGCCGCTGCCCACCGCTGAAGTTGCGCCCCCCTTCCTCGACAATGTAGTCATAACCGCCAGGACGTTCCAGAATATCATCCTGAATCATCGAATCTTTCGCCGCTTGAATCAGGCTGCTTTCCGGGATAGTCGGGTCCCACATCGTCAGGTTATCGCGGATCGTGCCTTCAAACATGAAAATGTCCTGATCCACCATCGCCAGCGAATTATTGACCAGATAACGGGACAAGGCTGACCGGGATTGACCATCAAACAAGATGTCACCCGACCAGGGGCGATACAGGCCCACCAGCAACCGGGCGATGGTAGACTTGCCGCTGCCCGAACCCCCGACCAGTGCCACCCGCGCGCCCGGCTTCAAGGACAGTGAAAAATCCTCAATGAGCGGTTCGCCCAGCGGGTTATAGCCGAATGTCACCCCTTGCATGGAAATCGCACCACTGAGTTTGGCGTTCATGTCGGCGGGTGTATCCGCGGCCAGCATTTCGACCTGGGTATCGGTGTCATGGCGCAGCACGTCGTCCAGCCGGTTGAGGTCGCCTTCGACCTCACGGAAGCGCCCGCTGAGATACACCATGTCATTGACCGGCGTAAGGAAACTCGCCATCAGACTCTGGAAAGCCACCAGCAGCCCAATCGTCAATTCACCCCGCATGACTTGCAACCCGCCAATCGCCAGGATTGCCACTGTGTTGATGGACGACAGAAACGGCGGCACAGCGGTCAGAAGCTGCGCGGTCAGGCCGAGTTCCTGCTGCGCATTGGTGGCTTTGGCGTAATAGCCCGCCCACCGTGCGAAAAAGTCGGACTCAGCGCCCGTTGCTTTGAGTGTTTCAATCGTTTGCAGGCCGCTCATGGCAGTAGCGATCATCTTACCGCGCTCCTGCAACAGGCGTTGGTTGGTATCGCCCCACCGTCGCGAGGCATAACGCAGCGCCAGATAGTTCAGCGCCGCAATACCGATGCCGATCAACGTGAGGGGGATGCTGTAGGAGAACATCAGCAGGGCGTAAAACGCGATGAGGATGATATTGAGCATGGAGGTCGCCATCTCTTCGGAAAGCACCTGCGCCACTCGGTCATTGATCTCCACCCGCGAGCCGATTTCCCCGCCGTAACGCTGTGCAAAAAACTCAACCGGCAGCCGCAGCACATGCCAGAAAAACCGGCTGGACGAACTGAGCGCCAGCTTAGTTTCCAGCCGCAAGAGGTAATGCTGCTGCAAACTGGTCAGAATCGCCCGCAGCAGCGCGGTTACGCCCATCGCCAGCAGCAGCGGTTGCAGCCAGTTGGTACGCCCCGCCAGCAGAATATCATCCACGAATATTCGGGTAAAACCGGGGATAACCAACCCTGGCAGCACCAGCGCGAGACTGGCGAGAATCACATACACCAGGCCAATCCGGGAACCGGAGAGCCGCCCCCCAACTGCCTTGAAGAACCCGTGTCGCTCGCCCGCTTTGACAAATGACTCGCCCGGCTTGAAGGTCAGCACCACGCCGGTAAAGGCTTCGTCAAACTCGGTGTGCGTCACCGTGCGCGGCCCGCGTGCCGGGTCGTTCAGGTAGACGCGATCTCGGCTAAAGCCCTCGACCACCACAAAATGGTTGAAGTTCCAGTGAACAATTTGGGGCAGAGGCCGCTCGAACAGGCCTTCCGGCTCATCACGGAAGCCTTTCGCTTCCAACCCGTAGCGACGTGCTGCCCGCAGCACATTGCCAGCCGTCGCGCCATCCCGCGAGACGCCACACGCCAGACGTAGTTCTTCCAGCGACACAATCCGGCCATAGTAGCCCAGCACAATGCCCAGTGACGCTGCGCCACATTCCACCGCCTCCATCTGCAGCATGGTGGGGGTGTGAATACGTCGAGTCCGCCGGGCATAGACGGGGGTTTTCTTCTGAGGGGGACTTTGTTCAGCGATAGCCATACGTCTACCCCGTTTCCCGCAGGATCAGATTCACGGGCGCTTGTTCACCGGTTGTAATGACCGTCTGGCACGGCATCCCCGGCAGCACATCAACCGCTGTGTCAGAATTCGCCGACCACTGATAGCTGCCATCCTCATTCACGTTTAGCTGGACATCCACGCGCAGTACCGGGCCAGTTTGCAAAATTTGATCCACCAGGTCCGGGCTATCTACCACTGAATCCATCTCTTCTGCATAGGCCGGGCGCGGGGCGATTTGAGTCACAGTGCCAAGAATGAAGCGCCCAGAAGACCGAGAGACGCTGAATGGCACAATCTGCGCCGCATCCCCAACCCCAATACCATGTTCGCTGGCAGCAGCTACAAAAATAACGGCTTCTAACTCCGCCTGCGCATCTTTCGCCAGTACGCAATAGATCGCATCTACCTGCACAGACACCCTACCCAAAACGCCAACGACCACCACTGTGCCCAGCAGCAGCAAAAGTGCGACCAACACAAGCCACCCCCTGGGATTCGTGATTTGCATCAACTGATCGAGTTCTTCGGGCGAGGATAATTTCTCTAGCGCCGCTTTGCGAAACAATTTTTCCTGCATAGCCAAACCTTCTAATAATAGAATTTTTTAATTTTAGCCTTTTTGGGCAAATCGCGCATTCAACCTGACCGCGGACAGGCACGCCCAGGTTAAAATCACTCGGATTGTTCGATTTTATGTATGAGGTGACTGCCAGCCCGAATCGCTCAATACACGCGAATAGGCATACAGCAAAAACTGGCTGGCATATAAGGCTTGCTCCAGTGTATAAATGACGCCTACGCCATCATCATCCTGGTACTGCTGGTGGGTCTGCAAATCCTGGAGTGAGTGAAATACATTGATCTTGGAACGCAGAATGTTAAATTCCTCATAAGCGCGTTCCGAGGTGACTTCCGAATACGATGGCAGCCAGACACACCACTCCTGGCCCCCTGACGGGATATCAAATTCGAGTTTGAAGTCCTCGCGCATCTTCGCCTTCAGTGAAAGCTCTTCGCCGCTGCGGGGGCAAACGCCGTGAATATCAACCCACACATTGGGGCCATACACCAACAGAGCGCTGGGCGCATCTATAAAACTGCACGCGAACGCCCGCCCCCATCCGAAAGCTTTAGCCTGATTCAGCGTATGCAGCACCGAATATGGCGGGCATTGCAAAATCGCCCGCAGGTCATCGTCGTACCACAGCAGTTTCCGGGCGTTCAGACTGGCGACCATCTGCTGAACAACCACCTGCGGCTGCTTGACACCGCCGTACTGACGGATACTCACGGGCGCAATAAAACGAGTCATGCTCTCCCAGACATACACGTACAGATGACGTTCCTCAGCAGTCAATTCACTGACCAACGCCGTATACTGCGTGGTGATTGCTTCAATCCAGGCCGCCTGACCCTCCGGCAGTCGCCGTTCATCGATTGGTTCGGGCCATAAAATCGGTTTGGTGGTCATTGTTGATCCGGGATTCGTAAGTCAATCCCCTCGGCTTTAGCGTCAGCATCCGAGGTATCAGCAACTTTGGATTCCGGGGGGACATCTGGCAATAAATCTTCAGGGCGAGTCATAATCGCCCGATCAAGCGTATCATCCGCCGCCAGATCGTCATAGGCGGCAGGCTGATCGTCATCACTAGGCCGTTCAGCATCCATTTTTTCTTGACGCAAAGGGTCATCATAAGCCACCTGAGGTGGCGCTGGGTTTTCACTTATTGCTTTGGGAGGCGCCAAGCTCTCATCCGGGTCAGCGGTTTCCGGTATGTCCGGCATAGGCGGAAGCGGCTTGGTGCCACGCTGCCGGTCTTTTAAAACCAGCGTTTTCTCATCATCATGTTCATCAGCCAGGGCAGCTTCCTTTTCCGGCGGCAGGGTCGGGAGCTTCGGCTCAACCAGAATCACAATCACACTTACGTTATCTTCGCCGCCGCGTTCATTCGCCAGGGCAATCAGTTTCTGGCTGACGGTATCCGGGTTATCATACGCTAATGCAAATTCAGCGATTTCCTCTGGGTGGACATGCCGTGTCAGGCCATCGGAACACAGCACCAACCGATCACCAATATGCAGGTCCCGAACATAGATATCCACTTCAACATCTTCAGCCTGCCCCAATGCCCGATACAACACATTGCGCATCGGATGTTCTTCGGCCTGTTCGTGAGTGATGTGTCCGGCGGCCAGCAACGCCTGAACAAAACTATGGTCAGCGGTAATCTGGGTGATGTCGCCATCATCATGGTCTACCAGATAAGCCCTGCTGTCACCTACATGGGCGACGATGACATGCGTTTGACGGATAAAAGCCAGTGTGACGGTTGTTCCCATGCCACGCATTTCAGGAGAAGCGGCAGCTTTCCGCATTATCTGGAGATTGGCGGTCTGGATAGCCCGGCTCAAGCGCCCCTGAACCATTTCGTCGGTCATCTGCTGAAGGGCATCCTGAGAGGTATAATCCCGCATCGCCATACCAGCTTCAATGGCATCAACAGCGATCCGGCTGGCTTCCTCACCAGCTGCCGCGCCGCCCATGCCATCGGCAACAACCGCCAGCACGTACTTGTCCCGTGACCACAGATGGATATTATCTTCGTTGTTTTGCCTCACCTGCCCTGTACTGGTTTGGGCGCTACTGCGAAGGCGAATATCGTACCCCGGATCATGCATAACGGCTATACTCCTGACGATAGCAATTCCACTCTATTATAGTTCAATTTTTTAGAAGAACACCTACGGCAGGAAATTCTTCCTAATTCACCAACCCCTCTTTAATCAACTCCGCAGGTAAGATGCCCCGTTCACATCCACAATTGCGCCGGTCAGAAAAAGTGACTTTGCTGATGCCAGAAACGCAACGGTATGCGCGACTTCTTCCGGCGTCGCCACCCGCCCCATCGGACTCTGTCCGCGAATGGCATCCCCCGCCGGGCTGTTAAGATAATCTACCGCCATATCTGTTTCGACCCAACCGGGCGCAACGGCAGTCACGCTGATCTGGTGCGGGGCCAGCGCCTTCGCCAGCGATTGGCTCATGGCATTCATCCCGGCTTTACTGGCGCCATAAGCGGGCGCTTCTGGTTCGCCCCGGAACGCCCCGCGTGATGAGACATTGACAATATGCCCCCCGCCTTGCTGAATCATGTGTTGGGCAGCGCAGTAGGCCGCATTGGCCGCGCCGACCAGATTGGTATCCAGAATCCGCCGCCAGGATGCCTGCCACGAGTCAAAGTTGACCTCAGCCACCGGATGTTCCTCATAAATCCCGGCGTTGTTCACCAGCACATCCAACCGCCCAAACTGTTCGACCACCGCCGCCACCATCGCCTGCACGGCCTTGGCCTCGGCGACATCGGCCTGAACCAGAAGATGCCCCTCCCCGGTCATCAGCCGCAGGGTTTCTTCGCCGCTACCCCGATTGGTATGATAATGCACGGCCACCCGCGCCCCCTGCGCGGCAAACTGAACGGCACAGGCACGCCCGATGCCCCGCGAGCCACCGGTAATCAACACGGTCTTTCCAGTAAATTTCATCATCACTCCGCTTTCGTAAACAACCGCATTTCGTTCGTCGGCCTGTATCCAAGCGATTCGTAAATCGAACGTCCCTGCTTGCTGGCATGGAGAGTCACGGTCACAATCCCCTGCTCCGCGCACCAGGCGTTGATGGTCTGCACCAACCGGCGTGCCAATCCACGTCGACGATAATCTGGCTCGGTATAGACATTCAAAATGTAACCCCGGTAAGGCTGCTGGTCAAACCAGGTCGGCGGCCAATCCTGTAACCACAACCCCGCTCCTGCAGCAATCTGTCCACCGGGGGAAACGGCAAACCACCCCAAGTAGCGCCCATTTTCGATCCGTTCACGCAGCCATCCCGCCCCAACCTGATCCATGGCCTCTATGCCCTCCAGGTTGGTATAGCCCATATCCTCGAACATCCGGCGGCGGTGCGATACAATTAGTGTAACATCATCCAAAGTGGCCTGGCGGATGGTAAAAGTTTCAGTCATGGTAGCGTTGTCCTTGTCTATATTAGTCAACATCCATCAGCGTAGCCACTGCGAATCGCAAATGCAAGCAGTCCAGCAGGCCAAAGTCGGTAGAAGACAGCAAGGTGGAATAAGATGACCGAGTTACGCCCCTCCCCTCGTTATAAACCCGTCTCGTTATTTGTGACGTGTATTATCGACATGATCTATCCCCAAACCGGGGTATCGGTAGTCGAAATTCTGGATTCCCTCGATATTGAAGTCCGGTTTCCGCTGGCGCAAACCTGCTGCGGGCAGCCCGCCTTCAACACCGGTTCGCACCAGGACGCCAGGGCAGCCGCTCGACAGTTCCTCACGGCCTTCGCGGATGCTGAAGTCATTGTCACCCCTTCAGGAAGCTGTGCCTCAATGGTGCGCCACTACTACCCAGAACTCTTTCAGGATGACCCGGAATGGTATGACCAGGCGGTGCAGGCGGCCAGCATCACCTGGGAATTTACGGAATATCTGGTAGATGGCCTGGGAATCACCGATTTGAATACCGCGCTGCCGCCGACGCGCGTTGCCTTTCATGACGCCTGTCACGGCCTGCGAATGATGGGACTCAAGGATCAGTCCCGCCAGTTGGTCGGTCATGTAGACGGCGTGACCACCGTCGAGATGCCCGGCGCTGACCAGTGCTGCGGTTTTGGCGGGTTGTTTGCCGTCAAAATGCCGGAAATCAGCGGCGCCATGCTCAAAGATAAAGTCGCACAGGTGGAGGCTGTCGAAGCCGATGTGATTCTGACCGGGGATGCAAGCTGCCTGACTCAAATCAACGGCGGCCTGAGCCGAAATAATAAAAGCCAGCGGATTGTGCATATTGCCGATTTTCTGGCGGGCGCGCTGCGGAACAAAAATACGAAATAGGCTGGCATTTGCCCGACAAGCGTCCAAAAACGCGCTACAATGGAGGCATAATTAGGTAACATCTCACTTTGTTTCTTGTGATAAAGGAGTTTTTCATGGGAACGCTGTTTAAGAATGGAACAATCGTCACCGCCAGCGAGATGGTCAAGGCTGATGTACTTGTTGAAGGTGAAGTCATTACGTTAATCGGCAAAAACATCAGTGGTAAGGGGCATGACGTTGTAGATTGCCGGGGCAAGTACCTGATGCCGGGTGGGATTGACGTGCATACCCACCTCGACCTGCCTTTCGGCGGCACTTATAGCAACGACGATTTCGACATCGGTCATAAAGCGGCGGCCTTCGGCGGCACCACCATGCACATTGACTTTGTTATCCAGCCTAAAGGTGGCAGCCTGCATGATGGTCTGGTCACCTGGCGCGAAAAAGCCAAACCTGCTCAGATTGACTATGCCTTCCACATGGCGATTACCGACCTGCGCGATGATATTATGGATGAAATCCCCTCGATGGTTGATGAAGGGATCACCAGCCTAAAACTCTTCATGGCCTATAAGAACGTCTTCCAGGTTGACGACGCGACCCTCTACAAAGCCATGCAGGTCGCAGCGGCGCACGGCATGATCGTGATGGTACACGCTGAAAACGGAGACGTTGAAGAACAACTGCGTTTGAAGCTGCTGGCTGACGGCAAGACGGATCCAATCTGGCACTACTCATCCCGCCCGCCGGAAATCGAAGGTGAAGCAACGAACCGCGCTGTAGTGATGTCCGGCATGACTGGCTGCCCCCTGTACGTGGTTCACATGACCTGTGAGCAGTCGGTGGACGCGCTGCGACGGGGCCGAGCAGAAGGCTATCCGGTCATGGGCGAAACCTGCGTCCAGTACTTCCACATCACGCGTGATAAACACCTGGGCGCACCCGGCTTTGAAGGCGCCAAGTTTGTATGTTCGCCGCCCGTCCGCAACCCGGAACATCACGCGGTACTCTGGCAAGCCGTGAAAGATGGCACGCTCCAGGTCGTCAGCACCGACCACTGTGACTTCTGGTATGATGGTGGCAAGGGTCCCTGGCAGGAGTGGGCAGCGAAACATAACGGCGGGGATTGGGTTGAATATGAAAAGCAAGACCCCAGCTACCGTCGTCCCGGCAAAGAGTTGGGATTAGGCAACTTCTCCAAAATTCCGAATGGTCTGCCCGGCATCGAAGACCGCATGATTATCATGTGGCACCTGGGAGTCAATGGCGGCAAGATTTCCCCGACCCGATTCGTGGAACTGAATTGTACTAATCCAGCCAAAATCTTCGGGATGTATCCGCGTAAGGGTACGATTGCCGTCGGTTCAGACGCTGACATCCTGGTATGGGATCCCAAGCAGCGCCATACGATCAGCGCCACCACCCACCACATGCGCTGCGACTACAATATGTACGAGGGCATGAAGGTGAAAGGTATGCCGGTGCAGGTCTACCAACGCGGCAGCAAACTGGTAGACGGCGATGAATGGCTGGGGAAGAACGGTAACGGTCAATACGTCGCCCGCAAACCCAACGCACAGGTACTGTAAACCTCCTATCTGGACAACCTGTAAACATTAGCTTTTCGGACAAAAGAGGGTCTATGGCCCTCTTTTTTATCGTGTGTCACGACAATCGGATGTGGCAGAGGTAAAACAGTCTCAGTGCGAGCCATGACTCCTCACCCAGGAGTTTAGCAACATGCAAGGGGCGTGATAAAGATTTAAATGAGAGATGTGCACAAGCCATAATGGTTATTCGGGAGTAGATTAGATTTGACTATCTTTTTCAGAATTGAGCTTCAAGTACGAAAAATCAGGGGATTTTGCTGCTTTCTTGCCACAAAAGTCTGAATCATGTAGCATTTTAACAACTTTTGAAAGCTGGCGGCGATTGTGTACTCCCCATATTTAATGAATTCTAACTTGATAGATTGTTATTACAGAAAGCCATTAGCATGACGAAGCGGCTCAATTACAGCGAAGTGTTATGAATTTGAGAAGTGTTGTGCGGTCCCATCTCATCCCTATAGCGTTGATAATTTGCCTCACGTTGGGCGCGACCATGATAAACCTGGGAGTATATCCTGCTTCCTGGTTAGATGAAGGTTTTAGCCTGAACGCTGCTGTCGCCCTGGTTGAAACCGGGCAATACGGCACTTTCAACTACAAAGGGGTTATACCCTTCGACCCCGCTATATCATCCGGTGCCCCGCTTATCCTGCCGATGGCTGCCAGTATCAGCATCTTCGGGCAAGGGTTGTTACAGGGACGGATGGTTGTCGTCGCTTATGCTCTAGTAGCGGTCACTTTGTTTTATATTCTGACCGAAAAACTCTACGGCAGGCATATGGCATTGTGGGTCGCTGTGCTTGTCTTGGCATTTCCTCCTCTGGCGGATGATACCGGCTTCCTGGCAAAATCTCGCCTCATTCTTGGCGAGGTACCGGCCTTCACGTTTATGTTAATCGCCATCCTGTTATGGGAGCGGGATTGGCGGAAGCCTTCCCTCCTCTACAGTGTGGCAGCTGGTATAGCAGTCGGGCTGGGGGTGTGGACCAAGTTGCAGGTGATTCTCCCATTTTTGCCAACGATTGTGTTTATCGCCATCCTTCGCACGATACAGGGCAAGGGGAATTTTTTTCGACTGGTGCTACCAGCCGTTGTCGCCGTCGGAGTTTATGCGGTATGGATGCTGATTGCACAGACGTTGACACCAGCGGCGTTACAGTTGGAAAATCGAGCGGTCATCATAGACGGTATCCGCACGAATTTCTTCACCAATCTCAGAGGCGCTTCGCTGTCCAAGGGTATGTATATCATGCTGGCGATTATCCTTGTCGGATTGGGTGGTTGGCTCTGGCGGGCGTCCAGGGTTGTTGGCACGGCACCACCTGAAGAGCGGGACAAGCATTGGCTAGAGGCCATGCTCGCCTTTTACGTGAGCGCAGCCGTTATCTGGGTCTATGTTTTCTCAATTGGCTGGCCGCGTTACATCTTTGGCGGATTGATAATCGGACTTCTACTGTTCGGCAGAACTTTATACAGCCTTTCGATTGCAATGGTTAACCGTCTTTTCCTTCCCTCTCATGAGCGTACTCAACGCCTGATTTATGGGGTATCGTTAGCTGCTTTGTTCATCCTGGGATTCTTCACACAAGTATTGCCCAGTATCACCTACGATGAGCCTCCGTATGATAAAATGATCGTCGACTACATCAACGAGAATATAGACCGTTCCGCTATTATTGAAACCTGGGAATGGGATATTGTTGCCCGTAGCCAGCACCGTAACTATCATATGCCTAGCCAACTAATTTTGCAGAACGCCCTGCGCCAGTATTCGAGCAATCAAGCAGTGGAACTCAATTATGATGTTCTGCAAACATCGCCTGATTATTTGCTCGAAGGCCCGTTCAGCGGATGGATGCAAATCTATGATACACCTCTCCAAAGAGCCAATTTTGAGTCGGTGGTTCTGATAGGCAACAAATATCGATTGCTCCGCCGTATTTACCCAAAAACAACCAATTATCAAGCGAGGGTGACAATAGAAAGATGACAATCACCAGACGCGAATTTCTATTCGTTCTTGCAGGTGTGACCGCTGGTGCCGTTGGGGTCGGCGTCCCGGTCATTTTCAATCTGGTAGAGCAAATTCGACTACTACCCCTCCCGGACGCTCCAGCTGGCCCCATGAGCGATGCCGTACGCGAAACAATGCGCGCTGTCACTGCGACAATCTTCATCAATTATCCAATTGATCTGAATCGTTACCAACAGTATTTCGTGTTCCACGCCGAGAAAATCAACGGATACGGCAAGCTGTACGAGGACTTCGTGGCCGAGTTGGACCGTACAAGCAGTTACACGTACAGCAAGCGTTTTGTGGATTGCGACGAGCAGGAACGGCGCTCGGTGCTGTCGCCCTGGCTGCGAACGCCCGTCAGCCGCGAAGAACAGCTTGTTGACGGCTTCCGGCGTGGGGTGTTTTCACTACAAGTCTCAGAGCACATCCTCACGGAAATCCTGACGATATTTATGAATACCGATGCCTGGATTGCGGTAGGCTATAAATCATGGCCGGGTATGCCGCGTGGCCTGGACGATTACACAAAACCACTGTCATCTACCTAAACAGCCCGGACATTTCCTGTCTCAGAAACAGTTCTTCGATCACCATTCGAGATGTTCGGGTTCTGCACAAATCGCGCAATCTGTTGACTACCTTAATTAGAAGCGAGACGATTATGACCGAAAGCACCGTCGCCATCATTGGATCTGGAATCGCTGGCACAACCATCGCCTATCTGCTTGCCAAGCAGGGGATTGATGTTCAGGTCTTTGAAAAAGGGCCAGACTATGCTTACCCGCAGACCGAACAGTTCACCGAGGAAATCCTCAACCAGTACGACAACCCAGCGAATGACTTGGATCGTAAATATCGCCAGATTATTCAGGATGGGGATATCCCCTATGAGGTTGATAAAGAAAGATTTTTCCGAGTTGGCGGGATGGCAACCCGCTGGGGCGCGATTACCCTGCGAATGCAGCCAGTAGATTTTGCTGTCCGCACCCACTACGGGCGGGGTGAAGACTGGCCGATTACTTACGATGAACTTGAGCCATATTACGGACGTGCTGAAGTGTTGTTGGGCACCTCCGGCAGCAACGATGATAATCCATTTGCGCCACCGCGTTCACAGCCTCTACCCCTGCCGCCTTTCGAGTTAAGCTACATGGAGCAAGTGCTAGGGGAAAAGCTACGCGACCACAATATCATTCTCCATACCACACCGCAGGCACGCACACGCACACTCTATGAAACACGCCCTGGTTGCCAGAATTATGGCGTATGCCGGGTGTGTCCGATTGGGGCACGATATTCGCCTGGCTACCACATGCAGCTCGCCCAGCAGACCGGCTTCTGCACGCTGCGTACCAATGTCTCGGTGCGCCGGGTTGATGTAGATCAGTCGGGCACAGCACGTTCGATCCTGTTACATGACAATCTCACCGGCGATGAGTGGGAACACAGCGCCCGCGTCTTCATTCTTGCCCCCGGTACAATTGAAACGTTCCGCTTGTTGTCACTCTCCACTAATGACCAGTTTCGGGATGGCCTGGGCAACAGTGGCGGCCAGTTGGGGAAACGATTGGGTTTCCACCAAATTCGCTATGCGCTGTTACGTTACCCGGAACCGGTTTTCCCAGGGCGAGCGGGGCCACATACCGCGGAAAGCCATCAGTTCATTGACCACGCTGATCGTGGTAGCTATGGCGGCATCAAGATCGAATTTACCGAAGCCGAGCCGAGGCCGGGGATTGCAAACCCCACCTTTGATGAACTGAACAATCTGGCAGAATCGGCAGATTTCTTCCTCCATACCCGCTGGATGTGGTTTCACCCGGAATCAGATATGACCGCCGAGAAGTATATAACGCTTTCCGACACTCGTGACCCGTTTGGAGACCCAATTCCACACATCTACTATCAATCCAGTGCTTTTGATGAAGAAACGTATGCCTTCGCTGAGCGGCTGTTCCAGCAATTCATTGAGGCTACGGGTGCAGAATCATCGTTTCTACAACCATATAACGGTTGGACTTCGTGGTCACATCATCTGGGCACGGCTCGTATGGGGACATCCCCCGACAATAGTGTTGTGGACAAATACTGCAAGGTACATGGTGTGTCCAACCTGTTCACAGCCGGTTCCAGCAGTTTTGTCGAAACATCTCCCATCAACCCCACGCTAACGATTGTAGCGCTGGCGATCCGCACCGCCGATTACATCAAAGACCAGCATCTGGCATAGTCCAATCTCCTGCTTAATTGAGAGCACAAGGGGCCGCGGCCCCTTGTTATTTTTCACCTATCACCCAGACATACTATCCGTTGATGGAAATTTGGAATCAGGCCACCCGTGATGTTATAGTACAGTGTAAATTTGTATTGGTCTTACGCCACCAGGGAGTAGTGTCATGGCACAAGAGCCACCCAGCCCTGATACCGGAAAAACCGCCGCACCTGACCCGGCACTGGTATCCGCATGGCAGCGTTTACTGGACTATGATCGCATTTCCAGCGGGCAGAAAAGTTCATATCAAACAACCCGATCCTGGATTATCGTTCTGGGGCTGTTCACAACCGCCTTTGCCGTGTTCAACACCTATATACCCGTATTGGAAAGCATTTTCCGAATCGCGCTGATTATCATGCCCATCGCTACCGTGCTGCTGATGAACTATGCTTCCCAGTTCGCGGGCAGCACCGTCTGGTTACAGCACCGGGCGAGTGCTGAAATCATCCGCTCACAAATCTATCGCTACCGGGTGCGCGTCGGCGATTACCAGGGCAAGTCGCAGCGAGAACGCCAGTATATCCTGCTCAACAGCATTCAGGATATTAATCGTCAGGTCACCAACCAGGAATCACCCCCGCATACCCAGATTCCGGCAGAAGAAGTCGTTGTCACTGTCACACAAAAGACCAATGCCCCCGCTGAAGATGATGGCTTCAGCGATATGACCGTCGAGAACTACATCGCCTGGCGTGTCCGTCCGCAACTGGATTGGTACACCAAAAAGATTCAGAACGACTACCGCAACATGCGCCGGGAACGAGTGTGGTCACTGGTTGTCAGCGGCGCGGGGTCGGTACTGGCGGCGATGGGGGAAACCTTCGCCGCGTTGGTCGCCGTCACAACCGCAATGGGCATTGCGCTCAATCGCCGGGCTGAACTCCGAATGTATGGCGCGACCTACAGCATTTATCAATGGGCGGCCAACCAACTGCAAGAAGAGTTGGAAGAATGGAATATTCTACCCGACTCAGAAAAAACCGAAGATACAATCACCGAGTTCGTGTTGCGGATTGAGAGTGTTTTCAGCGAAGAGCGGGAAATGTGGCGCGACCAGGCCACTCAGATTCAGATGTCCAGCGAACAGGCGATTTTTAGCAACCAGGGCGCTTCGGGCGGCGCAGTACAGTCAGTACGGGTTCGCAAATACGATGGTGGTGTGGGGTAATTCGGCGTTACTTGTGCGCCTCGAATTGCGCTCTGGCGTGCATCGCCGCACCAATCAGGCACACATCATCACCCAGTTGCGCCGGGCGAATGAGATCGGCGGGCAGAAACAACGGGTCAATCACGTTTTCCGCCAGGATACGCCGCGCCGGAGCAAGAATTAGATCGCCGAGCAGGGACACGCTGCCACCCATGACAATCACGCGGGGGTTGAACAGATGCACCAGACTGAGCAGCCCCCATCCCAGCCATTCGCCCGACTCGGTAATGACTTCGCGTGCCAGAGCATCCCCTTGCGCTGCCGCCTCGCCCACCGCACGACCATCCACCACCGCTAACGCCCGTAGCACTGAGGGGGTATGGTACGCTGCCAACCGCACCCGCGCTAACCGCCCGATACCCGTGCCAGATGCCAACGCCTCCAGACTGTAGAACTGCCCATCAGGATGCCGGAATTTCATGTGGCCGGGTTCCAGCGCCATTCCCTGCCACCCCGTGAATAAGTGACCGTTAATCACTGCGCCGCCGCCGATTCCCGTGCTGACCGTCAGATACAGTGCCGGGTCTGCGCCCTGCGCTGCGCCCCGGTGGTATTCTGCCAGCGCACCCAGGTTAGCGTCATTTTCCATGTAAGCCGGAGCGCCCAGAGCTTCACTGATGATCTTGGCAAGAGGAATCTGATCCCATCCCGGCAGCGTAGATGCGTTCAGGATGATGCCGGTATAGGCCTGCGGGCCAGGCGCACAAATCCCAATCGCCTGGAGCGAATCTTTGCCCGGTTCGGGCATCACGTCGCGCGCCAGGGTGATAATCCGCCCGATCACAGCGGCTATACCATCCTCACGGCGCGTGCGGCTATCCTTCCGCACTTGCATGGTTAGGTGTGAGTCGAACCACGCGACCCGCGTTTGTGTCCCGCCGAAGTCAATCGAAAGAATACCCATTCGTGTCGAATCCCCTTGCGACCTGTGTCATTGTTGTGCATACTACCATCATAAAATAGGGAGGCCGGATATGGAAATTCTGATTATTGTTCTCCTGACCGTCCTCAATGGCGCACTGGCAATGGCAGAGCTAGCAATTGTGTCAGCGCGTCCGGCACGATTGCAACCTTATCTCGAAAAGGGCGATCAAAGGGCACAAATCGTACTGGATTTACAGCAAACCCCAAACCTTTTTCTCTCGACCATCCAGGTCGGCATCACATTGATTGGCATTCTGGCTGGAGCGTTTGGCGGCGCGACGTTCGCGCAAACGATTGCCGGTTGGATGAAGCAGATTCCAGTTATCGCACCATACAGTACCGCTCTAGGATTCGGTAGTGTCGTGCTTATAACCACATACCTATCGGTGGTAATTGGTGAACTTGTACCCAAACGGCTGGCATTGCACAACCCGGAACGCGCCGCACTGGTGGTCGCTCCCTGGATGCGCTGGCTGGCACTTCTGGGGACTCCGGTAGTTCGGCTCCTTAGCGCATCTACTGATGCCATCCTAGCTGTGCTGGGAACCCGAGACATAGATAGCCCTCCCGTAACCGAAGCGGAGATCACGGCGTTAATAGAAGAGGGAATTCGAGGCGGCGTGTTCGAGGCGCGTGAGCAAGGCATGATAACCGGAGTCTTCAATCTGGACGAACAACACATCAAATCAGTGATGACGCCGTATACCGAGATTGTCTGGTTGGACTTGGACGATCCACTAGAGGATAATCTCCGAATCGTCACTACCAGCGATCATTCGCTCTTTCCTGCGGCACATGGCTCACTAGATCACGTCATCGGGTTTTTGCGTGCCAGGGAACTTCTGCACGCGGCGTTAGCTGGTGAACCAATTAACCTGAAAAGCCATCTGCACCGCCCACTGTTCGTGCCAGAGACAAAACCCGCCTCAGCGGTACTCGAACTGTTCAAACAGACTCGGCAGCATGTCGCGCTGGTCGTCGGGGAGTTCGGTGAGATCGAAGGGTTGGTAACTATCAACGACATCTTTGAGGAAATCGTCGGCGATATGGAAGTGCCGCAGGTGGTTCAGCGAGCGGATGGCTCATGGCTGCTGGATGGTCTTCTCCCGATTGAAGAATTCAAGGAATTGTTTGACCTCATAGACATCCCCGGGGAAGGTAGTTACTACACGGTGGGCGGCTTTATGGCGTTTGTCCTCGGGCGGATACCGATAACCGCTGACCATTTTGAGTGGAATGACCTATACTTGGAGGTAGTAGATATGGATGGCAGGCGTGTGGATAAAGTGCTGGCAACAGTCATCCACACCGCTCCGAGAGAACAATAAAATCTTTCGAGGGAGACATATACCTATGAGTGATGAATCTGTTTTCAGCAAAACCGAACTTTTAGCCCGGATGCGTGCCGGTTGGGATGACCAGCAAGCGTATTTCAACACGCTGACTCCCAAACAGTTCACGAGCCTCACCGATGCAGCCGGTTGGACGGTGAAAGATCACGTTATGCACCTGGCTGTCTGGGAAGATGGCATAGACGCCCTGTTAAAGAGTGAGAGTCGCCCGGTACGGATGGAGCTGGACGAAGCCACCTGGAACAGCCGCGATTATGACCACATCAACGCCGTGATCCAGCAGCGCCACCAGGATATGCCGCTGGATGCTGT
The DNA here is from genome assembly GCA_020634115.1 of Anaerolineaceae bacterium. Classification (GTDB taxonomy): domain Bacteria; phylum Chloroflexota; class Anaerolineae; order Aggregatilineales; family Phototrophicaceae; genus JACKCG01. The sequence goes on from JACKCH010000012.1 coordinate 756,687, forward strand.
GATGCAGCATTTTCAGGAAGTCCATGACCGCCTTATCACGACCATTGAATCACTCTCGGAGGCCGATTTACTGCTGCCCTACGAACACTACCAGCCTGGAACCGGGGCGGATAAACCAGTCTGGAACTGGATTGCAGGCAACACCTTCGGTCATTATGAAGAGCACCGCCCCTGGATCGCAGTGATAGTGAGATAACCGATGCCCGAAACAATCCTCGTAGTAGATGACGACCCGCATATTATTGATCTCGCCCAAATGTACCTGGAACAGGACGGCTATCAAGTCACCAGCGCGACGGACGGTGTAGTGGCGCTCCAAAGGATTCTGGAAGAAGCGCCGGGACTCGTGGTGCTGGATTTGATGCTGCCTGGCATGGACGGTTGGGAAGTCTGCCGCCAGGTACGGGCGCAGTCGGATGTCCCGATCATCATGCTCACCGCACGCAGCGACGACATTGACAAAATTGTCGGGCTGGAACTGGGCGCAGACGACTACCTGACGAAACCGTTCAATCCCCGCGAACTCACTGCACGGGTCAAAGCCATTCTGCGCCGCGTAGAACCCCGCCCCGCACCCCAGGCAGATACTGCGCCTACACTCGGCAACCTGACAATTGACCCAGCACGGCGACTCGTGCTGGTTGGAGATAGACCGATAGACCTGCGCATGAAAGAGTTCGATCTGCTCCTCACACTGGCGGAAAATCGCGGCGTGGTGTTCAGCCGGGAAAAACTGTTGGATGTCGTGTGGGGTTATGATTTCGCTGGGGAAACCCGCACGGTAGATGTCCACATTGCTCACCTGCGCCACAAACTGAATGGTATGACTCCCGTGATCGAGACGATCTGGGGAATAGGCTATAAACTGGAAGCGAATTAACATGTCCTTGCGTATGCGATTCGTCTCTTCTTACCTGGTTGTCCTGGCGGTTACGCTGGGGGTCATTACCGTCGCACTGCTACTGTTTCTGGCGGCACAACCCGCCGTGACTGGCCCAACTTATGAGCGACTGGCAACCATCGGGCGCGAATTCCTGAACACACTCAACACCGGGGAAACACGCCTGACCCAATTACAAGGGTTAGCCAGCCTCCGTTCACGGGGGATTGCCTTTGCCGAAGAAAATGATGTTCGTGTCCTGATACTCACTAATGTCAGTAATGATAGTGGCACGATTTTCCTGGATACTGCCGCCGACTACCAGCGCGGCGATATCCTTTCGATTAGAACAGATGATGGGGCTTACCAGCTTCCCGCTTTTCTCCAGCGCATCCTCAGCACCCAGGTACGCACAACCCTCGGTGATTTCAAAAATACGGGTGACAGCCGGTGGCTGTATATCGCGCTGGAAGTTCTGCGCCCGAACGAATCCAGTTTTGCGGTCCTCGTCGCTGACCACGCGCCGGAACAAACACTGGGCACGGTGATCGCTCAATTTCGGGATACACTTGCGCTCCCCCTGCTCCAGGCGGCCATCGTCGGGCTGGTGGTAGCACTCATCCTCGCGGTGATTATCAGTGGCAGCCTGATACGCACCCTGCATGACCTGAGTGCGGCAGCAGCAGCCGTGATGCGCCGGGATTACGCGCATCGTGTACCCGTGCGCGGCGCACCTGAAGTCCGGGCGGTGGCCGAAGCGTTCAACGCCATGAACGCTGAAACCCAGGCGAATTTACAGGCGCAGCAGGATTTCGTCGCCAATATCTCCCACGATCTTAAAACGCCGCTGACCTCTATCCAGGGGTATTCGCAGGCAATTATCGATGGCACAGCCAAAGACCCGGCTCATGCAGCAACCATCATTCATGAGGAGGCCGGACGCTTGAATCGCCTGGTGGTTGAACTGACTGACCTGGCACGACTACAGGCCGGGCGACTTTCTATGCAGACAGTGCCACTTGACATGGGGCAACTGACCTCAGCCATTGGGCAGCGGTTGGCGATTGTTGCGGAGAAAAAGAACATCGCTTTGCATATTGAATCCCCAACCATGCCGGAAATTTTCGGGGATGGTGACAGGCTGGCTCAGGTACTCACCAATCTAGTCAGTAATGCGCTGAAATATACCCCTTCAGGTGGGCAGGTATGGATTAAAACACAGATTAACCATGGTGGCATAGAGGTCATCGTGCAGGATACTGGTATGGGCATCCCCCCGGAGGATTTACCCCGCATCTTTGAACGGTTCTATCAGGTGGATAAGGCGCGAGGCCCGCGACGCGGCACCGGGTTGGGTCTACCGATTGCCCACGAGATTATCAAAGCACACCAGGGACAGATCGCCGTAACCAGCGGTGGAACCGGGAAAGGAACCTCTTTTACCATCTGGCTACCATCACCCCACCTGAACACAGTAGCGCGGTAATTGCAGATACCAACATACACGGCTCAGATGATCCACATCGGAAATACATCGTTTTCCGACTATTTTAGAGTATACTAGCTGAGGTTACGTACTTCTCGCCTGGAAAACCGTGGACTTAATCCCACTGCCTGAAGGAAAGCCTTAAAATCAGTTGAACCTTCATGTAGAACCACAGGTATAACAAGTATTGGTTAGTTGTCAATGCAGGAACGCCCCTGAAAATGATCGCAGAGAAATCACCTCCCACAAACCTGAAAATTAAACGGTTGCTGGAAAATTACAGTGAAGACGTAGATCGTCGATTGCCGGATTGGGCCCGCCGTTCCAACCCGATTATCCAGCGCCATCTGGGGCGGTACTGGAAAACGCTTCTCCCTGAACCCATCTTTCTGTTAAAAGTCATACTCGTTGAAGTAGCATTCATTATACTGACCCTGCCTTTCCCATTCTTGTTTGACCTGACTCTGCCTGCCATTACCGCCTCTATTCTGCTGTTCCCGGTTGCAATGTATAGCTATGCTCGCCTACTGCTGGCTGTTGGTTCCAGCGCGGCGACATCAATTGTGATCGAGACGCGAAACGATACCATCACATTGCTACGTACAATCCCGGTTCCACTGACGAATATTCTTGCCAGTAAAGTGTCCGCATCTATCTGGCGACAGGTCGAAGACCTTGCCATCCTGATTATTGCAGCGACGGTTTTGGGCTTACCGCTCATCATTTCACACTACGCAACAGCCTTTCCTCTCAGTGACTACCCGGCTATTTCGCGGATAGCAATGATTTTAGGGACTGTTGTGGCAATGATACGCCTGATTCTCGAACCGTTTATGATCGGTGCTATCGGCCTGATGATGGGTGCTGCCCTGCCTGTACGCTCCTCCGCAGTCATCTCAACTGCCCTGGTCGGATTTTTCTATTTTCTGATGCTCAATATGTTGCGGATGCTGCCGCTCACCTGGCCGATGCGTTACATTGTGGACTTCTTTCTGCCAGTTGTGCTGCCCTTATTGATAACATGGGTTGGCTTCCGGGTAACGGAATATCTGCTCACCCGTGATTGACGAGCTGAGGTGTTATGTTCGACGGATTATTCGGCAATATCAAGAACAAACTCTTGACCCAGATGGGCAGCAGTAACAACCAAGTTGCAGTGGACGCAGCGAAGAAAATACGCGCTAAAGGTTGGTTCCTGGATGGTTCGCTCAAGGGCATCAATCTCCGGGCCGCGAATCTTCAGGGGGCAGAGTTGGCACGTGCCGACATGGAAGGTGCGATTCTGCACGCTGCGATTCTGGTAAAAGCATACCTGGGAGAAACCAATCTGAAGGCGGCAGACCTGCGGGAAGCCGATTTAAGCGAAGCCAATCTCCGTGAAATCAATCTGCAAGACGCCAATCTGAGCGGCGCAAACCTGTCTGAAAGCTACCTGGCCGTATCCAACCTGCATCGCGCCGACCTGAGCGATGCCCACTTGCAAGGAAGTAATCTGTGGCAAACGCGGCTTTCCGCCGTCAATTTGCGGGGCGCGGATATGCGGGGAGCAATTCTCTACCAAGTAGTCTTCGATGAGCAAACTATTCTCCCCGACGGTCAACCGTGGACATCGGAAATGGATGTAACCCGTTACACCGATTCCAATCACCCTGACTACTGGCGGCTGCATCTCAACGGACACGGCGAGTAAGCCGTTCCATCACTCACACTCATCTTGCCGCCAATGCATTTTGCGGATAGAGTTAAAAGAACTCATTAATCCACCGGAGAGATGGTTTCATGACTGAATTGGCAAAAGTTTTTGAAGTTAAAGAGTACATGGTGATCTGGCGGCAACTAGAGGAACAGGATTTTCACGGTCAGCCCATTCGGGTTCGCGCTCTGGTTCGGTGTACAGGCGGTAACTACACAATGGATGTGTATTTCCTGGACGATGACAGCATCTTCCCGAATCCGTTTTACGAAGTGGAAAAGAAAAAGGGGTTCATGTTCCTCAGTATCCGTGATCTCTTCCCATTTGTAGACATTCTGCGGAACGAACGCCCCATTTACGGTCATCTACGCGGAGATCGCCCGGAATGGATGAGCATCACTACCGGGAAAGAGCCAGTTGGCGAAGGTGAGGGCTAAGTTCACAGATGCCCCGAAGCAGATAAATACCATAGGTTTGTAAACAGAATCCCCCAATCCTGGGGGATTTTTCATCTCAGATTCCTTCATTTTTAGGCAAACGGAATACAAACTCTTGCCTTATAATAGACATATCGGATCGTTATAAAAGTGGGGTAAGGCAATAATGGATGCTGGCATTCCAACTGAGCAGGTTTTGCATGTGCTGAAAAAAGGGTTGGGGCCAGTCGTCCTGCGTGTTTTTCACGAACGTTTTGGGCCAAGTGGCAGCCTGGGGGAAATCCAGAAAATCCTGCAATCCCGTAACAACGGCTATACGCCGCCTGAGGGAGTCTTTGAAAGTACAGAAAGCTTGCTCCGCGAGATTGATGCGTACGGCTTGCTATGGCTGATGGAATACGCCTGGCAGAATCGTGTTTGGGTAAATGACCTTGACAAAGAAAATCAGCCTTTAGCGCGTTCGTATGTCAACGAACTGTTCATTCACCGTCATAACTGGGCGCACCATCGCCTCCAGGGAGACGACTCGAACCGTATGGCAGATACTGCGGCCCGACTCCTGGAGGTTGTTGGCGCGACTCCCTACAGCGGGCTGGTACGTGATCTGATCGCACAGTACCCAGCAGCCAGTAATGAGTTGACCTTGTACGCCCTCCCGTTTGGGGAAGAAAATACAGATTTAATCACCCCTTATACCAGTGAGGAATACACGATCCAAATTGTGCTCGATGACGGGCAAACTAAGCAATATACCGTTGAAAAAGATCGGATTATCGTAGGGCGCAGTCAGACCAACAGCGACCTGATTATCGGTGACCGTCGCGTTTCACGGGTCCATCTCCTGCTGGTAAAAATGCCGGATAATACGCTTACGGTGACCGATTTACGCAGCGGCAACGGCACCCAATTTGAAAACAAGGAACTCAAACCCAATGTGCCGGCAGTCTGGCCGGTGGGGACTATGGTTACGATTGGCGACACGCGGTTGATTTTGCGGCGGGGGTAGCCATACAGGGTATACTAGGTGTGCCTCAGAGCTACCCGTTCCATGGTCGAAAGGATGGTTGCGTGAGCGAAGAACAACAGATCCGTGTATACATTGATACCCTGTTATGTCTTTTTAGAGACGGGCTTGCTCGCCCGATTTTAGGCACTTATAAGCAATCCTACAGCAAAGCCAACTATATGTGGCATGTGCGTAATGCCTTAAAACCCGAAAAACACGGACTGAATGGCGGGATGTTCAGAAGTGAGGAAATGCTGGTGGAACAACTTGAGCCACTAGCTTGGTTAAGGCTCATGCACCGCCGCTGGAGAAAACTTTTCGAAGGCCGGTTAGGGAAAATCGGACGCAAGCATCTGGACACGCTTTACGACACACGCAACCGTTGGGCGCATCACGATCCAATCTCGCTCGACCAGGCATTGGCAGCGACAGAAGCCACAATTTTCTTCCTGGATGCTTACCGTGCCAAGGAAGTGGGATCGGCCAGAGAGATTTACCAGGCCTTGCTGGAATTTCAACAATCCTCAGAATTCTCGGAACAGCCACAAGCGGCCTTTACTTTGGAAGGCCCGTCCCAGATGGACGTTGTGCCGCTCTTCAAACCCTCACCCCCGGTAAATGGGCTGGATGGCATCACGATTGGGGTTGAGCCTATCAACAAAACCGGACGATTCTGCCTTCAGATCATCGAGCCGGAAAACCAGCCCCGGATTGAATACCTACCTGAGAACTTCCATCAGGTTATTGTGGGCCGCAGTTCGGACTGCACCATCACCATTCATGATAGTCAGGCATCCCGTTCTCATTTTATGCTGGAACAAGGGAACCAGAACAGCCTGATCCTCACCGACCTGACCAGCCGCAATGGTACATACTACAAGGGAAATCGTTTACCAGACAGCCAACCGGTTCGCTGGCTTGTCGGTCAGCAAATCCAAATCGGGCGGACGGTTCTGATTCTGCGCTACGACATGGACCTGTAGCGTCTATATATAGCCATGTGCCTGATACCAGGTATAGGTATCCTGCAAACTCTGTGACATCTCAATCCCCGGGGGGCAGAGTTCCGCCCAGGCTTTTTCATAGGCGAAGTAGATGTTGCGCCCACCCAGTCGAGTCTGATCCGCATCTACCGGCGTTTGAATGCCAATCTTCCGCGCCAGATCAATCCCTGCCGCTGCCACAGGCAGTACGAAATCCGGCAAAGGCAGAAACGGGTGACGAGTTCCAACGACATCGGCAATCATGCCATACCATTCACGGTGTGTATAGTTGGCCGTCCCCAGGATATACCGTTCGCCCGTCTGTCCGCGTTCGGCGGCGGCCAGGTGCATCGCGGCTACGTCGCGCACATCCACCACCGCGATCCCCCCGGATGTCACCGGTACAGACCAGCCGAATCGCTTGACCTGCACGATATAACTGCCGGAGATCATGTTCAGGTCACCCGGCCCCATCACCACAACCGGATTGGTAATCACCACATCCTGCCCGGCGGCGACAGATTCCTGAACGACTGCTTCCGCCAGCACCTTGCTATAGCCATAGGGGAAACGCTCAGGCGGCAGGTTAAACCGGAACGCTTCATCGGCGGGCAGGCCATCTTCACGGAAACCAATCGCCGCCGCGCTGCTGGTGAAGACCACCCGCCGGACACCCGCCGCGCGGGCTGCTTCCAGCACATAGCGCGTGCCGTCTACATTCGCTTTGAACATCCGGGTATGATCGGCACGCCAGTAATCGGCGACGGCGGCGACATGAAAGACCCAATCACACCCGGCGCACGCCGCCCGCAGCGAATCCGGGTCAAGAATATCCCCGATGGCCGATTCATAGGCAACACCTTCCAGCGCGTCCAACCGGGACGTAGTGCGATGCAGCACACGGACGCTGTGTCCCGCCGCCACCAGCGCCCGGACAATATGCGACCCGACAAAACCGGTTGCCCCAGTGACCAAGGCTTTCATGCGTGACTTGTTCCTTCTCCCGGCGCGAAAAATACCAGGATATCCAGGTCTTCCGTGATGGCATGGAAGAAATGCGGTACATGTGCCGCTACATACACAATCGAACCCGCCTGCACCGGGCGGTCTTCTGCCCCAACCCGAATCATGGCCTGTCCCGCGACCACATAATAGACCTCATCTTCGTCGTGAGGCTGCTGCGGGTCTTTCCCTCCGGCAGGCAGCGTGTAGCGCCCCATGCTCAACGTCCCCTCGTTGAGGAATTCATAATACAGGCGCCTGGATTCAGCCTGTTCTTGCACAAGTTGCGCTAATTCAAATGCTTTCATCCCATTCCCCCTCCCGGCTCAGTCCCGGCACACAATACCGGAAATGATCGAGAGCATAATGGAAATTTCAGTTTTGGGCAAATTATTGCGGAGTCAGAAAAGCGGGCGGAATCGTTCTGAAAACAAATGCCGCGCACATCAGTTACGCGGCATCCATTCTTCATCGGCACGTATAAAGCGATTGCACCTTATGCGTTACGACCTACTCCCAGTTTTTAAGCAGTTTCGCAGTTTCTTCGGCGTGGCCGGTTTCGTCACGCACCATATCCTCTAACTGAACCGCCAAACCCTTATCGCCATATTCCTCAGCCTGTTTAGCGCGTTGCGTGTAATCCTTACCAGCCTGCTGTTCCGCCGCCAGGATCGCTTGCAGCATCGCACGGGGCGTATCAGCGTTCGGTACCGGGCGCGGCTGCGTGGTCGGGTTGCCCCCCAGCGCGGAGATTTTGTCCGCTAGGAATTGGGCGTGCAGTAGTTCGTCCTGAATTTCGGTCTGCATGAAAGTGACCAGCTGCGGACGCCAGGGGCCGGTCACTTTGGCCGAATACGTCAGATATTGGATAATGGCCTGCAACTCACCGGACAGGTCACTATTGAGCGCATCAATCAGTGTCTGTTTGTCGGACATTGGAACTCCTAACTATTGATTGAGTATACGATATGTCCATCATATGACGACATTCCAATTCTAGTTGTATCGCAGACTACAACCCTTTACCAGTGTCAAACCTCGTTCAGCCCTGGTGTAATCTATCAAAAACCGACCCTGACCGGTGTCTATCACCGATATGCAGAACGCATTTATAACGTTTTGGACGTACACCCAATTCCGGCGAAAAATATCTCTCCGCCCTCCTGGTTATAGATTGTATCCGGCATTTGGAGGATACTATAATTCGGATTCAGAGCGTATTGGAAAGGACTCCCATGCAATACGGTGTTGTATTCCCACAAACTGAAATCGGCAGTGATCCTATTGTGATTCGAGACTATGCGCAGGCAGCGGAAGAACTAGGCTATGGCTATCTGTTGGCGTATGATCATGTATTAGGTGCGAACCCAGAACGTCCTGGTGGGTGGAGCGGCCCATATACCCACCGCGAAACGTTCCACGAGGTCTTCACTTTGTTCGCTTACCTCGCAGGCATAACCAGTCGAATAGGCCTGGCTACCGGCGTACTCATCCTGCCGCAACGCCAGACGGCACTGGTCGCCAAACAGTCTGCTCAGGTGGACGTATTCTCTGGCGGACGGCTGCGCCTGGGAATCGGCATTGGCTGGAATCAGGTTGAATATGCCGCGCTGGACGAAGATTTCACCAACCGGGGCAAACGTTCCGAAGAACAAATTCATGTCCTGCGCGAATTGTGGACAAAACCCCTGGTCACTTTCCAGGGCGCATACCACACTATCCCGGATGCCGGGCTGAATTCCCTTCCGGTGCAGCGCCCTATTCCCATCTGGATTGGTGGTGGCGCGGACGTGGTGTTAGAGCGGGTGGCGCAATTGGGCGATGGCTGGATGGCAAACACCCGGTCTGAGGAGCAGGCACGACAGATGGTAGCCAAACTGCACACCTACCTGGAAGCCGTAGGTCGCCACCCGGAAGACTGCGGCATAGACGTGCGCATCCCTTGGCGGGAGGAACAGACACCAGATGAGCGTGCCGCAGCGATCACATTCTGGCGCGGTCTGGGGGCAACACACCTGGGAATCAACACAATGGGCGCGGGACTTGCTTCCCCACAGGCACATATTGATGCGATCCGACGGTTTGCGGCAGAGCTTTCGTAACCTGCTCTACCTCAGCAAAACAGAATATCCTTATCTCCCCCCCTTCCGGGCGAAGAAAATTTACGTTTGGGGTTTTGATGTGTCTCATTGGTTAAACTATCTATGCTTCTTCCCGGTTTGGAATGATCTGTGCGACAATAGAGGCAGATTGGCGCTTCACACTCAAGCTAAAGGATAGAGACAATGCGGAAGAAGATTATTTTGATAACCGGCGCAAATGGTGAGGTCGGGCATGGCCTGATTAACGCCCTGGCAGAACAAGCGAATACGCCTGACATTGTAGTACTGGATATTCGCGTGCTGGATAAAGCCATGCGTGCGAAAGTCCATGAGGTAAAAGTCGGTGACATCCTCGACACCGCTATGCTGGAAACCCTCACCAACGAGTATGAAATAGATGCGATTTTTCATCTGGCGGCACTGCTTTCCACCCATGCGGAATTCAACCCCGAACAGGCGCATCGTGTGAATGTGCAGGGGACGATCAACCTGCTGCGACTCTCCCTGGAACAGTCCCGAATGCGTGAAAAACCGGTCAAATTCATTTATCCCAGTTCAATTGCAGTCTACGGTCTACCTGACCTGAACACGAAAGCCGCATCAAAGCCAATCAAAGAGCGCGAATACAACACGCCGATCACTATGTATGGCATGAACAAGCTTTACTGTGAGCATTTGGGTCGCTACTATGCCCGTCACTACCGGCAACTCGCCGCGACCCGCGAAACACACATGATAGACTTCCGTTGTGTGCGCTTTCCCGGTCTCATCAGCGCAACAACGGTACCAACCGGCGGCACGAGCGACTTCGCGCCGGAAATGCTACATGCGGCTGCGTCCGGCAAACCGTATGCCGCCTTCGTGCGTGAGGATACGCGCATTCCCTTCATGGCGATGCCTGATGCCGTTCAAGCGCTCCTCAAACTGGCAGATGCCCCCCGTGAAAAATTATCTCAGCTTGTCTATAACGTGACCAGCTTCAGTCCTGCCGCCGCCGAACTACGCGACTTGACGGCTTCGGCGTTTTCCGGGGCGAAAATTACCTTCGAGCCACATCTCCAGCGGCAGAATATCCTCGACACCTGGCCGGCAGAAGTGGACGACACCGCGGCTGAAGCCGATTGGGGATGGTCGCCTCAATATGACCTGCTTCATGCCTTTGAAGACTATCTCATTCCCACTATCCGGCAGCGTTACCAAGACTAAAAAACATGCCCCAGGCTGAACAATCCTGGGGCATCGAATAGTATAGGCATCTTCGCAATCTACATGGTGTGATGTTTTTTCTTGTACTGCTGCGCCTGTGCCAGAATGTCTTGGGCGCTGAGGACACCGCTTTCGCCCTGCGTCCCCAGCATCTCCACCAGCTCGTTCACACGAGCCGTGTCTTCCATCGCGATCACCTGAGTCCGGGTGCGATTCCCTTCAATAAGCTTACTCACCCGGTAATGCCTGTCACCATAACTGGCAAGCTGCGCCAGATGTGTCACCACCAACACCTGGTGGTTCAACGAGAGCGACCACAGTTTTTCACCAACGACACTGCCCACACGCCCGCCGATACCCTGGTCAATTTCATCAAAAATCAGGGTCGGGGTCTGGTCAGCCTGCGTCAGCACCCGTTTGAGTGCCAGCATAATCCGCGCCGTCTCGCCACCAGACGCCACTTGCGCTAATGGGCGCAGCGGTTCACCTGGGTTAGCCGTCATCAGGAACTCGACGTTATCAATCCCGGTTCCATCAAAGGCCAGTCGTTGCCCGTTGACGAAACAGCCGTCCGCTTTTTCCTGCTGAGTAACAGATACTTCAAACTGCGCCCGCTCCATGCGTAAATCGGCCAGTTCCTTCACAATGCGCTCACCCAGCTTCTGGCCGAACATCCGGCGCACTCGGCTGATTTTCCCGCCCAATTCCCCGATGTGACGCAACAGTTTGTCCTCTTCTTCCCGAAGTTCGGTCAGCCGCTCCTCACTGTGTTCGATTCCATTGAGTTCATTCCGGGATTTTTCAGCGTATTCAAGGATAAGTTCTATCGTTGTACCGTAACGCCGTCGCAGTTTGTTGATGAGTTCAAGCCGCTCTTCAACTTCATCCAGCCGTTCCGGGTTGTACTCCACCGTGTCCGCATACCGCCGCAGATTCAGCGAGAGTTCTTCCGCCTGGGCGCCCAGGCTTTCCGCCAGTTCATAGTCGTCCTTCAGCTTGGGGTCTATGTTCAGCAATTTCTGCATCAGAACCCCGACCTGCATCAACTGGTCAACCGCTGCCATCTGCCCGTCGCCGCTGTCATCGCCATACAACAGCGCCAGCGCCTCGCCGGTCAGAGTCGCCAGTTGTTCACTGTTCGCCATCCGGGTACGCTCGGTCAGCAGGTCTTTGTCCTCACCCGGTTTCAGAGCCGCCGCCTCAATCTCCTCGACTTCATGGCGAAGCTGCTCCGCCCGCCGCTTGAGTGCTGCCTCGTCGTCCAGCAGATGCCCGATCTCCCGGCGTATACCGTTAATACGCTCCACAACCGACGCCACCGCCAACCGCATTTCCATCAGATCGGCATACCGATCCAGCAAATCAATATGCGAGCGGGAATTCAGCAGCGACAGATGCTCCGATTGGCCGTGAACATCCACCAGCACCGCGCCAACCTCTTTCAGGATGTCCAGATTGGTCGTAATCCCATTCACCCGTGCGGTTGAGCGCCCGTTACTACGAATTTCCCGAGTCAGGGTCACATAATCGGCACTTGCGTCTTCTAACAGGTCTTCACGTTCCAGAATGGGCTGCACCAGCGCCGTCACCAGGGAGTTCAAACCAAAGACCCCTTCAATCATGGCCTTCTCCGCCCCAGCACGCACCATGCCCGAATCAGCTTTCCCCCCCAGGAGCAGCTCAACGGCATCAATGATAATGGATTTCCCCGCGCCGGTTTCCCCGGTAATCACGTTAAAACCCGGTGCAAAGTTCAGTTCCAGCCGGTCAATAATGGCGAAATTCTCTATTCGCAGCTCTTCCAGCATATACCCCTCAAATTCGCATCTTGAAGCGCCCGTACACGGCGAACGCCACTACCCCAACAAAGACCAGTAGGCTTAGGTCCTGAATAGTCACATTAAACACGAAATCCAGCGGAACGGATTGATTGCCAGGCCCACCCTGATTGATATATCCAGAATATAACGAATAATTCTGGATAAAGCCGCCCAGGAAGCCACCGATCACCGCCGCCACTGCCCCAATATTGCCTGACTGCCGCCCACGTCGCCGCTGAATGGCTCGGAGCGCGACCTCACCGATCATCCCCCCAACCGGCAGGCCGATGAAGATCATCAAAATCAGAAACAAGCCAATCGAACTGATAATATACCCCGCGATACCGCTCAACACCCCACAAACCGCCGCGACAATCACATAATCAAGCTGCGAGGACGTGTAAAATTTGTCCTCGTGCTGGCGCACACACTCCCGGCAGCGATACCCCACCGGCGTCAATACGGCACATTCGGCACACATATACCGCCCACATTTGTTACAGCGCAAACCCGTCTCACGAGTTGGATGGACTGTGCAGTACGTGAGTTCTTCACCCGGTTCGAGGGTATAGTCATGGTCGGACATAGCGGCTGACAATCTCCCAGAATCACCTATACAGTAACAGTTTCTATTATCGCTTTTTTTGCGACATTCTCAACTGTACAAATGTGCTAAAATAGTATTCTGGAATAGAAATACTTCAAATTCAGCGAGGAAAGCATACGGGGAATCCATATAGGAATCCCCGTCTATAAGCTAAGAACTGCTGCGAATTTAGTTCGTCGGCAAGCTGTAACTACCGTTATAGTCCGTAATGCGCGTATTATCTGGGTTCGGCAGGATAAAGAACGTGCAATCACCGTTTTCGGCAGGGTTTTCGGTGTCCGGCCCGTAATCCCCGTAACCATCGGTAATGGCCGCATCCCACGTCAGCTTATATTCCACACCATACTTGCCCGGTGACAGATGCCCAATGGCGGCACTAAAGAACACCCAATAATCTCCATTCCGCAATTCAATCGGGCTGGCAACCACATTGGTAAAGGGAGCGGTATTCAGCGTGACCGAATACTGCGCGTGCGCCAGGTGGTCTTCCACTTCAGCCTGCGTTTTGGCGAACCATGACCAGAACACGATGATATTGTCATTATCGTACAGCACACCCGGATTAGCGCGGGGGTAATCATTGCATTGGGCGAAAATCATCCCCGGGGTCTGTGAACGCCCCGGTTCGACAATCTGCCGCGCACCAATCACCACCAGCGGTTCAGGAGTCGCGCTGATATTCGGGTTGATAATCCCGCCAAAAGGCGACTGGATGCCCGGCCCGACATCGGTCTGGTTGGCATTTTCACTGCCTGCATCCACGCTCGTTCCGACGGTATTCAGCGGACTGGAACAACCATCCTGTATATCGTCCACCGTTGTCTCGTAGATGGTGCGGGTCGAGTCACTCGCGCTGGCGATGATAATCCTGGCACTAGCGAATCCGCCAAAAGGCACGGTTGCCCCGTTGTTATAAGGCACGCTTTCGCTAAAGGCAAACGTGCCATCTACGGCCACCTGACGCAGGCCGGTCAGCGCGTTGCCGGTACCGGACGAAGCCGAAAATACCTGATAGTATACATCGTAGCCCGCACCCATTTCACCAGACAGATTCATAACCGCCTGATTCTCGCAAGCCACAAAAAAATATTCCACGCTGGACTGCGCCAGCACGGTAGAGCCACTCCAGATCAGCAGCGCCACCAGCCCGGCGGCTAAAAACCACTTTTTCATATTTCATTCCTCCGCTGAGATGTTGTTCACCAGCAGTTATTTTTGCAATGATAGCGCAAAAACACCCAAAACTCAGCCCCGGAATCGGGCGATTAGCCTACGCTCATCTTCGTTAGATGACGCAACAAGCAGAGAAAATCGCCACAGCAAGGTAACAAGGCATCTTTTTTACCTATGACAATCGAGCATTCTAAGGAACCTCTTTTTGCTCTACAATGAAACCACGAAGCGATGCCAGGAGCAAAGGAAAGCGACGTGAGTGAACGAACCATTGTTATACTTCAGGGCGACCAGACCGGTCAGGAGCTATTGGACGAAGCCCTGCGCGTGATTGACCCAGCGGTGACGCGCTGCCCAATCCAGTTTGAGACCTTCGATCTTTCACTGGAAAATCGCCGCCAAACCAAAAATCAAGTCGTATATGACGCGGCGGCGCGAATCAAAGAAACCGGACTCGGTATCAAAGCTGCCACGATTACCCCTGGCGACCCCGACGATGTGGGGAGCCCGAATGCCCTGCTGCGCGAACTGATTGACGGGCAGGTGATTCTGCGTACCGGGCGGCGTATTCCTTCGGTGCGCCCGCTGGCGGGTATCCATGCGCCCATCGCGGTTGTCCGTATGGCTGTTGATGGGGAGTACAACGCGAAAGAGTGGCGTGAAGGCGAAGGGCTGGACGAAATTGCCTACAGCACGCGCCGCCTTTCCCGCCGCACTTGCCGGGCGGTGGCGGAGTTTACCTTCCGCTATGCCAAGCGCAACAATGCTCAGGTCTTCGGCGGGCCGAAATACACCGTCAGCCCGACCTACGAAGGCATGTTCAAGGAAGAGCTGGATGCGGTGGCCGCCCGTTACACCGACGTTTCCTATAATCCCCAGCTCATTGACGCCACGTATGCCCTGCTGCTGGAAACCAGCGGTGAGGCGCTCGTTATCCCCGCTCTGAACCGGGATGGCGATAATCTGAGTGACCTCGTGCTGAAGATGTTCGGCACAATTGCCGGGGCGGAGTCGGTGATTTTCAGCTTTGATGAAGATTTCCAGGTGAAAGTGGCTCTCACCGAAGCACCACACGGCACAGCGCCCAGTCTCCAGGGTAAAAATGTCGCTAATCCGATGGCGATGATTCTGGCGGGGGGGGCGGTTATGCGCTATGTCCGCACACCGGAAGCCACCGCCGCCAGCCGTGCCATTTACGAATCGGCCATGGAAACGGTTTACGATGGGGTTCGCACGTCTGACCTGGGCGGGCAGGCATCCACCAGTGAGTTCACCGATGAAGTCATCCGCCGCGTGAAGGCCAAACTGGAAGTCTGGGATGCATTGGGGCAGTAATTCAGTCGCCCTCAGCAGTATGAAAGCATACCTTCAGGAACCCATTCGGATATTCTGGAATTTCGTAGGGGCATGATATATCATGCCCCTACCGTCTGAATTTCGATACGGCTCTGAGAAGTCACCTCTGGACAGATACTAAGGTAGCACCATGAGCGAGGAACTGGAACCGATCTCCCCAGACGAAGCGCGAACCTTGCTGGAGGACGCCATCCGTGAACGGTTGGGCGACCACTGGGAAGGCGAGGAATTCGGCTGGGTGCGCGTGACCGGGCATGATTATATGGCACGACTGACACGGCGGGGCAAGAATCTCGACTTTTATGTGGACCTGCTCGGCAACGTCACCGTCGAAGAGAAACCGATTAATGAGGCGCAGTCCAGCGGGCGGCTGATTGCCTGGGTGCTGCTACTCCTCTCGCTGGGTATCGCCATCCTCATCGCCCGAATCGTCGGGGGGCTATAAAGTCGTATCGTGGCTGCTCTGTACACTCGCCTTCTCCGCCGTGATCGTGCGCTGCTGCTGGGACTCATCCTGCTGGTGCTGCTGCTGGTGCTCCCTACCCTGACCTACCCATTAGGGCGCGACCAGGGCGAGTTCGCCACCATCGGGCGCGGCATCCTCAACGGGCGCATCCCGTATACCGAACTATGGAATCCCAAACCGCCCGCCGTGTTTTACGTGTATGCCCTGACGATGCTGACACTGGGACGCACGACGGCGGCGCTGCGGGCGCTTGACCTAGTCATTGTCCCTGTGATAATGGTGGCACTCTACTGGCTGGGACGGCGCATCGCCAACCGGCGGGTGGGGCTGTGGGCTGCGCTCATTTTCCCGACATTCTACTTCACGGAATCATTCTGGACACTGACGCAGAATGACGGAATCGCGGCGCTGCCGATGACGCTGGCGGTGGTTGCGGCGTTTAAGGCACGAGACGCTTTGACCGGGCGGCGGGCGTTTGCCTGGGCGCTGGTAGCGGGCCTGTTGAGTGGGTATGCGGTGTGGTTCAAATATCCCTTTGCGCTGTTTGGCGTGGGGCTGGCGGTGGCATATCTACTCATCACGCCCCAAACTGGTGAGCAAGCCCTTGCCCCTCAGTCAGTCAGTAGACAAATGGCAGACCGATGGCGGCGTTCAAGAGCGCCTGTTGCGGGCTTTGTGATCGGTGGGCTGCTGGTGATCGTGGGCGGCGCGGCACTGCTGGCGGCCCAGGGCGCATTCGATGCTTTGCTGGAAAGCGCCCGCGTGACCTCGCAATATACGGCACTGACGTTTAATGCCGATGATTTCCGCGAGTTGCTGGCAACAGCGATTGGCTTTCGCTGGCAGCAGTGGGGTTTATTGTGGGTACTGGTCGCGTTATGGGTATTCATTAAACGCAGAGACAGCGAACCAACCGACACAGGCTGGCAATTGGTGCTGATCTGGTTGCTGGCCGGACTGCTCATCATGCTGGTGCAGGCTAAAGGGTATGATTACCATTGGCTGCCGATGCTGCCACCACTCGTTTTGCTGGCCGCAGATACCGTAGATAAGCTGCTCGGCAGACTCAAAACGGCTGCGCGTCTAGTGACAGTCGGCGTGGTTGCCGGTTTTCTGGTAATCCTGGCTGCTGGTATCTGGCCGTTAGCCTGGCCGTACCTCAGCGGGCAGGAGACACAGCTCGAATATTACCATCACTTCCAGGGGGGTGAGTTCATAGCAGACGAATCGCTAGCGGTATCGAATCTCCTGCGTGAACGGGTTGTCCCCGGCGACTCGCTGTTCATCTGGGGTTTCCGGCCTGAAGTGTACTACATGAGCCAGTTGAACCCGGCGACCCGCTTCATTTTCCAGTTTCCTTTGGTGGCGGAATGGTATCCGCCTGAATGGAAAGAAGAAGCCGTAGATACACTCTGGGCAGCGTTACCCCCTTATGTGCTGATCCTGCAGGTGGACTATATGCCTTGGGTTACGGGCAGCCTTGAAGATTCCAACACACTGCTTCAAGCGTATACTGAATTGAATAATTGGCTCATCTATAATTATGAGTTCGACACTCAGATAGGGAATTTTTTCGTATGGCGACGGAAGCCCGCCCCCAGGTAATCATTCGTACCGCAGTCGAAGCGGATATTCCTATTTTAGAAGCGTTTATCACACCATTCGTGGAAGAAGGCAAACTCCTGCACCGGACATTTGACGAATTGACCGAATGGCTCGCCAATTTCTTCGTGGCCGAACTGGACGGGGAATTAGTGGGGTGTGCCGCCCTGGAGATTTACTCAAAAAAGCTGGCGGAAATCCGCAGCTTGGCTGTCTCCAACAAAGTACAGGGCATGGGAATCGGCAAACGGTTGGTAGAAGCCTGCCTGGAACGCGCTAAAGAGAAAAACATCTTCGAGGTGATGGCGATCACATCCTCGGATAACTTTTTTATTTCCTGTGGCTTCGATTTCACGCTCCCCGGAGAGAAAAAGGCGCTTTTCATCCAGACCCGCGAACGGCATTGAGGCCATTTGCCCTGAGAATCGTCAACTGACCAGTGAAACCATTCAACAAAGCATGTACCCTTTGTGACCCCTTAAAACCTCACAATTGACTCTGTTTCCCCCGTCCACTATACTCTCAACCGGCAGTGTGGCCGGGCGTTATATACCCGGCAATCAACGATTAGAGATAACCGGACATGATTAACGAAAAAACAACGCAGACGCTGGAACTGCATAAAATTCTAGACCAGCTCGCCCAGTATACGACTTTTTCTGCTGGTGCCGACCTGGCGCGTCATCTGCAACCCACGACTTACCTGGATGAAGCGCAGGAATGGCAGCAGGAAACCGCTGAGGCGCGTTTGGTGTTCGAGAACAAGGTCAGCATTTCGCTAGGTGGTATACGTGACGTGCGCGACGCGGCGATTCTGGCGACGCGTGGCATCACCGTTGAACCCCAGACCCTGCTCGACATCCGTTACACGCTGCGCCGGGCAACCAGCCTGCGCCGCACTTTGGGACGGATGCGCGGGCAGTATCCCCTGCTGGCGGACATTGTCAACGAAGCAGAAGAGTGTACCCACCTGCAAGATGAAATCGGACGGGTCGTCAGTGACAAAGGTGAGATTTTAGACAGCGCCAGCCCCAAACTCGCCATCATCCGGCGTGATTTGAAAGTCGCCTTTGATCGGTTACAGACTAAACTGAGCCGGATTGTCAATTCCAGTACGAACGGGCCGTTTTTGCAGGAAGCAATCATCACCATGCGAAACGGGCGTTACGTCATCCCCATAAAAGCAGAGTTTAAGGGGCGTATCCCCGGCATCGTCCACGATTCATCATCCAGCGGTGCCACCCTGTTTATTGAGCCGTTGGCGACGGTGGAACTCAACAACGCCTGGCGCGAACTGCAACTGGATGAAGAGAACGAGATTCGCCGGATTCTGGTTGCGCTCACCCAGGAAGTCGGGCATGAATCGGAATACATCGTGCGGACGGTGGAAGTCATGGCTCACCTCGACCTGATTTTCGCCAAAGCGCGTTACGCCGAAGTCATCAACGCCATCAGGCCGGAAATGTGGCCCTTCAAGCCCGATCATAAAAACCCGGAACATCCTGGTAGCACGATTTACCTGCAAGGGGCGCGTCATCCCTTACTCTCCGGTAACGTCGTCCCGATTGATGTGGAACTGGACGCGGCGACATGGGTGCTGGTCGTCACCGGGCCGAATACCGGCGGCAAGACGGTTTCCCTCAAAACCATCGGTCTCCTATCGCTAATGGCGCAGTGTGGGTTGCAAGTCCCGGCTGAGGATGCCAAACTCAGCGTTTTTACCGGGATTTACGCCGACATCGGCGACGAACAGAGTATCGAGCAATCCCTCAGCACCTTTTCCTCCCACATGACCAACACCATCCAGATATTACGTGAATGCGACGAGCAATCCCTTGTCCTCCTGGACGAGCTAGGCGCTGGCACCGACCCGGCGGAAGGTGCGGCGCTGGCACGGGCAGTCCTGAATCACCTGGTTGATCGCCGGGTGACGACGATTGTCACGACCCACCACCCGGAACTCAAGATTTACGGCGTGGAAACCAGCGGCGTGCGTAACGCCAGTGTCGAATTTGACCTGGAAACGCTGCGCCCGACTTACCGCTTGATTGTCGGGCTGCCGGGGCGTTCTAATGCGCTGGCAATCGCCTCACGGCTAGGACTCCCGGCGGAAATCATCGAAAACGCACGCGGTATGGTCGCCACTGAAGAACTGGTGGCCGATGACTTATTGGATGAAATCCAGCGCACACGGGCGGAAATCCGCAGTAATCATGCCGTCATCGCAGCGCTGCGTGAGGAAGTCGAGGAACAGAGTATCGAGCTTCAGGCGCGGCTGGATAAGATTGAAGATGAACGGCGCGACATCATCGCCTCAGCCCGACGGCAGGCGGAAGCCGAAATCAAGGACTTCCAGAAAGAGATCAAACAGCTGCGCAACGAAATGCGAACAGCATCCTTGCCGTTAGAGAAACTCAAGCAGCTTCAGGACAGCGCCGCTACCCTGTCGGTTGATGCCCAGGAACCGGTAGAAAACGAAGGTGAACTGGTCTACGTCAACGAGTGGTCGCCCCGTTTAGGCGATAACGTTTACCTGCCCAAACTTAACGCGGAGGGGAAAGTTTCGGAAATAGATCGGGGCGAAGCGGTGGTTCAGGTCGGCACACTGAAAGTCCGTGCCAAACTGGATGAGTTGGCACCACGCAGCGCCAGCCCGCAGCGCACCCGTAAACGCGGACACCAGCGCCAATACGACAAATC
Source organism: Anaerolineaceae bacterium (assembly GCA_020634115.1). Classification (GTDB taxonomy): domain Bacteria; phylum Chloroflexota; class Anaerolineae; order Aggregatilineales; family Phototrophicaceae; genus JACKCG01. The sequence goes on from JACKCH010000012.1 coordinate 777,206, forward strand.
ACCGGACCCGGTTGCGCCGAAAGGTCAATCGCCGGGGCTGGAACTCGACTTGCGCGGTAATCGTGTAGACGAAGCCCTGAAACGGCTGGAAACCTATATTGACGCAGCCTATCTTTCCGGCCTGCCTTTCGCCCGCATCATTCATGGCAAAGGCACAGGCGCGCTGCGGAAAGCTGTGCTGGAGCGGGTTGGCAACCATCCCCTCATCTCCAAAGTTACGCCTGCCACCCCCAAAGAAGGCGGAGACGGTGTCACCATCATCCACATGGTACCACTCACCTGACGCCATAGACACGACGTAGCAAACTACGGGGAGGGAAATCATTCCCTCCCTTTCGTTTTCTACCTCACATCTGCCCACCATTCCATCAACACCAGAGAATATTGTTGGCAATAGACCGATTTGGACTATAAAGGGTCATTTAAGACCTCAGAAGGTCATAAGGTGTTGACATCTCACTATATGTGACATACAATGAACATATGCTACCCCAGCATCCGGGGTTTTTCTGCGGGGTGAGCAACGTTCTGCCCACCGTTTGCGTATAGAGTAGATAACCGCACCATGCACAGGGGGAGTGAATTATCATGTGGCCTTTACCACCCAATCAATACGAGTTACAAAAACTCAAACATCGGGAATTTCAAAATACAGCCGATCAGGAACGCCTGGCACAGCAGCTTCCACACCAAAGATGGCTTTACGAAAAGGTGTTAGCATCGTTCGGTAGGGCACTTGTCTTTGTCGGAGAACGGCTTCAACAGCCGGAACGTCCGATACACGAGGAAACGGTACAGCCCCGGCTTCAGCGGCAGCCCTAACTTCGCACCGTCCACCCGGCGGGCATGACCTATATCATGCCCGCTTTTGATTCTTGTCCTTAATCAGCCAACTTTCTCGGAAATTTCTCATATACTATGGGTAGCATGAAATCATGCCAAAGCAAAAAGGAGTAAATTCATGGATGTAACAATTAAACATCAACCGGCATTTTCCCTCGGCGTACTGACTCTGTCATCAAGTGAAGAGATCAAGGTTGAGCCAGGGGCGATGGTCAGCTACAGTGCTGGAGTCACTGTTGAAACTAAAGCTGAAGGCGGATTCTTAGGCGGCCTGAAACGGGTTGTTGGCGGTGAAAGCTTTTTCCAGAACACCTACACCGCCCCAGTACAGGGCGGTGAAATCACGGTTGCTCCCTCACTACCCGGCGATATGCGCACTTTGGAGATCAACAACGATGAGTTTTTGCTCCGCAGTGGGGGCTACGTCGCCAGCGAAATCAGCGTAACGTTCGACTCCAAGTGGGGCGGCGCGAAAGGATTTTTTGGTGGGGGCGGATTGATTCTGCTCAAAGTAAGCGGGCGCGGCAAAGTCGTAATCGCCTCCTACGGTGCAATCGAGGAACGAGTCCTGGCCGCCGGGCAGACCTACACAGTGGACACCGGGCATATCGTCGGTTTTGACACGTCTATTGGTTTCCAGGTACGCAAGGCCGGGAGTTGGAAGTCGACTTTACTGGGCGGTGAAGGACTGGTCTGCGAACTCACCGGGCCGGGGCGGGTCCTGATGCAAAGCCGCTCCGAAGAAGCTTTCCTCGGCTGGCTGCTACCCAAGATTCCGTCGAAGTCGTCGTAGGTAATTAACAGTAATTTGAGTGCCCTACCCCCCAATAATTGGGGGTGTTTTTTTTGCAAATTAGAATACGATTTGACCAGATTTGCATTTTTGGTCATACGGTCACAACAAAGGACAGACTGGCGATTTTGACAGATGAAAACCACCAAAACTTAGAGCGCGAAACCCGCATCCTGGATGCGGCGGCCAGCCTGGTGCTGCATTACGGTTATGACAAAACCACCGTCAGCGACATCGCCCGTGAAGCGCGGGTTTCTAAAGGGGCGATCTACCTGCACTGGAAAAGCAAGGACGAACTCTTTCAGGCGCTCATCTGGCGCGAAGTCTGGCGCTATGCTGATACCTGGATTTCAAAGCTGGAAGCCGCCTCGGACGGAGGTTCCCTGTTCAGCATGTACAAGTATTCGCTGGCGGGGCTGCATACACATCCGTTTATGAAGGCGCTGTTTACCCGTGACCGCCGTATCCTGGGAGATTTTCTCTCTGGACAGGAAGCGGAGTTAATCCGCCAAAAGTTCCTCATGGGGAAAGATTTCCTCCGCATGATGCAAGGAGCGGGCGCGCTGCGGGAAGATGCAGACCCGGAGGTGGTGTCCTATCTCATGAGCGGCATCGCTTATGGTCTGGTCAAAGTTGACGAAATTGTCCCTCCCGATGAAGCGCCGGATTTTCTGGCCGTCATTGAGGAAACATCCGAAATGCTCACCCGCGCCTATGGCACACCAGATGAGGCCAGCCAACAAGCCGGGAAACAGATCATCCGGCAGGTGATCGAAGCGGCCAAAAAGCAATTCTCGCCGTCCAACCATGCTAATGAACAGTAGAAGGAGTAACCCATCATGGCGGCAAATCCCGTCATTCAGACGGACAATCTCACGAAAGTTTACAAAAGTGGCAGAGAATCTGTACTGGCGCTGAAGAATCTGAATCTCAGTGTGCAGCCTGGTGAAATTTTTGGGTTCCTGGGGCCAAATGGCGCAGGCAAAACCACGACGATCCGCGTGCTGCTTGACCTGATCCGCCCGACAAAGGGGCACGCCAGCATCTTCGGCCAGGACGCCAACTTGAACAGCGTCGCCCTACATCACCGGATCGGTTTCCTGCCGGGGGAACTCAACCTATGGAAAAACTTGACCGGGAAACAGGTCGTCCATTATGTCGCCAGTGTGCGCGGGGATGACGGCTCCATGGTCAAGCACGCCCACGAACTTGCCGAACAACTCAGCCTGGATTTCTCGAAGAAAGTGCGGGCCTATTCTTCCGGCAACCGGCGCAAATTGGGCCTGGTCGTCTCGATGATGCACAAGCCTGATCTTCTGATCCTGGACGAGCCAACCGGCGGCCTCGACCCGCTGCTCCAGCAGACGTTCAACCACATGATGCTGGAAGCCCGCGCTGCCGGACGTACCGTTTTCCTTTCGTCGCATGTCCTGGGTGAAGTCCAGGCCATCTGTGACCGGGTGGGCATCCTGCGGAATGGTGAACTGAAAGCGGTGGAACGGGTGGACAACCTGACTCACACCAATTTCCATTGGGTGACTCTGAATTTCCGTGAAGCTGTCGCGCCAGAGGTGGTCGAACAAGTGCCGGGTGTGAGCGAAGTTGTCAGAGAAGACCACAGTCTGAGAGTCCGGTTGAGCGGTGATTTTGACCCGCTGCTGCGGGCAGTGGAAAAGCATTATATCGTGAGCGTCCAGACCAAAGAACCGACCCTGGAGGAAATTTTCCTGGCGTTCTACGGCAACAACTCATCTGGGGAGCAAACCTCATGAGCGGCGTGATCTTCGTGAATACGCTCAAGATGCACTGGCGAGGCGCGTTCTACTGGGGCATCGGGCTGGGGCTGCTGGCCTACTATATCCTGGTCATCATCCCGGATATGAGTGCGCTCAGTCAATTCGAGGCGATGGCGGAGACTCTGCCTCCAGTGTTTATGCAACTGCTGGGGGCTTCAGACGCGGCGATGCTGGCAACCCCGGAAGGGTTCATCGGATTCGGTTTCTTTGGCTATGCCCTGTTGCTGCTGGCAGTCTACGCGGTTTTAGCCGGCTTGAATGTGACGGCTAATGAAGAAGACGAGGGTATTCTGGACATCGTGCTGAGTCTGCCGCTGGCTCGTTGGCGGCTTGTGCTTGAAAAATCCGCAGCCCATATGGTACTCACCCTGCTCATTGTCGTCTTTTCGCTCGTTGGCCTGCTGCTGGGCATACAGCAGTCGGCGCTGGAACTCAACACGGGACGATTGGTAGAAGCAACAGTGAACATGCTGCCCGGCGTTCTGTTCATGATCGCACTGACTATTTTCGTGAGCGTGCTGGTCAGGCGAAAATCGGTTGCCATCGGCATTGTCGCCGGGATTATCGCTGCTAGCTATTTCATGGACTTTGTCAGCAAGGCCGTCACCAATGACCTGGTACAGGTCGTGCAGAAATTCTCTTTCTACACCTACTATGACAGTGGTGGGGTCATTGTCAACGGGCTGAATATGGGCAATATAGCCCTCTTGCTAGGAATCACGGGCGTATTGATGGCCGGATCACTGTGGTTCTTCAACCACCGGGATATAGGTTTATAGGGAGGATACGCTTATGAATGGCGCTGTATTTAAGGAAATTCTACGGCAGAGTCGGCTTCAGATGCTCTACTGGGGTGTCGGCCTGGGACTCATGGGGATGTTTGTCATCATGATCGTACCAGACGCTCAGGGGCTTCAAGCGATGATGGACTTTTTCGCTCGGATGCCACCCTTCCTGCTGCAAGCAGTCGGTGTCGGGGACGACATCAGCTATCTGGCGACACCTGAAGGGTTCATTACGGTGGGGTTCTTCGGCAAGACATTGACCATGCTGGCAGTCTATCCAATTATCATGGGGCTGCGTGTGACGGTATTCGAAGAAGACAACGGCACCATGGATATGCTGCTGAGTCTACCCATTCCACGCTGGCAAGTACTGATCGAAAAGTTCCTGGCCTACACTGTCACCCTCATCGTGGTTATCGCGCTGATCTTCGCTGGGCTGTGGGTTGGCGCTCAATTGGTAGACTATGAACTCAATATCGGGCGATTGGCTGTCACTACACTCAATGTTCTGCCGAGTATGCTGTTCATCCTGGCGTTCACGATTTTGATTGGCGCAGTCATCCGCGGCAAGAAACTGGCAATCGGTATCACGGCGGCCTTTGTCATGGGCAGTTTCATGCTGGATACGATTGCTGACATGGCAATGGGATCTCCGGCAGAGAACATCAAGTGGATATCGTTCTACAACTACTATGACAGCACCAGCGTGATGAAAAGCGGGATTGTCTGGGGTAACGTCGGTCTGCTGCTGGCGATTACTATCCTGATGCTGGGCGCGGCGCTGTGGTTCTTCCAGCGGCGGGATGTAGGCATCTAAACACCATAGCAGTCCGAGAGCGCGAAGAATGTCACCAATAATCGGTGGCATTCTTTTCGTTTGGCAGAGTTACAATAAAAAAAGGTCGTCTGTCATCATGGATAAATGAGAAACCCCATGCAAACAGTTCCTTCCTCAGTAAACTATCGTTCGAGTCGCGGTGCGGTATTTATCGAGACACTGCGCCAGAACTGGAAGCAGGTTTTATATTGGGGCATTGGCTGCGGTGCGATGGGCTTTTTCACCATCAGCTTACTCCCCTATTCGGGATTCCTGGAGGCTTATCAGAAAATCATCGAAATGCTGCCACCGCAAGTTTACCAGGCTTTCCTGGGCGAGGATACCGCCTTCGCTGCGACCCCAGAAGGGTATCTTTCCGGGGAGTTTTTTAGCTGGATCGTTCTGATGTATGCACTGTATGCGGTGATTGCCGGGTTGAATGTCAGCGCCAACGAAGAGGAGTCTGGTATTCTGGACGTGCTGCTCTCTCTGCCACTCCCCCGGTGGCGGATGGTAATCGAAAAAGCAGCAGCGTACACCCTTATTATCACGGGGATGGTTTTCCTGTCTTTCCTGGGGTTGTGGGGCGGCGAACTGACCGCGCATGTCCTGACAATTGAAACCGAGCGACTCGCGGAAACGGTGTTCAACATGCTCCCCTCAGTGCTGATGGTGTTGGGCTTTACCATTTTTGCCGGCACGGTCTTCCGCAGACGATCCACTGTAGCGCGAGTAGGTGGCGCGATCATCGTCGGTAGTTTCTTCCTGGAATTCATGGGCGGCATGGCAAGTCAGGCCTCCCTGGCACGCGCCATAAGCGTGATATCTTTCTATCATTACTATGATCCAGCGGGCGTGATCCAACATGGGTTCAACTGGGGAAACATCGCCATCCTACTAGTCGCCAGTATCCTGCTACTGGCAGCGGCAGTATGGCGCTTCCAACGGCGCGACCTGGGCGTATGACCTTGGTCTATCGTGCTTCCCGCATCAGGGGAATCATAAAGACAAAACACGCGACCAAAAAGACGATACTACCGATAATCCCCAGTGTACTTTTGGCTTCAATGTTTGCCGCCAGGTAAAGCCCGGCGCACAGCACAAATAGTATCCATCCCCAAAGTTGCAGCTTGGTATTCGAGTTGAAATTTTGTTTGAACATCCAATCATCCTTCATATATAAATGTTGTTCTGCTATTCAGCCTGAGCAGGCAACTGGTCAAGCAGTGCGATCAGGCTATCTCCTTGCTTGACAGTATATTCACCACTGCCACGCCAGATGACTTCTCTACTCCGGTTGAGTAGAAACACCTGAATCAAGTCAAAATCTGGAATATCCAGCGCATCCAAAAACAGATCCCGATCCCGCAAGAACAACGTAACCGTCACATCACGCAGGTGAGGATCGGTGATGAGCGCGTTCAACCCAACCCGCACCACGACCCGGACGGCAGGCGCGAGATCGGGCATCACTGCTGCGTCATAGTAGGTCAGGCCAGGATACTGCGCGGCCAAAGCCTGTACTGGCCGCAGCCAGGTTTCAGCCAAAAGCTGCTGGTCGTCGTCAAACGGCACAACGACCAGGGTATAATCCCCATCAAAATCATCCGGCAGCGTAACTTCCACGCCTGAAAGGGATAACCCGGACACCATCGGGAAACGAATACAATCATCCCCTTCTGCCCCTGTCAGGCAGGCCTGTTCCATCACCGTTGAAACTTCCGGTGCAAATAGCCCGGCAGCAACGATCAGAACGACACCTCCCAATACCACTACCAGCAAGAGTCCAAGCCAGAATCGTTTTGTTGTCATCAATACCCTTATCTACTCAACCAACTCCCCGGTATCCAGGAAATGCCGCAGCATGTCCGTTCGCGCCGCAATGATTCCCGGCGCACGCCCCCGGATAACCGGGTTATCTTTATTGCCCGCAATCCAGCGAATCGACGCGAGATGCCGCGCCGCCAGCAAGGTCTCCAATCGTACCGGATACCCTTCCGGGAGCGACCTGATGCGGGTATACCCCTGCAGATACGCCGCCCGCAGTTCGGCATAGCGTGGTTCATCCTTCAACTGCCACAGCGCCGGAGTCAGGTCATACAGGTAGTAACCCCAACCGCACTCGTCGAAATCCAGGGCGCACACCCGGCCAGCCTGGAATAGCATGTTTTTCACCAGGAAATCCGCGTGAATCAGGCCGAATGTTTCCCGCGACTCGCCTAGCTCAAGCATGGTCGCCTGTACCCGCTCAACCACCGCCGCAAAAACGGTCTGCTGAGTCGGCGTGAACAGTGCCGCCCCCGCCCCGGGTTCATAAACCGAGTTCGCGCCGAATAATCCATCCCAGTCTAATCGGGGGCGCATGAAACCCGGCGGTGGGGAATACGTCTGAGCAAAGTTATGCAGCCGCGCCAGGAAAGCGCCCGCCGCCTCAGTTTCCGCCAACGTAATCGTATCCGGGCGGCGCGTCTCCCCCGCCATCCAGCGAAACAGCACGCCATAGAGCGGCACATCCACGCCTGGCATAGTGACCGATACCACCCATGCACCGTCGCTTGCCGCTACGGGCTGCGGCACGCCAAGAGGGGTATTTTGCCAGAGAGCGGTAAGCCACGTCAATTCCGCCTGAATCCAGGCCAGCGGTTTGTGACCGGGGCGATGTATCCGCAGGGCATACCGCTCATCACCCACCGTCACCTGGAAAACGGCGTTGTTCTCTAAATTGATCGGGGTCAACCCGGCATCCGACAACCCGTAAGCCGCCAATGCCCGCCGTGCTGCCGTTTCCAGCCGGGCCAGACGCGCCTCAGTGCCTAGCGTGCGAAAATCCTCCACAAACGCCCCTTTTGCTGTATCATCCCGCTTACTCCCCGCATTGTACACCAGACGTAGTCGGTGGACGCATTGCCTCACATTCCACTGCCCGGTACAATTCATTTCAACTACGATAATTGGAGATACGTCGAAATGACCGGAGAACCCCACATCCCGACGATTGACGAACTGATCGAACTCCCGCTGCCGCTGGATGCCCAGATCGCACCCGATGGCGAGTATGTGGCTTATATGGTTCGGACGCCAGACTGGAAGGAAAACGCCTACATCATGCAGCTCTGGCTGGTGGGGACAGCGGGGGGTAGTGAACCGCGCCAACTCACCTTTGCGCCGCAATCCAGCAGTTCGCCGCGCTGGTCGCCAGATGGAAAGTGGCTGGTGTTTCTCTCTAAGCGCGGGGATGACAAAGGGACGCAGATTTATCGCCTGTCGCCTTTTGGGGGCGAAGCCGAACGCCTGACCGAATTGGAAACAGATGTCCAGAGCATCAAATGGTCGCCGGACGGCCAAAGCATCGCTTTCACGGCCACCCCGCCTGAAAATACCGCCGATAAAAAACGAGTCGAACAATATGGCGATTTTCATGTTGAGGATGAAGACTACCAGCCTGCCAGCCTGTGGCTGCTGGAACTGGAGAGCAAAAAAGTACGTCGCCTGACCGCCGGGGACGACCTGCACATCACCCATTTCGATTGGCATCCCGAAGGCAGTCAGATAACCCTGGAAGCCTGGCCGACCCCTGACATGCGCGATTTTGCCCTGGCACGTCTGTACTGTCTCGACCTGGCGACACTGCGCACCACGCCGGTTTCCCCGGCAGGCTGTTATTCCCCCTACTGGTCACCGGATGGCGAGCGCATCGTCTTTATCCGCCGGGGCGAAAACCCGTTTTACGATAATAACGAAATCTGGATGATGCCGGTCAATGGGGATGATATGCACCGCGTAGCCGCAGCGTTCGATGAATCACCCTGGCTGCTAGGCTGGGGAGAAGCGGGCGTTTATTTTGGCGCGGGGCAGCGCACTCAGGTACACTTGTTCCGTCTTGAGCCGGAACAGGATACCGTGCGCCAGATTACACCCGATCAAACCGGCTGGCAGAGTTGGTCATATACCCTGACGAAAGACGGCACTCAGGCCGCCGGAGTCGTTGCCGACGCTGAACATCTGGGAGAAGTAACAGTGATTGACGTTCAGGATGGTGCAGTCCGCTGCCTGACGGATTTCAACAGCAAAGTGGCGAACTGGCAGTTGGGTAATTACGAGGTCATCGAATGGACGAGCGCCGACGGCACGACGATTGAAGGTGTGCTGACCAAACCCGCCGATTTCGACCCGAATAAGCAGTATCCGCTGCTGGTAGTAATTCACGGCGGGCCTACCGCCACTTCGTTCCCGACCCGCCTGGATTTTGTCGAACGCTATTACTACCCGACTCAGCTTTGGGCGGCAAAAGGTGCGCTTATCCTACAGCCCAACTACCGGGGCAGCGGCGGGTATGGCCGTGATTTCCGGGCGTTGAATGTGCGCAACCTGGGCGTGGGCGATTACGAGGACGTGATTTCCGGCGTGGACGCCCTGGTTGCTCAGGGGATTGTCAACCCGGAACAGGTCGGCGCGATGGGTTGGAGCCAGGGCGGCTATATCTCCGCGTTCATCACGACCTATAGTGACCGATTCAAGGCGGTTTCAGTGGGCGCGGGAATCTCAAATTGGATGACGTACTACGTCAACACCGATATTCACCCCTTCACCCGCGAATACCTGGAAGCCACGCCCTGGGATGACCCTGATATTTACGCCCGCACGTCACCCATGACATACATCAAAAATGCAAAAACACCCACACTCATCCAGCACGGTGAAAATGACCGGCGCGTGCCGATTCCGAACGCCTATGAGCTTTACCAGGGCTTACAGGATATGGGCGTCGAGACGAAGCTGGTCGTCTACAAGGGAATGCCACACGGCATCACCAAACCGCGCCTTGCCCGCCAGGTGATGAATGAAAATTACACCTGGTTCAACCGCTGGATTTGGGGCGATGAACCGGAAGCGCCCCCGGCAAAAGCGTGCTACCTGACAACCTGTGTGGCTGAAAAACGCGAGGACAAAGATGACCTTCCGGCCATCGAACGCTATATTTCATCGCTGATTCAGGATGTCTACCACTGGTCACGGCGGGATGAAGCCGATTTCCGTATCCTTTCCGGGGAATTTGGCCTCCTGGCAGCCGACGATCCCATCCCCTGGTATGACCACGCCCTCAAACCCGAGGAAGTCTCCGAATTGGCGGCGAAGGTCGCCGAACAGCTTCGGGCGGGCGGCTGGAAGAAACTCATCTTCCATACCGGCCCGCTGGATAAAGATGCAAACCTGTATTTTTACCTGGGCTGCTTGCAGGTTGCCGCCGGAATCGCCGGGAATATTCGTATTGAACACCAGGAAATCAGTGATAGCAAAGCATGATGGACGAAGCACCGAACACCCTGGTGACAACCTACCTGGAAATGACCGACCCGGCCCAATTCCGCCCAGCGTTCAGCGTTGACCCAGCGGTAACTGTCCGCCGGGCAGCGATGCCGGATGTGATGTTCTACCGGACGCTTTATCGCGGCGTGGGCGCAGCATGGCGTTGGCGTGACCGTCTGCTGATGAGCGATGCTGAACTGGCGGCGGCGCTGGCTGACCCCAATTGTGAAGTGCATGTCCTTTATGTGGCGGACTCCCCTGCCGGGTACGTCGAACTGGTACGCACCGGTCACACCGTCGAGATTGCTTATTTCGGCCTGTTCCCGGCCTTCCTGGGGCGCGGGTTGGGTAAACACCTGTTAAGCTGTGGCATTGAACGTGCCTGGGCGCTGGGTGCAAAGCGGGTGTGGCTGCACACCTGCAACCTGGATGCACCACACGCGCTGGCGAACTACCTCAAGCGCGGCTTTCAGGTATTCCAGATAGATGAGCAACCCATGCCGGAACGCTACCGGTAGAGTCCATCCAGGCCACAGTTTGCGGCGGATGCCCAGAAGGGTGACCCTGCGAATGCCGGTTGTAGGGACGTGCGACGGCACGTCCGCTGACCATCAAACGCTATTTTCACCGGAGAAGATCGAGAACCGCCTGGGAGCATAGATCACGCTACGCAAGCGACGGCTTCCCGTAGGGAAATCATGGTGGAGTTTTACGCGGGGTTCAGGCATACTGGAATTATTCACATTTCCGAATAACAACCGACCATAACCCCACGAGATTGATATGAAACGACATCTGTTCACCCTGACCTTGCTTGCTCTAATCCTGGCCGCTGGTATTCCTGCTCTGGCACAAGACACTGTTGGCGTCAGCGCCGAAGTGATCGCGGCCTACCCAAATCCCAATGTCATCCCCCTCGAAATTGACGATTCCCTGCTGTATGACCGGGCGTATCGCTCGGTGGAAGGCGAAATGCAAGTGTTTGACGCCCCCAACGGCAATCTGATTGAAACCACCGGGGACGGCTTTAGCTACGTCACCATCTACAATACCGGCGTGGCCGAAGGCTGGGCGCAGATCGCCCCCGATAAATGGGTCCGTACCGATAACCTCACGGAGGTGCTTCCGTCCCGATTTGCTGGGGTTCTGCTGCCCGATGAACCGCTGCCCTACACGATGGCCTGGACGATGCGTCACCTGCGGCCAGCCGAAACACCCGGCGGTGAACCTTCCGATAACAATCCCTTCCTCTATCGCTATACCCGCGTCAACCTGTACGCCTCCGTTGAAGTGGATGGCTATACCTGGTATCAGATCGGGGAAAACCAGTGGGTACACCAGTTCAACGTCGCCAAAATTGAGCCGATTGAGCGCCCGGCAGACATAGATACCGAAAAGTGGGTTGGTGTTGACCTTTATGAACAGGTCGCCATCGCCTATGAAGGGGATAAGCCGGTCTTCGCCACGCTGATCTCCTCCGGGCTGAAGGACTGGGGAACCAACGAAGGCTTGTTCCACATTTACGTGCGCTACGAACGCACCCCGATGAGCGGCGCGTACCAGCAGCCGGACTTTTACTACTTGCAAGATGTCCCCTGGACAATGTACTTCGACCACGACATCGCCCTGCACGGCACCTACTGGCACGACGGCTTCGGCTACCGTCACAGTCATGGCTGTGTGAACCTCTCGATCACGGACTCGCACTGGCTGTATGAGTGGAGCGCCACTGAATGGGACTTCACCGTGCCGAACGATACCGGCGCAGCGGTGTATGTCTACAGCAGCGGCGAGTACGACGACTAAACCCGCACCAGCCCCACATCAACAAACCCAAAAGGGAGGCTAGCGAGCCTTCCTTTTTTGATTCTCCATTTCTCGCCAAACACCTCCCATCATGCACGATGGCGGTTTCGATCACACCTTGCGGCCTCGCATCCGGCTAGTACAATTAAGGCATATCGCCCTGCCAGGAGAACCCCATGGCCGACAGCCTCTTTGATAACCGTTATCGCTATGACTACATTTATCCGCGTGGACGCTCCGGCGAAACCCTGCGAGCGGTAGACACCCTGGATAATGACCGGTTGGTCGTCGTCAAACGTCCCGCTCCCAACGATGCCCCCCCGATCCGCGCCGGGCAGGAAGTCAGCATCCTCAACGAGCGTAAAGCCTTGCAACGGTTAGAAGGCCACCCGGCAGCCACCGCTCTGTTGGGTAGTGGGCAGTTCGTGGTGGGAGGTGTGGCACACCAATACATCGTGATGGAACGCGGCCTAGGGACGATGCTGGATGAACTGGTACGCGACCTGGCGGCGCGGGGCGAACGCCTGCCAGAATTGGAAATGCTGGTCATCCTGGACGGGCTGCTCGACCTGTTACAGATCGCTCACGAGCGCGATATCGTCTACAATGACGTGGACGCCAAGCACCTGTTCTGGGATCGTGACAATTACCGCCTGAAAGTGATTGACTGGGGAAACGCCGTCTTTTTAGAAGGCGACGAAACTACCCCCCAGGGCATTAGCCGCCAGAGTGACGTTTTCCAAGTTGGGCAACTCCTGTATTACATCGTCAGTGGCGGTGGTCGGGCGGATTTACCCCGTGACGCAGGCGAGGATTTCCTGGTCAACCTGGGTCACGATGCTGAACACGTCTCTCCGCGCCTGCAACAGATTATCAGCAAGGCGGCACACCCCAATGCCCGACTGCGTTACAGTGCGATTGCGTATCTGAGAAAAGATTTAACCGATTATCGCGGCCCACTGGAACGGGAGCGCAACAGCATCCTGGGGCGGGTCAATGAGCGGCTGCGTCACAATCGGAGCAAAGACGAACTTCAGTCCATGCTGGAATTGCTGGAGCCGGTGCTGGCCTCCGATCCCGGTTTTCCACAATCCCGGCAAACCTACCGGGAAATTCTGGCACGGCTGCGCGACCTGGAAGTCGCCGCTGATCTGGATGCCGTCCGCATCTATCTGGAAAGTGGCAGTTGGCAGCGCGCCGCCCGATTGCTAAGTGATTTACGCCCCCGCGCACGAGACGACTTGGCGATCACGGTGAATCTGCTGCGTGATTGGGCGGAAACCCTGCAAACTGCTAATCTCGGCGAAACACCTCAACCCATTCTGGATGCCATAACGCTCATTTTTGAAAACCACCCGGTACGGGCTGCCAATACCCTGCTGACAAACGTCACCAGCGAAGCAACTTACCCAACACAACTCCTCATGGCGGAGCGTATTTCGGCCTATGTGCCAGATGTTCTGCTGTTGCAACCCAATCTTTACCGAATTGAGATCGCACTGGCACACCTGGCATCAGAAGGCGTAGCGGTAGCCGAACCCCGCGCTTTGATGGCAACAATTCGCCAAACATTGAACACCCTGGCTGAGATGAGTCCGGCTAACATGGTTGACCTCCGCGACGGCTACCGCGCCGTTGTGGATGAAATCACCGCGTTGGGGACACTGCTCGAAACCTTACAACGAACGGGTATCCCACAGGATGCAATCCCGCTTCCCGCGTTGGATCGCACCCTGAATGCGGCGATGGCATTGGCCGATAACATGCATGTCGTTGGTCGACAGGCCACCGCCAGCCCGCGTGATGCGCTGGCGGCCCTGGATAGCAGTCGAACGATTGACCCCGCTAACCCCGTATGGGGAGCCGTAGGCCGCCTACTGGATGGACTGTATGAACTGCTTGGCAGCTATCAGACATATGTCCCGGCGGCGGATGGTTCAGATTTAGGAAGCTGGCTGCACGACTCCCATGAAGACCTCATCCCGTTCACTGAGCGGCTGTTTGATGAAATGCTCCTGGGCATGGTGCAGGGACTTGAAGCTGCCGCCGAAGCATGGGAAAGCTACTCCGAATGCACGATTCTGGGCAACCGCGTGGGAACGATCAGCACACTGAATGATGCGGCAGACGCTATTGGCACAGTCAGTCCAACCCTGGCCGGATGGTTGAACCAGCTTCGCGCTATAATCAGCAACGCACATTATATCGAACGCCATACCTTATTTGGCGGTTTGGGACGACTGCTCGCCGATGGCTGGGAGGCCTTCGACAAAGGTAGGCTACCGGACGCCGAGCGATTGGGAAATCAGTCGGTAGACATCGCCAGAACAGAGGCCGAGCAATTCGCAGCCTCCCGACTGGCACGGCTGGCCGAACTCTGTCGGGTGTGGCTGGAACGCAGCGGCCCAGCTAACCGTAAGGGCGTAAAAACGGCGCTGAACACCGTCGAAACCCTGTACACAGACGAAGAAAACAGCCTCCAGGAAGACTTCGCGGCGCAAATGCCAAGCAAAGAAACCTATCTAAAGGCGATGGGCAAAGGGCTGGTCGAACTCTACAACCGGAGCAGCACTGCCGGGCTCCGAATCCTGTTCGCCCACTATATTTTCCTGGGGGCACTGGACGCCCACAATGGCGCATTAGAGGATGCCGATTTCTGGCGTGAGGCGGCGGTCAAAGCGTTAGGCGAATTCGGGGAACGGCACCCGCTCACCCGAGCGCTGGCGGAATTCACCGAACGACGGCGGGATTTAAATGCCGCAGCGGTCATTTTAAACCAGGTCAATGGGGGCTTTGCCCTGGCAACACTGGAAACCACGCGCCGCAAACTGGAAGATAACCCGCAATCTCGCACACTGGCCGCCGGAATCCACAGCCTGCGTGAACTGGACGCCGCCGTGCGAGATTGGTCGGATGGCGAGTTCCGTTCCGCCGGAATCAAGCTGGAAAACGCCATTAAGGATATTGCTGAAGTGGAACAAGCCGCAGCAATTACCCTGACCGGGTATCGTTCCTGGCTGATGGAGTTGAATGCGGCGGCGGCGGAACTGCACAACCTTTCCCGTATGATGCACCAGGCAATTGAACAGCACCCCACCGAACCACCGGAAATCATCGCCTCGGCACACCACCGCATGGCCGAAGTCACCACCCGCTTGCTAGGCGAGGCCTATGCCGCGACCCTGCGCGGATGGCGCGATACCTATACAGCATTTGTCGAGGTCTATACCGATCATTCCGTGCGCCGCAGCGAACGGTTGAATCGCTTTAACCAACTCTTCCGCGCCATGTTTATTGACCGCCACCCGGCCTATCCCCTCTATCGGCACTGGCATCAGGTCACGGAAGACTCGCCGGAATTCCCCGCACCGCCGACGGATGAACCCACCCCCCGCCTGGCAGAGGGAGACGATATTGCCGAAAGCGAGTATCGCGGTTCGCGTTACGCCGACCAACCGGATACCGGGAGCGCTATCCGTCTGCCGCGCATCTCGCGGCGATTAGTCTTGAGCGGAGTCGGCTTGGTGGCACTCCTCGCTGTTTTGATCGTCTTGGGCGGTGCATTAGGAGATCAAGGCACGACAGAACCCACCATCGCCGTGACCATCACCGACACACCAACTTATGATCCGTCCGGTACAGCCATCGCTGTACTGGCGCTGAGTGCAACAACTAATGCAAGCCAGCCACCTACCGCGACACTTGACCCGGCGCAGGTTACGCCGACGCTGCTGCCTGAAACCGGCGCATTCATAACACCCACCATCCGGCCTACTCTGGTCAGTGTGGATGGGTCGCCACCGCCGAGTAGTACGCCAACCAATACGAATACACCCACTGATACTGCTATACCTACCGCTACAGAGACGCCGACGATTACCCCTACGCCAACCAGCACTTCAACACCCACGCCAACAACTACCGCGACACTGCCCCCAGAAGGCTTACAGGGGCCACAGGACTTGCTGGCGCTGTTCAACCGTCTGCCTGCTCTGCCCTGGAACAGCGAAGATTTCTTATTGGTACAGGCTATTGATGCCTCCTACTGGCGATTGGGATCGAGTCCGGGAAGTGAGGAAGAAGAAGTCGTCATCACCCTGCCTGCTGACCTGCTGGAAACATACTTTGGCAACAACGCCGCCAACCGAATCCGGCGTATGGAAGTGGAGCTGACACTGACCAGCCATCTACCATCCCTCTTGGAGGCGAACCAGGTGTATTTTGGGGCGCTGCTGCAGGACGCGGATAATCCCACACAGATCGCCGGGGTGAATATTCAACTAGTACAGCCTGGTGTTATCAATATCGGTCATCGAACCGGGAGCGAAACAACGACCATCAGCCAGCGTTCGGTCAGTATTCCCGGTGGGCGCATTCGCCTCGAACGTGACCCGGTGAACGGTAGTATCACGGTGTTTTACAACGGGGAACAGATTGGCCCGGTGATACCCTTTACCGGAGCGAATACGCCTATCCTGCCAGTGCTGTATGTTCGGGGCGGCGGCGTGGTGGTGAGTGTAACCAGTTGGTCGGTCACTCTACGATAGCAGTTGTTTGAAAAATGGGCGAGTGAAAGACCCGCCCCTACCCCCTAGAATAGTCGGGCGTTACAGCCTCTGTTTTAATCTTCTCTTTTCCTGTATCAAGCATTTTCCAGGCTTGAATCTCAGCGATTCCAGAGTCGCCCACTTTTTTAGAAATCTTTATTATGCTTTTTGGCAAACTCAGTGTAAACTAAATACAAACCGTTTCCTAACTTATTACAGGGGACAGCGATGTTTAACGAAACTGATTCTAATAACCCTGGATGGCTAGAAGAATTCGAGCAGTTAGCAAACGACCAGCTTGGGCAAGGATCATCCTGCCCACAGGTTCACCCTGTGATTGAGCGGTGGCTGAACAAATTGCTTGATAGCGACCCGCCTGAGTCCCGCGATTCAGTCGCCCAGGCGATGGCCTGTCTTTCTACGGAGATTCTTTACAACGCCCCACCGGAGCTTGTGGATACCCTCCTAAAGACTGTCACAGAAGACGACCTGGCATTATGGATTGAACATGTCCTGTTAGTGGGTCGTGCTTTTGAAATTTCCCTGCACAACGGCGAGCTGGACGATCTTTAGTGCTGGGATTGCTATCCGCATCCCAATAAAAACAAACAGTGGCGATTCGCAACTCGCCATTGTTTTCCAGATCAGACCCGTTTGATCGTTTGCCAACCTAACGCAGCACCTCCCCAGAGACAATCGTGTGTGAGCCATTAGTATAATAGATGCGGTAGCTGTGCCCATTGGCAAAGCCATACCCAACCTGCCGCGAAACTGGGAAGCGATGCGCCCCGATCATCAGGTAATAAGGTGATAAAAACGGAACTGGCAGCCGTTCCACCAAGTTCACGCAGCCATCCACCGACGACACACCATTCAGGTCAGCCTGGAACGACAGCCAGACAAGGATCATCCCACCCACAAACACCGCACACGCAAACCAGGCAATCGCGGTGATCTGCAAAAACAGACCAACAACAGCCAGCCCGCCAGCAAGCATACCCCAATCACGCGATACCAATCTAATTCGCCGTGACAACACTTCGCGTTGGTGACGACTTAAGCGACCCTGTCGGTTGTCAGAGAGATCAACAGCCGTAAAGTTCAAAGTCGCTACCAACAGGATATAGGGATTAGGACGCATCATGATGATACCCTCTGGGGCAAAACGGAAGCGATGGATTGATCGTTCAGTGACAGCAAGCACACCTGGTTTGCCTCGACACACAGGCGGCAGACTGGCATATCAATCCAGCATTCAGCACTTCCAACAACCTTATTTACGAAAATATCGTGGGGGAAAGTGATGAAGAAAGACTCTTGAAACAAACAATACCTTCTTATTTTATGACTATTCAAATGGAAAAATCCCCCCAGAATATGGGGGACACAAAGTCATAAAATATCCCTTAGTTGCTGGCCTCTAGCTACCGGTTTATTAACCCTTTATCCGGTAGCACCCTAATACTTCCGCTTGTCCGAAGACCGGTTGGCTCAATCAGATCGTGGATACGGTTCACGCCAGTGCAGCTTCAATCCGTAGCGAAACACCACAGGCGGCGGCGGGGTCAACCTGCCGGGGAGTGTTCCCCAACAAAGTCAGGCTGTGGAGTGGCGTTTTACCTCGCGCCAGATAAGCCTGTAAATCAGGAGTCACGGCGGGAATCAGGCGCAGTTTCGCACCTAGAAGCAGGAATATAGTCATTTGTGCCGTACTGCGCCAGGGCGATACACCCAGTAAAGCGGTATAGCCGTTGATCGTTGCAGAGTCCAAAGCCGGTACCAGCACATCCAGGCCGGTTATGCCAACGACCCCGTTAGCGTGCTGAGTCTTATCGGGCGTATCCGGCACGCGCAAGTTACGCGGAGTTTCATCCTCTATCAAAAAGGGAGACATCCCACCCGCGATGGAAGCTGTCAGCCAGCGCATTACCACGCCATCCGTCCGATTGCGCTGGCCGGGAACAACCGCACCTACCTGGACACCGCGTTCCTGTAAGCCAGGGATAGCCGCTTCCAGGTCATCAACCAACAGCGCATATCCGGCAAGACCTTCCCCACTCTGCACCAACCCGCTGAAATCCGCCGCGTGGTCATCGCTTCGTGGGTCGCCCGTCAGTGCCAGCAGTTCGAGGTAACAGCCATCCTGAAAACAGACGAGGGCGTTGTGGGTCGTGCCGCTAGCGTGTCTGCCACCATAGAAAACCGTGAATCCCAGGGCGCGATAGTCCGCCATCGCGGTATCCAGGTCGTGTACGGCGATAATCACATGGTCAAGCCGGAAAGTCATCATCATTACTCCGCAGGCCGTAGCGCGTCCACTGCGGGGAGAAATACGCCATTATAGAATTTTTCGGTCTCCGCATTCGGGCTGATTAACATAATCAGATAACCGACCTCGTCCTGCTCTGAAATGGCTAAAGAAGCTGTCATCGTATCCGTATTCAGCGTGTAAAATGACCAGATCAGGTCATTCGCAGTCCGTTCACCTTCACTTTCTGGAAAACCGGGGAGCCGCATCTGTTGCTGTAACAGGTCGCGTACTGCCGCCGCCCCGCCCGGCACCGACTGCTGAAACAACACGGTTGAACTCACCTCGGACTGGGCGTATATACCAGGCCTGATTTCGACCCAGGTATCCGGTATCACACTCACAAGGTTATAAGTATCGCTGGTGACGGGAACGGGGTTAAAGGTGTCTTCGGGCGCGATAAACCTTAAACCGGGCATATCACCAATACACGATGAATCGGGTTCACTGGTCGGGTCATTCACGAAGTCCAGCGCAACTTGCAAAGCACACACATCCGAGCGTACTTCACCATGTCCCACACCAGGGAATACATATAAATAGCTGTTGGATAAGTCATCAGCCACCAACTGCGCCCAGGCCGGGGGTGTGATTGGGTCGAACTCACCCGCCAGCAATAATGCCGGAATGTCGCTGTGAACCGGTTGATTCTCCGCGTTGTCCGCAGGCAATACACTCCAATGACCACATAGGCGAAAAGCAGATTCGGTGAGGCGGGTAAAACCACCCACAAAACTCGGCGGCAGCACCGCGCCGGTTGCTAAAGCCTGTTCCAACGAAGCCGACTGCATTTCCTCGGCGCACTGTACGGAGTAATAAAACGCTTCGCTCAGGCCAAGCGCACGATCCAGGTAATCCTGCACAATCATCCCATACACCTGCGCATCCTGATCCCGTAGTGCATAGATCAATTGCGGGATAGTCGGCAGTGCTTCTTTGCGATACATCAGGTTAAAAACGCTCTCAAGTACCATATCCCCGGTGAGGTAGACTGTGAACACTCCAGTTTGCTGTGATCGGATCGTAGTTTGAGCAGGTTCCGCATTGAGTTGTTCCACAATACTATAAAATACGGTTTCCAGATCAGGATACGCGGACTGACAAGCGGGCTGACCTGCACAAGTATCGAATAGCTGGCGATAAGCGCGGGCTAAATTGGGTCCAAACTCAAGATACAAATCAACCTGCAAGGGGTAAATCGAATCAAGAATTACGCTACGAATACCGTCAGGATAATCACGCATGGTCTCTAATGCGAGCTTCGAGCCATACGAAACACCGAACAGATTCCACTGCTCGTAGTTCATGGCTTGGCGGATTGCCTCCAAATCAGCAGCGTTATTGACCGTATTATAAAGACTGAGATTCACGCCAGTTTCAACCAGGTGGTCATGGCAGGTCATCAATGCCTGCTCTTCCCGCTGAGTATATTCCTCGATTGGCCGGGCTTCGCTGGCGATGTCATAGAGAGCAAACAGGAAATTAGGACAGTCCAGCGAAGGTTCGGAGCGCCCCACCCCACGCTGATCATAAAGAATAAAATTGCGATTTTCCAAAAAAGCGGCATAATTGGGGCGGAAAGTGTACTCTGGGAATTCCAACGCTGAACCACCAGGGCCACCGACTAGCAGGACAACCGGATCAGGTTCGGGAGTATCGCTGTTACTATGGACAAACGCCACCTCTAGCGTAATCGTATCCCCGTCTGTATTCCCCCAATCCACCGGAACAGTTACCACACCGCAGTCAATATTCAGACCAGCAGGCTTGACGAACGGACAACGTCCTGGCTCAAAAACCGGGATAAATTCTTGAGCATAAACCGGAGCTAAGGTGGTCAAAAAGAAGAGCAGTGCGCCCAATATGCGTTTCAACATCACAACAATTCCCTAATCTATCATTATCCAAATCGTGAAAGCGTTTTATATTACCCCATTTCACCATTTTTTTCTTTCAATTCGCACGAAAAAGGGACAAGCGTAAAGCCTGTCCCCATACCCATGCCATTAGATTCCGACTAGCGATTATTGCCCTTCGTAGTATTTGTCAATCTTCGTCAGTGCAGCGTCCACAATGTCCAAACCTTCCTGAATTTGCGATTCGTTGATGACCAGCGGCGGGCAGTTGTAGATCGTATTCCAGCGGACGAAGGTATTCATCCCGTCCGCTTTGAGCGAGGTCGCCACCGTCCCCATTGCCTCAGAAAGCGGTTGGTTCCAGCTACTCATCGGCTCACGGGTATCCCGATCCTTCACGATTTCAATCACCTGATGCAGCCCCGCGCCACGAATATCCCCCACACACGGGTGTTTCTCAGCTAAATCCATCAGTCCCCGGCGCAGCACCTTGCCCATTGTGCGGGCATTTTCGATCAGGTTCTCATTACGATACACCTCAATATTGGCAATACCCGCCGCGCACGCCAGCGCGTGCGAACTGTAGGTCAGCCCACCCAGGAGTGGATGATCGTCAAAATACGCGGCGATTTTGTCACTCACCACCGCCGCCCCCAGGGGAATATAGCCACTGGTCAACCCTTTTGCCAGGGTCATAATATCCGGCTCGACATCCGGGTAATGGTCAATCCCGAACCACTCACCGGTACGCCCGAAACCGCTCATCACCTCGTCAATAATCAGCACCATGTTGTACTTATCGCAGATTTCGCGCAGACGACGGAAAAAGGTATGGCTGGGCTGGATGATCCCGCTCGAACCGCTGTAACCTTCCCACATAATTGCGGCACACTGATCCGGCCCTTCAAACTGAACAATCTCCTCGATCATACCAGCGATAATCAGGTCGCCTTCTTCCTGCGTCTTGCCTCGGTAGATAGGGCTTTGATAAGCGTAGGGATCTGGCAACCGTACAATCCAGGGGACACCGGGTTCATTCCCCAGGCGACGTGGATCCCCCCCGGCGGTCATGGAGCCAAAGGTCGCACCGTGATACGAACGATACCGCGTCAGAACCTTCTGCTTGCCGGTATACAGCCGCGCCATTTTCATCGCGTTTTCGACGGCATCTGTACCGCCATTGGTAAAGAAGGATTTGCTCAACTTGCCAGGTGTGACTTCCGCCAACAACTCCCCCAGCCTGCCGCGTGGTTCGGTAGCAATGCCCGGATAAGCATAGGTGACTTTGGCGGCCTGTTCCTGAATAGCCTTCACTACATAGGGGTGTCCATGCCCGACGTTGACATTCATCAACTGGGATGACCAGTCAATATAACGCTTCCCATCGGTATCCCAGAAATACACACCTTCAGCTCGTTCCATCGTGATCGGCTTCCAGGCATTCTGGGCGGTCCAACTGGCTAAAGTATAAGTTTTGTTCTTTTCAACAATTTCGGCGTTCGTTCCCATGAGGTCATCTCCTGCACTATTTGCAAGCGCCTATTGTAAATCAAAACCTAAGGGGAAACGAGTAAGTGGATATATGAGCACGTGTTTCACGTCTGTGCCGGACTTTTGTTGCACTATAAGCCCATTTTGCTGCCCACAATCATCTAAATCACTGTCCATATCATGTCAACAAGGGAAGAAACCCCGCGTTTTTGCCGCATTCCGGATTTTTGCTTCTACTGCTTCGATTGCTGCATTCGGGGGTATCAGTTGTCAGTGGTCAGTAAAAGCAATTCTGAGTCTTGTGTGCTGAGGCTTGAGGAAGTAGTGTTGAATGTGTCGTGCGTCAATCATCGGTTGTTGTTTGCGCCGTTTGTCAGTGGGCAGGATTGTTTGTTAGAGACAGCATAGCACAAAACAGATCGCAAATGGGGGATTTTTGTTCAAACATTTGCTCAAATATCCGATAAGAAGTTAAAAACATCGAAACAGTTGCATTAAGCTGCAATTATAGGCGGCGGCAGCGGATAATCGTGTACTATACAATCGAAAATAGGACTAATCGTTTATGTCGTTGTTAGGAATAGGTATGCTAAAATGAACGCAGGTCGAGCAGTATTGGAAGCATATAACCCGAATGGATAATTTCAGCGCGAATTATTTGATCTGGAGAATGCAAGCCCAGGACGACGTACCAGGGCTTATTAAGGCGATCCACGATCCAGATGTGGACATCCGCCGCCGGGCTATCGCAGCGCTGCGTACAATGGGCGCAACAAACGCGATTCCGGCCCTTCAATCCGCCCTGGTATCCGAGGATGACCCAGACGTACGCACCGCGCTTATGTCTACGCTGGACTTTCTGTTTCAAAAAGACATTGATGAGGACGAAAACGGCCCGGCAGACGAACGACACAAACAAATCGTGCGGATGGTCGGCCAACTTCACAGCAACAGCCCGGCACGTATCATCCAGGCTGCACGCGCCTTAGGCGAACTGCGGGAAAAAATCGCGGCGGAGACACTGGTGATGGTGTTCCGCAACCAGACGCATCCCCCAGCGGTACGGCTGGCAGCAGCCGAGGCACTGGTGAAACTTGAAAGTGCGCCGGTAGAAGTGTCTTTACTGGGGGCGCTCACCAGCCCGGACTGGCATGTCCGGCGCAACGCGGTAGCCGTCCTCGGCCAGCTCCGCGCGGATTGGGCGATAGACCCCTTAAGCATGGCGCTGCATGATACCCATGAACGGGTACGGACTACAGCGCGAGCAGCTTTAAAGCGTATTGGAGTGCCTGAAGCGTTGGCTGTACTGGAACGTAACGATAATCCAAAAGAAGTGCTCGAAATTCAGGCCGTCCTTTCCAATGAAGCGGAGACACTGCCTACCCCCGTAGTGGATGTCACAGACGAGCCGCCAACAACCGAAGACGACACCCAACCAAGCAATCCTTCTGAAGTCCTCTCCGACTGATTCCGTCTTTCGCAGCTTGAACCAAACCAGAAATCGTATGGTTTCCGGTTTTTCTGTGTTTCCCCAACAATCCCGCAACCGGATGCCCAATTTTTGCGTATAAGGAACGAGAACAATATCGCACAAGCCCTATAACAGTATCCAAGATTAGCCGCGTCACCCGATCAAATGGGATTCACATTCGGGAAACGTGGCAGACGTGTTATAATCCTAAGTGAATTTTTTTCTAACAGTCTACAAACGAGCATTTCAGTTCGTGCAAAGGAGAGTTCATCAATGGGTGGAATTAGTGGAATCTTAGGCACCTTGGCGTTGATCGGCGGTGTGCTGTTCCTCGCCGGGATCGCTATTGCGGTCACATCTGTTTCCCAGGGGCGAAACGCCCGTGGCGGCGCGATGCTAGCCGTTATTGGGCTGGTCGTTGGCCTGCTGTTCGGCATCATCAGCCAGGGTATCCTGATTGTAGAACCAACGCAGGTTGCCGTGATCTTCAACACACTGACGGGGAAGCTTGAAGACCCCCGGTTATCCGGCACGTCGGTCGTCATCCCGGTCATCCAGACCTATTACATTTACCCGATCAGTCAGCAGCAATACACCATGTCCGGTGCGGAAACCGAAGGTGCGCTGCGCGGTAATGACGCGGTGCAGGGTCGAACGATTGACGGGCAGGAAGTCGCATTGGATATTACTGTGCTATACAGTGTAAACAAAGACAAAGTAAATGACCTGCACCAACGTTGGCAAACCGGTTATCAAGATAACTTCGTGCGACCTACCGTGCGCGGTCTGGTACGCGACGTGGTTTCCGGGTTCCGTGCCGAGGATATTTACGGCGAAAAGCGCACTGCTATGGAAGATGAGATGCAGGCTAAAATCGGTGAGCGATTCAATGCAGAAGGTCTGATATTGACCGATCTGCTGGTGCGAGACATCACCTTCTCCGACCTGTTCCGGCAGGCGATTGAGCAGAAGCAGATTGCCGACCAGGAAGCGCAACAGGCACAGCTCCGTGTCACCCAGCGTGAAAACGAAGCCAACCAGCTTCGCGCTCAGGCTGCCGGTGAACGGGATGCTGAAATCGCCCGCGCTCAAGGTGATGCTCAGGCCACCATCCTGCGTGCCCAGGCTGAGGCTGAAGCACTGCGACTGGTGAGCGAACAGATCGCCGCCAACCCCAGCCTGATTCAGTACCTGTATGTGCAAAACCTGAGCGATAACGTGAACATCGCGCTGGTTCCAGCTAACAGCCCGTTCCTGTTCGACTTTAGTAGCCTGGCCGAACCCAACTCAAGTTTCGTCGCCCCGGCAGTGCCGACACCCGAGCCAACGCCGGATGCAACGGGTAACTCTGGCGGCTAACCACTGACAGTACCTTGAAAACAGAAGGACACGGCTAACAACCGTGTCCTTTTATTTACCGGATTGTCATAGTGCATCATGCTTTTGCACTATGACTCAATCGACTTCGTGCTGATGTCCCGCCCAGGCCGCAGCACCTTCTCATAACGGTCAAACTGGCGGGCGACGTGCATCCCGGCTTTTTCGTACAGGCGGGTCGCTCCAGTCAGGCTGCTGGCATCCACCCCTAACCCGGCACTTCCCTTATCAAGCTGCCGGAAGGCGTTAAACGAGTGGTACAGCAGCGCCAGTGCCACCCCTTTCCGTCGCCAGGGACGGCGGACACCCAGTGTCCCCACCCAACCCATCTGTGGGTCACGGGTCGTTTTGGAGTAGCACAGCGACATCCCGGCGATTTCATTACCGTCCATTGCCACGAACCACAGCGCAGGGTCAAAATGGGGATCGTTACTCAGGAAATGCTGCCAGCGGGCAACCGTCTCATCTAAAGGCTGCTTCACAAATCCCCAATGATCGGTGAAGGCATCGTCCACTGCGGCGATAATCGCCCGGAAATCCTCGTCCGTCCCGTCGTGGCTACGCAGCGTGATACCTTCCGCCCACTGCGGCGTTACCGGGTCGCCATCCAGGTCAATCTCCATCGTGTAGAAACTGCGGGTCTTCGTCAGGCCATACCCGGCCAACAGGTGGTGAGCCGGAGCATAGGTACTGGGCGTTCCGGCGCTCATGATAACCTGCAAATCGGGGTCTACCCGGTCAATGGCTTCACACGCTCGTTCTTCCGCCCAGGTCATCAGATGCGTGGCGATGCCCTCACCCTCGTAATCAGGATGAACCCGCCCCCACACCCAGACATTCACTGGCACCGGCGCGTTAGCCCAGACTTCAATGTAACCGACCAGTTCGCCATTCGGTGCGAAAACGACTCGCGTCGAATCGGTCAGATTCCAGTCTGGTAACTCCCACTCAACCCGGGTTTCGTCTACATCGTGTTCGTTCGTCCCCGTCATCTTCTGCGAGCAAACATTCATCAGGTTCGTCGCGGCCTCGACATCATCCAGGGAGGCCGGGCGGACGATATAGCCCTCTTTCAACGCAAGCTGCGCCTCGATCTGCATCTCACACTCCTGAACCTTTGTGAACCTTCGGCACATCATAATACACCTTTCGCAACTTTACAACCCCTGGCAGCGTCTCAGGTACAGGACAGCGAAATGGAGCGAAAGCAGATAAACTATTGTCATGTCAAAAGGGAATGGAAAACCTTTGAAAAGGCATCAAACACATGCTTCGTTCTAAAATCGTCCACAGTCTGCGCCTGCTGATTTTTGGTGTTGTCGCACTTCTGAGTGTGATCTTGCTGTTCATCTATGGCTTTTATCCACCGCCAGGACTGCCACGCAGCCAAACACGCCTGATCGAATGGGGGTGGGATACTCCCTTTTTACAGGACATGCCCGCCATCATGGATGATATTCAAGCACTGCCGTTTGACGGAATCGTGCTTAATATTGCCAGCCCCAACCACAAAAACGGGCTGTCATGGACATTATTTGGTGATGTTCCGGTCAATACGGATCAATTGGAAGCCCTGACTGCCGAATTCGCTAATTTTGATTGGGGGCGATTAACCGATAATTTCCTGCGCCTGAATCTGAACCCCGGAAACATTGACTGGTTTGATGATTACAGCGTGGCGCTTAACAACATTGAGATGCTGGCGAAATTGGCGCATGATCTGGGATTCGCGGGTATTTTGTTTGATACCGAATTGTATCCTAATATCATGTTGGAGCTTTTCAATCATGGTGCTTTGCCCTATCGAGATCGTTACGATTACGATGCTTACGCCGAACAGGTTTATCGTCGCGGACAGGATGTGATTCGGGCGATGAACAAGGGTTATCCGGGGCTTACCGTGATGTTGACTTACGGCCCTTCATTTGTGGCGCACGGTGGAAATTCCCATCCAAGCTACTCATTGTTGTTACCTTTTATCGAAGGGATGATCGCGGCGACTAATGAGAATACTATCCTGGTGGATGGCTTTGAGGAGTCCTATTTCTACGAAGATCAAGCACAATTTCTGATCGGGTACAAGCGAATGCGGGCGATTGCACCACTGTACGTGCGTGACGCAGGACGTTATGCGGATGTTGTACGCGCTGGTTTTGGCTTATGGATTGAGAATGATTGCGGCGATGACGGTTTGCTATCGGCAAGCTGCCGCTTCACACGGGATGAGTTTGAAAGCAATCTCAACGATGCGCTTGACTATAGTGATCGGTACGTTTGGATTTACAGCCAGCACATCAACTGGTACACCGGCAAAAACATCCCGCCGGAATGGTCATCAATGATGGAACAATTCCGGCGGTAAGTATGCCAAACTTTACACCCTCTTCCGGGGCAAGACCTTACTGAAACGCAGAATGTGGTTGTGAATCGCAAACCCCGCTGACTGGTAAAAGGCGATGTTGCCCTCATCTTTCGCCCAGGTCATGACAGTAGCCACATCCATTCCCCGCGCTCGCAACCGCCGCATGGCTTCCAACAGAGCCGCTTTGCCCAGGCCGCGCCGCCGATAGTCCGCATGTGTTCCCACCGGCTCAAACTCCCCCATTTTGAGAGTCGCATCCGCCCAGGCCATCACAAAGGAGGCGAATGCCCCGTCGGGGGCAACCACGACGACATCCAGTTCCGGGTCATAGCCGGGCGCGGTCATAAACTTCCGGTAGTAGTCGGGCGTCATCTTCGATTTGAAGGCGATTGAGCCATCGGGGTTCAGCCGGGTGAAGGCGCTGACATGAACCGCCGTCCGCTGCTCCACATTAGCGGCATCCATCCGTTCCAGAAAGGAGAAACCGGGCGGTAAAAGTGGCGTGGGGACGTGCGCCAACGACTGTCGGAACAGCACCATACTGGGCGACTCGGTGTACCCGCGTTCCTTAAGCAGGTCAATCAATTGCGGGTTGTCTGCATAGGCATAGGTTTCTAAAGTCTCCAGTGGTTTCCCGTATTTGCGCTGGAAAACGGATGGCAGATTAGCCTCCATCCAGTCCAGGACGATCTCTTCCAACTGCCCCCGCATGGACGGGTGAATGAACAGGTCAAAAGCCTCGTAGCCCGGCCAGGTAAAGACCCAGCCGAGCAGTTCGCCGTGCTCCTCCCACAACCAGACACGCTCCGTTAGGGGCTGCCCGGAAGTGTCGTAATACACCCACCAGTCCAGGTCGC
Organism: Anaerolineaceae bacterium; assembly: GCA_020634115.1. Taxonomy (GTDB): domain Bacteria; phylum Chloroflexota; class Anaerolineae; order Aggregatilineales; family Phototrophicaceae; genus JACKCG01. The sequence goes on from JACKCH010000012.1 coordinate 805,622, forward strand.
CGGGATGAACATAGCCGGAAAAAGGCGAAACCTGCTTGCCTGCCACCAACAGGCGCTTCATCTGAACCAAATCGTGTTCGCCCGCATAGGGGCGTGGTGTTAAAGTCATTGGCTGTCCTTTACTGCTCGTTTCCAGAACGATTAGGTGACACTCCCGCCGTTTACGCGCAGGGTTTGCCCGGTAATCCAGCGTGCCTGGTGCGAGGCCAGAAACACAATAGCGTCTGCGATGTCAGCGGGGGAACCGACGCGGCCTAATGGCGTGCGCCGTTTCACATCGGCCTCCAGCGCCGGGGTAATCCACCCGGTTTGAATCGCGCCGGGGGAGACGATATTGACGGTAATCCCAAACTGACCGAGTTCACTGGCCGCTGACCGACTGTAGGATTCGATGGCTAACTTACTCGCGCCATACGAGGTTTCGCTGGGGAAATTGTGAGCGCCATCGGTACTGATGTTGATAATCCGTCCCCAATTCGCGCCACGCTCAACGTGTCGTCGGGCAAATTCGGCCATCATGAGCGCCGTCGCCCGGGTATTGACCACGAAATGCCGGTCTATGGTGTCGGAGTTGAGAGTCGGCACACCGTCACTGCGCCAATCCACCGAAGATGTATTCACCAGTTTATCCTGGGATGGAAGAAAGGTATCCGCTGTCGAGTGGGCGGCGTTATTGACCAGAATATCCACCCCACCAAAGGTCGCGTGAACCCGGTCAAACAGCGCTGGAATCAGCGCCGGGTTGCTGAGATCAACCTCCCAGGATTCAGCCTGCCCGCCCGCAGCGCGAATCGCATTCACGACTTCGGAGGCATCCTCCGCCCGCGTCCGCTGGTAGAGTCCTTCGCCCGGTTGGTCATCATCAGTTATAGCGCCTTCAATGGGCAGGCGGTGGTAGGTGATGAACACCCGCACGCCCTGGGCGGCCAACGCCTCCGCGACTGCCGCGCCGATACCGAGTGGGCTGTTCGCCCCGGTGATAATAGCTGTTTTACCTTCTAATTGTGGGTTTATCATGTGCAGAGTCTCCTTTAGGCTTCGATAGATGAATGAAACGACACGGAAAATTCGCCCGCTTCAATGTGCCAAATCTGCGTGGCGAAGCGGTCTACAAAGTAGCGGTCATGCACCACCGCCAGCACACTCCCCTGGTAAGAGCGGAGCGCCTGTTCAAAACGTTCTCGCGCCGGAACGTCCAGATGGTTGATTGGCTCATCCAGGATGAGCAGATTCGCGCCTTGCGCCACCGGGATCGCCAGCATCAGGCAGGCGCGTTCACCATAGCTAAGTTGCTCAACCGGACGAAACACTTCGTCCCCGCTGAACAGGAAGAAGTGCAGGAAGGTACGGGCTTCGGTTTCTGACATCGGGGCGGCGGCCAGCAGGGTTTCCAGGGGCGTACTCCCGGAGTCGAGGATTTCCTGCTCCTGTGCCAGGTAGCCGACCTGCACGCTGTTGGCGATACGCGCCGTGCCGGACAGAGGTGGGAGTTCCCCGATGATGGTTTTCAGGAGGGTACTTTTGCCCTGCCCATTGGGGCCAAGCACCGCGATGCGTTCCCCGGTCATGACACTCACCGTCACATCCTGGAGCAACGGCCTGCCCGGTTCGTAACCGATGGCTAACTGATCGAGGATCACGATTTCACGATCACTGGGCAGCGCCGAGACATCTTCCAACAAGCCCATGCGAAGCGGCCAGGCAGGGATGGGCTTCTCGACTCGTTCTTCCGATTCCATATAGCGTTCCAGGCGTTTCTTCTTGGCCTGGGCGCGACTGGCGACTTTCTTCGCATACCGGCGCTGGGTACTATCTTTGGTCGCGTTCTCTTTGCGCACCGCCCGCGCCATTGTCTGCCGGAAATCCGCCTGTAAGCGGGCGATCTCGGCCTGCTGGTCACGCCACGCCGCCCACTGTTTATCGAGTTCAGACTGCACGGTTTTAACGTACTGGCTGTAATTCCCCTCGTACAGCCGCGCCGTGTGCTGGCGGTCATCCAGGGCGACAAGGCGGGTGATGGTTTCATCCAGAAAGGTGCGGTCATGTGAAACGATGAGCGCCCCGCCCTGGAACGCCCGCAACCAGCCTTCGAGCCATTCCAGGCCGGTGATGTCAAGGTGATTGGTCGGTTCGTCCAGAACCAGTAAATCCGGCTCACTGAGGAGGAGCGATGCCAGTCCCAGGCGGGTTTTCTGCCCACCGGAGAGCATCCCAACCGGCGAATCGAGGTCAACATCGGCCAGGTTCAGCCCGGCTAGGATCGGCTCCACGACTCCGGCGGACAGGCCGGTGCTAACGCGCTCAAACTGTTCGAGGGCATCACCGTAGGCCGCCAGCAGACCCGGCAGGTCGTCCTCACTCGCCTCGGCTATGGCGTCGGCCAGGCGTTGGACGGTGGCTTCGGCCAGGGCTAAGTCCCCTGCGCCGGGGAATAAGACATCCCGTACCAACAGCGAATCGGTGTCGGTCAAGCCCTGGGGCAGATAACCAACTCGTAGTGAGGGCGGGTTAAACTGCACACTGCCCCTATCCGGCTGAATCTGCCCGGTGACGATGTTGATGAGCGTACTTTTCCCACAACCGTTGGGGCCGATCAACCCGACGCGCTCCCCGGCGTTGACGGTGAACGAGACATTTAGAAGTATCGGTTCGTCCGCGCCCCGGTATCGTTTGGAAATATTAGAGACTACCAGCATAAAGGGTTCTCCTCTCTTGTTCGCCGCCCCATACCATGAAGAATCAAAAACGCCACACAGCAGGTAAACCTGGTGCAGCGTCCGGGGGCAAACGAACGGGAATTGCGAATCAAATGGCAGCGCAAGCACAATCAGACTTACCTGAAATCAGGTCTAGCTGTTTGTGATACCGCCTGCCATTGGGAACCCTTCTACTCCGGTGTGAGGAAATCCAGGGGAAACATGATTGACTCATGTTTGGCCGGGATGGGATTATTATAGGGAACATGGGCGGAACGTGTCAAGTGGGGTCTTGAGGGTTCGGCGGAGTGCATTTTGCCGCTGTTTTATTGCATTCGGAGGCCAATTTGCGGCAATTTACGGTCTAAAATGGCGTTCCAGTCATATCCGCACGGGGAAAAATGGGGTGTTTTTTGCGGCGAAACGGATTTTCGCTGCGATTGCAGCGATTGCAGCAATCCGGGTTATCAGCCGTCAGTGGGTAGTTGTCAGTCGTCAGTGGTCAGTCTCCAATGAGTAGTGGATGGTGGACGGCGGGCAGGCCGTAGCCCGCCCTTACTCGCCAGCATAGCACAAAACGGGACGCAAATGGGGAAGATTTGCGCGAATATTTGGTTCGATAATGCCCTCAGCGCAGCAAGAAAGCAGTCCAGGGAAGCACGATGCAAACAAGCGATAAAATGACCGCTCCTACAATCCCCAGATGATCCTTGATTTGGTCTGCATATACCCGATTCATGAAAACGCTGGCGATGATTCTTGCGGCTATGACACTGATTACAAACAGCAAGCCCTCGGCTACAAAATACCAAACAATCATCATGAAAAACCCAAAAAGAGAGGCGACTATTCCAAACCGTGCCAGCGGAGTCTGGTTTAACATGGCGTAATCAAAGAGCAGGCCAAATCCCATCATCAAGCCAAAAATGCCGCCCCCAAAGGCAATGCTGGCAAGGTCTGGGGCTTCCAGGTTATGTACTTTAAAAATAGAACCATCTCCCCAAGCTGCGGCAAGCCAGAAGATAACTATGCCTAAGACAACGTTCAGCGTTGTGATCCAATTTCGCTTTTCCATTGGATTCAGTTGCGAATGAGAAATGGGCCAAGACACAAGCGTAAAGAAAGCGCCAACGATAACGCCCGCAACAACCATGCTCATTATCTGGCCGATTGCAGCATTCAAGATAAAAGCAATCAGCAAAACGCCACAGATAAGCAAATTGACAAGTATAACGGAAACGCTCTTAAGCACGACGAATCACGCCCCCATACTTGACTTACAGCCCTTCCGTCTTGGCTGCGTCCCAGAAGGCGTCGAGTTCGGCCAGTGTACTTCACAATACCGGGTTCTGTTGACATTTCGGCATAACCAGACAGAACGCCCGCATGAATTACCGAATCCGCTCACGGCAGATGAAGTCTTAGTGCAGGACGCACACCACAGCGACGTTGATTGACCTGTCCATACCGCTTGATATTGCTGCGCGCCCCAATAAATGTGGCACGCGATGGATGTTCGGTTTGCAGTTGAGACCGCGTCCACCACCACGAACAGCCGCGCTTTTCGCCGTTTTCAACCACATAGTCCTTCTCGACGCCCTTATCATATACATACAGGGAACATCCATCCGGTTTTTTCACTTTGGCAAAGTCTGTTCCGACGGTTCGGCGTCTTATCCGCGTATCGCTTCCATCTTCTGGATCAGTAAATGCCTGTATTTCGTCAATGCTCAGCAGAAAGACCCTATCTTCTGTATCAGGGCTGCCTTCTCCATTGTCGGTACAATGGGTAACTTCGACGAGTTTACGCTCTGTAGCACTCAACACGGTGTCATAAAACTCGGCATTCAGCCACTTCCGCAGATCGCAATCGCGCCAGGTAATATCGGTAAGCTCGCCATGATACCGCTTGCAGTCCAGAATGTACTCGCTCAGAATAAACAGTACGCTATCTGAGTTTTGCAACACTCGCCATTGTATCGGCGTTCTGTCCAGGCTATCTACCGTCTGCGGATACACGCCAAAAGTTATGATTTCACCTAGCTTTACGTTCCAGGGCGGCGTGAAAGCAAGATAATCGGTCATCGGTAAACTATACCTTTCGTTCGCCTGTTATTTTCCGCTCATCCTGCGTCCAGTATGGAAGATGACAACCTATGCCAAAGTGGACTAGGCGGGCTTGTGTGACCGCTGCCAGGGCCATTGACCGACGGTGATATTGCGGCCTGCAAAACTCCACAGGGCTAACCCGAAGAACACCACCCCCACCACCAGCAGGATGAGCGACTTCCCGACATCATGCCCTTCAGTAAAGACCGTTACGGTGGTGTTGACATAGGAAAAGAGCGATAACGTCCTGAGCCAATGCAGCGATTCAACCAGATTGCCGACGGAATTGATGACGTAACTGGCGATGTAAATGAAAATCATCAGCGACATCGCCGAGCGGCGGCTGGGCATGAATGTTCCCAGGAAAAGGCTAATGCCAAAGATCGCCACCATGAGCGGGTATGCCCCCAGCAACGCCCCGTAAAGCTGCATGGGGGTCGTATCTATGACGACATCCGTCGTGGCTTCGACCACCGCCAGCACAAGGGCGCTGCCCGCACCGAACACCAGCATAATCAGCAGAATAACGATGAGCAGGGCTGCCGTCTTCATCGCCACGATTTGCCAGCGGTGCAGGGGCATAGCGACGACGAGTTCGAGCGTGCCATTGTCTTCCTCACCCGCCAGCGTGCCGGTAGCCAGCATGATGACATTCACGCCCAGGATAATCGGGAGGATTTGGATCACGATGGAGGCGATATAGCCCGCGAAGGACGCCAAATCCATGCCCAGCAGTTTGTAGAATTCAACCTGGGCGAAGGCCGCCATCTGGTCGGCAAAGGAGGGGTAAACGCCAACATACAGCGCCGAGAACATGGAAAGACCAATCCCCCACCCCAGAATGACACGCCAGCGCGAGAACAATTCGTATTTGAAGAGATTAAACATCGTTATTGACCTCCGTTGCTGGTACGGTCATAAAAGTTAAGGAAGATTTCTTCCAGCGTGACATGAGGCGCTTCCACATCTTCAATCTGATAGGCAGCGGCGAGTTCCATGAGTTTCGGCAGGCCGCTGCGCACCTCCAGCATGACCGTCTGGCCGTCGCGCCCGGTTTCGGTCACGCCGTCCATTGTAAAGGCACCGGCAGGGGGCAGGTTGCGGAAGGTGAGATGCACCCGCTTGAAGGCCTGTTTGGTCAGGGACTCTACGCTGGCGGTCTGGATAAGCTGACCTTCACGGATAATGCCCACCCGGTCACATACGGCCTGAACCTCCGGCAGGATGTGCGAGGAGAAAAAGACAGTGCGGCCATCGGCTTTGACTTCCCGCACGAGTTCCATCACGGTTTGCTGCACCAACGGGTCTAAACCACTGGTGGGTTCATCCAGAATCAGGAGATCGGGTTTATCCATAAAGGCGGCTACAATGCCAACTTTCTGTTTGTTCCCCCGTGAATACTCTTTCATCCGGCGGGTGGGGTCAAAGTCGAGACGCTGACACAGTTCGTCTCGAAAGCGGGTATCCTGGCGACCATCTTGCAGCGAAGCCAACATATCCAGAAAGGCATCCGCTCGCATGTTGGGGTAGAGATTAAGTTCGCCCGGCAGGTAGCTCAGGCGTTTGCGGATAGGGACGCCTTCTTTCTGGCAATCCATCCCGAAAATCGTCGCCTGCCCTGCGGACGGGTGGATAACATCCATCAGCACGCGCTGAGTCGTGGTTTTGCCCGCGCCGTTTGGCCCCAGGAAACCGAATACCTCGCCCTGCTCTACAGTCAGGTTGACTTTTTCAATACCCCGATGTTTCCCGTAATAGACGGTCAGATCGTGGGTTTCAATCACATGATTACCCATTAAATTCCCCTTTCTGTACTACCCGATGGCAAAGCTACAGCCCTTCGGCCTTCGCTGCGTTCCAAAAAGCGTCGAGTTCGGCTAAAGTGTGATCGGTCATCGCTTTGCCGCTATTTGCCACCTGCTGCTCGATATAGTTGAACCGGCGGTAGAACTTGGCGTTGGCATCGTGCAGCGCCATCTCCGGCTCGACACCCAGCCAACGCGCCCAGTTGACCAGCACGAACAGCAAATCGCCCATTTCTTCGGCGCGATGGGCGTCGTCGGCTTCCAATACTTCGTCCATTTCCTCGCGGACTTTGGCGATGACATCATCTACCTGATCCCAATCAAAATTCACTTTCGCCGCTCGCGCCTGGTACTGGTGCGCTTGCAGGAGCGCCGGGAGGCCTTTGGGGATGCTATCCAACAGAGACTCGTCCGCCTTGCCGTTCTCGGCCTTCTCTTGACGTTTGAGCGCCTCCCAGTTGGTGACGACCTGCTCCGCACCGTCTACGTTGACATCACCCCAGACATGCGGGTGACGGCGGATCATCTTCTGGTTAATATGGCGCAGCACATCGGCCATGTAAAATTCGCCATCCTCGGTGGCGATCTGGGTGTGCAGGATAATTTGCAACAGGAGGTCGCCGAGTTCTTCCGCCAGCGCCGCCATGTCTTCGCGGTCTATCGCATCCAGCGTTTCGTAGGTTTCTTCCAGCAAATACCGGCGGAGGGAAACATGCGTCTGTTTGCGATCCCAGGGGCAGCCTTCCGGGGCGCGGAGGTGGGCGATGATCTCCTGGAACTGCTCGAAACTCGCCATTTCGCCCAACGCCGGGAGATAGAGCGCCGTCATGTGGCGGATGTGGTCACTGTGGTCAATGGCATGGAGCGGGACATTCTCGGCTAGAGCATTCGGCGTCCCGGCGGCATGAATCAACATCACCGGGAAATCATCGGGGTACTGATTCATCAGTGTAAGTTTGACATTCGAGGCCACGTCCCGGCTGTAGACCTGCCCCAGCAGCGCCGGGTAATCGGGGTTAATCGGCGGATGGTGCATGGCCGCGACGCTGATGCCATCCAGCACTTGCAGGCCATCCAGAGCGTCTATCCCCAACAGCGCCAGCGCCGGTTCAACAAAGCTCACACCGTTAATCACCTCAACAGTGATTCCGGCGGTTTTCGCTTTTTGGAGAAGCTGCTTCGCGGCAGACTCCCCCACCAGCGGGTCGCCGGGAACGGCATATACTACGTCTCCCGCCTGCGCCGCAGCCAAAACGCGCTCGACAATCGCCGAATAAACCTCGGCGAAATCATCCACCGTGTTATAGACCGAATCAAAGCTGTGATAGGTTGCACCCTGGGGGAGATACGGCACGCAGGGGTGCTGTTCGGTGCGTAGATACACTGTTTTGGCGGTTTCCAGCGCCCGCCAGGCCTTGCGTGTCAGGTCGTCTATGCTGCCCGGCCCCAGGCCAAGAATTGTCAAAGTCATTGAAAATCAGTCCTTCACTTTTTCGGACATCGTTGCCCGTGATCTCACCCGCACCGCAATCACCTCACCGCGCACACATTCTTTGTCCCCGGCAAACACCGAACAGGTGACAATCGCTTTACGTTCGTGCAGTTCCTTGATGCGCGCCCGCAGCACGAGTTCACCCTCAATCGGCGTGGGCTGAAGGTAAGTCACGTTCAAGTTGCCGGTTACATAGGTGACTTCCGGTTCGGTATCCGGCGCACGGCCTTCGGCGTGATAGGTGGCGGCGATGGCCGTCCCCATCGTGTGGCAGTCTATCAGGCTGGCGAGCAGGCCGCCATAGGTAAATCCAGGGTATCCGATGTGATACGGTTGGGGCGTGAAACGGGCCACGCCTTCTTCGCCATCCCAATAGGTCTGGATGTGCAGGCCGTGTTCGTTGAGCCGCCCGCAGCCATAACAGATGGCGACATCGTCCGGGTAAAAATTCTGTATGGGTTGGTCAGTCATGGTTCACCTACTGATGAATAAAATACGATTTAAACAAAACCATAATACATAACCAGCAAGCCAAGGATGCCATTAAACACCCGTGTGCCAGTACGCCCCAAGATAGATACTAAAAAACGTGTTTTGGGCATATTGAAATACCAATCAGGATTGGCAAAAGAGACAAGAATCATCAATAATCCCAGAGGGATGAAAATGACGTTTGCATTGTTCATTGTGATCTCTCCTTAACGGTAAAATAATCCGGCAATGATGATAATCACCCCAATCACCATTAGGGCGATACGGGCATTCTCACGTCCGCCGAGAACAGATACCCACAATTTCGCCTTGCCCGAGCTGAAGTACCAATCTGCGTTTGAATAAGCCATTCCTGCCGTAAAAATACCAACCAAAATAAGGATAATACCCATCGGATTGCTCCTTTTGTCTCGTTTTGTGATGTCATGTTTATTGTAAGCTATTCACAAGCCAACAATCATTGAGAGTGAAAGCAAAGCATCAGCGGGATGGGTACAATAATGCTTTTTAAAAAATTGGCGCGGTAATCCATTTCGTGGGCGTGGCATACCGCGCCCCTACAAATTCCTCATTTTAGGGTGATTATGTTTTCCACGTTTTCCGCAGGACGCGCAGCCAGTTCTGGTGCGTGATTTTGCGCAGTTCGCCATCGCTGTAACCAGCTTTGCGCAGCGCCTCGACCAGCTTGGGTAGCCCGGCGACATCCTTCAATTCTTCCGAAACCCGCGTGCCGTCGAAGTCTGAGCCGAAACCCACGCGGTCAATCCCGACTTTTTCCACCAGATAATCAATATGCCGCACCATCGTTTCCAGAGGGACATCGGTGCCGATCATGCCGTCCGCCCGCAGGAAAGAAACACCGAAGTTCAGCCCAACCATGCCGTCCGACTCTTTAATCGCGTCGAGTTGTTTGTCGGTCAGGTTGCGCGTGAGCGGGCATAGCACATGCACATTCGAGTGCGTCGCCACCAGCGGGGCATCGGAGATTTTCGCCACATCCCAGAAACCGGCCTCGTTCAGGTGCGAGAGGTCAATCATAATGCCCAACTGGTTGCAGGCTTTGACTAGTTCCCGTCCGGCATTCGTCAGGCCACCGCCAATATCGGGCGTGTGCGGAAACACGAACGGCACGCCTTCTGCGAAAATCGTCGGCCTGCTCCATACAATCCCCAGCGAACGCAGCCCGGCCTGATACAGCACCTCTAGCGTCGTCAGATCGCGGTCAATCGGCTCCGCGCCTTCAAAATGCAGCACAGCGGCCAGCGTACCATTTTCGACACAGGCTTCAAATTCGTCTGCCGTCCGCACGACTTTCATTTGTCCGGCGGACATCGCTTCCAGGCGAAACAGCCCGGCGGTGAGGGTCAGCGCGGTTTTGAGGGCGTAATTGTATTTCAGAGGTTGATCCAGCGGCACACTATACCCGGTGGGCGTGGCGAAATCGGCAAAGCTGCGCGGCTTGGCTTTCTTGTTCTTTTTCTTCTGCTTGGCGGGGACATAAACCGCGAACATACCCCCGGCGAAGCCCCCATCCCTGGCACGCGGCAGGTCAAGATGCCCATCTTTCGTGCCGGTAAAAAATGTCTCCATCGGCTCTTCGCTGCGCCCCGGCAGCGCGAACCGCAGGAGCATATCATTGTGTCCGTCAATAACCGGAAACAGGTGATCCTGTGTCATCATCAAATTCCTTACTCTTCATTAGCATCCGCTGATTGTGCCACAAAACAAGCGCCCCGGCGATAACCAGGGCGCTGATATTCGAATTTCGTTGAGATGCGTTGGTTACGGTAGCTTATCCAACCGTATTTCCCCATCCGGGAGCTGAATCACAAGGGCTACCGGATCATTTTCCACATCAAAAGTCACCAGGGTACCCGCCGCACCATTGTTAATCACCAGATAGGCGTTCTCGCCGCCGATAGGGAATGGGACAATCTGAAAGGTCCAGTCGCCATATACCAGCCACAATGTCCCATCAGCGTGCCAGGCTACCTGCCATCCCCCTTCATAGTCGCCCATCAAGCGGGCGTCGGTTTCGGCGTCAAGCGTTGTCGCCGGTATCATCGTCCGCACCATCCCCAGTTGCACCAGGCTTGAATTGTAAAGGCTGCGGATTACTTCAGCGGCCTGCGGCTCCAGTCCATACAAGAGTTCACCAAAGCCATAGACCAGGGACTCATTCGATAGCGCACCCACAGTGGAATTCGCAAACAGAATCAGCCCGACATTGGCATCCGGGAAAACCACCATCTGCGTGTAGTAGCCCGTCCAGCCACCATCATGATAGCGCACCGGGATTCCCTGGTAATTCAGCGTGACCCAGCCCATCCCATAGGCCATGTCCGCAATCGGCAGTGGCACATCGTCGGGGAGCGGGACACCGGGTTTCCAGGTTTCCGCCAGCGACTCAGCACTGACGATCCGCCCGCCATCCGGGGTGACACCCCCATTCATCTGGGTAATCAGATAGCGCCCCATATCCTCAACCGTAGACCAGATGCCCCCGGAAGGTGCGACGACCCCAATCGCCGGGTTAATTGTCCGCACCGGAGTCAGCGTGTCATCCGTCAGGGGGATGTCATACGGGTAGGCGAAGTTATCCCCTAGCTGGCTGGTATCGTCGGTGACAAGCGTACTCGTCATACCGACTGGGGCAAACAACCGTTCCTGGAGCAGCGCCGTATAAGCGGAGAGTGAGGGTTCCTGACCGGCAGCAGCGACAGCGGCATACCCCGCCAGCGCGTAGACCTCGTTGTTATAGGCATAATACTGGCGGAACTCCCCCGCCTGAGATTCTACAGCAACCGCAGCCAGCAAGTCACTGACCGACCATGCGCCCCAGTCGAAGCTGGGGAGGACATCCGATTCCAGACCAGTAGCCATGCCCATTAAGTCACGGACGGTGATCTGCGCCGTGAGCGCGGGGTCAACAGTGGCGAAGTCGGGCAGAATAGCCGTCACCGGGGTATCCCAGTCGAGCAGCCCCTCATCTACCAACTGCGCCACCAGCAGCGAAGTCATGGATTTGGTGGTTGAGCCGATGCGAAACCGGGTCGTGGTGGTGAAGGGTGCGCCGCTTTCGAGGTCGCGCACACCGAACCCCTGGGTGTAGACGATTTCACCGTCGGCGATGACGACGGCGGCCATACCGGGAATGTGATAATAATCCATTTCCGATTCGATCAGGGCAGAAAAGGCAGTGAGCAGGTTATCTGTCACCTGGGGGCTATCCTGAGCACCGACAGGGGCCAACGTAACTGCGAACACAACTGCGATCAGCAGTATCAAACGATGAAAAGCATGGTTCTTCAAAATAACTTCTCCTCTTCTATGAACCAAAACCAACGTTCACCACAAAATACGCACAATGGCAGGGTTAGGTAGCTGACCTTAGCCCATCACACTCGTCACAACCAAGGCTCATTCATGAGGATCATCAAACGATAGAATGGTTTTTCACGCAAAATTCATACAGAGGTATAGTAAATATTATCAAAATATTTGCAAGTCGAAATTGTCCCACATATAATTATGAAAGAAAATCTCATCACTTTACGATTGGGGAATCAGCAACTCAACTTTGGAGATGGCATGGCAGATGTGCAAAAATTCGCAAATCTTAACTAACCAAAATCAAACTTAGACTTAGAATTAGAATGGATGAAAAATCCACTATTTTGACGGGTCTAGGGTCAATCTTAGAAGCTTCAAAATGGAGATAGTGGGATAGTCGATTATCCCTCTTGGGGGAAACGTCTCGAATCGCGTAGTTCCTAAAGCTATCTGATGGCCTGAAAAATGTCGTCGAACCGTTTTTCCGGTTCACAGACTCCCATAGTGGATTTTTTACGGACGGTAGGCATAACAATATATATTTCATAATATTGTTATTACATGAAAGGTGGGGTGAAAATTGAATTATCAACAACCGTCGCACTCGGCCCAGATTGCCAAACAACGTTTAGAGCAAAGTAAGCACATATCCGAAAACGAAACACTCGATTCTATTCGATCCCTGCTTCCAAGTGCAGATGCCATCACCCGTCTCAGGATCGTACAAGCGTTAGATAAACTCGGTACGAAGGCTGCTTTGGATATTCTGGTTACACTGCTCCCTGACGAAGACCAGGATGTTCAGCAAGCCCTTCGCGATATTTTTCTCCGGCGATTGCCTCGTTATACCAAGAAACTCCATTGGGCTGTTCTCAAGGGTGATCTGGCACAGAGAGTCGCTGCCTTGAACATCATCGCAACCGAACTTGGGCCACATCATGTCCCCATACTCGGAATCTGCCTTCGGGCAAAACAGCCGGAAATTATCCAGGAAATGGCCGCACAGATTCTCCAGGCGATCCAAACTCCGACGGCACAAGAGAAGGCCGCAAGCTGGCGACAGCGGCGATTTGAGGCAGAAGCCGAAACACGTTACAATCAGTATGTGCAGCAGCACGCGACCACCCCTCACTACGCGACACCGTTCATGTCTACCTGTGGTGAATACCAAGTTGTGAATCATCGGCAGGCATTTGCCAATCTCCTGAATCATGTCCGTGAAGGGAAATGGGGTGACCAGCAAAAAGCAGCAAAAGCAGTTCACCGCCTTATCCGCACCATTCAGGGAATTCCTTACGAAGATTACGTCGCGATTCGCCAGGATTTCATAGATGTGCTAGATGACTCTAATTATGTGGTGCGCTGGGTAGCCGTTGAAGCGCTGGCTCGCCTGGGTGACACGCAAACCGTACCTGCATTACTGACTCGGTTACGAGACTCCGCCTGGACCGTAAGGGTTGCGGCGGTACGCGCCTTGATTGAAATCCAGGACGTGGCTGTAGTATCCCAATTAGTCGGGATGATTGGCGACGCCAACACCAACGTACAGGAAGCAGCAGTCGAAGCGATTGGTTTGTTGGGGACTGTGCAAGATGTCCCCCTCCTGGCTTCAGTTGTCGATAGCAATCTGGAAAGCATGGTGCGACTGGCCGCAATCGAAGCTATTCGACGGCTGCACGGGGAGGTTGGTGCAGCTACTTTGCTTAAAATGCTGGGGGATCCCAACCCAACTATACGCTGGCACTCGGCCATGACACTGAGCGAGCTAGCCGACGAACATTATGTTCATGAGATCATTGACCACCTGGAGGATGATTCACGTCCACGATGGGAAGACAAGCGCGTATGTGACTGGCTGATTGATGCGCTGAAGCGTATGGATCATCCGGATGCCAAGACCGCTATTAAACGATGGCAAAGCGCATCCGTTTAAGTTTGCTTCTCACCGCTCAAGCAATAACTGTCCGTAAGCATTATGGCTTGTCGTATCAGCAGGCGTTCCGGAGATCCTAGTGGTTATGACTCCCAAAGAGATTGGAGAGAGGCTGTTTATAGCAGCGACGCCTTTTGAATGGGCCGGCCAACCAGAATAAATGATAAAATATTATGCGCATATTCGTAAGCTATGCACGAGTAGACAAGCCAACCTGTGTCCAGGTTGTTGAAAAATTAGACTTCCACGAGGTCTGGTATGATCAACGCTTATTCGCTGGTCAGAAATGGTGGAAGGAAATCCAAAACCGTCTGGAGTGGTGTGAAGGTTTCATCTATCTCATCTCGGCGGATTCTCTCGATTCTGAGTATTGCCGTCGAGAATTCGAAATCGCCTCGAACCAGAGCAAACACATCTTCCCAATCCTCATTGAACCGGATCTATCGCTCCCGGATATAATCAGCCACATTCAGTATCTTGATCTGAGCGATGGGCTGACTGACGAGAACGCTAACAAGCTGCTACTCGCTATTGACATCGCGGAACAGGTTGGCTGGCGGCAACCGGCCGTTTGCGCACAACCTCAACCTGTCATTCCACCAGACGACCACGAAGACAGCACCGTCAATCAGCTTATCAGCGAAGCAGCGCAGGCAATGGAAAAAGGTGAATATGAGCGCGCAATCGTATTGATTGATGGCATCCTGGCCCGAAACAGTCGTCCACGCTTTATTGATGTTGAGAAGCTCGCAGTCGAAGCCCGAGCCGCCCTGGAACGGCAGCAAATGCATGTCCAGATGGAACGGGAGTATTCCCAGATCGTTGAGCTATGCCGCCTACCGGCTACACGCAGCGTCGGCATGGATGCGTTTACGGCTTTTCGCCTCAGCTACCCGACTTATGACCCGGAAAATCTGGGGAACATTCAGAGCAAACTGCGCGTACCAGAGACCAAGACACTGCTCACCATTGCCAATGAGAAAACACGTCGTATTCCACTGATGGAGTGGCGTGAGATACCGGCAGGCAGAGTGCGCGTAAACGGAACGTCCGACGGGAAGGCAACCCGGCAGGTCAGCTCCTTCCTGATGGCGAAATACCCAGTGACTAACCGGCAGTATATGGCATTTGTCAAAGCACCCAGTGGTTATGCTAACCCACGCTGGTGGGACTACAGCGAAGAGGCACGCTGGTGGCGGGCACATAATTCAGAGCCGCGTTCATCCAAGTATGAGGGGCATGACCGCCCGCGTGAGAACGTCAACTGGTTTGAGGCACGCGCTTTCTGCCTGTGGCTCGGCGATTACCTGAAACTCGATCTTAACCTGCCGACTTTACAGCAGCGACAACGGGCGATCATGGGTGACGACGAAAGGATCTACCCCTGGGGTAATACTTTCGACCAAAACCGCTGCAACACACGCGAGAACAGCCTTCTCATGACCACAGTTGTCAACCGCTATCCGAATGGCGAAAGCCCTTACGGGGTTGCTGATCTGGCTGGGAATGTCTGGGAATGGTGCGCGGATATCGTGACGGAAGAAGAACCCAAGCAGGATAACGCGACTGAAAGTACAATCACAAGGAAAGCACTCGTCCATGGGGGCGCATTCGTGAGTCCGTATGACCGCTGTCATGTCGCCACCTACTACCCGCTGCCGCAGCACACGGCCTTTGCGTCCATCGGGTTCCGGCTTGTATGTAACGGTCAGATCATCTGATCTTTTTACTGTTATTCTGATTTATGATACAAGGTATCCGAAAAAACCCTAAACAACCTGTTTAGCGCTGTTGACAGAGGGACGGGAGGGAATAATGTCCGAAGATCATCGGGATGAGTCATCAGGTACTGAAATGAAGATTGACATCGGACAGATTTCCGCTGCCGGGAATGTCGTCATTGCTGGACGTGACGCCTATGTGACCGGTTCGACACACGGTGACGGCAGTGAAAAACATATCCTAACTGTGGGTGGTGTGGAAGCCAGTGCGGAAGAAGCGCAGGAACTACGCCAGCTGCTTCATCAAATTGACGAAAAAATTGAAAATGCCAAACTTGACCCGGCGGCGCAGGATGCGGCCAGACATAATGCCTCCACACTCAAGGAGCAACTTTCATCACAAGCCAAGCCCAATGAACATCTGCTGGTACAGGCAGCAGAAGCCCTGCTTAACTATGGCCCGGATATTGCGGGAGCCGTCGTCACCGTGCTGACAACCCCGTTAGCCGGTCAGATTACCGCGTTCGCAGGCAAACGGGCGATGGAACTCTACCGCCGCCTTCGCACGTCAGGGACTGGCATATCACAGGAGGCATAAATGAGCAGTTGGCTGCTGGTCGAAGATGAGCCAGACCTCTATGAGGTTCTGGTTCACCTGTCTGATATTTTTGCCACCGAAGTCATTGCCTATACAACGGCTGAGGATGCTTTATCCTGGTTGGAGACACTTCCACTGACACTTGATGGCAACCGTAACCGCGTGCCGATTTTTGGTCTAATAGACATCCGCCTACCTGGGCAGATTAATGGGATACAACTGGCGCGGCACTTACATAACCACCCACTCCTGAAAAACATGCCCGTTATACTCATGACTGCTTATCGCCTCTCGTGGAGAGAAGAAAAAGAGGCAATCCGATACAGCGGGGCACGGCGGCTTATCTACAAACCGCTGCCCTCATTTGCAGAGATGCGGCAGATCTTCAAGGAGCTGACTTAGCCCCTGCCTCATGATTGTTGTCACCAGCCATCCGCTTCAAAATGTTCCCAAACAGAGTATGTTCTGGCACATCCAGGCGATCATCTTTCAGAATTGCCTGGATATTTTTTCGCAACTGTTTCTCTATCGTGGCATGGGAATCCCGTCGGACACGCATCTCATTATTCCACCACGCCGCCGCAGCGATGATAATACGGTAAATATCGCCCTCGCTGTACCTGTTATCGAGAGTTTTGTAAGCGTCAGACTCCAGGTTAGAAAGCAGCGTTTCCACAAAGGCCCATAAACGTTCCTGCCCGCGATCATTGCCCAGGATCGCCCCACAGAAGGCAGCGATTTCACGCCAACGGTACGGGTCCTTGCTTAGTAAGGCGCAGACGTTCTCAGGAAACGCCCAAGTGCCGTCGGCAGGTTTCAGCTCGCGGGGCATCTCGATTTCGTTGTACTGCTCGATTAAGGCACAGGCGGCCAGGTATTCACGAATGCTCAGATGCAAAAAACGATAGTGAGTCTTATCTTCAGCCACCAGGATACCGTTACGTGTCGCCAGGTATTCCACCACATCCCCGATATCCGCTCCCAGCCGATTCTCCGTGTCACCATCATCTAAGAACTGCTCAATCAGTTCCGGGAGGCGGATACTCGCCTCTGAGTCCTTATAGCGTGTCCGATTCCGCTGGGCGTTAAAAGCTACCAGTTGCAGCACCTCACGGACTCGCTGATAGTTGAGCGACTGCAATTTCACCGCCAAAGGATCATCCTCCTCAGGAGGATTCCATTTTTTCAGCAGGTCAACGGTTTTCTCATAAAGGTCGGCACGATTGCGGGGCAAACGGCGGTTCTCTTCGTGAATCACCACCAGTAACGCCAGCAACAGGGGCTGTCGCGCTAATGACCATAGATTTGGGTTGGATTTCAACGTATCAACCAGGTTACTCACCCACTTTTTCACATGCCCTGGCGTGATTTCGTGCACACCGAGGGTGTACGGGCGATTTTTCGCGGCGCTGGCATACCAGTTCCATACATATTGGCTGACCTGATCGGAGGTATAAGGAGCCAGTTCAACTGGCGTAAAACGTTCTGACAGCCGCCACGATGAGGTCGTGTGGCGATACGCGGCAGAACGGCATGTTACCAGGATACGGCAGTGCGGAAATGTATCCGCGAAATGTTCAATGATGGTTTTGACTTTGCGACGTTCCCGCAGGCTGTAAATCTCATCCAAACCATCCAGAATGAGAAGCGCGCCATTGATCCCACTTTCATCATGCTGCTTTGGCGACAGGTTGAAGTAGTGAGCCAGTTGTGCACCAAAACCGGGATGACTCTTTTTGAGATACCCCATCAGATTAGACTGACTGGCATCTTTACCCTTGTGCGGGAAATGATCTTCATCTGTAGCGAAGTGGCGCAAGCGGACATATACCGGCAAGAGTGCGCCATGCCGCCAGTTCCCCCCCAGAATCGCTAACCCGCTAATCCCGTCACGTCGTTCTGCTTCCGGGTCGCAGGCATAGGCTAACCCAGCGGTAAAAAGGCCACAGAGCGTACTTTTGCCTGTGCCAGGCCCGCCTGTAATGACGAGGTGTGACGAACGGTCAGCAATTTCTACTGTGGAGACACGCGCATTAATCATGTCCTGCTCAACAGCCAGTTGACGCAGCCGAGCCAGTTCATCTGCACGTTCCGCATCAAATAAAGAAATATGCCAGACATCCAGGGGGGTATACAATTCGTGCAAACGAGCCCGCAAAGGGTGGTTCGGATCGGAAACTATCAGGCTGAAATCCAGGTAATCCCACTGCGCCCGCAGATCGGCCAGGTAGGTTTTCAAGGCATCGCGCTGTTCCCTATTCGGATCGGTTGTATAGACATCCCGCCCGGCAATAATAACGTTGTTCTCGCTTGTGATTTCTTTGGTGACGACAACTGGCCCATTCACGGCTTCTGCTAGTTCCGGTTGTTCTCCCAGCAGACGCAGCAGGCTCTCAAACAAGAAATCAGGAGGCAAGGTCGTCAACGCATCATGGCGGAACAACAAGTTGCGCCATTGATTGGGGCGTCCGTCATTCTGGCTATACATCCGCGCAACCAGGTAGGTGATGTCCGGTGGTTGAAAAGGCTTTACATGGGAGCGGTCCCGCAATACCTTGACCAGGGTTTGTGCGACACCCACCTTTTCCAGTAAATCCGCCAACGAGAGCGCATCTTCTGCAGTAGACGGGATCACAGGTGTCAGAATAATCGCCAACATCCGCTCATATGAATCCGCCAACGCCAACGCAGCGGTCTGCCGGTACAGTGTTTGCCAATGTTCAACAACGTAATTCTTCCACTGGCTAAGGTTATGAAATGGTATCATTGTCGTCACTATTCATAAAATGCGCTAATCGCACAGAAAGTCAGTAAAGGTATAGACAATATAACATGAAATTCTAGCTTTTTTCGGTCATGAGCGGGATTTTCAGAGGAAATTCGGTTGTCTGAAGAAAATGTGATGATTGCTGTCATGTTCTGGACGCAGGGAAGAGGCCGCAAAAATGCCGCCCCCCTCCAATAGACTAACAGGCAAGAGGGTACTGCGGTGCTCGCTCCGCCTAAGAACAGAGTTATAGGGAATTCTCTATGCAAAGCAGAAATCTGTTCCTATTACCATTTCGCGGGGTCAATTTCCAATTTAATCGCCCAATCTCGGCTGATAAATGTATTTTACGGTTGGAACAGGCTCCCCGACGCCGCCTTCGCAATAAAAAGCGGAAAACACTTTTAATCACTCCGCTCAATAACCATAGCTATGAGTTTGTTCTGAAAAGTTGGAGTCACAATATGTTGCCCCTGGATTTCACAGGACAAATAGAAGAATACAGTCCTGACTTGGCGTCCATTACCGCTACGGCAAAAGTAAGCCTGGCGAGTTGGCTCTGGCTCTTGTATGCCGTCTTATGGTTGGTCATAACCCTGATTTACAATTTCTATCCGGTCACGGTTTTTTGGGTTGCCCTTGTCGGGCTTTATCTTCACAAACACATTAGGGCATATTATCAAGCCGAGCAAACTCTGAAGGGGATCATCGACTCCCCCACTTTATAAAGTTGCCTTACTCGGCATTGTCAGAAACACAAACAGGCGGAGTGGATGCTACCTGCGCCCGCCCCACCTGGGATATTTTTCCCTGATTTGATTGGGGGATTAGCCGCCGCTGCCGTTCAGTTCCGGCGCACGGACAAAGCCCTGCTCGGCCAGATACGCCAAAATCCGTCGGGCGTTATCTTCCGGCGTTGTATCGGTCGTCGTCAGCACCAGTTCCGGGTTAAGCGGCGCTTCATACGGATCGTCAATCCCGGTAAAGCCTTTGATTTCACCCGCCCGCGCCCTGGCATACATTCCTTTGGTATCCCGTGCCTCGCAGACCTCAATTGGGGTATCTACAAAGGCCTCGACGAAGTTGTCGCCGCCGACCATATTGCGAATGTCGTTGCGCGTCGCCCGGTAGGGGCTGATCGCCGCGCAAATGGCGATACCACCATGCCGCACGATCTCCGACGCCACAAAGCCAATGCGCCGGATATTCGTGTCGCGGTCTTCTTTGCTGAAGCCCAAGCCGCGTGACAGATGTGTCCGCACGATATCGCCATCAAGAACTGTCACTTGCCGCCCGTGTTCCAGCAGCATCACCGTCAGCACATCGGCGGTGGTGGATTTGCCCGCGCCGCTCAAGCCAGTGAACCAGATGCACACACCCTGACGATGACGCGGCGGATAGGTATCGCCCAGGATTTCCGCGACTTCGGGCCGGGTGAACCATTCGGGCAGCAAGTTCCCCTTGTTGAGGTAGTCCTCACGCACCTGCGTGCCGGAAATCTGCGCCGTTTTCGCATCCACCGGAATTTTGGTGGATTCTTCGTAGCGGTCTTCGTCCGCCAGATAAATGAGTTCGGGGAACGGCACGACTTCCATACCGACTTCATCTTTATACTTTAGCACCAGTTCCTGAGCATCAAACGGGCCGTAGAATGGCTTCCCAGTGGAGTCTTTGCCAGGCCCGGCATGGTCACGCCCGACAATCAGGTGATTTGCGCCGTAGTTACGGCGAATAATCGCGTGCCACACCGCCTCGCGCGGGCCACCCATCCGCATCGCCAGCGGCAGCAGCGACAGTAGAATCCGGTTCGGCTCATAATGGTTTTCCGCCAGTGCTTTGTATGTCCGCACCCGCGTAAAATGATCCACATCACCGGGGCGGGTCATGCCCACTACCGGATGCAGCAGCAGCACGCCGTCCACTGCCTCAATCGCCCTTTTGGTCAGTTCTTCGTGGACGCGGTGCATCGGATTGCGGGTCTGGAAGGCGACCACATTTTGGAAACCGAATTCGGCTAACCGTTCCCGCGTTTCCGCCGGAGTCAGGCGAATATTCTTGAAATCATAATGTTCCGGCAGTTGAATGACGCGCAGCGGGCCAGAAATATTCAGCTTGCCCCAACGGTGCATCTCGGCCACAATCGGGTGGCGGGTATCCAGCGTGCCGAACGCCTTCAGCGAGGCGGCTTCCCGATCCCATTCATAGATTTCCTCAACCGTCATCACGGCGAGCAGGTCATTCTTGCGGTCACGAAGCGCCACATCTTTGCCGATGGTCACGGGTGAATCGGCATCAACCGGCAGGGTGATGGGCATCGGAAACAACGTCCCGTCAGCCAGCCGCATCTCATCCAGTACCCGTTCGTAATCCGCCTGCCCCATGAAGCGATCCAGCGGCGAAAACGCCCCGACCGCCAGCAGTTCCAGGTCACACAGCGCCCGTTCCGTCAATTGAACGGATGGCAGCGTCCCAGCGTATGTTTTCAACTCATCCAGCTCGGCAGGCGAAACCAGCAGATTGACCAGCTTGCCACCATAAGGAGCGATCAGGGTTGAAGTCGTCTGATCTGACACAGTTTTCTCCAAATCTCCGGGTTTCCAGGGCATGAACCACCCAGAAAACCGTTTTTCTGACTACAGGCGCTCATTGTCATGTGTTTACTCCCTAATTGCAAGCCTGAAGCCTTCGAGCGTATGGACAAGCATGACCAAGCACGCTATAGTCTGGCCTGTACACAACCCTGGAGTTCGACCATGCGCCCGCTAAATCCCTGGAATCCACTCGACCCGTTTCGACTGCTGGGCTGGGTATTCCTACACCCTGAATTCATACGCGACTATCCAGAAACCTACGACAAAAAATCCATGCAGCGCACCGGCTCATGGCTGGTCAGCACGCTCACCTGGATTCCGATCATGATTCCGGTTCTCGGTTATGGGCTGGCAACGATCCCGGTGGGAGCGTCCCGCAGCGGGCTGTTCCTGGCCGGGTTCTACGGCATCCTGTGGCTGTTGACCGGGATTTTCGGGACACGTACCAGCGAGCCGGTGGGATTTGCGGTTGGAATCAGCCTGTTTTTCTTCATGTTGTCCATTTCATTCGCGGTCACTGCCGGGGCGACGCCTGGAATCCTGGTTTCGGTGGCGCTGGTAATCTCGGGCCTGATCGTTCGCGCCATCGCTGTCCTCGTCGCTGGACATCTGGCAGCGCATGTGAGCGGCGGAGTCATCCTGGGTATCACAGCGGGAACCGCAGCCGTGTCGTTTGGGGGAGTCCTGGCGGGATTTATCATCGCAGTGGCCGTGCCAGCGGGACTGCTCATCACCTATACGCTGTCTTATCTAGTCGCCCAGCACCTGCAAGGCACATTCAAAGAAGGCCGTCCTTCCCTCCAGGGGAAAATACTGCTGGCGCTGATTCCCCTGGGGGCAGTGGCGGCGTTATGGGTGTTCTTCCTCGGTGGGTGGCAGTTGATCGTGGCAGGTTAAAATCGCGTGGGCGCACGACGGTGCGCCTCTACGAGTCTGTCGGGCTTCTTGCGGCGGCTGACTTTACGACCCGCTGCGGAACTGTATCCAGTAAGCCGGGGGGCCACCTTCCGACAACCAACCGACCACATCGGTGGTGAGAATACGCACCTGCCACCAGTTATAACTGTCGGCGCAGACCGGCCCGCCAATAACTTCAAAGCCGATGCCATCAAGCAGGCGCACGATGGTGGCCGCACTCAGACTCGGCCCGGTGCGCAGATGTTTGGGAGACATATCCTTATAATTGACATATCCCATTGTGCCAATGGACATAGGCAATGCAGGCGCGCACACTGAAGGCTCGACTTCTGGCCCCATCCAGGCCGCGCCACCGGGCAGCCCTTCCGCCACCCAACCGGTATAGGTAAACCCGACAACCGGCACTTGAATCTGCCACCAGTTATAGCCATCGGCACAGACCGGCCCGGCCATCACATCCACAAGCGCTCCTTCCGGCGCAACGGTCAGTACGAGGCCAGACAGACCGGCTTCCGCCCGCACCCGCAGTCCAGTACGCAGGCGCGATTTATCGCCCGGCACAAACGATTCGGATGCCCCGCAGGTCGCCGTCGCGCTGCCCGCTGGGGTAATCCAGTAGGCGCCCGGCCTGCCCTCAGCGACCCAGCCATCGTTCCCCGGCCCGCGCACCTGCCACCAGTTATAGTTCTGGTCACAGGACGGCCCGCCGATGATCGTCACCGTAACGGCCTCAGCATAGTAGTTGACATACGGGCTGGAGGCATCCGGGCCATAGCGCACATACGTCCCCCCTCGCACGTAGGCCGTATCCCCTACCGATAGATTCAGCGGCGCAGCGCACCCGGGCGTAGGCGAAGGCACCGGCGTGAACACATAAATCGGAGTCGGTGTAGGGGACTCCTGAGCAGCGGTTATCATGACCAGACCCAACAGCCCGGCGAACGCACTGACTAGAAGCATGGGCAAGAAAAAACGAAAACGACGCATGATCTCCATCCCGAACAGTTTCAAATCACTATCTGTATCCATTTTACCGGGGTTACGCCAAACGCGCACATGGACCAAAATACCTGGACGAATCCGTATTTGACTGGTAAGGTGTCTATCATATGAATAATAAGGTTCATGGATGACCGGACTCAAAGACCTGTTTACACACCTCATCACCTCATTCTGGCTGCGCCCTGGCACTGTCCGGCGCGTGCCGTTCGGAGCGCAGCGTGGCCTGCGGTTTGAACTCCGTGGCCCGCTGGAAAAACGGGTGAGCATCTTTTACAAGACTTACGAGAAAGCAGTCAGCGAGTGGCTGGATCACCACGTCCAACCCGGCATGACGGTGTATGTGGTCGGCGCGCATGTGGGGGTTCACGTCCTAGGCATCGCCAAGCGGTTAGGGGACGATGGGCATGTAGTCGCTTTTGAAGGCTGGCCGGAAAACTTCACTTATCTCAAGCGTAATATCGCAATCAATCCCCAACTGGACGCTACTATCGAACCCGTAGCCGCCTGTGTCACCGCCGAAAGCGGCACCATTCAGATGGCACAGGGGGCAGCAGACGGCAAACACCACATTGCAAATGACGCCAAAGAAGAACATGCCTCTGGCAGTATCGAAGTCCCTGCAGTCAGCCTAGACGATTACTACGCGGAAAATGGCAACCCTCCCGCACTCATTCTGGTGGACGTGGAGGGACATGAAGCGGACGTGCTGCGGGGCGCGACACATTTGATCGCGGAACAAAAGCCTATGCTCATCCTAGAACATCACGGCAAGGCCGATACACTGCGCAAAAAGCTCAAGGCACTGGGTTACAGCCTGACCCGCAGCCCCAGACACCTCTACGCCACGCCCATGTCCTAACATCACCGTTCAATCTCTTCACGAGTCATGAGAATTTGGATGCTATTTACGCTATAATGCGTTTAGATTCCTTGTTTCGCACTATCCCGGGAGAGAATTTTCATGGAATATCCCATTTCACATGCCTTGGTTTTGCCAGATGACAACTTCGCCGACTGGTATAGTGCCATCGAACCGTACACAAAAACCTTTGAACGAGTCGCGGTGATACGCTCTCCGCGTGGCAACGATCTCAACCGATTCCGCGATGTCACGGCGGTACAGGCGCCACGCGTCTGGGTGGATAATGACCCACTTGGACACATCCGCCGCACTTACCCACTGGTGGTGCGGGTAGATGTCATTGCCGCCAACTCCCCTGCTGAACTCGCACAAGCGCTTCAGAAGCGCATCGTGGCAGCAGATCGTTTCGGCGAAAAAAGTAATCAGGACAACCATATCCATGATCGTTTCGTGCTAGCCTGGCCGTCGGATGGATTCCCCGCGCGGATTACCCGGCGGTTTGATGACCACACTGGCGGCGCACCAGCCAACGAAGGGTTGGATATTCTTTCCGGACAGGGAACGGCAATCCGCGCGGCAGCGTCCGGCGTGGTGGCAACAATAGTGCGCGAACCTACCGCGATTGGTTACGGCCAGTATGTGCAAATCGGAACGCGCTTTAATAACGAAAATTATCTGATTACCTACGCACATCTGCAAAATATCACGGTACGACTGGGGCAAGTGATCACAGCCGGTGACATCATCGGGGAAGGTGCTACCGACAATATCAAACTGGTTGTCCAGAAACCCGGAAACGGCAAAAGTGGCTACATCTTGCCGGATATCCTCGACCCTACCCTGATGATTTACTGGCAGGCGCTCAAACTGCGTACCACCGCCAATGGGCTGCGCATCCGGGAGCGCGCGGGCAAAGAGTACCGCGTCATCGGCCAACTGTATATTCAAGATCGTTTCGAGACATTGGAGCCGCATGGGTACACACTGCAAAAAATCGGTGTTGAAGGTCAATGGGTGAAAGTGCGCTCACCGCAGAATATCGAGGGATTCTCAGCGGCGGAATACCTCACTGCCGGAGACTACACCGAGATTCGGGCGGCGAACGTGACCGGGATCAACCTGGATTTGCAGCACCCTCTGGGGAAACCCGACCCGATTCGACTCAAAGGCACAGGCTGGGTGCGCTTCGCCTATAATGTTTCGATGGGGCGCGGTTCAACCGACTTGAATGCCGCTTACGACCTGCACGCGCCCTATATTGAACGGTACGCGAAAGCCGGGTTGAAGGTGATCCTCGTCCTGACTCATCAGACATATGGCGAGGGCGCAGGGTACGTGTGGCCGAACATGAACTCAGACCGCTGGTATGAATTAGCCGGGCGCTTCAGCGATTTCGCCGGGAAAATCGCAGATCGCTTCACGGGGAAAGACCTGATCGCGGCTTACCAGATATGGAATGAACAAGACACCCCACCTCAGGTCGCCAGCGCCGCCGTGTCAATTCCGGCAGCGGACTACGGCAGCCTGCTCGCAAGGGCAATCCGCGCGATTGGCAGTACCGATCCCAAGACGCGGATCATCACCGGTGGGCATGTGGGCGGGCCAGGGAATGGCGTCAACTATGCAAAAGCAACTCTGGCGGCGATGCCACCTGATGCACGCCCGGATGGCATCGCCGTTCACTCTTACGGGCGCGGGCCGCTAGGTTCTAAATACAGCCCATTTGGAAGCATTGATGAAGACATTATTGCGTATGGCAAAGTGATCCCCCAGGCTCCAGTGTGGATTACCGAGTGGGGCGTATTAGATCACCCCAATGACCCGGTGGAGGATGTGACGGAGTACGCAACCGGCTTTGTTGACCGGATAAAACGGCTGTATCTAGGCAAAGTCAGCTGTGCGATCTGGTATGCCTGGGCCGATACGATGCACAATGGCTATGGCCTCGTCAACAAGAATGACCAGCCCAAACAACCTTTATACAACGACTTCCTGAAGGTCTGAGCGGCCAGCAAGTTATTCAGCAGTGATACAACACCCAAAATACGCCTGACGGCGTGTTTTTTATTGCCTGAATACCCATACAATCATCGCTACTTATCATTACTCATAATTTTCTCCAATACTGACTTGTGATATTTATCACTAACCGTGCTCTCATCTGCCCGCTATAGTAGAAACATATCGCAGTTCCCATATGCTGTTACAATCGCATGACTATCACCACAGGGAAGGGGGGTCATCACTTGAAACAACGTCTTATTGGTGCGTCAGTATTTGGTTTGGGCGCAATCCTGGTTTCAGCGGGGGTTGGCCTGCTGCTATTCCCCACTACCGGCGTAGTCTCTGGCAGCCCATCACAGGATATTCCACCGTTTACGGATTACGCCTGCCTGGATTGTCACACGGACGAAGCACGGCTGAAGGAATTCGCAGCAGAACCGGAAGAACCGGAAGAATCCCTCTCATCGGGGCCTGGCTGAGGCGGCTCCGTGACTCCAATGGAGCCATGGGAGCGCGTCTGGATCGACGCCGAAACTTTTGCAGAAGACATTCATTCGTACATCAATTGTACCAATTGTCACGGTGGCGAAGCGGTGGATGATTTTGAAGCCGCCCACGCCAATCAAATACCAGCCCCGGTTGTCAACAGCCCAGAAGTGTGTGGGAGCTGCCACGTAGATAACGGCCAACCAGCCTGGGACAGCCTGCACAACCAATTGACCGGCTATGACACCGCCATTTACGCCCGCAGTGCGCCCGAACACTATGCGGCGCTGGAAGAAATGGAAGCGAATCACTGTAATTCATGTCATGCCACCTGCGGCGACTGCCATGTGAGCCA
The DNA here is from genome assembly GCA_020634115.1 of Anaerolineaceae bacterium. Lineage (GTDB taxonomy): Bacteria > Chloroflexota > Anaerolineae > Aggregatilineales > Phototrophicaceae > JACKCG01. Next base: position 832,786 of record JACKCH010000012.1, read on the forward strand.
ACCTGCCTCTGTCGGCGGCGGCCTGGTCAAAGGTCATGACTTCTATACCACACCATCCATGAGCCAGAACTGCACCGCCTGTCATGGCAGCCGCGTCAAGAACGAATACTATGGCTTGAACGAAGGTGTCTCCAGCGATGTCCATTACCGCGCTCGCATGGCGTGTGTGGAGTGCCATACCGCCGATGAAATGCACGGCATCGGCATGGAAGATGTCGCCAATCGGTATGACGGCACCCCGACTCCAACCTGCGAATCCTGCCACGAAGACATCAAAATGGGTGAAGATTCGGAGATCCGTGAACACAAGATTCACGAACCGGAAGAGATGGCATGTCAGGTGTGTCACAGCACGACCTATACCAACTGCATTAACTGCCATGTGGAGCAAAGCGCCAACGGAACGCCGTTCTTCACCGTCGAAGATAACTTCATGGGCTTCTATGTCGGTCTGAATCCTGAAGTCAGCGAAGAACGCCCATACCGGCTCGTCCCGCTGCGCCATGTCCCGATTGACCGCGAGTCGTTCAGCTTCTACGGCGAGAACTTATTGCCGAATTATGACTCCGAGCCAACCTGGGTGTATGCGACACCACACAACATTCAACGGATCACACCGCAGACCGAAACCTGTCAGAGCTGTCATGGCAACGATGAGTTCTTCCTGACCGCTGATAAGGTGGCTGAAGATGAACTCATTGCGAATGAGAATGTCATCGTAGAAGAAGCGCCGGAATGGTAAGGCGGATTTGAATGGGGACATATCAGCTATGTCCCCCAGTAAGACCCAACATCAGTAATAACCGTCTGCGTTAGGGGCGGACGAGTATTAAACCACACTATATATGGAGTATCTACTATGCGTAAATCAACTTTTCTCTCCCTGCTGCTGATCTTTGCCCTGCTGCTGCCTGGTCTTGTGATGGCTCAGGATACCACCACGACAGAAGAAGTGGACGTGCTGGCCGATATCGTGATGCCTCGGTTGGTAGAATACAATGCTGCGATGGCGGATGTTGGCTACGGCACTCTGAAGCTGGATGATTTCATGGCGATGCTGGCGGAAGATCCCGAGAGTGTTACTATTCTCGATGTCCGCGAAGTAGCCGAAGTTGAAGAAACCGGCGTGGTCGAAGGCGCAATTAACATCCCGCTGCGGACCCTGGGCGAAAACCTGGATCTGCTGCCCGACCTGGAAGCAACCATTGTGGTGATATGCAAGAGTGGTTTCCGTGCCACTCTGGGCATGGCTAACCTGCAGGTTCTGGGTTACACCAACGCGAAAGTGCTGATTGGTGGTATGGGTGCTTATCTGGCCGAAGAATATCCCGTTGTTCCTGAACCGGCGATGGTAGAAGCCGGCGAAGTTCCGGCGGACATTGACCCACTGCTGGTGGAATATGTAGCGGCCAATCTCGCCAACCTGCCCGAAGGCTGGGGCGTGGTCACACCGGCGAACCTGTTTGAAGAGATGTTTGAAACCATGCCTGATCTGCTGATGGATGTCCGCAGCGACGCAGAATGGGCCGACCCAGGCTATATTGAAGGCGCGACTCACATCTGGGTCAACACCATTATGGAAAATCTCGACCTGCTGCCGGAAGACCTGGAAGCCAACATCGTGGTTTACTGCGCCAGTGGCTACCGGGGCGGCATCGGCATGACCATGCTGCAACTGATGGGCTACACCAATGTCCGTAACCTGGCCGGTGGCGTCAATGGCTGGCTCGCCGCTGAACTGCCGGTTTTGAAGCCCGAATCATAGCTCACCACGACCCACCTGAAGCCGGGTTTTGAGGCCCGCTTCTCCTCGCTTTATCGGGGCGGCACAAGCCGCCCCTTCTGATTCCCCAGCGGCCTACACCGCCACCGATTCCAATGCCAGGTCGTGCAGCGCGATGACAGCACGTTCCAGATCCGCCTCGCTCACCACAAATGAGATGCTGCATTCGGATGATCCCTGGGCGATAGCAATCACATTGATATTGTGTGCCCCCATCACCCCGAAAACACGCCCGGCCACACCCGGAATGCCGCGCATTCCAGCTCCGACGGTGGTAATAATCACCACATCATCTTGAATCTCGATCCGGTCAATGTCGCGCCGGGCGATTTCCGCACCGAGTTCTCCTTCAATTTTGCCTTTCACATCACTCGCAGTCATATCCGTAACCAGGAAACAAAAGCTCTGCTCAGACGACGATTGTGAAATCATGAGGATATTCGCCCCGGCTCCGGCGGCGGCCAGGAAGGTGCGCCCGGCGATACCCGGCACGCCGATCATGCCTTTGCCACTGACCGTGAGCAGACTTACATCACGAATACTAGTCACAGCCTTGATGACGGTGGCACTCGGTTTCCCATTCTCTTCAATCAACGTGCCGGGGAAAGTGGGATTGAAGGTATTCCGTACCCGCATGGGGATACCCCGTTCCAGAATTGGCTGGACAGTCTTGGGATGCAGCACTTTCGCACCGTAAAACGCCAGTTCACCCACTTCCTGGTACGAGACGTGCGGCAGCACACGGGCGCGGTTATCCAGACGCGGATCCGCCGTCATCACACCATCCACGTCCGTCCAGATCACCAGTTCATCACTGGTATAGGCTGCAAAAATTGCCCCACTGAAGTCACTGCCGCCCCGCCCTAAGGTCGTGATCGCACCGTCCAGCGATTTGCCGATAAAGCCAGTGAGAATCGGGGTGATGCCTTCATCCAACAGCGGTATCAATTTTTGCTCAATGCGGGTTTGCGTCTCATCCCAGAGCGGCGCGGCTTTTTGATGAGATCCATCAGTAATTAGGAACTCCCCAGCCTCATATGGCACAGCATTGACACCCATGTGAGATAGGATAGCCGCGAACAGACGAATGCTCATCCGTTCCCCAAAGGATACTATCGCATCTTTGATACGTGGCGTTGCTTCACCCAGGACGTTAATCGCGTTGCAGATTTCCACATATTCATCCATCAACGCGCCGATCTGCGCAATCGTCTTTTCACGCAGACGACTGGGCGGGAGCAAAATATTGAGCGTATCTTCATGCAGATCACGAATCTTTCTGGCAGTCGAAAGATAGCCCCATTTATTGCCAGAGGCGGCCATTTTAATCGAGTTCAACAGGGCATCGGTTACGCCGGACATGGCCGATAACACCACGACCACCCGTTCCCCGCCCTCAACCGCCTCACGCACAATATTGACCGCGTTAGACACCGCTTCCGGGCTGCCAACGGACGTACCGCCAAACTTCATCGTGACTGTTCTCATGATCTTGCTCCTGGTATAAGCACAAAAAAAGAGCGTGTGGGGGTTCCACACGCTCTCGGCATCGTTCGGTTATGACCTCAGTCCAAGCAGCAGTTCCCCCGCATCGTTCGATGGGAAGTAGTCATACCCATACCCATAGTCATGGTATAACAGTTGTGCTGCATGGCTGCTTCAATCTCCTCTTGCAACGTTGGGAAGCATAGCCTGTTTACGCCATTCTGTCAAGCAATTTCTTTGCAGATTATTGCGATTCAACAACCTTTCTGTTACACCTAATACTGACTTCACATTTACACCACTCATGGAGACAGAACCATGCCCTTATCCCGAAGAACCCTCATCATCGTCAGTATATTTCTCATTATTTTGATCGGTCTAGCGACTTTACTCTATCTCAGTTCATTGGAGCCATCAGATTATACCTATTCGCAGATCAACTGGTCGCCGGATGGCAAATATGTCGCTTTCATAACCACCGCCAATGCAATGACCAGCGGAATTGATATATTCTCAGTGCAGGATATGAAATTCGTCAATTCAGGAATAGGCGCATCTCCCGGCGTTTTTCCACCGCATTTTAGCTGGTCGCCGGATAGCCAGTCGGTCGCATTTGTTTCCTATCAGGGCATTCATGATGGGATTTATCGTGCCAATATTGATGGGTCGAATCTTGAGAACCTGACCGATGACGTATTACTTCCCCGGAATCCTGATTGGTCGCCAGATGGTCGGCGGATTGCTTTCGATATATTTAGCGGCCAGGTGTATATCGTCAATGTGGATGGTGCCAACCTGGTTCGATTGACCAGCAGAAATGAGGATGCCGGAATCCCTGCCTGGTCCCCGGACGGCAGATTCATTGCCTATCAGGTACATGAAGGAAGTGGCAGTGCGGTTTACATCATGAACGCGGATGGCTCAAACTACACCCGTTTAGCCGATTTCAGGGATGTGGGTTCCGACCTGATCTGGTCACCAGATGGCAACAAAATCATCCTGGTTTCCGAAGAAGCCACGCGATTCTATGTGGTAGATACTATCCAACCCCAGATCATAACCCAGGTTATCGAAAATGATTCTCTGTTACCTATCGTCTGGTCGCCGGACAGTACCCGTATCGCCTATATGACAGCAGAAGGTCTGGTCGTAAAGAACATTCAGACTGACACTCTGAAACAGATTAGCTCAGACGTCGTGGATAACCTGTTCTGGAAAACCCCCGGCCAAATTCTTTCCCTTGATATGTTGAACCGGAGAGTGTTGACGTTTCCCGTCAATGATTGACCGACTATTGGGGCTGTAGCGTAATGGGGAAACAAAAAAGGAGCGCGGCGCTCCTCTTGTTCTAGCGGGTAACGGGACTCGAACCCGTCCTAGGACCTTGGAAGGGTCATGTGCTACCACTACACCATACCCGCACTACCGCACAGTATAGCACGAAGACCGCCCGACGTAAACACCCGACCACAACAAAAAACCGCCTGCCCACAGTATTTGCAGGCAGGCGGATTCGATTGCCGGAAAATGGCTGAAACGATTAGCGTTTCGCCAGCGGAACAAACGGACGTTCGTTGGCGCCAACGTAGATCTGGCGCGGGCGATTGATACGGGTCTTAGGATCATCGCGCATTTCCTTCCACTGCGCGATCCAGCCCGGCAGACGCCCGAGGGCAAACAGGACGGTGAACATATTGGTGGGGATGCCCATCGCTCGGTAGATGATGCCGCTGTAGAAGTCCACATTGGGATACAGCTTGCGTTCGACAAAGTATTCGTCTTTGAGCGTGATTTCTTCAAGGTTCTTGGCAATTGCCAGCAGCGGGTCATTGACTCCCAGCGCGCTTAACACTTCGTCAGCGGATTTCTTGAGAATCTGGGCACGCGGGTCGAAGTTCTTGTAAACGCGGTGACCAAAACCAAACAGGCGGAAACCGGAGTCCTTATCTTTCGCCATGCTGATGTACTTCTGGTAATCGCCACCGTCAGCCTGAATCATTTCAAGCATCTGGATGACCTGCTGGTTCGCACCACCATGCAGCGGCCCCCACAGGGCGCAAATGCCCGCGCCAATCGAGGCGAACAGGTCGGCCTGGCTGCTGCCCACCATACGCACCGTTGAGGTACTGCAATTCTGCTCATGGTCGGCGTGCAGGATCAGCAGAAGGTTTAACGCGCGTTCCAGCACATCCGGCACCACGTAGGGTTCAGCCGGAACCGCAAACATCATGTGCATGAAATCGGCAGTGTAGTTCAGGTCATTGCGCGGATACACGTAGGGCTGACCGATTGATTTCTTATAGGCAAACGCGGCCAGGGTCTTGATCTTGGCAATCAGACGAACGATATTCAGGTCCACATTTTCGGGGTCATTCGCGCCGGGATAATATGCCGAAAGCGAGATCACCATTGAAGCCAGGATGGACATGGGGTGTGCAGTCGGCGGGAAACCTTCAAAGAATTTCTTCATGTCCTCGTGGAGCAGAGTGTGGTGTGTCAGGGCGTCCTGGAATGCGTCCAGTTCCGCTTTGTTCGGCAACTCACCGTAAATCAGCAGATAGCAGACCTCGACAAACGTCGCATTTTCCGCAATTTGTTCAATCGGATACCCACGATAACGCAGGATGCCTTTTTCGCCATTGATGAAGGTAATCCCGCTGGAGCAGGAACCCGTATTGCCGTACCCAGGATCATAGGAAATCGCTTTTGTCTGCGAGCGCAGCGCCGCAAAATCAATCCCGACTTCGCCCTCACTACCAGCAAAAACTGGAAATTCATACTCCTGACCGTTCAAAATAAGTTTGGCGTTATCCATAATGTCAATTTCTCCGTAAATACTCAGAATGCTCAAAGCCATGTGTATGGCAAAAGATACACCTAATGTATCGTTCTCAACGTATTAACTTTACCGGGATGTCGTGTATGTGGACACTGGCAAATGAACATATTTTACAGGACTTATGTCACAATGCGTGTTCCATAACCAATCGTAATCAGTATCCGAACACTCAGGCGAACAAAAAACGCAACATATGCAAATTATACAACCCACCCACCCGATTGCCACCCATCCGGGTGAGTATACAATGAGTCCATTCCATTTTGCCCTGTTCACGCTGGATTTACCATCAAAATCAAAGGGCGCAGGGAAATTCCCTGCGCCCTTCAATGGTGGTCTATCTTATTGTCTGTGCTGGCGGACTATCCGCCGCTATCCACGTAGCGCCCGGCCAGGCGGACGAGTTCCACAAACTCGGCGACATCGGCATTATCCGGCATTTCGTCTACCAACGGCGCGGCCAGATTCAGCACATCTACATAATTGCCGTCCTGCGCCCAGTAGCTTTCGCGCAGCAGTTCGCTGAACTCGGCGGCGGCGGCCAGCAGACGAAAGTCTGCCGGGGCGTCATCAATACTTGGCAGCAGGTCAGCCACCGTGATGTCCTGGCTGCGCTCCACGATTTCCCCGGTTTCGGCATCTTTGTAGCGGATATAGACGGTGGCAACCACGCCTTCCGGTACGCCGTCTTCCAGCGCCAGTTCATACAGCGCCGTGACACTGTGTCCAGCGCCCACTTCGCCCGCGTCCACCGTGTCGTTGCGGAAATCCTGGTCGGCAATCGCTCGGTTTTCGTAGCCGATGAGCCGATAGCGATCCGTGACATCCGGGTTAAAGTCGACCTGGACTTTGGCATCGTAAGCGATCACCTGGAGCGTGCCGGTCAGGTTATAGATGAACACGCGCCGCGCTTCCCGGAGGGTATCCACATAGTAGTAATTACCGTTGCCGTCGTTGGCAAGCTGCTCCATCAGCACATCGTTGTAATTGCCCATGCCGAAACCGATGGTGCTGAGGGTGATGCCGTCCTGCACGCCATCTTTGATGGTATTGAGAATGGAATCCGCACCTGTATTGCCAACGTTCGCCACGCCATCGCTGAGGACGATCACGCGGGTGAGCGTGCCGTCGCGCTTGTTGGCCTCGGCCATCTGGTAGCCCAAGCGCAGCCCATCTTCCACATTGGTGCTACCTTCAGGATGCAGGCTGTTGATTGCGACCAAAATCGTGTCTTTTTCACTGGCCGGAGTCGGCTCTAACACGGCGCGGCTCTGATTGGAATAAACGACGATGCCCACCCGGTCATCCTCGCGCAGTTCACCCACCAGAATTTCCAGCGAGTCTTTGACGGTTTCCAGCCGGTCTTCCCGATCCATACTGCCAGACACATCAATCACGAAGATCAGCAGCGCGGGGGTCCGGTCTTCGGGCGCGATGTAGCGTCCCTGAATACCGACCCGCAGCAGGTAGTGACCGTCGAAACCAAACGGCGCAGGCGCGGCGTCCATGCGGATCGCAAAAGCCTCATTTCCTTCCGGTGACGGGTAGTCCATCTTGAAGTAGTTGATAAATTCTTCCGGGCGAATGGCGTCCGCCGGAGGAAGCTGGCTGTAGCTGGTGAGATAGCTGCGAGTCAGGGTATAGGACGCGGTGTCCACATCCATCGCAAACGTGCTTAAGTGGTCGTCGGCGGTATCCAGGTAAGGATTGACACCGTAATCCTCAAAGAACATATCGTCCGGCGTCTGTGGAGTGCCACTAAGAACCGGTGTCCCTGCCGCTATAGTTGTCGGTGCGGTGGCTGCAACACTAACCGGGGCAAGCGGCTGCAAGGGCACGCCGCCCGCCCCTTGTGCAACAACCCCATCGGCCACCGCTTCGGCCTGCTGTGGCGTGGTGGGGGCAGCGGTGGCAACGGTCTGACGCTGCGCTTCCCCGGTTCCAGGGGCGGAAACCGGTTGGTTAGACTGGGTGAATACAGCACAACCGGATGCCAGCAGCATCAGCCCAATTAAAATCCCGAACAGAGTACGTTTGTACATGATTGCTCTCCCATCAAATCAGTGTTTGATAGGATGACGATCACTGGTGAGGTTTTGTTCCCGATTCGAGTTTTTTGATTTTTTTACCGGCAGACCCGGCCTTTGATCTGTTCCGTGCCGGGGAGATAGGGCGCGTAATACAACATGAGCGCCTCGCTTGGTGGGGTTACGTTGTAGGGTGTCTCCTGTGGTGGGCGCACATAGAAATTACGATCAATCAAAGCAATAGTGGACTCGTCATCCGGCATCACAAAAAAAGCAATATCCCGCCCACATGGAACCGACGTATTCAGATAGTCAGCACTGAAATCCTTTGAGTCGACGGTATGAATGCGGATTTCAGGGCGCAACAATCCCATAAGTTCGTTCACTTCCAACTCGCTAGGGGCTACCGGGCTGATAATATACACCCCGGTACGATCCGGGAAATTGACTGACCGGAGCGCCGCATCGTACCCATCAGGATCACTACGAGCGATACGCATGTCAATGTTGAAGGCTGGAATATGCGCTCCAAAATAATATACAACCTGGATAAACGTCAGCGCCAACACCACCAGCCACATGACGCGAGACAGGCCACGCCGCCACCTGACCAGCAGCAAGGGGAGCACGTAACGGATTCCAACCGCGATGGCTAAGGCCAACGCTGGAAAAACCAAGACAAAGCGTGGCGAGTTAGCACTGGCAACCAGTACACTGTTCCCCACCGATGTGAAAAGAACCCACAACACCACAAGAAATGGGCCGGGTTCGCGCAACCGCGCCAAGGCATAGCCAATGCCCAGGAGGAAAAACACAAACGCCACAGGCAGAATCAAACCGGTATCCCCGGCATAGAACAACGTTGAATCCGGGCGATGCACATAAGTATCAAAGGCCGGGATGACGTGATAGATAAGGTGCTTATTCAGCGCGTCGTCATCATTATTGAACAGGTCCTGCCAATAGGACGCCGACAAACCGGCATTATTGTTGACCATGCGGGCGAACAATGGGCGATCCATACCGATCAGGGTGTAATAAATCGGAGCGGCAACGATGAACAGAATCAGCCCGCCCCACAGAATCCGACGCAGCGGGAGGCGTGGTCGCCAGATCAAAATTAATCCACCTATCCAAATCGCGGCCAGGGGCAGATAAAACAGGCGCGGCCCTTCGTGGAAATAGTGGGTCAGCCCCAACATCAGCCCACCCATTCCGTAATCCCCAAAACGGTTATGTTTAACTCCGCGCCCCAGAAATGCCAACCCAAGCGTGCCAAACAACGGCCCAGCGATTTCACTGATCGCTATTCGGCTAAACTGGACATGGGGCGGAAAGGTGGCGAGCAGCACAGCAGCAATCAAGGCAGTCTTACGGTCAAACAGAATCTTTGCCAGCCAGTATAAGGCCAACACCCCAGCCACGCCGACCAGCGCGCTAGTTGCCCGCAGCCCGACAAACGTGTGACCGAATAGAGACACCCCGTGCGAGATCAGATAGGGGTACAGATACGGGAAGGCGGCAATACTGCTAAACGGCGCTAACAATGGGGTATCAGGCCGAACGCCAATAATATTCATCGCGCCGATGAAAGATCCTTCATCAATCAGGAAACGAGCAGAATCCTCTAACTGCCAGAAACGCACGACCAGTGCCAACAGCGTGATACCGATTACGGGCAGTGCCTGCCGCCAATGGATCTCAGGCCGCCACACCAGTCGCCCACCCTGCATCCCCAGGCCTAACAGCAGCAGCCCGGCAAACAACAGGGCGAACTGGACATTAATATCCACAACTTGCAGAAAGGGAATATCGAACCAACCACCGTCGATCTCAGCCAGCAGCGCTAATAAAACAACGCCGCTCAGCATCAAGACCCGATGGACACCAGTCAAGCGCGGCGCAGGCCAGTAAAAAGCAGGTCGTGGCAGGTATGGCAGCAGGTCAGCAGACCAGGCCAGCAGGACAACAGGAATCAGAACAACCCACCCTATCAGAAGGGCGATAAAGCCATAACCAGGATGCGGAAATATGGAACCGGGGCGCAAAAAATAGGCGCTCAAAATCATGCACGAGACGGCCAGCGTAACCCCAGCGGCAACCACGAACGATAGGTGACGGTATACACTTTGCCGTATCCCGCCCCAACTAGCGGCAACAACACGGCTCGCACCATCGGTAAACCAATACCCAAGGGAGACGGCCAGCAAAACCAATAAAACCAGATTGCCTATAGGATAAGGGAGTACCAACAATACGACCGCGCATAACAAAAACAGGCCGGTTGTGATTAACCACCGGACACGCGGGTTCTGGATTTTCTGGAGCATTATTGCCTGTTATCATCCTGTTCATTCGCCGGGCGGATTATCGAAATTTCTACCTCACTCCACTTTCTACCCGACGGTCACATCAAACCCTAACACTGTCAAAGGTAACATAAGCCAGGAAATCATGCCACACTTTTGTAAGTATCCTGTTATCTCTGAAATGTCGAGAAGTTTCGCGCAGAGTTCGCTAAGATGCGGTACAATCAATTCATGATAAAAGTTACGCAGTTCGCATCTGTTTTTGCCATAGCGGAATCGAGGTATGGCGCGACCCTATATTCAGTCAACTGCGTAAGTCCTGTTATGAATTTGGGCTTGATTTGCGAGGTAGAGCAATGTCCGACATTGTCCAACAACTCCTGGCCGAACCGATTGACCGGCTGAATTTAACCGACTTCTGTATGGTCACAACCGATACCACTGTGCGTGAAACCATCGAGCGAATGCAGGTGATGCACCAGAATATCGCGCTGATTATCGGCAAAGGTTCACACCTGGTCGGCGTCCTGACTGACCGGGATGTGATGCAGCGCGTCATGAATGCCCCGGAAAACTGGGATCAACCTGTGACAGCGGTTATGACACCCGAACCGAAAACTCTGCACCCCCAGGCCACGGCTGCCGAGGCGCTGCGGTTGATGGAAAGCGGCGATTACCGGAATGTGCCGGTGGTGAATGATAATGGTGTGGTGCGCGGGTGCGTGACCTATTATGCCATCTTGAAATTCCTGTCGGATCACTTCTCGCAGACCGTCTACAACTTGCCCTCTGACCCAACTAACTTTGCGGAAAATCGCGAAGGCGGGTAGCCTGTATTGTAAACGTGGCGAGTTCAAGGAGCAGTCGCGATGAGTGATTTGCTATCTGAAATCGGCGGATTTATTGTTAAATTGATATCCCAGATTCTCCTCTACATCCTGGTGGAAATCTTTTGGACACTGGTTGAGGAGTTTATCGGTTATTTTTTCGGCAAGACGCGCTGGTTCAGTGTGTTATATCTGGCAATAGCGACTCTGGTTGGCCTGCAAATCATTCGTATGGGGGATGTCACTGAGAATCCATCGGCTGGACTCTATGGCACCGTAGCAATAGTGGTAGTTGTGCTGCTGGCTCCATTTATACACACCCGTCTCGCGGCGCTCTTCAAGGCGCTGCGCGGCGAGCAGTCTGAAACACAAACAGACACAGTTCTTTAAGAAAAAGCCCGCAATAAACTCTGTTTTGGAATAACTTACTCTAAGGAATGACGAGGAAGGCAGCGTACATGACCGATAACACCCCCCAATTTGAAGAGATTGACAGTGTTATTATCCGCTTCGCCGGAGATTCTGGCGACGGGATGCAGTTGACCGGCACCCAATTTACTGATGCATCGGCGGCGTATGGCAACGACATCAGCACCTTCCCGGACTTCCCTGCCGAGATTCGTGCCCCGGCTGGGACGCTGGCAGGGGTATCCGGCTTCCAGGTCAATCTTTCCAGCCAGGACATTCGCACGCCGGGCGATGCACCGCAGGTATTGGTTGCCATGAATCCGGCGGCACTGGCGGCCAATCTGGGCGACCTGGAGCCAGGCGGAATTATCATCATCAACACCGACAGCTTTAACAAGAACAACCTGAAAAAAGCCCATTATGAGGTCAGCCCGCTTGATGACGACTCGCTCAAAGGGTATCACGTTCATCCGGTGCCGTTGACGACTCTCAACCGCAAGTCGCTGGAAGACATTGAAGGGCTTTCGTCAAAAGAGGTAGATCGCTGCCAGAATTTCTTTGCGCTGGGCATCACCTTCTGGATTTATGACCGCCCCCTCGAGACGACTCGCGCCTGGATTCAGCAGAAATTCGGCAAAAAACCGACGATTGCCGAGGCCAATTTACGCGCCTTGGAAGCGGGTTACTACTTCGGGGAAACCACCGAGGCGTTCCAGACTCGTTTCCGCATCCGTCGCGCCCGCCTGAAACCCGGCACGTACCGCAAGATCACCGGCAACGAAGCCGCTGCCCTGGGGCTGGTCACGGCTGCACAGAAAGCGGGCAAACCGCTGTTCTTCGGTGGCTACCCGATCACCCCGGCCAGCGATATTCTGCATTACCTGGCCGGTTTCAAGCATTTTGATGTGCGTACTTTCCAGGCGGAAGACGAAATCGCCGCGATGGGGTCTATCATCGGTGCGGCCTTTGGCGGGGCGCTCTCGGTCACGGCGACCAGCGGCCCCGGTATCGCTCTCAAGAGTGAGGCGATGAACCTGGCGCTGGTACTGGAACTGCCGATGATCGTTGTGAACGTGCAGCGCGGCGGCCCCAGCACCGGGATGCCCACCAAAGTCGAGCAGAGCGACCTGCTGCAAGTCATGTTTGGGCGCAACGGGGAATCGCCCCTGCCCGTGATTGCGCCGCTCTCACCGGGCGACTGCTTCGACATGGCGATTGAGGCGGCCCGGTTCGCGGTACGGGCCATGACGCCGGTGGTGCTGCTGATGGACGGGTATCTCGCCAACAGTTCCGAACCCTGGAGCATCCCTGACCCAGATGTAATCTCAGAAATCGAAATCACGCATCCACAGGCCGTTGAAGGGGAAACCTTCCTCCCCTACCGCCGCGACGTGGTGACGCTGGGGCGACCCTGGGCAGTCCCCGGCACGCCCGGCCTGGAACATCGTCTGGGCGGGCTTTCCAAAGCGCCGGAAACCGGTAACGTCTCGTATGCGCCGGAGCATCACTGGGCGATGGTCAATGACCGTAAAGAGAAGGTCGAACGGCTGCAAAGCATTATTCCTGAGCAGGAAGTCTTTGGCCCCAAATCTGGGCCGATGCTGATCGTGACGTGGGGCAGCACCTTCGGCGCGGCCCGTTCCGCCGTTGAACGCGCCCGAGCCGCCCGCCTGAATGTGGCTCACGCCCACCTGCGTTACTTGAATCCCTTCCCGGCCAACCTGGAGAACCTCCTCAGCCGGTATAAGACGATTCTGATACCAGAACTTAACCTGGGACAGTTGGCGCTGCTGCTGCGCGGGACGTATGGGTTAAACAATATCGTCTCATTCCCGAAGGTACAGGGACGCCCCTTCACCATTGGCGAAATTTACCGCAAGATTCACGATCTGACGGCACGGGCGAATTAAAGAACAGCAGAAGTTACATCGTTCAACCATTTTTGCAGGGGCATGGACAATTCTCATGCCCCTTTTTATACGAGTTGTGAATTGGCAGACCGCCTGCCCCGTCGCAGCGCTGTGTACAAGTGAACGATAGTCACCGCCGCGAAAACCCACCAGATCGCTTGCAGCGGGAACAGGTAACGCGGCAGCGCCTCCAGAACCAGGTGAATCAGCAGGGTATAAACAAGAAAACCAATTAAAAGCAGTGTGACCTGCCAGCGCCGCCGTGCCAGCCACATCCCAACCAGCCCGCCGAGAATACCCGCAAAATGAAACACATACATACTGAGTTTCGGCCAGAAAGCTTCGGCTTGGGTCAGCCGCAGCAGCCCGACGACGGTACGATCATTTGCCCACCAGTTGGCGGCCAGCGACTTGAGGCTTTCGCCGGAGAAAAAGGTTGTGCCGTGCGGCTGCAAAAAAGCGCCGGCTAACCGGGTGAAACGCCGGGCAATATACCCGGATAGATCGCTCCCGATCACGTCTCCGGCAGCATTGAGATAGTCCTCCTGAGTGGGCGGCGGCTGGGTTTCCGGGTCGGTGACGCCCAGGCTCTCGTCTACCGCTTCCGGCCCTTGCCAGCCCTCTTCCGTCGCGCCAATATAGAGAAAGGCGATCATGCCTTCCGCACCGATGACCCAACGGTGATACGTCACGAGGTTATAGGCCGTCCATGAGAACACCACCACCATATAGGCCGCCAGCAGGACTACCGCCTGTTTCAGCCCGGCACGCCAGCCGCGAGTCAGCAGCAGGTGCAGCGCCAGCCCCAACGGGAACAGCAGCAGCACCGCCCGAGTCAGCGTTGCCAGTCCCAACAACATCCCGGACAGAGCGACGCCCCGCCCCGACATGCGGAACGCAGCAACATACAGCCACAATCCGCCCATCGCCAGGAAAATATACAAAGTTTCCGTGAGAATCTGGGCGCTTTCGAGGACAAATGCCGGATGAACCGCCAACACTGCCGCCGCGACCAACCCGGCACGCTCATCATCCGCTGCCGCCCAAGCCAGTCGGTAGGCGAAATAGCAAGTCGCCGCCCCCATCACCGCCTGAAGCACACGAATCGCAATGATCGCGCCATCCGCCGGAAGTGCCGCCTGAGCAACTCCAATGAAAATCAGGTACAGCGGGGCGGTGGGCAACTTGGAGACATCCACCGGAATCACGCCGCGCTGCTGCCCGGTGACGAGGGTATAGCCATTTTCCAGGTACCAGCCGCTATCCCCTTTTTCCGTGTCATAAACAGTCAGGGTAGGCTGCCCCAGCGCATAGGCCAGGCGCAGCCCCAGCGCGACCACCAGAATCACGACGAGCCAGCGTTGTTTTGTCATCAAAATACCCGCTCCTATCACCCATCAGGCCGCATTTGTATCACGACTCCCCGCTTGTGACAATTATCACAATGAATTGGTGATACCATTCCATGCCATACCCGCCGAATTATACTACGATTAAATTGTGGAATTGGCGCTTTCGTTGGGATGTGCAGAACGAGAAAAAGATTTTCCACAGCATCCACAACATAATTGCCGCGTTTCACCCTACTTCACAGCCACATGGCTTCCCCATCACATTTCTCGTCTCACCAATCTTTTCGGTTTGCTATGCACCTGGAAAACGACTGCTTGAGGAATCTGACGTTTTCCAGACTGGTATCGTTCGCAAGCGGAATTGTTGGAGGAGGTTTTCACATGAGCAAGCGTGTCATCATTATCGCGTTATGGCTGTTCGCGCTCCTTATAACGGCATCCTGCCAGCCGGCTACCGAACAGGCGGTCGCGGATAACAGTCTCGTCGGCACCTGGATGACCGGGCATTATTACTGCATTCGCTTCCAGGGTGACGGCACTTACCAGGCTGCCGGGTCAATGGAGGGGTTGGACATCGCCAGCCCGCCGGATAGCGGCACATACACCATCCAAGACGGTTATGTAACCCTCATCAGCAGCGCGGGCTCCCGCGATTGCAGCAGCGGCGACGTGGGCTACTACCAGGTAACGACAACCAGTGACGGCAGCATGGAATTCACCATGCAGGAGGATTTCTGCAAGATGCGCCGTTCACCCCTCAGCACAACCTTCATCTTCGAGCCAATGGAGATGATGGAGTCGTAGTTCGGTTTCTTCACCCCGGCGGGAAGTGAAAATTATTCTGCTCACTTTTCGCCGGGACGCGCCGCCTATCGTCACGATCTCAATCTCGTAGTGGCCTGCTTATCCCGCAAGCTGGTACAATCATCCGGGACATCTTGCACCTGGAACATTGGAACTGGCGCTATAATGGCCTTAGTGACCCAACGACCAGCCAGAGGGGAAAGACGACTATGACCAGCAGGCCACATGCGCCCCAAATTGATCGCGCAACACTCAATCCAGATCACCGTTTCGCCCGGCGACTCCTGTGGGCGGCGGTTCTGATCGCCCTGTTCGTGCTGGCCGGGTGCCGCAACCAGGAAACCGCCGCTGCACCTACCGCGCTGCCAGCCATCTCACCCACGCCGCGTTCGACTCCCCTGCCGGAGGTAGTGACAGCCGTCCCGGTTGGCGCGGAAGAGAACCCGGTACAGATGGTGATTTACTCATCCGCACCTAGAGCCGCCGCGAATTTTGTCTCCCGTTTTGAGAATGCGCTGGTCAAAGAGTCTGGCCTGAACATCCGCGTTCTGGTGGTAGACCGCTATGCCGAAGCGTTAGCGGCACTGTGTGATTCGGTCAATGGCACGGTGTCGGTCGCCTGGTTGGATGGCCTGACATATATGGCGGCGACGGCGGAAGGCTGCGGTGTCCCGGCGCTGATCGTTGAACGCGGGGTACGGCGCAACGCCCAAACCGGAGAAACCGGCGTCATCATCGCCAACAGCGAACGCAGTTTTAGCACAGTTGCCCAGATTGAAGGTGATACTGTTTGTCGCCTGAGCTATGATGACTTCTGGACATGGATGATGCCCTCGCTGGTGCTGCAATCGAAAGGTGTGAATCCCACTACCGACCTGAAGGCGATTAATGATTATGAAGACCTGGAAACGCTGATTCAGGCGGTAGCCGATGGTGACTGCGACGCCGCCGGAATTCCCAGCACGGCGCTGGCAGGCGGTGAACCACCGGAGGGCGTGAGCATTCTGGAAACCAGTGTGGCGTTCCCCTACCCGGTAGTGCTCATCCCGCCACAGCTCCCATTAGGAGCGCAAACGGCCCTGATTGAGGCTTTATTGGCACTGGCCGATAACACGGACTCTGCCGAGATCATGCAAGGGCTGTTGGAACAGGACGCCCTGATACCGGTAACGACTGACGATTTCAGCGACCTGACGGCCTTCCTGGAAAGCACAGGTCTGGATTTCGCGCAGTTGGGCGGTTAGGCGGCTATGGCCGAACTCGCCATTATTATCGTCACCTGGAACGTGCGGGAAATCGCGCTGGATGCCCTACGTAGCCTCATCGCTGACCTGGAGGCGCACGGCCCCGACGCCGATATTTACGTGGTGGATAATGCCTCTGGCGATGGCACAGTCGAGGCGATTACCAGCGCCTTCCCCGCTGTGAAAATGATCGCCAGCACGGAAAACCTGGGATTCGTGCGGGGGAACAACCTTGCCCTCCGGCATATCGGGTTCTGCGAAGCAAGAAACACCGCCCTACCCCAGGCCGTTTATCTCCTGAACCCGGACACCATTACCCAACCCGGCGCAACGCGGACACTCTATGATGCGCTCATGGCGAATCCACGCCTGGGGCTGGTCGGGGCGCAGTTGGCCTATGAGGACGGCAGTTTCCAGCATGGCGCGTTCGCATTCCCCGGTCTGCGGCAGTTGTGGGTCGAATTCTTCCCGACGCCAGGACGATTGATTGAGGGACGCTTCAACGGGCGCTATCCCCGCCGCAGCTATGACGCCGGCCAGCCCTTCCCAGTGGATTTCACGCTGGGTGCAACGATGATGCTGCGCCACGAGGTCATCGAACAGGTTGGGCTGCTGGACGAAGGGTTTTTCATGTACTGCGAGGAAATTGACTGGGCGTGGCGCGTCCAACAGGCCGGTTGGGAGGTGGCCTGTGTCCCGACAGCGCATGTCACCCACCTGAGCGGGCAAAGCACCGGGCAGGCACGCCCGCAGAGCCTCATGCACCTGTGGACAAGCCGCCTGCGGCTGGTCGAGAAACACTATCCGGCCTGGAAACGCCCCCTCGCCCGACTATTGATTGCAGTGGGCATGGCGTGGAAAGCCCGCCGCGCCCCGGTGGATATGCCGAACCGAGCGGAAATCGTCGCCACTTACCGAAACATTGCCCGCATGGCAGCAGGACGGCAGTCATGACTTTAGCCGGTGTTGTTCTCACCCGAAACGAATCCGCACATATCCGGGACTGTATCGCCAGTCTAGCGTTCGCCGATTTTGTGCTGGTGTTTGACTCGTTCAGCACCGACGATACCGTTGTGTTAGCAAAGCAGGCTGGCGCGGAGGTCATTCAGCACGAATTTAAGGATTATGCCCACCAGCGCAACGCGGCTTTAGACGCTGTCACCGGGCGGGCGAACTGGGTGCTGTTTGTGGATGCTGATGAACGGGTTACGCCGGAACTAGCCGCCGAAGTGCAGGCGGTGATTCGGCAGCCGGATTATGCCGGATGGCGCATCCCCCGCCACAACTATATTTTCGGCAAACTGACATTGGGCGCGGGCTGGTATCCTGACTACCAGACGCGGCTGCTGCGAGTGGGCGCGGCACATTACGACCCGGAGCGCCAAGTGCACGAACTGGTGTTGCTGGACGGGCCGGAAGGCACGTTGGAACAGCCTTTCATCCACTATAACTACCAGAATGCGGCACAGTTTCATGACAAACAGCGACGCTACTCGGCCTACGATGCCCGGATTTTGTATGAAAGTGAAATCCGCCCCAAGCCGCAGAACTACATCCTGCAACCCTGGCGGCAGTTCTGGTGGCGCTTCGTCACACTTAAGGGATACCGGGATGGGTTACACGGGCTGCGACTGAGTGTGCTGATGGCGTGGTATGAACTGCGCAAGTACCGGCTGCTGCGGGGGCTGTGGCAGGGGAAAAGCTAAAGCCGTGTAGCTACTCCAACCCGCCGACCAGTTCTTCCTGCATGGCCTGAATCAGGCGGCGCAGGTGAGCGTCGGTCTGGATTTCATCAGCAATTTTGTTGCAACTGTGGAGTACCGTACTGTGGGCACGCCCGCCGAACACCTCGCCAATTTGCGGGAGCGACGCATACGTGACTTCCCGCGCCAGGTACATGGCGATCTGCCGCGCCTGGGTGATTTTCTGTGTGCGTCGCGGGCCGATCAGGTCTTCTGCCGTCAGGTTCAGGTGACACGCGGTGACATCCAGCACCCGGCGCACGGTGATATGGCGGCGGGGACGGTGATAGTTTTCGAGCAGATTTTCCGCCATGTATTCGGTCAGTGGCGCCGACGAGAACCGAGTCGTGGCGACGACCTGATTGAACATCCCTTCGAGTTCGCGGATATTCGTCCGCGCCCGATCAGCGATCATCTGACAGACGGTATCCGGCAGGTCAATCTCGCGCTCTTCCGCCCACATTCGCACGATAGCGACCCGCGTCTCAAATTCGGGCGGCTGCAAATCCATCACCAACCCACCTTCGAAGCGGGAACGCAAGCGGTCTTCCAGCGTGTTCAACAGTCCCGGCGGGCGATCCGACGCGAGAACGATCTGCTTATTGAAGGTATACAGCGCGTTGAAGGTGTGGAAGAACTCTTCCTGTGTGCTTTCCTTGCCGCCAATAAACTGAATGTCATCTACTAGCAGCACATCCACCGAACGGTATTTCTCGCGGAACATCGCGGTTGCCCGGTGACGGATGGCATCTACCAGATCATTCGTGAACACCTCGGAAGGTATGTAGATCGCCCGCAATCCTCGGGTGTGGCAAGCGTGGGCGACGGATTGCAGTAGATGCGTTTTGCCCAACCCAACCCCACCATAAATCACAAAGGGGTTATAGATGCTGGCGGGTTGTTCGGCCACTGCCAGCGCCGCTTCCAGTGTCATTCGGTTGGCGGAATTCACGACAAACCGGTCAAATGTCATCCGAGGATTCAGTTCGCTTTCCGGCACATCCGGGCGCTGCGGGCGGGAAACCTGCTGATAGAGCGGCGTGGAAGCGGTTTCTTCCGGCTGCTGCTGCAGGAGTTGAAACAACGGGAGTTCAGTTTCGATACCCGCTTGGCGTTCCGGTTTGTGAACCTCAAAGCAGAGTTCCGTTGAGTCGCCCCAGACATCGCTCAGCACTCGCCAGATTGTGCGGTAGAGCCGGTGCTGCAGCATATCGGAGATATAGGAATTAGGGACGCCTACCCGGAAAACCCCATCCGCATAGCCCAGGAACACCGCATCGCGCAGCCAGGTTGAGAAGCTGGCGCGATCCAGTTGGATCTCCAATTGGCTAAAGGCGATATTCCACGCCTGCTGCGGATTTAACGGGTTCATTTTTTCTACATTTCACCAGAGACTCAAAACCGGCAAATTGGAACATTAATCTGCCAGACAGGGTAAACCTGTTGTGTGCTCGATTTATGGGTTTATGTTATTTATAACTGTTATTACCACCGTGAGGGTTTTACATCTGACCCAATCTGTCTGTGGAAACTGCTGCATGTGTTTTCGGTGGTTAGCTGTGTACTATGAAGTATAGCTTATGCCCCCTGTTTTCTCAACCGATTTAAGGGGTTAAATCTTAAAAAATGGGAGATTTTAAGGTTGGGATAAAATCTACCAGAAGCGCTGAAGCGACTTGGGAAATAATAACACTGTGATAGACGCTTTTGGCGTCCGGCAGCCATCACCTGACTGAGTCTGTGTTACGGGAGTCTCAATAACAGGGTGTGCCTTTTGGGGCACTGATTATCGGAATGTTAAACCAGTTATAACAACCGTGCCAAATTCTTTAACATTTGGGATAAAATCTACCCAGACCGGTAAAAAGGTTTTTTTAGGGGACATAATCACGAACAATTCGTCGCACTCATCCTCGCAGACTGTCAATCTGTTTCAAACAGGCGGATCAGCTTGAGCGCAATCTGCAGATTTGTCCGCACCACCGGATCAGTCAGCCTAACCGGGCTGATTTCTTCCACGCGCATTAGCCGGTAGTTGAGGGTACTGCGGTGGATATGCAGGTTTTTGGCAGTCTGCACACTATTTCCCCCAGCATCCAGGTACGCTTCCAAGGTGTTAAACAAGTCCATCTGCTGCTGGTCAAGCAAGCGCCGCACCCAGGGGACATAAGGATTCGAGGAGAGGCTGGCCGAGCCGGAACGATACAGAGTATGTAGATAACCCAGATCACCAAAATAGACCACAGGAGCGGGGTCATGCAGCCGCCTGGTGATATGCAACACTTCGCGGCACTGCTGATAAGCCAGACTCACCGACTGCGGCTTGCGATGCGAACCGCTAATACCTACCCGAACCACGCCCAGCGAGTCGCATTCGGCACGTATCTGGTCAGCCAGCGCCGCCAGCGGGATACTACTCTGTGCCAGAACCACAACCTGCCCGGCGAACTGCCCCACCACCACCAACCAGTTCTGGGTCACCACCAGGCGATTCACACGCCGGAGAACCTGTAACACCCGCTGCGAACTGTTTTCCGGCATCTCAACCTGCAAAAGTACATACGGCTTGCTCAAGTCCACACCGTACCGCAGGGCATGGTCGGTCAAAACTGCTTCCTGCGCCGTCTCACCCTGGATCAACTGTGCCAGCAAACTCCCTTTGAGGGAAGCCTCGGCACTTTGCAACGATTCCTGGTAGAGCATCATCAATGCGGCAATCGTCGCGCCGCTGGCAATTGCTACCCGATCCAGGTCGGTGAGTGGGCGGCCATGCGCGATGATGAACACGTACCCATAAATATCGCCATGTACCACAATTGGCGCGAGAATGCGCTCGAGTTCCAGGCCAACATCCGCCATACGCGGGATAAACACCGGGCGTAACGTGTGCCGAATCTGCGCCAGAAAGCCGCGCTCTTCCAAGGCTTGAATCAAGCGAGGGTCGGTATGGCCGGTGTTCAGCGTAAAACGCCGGGCTTCATCTACTTCCGCCACATTCGCACTGGCAAGGCTTTCAAAATGGGTGTTTTCGATGCTGATGGACTGCCCCAGCAGCCCCGCTAGCCGGGAGGCTAACTGCTTCAGGTCGCCACCATCCAGAACAAGCTGCGTCAAAATCTGGTGGATGGTGAGCGCCCCTGTCACCATCTGCATGTTTTCTTCTGCGATGCGCTCGTTCGCCGCTTTCGCTAAATCAATAAAGGGAATCTGATACGAAATTTCGATGAGTGGAAAGACCAACCGGTCAGCGACTTCCCGAAGTTCAGCCGGGATTTGATTCAGGAAGCGTCCGACGGTTATCGCCAACCCCGCCGCGCCCTTCCCAGCCATCTCCTCGATATACTGGTGTCGTGCTGCCAGACCTTCCGGCATACTCTGAATGGTCGTCAGCACCAGTTCCCCACCGCGCAGCCACTGGGGGGCATCCAGCACCGCAGCGATATGCACCCAGGTGACTGGCTTTTCCAGCCCGCCCTCCCCAGCAACCACAACGGCCTGAGCCTGTTGAAATTGTTCGAGTTGGAGTGCATCGGCTACCGTTAACATAGTTCCTCTTATTGAAAAATGAAATCAATAGGCAGGTTATAGACCTGCCTATTGATTATAGTCCCTATGCCTGCCGGGTCAATTTCCCTGTGGTGTATATTCATCCAACCAGGCGATAATCGTCCTGGTGAGGCGCTCACCATCATCGCTGAAAAGCTGTGTCCCGTGCGCCCGCCCGGCGTACAGCCGCATTCCCACTTCGCCCGCGGCGCCCGCGGCGAGTTCTTTCACACTGTCGGCACTGTAACTATCCCCATGAGAGGCGATTACCAGGGCGGAACGGTTGCTCAAACCATCGATCAGGGCGGAAAGTGGCTGCACCCCCCGGTAATCCAACCCTGGCGAAAGCGCAATCGCCGTCACACAGTCCACGTCATTAGCGCAACCGATCAGCGCCAGATTCGAGCCGATACTTGCGCCGACGATTGAGACTCCGGCTGAATCCACTTCGGGACGCGCCCGCAGCCAGTCCAGCCAGGTCTGCACATCACCTTCTGCCGCCGACCAATCGGCTCTCCCGCCGGTATCGCCATGCCCACGCATATCCACTGCCAGCACATGATACCCAGCCTCAACCAACGCAGGAATCAGCGGCGACCATGCGCTGCGGTCACTCCCCAGCATGTGCATGAGCAGCACCGCCGGGCCAGTTTCGCCTTCGCCATTCGCCATGTAGTAGTCCCCTACCAAAGTCAAGCCATCTGTCGCTGTGACCTGAACCGTTTCGGGCGACAGTTCTGTTTGCGCCGCCGCGCTGGGCAGCAGGGTCAATATGCCCAGGAGCAATCCTAGAGTGCCTAGTATTGGTACAGTCTTCTTCACGATTCAACCTCCCTAAAGAACTAATCTACGCTTTGTACGATTATGCTACACTACACATAGATGTACCTGATGCTTCATTTATTTCGGGAGGTGTTCTCTTGCGTAAAGGTTTACTCATTTTCCTTTTACTCGTTACCCTCGGCCTGCCACTAGCAGCCGCCCAGGAAGAACTCTCTTTCGGTCATCCAATTTCCGGTGCCATAACCGCCGACCAGCAGGCAGTTCGCTACACATTCACCGGAGAGGAAGGGGAAAACCTCTACGCTTCCCTGTCTACACCGGTTGAAGACCTGTGGATTGGGATTCGGTTGCTGGCGTCCAGCGGCGCGGTACTCAGTGAGAGCGAAGACTTCCCGCTTGGGTCGCTGCTCCTGCCTTATGCGTTACCAGGAACAGGGACCTATACGCTTGAGATAACCCGCTTTGAGGATTCACCGGAACAAGCTGGGGATTTCGCGTTGTTCGCTGACCGGGTAGAAATGATGCCCGTCACGCCAGGTGAACCTATTTCAGGTGAATTCACGGCAGCAGGACAAGGCGCGTTCTACACTTTTGACGCCGGACAAGGTGATATTTATCAGTATGCCGCCAGTGGGAACAACTTATCAATCGGTTTGATCCAGCCCAGTGGATTTTATGTAACCGATTATAACGTAGATGATGTGCTGACCAACGGCTTCCTCTATCTGATTGAAAGTGGACGTTATACATTGTTCATCCAAAGCGCAGATAGTGATGGCTCAAGCTATACACTGCGGGTCAGCCAGGCCGAACTGCAGACACTCACCCCTGGCGATTCGCTTTCCGGCACCATGCGAGAATCAGCACCACCTTTGTTTACTTTCCAGAGCGAAGCTGGAGGGAAATGGGCGTTGAGCGCCCTGGTTCCGGACGCCGCATACGCCGCATACATGCAAATCTTCCGGGCAGGTGATCCTTTCTACACAGTTGCCACAGACAGCGGCAGCGGCCCGAACGGTTCACCCCGCATAGACCCGTTCATCGCGCCGGAAACCGACACTTACTATGTCCTGCTCACATTCGATGATTATAGCCCGGCAGAAGCGACCCGCGATTATGAAGTCATGCTGGCTGAAAGCACGGTTGAAACACTCTCGCCAGGGGCTAAGTTTGACGGCGTAGTGAGTACCGACTCAGGCAGCAGGGTCTATATCTACAACGGCACGGCGGGGGAACAGCTCCGCATTACGCTGGCAAAAACCGGTGGTGAAGGCTGGCCGCAGTTTGTCGTCAACTGGGTGAATGGCGACCTGATGTACTTCGATGGCTACAGCACCTCGAATGCGAGTTTCATTCTTAATCTGCCTGAAGAAGGGCGTTATTTCTTCACGGTACGCAATGGCAACACCGATCCATCCGAATTCCAGTATATCCTCTCGCTCGACCAGGTGAGCAACTGATCGAACGCCGCAGGAATCAGAACGGCGCATCGCTTGTACAGGATGCGCCGTTGTTGTTTCAGTTTTTAGGATGTCGTTTTAGCTTTCGATCACTTTGTCGTCAATGAGCTGCTGCTGCACCTTCTGGCCGCGCGGGTTAAAGGCGAAGTGCTGCCCGTAAAGCTGAAACTCCATGTCCTGCATCGCCCGGCCAGCGCGGTTCTTTTCCACGGTAAAGACCACCCAATCCCGGAACTGGCGCGCCGTATAGGGATTAAAAGCAACATGATCTTTCGAGAGGATATGGTACTTGTTGTTCATGACAATGGCGATGTCTGACTCGTAGTCCAAAGCACTGCTGCCGCGCAGGTGGAACAAGTGAATGCGCTTGCTCTTCAACCCTTCACGGTCAGCGGCCACAATTGCCCACACCGGCACATCCAGTGACAGCGCGATGTCCTTCAGGCCTTCGACAATGATGGTCACTTTGTCGTTTTCATCGCGGGGGTTATGCGGGTACACGGCGATTTTCTGCAGGTAGTCAATGAAGACCGTCACATTCCCACCCGTCGCATCGCTCAGACGCATGGTCATCTCTTTAATGGCCTTGAGCGTTGTCACCGCAGGGCTGGCCTTCACCAGAATCATGCGATCCGCATACTGGGACATGCGAGCCAATGCAGGCGCCGTCTTGGGATTATCTTTCAGGATGCCTTGCAGCGATCCGACAGAGCTATCTCGGCCCATAAAACCCTTAGCACGTTCAGCGACGATGATCTGGTAAAGATCACGGAGCTTGATGCCCCGACTCAGGTCAACTTCCGGCGGGTTGATGCTTTCCAGGCACAAAAGCCGGTGCATCAGGTGGGTCTCGGTATGTTCATAAGACAGATAGAAGGCGTATTGGTCAGGACGCATGGCGATATTGCGAGCAATCTGCAAGGTCGCAATGGTCTTGCCAATTCCCTGAGCACCACCGAGTAAGATCAACTCGGTTTTGCGCAGCCCACCACCAATAAAGCCATCCAGGGGGTCGAAACCGGTAGACATCGGCACATAGTCCACCAGATCACCCTGAACCACGCGCTCGTTGGCTTCGTTCAAGACCTGCGTCAGTGTGCGTGGTAAATGCGCTCCACCACCCCGTTTGCCGCGACCACCACCCTCACCCCGAAGTGCAGATTTAGCGGGACGCTGCGAGGGAACAGGCGGCGCGGCCTGCGCTTCGGCGTCTCCGTCAGGGGTCGGGGGTTCAGGGCCCGGGGGCAGATCACCTGTAAATTTTCGAGTTGCCATAAGTCAACATCTTCTCCAGTTTAGATAAGCTCATCATACTCTCAAGCAGGTAACCGCGCAATTCCGCGACATTCACTCATTGTTAGCTCTAACTAAAAATATACGAAACCTTAATGCTTCTGTAAATTCCAGAGCTTTCTCACGTATCCGCTTATTTAGCATTTATTCACAATTGCCCTAAAATCGTGCTAAAATAGGAAAGTTATGTTGCCGCCGTATTCGTGATGTGGACGAATACGGCGGTTGGTATACGCATTCTATCGTTCCGTTAGCATAGGCAGAGGGTAGATCGTGATACAAGAACTCATGAACCGCGCCGATCAGCGAGGCGGGTATCTTACTTTTGATGATGTCCTTGAAGTGCTGGATGAGGAGGGTGACGATATGACTGCCATCGAAGCCCTGCTTTATGAGCTGGACGAATTGGGAGTAGTGATTCGCAACGAAAGCGATCCAACTGTAGGGCATATCGGTGATGAGAGTGAGCTTGAATTTGAACCGGAAGAAATTCCTAATGACCCCGGCGTAGGCGACATTAATGCCGTCTCTGCCGATGATCCGGTGGGGCTGTATTTCCGGCAGATGGCACTTGAGCCGCTGCTGACCGCCCAGGAAGAAATCGAGCTTGCTAAACGGATTGAATCCGGCAAAGAAGCGCACCGTTGTCTACGTCGCCCGGAATTGAGGGAACTTTACGGCGCGTCGTGGGCATCCCACCTGGAACACATTCTTTTGGACGGTCAGGCCGCGCGCGAGCATCTGGGCCGCGCCAATACCCGGTTGGTGGTCAGCATCGCCAAACGGTACATGGGCCAGGGGCTGCCCTTCCCCGATCTGATCCAGGAAGGTAACGTCGGGTTGATGCGTGCGGTGGATAAATATGATTACAAACGCGGCAACCGCTTCAGCACCTACGCGACCTGGTGGATCCGCCAGGCAATCACCCGCGCACTTGCCCAGAAAACCCGCACGATCCGTATTCCCCTCCACATGACCGAACGTATCCGCCAAATGTATCGTATCGCCCAGAATTTAGAGCAAAACCTGGGCCGCCGCCCATCCCCGGAAGAAATCGCGTCCGAGATGGATTTACCGGCGGACAGTATTCGCGGCATGATGGATGCGAGCCAGCACGCCATCGCCCTCGAACGCCCGGTTGGTGATGACGGTGACAGTGTTTTTGGCGATTTTATTGAAGATCAGGACTCCCCCAGCCCGGTTGACGCGGCGACCCAGCATTTACTACAAGAAACCATTGAAGAAGTTTTAAGTGAATTGACCCCCCGCCAGAGCCACATTTTACGGCTGCGCTTTGGTTTAGGGGGCGGTGAACCGCATACCCTGGAAGAGATCGCGAACAAATTCGGACTCAGCCGGGAACGGATCCGCCAACTTGAAAAAGAGGCGCTCCGCAGCTTGCGCAGCCCGCGTCTGGCACATAGTCTGCGCGATTACCTCAGCTAACCAGCAGACTCTACAATTAAATAATCAATAGAGCCAGGCTAACCGCCTGGTTTTTATTTCGGCTGGGTTGAAACCGGGTTGAGGCGCTGCCGCCCGATCAACCCGGATAGCCGGAACCGGTGCGGCGAGCGCAGCGCATGGTGCTTGACGGCCTGCTTTTCCGCCTGCCCTAGCACAAACCAAGTCAACCCGGCATACAGCGCCAGCGTCAAAAACACACTCAACAGCGTGTTCACCATACTGATAGGCGCGGAATAGACCACTAGAGTCGCGGTGATGGTCAGACCATTATCCAGCAGCCCCGGCACGGCCAAAGCAAAGGTGTTAATCATGTCACCTTCCTCTAGGGTATTAAACGTCACAACCTGAAAATAGCTAACCACGACCTCCAGTAGAAACACGATTGCCAGCAGCGCTATGGTGCGTGTGACTAAAGCCCGGATCAGCGCCATGACCGGCTGACGGCTCTCTGCCGAAGCGGATACACCACAAGCTGCCGTAAACCCCAAGTTCGCCAGCGTAAAGGCCATCATCACCAAGACAACCAGCAAGAATTGAAACAGCGTCGGCGGCACAAATTCGCTGTATCCCCCATAATTTCCCGCTATATAAATGGACAATGACCGGCTGGTAGAGGCGCTAATCCACCCCACGATGCACGCCCGCAGCAGCCCTAAGAGCAGATACATCCGTCCCATGCGACGCACCGTCGCCCACCACTTGCCCAGCACGATGGTTCGAGCCGGGACTCCGGTCAAAACCAGGGCTTCCCAGGTCTGATTCTGGCGTTCACGAGCGATGCTGTTGGCCGATAATGAGAGAGTCTTAAACATCAAAGCAAAGTGCAGCGTGAGCACAACTGTAGGGGCAAAGGCCGTAAGAGCGTCGAGCGCGTCAATAATCGGATCAGGATCACGGTACAACAGCGCCCCGGCAATCTCACCGCCGTACAAAATAAGTGATACAGCCAGCGTTAATACCAGAACGCCCTGTCCCACCCAGCGCCGCCACCGGCGTAGCTGCGGGGTGCTGCGTTCCTGGTGACGCCATTCCGCCTGGGCAATTACACTGCGGGTGAAAGCGGGTAAGGTAAAAGCCATTGAAAATCCCATTTATCTACCATTATCCTATCGTACCCCGAAAACACCCCCGCCCAATCCCCCGTTTGTAGGGGGTAATTGGCGAGCCGTTGCGGATTGAAGATGTGTTCTCAATCTGCGGTATACTCAGATCGTTCAAGACTATTATAAAGAAGAAGGTATAACATGGGCGCAGATGACCATCGCCAACGTGCCGGGAACGCCCCCGTCACCGTCGCCATTGTCACCGTGAGTGATACCCGCACGCCGGAAACGGACGAAAACCGCACGTATATTGAAACCCGCATGACCGAACTCGGCCATCACGTGGCGGCCTATCGGCTGATTAAGGATGAACCCGACCAGGTCGCCGGGGTGATTGAAGAATTGGCCGTGCTGCCGGGAATGCAGATCGTTCTTTTCAACGGGGGGACCGGCATCAGCCCGCGTGACACCACCTATGATGTGGTCAGCCGCTACCTGGAAAAAACGCTGCCGGGTTTCGGGGAACTCTTCCGTATGATTAGCTTCCAGCAAATCGGCGCGGCGGCTATGCTCAGTCGAGCAACGGCGGGCGTTTACCAAAACGTGCTGCTGGTTTCGATGCCGGGCAGCACCAACGCCGTGAAAACCGCCCTAGAACAACTCATCATTCCGGAACTCAACCATCTGGCCTGGGAGGTAGTCCGAAAAAGTTGATTCCAAAAAACGTTAAACCGTATCTTGCAATTGCTTTGTGTCATGAATTATAATGACTCAAAGGGCAGTTCGCCCTAATAGCTTCATGCAACAAAGGCTTCTGAAATTGTGTAGGTAGCCTGTAAATGCAGCAAAGCTATCGCACAACCAGAACACATTCAGGAGTGTTATCATGTCAGAACGCAGCACCGGTATTGTCAAGTGGTTCAACAGTGAAAAAGGCTTCGGCTTTATCTCCCGTGAAGATGGCGACGACCTCTTCGTTCATTATTCGGAAATCCGCAGTGAAGGGTATCGCACCCTGAACGAGGGCGACAAAGTGGAATTCGAAATCACGCAGGGCAAGAAAGGCCTCCAGGCCAGCGGCGTGACCGTTATCCGGTAAATTATTTTATCGGCATTCCAGGGCCGCTCCCAATATGGGGGCGGCTTTTTGATTCAAATACCCGGCATCGGTTCATCCGCCGTCAGGACGGATAATAGCCGGGCGGATGCGCGGCCAAGCGTGAACAGCGAATAACATCATCGCAGCGGCCTGCAACAGGACTCCCACACCCAAAAAGCCGCTGGCAGCCCCCCACCAGATTTGCAGTAACGATACCAGGACACAACCGACCCCGGCCTGCATCGCCAGGAACGACGCCCAGGCCCACCGGGTACGTCCGCGTTCGGTCAGGATAATCCGGGGGAATATCCAGTAAGCCACGCCTAATGCCAATTGAATTAACCAGCCATTCAGCAGAAGCAGGATATGCGCGGGGAACCACAGCCACACCAGCGGCGAAACCACACCCGCCTTGACCGATAAAATCAGCCCGCCCAGCGTAAATCCAATCAAGAGACAGACCAGCGCCGAACGCACGAAATAACGACTCAAGCGCGGCATCGCTATCGCCCTGCTCGTTCCCGCACCCTGGGCCAGACCGTGAGGATGAGCAGAATCCCGGCGGCCACCTGAATCAACGCGGAGAGGACGAGCAGCGCCTGGTTAATCGGGGTGGGGTCTAAGGTTCGCCAGGGCTCCCCAACGGCACGCAGCAGCAAACCCATGTTCAGCAGGACATACGTCCCCCACGCCAGATATGGACTGCCACGCATGTTGGTTTTACTGATAATCGGGAACATCCAGTACATGACCCCGAAGATCAACTGTGTAATCCAGCCCACCACCAGCAGATGAATATACACCGGGTTAAACGCCCGCAGCGGCGGCCATAGCTGCCAGAGCGTATTGGCCCAGTACAACGCGCCAGTGAGGACTCCGGCGATCAGGTAAAGTAGTGCGGTACGGATAACCCAACGAGTGAGGAGTGGCACAGTTTAGCCCCTCAATCCGGCGGCGAAAGCCTGGAGTTTCTCCCCTGCCCCGCCGATGATAGGGCGGCCATGCCCCATACACAGAATATCGGGGTTAAGCGCGGCAATCTTGCGGACAGATTGCTTCGCCATTGCCATATCGGGCGTGAAGGCCGCGATGGGCAGCGCCAGCCCCCAGGGGAGGCGCATCACACCATCGCCACAAAACAGGACACGACGTTCCGACCACCAGTAACTCACATGCCCGGGACTGTGACCGAACGTTTCGACCACTTCCAAGCCGGGCAGAATATCATCCAGTTTGTCGCCTTCCTTGAATTCGACATCCACCCGCGCAGGGGGTGGCGGTGACATAGCCGGGAAGGACGCCATTAACCGGGCGAAACCCCGCAACTGTTCGGGCCTGGGACGAGGCGCGATGGCACCGCGCACCACCGCCGCATCCCGGTGATGAATACCAGTATGGGCATTCGTGAGACTCTGAAACGCGGCCAGCCCGCCCAGATGATCCGGGTGAGCGTGGGTGATGAGAATATGGTGGATGTCGCTCAACTGATACCCCATCATCTTGAGCTGAGGTTCGAGCTTCTGAGGCGTTTGCGGTGAAAGGCTGGTGTCTATCAATGTCAGCCCGTCTGAACCGGCAATGATATAGATACGCCCGACAGACATCCCCGGCACTGCGTAAATATGATCGGTGATTTTTTCCATTCGTGCTGCAACCTAATAAATAACTCAAAAAATCCTGCTTGTGATTTTAGAAAATAACGGGTGATTTTCCAATCCTTTCCGGTTCTCTATCCAGAAAACGGCAAATTTGACTAATTGCCGATGCTTTAGGAAACATTGACAAGTTTCAGCACTATAATAGAGATGAATAGAGGCTGCATTAAGGAAAGCTTAGATGTCCGCCTGGCTCATACGAATTTTGGCATTACCCTACTCTGACGATGAGGAAACAAACCACACTGCAACGCTGTTGGGATTAAGCCTGCCTCTGGCTTTCACTCTCAATCTCATATTCCTGATTATCATATGGTTATTTCTACCCCAGGAAACATTCTTTCTGGCAGCACTCCTGATGGGGTTGATGTTGGATGCGATTGCGCTATGGTGCTTGAAAAGGGGTTATGCGCAGTTCGCTGCCTGGTTCGTCACGCTAATCATTATCGGACTGGCAGGAGTCGTTGCATTTATCATCGGCACCGATTACGAAGCCGTCTTTATCACTCAATTGGTTGCGATTCTATTTGCCGGGCTGGTGTTGGGGTCACGCGCTGTACCGGTGGTCAGCGGGTTTACCCTGGTCTTATGGCTTGTTGCGTTGATCGTCCATGAATCGGGCCTCTTTCGCCTTGTTTCTGATGTGTCTGTTTTTGTCTTCGCCAGCGTGTTTATCTTCTGGTCAGTCCATTACACCGAGCAAGCCCTGAGCAACGCCCACAAGACCGCCACCGCCCTGCGCGATGCGATGGCCCAAGTGCGGCAGACGACTATCTCGCAGACATTCCTGGATAACATTCTCCAGTCTTTAGCCGACATGCTGGTTGTGCTGGATATGGAAGGCCGGATTGTCATGACGAATGAAGCTCTGCTGAACTGCCTGGGTTACG
Organism: Anaerolineaceae bacterium; assembly: GCA_020634115.1. Lineage (GTDB taxonomy): Bacteria > Chloroflexota > Anaerolineae > Aggregatilineales > Phototrophicaceae > JACKCG01. The sequence continues at coordinate 864,752 of JACKCH010000012.1, forward strand.
AGCGAACGCAGTTGATAGGGGAGCCATTTAATCGGATTCGAGTTTCGGTTGCTACAGGTGACTTGAGCATGGATTCATTGCTTGCTAACGCGGAAACGCCGCAACAGGCAGAATCCGAATACCGGTGTATGAGCGGGGAAATCATTACCGTGTACTGTTCCTGCCATCCCTTGACGAGTGAGGATGGGCAAGTACAGGGTGTGGTATGCGTGGCGCAGGACATAACCGAACAGAAACGCAACCGCCAGGCAGCCGCTGAGAGCGAGAAACGGTTTTTAGCGGTAGCTGAGGCCAGTGAAGCCGCTGTGATTATCGCTAACGAATCCGGCATTCTATATACAAATTCTGCCACTGAACGGATTACGGGGTGGAGTTGCGAGACGATCCGACAAATGGGTTTGCCGAACCTGTTTCATGAAGAATATCGGATGCGTGTCATGCTTCTATTCGACAAGCTGCTGCATGGGGATGCCGCCGCTTCTCAGATCGAAGCCCGTGTGTTGAACCCCCAGGATGAGGAAAAATGGTTGTATTTTTCGGCAGCAGCGGCAGAGATGGACGACGCGCCCGCGCTCGTGATTACGGCACTCGACATTTCCAAGCGGAAACAGGCTGAAGAAGAACGAATGGAAAACGAAGCACTCAAGAGCGCCTTCCTTGAGGCCTCGTTGGATGCGCTTATCCTGACCGATCAGGAGGGTAATGTCCTGGAATACAACCGTGCGGCTGAAGAAATCTTCGGGTATTCCCGATCCGAGGCCATCGGCCAGAACGTCAATGACTTAATTGTCTCTGAAAAATACCGGGAAACACACTCCCGTCATTTGCATAATTTCTGCTCGGGCAAAGAAAGCCGGTTAATTAATCAACGATTGGAAGTGATGGCAAAAGCCAAAGGCCGTCGTGAAGTACCGATTGAACTGACGGTCTCTTCAATTCAATTCGGGGATAAGATCCTGGTTGCTAGCTACCTGCGTGACATCAGTGAGCAGATCAAGGCGAAGGAAGTAGAGCGGATTGCCAATGCTGAAAAAGAGCGCGTGCGCGTTTTGAGCGAATTTGTCCGCGATTCATCGCATGATTTCCGCACACCGCTTTCCTCCATCAATACCAGTCTGTATCTGATGCAGCGGACGAATGATGAGCATAAGCGGAATGACTATGCCATGACGATCATCCGGCAGACTGCAAGACTGGAGAAACTGATTGAGGGCATGATTACAATGGTTCAACTGGAAAGTGACACTGAGTTCATGCCGCAGTCTATTGATATGAACGGGCTGATCCGAGACATCTGTGTACGAATTCGTTCTCTGGCGTCTGCCAAAAATCAGGAGATCATCCTTGATCTTGAACCTGACCTCCCGCATATCAGTGCCGTCGGACATCAGATCGGACGTACCATCACCGAACTACTGGAAAATGCAGTTATCTTCACGTCCCCAGGCGGTGAAATTCACGTCAGAACAGGTGTGGAAGACCAGACCATGCAGATAGAGATACGAGACAACGGTATCGGAATCAGCGAGGAAAATCTGCCGAATATTTTTAACCGCTTCTATCGGGTGGATATATCCCGTTCGACTGAAACCGGCGGTGTCGGATTAGGGCTGCCGATTGCACAAAAAATCGCCCAGCAGCATGGTGGGCGGATTGCAGCTGAAAGTGTCCTGGGACATGGCAGCACATTCCGGGTTTTTCTGCCTGTTCAGCATGACCCCGAAGCCGTTCAACCATAATGAAGTGCATCACTGGCCCTTTCCTAGGTTGCCAATTGCTCCAATATAGGAATGATCTGGCGGGCGGCCTGCCCCCGGTGGCTGATGCGGTTCTTCTCTTCGGCTGGGACACTGCTCCAGGCGATGTCATAGCCCTGTGGGATGAAGATGGGGTCATAGCCAAATCCATTATCGCCATCGTCTTCGACCAGCGCGATATGCCCTTCGCAAATGCCTTTGACCGTTGTTACCGCATCCAAACCCGGTTGCGCCAGAGCGATGACACATACGAAGCGTGCCGTCCGCTGCGCGAATGGTGCGCTGCCAAGTTCACGCAGTAGCTTCTGGCGGCGCTGGGCTGTCGTCAGGCCGGAGCCACCATAACGGGCCGGATAGACGCCCGGTTCGCCACCCAAGGCATCCACAAACAGACCGGTATCGTCCGCCAGGGTGAGTAGCCCACTGGCCTGTGCATAGGCCGCCACTTTCGCCCCGGCATTGGCTTCCAGGGTCGTGCCATCTTCGGATACTTCCATATCCGCCAGGCCAACATCGCGCAGACTCAGGCAGCGCACCGGCAGTCCAGCCAGTAATTCTTCGTATTCCCGCAATTTTCCGGCATTGCCGGTACCAATTAAAATATCCATCTGACCTCACGTATGGGACACACCTCATGCCTTATGATAGCAGAGTGCCGCCATAGAATCAGGGGATGTTTTGGGCATGGATATTCTTGGCAAAATCGGATTTGGAATTCTGGCTGATTCGTGTGCAACCTTAAACGGTTTGTGTTATGCTACACTGCATATCCCTTAAGGTGACGAAATAACAGCCAGAATCTGGATCACAATATGATTGGACGAAAACTACGCAACCGTTATGAAATTGTCGAGCATATCGGAGATGGTTCGACAGCCACCGTATACAAGGCGGTGGATACCCGCCTAGGGCGCGAAGTAGCGCTGAAAATTCTTCTGCCGCATGTGCGCGACACGACCCGTCTGCGCTTTTTCCAGGAAGCCCGCGCTGCTGCCCAACTCAATCACGGCAATGTTATGGCGATTTTCGATATGGATGACGAAGATGACTATCATTTTCTGGTCGTCGAGTATGTCCAGGGTAAATCACTGACGGAATTTATCCCCTCCAGTCCGAATGTGGTGGTTGATCTGGGACGGCAGATTGCCCAGGCGCTACAATACGCGCATGATAATTCCATCATCCACCGGGACATCAAACCGGCAAACATCAAAGTCACACCGGATAACCAGGTCAAGATTATGGATCTGGGATTAGCGCTGCCCAAAGAAGCTACGCGAGTTACGGCGGAAGGTATGGTAATCGGCACGCCGGCCTATCTGTCGCCAGAGCAGGCGCAGGGACACACGCTGGATCATCGCACGGATATCTATTCATTAGGGGTCGTCCTCTTTGAAATGGCGACAGGTCATCTGCCTTTTGATGCCGATGAGATTCCAGCGTTACTGCTCCAGCAGGTCAAACAACCCCCGCCCCCGCCACGCCTGCTCGTGCCAGATCTGCCAGTCGGATTAGAGCGCGTTATTCTACGCTGCCTGGAAAAAAACCCGGCACGCCGTTACCAGTCATGCAAGGCACTGGCGGAAGCGCTCGATGCTGCCTTAACCCCCACCGGGATAACGCAATCCACAGCTCCGGCAGTAACCGAACCCTCCGGCAAATTGATTACTGAATCTGGACGAGAAATTCTCAAGCGGATCAAACCAACGCTGCGGATTGTTCTGGCGGATGACCATACGATTCTGCGTAAGACGTTAGCATCCATGCTGGAATCCCGCGACGATTTCGTTATTGTGGGCGAAGCTGCAGATGGCGAGGCCGCCTTACAGCAGGTTACATCTATACTCCCCGATGTACTGCTGCTGGATTTGAATATGCCGGGAAAGGGTGGGTTAGAAGTCCTACCGGTCATCCGCGCTGAAGCACCGAATGTCAAAGTCATTATTCTGACTGGGCGTGAAGAAGAATGGTATATTATGCGGGCGCTGCGTGCCGGGGCGCATGGCTACATTCTTAAGTCCGCCGATGAAGAAGAACTGGTAGATGGTATCTTCAAGGTCATCCAGGGACAGATGGTGCTTGGCAAAGGAGTTGCCGAGCGCATCGTAACGGGTCTGATTGGTGGTGACCACGAACAGATGATTAACAATACGGAGAAATTAATCCTGCTGCATGTGGCGGCAGGTTACGAAAACCCGGACATTGCTAAACAGCTCAATCTTTCGATGTCAGTGGTCATCGAAACGCTGGCACAGATTATGAATAAGCTGGATGCAAAGGACCGCAACGCTGCCGCTTTACGGGCGCTGCGCCAGGAGATTATCAGCCTGGATGATTTGCATGACCTGGACGTGTGATCGGCGTTTAGAACACCGAAGAAAAATCACGGGCAGTGTATCAGCAATTTCCTGCAAGAGGGTAATGGCGGTGGTCATCGTCTAGAATTGGCGTATCCGCTGCCCAACAAGCCACATAATCACCGAGGTGAGTAGCGCCGGTCATTATGCTCCATTCGCCATACTGCTGAAGAAAACAGGTAAATTCAGAGGGTGTATTGGTTGCTAACCTGTGGGGCTGTTTTCCGTCAGAAAGTTATCGAATTCAATCAGGTCATACAATGCAAACTCGGCCATCTCCCAGAGGTCGCCACTGGGAACGCGGGTAATATCTGGATGCGGGCGCGAAGCTTCACCCAGAATCATCAGCATATCACGCAGCACAGCCTCCTGATGGGCACGCATCCGGTTAAAACGGGATAGCGCCTGCATCACAGCCCGATCTTGCTGCACCATCCGCTTGGTTTCCGGTGACTCGTAATAATACTGCTGCCGCCAGTGGCGATGCTCGTTGACAATCTCTTCAATCTGCTCACGGATATAATGCAACGCATTAAGAGTGTGAAGGTACTGGTTGCTGTGATCGGCCAGCATCATTTGCTCGAGCAGGTCCAGGTATGTTTGCGCCTGTGCCAACCGTTTCCGATATTCGTTGTTTACCCGCCACAGCAGGTCGCCGCCGGTCTGCATATTGAATCCTGGCACTCCCAGATTGATATGTTTATCTTCGCACAAATCAAAAAGTTTGCCAAGTCAGTCGTCATAAATCTATGATAGAATATATGTTCTCTACGGGCGCAAATGTGGTAAAATTGTGGTATGATACTGAAGTATTTTATTGGTATCTTGCAACGTAGTTCGCAGTTACGCGGTTGACTGTGCAGGCAGCGGCCTGATAAGACCTGCTCCACTAGAAACCGTTTCTCCACTTGTGTAAGTCCTGGCAATGTTCCAGCACTGCCCGTAGGCCATTTAGCAGCAGGAAATTCCTATGAGCATGTACCGTAAAGACAAAGACGACGACTTGAAAGACGATCCTTACTACGAAGACGACGAATTCGAAGACGACGAATTTGAAGATGACGACGAAGACGATTCTTCGATAGCGTCACGAATCGGTAGTAGCGGACGTGTTAACCCATACTCACAAGGTAGAAGCACGTCTAATCTGCCGGGACGGTCCGGTGTCATCGGTAGCTCAGGCTCACAGGCCGGCAGCGGCTCGCCATCGTCCTCCCCGACAGCGGGAAGCGGTTCGCGCTTTGGCAGCGGTGCGCCGTCGTCCCCCCCCACAACGGGCGGTGGTACGCGCTTTGGCAGCGGTGCGCCATCGTCCCCCCCCACAACGGGCGGTGGTACGCGCTTTGGCAGCGGTTCCCAATCGTCGTCCTCCCCAGCGGGGAGTAGCGGTACGCGCTTTGGCAGCGGTTCCCAATCGTCGTCCTCCCCAGCGGGGAGTAGCGGTACGCGCTTTGGCAGTGGTTCCCAATCGTCGTCCTCCCCGACAGCGGGCGGCAGTAGGCCCTTCAGCAGCAGTTCGCAATCGTCCTCTCCCACAACGGGGGGCGGTTCGCGCTATGGCAGCGGTTCATCGTCTGCTGCCAGCAGGCCGGAAGACAAGTCCAAATCGGGAGGTAATCGCCTGGGAGGATTAGCCGGGCGCTTCGGTGGCGGTAAACAAGATGATAAAAAGGCCGCGAAAAGCCAGAGTATAAGTCAGCCTGCGAGCGGTAGTCCAGCTTCCAGGGCGGGCGGATTCCTGAATCGTGGCAAGAAAGATGATAAGAAACCATCAACACCTACCGCCAGAGCAACCACCCAGACCGGTGGCGGAAAACCGGGCGGACTGACGTCGCGTTTCGGATTCGGCAAAAAAGACGACAAAAAAACAACTAGCAGTTCCGCATCGGCAGGCGCGGGGACACGCAGCCCGTTTTCATCGTCATCCACATCGTCACCTTATTCCTCGTCACGCACCTCATCACCAACCAGCAGTGCCAGTTCAAGCAGCGCAGGCACGGCACGCCGACCATTTGGGAGCCTGGGGCGCAGCGGCAGCCAATCCCCGGCAAAATCGTCGGGTGCAGCCTCTAAAAAATCAGAGGGGCGACGTTTCCCCTTCTTCGGCGGGGGTGGCAGTCAAGAAACGAGACCGGCCTCTCGGCCACGTACTAGCAAAGCGCCCAAAGTGCAGGGCGAAGGGCTTACGCTGGATAACAAGCTGGATATTCTGGGCGTAGCACTGGTTCTAGGGGCGCTGGCGCTGTTTTTTAGCACGCTTTCCGCTACAAAAGGCGCGCTGACCGAAGCCATTAACCAGATGCTTGGTCAGGCATTGGGACAAGGCGCAATCGCCGTCCCGATTGCAATGATGGCCGTTGGGGTCTGGTTGATCGCCCGGCACTTTGGGGAGGAAGCCCCGGTTGTCGCGCCATCGCGCATTATCGGAATTATCATCACCTATCTGGGTATTCTGATTCTGCTCCAATTCATCGAAACATTCAGTTACACGAATGTCTCAAACCTGGCTGAATTGCGGCTCAATCTGGAAGGGTCTTGGTTATATGGTCGCGGCGGCGGTTACATCGGTGGTCAGCTTTACTATTTCCTGGTCTCGAATATCACCGAATTAGGTTCATTTTTCGCGTTGGTTGCGTGGTTAATCATTGGCGTGATGCTCACGTTTGACCTGAGTATGCGCGACCTGGCGTTAGTGACAATTGGCACCTGGCGCAGTTTCCGAGATGCTCAGCAGCGCCGTAGCCAGAAAGTTGCCGCCAAGCGTGCTGAACTGCAAGCCCAACAAATCACTGCCAGCAGTGCTGCACCCATTGCCGTCACAAAACCGGATACCGAACAACTCCCCGCCGGAGCAAACAGACCGGCGCTACCAGCGGCGGCGACACTCTCACCGGCAGAACCGCCACGTGCTATCCCAATTTCAATGGGTGGGCGACAGGTTGCTACGGTGAAAGGCAACGACTTTGTCCCACTGGAAGCTGCTTCGGCAGCGGTACAGGGGGGTGGCCCGGCAGGAAGCGACAGTACCGGCGCGGGTAAAAGCGGCGTTTTCGGACGGCTGCGGGGTGCGCTGCCGGTTGGCGGGCGTGCCAGCACAACACCGCCTGACAAAACAAATGTCGCTCAGGACAGTCCAAAAGAGGCGCAACAGCCCGGCGGTATGCGGGGGCGCTTGTTCAGCCGTTCCAGCAGCACCGCCGTAACCCCATCATCACCAGGGGCTGCTCAGGCGTCGACTCCCACCGCTTCAGTCGCACCGCCCACGCCATCGGGTGATGTTTTCGGCCAGCCCATCGGCGCAACGGCTTCGGCAGCACCGCCGACCAATATATCCAATGCACCGTCCGCCTCCCCTGCTTTACCAAGCACACCACCTGCGGGGCGTCCGGCGGAGGAAGAAACTCCGGCGCGGTTGGGCGATTTGGTGCGCCAGCGACCAACCCAGCCACCCGCCGCCAATGCAGGCCAACCGGTTTCACCGTTCCAGCGACCAGCGACTAGTCAGCCACCCACAACATCAACCGGGCAACCAGGCCACAGCACACCGCTTGCAGACCGGTTGAATGTGCGTCCATTCTCTGCGCCCAACGCAAGTCCGGCGCAAGAGGACAATAAACCGCCCCAACCGGCAGATACACAATCAGAACGAGCACGCCCAGTGGGACAGCCGACCACACCATCACAGACCGGGAGTCCACAGTCCGCTCCCGCCGCACCTGTTTTTAATCGGCCACCGGCTGCAACGCCGGTATCACCCGCTCCAGGGGCACAGGCAGCGCCCGACCCGGCGAATGCCGATGCGACGCCTCTGGCCGAACGCCAGGATCGCCTGAACGCGATCCGTGCCGGACAAGCTAACCGGCCCCCCGAACCACCCAGCCCGATGATGCGTCCACCGGTCACGACGCGACCTTTTGGACAGTCAGCGGGTGACGAGCGCCCATCTGCGCCTCAGGCCCGTCCGGAGCCAGTTGTTCGCAGCGCACCACCCCCAGCCCCGCCGGTCATGAGCCGTTCGGCGGCACAAAGCGGACAGCGCAGCCGGGATTGGAAACTGCCTGAACTCGGCACACTGTTGAATCCGGGTTCTGAGCAGGAATTTGACCGTGAATCCCTGCTGCAACGGGCGCGCGTGATTGAAGATACGCTCAATAGTTTCGGCGCGCCGGGCAAAGTGGTTGAAGTGAACACCGGCCCAGTGATTACTCAGTTCGCCGTTGAGCCGGATTATCTGACCACCCGCTCTGGTAAGAAAAATCGCGTCAAAGTGAGCGCCATCGCTCAGTTGGATAAAGATATGCAGTTGGCGTTAGGCGCGAAGTCTATCCGTGTGGAAGCACCCGTGCCGGGTAAAGGCTATGTCGGTATCGAAGTGCCGAACGAACAGGCCTCACTGGTGAGCCTGCGCGATGTGATGGAGGCGGATGAGTTCAAGCGTATCAAATCGCCACTGGCGATCTCGCTCGGCATGAGTGTGGACGGTACACCCGTCGCCGCCGACCTGTCCTCGATGCCTCACCTGCTGATCGCCGGGACAACGGGCTCCGGTAAATCGGTCTGCGTAAACTCGATTATCGCCAGCATCATCACCAAAAACACGCCCAAAGATGTCAAGTTCATCATGGTCGACCCTAAGCGTGTCGAGCTGACGGGCTACAACGGCATTCCACATCTGGTCGCGCCCGTCGTGGTTGACCTGGAGCGGATTGTCGGCGTGTTGAAGTGGGTCACACGCGAGATGGACGAGCGGTACAAACGCTTCAGCAACGCCGGAGCGCGTAATATTGAGGACTTCAATAAGCATCTGCCACAAAATGAAGAGTGGATGCCCTATATCATCGTCATCATTGACGAGTTGGCTGACCTGATGATGCTCGCGCCGGATGAAACCGAGCGCGTGATTACCCGTATCGCGGCGCTGGCGCGTGCTACTGGCATTCACCTCGTCATCGCCACCCAGCGTCCATCGGTGGATGTCGTGACTGGTCTGATTAAAGCCAACTTCCCGGCGCGTATCGCTTTCGCGGTGGCCGGTGGTGTGGACAGCCGCGTCATCCTCGATCAGCCCGGCGCGGAACGCCTGTTGGGACGCGGTGACATGCTCTATATGAGCGGCGACTCACCTGCGCCTGTCCGTTTGCAGGGTGTATTTGTCTCCGATACGGAAATCAGTAACATCACCCGTTTCTGGAAAATGCAGGCTGGGGAAGATATTCAAACCCGCCCGATCAGCACACTAGTTTTGGATAACACCCTGGTGGATGAAGCCCGTACCGTCGCGCCGAGTTCGCCCAGCAGTAGCAGCAATATGGTACGACAACAAGCATTCTGGGATCGGGATAATGACAGCCGTTCCAGCGTGACCATAACCTCGTCCGACACGGGCGGTTTGGGTGAAGATGAAGACCAGGACGACGAACTGTACGGCGAAGCAGTGGAACTAGTACAGCGCCTCAACAAAGCGTCGGTATCCCTGCTTCAGCGGCGGCTGCGGATTGGCTATACCCGCGCTGCCCGACTGATAGACAAAATGGAAGAAGAAGGGATTGTCGGCCCGGCAGAAAGCGGCAGCAAACCCCGCGAAGTGCTGACTGGTGGCAGGGGCGGGTAGAGAAATCTAGTCAAGTGTATCCAACTGGCGGGGCAGAGATCCGATTCGCTATGCGTGATTGAGCTATAATCACTTACGGTCTGTTTTCAGGCGTTGTAGAGCCACCGTGGCTTTATATCTTACAAGCTCATCCTCATGGTTGAGCTTGTTTTCGAGTACAGGGATTGCTTTTGGAATACCCAGTTTTCCCAAAGCCTCAACCGCTGCACGCTGAAGTTCTCTATCATCCGAATCCAGGAATGGCAGAATAGCATCAAATGCCTGGGCATATCGCCGTTCTCCCAAATAACTGATGATATAGATGAGAAAATAATCTGGCACATTTCTAGAGGCGATTAGCTCAAGCAGATGATTCGGAATGTTATTCTTGTCGTTTTCAAGAATCTCAAATGCGTCAAAAATAGATTCAACAATCTTAAGGTTACTTGTTGAGATCGCGGTCTTTAACACCTCAAACAAGGGAGCTATCAGAACATTCAAGATTGAAATTGCCAGGGATTGAATCGCTAAAGATTGAACCAACACGGTATATTTTTCAGAATCCGCAATCTTCATAAGTGCTTGAACTGATGAAAATGTCCCTATATCTCTCAAGGCGTATATAGCGGCCATCTGTACTGATTTATCGTCTTCAGTTTCAAGAAGTTCCACTATATATCCCACGCAGCTTTCATGTTTTATTACACTAAGCGCGTCAACGGTGCACTCTCGAACCAGATAATCCGTACTCTTTAAGTAAGGAACAAGCAAATCAGGCGATTCCAATGGCTTGACTAATCGGAGTATTTCTTTCCTGATGAATTGCCTTTCTTTGATGTCCGCCATTGGAAGAATCTGTAATAACTCAGTGACTCTGCTGCTCTCCATCTTTATCCCTCATCAACTGCCCTATGCTATTTTCAATAAGGAGCGAAAGGGCATACCAGACTACAAAGGTGGAGCGGCACATCCCGTACCGCCCCATATTATTACCCCAAACTCTGCGTTTCCCACCCAAGTTTCTAGTGTTTCCCCAGCAGGCCGATCACCGGGCCGCCCAGCACCAACACCGGTTGATCCATCGGATTTTGCCACTGGTTCCAACCTGAGTCCTGGTAGAAATACTTGGCGCTCGGTGGGAATTTCTTCGTGATCCAGTCGCGAATATCCTGAGTCATGTAAAGCTGCGGATCACAATCCACTTGTTCATGTAACGCACTTCCAGATGGAGGTGATTCTGCCCGCCCAAGTCGATTTCGCCCAGAACGGTATCGGAGTGAATTGGGCCGCCAGGGTGGGACAGACGCACGGCCTTTTTCTTCCCCTGCGCCTTTTAACGTGACTGCCGTTGTTCCCTGGCGATTCTGGCACGGATTAAGGCCGCCTCAGCAATAAAGGGGGTGGTCGAATCGGGATAGGGGGCTACACTGCTGACATTCACTTCGCACAAGACATAAGTATCAAAGTCATTGTCATTTGGCCCCAGCAAGAAGTCTGCATCCCAGAGTACCGGCAAGTGATCCGTAGAAATGTCCAATAATGCCTGTAATTCAGGCACCCACTTCTGCTCCAACTTCTGCTTTAGTCGCTGGAAATCAGGTAGATCGGGCGGATAATACAGGCGCGGGCCGGGTTGAGGGGCTTCTTCTGGAGATGCACCCTCTGGAGTAGGATAGAGCGCGTTGATCGCCTGATGCCCAAATCCAGCCACTTTATCATGAACCAGGTAACACCGAATCATACCCTCCGGCAAGCGCGTTTGATAAGCCTGGTCGATTATTTTTCCTCCACCAGCAAAGTATGGTTCACAGAGCATTAGGAATTCGCCCAGCGTTATCACTCCTTCCACACTGCCGCGTTCAGCATGACGAGCGCGAACAAGCGTTGTTTCCGTGATAGACTCGCTGTTCGTACTGGTCTGCACTTTCCATACGCCAGAGCCACTATGCCCACGATTCCGCTTCAGCACCCGCGCCGTACCACCAACCAGGCGTCCCGGTAACTGCTGACGCATATCTGCCAGGCTACTATAGACGTGTGTATCCGTACCCCATTCCATATGCCGCGTTTGAAACAGGATTTCTTTGGTGCCCATCTTCATAATAATATCGGGATGGGTGCTGACAAAAACCCCCGCATCAGCTACCTGTCTCAGCATGGCATCCAGTATGCTTCTATCATGCCCATCCTGAATGGGGTTTACCCAGACCAGAACCCCGTCCATCGTTAAGAGCTGCTGGTACACCTCGTCCGCAAAATCGGGGTGGTAAACGGCTGGAAGAGCCTCGGTATTCAATGCAGCCAACGCCTGAAAGAGGGGGGAAAAACGGTTATTATTGGCTGTGGCTGTTTTTCTGGTTTCCAAATCGCCAGGATATACTATTGCAATGCGAAGATTCTGGTCATCACTCATGGCTTGCACTCCCGAATAGCAAGACTGTTTTGAATATATCTGGCAATAACCACAACTGTTTTATGCTATCATCTATCGTTCCTGGCATCGTCTCCCTTCAATAAGGAGCAAAAAGGCACAGGAGCGGCACATCCAGTACCGCCCCTCATTCTTACAAAAGCCTCTGCACTTTCTACCAGAGTTTCTAGTGTTTCCCCAGCGGGCCAATTACCGGGCCGCCCAGCACCAACACCGGTTGATCCATCGGTGTTTGCCACTGGTTCCAACCTGAGTCCTGGTAAAAATACTTGGCGCTCGGCGGGAATTTCTTCGTGATCCAGTCGCGCATATCCTGAGTCATGTAAAGCTGCGGATTGACAATCCACTTGTTCATGTAACGCACTTCCAGATGGAGGTGATTCTGCCCGCCCAGGTCGATTTCACCCATGATGGTATCGGGGTGAATCGCATCGCCCGGGTTGAACGGGCGCGGGTTAATGAGGTGGCCGTAGATGATGGTGTAATCGCCCACCGTGACCCACTGTCCATTGGGGCGGGTGTACTTGGTATCGAGTTTGTTGTACGTACCTTCGACTCCGGCATAGATCAGCACGCCCTTGTCATTGGAATTGCCGAAGTCCAACCCACCGTGCAGCGCCTGACAATATTTATACCAGTATTTACCCTGCGTCCACAGGTTAAAGGCGTACACATTGTTGCCGTAATACTGCCACCAACGGATTTTATCCTGGTCAACCGGCAGCCGCTGGAACAGACTGTTCAACAAGGGAAGCTGGTTCACATCCGGCAGACCATCCGGCCCCAGCGGCACGGATGCAGCGCCTGGCTTGGCGGTTTTGCTGGCTGCTGCCGGATCTATTTTGACCGTTCCCGGCTCAAATAGATTGACCTCACTGCCGTCTATTTTCTTTTCAGCACTCCAGCCGTCGGCGTGCTGCCACCACACATAACCACTCGCCTCAGTACGAGATGTCGGCACGACCTGGATGATTGTCCCCGGCGCGAGCCATTTCACATGCATCCCACTTAAGGACGGCTGCGTGCGGACACGGACTTGCTCATTACCGACCTGAAATGCCGTATGTTCTTCAGGTTTGACCCCCACAGCTTCTTTGGTTTGCTTGGTGGCGGGCGGGGCGGCCTGCGCCTCGGTCATATTGATTTCAGTGCCATCAATACTTTTCTCAGCACTCCAGCCGCGTGAATGATGCCACCACACATAGTTATCCGCTTCGGTACGGGAATTAGCGTCTACCTCAATCTGAGCGCTTGGCTTCAACCAGGTGACAGTTGCGCTTTTTAATGTGGCCTGTGTGCGAACGCGGAGCTGCTGCCCCCCAATGACGAAAACCTTTTTTTCGGCTGAATCAGTGTCGCTCATGACTTCATCTCCCTCGAATAGATCAACGTCTATCATCATAATCCCAAAACGCGGTTTGCGCTGTTGGACTCATGATATTCTGATTGGCGTGGTCTTGCGCCACACCCCTGGAAGAGTCAATATCAGTGATACGCTATTGGTCATAATTAGGAGGAAGCGCGATGCTTTATCGTGAACTAGGACGCACAGGCTGGAAAGTCTCAGAGATCAGTTTCGGCGCATGGGCCGTTGGTGGAGCGTGGGGCGAGGTAGATGACCGTGAATCGCTGGCCGCATTGCACCGCGCCATTGATTTGGGTGTCAATTTTATAGATACCGCCGATGTCTATGGCGATGGACACAGCGAACGGCTAATCGCACAGCTTCGTAAGGAGCGCAGCGAGGAAATCATTGTGGCGACCAAAGCCGGGCGGCGGCTCGATCCGCATGTGGCTGACAGCTACAATGCGCCGAACCTCACGGCGTTTATCGAACGCAGTCTGAAGAACCTGAATACCGACTGTCTCGACCTGGTACAACTGCACTGTCCGCCCACTGACGTGTACTACCATCCTGAAGTGTTCGGGGCGTTAGATGATCTGGTTCACGCCGGGAAAATCCGCTATTACGGTGTGAGTGTGGAAAAGGTCGAGGAAGCACTGAAAGCAATCGAGTACCCGAATGTGCAAACTGTGCAGATCATCTTCAATATGTTCCGCCATCGTCCAGCAAGCCTGTTCCTGCGCGAAGCCCAAACCCGGCGCGTCGGGGTGCTGGCACGGGTACCGCTTGCCAGCGGACTGCTCACCGGCAAGATGCGGCGCGATACCACCTTTGCCGCCGACGACCACCGGACATTTAATCGGCAGGGTGAATCGTTTGACCAGGGCGAGACATTCTCAGGCGTGGACTATGAAACCGGCTTGCAGGCCGTTGAGGAACTCAAAGCACTATTGCCGGAAGGCGTCAGCATGACACAATTTGCACTACGCTGGATTCTGATGTTTGATGGCGTTACCTGTGCGATCCCCGGCGGAAAGCGTCCCTCACAGGTTGAGGAAAACGTCGCTGCGGCTGATATGCCGCCCCTGAGCGAAAGCCAGATGCTCAAAGTGCGGGAAATCTACGGGCGTTATATCCGCACTCAAGTACATCATCGCTGGTAGCCCTGCCTCGCTTTCGTCAGATGCCCGGTGGCGCTATACTGGTAATCATAGCGGATTAATAGACAAGGGGTGGCAAGATGGCTGATGCAGTTAGCAATACGATTCAATCGATTGACAGTCTTTCGGCCAATGAGTTCGCCGTCGAGCTTGAGGGCGAGTCGGTGACCGGCGTATTTCGTTTGACCGGCTTCGTGCCATTCAAACTCGACGTGAATAACACGACTTCAGTGAAAGCGGTGCGCGAACCGTTCAAGCTGGTCAAGATGGTACAGCGTGACCCGCTTGCCCCGGTAAACAGTTGGATTCGCCAAACTATACAGTCCAGGGCGGAGATTGTACGGCCCACCCGTACCCTGACCATCATGGCGATTGATAATGGCGTAGAAATCCGGCGCTGGACGGTGAATGGCGCCTGGATTGGCGAAATCGGCTATTCCGACTTTGATATGGCATCTGGTGATTTGGTTGAAGAACGGCTGACCATTCACTATGAAGATATTGTCGAAACCTGGAGTATCGGCCTCGGTTAAAACATAACACAAGCAGCAAAATGGGGGCGAGATGACCCGCCCCCAATTCACCTGTTTAGCACCCCATCGAGCCGGGCAGATTAACCGTCACGCCTGACGGAAAGGCAATCACTTTGCCATTAGAAACGGTGAAGACCCCAGTATAGGATTTACTCCCCGAATAAGGTGGCACAGCATACGTGCCACCCTGCCCTGGCCCTGCCATGCTGTCGGTAAATATGATCTGAACGCTGGTTTCACTGGATGGAATATTGGAGTAATCAACAGTCAATTCACCCACTGAAGGCCCGCACACCCAGGACGCGCTGAAATTTACGGTCTGCTGTGGAGGTGCGGGGGCTGCCGCACGCGGCACGCGGAACGGCCCAGATGAACAAACCACCTGCCCATCAACCAATGCCGCGACTTCCCAGCCAAACTCAAATCCATAGCCAATGCTTTCGATGCTCAGATCAGCGGTCAGGTTCGTCGCGCCAGCATCGGCAAAAAATGTCCCAACTCGCGCGCCGCCCGCTTCATCATAGTTATAGATGTTGACCTGATAAGCCTGCGCGCCCGGTGCGGAATCCCAATAGAACGTCTCTGTGCCATACGACAACCCATCCAGCGGGGATGTAGCGCGGAAACCCCCGCACAGCCCGGCGACCGGCGGTGTGGTCACACCCGGCACCGGAGTCGGGATCACAGGGGGGGCAGCGGGCAGACCGGTATTCACGCCACAGGGAATTGTCAATCGCTGACCGACATAGATCGTGTTCGGGTCTGCCAGCCCATTCGCCGCCATAATCGCGCCCATGCCGGTGCGGTAACGCAGACCAATGCGAAACAGATTCTCGCCCCGGCTGACCGTGTGGACAATCGTACTGCCTACCGGACATTCATCAGCAACAACGGGTGTTCCGCCCGTTTCCTGGTTCAACCCAAGCTGTTCCAGTGTGCTGTGAATCACCTCAAATTCCGCAATTTCTTCGGGCGTGGTCGCCCTTTCCTCCCAGGAACAGTTCGCGCCCACCGTTTGATCGTTGGCTGCCTGGTCGGTTCCCAGGCTGGCAGGGGACTCCAGACAGCGCGAGGCGGTCATGCCCGCCGGGACAGAAGTAGCATTAGACGTATCCGGTTCGAGTTCAGCGTGGCCCTCCAGCGTCGTTAGTTGCAGGGTATCGTTATCCACAATCTGAAGCGCCACCAATGAACCCAGGCGGATATGCGCACCATTCACCGTCAGATCAACCGCAATACCCTGGGGACTCTGAATCGCCAGCACAGATGGCATCTGGCCGCATTCCAGGTCTTGGCCGGGTGTGTTCCGCAGGTAAAAGGCCTGCATGGGGGAAAGTGTCCCAGTGCTATCTGCAACCGGAAGGGCGTCAATCCGAGGGTTATCATTAACCGCGCCTCGTTCCAACCAGGCCGAGCCGCTGCTGAATTGGACCTTAATCCACAACCCATCGACGCTGCGAGCGCTGGCATCCAGCACCGTCCCTGTCCCGGTTGTACTGATTGGGTCAGTGGTTGTTCCCGGCCCGCTGAACAGAGTCACATCGGCCTGGGTAATCACGGTGATACGATCAGCGGGATTGGCAGGCATTTCAATCGCGTTTTCGATTTCGGAATCGCCAAACAGCAGCATCGTAACAGCCTGTCCGGGCAGCGTATCCGGCACATTGGCCTGCACGTTCAACACTGCGATACCCCATTGATTCAGAGCCACATCAAGCGGCGCGGTACGGATAGTTTGGAAGTCCGCCAGCGAAGTCTGATCGGCAGGTTGTGCGAAAATTTGCGGGTCGAAACCCGCCGCAAAGGTCGCATCCACCCGGTTGTAGCCGTAGCAGGCGATATTCCGCCCCAGGCCACCGCAATTGTTCCCTACTTGAGCCAGTGCCATTTCGACCAGCACAGGACAGGCCGGATTCTCCTGCGCCAATACCGGAACAATCAGGCCAAGCAGCAGTAGTAAACCGATAAGTGATACCCATATCGTCCATCGTCTGTTTGCCATATTTCCCCCTAAACAACCGACGCCCTACGTGAGATTCCTGTAACATTACTGGAAACCCATTATAGTATTGTTTTCAATGGGGGCAATCAGGGTGCGCCTGATTTACTGCTCGCTTATCAGGCCGGTTTAACGAATCACCAGCCAGATTCCCAGAAACAACACCCCCACGCCAACAATGCGCGAGAGGTCTATCGGGCGGACATCGGTACCAAACAGACCGAAGTGGTCAACCAGCAGGCTGATGACAATCTGCCCGACCACAACCAGGATAACAGTCACAGTCGCTCCCAGGCGCGGAACGGTATAGTTAATCGAACCGATCACGACTAGGCCGAACACGCCCGCCCCCAACGCATACCAAGGGACTCTTTGCCATTCTCCCAATTTTCCACCCCGCGCCAAAAGTAGCGGGATTCCCGAGAGAATCATGCCGCCGAGATGCACAATAAAGATACTTTCCAATACACCTAACCGCTGCCCAATCAGACTTGCCAGCGGTGTTTGTAAGCCGACGGCAATGCCGCCGAGCAATCCTACCACGACAACGACAATAATGAGTTGCACGGTTCGCCTCAAATTATGCTCACTTTGCAATCCCAACATGCTACCCCAGAATCGGGCGTTCCAGCGAATCCAATTACGGCGGGGATAAGCATCAAACGTGTGTTATGATTAGCTTGAGATATATAAGCTGGTCAGCGAAAGGGCCGCCATGTTTAAGAATTTTCCGACTCGTTACGCAGACGTGCTGGACTGGGAATGGGCGCAGTTTGACCCCTATGCTCACGATCTCTTAGAGCGTGATCTGACCCCTGAAACACTCCATGACTGGATGCGCGATTATTCCAATTTTTCCAGCATGATATTTGAACTGCGGTCACGGCTGCACGTTGCCAGCACCGTCAATACGACCGATGAGGAAGCGGACCGGCGCTTCAAAAACTTCATGGCGAGGATTTTTCCCGAATACCAGAAAGTAGCCTTCCTGACCGACAAAAAACTACTCGAAAGCGGTTTACAGCCGGAGAATTTCGCGGTGCCACTCCGCAATATCCGGGCGGGGGTTGAACTGTTCCGTGAGGAAAACCTGCCACTGCAAGTCCAGGAGAGCGAGTTGGGGACGGCCTATAACAAGATTATCGGCGCGCAGTCCGTCGAATGGGATGGACAGGAGAAAACACTGTCACAAATGGGGCCAATTTTCCTTGAAGGGGATCGTGACCGGCGTGAGCAGGCCTGGCGGTTGATTGAGGAGCGCCGGTTGGCAGACCAGGATGCCCTGAACGATCTCTGGCGACAATTTATGGGCTTGCGGAAGACCATCGCCCATAACGCTGGCTACCAGACTTATCGGGAATATGCCTGGCGTGACCGGAAGCGGTTTGATTACACTCCAGAAGACGCGATTGCCTTCACCAACGCTATTGAGGAAACCGTTGTCCCGGCAGCGGCACGGCTGCGTGAAAAGCAGCGGGTGCAATTGGGATACGCTGCCCTTCGCCCCTGGGATACAGAGGTAGACCCATTGGGGCGTGAGCCACTGCACCCCTTTGTTTCGGTGGCTGTATTGGCCGAAAAAGCGGAGACGATTTTCAACCGGGTTGACCCGGAACTGGGCGGTTATTTCGCCACGATGCGCCGGGAAAATCTGCTTGACCTGGATAATCGCAAGGGCAAAGCGCCCGGCGGCTACTGCACATCGTTTCCGGTTGAAGGACGGCCTTTCATCTTCCAGAACGCGGTGGGTTTGCAGGGTGATGTACGGACGCTTCTGCACGAATCCGGTCATGCGTTTCATAACTTCGAACGTCAGAAGCTGCCCTACCTGCAACAGCGGTTTTCCCCGATGGAGTTCAATGAAGTGGCTTCAATGGCGATGGAATTGATCGCCTCCCCCTACCTCGAGGCCAGCGACGGTGGGTACTATGTCGGGCCAGACGCCAACCGCGCCCGCATTGAACACCTGGAAAACATCATTCACTTCTGGCCGTATATGGCGGTGGTGGTCGCTTTCCAGCACTGGATTTACACCCATCATGACACAGCGACCGACCCGGAGAAATGTGACGAGAAATGGACTGAACTGTGGGGACGGTTCATGAAGGGTGTGGATTATAGCGGGTTAGAGCAGTACATCCCGAATCGCTGGCGGCGGCAGCTTCATATCTTCCGTCTGCCATTTTACTATGTGGAATACGGGCTGGCGCAGCTTGGCGCGGTACAGGTCTGGGGGAATGCCCTGCAAGACCCGGCCAGAGCATTGACCCAATACCGCCAGGCGTTGGCACTAGGCGGCACGGTCACACTGCCGGAACTATACCAGACGGCAGGCGCTAAACTGGCATTTGATGTGGCAACGCTGGGCGAAGCTGTACAGCTGATCGAAACAACAGTGGATTCCCTGGCTGTATAAGTCTTGTTTTACCGCTTTTCGCCGTTCAGGAAATGCGGGACATCAGGAATACTCTTCTCGCAGGGGAGGGTTTAACCCCTTCCCTGCTTCACATTTCGGCGCAGACGTGTTTTTTACGGTAGGGAATAGAAAAATTATCTAAAATATTGATACAAGGTTTTATGTACAAAAGAGCAAGAAAGTAAGCTGATGAGCGAATCCCTACGCGATATTACTGCCCTTATTCGCCAGAAAAATTTTGATGAAGCCCGATCAAAGCTCCAGGCGTTTCTAAAACAAAATCCACAACACGCTGAAGCCTGGTATATGCTGTCCTTTGTCGCCAGGACGCCGGAACAAAGAGCTCATGCCGCACAACAAGCCGCCCGGCTTGAGCCTAAGAATGAGCGGTACTTGCAGCAGGTTGGCAAACTGGCACTGTCGTCTCCGACAAAACCATCCCGA
The DNA here is from genome assembly GCA_020634115.1 of Anaerolineaceae bacterium. Classification (GTDB taxonomy): domain Bacteria; phylum Chloroflexota; class Anaerolineae; order Aggregatilineales; family Phototrophicaceae; genus JACKCG01. The sequence continues at coordinate 884,784 of JACKCH010000012.1, forward strand.
TCCCGGTTGCGCTGGATTCTACCTGTCGCGCTTCTTATTGCCATCATTGTGATGGTGGTTATTGCTCTGTTGTCCAGCAGTCAGTCACCGGACGCCGAAATTGAGGCCGCAGTACTGCCTACACTGGCTGAACTGCCGAGCGTGACACCATCGCCTGAACCGACGGACACCGAACAGCCCACCAATACCCCTGTACCCTCACCAACTCCGGAGCCCTCAACAACTCCTACCGCGACCGACACCGTGACTCCAACGAAATTTGTTCCGACCCTGACCACTGCGGTGAAATCGGAAACCACTACTTTGCCATTGGTTTCCCCCTCACCCGAAGTTGTTCCCACGGCGACGACGCAGGTCGTCATTCCACCCCCAACCACGTCATCGCTGCCGACACTGCCTCCGCCACCTACCGATCTGCCGCCAACTGAAGGGCCATCCCCCACCCCGACTCTGACATTTACACCACCACCAACACTGGTCGTCGTGGATACTGTGCCGGTTGGTATCGCGCAAGCTATTAGCGGTGGGCAGCTTCGCGTGTTGGAAGCGACGAGGCCCGGCGAAACTCTGATGCGCGAACTGGCAGGCAGCGTGCCACCAACTCCTGCGAATCATAATTGGGTGGTGGTTGAGCTTCTGCTGGTCTGTTCAGGCGCTGACAACTGTACCCCACCTGCCAGCGCCTTTGTTGTGCAGAGTAATATTGGCGCAACGTACAGCCCGGCAGCGACACTGAACCTGCAACCCATATTTGCGCCGGACATTTATCTGGATGGTCAAACCTGGGGCTACCTGGGATTCATTGTTCCGACCAGCGATACGGGAATCTGGTTAAAAGTTGATACGGGCGCGGGTGAGTCGATTAACTTTGCGCTACAATAAAAATACACTGTGCATTGTCGAAGGATTGGGAGGCGGGCTATGAAACTATCATTTATGGGCGCAGCGCGTACCGTCACCGGTTCACAGCACCTGATTGAAGTGAACGGCAAACGGATTCTACTGGACTGCGGTCTCTATCAGGGGAAGCGCAGTGAGGCTTTTGAACGCAACCGGACACTCCCATTTGACGCGACTTCTATAAACTTGGTCGTCCTCTCGCACGCCCACATAGACCACTCTGGCAACCTGCCGAGCCTGGTGAAAAACGGTTTCCGGGGGGACATTATCTGCACGCACGCCACCCGCGATTTATGTGCGGTGATGCTCCTGGACAGCGGCCATATCCAGGAGCGCGATGTGGAATATGTCAATAAGCAGCAGAAGAAGCGCGGTGAACCGCCAATAGAACCGGTATACACCCAGCAGGACGCGATCAACAGCCTGGACTATTTCATCTCGCAGGGTTACAACCGTCCGAAAACCATCATGCCCGGCGTCACTCTGACATTTCTGGATGCCGGACACATGCTAGGCAGTGCGTCGGTGGTGCTGGATATTGAGGATCATGAGACGCGTCACGACACCCGGTTGGTGTTCAGCGGGGACATTGGGCGCATCGGTCTGCCGATCATCCGCGACCCGCAGCCGCCGGAGAGCGCCGACATCCTGATAATGGAAAGCACCTATGGCGGGCGTTTCCATTCAACCTATGCCGACTCCGAAAAAGAGATGGAACGCATCGTCAATGAAACCTATAAACGCGGCGGCAAGCTGATTATCCCGGCGTTCGCCGTCGGGCGGACGCAGCAGCTTGTGCTGACGCTGCACCAATTGGCGTCTCAGGGGGACATCCCCCGGATACCGATCTATGTAGACAGTCCCCTGGCAGCCAACGCAACGGCGGTGTTCGGCACGCACCCCGAGTGTTATGACGCCGAAATCCGCGAATTCATGATGCAGGACGGAACACGCGACCCATTCCATTTCTCCGACCTGGAATACACCCGTTCACTTGAGGCCAGCAAGCAGTTAAATCACCTGCGCGAACCGGCAGTGATTATCAGCGCCAGTGGCATGATGGAAGCCGGGCGCATTCTGCACCACCTCAAGAATAACATTGAAGACCCCTCGACCACTGTTTTAGTGGTCGGTTGGCAAGCCCCGAATACCCTGGGGCGGCGGTTGGTGGAAGGTGAAACCGAGATTCGTATCTTTGGCGAATCCTATACCAATCGGGCGCGGGTCGAAGTACTGAATGGGTTTAGCGGACACGCTGATCACAATGAACTGCTGGCTTGGGTTGGCGCGATGTCCCGCAAGCCGCGTCGCACATTCCTGGTACATGGTGAAGAAGAAGCTGCTTCGGCCCTGGCCGCCGCACTGCACAAGCAGTATGATCTACGAGTGGATATTCCTGAGTGGAAGCAGGTTTTTGAAGTAGGATAGGGTATGGCTGAAGAAAACATTTTCGCTGACGAATGGCGTGATTGTCTGCGGGCGCACTATCAGCATGTGATTCGTACCGGAGATCAGGTAACCGAGCCATCGCTGCGAGTCGTGATGCACCAGGCCGGCTTTGACGATTCAGAATTGGCAGAACTGCGCGTGAGGGCAACCATGCACGTGGATGATACGGACGCGGATTTTGTACCCGATATGGATGTATTAGAAGCTCCATCAGAGGCTATTGAGCCGCCCGTATTCCCCGCCACCATGCCGCCTGCTCTACCAGAGGAAGCGGATATACCGCCATTGGAAGACGAGGTGGTTCTGGAAGAGGAATTTTTCACAGAACCGGAGTCCGTTGAAGATGCACCACCAGAAGATGATGATCCCGACGCACCAGCCCAACTCAGCCTGTTTTAGGGCTATACTTCTGGCGTAAGATCGTGGCGATTTCCTCAATCTGGTCTGTGACAGTCAGATTTGGCACTTCCTTCGCTAATCGCCGGGCGTGTTCTTTACCCAGAAGCCGCGCCCGGTTGGAATAATCCTCTATCGCCTCCAGCCGTCTTTTCAGCCCCGGAACATAGTTGTACCATTTCGGCGTGTTGACTTTATAGGTGGTTTCGATATACATCAGGTATGTCTGGTTACGCCGCATACAGCCCAGCGCGATCCAACCAGCCTCCGACAGACTACCAAAAGCGGGCGACAGGCTGTTGATAACCATCACGACGGTCTCCGCCTGGGAGAGCGCCTCGACTTCCTGTACCCCCATCGCCTCTGTCCAGGTCGTCCCCGCCCCGCCGGGGTGAAAATAACTCACGCCCAGTTCCTTCAGCACGGGAATCACAACCTTCTCGCGCCATTCTCCACCCATCGAACCAAACAGCGCCACCTGAGCATATTTTTTGTCGTCATTGGTCATGGCTTTACCCCCTGTTCTTGGGCTATATTATAGCGAGTGTTTTTTGCCGATTGCCACAAGTTGAAGGAAAAATTCGCGATGCTGCCGACTTCTACCCTGGATATCCTTTTAGCCGCCGTGCCACCGTTAGCGGTTCTGATGCTGATGGTGGGTTTTCGCTGGGGAGGAGGTAAGGCCGGAACAACCGGCTGGATGTTGGCGCTGGTGATTGCGATTTTACGTTTTGGTGCGGGCGACGATGTGCTGTTATGGGCACATGTGCGCTCTCTGTTCCTGACGGCTGATGTGATCTATATCGTGTGGATGGCACTGCTGCTCTACCTGGTGGTACGTCATGCCGGTGCACTCCAGGTCATTGCCGATTGGTTCACCGGCCTGACCGGAGACGATGTACTACGTGTTCTGCTGCTGGGATGGGTCTTCACATCTTTCCTGCAAGGGGTCGGAGGTTTTGGTGTGCCGGTGGCGGTAGTCGCGCCGCTGCTGGTCGGTCTGGGACTCAGCCCGCTGCAAGCGATTGTCGTGCCGTCTATCGGTCATGCCTGGGCGGTAACATTTGGGTCACTCGGGTCGTCGTTTATCGCGCTACTGGGCGTGACCGGGCTGGATGCCGGGTTTTTATCGCCACCCACCGCGATCCTACTGGGTGTAAGCGCAATCACCTGCGGACTGCTAGCGGGCTTTGCTTATGGCGGCTGGTCAGGGATGCGGCGGGCTTTCCCGGCCATCCTCCTGATCGGCCTGGTAATGGCCGTCGGGCAGTATATCCTGGCAACCAACGGCCTGTGGAACATCGCCTCAGCAGGAGGTAGCTTGGCGGCGCTGGTAGTGGGGCTGTGGGTCGCCCGCTGGCCGCGCTTCAACCAGCAATCGGCTACACCAATCGAAAAACCGCAACCAGAGCCAACCACTGACCGCCCCCGCCCCTCTTTCCCCCTGGCGATTGCCGGGTACGCGACACTCGCCATATTGGCCGTCCTACTCACAGGTGTAATCCCTATCAAAAACGCGGTCGGCCAGGTCAAACTGACGATCAGCGTGCCGGAAACCACAACGGCACTGGATTGGATCACCCCGGCCACACCTGATCTGGGGCTGCGTCTCCTCAACCATACTGGCGCAGTGCTGCTTTATAGCGCATTAATCGCTTACATCCTCTATCGCCGTCGCGGTTACTTTGAACCCGGCGCGGAACGCGCCATCCTGAAAGGCGTAGTGCAAAAAGGCATCCGGCCTTCGTTAGGCATATTGACGATGGTGGCGATGGCGACGGTGATGGCGAACGCGGGCATGACACGGTCGCTGGCTGTCGGTTTGAGTCAGGCTGTGCCAGCCAGCTTGTATGCCTTTGTCGCGGCGCTCATCGGGTCTATTGGCGCGTTTATGACCGGCAGCAATACCAATTCCAATGCGGTTTTCGGCGTCCTGCAAATGGACACCGCCGGGCTATTGGGATTAAGCGTCTCGATGGTTCTGGCGACGCAGACCTCAGCAGCAGCGATTGCCAGCCTGCTCGCCCCGGCCAAGATCATTGTGGGCGCAAGCACGGTGGGCATGAGTGGCAACGAAGGCACAGTTCTGCGGGCGCTGCTGCTCTATGGCGGTCTACTGATCGGCATCGTGGCGGCACTGGCGTTCGTGTTGTTGCAGTTGGGTTACTGATGTGTCAAAAACAGAGGCGGAGTGAATCCGCCTCTGTCAATCCAAGGTAATGTGCTGTCTTTTTGAAGCTATTTATTGTTCGACTTGCAGCGCCACGAAGTCAATTTCCAGGGTGACTTCATTCGTGACATCCGCCACGCCGGGTGCATTCGGAATAGTCAGGTTGTAATCCGAACGCAAGACAGTTGTCGTGCCTGTTCCTTCCAGGCGGGTATCGGTGGTCAACGTCGCGGTGACATCAAATGTGACTGACTGCGTAATATCGCGGATTTTCAGGTCGCCTGTCACCTGGAAACTCACCGACTGCCCAACTTCGATCTGATCCGGCAGGCCGGACACACTGGTCGGGACAAAATCAATAAACTCATACTGATCCTGAGCAGATTGTAGAATCCGGCTGCGAATGGCATCGTTGCGGAAGTTATTGTCAGTTGCCAGGGTACGGGCGTTAATACGGATCGTACCCACTTCTGAACCAGCAGGATTGGCACTATCAATCAGAATATCCCCCGCGACCTGGTCGGTTTTCCCAACGACGGTGGTGGGCTGGCCGCGCAGCACTTCATTCAGAATAAACCGAACTTCAGATTCGTCCTGTGTAATGCGATAGACCGCCCGGATTCCAGCGGTTTCAGTGGGCGCTTCAGTTGGTATTTCTGTCGGCGGGAGAGACGTAGCGGCGGGCACTTCTTCGGTTACTGCGGTACTTGCCGGAACATTCGTCAGCGCGGCGCTCAGCGCGGCATTTTCCGCATTCAGACGATCCACTTCGGACTCAAGATCGGCGATGCGCGTGGCCTGCGCATCCGGTGTCGGGGTCGTCAAGGCTATGGTAGGCGCACTGATTGGCGCGCTGGGTTCACCGGAACCACCCACAACGGAATTATAGACCAGAATACTGGCGACAGAAGTAATACCCATCAAAATCAGTACCCCAATACCATAGATTACACTTCGTTTCATAGGTTCAAAATCCTCTCCACATTGATGAAAAAACGTCCCTTCTGGACGAAAAACAGCATAGCGTAAATATCTCCAACTGTTGGCGTTTTTTTAGCGTTTTCTAATGACGATTGAACGAGGCTTACTTGGAGTCAGGTTCTTCGCCCCGTTTGATAAGTTCACTCAAGGGGAAGTCCATACCTTCGAAAATATGAGGCGCGTGGATAAACAGACCGGTGGACTCTATGGCGACAGTGCCGTCCGGCAGCGTAATGCTGCCAGCAGTATAAATTTTGCGTCCTTCAATGGATTGGATGTGGCCGCGTATATGGATCTCTACTCCCAATGGCACTGGCTGGCGGTAATTGAGGTTGAGATTGGCTGCGACGACTTTGTAACCCGCCCACCACGCTGAAGTACCCATCGCTTCATCCAGCAAAGAGGCGGAAATTCCGCCATGCGCATAAAGTGGTGGCCCTTCCTGCTCCGGTTGGAGGATCACATCCCCCACAATGCTGCCGTTGGGTTCGGCATAAAATTGAATGCCCAACCACCCAGAGAACTTGGAGCCGTAGAGTGGTGTGCGTTCGCTCAAGATGGTACCCCAGAGGTTGCGAGAAATAGATTGCCTATGACAGGGGATTATAGCGCAGAAGACAGTCTCTAGCTGCCTAATTCCCGAAGCCGCTCCAACCGTCCCGATTCGTTTCTGACAAGCCAGCTATCCCGGGATAATACCCCATAAGCACGGGCAAAATAGGGTTTAGCCTCAGCCTCGCGGTTGAGCAGCAGCAGGCATTCGCCGATTTCCTCGTAGGTATATCCAAGCTCATCCTGAGCGGCTTCAGCCCTTGTCAGTAATGTCTGCTGCCTTTCGAGTGCTTCCTCAACCCGCCCCAGGGAACGCAGTGCGCGAGCCACGCACCACCCGGCGATATGAATAGGCTTGGGTTTGCCTTCCTTTTCCCGGAATTGAAGCGCCTTCTCGAAAATTCCCAGCGCCCGTTCGTACTGTCCCATGTCGTGGTAGGCCCATCCGATATTGTTGTACAGTGACCCTAGCCAATTCTTGGCTCGCGGCTGGTTGCTGGATTCAGCTAATCCCAATGCTTTGAGATTCCAATCTAATGCGGCTTGCCCCTGCTCAACAATCGCTAACATGTGGGCAGCATCTATCGCGTAGAAATCCTCGCCGGCCTGCTGCGCAATTTCCCAGGCTGCCGTGAATAATGGCTGGGCTGTATCAGGTGAACCGGATGAATTAAACACCCTGCCCCGCTCCAGAAGATAGCGAATGCGCGGACGCTGCATATCTTCCGCGAATAGCGCCTCAGCCTCATCAAGCAGTTTGTGAGCTTCGTCAAAGCGCTGCTGAAGACCTAGTGTTCGGGCGATCTGGGTAAGGAGTTCGACGTGATAGGACTTACCTTTGGTTGATGCTACGGGTAAAAACGAGCGAAACTGATTCTCCGTCGCCGCCGGGTTATCGTAGTCCCAAAGGTGGTCGAACTCATATTGCTCTTTCGGATCACTCATAGCTTTTACCTCTCTGTCTCGCGTATCGGGCGGGACGAATCAAGACGTATGCTAAACGATCATTCATGTGCGCCCCACAACCAATATACTATTGTCAACAGAGAAGTGAAAAACGAACGCGGGCAGAAATCAAGCAGAAGTCAAAAAGGAGAGTCGTGGACTCCCCTTCTTCCATGATCTGAGGGAGGTGCTATTTTTTCCTGCTGGGAACAACGTACACCGGGCAGCAGCTGGCGCTTAACACCTTGTTGGTGACGCTACCAAACAACCAACGGCTTAAGCCAGAACGCCCGTGCGTGGACATGACAATCGCATCCACTTCAAGCCGCTCCGCAGTCTCTACAATAACATTGGCCGGTTCGCCAACATGAGCCTCAATGTTCACGACATACCCATCGGCTTTGAGTTGTTTGCCGATATTCTCCAGGTATTCCTGGGCACGGGGAAGTAAATTTTCTTCCGCCGCATCATAGTCTGGGATCGCCGCAGGCGGATAATAACCGTAGATAGGGACCTCTGGCACATCTATGGCAGAAAGTAGTGTGATTTTGCCCTGCGGTCTGGTGATTTCCTTGGCGTGAATAATGGCTTCTTCCGCTAATTCAGAACCATCTAAAGGTACGATCACATGATTGAGCATCGTGGTTGACCTTTTGCTGTGTATCCCGACTTGTTTCTTTAACTGTACTGTAGTCGCGAAGTGCTTATCCGAATAGTACCAAAAATCTATCAGGGCAAGGGATATTCGTCACTTTCATCTGAATGGGGTTTGGGCTATCCTAAAAAACGATTCAGCGGCAGACTATTCCAATTAAGGATCACATTTTTAATGAACTGGCAACAGCGTCGTATCAGCGCGGAGGAAGCCGCTCAAAAAGTCGTTTCTGGTCAGCGCATCTTTCTGACTGGCAACTGTTCAGTTCCCCAGGTATTTGTCCAGGCGCTCTTGGATCGCTATCAGGAACTCGAGCATGTCGAAGTCGTGCAGCTTCTTGATCTGGGTCCTGAAGGAAACAAGATTACCGAGGACATCGCAGAGCATATTCGTATCAACACATTTTTCATCAGTGGGAATGTGCGCAAAGCCGTGAATGCCGGGTTAGCCGATTTCACGCCGGTTTTTCTGCGCGAAATCCCGTTGTTATTCCGCTCCGGGCGGATGGCGCTGGATATTGCGGTGATCCAAGTCAGCCCACCCGACCAGCATGGTTATTGTTCATATGGTGTTGAAGTCGGCGTGACCAAGGCCGCCGCCGAAAGCGCCGGACTGGTGATTGCAGAAGTCAATCCCAACATGCCACGCACATTAGGCGACAGCTTTATTCATGTTAGCCAGATTGACTGTTTCATCGAAGTTGATTACATGCTGCCAGAATTAAAGCCCGAGCCGCCTTCGCCGGTACAGGACAGAATCGCAGACCATATCGCGGCGCTCATACCGGACGCTGCCACGCTTCAGATGGGGATTGGGGGTATCCCGGATGCTGTGCTGCGCCGCCTGACCGACCATAAGAACCTGGGCATTCACACCGAGCTGTTCTCCGATGGCGTGATGGAAATGATCGAGATGGGAGTGATTACCAATTCTGCCAAGACAATCCATACCGGCAAAGTGGTTTCCGGGTTTGTGTTAGGCACGCAGCGACTTTACAAGTACATTGATGACAACCCGATTTTCGAACTCCACCCCACCGAATATGTCAATGACCCCGTTATCATCGCCCAAAATGACCGCATGGTATCCATCAATTCAGCTATCGAAGTGGATTTAACCGGACAGGTATGTGCAGACAGCATCGGTTACAGGCTGTATTCCGGCGTGGGTGGGCAGGTGGATTTCGTGCGAGGGGCAGCACGTAGCAAGGATGGGCAAACCTTCATCGCACTACCCAGCACGACGAAAGACGGCACAATCAGCCGGATTGTCCCGCATCTGAAGGAAGGCGCAGGCGTCACAACCAGTCGCAACGATGTACACTGTATCGTCACGGAGTACGGCGTGGCCGACCTGTATGGGCGTTCGATTTCGGAGCGTGTCCATGCCCTGGTAAGCATCGCCCACCCGGATTTCAGAGAGGAACTGCTGGCCTTTGCCCAAGAGCGACACTATATCGGACGCAGCTATTCCCTGGGGAGCTAAACTCTGTTCACAACATAAATCGCCTATAGCTTACGAGGCGAGTCTTCCAGACTCGCCTCGTTTTTTGTTGCTACGGGGGTAAAGTGTGACGGTATTTGCTACCCTTAGAACGGCGGACAGCTTGAGAACAGTTCCGTCACGGTATCCGCCCGAACCCAACCGGATAAACTGCCCCCTTCGATCCGTGCTTCGATAAAGTACCAGATACGCCCGTCCGTCGGGCCGCGTTCCTGGCGCAGGACATCCGCACCAGTATTGGGCGGCAAGAATCCGATCACCGCGTTACGGGTGGAGGGGTCTGGCCGGACACGCACCGAGTCGCTACCAGGGTTGAAGATGCGGCACAGCACTGCCGGTGTATTCGTGATGGTGGGAATCGGTGTTTCAGTGGCGGTGCTGCTCGGCGTATAAGTTGGCGTAATGGTCGGTGTATGGGTCGGCGTCAGGGTATGGGTCGGCGTCAGCGAGGCCGTCACCGTCCAGGAAGGCGTGACTGTTGGCGAAGCGGTCACGGTTACAGATGGAGTCGCCGTCGGCGTGGGCGTGTTGCTCGGCGTCGGGGTGTTACTGGGTGTCGGCGTGTTGCTCGGCGTCGGGGTATTGCTGGCTGTCGGGGTGGGCGGCGGGAACAACAGCGGCGACCAGGTATTCTGCGTACCAATCAACACGATCAGGGCGATAATGACAATCCCCACCAGGATCAACATAAGACGCAGCCTACCTTGCTGTCTGCTCCGGCGCACCTGATTCTCCAGACGCTGCACTTCGGAACGGCGACCCAAAATGCGGAATGGCTCATCTTTCAGGGTAGCCAGCCACATTTCCGCTTCGGTCACATCACCCTCTTCCAGGGCAAACTCCGCTCTTTCCAGGTAGCGTCCCAGCAAATCCGTGACCGCTGTGCGGTAACGGGTATCCTGCGCATAGTCGTGCAGACCGGCCAGCATGGAGCGTGCCTGCGCCAGTTCGTTATCGAAGTTCTGCGCCACCAGCGCCGATGCGCGTTCAATGACCTGGCGTGCCCGCTGCATGTCGCTGGCCGCAGCACGAGTCTCCAGCAGTGACTCGGACAGATTCGGGTCACCAGGGTCGAGTTTGACGCCCAGTTCCAGCAGATGTAATGCCTCGTTGGTCAGAGTCAGCCGTTCTTCCAGTGAATTCGCGTTACCCGCCCGCGTCAGCGTAGATTGCGACTGATTGTTAATCTGAGTTTTCACCCCCAGCAGGCGATTTTCAGCGTCCTTAACCAGTTGCAGGATACGCTGGCTGTCGGGCAGCACCTGACGCAGTCGGGCGAGAATACCCAGAATATTTTGCAACTGCGCCACCTGGTCGGAAAGTGTGCCGCTGAGTGTCGTCAGGTCTACCGAAACGCGATCCGCGTCCTGCTGGATACGTCGGATGGTTTCGAGTCGTTCTTCAGCCTGAGGATCATTCGGGACAACACGCAGGGCACTCTCATATTTGCGCAGCGCCTCTGACCAGTTATCGGTCTTGATAAGCCGATCCCCCTCATTGAGCATATCGCGTGCCAGAGCGAGGTCCTGAATATCCAGCAGCGCCTGTTCAGCGTCCTTCCAGCTTGGCACACCGCTGCGTTCCGCCAGGTCACGGGCCTCCCGGTACAGGCGTTCCGCTTCTTCATAGTTCCCGGCGCGCACCAGCGAGTTCGCCCGGTTGTAGGATACCCTGGCGTCAAAGGGGATGCGGTGGTCAGGGACAACCCCTCGAATCAGGTTGTCTTCGGCCTTCTGGCGATAGTCCAGCGCCGTCGGGTTGCCCGGTTGCTGGTTGAGTACCCGATTCGCCAGCTCAACGGTCTGTTGGTATTCCCCGGAATAGTATGCCTGAGTCAGTTCGGAGAGCGTCTCCTCAATATCCGCGCCCGCGTATAACGGCCCGCGTCCCGGCATCCGGCGTGAGGGCGGCTCTTGCCCAATTTCGCGTTCCGGCGCGGGATAACCGGAGGACGTGGGATACGCGGGGGGCGGTGGGGCGACAGGTTCGGCAGGCCGCTTTTCAGCGAGTGGCTGTTTGGGCGCGACCCGCTGCTGCACACCATAGCGGGTATACAGGTCGCTGACCCGCTGCGCCGCCTGCTGGCTGCGAGCAGCAGCCTGTTGGAGCAGTTCCAATACATCCGAGTCCCGCGAATCGAGCGCCAGCGCCTCGGCCAGAATGTCAATCGCCTCATCAATATCGTCGTCGTCCCCGGCGATTTCGATACGAATACGTGCTCGACGCACCAACCCACGCACCGTCGCAGCGGTGGGTGTGGTGGGATTGCTCAAACGGGCAAGTTCAGCGAAAAGCGCCTGCGCCGCCGCTTCGTGCGGGGTGTTCTTGGCATCGGCCAACAGCGCACGCGCCTGTTCCTCTAATTGGGAGAGACTATCGGGGTCATCCGGCAAATGGTTAAGCTGGTGGCGGAGTTGATCCAGCCGTTGTCGCAAATTGTCCATACCCATCCCCTACATAAGGGTCATCATATTACTCGCAGGTCTGACGAACGCTTCACGCTGCCCGATAGGGCAGACCCGTGAGGTAGCCGTCATCAACCTGGGTGACGACTGAATCTCGTAACCCCATGAAAGTTACCCCATTCAGGCGATGTGAGCAAGGGATATTTTGCCGGGGACGCGCTGCAATCGGTCAGCGCGGGTGGCACTAATAAAACTTAACGACAATATCGCTGATGATATTCGCGGCATCCTCAGCGGCCTGTACTGCATGAAACAGATGCCGGTAGATTTCGCGCAGTTTCATCATTTGAACGACATCCTGCAAGTCAGAGGGTTTTTTGAAAAGATTCGCAATGGCCTCCGCATAGAGGGTTTCCATCCGGTTTTCGATGGCTTTGGCCCGTACTGCGTGGCTGTCGGCCACACTGGGATGCCGTTCCAGGCGTTCCATCGCCAGATGAATTTCCTCGGCGCTGTTATGCAGCATTTCCACCATGGTTTGCAGATATTCATTGGGCTGAACGTCCAGGATATCCATTTCGCTGGTGGTGGAGTAAGCGTGGTCAAGGACATCATCAATCGCCCGCGACAATCCGAACAAATCTTCACGATCAATCGGCGTGACGAACGTGCGGTTCAGTTCATCAATCATCATCCGGCGAACTTCGTCGGCTTGTTTTTCAATATTGCGTACCTGAGTCGCGTTCTTTTTGCTCGGCTTCTTCATGTAATCCTGCAAGGCAGCGGTACCTTCCACAACCAGCGCGGATTGCTCTACCAAGCGAACAATAAAGTGGTTGGGTTTGCGGCGAAACAGGTTCTGACGCCAATTGCGAACTTGTGTGACGATCTTGTTGGTCACAGCATCACTCCTTCCAAAAGGCGATAGACAATGACAGTAATCAGGGCGGAAAACGGAAGCGTCAATAACCAACCGAGAAGGATTTGCTGCACGACCCCCCACCGCACCTTTTGCAACCGGTCAGCACTGCCCGCGCCTAGAATGGATGAGGTGACGACCTGTGCCCCGCTCACCGGCCCGCCCAAAAGACCGGCGACAAAAATGATACCTGCGGACGAAATCTGAGCGCCGAAACCATGTATCGGACGAATTCGGTAGAATTTCCCACCCAGCATCTTGATTAACCGCCAGCCTCCCGCGAGTGTCCCAGCACCAATCGCTAATGCGCTGAGGGCAACAACCCATTCCGGCACAGCGAAATGGGGTAAGATACCGGTGGCAACCAGGCCGAGCGTCATCATGGCGATGATCTTCTGCCCGTCGTTGGCACCAAATGAAATTGCCATAAATAGCCCGACGAGAATCTGCCCCCGGTTAAACCAACGGTTGATATGGGGATCAGCCCATTGGGTAGCGAAGTAGATCAGGCGTACCATAAAATAAGCGACGAACAGTCCCAGTACTGGGGAAAGAAACAACCCGGCCAGCACCTTGTACAAGCCACTGACCTGAATCGACTCCGGCCCGAAACCGGCCCATCCTGCCCCGATAATCCCCCCGATTAAGGATTGGGAAATGCTGGTCGGGATACGCGCCCAGAGTGTAAAGCTGCTCCACAGAATCGCGCCCACCAGCGCGGAGACCACTACATGCGGCGTCACTGCTTGCGGACTGACAAAATCCACCGCAATCGTGCTGGCGACGGCCACACCCATCGCAAACGGCCCGATAGCAATTCCAATAGCCGCCAGCAGCAGCGCCGAACGTGGCCCCATCGCCCGTGATGAAATAATCGTTGCAACGACGCTAGCTGAACCATGCAGACCGTTGAGATAACCGTATGCGATGGACAGGATCAGGATGATGGCAAAGGAGGCAAGCACGTCTGCGCACTCACTAAACTTTAAGAGTAGTTTAAGAATACACTAAATCTCTTAATGTTTCAACCCTTTGCCGGGGCGTGGTTCGCGTGGAACGGTTGTAGTTGGAAGGTACGCAGCTCGGACGATCTTTCCCGTAGGGGCATCATACCCTTACCTACCTATCAACTGCGCAAGTCCTAATAGTGTGGTCTGAATTTTGAAGAGCAATTTCGGGAAGGGTATCCAGTCAGGGAATATGCTGGGCAGGGGTGGTGGATGACAACCTGGTTAGCGGCGTGGTGATTCACGTACCGTTTGCTGATAATCCGCGAAAGAATTGAATCGCGCCGAAGATAACCGCGCCCCAGGCAATGATGTATCGGCCACCAGTCGGGCTGGCCGCAGCGGCATTATAACTCAGGATGGTGACTACCAACCCGATGACACAGATTGCTCCACCGACCATCATGTTGCGTTGGGCAGCTTTGCGAACGGTTTCCCGCCGCAGTCTGGACAAATTGCCGACAACAGTACGTGCCGCCTCTTTCGTGAGACCTTTCTCAATCAGAGCTTGCTCAATTCGGTATTCGGATGTGCCTTGTTTCATCATACCGGCAGCAAATTGATAAATTGCCTGTACTACCTGTTCCGTGCTGGGTTGTGGAGGTGTACTCATGGAATTCCCCCTTACATGATATACAGATGCTTAACCAGCATTATAGGGGGAAAACGGCATTGGGAGCAAAGAGAATGTAATTGGAGTATGCAGGCTGTTCGACCAGAAGTAAGGGCGCACATTGTACGCCCTTATTAAACTGTTATAGACTGTTCAGAATCTGGAATAGATTCTAATACTTCCGCACCAGGGCTTTGTAGACCGGTGGCTGGCGATTCTGGATAAACTGGAACTCTTCACGGTACTTGCGCACTTCGTCCAGGTCAATCCGGGCGACAGCAAAACCTTCCAAGGGCGCGCCGGTTTCCGGGTCGGTTTCGCTGGCAAGCGAGGCGTGAATCTGCCCACGCGGGCCGACCACCATACTCTCGCCGCCAAAGTTGAGCGTAACATCCTCACCGATACGGTTGGCGGCCACCATGAAAATTGAGTTTTCATAAGCGCGAGCGCGAATATAGGTTTTCCACTCGTCAATGTGCGAGGCTTCCCAGTTCGCCATCACGCAGATAATTTCCGCGCCATCCAGCGCGAGGCTGCGGGCGACTTCTGGGAACGCCAGGTCATAGCCGACCATCAGGCCGATATTGCCGATTTCGGTAGGAATAATCGGGAGTTTGAAACCCTCACGAAAGGCCATGCGTTCTTCACCGCGAAGATGGATTTTGTTGTATACGTCGAGCAGTTCTCCATCCGGCCCGACCAGGATAGCCGAGTTATAAAGCACACTTTCGACCCGTTCCTTCGTGACCATACCAAAAGCGATATAGATACCATATTCGTTCGCCCGCTGTGCCAACAGGTTGATCGTAGGGCCGGGAACACGCTGCGCGAGTTCGGTAAACCGCACCCCCAGCTCGTACCCGCTGGTGATGAGTTCCGGGAACACGATCAGGTCTACTTTTTGCTGCGAGGCGATCTTAGAAATGGTTTCGGTCATCTTGACCAGATTTTCTTCCGGTTCGCCCAGTTTGGGACTCATCTGAACGGTTGCTACCGTGATTTCGCGCATAAACGATCATCCTTGTATCAAGAGCCGGTCACTATCTTATATACCCATTGTACCCTCAACTGCCATTTTACACGACCCACAGTTAAGCGTATTCATGTAATCTGATTGCAGGACAAAGGGCAGATCGCTATAATCGCACCTTTCTATTTTTCGGGGGATTTTGCCGGGAACTTTCTTGATCTCCGATCAATGATCTGGCTGGCTACAATGGGATAAGAGAGAGTTGCCATCAGTGTGAGTCCTGCTGCCTGCATATCAGTCCTTTATTTGTCAATTTTTTATGAGAGGGAGAAAAATGAAACATTTGCGATGGTTAAAACTGATCGGGCTGGCGGGGGTGTTGAGCCTGCTGCTAGTGATTTCCAGTGTCGCGGCCCAGGAAGCAACCTTACCCACGCCGACGGAGAGCGGTATGGCTCCGGTCAACAATATTGAAATGTACTATGCGACCTACGGCGACCCCACGAATACGCCGGTGGTGCTGCTGCACGGCGGGCTTGGGAATGCAGATTATTTCGTGAATCAGATTCCCGCCCTGGTCGAAGATTATTATGTAATTACGGCGGATAGTCGCGGGCATGGTCGTTCGACGATGTCAGAGCAGCAGATTGGTTATGCACTGATGGCGTCGGATGTCCTCGCGCTGATGGACTATCTCAAGATTGATGCGGCGAACCTGGTGGGGTGGAGCGATGGTGGCATCATTGGACTGTATATTGCCATCCATAATCCAGAACGCCTGATTAAACTCATTGCCTACGGTGCGAACTATATCCCGTCCGGTGTGCGAGCGGATGTGGGCGAAAGCGAACGGTTTAACACCTATATCGAAATGGCCGCCGGGGATTACCTAAAACTGTCACCCACGCCCGATGGCTTCGATGCGTTTTTGGCAAATATCGGCAATATGTGGGCAACCGAGCCGAATTTCACCTCGGAAGAACTCAACGGGATTACGACACCAACCCTGATTCTGGATGGCATGGAAGAAGAAGCGATTTACCCTGAACATGCCCTGGAAATGGCGAAGCTCATCCCAACGGCGGACCTGCTGCTGATGGGTGGTATTGGTCACTTTGCAATGTGGGATAAAACCGAGGCGTTCAATCACATTCTGCTGGACTACCTCGGCCAATAATACGTTCCGTTGAATCCGGTGTATTCACCGGGTATTCACTGAACGAGACTTGCTCTGAACTCCCTTCTCCCTTATATTCGGGTGGAGCGGGGAGTTCTGTTTTTGCTACCCCTCCCCTGTTGTGATGAACACACCCTATAATGAGGGTATTGGATTGGCTGTAGATGCGAGGTACTTCCTATGCTGCGTATTTTATCTTCGGTCGTGTTGCTCTGCTTATTGATGAGCATCGTCGCCGCTCAGACTAACCCGACTCCGGTCACACTGAACCCCGACGACCCCCGCCCGGCGGTATGTGCCGCGCCATCGCTGCCAAACTTCACCGCACATATTGTCCGCCCGGGTGAACGGTTAGTGGACTTACTCCGGGGGACAAGTGGATTTAGCCTGACGCAAATCGCAGCGTTGAACTGCCTGGACGACCCGGCAGCGCTACCAATCGGCGCGGTGATCTGGCTGCCACGCAGCGCGCCCGACCTGATTACCGCACCACCATTCGACTCCGACCCAACGACCGACACGGTGGAAATCCTCTCATTTGCCGCGAGCAGCCCCACAACCAATAATGAGGCCGGAATCTCATTCAATTGGGAGGCGGTTGGCACGGTGGCTTACTTTTACTCCTGCCCGCTAGCGTCAGAAGCGCCGTGTCCGCGCCCGGTAGACGCAAATCCCGTCCCGTTGACCTATACCACGCCGGTTTTCGGCGGATTCCTCGCTGCCGGGCCGGTGCGCTACCGCCTGGAAGTGGTGGATGGTGAGGCAGTCGCCACTCAGGATGTGACGGTGAATATCACCTGCGCGCAGGCCGTGCTGGGCATTTTCAGCGATTACCAGGTCTGCCCCTCTGCCGCGCCGCTATACACGTCTGCTGCCTGGCAGCCCTTTGAGAGTGGAGTCATGATCTGGTGGTCGGATACGCTGCAAATCTGGGTGTTGAACAGCGCCGACCACAGTGTGCGGGTTTATGATGACACCTACCAGGAAGGCGACCCCGACCCAACCGACCAGGCTCCCGAAGGCCTCATCACGCCGGTACGCGGTTTCGGCAAGCTATGGGCAGCACTAGGCGGCGCGGAGTCCCCCCTGGGATGGGCACTTTCGCCAGAGATTGGCTATCAGGTCGCCCGCCAGCCTGCCGGGGATGTATCCTACACGACCTATTTACGCGGGCCGGACGAGAACGTCTACGCGGTTACTTTTGTGCCGGGGCAGGATGCCGGATTCTGGCTGGCGTTATCCGAATAAGACGATAAATGCATTGAGAAAGGATGCCTGATATGGCACGCCTGACACAGCGAATCGGCTTCACCCGTTACGAAGCGGACGAGCATTACAGGTTGGCGCTGGACGCCTACCGCAAGAATCGCTTTGACACCGCGATCATGCACATGAACGATGCCATTGCACTCTTGCCGTCCAAAGCAGAATACTACGCGACGCGCGGGTTTTTCTATCTGGAAGATGATGTACCCGACAAAGCTTTGTTGGATTTTGAAAAGGCGCTCAAGATTAACCGTCTCGAAATGCTGGCGCATTACGGGCGGGGTGTGATTGCTTATAAAGATGGCAATATCGAGGAGGCACTGGCGCACTTCATGGACGCCTACAAAGCCGCCCCCAAGCGCCCGGAGACCCTGTATTACCTGGCGCTGATCCACCACCGGCAGCACCTTAATGCCGCCGCGAAACAGTGGATGGAATTAGCTCAGGCCGGATTTGACGCCGCCGGTGATAAACGCAAAAGTGATTCCGCCCGCTGGCTTAAGGAAATCGAGAAGGCGTTGGACGTGCAATCACTACCAGGGGCGCAGCGGGAATTGTGATAGTCAGATCACACATCCAACAGCATACGCACATTCAAGCCCCAGGCCAGCCACAGCGATCGTAAGAATCGCTTCAGTTGAACCACCGTCCGGTCATCGTCTGGCTCAGTTTTTAACAGGAAGGGGTATCGTTCCAGGGCGTCTTCCGGCGAGTCGGATAGGTGCATGATTTCATCCGCTTCCAGGTCGCGGGGAATCGCATTCAGGAACACCAGCAGCATCGCCGCATAGGACGGGCGAAGGTGTCCCGAAAGAAACAGCATTTCAAACAGGTTGTCACTGGTGACTTTGAACTCACCAAACAACCGTTCTGAAGCGGTTTCCGCTTCAAACAACCTGCCGGTAGCCCGCAAAGCCTGGAGCGTTTCCTCCTGTTTCCCCACATGCGTCATCGCCTGCCTGAGCAGCAACCACGCCAACGGTTCGCGGTTAGGAGGGAGCTGCTTCAGCAGCCAGTCTTCGCCTTGTTTGGACAGCGGATATTCAACCTGCGCCATGCAGCCAAATGCCTGGCCGGTGTTATTGGCCGGACAACCGTAACAGTGATCCTCCAATGGCGTGAGTTCCTCGGCGGCATCCAGGATGTCCTGGGCGATCAGCACTTTAGTTTCCTGCTCGCCCGCCGGGGTAGATTGGGTGAATTCAAACCCAATCTGACTGGCCGGGCGGGTATCACCCTGTTCGCGATAGGCAGCGATCACCGCCTCAGCCCGCGCTCGCCCCTTAAGGCGTTCCAGAATACCCGCCACACCTAATTTCTGTTTAGGAATACATTGATAGTCAATAACGTAGTCAACTGCCATTTCTATCTTTTCCTGTTGGAAATCGTATTTTTAGTGATTCAAAGCCTGTACCGCCCGGAGAAGCAGCATCTGGCAGCAGGTATCCAGGTGATAACTCAGTTCCATTTGCCCGGTTTCGCGGCTGTAAGTGGCAGTCACCACCACACGCGGGTCACGGTCATGCTCATCACAGTGGACATCAACCAGCTTATGCGTGACCTGCTGCCGTATTTGCTCGCCGGTATGCAGCAGCGTCTCGGTAAGTTCGTAGTCCTCTTCCAACTCATCCACATTGACGGGCTGATCGTCAATCTCATACTGGATATCAATCTCAACCATGTTCTTGCCTCGGTATCGAAAAAACACATGGACGGGGGAACAAAAAAGCGCCAGAAACGGCGCTTTCAGGTTGGGGCAGGTGGGACTCGAACCCACACGTCCGTAAGGACAGAAGTTTTTAAGACTTCGGCGTCTGCCATTCCGCCACTGCCCCGCCTTGCTTGAACTTCAGTGTAGCATCAGGGGAGATCAGCGTCAACTGCCGAACCGCCCTGACTACTCACATCAGACAGGTCGGATTAGCCAAACAGTTTCACCTATGGTTAGTAGACCTGAACCAGGTTTATATCCCCATAGATTGAAACATAGGGCGCGTAAATCCAACCGACAACCCCTTCGTACCGCACAAGAAACCAGAAGTTATTCCCACCCTGGATAGTACGCCCCAGGATTTCGACTTCCCCACCCCAGGGAATCTGGCTCAGGCGCGTGGTGCGCTGGCTGGGGCGCACACGGAAGTTCATAACCGAACGCGGCGCACCCATGACGCCCGTGCTAGTGGGGTTATCCAACTGCTGGAAAATCGTCGTTTCTACCGGCACACTGTTCGGGTCGCCGGTGATTTCCAGGTAGCGCCCTGAAACCCATCCGGTTTTATCGCCCAGGGTGATTTTAAACCAGGTATAAGTGCCTTCATCGTTATTACGAGCAATGGGCGTGTAAGCCGTGCCAGGCCGCGCCACTCCAATGAGCGATGCACCCAGATAGGGGCCAGTCCGTAGCGACAGACCACGTACATTCACGACCTGTACCGTCAGCGCTGGCACGGCGGTATACACCGGAGAAGGCGTGATTCCTGGTTGTGGAGTGGTGCTTGTTCCCTGCAAAAACCATTGGAACTGGACAATGGCCTGGTCAATCCCCTCGAAATACTCCACCGTGAGGGTATGGCTACCAGCCGTCATCGTCCGCGTGAAGGTATCGGTGGTTAAGGCCCGCCCGATAAACTGATCGAGAACGACCACACCATCTATGAAGATGCGAATTCCGTCATCCGATGCCGCAACAAACTCGTATGTGCCGTCCACGAAAGTCTGAACTGAAGTGAAACGTGCGGAAAATTGGTCGGTCTGGGATAGGACTGTCACACCATTCACTATCGGTGCGCCTGCTCCCCAGTTAAAGTTAATTCCGTTAATCCCGGTGACGGAAGTCGGCGTGCCGGTCAGATTGGGGTCTGTGTAAAATGTAGCTGACCAATTGATACCGTATTCAGCCTGAACCCCCATGCCGGGCAGCAGTACCAACGCTAACAATAATCCCGCCAGCGTCACCCACCAGTGTGTATAGCGTCGCATAATCTTTTCCCCGCTCGTATAATACGCATCTGCAAGGGTATCTACCCTTGAATCACATAATCACAGTTTACAATTTTCCCATTATTATAGACTCTCTGCGGCGATTCCGGTACAGGACATTGGTAGATCGTCCGGCAAACGATGGCAACGGTGATAAATTGCCGGAAATTTCGTGCAACTCTGCGCTGCCCATCCGCGTATAGGGTAGTGTACAGTGAATGTAAGACACACCAAGCATCTGCAAGCTGCAAGCGATAAGGAGAGCAATCCATGTCTGAAGAAAAAACCACCAACGAAGAAACAACCGTCGAAGAAAAGAAGACCTTCACCGAGGAACTGGAAGTGGCCGGAAATCAGTTAGTAGACCGTGTGCAGGAAATGGTCAAGCAGGGCAACGTGCGGCGCATTATCATCAAGAACCCGGAAGATGATGTCCTGCTGGAAATGTCCCTGACCGTTGGCGCAGTCGCCGGTGGTGTGCTGGCACTGGGCGCCCCCTGGCTGGCGGCGCTGGGTGCAATCGCCGCGCTGATCGCCCGCGTGAAAATTGAAATCATTCGGGAAGAAGTTGAATAGACTTCCTCCCCGGCTCGCACTGAGCCAGTCCTGAGGGCGCAGCAGATTTGCCGCGCCCTTTTTGGTTATCCCTCTATCGCCCTTCCTTCGGCACATCAAAGACGCGGGCAAAATAGCCGGAAAGCGCCTCGACCAGCGAGTCGCGCTCGTCAATTCCAGCCAGGATACGCGCCAGCCCTTTTTTGAAATCGGTCTGCATCTGGCGGTAAATCTGAATGCGCTGCGCCTGCGGAGACCCTGCGCCGTGCATGGATTCTGTCAGGTAGCCCACCGCGTTGCGCCCTAACGTCAAATTCTCGATCAGGCGCATAATCCGCATCCGGTGTTCGGTGGGGACATCTGCCCGTCCCCTGAGGTATTTGTCCAGCAACGCGCCGATTTCCTCGTGACGAAAATCCTGTTCTGAGGGCATGGTGGCGACTAACCCACCGGCCATATCCTGCGCCAACCGCCCGATTTCGTAGGGCATCCGCGTCACATGATGCTTGCACACATTCGCCAGCATATCGTCGCTGAGGTACACACCCGACTTCATGGGAAACGACTGGAAGGAAGCCGCGATACCGGTCGCATAGATGGTTTCATTCAGGTGCGTCATTTCCACCAGTTTATCGCGGATATGCGAGGCTTTTTCGACGCCGTTGTAGTCTGCTGCTGCCGCCGCCGCCCCGATCAGGACATCCCCTACCCCGCTTTTGCAGACATAACTGCGGCGGTGATAACAGGTGAAACGCTCGACCAGCATGGCCGCAAATTCATACTCCCCATCCATGAAGATATATTCGTTAGGGATGAACACGTTATCGAAAACCACCATCGCTTCCTGCCCGCCGTACTGCGCGTTCCCCACGTCTATCGTGCCGGCCTCCATGCTGCGGGTATCGCACGATTGGCGGCCATAGATATAGGTAATCCCGTCCGCATCTACGGGTACCGCTCCCACGATGGCGAAATCCTGGTCATTTTCCCCTAAGCGCAGGGTGGGCATGACGATCATCCAATGCGAATTGATGCAGCCGGTCTGGTGGGCCTTTGCCCCGGTGATATACACCCCTTCGTCCGTGCGGCGGGTGACGTGAACATAAACATCCGGGTCGTTCTGCTGGTGTGGAGCGAGGCCACGATCCCCTTTGACATCGGTCATCGCACCCCCGACGACATAATTCCGCTCCTGGCACAGTGTCACGAACCGAATAAACCGTTCATGGTAGGATGTGCCATGCGCCTCGTCTATCTCATACGTGACCGAGTGGACGGAGTTGAATGCATCCATCCCCACGCAGCGCTGAAAACACGTTCCGGTCAACTGCCCCAACCGCCGTTGCATTTTGTTCTGCAGAACCAGGTCATCCGGGCTACCCGCGATATGCAAAAACCGATTCACCCGCGTTCCCGTGTAAGGCGATAGTGCGGTTGCCAGTTCGGGGTTTTGGGCCGCCAGATCGTAAGTAGCTGCCAGGGCATTGATGGATGGGCGAATCATGGGGTGGTCTACCGGCTCTTCGACCAGTTCACCGAATAGATACACTTTAAGACCGCGCCCGCGCAGGCTGTTGATGTAGTCCTCTTCGGTGATAATCCTGGGCTGGGCGTTGGTCGTGGCGGGTAAAGCCGAATCCGGTATATGATCGGTCATGATTTTTTCTCCAAAAACGCGGCCATACTGCTGATCTGAACTGCCGCATGGCAAGCATAAACTATATTCAATCTTGTTATTTAGTGTAACAGACCAGCAGGCTAGAAGTAAAACACAGTATGCGAAGCTATGTCATGGGTGGCCGGAAAATAAAGAGAGTCTTCCATAAACTTAAGGAAGACTCTCGTCTGTTTTAGGATAATCGTCAGTGGTTATTACCACCCACGCCCCGCGATTTTATCCGCTTCCGGCATGGCGCTGACGTTGATGCCAACCATCGCTTCACCGAGGTTACGACTGACCTGAACGAGAATGTCCGGGTTATCATAGTGGGTCACGGCTTCCACAATGGCTTTGGCGCGTTTAGCCGGGTCGCCACTTTTGAAAATACCACTGCCTACAAACACCCCGTCTACACCTAACTGCATCATCAGTGCCGCATCCGCTGGGGTCGCCACGCCACCTGCCGCAAAGTTCACCACCGGCAGCCGCCCCAGTTCTGCCGTCTCTTTCACCAGCGCATAAGGCGCTTGAATGTTCTTGGCATAGGTGAACAGTTCGTCCTCGTCCATCGCGCTGATCCGGCGGATTTCGCCGTTGACCGTTCGCGCATGGCGAACCGCTTCCACCACATCACCCGTACCGGCCTCGCCTTTGGTACGAATCATTGCCGCGCCTTCCGCAATCCGGCGCAGCGCCTCGCCCAGGTTACGGCAGCCGCAGACAAACGGCACGGTGAACTTGTGCTTGTTGATGTGATGCTCTTCATCAGCCGGGGTCAGCACTTCGCTCTCGTCAATGTAGTCCACACCCATCGCCTGCAAAATCTGCGCCTCAACAAAATGACCGATACGCGCTTTTGCCATCACGGGAATAGACACGGCTTTCATAATCCCGTCAATCATGTCCGGGTCGCTCATCCGAGCCACACCCCCGGTGGCACGAATATCGGCAGGCACACGCTCCAGTGCCATCACTGCACACGCCCCGGCATCCTCCGCGATTTTCGCGTGTTCCGGCGTCACTACGTCCATAATCACGCCACCCTTCAGCATCTGCGCCAGGCCGCGCTTTACCGCTTCCGTTCCGGTCTGCTGACCGTTGTGATTTGCCCCATTGGTCGTCATTGGTCTTACTCCCTGCTTGATAAGTTCGTTTTCTCAAGCGTAGCTGCGCGCTACCCGCCCTTATATGTCCACCTGAGTCCAATAGTGCCACGTGGAATGCAGGCAAATTATGCGGCCTCGCCACCCACCCACTTGAGTGTATCGCTACATAGCGCAAAAAGGACGGCTGTACCGTCCTTTCCTGAAGCATAGTTTAATCCATATCAGGCCGATTTTGAACCCACTGATTGGCGACAGTAGAACGCCTTACAGGTTCGACACAACTGGATTGGACATCGCCTCCGTGTCTACCGCTTTAAGAATCGTATCCAGTTCCGAAACGGAAACCATACCGGATTTGAGATTGTTGGCACGCTTGTTCCGCTGGACAATCTTGAGCAGCAGCATCACGTCCGGAGCCGCCGGATTCGAGCTGCGTCGTGTCCAGACTTCGATGCGCGGATACTTAATCTGCTGCTGAGTCAGCATTGCCCCCGCCTCTTGAAATTGGCCTTCCTGCAAAGCCCGCAGCAGCGCCTTGCGGGACTTATTCGGCGCCAATGCAACCACCTGATGGCGACTATCAAACCAGGTGTTCGTGGCTTCATCAAATGGCTCTTTTGCGGCGTTCCGCGCTATCACTGCCGCGACGATACTCGCCAACAGAATCTCAACTCCCCAATAGATGAATGCGCCCGTGTCTTTGATCTCCAGGTCGCTGGATGAACTGCTGCCCGTTGTGCTGGTGATCGAAAACCCGTTACTGGCCGTATACTTCAGATACCCAACAAACCCGGTATCCTGTACCCGATACATCAGTCCTTCGTTCATGAAATCATCTAGCTGCGCTTCGGTCGGCGTTTTACCAGGATAACTCGCACTATATTCCGAACGGATGTAGTCATTACGGAACGTGATGTAATAGAACGCGCCATGATACGCGCCGTACATCACGACTCCGGCCATCAGCCCGACCACCACGGCCATCGTTGGGTTCTGCATTTTCGTGGACTTGATAACTAGCGCCAGAATCCCCCCGGCAATTGCACCGCCCGCTAATGGAAAAACAAACACCAGATAGAAACTGGCATATTTATCAATAGCCCACATAATCCCGCCGAGTACAAGGCCGGAAACAAGGGCCACGATGAGCAGCAACCAGAGGCTACCGCCGGGCATCGCACCGCTGGGACGATAAGGTCGCATAAAATCCCCCTCAGGTGAAAAGTGCATTCGATACCGTCTATGCTATACCGAAATGCGGGAAAGATGTTGTCAAAAAGTGGTAAAGGATGCCAGAAAGTCTACACAATCTCACCACCCCGGAATACGCTTTTTTGTGCTATCTTTAATCTCATGGAGACACTAACCGGAACGATTGAACGCATCACCTTTTACAACGAAGAAAACGGCTATACCGTCCTCAAAATGCTGCCCGACCAACCCCGCCTGGATGCAGCCGCCCGCGATGGCACCATCGCAGTGGTCGGCGTCATGCCGGAACTCAGCATTGGCGAGTCGGTGGAGTTCATGGGACAGTGGGTGAACGACTCGCGCTACGGCTTGCAGTTTCGCGCCGAAGTCGTGAAACCCGTTCCTCCCACCACCCTGACCGGCATCATCAACTACCTGTCGAGCGGCATCGTCCGGGGAATTGGCCCGCGTACGGCGGAAAAAATCGTCAATCACTTTGGCCTGGAAACCCTCGATATTCTGGATAACGAACCCCACCGTATCCAGGAAGTGCCGGAAGTCAAAACAACACTGCTGAACCAGTTGGTCGAAGCCTGGAAGAGCAACCAGGCCGTACGCCAGGTGATGATTTTCCTGCAAGGTTACGGCATTTCCAGCAAGATGGCCGTACGCATTCACGACACGTATGGCGCGGATACGGTTCGTATCGTCAAGGAAGACCCCTACCAGCTGGCCGATGACGTGTTCGGCATCGGTTTCCTGCGGGCGGATACCATCGCGCAGAGCATGGGCGTGGAAAAGGACGCTCGTATCCGGCTGCGCGCCGGGCTGCACTACGCCCTGAACAAACTGGCAACGGACGGCCACACCTACGCTCCTCGCCAGATGCTCTTTGCGACCACCTGTGAACTGCTGCAAATCGAAGCCAGTGACGAAATCGCGGCGCGGCTCTCAGCTTTGCTGGACATGCAGATTTTCCAAGGTGATCTATTCAATGATCGGCTGGTCAACCCGGATGGCGAAGTGGTCGAACCGGTCTATCTGCCCCTCTACTATTACGCGGAACTCGGCGCGGCGGAACGCCTACGGATGCTGGCGAACACGCCCTCCCGCCTCATCCCGGTCTGGCAAAATACCGACTGGTCGAAATTCCTGAAAGAACTGGCAAAAAAGAACAACGTCGAATTGACCGCCCAGCAGCAGGGCGCGGTGAAAGCCGCCCTCACCAGCAAAGTCTCGGTGCTGACCGGCGGGCCGGGAACGGGCAAAACCACCACGCTGCAAATGGTTATCAATGCCCTGGCCGCCGAAAAACGCAGCTTCAAACTCGCCTCCCCCACCGGACGGGCGGCGAAACGCCTGAGTGAAGCGACGGGATGGCCTGCCAGCACGATTCACCGAATGCTTGGTTGGATGCCGGGCGGCGGTTTCGAGTACGACGAGGACAGCCCGCTGGATGTGGATATGGTCATCGTGGATGAAACCTCGATGCTTGACCTGGTGCTGTTCAATAGCCTGCTCAAGGCCATCCGCCCCGAATCGCACCTGCTGATGGTCGGGGATGTGGATCAGCTTCCCAGCGTCGGAGCGGGCAACGTCCTGCACGATGTAATTGACAGCGGCGTGGCGCATGTCACACGCCTGAAAACCATTTTCCGCCAGAGCGAAGACAGCGTGATTGTGGAAAACGCCCACCGCATCAACCAGGGTGATATGCCCTATTTGCAGAATACCAGCAGTGACTTCTTCTTCTTTGGTGAAGAAGACCCGGAGCGGGCAGCAGACCTGGTGGTGGATATTGTGCAGAACCGCATCCCCAACAAATTCGGCTATGACTCGCTGGATGATGTGCAGGTCATCGCGCCCATGTACCGAGGACCGATTGGCGTGAATGCGCTGAACGAGCGCCTGCAGAAAGCCCTCAATGGCTCGACCCGGCAGGCGGAAAAGAAGCTCGGCGGGCGGCTGTTTCGGGCGGGCGACAAAGTGATGCAAGTCCGCAACAACTACGACAAAGACGTATTTAACGGGGATATTGGACGCATCAACGCGCTGGATTTTGAAGATAATTCGATGGAAGTCATTATAGATGGGCGCTATGTGTACTATGATTGGTCTGAAACCGACGACCTGACCCACGCCTACTGTATCAGCACGCACCGCAGCCAGGGCGGGGAGTACCCGGTGGTGGTGCTGCCGCTTATGACGCAGCACTACATGATGCTCCAGCGCAATCTGCTCTACACTGCCATCACGCGGGCGCGGGAGGTCGTTATCCTGGTCGGGACGCACCGCGCGGTGGGGATTGCTGTGAAGAACAACAAAGTGGCGGAACGCTACAGCGGCCTGATCGCACGGCTGCTGCGGAGGTAGTTATTCCCCCACGCCCAGGGCATACACATCCCGCCGTGACCAACCCGATTCAGCGGCCACCGCTTTCGCCGCCCGGCTCAACGACTCCCCGACTTCCAATCGGGCATCCAGCGCGGCCCGGACTCGCGTTGCATCCCAATCAGCCGAGGACTCTTCTGGTGCGCCGCCGATGATGAGCGTGATTTCCCCGCGCGGCGGGTGTTCCCGGTAGTAGTTCAGCACGGTACTGCACGTCCCACGTTGGAATTCCTCGTAAAATTTGCTCACTTC
Source organism: Anaerolineaceae bacterium (assembly GCA_020634115.1). Lineage (GTDB taxonomy): Bacteria > Chloroflexota > Anaerolineae > Aggregatilineales > Phototrophicaceae > JACKCG01. The sequence goes on from JACKCH010000012.1 coordinate 912,826, forward strand.
CCGCGCCACACAGACCGCACGATCTCCAAGCTGTTCCAGCACCAAGGCTAGTGTGTCTGTAAGCCGGTTGGGACTCTCGTAGGCAACTAGCGTGCGTCGTTCGTCAACCAATGAATCCAGCAGGTCGGCCAGCGCCTTCGTTTTGCGCGGCAAAAACCCCAGGTAGACAAAACTATCCGTCGGCAAACCGGACGCCACCAGCGCGGTAGTGATAGCGTTCGCGCCCGGCAGCGGCACAACCTGGATACCCTGCCCCAGTGCCGCCCCCACCAACTCAAAACCGGGGTCGGAAATGCCGGGAGTCCCGGCGTCGGAAACCAGCGCGACATCGCCCGTTTCCAGCGCAGCGAAAAGCGCATCCAGTTTCGCCAGTTTATTATGCTCATGATAGCTCGTCAGCGGCGTGGGGATGTCGTAGTATTGCAGCAGCACGCGGGTCGTGCGCGTGTCTTCGGCGGCAATCAGGCTGACTTCCCGCAGGATACGGAGCGCCCGCAGCGTGATGTCTTCCAGGTTGCCGATTGGCGTTGGAACAAGATATAGAATGCCCATGTACTGCTCAGTCGTTATCCATTAGTTCTTCGGGGCGCGTCCAAGCCGAAAGCGCGATATGGTAGGGGAAAAGCTCGGCACGGAAAACCCGATTCTTCACCGCCGGATCATCGTGCACAATCCGACGTGCCGCTTCGTGCGATTCAGCCTGGAAAATGATGATGCCAAAACTGCTGTAATCCGTAGTTTGGGTACGCCCTGCCAGCAGCACGACATCTTGTGCGACCAAATCCTTCAGGTAGTTGTAGTGCAGTGCGACAATTGCATCTTCTTCCGGTGTCGCGCCGTCAGTGAGCATCTCTGGGCGCACAGGTTGGATGAGATACAGGTATTGTTGCCGTTCGGCCATCACCACCTCCTTCAACTAGGATTACTACCCTTCACGGATTCTCTATTGTACCCGAATCTCACACGATATTCTCCCTACAGAATCGCCGGTGTGGATGTTATGCTTGGCACATAGTCAATGAGGGGTAGTGGCATGGCGGACTGGTATCTGATTGTTGGCCTGGGGAATCCTGGCAAAGAATATGAAAACACCCGGCACAACGTCGGTTTTCAGGTCGTGGACGAACTGGCACGGCGCTATGGGCTGACCTTCGGTAAAAAAGAGCGTAAGGCAGTCGTTGCATCCGGCGTGATGCAGGGCAGAAAAGTCATCCTCGCCAAGCCACAAACCTATATGAACCTCAGCGGCGAATCGGTACGGGCGCTGGTGGATTTCTACAAAGTGGAAATTGAACACATCATCATTGTTTCTGACGACCTGGATATTCCATTGGGAACGCTGCGGCTGCGGAAAGAAGGCAGCGCGGGTGGTCAGCGCGGGCTGAAGAGCATTATCCAGCATCTGGGGACTCAGAATTTCAGCCGGTTGCGTTTTGGTATTGGCCGTCCTCCTGGCCGGATGGATCCGAAAGACTATGTGCTGCAGGCCTTCAAAGGGGACGATGCGATTTTGGCCGCTGAAGTAGCCGACCACGCAGCGGATGCCGTGGAAACCTGGTTGACTTCCGGCATTGACCTGGCGATGAGCCGTCATAATGGGACAACGGAGAACGTATCCCGCCCCCAGCCGACACCGAACCCAGATAACTCGTAATCCTACCTTATTATTCCCTGGCAAGTTCCTGTGCTGATTGTTGCACAACAGCGACCTGCATCGTTGCTTGTGAGCCGATTTGCCTAGCAGCCTCGATGAGTGTATAGAATTCACGGGTGACTTCGGTTTGGTAGGGTGGATGAATCAACGGCGATAGGTAGCTCTGATAGGCAGTGATAAAGTCAGCATGGGTGCTCGGCATGTGGTCAACAACCCAGGGCCAGTCCAGAAAAGCCTCGGTCTGCTGTTTGAGAAACGCGGCTAAACGCGCCCACTCCTCCTGATGATTTTGGGCAATCGCCAGAAAAAGGTTATCCGCGTGGACGGCATAATCCTCTGGCACATCGCCCAGGTCATCAAAAAATTGAATTACCATGCTGACCCGGCAAAAAACATCGCGTATCTCCGCACTGAGCGCATCCGGCACGCCATACAGACAACTCAGGATGTCCGTCCACGCCCCCATCAACTCCCCGGCTACCAATTCCTTGTCATGGATAATGGCTTCCAGTGAGCGCGGTTGTACTGCCTCAGGATGCCCTAAAGCCTGAAGATAACCCCGGCGGTAGCGCACGATGATTTTAAGGATATGCGAGTAGGTATCCGGCGGGATTTCCAGGAGTTGCAGATGGTGGCTCAGTTCGTGAGATAGGTTGCGCGCCTCCTTGAGCCGCAATATCCGCCGAATGTCCTGCTGGCGCAGTGCCTGACTATCGAAACTATCCAGATATTCATCCATCTGGCAGATATAGCGGATAAACACTTCGCCCACCGTTGTTTTATCCGGCTGTTTGAGCGCCTCATCCAGAACCCCGCAGTACCGCGCCCACAAAAAGATTTCATATAGGTAATACAGCATGTGTGAACGCGGATAGATAGTGTGTATCCCCCGCCATTCCCGCAGCTTGAGATTGGATCGGTAACGGTGAAAATAGCGTATCGTTCGGAAGGCGGCACGATGAAAGAACAGATATAAGGGTATGTCGCTGATGGCGAAAAGTGGCATTTGGGGAATGGCCGCTGAAGGCACTTGAAAAAGACGGTCTCGTAAAAGCTGATGGATTCGCGCCCGCATGGTTTCCCCCTCATCAAATGATTTATTCTGTTATGTGACGTTTTGTACCTCTGCAATTTCGGCAAAAACAGGTGCTGCTCGATTTTCAGTCTGACAGGATGACATAAGTTAGCGGATCAGGTCAATCAGATTGGGGACAATGGTCGAAATCGTTGGTGTGATCGCTGTCATAAACATGGGGACAGCGCGCTGAAATGAAATCGGCCAATCTGGAATACCTCGCACCTCATCAATCAGCGCTTTGATTTCGCCGCGCTCCTTCCGAAACTGTTCTAGTTTCTGTGCGGTATCGGCGTCGGCGGCGGGGTTATCCTCATCATCTTCACAAATGTCCTCAAGAATTCGGTCTATCCGGCAGGAAATATCGTAAAGAGCATTTTCGTAGAGACCCAATTTTTCATGCTTGCTGCGGAGCAACGCCTGATGAATGGAAATAATGGGCATGAAGAAAATGGACAACAGGATGAACGAGGCGAAAGACGAAATCAGTATGGATGTGATAAAGATATCCAGATTCTGATTGGGTTTGAAGAAGAGCGACATCACCAGGATAATCGCCGCTGGAATCATCGTCCAACTGGCGACACCGACACTCAGATTACTCATGAATTTGAGTAGACGATTATAATCCAGTTTGATCGTAAACTGAATCAGGCGGTAGGCCAGAACCATGCTGAGGATAATCCCCGCGATGCCGCTGCCGAGCAGAAACGGGAAAACGATGATATTCATCGCGCCATGATAAGCGGCGAAGAAACCTGGGGCGGCGCTTGCTACCCAATTTCCACCCAGCCAATCGGTCATCTCGCTGCCCCATATCCGTTGTAGATCATAGATATTCAGGACGATGAACAATGTCCCGCCTAGAAAACTGGCGGAAAGCGGGTTGTACCAACGGTCCGCGACCTGACGGATAGTTGCCAGGTAGGTTTCAGGGTCTGTTTCTAGTGCTGGATAGAGCTTATAGAGATTTTCGGGGAGAGCGCGTTCAAACCACCTGTAGGCCAACAGGAAAAGGCTGATGGTGAACGGTGCATACGCCAGGATGTTTCCTGTAAAGGCATCCTGTACCTGAAACAGGGCGGAGAACATCAGCCCGGTAAGAAAGATCGCCAGCGGAAGGCCAACGAACATAACCCACCATAAACGCGGATGGGCGGCCAGGCGGAACATCCAGTTGCGCTCAAAACATGCTTTCACAGCCTGTTTAGTCAACATTTTGCTTTACCTAGACTCAATTTCCCACTATTATATCACTTTCGAGTAGTCTTGCGTTATTTTTTGAATTTGGCTGGCAATGATAGTGTCTTTTCCAGGTTTACTTATTCAAACTCACACCGCCCCTTTCGGAAAGCGCCACTTGTGAGGTTATGATATTGTTACATTGAGAGCGTTCGTGTATTGCTAGATCAAGAAATGAGGGGATGGGCTATGGAACACTTCAAAGGCAAACTGGGGAGTCTGAGTGATCGGGCCGTACTGCTGATTTTGCTGGGAATTGCCATCAGTGGCAGTATCGCCTCCGGCATTCTGAACCTGATTTTCAATATTGAGACGTTTTCCGCCTGGTCGGTGAACTGGCTGCAAAACCTCAGCACTGAAATGTTCGGGGCATTCCTCGCGTTCTGGCTGTTGCAGATCATCCTGGGTAAGCGACGCGAAAAGGAACGCCTCATCCGCCAGATGCGTAGCCGGGATAACGGACTGGCACTGCAAGCGGTGGGCGAATTGGGGGCGAATGGCTGGTTAGGGGATGGCTCGCTCAAGAATGCCGAACTCTGGAACGCCAACCTGAAGGGTGTCAACATCTGGGATGTGAATCTGAAAGGCGCTGACCTGCACGGTGCGAATCTTCAGGATGCGCGTATGGAACGCGGCAACCTGACCGACGTGAACCTATGGAAAGCTAATCTACAGGGAATGCTGCTATTTGATGTGACACTGGAAGGTGCGGACCTATTCGCGGCCAACCTGGAAAATGCCACCTTGTGCAACGTAGAATTTGACGAAAACACACGCCTGCCGGATGGACGCAAGTGGACACCGGACATAGACCTGGCAGAGTTTGGCGTGCAACAGACCGATGAACGACTGCCAACCGGCGAATTACCCCATCCCGTACCATGACTAGGCGGGGGAATAGCCATACTGCTATTGAAAACAAGGCGCGGGAACGTTACTATTTCCCTGTTAGCAAAACAAATCGGTCAATTTTAGGAGTGCGATTATGGCGAAAAAACTAAAAAACTATATCGGTGGCGAGTGGGTCGCCTCCAGCGCAACCGAATATACACCGGTGGTCAATCCGGCGACCTGCGAAACCCTGGCCGAATGCCCAGAATCAACCCGTGAGGATGTAGACAAGGCCGTTCGTGCCGCCCGCGAGGGTTTTGCCGAATGGCGTCAGACTCCGGTTCTCAACCGGGCGCAGTATATGTATCGGCTGAAGACCATTCTGGAAGACCGGTTTGAGGATCTCGCCCGCGTAATTGTTGAAGAAAACGGCAAGACGATTGATGAAGCACGGGGCGAAGTGCGGCGCGGGATCGAAAGCGTGGACTATGCAGCCGGCGTGCCTTTTTTGATGCGTAATGATGGCACAGAAGACATCAGTTCCGGCATTGACGAATCAACCCTGCGTCAGCCTGCCGGGGTTTTTGCTGGGATCACGCCCTTCAACTTCCCGATGATGGTTCCGCTGTGGTTCTTGCCAACAGCCATTACTTGCGGCAACACCTACGTGATGAAACCCTCCCCGCAGACTCCCCTGAGCATGGAGTTAGTCTACGAACTGCTGGATGAACTCGACCTGCCGGAAGGCGTGGTCAACCTGGTACACGGCGGCAAAGATGCAGCGATGGCCGTGATGGAACATCCCGGAATAACCGGCGTATCCTTCGTAGGTTCGTCCCCGGTTGCCAAGATTATTTACGAAACCTGCACTCGCAACGGCAAGCGCGTTCAGGCGCAGGGCGGCGCGAAGAATTACATCGCCGTGATGCCAGACGCCGATATGACCGCTTCGGTCAAGAACATCATGGGCGCGGCCTACGGCTGTGCTGGGCAGCGTTGCCTGGCAGCAGCAGTGGTTGTCGCAGTAGGCGATGCTTACGACAATCTGCGCGACGAATTGGTACGCCAGTCGAAAGAACTGCGCGTCGGCTATGGCCTTGACGAAACCACACAGGTTGGCACGGTCATCTCTGGCGCTGCGAAGGAGCGTATTGAGCGCATGATTGCGGATGGCGAAAAATCCGGCGCGAAAATCGTCCTGGACGGGCGCAACTTACAGGTTCCCGGCTACGAGCAGGGTACGTTTGTCGGCCCAACCATCCTGGACGATGTCACGGTGGATATGAGCGTCGCACGGGAAGAAATCTTCGGGCCGGTACTGGCAATTATGCGAGCGGATGATTTCGATGAAGCTGTAGACATTATCAACGGCAGCCATTACGGAAACGCTTCCAGCCTGTTCACCAGCAATGGTAGGTATGCGCGTGAATTTAAGTACCGGGTGAATGCCGGGAATATCGGCATTAACATCGGTGTCGCTGCGCCTTCGGCCTCGTTCCCCTTCGGTGGGCAGAAAGACTCATTCTTCGGTGACCTGCACGGCCAGGGTTCAGACTCGATTGAATTCTTTACCGAGCGCAAAATCGTCATCGAGCGTTGGATATAGGCAGTCGTTCGTGAACAATTTGAGGCGACTGGTATGGTAATGTTGTAGGGGCATGATATATCATGCCCCTACCCTGGAACTATTGAGCAACTCTGAGGAAAACACATGGCATCACTGAACACCTTTGGGGCAATCATGACTTTTGCGATTGCCCTGGAAACCCAGCTTCGGGACTATTACCAAGCCGCCGGTCACAGTGACCGCGTGAGTGATGCGGAGAAACGCCGCGTCAAAATGGAGCGTGTCCGCCGTGAAAATGTATTGGAAATCACCCTGGAAGCCATTGAAGGGCTGGATGAAGCCGATTACGCATTGAATCTGGCGGATACATCTACAGCCGGGCAGAGCGCCGCTGAAACCGTTGCGTCGCAATTTTACGCCGATGTCGCGCCCAAAATTAACGTGCGCGTCGCCCAACGGGCGCTGGAACGGTGCAGCAAGGAGCACCAATCTCTAGCTGAGGAGTAGACACACCATCACTACCCTTTCAACCCGTCTCGCAGAGAGAATCAAAAAAACCGGAAGGCCTGTCACGCTTCCGGTTTTTGATTGTCGAACAGTCCGTGCAATTAATCAGCTGTTGTTGGGTCAAAAGCGTCCCGGATACCATCACCGATGATATACATACACAGCACGGTGATAAAGATCAATACGCCCGGCGCAACCACCAGGTGCGGCGCACGGCGCATGAACGTCGTTGAGTCCGTGAGCATGTTGCCCCAGCTAGGAATTGGCGGTTGGATGCCGAATCCGAGGAAACTCAAACCCGATTCCACGAGAATTAGCGCACCGATGTCAATCGCCAATGAAATCACCACAATTGAAATCAGATTCGGGACAATATGGGCAAACATGATCCGCCAGGGAGATGCTCCCATCGCCCGGGCCGCAACAATAAACTCGCGTTCGCGCAGGGAGAATGTCTCACCACGCACCAGGCGCATGATACCTGTCCAGCCCAGCAACCCTAAAATCAGAATCAGACTGCCCGGGCCGGGCGCCAGTGCAGCACTGACAATCAGCAGTAGGAAAAGCTGTGGAATTGAGTTCAAGGTGGTAATAAACCAGATCACCACATCATCCACGATGCCACCGAAGAACCCGGTAATGACCCCGAGCGAAAGGGCAATCGTCATCGAAAGCATCGCCGCGAAAAAGGCGATACTCAGCGAAACCTGCCCGGCGTAGAGCAGGCGTGCCAAATGGTCACGCCCCAGGTCATCCGTACCCAGAACATGGCCGGAAACACCCACACCGAGGAAGCTGTTAAGTGGTTCAGCCTTAGTGTAATCCACATGGAGAATTTGCTGGCTGATGAACGGCGCACCGATGGCTAGCAGGGCCATAACAAAAACAATAGCCAGTGCGATCATCGTGAGGCGGTCATGCAGCAACCGACGTAGCGCCTTCTGCATCAGAGATTCACTACGAATGAACTCTTCCTGATTATCTGAAAGCCTGACCACCGAGGAGTTAGATTGTGCTTGCGTTGCCATCAGAATGCTCCTCCTGAACTAAAAGCGGATACGCGGATCAACGATCGCATATAACAAGTCCGAAATAATGTATCCGAGAATGGTAAGGATAGAACCAACGACAACACCAGCCATCACAATCGGGTAATCACGCCGAGTGAGCGCCGAAACCAGCAGGCGTCCCATCCCCGGCCATGAGAAAATCGTCTCGGTAATGACAGCACCGCCTATCAAACCCGTTAAGGTCGGCCCTAAAAAGGTAGCGATGGGGATCAGCGCGTTTTTCGCGCCATGTTTGAACCACACCAATCGGTCAGGCAGCCCTTTAGCGCGGGCCGTGCGAATATAATCACTGTTAATTTGTTCCAGCATGGAGGCACGCATATAGCGGGAATACCCAGCAATACCGCCCAGGGCAAGTACAATCGTCGGCAGAATCAGGTGATCCAACCGCATGTACAGTGGCGTACAGTCCCCTCGTGTGGGACAACCTCTATCCCCCATTGGCAGGATACCAAGTGTGGCACCGAATATCAGAATCAGGATAATTCCCATCCAGAAACCAGGCACCGCATTACCAACAACGGCACCGATCCGAGTGAATTGGTCAAACCACCCACCACGCCAGACCGCTGCCAGAATGCCTAGCGGCAATCCAATAGTCAGACTAACAATCAGTGCGGTGACGCTGAGTTCCAGTGTCGCAGGGATACGTTGAATAATGAGTTGAAGCGCATCCTGACGCAAGTAAAACGAGTCGCCAAAGTCACCACGCAGGATACCGTAGCGCACCCGTGTCAGGCCGTCAGTGGGGCGTTCATCCGGTATACCATCACCATTTTCATCAATGACTTTCCATTCGTCACCGATAAGCCAGCGCAAATACTGTACTGGCAATGGATCATTGACGCCGAGTTGGTCGGCCAAACGTTCTCTGGCCTCCTGCTTAATAGTGGGGTCAAAGGTCATCAAAGACACAGGGTCGCCCGGCGCAGCCCACATAATCATGTAGGAAAGCACTGTGATTCCCAGAAAAGTCGGGATGGCCTGAATAAGGCGGCGGATAACATATTTAATCATAAGCGTAACCTATCTGTTACCATTTTAAGATTTTCACTCAACATCCGATCTTTTATTGTTTTTAGCAATCACGTTCAAATCACCGTATAGCGGGAGTGAAAAACCTCAAGTAATTCCGATACATTCCACATCCATCACCCCCAAAAGAACAACAGAGGAGATAAACCTCACGCCGGAGTAAAAACCCCGGCGTGAGAAGTGTTGATACGATTACTTCTTAGTCGTTAACCGACCAGGCGTCGATGTTCCACTGCTGGAAGTTCGGATACGGATCCCAGTTTTCGACATTACCCTGCGCTGCATACATCACGTTGGCAGCATACAGATACACATACGGCAGGTCGTTCGCCAGAATCGCGTTCGCTTCCTGGTAGATCGCTTTACGCGCTTCGATATCGCAACCGGGGATAGTCTTGCCTTGTTCCATCAGGTCATTGAAGACCGGATTGTTGTAGGACGTGAAGGCAAAGCCAGCACCAACCAGGTCACCCTCCGGCCCATACGCCCAGGCCAGATCGGGGTCAACCGGCAGGGCAAGGCTCCAGCCGATGATGATGGCATCGAAGGTCTGGCCGGTCAGAATGTCTACCAGCGTGCCGAATTCGATCGCCTCAAAGTTGACCTTGATGCCGATTTCAGCGAGCTGTGACTGGATGGTCTGGCCGATACGTTCGCGGGCCAGGTTACCGGCATTGGTCTGGAGGGTGAATTCCAGCGGCGTGCCGGCTTCGGCATAGAGCGCATCTTCGGTGGCGACCAGCGGGGTGCTGGGGTCATTGTCGTCATCCACCCAGCCAGCTTCGGCCAGCAGTGCCAGCGCAGCAGCCTGGTCGTAGGAGAACCCGGCGAGGTTCGGGTCGTAGGTCCAGGAGGTGGGGATAGTGTGGGTGTTGATACGAGTACCACGGCCATCCAGGATACCCTGAATCATGGCGTCAATATCAATGGCATGGGCAATCGCCTGGCGTACGCGGACATCGCCAAAGATCGGGTGGTGGCCCTGGTCAATCACGTTGCCTTCTTCGTCCAGCCCGTTCTGCGGGTTGGTCGGGTCGGCCAGATTGAAGCCCATGTACTGGAAGCCGTTCTGCGAAAATTCAAAGGTCTGGATACCTTCGGCAACCGCAACTTCGGCCTGACGTTCGGCAGGAACACCCGTGTAGGTGATTTCGCCAGCCAGGAACTGTTCGACGGAGATGGTGGTATCCGGGACGCTCTTATACACCCATTCGGACGGGCTAACGTAACCCAGAACGGTGTCGGGGTAAGTCTGGTCGGCAATCAGGCTGACGCGTTCGTTCGGGGAGAAGTCAATGTCCTTGAACGGGCCAAAGGTGACAGTCGGGATCGCCAGCGGGTCAGCGTCCAATGAGGCATAATCCGTGCCATACAGTTCGGTGAAGATATGGGCTGGAACCATGGGAACATCGTTTACGTCATTGAACGAGGAGCAGTCGGGATGGTCAAAGGTCACAACGACCGTGTAGTCATCCGGCGCTTCAATGTTGACAATGTTACCACCGGCGGGTGTACCGTCGTCCAGGGTCATGAACATGGAGGTACGCGGGGAGCTGGTCAGACCGCTCTTGACGGCGGTGACTGACCACATATAGTCGGCGGCAGTGATGGGCGTGCCATCGTTCCAGGCCAGGTTCTGGCGCAGGTTGATCGTCAGCACGGTGCCGCTGTCGTCATATGACCAGCTTTCGGCCAGCGCACCAGGTACCATGGGTGCCGGGCTGGCGGTAGCAGGGTCATTGGCGATGATGCTAGGATACAGCCAGCCAGTCACCAGGCTGCAAACGGTGTCATTGCAGGTCAGCGGGTTAAAGGTAGCGGGATCATCACCGATGTTATCCGTAATGAGAATACCACCCTCACCGGCCTGTGCCATGACAGACACGACTGAAAGGCTGAGCAGGGCCAACACGACCACTACCAGCACCAATTTACCAAAGTGCTTCATGCTTTACTCCTTTTAAGAAACTCCTCATTATTTACCATCGGTTAAAAACCGACGAGCGCGATTAGTATAACACAAATTTTGATTTTTCAAGGCTCATTTGAGAGAAATTAGATTAGAGTATCGCTTGCAAAGAAACAGCGAGCTAGCTCATTTGTAGGCCAGATTCTAAGTGGCACAAACAGTCATTACTTTCTAATACACGCATAGGGTTCATAAAGTTCAGAATTTGGTGAGTTTTGATGAATTTATTGCAAATACCAAATTTTACAGAAGCCGAACTGAAGCTGGAAACTGAAAGACAGAGTCTATTCTCCCGGTCTAAGAATCGCATCAGCAGCTTCCAACAATTCCTGGCGACGTTCCTGGGGAATCTCTTTGCTCATCAGGTAGTGTGCCAATAATTCGGCGTGTGTTAGCCCTTCAGGGCTGGCTCCCAACCGCGCACGCACGGGTTGTTCGATCTGCTTCCGAATGGATGCCAGTTGGAAGATACCCGCCTGTTTGAGTTCATCCCGAAGCGTGTTTTCGTTCAGCAGCGCCTCAGTTTCCGGGGTCAGTTCCAGGATCAATCGCACCACCGCATCCACCAGCACATGCTTATGGATCAACTTTAAGACCGTACCGGTGGGGTTCTTGCTGGTGCGCAAGTCCGCCTTTAGGGTAATAAAAGGGCGGGCTTCCAGGGGAATAAATTCCCACCGGGTCGTGCCGTGTTCCAGTTCAACCCAGCAAAATCCCTTCGGGTCGCCCTCTTCCCCAAAATCAATCCGCTCCATGCTGCCACTGTACACCACCGGGGGCACTTTCTTCTGGCGGCGAGTCAGGTTTTGGTGTTTGTGGATATGGCCCAACGCGACATAATCCCAACGAGGGTCGGCCAGTGAAGCCAGTCCCACTGCTACATCACGCCCCAACATAATACTACGTTCACTCCCGGTCACTGCCCCACTCACCGTAAAATGCCCGGTGAGCAGACGTGGCATATCATACGTTTCAGCGGTCTGCGCCAGAGACTCAATGATCTCCGTCAGGCGGTCTTGCAGCAGTACATCGGTTTCGGCAATTGTCATCCCGGCGGCAGTTCGTTCTTCTAACAGGCGCGAACGGATCGGATACGGCGCTGTCCCCACTGCCACCGGCCCGCGCCGCGTTTCGATGACATGGACTTCATAATCAGCGGCGACCAGCACATTCGGCACAGAGAGTGTCTGGTAGATTTCGATGCTGGACGCCTTCAGCACGGTTGGCGGCAGATCATGATTGCCCACCAGCAGCACGGTTGGGGCCAGTTCCGAAAGATCACGGACACGATGCGCGAATTCCCGCTGGTAAGTCGGGTTGGGGGAACGGGTCTTAAAGGCATCCCCGGCGAAGATCACCAGGTCAACCTCATGTTCACGAGCATAGTCAATCATCTCGTCCATGCGGCGCAGGAAATCCACCACCCGGCTGCTCAGACCGGTCTGTGGGTCAGTTTTGCCGTAGTTTTCCATGCCGATATGGGTATCAGCAAAATGCAGCACTCGAATCGGTTCGGGCACGGGATACTCCCCTATTGACTATAACCGCACAGGACACTCAGCCGTTCAAAATCGTCGTCACCGTCGCCGCGTCCATGTTGCCGCCGCTCAGGATCACGCCGACGCGCCCGCTGGCCGGGACAGCCCCACTCAGCAGCGCCGCCACGCCTAACGCGCCCGATGGCTCAACCACCAGTTTCATCCGGTAGAACAGAAAGCGCACTGCTTCAATAATGGCCTGCTCGCTGACGGTCTGCATGTCGTCCACGTATTCCAGCACCAGCGGGAAGGTGATTTCGCCCAGGGAGGGCGTGCGCGTGCCATCGGCAATGGTCGGCGGGTTGTGAATCGTCACCAGTTGTTTCGTGCGGAAGGAGCGAGTCGCGTCGTCGGCCACTTCCGGCTCAACGCCGATCACCTTGCAATCTGGCCGCATCCCTTTACTGGCGATGGCCGAGCCACTCAACAGCCCGCCGCCACCGCAGGGGGTCAGCAGCATGTCCAGTCCTGGCACGTCCTCATGAAGTTCCGCCGCCGCCGTCCCCTGCCCCGCGACCACATCCACATGGTCATACGGCGGGATAATCGTGTAGCCGTGTTCGGCGGCCAACTGTTCAGCCAGTGCTTTACGATCCTGCTCCGAGGGGTTGTAGGCCACCACCGTCGCGCCATAGCCTTCCGTCGCCGCGCGTTTCGTCGCCGGGGCGTTATCCGGCATGACAATTGTTGCCGGGACGCCGAACAACTGGCACACCAACGCCACCGCCTGGGCATGGTTGCCGGAGGAATAAGTGATAATCCCCCGCGCCCGCTGCTTGTCGGGAAGCTGGCTGATAGCGTTGTACGCCCCGCGAAACTTGAATGCCCCCATCCGTTGGAAGTTCTCACACTTCAAGAACACTTCCGCGCCAACCCGTTCATTCAGGGTATGTGAGGTCATCACCGGCGTGTGGTGGGCGTGTCCTGCCAGCCGTTCACGGGCGGCTAGGATTTGATCGAACATGGTGACTGACCTTTACCGGCTAAATCAGGATAAGGGTTAGGATTTACGCAGTTCACTTCATGGTTTCCCGTAGGGGGCAGTGCCGTGCGCCGTGCGCCCTACGCGCTCTGCGTAACTTCTAAGGGGGTTAATGGTAGCGTGTTCGCAGGGCCGACGCAATGCCGGGGAAAACAAACAGGGGCAAGCTGTTCGCCGCCCCTGCTGGTCGTGCGGAGAGGGTGGGATTCGAACCCACGAAGGTGTGACCCTTACTCGCGTTCCAGGCGAGCGCGTTAGTCCACTACGCTACCTCTCCGGGTGCATCCTGCACATTTCGGCATTATAACAGCCGCCGAAACCTTTGACCAGACAGAATTGACAGCGGAATCCATCCGAAAATCGCCGCCAGGGACGTTAGAACACGCTATAATAGACTCCACAGCACACCGCTAACGCACAGTTGAGGCCGTATGAAATCGAAAGACCGTAGAATTGATGTGATGTTGAGCAGCACCTCGCGTGATTTACCCGACCACCGCGAACAAGCCACCGAGGCCGTCCTGCGCTCCGGGATGCACCCGATTATCATGGAAACCCTGACCGCCTCACTGGGGGACGCCATCAGCGAATCGCTGAAAATGGTGGATGAAGCCGAGATTTACATCGGGATTTTTGGGATGCGCTACGGCTACATCCCCGACGACCCGCGCAACCCGCAGCGACTCTCAGTCACCGAAATGGAGTACCGCCACGCCCTACAGCGCGGTATCCCGGTGCTGATTTTCATCATGAGTGGCACACATCCCGGCCCGGCCACCGCTGCCGAAGGAAAAACATTCTACGAGCAGGAAAAGGAAGGCCAGGAGAAGCTGGAAGCCCTGAAGAAGGAACTCACAACCAAACACGTTGTCGGCTTCTTCGACTCTCCCGCCGACCTACGCGCCCACATTATCCAGGCGTTAGGCAATCCTGACGTGAAGGCAAAAGCCTACAGAATCGCCGGGATTGACACCAGCACCCCCGCCCCACCGGAGAAAACGCCGCTCCCCACCCCGCCAGAGTTCTACGCCGACCCGCCCTATACCCTGACGAGCGAGTTTATCGGGCGTACCGACGAACTGCGCCGCTTGGACGCCTGGGCAGCTTCCGACGACCCGCTGCTGATTGTGGAGGCGATTGGCGGCATGGGCAAAAGCGCCGTCACCTGGGAATGGGTGAAAAATCACGCCGATAAACTCGGTTTTGACGGCATCGTGTGGTGGAGCTTCTACGAGAGCGGCGCGACGATGGCCGCCTTCGTCCGCCACGCGCTGGCCTATATCACCCGCCAAGACCCGGACGCGCTCAAGTCCACCGGGATGAAGGAAAACTTCCGTGATCTCCTGCAAGCCCTGCGCCAGGGCCGCTACCTGCTGGTGCTGGACGGCCTGGAGCGGGCGCTGGTGGCTTACCACCGCTGGAACGCCGCCCAGATGCGCGACGACACGGTGGAAGAGGCCGAATCGATCATCAAAGACCGCGACATCCGCGCCTGCACCGACCCCCGCGACGATGACGTGCTGCGCGGCCTGCTGGCCTGCAACCCCAGTAAAGTCCTCATCAGTTCCCGGCTGCTGCCGCTGGCGCTGGAAGACCGTGATTCGACACTGTACAAAGGTGTCACCCATGTCCACCTCAACGGCCTCGCGCCGGAGGACGCGCTGGCGCTGACCCGCGCCGCCGGGGTGACGGTGGCCGATGAACGGAGGTTCGGGACGTTCATGGCGCAGTTCGGCTACCACAGCCTGCTCGTCAAGCTGGTGGCCGGGCGCGTGCTGAAATTCCGGCGTGGGCCGGGCGACTTTGACCGCTGGTACACCGTCGAGGGGCGCACGCTGCATGTCAGCGACTTCGACCTGAAACAGAGCCAGACCCACATCCTGGGATACGCGCTGGACGGCCTGGACGCCGGGCAGCGCCGCTTCCTCAGCCAGGTCGCCGCCTTTGGCGACGCCGTCCCCTACGACACGCTGGCGGTATTCAATCCATATGTACGTCCAAGACCTCAAAAACCATCGGGAATTTTCACTCCAAGAGTTGAACGAGAACAATATCAAAAGGAATTTGAAGCGTATCAGGTTTACGAAAAATCCCCTGAATACCTGAAAGCACTGTCGCAGTTTGATGAACTGTTGACCGAACTTGAAGAGCGCGGCCTGCTGCGCTGGGATCGCGAGAAAGACACCTACGACATGCACCCGGTAGTGCGTGGCACAGTCTTTGATGAACTCGAAGGCGAGGCCAAAACAATGACCTTTGAGCGCATCCGGGGGCATTTTGAAGCGCTGCCAGCAGAGGATGTGGAGAGCGCGAAAACGGTGGCCGACCTGACGAACACCATCGCCATCTACCGGGCGCTGGTCGGCGCGGGGAAATGGGACGAAGCGGCGCGGTTTTTCGTTAATCGTCTGCGTGACCGTTTGGGATACAACATTGCCGCCTACTATACCATCATCGAACTGCTCACCCCGCTCTTCTCGGATGGGACTGACACGCTGCCGCACCTGAGCGACCCGGCCAACCAGAGCAACATTGTCACATCGCTAGCGGGTATGTTCTATTACATTGGGCGGAACGATGAGTCGCTGGTACTTACTGGATTGAATCTCAAAATCAACATTGACAACGATGACCTCGGCAACCTCATCAGTGGCCTGCTGAATTACGCCAATTCCCTGTGCGATGATAACCAACTCGCACTGGCTCAGCGGGTCAATGAAACCGCGCTGGCACTGGCCCAGGCAACCGATAACCAGAATCAAACCAGCATGTCAACCCTCTTCCTGCTCGGCATCTACAGAAACACCGACCAATGGGAGGAAGCTGAGGCGGCTTATGCCTTCCTCCAGGAACACCCGCCGCATGAGATTTTCTGGCAGGCGGATGTCGAGAAATACTATGCCGAAACGCTCATCTATCGCGGGCTGGACGCGGGTGCGGCGCTCGACAAGGCCGAGAGTCTTGCTATTAGAGGTAACAACGCCCTGATTTTCCGCCAGGTCAAAGGGCTGCGCGGTGAGGCCGCGCTAGCGGCGGGTGATTTCACGTTGGCGGCACGGCATTTTGAGGAAAGTATCCAACTCTACCGTCAGTCAGGGTCATCATTCACCGACTGGGTTCTCGGTGGACTAGCGCGAGCCTATGCCAATATGGGTGAGCATAACCGGGCGCGGGAGATCATTGAACAAGGTATAAATTATATTGACGCCGCCGAAGTCTACCTCATCATCGGTGACCATGAGAAAGCGCGGGAATATGCCCTCCAAGCCTACGAAGCAGCCTGGGCGGACGGCCCACCGTATGTCTGGTGGTGGGGGCTGGAACGGGCGAAAGCCGTGCTGGACGCGCTGGGTGAGCCGTATCCTGACCTGCCGCCTTACGACCCCGCCAAAATCGGCAAGTTCCCCTACCAGGATGAAATCGAGGCGCTCATCGAACGGGAACAGGCGAAACGGGCGGCGGAGAAAGAGGCGGGTGAAGGGGAATAGCACGCCCTATTTCAGGCCGTCTGCCGGGCATTAATGTTCTTCAAAAATCAAGGCGATTCGTAGGGACGCCATTCTTGGCGTCCGCCGGACTATCTAAAGTCCCCTTGATGTCAGGTTTCGTAGGGACCGGCCTGCCTCGTGCGTTGGGAATTCATCCCTCGGCGCGAAATGGGCTGGCGCTTGTCTGAGGTGGTAGGACACAAACCCACCCCGATTTGAACAAATGTTTGAACATAAATTCCCCATTGGCCGCCGTTTTTGTGGTATGGTGGTGAAAACGTCAGGATGACAGAGAACCGCCATGCCCTACCGCCCACAGATACCAAAAACACCCACATCGCAGCGAAATCAACGGATTCGCGGCGAATCGCGGCGGGAATTATGACCACCTCACGGGAGGATTGCGGCCATCGCTGCAATCGCCGCGAATTTCACTTTCGCCGCAATTTCACCGGATGATTAACCCATAACGCTCTATGGGGTGTAAGGTCGGGATAAAGGCATCCCGGCAAAGAATGGTGCATCTTCAGCGGTCAGCTTTCAGCTATCAGTAAAAATCACTCGTTAACCTGATAATCTAACCAGCTAAAATGCTAACAAGCCAACAGCCAGAGGCCAGTAGCCAACAACTATACGGGGCATGACCACCCACATCATGCCCCCTTTTCGATTCTACCGGTCTACCTCCCCAACAGCCCCCGCGCGGCCTTCACCACCGCCTCCGCCGTCAGGCCGAAATGTTCGTAGATCGTTTCATACGGGGCGCTCGCGCCGAAACGGTTCACACCAATCGTCACCCCCCGGCTCCCCACGTACCGATCCCAACCGAGCGTCACCCCGGCCTCGATGCTCACGCGGGCGGTCACACCCGACGGCAGAACACTTTCCTGGTAGGCCGCCTCCTGCGCCTCGAACAGTTCCCACGACGGCAGGGAGACGACCCGCGCCTTCACCCCCTCCGCTGTGAGTGTCTGGTAGGCTTCCATGGCGATATGCACCTCGCTCCCCCGGCTCAGGAGAATCACATCCGGCGTTTCTGCTGTGTCTCCGGCCAGCACGTAGCCGCCCCGCGCTACACCGGAACGCACCTGGTCACCCGCCAGCACCGGCACATTCTGCCGGGTAAAAATCAGTACCACCGGCCCGGCCAGCGTCATCGCCGTGTGCCAGGCTCCCGCCGTCTCGTTGGCGTCCGCCGGGCGAATCACCGTCAGGTTAGGGATGGCGCTTAAGGCCACCACATGCTCCACCGGCTGATGCGTCGGGCCGTCCTCGCCCAGGCCGATACTGTCATGCGTGAACACGTAAATCGCCGGGACGTTCATCAACGACCCCAGCCGGATCGCCCCGCGCATGTAGTCGCTGAAGGTGAGGAACGTGGCCGAATACGGCTTGATGATCCCGCCGTGCAGTGCCAACCCATTCACAATCGAACCCATACCGTGTTCGCGCACACCGAAGCGCACGTTCCGCTCGGCAGGCCGACCCTCCCACGTATTTTCCGCGCCTTTGAGGAGCGTTTTTGTACTGCCCGCCAGGTCGGCGTCACCGCCGATCATCGTCGGAATATGCTGGGCAATGGCGTTCAGCACCACCCCGGAAGCACTACGGGTCGCCACCGGTTTATCCGGGAATGCCGGTAAATCCGCGTCCCACCCGGCGGGGAGTTGACCGCTGTAGGCCCGTTCCCACTCGGCGGCCAGGTCGGGGTATTCTGCCGCCCACGCCTGGAAACGCCCATTCCACTCCTCTTCATAGTCCGACCCGCGCCCAACGGCCTCACGGAAGTGATTCAGCGCCGCCTCCGGGATGTAAAAGGGCTTATCCGTCGGCCAACCGTAAAATTCCTTCGTCAGCCGGACTTCTTCTTCACCCAGCGGGCTACCGTGCGCTTCGCTCGTCCCCTGCTTGTGCGGACTGCCATAGCCAATCACCGTCTGAATCACAATCAGCGTCGGCTTATCCCCCACATTCTTCGCCACCTGAATCGCGCGGGCAATCGCCTCAACATCGTTACCATCCGCAACCTTCAGAATATTCCAGCCATACGCCTCGAAACGCTGCGCCACGTCCTCGGTGAACGTCATCACGGTTTCGCCATCCAGCGTAATGTGATTGTCGTCGTAGAGGAAAATCAGCTTGCCCAGTCCCCATGTTCCCGCCAGCGAACAGGCTTCGGAGGAAACACCTTCCATCAGGTCGCCGTCTCCCACCAGCGCATAGGTGTAGTGATCCACAATCTCATGACCGGGACGGTTGAAATACTTCGCCAGATACGCCTCTGCCAATGCAAAGCCTACCGCACTGGCCGCGCCCTGCCCCAACGGGCCGGTGGTGATCTCTACGCCCGGCGTTTCATGGACTTCCGGGTGGCCGGGCGTCTTGCTCCCCCACTGGCGGAAGTTCTTGAGTTCATCCAGCGAAAGGTCATAGCCGGTCAGATGCAGGAGTGCATACAGCAGCATTGAGCCATGCCCCGCGCTCAGGATGAAACGATCCCGGTTCGCCCACTGCGGGTTACGCGGGTTGTAGCGCAAAAACTGCGTCCACAGGGTATACGCCATCGGCGCAGCCCCCATCGGCAGTCCGGGGTGTCCGCTGTTGGCCTTCTGAATGGCGTCTATCGCCAGGGTGCGGATGGTGTTAATGGAAAGAGTTTGCAGATCGGTGTCCAAAGTATCGCCTCCTCGAAAAGCGTATGGTAATCAGGGTATAGCCAGGAGAAATCGGGTTGTGAGGACTTCTCGGTTTGCTCAGGTTTTTAAGGGCGTTGTCGCCTGAAATCGCCTTCCGTACCGCTGTATTGATTGTAGCTCAGGCGCGGGAATTTCCGTTATTTTGAGTGGGTGATTATAGCATAATCTTACGGCAGGCTCACACTCTTTCATCTTCAGAATGCCACTTTAATAGCATGTCATTTCACCTGTTTTCACGAGTTTATCAATAGACGAACCGCCAATACGATGAAACCAATACTTTCGCCTTGACAGCCCCTTCCCCCACTCGCTATTCTTAGGGCAATCAACTATTCTAGTTCTGGAATATATCTTATGGTGATGACGGACGCGGAACTTTCCATCCTCAGCCTGGTCGCGGAAGGCCCGCGCTATGGCTACGAACTACAACAGATTATTGATGAACGTGGCATACGCGAGTGGCTGACCATCGGCTTTTCTTCAATTTATTACATCCTCAACAAACTGGAACAGCAAAAACTGCTTACCGGCATGCTGTATCCCGAAGGGCGCGGCCCGGCCCGCAAGGTGTACGAGATCACCGACGCGGGACGTGGCGTTTTACAGACCGCGATTGCGGAACTGCTGCGCGAACCCCGTGCCTTAGGCTCCGGGTTTGAGCTGGGGCTGGCGAATCTGGGGGCGCTCAAACCGGCGCATGTCTACCGTGTGCTGCGTCATCATCAGGCCGACCTCAAAATTCGCCTGGACACCGTTCGCCATGCCTGGGGGCGGCATCAGGAAGAAAATCATGGGGACGACCATATCCGCGCCCTGTATACCCACAGCATCGCCATGATGCAGGCCGAACTCGAATGGATGGCTGTGTTCCTCGATGACTGGAAAGAGCGGTATCCCGGCGTTGAGCAGAAACTGACCCCGGAAACCGGCCCGTTAGCTGGCGACTCGCATCGTGCTGTTACCCAGGCCAACCGGCAAACCATGTCCTCTGATCCGGCCAAAATGATTCAACGACTGAAGCGGATTCCGCCGAAAAAACCGGGGGAATAAGCGCATAGACGGTATAATGCCCTATCCGTGCATCCACATCAACTTCAAATCCCGCCTCCCGCAGCGCCCTTAACCAGGGCGTTACGGGGGCATCATTCGGGGCGGGGAAATAACGCGGTTCGCTTTCCGGCAGTTGGAGCGCGTCCCGTACCAGTGCTTCCGGCGTCGGGTAATACACCCGGCGCTTGTTCGTCCACGCCCCCATATAGTAGCCCAATTCCCAACCCAGCCAGTGGTCATAAATGACCGTCGCGACTGGCTTGTCGTTGATGTAGTCCGCCAGAGCATCTATCCCGGCATGTTCCCCCCGATCACCGCCCACCGGAACGCGCCCCTCGCTGGCATCCCAGGCGGGTAGTAGAAACAAGGCCAACATAAGCAGGCATATCCCCGCAAATAGATAGATTGTAGGGGCGACCCGGCGTGGTCGCCCGGTGAACGCATTCGTATCTGTTATTTTGGCAAACACCGGCACAAGCCATGTAACACCCCGCGCCAGCAGCAGCACAACCAGCGGCAGCAGCGGCAGCAGATAACGATCATACAAGTTAAAAGCCACCAGCCAGTGCAGCAGACTATACGCCACAACATACAGCAGGAGAATCGCGTCAGTCCGGTGCGCGGGCAAGCGCGGTATTGATTCATCTTTACGGCGGAATCGCGCCAACAGCGCTACCACAGCTAATCCCACCAGTGTCGCCGTGACAAATGGCGTCCCGGCCATGACTCCGGCATAATCCAGCCACACACTCAGACGCGGCAGCAATTCATCCGGCTGAACCAGACGGCCAGGGTCGTTATTCGCAACAGCCAGCGCCCATAGGTTGGTATCCTGCCCACGCGCCGCGTCCCAGATGACCAGCAGCACGATACCCGCTACCAATGGCAGGACAAAACGCCGAAATCCGGCAACATAAGAGTGTCGTCCGGTTCTTGAACGGCGAACCAACAGCAATAGAACCAATGGCACATAGAACAACGCCTGCTGTTTGCAGCCAAAACCGACGGCCAGCCACAAACCAGCCCATCCCCACTGCCCTTTTGCCCCCTGCCAAAGCGCTAGCGTGATCGCCAGCAGCATCAGACCATCGGTGAAGGCCGTCGCGCTGAAAGCAATCGCATACGGCGAAAGCGCCATTAACAGCATCGCCACCAATGGCATAACGTAGGGGCGCTCCCCAGGATACAACCGCCGCGCCAGGGCATACATGACCGCGACCAGGAGGATACTCGCCAATGTACCGGGCAGCCTCGCGGAGAACTCGCCCCGGTGAGCGTCCAGCGTCAGCACGCCGTCCGGCAAGGTGGTCACACCTGTGAACATCATCGAAAGCGCATTGGCGTAAATCGTCAGTGGGGGTTTATCCAGATTGCCCAGGAGCAGCCAATCCCCATTCACGGCGGCCTGACGCGCAAAGGTAGCAAAAAGCGCCTCGTCCGGGTGAAAACGGGTATCCTGCCCCAGGGCATGAAAACGCAGCCCTGCCACAAACAACATAATGAGGAGCGGTAGGGCGTATCGGGTTGCAGAATCACGGCGCATACAGCCCCACGACGCCTTATTCGGCAAATCGCTTCCGCAGGTACTCGAGTGCGACCTTATCGATTTTGTCAGGGGACTGCTCTAAATTCCAGCGCTCTTCCAGGTTTTCGTTCCCCACCAGCGCCCAGAACGCCTGCTGAGAGGCCTCATCCCACACTCCATCCGATTGCCCAACCAGATATCCCTGTTCCAGCATCATCGTTTGCAGTTCGCTGGCGATGTCATCAGTAATTGGTATCTGGTCCTGGGGGCGCGGCTTGCCGAAAAACAGGTGATGGGTCTTGACTAACTGTGCCAGCTTCCTGATCGGGTCGGCATCATCATCCACCCGTAAATCCAGGTAATGGTCGGTGTCGCCACCATAGCCACCCCCGGCCCGCACGACCAGCACGCCCGCCGCCTGCTTGCCCCGCTTATCCCCGCCCGCACTATCTCCGGCTAGCAGTGCCGCAACCAGGCGATCTGCCAGTTCGCCGGAGGTCTGTGTAAACGCGGCGGCCATCGCTTCCAACGTTTCCGCCCCGACCAGGATGTTGCCCTGGCAGGTAAACCCCTCTCCGACTTTGTGACCAGCCCAATCATGACACTCGCTCCCGGTGTGCGCCGCAGCCCCACCCTGAGCATCCACAATGCCAACCTGCCGCCGTTCACGCTGGGGATCATCCGCCAGTAGAGCGGCTAATGTTTCCCCGGCGCTTTTGCCCGCTCCCAGCATCGCCAATCCGTCCGGCCCAAACCCGACTTTAGCCAGCGCCTGGGTCGCAACCGCGCCGGCCCCTGCCCGCGCCCAACTGACCAGCGCGCCCGCCGCCAGGAATTTACTGGCAACCGCCACACCCCAGGCGTCCTCTTTGGGTGCATACGCCACAATGGAAAAAGTGTGCAAGTGCATCGCTACCCCTTACATCTTTTCGACTAGAAGCCCGATTTGGGGAGAGTGTACCATGTCGCCGCGAAAACAGCCGCAAGTCATGGAAAAAAGTACCCCCTTGTTGACATCGACAACCGGTTGAACGCCTAAATAATTCCATTTGTGAAATTATACACTTTATACGAATCGCTGGTTGATGAGCGCAACCTTTTAGCTCCTCCCCGGACAACATAGATGATTGTCACAGATTGACAACAAAGGAGATGAAAATGATCAATCTGACACACAAACGAATTTTCGGAATCGGCCTGATATTAGTCGCATTGCTGGTCATTGCTGGAAGCGGGATGATCGTTTCCGCGCAAGAGGAAGCGTGTACGCCACTGCTGATTGGCAATATCTATCGGGTTCAGAACGGCGATACCCTGTCCGGGTTAGGTGTGAGCTTCGGGGTCACTGTTGATCAGCTTCGGGCGGCGAACTGCCTGCAAGTGAATGCCATGCTTCAGGTCGGGCAGGAACTGGTGATCCCCCCCACACCGGAAAATCCAGGTGCCAATCTTCTGGCGTACTATACCTACCGCTACACTTACCGCTACTGCCAGGAAGCCGAAAATGATACGGTGATCTGCCAATGGATGCAGCGTTACGGGCAAATGGATGCCGAAGAAGCTATCATCAATGCCCCCGGCCTGCAGACACGGGATCAACTCCGCGATCAGACCTGCACCACCGTTGACTGTGTCCCGGAGCAATCCCGCGACCAGGACCGCGACCAGACCCACGACTGCACCAACGACGATTGTGTCCCTGCCGGTGACGCCAACCAGAACCGTAACACTGGAGGGAAACACGACTAACCAACCTTAACACGACAACCCCCTATATACCCCCCGTTTTGGGAGACGGCGCTGAACGTGCCGTCTCCCTTTTACTTTAGACTTTCCGATTTCAGGGTGATAAATCCAGGAGAGTGTGTTATAATAGAACAAATGTTTTAACACCGTGTTCCAATCGCTCAGAATAAGGCCTTGCGCTACAATAGCGAGTGTTGACCGATCACTTTCCGGCGAGGAGTCCCGTATGACCTACAGCAAAGTTGAAAATCTGGATGACTGGTTTCCACAGAGTTCAGCCATGTACGCCGGACCAGAGCGCCTGGGGGTCGTGGTCGGCGGTTCACTCAGTAAAGGGCTGATGGTCAAGCTAGATCGCGGCCAGCCGATTGAAGAGCTAGCTGTCGGGCGCTATGTTGTGGTGCATGGCGCGTCTGGGAAACGCTTCTTCTGCATGATTACCGACATTGCCCTGGATAACACCAACCCGGCTATCCAGAACAGCCCGCCCGATATGGATGACCCGTTTCTGCGGGATATATACATCGGGACGGCGGCTTACGGGCTGGTATCTGTCGCACCGATGCTCTCCATTGATGAAGCAGATGCCGAACCTAGACCGGTCAAGACGATTCCCAGCCACTTTATGCCGGTCATGAACGCCACTGTCGGCGATGTGAACGCCGTTTTTGGCGACGAAGACACAAGACATTTTAACGTCGGCGCGCCGCTCGAACTGGAACAGACGCAAATTAACCTCGACCTCAAGCGGTTAGTCGAACGCTCGGTGGGCGTATTCGGCAAAAGTGGCACGGGCAAAAGTTTCCTCACGCGGGTGCTGCTGGCCGGGGTGATCGCCCGGAAGCAGGCCGTCAATCTGATTTTTGACATGCACAATGACTACGGCTGGGAAGTCACCGATGAACGCGGCCCGAAGGCGAAAGGGCTTGCCCAACTATTCCCTGGACGCGTGACGATTATCACCCTGGACGCGGAATCATCCCGGCGGCGTAATGCGAAATACGACTTCGAGGTGAAATTAGGCCTGGACGAAATCGAGCCGGAAGACATTGCCATGCTGCGGGCGACCATGAACCTGTCCGACGCAATGATTGATGCCGCCTACACGATGCGCAAACGATGGGGGAAAAGTTGGATTTTGCGACTGCTCAAAGACGAAGTAGATGACTTCAATGACATCGTGGAGAACACCAACATCGGTGGCGGCACGTATTCCGCGCTTCAGCGGCGCTTACAACGTTTCGAGCGGTGGGACTTCCTCTCACAGGAGACAATCACCGACAGTGTGCAAGAGATTATCAACCTGCTGGTTGAGCGGCAGCAAAGCGTCGTGCTGGAATTCGGGCGCTACGGGAACGAACTGGAAGCCTATATTCTGGTCGCCAACTATCTCACCCGGCGTATCCATCGCCAATACGTAGAAAAGGTCGAAAAAGCGTTAGGCGATGCCGCCCATGAGCCGCCACAGCTCCTCATCACGATTGAGGAAGCGCACAAATTCCTCGACCCGGCCATCGCCAGCCAGACGATTTTTGGCATCATCGCCCGCGAACTGCGAAAATATAATGTCACACTGCTGGTGGTTGACCAGCGCCCCAGCGGGATTGACGAAGAAGTGATGAGCCAGATCGGAACGCGCGTCACCGCCCTGCTTGACAATGACCGGGACATCAACGCAGTGTTGACTGGCATCAGCGGCGCACAGAGCCTGCGCGAAGTCCTGGCACGGCTCGACACTCGCCAGCAGGCGATTATCATGGGTCATGCTGTCCCGATGCCGGTGGTGGTCAAAACGCGCAACTATGACCAGGCTTTCTATGATGCCATCGTACAGGAAACGGGGGTCAGCGGCGACACCGTAGAACGCACCCGCAAACGCTTAGGCAGCGGCGACAAAGAGCGCCGCCTGAGATGAGCCATCAGCTTCTAGCTGTCAGCGATCAGTTGTCAGGCAAAGGCAATCTGACAGCCAGTTAGCCTAAAGATCAATTGTTATAAAGCCAGCGGCCAGAAAACAGCCGTCTGACAGTTTGTTAGCCCAAAAGCCTAAGATGCTAAAGTGCTAACTAGCTAAGATCCTAAAAAGCCAACGGCCAACAGCCAGAATCACATTCTTATTTCCCATACGGCGTATGTTATAATTTGGCTGCATATTTTACCTTTTCTTGATGATCTGAGGTTGGTTATGACCTACGAAACTTATGCCGTTGAAGTCGCGGGAGTTAAACGCGACCTACGTCTATTTGAAATCAAACCAGGTGTTAAAATCGCCATTCTGAACATCCTGGGCGATACCGAACTGGTACAGGCCGTCAGCCGGGAGCTCGCCCCAAAACTGCGGGAATACCAGCCGGATGCGCTGGTGACGGCGGAAGCCAAGAGTATCCCCCTGGTTTACGCCCTCTCCGCCGAAATGAACATGATGCCTTACGTCGTTTTGCGGAAATCCTACAAGCCCTACATGGGTGACGCGTTGCAATCAGAAACCCTGAGCATCACCACCGGTGCGCCGCAAACACTATATCTGGATGAAAAAGACCGGCAGCTTGTAAAAGGCAAACGGGTAATTCTGGTAGATGATGTCATTTCCACCGGCAGCACGCTCCAGGGGATGCGTCTGATCTTAGGAAAAGCCGGGGCAAATATCGTCGCGGAGACCGCCATCTTCACTGAGGGAGATCGGGCGGCGTGGTCAAACATTGTTGCCCTGGGACATCTCCCGGTCTGGGTGGAGTAAATCACAAGAGACACATCGTAAAACAAAACCGCCCCGGGTTTTTAGCCTGGGGCGATTGTTTTCACAAGAGCAGACCGGGGAATTAGCTTTCCGGTTGGTCTTCCAGCGTGGGCGGCACACCATTCATGGATGTGTTCATGATGGCCTCAAAACCGGCCCGATCCAGTGTCTCCTGCTCAATCAGCACCCGCGCCAATTCATCCAGCTTATCGCGGTTCGCGTTCAGCGTGTCCAGCGCCCGATCATAGGCTGTCTGGACAATGCGCAGCACTTCCTTATCGATTTCTTCCGCGATGTGTTCACTGTAGTCGCGCTGTTCGTACATCTCGCGCCCCAGAAACACCGCGCCGCTGCCGCTCCCAAAGGTGCGTGGCCCCAGCACATCACTCATCCCGTACTGCGTAATCATCGCCCGCGCCATACTGGTCGCCTGTTGTAAATCGCTGCTCGCGCCAGTCGTGAACTGATTGAAGATAATCTCTTCAGCGGCACGCCCGCCCATACCCATCGTGATCCGGTCTTCAAACCATTCACGGGTACGGAACAAACCATCTTCCGGCAGCGAGAGGACGTATCCCCCGGCCCGACCACGCGGGATAATTGTGATCTTATGGACAGTGTCGGCGTTATCCAGCATAAACCCTAAAATCGCATGACCAGCTTCATGAAAAGCCGTTTTGCGTTTTTCCTCATCGGTAATCACGCGGGTCTTGCGCTCTGGCCCCATGATGACGCGCTCCATACTCTCCTGGAGTTCGCTCATCCCAATCGCCTTCTTGTTGCGCCGAGCCGTCAGAATGGCCGCCTCATTAATCAGGTTTTCCAGGTCAGCGCCGGAGAAACCCGCTGTGATCTTCGCCATTGACTCCAGGTCAACATCATTCGCCAGCGGCTTACCCTTCACATGCACCTTGAGGATTTCCTCACGGCCTTTCACGTCGGGGTTGTCCATCACCACTTTACGGTCAAACCGGCCTGGACGCAGCAGCGCCGGGTCGAGGATGTCCGGGCGATTCGTCGCCGCCATGATAATCAGATTCGTGCCGGTCTCGAAACCGTCCATCTCAACCAGAATCTGGTTGAGTGTCTGTTCGCGCTCGTCATGACCGCCGCCCAAACCTGCGCCACGATGTCGCCCAACGGCGTCAATCTCATCCACGAAGATAATGGCGGGCGCTTCGGCCTTGGCGCGTTCAAACAGGTCACGCACGCGGGACGCACCCACCCCCACAAACATTTCAACGAATTCAGAACCGGAAATACTGAAGAACGGCACACCCGCTTCTCCAGCCACCGCCCGCGCCATGAGGGTTTTACCCGTTCCGGGCGGGCCAATCATCAGCACACCTTTGGGAATACGTGCACCCAGGCGAATAAACTTCTCCGGCTCTTTGAGGAATTCGACGATCTCTTTCAATTCCTCTTTGGCTTCCTCCGCCCCGGCGACATCATTAAACGTTACCTGGGGGCGTTCCATATCACGGGTGACACGGGCGCGACTGCGACCAAAGCTCAACGCTTGGTCCTGCCCGGAGCGCACCGAGCGCATCATCCGCCACAGCAACCAGATAATCAGCAGCGTCGGCACCACCGCAATTAGGATCTGGAAAAGCACACTAAACGTGTTATCGCCTTGTTCTTCCGAAAAAGTCAGTTTGCTCAGGTCGGCTTTCGTAACGCCGAACGTTTCCAGAGCAGCGAACAGGTCGGTCTCGCGTTCTTTATAGTAGCTGTGTTTGGTGTTATCCGTATACGTCACCACGACATCCTGACCACCAAACACCTGGATTTGGGATACCTCACCCGCAGAAATAGCATCAGCGAGGCCATCCAGGGTCAACGGGTTGTCGCTTGAAAAGTTGCTGGGTGTGGCAAACGCAAAGAGAAAGAGAACTATCACCACTGCGCCTAAAATCAGCCAGAATCGCTGGGCGTTCCGGTTAGGCAAAGGGGAGTTACTGTTAGGTGACTCATTGTTGGGTTTATTGTTCACGAGAAACAGCAGCCAAAACCGGGGTTCCGGTTCTCAGGCTTCCTTCCTTTCTATCCATAACCAGATGACAACTGGTACCAATATTGTAATCCACGCTCAATAAAATACACCTGTTTCCTTGCATAATAATCAGGAAAAAGCAATACACAAGCAAATTCAAACCGAATTACGGCTCAGGGGTTATCATATCAGATGATAACGGTCAAACCATCAAAGATCAATAAGATGAATATAAACACCCTATGAGAAAAGCGTCCAGTAACCGAACATTTCCAAACCAACACCCGATCAAAATGGGATGTATTTTCTAACCTGGCGGTAAAAGTTAATGGTGAGTGTCTTAAAGAATGGTACAATAATGCGCATGGGAACTATAATACCGCTTCGTGTTATCCTAATTTGTGCTGTAAACTATAAAAAATGCTTTAGCGTTTGCCAGTATTAAACGCATTGTGAACGACAAATAGAACACATCAGGAAGCGGACGTATAGACACGCGAATAAACGAAGGATCCATGCTTCATGCAACGGTCAGTGCCTATCCTAAGCAGCCCTTGCCGGAAGCCGGGCAAGCAGAGTTGGTACATGGGTGATTAAAAGTGACAGAAAATAGCAATCCAGAACCAGAAGACGAAATGCAAGACGCCGCCATGCGCAGTATTTCAACCCGCGCGCTTGGTAACACCGATACCGAGGAAAACGAGCCGAGGTGGGGTACAGCACGTTTCGGAGACCGTACTAATCTGGTATTGAAAGTGCGTGGCGCGAAAGAATCGTTCGTTTATGATGCGAATTCCATTGAAGAGCTGGTCGTTGGCCGCCGTGATCCCGATTCCAATGAAGTACCTGATATTGATCTGGAGCCTTATGATGCCCAGGATAAGGGGGTTTCCCGGCGTCATATCGTCATTGTCAAACGCGACGGTGCTCTGAATATTGTTGATCTGGGCAGTCACAACGGATCCTATCTAAACGGGCAGCGGTTAGTGCCAAATCAGCCCCGTATCCTGCGCGATGGTGATGACCTGCGGCTGGGACATCTGGTTTTGCATGTAAGTTTTGTTCGCGCCTGATTCAGGGCCGTATAGATGTCACATTAAAAAGGGGCAATCAGCCTCTTTTTTGTTCCCACCAGACAGGCTAATCTTTTCTGGTAGTTTTCACGCCGTTTATGTAAACTACTGCTGTAATGACTCAAAGGGGAAAACAAGATGCGTTTCCGACATGTGTTTGGATGGTTATGGTTAGCCTGTCTTTTGGTTCTGGTGATGGTTGTTGGGATGCCGTTGGCTGCCCAGGAAGATTCGCCGGGATTTGCGACAAACACCCCGCCGCCTACACCGCTGGCACTGGCAACCAACACGCCCCAACCCCGCTTGAATCCGGTGGTTGCCGTGCCAGCAGCGCCCGAAGAACGTTACGCCCTGCGTCGTTGGGATGAGACGACGTTGGTCAACGTCCTGCTTGAGCAGGTGGGGCGGTTGATGCCGGGCGAAGTCGAGCGCCAGCAGGTAATTCGCCTGCTGCAACTGGAACTGGCACAACGTTTTCCCAACGCGCCGCGCCGCCCGGAGCAGCGCGAACAGCTTTTACAGGCGATGCTGAAAGCGCCGCGTGGTTCGGTGGATATGCGCAGTGTGGTTCGCCCCTATGTCGTGACTCTGTTAGACGGCCTAAAGCCGCCACTGGATGTGTTCAACACCTACACTGCCGCCGGTTTCTCCCTGGAAATGATGCCCCTCGATCTGGACGGGAGCGGCACATTAGAGGCACTGGTGCATATCCAGTATCCGGCAGATGCGACAACAGCAGACACCATTCTTTATGATGACTATGTGCCAGTCCATCGGATAGGTGAAGTCTACAGCTTCCTGGATGGCGTGGCGACTATTCCGGCTGCACCCTTTAACAATATCGCCCAAGTCAGCCTGGAACGGGTTAGCGATGTCAACCAGGATGGCCTGGAAGAGTTCGTTCTGTCTCTTGACTACACGAATGCTATTAACCGCGAGTTTCTGATTTTCGGCTGGCGCAGCGCAAGTGTCGCTAATCTGATTCAACCGGGGCAGGCATTACAGTTTGGCTCACTGGTCGAATGGCCGCGTGACAGCAACCACCTCACCGTCACCGAATATCAGGTTGAATCGCCGGAATGGAACTGCCTGGGCGAACGGGACATCACCTGGAGTTGGATATTTAACTTCTTCCGCCCTGCCGCAGAGCCGGGGGAATACAGCCTTCAGAACTCCACCGGCTGCCGGTTATATCAGACCGAGCCATTATTTGAACTGCCGGTTGATGAAGCGATTACTACGATTGAAAACGTAATTCAGACTGCCACGCTGAACGATGCCGCTGTTGTTGACCGCGCAGCGATGATGGTAGCGATGCTGCGTGTGTTGGAAGGCCGGGCAGACTTGGCGCTTGGTCAGGTCGAACGGTTGGCCGCCACAGCAGAGTCGGGATCATGGCTGGCTGCACAAACGGCTGCGTTCCAGACCATCGCCGCCCAGTCCAATACCACTCCGTTGTTGATCTGTGCCACCCTGCAACACGCAACCGCATACGGAGTCTGTGACGTGGATCAGGTATTAGCGCGCCAGTTCAGCCAGGACCCGCTGCGGCGTGACCTCCCAATCCGCGATCAACTGGACATGCGCGGAATCCCGGTATCCGATATGGTCACGCTTTCTGGCATCGGGCAGTTTGACCGGCAGGCCGTGCGATTTGTTCTGGCCGGGTACGATTACTGGTGGGCGTTCGCGCCACTGGCTCGTGATACCTACACAGCCGAAGCCATTGATCCCCCGACAGCATTCCAGCCCGTCACCCAACAGCCCGAAAAACTCATGCCCCCGCCTGGTGCGCTACGGATGCTGCTCGATTCGCACAATGCCAGCGCGGTTTTAGGCCAGATAGACAACCTCATACAGGAAAACCCGGGTATACCACTGGATTCGGCGGCGCGGTTCTTACAAGCCTTCAGCTATGATCTCATCGGCGCTCGTGACAATGCGAAACATGCTTATTTTACCCTTTGGAGTGACGATCCGACTTCAATCTGGGGGCAGTTAGCCGCCGCCCATCTGGAGCTCCGATGATCGTCACCTCGGTGAGAGATGGTCAGAAAAATGCGTTTCACCACTGAAGAACAGGCCATTACCTACATCTTTCGATCTCTGCGGAAACTACGCGGAGTGGATCGCGGGTTGGACGAACACAGCCGCAACACCACCCCGACCCGCCGTCTGCTATTGGCACGCGATCTGTTTGACGAACCCCGCGAATACGCGGTGGTGACTGGCAGCAAGGGTAAAGGCTCGACCACGGTCATTACCGCCAAACTTTTACAGCACCTCGGCCACCGGGTCGGGTTGATGACCAGCCCGCACCTCGTCAGTTGGCGCGAAAGGATTCGCGCGGATGGCCGGATGATTCCCGAACCGGATTTCTTGCGTATCCTTTCAGGACTCGCGCCGGAAATTGACCTCATTGAGGAAGGCTTGACAGAGCAGCAGTATTTCAGCCCTCAGGGGATATTCCTGGCAATCGCCTTGCAATGGTTTGATGAGCAGGCGATCACGGCGGCGGTATTGGAAGTCGGGCGCGGCGGGCGTTTTGACGACATCGCCCTTGCCCCCAACAAACTCTCTTTATTCACACCAATTATGCTCGAACACGCCGATTACCTGGGGCCGACCCTGGAACGCATCGCGTGGCACAAGGCCGGTATCATCAAACCTTACGGTTACGCCTACAGCGTGCCACAAGCCCCGGAAGTGCTGGACGTACTGCGCACCGAAGCCGAAACCCAGAACACCGAGTTTAATTGGATTGCGCCGACCGACCTGGCCGAATATATCGGTCCCTCCGAAAACGGCATTCGCCTCAAGCTGAATCGCTATGGCGAAGTCACGCTGACGCTGCGCGGGCGTTACCAGGCGATGAATGCGTCGCTGGCAGTGATTGCAGCCGGGAACATGCATGGGCGGCTAGCGGGAATACCGCACGGTTCGCCGGAATATGTGGCTCGTATCCGTGCTGGGCTGGCGGATGTCACCTGGCCGGGGCGCTGCCAGAAGCTCCAGGAGAACCCTATTGTATACATAGATGGCGCGATTAACGCTGAGTCGGCGGCGTCATTCCTGGAAAGTGTGAAGGACGATTGCAGCGGGGCAATCGTGGGGATTGTGGCCGTGCCGGGTGACAAGGACTATACCGGGGTCTATGCTGAGATGAGCAAAGGTTGTCACAGTCTCATCCTCACGGAGACTACCCGCAACCCGATTTTGCATTTTCCCGATGCGACGCTGGCTGTATCGCTGGCGAACCAGTATAGTCCGAATGTGCGCCATACCCCTAGCCTGGCTGATGCCCTGGAATTGGCGAAACAACAGGCCGGGACGGATGGGACCATTCTCATCGCTGGGACCCAATCCATCGTAGCCGATGCCGCCGCGTTGTGGGGAGATCAATACGAGATTATCTGAGTAATTTTGTGTTATGCTATGGACATGAGCCGTTTAAGGAGCGCAAAACATGAGTTTACTACGGCGGTTGGAACGCCACCGCCTGCCCAGGGTAGGAGAGTATGTCACCATCCTGGAATACGGTAAAACACTCGCCAAAGGCAGTGTCATCGGCGTAGACCATCTATATATCACCATCGCCGGAAAAGGTATCATTGACCTGGATACCGAGGCGCTGCGGCGTGGATTAAGCGATGGCACAGTGGAGATAATCCGCGAAAACGACGGTGTATCTTACTGATTCACCGCATCGGGGCGGGAATCCCCCGCCCATGTGTTCCTTCTGATTGCCACACCACGCCCAGCTATCTCCGACGGTGCTTCTCAAAGAAACTGCGGTAATTGTTGTTACTTGTCCAACGCAAAAATTCGTAGATAGCGTGCAGTTTCTGTAACTTATTGAAAATGTCATTCACAGTTTCTGGGGCATCCAACTTGAGGTCATCGACAGAATACCATTTGCCAATCCGCAACCAGTCATACCCCGCCGCGAAAGTGTCCATCCACTCATTCAGACTGTGTCCGCGCAGCAGATACCGGAGTTCGATCTGCATATCTCCCAGTTCCAACCCGTCCCAAAAACCAAAGTGAAAATCTGTGTCCAGGTCATGCAGGAATTCACGAAACTCGTCATAGCATTGAGGGATCGTCAATTTACCCGCCAGGTTTTGCTGGTCATACCACGCGCCAGGCGAGACAATGAGTTCCACCACAAGGTTCTGCGGAGTCAGACGCAGCTCAATTAAAGGGTGGCGGTAGGTTTCGATCACGCTGTTGACCATAGCGCCATCTTTGCCCATCAAACGCTCCACCTGAACCGCCTGTTCGCGTGACCGGAAATAGACCAGCGCGGCGGTGTCGCCTCCCTGAATCGTTGTCGCGGCGGAGTCAAATGCCACAATATTCGACTTCTGCCAGCGTGTGTGTAGATCAATCTTGTGATTGCGAATACGAGGATAAAGCTCATGATGCAGTTCCAATAATTGCTGATAAGCGGTCTGCATTATGTAAGTTATTGTCCGGTCTTCAGACTGGATTTGATCGCGTGTTGCAGCAACCACCATGTTACACCCCCAGGTTAAACATTGGCTGAAAATAAATTTTACAAATTCATATTAATCATTTTTTACACTTTTGGCAATACGCTAACCACGCTATTCAGAAAATTTTCACAGAAATGCAGCGCGAAAATGCAGTGTCCGCAGCTTTCGGGAATATTATCGGGATTTCAGGGTGATAGGTATCATATTATTCATTAAAAAGCCTTATACGAGTTATAATATATGATTGTCAAGTGCAATAACCTTTGCCTACTGGCCGATTATTTAACCGGCAGGGTTTTGCCTTCCTTTGTAAGGAATTCCCCACTTCAGTTAGATACGGGACTGAAGATCGGGAAGCGAAGGTGTTTGCAAAATACAATGACATATTCTTAGGAGAGATACTGATGGCAATCACCAAAAAAGATGCGCTTGACTACCATCGTCAGGGACGACCTGGCAAAATTGAAGTCACTCCCACTAAACCACTGACTACTCAACACCACTTATCACTGGCCTATTCTCCAGGCGTTGCTGAGGCCGTGCTTGAAGTCGAGCGTGACCCCTTAACCGCATACGAGCTAACAGCAAAATCCAATCTGGTCGCGGTCATCTCAAACGGCACGGCCATTCTTGGGCTGGGCGACCGGGGGCCGCTGGCCTCCAAGCCGGTTATGGAAGGCAAAGGTGTGCTGTTTAAGCGATTTGCTGATGTCGATGTGTTCGACATCGAGGTAGATGCCCACACCGTTGAAGACATGGTTGCCTTCTGCAAGGCCATCGCACCCACATTCGGCGGAATCAACCTGGAAGACATCAAAGCGCCTGAATGCTTTGAGATCGAACAGCAGCTTAAGGCAGCACTGCCAATCCCGGTCTTTCATGACGATCAGCATGGCACAGCGATTATTTCCGGGGCCGCGCTCATCAATGCCGCTGAAGTCATTGGTAAACGCCTGGAAGACATGAAAGTCGTCGTCTCAGGCGCAGGCGCGAGCGCCATCGCTACATCCAAGTTTTATGTGACCCTGGGTGTCCGCCGCGAAAACATCATTATGACCGACTCGAAAGGTGTGGTCTACAAAGGGCGGGACGGTGTAAATAAGTACAAGGCCGAATTCGCCGCCGACACCACTGCCCGAACATTGGACGACGCAATGGAAGGCGCGGATGTATTCCTGGGGCTATCCGCAGCCGGGGTTTTAAAACCGGATATGGTGAAGAAAATGGCAAAAGACCCCATTATCTTCGCCCTGGCAAACCCCGACCCGGAGATCAAGCCAGAAGACGCGCTGGCAGTACGCCCGGATGCCATTATCGGCACCGGACGCAGCGACTACCCCAACCAGGTCAACAACGTACTCGGCTTCCCCTTCATTTTCCGGGGCGCGCTGGATGTCTATGCCACCGGGATTAATGAAGAAATGAAAATGGCCGCGTCCCGCGCATTGGCAGCGCTGGCGCATGAGGATGTCCCCGATAGCGTGCTGAATGCTTATGGGAAAACCTCCATTAAGTTTGGA
The DNA here is from genome assembly GCA_020634115.1 of Anaerolineaceae bacterium. GTDB lineage: Bacteria > Chloroflexota > Anaerolineae > Aggregatilineales > Phototrophicaceae > JACKCG01. Next base: position 948,623 of record JACKCH010000012.1, read on the forward strand.
CGTGAATACCTGATCCCAAAACCACTGGATCCGCGTGTGCTGCTGTGGGTTGCCCCTGCAATCGCTGAGGCGGCAATGAAAAGCGGCGCCGCGAAACGGCAGATTGACCTGGATGCTTACCGCGAAAATCTCCTCCGGCGGCAGGGACTGGGGCAGCAGCTTCGTGCCAACATCATCAACAAAGCCAAGATGGGCCCCAAACAACGCATCGTCTTCCCCGAAGGCGACGAGCCGAAAATCATTCGCGCTGCCGCCCGCGTGCAGGAAGAGGGCATCGGCATCCCCATTCTGCTGGGTGACCCGGAAGAAGTACGAGCAAAGATTAAAGAACTTGCCCTGGAATTCAACCCGGAAATCATTGACCCGTACAGCAATAAGACGGACTTCAATCGCTACGCAGACACCCTGTTACAAGACCGCCAGCGTAAAGGCCTCAATCGCGCCCTGGTGACGGGTCTGCTCACCACCCGTACTCATTACGGGCTGATGATGGTGAAATTAGGCGACGCTGACACCTATGTTAATGGCTTGACGCACGAGTATCCGCATGTCATTCGTCCGGCGCTGCAATACTTCCATACTCGGCCAGGTACAAAACATGCCAGCGGTGTATATATCATGGTCGTCAAAGGGCGGGTCTACCTGTTTACCGATGCCACCGTGAATATTGACCCGGATGCTGAAACCCTTGCGGAAATCGCGATTCTGGCAGCAGATTTCGCCCGTACCCTGGATATTGAACCCAAAGTGGCGATGCTCTCCTTCTCGAACTTTGGCGGTACGCCCCACAAACTAAGCGACAAGGTACGGCGTGCAGTCGAAATCGTTCAGGAAAAACGCCCGGACATTCCGGTTGATGGTGAAATGCAGGCGGATACAGCAGTTGTAGCCGAAATTGTTGAAGAACGCTATTCATTCAGCAAGGTTAAAGACGCGAATATCCTGGTCTTCCCTGATCTCGGTTCCGCCAATATCGCCTATAAACTGCTAGACCGGCTTTCCAACGCCGAGGCTATTGGCCCAATTCTCCTGGGCATGGATGCCCCGGTGCATGTCCTTCAGGCCGGTGACGAGGTTGAACATATCGTCGCTATGGCAGCGGTAGCTGCGATGGATGCGCAGAGCCGGAAGTAAGTTGACAGTTAAATCGCCCGAAAAGATAGGCACAGTCAAATGGGGCGCGGCGCGATGTCGCGCCCCATACACTTCTCATGACTCGCAATTAATCGGGCGTTCTGGAAACCCAGTAATCGCCACTGGCATCCCTAGATAAGGAGAGGGGTCGAGTGTGTTTGCCACGCGGGATTCATTCTTGAATGCCCCATCAGGTTCACTCTGAACGATGCTGAAATGCAGGTGAAGGCCTATCGGTCGCGCCCCTTCCCCGGCATATTCCCCCTGGTAGCCTAACAGAGTTCCCTGAGTCACCCAGACTCCGTGCGTTCCCGGCGGGAACTCCGGCGCTATGAACGACTCTTCTCCATCCCGCGCAGCCATGTGCGTATAGTACGTCCAGATTATTCGTCCCGGTTGCAACGGGTCATCGTGACGGATAATCACCGTTGAAAACCAGCTATCCAGCCGGGTCAGATACCCATCGTAGGCTGCATAAACCGGCACTTCACCGGGTTCACCATCGCCGAAAATATCCACACCAGTATGGGTATTCAACAGTGTATAAGGTCCTGCCGGGTCATTCCATAGCAACCCGATAAATCCATCCGAAGGCAGGATAAACGGCGCACCGGGACAAGCAACCTGATTCCGCATTGTGATGAGTGCCCGGCGTGATGCCACATCCGAAAACCACTGTTGAATAGGGGCAATACTGTTGCTCTGCGAGGCGCTGTATAATCGGAACCCAGCGTAACCACCGCCAACCACCAACACCAGAACCACTCCAAGAATCAATAAACGACGAATCCAGTAACCCAAGTTCTCAACCTTTACGAATCAACGGCAATTATCTATATATGCTTGTAATATCACCGATCATGCCTGTATATGCTTAACTTACGCCTATAGGTTTTACAGGTGTATGCTCAGCAAAACGGCAAGTGTGCATCATAAAACATCGCACATCAATTCGCAATTCATGAAAAAACCGGCGGAACAATCATGGCATTCCGCTGATGAATGATAAGGAAATTTATATGCCCCGAGTCATGATAATTGAAGATGAAACCCCTTTGCGCAAATCGTTAGTGACGATCCTCACCGCCGAAGGCTTTGAAGCTGTAGGCGTGCCCGATGGCCTGGCTGCAGTAACCCTGCTGGAAAAAGAACTGCCAGACATTATCGTATCCGACATTTCTATGCCTGAAATGGATGGCTATGAGGTGCTAAGAACACTGCGCAATGATCCGGCGACAGTAGACATTCCACTGATTTTTATAACCGCCAGAGCCCAGCGGCGCGATGTACGCTATGGTATGGAGCTAGGCGCAGCGGATTACCTGACCAAACCATTCTCTCCTGCCGAATTGGTGAACACAATTCGCACGCAGCTTGCTAGAAAAAAAGAACAGGCGGAGAAGTTTTCAACTCAGATTGATGAACTACGCCACAACATTATTTACTCACTGCCCCACGAGCTGAGAACACCGCTGGTCGGCATCCAGGGATTCGCCACTCTCTTGACCGTTAAGGCTGATAACGCCACACCTGAGGACGTTCTCAGAGCAGCCAATACCATTCTGACATCCAGTCAACGTCTGAGTCATCTGATCGAAAACTACCTGGTCTACGCCCAACTCGAACTCATCAAACATGATCCCGTCAAAATGCAAGAACTGCGCCGGAAGACAACCGAAAACGCAGCGTACCCCATCCATGAAACGGCGATTGCCATTGCCAATGACTTTCAACGAGATGATGATCTACAGCTATCACTTGAAGACGCTACACTACAAATCGGAATAGACGATCTTACAAAAACGATCAGTGCAATCGTTAATAATGCTTTCAAGTTTTCCAAAGCGAACACGCAAGTCGGAGTTCAGGGCTATGTCTATGGTGATTCTTATCGTATTGCTGTTCAGGATTACGGTTGCGGAATGACCCATCAGCAAATCAGCCAAATTGGGGCTTATATGCAATTTGATCGCAAACTCCATGAGCAGCAAGGATTAGGACTGGGATTAATTATTGCCCAACGGTTGATCGAGCTTTATGGCGGCAAATTCCATATTGAAAGCATTTACACACAAGAAACAACGGTCACAATCGAGCTACCGCTTCATACCACCGACCTGTCCTCTTAAGGCTTAAAGGCCCATCGTGTCGCTGTTTTGGGGAAATCCGCCTCGCGCCAGGCTAGCACTACCCCTACCTGGAGGGTGTACCACAGACCTTCCGGATCTTCGGGATTCGGTTTGAAGGGGTATTTCGCCCCGTAAATATCGACAATCCGCCGGAGAAGCGACAGGTCATCTACCGCTTTGATCTGTCCTTCAAAAATCACGGTATCATCACCGCTTTCGAGGTGAATCACAACATTCGGGTGGACGGCCAGGTTACGCGCTTTCCGCGAAGTGCGACCTGTACTGAAATACAGTGCCTCGTCTACCCATACCCCCCACACGGGGGCAGCATGGGGGCGACCATCCGGCTGTGTGCTGCACACCCAGTAATTGCGTGCCTGCGTCATCTGCGCCACCACCCACGCCCAATCGAGCATTCCGGCAGGGTCAGCGGCGATACCATAACCAGGCATATTGGGGCGAACCCGGCAAGTATCAGGGTTTTGTGGAATTCCGACCATTGGTTATCCCTCGCTCTCATCCCAAGGTGTTGAAATTACAAGTGTGCGGTACAATCGCTATCATTTTAGCGATCAGAATACCGTTCAGCCAGGAAGCACAACGCCGGATTACGATGACACGCGCGACATTCCCCCTTATCCTACGCATCTCAGCCATTCTGATACTCCTGTGCGCAGGGATAACGGGGATGGTGTGGATTGTCGGGCGCACTGTACCCATCCATACAACCACAATTGCGTATATATCTGAACACGACAGCACGCCCGATCTGTTTCTGGTGGACATGCCACGCTATATCATACAACAATTGACCCGGGGGATGGCGGACTATCGGGAGCCAGCCTGGTCGCCAGATGGCGAGTGGTTGGCATTCGTCTCCGACGAAGATCGGGATGACGAGATTTACCTGCTGCACGTTTACACCGGGCAGGTACGCCAACTGACGCACAACCAGGTCGTAGACAATTCACCGGCCTGGTCGCCCGACGGCCAGCGAATCGCTTATGCTTCAACGCAAGCCGGTAACAGTGATATCTACATTTACGACCTGCGTACAGACGAAACAATGCAACTGGTCAGCCATTCTGGGTGGGATAATGACCCGGCCTGGTCACCTGATGGGCAGCAGATCATCTTTGTTTCTAACCGGGACGGGTACGGCAACTTTTACCAGGTATCGGCTGCTGGGGGCAAAGTCCGGCAGGTCACACAGAACTCAGGCTGGTATCTCAACCCGGCGTGGTCGCCCGATGGCCGTTGGATCGTTTTTGACTCAGCAGACGCCACAGGCGCTGACATTTTTCTACTCGACACAACCTGTCTGCAAACCAATACAAACTGCAATCAGGCTATCCGGCAGTTGACGCATAGTGACCGCATGGATGGTGATCCGTCCTGGTCACCGGACGGCCAGCACATTGTCTACTACTCTGGCATCAATAGTCTGCGCTACAATCTCGTCGTGATCACCGCGAACTGTTATCAAGGGACCCTCGGCTGCGAAAACACTGCCAAGAGAATCACAGACGAGCGCTACATAGATTGGTCGCCCGCCTGGAAACCCTGACGCCATTCATTTTATCTGAGATGCGCTGATCTCAGCGCCTCAAAGGACACCCTGTCATGTCGGTTTTAGCTCTTATATTAGTTCTATCGTCCGCCGTACTTCACGCCACCTGGAACTGGCTCGCCAAACGTGCCGCCGGGGGCATCCCCTTTGTGTGGCTCTTCAGCGCCCTTTCAGCCACAATCTACCTGCCTATCGTGATTATCACCCTCTTAACACTGCATCCGCTCATCGGTAACACGGAAATAGTCTTTATGTTGGGCAGCAGTATGCTGCATCTTGGTTATTTTTTCCTGCTCAATCGAGGTTACCAGGTGGGTGATCTTTCGTTGGTCTACCCGCTGTCGCGCGGCACCGGGCCGGTTTTGGCGGTGGTCGGCGCGGTGGCTCTGTTTGGTGAACGCCCTAGCAGTCTGGCAGTGGTCGGTATCGCACTGGTAACATCAGGTGTGTTTATCCTCACGGGCGATCTGAAAGCCCTGCGCAGGAATGGCACAGCACCGGCGGTTATCTACGGATTGCTGACTGGGTTAGTGATTGCCGTCTATACATTGTGGGATAAACTGGTCGTGGCCGGGCTGCTGATCCCCCCGCTCGTGCTGATTTGGTTCAGCACGGTCGTGCGCACACTGGCACTGATTCCGTATGTGCTGCGGCACCGTTCTACAGTCGCTAGCCTGTGGCGAAGCTACCCCAAAGAAGCTCTGGGGATTGCAGTTCTGGATACACTGTCCTATATTCTGTTCCTGGCAGCACTCACATTCAGCCCGGTGAGCTACCTTTCTCCCGCGCGGCAGATCAGCATCCTGCTTGGTGCATTCCTGGGAGTCCGTTTGCTGGCAGAAAGTGATGCCCGCCGCCGCTTTATCGCCGCCGGAGTCATGCTCATCGGGTTAGTGGCGCTGACATTGGGTTGATAGGCAATATCCACAAACGAACTCAGACACGTTCACGGTACAACTGTGTATAATTCTGCATTAAAATATAGAATTTGTACGTGTCATGATTCAACAAAAGGTATCGAGGGAGTCTTATGGCAGGAATAAATAAAAACACCCTGTTGGATTGGTACCGGCAGATGGTGCTTATCCGGCGGTTTGAGGAGAAATGCGCTGAACTCTACCAGCAAGGGAAGATCGGCGGTTTCTTACACCTATACATCGGACAGGAAGCAACGGGCGTGGGTTCAATCGCTGCACTACGCCCCCAGGATCATGCGAT
>JACKCH010000013.1 GCA_020634115.1 Anaerolineaceae bacterium
CGCCGCTTGAAACCGTGTTCGGGTTTATTGCAGACACGCCGGAACGCCAACCGGAATGGTGGGGACAGTTTGAACTTCAGGAGCGCGTGACGCCGCCGCCGACTCACCTGGGATCGGTTTCCCGTTACGTGTACAACATGCTGGGCGTGACGATCAATGGGGAGCATGAGGTGGTGGGCATCAACCGCCCGGAGTACCTGCACGTCAGAACCACCAGCGGGATAGACTCCGCATTTGAGTTCTTTTTCGCGCCACAGGACGGCGGCACCCGGCTCACGGTGCGGGTGGACTACAAACTGCCGGGGTCGGTCATCGGTCAACTCTTAAACCGGGTCGTGATTGAGCAGAAGAATGAAAGCGACCTGCGCGACGCCCTGGACACCCTCAACAACATTCTGACCGGAGCCTAACAAAAGGCGGAGGGTGGTCTGATGCACACACTCCGCCTCGTCTGTCTCTTAATCCGACGTTCGGCTACGGCTTTAAAAAGGCCCACATCCGGTTGATGAGGTGGCGGTTTTCCATCGCAAAATGCTGGATAACAGCCGTCAGGAAGAAAATCGTCACGATCAACACCCATACGCTGGGGGTGGGCGGGATGAAATCGAAGAAATCTGGCTTGAGAAATGGCACGATCATCGTCAGCCCCAACAGGACGAACCCAAACAGCGTGACCCGCCAGTGTTTTATCATCGTGCGCGGCCAGAACAACTCGACCTCGTGAATGTTCCAGAAAATCAGTGTCCCATAAATGGCGATAAACAGCGTAACGGCGCTGCGGGCCGCGAAGGTGTTCTTATCCGCCGCGAAGAAGGTCACCACGTAGAGCAGCGCCAGCATGGCCGCCCCGATGACTCCCGCCGTGAACACATAGTCCAGCACATCCCGGCGGAAGCGCGCCATATAGCCGGGACGAATCCAACCAATCGCAATCAGGGTCGCCGGGATATTGACCGTCCCAAATGTGATCCAGCTAATCTGTACCGGCGTGGTCGGGAAGGGCAGCGTCATAAAACCGACAAAGAAGATCAGGACAATGTTATAGAAATTCTTGGTCAGGAACAGCTTGGTCGTGCCAAAGATACTCTGGGTGATTTGTGTCCCTTCCTTGAAGGCCAGGGGCAGGGTGGACATGGCGTTATTGAGCAGCACAATATCGGAGACATCCTTGCTGATCTGCGTACCATCGTTCATCACAATCGCCAGATGGGACTCCTTCAGCGCCGGGACATCGTTCACGCCGTCCCCGACCATTGCCACATACTCACCCTGTTTCTTGAGCGACCCGATGATTTTTCGCTTGGTTTCCGGCTCGATGCGGGCGAACAGGTCGCTTTCAGCCACAGCAGAGTCCAGTTCCCCTGGGGACATCGCCTCCAACTGCTGCCCGGTGTAAGTCTTATCAACAGACATCCCGGACTGGCGGGCGATGGCCTGCACCGTTTCCAGGTTGTCGCCGGAAATCACTTTGAGCCGGACATTCTGTTCACGAAAAGCGTCCAGTGTAGTTTGAATGTCCGGGCGCACCTGGTCGCTGAGGATGATGAGCGCCAGCGGTTCGACATTTTCCAGTTTACTATCCTGCACCAGTTCGGGGGCACGACCAAACGCTAGCACACGCAAGCCCTGGCGGGACAGGTCGCGGGCGCGTTCCAGAGCCTCCGTGCTTGCTCCCCCATCCACCAGCAAACGTTCCGGTGCACCCATCACGAGAGTCTCATCCTCGAATATGATTGCGCCCCATTTACGGGTTGAACTGAAGGGGATTTCGCGCACTTTAGCGGGGATTGGCCCGGTATGATTGGCTGACTGTTCGCTATAGGTGGCTACTGCGCTGGCGGTGTGGTTGAGGTGTGCTAGATTTTTGAGGTACAGCTGTAGTTTGTGGTGAATATCCGCTTCCGCAGCACCGTTGAGTGTCAGGAGTTCCGTCACCGCCAGTTTGTTCTGGGTGAGCGTGCCGGTTTTGTCGAAGCAGAGTGTCGTCACGTTCGCCAGCGATTCAACGGCGTTCACCCGCTGGATGAGGGTTTGATGGCGGCTGATGCTGATCGCCCCCAACGTGAGAGAGAGCAGCGCCGTGAGGACTAACCCTTGCGGCACGATACTACTGACAAAAACCACCTCGCTCCGAACCGCATTTAGGAGTGATTGACCGTGTCGCATTTCGGAGAAAAAGAGCATCGGCCCGATCAGCAGCATGACCACAACCATCAGTTCAACCAGGGCATCCAGGCGCTGCTGCGTGGGCGTCTTTACATTCTTGTAGGCTTTGGCGGCGACGGAAAGCTGGTTGATGGTACTGTCCTTGCCCACACGGGTCGCCACCATCACGCCCGTCCCGGCGATGCAAAACGAACCAGAGTGCATTTCGCTATCTACCAGTTTGAATACCGAGTCGGATTCGCCCGTCAACTGGGATTCGTCCATCTCCAGGGCATCGCTGGCGAGTGCGCGGCCATCCACCACAATTTTGTCGCCCGGCTCAATCGGGATCACGTCATCCTGCACCAGGTCGTAAATCGAGACAGTCTGTAATGCGCCGTCGCGCCAGACCCGCACCTCTTTGGCTGCCAGTGCCGCCAGTTTGTCGAGCTTGCGCTTGGCGTTGATCTCCTGAATCGTGCCGAGAATGGAGTTTGTGACCACGCTGAATCCCGCGAATAACGCGGTGGAATAGTCGTTCATCAGCACAACAATCAATAGCAGCGTGCCGAGGACGATATTGAACAGGTTGAAGACATTATCGCGGACGATTTGCCAGTAGGTACGGCCAACACGCGGCTTAAAATTGTTGGTCAGCCCCCGGCTGCGGCGCTCGTTGACTTCAGCGGTGGATAAGCCCGAATAAGATGATGGGTGACTAAGCAATGAACGACTCCTGCAGTGGGTTAATCAAGGACTATACGTGTTATAACCCCAATCCGTTGTAAAAATCACGGTTGAATCTTGACGGAATGGGGTCTACCAGTATAATCATTCCATCATAACCCGTTTGGCCCTGTAGCTCAATTGGCAGAGCAGTTGACTCTTAATCAATTGGTTGTAGGTTCGAGTCCTACCAGGGTCACAAACCGCAAAAAACCGTTTCCGAGAGAAGAAACGGTTTTTTTGTTATCTCAATTCGATGTATTCAAAAGTGACTGAAGCGTCCGGGCTTTATTGAAAACCGCCGCTGGGGGTGGAGATGCCGCGTTCTTCACCGATCTTTTCCTCGTAGCCGCTTTCCCAGTAGGTGGCAATCGGATCCACCGGTACGCCCATCTCCGCCCGCACCTGCGCCAGCAAAGGCCGCACGTCGGTACGGAATGCGTCATTGAGCAGGCGGTGTGCCTCTAATACATTGCCATCTTGCTGCAACGCGGTGAGCTTCTTGCGCTGTACCAGCAGGGACTTGGCATAGGCTTCCTGGCAGTTCAGCACCGAGTAGATGATCGGCGCCATTTTTCCCTCTACATTGTGATTCTGGTCGAGCATGTAGGCCACCTGACGGGCGGTGGTGCGTGCCGGTTCATCACTCCCTTGCTCCGCACCCGCCAGTTCGGTGTAGATCAGGAACAGTTCATACGGGTTGACACTGCCCACGATCAGGTCGTCATCGGCGTACTTGCGGTTATTGAAGTGGAAGCCGCCTAGTCGCCCTTCATCCAGCAGGAACGCCACAATCTGCTCGATGTTCACCCCCTGAGCATGATGCCCCAGGTCAACCAATACCTGCGCCTGTGGCCCCAGCTTGAGACACCAGGCATAGGCCGTCCCCCAATCGGGAATGTCGGTGCTGTAGAAGGCCGGTTCAAAGAATTTGTATTCGACCAGCATCCGGCTGTCGGCTGGAAGGTGCTGATACACCAGTTTGAGACTCTCCTCAAAGCGGCGTTTGCGCCCGCGCAGGCTGTCCTGCCCGGCGTAGTTCGTGCCGTCAGCGAACCACAGGCTCAGGACATCGCTGTGGAGTTTTGGCATAATCTCACAGCATTCCAGGATGTGATCTAAGGCACGTTCCCGGATGCCGCCTGCGGGATGACCGAGTGAGCCGAGTCTATACTCATCATCCTGGAACACATTGGGATTCACCGCGCCGATGCGGATACCCAGGTCAGCGGCATACTGGTTCATCGCGTCATAGTCGTCATTTTCCGGGCGATCCCAGGGGATATGGACGGCCACCGTCGGCGCGATGCCGGTCATTTGATGTACCATCGCAGCATCGGCCAGTTTCTGCTGGGTGGTCGTCGCCGCGCCGCGCCAGGCAAAGGCCTTAAAGCGCGTGCCGCTGTTGGCATACCCCCAACTGGGCGTCTCGATATGCTGATGCTTGAGCGCCTCCTTCACCGTGTCCAGATCAATTCCCAGGCGGTCACATTGTTCCGCAAACAACGTATAAGCGGCTTGATATTCAGACATGATTCTACTCTCCGGTCTTATTTTCGGAATGTTCTACCCATTTCACCTGCCGGAACGCTCCGGCAGTTCTATATCCGTTATGATTCACACCCCCAGTGCCAGCAGCCGGGCGTAGGCGACATCCCAGGCGTCCCGGTCAGCGATTGGCGCATAGGTCTGCACATCTGTCGAACGGCGCACCAATTCCCGCCCTTCAGCCAGCGACGCTAAATCGCCCCGCGCGACCATCTGGATAATCAGACTGCCATAGGCGGTGGCTTCCACCGGCCCGGCAATCACCACGCGCCCGGTGGCATCCGCCGTGAATTGGCAGAGCAGTCGGTTTTGTGTGCCGCCGCCGACAATGTGAACCGGGTCAAGGCGGTAGCCCAGAATCGTCTCCAACTGCGCCAGCACCCACCGGTATTTGAGCGCCAGGCTTTCCAGAATACAGCGTACCAGCGCCCCTTTATCCGCCGGGGTCGGTTGGTGGGTCGCCTGGCAAAACTGGTGAATCCGCGACGGCATATCGCCGGGCGGCAGGAACTGCGGCGCATCGGGATTCAACACGGCGCTGAAGGGGAGCGCGGCTGCCGCCATCCGGGTGAGATCATCATAGGTGTACACGTCACCGGCCCCCGCCCAGGTGCGCAGACACTCCTGCACCAGCCACAGCCCCATCACATTCCGGGAAAACCGGAACCTGCCGTCCGTCCCGCCTTCGTTGGTCATGTTGGCTGCCAGACTCGCGGCGTTGATGACCGGGGCGGGGGTGAGTGCGCCCATAATTGACCACGTTCCCGAACTGATCCAGGCGAAATTCTCGGTCTTCGCCGGAACCGCCGCCACCGCCGAACCGGTATCATGGCAGGCCGGGGTAATCACCGGAAAAGCCGGAATCCCGATCTCTGCGGCCAGCGCCGGTTGTAGGTCGCCCAGCACCGTCCCCGGCGGGACGATTTCCGGGAAAATCTCGGTTGGGATGCCGAGTTGCTCCATCAAATGCGTCGCCCAGCCGCCCCGGCGCGGGTCGTAACACTGCGTTGTCGTGGCGATGGTGAATTCGCTGACTTTGCGCCCGGTCAGCCAGTAGTTGAATAAATCCGGCATGGTGAGGAAGGTACGGGCGCTGTGCAGCGCGGGGGATTGTGATCTGACCAGCGCCAGCAGTTGGTACAGGCTGTTGATGGGCATGAACTGGATTCCGGTCTGCTCGAAAATCGCCGCCTGACCCACCTGGTCAAAGGCCACCTCGACCAGTCCATCGGTACGGCTGTCCCGGTAGTGATACGGATTCCCGATCAGCGCCCCCTGGTCATCCAGCAGCCCGAAGTCCACGCCCCAGGTATCCACGCCCACGCTCAACGGCTGGTCAGCGGCGGCAGCAGCTATCCCTTGCTTGATAGATGCCCAGATATTCAGGACATCCCAATGCAGGCCATCGGGCAGGCGCACCGGTTGGTTGGGGAAACGATGCACTTCGGCCAGGCTGAGGCGTTCCCCATCAAACCGGCCCAACATCGCCCGGCCACTCTCCGCTCCGAGGTCAACCGCCAGGAAATTCGCTGTTGCGACCATGTTTCCTCCGTTAAACGTCAACCGATAACACTATTGCACCACGCGGCGTGGTGGTTTTACCGCCATACCTCACCGTACAGCCGCAGCCAGTTTTCTCCCAGCACTTTACGGGTATCCGCTTCGGAATAGCCCCGCGCCAGCAGCGCCGCCGTGACGTTGGGCATTTCCGCTATTGTGGAGAAGTTTTGCACTGGCGGGATATTCTGCATGAACGTCACGACATCCAGCGGCAGCCCGGAGAGGACGGTTTGGGCGACTTCCAGGGGCATCTCTTCCATGAAATCCGGCCCGAGTCCCACATGGTCAATTCCCACCATCTGCACCATGTAATCAATCGTTGCGGCGTAATCCTCAATCGTGGCCGGTAGCTTGGGGGTGAGCATCGCGGGGAAAGACAGCGCGCCGATTACACCCCCCCTGGCGGCGCACGCTTTGAGCGCCTCATCAGTCTTGTTACGGGGATGGTCGAACTGGGATTTGGCGTTAGAGTGGGTGATGGCAATCGGTGTCTCCGAAACCTCAATCGCTTCCAGGGTCGTGCGTATCCCGCAATGTGAAACATCCACCAGAATACCCAAGCGGTTCATCTCCGTGATGGCATCCCGGCCAAAGGGGGTCAATCCCCGGTCTTCAGGTGCCTGGCAGCCGAAGCCCACCCGATTCTCGAAGTTATACGTCAGTTGGATGATGCGGATACCCAGTTCGTGATAGATGCGCAGCAGGTGCAGCTTATCCGCAAGCGGCGCGGTGTCCTGGAATCCCAGGATGAACCCGGATTTCCCGGCGGCTTTGGCGGCGTGAATATCGGCCACGCTGCGCGCCTGCATGGCAATCGCCGCATGTTTATCGAGTTTGGCGTACATCTGGCCGATCATATCCAACGCATCCTCTGGATTGTGCCAGGCCGCGATGGTGGCATTGACCGCAGTGATGCCACCCTGGTGAATGCGCTCGATGACCGAATCGCTCAAAAACCAACTGGCGTTCAAACCGTCAATGATGATACTTTCCCGATGAAGTTGTTGTTCACTCATTATTCCGTTGTATTCCTATCCTTCTAACCCAATTTTCTGTATCAGCAATCACGTTATTCTCTTGCCTTCATGCCTGTTCAGGCAGTGCGACGATGGCATCCGCCATGATCTGTGCCGACAGCACTGGCCCCAGTACCGGCGTGCGGGCCGGGTAGGGGGCTGGGAAAAACCGCTCGTAAATCATGTTCATCTCCGCGAAATTCGCCGCATCCGCCAGGTAGACAGTGACTTTGACCACATCGGCCATAGACGCACCTGCCGCCTCCACTATCGCCTGGATATTGGCGAAAACCCGTTCGGCCTGTTCGTGGAAAGTCTCACTGACCACCGCGCCGGTGGCCGGGTCGAACGGCCCTTGTGCGGCGATATAGAGTTGGGGGGATGTGACGATCACCCCTTGCGCGTAGGGACCTTTGGGTGTGGGCGCATGTTCGGTCTGGACAAGGCGTTTCACGGGTTAAGCCTTTCCTTTCAGTTTCCATGCCCAGCGTGTGATTCGGGCGAGTAAGCCGCCGATCCCACCGGGCGGATACGGTACGTAGCTTTGCAGGCGTGTAATCAGTCCGTCACGGGTTTCATAGACAAACACCTGGTCGAACTTGAGCGCCATGCCCCCTTTGAACACATGATGGGTGTCTACTTCGACTGCGCCCGATGTGTCATCGCCCCACAGGTGGCGCACCGTGAAACCGGGTTGTTCCATATTGCTCAGTCCCCACTCGAACCCCTGGCGGATCGCCGGTTTGCCTTCCATTCTGGGGATCGGATAGTGCGGGTCATACACCACCGCATCATCCGCAAATAGAGCTAAAGATGCTTCCAGGTCTTTATTCATAAAAGCGGCGATTAAAGCATCAAGAATCTTCTGGTTATCTTCATTCATTTTGTCATTCCATGAGCAAATAAATTTATCGTACGATCATTTTACAGATGATGAGACTTTCTGCCGGATAGACGCGCCACCATCGAATCAGCACTTTTTCAGCTTGCCAGGTAGCCGCCATCAACCGGGAGTGTAATCCCATGAATAAAGTCGGCTTCGTTGCTGGCAAGATAGACAGCGGCTGCGGCGGTTTCAGCCGGTAAGCCGGTTCGTCGGGCCGGGATGGTGGTTGCCAGGTGTTCCAGGAATTCGGAGGCGGGCGCTGTGCCAGGTGTAATCACTAAATGCGGCGCAATCGCGTTCACATTCACGCCCTGCGGCCCGAACTCCACCGCCCATGATTTGGTCATCAGCGTCAGGGCGGCTTTGGTCGCGCCATAGAGAGCGGCCTTAGGGAAACCGCGATGCGCCAGGGTGGTGGTGATGTTGATGACTTTCCCCATGCCCCGTTCCGCCATGCGCGGCGCAAACGCCGCCGTCAGGAAGAAAGGGGCTTTGAGGTTGGTGGCAATCACTTCATCAAAAACGGCCTCTTCTACCAGCGGGGTTTCCGCCATCGGGAAAATCGCCGCGTTGTTGACCAGGATATCCACCTGTTGGACGGCACGGGATGTTTCATGGATGAGGTGGTCAATGCCCTGCCGGGACGATAAATCCGCCACGATACACTGGGCCGAACCCGCAGCGGCGTGAATACGCTCAACGACGGCCTGCCCCTGCTGTGCGTTACGCCCTGTAATCACCACCTGAGCGCCTTCCTGGGCAAATGCGACGGCAATCGCCGTCCCGATCCCGGATGTGGCGCCTGTCACTAACGCCGTTTTCCCTTTCAGACGCATTATCTCCCCTCAAAATCAGATGGTTTCACCACCAAGTTCTATGCGATCATTTACGGTGTTTTCCCAGGTAGGGGCATGACGAGATGTTCCTTAAGAAAATAATTGGGAACCCGTTTGGTTCTGGCGGCGGACGCCCAGAAGGGCGTCCCTACGATGGGATTCTGTAGGGACAGGGCTTGCCCTGTCCGCCAAAATCCGACCCACCGAGTCGTACTTGTTTGTTACCTGATTAAATTTTTAAGAACCCATTTGAAAATTCGGGATTTTTCCCGTAGGGGCATGATGTATCATGCCCCTACCAAACACTAGAACCAGACAATCGTTCCTGATCCTGATGCCTACAGCCGCTCGAACCGCGCCTGGAAGAAGCGCAGATACTTTGGCTCGTAGACCATCTTCAGCCCGCGTGTGGACTCGCGTGCATCGTAAACCGCTTTCACCGACTCGGCCACGACATCCATGTGCGCCTGGGTGTACACCCGGCGCGGAATGGTCAGGCGGGTGAGTTCCAATGCTGGATAGCGGTGATCGCCGGTCTTGGGGTCACGCCCGGCGCTGACAATCCCACGCTCCATGCTGCGGACGCCCGAATCCAGGTAAAGTTCCGCCGCGAACACCTGTGCCGGGAACTGATCCTGCGGCAGGTGCGGGTACATCTTTTTAGCGTCCACGAAAATCGCATGACCACCGACTGGTTGCACGATGGGAACGCCCCAATCGGTGAGCAGATCGCCCAGGTAGCGCACCTGCCCGACCCGCGCCCGCACATGGTCATCCTGCACCGACTCGGTAATCCCAATCGCCAGGGCTTCCATGTCACGCCCGGCCATCCCCCCATACGTGTGCAGCCCTTCGTAGACCACGACCATGTTTCGTGCTAAATCCGCGACATCTTCATTGTTCACGGCCAGCCAGCCGCCGATGTTCACAAGGTTGTCTTTTTTGGCGCTCATCCACGCGCCGTCGGTGTAGCCGCAAAATTCAAGCAGGATGGACGCGATAGACTGGTCGGCGTAGCCTTCCTCGCGCTCCTGGATGAAGAAGCAGTTTTCCACCATGCGGGTCGCGTCCAGGTAGATACGGACGCCGTATTGATCGCACAGGTCACGCAGCGCGCGCACATTCGCCATACTCACCGGCTGCCCACCGGCCATGTTGACCGTCCCGGCCAGACTCACATACGCGATTTTCTCTGCGCCCTCACGTTTGATGAGGGCTTCCAGCTTATCCAGGTCTACATTCCCTTTGAAGGGGTGGGGACTGGCCGGGTCGTGCGCTTCGTCAATGATGACATCCACGAAGGTGCCGCCCGCGAGTTCCTGGTGCAGTCGAGTCGTCGTAAAGTACATATTGCCCGGCACGAACTGCCCTGGCTTGATGACGGCCTGACTGATGAGGTGTTCCGCGCCGCGTCCCTGGTGGGTGGGGATGATGAATTTGTAGCCGTAATAAGTCTGGATCGCCTCTTCCAGGTGGTAGTAGTTGCGGCTGCCAGCATAGGCTTCATCGCCCAGCATGATACCAGCCCATTGGCGGTCACTCATGGCGCTGGTGCCGCTGTCGGTCAGCAGGTCAATATACACATCTTCGGAGCGCAGCAAAAACGTGTTGAACCCGGCATCATTCAGGGCGCGTTCGCGGGCTTCCCGCGTAATCATCGTGATGGGTTCGACCATCTTGATTTTCCAGGGTTCAGCCCAGGAACGACGGCCTGCCTGCTGTCCCATAGTCTGCGGAATGTGATGTTCTGACATTGTTGGAGTCCTTGTCTATATCTTTTCGTTAATATAGCTTGCCGTAATATGATATGTACCTGCTTCCAGCATCAGCGAGTCGCTAGTGGAGACAGGGCTGCCATTGACTGTAACGGATTTCCAGGGGGATGGCTTAATTTTCGGCAGAATTACCAAACCCTCACTGCCCGCTGGAATAGTGACGGTGAGTTTGAACGAATCCGCTTCCACCCACCAGGCGACTTCCACTGCGCCGTGTGGAGTCGGCACTGTTCCTTTTGCCCAGGCTAAATCCACCGGATGGGGTGCAACCAATACACGAGCGAAACCGGGCGTCAGTGGCCGGACTCCCAGAATCTCCGCCGAGAGATCAAAGGTCGGCGTACCCGCCCAGGCATGGCATAGGCTGGTCAGCGGGATGATCTGCCACGACTCGCGGAAGGTGCGATCCCCCGCAGCGACCAGCGCCCCCCAGCGGCGCCGGATATTCTCCAGCATGACCGCGTGCTGTCCAGCCTGACACAGGGCGCGGTGTAGAAAGTGCATGTAGAAGGGCTGCGCCAGGACGACATGCTGCTCATCATCAAAATCAACCCGTTCGGCCTGAGCCGCTCCGAAGCGCGTCAGCACCAGCTGTTCGTCATCCAGGATGGTCGCCAGAATGCGCGACCAACGCTCTGTTGGCGCTATGCCGAAAGCCATCACTGCCGCGTTGCTCTGCTGGCTGATTCGGCGGCTCTGCACGCCGTCCCGCCGGGCGTCCACATACACGCCGCGTTCGTCATCCCACACGTGACGGTTAATTGCTGCTGTCATGACTTCGCGCAGATGGGCAAAAAGCCGGGCGTCCTGCGCCGATTCGGCCAACTCCGCCATCCGCAGCGCCACACCCAGCGCGGCCACAAAATGCGCATTGAGAGCCGTCACCTGTCCTTTTTTATCCAGTTCAGCCCAGTCCACAAACACCCAATGCGGTACATCCGTCAACAGGTCGTCTTCGTTCAGGTGGCGCTCGAACCAGCCGATGGCCTTCACCACCGCCGTGTAAAGTTCATTCACGATGTCAAGGTCGCCGGTATAGTCCAGGTACGCGCCGATTGCCAGAATCCAGTACAGGCAGAAATCGGGGATATTGGTAAAGTGCAGGACCGAAAAATCGCCGGGTGCGACCATCATCGTCAGGCCGTCCGGCTGTTGCGACTGCGCGACCTGACGCAGCATCTTGGCCGCCAGATAGGGGTCGCCAAAGGCGACGTAATTGATGAGCGAATCCAGGTAAGCATCCAGCCATTGGCGCTGCTCCCGTGACGGGCAGTCCACATAACCATCGAGCATACAGTGATGCAGCGTCGTCACACCTGCCTGCCAGATGCGGTTGAGTAGGTCGTCCGAGCAGGTGAATTGACCGGTATGCTCCACCGGGTAGGCCGTAAAATTCAGCCGGATGGCATGGACTGTCAGCGGACTCTCACAGTGGCGGACAGTCATCTGCAAATAGCGGAAGCCGCTCAACTCAAAGGCTTCCCAGGTCTGCCGCCCTTCGCGCAGGATGACCCGATGCGCGGCGTACACGTCAAAACCGGGGATTCCCTGGTGCATGTGAACCCGGCCATCGTCATGCAGCCGTTCACTGTAGGTGAAATCCACGATTGTTCCTGCCGGGCCATCCAGGTCGAACCGCACGCGCCCCGGCTGCGTCAGCCCGAAATCCAGTATCAGGCTGACACTGTGGGTGTCGGTTGTCGTGATGACTGTCACGCCACTATCGGTGGCGAGGTTTTCCGCGCCGTCAACCCGGCAGTGATGCAGGTCGGCCAGCGTCTCGTGTGCAAACAGGCTGGCGATGTCGATGGCGGGAGGGGCGTTCTGGACTTCGGCTACCCGCACCACCGCTTCCGCCCAACGGGGGCTTTCGGCCAGACGCGGGATGTCGCTGGGAATCAGCACCGGGAACGGTATCACGTCCCCGGCATAGTTCCGGCCCGGTATACGCAGGATTTCCGGCTCATCCCAGTCCGAATCGTTAAAATCAACGGTGTGCCAGCTCTGTGGCGCGTGCCGTGCGTCATAAATTTCGATAAATCCCAGGCTGCCGGATGGCACATTTCGCTCCCAGGAGTCTGACTCCCGATAGCGCCAGCCTTGCCCGGTATCCAAGTGAATCGAATGCCCGCTGTCGTTGGTGACATCCCCTTGCAGGAAGAAGCCGCCGCAGCCGAAAGCCCGCGCCTGCTCCCAGTCTGGGAGTTCATACCAGGCCGTATGGAGTCCGTAGCTGTGCGCCAGCGCTGCGATCACGTTACGACCCGGACGCAGATAGGGTGTCAGGTCGTATTCATCCACGTACTGCCAGGCCGGACTGCAACGGGCTGGGCCGCGCCCGACCAACTGACCATTCACATAGAGTTGGTAACGGCCATCAGCTGAAACCGCCGCTGATGCGCTAGTCACAGTTTCCACGATGTCAAACGTCCGGCGGAAGTAGACATAGCGATTGCTTTCGGCTGCGATCAACGGTCTGGCTGTGTTGAAGGGGACTTCTCCCAGGCCGCGCTGCCGCCAGACCCATTCCGCCCGCCGCTCGAATTTACGCATGATTTGCGTCCTCAATACAAAATTCGTGGGTGCCGGGGGCAGCCGTCGTCACCGGGAGTCCCGCCAGTGCGACTTCGGCCTCGGTGTCTTCCGGTACGGTCAGCGTCAGCGTGAATGCTCCATCGGCGATTCGCCAGTCAACCGCAATCGCGCCGTGCGGCGTCGGGAATGTCCCCCGCGCCCAGGTCAACCCGGCGGGCTGTGGCGCAACCCGAAAACGGGTAAAACCGGGCGTGAGCGGGGTGATGCCCAGTACTTCAGTAGACAGGTCAAAGGTCGGGGTGGCTGACCAGCCGTGACACAGACTGGTTAGCTCGCTGATCTGCCAGGTTTCGGGGAAAGTGTCGTCACCGGCGGCCACCAGCGCCCCCCAGCGCCGCCGGATGTGATCGAGCAGGGCAGTCACCCGCCCGGCTTGCGCTAATGCCCGGTGGAGGTGATGCCCGTAGAAGGGCTGCGCCATCACGATTTGTTGTTCCTCATTGAACGGGACTAAATCGGGGATTTCTTCCCCGGTGCGCGTCAGTACCAACCGCGACTCATCCATAATTGCATCGAGCATACGCGGCCAGCGTTCTACTGGCGCGACACCGAAGGCGATTGCCGCTGCATTCGCCTGCTGGCTGACCCGGCGGCTGCCCCGCGCATCCACATACACGCCGCGCACCTCGTCCCACAACATATGGTTAATCCCCGCCGTAACCTGTGCCGCCAACGCCTCATAACGAGCGGCCTCGTGTTCCTGGTCAGCCAACCGAGAAACCTGCGCGGCGGCCACCAGCGCGGCGACGAATTGCGCGTTCAGGGCGGTGACTTGCCCGTTTTTATCGAGTTCCGCCCAATCCACAAAGACCCAATGCGGGACATCCGTCAGCAGTCCGTCGGGGTTCAGGAAGCGTTCAAACCAGCCCACCGCCCGGAAAATCACCGGGAACATCTCCCGCGCCAGGGCGGTATCTCCCGTGAACTGGATGTAGCGTTCCAGCGTCATGATCCAGTACAGGGTGAAATCCGGGATATTCAGGAACTGAAGGCGGGCGAAATCGCCGGGGGCGCACATCATCACCAGGCCGTCCGTCAGTTGCGAGGCCGCGATCTGCCGCAGCAGGCGGGCCGCCAAATCAGCATCCCCGAAAGCGGCGTAATTCACCTGCGTTTGCACATAAGCATCGCCCATGTATTGGCGCTGCTCCCGCGAGGGGCAGTCCACATAGGCATCGTGCATACACAGCCGGACGGTGTTCGCTCCCACCTGCCAGACCCGGTTGAGCAGTTCGTCCGAACAGGCAAATTGGCCGTGTGCTTCCACCGGGTAGCCGGTCTGGTTGACTTCGACGGCGTGCAACGACAGCGGGCGCTCACAGTGACGCAGCGTGATCTGGGCATAGCGGAAACCCGCCCACTCGAACGCCTCCCACGTCTGATACCCGGCCCGCAGCGTGACCCGGTGCGCCTGGGGCGTGTCGAAGTTCGGAATCCCCTGGTGAATTAGCACCCGGCCATCCTCACGCAGTCGTTCGCTGTGGGTGAAGTCCAGCACCGCACCGTCGGGGGCATCTACCGTGAAGCGCAGTCGC
The DNA here is from genome assembly GCA_020634115.1 of Anaerolineaceae bacterium. GTDB lineage: Bacteria > Chloroflexota > Anaerolineae > Aggregatilineales > Phototrophicaceae > JACKCG01. Next base: position 14,623 of record JACKCH010000013.1, read on the forward strand.
CCGGTGACGATGCGTCCAAAGTCCAGCACCAGCGACACACTGCGCCCCGGAATAGTGGTGATAGTCAGCGGAAATGCATTTCCGACTACGGAACAGGCCGATAGCGCCGCCAGCGGTTCATGATCGAACAGGGTTGCAATATTGCCCGCCGGGGGTGCGTCGGTGACTTCAGCGATTCGCAGGATGGATTCGCAGGATGCCAGGGACTCGCGAAGCGGTGGAATATCACGAAGAACCATCATTGGAAATGGCACAATATCAGCGGCGAACTGACGGCCCGGCACACGCAGCACTTCCGCTGTGTCCCAGCCAGAGTCATCAAAATCAATCGTGTTCCAGCCCACCGGCTCACGGCGGGCATCGTACCGCTCAGTAAAGCCTACGCTGCCGGATGGAACATCCCGCTCCCAGGCAGGCGATTCCAGGCAGCGCCACGTCTCGCCGGTATCCAGCAGGAAGGGGATTCCGCTGGCAAAGGTGATCGCGCCTTCCAGGAAAAATCCGCCACAGCCAAACGCCAGACTATGTTCCCAGCCCGGCAGTTCGTACCAGGCCGTCAGCTTGTCATAGCTGTGTGCTAGCGCCGCGATCACGTTGTTTCCGGGCTGTAGATAGGGCAGCAGATCATACGGGTCGGCCTGCTGCTGCGCCGGGTGGCAGCGGGCCGGGCCGCGCCCCACCAAATGTCCGTTTACATAGAGCTGGTAGCGACCATCGGCGGAGACCAGCGCGGATGCGGTTTGGGGAGTCGGTTCCAGCGTAAAGGCGCGGCGGAAGTACACATACCGGTTCTGTTCATCTGCCGCCGACAAGCCGGGTACGCCGAATGGAATCGCATGGACTCCGCGCTGCCGCCAGACCCATTCCGCCCGGCGCTGCCAATAGGGTGTCATGTCTTACAATATCCTTGCCGTTTTTTTCGTGGGAGTCAGGGTTGTCACTCCCCGTCTGCTGACTGCGTGGCGTCCAGGAATTGCCCATAAATTTCGCCGACCACCTGCGGGCGCATGAATAAATCAACCAGCGCAGGCAGCATTTCCAAACGCGAATCTGGTATGGTCGCCGCATAACGCTGCGCCAGCTCCAGCGGATGCAGCGGGTCATTCTCCCAGGCGATGATGCAGGTCGGGCAAGTGATGAATTTGAGTAACTCCAGGTCAGGCAGCAGTTTCCACAGCATGACCGCTTCACAGGCCGTCGCAAAACTGGCGGGGTCATGCGCCCCGTGCATCCGGGCGACAGCATCAATCACCGGCTGCGGCCAGCCCAGTTCGTCCCGTTGGCGCGTGGCACTGGCGGCCAGATAAGCCTCTTTGCCCAGCGCCAGCATAGAGCGTCCCATTTCCGCTACGCCTGCCGCTTCGGTATTGACCGTATCGCCAAAGGCCGGGGCGGTCAGCAGTAGTTTCTTCACTCGTTCGGGATGGCGCAGCGTGAACATTACGGTGGTGGCCGAACCCATTGACTCGCCGCCGACGATAGCCGTATCTACATCCAGCGCGTCCAGAACCGCCGTCATATCTTCCGCCATTCGTATTGGATGGTACAGCGCTGGATCGGTGACGGGAGTCGAGTCACAATGCCCCCGCTGGTCATATATAATAATGCGGTAACGATCCGCCAGCGGCGCGAACTGCGCCCGCGTGATGTGTCGGTTGCCGGTTAGCCCGTGCGCGAAAATCAGGGCCGGGCCGCTGCCGAATGTCTCGACGGCCAGTGTCAGACCGTCGGATGGAACATACAGGACTTCACTCATCAGAACTTTCCTTCAGCGTTAGCGCCATCTTGCAGCATCTGTCGGCGATAATGTTCATCCGGGCGGGTATGGATGCGCCCCGCCGCTTCGGGACTCAGGAAGTGCGGCCCACCCAGGGCAAACGTTCCCAACAGAATGCGGGCGGTTTTGACCATCATCGCGGTAATCTGTTCTACGTCCTGCGCCGTTTTTCCCAATGCCACCAGGCCGTGATTCTGCATCAGAATGACGCGGGGTGGTTCGCCGTACTCCTGGGTATGCCGGGCGATTCCCTGGCGGACGGCGCGGGCCAGCGGCAGGCCGGGGTCAATATACGGAATGTACAGCGGCGCCGGGCCACATACGACGATTTCATCCGGGAAAAGCCGCCCGGCCAGTGCCGCTTCAACCAGGTTGGAACACAGCACAGCATTGACGGCGGTTGGGTGGGTATGCCCGACAAAATGAGCGCCCCCTTCCCGGAGAGCGACGGCGTGCAGTGGCGTTTCCACCGATGGCCGTCCTTTGCCCTGGATAACCGCGCTCATCAGCCGGTCTCGTACCTCAGTATCGCTCAGGTCTTCATCCAGGACGGCCAGCATATCCCCCGCACGTACCTGCACAAAGCCATCGGATGTAATGCCATTTAAGGATGCACCGCTGGCTTTGACCCAGAAACTATCCGAATCCACCCGCGCCGAGGTATTCCCTTCGCCCAGGATGACATAATCGTTGGCCGGGTCGCCCAGGTTGCGGGAGAGTGTCAGGAGTTGTGCCAGGAGATCAGTCATCATCAGCCTGCCGTGTTGGTGTGATTGAATATGGGCGTGGGGGATTGCGCCCCCACGCCTTTCAGAGAGACTGGAAACCGGGACATCACCGTAAGAATGCCTCGTGCAAGCCCCCGTCTACGCTGAAGATTTGCCCGGTGGTTTTGCCGAAGGCTGCCGTACTCAGCAGGTAGGCCATTTCCGCCTGGTCTTCCGGGGTGATCGGCAGCTTGATGAGCGTCCGGCTGGCGTAGAAGTTTTCCAGTTTAGCCCGCAGTGCCTCGGTGTCTTCCGCTTCGCTGTAGGGGATGTGATACTTCGCCAGTGAACCCATCACCCGGTCACGCGGGAACATGCTGCTGCCGGCCAGCACCGTCGCCGGAGCCAGCCCGTTGACCCGCACCAGGGGCGCCAGTTCAATCGCCATTTCGCGCACCAGATGGTTCGCCGCCGCCTTACTGGTGTCATAGGCCAGCGACCCTTTTTTGGAAACCGCCGCGTTGACGCTGGTCGTCAGTACCAGTGACCCGCGCAGCCCCTGGGTTGCCCAGATTTTGCGGGCTTCGTCGCCGACGATATAGCCGCCCATCACATTCACATCATAGGTGAAGCGCCATTGTTCATCGGTGATATGCCCGTTGGCATCGGGGGAGACAAATACCCCGGCGGTCACGATGATATTGTCAATGCCGCCATAGGCGAACAACACCTGATTCAACATGTCGCGCACACTGGCGCGATCCGTCACATTCACACTCAGGGCGATGGCCGGGCCGCAGCCGGAAATCCCGGTGCCAGCTACGCCAATTCCCAGGCCATAGATGCGGGTGAGCTGGTCGGCAGTAGCCTGAGCCGCGTCCAGATCAATGTCGGCACAGACGACATGAGCGCCTTCTTTGGCGACCCGCAGCGCCGTCGCTACCCCGATTCCACTGCCCGCGCCGATGATGATGACTACATTCCGCGCCAATGGCTGTTCCGGCGGCATCCGTTTGAGTTTGGCCTCTTCAAGCAGCCAGTATTCGATGTCGAAGGCTTCCTGACGCGGCAGCGCCACGTAGTCGCCCACCGCTTCCGCGCCTTTCATGACGGCGACGGCGTTGTTATAAAATTCGGCTGTCACCCGCGATTCACTCTTATTCTTGCCAAACGCGATCATGCCGATACCGGGGATCAGGATTACCGTCGGATTGGAATCGCGCATGGCCGGTGAATTGGGATGGTGGCAGGCGTCATAGTAGGCTGCGTAGTCCTGCCGGTACTGTTCCAGCCCGGCTTCCAACCCGGCAAAGAGCGAGTCGGCGTCCTCAGCCTGTGGATTCCAGTCCACATACAGCGGCTTGATCTTTGTCCGCAGGAAGTGATCCGGGCAGGATGTCCCCAATTCGGCCAGCCGCGCCGCGTCCTGACTGTTCACAAATTCGAGGATCGTTTCATCAGATTGCAGCGTGCCGATGAACCAGTTTTTCTGCGACACCATCCCCCGCAGACGCGGCAGCAGTTCCACCAGCAGGGCATCCCGTTCGGCATCCGGCAGCGGGGCATACTTCGCGCCACCGAAGGTGTTTGCGCCCTGGTCATGGGCTTCCAGGTAGCGGGCGGCTTTCTCAATCAGCGTCAGGCTGAGTTCATAACATTCCTTGTCATCATCCGCCCAGTTAATCAGGCCGTGTCCGCCCAGGATAATGCCCTTAATGCCCGGATGGGTGCGGATGGTGTCCTGTAAAACCAGTCCCAGGTCGAAACCGGGCCGCTGCCAGTCAACCCAGACCACCTCATCCCCATAGATTTCCTGGGTGAGCGCCGGGCCGTTGCTGCACGCCGCAATCGCAATCACCGCGTTCGGATGGGTGTGATCTACGTGGCGATAGGGGATAAACGCATGGAGTGGGGTGTCAATCGAACTGGCACGGGGATTCAGGTCATAGACGCAGTGTAGGTACATATTGACCATCTGGTCTTCGATGGCCGTTTTGACCCCTTTTTCCGGCGCAGCGGCGTAGATCGCTTGTAGGGCAATCAGCTTATCCATGTAGAGTGATGCGAAATTGGCGCGTTTGGCAGTCCGCAAATCACCGCCGGAGCCTTTCACCCACATCACGTCTACTGCTTCGCCGGTCAGGGGGTCGGTCATCATGATTTTGGAGGACGTGTTGCCGCCCCCGGTATTTGTGATCCGCTGGTCAGCGCCCAGGATATTCGAGCGGTAGACCAGCCGCTCCACCGGGTCTAATGCGGCGGCTTGGGTGTCATCCCAGAGATAATGGACGTGCAAATAGTCTTGAACAGCATACATGGTACTTTTTGTCTCCTCGGTTGTATGCAGAATGCGTTAAGCTCCGATTGGCCTCTTTTCCCTGATGGCCCCTGCATCTTCCAATCCATAGCTCAGGCCTTGATCGCACCGGAAGTCAGACCGGCGATAAACGTCCGCATACTCACCAGGAACAGGACAACCAGCGGAATCGAACTGATGACCGAGGCGGCCATCCCTTGTCCGGGTTCCGGTACGTTGCGGCCAATATAGAAAACCACCAGTTTTAGGGCGACAGTCTGAAGTTCTGGATCGGACAGCACCAGGCTCGGCCAGATATAGTCGTTCCAGAATAACCAGATCAGAAAAACGCCGATGGCACTCATCACCGGGCGCGCCAGCGGCAGTCCCAGATGTAAATACATTTTAAAGAAGCCCGCGCCGTCAATCTGCGCCGACTCAAATAATTCTTTTGGCAGGTTGTAGAAAAAGGTGTACATCACTAGAATGGCAAAACTCTGACTGGCCGCGTAGGGCAGGATTAACGCCCATCGGGTGTTCGTCAGTTTGAGGTCAACCATCAGCATGAACAATGGGACGAGAATGACCGTTGATGGAATCGCCAGCACCGCTAGCACGTAGTAGAACAGGAATTTGCGCCCCCGGAACTCAAAGCGTGCCAGCGCGAAGGCCGTCAGCGAGCCGAAAATCATGACCGCCGCTACCCCCGTGCCGATGATGATCGTGTTGTTCAGGTAGGTGTTCGACATGAACGACCAGGCCACTTCATAATTGCTGAAATTGAAAGGCAGGGTTGGCAGGAGTGGCTGCTGCCCGTACTGGAAGAAATCCTTCCCGGAAATGGATAGCATCACGAAGATTGGGAAAAATGTCGGGATAGCAAACAGCAGCAGAATCGTATGCAGCGGGATGTCATGACGGAGCGTCTTCAGTGCTTGCTTCATACGACCCCCTAAACCACATCATTACTGGAACGGGTAACACGCAGTTGGATGAGCGTGACGATCAGCACCAGCGCAAATAACACTGTGCCGATGGCTGACCCGTAGCCCAGGTCAAAATCCCGGTTGATGGCGAGGTACATGCGCAGGCCGGGAACCATACTGGCATACCCTGGCCCGCCGTTGGTCATAATCAGGGGGAGTTCAAAGCTGCGCAGCCAGTACACCAGGGTGAGCAACACCAGCAGGCGCATCTGGGGGCGCAGCAGGGGTAATTCGATGCTGCGAAACCGCCGGAAGCTGCTCGCACCATCCACCTTCGCCGCGTCCAGGACTTCTTGTGGGATGTCCTGGAGACCGGCATAGTAGATCAGGAAATTGATTCCCGCGACCCAGGGAAAATTGGTGAAGGCCAACGCGCCCATCACCGCGTTACGGTCCCCCAGCCAGCCGTGCGCGATTTCGCCCAGGCCAATCGCTCTGAGAATAATATTGATGCCGCCGTCAGTGGAATACATCCAACGCCAGACGAGGATCGTCGCAACCGCTGGAACCACAATCGGTACGACGAAGGCCACCCGCCACCAGTATTGCGCGGTCAGGCTCTTCAAACGGAAGATCGTAACCGCCACGATGATCGGAATGGTCGTCACCACCCCTACGTTAAACAAGGCCAGGAATGCGAGATTTTTGAACGAGTCCAGCAGGCGCTTGTCGGAAAACAGACGCTCGTAATTCTGGAACTCGACCCAGCGCGCGCCACGTATATCCACATACTGGAACGATGTGATAAACCCTTTGATGGCGGGGTAATAAAAGAAGACCAATAGTAGGATCACAGTGGGCAGTACCAGCAGGTAGAGCGGGCCCATATGCCGGATATGATCCCAGTTAATGCGTTTTCGGAAGCCTGAGATGATTGTTGTAAGGGATGAATAATTTGCAGACATAAGCTTCCCAAAAGTCTTTTTGATTTACAAGGGGCGGCGCGGCTCATTCACGTAGAGCCGCACCGCCAAGATTGTTAGCGGAAATACAGTGTCTTAATCGGGGTTACTTCCAGGTCGACGTATCCCATTCAGGATGTGCCAGCAGTGTCCGCGCGATGGAGTCTTCAAGCAGCGGTTGGAATTCATCGAAGGCCTCTTCAACGGTCATCGCGTCGGCCATGTATTCGGTGAACAGCCGTGACCACTCGCCGTCCAGCGCCCGGTCAAAGGTTGCCCATGCCAGATTGGACGTGCCGTTCTGGTAAGCGCCCGGCTCAAAGAAACCGCGCAGTTGCACAACCCGTTCTGGGTTATCCGGGAACACTTCTTCAATTGGCGTGCCAGGTGTGAAGCAGGGGATGGGCTGCGCCGCGCACCATTGTTGAACCTGAGCGGGGGCTGTGACCCACTGTGCCAGGTCACGGGCCATGTCAAGTTGCAGTTCGCCACGATCAAGTGTCGTCAGCGGGATGAACAGGTAGAGGCTGCCGCTGCCGGCGGAACCCAGGTTGCCCACCCGGCGCGGTGTCACATCGTTGCCGTATTCGTTATCGGCGGCGGTTACGGGTGGCTCGTAGAACGTACCCCATTCGAAATTGATGTTGGGGTTGTTGGCAATCTGCGCTAAGCGGAGGTTCATGGTGTTGACAATAGCAACCTTGCCTGCTGCGAATTCGTCAGATTCCGGCGGCGGGGAAAGGAAGTCTGGCTGCCAATACGCTGACCACTCTTTCAGTAGTTTCCAGGTCTCCCCGATACGCGGGTCACTGAGGGAGAATTTCCCGGTAACGACACAGTAGACCATTTCCTTGTCGTTCAGGTTGCCGAAGGGGGCTTCAAAGTCACATTCCTGGATGACATCGGCCATCAACTGTTCCCGGATTGTCCATTCGGCCCAGTTCCATAGGAAGGCATCCGGCCCGGCCATCGGCATCATGAAGGGGGTATACCCGGCGTCCTGCAACGTCTGTTGAATCGACATGAATTCGCCCCAGGTCTGCGGCACATCAATCCCAAGTTCGTCAAAAACCGTTTTGTTATAGGCATACGTGGTCACGCCGGTATCCCCGGAGAGCGTCGGGCCAACTACGCGATGTCCACCGTCGGAAGCGACGGAGTTATTCAACACTAGGCCGTCGAGTGGGAAATCGTCAAACCAGGTCGGATTGGTGCTGTAGGGATTCGGCTGTGCCAGGTCCTCATTGAAGTTGTAAACCAGGTCAACCGCATTGGTAATATCCGGGCCAGGGAAGTACATCAGCACGATATCGGGCAGAGTGCCGGCGAGCAGGTTGGTGTTAATCCAGGCGAACCGTTCCGCAACACCCGTTCCACCGATATACTCGTACTTCAGGGTGACGTTCGGGTACATCGCCGCCCATTCCTGGAAAATCTCGTGCATGACGTAGGCATCCGGGCGATCCGTCACCAGGTCAATCTGCCCCCAGACTGCTACCGTCAGTTCACCAGAGAAATCGGCGCCGTGGGTATCCTGGGCGAGGCTGACCGGTACGACAGCGAGGAGGAGGGTCAACAGTCCGCATAAGACGATCAGTTTAAACCATTTCTTTTTCATACAAATCTCCTTTTTGGGTGAACGAGACTATTTCATAAACTTTCGTTTGGTTTTGTTTCCCTCTGAAAAATAACCCGAAAACTGGCGCCATATCGCCTACGATACTTAAATTATGGTTTAACACTTTCACTTTGTCAATAAAATGAAAAAATTCACAAATTAAACGAAAGTTTTTACTTTCGTTTTCAATTCCGTTATAATAGAAACGGAAAGGTGGCAGTGCTTATGGATCACTGGGGCTCTACTAGGAAATAGGCAAAATACCATGACCAATATGGAAGAACGACTGACGGAGATTTTGCGCCTTCTTGATCGCCGGAGAGAGCGTGTGGACGTTCGTGAACTCGCGGAGTTGACCGGTGTCTCAACGGTTACAATCCGTAATGACCTGAACACTCTGGCACGAGAAGGCAAGATCAAGCGGGTTCATGGTGGCGCGGTCCTCGTTCAGGCGAACAAAAGCGATGAATATACCTTCAAGACTCGCCAGCGCCTGTGCGCTGACCAAAAATACCGTATTGGCACGCTGGCGGCATCCCTCGTCCACGCGATGGATGTAATCCTGCTCGATTCGAGTACAACCGCACTGGCTGTCGGCCAGGTATTGCAGACTCGTTCTTCTGGGATGGACATCACGATTGTGACGACGGGAATCTGGACGGCGATTGAACTGATGGGGACACAGGGAATTAATGTGGTCGTCGCTGGGGGCAACCTGCGCAGCACCACCGGCTCTCTGGTCGGCCCGCTGACGCGCGACTTTTTACGGAAAATCAATATCCGGCGCGCTTTCCTGGGGGCTTGGGGCGTCACGCTGGAAGAGGGCTTTACCGATACCAACCTGCTGGAAGTCGAACTCAAGCAGATGATCGTCCAACTGGCCGAAGAAGTGATTGTCGTCCTGGATAGCAGCAAGTTCGGGGAGATGGGTATTGCGTCTTTCGCTGCTATTGACCAGGTACACTGTGTCATTACTGACGATGCTGCACCTGCTTCGATTCTGGATGGTCTGCGCGCACAGGGGGTAGAGGTGATGATCGCCCGGTAAGTTTATGCGGGTAGAGAGGGTGTAAAACCAACAAGGGGCTTTATGCCCCTTGCTTTGATATTCGGTAGTGCGCCGCTGGGCTACTTGTTGAATTTGCTTCCGCCGCCAAAGATGCTGCTCGGCAGTTTGAAATTGTTCTCTTTCAGGCGGTCTTCAAAGTTGGGGCGGAAACCGGATGGTTCCAGCATCCCGCCGCCCGCGTGGGAATACCCCGCTCCAGTCTGCCCCGGTGTGCGGTACACGAAAATATCTTGAAGCGTGATGTTCTCGCCTTCCATCCCCTGAAGTTCAGTGACCTGGACAATCTTACGGCTGCCGTCCTTCAGTCGGCTCTGCTGGATAATCAGGTCCACCGCCCCGGCGATTTGCCGCCGGATAACGCCCACCGGCAAATCCATACCCGCCATCAGACACAGCGTTTCCAGACGTGACGTACAGTCACGCGGGCTGTTGCTGTGAACGGTAGTCAGTGACCCGTCATGCCCCGTGTTCATAGCCTGGAGCATGTCGAGCGCCTCACCACCACGACATTCACCGACAACAATGCGGTCAGGCCGCATCCGCAGCGACCCTTTCACGAGGTCACGAATCGTCAACTGGCCTTCAACCTTTGACCCCGGCAATGGCGGCGCGGTTTCCAGGCTGACCACATGGCGCTGCGTCAGTTGTAGCTCGGCGGCATCCTCGATTGTCACGATCCGCTCATCACCAGGTATAAACGAACTCAGCACGTTCAGCAGCGTCGTCTTGCCCGACCCAGTACCACCGGATACCACCGTATTCAAACGCGATACAATACAGGCCTGCAAGAATAGCGCCACATCCTCAGTGAACGAGCCAAAGCGAATCAGGTCGTTCACGGTCAGGGGTTTGTCAGGGAATTTACGAATGGTGATGGTTGTCCCCCTCAGGGCCGAAGGGGGCATGACGATATGCACGCGGGAGCCATCTGGCAGGCGGGCATCTACCATCGGGTTCGCCCGGTTCAGTGACCGCTGCAAGGGGCGGACAATACGCTGCGCTGTCCACTGAATATGTTCTTCGTCGTCAAAAACGATCTCAACCTCTTGCAGCTTGCCGCGCTGTTCCGCAAAAATCATGTCTGCACCGGTCACCATAATTTCGGAGATGTCGCGGTTTTGTACCAGCGGCTCAATCGCGCCGAATCCCATCAAATCATTCAGTAGAGATTCAGTCAGCAGCTCATATTCACCCGGAGTCAGGTGGATATTAGCTTTCTGTATAATTGTTTTCAGCCGTTCGATCAGGAGGCGTTCTTTTTCTTCGTCGCCACGATGCCACTCATCAGCCTCATCCAGGGCTGCCAGCAGCTTGGCGCGTAACTGTTTGCGAAGTTGAGCCAGCTTCGGAGGGGTTTGCCGTTTCGCGGGAATCTCGTATGCCTCCTCCATCAACCCCTGGGCTGCTGCTTTCGGTTCTACTGGGGGCGCTTCTGCTGCCTGCTTTGCTTCACTCTGTTCGTCCTCCATCTGTGGCGCTGTTCGGCGCGACCCCTGCTCATCCATCCGTTTTAATAAAGATGCCATCGTCCACTCCCGAAGTCATTCATCACCCACAGTATTATTGTAAGGGAAATTTCCGTTTTGGAATCGACGGTATCTTAATTATTCGTTTATTTTCTATGGAAAAGATATCTCAAAGTTCAAACGTTATGACTCGCATACCGGCAACCAGATCGTGAACGTGGTTCCGACGCCAACTTCCGATTCGAGTATCACGTCCCCGTTATGAATACTCATGATCTCCTTGATGATACTCAACCCCAGCCCGGTTCCGGGAATGCTGGATGACCCCGCACGCTTCCCCCGGTAGAACCGTTCAAACACGTGCGGGCGGTCTTCCTCTGTAATGCCAACGCCGGTATCCTGGACTTTCAGCCAGACCTTATTTCTTTGTGGATCAAAGCCGGTTGCGATATGTACACCGCCTTGCTGGGTATAGTTGATGGCGTTGGCGACCAAATTAGTAATCACCTGGAGAATCTGGTTGTGATCAGCTTTGACTGTCGGCACGGTAGGGTCGGGCAGGAATGTGAGCGACAGGTTACTGATCTCGGCGCGGGGCCGTATGTGAGTAATCACCTGTTCCGCCGCGCTGTTCAGGTCTACCGGTAGCAGTGTAATACTCTCACGCAGCACTTCCAGGCGGGACAAATCGAGAATCGTTTCCACAAACGTCGTGAGGCGTTCAATCTGTTCCTTTAGCCCGGGCAGGTATTTCGCCTGATTCTCCGGCCCAGCCCGTTCTAATAAATAGATGCGGGTATTCAGTACGGAAAGTGGTGTGCGGAGTTCGTGCGACACATCCGCCACGAATTTCGCCCGCAGCTTATCCATTTCCTCCAGCTTGACCACCGACTCGGTCAATTGTTGGTTTGCGGTTTCCAGTTCTTTCGTGCGCTCGTATACCAGATGTTCCAGGTTGCCATACAATCGCGCATGTTCAATAGCTAATGCCGCTTGCTGCGCCACTGCCGATGCCAGGTCCGCATGCATGGGGGTATAAAAATTCGGTTTGTCGTAATCTAGATTCAGGATACCGATAATTTCGCCACGATGGATCAGGGAAATTCCCATCCAACTGCGAATATATTCCTGGTAACCCGGTATAGAAACCCAATTGGTCTCCTGGCGGACATCTTTGAAAATTACCGGCTGGTCAACAAATCGGAATGTATCCTGACTATTGATAATATCTTCTACCTGGGCAAGATCGAAATCCTCCGGGATACCCCGCTGTGCTACAAAATGTAGGCGCTCATCCTCGACCAAGGCAATGCTGGCGCTCACATAAGGCACTAATTTCTCCAGTTGAGTCAGCAGTTCAGCCAGCACTTCTTCCAGTTTAAGGCTGCTGCCCACCGCCAGTGCCACCGAACGCAGCGCCTCCAGTTCGGTATTACGATGTCGCAGCGCCTCCTCCGCCTGTCTGCGCTCAGTCACATCATGGTTTAATGCGACCACGCTGGTAATCTGCCCGGTATCGTCATACACCGGGAAGAAAGTGACATTGATGATGTGTTTACCTTGTCTACCGACGAACGACACATCTCCCTGGTCAAAATTGAACTCAATATCGCCTAGCTCGACCACCTCACCTGTGAGTGCCAACCGTAGCCCCTGCGCGGTTCCCGTCTGTTCGGACAGTGGATCGTTGAAGATATTGAAAATCCCTATCAGGCGCTCTCTTGTCGTGCCAAACAAATCCAGATGAGCCGAATTCACATCGGTACATAAACCGGTCGAATCAAATACCTGAATCCCGTTTGGTAGTTGCTGGATGAGCCTGTCCAGCGTATCATGGGCTGCTTTTAGCTTACTCTCCGATTCTTTACGCCAGGAAATATCCTCTACAGTAATGACGCCCCCATTAATCCGATCCGAAACATTCATGATCGGTGCACCCTGATAATGCAAAACCCGCTCCCTGCCGAACATGCTCGTTACAGTGGCATCCACCGAAAAACTCTTGCCATGCTGCCGCAACCGCACGAAATGGTCGTGAATCCCGGCTTTCTTGAACATATCCACATCATCCAGATTAATCCGGTTAATCAATTGTTCCCGGATGCCGGGCGGTGCCCCAACGATATCGAGATAGGTATCATTGATGTCAATCAGCGTGCCATCTGTATCAGCCATCATGATTCCGACGGGGGCGTTATCGAAAATCGCGCGGAGGCGTTGTTCGCTGTCCCGCAGGGCGTTCTCCATCTGTTTGCGCTCGGTCACGTCGGCGATCACCGCGATGGTGCCGACTACCCGCCCGTTTTCCCAGCGCGGCGAACCGGTAATCAGCGCATTAAGCAGATGCCCATCTTTATGTACAAGTTGGGTTTCATAAGTTGTGGTTTTCCCTTTATAACGATCCTCGTGTGCTTGATCTAAGATAGCCCGATCATCCGGCCAGGTCACATCCCTGGGGGTTTTTCCAATCAATTCACCAGGTAAGGTATAGCCGATCATCTGAGCATAGGCCGGATTCAGAAATTCAAACTGGCGGCTTTCATTGGTTACGGCTACACCCAACCCCAGGGCATTTGTAATCTGTGTGCTGAAATCGCGTTCCTGCTGCAACTCCTGCGAAGTAGCTTTTCGCTCCTGGGAAACCAACCCGATAATCATCGTCGTGACATTAAGCGTGGTGATAAATACCCAGAGCAACAAAATGTTCTGATGTGGTTCGCTATGGGTATATGGCCCACTCCCGTTCGCGGTGCCAAGTGCCGCCAAAACCGACACAATAAACGTGATGGTGACGATCTCGTTGACCTGAAAATAGAGCGCCATCCAGAGCAAAAACGGGAAAATCAGGTGATCCAGGCCAGAGTACTCAGCGCCAGGGATGAAAAACACCAGGATTGTGACCATGATGGACGTACCACCCAGGATAATCCGGCTCATCACTTCAGAGCGGGTATACCGGAGAGGTGGATAAAAGCGCCATGCCAGCAGCAGTGGCACAAAAATGAGCGTACCAGCTTCGTTGCCTAACCACCATTCAATCCATGAATAAAAACTGTGTTGGCCCGCTGGCAGCATTCCCCACCAGGATAGGGCGATATAACCTATCGTCGCGCTAATAAATGTTCCGGTTGAGACGGTGGTCACGCCCAGCAGGAAAACATCCCGAACGCGCCTGAAATCCCGCTGAAATCCCAGACGACGCAGGACATAGAAGCTGATGACCACCTCTAGTGTATTTCCGACTGTAGCAACAAGTGCAAAGGCAGGATTGCTAGTAGTGTAAAAACCTAAGGCGAGCGAACCCAGGAACACACCCGGCCAACTCTCGATTCCCCAGATAAACAGCAGCGCCAGCGCGATACCAGAAGGCGGCCATATCAAAGTCACATGCGACTGTGGGTCAATAAATTGAAAACCTATCCAACCGGACACCACATAAAGCCCCGCCAGTAAAATAATTTTAACCGGCACAGTTAGTGTTTTCACATTATGCCTCTTATTGATGAGATTGGATCGTTTACTGTGAATAGATCATAATGAACTTCGCATCTTCGCGCAAAAAGTACGTGAAGGAAGAATACCCACCAAAGACTCTCTTTGTTAAAATATTGTATTTCAAGAAAGTATGTCTATTCATTAAATTTCATACCCGTTTTACCCGAATATGGAGTAACGTGTGTATATTTTGTCAAATTATTACCGTTTATATATGGGCAAAATGCGAACATGATGATACACTAACAATATTATCTATGTGATGCGAGCAGATTGTCCTTACTGCCCCCAGCATAAAACGTTAACTCAGCGTTGTGAACAGGCGTAATCGCTAGGTTTTTCCCTAAAGATCGGTTTTTTCAGTGATTTTAATCCTATAATCGTTATGTTTTTATCAAAACAACTCTTTCCAAATCTTATTGAATGGCGGTTCGTTCCAGTTTTTATATGAGGCATTATATGAATCCAGACAAGGTTGGCAGCGAAGAACCTCTATATAATATCGGGGTCATTTCACGGATGACCAATATTCCAGAGACGACTTTGCGGGTGTGGGAGCGCCGTTACGGATTTCCCGAATCTTCGCGCACAGCGGGTGGGCATCGGTTGTATTCCCAAATGGAGTTTGTGCGGTTGCAGTGGGTCAAAATGCGGCTGGATGAAGGGATGCAGATTTCCCAGGCAATTCAGACCCTCCAGCACATGGAACGTCAGGGGCGTTTCCCCGAAGCGCCGCTCATCACGTCTACCGCCGTCCCCCGGAGTCAGTCCGACAGTCCATCCCTGGTTACATTCCGGGAACGCCTCAAGCAGGCTTTGTTCAGCTTGCAGACTGAGGATGCTGACCAGATATTGGCCGAGGCGCTGGCGCTCTATACGATTGATACGCTGCTTCTTGACCTTTTTTCGCCCACCTTTGCCCAAATTGGGGAAGCCTGGAGTCAGGGCAAAATCACCGTCGCAACCGAACACTTCGCTACTCATTACCTGCGTCATCAACTGATGCTCTGGATGCGTACCGGCCCAACGGCCTACCAGACCAGCCCGGTTATGTTGGCCTGTGCGCCTGATGATTGGCACGAGGGCGGGCTGATTATCCTTGGTGTCCTGCTGCGGCGGTTGCGTTGGCCGATTCTCTACCTGGGTGCGTCTGTGCCACTTTTCGATCTCGCTAATTTCATTCAGACCGCCCAACCGTCTGTCCTCGTATTGAGTGCCACGCTGGAAGAAACCGCGCAGAATCTGATGGACTGGCCGCGCATGATGCCGGAAGCCTACGCCGCTGGCAAACCGGCTGTGACTTTTGGTGGGCGGGCGTTCGTGCTCAATCCGGCACTGGTCGAACAGATGCCAGGGGCCTACCTGGGCGACACACTTCAGGAAGGGTTAGAGAATCTCTCTAATCTGCTGCGCGAAATGAATCCGTTTGTGTCTTAAGCCCACTCAGCAGACAAGGGGCTTATTTGCCCCTTGTCGTCCTGTCTGTTGTTTGCCGCCTCGTGAGCGAGGTGTTTTTTTATCCAGATGATCGTTACGGTCTGCGCCATGTCAGCGGCGTTGCAAAACGCTGGTTTGTCACTTTGCCGTCCACGACCTCACCGCCCGTGAACAACATTGTGGTTTCACTGCTATCCACGTTGACGGTAATCAGGTTCAGATAAGGTGGTTCTTTCGGGTCTTCAACGACCTGCCAGTCTGTGACCACGACTTCGCTGCCATTGGGAGCGAGTGCCAATCCAGCGCCGAAGCGTCCCCGGCTGAGACGGAAATCGTTCCCGCTGTTGAGTTCAACCGCGCTCAGGGAATTGTTGGCCGAATTATCGCCGCCAGAAACGAACACCAGTCGAGAACTATCTGACGTGAACGCCAGCGCCGAAACCGTATCTCCTCGGCTGCCCGCTTCTATCACGATAGGCGCGATGTTGGGGTCAACCAGGCTGGTCAGGTAGAGGCTGTTGTCGTTGTTCGGTGTGGTTTCCACAAAAGCCAGCCACTTGCCATCCGGCGAAACTGCCGGGAAAGCATTTGCGTTTCCACTGTACGTGGGCATCAGGGCGCTGCGTTCCACGACATCCGAAATAGACATATCCGACATCTGTACCGCCTTGACTCCGACTGTATTGGCCGTCACACCATCCGGAACGGTAAAGAAAACCCACTGGCCGTCAGGAGAGAAATAGAGGTTGTTCGTACGGGCGAAGGAGGCGAACAGTCCGGGCTGGAAGTCGGATGCGGCCAGGGTGGTCGTCCGGCTTTCGGGTTCTACGGTATACAACTGCCAACTGGTGCGGGTGTCTCCGCTCTTGCAACGATGCCCCATCACCAGTACCAGGCTGCCATCCGGCGCAATTCCCATCGAGGCGCTGCTGAATTTACAGTCTTCCGCATTCGGGCGCAGCGTCGCCAGTTCGCGTTCTGCGCTGCCATTCCACCAGATTACCGCCGCCTCGTCCGCTTCGTTCTTGTCGTTGGTGAAGAAGCTCACGTAGGCCGCGCCGTCGTTGTTCATGTCAAAAGCGACCACGTTTTCCGCAGAGAGCAGTTCGCTCTGATTACGACTATCCATAATTTTCAGGAAACCATCTGCGAATTCAGAGGCCTCAGCGCCGGGTTCATAGGCAATGTAACCGTAACGGGCGCTATCCGGTGACCACTGGAATGTACCGTTACCCAGACAGGCCAGCGCATGTACGTCCGCCACCCGCTGCGGTGTGTCCGCGCCGTTCATCATGTACAGCGTGCCGGAATCCAGCCCCATGTAAAAAGCGAACTTGCTGCCGTCAGGAGAGGACGCTTCGTCCCCACAGGCCATCACGCGGGTGGTTTGCGGCGGTACATCCATCACAGGCGTCGTTGCCCCTGTCCCATCCATGAACACGATCTGACCGGGATTCGCGGCGGAATGCTGCCCTGGGCCAGCACCCTGTCCTGTCCATACCAGCAGTTTATCGCCCGCGTCCGAAAAGACGGGTGCGGCAGCCACGGCATTCGATGATGCTTCAATCGGTGCGGCGGGTTGGTTTTTCATCGCAATCACCACCGCAGCGAGCCCACCAATCAGGACAACTAATAACAGCAGCAGTATTAGACTGCGCCCCGATGAAGACGACTTTTTCATTTCTGCACCACTCATGACAGCCTCCATAAGGCGATGTTCCTCCTACCCACATTGGGAATAAATAAACAGGTTCACTGTCACTATAGCTTAACTCTTTGGCAAGAATGGGGGTACATTAGGGCTATTTAGAGGTAATATCCCCTTCGCAACTCGTGGAGATAATTCCGCGTATATAGTAACGGCGCTCGTGAGATGCTTTTGGGCCGCTGGCTGCTGGCCTCTGGCTTGTTAGTACTTCAGGCTATCTGGCTAATTATCTGCCAGACGGCATTTTCCTGATAACCGATGGCTAAAAACGAATGCCTTATCAGCCTTTGTCAGGTAAAGCCTGAAAAGCCAACAGCCAGCGACTAGAAGCCAACAGCTAAGGTGTGTACTATATAGACCATCACAGAGATTGTTTCAGTTAGTCGTTTACAGGAGATATGACCGGATGTTTGGCTTAGGTGAAATCTTGGTCATCGTAGGGCTATTTGCGCTGGCACTGCTGTTCAGGGTAGCAGCCAGGTCACGGCGCGCCCAGGAAGAGAAACGCAAACACGCGAGGACAAATTCCCGCCCGGATTGGCTGGCCGATATGGGCGCGGGCGAAAAACCCAAACGTGAATCCCACTACACGATAGGCGACGATGGCGAATTGGTGGAAGTCCCTGAAGATTCATCGCGTGATTCCCCACAGCGCGAGCAAAAGGCGTAAAACATGCTTTCAGATGATCAGGAAATCTACACAGATATTGAAAAAAAGGTTGAACTGCGCTTCCGGCGGCGGCGAAACTTCGCCTTTCATGTGGTGATCTTCGTGGTTTTGGATGCGGCACTATGGTTTATCACGGACCCACCAGCTCGTGAGATGACAATCCAGCTAACAATAACCCTTCTCTGGGCCGGTATTGTGGCGCTGCATGGTCTGCGTTTGTATTTCTATGAAGCACAGGAACGGGCATTGCGCCACGAGATCGAACGTGAACGCGATTGGCTACACGGTGAAAAACGCAAGAATCATCCCGGACTGCGACTCGCTGAAGACGGCGAACTGGTGGATATTCCCGCCGGGGACTGGGATGATAATCAGAAAGTCAGGAAACAGAGTTAAACCAGTCAATCATGTTTGCAGGGTAGGATTGATGCGCTATAGTCTGTAGGTAAGGTAGAAAAGGATTACAACAATGGCAGACTATATTGGTATCTTGACCGCAGGGGGCGACAGCCCCGGACTGAACGCGGCCATTCGGGGTGTAGGCAAAGCCGCCATGAATGCCTATGGAATGCGGGTGATCGGCTTCCGTGATGGATTTCGCGGGTTGATGGAAAACCGTATCATCCCGCTGGACAGCAAGGCATTATCGGGAATCCTGACGGTTGGCGGCACGATTTTAGGCACGAGCCGCGATAAACCCAACAAAATGCCTATCGGAACGAAAACACTGGACATGACCGAGGTGATGGTCGAAACCTACAACAAGTACCATCTGGACGCGCTGGTGTGTCTGGGCGGTGGCGGGACCCAGAAAAACGCCTATTTGCTTATGCAGAATGGTCTGAATATCATCACCCTGCCAAAAACGATTGATAACGATGTCGCCATGACCGATGTGACCTTCGGTTTTGATACTGCCCTGAATATTGCTACCGAAGCGATTGACCGGTTGCATAGTACGGCACACAGCCATCACCGGATTATCGTGGTGGAGGTGATGGGACATAACGCCGGTTGGCTGGCGTTGGGCGCTGGCATCGCAGGCGGTGCGGACGTGATCCTGATTCCTGAAATCCCCTACGATATTAACAAAATCGCGGATTCAATTCTCAAGCGTAGTCGGGGGGGTAAACATTTCAGCATTGTCGCGGTTTCAGAAGGGGCGATGTCGAAGGAAGTCGCCAAGCTCAAGCTGGAATTGGAAGAACGAGTCGCCAACCCAAAAGACAAAGCCGATAAGAAACAGGCCAAACTGGAGCTGCAAATCCTGGAAACGGAACGGCTGCAAAGCACCCAGTTCCTAACGCAAAGGCTGGAAGAACTGACCGGGCTTGAATCACGGGTGACGATCCTGGGGCATGTCCAGCGCGGTGGCATTCCCTCCCCTGGGGATCGCCTGCTGGCAACCCGCCTGGGGACAGCCTGCGCCCACTATATTCAGCAAGGGCGTTTTGGGGTGATGGTCGCCTCACGGCACGACAGCGCCGAGGCCGTCCCGCTGGAACAGGTCGTTGGCAACCGAAAGACTGTCCCGCTTGACCATGCCTGGATTGAGGCGGCGCGCGATCTTGGCACCAGTCTAGGCGATTAAATGCGCGGCAGGGGCGTCAGGCTGCGGTATAATACACATGGTTGAACAACGCATATCGGGGGCGTTGGGTGGCTGCTATTCTGACGTGATGTCGAACTGTCGAAACAATAAACATATCAACTTGCAGCTTATTTGGAGAACATGATCCATGCCTTTGCACGAGGGTCAGGCTATCGGCCCATACCAGATTATCAACCAGCTTGGACAGGGTGGGATGGCGACCGTGTATAAAGCCTACCACGCCCGGCTGGATCGTTATGTTGCCATAAAGGTGATGCACAAAGCGTTTAAGGACGATTCCAATTTCCAGGCGCGTTTCCAGCGTGAAGCGCAAATTGTCGCCCGGCTGGAACACGCCAATATCGTGACGGTTTACGACTATAACGAGTATGATGGCGAGCCGTACCTTGTTATGAAGTACGTGGAAGGCAAAACGCTCAAGCGTATTCTGAATGAGGGAGCGCCTTCACTGAGGGAAGTGCTGCATATCGTTAGTTCGGTGGGCGATGCGCTGGATTACGCCCATCAACACGGGGTACTGCACCGCGATGTAAAACCCTCGAATATCATCGTTGATGCCAATGACTCGGTTTACCTGACGGATTTCGGGCTGGCGCGCATTGCCGGAGCCGGTGAGTCCACTATGAGTCAGGACATGATTCTGGGGACGCCGCAGTATATTTCGCCCGAGCAGGCGAAAGGCCTCGGCAATGTGGACTCGCGTACCGATATTTATTCATTCGGCATCGTGCTGTATGAATTGGTGGTCGGGCGTGTGCCGTTCAACGCCGATACGCCTTTCGCTGTTGTGCATGACCACATTTACTCGCGCCTGCCGCTGCCCAGCGCCGCCAACCCGGAAATTCCGCCGGAGGTCGAGCGTGTGCTGCTCAAGGCGCTGGCGAAAAACCCGGATGACCGTTACAGTTCGGCCAAAGAGATGGCTGACGCTTTTCGGGCTGCTGTGGTGGAATCCGGCCTGCAAACCCTGAGTGCCGAACGCAGCCAAATCGCGGAGGCATCGCTGGCAAAACTGCGGAGTGAGATGGATAACAGCCCGACAGTAATTGGCGATGAACCCACCGGAATCCAGGTGTCCGTCAGCCCCCCCCGACCCCCGGTGCCACCAGCCCCACCCCGTGCGCCGATTGTCATGAAAAAAGGGGCGAAGGTGGAACATGAGTTTGACATAGGCGATCTTGATCTGGGCGAATGGAAACAGAAGTTGGGCAGCGGCGCCAAGCAGGGTGTCGGCATTATCGGGGAAATTGTGACCTCGGTACAGGAAGCCATTAAAGAGCGCGAAGAAAATATCACGCCGGAAGAAAAAATCCGCCGCAAGATCAAAAAACGCCAGGAAGAACGCCAGGGTTTCATCATTCATCTGGTGATCTATCTGGGAATCAACCTGATGTTCTGGGCCATGTGGCTTACAAATTCATCGGGGGATTTTCCCTGGCCGGCATTTATCTCGATTCCCTGGGGTGTGGGTATGCTGGCGCATTGGATGGAATATAACAACAAATACGGACCCGGGGCAGAACGACGCGAGCGCGAGATTGAAATGGAAGTCGAGCGTGAGATGCGGCGGCAGTATGAAGGGGACTACCTGGCAAAGCCCAAACGCGACCACCGCGTCCGGCTGACAGAGGATGGCGAATTGGAAGAAATATGGGATGAAGCGGACGATCTGGAGCAGAAACGGGGGGGGCGGTAAATCTCTTAGCGGTCTGAATCTTCCATACTCAGGTAGATCAGTTCAATAATGAGACTTTCCAGGAAAAGGTACACCGTCAGCACCAGGAAAGTCGGCAGCACAAATCCAATGGGACCAACTGCCAACCCCAGCATGACCGACATTGTGACGATGAAACACGCAAAAATCGCAAATATGCAGCTTCGATACATTTTCCAGAACCTTTATGTGGGGTACGTTTCTATATACGTGTTTGCTGGACAGGCGGTTCAAAATTCGGGGACAACCTATGCTGCGTGCGGGGGTTCCGCTGAACGCGATTCGTGAAATATGACCAGATAAGATAGTCAACTGTCCCCCGGACATGATATAATATCTGTAAATCAATACGGCGCTTAACCCGATAGAGTTGCGCTTAAGGAGTGTGAACAATGAGCAATACCAACGGCGCGGTCTCCCAGGGCGAAGAAGTAACACAGGAAATTCGGGACGACCTGAAGGAAGTCGGGCGGGAAATCCGCCAGCGGGCCAACGACGTGAAAGACGAAGTGGTCAAGCAGCTTTACGGCGCGGCAGAAACCATCCGTAAAGAGGCGAAGGAATCCCACCTCGAAGGGGACGGCAAGGCTGCGGCGCATGAGGTGGCGAAAGGTCTGGAAAAAGCCGCCAACTACCTCCACAGCCGTTCCGTAGAGAAGATGGGCGATGACGCGACGCGGGTCGTCCGCCGCAATCCGATGCGGGCGGTGATGACGGCGCTGATCGTCGGCCTGATCCTGGGTGTGCTGCTCAAAGGCGGCGACAAGAAGTAACACCTGAACGATTGTCATTCTAAAGAAACCGGGTTGGCCTGCAAACCAGCCCGGTTTTTATTTTTAGGCAGCAAATGGAGTATATTAATAAAATCTTGAACATCTAACCTGATAATTGGAGATTTTGTAATGAGTGTAACACTGTTTAAAAGAGTAGATTACTCTGTGTCCAAGCTCAGGGAGTCACTTCAGACGCAAATAAAAAACAAGTGGGGAAGAGTACGCATAGAAGAACAAAGTGACGACAGAAGGGTTGCACGGAATTTACAAGCGTATTTTATTCATAACAATGAAATGAATAGAATTCAAATTGAGTATCGGTATGTGTATAAGGTTGGTTTTGACTTGTTTACGACAATTCAAGGAAAAACATTTCAATTTAGCGAACTGAAGTTCTTCGAGGCACTTTCAAATTTACTTGATCAATTGCCTCAGAATTCAATGTTGATGATCCCGCATCAAGTTGCCATCGCAAATTTAGACGAACACACTGAATCAATAGTAACATTGGAGGAATGGTTATATCCATACAAGGAAAAAGGTAGTTTAGCGGTTATTTACCAGTTAAAATTATCTTTTAATGATGTTTCTGTGGAAACAACTTTGAATTCTGCCTTTAATGTTGTTGTTCGAGATATGCAGCGCAGATTGGGTGATAAATTTCAAATTAAGGTGTGTTGGTTTTGTAAATATCTCGTGGAAGAGAGTTTCTATGGAGGAACAGATTCAAGACATGACCAACTATATTGTTTCAGGGATCGTCCAGATTTATTAACTACTGTACTAAATACATCACCTCGACTGTATGCCCGTGATCCGCTATTGGCACAGGCTACACCGGATATGAGTGCGTTGCACAGCTGCTCTGCTTTCATATATTCACCCAACGAGAACGCATGATTTGTCGAAAATGTATAGGACGATGGGATTCTGGGTAGGGGCCATGACCTCAGCATTTCCGTCCAGATATAAAAAATCTTTTTACCGATCTCCTCTCTGCTTGCTGTGATCATTTTCCACTCTTCAATGTTAGAGGGTGGACGGAGAACCGCAGGTTCTGGAGGAGTGAGGTAAAGCTCAACGAAACCGGGCTGTCCCACAAACCAGCCCGGTTTTTAGTTTCGCTACTCCACCCGCACCAATACAGTATCCAGCGACTTTTTGGTGATGACCGGGACTTGCGCATCCGCCGCCGGGTAGCCCACCGGGATCACCACATACGGGCGCTCGTTGGCCGGGCGGTTGAGAATCGTGTTCAGGAAGCCCATCGGACTCGGCGTGTGCGTCAGGGTGGCGAGTCCCGCCTGATGCAGGCTGCATAACAGCATCCCCACCGCGATACCGACGGACTCCTCGCTGTAGTAGTGCTTAACCTTCGTCATCTCACCGGTTTCCGGGTCAGTCGCCAGCCCGTAGGATTGCCGGAACACCACAATCAGGTAGGGCGCGTCTTCCAGGTGCGGCTTGTGCCAGTCCGTCCCCAGGTGCGCCAGCGCCGCCAGCCATTCGTCGCTCATCCGGTGGGCGTAACTCTCGCGTTCTTCGGCCTCGGCAGCAGTGCGAATCGCCTGTTTCACCGCCGGGCTGCTCACCACCACAAACGTCCAGGGCTGCTGATTCGCCCCGGAGGGGGCGGTGGCGGCAGTGGCAATCGCATTTTCGATAAGTTCAAACGGTACGGGTTCGGTGGAAAAATCGCGCACCGTGCGCCGCGTTCGCATCTGCGCCAGGAACGCCCGCGAACTTGCGAGTTGTTCCGTCTCCGGCAGCCGCTCGAATGCCAGGGAACTATACTGTGCCGTCGTGTTCATGCGCGTCACTCCCATTTTTCAGGCGGTCAATCGCGCCGCGTCCAATGATCTCTAAGGCCGTATCCCCGGATGGCGGCTGCATCAGACCGGCTCGGACATCCCGGAAATAGCGTTCCAGTGGCAGGGTGCGCGTGATGCTGATTCCCCCGGCGATGCGTAAGGCTTCGTCGGTGACATTATTGGCCGTTTCAGTCATCAGGTGCTTGGCGGCAACAATCTGCGGGAACACCCGCGCCGCGTGTTCGCCCCGCCCCCAGGCTTCAGCCGCGTCGAACATCAGGGCAGTGGCGGCTTGCAGCGCCAGATCAATTTCACCGATCTGCCGCTGAATTTTGGGCAGTGTTGCAATCGGCTTGCCGAGCGCCGTTGGCACCCGTTCCAGGGCGTATTGAATGACGGTGTTTCGCGCGGCCAGCGCCGCCCCCAGGTACACCGTCCCCATCATCATCGGAAACCAGGCGTTCGGCGCTTCCGGCCCCGGTTGTCCCCGTTGCAGCAGATGGTCTTCCGGCACGATGACGTTTGCAAAGCGCACATCATGGCTGTCGCTCGCCCGCAGACTGAGTGAATCGTTCCAGGTTGCTTCCCAGGTGATGCCGGGCAGGTGATTCGGCACCAGGATGATGGCGCTATCGGTTTCGATGCTCACCTTCACCAGCAGGTGGGTGAGGTGTGTTCCGCCGGTTGACCAGGTTTTATGCCCGTTGATTGCCCATCCTTCAGGAGTCAATGCGGCGGTGCTTTTAAAAAACGCCCCGCGCGATGGACTTCCCAGTGCTGGTTCGCTGGAAATTGAGTTGAGCAAACCGCCTGTCACCCCCAACTGGCATACCCAGGCGAATTTTTCCTCGTCCCAGGTGCGGGTTTCGCTCAGATTGCCGAAGATGTGCAGTTGCATCCCGGCCACCAGCGCGGTAGACGGGCTGCCCTGCGCCAGTTCAATGTGCGCCGCCAGCGTATCCCGCAGCGAAAGCCCTTCTCCGCCGTACTCACGGGGAATCGTCAGCGTCAGATAACCGGAGTCTTTCAACTGCTGCACATCCTCTGCGGGCAGCCGCCCTATACGATCCGCTTCACTGGCACGGGTGGCGAAATCAGCGGCAAGTTGGCGGGCGAGTTCGATGGGGGTACTAAGTTGAATGGACATCGGTGCGGATTCTGCTCCTTACTCGGACAAAAGAAACGGTCAAAGTGTACCACAGCCCGGCGGCATATCCCCAAACGGTGATGTCACCCATTCTATTTGAAATAACCTGAGCCACTGGCTGTTGGCCTCTAGCTGATTAGCATTTTAGGCTGTGGCTATCGAGCTAACCAGCTACCAGGCCAAGGAGCTATCTTTTCCTGACGGCTGAAAGCTGACCGCTGATAACCTGTAATCTGTGTTATAGTTCGGAGAACGTGACACACTTGGATACAGGATATGCCATATCTGATTGACGGGCATAACGTGATCGGCTATCTGCCGGATATTTCACTGGATGACCCGAATGATGAAGCCAAACTGGTGCAGAAATTAGCGGGGTTCGCGGCTCGTACTAAGAAACAATGCGTGGTGGTCTTCGATTCAGGTCTGCCAGCAGGCAAATCGCGGATGTCTTCCACCGTCGTTAAGGTGGTGTTCGCTTCACACCACAGTAACGCGGATCGCCTGATTATGGCGCGTATCCAACACATCCCCGATCCGACGAACTGGACAGTAGTTTCCTCTGACCATCAGGTTCAGACCGCCGCACGCCAGCGGGGCATAAAAACCCTGTCTTCTGTCGACTTTGCCAGCCTGCTGCAAGCACCAACGCCGCCCCCTGACCATGACCCGGGCGAGGCTGATGAGGTGCGCCAAACAGATGAAGAAATCAATTATTGGCTGCGTGAATTCACAGATACGGAAGACCCAGATTAGGTCACTGCGCGAGGTTTCCTGTAAGGGCAGATTTCTGCTTGTCCAGCGGACGCCTAGAAAGGCACCCCTACCTCAGTTTTGTAGGGACAGGACTTGCCCTGTCCGCTGACCATTAAACGTTATTCTCAAAGGAGAATATTACCCTGTCGTAGGGAGTGTGAAGTGAAAACGGCTTCCGCGCCGTCCGCGCCGTCGGGCTTCCGCCCAGATTTTCCCGCCATGCGCTTCGACTATACTCCGCGAGACGGCCAGCCCCAAGCCGCTGCCTTCAGTACGACTGGCTCGTGCCGACGCCGTGCGATAAAACGGCATGAACAGCTTCTCCGCTTCGTCAGGGGCGAAACCTGGCCCCTGGTCGGCAACCGTGACGAGCAGCGCCGGAGTCACCACGTCTGGAGGCGCGTCCGCTGGTAACTCACCAGCCGACTCCGCCACCTGCATTAAGACTTTGATACTGGTATCCGGTGGGGAATATTTGATCGCGTTTGATACCAGATTCGTCAAAACTTGCCGGATACGGTTCATATCCGCCCGAATCTCAGGGACATCGTCGTTGAGTTCCATCATCACCTGCTGATTACGCGCTTTGTACTGCATTTCCAACAGGGCGACCACATCAATAATAACATCCGGCAAATGAAACTCGATCGGGTTCAGTTTCATCTCGCCCACATCCGCCCGCGCCAGATCAATAATCTCGGAGAACATCGTGTTCAGGTGACGAGCGCTGCTCAGGATGATTTCGGTATACTCACGCGCCAGCGGCGGTAAATCCGCACCGGTTGCCTGCAGGATAAAGTCCGCGAATCCCTGTATGGATGTGAGCGGGGTACGGAGTTCGTGCGACACACGCGAAATGAAATTGGCGCGCAAGCGCGAAGCCGCGCGTTCTGGTGAGACATCGTGAAACGCGAAAATCCGTCCAGACACCTCATTTTCACGGTTGACCGGCGCGCTATACCACTGAATGGTTCCCGGCACACTATTGCGGGTCATGTCAAATTCACCTTTGTACCGTGCAAGGTCACGTGGTGGGATTTGCATCCATTGATCCCGCAGCGCTTCACGCACAACCACTGGAATCCGCATCTGGTCGAGCAAGGCGGTTAGGGGAACACCTTCTAATGGTGAAGACAGCAAATCAAACATCTCTCGGAAGGCCTGGTTGACCCCCAATACGTAATGATCCTGACGGCTGGGCATGACCATGACGATCCCATCCGCCACTGCATCTAGTAGGGCGTTGCGGGCGCGGAATTCCAGGTCATTTTCGTACTGGAGCGCCCGTGTTAGTGTATTCAGTGACAGAAATTCACTTACGATACGGTAGTTTGCCAGTTCCTGCGGTGCGAAGCCATCTCGCACTCGGGACCCCAGCACCAGAAGGCCGAACTTGCGCCCGGCACTATTTAGTGCAATCAGCGTGATCGAACGAACGCCCTCTGCCCACAGAAAGCCTTGAAAGAATGGGTCAATCCCATTGCGCAGTGCCTTCAAACCGGAGAGCGTGACTATACCATCCCGATCCAGTTTTTCCAGGAGAGATTTGTAGGGACTCAGGTAGATTTTGATTCCCCGCGCGATGCTGCTGCCGAAACGCCGTGACCATGTACCTTGAATCTCGACGAAATCGAAGCCATCGTCTGGGCGGGGTGTACCCGCCTGTCCGTACAGCAATAGCGCTGCTTGCACCACCTGGGGGTTAAACAACTCTCGTTGGAGTGCATCCAGCAAGTCCTGAGAAGTGGGGTTCTGTGTGACGGTCTGCGCCACCGCTTGAATTGCCTGCGCTGCAGCGATTCGGGCTCTCAATTGGACGTTTTCCAGGATGATTCTCACCAGATCAACCAGTGGGGCTAGGAGAGTTGCCGCGCCAGTAAACCCGGCATCCGCGTTACCCAGCAGGACGATCAGGCCGGTGAGTCCATTGTCTGTTGGAACGCCAACCAGCCGCCCCGTAGTGAATCCGGTATCCTGCAAGACCGCCGCGTCCAGCGCCATGTCATCTGATGATAGTGCATTATCTCTGATCTGCCGCCGGACTAGGGCGTTCACCCGGTCAGCCAGATCAACACTGGTATCCAAAGTGAGAATGAGAGCCTGCGCCTGAGTCGTGTATGCAAACACGCCCCCCCATCCGGCGCTGAGGGTATTCGCTGCCTCAGTCAAGCGATGGTGCAGCAGCGCGGCCTGCGCTTCGGTCAGGTGTATCTCCGGCTCAAACGGTTTATGTGCCGTCTTGTTTGTCTCCATCTGTTTCGTCTTCATCTGATAGCTCGATATTTTGGGGACGAACAGTGAACATATACCCGATGCCGCGTTCAGTGCGGATGTAATGCGGGTGATGTGAATCGGCCTCCAGCTTGCGGCGCAGCCGGTGCATATGTACCCGCAGCGTGTCCTCGTATACATCTTCCGACGGCCACACACGGGTAATTAGCAGGCGGTTTTCCACCACGCGCCCGGCGTTCCGCAGCAGGACGTGCAGCATGATCGATTCGGTAGGAGTCAATCCGAACTCGCGTTCGCCGACCATAATCCGATTATGTGCGAAATCCACTTCAAGATGATCGTCCACAATAATCACGGGTTCGCTGGCATAGTCCAGGCTGGGCATTCGGGATAGTACCGCCTGGATACGGGCTTCCATCTCGCGCAGTTCAAACGGCTTGACAATGAAGTCTTCGGCGTAGCGGCGTAGTCCCTGTACGATAGTATCTGTGTCGCTGCTGGATGTTACGAAAATAATAGGCACATCGGCCATTGCTTTCAGTTTGCCACTTAAATCGAAACCGTGTGTGGTGGGCAGGATCAGGTCGATCAGGGCGAGGTGGGGCAGTCCTCTTTCCTTGACGTATTCCAATGCCTCAGGGCCATCGGTCATCACGGCGACCTCATAACCCTGGGAGCCGAGATAATCACTAATCAGTTTACAAATATTTGGGTCATCCTCTACCAGGAGGATTTTAGTCTTATTCATGCGCGAAAGCTCTCCAGCGACTTGCAAACAACGTAAATGAAACCTTTTGTAATGATGATACATGCAATGTAACATTTAATCCAGTTAGTTCTGGTGTAGCGTGTAAAAAATTCCTCAGGTGATGTGAGAAATAAAACAAAGGATTTCGCCTGGGTGTTGGATAGATGGAATGCGACTGCCCTGGAGAATACAACCTCCGGGGCAGTCTAGAGGGGGAGATTAGGGAGATTGCATATGCTTCAGGAAGGGTCAGTTCGTGTTACAGGCAAGTCTCCTTTCGTCTGGTTAACTAACCGGCGCAGGTTTCAAAAGCCGGGAGGTGATTGAATTCGGAAGCATTCCGCAGGGTCGTGACGACCTGGAGCAAGTCGGGATAATCCTGGAAGGTTTCCATCGCGGCATCATACAGGCCGAAGTTGGCGATTTCCGCTGCGGCTGCGGTGGCGCAGGCTTCCGACAGGCTGGTGAACTGCGGTACAACATCCAGCGTCGGAACTTCAGGTACGGTCAGCCCGTAGCGCTCGAACATGGATTCCCAGGTGGCGATATGGCTGGCTTCGGAGGCCTGGATATTGACGAAGGGAGACACTGACCCGAACTGGTCAATGATGGCCTGATAGACGGCGAAGGCATGATATTCGTCCAGGATTCCGGCGTACATCGCAGCGATGACTTCATCTGTGAGCGGAAGTCCCGATGATGCGGGGATGTTCAGCCCCAGGCTGATGCCCTGATTCATATTGGTGTTGCCTTGGTTCGCGTTGGCGCCACCCTGGTTCATACTAGCGTTACCCTGAGCATTGTCCTGACCGCCGCGATACTGTGCACCACCGTTCCCGGATTGAGTCCCTTGCAGGTCCGTTTGTGCTTGCTGGTTGGTCTGGTTCTGTCCCTGGTTGCCGCGCCCGTTTCCGTTCGCGCCGCGATTTCCGTTTCCATTGCCCTGGGCATAAATCAGGCTGGCGGAAAGCGCCAGGATTATGAGTGTGACAACAATTGCTGTGATCCGTGTTTTACGAGACATCTTCAATTCTCCTATGGTTCATTCCCGATACTGTTTCGGAATTGACCACATTCTCGCAAGGCATTGTGAACAGCTTTTAAGCGAATTGTGGAGAACTTGTGAAGATTTTCAAAAAGGATGGGTGGTTTTTTCTAGTGGGGCATGGATGGTTTTAAGAAAGTAGCTTGGTGTTCCGAATTCGAGGGCGCAAGGCCTTGCACCCCTACAAACCCTCTCCATAAGGGTGATTTCGTAGGGCGACCACACCGGGTCGCCCGATTTTTCTCTTTATCCCGATGTATACCGAATTGGAATCACCCTGTCGTTTTCATGCCTGCCGCGATGCCGTTGACCGTTTCCAGCACTGCCCGCAGCAGCGGGTGATGCTCTGCCGCTTCGGGAGCCGTACCGCGTAAGTCGTGCAGCAGCGCAATCTGAATGAAGTTCAGCGGGTCAATGTACGGGTTACGTCGCTCGATAGACCGATGCATCACCGGGGCATGGTGTAGCAGTTCCGGCTGGTCAATAATCTGGCATACCATGTGGCAGGCGAGTTCATGTTCGGTCTTGATGCGGGTGAAGATGGCTTCGGCCAGTGCCGTATCGCTCACCAGCGCCGCGTAGAGTTCCGCGATGCCCATATCGGCTTTCGCTAAGTCGAACTCCACATTTTCTACCAGCGCCTTGAAGAACGGCCAGCGGGTGTACATCTCGTGCAGCAGCGCCATACCCGCTTCCGGGTCAGCGCCCAGGAAGGACTGGAAGGCTGTCCCCACGCCAAACCAACTGGGGATGATGGCGCGGCTCTGCATCCACGAGAACACCCAGGGAATCGCGCGGATCGACTCGAAGCCGCCACCTTGTGTGCGCTTGGCCGGGCGCGAACTGATCGGCAAGTCGGCCAGTTCATTGATCGGCGTCGCCTGCTGCCAGTAGTCGAGGAATCCCGGTGTTTCGTAGACGAGGTCACGGTACGCATCCTGCCCGGCTTCGGCCAGTTGATCGAGCGCTTGGCCCCATTCGGGCTGGAAAACGTGTTCCGCCGGGGCGCCCAGGGCGACAAATGCTGCGTGCATCACTTGGTGCAGATGTCGCCGGGCGATTTCGTGATTGGTGTAACGGTAGGCGATCACTTCGCCCTGTTCGGTAATCTTAATACCGCCGCGCAGCGACTCCGGTGGTTGCGCCAGGATCGCCCGATTGGTGGGGCCGCCGCCGCGCCCGATACTGCCGCCCCGCCCATGAAACAACTGCAACGAGACATCATAACGGAGGCAGACGGCGGTCAGGTTGCGCTGCGCCACATACAGATTCCAGTTAGACGCAATATAGCCGCCATCCTTGCTGCTGTCGGAATAACCGATCATGATCTGCTGGCGCAGGCCGTGTTTGTGCTGCGCCGCCCGCGTTTGCAGGTGCTGAACATACTGCTCGTTCTGGAACAGAGTGTCCATGACCTGGGGCGCACGGTGAAGATCGTCAATCGTCTCGAACAGCGGCACGAGGTCAAGATCATCCTGTACGCCGACCTCACCGGCCAGCAGCAGCAGCGCCAGAATATCGCTCGGTTGCTGGCTCATGCTGGCGATGAACGTGTCAATCACAATCGGCCCGTAGTGGCGGTGCGCTTCTGCGATCATGCGCCAGGTGGCGATCACCTTATTGGTCGATTCAGAGAAACGCGGCTCAACCGGGAAGAATGGGCGCGGATTGGCGATTTCCTCACTCAGGAGTGCCTGTTTATCGACTTCTGACAGGGCAAGGTAATTCGGGCAACGTCCATATGAACGGAAAATCTCATCCAGCGCGACGGCGTTCAACCGCGAATCCTCCCGCACATCCAGGGGAACCAGATGCAGCCCGAACAGCCTCACCTTACGAATCAGCCGCAGCAGCGATCCGCGCGCTACATGCTGTCCCTTGTTTTGCATCAGGCTCTCTTCTACCAGCAGCAGGTCAGTTAGCAGACCCCGCGTATCCGTGTAGGAATCGGTACTCAGTCGCCCCCAGATTACACCTATCATCTGCCGGTAGATTTCGGTGGGGTAGCGGCTGCCACCGCCACCGGAATCCTCGATGACCTGCCGCAGTGCAGCGGATACTGAAACCTCGTCTACAGACTGTGTGAAATGTTCATGCAGCAGCGAGACCTCATCCAGATACACCTGGCGGGCGGCATTCCGCAGCGTCTTTAAGGTTTGGAGCGTAACTTCGGGCGTCACGTTGGGGTTGCCGTCCCGGTCCCCGCCAATCCACGAGCCGAATCGCAGCACCGCTGGGGGATTCGACCAGTCACCATCAGGGTAGTTGGTTTCCAGGCTGCGCTGGATGTCTCCGTACAGGCTGATAACCACATCCATGATGATAGACGTGATGAAATACAGGCCGAAATCCACTTCGTCGGCCACGGTCGCCCGTGAAGCGCGATTCGGGCGGGTCTGCCAGAGTTCTTCGATCTCTTCGGCGACTTCGGCCTCGCGTGCCGCGATCTCGCGTGGCAATAGGGACTGCCGATCCCGCTCATCGATCATCTGAGCGATGTGCTGGAGCTTAATCAGGATTTCTTTACGTTTGGCCTCGGAAGGGTGCGCGGTCAATACCAACCGTACCCGCATATGGTTGAGCAGCTCGGTCATTTGCTCAGTGGTGATCCCGGAATCGCGCAGGTGGCGCACGGCGTCATCTATGGATTCGGGAACCAGCCCTTCGGCTTCCCGCCGCCGTAGCACCCGGATACGTTCTTGGTCTTCGGCGATATTTATCAACTGGAAGTAGTTGCTGAAGGCTTTGACCAGTACGCGCCGCGATTCCAGGCTCAACCGGCCTATGGTTTCTGTCAGGCGGGTGGTCGCGCCGGGCTGGTTGCTGCGACGTTCCCGTGCCATCGCCCGGATTTGTTCCACCAGGTCAAAGGCAATATCGCCGTGTTGTTCACGGATAATCTGTCCCAGCAAGTTACCCAGCAGCCGGATGTCGGCGCTCAGGGAGTTGATTGTTTCTTTACGAGGCTGTTCAGCAGGTGTCATGAGGCATCCCATCGCGTAACCCTAAACGGCAAACACCGTTCCTGTGCCTCTTATTGTACTCAAGCGCTGCCCGTTTGCCGAATGCCGATTCTAAGGCCATGTCCGGGCAGGAAAGGAGGCAGTTCGTTGGATTATTAGGCGAGTAAACCGGCATAAGCGCGCCATACCGGGTGTGTTTAACTGAATTGGAGAGAATAGAGTAATTTACGGGTTGAAAACGCGGAAAACCAATGTACAATGTGACTACTCTGGCTCCGTAGCTCAGTGGTAGAGCTGGCGCCTTTTAAGCGCTAGGTCGTAGGTTCGAATCCTACCGGAGTCATCAGATTGGACGTAGTCCGAACATTGACCAGCCTTAGCGCTGGTCTTTGTTTTTCCCTCAACCGCACTGCCGCCACTGTTCTGTACCCGCTCGGTTACATGCCGCAGGTAAGAGAATGGGGGGAGTAACTCCAGCCGGATGATCATTCCCTCCGGGTTGACCACAACCCGCTCGACCATCTGCCGCAGCAAGTCTTTTTGGTCGCTGCGTTCCAGCTTGTTATACAGTATACCCACTTTTGCAATTATCGTGAGCGCTGCATCCAAATTCGCAATGTGATGTTCCCGCTTCTGCTGCAATGCTTCCAGATTCATCTGAATAGTACGTCGGCGATCCTGCCATTCGACCCACAGATTGTCCCAGACTCGCTCCGTGATTTTCCCAGCCGCGAACAAGCGCGCTGTCCGGGCCTCTTCTTCGTCTACTGACCGCAAAGCTGCCTGCAATTCGTTGCGTTCAGAGGGGCGCAGATGCCCCAACTTGCGGGCAAGTTCATCCGAATAACTTTCCCGAATGAGCGGGATCAATTCAGGATCAACCTGTATCCGCATCAACTCGACGGGTATCTGCTGATCGATGATACTACACAGGATATTGATGTCACTGCTGGGGACACAATAATAGGCAGTCCCGCCCCCAGGACGATGGGTATTCGACGTGGATCCCGTGAGCTTAACGGGTTTCAGTTCACGGGGTAATTCGACGTAGATCAGCCCTTTGAGCAGATAGTCATATTTACGTTTCACGACGCGATGCCGACTGCGCCGCGCCAGGATATCCAGACCCTGCTCGAATTCTTCGGTAGAGATGATGGGCAGCCATTGCCCGCGCACCGTCTTGGGCGGGATTTCCGCCTTGTCGCTAACCACCCAACCCGCATAGAACCAATTGTGGAAGATCGTTGAGAGCGTATTCTTGTTAGCTTTACGGTTTCCATTCGCCTTGACCTGCACGAAGGGACGCCCGCTGCGATAGTGATAACCGCGTCGATGGAGTTCTTCACAAATTTCATCCAGGGTCATGCGATCCGCGAGCAGCAAATCCCATGCCAATCGCCAGATGTGGCTGCGTTCCGGGTCCTGCTCAATCCAGCGCATGTATTTGCCATGCTCGGTCTTCACAGCAGTTTCAGTCTTCTGCTCACAATTGATGTAGCCATCGGGCGGCATTCCCACAAACCCGCCGGTCCGCAGTTTAGCGTGCAGTCCGCCCGTAACCCGCTGACCGAGCTTAATGGACTCGCGGCGTGCCAGCGTAAAGGACAGGCTGACCAGAATACGGTCATCCGGGTCAATGGGATCGAGGTCAGGATAGTCGGCAAACCGCACGGCAACACCCAGCTCATGGAGTTCGTCGATAGCGACCAGCGCTTCGGTGTCATTGCGCCCAAAACGTTCGGCGTTCTCCACCGCCACATACGAGAAACAACCTGCTCGCGCATCTTCCAGCATCTGCTGGTAGCCAGGTCGGTTATCGGCATACCTGCCACTCAGGTTGTCAATGTATTCATTGAACACAGCGAGGGGCGAACGCGCAAACAGCGAATGCTCAATCGCATGACGCTGGCGGCGCTGGGAATTCTCTGGATTCTGGGCTTCTTCACTGCTGGTTCGCAGATAGACTGCCCAGCCGGGTTTAGGCGGCTGCCGCTTACTATTTCGACGACTCATAAGACCCTATCGCAATGACTTTGCCTGAGCTTACACCAAAATGCTATGGCTGTGTTTTTTGGACACGAATCGCACTCACAGCCGGTTGATTGGACGGCGGGTTCACCGCGGTTTCTTCCGCTGTTTTACCCTGACTTTTCACCAGGATTTCCGCAACCCGGATCACACGCAGCAGCATATCCTCCGGCTTTTGTAGTTTTGTGGCTTTAGAGGACATGAGGCCGCTCCTCCAAAACGGATTGTTTATCCTTCAGCGCATCCGCAATCCAGGCATAGATGTCGCCGCCTTGCAGATAGAACTCGCCTATGTCTTTTCCCTGTGGCACTTGAATGGGGCGAAAACGCGATGAGAGCGAAAGCAGGCGTTTCGCGCCTTTTTCACCCGCTGCATCTTGGTCATAGGCAACCAGAATGGTATGGCAGTGGGTGAGTTCCGCATACCAGCGTGAACTGAGGATCGCCGTCGCGCTGCTCAAGGTCACAGCGGCGGTCAGCTCACCGGCTTCCTGTCGCGCCAGCAGCGCATCAAACTCGCCTTCGCAGAATAGAGCAACCTCCCAATCTGCTAACTGGTCAGCACCGTACAACCCATTAACGTTGCCGCCTTTGATCTGCTGGTATTTCGGCGTACCATAAGCCCGACGAACTTTCACTGCCCAGAGTGCGTCCGCCGCGAACCAGGGGATGGTAATCCCACACGGGACATCTATCCCTTCGACACTTCGCCACTCACGGAAGTCACCCGGCACATAGCCCAACCGGGCGGCGCGAATGGTGCGGGTGGTCAAGCCTCTGCCTGTCAGGTAGTTCAGTGCCGGTTCACCCACGTCTGACCAGAGCATTTCCTCTGCCTGGCTGACAATGCGTTCCGCGCGGTGCTGCCAGTTCCATTCAGGCGGTTCGGAAGGGGATTTCAGACACTTACGCTCCACAGGGGCAATGTCCTCAATTCGTTCGCCTAACACCCGCAGCGCTTCTATAAAACTCAGGCGGCGATAGTTCGTGAGCCAATCCAGCGCATCGCCGCTGGTATCACAAGCACCAAAGCAGCGGTAGCCATTCGCCCAGACTGCCAGGCTGAAGCCTTTTTGCTCATTGTGAAAAGGGCACTTCCATAAATATGCTCGTCCGCCGCGCAGCGGCGCAGGTCCTAAATCCTGCTCGACCAAGCGGCGCAGATCACAGTTTTCCTTCAAGTGTTGGGTATCGACCATGCTCTATCTCTCTCCAGGAATTTCGTCACGCCTGTGACAGAAGCCAAAATGACAAAATTCGATTTATGTCGCAGCCGTGACAGAATCGGCATCAACCAATTCATACTTCTCCGGGGGACGACCCCGCCCGCTGTAGGCATTCTGAACCCGGATCACCCGTCCATCGTCTTCCAGTGCTTTGAGGGTCTCCAGCACCGTCTTACGCGGTGAACGGAGGGTGCGGTACAAATCGCGCACCGTCGCGCTGCCGCCGCAGGCTTTGAGCAGACTCAATAGTCGATTTTCCAGCCGTCCTTCTTCGTTTTCGCCTAAATCCGCCAGCAGGCGGTGAGCGGAAGCCCGCCAGTCTTCGACGATCTGCTGCGCCCGATACCAGTGGGCGGCTGTCACCTTCGGATGCGGCAGCCCGCCATCCTCGTCCGCCCAATCCATCGCCGCCAGCAGGATAGCTACTTTAATCGCCTGCACATGCAAACGTCCGTACACGGCGCGAAGACGATCATCTAATGAAGAACTGGGCGCGGTCATGGCCCGCAGCGCCTGTTCATAGGCGCGGCAGGCGGTCCAGATGTCGGCTGACAGCGACCAGGCTTCCGCCGTCTTTTTCTCACCGAGCGCGTCGGGCACCGGTGGTTCCGGCAGCCGTTCATGCAGCCGACGCAAACGGCTCGCCAGTTCGGTTGGGGTCTCACTGTCTTTCGGAGCAGACCTTTCCTTATAGTCCGGTTCCGGGGTGAGCAGTCCAAAGCGGGCGAGGTTGCCGTTGAACCAGTCCGATGACGACAGCGCCGACGAGAGTTCGGCGGGGGTCGCCGCTCCCAGAATGGACAGCGCGGCATCACGGATGACGACCAGCCCTTTGTTATTGGTATTCGAGTCAAGATAGGGCGGGCAGTCATAGAGGGTCATGATGAGTTCTTTTAGCCCCGCCATGTAATCTCTACCCATCGACTTGAACAAGCCGGAAAGCTCATCGCGCAGTAACCCACGCTGGGCGGCGTAGCGATTGCCCTTCTCCAGCCGCGCCCGATCCAACTGCGGAATGTCGGCGAAATTCGGCGGGAGAATGCCGCCGAGCATCGACATGAAGTTCTCCGGCGAGCCGGGCTGCGGCATCAGCATGTGGGGAATCGCCAGCCGCGCCACTTCCGAAGCGAGACTCAAGCCTGCCGATTTGCGATAGTAAGTCGAGACGGCGACCACCATCAGGTAGAGGTTGGGAAAGACCTGCTGCCGCCAGGGAGTATGGATGTACAGCCTGCGTCCAACAGCAATGGCCGCCAGATACAGACCTGCACCCCGATGGAACGCCAGCGGCGTTTCGTTCGCCGAGTTGCCCGCCCAGCGGATGTAGTCGTTCAGCCATTTCCCAACACCTGCCGCCTGCTGAAGCTGGGTCTCCGTCAGTTTCGCCGATGCGGGCAGTTCCGGCACGATGTTGAGATCGGCGGCACGCTGCGGCAGCGGCGGGGGAGGAGCATTCGGGTCTACTGCCAGCACTGCCCGCAGCAGTTCCTGCCCCAGCACCTTGCGTAAAAAGCGCAGGTCATCCGGCACGTTTGGGTCAAGATGCGCCAGCAGCAGTCCGACAGCAGGACTGAGTGCCAGGCTGTCCCAGGACATGCCCACCAGCGCCCGCGCCAGTCCATAGGCATCCTGGGGTGAAAGCGTGAAGGTGGATGTCATAACGCTTCACGCTCCGTCTGCGCTGGCTCGAAAGCCTGCCCGCGCCGCTGCTCCTCAGCCGCAATCGCCTTGCAGATCACCGCATAGACTAGATTGGCGAGGGGGCGGTGTTCCTCCTGTGCCCACTGTGCCAGCTTGCGCCGCGCTTCCGGGGTGAGCCGGAAAGCGACACGCTCGGATAACACGTCATCATCGTACATCCCTGCATCCTTTCGTTACACGAATGAACACAGGATAGGCGAAAATGTAGAACTTGTGTGCGAGAAAAGTGGACAATCAGCGCGGGAAAATGGGACAACTATGTGAGAAAAATTCTCACAGCGGTGTGAAAATTCCCGAACCCCTGTCCAAAATTCTCACCAACCGTAATACAAACGATATTCGTACCGAGTTCGTATGAAACTCTAAACTTATGATCGCCTCAACGTTAGAAAGTTGTGATATGCTGATGAGTCGTGATATAGAACATCAGTTCGCAATTTCACGGGAAGATATGTCATATATCGCACAATAGGAAGGCACACTTAGGAAAAGGAGAACCAGCGAGAATGCGGAGTCTGAAAATCGTGATCGTTGACCGGAATGATGTCACCCGCATGGGGATGCAGGCTATCGTCAACGATGTCGGAATACCCTATGAAGTCGTGGCGGTCTTCGCCCGCTTACGCGAAGCGGATCAATATCTACAGGATCATCCCGCCGATCTGGTGATTGTGGACGATACGACCCTCCACACCATCGAAATCGTGCGGCTGGTCACCCGCTGTTATGAACGGCATCCGGGCTTAGGCTTAATCATCCTGAGTCAGCGGCGGGATGGGGATTACATCCAGCAGGTGACCCGTCACGGCAGCGCAGGTTATATTCTGAAAAACGGCGATTTGCAGGGACCGCTGCTCACCGCTATCAAGATGATGGGCGACAATTATCCTTTCCTCTCGCCTGAAGCCTTAAAATTAATGGGAAGCCGTCGGGATGGAACATTAGACCATCGTGACCTGGAAGTGCTGCGTTTGTTGGAACTTGAATTGAGTGTGAAGGAAATCTGCGAACGCATGGATTTATCTGACAAAACCATTTATCGGGTGCGGCGTAAGCTCAAACGTGTTCTGGGTGTGCGGAATAATGAGAGCATTGTCGATGCTGCCCGTAAAAAAGGGCTGCTGGATCGTAAGGAATGAAGTTTCTGGTATCGAAAGCTGTAAAATTTCATCATGAGATGAAAATTCCCGACGTGGTTGTCCAAAATTCCGCGCCGGTTGTCCTTTTTTCTCGCCCACGCATGAGCGCTTCTGTGGTAGGCTGAAATCACATGGTTGAATGGGACGAGGAAAGGGCATGAAACGACGCATCCTGATCGCCGATGAAGCCGACCTGATGCTGGTCGGCATCCAGACGATTCTCAAAGGCAATCCCGCCTGCGAGGTGGTAGCAACCGTCCGCAGCGCCAGTGAACTGCTGGAAACCTGCAAGCAGCTGCGCCCGGATGTCATCATTCTGAATGAGCAGCTTGACACGCTGGTGGATGTGCTGGCATTGGTCGAGCGGCTGAAACAGGTGACACCGCATTCGCGGCTGATGATCCTGGGCGGGCTGTCCGAAGGGCTGCTGATCCGGGATTTGTTTGCCTGCGGTGTGCTGGCGTATCTGTTTGCTGGTGATGATCTAAAAGACCAACTGCTGTCTGCTATCAGCGCGGTTGTGCAGGATCGCCCCTATCTTTCCCCAACCGCCAACAGCGCCTACCTGGTAGCGATGCAGTCACCGCTGCGCGATTGGCAGTTGGATACCGAAGCCCGCGCCATGCTGCGGCTGCTGATGCAGGGGCTGCACATCGCCGACATCGCCCGACAGCTCGATATCCCCATGCGCCGCGCCTATTTCCTGCGCTATAAGCTGAAACAGCGCTTCGGCGCGACGACCAATGAACATCTCATCAGCCGGGCGGTGGCTGAGGGTTTTGCCACCACCGAAGCCTGATGTAATTTTTCCGCACGATTTGTCAAAATTGACGGGCTAAAAGTGTAATCCTACACGGGTTAGCCACGCCGCATTTGTTACGCTGAGTCTCAGTGAGAGACGGAGGTGATGAATGCGGCGTTTTTTGTTGATATTGGCCGTGCTGTGCCTGGTGACATGGGGCACGGTCTTTTACCTGTTATTTGAACGGAGTGACCACGCGACAGCGGCGCTGCCGACTCTGATGGTGCTGCCTTCGCTGTCCCCTTCGGATACGCCGACGCGCACGCCAACGGCAACCAATACGCCCACTGCAACAGCGACGCTAACCCCCACCTATACCCCGACGGCAACCGCGACCTTCACGCCGACGCTGACCCCGACGCTCTCGACGCGGGTGGTCGAAATCAGCGCGGTCATGCCCGGTGTGTACGTGCCACCAACGGCAACGGACTTTCCGTTTGGCACGATCCTGCTGTCCGCGCCGCCGCAACCCGTCGAGCCGCTGCCAGATGCAACGAACGAGCCGCCACCGTATGAAGGCTGGTACAGCTTCGAGTCGGATAACCCGGCAGTGCAGTACAGCACCCCCTGGGAGCCGCGCCTCCACGCCAGCGCCAGCCGGGGGCAGTATCACCGCAGCGAAAACGTGCAGAGCTACGCCAGCTTCAGCTTTGAAGGAGAAGGTTTACGCATCCGCTACGTCGCCGCCCGCAATATGGGCATCTTTCAGGTCGTGGTAGATGGGGTGGTCATTGACACGGTAGATGCCTATGCGCCCGAACTGGCGTTTCCCGGCACACGGGTCTACACCGTTGGACGCGGGACACACACGCTGGAACTTCGCAACGCCCAGGGGCGCAATCCGCAGAGCGAAGGCTATGTGCTGGCGCTGGATGCGGTGCAGGTCTTT
Organism: Anaerolineaceae bacterium; assembly: GCA_020634115.1. Lineage (GTDB taxonomy): Bacteria > Chloroflexota > Anaerolineae > Aggregatilineales > Phototrophicaceae > JACKCG01. The sequence continues at coordinate 55,340 of JACKCH010000013.1, forward strand.
CGCGGGACAGCGAACACGTTGATTATTCCGCCGCCTGTGGAAACTTATACGCCAACCCCACAGCCGATGCCAGCCGCAGGCGTGGAACTGGTCGGTGCGCCGCCGACAGTGCAGGCGACCACGACCCCGATTCCGCCTGCACTGGTCACAGTCTCCGTCGTCATCGCCTACGACGAAAACGGCAACCGCGCCGTCGATCCGGCAGAAGGTGTATCGGGTATCTCGGTGCGCGTGGTCGAAGTCGGAACCAACCGCGTCATCACCCAGGCATTCACCGACGCGCAGGGCTTCGCCCAGCTTCAAGTTGTCACTTCGGCGCAGGCGCGGGTGGTCGTGCCCTATTTCAGCAAAGTCTGGGAACTCCCCAACAGCCGTCGTGGTGGCAATGTGCGCTTCACGCTGCTGCTCACCCCCGGCAACCAACCCGGTCTTATTCCTTAAGTGAGGAACATACCTATGAATCATGAAATGTCTCTCGCGCAGGTACAGCGTTCCATGCTGCTGCGCTCGATCTATCTGCTGGTCACGCCCATCATGCTGGCGTTCGCCGCGTTAGCCTGCGGCACGCTTGTCACCGACACCGCTTCCTACACCTGTCCAACCGCTGTGCCACAGGCAACGGCAACCACGCTGGCAGGCACGCCACAGCCTACTCTGCCGCCTCCACCCACGCCTTACACCATCACGGTCCCGCAGGATTTTTACGTAGGGGATGCCGTCTTCGTCGGGCAACCGGGCGCAGCTTTGCGCCTGCGTTTCCGCCTGCAAAATATCCAGACGCAGCCTGCGCCGCCGTTGGGAGGCAGCCCGCGCAACCTGGTGACGTGGCGGCTGGAAATCCGCAATCTGGGCAGCGTGACCTACGAAACCATCCCCGTCGCGCTGATGGTCATCACTCGCATTAACACCGCCAGCGGCGAACAGACTGGAACGTGGCGCACCTCAGAAGCGGCGATGAGTGCCGCAGGTTTCACGAGCGAAAACTACGACCCGCTCCCGCCCGGTTCAACGCGCCTGTATCGGCTGGCCGCCTACGTGCCTTCCGGGACTGTGCGCCAGTTTGCCTACCTGCTGGATGGGGATGGCGGCAACCGCATCACCTGGGTGAATGCAACCAACCCGTACTGCTCTGGCGATGTCGCCGGTTAAGGAGGAATGATGCCTGATTTTGGACGCATGATTGACGAGTTCATCTACAGTGTCATCGTGATGCTCGCCGGGGTGCATTGGAGTCTGCAAAAAGCCCTGCTGATGGCAGGCTATACCATCAAACTCGTGAACCAATGGCTCATCGAAAATGCTTTCATGCCGATCATCGCCCAGACCAACAACAGTCTGGGCGTCGCCGTGAGCGTGGTGTTCGTGGTGGCGCTGCTGGTACTGGGCATCACCTATCTACTGGCAGCGTTCATCCGATTGGATGTCGTCAGCCCGCGCAGCGCTATCATGTGGTACATCGCCGGGGCGCTGTTCTTCGCCATCGGACCCAGTTTCTACCAGGGGATGAACACCTTCCGGCTCAACATCGGTCAGGTAATGTACCTGAGCGTGCTTCAGGGGTTGGACGACAATGCCGGGGATTTCTCGTCGCTGGCGCAGGTCAACTCCAACGACCTTGATCTGGGACCGCTGTGCGACCATTTGGACGTGTACCTACCCGGCGCGACGGGACCTGGCCCGATTGACGGGCTGGACATCGCGCTGGCGTACCTGCGCGGTCACGCCCAGGATGTGATGGGCTATCCGCAGCCGGTTTATTCACCGGGCTGCGGTATTTACCTGCAAAACCCGAATGCCTCGACCTGGGCGGGGGCAGGCGGTACATCGGTTGTCCCGATGGACTGGAACATGGAGGGCAATTACTTCGACTATACCGTTTCGCCGGGCAACTGGGACAACATCTCCGGCGATGAACGCGACCAGGCAGTGTCGATGGCGGGCGCATCGCAAAAGCGGGCGCTGACGGCGTGGCCGCTGCTGTTGTTCGCCCTGGTGGAGCAGATTGTGCATCTGCTGATTACGATTGCGATGGGCATTACCTTCGTTTCGTTTGGGGTCGCTATTCTCTTCGCGTTCTTCAAACGCACCGAGAGCATCGCTCACAGCATCATCAACCAGTGGATCGAATTGATCGTTCAGACCACGATTATCTCGCTCATCCAGGCGCTGGTGATCGGCTTCTTCCTGGCGGGCGCGGCAACGGGCAGCGCCGCCGCCATCATCGGTATCGGACTGATCTGCCTGGTCTTCATCGTGATTACGATGTGGTCGGGCATCAAAGCGGTCTGGAACAGCTTCAACCGCCTGTTCAATGCGATGGGGCAGGTATCAGGCAACGTTTTGCTCTCGCCCGGCTCAATCACCTCCGCTGCCGTCACAGGTGCAGCGGCGGCGGCAACTGGTGGCGCATCGCTGATGACCAGCATGGGGTCGAATGCGCTGGCGGGGATGAATGCCATGAATAACGGCGCGACGACGGCCCAGACCGCAGGGTTGATGTTTGGTGGCTTCAACAGTCTGAGCGGCGCGGCGCGTACCCTCACTCATCTTCCCGGTCTGCGGGGTACGGCGCTTGGAGAAGCCGCCGAGCAGTTCACTGAAGGCGCAGCCACGCGCCAGGTGGCACGCACGATCCCGGTCATCGGGCGTGCCGCCGCACCGCTGGTAGGTGCAGCGCTGTTGAGTGACCGTGATCCGGCCAAGGCGGAATACGACGAATACGGTCGGGTGGTCGCCCGTCCGATGCTGGTCCCGGCAGTCGGCGAAGCGCTGGAAGGCTGGACGCTGCCGAAGGATGCCAGGCGCAAACGCGGCGCACGTCCGCAGAACGATGCCGACTGGTTTGAGGATGAAAACGGCGAGATGGTGGCAGGTTTCACGCCAGCCAGAGCGCGGCGCACGGGGATGTTTACGCCAGTGGCAGCAGTGCCTTTGAATGAAGGCGGGGAGGATCAGTCCGATGTCCGCCGCCGTCAGGAACGCAGTGATTATGCAGCCGAGATGAACAGCGAAGAGATGGAACAGCACGTCTCGGATGCGCTGAAAGCCTCCACAGGCACGCACTCCACGCTAGGGGCGATGATTGAAAAAGATGGCAAAGGGGATATGAGCCACTTCGACCAGGTGGCAGCGCGGCTGGAAGCAAGCGCCGAAGCATTGGCAAATGCTGCCCGTCTGCAAATGCAGGTGATGCTGGGGCAGTTGAAGGTATCCGGTGGCGGCGATGTCGCCGGAGTGATGGGTGATGTTATCCGGGGGATGCAGGCAGAGCGCATCCAGAACGGGCAGCCTGCCGCTGGTGGTGCTGACCACCTGACGGTGGCGGATCGCATGGCGCGGGCGATGGGGGTCATACCTGTCGGCGGCGAGAAGCCGCCCATACAGGTGGATGTATCCCGCTTTGGACTGTTCACGGATCAGGCACTGCGCCTGGGGATTTCTGGTACACAGGCGGAACAGGTCGTGCGCGAGGTCAAGTCGTCGCCGGATGGCAGGCTCAGTGAGCCAACTCGCACGGCGTTGGTCGAGCAGGTGCGTTCGGAAGGCAATCTGTCCTACGACACCGCCCGTGAAGAGGTCAACCGGCTGGAACACAGCGCTCAGATGCTGCCCAACGAAATCACTGCCTTTGGCATGCTGGCGCTGCCGCCAACGGCTGTTCAGCCGCCGCCGGAGGTGCGTCCCCAAATCGAAGTCGAACCGGACATCACGGTTGAACCGCAGGTGGATGTCACTGTCGAAGCGCCACAACAGGATGCGGGCGATGCGGCCTATACCGAAGCGATGCGGAAACAGGCGGCGCTCGGCGGAAGCGGCAGTGTGATCGGAGGGAGTTCCTAATGGACGTGCTGCGTTATCACACCCTCGAAGAACTGCGTGGGCTGTCCCTGAGCGAACTTCATGCCCTCTGGGAGCTGGTGCCAACGGATCGCCAACGTGCCTACAAAGCCGCCTACGAGCGTGAAGTCCGCACGGCTGGCGCAGTCGGTTCGGACGAACTGGAACGGCAGGTGGCCGCCGAACTGCTCAAACGGTATGACGAAGCCGCGCTTGTCCCGGTGGGATCGCGTTGGGCACGGACACCCGGCAGAGTGCAGGAAGCAGCAAAGCAGAATGTCGTGCTGGATGCGCCGGAGGATGAGGTCAAACCCGCCTCCGGCAAACCGTCGCCAAAAATCATACTGGCAGTTGGGCTGGCAGCAATCCTATTCTTCGGCTTGATGTTCACGCGGCTGCTCGACGGACGCTCCTCTGAAGATGCTGAAGTAACGGCAGAAGTCAGTCCCACCCCGACACCGCTGGTCAGTCCGACCCCCACGCCGTTAGCATTGGAAGCGCAGGATGATGTGATTCAGGGTGGCGACAGCGGGCGCGAGGTGGCGTATCCGGTCAATTTGCAGGTCATTCTGCCGGATGGGGATGCGCCGCGTGTCTGGGTGGTGCAGCGCCGCCGGGTGCAGGCTTCCGAGTGGCGTTTCGACCTCAATCCCGATACGGCATCCTTCGTCAACGGCATGTCGGTACGCCCGGTGATCGGGATTCCCTGGTCAGAGGAGAATGAGTCTTTCTTCGACGACATTGGCGCAGGTACATCCTTCCTGCTGACCATGAACACCGGCGCGGTGCTGCGCTTCGAGTTCGATGACCGCCGCGAAGTCCGCCGCAGCGAGACGAGCATCTTCCGACAGGTCAGTCCGGGGTTGGTACTGCTGCTGATCGGCGAAACCGATGCGGATGGCTTGCCCACCGCGACCCGCACACTGGTCACGGCGACCTATCCGCCGGAACAGGAACTCTCCCGCGATGGACAGGTCATCGGCATGAATATCACGCTTGAGGAAGGCAGTGTGGGTGAGCGGCTTGCGTTAGGCGATGCGTCCATCACGTTGCAGGATGCCCGCTTGCTGGCTGACCAGCCCGATTTGCCAGCGGATACGCAGTATCTGCTGCTGAATTATGAAGTGATGGCAGGCGCAGAGACACTGGACACCACCACCTGGCGGGTGGAGTTTGTGGATGCGGGTGGACAAGTCTATATGCAAAGCAGCGCCGCCCTGTCCTACACCGATTTTGATGCCCTGCCGCAGGAAATTCCGGCGCTGTCGTCGCTCTCGGCTTCGGTGGGCTATATCGTGCCGAATACCCTGCAAAGCGGACGTTGGGTCATCACCGATACTGCTGGAAACGGTGTATCGTTCACCCTCTCGTTCGCCGCCGAGCCGCTTGACCTGCGTTACGACGGCGTGGACGTGCGGCTGGTGAGCGTGACTTACGTGGAAGGGCAGATTACCACCTATCTGCGGATTTACAACGGACGCGCCGAAACCCTGCATTTCACACAGGACGACATCTGGCTGGCGCTGGGCTATGCGCCAGAACCGCCCGGACCACGCAACCCGGCAGAGGGTTTAACTCCGTTCGACCTGCTGCCTGAACAGGCGGTTGACCTGATGTTGGTCTGGTATTGGGGTGGCGAACCGTATGCCAGTATGGGTGTGGGTGAGTATCGTTTTGCCATTCAACTGACACGCGGATCATGACTCAAAACGGATGGGTTGAAGGTACTTCAGCCCATCTTCCCCACCTCTTCCCCGCATTTTTGTAATTTTGACGGGCAGTTTGTCAAAACTGACGGGCTAAAAGTGTAATCCTACACCGATTTGGACTCCCCACTTTGATACGCTGAGTGCAGCCGGTGCGGGAGAAGACTTCGTGCCAGATGACCCCACCCACAGATGCTGATGTGTCATGGCGCACGTGCATCCCACCCTCCGGCTGCCTTTTCTGTTTATCTGTAGCTGAGTGAGGAGCTTCTCGCTTGAACCTTTCCGATTTTGTCCAGCAGTTGTTCAACGACATTCGGGATGCGGCGCAGATCATCGCGCCCATCGCTGCCGTCATCGGGTTTCTCGGCCTGGGGTTGGTGCGCCGTGCGGCGGCGTAAGTGATTGTGTGAAACACACTGGAGGTTGAGGATAAACCTCCAAGGTCACCCGACTGACGCAAGAGGGGAAACCTGAAGCGGACAATAGCATGTCGGGAAAGGGACAAGCCGCGAAACCGTTGAAGCGCTGCTGAGTTCCGAGACCTGGATGGTATGGGTAAGGCTGGATTGCTTGAAGTCTAGTGGTGAGTTGGAGACAGGACCCTCCCTTGACACAACGGTTGAGGTCAAGACCCGGCAGCAGCGCCTTTCTGATACCGAGGCGTGAAATCCTTCTAGCCGGGAACATGGTCAATGAGACCTATCAAGCCACGAACGGACACCCTAACCCGTCCTATCGTCACTTACGACCGTACCACGGGATCGCCTAACAGGCGCGAGCCTCATGGCGACGGAGACCTTCCATAGTAGTCGGTGGCGTCACGCCCACCCACGGAGGCTGGGAAAGCCAGCTACAGGGCGAAGGGGGTCAGGACTTGTGCTTGGAAAGACTGAAAGGTATGCGAAATGCAGAGCGCTGATCAAATTCTTCAAGCGATACGAAAATTGGGAGAGAAACGTCTCCCGCTCACGCGAGTGTACCGGTGTCTGTACAACCCGGAACTGTATCTCATGGCGTATGCCAAGATTTACAAGAACCAGGGCGCACTCACACCCGGTACAGCCGACGATACGGCGGATGGCATGAGCATCAACCGCATCGACAGCCTCATCGCTGCGCTGCGAACTGAACGCTTTGACTTCCGTCCGTCACGACGCGGGTATGCCGACAAGAAAAATGGCGGCAAACGACCGCTGGGTCTGCCGAACTTCACGGAGAAACTGATGCAAGAGGTGCTGCGCATGGTGTTGGAGGCTTACTACGAACCCCGGTTCAAGGAGAGTTCGCATGGCTTTCGCACCGGGCGTGGCTGCCATACCGCACTGACCTACCTCCATCACAAGTTTCGTGCGACCAAGTGGTTCATTGAGGGTGACATTCGCGGATGCTTCGACAACATCGACCATGATGTCCTGCTGAAAGTCATGTCACGGGACATTCACGATGGTCGACTGCTGAACCTCATCCGCAAAGGTCTCAAAGCAGGGGTGATGGAAGCGTGGGAATACAAGCCTACCTGTTCGGGAACACCGCAGGGCGGCATTGTCAGCCCCATTCTCGCCAACATCTATCTGCACGAACTCGACCGTTACGTCGAAGAAGTGCTCATTCCGCACTATACGCGGGGAGCGAAGCGCGAACGCAGTCCCGAATACCGCGAGGTCAGTTACAAACTCGACCGCGCACGCAAACGGGGCGACAAAGAGGCGGCACGGCATCTGGAACAACGGATGCGGGCCATACCCTCGAAAGAAACGGACGACCCCGGTTTCCGGCGGCTGACGTATGTCCGCTATGCCGACGACTTCATTCTCGGTTTCGCCGGGACGAAGGCGGAAGCGGAGACGATCAAAACTGCTATCGGGACGTTCCTGCGTGACGCGCTGCATCTCGAGCTGAGTTCGGAGAAAACCCTCATTACCCATGCCCGCGACGAGCACGCAAAGTTTCTCGGCTACGCGGTCAGCATCTATCACGCTGACCACAAGACCTCACGGCGGAAAGACAGCGGTACCCGCCAACGCAGCGCCAACGGGAGAGTGCGCCTGGGCGTGCCTTACGGTCTGACGACCGAACTGGCACGACGTTACCAGCGCAATAGCAAACCCATGAGTGAACTGTCGCTGCTGGCATTCTCGGACGCGCACATCATCCAGACCTATCAGGAGCGCTTCCGGGGCATCGCGGAATACTACAAGTTCGCGGTTGACCGCAGTCACTTGAGCAGCCTGAAGCATGTCATGCAGGCGGCACTCGTCCGAACGCTGGCACACAAATACAAGATGAGTGTGCGCGAGGTGTACCGCAAGTACCGCTCTACGATGACCGTCAATGGACAGGAATATCGCACATTTCAGGTGAAAGTCCCGACCAAGAAAGGGGAACGGACAATCTACTGGGGTGGCATCCCGTTGAAGGTCGTCAAGCCGAGCAACCAAGCCGTGATTGTCGATGCGCCTTACCGTGAGCAGTGGAAAGACTGGCGTTCCGACCTTATCCAGCGCTTGCAGGCGGAAGTCTGTGAGCTGTGTGGCACCCAGGGTAAATGCGAAGTCCATCATGTGCGTAAGCTGAAGGACTTGAAGCAGCGCTGGGCAGGTCGGAAAGAAAAGCCGTTCTGGGTCACGCGGATGATTGCGATGCAGCGCAAAACGCTCGTCATCTGTCACCTGTGCCATGTGGACATCCACGCGGGCAGACCCATTCCCAAGGAACGTAATGCAAGTCGGGAGAGCCGTGTGATATGAAAGTATCAAGCACGGTTCGGAGGGGGGATTTTGGAAAAGTGCGGTGTGGCTTCAAGCCTCACCGTAACTCGCCAGACTACCTACCCTACATGTATATGGGATCAAGCTGGCCCATTATTGGGGACTGGAAGAAGGATAATCCAAAGGCCGCCAACCAAGTGGTCGTGGGTCTGCTCTTCGTCATCTTTGCCTCCAGTGTCACCACCCTCATCACCTTCGGTGCCCCCTAACCCCCATCCCCTACGCAGCGCGAGGCGCGGATGCGCTTCGCGCCTTTTCTGTCTGAAAGGAAGGCTATGGCAGCCGATTTCAAATCGCATGTGCTTTTACGCGACGAAAAAGGGTTCTTCGGCATCCCCTTCAAACGCCTGCTGCTGGGTGGTGTCGGTGGCGGCTTGACCTACACCATTTGCAACATCGCCATGCCGAGTTGGGCAATCCCGGGGGGTGTAGTGCTTGCCCTTTTCGTACTCATCATGACCGGGACACGCGGCGGATTACCGCTGTGGCAGCGATTGATGTACCGCGTGCGCGGTTCGCTGCTGCTGGCGGCGGCACGGGATACGCAGGGTCTATTTGGCAGCCTGGCGAAATCGCTGGAACTGCCCATCGAACTGGTGAAACTGGATGCGGCGGTGGTGTTTGCGCCTGCCCAACCCAACTATGACATCGACATGCGCGAGTGGGTCACGTTCGCCCGCGCTGCTGAGGCGGATCGGGACGATGGACTGGTGTTTGTGGATGCCCCGATGACGGAGGCACTGCATTCATGAGTACCGTCCGTACTTTCGTCATCGAACCGTTCGACATCATGCTGCACGCGACGGAAGAAGGGGTGCAGTCGTTACAGGCACGTTTCTCGACCTGGCTGCGAACGCAGCGCGACCCCGCGCGGTTTGTCTGCTGGCAGATGCCCGCCACGCTCAATGACAAAATCAGCAGCCTGAGCCGCAAGGCACAGGACGTAGACGACGCGCAGCGCAGATCGCTGCTAATGGAATACCGCCGTCACTTCGAGAGCCTGAATGACAGCGCCGAATATCAGCGGGCGCTGTGCGGTATGGCGCTGTGGAGCGACCAGAACCCGCGTGCCTTAGCAGGCGGCATGGTTTCCGCTTTTGAAACGCAGGTCATCGAAGGTGCATGGCCGTCACTGTTCGAGGGGCGCTACGAAATCCGTGAAACCCCGTTCTGGCATCTGGGCCCCTCTGGTCGTCCCGGTGGCCGCCCCTACTGGTCAATCCTGACCAGCTACGAGTTTGCCCCGGCGACCTGGAACTTCTTCCGCCCACTGCCGCCGCTGCTGCGGCTCAACTTTCCGCTGGCGCTGTCAGTGGACATCTCAAAAACCTATGACCGCAACGCCGCGATTGATGCGCTGGAAGGCATCATCCAGGCGTATCAGGTGCATCTGGCGGGCGCGACGGGCGAAGACAGCCGTTCGGTGCAGCGCATTGCCGACTGCCGCAAGGCATTGCAGGAGATCAACAACGGTGATGCCCTTCACATGGTTCAGTTAACCATAGGCATTGCCGCCGATGACCTGAACACCCTCAAAGAGCGGGTGCAGACGGTGGTTAACGAAACACGGGCATGGTTCTCGCTGCGGCAGGAAGTGGGCGAACTGCTGGCACGTTCGGTGGGCTTCTTTACCGCCAAACACACCAAAGACATCAATGTGCCAACGACGACCTGGCCGGTCACGTCCCGTGAACTGGCAGTCATGCTGTCACCGCTGGGCTACCGCAAGCTATCGGCGACGGACGGCATCCTGCGCGGCGAAGCAGTAGGTGCGTCCTACCCCGTCTTCCACAACTCGTGGCGCGACAAACGCGCGACCCATGAAATCTGGGTGGGCGTGTCAGGCTTCGGCAAAACTTTCGGGCTGAACTGCTACCTGACCCGCGAGTATGCCGAAAACGGCATTCCCTTCGACCTGCTCGAACCGATGGGACATGGGCGGCACATCGCGGATGCCTTTGGCTTGCCCTGGTATGTCATGAGCGCCAAAGCGACCAAACTCAACCCACAGGACGTGATGTTCCCGACCCTGATTGAACAGGTGTCGCATGTCACCCGCATCTACGAAACCGTGCTGGGACGCACGCTGTCGGGCGCACAGCGCGAGAACCTCGAACGCGGTCTGCTGGGCGAGGCGCTGGAAATTCTGTATCGCGGCTTCCCCGATCTCAACCGTGTGACCCCGGAACTCGCGCCGACCTGCGATGTGGTGTGTGATGTGCTTTCGGGATTGGGCGATAAGGAAGCCACCCGGCATATCGCCAAAAATCTGGCGGATGAGATCGCCGGACTCTGCACTGGATCGGGACCCTGGGCGGCATTCCTCAACGGCGCGACCAATGTGGATTTGTCACGCGGCGGCAGACAGCAAATTGAGCCGCGTGTCTTCAGCTTCCACGAACTGGAAAGCGACCCGATCTTACAGGCGCTGGCGTACACCCAGGTATTGTCTGCCATCCGGCGTGACAGCCTGATCGACGAACAGCCGCGCATCATCGCGGTGGATGAGGTTTACCGCCTGATGCGGCATCCATCGCTGCTGGATTTTCTGATTGAAGCCGCCAAGACCTTCCGTACCCGGCGCAAAAAATTGATCGCGGTGGATCAGTACAGCCCTCACTCGGCATGGGTTGTTGCGGTTCCGCTGCTGCTTCCGTCTGCGCTTCCTCGGTATCGGCCCAGGTCGTGTCGCGGGGATACTTCTTCGCGCCTTTGTAGGACTTCCACCAGCCCTTGCCGAAGTGGTAGCGCATCCGCTGCGTCAGCGCCCGCCACCGGTAGTCCGGGAACGCCCGCAGGATGTCGACCTGATCGACATTGCCCTCGATCATGGTGTGCAGTTTCTCGATGTCCTCATCACCCCAGAAGTATCCCAGGCTGCGGTGCGTCGTGCTGCGATCTGATGTGCTGGCGTCCCGCCAGTGGACGGTGATCTGCTTGGTGTGTCGCGTGATCTTGCTGATCGTGATGTACTGCCCGAACTGCTCGAACAGATCGCGCTTCTCATCGCGCGGTACCTCATCCCAGCGGGCGATGATCGTCTCCAATACCGGACGCGCTTCGACCAGCGATCGTGACTGGTGTTCATTGGCCTGGATGCGGCTCAGTTCAGCGTGCAAGCTCGCCAATTCCCGCTCCGCTGCTTCGTACCGCGCCTCGGCTCGCGCTACCATCTCGGCGTGCGTCAGCAGTCCCAGACTGGCGATCAGGTTGTCCTTGGTCTGTTCCGCCTGTTTGATCGCCGCCTGCACCCGCCGCACCTCGGCCTGATCCACGCTCTCCAGGCTCGCCAGCGCCGCCTGCCACAACCCATCATCAATCGTGGTTGCTTTCAGCCGCTCCAGCACCATCTCATCCACCAGCGCATCCACGATGGCGGCTTTGATGTTCCATAAGTTCGATTCATACGGATAATGGGAGAGCTGATACTTGTAGTGCTTTGGCAGCGGCGCCCAGACACACGCCAGCCGCTTGTGCGGATATTCCGGCAGGTCATCGCTGTAGGCCAGATAGGCATACGTCGGTTTCGGTTCTTCCCGATTCTCCCGGTCATGGCGGATCCAGGGGCGGTAGGGCACGTACTGCGGGTTTGGCTCCCCGTAGAAGTCGGTTGGGGAAATCCGGTTGTAGGCGTACATAAACAGGTCAAGCGGGATGATCGCTTCGTGGTTGTTGAACTGCGTGATCGCGCCTTTATGCACCCAATGCCCGATGTAGGCCACGTTCGCCAACAGATTACGCAGCGTGTCTTGTGCTGGAGTCAGCCCACCGGTGAATGATGAGCGCCGCTCCAGATGATCCGTCACCTGGAACCCTTCTGGCACAGCGCCAGCGGGGATGTCCGGCAGGTACGGCCCTTCGTGTTCGATCCGCCGCCAGGTCGCGCTGAGATTCCCGTCCTGTTCCTTGAACAGCTCGAACCAGCGTTGGACAACATCGGCATACAGGTCAAAGCGTTTGTACTTGCGGTAGTCGGGGTTCAATGCGCCATTGGGTAAATGGCTGCGGCCATCCATCATGAACCCGGCCAGGATCTTGCGTCCGGCCCACATCCCGCTGGCGCTGCGGCGGTGGCGCGCTTTCACCAGCCTGCCGCGAATCTGGTATTCCAGGTAGTCGGCGGCCCGCTGCGCTTCCTCGCGGAACATCTTCATATGCGATGATCCCATCACCGGGTGGGCGAAGTCATACACCATCACCGGCGTCATCACCTGGACATTACTCCGTTTGCAGGCATCAATGAAGATGTTGGTTTCGATCATCGTCACGTCGCGGAAGAACCGATCCACATCCTGCGCCGCCACCAGCCCGATCTGACCGGTTTCGATCAGGTCATACAGGGTGGACATGCCCTTGCGCTCGCGGATTTTCTTGGTGCCGCTCACCCCGGCATCCATGTCGATCATGAACACGCTCTCGCGCACCCAGCCCTGCTGGAGCAGGTGTTCGATCATGTCGACCGTTTGCAGGGTGGTCGAAATGTTGCCAATCTGGCCTTCCGACGACTGGCGGTAGTAGACCGCTGCCGGGCGTCCGACGGGGAGCGGTTGCAGTTTGTACGGGTCAACCGGTTGTTCCGGGCGTTTCAAGGTTCGGGGCATCGCGCATCCTCCTTCCAATGCAAAACGCCCAGCTCCCGCGATGGTGATACGGCAAGAGCAAGGCGCATGGTGTACAATGACAGCCTAGCCCGGCGACGTGTCTCGATCACTCGCGGGGTCAGCCAGATCGGAGTGTTCCACCACTTCGGTCTGGCGTAACAACGGATTGCTTCCAGTGTACCCGGTTTCATCGAGGCGCGCAACAATGCGCAGCAGTGAGCGGTACACCCCCAGCAGGTTGATGCTGGTGTGATCGGGTTGGGATTGGACATCCGAGCGGCGCTCAGGCTTCATGGGCAGCCTCCTCCCCGGCAGTCTGTTGGACAGCCTGGAGCAGGATGTGACGGGCCAGCGCCGAGGTGGTCAGGTGCAGCTGCTTCGCCAGGGCGTGCAGGGATGCTTTCTCGGCGGGCGTCAGCCGGAGGCAGAAGTAGGTGTCGCGCGGCGGTTGGGCGGGCGGCAGTGTGATCGAAAAGGTGGGTACAGTTGACATGATGGGTATCTGATCCTCGTGTGCTACATCGACACGATCAGCGTACCAAAGTCGGTGCGGACAACCTGTGTAGGATTACAGTTTTGCCCCGTCAGTTTTGCGAATCGGAGAGTCAATATTTCGGTGCCGTGTGGGAATTTTGCACAATTTCATCTCGATATACAATGTTCTTGGGGCATTGTTTATATGGATGGACGTCATCCAGCTTGGTTCAAGTCAAGTGGAGCAACAATTAAGACCTAGTCTTGGTTGCATCTGAGTGTAGCAGCGCCAATGTCCCAAACAAGAGAGGCATCTTAACAAAATCGGATAGGGGAATCACGCTCTTAGCACAACAAAGAAAAATACACTTTTGCTTGGTCTGCGTCATGGCGATACAAGAGCTATTCAGTAGTATCCTGGTTAGTTCTTGCGATTTCATGACGCAATTTTCGTTGAGATTGAAAAGGATTTGCATCTAAGGCGCGTGATATAGCAACTTTCTGCAAGTGTTTTTGCTTTAAATCCAGGAATTGAGCAGAAGGTATGTTCGGTGAAAAATCACCTATGTTACTGTACTCTGTTGTTAGCTGTAGAGCTATGGCTTCAAGTTCTTCATAGCTTTTGTTGTCTACCGACTTCAATATCATATCGATATGTCTAAGATATCGTGTGAATGCATTCAAAGTAGCTTGATGTGCAGATGCCTTCATCCCCCACCTAGTCTCAAGTTTTACCAGTGTACTCAAAAAGACAATCAACGAACACAAAGCAGCTACTCGCTTTAGATCATTCTCCGAAACAAAATCAAAGAGCGTTTTCGTTTCCGCCGTTGTTGCAATAAAAGCAACAGCCGCAAATACTGTAATTATGATAGACGATTTGCTTTCCCAACTAGAGAATCGTTCAGAAAGTCTCCCATGACAATCCTGCATTAGTGCTGCTTTTCGTTTAAGATTGTTTAGCTCGGTGACAATTTCTTGTTGACTGTTACTATCAAGATTAGGCATCTTTGGCTCATTTCTCAAATAACCGTTGCCAAGGATCTAACGATCTTGTTGACATGGCATCACCTATGGCAGTCTCTACAGAGTTAAAGTCTCTTGCCATTTTCGATCGCTCCCGGGAAGACAGATTGCCTGAGACATCGGCACTTTGCCCGCATGGATCGCTCATCACATGTAAACACAAAGTTTTGGCTTGATTGAACAAATGCCTCAGCATTTGGGAGTGAGTCTGCAATCCCGTGTAATTTGAAAAGGCCTGCAACGCCATATTCTCCAAATGATAAGACTTGACTTCAATACCCTGTGAATAGCAAATCGCCTTGGCTAATTTGATTACCGGGACAACATTATTTGATAGGCGCTGGTTCAGATTCGTCAACTGTGTAGCAACATTGGCAGGGCATGTTCTAACCCAACCAGAAGTTGTTGGATTAGGTATAGAAAAAACCTCATTACCTTGCCTGTACGCCGGAAGAACCTGGATTTCGATACCATCTGTGAAGTGTATAGTTACAGCCATTGCCCCTGTCTCGATTTTGCTTTTTGGGAAGCGTTGTTCAAGAGACGAAGCGAGACTCGCTATTGCTTCGTTAGACGATTGCGGTAGGTTCGAGATGTCCCCAAGCACGGCTAAGATATCTATGTCGCTTAGCTTCCTAACGTCAGTGTATCTTGAATGTGAACCTCCATATAGCAGGGTCTCAAAGTCATCATAATCTGACTGGAGTCGACGCTCAATTTCCCCTCGATGGGCATTAATTGCCTCATAGTCGTGATCGTTGAAATCGTTGAGTTTGTTGTTCAGAAACTCTTCAACCTGTGTCCGATGATAACTCTCATCTGTTTCTTCTTCTGAAACCGAAATCAGCTTGTTGAGATCGCGTGGAATCCGGTTTAAGTAGCCTCCACCACTACCTCCCATATCTTAACCCGCCTTTCTACCCACCAGTTGTTAGTTTTTTTAGAACCCCACAGATTTCTTCATATGCTGAAAAATCTGATGTTGCGAGTGCGTAACCGAGATCAGAACGAAGGCGTTCGATTTCACGAATATTATGTGCGATTATAGAGCTTTCAATATCTGCCCCTAAAAGAGATGAAGGTTGGACAAGATACTCAAATTCTCGCTTATATAACGTACTATCTTTATGAAACACAAAACGCAACCAGGTGAGACCATCAAAAATGTGTGCACCTGCTAAGGCAAACCGAATTATGCTTTTTGGATCAAAACATCCGAATATATGAATCAAGAACCTGTCATGCATCCCTAATCGAGAAAATTCGGTATTCAAGGCATGAAGAAAAATGACACCATCTACCCAAGTCGGTGCGACTTCCTTCTCAGTAAAACCCACTATGTTGATTTTATCGGCAAAGGGAACCAGCGCATTGGCAACTTCCTTTGCATCAGGGGGATATTCCAGATGGAGAAGCACATCTTTGAGATAATTACCTTTTATTCTTTCGTACAAAGCAAATGCTTTGTCAAGTTGGTCAGAGAGTGTCAGATTATCGGCGGGGCCATCGTAACTGACAAGGATATCACTACCATTCCAGGGAACTGTATTTGCAACATCGATATATAATTTCTCATTCCAAACCTGACTTCCGGGTAAAGCAGATTTTACCGCTGAAATATCATCAGAACTACGTATTTCATATCCTCCGCTATCCCATATGCGTATTCTATGATCGTTAACGAATATTCTATTGTTCCCATTTAGAAGATACTTGTAGTCATATAGAGAAATCAAATACGACGATGAGATCAGCGGTACATAGGTTCTGATCTGATCAATTAGATCAGGAAACCCTCTACTTGAGAATGAATAGACAAGAAGCGGCAAAGGTTGCCCGAATAGAAGCTGTGTATCAACCGCCAAGATTCATACTCCGAATCGTGTTCTATCTTGACAAGAAGAACAAATCCCACAGGGTGGTATCGCTCCGCTAAGGCAGCTATATGTGAGATCAGTAGGCACTTTGTTTAACTTACAAAACTCAACGATCTCCCTTTTGGTCCAGTCGTGAAAAGGGAAATCCAGGGCAATTCGGCCATTAGACACAATGGTCGCAACATGAGACATTGCATTTTGAAAGCCTATTGAACAATCAGAATAAATCGTATCCGCATGTATTCCCATGACTACAAGTCCGGAGCCAGCTACAAACGAACTCAATCCAATTGAGGCCAAAATTGAATTGCGCCCAACAAACTCATCCTTGCCAGAAGCAATATTCACATTCCAATGGATTCCACTGACCCTTACTATCCTTAGGCGTATTTCATAATGGCCTGAAATCGAGGATATTGCCTCTAACTCTTGACGAGCCGACGGATGCCCATAATCTACCCAAAGTGCCTCTGGGGTATATCCATTCTTAAGATAGTAGGCAATACATGCTGTCGAGTCCAAACCGCCAGAAGCCAAGACCAGCACATTTTTTGAGTGAGGAGGCATCATCCTAAAACACCTTGTTCCCAATACCAAACAAGATTATCTACTCTTCCCCTCTTCCCCAAACATACTTAACTGCGTATCACTCATGTAAACGCAGTCCTCGAAGCGCACAGGCTGAAGGTCTTTTGCAGCACCTTCACATAGCGCTAGGGCTGGCCGGTCAGGGCGCTGGCGCTCTCCGCCCTGACCATCACAATCCTACCGAATCATATCATTCAGACTGGAAACCGCACCCGGCACATCAAGTCGGTCGAGTGCATAGGCGGTTCGCAGCAAATCTTCCGGGATATAGCGGTCGTATTTGTTGACCTGTATGGCCTGAACCGGCAGTTTGGCGATTAACGCCTCGGACGGCGGCACGTCCTGAATCAGAGCTTTCATACGATCACGCAGCATCTTAAGGTTGGTCGCATCTACCTCCAGGTAATAGGGTTTTCCGGCCTCGCGAACAGGGATTCCGGCGTATCCCAGCAGCAGACTCATCGTATCCACAATCTGCGTACCCTGCCAGGGCAGCAGCATGAACCGACTTCCTCCCAGGGGTAGAATTGATTTCTGGGTTAGATCACTCTTTTGAGCAAGGCGTCGTGCTTCGTTCAGGCGGATGATGGCGCGTTTCTGCAAATAGCCATAATCCTGGTCTTCTTCCAGCACCTGCCGTATCCGTTGCAGAATAGTGGTGTGAACAGCCGCGCCGCCACCTGCCCAGAATGCCTGGGCTTTACCCTTGACGCGCTCAACCTGAATCACCCGCTTGTCTTCATCAACACTGACAACTTCCCAGGCGCGCCCCGCCAACCGGAAACGATCGCCAACCACCGGCAACGACTGGATTGTGCCGATTTCCCGTGTCCCTTCGCGCACCAGATAAGCGGTTTCATCTCTGAACGTGGCATAGAAATGGTAATTGTTCACAATCTTCTCACCGGCAAAGCCGATGATCAGGCCGCCGCCTTCGATCCGCTCCAGATGCTCAATTTCCAGTAAATGGCGCAGCAGGTCACGATACTGATCCAGACTCACTTCCGCAAATGGTGAGAGTCCCAATACCCGTTCTGCCAGGTCGGGCGGAGCCAATTCCGTCTGGGCGGTAATCGCGCTCATCGTCTGATGATAAAGCAGGCTTAGCGGCAGGCGCGGGATTTCGGGCGGTTCAACCCATTTCTCTTCCAGATAAAGCTGGATAATGGCTATGGTCTGGAGCAGGTTCCAGGGAATACGTTCGCCGAGCGAAGCATCATCTTTCGGCGCAGTCTCGCGACTGTAAAAGAACATCCGCGCCGCACTCCCGCGCCGCCCTGAACGCCCCAAGCGCTGCACAAAACTGGAAACTGTACTCGTCGCGTTTAACTGAAGTACCTGATCCAGGTTGCCGAGGTCTATACCCAGTTCGAGCGTGATGGTGGCCGCAACACAAGCCTGTTTGTCGGGGTCGCGCATATCTTCTTCAGCACGTTCACGCAGCACCGCCGAAATGCTGCCGTGATGGACATAATAACCGTCCTCATCCTCATTCCCATCGTTTGCTATCCGGCGCAGGCTGTGAATGATCTCTTCGGTCTCATTCCGACTGTTTGCAAAGATCAGAGTCTTCTTTGCACTCCCGACCATCTGATACATATGCCCGAACAGATCATCGGTCTGGTCAAGAATAGTGTCAGATGCCGATTCAACTTCAGCCCCATCGGGAGCAAGTATGGTCGGCGCAGGCGTTTCATCAGTGGTTTCGGAAACATCGTTATCTTCTTCAATGCTGATGAAATGCTCCAAGCCCAACATGACTTCACGGCGGCCTTTCGTATCGTGGATGTGGGTCACCGGATAGTCGGTGCCACCGGCCAGCCATTTCATAGCAAGCTCTGGTTCCCCCAGGGTTGCTGAAAGACCAATGCGACGAGCGGGATGCGCCTGGTAACGGGCCAATCGCTCAAGCTGGCATAGCACTTGCCGCCCGCGATCACTCCCGATGAATGCGTGTACTTCGTCAATCACAACGAATCGCAGATCGCCAAACAGGCGACTGAGTTCGGTCTGGCGGTTAATCAGCATGGCTTCCAAAGATTCGGGCGTGATTTGCAGAATACCCTGGGCGTTTCGTATAAACCGCGTCTTTTGGCTCTGCCCGACATCACCATGCCAGCTTTGCACCGGGATATGACTTTCTTCCAGCAGGCTCTGCAACCGGTAAAACTGGTCATTAATCAATGCCTTGAGCGGCCCGATATACATGGCGCCGATTGTGGCCGAGGGATGTTCATGGAGTTCGGTGAGGATGGGCAGGAACGCCGCTTCGGTTTTGCCACTCGCCGTGCCGCTGGTGATGAGGATGTGATTCGGCGTATCCAAAACCGTTTCAATCGCCTTCACCTGAATTTCGCGCAGAACATCCCACTTCTCACGGTAGATGAAGTCCTGGATGAAGGGCGATAACCGATAAAATGGGTTGGTCATAACTCAAAACTCTTATAGGGTGAGGATATATCGTTCCCATCGTCGGAGATTTCGGTTTCAGGTGTCAACGCTTCCGGGTCACCAGACGAGCGGGTCGGTTTGAAATCTTCCCCTGAGATAAGGCTGTCAAACGTCAACTCGGGGTTCTGCTGCAAGATGTTCAACACGGCGATGAAATCGCGCACAATCTCACGCGGCGTGATTAACTGATCTGCTCCCAGACGCTTCCGCACTTCGTTGAGAAAGAACTCAATCTGCTTATCCTGGACAGTGGACTGATAACCATAGTGCAGTCCGTGAATCTCCCGAATGCGCTGGAGCAAGACAAAGACTTCTTCCGGCGTCAGGACTTCGAGGCGAATCATCGGGCCGGACAGATCACGGAAGCCATTCTTAGAGAACCGGCTTTCTTCTAACCGCGACCGGAGTGCTTCATAGCTGAACAGCCCGCGTCGGGTATCTTCGACCATCTGGTTGGTCGCGCCCAGAATAATGCCCAGATATTGGGCCTTGCCCTGCATCGTGTCATTAAAGATGGTCAGCAAACGCTCGTAGTTGTTGTTGCGGGAAACCGTGTTGCTGATTTTGTAAAGGTTGACGGCCTCGTCAATAAAGATAATCAGTCCTTTGTAGCCGATGTCTTTCACAAAGTGAGCCAGCAGCTTGATATAGTCGTACCAGGAGTCATCGTCAATGATGACACGTACCCCAAGCGCTTCGCGGGCTTCGGTTTTCGTGCTGTACTCGCCGCGCAGCCAGCGCAGTGCAGATTCTTTTTGGGTATCATCGCCGCTTTGATGCCCCTGCCAATAGGTGGAAATCACGGTCGAGAAATCAAAGCTGTGAACCATCCCTTCCATCTGGCTGATGGTCATCCGAATCGTGTTTTCAACTGCCGTCGAAAACGATGGATCATTAATTTTCAGACCTTCTTTTTGAATGACCTGCTGCTGCATATCACTGATCCAACGTTCCAGCAAGGCGCTAAAGGCACCCCCATCCGGGCGTGTTTTGGTAGCCGCATTAGTCAACAGTGATCGATAGAGGTTTAATCCTTGTCCCTGGGTACCGGTCAAGCGATGCTGCGGGCTAAGGTCGGCATCCATGACAACGAAGTTGCGTTGAAGCGCATAGTTACGAATGAGCTGGCACAGAAAGCTCTTTCCCGAACCATAGCGCCCCAAAATCATGCGAAAGCTCGCACCACCCTCCGCAACAATGTTATCCGTATCATCCAGAAGCGCTTCGATCTCAGCTTTTCGGCCTACTGCAATATGTTCCAATCCGGCGCGGGGGACAACACCGGCACTCAGTGATTGCAGAACAGCCGTTGAAACTCTTTTCGGCAACTTTGACGTTGACATCTATATCTCCTGTATCACATTCTCCAACGCCCACGACATGAGCAAGCGCAAGTCTTCTAAGTCTTCTTCTTCAATAGCAGGTGTTTCACCTGTTTCAATCACAATATCGCCTATATTTTCCAGCGCGAATTCATTGATTTCGTCAATCAGTAAATCGGGTGTGGTATAAGCGCTGCGGGCAATCCCGTCTAAGCGAGCTGAAACATCCTCCTGGATAAGCAGGGCATGGAGCGCCTCCCAATGATGGGATTGCATCTTCCTGACGAACCCTGCCCATTCCGGCGTAAGCTCGCTATCTTCAGCGCCGGATTTAGGCGTTGTAGGAGTGATCTCACTTGCAGGGTTTTGGAAAAGATGTTCAAGTTCATCCCGGTAATCTTCAGTAACGACCAGTGTATCGTTTTCGATGATGATAAGCTGATCGCCCAGTTGATCCAGTGCCCGTTCGTTGATTCGGTCCAGGATGATGCTCAGGAACTCCCCTTCAAGCACAGCATAAACGGCGTCAGTCTCAACTTCCCAATCATTTTGCTTCAGGTAGATGAGCAGATTCTGTACTTTCTGGTCACTGGCAATAATGGTATGAACAGCCTCAAGGTCAGTGAGCAAAGGAGCGGGCGTATCAAGTGGACGGGCGACGTTGAACGTAAGATTATGTCCCGATTGCCCCGTAACTGCTGCTGGCAATTCGGATGCTGATGCTGAAACTGGCTGTGCCAGCGTCCCTGTTTCATCTTCAACCAGCAAACGATCGCGCACGGCATCTGATTCTGTATTCAAAGTGCTGACTTTCGCGTAATCAATCGTGATGCCCGGTTCGTCTTCATCCTCAACCAGCAGGCGATCCCGTACCTCATCTGATTCCATCTGTAGAGCGCTGACTTTTGCATAGTCAATCGCAATCGTCGTTGAGGGTTCCTCGGAAGATAACGAGAACGCGCCATCCAGAATTTTTGCCCACTCATCAGAAATCTCAATGCCCCGGAGTGTTCCCCTGAAATTGTGCTGGCGGCGCAGCAGATTTTCGGTGTATTTCAGGATCGCTGTCACTGACGAGCGCAGTCGGCTGGCATCCGACCACATTGGCACGGTTGCTATCATAATCTCATCACGTTTGCCTTCGTAAATGGCGCTCGCAAATGGCTGCCGGCGGAGAACCTGGGTGACCTCAGGACGGTAATGTTCAAAGAGTGATTTGCCTTCTTTCTGTCTCGTAAAATCGTCAATGAGACGAAGGCTTTTTCGTAAATCCTGCTCAACAGACTTATCTTCGTTATACTGCTGGAAGAATTTGCTTTTAGCCGGTTTGTAGTCGCTGATGAGATTGAGCAGACTATCTGGAATCAGGTTGATGTCCTCATGGCGGGATAACCAGGCTTCTATCGTGAGGTTCTGATCGGTCGGTTCCCCGCCCAACCTCACTGCCGTCATGTACCATTCCAACGGCGTTTGTGCGAGTTTGTAGACGATGTGGAAATCAGCAATCCAGTCAATCAGATACCGATCCAGTTTGGCATGAACCAACCGGTACTGCTGCCAGAGATTGATTAAATAATCGGCACCACTCTGAGCGTTCTCCACACCAATCAGGTGGATAACCTCGTAAACGTGAACAAACAAGTAGCTCAAATCTATAGGCAGGTAGTTACCCTGCCGCGCCTGCGAACGCCAGTAGAAGTACCACTTCTTTTGTGTATTGATCATGGAATCATAAGTCGGCCAATACTGCATGAATGGGACAGGCTCGGCAGTCCGTTCAACATGATTCGCCAGCCGCTTGGCCTGTTCCAAAAACGAACTTCGTGGGGTAGAAACAGTGACGGACACCTTAAAATCCGGGCGATAGACTGCCTCCGTTTTCTTAATTGGGCGCGGTTCGCTTTGGGGATGTCGAGGCGGAATAGGAATATCGCCACTCACAGCAGATTCAGATGGCAGATCAGGGCTGGCAAAGATTCGCTTAAACGGGGATGTCAGGCGGGAGAGCAAGTTGTCAGCTTGTTTGGTGTAGGTGCCTGTACACAGCCGGACGAAAACAGATAGATCATTTCGGGTCAGCCTGAGTACCCGGAGTACGCGCTGAGCGCGAACGATATCCTGATGCCAGTCAGGGCGGGAGAATGTGCTGATTGACCAGGTATAGCGCAGCGCAGTGAGCGCTTTGCTCTGTTTTTCCCCTGCCGCCAGAATGTCAAGGTCACTAAAGATGACCAGTGACCAATCATGATTAAGGTATTCCAGATTCTCTGGAGATGTGAGCAGTACGCGCCCATTTGCCGGTTTTGCCTGGGTGGTAAATGGCACCCCGCCATGTTTCAGGCTGCTGCTGGCTTCCTGTATCCTGCGACCGGGCATCAGCCAGAGAATATTGGCACGATGATTTTCACTCAAAAAGTGATGGCAGCGGTTGGCAAGAATATCGCTAATCTCTTTTTGGAGTCCGTAGATGCCAACAGGCAAACCATGCTGCCGCATGGTATCTATGAGATAAATTACCTGATCGCGTTCTGTATCCGCATTGGAAACCTTGATAACGGGCGACTGTAAACCCATTTTAGCCAGTCGTTCGTTATTAGTTCCCATAATCTCCTGCGGCGCAAGTTGAACAGCTGCCAGATTCTTACGCCGCCATTCCTGGTAGCGATCCTTAAAACGGGGCGTGAACTCCAGCCAGCGATCCCGAACTTGCAGGAAACGATTCCCTTTCTCAACATAAGATGCGATTTTCTGAATCGGGATTGTTTCTTCTAATGTTTTAAGACAAGGGACTGCATAATATCGTCCGAGACCCTGCGTCACCCTGTGTTCAAGAATCCATTTCACGGGGATTTGTGCGGCATCATCAATCGGATATGCCGCACGTAACATATTCCAATCCACACCCAAATCAGCAGCAACCGGTGACAAATCATCCTGAATAAAGGTCAGTAATTTTTGCCCGTCAATTTGCATTGGGCGAGCGGACTTCGCCAGATGCAGCACGTTTCCGCGTAGCTTGGGCGACCATCCCGGTAAGAGCTTGAGTCCGCTGATGAGATTCTGGTGATCCCCGCGAATAACCGCCAGATTGCCCAGGAGTTCGGGCATATTTGACGTGATTTGTATCGTCATGCTCTGTTTCAGCGTTTTGAGGATTTGCAGCTTAGCCTGGAAGTTCGATTCAATCGCTAGATCGCACTGATACTCCAAAGCGCTGAATAACGGGAATCCTTTTGTAGCGAACGGATACAGTGATTCGCTTTCGATTTCTGGCAGAGCGAGCCAGCGCAGTATGTCTGGTGTAAGTGGTAGGGCAATCTGCCATGATCGTTTACCCTGGAAAAACCATCCTTCTCCAAGATAACCATCTGCCTCGATCAGTTTGCGTTTCAGAGTTTGGTGGGAGGCATCGAATTGCCAGTGAATCTTGAAATTCGCAGGGCAGTCAATTGTCTGAAACTGGTCAATTTCCGTTGTATCAAGCTGAAACGAATCCGTCTGATGCGGGCGTATCGCAGCGCTCAGTTGACGGGCTTCTGACAGGGATGCGAAATAGCTACCGTCACTCCTTTGGGGGTGCATGTTTAGAAACTGCAAAAGAACTGGTGGAAAGGATTTGTTCCGAAGCAATTCGTCGTGGGTGATCGTCTTTTCCCCACGGTTTATCGTAATATGTACCTTTTCAGGCACAATACGCATTTGAAGCGTATAGGGTTGGCCGGCAAATATTTTACCGATAGACCGAAGGAAACTCACGGCGGATCACTTTCATTAGCCAGGATTATGAAGAGTAATATTTACAGCATACAAGACAATGCGGGTTCAAGAAAGTTAAATTTACGGGTGAGATAATACCAATTGTAGACGAAAAACCCAAAAGAATGCCTGTATTTCTATGGCAGAGAATGACTTTAGATCTGTGTGCTGAAAGAGAATATGCGAAGTCAAAAAAGAGCCGGTGAATATGTTGCTCACCCGCTCACCCACCACGTAACAGAAACAAGAACAGCCGCTCTAGCGAAGCGCTGCGTCGTTCCAGCCCTGTTTGTGGGGATTTCCCTGCATTAGCTGGGGGGCTTTCAGCCTCCGGCACTCATAAATTCAGGTACAATAGACTCATCTCAGGTGATGAACTGCGAGGATGTGACTGATGCTATCTGATGCGCTGGTACGTGAACTACGGAAGCTCAACCGCGCTGATAAGCTGCGAGCGATGCAGGTGCTGGTTACTGAATTATCCGCCGAGGAAGACGCTTGGCTGATCCCCGGTGCGACCTACGAAATTGTGACTCCGTATGGCAATGAGGCCGCCGCTCAGGTGTTGTATGACGTGCTGCAAGAAGTGGACAAGAAAGCCGGGCAATCATGACTCGTTTCCCCTATATCGCCGCAAATGACCTGCCAATCAGCCTCATGCCGCGCCTGCCGCTGACCCTGACCTACGGCGGACAATCCGTTGAGGTTGTCGGTTTGCTGGATACCGGGGCGGCGATCAATGTGCTTCCGTACCATGTGGGATTGACCCTGGGCGCAGTCTGGGAGGAACAAACAACGGTTGTTCCCCTGGTGGGCAGCCTGGGACAAGCAGAATCGCGGGCGCTGGTGGTGGTCGCTTCTCATTCGCAAATCACCTCCGGTGAAGGGGTGCGCCTCGTTTTCGCCTGGACACAACTGGAAACCGCGCCGGTCATCTTCGGGCAAATGAACTTCTTCCTCGAATTCGATGTGTGTTTCTACCGCTCACAGAGTCTGTTTGACGTTCGCCTGAAGGATGGCGGGTAGCGCTCAAAGCAAAAAAAGAGTGGCTGGCGATTCCTCACCAGCCAGGCAGCCAAAACAAAACCGCTGCTCATGCCGGGCAGCGGTAGGCTTTACGCAGTGCCTCGTGTGCCTGTCGGCGGTACATGAAGACCGAGGACATCGGTAGCTCCAATCGCGCCGCCATCGCGGGACAGCTTTCGTGCTCGGCCATCCCTTCGAGTATCGCGACCATCCGCTCCGCCTGGCGGCTCTTGAACGTCTCAACCACCTGCCAGAACGGGATTTCGTCGCCACTGACGAACTTCTGCTTCCAGCCCAGCTTTGTCGGCACGAACACGCCCAACAGTTCGGCCAGTTCTTCGCGCACCGGCTTCACCACGCTCGTCAACCACCATGCTTTCTTCGTGCCGCTGCGACCGGCCAGCGATGCCGCGTCGTCCGGGGTGACCTCCGTCGTGATGTAGTACAGCGCGACCAGGTGCGGGAAACTGTCCATGTACTTCTCGGCCAAGTGCCGGATCACCCGCTCGAAGTCAATGCGGATGTCAATCGCCCGCGAGAATTCGGAATGCTCGGTGTAGTAGCGGCCCTCGTATCCTTCGATGATGAAGGCATCCGGGTCGCCGCTGCGGGTCGCCAGGTCATCGAGGTAGACCTCATGGCGCATAGAGCGGCGGACAAACGTCGGCGGACGGCTGCGATCCAGCACCAGGCGGAGTGCATCGCCCTTGTTGGCCGTTGCCAGCAGCGTCGAATCCTGGCTCAAGTCCCACCACAGGTGCATAAAACCCTCCTGGAGCATATCAGGAAGGAACGCTTCCGGGCGTTTGTAGTAGCGTAGCAGCCGGGTCAGGTTCGGGATGAGGTCAGTGCGGATTTCGGCGAAACTCAGTTCGCCCGCCCAGCCAGTAGGGAACAGCCGCTCATGGCGGAAGGGGCGAATCTGTTGACGAATATTGCTGCGAATATCGGATGATGCGGACATGACGAAACCTCCTCGTCACACTGGATTCCGTCCAGCTCGTGTGAGCACAACGCTCACCACCGCGGAAACAGCGCAGGGAAAGAACCTGTCAAACAAAAAAGCCAACCGGTTTGGTTAGCTTTCGCTGTATTTCAGGCTGTCCGGTTGGCTTTTTAGGCAGGTAGTTCGGTGGTCACGTCCCGCAGGGATGGGGGCAGCGTACTGCCTGCCGATGTTTGATAGGAAGGGTCACGCGCTGTACACTCGCCGCGACGACGTTGTGCGAGAGGAGATGGTATGAAACTATTTATAGCCAATACATGTCGGTACTAAAACCTCCAGCAGGTTTAACACCCCGCAAAGCCAAATATCCAATCTTGTCACTGTAATGTATAGTAATCGGCAATTTGGGGCGTTTTAATGAGCCATAATGCATCAGTGTCAGTATTAATGTTGAGTGCAGCGCTTTACCGATAGTGAATGGGGGTCGTGTGCGTACTTGCAAGGGCTGTGGTGTGGCGACATTTGATTGCGATGTAACTACAAACCCCTCAGTATCACTCAAGATAAAGGCAGTCCCGATCTCGGGCGCATCAATCTTCCCTTGCTTGGATAAATAGATTCTGGGTGCGCCTGATTTGACAACCTCAATGAAGTATGGTTGTGAACCCATTTGGCTTAGATGTGTCTCGATAATTTCGATCTCGTGACCTCTAAATAGCCCATCCCGGTGGATTAATACGTTCTTGTTTTGGAACTCATTGAGTGGAAATAAACTTCGCAAGACATTAGCCGGAACTGTTTCTCCCTCCAAGGGAGTTTCTGTTACCCTGCACCTTACAAATTGCCCGCCTTGATGAAATACTTGGGCAATTGCTGCGGCATTCTGTGTACCAATCCCCTTCTTATTGCGTTTACGGGCGATGTCAATCCCAACGGCAATGTCAGCATAATCGAGCGGATTTGCCAAAATATATGGTGTATTACCCATTTTTGCTGACATTCCAAAAACCACGTTTTGCATGACGTAAGGCAATCCCTTTATATTCTTCAAGGTGTTTTGGTCTATCACCTGGCTGGGCATTTGCAAGTCCATCATGAGAGATTTGAAATCGTAATAAGGACTCCAGTCGTCCTCATCCAAGCTATCACTATCAGGAATGATAGCCAAAACAATGTGAGGCTCTAAAGGACGCAGATGGTTGATGGCACGCTCAAAATCAATGCGCGACACTCCTGCTGCCGTCGTCACCAGTGTTTCTGTTCGAAGAAACCCCAACAACTTGAGTTGATCAATGAGAGCAGCTTGCATTTGATCGAGTGAATGATGTGACGTGTTGATAATCCCTACACGGAGGGGAATTCCCAGTGAACCATTTGTAGACACACGATTGTATAGTCCGTGTTGACTGATTGCATTGATGAGGGAACTACCACCGCGATACTCGATTTTCCCACGGCTTCCTTTGTTTGTTCCCAGTAAAATTGACGGATCATATTGGAATTTAGAGGCAGGGAAGAAGTAACCACCCTGCTGCGATGTGAAGGTATTACCAATTAGCCCATTTACCCGTGCAATGTCAGATACCTTTCTGACCAAGGCTGCACGCTCCGACGGCGCTATCCAAGTAGCACTTTGAGCTTTTTGGGTATCAATACCATACCGCCGATAGTGCTTGGTAAAAACAACAATCCGCAATGCACTGAGTACGTACTCATACTCGTTGTAGCCTACACGGACAACGTATTCCCCTTTCTCTGCTTTCTGAATAAGCTGTTTTGATCCTTCGCGCTGAGCTATATCCAATAAGTCTTGACGCGGCACATCAATGTCGAGTTGCCCCGCAATGGATATAATCTCACCTTTCATCACGGTTCCATTATCAAAGCGCACCTTATCTGACACAAACATACCAACCAGATCGTCTGGGCTGGCAAGCTTAGGGAAGTATGTTTTAAGATCATCCTTGAAAATCACACGCGATTCAATGGATATAGAAACGGCTGGTTCTCCTTTTACAACCCATCCTCTGATCTCGAATTCCCGCTCCACTGTTGCCTTACCATCAAGGTTAATCACAGGTAACAAAGCAGCTTGAATCTGATTCCCTAAGTCGGCAAATAAACCCCGTGCAACAAAATCGGCTTGGGCTTTTGCTGAAGGTCGCCAATCGCTTGCACTAACCAATGCTGATAGATCTTTGAAAACATCCTTTTCTTTGCTGCGGATTCCTCTTATTGCCTGTTCCAAGGTGTCGTCAGTTTGTGGAGTATCGGCAATGATTAAATCATCTGTCCACACCCAATGTCCGCCAAAGATGCGCATCAAACGATCAGCGAGCTTCCGTCCTACGCGAACCTGCTGGTCGGAACCTCGTACCACGAGTCGGTATGCAGATAGAGAAGGCAGACTTTCCGTGATAACTTGAAACATCTCGGTTGAGTATATCGGCATGTTTGGCATGTGAACCATCTCTGGCACCTTCTTTGGGATCATCTGGTAACAGGCAAAGTTAAGCTGAGGGCGTAGAAACCTACGCCCGTAATCCAAATACTCTTGATCGTTCGGATGGACCTTGTTTAGGTCGTGTAATTTCGTTTCGACGCTGCTGGTCGAATACGTGCAATGATGGGATGCGGATATTGGCTCGAGACAATCACAGCACGACCCCGTCCCAAGCTTGGAACATCCCCCCAAATTCCTTCGTTGACACTACCGGCAGCAGCCTTCAGAACTCGCAAATTCTCTGAGCCAGTGGTTTGGTGGATGATTTTATTATTTGCAAGCTCGAAAAGCTCGGACGGTAGATGTTGTGGAGATTGTGTCACGAAATGCAGCGCCAACCATCGTTTGCGTCCACGCCGAGCAATTCGGCGCAGTTGATCCAATGTCTGCTCCATCTTATCCTGACGTTCACGAGAGATGAAACCGTGAGCCTCTTCAATAGTGATGATGACCTTACGTTGTACATTAGCTTCTTCGGTGAGCTGCATTTTGTATTCATACATCCGTGCCAATAGATCCGCGATTACAATATTGACCACTTGCTGGCTATGGGCATCTGACATATCAATTACTGTCAATTGTCCTGGGTGACTAAGGATTTCCATGTCCAATTGGGGCGCATCTTGACGGTCAAAAATGCCCATCATGTCCAATTCGCGCAGCTTTTTACGCAGTGCTCCATAAGAGGTCACATCTGTTGAGTCTTGAAGCAGCGGCGGCAAGTTATGTGTGTGGCAATAGATTTTCATTCCATCACTAACAGATGGATCTTCTTGTTGCTGCTCCTGCAAAGCGACCAGTTTTTTACGTCTTTCTTGACGTTTTTCTTCTTCAGTCTTGGTTTTGGACTTGCCATTCTTCTCTTCTTTTTGCTTCTTCTTGTAATCCCAATACCCGAATTCTTCGTCAAGCATATGGCGCAGAAGTTTGAGAGTTATGCCTGGATAGCCACGCGATAAATCCAGGTCATCATCGGCACGTTCCGCTGGTTTTCCTTGTGCCCGTTTATCTTTACGCAAACACTGTGTCGCTTGCTCATACAGAAATGTAAAACGGGTTTGTTGAGCAGGACTCATCTCGGCAAGTTCCATAATTACATCAGGATGAAGAGAAGAGAATGGAACCGAGAATTCTATGGCATCCGTTCGTTGGGATTGAGCCTTTGGTGGTCGGTAAACACGAAGTTGTTTTACCCCGGATCTCGCACGCTTGTAGAGAGCGAGATCCACCTCCTGATCTGTTGGCTTGTCCATGAAGATGTATTCACCTTCAGGATCAACAATGATTTGGGCATAATTTGCCCTCAGTGTTTCTTCGGTAAAAACCTGCGTGGTATTTGATTTACCGCTGCCAACCGTACCTACAGTTAGCCAATTACGAGGCACAACGCCTTTATCATTCTCATCAATCCTTACAAACACCTCTTCATAGTTATCCAACAAGCCTAGCACTATGTCTCCAGTTAGGTGCATCATGTCTTCCATCATGCTAGTGTCATAAGGAATTATCGGAGAAGCAGGGCGAGGACGGCGAATTGCACCCAGGAGCTGCCCATCCTTTTCCTCTCCCAGAATTTCGATCTGTACCCAAGCGTGGTATTCAGGCACGGCCAAAGTTTTTCCACGACCCTGATGAAGGATGATAAATTGAACAGGAGTCGAGTCACGTTTTAGAGCATCAGGATTATAAAATGGACCCTCTATGATGCGTCCGCTATATCGCCGTCCATCTGCGCTCAAAATATGGACATACATTCCCCGGTTTACATGAGGAACATCATCATGATGAACGAGCGCTTCTACTACATTGCTTTTTGCTGAACTAGGGTCAAAGTGAACAAATGCGATTGCCCCTTCACCTTGAGCAACCACCTCAATAAGACCTTCGTCGTCAGCCAGATTCTGAAGGTTATTGACTTGCTCACTCACATCAGCCTTTGAAGGTTGATAGCCATCATTTTTGTGACCATTTTCAGACATGATTCATACTCCTAATCCCTGGTCGTTCGTTCTGATTGATACAGACCGCTACCACCTGCTGCACGTGCAAACTCAGCATTCATTCTGCTGGTATATTCACTTGCTTTAAATGCGCCCGAACAATACTGATCGGCTAAATCCAGCAACAATGGAAAGCCTCGTGGGCCTGTGTGGGCGGCATCAGCTAATAACAAATGCACTGCCTCATCTACAC
Organism: Anaerolineaceae bacterium; assembly: GCA_020634115.1. Lineage (GTDB taxonomy): Bacteria > Chloroflexota > Anaerolineae > Aggregatilineales > Phototrophicaceae > JACKCG01. The sequence goes on from JACKCH010000013.1 coordinate 86,417, forward strand.
GATCTCTATTACAGTAAAAAACATAAGGGCGGCTCATTGGATGTGCGCGGAGAATACCCTGAACCACTTTTGGTCCATACTGTTTTTGAAAGTCGCCAAAAACCTGTAATTGACTTTTGCCACCATATTTTTCAACAGGCTGACTTGTGTAATTTGCTTTACTGCCATCAGCACCATCGCCATACAGATAGGCATTGAGTACCTCAACTCCATCTCGAACAATAAGGTATTCGCCCGCGTCCAGAGCTATGCCTAGCAACTCTAAATCACGGTGAGAGTCTTTTGACACGATGGTGGCATAATTCCCATCGTCAATAAGTTGTGCTATCAAATCCAGACATGTCATCATTGCGTGGCGATACCCTAAACCGCTCAACATCGCATGGGGAAACATAGGACCCTGAATAAACTTGAAAGTGCCTTCCGGTACTTCGAGCAAGACTCGGCGCTCCATGTACTTCGATAGGGCATCAAGGACAAGGCTTGGAAGCTTTTCCTTTAGCTTCTTGCCTCGTGATCTAAGGGCATCCACAACCTCTTTAGCAGTTGGTTGCTTAGGAACTTCCTGGCCCCAGTACATCAAGTTTGAGGCATATTGGTTAGGGGATCGTTGATGGTAGCCAACACGGGAGATGGCAATCTGTGCGCCAACTAAACTGAGCGTTTCATAACGTGATATGGTTGCATCAGCAGCAACCACCTTACCAGCCAGCAGAAATTTCTGGCGCAACAGGTTAATGTAATCCGCATCTGCACGTTTCCACGCGAGTAATGTTTCTTCTTCCAAAAGACGTGGTAAATACTCGTATCGCAACTCATCCCTGAGTCGTTCATCTGAAGCCACTACGCTCGAAACCACAGCCTGAGTCCGCTCAGGAACGGTTTGATAATACTCACTGGGGGATTGCCAATGGTTAAGCCTTACAACAGCATCAAAATCAATATCGTCGTTCAATATGGTTTCGACATCAGGCTGTTCTGCGGGATCATCGGATATATTCGCGTGTTCATCGGCAAGTGACATCGCCATCTCCCCTAGTGCTGTAAGGTTAGATAACACTATTCATTGTGTAATCGTTGTTCGTCGTTCGTTGTTCTATCTTGTAATACGGCGTGTCCCGCAAATTTTCACGGACACCTGTAATTATTTTGCATCTGAATCGAGGAGAGGAGAAAAAAGATGTGAAAAGAAGTCTCTTGGCGGGGAAGTGTTTTGTTTAATGTCTTCATAATAAAAGTATGCAACTTTGGGTGGTAAACCAAAATTGGTGTAAATAGTCCAGATAAAATCGGTTTTAGTTTTCGCAGTTTTGTAAATCTTTAGAGCTTTTTCCCAGGGTGCTAACAGTTCCCGTGCTATAAGATCGGCGGCAATTTCTTTTTTGGTTGTCTCCGGTAACGTAGCTTTTCCTCGACTAACAATAGCTCGTGCGCGGGGTGGCAAACCCTTAATCAGTGCTTGTAGCTCAACCCATTCGTCATATTCCTGCCAAGTAAACGCCTTGAGTATCTGATCCGTTTGCTCAGGTAACGTACTCAACCACAGATTACGCACTATGAAAATATCTGTTAAAAAGTGACCTAATTCATGGGCAAGGACATAATTTCGAATATGTTTGGGCAAACCGTCTTTAATCAAGATCAGATTGGAGGGTGACCCAACATAAAGTAGCCCTAATAGTGGGCGATCAGGGGTGTCAGTTGACAATGTAAAGGGTATTTGCTGTAATGCACAAATATAATGTTCGGCTGCGTGTAAACTAAGATTAATTTTGTATTCGACTGGAATTTCTAAGCCATAAAGGAGCATCTCCTCGATATTACGAGGAAAAGTATCCGCTTGGGCTAAACCAAGCGGATTGTTTCTTACTATATCGAGAAACGCCTGTGCAACTGTTCTCGCTTGACTGATACGCCTTTGCATGGTTCATTCCTCAGTCGGGATTTCATCCAGATTATCGTTATCATCAAAGGCTGCCATATAGCTGGTGGAAGCCGCCTGAAATTGCTCGCTCTGCTGAATGTTTCGGGCAAGGATCAGTGCCTGAACAAATGCCGTTGGATTCGAGAGGTAACACGCCTCCGCTATACGTTTCGCATCCTGAGCAAAAAATTGCTCTCTTGGTAAACGCATACTCCGCAATTTGTCAAACATCTGAGATGTGGCACCGAATTCTGTACGTTGTCTATCGGACGATTTCCCTTGCCGATTTCTCAGTAATTGTAGAAGTGATTCAACTGAACCTGGCTGTTGTGCCGCAAACTGGTACCAGCCTTGTAGTATTTCGCTATCGGAGTTTGTGTTCATTTGTGATATGCTCCCGCACTCAGAACAAATCCTGGTCTAACCCCATATGGTGAGCTGCCGATTTGAGTCTGCGCTTGATTCTTTCTTTTATAGTGTTAATTTCGCGCTCAGGTTTGTCAACAATTCGGTAGTGTTGTAGGGTTGCTGCAAAGACTTCTAATCTTATTTCACCTTCACGCATCAACTTCAGAAAATCTCGCTCCAGATCATCTAATTGAGATGAGACTGTATCAAACAAACTGTCTATTGTGATTTGTTCTTCTATATCTTTATACGCTCCTGATGCGCGATTTTCATGCAATTCCAAATCAACGGATTCAAGATTGATTATCTTTTTTTCTTTTTCCCATACATCCACTATTCGCTTCTCGATGAGATAAATAGCGTAAGTGGTAAAAAGTGCTTGATCAGGATCATAGCGATTGCAATTCCTGCAAATCTCAGCAATGACCTGATTTACGACACTTTGAACCTCCTGTGGCGGAAGGTTTTGATATTTGCTAACTGCCCAGCGGTAGATTTGTGGCAGTACAATAGTTACCACTTCATCAATTGCAACCGGATCACCATCTCTGAAAGCATCAATTTGCTCCCGTGTTGGCTGAATGAAGGTACTCATTTGTTATCTCCGAAACGTCACAAGATCAAACCCGCTTGAATACTAGGACATTCTCCTCTGGATAAACCTCTACATCACTATTCGCAGTCGAAGAAAATTTTCCCGTTTCTCGATCCCTTGTACTGACTAGAACACGACCAGGAACTTTGCGATTGATCTTCTCCTGCAATGCGAAACCAGCACTACTGGACATCTCGCAGAGCGCCTGTGTGGTAGGGATATCAACATCTCTTTTACGAGAGTCGCCAATGATAAGAACCAGCTGCTTTCCCGTCGGAACAATTCGTGTCATCTCACAAATCGCACGATTCATATCAATAAAATACCGATGTAAGGCTCGTGCCTCTCGTATAATGTCTGTTTTTTTAGTAGGTCGTTGATTTGCGAGGTGTAGAAGTTCTCTCAAGGTAGTATCGGCACTTTCTGAACCTGTATGCGGAAACACACCTTTGTTCAAAGTACCGGACGAAACATTTTTTGATCCGATCCAGTTTTGTTTGGCTTCAACTGCTGAGATAATGCCAAATTTTTCGAACCATAGCTGAGTCAACTGATGAAGTTCGCTATATTCATAGCAGGTGGCATATGGTGGGCTTGTCACAAGTAGATCAACTTGGGGTGTCTCAGTATCAAGTGAACGAGCATCTTGTTGTAAGATGCGAATCTGCTCTCCCGCCTGTTGAGGATTGATACCATTAGTCAGTAGGTCTTCCCAATAAAGTTTGTTACGTTTCATCATATCACGGACTTGTTTGAGAAATTCGTCAACCGGATCTGCCAGAGTTTTTTTCAAATCCTTTTGCGCTTTGGTGCTTCCGCTTAACCAGATAGAACAACGCTTGAGAATATTGGAAAATGCACACAACATAAAAATTCTATGTTGTTCAATAGGAACAGAAAGGATAGCTTTCAGTATAGCGGTTAGTGCTTGGCGCTGGGATTCAGGAAACCAATACTGAAGACGTTCCTCTGGGAGCGCATAGCTTATATTGATGGAAAGAATGGCTTCTTTATCTTTGTCGGTCAGCGGATTACGCCCCAAGGGCGCAATTTGGGAGATAATTCGAGAGACATCTTTCCAAGTTTCGTTGAGAATACTAGGGTCAATTGGAAAGCACTTAGCCCGGCTGATTAAGCAGGCGACCGGGTTAATGTCAGAACCATAAAATTGGCGCCCCGTACGAATAGCCTCAACCCCTGTTGTTCCTGACCCCAAAAAAATATCACCAATAACCTCACCCGGTAGCGAAAATTCATCAATAATTCGTCTAACAAGATGCGGGATAAACTTCGCAGGGTAACGATGGTAACCATGCGGTCCCCATAGAGTTTCTTTTCTACTGAGTTCAGCAAAAGACCAGTCTTTGTTTCTGTAGCTCATAGCACTCCGATAATTCATTTAGGTACCGACAGATATATAGGGTAGAGTAAAATCCACCTTCATTCTGGCATGTTTCTCTCATAATCACAACAATGACTCTAGATTACAATGTGACACCGCCGTCACCGTTGTCTCCGCTACGGAATGGCAGATTTTGTATACTACGGTGAGACCCATAGCATTTCTGTGAAAATCTGTCGCGATTCGAGGAGGTCGAGCGGTGCTGGCGGTGACAGCGGTGCCATACGACCTTACAATCAGGCCAGAGTCACCGCTGTCACCGCTGTCTCCGCATACAAACATACTGCTTTGCGGCATGTTACAAGAGGCTGTCACCGTCGTCACCGCTGTCACCGTTGAAAACTGCCGCTTTCAGGCGCCAGACGCGCACGCGCCGTCCCCGTACCCGTAGTTGTACCGTCAAATGACTGGCGCTGCTCCCCGGCACCAGCCAGCCTTCCTCCCGAAGCTGGCTGCCAATCGCCGCCGCAGAGAACTTCAGCGGGCGGATCCGCACCGCTTCCCGGTAGGCGATCTCCGGCAGCAGGTAAATGTAGCTGTCCTCTTCGTAGCCGATAATCGTTACCCCCGGTCGCGGCTCATCCGGGTGGCGCGAGGGCGTGATGACCGCTTCGCCGCTGGCGAGCAGTTCGTTCAGCGCCTGGATGAAGCCATCGCCGGCGCGTTCCCCCTGCACCCGCCCCACTGTCTCGAAAATCGTGTCCTGCCAGGCTGGCAGCAGGTAGTCTTCGTCCATCTCAGCGAAGAAGTCCGCCAGAAGCTGGTAGACCGTGACCAGCACCGCCCAATTGCCGATCATGCGTCCGGTATTGGCCTGTCGCCCCAGTTTCGCCGTCAGCTTCTGCCGGTAACCTGCCGCATTCTGCTCAAAGCGGCTGGCGAGTTCAGTGGTGAGTGTTCCCGCATCGGCGCGGGCGGCCAGCCAACGGAGGAAACAGGCCGTGAATGCCGGGAGGTCATCCCGCACCAACTCCGCGCTGACCAATGCCCGGCCGCCCGGATCGCGGCTCTCCCAGGGCGGAATCTCCAGCACCAGCATCCGCGACAACACCGATGCTTCGCCTTCAATGGTCGTCTCGCCGGTGGACAAGAGCAGCCCGCGACAGGGACGATCGTGGCGAAGTTTCGCCTCGCGGGTCAACCTGCCGCGCCCCATCCCCCGCGAGTAGCTTTGCAGGAAGCGGGTGAAGGTGCGCTCGTCGGCGTAGCACTGCTTGTAGTCGTCCACCCAGAACAGGGCATCGGCCAGGGCATAACCCAGAACTTCGACGGTGTTGACAGTATCACCCCACTGCCCCGGCGGCGTGTCGCGGGTGAAAGGGCCGTAGAAACCGGCCATCAGCGAGGCGATCTCGCTCTTACCGCTGCCGGTTGTCCCGGAGAGATGCAGAGCGGGTTTGGGCGCCGCCGGTGGAAAGAACCGCTGGAGGAGCGGCAGCAGGGCGAAGCTGACCAGGGCGGCGGCATATTCCGGCGGGAACACCGCGACCGCTGCCTCAAATGCGGCCAGCCCTTTTCCCCAGTCGGGCGCGACCAGCCGGTAGTCGCGCAGCCGCGCTTCGAGTTCGACTTCAGGCAACGATTCGAGTGATCCTTCAGTGTTGACACTCATGCCGGGCGAAACGTAGACCCACTTGCCATCGAGCTGCGTCCAGCCCATGAAACCGTAGGTGCGGCACTGATCCGGGTCGCCGGAGAGTTTGAGGATAGCGCTGACCAGGTGTTTGTTCATCCCGGCACGAACGGCGTAGATGCCACCCGCTTTCCCGGCGATGAAACGCTGCAAGGCATTGGCATCGCCGAAATACTCACTGGGGACATCAAGCGTGGTGGTCTTGCTGTCGGACGCCAGCCGCAGCCGCATGATGTGTTCGGCTTCGTCTGTATCGGTGCTGCGGGTGATCCACTCCAGCACCTGGCCGGTCCAGTCGGCCACGACCTGACGGCGCGTGCCGCGGGTAGTCTGGCGCTCGTAGACCATGCAGCCGTCGAGGGCAAGATATTGTTCCGTATTCGGCGGTTCAGATGCTTTCGCTTCCCGTTCGCGGTCGCGCCGGGCTTCCTTGTAGAGGCGGTCGAGATCCGCCAGGCGGAAGTCCTCGCCGCAGATCGTCTTGAGCCGCTTGCGCTCCGCCGCCCACTGCACAGGGTCAAGCGCCGCGCAGGCTGTGACCACTGCCGCGATCTGTTCGGCTGATGGCTGCTCATGATTGACTTCCTCACGGTGAAACCGGCTGACCAGGTCGTCCACCTGCGTTTTCGGAGATGGCGGAGCTTGAGGGATCGGTTCACGCGGCGGGCGGCTGAAAGCGCTGGCAATGGTAGCGCGAGCTTCCTTTTCGCGTCCTATAGGGTTTTCTGAACCGTTCCCGTCTGCCAGGTAACGCGATGTGAGTTCGCCCTCGGCGTCACGCTGGCTGTAGCCAGCATCGCGGAGCTGGCAAGCGGCGGCGAAGAGTTCCTGATTGCGCTGCTCGAGCGGCGCACCGGATGTGAGATACGCCTCCGTTCGCGGCGGTAAGTGGCGATGCCCGTTCCCGTTGAGGGTGATGACCTCCAGCTTACCAATCCGTTCCGGCTTCGGCGGCCTTACGTCCAGCCAGTCGAAATCGCTTAGCGGATAGCGGCGGTCAGGTTGCCACGCAATGACCTGCACCAGTGTGTTGTTTCGACTGGGCTTGGTATTGGTGCTGCCGGGCAGGCGCATGACGGATGCCACCGACTTGACATACCCCGGATCGCCGTCCAACGCGCTGAACAGGCCGTGTAAGACGCGGGCGATCCGCTGCCGGTCATCCTCGTTTTGCAGGGTGAATGGTGTGTCCAGCAGCCAGTAGGCGTGCCAGCCGCCCCCGCTGTTTACAATAGCCGAGGGCGGCAAGACAAAGTCATCCAGCGCCGCCAGCCCGATTTTGCGTCTCTCAGGGTCATCATCGCAGTCGATGTCGACCCACAGCGCCGGGACTAGCTCCGCAGACTCGGCTTTGCCCTGCTTCGTCTGCCGCAGGCAGGGCGCGTAGTACACGCCATACCCCTCGTTGTTGAGTTTCTCTGCCTGCTTCAATACAGCTTCGTGCTGCTTCGCATCCCCGATACCCGTCCAAAGTGTGCGCACTTCGCCCGTTTCCGGGTGGATGCAGCGCAGTTCCAGGTACAGCCCTTCCGGTGGTTGGAGATACAAGGTATCCAGGAATTCGGCCTGGGTGATAATTCGCGTGTTGTGAGTTGCCGTATTCTGTGTCATACTGGAATCACTTTCTATTGATGCCCACAGGGGTCAGAGGCGCGTGTCGTTGGTCGCGATGCGCTTCCGGCTCCTGTGTGCGTTTCGGTCAAAGGTCAAGATCGGGCGCAATACCTGGTTCAGGTTGTTCATATCCCCCCATTTCAGCGATGAGCTGCTCGCGCTCCGTGTCGGTCAATCCGCCAACCAGGTCGGCCAGATCCCTGAGTTTGTCCATATCCCCCGCCATCTCCCTGGCGAAAGCATGGGCGAAGAACGCCGCCTGCTCCGGCGGCAGCCCGGCCAGCAGCGGACGGAACTCCAGCTTGAGAGCGTCCTCATCATCCTCGGTCGGGGCAGGATACCAGCAGTAGGTGCCGATGGCTGCCGTCGTGTCATCCGTCCGCCGCGTCCCACACCAGACCGGCCAGACCTCGCCCGCATCATCGTGTATCCAGCCATGCGGTTCGCCGTTCACAATCCCTTGCTCCCGCTCGCGGACGGCCAGGAGGGCGTCTATACGCTGCTCCCAATCCGGGCCGACATACCGCTCCATCTGGGTCGAGATCGCCCGCTCGGTCACGTCATGCAGCAGCTCGATATGGTTGACTTTCCGGTTACGGCTAAAAAACAGTGGCACGCGCCCGCCATGTTCCTCGTCATACACCGTTCCCGGCAGCACGACGTGGGTGTGCGGGTCATGCAGCCCTGGCGCCTGTGGGTCGTCGGTCAATCTGTGATGAAGCACGTATGAAAACTCCACGCCAGTATCTAACCCCCGTGCCTCGAAGAATTCATCCACCACCCCTTCGGTGAGTTCACCCACAAAGCGTTCGCGCTCCTCCGGCGCGACCAGCGCGATTAAATCCGGGTTGGGATTCACCACGAGCGAGAAAGCCAGCACATGGTCGCTTTTCAGGTCATCGCAGCGCTGGATGATGTCGCTCACCGAGCCGCCCATGCCGCAATCGACCCATCGTTCCCGCCCGGCGACATACCGCGCTTTTTCATCCCGGCTTTCGCGGTAGGTCAGGTAGCGTAAGAGGTTCTTGGACTGCCTGGCACCATCGGCTGACGGTTGCTTGTACTGCACGTTGGCGATGCACATCTGCTTGCGATCCATCTACCCCTCGCGTTTGCGCGTCACGCGCTCAATGAAGCCGCCCAGCATGGCGGTCAGCGCCTCGACTTTGGCGTCGAGCGCGTCCACCTTGCCCTCGATGCCTTTGGCAATCGCCCGGCGCGATCCGGGCAAATCTTCCTGGGATGCCAGATACAGATTGACTGCATCGCGCAGCAGGTCGTTCTTGCTGATGAAGCGTCCCACGCGGCTGCGAACATTGCGCAGTTCCTCCAGCCGCCGCATCTGATCCGGCGTCAGGTTGACGGTCATCCGTTCGCTGTACGGGTTCGGTTTCTTTTTCATTCGGTCTCCTCTTCCTCTATAGAGCCTTCAGCAATTGCCTGGCGGAACTTCGCCGTTGGGCGGAAGCGCACATAGATGCGCTGGAACGTTTCTGGGGCTTGTGCGCCATACTGTTTCTCCAAGCGCCGTCTGATAGCGCCCGCGCTGCGGAGGGTTTGCACCTCGACGACCAGCTTGCCCAGGTCGGCGACCGTGACTGTATGACCGGGCCGCGCCAGTTCTGTGAGCCAAAGTTCGGCCATGACTTCCAGCACCTCGGCCACATCACGCCGTTTCAAGCGTGGCAGCCGTTTGCTGATTTCGGCAACTGTCTGACGATAGTTCATCGGTTCTGTTCTCCTCGTTTTGCTGCGGAACGAACGTGATGCAGGTTGGCAACGCACACCGCCAGGGTGTGCGTTCGGTGGGCGTGACCCATCGCGCCCACCGGTGCGGCGGCATCCCTGCACCGCCGCATATGTGCAGGGGCGGCAGCCGCCTGCACCAGCCCCCACGGCGCATGAGTGGCGAGCGCATTTAGCTCGCTGGCGACGGGTAGGATTTTCTCCCCTGAAATATCGAACCCATCTACCCGTCGCCCGAAGTCGCAGCGCCCCGACGCTGCGACTCGCATGGCACCGCCATGCTTTGGTTTTGCGGTGGTCTGTCTTACATGGATGTTCATCGGTACTCTCCTCACCACTGAGTCTTCTTCATCCGGCTTTCGCGTCTTGCGGCATCTTCATCGGAAACATCTGCACCCTGTAAGACACCCTGTCCGGTGGGCGAACGACTGTTGGACTGCACACCACCATTGGCTGCCACCTGCTGGATGATCCGCTCGACATATCCCGGCAGGTCAAGCAGCGCCTCCCGGATCCAGGCGGCATCGTCACACACCTGGGTGAACCGTCCCGGATCGAACGGCTGCGGGATGTTCCTGGGCAGAATCGGACGGTAGCCACCGCCGTTGTGTTCGATGTAAGCCCGCATCATGTCCTTCATGACCGCGTTCCGGCTGCCACGCGGGATGCTGTTCCACCAGGCGATCAGGTCACTGTCCTCGCTGTAGGTCATTTTCACTGTCGCCGTCGCCCGTTTTCGCTGCGCCATCGCTTCATCTCCTCTCCGGGGGTGTCCGAACCTGTCCGAATCCTGTCCGAACCAGGCCGACACCCCCATCTCGCATCAGATCGTCATGACTGCCGGGATACAAACCGGGCGTAATTCAGATACCCGCGGGCGTTGGCGAGCTGCGCGTCTCCCACCAACTGCGTCTGTGGATACGCTTCGCGCACATCGGATACGACCAGGTCAGCACCGCCGCCTGACAGGTAAACCACATCCACCGTCGTCCCGCGCTGCCACTTCTCGCTCATCAGGTTGAGCGTCGCGCTGCGCAGCGGCGCCAGGGCTTCTTCGACAATCGCGTGGTAATCCACCGGCTGGCCGTTGGCGTGGAAAATACCCGTCCGTAGGACTTCTTCGACGATCTTGAAGGGCATCTTCTCGCGGTAGTCCCGTTCGAGTGCTGCCGCGATGCGCTCCTGGGCCGTGTACACCCCGCTTTCAACACTGCCACTCTCGGCGTCCACAAACTCACCTTCGTCGTCTAACGCCAGGTCAACGGTGTACGTCCCCACATCACACACCCCCGTCCGCCGGTAGGCGTGTCCCCGGTTGATCTCCCCGGTCTCGGTCAGTGTGTTGGCGTAGATCGTGCCGTAGGGCTGCGGCATGACCATCACTTCGGTGATGTTGGCGATCAGGTCGGCGGTGTCGGTTTTGATGAGGTGCTGGCCGATGAGCGATGTCTTCAGTTGGGCGGCGTCGCGCATATGGTCGGTCGGAAGTCCCGTGGCGAGTCGGATATGGACGATGTCGCGGTTCCACATGCCGGTCATCAGCTTGCCGATGGCGACTTTGGCGAGCCGCAGGCGAAAGGCATTCCCCATCGTGGACTCATTCGCTGTCCGCCCACGTAAGCGGAGTAATTCGCCGGGTGGGAGCTGCGCCAGCGCCAGGTCGCCGACGAACCAGTCGCCTTCGTCATCGGTCACCTGATCGCCGGGATGGCGACGGGCGATGTCATCCTGTTGGAACTTGATCTCACGGGCATGACCCATGACTGACGGGAACATCACCACCTGGTCGGCGGTGACGGCCTTCACAACGCCGTAGCCGATGTCGAGACCCAGCGTGACGGTACTGCCGGGCAGGGCGGGTTTCTTCGAATTCTGCTTGCTCATGTCTGCTCTCCTTTGAGAAATACAAAAAAGCCAGGTACCTACGCTTGTTTGCGTGGTTTGGCTTTAGGACTACCGGTGTTATCGGGTAAATAACGTTCGACGGCGCGGGCGATGTCGCTCAGATCAAAGGCTGCCGGAATGTCCTGGTGAGTTGTGTCTGTACCAACAGATGAGTATTTTTCTCGCTGGGAAAGCGCGGCTGGTGTTCGAAAACTGCCCGATCCGCGTGGTCTTCTCGCAGCGGCAGGGCATGAATGTGTTCCACGAAGATGCCGCTTTCCAGCATCTCAACCAGCAGCACCGCGACATCATCGCCGCCCTGCCGCGCTTCCACTATGTCCTCGATATTCAGGACGAAGGTCTCTGGTATCTGTACAACCGCCCGGCGGCGGGGGAGATCGCCCGCTTCCAGACCACTTAAGGATAGACGCATGGAGGATGAACCGTGTCGAAAAAAACGGCTGCAAGTCCCTTTCAGGCGCTCGAAGAAGAGGCGTACCACGCCTTCCGCGAATGGCCGGTCTGGCTGGTCTTACGTGAACGTGAACTGGCAGCGCATTTGCGCCCCCATCTCTCGGCGCAGCGCCCGCCAGGTGCTGCGGGCGTTGACCAACCATCTGCAAAGCAGCGCCGCCATCCGGCGCTGGATGAAGGAGGAAAGTAACCCATGAAACTGGTGATTGTCGAATCCCCGGCGAAGTCCAAAAAGATCGCCGGATTTCTGGGGCAGGGGTGGCGGGTGGAGGCGTGTCTGGGACACGTCCGCGACCTACCTGAAGCCGAACTGGGAGTAGAGGTCACGGCTGATTTCCGCCCGACGTATGAGGTGCTGCCCGGTAAAGGCAATGTGGTTAAAAAACTGCTGAAAGCCATCAAGGATGCCGAAGCGGTCTATGTTGCTACTGACCCGGATCGGGAAGGGGAAGCGATTGCCTGGCATCTCTTGAAACTGGCGAATGTACCCAAAGATAAGCTTGTCTATCGGGCGTTGTTTCACGCCATCACCAAAGATGCAGTACGCGAAGCCGTCGCCCATCCCCGGGCGCTGGACATCCATCTTGTCGAAGCGCAGCAGGCGCGGCGCATTGTGGATCGTCTTGTGGGCTACCTCGCCTCCCCGCTGGCGGCGAAGGCGCTGGACGGCAAGTTCTCTGCCGGACGGGTCCAGAGTGTCTGCCTGCGATTGGTGATCGAGCGCGAACGCGAAATTGATCAGTTCACGCCAGAGACTTACTGGACACTGGCACTCAAACTGACCGCTGACGGTGCTGAATTCACGGCGAAGTTGCATCGCGTCAAAGGCGCGGACAGTACCTTCAAGACCCGCGAACCGCTGGACAAACTGGCGGCGCTGCTGCAAACCGCGCAGGTCTGGGTCGGCAAAGCGGGACGGACGGTGAAGCCGCGCCCGCCGCTGCCGCCCTTCACCACGTCCTCGCTTCAGCAGGCAGCATCCAAAGGTCTGGGGCTGTCGCCCGAAAAGACGATGGCGCTGGCGCAAACCCTCTATGAACAGGGCTGGATCACCTACATGCGGACGGACGGCGTGTCCATCGCGCCCGAAGCGCAGACGGCGGCACGGGACTATATCGCCCGTGAGCATGGCGCAGATTACCTGCCACCTGAGCCACCCACCTACACCGTCAAAACGGCGAATGCACAGGAGGCGCATGAGGCCATCCGCCCGACGGATGTCAACCGCCTGCCGCAGGAGGTAGAAGGTGATGGTGCGGCGCTGTATGCCCTGATCTGGAAGCGCTTCGTCGCCTCACAGATGTCGCCTGCCCTCTACACCGTCACCGGCGCGGTGATCTATGCGGGCAAAGCCCAGGGGCAGCCGTTCCCAATGGAATTTCGGGCGCAGGGACGTTCGCTGCTGTTCGACGGCTTCCTCAAGGTGTACGAAGAACCTGCCGATGAGGGCGAAGACGGGGAGGAAGCAACTGAAACACTGCCGCCGCTGAAGGACAACCAGCTTCTTCAACGGGTCGCGCCGCAGGTGGAAGATCACCAGACCCGCGCTCCCGCCCGCTACACCGAAGCGGCGCTGGTGCAGGCGCTGGAACAGCGGGGTATTGGTCGTCCTTCGACGTATGCCAGCATGGTCAAAACGGTGAAGGACAAGGGCTATGTGAAGTCGGTCCAGAAACGGCTCATGCCGACGGAGAACGGCATCGCCCTGTGCGATTTCCTGACGGCGCACTTCGCCGATGTGCTGGCGTATGACTACACCGCCCGGCTAGAAAGTCAATTGGATCAGATTGCAGCGGGCGACTCGACCCGACTGGAAGTGCTGCGGGCATTCTGGGACGGCTTCAATCCGCAGGTGGGCAAAGCGACGGAATACGCTCTGGCGCAGGTCAAGCTACGGCACACGCCCAAACCGCTAACGCTGCGCCCGGCGGAGGAGTAAGCGCATGAGCGACATCGACATGATGCCCGAACCGCCACCGATGGACGACGACTGGATGCCGCCACCGGATGAACCCTATTTCATGCCGGATGATCCCTTCCCGGATGACCTGTTCAGCAGCGCACCGCCGGATTACGACTACGTGCCTGTCGATGATCCCTGGCTGCCAGATGATGCGCGTTTCATACCGGAGGCTGTCGGACATTTACCGGATGTCCCGCCCTTATCACAGGACGGTTTGCAGGGTTTCGAGCCGCCCGAACCGGCGGATGAAGGCTGGGGCTGGCACGATGCCCGTTTGATCGGGGTGGAGCGCGACACCGACGGCGGCACACGCTATGAAATCGGGGCAATTGACGTGTATGCCAATATCAATACGGGCGATCTGGGTGGAAGCTACCTGCCCGTCGCTTCATTTGAAGATGTGGATGTGGCGGCGGCGTTTTACCACACCCTTCAGGAGCAGATGCACGACCAGGGACTGCCTGCTTATCAGGTGCCGGAATTTGCGGAAGCCCGCGCTGCTGAGATGAACCCGGAACCGGAGAACTGGCGCGGGGCAAGTCCCGAAGAATACGCCGCTTATGAACACCTGCGTGATCTGGACGATGGCGGTATCGGTGGACGCGACGAACCGCCCGACACTGCCATTGATCCATTGATTCGGACGGCGGCTGAACTGGGTGGGGTCGTGGTCGAACCGGAAGTGGAAGCGCCGCAGATCGCCGATGAGTCGGCATTTCAGGCGTTAAACGCGATTGGCATTGAAGCGGAGAACTTCGACCCGGCCAAAGACCCGCCGCCCTTCTACGATGCCGAAACCGGGACGGCGTACTGGATTGGTGTCTTTCAGCCCGATAAAGAAGACCGGGAGAACTGCGTCACCAGCATACTGTCGCTGGGGCGTAACCCTGAAACGGGTGAGATGGAAGCGCAGCTTGCCCCCTGTGTCCCCGGCGAATGGGACAAGGCGTATGCCTCCGCGGAGTATCTGATTCAGGTGGCGCAGAAAGGCGGGATTGACCGCTGTTTCGATGCTGCCGAAGGCATGGCGCTGGCAACCGACCAGCGGGAACTGTGGGAGAGCGAACGCGGCGTGGCGCTGGAACCAGACGCAGCAAAGGAGATTGCCGACTACACCCGCGATGCCTGGGAGGTGGACCTGTGAGCGATGTAAACGATGCCAACGAAGTGAAAACGCGCAGTTTCACCATCCGCCTCACCCCGGAAGATCAGGCGGTGCTGGCGGAATTGTGTGATCTGTACGGGCTGGATCGCCCCGGCAGCCTCCGCCGTGCGGTGCGGCAGGTGCTGGCATGGAAGAAGAAGCTGGGCAAATCCGGCTACTTCGTCCCGGCGGGTGAAAGCGAACCACCGGAGTTCCTGATCCGGCTGGAGCGAAAGGACGCGCATGAGTGAGACCGAATATGTGCGTCACACCGCTGAAGATGGCTCGGTCTACGCCGTCGAAGTCGTGCCGCCGGAGCGTGAGAGCTATGGGGCGCAATACGGTGTGGATCTCGTCCGCGCCTCAGAGGATCGCTATGGGCATGAACATGAACAGCGGCTGCGTTTAGGTGCGTACTCGTCGTGGGGGTCTGCCGAAGAACACCAGCGCGAAGTCGAAACCGCGCTCGAAAAAGATGGACTCGACGGACTGAGCGAGGATGCCCGCCGGGTGGCGCAGATGCCCTATCTGGATGGGCAGTATCTGGCGCTGGTTTTTCCGACAGATGGCTCAACCGGGGACAGCGCCAAAGTCCATCTGCTCTATCTCAGCGGTGAACAGGTGACGGCGGCGCTGGTCGCCGATGGACGCACCGAGGACATGGAAAACCTGTGTGGGCAGTTGGATCGCGCCTGGGTCGAAGGCGGGAATGAACGTCTCCTGGATACGGCGCAGCACGAAGCGGAAGCGCGGGGACAGGTCGCTCCCGGTACACCGCTGTTTGAGCCGGTTTTCAATCATGATGTGTCCGACGATTTGCCGTTTTCCTTTGGGAATGAGATGCAGCCGTATGACGCACAGGGGATCGGGCAGGCATATCACGTCGATGGCGGTGGAACTGCCCACTGGTTCGCCGTCGTCGAGAACGCTGAACCGGATGCACAACCTTATGAACTGCGCTATTTCCGGGCGATGGAGACGGGCTATGGCGCACTCAAGCACGACTCGTATTCGGTCATGCCACTTCCCGACGATGACCCCGGTTCGGTCTGGCCGCTGCCGGGCTTGGAGATGTATCTGGAGAAGGGCGACCTCTATATGGCGCAGCAGTTCGCCCACGATGTCGCCGACCATTACGGTCAGGCGTTTCCCGACCCACTCGACTTACCCGCGCTCAACCCGCAGCCGGAATACTACTTTGGCTATGGCGTTGGTCCGAACAATGAGCCGTCACTGGAAGCGGTGAAAACCTGGATGCACGGCAGTGAACGGCGGTTCGATACCTTCACCATCGCCGAATATGGCAGGTGGGACGAAGCGCAGCATGACGAACGGGAACTAGAAAACACGCTGAAAACGCAGGGGCTGGAAGCCGCCGTGAACCAGGCGGAACGGCTGGCGGCGGCGGGTGGCTATCTGGACCCGCACCGTGCCGATGGGCGGGTGTTCTTTGAGGACGACGCGCCGCCCGATCCCTTCACCACCGAACGCGAACGAATGATGGAGCGTGAGATGCACAACGATGTGAAGTATTCCTTCGACTACAACCGGTTCGGCGAAGACGCACTGGCGCTAGAAGCGCACAAGGCGTGGCGGGAGCCGGATGGAACGGAGCGCGGCGACTTTATCCTGCTGGATTTGCACGAAGGCGACAGCGGTGGGCAGGTCGTCGAGCGTTTTGAGGCGGAAGTCGAGCGGCTGACGACGATGCAGCAGACGGTAGGGCTGGAAGCGGCGATGAACGAAGCCGAAAAGCTGGCAGTCGCTCATAGGCTGTTGGATGGCGAACGTGCCGATCCACGCCTGTTCACGGAAGGACCGCCCGATCCGTTTACCACCATCCGCGAACGCGAACTGGCGCGTGAGGTTGATGTCACTGAAATGGACACCGAACCGTATGCCCCGATTACATTCAAATCGGAAGCGCCGGATTACCCGACCATGTACGAGATGTTTGCCGCTGAAGCTGCCCGTGACCGTGAGGCAAATGCGGCATTAGAAGGCGCGGCGTGGTTTGAGGCGACCTTCGAGAAATCCGACACCGAACTGTTGCAACCCGTGAACGATACCGTGAACTATGCGGTAGTGGTGCAGGAGACCGACCCTTGGACGCGGGAACTGCTGGTGGACAAATACTGGCGTGAACCCAATGGCTATCTGGGAATGCAGTCCGTAACACTCGACACTTGGGACTCAGAGGATGAGCAGGGGCGTGAACAGGCAGATCAGGCGCGGGAGGCGCTGCTGGAAGTTCATGACGGGCGTGGGCTGGAAGCCATGATGCACAAAGCCGAACTCACCGCTGTTCAGAATGACTGGCTGGCTGGGGATCGGGCTGATCCGCGCCTGTTTACGCAGGGGCCACCGGATCGCTTCGAGACATTGGCACAGCAGTTGGAAGACGAGATCAATCCCTACTGGAACACCGATGGGGAGAAAATCGAAGACCCTGCACCGCAGCCGGAGGTGGAAAACCCCTACTGGCGGCTTGATCCTATCCCGGTGAATAACCCGGACGGTGAATCGTTAGGACACGCCCTGCATATAGTCGTCTATCCCGGCGTGGAACATGACCCGGATGCGGTGGGCAGTCCGGCGATGGCGGCGGATGAGCCGTTCCGAATGCTGGAAATGGCACACTTCGAGACCCTGGAGGCAGTGGACAAATTCGGCAAAGACTTCAACGGTTATTTCATCCCCGGACTGCTGGACGGACCTGAACTGGCAGTGGAAGTGGCGCGGCTGGAAGGACTGCCTGCGGAGTGGAAAACGCTCGAAGGCGATGACCTGAAGGCATATCAGAATGCTGAATTGACCCTCACCCGCGACCCGGCGGACTGGCATCCCTACAACCCGAATGCCGAACGCGATGCCCGCATCGCGGCGGAAGGTCTGTACACTGATCCGATTCAGCAGTTGGTCGAGCAGGATGAACCAGAAACAGCACCCGGTACACCGGAACTGGACTTCTAAGTGATGACGACGCTCAAACCGCAGACTGCGCTGGGCGGCTTTGCCCTCATGACCCTGCTGCTGGCTGGCACTGCCGTCGGACGGGTGTTGGGCGTGAGCTTTGGCGAGGCGCTCTACCTGACCGGGGTGCTGTTGATGGCACTCGGTTGGCTGGGCAGTCGGATGATGCTGCGACGCTGTGCCAATCCATCTGAAGAGCGGGAGGCGTAGCCGATGTTCTACTGGTTGTTCACCGAGGGGCGGGCGCTGCTGGGCGGTTGTCTCGCCCCTCTCCTCTGTTTGACACTGACCGCGCCGATAGCGGTCAGCGCCATGCTGGGTGCAGGCATCCAGCGCACCAGCGAAGTACAGGGTACATCCGGTTGGAAGCGCGGCGCGAAATTCTTTGCTCACGTCATCGTCGTGCTGGGCGTGTCTACCGTGTACCTGACGCTGCTCGGTGACATGGCGGTGCAGCCGCTGCGCGGGCGGCAGTCCACCAGCGGTGTTGTCCAACTGCTCGTCGGTGCGCCGCCTAATATCAACGCCATGCGGCTGTTTATGTTCGGCATGATGCTGGTCATGCTGTGGTTCTTCCTGATGATTGGGCTGCACAGTGGCATCCGTAACGGCGGCTGGCTGCGCGAACGGGTGGATCGCCTGCGAAATCCGCAGGTCAAACGTGGAGCTTTAGGTTCTTCGCACTTCTGCACTATGCGTGAGTACAAACGTTTCCGCCGGGAAGAGGCCGAAGGGTTGTCGCTGCTCGGCGCATTCTGGGGCGAACAGAAACGCCGTCTCGATCTGGGCATGGGCAGGTTCTCACTCAGCGGCGAAGATGTGGCACGCGGTATTCTGACGCTCGGCGGTCCGGGTTCTGGTAAGACGCAGGGCATTATCCTGCCCGCGATTGCGGATCGGATGCTGGTCGGGCATTCGTTGGTGGTGGCTGACCCGCAGGGTGAAATCACCGGGCATGTGCTGAAGTATGCAGCCGTTACCCGTCATCTGGTCGTCGTTCATGACCCGACCAGCGCCGTTGGTCCGCGTTACAACCTGGCGGATGGGATCAACAATGTATCCGATGCCCGCGCCATTGCCGATGTGCTGGTTCCGTCTGCCGCAGGCGACAACCGCTTCTGGACGGACAGCGCGGCGGCACTCCTTGCCGCCTGCCTGATCCGCTTTCCCAATCTCGGCGAAATCTACAACGCCATGAATGACCTCAAGGGATTGGCTGGCAAGCTGGCATCCCAAAAAGATGATGCGGCGCTGCTAGCGAACAGCTTTATTGCATCAGTGGGATCGGATGGCAAGGTCGCCTCGAATGTGGTAGCAACACTGGCGACGGCGCTCACCGGCTGGGCTTCCACTGATGTGCGTGCCAATACCAGCGCCTCGGATTTTGATGCAGACCTCATTGTGGGGCAGCCAACCGTCGTTGTCCTGACCTGTCCGGGGCGTATGCGGGCGGTCTATGCGTCTTATCTGGGGGCAACGCTGCGTAAGCTCATGCTCGATTTGGATACCATCGGTGAACGCAATAAAGGGCCGCTGCCCGTTCCCGTCGGCGTGATTCTGGACGAATTCCCGACGCTGGGCAAGCTCGACGGTCTGGTAGCGGATGTCAACCTCGTCCGCAAACGCCGTATCTCGATCATGATTGGGGCGCAGACCAAAGGGCAGTTTCACATGATCTATGGCAATGAGGGCACACAGGCATTGTTCACCGGTCTGGCAACGCAGGTGATTTATGGCGGTTGTGATGCCGACACCGCCGAGTTCTACAGCAAGGCCAGTGGCACGGCGACCACCGATGCCAACGCCGATGATCCCAACAGCCATCTGCGCCAGCGCCCGCTGCTCACGGTAGATGAAGTCGTTACGCCGCAGGTCGGCAACTGCACCATCTTCGCCCGTTACGTCGAAGCAGGCTTTGCCACGCAGGTGGTCTTGAATGCCCGTCTGACTCGTTTCTACGAGCGCGACGACTGGAAACAGCGGCTCAATGCGGCGCAGGATGTTCAGCCCCTGCTGCTGGAACGCGGCATCTCGCTCGAACTAAAACCAGTAGAAGCTGTTGCGCCCGCCGAAACGATAGCAGTTGCTAGTCCGACCCTCGAACTGGCGGCATCTGCGCTCATGGTGAAGATTGCCCATGAAGCGCAGCAGCAGAGCGGTGGCAGGGTGCAGGCAGTCAGTACGGCGGAGATGCGGAAGCAGCGTGATATGCTGCTGGCGAAAAGGAAGGCGGTAAACACATGACCCTTACGAAAAACAAAATGATCCGCGAAATTGGACGGCGCACGCGGCTGAAGAACCGCGAGGTGCAGTTGATGCTGGACGCGCTGATTGAGGTCTGGACTGAAGAACTGGTTAGCGGCGGACGGATTGAACTGGAGAACCTTTTTGTCCTCGAAACGCAGTGGATTGATCGTGGGGAACAGCGCGGCACACTTGCCAGCGGGGATGCACCACGTTATATAAGGCGAGTGACTTTGCGAGTAAGTAAGCGGTTAAAGCAGTGCCTGAATCACTCCGGGGAACTACATGAATAGGCATGGTTGCTACCAGACCGAGCAGGTTTTATCGTTGGCGAATCCAGTAAACGCCCGCCGCATCACACTTCACTTCAAACCTTGTCGGATAGTCTGCCAAAAACTTGAGCAGACTCTTGTACTTCTTGCCCGGTTGCCCCAATCGTTTGGGCTTGAGATGGTAGAAGGTCTCATAGAGACACTGTGCGACCCGGCTAAAATTCACCCATTCCTCGTTCTGTACCCGAATGAAATCATCCGCTGTCTGTAAAACATCATCCGTGCTGTAGTCCCGGATTGCCTGCGCTGCAATTTCACGCTTGCGCTGGCTGGCGCGTGATTTGGAGCGTTTATTCTTTGGTTTTCTGGGGGATTCAATCAGTTCGTAGGCAGCGCCATAGTCGCGGATGACACGCTCACGCAACACCTCCAGTTGATCTGGCGCAACTCCAAAGGCGGTGACGGAATATGCCCAATCCCGTGAACGGATCAGATCACGTTCCAGCTTCGCAAAACAGTTGTCACACAAGCCCAGATCATTCACGGGAAACGGTAGGTCACAGCTCACACAAAAGGTGTCGATCAATTCATCAGTGTTGTCATTCTCTGGATAGCCCATCGCGTACTCCTGAAATTCGGTCAGGGATGTCCTCTATCATAGCAAGTTTCTACCAGTGGGCTGAAGGTGCGTCACGTTCAGCTTCGCGGAAACCAGGCGTCCAGGTCATCTGGTGCTGGCTGTTCCGGTTCAAGTTCCGGTTCTTCACGCAGAAACTGCCATTCTGGACCGACAAGCCGATCCAGCGCCGCGCTGAAATGGCGGCTGGCAATCTCGCGGAACAACACATCATGCCCGCGCTCTTTGTTGTTGTAGACTGCTTCCCGGTCTACCCCGTCCAGCGGTGCGGTTCCCGGTAAGACGACGTGGGTATGAAGCTGCTGCATCATTTCGCCCTCGTCTTCCATCTTTGCCTCGCGGTCATGCAGAATATAGCTGTACTCCGGTACGCCGAAACCGCGCTCCAGATAGTAATCCTCGACGATGCGCTCGGTCAGGTCGCACACCAGGTCGCGTCGTTCTTCCTCCGGGATGAGTGCCATCAGGTCAGGGGCAGGCGAAATCACCCATGTCCACGCCCGCACATGCTTGCTTTGCAGGTCATCGCTGGTCTTGAGAATATCGCGCCAGTGGATACCCATGCCGCGATCCTGCCAGCGTTCGTAATCGCGGTTCACCGCAAGCCGGTTCTGTACCTTGTCCCGATATTGTAGATATTTAAGTGTGGAACTCAGTCCTTTGCGACCTGTGCCATGCCCTTTACGCTGTGCGCCTTTGTAGGCGAAGTCCACGACGATGATGGCTTTGCTCAACGCTTACCCGCCTTCATCTCACGGACAGCCTGCATCTGCGCCAGCAGGGTTTCACCGTCGCGTCGGGCAGCAATGATGGCATCGGCGATGCGTTCCGGGCTGCCGTCTGGTTCGAGCGCAGCCAGCAGGTAAATTAGGACGTTCAGGTGAAAGGCAAATGCCGACTCCAGTCGGTCAAGCCGATCTTGCAGCGACTTCTGGAAGTGTTTGCGGCTGCCGATGATGTCTTCCTGGTTGTCCAGATACAGGCGTATTGCTTCGCGGATGAGGTCGGCTTCAGTGGTATTGCGGGGTTGTTTACTTACCAGCAGCGCGAGGCGATCCCGCATTTCCTGCGTCATGGTGATGCTGCGCTGCACTGATTTCTTTGACATGCTTATTCTCCCTACATGCGAACTTCTCTCTCATTATCGCAAATCGGGGTCTGGCAAAAGCTGTAAATTTGCAGTTTTAGGGCGTTAAAATTGACAAATAGCAAGCGATTTTTCAGTTCGTATGGAAATTGTAGGCTTGGTCGGGGCATTCACCATGCTTGAGGGAGGCTTCACAGCTACTTAAGAGCCGATAAAACACATCAAAGCCACCTGACTGTGAATGAACGGTGGCGTTGCGGTCGCTGCACATCAAATCCGGGTGTGAACACTTCTCATCCGTTGAAATGAAGTATCTGCGCTTCGTCTAAGTCCTAATACTGAAACTTGAGTTTGCTCAGGTCTTGCTCATTGGTGCCGACGCGAACATAACCCGCCTAGAGTGTGGGATTTTCGTCGCTGCAAGAAAAACATGTCTCGCAAAGACTGTTCACTCGCTCATTTTGGGCCGCGAAAGTCAACCAATTCCACTGCAAATTTTTGAGGGGAAATAAGAGACGTTCTCACGGCAAAACCAGCGTATCAGAATCCACATGAGGAGTCCAGAACTGGGAGGATTTGCGGTATTATCTAACTTGAGGGGTAGATATGCAATACACGTTCAGCCTAGACAAACCGGACATAATCAAGAGTTCCACAGACTTCAGGAAAAGATACTATGTCGAGACGAGGCTTAATCTTTGCCTTTGTGTTTTCTAGTGTCCTTACATTGGTTGTTGGCCTACTATCGAATTTAGCGGCAACCTACCTCGCTCCTGCCTGGGCGGAACGGCCAGAGTACATTTACCTTGCCCTCACCATCATTTTCCTAATTACCCTACTTGTCACCACGTATATCTTCTCACGAACGCTACCAGAGCAAGCGAGCCAGACGAATCCCAATCCCGATAGAGGTGTAACCTCATTGAGCGCAGAAACGAACATAAACATCTCGTTTGCTGATCGAAATATTACCCTCACAATTCCATTCCTCGCTCCACCACTTCCGCCTCAAGGAATATTTGGCCGCAGAGACGACCTAAGACAGATATTTCGCCTGCTTGCACTAGAGGACGATCAAGCCAGAGATGTACCGCCGATAGCATTGCGCGGCATGGGTGGGATTGGCAAAACAACTCTATCCATTGCCTTAGCCCATTTAGAAGTTGTGCAAAAGCATTTCCCTGATGGTGTGCTTTGGACGGCGCTGGGACCCAATCCTGTTATTCGGCTGCACTTAGATAGTTGGGGACGTGCGTTGGGGGTTGATCTTCTACCAGAACACGATGAAGCAGCATGTCAAGAGCGCCTCCGTACAGCACTCTATGACCGTCGGGTTCTACTGATTGTGGATGACGTGTGGAATACAAATCACGGAAGATTTTTTCAGGTCGCTGGCTCAAAGTGCCGAACAGTGTTCACAACTCGTGAAGTCCCCATTGCAAATGATCTTGCAACGCAGATTCGCACGTTGCGGGTGGACATTTTGAAGCCAGAACCCGCTCTTGCTCTGTTAAAGAGTCTCGCTCCCCAAGCTGTTGCGGCTGATGAAAAACTGGCAAGCAAGCTATGCGAACGCCTAGAATACCTTCCTTTAGGGTTGACCCTCGCAGGGCGATTCTTAGCAAATGAAGCAGATGTCCCACAGCGAATGCAACGTCTTCTAAGTGAGCTTGTTGAGCGCCGAGAGGCACGTCTTAAGCTAGTTCAAGTAGAAGGACGGCGGGGCTTGGACGAAGAAAATCCCGTGTCACTACAAGCAATTTTAGGGATGAGTGTAGATCGCTTAGATAAAACCGATCAAGAACGCTTTGCTCTCTTAGCGGTATTTGGAGGTGAGCCGCTAACGTGGGAAATTAATTCTGCGATGTACATGTGGGAATGCTCGATAGAAGAGGCGGAGAACACCGTATCACAACTCATTCAACGGGGTTTGGTGGAACGACGTGGCGAGCGTTACTGGATGCACGCCCTACTCGCTGACTACGCTAAAGAATTGATGGATCAGTTCAAGCTATGAAGTGTTATCCCAAAACCCGAATTCGTGGTTTCTCCTTGATGGCCGCATGTTAAGTTGCAGGGAATAAATACTCATTGAGCCGTGCATGGCAACGATATGTCCGCCTATGGCTGGAATATGCTCAGGCGCATAAAGAAGATTGGACAGCCCTTGCTGAAGAGTTTGAGCAGATACAACGTGCTTGGGAGGTAGTGGTCAACACTGACGAGCCAGGGATCGAACCGAACCAAAAAGAACAAATCGTATTGGATTACTTATTTACTCTGGATGGCTTTCTCGAACGACAGGGATTGGTAGCACAAAACATCGCGTGGATAGAGCGGGGTTTGGTTGCGGCACACACGCTTAAGCAATTCGTTTTCATTGGGCGTCTCGGACAGGACTTGGGATGGTGCTACCGCTTGATAGGACAATCTCACAAAGCAATTGAATATTTGGAGCTTGCGTTGCAAGTGCGGAGAAAGTACGGGCCTCGCATCGGGGAATCTTCAACGTTGAACATGATTGGTGTTGTCTATGACGATATTGGCGACTACCAAAACGCAATCACCTACTACGAACAAGCTCTCACCATACGGCTAGAGGAAGGATACAAAAAGGGAGAAGCTATCACCCGTAACAATTTGGCAGCGACCTATACCAACTTAGGAGAATTCTCAAAGGCGGAGGAGCAATACCGCATCGCCATTGAAATGGCCGAGGAGACCGGAGATTATGTTGACCGCGCTGGGACGCTCAACAATCTTGGAGAAATCCTGATGGCTCGTGGCGATATGCAACAGGCAAAAGACATTTTTGAAAAGGCGCTGAAAATCTTTGAGGATTATGGTGATGAGGTGAATACAGCATCAGTGCAAAACAATTTGGGATTATTATATGCAAGTATTGGAGATCGGCGAGAAGCTATCAAGTGCCTTGAGGCGGCACTGGAAGCGCAGCGAAAACTCGGTTTTACTCGACAGTCTGCTACAACGCTGAACAACTTGGGAACAGTGTATGAAGCAATAGGCGAGCTTGACACTGCCTTGCGGTATTTCCTTGAGGCTCATGCCCTTGACCAGGAGGGAACAAATAAAGTCGGCACTGCTTCAAGCCTAGCAAATATCGGTGGAATCTATATTCGTCGAAAAGAGTGGGCAAAAGCCATTGACTACTATAACAAGGCTAGAGATATTTTTGTGGAGTTACAACAGAGGTCTTTTGAGGCTACAACTTTGAATAACCTTGCAGTGATTTATGAAAAACTAGATCAAACAGAGAAAGCATTAGAGGCACTGACGAAAGCACTTGAGATTCATCGGTATACGGGCAACCGAGAAGGTGAAGCCGAAACGTTGAATAATTTAGGTGCAATAGCGAAGAACATTGGTGAGCTTGAGCAAGCCAAAATGTACTTTTCTCAGGCATTGGAAATGAACGAGGCGACTCAAAATCTGGACAGTCAAGGCACTAATCTTAACAACCTCGGTGCTGTTGCCAGCTTTATGGACGATCCTGAAACTGCAATTGTTTACTACACTAGGGCGCTTGAAATTCGTCGTCGTATCGAAGCGAATGAGGGCATCGCTAATACTCTATACAACCTGTCCATTGTACTGAAATCGGTAGGGCAGCTATCTCAGGCAGAGATCATGCTCAATGAAGCCGTCGAGCTAGATGAACGTTACGGTTTCGCCAATTTGGAACGGGATCGAACTGCTCTTGCTCGTTTGAGGCAGGATTAAACAGCGTCTTTTCTCTCCATTTCCTAAAGCGTACAAGGAACCTTGAAGACGTACAGATTACACGCTATCCTCTAATTAACAACTACAAACACATAACACGCGAATCCTGCCGATATGCCCTACGGAGAATTCTTACCAAAGCTAACCTCTTACTCCCCCTCAAATCCATGACTCTTGAACTTCAGCGTGCGGCTGTTCTCGTTGATCGTGCGAACCGTCGCATCATCGAATCCTAATAGACGTTCCGCGCTGATTTCGAGGGTGATTTCAACATCTGTGCCGGTCAAGCTGGTGAGGCGCTGGATAATCTCCTCCACAATCGTTGCCA
Source organism: Anaerolineaceae bacterium (assembly GCA_020634115.1). Classification (GTDB taxonomy): domain Bacteria; phylum Chloroflexota; class Anaerolineae; order Aggregatilineales; family Phototrophicaceae; genus JACKCG01. Next base: position 112,486 of record JACKCH010000013.1, read on the forward strand.
TTTCTTTATTGACGCGCTGCGGATCGAGCGAGACTGTCCCATGATAGCGGGTCGTCAGCCTCGGTCTGGGTGGTGTAGACGGTGTGACACTTGGCGTTCCAAAACGTTCAGAAGACGGAATAGATGGTGGCTGTATGGTTTGCTGCCTTTGGTTGTCGATCTGCTCTTGAGCGATTTCAGGACGCACCAGTACCGAGTTGTCGTCGAAATATAGGCTCGATGTTGGCTGACCGAATGCGAGTCCTTTATAGACCCCATCTAAGCCCACCATCGTCGCATAACCAAACGGTGCGTCCGCACGCGCAACACCATCCCCCACTGCTTCCAGCAGCACATCCTCATTGTAAAGCCGAGGCAGATAGCAATAACGGGCGAGATACTCCCAGAGCTGCTTGAGTCCCAGATGCGGCTGGTCGCGCCACAGATAGCGGTCAAGCTCCATGCGGAGATTATCCGGCGACCAGCGGGGGATGAGCATTTCGCTCTGACGCAGTTTCCGTGCGGCGCGGTCATAGAAACTGTCTTGCCCGGCGATGCGATGTGCTTGATATTCAATGGGTCCCGTTGGGTCAGGCTGCACCGGAACAATCAGCCAGCTATAGGTTTCCTGCAAGCGGACAAGCAGTGTCTCTTCGGTGCGTTTACAATTGGCATCGACCTGCTTGCGCTGTTGAGCATCCAGATTAAGGGGTTCGGCTTCGTCCTTGATCGATTTCCAGGCCAGATACTCCCGCAGCGCCTTCTCCCATGCCTCAGCATCATTGGCATCCGGGGCAATGAACACCAGCATATTGCGATAGAGTCGCGGTGAGCTTCCCCGATTTTCGAGAATTTCCTGTGCGACACGCTGCGCTTCCGAGCTACCATTGCCTTTCTTGTGACCATAGTTCGGGTCAAGGACGACCACCCGCGTGCGCCATTCGTCAGCAACATCACTCGAACTCTGTGGTGCGATATGTGCGGCAGCGAAGTCCTCGCGGCGGTATTTGACGGCACGCAGACGGTCAATGGCTTCTTGATAGACCCAATCAGGATTGATGTTCTGCGCCCGGTCTTGCGCCATGCGGTTCACCGTCGGGCGCGTGTCATACCAGTAGCGGCTGCCATCGGTGTAGAGGTAGGTCAACTGATTGCTCATCCGGCGCAGGGCATCGTTAAATGCCGCCAACTGCTCGCCGGGCTGCACCGTCGCCAGACGGATGCGGACTTCCTCCACACCGCGTACCGATTGACCGGCAACCGACGGCGCACTGCCCACAAAGACCGAGCGGGCAACACGGCGGCTGGCAGTGTATTGCCCCAGCGTCGGAATACTCTTGTCCAGTTGGTAGGGCTTCGAGTCTTCACCATCAATATCCGCATCGACAATCGCGGGCCAGTTCTCCGGCAGGTAGCGCAGCATCTCATTGCGTACCGTCGCCGCGAACAGCGGAATCGAAGCGGGCATAATCATCAAGGATTGGTCGTTATCCGTCCACAGTCGGTGGATCACCGTTGCCATCAGCCGCAGCACGCCGCGTGTGCGCTGGAAGCGGTCAAGAGTTGACCAGTCCTCATACAATCGCGCAAAGAGTTCGGGATGAATGGGGTAGGCTTCCTTCATGCGGCGCAGGTAATCCCCCTCCGCGACACCTGAAGGGAACTCACCACTGTTGCCCGCGTACATCTCGCGGAAGGCTGTCAGCACCGCATCACGGGCGGCGTAGTCCATCTCCGACGAGAACAGGCGGCGGCGCACAATCTCAAAGCTCTCCGTCGCTGTGACAGGCTTCCATACCGACTCAATACGCCCGATAGTCTTCGCAAGGTGTTCCAGAGCCGCTTTGCCGCCTTCGCCGCCGATTTCGATGTCGCTCTCTGGGATGGAGACCAGCAGCATCGAATCACTGGAACGTTTGACCGCCTCCGTGAGCGCCTGCACAAAGGTCATCACTGCATCGAATGTTCCCGCAGGCAGCCGGTCAGGTGCGTTGTAGAGGTTACGGGCGAAGGCAACCAGTTCGTCAATGATGATGAGCGCCGGACCAAACCTTTCCAGCAGTTCGACGAGCGTATCTGAGCCGGGGCTAACCCCTGCGAGATCGGCTTTTTCAACCATCAGATAGGCTTCTAATGCCCCTTCTTCACCGCCTTTTCCCCAACCGAGTTGAAAGGCAATGTCTCCCCACAACGTATGGGTGGTTGCCACGTTGTAGCGGCGTGGCTCGGTGGCGCTGAACGCGATGCCAACGATCACCGCGCAGTTGGCTTTGATCCGGTCATCAATATTTTCCACGCGCTTGACAATGTTCTCGCCACCAGGAATCTCGCTGAATCCGATTTGACCACTGAGCAGGTGATACAATGCCAGCATACTGTGCGTCTTGCCGCCGCCGAAGCTGGTCTGAAGCTGCACCACTGGATCGCCGCCCTGACCAGTCAGGCGCTTCACGCCTGTTACCAGCAGATCGAGCAAGCCTTCGGTGAGGTAGGTGCGGCGGAAGAATTCTTTGGGTTCGCCGTATTCGGGGTCGGCTTTGCCCTGCACCACCTGGGCAAGGTCAGCGGCGAATTCTGCCTGAATGTAGCGACCACTCGCCACATCGGGATGAGGCTTGACCACCAGCCGCCAGGGACGCAGACCGGGCGTGGTAGTCGTTGGGGCTTCGTCAAGTGAACCGGTCTTTTTCTTCGCCTGCTTTTGCTCCGCCTCAAAGCGCAGCCGTAGGAGTTCTTGAGCAATGTCACGCGCAAACTGCGCTTGCGTCGGCGCTCCGACAGCTTCCAGCAGCCGGGTTGCCGTATCCGCGATGCGGTAGGCTTCGTCGTTGGTGAAGGGCTTTTGATGCGCCCAATCATTGCGAGCCTCCTGCAACTCTCCAACGAAGGAACGCTCCGCTTTACCGAGCCGCGTTTTGAACACATCGTTCCACTGACGCACCATCAGATTGAGCCAACCCTGAACATCCACCTCCGTCAGTGCCGTCGCTTCATCCGGCAGATGGGGCGCGGAGTAGGCGCTGCTGTTCAAGGTGAGTTCGACCTCTTGCAGGTAACGTGCGCCTTTGTGGATTTGTTTGTACTCGCGCAGGACGAACGGACCCAAACCTTCTTTCAGTGCGTACATCACTTCGCTGACGCGATCACGGTTACTCTTTGCCACTACAAGCTCCATTCATAACTTAAAATACGCCATATTTGCTGAGGTTTAAGTTCAAAACGCGAGATAGCCATATCGATGCAGCAAGCCCTTTTGCGCTCAACAGCGTATCTGCCTTACGATTATGCTTGGTAGTGTTGCGATAATCCTGAAAGTCTCTCAGATAACGCTCCCATGAGCGATCATCTTGTCCATGAAAACTCGCACTAATCATATTTGCCTTGATGATTTCCCAATATTCACCTGGATTAGCATAATCAAGACATTTACGGGGGTCGCTGAGAATAACATTTTGATCTTGTACGCTACGCCTAGAATCGCCTCTAACTTTCTTTGAAACCTCATTCGCCACTACCGCTGGAATAGTCGTTGACCAATAACCAGCACCATGCCTGCTTTTCAATTCCGTGTCGATTAAATCACGCAATGCTATTTCAATAGCATCGACAACTGGGTCATCCTCAGTAATTGTTTGTTCCGCACCATTCAACTGATAAATACGAGCCAGGATAAGTTTTGCACGTTGTTCCAAAAACAGTCGATAATCATCCGACCAGATTGCTGAATCATCGTCAACTGGAATCAGATGCGAAGCCATAATGCGCTCAAAATCTGCTGGATTAGAAAAACTGGCTTTTAACTGTCGCATGTATTGACTGGGCGGAGTAGTTGTCATATTCAGCCGTTCAGTAACGCCAGACGGGATAAAACAGAAGTTTGGCAAGCTGTGGCTGGACATTCCGTTGGGGATGACTGAATCGGAAAATATGCGGCACCTACTTGAATCAGTGAGTTTCCCGAATTCTTCTGGCGTAATTGGAACCTCAGTTCCGTTCTCAAAATGAAGCGGGCGTTGTAGTTTAAGCGCGCAAAGAAAACCATTTCGTACAGAAGAGGTAGTATGAGTTAATCGAGCTTCGGTCAACACATTTAGCTCAGCCGATATTTGATAATTAAATTCGGTGTTTTTCGCAACCAGATTCCGAATCCATCCTGCATCTTCTGAAATTCGCGTTTGGCTTGAGCCACTATAGCGATCTGAAAAAGTTGCCCCCCAGAACCAGCGCTCCAGTTGCAGCAAATGATCTCTAGACGGCTCAGTCAAACCACTATGGAAGAAGTAGTAAGTTAATACGGGTAGAATTGCATCATAGGGGAGAAACTCTTCACGGACGACACCAAAGTGATTTCGCAGCAAATTCAGCGCCGAAAAAAACGAGCTAACGGTCTGTTCCCAGCTACTTTCAACGTTTTTGGGATCGAGACCAAATTGAGTGCTTGACTCGGCGTTACCTTTGATAATTAGCGCTAGCATCTGAGGTATGACGCCATTGGGTATTTCACCGAAGTCATGTGTTATTTTGTTCTGAATATCCGCCTCAGTTTGCTTTCGTAAATCAAAATCCTTTGTAAAGACACTGGCTGCGATCAAATCATACCGATCAAGTCGGCGTCCTTGGCGGTTGATACGCTCAAAAATCTCTATAGCATCATCAATTTCCATATCCGACACGGTCACGACTGAGAACGGGTAGGTAATCAAAATATTCCGATAATGCTCAAACTTCTCGACGAGGTGATCAGGTAGAGACCGAGTAATGGCGGTTGTGCTGTAGGCTAGAAGGTCCTTTACCGGTATAAAGCGTTTGTAGTCTATTCTTTGCCGTTTGCTGAACAGTGAGCGATCTGGGTCGCTATGTTCTAAATCAAGGACAATTTTGGAGTAATCCTCTCCATTTATCGCCAAGCCATGAATTGTAACATATAGCGATGTCAGCCGTTGTTGCCCGTCCAGCAGAAAGCTGTACCGCTGGTCTGCTACAAGCGGTGGTTGCTGAATAATCTCTAAGTCTCGGAGAAGATGATTGTATGCGGTGGGCGCACGCCATAAGAAAATCGTGCCTATGGGGTACTCCTTACACATACTGTCTAGCAGAGTTTGTATACGCTTTGGCTCCCAAACAAAGTCACGTTGGAAGCCGGGAATACGGATAACACCGGTATGTATCTCATTCATCAGGGTGGGCAAGTCGGAACGGTGAGGGTTGATCTTCGGAACCCGCATAGTCGGTGGGATCATCGTAAGCTCCTTTTAGCAACTGTGTAGTGAAAACCCGTTTTATTCGTCAAACAGCCCCATCTGCCTCGTCGCCTGTCCTGACTCGGCGGCTTCGCGCAGACGTGCGGTTTCCTCGCCGATACCTGCCCAGCTAATTACCAGCGCGTTGTAATCGCGGGCGTGGTCTGCCCAGCCTTTACGCTCACAAATGCTGTACAGGCGATACGCGAGATTACGCGCTTCGGCTGCCATATCATGCGGCATTTTGGTCATGAGCATCGCGGAGCCTGTTTCACCGTGATTGTTGAGTCGTTCAATCAGATGATGCGTCGCTTCCCAGACGGTGGGGCGCTTGTCCTGCTGCGGATCCCATGTGCCGGGGTCATATTCCTTCCAGTGCAGCAGCTTGACCTTGCCGCGCCCGGCGACCACGATATTTGCGGCTTCCACACCTGCCACGCTGGTATTCTTCGCCCTCGCCAGCACATCCGCCTGACCAAACTCGCCTTCGTTGAAACCGAACTGCTCGAACCACGATACGGCAAAGCGGGTATCTCCGTCGATGTCGCCATCCTGCTCTGCGAGGTAAGCATCCAATTCCTGATTAATCAACCCCAGCGCAGTGCGGACGCTCATAGGCGAACCGTCGGCTTCCAATACTTTGCTATGACGACTGTAGATCGCCATGCCTGGACCTATGCTGGCTTGGGCAAGGTCAACAGGGGCGATATTGCCAGATTGCATTTCCTTGAGCGCAGAGGGGAGTTCTCGCCGCAGAGAGTCAACGAATGCGCGGCGTGAGGTGGTGGGCGCATCTTCCGGGCGTGGTCGGCACACGAGGATAATGGACGAAGCGAGGGCATTAGAGCCTAGACTGCGAGTGCGATTTCCTAGTTCAGTCCTCATGGGCCATGTGCCGTCTACAGTGAAACCGGCTTCAATTAAGCCAATAAGCATTGTTTCCCACCCTGATGATGCACGTTCGGATGAAACCACCACTTCTCCATCAAGATCAGCGTCAGATATATCGCTATCTTGCTGCTTGAACGCATAGTACACAGTGAGGGGATAATTCGCCGAGACGAATTGCCGCATGTTAGTGAACGCACGTACCATACCTGATTCAAAATGGGCATTCGCTGCCTCCTTGCCACCGTGACGGTAGGGATTGGCAATCAACTCGGGTTCTTTGGGGACGAGTATTGTCCCGAATATATCGGGATATACGTCGCGTAGCATTGGACGCAACCACACATAGAAGAAATCTGATAAATCTGCGTAGCCAATGTTGTCGTAGTAGGGAGGATCGGTTGATAATACCCGGGCTTCACTTTGTTGATTCGCTGCTGCATCCTTCTGTGCAGCGGAATTATATGAACCTATATTAAAATCCCCCAAAATCGATTCAGTCGCTTCGGCGACCCATTCGAAGTTATCATAAAAATTACCCGTTGAACCGGAGAATGGGTTTACATCAACATAATCCCAAGCCATTGAGATAGCTTGACGTGCGAAAACAGCGCGGACTTTGTCCGCGCTGTTATGCCAACTTGAAAGGGAACAGCAATAATTTGAGAAGCGGCTAACGCCGAAAGCCAAATACACGCTGACTGCCTCGGCGTGCGCTAATGCACTGCGCCCACCATCTCGCAATGACACTTGATCATTGGATAACCCCGCCTCAAGCGCGTGTTTGTATACATTTTTCCGCGCTTCGGCAACAAGATCGCTAAATGTGGTCAGTGCAACAAGCTGACGGTTCGTGAACAGCTTGTTATATTCATCCATACCATAAAGTTGCACGCGAAATCCAAGTGCCTGTTCTGGAAGATCTCCGATTGGCTTCCATTCAGGTTTTGCCTCCTGGATAATTGTCGCTTGTTTTTGGTCAGGAGTGCTGTAGTTGCGACCATTCTGACCTTCAGTGACAACCGCTATCAACATCGCGCCCATCCGTCCGGCTTTGCCCTCATCTCGGATATAATCCCATGATATTGGTACTCCGCTGATGATGCACTTGCCCCCACCAAGATGCTGCCCTGTCGTGCCATCTTGTCCTTTCGGTGGTGTACCATCCACCACCTCAAATCGAACGCTGTTGCCCTCGACAATCGGCTTTGCCCATCGTTCGCGTCCCTTCTTCTTGGTCAGGATGAACGAGCGCACAAGCGGCACATGGGCGTTCACCGCTGGGTTGGGGCTTTTCACAGTGCGCGCCCAAATCCACGCGATCACCGTTTCGCCGTTGTGGGTCGGGTACAGATGCCCGATGCGCTCCCATGCCTTCTCGCGCATCCATTCGCCATAGTAACGTATGTCGGCGGCGAGTCCGGCTGCACCTTTCCATCCCTCGCTGCTCCCCATTTTCGCACGATCACGAGGGTTTACAGGTGGCATGTTGGCGAAACGCGGCGGGATTTCGATTTGCGCCTTGTTAATCATCACCGCGACGGGGTTCAGATCACTGGCGTGTGCTTCAAGTCCAAGCCGCTGCGCTTCGAGCGGAATACTGCCGCCTCCCGCAAATGGGTCAAGTAGCGGCGGTGGGTTGCCTTCGGTAGCAATCTGGATTAGTTCGCGGGCGGTATTCAGGATGGCTTCATCGGTGGTCGCTTCCCAAGTCACCAGCCGTTCGATGAAGTCGAACAGGCGCATACGTGGTGTGTCACCGTTGGCTTTCACATTCACGCCGACGGGCAGCTTGTTGCACGCTTCTACAAAAGCAGGCAGCGCGTCGGGGCTGTCCGGGTCATCTACCAGTGAGGCAAAAATCACAGCACGGGCAGCGGCTAAAGGTCGGCGTGCCCACCACAGATGGAGTGTAGACGGATGTCCGTGCCGAATGGATTTTTCGCGGGCGCTGGCTTCATTGATGGCTTCGAGCGGCAGCGCCACTTCGATCAGTTTCTTGCGATAGGTCATAACGGTACTTTCTATTCAGCTTTGTCTCGTTTATCAATAATCTTGATGTCGGTAACGGCTATTTTGCCCTGAAGGGCAGTGGCATTGTCAGCAAAGATTTCCCATTCAATAAAGCAATTCCTCTTATCTAGATCCAAGAACTCGGAACTGAGTCTTATCTCCCAAGTGAAGTATCGTTTTGGCAAAATCGGCACATAACGGGAAGGTCCGTACTTGTAGGTTACATCATTCAAATTTGGTACAACTTCTAAAACATCACGTTCCGTATTTTCCTTAGAATAGGTTTGATATGCTTCATTGGGTGGAGGTGTAATTCCAAAAAGCTCCTCCAATATCTCGTCTCCCGCTTGATCTTGGTAAACTATTTCGGTTGGCAATGTCAGATTGACATTCACATAGTTTGCGAAGACTGCTCCCTCATTTACTGCAAATATAGCAAGCATTACCTTAAGGTTGTGAACAGGATCGGGCTGAGATGCAGCATATGGAAACATAGATGTAGCGGTGCTGTACGACATCTTAGTTTCGGTTTCTAAGAAGATGCCAAATTTAGGCACAATTAAAGGATGTTGATCCCTATTCATTACATCTCTAATTTCATAATCTTCCATAGGCTCAGACTGAAAGTTGAATCGTTTATAGTAACGTTTATCGGTTGCCTGATGAGCTGTATGGCTTTGAGGGATATCTACAACATAAACGACGTGATTTGGCGCGCTGCTGATAGATACTGGATAAATCACAAGACCGTCGATTTTAGGACGAATATTGCTAATGATTTGCTCTAACCATTCCTTCGATATTTGATTACGATCAACCGGGTCAACTGCACCGGGGAGATGCCTGTTTGTCGCGTCTTCAGTCATGCCATAAATGATGATGCCGCCAGCGGAATTTGCCATCGCGGACACATCCTTCGTAATTTCTGCCTTTTTCCCATCGCTTTTAGCGAGTGAACCTGCGGCTTTATAATCCAGCGTCAGGCTTTCTTCTGTGCCCTGCGTAATGTATTGTTCAACGCGAGATTGATCCCAAACTTCAGCCATTGGTCGTACTCAACACCTTCGCAAATTTGGCTTTAAAAACGTTCAGCAGTTGGCTTACGGCTTCTATGGCTTGAATGCCGTGACTGGAATCAAAGTCACGCCTTCAGCAGTAGCCGCCCGGATTTGTGGCTGGTCAATGCTGATGAGCGGATAGCCATAATGCAGCGCCAGTGCGACATAACCGGAGTCATACACGGCAAGCGTGTTGTTCAGGGCAATATCCAGCGCCCGATCCAAAAGTCGTTTCATCGGGGCGCGGCGCAGCTTCAAAGTACGCAGCACCCGCAGCAGTTCTTCCGCATCACCGCGAGACATGCCGCTGAAACGCACCTGCTTCCAGATCACGTTCGTGCATTCCAGCAGGCAAAACTCCGGTACAGTTAGCCGATCAGCACTCGTTATCTGGTTGAAAAAAGCCTGCACATTGGGCGTGTATGGTCCGGTGATGAGATACTCAATCACAACGCTGGCATCGACGATATAGTTCGCCATTAACTCTCCCGATCTTCACGCAGCAGTTCCAACGACGACTTCGCGCCCGGCGGCGGTGTCCAACGATGCTGCTCCACCGAAGCGCGTATCTCATCCCATGTCAGACCGTTATCTTCGTCGGGTTCGTCAGGAATCTCGAATGTGCCAAGAAGTCGGGTGAGCCGTTCGTCAAGCGTTTCTTCGACGAACTTCTTCAAGTCCTCCAATGTCATGTTCGCAATGGTTGCCATTAGTTTGGCTCCTCACTCATGTTCAGCATTTCTCTGAGGTTGAAATTCACGCTGGATGCCAGCGGGTCGGGTTCATGGAATGGGTAGTTCCGAACATAACGCGGCTGCCGGGCGTTCGTGCGCTCGACTTCTACCAGCGCGAGGATGAAGCCTTCAGGACTGTTCAACGCTCGATACAATTCATTATACGTGAGGGTGACCGTCTCTGCACCGGCGCGTCTCCCTTTTACTTCGATGAATCGGAGCCGTCCGGTCTGCCCGTCACGGCTTTCGATGTCATAGCCGAGATTCTGAGCACTCACATCGCGGGGATGGTTGCCGAGCGCGATTTCAATTTCCATCACGGTACGCATGGCAATCTGTTCGGTAATGCGCCAGTCAAGGATTTCCGGCGGCGTGTTCTCCCCCAGCAGTAAACCAATCGGGATAATCAGTGCTCCGCCAACAACGATGGGCGGCGCGGCAGCAATCTGCCGTTCCTGCGCGAGCTGCGTCTTACGCAGTTTCAGGCGTTCTGCCAGCCGGTCTGCCCGTTCCTGAGCGCGCTGGCTGTTGAGACGCGCATTCACTTTTCCCGCCTGCTCCTGAGCGCGAAGCTCCGCAGCGCGTAAGTCCCAGTAGTTGATTTCTTTCGTCAGGCGTTCCTGCACCGCCGCTTCGGTTTTGTCGATGAGTTCAATGCGCCGCGCCCGTACCCGTTCCAGATGGCGTGGTACGAGGTATTCCACCGCATGAGCAGCCGCACGGCGTTCAAGGTTCTCACCCTTCAACCAATCCTGTTCTAGGGAATGTGCAATCAGGGTAATTTCGTCTGCTGTCGGGGGGCGATAATCCAGATAGGGCGCGCCTCCGGCATCCCGCACGTTTCCGACACTGTCAATCTCGACAAAATGCACCTCGCGGGAGATGGTGCGCCGTTCACCGGATTTCATCGGCGTGGCATCCTGGATCGCCTGCTCCAGATAGAACAATGCCCGCAACTCCTGACCGGGGTCGGTTTCGTCCACCAGTATCCCGCCGCGTTTAAGCGTATCCCGTTCGCGCAGGAGCATCAGGTTGATGGTGGCATCCAGCAGCGGATGTCCGGGACAAACAAAGGTCGCAGGCTGTTTATCGGGTAGATGAATCAACGCCTTCTCGAAGCAGATACGCTCGTATTTGGTCGAAACCGCGCCGAACCCCCGTTCTTTTGCGTGGTTACGGATGACGGCTGGCACATTGTTGATGGAATAACGCCCGCTTTCGCGCTCGTGAATCGTGCCGCCAAAGTATTCAAATGCCTGTAAGAAATAGGCTTTGATGTAGAACGGCTGCAAGCGGCGTGCAGATGCCCGTTCCATCTCTTCGCGGATCCGCATAATCTGGCTGACATCCATACTGGTTGTCACCAGCGATTGATGTTCGAGTAGATCTCGCACCCGTTCACGGTCAGTGGCATTATCCACCGCCTGTTCCAGGCGGGCGCGAACTTCAGGGTCGTCGCCATAGCGCACAGCGTCCACCAGCAGTTTTCGCAGCGGAGTCTCCTGAAACAGCTTCCCCAGCACGTCGAAGACCTGTCCATCCAGTGCGTGACGCTCGGCTTCCAGCTTCCTTAGCAATCGCTGATAAACCGCACCCTCGCGGGTTTCGCCAGCGACAAGATTCCACAGGTGACAGACTTCAGTCTGTCCAATGCGGTGAATACGTCCAAACCGCTGCTCAAGCCGGTTTGGATTCCACGGCAGGTCATAGTTGACCATCAGATGAGCGCGTTGTAGGTTGATACCTTCGCCCGCTGCATCAGTTGCCAGCAGGATCAACACGTCAGGATCGTTTCGGAAGCGGTCTTCGACCTCGCGGCGGTCTTCACGGTGGATACCGCCATGAATCGTGACGATGGCTTCGGAGCGTCCGACAAGAGTGGACAGCCGTTCCAGGAGATAATTGAGCGTATCCCGGTGTTCGGTGAAGATCACCAGCTTGCGCTGTCCCCCCTGTGATCGCTGTATCTCTGGTGTATCTTGCAGCAGCTTAAGCAGTTCATTCCACTTGCGGTCATGACCGCTGCGCCGTACCCGGAGGGCATGGGCTTCGAGATCGCGCAGGATGATGATTTCTGCTTCAAGTTCTTCCACCGTTCGGGCAGCGGTGGCGCTGTCAATCAACTCGGCTTCGATGGCTTCGACTTCCGCATCCGGTGCGTCCTCGAAATCGTCCCAGTAGTCCTCGTCGTAGATCGGTCCTTCCGCCTGTAGGACACGCTCACGAGTACGCTGTGCCTCTTTCAGCCGCTTTTCCAGCCGCTCGCGGCGGCGCTTCAGCGATTGATAGATGGCTTCCGGCGAGGATGCCAGCCGCCGCTGAAGGATCGTCAGCGCGAAACCGACTGTGCCTTTGCGTCCATCGTTTTCAAGCTGTTCCGCCCGATTGAACTCCTGTCGGACGTATTCTGTCACATCCTCATACAGCACATCTTCTTCGGGCGAGAGCGTGTAATTGACGGTATAGGCTTTGCGCTCTGGAAATAAGGGCTTGCCGTCGAATTTCAGCAGTTTCTCTTTGACCATCCGCCGCATCAAGTCAGACACATCTGCCTGATGCACCCCATCACGGAAACGTCCCTCGAAGCGATCTGCATCCAATAGCGCCAGGAATAGCTGGAAATCCTCTTCTTTGCCGTTATGGGGTGTCGCGGTCATCAGCAGGAGGTGGCGGGTCAATTCGCCCAACAGCTTACCCAGTCGATACCGTTTGGTCTCCTTTAAATCACCACCGAAGAACGAGGCCGACATCTTGTGGGCTTCGTCGCACACCACCAAATCCCAATCGGTTTGTTGAAGTCGCGCCTGTAATTCCTCACTGCGGCTCAACTGGTCGAGACGGACGATGATGAGGTCTTGCTCGGCGAACGGATTACCGCTCCGTGAGGTTTCCACCATTTCACGGGTCATGATCGTGAAATCAAGCTGAAACTTCGCCCACAGTTCATCCTGCCACTGCTCGGTCAGGCTGCCCGGCGCACAGATCAGGCAGCGGCGCACATCCCCGCGCACGACTAACTCACGCACCAGTAAACCCGCCATGATGGTCTTACCGGCACCCGGATCATCTGCCAGCAGAAAGCGCAGCGGTTGACGGGTGAGCATTTCGTCATACACAGCCGTGATTTGGTGCGGCAGTGGCTCTATCAACGAGGTATGAACCGCCAGCATCGGATCAAATAAATGAGCAAGGTGAATGCGGTAGGCTTCCGAAACCAGGCGCAGCAGCGCCCCATCCACGTCAAACGCCCACAGTCGTTCGGCTTGAACAATTTCCAGTTCCGCCTCATTTTCCCGATAGAGCAGTGTGTCGCCGACCTTACCATCACTGCGGCGGTAGACTACCGTCACCGCATTCGAGCCGCTCCACTCCACGTCGATGAGTGTGACCGTCTGGTGTGGGACAATGCCGTATACCTGGATACCGCGCTGCAACTGTTCAAGCTGGGCCATGGGTTCTCTTCAATGCGTTTTGGCTAATATAAGACTTGTACCGCGATGTTAACCGCTATTCAATGTTACTATAAGTTTGATGCGGCGGCTGATTGAGAGGAATGAATTTTCTGCGATTTGTTGTTTCAGGGCTGCGTATCGTCAGCCCTGTTCGGACGCACGAAGTGTGTCCAGTCGGCATGGTTGACCGTGCCGACACGCTGGACGACACCCGCAGGGTCGTTCAGCGGTGCTGCGTGTGAGCGCGGCACATCAAGCCCTCCGGCGCATGAGGAGCGAGCGTTTTAGCTCGCTCTCCCTCTCAGCATGGTCAGTCGCTACTTCAACGCACGCCCTACGGGCCTCGTCTGACGCGCCTGACACGCTTTGTGCTGAGAGGGATCGGCGTCCGTAGGACGCGGCGCTGCTGCGAGGCAGCGCCACCGCCGGTGCGTGTAGGACACACCGGTGTAGATACGCAGTCGATTGGGATTCATCAGTATGGTTGGGGTTGGAAGAACTGGAAGGTATGCTACCACAAAAAAAGGCGGCGCTCGTATGAGCACCGCCTCAGTAGAGGAGCATTGCGGAGTTAGTTAGAAGGGGATCTGCTCGTCCGGGGTGTCTTCGCCGTTGTTGCGATCCAGCAGCACCAGGCGGTTGGCGTCCATGTCGAGGCTGACCTGTGGCTGCCGCCTGATCCACCCAGGCGCTCGGACGCAGCTACCTGCTTCGTCACTTGCACCAGGCCGCCTTCCGCACGTACTTCGCGGCCACGTCTGCCAGGGCGTTCCAGCAGTTCACCGCACCTACAGAGTTCGCTTCGGCTCGCCGCTGGTGCGGCTGACCGCCACCGAGAAGTGATGCCACCGTTTCATCATCATGCTTGTCTGGACGGTGCGCACCGCGGGTCGCCGCCAACAAATCCAGTGATACTCACGTTGAGAATTGTACCCATGATCTTTTTCCTGGTGGTGTTCCCAGGCGTCGTTTTACCAGCCCCATGCTGATTGCTGACTGGCCAGAGGCAGGTGTATCCAGACCGGTTAAGTCACCCAACGGCGCATTCCATTTCTGTGGTGAGCGACGCGGCGCAAGCTGGTGGAAGAAATGGATAAAGCGATCCCAATAGGATTGACAGGTTAATGCACCTGGCGCATGGGCACCGCAATCAGCAGGGTATGGCGCTGGTTGAGCGGCGCCAGGAGTCGTCAGGAGTTACGGGGACGCATCACGAAGGGAAACCGATTGGCGACCCAATGTGCTGCCGACGAGGCGGGAGCAGATGGTAATCACCGGCGGTCACGCCAACCGGGGATAGAGCTTCGCTGGATGCGAAACGATGGCACGCCTGGATGGCGGTATGTGATGGGCACCAGGCGATGAGCGAGCGCTGTCTGGCTGCCGGAGAGGATGGTGGGAATCTCCAACCAGCCCCGGCGCGCCAAACCGCCATTCTGGGTATGGCAGCGGGAGAACACCACGAACGAATCCCGTGGTGACGGGCTTATATAAAGGTGGTGGTTGCACGAGTGCCGCTGCTTTGGTGAAACAGTCTTACCGGCGGTCAGCCAGTGGGGAAATACGTCGAAAAGTCGAACTGGTCGGGATGTTCACTGTGCCGGATACCTTTCGTGTACAACGCGCCGGTGACGCCGAGCCCGGCGAAGCTTCTCGGATGTAAGACAGGTTGCCGTGCAGCAGCAGCGAGCGGTCGCCTGCACCAGGTAGCGCCTGATGCGGCTGCGCAAGCCTGGAGTCAGTAGCGACCCTGCCAGCCATGCACCGTTGGCGCACGATACCGCTGCCCGCAGCGTATCCTCGCCCCCATAGATTCTCAGCAGCGCCTGGCCGTCATCTCTGAAGTCTCAGCGCGAACATCGCCCGGCTCCAAAGATCAGCAATGTAGATCGCATCAATCGTGGGATGGTGATGGCATCTTACATCCGGCAAACGTCGCCAGCTTGAGCCAGGCATCCGGTGTAATGTGGATGCAGGCAGCGACAAAGCGTATCGGTAACGAGGCGGCGGTATCAGACACACGAACCGCGTCGCGTTCAACCCGTAAATCAGTGGCGATCTGGTCGGCAATGGCGCTACTGTGCGTTGTCGAACAAGCGGCTGTAATGATCCACAGTGCATGGTGGTGGTCGCGGATTGTCCTCAGGCTAATTGAGATCTGGGAAATGCTGGGGCGACCAGGCTGCGGACGTTATCTATGTACGGACTGCACGGCGCAGCATCAATGAGGAAACATCAGGCCCTCCCATGTGCTTTGCGACGCTGATAGAGGCGATACTGTTCGTCGTCATACGGCAATATCCAGGTGCTGCTAGACTGAAAAGCGAAACGGGTGAGTCGCCCTATGCGCAAAAACGAACCGGCAAGACAAAGGGATCACGCAGCGGCTTCAGCCAACGAGCCGTGCGTATGGATAGACACGCCTTCGGCAGGTGTCCCATGCAGCGCAGACCGCCATCAGGATGGAGCGCCAGGTGTAAGCGGTTGATCTGCAACGGCAGGGCGTACCGCGAAAGGTCTACTATCACTTTGATGAGCAAAGTACCGGTTGCCAGTCCAGATTGAGAGATTGGGCATAGATCGCTTTGATTGGGTGTAGGACGGTTATTTAACTGGTAAAACCGGAAGGGAGAGTTTGGTTTAATCCGGTTTTGATCATACCGTCAAGCTGGTGGTTCACGCTTCCAGCGTCTCCCGCGGCAGCAGTTCCGGCTTCACGTCCGACAGCCAGAAACCCTTCCTGAAGCCAGAAGCCAGACGGCTTCGATGCGGCAGTATTCACGGTAGGTGTCAAGCAGCACTGCGCCATTGATGAGATCAATCAGACTCGCCAGCACTTGCTGGTGCGCAGGCGGTAACGGACAACCGGTGATTGCCAGCCACGTGGGACACATCCCATGCCGCCGGATGCAGTCCCCACGTCGTGGTCAATCCAGTCGTGATGGCAGCCAGTCATAAACAAAACGCCCTTCGTCGGGCGCTGCTGTCCTGGCGGAGTGCAGGTTTCGCACGGCGGACTTCAGCCCGCAAGCCCATCGCGCACACCACCTGCTGGAGGGGGAATGCTTGACGGTGAAACCGGGAGACCGGCCCGCGTTTCAGGTCGGAGGCAGTGGCGCATTTGGGAAGAAGGCCAGCAGGGCGCGCGGGATCACTGTGGTATCGCTGCCAGATGCGGTCAATCAGGTCGCCATGCGTCCAACGACGACATGCAGCGGCACACCTTCCGCCGGGCGAGTAATGCGATTACATCCGGCGTCTGTTGCCACTGACCCGCGCCCCAGGTCGGCGAACCATCGCCGCGTCTCCGGCCAGCCCGCCTGACGCAGGTCGCTATGGTGATGGACATGGCATCGCTGTCTTTTGTGCCGCCGGACACCGGATACAGCACCAGTGCCGCGCCATCCCGCAGCAGGGTGAGGCATCCGGCGCTGTATCACCGTCATTGTTAGAAACAACGAAAGCTGGCGCATCAGCGGCAGTGCCTCCGGAAACCAGATGCCGCTGAACCTCTGATGTCGTTGTTATCGGAAACGCACGTACACGGTGTGAATGCCCAGACTGTAAGGCAGCACGTTATCACACAGCGGATAGTGGCTGACGATGCACTTGCGTTTCGGATTGACGGTGGACAGCCCGACGATGTGGCCTACAGCGCCGGGTGCTGGCAGTTGAGAGTGGTGGACATTCTGACGCTGGCACTTCAACATGGCGATTCCTCCCGTAAATACGGCTCCAGTTCCTCCCGGCAAATCGGCAAGCTGCGGACGCTCATGCCATCGGCACTGACGTAAGACACGAAGGATGTGATGGGCTGGCGGCGCAGCAGCTTGTAGACGTACTGCGCGGTGATGGTCGCCATCCAGTCATTGACGAGCACATCCTGCTCCCGCGCCGCCACTAATTCGGCACAGGAACGCTCCGGTTCGGGCTGCGGTTTGACTTCCGGTTCAGGTTCGAGCAGCGCCGGGAACAGCAGCCCGGCATGAGGCAGATACGGGTAGCGACCGTTCTGTCCATCCAGATACCGCAGGGCGGTTTCACGGTCACCGGTATTCCCGATGACCACCTGACCGGCGTTGGCGTGGTTGCCCGCGTCAATCCAGATCGCGCCGTTCACCCGCGCCAGTTCGCGCCGCGCCAGGTGGTTATCCACTGCCCCGATGACCAGGTTGCCCCACCGCTCAAAGTTCTTTTCGGCACTCACCGGCTGGTCAATCGCGCTGATGTCCAGTCCCAGCGCCAGGTTGAAGCGCCGCATCAGGACGTGGGCTTTCTTCTGCCCGACATCGGCAGCGGTGTACAACTGCCGTCCGACGTTCTTCTCCTCAACCGTATCGGGGTCAATCAGGACGATCTGCGGGATATGCAACCGTGCCGTCTTCATGTCAACCACCATGCGGGCGACGGCACGCGCCACCTGGGCACCGGTTCCGCCCAAACCGACGACGGTCACTGTCTGGATGTGGGTATTGGGGTCAAAGACGTTCATCAGGATTCATCTCCGATCACCTGCGCCAGGGTCTTTTTCGTGGGGATGAGATCGGACTTCGGGTAAGTACGCGCCTGGCGTTCTTCGAGGGCGATCCACATCTGGCGGATGTCTTGGGGATGGGCCTTACTCTTGCCGCTCACGGCATGATCGCCGAAGGGCGAACCGAGTAACATCGCCCAATCCTCAGCCATACTGGTACCGGTTAACCCGGCGTCGGACACACGGGATACCGTCCCCCAGCAGATGCCCCCGCCGGAGAAGACGTTAGGCAGCGGCGCGTGGAACAGCGGTTCATCCAGGGTGACTGGACGCTTTTTGACGGCGTACAAGCTGTACTGCGGCTGCCGGTCGTCGGTTGTGGCGCGGATCATCACCAACCCCGGCAGGGGGACGCGCAGCGCGGTGTCCGATCCATCCAGGAACAAGCCGGTCTTGCCCGGCAAACGGTATGCCACCACCAGTTTCTTCACGCCTTCCTGCCGGACGAGCAGCGTGTCGCCGGAGAGCAGCCCGGTGTCGAAACGCACTTTGGCGGAGAGCGCCAGCGCCACCTGCGCCGGATCCACCGGGTACTCGCTCACCCGGTCGCCCTCCTGTTTATGCAGCATCACGCCGAACGAGTAGAAGCTCAGGATCAGCGACGGCTGCTCCAGCAGCGCCTGCGCCAACAGGCGGCCATGCCAATCGGATGCGGGGTTCATCGTTCTTTCCTTTCGGTCTATGTTTCGCAATCGCTTTGTAGACACGCTGCACATTGTCAGACAGATCTGGCAGCAGATCGGGATGGTCTTCCAGCAGGGTCAGCCCGGCATTCACGTCCTGGATGATGTCCTCCGTCTCGGCGATGAGTTCGACGGCAAACGCCAGGTCGTCTTCGTCCCACGACAGCGGCGGGATTTCGGCCAATGACTCGTCATCGTAATCAATCAGGGTATTGCCGGTGCAGGAGAATAACCACGCCAGCGCCCAACCGACCTGCTGCCAGCGGGCATCTGCCTCGTGAAACAGACTGTTTGCGATGATGCGTCCGGCGGTGTAGGTGGCGTCGGGGACTGCAACGGTGTATTGGTCAGGTTCAGGATGAATCCCGAACAATTCCACCAGCGGCAGCAGATCGGGGCGTGCCGTGTACAGGTCAGGGTCATCCAACACGATACCAACGCCCGTCAACGGGATGCCGTACCCCAGAAACTCCAGGTCGTCGAGCGGGATGCCGCGTTCGGTGATCGCGCCACAGATGAACCGCTCCAGCTCGCTTTCGGATGCGCCGGAACGGATGCGCTCCACCGCTCCGGCGTAGATGTCAGGAAAGGCGCGGCGGGTAATGCTGAGCGCCAGCGCCACGCTGTCGCCCTCGTCAACCTCGCTGGTGTTGCCCCACAGCGGATCAAGCCAGACGACCACATTCACGAGCGCCAGGAGTGGATCGTCCAGCATCGCTCCCGCCAGCAGCCCAAAGGTATCCAGTAACTCCTTCATCCCAGCGGGATTTCCTCCGGTCATAGGCCATACTCCACAATCGAGAACGCGGTCAGTGGGACGGGCGTGAGGGTCATCAGCTGCTCCAGCGCCCGGCGGCAGCGTTCGGTGTAGGCGACGATTTCGGTCACTGCCTCCACGATGGCTGCGCGGGGGACGGCGCTCACTGGTGGGAAGAACTGCCCGGCAGGATGGCACTCCCGCAGGAGCGCCATCCCTTTCAGGTCAACCGGTGATAAACCCGCCAGGCAGCCCCGCAGGCTGTCAGCAGTCAAGCCTGCATCAAACATGGCGGTTAACCTTTGCGTCCCGGTTGGGGCAGGAACTCGACCACCGTCTGCCCGTCGTCGGTGGTCACTTCACGAATAGTGGCGTGGGCGATTTCGGGATAGGCCGTTTTGAGTAGATGGCGAACGGCTTCGTTGTCCAGCCCGCGCAGGGACTCATCCTCCACGATGCGGGTCGCGCCAGTCTTGAAGATGCGGGGTTTGGATGTGTTGTGGTCAGACATGATGGTGTATTCCTTTCGTATGATAGGCGACCGAATGGTGTCTTACGCGGCGTGATGGCCGTTGCTGCTGAAGGTTGCCCCGTTGGGGGATGGGCTGGTGTCGGACACGGTTTCCGGTGCATCGGCGGCACCCGTCTCGGCGAAATCGTCGAGCGTGAAGAGGCTTAGCTCACGGTCGGCGAGGTGCTGCATCCGTTTCGCCAGGGCGTAGACATCGCGCAGGCGGATCGGCGTCTGGCCGTCCCACAGCTTGCCGTCCACCAGCTTACCCGCGATCAGCGCCGCCTGACGGTAAGCCGCCGCGTCGGATTCGCCGCCAACGATTTTGAGGTGGCTAATCTTGACGGCGAGCGTGCCCTTGTTCAGCGGGATGTCAATCGTCGGTTCCTCGTCCGGTGGGGACGACGCGGCAGGTTTGCCCTTCGCTTTCGGCGCCGGTTTCGGTGGATCGGCGGGCAGATCGGGGATGACCGGCGGGTCGTCTTCCAGTGCACCCAGCGCCGTCATAGCTGCACGGATGGCGTCCATCACGTCCGGCAGGTCGCCGCTGTAGTGGAACTGCTGGATGTGCGCCAGGTCGCCGCGCTGGATGAGCAGCGTCGCCGTCGCCCGTTCGGGCGCGATGCCACCGTCTTCCGGTGTAGGCAGCGTCAGCGTGAGGA
This sequence comes from Anaerolineaceae bacterium, assembly GCA_020634115.1. Taxonomy (GTDB): domain Bacteria; phylum Chloroflexota; class Anaerolineae; order Aggregatilineales; family Phototrophicaceae; genus JACKCG01. The sequence goes on from JACKCH010000013.1 coordinate 132,997, forward strand.
TGGTGGGGGGAGTTGTCGTATCTTTCAACATAGCTTTTCCTTTCAAAGTTAGCCAAATAACCTGCCAAAGTCGGCAGGTTCAATCCGCTAGATACAGTTTTGCAGCATCCTTTCTTGGAGAATTGATATTGAGGTCTATCACATGGCAATCGGACTATAATCAAATGAAGCAACATATCTAAGGAGTTTGGGAGGTTATGGTGATGAGTCAGGATTCTTTTCCCCCCGCAGTTATTGAAGCCTTAGGCTATTATGTTTATCTGTTGCGTGATCCCGATACAGATGAAGTTTTCTACGTTGGCAAAGGGATAGGCAACCGTATCTTTGCGCACATTCAAGATTCTCTCAGCGATAAAACAGATAATCTTAAGCTAGACCGAATTCGCTCAATTTATAACCAGGGCAAACAGGTCAAGCATACCATCCATCGGCATGGCCTGACTGAAAAAGAAGCTTTTGAGGTTGAGGCTGCTTTGATAGATTTTGTTGGACTGGCCGATCTAACAAACAAGGTAAGTGGACATCACTCGCATGATCGCGGCCCCATGACGATCCCTGATGTGATAGCATCATACGATGCACGGGAAATTGAAATCAAAGAGCCTTCCATAATCATAGTCATCAACCAGCTTTATCAACGCGGAATGTCGCAAGATGAGTTATTCAGGGTAACATCAGGCAATTGGGTGATCGGTAAGAGGCGAGAGAAGGCCCAATATGCCTTTGCGGTAGCAAATAGTCTTGTTCGGCAGGTGTATCGCATTGAAAATTGGTATCTGGTCACAGATAGTCATGCTAAGCCCAGAGAACGCTGGCGCTTCGAGGGTCACATCGCAGAAGAAGAAAAGTTGCAGAGTTATGTGAATGGCAGTATCAGGCGTTATATCACACAGGGTGCCCAGAACCCCATCAAGTATGTGAATTGCTGAGACCTTGTGGATAATCATGCAAAGAATCCACCATAATCTGCGCCGCGAATCCCCAGCACAGCACACATATCCTTTAACAGGATTGACCCACAGCGGAAACAGTGGCCGTAACCGGTGTGGGTGTTGAAACCGAACGAAGGATGCGCGTCATCGTTGTGATGGTGTGCCGGGTAGAGGCACGGGCCGCTCAGCCAGTCGCCCTGCCGTGCGTAGCCCCTGTCCAACAGCCGCCCGGTCACCGCGTCCAGCAGTATTGGATTAAGTCTGCCGTCTGACGCTCGAACTACCGTCTTACGCGGTGTTTGAGCGACTTGTGGCGTTGTCTGACGCGGCAGCAGGTGGTCGAACGCCTGCACCGGGTAATGTGTGTCGTGCAGTTCAACAATCCGGCAGCGGGCGTTGCCACGCCAGGGCTTGGTGTTCCGACTACCTGCCAGTCTCAGGCTCTGTGCCACGCTAAAGCGGTCGCCACCGGCAGCCCGCCCCAAGCCCCGTAGCAGACGCCTAGCCCGCCCCAGGTCAGCCAGCGGTGCATCCAGCCACCAGTAGGCATGAAACCCGCCGCCGGTGAAGGTGATACACGATGGCGTCGGACGCAGAATTCGCAGCTTTGCCAGAGTATCCGGTGACGGGTCGTCCACATCCACGAACAACGCGGGCAGCGCCACGATGTCAGCCTCGCCGCCGCGTTTCCAGCGGGTCAATCCCGGCTTGCGCAATCCCACTGCGACGAACGCGCCCCAGTCCTGCCGGTTAGCGGCAAGCAGAGCATCCAGCGCGTCCGCCAATAAAGCGGGTTGATGCAGCGGGATGTGGCGCGAGGGTGTCGGGTGTTTCCCGTCAGGGTGGATGGCCGTCAGCGTCAGACAGGCGGTATCCGTGTAAGACGCGCTGCGGGCAAGGAGGGCATCGAGGAAGGTCAGAGCAGCGCCAACTGCACCGTCTCGGCCTCGTGCGGGACGCGGGACGGGATGAAAGGGCGCGTGACCGCCGTCTCCGGTGTCAGACGCGGTTTGGTGGGACGCGACGCCGGGATTTCCAGTAGTTCGGCCACCGGCAGCAGCGCCGCCCGCGCCAACCGGACGACCTCGGCGGCGACTTCCTCCTCGCAGCCGGTGAAGACAAAGCGATGCTCTTTCAACCAGCCGCGCACCCAACGGATCAGCGTTTCCGCGTGGACGGGATAGCGCTCGAAGTCTGGGTCGCACAGCCCGACGACGGTATACGTCCCCTTATCATCCGGCACCCCATCCTGGAGCGCCGCCAGCAGCCTGGCTTGTAAGCGCTCCCGTTTGCTTTCGTCGTGGACGAGATGCACCGTGTCGAAGTAACGTCCCACCTCACGCACCAGCCGCGCCGTGTCAGACGATACCACCGCAGGGGTGGGAATGGACGTCAGACGCGGGGCAGTCGGTTCGACAATCACACCGCCCAGTTCGATGGCCGTCTGCACCACCGGATCGGGATGGATTTCAGCCTCCGCTTCGGCAGCAACAGCGACGTTCCAGTAAGCGGCGTCCTCGGCGTCAATCTCGCTTCCGCCAGCGCCCGCTTTGAACAGTTCGGACGGGTCGAGCAGCGCCTCGTCCTTGGCAATGGCGTCCAGCAGCGCCTCCTCAAAGCCCGACTCGCCCTCGGTGAGGGCGTCCAGCCCGGTCAGGCCGATGTCACCGGTCAGCAGTTTGGCCGCCCGCTGCTTGCGGCTCATGAGCTGCACCGCCGTATGCTCCATCGTCCCCTCGGCGAAGAGATACACCGTCTTACAGCCGCCGTGCGTCTGGTTGAGGCGGTACGCCCGCGCCGCCGCCTGCATCATCGTGCCGAGGTTGAACGTGATTTCGTGGAAGATCAGCGTCGGGAAGTGGATGAGGTCGAGCCCCGTTTTGACCAGCTCCGGGTTGCAGACAACGACATTGACCCCGGCGGCGATCTGCGTGGCTATGACCTGCTCGCGCCGTTCGGCCTCAACGGTGTTTCGGAGGACGTAGGGCACCGCTCCGGGAACGTGCTTGCGGATCAATCTCTCAATGCGCGGTTGGATGTCGCGGGTCGAAGTCTGGCGCAGATACACCACGCAGGGACGCCCAGCGGCCAGTTCATCGGTCAGGAGATCAAGCAGCGCCAGCTCCTTGGCGTAGATACGCTCCTCGCCGTAAGACGGGATGCGCGTCACCACATGCGCCTGCTTCTCACCGGTGATCGGGTGCTTGATATGGTGGATGACTTCTGTCGGGCGGAAAGGTGTGTTGATCCAGCCCATCGCCCACTGCAAATACGCACCCCGGAAGGTCGTATCTCCCTCCCAACGCCGCTGGATGAGGTAATCCTTCAACTGCTGGCGGGTGCGGTCATACTGGTCGTAGGTATCGGCATCCATTTCGACCGGCAGCGCAACCTCCTGGTAGTCGGGCAGGGCTTTGCCCAGATCGGCCAACGAAAAGAAAATCGCATGGTCGAGGACTTCCGCCACCAGCAGAGGCGAGATACCCGGCGCCTCCTCATAAGGCCGCTCATACGTGGATGTGCCGGTGTAGGCGCCCGTGTCCCGGTCATACGTCGGACGTTCTTCGACGACCTGCTCCCGGACACCCATGTCACTGACCCAACTCGATTCGGCCCGCCCACGCTGCCTGCCGTTGGCTTCCAGCACCGTCTGGAAACGGGCTGCCCCGCGCTCTTTGCGGCTCAGCCGATCCGCCCCACCCCAGGGATACCGCGCTCGGACGCGCGGGTTGAGGTGATACTCGATGTTGAAGAGCGACGACGCTTTGCCGTTGAAGGGCGTGCCGGTCAGCGCCAATGCCTTCTGGGCGATGCCGGCTAATCTGCCGAAACTCTCGCCATTGCCGGTGTCGCCGTTGGCGGCTTCGTGCACCTCATCCCAGATCAGGAGGTACACCCGATCCGGGTACTGGCGCCGGATGTATTCGTCCATCCGGTAGCGCGGGTTCTTCGGGGGATACTTGCGACCGGTCTGCGGACGCGAGCCTTTGTCTCGCGCTTCCTGCCACAGCGGGGATTGGCACACGCTGCACATGCGTTTGCCGGACTTCAGCCAGTGCTCCGACGCCGGGACGCTGATGCCCTTGCGCTCCTGCATCACCGTTGAGCCACAGTGCGGGCATTTCGGCACACGCTCGCGGGCGATGCGTTGGCTTGCCTCATACCCATCGGGTGTTGGCTCGCCATGTCGCCACAAGACGACGTATTCGTTCCGCCAGATGACCGCCGGTTCCCGCGCTGCCCCCAGCTTGGTCAGGTCACGCTTGATGAGGCCGATCTTGGGGAAGCCTGCGCCCAGTTTTGCCGCCCGGTCAAAGAATCGTTTCGCCTGCTCGTGTCTATCCAGACGCTCGACCAGCATGTTCGGATAGATGCTGAGCAGTTCGCGCTTCCACTTCTCGATCAGGTGCGGCGGACACACCACCAGGATCACCTGGTCGTCGCGCATTTTCCCCGCCAATGTCTTGACTGCGCCGGATGCAACAGCGATGGCGGCGGCTCCGCCCATGACCGTCTTACCGGTGCCCATTTGACCGACCAGTAGGATGCTGTCACGGGTCTCAAAACCGCGTGTGATGGCGGCGATTACATGCTGCTGCGCGGTGTACAATCGGTGTTTCCCCAGCAGCCGGATGCGGTCGAGCCAGCGCCCGATCCCGTTCATATCGAAGCGGTAGGCGGGCTGAAACTTGTGATTGAGGTAGGTCGCCAACGCCTTCTTGTTGGCCGTGATGAAGTTCAGGAGCGCCTCGTCGCCTTCCATCTCGACCAGCGTGCCGTCGCCCGCGAGCAGGGTGAGCGTCGTCGCCGGTTTCAGCCGGATCGTCGTCTTCTTGATCTGGCGTTCAGGATCATTCGGATCGCTTTCGACATCCACGCGGGCGATCTGCTCGACCGGCTGCGTCTTGCCGCGAATGGCGACCGTGCCGTACTCATCCGTCTGGATAACCGCGCCATCGGCCACACCCGCCGCCAGCACCAGCGCCAGGTGACCGGGACGCGGCGCGACCACCGGTTCGATCTGTGCCGGTGGTGGAGGTACATCCAGCAGCGCCTGGAAGCCATGCGACTTCCACGCCCCCTGCTCTTCGATGAGTTTCAGTCCCTGCGCCTCGTCAATCACATCCGGCGCGAACACGAAACGATTGAGGGTCTTCGGCGCGGGCAGCTTGTAAACCGGCTCCGGCTGCACCTCCAGCGGTTGCGGGTTGGCTTTCTGCGCCAGGATGTGCGCGTAAAGCGCTTCCGGGTCGGGCTGCACGCCCTTGACCGCCGCGACGACGATCTGGTCGTACTCCCCCAGGTGCTTGCCCGGCAGCGCCCACACATCCACCCGCGTGCTATATTTCGCCAAAAATGCGATGGAATCTTCCGTGAGATGCTGCCGGTAGATCGCCCACAGCACCAGCCCGCCGTCCTGGATCCACTTCCAGGCGTGACGCAGGTAGCGGAACTCAACGCGCTTGCTGCCGGACGCCGCCGCGTCGTGGTCGTAAGGCGGATTAAACCAACCCAGCGCGAAGGCGTTGCTGCTGGCGACGAGGCGCTCGACATCGCAGCGGACGGCCTGTTTGGGGCCGAAACGGGTCAGGCACTGCGCGGCGCGGTCGCCGTCGAGTTCGTTGGCGTAGGACGTCATGTTCCAGGCCTGCGCGGCGGCTTCCAGGAACGCGCCTTCCCCGGCGAAGGGGTCGAGCAGGCGGTGAGCGGGTGTCGCGGGTGCTACTAACGAAAGAAGCGCCGGGTAGTGGCGCTCCTCGATGGGCAGGTAGCCCATGATGGCTTTCGATTCGGTGCGGGCCATTATGGTAAACTCTCCATATACTGTGCTTTGAATTGAAAAAGGGAAACAGAATGGCACGAGCGCCATTTCAGGTGGCTGCTTTCCCTGTACGTGTCCAGGGGAATCAGCAGCGTCAATATGCGGTTTTTCGGCGGCGTGTTGAAGGCTATTGGCAGGCTATTGCCGGTGGTGGTGAAGCCGATGAAACGCCATTGGAGGCGATTCAACGAGAAAGCTTTGAAGAAGCCGGTATCCCATTCAACAGTCCATGGATCGTCTTACAGACACAAGCGAGCGTGCCCATCACGCACTTTCAGGATCGCGCCCATTGGGATGACTCGGTTCTGGTCATACCCATCTATCACTTTGGCGTGATTGTCTCAACCGATGAGATCAACCTGTCCAGTGAGCATGTTGAATATCAATGGGTGACCGAAGAGCGAGCGCAAACCATGCTGAAATGGGATAGTGACTGCACCGCACTCTGGGAACTGGAACAACTGCTACGGCTTCAGAGGATTGGATTAAGGTAACTATGCCATCGTAGACAGCTGAATAATGCCCTCCGCCAATCCTCCCGTAATCAGCCGTGTCCAGGCGTCGGCATCGAGCGTGAGCGTCCACAGCTTCACGTCGCCGCCCGTCCGTGTCGGACGCAGCAGCATGGCCGCCTGTCCCGCCTGCCAGAGATACCCCGTCCAGTCCGGGAATACCGGCACTTTGACCAGCTTCGTCACGTGCTGGCGGAGCTGTGCTGTCGCGTGCTCGTCGGACACATGAAAGATGAACGTGGTGGACTGACCGCCGTAGTTGGGCTGTGTCACCAGCTCGTGGCACAGGATCAGCGAGGTGAATTTGGCTTCGGGGATGTTCTGCAGGAATGCGGCGTACATCCCGGTGTTCCCCTCCCCCGCCGTGAGTTCGATCCCCGGCGCATCCCAGGGGACACAAGTCACGATGTCACCCTTCGCCAGTTTCGCCCGGATCGCCTCGACCGCCATACGCGGCCCGCCCATGTTGAGGTACACGCACACGCCCTCGTGCGTCGCCCAGCCGTAACACCACACATTCCCGGTGATGCTGCCGGTCAATTCGCCGCAGGCCGCCTGCGGGATGTGTGCCAGCCCGCGTTTGCCGTTGGTTATTGGGTTGGGCTGTAAGACGGGCAGCGATTCGGCTTTCGTCTGCCGCACAGCGGCGATCACGGCGTCGGCTTCGGACACATCCAACACGGGTTTGATGACGCGGATACTTGGCGCGTCGTCCGGCTCATCCGGCGTCAGTGTTTCGACTGCTTCCGGCTGATGTCCGCCCGCAATCAGTGATTGCTTGATCGTGCTGTCCGACGCCAGTTCGACGCCCGGCGGGGCGATCCGGCCATGGGTGATGCGGATACCAGGGAGCGGCTCCAGCGGTGTCAGTTCCCGCTCGAAATACCAACCGGTGCCGATCCCCGCGAAGTCCACGTCATAGCTCCAGCCATGCGTCGCGTTACGGTTGTACAGCCGGGTAATCGTCCCCTGCGCCCCGGTCGGGATGGCCTGGCCGTCCGGCGTTTCCAGGTCATGCTGGGCATACACCGTCTCGCCCAGAGCGTACAGGCGCGGCGGTTCGGCTGTGGGTGTATCCTTTACCGGAACACCCAGGATGGCGGAGGCCTCTTCGACCGAACAGGGATCATCATCCGGCGCAGGTTGTTCATCCACCAGCCGCTGCACGGCGTCCGGCAAGGACTGCCCGATGTAATACCAGGCTTTCTGGCGCTGGCTCCAACGGCAGCCGCAGCGTTTGAGCATTTCACGGTGTGGGTAAGTATCGCCCCGCAGCCACCACCAGGGCGTATCGCGCTCGCTCCGCTGGCTCTTCTCGATGGTGATTCCCGCCACCGCTGCTTCGGCTTCGCCGGTGGACGCGGCCACAATCCGCAGTCCAGTCGGGTTGAAATTCGGACCGAATCGCCCTACGAGCGGGGTGTATTCCGGCTGCCGCAGGTGCGGGAATTCCTGCCATACGCCGTCCAGCCAGCGGTAGACCGCCGGACGGTGGGATTGGATGGTGATGGCTTCGGCGCGGGTGAGTTCATCGTCGCTCACCTTGAGCAGCAGATAGCCGTGCCGGATGGTAACTTCGGCGTCCACCTGGATGTAGTGGTACGAGGCGTGTTTGGACGATACATTCCGCGCCCGCTCGCCGTAGAGTGCCAGCAGCACCGCGCTGGCCGCGCTCGAATAGCCGATCTTATACGCGCTAACCATCTGCCCGGTATGCGGGTTCTTCACGCGGTGCGAACCGTAAGTGTCAATAGCGATGAGGTGTGCGTTCATGCCTTCACCTCCGCGCCGAAGTTGATGAGATGCGCGTCTTTGCCGCGCCCGTGCATATAGTCGTATCCCGCCTTCGTGCCGGGACTTGTCCCGTTCCAGATGAACAGCCCGACCTGTGCCGTATCAGCCAGCCAGCGGTCGCGGACGGTATAGCGGTTGAGCAGGTAGCCGCTCGCGCCCCGGTAGGTGTCGCGGTGCACCTTGACATAGCTCCCATGCCGGCAGCCGCTATTACGCGGAAAGTTCCCTGCCCCGGCCACGATCACCGGCGTTTTCAGGCGGCGGCATTCGTTCACGACCGCCCGGTCTACCCCACGCGGGTTATCGCCAACGACGATGGTGTAGCCCCGTTCGTGCGCCCGTCGCACTGCCCGCCGGGCGTAGTCCAGCATCTGCGCCGTGGCTTCGCGTGACCCGGCGATGAATACATGTGTGATGGTTTGCATAGCACATCTCCTGTAAGGTGAAATGTAATGTGAGAAGGTAAAAAAAGAGCCGCACATCATGATCGGCTGACCATGACGTGCGGAAGTGTCAAACGTTGAATATCTGAACCGCCTATCGGTGCCGGGCGAGCGCAGTTGTGACCCTGCACTCATCGTTTGCATCACTCGCCTGGATGCGCCCCGGCTTCGCACGAACGAAGACCTCGAGACGTTGGCCGTTCCGGTCTGGCGCGGTTCACCACGCGCCAGCATCCACGACGGATGTAGCACCGCCCAATCGGGCTATCGGGGGCGGGGATGGCATCGCGGATCAGAGCGACGAGCTGTAGGTGACCGTCGGAGCACAGAGGCTCCGGGAAAACTTACGACGTGCCCTTTCGAGCAAACGTGGCCTGGTTAACGAGCAACCGTCCCGTCGGTGATCCGTAATGCGTTTGTTAAGCTGACTTTCTGCACAGGTTTTACCACGCCGGGGCCGCCCACTGCTCACCCGAAGGGCGGCACGGGTTTGCCATGAGAGAAGCGGCGCCAGCCAGAGGCAAACCCGTAGCCGTACCCCCTTTACGGGGGTATGAGACAGTGGGGTGGCGTGGTACTGTGCAATCAGAAAGGCAGTGAACGCCATGACGGGATCATGGGGCAGGCGCTCAGCCAGCCTCGCTGTGTGAGAGGGTGTGGAAGGTCGCCGGGGGATGTGACGACGGGTGCGTGATGCGTGTGATGAGATACGCCGCACTGGATTGACGAGGGGGAATACTTATACACAATTACATAAAAACAACACTGCCCGACACACTGTGTGCCGGGCAGTCTGTTCAGGGGAATATCCCTCAGGTTGGTGGTAACTTCAGCGGGGGAAGTTATCCAGTTCAGGATACCGTTGGAAGAAGCCGGCAAAATACCGCACTGCGTGATACCGGTTCGGGCGGGTATCGCTGAGTGTATCCAGCACGGCCATCTGTTCGTAGATATTGGTCAGATGCCCGGCCACTACACTTTGGGCGATATACAGGCGTTCACCGACTTCCTGGTTGCTCAGTCCCTCGCTGACGAGTTGCAGCACTTCCCGCTGGCGCGGCGTCAGCCCGACATAGAATTGCAGCATTCCACGATGATCTGTCATTTCATCTCTCCTGTATCGTCCTGCATTTTCAGTGTAGGACGCGGAGAGCCTGCGCTTTTAGGTATTCACCCCTAATCCTGCCCGGAACAGCCCCAATCCCTACTGATAAGACCTGCAGATCATACGGACAAAACCCGAATCCCTTCGCTTCCGCCGGTTCGGAGCAATCGGGCATACTGAAGATGTAGGAAAAGTCGGGCGAACGGGAGCTAACGGCGGTGATGCCCACCATCACAGAGGCGGGGGTACAGCAGGCGCTGAATGCGCTTTACAACGGAAGCCTGGAGGACACAGCGCTGCTTGATCTCCACCTGGTGGATATGCTGCACCGGGAGATGCACATGCCAGATGCTCTGCCAGCCCGTGTCTACACCCGCAATCATGTGCTGACCCGCACGATCAGTGAACAATTCGGGCTGATGCGAACCGTTCTGACGCTCCCCATGCCAGACGAGGCTGATACGCTAGAGAATGTCCTCCGCGCGATTCGTCAGGATGTCCAGACGGGGAATACAGAACTACTGGCCTGGGGCTGGCTGTATTACCGTTTTGTCCGAGTTGACCTTCAGATCACGCCCACGCATTTCAGCCGGGCAGCGGGAATCACCTCCCGCACGCTGCGACGCTATCAGCAGCGGGGCATTGCCCGCCTCACACTCCATCTCATTGACCAGGAACAACAAAAAAGCCGGGCTGGCTGATAGCGGTTAGCCGCTGGCCGCTGGCGACACACAAGCCGGTTAGCTGTTTAGCTATCGAGAACACCCCGTTACTGATAGAGCCAGAAGCCAAAGCTAGAGGCCAGTAGCCAACCTGCAATCCCCCGAAGGGGTAAACCTCTGTCGAGACTACAGAACCATAACAAAGGAACCTTCGAAATGAAGACAGTTTCAATCCCCCGAAGGGGTAAGCCTCAGTCGAGACCTGTCAGTATGACTGCCAGTTTGAGCCAAAGCGTGGGTTTCAATCCCCCGAAGGGGTAGGCCTCTGTCGAGACTCGTTTTGATGCTGGTGGCCCTGAAACTGGTGAATTGTTTCAATCCCCCGAAGGGGTAGGCCTCTGTCGAGACCAACATAATCACAATAACAAGCAATATTGGATACATACACGTTTCAATCCCCCGAAGGGGTAGGCCTCTGTCGAGACCCACAGGTATGAAAAGTCGGGTGGCTTTTTGCCCGACTTGCGTTTCAATCCCCCGAAGGGGTAGGCCTCTGTCGAGACCATAACCTCGTTAGCGGCCGTTGCATGGGAAAAAATTGCGTTTCAATCCCCCGAAGGGGTAGGCCTCTGTCGAGACATGCAACTCGCGCTGCCTCGCCGGTATGCGCGAAACACAGGTTTCAATCCCCCGAAGGGGTAGGCCTCTGTCGAGACCAAATCCGCAACACAACTGCTCCCCAACAGTACCACATGTTTCAATCCCCCGAAGGGGTAGGCCTCTGTCGAGACCCGCACGATATGAACCACGGGGCCGGCAGGCTGTTGTAAGTTTCAATCCCCCGAAGGGGTAGGCCTCTGTCGAGACCCCAGGCTAAAGGGGAACTTTCCGGGAGGCCTGACCTAGTGTTTCAATCCCCCGAAGGGGTAGGCCTCTGTCGAGACAGTCTCGTCAAAGTGTGCGCCGTCTCGGCCACACCTTGAGTTTCAATCCCCCGAAGGGGTAGGCCTCTGTCGAGACCCGGAGAAGTAGTAGAAGGTTTGAGTGATGAGGCTGTGTTTCAATCCCCCGAAGGGGTAGGCCTCTGTCGAGACAGTCTCGTCAAAGTGTGCGCCGTCTCGGCCACACCTTGAGTTTCAATCCCCCGAAGGGGTAGGCCTCTGTCGAGACCAGCTTCAGAATGGCGTTCAGGTAGCTGACATGAGTTCGTTTCAATCCCCCGAAGGGGTAGGCCTCTGTCGAGACCCCAGGCTAAAGGGGAACTTTCCGGGAGGCCTGACCTAGTGTTTCAATCCCCCGAAGGGGTAGGCCTCTGTCGAGACCAGTCGTCGGACCTGGGGAATATCACGGTGGATAACAGTTTCAATCCCCCGAAGGGGTAGGCCTCTGTCGAGACATGTCCGCGCCGATTCAGGCACAGCAGGCTCCAGCGTTTCAATCCCCCGAAGGGGTAGGCCTCTGTCGAGACACTTCGAAATCGTGGCCCAGGAAGCGGTCACCTTTCCGTTGGTTTCAATCCCCCGAAGGGGTAGGCCTCTGTCGAGACTTTGTTTGTTTTGGGGGCTTGAGTTATTGCTTCCAAATGTGTTTCAATCCCCCGAAGGGGTAGGCCTCTGTCGAGACGCAGGATTCTCTTACAGAACGTGATTATTCAGGGCCAGGATTTGGTTTCAATCCCCCGAAGGGGTAGGCCTCTGTCGAGACAAACCGGCACCAGCCAGTCGGGCAAACCGAAACTCATGTTTCAATCCCCCGAAGGGGTAGGCCTCTGTCGAGACAAACCGGCACCAGCCAGTCGGGCAAACCGAAACTCATGTTTCAATCCCCCGAAGGGGTAGGCCTCTGTCGAGACTATTCGCTTCAATGAGGGCTGGGTAGACGACGCTCAGTCGAGTTTCAATCCCCCGAAGGGGTAGGCCTCTGTCGAGACGATGATCATCCCGATGAACTCCATCGTAGATGTGAACGTTTCAATCCCCCGAAGGGGTAGGCCTCTGTCGAGACACACAGTGCGGTACCGTGTAGCAGTTAATATTTTTGTTTCAATCCCCCGAAGGGGTAGGCCTCTGTCGAGACGAGTCTTTGTTTTACTCCAGATCGTCACCGGCACCAACCGTTTCAATCCCCCGAAGGGGTAGGCCTCTGTCGAGACGGCTGTCGGTGCGACGATCCGTAAACCCCAGGGCAATGGTTTCAATCCCCCGAAGGGGTAGGCCTCTGTCGAGACGCAGGATTCTCTTACAGAACGTGATTATTCAGGGCCAGGATTTGGTTTCAATCCCCCGAAGGGGTAGGCCTCTGTCGAGACTCACGGCATGGTCACCGAATTCGGGACTGCACTACGGCTCGTTTCAATCCCCCGAAGGGGTAGGCCTCTGTCGAGACGCAGGATTCTCTTACAGAACGTGATTATTCAGGGCCAGGATTTGGTTTCAATCCCCCGAAGGGGTAGGCCTCTGTCGAGACCGGCGCCTGAGTCGGACATGAATGTCCAGTTCGAGCTGCCAGTTTCAATCCCCCGAAGGGGTAGGCCTCTGTCGAGACCGGCGCCTGAGTCGGACATGAATGTCCAGTTCGAGCTGCCAGTTTCAATCCCCCGAAGGGGTAGGCCTCTGTCGAGACTAGCCTTACGAGTGGACATGGAACGACAAGTTGGTTTCAATCCCCCGAAGGGGTAGGCCTCTGTCGAGACGCAATATCCCCGGGGGTGGTCCAAGCCGCCCGTTTTCGTTTCAATCCCCCGAAGGGGTAGGCCTCTGTCGAGACAGTGAACCTGTCGAGATGACACTCGAAGCCGACATGATTGTTTCAATCCCCCGAAGGGGTAGGCCTCTGTCGAGACTTCGAAATAGAGCTGGCGGTGCTGGCGGCGGGCGTGCGTTTCAATCCCCCGAAGGGGTAGGCCTCTGTCGAGACTGATCGTTGATGTCCGGACCGGCACGCCGGTGTTCTACCGTTTCAATCCCCCGAAGGGGTAGGCCTCTGTCGAGACTAGCCTTACGAGTGGACATGGAACGACAAGTTGGTTTCAATCCCCCGAAGGGGTAGGCCTCTGTCGAGACCTTCTGCCGCCCTGAAGGTCGTAATTTCCTGTATATGCGTGTGTTTCAATCCCCCGAAGGGGTAGGCCTCTGTCGAGACCCCGTTCCCTCTCGCTCCACCACACCCACTCCTGCATCGTTTCAATCCCCCGAAGGGGTAGGCCTCTGTCGAGACGGCAAGCATTCAGAGCAATGGCTAGGCAAGTCATCTTTAGTTTCAATCCCCCGAAGGGGTAGGCCTCTGTCGAGACTGGGACAACTTGAAGAACCAGGTACCAACCTGGACTTCTTGTTTCAATCCCCCGAAGGGGTAGGCCTCTGTCGAGACTTTGTGGGAAAGAGAGTGGATTACTATCCTGATGGCAGCGTTTCAATCCCCCGAAGGGGTAGGCCTCTGTCGAGACGATTGGCAGTATTCAGGTGGGATGGTCAGGGTCAACTGGTTTCAATCCCCCGAAGGGGTAGGCCTCTGTCGAGACCCGAGCAGTACCCCCGTTCCCTCCGCAACCCTGGTAATTGGTTTCAATCCCCCGAAGGGGTAGGCCTCTGTCGAGACAAATTAAGGAGCTCTGAAATGCAGGTCAAGATTCAGCAAGTTTCAATCCCCCGAAGGGGTAGGCCTCTGTCGAGACCGGTAGGAGTACTGGTCCTGGGATTCACGTTTTTTGAGGTTTCAATCCCCCGAAGGGGTAGGCCTCTGTCGAGACAATTAACTATGTATATGTAAGAATTGACGGGAAAAAAGGTTTCAATCCCCCGAAGGGGTAGGCCTCTGTCGAGACTTTATTCCCTTAAGGAGGGGACTGACATGAGCGAAATGTTTCAATCCCCCGAAGGGGTAGGCCTCTGTCGAGACGTGATATTTGGCAGGTGGGGTGGGCCAGCAATGGTTTGTTTCAATCCCCCGAAGGGGTAGGCCTCTGTCGAGACTTTTATTGGGCTTCCTGCTGTTGGCAGGGTCCATCATTTGTTTCAATCCCCCGAAGGGGTAGGCCTCTGTCGAGACACATGAAGTACCTGCCGTATGCTTTTATTTTATTGGGTTTCAATCCCCCGAAGGGGTAGGCCTCTGTCGAGACGCGCCATGCCTCAGTCACAGGAGGTGACATCATGGCAATGTTTCAATCCCCCGAAGGGGTAGGCCTCTGTCGAGACCCAAAATCCTATAATCGATTAGAGGTGAAACATGCACAAAAGTTTCAATCCCCCGAAGGGGTAGGCCTCTGTCGAGACGTTCACGTCAACAACCTGCAGGCCGCCGGTATACGTTTCAATCCCCCGAAGGGGTAGGCCTCTGTCGAGACGCAGAGCAGTTGACGGCGATCATTCATGTGGTGGATATCCTGTTTCAATCCCCCGAAGGGGTAGGCCTCTGTCGAGACATTATGGCTGCTGGACGCTCGCTTTCTACACGAGTGCTGGTTTCAATCCCCCGAAGGGGTAGGCCTCTGTCGAGACCTCCTGACGAATGCATTTTGACACCTGCTGTTGAGAACGCGTTTCAATCCCCCGAAGGGGTAGGCCTCTGTCGAGACGGACGGTGTAATGAGCGACGAACGGCAACACATCAAACAAGGTTTCAATCCCCCGAAGGGGTAGGCCTCTGTCGAGACCCTCGTTTGCCCCACTCCTCTATGCTATCCGATTTCGCGTCTGAGCGCAAGTTTTTCGCCCCTGTACAAACGCTCGCGGGCAGCGCCAAAGTAATACAATTTTCGGTGATGTCTGCGCGAACCTGCCCCGGAATCCCTGCCCCAAAACCCCTCAAGAATCCGCCGAATCGCCGCTAATCACCCCGGAATCGCCTTTTGCGGCCTGGGGGCAAAAACGCTTAGCAAATCCTGTGACACAAAAAACGGGGTTTTTAGCCAGCAAAAAGCGGGCAAAATCCGGGGTTTCGACAGGCTATTTTGGCAACAAAATCTGGGTCTTCGTGCTTTGTCCTCGGTCACCGCCGCTGGGAATGTGTCCAGGGGGATTCCGCTTTTGCCCCACATAGCCGAAGAATCAGCCGGATCGCCGCTAGAGGCTCTGTTTTCGGTCTGAATCAACCCTGGGGCATGGCGGATTAGGACTGTAGCCAGTTGGATTTTTGCGCTTCAGATTGGGCATTCCAGGGCTACATTTTTAGCGGACAGGGCAACCCCTGTCCCTACGTGTCGCGTAACATCTGGTTTCGTAGAGACAATGCCTGCATTGTCCGTTGCGGATTTATCCCTCGGTGCGAAATGAACCCGATTCGTGACTCCGGGGGAATTTCATTTTTGCCCCAAATAGATGCAGAATCACGCGAATCACCATCAATGACCCGGTTATCACCCCGAATCACACCTGGGGCAGAAAAAAACGGGACGGGCAATAGATTCACCCGTCCCCATACGAATTGAACTGTGTGTCCGGTCAGACGATGTGGTAATCCTGCTTCCGGCGCAGCTCGGCGCGGCCTAGCATCCGCACGCGCTCGATGTCCGCACGGTTCAACGGATAGAAGCGGATGTCATCTTCCTTCTCGTCAATCTCGCGCAGCAGTTGCAGTTCGAGCCGGGATGTTTTGGTCTCGTCCAGGTCGCACTCAAACACGCTGTACTGCACCCGCTGTCCATGTCCTTCCAGGATTTTGGCGATCTGGCGGCGGCGCTTGTTGTTGGGCACATCGTAGCTAATCACCCAGAACGTCATGCCAGCCTCCAGGTGATCCCGGATGAGGCTTCACTCGCCAGCGCATCCGCCACCCCGTTCTGTTCGCGGGGGATGTGCGTATAGCCGACTTTGGCGAACTGCCGCGCCAGGTCGCACGCCTCCCAATGCAATTTCTTCAGGCGGGCGCTGTTGACCGCATAGTGCCCGGCCATCTGGTTGACCACGACTTCGCTGTCCATCCGCAGCTCGACTACCAGCGCCCCGGCAGCCTGCGCCAGTTCCAGCCCCAGAATCAACCCGGCGTATTCAGCTTCGGTGCTGGTCATCAGGGGCAGCACGCGGTTCGCCATCTGGACAACCATGCCGATCTCGCTCATCACAATCGCGGCTGCCCCGCCATGATTAGGTGAAATCGAGCCGTCGGTATACACCGTAACCACCTTACCACCACGGGGGTTGGTCGGCTTCTTCTTCATCTTCATCAGCCGTTTCCTCCACCGACCCCAGGGCATTTGCCAGCGCATCCACCGTCCGGTGGGATAACACCAGGTAGCCGCCTTCCAGCACAATGACCGAGCGGCGGGTGCTGCCATAGGTCATGTTGATAACATGCGCTTCGTCTGTAGCATCAATCATGCGCTGTACGGGCGCGGATTGGGCATTGGCAACCGCCAGCACATGCCGTGTATTGATCGAACCGGCTCGTCCTAAAATCAGAATGTTTCTTGCCATCATTGTCTCTCCTTACCTGACCTCACCCTTTCCGAACCTGTGGTTCTCCCTCCCCTCTCCAACTTGGAGAGGGGAAAACGAGCAAAGCGAGTAGGGGTGAGGTTACTCCTACCGCATCACCAGGGGTTCGTATTTCGGGTCAGCGCCTTCGATTACACGGGCAATCCGTCGCGCCTGGAGTTCCAGCGCTCGCCGGTAGCTGGTTTCGCCGTTCGCCAGTGGGTGGAAGACTCGTTCCGACATGCGTTCCTCGTAATTGGCGATCAGTTTCTCAATCGCCGGCTGCGTCATCCGCACCGGGAGTTCTTGTTCCTGCGTCCACTCGAAATCGGCCAGCGTGATCTGCTCGTTGACCACCAGCGTCAGCACCACAATATCGGCAATCGCCGGGCGGAACTCTTCCATGACATCCAACGCCAGTGCTGGTCGGTTGTAGCCCAGCGTGTGGAAAAACCCCAGGTACGGATCAAGACCGACGAGCTGGATACTGGCGACTGTGTCCTTCAGCAGCAGCGTGTAAGCGAAACTCAGCATCGCGTTGGCCGGGTCGGGCGGTGGGTAGTACTGGCGGGACTGAAACCCCCAGTCACTTGAGAAATAGGTTCGCACTCCGGCGAAGTAGTTGGCAGCAGCCTTGCCCTCGAACCCGCGCAGTTGCTCCAGGTCGCGGGCGTGTTGGGCGCGATCCATCATGTCCATCATGCCGCGCAGTTGTTTGGCGGCTTCACGATTCTCATCAGCCCGCCGCTGTAGAACGACGCGCTGGTTGGCGATCTTCCCGCTCACGATTTGCAGGGCGGTGTTCAGGCTGCCCCGGACATCATCGCAGAAGCGGAGCTGCTTATGTCGTAGTTCGGCGAAGCGTGACTCGTTCTTTGAGAGTCGCCCCCGGTAGACGCCGTGTGTACTCATAAACACCACATCCACATCTGACCGCAGCAGCATGACGGCGGTGGGTGTGGTGATCTGGATATTGCCAACGATCACCAGTTGTTCCAGGTCGGCCAGCGGGACGCGCAGCAGGGTTTTCTTGCCCTGCATCGCCAGCAACTGCTGGCCGCTCTTGCGGATGACCGTGCCTTGCTCGCGGATATACACTACAGACATTCGGTTATTCCTCCTGATCTGTTGAGGGTTTCGCGGGCTGGCGGCGATATTCTTGTCCTTTGAACGTCACCCCCAGGAATACGAATCCCTCCTCAAAATTCGTGATGCGGGTCTTACGCATGTTGAGCGCAAGCCGCAGATTTTCCAGTGACCGGCGGGCCACATCCAATCCCCAGGATGCTTCATCGTCGGTCTGACTCAAAACAATGAAGTCATCCGCAAAGCGGATCAACCGGGATTGGGGCAGCGCCGCCAGCATCATCTCAT
This sequence comes from Anaerolineaceae bacterium, assembly GCA_020634115.1. Classification (GTDB taxonomy): domain Bacteria; phylum Chloroflexota; class Anaerolineae; order Aggregatilineales; family Phototrophicaceae; genus JACKCG01. The sequence continues at coordinate 151,054 of JACKCH010000013.1, forward strand.
CAAACCGGTGCAGATAGAGATTCGCCAGCAGCGGCGAGATCACTCCACCCTGCGAGACCCCCGCCACCTGCCGCCGCGATTCACCGACTGGCGTCTCCAGCCACAGCGCGATCAGTTTGATGACCGCCTCGTTTGTCACCACTTTTTCGACCTGCCCCAGCAGCAGTCGGGGATCAATACTGCCGAAGCAGTCCTGGATATCCGTATCCACGATCCAGTCGAGACCGGAATCACGGGCGGTCACTACCGCCTGTACGGCTTCATTCACCGAGCGCCCCGGACGGAAACCGTAACTGCAATCCAGGAACATGGCGTCGAACAACGGTGTCAGGTAGTCGGCTACCACCCGCTGCGCGACCCGGTCACGGATCGCCCAGATGCTGATCGGTCGTTCTTTGCCGGACGCCTTCTTGATGTAGAAGCGGCGTATCGGCTGGGGCTGATACCTGCCGTACATCAACTGTTGGCGCAGTCGGTTCAGTTCGGTGTCGAGGTTCGCCTCGAACGATTCCGGTGTGACCTGGTCGCTGCCCGGTGATTTGCCGCTGCGCCGCACCTGAAGCCACGCACGACGCAGCGCGTTCATCGAAAACAGTCGGTCAGCCGACGGATCATGACTTCGCCATTTGCCCAGATGCACGATACAGCCTCCAAATCTGTGGCAGAACCTGCTTGCGAATGTCGGGGGGTGTTTCACCGTGAAACACGATCACCAGGTAGCCAAGCAGCAGCGTGCTGATCGCATTGGTGACGCGCTCGCGCCGCGCAGGGTCACGGGTGGGTAGGGTGCGGATCAGGTGGCTGGCGTAGTGCATGGCAGTGGTCGCCATGGTGGACATGCTGTGGTATTCCTGGCTTGAGAGCGTCCCGCCCTTGCCATAAACCACCTTAATCTGCTGCACCAACCGAACCTGCGATTTGGACAGAGGCGACATATCACCATCTCCGTTCCCCTGGGCATTGAGCACCAGACTGTTTTGTGCGGCGTGATGTAGCAGGTGGTGCACCAGAATCGGGCGCAACGATGGCGATTGCAGTGACGCCACCGCAGCTAACCGGGGTGAAATCTCGAAGAGGGTTTCGATCAGCCCGGCGCGTGTCTGGTCAGGGTTGTCCGTATAGACCGGAACAGTCGGGAGACGGAGGCGTTCATGGAGGGCTTCCAGCATCTGCGCCGCCATCTGCGGCTTGACGTTTTCAGCACCGTTGACCAGCAGGACACGCGGCACTTTGAGGATTTCCATACGCGCCAGCCAGCGCAGGTGATTGCTGCACAGCCGTTCATGGATATCCAGTACGAAAAGAATGAGATCAGCATGTTCCAGCTCCATCAACAGCCCCATCGCAGCGTGTGGATTATCCGGTAGTTCCAGTGCGCGTACATCGGTTTTCTCTCCGGCGCGGGCGTCAGCCGCAAACAGTACCCCGCTCTTGAGCAGGTTACTGGCGCCTGTGCCAATCAGGGCGATGTATCCGTTTTGCGGCTCACGCTGTTGGGTGAACGGGGGTGTGATGATGAGGGCCTCGGTATCCTGGAAGTTGTCATCCAGGATTTCTGGCAGACCGTTTAATTCGGGCTTACTCCCAAATCCGGCACGATCAAGAACTTGGTGAACCAGGTTGGGTACTTGCATCATGACCTCCTGTTACTTAAACGACACTTACAGGATGTCACGTTTACGAATTTCACAGAAGAGAAGGGATTCGCAAAAAGACCCTAAGGGCTTAGGGTCTGAATAGTAGGGGCATCATGTATGGCGAAAGCCTTTTGGTTTACCGATAGTCATCTCGGTATCATGCCAGGATGCGGTTGAGTCCTGGATACAGCATGACGGTGTGTGGCCTATTGAGGCGCACAATCCGCACCCGATCCACCATCCCCAGTCCCATCGTCGTCTTCTTGCCGACTCCGGCGTAAGTCGCGTATTCGGCCATAACCGCCAGGAAACGGGCGCAAGCGGGGAAATCCAAATCCGGTTGTGGTGGTGGTTCTATCGTGTAAATTGCGTCACTAGTGAATCCGCGCATGACCGCACCCTTCAGCATGACCGTCGTCGTCATATACCCAGTCTGGCTGTGCAGATGCACATGGCGCTCAACGAATTTGGCGTACCCCGGTGGAGGCGGGGACTGTGGGTAGAAACTCTCCCAGCGCCGCAGCAGCCCTTCAGCGAACACCAGGCGCGGCTCCGGCGTCAGATAGGGTTCAATCCCCCGGCTCTTGAAATAGGTCGGCGTCAGAAAACGTAGCCGGATCAGACGCGGCGGCGCAAGGTCGTGGTGATAGTGCTGGCAGTAGGCGGCATCACAACGTCCGGCGTACAGGTGGCTGTGCCAGTTGCAACCCATCACCTTCCAGGGGACCCGATCAATCTCGATCGTGCGCGGGTATGTCTGCCGGAAGGCCTCCAACTCGCGCATCACATAGGGATGCAGGCCGACAAAACGCACCCAGCCCATATCCCCGGCGGTGATTCGCCCTTGCAGCGGCATATCCAACCGCCAGCGAAACAGTGTGCTGGTGGCGAATGGTTGGGCGGAAATCGCTGGGTCGTGCAGTTCGGCGGCGGCATCGGTGCTGATCGAACCGTGCAGCGCCTGGTGAACCGCGTTCCCCATGAAAGCCGAAATCCGCCCCTGTTTCCGTTTGAGGGCGTCCACCGTCTCGTCAGTTGCCCGCAGCCGCACTACCAGTGCGCCGTAGTCGTAGGGTTGTGTCACCGTCATATCGCTGCTGTCATTCGATAGCCCTTCAGTTGAGCGAGGTTTCTCTTTTCGGAAGACCCCGCTCAACCACCCATATCAGGATTAAGCCGATGGTGAAACAACCACCTTCATGGATTTACGATTGAAAAAGCCGTACCCGGCGGCGGTTTTGCTGCCCGCACCGAGATCGGTCAGGCCGCGCTGCAACCAATTGGCGGCTGTGTCCAATGCGGTTTTCTGGTTTTCCAACGGTTGATTCGCAAAGGCAGCCCGGCGCAGTACCAACCCGAAGGCGAAGATATTGCTGTGATCCACCGTGATAAACGAAACCGGGTTGGGGTTATCATCTTCGGCGGGTGGACTACCACCGTTCGTCGTATAGTAATTCACGTAATGCGGCGTCATCACGTCGGCGGCGTAGCCCGGGGCTTTGCTCCCGGCGTATATGGCATCCAGGAAACATACGGCCCCGGCATTCGCCTGCGACCCGAAGATGAAGCGAAACCAGTCAATATAGTTTGCTGCCTGTTCATTGTTCTCTATCGGAAACACTGTGCCGATTTTTTCCGGCTCAGACGCCAGCATATCGGATAAAATATTCAGTGCGTTCCTCTCTTTTCCTTTCTCATGAACGACTGTATCCAATGTAATGCCCAATTGAGCCGCGACCTTGATCAGCCCCCAGGCACGAGCCAGCCCTTTGACACTGCTCCCCGGCAAATAGGGCAGACCAGTGTTGCGGTCTAACGTGAGTGCGGTTTCCAGAACATGTGACGCACCAAGCCCGACTGCAAGGCGTTCGGCTGTTCGCATGGTAAAAGCGAAGCCACCGCGACCTTTTACCTGTGTTTGCCACCGATCTTGAACAGCCCGCATCAACTCAACATCTACCCGATCCACTTCAAATAAGGAAGGTGATTCACCAGCAAGCGCCTGTCGATTGACATTTAACCAGATGCCTTTAGCCTCACCGCCATACAAGTCGCGGATTTCATTGTTGCCACTCCGCCGAACGGTACTCTTTATGACAATGTCCCAGTGCTTATCCCGTCGATTCCATCCCCAGGGAACAAATTTATCCAGGATTAGTCCTAAGTTGCGACATTGATCGCCATAATCCTCCAGCACCTTTGCATTGCGCTTCGGTAATGCCTGATTACTCATAGGTTAATCCTCGTTTTCCTTCAGCCCCCACGCATCGGCTTTGGACTCAACGTAGCGTTTGATCCAGATACCATAGGCGACGGCTTCCGCGGTTGCCCGGCGGTATTGATCGGTTGTGCAATCGCGGATGTAATTCATGATATCTTGACTATCACCCGTCATACGCTGAGTAACCCACCGGCCCACATGATCGTAAAGCAGAGTATGACCGTCACCCTGATTGTTCTTGCCTTTGGATTGCAAAAATGCCAGGGTGCTACCCAAACCATTGATTTGGATCATGCTTGGCAACCGACGCGCAAAGGTGCCATATTTCTTGCGGACTTTCTCTTGATCTTTTTGGACATCTTCAACTGCCTTGATATTATCCCACGCACCTTTGGCGCGTTCCTGTTCCAGAGTGCGGCGCTTAGACATTGGTATATCCGACATGATTTTATCCCTCCGACATCCAGCTTGCTTTTACCAAACCGCGCCCAACGGTTTCATCACCACCGATCTGGAAGCGATCATTGAAATAGGCGGTTGCTGTATACAGTTGTTGGGTAATCCAACCTGCATCATGTTTGGAATCTTTGTCGCGCACATCCGTCAGTTCAACGACCGAGTAAAGCACCGTATCAGCAGGAAGTAGCTCCTGGGTAAACAAAGCTCCAGTTGCAACCGTTTTGGTTTGTGGATCAATCTTGATGCGCGTGATCACTTCGGTAGAATACGTCACGAAATCGCGGAAATCGTTGTCCGGCAGAATCGCCAAGTGAGTTCGCATCCGTTCCCGATAATGAGCGTAATCGCCGGATTGGGGCAGTACATGATCGGCAAAGAACGTTGCCCAATTCTCAGCTTCATTGCTATTCTGAGCCGTATAAGCAAATTCCTCTAGCATGACATCATTCCCCGCACAAATTGCCTGCGAGGATACCAGGCAGGTGTCTCGGTCTATGACCGGTACGCTTCCTTGTCCTTTGAGCACATCCCGGCTGAAGCGCGCCAGCACCGCTGGCGATGTCACCCAAACGAAAACACCGCTCAAGGATCGCACCGGAAACAGTAGTATCCGCGCATCTCCAGGTGATGCCGCTCCCGCGTACTCCTGTTCGCCAAAAACGAGATTCGCCGTATCGTCATCCATTAATTGACGCAACGCGCCTTTTACACCGCTCGACTGAATAATGGGATAGTTGGTGGTTCGTTCGCGTTGAATCGGTAGGTCAACTGCGCCCAACCCCGATCCCATGCCAGCATGAAGGGCGCTCTCTGCGTATAGAAACAGGGTAACTCTTGTTTCAAACACGTATCGTTCTCCTTATTAATATGTCCATCGCCCCAGGGCGAATTGACCGAAACCTAATGCTGCGGCTACGTTTTCGCCAAAATCGGGCGGATTTTCTGTGATGCTCTCACCGTTGATGTTCGGTGAACCTTGAAAATAATAGACACTCCCCGGCTTGACAAAGTGGTGCATGGTACGTGGTTCGCCCGCGCTGGCATCCCAACCACCAATCTTCTGCGGACGATCAACAACTGCACTCATCAGTGTGACATCACCATTCAGCAATGACGACCAGTCGGCAGGTTGCCAGCCACCAGTAAAATACGATGGGGTCAATACAATGACTTTGAATTGTCCTCCCGGTTCGAATGTCGGCGGCGTATAGACTTCACTGTCTTCTAGAAGTTTGAAGTTGGCGGTATGGCGTTCACCCCCCAGGCTAAATGCGCCTTCTGTCCCCAGATTCTCGGTGATGATGTCGGCGATTCGCACCAGCAGCCCTATCTGCGGTTGCGGTCGAATAAATTCAGCCTGGTACAGTAACCCCTCCTCACGATTCACTGTGCCCAATCTGTAATCCATCCCAATGCCAAAACGGTATTCACTGGTATACAAAGATTCCGATTTCACCAACCGGTCATATTGGGGTGGAATCCCTTGCAAGTAATTGGTGAAGACATCCTCCCGTATCCATGTCCCTGGATGGGGTTCCACATCAACGTCTGCATTCAGTGGCTGAAGCTCCATAGAAGAATAGAAGTTTGATTTCTCCTCTGGATGCAGGATGATGGTATCTGTCTTTGTCTGTGGTGACTCGCCATCTAATATTTCAGGCGATACAATGTCACTTGGAGTGGGGAAGTAACGATAAAACAAGTTAGTTTCCGGTTCATAGCAGGCGATGAAAGGCCCCTGCATTGCAAAATCACCAACATTGCCCAGCCCGCGTTTTCCAACAAGACGGACGATTTCACTGTCCTCGGTTGCCTGGCTGTAATCTTGCCATGAGATACCGTTCTTCTGGATTACTGCACCACGTAGTGCCCCGGCAACCGTTAATGGTGAAGGCGGGAACAAACTGCGGGCGGTGTCATTTTGACCCGCATTGAATGGATGGCCTGTACGGAAAAGCCAAACATCTGACGCTTTAAGCCACAACCATTTCATACTAATCTCGCCCTCCTTTTGCAATAAAACGCGCCAATTTGAGCCAACCGACAGCATCATCCCAGCTTGCGCGGTAATGACTGGTTGGTGGCTCGGCAATGTTCTGGATCAATTTTACCCACCGGCCCGCAAGTTCGATTTTCTGATCTCTGTCCAGTCTATCTGCTGCGCGGCGTTTCAGAATCCGTTCGAGTTCGGCCTCACGCGCTTCTGGCGCAACAATATTGCCCGCCATTTCATAGTGGATGCGGTCTATTTCATAAGGAATGTTTAAAGACATGTCTTTGTTTCTGAATTCATTAATCCGACTCTGGAGATTTCCCACCAAGTCATAACCTTCGATACTCCATTTTGACCCAACCGTTTCCTGTTCACCGGAACGCCGGATGAAATCTACGACAAGCGCGTCGCGCTTATAGTAGTCTTTTGCGCGGTGTTCGGCATTCCTGGTAGCCTGAATCGCTCGCTGTAGCGGTTGGGTACGGTGAACAAACGCAACCCCGGCACTGGCCGTCAGACCTTCGAATCCGGCTTCGTCCATTTTTCTCATAAACGTATCCCGGATTTCTTTTGCTGCTGGCAAGGCGTGTTCAATCGGGAACAGAGCCAGTACGTCATCGCCGCCGCTATAGATCAACCGTCCAGGGTGACTCTGCTCGACAATGTCTGTAACCGCGCCCCTAGCGAAATCAGCCAGCGCCCGACTAAAGGTTTCGTGTAAGCGACGACTGGCAAGTGTGTTTACAAAAGAACCGATTTTATCGCCATCCAACGCTAGAATTGCCAGATAGGGTGATGGACGTTTCTCTACAGCATCGTACAGTTCTTTCAATGCATTGCGGGCTGGGGCAGGATCAACATTTTTCTTCGCGCCGTATTCGTCAAGTGTGCGCAGTATCAAGGTGTCCTCGTACAGCCAATCCCCATCCAGACTGAGGAATTTCTCCAATAGCTTATAGTCTTCCTCTCGCCCACCGATAAGATTCTGGATGTAGGGGAATGCTTCAGGGTTGAATTTTCCTTTCCGGCAGAAATAAAGGTCACAGTCTTTGTGAAACAAAGCCTCAAGCGCTTTCAGATAATTTCCCACAGCACCCCGGCACTGTTCCCACGCTCCGATGACCTGTGTTCGGAAATCAGATGCAGAAATGCTGCTGGTCGATGGAAAGCGATGGGGAATGCTTTCACCATCATTCTCTATTCTGGGTTCCAGGTTTGGGTTACATTCGTGCGCCATGCGTTTGATCACACTCAACGCACACAGCCGTTCGCCCTGGCGTAGCAAGCCCTGATTGGGATGTTTTTTGCGGATTGGCTCCCAAAAACCATCACGGATTTCTGATGCTCTATGCTGCTGGTCGGTGTGGAGCGCCTCATGTTCACCCGTGAGGGAACACTTATGCCCCTGTTCAGCGCTGCTGTTATTGAAATCCCGCAGCAGTTTGCGGGCCACCATCGCCCGATTGGCCGCAATGAGTGTGAGGCTGTAGTCTTCCGGTTCAACGTCTCGGTACGGGACACCAATCCAGTAAAATTCCAGCCAACTGTTAACCTGCCGTAACCAAATGGTTCGCCATTGGGACGGATCATGAAATCCCGCCGCACCTGCCAGATCATCAAAGTAATCGGCTGTCCCGGCAGCAACCATCTGCCAGGCATTATTGATAGCCCTCTCAAGGTCTTTTGCGATGTCTGCCGGATTGCCTTCGGTGGTGAACATAAACCGGTTTGGGATGCTGTTGTTTGCGTGATTCAACAGATTGGGGTCCGGAAAAATAAGTTCACAACCGTTGTTCATGACCCAACGTGTGCCGGCTTCCGCCAGGTAAGACAGCATCTGGCTGCCATGCCACAAATCCTGCGTGCGTCGGGCCTGTGCGATATAACTCTGTACCGGTCCGATGGAGACGATCATCAGTTGTGTCATTTCCAACTCCTCCAATCGCCATAGACTACCGTGAAACCCTCTATCCGGCAGTGCTCGACATATTCCTGCATCTTGCGCCATTGACCGCTGCCGTTATAGAGGATAGTCTGCTGGGCGATAAAACCTGCCTGTGTCGCTGCGACCCGCATCTGGATTGCAGAGCCACGCCGTTGGCGATTCTGTTTTTTGTTTTCTATATCACCAAAGATACCGCCTTCGTGATGATAAGACCCCGAAACGCTCCACAGTTCGTTAAAGGCTGACTCGTAGTCCTGGTGTGTTTCCTGTCCGAGCAATGCAACGGCTGTGTCAGGTGCGAACACCGGGAAATTGGGTCGGCTTCCAACGGTTTGGGTCAGCGGCGTGACGTATTCACTGACCAGTTGTAAATAACGGGCAAGGTCGTCGTGGTCAGCACACAATTCATCCAATTGTGGATCACCGTCATAACCTTTGACCTCGTGTACCAGTAAGTTACCGCTGCCACGCCTTGAGCGCCGACCCAATCCGCCAAAATGTACCATGAGAAAAATGGCTTTCATTAGATCATGGTCAGCAGAAAAAACAGCCCCCCCATCTAAGAGATGTGTTGACAGCGTAAGACGAAATTCACTATTTGCTGGAAAGCCCCGGTGTAAAAGGGTATGGCCGTGTGTGCTCTTCGGCAGAACGGTCAGTTTATCTTCGGGCTGCATCTGGCTGCTTTGTGCTACGTGCACCCGCACCCGTGATCCTTTTCCCGTGCTGCCCAAGATGGCGCTTTCGGCTTCAAAGACCTGGCTGGTGGATGGGATTTTCGCACCCAGCACTGCCCGCAGCCAGTAGCGCAGCATCCCCCGGATAGAGGGCGCCCGCAGTTCCGGCTCCGCCCGCCGGCTGGCATTCTGGGGGTCATCCTTATTGTCAGCGCCATACATCAGCAGCGGGGTAATGGATTGAACAGTTAATCGTAATTGGGGCATGGCAGTATCCTATTGCTAAAATTCATCATTTCAATAAATGCAAAGTCAGGATTTAATCCATGAACTGATCTAAGGTGGTATCGTCAGGCATTGAACTATTTGTGACACAGCGTAGTTGCTCTTCCTGTTCTCTCTGCAACAGTATCACTTAATAACGGAATGGTTTTATTAGCAGAATATGAAATAAACTATACCCTTATAAAACGTACTCTCAACTGAAGGTAGTGGTAAGGTATTGACTGATGGCGTTTTTGCCCGTTGATTTTAGCGGATTACATTGAGCTAATTTTCGCCTCGTGACGAGCGCAAAAAGCAAATTTGTTCTCATCGAAAATTGTTCATCAGTCAAAGGTTCACCACCACCCACGCTTCTACCCGCAATGCCATCAAGTAATCCAATGGTTTTATTAGCGAGACATTAAATAAACTATACCCTCATAAAACGTACTCCGCAACATATTTCCCAAGCTATTTCGGCCCAAATTCGCCGAATTGACCCGAGTCTACCCAAAAACTGCGCCTAAAACTTGAGTAGTTCTACTCAAATCCGGCGCTATCCAGGGTGATATGCTGGGAATCATGAGATGGGGCAGAATGGGGCGGTGAGTTGCCGCCCTTAGTGAAGGGTTATACAATCTTATGCAGAAGTTATCGGAGTCTCGCTGTTTTACCTACCGGAGGTCGAGCCGATGAGTGACATATTCCTGGCAACGCTCGGCCAGCGCCCCGAAGCTATCACAGTTGCGCTTGATCTGTTGCGGGAACGCTACCCGATCCAGCAGGTCGCCATCCTGCACACCGAGCCGTACTATTCCGGCATCGCGGAGTCACTCGCCAATCTCAAGCCGATCTTGGATAACGACTACGCGGGTTTACCTGTGCGCTACCACGAACTCACCGGATTAGACGGCGGGGCAATCATGGACATCAGCACCCAGAGAGCGGCGGAGGGCTACTACAGCAGCCTTTACGACATTTTAGTGACCTACAAACAGGGGGGTGACACGCTGCATCTACTGGTCGCCGGGGGACGCAAGGCGATGAGCATCTACGCGACCCTCGCAGCGGGGCTAGCCTTCCGGGGGCGTGACCGGCTGTGGACAGTGTTGTCGCCAGTTGAACTGCTGCGGCATGGCCTGTTTCACATCCCGCCGGGGTGGCGTGAGGAAGTGCAGTTGGTGGCGCTGCCGCTGATTACCGCCCGCGTGGTGGACGGCACCGCCCGGACTCCGGGTGCCATCGTCAACCGGCGGCAAAACATCTACCACGATTTTTACCAGCGGTTGAGCAAGCAGGAGCGCGTTTTAGTGGACAGGCTTCAGCAGCACCCTTACGCCGGGGACAACGACCTGGCGGAACTGCTGCACAAGTCCCCGCGCACCGTGCAGAATCAACTGCGCTCAATCTACCAGAAAATGACCGGCTTTTTTGATTTTGGCGAGCGCATTACCGACAAGCGCCGCCTGTTGATTGACCTGATACTCGGCAGATTAGACTAAGGAGCAGCACGATTATGGGTAATCATATTTTTATCAGTTATTCCCGGAAAGACAGTGCTTGTGCAGATCAAATTTACAGCCGAATTACGGACAAGGATTTTTCTGTATGGATTGATCACCGGAATATCGATGTGTCAACGAGCTGGACTAAAGAAATCGTAAAAGGAGTTGAAGAAGCTGCAATTTTTATGCTTCTTTGGTCAGCAAACGCTAAGGATTCAGATAATGTGCAACAAGAAATGGATTTGGCGCTACATCATTCCTTTGGTGCACAAAAATCGCTTAAGGTATTCGTGGTGAAATTGGATGATACCGTGTTCCCTTCACAGTTTAAGCAGGTTCAAGTGTTCAAGATGGAAGGCGAGTGTACTGATGTTCGTATTGAAGAACTCATTGATGCTTTGCCTAGTGAACTGCGTGTGTTCAATTTCAAAAAGCCTCTCGAAATACAGAATATGGAATCTGTTCCAGAGACTCCGCTTGTGCGTGTCCCATTCGATCATGATTTAACCTGGGGATTCAAGGCTGATATTGTCGGTCCTCGAGAGAAGCGTTTCCCTCAATCTCCCCAGGTATTACATGTGGGTCTGCAATTTACGCGTGCCACAACGCTGAACCTCGTAGAAGACATTTATAAGATAGTTGGACGGCAAACCGACCCGATTTGGATGCTGCATATTATGGGAACTACAAATGTGGAGGGGACGGAATATCGTTTGCCACCGGATGCTAAACTATGGCGTGCTTCCTGTGCCTATATTCAGGATACCATTAAGAAAGTTGCCGATGAGCGTAAAACGACACTTCGTGTTTTTGCACCGATACCAGCAGCATTACTGGCTGGCTCGATGCGTGGCTTTGAGCGTTTCTGGCACGTACAACTCTATCACTATGAACCCACGCTCAATGGCTATTTCCTGGCATTAGACCAGGAACGTCGATAATTCATTTGACCCATACTCAAACAACGAGCCACCCCGAATACCGAGGTGGCTTTTTGATTCCCGCAATCCCCCGAAGGGGTAAGCCTCAGTCGAGACGAAGTATATCAGCCGAACAACTGTGTTCGCATTGCTGGTGTTTCAATCCCCCGAAGGGGTAAGCCTCAGTCGAGACAAGGATCCTACCGATCGTGGAAAGATGCGCAAGTACGCGCGGTTTCAATCCCCCGAAGGGGTAAGCCTCAGTCGAGACCAGACCCATGACGCGACACTCGGGGGACCTCCGTGGTTCGGTTCAATCCCCCGAAGGGGTAAGCCTCAGTCGAGACTTTTTCGGAGGAAATATCATGACTAACTATAAGAGTCTGTTTCAATCCCCCGAAGGGGTAAGCCTCAGTCGAGACAGACAATGAGCGCAATGTTTTACGACACGATTTCTAAGGACTGTTTCAATCCCCCGAAGGGGTAAGCCTCAGTCGAGACTGACTTTCAAGCTGGTGAGTGGCTCAATTTGACGCCGTTTCAATCCCCCGAAGGGGTAAGCCTCAGTCGAGACCAGCTTTAGCGCTTGGTGATAGTGCTGACCCAGACACAAGTTTCAATCCCCCGAAGGGGTAAGCCTCAGTCGAGACAAGACGTCGTCTACGCCCAAGTTCTGGGTGTCGACGGGTTTCAATCCCCCGAAGGGGTAAGCCTCAGTCGAGACTCATCCACATGGATGGCAGTGTCCAGCAGGCAGACCAGATGGTTTCAATCCCCCGAAGGGGTAAGCCTCAGTCGAGACTATTGACGATAACACCTATTGGCGACAGACCATAGAATGGTTTCAATCCCCCGAAGGGGTAAGCCTCAGTCGAGACCTTCCAGATATTCAAACAGGTGTGGTACAACAAAGTGTGTTTCAATCCCCCGAAGGGGTAAGCCTCAGTCGAGACTCACGGTATTCGCTCCTTGGGGCACTCGGGGCCCCTAGGTTTCAATCCCCCGAAGGGGTAAGCCTCAGTCGAGACCTACGTTCCGACCATTCACAATCACGTCCGGGCGTGCGCGTTTCAATCCCCCGAAGGGGTAAGCCTCAGTCGAGACGCACTTGTCCTAGGGGGGTTAGCTTTCCTGGCCGGTCGTTTCAATCCCCCGAAGGGGTAAGCCTCAGTCGAGACGGTGGTACCGCTTCGACCCCACAAACCCCGATGTTGAGTTTCAATCCCCCGAAGGGGTAAGCCTCAGTCGAGACATCGATTGGGAATGTAGTTCTCAGCCTGGCACATGAATGTTTCAATCCCCCGAAGGGGTAAGCCTCAGTCGAGACTCTACATCCAATTCGTGTTTTTCGTAACCGAAAGTGAGTTTCAATCCCCCGAAGGGGTAAGCCTCAGTCGAGACAACTCTGTGCTTGACGGGACGGCCTTACCGCCTTGTTTGTTTCAATCCCCCGAAGGGGTAAGCCTCAGTCGAGACCTTTCAGCTTCAACCCCAATCCCGTCGAATACCCCGCTGCCGGTTTCAATCCCCCGAAGGGGTAAGCCTCAGTCGAGACTCTCTCAGGTATGGGCGAAGGAGAAAAGAGATGTCCGGTTTCAATCCCCCGAAGGGGTAAGCCTCAGTCGAGACAGGAAGACGCTTCTAGTGTTGTTCTTCGCTTCACAGTGAAGGGTTTCAATCCCCCGAAGGGGTAAGCCTCAGTCGAGACAGCCCTTAGCGCTGTGTTGGGGATGGCTTTCGCGATTAGTTTCAATCCCCCGAAGGGGTAAGCCTCAGTCGAGACTTCCATCCCTCACCCCAGGTGAGAAGGTGGTTATCATTGTTTCAATCCCCCGAAGGGGTAAGCCTCAGTCGAGACACCGATGACGTGACTTGTGTGGTCGAGAACATGGGCAACGGTTTCAATCCCCCGAAGGGGTAAGCCTCAGTCGAGACGGGGGAGGGTTCGTCTTCGTCCGGTCCGGGTACGAGTTTCAATCCCCCGAAGGGGTAAGCCTCAGTCGAGACCTTACTGGGGAAGGCGTTTGATGTGTCCGTTGACGACTGTTTCAATCCCCCGAAGGGGTAAGCCTCAGTCGAGACACGCGCCAAAAACGGTTATTGGTTTAGCCTTAACCGGTTTTGTTTCAATCCCCCGAAGGGGTAAGCCTCAGTCGAGACATCATCAACGATTCAAGTGAAAGCTTGGATCTGTTCATGGTTTCAATCCCCCGAAGGGGTAAGCCTCAGTCGAGACGTCGCACCCACCCGGGTGCCGACCTCAGAAGCCACGTCCGTGTTTCAATCCCCCGAAGGGGTAAGCCTCAGTCGAGACCAAGCCAGCGGCGTCTGGACGGGGCTTATGCTCTGCAGCCGGTTTCAATCCCCCGAAGGGGTAAGCCTCAGTCGAGACCCGGCAACCACACCGATGGGTGGATTCGCCGAGGCTTTTGTTTCAATCCCCCGAAGGGGTAAGCCTCAGTCGAGACTTCACGACGTCACTTACGACGTCCCCCAAGAGATTGCTGGTTTCAATCCCCCGAAGGGGTAAGCCTCAGTCGAGACATTACTCCGACTGCGACGCAGGCTGGAATCGAAGGGCTGGTTTCAATCCCCCGAAGGGGTAAGCCTCAGTCGAGACTCGATATGGATATTGCAGGTTGCACAACCTGTGATAATGTTTCAATCCCCCGAAGGGGTAAGCCTCAGTCGAGACGGGCGACAGATGAGGCCGTGGCGCAGCTTAACGCGTTTTGTTTCAATCCCCCGAAGGGGTAAGCCTCAGTCGAGACATAATTGCTTCGAGACAACACCCCGAAGCTTAAACTAACCGTTTCAATCCCCCGAAGGGGTAAGCCTCAGTCGAGACCGAATATGTGACAAAGGAAACGAATGATATGTGGTTCGGTTTCAATCCCCCGAAGGGGTAAGCCTCAGTCGAGACGACAGTGCCAAAGTGCGTGGTAATGCTTCGAACGTCCATGTTTCAATCCCCCGAAGGGGTAAGCCTCAGTCGAGACAAGGATTCATTTGCTGAACAGGCTGTGAAGTTGGTCGATGTTTCAATCCCCCGAAGGGGTAAGCCTCAGTCGAGACATCGTGAATACTCCTGCGTTGGCGCCATTGGCAGCTGCCGGTTTCAATCCCCCGAAGGGGTAAGCCTCAGTCGAGACTGGTGAATTTCAGCCACCCGTTGACGCCAGAACAGATGGTTTCAATCCCCCGAAGGGGTAAGCCTCAGTCGAGACTAAGTCTCGTTACGGCGGGCTGACTGGTGCAACTCACGGTTTCAATCCCCCGAAGGGGTAAGCCTCAGTCGAGACAGGTCTGACAGTTTCCGAATGGGAGTCGGGGAAGATTTTGGTTTCAATCCCCCGAAGGGGTAAGCCTCAGTCGAGACTAAAACAGAATAACATTCTGTAAAGATTCAAGGAGAGATGGTTTCAATCCCCCGAAGGGGTAAGCCTCAGTCGAGACGTTCTGGCGATACTGGCAAGCTGGAAACAACCGTTCAGGTTTCAATCCCCCGAAGGGGTAAGCCTCAGTCGAGACTGTGTTCCTTTCTCGGACGGTAATGGCCGTCATTATGGTTTCAATCCCCCGAAGGGGTAAGCCTCAGTCGAGACTGCTGGACGGACAAGGCCTGTGATGGGGAACAGGTGGTTTCAATCCCCCGAAGGGGTAAGCCTCAGTCGAGACTAATAGCATGAAGACTCGCAGTATCCTGTTCGTTTTTTGTTTCAATCCCCCGAAGGGGTAAGCCTCAGTCGAGACAAACGCACGCTCAGCTTGACCGGCATCTGTTCCAAGTTTCAATCCCCCGAAGGGGTAAGCCTCAGTCGAGACCTCCCACATTCGATATGGATTTGAACGGTTGCGCGAACGTTTCAATCCCCCGAAGGGGTAAGCCTCAGTCGAGACGCCAAAGGTAACCTCGGAGCGAATCTGAAGACAAAACGTTTCAATCCCCCGAAGGGGTAAGCCTCAGTCGAGACCTACCGTATGTATGGGGACGAAACTGGTCCGGTATTTCAGTTTCAATCCCCCGAAGGGGTAAGCCTCAGTCGAGACAAGTGGGGGGCACCGGAGATTTCCTTGGCATCGTGACGGAAGGTTTCAATCCCCCGAAGGGGTAAGCCTCAGTCGAGACGAATCCTGGCCTCGGACGATTCGGCTTGCTGGTGTGAGTTTCAATCCCCCGAAGGGGTAAGCCTCAGTCGAGACGGCGCTCACCCACCTGACGTGGGAACCCTGGGTGGTATACGTGTTTCAATCCCCCGAAGGGGTAAGCCTCAGTCGAGACGCCGTAATGATGTTAGTCGTAATGTTGATCTATATTCATCGGTTTCAATCCCCCGAAGGGGTAAGCCTCAGTCGAGACCCCGGAAACAGACAATTCGATGACACTCGTATACAATCGTTTCAATCCCCCGAAGGGGTAAGCCTCAGTCGAGACAATGATGCGAAATTGGCTGCTGCTGACTGGCAAGGTTTCAATCCCCCGAAGGGGTAAGCCTCAGTCGAGACCGAAACGAAGGAAGCAGCAATCCACTTTACGGATGCAGAGTTTCAATCCCCCGAAGGGGTAAGCCTCAGTCGAGACATTTTTATGGAATGCGTATACATCACACGTATATCTATTGTTTCAATCCCCCGAAGGGGTAAGCCTCAGTCGAGACCTGATGAACTATCAGATGAACGAGAGCAAGACTGGAGCAACCGTTTCAATCCCCCGAAGGGGTAAGCCTCAGTCGAGACCCATTTACCATGTATCAACACTATGTCATCAGCATCGTCGTTTCAATCCCCCGAAGGGGTAAGCCTCAGTCGAGACCCTATGGTTTGTTGGCGATAGCCGGCGAGCTACGCCATTGTTTCAATCCCCCGAAGGGGTAAGCCTCAGTCGAGACCTGACCAGCCCCGTCGCTCCGACGATGGCTTACATCGTTTCAATCCCCCGAAGGGGTAAGCCTCAGTCGAGACTTGAGACCAGCTTCCAAGTGGGCGAATTCACGGTGTATTGTTTCAATCCCCCGAAGGGGTAAGCCTCAGTCGAGACAAATAATCATTTCGGAAGCACAACGTCCTCACCTGTCCGAGTTTCAATCCCCCGAAGGGGTAAGCCTCAGTCGAGACGCCCGATGGCAGCTTTCGACCGCCACGCCAAGCGTATGTTTCAATCCCCCGAAGGGGTAAGCCTCAGTCGAGACTAAGAAGCACCTAAACAAAGTAATGTCAGGGAGAAATCTGGTTTCAATCCCCCGAAGGGGTAAGCCTCAGTCGAGACCCGGCCAGATCGCGGCGCAAACCGCGGTTCTGGAAAGCGGTTTCAATCCCCCGAAGGGGTAAGCCTCAGTCGAGACGATCCGCTTCTGACAAATAAACTGCGCCCAGTTATTAACAAGTTTCAATCCCCCGAAGGGGTAAGCCTCAGTCGAGACTCTTCTCTGTCATCATGCCCGACAGCTGGTCGGTGTGTGTTTCAATCCCCCGAAGGGGTAAGCCTCAGTCGAGACCAACATTCACCACTGAACCGTCGAACACCCCGATTCGTTTCAATCCCCCGAAGGGGTAAGCCTCAGTCGAGACCCAAAGCAGACTATGATCTGGCAAAAGCCGAAGCGATGGTTTCAATCCCCCGAAGGGGTAAGCCTCAGTCGAGACACCCATCGGCCAACTGCACGCCAGAAACCCCGACAGAGATACCGTTTCAATCCCCCGAAGGGGTAAGCCTCAGTCGAGACCCGACGGTACCACCGGTGACAAGCACACCGCGTCCGACGTTTCAATCCCCCGAAGGGGTAAGCCTCAGTCGAGACACGTAGATTCCGACGTGGTCTCGGGAACCAACCCATCGGTTTCAATCCCCCGAAGGGGTAAGCCTCAGTCGAGACACGTAGATTCCGACGTGGTCTCGGGAACCAACCCATCGGTTTCAATCCCCCGAAGGGGTAAGCCTCAGTCGAGACTTGCCTTTCGCATTATTCTTCTTTTTACGAGAGGTATATTGTTTCAATCCCCCGAAGGGGTAAGCCTCAGTCGAGACCTTCATCGAATCTCTGGAAGCTAACCCAGTGACAACCAATGTTTCAATCCCCCGAAGGGGTAAGCCTCAGTCGAGACTTATGAGTACTGCCGCCGGGGCGGTGCGGATGGAAGGGGTTTCAATCCCCCGAAGGGGTAAGCCTCAGTCGAGACCGCAAACGGAATTACATGTCCAATCAGGCCTATGTCGTTTCAATCCCCCGAAGGGGTAAGCCTCAGTCGAGACGCTGAATTTATTTGGCACGCCTGGGCGTTTCCTGTATCGTTTCAATCCCCCGAAGGGGTAAGCCTCAGTCGAGACGACCCCCGCCCTCACTCGTGATTTTCAGGGGGAAGCTGCATCAAACCAGGCCGCGTTTCAATCCCCCGAAGGGGTAAGCCTCAGTCGAGACACCGACTACGGCTTGTTTGTACGGACAAACGATCTCAGTGTTTCAATCCCCCGAAGGGGTAAGCCTCAGTCGAGACACCCTGGATTTTGTTAGTTGGGTTGGCCTCGTTCGTGATACGTTTCAATCCCCCGAAGGGGTAAGCCTCAGTCGAGACGCAATCATGTACGGGGCCTGTGCTGACCACTGGCCTCTTTAGTTTCAATCCCCCGAAGGGGTAAGCCTCAGTCGAGACTACGCGGCAAGTGGCTTGTGGGCGGAAATTGAGTACAAGGTTTCAATCCCCCGAAGGGGTAAGCCTCAGTCGAGACTACTATGATTGGTCCTGGGCGCCTTTGGATGCAGTATAGTTTCAATCCCCCGAAGGGGTAAGCCTCAGTCGAGACACCGACTACGGCTTGTTTGTACGGACAAACGATCTCAGTGTTTCAATCCCCCGAAGGGGTAAGCCTCAGTCGAGACACCCTGGATTTTGTTAGTTGGGTTGGCCTCGTTCGTGATACGTTTCAATCCCCCGAAGGGGTAAGCCTCAGTCGAGACCCAGAATGGCACAACCGTTCAGCCGCAGGCAGGCGTTTGTTTCAATCCCCCGAAGGGGTAAGCCTCAGTCGAGACACGAGCCTAACGGACCATCAACCGCCATCCGGGCGTAGAGTTTCAATCCCCCGAAGGGGTAAGCCTCAGTCGAGACGGTGAGCTTGTATATGTCAGCGATTGTCCCGAGATTGAGTTTCAATCCCCCGAAGGGGTAAGCCTCAGTCGAGACGTGACTCAACGTGTTGTAGAAACCCCGAACTTTGTTGCGTTTCAATCCCCCGAAGGGGTAAGCCTCAGTCGAGACTCAAGGGACAAGAAATGACATCAGAACTGTTAGCATTAGTGTTTCAATCCCCCGAAGGGGTAAGCCTCAGTCGAGACGAGGCAAGCTAAGGAGAGAAGTAATCGTGAGTACAATGTTTCAATCCCCCGAAGGGGTAAGCCTCAGTCGAGACCGAAGGTGGGCAGCAAAACAACCTACTTCCCGTCTGTGTTTCAATCCCCCGAAGGGGTAAGCCTCAGTCGAGACTCATCACATGGAATTCCTGTTTTGTGGAGGGAGTGAGTTATTGTTTCAATCCCCCGAAGGGGTAAGCCTCAGTCGAGACCCTCGTTTGCCCCGCACCTCTATGCTATCCGATTTCGCGCCGGAACGCAAGTTTTCCACCTCTGTGCAAACGCTCGCGGGCTGCGGCCAGGTAATACGATTTTCGGTGAGTTTGTGCAGATTCACCGAAAAATTTTTTGCCCCACAACCGCTCAAGAATCCGCCGAATCGCCGCTAATCACCCCAGAATCGCCTTTTGCGGCCTTGGGGCAAATTCGCTTACCGAAAATTCTTACAAAAACGCGGGGTATAATGCGGGCACCTCACCCCTACTCACTTTGCTCATTTTCCCCTCTCCATCGCCATGGAGAGGGGTCAGGGGTGAGGTTTATAAGAGGGAAAACCGATGAACTTGGGGCAAAACGGGATGGAACTGTTGGCGAACCGTACCTGGCGCGACCTGCGGGCGACAGCTCGAATGCACAATTTCCACTTCGACAACCGCTGGACACACGCCGAAGCATTGGCGGCGCTGCATCATTTCCTGTTGGGGCAAAACCAGTTGGCGAAGGTTATCCGGCAGCTTGCGGATGACGAACGAGCGGCGTTGATGGCGCTCAAGGCGCATGATGGCCGCATTATGCGTTATATCTTCACCCAGCGTTTCGGCCAGATTCGCCGCTACCGCCCCTGGCGTGATGACGCCCCGCCCCATCCCTGGCGCCGCCCAATTTCGATTGCCGAAAAACTGTGGTTTCTGGGCTTGATCGAAGTGCAGGATCACCAGGCCGTCCTGCTGCCGGAGACCGTCGCCGCGCTGCTGCCGGATGTGCCCCACCCGCAAACGGCGGTCTGGGCCGGGGATGCGCCCGACCTCGACCCGGCGGGAATCGTGCGCGATGTGGCCGCTTTGCTGGGGACGCTGCTGCACACGCCAATCCGCCCCTGGCATGGCCGCTGGCTGCCGCCCTATGCCCTGAAAGCCATCAACGCTCGCCTGAGCATCCCGGAAAATCTCGATGGTGTCCGCAGTGAATTCGCCGCCGGGCGCGTCCGCTTCCTGCACTATCTCGCCCTGGTTGCCGGGTTGGTCAGCGTCCAAGACCGCGTCCTGCTGCCCACTGCCGAAGCCTGGGGCTGGCTGCGCCTTCCTTATAATAAGGCTCATGCCCGCCTGATGGCCGCCATCCGCGCCGATCTCCATACCCGCCAGCCGCTGTGGGAGACCTTCCGGCTGCCCCCTGTAGGCGAGAGGGTGTGGGACGCCCTGGCCGATCTGCCGCCGGGGGATTACACCGTCGGTTCGGTGGCGGCTGCCATCAACCTGCATACGCTCGACCCGTTCGCCGTGACGCACATGCGGGCTGCCTTGCTTGGCCCGCTGCGCTGGCTGGGCGTGGGCGCGGTTGACCTCGGGCAGATGACGCGGCGGGCGCCGGTTTTTGCTGAAACGGGACATGCGGTACTGCATATTTGCCGCGATTCGCTTGGAATCACGCTTCCAAGTGTGCCATCCCTGCCGCCGCTGGTCGAACTGCTGTCGTGGGCAGCGGTGGATGACGCCGGGCTGCGGTTGGATACAGCCTGCATCGCCCGTGCAGTTGAATCCGGTATGACGATCCCCCACCTCATCCGCACCCTGGTCGACCTGACCGGGGCACCGCTCCCGGATTCCGCCCGGCACAAGCTCGAAGACTGGGGACGGGCGGCGCATCAAGTACGAATCCGTCATGCCGCCGTGCTGGAAGTCGCCCAACCGGAGGACATGACGGCCATCCGCAAGGACTGGCGGTTGCGTCCTTTCCTGGGGGAACAGCTCTCGCCCCGTCACATCGTCGTGCGTGACGAGTACAAGCTGCGGCTGCGGCTCATCCGCCGGGGCTACCGTGTCCCGCCGCTGCCTGACCGCCGGGCCGACCCCATTCCGCGCGTCAACGACAGCGACCCGGCTTATCTGTGGCTGGCACTGCGGGTGTGCCAGGAACTCAGCGGCCTGATTCCCGCCCCGGTCATGTTCCCCGGCGCGGCGGCGCGCGCCTTAGAAGCCCAGTTGGGTGACCGGTTGGAGACGCTGGGAGGCATGGTGGATGCCTATGTCGGGCGGATTCAGGGGACGCTGCGCTATCCGGGGGATGTGCCGGAAGAACGCCCGCAGCACGACCCGGTGGGTATCCGCCAGGCGGTGGAGGGTGCGCATGAGGCTGCTTCGGCGGTGCACATCCGCTACTATAGCCCGTATGCCGACGAGGAAACCGAGCGCACCATCGAGCCGCAGACCATCTACGAACGCGACGGCGCGACCTATGTCGAAGCCTGGTGCCATCTCGACTCCGCTCCCCGCACCTTCCGCCTGGATCGTATATTGGCGGTGGGGAGTGGGTAGATCACACCATCGCCTCAATCCATCGCCGCACCGTTTCATGCCCGGCTGTCATATAGAACTCGTTCACATCCTTGCCCTGGGGCACCTGGACACAGCGGGCAGCCCGCGAGAGGCTGGCGATTTGTGCTGCTGCACCCTGTCCCGCCTGGTCGGCATCCATGCGAATCAGGATGCTCGGCGCGGCCAGGAACTTCGGATACCAGCGCAGATGGATGCGCCGGTTGGCAGCACTGCCAATCGCCGCCGCTGAGATCAGTCCCTCACCCACCTGCCGGGCGATCAGCGCGTCAAACTCCCCCTCGGTGAGCAGAATCGGCAGGCCAGGCCGGATGTCATCACCCAGGTACAGCCCTCGGCTGATGCGTCCGCCGCGTACCTGCTGGTAACGCGGCTCGCCAGCGGCGCGACGCACCTTGATGCCCCAGATCACGCCGTCGCCAAACCAGGGGATAACGATGCCACATGGCACGTTCAGCCCGGCAATCGTCTTCCACTCGCGGTGGCCGCCAGGGATGTAGCCCAGTCCGGCGTCCACGATGGTCTTCTCAGTCAACCCGCGTTCTGTTTCGAGATAGTCCCAGGCGCGTTTGCCCTCTTTGCCCCACAGGGTATCCATCGTAATCTGAGCTACCTCACGCGCCGCCCGCTGCCAGGCATCCTCCGGCGGTTCAGAGTCCGACGCTGATTCGGGTTGGTGACGCTGTGGCTGTTTCACCTGCGGTAGATCGCCCGACGTGAGTCGTTCACAAGCACCGTGGAAGGAAAGTTGGTGGTAGGCCTGCATCCAGGCGATGGCATCGCCACCGCGCTGGCACTTGCCGAAACAGCGCCAGTGGTCGGCATACACCACCAGCGAGTAGCCCTTCGTTTCGTGATGCAGCGGACATTTATAGGTGCTGTAGCTACTACTCCGTGATTTCGGTTTTCCCAGGTCATGCTCGACCAGGTCACGGCAGTCAATCCGCGCTTTGAGTTCGTGTGTATCCAGCATGATGTTTTCCCTTTCTTCGAAAACTTTTGGCAGTGGAAATGCCATATGTCAAAAGTCAAAAGTTCTGACTTCTGGCAAAACCGCTGCCACAAGTTGCATTCAATCCTGCACCAGCCGGTATATCTGGGTGGGGCGTCCGCCGGTCTTACGTTCCAGCGCCTCGATGACGCCCGATTCGAGCAGGGCGTCCACCGCAGCGTAGGCTTCTTTGCGGTTCTTGATCCCGGTGCCACGATGAATTTCGCGCTTGGTCGGTGGGTTGTCCTTCTGGGCGCGAGCGATGAAGTCAAGGATTTTCTGCTCGTTCTTCACATCCTGGCTGACGTTCAGCTCCGCCAGCAACCGGTGCGCCGATGCCCGATACGACTCGGCCAGCAACTGCGCCCGTCCCCAGTGCGCCAACGAGATGCGCGGCATACCCTTTGCGCCGTCTTCGACCCAATCCATCACCGCCAGGATGAGGGCGATCTTGAGCGCCAGCACCGGGAAACGTCCGTAATTGCCGCGCAGTCGCTCGTCCAGTCCCCGGCGCGGATCGGTCAGTTCGTGCATCGCTTCGGAGTAGGCGTTGAAACGCGCCATAACCTCGGCATCAAGCTGCGCTTCGATAGTCGGCAGACTGGCGGGTTCATCAGCACTGTAGAGAGCGGACCATTCCGGCGGGGTTGGGAAGGCGTTGTGAATCCGCAGCAGCCGTGCCCGCAGGTTCTCCATTTGTTGATTCAATTCCGGCGATGGTTCGCTGACAACATACGGCACATCTTTCTCGGTTGGGGTCAGCGCCAGGATACGCGCCATCAACCCACTCTCCCACTCGGCATCACCCAGGTAACGCGCCAGCATGGCCGGGGTGGTCGCGCCAATCAGCGAGAGCGCCGGGTTGTAAATGATGAGCTTGCCGTCACCCCGCAACTCACGCTCCATGCGATCCGGGGCATCGAACAACTGCATCAGCGCCTCAGAGTGGCCCTCCATATACTTTTTCGGGATCAGTATCTTGCTGGCCTCATCAATGCTCATACCGCGCTGCCCGGCGAAGCGGATGCCCTGCTCTTCAAGTTTCTGCTCAATGGGTAACAGCTGGTCGTAGTTGGCCGGTTTCTGCCCGGCGAGCTTCGCCATCAGCATCTCTGGCGTGGTCGTTTCTGGCAGGAGCAGGTGCTGAAAGGTATTTCGCACCAGTTTGGTGATGGCCTTCAGTCCGGTACTCTTGTGGTAGTAGGTGGTTGGTGCCACCCACAGGAAGTACAGGTTGGGGTGGATGTCGTCGAAGCTCAGGCGCAGGACACAGCGGCGGGCAATCGCCAGACCAGCTGCCCACAGCGGCGCCGATTCGAGGAAGATGTGCGGCGTCATCGGCGATTTCCGTGCCAGCCAGTGGGCGCAGTCCCGGTGGAAGCGTCCGACTTGATTGGCCGCCTGAACCAGGGCAGCGTCCAACTGCGCCTTGTCAGGCAGCGGCGGCACGAACAGTTCGTCCACCGGCTTCTCCGGTACGGGTGGGGCGCTTTTCGGGTCAATGTACATGATCTGCTGCAGGACCTGATGGTCGCCAGTAGCGATGTCCTGCAGGGTCTGCCAGCCAGCAGGGTTGTGCTGCGGGTCGAGGGCGGTGAGCAGCAGGCGGGCGATGGGGGAGAGTTCCAGGTCGTCCGGTACGTCCAGTTTGGACAGGACGCGGCGGAAAGCATAGGCGTCATTCGGTGAGAGTTGTAGGGCGGTCATCTCGGTCTCCAGGCAAAGTGATACAAAGGTCGTGTGAAAACATGACAAAAAGGGATACAAATTCAGTTGCAGGAAGACCGGAGATGTGATACAGTTTGAGTGTCGAGGTCAAACTATATCACTTCCGCCAGCCCACCTGTGTTCATCAAGTGGGTTTTTTCTTTCCGGGTGGGGAACGACTTGTATTCATCTCTGTCTCCGAAAAGGTTCGCGCACGCGAACCTTTTTAATCGGCGCTCAAATAGCGCTGTGCCTCAGAAAGTAGTTTTTGGAGCGCCTGCAAACGGGCATAAGCGATGCTGGCATCCCCTTCCTGCTGGATCAGGGCACGCGCAATATCCTGCGCCGACAAAGCATTGATGGTTTTTGTGACCTTTGCCATCTTCAGCGCAGCAGCAGGCAGAGGATCACCTTTAGCGTCATCATCGGTTTCCAGATCACTACCTTCACATAGCTCTTTGACCTGCTTACTGGTCAGATTGAAATCAATGATCTGGCGCACGATTTCTGCATGGTACTCTTCAGGAAGCGGGACGACATACCGTAACTTGAATTCTTCAATATTGTGACGGTCAGCCAGTTCTGAGGCCTCATCCGATAACCGCAGCAACGCCTTAATAGCACTGAAATGTCCTTTCTTGATTCCACCCATCGCACTAAGCACGGCCTCGGTGTACTCCCGTTTGCCACGCAGATCGAGATTGAGTGCCTGCCGGTAAAAGTCGTTAGAGACAGCGGTATCGGGGATTTGATAACCATGTACGGTTAAAAGCAGCAGCGCAGCCTGCCGCGCCAGCGCAATTGCCGACAACCCGCTGCGCGCGGTGTTCTCCTTCGCCTGCCGGAACACCGATGACCGCTCCGCCGGGATGATGAGGCATGGGATCATCCCATCTCTGGTGTACCCTGGCACGAAGTCCCGCAGCAACCATGTCGCCCAGTAGCGCCGTTCACCCGTCTCGATGCGGAACTGCTGCGTCACCCCTTGCGAGACATCCACGACCGTCAGTGGGTTCACCTGTCCATCATCGCGGATCGTGATGGCGAGGTTGACTAGATCATGGAGCAGCTGTTCTTCGGGTGACAGGTGAACGATCTGTTCCTCGTCGCTCTCGTCGTCCGGGTTGGGCAAAAGTTCGAGGACATTGTTGAACGGGCGTCCTCGCTGGCGAGCCGCCACCTGCACCAATTGGACGAGTTCCTTCAACGCCTGGGTCGGCGTCAATCGGTTGCCGTGGAAGGCGAAGTGAAGGTGCTCCGGCAGCACGCGGCGCGGCTGCACCGGGTCGGGCCGCACCATCTCCAGCAGCAGCCGTTCTACCCGCAGTGTGTTGTCCTCGAACTGTTGCGGATTGCCCAGCAGCAGTTCCTCGGTCACGCTGCCCAGCAGTTCGTCAATCCGGTGTGTTTGGTTCTTCGGAGGCATTATGCACCTCCCTGAGCGATGCGCTGCACCAGCCTGCCGACGAACTGGGCATAGGCTTTGCTGGCGGGGGCTTTCGGGTCGTAGCTGAAGATGCTCAGGTGGTTCTGGTGGGCATATGAGACGGCTTCATTTGAGGGAATCACACCGACCAGCAGCTTGCCTAACACGGTATGCCCTTTGAGTTCGTTAAGAAGATGATTGTGACCCCGGATGCGGCTGTTCATCTTGGTGACCAGGATGCCGCTCACGCGTAGGTTCTGGATGCGCCAGCCCTCGCGGATGTCGTTGATCTTCCCGATCACGCTCATCAGACCGACGGTTTCCAGGTAGCGTGGCTCGACCGGGACAATGGCATCGGTCGCGGCGATCAATCCCATCTCGGTCATGAGCGAGAAAGACGGGCGGGTGTCAATGACGATGGCAGCATACCGGTTAGCGATACGGCTGAGGGGGTCGGCCAGGCGGTACGGCGCACCGGCAATCCCCATCAGCTCCCGTTCCGCGCCTTCGAGCATGGGAGAGGCGGGCAGCACGTGCAGGTTCTCATCCCAGGTGGACTGGACGATACAGTTGAGCAGGGTCTGGGCGGCGTTCTGGCGATCAGCCATGAGGACA
Organism: Anaerolineaceae bacterium; assembly: GCA_020634115.1. Taxonomy (GTDB): domain Bacteria; phylum Chloroflexota; class Anaerolineae; order Aggregatilineales; family Phototrophicaceae; genus JACKCG01. The sequence continues at coordinate 177,312 of JACKCH010000013.1, forward strand.
CTGTACAGGCTGTCATCGGCGCCGAAGTCCTTCGTCCCAGTGGTCACAAGGGTAGCGTGGGACTGGCTGTCGGTGTCAATCAGCAGGACGCGGGCGTTGGGTGCACCGGCGCGGCGCAGCATGGAAGCGATGCCGAAAGCAGTATTGGTGGCGGATGTCGACTTGCCGACACCCCCTTTATGGTTGGTGAACACGAAAATCCGAGTCATGATGGGGAAATCCTCCGCAAACTGAAAACGTTGAACGAAACCGCCCTGAAACCAACGCACTGCAAACCCGTGTTATTCTGTGAGATGGGAGTGCCGTTGGCCTCCGCGACGGTGCTTCAAGGTGGGTCGAGGGAGCAACTCCTCTCTCGGCTCACCGAAAAAGCCGAATTAATGTTTATTCGAGAGGCGCAGGAGATTTGCACTCTGAGGAAAGATCAGTTGCTGGAGGAATAATGCGGTTTTATGGGAAGGGTAGGGTTCGGATTGGGTCTTATCTGGGTCACTTAAAACAGGTGGCGGTCACGTCACCTGTTTTGATTCCTGGGAAGTATCCGCCGAAACCGTTATCCGGGCTATTCCGGCTCATCCGTCTCCGTCGGGGGCGGCAGGAAACGCTGCATGGCAGCATGATAGGCGGTTTCGGTCGCGCCGAAGTAGGTGTTGTCAGAATGATAGAGGTTATCCGCACCAAATTTCGCCACCATATTTGTTTGTTGCAGCGTCTGCCAGACTGCCTCAGACAGGCCCGCTAGCAGCAAATCACCGCCCTCCTGGCGCAGCCGTTCCTGGTATTGCAGCAGGAACCGCAGCGCGGTACTGGCGAGATCATGGCTTTCGCGCAGCCGGATAATCACGATGGTGGGTTGCTGCGGGCGGGGCGGGGGCAGTAAGGACTCGAGGTGCTTTACTGCCGCAAAATACAAGCTGCCGCGCACGTTGATGATAATGGCCTCGTTGGTGGGAAGCTGCGGCGGGAGGGGGGCGGCGCGAAACCGCCCGCCCTCCACCAGGATGAGCTGTTCCACAATCAACGAATGGGATGAGGTGTGCAGATACAGCGCCAGTGAAAGCCCCACTCCAATATAAATACTGTATTCCAATGGCAGCAGGAGCGTGGCGGCAAAGGTGGCGATCATAGCCGCCCGGGCTGTCCAAGTGACATTCCAGACAATCTTGATCCGCTCCGGACGAATCAGGCTAATTGCCGCCACAATCAGATGACCGGCCAACGCCGCCAGCGTGATGGACTCCACCACCGGCCCCAGCACCAACAGAATCAGGCCGATACTCAGCCCGGCGATCAGATTTGCCAGCCGCGTGCGGGCACCAGCATTGATGTTCACCGCAGTGCGCGACAGTGACCCGCCCACCGGCAAGGCCTGAAACAGGCTTCCCGCCAGATTCGCCAGACCCTGCGCCACGAAATCGCGGTTGGTGTTGGAAACCGACCCGTCCGGCTCCCGTACTGCCTGGGTCAGCGCTGCACTCTGCACCAGTGCCAGCATCGCCAGCGCCAGCGCATCGGACAGCAGTTCGGGAGCGAACTGTATCGGAGGCAGGATGGGCGCAGGCCACCCCTGCGGCACATGCGCGACGATGGCGACATCTGACCAGCCTGCAACCAGGATAAACACCGTTGTGACGAAGATAGCGACCAGGGTGGCGATATTCCGCAACCGGGTGTGATGCAGTCGATCAATGATGATGATGGCGGCGACCCCAATCACGAGCGTGTGCGGTTGGCTCTGCGGCAGATGCACCAGCCAGTCGAAGAAGCGTGGCAGACTGGAGGAAAGCTGTTCCGGCCACCCGGCGATAGTCTGCGGGTCGTAACCCGATACGTGAGCAAGCTGCCCCAGGATAATCAGCAAACCCGCCCCAGCGATGAACCCGGTCATGACGGCATTCGAGACAAATCGCGTCAGATCACCCAGACGCAGCAGACCAAAGGCGACCTGGAACACACCCACCAGCAGCGAGAGTACCGCCATCTTCTCGATGCTGACACTGCTGGTATTGCCCAGGGTGCTGAAGACAACCAGGGCGAGCGCATTCGTCGGCCCAATCGTCATCAGAGTGGAACTGCTGGTGAGCGTGCCGACAATGGTCGAAACAAAGGCGGCATACAGACCATAGACCGGACTGACCCCGGCGATCAGCGCGAACCCCATCGCCTGCGGTGCGCCAGCTACCGCTCCCGTCAACCCGGCCAGCAGGTCGGCTCGCAGGTTGGCTTTGTCGAATGAGTAGGAGATTTTGTTCATCTTACGAATGGCGACCATGACACCTCTTGAATTTCAGCCCGCTGCCACATGGACAGGGATCGTTACGGCCAGCACGCGCAAAAGCGGCTTGCAATTCTTCATCTTTCCGGTGCAGGTGCAACATCACGTTAGCCGGAGCGCGGCGCTGTGCCAGTTCAGCGGCCATGAAGCGCATCGGCTCGTCAATGTGGGTGAAGAACACCTTGTACCCCGCGCACAGGTAGTTCAGTCCCGGCTCGCCGGACGGCGTTTGAATGATGCGGTTTTTGGGGCAGCCTCCGTTGCAGACAAAACGCACCGCACACTCCCGGCAGTACTGCGGCAGCGTGTCGCGCTTCGCCAGCCCGAACGTCCGCTGCCGTTCACTGTTCACCAGTTCGGTTAGGGGGATGTCCACCAGATTGCCGAGTCGGTGCGTCGGCTCTACGAAGTGGTCACAGCAATAGACATCGCCATTATGTTCCAGTGCCAGCGCCCGGCCACAGGTTTCCTCAAAAATGCACAACCCCGGATTATGACCCGACCAGGCCGCCAGCGCCACGTCGAAAATCTGCACGTAGACCTGCCCGACATCATGCCGTACCCACTCGTCAAAAACGCCGATCAGGAACTGGCCGTACTGCTCCGCCGTGACCGAACGCTCGGTCACGGCATTCCCTTCCTGGTAGCCGGTCGTATTGTCGCGCTCGACAATCGGGATGAATTGCAGGAACCGGGTTTTTACCTTGTCCCGCATGAAGCGGTAGATTTCCACCGGATGATCGGCATTGGCGGCGTGAACGGCGGTCAGAATGTTGAACTCGACGCGGTGCTGCTTGAGTAGGTTAATCCCGCGCATGACTCGCTCGAAGGTCGGCGCACCGCCCTTGTCCACGCGGTAAGTGTCGTGAAGTGCCTGCGGCCCATCCAGGCTGACGCCAATCAGGAAGTCGTTCTCGGTGAAGAACTGACACCAGTCATCATCCAGCGTGACGCCATTGGTTTGCAGGGCGTTGTAAATCCGCATCCCTGGTTTCTTGTGCTTCTGCTGGTAGGCCACTGCCTGCCGGTAGAAATTCAGTCCTATCAGCGTCGGTTCACCGCCCTGCCAAGCAAACGTCACCTCTGGCACGCGCTGCGCCGCGATGTACTGGCGTGTGTATTCTTCCAGCAGTGTCTCGCTCATGCGGAAGTCGCTGTCCGGGTAGAGGCGCTCTTTGCTCAGGAAGTAGCAGTACTGACAGTCCAGGTTGCAGATCGCGCCGCGTGGCTTCGTCATCAGGTGGAAAGCCGAAACAAATTGCTCATGCATTTTCATGATGTAGCCCCTACAGGAATTGCACCAAAGAGGGAATGATCCCAGGGGGGGTATCGAGGGGGAGTATCCATCGATACTCTCCTCCATCAGATGGTCAAACTCGTTTGTGATCGGCACGCACGGTTTACGGCTCACGCTTTTCGGTGATGTACCTCCGCCAGCAGGTCACCAATCGGTTCTTCGGGGTGCTTGGGCCAGGCGTCCGGCTGGAACAGCAGCACACTCACCACCGGCATAGCGTTGAACATCTCCATCAATTGGGGTAGTTGTCTAGGCACTCGCCCCGGTACAGAGAGCCGCTTTTTCCTCCAGAGTCATTTGTTCAAGAATGGATTGGACGTTCACGGTGTAGTCTCCTTAGATTGCATCGGGGTGGCACTGTTAAGCCGTTTCATAGGCTGGTCGTTTCATGTTGCCTTGCGCACGGAACGGCCTGTTTGCTCACGGCGTCATCATCATTAAGGCTCTATTGTAGCGGCTTGTGAACGCCATTTCATCTGTCCAGCCTGCCAGTTGTGTAGACCACACCGCCCGAACCGGTTCACCGCCCGAACGGGAACCATGACCGCAGTTTCTTGATTTTCTCTTTGACGATGGCCTCGTCACCAAACATCCGGCCACCACCCAGCGCGAGATACTGCTCCCAGTCGGCTACCGCCTCTTTCTTCTTACCCAGCGCGGTATAGCACTCCGCGCGGTTGGGGTACGCTTTGATATGCTTCGGGTCGCGCTGGATGACTTCATCCAGGTCGTTGAGCGCCCCCTGGTGATCGTTCAGCTTGTGCCGTGCGATTGCCCGGTTGAAATAATGATTGGCTTCATCCGGCTGAAGTTCAATGCAGCGGGTCGCGTCAGCAGCGGCCAGGTCGTTTTTCCCGCTGCGGTTATAGGCATTGCAGCGGAAGACCAGCGCATCCACGAATTTCGGGTCCAGTTCAATCGCGCGGGTGAAATCAGCCAGGGCTTCCGGTACTTTGTTGAGCAGGATGAACTTAATCACGCCGCGATTCTTCCAATATATGGCGGTATTCGGGGCAAGCTCAAGCGCCTTATTGATGTCTTTGAGCGGCGCATCCGCCAATGAGGGGTCAAACTTCCGTACTGTCTGCTGTTGGAACATTTTCGGCGTATTTACCTGCTGCACGCGGGTTTGCTGGGCCTGCATCCGTTGGAGCAACTCAAACTGGATGCCGGAGCGATTCGCATAAAACTGGGCGACATTCGGATTGAGCTTGATCGCCTGCGTGTAATCATCCATCACCTGATTAAATGTCCCCATCAGGTTGCTGACTTTCTGATCGCCTGAGAAGAAGGATGCCATGTGGCCGTAAGCGTTCGTCATGGTGTTGGCACGGTTATAGTAGGCCTCGGCATCGTCCGGATTGAGTTCAATCACTTTGTTCAGGTCGGCCAGTGCCTCTTTGAATTTACGCTGCGCGTTATACAGGTTTGCGCGGCTGAAATAGGCGTGCAGGTTATTCGGGTTAATCTGCAAGGCAGCGCTCAGGTCAGCCAGCGCGCCTTCAGCGTTACCGATCTGGCTGTAGGCCGTCGCGCGATTGACCAGGGCTTTTTCATCTTGTGGGTCGAGCGCAATCGCCTGTGACCACAACTGGATTGCGGTGGGATAGTCCCCTTTTTTAACGGCTTCGATTCCTTCGTCCAGCAGCCGTCCGACTTCATCTGATGATGCCATGTGCAACTCCCTCAATTGTGCAGGTTTGCGTGGGTTTTCTTCGGATATTCTATGAGATTCGGGAAGAGTGCGCAAAAAGGGCAGTCCTGATGGTGATGGTTTGGGTGGCGCTTCGGGTAGGCTGCCGTCAGTGTTTCGTCACTTGCGCCGAGTACCGGGCATGATTTATCCTGTTTGCACATGGGTGGATGGACGCGGGGTGGGGTATGACTGGCGATTTTTACTGCGATGAGGTATTGAGTGGGAAAACGGCAGTTGAGAAGTTGATCGAGACGGATCGCGTCCTGGCGTTTCATCACACGCGGCCAGCCTACCCGGTTCATATCGTCGTGATTCCCAAGCACCATGTCGATTCACTATTGAGCCTGGAAGATGATGCTTTGCTTGCCGAAATGATGGCGGTTATCCGGCGGGTTGCCGGGCAAATCGTTGCCTCACATGGCGCGTGCCGGGTAGTGACGAACCTCGGCATGTACCAGGACTCGAAGCATCTTCACTGGCATGTGATTTCCGGTTCGTCCCTGAACCAGACATAACCTTGACCATCGTCTATATGTGTTATACAGCGTAAAGGATACCCCGATGTTTGCAACCCAACCGTTTGTCCCCACCCAGCCCGGCCACCTGGCTTTACTCCGTCAGGCGTTGGGCGATGACGCTGAAATACTGGCGCAGGTACAGGAAGTTTTCGCAGAAGGGAAAATACAGGGATTATGCGGGACGGTGGATGGTCAGCCCGTCGCGTTCACCGGTTGGCGCTGGAAAGACACCCCGCCCACCTATGCCCAACTGATGTTTCTCTATGCCAGGCCGGACGCGGCAGATGAAGGGGTGATGGCGCTGACCGACGTTACGCTTACGACTCTGCGGGAGACGGCGGACGTGATTGAAGTGCCTTCCCCGGTGGCGACACCCGCCTTCCGGACTGCACTGCAAGGGCAGGATGTCGTCTTCTTCGAGCGGTGTACCATGCTGCGTTCGATAGCCGGGGACTCGCTCCCGGACGCCGCGCTGCCGGAGGGCTACCGCCTGGAAATCTGGGGCGACCAGCACCAAATCCAGGTCGAGCATGTCGCGTTGGCGGCCAACCAGCACACCGAAATTGACGCTGCCGCTGTGCCGGATGCTACCGGAGAGCGGCTCGTGGCGATTTTGCGGAATATGCGGATCGGGAGCTACCCCGGTATAGACCGCTGGCACGCAGCGGCCAGTCTGGTCGTGCTGACTCCGGCGGGGGATGTGTGCGGCTATATTGCGACGGTTGTCTCTGAAGAAATGGGGTTTGTCGCGGATACCGCCGTTCACCCGGCGCACCGCCGTCAGGGACTGGCACGCCTGCTCCTCACGCAAAGTATCGCCGCTTGCCAGGCGGACGGCCTGACGAAAATGGGACTGGCGGTGACGACGCGCAACCCGGCTCGTAACCTGTATGCCAGCCTGGAATTTGAGACAGCCACCTGTGGCGACTTGGGGGTGTGGTGGCGCGATGGGCGGCAATTACCCTGGCGGGTGTAACCGCCGTTTCTTGCTCCCAACCACCGTTGTGGTTATGCTTTATCCTTAATGTGAAGTCTCGAAAGAAGCCCGCCCGATAAGACGGGAGAGATTCGGAAGGGCAAAACATGCCTTGCCCATTTTGAAAAGCCAATGATTGAAAAATGCGAGTGTAAATCAGGTTGATAAGACGTGGAACGGGAGGTAAGCATCATGAAAAAACGTGTGACCGGTTTCGGCGGTATTTTCTTCAAGTCGAAAAATCCACAAGAGCTTCAAGCTTGGTATGACAAACACTTGAACATCAGCCCATTACCACATAGTCCCTGGGGCGGAGAGGACAGTGTGCCACTCTTTGAATGGCGTGACTTAGAGAACCCGGAGCGAAAAGCCTACAGTGTATTTGGTATTTTCCCGGAAGATACCGGTTATTTTGCCCCCTCCGCTGCACCATTTATGTTCAATTTTCGGGTAGATGACCTTGACAAGGTGTTGGCAGACCTGGCAAAAGAAGGTATTCAGCAGCAGGGCGACATCCAGGGACTACCATTTGGACGCTTTGCACGGATCAGTGACCCGGAAGGCAATCAAATTGAGTTGTGGGAACCAGCAGAGGGTTTTTAATCAGCCATAAAACATTGACAATCCAGCATTCAATCCGCGTGGAACATATACGCGGGCAGATCGCTTTTCTTTTATGCCTCCTGGAGGGAGTCTTGCATCATGCGAATGAGCCAGCTTTTCAGCCAGACGCTGCGGGAAGCGCCCGGCGACACCGATATTACCAGCCACAAACTGCTGATCCGTGCCGGGTATATCCGCCCGTTAGCCGCCGGGATATTCAGCTACCTGCCGCTGGCACGCCGGGTCATGCACAAAATCGAAGCGATTGTGCGCCAGGAAATGGATCGCATCGGCGGACAGGAAATCACCATGCCGGTCATCCACCCGGCGGACATCTGGCAGGAAACCGGGCGTTGGGCGCAGATTGGCCCGGAGATGGGGCGTTTCCAGGATCGTGCTGGACGCGATATGGCGCTGGCGATGACGCATGAGGAAGTCGTGACGGACTTGGCGCGAAAAGAGATTCGCTCCTACCGGCAAATGCCGCTCCTGGTCTACCAGATACAGACCAAGTGGCGCGACGAACCCCGCCCCCGCGCCGGACTGATTCGCGTGCGCGAATTCACGATGAAGGACAGCTACAGCCTGGATACCGATTGGGACGGCCTGGATAAACAGTACCGCGCTCACTATACGGCCTATTTCCGCATCTACAGCCGTTGCGGGCTGCCCACAATGGCCGTGAAATCCGATACCGGTATGATGGGCGGGCGGCTAGCGCACGAGTTCATGTACCTGACGCCGATTGGCGAGGATACGCTGCTGGTCTGTGACCACTGCGGGTACGCCGCGAACCGGGAAGTCGCCCGTTTCCGCAAGCCCACACCGGAGCAGGAAGCGCCGCTGCCACTAGAAAAGGTCGAAACGCCGGGGACAACCACCATCGCGTCCCTGGCCGAGTTCCTCAATATCCCCGAAGCGAAAACCGCCAAAGCCTACTTTGTCATGGCGACACGGGCGGAAGGCGACCAGTTCGTGCTGGCGATTCTGCGGGGCGATATGGAAGTCAACGACATGAAACTCGCTAACGCGGTTAAGGCGAAGGCGCTACGTCCGGCCACCGAGGAAGAAATCCGGGCGGTAGGCGCGGTTCCCGGTTATGGGTCGGCGGTGGGTGTGAAAAATGCGCTGGTCGTGGTGGATGACCGGATTCCCGACTCGCCGAATCTGGTGGCCGGGGCGAATGAAGCCGGGTATCACCTGCTGAATGTCAACTACGGGCGCGACTACAAAGCGGACATCGTGACGGACATCACCGCCGCCCGCGAAGGCGACGCCTGCCCGGACTGCGGCCAACCGCTCGACACGGTACGCGGCGTGGAAGTGGGCAATATCTTCAAACTCGGCACGCGCTACAGCGACAGTATGCGGGCGACCTACCTGGACGCCAACGGCGAGGAACAGCCGATTGTCATGGGGTCGTATGGTATCGGCATTGGCCGCCTGCTGGCCTGTGTCGCCGAGGCGCATAACGACGATCACGGGTTGATCTGGCCGGTGAGCATCGCGCCCTATCATGTCTATATCGTCCTGGTGCGTGGCGAGGGTGAAACCGAGGTCGAAGCGACGGCGGAACAGCTTTACGCCGACTTGCAGACTGCCGGAATCGAAGTGCTGTACGATGACCGCAACGAACGCCCTGGTGTGAAGTTTAATGACGCTGACCTGATTGGTATCCCGCTGCGGCTGACGGTGGGCAAACGGGCGCTGGACAAAGGCGGCGTGGAACTCAAACGGCGCGACAGCAAAGACATCACGATTGTCCCGGTAGCTGATGTGGTGACTACGGTCAAAGCAGAATTGGCCGCCCTGCAAGCCGCGATAGACGCGGATGTAGTGGACGTGCCGTATCCTGAAGAATCAGCGTAAGACTCATGCCGGGCGGGGCGTCGAATAGTGGAGACATACGAGAATAACGAGGGGAAGCCCCATGACTCCCGAACAACTCCTGGCGCAGCGCCGCCAGCAGGATACCTTTTTCAAACAGCACCTGCAGTCCCCGCTGACGCCGGAGCAGAAAGCGGCGTTCACCGGCCTGCGCTATTACGATCCCAACCCAACGCTCGACCTGACCGTCACCGTCGAACGCTTTACCGATGAGCAGATCGTCGCGATTCAGACGACCACTGGCGACACCCGCCAGCACCGCCGCTACGGGACATTCACCTTCAAAGTGGATGATGAAGAGGCCAAACTGACGATTTTCGAAGCAGATTACGGGTTCTTCCTGCCGTTCGTGGATGCGGGGGCGGCGACGGAAACTTACGGCGCGGGGCGCTACCTGGAGCCGGAAGCATTGGGTGGCAACCGTTTCCATTTAGACTTCAACCGGGCATATAACCCCTACTGTGCCTACAGCCCGGACTGGTCATGCCCGATCACCCCGGCGGAAAACCGCCTGAAGGTGCATATCCGTGCCGGGGAGAAAATGCCAGAAGGCGACTGGGTGATTAAAGCGTAACCTCTCTTCATTTAGCCAACAACAAAAACAGCGCCGAGGACATCCCCGGCGCTGCGTGTTTCTATCGGGTGCGATCGGTCTTACCCGGCGTTGTCGTGGGACGCATTGTTCCCGCGATAGCCGCCCCGGTTACGGCGACGGCGCTGTGAATTGGATCGGCTGCCATTCCCTTGCTGTCCCGTGCGTTGCGGGCGCTGTTGCCCGTTACTGCGTGCCGGATTCGGCTGCGCTGGACGGCTGCCGCCCTTACGTGGCGCGAGGTCGGTAGTTGGTGGCTTGCCCGCCTGGGATTCATACGGGTGTCCCGCTTCTTGGGGGATATGCTGCTGGATGAGCCGTTCGATGTCGCGCAGGTAGGGTCGTTCCGTCGTATCGCAGAACGAGTAGGCGATGCCAGACGCGCCCGCCCGTCCGGTGCGGCCAATGCGATGCACGTAGCTTTCCGGCTCATTCGGCAGGTCATAGTTGATGACATGCGTGATGTCGTCTACGTCAATCCCGCGTGAGGCGATGTCCGTAGCGACCAGCACACGCACCTTACCCGCCTTGAAACTCGCCAGCGCCTTTTCACGGGCGGATTGAGACTTGTTGCCGTGAATCGCTTCGGCATTCACTGATGCCCGGTCAAGCTGCTTGACGACCTTGTTCGCGCCATGCTTGGTGCGGGTGAAAACCAGTACCCGCTGCATGGTTCGATCTGCTAGCAGATGCTCCAGGAGTGCCGGTTTGTTCGGTTTCTCGACAAAATAGACGGCCTGCTCAATTGTCTCCACGGTTGAGTAAGCTGGAGTCACGGCCACATACGCCGGATCATCCAGAATGTCATCGGCCAACGCCTGAATATCGGGCGGCATAGTGGCGGAAAACAGCAGAGTCTGCCGGTTACGCGGCACTTTGGCGATAATCCGGCGCACGTCATGGATGAAACCCATGTCCAGCATCCGGTCAGCCTCATCCAGCACCAGGACTTCCAACCGGTCTAAGCGGATATAGCCCTGTCCCATCAGGTCGAGCAGGCGACCCGGTGTGGCGATGAGGACATCCGCGCCGCGCTGTAAGCGGGCAACCTGCGGCTTCTGATTGACACCGCCAAAAATCGTGATCTGCTTGATAGGGGTAAACTGGCTGTAGGTGTCGAAATTCTCGCCAATCTGGGAGGCCAGTTCGCGGGTTGGTGCTAAGACCAGCGCCCGCAGATAGCGCCCGCCCGCTGGCTTCGTCGCCGCCAGCCGTTGGATGATCGGCAGCGCGAAAGCGGCGGTCTTGCCGGTGCCGGTCTGGGCGCAGCCCAGGAGATCGCGCTGGGTCATCACGTAGGGAATCGCTTGAGCCTGAATCGGCGTGGGCTGGGTGTATCCCGCAGCCTGCACAGCACGCAGCAGCGGCTCAATGAGCTGAAGTTCTTCAAATTGCATGGTTGTTCTTTCGTTGTATCTATGGGAACGACAGCCGACACACGCAAGGCTATCGCAGTGAGTATTCAATCGGAAAGGCGCGGAATGCGCGGTGCGTGGTATTTGTTCCGTGTTGGTGTTGCGTTCAGCAGTATATCACACTTTTTCGAATCGCAAGCCATGAACTCACGGGATGTTCAGCAAAACCTCACTTAACATGCGGCACAGTTCCGTGTATAGTGGCGGGGACAGGCCGTTCAAAAAGGCTGACCACTATTCACAGGACACAACATGAGCGATTTTGAACAGTTAGAACAGGCACTGCTTCACCTCGCTGGTGGAACCGACGATGAACGCACGGCGGCGATTGCCCTGGTGGCTGAGGTGCGTTACGCCCCCGCCGTTCCCCATTTAACGGTACTGGTGCGCGAGGCCGACCCCGGCACGCGCTACCTGGCGGCGCAGGCGCTCTCGAAAATCGGAGACGAGGCTGAATCCGCCGTTCCCACTCTGTTGCAGGCCTTACGCGCCGATGATATGTGGCTGCGGGCATCCGTAACCGGGGCGCTCATTCAAATTGGCAATCCCGCTGTGCCAGGGCTGATTAAGGCGTTGTTTGATGATAATAAAGCCGTGCGCCGGGCAGCGGCCAAAGCATTGGGGAAAATCGGGAATGACCGGGCGGTATCCGCGTTAACCGTTGCGCTCAAAGACAGTGACCGCGCCGTCAAGCAGTTCTCCGCTGAAGCCCTGCGCCGGATCAACACCCCGGAAGCGCGGGCGGCGCTGGACGACTGACCGGCTACCAATCCAACTGGGACGGTTTTTCGTTGGTGGCTTTTGCGGGTGCCTGCCAGTGGGTTTCCAACCAGTCCAATAGTTTTTTCGTCAGGTCGGGCGCTAGTCGGATAGATGCCTCGTAACCAAAGCGGGAAAACGCATACAGGTTGGCAAAACCACCTTTCACCACACTGATGACATAATCGTCTGCCCAGCGGGATTGGCTCCACAGAAATGCCAGCCCTCCCTGTGGGCGGCGCATCAACTCCAGCCATCGCGCTCGATCTAACTCACTCAACGTATTCAGGTGAAACCGCAGTGCGTACACCGAGCTGTAGGCGAACGTGAACTGCACCGCGTGTGAAACCGCATCCGTCTCGACCAACAGCGTCGCCATGTTATCTGCCGTAGCGAGTTTGGCGACGCCAATCTGAGTTTTCGTGCCCACACTGCGGAATCGCCCCACAGAAAGCAGCAGCACATCCGGGAAACGGGTGGCTAGTTCCGCACCCAGGTCGATCTCATTCTGGTAGAACTGCTGCAATAACCAGGGCGGGGGCAGCGGTGTAGGTTCAGGAATCGTCAGGTCGGCGGACTCCGTGTGGCGGGCTGCCTTTACCTGGGCGATCAGCGCCAGGTCATCTTCATGTGATTCAGGGGGCGGATTCTGGGTCATCAGACGCACCAACCATCAGCGTAAACAGGTGAACCCATTATAGCAGAGAAGGGAATTGCTACGACAACAGCTCTCTTGACCGCTGCCTTCAACGAAGACCATCCAGCAAAACGGATGGGATTCGTAGGGGCGAGGCCTGCCTCGCCCGCCAACAAAATTAGCCATTAAACCCACTCAGGTAACTTCCAGCCTTCGGCTCACAAGCCAGTAGCCAGCGGCCAGCAGCCAATCGAAACGAATGTTTGAACAAAAATTCGAGCAAAAATACCCCACTTTGCGTGCGTTCTGTGTTATGCTGACACCGACAAGCAATCCATACACGAACAACAACCGATGACTGATCGCCGACGCCTGATAAAGGACAACCCGCCACTGACCACCGAAAACTGACGACTGATAACCCGAATTGCGGCAAAAACACCCCATTTCTTCCCCTGGCAAGCCATCTCAGACCGCGTTTTGAGAAGCAATCCGCCGCAAATTGGCCTCCGGTTGCAACAAAATGCCAGCGATGGACGGCAAAAACCCGATACCAAAACATTGAGAAAACTAGCACCTTGGTACCAACCGCCTCTGAACCCCTACGAATGCGGGGTTGCTTTTACACTTTTTTTGCTACCATAAAGATAATAGATCAAGCAAATATCGAAGTGGTGATCTTCTGTAAGTTTATACGCTGGGGAGGTTATCGTGTTTCTCTCATTAGAAGGCTTCGTTATTCTTGCGCTTATCGTCTTCATCGTCGGCATGATTTTTGGGATTTCGCTCGTCAGCTCCAACGGTCAAAATTGATGACAGTCAGACCATTGCCAGGAAAAAGCAGCCTGTTAGCGCGATAGCCGGAAATCCTATAGTGCTAACCAGCTAAGATGCTAACTGGCTGGACCAGAAAAGTATCGTGTTCCTCCTTCACATCAAGTAGTTACTCGTTCCGGTCATATCACGAGAAATAAACGATGGATGCCAACTGCCCAAATAATAGGTTTTGTGTTTGATTCTTTCTGGCGCAGTGGGTATAATTCGCCCCTGTACCCAGGTGTACAGGAGACTACAAACGTCATGAATTCAAATGTACCAGGGCTGGGCGAGTCCGAAGAGGTGGAAACTACCCCTTCAACCGCCGAGTCGGAAGAAACGCAAATCAACAATGCGCCCGACACCAGCACTGGCGAGCCGGAACCTGCTGAAGCCACATCCACACCGGATGTAGGCGTGATGGAAGCCCTGCCGCCAGAAGCTCCAGCGGCGCAGGCAGAAGAAACGCCAGTGGTTGAAGAGCAGGTTGTTGATACCGCCGGGGAGGCAGCGCCTGTTGAAACGGGTGAGCTGGATCAAGAAACAGTGGACGTGAATCTGCCAAAACGAGGCGATCTGCTGGAAGGCAAGATCACTTCAACATCACCCACTGCTGTGTATGTTGATGTGGGCAGCAAGTCTGAGGGAGTCATACCCGGTCGTGAACTTGAACGCATGAACCGGGAAACACTGGAGATGCTCCAACAGGATGCCGTTATCCCGGTGTATGTGGTGAATCCTCACGATGTCAATGGCAATCTGGTGTTATCCTTCAATCGCGCGTTGGAGGAGCAGGACTGGCGGTTGGCACAGGAATATGTCAAGAGCAAACAGGTCTACGAAGGGCGTATTTCGGGCTACAACAAAGGCGGCCTGATTGTGCGCTTCGGGCGGGTGCGTGGCTTTGTTCCACAAAGTCAGATCGGCGCAGACCGACGGCGGGAGATGCAAGGTGGTACCCCGGAGGAACGCTGGGGAGCGATGGTGAACGAGCCAGTTGCCGTGAAGGTGATGGAAGTTGACCGCGCCCGCAATCGGCTGATTCTTTCCGAACGGGCCGCTACTCGTGAATCCCGCGAAAGCCGCAAGGAAAACCTGATTGGCGAATTGCAGGTTGGTGAGGTTCGCACTGGGCGTGTGGTGAGCCTGGTAGACTTTGGCGCATTCGTGGATGTGGGTGGGGCCGAAGGGCTGGTTCATCTCACCGAAATGTCCTGGAAGCATGTGACTCATCCGCGCGACCTCCTGTCTGTTGGGCAGGAAGTGAAAGTGGAAGTCATCAGCGTGGACCCGGATAACAAGCGCATCGGCCTGAGCATGAAACGTCAGGAAGCCGATCCCTGGGATACGGTGGCCGCGACCTACAGCATCGGCCAACTCGTACAGGGGATTGTGACCAAGCTCACCAAGTTTGGCGCGTTCGTGCGGCTGGAAGACCTTCCCGAAATCGAAGGTCTGGTGCATATCTCTGAACTGTCCGACCAACGAGTGAGCCATCCGCGCGAAGTCGTTAATGAGGATGAAAAGCTGACGCTGCGGGTTGTCAAAATGGATATTGAGCAGCGGCGGCTGGGGCTGAGCCTGAAGCGGGTCAACTCAGCAGAATACCTCGACCTGGACTGGTTCAGCGGGGACGATGTCGAGTAACGGCTGGTGAGCTAACGCTTCGCAAAACCTTATACGATACGTTTTAAGGGGGGCTGCACGACAGGCTACCCCTTTTTTGCTTAACAGAATTTAAATTTTGTAATCTTTCTGAGTGGATTCTAATAGATTATGTATATTCTTTAGGTGAATAGCACTAGCGTCTCATGGTATAACTGGTAAAATTTATAGTGCGATAGGTGTCTAAGCATCAGGATAGTAGCAGTCGTTCTGATCCATACCAAAAACTGTGAGACAAGGATACACACACGACTACGTCCCTTACAGTCTGCCCTTTCATTTATGTGGTCTTGCTGGTGTTTCGACCAGTGACAAGCAGTTGGAAGTCGTGTAACTGATATTGTGGCGGTTCATTCGTCACAGATTAACGGAGGAACGAAACCGTGCCAAACAATAAGATGGAACGTTTCACCCAGCGGGCGCGGAAGGTATTGAGTCTGGCACAAGAAGAGGCCGAACGCCTCCAGCACAACTACATCGGCACCGAGCATTTGCTGTTAGGATTGCTGAGAGAGGATGGCGGTGTCGCCGGACGGGTACTGCGCGACCTGGGTTTGGAACAGCCCCGCGTTGAAGGCCTGGTCGAACAGATGACACGGGCGTCAACCCGTACTGGAGCGACAAATCTGGATTTATCGCCTGGGACAAAACGGGTATTGGAATTAGCAGTAGATGAAGCGCGTCGGATGGGGCATCACTATATCGGCACCGAGCATCTGCTCCTGGGGTTAGTGCGCCAGACAGACGGTGTCGCTATTGATGTACTCCGTCGGTTGGGCATCAGCCCGGACGATATTCGCAAGCAAACGCGCAAGGTTTTGCAGGAAAGCCCGATGCAGACCTCGCAAACCAGCCAGGAGCGCACGCCACCCAAATCGAAGGCGGATAACAAGACTCCGCTGGTTGACCAGCTCGCTTCCGACCTGACCGCGATGGCGCGTGAAGGCAAACTCGATCCGGTGGTCGGGCGCGAAACGGAAATTGAGCGCGTGATTCAGGTGTTGAGCCGCCGCCGGAAGAACAACCCGGCGCTGATCGGTGAACCGGGTGTTGGCAAGACGGCCATTGTCGAAGGGCTGGCACAGCGCATCGTGATGGGCGAAACCCCCAAGCAGCTTCTGAACAAGCGTGTACTGCAACTGGATGTCGGTTCGCTGGTGGCCGGGACGATGTATCGCGGCCAGTTTGAGGAACGCCTCAAGCGTGTGATCGAGGAACTGAAATCTTCAGATAGCATTCTGTTTATTGACGAAGTGCATATGTTGGTGGGCGCAGGCTCCGCCGGGAGCAGTGTGGACGCTGCGAATATTCTAAAACCGGCGCTGTCTCGTGGTGAATTGCAGTGCATCGGCGCGACCACCCTGGATGAGTACCGCAAGCACATTGAAAGCGATGCCGCGCTGGAACGCCGTTTCCAGCAAATCCTGGTGGATGAACCCACCATTGAGGAAACCATCGAAATCCTGCAAGGGATCAAAATCCCTTACCAGGAACACCACAGCGTCGAGATCACTGACGAGGCGATTGAAGCCGCCGCCAATCTCTCCGCCCGGTATGTGCCGGATCGCTTCCTGCCGGATAAGGCGATTGACCTGATTGACGAAGGCGCAGCCCGGCTACGGATGTACAAGAGTCCTGAAGCGGCGCAGGTGCGTAAAGCCGAAATCGAAATCGAACAGATCGAGGACGACCTGGGCGCGATGGAAAAAGATGGCGGGAGTTCAGAGGATGCCGAGGCACTGCGCCGGCAATATGACGAACTGCGCGCGATGCTGGATCGCCTGAAGATGAACTGGAACCGGGAAACCAACCAGCCTCGCCTGGGCGCGGAGGATATTTCCGAAGTCGTCTCGATGTGGACGGGTATTCCTGTCACCCGGATTGCGGGTGAAGAGGGCGAAAAGCTGATGCACATGGAGGAAGACCTCCATAAGCGCATCATCGGCCAGCACGAGGCGATTCTGGCGATCAGCAAAGCGGTGCGCCGGGCACGTGCCGGGCTGAAAGACCCGCGTCGGCCTATCGGTTCGTTTATGTTCCTGGGGCCGACGGGCGTGGGCAAGACCGAACTCACGAAAGCGTTGGCCGAGTTCCTGTTTGGCAGTGAAGAGGCGCTGGTACAGCTCGACATGAGCGAGTTCATGGAGCGCCACTCGGTTGCCCGTCTGGTGGGTGCGCCTCCGGGGTATGTGGGTTATGAGGACGCCGGGCAGTTGACCGAGTCCATTCGCCGCCGTCCGTATAGCATCGTCGTCTTTGATGAGATCGAAAAAGCCCACCCTGAGGCCTTTAACATGCTGCTTCAGGTGATGGAAGAGGGGCAATTGACGGATGCACGCGGGCGTACCGTGAGCTTCCGCAACGCCATCATCATCATGACGAGCAATGTCGGTGCGGATGCCATCAAAGGGAATGCGTCGCTCGGTTTTGATGTGCCGCGTGATGAAACAGTGCGCGACCAGCAAAGCTATAACGACATGCGTAAGAACGTGATGGAGCAATTGCGCCGGGCGTTCCGGCCAGAGTTCCTCAATCGTGTGGACGCGACAGTGGTGTTCCGCTCGCTGACTAAGGACGAGATCAAGCAGATCGTTGACCTGGAAATCAGGAAAGTCGCTGACCGGTTGATCGAACACGCGATTTCGCTGGAAATCGCCGAAGAAGGCCGCGATTGGTTCGCTGAGAAGGGATACGACCCCGAATATGGTGCGCGCCCGCTGCGCCGCCTGATCCAGAACGAACTGGAAGATGCGCTTTCCGACGGCATTCTTTCCGGACAGTTCCCATTCGCCAGCATGGTGCAGGTCGGTGTGAGCGAAAGTGACGAACTGCTGCTGACGGTAGTGGAGTCTGAAGACCTTCCAGTAGAAGAAGCGCCTCCTGCATAACTGTAAGCGTCACCCAGTAGCTAATCAAGTGGGACTCTCAGTCGAGAGTCCCACTTTTGATTTCTAAAGCGTAGTATCCCTAAAGCGCAGACAATCCGCCGTCCATCGCCAAGGCCTGCCCGGTCACAAATGAGGACTGTTCTGAACACAGCCAGACGACTCCGGCAGCGATTTCTTCGGGCCTACCCAGGCGCTTCATGGGATTAACTGAAACTATGAATTCTCTGTCCATTGAATCCACCATCGGCGTATCGGTGAAGGATGGGCAGATGGCGTTGACCCGGATGTTATAACGGGCATACTCCGCTGCTGCGGTGCGTGTCAGGCCAACGACGCCATGTTTGCTGGCGGCATAGATGCCAATACGCGGTGCACCGATCAACCCGGATATGGATGACATATTGACGATTACGCCGCTTTTTTGCGCCATCATGACCGGTAGTTCATGCTTCAGGCACAGCCAGACGCCTTTGAGGTTGACGTTCATAATCAGGTCAAAGGTGGCTTCGTTAAACTCGTGCAGTCGCCCCTGCATATCCCCTGAAACACCGGCATTGTTGACCGCCGCGTCCAGCCGTCCGAAAGTATCCACAGTCACATTGACCAGTGCCGCCATATCATCGCTCTTTGTGACATCCGCCCGGACGAACAGCGCCTTGCCGCCTGAATCCATGATCTGGTCGGCGGTTTTCTCGCCGCCGGTCACATTCACATCACTGATGACAAGGTTCGCGCCTTCCGCGGCCAGAGCCAGCGCCGCCGCCCGCCCAATTCCCGATCCCGCACCGGTGACCAGTACCGTTTTATTATGTAGAAGCATGGTGCATTTCCCTCTCGTGTGTAATCTCGATAAATTGATGTCCGAACCAGGGGCTATTCGTAACCAACCTTATACCGCCCCCAGCCAGTCCAGCACGGTTCGCGCCAGGGCGATGCGCCGGTCATTGAAACTGTGGTCAGAGTCAATTAGTTGGTGTGTCAGTTGTTCCGCTCCGGCCTTTTCCAGAGCATAGACTAGCGGGGTGTGATGAATCGGCGGTGGGGTGCCGTCGTCGCGCTCCCCGGCGATGAGCAGCAGCCGCCGCCCCGCCAATACCCGCGCGTAATTGATTAGATTCCAGTCGCCGCCATATGCTAATCCTTCATCCAGCAGTGCCGCGCCGGTTGTGCCGCGCAGCCGGTCTGCGCTCTCAGCGAAGAAGGGCAGCAGCACCTCACGGGGGACATCGCCATCTGCTACCATGCTGACATCCATGCCGATGTTCCACCCGGCAATTGAGGCAACGGTATCCAGTGACGGATCAGCAGCAGCCGTCATTAGCGCCGCCCACCCGCCCATACTGTGACCGACAACGACCAACCGTGCCGTGTCCACACGGTACTCCGCGCGGGCGGTATCACCCCGCAGCCAGGCCACCACAGCGGCAGTATCTTCCAGCACATGCTGGAAAGTGAAATCGCCCTCGCTGCCCCAGGCTCCCCGGTAGTGGAAAACCACTGCATTCCAACCTGCTCGACGGAAATACTGTGCCAGGTCGAAGTTCCGTTCGTTGCCAGGGAAGCCGTGCAGCAGCAGCAGAGTCGGGTGCGGCCCCGCGCCTTGCGGGCGGTATATGACGCCGAACAGACGCGCGCCGCCGCTGGGGATCGTTACCGGCACCATGTCAGCGGGATATTGTGGGTCAAATGTCGTCGGGTCACTGGTGATTGGGTCTGAATGCATGAATCAATCCTCTCTAAAAACAGGGTGAAATCACACGATGATTTTAGCCCATTCCCCGTATTTGCAACAAACTGTGCACTTCAAACGTATATGGGACGACTCACATATGCGCTAGGGGTTGAACTTGTTTGGATATTCAGGGGAGAGCGGGTATAAACCCGTTACAATGTATAGCCGAACGAATGAAGTTTCGTATCGGATAGTGAAAGGGGAGGCACAGCATGAGCAATCTGGTTGAAGTACGGGGGTTAGTGAAAACCTTCAAACGGCGGGACGGCACAGAAGTCAAAGCCGTCAAAGGGATTGATCTGGATATTGAGAAGGGTGAGGTTTTCAGTCTGTTAGGGCCGAATGGCGCCGGTAAGACCACCACGATTTCGATGATTAGCGGACTGCTCACCCCGACACAGGGGGATGCCGTGATTGGCGGTTTTTCGATCACAAAACAGCCCATGCAGGCCAAACAGTTGCTCGGCGTCGTACCGCAGGAAATCGCGCTGTATCCCACGTTGACCGCCCGCCAAAACCTGGATTTCTTTGGCAAAATGGCCGGGTTGGGCGGCAAGGAACTGGCAAAAAATGTAGACGAAGTGTTGGATTTCATTGACCTGAAAGACCGCCAGCATGACCGGGTGGATACCTTTTCCGGCGGGATGAAGCGGCGCGTGAATATCGGTGTTGGGCTGCTGCATAAGCCGCAGTTGGTCTATATGGACGAACCCACCGTCGGCATTGACCCGCAGAGCCGCCGCCGCATTCTGGATACCGTCATCCAACTACGCGACGAGTACGGCATGTCCGTCCTGTATACCACCCATTTGATGGAAGAAGCGCAGGAACTCAGCAACCGGGTTGGCATCATCGATCATGGTGAGATCATCGCGCTCGGCACAGTGGGTGAACTCATTCAACAGGTGGGTGAGGAAGACCGCCTGATCTTCAGCGTGGGCGAACAGGTGATTGAGAATGGTTTGCTGAAAGAATTTGAGCAGGTCGCTGGAATTAGCAAAGTCATCTACCAGTCGGTTGAATTGTCCGCCGCACCGGGGCTGGAAGACGCCGCCGAGATGGTGGTCGAGAAAAAATCCACCGGGACGATGATGGCCGTGCGTTCCGGGCAGGTCACGGATGGTGAAATCACAGTGTACGCCAAGCGCGGGCGTAAGGCGCTACCGGAACTGCTGCGACTGGCTGATGACAATGGCATTGATATCCATTCGGTGGAAGTGCGCGAACCTGACCTGGAAGCCGTATTCCTGCACCTGACCGGGCGGGCGCTGAGGGACTGACGCCATGATGACCAAACTATGGGCGATGGCCTGGAAGGAAGTTTACCGGACATTCACGGATCGCAACCTGATCCTCATCATGATCGCCACGCCGCTGCTGATCTCTTCTATTGTCGGGCTGGCCTTCGGGGGATTAGGGGGCGGCGATGTCCCCATCGAAAATATCCCGGTGGCGATTATCAACCGGGATGCAGGCAGCAGTTTCGGCGCGAACTACGGGCAGATTTTCGAGTCAGCCTTTATCAGTTCGGCAGCGGGTTCTGATTCGCAGAGCAGCGCCCCGGCCTGTGATCTGACGACAGAGACAAGCAGCGACAGCGGATTTTCCATGAGTCTCGATACCCTGACGGATGCAGTGGTTTTTGACGCGGTACTGGCGCAAAGTCTGGTAGCTGACGGGGCTATCACCGCGCCGGAAGGTGACGCTGGTAGTGCCGCCTATATCGAAGCGGCCGCCCGCGCGGCGGTGGATAACGGCACGTATACCGCGCTGTTGATTATCCCGGAAGATTTTTCACAGAAAATGTCGTATATCCCGGTGCTGCACCCACAGATTGAAGCCACCGGCGTAACGATTTACGCCAACAGTGGCCGGGCGGTAGCGGCGGAGATTATCCGCAGCATCGTGACCGGGATTACCAACCAAGTCGAGACGGGGAATATCGCTATCGCCGCGACCTTCGGGCAGATTACCGATGATTACGGACTGGCGACGATGGGACAGGCTGCCGGTTCGATGGATTTCGGTTCCGCCTTCGCCTGTGCCTTTGACCCGGCTTTCACGACGATTACGATTGATTCGCAAAGCGTATCCGGCACATCAACCAATGCGGCAGGCGGTATTCTGGTACAAGTCGGAGCGTCACAGGCGATGTTCTTCGCGCTGTTCACGGCCCAATTCGGTGTGCTGGGGATGTACGATGAGCGCCGTAACTGGACACTGCAACGCCTGATTACTACACCGACGCCGCGCTGGGTCATCCTGGGGGGCAAGCTAATCGGCGTGTTCATCACCGTGCTGTTCCAACTGTTGATGTTGATGATTGCGCTCACGGTGGTGGGCAGCCTGATCCAGGGTGAACTCGCGCTGATCTGGGGATCGAACTTCTTCCTAATTGCGCTGGTACTGCTGGCGGCTTCGCTGGCCGTCTCCGGGTTGGGGATGCTGCTGGCCGGGCTGGCACGGACGCCGGAACAGGCGCAGACCTTCGGGCCGGTAGTGAATATCGCACTGGCGGTGCTGGGCGGTGCATTTGGCTTCCAACTCCCCCAGGCCATCGCCGGGTTCTCGCTCATCTACTGGGGGCAGAACGCCTTTACCCAGTTAGCAGCGGGACAAAGCGACATTCTGCTCAATCTGGTGGTGCTGGTGATACAGGGTGCGGTCATGTTTCTGGTGGGGCTGCTCCTGTTTAACCGAGGCTTTGAGGCACTTTAAGGAGGACGTGATGAATAAGATAGTGAACATTGCCATCAACGATCTGCGCGTCTTCCTGAAAGACCGCTCGAATATCATCTTTCTCACACTGGTGCCGCTGGCGATGACCTATATCATCGGCATTGTGAACGGCGGCGCCTTTGGCTCATCCAGTCAACTTCGCGTTGACCTGTTCGACCTGGATAATAGTGCGCTCTCGGCGCAATTTATCGCCAGCCTGCACGAAGCCAACAGCAGCCTCTTGCTGTGTCCGGCGGAAAACGATGAAAATGACTCCTGCCAGATGGGGGATAAGACCGTCCTTACCCGCGAGGATGCGGAGCAGCGTGTCAAAGATGGCGACACCCTGGCATTGATCGAAATCCCGGCGGGATTCGGCGCGGCGGTAGAAGCCTTCCAACCAACCCACATCACGTATGTCTCCAATGACAGTTTCACCGCGCCGGGCTTTATTCGGCAGGCGGTGGATGCGGCGGTACTGCGGGTGAACGGCGCGATTGTAGCTGCCCGCGTGGGCACGGATGTCGCCGGACAGATTCAAGGCATCACATTCGATGAGGCCAGCCGCGAGGCGTTTTCTAAACAAGTCTATGATCGTGCCGCTGGCATCTGGGAAGCCAATCCGGTCAGCGTTCAATATGAACAGACCGCACAAACCGAAACCAGCGAACAGTCGGGTGGTTTGCAAAGTGGCCTGGCACAGTCCGTGCCGGGGATGGGCAGCATGTTCGTCATGTTCACCGTCTTCGGTGGGATGACACTATTGGTAGTTGAGCGCAAACAGTGGACGCTCCAGCGGTTGGTGGCGCTGCCGGTATCACGGGCGCAGCTTCTGGGGGGTAAAATCCTCAGCCGCTTCCTGCTGGGCATCCTTCAGTATGCGGTGGTGTTTGCGATGGGTATCCTGATGGGGGTGAACCTGGGTAAAGACCCGATTGCCCTCATTCTGGTGATGGTGTCCTATACCCTGGCGATCACGGCACTGTCGTTCGCACTGGGGACTCAACTCAAAACCGAAGAGCAGGCCAGCGGGCTGTCATTGCTGCTCTCGCTGGCACTGGCGCCGTTGGGTGGTGCCTGGTGGCCGCTGGACATCGTGCCGGAGTTCATGCGCACCATCGGGCATATCTCCCCGGTGGCCTGGGCGATGGACGGCTTTAACCAGTTGACTTTCTTCCAGGGCGGCCTGGGGGATGTGCTGCTACCCATCGGGGTGCTGCTGGCGATGTCGGCGGTGTTCTTTGCCATCGCCGTGAGCCGCTTCAAGTACGAGTAGCGGAGAAGCATTCTAACTGAGGCATACAGTAGTCGCGGGGCAGGCGCAAACCTGCCCCGTTTGTGTTGATGTGCTTATCGTTGTCGTGCGCCCCGCACCCGCAGCGCCCCGCCAATCACAAACCCCGCCAGCCCGACCAGCAGCGCAACCTGCGCCAGGAGCGCCCACAGCGGCGTCTCGCCGGTAGACGGCAGCGCACCCACTGCGAAGGCGGTTACACAGCGCGGGTCGCCCTGGTTATCGGCGTCCACACAGGCGGTATTCTCCACCTCGACACCTTGCAACACCGTCGTGAAAATACTGATGAGGACGGTTTCACCTGGCGCAAGTGTCGGAATCGTGACCGTCACAGTCTGCCCGTTGATGTTACTCGTCCCGCTGGTGGTCGTCACCCGGTCTACCCGCAGTTCATCCCGCAGTGTATCGGTAATCACTACATTCTGCCCGGCAATCGTACCGGGATTCCGCACCGTAATCACCCATTCTAACTGTTCGCCGGTCACGCCCACCTGCCCCGGAGTCAGAAACCCGATTTTGCTGATGGCCGGGTCGAAAATGCCCAGGCCGCTCTCACCGGGGATCGGTGTGGCGTTCGGAGGCGAACCCACTACAAAATTCGCCACTGCCCGGTTGTTCGGGAGCAGCGGGTCGGCAGCCGCCGGTGGGAAGGCCGGGCTGATCTGCACGACATTGGGGATGGTCTGCCCGATTGTCCCCGGCAGAATGGTAGTTTCAACTGTCAGTGTCTGGCTGACTCCGTTCGCCAGCGCGAAGCCGTTGCCCACACCCGCACCGTCCTGACTCCATTCATTGGAGACCGCGTTGTAAACGCCGATGCTGGGTGTAATCACCGCCGCACCAATATCCAACCGAGCAGTATCCAGCACATCTTCCAGCGCCACGTCCGCCGCGTTTTTCGGCCCCAGGTTGGTCACGGTGATGGTGTAGGTCACGGTGTCGCCGGGGTCATACAGGCCGTTGCCCGCCACGTCTACCGTCAGCGCAACCGTTTTGGTGACTTCCAGCTCGGAAATAGCATCAATGATAGTAAGGGTGTGCTGGGTAATCGCGCCCAGTTCCACAGGGCCGGTGATGTTGGCGTCGTTCAGCGTGAGAATGATGGTTTCGTCGCCTTCAATAAACGTATCAGGGATCACATTGAAATCTACCGTCAGCGTTGAAGTCCCGCCGGGGGCAGGCCATGTCCCGCCGGTAAAGACTACCGGCACAGCACTGACGAGAGTGTAATCATTACCGCTGGTGGAGGCTGTCCCGGTAAGCATGATGTTGACTTCGGCTGTACCATTGGCGATGTTCCCCGCTGTGTTGTCGAGCGTGACATTCACGCTAATCGCGCCACCGGGGTCTTCCTCAATGGTCGAGGCGGCGCTGTCAAAACTCACGAGCGGCGGTATCACGTCGTTTTCGTAAGCGCCACTGTCGCAGGTCGCGTCACGGGTCACGCCGCGCTGGTCATTCAGCCCGCAATTACCGGTAGCGTCAATAGCGACACTCCCTGGCAGCAGCGCGTGAGTCTGGGTTGGCCCGCCGTTATCGGCCAGCGCCCCCAGGTTGAGCGCCGCGCTCACGATAAACCCGGCGGGGCAGTTTGTCCCGTCATCCACGAAGTTATTGCCGCCATCTGTGATGACAAAAACCGGGTTGCAGTTTGGCCCATTTGTGGCGGTGTTCATTAGAATACTGTTGGACACTGTTACCTGAGATTGGGCGCGGATACCGCCGCCATCACGAGAGGTATTGTTCGCCAGCGTGCTGTAGTTGATCGTGACCACGCCGCCGTTGCCGTGATGAATGGCTGCGCCCGAACCGGACAATGCTCCGGCATTGGTCTGCACCCGATTACCGGAAATCGTCGTATTCGTGATGTCAATGTTCCCGTGTTGGTTATCCACACCCGCGCCACCTTCGCCTACCGCGCCATTGGTGATGGTGGTGTTGTTGGCGATGGTAGAGTCGGTAATGGTAATCGTGCCAGTAAATGCGACGCTGTACAGCCCCGCCCCTTCACCGGCCTGGTTGTCGGAAATCGTCGTGGTGGTAATCGTGTGGGCATGGGGGTTCGCGGTGGGATTATCGAAGAAGATGCCGCCGCCGTTGCCGTTGGGTGTGGAGACGCTGTTGCCTGCGATAATGCTCCCGGAAATATTGAGTGGGGAAATGCCGTTTTTGTAGATGCCGCCGCCATCCCCTGGCGCGGTGTTGTTCTCAATGCGACTGTTGATGATGTTCGAGACAACTGCCCCGTTGCCGCTGCTCATGTAGATACCGCCGCCGTCATGAGTGGCCGTGTTGTTCGAGACTACCGAGTTGACCAGGATTAAGGCGCTGTTTAGCCCGGACCCGGCGTAGATGCCGCCGCCGTCCCCAAAGGTTCCTAAAGCCTGATTATTGGTGATACGGCTGTCATGAATCTCCAGATTGGCGTTATTGTCGCTCCAGATGCCACCGCCAGCGCCGAAAGCGTTGAAACTGCGGTTATTGGAAATATCGCTGTTGAAGATGAAAATGTCAGAGGCGTTGTAGTTGGAAATCGCGCCGCCGTGATAGGCCTGATTGTCAGTAAAGGTACTGTTGGTGATTTCCACCTGGCCGTTGAAGGTCGTGTTGTAAATCGCGCCGCCACCGCTGCCGAAGGGGGGTATATCCGTGACCTGATTCCCCGTAAACGACGAGTCATCCACGAATAATTCCGCTTCGTTATGGATTGTGCCGCCGGAAATAACCGCCGTGTTCCCCGTAAACAGGCTGGTCAGGATGTCTACCGTCGCCGGGTTGCCAATCTGCCCGCCCGTATTGTAGATGGTCGCGCCATACGAGGCAGTGTTGCCGGTAAAGGTGGTGTCAATAATGCTGACCTCGCCGAAATTGTAAAGCGCCCCACCGCCAAAAGCCGTGTTATTCACAAAGCGACTGTCGTTACGGACAGTCAGAAAACCGCCGTAATTCAGAATCGCCCCGCCGCATTGATCGGTTGCCAGGAAACAGTCCGTTCCGATGTCAATGTCCCCGTTGGACAGGGTGAGATCGTCCAGCGTCAGATCGCCGTTGCCGAAGAACCCGCCGGAGACATGAAACAGGCGGAACTGGGGGGCTGCCCCCGCGCGGGTGATGGTACGACCATTCCCCAGGATGATGATCGGCGTGGTGATTTCCGGCAGGCCGTTTGGTCCGTGATTCACGTTATTGACTGCGGTGAGGGTGACGTTGGCCGTCAGGCTGATGACATCTACGCCCGCTGTCCCCGCCGGGCAGCCCCCGGCAGGCGCATCGGTGTTGGCGGCGGTGATGGCGTCAACGAGGGTACAGGCCCCCGCGACGGTGATGGTTGCGGCCTGGGTAGTTTGTGGGAAAAACAGGGTAAAAGCCAGCAAAAACGACAAAAAAAGGCCGAGCTTGATCGGTCTTACCATTTGTAGCAGCATCTCTCCCCCTGACACTGGAACAATTTGTATGGAATTATAATTTTCGCATATGGTAACGGATATGAACTTCTAATGCAACTTAATGCAAAAAACTCGTAAAAGGGAGAGGGCATTCCGTAGGGGAGTCGTAGGGGGCATGGTCGTCCCATACCCCCCAAACGATCAAGTGATGCTGTTTATCAGCCTTCCGACTGCCAGAAATCGGGGTCATAGGCCGGGAGTTCACAGCGCAGCGGCCTGTCCTGGCGGAAGCCAAGTTCGTAATCAGCCTGCATCAACTGGTGAATCTCGCTCGTGCCTTCATAGATGACCGCGCCCTTACTGTTACGCAGGTAACGCTCCACCGGGTATTCATCGCTGAAGCCATACGCACCATGCACCTGTACGGCTTCCAGCGCGGCCTGAACGCTGTGGTCAGTGGCATACCACTTGGCGACGCTGGTTTCCCGCGTATTGCGGATGCCCTGGTTCTTCATCCACCCCGCCCGCACATTAAGCAGGAAGGCGGCATCGTACCACTGGCGCATGAAGGCGATCTTCTGCTTGACGAGTTGGTGCTGCGCGATGGGGACGCCGAACGTCTCCCGCTCATGGGCATACTTCACACTGTCTTCCAGGCAAGCGCGGATCAGGCCGGTGGCGCCGCTGCCAACGGTGTAACGCCCGTTATCCAGACAGGACATGGCGATCTTGAAGCCCTCGCCTTCTTCGCCCAGGCGGTTGCCCACCGGGACTTCCACATTTTCACATTTCACCCACCCGGTAGACCCGGCCCGGACGCCGAGTTTGCCGTGAATATCGCCCGTCGTGACACCTGGCATATCGCTAGTGATGATAAAAGCCGTAATCCCGCGCGACCCGGCGCTGGTATCGGTCTTGGCGAAAAACAGGAAGTGGTGCGCTTTGGTTGCCAGACTGATCCACATTTTTTCGCCGTTGAGGATGTATTTATCCCCATCACGGCGGGCGGTGGAAACCATGTTGGCGACATCGCTGCCGTAACCCGGTTCGGTCAGGGCGAACCCGGCATATTTCTCGCCTTTCGCCTGGGGGACAAGAAACTGCTGTTTCTGTTCTTCCGTTCCCCACTGCAAAAGCGCCATGCTGTTCAGCCCCATGTGAACCGACATCACAACCCGCAGCGTGGTATCGGCGCGTTCCAGTTCTTCGCACACTAGCCCCAGCGTGACATAATCGAATCCCTGGCCGCCGTAGCGCACCGGAATGCAGATGCCCAGAATGCCCAGTTCCGCCATGCGTGGCAGGGTTTCGGGGTTCATTTCCTGTTTGCGATCCCATTCGCCAATGGTGGGGATCACTTCTTTTTGCGTAAAGTCCCGTACCATCTTGCGGGCTTCGCGTTGTTCTTCGTTCAGTGCAAAATCCATGTTGAACCTCATTTGTTTATGAAAAGCGCCCGAAAAACGCGCTTTATTTTAGGGCAAATTATACCATCCAGGACAGACCGAAACGAGTACCATCGTGGGTTATACGGACATGCTGTTTGTCATATCCGGGGGCAGCGGTGGTACAATCAGCAGCAGGAATAAATGGTTGAGCCAGGAGCGTTTTCGCATGATGACTGTTCACGATCTGGAAACCCCCAGCGTACTGATTGACCTTGATCGTATGGAGCGCAATATCGCCCGGATGCAGACCTATTGCAACGAGCATGGCCTGGGCTTTCGCCCCCACATCAAGACGCACAAAATCCCGGATATTGCCCGCGCCCAACTCGACGCCGGGGCGGTGGGGATCGCCTGCCAGAAGGTGAGCGAGGCCGAAGTATTCGCCCGTGCCGGATTCAACAACATCCAGATTCCCTACAACATCGTTGGCCCCCGGAAAACCACGCGACTGGCTGACCTGGCGCTTTACACCAAAGTGACGGTTTCTGCCGACCATCCGGTGACGATTCGCGGCCTGGGTGAGGCGGCACGAGCGACGGACATCAATATCAGTGTTTTAGTCGAACTGATGACGGAAATCGAACGCACGGGCGCGCCAGTGGAGGAAGTGGTTGGGCTGGCACAGCAGATTGACCGGGATGAGTACCTGCACTTTGCCGGGCTGCTGGTGTATCCCACCAATCCGAGTATCCGCCCGGTGTTGCAGGAGGCGCTGGCCCAGTTGAACGCGGCTGGACTCGGGGTGGACGTGGTGAGCGGCGGCGGTACCGGGGCGGCCTACCATGCCCATGAAGTCCCGGAAGTCACCGAGATGCGGGTGGGAACGTATCTCTTTAACGACTGGCGTACTGCCCGGCGGGGGTGGGCGTCGCTGGATGACTGTGCCATGACGATTATGGCGACGGTGGTCAGCCGCCCGACCAATGATCGCGCCATCCTGGACAGCGGCAGTAAAACACTGTCGAATGACCGTGAGGACGGGCTGCACGGCTATATTGTCGAGTACCCGGAAGCGCGGATTTACCAGTTGAGCGAAGAACATGGACATGTGGATTTCAGCCATTGTGAGAACCGCCCGGTTATCGGGGAGTGTGTCCATGTGATCCCGGTGCATACCTGTGTCGTGACCAACCTGCACAACGAAATTTACGGCGTGCGTGGTGACGAAGTTGAGGTGGTCTGGCCGGTGGCGGCACGCGGGCTGGTGTGGTGAGGGGGAGAAGCCCATGAAAAAACTGCGCTGGAGTATGCTTTTGCTATCTATCATCATGATTCTGGTCAGCGTGGTTTTGCTGCTCAATTTCACCGCACCTAATCCGACTGGCCGCCGCTATTCCAGTCAGACTCCGCTGACAAGCGGACAAGCTAATGCAGGTGCCATTGGGCTAGATGCCGAACGTATCCTCGCGGTTGATCTGGGGCTGCCTCGTAATGACCAGTCTGACCAACACCAGTGCTTTTGTTCATCTGGTGCAGTCGATCCGCCGCTATCGGAATGCCGGGTCTGTATGAGCTATGCTCCGTTATCCACCAGCGCCTATCGCCGCCCGGATTTTGTGGGGTCAAACTTCATCGTTGAATCCAAGAATGCGCAAAACCTCCTTTATACTTACCGCAGTTTCGAGCAAATTACCGATTACGCGATCAGCGCACGGGAATTAGGGTGGCCGTTGTGGGTGTATACGCGGGTCAATACCACTATTGACCCTGGATATTATGATCTGGTCGCGTCTACTGGCGGGGCTATCGTCCCCTATTTTACGGTGCCGGGGTATGCAGACCCGGTGGATGCTGCCGCCACCAAAGGACTGCTGCTAGGTGGGTTACTGCTGGTCGTAAGCGGGGGTTGGTCGCTGCTGGCGGGGCGTAGCCGGGTTGTCCGGCCCAAACCTGAACGCCAACCGAATGATCCCCTGAGCAACCTGGAAGAGCATGTACGCCGATCAAAAGACCGGGCGCGGAGGGAGATTGATACTGAAGATTCGCGCCCCTGACACGACCATTGTATTCCGTCAATGAGTATGATTGGTGTCAAGTTGCGGCGGCAGTTTGTACCCGACCACCGCAAATTCAGGATATCATGCGACAGCTTGAGGCCGTATTGCCTACCCCTACACCGGGGTGTAACAGAGAATCCGGAATTTTCCGCTATTGCTTGGCGGGATAACACAATTTGCTATCATTGTCACATCCTATCGCGTAGGAGAATGCTATGTCGGACGTATTCATCTCGTATTCGCGCAGCAATGTAGACTTCGCCGAACAACTTTTTGATGCGCTCAAGAGTCGCGGGATGAGTGCCTGGGTGGACTGGCAGAATATCCCCCGTTCTGCCGGGTGGTGGGATGAAATCGAGCGTGGGATTGACGCTGCCACAACCTTCATTTTCCTCCTCAGCAACGACTCGCTTGGTTCCGCTGTGTGTACGTTGGAACTGGCTCACGCTCACGCAAATGGCAAGCGGATTATCCCGGTTATCATCCAGTCGCCAGATTTTGACGCGCCGATCCCGGTGCGCCCGCAGGATGCGCTCTTCCAGCAAATGCTTGGCGGGCGTGATTTGTTCGCCCTGGCACGGGAACTGCGCACCCTACTGCGAGAGCGTAATTGGGTGCAGTTCATTGATAAAGACGGTGCGCCGCGCCTCTTTGATGATGCGCTGGTTGAACTACTCGATACACTCAATACAGACCTGGAACACAGCTACCGCCATGCCCGGCTTCTGGTGAGGGCGCGAGAGTGGGAGAACGGAAAGCGCGACGACGATCTACTGCTCATCGGCGACGAAATCACACAGGCCGAAGTGTGGCTGGTAGAAGCCGAGGCGCGGGGCAAAGAGCCGACGCCTACCGATCTGCACCGTCAGTACATCACGACCAGTCGGAGAGTTGAGGATGCCCGCCTGCGCCGCCTGCGCAACATCCGCCGGGCGAGCGTCTTGGCATCGCTGGTCGCTGTAGTTGCGATCGTTTTCGCGTTAGTTTTCTCGCTTATCGGTGTACAGGCGACTAACAGTGCAAATGTTGCTCACACCGATGTTGCCCAGGCCAATGATCAACTCACCGCTGTGCCGCCTACTCTGACCCTCGTAAACCAGCAAGTTTTGGATGCCCAATTTCAGGCCGACGCCGCCCAAGAACGGGAAGCCACCGCCACCCGTCAGATAGCGACATCTGTTGCCGTGCAGGGTACTGAACAGGCACGTGCTAATGCGGCCGGTACACAAGTCAGTGAATTACAGGCTACCGCTACTCAGATTCCACCAATACTTACGCAGGCCGCCATTCTTCGCCAGGAGGCACAAAATGACCGATTTATTGCCAGCGAATTTGCTGCTGCTATCTTGAACAAGGCTAACACCCCAAACCAGCTTATTGAGCGCATGGATCGGTTGGTAGAGCAATTTCCAGACTATGCTTCCGCCTATCATGTGAGAGGTTTGGCTTATCACAACTTGGGCGATTATCGCCGCGCCGTCCTGGACTACACACTGGCGCTTATATATGATCCATTTTCTGACAGTATTTATGTTAATCGCGGGCTGGCTTATAGAGCGCTGAATGAGTATGAGAAAGCAGTTGCAGATTATAACCGAGCTATTGAAATAAACCCGGAATCTGTCCACGCGTACAATGATCTTGGAGCAGTTTACAATTGGATAGGTGAATATGAAAAAGCGCTAGCAGCCTATGACCAAGCTATAAGTCTGGATTCAAGTGATGCCGCAACGTACAATAATCGTGGCCTCACTTACTCAAATATAGAAAAGCTGGAAGAAGCAGTCAGCGATTTTAGTCACGCCATTGAACTTGATCCAGACTTTGATTCTGCCTATCATAATCGTGGTATTGCCTATAGTAAGTTGGGAAATTCTGAGCAAGCCATCAGTGATTACAACCACGCTGTTGCACTCAACCCATCTGACGCTGCTGTCTACTATAATCGTGGTTTGGAGTATGATAACCAGAACAGATATGACCTCGCTCTAGCCGATTATGACCAGGCTATCGCGCTCGATCCAACACTTGTTCTAGCTTACCAGCATCGCGGCCAGCTAAACGCTTATTTGGGAGAATATGACCGGGCAATAGAAGATTTTGACCAGGTACTTGTCCTGGATCCAACGGTCATTGAAGGACTTTTGCAGCGCGGTTTGGTATATGGCAGTTTGCATGAATTTGAGCGGGCGATAAAGGATTTTGATCAGGTACTTATCCTTGCCCCATTGGATTTCAAAGCCCTTACGTATCGCGGTTTGGCGTATGGTAGTTTGAATAGACATGAGCGGGCGATAGAGGATTTTGATCAGGCGATTGAACTTGCCCCAGACTATGCTTTTGCCTACTACAATCGCGGATTATCCTATGCCTATCTTGGTGATTATGTACATGCCATCAGCGACTTTGATCATGCTATTGATGTTGACTCTGGGTATATCTTGGCTTATTACAATCGAGGAGTGTCCTATTTTCTGTTGGGTAATGGTCAGTCTGATTCTGTTATCCAAGTACAATATTATCAACAGGCACTGGCTGATTGGCAGCAGGCTGAAACCCTAGGACATGTTTTGCCAGTGAATATCAAAGACATCATGATTCAGATTGAAGCTATGCTGTCTGGCCTTACCCCTACGCCGGGTCAATGAGGTGCTTTACGATATATTGTAGCTTACTGCCAGTTCCCGTTTGATGTCGTTGATGAAGTCGCGGTGGTCTGGCTGGTGGCGGCGCGCGGTCTGGTGTGGTGAGGGGGTTGTGAAACTCCCTGCTGCTCCCGCCTGTCCGGGGGTTATAAAGTCGTTCGATATTTTCCGCTATTGCTTGGCGAGATAACAAAATCGGCTATCATTGAGGTATGCAATTGTATAGGGGAATGCTATGCCGGATATTTTTATCTCGTACACCCGCGATAGTGCTGACTTCACTGCAAAACTGGTTGTAGCCCTCAAAGGGCGCGGGATAAGCGCCGATGTAGACCGCCAGCATAAACCCGACGAAATCACGCGCGGTATTGACGCAGCGACGGCCTTTCTTTTCCTGGTCAGCAGCGATTCGCTCAGCTCTGCTGGGTGTATGCTAGAACTGGCACACGCCCAGACCAGCGGCAAGCAGATTATCCCAATTATCACTCAGCCGATAGATTTTGATGTACCGCTCCCCACACTCCCCCAGGATGACTTACTCCAGCAGTTGCTCGGCGAGCGTGACCTATCCCTGTTGGCACAGGAAATACATCAGACGCTGCGACGTCTTAGTCCGGTGCGATTCGTCTATCAGGATGGGGTGTCACGCTCTTTTGACAAGGCGCTGACTGAACTGGTTGAGAGGATTAACCCCGACCTAGAACACAGCCGCTACTCGGCGCGACTGTTGAAGCGGGCGCAGGAGTGGGAAAACAGTGGGCGCGGCAGTAACTTGTTGCTCATCGGCAACGAAATCACGCAGGCGGAAACCTGGCGGGCGGAAGCTGAAGCGCAGGGGAAGGAGTCGCCGACTGCCTTATACCGCGAATACATCACGGCCAGCCGACATGTTGAGAGTGCCAGGCTGCGCCGCACACAGCGTATACGGTGGATGAGCGCCGCAGCAATTACGGTGATTGTCCTGATGGTGGGGGTGTCGTTGCTAGGGATACAGGCCAATAGCAGTGTGACCACCGCCCAGACACGGGAAGCGGCAGCCATGACGATTCAGCAGGCCGCCCAAAATAATGCCGATGCCATTCGTACTGAAGCAGCGCACGCCCAGGCTACTGCGGTTCGTGTACAAGAAGCAGCGGCAGCGACGATCCAGCAGGCCGCCCAAAATGATGCGGATGCCGCGCATACCGAAGTTGCCCAGGTACAGGCCACCGTCGCCGAGATGATGCCGACCCTCACGCAGGTCGCCGTGCTGCGCCAGGAGATAGCAGGTGAACAGGCGATCTTAAGCGAATTTACCGCCGCCATGCTGGCTAACGATGGGGAGAGTGATCGTGATGCCAATCAACTGATCTACCGTATAGATAGGCTGGTGGAACAGTTTCCTGATTATGCGCTGGCCTACCAGGTGCGCGGACGGGTTTACACCCATCTGGAGGACTACGAACAGGCGATCAGCAACTACAATCAATCGCTTGAACTCGATCCATCGAACGCAATCACTTATCTCAACCGGGGGATTGCCTACCAGTATTTGGAGAATTATACCCAGGCAATCCTTGATTTTAACCGGGCGATTGAACTCAACCCAACGTATGCCCGTGCCTATAGTAATCGTGGCAATACATACCGCTTCCAGGAAAAGTATCAGCGAGCAATCAATGACTTTAACCGGGCGATTGAAATTGATCCGGCCTATTCTGCCGCCTACCACAATCGCGGGAATGTGTATTATGACCTGGGACAATATGACGAGGCGCTGAGTGATTACGACCAGGCTATTCACTATAACCCGACCTCAGCAGATACTTACTACGGTCGTGGCAATCTTTACATTGATATGGGCCAGTATAAGCGCGCCGTTGATGATTTCAATCAGACTATAGAATTTGACCCGGCGTACACTTATGCGTATATCACGCGCGGGATCGCTTACTACTACCTGGGGCAGTATGATGAAGCCATCAGCGATTATACACAAGGTATTGCACTCGACCCAACGGAGGCCTGGGGCTACCACAACCGGGCGGTTGCTTATCGGAGCCAGGGCGAGTATGAACTGGCGATTGCAGACTATACGCAGGAAATCGAACTTGACCCTACCGCTGCTGATGCTTACCGGGAACTTGGCAGTGCCTACTTCCAAACCAACCGTCTGGAAGATGCGCTGGTGAACTATCGCCATTACCTGTCATTAGGCGGAGGCAATGCCAACCAGGCTGTGCGTGACCGGATCGCTGAAATTGAAGCCATGCTGTCCGCCCTCACCCCCACGCCGGGACAGTGAGAGGCTTTACGACACATTACACCCCACCGCCAGTTCCCGCTCGATTTCGTTGACGAATTCACCGGAGGGGAGCTGGTGGTATAGCCCATAGCGTAACAGCGGCGACCCGGCGGCGCGGGGGATGATGTACATATCGCGCACGACTTCGCCCGCTATCCATGTCGCCAGTGGACGCCAGCCGTACACTGGCGCGGACTGATCGCCCTGGGCAATTACATTCCCGCTGCTATCCAACAGATGCACGAACACGCTCCAATCCTGTGCCGGGCGGTCTTTCGTCGCCCAGGCCACCCGCAGGATGATCCGGCTCTCAGTACACGTCACGGATTCATCCAGCACGCTGATGCCGTCCGGCAGGTCGGTGGCGGTTTCCGGTTGCGTGGGGATTTGCACCAGGTCGGGCGCGGCGGTGTGCAGGTAGACCGGAGTCCCCAGTTTGGCCTCCCACCAGCTTACCGGTTGGTTGTAAAACGTGTATTCCGGCGTGAGTAGAATCCCAGTTTGTAGGATAGCCGGGAAATCGGCGCGGTGGTCTACCAGGTGAATGTTTGACAGTTCCCCGGCCACATCATGGGCGAAGCTGGCGGCGAAGTAACGCGGCCCCCAGGCCAGCATCACCGTTGCGCCGGGCGGGGCGTTCCCCACCAGCGCAATCGTGTCCAGCCCGGTGGGGTTGGTGGTCAGATCATGGATAAATGGCTGATTCTGTCCCCACAGCGCCGCGCCAAACAGGAGCGCGACCAGAATCAGAGATACAGAGAGTGTGTAGGGACGCGCTTCTGCGCGTCCGCCAACCTCACCCCTACTCGCTGCGTTCGTTTTCCCCTCTCCATTTGGAGAGGGTCGGGAGAACCGAAGGTTCGGAAGGGGTGAGGTCAACACGATCTCCCCCAAAAACAGCCAGCCAAAGGCAACGCTCACCAGCACCGGCAGAATCAGCGCGGACATGATGTCGGTATATAGCAGGACGTGAAAGGCGTAGGCCACGCCACCGTTTAGCAGAAAGGCCACTGCCATCCGCCGCCGGGATGGATTCCACAAGGCCAGCAACAGTCCCAGGATACCTAACAGTAGTCCCGGTAGAGTCAAATCAGTGAGCAGTACCGTGTTGACGGTGTTCAGGTTGGCAACCAGCCCCGCCAGTGAATCCGGTGCGCCGATGAACCGTTCCGCCTCACGTCCCATGAACTGATCCCAGAAGCCCGCCCACGTCCCCGGTTGCCCGTAGACCCACTTTGCCCCAGCTGTCGCCCGCAAGGGTAGATAGAGATACGGTAGAAAGCCCAGCAGGCCGATCAACAGTGAAATCACTATTCGGCGAACCACGGCCAGCCAGGATTTTGTAACCGAGTCCCGTGCGGCCAGTTCCGGCCAGACGGCGAACAGGAGCGCCGGAGCCGCCATCAACAGCGCCCGGTGATGAAACACGCCGATGCCGCCGACCAGCGCCAGCCAGTAAATCCGCCCGTGTACCGGACGTTTCCATAGCGCCAGCGCCAGTAAGAGCGCCAGCAGGAACAGGCCGAAAGTGTAGATTTCCGCGATGTCCTGGTGTATCCAAACGGTGCGCGTCAGGCCGAGCAGGACGACTATCCCCGCCGAAAGCCAGGGTCGCCGGGTGAGGTGGTTGGCGAGAACATAGAACAGCACCAGCGCCGCCAGCCCCCAGAGGAGCGATACCAGTGCCGGGGCGGTCACTGCCGGGATGCCCAGACCCCGTAACAGAATCACCAACAGATTGCCGGTCATGACGTACAGCGGGTAGCCGGTGGCGTGCAGCGTCCCCCAGGTGTTGAGGACGATCTGCGTTTCGCCCACGTCAATCATGTAGTAGTGTTCCGCGCCGTTGGGGATGGTTTGCAGGGTAGAGAGATAGGCCACCAGCAGGACGGCCAGCGCCGTGCCGCCGATCAACTGGGTGCGGGAAAGGTTAGGCAAGGGTGCGCCACTCCTGGGTAAAAACTAAACAAAAAACGAGCGGGCGCTCGGCCACACTCGCTCATCGTGCGGAGAGGGTGGGATTCGAACCCACGGTGGCCTAAAAGACCACACCTGTTTTCGAGACAGGCCCAATCAACCGCTCTGGCACCTCTCCAGTGGAGATTCATAATACTATGCGCGGGGTAAAAAACAAGGGTAGGTACGCCTGTTTCGCGCCCCCGCCTGTCCCTGGGCATTACATCTGGAAACCGCCGGTCACACGGACGACTTTTTGCTGGTAGTTATTCACAAATTTGAGTAGCTTGTCGTGGAGTGCCTTCCATTCCTCACTTCCCAAAATGTTGCGCATCGTCTCCAGATCTTCGGCCAGCCCTTCGGTCATGATCTGCGGGGTTTCGCCGCGACTGTAGGTGGTATACCAGGCGCCGGTTGGTTCCAGTCCCATCTGGGTGATACCGGGAATCCATTCACGCACCTGGAACTCGAAGAATTCCTGTTCGCTCTCCTGTTTGATGTCCCACTGCATCAGGAGTTTCACATTGTCTTTGCCTAATTCGGACACGCCACACCTCCTACAGTTGAGGCCTGAGAACAATCACCTGGGGTTGTTCCGGCAGAGTCGAAGACGAGACTTTGAGGATATCCTCCTCCTGCACTTTGCTGACCCCCATCACTTTGAGGAAACGGTCTACCGTCTCTAAATCCAGATTAAGTCCCGGCATCTCGTAGTGCATCGGCACGATGTAATGGGGTTCGATCAAAGCGATCACCTCAGCGGCCTGACTCGCCCGCAGTGCGTTGCCCCCGCCTACCGGGACCAGTAGGACGTTGACTTCGCCCAGTGCCTCAGTGGTGGACTGTGCTGGGATATGTGCCAGGTCGCCCAGGTGCAGTACCGTCAGGTTGTCATAGTTCATGAGATAGGCGATATTGTAACGCGCCACACCGGTTTCCTCGTTGACATAGTGCATCGCCATGCCGGTGATGAACACATCGCCAATCTCATATTCTCCCGCGCCGCCCAGGATATGCGTATCCCCCTTGACTGCGCCCACGTTGTTATGGCCGGGTTCATCATGGCTGACGGTGACAATATCCCCTTTGAGTTTGAGCTGGGGCAGACCGATATGTTCGCCGTAGGGATCGGTCACTACCGTAACACGGTTACGTTCCGTGATTCTGAAACAACTATGCCCATACCATGTAATGTCCAAGTTGTCATATCCTCACAAATTCATCCAGACTGCGAAAAACAGACCTGTTCGCAGTTCCATTTGCATTTATGATACTTGAAACACCCGGTTTTCTCAAGGCAGGGGAACACGCAAATGGAAAATTTGTTCGGATGGTCGGACTGGCGAATGACGACGATTGGTGAGGCAAGTATCACCCCCCATGATGACCGCCTCGCTTTGGCTGTGAATCCTACGCCAGCAGGCGTGTACAGTGATTCACAGATCACCGATTACCAGACACGCCAGGATTTCCGTTGGAGTCCCCCGGCCCGGCTGACCGTCACAGTGTACACAGATCGCCCGGCAGCGGACATCCGGGGGACGGCGGGATTTGGCTTCTGGAATCACCCGTTTGAACCGGGGAAACGCGGGGTTCATCTCCCACAGGCCGTCTGGTTCTTCTTTTCGTCTCCACCGAGTGACATGCGGTTAGCGGTGGGCGTGCCGGGGCCGGGATGGAAGGCGGCTACGTTCGACGCGAGACGATTGGCGTTCTGGGCGCTACTGCCTACCGCGCCGGTTGGCGTGTTCCTGATGCGGATTCCGGCGCTCTACCGGCGGTTATGGTCGGTTGGACAGCGGGCGCTGGGCGTGAGTGAAGGCCTTCTCGATTCCCGCCTGCTGGCCGAACCCCACACGTACACGCTCGACTGGCTGGCAGAGAGAGCGATCTTCCAGGTAGACGGCCAGGTTGTTTACAAAGCGCCAACCACACCACGCGGCCCGCTGGGGTTTATCGCCTGGATAGATAACCAGTATGCCATCGTGACTCCCCAGGGGCGTTTTGGTTTTGGGCTGCTGCCCCTGGCAGACTCACAAGCGCTGATTCTGAGCGAAGTCCACATCGAAACGATTCGCTGATTTTTGCGAGGCGGAGTGAAGCGGCGTTCTGTATGTTTTCGACGAGGGCATACCGCCGTGCGCCCCTACGAATCCGGTCTAGTTTGGTGGATTTCTTTTGAGACTTCACTGAATGCGGTTTGTGCCGGGTTGTTTGCGGCAAGATGAGGTGGGTTTGCCGCGAATTGCTTCTTAAAACGTGGTTTGAGATAGTCTGACAGGGGAAGAAATGGGGCGATTTTGCCGCAATTCGGATTTTCGCGGCGATTGCGGCGATTGCTGCAATCCGGGTTATCAGTCGTCAGTTCTCAGTGGTCGGTTGTCGGTTGTCAGGTATCAGGCGTCGGTAGTCAGTCATGGGCTGTTGATTGTTCGCTATTGATGGTTTACGGGTGTGCTGTAGCCCACCCTTACCATCAGCATAGCACAAAACAATGTGGCGGTGGGGAAGATTTGTTCAAACATTTGTTCAAACATTTGTTTCGAGTCAGGGGTCAGGTGGGTTGTATGTATTCGACTCAGATGGAACACATTGCTGATCCTGGCTTTTTGATGATTTTCCATTGGAATTGACGCACTGAAATGTCCGTGAGCAGTAGCCAATCATCGCAAAATCCTTCCTTCAGTGCAGGATAATGGGCTTCACTTTGGAAAGTTATAGTATAATTAGCTAAGTAATGTGAAACCGGCAGGGGCAAACGGCCGTGCCGCCGGACTGGAAAGACAAATATGCCTTATCTCCACACCATAGAACAAGTGAATGAATGCCCGATTGCACGGGCGGCGGAACTCGTGGGTGACCTGTGGGTGCTGCTGATTGTCCGGGACCTGATGGGCGGCCCCAAGCGGTTTAAGAATTTGCAGGAATCGCTGGGGAGTATCAGCCCCAAGACACTTTCTCAACGCCTGAAAATGCTGGAAGAAACCGGCCTGATTAACCGCGAAGCTTTTGCGGAAATCCCGCCGCGAGTGGAATACAGCCTGACTGAAAAAGGGCTGGCGCTATCGGATGTGATTGAAGCGATTCGCAACTTTGGGGAGACCCATTTGCCTGCTCTCGTGCCTCAGGAATAGGTGATGTCCTGGGTGCATTCCAGGTGCGCAATACTGCTGACTAAAATTTCATGGAGATGGGAATCGTCAAGCACGTAATACACATGGCGGCCCTTTTTCTCCCATCGTACCAATCCCATTTCTCTCAGATATTTAAGCTGGTGTGATACCGCTGGCTGATCCATCCCCAGCGCCTGCGTGAGGTCGGACACACACCAGGCTTTATCCGCCAGGGCTTTAACCATCCGAACCCTTGTGGGGTCGGCCAACACCTGGAAAAAACGGGCTATTAAATTCGCATCTGTTGGCGATAATACATTATCTGAGACCACGGAGTCATCATGTGCTTCGGTCATCGGGTCAGTAATCCGGCTTGCTCTTTTTGAACACCCTACCAAAAACGCCGCCCCGCTGTCAATAGGGTAGCCTCCGATTCTCTGCCACCGATCAGCGTGTAATGTACAGCCCCCTGATTTACATTGACCAGTGCTTGTAGTTATTTACAAGTGTTGTGAATCTGTAACTTATTCTTAAATCTGCGAAAAAAATGGCATTGTTGTGTTATGATTGCGCTGACTTTTTCAATTTTCTGCGGTATAAGCAACGGTCATACCAGATGCAGACTGTCCGACAGGGGTTTAGGAACGTGTAAGGCCAGATTTCTAGCATCAGATTATCACTTGGTGCGGTTGCGTAATTATCTAAGATTTATCTCATTTCATGGCGGTGTATTGGTAAATGGCGCTCCTCACACCTGAACGAATTGAATTAGAAAGAGAATATCTGCCGCGTACCCAGGTCAGCAAAAGCTACCAGTTTTCCAAGCGCCTGCTGGACATCGTGGTTGCCGGGATTCTTTTGATTCTTTTAGCGCCGGTTTTACTGATACTGGGTATCCTGATTTGGTTGGATTCCCATGGCTCGCTTTTTGTGCAGGAGGCCTGCGCCCGGCAGCTCCCTCCTGATGAATCGACCGCGCCACCTGGCAGCTTGAAAACCTTCGGGATGTACCGCTTTCGTACCACACTGATGCCTCATCTCCTCCTGTTTCGCCTGTCCGATGATCCCCAGGTCACGCGCATGGGACGTTTTCTGCGTGCGACCAGCCTGGATGAACTGCCGCAGCTTTTTAACGTGGTTAAAGGGGAAATGTCCCTGGTTGGCCCTCGTCCCACACCCATTGAAACCGTGAATCAGGATTTTCGGGAATGGCACACCCAGCGGCTACAGGTCAAGCCCGGGATGCTCGGTTGGTGGCAGGTTTCGCGCCGTAACCTGGGTACGCTGGAAGAGATGGTTTCGGTTGATCTGGAATACATTCGCCGCCGCTCGTTCTGGTTCGATCTTCAAATTGTGTTGATGACCCCGCGCGCGCTGCTGCGTCGCACCACTTATCAGCACTGGCTCACGCCGTCGCTGGAGTATGGGGTTAAAGAGAATATTGCGTATGCGACCCTCAAGCGGCTGATGGATTTAACCGTTGGCGGGATTGTATTGTTTTTCACTTGGCCGCTTTTGCTCATCATCGCGCTGGCGATCCGGCTGGATTCAGATGGACCGGTCATTTTTACCCAACTGCGTGCCGGGAAACGGGTCCCGGTGATTACCCCTAACGGGACAGAGTTACGGGTGAAGTCTTTTCGGATTTACAAATTCCGCACGATGTACAATCGGCAGAAGGAAAATGACGCCATTCACCAGCAGTGGGTCAAAGATTGGAAAAACGGCAAGTTTAAAAGTGATAATCCCGAGAATGTGGTCAAGCCCACGTATGACCCCCGGGTGACTCGCGTTGGCCGTTTTCTGCGTGCGACCAGCCTGGATGAACTACCGCAGGTTTTTAATATTCTCAAAGGGGATATGAGTCTGGTTGGGCCGCGCCCAGTGCCGATTTATGAAGTCAAAGAGTATGATGAGTGGTACTACCGCCGCCTGGATGTGGTTCCCGGCCTGACCGGGTGGTGGCAGATTCACTTGCGCGGACGGGGAACGATTGAGCAGATGGTGGAACTCGACCTGGAATATATTGAGCGGCGCTCGATCCTGTTCGATATTAAAATCATCCTGCGGACAGCTCCGGCAGTGATTTCACAGCGCGGTGCGAAATAACCTCTGCACATAGGGACGAGGTGCGCATCCAAAACCAGTCGGGGGTTGTGGTCTGGTGAGCGAAGAAGACGCCCTGAAAATCAGTATAGTGAATAACATGGGCGCAAGAGATTGCGCCCTTTACGTTATCGAGTGTGAATGTCGTGATCTCCGTCGCCTAGCGGTTGACGAACCGGTAACCCACACCCCGCAGCGTCATAATATACTCAGGATGGTCGGGGTCTGATTCCAGTTTCTGGCGCAGATAGTGAACATACAGCTTGAGGCTGTCAATCGCGTCGGCGTATTCCTCGCCCCAGGCTTCAGTCACCAACTCGGTGCGGGTCACCACGCGCCCCGCGTTCCGTACCAGGACACCCAGCAGATTGAATTCTTTGGGAGTCAGGTGTTTCAGGTCGTTGCGCACCCAGACTTCACGATTCATGAAATTGATGCGGAAATCGCCACCGCCGAACACCAGTTCCTCGCTGATATTGGGCCGGGGAGAACGGCGCAGATGCGCCCGCACCCGTGCGACCAGTTCATCGTTTTCGTAGGGCTTAACGATGTAGTCGTCTGCGCCCATTTCCAAGCCGCGTACCACATCACGCACCTCGCCCCGCGCGGTGAGGAAGATAATCGGCACATCGGACATTTCCCGCAGGCGACGGCAGACTTCCCAGCCGTCCATATCCGGCATCATGATGTCCAGGAGTACCAGGTCGGGTTGGTGACGATAGGCTTTTCGCAGCCCATCTTCGGCTCGGAATGCTTTAATCACCTCGTAGCCCCGGCGTTCCAACAATAATCCAATGAGCTGTACGGTGGTTTCTTCGTCATCAATGACGAGGATTTTTTCTGTCATCCTCTTTTTCCTTTATGGTTACTCCGGCGGGTCAAACGATCCCTAACTCGCACGTTACAAATCTCAAACTTAATGTATCACGGTGCGATATACCGCGCAAGTGGGGTACGGGGGATTTCATGAACCATTCAGAACGGACACGTTAGGAATTACAAATTGGATGTTCTGTGGGGACAGGATGGGCGAAGTTCTGCAAGGGGCGGAGATCGGATTTCGCAGCATTGACCTGACAGCGCAAAAACTCTACAATGAACAATGACAGGGCGTATAACTCAATGGCAGAGTATCCGGCTCATAACCGGCCAGTTGTAGGTTCGACTCCTACTACGCCCATAGAATCAACAAAGGGGCACACAGCCCCTTTGTGTTTTCTTTCAACCTGGTGATACCCTGCCCGTTAGACGACGACCTTCCGCTTTTCGGCTTTCCATTTTTCGGTGGGGACAGTGACCACATACGTCCGGGCGATTTTATCATGGAAGCCCTGATGCTTGCTGTCTACCAGCGCCCAGAGCCAGCCGATCATCAGAATCCAGGTGTTGATGTGGTAGCCCACTGCCCGCAAGATGGCATCCGTATCGGTGATTTCACTGCCATCCGCTTTGATAACCCGCAGATTCGTCAGCATCTTGCCGGGGGTCTGACCGTTATTGTGTACCAGGAATGCCCATTGGTAGACAATCGTCCCCAGCAATCCCAGCGCGCCGCCGGTCCAACTCGCCCCCGCGAATAGAATCCCGGTCACTGCTCCTAAAATCATCGTATCCACGATCAACGCCCCCAGGCGTTTGCCAGGGTCCGCTAATTCGTATGACGTTATCTCGCTGTATTCGTAACCCATCCCATTGAACCTCATTGGCTTGTAATTGATTGACACTCATCTATACGCAGCCCTTTCAAAAAGGTTGCGCACATCCAGCGTCTATCTACTCCAGTCAGTGTGAATTCAGGGACGATAATGCCTATACGACCCTACATCTTTTCCGGCGTCCGGCGTTCAATATCCGCCAGTGCCTCACCCCAGAAGCGGCAAAGCAGGCTCAACAGCCCCAAATCGCCTTCTGAGAATGGCTCGTCGCCTGGTTGGTTCAACACTTCGACCACACCAAGCACGCGCTGGTCGCCGATCAGAGGCGCAGCGGCGATAGACTGGGTGCGAAAGGTGAACTGTTCGTCAATCATATGCGAAAAGCGGGTGTCGCGCCGGGCATCACGTACCAGAGTGGGTTGGGCGTTTTTAACAACCCAACCGGCGATTCCCTCATCTGCCGGAATCCGGTAATTCGTGAGGTTGTTCCGCAACGCACCGCGCACGACCACGAAAGCCAGTTCATGTGTTTCTTCATCCAGGATGAGCAGTGAGC
This sequence comes from Anaerolineaceae bacterium, assembly GCA_020634115.1. Taxonomy (GTDB): domain Bacteria; phylum Chloroflexota; class Anaerolineae; order Aggregatilineales; family Phototrophicaceae; genus JACKCG01. Next base: position 222,226 of record JACKCH010000013.1, read on the forward strand.
CGTCGGGCGCATTCAGGAGACTCAGCGCCTGTTCAAACAGGTTTTCCAGCAGCGGTTTGAGTTCTGTATCGCTCTGGATTTTGCGAGTCATCGCTTCAAGGTATGTCAAAATACGGACAAATTCGCGCAGATTGCCTAACTCTTCTTTAATCTGCTCGTTTTCTGTCTGCAAGCGGGCATTCTCGCGCCGCAACACCGCTATCGGATTGGTTACCATCCCGCTCTCCTTAGCATCTTATCTGGTGGATCAAAGGGGCAGGCAGCTTAAACCCATGGGTTGTGGGGCTGCTTTCCTGCCTGCATTAATCTACCCCGTCAATCACCTATTTCGTTAAAATATTGTAATACGTTTTGCAGTTTTTGCGAATGGCCGTATAGTACCCGCCTGCAAAACACCGGTTAAGGAGTTCATGATCCTCACGGTGTTTTATTCGCGTAATTTTAGGATGTGCATTAGAATACATGCTGTACTCGCGGGGTTGTTTGTTTTATTTGGCTTTTCTGGTAAGGTCGGATTGTTGACGGCGAAAAGCCTGAAATCCGGTTTTTGGTTACAAGTCTTATCCTTGTGGATTCACCGGCAATCCGGGAACATTTACCATCAAAATGCGCTTCCCGCGCTATGATAAAGTTGCCAATGTGGATGAATTCAATGACGGGCGACTCTGGCGAAAAGAGGCTGCATGGTCGCATTGCTTACGCATACCATTCTGTATATTGAAGACGACCCGGCGAGTCGTTCGTTAGTGGAGCGCACACTGCGCCATGCCGGATACCGGGTGCTGGTGGCTGAACGCGGGCTGGAAGGCCTTGACATCGCCCGCCGTGAAAACCCTGATTTGATTCTGACAGATATTAACCTGCCGGATTTAAGCGGGCGCGAGATCACGACCACGCTTCGCAGCGACGAACGCTTTAAGAAAACCCCGATTGTGGCACTCACCGCCCAGGTATACAGCGAGGCTCGTGAGATGGCGATGGCTGCGGGGGCGAATGGCTACCTGACCAAACCGGTTGATGTGGAGACGCTGCCAACCAAGCTGGAATACTACTTGAAGGGCGGCCAGGACTATATTGAGGCGGCCAATCTTTCTAAGGCCCAGGCCCATTATGTGGAAGAAGTTGTTGGGCGGCTGGAAAAGCAGATCCGTGAACTGGAATCCAGCAATAATGCGCTACGGCGATTGGATAAGATGAAAGACACATTTATCCAATTGACCGCTCATGAACTGCGTACGCCCCTCACGCTGGTGTATGGCTACAGTCGCCTGCTGGAAGAGTCCGCGCAGGTCAAGGTGCTAATTCAGACCGACCCGGGGACACAGACACTGATGGTGGGGTTGCAGGAAGCTATCCTGCGGATGCAGCGGATTATCAACGAGATTCTGACTATCAGCCGCATCATGACCAATCAGATTGACTTGTCTATTGGTCAGATTAACCCAGCTGCCGTGATGGAAAAGGCGATTCAGGATAAACAGGATGTCCTGTACGTGCGGCCTGTAAACATTCATTTTGACCGCGACTCGTGGCCGGACAAGATGCGTGCGGACGGTGAGCTGTTGGGCCTGGTTTTGGGAAACCTGTTGGAAAACGCGATTAAATATACACCGGATGGCGGGGATATTTACCTGACGGCGGTGGATAACGGCGCTTCAATCCGCATCAGCGTGCGCGATACCGGTATCGGGGTCGCTAAGGAAGAACAGACCCGTATTTTTGAGCGTTTCCACACTGCCGGGGATACCCAGCTTCATTCAACGAGCAAAGTACAGTTCCAGGGTGGCGGGTTAGGTCTGGGATTGGCGATTTGCCAGGGTATTGTCGAGGCGCACGGCGGGCGTATCTGGGTGGAAAGTCCAGGGCTTGACCAGGAAGCCTGCCCAGGCAGTGAGTTTATTGTGGTGCTTCCGGCGGTGGCTACGCCCGGCAATCGGAGGTAATCCATCGGCCAACGCTCAGAGGCTTGATGCGCGTTTATGCATCTGCTTCTGGACTTCAAATTGCTTCCCACAACACAACCACCAGGGGCAAAAAGTTGCCACGAATGTTGATGAAGATGAAATGGTAATGACAGTATGCGACAACCACAATATGTACGGGCCATTCTCACCGCCTTCCTCACGCCGGTTTTCCTGGGTGTTGCCCCGGTGTTTGGCAAGCTGGCGATAAATGCAGGTGCAGACCCGTTCACGGTGGCCGCCTGGCGTACAGTGATTGCGGTGCTGGTATTGTGGGTGTTGTTTGCGATCTTCGCCCGGCGCTTTATTTTTATCTATCCGGCAGGTTTACTGGGGTGTATGGTGATCGGCGCGGTCAATGGGATCGGGTCGTTGTTTTACTACAGTGGGTTAGGTCGTCTGGATGCGTCGCTGGTTCAGCTTCTAAATGGTATGTACTTGATTTTCGCAGTGCTTATGGCGATGTTTGCCGGGGAGCGGATGAGCTGGCGCGTGGTGGTGCGTATCGCCTTGGCGACGGTTGCCTTATTGATTCTGACGGGATTTGGTAACAAGCCGGTGGATTGGCTGGGCGTCGGACTGATGCTGGGTAGCGCCCTGATGTTCGCAGGGACGGTGATCTTAAGCCAGTATGTGCTGTACGAGATGCCAGCGCCCACCGTCACACTGTATACCCTGACGGTGATGGCCGTCGTCGTGACGATGGTCTGGTTAGGGGTCGGCACGCCCCAACTCCCGAAACAAGTCGAACTTCTCCCGGCGATTCTGCCGCCAATCCTCGCGCTGGGAATCAGCACAGCCTTATCGCGTTTGGCCCTGTTCGCAGGGGTCAAATTTCTGGGCGGACTGGAAACGGCTATTCTATCGCTCACTGAAATCGGAGTTGCACTGGTGCTGTCGTTCGCCGTTCTGGGGGATCGACTGACACAGATTCAGGTATTCGGTGTCGTGCTGATGTTCCTGAGCATCCTCCTCACCCGCCCACGAGACATGCTGCCGCGTGGTATCAACCCCAATATGCTGCTCTACAATATGACCAACTTGCAGTACCAGTGGATTGCCTTCCACCAGGCATTCGGCACTGTTCCTGAAGACCCGGCGGAAGAGGCGCTGGCCGATCTTTCGCCGGAGGAAATGGAGCAGATCCGGCGGATGATGGGCGCGGATGAGGGGATGATTCGCCCCTTCACGGTCAATAATAAGCAGCCCGGGCAGGATTAACCATCGCTGTCAATCTTCTTGTATGGGCTGGGTGACTCCAATAGAAGAACAGACCTTCATGCACTCCACGAGAGCGTTACGACAACGCGGTGGTTTCCGGCAGGTCGAACATCAGATTAAAACACTGTACCGCTTGGCCGGACGCGCCTTTGCGCAGATTGTCGGTCACGCTGGTGATGTGTAGATACTGTTCAGTAACCGGCGTCAGGCTGATCGCGCAGCCGTTCGTCCGTACCACATGCCGCAACGTAGCCTGCTGTTTGTGGGGCAGTACCTTGACCAGTGGCTCGTTCTGGTAGGTTTCCTCGTAAAGCGCCTGCGCTTGGTCGCTAGTGAAGTCCGGTTTCAGCGTCACGTAGATACTCGCCATCAGTCCCCGGTCAACCGGCAGCAGGTGGGGTGTGAAGATCAGCGGGCCGGTTGTGTTATCCAGTTTAGCGATTTCCTGATCGATTTCCCCGACGTGCCGGTGGGAACGTCCGGGGTTGTAGGGTGAGAAGTTGCCAAACACCTCGACAAAATGGGTGTTGGGTTTTGGCTCGCGCCCCGCGCCGGAAACACCTGACTTGGCATCCACAATGAGCGGCGCACCTTCCAGCAGCACATGGGCTTTCAATAGAGGATACAGTCCCAGAATGGTTGTGGTTGGGTAGCAGCCCGGCGCAGCGATTACCGGACTATCGGGAATCTGCGCTCGATTAATCTCCGGTAGGCCGTAGGGGACGGGTAGCAGCTCTGGGTTGGGGTGGGGGGTCTGATACCAGCGTTCATACGCTTCCGGCGTGTTCAGGCGTAAATCCGCCGATAAATCCACGACCTTCACGCCCGCCGCCAGCGCCGCCGCCGCCATTGGTGCAGATGCCTTGTGCGGTAGTGCCAGAAACACCATGTCCACATCCATCAGGTTCGCCTGTGCGTGGGGGATATAAACCAAGGATGTCCCCGGCACAGCATCCCCGGCATAGGTATTGGATGTCGCAAAAATGAGATTCGCCTGGGGATGACGCACCAGAATGTCCACCAGATCCATTCCGGCATAGCCTGACGCGCCGTAAACCCCCACTCGAATTCGTCCGTTCATAATCCCAATCCCCCTCTAATTCTAAAGCTGCCCCATTGAACTACTGTGTGACTAAAAAAACAAGGCGGATTTTATCGTGTCCGTTTATCAGGGAGGCTTTAAAACGAAAGCCCCCGCCGGAGCGGGGACTTCCAAAAAGAACGGATGACGTTGAGATAATTAGAGGGAGTTGGTGATGTTGGAGAAAATGTTACCGATGGCCGGCCCAAGCAGCGCCAGGATAACGATCACCACAACTGCGACCAAGACGAGGATGAGCGCATATTCAACCAGACCCTGACCTTCTTCACGAGGCAGATAAAGCATAGCTTCACAACTCCTTGATCTTATACGATGACGCCATCGTAGCATGGGGCAACAAAATCAGTCAATCACGCTGCCTTAAGATTCTTAAAAATAGCCCTAAACTCCTATCCACCTGGAATCTTTTGTGCTGTTCCCGCCGATGCTGTATAGCGTAACGATAGGATAAAGTTAAACGAAATTTGTTTTCTGTAATTTCGCTAAAATTTCGAGTGGTACTTCACTCCCAAATTCACGATTTCTGGTACTTTGAGACTACGAGTTTGCCTTGTTCTATAAAAAACGTAAATGGTATCGTGGGAATGTTTATTGATGTGATAGACATAGGATACCAGCACATGACCCGATTGATTAGCGCATATCGTCATCCTTCCATGCGATCTCTTTATTTTATCGCCCTCTTTACGCTGGCGATCCTCGTGGGTCTGAGCGGGGTCGCGCCCTCGGCGGCGCAGGCAACGCCAACTGGCCCGGCAGTCCTTGTGGATGTCAGCCCGGTATCCGGCGCTCCGGGGAGCGAGGTCAGTGTGACGTTGAATCTGCTCAATGTGACCGACCTCTACGGTTTACAGGCGGAGTGTTCGGTAGACCCCGCCGTTCTACAAGGAACGACTCACACGGATGGCGTGGGATTTGATACGGCGACCAGCTTCTTTGTAGACCAGGGCTTCCAATCGGACGGCACATGGTTGATTGCGGCCAGCCGTCTGCACCCGAACCCGGCAATCACCGGGGATACTTCGGCATTTGCACTGCATTACACCTCACAGAATAGCGGCACGACGACCATCATCTGTGATGTGCTGGGTGTGGATTTGAATGGCCATGAAGTCGCCCTTGAGGTGATTAATGGGACGTTCCAAGCTGACACAATCGTTCCGACACCCGAGCAATCGCCAGAACCCATTCCCTTCCCGACGGAGACTCCCGCGCCGCCAGAGGTCACACCAGAGGTGACGCCTGAGGTCACGGAGACGCCAGCGCCGCCGCCGGAGGTTACGGAGACACCCATGCCCACCACGACACCGGAGCCGGGTCAGGTGGGGGTGATCTCCGGGACGGCGGGCTATCAGAACGCCCCGGATAACGCGGGAATCACCATTCAGTTATTCCTGAATGGCGAGCTGCTGGCCGAACTCGTTACGACGGAAACTGGCGCATTTGAGTTCACGGATGTTCCGGCAGGGGCGTATCAGGTTCTGGCGTTTGCGCCGCTGCACCTGGCCGCCCTGAATGATGCAACCGTGACTCCGGACGGGATTGGGGAAGACCTTGGCACCATCCGGCTCCTGGCAGGTGATACCGATGATAATGGCATCGTGGATATTCTGGATGCCTCGTGGATTGGCATCAACTTTGGCGGTGACGCGGTGGCAGTGCCCAGTGCCGACCTGAATCGGGATATGCAGATTAATGTTCGTGACCTGGCACTGGTAGGCGGTAACTTCGACCAGCAGGCGCCAGTGACACAGCAACGGTAAGAAAGTCCCATATCGTCAGGCGATGGGCGGACATACACTGTAACTGTTGTCCGTCCCTCCCTTATTTATAAGCAATTGATTGTAAGGATTCAGTCATGAAAAAGTACAGCCTATCCATCCTTATCTTCGCCAGTATGATTTTTGCACTGACAACCGGTATCGTCGGCGCCCAGGGGTCGGCTCGTGTCTGGTTGACATCAGACAAAACCGATGTTCAGACAGGCGATGAAGTGGTTGTCACGATTCACGTAGAAGGCGCACAGAACGTCTATGGTACGAGCTTCAAACTGGCGTATGATCCGGCACTGTTGGAGCCGGTCATGACCAATAATCAGGCCGTTACCGCAGGCGATTTTTTTGGCAATAAGTCCAGCTTTGCACTGAAGAACACAGCGACCGATGGAACGGTGGAATATGCATTGACGTTGACGCAGCCCGCCGCCCCTGTGAGCGGCAGCGGTGTGATTGGCACACTGACATTCCACGCACTGGCAGACGGCGCGGTGGCTGTGACCCCCCTGGAAGCCAGTCTAGTCGCCCCGCAGTTTGAAGAAGTAGACGGGCGGATGGTTGCACGCAGCATCCAACAGATTACTACGCAGATTGACGGGGTAGGCGCACCCGTGGTTGCTGGCAACAATACCGGCTCGGCTCCGGTTGCTTCGGTCAGCCTGAATGGTAATTCTGCATCCAGCACGGCTTCGGTCAGCGTTGCAGGGAGAACGACTCAAACAACAATGCCGGATCGCTCTATGCTGGTTGTTCTGGCGGTAGCGCTGCTGGCTGGCGGGTTCATCCTGTTGTTGGTGAGCGCCAACCTGTTCCGCAAGATGCGGGTGCAGCTCGAACTGGCCGGGTAGATGATAGGCGTAACGACGTGACGAAGCGAACTCCGACTCCTTTAATGCTGCTGCTCGCATTTGCAGCAGCGGCATTGATTCTGATTGTGCTGGTGAGCGCCGCGACTCCGACGCAGGCACAGTCGGGATTGCCCTGGGAATCGATCAAGGCTACTTTGATTGTCTGGGCAACACAGATGCCGCTGAACCAGGTGGCAACCCAGGCGGCTATCAACGGATTGCAGCTTCCGCAGCCCGTTTATGGTACGGCGAACGCGCTGCTGGCGCAGATGCCCGCTGAGGCGGTTTTCGGGACGCTGGTCGCGCCGAATTTCTCAGTGCCGGGGGGACAACAACCCACCGCTGTGCCGCCAACCCTGCCGCCACCGACTGCTGTACCGCCGACGCTTACACAGCCACCGGTGATATCGCCCTCCACGACCCCTGTTGTTCCGCCTCCGGGAGGGCAGCAGCCTTTGCCCACCGCGACACCGATGCCGGGTATTCCGTTCACTTTGACTCCAGTGCCGTCGCCTGCTCTCCAGACCGGACGATTTTCCGGCCAGGTTCTCTATCCTTCGGAAGTCGAAGCGGACTCCGCTGGGATTCAACTGGTGCTGACACGCCCCGATGGTTCAACCGTGACTCTGCCAACACGGGGTAACGGTGTGTTTACCTTCTCAAACATGACCCCCGGAACATATACCCTGGAAACCCAGGCACAGGGGTATTTGACCAATCAGATCACCTTTGAACTCCGCGCTGGAGAAGACCGGATGCTGCCTACAAGCCGACTCATCGCCGGGGATACTAACGGCGACAACCGGGTTGACCTGAATGACGCGGCGCTGGTTGCTTCCAACTTCAACGGCCCGGCGATTGTGACCGAAGTGGACCTGAACGAAGATGGTTGGATTGACATCATAGACCTGACGCTGGTCGGAACGGCCTTCGGACTGGCTGGCCCGCTGCCCTGGTAAGCTGTACATTCCCAATCACAGATGCTTTTCATCCCGTCTCACCAGTCACAGGTGAGGCGGTTTTGATTCTGGGAGCAGGTGCTTGACATTGTCGGCAAAATCCCCTATTATATCGGAACACGATATATCGTATAACGATGCAGCGCCAAGCGATGTATATTACTCGAGGAGACATCTTGATAGCACAAACCAATCAAGAACCGCAGAGCCATTTACCGCTGTCGCCAGCGGTCTTTCACATCATCATGGCACTGGTGGATGAAGAACGACATGGATACGGTATTATGCAGGAAGTTGAGGAGCGAACTGATGGAGAGGTTCACCTAGTTCCTGGCACGCTTTACGGCGCAATCAAACGACTATTGGAAAAAGGGTTGATTGAGGAAGCCGATGAGCGCAGTGACCCGGACCTGGGTGATGAACGCCGCCGTTACTATCGACTGACTGATCTAGGGCGGCGTGTTGCTGAAGCCGAAGCTGAACGTATTGCGCGGCTGGTTCAGCAAGCGATGAAGAAGCAACTCCTGCCCGGCTGGTCATTTGGAGGCGGATCATGAGTCAGCATCCATTCCCCGTGATTGTCGCTACCAATGTGTACCGTCTCTGCCTGTTCTTCTACCCACGCGCCTTTCGTAGCAAATTTGGCTGCGAAATGACCCTGTTGTTCCGTGATGATACGCGCCGAACCTGGCAGCAGCGCGGCTTCTTGAGTTGGATTGGTTTGTGTTTTCTCGTCTTCTTCGACCTTGTTCTGACGGCGATTGCCGAACATATACGAGAGGGGATACACATGCCACTGGATAAACTTGTACGCTACAGCGGTTTTGCCGCCTTTGGAGCACCGATTTTTGTGCTTTCCTTTACGAGCAACTCATTCTGGGATGTTGTTAATGGGCTGCGTAAAGCTGTCGGGCTGCGTAACGGCCCCTATATCCATCAAATTCTGGCGGGAATCGGCGCAGTGCTGATGGCCTATGCGTTCTTTGGCCTCTACCGCCGCCTCGCAACGCGCCCGGATTTGCGTAATGCTGCCTTTTTTGGTTTAAGCATCATCAGTTGTCTACTGGCCTTCGGGATCAGTGTGACCCTCAATATGCGGTTGTCTGAGCCTGTTGATGGTCTCTTCTATTGGGGCATATTCCTGACCTTGGTCATTGGTTTGGCCGGTATGGGTTGGATGACATGGCGCAGCCAAGCACTGGGATTCTGGAGTTTTACGCCCTGGCTCATTTCAGGCTCATTTCTCATATTCGCCCTGACCGTGATATTCATAACCGGAGAAGACCCCCGAATCTTTGGAGGTCATCCGCTGGTCAATCTCGAACTCGCAATGTACACCATCGGATGGTGGATGCTGGGCTATGCGTTACTGTCACCGAGGCGCGACCATGTCCCACTTGAACTCAAGGAAGCCGAAACAGGCGCGTAGACTCGCCCTTCCCTTGTGACAACGGCCTGACGCAGTTGCGCCTTGCGACTCTCCCCCAATACCAGATACCTTTCATCCCGCCTCAGCCGTCACAGGTGAGGCGGTTTTGATTCCCCATATAACAGGGTTAAAGACATTCGTTGGATTTGCAACTTTGCAGCCTGAGTTGTTATATTCACTTTCTCGATGGGCAGTCTTTAATAGGTGAGGTGAAAAGCCGCCCGCCGCGACTAAACAAAAAATTTATATGCAAATGGAGCAAGATTATGAAATATATGAAATGGTTAGTGATTATCGCTGCCTTCGTTCTGTTGTCCGTGCCGGTACTGGCACAAGACGCCATCCCCACAGCGGGGACAGAAATCCTGTGGGATACATGGGGCGTACCGCACATCTTCGCGGACGATACGGCCAGCCTGTTTTACGGGTTCGGCTGGGCGCAAATGCAAAACCATGCGGACGCGATCTTGCAGCTTTACGGGCGTTCCCGGGGTGAAGCGGCGCAGTATTGGGGCAGCGATCTCATAACCTCGGATATTCTAACGCATACAGTCGGGATACCGGAAGCGGCGCAGGCACACTATGACGCGCAAACCGACGAATTTCGGAGCTATATTGATGCCTTCGTCGCCGGGATGAATGCTTATGCCGAAGCCAACCCCGACGCGATTGGCGAGGCCATGCGCCCGGTGCTGCCGGTGCGCAATACCGATCCCCTGGCGCTGGCGTATAATGACGTGGTGGTCTTTTTTGTGGGTGGCGGCGCGATTGGTCAGTCACAGGCATGGAGCGCGGGACAAGCCGGATCCAACGCCTGGGCGGTTGCGCCGGAACGTTCTGCCAGTGGCAACGCGCTGCTCATCGAAAACCCACATCTGTGGTGGTCGGACGTGTTTGTGTGGTTCGAGGCGCAGTTGGTTGGGCCGGATGTCAACCTCTATGGCGCGACTCTAATCGGTCTGCCGGGGCTGGAAATTGCTTTTAACGACTACCTGGGCTGGACGCATACTGTCAATACCCATGATGGCTACGACCTCTACCAGATTGACCTGACGGCCAACGGCGGCTACATGCTGGACGGCGAGGAAAAAGCCCTGGATGTCCAGATGAGCAGTATCCAGGTGCTTCAGGCTGATGGCACTTTAGCCGAACAAGCTTTCCCCATTGTCCATACCGAACACGGCCCGGTTATCGCGCAGAATGACCAGGGGCAGGTGCTGGCCTTCCGTGTGGTGAACGATACGACCTACATGATGGAACAGTGGTGGCAGATGGGTACGGCCACCAACCTGGACGAATTTGAAGCCGCCATGTCCCGCGTCCAGATTCCTATGTTCAACACCGTTTATGCTGACGTGGACGGCCACATCTACTACATCTTTAACGGACAAGTGCCGGTACACGCGAGCGGCGACTTTGATTACTGGATGCAGATTCAACCGGGCGACGATTCCAGCCTGATCTGGACGCAACTGCACACCTATGATGATCTGCCTAAACTGGTTGACCCGCCGACTGGCTTTGTCCAGAACGCCAACGAGCCGCCCTGGACATCCACTATTCCCCCGGTGCTGAATTGGGCGGATTACCCGCCCTATATGGCGCCGCAGACGTACTATCAGACCGGGCATATCTTCCGTCCGCAGACCTCGCAGCAGATGTTATCTGAGGATGACTCTATCACCTATGACGAACTGCTGGCCTACAAGCATTCGACCCACGTGGAATCGGCTGACCATGTGTTAGACGACTTGATCGCAGCGGCGCAGGCATCCGACAGTGACCTGGCGCAACAGGCGGCGGACGTGCTGACAGCCTGGGATGGCAACACCGATGCCGACAGCCAGGGCGCGGTGCTGTATATCCAGTGGTTCGAGTCCTATGCGGCGCAAACCGGCTTTGATATGTTTGCAACCCCGTTTGACATTAATGAGCCATTCACGACTCCTTCCGGGCTATCCGATCCTGCGGGCGCGGTAGCGACATTGGAAGCGGTGGCGGCCCAGGTGCAGGAAAATTACGGCGCGCTGGACGTGCCGTATGGTGACGTGATGCGGCTGCGCGTTGGGGAATATGATCTGCCCGGTAATGGTGGCGGTGACCCCAGTGGCGTTTTCCGGGCGGCGTGGTATGCTCCCGACGGACAGGGGACATTCCAGGCTATCGGCGGCGATTCCTGGGTCGCGGTGATCGAGTTTTCACAGCCACCTCAGGCGCACGTCCTGATTAGCCAGGGCAACGCCACGCAGCCGGGTTCACCCCATGTTGGCGACCAGTTGCAACTGTTTGCCGCGAAGGAACTACGGGAACCCTGGATGACCCGTGAGGCGATTGAGGCTCACCTGGAAAGCCAGAACACCTTTGAGTAGAGGCGGCTAACCTGCCAGAAATCACGAATCCCCCGTGCTACTCCTCACCTGGCGCGGGGGATTTGCCATTTGTGGGGGCGATTCCCTTTGACAATCCGTTAATGGCGTCTTAAAATCCCCTGTAATCGGTGAATGGCACCGGGATACCCTCAGTGCGCTCCGATTCGCAGTGTGATGCTATCTGTAAACGTCGCGGTATAGGGCGGAGCGTTTGGTGGTTGTCCTGGTCGAAGAAAATCTTTGTGGATAGACCTAACTTATGGAGAAATTTGGCTTATGCAAGAATATACCACTGATAAACTGAGGAATGTTGCCCTGGTGGGGCATCAAAGCGCCGGTAAAACCACATTAGTAGAAGCCCTGCTCTACAATACCGGCGCCATTAATCGTTTAGGCAGGGTTGAAGATAAAAACACCGTCTCCGACTGGGACGAAGATGAAAAAGAACGCGGCACATCCGTCTCGACCTCACTCATCCCCCTGGAGTTCAACGATCACAAAATCAATATGCTGGATGCGCCCGGTTTCACCGATTTCCAGGGTGAAATCAAAAACGCGATCCGCGTTGCCGATTCGGTGGTAGTGGTGGTGGATGCCGTTTCGGGCGTGGAAGTCGGCACGGAGTTAGCCTGGGAGTATGCTCAGGTCTACCAGCAACCGATTATCGTCACCATCAACAAGATGGATCGAGAAAACGCCAATTTCGAGCGTACCCTGGCCCAACTCAGCGAGAGTTTCCCAGACTATAAATTTGTCCCGGTCATGCTGCCCATCGGCTCGCAGGACTCGTTCAAGGGCGTGGTTAATCTGGTGACGATGAAAGCCTATTACAACGAAGGCAAAGATCGCTCAGATATGCCAGCAGATATGGCGGACGCCGCTGACGAAGCCCGCACGGTGCTGGTGGAAGCCGCCGCTGAATCTGAAAATGCTCTGATCGAGAAGTATTTTGAAGAAGGCACGCTTTCCAACGACGAAATCCGCGAAGGAATGCGGAAAGCCGCCCGTGACCACCTGCTCAAAACCGTGCCAGTGTTTGTGACCTCCGGCGCGAAGAATGTCGGCACAATCCCGCTATTGGAAGCCCTGATTGCCTACGTGGGTGCACCGTCAGTGCGCCGCCTGCAGATTGTCAAGCCGGATGGCGAACATGAATTCCTGATGCCGCCGCAGAGCGATGATGGCCCGCTGGCCGCTTATGTTTTTAAGACCACTACGGACCGTTTCGTGGGGACGCTGAATTACTTCCGTATCTTCTCCGGCACGATTGCCGCTGACAACCGTTGCTGGAACGCAACGCACGAAGTCGAAGAACGGTTTGGTTCGCTCATGCTGCTGCGTGGTAAAGAACAGCTCCCGGTGAGTAAACTGCACGCCGGGGATATTGGTGTGGTTGCCAAACTCAACAACACGATAACCGGGGATACCTTCAGCAGTAAAGCGAATCCATTCACCATTGTGAAGCCGGACTTCCCCGCGCCGCTGTATGCCGTCGCCGTCAATCCCCGCACGCAGGCCGACAGCACCAAGATGGGTTCGGTGCTGACCAGTCTGTGCCAGGCCGACCCGACACTGCGCTGGCGACAGGATGGTGATGTCAAGCAGACGATTGTCGAGGGCATGGGCGAGGCGCACGTCAACCTGGCGATCAGCCGGGCGGAACGTCTGGGCGTGGGTATGGATACCCTGATGCCCAAAGTGCCGTACAAAGAAACCATCACCGTCGAAAAATCCGACTTCTACCGTCACAAGAAACAGTCGGGTGGGGCGGGGCAGTTCGCGGAAGTCCACATGCGGCTGGAGCCGAATCCGGGTGGCGGTTTTGTCTATGAAACCAAGATTGTCGGCGGTTCAATTTCCGGTAGCTTCCTCCCCTCAATCGAGAAGGGGATTAACTCGGTGTTGGGTGAAGGCGTAATCGCCGGGTATCCGGTCGTGGATGTCCGCGCAGTGGTCTTTGATGGGAAGGAACACCCGGTAGACTCGAAAGACATCGCCTTCCAGATCGCCGGGCGCGAGGTGTTTAAGAAAGTCTTCCAGATGGCGAACCCGGTGCTGCAAGAGCCGATTATGAATGTCAAAATCGTCGTGCCAGAGAGCATGATGGGCGATATCATGGGCGACCTCAACTCGCGGCGGGGTCGCGTGCAGGGGATGGACACTGAAGGTTCAAAGAGTACCGTCAACGCCCAGGTGCCGATGGCCGAAATGTTGCGCTACGGGAACGACCTGCGCTCCATGACTGGCGGGCGCGGCGTCTATACGCTGACCTTCAGCCATTACGAGCAGGTGCCGCCGCACATGGCCGAAAAGGTGATCGCCGCCAACAAGAAGGCCGACGAATAACCGTCTACGGTTCAATATTCACAGGGGAAGGGGTCACAGCCTTCCCCTTTTTTGTTATCACCAGAGTCTGGTACACAAATTTGAACGATGTGATGTACAATAAACACACGCCACAGGATTCAGACGACCTTCAGCGACGAAACATAATTTCAAACGATCTCAATCGCATACGAACGCTACAACCCCGCTCACTGCGCTTTCTTGGCGTGGATAGTGGGTTTAGGCTAGTTGTTCTGGTCAACGGTCACAGTTTTTCCGGCGGTGTGGCCTTCTGCTGGCGTGCCGGTCAGTGTTTGAAGGATAGATTGGACTATGCAGGCCTTACGTGTTATGCCCGACCTCGTGACGATGTGGCGGGCCGAGTTTCGCGGGTATAATGCCCAGATTTTCCGGCGCGATTTACTGGCCGGGATCACCGTTGCGGCGGTTGCGCTGCCGTTGGCACTGGCCTTCGGCGTTGCTTCCGGGGCGACGGCTGCCGCCGGGCTGGTGACGGCCATTCTGGCGGGATTCATCATCGGCGGGTTGGGCGGCGCGGGCTACCAGATTTCCGGCCCAACCGGGGCAATGTCCGCCGTGCTGATCGTCCTGGCAAGCCGCTATGGGTTAGAGGGCGTGTGGACTGCCGGGGTGATGGCCGGTATCCTCATCTTCCTGTTGGGGATTTTCAACCTGGGGCAGATTGTCAACTTTATCCCCTCTGCCGTCATCGCCGGGTTCACCAGCGGGATCGCCGTCATCATCTTCATCGGGCAGATTGATAACCTGTTGGGTGTACACACCGAAGCCGCCGAAAATACACTGGTCAAACTCATCCAGTATTTCCGCTTCGACTATACCCCCAACCTGGCCGCCCTGGGGTTAAGCGCCCTGGTCATCCTGGTGATGCTGTTCTGGCCGCAGCGTTTTAACGCCCGGTTTCCCGGTTCGCTCCTGGGGCTGATCGTGGCGACACTCGTCGCCGTCCTGCTGAACCTGGATGTTCCGGTGATCGGCACTATCCCGCAGACCATCCTGCTCGACCAGCGGTTACTGCCCACCAGCATCCCCTGGGAACACATCAGCGAACTATTTATGCCGGCCTTGTCTATCGCCGCGCTGGGGTCTATCGAGAGTTTATTGTGTGGCACGGTGGCCGGGCGGATGACCGGGGAAAAGCTGGCCTCCAACCAGGAACTCATCGCGCAGGGTCTGGGCAACATCGTGATTCCGTTTTTCGGCGGCGTCCCGGCGACGGCGGCCATTGCCCGCACCAGTGTGGCGATGAAAAGCGGCGGCGTGACCCGGCTCACCAGCCTGATTCACTCCGCGACACTGCTGCTGGCCGCGCTGGTTTTAGCGCCCGTGATTTCGCGTGTGCCGCTGGCGGCGCTGGCCGGGGTCCTGGCCGTGACTGCGTGGCGTATGAATGAATGGGGCGAAATCCGCGAGATTTTCCACCGCCGCTTTAAGAGCGCGATGTTCGCGTTTATCAGCACCCTGATTGCGACAGTGGCGCTCGACCTGACCCAGGCGATTATTCTCGGTATCGGCCTGTCCGCGCTGATTTTCGTGTTCCAGAGCAGCCAGGCGAAGATCACCTTCGCACCGGTTTCAAAGGAGAAGATGCAGGCCGACGGTTACGAAATGCAGTATGACGCCAATCGCATCCTGGTGATCTACATCACCGGGCCGCTGTTCTTCGGCACGGTCAACACCTTCAACACCGTCCTCGAACGGCTCAATGGCAACCAGGATATTATCCTGAGCCTTCGCACTGTGCCGCTGGTGGATACCACCGGCATCGCCGCCATAGAAAACCTGATTCATCATCTTGAGGGTGAAGGCCGCCGCGTTTACCTCAGCGGCCTGACCGAACCGGTGAGCTCCTACCTGGAACGGGCGGGCGTGATCCAGAACTTAGGGGAAAATAGGGTATTCTGGAGTGCCTACGAAGCGATCATGGCCGCCGATCAATACCGCGCCAATGTCAAACGCCACACGCAGGAATACGCCGAAGTGAAGGGACTTTCACAGGGGTAGCGCCTGACGAATCGTGAATTGTTCAGGGTTCTACTGGCGGCGAAACCAGCAGAACCCTGTTTCTTTATACTTCCCACCGTTCGCTCAGATGGAAACCACGCTGGCGTACTTTTTCCAGGAAGCGGGTCGCGCTGATGGCTTTTTCCACCGGCCACACACCGGGCGCGACTTCGCCCCGCGCCACGAGTTCCGCCATGATGCCCGCGTGCCAACCCGTCAGCCGTTCCATCGCCGTGAATCCGGTTTCCGTGTCGTAATGATCCACCAGATCCACCTCAACCGCCACCGGGCGGCCATCCAGCACGCCATCGCCCCGCGCCCGCATGACGCAAATGTCAATCACGCGCTCGACTTCCAACTGCGGGCCGAGCAGGTGATGGTAAAACTGGCGGGGATTAACCGGTGGCTGACCGGGAACCACTGTCACCGGGGTTTCGCTGAACAGCCCCAGGTCTTTGAACGCCTTGAACTGGGCATAATGCCCCGGATAACGGCAGGTCTTGTTCTCGTAGACCTGTAGGCGGCCTGCAAACGTGTACGGTACAGTGGACGTGCCGCCGGAGGTGACGAACGCTTCCAGCTTGCCGACGCCCTCAAATTCCACGATTTCGAGTTCGGTGAGCGTATCCACTGGTGTGACTTTGCCATCGCGCAGGCAGAGCGCCTGCCCGTCATACTCGTTGGTCAGGCCGTCGATGTTGAAGGAACATTGGTAGCCCCAGGGTTCGGGCGGATTCTGCGGCAGGCCGCCATCCCACAGCCGTACCTCACGGGCTTCCGCGCCGCGTGCTTCCAGCAGTTCCACCGTGTAGATGCCCATCGTATTGTTCATCCCCGGCCCCATGCCGCAGTCGGGGACAATGCGGATTCCGGCGGCCTGCGCGGCTGCGTGCTGCTCAAGCTGCCCCAACACGGTTGGGGTATGCCCGCCCAGGTCAATCATGCTCGCCCCGGCCTGAAGCGCCGCCTGTGTGCAGCCGGGGATAAACACAAACGGCACGGCGCACAGGAATACATCAACACCCTTTAGCCAGTCTGCAACCGCCGCCGTATCCCGCGCATCCAACGCGCCCCCAGTTGCCACCTCGCGCCCGATCAGCCCGTTAATCCGCGCCGCCGCTGCCTGTGCCGCCGCGCCGTCCACATCACCGAGCCGGATGCTGGCCGCGTCGCCCCATTTCGCCATGTCGTAGGCCGCCGCGGCGCCCTGCCGACCTGCGCCAATCACTGCATAATGAACCATTTCTGCCATGAAACAAGCCCCCTGAATTTATTTGGTACTTTACGGCATGATCCGTTACATGCCGCTTGATTACACGTCTTCCATGTCGCGCCAGTTGGGGCCAATTTCCGCGTTTGCCCGCAACGGGACAGCCAGCGCAATCGGGCCGTCCGGCGTCGGAATCCGCACGCCTTCCATGACCTCCACCACCAGATCACGCGCTGCCGGGACTTCAGCCTCCGGCACTTCCAGCACCAGTTCATCATGTACCTGGAGGATAATCTTCGCCGCCAGCCCACGCCGCCGCAGTTCATGATGCACATCAATCATGGCGCGTTTCATGATGTCAGCGGCGCTTCCCTGAATCGGCATGTTGATGGCGACTCGCTCTTCGGACTGGATGGTTTGTTTATTGCTGCTTTCCCGCAGGATATTAAACACCCGCCGCCGCCCAAAGAGTGTGGTCAAGCCTTCCGGCTCACGGGCTTGCTGCTTGGTGTCGTCCAGGTAGCGGCGCACACCGGGCAGCCGAGCGAAATAGGTGTCAATGAAGGCGTTGGCCTGTGCCAGCGTCAGGTCACTGTCCCGTGCCAACCGGAAGGCGCCCATCCCGTAGATCAGGCCGAAGTTGACCCGCTTGGCGAAACTGCGCTGCTCATACGTCACTTCTTCCAGCGGAATGCCATACACCGCCGCCGCTGTCGCCGCATGAATGTCACGATTCTGGGCGAAAGCCGCCCTGAGCGTCTCGTCCTGGCTGTAATGCGCCAGCACCCGCAGTTCAATCTGGCTGTAATCCACGCCCAAGAGCAGTGAACCGGGTGGGGCGATAAACGCCCGCCGCACTTCGCGCCCGATTTCAGTCCGAATCGGGATGTTTTGCAGGTTCGGGTTGCTACTGCTCAACCGCCCGGTACTCGTGCCGGTCTGGTTATAGCTGGTATGCACGCGCCCGGTATGCGGATTAATCAGCGCCGGGAGTGCGTCCACATACGTCCCTTTAAGTTTGGTCAGTTCGCGATAGTTCAGAATCTCACCGATGACCGGGTGTTCATCGCGCAGGTTTTCCAGCACATCCGCCGCTGTGGACTGCCCGTGCGTGGTCTTGCGGATCCCTTCCCGCGACAGATTGAGCTTGTCGAACAGGACTTCATTCAATTGTTTGGGACTGTTGATGTTAAAACCCGGCACACCGCTCATCTCATAGATGTTCTGCTCAATTGCCTGAAGCTGCTGATCGAGGTCGGCACTCATCGTCGCCAGATGCGCCGTATCCAGCACGACACCGGTCTGCTCCACCGCCGCGATCACCGGGATAAAGGGTAGTTCCAGCGTTTCATACAGTTCGACCAGCCCGGAGTCTTCCAGGTCGGCCCGCAGCAGCCCGACCAGTTGGTGTGTGACCGCTGCATCCGCCGCCGCATACGGCCCGGCTTGCTCTAACGGTACGGCGTCCATCGTAATCTGTTTCTTACCCGTGCCGATCAGACTGCTGATTTCGGTCATGGTGATGCCCAGCCGCTCCCGTGCCAGATTCTTCAGCCCCAGGAATCGGCTCACCGGGTCGCGCGTCCATTCTGCAATCATGGTATCAAACCCGATGGGCGCGACATCAATGCCGTAACGCCGCATCACGACCAGATCATACGAAGCATTGTGAGCAAACTTGGGGATGTTCGGGTTGGTCAGCGGATCACGCAGCGCGTCCAGTACCGTGTCCAGCGGCAGTTGATGGATGTCCAACGCCGGTTCGGCGAACAGGCTGAGCTGACCATCAGCAGGGGACGGTGCGCCATGCCCAACCGGGATGTAGTAACCAGTCTGCTCATCCACTGCCAGGGCGATACCCACCAGGACAGCGGCTACCGGGTCGGCGCTGGTTGTTTCGACATCCCAGGTAATGCCCTGGGCAGCGTTCAGGCGTTTCACCAGCGCCGCCAGTGTCTTTTCATCTTGAACAATCACGGTTTTAATCGGTGCGCCCTCTGGTGCATCTGGCACATCATCTACGGCCTCGGCGGAGTCCGTGATGAGCGCATGGACTTTAACCAGCCGGTCACGCATCCCGCGAAACTCCCAGCGGGCGAAAATCGCGTCCACCTCTTGCACATCGAAATCATGGGCGACGCAGGCTTCCAGATGGAGTTCAACCGGCACATCGCGCTGGATGGTCGCCAACTTCTGACTCAGGTAGGCCATATCGCGCCCGTTTATCAGTTTTTGCTGGTTCGCGCCTTTGACTTCAGCGACGTGTTCGTAAACGCCGTCCAGGGTTTCATAGGCTTGCAGCAGGGCGGTCGCCGTCTTTTCCCCGATACCCCGCACGCCGGGGATGTTATCGGACGAATCGCCCATCAGCGCCTTGAGGTCGACCAGTTGGCGCGGTTCCAGGCCATATTTCTCCTGGAACATCGCCGTATCATAGACAACATCGGCTTCACCGCGTTTGGGAAGCTGTACCACCACATACGGCGTCAGCAGTTGCAGCAGGTCACGGTCTCCGGTGACGATGTGCGTATCCACCGCTAATGCTTCAGCCTGCTGTGCGACTGTTCCGATCACATCATCGGCCTCATAGCCCTCTAACGCCAGAATCGGGATATTAAAGGCCGTGACCATCTCCTCAATCGGGTCAAGCTGGCGGCGTAGATCGTCCTCCATCTTTTCTCGTGTGCCTTTGTATTCGCCATAAAGATCATCGCGCCCGCTCAAGCCCCGATCAAAACTCAACGCCAGGTAATCGGGCCGCACTTTTTCCAGGATGTCCAGCAGCGTACGGGCGAAGCCGTAAATCGCGTTCGTCGGCTCCCCAGCACTGGTCGTGAATGTTTTCCCCGTCAATGCGAAGAACTGGCGATACGCCAGAGCATGTCCGTCAATAATCACAAATAGAGGCCGTTTTTTCGGCATAAGAAAAGCCTTCACTCCGTTTAGTAGTGAACATTTGAGCTAGATTGTACCACAAGTGCCGTTAATCCGCGCTGACGATTTCGTGAGGTGGCTGTTCGGAAGAGTCGTCCAGAAGGTCTGGCAGACTCGTTTCATGAAGCTGCGTATCAATTTCGATGACGAGCTGCTCATAAACCGGGTCGGAAATCACCCCATCAATCTTGAGATTCATCAAGGCGCTGCGCTGCGCCCGCAGCAGTTCCCGCCGCGCCGATTCCAGGTCTTGTGAGGCGAGATCGGGGTGCGCCCGCAGCAGTTCTCGCACCGAATTAGCGAGTTCCGAAGTACGCCGGGAAAAACGCGGTTTGAGGTTCTCCCAGGTGTAGCGTGTGACCAACCCTTTCCGGTAGAGCGTGTCCAGGTGTTTTTCCGCTTCTTGCAGCGCCACCAGCCGGGCGTGACGCAGTTCGTATTCCTCCCGCGCCGCGTCCACCGCGTTGATCTTCAAGCGCCGTACCAGCGGGCCAATGGTCATGCCCTGCACGAACAGCGTGAACAATACGACGCCGAAAGCCATCACCTGGAGCAGTTCCCGGTTGGCGATGCCCAACTGTGCCGGCAGACTCAGCGCAAGCGCCAGACTAATCGCGCCGCGCAGCCCACCCCAGGCCATCACATGCCGCCATTTAGGCGGGATCGGCTCGTGTTTGCGGACAAAGTGCATGTTGCTCAACCAGTAAACCACGATGACACGGGCGACGAGTACCGCCCCGATGGCCGCCAGAATCGGCTGCCAGGATTCCAACAGGGATGGGAGACGGATTTGCAGGCCGATCAGCAAGAAAATCAGCGAGTTTGCCAGAAACGCCGCATATTCCCAGAAATTTGACAGAATGATGCGGGTCGTGGGACTCATGCCTCGCGGCCCCATGCTGCTGTTGATGATCCCGGCGGTGACGACAGCCAGCACACCGCTGAAATGGAATTGTTCCGCGATGAGGTACGACCCGTAGGCGACCACCGTCGTCAGGGTGGTTTCAATCAGGTGGTTATCCACCCGCGCGATGAGGTTCGCCCCCAGCCAGCCCACCAGAGAACCCACTGCCACGCCCCCGGCGACGACTTTGATAAAGTCCACCACGCTTTCGGCTACGTCGAACCGTCCGGTGAGTGCGATGCCCAGGACGACGCTGAATACCACAATGGCCGTACCATCATTCAGCAGGCTTTCACCTTCGACCAGGGCGGTCAGGCGTTTGGGGACGCCCAGGGTACGGAAAAGCGCGATCACCGAAACTGGATCGGTGGCTGAAACCAGCGCGCCAAAGACCAGCGCCGTCGCCAGCGGCAGCGCCGTTGTCCAGGTCAGGATGTAGCCGACAATCAGCATCGTCAGGATTACTCCTGGCACCGCTAACATCAGCAAAAGTCGCATGTTTTCCCGCAGTTCCTTAAAGTCCATGTGGAAGGCGGCTTCAAACACCAGCGGCGGCAGGAAGAATGCCAGAATGAGTTCGGACGTGAGTTCCACCGGTAGCGGTTCGACAAAGCCGAGAATCAGACCACCTGCCACCAACGCCACGGTGTAGGGGATGCGGAGATACTGAACCACAATCGCCACCAGGGAAATCACCAGCAGCAATTCGATAATGATTTTTTCGAGTTCTGTGATTGGGTCCATACGCAGCCTTTTCTACACCATCCTTCCCAAACAGGAGAATTTCGTCCTGGAGAAGCCTATTATAACAGGTGGCGCCGGGCGCGTGAAAAGACCAGGGCAGACAACCATTTCTGGCATGCTGACCGTTCACGGGGATTGTGCAAAAAAGTACTATTATGAAATCCCCTTCTTTTTTCGCAAAGCCTTAAAATCCGGGTACAATTTGCTATAAGGTACAAAGTCTGGAGCGGTGGGATGAAATATTTTGTAACGGGCGCAACTGGTTTTGTCGGTGGATATCTGGTGAGGCGATTGGTGAATGACGGCCATGAAGTGGTGGCATTGGTGCGGAATCCCGCCAGCGCCAAACCACTTGTCGACATTGGAATCACCATCGCAAAAGGAGACATCACCGATAAGGACAGTATGCGCGAACCCATGACTGGCGTGGACGGCGTGTTTCATGTCGCTGCGTGGTACAAAGTTGGTATGAAGGATTCCAGCATAGCGCAGACCATCAACGTTGAAGGGACGCGCAACGTGTTGGAACTGATGAAGGAACTCAGCATCCCCAAAGGCGTGTATACCAGCACCGTCGCCGTGTTCAGTGATACAAAGGGCGAGATTAAAGACGAAAACTACAAATTTGTGGGGAAACATATCAGTGAATATGACCGCACCAAATGGGAAGCGCACTATCTCGTCGCCCAACCGATGATAGATGCGGGACTGCCTCTGGTCATTGTGATGCCGGGCGCGGTGTACGGCCCCGGTGACCAGAGCGGCTTGCGCGATGTCGTGGTCCAGTACCTACAGGGCAAGCTGCCGATGTCGCCCGGTGGGATGGCGGTTTGCTGGGCGCGTGTTGAGGATACGGTTGAGGGACACATCCTGGCGATGGAAAAGGGCAAAATCGGCGAGTCCTATATTATTGCCGGGCCGCCGCATAAACTAACCGACTATTTTGCGCTGGCAGAACAGATTACCAGGATTCCCGCTCCGCGCGTTCAAATGCCGCCCGCCGTACTCAAAGCCAGCGCCGCCCTGATGGGCGTTATTGGCAAAGCGATCACGCTGCCGTCCACGTATACCGCTGAAGGACTCCGAGTCAGCGCGGGTGTCACCTACCTGGGCGATAACAGCAAAGCGAAACGCGAGTTGGGGTATAACCCGCGTTCGCTGGCGGATGGACTGCCGGAAACCCTGGCCTATGAAATGGAGCAACTCGGTATGCACCCTAAGTAGTACAGTTAAAGCTTTGAGTTGAAAGTGTTCAATCTTGTGTGGTAAAAGCTTATTTGTTCAGTTAAAGATTTTTGCATATAAACGCTCATTCTTGCGGAGTGTCCTTGCGCTGCTGCGTCGCGGCAAAGGACTCAGCCCTCCAATCCAGTTTCTCCTCTTGCTCTGAAGTCTCTGCTAAGCCTGTTTATCTGAGAGAAGCACCCCGGACAGTATGCCTGGGGGTAGGCTTGGCGTAGGGAGGGACGGTGTGTTGCCTCTATCGGACTGAATGTAATCATTCATATGTGAAGGATACCAACCAAAAAATATGAAAAAAGGAAAGGAGTGGTGGCGACTCCCACTCAATAGGCGGGTGGATTCCGCCGCCAGATAAATCATGATGATGACCAGTCAGATCACAATCGAAGTGATGAACACAACCTCAGAGCATGTCCACGAATTGGAGGTGCTCCAGCGGATTGTCTTTCCTACCTTGACCGATGACGAACTGTTTACGGCGGAAAAATATCTGAACCACCTGAAACTGTTCCCGGAAGGGCAGTTTGTTGCGATGGCGACGATTGATGGACAGAAGAAAGTGGTTGGTTCGACCAGCACCTACCGGGCAGACTTCGACTTTGACGACTACCAGCACACATTCCTGGAAGCCATTGCGCATGGCTGGTTGAGTAATCATAATTCCAATGGGGAATGGCTCTACGGCGTGGACATCAGTGTCCATCCCGATTTGCGGCGTAAAGGGGTTGGCAGCCGACTCTACGACGCACGGAAAGCCCTGGTGAAACGTCTGAATCTGCGTGGTGAAATCGCAGGCGGTATGATTCCAGGTTACGAGCATTATAAGGCAAAGATGTCGGTAGAGACTTATATCGAAAAGGTGGTTGCAGGAGAAATTATGGGGAGAACCCTGCCCATGCAGCTTAAAAATGGGTTTAAGGTACGTGGCATCTTGTATGACCACATCACCGATCCCCGTGCCGATAACACCGCCACGCTGCTGGTGCGGGGGAACCCGCATTACCGGCCAGGGTAGGATAGAAACAAAAAGGGCGCGGTGTGTGCCGCGCCCTTTCGATTGCTTTTAGAGATTTATTTTACATCTTTGCCCATCAGCGGGCCGCCGAACAGCGGGGCAAATACGCAAATATTGAATGCGCCCACCGCGATCAGGAACACACCGACCACGTCAAGGATGATGTTCAACGGTGAATCAACGGCGCCGAACAGACCGAGGCCGAGTGCGAGAACAACGATACCGGCCAGAATACGAATACCGCGCCCGATTGGGCCAGACATGAACTTTGCGAATGCCATTGGATTGTCTCCCTAGATATAATTTGTTGATGCGCTTATTGATTGGATGCACAACGGGACTAAAAGGTTACATTCGACTATGCACACTTTTGAAAATCTCGCAGCGGACATTGAAAGCCAGGTTCGCGCCCGCCGCACCTTGTCGCTTCCGGCAGATTGGTCTGACGAACTGGTCTTCCCGGCCTATGACGGCCTGTCGATTCGGAATGTGCCGCATACTATTGCTCAATTACTTGGTGCGACGCTGCCCGGCCTGACCCCACTGGATGATGCTGTGTGGGGTGGGGATTCGCCTGCCGGAGCGGTGGATCGGGTGGTGGTGTTTTTGACGGATGGCCTCGGCTACCTCTGGCTGCGGCAGATGATGGCGGAAGATGAGGAAGTCCGGTCATTGATTGGGGAGATTACCGATGGCAGGGGGGCGCTGCCCTTGACCTCCATCGCACCCACAACCACTGTCGCCGCTCTCACCACACTCTGGACAGGAGCCGGTCCCGCTGCGCACGGCATTTTCGGCTTGCGCATGTACCTGCGAGAACTTTCGATGCTCGTCAATATCCTGAGTTACAAGCCCGCCGCCGGGAAGCTCATGAATGATGTTTTGGCCGACTGGAAACTGCCCGCCGAGTCGTTTGTCCCTGTGCCAGGGCTGGCGGAAGTGCTGGCGCAGCATGGTATCCCTACTCATCTGCTGCTGTCCTACCAGTTGTTGGGGACAGGCTTGTCGCGCATTCTGCACCGGGGCGTAGCGCACGCCCACACCCATACCGGTTTTAGTGACCTGTGGCCGCGCCTAGCGGATGTGCTGGCGCAAACGGCTGGGCAGCGCTGTTGTGTGAGTGTCTACTGGCCCGCCGTAGATAGCATCGCCCATCACTACGGCGCGGATAACAAGTATACGCGGCATGAAGTCATGCAGGAGCTTCTCAACCTGCGCGACGTGTTAAACGCCGAGTCAGCACGCGATGGCCGCACGCTGGTGCTGATCCTAGCCGATCACGGCCACCACGATGCGCCGCAGGACATCCGCCTGCACCAGGATGAACGCGCCCGCCCGATTTTTAATGCGATGCGCGGCGGTTTTGGCGGCGAAACCCGGCTAACCCATCTCTATCTGCGGGATGGATACAAGCAGGCCGTCATCAACACGATTCAGGAACATTTCGCGGACGGTCTCACCTGGGCGGACGCAGAAACCGCCCTTGCCGCCGGGCTGTTCGGCACTGAATCGCCGCACTCGGAAGCCGCCCACCGCCTGGGCGATTTAACCTTGATCGCCCGGTTGAACTGGCAGATCAGCGACAATTTCTTGCGTTTCCCGCTCATCAGCACGCACGGCGGCCTTTCCGACTGGGAGATGCTGGTGCCGTTCCTGTGGAAACGGTTGTGAGGCAGGATGCGTTTTTAGCCGGGTGATCCGGTAGCAATCCATTGTTTTTTGTGTATATTTGAAGTAGTTCTGTGCTACAATTCAGCATATAGTTCCTAGACGTTCGCTATCATAACAAGGGGAAAGTACCTTGCCTACACGTACTGAACAACTCCAGGAAAGCCTCCGTGATCTCCAGGTCAGTTCTGGTGACGTCGAAGCGGCAGCCATTGTCAGCGTAGATGGCCTGAGCATGGCCTCGTCGCTGCCCGCCCACATTGAAGAAGACCGCGTGAGCGCGATGTCCGCTGCGATGATCTCCCTCGGTGAGCGTATCTCGACCGAGTTAGGGCGGGGACTGTTGGAACAGGTCTATGTCAAAGGTGAGAACGGCTATGTCATTCTGACCGCTGTGGGAGAGGAAGCCGTTTTGACCGTGCTGGCACGTAAGGAAACCAAGCTGGGCCTGATCTTTCTGGATATCAACCGCACCATTGAAGTGTTAGAGAAATTGGTCTAAGTCAATTAAAGAAGCGGACATTGTGCTTGAATTAAGCGGCCTGTATTACCCAAACCGCATTGCCCGGTATTTTTTCCTGGCGATGGATGATGTGATGGGGCCAAATGGGTTGAATGTCGTTCTCAGTCTTGCCGGGTTGGATCGTTATATCGGCACCTTGCCGCCGGACGACCTGGTCAAGCAGTTCGACTTCGCTGCGATGGCCTCCTTAAATTACGCGCTGGAAGAAATGTACGGCGTGCGCGGTGGGCGGGGTATGGCGCTGCGTGTAGGGCGCGCCAGCTTTTCCCAGGGATTTCGCCATTTTGGAGCCTTTTCGGGTGTTTCGCATCCGGCTTTCCAGAGTCTCTCACTAGAAGAACGTTGCGGTCTGGGGCTGCGGACTCTGGCCGATATTTTTACGACCTTCACCGACCAACCCTCCTCGATTACGGTGAGTGATACCGGCTATCTGTTTACCGTAGAAACCAGTCCGATGGCCTGGGGGCGGATGAGCGATAAGCCTGTTTGTCATGCGCTGGTAGGTATTTTGCAGGAGTGCCTGCGCTGGGTGTCTAACGGTCATGAGTTTCATGTGCATGAAACCGAATGCCTGGCCTGTGGTGATGGTCAGTGCGTATTTAAGATTAATAGCACGCCTATTGGTTAAAAAGAACCGGGCGATTTCACTAGGTTGCCCCTACAGAGTCCCACTCCCATAGTGAGTTTGTAGGGGCGCAATATTGCGTCCATGAATCACTGGGTGTAGGCTACTTATCAGGGAATCTTGGGTAGGTCGTAGGGCGAAGGGGAAATAGGTTGGTGGATAAACCGAAGATAATGATTGTTGAGGACGACCTTGATCTCGCTGAAATGCTGAACGCCTATTTTCGCGTCCAGAATTATGATGTTGTCACGGCAGCCTGGGGCCGCGAGGCGATTGACATCAGCGAACAGGAAGACCTTCAGTTAGTCGTGTTGGATATTCGTCTGCCGGATATTGACGGTTACGAAGTGTGCCGTCATTTACGATTACAACGCCGCACCCAGAACCTCCCGATTATCTTTCTGACGGAAAAACGGGATCGGGTAGATAAACTCCAAGGATTAGAACTCGGTGTGGTGGATTACATCACCAAGCCATTCGATATTCAAGAACTGCGGCTGCGGGTGCGTAACGCCCTCAACCGTGTTGAACGGCAGAATACGGTCAACCCAGTGACCGATCTGCCGGAAGGCGAAATGGTTAACGAACATCTGAATGGTCTGATTTATGGGGATGCGCCCTGGTCGCTGTTGCTGGTTTCGATTGGTGGATTGGCACAGTTCCGCGAAATGTACGGGTTCGTCGCCGCCGATGATGTGTTGCGAGCGGTTACGCTCATGGTGCGGAACGCCGTCCGGGAATTTGGTGGGGAAGGGGACTTTATCGGTCACCTGGGGTCGGAAGAATTTCTAATTGTGACCACGCCGGAGCGAGTTACAGCGATCCGTGAGCGCGTTGAAACCCGCATCAATCAATCGCGGGAATATTTCTACCCGCTGCGTGACCGGGATAAAGCCAGGGTAGACCTGGCATCCAGCACGCTCAAACTGCACAGCGGCATCCTGACTTCTGATGATGGGGTTTACAGCGACATAGACGCGCTCAAAGTGGCGCTCCACGCGACCACACTGCCGGATGAAAGCTGAAAACGTTGAATTTGGGGGATTGGCTTGAAAGATACGGCCTGTTCTTACGTGACCGTTGTAAAACAGCAATCATACAGAGGTGCACAGCAGTGTGCCTCTATTCATGTGAGAAACCAACTCTGCGCCAATTCTTAAGAATGACATCCGTGAGCGATTACCCTTCCTGAGAACTGGCTTCCCAGGCGTCGTAATCCTCAGCGCTGACCAGTGTGCCGCCGTTGATTTCAGTGGTGTAGCTGCTGCGCTGGTGGTTGAAGGTGACTTCTAGTTCGACGGTCTGGTTGCAGCGCCAGTCATTGGCGCGTACCAGCTTGCGGGCGTAATACCTCCCGTTGTCCATCAGGCTGAAATCATTCCGCTGATCCAGGCGTACCCGTACCACCTCATCGCAGCGCGCCGGTTTGACATAGAGATACAGCCCACTATCGGCTGGCTTCCCGCTGCTGAAAAGTTTTTTGAAAAACTCCATGACCTGCTCAGTTCTAACTTATGCTATTGCGCTACACATAGCCCACCTGCTGGGAGCGCACACCGGCGCTCCCGCACAATAGGGCGCATCTGATTCATAACCCGCTACCTAGTCAATCGGCTCTTTGTAGATGATGTAGCGACCTATGTCATCGCCTTTGCCGATGCAGGTGGAAAGGTCAACCTTGAACTCACGGCCACCACTGACCCAGCGCAAGCCTTCCTGCAACAGCCCTTGCCCGACAAAGCATACCGCCTTATCGGTCTTGCGACCCCAACACATTGGGCAGCGCTCCAGCGTGTAGATGATGCGGTCATCGCCTTCTTCGTAGACGTTCGACACTTGGTCGGAGAACTGCGAGAAGATGTTCGCCATGGCTGGGACACCCACCTTGAGCTTGGCGTTGAGCGGCAGCACCTTGAACGCCAGGTCGCCGACCCCGGCCAGCGCACCGAAGCCACGCAGGGCATCCGCAAAGAGCGTACGTCCGACGCGCAGTGCCAGACCCCGGCCACCGCGCGGGCCGTACATTTCTTCCAGGGCGACGCACAGAGCGGTGAAGTCGGCGAAGTCAAAGACTTTTTCGAGGTTATCGGGGGGGTAGTTGCCGATCAGGTTGGGCAAACCGGCGAGATTGAGGACGGCGTTGAGGCCGTTCTTGCCCATGACCTCTTCCATCGCGTCCAGGAAGATGCGGGCGAATTTGTTCGGGTAGTAATATCCGCTTTTCTCAGGTGGCATGGTACGATTTCCTCCAATCGGTTACTGATCTTAGCGCAATGCGTATGCCGGGGCAAGTTGTTTTTAGAGGAGGTCTTACACTCCTGATTTCCCTTGCTGCTATGCTGCCGATTTTTATCGGCCAATTCCACACTGTCCATAAGTCTATCACAAGACGAGATTGTATGCAGCAAAATCAGGGTTACTTGAGCCACTGGCCGTTAGCCACTGGCATTTGAGCTGGTTAGCGCCTTAGTCCTCCAGCTTGTCAGGCGACCTGGTTGCTCAATTTTCTCCAGGAATGTCTTTTTATCTGGAAAGCCTAAAGTGCTAACAGGCTAAGATGCTAACCAGCCAGCGGCCAGCAGCCAGTGGCCTGCAAAAGATCGTATTCGCCTATCCCATAAAGCGTATACTACAAACGCCGCCACTTGTGCTAAAATAGCGCCATGCCCCTTATGTGAAAAATTAATCAATTGACTGACCTGAAGGAATGCAGGGTATAACTGACATTACAATAGGGGTAAATGGTGCGATAAAAGCGCAGCGGAGCGCGGGTTGCATTGAACAGCGATAAATACTCCAATCCGGTTGTCCACATTCACGACCTCACCAAACATTACACTGAGGGTAGCCGTTCACGCCTGGTGCTGGATCGCGTCAATCTGGATATTCAGGCCGGTGAATTCTTCGTGCTGCTGGGCAAAAGTGGCAGCGGCAAAAGTACCTTCCTCAACCTGTTGAGCGGGATTGACGATGCTGATTCGGGCGAAATCGTCATCAACGGGCAGGATATCACGCGGCTCAACGAAAAGCAGCGTACCCTGTTTCGCCGTGACCATATCGGCATTGTCTTCCAGTTTTTTAATCTCATCCCGACGTTGACTGTTCTGGAAAATATCATCCTGCCCGGCGAACTGCGCGGGCGCGCCAGCTTGATCGAAAAACGTGGACGGGAACTGTTAGAACGGGTCGGACTGGCGGATCGGGCGGGGGATTTTCCCGACAAACTGAGTGGCGGGGAGCAGCAGCGGGTCGCTATCGCCCGCGCCTTGATGCAGGAGCCGATGCTGGTGCTGGCGGACGAACCCACCGGCAATCTAGATGAGGACACTGGCAAAAGTGTGCTGGGGCTGCTGCTCGAACTGACACGGGACGCCGGACGCACTCTGGTCATGGCGACTCACAACCCGGAGATTGTACCTTTAGCCGATCGCGTGTGCCGGATTCAGGAAAACAGGATACTTATCACATTAAATTCCCGCTGAATGTGTTGAATTTGTTAGCGGTGGGTAAGGAAATAGGGGATAATTAAATTAGAAAGTTCTTTGCTGATCGGAATACAAACTTTGTGATAGAAAGGTATCAGCAATGTCTGACCCGGAGGCCCAAATCATCAAACAACTCCTCGTTGATCTGCGCGATTTCAACAAGGCCAAGCGGCGTGCGGCAGTGATGAAATTGGGTATGGTTGGCGGTGACGAGGCGGTGCAGGCACTCATTATGATGGTCAGGAACGATCATGAAGACCTGATCGCTCGTGGACGTGCCGCCCTCATGCTCGGCAACCTGCGTGATATTCGGGCGGTTGACTCGCTTATCAAAGCTCTGGATGCGCCTGGCTTTCAGACACCGGTTTACGCCGCTGAAGCGCTTGGCAAAATTGGTGACCGGCGTGCAATAGAGCCGTTACTGCTGGCGGCGGCAAATTCCGGCAATGACACCTTCCGTAAGGCCATTATGGAAGCCCTCAAGCGCCTGGGACATGACCCGGAGAAAGTTCCGATGGAATAAGATATTCACCGGTTTTCTTCCCGCATGGGCTGTGCAGTACGCTTGAGTTACATTGAAACGAACGTGAAAACCTGGCAAACCCTTTAGCCTTGTCTGTTCATCTCTCTTCTCTTCCCGTCACAACCGATTATTCATCCCTTGCGTATTGATAATCAGTAGTTCGCATATAATGGTTACGAGCTATCGCTCCGTTCGATGATACAGCAGGAGTTTTGTTTGATGCGTCTGGATAAACTGCGTTTTTGGGGATTACTGGGACTTCTTTTGGTGTTGGGAATTGTGTTACCGCTGGCTGCGCAGGACAACCGGATTGTAATTTCGGTGGCCGTGCCGGAATTTATGGGCGATACCTTCCAGCAGGATGTGTTCTCCCAGTTTGAGCAAGAAAATCCGGGCTATAAGGTGCATGTGGTGGAGGTGAATAACAGCACCTTTTCCCCCGTGTCGCCTTCCGTCAATCTGGACGGTCACCTGGACGCTGTCGCCAGCTATGCGGCAATGGCCGATGTCCTGTTTGTGACCTCCAACACGATTTCAGTCGAGGCAACCCGCGCCGGATACATTCTTGACCTCGCGCCGCTGGTCGCCAGTGACTTTAACCTGGATGTCAACGACTTTTACCCGGCGACGTGGCAGGCATTCCAGTGGGATCGGGGTGTATGGGGTTTCCCCGGTGTCGCAGATGTGCAACTGCTGGTTTACGACCGCGCCAAATTTGATGAAATCGGCCTGCCATACCCGGATTTCTCCTGGAATCTGGATGATCTGGCCGCTGCCGCTGATTTTCTGACCGTGAAAGACTCCAGCGGGCAGGTGACGCAGCCCGGCATGGTGTACCTGACCAATGACAACCTGGCGCTGCTGGCGCACAGTGTCCTGCGTACGGGCTTCGTGGATGACACGGTGTTCCCTGCCTCACCGCGCCTGGCGACGCCGGAGATGGAAGCCTTCCTGGAAGAGTGGGCGGATATGGTAGACGAGGGGATTGTGACTCGCTGGGTATCCGGTTACGAGAGCCTGCCGCTGCGAATAGATGATGCCTTCGCTATCTCCACCGGTTTTGGTAACGAGATTGATATGTCCGGTGCGCTGCTGCCAGGGGGCATGGCCGGGATCGATGTGCAGGGATTCGCCGTGAGCAGCGGCACCACCGAACCGGAAGGCGCGTATGCCCTGGTTAAGTACCTGACCAGTAACGCGACCATCGTCAACGGGATGTTTGGTTTGCGTCCGGCCCGCCGCAGCCTGTTAAACACGCAATCCGGCGACGATCTGACGGTGAGTTTCTTCCTGAATCTGTCGCCGGAAGACGAGGCCGCGATTGAGGATGCCTTTAATAATGGGTTGGCGCTCTCGCAGCAGCGGTTCGGGGACTACCTGGGAATCGCCGCCGATAAGATGCGGACAGAAGGCTTAGACGCACGCGGGGCGCTGCAAGCAGTGGAGGCGGATGCCGTAGCCAACCTGCAAGCCGCCGCTGACCGCCGCCCGGATGTGACCGTTTTTGTGGCGACGCCCGTGCCGACCCCTGTACTCGGCGCGAACGAAGTGAGTCTGAGTTTTGGGCTGGTAGCATTCGGGCCGGGCAGCGACGATGCCCAGTGGCAAGCTCTGGTGAATGAGTTTATCGCCGGCGACCCACAGGTGCGGCAGATTGTGATTGACAACGCCTTCACCTTTGATCCGGTGGAGATGAGCGAAAAGTACGACTGTTTCTTCCTGCCGTTCAACCTGGTACAGCAGCTACAGGATTTAAGCCCGCTGCTCAACCTCGACCCATTCCTGGATACCGACCCGACCTTTGATCGGAACGATGTGATCGGCACGAGCCTGACACAACTTCAGAAGGACAACAAAACCTGGGGCTTTCCGGTCATCATCCAGCCGCAGGTTATATGGTACGACTATGATGCTTTCCTACGGGACGGCGCGATTCCGCCGGGGAACAACTGGTCGCTTGACCAGTTCAATGATGCGCTGCGTTCACTGCGCTTCGACCCGAACGACCCGCCACCCTTTGTCCCCAGTAGCTTTGGGGGCACCTATATGCTGATGCTGATTGCTGCTTACGGCGGCTTACCGCTGGATTACCGTACCGAGCCGCCAACTGCCAACCTGACCAATCCGCAGACGGTAGACGCGATCCGGCAGGCGCTTGATTTGGCGAAGGACGGCTACATCGCTTACCAGGAACTTGGCTCATTCCAGGGTGGCGGTGGTGGCGGTGACCGCCTCATTTATGATGCGTCGCTCAATACACAGGCTTTCCGTGAACAGCTTGCCGGGCGGGACAATCCTTACCGCGTGACGACCTTCCCCTACGGGACACAGTACAATGCTGCCTCCTATAACCTGGGCGCGGCTTATATCAGTTCGGAAACGGCCAACCCGGAAGCCTGCTACCGCTGGATCAGCGGTGTGGCGCGCCATCCCGAAATACTGGCAGCGATGCCGGTGCGCCGCTCTTACATTGATGACCCGCTGGTGGCGGCCTCGCAAGGGGCGGACATTGTGGCGATGTACCAGGC
Organism: Anaerolineaceae bacterium; assembly: GCA_020634115.1. GTDB lineage: Bacteria > Chloroflexota > Anaerolineae > Aggregatilineales > Phototrophicaceae > JACKCG01. Next base: position 255,659 of record JACKCH010000013.1, read on the forward strand.
GATTGCCGACGCGCTGGATGATCCCAACACAATCATTTTCCCATCACCGTTTAACGGGATTGCCTCACCGGGTGGGCTGGTGATTCAATTGTGGCTTTACCGGGCGTTTGATACCTACGTGTTACAGGATGGCGACCTGGATACCGCGCTGGTGGATGCCGAAGCATATATCAAGGCTTACCAGGAGTGTATCGCGGACATCCCGCCCTTCGACCCGGCGCAGTACCAGACGCAGTTGCAACAAATCGCCTATTTCCTGCAATACACCAACTGTGCGGTGAAGATTGACCCCAGCCTGAGTTCGTTATTTAGCTTCGGCGGGGGCGGGGGATAGTCCCGCGCCGGGATAAACATACGGGGTGATGTAGGGGCGCACCGCCGTGCGCCCCTACGAAAAACGCTGGTTCCGGGTATTTTAATGTCGGATGACCCGCCTAAAATCGGAAACATACACAGAAAAACGGAGTAACCATGCACCGACTGCAACCGGTAAACACGCTTGAAGATATTCCGCCGGAATATCGGGATACACCCATCGGTCTTTTGCTGGAATATCACAACCTCGAGCGCCCATTTGATGTGTACACCAATGCGGCACTGCTGGTGGGCATGTGTATGGATCACCGTAAACATCTGCATATCCCGGATAACTTTTCATACATCATCCGGGCAGGGGGCGCGAACCTGCGTTACAGTGAGTTCAAAGTGTCGTATGCGATTGCAGTCGGTGGCGTTCAGGCCATCGCATTGATCGGACATAACCACTGCGGCATGGTCAATCTGATGGCCCGGCAAAATCAGTTTATTGACGGCTTGGTGGAAAACGCTGGATGGGACGAAGAATGGGCGCGGGATCACTTCCGCCAATTTGCCCCCATGTTTGAAATTGGTAATGAGGTGGATTTTACGTTGAGTGAGGCCAAGCGGCTTCGGCTGCGTTATCCGAAAGTTATTGTCGCGCCGCTGCTCTATCTGATTGAGGATAACCGGCTGTATCTGATTAGCGAAGGGGCAGGGGCTTCACAATGAACTGATAAACTGAATCAGGCGGTTAATATCCGTCTGGGGGAGTACACAGGAAAAACCCTCTGAAACCGGGCGAATCAGCAACCGACGGACAGCAAAACTGAATTCAATGCCCCGTGCGGAACGCACAAACAGGTAGAGCGTGTGTCCGGTGGTCAGTATGATTTTCACACCGGAACGCATCCCCAGGTCAAGTTCCTCAATGTCCTTGATGTAGTGTTGTGGAATGCTGGCCGGTGCATACGGGCGGCGGCCTTGCGGCTTCAAAATCAGGCGACAGTTGGTCACCAGGGCATCCAGGAGCGGCACCGTCGCCACCCATTCCCCTTCCGTCCAGCGGGCAACTTCCACAAGGTAGCGCCCGAGAGGTTCTTCACCTTCGACCAGAATTTCAGCTTCGTTTAGCACGTATGGTTTCTCTTTGAATAAACGGGTATTTTCTATTGTATCCATTTTCGCAAATTACACATAATATCCAACGAAATCGCTAATTCACTTTCCTCCAGCCAGGGGTACTGGATTTATTGCACGTCCTATACGGGAATGGTACAATCCCCACAATCGTGTCGTTTCTCTTGTTTAGCACGGTGCAGATTAATATTTAGGAAATATTAATATAGGGGGCAATCATGCAACACAAAACTCGTTTTATTGGTCTGGCACTCCTGACCATTTTGCTGCTAACACTGATGGGGAGTGTGATCGCTCAGGATAACGTCACACTGACCGTGTGGTCATGGCGTACTGAGGACGAAGATGCTTATAATGAGATTTTCGCCGTTTACGAAGCCGCCAATCCTGGTATCACGGTTGAATTCGTTCCATTTGTCAACACCGACTACAACAACATCCTCGCCACCGGCCTGACCGGTGAAGGTGGCCCAGACGTGGCGCAGCTCCGCGCTTACGGTTCGCTCCAACCGCTGATCGAAGCCGGGCAACTGCTCGCGCTGGATGACCTCAGCTCGATGGAAAACTTCACTACAGCGCTTCTGAAGGGCGCACAAGGCATTAAAGACGGTCACATTTACGGGGTGCCGTTCGGCGTGCAGGCACTGGGCGCGTTCTACAACGTGGGCATATTTGAGGAACTGGGTGTCAGCGAACCGGAAACCTGGGATGACTTCATCGCCATTCTGGATGCCGCCGCCGCCGCTGGCTATATTCCGCTCGCCAACCCGGCAAAAGATACCTGGATGCTCCCAATTCTGCATGATACCGTCGCCGCGCCGCGCTATGGTGGCCCGGAATTCGAGGCCGCTGTTCTGGCTGGTGAGACGGACTTCAATGACCCGAACTATGTCGCCTCCATCGCCGTAGTCCAGGGTTTGCAGCCGTACCTGCCGCCCGATGTGGTCGGTGTCGCCTATAACGATGCGCGTACCCTCTTCATCACCGGCCTGTCCCCGATTTTCATCGGTGGTTCCTTCGAAATCGGCTTCTGGCAGAGTGAAGCCCCGGATATGGAAGTCGGTATGTTCATGGTGCCGCCGCCGCCCGATTCACTGACCGGCTCGTTGGTTCCCTCGTGGATGGATGGCTCCTACGGCGTGAATGCCCTGTCGGATAACCCCGATGAGGCGATGGCGCTGGTGAACTGGATGGGGACGCCGGAATTCGGCCAGTTATTCTCCGATAAGATTCACCAGATTTCCCCGGTAGCGGGCGTTGTGCCATCCGACCCGCTGCTGGCTGAATTTGCGAACGGCATGGTCGAGCATCCCGCTTCGTACTTGCTGCTGGTCAATTTCCGCTATGGGGATCCTTCCGGCACAACGGTGTTGGGGAACGAATTACAGCGGATGTTCCTGGGTGAGGTTGGCCCCGAAGAGGTGGCCGCCGCCCTGCAAACCGGTATGGAACAGTGGTTCGTACCGAACAAATCTGAGTAACCTCAGCGGAGCATTCCCTATAGCCTGATTCAGGAGGGCAGACTGATTCTAGTCTGCCCTTCGTTTTAACAGGCCCGGTGTTGTGACCGCTATTCGGATGATCGGATACCCGAACTGAAAGGTTTACTCAGGGATGACTGCCATAACCAATCCTACAAGTAAAAAGCGCCGCCGGGCTGCTCAACGGCGCAGCACGTTGATGCCCTCCCGGTTGACCATCGCTTTGTTCCTGCTGCCGGCCTTCCTGCTATACACGATCTTCATGGTCTACCCGCTGGTACAGGCGCTGATCTTCAGCACGTTTGAGTTCAACGGCCTGGTACGCGGGGGGTTTGTCGGCCTACAGAATTTCCAGGAATTATTCACCCGTTACCCTATCAGCGAACAACTGCCGCGTGCCTTTGTCCATAATGTCTACTTCTTTATCGGTACGATGCTGATTCAAAATACGCTGGGGCTGCTGTTTGCCGTGCTGCTGCACCGCCCCCGCTTCGGCAAACGGTTTTTCCGTACCGTGTTCACGCTGCCCTATCTTATCAGTCCGCTGGTGGTGGGCTACCTGTGGAGTCTGATGCTGAATCCGCTGTTTGGGCCGGTCAATTCCACCCTCCGCAACCTGGGGCTGGGTTCCCTGGCACGCCCCTGGCTGGGCGACCCGGCGACGGCGCTGCCCGCCGTCATCCTGGTGAATGCCTGGATGTGGGTCGGCTTCCCGATGCTCCTGTTCGGGGCGGGGCTGGCCGGAATTGAGGACGACTTGCGTGAGGCGGCGCGCATTGATGGCGCGACCAACTGGCAAATCTTCCGGTGGATTGAGTTCCCACTGCTCACCCCGGTGATCGGTATCGTGACCGTTCTTACATTTATTGGCAATTTCAATGCCTTCGGGATTGTCTGGGCGCTGGGCGGCGTGGATGGCACTCCGGCAGGCGCGACGGACGTGCTGGGGCTGGTGTTCTTCCGCACGGCATTTCGGGGTGGGGCAGATGCGTTCGGGCTGGCGTCGGCCTTGGCCGTGCTGATGTTCGCCTTTATCTTTACGGTGTCGGTTCTGGTACAGACCTGGTTCCGCAGGTTGGAAAGGCGGATGCAATGAGAACGCTGCGACTCCCAAAAATCACCTTTGCCGGGCTGGGAACCAACGGAATCCTGCTGGTCTATGCGGCAGTGGTTCTCATCCCCATGTTCATTGTGGTCAGCAATACCATGCGCCCGACCCGTGAGATTTACCGCGAACCGGTGGCGCTGCCTTCAACGATAAACTTTGATAGCTACGCTAAGGCCTGGGGCGAGGCGGATTTCAGCCGGTACTTCATGAATTCCCTGGTGATTACCGTGTCCTCGGTGACGCTGGCAACCGTCGTCGCTTCCCTGGCGGGGTATATCCTGGGGCGCTACGATTTCCGAGGCAGTCGCTTTTTTTCGTCGTTCTTTGTCGCCGGGCTGACGCTTCCCTTCCGATTAGCGATTGTGCCGTTGTTTCTGCTGCTGAACAGCCTGGGGCTGATCGACAACCGGATCGGGATCATTCTGGTGTATGCCGCTACCGGCATCCCGTTTTCGGTGTTTATTCTGTCGGCGTTTTTCCGGCAGCTCCCGATGGAACTAAGCGAGGCCGCGCGGATTGATGGCGCGAACGAATTCACCATCTTCAGCCGGGTGATGTTACCGCTGGTGCGTCCGGCACTGGCAACCGTCGCTATCTTCCAGTTTGTGCCGCTGTGGAATGACTTCTTCTTCCCGCTGATCCTGCTGCGCTCCACTGATAAATGGACGCTGCCGGTGGGGATGACGCGCTTTTTCGGGGAGTTTCAAACGGACTGGTCAACCCTGTTCGCGGGGCTGGTGATTACCACGCTGCCGCTGGTTGTCCTGTTCCTGAGCGCCACCGAACAGATCATCTCCGGCTTAACGGCAGGGGTGCGGAAGTAGAGTCCGGCGGGAGTGTGTTTTTCCAGGGGGCATGATTATGCTCTTTAGGAAGATAATCGGGAAACCGTTTGGTTCTGGTGGGGGACGCCCAGAAGAGCGTCCCTACAATGGGATTCGGTAGGGACAGGGCAAGCCCTGTCCGCCAAAACCCTTTTGGCGGAATCACACTTGTGATCCAATTAAATTTTTAACCGGCTTTATCATGCCTCAACAACCCACTTTACCCGATACTGACACCAGACTACTTTCCTTATGCTGATTGTGCCCTTTTAATCCGCCCCGTTAGAACCGCGCCGGTTGCGGGCAACCAACTGTACGATCTTGTCGTAGCGGGCGAAGATCACCAGCATATCCTCGGCTCGCACCGGGATGTCACCGTCGGGATGCACAATCATCGAACCACCTCGCCCGTGCAGCACGATGTCAATCTCATTATCCTCTTGCAGAATGTCTATCGTCGAGTTGTCCATGAATGACCCCGGCTCGACCTTCATGTTAATCATGCTGTAGTCTTCCCCGTGAATGTGGAGCGTCTGCGTGATTTCGATGCCCACCGCTGCCCCAGCGAAGGAGGGCGCGGCCAGGTCAGAGGCGCTCAGAACAGCTTGCACACCCATGAAGCGGTTGAGTTGGTTGGCGAACTGGTTATCCCACATACGAGCGACAATACGAATCTCCGGGTTGAGATCGCGTGCCCGCATAATCGCTTCGAGGTTGGTGTGGTCGTTGGAGGTGCAGACCACAAATGCTTGAGCGTGGGGAAGTCCGGCTTTCTCCAGCGCCAACGGCGTCCGGGCGTCCAACGCGATGACCGGCACGCCCATTTCAGACAGGTCTGTGTCAATTTCCGGGCGGGCTTTCTGGTCAATCGCCACCACCTCAAAGCCCATGTGAATCAACGTGCGGACAACCCGCAGCCCCACATGCCCGACTCCGGCCACAATAATATGATTGCGATAGGTTGAGGCCACTGCTTCCTCCCAGGCACTTCGCCGCTCTTCACGGTTAAAGAACAGGCGCATAAAGTCCGCTACACCCCGCCCGACAATGTACACGGCGGCAACCGGCAGCGCATACCAGAAAATAATCAATTCCAGTTCCGGGGGCGCTTCGCCCGGCGTTTCCAGAATCATGAGTTGGAGCATCACATAGGGACGGTCAATCAGAGCGAGCGGTGCTTCTCCCTGGGGGACACGCACCCGGTTATACAGTTCGCCATAGACAAAGCCGCCCACCAGTGTCACAAACAGGAAGGCCAGCAGCGGCGTGCGGAATTCGCGCAGAAGCGCGTTGGTATCCCGCCAGACGGCACGCACCATACGCGCGAAACGGGTACGCCGCCTGCGTCCGCCGGGAAAAACGAGCTGGGGTGTGGTTGAGGTCACGGTGCTGTCCTGGTCTAAAAGGGTGTATAAGCCGCTTCGTACATGAAATGTATTTTACTATAGAGTTAAGCTGCAGAGGATAGAAAAAGACCATTTTTCAGGAGGTCTGGGCAAAAAAGAAACGCACCGAAGTGCGTCTCTTTCAGTTACAGGGCTTTCGTGATCCGTTCAATCAATCGGAACTGCGAACAACCGCTGTCTCAAGCCCATAGCCAAACGGGAACAGTGGCCCGTTTTTACCTTCGCCAAGATGGTTAAAATCGAAAGGCAACTGTGCCATCGAACGCGGCCAGGTGTAAGGGAGCTTGCCGTTAATCGGCTGGTAGCCCAATAGTCCATCAACGACCCCTTGCCCTTCCGTCCCCGGCAACCAGGCAGCGACCCATGCGTCCGTCAATTCAAATAATGAGGGGTCTATGACGATAGGGCGGCCTGAAATCAAGACGACAATGAGTTTGTCAACTTTGGCACTCATCTGTGTGATGAGGTTGATATCCGCACCGGAAAGTTCTAGTGTATCACTATCCCCGATACCTTCGGCATACGGTGTTTCACCGACTACCGCAATACCAACATCAGCCAGCGTCCCTTCAGCAAGCCCCCGGAAACGCCCATAGCGATCATACATAATCTCCGATTCAGGCAGAGTGCTTTGCAGGGCATCCAGAATGGTTGTGCCAATCGTGGTTTCACCGAGTCCGCCTTGCCATGAGATGGCCCATCCCCCTAACTGCATACCGAGGTTATTTGCACCTTGCCCGCCGACCAGAATCAGCCCCGGCGACCCGGTAATCGGGAGCGCGTCATTTTCGTTTCGGAGTAAAACCAGTGACTTGCTGACCGCCTCACGAGCGACGGCGCGATGGGTATCTGAGCCAACAGCGGGTAACAGCGATTCATCTCCAAAGGGATTCTCAAAAAGACCGAGTTCAAACTTCACCCGCAAAATCCGTCGCACGGCATCATCAATGCGTTCCATAGAAACATCACCGTTTTCAACCGCCGTTTTCAAGGTGGTGATGAAGTTTTTGTAGTCATAGGGGACCATATTCATATCAATTCCGGCATTGATGGCGGTAACCACGCTCGTGTAGTAATCATTCGGGTTAATCTGGTCAATACCGCCCCAGTCGGATACGACAAACCCTTCGAAACCCAACTCACCCTTGAGTACATCGGTAATCAGGTAATGCTGGGCGTGCATTTTCATTCCGCCCCAACTCGAGAACGAGATCATCACACTCCGCGCCCCATTTTCAACCGCCGCAATGTACGGCGGCAGGTGAATCGAGCGGAGCGTCGCTTCATCCACCTCGGTAACGCCCTGATCCAGCATATAATCCTCGGTGGTGGAACTACCCCAGGCTGTCCCGCCATCGCCCACGAAGTGCTTGACTGTGGCAATAACCGTTGTCGGGTCAGCCAGGTTTTCGCCTTGCAGTCCGCGCATATAAGCCATTGCCAACTCCGAAACCAGGTCGGTATTTTCGCTGTACCCTTCGTAGGTGCGCCCCCAACGGATGTCCTGAGGCACAGTCACCGCTGGGCCAAAATTCCACTGAACCCCGGTGGCCGCCATTTCAAGCGCCGTGATACGGCCAATTCTCTCCATCAATTCCGGGTCATTCGCCGCGCCCAAACCAACATTGTGGGGAAAGATCACCGCCCCGACCACGTTATTGTGTCCATGCACAGCATCCACGCCATAGATGAGCGGAATACCCAACCGGGTTTGCAAGGCGATACGTTCAAAGCCGCGCACCATTTCTCCCCAGTTTTCGGGCGAATTGATATCCGGGTTGCCGCCGCCACCGCTTAGAATTGACCCGATACCCATATCAATGATGTCGGAATTCTCAATGCTGTTCACTTCAACCTGGGTCATCTGACCGATTTTTTCATCCAGGGTCATCCGTGCCAGCAGGTCTTCTACGCGCTCATCTATGGGGGCATCCGGGTTTTTGTACACAGCATTCTCTTCAATTGGAACCGGCGTTGGCGAGGGAACAAAAGTCGCTGTGGGCAGCAGGTCAGGACGGCCCGTTTGCCCGATTTCGTAGAAAATCAGTCTCCCAAACAGGCTGGGGTCCTGATAAGAATGATCGCCGCCGTCATAGATTGACCAAATCAGTTTTCCGTCACGATTTGAAGTCGAAGCACTGTTCAGATGCACCTGGAATCCAATCGCGCGGCCATGTTGTGGGGTAATGCGCCAGACATCGTTGACCAAAGGCACTGCCATCTCCACTGCGTACCCCGTCGCGGTCTTGACAACCGTAACCTGCGCGCTCACCGTATCGCCCCGCACCCCAGAGATCACAACCCCGTCATCAGCCACACCGATATTGACGGGTGGCACAGTCACCTGTGCTATGCCATCCGCATATTGCCGGGTAGATAGGTCATTCGTGCCGTTGATATAGAATTCAACCGAGTCCTCGTTCCAGTAGTCCAGGCCGTGTTCACCGCTGATGATGTTGTCGTCAATGACATCCGCCATCAAGTACAGATATTCATCATCAGCGGCGGCGGCAAAAGTAACGGCAGGCCGCCCGGATGAAAGATCTACACCTGCTGGCAGCGTCACGGTTGGTACGCCCCCCCAATCACTCAAATCCCCATCTCGCACAATTTTTAACGGGAACGGCGCATAATAGGTTTCTCCTGGTGTACCGTCTGGTGCTAACATGCTCTGGGCTGACGATATAAAAACCGTCGTGAGCAGTGTCAGCATCAACAAAAGCGCTAAAATTGGTAAAAAGCTGAATCGTTTCTTCATCGAAATCCTCTTTGTGAAATAACTAGACATTCTACACTCTGTATCCGGGCGAATCGCCGAAATGAGGTAAAGGCCATTGCAACCGCACAAAGGATTTTACCCCGCACGGTGGCAGCGCGTAAGGCATCACGAGTAAAAAAAGACGCACTCCGGTGCGTCTCTTCCTACAAACAAAGCGTTCCTACCTGTACCTGATTGATGGGCAAATACAAGCCGCGTTATTTAACTATCAACCACCGGGACATCCGACAGGCTGCCTTCGGTGATCCGCAGATAGGGCGAATAGGCCCAGCCGGTCGTGCCTTTCCAGACAACCCGCCACCATATGCCATCGCGTGTCTTGCCGGTGACGGCCATCACACCGCCCCAGATGATGCGCCCAATCTGTGCCGAAGCGGTGGACGGCGCGGCCCGCAACCGCAGGGTGCCATACGAAGTAGCCACCACGCCAGAAACCGAGGCAGGGTTATCTTGTAACACGTAGTCGCTAATCACCGGGGCATTGAACTCGTTCTCACGGATGTACAGGTAATAACCGAGCGCCCAACCCTGGAAACCGCTGAGTTGCAGTAGGAACCAGCGGGCGTTTTCGTCCCGCCCGATGACCTGGTATTCCTGGCCGCGCAGGACTGTACCCAGACGCGGCGCATACATAGACGGTGCAGCGCGGATGTTCAACACAGCGGCGCGGATCACTACTGCGCTTATCGCACCACCGGGAATAGATGGCAGGCCAGTAGGAGCGGGTGTGTTGGTCGGGCCGGGTGTCGGGCTAGGGCCAGCCGTTGGCGCGACTCCAGTGTAGACCCACTGAAATTGGACAATCGCTTTATCCACACCCTCGAAATACTGTACCTGCAGGCTGTGGACACCGGCGGTCATGGTGTGTTGAAAGGTGTCGGTGGTTTCCACGCGGCCAATGAAGCGATCCAGCACCACCTGACCGTCAATGATGACTCTGATACCATCGTCAGAGGTCGCCGTAAAGGTGTACACCCCATCCACGAATGTCTGGCTAGATGTGAATACCGCTGAGAAGTTATCCGCGCCAATCCCCGGCACAGCGACGCCGTTGATAATGGGGACGCCGGTTCCCCAGTTGAAGTTAACGCCATTGATACCCGTAACTGGGACGCCCGTGCCGGTCAAATCCGTTGAGTTGTAAAACGTCGCTGACCAGTTGAAGCCATACTCCTGGGCGCTGGATGTCCCTAACAGCAGGGAGAACATAAGCACGACGACGATGAGTCCAAATACTATCGGGATTCGTTTCGACATAACCTATCTCCTGAATCTACCGCTGATAATACACTTTAAGTATACCGAAAACCTGTCGAACGCACACCCTAACGCAAGTACGGGGGGGAACCTCAATTGGTTGAGTTTGTTGGGGTAGTAGTGCAGCCGGGCGGGCCTTCGGGAGGATAGACCCAGGTCTGCGGGATAGCAGCGGCGGCGGCCATCTCACGAAATTCGTTATAGGTCGCCAACAGCCCGACACAATCGCCCTGGACTTCAGCAGCCTGTCCCTGCAAGTACCAGCACTCGAAGCGGCGTTCGCTGATAGGCATGTTCTGCATCACCTGGAGCGAAGAGCAACGGTGCAGGTTTTCCTGCGCGGCGCTAAAATTCCCTTGCAGGAAGTATTCCCGACCTAACTGATACCAACCATCTGCCCAGGCCGGCGCGAGTTCTGTCACCTGCTGGCAGTAGGTAATGGCCGCGTTGCGTTCCCGCAGCAGGCTGGAAAGTTCGCACAGTCGCAGCCGCGCTTTGACGTTCTCCGGGTCGAGCGCCAACACCTGGAAATAGGCAGCAGTCGCGGCGTCCGCATCGCCGATTTGCAAGGCATACAACGCCCGTTCAAAATAGAGGGGGACGAGCCGAGTATTCAGGCTGATGGCCTTTTCGATGGCTTTGATCGCGCTGGGGTAGTCGCCCAGGTCGCTATAACTAATGGCGAGCGCCCGCTGGCTTTCCAGCGACCACTCTGGGCTGCTGGCAGCTTGCAGGCTTTCTCGCAGCGCCAATTCAAAACTCCCGACGCCACCATAGGCCAGCGCCAGCGATACCCGCGCCAATGCGTGATCTGGGTTCTGATCGAGGACTTTCTGCGCCGTTTGAGCCGCCGCCACCGGGTCGCCGACGGCTTGTAGGGTGAAGGCTTCCATCGCCATCAGATTCAGTTCCCCGGGTGCCCGCCCTAGCGCCTCTTCCAACAGTTCCAGTGCCAACTGGCGGTCTACCCCCCGGTCATAGTCGGTGTAGCTGCGGTAGACCAGCGCCCGCGCCAGCAGTGATATGGCTTCGGTATGACGGGGATTTTCTTCCAGCAATTGCCGGGCACGGGTAATCGCGTCGTCCAAATCACCGCGCTGGAAGGCGTCCTGCGCTTGGGCCAGTGAGTCGGTGCTGGCGCGGGATGGTGCGCCAGTCGCTAGTCGCTGGCCGAGCCACTGCCAGGAGAGGGCGATACCGCCAATCACCAGGCCGAGCATAACCGCCAAAGAAAGGCAACCCGAACGGCGGCGGCGTTGCCTGCTAAATCGAAGCCGGGATTGCTCGCGTTGAATGCGCATGATGAAACCAGGATGGATGTTTGGGCGGGTGATAAGTGCCTAGAGTGTAGCACCGTTACGGCGAATTGCAAAAAATTGAGGGGGAAAATGCGGGATTCTGCGCTTAACCCGGCCTGCGGACAGAACCAGACACCAGATATACACTTTGCTTGCACTAACCGGAGTCAAACGGCATAATGGTAGTAATCCCTTACACATCGGGCAAAAAGCGACGTTATAGCACGAAACGTTGTCTCTGATAGTCATGCTGACAGAGTGAGCAATGTCCCGCAACCGGCGCGGTTCCAACGGAGCGGATTAGGGTGCAAGGCAGAACCTCACTGTTACCCAACACCAAATCGAATGGCCTGGAGATTAATCTGTGAGCAAGATAACAATAAATCGGACAATATCTTCAGCATTCCAGAGCCGGAAACCTGGCTGTGTCGCATATGGTCATATCAAAAGAGTCATTCTTTGCTAAAAATCGGCATCTACCGGGCAGCCCCTGAACCATCCGACTATTACCTACTTTTCACAGGTGTACAGTATTTTGAGGGGGTCATGTCCTGGCAAGGTGCAAATTTCACGATGGGTTCATCAGAAGCATGTCTTCAAGTTTTGCGTAAAACAGGCATCCAACCTACAGACATTCCAGATGAAGAAGTGACCAATATGTTCAAGCTATTTATAGGGAATCATCCTGGCAAATCCCCAACCAAAATACTTGCAGCATCAGGGGACATATTCGATGATTTACCGATTTTACCCAGCTTAGAAGAAGAATAGCGATAACCCAGGTTACGGGTATTCAAAGTGAAGCAGGTCACCCATAACCAGTGACTCGTTCGAGGTGATACTAAAGAATAAATCATTATCCAAGGGGCATAAGGAGGTTGACTCTAGTGTCTGAGATACCGCCTCATATCCAAATGTCAGCGTATATTCATGCTTTCGTGGCGGTCCATGTTTTTGAGGCTAATTACAAAACCAAAGATGATGAGCAGTCAATTCCTATAGAAACACGTACCAAATCGGATGGGTCTATGATCGTGATGACTGCCATCAACAATCAACCCATCTATACGAATTCCATTTCATCCCTAATCTGGATACTCCCGAATTGTGTTTCGTTATCTATAGCGCATCCTCTATCTCTTCTTGGGAACGGGATTATTCACAAAGGTATCCTAACTGAAGTATTTCTTCCGCCTGAAGAAGACTCTCCATATCGCTATTCAATTCAAATAAGATTAAGCACGGAGGGGAAAACTTACGAGACTACGCCATGTGACACCCTATCCGATGCAATATTGGAGCTAGGCGGTGTAATTGAGAACAGTCAGGCTAAAAACGGATGGCAACTTCAGACCTGCTACCACTGCAAATACTGTTACCCTGCCTTTTATTGGCCGGGAAGTGATCGCGACACACTGCGATGTTACCGTGACGTCGGAGAGGCATTTGCAGAAATCCAGGAAAAAGGTAAAAGAGCATCCTTCAGTGCCTTTGCTGCTGGAGATTACTTTGTAAATGCATTTCACAGGTGTGCTGCGTGGCAACCGTATCGGTCATTCCATGAATAACTTGAATAGGTGCTGTATGATCAGCACACGAACCGAATTTTCTGTAGACACACTTGTCCCCAACGTGCCCTACTTCCGCGCCGCTACGACAAGATGGTGAAGCAGGTCACCCATAACCGGCACGGCTCCAACGAGGCGGATTAGAGGGCGTTATACCAATATCAGACCGCCCCGGCAATCGCGCCGCGCCGCACGAGGTCAAACATTTGCTCCATATAGCGATATAACACCGTGTCCTGCTCGATAAAGGGGACATGCTGCCGGATGAGGTCATAGACCGGTTGTGTCCCCTGGCCGAGCGAGGCATCCTGCCCGACCACCTCTCGCCGGAAATCTACGCCCTGCGCCGCTGCCATCAGTTCCAGCGCGATAATCCGTTCGGCGTTGTCGTTAATGCGCCGTGCCTTGAGCGCCGCCGTCACGCCCATACTGACGTGATCTTCCACATTGGCTGATGTAGGAATCGTGTCCACGCTGGCGGGGTGGGAAAGTACCTTGCTCTCCGTCGCCATCGCCGCCGCCGTGTACTGGATAATCATGAAGCCGCTGTTGAGGCCGCCGTTTTTCGTCAGGAAGGCGGGCAGCGTGCCAGTGTTGCTGGCCTCGTCAATCAGGCGCATGATGCGGCGTTCACTGATGTTACCGAGTTCACTCATCGCCAGCCCCAGGTAATCCAGCGCAATCGCCAGCGGTTCGCCATGAAAATTCCCGCCGGAAATCACATCAATTGCCCCGGTCTGGTCGTCAATGAAGATCAGCGGATTATCGGTGACGGCGTTGAGTTCAATCTCGAACATCCAGCGGGCATAGGCGATAGCATCCCGCACCGCGCCATGTACCTGGGGGATGCAGCGCAGCGTGTAGGCGTCCTGCACATTCACCGGATCATAGCCGCGTGTGAAGGCACTGCCTGCTAACAGACGGCGCAGGTCTTTTGCGCACTCGATCTGGCGCGGGAAGGGGCGCAGTGCATGGATTCGCTCGTCAAAGGCGAGGGTAGTGCCGTGTAACGCCTCTAATGAAAGGCATCCGGCACGGTCTGCCGATTCGTAGATATTCTCCGCCCGGTGCGTTTCCAGCACGCCCAGCGCACACATAATGGTCGTGCCGTTGGTGAGCGCCAGCCCTTCTTTGGCGGCAAGGGTGATCGTCCCCAGGCCTGCCCGCTCCATCGCCTCGGCCCCGGAGAGCCGTTCGCCCCGGTAAACGGCTTCGCCTTCGCCGATGATCGGCAGCGCCATGTGTGCAAGTGGCGCTAAGTCGCCACTTGCACCCAGCGACCCTTTTTCCGGGATGACCGGATGCACGCCGCTGTTGAGCATGTCAATCAGCAGTTGCAGCGTCCCCAGGCGGATACCGGAATGTCCCCGCGCCAGTGTATTCGCCCGGATGAGCATGATTGCCCGCACGGTGGGGGTATCGAACGGTGCGCCCACGCCGACAGCATGACTGACGAGGATGTTATGCTGTAATAGTTCGACCTGTTCCGGTGGGATCAGGCGGTCTTTGAACGCGCCGAACCCGGTGGTGATGCCATAGGCGATCACGCCTTGCTCTAACAGGGTCTGCACGGCATCGGCGGCGCGGGTCACGCTGCGCTGTGCCGTTTCGCTGAGGGCGACTTTCGGGCTGCCCGGTTCGCCATAGGCGACAGCGATGACCTGTTCAATACTTAAATGCTCACCATCAATGATGATTGTGTCCATAGGATTCCTCAGTTTCAGTAGCGACCTTCAGCATAACGCGCTTGTCGGGGTTGGTCAAAGGCCGGGATCAAAACCGCCCCGGAGAACCGAGGCGGTGTGAGAAACATGAACAAGTGGATACCGTTAGCGTCGAATCGCCCGCCCGATGAAAATCAGGATCATCGCGCCAACTGTCGCGATCACCAGATTCGCCAATACCAGACCGAGTCCGCCATTTGGTTTGTACAGGTCGAACAAACTCGCCACAAAGCCGCCGACCAGCGCCCCCAACAGGCCCAGAATGATGTCGTTAATTAATGGGCGGTTCTTCGCCCCCATGAACCGCCGGGCAAGCGCCCCCGCAATCGCGCCGACAATCAACCACCCGATACAGATAAAGGGTGCGCTGATAATGCCACTAATGATTCCCCCAATATCCATGTTCAATGCCCTTTCAACCTATTTTCCCCACGGTTGTGTTGGAAATCCAGCACAGGCTAATCGTACATCAGTTCTGATGGCTGTGCTACTCTTTACGCCCGTTACCAGGGATGCGGCTCACCGTTCCACTTGAAGAACAGGCCATTATCCGCTTCGGTCAGGCCGCTGATGAGGCTGATAATTCCGCTGGCCGATTCTTCCGGTGTGAGTGAGGCACTTGGGCCGCCCATGTCGGTTTGCACCCAACCGGGATGCAGCATGATTGTAATGATTCCGGCGGGGTGGAGGTCAGCGGAGAGGCAGCGTGTGACCATGTTCAGAGCGGCTTTGCTGGCGGCGTAGGCATACGACCCGCCCGACTTTTTCCACGTCATCGAACCCACCTGAGTCGAGACATTAGCGAGGCGCGGATTGCTGCCCTTCGCCAGCAGCCCTTGAAACGCTCTGGCAATCAACAGCGGGGCGACGGCGTTCACGGTAAACACGGTCTGCATAGTTTCCGCTGTAATCGCGTCTAATGTCTGGATGCCCGGTGGGTTCATCCCAGCATTGTTGATAACGATGTCGAGTGCGTCCACCTGTTCCGCAACAGCCTGAACCGCTTCGGTGATAGCGGCCTCGTTGGTGACTGCCAGCGGCAGGATGGTCAGACGTTCCGGGTTAGTGGCGGCCAGCGCCTGCAATTCGGCGGCAGTTTCCGGTTGGCGGGCAGTGGCGAAAATTCGCGTGTCGTCGCGCCGAAGATACTGCCGTACCAGTTCCAGACCGATGCCCCGGTTCGCGCCGGTAATGAAAATGCGTTCCATGTGTGTCTCCTTGTTGGATTACCAGGGGTGTGAACCACCGTCCCACCGCAGAAACGCGCCGCTGTCGGCGGGCGTGAGTCCATCAATCACACTGCGGATACCCCGTGCCGATTCCTGAGGTGTCAGGTCGGCGTCCGGGCTGCCCATATCAGTCTGTACCCAGCCGGGGTCGAGCGCAATCACGGTGATTGTATCTCGTCGCAAATCTGCTGCCAGTCCGCGCGTGACCATATTCAGTGCCGCCTTGCTGGTGCAGTAAGCGTAATCCGCGCCATACGTTCGGGCTGCCAGCGACCCCATCTCGGATGAAATGTTGGCGATTCGCGGGTTGTTCCCCTGGCGCAGCAGACCCAACAGCGCCTTGACGATCATTAGCGGCGCGGCGGTGTTGACGCGCAGCACATCGAGCATCGTCTCAACGGTGATTCCGTCCAGCGTCTGCGTTTTCTCTGGTGGGTTGATGGCGGCGTTGTTGATGAGGATATCCAGCCCGTCTACCTGCTCGGCAACCAGTCGGGCGGCTTCCCGAATCGCAGTCTCGTCAGTGACTTCCAGCGGAATCACCGTCAGGCGCTCCGGGTACGTGGCGGCCAGTGCCTGCAATTCGGTGGCGACCTCGGGTTGGCGGGCGGTGGCGAAAATCCGCGTGTCGTCGAGTTGAAGATATTGCCGTGTGACTTCCAGGCCGATGCCCCGGTTCGTGCCAGTAATGAAAATGCGTTCCATACCTATCTCCTGATCTATCTGTTCGCTGGTTAACATCATTGCCGTTCGGGTAAAGCGCCGTCCTTCAGCGGAGCGGCTACCACTTCTCCCCGATCTGTATCGTATAGAGCGTATAATGGGGTATAGTCAGATGACTGTGAAATGCCCTGCCAGGGCTTCATCCCGGTAAGATTAGCAAATAGGGGAGTTTGGAACAATGTTTGAAAGAATTTCACGAAGTTGGGAGCTGGTGAAAGCCAGTTTTAGCGTGCTGCGTTCGGATAAAGAACTGCTGCTTTATCCAATCGTATCGTTCATTGGTGTGATCCTGGTCACGATCAGCTTTGCGATTCCGATGCTCGCCGCCGGGCTTTTCGATGGTCTGACCCGGGGCGATAGCAATATGGGTATCGCCAGTGCCGTTGTGGGTTTTCTGTTCTACCTGGTGATGTACACCATCATCATCTTCTCGAATACGGCGCTGGTCGGCGCAGCCATGATCCGGTTGGACGGTGGCGACCCCACGCTGGCCGATGGTTTCCGCATCGCCCGTGAGCGTTTCAGCACCATCCTCGGCTATGCGCTGGTTTCGGCTACGGTCGGCATGATCCTGCGGGCGATTTCAGAGCGCGGCGTGCTGGGGCAGATTGTCTCCTCGATACTGGGCTTCGTATGGAACGTCGTCACGTTCCTGGCCGTGCCGGTGCTGGTGGTCGAGAACATTGGCCCGATAGACGCCGTGAAACGCAGCGGGGAACTCCTCAAAAAGACCTGGGGTGAACAACTCGTCGCCAATTTCGGTATGGGCGCGGTGTTTGGGCTGTTGAGCTTCGCGGTGATGATTCCCGGAATCATTCTGGTTGTGGCCGCAGTCGGGGCGCAGTCGGTGGCGCTGGTGGTGCTGGCGATTGCCGTCCTGGTCATTCTCCTGATCGGCCTGGGGCTGGTGAGTTCGGCGCTGACCGGCATTTTCCAGGCGGCGCTGTATCGTTACGCTACTCAGGGCAGCAGCGGCGGCTTCTTCGATGACACCGTGCTGCAAGGTGCATTCAAGCCGAAACGAGGCTGATGGCTGTTCAGGGGAAAACGAAGAAAAATCGGGCGACCACGCCGGGTCGCCCCTACAGAATTACCCTAAAACCAGGACGGTAGCTACCCCACCCAATCTTTCCACTGTTCGGAAAGCGGTTTGCCCAGCGCCAACAGGTAGACAGTGGCCTTCCCGTAGAAGATCAGCAGCGCCTCGCGGAAAATGTGAATCTGTGTGATAAGTGGCACATGGAAATCCCCGCCCCGGTCAATCATTTTTTGCTGGATGTCTTCATCCGAAAGCGCGGCCAGTGTGTTCTTGAAGTCGTCGTCCAGGCGAGCATACCACGCCTTGAGTTTGTCCACGCTGGTTTCCAGTGCTGGATCATTCACACGGTACGAAAAATCCATCTTGAAGTCCTGGAAGGACTGAATATAGGCCTGCTGCACCTCCCCGATTTCCCGGCACAGCACCCCTAACGTTGGATTCGCTGGTAATTGATAGCGCAGGTCTTCATTCGTGAGAGTCTCGATCATCTGATCCCGCAGTGCCGTTGTCATCTGCAAAATGCCGTAGGTATTTTTCATTATCTGGTTCATGCTAGCTCTTTTCTTAAATCCTACACAAACTCATTATAGAACAGATGGTCTGTATTTGCAATATAGCTGATGATATTCGACGGGGCGACAACAGCGCCATGCGCACACCGATTTTTGCGGGGTTTACAAACCTTGAATCAGGTGTATGATAGGAACAGTCTAGGGATATGCCCTGGCTTTATATGTCGTGAGTTAACGAAAGAAGACATGAACGAGAGTAGTAGTAATCTTCTGGAGCAGCCGCCCTTATCCAGCGGCAGTAGCGCTCCGCAGCGTTAACCTCCTGGCCTCCGCTTCACGCGCTGCCAGCGGATAACGCGCCCGCGTTACTGCTGATCCCGCTAATGGGATGCCCTGGCAGCAAGAGCCTGTTCCACTAACTGCATAGCTAACCGTTAGACCTGTTATTGGCTGTGTCTGCCCGCGCAAAGAGTCTTTGCGTGGAAAGGTGCGTCTCTGAGTGCATAGTGGAGGTATACCATGTACAATGACCTGCTGTTAAACCGGATTGTTGGCACGCCCGCCGATGCGGTGGACGCTCGTATTGAAGAACTCATTGATGAAATTGAAGAACTCCGCAACCTGGTCGGGCCGGAAGCGCAGCGCCTGATCCGTGATCTGCGTCCGCACCTGGTGACGGATGATGTGTACGAGGAAATTGACGAGAAAGCGTCGCTGGGGGATCGCCTGGCGGATAAAATGGCGACGATAGCCGGTAGCTGGCGCTTCATCATCTTCTTCTCGGTGCTTATGTTCGGCTGGATTTTTGCCAATGCCTACCTGGGCGACCAGGCCTTTGACCCCTTCCCGTTTATTCTGCTCAACCTCACGCTGAGCACCTTAGCCGCCCTGCAAGCGCCGGTTATTCTGATGTCGCAGAACCGGCAGGGCGCTAAAGACCGGGCGGTTGCGCAGAATGATTACCAGGTCAACCTGAAGAACGAAGTCGAAATCGCTGACCTACACCGCAAGATTGATATGCTAACCGACAGCCTGACGCTGCAAACCCGGCTGGTGAACGCCTTGGTGGAAGCCCGCCGCAAGGAACTGAGCGCGACTGTCCGGGTGATGGAGACGCAGCGCAAAGCCGAATGACCCCTTTACCCAACCCTTCCCCTACGCAGGCGCAGTGATCGGCCACCCGGTTCTGCGCCTGTTCTTTTCTTGTGCTATGATTCTGCTAACGACCGTTTAGCACCTTCCAGGGGGTATTATGACAACGACACCGGGAATTGATGTCTCACACCATCAAGGCAAAATTGATTGGCAGAAAGTCGCTGATGCGGGCTATCGTTTTGCGATTATTCGGGCGAGCTACGGCGCGAAAACGGTAGACAGTCGTTTTGTGGAAAACTGGGATGGCGCGAAAGCCGCCGGACTGTTGGTTTCGTCGTATCACTTCATGCTCCCGGCGTTGTTGGGTGACCCGCCGAACCAACCCTCCAACGACTCACCGGAAACTGTCGCCCGCTTGCAGGCGGACCACTTTTTCGGCGTGCTGGATGGGCGCAAAGCGGATTTTCCGCTGTGCCTGGATGTTGAAATTGATGTCCTGAAATATACGGACGCCGCTGGGAAGTCCGCCACGCATCGTGTCCCACAGGATGTCATTACGAAAATCGTGCGGGAATTTTTACGCTTAATCAAAGAAAAAGACGGCAGGGATGCCATTCTCTACACCAGTCGCAGCAAATGGAATCGCTATGTGGAACGCTCATCAGAATGGGCGGGCTATGACCTGTGGGTAGCGAATTATGTAAACGATATAACTGCAACCACACCTGGTGTGCCGGATGACTGGACAACCTGGAAAATCTGGCAGCACAGCGAGGGTGGCAAGGTGTCGGGTATCCCTGCCAATACCACTGACCTGAATGTGTTCAATGGGTCAGCGGCGGAACTACAACAGTGGGCGGCTTCAGTTGGTAGCAGTGCCGGCACAGGCAGCACTGCTACCGGCGGCACAGGCACCAGTACGGGCGGCAGTGGTACCAGCAGTACCGGTGGTAGTACCGGCACAGGCGGTAGCACGACCCGTACCGGCCTGCAAGCCCAGGTCAGCGTCACCAGTCTCAATGTGCGGGGTGGGCCGGGCGTGCAGTTTAGTAAAGTGGACACGCTTAAACAGGGCAACGTGATTACTGCGCAGGCGGTAGGTGGCAGCAGTATCTGGGTGGAATTCGCGCCGGATCAGTGGGCAGCGGCTGTCCTCAACAACCGCCAGTATCTCACCATCAGCGCGGCGGCGGATGGTAGTTTACAGGCGAAAGTGGCAGTCCCTACGCTGAATGTTCGCAAAGGCCCTGGCACCGGCTTCGACACCGCCGGGAAACTCAACCAGGATGATGTCGTCACGATTCACGATCTGGCTGGGGGAGATGTATGGTTGGAATATGAGACGGGGAAATGGGCGGCGCTGATTTTTAACGGCCAGCGGTTCATGTCGGTTGTGGCGTGAGGCGCATTCATCACCATGATCGTCTCTCTTTTTCGTAAGTCTGGTTTGATTCTCGTGCTGCTGCTCCTGCTGGCGGGGTGCAACAGCCAGCGCGGGCAAGACCTTAACACCATCCCCACCCAGGCGGAATTTGACCCGCTGGCAACCGCGCAGTACCTCACCCAGAACGCCCCGCCGCCCGAATACCGGGGGGCGGTGGCTTTCCCCGAAGTGGATGCGAACCTGAACCGGCTTTCCGGTTGGCGTTACCTGGTTCAGTTGGAGTTCGCGGGTGTTTTCGCCGGGACAACCGAAGAAACCTTCGCTAACGCCACCGCCGAAGTCTGGTTCAATCAACTGGGTTCGGCGCGGCGCGTGCTGGTCGAGACAACCGGTGAACTCCTGGGACGGGAAGATAATGCTTTTGAAGCGGTGCGGTTGGGGCCGGATGCTTTCCTCGTGCGCGATGGAGTCTGCCTGGGGACGGCGGGGGATGATGCCGCCACCGCCGCCGATTTACGAGCGGGTCTGCTGGTGGGCGGGGCGAATTCCGCCCAACCTACCGGGCTGCGGGCGACGATCAACGGGCGGGATGCCTGGCAATACCGTTTCACCGCCGCTGACCTCAATTTACCCGCCATCAAACTGGTGGATGAAGGCTTCATGACGCTGGAGGGCGGGGAGATGTGGGTGTCGCCAGAGGATAACGCCGTGATTAGGTTCTACGTGAATCTGAATGTCAGTAACGCGGTGATCTTTGACCGGCAGCTGCCAGTCACCGGGCAGGTACTCCTGCGCTATGACCTGTTCGATATTGGCGTTGTGCCGAATATCACCGTCCCATTCGGCTGCTGAGGGAAAACCGTATGATTTTAGAAGCCGCATTCTTATCGGTGATCCCCGGCCAGGAATCCGCATTTGAGGCCGCGTTCCGGCAGGCGTCGGCCATCATTCAGGCCTCACCGGGGTATGTGTCACACGAACTGCAACGCTGTCTGGAAACACCGGGGAAGTATTTGCTGCTGGTGCGCTGGCAGACGCTCGCAGACCATACCATCGGTTTTCGCGGCTCCGCGCCTTACCAGGAGTGGAAACGACTGCTGCACCATTTTTACGACCCGTTCCCGGTGGTGGAGCATTTCGAGTCAGTGTACACCTTCCCGGATTCGGATGTGGGGTAGCTGGGCAGGATTGACATTACTCAGTAATGGGCGGGTAGTGCGTCTGCCCATCCCACTGTGCCATCCAGTCGGCGTGAATTTCTCCCTGCAGGAAACGCACCATGAAGTCTGTCCCCGGATTCCCGGAACGCTGGGTCGCTTCAATGGCCGCCGCCCGGTCATAGTCTACCCGGTGAAATGTCACGGTGTAATCCGTGTGAGTGGCGTCCAGCAGCGCATAGGCCGCTCGTAAATCCCCCGCTAGGGGATTGCTCACACAGCCGGGATTGATGATATGTGTCCCGTTCAGGCGGCGATCCATTGCCACATGGAAATGCCCAACGCAGATGAGATCGGCGCTGCTTTCCGCAAGAGCAGTTTGCAATTCGCCGTCACTGAGCGCCGGGTTCAGACCTTCGCCATCGTCGGTTCCCGGTGCAGCGTGGACGAGCAAGGCCCGTTCCCCGTTGGGCAGCGTCACGAGTTGTTCCAACGGCAGCTTGCCGAGCCAATCCAGCCAACCGGTTGCCGCCAGATACCCCACCGTCCAACCAAAATTCCCCGCGACCTCTGCCAGCAGCGGAATCTGGTCAGGGTTTTCCCGCACCTGTTCCAGGCCTGGTCGGGGGCGTTCTCCGGTCACAAGCAGGCGATCATGGTTGCCCCGCACAAACAGCGTGTTGGGCAGCCTGACCAGTCGCTCCAGCACACCCGCCGGGTCATAGCCAATCGCGCATAGGTCGCCCAGAATCCAATATCCATCCACGCCGCCGCGCTGGTTGATGTCAGCCAGCACCGCGTCCAGCGCCAGTGGATTCCCGTGTATATCCGCCAGGATAGCAATCCGCAAATGCCCACCTCCTTTGATTGTGGCCTCTCGAACCTTCATTCTAACAGGTATCGCCCCGACAGCGCCTTACGGTTGGCCTGTGTGTGGCCTACCAGGGTCAGGTTCACAAAAAAGGTGACACAGTGCTATACTCCACATGGGTTTTTGAATCGTACAGTCATCATTTACACTTTGTTGTCGGAATACCAACCATGCGAATCTTCCGCGTTTTTGTTGTTCTGTTGGCGCTGCTGTGGGGCTGGACTGCCCAGGCGCAGGAACAGAGCATCGTCTTTGAAACCACCAGTTACCGGCAGGTGTTTGTGTACGTCGGCCCCAGCATCACCTATCCGCAGCAGGTAGACATCCTCAATCCGGGCGTGCCAGTGCAGGTGGTCGAACGGAATAGTATCGGGAACTGGGTGCGGGTGCAGCGGTGGGCGGATGGTGAACTGATGATGGATGGTTGGATTCTCTCCGGGTATCTGAATTCCGTGCCGGAGTTGCAATACGGCGACCTGCCGGTCACAAGTCTGCCGGATGCCGCGCCGGAAAACGTGAACAGCCCATCCCTGGCGACCCTCTACCAGCAGCCGGTAATCCCCACCTTGAGCGCCGCCATACGTGAGGTGTTTGAGCGCGGACAGGCGGCAGGCAATCACGCCGATGTCATCACCAAAGTCGGGGACAGCCTGAGCGCCTCCGTCAGTTACATCACGATTTTCAGCGAGGACGGTTACGCACTGGGGCCGTATGGCTACCTCGAACCGACGCTGCTGTATTACCGGGATTCGACAGCGGGGGAGAGCATCGCCGCCCAGATTGGGATGAGTACCTATGTGGTGTTCGATCCGTTTTGGGCGACGGACGAACGCTGCGAACCGAATGAATCGCCGCTGGCCTGCGAGTACCGCGTGAAACAGCCGAGCGTCGCCTTTATCCTGTTTGGCCCGAACGATGTACGCTCGATGACGGAAACCGAGTATCATGAACAGATGCGGATGATTATTGAGGAGACGCTGGCGGCGGGCATTATCCCGGTGCTGATGACCTTCAGCGCCCACCCGGATGCCGAACTCTACTGGCAGGCGATTAACTTTAACATTGAACTGGTCAGACTGACGGATGAATATGAAGTGCCGCTCATTAACCTGTGGGCGGCGGTTCAACCCTTGCCAGAATATGGCCTG
Source organism: Anaerolineaceae bacterium (assembly GCA_020634115.1). Classification (GTDB taxonomy): domain Bacteria; phylum Chloroflexota; class Anaerolineae; order Aggregatilineales; family Phototrophicaceae; genus JACKCG01. The sequence continues at coordinate 279,699 of JACKCH010000013.1, forward strand.
GACGAAGACCGTATACACCTCGCGCCGAGTGGTTTCACCGTTCTAAAATATGACACGGGGCATGAAGCCTTCTACGGCATCAGCCTGCAAAACCTGCTTGTTCTGCGCACGCTGGATGAAATTCGCCTCTCCCTGGGATTGGATGAGAACCCATGAAACGCCTACTGCTAGTATCGCTCGTACTGCTGGTGCTGGCCGCCTGTGACAGCACCGCCACTGACCCCGCGCCGGTTGTGGAACAGTATCTCCAGGCCAAAGTCGCCGGGGATAAGGACAAACTCGCGCAGCTTCTGTGCAGTGCGATGGAATCCGACCTGAACCGCGAGGCGGCTTCTTTCGCCAGCGTGGACGCCCATATTGAAGACATGGCCTGCACCGCTGACGGCGAGCTTGTTACCTGTAGCGGCCAGATTGTGGCGCTCTACGGGAAAGAGAACCGCAACTTCCCGCTCTCTACCTACCGGGTGGTGCAGGAGGACGGTGAATGGCGCTGGTGCGGGGAGGGCTGACGGATGCGTTGGCTGTTCAATCGGGAAAATCTGTATGCCCTGGCGCTGTGCCTGCTCCTGATCCTGCTGGTGATCGTGACCAGTAATACCGCGCCACATTTCATCTATCAAGGATTCTAGTGTGGGGCTGACTTTACTCACCGTCGTCATTTTCATTGGTCTTGCGCTGCTCTATGCCCTGTTGATTCCCGTCACATGGCGCGGCTGGGTGTTATTCATCGTCAGCACCCTCGCTGTGTATTGGTTGCAATCGCCCATCTTCGTACGCTGGCTGGATTTCTTGCTGCCTACGCTCACGCTGCTGCTGGTGGTCGCCAGTTGGTATCTCACACGGACGGATGAGCAATCCATCCAACGGGAGGATAAAACGGCTTTTGCGGTGCTGGTGGCGCTGCTCTCCGGGTTGGCGCTGCTGCGCTTCCTGCCTGCCTCTCTGCGCTTCCTGGTAGTTTCACGCCCGCCGCCACCCGAAATTGTATTGGGGTTGGGTGTCATCGTCGCTATTCTGGCCGTTGTGATCGGGCGTTCCCATTTCCGGCTGACGATTCTCTTCCTGCTGCTGGTGGGTGTCTTTGTCATCCTGAAAACCGACCCCCTCGCGGCCTGGGTGAGCGAACAACTGCGCCGGTTGACCGAGCAGGATATCACGCAGGCGTCGGCCTTAGACCTGAACTGGCTCGGCTTTTCCTATGTCGCGTTCCGGCTGCTGCATACCGTCCGTGACCGGCAGACGGGACTCCTGCCCACCTTATCGCTGCGGGAATATGTGACTTACGTGGTGTTTTTTCCGAGTTTCATCGCCGGGCCGATTGACCGCGCCGAGCGTTTCATTGAGGATTATCGCGCCCTACCAGCGCAGCCCCGCTTGCTCTCGGCGCAATTTGTCGAAGGCTCGACCCGCATTATGCTGGGGCTGTTCAAGAAATTCGTGATCGCGGATACCCTGGCGCAAGGACTGGCATTGAATACGGTCAACGCGCAGCAGATCCATTCCGTTGGCGGGTCGTGGTTGCTGCTCTACGGCTACGCGCTGCGGCTGTTCTTCGACTTCAGCGGTTATAGTGATATTGCGATTGGCGTAGGGCTTATGTTCGGCGTTCGCCTACCGGAGAACTTCACCCGCCCCTATACCCGCACCAATATCACCGCCTTCTGGCAAAGCTGGCATATCACCCTGAGCAACTGGGCGCGTTTCTATATCTTTTCGCCGCTCTCCAGGGCGCTGCTGCGGAGTAAACCCCGGCCATCACCGACACTCATCGTCCTCAGCAGCCAGCTTGCTACGATGGTGATGATTGGGTTATGGCATGGTATCACCCCGAATTTCCTGATCTGGGGTGTGTGGCACGGCGTCGGTCTGTTCATCCATAAGCAGTGGACAGACCGCACCCGTCCACTGTACCGCCGAATCAACCCGAACCCGGCGCAGCGGGCTATCGCTAACGGGGCGGCCTGGTTCCTGACCTTCCATTTCGTCGTACTCGGTTGGGTGTGGTTTGCGATGCCGGACTTCGGGCAGGCGATCAACGTCTTCCGTCAGTTGTTGGGGGTGTCCTGAGATGTCGGGGGAACAGAAAGCCACCACTAGAGGATGGCGTTTCGCGGCACGGGTCGTCGCTAAGGCGCTGCTGCTGTTCGCCCTGCTGAATGCCGTTTTTGCGGTGCTTCAACCAATGGAATGGCTGGGGCAGTTCTCGCTCTATGGGTCGGTTTATCCGCTGCGTCCCCGGTTGCCATATGGCGAAAACCCGGACGAATCCTATAACATCACGCTGAACAATATCCCGGCCATGTTCGCCTCACACGTCATCACCCAGCCCAAAGCGCCGGATGAATACCGCGTCCTGCTGATCGGGGATAGCAGTGCGTGGGGCTGGCTGCTGGAAAACGCGGACACCCTGGCGGCGGTTATCAATCGAGCACATTATGAGATCGGTGGGCAGACAGTCACGGCCTATAATCTGGGTTATCCAGTGATGTCGCTTACAAAGGATTTATTGATTCTGGACGAAGCCCTGCATTACCAACCGGATGTGGTCGTCTGGCTCGTCTCGTTGGCGTCATTCCCGCCGGAACAGCAGACCTTCCCGCCGCTGGTTCAGCATAACGCAGGTCGTTTATTGTCGCTGATTTCGGCCTATAATCTGCACATTGCCTCCGACGACCCGGCGCTCATTCAGCCCGACTTCTGGGCGCGGACGATTATAGGGCAGCGGCGGCCACTGGCGGATTTACTGCGCCTGCAAACCTACGGCGCGTCGTGGGCGGCTACCGGGATTGATCAGGCGATTCCAGTGCACATCACCATCACCGCGCATGACCTGGAAGCCGATGAGTCCTGGGGGGAGGCGTATCCCGAAGCGGCGCAGCTCACGCGCGAGTCGCTGGCGTTCGATGTGCTGGCGGCGGGTATCGCACAGGCGGGCGATGTTCCATTAGTCGTCATCAATGAGCCGATGTTTATCAGTGATGGCACGAACAGCGACATCCGCTACAACAGTTTTTATCCCCGCTGGGCGTATGACCAGTACCGGGCGCTGCTGGCGGAGATCAGCGCCGAAAACGGCTGGCATTATCATGACTTGTGGGACGTGATCGCGCCGGAAGAATTCACCGACAGCCCGGTACACCTTACTCCAAACGGCACCCAGATACTGGGCGGGCTGGTGGGTGACGTGATTCTGCAAACCGCTACATCACGCTAGACAAATGGATAGAATCGTAGGGGCGCATGGCGTGTGCCCCGGCTTAAACCCGTTTTCAACAGAAAGGACGATTTTGGACGAGCAGACGGTACGTGAGAAGCTGAGAACCTACATCACCAACGAACTGATTCGGGAGAAGGGGTATAGGCTGACTGACGAGGAAGGCATTATCAGTGGCGGCCTGATAGACAGTTTCGCGCTGGCGGAACTTGGCGTGTATATCGAAGATGCGTTTGATATTTACATCCCCGACCCCGACCTGACCGTTGAGAAAATGGACACGCTGAACCTGATCGTGGCACGAGTGATGCGGGATATTTAAGGCCCATGCTCTCGTTAGCCACACGCGGCGACTATGCCACGCTGCTGGACGCGGCGGCGCTTCAGGGTGGGGCTGCCCCGGCGGTGATCTACCTGGAAACCGGCTGCGACCCGATCATCGTCACTCGTGAGGCGTTCCGGCAAGCGGCAGGCCGGATTGCGGCGGCGTTGCACCAGCACGGTATCCGTCCCGGCGATCTGGTCATCATCGCGCATACGCAAAACCTGGAAAGCATCTATGCTTTCTGGGGGGCGCTGCTGGTCGGCGCGATTCCCTCCATGTTCCCCACGCTGACGGACAAGCTCGACCCGGACATCTACCGGCACAGCATGGCGGAACTCGTGCGCTTTTCCGGGGTGCGTGCCATCCTGACGACGGATGCCTTCGCGCCGCAGTTGGCGTCTATCGTGGACTGTGTTGTGCTGGCGTCGTCGGCCATCATACCGGGGGAAATGGCGGAAATCAGCGTGCCGGAGGCAGAAACGATTGCCTTCTTACAGCATTCCAGTGGCACGACTGGCCTGCAAAAAGGTGTCGCGCTCACCCATGTCGCCGTCCTCAACCAACTGGCAGCCTACAGTGACACCCTACGGCTCACAAGCGAAGATGTGATTGTAAGCTGGCTGCCGCTCTACCACGATATGGGGCTGATCGCGGGTTTTTTGCTGCCGCTCGTGCAGGGCATCCCGCTGGTACTGATGTCCCCGTTTGACTGGGTGCAGCATCCGGCGCTGCTATTCCGCGCGATCAGCGACTATCGGGGAACGCTGTGCTGGTTGCCGAATTTTGCCTATAACCACCTCTCCCGCCGCACCCGCAAGCATGACCTTGAGGGGATTTCGTTACACACCATGCGGGCGTTCATCAACTGCTCCGAGCCGGTACAGGAGGACAGCCACCAGCAGTTTTTAGCGCGATTTGCGGATTATGGACTGGCACGCAAGATGCTGGCCGTCAGTTATGCGATGGCCGAAAACACCTTCGCCGTGACGCAAACTCCAATCGGGGCGTATCCGGCGCTGGATGTGATTGACCGGGAAACGCTGGAAACCCGGCAGATCGCCCGCCCGGCCAGCGCGGATTCAGGCGATGCGCTCACCGTTGTCTCCTGCGGGTCACGTATCCCCGGCACCAGCCTGCGGGTAGTAGATGACAAGGGGCAGCCGCAGCCGGAACGTCAGGTTGGAGAATTTGCCATTCAGAGTAACTATCTGCTGCGCGAGTATTATCACCGCCCGGATTTGCAGCCCTTTGTAGACGGCTGGTATCGTACCGGTGACATGGGGTATCTCGCGGACGGCCAGGCCTACGTCATCGGGCGTAAGAAAGACCTCATCATCAACGCGGGCAAGAATGTCTACCCGCAGGACATCGAAGCGATCATCAATACCATAGACGGCGTGCATCCGGGGCGGTGTGTCGTGTTCGGCGTGCCGGACTCGCGCGAAGGTACGGAACTCATCGCAGTGGTGGCCGAAGTGGATGACGGGATAGACCGGCAGGCGCTGATAAAGGAGATTCGCATGGCGGTTGCCAGCCAGACCACCGTTAGCGCCAGCTTTGTGACCCTGGTGGATGCGAAATGGCTGGTGAAAACGTCCAGCGGCAAAATCGCGCGCCGGGCGAACCGGGATAAATGGCTGAAAGCCCAACAATCATAGGGCAGGCATCCATTTACAGATGGTGCGCGGGCGTATGCTGGAAGTAATAAATCAACGAGATTAATTTGCAGGACGTAGCCCGGCGTGGCCGCCCAGGGAGCGCACACCGGCGCTCCCCTACATTGCACGCCAATCTCATCTTGTTGATGTAGTCGTTCGTTATGGATGCCGGGACTCATGATGCGCTGGCGATTTGTGATTGTTTTTGTCTTTTCCCTATGGATGGTTATACCCCCCATATTGGCACAGGATAACCCCTTCCCGAACGCTCAGGTTCCGGCGGGTGATTCGCGCCTGCTGGTGCACGGTTTACCCTATGCAGACAGCCCGGAGGTGGGCTACCTTGAACCCGGCGCACAGATCGTGATTACAGGGCGGTCTGCCGACAGTCTGTGGGTGCAGACGACGGCGCACAACGGGCGGGAAGGTTGGGTCATCACCGAACTCCTCAATGTGACGGTTGACCTCTCTACGCTCCCGGTCACGCACCAACGCAACACTCTCGGTATGCGTGCGGTACTCGCGCCGGAAGTCGTCACCCATATCCGGCAGATTTACCGCGATGGACTGGCACGCGGGAATGACCCCCACGTCTTCGCCAAAGTCGGTGACAGCATGACGGCGGGGGAGGCATTTTTTGCTCCGGTGGGTGAGGGGGACTATAAACTGGGGGCGTATGCCTATCTCGAACCGGTCATTCAATACTATACCGCCGGGCAGACCCGCACCGGCAACCCCTTCACCAATGAGTCGCTGGCGGCGGCGATTGGCTGGTCGGCATCCACCGCCCTGAATCCTCGTTATGCGGACCCTGACCTGTGCCTGGAAGGGGAAATGCCGCTGCTGTGCGAATACCGCCTCAATCGCCCATCCGTCGCCCTCATCATGTTTGGCACGAATGACCTGGGGCATATTGACCGCAGTTCGTTTTACGGCCACCTGGAACGCATCGTTACCTTGACGATTGACGAGGGGATTATCCCGGTGATTAGTACGATTCCCCTCCGCGTGGATTATGAAGAGAAAACGGACAGCTTCAACGAGGTGGTTATCTCAATAGCGTCGAAGTATGCGATTCCGCTGTGGGATTACGGCGCGGCGCTGGCGAATCTGGCCGATAACGGCCTGGGGCCGGACGGCGTTCATCCCACGCTTTCACCCACCGGCACACGGGGGACGGCCAATTTCACAATGGCCTATCTGAATTACGGATACAACCGGCGTAACCTGACCGGGCTGCTGATGCTGGATGTGGTGTGGCGGGCGCTGCGGGAGGCGGAATCCACCCCCTGTTTTGAGGCGTGATGAGGTGTCTGCCTGGGCAGCGTGCGCGGAGTAGCGAATGACACCGTGACCGAACTGGAAAGCCGGAGCTACGCGTCCTATGGTGAGCCGTTTGGTGTGACTGGTATGAACCAGACACCGTATGGCTTCACTGGCGAACCACTGGATGAGAATGGCCTACTCTACCTGCGAGCGCGATACTATACACCAGGGCTGGGCGTGTTCACGGCGCTCGACCCGTTTGATGTACGTCTCCCCTCCATTGAATTGAGATGTTGCCGAAGGTGCGGGGGTGAAGTTTCTTAGGCGAAAGTTCTTATCCCAAACTTAGGTCAAAATAAGCATTGTAGGTAATATGTGAGGTGAGTGTAAATATGAACTATGAAGAATTTTGGGGACTCATTGATAAAACAAGTTCAGCATCGCATGGAGATGGGGATATGCAGGCCGATCTTTTAGTGAATGAGCTAATCCATTTATCTACAGATGAGATTCTCAGGTTCAATGAAATCTTTCAGGAATACATGGATCGCGCATATAACCGCGATCTTTGGGCAGCAGCGTATATTATAAACTGCGGTTGCTCTAGCGATGGTTTTATGGATTTTCGGGCATGGCTCATCGGTCAAGGGCGTATCATCTTTGAAAATGCACTTAGTGATCCCGAAAGTTTGATCGATGTTGTGACTCCTCAGACGGTTACTCTAGTTCAAAAGCTGATGAATGTTGCTAAACATGCTTATGTGGTAAAAAAGGGTGTTGCTATGCCATCAACTTCCCACAGCATTCCTGATTTGATTGGGGATAAATGGGATGAAAGTATCTTGAGTCAGAAATATCCTAGACTTCATGATCGCTTTGGGGACTGTGAAGGATGGAGACAGTTTTTTGAAGGTGGAAGTGAAGCGGATTAATTCTTTGTATCTGCTCGACCTGCAACCAGGACTGGCAGTGGGGCTACGCCAGAGCGACGGGACGGACACAACCGGCGCAACCTGACCGGCCTGCTGATGCTGGATGCGGTGTGGCTGGCGCTGCGGGAAGTGAAAACCACCCCCTGTTTTGAGGCGTGATGCGGTTGTGTTTCCTCGTAGAATAAGTGCATTGCCAGGGTAATCCCAAGCTAGTTAGCGTAAATTGAGGTGAAATAATTTGTAATTATCTCCTTATATTGTGTAATATTGCACAACCGATATTAAGTAAAGGGGGCTTAACTATCGTGAGTGAGCCAACTGAGTTATGTGTGATCGGGCATGTTGCCAAGTCGGTTATCCACAGCCTGCGCTATGATGAGACCCTCAAAACCATCCTTGATACCTACACGCCGGAACTGCGTACATTGGGGGATATGGACTGGTATCCGGTTTCCAGGATTATCACCGCGCTGGAAAAAATTGTGGAAGTCAAGAGCGTGTATGACGCTTCGTTTGATATGATTGCGATTGGGATGGCGGTAGCCGCACACATCCCGCTGACCAACGAGTCTACCTTCGAGGAATATCTGCATGGCCTATATGCCAACATCCGCAAGGTGTACAACGACCTCGGCAAAAGTTACGCCAAAGCGGAAAAAATCGAGAATCAGCATTTTCGGATTGAGTTTAACCTGCCCTGGCCGGACGATCTGATGTACGGCAACTACTACGGCCACGCGAAACGGCTGTTGCCGCCGCGCACCCGTTTCATGCTCTCCAAAACGCGCTCCCAGAAACCGTCAGTGTTCTATGTGCGGTGGTTTTAGCGATTCCGAGGCTGCGGCGTGATGGGCAGGGGGGAAGCGGATTGAGCGTGGTCTTCTTCTGGTGACGAACGGCTATAATACCATCACGCCATCACCATACCCCCAAAGTGGAAATATTGGTCCCGAAATCAATGGGCGGATTGCCCCCGCTGTGCCACAATAAAAGCACGTAACCATTCCACCACCTATAGTCGGAGTAGCCCATGATGCCATATCTCAAGCGTCTCTTGCAACGGGAACGCGATAAGACCCTGTATTTGCTGCTCGTCATGCTCGTTCACAACCTGATTTATCCTCTCTCCTCCGGCGGCGGTATCCAACCGATTATCTTTTATGGGTTGTTCAGCAGTATGTTCGTCCTGGCTGTGTTTCTCTTGAGTGAAAAACCGTCAGAACGTCTCATCATCAGTTTGGCAGGTATCGTCGTCTTTGTTTCAGGGATTATCAATTCATATTTTCCGGGTACATTGGCCTTGCCGGTGCTGTATCTGTCGGTGATTGTTTATCATCTTGTGATGATTATCGTCCTGGTGCGCTATATTTTCGTCGCCAAGCGCATTCTGATCGAGGTGATCCTGGCTGCAACCTCGCTTTACCTGATTTTGGGGTCAGTATATACGGCTGTTTATGGCCTGGTAGAGTGGCTCGAACCGGGTTCGTTCGTAGTGTCCTCCGGGGCAGAACTGAGTTGGCAGCTGCTTCTCTATTACAGTTACGTCACCCTGACCACCGTTGGTTATGGGGATATTACGCCTGTGAAATTTTATGCTCAATCGCTGGCCGCGTTTGAAGCCATCACGGGGGTGCTTTATACCGTCATCCTGCTCTCACGGTTGGTCGGGCTGTATGAATCGGAGCGGAGTGACTATGTAACTCAATGACAGTGGACACCCTCAAATAGAGGATGTGTGATGCCTGCTGATGGGAGTTTTGCATCAGTGGATAGCAACCTGAGGGGCGAAATCCGAATCGCCCCTCATGAGTCTGTCTATGGGATTGTGCCGGGTTACTATGCCTGCGGTTTCCAGACTTTCCACACCTTGCCCACCAGCGTCGGGCCGGGCTTGAGTGTAGCTGCGCCCGGCGTCCAACCGGCTGGGGTGACTTCGCCCGTCTCGCGGACATGCTGGAAGGCCTTGACCTGGCGGATCAACTCGTGGACTTCGCGCCCGACCTCCGGCGTGAGCACTTCCATCGCCAGAATCTTGCCGTCCGGGTCAATGATGAACCGTCCGCGGAAATCCACGCCCGCCGCCTCTTCGTAGACGCCGTAAATCGTGCCGATCCGCCCGCCCTGATCCGAAAGCATCGGGTAGGGGAAGCCGCCGTCTATCATTTTGGTGAGTTCTTCTTCTTGCCAGATTTTGTGGGTAAATTGACTATCGGTGCTGACCGAAAGGATTTGAACGCCAAGCGCGTTGAGGGTGTCTGCCTGGGCGGCAACTGCCGCCAGCTCCGTCGGTCAGACGAAGGTGAAATCACCGGGGTAGAAACACAAAACCACCCACTGCCCCCGATAATCGGAGAGTTTGATATTCTTAAAGCCGCCCTGGTAATAGGCGTTGGCTTCAAAATCCGGGGCTTCCTGCCCCACACGGGCACGCATCTTCAAGACCTCCTTTACAGGTTGCTGCGTTACGGGTGTCGCGGGTTCCTCAGTTTGGATGGGGCCTTGTGCCGGAGAGACACAGCCATCCACCGCTTCTGCCATCACATCCTCCTGAACAACTGCGTCCGGGCAAAATCTGCCCAGGATACGACTTATTCACATTATAACGCTGTGTTCAGGGACATCCAGAACCGTTGCATCAGGATTGCTGATGGTATTTCATCACGACAAGTTTTAAGCGGATAAGCGGGACAGCATTCAACCTCGCTCCCGACGAAGTGTGAAGGGCAGGGGCGAGGTTGACCAGAGGTGTCGTATGGGGAGTTTATGTTGTCGTGTTTTCTACACTGTGTCTGAAGGCTCAGAATGCGCTGGAAACCGGGCGGTAGACCATGTCCGCCGTCATGCCGTGCAACCCGCCACGTTCGCCATGCCGCAGTACATCATCGCGGGTGATGGTGCCCACCAGCGTATCCCCGGCGTAGACCAGCACTTTCTCAGCGCGATGGGCGTGAATCCGGCGGGCGACTTCGGTCAGAGAAGTGTCCGGGGTACATTCGGGATGATTTTGTGCGCTGCGTAAAACGGACATGAAACACGCTCCTGAGGGATATGTGAACGGGTCTGAATGAAACTCTGTACACAGTGTAGCGCAGAATCCGTGATCTGTGATCCGCGCAGTACTTCAAATCCCTAAAAAGTTTTTGGACATTTTGTCGGAAATGTGAAAGTCATCACATTGTAGACTCGCTCATATTTCCGGGCTGGCGGATAATATTATCCCGTGTTAGAATATGCGTTCTAGTGTTGTTTTCTGGAATTCTACGGGGGGATCATGGCACACACGCCGCGCACCATCACACCGACTATTGCCCGCCGCCTCGCCATCATGCGCCAGCGGCTCGCCGGGGAGCAGCACCCCGCCACATCGGAAGGCATTCTGGAGACGGTGCGGGATTTGCGCTGCGTGCAGATTGACCCGATCAGCGCGGTAGCCCGCACGCAGTACCTGGTGCTGTGGAGTCGGGTGGGGAAGTACGATATTGAGGATTTTCACCGCTTACTGTGGGAAGACCGCAGTCTGTTTGAATATTGGGCGCACGCCGCCTCGATTGTGCTGACCGAAGACTACCCCATCCATGCCGATATGATGCGGCACTACGGTACGAGCGAATCGCCCTGGGGAACGCGCATCACGAAATGGATGGCGGAAAACCAGGCGCTCCACGACCACATCCTGGCTGAAATCGGGCAGAACGGCCCGGTATCCTCCCAGGCATTCACCGACTCGACGGAGGTCGGTTGGCATTCCACCGGCTGGACAAGCGGGCGCAATGTGAACCAGATGCTCGACTACCTGTGGTCGCGCGGGGAGATTGTGGTGGCCGGGCGCAAGGGATTGCAGCGGCTGTGGGACTTGACCGAGCGCCACTTGCCAGAGTGGACGCCGCGCGAGGTGTTAGACCGGCGGGAAGTGGTTTCACAAGCGGCGCAGATGTCGCTGCGGGCGTTGGGCGTGGCGACTGCCGGGCAGATTAAACTGCACTTCACGCGCTACCGTTACCGTGATCTGCCCGCCGTCCTCAAAAAGCTGGAAACCGATGGCAAGATCATCCGCGTAAAAGTGGCGGAGGGTGACACAGTCTGGCCGGGCGTGTGGTATCTGCACGCGGAAGACCTGCCGCTGCTGGACAGCCTGGAAGCGGGGGAGTGGCAGCCGCGCACGGTGCTGCTTTCGCCATTCGATAACCTGATTTGTGACCGCAAACGCACGGAACTGATGTTTGATTTTGAGTTCCGCATCGAAATCTACGTGCCGAAGGCCAAGCGCCAGTACGGATATTATGTCCTGCCCATCCTGCATGGGGATCAACTCATCGGACGGATTGACCCGAAGATGGATCGCAAAACCGGGCGGCTTGATATTCAGGCCGTGTATGCTGAACCGGAGACAAAGGTGAACAAGACTAGCGGGCGGGCTGTCGCAAGAACCATCCGTGATTTGGCCGCGTTTCTGGAGGCGAAAGAAATTGTCTACACCGGAGCTGTTCCTGAAGGGTGGCAGTCGGTTATGGAGTAGTCATTTTCAGGGAAATTGGTGTGGATAGATGGTACTTTTCGCCTAGTCAGGCGTGTTCTGACCGACAAACTGCCCAAAAATGTGTCAACTCGCCCGATTGGTACGGTACAATGTCGTCAAGCAGTTGTTATGGGGGAGATATGTGATGCCCGATAAACCCAAGAAACCAAGCTACGTCGGCACCCGAACCGGTGTGATGCCCCGAGTCGATGTGGAACCCGATACCCGCCAGGAAACTGACCAACCCGCCACCTCGCCCACGCTGCCGGAGTTTGACGAGGACAGCGGCGGGATCACCGGCGTCATTCCGCTGCGCCGCAACGAAGGCGAAGACGAGGCCAAACACGCCGACGACTCCGCCACTGACCAACTGGCCCAGGCGTAAGCCCCACCCTCCTTTATTACTGAATTGACACACGAAAAACCCGGCGCGCTGACAGTGCCGGGTTGGGTTTTTTGTGTTTCGCGCCGAGGGATAAATCCCCCGGCTAAGGCAAAACCAAGTCCGCTGAAGGGACTCTTGCTGCCTGACAACCGAACCTCTTTAGAAGGTTTGGAGCACCTTGCCGGGTATTTCAACGCCCGGCAGACGGCGTGATGACACGCGGCTTCCAGTCTGGGGCGATGCTTCATCATAATGCTGCGATCAATTTCCGCCCTTCTTCAACGAGTGCATCCCCCCAATTCAACTCCTGTTTCACCCACTCGATATCCTGATAACGGCTATCAATTGTTATCAATAACCGCCACAACCGCTTAGCCTCACTCTTGTTTCCTACAGCATGATGAGTAATTGCCAATCCTGCCAGGACAAAGTTATCACCAGGCTTCAATTCGTTCGCCTTGCTAAAGTCAGAGTGTGCTTTTTGGAATTGTTGCTGGGCAAAAAACACCTCACCCCGATTGTTATAAGCGTCGGCATATTGCGGATTGAGGCGGATGGCTTCGTTATAATCGGCAATAGCGCCATTCAGGTCGCCTATACCATGGTGTGCAAATCCTCGATTGAGGTAGGCTGGTGCATATTGTGGATTGAGGTGGATGGCTTCATTATAATCGGCAATTGTCCCATTCAGGTCGTCTTTGTCGTGGCGTATACTTCCCCGATTGTAATATGCCGTTACATCTTGGGGATTGATACGGATAGCCTCGGAATAGTCGGCTATCGCGCCGTCCAGGTCGCCATTGTCGCTGCGCGCATTCCCGCGGTTGTTGTAGGCTTCAGCATATTGCGGATTGAGGCGGATAGCCTCATTGTAATCTGCCATCGCGCCATCCAAGTCGCCTTGGGCTTGGTGGGCAACCCCCCGGTTGTTATAGGCAGCGGCAAGTTTGGGATTGAGGCGGATAGCCTCATTGTAATCTGCCATCGCGCCATCCAAGTCACCTTGGGCTTTGCGGGCACTCCCTCGGTTGTTGTAGGCAATAGGTTCACGTGGATTGATACGCAGAGCTTCATTATAATCGCGCATAGCACCCTCATACTCCCCTTTACTGGCATGATTTCCCCCTCGCCTTGAATAGGCTTCAGCATAATTGGGATTTAACCGGATTGCTTCAGTGTAATCGGCAATTCGCCCATCAAGGTCATCATCATCACGCTTTGTCGCCCGTTCAAACAACTCTTCTGCAGTCAATTTTTCCGGTGGCACAGCAGGTTGGGCGTCTTCGTTGGTCTTAGCCCGCTGCACAGCGGATTCATCACTCTTGGGCGTCGGGTGTAGGATTACATCCAGTGCCTTGTTCAAAAAGCGACTCCGTAGCCTATCCATCGCTTCGTCAAAATATGCCGGCGGGATTTCCAGAGCGTTGTACCCCGGCAGAACGGCCAGTTTCCCGATCAGGTATTTTTGCACGTCACTGAAGCTGAAGCGGTCAAACATCAACGGTACGATGTTGCGCTTCATCTCCAGGGCGTATTCAATCTCCTGCCGCAGCCAGTCGTTCGGATCGGCGCAGCGTTCCAGTGCGCTGGGCGTCAGCACGACAATGAAATGCGCTCGCGCCGCGATCTGGTTGAGGATGATGCTCTCGAATGAACCAGAGTCAATGCTCTCGAAATCAAGGAAGCAGTCGTAGTTGTGTGAGGTTAAATTCTGGTATACTGCCCGCGCCGTCATAGCGTTCGTCCGCCGGTAGCTGATGAATACCGTTTTCTCAATCTGCATGGCTGCTCCTTTATACCGCTGGGTTGATGCTATAGTGTCTATTATACGCCACACCTACCCGGCAACCAACGCTTCTGACATAAAAAACACCCCAGGTTAGAAGCCCTGGGGCTGTTTTGGTGGGTGGTAATAATCTGTAGCTTCTGTGCGTGTCTGGTGGTTGGCCTGCGTATTGGTGTACAGCTAATGCCAATCCGGCCAGTTATTGCCTTCCCCCGCGTCGGTGAGTTGGCGCACGTTGCTGCCGTCCACGTTCATGATGAACACCTGCGATGAGCCGGAACGATACGACACAAAGACAATTTGCGTCCCGTCTGCCGTCCAGGTCGCGGATTCGTCATTTGCAGTGTTATTCGTCAAGCGTGTCTGGGCACTCCCATCGGCATTCATGATATAAATTTCGCGGTTGCCATCTCGTTCGGAATAGAACACAATACGCGTCCCATCCGGTGACCACATCGGCGCGAAATCATGGCCGTTCTGATAGGTAAGACGGGTCTGGTTGCCCCCAAGTGTATCCATGACATAAATTTCGCCGTTTGTATCGCGTCCATCGCGGTCAGAGGCGAAGACAATTTGCGTGCCGTTCGGTGACCAGTCCGGCAGCGCATCCACCGCGTTCACATTGGTCAGCGCTCGCTGGTTGCTGCCATCGGTGTTCATCACAAACACATCGCGGGGTGAATACCGGTCAGACTGGAACGCAATCAGCGAGCCATCCGGCGACCAGGCCGGTTCGCGGTCTTCCGCAGAATCAGTAGTCAACTGCGTTTGGCCGCTGCCATCGGCACTCATAACAAAAATGTCGCGGTCTCCGAAACGATCCGAATCAAATGCAATACGCGAGCCATCCGGCGACCAGACGGGTGCATAGTTATTCCCGGTGGTGGTCAACTGGCGCAGGTTGCCTCCGTTACCATCCATCACGTAAATCTGCCAGGTTGTGCCGCGCTTTGAGGCAAAGGCAATCTGACCACTGCCACCACCATTCACAGTCGGTATTGGGATCAGTGTGGAGGTTGGTGTAATCGAAGGGATAATGACTGTATTGACAGTGGGCGTACTGGTCGTCCCCTGAGCCCCGGTGACGCTGTTCGTGTTGTCGGGCTTCAAGGCATTAATCAGCACTAACAGGATGATCACCCCGACAACCATCACCGTAACCGCCCCGGCGATTACCGCTGTCACCGAAAACGAGCGTCCTTCCGGCTGCGGCTTGGGATGTGGCGTTGGGGAAGCGACAGCCGGTGGCACAACAGTCTGTGGTGGTGAGGGTGTGGGCGTGCGTGGGCGTGCCTCTGGCGTGGGAAGGGATTCCGGACGTGCAGCCAATGGTGGTTGGGCAGGTATCGAAACTGTGCCGCCAGTTGGGGTGAGTGATTTCAATACAACACCCTTACGCCGCAGTTCAGAGTATAACTGGGCGAAGGCCGTATCATAATCCTGCTTGTAGAAATCAACATATTGGATGCGGCTGAGTTGGAAGTGAACCTCGGCCTGACGCAGTAGTACCGGAATAACCGATTTTTTCTTATCAAGATAGTATTGCCACTCATCCTCCACATTTGGCGAGTTCATTGAATGTGGGGAAATGATAACAATCATCACATCGCAAGAGGCCAATCCCTGTTGGATAGCCTTACTCCATTTCATCCCGGCGGGGATGTCCTCGACATCAATCCAGATATCCGCGCCTAAATTTGCCAGTGATGTGGCGAGCCGGGTTGCAAATGTTACATCATTGCGACTGTAGCTGATAAAAATGTCAGCCATATCATCCCTCCCGACTTATCATCAATTTATTTATTATTATAGAGTTTAAAAAAAATTGATGCAATCACCCCCTGTTACCTTCTCTTTTCTCCCCTACGCTGCACCATTGCGCAGGCCATCCTACCCACACGGTTAGTACCATTCCCGGCGGGGTTTGGGTATGCTAAGGGTGAGAAAATAATCGTGTTGCAGGCAAAAAGGAAAATTGTGCGCGGAGGAGGCGGTGGGATGATGCACGGCGGCGGTTGGTTTATGTATATGCGTGGCATGGGCGAGGAGTCCAAACCGCAGGTGACGCGGGCGCTGCTGCTGCGGGTGCTGGGTTATGCCCGCCCGTATCGCGTGCCGATTGTGATTTTGCTCGTCATGATCCTGGTGACGGCGGGGCTGGGGCTGCTGACTCCGCTGATCTTCCGCGATCTGATTGATAATGCGCTCCCGAACAGTAACGTGGAACGGTTGAATATCCTGGCGCTGGGTCTGGTGGCGATTCCGATTATCAGCGGGGTGATTCGCGTCTTCCAGCGTAAGGTGAACGCGACCATTGGCGAGGGCGTCATCTACGACTTGCGCGTAAGCTTGTTTGAACACCTGCAACGTATGTCGTTGCGATTCTTCACCAACACCAAAACCGGCGAACTCATGAGCCGCCTGAATAACGACGTGGTGGGGGCGCAGCGAGCCATCAGCAGCACAATTGTGGATATTATCACCAACCTTGTAACGGTGGTTGCCACGCTGGTCGTGATGCTGGCACTGGAATGGCGGCTGACGGTGTTGGGCGTCCTGGTGCTGCCGTTCTTCATCCTGGTAGCACGGCGGCTGGGCGGGCGGCTGCGGGATATCGCCCGGCAGCAGATGGAATACAACGCGCAGATGAACGCCATGATGAACGAAACGCTCAATATCAGCGGGGCGCTGCTGGTCAAACTGTTCGGGCGCACCACTAACGAAGTGCAGCGTTTCGACAGCCGGGCAGCCCAGGTGCGCGACACCGGCATTTTGCAGGCGGTGTGGGGCAGCCGCTTCTTCGTGCTGATCGGCATGGTGAGCGTCATCGGCACGGCGCTGGTGTACTGGGTGGGCGGCCATCTGGTGCTGGATGGCGTGTTCACGGTGGGGACGATTGTCGCCTTTGGTTCCTATCTGACGCAGTTATACGGCCCGCTGCAAGCCTTGACCAACGCCCCGGTGGATTTTGCGACTTCGATGGTTAGCTTTGAGCGGGTATTCGAGGTGGTTGACCTACCCCTGGAAATCGCCAACAAGCCCGACGCGCTGGAACTGCATGATATACGTGGCGAACTGGTTTTTGAGGACGTGTCGTTCAAATACGAGATCAAAGCGGAAAATCTGCTCTCAGATGTCGAGCGGGTGGGGCGCATGGATAACGTGCGGGCGGTGCTTTCCGGTGATGGCCCGGTGGCGCATAAGTCCGGCGCGGCGACTCATCAGGCCCGCGACGAGGCGCTGCACGAAGTCTCGTTCAGTATTCAACCGGGGCAGTTGGCGGCGCTGGTTGGCCCCAGTGGGGCGGGCAAAACCACCATGACCTACCTGATCCCGCGCCTGTACGACCCTACCGGCGGGCGTATTCTGCTGGATGGACATGACCTGCGCGACGTGAAACTCGAAGCGCTGGCCGAGGAGATCGGCATGGTCACGCAGGAAACCTACCTGTTCCACGATACGATTCGTATGAACCTGCTGTATGCTCGGCTGGATGCTACCGATGCGGAACTTACGGCGGCGTGCCAGGCGGCCAATATCCACGACTTCATTATGGGACTGCCGGATGGCTACGATACGATTGTCGGGGAACGCGGCTACCGGTTGAGCGGCGGCGAAAAACAACGGCTGGCGCTGGCGCGGGTCATCCTCAAAAACCCGCGTATCCTTGTGCTGGACGAAGCTACCAGCCACCTCGACAGTCAGTCCGAGGCGCTGATTCAGGATGCGCTCAAAACCGTCATGCAGGGGCGTACCAGCATTGTCATCGCTCACCGCCTGAGTACCATCCTGGCCGCTGACCTGATTCTGGTCATGGATCGTGGGCAGGTGGTTGAGCGCGGCACACACCACGACCTGCTGGCGCAGGGCGGCCTGTACGCCCAGCTTTACGAAACCCAGTTCAACCGCGAACGCGAGATGGTGTGAATTGGATATGCCTCACCTCCGTTGGAACGTTGGGGGTGAGGCTTCAAGGGCAGTTTAGTGCTTGCCTCGCCGGATAACTTGAAGGCAGCTGTAAGTTTCCAGCCCCTTGGTGCCCAATTCGTGGCCCACGCCTGACCATTTTGCCCCGGCTAAAGGTTGAAGGTACGGAGATAGCGCCATATGATTGTTAATCCAGGCCGTGCCGCATTCTAACTGCCCGGCCAGTTCGTATCCCTGGTCTATGTCGTTTGTCCAGATCGAGCCGCCTAAACCGAAATGGGTATCATTCGCCCGTTCCAGCGCATCTTCGATATGACGGTAAGGGATGATCGGCAGCGCCGGACCAAACTGTTCTTCATCTACCAACCGGGTGCCGTCGCTGATTTCGGTTACGATGGTGGGTTCAAAGAAGTAGCCGTTACCCGCCCGCGCTTGCCCGCCAGTGACCATCCGCGCTCCAGCCCGTTTCGCGTCCTCCACTAGATCAATGACGCGCTCGAACTGCATCCGATTATTGAGCGGGCCAAGCTGGGAGTCCGGGTCGAGGCCATTCCCCATCCTGACCTTTCGTGCCTGCGCCGCCACCGCATCCACGATTTGCGGATAAATATCCTCATGGACATACAGGCGTTTAATCGCAATGCAGGCCTGTCCGGTGTTCATGAACGCGCCCCAGAACAAGCCCTCAGCAACTTCTTGTGGGTTGACATCCGGCAGCACAATCGCCGGGTCATTGCCCCCTAGTTCGAGTGTAACATTTTTGAGGTCGGCGGCCGCAGACTGCGCAACCTTTCTCCCGGTTGCAACTGATCCGGTAAACGTGACTTTGCGAGGAATGGGGTGGGCGGTCATGGCTGCACCTAGGTCGTTTCCACCTGAAACAATGTTGATGACGCCGGGCGGCAGCACTTCACGTAGCAGTTCGCCTACCCTGAGTGTCGCTAAAGGGGTATAAGGAGAAGGTTTGAAGACCATCGTATTGCCCATGAGCAGCGCCTGCCCAAACTTCCAACCGGCAAACATCAGTGGGAAATTCCAGGGTACAATCGCGGCGACGACACCATACGGTTTTCGGTGCAGTTCGATTCTGGCATCTTCGTCATCCTGCAAGACATCAAAGGGGATTTCCAGCCCAGCGAAGTCTTCTATGTTCCTTAACATCCAACCGATTTCTTCCAGGGCATTCTGGTAAGGCTTCCCCTGTTCACGCGTGGTCAAGTCCGCCAGTTCATCAGAATGATTGCGAATTACCTGGGCACAATCCCGCAGCACCTGCCTGCGAGCATCAACGTCTTTCTTCCAGGATACAAAGGCCACCTGCGCTGCCTCCATCGCCGCGTTAAGCTGCGCCCTGCTGCATTCAGGGGCGTGGGCAAAGATTTCACCTGTCGCGGGGTTAATCACTGGAAAGGTGTTTTCAGCCGATGTAGGTTCCCCGTTAATTGTCATCGTGAATGAAACCATCGGTGCGCTCCTTCCGCATACTTTTGGAATCCCTAGTGGTGGTTCAAAGTGTATAGATAAACCTGAATTGCCGCTAATGGCTATAATCCCGAAAAATATCTTCACCGTATGTAATTTCCTCACGCAATTTCTAACACTGCGTATAATGGAGTGATGGCAGCGTTTTGAGACGGGTGAAAGGGTTTTGCTGATGTTTATCACGCTGGATGATGCACAGATTTTCGCCACCGCCTTCGGGTCAAAGACCGCGCCGCCGCTCCTCGCGCTGGGCGGGTGGATCGGGAGTTGGGAAGATTGGCTGGAACCGCTTTCGATATTGAGTGAAAGCCGCCGGGTGCTGGCTTATGACCATCGTGGCAGCGGTGTCACCATTGCCCCGGTGGAAACCATCACGTTTGATCGTCTGGTGGATGATGTGTTCGCAGTGATGGACGCTTTTGATGTGGAACGCAGCGTGCTGGCGGCCATGTCAATGGGCGCGGCGGTGGCGTTGGGTGCAGCCTTACGCCGCCCGGAACGAATTTCCGCGCTGGTACTGGTGGACAGTTTGGATTTACGGGGATTGCCCCCGGCGGGCGAAGACCGTTTTCTGCTGGGACTCACACATGATTACCCCAGGGCGCTGGAAGGCTTCATTCAGGCTTGCGTGCCAGAAGCCGATAGCGAACCGATCAAGCACTGGGGACGGCATATCCTCAACCGGGCTTCCCAGGAAGCCGCCCTTACCCTGTACAAGATGGCCGGAACCGTTCCGGTTCGAGAAAACTTACGCAGTATTACCCAGCCGACTCTGCTCATTCACGGGGATGCGGATTACATCGCACCGCTCGAATCCGCGCACTGGCTGGTGGAAACCCTCCCGCAGGCGATACTCAAAGTCATCGCCGGGGCAGGGCATGTGCCCATCATGACCCGCCCGGACGAGGTTGCCCAGGCGATACAGCGTTTCTGTTCCGATCAAGGTCTTTAGATCGGCCATCGGCTCAACCGAACGTTTGGAGAACGAAACCGCGCCACCTAATCAGATTTAGGTAGTTGTTAGTTACCCGAAATAGACTGTACAATACGGTTGATGTGGCACGTTGCCGGGGAAGAGAAAGGTCAACACCGTGAATGCAGCACCCTCACCCATTACAGTGGTGATTAAAATTGTACTCAAATGGTGGTGGCTGATCGCTATTTCAGTCGCATTGGGTGCAGGGGTCGGATTCTATATCCGCTCTAAGCAGCCTGATATTTTTGCGGCCAAAGCGACTCTGCTGTTTGGTCAAGGGTTTGTCCCCCAGGGCGGCACTCAGGGGTTAGCTTCGGCGGCGCAGGTTTCGGTTCTGATGGAAGTTTACTCGGGCTTGATTCGCCAGCCTAGGATTCTGCGCCCGGTGATTGAAGATCTGAATCTGGGCGTGACCGTAGACCAACTTAATGGACAGATGGCGATCAACATCCTGGAACAACTGCCCTTAATGGACATCATCGTCACCGATACCGACCCCGGGCGCGCCTCCGACATCGCCAACCGGGTTGCCCAGGAGATGATTACCCAAAGTCCGACGGCGACCGTCACTGAAGAAGAAGCCTTTTTACGCGCACAGCTCCGGGATATTCAGTCTCAGATTGAGCAGTTACAGCGCGATTATGATACCAACGTCGCGGAAGGCGCGGAGCTGGAATCGGCGGTGGACATCGCTCAGAACCTGACAGAACGGAAAGCAATTTCGTCTGCCATGCGTGAACTGCAAACGCTGTATTCTGGCATGAGTTCCTCAGTCACGGATTCGGCCAATCAGTTAACCCTTTTTGAAGCAGCTTCCCCCAATAGCACGGTGGTCGCGTCTGGTTCGATACTGGGCGTGGTGCTTTCCGGCATGGCCGGGCTGATGCTCTCGATCACGGCGATTATCGTCATTACCGTCACCGACGACCGGCTGCAGTGGCAGGAAGGCGGGCCGGAGATGATTGAAGGGGTGCGCGTGTTGGGGCCGTTGGGATTGGTTCCTCGTAACAAACTGCCCCTTTATGTGGTGACAATACCGGATTCGGTTGAGGCCGAGGTGCTCCGCCAGATACGTGCGAGACTCACGCTCATCAACGGGAACACCCCGCCTGGCGTTTTAACGGTGACGAGCTTCGAGTCGGGGGACGGCAAAACAGTGACTTCCGCGAATATCGCTCTGGCTGCTGCGCAGTCGGGCCTGCGTACCCTGCTGATTGATGGCGATATGCGCAAGGGCGACCTGCATGAGATGTTTCGGTTGCCGAACATGATGGGACTTTCTGACATCCTGGCGAGCCGGGAAGACCTGGATCTCATGGTTGATCGCGCACTGCTTGACAGCGGGTATGACCGTCTGACGGTACTCACTTGCGGGCGCTCGAACGCGGACGCCGCCGCGTTGCTCAGTGGGCCGCGCTTTGGCCGTCTGGTGGACATTTTCAAACGGCAGTTTGAGTTTATCGTCATGGACTCTGTGCCCTCGATTGGCGGGCCGGATGCAGCTTTTCTGAGCGAACACAGCGATGGTGTGGTGATTGTGGTTCACGCCCAGCGTACCACCCATAAAGGACTGCTTCGTATCCTGCAAACGCTGCAACAGGGACGTGATGTGAAAATTTACGGTATGGTGTTCAACCGGACGCCGCTGCAACTGACCTCTACCTACAATCAACCCTACTATCGCCGCACCGCTGCGCTGAATGTCAATAAGTTTAACCAGGAACTGATCAACCCAAAAACCCGGTCGTCGTTGCTCCGGCAAGGGAATGTCCTGGCCGATAAAAACGGCAACCGGCTGTACTCCTTTGCTGCAGCAGGGACACATCTGGGTGTTTCCCATTCCACCATTCAGGAATGGGTGAAAAGTGGCTATCTAAAGGTTGTCCGGCGTGGGCGCTACCGCTGGATTTCCGAAGCCGATCTGGAAACCCTAATTACCCAACTGCCGCGCCAGTCGTTGGATACCTCTCTCTCTCATCTCTCTCATGAAACTTCGGAATCGGGCGATATCAATGGCAAAGCAGAGGATATCGCCAAACTCCCGGATATTTTGCGCAACCAGCGGCAGGCGTTGCTGGACTACGCCAGTGACACCGACTCCCACAAGCAGCCCGATACGGAGGTTGAGCCGGAATCGGAGCAATAACTCTCCCACAGATCGCGCCGGAATGAAGATATGTGACAGGGCGGTCTGTACACATGAAGCAGGACAAAATGCGAGGATGCCACAGGAAAAGGGCATCCTCCTTCTTATTTCTTAGGGATAGAAATCATGTTTTGATTTTACTGCCCCTGGTCGTTGGCCTCTCCTCATAGTTGTTCGGTCTATTTGATGACCTGATCGCTTAATTCTCCCTGATTTTTACCCACTTCTTACACTCATGTGCTACAACAGGGTATTCCTTTAGCTGATTTAGTATGAGTTCCAGGAGCAAGACGATTTATGGCTGAAACCTATAATTTCCAGGCGGAAATCCAGCAGGTGCTGGATATTCTGGTACATTCCCTCTATACCGAGCGCGAAATTTTCCTGCGCGAACTCATCTCGAATGCGTCCGACGCGCTCAATCGTGTCCAGTTTGAGATGCTCACCAACCGTGATGTGCAGGACGCCGACGCCGAACTCGCTATCGAAATCAAGGTAGACGAGGAAGCCGGGACGATCACCATCAGTGACACCGGCATCGGCATGACCCGCGACGACCTCATCAACAACCTGGGTGTGATCGCCCGCAGCGGCGCGAAAGCCTTCATCCAGGCCATGAAAGACTCGCAGAACGGCGGTGGGGCGGACATCATCGGCCAGTTCGGGGTGGGCTTCTACTCCGTGTTCATGGTGGCGGATAAAATCCAGATCACGACCCGTTCCTATAAGCCGGAAGAACCGGCTTATGTGTGGGAATCAACGGGCGTTGCCACCTACACGATTGAGGAAGGTACACGCGAGGCGCGCGGTACGGATATTGTGGTCTACCTCAAGGAAGATGCGAAAGAGTTCGCTTCGGAATGGAAGGTACGGGACATCATCCGACGGCACTCCGACTATATCGCTTTCCCGATCTACGTGGGCGAGGGCGAAGAGGCGGTCAACAAGCAGCAGGCCATCTGGCGACAGGACCCGAAAGAAATCACTGACGAGCAGTATAACGACTTCTACAAAATGCTCACGCTGGACTGGAACGCGCCACTTTACCATATCCACATGCGGGCGGATGTGCCGCTGCAATTCTATGCGCTGCTGTATATCCCCGGCGGGAACGACCTGGGCATTCTCAGTCCGCGCAAAGAGCCGGGACTCAAGCTGTATGCCCGCAAAGTGCTGATTCAGGAGTACAACAAAGACCTGCTGCCGGAATATCTGGGGTTCGTCCAGGGCGTGGTGGATAGCGAAGACCTGCCGCTCAACGTGAGCCGCGAGAGTGTCCAGGCTAACCGCATCATGGCGAACCTGAAAAAGACGCTTACCAATAGAGTGCTGACCGAACTCAAGCGCATGGCGGAGAAAGACCGCGAGAACTATCTGGAGATTTACGAGCAGTTCGGGCGTTTCATCAAGCAGGGCATCGCCGCCAGCCCGACAGACCGCACCGACATCGAGCCGCTGCTGTTCTTCGCCAGCACCCGCAGCGAATCACCGGATGAACTATTCACGCTGGAAGAATACATTGAGCGTCGCGTTGAAGGCCAGGACGATATTTACTACATCATTGGTGAGGACTTCCACAGTGTCAGCCGCAGCCCGCACCTGGACGCCTTCCGCCAGCGCGGTATCGAAGTGCTATACTTCACTGACCCGGTAGACCCCTTCATGCTGATGGGCTTGCCGGACTACAAGAGTCACACGCTCCGCAGTGTGGACGAGGCCGATATTGATCTGAGCACCGTCGGCCAGGCGGTGGACGAAGAAACCGTCCGGCGTGAACCGCTGCCGGAGGACACGTTTACGGTGCTGCGGGATCATTTCGCCGCCGTGCTGGGAGGGCGCGTGCGCGATGTGCGCCAGAGCAAGAGTCTTACGGGCAGCCCGGCGCGGTTGGTGAGCGATGAATCCGGCGCGAGCCGCCAGATGTTCCGCATCAACCGTCTGCTGGATCGGGATTACGAACTGCCGGTGAAAGTGCTGGAACTCAACCCCCGTCACCCGCTGCTGCATAACCTGAGCGGTATGCTCCAGCATGACGCGGATAACCCGCTGGTGAATGTGGTCGTGGAGCAGGTCTTTGAGACGGCGCTGCTGCAAGATGGCATCCACCCCGACCCCTCCGCGATGGCCGCCCGGCTGAACCTGCTGATGCAGGCCGCCACCGGTACGCCCGTGACGGAACTGGATTATGAGGCGGTACGCACCCCTGCGCCGGAAGCGGCAGAGGTGGTGGAATCCGAAGCGACAGAAGCAGAAGACGACGCGGAATAGACCGTTGCTAACATCATAGCAAGTGCGACGAAGCAATATCAGGCAGTAGGCGAAAACCTACTGCCTTTCTTTTGGCCCGGAAAACGCCGCTTTCTTACCAAACATCCCCTAACTCTAACAGATTGTTTATGTCCGTTTCAGCCTTCTTTCAGCCAGTAACGCTATATTCTCCCATAGATCAGCGATTCGCTGGTTATTCCTGTGGAGAGGAACAATAACGAGGTGTAAGTATGAAGAACATGAAATGGGTAAGTATCTTAGTCGGGGTGGTGGCACTCGCGCTGCTCGGCTTGAGCGTCGTTGCTGCGCAGGATTCGACTCCCGAAGCAACGCCAGACGCGATGATGGCTTCGACCCCCGGTTATCTGGGTGTGCGTTATGTTGCGGCTGACTCGGGTGTGTTGATTGTGGAAGTGGTCGCGGATTCCCCTGCAGCTGTCGCTGGGGTGAAGGTCGGTGATCTGCTGCTGACTGTGAACGGTGATACGGTCACTGCCGACACCGTGCGCGATGCGATTCAGGCTCATGCCGCCGGAGATACTCTAACACTGGGTGTGGAACGCCGGGGCGAAGCGATGGACGTGAATGTGACTCTGGCCGAGTACCCAACGGTTGCGCCGCAAACACGCTTCACTACCCCGGATGTCACTTCCAATACGCCCTATCTGGGAATCGGGATCAGTTTGGACGAGAACGGCGGAATCGTGATCGGTGAGGTGGTTGATGGTTCGCCTGCTGCCGATGCCGGGTTACAGGTTGGTGACGTGATTACCCAGGTGAATGGTAGTGATGTCGCTACCCCGCAGGACGTGGTGGCGGCGGTACAGGCGCTGAATGTTGGCGATAGCATCACCCTGACGGTTGACCGTGCCGGTGAGACGCAGCAGATTGAAGCGACTGTGGGCAGCACCACAACCGCAGTCCCGTTTGGACGTGATTTTGGGCGTGGCAACTTCTCACTGAACAACGGCACAATCGGGCTGGAATGGGTAGACGGACAGCTTCAAGTGACGGAACTCTCAGAGGACAATCCCCTATATACTGCCGGGCTGCGGGCCGGTGACACCATCACCGCTGTCAACGGGCAGGCGTTGAGCGATGCGAACGGTCTGTTAGGCCTCTTCCGTGACATGGAAACCGATAGCAGTGTGACCCTGACTGTTCAGCGTGACGGGGCTGCAATGGATGTGGATGTGCCGGTTGCGGTGTTGATCGAAGGCTTCCACTTCTACATGATGCCGAACGGTATGGATATGCCGGGCTTCTTTGATGGACGCGGCTTTCATGGGTATGACGACTCCAATAATCCCCAGGCGGAAGCTACGCAGGAGCCGAACGCCTAACCCGTTCGCCTGACAACTTGCTGCACAAACGATAGGGGGACTCCTAGAGTCCCCTTATTTATTGGGGGGTGGGCTTTGCTCTGCCGCGGTTGCTAATGGATTTCGCCTCATGTTACAATCCTTTTAGCAGAAAAGAGATAAAGAGCATGGCTTTGACCACTGGTTTTTATGAAAACACCTGATGTTGACTCTAAACTCCCGAATTTAGAACTGACGCTCGGCCACCTCAGCACAGAACTCCTGCGCGCGCCGCGCAACTTTGCCAACCTTGTGCTGTACAAGCCAGAAAAAGGGGAGAAAGTCCAACCCAATATCGTGCGTATTACCCATCACTATGCCGACGCGATGCTTGCCTATGGTTTCACATCCGAATATGAGGGTCTCCAGCAGGCTGCTGAATGGTTCTCAACCGTGCTGCCGGAAAACTATGATGAGCTTGACTCGGTGGAGATGAACCGGCTTGAGGCGCTTTTGCTATTGAGTTCGGGCGACCCGAATGCGCTTTCCCGGCTGGAACTGCTCCTACGGCAGTGGGTGGTGAACGGCAAGTTCACCCACAAGCATCAGGAAAATCGGTTTGACGCGCTCTGGGCGCTGAAAATATTCTGGATGGCGCATGAGCGCAAGGTTATGAACGGCAGTGGCATCGGGATTACCTTCAACGAACTGCGCAAATGGACGAATACACTCATCAATGACGAGTTCCAGGATAAAGACCTGGCTTTTGCCCTGCGCCTGCGTTACGACATGACGGGCGGACTGACCAAGTCACAGCAGGGAAAATACCTGGATGACCTGATCCAGCGGGCGGCGGATAATCATGGCCTGTGGGGCGTCAAGCGGGGCGCAGGCAAAATCGTGGAGCTGATTCACCGGCAGGAACTCTTCAACGTGGAGATCAGCAGCAATAAAGACCGGGATGCGCTGCGTGAAATTATCATCAGCACTTGCTACATTATCGAAAACATGATGCCGATGGCGGAGGATTATCCGCAGATCAAACCGGCACTGCGTACCGCGATGGAACTGTGGTGGAGCGTACTGAACGGCGGCGACACCATCCGTAAACTGCGAACGTTGT
>JACKCH010000014.1 GCA_020634115.1 Anaerolineaceae bacterium
CGCAACGCCTGTTTACTGGATAACCCCTCGTGCAGCCGGGTGATTTCCGCGATCTGCTCCCCGATGGTATACGAGGGATTGAGCGCCGCCAGCGGGTCTTGCGGCACAAGACTCAATTGCTTGCCCCAGATAGACCGCATCTCGCGTTCGCTTTTCGTGACCAAACTCTCGCCATCCAGCAAAATTTCCCCGGCGGCAATGCGGGCATTTTCCGCCAGGTAGCGCATCAACGCCAGCGCCAGCGTGGATTTGCCGCTGCCACTTTCCCCCACCAGGCCATGAATCTCGAAGGGGTCAATCCGCAGCGAAATATCCCGAATCGCGTTCAGCCAGCGTTTGCCCAGCCGGTAATCCAGGGAAAGATGGTTGACTTCAATAACAGGGGTTGTTGAGTTCATGTGGAAAGCCATCAATTACAATATGCGCTCTGTGAAATGTGCGTGTTGTCAGTGGTCAGTTCTCAGTCATCAGTTTTCAGTACGGGCTATGTTCTGACAGGTATTCCCAGGTCTATATCCAGATTCGTGGGCATGTTACACCGTCAGGGGCTGCCTTTCCCTGACAACTGACAACCGAATACTGATGACTCCTTACGCCTGCCCCTCATAGCGGAAGATACGGCGCAGACCGTCGGCCATCAGGTTGACGCCGATCACCAACAGCGCGATAGCGCCTGCCGGGAACCACAGTTCCCAGGGCGTGCGGGCATAATTCGCCCGTGCCTCGCTCACCATGCGCCCCCAGTCCGGCGACGGCGGCTGCACCCCTAGCCCCAGGAAACCCAGCGAGGCCGTGAGGAAAATCGCATACGAAAACCGCAGTGCCGCCTCTACCGTGAGCGCCGGGAGGACGCTCGGTAGAATCTCGCGGAACAGAATATAGGGCAGCGATTCCCCGCGCAGTTTCGCCGCTTCAATAAAGCCGCTGCTGCGAACATTCAGCGTCGCGCTGCGAATCACCCGTGTGACAATCGGCACATACAGCAGCACGACGACGATCACAATACCCGCCGCCGAAGGGCCAATCGTCCCTAGCATGACCAACGCCAGCACCAGCGCCGGAATCGACAGCAGGCTATCCAGCGCCCGTGAGATGATCTCATCCACCCAGCCGCCATAGTAGCCCACAAACAGGCCGATACACGTCCCCAGAAATACGGAAATCGCGGTGGCGATGCCGGGGATAGCGATAATCTCCCGCGCCCCCCACAGCACCCGGCTGAAAATATCCCGCCCCAGGCGATCCGTGCCAAACGGAAAATCCAACGAGGGGGCTTGCCGGGCTGCGCCGCGAATCAGGTCGTCAAAACGGTGGGGTGCGATATTCGGGCCGAAAATCGCCAGCAGAATGAAGGCGATCACAATCACGGTGCCGACCAGGGAAATGGGGTGCCGGGCAAGCTGGCGGAAAAACGAAACAAGCGCCAGCAGCGCCCGTAAAAAGAAGGGGCGTGAAGCCCGTTGGGACTCCACGCCAGAACTTAACGTACTCAATTAGCCCTCAACCGACACGGTGCGATAATCCGTCAGGCCAGGGAATGGATCCAGGTTCAGTCCCTGAACAGTATCCCGCGCCACGCCGATCAGCGGCGCGAAGTAAGGCACGACCACCGGGCCACGATCACGGAAAATGACTTCGATCTGGTGGTAAAGATCCGCCCGCGCTGCCGGGTCAGCGGTCACACCCGCCTGCGCGACCAGTGCATCCAATTCGGCGTCTGACCAGTGCGCATCGTTATAGCCATTGATACAGCCTTCATCAATCGCGGAGGTGACATACCCTTGCAGCAGGATGAGCTGCGGTGTCGGGCGATGCCCCCAACCGGTGATGCCCAGCGTCACGTCGCAGTAGTTGACCTCGTTGCTGGTGTCATAGTACAGGCCAGGTTCGAGTGTTTCGACTTCCACGTTAATGCAGGCCTGCTTCCACTGATC
Source organism: Anaerolineaceae bacterium (assembly GCA_020634115.1). Taxonomy (GTDB): domain Bacteria; phylum Chloroflexota; class Anaerolineae; order Aggregatilineales; family Phototrophicaceae; genus JACKCG01. Next base: position 1,935 of record JACKCH010000014.1, read on the forward strand.
TTGCAACACAACCGCCAGGTCAGGGTATTCAAAGACAATCGGAGCGTACAGCGTCAGGTTCAGCCCGTCGGGGTATCCGGCCTCAGCCAGCAGGGAGCAGGCCTGTGCCGGGTCGTAAGACTGATTTTCCAGCGTGGCATCATAGTACGCGCCATAAGCCGGGCCGATGGGGTCATTGTTCGCCACGACACCGCGCCCATCCAACAGGATGTCGTTGAGTTCGTCGCGGTTGGTGGCATACTTGAAGGCTTCGCGCACCAGCGGGTTGTTCCCCGGCTCAATATCCGCCCGCAGGCGAATCGCCGCGTGCTGGCCGGTGGTCGCTTCCACGACATGCAGACCGTCCGCCACACCATCCACGACCTGAGTCAGCGGCACTTTGAAGATGAGATCAACCTCACCGCTGTTGAGCGCGTCCAACTGGGTGATGATGTCGCCGGAGAAATAGACAAACTCCAACTGGTCGAGCAGCGGCTCACCGGATTTCCAGTAATTTTCATTCCGCACCAGCACCGCACGCCCACCGGCATTCGCATCCAGCGATTGCAGCACGAACGGGCCAGTCCCATTGAAATTGACGTAAGGGTTATCACCATCCACGATCACGTTCGGTTCGGTAGTGCCGTCTTTGATAATGGACGCAAGCTGTGAGCCGATGCCATACAAGAAGTCAGCGTTGGGCTGGCTGATCGTAAAGACCACCGTGTAATCCCCATCCGCCGCCACTTTAAAATCGCCCAGGAGACGGGTCGCTGCCGAACCAACATCCTTGAGCCGGTTGTAGGTATACACCACGTCCGCCGAGGTAAACGGGGAGCCATCCTGGAAGGTGGCATTGTCAACCAGGTTAAACGTATAGGTCAGGCCGTCATCGCTCACTGTCCAATCTGTCGCCAGATTGGCGTTAATGCTGGCGTCCGTACCAATATCCACCAACCGATCATAAATCGCCCGGTTGAGCGCTACTTCGGGATCATTGCTGCCCTGCGCCGGGTCAAGCACGACCGGCACATCCATACCGACACTCAATGTACCGCCACCCTGCGCGCCCACTACAAAAACACTACCCATGAGCAGGATCATGACAGCCAGAACTGCCATGCTGCGTCCAATTACCGTCTTCCGAATCATAACTCCTCCAACACACTTATATGAAACACGCTACCGGTTATATTGCTGGCATGAGCAATCTCATCAGCACAGCATATACCAAACCGGTAATCATCATAGTGTGGCTTTAAATCGCACTTGTGTTCTGTAAGTTAGCTTACATTCGAGGTGAGTTTTAATGATTTCTGATACATTGTTAATGGAAACTTCAATATATGCGGTAAGCAACCAAGCCGGCCCTCATTTCAATTCCAGCAGCACCGCCTCGGCAGGCACCGAGTCATCTACCGCATAGTGAATCGCGGTGACTTCCCCGGCATAAGGCGCTTTAATTCGGTGTTCCATCTTCATCGCTTCCAGAATCAACAGCACATCCCCCTCAGCGACCTGCTGCCCAACTGTCACCAGCACCGCCCGCACCTGCCCCGGCATAGGCGCATGGAGTGACCCGTGCGTTTCGTGGGCGCTCCCGGCCTCCGGCAAGGGATTCACCCACCGATACATGGCGCTCCCGGCGCGGGTATACACCCACCACGTCTCATCGTCACCGGGTACAGCCGTCACTGTCTGGCGATGACCATTCAGCGACAACGTGATGTGACTCGCCCGCTCGCCCCAGACCTGCACCGTGTAAGCCTGGTTATCCACCTGGGCAGCATAGCCATTCTTGCCCACAACCGTCAGCGCGACGGTGTGCGCCTCCTCACCGACCAGGAAGGTGTGCCGTACCGGGCGATTGGCATTGTTCCGCCACTGGGCATCCCCGCCGGTTTTTGCCAGCGCTGCTGCAATGAGTCCGAACGGATCAGGTGTCGTGTCCTCATGCAGCAAATCCGGGTGTTGAGGGATAAAGGTTGTGCTGATATTCCCGGCCAGATGATCGGGGTGCAGCAGCACGCGGCGCAGAAAAGCGACATTGTTCCGCAGCCCCAGGAATTGCAGTTGACTCAGCGCGTAGTCCAGGCGGCGAATCGCGCCCTCGCGGTGTTCACCGTAGGCGATAATCTTCGCCAGCATCGGGTCATAATACACGCTGACCGTATCCCCGGAGCGCACGCCAGAATCGACTCGCACCTCGTCCGGCTCGTGCCAGTGGAGAATCTTCCCGATGACTGGCAAAAATTCATTAGCCGGGTCTTCGGCGTAAATCCGCGCCTCAATCGCGTGTCCCGCTGGGTACACGTCCATTTCCGGCAGCGGATAGCCCTCTGCCACCGTGATCTGCCAGCGCACCAGGTCAACTCCGGTGGCTTCTTCGGTGATCGGGTGTTCGACCTGAAGCCGGGTATTCATCTCCATAAAGTAGAAGTTACGGTCTTCATCCACCAGGAATTCCACTGTCCCGGCGCTGTAATAGTTCAACTGCGCTCCAACGCTGACCGCCGCCGCACACATTTCAGCCCGCCGGAATGGTGGCAGGGCGGTGGAGGGTGTTTCCTCAATGATCTTCTGGTGGCGGCGTTGGATGGTACACTCGCGCTCCCCCAGAGAGATGATATTGCCCAACTGGTCGCCAAAAATCTGCACTTCAATATGGCGCGGGTTGCGAATCACCCGTTCCAGAATCAGCGTATCATCACCAAAGGCTTGTAGCGCCTCGCGCCTGGCGGCTTCCAACGCGGCGGGGAGTTCTTCCGGCGTCTCCACCTGGCGCATCCCTTTGCCCCCACCGCCCGCTGAGGCCTTCACCATCATCGGGTAGCCGATTTGCGCCGCCTCCACCACCATGCGCGCATCGGATTGGTCATCGCCCATATAACCCGGTACTACCGGGATTCCCTTAAGCATCTGTTTGGCCGCGCGCTTTTTACCCATCGCGGCAATAGCTTCCGGCGGCGGGCCGATAAAAACCAGCCCGGCATCTATCACCGCCTGAGCGAAATCAGCGTTTTCAGCTAGAAAGCCGTAACCGGGATGGATAGCATCCGCCGCGCTGCGCAGCGCCGCCGCGATAATCTTCTCCCCGTTCAGGTAACTTTCCCCAGGCGGGTTGCCGCCGAGATGCACGGCTTCGTCGGCCATTTCGACATACCAGGCCTGAGCGTCCGCGTCCGCATAGACCGCTACCGTCGCAATCCCCATTTCCCGGCAGGTGCGGATAATGCGGCAGGCGATTTCACCCCGATTGGCAATGAGCATTTTTCGTATCATAGTTGGTTGTCAGTCGTTAGTTTTTAGTTGTCAGTTTTCAGCCGTCAGCGATCAGCTTTCAGCACCTTCAAACACGGCGAGCCATCGTCCCTGCTTTTTACTCGGCACTTTTAACTCAAGCCTCAGTACTATCCCTGCGTCCACTTCGGCGGGCGCTTCTGCACAAAAGCCATCATGCCTTCCTGCCCGTCCGCGCTGCGTCGCAGTTCGTTGAGCAGCCCGGCTCGGTAGTCCACTGATTCATCCAGCGATTGGTCAATCACCGTGAAAATCAATTGCTTGCAGGCTGCTAACGCCTCCGGGCTGCACTGGCGCAGATCGTCCAGAATACGCTTGAGGCTAACATTCAACACCTCCGCCGGGCAGACATCATGCAGGATGCCGTACTCGTGGGCGCTCACGCCGTCGAATCGTCGCCCACTGAGCATCAGTTCCCGCGCCCGCGTGAGGCCCACCCGCTGGATGACATAGGGCGAAATCAGCGCCGGGACGAGTCCCAACCGCACTTCCGGCATTCCGAACACGGCGGTAGCCGAGGCCGTCGCAATATCGGAGACACACACCAGCCCGAAACCGCCGCCCATCGCCGCGCCTTCCACTTTGGCAACGACAACCTGCGGCGCAGTCGCTACGGTTCGCAGCATGGTATCGAGCGCGGTGGTGTTGCTGTTCAGTTCGCCGCCCTGGAACGCCGCCGCTAATTCCTTTATATCACCACCCGCGCAAAACGTGCCACCCGCTCCGGCCAGGACAATCGCCCGCACCTCCCGGTTATCACGCAGCGCCTCGAATGCCGCCGTGATATCCAGCACCATCTGGCTGTTCATGGCGTTTTTCACTTCAGGCCGGTTGAGCGTCACATAGGCAAACGGCTTTTCAATCCGCACATCCAGCGTTTCAAAATCCAGATTCATAGCAGAAAATGTCCCCTTCTAATGATGTAACCGTATAATCAGAAAAAGCCCCTGGCAAGCCATCAGGAGCATATAGATAACCTTTTACACCTAACGGTGTAGGCGGGTCACGGCTTTCTATGCTGACAAAGAATGTATCCGGCGCAAGGTGAGTCACGGTGTACGCCTCACCATCTGCTGTCGTAAAATCCAGCGAGTCCACACTTTGCATGGCGAATGCGTCAACCCAACTCTGCGCGTTGGCGCGAATCGTCTGGTATACCGGGTCATCCACTGTGCAAAATACGTCCTTCTGGGAGCGCAGCACCAGCGGAAACACTACTGCCACGAGAACGAACACAAAACCGAGCGTCACGACCAGCCCCACCACCAGAACGGACGGCACTAAGGAAAAGACTCCCTCACGGAAGCTGGCAAAACGCGGACCGCGCATGGTCAGTCTTCCGTCTCGTTCCACACTGGCAAACTGAATGTAAACGTTACCCCTTCGTCAACCTGTATATCTAGTTCGCTGCCGTGCTGGCGGATAATCACTTTGGCTATGGCAAAAGGGTCGCTTCTAAAACCAGCACGAGAGACTAACCTCTTTTTATCTTCATCCGTTCTAAAATCTCCACTAAACTCACGATAGATCACAAATTTCACTTGTTCATCGTTGGCATAATCTACTTGCAGCACACCTTCCTGCTTCATTAACATGAATGAATAGCCCGCGAGGAGATAGCAGAGCGCATCAGTTATAGACCAATCACATTTAACGGGAGGCAGTTCTGGGGAAATAGCAACATGGGTGCTTATGTCCGGCGCAAATTGCGAAAGGTTGTTTAAAGTCGTATCAACCAAGTGGGGGATTAAGAACTTTTGTGGCGCATGATGAGATTGCTCATAAGCCGAATACGACCATGACCTTAAATATCTCCAGGCTGCAACTGCGCTGAAAGACCTCGCATAGATCGTCTCGAGAAACTGCTGGCGAGTTTCATCATTAAAATTGGGAATATCAAAATCCTGGGACGCATTATAAGCATGTTTACCCAGGCTGAGTGCGCTATAACTCATTATGGAAGTTAATGAAGTTAGTCCTTCGTTTTTCCACTCAGCAATACTCTGAATCAAATCCTTAACAGCATATCCCAACGCCTCAAACACGTCCTCATGTTCCAATACAGGGTAAGCCGCCAACACATCCGCTTCTGACTGCCCCGCCATCACCCGCTGCACGACCTCCGACACCAAAATACCGGTATCACGGATGGAGGCCAACCCGTTATTGACCGCCGGATCGGTTGTGATGTGGGTGAAGGTGCGCATAAATCTCTCTTCAGCAGACACTTTGTGCTGTACCCCCGTCGACAATAAGGATCGACACGCCAAAGCAATCTATAGTGTCAATCCCGCAATACAATCTTTGAGCTTCTCAAGGTCATACTCGTAGAGAGTCAACAGGGTTTGGTACGGGTCGCCTTCCAGCCGAAAATACCGTGCAAAGGCCGGTTCAGTTTTTAGCCCAGACGCCTTCAAATGACGAATGGCCTGTTTCGCGGCCTCGCCCCCCAGTTCCAACAAACGTGCCTCAATAAGCATGTGCCGGTAGGCATTCTGTTGATTCACCGGTTTTGGCTGCCCGAAAACCTCCACGGCAACCCCATCTACATTAAAGTTCGCCACTACCGACATATTCTTACCAGTCAGAAAGCGCTCTATCCGAAACCCCGGTTGAGTTCCAAAGGCCTTTTCGACCGCATACTGAAACGCATCCAAATCATTCGCCTCGCAGATCACATCCAGATCACTTTCTGGCAGGTCGATATCGAGGGGGATAGTCCCGGCCAGAACAGGGGAAAATGGTTGCAGGGCTTCAAAGATACCCAACCGCACCAACACTTGATAAACAGCCTGTTGGCGTGGCGTCCCCTGCTGCAAATAGGAAAGATTTGTCCAGTCAACCATGCTCACAAAACCGGATTACGCTACAATAAGGCACAGTTCGATCATAGCATGATCGAGAATCCCACGCCAAAATAAGTTTACCGGTACTGAGAGCGGTCACATGGATATATTGTTAGCGCACGCCTATTTTCTCTACGAAGACCCACACGAACTGCAAATCATGAAGCCCTATCCCCCGTTGGGGATACTGTATATCGCGTCATACCTCAAACAGCAGGGCTTCGCGGTAGATGTGTTCGACAGCACCTTTAGCTCGTTAGCGGCCTTCACCGCCAAGCTCGCAGCCGAGCGCCCGTCCGTCGTCGGCATCTACACCAACATGATGACCAAACAGAACGTGCTGGCGATGGTCAAACTCTGCAAACAGCACGGCGCAACCGTCATCCTGGGTGGGCCGGAGCCGCCTTACTACGCCGCCGATTACCTGTCGCACGGCGCAGACATCATCGTGAAGGGCGAAGGCGAACTCACGCTGGCCGAACTGCTGCCCCACCTGGCGCAGCACGGCATGACCGGTCTGGAAACCATCGCCGGGATCGCCTACCAAAATGGCGATGGGGAAGTAGTCGAAACACCCCCGCGTCCCTTCATCCCCGACCTAAGCGCCCACCCCTGGCCGGATCGGGAAGCGATTGACATCCCGGCCTACATGCAGGTGTGGAAAGACCATCACGGGCAGAGTTCGGTATCGGTCATCCAGGCGCGGGGCTGCCCCTACACCTGTACCTGGTGCAGTCATTCGGTTTTCGGCAATACGCACCGCCGCCGCACGCCGGAGGATGCCGCCGATGAACTGCTGTGGATTAAGGAACACTATAACCCCGATCTCATCTGGTACGCCGATGATGTGTTCACGATTAACAGCCGCTGGTTTTTCCAGTATGCCGAGGAACTTAAAAAGCGCGGCGTGCGCATCCCCTTCGAGTGCATCTCCCGCGCAGATCGCCTGAACGAGGATGTTGTTAAAACGCTGGCGGAGATGGGCGCGTTCCGAGTGTGGAACGGTTCAGAGAGCGGTTCGCAGCACGTGCTGGACGCCATGAAACGCAAAGTGCAAGTGGAAGACGTGCAGGCCAAAACCCACCTCTTGCAGCGGTATGGCATCGAAACCGGGATGTTCATCATGCTCGGCTACGACGGCGAAACCATCCAGGATTTAGAGGACACCGTCGCCCACCTCAAAATCGCCAACCCGGATATTTTCCTGACCACCGTCGCCTATCCCATCAAAGGGACGCATTACTACGCCGAGGTCGAAAGCCGCATCCTGACCGATAAAGTCTGGGAAGCCCGCAGTGACCGTGATCTGACTGTCGCCGGGCGCTACTCGCGGCGCTTCTACAGCTTCGCCACCCGCTGGATGGTCAACGAGGTCGCACTCAACCGGGCGCGGCTGAAGGGTGGTGTCCCGCTCAAGCGGCGGTTCAAACTGCTGGCGAACGCGAAAATCGGGCGCGTAGGCATGGCGCTCACGCAGGGACAGACCGAAAGCCAGGGGCAGCGCGTCCATGAACAGCCCGCAAGCCTTTGATCCCCTCGCACCGGCCTACGACGACACTTTCACCGATACCATCATCGGGCGTTATCTGCGCGAACAGGTACAAACGCGGTTAGCGCGGCATTTCCGAGCAGGTGACATGGTGCTGGAACTCGGCTGCGGCACGGGAGAGGATGCGTTCTGGTTGGCCGGGCGCGGCGTGCGTGTGCTGGCGACGGATGTGAGTGAAGGGATGCTGGCGGCGGCACGGGCGAAAACCGCTGAAAACCCGCTGGTAGAGGTCGCCCGACTGGATTTAACCACCCTCCCCGAAATTATATCAGGGGTAGGGGAGGGTCTGAGACCCTCCCGATATATGGACAAACAAATCTTTAACGGCGGATTCTCCAACTTCGGGCCACTCAACTGCCTCGGCGAATGGCGGACACTGGCGGCCTGGCTGGCGGGGCGCATCCAACCGGGCGGCATCGTCGGCCTGGGCGTAATGAGTCCCTTGTGCCTGTGGGAACCGCTGTGGCATAGCCTGCATGGGGATTTCAAAACGGCGACGCGCCGCTGGCGGCAAACGACTTTTCAACCGGACGCCGCAGCGCCGCCCATCGCCATCCACTACCCGACCATCCGGCGGCTGACGCGCGATTTCGCCCCTCACTTCCAGCGGGTATACGTGCAACCGTTAGGACTGTTCCTGCCGCCCAGTGACGTGTTCCCGGTTATCCAAAGCCGCCCGCATTTGCTCAATCGCCTCTTGGTACTGGAAAAACGATTCGGAAAATATAGTAAACTAGCGTTATTCGCCGATCATTACTGGATTGAATTTAAGAAACGCTAGATTATTTAGACTATGACCATCGAATTCCCTGCCAACTGTTTTATCTCACACTCTTACCGGGACCGGTCAGGCCGTAAGAAACTCATCAAGAGCCTGCCCAAACACGTCCGGCCCTATGTCTTTCCGCCGATTGACGTACAGCCGGATGACATGGTGAGCAATTCGCTTGTTGAAGCTATCCTCGACCAGGATGCGTTGATCTTCTTGCAAGGCGGCAACTCCGATCATTCCTTCTGGGTCGCCTTTGAGCGTGATTACGCGCTGCGAGCGGGAATGCCGGTTTATGCGTTCAACCCGCAGACCAGAACCTTCCACCCTTACCAGGAAAAACCGCTGCAACTGCCGGTCTTCATCAGCCATTCACCCTATGACCGCGATCAGGTTAATGAGATTGTGCGTTTTATGCGGGAAGACCGGTTTTTTGACGCCGCCAGCTTCAACTTTTTGCCTTCAACCGGTGCGCCGCGTAACCGCCCCGTACCCACCGATAAGCGAATCCGCCAGAACATCATCGAAAAGATCAGCCGGGGCGGGTATGTCGTCGCGTTCCTTTCTAAGCAGGCCTGCGAATCGAGTTATGTCCGGGAGGAGATGGAACTCGCGTTGGATTTTGGCCGGTTTTTCACACTCGACCAGAGCAACCCGAATTCCCGACGAGTGCTGCTGGCGCTCTTGGATGCAACTCCCCTGCCCGAATGGCTGGCCGAGCGGATGCGTACCGAGCCGGACTCAGTCGTTAAACCGGTGCAGCTCTACGGGGACAAAACACTTTCCACCACCAACCGCATAGATGACCTCATCGTGCGCCTGTACTGGCTGATCTACCGCAACACCCGCCAAAACAGCCTGGTTTAATGTCCCGCCTCTCGCGCAACACTCTGACTCTGCTCGTCAGCAATGGCGGGAGCGCCCTGCTGTCGTTTGTGCTGTCGGCACTCATTGGGCGTGTCCTGGGTGGGGACGGATTGGGCGTCTACGGGGCGGTACTGGCGTGGGTGTTTCCGCTCGCGCTGCTGGCGGATTTTGGCCTGGGGACGCTCATCACCCGCGACGTAGCCCAGGATACGCGGACTGCAGACGCCTATTTACAGCTCACTACAACGATTCGACTGCTGTTCGGCGGCACGCTCACCGCATTACTCATCCTGTTTGCTCCACTCATCAGCAGTGACCCGGCAGTTGTGCGTGGTCTGGTCATCGCCGCGCCACTGATTCTGATTCTGCCGTTTTTCGGAGCATTCACTGCTGTATTCCGGGCATATCAGATCATGTGGCCGATTCCCCCACTGAATATCGGAATGCTTGTTATGCAGGTGATTCTGACCATATGGGTATTCAGCAGCGGCGGCGGGGTACTGGCTGCGTTAGCGATAAATACCCTCACCTCCGCCGGGCAATTGCTGGTTACATGGGGCATTTACCGCTGGAAATTCGCGCCTGAAATCGCGCCGATTGTAGGGGTGCCCGGCGGTACGCCACTACCCGATTCACCAGATAATCGCCCGTCGGACACCCTCAAAATTACCCCCCTGCTCCGCCGGGCTTTCCCATTCGCGTTGGCGGCGGTGATTGCAGCATTGCAAACCCGCGCCGGGACAATCCTCCTGGAGCAGCTAACCGACTCCACCAGCGTCGGCTATTACACGGCAGCGACCCGGTTTGTTGAGGCTGGGCGAATGCTCCCAAATGCTCTGTTCGGGGCGTTGTTCCCGGCATTGGCGGCGCTGGTACTGCATCCCCCGGCCATGCGCCGTACCTTCCGGCAGGTGATGGCCGGGCTGGGGCTGTTCGGTGTGGCGCTGGGGGTGCTATTCTCTCTGTTCCCGGCGGCCATCCTCAGCCTGACGTATGGCGACGATTTCCGCCCCGCTGTGCCGGTACTCATCGTTGCCATGTGGGGCTTGCTCCCGGCTTTGCTCCGCGCGGGCCGGACGCTATACTGGTATGCGTTGGGCAACGAACAGTTCGTCAATCGCGTGACCGCCCTAGCGCTGGTCATACAGGTCGCTTTCAGTCTATGGTTTATCCCGCAATACGGCGCAGTAGGCGCGGCGCTCACCAGCCTGATTACCGAAACACTGGCACTGGCCCTGCTGTGGTGGCCGGGACGGTGGGCTGCGCGGGGTCAGCATAATGCCCCGCCGCCTTGATTGGACACTGCTCGCACTGCTATTCTGCGGTGGGCTGCTGTTCCGGCTGTTTTTCCTCGTCGCTACCGGTTTCGACGGCCTCTATGGGCAGGACGCCTACGCTTATTACGATTTCGCCGGAAGTTTACAGACTCTCTTGAGCACCGGTCAACCGCTGCCCCCGTTTTTCTGGCCGCTGGGCTACTCGGCACTGCTGGCAAGCGGATTCGCCCTGTTCGGCGCTTCGGCGGCTGTCGGGCAAGCCATGAGTGTCATCATGAGCGCGGGGCTTGCGCCGCTGGTTTACATTATGGCGCGGCAGATGCAATCCGGCATAGGGGGCGCATTCGTCGCCGGACTTCTGATGGCCGTCTGCGGGCAGGCGATACAGTCCAGTCTGGTGTTGATGGCCGACATTCCGGCGCTGTTCTGGGCGTTGCTGAGTGGTGTCCTGCTGCTGTCGCATCTCTCCCGACAACCCTTACACCGGAACAAGACACTTCACCTCATCGGGGCGGTGATTTGCCTGATGCTGGCCGTCATCACCCGCTGGCTATACCTGGGATTAATCCCGGTATGGGGCGCGGCGCTGCTGCTCAACCGGGGAACACGGCGGCGGGAATGGCTTTCAGCGGGCGTAGCCGGAATCCTGGTACTGCTCCCGCAGTTGGCCTTGAGCGTCACCAGCCCCTATCCAACATTTAGCCATGCCTGGGTACAGGGATGGTCGCCGGGAAACGCTTTCCAGCACGAATTTACCAATGTGGATGGGCATTTCAGCTACGAGCAGGTCAACGCCCTGTTTTATGCCCAACCCGTGTACGACGCTTATTACCTCTCGCCGTTGTTCACGCCGTTGATTGTCATTGGCTTATGGGCTGAGTTCCGCCGACGGCGATTTGTCGCCGTTGTGCTGCTGGGCGGCTGGATACTGCTGCCCTATCTCTTCCTGGCGGGCATCCCTTACCAGAATATCCGCTTTCCGCTCATTATCTCCCCGCCGGTGGCGCTGCTGGCAGGGATTGGGCTGGAAAACGCTGTCCACTGGCTGTCAGAGCGAGTCCCCCATCGCATCCTCGCATACAGCGGCGCGGTGCTGCTGGTGATCGCCGGAGCGGGACAAATGGTCTCCACGTCTGCCCCCATCATTAGCACTTTCATCACCAACCAGCAGGCCGATAAAACCGTCATCACGCGGGTTGCTGCCCGCCTTCCCGCCGAGGCTACGGTCTACACCTTTGGCCTGACGCTGGCACTCAGCCACTACACCGATTTTCAGGTTTACGAACTGTACTACGAAACGCCGGACACGCTGGCGCAAAAATGGCAGCCCGGCCAGACTGACTACCTGCTGGTAGACCCCTGGAACATCAACAGCCAGTGGGCGGGGCGCGAACCGCAAACCGCCATGCAATGGTTTGAGAATCAGCGCGGCCTAACCCAGATCGGCCAGTACAGCCATTACGTTTTATACAGGATTGGTGAATGAATATCGGCATCCTCCTGCCCGGCTTCAGCAGCGACGAACACGACTGGGCGATTCCGGTGCAGTTGAATCTCGTGCGGGAAATGGCGCGGGGGGATGATGTGCACGTGCTGGCGCTGCGCTACCCCCACCGGCAAGATCGCTACCGGGTACACGGCGCGGAGGTCATTTCATTAGGCGCGGGGCAGGTGCGCGGCCTGAGGCGGCTGCGCCTGTGGTGGGATGCGCTGCGGACTCTGCGACGGTTGCACCGGGAAAAACCCTTCGACGTACTGCACGCGATGTGGGCAGATGAAACCGGCTTAATCGCGGTCTGGGCGGGGAAATGGCTCGGCGTTCCCGTAGTCGTCTCCATTGCCGGGGGTGAACTTGCTGGTTTTACGGACATCGGCTACGGCCTGCAACGGAGTGCCTTTAGCCGCTGGATTGTCGAGCGGGCGCTCCGGGCAGACGCGGTGATTCCCGCCTGCTCATACACTAAACGACTCATCGCTCAAGCCGGGTATCGCGTGCCGGAAACCCGTATCCGGCAGATTGCGCTGGGGGTGGATACGGCGCGGTTCACGCCGGGGGAACATCCAGCGCGGGGCAAAACGCTGATTCATGCCGCCTCTTTGGTGGGCGTCAAAGACCAGGCGATACTGCTGCAAGCCTTCGCACGGCTGGATGAAGATGTATCGCTGGTCATCGTGGGCGAAGGCCCGGAGCGTGGCAACCTGGAGACGCTGGCGGCGGGACTGGGCATCACCGAGCGCGTGCAGTTCGTCGGAGCCGTGCATCACCTCGATATGCCGGACTACTACCGCAACGCTGCGCTCAATGTACTGACCTCACACCATGAGGGGTTAGGCATGGTCACGCTGGAAGCGGCAGCCTGCGGCCTGCCAACGGTCAGCACGGCTGTCGGCCTGCTGCCCGACGTGCCGGAGATGGGCGTTACCGTACCGGTAGGGGATGACGCGGCGCTGGCAGTGGCTATTCAAACCTTGCTGAATGATGAAAAACGGCGGACGGCGCTGGCGCAATCCGCCTACGCAACCATACAAACCCGCTTCACCATCCAGCACACCGTCGCACACTTCCGGGCGTTTTACCGGGAAATAATGTGACACATCCCCCAAAAATCACCGGAAACCGTAGGGGCGCACGGCGGTGCGCCCTGTTGGCAACATACCAAACTCTGTTTAGCGCGTGAGCCACCAGATACCGGTGCATTCCGGCAAAATCACCCATTCACACCGGACAACCTCATCCGCCATCTCGTCCCCGAAGAAAAAGCGGGTGAGCCGTTCGGCTTCCGCCAGCGACTCAAACTGGTAATCGGTGCGAATCCATGCTGACGAGAAACCCAATTCCCCTTCCACCCAGGCGTAATAAGCGGCCAGTGCCTCGCTAGGTGGCGCGGGCGTCTCGCGGCCTGTCCCTTGCGTTTCCAGCAGGATAAGCGTCCCACCGGGGCGAGTCACGCGCTTCATCTCGGCAATCGCCTGGCCGATTTCGTCCTGCCACGAGTCGGGATACCAGCCGCAGCAGTGGCCGAAGCTCCATCCCTGTATCGCTATATCGGCGCTGCTGTCCGCTGCCGGGAGGTCATGATTCTGACCGACTTCAAGCGTCCAGTTCGTCGTGCCGGTTTTCTGCATCTGGATTTCCGCCTCGGCCAGCATGTGCGCTGACGCATCAAACGCCCGTACACGCTCCACCAGCGGGGCGAGCAGGCGCGTCAATCGTCCCGTACCCGCGCCAAACTCCACCACGTCCAGCCCGGCCAGCGGGCGGATGTCCTGTAATGCCGCCAGGATATTGCCTTTATAGTCCTCACGGGCGATCAGTGCCTCATACTCAGCGGCATGATGGGCGTAAATATTCTCAAAATGATTGGTCACAATGGTTCACCAAGATAATGAATTTGCTAAATCAATGATCGAAGGTTACCCACCCAAATGGGCGGGATTCGTAGGGGCGCACGGCGGTGCGCCCAGAAAACTTCGGATTACATCACATGATATACGTTAATAACATTATCAGCATTATCACAAGCGAAAATACCCCAAACAAACTAAAGATTATGCCAACCAAAATCCTATCATTTTCCCATCTACGAGTTCGTTTACTGTTGATAAGACCTCGGCTTTCGTTTGCTCGCACAGTAGCTTTCCAAAGCCAATCTCTCTTAAAAATGTGTACAAGACCTGAGCTAATCAAAAGCAATGCAAGAATAAAACCAGAAACCAAGCCGCCCAGGGTTTCTCCGTCCATTTCCATTGCCAATCCCCACTTTACGACTCACCACTGACACCCTTATTGTATACGAAAAGAGACACAGTTTGCGCTGTGCCTCTCTCGGAACAAATGTTTGAACAAAAATTCGAGCATTTGCTCACCATTTACGACCCGTTTTGTGGTACGCTGGCATCAACAGACAATCCACACACGGACAATAATTGATGACTCACCACCGCCGACTGAGAATGGACAACCCCCAACTGACCACGGAAAACGGATGGCTGATAACCCACCATGCAGCAATCTCAGCAAATGAAGCAAAATTCCCCAATGCGGCAAAAACGCCTGATTTTCTCCCGTATGGTTATGCCCTGAATACCACTGTGGAGGGTAATATGCTGCACTCAGACCATGCCCGGCAGCACAACCACTGCACAGATCGCCCCCATTGTGCCATGCCCCCACCGCAGTCGTTAACTGCTGAACGCTTCGACCTGTGCCTCAAATTTCGTCTGGTCAATTTCCGGGTGACGATCCAGCAGAATCTTAAACCGCTTCATGTATTCCACGATCTGCGGGCGGGTATAAGCCTCAAAGCGCAGTGTAATCGCGGGCTGCGTATTGCTGGCCCGCACCAGCCCCCAGCCCTGCTCGAAAACCGCCCGCGCTCCGTCCACATCCACCACTTCGTAATTCTTGGAAAGTTCCTGCTGGAACTCGTCAATAATCGCGAATTTGAGGTTATCCGGCGTTGAAAGGATAATCTCCGGCGTGGCGACCAGCTTGGGAATTTCGTCAAAAATCTCGGCAATCGTCTTGTCGGTCTTGGACATAATCTCCAGCGCCTTGAGCGCCACCAGCGGCGCGTCGTCAAAGCCGTAGTAGTCCTCGCCGATAAACAGGTGACCGCTGACCTCACCACCCAAAGGCGATTTCACCTCGTTCATCTTGAGTTTCATCAAGCTGTGGCCGGATTTCCACATCACCGGCTTCCCGCCATGTTTCTTGATCTCATCGGGGAGCGCCTGCGACGCCTTCACATCGAAGACAATCGGCGCGCCGGGATAGCGGGTGAGCAGGTCACGCGCCAGCAGGGCCAGCAGTCGGTCTGCCGCGATGTGGTGGCCGTGATTGTCAATGAACCCGCACCGATCTGCGTCCCCATCGAACGCCAGCCCCATATCAGCCCCGACTTCAACCACCTTCTTTTCCAGGTCAACCGTCATTTCCGGGTCTTCCGGGTTCGGCAGATGGTTGGGATACGTCCCATCCGATTCGCAGAACAGACAGGTCACTTTCACGCCCAGTTTTTCCAGCACCGTTGGCATATACGTGCCGCTTAACCCATTGCCCGCATCCATCACCACCGTCATCGGCTTGGCGAGTTTCACCTTCTGGCTGATGATGTCCATGTGGCGGTGAATCATGTCGAAATCCTGGGCGATTTCACCCTGCCCTACCACGAAAGCATCGGTCTGAATGATGTTCAGCAGTTCCTGAATCTGCTGGTCGGCCAGCGCTAACCGCCCATAGGCCATCTTGATCCCGTTATAGCGGGTATCCAGGTGGCTGCCGGTAATCATAACGCCCGCGCCCCGTTCGCCATAACTGGCCGAGGCAAAATACACGGTGGGCGTTATCACCGGGCCAATGTCAGTCACATTCAGGCCGGTGGACGCAATGCCTTCGATCATCGCCAACCGCAGCGCCTCCGACGAAGGCCGGTTGTCACAGCCGACAAAAACCCGTTCCGACTGGAAGTGCTTGGGCAGATACGTCCCCAGCGCCTTCCCCACCAGCCGGGCTAAATCTGGTGTAATCTGACGTTTTGCGGGATCCACCACACCACGAATATCATATTTACGAAAAATCGAGGTATCAACCTGCGTCATGTATTCACTCCTTCATGTGGTTAGTAAAAGATTTAGCAGTGACACAGCCTTCATGCTCAAAACTGCATATGCCAAGGTCAAACAATATCTGAAGCTATCTTCTCCAGCTAAATACCACCTTACGCCCGATCATCGAACCGTTTACCAGAACGCGTGGCAAACTCTGGTGCGGCGCTGCGGTACAGACTCCGGCAGGTATCCCGCAGCGTCGCCTGATGCGCTTCAATATGCAAGGATTCCGCGTCAAGTTGCGCCCGCCAGCGCAAATCCGGGCTTTCCACCGGGCGATAGGTCAGCGTAATCAGCCATTCGTCCGGGAGAATCTCGGAAGCGGTTCGCACTAACTCATCCAGAACTTCTTCCGTTTCAGAATCCAGCCATTCATGTTCACTGTAATTGGCCGGGCGCTTAATCAGGGCTTCTTTGGACTCGAAAATGACATGCCGGGCAGCGACCTGTCCCCATAAATCCTTTAATGCCTGGGGAAACGAAGGGCGATCTTTCACCAGTTCATGATTCCGTCCCCAGTCCGCCTGCGCCGACCAGCCTACGCCATCGCCTGCACTGCCCACAAAAATAGTCAGTTCAGCGTCCAGCCGATAGTGTGTGTGCAGGTAGCCTACCGTTGCCTGCCATGCAAGCAAGCCGTATTCGGGACGTTTGGGCAGGGGACGCGACGCAACCGTTTCGTTCATGTTATTGCCAGATACCTCGCCTATTCCCCAACGGTCATTTCTTTGCCATCTATGATAGCGGCGAACTTCAAGCCGTTTTCGTCCGCGTCTACGCGCACCGATGTCCCGGCAGGCGGATTCACCTTGAGCAGGAAGTCGGCCAGCGGCTCGCGCACAAACCGCCGGATAATCCGTCGCAGCGGACGCGCTCCATATTCCGGCTCGTCATTCTGCGCCAGCATCCATTCCAGGGCGGCATCGCTGAATTCCAGTTCAAGACCGCGTTCAGCGGCCATCTTGTTTTCCTTCTTGAGCAGGAGTTTTAGAATATCGCGCAGGTCTTCCGGCGACAGCGCGTTAAACATAATCACTTCGTCCAGGCGGTTGAGGAATTCCGGGCGGAAAAATTCACGTACCTCTTCCATCGCCCCTTCGCGGATTTCATCGGTAATCACCGGCACCGCCAGTTCGTGCGCCCCTAAGTTACTGGTGAGGATAATCACGGTTTCGCTAAACGTCACCGTGCCACCGCGCCCATCCGTCACCCGCCCTTCCTCGATCATCTGGAGGAGAATATCCAGCACGCGCGGATGCGCTTTTTCCACCTCGTCAAACAGTACGATGATATACGGCTGCTGGCGAACCCGTTCGGTCAACTGCCCCCCGGCTTCGCTGTCTACATACCCGCTGGGTGACCCTAACAGGCGGTTGAGACTGGCTTCGTCCTTAAATTCGCTCATATCCAGCGGCAGCGTGGCTTCCTCGTTCCCAAACATGAATTCGGCCAACGCCTTCGCCAGTTCGGTCTTGCCGACGCCCGTCGGCCCCAGGAAGAGAAATGCGCCAATCGGACGTTTAGGGTCTTTCAGCCCCACACGAGCCGTTTTGATCGCCCGGCTGACCGCCAACACCGCCTGATCCTGCCCGATAATCCGCTCTTTGAGATGTTCGACCATGCTGGCATAACGCAGGCGTTCATCCTCGCCCAACTTGCTCACCGGGATACCGGTCATCTGGCTGGCCGTCAGCGTCACATCCTCCGCGTCCAGGTTTTCATCAATCAGTTCCGGCCTGAAGGCGAGGTGACTCTGCTGGCTCATGCTCACCATCGCGGCGGTGCGGTGGAGTAGATGTTCAGCACTGCGCGGCAGCGGCGTCGCGGAAAGATACCGTTTCGCCAGCCGTGCCGCCAGCACCAGCGCGTCCTCTTTAACTTCCAGATCATAATCCGCCTCAAAGTGCGGTTTCATAATCTTCAGTATCTCAATGGTTTCATCCACCGAAGGCTCCGGCACGCGCACAACCTGGCTGTTTTCGGTGATCGCGCTGACTGAGGCCAACCGCTGGTTATATTCGATCTCGGTGGTTGAGCTGATAATCACCGGGTCGTCGGCCAGGAATGCCTTCTGGATGAGCGGCGTGGCCTTGCTGAACTCCGCTTTGATTGGCCCGCCGAAAAACCGGTGTAGGTGCGGGATAAACAGAATACCGCCCCGTGCCTGACTCATCCCGGCGCGAATCGCCTTCTGGTCGCTGTCAAGCAGCGCGGTTTCATCTACCTGAACCACACTGTTCAAACCGGTTGGCCCTTTCCCTTCGGACATCAGCAGCCCTAGGCTATACGCCAGGGTGCGCTTGCCCACGCCGTCCGGCCCGATGAGAATCACATGCCGGTTGACCGACTGTGACAGGATGTTGATGATGTCCCGCAATAAGTCCTCGCGAAAGTAGACGGCGCGCAGTTTTCCACTTTTGGCGGACGCCACGAAATCCTCAGTCGTGCCGCTGGCACGCCGAATCTGGCTGGAATCGCTCACGATCTCTTTGATCGCTTTGGGCGTAATCCCATGCTGGCGCAGCAGACCGCTCGTACTCATGGTACTTTCCGCCATCACCGAAAGCACATGGTCGGTGTCAATTCGCACTTCATCCATTGAGTTCGCCACGCTCAGAGCGTCATCCAGCAGCACAATCGTCTGCCGGGAAAGCGGTACGGCGCGGTTGCCAGTGGCGGTGAAATCCAGGTTGCCGTTCTGGTCACGGCGACCTTCAGCGGCCAGATGCACCTGGCGCTCCAGCTTTTCCCGGTCAACCCCGCGCGAACTGGCGAAATTCGACAGCACTCGGTCAGCGGCGGTATCCGGGCGGCGCATCAGAGCCAGCAGGAGCAGTTCCGGCATTAAGGTGGGTTTACGATACTCGTCTTTCAACGCTATGGCGTCATTCATTACCGCGTCAAGGTCTTTTGAAAGTAAATCCGGATTTAAACTGCCCATATTGGCCTGTATCCTCTGGTCATCAATGTTATACCTCATACATTAACCTGAAACGGGATTGGGAACAAGAGATAGATTGGATAAAGTGAAATCAAATCCGGGTGGCAATGCCCCCACGACCAACTTCGACCATCCTGTCATACTTCTCGTTTACGTCATCACCACGACCACAGATCAGGCAAGCGACATCATGCCGGAACCGGCTAATCACCCGGCATGTAAAAGCTTTTTGCTTTGAAACATACAAAAATATCAGTAAATGTAGTATAGTGTGTTCACAAAAATTCCAAATACACCTATCTTACTATTCCCCTGTGGGGCAGACGGCCTTTGTGGTCGGATTGAGAATAGGACTATCAGGATGGGAAGTATCAGTTACGTGAGAACCAACCATCTTATATCATGATTATCAGCTTGCAGAATGACAAAGTGAAACTGGCCCGTTCACTCCTGAGTCGCACCCGAATGAGGCGCAAAACCGGGAAAATCGTCCTGGAAGGAACGCGCTTAGTACGGGATGCGTGTGAAAGCGGGTATCAGCCGGATTTCGTCCTCTACACACCTGACAGCGATCACGGCGCAATGCTGGACATTTTACAGCGACGGGACTGCCCGGTTTTATCGGTCAGTGAAGTCATCATGCGCCATATCAGCGACACACAAACACCCCAGGGCATTGCCGGGGTGTTCCCTATTCCTGAACCTGCTCTTCCTGCCAGGCCACAGCGCGTCCTGCTGCTGGATGGCGTCGGTGATCCGGGGAATGTTGGCACGATGCTGCGTACAGCGGCGGCATCCGGGGTCGAAGTCGTGCTTTTAGGGCCAGGGTGCGCCGACCCGTATAACCCCAAGGCCCTCCGCGCCGGGATGGGAGCGCATTTCCGCCTGCCCATCGTGGAACACTCCTGGAAGGAAATTCAGGAGTATTGTCAAGGGCTGGCGGTTTACGCAGCGGACAGCCGGGGCGAAGTGCGCTATGACAGCGCAGACTGGGGTCGCCCCTGGGCAGTGATGATCGGCAGTGAAGCGCATGGCCTCAGCACGGCAGGCCAGAGCCTGGCAACGAACCGGGTATACATCCCAATGGCGGCGGCGACTGAATCCATCAACGCGGCAGCAGCGGCGGCGGTCATTCTGTTTGAGGCACAGCGGCAAAGCGGCTAACCGGTTCTACGTTGATTGCTTTGCTCGTATTCCGCTAACAGATCGTTCAGCGGCAGCATTTCGCCGTCGGCACTCAAGCGGGCGCGAAGGTCAGCCAGTTCCGCCTCGTCCAAAGTTGCCATCAGATATTCAATCCGATTTTTGCGTTTGGCTTTTTCAACGGCAGCGACCTCCTGCTCGTGGCTCGAGTCGCGCCAGATGTACCGCATGGAGGACAGCCCGGCCACCACAAGCAGGATCGGCATAAAGGCCGCCATAAAGCCTTCCAACTGCACACCAAAAATCATGAGCGACACCGCGATAACCGTAATCGCTACCCACACGATCAACGTCGAAAACAAACGCGCCTCGTTGCTATTCATCCTGTTTTGCCCTAAACATTGCCATACCTTTTATCCCTGGTACGCGCAGCATCCGCCCAAAGTTGCGGAATCAAAAATCGGGTACAGCAGTGTCACTGTACCCGGCTCAACAAGATGAGGGTGAGGCGAGGGCACAAGGCCTTGCGCCCCTACAACCCGTCAAATTATCGGTCTTTATATTACATATTAATCATGTGGCCTTCTAACCCATGTGCGGCTTCTTTGATAGCCTCGCTTAGGGTCGGGTGAGCATGAACATTCCGGGCGATTTCATGTGGCGTGAGTTCCGCCAGACGTGCCAGCGTGAGTTCCGGCAGCAGTTCGGTCACGTCCGGGCCGATCATGTGCGCCCCCAGCATTTCGCCATATTTCTTGTCGCTGATGAGCTTCACGAACCCGGTATAGTCGCCCAGGCCGTGCGCCTTGCCGTTGGCCTGGAAGGGGAACTTCGCGACGTTGATGTCGTAGCCTTTTTCCCGCGCCTGCGCTTCGGTATAACCAAAGCTGGCAATCTGCGGCTGGCAGTAGGTCGCACGCGGCAGCATGTCGTATTCTAAGGTGACGGTTTCCACGCCGGCGATGTTCTCAGCAGCGATGACGCCCATCGCTTCGGCCACATGCGCGAGCATGAGTTTAGCGGTCACATCGCCAATTGCATAGATATGCGGCACATTGGTCTGCATCTTCTCGTTAATGGCAATCGCGCCGCGCTCGGTCAGTGCCACGCCGGTCTTTTCCAGACCATACCCCTCGGTGCGTGGCTTGAAACCAATCGCTTGCAGCACCTTGTCGGCCTCTAAGACCTGTTGTTTGCCATCCTTACCAGAAACCGTCACTTTCACGTTTTTGCCGGTGTCTTCAATCTTCTCGACTTTCGTCCCGACCAGAAGCTTAATACCCCGACGTTCGTACTGCTTGTGCAGTTCGGCGGAGACTTCCTCGTCTTCCAGCGGCACAACGCGATCCAAAAACTCAACAATCGTCACGTCCACACCGTAGTTGTGCATCACATAGGCGAACTCAACGCCAATCGCCCCCGCCCCGGCGATGATGATGCTACCCGGCAGGGTATCCTGCATGATCTGTTCTTCATAAGTGACTACCCGCTCGCTCAAAGACGTGCCAGGAATCAGGCGAGTCGTCGCCCCGGCGGCAATGATGACGTGTTTGAAGGTGAGCGTCTCGGTCTGGCCGTCATTGAGTGTCACATCCAGCGTGTTGGCATCTTTGAACAATCCCCAACCATCGAATTCGTCGATCTTGTTCTTCTTCATGAGGAAGTGAACACCTTTGACGCGCCCATCGGCCACACGGCGGCTGCGCTTGAAGGCCTGCACATAGTCGAAAGTAACTTTACCCTCCACAGTGATGCCGAAGGTTTTGGTTTCATTCTGGAAAATGTGCGCCAGCTCCGCGTTCCGCAGCAGCGCCTTTGAGGGGATACAGCCGACATTCAGGCAGACACCGCCCCAGTATTTTTTCTCGACAACGGCGGTTTTCAGTCCTAACTGGCTGGCCCGAATCGCGGCGACATAACCGCCCGGTCCCGCGCCCAGCACCACCACATCGTATGCTTTCGCCATAAACTACTCTGCTCCTTATCAGTTATTCCTTGTACCTTTATAGTTTTAGTTTACCCCAATGATAAGGCGAATCATAGACAAGCCCAGGATGACTATATCCAAAGCTATGAAGTGTGTTTCTGCGTTCTCGTTGAATAGAATAAGCCCTTTACTCCTTACGAGTAAAAAGGGCCTATAAAATCACCTGGATCAGATAAAAACATATGTGGTTGACCGAGGAAGTCGCCGGTTTATACTCACTGTTCCAGAGGAAACCTATTCCTCAACCACATTATGCTTAATACGATATGGTCGCGCCATTCTTGGCTTGGGAGTATGACACCCAGATATGTAGAGGAATCATGAGGCACGCACCTACGCCTGTTGCCGAGATGAGTATGAGCAATGGTGCCCAGACAACCCAGCCCAGGACCCAATACAGAATACCCGTACCGACCTTACCATTCAAGAGATGCGCCATCCCGAAAATGCCTAGGAAAATTGCAACGAGCAGGCCAATAATAAAGGCTGTGTCATTACGTTTAGCCCCTGCCATGCCCATCATGCCCACGTTTTGGGTTGGAGAGCTAGAGGCCGTATTGGTGATATTGATAACGGGTTGCCGACTCTGCTGCTCCAAGAGCGCCTGTTGCTGCTTGAGCATCTGACGCATCATCTCGTTATGCTCGTCTCCCTTAGAACTGCTTGGACTGCTCAACAAGTCATCATTCTCAGATTCGAGTTTATTGAGTAACTTACGGGCTTTGTCGTTTTCGGAATCCATTGATAGCAGTCGCTTGAGAGCGGTAATGGCCTTATCTGGCTGGGAGGTGAGGGTAGCAAACATCCATAGTGCATCGGTGTTACTTTTATTTAACCGCAGCACATCCTGAATTTTGTTCAGTGCTTTATCGCGCTCACCATCCACAATCATCTCACGAGCTTCGTCAATTAATTTAGCCTCTTGTTCGGACGTGGACATATTATCAAATTCTACATCAGGCACATCACTCATGAAATTTCCTCCAAAATAATGGGTGACTTGGTAGAAACACAGCTTCACTATACATTATAGTATCAATTTTCCGAACTCAACTAATGATTTTATTTGCTTTTATGTCAAATTTTAATAACAATATTATCTGTCGAATCTTACCTGAATTTAACAGCAGCGAAGAATTTATCATAGTGTTTTAGGATGGGGAATAAACCAGACGGTGCGTACCAGGAAAATCCTACACGCACCGTCTAGTTTACCGTATTGGCTGGGGAGTGGCTACTGTGGCTCTACGACCAGCGTACAGGTGATCGTATGACCGATTGTCCAGACGCCGACCAGCGTATGTTCCCCCGGCAAGGCGACCCAATCCGCCAGAGCACGCAAGCCATATCCTGCCGCGTCACCCCCGGTATGCAGTTGGATACCATCATATTCAATGTCCAGGGGAATGCCGTCTATGGTTATGGTCGCGGTTTGCCCCGCCAGCGCGATTCGCGCTTCCGCGCGGGACGGCCAACGCCCCACCCCATAATTAATATGCACTACCTGACCAGGATAGAGCGGCGGACTCGAGACCTGACAGAAATTGACGGTATACGCATTTTCCGCGCTCCGGCCCGGCGGCAGGGTCACAGTGAGCTGATCCTCTGCCGTCCGGGTTGCCTGAATGTCGGAGAGAAATTCACGCAGATCACCACAGAATTCCGGTCTTCTCCCCGGAGGCAATGCCAGACACACTCGGGCGCGATTGAGCAAAAACCGGCGCAGACGGTCACAGGAAGGAAGCGGGTCTTCGCCACACGGCAGTTCACCAGCTTGAATCCGGTCATGGAGAAATGTAATCTGCTCTTCTGTCAACGCGGCTTTGACTTCAATCTTACGCTGGAGCAGACGCAACGGTAGGCGTTGCAGGAATGCCTGCCGCCCTTCATACGACTCGGGTATCTGCGGCGCACTCTGTGCCAGCAAGCGCCTGCCAACCTGCCGCAGGGGGACACGCGCCCATGTTCCCGCCGGGATCACCTGCTGCCCGTCGCCGGACGAAATCAGCGCCGCGCCCTCTAACACACTGACGCTCATATCCTCATCCTCGTTACCCTGGAAGAGGACGGTTGACCCCATCTGCACGTCCACGCCGTTGATGTTAAAAGCAATCTCATCCACGCCGTCCGGGGTTTGCACCAGCAAGCCGCTTTCCGGCGCTTCGTCACACCCGGAATCGGCCACGCCCGTCCGCAGATAGAAGGCCTGCATAGGTCGAGCGCCGGGTGGGGCATCTTCCGCATCCACGCCGGTCAGTTCAACATCGCCAAACAGCAGAAACGTCACATTCTGGCCGGGGAGTGTATCGGGGATATTGGCCTGCAAGCGCATGAGCGCCACGCCCCACTCGCCCGTCGCTTCATCCATAGGGCGAAGTTGCAGAGTTTTCAGCCCGGCGACATCAACGATGTCCCCCTCGGCATCCAACGAGAAATCCACAATCTCCGGCTGGGCTTCCGCCGTCAGCGAAAAGTGACCATAACACACCTGATTCCGCCCGGTGACACTACATAACTCATCAGTCGCGGCCAACGCCGTTTCCACAATAGCCGGACACGCCTCCTGCTGTGCCAACGCGGTACTGCTCAACAGCAGGACTAACCCCAGTGTGATAATCGCCCTTCGTTCCCAACGCATGTATCTACCTCGTGAATCACTACTGTCCGATGGCACCCAACGCGCCCACCAACGGAGCCAGGGCGGCGGGGACAAGTCCTTCTTCCATCGAAATCGCCGCCGATGAACCGTCGCTGCGTTCCACACTCACCCGCCAGCGCATCACCTGTGGACTGCTGCCCGGCGAAGTAAAGACGCCCGAAATGCCGAAGAAATTCGCCTGGTTAATCAGGGATTGCAGCATACTCACCTGATCCGGGGAAATCGTCATACTGACCCCATCCCGAATGACCGTGCCGTCGCTGTGTACCTCAATCGAGACGGGTGAACCGGCCCCGCCGCTCTGGTAGTAGATGATCTTGCTGAACGGTAGCCCGCTATCCGGGTCTTCCGTCTCGACGGCGACCACCGTCCCAGGGGCGGGTACGGTCACGCCGAATGCCACTGCCGCGCGTGGCTCGGTGGGTTCCGGCGTGGGGCCTGGAACATCCGCTGTCGGCTCGACGCCCGGCGGCGGGATAAGGGTGGGTTCTGCCGGCTGGACGACCTGTCCGGCAGGTTCGGCAGTGGGATTGCTGACACTGGTATCTACGGTGGGCGGAGCGGGGGTTTCACCGCCGCCACATGCCGCGAGTAAGAAAACCACGCTGAATAAAAGAATACTGAGACTGCGGTGCATGATTTTGTCCTTCACCTAAATAGCGCCTATTCTCAGTGTGCATCACTTTTGACCAACAGGCAATCCTACTAAACGACCACCGCCCTACACCACGCCTCTCCTATTCACTAAGCAGCGCTCGTCTAGTAGTGTGCTTAAGTGAAGTCTCAAAAGAAATCCACCAAATTAGGCCGGATTCGTAGGGGCGCACGGCGGTGCGCCCACATTGAAAACATACGAAAACCCACTTTAGCCCGGTTTGGCAAATGACGATTGTCTTACGCTGCTGGCGATCACGCCAAGCGGGCAAGGATGAAAAACGCAGGCGGCTCGGCTTACGGGTCGCCTGCTTGCGCTTCCAATGCCGCCGCAATAGCAAGCAGATCAGCCTTGCATCCCGGTGGGATTGCGCCGGAGGGCAGCGCGGTGAGTTGGGCGGTCAGCGCCTGTGCTTGAGCGGCGATTGCATTTGCAGCTTGTGCGGTTGTGTCGAAACTCGTCAGTGTCGCGGGACCGTTGCAGGAGGCTGCAATTTCGGCAAAGCGGTCCAGTGTGGTGACAGGCACCACCACCTGGATCAGTCCGTTGAATTCACTGCTGCCTACTTGGGCGACATCTGAAGTGGTATCCTGATTGGCTCCTGTGTCGAACAGCTTGGAATAGCCGACACGGAGTTGTCCTCCGTACTGGCTGTATCTAGCTCCAGCGAAAGCTCGACTTTGAAGCACGAATCGATTGACCAAGCTGCTGCTGATATCAACAATGAGGATTTCATTATTGGTGATCGCAGCTAACTCGGAGTCAGATTTGCTCCAAAGTAAATCGAGAAGATAGTCGGGTACGCTTTGTACCAAACTTGTCAAGCTCCCGCTTCCTACGTCCAACAGGAAAAGATCATATTGAAACACAGATTGTTGCGTTTGGGTATCCAGTTTTCTGCCGATTCTCAATGCAATTTGCTGACCATCGTTACTCCAAACTAATCCCAAGATAGACATTCTCTGAGCATCTGGCAGTGCAATCCGTTTGATCTCTAGGCCGGAATTAGTATCTAGTAATATAATAAGCTTGTCGGCGTTGACGGCCACTACACTACGGTCAGGACTCCATATCATATCGAGTGCCGATGCCCAGAACTGACCAGTAATGCGGCGAATCAAAGCGCCTGTTTGACTATCGTAAACTGAGGTACCAACCAGCCCAGCATCACGGAAGGTAATCGTTCTTCCATCCACACTCCAGACCGGCCCCACTGCACCGGGATCAATAGGAAGCACCCGCACTGTTTGTAATGTTCTTATATCCCAAATTTCCCATGTGCCATTGCGTACCAACATGGTACGACCATCAGGAGCTAAACTAATCAAGGTGTCAAAGCTGATGACTGAGCGTGTAGTGACCGGCTGCCAGGCTGGGTCATATAAGCTTATGGCATTCTCAGTCAGCACCAACGTTCCTGAATCATCAGGTAGCCAGATATACCAGTAACGGGTTTCGGTCTGAGCCATGACTTGAGAGCCGAGTAGGAGCAGTGCAATGACAAATAGTGTTGAGCGTAAGCGTTTCATTGGTTTGCCCCCCAACCCCAGACTCTATTTACAGACAACAAACAGCCCATCACAGAATCCAAAGCATCTCTATGTGAATCCAAAGCTCATCCCATCAGGCGCGGTTCCTGACCCACCGCACGACGGCCAGCAGTCCAATTCCGGCCAGCAGCGCCGCCACCGGGTAGAGCGCCAGATAGTAACGCTGCCAGGGCAAGGGGTTGACCAGCAGCGAAAGCAGCGTCACGCCCACCCAGGCTAAAATGCCCGGTTGTCGCCACAACTTCAGGCACAGCACCAGCCCCCACCCGGCCAGCAAGGTTAAGGCCGTCCCCAGAATCGGCCCAAACTGGACTCCACTGAGCGGGGACGCCATGTAGCGGTTGATGGCATCCGTCACGGCGCTGGTATTCGCCCAGAACGCGACTTCATAGTGCTGCGGCGCGGTCAGGAAGGGCTGGGTAACAATCCCCTCAACCCGTTGCAAAAGGGGTGTCGGCGCGGCGGGGTCAAGCCCGATCTGAATCTCCAACAATCCCTGGCGCACGGAGACTAAATCGCCAAATCGGGCAATCGGGTCGTTCCACAGCGCGGGCGAAAGCGCCACAAACAGCGTCACCACCAGCACGCCCGTGACCAGCAGTCGAGCCACCAGACCGCCCAAGCGCCGCCAATCCAAATGTGCCAGTTCCGCCAGCCCAATCCAGCCGAACGCCCCTGCGACCAGCACAATGCCGCTGTGTTTGCTGGCGAGAGTCAGGCCACCGGCCAGCACCAGTCCCGCCCACCAGTACCACGCTGCCCGCCGCCCATCGGCGCGTTTCCGGCTGATAATCGCCGCCAGAAGCACCGCCAGCAACCCGAAGAACAGGTACGAACCTTCCTGCATTGCCCGCCGCCCGTTCAGCAGCACCACCGGATTCAGGGTGTACAGCCCACTGGCGAGATAGGCAAGCGGTCTGCCCCCCACTTGCCAGCCGATGCCAAACAGCACCCAGGCGCTCAGAGCGAGAAACAGCGTCGAAGAGAACCGCGCCGCCAGCAGCAGCGCCTCCGACGGCAGATGTCCGGTTTCAACATTCCGGTCATAGTCCAGCCCCCAGTCCCAACCGGGGCGCGGCGGAAGCTGTCCGCTGTTCATCCCGGCCAGTTGCCAGCTCAGGCCGATGGCATAGCGATTCACCGAACCGTTCAAAATCCGCAACCAGGGGTCTTCGTCAATCCCGTAGGGCGGGCTGACCATGAGGTAATTCACATCCCGGTCAATGAAGGCCGCCACGTAGTCATTGCTCATGTAAATCTGCATGGCTTCGTCGCCATGAAACGTCGCCAGGGGCATCCCGGCAAAGATAAACCCCGCCAGCACCAGCAGCCACAGGGTATCCAGTCCACGCCGCCGCCGGGAGAAAAAAGCAAAGAGATGGTGTTTTTGTGACATCACTCGCACTATAATCCGCTGATACTCTTGAATCCTGAGCCGCCATTTTAGCATATGGTTAGCCGATTACATCCGATGAAAACACGCGCTTTACCGCCGTTCACCCACCACTTGATCGCTTACGGGCTGTACCTGATTGTGGCGATGGTCATCACCTGGCCGCTGGTCACGGTGCTTTCGACCCAATTGGTCGGGCATCCCTTTGGCGACGCCTATGAATACGCCCGGCATATCTGGTGGATTAAACACGCGCTGCAAACCGGCGCACCCCTGTTTCATGATTCGCTGCTGGCTTACCCGGACGGTCTGGGGAATGCCTGGTTGTGGGGGAATCCGCTGCAATCCTTCCCGGCGTGGCTGCTGGCATTTGCCCTGCCGATGCCGGTGGCGTTTAACCTGCCGCTCCTGTTCAATCTGGCGCTCAACGGGTGGGCGGTGTACCTGTTCGTCACCTACCTGACCAAACAGCGCGGGGCGGCGTGGCTGGCGGGATTGATTTTCATGGCCTATCCCACCTTTCAGGGGCAGCTTGCCACTGGACATACCGGCCTGCTGGTACTGTGGGGCGTTCCGCTGTATACCTACGGGTTATTCCGACTGCGCGACGAAAAGAACCGGCGTTGGCTGCTGTTCACGGCGCTGTTCTTCGGCCTGAGTCCGCTGGGCAGTATCCTGCTGCTGTTTTACCTGCTGCTGCCGATAACAGCGTTGTTCGGGCTGTCCCTATTCTGGCGGCGCGAGTGGGCGGCCTTACGGTGGGTGGTGGGGGCGATCATCCTGGGAGGGCTGTTCGCCCTGCCGTTTCTGCTCCCGGCGGCGTTCGACCTGCGCTCCACTCCGGCGCGACTACAGGAAAGCGGGGATGTCACCTTCAGCGCCGACCTGCTGGCGATTGTGTCACCGTCTTTCCAGCATCCTGTGTTCGGGCAGTTGGAATACACCCACCGCGTCCTGGGGCGCGACCCTTTTGAGAAGATGGCCTATATCGGCATTGTCGCCGGGGTGCTGGGGATGGTCGCCATCTGGCGGCGGCGGGCTGCCCGCTGGTGGCTGCTGCTGGGCGGGCTGGCGTGGGTTGGCTCGCTGGGGGGCGTGCTGAAAGTCATGGATGCGCCACTGGCCGTGAATGTGGGTGGTTACGAGACGTTCATCGCCCTGCCCGGCCTGCTCCTGCAACATATCCCGGTGCTGAGTACATTACGGACTCCAGCGCGATTTAACTTTACGGTGGCGTTCGCAGTCGCGGTGCTGGCCGGATATGGTCTGGCGGTACTGTGGCCGAAATTGCAGAGGCAGCGTTTGGGGTATGTGGTCTGCGCGGGGCTGGCGGTATTGGTATTGTGGGAATACCAGGGATTCTGGTCGCCGGACGGGATTCCGAACCTGCCCACCATCCCCGCCATCATCCCGGAAGCCGTGATCGCGCTGGCTGACCGGGATGATATTCGCGCCGTGTTCGATATTCCCTGGGAACATCTGCTGACCGATAAAGACGCTATGTATCTGCAAACCGGCCACCAGCACCCCCTGATCGCTGGACATATCGCCCGCCGTACACCGGTAGACCCGGCCCGCCTGACGACGCTGCAAAACAGGCTCGACCCGGCGCTGCTGGATGCTGCCGGAGCGGACATCATTATTCTGCATAAACAATGGAGCGATGCCGACGGGGTGTTGGAGGCGTTTGCCCGCCAGCAGTTAGGCGACCCCTTCTATGAAGATGCGCGCATCGCGGTCTTTGCCGTGCCGCCCGCCACTGACTCGCCAGAATTTCAGGTTGTGCTACCACCAACCACTGCGATTCGAGATCACATCGAAATTTATCTGTACACACCAACCCCCGGTTGGGTCGAACTGAGTGCAGCAGTACAGACCGCCGCCCGCGATATTCACTTCCTGGTTGACGAGCAGCCAGTCCAGACCTGGACGATTAACGGCGCGGCTGATATTCGCGGTGCGGTGTTTGTGGAACAGCCCGGCTATCATACGCTGACGCTGGCCGTTGACCCACCCTGCCCGGCGGCGGATTCCGGCATCTTAGTGTGCGCGACGGTGAATATCAGCGGGATACAGGTGGTGTTCAGCCCGTGATATTCTCGATGCTCAGTTGGCGCACATGCCGCACAAAGTCAAGCTGGCGCAGGTCTTCCAACACCTGATCGGGGATCGGGTAATCCAGCGTAATCACGGTCAGCGTTTGCCCACCGGGATGCGCGCGCCCGGTATGCCAACTGGCGATATTGATGTTGTTTTGCGCCATGAGTGTCCCCACCCGCCCGATGACACCCGGCTTGTCGTAGCTACCCAGAATCAACAGGTGGCCTTCCGGCACGAAGTTCATACGATACTGGTTGATCTGGATGATGTGCGGCACCTGATGGTCGAGCAGCGTCCCGGCCATGATGATCGCCTCGCCATCTTCCAGCGTGACTTTACACGAGACGAGATTCGTATAGTGCGCCGTCTCCAGCCCTTTGGTCTGCATCACCCGCATCCCGCGTTCGGCGGCCAGCACCGGGGCGTTAATGTAATTCACCTGCTCGCCTAAGAGCGGCAGCAAAAGGCCTTTGAGCAGCGCCACGACCAGCGGTTTTACCAGGCCGTGGACTTCCTCGCCACGAAATTCTACCTCGACCTGCCGGATGTCCCGCCGCGCCAGGACGTTGAGCAGAATGCCCATATGTTCCGCCAACACCAGATAAGGGCGAATCGCCTCATAATCCGTACCGGGTAGAAACGGCATGTTCACGACATTCCGGTAATCCGTCCCTCGTAAGGCGTCAATCACCTGCTGCACAATCTGGAACGAGAGATTCTGGGCCGCCTCAACGGTATTATCGCCGATATGCGGGGTATGCAGCACCCGGTCATGCCCCACCAGCGGACTGTCCGGTTTCGCTTCAGGCGAATACACATCCAACGCGACGCCCCCCAGGTGGCCGGACTCAAGCGCCTGGGCAGCGGCAGCCTCATCCAGGACACTGCTATGTGCGGTGTTCACCAGCAAGACTCCCCGTTTCATCCGGGCAATCATACCGGCATCCACCATCCCCCGCGTTTCATCGGTGGCCGGGACATGCAGGGTCACAATATCGCTGCGGTGCAGCAGTTCTTTCATCCCGACCAGCAGCACGCGGTCATCTTCAATGTCTGTCTCATCAATATACGGGTCATAGGCCAACACCGTCATACCGAAGGCCAGACAACGCTCCGCGACCACCTGCCCCACCCGCCCCAGGCCAATTATCCCCAGGACCTTCCCCTGAAGCTGCATCCCCTGTATCTGTGCTTTATCCGGCGGCCAATGTCCGTTCAAGAGGCTGTGGTGGGCGGCGACCAGCTTACGGCTCAGGGCGAGCATGAGCGCGATGGTATATTCCCCGGCGGCCACCGCATTCGTGCCGGGGGTATTCATGACGAGAATCCCCCGGTTGGTAGCGGCATCCAGGTCAATATTGCTGATGTCCACGCCCATCCGCCCGATCACCCTCAAATCGGGGGCGGATTCCAGCAGCGCGGCATCAATTCGCAGGTCGTCACGGGTGATAACCGCCTGGACTCCCGTCAGTAAGTCGCGTAAATTGGCCTGGGCTGGCGCGGCGAAACGGGTTGTTATCCCCGTCTCGCCTTCCAGTAAACCCAGACTCGCCGGGGTGAGATCGGTTAGAATGAGAACAGTCAGATTTTCCACGTAGCCCTATCTTGTCTTGTATTCGTAGGTAATCGTCACCGTTTCGCCCGGCGGCACAGTCACTGTCCAATGCAGCAGATTGTCCGCTTCCTGGTCGGGCGTCGTAGCAAACGCAAATGCTTCACCATCTCTTCTCGGCGCGTCTACCACTTCAATTTCCAGCGCATCCGGGCCGAAGTTTTCCAATGACAGTTCGACCTGGTAGAGGGTATCAAAGAAGATTTCCTGAATGGTGGTCACATTTTCGCCCCGTTTAACGCGGACATCTTGCAACTTACCCACCGTGACGCTGCCTTCACTCCCAATAGGCGTAATCTCAATGAAATCACTCCCGATGAAAATACCGTTCTGGTAGGAGCGCACGATACCCTCCGTCAGCGGCAAGTCCGAGTTATTGCGGACTTTATAGATGCTGCTCACCTGCTGGTCGGCTGAAGCGTTCCACAACAGGACACGGCGAGCAGGGAGCGTATTATGCGCAAGCTGCACATACACCAGGTCGCCCTGGGCTGCCGTCAATGTACCCGGTTCGTAAATATACTGGATGGTCGCCGCGCCTACTTCACCTGTACTGGTTGTGCCAGTCTCCTCATATCCAGCGATGTACTGGTTGGCGGTGATGCGAGACAGTGTATCCACCTGCTGGGTAGTATCGACTCGCCCGGCGATAAGGTGTGCCGTCACCGCGTCCAGGTCAAGTGCTGAATCGCGGATTTCAGCGAAAAAGTCAAAATCCACCGTCGTAGCGGCGGTATCCCCCAGCCACATATCATAACGGGGAGTCCAGCCCAGGCCGCTGAACAGGTATTCCAGCGTGATTTCCCGCAGGTCTTCTCCGTTTCCAACCTGCGACCATTCCAGAATCACCTGCCCGTTCTGCTGTCGGACACGATAGGTTGAAACCCGTTCGCCATTTTCACGAACGACCAGCGTGTTCACAAAAATCTGCTGGGGAAGAAACACCTGGACATCCACCCCGGTTGGTAAGGTGATGGTGTCGTGCGCAAACGCGATGTCATTCAAGAAAATGTATACTTCGTCGGGCTGGCTTACATAACTGACACTTTCCGCCGCCTGCATCGGCCACGCGGCCAGCAGCAACGCCCCAACCAGAACCCACAGCAATTGCCGGTTTCGCATCTCGGTCACTCCTTCACCCTGTTGTATTGGCTAATCAACTCAAAAAGTTTGTCGCTACCTCTATCTTAAGGCATCAGCGTTTCGAGTCAATTGACCTCAGGTCACGCGGAGTTGGCCGCGCCGCAGCCGCCAGTCAATAATGAAGCTGGCGCACAGGTAGTAAATCGGAAAAAACAGACTCAACCAGATCAGTTTTAAATCGGGGGTTTCTTGGAACAACAGATAAATCACCAGCAAAAACCACAGCCCGGCCAGCGCCCACGTCAGCCGCCACAAAATCGGATTTTTGCTAGGATACAGATAACGGGTGGGGATAAACGTCAGAATGCCGGGGATCACCACCAGCAGTACCGCGATACCCGGTTCAGGGCGCAGCCAGT
Organism: Anaerolineaceae bacterium; assembly: GCA_020634115.1. Classification (GTDB taxonomy): domain Bacteria; phylum Chloroflexota; class Anaerolineae; order Aggregatilineales; family Phototrophicaceae; genus JACKCG01. The sequence continues at coordinate 35,674 of JACKCH010000014.1, forward strand.
ACAAATACAAAGCCACCGTACTCCAATAGCTGGGGAAACCGAGAAAAAAGGCGTCTTCCGTTTTCATTTCGACCTGACCATAGGCGTACAACGCCGCAAACACCGGCACTGCCAGCCATAACCAGTGAGGTAAAAGCCCTTGCATCCCGATGATGAATACCGGTACCCAGACAAACGTCAGGACATCAATCACGTTATCCATCTCAGCGCCACTAAAGCCGGGCAGCACTTCTCCGACCCGCAGCCGACGGGCGAGGATGCCATCAGTTGCATCAATCAGCATAGTGAGAATCAACATCAAAAAAGCCAGGCGAATCTGCCCGGCCACCACTACAAACAAGGCCAGCACACCGACAAAACCACCCAACGCTGTATAAAAATGAACCATCCAGGCTGCAAGTTTCAACCGAGACATTGTCCTGACCTCATTCCGACGCCGTCAAATGCGCTGTCCGTCGCTGGCGTATCCGCCGCAGAACATACCAACCCACCGCGGTAGCCATTAACACGTACATGATATTCTGATAGGCAGCCATCCAGTCGATAACCTGCTCCCAGTTCTGGCCTAACCACATACCAAAAAATGTAAACGGAGCGATCCACAAAGCTGCGCCCAACGCCGTATATACCATAAACATCATGAGATTCATGTGGGCGACTCCGGCAGGAATAGAGACTACCCCATGCACCATCGGCAGCAGCCGCGCCACAAACACGATGATTCCACCCCGGCGGCGAAATAGTGCCAGCGCCTTGTCATATTCTTCTACGGTAAATACACGCATGTGAAACCAGCGCCACTTCAGCGTGCCGTAACGGGCGATTATGCCGCGCACTCTGTCTTCACCTAAGCGCCAGCCGAGGGTATAAAAAATGAGCGACCCAACCAGGGAGCCAATCACCCCGGCAACAATCACCGCCGCTGGTGTAATTTTGCCATCATAGGCCATCTTCCCGGCCAGGGGATACAGGAATTCGGATGGCGTGGGGGGAAATAGGTTCTCAAAAAGCGCGACCAGTCCGATTCCGGGCGCGCCAAACGTGCCAACCAGTTGTTCCAGCAGATGCGTAATCCCTACAATCAGATCAGTCAACATAGGGGTTAAGACTGAGCCACTAAATGGTTCAGGACATCGTTTAAGCTGGCAAAAACATGCGGCGTGATGTCCTTGAACGCAGTCGGTTTACTGTGGGTGATGTCCGGCACGGCGTAGCAGGTCATCCCGGCGGCGACGGCTGCCCGCGCTCCGGCGGGGCTGTCTTCCAGTGCCAGACAATCCTGTGGCGCAACACCCACCAGTCGCGCTGCCCGCAAATAGACATCCGGGGCCGGTTTCCCGCGGGCGTCATCATCCGCCGAACAACGCACGGCAAAGGTTTGCTCCCATCCCTGCGAAGCCACAGTAGCATTGATAACAGACATGGGTGAACTCGACGCAATAGCAATCGGCAGGCCGCTGCGCTGGGCATAATCCACCAGGTCTAGCGCACCGGACTTGGGTTTCACTTCACGAGGAATAAGGTACCGCATCCGATCCATCAGTTCGTTATAGAGGGCGTCTATATCCTCATTGAAATGAAAGATCGAGTTGAGTTTGTCGAAAAATTCATCCATCCGCAGCCCCACAATCTGGGCACGGACTTCATCGGTATATTGGTAGCCGCGCGATTCGACCATTTCCGCTTCGGCAGTATGCCAAACCGGTTCTGAATCCACCAATAGACCATCCATATCAAATATAATCGCTTGAGGTTGCCAATTCACCATCATCATTGTCCAAACGCGGTACTGAATGCCCGCCGCAAGTCTTCGTTCTGGATAAACATGCCCGAATTCTTAATCAGATCAAGGCCTTTCTGGAAGACAGTCTGATATGGGCTGCCCATAACCCGTGCAAAACCACTGGTCCCGGCGGCCAGCGGTAGTACCGGCGCGAGAGAATTCACGCTGATAAATACGTCCGCCGCTTCGCGCACTTTCTGGCGGTTGACAACCCCACCAAACCCTACAAATAAATCCACCACATGCCGGGTCGCCAGATCGGATGCGCCGTCGCCAATCATCAACCGGCGCCCATGCTTACCGGCGGCCAGCCCCTTGATAATATCAGGTTTGCCGCTCGAAACGGTCAACGGCCCTTCATCATAATCCAGGTAGGCCTGCTGCTGCCGGGTTTCCGGTTGATGATAGCGCCACCACTCGCCCGCTAGCTGGTCATATTCAATTTCAACCGCACGGATATTTTCCGGGGGGACACCCAGACGCCGCCCAAAACCACGCACTGGTTCCGCCAACCCACCGCTGATAATGAAAACCTGCTTCCCTAGGAAACGCAGCGCCGCGATCACCTCCAGCGCATCTGGCACCATCGTCTCCCAGTAACGGTCTTCAATGGCCTGCAACTGGCCGCGTGTAGGGCGAATCGCTTGCAGCCGCTTACCGTAGACTTCCGCCAGATCAAGATCGCCGTTCATGGCCTTGTCCGTTAGCACGCCGACGCGCCACTCCTTGCCCTTCAGCCGCGCCAGCTCATCAATCCCTTCAATGGTTGAAAGCGTGCTGTCGCAGTCAAAAAAAATCAGGTCAAAGCTCGTCCAGCGGGTTTCACTCATGAATTATGTCTCCCTGGCGTGCAAACAGGCAGATTCTACAGGGTTCAATCCGCTTTGTGAACCCTATTGCCGCACCTAATCGGTGGTATCATTTTCTGTACATTTTGACCAAACACAAGATACAGGAAGACCGTATGATCCCCCTGGAACAGATCAACGAACTCCCCAAATACCACCGCGCCACCATTATCCCGGACTACCTGGACGCGATGGGTCACATGAATATCCGCTGGTATATGGCGATCTTTGATGATGCCGCCTGGAAGTTTTTTGCGACGATTGGCATGGATATCGACTACTACCAGCAAGAACAGGCGGGGGGCTTCGCCTTGCAGCATTTTATCCGCTACCTGGCGGAGGTACGCCTGGGGGAAACCGTCGTGGTTCATACCCGTGTCCTGGGGCGTTCATCCAAACGGGTTCATTTCATGCTCTTCATGGTCAACGAAACAACGGGCGTGCTAGCGGCGACGCTGGAAGCCCTGGGTTCTCATGCCGATATGCGCGTGCGGCGGACATCCCCCTATCCGCCGCTCATCGCCAAGCAGATTGATACTATCTTGCGGGCACACTCCAACTTGAGTTGGGATGCGCCGGTTTGCGGTGTGATTCAGCCGTAATCAGCTATTTTCGGCCAGAGCGTCGTTGATGCCCCGGCGAAGTGTCGCTGCGTTTTGTAACCCCTGGTACATGGCAACAATCTGGCCGCGTTCGTTGAACAATACCGTGATCGGGGTCGAAGTCACGCTGTAGCGTATTTTCAGCGAACGATTCTCCGGGTCGCTGACATTCGCATAGGCGATAACCAATTGACCGTTGTACTCTGGTTCTAATCCATTCACGATGGATTTTTGGCGGGCGCAGTACGGTCAGTTATCGGCCTCAAACATGAGCAGCGTCACCGTATCGTCATTACGGGCAAATTCGTCCTGTACCGAGCGCCCGGAAGACCGGACAGCGGCAGTCTGCTCGGTTTTATCCGCCGTCGCACCCACCGCCACCACGTACCCCAATAAGCCAATCAGCCCCAACAGCAGCACACCCGCAACCATCCGTCCCAGGCGAGAGCCACCCGCGTTTTCAGGCGTTTCCAACACTTTTACCGGTTCCAAATCCATATATCACTCTCAATCATCCATGCGCAGCCACAAACTGCGCGATAGCAGCAAAGTACGGCCCAAGACCGTAAATCAGCAAATCATTATGCCCTGCGCCGGGAATCCTCAGCAGCATTTTTACCTCAGCGGGGGAGGTATCAAACAACGCCTGACCGTTTTCTACCGGAATCAGCGTGTCTTTTTCACCATGAATCACCAGCAGCGGCAGGCGCGACCCGGCGATTTTTCCAACGTTCCCGAATACGCTCGGCACTTGTTTCAGCAGATTTTCCGGGATCATCAGCCTCTGGAACAAAGACGGTTCGTGCGCGAAGCCGCTTTCGATAATCACCCCTTTCAGCGCGGCAGCGTGCCGACTCGCCAGGTGCGACGCCGGGGCGCTGCCCAACGAACGCCCCATCAGGAAAAGCGCCTTATTCGTAATGCCTGCCCGCTGCACGATGTCTGGCACGGCCTGGAGAACCGTTTCGGCGTCGCTCAAAAGTGTGCTGATGAGCGGCTTGCCGGTACTCCACCCGTAACCCCGGTAGTCCACCACCAGCAGCGAAACCCCGGCTTCATGGAACAACGTCGCCATACTGTCATAATCCGAGGCGATTTCCCCGTTCCCGTGAAAATACAGCAGTACCGGCGCATCCGCCGTATGCCCATACAGCCGATAGCCCAGCGCCACGCCCTCCTCCTCCACCGGAATCGTGCCATCGTGGATATGCGGCGGGTTATCGTCTCCGGGGCGGGCGGCACGCGGGTAAAACAGGTTGTTCACAATCAAGGGGTTATCCAGCAGTTTAGGGAGCATAAAAGCCGTTTCCTCTTATCACCTGACCATCTCCAACCCGAACACCTCGCCAAAATGGGCGATGACCCGCTCAATCACACCCGGCATAGGCACCGGTTGACCGAGCAGCGCGACCAGGCTGGTGACACCTTTATCCCGAATGCCACAAGGAATGATACCATCAAAATAGCTCAGATTCGTATTGACGTTGAGCGCAAACCCGTGCTTTGTCACCCCGCGCACATTCACTTTGACACCTATCGCGCAGATTTTCGCCATGCCCAGTGGTGTATCTACCCAGACTCCGGTCAGCCCGGCAATCGGCTGTCCGGTCAGCTTATAATCGGCCAGGGTACGGATGATGACGGTTTCCAGGCCGCGCACATAACCCACCACATCCACGCGCAGTCGTTTATCCTGGCGAGGCAGCGCGATAATCGGGTAGCCCACCAACTGCCCCGGCCCATGATAGGTCACGTCCCCGCCCCGGTCAGGGCGAAACACGGTGATACCCCGTGCGGCCAGTTCATCCGGGGAAAGCAGGAGATTTTCATCGTGACCGGACGAGCCAAAGGTATAGGTGTGGGGATGTTCCAGCAGCAGCAGCGTATCGGGGATGTCCCCCTGCCCGCGTGCCGTTGCTAACGTATTCTGCCAGTCCCAGGCGTCCCGATACGGCACCTGCCCCGGCAGACGAACTTCACAGATGGTCATGATCGTTTACGCTTCATATGATATGAATCGGGATCGAGTCCTCTTGACAAGGGGAGCAAGCCGTCAGCGGTCAGGAAAAGATAGCGCCTTCGCCTAAAATGCTAACCAGCCAGCTGCACGAAAAGTATCGCATTCTCATTTCATAAAGAACGTCGTTTAATCGCTCAGAATCAGTGTTTCGGGCTACCTGATGCGGGTTTCGGGTGGTCGCCCAGGTAAGTCTCTAAAAAGGCAAAGGTGCGCCGCAGCGTCGCCCGACCGACCTCGTGCTGAGAATCCGTACCGTCTTCGGCAAACAGGTCATGTCCTAGACCATCACACAAGATCACGTGATGCTGCATGGTGGTGATCTGCGTGAGTTCTTGTTGTAGCTGTTCGATCACGGCGCGTGCGATATAGGCTTCTTCGCTGCCGTAAAACGCCAGAATAGGCGTATTGGCCTGCTTAAACTGCCCTAAATACCGCTGCGGAAAGCCGCTGAACACCACCGCCGCCTCCAGGTCAGGGCGCACAATCGCCGCTTCAAACGCCAGACTGCCCCCCATCCCCAGACCAATCGCCGCTACCTTTCCGTTGGTGTGGTGGTGCTTTTCCAGCACGCCCAGTGCCGTATCTATACGCACGAACCCCTGGTCGCCTAATTTTTCGACCAGTACCATCGCCTCCTCAGGGTTCGAAGCCACCTGCCCATCAAACATATCCGGCACGATGGCGTAATACCCGGTCTGCGCGAACAGATTCGCCATACGCCGCACCGCCGGGGTAATACCCCACCAGTCATGCAGCAACGCGACAGCGGGCAGTTTGGCGCCGATATTCGGGTGCGCCCAATACGCCGGGATTTGGCCGCCACCGTCCATGGCGATCTGAATGTGTCCAGTGGTGATCTGGTATTCCACATGACTCGGGTCGTAAATCGGCATGACTGCTCCTTCCGGGCACGGGATTCGTTATATCGCCATTATACCGGAAGGGTGAGCAATAGACGAACCAAAACGCCCCAGGCCAGATGACCCGGGGCGTCAGGATACTCACTACAGCCGGTTTAAAGTTTTTCGGCTACGCTCTTCGCCTGAGTGAACAACAGCAGGTAGTCTGGGCCGCCCGTTTTGCTATCCGTACCACTCATATTGAAGCCGCCGAACGGATGCACGCCTACCAGCGCACCGGTACACTTGCGGTTAAAGTACAGGTTGCCAACATGGAATTCACGCCGGGCGCGTTCCAACCGGTCACGGTCATTGCTGAAAATCGCCCCGGTCAGGCCGAACTCGGTACCGTTGGCAATCGCCAGGGCATCTTCAAAATCCCCCGCCCGGATGATGGACAGCACCGGCCCAAAAATCTCTTCCTGGGCGATGCGGGCATCCGGGGGTATGTCCCCAAACACCGTTGGCGGAATGAAGTAGCCCTTCTCCGGCGTTTCCAGCGGTTGACCGCCACACAGCAGCTTGCCTTCCTGCGTCCCCACTTCGATATAATCCAGGATGGTCTTGAAGGCTTTATGGTCGATCACCGCGCCGTTATAGACCTCCGGCCCTTTGTCCGGCGCGTCCACTTTAAGTTGCTTCGTCAGTTCTACCACCCGGTTCGTCACCTGGTCGTAAACCGCGTCTACGATAATCGCCCGCGAGCCAGCCGAGCATTTCTGCCCCTGGAAACCAAAAGCACTGGTCACAATCCCCTGTGCGGCGGCTTCCAGGTCGGCGGTTTCATCCACCAACACGGCATCTTTACCGCCCATCTCTAAAATCGTGCGCTTGAGCCAGATTTGACCCGGCTGCACTTTAGCCGCGTTTTCATGAATCCAGATGCCAACTTCTTTCGACCCGGTGAAGCCGATGAAACGGGTCTGCGGATGCGTGACGAGGTAACTGCCAGTGCTGCCGCCCGGCCCGGTCAGGAAGTTCAGTACACCATCCGGCAGGCCGCTGTTCCACAGAATTTCGCTCAGTTTATAGGCAATCCAGGGACTCTGGCTGGCGGGTTTGAAGATCACTGTATTCCCGGCGACAATCGCCGCCACCACTAACCCGGCGGGAATCGCGTTGGGGAAATTCCAGGGCGGGATAATCAGGCCAACACCCAGCGGTATGTATTCCAGGTGAAGCTGTTCGGGCGCATAGGGATACAACAGGTGATCGGAATCCGCCAGGCGAATCATCTGGCGGGCGTAGTATTCCATGAAATCAATCGCTTCAGCGGTATCAGCATCTGCTTCCGCCCAGCTCTTGCCTACTTCCAGCACCATGACGGCGCTTATTTCGTGTTTGCGGCGGCGCATTTCTGCCGCTGCCCGCAGCAGGTAGCGGGCGCGTTCCTGGGGTGACACATAACGCCAGGTTTCAAAGGCTTTGTTCGCGGCAACCAGTGCCAGGTCAGCCTCTTTCTGGCTGCCTTTGGAGAAATTGCCCAAGACTTCATCAGGCCGGGAGGGGTTTATGGAGGGGAAAGTCTCGTCCAGCGTGATCCGTTCGCCACCAATCACGAGTGGGTAGGTCTGGCCGATTTCAGCTTTCACCGCGTCGAGCGCAGCGCGAAAAGCGGCTACGTTTTCCGGCTTCGAGAAGTCCGTAAAGGGTTCGTTCCGATATTCTGGCAACATGCGTTTTTGCTCCTTCAAAGCGTAAACCAGAACAACAAGTTTAGCGCCTATTGTACCATGCGACCAATCAAAACCCGACTTCCTTTGTGCCAATTGCCTAGGCTATGGAGACATAAACGGCATTTTTACGATGTTGGCACAATTAGTCTTTGGATCATCCCCCCCACTTTCAGGGGGAATTCACAAACTTTTATGCAATAAGTCTCTTAACACCCCTATAATGGACAGTACAGGCAAATGGAAACGCCGGAGAGGAAACAAACAACTTGTATAGTTAATCATAAAGTGAGGCTTCAATGGATATTCGGTTCAGCGATCATGCCAAACAGCGGTGCGCACAAAGAAACCTCTCTCACGATGAAATCCAGTTCATCATCGCCTACGGACGGTTGGAGCGTCGCGCTGGAATCGAGTTTTACCAGCTCCGACAGAAAGACCTGCCCCCCGATTTACCGGCAAACGACCCCCGCCACCGCCTGGTGGGTTCAACGGTACTCCTGAGTAAGAATATGGCACAGGTGGTCACGGCTTACCGCAATGGCCGCGCCTTTCGCCGGGATCGCCAGAAATCCAAATACGACTTTCGCTGTATATAACCGTACCTAAGCCAGCATGGGCGCAGATTAACAACAGAGCGGGGTGGGCGAGCTGCAAAAAGGAGTGATCCTAACGTGGAAAACCCCCTCATATTGAGCATTCATGCCGAGGAACGTGCCGGTCAAGAAAATCTATCGGATGATGATATTCTGTTTGTCCGTAAACACGGTTACAAGTTGCCAAACGCTGGAGTTGTGTTTCGGCAATTACGCCGAGATCGGATTCCGGTACAGCTACCGGGCAGTCATCGCTACCGGCAGTTGGTCGGTACAACCGTCGTGCTTTGCCCAACCTGTGAGTCATTTGTGATTACCGTGTACCGTAACGAAGCGGCTTTTGGCAAAGACAAAAAGAAGCGGAGATACAATCAGAAACGACAGGTGTTGCGCTGTCCGTACTGCGGCACGCTGCACAAAATGATCTGATAATCAGCACCTATCACTAACGGTTTTCACCTGAGCAGTCGCTAACAGCCTCTCGCCTACCCCGCTCTGCGGTTAATACACCATCTCCCCACAAACCAGTGCAACCGGGTTTCCCCGGCAGCGGGTCAATACCAGCACCCGTGATTCATCCCCGTGCAATTTTAACTTCGGAATCAACGCCTCCGGTGTCACGGCTGAACCACGCTTTTTGACCGTGACCCGCCCGACCCCCTGTTCCCGCAGGTAAGCCCGCAGCCGTTTGACGTGAAACGGCATCCAGTCCAGCACCGGCCACGCCCGCGCCCAAACCGTCTCCCGGCGTGTGTCCGTCGTGATATAGGCGATGGTTTCATCCAGTAGTGTGCCGCCCAATTCGAGCGCGAGGTCGCCCACCAGCCCGGCCCGCAGCACCGAAGCATCCGGCTCCAGCAGCCAGCGGCGGGGTTCACTCAGCGGCACGGCTGGCGGCGCACCTTCCCGCTGGAAGACATGGACTCCTTCGGGCGTGAGCAAAGTCGCCTGCATGTCACCGGCTTCCAGGCCACCGAGTCGTAGAATCGCCTCTTTTAAATCCCCCTGCACCGAAATAAACTCCACCGCCCCTGCATAGGACTCAAGCTGTTGCAGGTCGACACCCGGCGAGAGTTTCACCACGATTCGGGCGTGCGATTGATCGGTGTGCCAGTCTTTCACCAATGCCAATGGCGGTTGGTAGTGTTCAACATGATGGATGCGCCGTCCGTTCGCGTCCCGCCGGGCCGGATCATAGAAAACTAGATCCGCCTTCGGGAGGCCATCACGCACATCAGCCAGTTGAAACGTTGCCGATAAATCCAGCGCCGCTGCATTCATTTGGGCGATGCGTACCCGCACCGGGTCATTATCCAGCCCCAGCACCGCCGCACCCGCCGCCGCCAGTGCCAGCGAATCCGCCCCGATACCGCAGCAGGCATCTACCACCTGCAACCCCGCCCCATCCTTCGCCCGGTAGTGGCGCACCTGGGGGTCGCTGGCCTGTTCCAGAGCATCCCGTGTAAACCACATCCGCTCAGCTGCCGAGCCGAATTTCGCCACTGCTTTGAGCCGCAGCCGTGCCATCTCAAGCACTGCTCCGGCGTGCTGGGGTGACAAATCGCGCCGCAGCAGATTCAACACACGCAAGGTCTGGGAATCGCTCAAATCCTCGTGACGCACCTGTTCCAGCCACTGCAAACCAGCGGACGAGGCGAGAAAATCCAGGTTATCCAGGGTAATCGTCATGAGGGAGTATAGGGCATGGAGGCAGGAAACCGTTAATCCACAGTTTCTGCGGTGTCCGGGTCTACCGGCACAAACACCACGGGATATGATTCAAGAATGTCGTCTGTTGGGTTGAGCATAAAAGACTGCGGCCAGGATTTCATGACTGTCCAGTTAAACCTTGCCACTTTGTTGACATCCTGAATCCGCCCGGTCACAACAGCAGGCTGCATGAATTGAATCGCTTTAGGCAGCGTGCTGAACGCCAGCAGCACCGTTTCATCTTCGTTGGCAACTCCCACAGCTTGCCATATAAGTGTACTGCTGTCGTCCACAATCTGGCGCACGAGAAGATGAACGTGACGTTCCTGACGCCGTTCAGTTGGCGATGGGATGTGTCTCACCTCATGATGAGTGGCCGGACGCTTTTCCCCGCGCAGTACAACACCTACCGGCCCGGGCTGCGTCAACGCCGGTTCAATCAGAATCTGCGTATATCCAGCATCTTCCAACAGTGTGACCAGCGCCGGAGTCACCTTGCCGGCGGGATTCACCACGATCAAGCACCCACCGGGTCGCAGGATCGCCAGCACCATCTCTAAAAGGGACTGGCTGAGCCGAACATCATAAGCAACCACCACGTCGGCGCTATCTGGCGACAGTCCCCAGGAATCGACCTTAAGAGAAACCGGGACAATGTCCAGGCCGGGACGTACTTCCAATAACACTAACCCAGCGCGATTCCCAACATCCACCACTCGCAGCGAAAGGGGTTCCGGCGGCAGGTGTTTTCCTACCACTTCAATAAAACTGCGGGTCAAACTGCTGGGGTACGTCGGATCAGCCATGAGTTATTTCCGGGTTACTTTCCGTGCTGCGTCGATCAGCACCAGCAGTTCGTCCCACTCTTCGCGGAAGAAGTGAACCGTCACAGCGCCCAGTTCCAGGTGATACACCGTCTCGCCATCCGGTTCATCCGAAGTCCAGGCCACATAGTTCTCCGTGACCGCGAGATTCTTGGTTTCAATTTCGTCAGACATCAGCGATTCTTCGCCTCACTTCTTAATATAAGGAAAAGTGATGGGATTAGATCAGACTATCTTATGAATAGCTGTGTGGTTGCCCAGTTTTCCCATAAATTCTACTCAATATTAGTATAACGCAGTCCCCCACACATCGCTATTGAGAGATTTATTGTGACGTTTGTCACAATACAATTTGACTGAATATCACTAGGGTGCAATCTAGCTAACAATTAAACTAGGCATGTATTCGGATAAGCGAATAGGTGGATTTGCGGCGATGACGATCCCTAGTTTAGAAGAACTGAACCTGATGCACGAGCGCATCTGCCGCTCGGTCAATGACCCCCGCCGGTTGCAAATTATGTATGCGCTGGATGAAGAACCCCGCCATGTAACCGCGCTGGCACAGGCCCTCGGCATCCCTCAATCTTCCGTATCCCGCCACCTGACCATTCTGCGTCAGCGGGCGTTAGTCATCGCGGAACGTGACGGCGCTGCCGTCGTATATCGCCTGGCTGACCACCGAATTATCGAGGTGATGGAAATTATGCGCCAAGTACTGCGGGAAGGTCTGGCCCGCCAGAATAACATCGTAGAGTAATGTCATTTTTTGCCAGATCCGCTACTTATCTATTGGAGAATGACCTTGTTGACCCATTTTATGACTATCAATAGTATGAGGCTAACCCGGCCATGAAAGACTTCAAATACATTTGGATCGTAGGAATTGTGGTCACAGCGTTGATCATCGCAATTCCCATATTTCTGTTTGTCGCTGACCCGCTGCAGGCGGGTGATGCTCCCTGGTCGAACGTGCCGGAGCATCCCACCCACACCGACCACACCAACCTGATGACCGGCCCGTATGAAACCGGGCAGGAGGTCACCGCGGCCTGCCTGGAGTGCCACGAAACAGCCGCGCACGAAGTCGCGCAAACTGCCCATTATACCTGGCTGAGTGATCCCGTCACTGTTGCAGGTCAGGATGAACCGATTCGTACCGGCAAGGCCAACCTGATTAACAATTTCTGTATCGGCGTCCAATCAAACTGGCCGGGCTGCACCCGCTGTCACGCCGGTTACGGGTGGTCAGATGAAACATTCGATTTCACTAATGAAGCCAATGTGGACTGCCTGGTATGTCACGACCAGAGCGGTGGTTATGTCAAGAGCACGGCTGGTAACCCCGCAGATGGCGTTGATCTGGTTGCAGCGGCACAGAGTGTCGGCACCCCCACACGCGAAAACTGCGGTGGCTGCCACTTTAACGGCGGCGGCGGGAACGGCGTTAAACATGGTGACATGGATGAAAGCCTGTACTTCCCCGATGAAAACATTGATTTCCACATGGGCGGCCTGAATTTCCAATGCGTAGACTGTCACCGGACAACCGACCACAACATCACTGGGCGAGCAATGTCCGTCAGTATCGAGAACAGCAATCAGGTGGCCTGTACCGACTGCCACAGCACTGATCTGCACGAAGATGATCGTATCACAGCGCACCTGGATGCTCTGGCCTGCCAGACCTGCCACATCCCCTACGGTGCTGTGCGCGAACCAACCAAAGTGCAGTGGGACTGGTCAACAGCAGGACGAGATGACATTGAGGAAGATCCTCATATCTACCTGAAAATTAAAGGGAGCTTCGTCTACGAAAGCAATATTTTGCCAACCTATGCGTGGTTCAACGGCAATGTAGACCGCTACTTCCTGGGCGACCCGATTGACCCCAACCTGATTACTGTGCTGAACGCACCAGAAGGTGATATTGATGATCCGAATGCTCTGATCTGGCCGTTCAAAATTCACGAAGCCCTTCAACCGTACGACACAGTATACAACTACCTGTTGCAGCCTAAGACGGTAGGTGAAGGCGGCTTCTGGACGGACTTTGACTGGGATCAGGCACTGCGCCTGGGTTCGGATACCGTCGGGATGGCCTATAGCGGTCAGTATGGTTTCGCAACAACCGACATGTACTGGAATCTCTCGCACATGGTTGCTCCTAAAGAAAATGCCCTGCAATGTACGGAATGTCACGGCGAAGATGGCCGGATGGACTGGCAGGCGCTGGGCTACTATGGCGACCCAATTGATTGGGGCGGACGGAATACGCCCTCTGTGCAGACTGCCAACGCGAACAGCGGCGCAAACCAATGAAAGTCTTCGAAAGATGAATAATCGAACCGTCAAACTCTTATTCCTGATCGGAATCACAGCACTCGTCGGGGCGCTCGTCACAGCGGTCGCCGCCCAGACTCAGTCGGAAACACCCGCCAGGGCGGCGACAGCCTCCCCCTTGCACCCGATATTCGCGCTTCTGGATGCGGATGGCAACAACGTGCAGGTTTCCGGGCAGCCGATTTCAACCATGAATACCTGTGGCAGCTGCCATGATACGCAGTTCATCACCGAACACAGCTCTCATGTCGATGTTGGCCTTAACCAGATCACGGCTGTTGGCACGGTGCCGGGCGGACGTGATTGGGACATCAGCGCCGGGTACTTTGGCAAATGGGACCCCGTCACCTATCGTTATCTCTCCCCAGAAGGAGACACGCTGGTTGACTTGACAACTGCTGGCTGGATAGAAACCCTCGGCTGGCGGCACGTGGGGGGTGGCCCGGAAATATACGGGCGCGATGGCACCCTCCTCACTGACCTGCCGATCAGCGCTGACAGCGTGGAAACCAGCGTTATTGACCCCGAAACCGGTTCACAGGTCGCCTGGGATTGGAATGTGTCCGGCGTGGTCGAGATGAACTGTTTCCTGTGCCACACGCCAGCCCCGAACAATGAGGCACGAGTCGCCGCATTAGAGGCCGGAACCTTTGGTTGGGCCAATACCGCGACACTGCTGGGTACGGGAATTGTCGAACAGAGCGGGGACGGATGGGTCTATAACCCCGAGGTCTTCGATATTGAAGGCAATTTGATCGAGACATATATCAATATCCAGGACCCCCGCACCGAAAACTGTGGCGCGTGTCATGGGCTGACCCATACCGACACACCTACACCGCTGACGTTTGATTGGACAAACCAGGAATTCTGGACAACCCTGACCACCGGACAGGTCATGTCTCCGCAGCGGATTGTCAATTCCGCCTTGAATGTGCAGGATAAAGACTCGCTCTTCCGCTCCTGGGACGTGCATACCGAACGGGCGTTGCGCTGCACCAACTGTCACTATGCGCTGAATAACCCCGTATACTATCGCCCGGATGAGGCCAACATCCCCGCGCACCTCACATTCGACCCGCGCCGGTTGGACTTCGGGGAATATCTCTACCGGCCTCTGCATGAGTTCGCCAAAGGTCAGAGTGCCCAAAGCACGCTCGCGCCCGAATACGATAACACGCTGCGCCGCTGCGAATCGTGTCACTCGATTGAAAACACGCATGATTGGCTGCCCTACAAGGAACGCCATACCACCGCACTGGCGTGCGAAACCTGCCACATTCCCGAATTGTATGCGCCGGCACTACAAAGCGTGGACTGGACGGTATTGGAATTGGACGGTTCACCGCGCCAGGAATACCGGGGCGTTGATGAAAACCAGCCTGAACTGCTGACGGGCTACCAGCCGGTGCTGCTGCCACGCCCGACCTATAACAGCAACACGGCTTTAGCGCCGTTTAATCTGGTCAGCACGTGGTATTGGGTCAGTGGCGACCCGGCTCGTCCGGTGCCGCTGCGTAACCTGCAAGCCGCCTGGTTCTCCGGCGATGATTATGCACCGGAAATTCTTGGGGCATTCGACAGCAATAGTGACGGGCAATTAGACGGTACCGAACTGCTGATTGATACGCCGGAAAAAGAAGCAGCGGTGAATGTCCGCCTCAAGGCGCAAGGACTCGAAAACCCGCGCATCGTGGGCGAAATCCAGCCGTACAGCATCAATCATAATGTGACTTACGGCGAATGGGCGACAAAAGACTGCGCCACCTGCCACAGTGATGATTCAAGAGTTTCCCAACCGCTACTGCTGGCTGCATCGCTTCCTGGTGGTGTTACCCCCACTTTGAGTGGGGATTACCCCGGTGAGATGGTTGTCCGCGACGATGGTAGTGTGGTCTTCCAGCCCACCCATCAGGATATTAGCGTCTATGTCCTGGGTTATGACAATGTGAGTCTGGTGGATACGCTGGGGGCACTCATGTTCCTGGGTGTATTCGCTGGTGTGGTCTTGCATGGTGGGCTGCGCTATATTGCGGCCCGACGGCGGGCGCCCCGTGAAGTGGAACTCAAACGGGTCTATATGTACACCGTCTATGAGCGCCAGTGGCACTGGCTGCAAACGCTGGTGATCTTCATCCTGCTGTTCACGGGGCTGGTCATTCACAAACCCGACCAGTTCGGCCTGTTCAGCTTCCCGTTCGTAGTCGAAGTGCATAACCTGATGGCGCTGATCCTGCTCATTAACGCAGCGTTGGCGGCCTTCTATCACCTCGCCAGCGGCGAAATCCGTCAGTTCCTGCCTGAACCGCATGGTTTCTTCAACCAGGCGTTCACCCAGGCCGGTTACTACCTGCGTGGCATCTTCCGGGGAGAAGAACACCCCTATGAAAAGACCCGCCAGCGCAAGATGAACCCACTGCAACAGGTGACTTACCTAGCAATCCTCAACATCCTGCTGCCACTGCAAATCATCACCGGCGCATTGATGTGGGGTGCGCAGCGCTGGCCGGACATCTCCGCCAGCCTGGGCGGGCTGCCCTTCCTGGCACCGTTGCACACCCTGGTCGCCTGGACATTCGCCGCGTTCATCGTGCTGCATGTCTACCTGACAACCACCGCCGGGCATACCCCCGCAGCGGGCATCCAGTCCATGATTATGGGTTGGGATGATCTGGAAGTACATTCACATACGCCGCAGCCGGAGGCGGAATAAACCCGGCAGCAGGCATTGGGGAGCGGTTCACTGCTCCCCACCCTGCCAGCAAATGAGGCCAAGCGCAGCCCGAAGGGGGCTGCCATGTTGAAGAAAACTATCAGGGAGATTGTATCGTATGGCAACTTATAATCCGGCACAACCCCAGGTGAAGAAGGATAGCAAGGTTGCGGTATCACGGCGGGAGGCTCGTCCCTATGTGAATCCGTATCTGGGCGCTATCCTGCTGGGCATTGTCCTTTTTGCGGCATTCTTTATTACAGGTAACGGTTTAGGCGCATCCGGCGGAATGAACCGGGTCATCGTCTATTTTGAAGATCTCATTGCCCCGAGCCACATTGACCGCACCCCCTACCTGCTGGAAATGGCAGGGGGCGACAAAAACCCGTTGGATAGCTGGGTAGTATTTGTTGGGGTTGGCGTGGTCATTGGCGGTGCTATTTCCGGTTGGGCCAATGGTCGCCTGAAGTTTGTGACGGATCGCGGCCCGAATATCCCGGTTAAACTCCGCTGGCTCATGGCATTCCTCGGCGGCGCACTCATGGGCTACGGGGCGCGTATGGCACGCGGTTGTACATCCGGCCAGGCGCTTTCCGGTGGGGCGACGCTTTCAGTCGGGAGTTGGGTCTTCATGCTTGCGGTGTTCGCTGGTGCGTATGCCCTGGCCTATTTCGTGCGGAAGCTGTGGAACTAAGGAGGATAAACGATGCCTACATTTCCGTTACCCATTGTTCAGCTTTTCGGCCAGGGTGGTGCGTATCTGATCTACCTGGCTATCGGTATCGCCTTCGGCATGGTGCTGGAAGTTTCCGGCTTCGCCAATTCGCCTAAACTGGCAGCGCAGTTCTATTTCAAAGACATGACCGTCATCAAAGTCATGTTCGGCGCGATTATCGTCGCCATGCTGCTCATCCTGCTCGCTTCCGGCATCGGCCTGCTGGACTACAATCTGGTCTGGGTCAATCCTACCTATATGTGGCCGGGCATTGTCGGCGGCCTGATTATGGGCGTAGGCTTCATCCTGGGCGGCTTCTGCCCCGGCACATCACTGGTCGCGGCAGCCACGCTCAAAATTGATGGGATGTTCTTCGTCCTGGGCGCGTTCTTCGGTATCTTCATGTTCGGGGAAACCGTCAGTTCGTTCGACAGTTTCTGGCATTCGTCCTATCTGGGACGTTTCACCCTGCAAGACCTGTTCAATGTAGATGCTGGGGTGATCGCCCTAGTGGTCGTCCTGATGGGGTTATTCGTGTTCTGGGGCAGTGAACAGTTAGAACGCATCTTCGGCAAGAAAGACCTGAAAGCCGAACCCCGCTGGCGTTACGGCGCAGCAGCAGCAACCGTCGTCGCCGGGATCGCCCTGGTGATTATCGGCCAGCCCACCGCTGCTGACCGCTGGTCACAAATGCAGGTCGAGCGTGAAACCCAACTGGCAGATCGCGCTGTGCAAATTGATCCGGGCGAACTCTTCGACCTGATCCATAATGATCGTGTCATCGTCAAGATGCTGGATGTCCGCAACGAAAGTGATTTCAATAAATTCCACATCTTGGATGCCATCCACATCCCACCAGAAGATATTTCTGCTGCAATAACCGACTTCCACATGGAACAAGAAAATACGGTATTTGTCGTCATGAGTAATGACGAAACCATCGCGACGGAAGTCTGGAAGACTCTGGTTTCTGAAAGCATCCCCAATGCATATATCCTGGGGGGCGGCGTTAATGCCTGGCTGGACACATTCAGCAGCGAGACGTTTAAAGCGGAATACGCAGTAGCCGCTAATACAACAGTCGGTGACGATCAACTCCGCTACAGTTTCCCGGAATCGCTCGGTTCTCGCTACCCAGCAGCCTCACCTGACCCCGGCCACTTCCACGAATTGGAGTATGAGTCGAAAGTGGTGTTAGAAACCAAACGCGGGCCGACAGGCGGCGGATGCGGCTAGTATCATCACGTCACTTTTTGACTGCCTGGTATGTTTTCCGGGCAGTTTTTGTTTCTGTGGGCCACAGAGACCGTCAAATTCAACACTATACAGGTCATAGTCGAGCGGTTATGGCCTGTACTGGCCGGAGATTCCCCACGAAACCCTATCGCTGCGTATTGACTTCACCCAGGCGCTATGTTAGACTTTTTCCACTCAAATTTCTTTAATTATTCAAAGGGATCAGGCTATCAGCGCCTCAAACTATCGCATTAACGATCAAATTCGCGCCCGTGAGGTTCGGTTAATCACTGACACAAATGAAAACGTGGGTGTGGTTTCGTTTCGCCGGGCATTGCAAATGGCGGAAGACCTGGGTTTAGACCTGGTGGAGGTTTCTCCGAATTCCGACCCACCAGTATGCCGGATCATGGATTTCGGCAAATTTCAGTATGAACGCCAGCGGCGCGAACGCGAGGCGCGAAAACAGCAGAAGACAGTTGAGGTTAAAGAAATCCAACTACGCCCGAAGACAGACCAGCATCACCTGGGTTTTAAGGTGAAAAATGCCCGCCGCTGGATTTCCGAGGGTATGAAAGTAAGGGTGCGGGCGCGCTTCCGGGGCCGGGAAAGAGATTATCCCGATATTGCCCGTGATCGGATGATGGAGATCGCAGCGGAGTTGCAGGACATCGCGGTGATCGAGCAGCATCCCAGTATGGAAGGCAGTTCAATGTTGATGATCCTGTCACCCAACCCGGATAAGAAGAAATAACACTGGAGCGGAACTACTGTGGGTAAGAAATATAAACTCAAGACGCATAAAGCAACCTCAAAACGCTTTCGTGTGACTGGCACCGGTAAGTTGGTTCGCACTAAAGGTGGTAAGAGCCATTTCCGCCGCCGGACACCGAAACGCACCAAACGCCAGTTGCACAAACTGATCGGTATCGCCAGCAGCAAGCAGGCGAGAAAAATCAAGCAGTTGGCGCCGTACCTGACTCAGCATCGTCAGAACCCGCCCGGCTAACTCATATTTCGTGATACGATTTCACGACCCAGGGCAATGGCTCTGGGCGTTTGTTGTCTAGGAGCAGCATCATGGCTAGAACAAAGACCGGCTTTGTACGTCGGCGTCATCACAAGAAGGTTCTGAAACTGGTCCGCGGCCAATGGGGAACACGCGGGCGTCTCTTCCGCCGTTCCAACGAGGCCATGCTCAAGAGCCTGTGGTACTCATACCGGGATCGCCGCGCCCGTAAGCGTGACATGCGCCGTCTGTGGATCACCCGGATTAACGCCGCTGCCCGTCTGAACGGCCTGAGCTACAGCCGCTTTATGTATGGGCTGAAGCAGGCGCAGGTGGAAGTGGATCGTAAGATTCTGGCAGACATCGCCGTGCGTGACCCGGAAACCTTCACCAAGCTAGCGGCACTCAGCCTGCAAAACCAGTAATCGCCCACCCCGGCGGTTCGTAAACACAATCAGTACATGACAAAGGGCTAGACCCTTTGTTTGCGTTTAAATCCCGGCAGAGTCGTTCATGACGCTGCTTTTTGATTCATACTTGCTCAAACAAGCGATTTCTTGTACAATAAATTCAGTTTATTTTGAACATATTAAAAGTGAAAGAAGATACGATGCGCTACATTGAAACCATTCCTCAAATTACCCCCCTGCTCCAGGAAGCCGATCATGTGGACGTGAAAACCATCGAAAGCACGGTCAGCCTCCGCGAGTTTCTGGCGGCAATGTTTTCGTACCAACCGAATTGGGTGACATTCCTGTACGGGGTGCGGGCGGTATTCGTGCGCTTCCTGGGCATGAAACAGGGTGGAATTCCACGCCCGCGCCCGCTCACGCCGGAAAAAATCGCTTTCACGTCAGGCAGTCCGGCCTACTTCTTTAAAGTAAGAATGGCGCTGGAAAACGCTTTCTACGTCGCTGAAATCAAGGATAAGCACCTGGATGCTATGCTGGGCGTGGTGGTCGAACCGCTGCAAGACAACCGCAAACGATTTCACGTTCTAACCATTGTGAACTACAACAACTGGGCCGGGCCAATCTACTTTAATGTGATTCGGCCTATTCATCATGTGGTGGTCAAGGGCATGGCACGGGCCGGGGCACGCGGCGTCTGACCGCTGCCCACCGATTGCCGGACGATACCACTGCGGAATTTGAGCCGGGACGCGGGTTTCTTGTATCATCGCGCTATCGCAGTGCGGTTCACGAGGAGCATACGCATGTCCCGATTTTCCGATCAGGATTACCTGCTCACTGAGCAGTATCACAACGCATCCAATCTGATGGATCGAATCCGGCTGCACGAGCAGTTCAGCACCAACCCATATGGTTGGATGGCGTGGCTCTTTGACCAATACCAGCTACCCGCGGACGCTCATATTCTAGAAGTGGGCTGCGGCCCAGCGGACTGCTGGCATAAAAACTACCAGCGTATCCCCGCCGGTTGGAACATTACACTGTCGGATTTTTCAGCAGGAATGCTGGACTCAGCTCGCACTCACCTGGGTGATAACGCCGGACGGTTTACTTTTCGGGTGATTGACGCCCAGGCCATTCCTTATGAGGATGCCCACTTTGACGCGGTGATCGCCAATCACATGCTGTATCATGTGCCAGATCGCCCGCAGGCGCTGGCGGAAATCCAGCGGGTACTCAAACTGGACGGGCAATTCTTTGCCACCACCATTGGCCCGACGCATTTACAGGAGATGTACGACCTAGCACGCTGGTTCGACCCGAGTATCGTATTCGGCAGTGTCGCCAACCCCTTCGACCTGGAAAACGGCCTGGCACAGCTTGAAGCCTGGTTTTTGGATGTGCAGGTTGAACACTATCCTGACAGTCTGGTCGTAACCGAAGTCAAGCCGCTGGTCGCTTTCATCCTTTCTACAACCGGGAACGCCCGCGAGATTTTGCAGGGTGATCGTTTGACAACCTTCATCACCTGGGTGGAGGAAGAATTCAGCCGCCAAGATGGGCAGTTCTTTATCACCAAAGACAGCGGCATCTTCAAGGCACGGCGGGCTTAATCCTCTATCGCCCAGCTAGGCAGCAACTCCCGGCGGACAATCCACTCCGCCGGGATATTCTCTATGCCCACATAGCCCGCGACAATGCCGCCGACCATCGCGCAAGTCGTATCCACGTCACCGCCCGCGCTAGCGGTCTGCCAGATGGCTTCCTCGTAGTTGTCCAGGTATGTTCCGGCGCTCCACAAGACAAACGGGACGGTATCCTGGGCGGAAATGCCGCTGCCGTTGCCGATTTCGCGCACCACATCCGGCCAGATGGGCAGGTTTTCCGGCAAATCCCGCGCTTTAAGCATCCCGGCTTTCACCTGGGAGTCTGGCACATGCGGCAGCACCATTTCGATAAACGCTTTGCGGTCTGGGCATTCACCCGTCTCACGCAACCGGCAGGCCAGCGCCGCGCCCACTGCCACCGCGACTCCCCCGGCGACGCCTTCCGGGTGTGCGTGGGTGATTTCGGCAGAGAGCGCCGCTTGTTCAACGACTTTCGTTAAGTCGTCGGCAAAATACGCCCCTAAGGGTGTAATCCGCATGGCCGCCCCATTGCCATATGAGCCGGTGCCATGAAACATATTTTTAGACAGTTCCCGCCAGTTTCCACCAGCCTGCATTCGCAAAAGCAAACTACGAGCGCCTAAACCGTACCCCCGTGTCCAGTCCAAACGCTGTGCGAAGCTCGCCGCCAACACGTCCTGATGGATCGAGCCATGTTGTCGCAACACTTGATAAATGGATAACGCCATGTTGGTATCATCGGTATAGCGCCAGACAGGAGACGGTAGCACCCGATTTTTCACAAAATGAGGCAAAGCCTGAGGCGAGGCCATCTCAAAAAAGCCCCCCAGAGCGTCCCCCACCGAAAGACCTTCCAACACGATGCGGGCGCGGCGTAACCGTACATCCGGTTCAGATGACAGCATCGTTTTTCCTCCTATCCACGTCCAGCGGCAATTCGCTTTCTTCTGTCTACTCGTATCCGAATTATCCTCTATAATCGGCAGATTGGCATCTATCATCATGGATAAATCCTGTATAGCGCTATGCAACCACAACGAATCGTCGTCAAACTCGGCACAAGCGTCCTGACCGGCGGCACGACCCGCCTCAACCGTCAGCGCATGTTAGAGGTCGTCCAGCAGGTGGCGCGGCTGTACCAGGCCGGTCATGAGATGATCGTCGTCAGTTCCGGGGCGGTGGCCGCCGGGCGCGAACGGCTGAACTTCCCCGACCTGGGACGTTCCGTCCCCGCCAAACAGATGTTGAGCGCCGTCGGTCAGGGGCGGCTGCTGCGTATTTACAGCGACCTATTCGATCTCTTCGACATCCCTGTCGGGCAGATTTTACTCACGCGGGACGACCTGGATGACCGGGCGCGCTACCTGAATATCCGCGACACCCTCATCACCCTGATCGAGCAGCGTGTCGTGCCAGTGATTAACGAAAATGACACGACTGCCACCCATGAAATCCGTGTTGGCGATAATGACAATCTCTCCGCGCTGGTGGCGAACCTGCTGGAAGCCGATCTCCTGGTGATGCTCACCGACCAACCCGGCCTGTTTACCGCTGACCCCCGCCGGAACGCGGACGCCCGCTTGATTTCCCAGGTGGAACGCATTGATGACAAAACCTGGGCGCTGGCCGGTGGCGCGGGAACGAATGTCGGCACCGGAGGCATGGTGACGAAGATTCAGGCAGCGCAGCTTGCCAGCCGCAGCGGAGTCACGACGATTATCGCCGGGGGCAAAGAGCCGGACGTGCTGGCGCGAATCGTGCGTGGAGAAACTGTCGGCACGCGCTTTGAACCGGTCAACACCCACCTGGAAAGCCGGAAACGCTGGTTGCTGGCCGACTCCCCGGCTGGCGTGATCCGTGTAGACGCCGGGGCCGCACAAAAGCTGGTCAAAGGCGGGGCGAGTCTGCTGCCGGTGGGGGCAGTTGCGGTGGATGGGGATTTTATTCGGGGGGCGACGGTGGCCGTCATCGCACCGGATGGCCGGAAAATCGCGCACGGCTTGACCAGCTATACCAGCGAAGAAATCCGGCAGCTTTGCGGCGTGAAGTCCAGCCGGATTGTGGAGATTTTCGGGTATAGTTATGGGGACGCCCTGATTCACCGGAATAATATGGTGGTGCTGATATGACCCTGATACGCGAGACGATACTGGATGCGGTTCAGACCACGCTGCAACCGCTGGATTACGTTCATGCCATGTGGCAAGGTGGCGCGGCGGCCTTCAACCGGGCCGATGAATGGTCGGATATTGACCTGATGATTATCGCCGACGGTGACCATGTAGCCGATACCGTGACGGCATTAGAAACGGCGCTGCAAAGCCTGTCGCCGATAGACATCCGTAATGAACTGCCCACCCCAACATGGCACGGTCACTGGCAGACCTTCTACCGCCTGCGAGATACCAGCCCGTTCCTGTTCATAGACTGCGTGGTACTGAAACGCAGCAACCCCAACCGCTTTTTAGAAACCGAGCTGCATGGTCAGGCGGTGGTACATTTCGATAAAGGCGATTTCACCCAACCACCGCCGTTTTCAGTAGAGAACCATATTGAATTGCTCAAAAAGCGTTTTGAAGCCGTCAAAGTCATGTTCAATCTGTTCCACTATGTGATGACGCAGAAGGAACTCAATCGCGGTAATAGCATGGACGCGCTGGCTTACTATCACGCCTTCACGCTGCGCCCATTGGTGGAAGTCCTGCGGATGCAACATGACCCCGCCCGCTATAACTTTTATATCCGCTATGCGAAGTATGACCTGCCACCGGAAGTGGTCGTCCGGCTTGAGCCGCTGTTTTTCGTAACGGATGCCGCTGACCTGGCTACCAAACTTACCCAGGCAGGCGAATTGTTCACAGAAGCCTGTGCCCAGGTGGATTTCGATGCCATACGACACAAATTGACCGGGAAGAAATAACAAACTAGGAACAGATCACCTATACGGCACAATAAATCCGTATCTTTTGAGGAAGACTTCACTTGGAAGTCAGATGGAGTTTTAGATGCTTAACCTGACTGAGATGGGGCAGCGTGCCCGCACCGCTTCGTATGCCCTGGCCCAGGCCACCACCGCACAAAAGAACACTGCCTTGCTGGCAATCGCGGACGCCCTGGAAGCCCGCGCCGAGACGATTCTGGCGGCCAACCGCGCCGACCTGGATGACGCCCGTACCGCCGGAACCGACGCCACCTGGATTATTGATCGGCTTGCCCTGGAAAAACGCATGGCGGGCATGATCGCCGATGTCCGCAAGGTGGCCGACCTGCCCGACCCGGTGGGCAAAGAGTTTGATTCCCGTGTGTTGGAAAACCGCCTCAAAATCTGCCGCCGCCGCGTCCCGATTGGCGTCCTGGGCATCATCTACGAGGCACGCCCCAACGTCACGATAGATGTCGCTTCGCTGGCGATCAAAACCGGCAATGCGGCTATCCTGCGCGGTGGCAAAGAGGTTATGCGGAGCAACCTGGCGCTGATCGAAGTCATCAGCGATGCGCTGGCCGCTTCCGGCCTGCCTGCCGACGCTATCCAGTATATCGCCAGCACAGACCGCCAGTATGTGGGGCAAATGCTCAAGCTCCACCAGTACATTGACATGATTATCCCGCGTGGTGGGAGCGGCTTACACAATTTCTGCCGGGAAAACAGCACGATTCCGGTGATTACCGGCGGTCTGGGCATCTGCCATCTGTACGTGGATGAAACTGCCGATTTCGATGCGGCGCTGGCGATTATCCACAACGCCAAAACCCAGCGCCCCGCCGTCTGTAACGCGCTGGATACACTGCTCGTGAAACGGGAAGTCGCGGCGGAGTTTCTGCCGCGTGTGGTCGCCCACCTGGGCCAGGATCAGGTCACTTTCCGCGCCACGCCGGACGCACTGGCCGCACTTAATGGCGCAGGTGATGGTACAGTACAACCCGCCGGGCCGGATGACTTCGATACCGAATGGATGTCGCTCATCCTGGGGCTAAAAGTCGTAGACAGTATGGATGAAGCCATTGCCCATATCCGCCAGCACAGCACTCAGCATTCCGACGGTATTCTGACCCGCAATATGGACGATGCTGCCCGTTTCCTGAATGAAGTCGACTCCGCCGCTGTGTTTGTGAACGCCAGCACCCGCTTTAATGATGGTAGCGCGTTGGGGCTTGGCGCGGAGATTGCCGTGAGTACCCAGAAACTCCATGCGCGCGGCCCAATGGCGCTGGAGGAACTTACAACTTACAAGTGGGTTGTCATTGGAGAGGGGCATGTCCGGCCATAAGTGTCCCGAACCCAATCGGGGTCATTTCAAGAACAGATCGATACAACAGCATGATAGCCATTTAGTACCCCCCAAGGTGAAAATAACGAGAGATGTAGGGGAGCGTCTGGATGCTTCCCCTACGCCCCGCAAAATAATCTTGCTTATGAACTACCCAATAACCATTCCTAAATGCTTACCAAACTTGAGTCGCTATATAATGAAAAAGAGAAAACAACTGAATATTCCAAGGATCGCGCTCTGAAACTGTAGGTTTAGACCTACTGTTTTCTTCTAGGAAGCGGGATTTTTGCAGTGTGTTTCGTGTGAAACAGGATTGCACATTCGCTCAGGCTGGATTTAGGGGACTAGAAATGCCTTCTATCCTATTGGTTGAAGATCACGCTGACATGCGCTCACTATTGCGCGATTTGCTGGAACTTGGGGGATACCAGGTTCTGACCGGACGTACCGGAAACGAGGGATTAAAAGCATTAGAAGCCGCAGAATCACTGCCGAAGGCTGTCATCAGTGACCTGAATATGCCACAGATGGATGGTCTGAGTCTGTTCGATGCCATCCGAACCAACCCGGCGTGGGATCCAATTCGTCTGATTCTGATGAGCGCCGACCCGCACGATGAGCGTATGCTGGCTGCCGAACAACATGGCGTAGACGCGCTGATCCCCAAACCATTTTCCCTCAAACAACTTCAGGACATCCTCCAGGATTGAATCACCGCGCC
Organism: Anaerolineaceae bacterium; assembly: GCA_020634115.1. Classification (GTDB taxonomy): domain Bacteria; phylum Chloroflexota; class Anaerolineae; order Aggregatilineales; family Phototrophicaceae; genus JACKCG01. Next base: position 61,678 of record JACKCH010000014.1, read on the forward strand.
TTTAGATAAATAGATCAGCAGCGGGTAAATTGACCTCTGTTTGCTTTCAGTCTGGTTGGTCTTTTTCCTGCTGCGTGGTAAACTACGGCGAAAAGCATTACATTGAGCAACATCTATCATTTGTGATAGTGGATACGTGGGGTTGCTCATCTTCAGACCCAATTTTTAGATATTTTTACGGCGACCTGGATCGAGGATATAACAATGCTCACACCCGTCGAACAAATCGCTTTTCTTATTCTGGCGCTGCTGGCTGTCGGTGCCGCTTATAGTGGCTTTCGTGATGTTTATTTGATCGTCAACCGGGGCAGTGGCTCACTCCAATGGAACAAACTCCCCGCCCGGTTGTGGAACGCGCTCGTCATCTATATTAGCCAGCGTACCACCCTGAAAATGCAGCGCCGGTTTATTACCAGCCTGTTTCACCTGGGGGTGGTCTGGGGGTTTACCTTTTATTTCCTGGTGAACTTCCTGGACCTTTTACGGGGATACATCCCGAATTTTGACGAATCCCTGGTGAGCAACGGCCTGCTGGACGAGCTTTATCGCCTGACGACAGACCTGCTGAGTGTCGCGGTTCTAGCGGGCATGACTTATCTTATCGTGCGTCGGTTTGTCCTGCCCGCCCGCAAAGAATTGAAATACCACGACAATGTCCTGCTGCATCCCAAAGTCCAAGCGGGCAGTGTTGACCGTGACTCGCTGATCGTGGGTGTGTTCATTCTGATCCACGTAGGCGCACGCTTCCTGGGTGAAGCAGTACACATCGCCGCCACCGGCACTGACCTATCCAGTCCATTCGCCACGATTGTTGCCCCACTGTTCTACGGGGTGAGCGAGGGCGGCCTCGTGTTTTATGAACACCTCTTCTGGTGGCTGGCGTTGGGCGGGATTTTCGTTTTTGTGCCTTACTTCCCCTATACCAAACATTTTCACCTGATTATGTCCCCGCTCAACTTCCTGACTCGCCCGGAACGTACCTCGCTAGGTGAACTGGAACCGCTGGATTTTGAAGACGAGTCGGTTGAGCAGTTCGGCGTCAACAAACTGGAACAGCTTTCCAAAACCCAGCTTATGGATGCGTTTTCGTGCATCATGTGTAATCGCTGCCAGGATGTCTGCCCGGCTTACACCACCGGCAAGGAACTCTCTCCCTCAGCCCTGGAAATCAACAAGCGGTACATGATTAAGGACAACATGGCGGCGTTAGCTGGCGGCGCGGAAAGCGAATTCTCGCTGATGGGTTACGCCATCAGCCCGTCGGCAGTGTGGGCTTGTACCGCTTGCGGGGCATGTATTGACATCTGCCCGGTGGGGAATGAGCCGATGTTCGACATCCTCGACATCCGCCGCGACGCCGTGTTGACGCAGGGCGAGTTCCCACAGGAACTCCAGACGGCGTTTAATGGCATGGAACGGCAGGGCAATCCCTGGCAGATCGGTGACAGCCGGATCGCGTGGACGGAAGGGCTGGATGTCCCTACCATCGAGGAAAACCCTGATTATGATGTCCTCTACTGGACCGGGTGCGCCGTTAGCTATGACGACAATGCCAAACGAACCGCCCGCGCTTTTGTGAAGGTCCTGCGGGCTGCCGGGGTGAATTTCGCAATCCTGGGCGAGTCTGAATGCTGCACGGGCGACGTAGCGCGGCGGGCGGGCAACGAGTATCTCTATAATGAGATGGCATCAGCCAACGTGGAGACACTCAACGCCGCTGCACCCAAGCGCATCGTAGTGACCTGCCCTCACTGTTTCCACAACATCGGCAAGGAATATCACCAGTTTGGCGGAGACTACACGGTTGTCCACCACACTGAACTGATTGAAGAACTCATGCAGGCTGGTAAACTGCCGATGTATGCCAACCCGAACATGGCAAGCAACGTGACGTTCCATGACCCCTGCTACCTGGGGCGGCATAACGACATTCTGGAAGAACCGCGAGCTGTACTGAAGGCAGCGGGCGCACCACTGATTGAGATGCCCCGCAGCGGGCGGAACTCCTTCTGCTGCGGCGCGGGCGGGGCGCAGTTCTGGAAGGAAGAAGAACACGGTGAACAGGCGGTCAATGTGGTACGCTACGAGGAAGCCAAAGCCACCGGAGCGCAAACCCTGGCGGTAGGCTGCCCGTTCTGTATGCAGATGTTTGAGACGGCCAAAGCCACCATCGGCGACGGCCCGGACATCCGGGACATCGCGGAGATCATCGCGGAACGCCTGACGGACTAAAACACGGTTTCGGCTCAGAAAATTAACTTCACTCACAGGGCATGGTGGTTCATCATGCCCTTGAGTTTTATGATGTGCGCAAATGGAGATATGCCGTGAAACAGTTGACGCAGTCTGCCTATGCAAGAGCCGTAGAGTATATCATGCAAAATGCCCGCCCCCTGGAAAAAGCCCGCTTTATGTACCACTTTGCAGGCGGCAGCATGAATGCTGTCCTTGAAGCGCTTGTCGAATTTCAAAATACGGATGGGGGTTTCGGTGATGGGCTGGAACCGGATATTCGACTTCATAACTCATCCGTGATCGCAACCACCATCGCGTTTCAGCATTTCCGTGAATTCGCTGTCGCGGGCGATCATCCGGTTGTGGTCAATGCCTGTCGCTATCTGGTTGACACTTACGATAACGAGCATCACAACTGGCCGATTGTCCCACCCAACGTATCTGATGCCCCTCATGCGCCCTGGTGGACGTTCAAAGGTGACATGCCTCCCATCAATCCTCGTGCGGAGATCGCCGGTTACTTGCTCGACTACCCGGATAACTTCCCGGAAGCACTGGGCCACGAGGTAGTTGATATTGTCGTGAAGCATTTGCTGGCACACCCGGACACGATGGAAATGCACGATCTACAGTGCTATCTGCGCCTTTTAAAAACACCCACGCTCAAGCCGGATGCGCATACCCATATCCTCAGCAAACTTGAACGGATCATCACGAACAGCGTAGAACACAACCCCACACGGTGGCAAGAATACGGCCTGCCGCCCCTGGGTGTTGCCTCTCGGCCAGACTCACCGTTTGCCGCCCTGTTTCAGGATGCTATCGAACTGAATCTGGATTTCATAATTGACGTTCAGGGCAGCGAAGGAGGTTGGATGCCCCCCTGGAGTTGGGGGGAGGACTCCTCACCTGCCTGGGAACGGGCGAAACAGGAGTGGAGTGGGATGATTACGCTGAATAACCTGCTGACCCTTCGGGCGTTTGGGCGTCTTGGCTGACTTGAAGCAAACAGGTGTGAGCAAAGGTACAGCCTTGATGCTTGTGTCTTTCTTTTTTCTATCCATATCTGACTGAAATCCTACCCTACCCCCCAATATCTGGGGGTTTTTCCCGCTCATTTTGGACTAATAATCAATATGGTGTGGCGATGTTGGCCGTGCAATTCTAAGGGCAACCAACAGGTTGTTTTTTTATTTGCCCGTTACAAGCTGCCACAGAAAATCTATCGTTTCGGGTGGTTGGTTGGGAGATGTTCTGCTGAAGTATCAGCAGAGTATAGGGAGGTTTCTCGTGGAAATTATCATCCCCCTGGTCATTGTTGTTGTGGTTGTCGCTGGACTGGCGGCGGTGACGGGCATTGTCATCATCAGTGAGCGGCAGGTCGGCATTGTCATCAAGCGGGTTTCGCCAAAGTCGTTGCCGCCCGGCCAGATTGTGGCGCTGAATGGCGAAGCCGGTTATCAGGCCGACACCCTCGCGCCCGGTATTTACTTCGGCTACTGGCCCTGGTTCTATTCCGTGAAGCGCGTCTCGGTGACGGTGATTCCGCCCGGTGAAATCGGTCTGGTCGTCGCAGCGGACGGGACATCAATGCCCGCTGAGCGGATTCTGGGGCGGGTGGTGGATTGCGATAATTACCAGGATGCCCGCAAGTTCCTGACAAATGGAGGCGAGAAAGGCCGCCAACTGGGTATTCTGACTGCCGGTACCTACCGCATCAATACGGCGCTGTTCACGGTCATTACCCGCCAGAACGCAAGTATGCACGAGATGGCGCCGGATAACCTGCTGGTTCACAACATCAGTTCGGATATGGTCGGGATCATCACCACGCTGGACGGCGCGCCGATTGACGAAGGTGAAATCGCCGGGTTGTATGTGCCAGGGCATGACAATTTCCAGAATGCCCAGGCATTTCTGAACAGCGGCGGACGGCGCGGTTTGCAGGAACAGGTACTGCTGTCCGGTTCATGGAACCTGAACCCCTGGTTTGTCCGGGTGGAGCAAGTACCGATGACCCAAATCCCCATCGGGTATGTGGGCGTGGTGATTTCGTTTGTCGGCAAGGCACACATTGATGTCAGCGGTATGGAGTTCAAGCACGGCGATCTGGTGAATATCGGGCATAAGGGCGTGTGGGTGACCCCGCTCTACCCCGGCAAGCACGCCATCAATACGCATGTGATGAAAGTCGAACTGGTGCCGACCACCAACATCGTCCTCAACTGGGCATCACGGGTGGAAGCCCATCACTACGACTCGTCCCTGTCGTCTATCACGGTGAACTCGAAGGACGGTTTCACCTTCGACCTGGAAGTTTCGCAGATCATCCATGTAGGCGCACTGGAAGCGCCGAAGGTGATTTCGCGGATTGGCTCGGTGCAGAATCTGGTAGACCATGTGTTAGAACCGATAGTGAGCAACTATTTCCGCAATGCTGCTCAGGCATACACGGTGCTGGATTTCCTGAATGCGCGTAGTGACCGGCAGATGGAAGCGACTCAACACGTCGGACGAGCAATCCGTACCTATGACGTGGAAGCGATTGATACGCTGATCGGCAAAATCGTCCCACCGAAGGAACTGATGCAGACTCTGACAGATCGCAAGATCGCGGAGGAACAGAAGAAGACCTTCGAGGTGCAGCAGGAAGCGCAGAAACAGCGCCAGCAGCTTGTCCGTGAGACTTCGATGGCGGACATCCAGCAGGAGATGGTCAAATCGGAGCAGGGTGTCAATATCGCTGACCTGGAAGCCCAGTCCCGCATCAAGCACGCCAGTGGTGAGGCGGAAGCGACCCGGCTGAAGGCGCAGGGTGAGGCGGAAGCGGTGCGAGCCATTGGTGAAGCCAGGGCATCAGCCTACCGTTCCGGCGCGGAAGCGATGGGACAGCAGGGCTTCACGGCGGTTCAACTGATGCAGATTATCGGTGACCAGAAAGTACGGATTATCCCGGACATCGCGGTGAATGGGGGCGGCAACAGCCAGGGCAACGGCATCGCGGACGCGCTGATTGCGCTGATGCTCCGTGACCAACTGAGCGGCGCGACGTTCACCACGAACGGGGGCAGCCCGGACGAAGCGTCCAACGATGAAACGGGGGATGTCGGCTAGTTCCGGCTAACAGACTCAAAGCAGTGCATGGGGTGGCGTCATGCCGCCCCTTTTTGCTGCCAGGTAGAAGTGAAAATGCCAGCAGCATCTTGACAGCAGCAGCGTTTACTGCGTAACATGAAAGGGTCATGAAGGGTCACAAGGAGAGAACTCAACCATGCCCCCCGCTTACGTTTACCGTCCGGCCACACTGGATGATGTGGATGCGTTTTACGCCCTTTTTCGCACCGAACACCTGGAAAGCTACGGTAATTTTGGTATGACGCGGGAAGAAGTCGCCGCTGAGTGGGATTTCCCCGGTTTTGACTTAGCCCAGCACACGATGAATGCATTTACCGAGGATGGGCAGATGGTGGCCTTTGCCGAACTCCGAACCTGGCGCACTCCACCGATTCGCCCGATTCTATACGCCTATGTGCATCCCGACCACCGGAGACAAGGGATTGGCACCGCAATCACACAATGGGGCATCCAACAAGCAAGTTGTTTTCTCCCGCTTGTGCCGGAGAAGGCGCGGGTCGTCCTGGGGGCATTCAGCAACATGGAAGATGGGCAGCGGCTACTGGAAAACAACGGTTTTCACTGTACCCGGCAGTCCCACCTGATGAGCATTGACCTGCATGATGGTATCCCCAAGCCACAGTTCCCGGACGGGTTCCGCTTGGTGACGATGGCCGAACATCCGGTTCTGGAAGATTTCGTGCGGGTCTACCAGGAAACGTTCAAGGATCATCGCGGCGCAGTGGACGAACCGTTACAGGCAGCAGTAGATCGTTGGGAGCGGGTTATTGCCAGTGGTGATTTCCCGCCAGAGAATTTCGTGCTGGTCAAAGCGGGTGATACCGACGCGGCCATCATCATTATGGCAAACAAGTCCGATGACGACCCGGATAAGCTGTTCGTGCAAACCCTGGGGACGATGCCCGTCTATCGGGGGCGCGGGCTGGCGACTCACCTGTTGTATTTCGCCTTCCAGAAAGCGTGGGAGATCGGTAAGCCGCGTGTCGGCCTCAGTGTGGATGCCAGCAGCCTGACCGGCGCCAACCGGCTGTACGCAAAGGTGGGCATGAAGGTGGATATGGTCTACAACGCCTATGAACTGGAAATCCGCCCTGGTATAGAACTCTCGAAACAGGCGTGAGTCCCGACAGAATCACCATAAACACTCAATGGGAAATATAACCGGAGCAAATGGCCGCTGAGAAATGATTCGCGCCGTCAGCTTTCAGCCGTCAGCCAGCCGTAGCACCCTTTTATCACGCATCCACGAGGAAGCCAGCAAAAGCTAACAGGCTAAAGTGCTAAGATGCTAAAACGCCAGCGGCCAGCAGCCACTTAGATATACGGCTCGTCTAGGGAGACGACGGTCAGCCGGCCCATTTCATCCTGAGTGAGCCGCCCCACTGAACGCTGCGTATCGTGCGGGAAAATGAGCGTCGCGTCATGTTCCAACGCCCATTGCTGCCAGATACGTTTGGTTTCCAGAGTGATCAGCGGCTCCACGTCATAAGCGGTCATCCAGCCCAGGCGCTCAAAGTGGATAGCATAACTCGCCAGATCGCACATGAACAACGCCTGCTGGCCGCCGCTCTCGAAGCGTACCCCCATATGACCGGGGGTGTGGCCGGGAGTCAGCACCCCATAGACGCCGGGCAGCAGTTCGGTGTCGCCATCCAGCAGGCGCATCTGGCCGGATTCAACCAATAGATGATAGTTATCCAGAATATACGTGGCCCGTGTGCGCTCATTCGGGTGCATCGCGTCCTCGTATTCGCGGCGCTGCACCACATACTCTGCATTGGGGAACGTGGGAACTATCTCCCCCGCCGCGTCGTAACGGGTGTTGCCCCCGGCATGGTCGCCGTGCAGGTGTGTGTCGATCACCAGATGGATGTCCTCCGGCACGAAGCCCAGCCGCGCCAGACCGTCGACCAGAGTCCCACTGGGACGCTCCATACCCTGGAACGCTTTCTGCTTGTCGGTCAGTTTGTCACCATGCCCAGTATCCACGACAATGTTTTGTCCGGCGGTCTGCACCAGCAGGCAAACGGCATTCATCGGCACCAGGTTATTCTCATCGGGTGGCAGAAGCTTCGACCACAGGACACGTGGGACGAGGCCAAACGCGCCACCGGGATCCACTTTGACGTTCGCATCGTTAATCAGGTGAATACGGATGTCACCAATCTGAAGCATGAGGATTCTTTCGGTGTATAAAGTCTGCTATGCTGCAGTCACTGTATTCCGGGCGTATCATTCATACTGCTGTGATTCATATCCAACAAGGTCGTAAACTGGCTGACCAGCGCCGCCCGCTCTGAATCCGGCAAAAATGCCGCCCGTGCCGCCGTGAGGACGTGCTGTTTCATATCGTCTACAGTCAAAGAAAGGTTGGAAACGGCGCTTACCAGTTCATCCGTCAGGGTAATCCCGCTCAGCAGGGGATCGTCCGTGTTGATTGTGGTGGAGACGCCGCGCCGCCACAATTCCGGGAGCGGGTGCGCCGCCCAGGTGTCCACGACGCCACTCTGATAATTACTGGTAGGACAAATTTCCAACACGATACCCCGGTCTACCAGCATTTTGACGATATCCTCGTCTTCTATGGCCCGCACACCATGCCCAATACGAACCGCGCCCAGATTATCCACCGCCTCGCGGATATTGGCGCTGTCCCCCCACTCCCCGGCATGGATAGTCACACCCAGCCCGGCACTTCTGGCACGGTGGAAGATGTCTAAGAATGGGCTGGAAGGGAAATTCGCCTCGTTTCCAGCCAGGTCAATAGCCACCACCCCTTTATCTTGGTGGCTGAGGGCAGCGGCTAAAACCTGCTCCCCCTTTTCGACACTCTCATTCCGGTTCATGGAAAGAATCAGGCGCGCCTGAATCTGATTCGTCCTGGCGGCCTCGTCTACCGCGTCGCATACCCAGGAAACCACCTCATCATAACTACAGTTGATAATGTTGGAGAGTGCCGCGGGGGTAAAACGCAGCTCAAGATACTGGATATTGTCGGCGGCGGCATCTTCAACGGCCTCCCGCGCAACCCGACAGATGACTTCTGGGGAACGGTAGAACTGGCGTAAGGTATGGAATTTGCCCAGAAAATGCTGCATATTGCGGGTTTCGCCCGGCATCATCTGAACAAATGGACGCAGCATTTCTGCGTCATATTCAGGCATTTCAACGCCCGATTTTTCCGCGATATCAACCAGAGTCTCCAGGCGGACAGAACCTTCCAGATGACGGTGCAGATCAATCTTGGGAAGTTTACGCAGGGTTTGGTAAAGCTGGTTGTCCTTCAACGGTACATCCTTATCACTGAACGCGACCTACCTCATCATACCGAACAAATTGAGGCTTCGGTTTAAGATTAATTGTATTCAATTGCGTTCAGCTAACAACCAGCTCCAATAACGCCAGGTCACGACTACACCTATTGTAACAGCCAGCGCAGGCAAACCAACGTACAATACGATGGCAGCAGGGTCTTGTGAGAGGGCCTCAATTTCCGCCGAAGTGTAATCCAGATCAACCATACGAGCCAGGGTACTCATGAACATCAGCCCGGCAGCGATATATAACCCAATATAGTAGGGTGGCGTGCGCGTCACACTGCCCAGGCGCTTACTCAGCAGCCCCAACACCAGCAGCGCAATGGCAATCGCCACGCCGCCCAACAAGCCGCTCAGTCCCATCCAATCCACTTGTCAACCTTTTCTGCTCGGACTCTTCCGGTTGCGGGTCATGACACGATAGAGAAAAATACACTGGGCGATGAGCAATGCACCAGCAATAGCCAGCAAGAAATTCGCCAGAGCATCACCGGCTAAGACGTCTATGCTGGTATAGCGGGCACCCCCTGCCCCAAAGAGAATGATGGGGACGATAAATAACTGGTAATAGGTGCGCTCCCCTGACGACCGCTGGTAAAACCGAGCGATCAACAGGAGAAAAAACAGGAGTAGCGCCAGTGGAAACCACAGATATAAGGTGAGAAATTGGCTGACCGACAACGATAACAGGAGATTGCCCTCACACTACCGTTACCGCATTCCGCGAATAACGTGGTAGATGGCTTTAACCCGGAAACTACGGTCATCGCAGGCGTCAACAAACTGATCTACCAGTTTCTTCATGGCCGGATCGCCCACCATCGTATAGATCTGCATACCGGAAATTTCATTTTCCTCTAAAATGCCGGTGGTCACTAACCCATCCAACTCGTCTGTAATCGTGCGGACATCCCGCCCCGTATAGCGGGCAATATTGTCAGCAGTGTCGGCGGCATGAGGGTTGTCGTGGAAAAACCGCACCAGGTCCCACTTGACAAAGGAATTCACTTTGTCGCGCAGGAATCCGAGCAATGTCGGATCAATATCGTCCATTAAGCGTGTAGTTGAATCCGTTTGGGTCATGACATCACATTCCTTACCAATTCTTTCCCGGCTTAGCGTGGTCAGCCAGGATGCAACAGAGGGTTTGCTACTCTCAGTATAACCGGAGTTGTGAACCAGAAAAGCCCACGAAGGGCTTTTGATTTATGATGCACAAATCTCACTACCCGACTCTGTCCTGTTTGAGATGGCAGTGTTTGTATTTTTTGCCACTTCCACACCAGCAGGGGTCATTACGCCCCAGTTTGTGCTGGACTCGCACCGGTTCCGGTTTCTTTTCGGCAGCGCCACCATGGATCATCTGAAGCGGGCGCTGGCGTACCGGCTCTGGTTGGCGCGTATTCACTTGCGCCATCAGAAGTTGGTACGCGGCCTGTGACCGAATTTGCCCCTGCATAGCCTGCCACATCGAAAAGCCTTCCCGTTGATACTCCACCAGCGGATCACGCTGGGCGATGGACATCAGGCCGATCCCTTCGCGCAGAATATCCAGGTCGGTAAGATGGCGCTGCCAGTGCTGGTCAATAACCCGCAGCATGATGAAGCGTTCCAGCCGCCCCATCATCTCGTCACCGAGTTCCTCGGTTTTCTGGTCATATACCGTGTGGACAGCTTCAATGAGCTGCGTCTCCAGCTCATCCAAGTCCTGCCCTGCCATCGTATCGGGCGTAATGGTTTCCGGGACGGGGAAAACGCGCAGTAACTCACGATAGAGCGTTTCGAGGTCTGCTTCATTGAGTCCGCCATTGTCTCCGGCAAACTCATCCAGCACATCCACCACACCATCTTCAAGAATCTTGATATACTCATCGCGCATTCTGGGTTTTTGCAGGAATTCCCGGCGCTGGGCGTAGATGACCTCACGCTGCTTGTTCACCACGTCGTCGTACTCAAGCACCCGCTTGCGGATGTCGAAGTTGTGTCCCTCAACACGCACCTGCGCCTGAGCAACGGTTTTCGTCATGATCGAGTGTTCAATCGGTTCGTCCTCTGGCAGGTTCGCCCAGGACATGATGCCTTTCACCCGCTCACCACCGAAACGGCGGATAAGGTCATCTTCCACACTCAGGAAAAAGCGAGACTCACCGGGGTCGCCCTGGCGCCCGGAACGTCCACGGAGCTGGTTGTCAATCCGGCGGGCGTCGTGGCGTTCCGTACCGAGGACAAACAGGCCACCTGCCCTTAGCACAACCTGACGATCCTTGGCGCATTCGGCCGCTGCCTCAGCGAGGGACGCTTCCCATTGGGCGTCCGTCGCCTCAGTAATTTCGACACCTTGTTTACGCAATATGTCGCGCGCCATGCCTTCAGGATTACCGCCCAGCAGAATGTCCACACCACGCCCGGCCATGTTGGTTGCAATCGTGACCGCACCGGGGCGTCCGGCCTGAGCAATGATCGTCGCCTCTTTCTCGTGCTGCTTGGCGTTCAGTACCTGATGGTTGATGCCGCTGCGATTTAACGCTTTACTCAGTCGCTCAGAAGTTTCAACGGCTACGGTACCGACCAGCACCGGTTGCCCGGCATCCTGGCGGGCCTTAATTTCCGCCGTCACCGCACGGAACTTTGCAGCCTCGGTCATATAAATCAGGTCGTCATGATCCGCACGAATGACCGGTAGATTGGTGGGGATAGCGACCACTTCCAGTTCGTAAATCTTCTCGAATTCTTCGGCTTCAGTGAGGGCGGTACCGGTCATCCCGGCCAGTTTGTCATACATGCGGAAGAAGTTCTGATAGGTGATGGTCGCCATCGTGAGATTTTCCCGGCGCACCTGCACACCCTCTTTGGCTTCAATCGCCTGGTGCAGCCCTTCGGAGAAGCGGCGGCCATACATCAAACGCCCGGTGAATTCGTCAACGATAATCACCTGACCTTTTTCGATAATATACTCCTTGTCATTGTGATAGAGTGCATGGGCGCGCAGGGAGTTATCGAGGTAGGGAATCATCTCGGCATTTGCCGGGTGGTACAGCTGGTCAAGCCCCATCTGGCGTTCAATCTTCTCCACACCCTGCTCGGTGAGAAAAGCGACGCGATCTTTTTCATCCACCACGTAATCGCCGTCAGGTTCTTCAGCTTCGACACTATCATCGCTGCTGCGTGTGAGGCGCTTTACGATCTGGGCAAATGTTTTGTAGTAGTCGGAGGGTTCGTCCGCCGGGCCGGAGATAATCAGCGGGGTACGGGCTTCGTCAATGAGGATGTTATCCACCTCATCCACGATGGCATAGTTTAAATCACGCTGGACAAGCTGCGGGACATCATACACCATGTTATCGCGTAGGTAGTCGAAACCGAATTCGTGATTCGTACCATAGGTGATGTCCGCCATATAGCAGTCCCGACGGGTGACGGGACGCAAATTCTGGTAACGGGCATCCGCCGAGTCATAGTCCAGGTCGAAAATGAACGACCCCGCGTTCGGGTCCGGGCTGTCACCTTTACTCTGGATGACGCCGACGCTCAAACCGAGGAAGTGGTATACCGAACCCATCGTCTGCACACCGACCTTGCTCAGATAGTCGTTGGGTGTGATCAGATGAGCGCCCTTACCGCGCAGTGCGTTTAGATACAGTGGCAAGGTGGCGACGAGAGTCTTGCCTTCACCGGTTTTCATCTCCGCGATGCGGCCTTCGTGCAGCACCATGCCCCCGATAAGCTGTACGTCATAGTGGCGGAGCTTGGTGGTTCGCACCGACGCTTCCCGCACGACGGCGAAAGCTTCCACCAGAAGGGAGTCGAGTTCCGCGCCATCCTGGAGACGCTGCTTAAACTCATCCGTTTTGGCTCGGAGTTCGGCGTCGCTCAGTTTCTGCATCTCCGGTTCGAGCGCGTTGATGCGATCAATCACGTCCCGGTAACGGGAGAGCGCCCGCTCAATCGGATCGCCCACCACTTTCTTGACAATGTTTCGTAACATGATGCCCTCAATTTCTGACAGTCGCCAGGTATTCTCCCACTTCAGACAGGTCATTATAGCATACGCGCATAAGCGACCCGTTAGAAACGGACAGGGTATAATAATGGCCGGATGAATTTAAAATCAAGGATAACTGCTCATGGAATATACCAATTTAGGGCGTACCGGACTGAAGGTCAGCCGTTTATGTTTGGGAACGATGACGTTCGGCTGGTCAGCAGATGAAACAACATCGTTTGCGATCCTGGATGCGGCGGCGGAGGCCGGAATCAATTTCCTTGATACAGCGGATATCTATTCCCGCTGGGTGGAAGGGAACACTGGCGGCGAATCGGAGACGATCATCGGCAAGTGGCTGCAAGGGAAGCCGCGCCGGGAGTTCGTCATCGCCACCAAAGGGCGTGGGCCGATGTGGGCGGGGCCAAATGGGGAGGGACTCAGCCGCGCTCACCTGCTGCACGCGGTAGACGACAGCCTGCGCCGCCTGCAAACCGACTACATCGACCTGTACCAGGTGCATTGGCCGGACGAACAGACCCCGCTGGAGGAGACTTTAAGCGCCCTGGATACACTGGTGCGCTCCGGCAAGGTGCGCTACATCGGCGCGAGCAACTACCCGGCGTGGCTGCTGATGAAAACGCTCTGGGTGAGCGATCTTCACGATTATGTCCGGTTTGACAGTCTCCAACCACATCACAGCCTCCTGCACCGGGAAGAATTTGAACGTGAGTTAGAGCCGATGTGTAACGACCAGGGAATCGGGGTGATTCCGTATAGCCCGCTGGCCGCCGGATTTCTGACCGGCAAATACACGCGGGAAGGCCGGAGTGTGGATACAACACGCTCAAACAGCAGCCAGATCAAACAATTGGTCGGCAACGAAAAGGCGTATGTTGCGATGGACGCGGTGCGGGACATCGCCTTGCAGCACAATGTCCCTCAGGCACAGATCGCGCTGGCGTGGCAACTTTCACGTAAGGCGATCACTGCGCCGATTATTGGGGCTAGAACTGTCGCCCAACTTATGGATGTGGCAGGTGCGACTTCGGTGCATTTAACCGATGAAGAGCTAGAGCGGTTGAATACCGTGAGCGATGGGTTTTAGTTGCCCACGCAGGGGGTGCGATCCCCTGCTAGTTTTCCCTTAGTAACAATTTCCTACGCCTGATTCACCCCAATAGTATCGAAAATTCATAACTAAACCGAAGTGAAACCAGATTATGACGGTACAACAATTGATGCTCCCTCAAAGCGTCTTTACAATAATGATGAAATATTGACACTACCTTCACAAATTACGGAAACGACATGGACTTCGTGCTTCAAACTGAACTGGTCATCATCGCTGGGGTTATCATCCTCTTGATTGCGGCTATCACTGGCATAGTTGCGATGATGTCAATCCTACGCCATCGCCGTCACATGCGGCAAGACCGCGCCCTGGCAGCGGCACCCAGTTTCAGCAACAGCAATCGCCGCCCGGCTGAAGAAACACTGGAACGGCTGCGCGAGGAAACAAACCCCACCCGCCCCGACTATATCCCGATCCCGGCTCATCTGCGGTTGCCAGTACAGCCCGGCGGCACGAATCTCGAAGTGATTAAGATCGAACCGAAACCAGAAAAGACGCAGGAACAACGCAATATCGAACGCATTATCGAGTATTTCAAAAACGACGTGACGCCGGCTGAAGCGTCCGCTGGTTAGCCCTCAAACCCCTAATAATTGAGCCTTTACCGCCCGGCATGATCCGGGCTATTGTGTTTGTGGAGTCCCACGTATAATGAACCTATACGGAGGCAAATGATGAGCGAATCACCAAAGCCGCTGAACAGTAGGAATCTGTCCAGGGCGACCCTTATTGCGACCGGTATGGGTATTGTGGGTATTATTCTTTTTGTGCTTTTGTGGGTTCTGCTGAGCCAGACGAACCTGGATGCGATTGCCCGTTTAATGATCGCGTTCTGCATTCCCCCGGCACTGATGGCCGGTGGCGTCGGCGTTTATATGCTGCTGCGTTCTGGGAATAAACCCAATCCATCGTAAATGCGTACCCCTCATTTCCGCAGCCGGTAGGCGATGATGACAGGCGTGCCAGGGAGGCGCTCCCCGGCAAAGCGGACTTCAGCATCCTGCCCCAGGCGCGGCTCTAACACCTCCTCAACCTGTAAACCTGCATCACGTCCGGCGGCATGGAAGTCGGCATAAAGATGCGCGTAATGCTCAACCGCATAGGTTTTGCCATCCGGCGCGGTGAAGGTGCGGCGCTGGCCGTTCAGGAAGATGAAGGGGTGAAAGTCACTGATAAGGGCATACCCGCCCGGCTTGAGTACCCGGCTGATCTCCGCGATGGAGGGCAACAGGTGCGGCAAATGGCCTAACGCCAGCCCGCATAGGACGACATCCACCGACTCCCCCGCTAACGGAATAGCTTCACTGGTCGCCAGCGCCAGCAGGGGCAGCGCGTTCTGGTGCAGCATGGCGGCGCTGTTATCCAGGCCGATCACGGTCTGCGCCCCTGCAGCCCCCGCCAGCAGGCCATAGCGCCCGGTTCCACAGGCTAGGTCCAGCACGACCTTCCCGGCCATTGGCGGGAAAAGCGCCCGCATAGCGGCTTCCTCGGCCTGCATGAGGGCATTATGGGCATGAGGGGGATAGGCCGCCGCCCAACGCTGGTAAGCATCCAGGCTGGAAAGGGTCGCGGGAGCAGCGGGTGGGAACAGGCAGCGCAGAATACGAGAGAACATAGACATCAGGGTTTTAGGGAGATAATAACTTCAAACTCGCCGCTATTATCTCCATATGTTCCTTTAGAATCATTTACTGCTAAATATAGGAATCCCTCTTGATCAGGAGATACAGTTACGCTGCAATGCTCACCGACTAGAAACCCTCTGCCGATTCTATGCTTCCCGTTACCAATCCATCCGATTAACGAGCCAACAATTCCAGTTTCCCCAATTTCAGGAATTTGAGAATGTGCTTTAAGTGCATCTGGGTTTGGATAAAACACACGTTGCCCAGTAGCAGGCTGTAAAAAGGCACCACTAGGATTCATCCAGCTTTTCCCACTATCGACTGTAATTTCCCCATTTGCAGTTATAAAAAGGTTATCACCAGGTAACAAGAAAATCCCAGTGTTAAGTTCATCTTCGCGTGCAATTGGGTCAATTTCAGCCGGAATACTTAGGTGTATCTCTCTATTCGGCAAAGCTATTGGACGTGACCAAAGAGGATTTTGTGAAGGTGAAATTTCAATAGACAGCTTGATAGTTGCGGCAAATAGCTCAGTAATCGTCTCCTCGTTTATTCCAGATGAGAGGTCAACAATCTGAAACTGATTTCTGATGTAATTAGGCAGATTGGTTCTTGGGCGAATTTGTACAGGGATGATCCGTTTTTGTAAACGAATTGCTTCAGCAAATTCGGCTCTGCAAAATGTTGATTTTACGGAATCATCCGATAATAAATAGATAAACACATCACTTAAGGCAATCTCGTCTAGTATCTTTTTCCACCAGACTTCGCCACCACTTAGCTTGTCATCAGACCAAATATCATCGTATGCTCGGCGCAACTTCCGTTCAATTCGACCTTTAAATTCTATGTCATCATGACTATAGCTAATAAAAAACTTGGGAAGTCGAGATAATAGCATCGTGTTTGAGGAAATATTTTCATTTTCCTCAAAATTCCGATCAACAGCGTCCTGTAAATCTTGCAGAAGGGTTACTTCCCAACTGCGCCGCCCTTTAGGAGACTGCAAATCGGCTATTCTTATGAGCTTGGCCTCGCCTAATTCGCGTATATCAGCAAGTGGAGGAATACTCAAAACTGAAGAATCGTTTACACCTAGTACAGGGATAATCTGAGTAGTCTTATCTCTTGCGCTTGTAACGTCAGTAAACCTCAATTCTCTGAGAATATTTCCCGAATTAAGCTGATCTACCAAGTGTCTTGCCGTTGCTTTAGCGTCTTCGCTGAGTTTCAACTTCTAGCCATCCGTAGTTGTGTGCAGTAGTATTAGCTAACCACATTGTATACTATATACAAAAATACCGACAGAGGAGTCAGTATTTTGGAAATTTACAACTTGACCCGCAGATGACCTTAATCCCCCGCCGCCGCAGTCACAATCCGACGCTTCTCCATACGGTTGACCGCCCACGACCATAAGACCAGCGGCGCCACACTGACCGCGCCCATTCCCAGGACAATCACGCGCACGTTTTCCACACCCAGCTTATCCACCAGAAGGCCGGTCACAAAGATACTCACGGCGCTGGCAAGCTGGAAACCAATCATGTCAAAGGCAAACATACGTCCCAGGTATTCATTCGCCACGCTCTTCTGGATGATGACGGAACTATACGTCCAGTTAGCTGACCCGCCCATCGCCCGCAGCACCAACGCCAGCGAAACCAACGCCAGACTCGACGCCGCGCCGAACGCCAGCCACGCCAGTGTAATCCAGACAAAGCCAACGATAATCAACCGGCGTAGGGCACGCACGCTGCCATCGTTGAAGCGATTCAGGAGCAGCGGCCCCACCACCGCGCCCAGACCAAAAGCCGCATACATCAAACTGAGCGAAATAACCCCATCTTTGCCCACGATAAATAGCTCGGTCGCATAAATAATCATCAGGGCGTCCACATTGCCGAGACTCTGACCCAGTTTGACGAGCAGCGTTGCCAGCAGGCCGGGACGCTGGCGCAGATAGCGCAGGCCATCCCAAAAGCCGCGTTCGGCTGTGTTGGGTGCAGGTGTCGCCTCAGTGAGCGGGCGAGTGTATTCAGTATGAACGGTGATTCCGGTGATGAGCAGCGCCGAAATCAGGAAAGAAATCGCATCCACCACCAGCGCGAAGGCGGTGCCAAACCAGGCCGCGACCAGCCCGCCGATAATCGCACCGCCAGCCAGCATGGCCGACCAGGTCACGCTACCGAGGGTATTCGCCAGCACCAGGTCTTCCCTGGGAATCAGGCTCGGCACAATCGCATTCCGCCCTGGCTCAAACACGGCGGAAAGCGAGAACTGCAATATAGTGAGGAGATAGATAAGCCACAGCGTCTCCGGGCCGGTGGCGAGCAGCATCAGCGCCACCACCAACGCCCGGCTGACATCGCTGATGATGAGCAGGGTTTTGCGGTTAAAGCGATCAACCAGCGTCCCAGCGAATGGCGCCACCACCAGCGGGGGGATAAGACGGGCTAACAGGAAGCCACTGACCGCCGCACCTGAGCCACCGCTGTATTCGGCCACCAGCGTAGACAGCACAATCGTGTTAAACCAATCTCCTAGCAGACTAATCACCTGTGCGACCCATAACCGGGTGTAATCAGGGTTCTGCCGCAGCAGCCGTTTGTATTCCGACACCGTTCACCTCATCGAGTTGCTGATAACCTGAATCACCCGAAGTGTATCATGCTTCATGCCCCGGTCATATTGTCCAAATGGGCATAGAATGCTCTGGTCATCCGTCAAAATCTTACCGAGCAACTTCCCTTAAGATATATTAATGGAACTATGCCATTTTCTTGAAGATTGGTTTAAGGTTTGATTTTATGGCTGGCGTAACCACCCTAAGGAGAGTATGCTATGCGGCGTTTGGCGACTTGCAGGCCAGAAAACTGCGTGTAATCCTTCGTCCAGAACGGCTCAGCCACATAGGGACTCAATAAAGATTCCAGCATATGACTCGTGTTGTACTGATTATGATAGATGGGCTGCGCCCGGATGCGATCACGCCTGCCAGCGCCCCTTTTCTGACCGGGTTGCAGACTCGTTCAGCCTACACATTGACCGGGCGTTCGGTCATGCCCGCCGTAACTCTGCCCTGCCATGTTTCAATTTTCCACAGTGTCCCCCCGGAGCGACACGGGATTACGGATAACACCTGGCACTCCATGTCGCGCCCGGTGGTCGGACTGGTTGAGCATCTGAAAGCTCACCGCAAGCTTTCCGGGTTTATTTATAACTGGGAACCACTGCGCGACCTCAACCGTCCCGGCAACCTGGCGTATGCCTTCTTTGAGGATACCTGTTACGTGCCGGAGGGCGATGCCGTAATCGCCCGCATCGCGGTTGAACAGATTGCCGCCAAGCGGTGGGACTTCCTGTTTGTATACCTGGGGACGGTGGACATCATCGGTCATCAGAAAGGCTGGATGTCCGCCGGATACCTGGAGCATGTGCGCTTCGTGGATGGTCTGATTCAACAGATCATGGCAGCGGGAGACGCAGAAACGACCTTCATCCTGCACAGCGATCACGGCGGTTATGAGCGCGATCATGGGCGGGATATTCCCGAAGATATGACCATTCCCTGGTTCATAACCGGGGCGGGTGTGCGAGAGAATTACCAGATTCAACAGCCGGTATCCCTGCTGGATACAGCGCCGACGACGGCCTATCTACTGGGTGTGCCACCTCACCCTGAATGGGAAGGGACTGTGGTCACTGAAGCGTTCATAAGCAGTCGGGGGAAATAACCTCGGATATCTGTTTCTAGCCGAACAAAGTTAGGGAGGAATCTTGATCGAGTGGCTCAAAGTAATTGCCCTGGGTATCCTGGAAGGAATCACCGAGTTCCTGCCCATTTCATCCACCGGGCATCTGATTGTCGGCGTTGCGCTGCTGGATTTTAAGGGCAGCGCCAATGGGACGTTCGATATTTTCATCCAGTTCGGCGCGATTGTGGCCGTAATCATCTATTATCGTAAGGACATCTTTCACCAACTCCGCACGGTGAGAACGGACTCTGCTGTTCAGCGTTTCTGGCTCAACATTTTTGTCGCCTTCCTGCCCGCAGCGTTCTTCGGCTTCATGCTGCGCCACTGGATTAAGGACGTGCTTTTTTCGCCAGTGGTGGTTGCGATGGCGCTTATCGTCGGCGGGATCATCTTCCTGTGGGTTGAGCGCCACCCCCAACCGGAAGCCACCCCTTCATCCGAAAAAGGAATACCGGCGCTGACCGTGCGCCAGGCATTCATTGTGGGTTTTTCGCAGATTATCGCCTTGATTCCAGGGATATCACGTTCCGGCGCAACGATTATTGGGGGGATGGAAGGCGGGCTATCACGCCAGGCAGCAACCCAGTTTTCGTTCTACCTGGCAATCCCAACCCTGGGTGGTGCGACCCTGTACGAACTGCTGACCAGCCTGGATCAAATTACCTCGCAAGAAATCGGGATGCTGCTGGTGGGCGCGGTGGTTTCCGGCATTATCGCCTGGTTCTCAATCGGCTGGCTGCTGCGCTATGTTTCCCACAATTCGTTTGTCCCATTTGGCTACTATCGAATCCTCGCTGGGACTGCCTTGCTCCTGTTGATCGCAGCGGGTGTGCTGTCCTGACCTGGTTTTCAAATCCGAATTCCGTTGAAACTGACCTTTGTGGGTCGGTTTTTGATTCTTGATAAACCGTTAAATCCAGTGTCCACTTTTGTGATTCGTGCATTCTATGTACAATGGAGTTGTTGGGATTAACACCATATCAACGACTGACCTGTTAGCGTGAGAGTGCTTCATGCTTCAATTATCCCCCACTTCTGCCCCTGTACTGGTTGCGCATCCTGACCCTGATGCCAGAGCCGCACTCATTGATTTACTGGCGGCGCACTACTGCCAGGCGTTAGAAGCCGGGCAAGCAGCAGAGGCAATCCATTTGTGTCGGGAAAATACATTCCCCATTATTCTCCTGGCTGCGGATTGGCCGGATACCGATGGGTATGCCATTACGACAGAAATCCGCCGGGTGACACAGGATACAGGCACATACATTCTGATATTGGCAGACCATGTTGACCGAGCCTTGCTTGACCGGGTGTACCAGGCAGGCGGGGATGATTTTTTGATCGAACCTGTCCAGGCCGTCGACATTGCAAAGAAAATTCTCCACAAACTACCGAGAGCGGCGAACTCACCTTTTGATTATGCCGCGATTTTTGAAAACATCACCCAGTACTCCAAAGACGCGATGGGTCTGTTTTACAATGGACGGCTGGAGTTTGTGAATCCTGCCTTTGAACGCCTATGCGGATACAGCGCCGCCGAAATATGCCGACCCAATTTCATCCCAGCGAAATTGATTGATGCGGAAAACTATCAGAAGATCAGGAACTATCTGGAACAATTTACACAGGGAAAACAGCCAGTATCCTGGTTTGAAATCAAAATCACCCATCAGGACGGTCATGAAGTCATAGTAGAGGCTTCAGTCAACTATCTGCCCTATAAGGACGGTATCGCCGCCTGGGGTATCCTGCGCGACGTGACCGAAATCCATCAAGCACGGGAGCTTGAACGCGAACTCACCCGCGAAAAAGATGAGGATGCGCGGCGGTATGAGGCCCTGTTTGAACAATCAAACGATGCGATTTTCATCCTTGATCTACAGGGGAAACATCTGGCCTGTAACCAGCGTGCCACCAAAATGTTCGGTTATGACATGGACGAACTGCTGCAACTGTCTGCGAATGACCTGGTTGTGCCGGAAGAGATTGAAGCTAGCGAGAATATCCGACGGCGAATGTTCGCTGGGGAATCCATTCCGCCCTATAAGCGCATATTCCGCCGGAAAAATGGCAGTCATATCGAAATTGAGGCTAATGTCGAGGTCGTTCGCGATAAAGACGGCGCTCCCCTCTATATCCAGAGTATTCTCCGTGACACCACCGAGCGCGAGCGGGAACAACGGTTGGCAAAAGCCCTCCGGGATACAGCTAACATGCTGAACAGCTCGCTTGACCTGGATCTTGTGCTGGATCGCATCCTGACACAAGCAGCGCGAGTCGTACCGCATACAACTTCCTCGGTGGCGCTGATTGAAGGCACCGAGGTAAAGATTGTCCGCTGCCGGGGCTACCGCGAACGTGGCCTGAACGAAGCGGACATCCTGGCGCTGCGGTTTCCGCTGGATGGCCCTTCCAATCACCGTCGGATTATTGAGAGCAAACGCGGCCTCATTGTGGCCAACACCCAGCAATGGCCGGATTGGATACAGCGTGATGAGGTGGCCTGGATTCGGTCTAACCTGTCTGTGCCAATCATCATCTCGGATTCGGTGATCGGGTTTCTGCATGTAGACAGCGAAATACCAAACCAGTTTACACAGGAAGATATGGAGGCGCTTCAGAGCTTCGCGGCACAGGTCGCGACAGCCATTCATAATGCGCGCCTGTACGAGCAAACGGTAACCATGAATCGGGCGACATCGTTTCTGTTCACACCGTTAAGGCATTCGGATGTGACCGTCCTGGGACAATACATTGTCGAGGCCGTTGTCAGTGAGTTCGGAAAGGTAGATTGTGGGGTGATGTTACTCGACCCGGATACCGGGGAGATTTCACGTCTGGCACGGGCAGGGGATTTTCAGGTTTCAACCCAAAAGCCACTGCATCTGACTGGCACCGGTTTGGTACCTGAAGCCATGCGCACCGCCCAGGTGATTTATGCGCCCGATGTTCGCCAGCACCCGTTGTACCTGCTTAATGAGCCGCGTACCAATTCGGAGTTGGTCATTCCTCTGGTGAACAACCTGTATCAGGTCATCGGCGCGCTGGATTTGCAAAGCGAGGAACTGAATGCCTTTGGAGAAACCGATTTGCTGGTTTTGACCGCGTTCGCTGAACGCGCGACCATGTCGATTGAGAACGCGCAACACACACAAAAGCTGGAAGCGAATGTCGAGGAACGTTCCCGTCAATTACAGGAAAAAACCGAACAGATAAAGGCCATCTTCGACTATACCAGCGACGCAATCATCCTGGTCGCCCCCGATGGCGAAGTTCAGCAGGACAACCCGGCCTTCCGACGTCTGTTCGATATACAGGAACCGGATACTCAAAGGGTTTCCCTGCAGGAATTGGTTGCATCGGAAAGTGTAGTCGTTTTGAAAGAAGCGCTGAATGAAGTCGTTATGCAGAAACGACCTGTTCAACGGGAAATCGTGACGGACATGATGCACGGCGATATGCCAGTGATGCTGGAAATCGCGTTTTCACCGCTGCTGGATAATCGCCAACAGGTCAGCGGCGTTGTGTGCGTGATGCATGATATTACCACCCGCAAGAAGGCCGAGCGGGACATGCGCCAGATGGTCGAAAGAGAACTGGCATTTCATGAGTTTCGCGTCTTTTTCTTCTCACGGGCATCACATGAATTTAGAACCCCGCTGGCGGTAATTATGACCTCCACTGAACTGCTAAGAAACTATTCTGACCGCTTCACACCAGAACAGCGTAGTGATCGTCTGGAGCAAATTCAGGAGCAAGTCCGCAAAATGGTGACTTTGATTGAAGGCTTGACCATGCTGAATAAATCCACACCTTTCCGGTATGGAAGTCTTCAGGATACCAGAATAGACGCGGCTGAAATCTGTATGGAGGTAATCGCACAGGCAGACGAAAACACGGATCAATCACATCAGATCGTTTTCTCGCCACCGGATCATAACCTTTTTGTCAAAATGGATGCGAATTCATTCCGGCTTATCCTAAGCAAGCTGGTCGAGAATGCACTACAGTTTTCAGCGCCGGGCAGCCTGATCCAGATTCGCATCACGCCCAATGCGGATCAGATGGTGTTGGAAGTTGAAGATCAGGGGATCGGCATTCCAGAAACTGATCAGGCTCGATTATTCGAGATTTTTTATCGTGGGAGCAATGTACCGACGAACACAGGGGCAGGGCTTGGCCTGGCAATTATCAAGAAAATTATAGACCTTTATGGTGGAAACATCACATTCACAAGTACAGTGGATGTAGGAACTATTTTCACAGTTACATTGCCTTACATACCTTCCCGGGTTTAGTTACGGTGAATGAGCATGACAAGAATTTTAATTGTTGAAGACAACGCATCACTGCGTAAAGACATCGTAGAGATGTTAGGCTACGAAGGTTTTGATGTACATGAGGCGGAAAACGGACGAATCGGCGTGAATATTGCCCGGCAGTACCTACCAGACCTGATTATCTGTGACATTATGATGCCGGAGCTGGATGGTTATGGCGTGCTGGATGAACTACAGACTCATCCCATCACAGCGACGATTCCCTTTATTTTCCTGACGGCGAAAACCGACCCTTATTCCACCCAACAGGCCCAGGGCAAAGGCGCGAATGCATTCATGACCAAACCGTTTGAGGTGGAAAACCTGATGGCGGTCATTCATGCTCAATTGCGTAAACGCCAGGCATTTGCCGATATTGCGGAAAAGAACCTGGAAGACCTGCGAGAGAACATCATCACCGCTGTTCCTCATGAACTGCGAACACCGTTGACGGGGATTCTGGGCTTTTCAGACATGCTGCTGACCGACAGCGCCTCAATGGAGGTCAGTGAAATCCAGGAAATGGCTCGGTATATCAATGAGGCGGCAACACGCCTGTATCGTCTGATTGAAAGATACCTGACGTATGCCCAGATTGAAATTATCATGAGCGACCCAGATCGAATCGCCAAAATGCGAGAGTTTGCCACTGAGGATGCAGCGATCACGATTGAGGATGAAATCCTGCACAAATCGCAAATCGCCCACCGTGAAACCGATGTGCATTTCAACCTGCAGAATGGGGTATTCGTTGCTATTCAAGAAGAACACCTGAAGAAAATTGTCGAGGAACTAATTGACAATGCTTTCAAGTTTTCCGCTCCCGGCACACCCGTTCGGGTAACCACTACAATCACGAACAATCAGTATAAGTTGTCTATCCGCAACGAGGGGCACGGTATGAAGCCCGATCAGATCGCACGCATTGGCGCACATATGCAATTCGGGCGCACTCAGAATGAATTTCCGGGCATCGGTTTCGGCTTGGTGACGGCACGCCGCATCGCGGAATTACACGGGGGGAAATTGAGCATTGATAGCCGCGAAGGAGAATTCACCTGCGTTTCGGTAATTCTCCCGCTGGCGCAACCTGAATAACGTGATTTATGCTCCACTGAGGGGGGTAATCTGACCAGCACCGGTCAACTGGTTGACACGCAGTTCAGCCTTATCGAGCAGATTCTGGCAGTGTTCCGAAAGCTGCCGCCCGCGCTCGAACAGGTCTACCGATTCTTCTAATGGCAGATCGCCCGATTCAAGTTTGCTGATAATCTGTTCAAGTTCGGCAAAGGCCACTTCAAAAGAGAGTGCGCTTATATCGCTCATGGGAGTCTTTATCCTCTACTCGCGCTTTGAGTTCATCGTCATGGAATTGTATGGTGATACCTACGCCCGGCTTAACGCCTTTCGCCGCCGAGATGCGGGTGTTGTCTTCGCTGCGATAGACAATAGCGTATCCCCGTGAGAGTATAGACTGTGGGCTGGCGGCATGGAGCGCAGCGGTACGACTGGCGAGCCGTTCCTGCCAGAGCGTGACCAGCGCCTTCTGTTGATTTCCCAGCCGGATTTGCCAATCATCTATCCGCTGGCGCTGGCGGCGGATGGTGTTGGCCGGTGAGATATGCGCCAATTCGCGTTGACAAGTCGTGAGGTCGCTCCCCAGACTAGCCAACGAATCGTTCACCACCGAAACCAGGTAACTCTCCAGATCACGGACACCAAGCCGCAAGTCATCCAGATTTGGTGTAGCAAGTTCCGCCGCTGCTGATGGTGTGGGAGCACGCAAGTCTGCTACGAAATCCACAATGGTGAAGTCAATTTCATGCCCCACCCCGCTTATGGTAGGGATTTTACTGGCCGCTACCGCGCGGGCAACGCCTTCATCATTGAATGCCCACAAATCCTCAATACTACCACCGCCGCGACACACCAGAATCACATCCACATCGGTGTATTGGTTCAGACGTTCAATTGCTGCCACGATCTGCGGGGGCGCATCCGCACCTTGTACTAATGTGGGACTGAGAATCACTTCGGCCAGCGGAAAACGCCGCCGCAGGACGTTCTGAATATCCTGAAACGCCGCCGCACCCGCTGAAGTGACCACGCCGATGCGCCGGGGGAACGTCGGGATAGGGCGTTTGCGCTCCTCGTCAAACAACCCTTCCGCCAGAAGTTTGGCTTTGAGCTGCTCGAACTGCTGGTAGAGATTGCCCGCCCCTACCGGACGAATCTGATCCGCATAGAGTTGGTAAGCGCCCTGAGCTTCGTAAACACTCACGCGGCCATGTGCCAGCACCGCGTCACCATCGCGGGGAACGACGGTCTGCTGTTCGGCACTGGAACGCCACATCACACACTTCAACTGTGCTTGGGAGTCTTTCAGGGTGAAATACCAATGGCCGGATGGCGCCTGACGGAGATTGGAAATTTCTCCCTCGACCCACACATCCTGAAGGCGAAAATCCACCTCGAACAATTCACGAATATAGGTGCTGAGGGCGGTCACAGTGTAGCTATCAAACACGGCAAAAGAACCTCTGGATGAATACTGCGCCCATTATACATGATTCGAGATGACTACCGAAAGCACGCATGACACAAATTGCTTTCGGTCTCTGCTGCGTAAATGTCCGATCCCTGTTATACTGCATATCGTATATTTCAATAAAATAGATATCTTCACTATTCTGCTAGAGATGTTCTATATTTGGAGGGAGAATATGGAATCGCTACCGGCAATCAGTCAACAACGGATACTGGCTGTTTACGCGCACCCCGATGACGAATGTTACTGCTCCGGCGGAACATTAGCCAAATACAGCGCAGCGGGCGCTGAAACGATGGTCATTTCCGCGACCAAAGGCCAGGCCGGACAGATCAATGATACCCGTGTTGCCACTCGCTATACCTTAGGTTATATACGCGAACAGGAACTTCAGCAGTCGTGCGAATCACTGGGGGTGAAGCACATCGAGTGCTGGGACTATATGGATGGTGCACTCAACCAGGCAGACAGACGGCAGTTGGTCGACGATATTGTTGAAGTAATGCATCAGTACCGCCCCCATGTTGTGATTACGTTTGGGTTGGATGGCGCCTACGGGCATCCCGACCATATCGCCATTGCCGAGGCCACCACACAAGCCTTTTACGAAACCATGAATGGCTCTGCGTCTCCCCACCCTGAAAGCCACTCTGCGACTCGCCTGTATTATGCCTATTTCCCAGAACGCCGTTTGCTGCTGCTTGACCACCTGGCAAAGTGGCTGGTTTCCCAGGAAAACCGGTTTCATGGAACGCTGGATTTTGTGCATGGGCTTTCCCTCTTTGCGGAAGAATCGACCATGTTGAATTACGCCAATGATTTCGTGAATGTGCGCTGGTATCCACCTGGTTTTTGCATCATCGAACAGGGTGAAGCAGCCAATGACCTATTTGTCATCTTGTCCGGCACAGTGGATGTCAAGTTTGAGGAGAAGGATGGCTCGCTGACTGACCTGAATGTGCTGCACGTAGGCGATTTCTTCGGTGAAATGGGGATTGCCAACCGCCACACCCGTCAGGCGCATGTCATCGCCAAGAGCGCGGTCACTTGCCTGGTGCTATCCCCCGGCAAACCGGCTAATTTCGCCGGGCGGGGTGATGGAGCCGTGTTGGGCAGCGCTTACCAGGGGCAGGCCACAGCCGATAATGTCGGACTGGCAACCCATGCGATTGATGTGCGCGAGTATATCCGTCAGAAGATTTCTGCAATCTCACAGCACCGTACCCAATATCCAATCACACCGGATATGTTCCCGGAAACCATGTTACAGGACTTGTTCGGGCAGGAATATTATGTTCAAATCTATCCTCCCAGGGAGCTGAAGCCGTTTTTGTAATGGCCGAACTATGCTGGCAGAATGAATTTCGGATGTATTGGCAGAGTATTGTCATTAGGAAGGATAGTCTATCCTGCGAACATTACCACAAAGCCGCGCCCTGGCGCTGCCATTCCGTCTGGCGGGAATTGGCACATTCACCATTATCACAATTCTAGCAGCGCGGGTGACAATTGAAATCGGCGGCCCCGTACCCTTCACGCTGCAACCGTTGGCTGTCCTTCTGGCAGGTATGGTGCTGGGCGCACGCGATGGCGCAATGAGTATGGTGGTCTATGTCGCGCTGATCGTCGTTGGCTTGCCCTATGACGCACGCGGGTTAGGTACTGCTGCACTGATGGGGCCAACCGCTGGTTTCCTGATCGGGTTCATCCCGACTGCATTCGTGGCCGGTGTGCTGGTTGAACGGGGTGGCGAACGGGTCTGGCAGCGCTGGCTGGCAGGCGTGGCCGGGATCATCGTCCTGTATGTTTGCGGAGTTTACTGGCTGAAAGCTTACGGAAATATCCATTTTGAAAACGGCATCACCTGGGCGGAAGCGTGGACTGCGGGCGCGGCCCCTTTCCTGGTTTTTGACCTGGCGAAAGCACTGATCGCGGCGGCACTGACCGAAGGCGGGCAGGCTTTTTTGCGGAAACGTTAAGAACCTATCCGCATTAGCTTACCTCATCCCTTCCTTCTCATTTCCATACTGAAGAATAGGGGAGAACAAGTAGGGGAGCGCCAGTGTGCGCTCCCCTGGGCGGCTACACCGGGCCGCCCCTACACCTTATTTTGTGTACTAATTCACGTTCTCGAAAAGACCGGCTGCACCCATGCCGCCGCCGATACACATCGTCACCATGCCATACTTGCTGTTGCGGCGCTTCATCTCATTGATGATCTGCACGGTGAGTTTCGCCCCGGTGCAGCCCAGCGGGTGGCCGAGCGCAATCGCGCCGCCGTTCACGTTGACTTTTTCCGGGTTCATTTCCAGGTGACGGATGACCGCCAGCGACTGCGAGGCGAATGCTTCGTTCAGTTCGATCAGATCGATATCATCCAGGCTCATCCCGGTACGTTTGAGCAGCCTGGGTACGGCGTTAATCGGCCCGATGCCCATGACTTCCGGGCGTACCCCGGCGACATTGAAACTGACGAACTTCGCCAGCGGTTTCAACCCGAGCTGCGCCGCTTTACCCGCTTCCATCACGATCACACCGGCAGCGCCGTCGCTCAGCGGACTGGAATTCCCGGCGGTGACGCGCCCGCCCTGGCGGAACACCGGTTTCAGCCCGGCCAATCCTTCTAGCGTGGTATCCCGCCGCAGATGCTCGTCTTCCGTGAGCAAGGTGGTCACGGTCTGAGGACGACCATCTTCCCCAACAACGGTTTCTTCAATCGGGAAAGGAACGATTTCCTGAGCGAAATACCCTGCATCGGTAGCACGGGCGGCCTTCATGTGGCTGTTATAGGCGAATTCGTCCATATCCTCGCGGGACACATTAAATTCATCGGCCACATGCTCGGCGGTATGCCCCATGCTCATATAGACATTCGGGTCATTAGCCGCCATATAAGGATTCGGGCTGATGCGGAAGCCGGTCATAGGGACAAGCGACATGGTTTCCGCGCCCCCGGCAATAACCACGTCCGCGCCGTTGGCAATAATACGTTCGGCGGCGATAGCGATGGTCTGCAAACCGCTGGAGCAGAAACGGTTCACGGTCATGCCCGGCACTTCAACCGGCAACCCTGCCCGCAACGAAATCACACGGGCAAAATTCAATCCCTGCGAACCTTCCGGCATCGCACAGCCCATAATCACATCATCAATTTCCATCGGATCGAGTTTACCGCCGGTCTGTTCCATCAGTGTTTCAACGACGAGTGCGGCCATGTCGTCGGAACGGGCGGTAGCGGTGACACCACGCTTGGATTTACCGACAGCGGTACGCACTGCGCCCACAATGACTGCTTCACGCATAAAGAGACTCCTTTGATTCACTGAGAATTCTATATACCTAAATTGTTAAGGATAAGAATCGAATCTGTATTTGAATATAAGTGTAAAACATCTGCCGCTGCAGCGCTATGACTTTTAGGCACTTGGTCATGTTTTCCTCATAACCTCAGTATTTATGTGGGATTCATCAAAAGGATGTGGGATAATGTGGTATAATTTTTCTGGTTTTCCACACCATATCTATCACCAAAGACCGGCGGGGTAAAAGGCATGTTCTGGGGCGAATATTCTCACCAGTTAGATGAAAAAGGCCGACTGATTATCCCGGCGCGGTTTCGTCCTCACCTGACTTCGGGCGCAGTCCTGACTCGTGGCTTGGATCGCAACCTGGTGGTATACCCACAAACGGCGTGGACTTCATTATGCGAGAGTCTGAACCAGATGCCTATCACCCACCCTACCGGGCGAGCACTGCGCCGCCTGCTGTTCTCTGGCGCGATGGAACTGACACTGGATCGCCAGGGACGCATCTCGATTCCGGCCTACCTGCGGGATTATGCTGCGTTGGATAGCGAGGTGCTGATCGCCGGGATGGAAACCTTCCTCGAACTCTGGGAGCCGACCAGTTGGCGTGCTACACTCAACGACGTGACTCTCACTCTGGCAGAAACGGAAACCTTATACAACCTGGGGATATAAGCATGGCGCATATTCCGGTTTTACTGGATGCCGTCGTAGAGGTACTGCACCCTGCCCGGCGTTTGATTGATGGCACACTGGGCGCGGGCGGGCATACACGGGCGCTGCTGGCGGGAGGTGTGCAAGAGGCGCTGGGATTAGACTGTGACCCAGCGGCGCTGGCAAAAGCAAGGCAGACTCTCAGTCCCTACACGGAGCGTGTGTATATCGTCCACGCCAGTTACGCGGATATGGTCAAAGAAGCGCGGCGCATCGGCTGGGACGCGGTGGATGGCATTCTGCTCGACCTGGGATTATCTTCGATGCAGTTAGATACTGCCGAACGCGGTTTCGCCTTCATGCAGGATGGCCCATTGGATATGCGCTTCAACCCGCAAAGTGACCGGCCTACAGCGGCGGAACTCGTGAATTATCTGGATGAATCCGAACTGGCCGACCTGTTTTACCGCTACGGGGAAGAACCTCAGGGAAAACGGCTGTCACGGGCCATTATTGCCGGGCGTCCCTACCACACGACCCGCGAATTGGCGACGGTGATTGAAACCGCGTTACCCCGCCGCAAAGGAGATAAAATTCACCCGGCAACCCGCGCTTTTCAGGCGCTCAGGATTGCAGTAAACGACGAGTTGAGTATCATTGAACGTGTTCTACCGGAAGCGATTGACCTGCTCATGCCTGGCGGACGTCTGGCCGTGATCAGTTTTCACAGCCTGGAAGACCGGCTGGTGAAACAAGCTTTTAAGCTGGCGAGTACCGACTGTATCTGCCCACCGAAAACGCCAATCTGTGTCTGCGGGCATCAGGCCAGCGTGCGACTCATCAACCGCAAGCCGATTGTCGCTGGGGAAGATGAGATTCAGGCGAACCCGCGCAGCCGGAGCGCGAAGCTGCGCGTTGTGGAGAAACTGACAGCGTGACCACACCCACACAGGACTGGCTGGGACATGCCCTCCGAAATACGACCTGGCGACTGCGGCAGCAAACGGCGGCGCTGGCGGCCTTAGGATTGTTTATAGCCGTGATTATCGGTGCACTTTACCTGATGCAGGCTGCTTCGATTGCCACGCTCAACCGGCAGTTGCAGGAGTTGATCGCCGAACGCAACCTGCTGGAACAGTCTAATGAGCAGATTCGCTCAGAAATCGCGCAGTTGCGGACGGTATTCCGGCTGCGGTCACGGGCGCTGGAATTGGGTTTTGTGGAAGCTGAACGCGACCAGATCGAATATCTGGTGGTAGATGGCTATAACCCGAACCGTGAGTCGACTCAGTTACAGGTGGCGCAGGAAGAGGCAGCTAATCTGCCGGTCTACGATGAAACGTTCGGGGGCTGGCTGCAACAGCAATGGGATAACTTCACACATCAATTCCAGGATTTTTCACAATCAGGGAGTTAGGTCGTCATGCAGGCTGCGCAAACGCAACAGGACATCTTCAACCGCCGACTGCCAATTGTCATCATCGGGATGATTGTCGCCAGTGGGTATCTGCTGCTGCAACTGGTGTCGTTCCAGCAGATCGCCCCGGAAGTGGCGAATGAACTGCGCCCGAACTATAACCGGAATGTACGGTTGGCGGCGGCGCGCGGGATTATTTACGACCATAGCGGGCAGCGGTTGGCGGAAAATACAGTCGAGTATCGCATCGGGATCAGCCCCAGCCTGGTTTCGGATAAACGGCGGGTCGCCACCCAGCTCGCCGCGATCTTGCGTTTGGACGAACTGGAAACGTACGAAAAAATCAATAGTGACGATCCCTGGGTACTGCTCACGCCGCGTGTGAACGCCGAAATCGGGCAGCAGGTTGAGGCGCTGAATTTGCAGGCCCTGGACATTGAGAAAATCCCCCGCCGCAGCTACCCTCAGGGAACACTGGCCGCGCAGATTATCGGTTTTGTGGGCGGCGACCTGCAAGGCTATTACGGGGTTGAAGGCTATTACCAGGATCAACTCGCCGGGCGCATTCGGGAAGAGGTCGTGAGTGACATCCCCTTTGATCTGCCGGATGACCAGACACCCGACCAAGGCGGCAGCATTTACCTGACGCTTGACCGGGATATACAATACCTGGTCGAGAGTGAACTGGCGTTGGCGATAGATGAAACCGGGGCAACAGGCGGCTCTTATATTGTGATGAACCCTCGCACCGGAGATATTCTGGCGATGGCAAGCTGGCCGTCATTCGACCCGAATGCCTATGCCAGCGTGGATGCGAATATCTGGCGCAACCCGGCCATCAGCGATGAATATGAACCGGGGTCAGTCATGAAAGTCCTGACCGTTGCCGGGGCGCTTGACCGGGGCGCGATTACACCTGATTTCACCTACGTGGATCAGGGCGAACTGGCAGTGGGCGGCATTGTGGTCAAGAACTGGGACTTACGGGCACATGGTGTGGTGGATGTGCGTGGCATCCTGGTGGATTCACTGAATGTGGGCGCGGCCACTCTCAGCCTGAAAATGGGGCATGAAGCCTTTTACGCCGCGATGGATGCTTTCGGCATCGGACGCCCAACTCGCGTCAACCTGGAAGGTGAAGCGCCAGGGACGATGTATGTTCCCGGCGACCCGGAATGGAGCGAGAGCAATCTGGGGACGAACGCTTTCGGCCAGGGTGTGACGGTCACGCCACTGCAAATGCTGGTGGCAGTTTCTGCCATCGCCAATGACGGCCTACTGATGCAGCCTAACTTGGTCGCCCGTGTGGTGGATGGCAACCAGGTGGTCGAATCGCAGCCAACATTCCTGCGTCGGGCGATTTCACCGGAAACGGCCCATATTGTGACCGATATGATGGTGTCTGTCGTCAACGAAAACGACTCGCTGGATGGCAGCGCGGCGCTGCCGGGCTATTCGGTGGCGGGCAAGACCGGTACAGCGGAAATCCCCTCCCCTATCGGCTATGAATCCAATGCCTGGATTATGACGTTCGTCGGTTTTCTGCCGGCGGACGATCCCCAGGTCGCAATTTTAATCAAGTTAGACCGTCCCACAACCGGGCGCTGGGCCAGCCAGGTGGTTGCGCCGCGTTTCCGGCGGTTGGCCGAACGTCTGGTGGTGATGATGGAAATCCCGCCGGATGATGTGCGCCATGCGCTGGAAGCTCAGGGCGGCGTGGTAGACGGTTAGAAAGAGGAACTATGGCTGGAGGACTGCCGTTTGCGCTGACGATGGGCGGGTTCGCTTTTTTACTCGGAGTCATCTGGGGCGGGCCGTTCGTTGAAATTCTACGTCGCCTGAAAATCGGCAAGCAGATTCAGGTCGAGTTGAGCGCAGAACACCAGAAAAAAGTCGGCACGCCCACGATGGGCGGCATCATGATCGTGATTCCGGTGGTGCTGATCGCGCTGGGGTTGAACCTGGTGAACGTGATCCGCACCGTGACGGGCGCGAGTGTATTGCTGCCGCTGTTTGTGCTGGTCAGTTTCTCGATGCTGGGGCTGGTGGACGATTGGGAAGGCATCCAAACGTCGCGCGGCACACTCGGCCAGGGCATCTCGGCGCGGGCGAAATTCAGCGCCCAATGGGTGCTGGCGCTGGCCGTCGCGGTGGTGATTTCGCAGTATGACGGCGGTTTTCAGTACGCCAATCAGATTCAAATCCCCTTACTCCCCTTTGCGATCAACATCAGTCCGCTGCTCTATATCCCCGGCGCAGCGTTCATCATTGTTTCGATGTCCAACGCCGTGAATCTGACCGACGGGATGGACGGATTAGCTGGAATTATTACCGCCAGCGCCTTCGCGTCGTATGGGGTGATCGCCTATTTGCAGCAGCAGATTTTCCTCACCCAATTGAGTTTCATCCTGGTGGGGGCGTGTTTCGCGTTCCTGTGGTATAACGCGCACCCGGCCCAATTATTCATGGGCGATACCGGGTCACTTGCGTTAGGGGCGACCCTGGGAACTATCGCGGTGATGACCGGACAGTATCTTCTCCTGCCGGTGATCGCCATCGTGCCGGTGATGGAAACGATCAGCGTCGTCTTGCAGGTGTGGTACTTCAAACGCACGAAAGACCCGGCAACCGGCCAGGGCGTTCGCCTGTTCCGCATGGCGCCTATCCACCTGCATTTTCAGAAAGGCGGTTGGAGCGAGACTCAGGTTGTCCAGCGGTTATGGCTCGTCGGGCTGCTCAGTGCCATGATCGGTATCGCGCTGGCGCTGCTTTAAGACGGTTGTGATGCTGGCCTGTATAGTTACCTGCCGTTCATACCTGCCCGAAATGAATAATTTGTATTGTTGAGATGTGGACTGGATTTGATGAGGATATTTTCGGCTATTTTGATAATGTGCGGATTGGATAGTTGCTACTATCTGATATCCAGCTATCAACAGGGAACAGCACAGTGACAACCTCTCGAATCCCGCCCGGCAAATATTTCATCTCACACTCATACAAAGATGCCAATGTGCGCGATGAGATGATTAAGCAATTGCCGGATAGTGTTGAACCTTTTATCTTTCCGCCAATCAGCGTTTCGCCACAGGACTTCGTGAGCAATTCCCTTATTGAAGCGATTCTAGGTTGTGATGGCGTTATATATCTTGAAGGTGGCTACTCTGCGAAATCATTTTGGGTAGCCTTTGAGCGTGATTATGCTTTACGCGCAAAAAAAACTGTATTTCGTTATGATGCTCAGACTATGATTTTTAGTAAACATGGCTTTCCCCCATTGGATCTTCTGATAATCTATACATATACCAAACACGATGAAACTAAATTCAACTTCATATGGCAGTATATGTCACAGCAAAGATATTTTGCTACTCCTTGGATTGATATTAAACCTGAAGTTGAGGGTGTATCATGGTGGCAATCCGTAACTGACAATTTCAAGAATTCACTTAATAAAGGTGCTTTCTTTGTCTCCTTTTGGTCAAAAGCTACGTCTGAATTTCAATTCAAAGAGTTTGAATATGTCGCTAGCCTCGGATTCTCTGATAGAAATGTTCTTGCTTTGCTTGAAGATATCGAGCTAGAAAGAGGTTTCAGTAACCATCCTGCTCATTTAAAAGTTCCCCTATGGGCCGATAAAAACTTGAGTCATGAGAACAAAATTGACGATCTTATCGTCCGTCTTTACTGGCTGATTTTCCGTAATCAATTCCCGGAACTCGCTTATGACTAAGATTGACATCCCATCCGGCAAATTCTTCGACTCCTACTTGAATTTGGGCAGTCGTTTATGATTCCTCCCGATTCGCTTTCAGGTAAACGGGTGGCGGTGCTGGGTTTTGCCCGCCAGGGTAAGGCGCTGGCCCGCTGGCTGCCGACTCTCGGCGCCCAGGTCATCGTCAGTGACAACCGGAGCGCCGAAACGCTCCGTGATGAAATCGCCACCTTCTCCAATGTGGAGTTCGTGCTGGGCGGGCATCCAGAAAGCCTGCTGGACAGGGTGGATGCGTTGTGTGTATCCGGCGGCGTACCGCTCGACCTGCCGATTGTAGGGGCGGCCATAGCGCGGGGCATTCCTTTAACGAACGACGCGCAGTTTTTCCTGGAACGCTGCCCGGCCCCGGTGATCGGCATTACCGGCAGCGCAGGCAAAACGACCACGACCTCGCTGACTGGCGACATCCTCCGGCGGGCGGGTTTCAAAACCTGGGTCGGTGGCAATATCGGGGATGTGCTGCTGGATGTGCTGGACGAGATCACGCCGGATGACCGGGTGGTGATGGAACTTTCCAGCTTCCAACTCGACCTGATGACGACCAGCCCACCGATTGCGGCAGTCCTGAACATCACCCCGAATCACCTGGATCGGCACGGCACCATGGAAGCCTACACCCAGGCGAAAGCGAACATCGTCCGCCACCAGAAAACTGGTAATTTTGCCGTGTTGGGCTATGACGACGCGGGCAGTCGTCAACTGGCAGACCTGCTCCCCGATGAGCCGGTGTGGTTCAGCGGTCAGAACATGGTCGCAAACGGGGCGTTTCTGGCCGGGCGGCGGTTGATGCTGGTCGGGACGGCCAGCCCAGATGGAGACTCTCATGTGATTCTCGAAAAAGACGCGATTCCCTTGCGGGGCGACCATAATATCCTGAACGTGCTGGCGGCCTGTGCCATCACGGGTGTGGCCGGGGTCAGCCCGGCAGTGATGGCGGCGGCAATCCGGGATTTCAAGTCGGTGGCGCACCGCCTGGAAACCGTGCGGGTGCTGAACGGGGTCACGTATGTGAACGACAGCATCGCCACTGCGCCGGAACGGGTTGTGGCGGCGCTGCGGAGCTATACCGAGCCACTGGTACTGATCGCCGGGGGAAAAGACAAGAATTTACCCTGGGAAGAGATGATCCGGTTGGCGCTGCGCGTCTCACGGCATATCATCGCTTTCGGGCAGGCCGGGCAGATCGTGGTGAAGATGGTTGAACAGGTTAGCGGAGGCACGACCAAAGTCACCCAAGTAGACACTCTGGCAGAAGCAGTCGGGGCGGCAGCAGCAGTGGCACAGCCCGGCGACATTGTTCTGCTTTCGCCCGGTGGCACGAGCTATGATGCCTATCCTGACTTTGTTGCACGTGGAGAACACTTTCGCCAACTGGTGATGGCACTATAATAATGTAAGATAGCATACATGATACGTTCTATGTGAAATGGTTCGGGACAAATGACTGCTCGGCAAGGTCGGTGCGTTTTCAGTCACCAGTTTTCAGCTATGGGTAGCGACGAGTTATCACGCATCCGCGAGAAAATTAAGCAACCGGGTCGCTTAAAAAGCTAGAATGCTAAGGTGCTAACAAGCTAAAACGCCAGTGGCTAGCGGCCAGCGACTAAAGTGAACCTTTATCCCAATCTATATCACATAAAATGTATGATGTAAGAAAGCATACATAATAGACTAGAGCAGTCATGACTGACCACACAACACCCCATTTTATAGACCAGGACGCAGACACGCCGATGGAGCCGGTTATCCGTGCGACTCCGCGTTCAACGCCGAAGGTCGCACCAGTCGAACCCGTCCCGACGGAAACGCGGCGCGGTTGGTGGGCTTCCCTGGATACCTATATGCTGATTGTCATAGGAAGCCTACTGGCAATCAGCCTGCTTATGGTTTACAGTACGACATTTGACTGGAGTTACCTGGTCTACGGCGATGAACTAGTCAAATTCACCGAGCATATGCGCAATATCGGTATCGGTTTGCTCGTGATGCTGTTGATGGCATTCATCAATTACCGGCTGTGGCGGCGTTTAGCGGTGCTGATGCTGCTGGTGACAATTGGCACGCTGATCGCGGTGTTACAATTCGGGGATGACACTTTCGGTGCGCGGCGGGCGCTGATTAACGGGTCGCTGCAACCGGGCGAATTGGCCGAATACGTGATCGTGATCTACATGGCGGCCTGGCTGAGTTCGCGCCGGACACAGATTCGGAGCATCACTTACGGCCTGTTACCCTTTGCTGTCCTGGTGGGAATTGTCGGCGGATTGGTCATGCTTCAGCCCGACCTGAGTACGGCAGCGACGATTTTCGTGGTTTCAGGAATTATGTTTTTCCTGGCTGGGGCGGACATCATCCAGCTCCTGGTCATGGGGACGACGATTGCCGGAGCGGGCATTGTGTGGATCACGAATGGCGGGGTGGGATACGCTCAGGATCGTATCCAGTCCTTCATTTCCGGCTCGTCAGATGTCACCCAGGCCAGCTATCAGGTTCAGGCGGCGATTCAGGCCTTTATTTCCGGGGGTTGGACGGGGCGCGGCCTGGGGCAGAGCCTCCAGAAATTTCAGAATCTACCCGCACCGCATACGGACAGTATTTTCGCGGTAATCGGGGAAGAACTGGGGGTATTAGGGGCAGCTTTGGTAATCGCGCTTTATATCGCCCTGGTGATTCGTGGCCTTCAGATTGCTCGGCGTTCACCGGACTCGTTCGGCGCACTGTTGGCATCCGGCATCACGATCTGGATCGCGGTCAAGGCGCTCCTGAACATCGCGGTGATGACGGGGGTGATGCCCCCTACCGGCGCAACGCTGCCGTTTATCAGCTTTGGCGGCTCGTCTATGGTGGTGCTGCTTTCCGGCGTTGGGATGATGCTAAGCGTCGCCCGACAAGCGCAGCAGCAGAAACTCAAACGACCTGAACGGAGTACAGTAAGTGCGTATTATGATCGCGGCGGGTGGGACAGGCGGCCACGTGTATCCGGTGCTGGCAATCGCCGAAGCAGCCGTCATACAGCGCCCGGAAACTAAATTGCATTTTGTAGGCAGTCCTGGCGGCATGGAACGCGGCTTAGTCCAGCAGTCGGGATTGGCATTTGATCGCTATGACGAGGTGCAGGCTGGCCCGGTACACGGTGTCGGCCTTTTACGTGCGGCGGTCAGTGCGGTAAAGTTGGCGTTCGGTGTGCTGCAAGCCTTCGGGCTGATCCTGCGCTTTCGCCCGCATGTGATTTTGACCACCGGGGGCTGGAGCAGTTTGCCGGTGGTGCTGGCGGGCTGGGTTTTGCGAGTGCCTGTGCTTATTTATCTGCCGGATATTGAACCGGGGCTAACCATCAAGGTGTTAAGTCCCTTTGCTCGGCAAGTGGCTGTCACCGTGGCCGATTCGCAGGCTTTCTTCCCGGCAGGAAAAACCATCGTCACCGGCTACCCGCTGCGGCAGGCTTTCCAGGGAGCGACCCGCACAGCGGGACAAATGCACTTCGGCCTCGACCCAGCGAAGAAAACGTTGCTGGTGTTTGGCGGTAGCCTGGGGTCGCGGGCGGTCAATCATGCTCTACTGGATATTCTGCCGGAACTGCTGACCGATGGCGTGCAGGTTATACATATCACCGGGACGCGCACCTGGGACGAGGTGGAACAGCGCCAGCAGGTATTGGAAAATCCCGCCGGATACTTTGCGTTCCCGTATCTGCACGAGGACATGAGCTTGGCACTGGCGGCGGCGGATCTGGTGGTCAGTCGGGCAGGTGCAAGTGTGCTGGGCGAACTGCCTCAGTACGGGCTGCCATCCATTCTGATTCCGCTGGCGTACTTTTGGCGTTACCAGCAGCGCAACGCGGATTGGTTGGCGCAGCGCGGCGCGGCCATCCACCTGGCAGAAGACAGGATGGCAGCGGATTTGTTACCGGCGATTCGGGGTATACTCAATAACCCGGAACGATTGAGCGCAATGCAAGCCACAGCCCGGTCACTGGCACAGCCGGACGGGGCGCTGAATGCGGCGCAGGCATTAGCGCGGTTGGCGGAAGGCGGATAAAGAGACACTATGCTGCAACTTTCGGCGCTTTTGTGGGGAATGGCGGGGCTTTTCGCCGTAGTCGGTTGGCTGCGGGGTCTGAACAAAGAACTGATTGCCATGGCGGGCATTGTTCTGGGGTTGTTCGCATTGTTCCAGTTTGACGGGTTTTTACGAAACCAACTCCTGGTATCGTTCACTGCCGATCAGAAATTCTTCATCCAGACGATTCTCTTTGGTGTGGTGGTTTTCTTCGCGTATCAGACCCGCGCCTTGATCGGAGAAGAAGCCGCGAGAGCGCGGGAGAACCGCCAGTCGAAAGAAGGAGGGCGGGACGCGCTGCAATCCGGCATCCTGGGAGCGTTGGCTGGGTTTATCAACGGGTATCTGATCTGGGGTTCAATCTGGTATTTTATGCACATCAATAATTACCCGCTGGCGCCATTTGTGACCGCACCTGTTCAGGGTTCACCCAGCGCGGATACGGTTTCGATACTCCCTCTGTATTTCCTGGCCGGTGGGCCAGCCGGTTCGGGGGATCTGCTGGCGCTGGCTGTAATATTACTTTTTCTGTTTGTATTGATTGTGATTTAGTGGGGCGTAATCGCATGATTGAAATGTATGCGATGTTATATTTTTCGGCTGGCTTTTTCGCCATTATCGGCATCCTGCGCGGTTGGAACAAAGAAGTGATTTCGATGGCCGGGATTCTGCTGGCACTGTTCGCGCTCTTCCAGTTTGATAACATTCTGCGCGGCATCATCCTGGCAACTGTCCCTAGCGACCAAGTATTTCTGGTTCAAGTTGGCCTGTTCGGGATGGTAGTGTATTTCGCGTACCAATCCCGTTCGATTGTCACCACGCGCGGGCGGCGGGCCAACAGCCCATTTGCAAACGGCTTGTTGGGTCTGGTGATGGGCGCGATTAACGGGTATCTGATCTGGGGTTCGATCTGGTATTTTCTGGACATTAACGACTACCCGTTTAATCCGATTATCATCGCCCCATCCCCAACATCCGTCAGCGCCCAAAGTATCGGGTCAATCCCGTTGGTGCTGCTGGGGGGCGGTGCGGGGGGGAGTGGTGAACTGCTTACCATTGCACTGATTTTATTGTTTCTGCTCGTGATTTTTGTACTGTAAACAGCCGGGTCAAGCAGCGAAGAACATCACCGGGGACTCAAAACCTTTTATGCCACATCTTCATCCTGGACAGCACATTCACCTGGTTGGCATTGGCGGATCGGGCTTATCGGCGATTGCCCGCGTCCTGCTGGGACAGGGGTATACCGTATCCGGCTCAGACCGCAGCCGAAATGAGGTCATGGCGGCGCTGGAACGGGACGGCGCAACCGTCTATACCGGCCATGCTCCTGAACAGATACAGGGCGCGGACGCGGTGATTATGACCTCAGCGATTACGACAACCCATGTCGAAATTCAGGCGGCATTGGCGGCGGGCATCCCGGTTTACAAACGGCAGGACATCATGGCCGATCTGATGGTCGGGCAGCGGGTGATTGCAGTCGCCGGAACAAAAGGCAAAACCACCACCACCGCCATGATTGTTCACCTGCTGCGCGAATGCGGCGGTGATCCCAGCTATATCGTGGGCGGCGTGTTGAGCAATACTGGCACCAACGCTGGGGTGGGTAACGGGGGACTTTTCGTGGTCGAGGCCGATGAATATGACAATATGTTTCATGGGTTACGCCCGGATGTCATTGTGCTGACCAATGTCGAGTACGATCACCCGGATTTCTTCAAGACGCCGGATGAGATGGTGGAATCCTTCCGCCACTTCTTGCACCTGCTCCCCCGTGATAAGGCGCATCTGCTGGTTGCCTGTGGTGAGGACGCGCAGGCGCGACAGCTTCGGGGGGAAATGGCCGACGCCGGGTATACGCAGACTCGTCTATATGGACTCTCCGGCGCAGCGGATATCCATGCCGGACATATCCACCTGGACGATAGCGGACGCACCTGTTTTGACATTATCAAGAGTGGCTCAGATGGCAAAGCGACGAACCAGGGAACAA
This sequence comes from Anaerolineaceae bacterium, assembly GCA_020634115.1. Taxonomy (GTDB): domain Bacteria; phylum Chloroflexota; class Anaerolineae; order Aggregatilineales; family Phototrophicaceae; genus JACKCG01. Next base: position 102,938 of record JACKCH010000014.1, read on the forward strand.
TTCGCCTGCAACAACCGGGGAAACACAATGTCCTGAACGCGCTGGCCGCCTACACAACGGTACACGCCGTGACGGACGCAGCGCATGATGTCCTGGCGGCGGCCCTGGAGTCCTTCGCTTCGACAGGCCGCCGGTTTGAGCTGCGCGGCGAGGTGGATGACATCGCCGTGATAGACGACTATGCCCATAACCCCACCTCCATTCGCGTCACCCTGGAAGCCGCTCGCCAACGGTATCCCGGACGGGCAATTTGGGCCGTGTGGCAACCGCACACCTACAGCCGTACCCAGGCGCTGCTTGATGGCTTCGCGGCGGCTTTTGCGGCAGCGAATCATGTGCTGGTGACGGATATTTACGCCGCCCGTGAACAACCGATGCCGGGCGTGGATGCGCCAATGGTCGCGGGGCATATCCAACATGCGAAAGCCCGCCCTTCCGGGAATTTAGAGCAGACGGCGGCGCTGCTACTGGCCGAGGTCGCCTCGCCAGCGGTGATTCTGATTATGAGCGCCGGGGATGCGCCGGTGATTGGTCAACGGTTTTTAGACTCGCGCCGGGCGCGAATAGGTGAAAAGTAACGTGAAACTGCCGGAGATTTACCAGACTCGGCTGATGCGGAATGAACCGCTGGCACGTTATACGGCGGCGCGTTTAGGTGGCCCGGCGGACTGGCTGTATATCGCCCGAGATTCCACCGAAGAACTGGTCACAGTGATTGCGACGGCCTGGCAGCAGGGCATCCCGGTACGACTGCTGGGCGGTGGCGCAAACGTTCTCGTAAGCGATAAAGGGATTCGCGGGCTAGTGGTGATTAACGATGTCACCGAAATCGCCTTTGGCGACTGGCATGAGGGGCGAAACGTATCCGCAACCGGTGGCGCGGGGCTGACGATTCTGGCGCGCAAATGTCAGGCGCAAGGGCTTTCCGGCCTGGAATGGGCGGTGAGTGTGCCGGGGACAGTGGGCGGCGCAGTCGTAAATAACGCCGGGGCGCATGGTAGTGATATGGCGACAGTCGTGCGCGATGTCGTCCTGTTCGACACGACCAAAGGCGTGCAAATGCTCACGGTGGATGACCTGGCCTATGATTACCGCTACTCCAGCCTGAAAGGGCGGCTCGATCGCCGCTTCCTGGTACTGATGGCAACATTCGCGCTGACCAAAGCCGACCCTCCACAAATTAAAGCACAGATGGATCGTTTTCTGGAACACCGCCGACGCACGCAGCCCCCTGGAGCCAGCTTGGGCAGTATCTTCAAAAACCCGCCGGGGGACTATGCCGGGCGACTGATTGACTCAATCGGGTTGAAGGGACATACGATTGGTGGCGTGCAAGTTTCTCCGGTTCATGCCAACTTCTTTATTAACAGCGAAAATGGCACGGCCAGCGACTATTACGCGCTGATCCGCTATGTACGCGACTCAGTGCGGCGGGAAACCGGCGTGGAACTCGAACTTGAGATCGAGATCATAGGCGAATGGGGCGAAATTGAGTAAGGGCAGCGGTTCTAATTCTATCCTGGGGTGCATGTGTTGGCGGCTTGTGGGATAATGTTGGATAATGTTACAATATGTAAGGGTACAGCCTGATGTCTTTGCGTTCGCGTGACCGGCGGCGGACCGGACGTACTCCTGCAGTCCTGCGGAGCGTCCCGGCGGCTAAAAGTGATGGGCAGGAAACCATCCAGCACGGGGCGCGTACCAGCAGCGCGGCAAACTGGCGTATTGTCAGTTTTCTAATTGTGGTACTGCTTTCGGCGGTGCTATTTGTTTTTTTCTGGGCGGATGTGTTCTATATCCACAGTATTTCCGTTGGCGGCCTGCACTATACGACCAAAGAGGAAGTTTTCGCCCTGACCGGCATCGCCAATATGCACGTTTTCTGGGTAGACCCGGTTGAAGTGCGGCAGGCGATCCTGCGCTCACCAACCGTTGCCGATGCCCAGGTGATTGTGGGCTGGCCGCCAAACATGGTACAGATTGTGGTTGAGGAACGTGAACCAGCTTTTGTCTGGGAGCAAGCAGGTGTGGCAACCTGGATTGACCTGCAAGGCAGGGTGATGCGCCAGCGTGAAGACCGCCCGGACCTGGTGCGGGTGGTGGCGGAAAACTCAATCGAGGGACCAATCGGGCCGAACACGCAGTTGGAAGACTCGATTGTCAGCGGCACTTTGCAGCTGCACGCTTTATTTCCCGACCTGCCCTTCCTGCGCTATGATCCGATCAAAGGGTTGGGCTTTCAGGATATACGTGGTTGGCAGGCCTGGTTCGGGGTTGGTACCGATATGCCAGAGAAAATTTCTATCTACAATGGGATTATAAATAATCTGCTTTCACGGGGTATTCAGCCGGGGGAAGTGAACGTGGTGAACCCGGACGCACCTTATTACTCGGCAGCATGGGGACGTTAACGCGCTTATGAGTGATTTAGTGGTCGGCCTGGATGTGGGGACGCGCAAAATCTGTACGGTGATTGGCGAAGTCCGCGCCGATGATATTTTTGTGGTCGGCGTAGGGATTGAACCCAGCCAGGGAATGCGTAAAGGGGTGGTCAACGATATGGGGCAGTTGACCGCTGCTGTTGCCGCTTCGGTCCATAAAGCGGAAAAGACGAGCGGTTTCGATATCAGCCGGGCTTTCGTGAGCGTGGCTGGTGGACATATTGCCTCCATCAACAGCCGGGGCGCAGTGGCGATTACTGGGCAGCGCGGCGTGCGCGTTGAAGACCTGGAAAAGGCGATGGACGCCGCCCGCGCGATTGCGATCCCACATAACCGGGAAGTGCTGCACATCGTCCCGCGCAGCTACTCGCTGGACGGGCAGGAGCGTGTTCGCAGCCCGATTGGGATGCACGGCTTCCGGCTGGAAGTGGAAACCCATATCATCACGGCATCCTCGACCAACCTGGCAAATCTGGAACAGTCGGTTCACGCCGCTGGAATCACCGTAGACCGGTTCATCCTCAATCCGCTGGCCTCCGGCGACGCCGTCCTGACCGACCAGGAGCGCGAGATGGGCGTCGTCATTATTGATATTGGTGGCGGAACGACTGACCTGGCGATCTTTATTGAAGGCACGGTCTGGCATACGGCAGTGATCCCGGTGGGTGGGGACTTAATCACCAGTGACATTACCCACTGGATGCACGTACCATCGGAGTCAGCCGAAGCCGTCAAAATCCGCTATGGTCATGCGGTGACTAAGGCGATAGACCCGCTGGAAGTGTTCCGTGTGGAACCTTTTGGTGATGGTATCCCGGTAGAAGTACAGCGGCGCGAATTAGCGGAGATTATCGAACTGCGCGTGGCCGAACTGTTTGATATGGTCAAGAAGGAAATCAAGCGTTCGGGGTATGATGGCCTGCTGCGGGCGGGAGCGGTGCTGACCGGCGGCTGTACGGAACTGGCCGGTATCCAGGAAATCGCGGCGCGGGAACTCGAATTCCCGGTACGGTTGGCAAAACCGGAACGGCTGACCGGCATGGCGGATTCACTCCGCAGCCCGGCGTACAGTACCAGTGTCGGCTTGCTGCGGTTGGGACTCAAACTCGACCCGGTAGTGCGGCTCTCGCTTGCGGATTCGGGTTCGCTGCCAGTGGGCGGGATCGGACGCGCATTGGGCGGGTTGTTCAAGCGCCTGCTGCCCGACCAAGATTCATAAATCAGGGATGCCTGTTTGCCGGGCGGGTGACAAACAAATAATGCGGTTGCTAAACATTCAGTTGTGAGTACAATGGAATGTATTCCAGCGGATGAATATAGTTGGAAACACTTTGTTGAGGAGACCTTGTATGGATGAGTTCGTACCTGGCGAGAATTTCGCACAGATTAAAGTCATTGGTGTGGGCGGTGGCGGTGGCAACGCCATTAACCGCATGATAAATGAAGGGCTTGGCGGCGTTGAGTTTATCGCCGTCAACACCGATAACCAGGCACTCATGCTCTCTAAGGCCAAGACCCGTGTACGGATTGGCGACAAGCTGACTCGCGGCCTGGGCGCAGGAGGCAATCCGGAGATTGGCCGCAAAGCCGCTGAAGAAAGCTCAGAGGAACTTTACGAAGTGCTGCGCGGCGCGGACATGGTGTTTATCGCTGGCGGGATGGGTGGCGGCACCGGCACCGGAGCCTCTCCGATTATCGCGCAGATCGCTAAGGAACTCGGCGCACTGACGATTGGCGTGGTCACTCGCCCCTTCAGCTTTGAAGGCAGCCGTCGTTCGCAGTCTGCCGAAGCGGGCATTGAATCGCTCAAGAGTCAGGTGGACACGCTGATCGTGATCCCCAATGACCGGCTGCTTCAGATCGCGGATAAACGCGCCAGTTTGCAGCAGGCCTTCTCGCTGGCGGACGATGTACTGCGCCAGGGTATCCAGGGGATTTCCGAACTGATTACTGTCCCAGCGCTCATTAACCTGGACTTTGCCGATGTCCGCACGATTATGTCAGAAGGCGGCGCGGCCCTGATGGCGGTTGGACATGCCGATGGCGATGATCGTGCCCGACGTGCGGCTGAGCTGGCGATTAGCAGCGGTCTGCTCGACGTGACGATTGATGGCGCACGCGGCATCCTGTTCAACATCACCGGCGGCACTGACCTGAGTCTGTTCGAGGTCAATGAAGCGGCAGCCATTATCAAGGAAAGCGCGCATCCTGAAGTCAACCTGATCTTCGGAGCGCAGATTGACGAGAACATGGGCGATGAAGTCCGCATCACGGTGATCGCAACCGGTTTCGAGCCGAGCCGGGTGGCGCGTAAGGTGGAATCGCCGTTCCGCCAACCGCAACCCGTCCAGCGCCCTGCCGCAACGCAGCACCCGGTACAGCGCCCGCAGCAGTTCCCGGCGCAACCACCGATGAGCCAACCGCAAGAGCCGCTCCCGGCTCAACCAGCGCAGCCACGCCCGGCGGCACAACCGCCACAGCCCAATGACGTGCCATCACGAGTCTATGATGAGGACGATATTGATATTCCGACATTCCTGCGGAAACGGCGTTAAGTCCGCCGTTTCAGGTGTGGAACGAGTAGGTAAACAGTCTGCGCAATCAGGGTGAACGTAAACAGCAGTAACCCCAGGGCAAAACCTGGTGGTTGAAAATGCAGCGTATAGGTATGTGTGCCTGGCAGCAGTGGAATGCCGATGAACCCTTTAATGGGGTCTGTGGAGATATTTCTCGTCTGTACGGTCACAATCTCAACCAGTGTGTTTTCGACTGATGCTTCCCACCCTGGAAAATGGGTCTCCTCAACAACCAGATAGTAGACTGGCAGAGGGTTCGCGCCCTCTGTTTGATTCTGCGCCGGAGCAGTCGCCTGAATGACTATCGTATCCATCCGGTGCGACTCAACCGTGACCGGGATGACGGTTTCGCGCATGAGTGTCTCCGGCGCTTCGCGCAGTTGGTCGCTGGTCACAATAAAAGAATAAGGCAGCGCGGCGGCATCCTCATATAATAGCGCAGTCGAGGGCGCACCGGGTTCGCAGGGCTGCCCCGCCACAAAATTCGGGAGGAGCTGGCAGTCCCGCAGACGATAAGCATACGCATCCACAAACTGCTGCGCCAGTGCCCCGGACGCTCCAAACACGTTATCAGCGATGACCACTGCCCAGCGTGGCAGATTCGGAATCGTCTTGCCGGCGGGCAGCACACCCGGCAGCGCAATCGGCGACCAGCCTTCATTTAGTCCCCAATTCCGTACCTGGGCATAATAGGCGTCATAAGCCAGCGGTGTGAATGGCAGATTGATCGCCGGGAAAGGCGCTTCAGGGTCAGCTTGCCGGGCGGTTTGGTAAAGTGAATTGTAGTTTGCCAGAGGATGCTGAAACGTGAATAAGGGGCTATTGGCGACCATGAGGTCAGCAGCGGCAGCCAGGCAGCCGATGAGGACGCTTACCCGGATTACACGTGCCGCCCCACGCCGCCAGCCACTCACCACGTAGCCCTTTTCGGCGTCTTGGTCTCCCGTAGGGGCGTGATATATCATGTCCCTACCCCTACGCGCTCTAAACCAAGGCGCACGGCGGTGCGTCCCTACCCAGGGATTTATAAAACGCGCGATGCCCTTAAACCATCTGGTGCGAGCGTATTTCCACACGGCCTGAACGGCAAGCCCCAGCATAAGTAGAGCCGTATCCACCCCCACTGCCACGAGAACGAATAACCACAGGGTTTCTACTGCCTGTGAAAAACTCGTCAGGCGGATTGCATCCAGCGTATTCAGCCACCGAAAGTTATAGAAGACCATGTTGAGCCGGGTTGTCTGCCCTGCCAAGCTGTACACGAAGAAATAGCCCCATGTCACACCAGCTAGCCCCATCGCCAACAGCAGCCGCCACCGGTCACGAATAGCCGTTCTCGGGGCGATTTCCGCCGCCATTTGCCACAGGATGTCTACCCCGATACCGGCCAGAACAATCCACCACATCGCAGCGACGGTGAGCGCCCGCCCCACGAAGCGAAATTCATCTAACAGCGGCAAATGGGCATAAAGCCAGGCCAGAATCGGCGACTGCCCCGCTCCCCAAATCATCATCAACAGCGCCAGCACAAACGCAGCCAGCACTACACGGGTATACCGCTGTACGAATGCCAATCGTCCCACTAACGCCGCCACTATACCCGTGATCATGAAGATGAAAACCAACGGGCCGATATAGGCATAATCCACGACAACGTTCAAGCCTACATTCGGCTGTTCGAAAACAATCCACTTCGGCCAGGGGTAAATCAGGTTGGTAGTGGCCTGTGCCAGGCCGTAACTCCCGGCAAGCTGACCGGCGCTATTGAAATGCTGGACGGCGTGATCCACGAAGTCACGCACTGCCCACACCGGGAAGAACTGCAATGCCGCCAGCCCGAAAGCAAACCCGCCACCAATCGCTATTCGGTGCAACCTGTCTTTCTGAAAACGCCACCTGCCGGATTCCGGGGCGCGTTCCCATAGGTGCAAAAGTGTAATCACGACCATACCGATAAGGGTATGCAGGGTGTAGTAAATATTGCCAGAGAAAAACAGCAGTGCAAAAGCGACGGCCAGCATCACCGGAGCGCGACGATCACGAGCCCGCAGTGTCCACCACAGACCGGCCAGCACCAGCGGCGGCCAGGCCAGGCTCAGGCCAAGTTGGAAATGCCCCTGATAGAACTTGGCAACAATTCCGCCGCTCATCATATACAGCGTGGCGGAAGTCACCCGCCCCACCGCACCCAGACCAATCGCCCGCGCCAGAACCCACATGCTGTACCCGGCGATGAACACGGAGAGAAACATGGCAAACTTGCTGCCCTGGGCCGCGCCTAATATCAGTACAGGCAAACTGTAAAAGGGATTAAACAAGTAGCTGAAAGCATTATTGATGAGCGGTTCACCCGTTCCCATATAGGGGTTCCAGGCGGGGATATAGCCGTATTGCTTGAGTCCGATTTCCGCTGGTATCAGCACCCCCGACAGGCGCTCGTGTTCCAGCCCGGATTGGCGCATCTCCGGGTTGAGTAGAATATTCAGTAAAGGCTGCGCGTCCAGGTTCCGCGCTGAAGCATATTGTGGGGCTGGCACAATAGAGGCGATGTATAAAACCCCGAATAGGGTGATGGTGAGCAGTTCCAGCAGCGCAAGATGCCCAAACCCGCGCCATAACAGGCGCGCAATACCCCTTAAAAAACCGCGCAGGGCGGCGGCGAAAGACTTTCGGAACAAGGTGTTTTCCTGGCGTATATGATGATAGATTCCTCCCCAAATTATAGCGCAGCGTGTCCAGAGCGGCTGTTTGGGTATTGTGGCATTTTGTGGGAAATCTGTAACAGTTTGCAGACTATTTTCTAACCAAACCATACTCGAATTCGAGTGGACATGAAACCCCGATCATGATAAAGTACATAACAGAATCCAATATCAAATAGCATCAGAACATGGGCTGAACGCACCCCCATTTTGCCACCGCGCTATGGGGGTTTGGCTTCATTTTCCCGTGTGTTCATAGAACATTTGTATTGTTAACGAAAGCGAGAGATTGTGTCAATATGGTTCAATCAAAAGCAACTCAGCACAACGCTTTACACGAACTTGGTTATAAAATCTTTCTGGATCGTTATGCCCAGAAGGATATGACGCGCTCTACGCTGGCGGTTGGCGATACCGTGATTGTGGTGGTGAATGCCAAGACCGGCCAGCGCGAAATCGGCACGGTTGAGGCCATGAACCTGCCTGTGGTCACGATCAAGCTGCTGGATGGCGAAATCGTTGAACGTGACATTGAGCATGTAGACAAACCCCTGGAAACCGACCCCGGCCAGATGATGGATCGTGTCGCCGCCGGAATCGCCTCTGCCGAAGCTACACCCGAACTTCAGGAAGTCTGGACGGAGCGTTTTCGCTGGTTGCTGGATGACTGGAAATTCGTCCCCGGCGGGCGCATCCTGACCGCAGCCGGGACAGATCAGGAACTTACGTTCTATAACTGCTATGTTGTCCCCTCACCCCGTGATTCGCGCGGCGGGATTATCGAAACCCTGCTCCAGATGACGGAAATTATGTCGCGGGGCGGTGGTGTGGGTATCAATATCTCCAGTCTGCGCCCGAAGCAAGCCTATGTGAAAGGCGTGAATGGTCGTTCCAGTGGATCAGTTTCCTGGGGTGCTCTTTACAGTTTTGTCACCGGCCTGATCGAACAGGGAGGCTGCCTGACTCCTGATACACTGGTTTTTACTGAAAAAGGGCTGCTCCGCTTAGATGAAATCGTGCGCCATGAAGACAAAGGATGGCGTGAGCAATCGCTGACAATCATGACCGACGTGGGGCCGCGTTTGTCACAGCGAGTCTACAACAATAGTGTGGCGGATGTTCTCCGTGTTATGACAGACATGGGGATAACCATTACTGGCACACCCAACCACAAAGTCAAAGTCATGACGACTGAGGGGCCAGTCTGGAAACAACTGAGTGAACTTGAAACCGGTGATGCCATTCTGGTCAAGCTGGGTCAGCATCGTGGCACATTCCAGGCACTGAAACAGCCCACTATTCAACATCAGAATCAGGATGAGGTTAATTTCCCGAAGATTCTTGATGAAGAGCTGGCGTTTTTCCTGGGATATTTCGCGGGTGATGGCTTCATGACGACCCGTGAAGGGGACTGGCGGTTGGGGGTATCAGTCGCGCATTCCAGCTATCTGATGGATGCCATGCCGGAACTGCTGAGTCGCTTGTTCGCCGGTGTGAATGTTCGGATGCAGCAGAAGGCGGATGATGCTTCAGTCACCATGATTATCAGCAATCGGGCTGTGAAAGAGTTCCTTCACATGAATGGCTTCACCAAGAATAAGAGCCATGATGTGCATGTGCCGCGTCTCATTCGGCAAAGTCCGCCCCAGGTGGTGGGCGCATTCCTGCGCGGTTTATTTGAGGCCGATGGAGGACTTTCCCACAGCTACCCAACATTATCCAGTAGTTCAAAACATCTGATTGATGAGGTGGGTACGCTCTTAATCGGGTTGGGCTGCCCGATCAAGATTGAACCCTTCCCCTATTCCATAGATCGCTATGGCGACCAGCAAATGTGGCGACTGCGAATCCACTCGGTACGTGGCCTGGAAAACTGGCGCTCGAACATCGGTTGCGATCCTGATTCCCGGTTTGCTGTATGCTACGATTTTGAGCCTGACCTCGGTAGAGAGCACAGTTATGTGCTGCCTTACCCGGAATATTGGATTGAACCCGTTTTGACCGCTACCGCTCTGCCACAAACAAGCACTCGCGCAAACGGGGTTCGTATCAAGTCGGTAGATGGAAGACTCCGCCGCAAGCTATTGCGGTACAAACGTGGTGATCGTAATCTCACGTACTCAGCCTATGTCAACCTGACTCACGATCATCCAGATTTTGCCAAACACGCTCAACCCGTGAATGATACCTGGTTTGTTTTCGTGGATACCGTGACGAATGCGGGGCAGTCACTCACGCTCGATCTGGAAGTCAATGAAAACCATACATATCTGGCAAATGGCGTGGTTACGCATAATTCACGCCGGGGCGCTCTCATGCTCATCCTCAATGACTGGCATCCTGATGTACTGGATTTTGTCCACAGCAAGCGCACCGCAGGACAGATCACCAATGCCAATATCAGCGTGGGCATCTCCGACAAACTCATGGAAGCGGTCAAAGCGGATGGGGATTGGGAACTGGTGTTCCCGGATACCAGTTATGAGGATTACGACCAGGTGTGGGATGGCAACCTAGAAAAATGGGTAGCTGATAACCGCCGGGTGATTCATTACCGCACAGTAAAAGCCCGCGAATTGTGGAACGCGATTATTGAAAGTGCCTGGGCCAGTGCTGAACCCGGTGTGTTCTTCCGTGAACGCTATAACAAGATGTCGAACAGTTGGTACTACTCCCCCATCATCAGCACCAATCCCTGTGTCACCGGGGATACTTTGATCTACACGGATGAAGGTCTTGTCAGCGCCCGTGTACTATTCGACCAGGAACAGAACGTTAACGTAGTCACTGATGGGCGTTTTGGTCATCTCGAAACAACTGCACCAGCTTCGCGGGTATTCCTGACCGGAACGAAGCCAGTGTTTCGCCTTGTGACCAAAGAAGGGTATTCCCTGCGTGCAACTGCTGACCACCAATTGATGACACCTTCCGGGTGGGTTGAATTGCATGACCTGAAACCCAACGACAAGGTTCACATCCTCAATCGCAAAGGTGGATTTGGCTTAAAAGGTTCGCTGGAGGGTGGTCGTGTTCTGGGCTGGCTAGTGGGCGATGGAACATTAAAGCGAGACGAGGTAGTCCTCTCATTCTTCGGTGAGGAAAAACAGGAACTGGCACCTCAATTTGCCGGTTATGTCAATGAACTTGTAGCCCCTTTGACAGCGACGCAGCGTGTTTACCCGGTTGGAGTAACGGAGATCGCCAGTCGGGATGAAGCTCGTGTTAGTTCGACAAGTTTGGTATCAATCGCGCGTGAATACGGATTAGCAGATAACAAACATATCGTCCCAGAAGGGGTATATGCAGGGACCGAGGATATGCAGCGTGGCTTCTTGCAGGCCCTTTTCACAGCGGATGGCAGTTTTCAGGATGGCGGAGAGAAGGGAGGCAGCATACGACTTGCTGCCAGCACCTTAGAGTTGTTAGAGGGTGTTCAGCGACTCCTACTCAACTTCGGAATCGCCAGCCGTATTTATCGCAATCGGCGCGAGGCGGGTTACCGTGAACTCCTGGATTCCAACCGGGAATCAAAACCTTATTGGTGTGCAGCCCAACATGTACTGGTCGTGACGAAACACAATATGACAGTTTTCGCCGATGAGATTGGTTTTCTTGTCGAGTACAAACAGGGCAAACTCACGGACTATATTACACGAGGTAAGCGTGGCCCCTACACAGAACATTTCCTTGCGACAGTAGAGTCCATCACACTGCAGGGTAGCGAGTATGTTTTCGATCTAACGGAGCCGCTCACACATTCCTTCGTAGCTAATGGTCTTGTGGTTCATAATTGCGGCGAACAAGGATTACCAGCTTTTGGCGTCTGTAACCTAGGCGCAATCAATCTGGCGCAGTTCTACGATGCAGAAACGCATGATGTGAACTGGGACGCACTGGATATGACCGCCCGTTACGCGACGCGTTTTCTTGATAACGTCATTGATATTACGCCCTACTTCTTCGAGCAGAACAAACAGCAGCAGCTCAGCGAACGACGGGTCGGCCTGAACAACATGGGTCTGGCAGAGCTGATGATTAACCTAGGAATTCGCTATGGCAGTGATGAATCGGTTGCTTTCATTGACAAGCTGTATAGTTTCCTCGCACGAGCGATCTATGAGACATCGATCGAACTGGCCGCAGAAAAAGGCGCTTTCCCAGAGTTTGATGCCGAGCAGTTCCTGCAAAGTGGTTTTATGGAAATAATGCCGGAGGATATTCGGGAAAAGGTACGCGAATATGGCATCCGCAATGTGACGTTGACAACCCAGGCCCCTACCGGGACAACCGGAACGATGGTCAACACCTCTACTGGGATTGAGCCATTCTTCTCCTGGGTATACTACCGCAAGAGCCGCCTGGGACTGCACGAAGAACAGGTTCCGCTGGTCAAAGAGTGGTTTGATGCCCACCCTGACGAAACCAAACTGCCGGACCATTTTGTCACGGCGATGGAACTGTCACCAGAAGATCATGTGAAGGTACAGGGTGCGATTCAGCGGTGGGTGGATTCCAGCATCAGCAAGACCTGTAACGTACCCAACAACTACACCGTCGAACAGGTTGGGGAACTCTACGAGTATATGTATGAGCTAGGCTGCAAAGGCGGCACGATCTATCGCGACGGCAGCCGCGACGAGCAGGTCTTGATGCTCAAAGGGGACGAGAGGGCGGAGAAGGAGCAGGCTGCAAAAGCCAAAGATGAACCGGCAGTCATGCAGGTCGCCACGCCACACCACGTCTACCCGCGCCCTGGACGGTTAGCCGGCGTAACCGTCCGGCGGCAAACGCCGTTCGGCAAAGGCTATATCACCATGAACAGTGACGAACATGGCTATCCGTTCGAGGTGTTCATCACGGTTGGCAAGGCGGGCAGCGACATTCAGGCCGATGCTGACGGTCTGGGACGGATGATTTCACTGCAATTGCGCTCCACCGCGCCACAGAACCGGATGGAGATGCTCAAGCTGATTATCGAGCAGTTGCAAGGCATCGGCGGAGCGCGTCAGGTCGGCTTTGGCAATGGACGAGTGACGTCCCTGCCGGATGCTGTAGCCGGGGCGTTGATGGAAAACTATTTCATGCACGACGCACCGCAGCAGCTTGGCCTGCCGATGGGCAACGGGCATACCCCTGAACCGCCGAAGGCTCAGGCCACTACCCCGGCGACAGGCACCCAGGCATTCGGCGTCCTTTCCGGCGCGGATATGTGTCCCGAATGTGGCACAGTCAGCCTGATGCGCGTGGAGGGCTGCCGCAAGTGCCTGACCTGCGGCTACAGCGAGTGCTAAAGACCTGCCTCACAAGCAATCCCGTGAAGCGATAGAACTCATAGGGGCGAGACATGTCTCGCCCGTTTCAATTATCGAAATTCGCCAGCGCCTGCCTTTCCGGTGGGCGCTGCGTTTTTAAACCGGTATGATGTATAATGCGGCGCGGGTGTGAAAGCAAAGGATGGTTCTATGTGGGATGAAATGGGCGTACCCGAAGAGGCCGGATTCTGGCTGGAGCCGGACTTTTTACTGGCGGATCTGATCTCCGGGCTGGTCAATAAAACCGGGATGCCCCTGGGAATTACCCTGTTCATGCACGGAACAGTCATCACCGGGACACTCATCAGTGAGAAAGAGTATCTGGGGTCCTTGAGTGAAACCTTCATCCGGCAGGCCAAACGTGGCATGGAATCCCCCTCGGAGGAGAACATCAAGGCCGTTGAAGAGCTGTTCGACTTCCGAACCCTGAAGGAAGATGTGGACCTTGAGGAAATCGCCGGGAAGGATGAAGACGAACTGGACGACATAGACATGCCACTTATCCGTCACCTGCACCTCAAAGACCCGATGATTATTGTCCCGCAGCCGTCCATTACCTTCGGCGCATCCCCCATGCCCGTAATGCGTATCCGGCTGGCATCCATTGATAGCTGGATGGTCGGTAAAATGTCGCTGGATGACCTGGAAGCGGGGCTACCTTTTGACCTGGACATCCCGGATGATGGTGGACTGCGCCACTAACCGGCGGATACGGACAACGTGAAACGAGTCATCTCCTTCCTCAAATCCAGGCGATTCCGGCGGGTTGTGTTGGTGCTGGTATTCCTCTTCATTCTGTTCGAGGTCGGCTTAGCCGCCGTCATTCACCTGTATGGCCTGCCGGATCGTACCCAACCAGCGGATGTGATTATTGTCTTGGGAGCAGGGTTGTACATGATACCCCGTGCCGAACACGCTGCTGTCCTATGGAAAAAGGATATCGCCCCAAATGTGATCTGTACGGGCGGATTCACGGAGTTAGACTCCCTGAGTGAAGCCGAAGCCTGTAATGTGGCACTGCAAATGGCGGGTGTCCCGGCAGATGTGATTATCAAAGAGGAAAACAGCCGAAATACAGAAGAAAACGCCCTGGAAACCCGGAAAATCATGGGGGCGAATGGCTGGCAGACCGCCGTCATCGTCAGTGATGGTTATCACCTGCTGAGGGCAAGTTGGCTGTTTAATCGCGTCGGGATTGAGAATTATCCCAGTCCGGTTTCGGAAAACCCTTTACCTGCCAGGGATTACATACACGCCCTGCTGCGGGAGATGGCGGCTGTACACTGGCAGGCATTTGAACATATTCTCAATACTCAACCGTCTTAGTCGATGAGATCATTGTGAAACGAGTCCTCTCCTTCCTCAAATCCAGACGTTTCCGGCGGGTTGTGCTGGTGCTGGTATTCCTCTTCATTCTATTTGAGGTCGGCTTGGCCGCCGTCATTCACCAGTATGGCCTGACGGATCGTACCCAACCAGCGGACGCGATTGTCGTCCTGGGTGCGGGACTGAATCCGGATAACACCCCTACCCCTTCCATGATTCGCCGTGCCGACCACGCCGCTACCCTGTTGGAAACCGGAGTCGCCCCCTATATTATCTGCTCCGGCGGGTATCCAGGACGAGCAACGGTCAGTGAGGCCTCAGCCTGTAAAACGGCATTGCTCGCAGCAGGCGTCCCGGCGGAAGTCATCATCCTGGAAGAAGCCAGCCGCAGTACCGAAGAAAACGCCCTGGAAACCCAGAAAATCATGCACGCGAACGGTTGGCAGACCGCCGTCATTGTTAGCGACGGCTATCATCTGCTGCGGGCAAGTTGGCTGTTCCAGATGGCTGGCATCACCGGCTACCCCAGTCCGGTGACCGAAAGCTATCCCACCCCGACTGAGTACTTGATTTCCGTTTTGCGTGAAATGGCCGCACTGCACTGGCAGGTTATCAAAGGACTGTTCGGGATTCAGGCCACCTTCGTAGGCGGCTTGTAAGCGTAGGGTGAACGCCGGGCAACCATCCACCAGACACATTTCCTCCCCTTCTGAGATTGTCATATAATCAAAGTAGCGGCTGTTTCACAGTCGCTCAATATCATCACAATTTCAGGGGGTTTTGAAGATGCGAAAATACCCTTTGCTCATCTTAGTGAGCATCTTGTTATTAGGGTTCAGTTTTTCCGGCGCAACGGCTTACCAGGAAACCGCGTCGGCTGTGCCATTACAAGTCATTGATTCCCAACCCTTCCCCGGCCAGGAACTTGGCCTGAACAGCCCGGTGGTGCTGTACTTTGACCAACCGCTGGACTGCGCCACTGCCCAGGGAACGGTGAGCCTCAGCCCGGCGCTGCCAGGAGATGTCACCTGTGATGCCGGGAGCGGCGTCCTGACATTTACGCCGGGCGTCCCCTACGAACGGGCAACAGAATACACCCTCACTGTGAGCACCGCCCTCCGTGGACAGGATTCCGCCGCGCTGCCCGAACCGTACAGCCTGACGTTGAATACGCTCGGCTATCTGGCAGTATCTGACTTTTTACCGGCGGACAACAGTACCGGAATTGAAACATCAGCCGTGATTACGGTGATCTTCAACCGCCCGGTGGTGCCGTTGGTGACGGTGGAAGACATGAGCACCCTGCCGAGTCCAATCACGATTGTGCCATCGGTAGCTGGTACGGGTGAATGGCTCAACACATCTATCTATGTATTCCGGCCAGAAACCGCCCTGGCAGGCGGCACATCCTACACGGTCAGTGTGAATGACTCCTTACAGGCGATTGACGGTTCCACCTTGGCCGCGCCCGTGAAATGGTCGTTTACAACGGTTGACCCCGCCGTGCTGGAGACTTCTCCCCGTGACCAGGCGAGCGATGTTGACCTCGACGATACGATACGAGTCACGTTCAACCAGCCGATGGATCAGGCCAGCGTTGAATCGGGCTTTTACGTGCGGCCAATCGGGCAGACAGACGGCGCAATTACCGGCCAGTTTGCCTGGAGCGAAGCCGGTACGACGTTCACTTTTCAACCGGACTCCTTGCTGGCGCTGAATGAGATTTTTGTCGCCGGTTTCCAGACTCCGCCACGTGCGATCACCGGCACAGCAACACTCACCGGGTTTTCGCAGTGGACATTCGCCACCGTCCCCTACCCGGCGATTATCGGCACGGATCCGTTTGACGGGCAAACCAATGTTTCACCTTACGGGAATTTCACCATCTATTTCGCGTCCCCGATGGATCGCTCCACCATTCTGGACAAGATCACCATCGAACCCGCACCCTGGCGCGACCCGGATGGGTACTACAGCAGCTATAATGACAGCTATAACCTGAACTTCCCGGTTGAACCGAGTACCACCTATACGATTACCATCGCGCCGGGGATGGCAGATCGATATGGCAACACGATTGATACCCCGCTGACGGTACGCTATACCAACGCGCCTTATGACCCGGACTTTAACCTGCGTGTGCCGGGCGACGTTGGCCTGTACAACGCCTACAATGACACGACTCAGTTGTTCATCACCCACCGCAACCTGAACCAGCTTAACCTTGAGTTGTACAGTGTGCCAACGCAAACATTTACCGGGCAGATTCTAGCGAACGCCTACGGCCCGGCCTATAACTTCATGCCAAATCCGGCGACCTTACTGCGAAAATGGCAGATGGACGTTTCCGGGCCGCTGAACACGCTCAGTTACGAACTGCTTGACCTGAGTGCCGACGCCGGGACAACAGCCGCTTGCCCCGGCGCACCAGCGTCACGGTTAAAGGTGGGCGACACTGCGATTGTCATCACCGACCCCGATCCGGTACGGGCGCGACAGACTCCGCCGGATGGCGAAATCGTGACACTGCTCTACAAGGACTATCGTCTACCCATCGTTGGTGGGCCAGTCTGCGCCAATGATGCCGTATGGTGGGAAGTCGAGCTGCGCGATCAGGGACGGGTCTGGGTCGCTGAAGGGCTAGGCGATGAATATTTCTTGAATCTGCTGGTCGCCGGGCAGACGACACCAGTCACCGTGACCAGCGGGCCGGATACCGGGGCGTTGGCGCCGGGCATTTACCTGCTCCGCGTGTCATCCCCCCTCTACCGGAATAATGAACAGGTTTCGCACTTCCTGCTGGTAGCCACCGCCAACGTTACCCTGAAATACCAGGCAGACGGTGTGCTAGTGTGGGCAACCGATATGGAAACTGGCCTGCCCATTCCGAACGCCCAGGTGACAATCTACGACGAGGCGCAGACCTACTTCCAGGTTGGCACCACCGATGCGGACGGTCTGGCACGAATCGCGATTCCGCGTGTGAGTAACCTGTATAAGTCTATGGTGGCCGTCGTCAAGACAGATAGCCAGTTCGGGGTTGGCCTGGCGAACTGGTCGGACGGGGTTGATCCCTGGAACTTCGACCAGAACAGCAACTTCTACCCTGAACAGTACGCCGCCTACGTCTACACCGATAGACCGATCTACCGGCCAGACCAGCCGGTTTACTTCCGGGGCGTGGTGCGCCAACGGGATGACGTGACTTACACCCTCCCGCCGTTTGATACCATCCCGGTGAAGATTTACGATGACCAGGGCGACGTGGTGTATGAAAAAGACCTCCCGCTCACGCCATTTGGCACATTTAGCGACACCTTCCAGTTGGACGCGGAAGCAGGATTAGGCTACTACCGCGTTGAAGCCACTCTGCCCACAACCGACCCCGATTCATACTACGCGCCCAGCGGCTCAGTCGGCTTCTCGGTGGCGGAGTTCCGCCTGCCGGAATTCCAGGTGAATGTGACTCCCGAACAGGATGCCGTCGTACAGAGCGACATCATCAAGGTCGCCGTAGACAGCGCCTACTACTTCGGCGGGGCTGTCTCGAATGCCGATGTCAACTACTCGGTGGTGAGCAATCCATACTTCTTCCGCTACGACGGGCCAGGCTACTACGACTTTACCGACTACAACTATGATGAGGGGCCGGGCGCGTTCTACGGCGGCTATAGCTCTCAGGTCGCCAGCGGTGAAGGCACAACCGATGACAAGGGCAATCTCATCATCGAAATCCCGGCAGACCTGGAAGACGATACCCAAAGCCAGCAGTTCACGATTGAGGCGACGGTGGCGGATGAAAGCCAGCAGGTCGTGGCCGGACGAACCAGTGTCATTGTCCACAAAGGGCTGGTCTACATTGGCCTGAGGCCGCAGCGTTACGTCTCAACCGCTGGACAGGAAGCCGGGATTGATATCATCTCCGTGGACTGGAACAGCGAAGCCGTCGCCGGGCAGTCGATTGACGTGGAAGTCGTCGAGCGGCGCTGGTCGAACGTGCAGGAAGAAGATGAATCAGGACGCACCATCTGGACATGGGAAGTGGAAGAAATCCCCGTGACCACCGGCAGCGTCACCACCGATGCCGACGGCAAAGCGAGTTTCACCTTCACGCCCCCCAACGGCGGTATCTTCAAGACGAAGATCACCACCCGCGACTCGCGGGGCAACGAGGTGGTGTCCTCAACGACGATGTGGGTATCCAGCCGTGAATATGTATCCTGGCGTCAGCAAAACAGCAACCGGATTGACCTGATCGCCGATCAGGAATCCTATAACGTGGGCGATACGGCGGAAATTCTGATTACCTCGCCCTGGCAGGGCAGCGCCGACGCGCTGGTGACAGTCGAGCGCGGGGGCGTCCTCAAGGCGGAACACCTGACGCTGGATAGCAACTCGTATGTTTACCGACTGCCGATCACGCCGGATTTCGCGCCGAATGTCTACGTGAGCGTCCTGCTCATGAAGGGCGTGGACGAGAATAACCCGGTGGCGTCGTTCCGCATGGGGCTGATTCAACTGGGCGTGAACAACGAACAGAAGGAAATCACGATTGCGATCACGCCAGACCGGGAACAAACCGGGCCGCGTGAAACAGTGACCTACACCGTGCAGACCACCAACTATACCGGTGCGCCGGTACAGGCCGAAGTCGGAGTCAGCTTAACCGACCTGGCCTCACTCTCGATTGCCGACCCCAACACCGGGCCAATCCTGAGCTTCTTCTATGGGCAGCAGGGATTGAGCGTGCGTACCGCGTCTACGCTGACGATCAACGCCGACCAGCTAACCCAGACCGTTCTGGATACCATCAAGGGCGGTGGCGGTGGCGGTGGCGAAGCCGGTATCTTCGATATTCGTGGTGAATTCGTGGATACGGCCTACTGGAATGCCACGCTGATCACCGGCGCAGACGGCACGGCGACCTTCGATGTGACCCTGCCGGATAACCTGACGACCTGGCGGCTCGATGCCCGCGCCGTAACCAGCGGTGCGGACGGCCTGACCCTGGTCGGACAGGATACGTTTGACATCCTCAGCACCAAACCGCTGTTAATCCGCCCGGTGACACCGCGTTTCTTCGTGGTGGATGACCAGGTGGTGCTGGCGGCAGTAGTGAACAACAACACCGGCCAGGATATGCAGACGGAAATCTTCATCGAGGGGAGTGGTTTCACCTTCAATGGCGATGCCCATCAGACCTTCACCATCCCCGCCGGGGGACGCCAGCGGGTGGAATGGCCGGTGACGGTGCAGGATGTCAGCGCGATAGACGTGACCTTCTTCGCCAACGGCGGGAACGGCACATATACCGACGCCAGCAAGCCCCCGTTGGGACAGGGGGATGCCCGCCTGATCCCGGTCTACAAGTACGAAGTGCCGGAAACCGTCGGGACAGGCGGTCTGCTCCGTGAAGGCGGTTCGCGTACCGAGGCGATCAGCCTGCCACGCCGTTTTGACGTGACGCAGGGTGAACTGACGATCAAGATTGACCCCTCACTGGCGGCCACGACGATTGACGGCCTGGATTACCTGCGGAATTATCCGTACCAGTGTGTTGAGCAGACGGTGAGCCGTTTCCTGCCCAACATCATGACCTACCAGGCGTTAAACCGACTGAATGTCGCCAACCCGGAACTGGAACAACAACTCAATTCCGGTGTGAACTTCGCCCTGCAACGGTTGTTCGCCCAACAGAAGGTGGACGGCGGCTGGGGCTGGTTCGTGAATGATGTCAGCAATCCGGTCACGACGGCCTATGCCTTGATCGGGCTGGCCGAAGCGCGGGATGCCGGGTTCGCCGTGAGCGACAATGTGATTTCACGGGCGCAGAGCTATCTGCGGACGACCTTCATCACCCCCGGCCCGAATATCGCGCCCTGGCGTTTGAACCGGCAGGCCTTCACGCTGTATGCCCTGGCCCGTTCCGGTGCGCCGGACATCGCCCGGACAGCGACCCTCTATGACAGCCGCGCACGGTTGAGCCTGTATGCCGAGGCGTACCTGGCGCTGACCTTCAGCTACATCAACACCAACGATACCAGCCGGACGGACGTACTGGTTTCCGACCTGGTGAATGCGGCCATCCTGAGCGCAACCGGCGCTCACTGGGAAGAGGGTTTTAACGACTACTGGAACTGGAACTCCAACACGCGCACAACCGCGATTGTGCTGGATGCGCTGGTGAAACTGCGCCCGCAGAGCGACCTCCTGCCCAACGTGGTGCGCTGGTTGATGATCGCCCGCAAAGCCGACGCCTGGGAAACCACCCAGGAAACCGCCTGGGCGGTGATGGCACTGACCGACTGGATGGTGCTGACAGGCGAACTCCAGCCGGATTACCAGTATTCGGCCTCGCTCAATGACTCACTGCTGACACAAGGCACAGCCACGCCGGAAACCGTGCGGGACAGCGTGAAACTGGTGGTTGAAGTCAGTGATCTCCTGCACGAGGAGGCGAACCGGCTGGTGATCGGGCGGACGGACGGCCCCGGCGTGCTGTATTACACGGCGCACCTGCGGGCGTTCCTGCCCGTACCGGAGGTCGAACCGCTCAACCGGGGCATCATCATTGACCGTCGTTATGTCATCCCCGGAACCGATACGCCCGTGACGGAGGCGCGGGTCGGCGACCTGATCGAGGTACGGTTGACGGTGATCGCGCCCAACGCCCTGCATTACGTGGTGATCGAAGACCCGATCCCGGCGGGGACGGAAGGCGTCAACCCCAACCTGAACACGGAGCAACAGGTGGGGACTCGGCCTGGGCTGGATGTCCACAATCCGTTAAGCCGGGGCTGGGGCTGGTGGTGGTTCAGCAACATCGAGTTCCACGACGAGAAGGTGGTGCTGTACAGCACCTACCTGCCCGCCGGGACTTACGAGTACGTGTACAGTATCCGCGCCGGGCTGGAAGGGACGTACAATGTGATCCCGCCGACGGGGCAGGAGTTCTACTTCCCCGAAGTGTACGGGCGGGGTGCGGGGAGCGTGTTCACGGTGCTCCCGGCGGAGTAGGAAACCGTCACCCCCTTCTTTCGCCTGACTGAATCAAAGACCCCCTTTCCGAGTGTGGAGAGGGGGGTTTTTGTTGGGTGTGGAAGGTTAAAACGTTACAGGGGAAAGGTCAGGCGGGGGAGTCAAAATTGCCGCAAGACGAAAACTCGCGGCGATTGCCGCGATTGCCGCAAGGTGGCTGATTCTGAGGGGAAAATCGGAGGGTATGAGTCGCGGCGAAGGGGTTCGTTTCGCGGCGAAAGGGGTGATTTCGCCGCGAAAAGGGGCGAATAGGGCTGAGTTTTGAGGAAGGGCGACGGCAGGTTGGAAGGTGCATGGGCGTTTTTCCTCATCCGACACGGAGAAAACCCGATAGGAGTGGCAGGCCGTCTGCCGAGCATTAAAATGCCCGGCAAGGTATTCCAAACCCGCTAAAGGGGTTCAGGGTGAAGGGCAAAATGTTTCCCATTAGTGGACAGGGCAGGCCCTGTCCCTACATTGGTTTAACGGGTGGTGGGCGGCCTTCTGACCGTCCCTACAAGCGCAGCATAGCACAAAAGGGTGGGGGATAACCCCTCCCTAACCCTCCTTCAAGGGGACATTCGTCCCCGTTTCAGTCGCCGTAAACGGGGCGGGAACAGGTTATCCGGGGACAACAGGTCGCCCCGATGAGAACAGCATAGCACAAAAGGGCGGTGCGGTGGGGAATTTATGTTCAAACATTTGCGCGAAGATTTGTTCAAACGTTTGTTCATTCCCCCGCCCGTTCGAGGTTGAGCGCCAGGACGCGACGCAGGATTTCCTCGTCGTCCTCTAATACACTTTCCGGCCAGCCATAGGCGGCGCACACGGCCTGATCGAGCGCGGTGTGCAGTTCATCCAGCCGGGGCGCGAAATCCCCCGCTGCGGCCTTCACTTTCATGGCTTCTTTGCCGCGCCAGACGTTGAGGGCGTTATACAGGTTGGTGAGGGTGCGGTCTTGAAGCGCCTTCCCGCTCAGTGCCGACGGATTCAGCCACGCATCCCGTTCGGCGTGCAACTGTTGGGCGGCGGCGCTGATGGCCTGATATGCCGGGCTGGTCGGGTCTTCTTGGCCGGGCGACCAGGGGAAAGGGTGACTTTTCGAGAGATTTAAGAGTAGACGATAAAATAAAACACATAGCGTCTAAATGGACACTGCGTATCAGTATTCCTTGTGGTGATTCCTCACAAAGGACCAAAATGAATATCATAAACGAGCAACAGAAGTTGTTAGGTGTGTTTCAAATATCCGAAAGAGACCTTGAAGTTAATCGGCGTGGCGAAGTAACAGACCGGCAGCGAGCTATCCTGCGTTCCCACTATGAGTGGTTGACATCACCGCGCGACTATTTGATTTTAGCAGGCGCATGGTTTCTTATAGCATGTTTGACCTGCTCATTGCCTGTTCGCTTGTTTACTAACCCTCCAAATATGTTGTTGTATGGCTTTCTCATTATCGTCCCGATATGGCTTCTGATCCGTGAACTGTTTTCTTGGTATCGTGTTGGTTTTGCGAGAAAAGCCTGGGCATATACCGGTGTCCTTCGCTACACAGAAGTCACAAAGGAGGAGCGATTCGCCGGGATAGGAAAACTTGTGAGGGTCAAGACAGTCCCCGCTATTCAGGTAGGGGGCAATATATTCTATATTTCCTCCCACAATATGCAGAGGATATTCACCGAAGGACGCAAGTATCGCATTTACTTCATTGAAAAACGGAGCATTATCATTGGCGCGGAACCCGTTGAATGACTGGTCGGGGCGAGGTGGCGTATCTCAAAGGATTCAACTGGTAGAACGAAACGGAGGTAGTGTGAGGTTGCCCCTGTCGCACGTAATTCTCTTGGTTGGAACCCCTATCAAGCCGCAAGTCTGTGCTACAATGAACGCAGTGAGTAATGGAGAACACCCATGTTTAATGCGCCGGTTCGCTCTGTTTTTGGTGAGACTACCGATTTTCTGGCGACCAATCCGACGCCGGAAGCGATTATCGCCTGCCGGACGATTTGCAGGCACGCGCCCACTATTTGCTGGACAAAAATGGCGAAGGTGAACTAACGCCGGATGAACACCGCGAGATGATGGATTTCGCCCGCATGGACAATATGATGACCTTACTCAAGGCAAAGATGAAACTCAAACTCAAGTAGCTGGCAAGTGGCTAATCCCTGTAAGAAAGATAGTGTCACATAAAAAAGAGCGACACGATACGCTCCTAAAACCAAACCCCCACTCCAGATTGGAACGGGGGTTTTTGATTGTATTTTAGGTATTCGTTTGGGATGGCTTACTTGCGGTTCGCCAGCGCCTGCGCCATCAGGTCACCGAGTTCGGTGGGGTTGTTGGCGACCAGCGCCCCTGCCGCCCGCAGCGCCTCCATTTTCGCGCCCGCCGTGCCTTTCGAGCCGGAGATGATCGCGCCCGCATGACCCATCTTCTTGCCGGGAGGGGCGGTGACTCCGGCGACATAAGCCACCACCGGCTTATTCATGTATTCCTTGATATAGGCCGCCGCCTCTTCTTCCGCCGAGCCGCCGATTTCACCAATCAGCACCACGCCATGCGTCTCCGGGTCGGCCTGGAAGGCTTTGAGGCAGTCAATGAAGCTCGTCCCCGGCACGGGGTCGCCACCGATCCCGACAGCGGTACTCTGCCCGATGCCCTTGAGCGTCATTTCATAAATGGACTGGTACGCCAGTGTCCCGGAGCGGCTGACGATGCCCACATGCCCCTGCATGGCGACTTCGCCGGGCGTAAAGCCGATATTACACTTCCCTGGGCTGATGATCCCGGAGCAGTTCGGGCCGATCAGCCGGGTATTGGGATATTTCTGCTTGAGTTCGTTGTAAACCACCGCTTCATCATGCATGGGGATATGTTCGGTCACACAGACGACCAGTTCGATCCCGGCTTCCGCCGCCTCCCGAATCGCATCAGCCGCAAAGGGCGCGGGGACAATGACAAACGAGGTGTTCGCGCCAGTAGCTTCTTTGGCGTCCTTCACCGAGGCGAAAATCGGGATGCCCTCTACGTCGGTTCCGGCCTTCTTGGGATTCGTCCCGGCCACGATTTGCGTACCATACTCACGGTTACGCAGGCCGTAGTAGCGCCCCTGCGAGCCGGTCAGCCCCTGTACGACTACTTTGGTGTTTTCATCCACAAAAATCGCCATGTTACTTCCCTTCCACCAGCGCAACGGCCTTCCGCGCCGCTTCAATCATCGTCTTGGCAATCAGCATCGAGTCCGAAGCGTGGGCGTCGAGAATCTCATGCCCCTCTTTGGCGTTGGTGCCATCCAACCGGATAACCAGCGGTGAATGCAGTTCGACCCGCTCCATCGCCTCGACAATCCCGTTCGCCACTTCGTCACAGCGCGTCACGCCGCCGAAGATGTTGATGAAAATCACTTTTACATTCGGGTCGGTGTTGATAACTTCCAGCGCCCCGGCCACGACATCGGCATCCGCCCCACCGCCAATATCCAGGAAGTTCGCCGGGCTGCCGCCCACCTGATTGATGGTGTCGCAGGTGCTCATCGCCAGCCCTGCGCCGTTGGCGATGACGCCAACAGAACCGTCCAGCCCGACATACTGCAAGCCTTTGTCTTTCGCCATCTTCTCGCGGGCTTCCAGTTGGGCTAACCCCCGGAAAGCATCCCATTCGGGGTGGCGTCCGGCAGAGCTGTCGTCCAGCGTGACTTTGGCATCCAGGGCATGAACACGGCCATCGGGAGTCAGAATCAGCGGGTTGATTTCCACCAGGTCGGCGTCGCCTTCGGTGAAGCAGCGGTAGAGCTTCAAGAGAATATCCACTGCGCCTTCGGTCGCGGCGTCGTCCAGGTGAGCAGCGGCCACCCACTTCCGGCAGGCGGCTTCGGTCAGCCCTTGCACTGGATTGACTTCAATCCGGGCGATAGCACCGGGGTCTTCCTTGGCGACCTGTTCAATCTCCACGCCACCCTTCGCTGAGAGCATCCCCATAAACTGCTTGGCGCTGCGGTCTAAGGTGAATGAGGCGTAATATTCTTTGGCGATGTCGGACGCCTTCTCAATCCACAGGCGGCGGACAATGTGGCCCTTGATATTCATGCCGAGGATATTACCCGCGTGTTCTTCAACTTCGGCCTTCGTGTTCGCCAGTTTGATGCCCCCGGCTTTACCCCGGCCACCAACCTGCACCTGAGCCTTGACGACGACCGGATACCCGATTTTTTCAGCCTGGGCAACAGCCTCTTCAACGGTATTGGCCTCACCACCGGGCGAAACCGGAATCCCGTAGCGGGCAAAATACTGTTTGCCTTGATACTCAAATAAGTCCAATGCCGATTCTCCTTCAACAAGCGTTCCGTTCAGATAGGGTTTTGAGATGCTATTCCCACGAGGCACTGGGGGATGTGGGAATTGCCAGTAACCAGCGGGAAACCCGGCGGCTGATGCCCATTATGCCATATCGTGCGATAGTTCACAAAAAGATTGGTTCAACTTGCATTATCCGGCAGATTCAAAGTGCCTACTTCCGGTAAATTTCACACACATATCTGGAAAGATCGTGTTAATCTAAGGTATATAAAATCAAGATATGCAAATCATTGAGGTCGTTATGTACTACCGCGATCTTCTATACGCTATTCTCCTGCTCCTTTCGGCATTGGCGTCAATTATTACGATAGGTTTTATCTGGCCGCGGCGGATTACCCCCGGTGCGAAACCGTTGTTGGGACTTATGCTAGGCACAGCAGTCTGGTCGTTCACTTACACGATTCACTGGTTGGTCGTGACTCCCGAAGCCAAAGCGTTCTGGCTGGATACCACTTATCTAGGTGCAGCGACTGTTCCGACGAGTTTCCTGATATTCACGTTGGTCTATACGCAGCGCGAAAATTGGGTCAACAAACAATCCGTCCTGATTCTTTCGGTGATGCCCATCCTCACACTGCTGATCCTCTGGACAGATTCATATCACGGCCTGTTCTTCGCAGGAAAGCGTGAACTCACCGCGTCCACTATTCATGACGGGGGCCCCTGGTTCTGGGGGTATATTGTTTATGCGTACTCGCTCATTCTGGTGGGACTGCTGCTCCTGGTGCGGCGGTTCTTCACAGCCCAACGGCTGTATCGCCGCCAGGTTGGGATGGTGATTGCGGCTTCCCTGCTCCCCTGGGTAGCCAGCATCGTCAGTTTGACCCCGCTTAACCCCCTCCCACAGCTTGACCTGCCGCCAATGGCCTTTGTACTGACTGGCATTATTTTCACGTTCAACCTGCTGCGCGGACGTTTACTGGACATTGTGCCGGTTGCCCGTACCACCCTGGTTGAAAACATGAGTGACAGCGTGCTGGTGCTGGATACGCAAGGTCGGATTGTGGATATCAACCCGGCAGCGCGGGCCGTTCTGGGTAAAGACCATCCTGGCACGGTACTGGGACAGCCGTTTAGCAACGTATTCACGAAATGGGTAGACATTACCACCCAATTCCAGGGGACAGCCTTACAACGCGCTGAGATCAGGCTGGAAGAAAATCCACCCCGCTATTTTGATGTACAGATTAATCCACTATTTGACCGCAGCAAGCGTTTTTCAGGGCGGTTAATTACCTGGCGCGACATTTCGGAACGTAAACGGGTGGAAATGGAACGCGAACAACTCATCACGGACCTGGACGCCTATGCGCACACAGTCGCCCATGATCTGAAATCACCGGTTGCGGCTATCATCGGATTTGTAGAACTATTATTGGAGGACATGGCGGATAACGCGGACAGCAATACACAGCAAATCCTATCCCGTATCCATAGGTCGAGCTATAAAGTCAACACCATCATTGACGAACTGCTGCTGCTGGCAAGCATCCGTAACCTAGCTTACGTTACGCTGAATCCCATTAATGTGCGGGACATTGCGCAGGAAGCGGTATCGCGCCTGGAGCGTGCCATCCAGGAAAGCCGGGCGGAAGTCACCTGTACCGATTTTTGGCCGACGGTCATGGGCTATAGTCCCTGGGTAGAAGAAGTCTGGATGAATTACATCAGCAACGCAATCAAATATGGCGGGAACCCGCCACATATCCACCTGGATGCACAGATGATGCCGAGTGGGATGGCACGTTTTTCAGTGCGGGACAATGGGGAAGGTATTCCTAAACCAGACCAGGAAAAACTGTTCCACCAGTTTGAACGGCTCGACAACGTTCGGGTTGAAGGGAATGGCCTGGGGCTTTCCATTGTCCGGCGTATTGCCGAAAAACTGGGAGGCGAGGTCGGCGTAGAGAGCGAAGTGGGCAAAGGGAGCGAGTTCTACTTCACGCTGCCGGCAATGCCCACCGCGCCGCCACAGGTGTAAGCTAAAGAGGTTTTCGTATGTTTTCAAGGCGGGCGAGACATATCTCGCCCCTACGAATCTCGGCTATTTTGTTGGATTACTTTCGAGACTTCACTTTAGGTAAAATGGCGCTTAGTGACGATCCTGCCATTCCTGGATCGTCTGCTGCATGAATTCACGTACAGCATCATCCGTAATATCGCTTACGCCATCGTAAAACTGTCCATCCACTTCAATACGGACACCGCCATCCGGGGAAGGATAGACGTGAATGCTGCGCCCGGCATATTCCGGCGTGTGTGTCAGTTTATATTGTAGGTAAGCCTCAATCGCCCCGGCGATATCCAGCTCCGGCACGGGTTGAAGATCCAGTTTCTGGCCGCGTTTGCGGGTCTGGATTGGCTGCTGATCGTCAATTCTGAAGCTCGGCAGGTCGCCCGGCACAGGGACATCCGGTGTAGCTGGCGGCGGCGCACTTTCTACTTTGCGAGGGGGTGATGGCGCAGCTGGGGGCAAGGTTGACTGGGCGGTCTCTGGCGCGGGAGGCGGTGCTGCCGGTGCTGGGGCTTCCGGCCCAGGTTGTTGACGGGCGGGCGGTGGCGCCACAGGTTTATTCTGGGCAGTCTGTACCAGCTCGCGCATCAGTTTATTGAACTTGTCCTTAAAATCCTCGTCGGCGTGGATGTTTTTGTAACGCTTATCCCCCACCTGGACGATCAATTTACCGTCCACCACATCACGCAAAATCGCCATCACTTCAACCGCTTCGGTCTCATCGCCGTCATTCACATTGACCGAATATGTCCCTTTACGGGGCGTGCGCGGCGGTGGCGCGGCGATTGGTTGTGGTGGCGGAGCAGGCGCTTGTGGAGGTGGTGCAGCAAGTGAGGAGACATCGACCAGCATATCGAGGTCGGGCAGATCACCGGACTGAGACGAGTCATCCGGGGATGGCGCACCGACATAAGCGGCAGTGGCGGGTGGGGTCGGCGCCTTCGAACGGCGGGCGCGCGCTGAAATGATGTAAGCCATCACGATGACCAGCAGAATAGCCGAACCACAGACCATTAAGATCAGGCCAAATGGCAGTTGTGCCATAAAATCGGTTATATCACTACCCATAATTTTTACCCTACGCTTTATGTGATATGAGTCAGGATTGAGTCCCCTTGACAAAGGGGGCGAGTCGTCAGTTTTCAGCCATCAGTGGTCAGAAGAAGGAAAAACGCCAATTGCAAAACTGAAAACCGATAACTGACCACTGAAAACCGGCTTCTCTGGTGTGCGTTTGGCGTCATCTATCATGATTTCATTTCACATCAGACGTACCTTTTAGCTGACATTGGGGGCAATAATGTGTGCCGCGCTGGGCGACACGGATTTTTTCAATTGGATGACCGCAGGTCAGGCAGGGCTGGCCTTCGCGGTCATACACGTAAAAATGCTCCTGCGCTTTGCCGGTTGTGCCGTCCGGTTTGCGATACCAGTTCACGCTGGCCCCTTCACGCTCAATCCCCTCACGCAGTACGGTTCTGACTATCGCATACAACCGGGCAATTTCCGTTTCACTCAGGCTGTCGGCTGTGCGCAAGGGGTGAATTTTGGCGCGGTGCAAGGCCTCATCAGCATAGATATTGCCTACCCCGGCGATGAAGGACTGGTCAAGCAGCAGTGCCTTGATGATACGGGTGCGCCCTGCCAACCGCTCCCGAAATTGTTCCACTGTAAACTCATCTTCCAGTGGCTCTGGGCCGAGGTCAGGGGCGATTTCCATCATATCGCCCGCCAGATACACGCGCCCGAAACGCCGCGAGTCAGAGAAACGAAGCTGATGGCCGTTATCGAGCTGCACCCGAAACCGCAGCCAGCGATCCGCCTCATTTTCAACTGCATCCGGTACGACATATAAGCGCCCGGTCATCTTGAGGTGGACGACCAGCAGATCGTGGTCAAGTTGGCACACAATATATTTTGCGCGGCGGTGGACGGCCTGCACGGTCTGTCCCTGGATACGGGCGGTGAACGCCTCCAATGAGGGACGGTGAATGACTTTCGCCCGGTCAACCCAGACCGCGCCAATCGTCCGCCCTACCAGCGGCTCCCGTAACCCCCGCACAACCGTTTCGACTTCTGGTAACTCTGGCATAGTGTTAGTGTACTCCGAATCCCAATTTTATGGCGCTCAGTATAAAGCCGCAGGGTAGGAAAATGGTAACAAATGACAAAAAGTGGGGGAATGTTGAGAATCTCTAACAGAACGTTTGTTCTAAGTCTCATTTCTATCAGCGGGGCGCGATGGTATAATGGTGAGGGGTGCGGGCAAGACCTATCCGACACATCAGGCTCACAGTGATAAACCGCACTCAGGGCTTTTTTGCCCGCCCTTAACTGGTACAATCAGATTCCAATTTCAGCAGCTCACCTTCAACCCGGCCGTTTATTCAGCACCCAAGATTAACCCTATGACTGACCAACCGTTCGTTCATCTTCACGTTCACACGGAATATTCCCTGCTGGACGGCTTGAGCAAAATCAAGAAACTGGTCGCGCGGGCGAAGGAACTCGAAATGCCTTCGCTGGCGATTACCGATCATGGCACGATGTTCGGCGTGATTGACTTTTTCCGCGCCTGCAAAGCGGCGGAAGTCAAGCCGATTATCGGGGTGGAAGCCTATCTCGCGCGGCGTTCCATGCACGACCGGGACCCCAAGCTGGATAAGCGCCCGTATCACATGCTGCTGCTGGCACAGAACGAAACCGGCTACCGGAATCTGCTCAAGATTGCCAGCACAGGGCAATTAGAGGGCTACTACTACCGCCCACGTGTAGACCGGGATTTCCTGGCGGAACACGCCGAAGGGATCATCGCCACCAGCGGTTGCCTGGCAGCGCAAATCCCGTCTATGGTGATGGAAGGTCGTGACGACGAAGCCCGCGAACAGATCGGTTGGTACCAGGAGGTGTTCGGCAAGGATAATTTCTACCTGGAACTTCAGCAGCATGACATCCAGGAGTTAGAGGTTCTCAATAAGTGGCTGCTGGAATACAGCCAGAGTCACCATACCACCGTGCCGCTGGTGGCGACGAACGACGTGCATTACGTCATGGCCGATGACTATGACCCGCATGACACGCTGCTGTGTATCCAGACCAGCGCCCTGAAAAGCGACAGTGACCGGCTGCGGATGTCTGACCCCAGCTACCATCTAACGAGCCAGCAGGAAATGTGGGGCTACTTCGGCAAAGAAGCGCCGCAAGCGTTGTATAACACCGTCAAAATCGCGGAAATGTGCGACGTGAACCTGGACACGCAGGGCTATCACCTGCCGGTCTTCCCCGTGCCAGAGGGGTTCGACGCTGCCAGTTACCTGCGCCACCTGTGCGACAAGGGGCTGCGCTGGCGCTACGGGGATCGTGCGGAGGAGGCCGAAATTCAGGCCCGCCTGAAACGCGAATTGGGCATCATCCACGATATGGGATTTGACACGTACTTCCTGATCGTGTGGGATTTATGCGAGTTCGCCCGGCACGCCGACATCTGGTGGAATGTGCGCGGTTCGGGCGCGGGCAGTGTGGCGGCGTATTCGCTGGGCATCACCAACATTGACCCGATGCAGAATAACCTGCTGTTCGAGCGTTTCCTGAATCCGGGGCGCGTGAGTATGCCGGATATTGACCTGGACTACCCTGATGACCGGCGCGAGGAGATGATCGCCTATACTGCGCGGAAGTATGGCGAGGATAAAGTCGCTTCGATTATCACCTTCGGGACGATGGGCGCGAAAGCCGCCGTGCGCGACGTAGGGCGGGCGCTGAACGTGCCGCTGGAGCTGGTCAATCAGGCGGCGCGACTGATTCCAACCGAGCCGAAGCCCAAACCGATTATGCAGTATGTCGAGGATAACCCCGAACTCACCGATTTGTACAACAGCAACACCGAAATCCGCCAGGTGATAGACACTGCCAAAGAGTTGCAGGGCGTCAGCCGTCATGCTTCGACCCATGCGGCGGGCGTGATCGTGGCGGATAAGCCGCTGGTGGAATACATCCCGCTGCACCGCCCGACCAAAGGTGACGCCGACGAGAATAACCCATTGAAGGCTGTGACCCAGTTCCCGATGGAAACCTGCGAGTCGCTCGGCCTGCTCAAAGTGGACTTCCTGGGGCTTTCGACGCTAACGATCATGCGCCGCGCCTGTGACCTGATCGAGCGGTATCATGGCATCAAGTACACCATGAGCAATATTCCTTACCGACCTTCGGGCGACCCGCAGCAAGACCGGATGCTCCGGGAAACCTTCGAGATGATGGGACGCGGGGAAACCGTTGGTGTATTCCAGGTTGAAAGTTCCGGGATGCGCCAGATGCTCCGCGATATGCGGCCTGACCGCTTTGAGCATATTATCGCCGGAGTCTCGCTCTACCGTCCTGGCCCGATGGAGTTCATCCCAACGTATAACCGCCGCCTGCACGGGGAGGAAAAAACTGAGTACCGGCATCCTTTACTGAGTAATATATTGGAAGAAACTTACGGAATCATGGTCTATCAGGAACAGATCATGCAGGTCGCGCAGCAGTTGTTCGGCTATGAGCTGGGCGAAGCAGATCTGATGCGCCGTGCGGTGTCCAAGAAAAAGGAGAAAGACCTCAAAAAGCATCGTGACGTTTTCCTGGAACGCGGGCCAGAACACGGGGTAGACGCTGAGGCTGCCGGGAAAATCTTCGATGACATTGAGTTCTTCGCCAACTATGGTTTCAACAAGAGCCACGCCGCCGACTACGCTGTCATCACTTGCCAGACGGCATATCTCAAGTGCCATTACCCCGCCGAGTACATGACGGCGCTGCTCTCTGTCCACCGGGACGATACGACCAAGATCACGACCTTCCTAGGCGAGTGCCGCCGCCTGGGTATCCCGGTGCTGCCGCCGGATGTCAACTACAGCGCCCTGGACTTTGACATTCAGACGCAGCCTGACGGCAAACGCGGCGTACGCTTCGGGCTGGCGGCCATCAAAAACGCCGGGGCTGGCGCACTGCAACCGATCATTGACGCCCGTGAGGAAGGCGGAGCGTTCCAGGATTTGGAGGACTTCTGTCAGCGGGTAGACCTGCGCATCGTACAAAAGCGCACGCTGGAAAGCCTCGTCAAAGTCGGGGCGCTGCGGGCTTTCGGCAAACGGGCAGTGTTGAATACCGCCCTGGATCGTCTGGTGAGCTTCAGCGCCGACCATCATAAAGCCAAAGAAGTCGGCCAGATGAATATGTTCGGGGACTCCGCCGATTTCGCCAACGAACTGCTGCGCAATCTGCCGAACATGGAAGAAGTCACTGACCGCGATATGCTCGCCTGGGAAAAAGAACTGCTTGGTTTCTACGTCACC
The DNA here is from genome assembly GCA_020634115.1 of Anaerolineaceae bacterium. GTDB lineage: Bacteria > Chloroflexota > Anaerolineae > Aggregatilineales > Phototrophicaceae > JACKCG01. Next base: position 136,014 of record JACKCH010000014.1, read on the forward strand.
GGGCGGCCAGCGGACAAATACCAGGACATCCTCGAACACGCCGGGACAACCGTCGTCACGGAACTCATTGAAGCTGAAGGCGGCGCGAACGGGCGACAGGTGAAAATCGCCGGGGAAGTCGTGGCGCTGCGGAAGATTGTCACCCGCAACAATGAAATGATGGCCGTAGCGACAATGGAGGATTGGCATCCCAGCGCCGGTTCGATTGACGTGGTGCTGTTCCCGCGTACTTGGGCGAAATTCCAGGATTTGGTCGCTGAAGGACAGGTGATTATCGCGATTGGCAAAGCGGATACCGGACGCGGCGATTTGCAAGTCATCTGTGAATCAGTGACGAGTAACGCCAACTCGACGGTGCCAGAGGATGCCCCTCTCCCCTACACCGATGCCGATATACCGCCCTGGATGGCCGATGAAAACTACTTTGATGAGGAAACCGGGGAAGTCGCTCAACTGGAAGCCCCGCCACCACCGCCACCACCGATTGATGAAGTCGCCCCCGCGACTCTGGGTGCGGCAGCCGTGCCGATTCCGGCCACCGAGCCACAGCTCGCCCCAGCAGCACCCTCCCACCGGGCCGGGAGTGAACCGGACTGGATGGATGACGACGGGGAGGCCATTGCCGACATCCCACCAATGGAAGAGGAAACTCCGCAAGAAGAACGGTGGTTGATGGTCTATTTCAAACGGTCAGAGGACGCTGAGAAAGACCGGCGGCGGCTGCGGCGGCTGCACGGCATCCTCACAAAATACCCGGGGCAGGATCGTTTCAGTATCGTGATTGAGGGGATGAACCAGTCTTTCAAGATGGAATTCCCCAATGACACCACCGCTTACTGTGACAGTCTGGTTAAAGACCTGTTAAGCGTTGTCGGCGAGGACAATCTTGAGGTGTTTGACCGCCCGCAATAGCCCATTTTCTGCTACAATATCCGCCTGCTTGACCACACCCTTTGTGTGGTCATGTTGTGTATACGTTCATTTATCTTGCGAGTTATAGGGCGCGACCATGAAAAAAATCGCAGTCATGACCAGCGGCGGCGATTCGCCGGGGATGAATGCGGCCATCCGGGCGGTTGTCCGGGGTGGTCTGGAATATGGCATAGAGGTCTACGGCATCCGGCAGGGGTACACCGGGCTGCTCGGTGGGGATTTTATGCTCCTGGGAAGCCGGGAAGTTAGCGGTATTGTGCAGCGTGGTGGCACGATTTTACAGACCGCCCGCAACCTGGAATTCAAAACCCCTCAGGGACAGAAAAAAGGGCTGCGCCGCCTGAACGAGCGCGGAATCGAAGGACTGGTGGTGATCGGCGGAGATGGCAGCCTGCACGGGGCTCTGGCGCTACACAAGCTAAATTTCCCGGTGGTCGGCATCCCGGCCAGTATTGATAATGACATCGCCGGAACATCCATGAGCATTGGTGTGGATACAGCGTTGAATACGATTATTGAAGCCTTAGACCGTATCCGGGATACCGCTTCATCCCACAGCCGCGCTTTTCTCATCGAAGTGATGGGGCGCAGTTGCGGCTACCTGGCGCTGGTTTCCAGTATTCTGGGTGGTGCGGAAGTCGTCTCGACGCCCGACCATGAAGTACCGATTGAGAAAATCGCGGCAACTCTGGAAGATGCGTATGTGCGTGGCAAATCGCACGCGATTGCCATCATCGCGGAGGGCGTGTCTTACGAGATGAACGATGTTGTGACGGCACTGCGTGATAACCCACAGGTCGGCTTTGATGTGCGCGTCTCGATCCTCGGCCATATCCAACGCGGCGGGAATCCCAGCGCGTTTGATCGTTTCCTGGCCTCGCGGATGGGTGTTCACGCCATTGAAGTGCTGCATGAAGGACGTTCCGGCCTCATGGTGCGCCTGGATGGACAGGAGATGGGCACCTGTCCGATTGAAGAAGCCCTGGAAAATAATCGCCCCATTGGAGAATCCACTTATGAGCTAGCGCGGATTCTATCCCAATAAGATTCTATAGAACCTGAAGTGAGTGTACTGAGCCTTTCATTTGGGAAGGCTCGTAAGTGTTCCCCATTAGCTTCACCTTTGCTCGTGTTGTTTAACTATGAGGCAAATCAGATTCGTGTACAGGAAACATATAATTTGGATGCTGGTATCTTCTGTGTTATTGTATCCAGTAATGGAAAATAATTCTTAGAGGTAAATTCATGATCCGCACAGATGAGATAGAGTCGTTGCATAAGCGCCTTGGAAAAGTCTGGCATCAGCCTGTAAGTGTCGGGTCATTTACCAACAAACGGCTGACGATTAATTACCGTGCCCCCCTGAATAAACTGCGGCAACTCATCCCGCAACCGATTGTAGTGGAAGAAATTGAGAATACGGGCATGGGGGTGATTAGCCAATGTGTTTGCGATTTCCATGTAACGAACTTTGGAGCAATTCCCATTCCAAAAGTCCATACAAATGAAATGCTGTGCCGCATCAGTGTCCAAATCCCCAAAAATGGAGAAATGTTGCGTGCTTATTATACGCTCCGTTCTGATACATCATCCTGGTTATTAGGTTTATTAGGCGGCAATTTCTCACATTTTCGTAAAGCTACTTCAGAATTCGACATGCGTGATGACAGCAAAATCTATGAGTTGAACTGTAGGGCAACGGATAGCATTTGTAACGGTCACTTTAAGGGCTATCTGGCGTCCTTATCGAAAGATAAGCCTCAAAGTACAGTTTTTGCTGACGTAAATGCAGCCACAGATTTTATTTATCAATTAGATGGCAGTTGCGCTTATGATTTTAAGAGCGACAAATTGTCTTTCCAACACATTGACTATCCAGAATGGGATATTCAATTTTGCCATGAATACGAATACGACTTTTCCTTATTAAACTATCTCTTTGAAACTTTTGATTTACAGGCGGAACTCGATTGTGTGCTTTACATGGAACAAGTGAAACAGACATGGGGTACGTCGTGGCTGTATCGAGAATCCAAAATGTCTCAGGGAGAGAAAGCAACAAGCCCAAGAATCTCGTGATTTGCCATCCCATTTTGATACCGAGATGTCTGGCTATAATTGGGCAACTGTGTCCAGACTAATGATACGGGATTTCCCAACGATCTCGTATGTTTCGGATAGCAACCGGATAAGGCATGCACTCCGCAAAGCTACTTTCACAGTTATTGCATTCAATTTGACGAGCCTTCCGGGTGTTATGTCATGCTGTGTAATAACCAGTCGGATTTGCGCTTTGGCCGAGGTCTGTATTCCGTATATAATGGCGGAGAATATTGACGATACCGATCAGAAAAAAGTGCGAATAACCTATGTCCAAGACGATACTGTTTTATAACCCGGTTTCCACATCACCCCACAAGCAGCGCCTCCCCCTTTCGCTCCTGTCGGTTGCTGCGGTGGTCGCTCAGGATTATGACGTTGAATTCATAGACGGCAACCTCATCCGGCCTGACCCCAGCGACCATATTATCGAGCGGGCGCGGGCAACCGGAGCGAAACTCCTGGCCGTGACCGTTATGCCCGGCCCGCAGCTGCGCCAGGCGGTGCCGGTCTGCAAAAAGGTGAAAGCCGCACTCCCTGACCTGCATATCCTGTGGGGCGGGTACTTCCCGACGCAGCATACCGAAGTCGCGCTGCGGAGCGGGTTTGTGGATACGGTGATTCAGGGACAGGGTGAAGCACCGTTTCGTAAACTGGTGGATACCCTCTACCAGGGCGGGTCGCTGGCCGATGTGCCGTCGCTGGGGTACGTGGAAGACGGCAGCATTACCATCACGCCCCGCGCCCCTTACGTGCCGCTCGACAACCTGCCTTGGCTGCCCTACGACAAGATTGATGTGGCACAGTATGTGGGGAACAGCTACCTGGGGACACGGGTGCTGAACCACAATACGAGTTTCGGCTGCCCCTTCGCCTGTAACTTCTGTGCGGTGGTCGCCCTCAGTAACCGCCGCTGGCTGCCGGAAAACGCCGAAAGAGTGGCGAATGTCATCACCTATCTACAAGATAATTGGCAGATCAACGGCCTGGAATTCCATGATATGGACTTTTTCGTGCGCGAGGAACGCACGGCGGAGTTCGCGGAGCGCATCACCGGAAAAGGGATTCAGTGGTGGGGGCTGGGCCGGGTGGATACGCTGATGAGTTATCAGGATGATACCTGGGAGAGGTTGCAACGCAGTGGCCTGAAAATGGCGTTTATGGGTGCGGAAAGCGGCGATGATGAGACGCTCAAGCGGATGAATAAAGGCGGCAAATCCGGCACAGAAATGACCCTGGCACTGGTCAAACGGATGAAACATTATGGGATTGTGCCGGAACTGTCATTCGTGCTGGGCAACCCACCCGACCCCGCCGCCGACATCGAAGCGACGATTACGTTTATCCGCAAACTTAAGAAGATCAACCCGGCGACAGAACTGGTGCTGTATATTTACACACCCGTCCCGCAGGAAGGCAGCATTCTGTTGGACGAAGCGACCCGGCTGGGTTTCCGCTTCCCAGAGACGCTGGAAGCCTGGGCCAGCCCGGAATGGGCGAAGTTCTCGATGCGACGCGACCCCAGCACGCCCTGGTTCCGCGATACCACCCGGCGGCGAGTGCGTAACTTTGAGTCGGTCATCAACGCCTATTACCCCACCGTGACCGACATCCGGTTACAGGGGCATTGGCGCAACCTGCTGCGGGCGCTGAGTGGTTGGCGCTACCGGTTTGAGGTGTATGACTGGCCCTATGAACTGAAGGCGCTGCAACGGTTTATCCATTATCGCCGCCCGGAAACCACCGGGTTTTAGAGATACCAGAGTACACCTTATTGAAATACGGCCATGATAAATGACGCCAGCCACACACCAGGGAAGCTGGTTGTCAGTGGTCAGTTTTCAGCTTTGAATTGGTATTTCCTCTTTTCTGACGACTGATGACTGAAAACTGATGACTCGCCCCTCTTTGTCGAGGGAACTAATCCTGATTCATATCACATAAACCGCAGAATGCATTTTCAGAAAGCGAAACAGATGTCTGGCTCGAATCCCTACCAACCCACACCGTACATGAAATTCCAGCACCCGAAATGGAGCAAAAACGCGGTGATCTACCAGATCAACACCCGGCAGTTTACTGAGGAAGGCACGTTCCGGGCGGCGGAAGCCCACCTGCCCCGCCTCAATGAATTGGGCGTGGATATTCTGTGGCTGATGCCCATTCACGAAATCGGCGTCAAGAACCGCAAAGGCACGCTGGGCAGCCCGTATGCGGTGCGGGACTACTACAGCGTGAATCGGGAGTTCGGCACGCTGGACGATCTGAAGCATTTTGTGCAGGCCGCGCATGACCTGGGGCTGTATGTCATCATTGATTGGGTGGCGAACCATACCGCCTGGGATAGCGTCCTGGTGGACGAACATCCCGAATGGTATTCCCGTGACTGGAAAGGCGACTTCCACCCGACTCCCTGGTGGGACTGGCAGGACGTGATTGACCTCGACTACCAACACGAGGGGCTGCGCCGGTACATGACCGACGCCCTGAAATACTGGATACACGAAGCCGATATTGACGGCTACCGCTGCGACGTGGCCGGTTTTGTGCCGACGGACTTCTGGAATAACGTCCGCAAAGAACTGGATGCGATCAAGCCGGTTTTCATGCTGGCGGAGTGGGAATCGCGCGACCTGCACGCGGAGGCGTTCGACATGACGTATGCCTGGACGTGGAATTTCACCCTGCAAGCGATCACCGCTGGAGCCGCCAACCTGACGGGCCTGTATGTGTATTACTCGTGGAACGAGAGCGCCTACCCGCGTGACGTGTACCGCATGACGTTTGTGAGCAACCACGATAAAAACGCATGGGAAGGCACGGAGTTCGAGCAGTTCGGGGACGGGCTGAACGCGGCCATTGTGCTTTCGGTGGTGGGTGAAGGGCTGCCGCTCATCTACAACGGGCAGGAAGCCGGCAACGAGAAGCGCCTCGCGTTCTTTGAGAAAGACTCGATTACATGGCGGGAACACCCGCAGGGCGACTTCTACAAGAAGCTGATTGCGCTGCGGAAGCAGAACACCGCCCTCTGGAACGGCCGCTGGGGGGCGCGGATGGTGCATGTCCCCAATGACCTTGCCAATAAAGTGTTGAGCTTTGTCCGGCAGAATGAGCAGGATAAGGTGTTTGCTGTGATGAACTTCTCGAATGCGCCACAGACCGTAACTTTCAGGGAAACGCTGTATCACGGCACATATACCGACACTTTCAGTGGCGAGACGGTTTCCTTCCTCGGCGATGATACGCTCACATTGGAGGCCTGGGGTTATCGGGTTTTCGTCCGCTAACGGAGGCCGAAACCGGGCGCATGTGCCGGTTGTCTCGATATTGCCAGCCTGGGGTATCAGCGTTATACTGTGCCTTTGTTTTGTTCACCGTTTCACAAAAACTTTGCGGAGATACCTCTTCATGACCCGTAAGCTATTCCTTTTGATTTTGACCATCGCCGCGCTCACGGTGTCCGCTTGCGGCACGATTGCCACGCCCGAATTTTCGGCGGAAGCACGCGGCACACAGGCGGCTCTCGCTGTGACATCTGAACATCTGACGGCGATTGCGCCCACCGCCACGCCCACCAATACACCGCTGCCACCCACTGCGACACCGATTCCGCCGACCAGTACGCCGGTGCCGCCCACTGAGACGTCCGTGCCGACGGAAGTGCCGACGGAAACGCCGCTGCCCACCGATACACCGGCAGCAAGCGCTGGCGGTAGTGATGTCCCCACTGGCGACGCGACCAAGGGGGAGGCGCTGTTCAATGAGTTCCGTTCTGAAGTCAATTTCGCCTGTGCCAACTGCCACTATGTAGACCAGGAAACACAGTTGATTGGGCCGGGGCTGCTGAACGTGAGCATCCGGGGTGAAACCCGCGAGCCGGGGGTGAACGCTATCGAGTATATTCACCAGTCTATCGTGTCCCCCAGCGCGTATGTGGTGGAAGGGTATCCTGACATGCTCATGCCGCAGATCTACGGGCAGATTTTCACCGAAGAGCAGATTCAGGATTTGATCGCCTACCTGTTCACGCTGCGCGGGTAATCCATCATCACAGCCAAGATACAAACAAGGGGCCACGCGCCCCTTGTTGTATTATCGAAGGCGTGTGAACCGGCACAGGTGATCTTGACACGTTCCCGCGCCCTGCTATAATGTGAGTGTGTGCGGGTGTAGCTCAGTTGGTAGAGCGTTTGCTTCCCAAGCAAAATGTCACGGGTTCGAGTCCCGTTACCCGCTTTTTATGCGAAAAAAGCTCCTTATTTTGAGGGGCTTTTTTTGTTGGTGAACTTACATGAAATCGGCAACTTCTAAAACACAATAGTGCTTTTCAGGATAAACCGAGAATGACGAAAGCCAATATTGTGAATTTAGAGTTTGCTTGAAGGCACAATCAACTTGAGACACTGCCCCACTTGATTGCGATAGTTATGATATTCGTCACTATCAACCCCCCAAACGGATCCATACTCTTCACCAGGATGTGATACTGTGTTTGAGTTTCGTCTATTAAATAGCCGCTCTATTGCGTTGCGAACCTCGCTTGGAACATGACATTTATCTAAAAACTTCACCAATTCGAGGGAAGTATACTGTTTCAATTGTTTTGGATGGTTAGTGTCAAGATAGAAACACACACTTTGAAACTCGTTTAACAAATGGTTTAATGCAGGAGAATAATCCTCGCGTCTTTCACAGAGAATTCTGTTCTTCGTCTGTATAAGCAAGTCAGGTATCGATAACAAAGAAAGAACCTGTTCGTAGCTGAGGTTAAAATAACCGGGATTGGATGAGTATAAATCAGCGTCAAGAAAAACGTTCATGATGTCGTGCATCTCATCATTTTGCCGAAGTTTCCAAATTAATTCCGGGTCTGTAAATTCGGTCTGGCAGAGAAAACGCAAAATCAAGTTGGTGTCCACCGCTGTTAGATACTCAAGGCCAAGTAGATAATCTCGGAATTGTATCGCTACATCTTCGTTTTTGAGGATGAGTATCAGGAGTTCGAAAGGGAGAACCTTCACATGATCGAAATTGAAATCACTAAAAATATATTGCAACTCAGATCTGAAGTAATCCATATTAAACAGTTGATCGACCCTATCATCAAAGACTTCTCTTAGGATTTCTTCATTGAGGGTTTTAGAATATTCACGCAAGGGGTCTACGGGCTTACCCTTTAATTGATTTAGCTGATTCAAAATAGCATTCGCCTTGTTTTCTGGTGTTTCGTCATCATCTCCAGAAAAGTGATACTCAGGCGACACCTGTCTTATCTCATTAAGTAATTCGTCTCTTTCATCGTCATCATTAAGCCAGAATAATTTTGTTTTGAGATTCATGTTAAGGCCAAGTTTTTGGTATAAAGTATGTGCTACTTGCGCTACAAGTCTGTCCGCAAATGCGGCCTTGCGGTGTTCACTTATTCCTTCCTCAAAAGCCACTGATATGAAAATATCATCCACATATCGAATAATACTATAGGTCTCGACCAGATCATTATATTTAGCTATCTCATCGTCAATAATCAGTTCACCAAAAATCAAATAGAGATACCCAATGTATCCAGATACCACATCGTTGTCGGATTGAGGTATGCCTTGCTGCCCTCTTGAAACAAACTGAAAAAACTGTGTGATTTCCTGTATGGTAAATGGATCAAAGTGATGCCGTTTTTTGATGCTTGGCATCACGTATTGGTCAAGATTATTTAAAAGCTTACGGATAGAGATTGTGTCAAAGTAATTGGAAACATCTAACCTCATCACTAGTTTGTGTTGATAATTTGTTCTAGCTGTAAAATAACGACAAGAAGATCACAGATCACTCACTCGCCCGACTCGACGTTGTGCTTTATCACGGAGCATCGTCTTCAGCTAATCAATGAAATCGCCGCTCATGGAGATCAGCCAACTCTTATTATCACATCTCCTCCATATAACATTGGAAAAGAATATGAAGAAGCTTTTGATTTCGAGCACTACCTAGAACAACAACGTGCGACGATTGAAGCTTGTGCAAAAATACTTGCCGATAACGGATCAATCTGTTGGCAAGTTGGGCACTATCTTGAAGGTACTGGGATCAATAAAGAAGCATTTCCACTCGATTTGATACTCTATCCGATTTTCAAGTCCTTCGGATTGAAGCTAAAAAACCGAATAGTTTGGACATTTGGTCATGGTTTGCATGAGAAGTATCGTTTTTCAGGTAGACACGAAACCATTCTGTGGTTTGTGAAATCTGATAACTACATTTTCAACCTTGATCCTATCCGAATACCGCAAAAATATCCGGGTAAAAGATCATTTAGAGGACAAAACAAGGGGAAGCCTTCAGGCAATCCAGAAGGAAAAAATCCATCTGATGTTTGGGATATGCCAAACGTAAAAGCAAATCATGTAGAGAAGACTGAACACCCGTGTCAGTTTCCCTTGGCATTAGTTGAGAGATTCATCTTGAGCATGACTAATCCAAATGATTTGGTTCTCGATCCATATTTGGGTTCTGGCACTACAGTTGCTGCGGCGATAAAATCTGGCCGGAGATCTGCCGGTTCTGACACTAAACTAGATTATCTCCATATTGCATCTGAACGTGTCAAACAAGCGATTTCTGGCACATTACCATACAGGGATATGAATAAACCAGTATATACACCAGATCCAAATACATCCGTTGCAACTGTCCCTGAGGAATGGCTAAAACCATAGAAATAATGCTGTTATTTTATACTTCATAATCATTAACCTATGTCGCAACTGACAACACGACAATTCCCAACCAAACACATCACAGGTTCGAGTCCCGTTACCGGCTAGAAAATGGGGTTACACGAGCAAAGATTGCCATCCCAACCCCCTGTGATACAATGTTCTATGTAGCATCAATTCCCCAACGAACCTGACAAAATCATAGTGTTCCAAGAGGATCACTCCTGTGAAACCGATTTTCCGTGTTACCTTGTTCGCCCTGGTTCTCATGTGCTTCACGGCGCTGCCGGCATCCGCTCAAGCGAACCGTGAAGCCATCACCCCGGATAATGCCGCCAATCTCCAGGAATTACTCTTCCTGCCCCACCGTGACCGGATCATCAACATGGATATGGCCTGGTCGCAGGATGGCACCCTGTTCGGCCTTGCGGGCGGTGGGGGTGTCCGCCTCTACCGTACGGGCGACAATTTTGAACTGGTATTCCAGCTTGGGGCGAATGAATCCAAACGCGCCATCGCTTTCAACCCGGATGGCTCCCTGGTGGCCGGGTCGGATGGCTCCACCCCGGCGGTATGGCTGTGGGATACGCAGACGGGCGAACGGGTGGCCGTTATCGATACCGGTGACTATTTTTCAACAACGCTGACCTTCGCCCCGGATGGCCGGTGGTTTGTGACCGATGATTTCACAAAGAACTTCAGCCTGTGGACGGTGCGCAACAGCGCCGGACAGAGAGTACCGTTCACACCGGCCAATGTGTACCGTGTCCAGCGTGAATTCCGCTTCGGTGAAGGCTTGTATGCCCTGGCTGCCATTCCCGCCCTGGATGCAGATCATTTTTATACCTCTGCCGGCGCCGCCGGGGACAATCTGATTCTGCTCTGGAACGCGGCCACCGGTGAAGAAGAACAGTCTATTCTATATCCCGATCTGTGGACGGGGTTAGACGTGAACGCCGAAAGGCAGATCATCGCAGCCAGCACAGGGCAAGGTGACGTGATCCTGTGGGGGCTGGACGGCACGCAGTTAGCGAGTTTCCCCGACCTCTTTGTAAACACTGTGGCATTTAACCCGGCGGGAACACTCCTGGCGACGGTATCGAATGACGGCGCAGTGCGGGTCTATGACATCCGCGACCTGGACAATATCCCCCAACCGGTATTCACCGCTGCCCACAACGGTATAACGAGCCGGGTCGCCTTCAACCCGGGTGGGACGCTGCTGGCAACAATGGGCGCATACGACGGGGTGCGCTTCTGGGGTATTGGCGAGCCTATTCAGCTTGTTCTGCCCGCTACGCCCACACCACCGCCCGCACCCACTGCCACACCGCAGCCGGTACTGTCAATTGGCGGGAACGCCCAGGTGCAGACAACAGGCGGCGATGCGCTGAATGTACGCAGTGGCCCAGGGCGCAGTTTCGCTATTGTCACCATACTGGCGAATGATACCCCGGTGACACTAATCGACGGCCCGCAAAACAGCGATGGCTTTCGCTGGTGGAAAATCCGCACCGCAGACGGAACAGAAGGCTGGACGATAGAAGCCGCGGACGATGTGCAGACATTGATTCCATTGGGGTCGTAACACAACTTCAAGTTCTGTTACTCACTTCATGGTGAAAAAAAGCCCTCTATTCTCCGAGGGCTTTTCGCTACGAAAATTCAATTGGCGTGGACGGTACAGGTTTCAATCCAGGTCCACGCATCGGAACTCCCATCCGGCGAATACACCCGCCCGCCCGGATGGTTGTGAATGGCCTGGATGGTGTGCATACCGGGGGACAGCGGCGCAATCACGTAGTTCGCCTGGAAATTGTAGCCCCCATCCGATGGGGCGCAGTTGCCAACCGGCCCGAATCCGAGAAACAGCCCGGCAGAAACCCCATCCACAGTCACCGTGATAGCGACTTCGGCTTTGGCGGCCTGGGCATCGGCAGTCGTCATCCAGCAGCCCGGCCACGTATCCACAATATACGTCTGATTCGCCACCAGTTCATACACCCGACCCGGTTCATACGGACAGGCGGAGGCGCCAAATAAATTCATCGTATCTGCCGTCGCTACCTCGTCAGCAACCGTCTCGGCGGTGTTGGTCGGTGCCACAACCGTATCGGGCAAACCCGCAATCAGATCGGCCACACTTTGCATATCCGCTTCGGCAACCGGCTCCGGTGGGGTCGGCGGCCCGGACGCGGCCAGGTCATCATCAATCGGCACGCTGACCATCATCCCGGCAGCTACCGTTTGTGTCCCATCGAAGGCGGTCACCGTCGCCTGCCCTTCCAGCAGATTCACGTATAGGGCATCGCCTGCCACCGCTTGCAGGAACGCGGTTGACCCCAACGAAATGTCCACGTTATTGACCCGGAGGGCAATTTGCCCCTGCCCTTTGGGGGTCTGGATGACGATGCCGCTTTCCGGCGCTTCAGCACACAACGAATCGCCCATCCCACTGCGGAAATAGAAAGCCTGCATCGGCGTATAGCTCTCGCCTGTGACATTGGCCGCATTCTGCACAGCCACATCGCCAATCAGCAGCATGGTCACATTCTGGCCGGGCAGTGTATCGGGCAGATTGGCTTGCAGCTTCAGCAGCGCCACCCCCCATTCCGGCACCGCTTCATCCATACCCGTTAATCGCAGCGACCGAATATCGGCCACATTGATAATGTCACCAGGCGTGTCAAACACTAGACTGTCAACGCCCGCCTGTGCCTCAACCGTCAACATGAGGTTGCCATAGCAGGCCTGATTCCGCCCGGTCTCGCCGCACAGCGAAGCAACCATCGCCAGTGAATCCGAGACAATGGCCGGACAGGATGTCGATTCCTGGGTCAGTCCCGGCCCCGCTAACAGGCAGGCCACCAGACCGACCAGGATAACCCGTTGTTGCGTATTCATGGGTATTCCCTTTCAAAAAACACTATTTTCAATGAATCACATACACTGCGTTTAGTATGGTCATTGCATTCGTTATCTACAGTGTACTCCAGAATATCTCCTGTTCTTCATCTTCATTCTGGCTCGCTGAAGGACATTGTTCATGCCACTTCCCGGCGTCATTCCGGCAGCTTTCCGCCAAACTGTATGAAACATGATTTACGGACTCCCAGGACTGTGGGGTGATATAATAAGTGTATGGGAAGGTCACGCTGGCCGTCCCTCCGTCCGCTCTTGAGAAACCTGCTGGATACAGCCCGCAGGCAGAACAGTGTGCCTGGTTCCCCGGAAAGGATTCCCAATGACACCACAAACCTTCTCCTCTGCCGAACGAAATGCACGCCGGATGTTGCCCATTATCCGCTTCGGGCAGGCCTTCGTGCCACTCGCGGTAATCCGCTGGACGGAGCGCCGCGCCGCAGCCCAGGTGCAGGTACCCGCCGATATTACGCACGAGGTCATCTCTGCGGATGGCGTCCGCTGCGAATGGTTCATCCCGCATAGCGCAGGCGATCACGTCCTGCTCTATCTGCATGGCGGCGGATTCGTCTACGGGTTGACCACCATGCACCGCGAGATGATCGTCTATCTGGCGCAGCAGATGAATGCCCGTGTCCTGATGGTGGATTACCGCCTCGCACCGGATCACCCTTTCCCGGCGGCGCTGGAGGATTGTGTCAGTGCCTATCGCTGGCTGCTGGAACAGGGCTTTTCCGCGCAGCATATCGCGGTGGCGGGCGATTCGGCGGGCGGCAACCTGACGCTCACCACGCTGATGAAACTGCGCGACAGCGGCGACCCACTGCCTGCGGCGGGGGCGTGTCTTTCACCGGCAACCGACCTGACGGAGCGTCCACCTGAGGGAGGCCGCGACCCGCTGCTGCACCCCAAAGCAATCCGGTTCTTCCTGGATTCCTATGTGGCGGGCAATGACGCCCATGACCCGCTGATGTCACCAGTCTTCGGGGATTGGCAAGGGCTGCCGCCGCTGCTGATTCACGCCGGAGACGATGAGATTCTGCGCGATGATGCGGTGCGCATCGAACAACTCATCAAAGCAACGGGCGGTGATGTACGGCTGGAGATTTATCCGCGCATGTGGCATGTGTGGCAGATTTTCCTGAAATTGCCGGAAGCGATTCAATCCCTGAACGACATCGCCCAGTTCCTGCAATCGCATCTGAAGCAGGAGACAAAGTATCCACTCCCAGGTTAGCAGTCGGGCTATAGCGGTTATGTTTTTCGCGGATGTTCTTATAGTTGACTATAACTGATGCGGGGAGGGGATGGTGAAAGAATTCGGCGGTTTAATTCTTACAAGTGTTGGTGTTTTGGTCATGATTTTTGGGGGTGTTTATTTTATCCTAGATTCAGGCGCAAACTCCTCTTTATTCAAGGCGGTGCTCTGGGTTGGCCTGGTGATTTTCTTCATCGGCGTGCTGGCACTCATCCAGACCAGTAAGGATGCCAAAAGGAGGCAGGATTTCAATGCAGCGCAGGCGGTACTGGAAGCGATTGACCTGCCGAACTGCCCCGTTTGTGGTTCAAACAACTTCTCATGGGGGGACGTATTTGCATATATACGCTTTAGGAGTAAACAGGGACGTAGAATGCCGGTACTTGCCCGGCGGTGTGACCACTGCGGACACCTCGATCTCTTCGATGGAACCGTGAGTTTGCCCCAATTCAGTGAAGACAAAGCGAAAAGAAAGAGGCAACCACACTGAATGCCCCTTACGACAAGGGGCGTTATTTATGGATGACCATTCACCCCAAATTTGCGTAAATTCTTGTTGGTTCTACTGGTAACCTGGTTTATACTCACGGGTGATTATAGATATACAAGCGGAATATTATTACGAAACATAACAGAAGAACCCCGGACTTCGGGCAGAGGTAGAAAGTAAATCACGATGAGCCGTTCATTTATGGGGGAAGTTGAAATTCACGAGCGCGCCTGGGGTACGCAATCGTACTCAGGTCGCCCGTCACTGGCAAAGATCATGGAAGCTCGGATTGTGGCGTTTTGGCGGGAAAACCGGCGCGACCCTGGCTACCGAATCACCCTGCATGAGAATACGAAGGAAATCCAGCAGTACGTCAACGAAAGCGTGTTAGACCTCGGCCTCAAACCACCCGCACGACGGTTAGCGCGGCTGTACGTGAACCAGAAGCGCATCAAGATCAAAGGCGTCAAGATTATTTTCGAGCTGGATGAACTGGGGCAGTCGTAGGGCAAAGGAGCAGACAGATATGCGAAACATGGATGTCCCCATAACTATCGTAGGGATATTGATTTTAAGTATTTTGATAGTTCCACTTCTGTTTGTGGCTATATCCGGCCTAAGCGAAATACCAGGGCTGAATTTTGCTATGAGCCTTGCTACCGTACTGATTATTGCCCGTCTGCTCATATTCGATGAGTCTAAGGATTTTAAACCCTCTAATGTGGCTGTCAAAATTTCCGAGCAGCATGGATGCCCGATTTGTGGCGCAAGAGAGTTCACCTGGGGCGCAGCGGTTTCACCAGCGCCCGCCCGGTTTCGGACTCGGCCAAAGATCATCAACAGAGGCATCCCAATGGCCGCACGTTCATGTAACGCCTGTGGGCATGTTGATCTATTCGTAACCAAACGCCCCTCACAATAAGGGGCGTTTTTAATACCTGAATCGTCGGAACAAGGCAACTATCGTTCTACCCCTCCCGTTTGCCGCGTGAAGGCATCATGCCTTCCAGCTTGGCGATGATTCCCATCATCACCTCGTCCGCGCCGCCACCAATCGAGAGCAGCCGGGCATCGCGGAAGTAACGGGAGATCCAGGTTTCTTCCATATAGCCCATGCCGCCGTAAAATTGCAGACAGGTATCCCCCACTTCCCGCGCCAACCGCCCCGCTTTGAGCTTGCACATGGAGGCGATGCGCGTCACTTCTTCCGGCGCGGCCTCGGACTCCATCAGCGCAGCGCAGTAGTAACACAACTGGCGCAGCGCCTCGATTTCTGTCAGCAGTTCGACCAGCTTAAATTGAATCCACTGGTTATAGATGAGCGGTTGGCCGAAGGTCTGGCGCTCAGAACAGTAGCGCATGGTTTCGCGCACGGCCATCTCCATCCCGGCGGTGGCGGACATCGCCCCAACCAGTCGCTCCATCTGGAACTGTTCCATTTGCAGGTAGAAGCCCATCCCCTCCGCACCGACGAGATTGGACTGCGGCACACGGGCATTCTCGAACGACAGCACGGCGGTATCGCTGGCCCGGTTGCCGAGTTTGTCCAGTTTGCGGCTGACGCTGAAGCCCGGTGTCGTGGTTGGCATCATGATAAGCGACATGCCCCGGTAACTCTTGCCCGGCTCGGTGCGGGCCAACAGGCAGACCCAATCGGCCTGCGCCCCGTTGGTGATATACATCTTCGCGCCGTTAATCACGTAGTCGTCGCCGTCTTTTTCGGCGCGGGTGATGATACCGGCGACATCGCTGCCCGCCCCCGGTTCGGTGACGGCGATACAGCCGACCATATCGCCCCGAATGGCGGGGGCGAGAAACTGCTCTTTCAGTTCGTGGCTACCATACTTCGCCAGCGCCGGGGTACACATATCGGTATGCACCATGATGCCCATCGGCACCCCGGCACATTTGCAGCGCCCTAGTTCTTCCGCCAGGATAACCGTGAACCAGATGTCAGCCGCCGCGCCGCCGTATTCTTCGGCATAATTTAGCCCCAGGAAACCCAGGTCGCCCATTTTCTTGAGGATGTCGTGCGCCGGCCAGATTCCGGCTTCTTCCCAGGCGTCACAGTGCGGGTTGAGTTCCTTCTCGACAAAGCTCCGCACGGCCTTGCGGAACATCGCATGTTCTTCGGTAAACGGCTGGTAGTGGGTGGTGGGCATCAGAAGAATCCTTTACATGATAGTGGATTATCAAAGAAGCCATATTTATAAGTGGTTGCATCCGGTAAATTGTAGGGGCAACGCAGGCGTTGCCCGCCGCCAGCGGACGAGGCAGGCCTCGTCCCTACGAATCAGAAATATGCACCAAGTAAAGTATATCCACTGTTCGCCCGACTCGGCACATGCCGGAAGGCCATTCCGGTTTGGCAGCGGCGCGGCTACCCTTCAGAATCCCCCTCCCCTGCTGACCGGTCACGGATGACACGCTCCCACTTTTCCAGCCATGCCAGATAAGTGTGTTCCACTGCGATACCGAGTTCCAACGACATCCCCCAGAACAGCTTGTCCCGCTCTTGATCCTCAATTACCGTTTCCGGGATGTCTATCTCTTGAAGTTTCGCCAGCTTCTCCCGGTGGGCGGTGATGTGGGTCTGAATGTGTGCCAGGATTTCCGCGTCGGTCAGCAGCCCAGCAAAAAACACCTGCACCAGGAACGGCTCACGGTACACCGGCGGGGACTGCGGCTGCCGCAGCCAGGCGAGCAGTTCAGCGCGTCCGGCATCGGTAATAGCGTAAATGCGTTTGCTGGGGCGTTCGGTTTGAAGCTGAATATCGCTCGTCAAGAAGCCTTCCTGCTCCATATTATCCAGCGTGCGGTAAATCTGCGCCTGGTCAGCCCGCCAGAAATGGGCGACGGTTGAATCGAACGCCAGATGTTTCAGATCATACCCGGTCATGGGTTGGAAGGTCAGTAAACCAAGAATCGCGTGTTTTAGGGACATGATTGACTCCAGGGGTGACATTGATCGTCAGAACGGGTGACATTATACAACTCCCCCAATTATACAGGATAAGTATAATATGGGACAAGTCCTATATATGACAGTGAGGCCACAATGGCACAGGCAGCTGCAAATAACAAACCCCCGCTCTTCTTCCGTTTGCTCATCAAAGCGCAAAATCCGTTCATGAAATGGTTACTGCGCTCGCCGTTGCATGGCATCGTGAGCAGTAAATATATGCTTATTACGTTTACCGGGCGTAAAAGTGGCACGGTCTATACCACCCCCGTGCAGTATGTACGGGAAGGCGATACCGTCTATGTCATTACCAGCAAAGGCTATACCTGGTGGAAGAATTTACGCGGCGGGGCGGCTGTGGAAGTAGTCATTCGTGGGAAGCCCTACCAGGGAGACGCCACTGCCGTCACCGACGAAGACGGCGTTCGCCAAGTGATGATCCAGGCGCTCCCCACCATGAGCGCGACACAACGGGAGCAGTTCGTGCCAAAAACCGTCGCCATTACGATCACGCTGAATCTGGGTGATATGCGATGAGCCATGCTACCGGGACTCCACCGGCCAGAATCTGCCTCATCACCGGCGCTAATCGTGGCATTGGCAAGGAAGTCGCGCTCGGATTGGCGCAGACAGGCGCACAGGTCATCATGGTATGCCGTAATGCAGAGCGCGGCAGAGCAGCCCAGGCCGAAATCCAGGCGGAATCCGGGAATCCACAGGTGGATTTGCTGGTGGCGGATTTATCCTCGCAAGCATCTATCCGCCAGTTGGCGGAGACGGTTCAATCGCAGTATTCGCACCTGCACGTCCTCATCAACAACGCAGGCGTGGAACAGTACGAACGGAAATTGACAGTGGATGGACTGGAAACGACCTTTGCCATCAATCACCTGGCGTATTTCCTGCTCACCAACCTGCTGCTTGACCAGCTGACAAGCAGCACGCCAGCCCGCATCATCAATGTGGCCTCGCTGGTTCATAAGTGGGGAACGATTGATTTTGACGATTTGCAGGCTGAACGCCACTTCACCACCGACAAAGCCTACTATCAGTCGAAACTTGCCAATGTGCTGTTCACCTATGAACTGGCACGCCGGTTAGGAGGTGCTGGCGTCACGGTCAACGCCTTCAATCCTGGCATGACGGCTACCGATTTCGCCGCAAATCGCGGCGGGTTTGGGGGATTTATGGCGAAAGCCTGGCGACCTTTCATGAACAGCGCCGAGCAATCGGCGGCCAATATCGTGTATCTGGCGACAGCACCAGAGATCGCAGGAGTCAGCGGCCAATACTTCACCAATCGCAAAGCCCTGCAATCATCGAAAACCAGCTATGACGAAGCCCTGGCCCATCGCCTGTGGGGTGTGAGCGCCGAACTGGTCAACCTGCCGCCTGATACTGGTTCATAGGCTCAAATGCTGACACAAAAACACCCGCTGTTTGAAGGCGGGTGATGGCATATTTCATAGTGGATTGGCTTAATTGGTTTTCTGCTGGATTTTCGCCCAATCGTCGCGCAGCGTCACGGTGCGGTTGAACACCAGCTTGTCCCCGGTGGTATCCGGGTCTACACAGAAATAGCCCAGGCGCTCGAACTGGTAGCGGTTGCCTGCTTCGGCCTTTGCCAGGCTCGGCTCCACGTAACAGTTGGCACGCACCTCCAACGAATCAGTGTTGAGATTCACCAGGAAGTCCTGGCCGTCTTCCACGTTATCCGGTTCCGTCACAGTGAACAGGCGGTCATACTGGCGTACCTCGGCGGACAGCGCATGTGCAGCGGAAACCCAGTGCAGCGTGGCCTTCACTTTGCGACCGTCGGGCGAATCCCCGCCACGCGTCGCCGGGTCGTAAGTGCAGCGCAGTTCAACCACATTCCCGGCGGCATCTTTGATGACTTCCTCGCACTTGATGAAGTAGGCATACCGCAGCCGGACTTCCCGACCAGGGGACAGGCGGTAGAACTTCTTGGGCGGGTCTTCCATAAAGTCAGCCTGCTCAATATACAGCACGCGCGAGAACGGCACTTTGCGCGTCCCGGCGTCCGGGTCTTCCGGGTTATTCACCGCGTCGAATTCCTCGGTCTGCCCTTCGGGATAATTAGTAATCACCACTTTCAGCGGGTCAATCACCCCCATCACACGCGGCGCGGTCTTGTTCAACTCCTGGCGCACACAGTATTCCAGCATGGCAATGTCGGCGGTGCTGTTGCTCTTGGCAATACCGGACATATCAATGAAGGCGCGAATCGCTGCCGACGGATAGCCCCGACGGCGCATCCCGGAAAGGGTTGGCATACGCGGATCATCCCACCCGGCGACATGCCTTTCCGTCACCAACCGAATCAGGCGGCGCTTACTCAGAACCGTATAGGTCAGGCGCAGGCGGGCGAACTCGATCTGGCGTGGGTGGAAGATGCCCAACTGGTCGAGAAACCAGTCATAGAGCGGGCGGTGATCTTCGTATTCCAGCGAACACATAGAATGGGTCACGCCCTCAATTGAGTCGGACTGGCCGTGCGCCCAATCGTACATGGGGTAAATATGCCAGGTGTTGCCGGTGCGGGGATGTTCGGCATTCAGGATGCGATACATCACCGGGTCGCGCAGGTTGATATTGGGCGATGCCATATCAATTTTGGCACGCAGCACACACGCGCCTTCCTCAAATTCGCCCTTCTTCATCCGCTCAAACAGGTCAAGATTTTCTTCTGTCGAGCGATTGCGGTGCGGGCTGTCTTTGCCGGGTGCGGTCAGCGTGCCGCGATACTCCCGGATTTCATCGGCGCTGAGGTCATCCACATAGGCCTTGCCAGCTTTGATGAGCTGCACCGCCCACTGGTAAAGCTGCTCAAAGTAGTCGGAGGCGAAAAACAGGCGGTCTTCCCAGTCATAACCCAGCCAGTGAATATCATTCATGATGCCATCAATGTATTCCTGCTCCTCTTTGGCGGGGTTGGTATCGTCAAAGCGCAGGTTGTACTGGCCGCCGTAAAGTTCAGCCATCGAAAAGTCAATGTAAATGGCTTTGGCGTGGCCGATGTGCAGGTAGCCGTTCGGCTCCGGGGGGAAGCGCGTATGCACCTTCTGGCCGAAGCGCCCGCTGCGGTTATCCTCATCAATGATTTCACGGATGAAATTGGTACGGGTCGGTTCATCCGTCGTCGTGTCGGGTCGGTTGTGATCCGCCATGCTGGTTAATCCTCAACTCCTGGTGATAGCCAGAGCTAAGGATAGCGTATGGCGAGTGGGTTTTACAGGTTGGAATCAGGAATTCTTTAATCAACACCGCTCTCAACCGGCCCCAGCCAGCAACTCGAATACCGGGTGGGCGCTGGCTTCCGCTTCAAACGCCTCGACAGGTGAATCCACTGTCACCGTGAAGTACTGGCGAGTGATCGCTTCCGCTGTGATGTAGGCTTTGAGGATCGGGGCGGCTTCCTGCGGAGGCAGTTCTCTGAGTTTGCGGGTTTCCTGTTTCGACCCGCGTGTAAGGGTGGCTTCACCGCTCACACGAGCATTTTTCACCCAACTCACCTCGCCATAGGGTGAAACCACATAACGCCTGTCACCCTCCATGACCAGTGAAACCGGTGTGGAATACAGTTTCCCGGTTTTACGCCCTTTCACGGTCAGGATGTGCATTTTTGCGGGCATGATGCCCATCCGAATGAAACTGCCCAGGATACGGTTTGCAAAGCGAGTGACACCATTAGTCTGATACGTTTTTGCCATGATTTGACTCCCCCGACTTGGAGCATATAGTTGACCGCGAATTATAAGTTAATGCTCGATATTCGGGTGTTAAATCGCGGTTAAATCATCTGATGAGCAGGCAGCGTGGGGCAATCTAAAAGAAAATGGGCGCTCAACCCGCAGCGCCCACCGTGTTTCTGAGAGCATTATGGCTTAGGCTTCCGCCGGGGCGTAGTCAATTTCCTTCAGCGTGGACACGATCTGTTCCCACGTCGCCGGGGTATCCCATTCAACCGTGACCATCTTCGTATCCACCACACCAACGACTTTTGCCACGCCCGCCAGTTCACTCACTTCGTTCTGAATGGTGCGGACACAACCGTTACAACCGATGTTCGGTACCTGGAAGGTTTTGCTTTCCATCACTCACCTCTTTAATCTCTGACAATGTTCCGGGTATATACCCTATGGGGTATAGTATAGCGCAAACGCAAGCCAGAGTATAGACCTGCTCTAACCGGAAAAGTTGTCAACTAATCGAAACAAGGTAAACTCCGATTGTCCAAAACTGAAGGGAGTATTGCAGGATGACCACAATTGAGCTTCCGGTTTCAGATAGCAAACTTTCCACCTATATTGCGACACCGGAAGGAGAAGGCCCCTGGCCGGGTGTATGCGTGATTCACGATGCGCTCGGGATGAGTCCAGACCTCCGCAACCAGGCCGATTGGCTGGCGAACGCAGGGTATCTCGTTGCCGCACCTGACTTATTTGACGGGGGAACGTTTCTTGGCTGTTTACGTACCGTCATGCGGGATTTCAGCCGTAGAGAAGGAATCCTCTTTGACCGGGTCGAAGCGGCCCGGCAGTGGCTGATGCAGCATGAAAACTCGACAGGAAAAGTTGGCGTAATCGGCTTTTGCTTTGGTGGCGGCTTCGCCCTGCTGCTGGCGCCGCGAGGCGACTTTTCAGTAGCCAGCGTCAACTATGGCCCCCTCCCCAAAGATGCCGAAGAATTCCTCAAACTGGCCTGCCCCATTGTGGGTAGTTATGGCGCAGCAGACCACACGCTAAAGGGGGCCGCAGCCCGGCTCGAAAACATTCTCGACGCTGCGGATGTGGATCATGACATTAAAGAATATCCAGGTACAGACCATGCTTTCATGAACGACCACAGTGAAACCAAGATTCCATTTTTGATCCATGTGATCTCGTTTGTGTTTGGCGGAGGGGAATACAACCCGGAATCGACAAAAGATGCTCGCAAGCGAATCCTGGCTTTTTTTGCGAAGCATCTTAAGTCGTCTGAAAACTGACGGCCTCAGCTTTCACGCGATGAAGTGATTTCGCTTCATCCTACCAGCGATGCTGTGGCGGTTTGAAATCAATCATCTTGCCGGTGTAGTAGGGAACAATCGCCTGCTCCGGCGCGGCGACAGCATCCAACCGGGCGCGGTCTTCATCGGTGATGGTCACATCCAGTGCGCCGAGGTTATCTTCCAGGTGCGCCATCGTGCGCGGGCCGATAATCGGGCTGGTGACGCCGGGCTGGTTTATGCACCACGCCAGCGCGACCTGGGAGGGCGTGCAGCCCTTTTCCGCTGCCAGCGCCTCGACAGTTTCCAGCACACCATAGGCCAGATCGCTGAAGTGCTGATGCGTCCGCTCAACAAAGGGCGTGTTGTTAGTGGCGATGTCGGACGCAAAACGCGAGTCGCCGGGGATGTCCTGCCCGCGCTGGTACTTGCCGCTCAGAAAGCCCCGCGCCAGTGGCGACCAGGGCAGAATCGCCAGCCCGTAGGTTTGCGCCAGCGGAATCAGTTCACGCTCAATGCTACGATCCAGCAGATGGTAGGGTGGCTGTTCGCTGATAAAGCGGTTCAGCCCTAGTTCCTTCGACACCCACAGTGATTCCATCACTTCCCAGGCGGGAAAGGTGCTGGTCCCCACATAACGCACCTTCCCGGCGCGAATCAGGTCATCCAGCGCCCGCAGCGTTTCGTCAATCGGGGTGTGGGACTGCGGACGGTGAATCTGGTAGAGGTCAATATAGTCGGTTTGCAGACGACGCAGCGAGGCCTCGCACTGCTGGATAATGTGGCGGCGGTTGTTCCCGGCGGCCAGGATGTCATCATCATCCATGCGGCCATGCACTTTCGTCGCCAGCACGATCCGATCCCGTTGGCCGTTGCGTTTAAGCGCCTTACCGACCACTTCTTCACTACGCCCACGTGAGTAGACATTGGCGGTGTCGAGGAAGTTCACGCCGGTATCCAGCGCGTGGTCTATCATGTCCATTGATTCGGCTTCCAGAGTTTTGCCGCCAAAATTCATACACCCCAGGCATAACGCGCTAACCTGCACTCCGGTTCGCCCTAAACTGCGATAGTCCATGAGTTATCTGCCTCCCAAATGCTTATAATTGACCAGCTTCAGTGTACCGCGTTGCCGGATGTTGCGCCGTAAGGCCAATAAAACGGGAGGCGCAGTGGGCTAGGCGCCATGAACCGTGAAAGACCTGGAAAACGTACCCTGGAATTCTTCTTCAAAGCCGCTAGAATATAAGAAAGGCTGCAATTTCCTCTCAAAATTGTCAGTTTGAGCCAGCAAAGAGGTTAAATTTCAATGGGATCCTATCATGGGCCAAAAGCGCGGGTGCAGCGCCGTTTCGGTGAAGTGCTTGTCCCGCGTCCCAAATATCAGCGCATTCTCGATCAACGGGCCTACCCGCCGGGCGATCACGGTAAGGAAAAACAGTTCCGTTCAGGCCGCCGCAGCGACTACGGCCTGCAGCTCAACGAAAAACAGAAATTGGCTTTCATCTACAACATTCGGGAACGCCAGATGCGCCGCTACTTCCTGAAGGCGCGGCAGCAAACCGGTAACACCGGGGCGAACCTGCTGATTTTACTGGAACGCCGGTTGGATAACCTGGTTTACCGGGCCGGTTTCGCGGCGACGATATGGGCGGCGCGGCAGTTGGTGAGTCACGGGCATATCCTGGTGAATGGCACGCGGTTGGATATTCCATCCTACATGGTAAACATCGGGGACACCATTTCGATTTCGGAGAAGATGCGCAAGAACGTGCATATCATCGAATCGATGGAATCCACGCCTTATTCACCGCAGTTTATTGATGTGGACGCCAACAACCTGAGCGCCACGCTCACCCGCGTACCGGAACGTGGAGAAATCCAGGTGCCGGTGGATGAGCAGCTCATTGTTGAATACTACACCCGCCTCACGTAGGCCAGCACGATCTGTACGATCACACACCCTGTCCCCAGACGGGGTGTTTTGTTTTTTACTTTCTTCTCATGTAATTTGCTTGACGGCAATCTATATCAGGGGTATGCTGGAAATAGGTATAAGGTTGTAGAGAAAGGGGCAGACTATTGCAGCCAACAGACACACAACCTTATATGAAGAACTATTCAACCCGCTAGACAGCGGGACAGACCATCGGTAGATGGTTTTCAGCAAACACACTGATGCAAACAACGCTGGCAATCGTACCAGCGTTGTTTCTGTTTATTTAAAAGATACTCTTTATGTGATATACAGCGGGATAAAGGCTCACTATCAAAGGATAGCGAGTCATCAGTTGTCAGTTATAGCCATCAGCTTTCAGCTATCAGGACAAGATAGCTCCAAAATGCTAAAGGGCTAACCAGCCAGCGACCAGCAGCCAGTTCACAGCGCCCGACCAGCGAAATAGCGGGTCAGCAGGTCTTTGCGCACGTAGAGGAAAATCCCCAGTGCGGTCAGAAAACCGGTCAGGTGCGCCAGGGTACTCACACCGCCGACATCTTTCCCGCCCTGAATATCCTCAATCGAAGGCACTATCTGGAGCAACAGGAAGAACAATAATTGAGTCCAGGCGGGCAACGCAATCAAGCTGTTTTGCAGGAAGATAGCGGTGTTTTTAATCGGATTGAGGCTCATCACCGCTTCGCCCTTCCAGGTCTTGGCGTTCTTGAAACCAGGGACTCGCAGCATCTTCAGCAGCCCAACCCAGGGCATTCGCAGCCACGTACCGGCGGGCATCCATAAGCAGGTGATCTGCGCACCGGGGAATAAAATCAGGTACGCGCCCATCACGCCGGAAATCGCACCGCTCGCCCCGATACCCGGTAAATCCGCCGTACCGGGGTTCAAAATGGCGCTGAACATATTGGCGACCATCCCCGCGATCAAGTAAAAGACCAGGAAACGCGCCGTCCCGCAGGCATCCTCCACGCGCCGCCCGAACGTCCATAGATACAGCATGTTGCCAAACAAGTGCCACATATCGCCGTGCATGAACATGCTGGTAAACGTCGTGAATGCCCCAATCGAGTCCGGGTTGACCAGGTGCGCTTCACGAAAACCATACGTCCACACTTTGCTGACATACGGCATTAAGTCCCGCAGGGTTTCCGCCTGGTAATATTCCGGCGCTTGCCACAACAGAAAGACCAGCGCATTGATGACAATCAGCGAGAATGTCCCCCAAGGCATGGTGCGGTAGCGCACAGTACCAGTATCACTGATTGGCAGCGGCGTATAGAGCGCCATCAGAAAGACGTTCAGCAGGAAATAGATTAGAAAAGAAATAAACAGAATGAATGGCGCTAACATCGGAACGCTTCTCTACCTATCAACTCTTCAATCGTAGGAATACAGGGTGGAATGGGATTCGTCAACAGGTTGATGGCCTGCGAGAACACCAACCAGAAGGCCAGCAGAAGGATCGCCACCCCGACAACCCCCATCACCAGACGAGCCGACGGCGGGATCACCGGGAGTTCGCTCATTTCAGGGACTGGCCCGGCGGCCTCGGAAGGCGCATCATCGCGCTTGCGTTTGGGTTTTTCCGGCGGCTGACCTCCCAACCAGCGCCCCAATGGGCGCTGCTGCGGGGAGGATGTAGCGGTTATGGTCAGATACGCGCCCACCACACCGAGCAGCACTCCCAGCCAGTGCGACACCCCCATAAACGCCAGATTCAGCCCGGCATCCTGCCAGCCGAGCAGAAGGTAAGCCACGCCGATTCCCAGGGCTTCGCGGACGGCCAGCACCACACTGCCCCGTTCTCTGTCCGTCATCAGCGGCGCAGTTGCCAGGAGTTTTTCGTCGGCGGATTTACCCTCTTTCGTGCCAGTCCCCAGGCGGGCAGCACGCTCATAGAAAGTCTGCGCTTCACGGGTGCGTTCCCAGGCGGTAAGCAAATCGCCCATACGAAGTAGTAGCTTCTGACTCTGGGGATGGCCTTCAATCCCTTTGATAAGAATCTGCTCGGCGCGATGATTCTGTCCCTGGTCGCGGTAGAAGTCCACCAGATCACTGACTAAGTCTTCGCTGGCGGTGGGCAGCAGCGCCAACCGTTCCCGGACATCATTCGCTTCATACTCGTTTTTTTGGAAATTGGCGATGTCAATCGCGGTCAGGTAAATCGAGGGATTGGGCGTGCCATTGTTGATCGCGTCCCACACCAGTTCATGGGCATCATCCAAAGCATCAAGGCGGAAAAGCTGGCGCACTGCGTTCGGCAGCGCAGTGTCATGGTCAGGGACGAGTTCCAGAACCCGTATCCATTTATCCACTGCGCTCTCTGCATCCCCCTCGGCTAACAGCCGATCAGCACTATCCAGCCAATCCTGTACCTGGCGCTGCTGGGGCACTGTTAGAAGGCGGCGTTTGGGCTTGGGCGGCTCGGGCGGCGGTAAGACCTCTGCCTCTGGTTGCGTATCCACAGGCGAGCTATCCGGGAGATTCACCGTACTAAGAATCTGGCGGTGCAAGGCCTGCGCCGCCTCATTAGCCGGGTTCAGCTTCAGCGAACGTTCCAAGCATTGCAGCTTGATTTCCGGTTTGGTCACCGTGCGCGAAAGCCAAAGCCAGCCCATCTCATTATGGGGGTCAAGGCGCAGCGATTCGGTGAGGAGTTTGCGTCCTTCCGCCATCTGCTTATTACGGACAGCGAGGACGCCTTGGCGAAATAGGGTTTGTGCGTCCGTCATGTCAGCTTCCTTATGACATGATGCAAGTGAATTGGTCTAATCTTAGACACAATCCATTATAGACGACTCCCCAAATTTTGAGGGTTTTACCCAACCAAATTGTAATATCAGAATGATGCAGGGTTGGCAGGTGGTCTCTTCAACGTCTCCGGCACGCGGAAGGCGAAGATGGAAGCCGCCAGTATCCCTGTCCCGGTCATCACCAGCGCGGAAGCAGGCAGCGTCAATACACCGGCAATTGCCCCAACAGCCAGCGGGCCACCGGACGAACCGATGTCCCCAATCAGACGCCAGATACCCAGGAACTCCCCGCGCGAATCGGTGGGCGCAAGATCAGAGCCAATCGTCATCATCGTGCCCGAACTCAGACCATTGGCAAAACCGATCAAGGCGGAAGCGAACACCAGCCCGCCAAACCCGGTTGTAAACGGCATGAGCGCCATCCCCGCCGCCTGAATCACAAAACTGGGAACCACCGCGAACTTGCGCCCCAAACGATCCATGACGATGCCCGCAGGCAGAAACATGAGCATATCCAGCGCCGCGCCCAGGCTCATGATGAAACCAATCGTCTGGACATCCAGCCCTAAAACACGATCCGCATACAATGGGACAATCACCAGTGTGCCGCTGCGGAGCATTTGGACGAAAATCTGTCCGATCCCGGCCGTACTGAAGACATGAAAATGGGTTTTGAACGTGGTGACCAACTGCATCCGACTGCTGGTAGGCGCTTTAGGAGGAATCGGGGTGTGCGGCATGTAAAAAATGACGACCACCAGCGCGATCCCAGCGACCAACCCTGCTGCGAGGAACGATGTCCGCAGCCCGAATGCTGCCGCGATAGTGGCGCCAATCGCCGGGCCGACAAATTTCCCGGTGCGATACATGCCGCCCAGCAGCGAAATTGCTCGCCCGCGCGAGCCGACACCCACACTGCTCGAAATATAGTCATGGCGAGAGACGCCGTAAAGCGCCACACAGAAGCCGGAGACAACCCGGTAGAATAACGCTTCCGGCACGGAACTAGCCCAGAACAACGCCACCGTCGCCAGCGCCGCCCCAGTAATCCCCACGATCATCATCCGCCGCGACCCGAAGCGCCGCAGCAGCAACCCACCAGGGACATCCCCCAGCAGCATTCCAATCCCATCGCCGGCCAGCAGCAGCCCGATCAACCCATAGGAAATCTCGAACCCGGCGGCGTACAACGGCAGCACCGGTGTGAGCAGGCTCTGGGCAAACCAGAACAGGAACGCCGGGACATACAGCGATAACAGCAGCGGGTGGTGGCGGGCGCGATACAGCGATAGGATATAGGACATAGGTTACTTCTCAGGGGTATCCAGCGGATGAAAAGAAACCATCCCTGGCAATATCTACTGGATGATTTCCGGTTATTCTATCTTATAGGTTGCGGAAACGGGGTCAAGAGGCCAATTTTCGTGAAGGCTGGAGCAGATGATAGAATGCTGACACTTCTGCCGCATTTTCAATCTGTGACATAGATTTCAATGCGTTCCTTGCCTTTACCGATATTCTTCCGTTTGAGTTCAAGTTCACGCACTTCGCCAGTAGTCCGCAAATGTGTGCCACCACAGGCCACCCGCGCAAACCCGACGATTTCCCAATAACGACGCTCGTTGACCTCATCACTAAAGGCACTGATAATGGGATGGTTGGCTGCAATCAAGGTGCGTGTCTGCTCTTTGAGTGCGGGAAAAATCGCGGTGATGTTGTCATTCCACTCAAAGTCAATACGCGATTTATCGTGGGCGATATGCGCTCCGATTTTCTGAACGGAATTCAGTGTCCGGTAGGTGAGTTCCAGTACGAGTTCGGCGGCGAAATGGAGGCGCATTAGACGGTAGCGCCGCTCCCAATCCAAAACCATTCTGACTGGATCACCCACCCGTAAATCGTGATGGTCGTCCAGCGTGTAGACAATCTCCAGGCCATCTTTACGTGCCTGACGGACAGTCCATCCGTTAATGATACCGGTATCACTTTCCTGCCCACCCGAAAAAGCATACAAAATCGTTGCGGCGACAGTCACATCGCTACCATTAATTCCGGTGATGTACGTGTCGAGTGTCGTCAGGTACGGATTTTCCCAGAAAACCTTTTTGGTCAAGATTCGACCCCTTTGTATTCGCATTGCCTCGGTAGATATTCACAACAGAGCGCACTGCCACTGTTTCACGCCACCGGTCTATTCCGAAAGAGGAGCAGGCTGGGCGTGGCGATGCCTACCGCAATCGAACCGAGCGTAAAGGCAGTGCGTGCCGCATTAACCGCTACTTCCGCCAGTACCGGGGCTGCCTGTGCCGGGTCTATCCGCGTCAGTTCCAGCAGTCCCAACATGGTCTTATAGGCCACGACACCCGGCACCAGCGTAATCGCCGCGCTGATGGTGAACACCATCGCCGGGGTATGCCAGCGGCGGGCGAATGCCACACCGGTAAAGCCAATCAAGGTGGCACCGGCCAAGGTCGCAACCTGGGCATCCAGCCCCATCTGTGCCAACAGCGTGCGGGTCATGTGACCAGCAGCAGCCGCGAACGCACACCCCGGCAATGTACGGTGCGGCACGTTAAACAGGATAGCGAACCCGGCAGCGGCAATCGCCGCCCAGAACGCATCCCGAACCATCAACTGCGCCCAGTCGGTTGGATTCATAACGTGTTCACCCCCATCAGTTGCAGTGCTAACGATAAGCCTAACGCGATTGCCAACGTGATTAAGCCGCCGACCAGCCCGCGCGTCATCCCGATCACAGAATGGCCTTTGAAGAGGTCTTCGGCGCTGTTGATGAGCGGGACACCCGGCACCAGCAGCAACACCGACGCCGCCAGCGCCAACTGCGGCTGTTCCCCCAGGTTGAAACGCACTGCCAACGAAGCGATCACCCCGGCGACGAAGGCCGTCGCAATCACCACCAGCAGCGGGTTGAAGTAACGGCGGGTGAGTTCCTGGCGTACCCACATCGCCACCGAGGACGCGACCAGTGTCACCGCGAAAACCGGGCCATCGCCACCGAAAAGCTGGCTGAAGGCCGCGCACGCCAGCCCGACCATCCCCACGACCACCCAACGGTTATACTGCGGTGGGGTGTTGTTGATTCGCTCAATTTCGGAACGTACCTGAAAACGATCCAGTTCCCCCGCAACAACGCGGCGGCTGAGGCGGTTGATGGCGCTGATACGGTGCATGTTGACACCGATGTTCACCACCCGCCGGATTTTGGTACGGAACTCCTCGCCACTGGTGGAGGTAATGGCGATCACATTGGGTGACACCAGCACATCAATCCAGTCGCAGCCCAACGCCGTGCCGAAACGATGAACGGTTTCCTCAACGCGCTCGGAGTCCGCGCCATGCTGGAGCAAAAGCTGACCGACCCACAATGAGAGGTCAATAATATCACGCAGTTCATCTCGCGAAAGCGGCGGTTTTGCCATCCTACAGCCCTTTCTGCTGGTATGCAGCCCCGGCATTTCTGCCTTCATCCGGTTAGCCTACCATATTCATCTCCGAATCAAATAGCCGCTTTAGCAGTTAGCCTGATAGCTGATTAGCTCAATAGCCTTAAAGTAAAGTCTCGAAAGAAATTCACCAAGATGGATCAGATTTGTAGGGGCGACCCGACGTGGTCGCCCGTTGAAAACACACAAAAACCGGATTAAGTCCAAAATGCTAAAGGTCTAACCAGCTAACAAGCTACATTGCTAACCCATCTTATGGATTTTTGACGTTGTTTATAGATTTTTTTTACAGACTCGTGCTTGAATCAAGTTGATTGACCATTCGTTTCTGAGACCCTTTAGGAGGCGAAAAATGACAGTAGTACGATGGAACCCATTCCGTGAGATGTTGGCGATGCAACGGGCGATGGATCGCATGTTTGACGAAGGCTGGCGCGGCTCGGATTACGCCGGAGACACCTTAGGCGTGGACGTGTATGAAACCGACGATGCTTACACGGTGATTGCGGCGCTGCCGGGCATCAACCCGGAGAACATCAATGTGCGGCTGCATGACGGCACCCTGAGCATCGCCGCCGAAATCCCGCAGATGACTCTACCGGAAAACGCGCGGATGTTGGTTCAGGAACGTCCCTTCGGCACGGTGCGACGCTCTATTCATCTGGGCGGCAGAGTGAACCAGGAAAAGGTCGAAGCGACGTATGAGAGCGGGCTGCTGACCCTGGTCATTCCGAAATCGGAAGAAGCCCAACCGAAGCTGATCCCGGTTAAAACGACCAAGAAGCTGATCTCGCACAACTAACAGGGAAACAGCAACAGGGCGGCCATACCGGGTTGCCCCGACAGCATCACCAATCATAACGGCGGCGGGCGATTAGCTCACCGCCTTTGGTGTTACGCGAGTTTGACAGTCTTCAAGATGAATGTGTGAGCGGTAAACGCGGCGTCATCCGTGCCGACACAGTGAGGATGCAGCCATTCCCGTACCGCCTGAGGCGCTTGTTTGAGCAAGATGTGCAGGCGTTCGCGGGCATACGCCGTGTAGACCTGTTCCGGGTCAAGCAGCGGGACAGTATAGGCGAAAGGTTCAGCCTGGGCGATTTGTAACCCCGCGTCCAGCGCTGTGCCTTCCCACTCGTACCCGGCATACGCGCGGATATGGCCGGAGTCTCGCAATTTCATGAAGGCATTCACGTAACCAGCGGCGCGTTCGTCATCGGGCATGAGCGCATCTTCCATCAGGAAAACGCCTCCCGATTTGAGCAACCGCGCCACTTCCAGCATAAAGCGGTAACTATCAGGAAAGCAGCGGGCGGCGTTCCGACACGTCACCAGGTCAAAATGACCGTCCGGCAGTGGAAGATTCACCGGATCAGTTAGCGGGGCAGATTGGGATACCCCGGCATCAGTCACTGTGTAGGTCTGCGCCGCCACATCCAGCACCACCCAACCGGTTTGCGGCTGTGCCAGTTCCCGCCATCGCGCCTGTGCTGTTTCCTGTTGTTGATCCGTCACATGACCCTCCGCCTGTAGTACAATGACCCACCAGTTCGATTATGCGGGATTTCACAGTGAGTGACAAGGATACAAGCCTGGTCGCACGTCTGAAACAACAGGCGATTGAACTCGGTTTTAACCGGGTGGGACTCACCCGCGTGGCGCCCTCGCCCACGCTGGACGCTTACTTCCGGTGGATTGAAGCCGGGATGCAGGCCGGGATGGGCTACATGGCGCGTCCTGACCGGCAGGCACGCCGCCGCGATTTAAGTGTGATTCTGCCGGGTGTGCAGTCATTGGTCGTGGTCGGCCTAGACTATCATACCGGAGTGATTCCGGCAGCGATACTCACCGACCCGGCGCGGGGTCGCATCGCGGCGTATGCCTGGGGCGTGGACTACCACGACATCATGACGCCTCGCCTCGAAACGCTGGCGGCCTGGCTGGCAGCGGAAACCGACCAGGAAATCGTCCACCGGGTTTACGTGGATACCGGCGCGATCCTGGAACGGAGTCACGCACAACAAGCCGGGCTGGGCTTCACCGGCAAAAACACGATGCTGATTCATCCCCGGCACGGGAGCTGCTTCTTCCTGGGCGAAATCCTCACGACGCTCGAATTCGACACCTACGACACCCCCGGACGGGCGACACGGTGCGGAACCTGTACGCGCTGCCTGAACGCCTGCCCCACTGAGGCACTCCCCCGCCCCCATGTGCTGGACGCCCGGCGCTGTATCAGCTACCTGACCATTGAGCATAAAGGCTGGATTGACCGTGAACTGCGCCCACTCATGGGGAATTGGGTCTATGGCTGCGACCTGTGTCAGGATGTCTGCCCATTCCAGCGGTTCACCACGCCCACGCAGGAAGCCGCGTTCTATCCGCCGGACAGCAACCGCGCCGCGCCGCCGCTGCTTGACCTGTTGGCGCTGGATGAGGCCGGTTTCAAGTCCCGGTTCTATGGGGCGCCTCTCTACCGGATTAAGCGGGAACGGTTGGTGCGGAATGCCTGCATCGCTGCTGGGAACTGGGGCAGCGCCGAGGCCGTCCCGCTGTTGGAAACGCTGCTGGAAGATGACAGCCCACTGATTCGCGGCCATGCCGCCTGGGGATTGGGGCGCATCCTGGGGAAAGACGCCCGTCCCCGGCTCACTCGCGCCCACCGGCAGGAGACGGACACGGAAGCACGAACCGAACTAGCGGCGCTGCTGGCCTGATGGACTCCTCTGGTCTGGCAGGCACAGCGATACAATTAGGGTATAGTGTTATCGTGACGACTAAGCCAGGGTGCCACGCTGCACCCTGTTGTACCTAAAGACCAACCATTTCTATGAAACGAAGACTACCGCCCTATCCCCGCACGTTCTGGATATTGATTGGGGGACTGTTCATCAACCGGATCAGCCTCAGCCTGATCTGGCCGTTCCTCACGTCGTATATGCATGAAACATTGGGAATCCCGCTGACCATTACGGCACTGCTCATCACCTTGCAATCCGTCAGCGGCCTGATTTCCACCATCACCATCAGTCCCATTATGGATCGGGTGGGACGTAAGGGGCTGATGATTGTTGGGTTGATCTCCACCAGCGCCACGCTCATGCTGATGAGTTCGACCCAGGCGCTGCCTGCCTGGGTTGTGCTGATTGCAATCTATGGCGGAGTCGGGCAGCTTTTCAATGTGGGTAGTAATGCGATGGTGGCCGACCTGGTTGAACCGGGGCAGCGCACCCAGGCCTATGCCCTGGTGCGTACCAGCAGTAATCTGGGTTTCACCATTGGCCCCGCGATTGGCGGACTGCTGATTGCCGCATTTTCGTTCAACATGACGTTCTATATCACTGCTGCCGTCATTGCGACTCTGGCATTGGTGGCGATCTATACCCTTCCAGAGACAATTCCGCAGCGGCAACCCCACCAGACGCAACCAGTGGACAGCGGCTTCTGGGTGATCCTTAAAGACCGCTTGTTTGTCCTTACCTGGGGGCTGTACGTACTCTCCCTCAGCGCCCCAACGATGGTCTTCAATCTGCTGCTGATTTACGCCAAAACCAATTTCGGGATCGTTGAATCGCAGTACAGCCTCCTGATAACAACCAACGCCGGGATGGTTGTCCTGTTCCAGTACCTTGTCACCCGCCAGACGCAGCGTTTCCGCCCCTTCCCCGTGATGGCGGCGGCGGCGCTGTTTTATACGTTGGGGGTGGGCAGTGTCGCCCTGGGGACATCTTTCGGGGGGTTCTGGGTGAGTATGGTCATCATCACCACCGGAGAACTCCTCATCGCGCCGACGATTACCGGCCTCGTTGCCAACATCGCGCCTTCCGACCAACGCGCCCGTTACCTGGGAGTCCTCAGCATGTCGTATCCACTGGCCGCCGGCACAGCGCCCGTCATTGGTGGTTTCCTGGGGGACACCATCTCGCCGCGTGCCACCTGGGTGGGCGGCATGGTGATGAGCGCCTTCGCTGTAATCGGGTTCTATCGCCTGGCACGACAGCGGATGTTCCCGCCTCAATACATGCAGACCAGCAGCAGTCCTGGCGAAGCCACGCCGGAAGAACCGGATATGACGTTAGAGTACGAGCCGCCCGCCCCGCTCATCAGCACGGATTAGCAAAACGTCCGCCCCTTACCCCTGAACGCAGTCGTGCAAATCCGCATCCTTATGGCAAAAAAATACCCAGCAGGTGGTAGAATCATATAAAGTATTCGCCCGTATTGTGATCCCCAAATGCATCATCCAGGTGAAAATTGTATTTCATGTGGAGGTGGAGAGTCTGTTCAGTAACATTTCATCCACCGGGAATCATCAGGAGTCGCCAGCCGATGCACGACATAGACAAGACCCAATCGCAGCTACTGGATGAAATAGCGATTTTGCGCGAGCGGGTTGTTGAGCTAGAAAATGCTGAAGTCCGGCTGATTGAACGCCAGAGTCGCCTCAAGCACTTGCTGGAAGTGCGTGCCGGTGAACTGGCAGCAGCGCATGAAACCCTTTGCCAGGAGACAACCCGGCGCGAACAGGCCGAAACAGCACTGCAAGAGGGCGAAAACCTGTACCGTCGATTCTTTGAACATTCGCCTATTTCCCTCTGGGAAGAAGATTTCACCAAAGTCAAAGCCAATCTGGATAACCTACAAGCCCAGCATGGTCACGACCTCAGAGCCTACCTGATGAGTCATCCCGAAAGTGTGGCGCATCTGGCCGGTCTGGTGCGCGTCCTGAATGTCAATCAGGCCACACTCGATCTCCTTGGCCTGAAGGACAAATCCGAGGTGCTGGGAGCCTTGAAACTCACGGATGAAGCATTGATTGCCTTTCGAGAGGAAATCCTGGCATTTGCTGAAGGCCTTACCCGGCACGAAAGCGAGAGTGTGGGCGTTTCCCCAACTGGCGAACCCCAACATGTCCTCTTTGGCATCTCTATTGTGCCGGGTTACGAAGATACCTGGGCGAAGGTTTTGGTATCTGCCCTCGATATCACTGAGCGTAAACAGGCAGAAGAGGCGCTAATTCGAGAGCGCAATTTGATGCGAACGATGATTGACCACATGCCGGATTCGATCTACGTCACGGATATTGAAGGCCGCTACCTGCTCGCTAATCGGACTTTTCTGCAACGGCGTGGCCTGGAGTCACCGGAAGCGTTATTCGGCAAAACCGTACATGACTTTATGCCGCGTGAATCCGCTGCGTCGTTCTTTGAGGAAGATCAGGTGGTCATGCGTACCGGCCAGGCTATCATTAACCAGGAGATTCAAATCCCCTCGCAGACCGATGCTCCTTGGCGGTCATTGACCAAAGTTCCCTGGCGCAATGAGCATGATGAAGTCTCTGGGCTAGTCATCATCAGCCGGGACATCACCGAGAGTAAACGTATGGCGTCAGAACAATTGGCGTTTGCGGTTGAACGAGAGAAAATGGCGATTCTGGCGAAATTCATTGAGGATGTCTCACACGAATTCAAGACACCACTCTCAATCATCAATACAAAACTTTATCTGCTTGGTAAAAACCCAACCCCAGAAAAACAGGTCAACCTGCTCGCCTCGCTAGAATCGCAGGCGTCATACATTGGCGAATTGGTCGAAGCGATGCTGACGATGGCGCAGCTTGACAGCCATGCAGGATTGATGATGGGGCACATCAGTTGGAATAATCTGCTCAGAGGGGTCAAAGTCCGCCTCGGTTCTCAGGCTGAAGCAAAGCAGATCAGTCTGACATTAACTCTGGATGATGATCTGCCCAATATACAGGGCCACTGCGAAATACTTCACCGGGCGCTGACCAACATCGTCGAAAACGCGATCCAGTACACGCCTGCAGGCGGCATGGTCGCACTGCACGCTTATTTGGATACGGACTGTGAACACGCCGTCATTGAGGTAGTTGATAGCGGAATCGGAATCAGCGCGGACAACCTACCCTATATTTTTGACCGTTTCTACCGGGTGGACAAAGCGCGAACGGAACGCAACATCGGTTTGGGATTGTCCATTGCTAAGAAGATCATAGAAACGCATGGCGGATGGATCGAAGTCAAGAGCGTGTTTGGGGAAGGCAGCACAATCAGGATTTTACTGCCGATAACAGGCACACAACCGTAATACATAGGTTTTCGCCTTTATCAGTTTCACGGGCGTAAGACATTACCATTTCCAAAGCGAAAAAGCTTGCGTCTAAACCAAGAATCATGTAGGCTAGAAGTATATATCTAACAAGTATCTCAGCAGTGGTTATTCCTGATTACAAAAGAAGACTCTCACTTTGGATTAAGCGCCTTCCAGGGGATATTGTTATCCCATTGCCGGTTAAAACTCTCCTGTTCATATGTGGCAACAGATTGCCGGTAACCCAACACACCATCTCCCAACTGTCGCGTCCAACCCGGAAAACAGGCCACCCTAACATGGCTGCTGAACTAATCCCCCTTTATTTTAGGGGGTAGCAATGTCAATTCAGGAAGGATAATCAATAGAGAATGTTCTGGGTAGAAGCCTGTTGAAAAGATATTTAGCAAATCCAGTAAGTCCGCGTTTCTCACCAGAGGCGCGTGGTAATCGGCCTGCAAGGTTTATGAACCTCTGCGGGATTTTGATTGTCTCATCCAAGTAAATCATGTGGAGATCATGATGAGCAAACAACCTGATAGTGATGTTTTTATCAAAACCGCGAGGCACATCGCCAGATTATGCCTCATGGTCGGACTGCTCTGGTTATTGGGGCAGTCCCCGGCGGCGGCGCAGGAGGAAAACCCTGTTCAGCCAACCGGAGACGCTACTCTGATTGCGCGACTAGAACAGAGTGGCGCGCAGATTTCGTACCACGCTGAAACCGGCAAGGTACGTTTTATTGGAGTCGCCACCAGTAACCCCATCGCCCAGGCCATTCCGTTGCAAGCACAGGCCACCAGTGAAGAGGCCGCCCGGAATTTCCTCGCTTATTACGGCGGGCTGTTCGGCCTGCGCGACGCGAACCAGGAACTCACGGTGATGCGCCAGGGATCAGCCGACCAGGGACGCAGTTTTGTGCGCTTCCAGCAGGTCTATAATGGTGTTCCGGTCATCGGCGGTGAATTAATCGTCCAGATGGACAGCCATTTGAGCGTACTTTCCGCTAACGGTGAAGTGCTGCCAGATGTCAGGCTATCCACCACCCCCACCATCTCGGCGGACACCGCCCGCCAGACCGCGCTGGAATCCATCGCCAAAGTGTATGGCATGGATGTCGGTCAACTGACCGCCAGCCAGCCCGAACTCTGGGTCTATAACCCCGTTTTGATTGGGCCAGGCGACACCAGTACACAACTTGTCTGGCGCATGAACGTGACATCCATTGAACTGGCGCCCATTGAGGAGCTGGTGCTGATAAACGCCGAACGCGGTTCGATTGCCCTGCACTTCAACCAGGTGGACACGGCAATGAACCGCCGGACATACACGGCAAACAACACCACCACCGTCCCCGGCACGCTGGTCTGTTCTGACCCTACGGCGTGCAGCACCGGAGACACACACGCGTTCTACGCGCACAAATACGCGGGTGACACCTACAATTTTTACCTGACCAATCATGGACGGGATAGTATTGATAATGCCGGGATGACCCTGGTTTCGACCGTACATTACGACAGTGGCTACAACAATGCCTTCTGGTCATCGTCAATCAATCAGATGGTCTACGGCGATGGTCAGGACTACCCACTGGCTGATGATGTGGTCGGCCACGAACTGACACACGGCGTCACCAGCCGGGAGTCTAACCTGTTTTATTACTATCAATCCGGCGCGATTAACGAATCGTTCTCCGATGTCTGGGGCGAATTCGTTGACCTGACGAATGGGTCCGGCACTGATGATGCGGGGCATCGCTGGTTGATGGGTGAGGATGTTTCTCCCGGCGGCAACGGTGCGATTCGTGATATGTCCGACCCTACCGTATTTGGCGATCCGGATAAGATGACCAGCATCTACTACTATACGGGTAATGGCGATAACGGCGGTGTCCATTTTAACAGCGGTATCAACAACAAGGCGGTCTACCTGATGGTGGATGGCGGCAGTTTTAATGGACAAACAGTTACCGGACTGGGAATCACCAAAGTTGCCAAAATTTACTACGAAGTCCAGACGAATTTACTCACCTCTGGCGCGGACTATGCCGACCTGAATGATCTGTTGTACCAGGCTTGCCTGAATCTGGTCGGAACGGCGGGGATTGTCGCCGGGGACTGCCAGGAAGTCCAGAAAGCCACGACCGCTGTTGAAATGGATCAACAACCCATCGCCAACTTCAACACCGACGCGCCACTGTGTCCAGCGGGATCCACGTTTGAAGCAGCCGTGTTCTCCGACGAAATTGAAAGTGGCGGTGGAAACTGGTCAACCAATAACGGCAGCCGCTGGAGTTTCACGAGCGGATATGCGCATTCCGGGAACTATTCGCTCTATGGTAACGACTCCCCGGCCGCTGTGTCGGATTCGAATATCTACATGAAAACCAGTGTAACCATACCGGAGAACGCCTACCTGCATTTCGCTCATGTCTATGGCTTTGAGACTCCCAACTGGGATGGCGGTGTGCTGGAATACACGACCAACGGTACAACCTGGATTGATGCTGGCAGCCTGATTGAAATCAACGGCTATGATGGGACTGTCGCCACAGGTTGGAGCAATCCGCTAGCAGGTCGGTTAGCTTTTATCGGCGAAAGTCATGGGTATATTTCCAGTCGGCTTGATCTGACATCGCTGGAAGGGCAAAATGTACGCTTCCGCTGGCGAATGGGCCTCGATTCGGTCGGCGCATACCTGGGCTGGCTCATAGATGACGTGCAGATCTATTCCTGCTCGTCGCTGTCAAAACCAGCAGGCCTCTGGGCGACACCGACTTCCTTCACGGAGATTGAACTGACGTGGACTGATCAATCCGCAGATGAGACTGAGTTCCGTATCGAACGGGCTGAAAACGGCGGAAGCTGGGCCCAGATTGACACCGTCCCTGCCAACACCACGAGCTATACCGATACACCGATCACCTGCGATACTCAGTACAGCTATCGCGTTCGTGCTTTCCGCAGTGGAGACGGTGCGTTATCCAGCTATTCGAACACGGCAAGCGCCACATCAGCGTGTTCACCAGCCAACGCCGCGCCACAGCGCAACTACTTCACAACGGATACCCCAACCCTGAGTTGGAATCGTGTCACCGGCGCGACCGAGTTTGAAATCCAGGTGGATGACGCCGCCGGTTTCGCCGCGCCGCTCGTCTTCACCACCACCGTCCCAGCGACCACCCTGACCGTGACCACCTCATCCCTGCCCAATGGCACCTACTTCTGGCGCGTGCGTGCCAAGAGTGGCGCGTCGGCAGGTGCGTGGAGTGTCGTCGATTCCTTCATCGTGGATGCGCCTTAACCGGCCACGCCAGAAGATAACCACAGGAGTAACTGGCTATGTCCAAATACCTCATGCGAACTCTCATCCTCTCCTGCGTCCTGCTGCTGCTTTTTGCAACCAGCATCGGCGCGCAGGAAGAGACACCCGCTGTCGAACCCACAGCGGTCATCACCGATGTGCCAACAGCAGCACCTACGACCGCACCGACGGACATCCCGACGGAAGTGCCTACGGTCATGCCAACCGCAGTCCCAACGGACATCCCGACGGAAGCCCCCACCGAAGTCGTGACAGAACTCCCGCCGGAACAAACGGCAGAAGTACCCACCGCGATTCCGACTGACCTCCCACCGGAGGAAACAGCGGAAGTCACCGAAGTTCCGACGGACGCCGCGCCGACCGAGACCGTGCCCACTGCGGAACCACCAACCGTTCCCGACACGCTCCCCGCCGAGCCACCGCTCAGTCTGCTTGTGCGTGAACTGCTGGACAACGGCGATCTCTCACCCTGGCGTTTCACCACCGGCTGGGGGCCAGTGCCTAGCGAAGGCGGTCTGGCGCTCCAGGTCATCAACAGCAACGAGCCGCTGCTGCTCCAGAAAGGCGTCTTCGCCAATCTAGCTGTCCAGGCGCGCTTCCAACTCCACGCCGGGGATGCCCAGATCAGTGTCCGCCAGAGTGATGCCGGGAACTACACCGCCGCGCTCAATGCGACGGGTCTCGTCACCCTCTACAGGGGCGGCACGCCACTGCAAACCGCCCAGGTCACACTTGACCCGGCACTACCCTGGCACACACTGCGCCTCTCGGCAATCAACGCGGTTCTGCGCGTCGCAGTAGATGGCATGGAAATCGTCGCCCTTTCTGACCGCGCTCCGCTGCCACCCGGTGAGGTCGCACTTTCTGCGCATTTCACCCTGCCGGAAGATGGCTCGGTGCCACCTGAAAACGTTCTGCTGGCCGATGACCTTTTCCTGTGGGTGCCGACGGCTGAACTCGGCCTGTACCCACAGCCGACACCGGTTGTCCAACCGACGACGGTGCCAACCCAGGAACCGACCATTGAACCGACACTTCTGCCGCTGCCCACGAGCGAACCCACTGCCGAGGCAACCCTGCCACCTGTCGAAGCGGTCACCGAAGAACCGACCCTGGCGCCAGTCGAAGAGACGACGGAAGAACCTACGCTGCCGCCCGTTGAGACACCACCGCCGAGCCGTTCAACCGAACCGACTGCGGTCGGCAAGGACACCAGCCTCTTCGCGCCACCCAGCGCCGAAGATCTG
Source organism: Anaerolineaceae bacterium (assembly GCA_020634115.1). Lineage (GTDB taxonomy): Bacteria > Chloroflexota > Anaerolineae > Aggregatilineales > Phototrophicaceae > JACKCG01. The sequence continues at coordinate 177,259 of JACKCH010000014.1, forward strand.
GCGGCAGCCGCTGTCCCTGTCAACGATGACTTCGCTAATGCAATCTCGGTCGGGGTGCTGCCCTTCACCGACAGTGAAGACACCACCGCTGCCACACTGGAAGTAGGCGAACCCTCGCCCACCTGTGGCCTGAACAGCAGCTTCACTATCTGGTACGACTTCACGCCATCCGCATCGGTCAGCTACCTGTTCACAACAGCGGGCAGTGACTTCGACACGATCATCGGTGTGTATACCGGCGCATCCGTCGGAGCACTCACCCAGGTCGGCTGCAACGATGATGCCAGCACCACCACCTTCACCTCACAGGTGACGCTGGCGCTGAACGCGGGCACGACCTATCACATCCAGGTTGGCGGATACAACGGGCGCTACGGCAATGCCATCTTCACTGCGCAGCAGGTCGGCCTGCCGCTGCCTTCGGGTCGTCCGGTGATTACCGCACCGACGAACAACTACCCCACCAACAACGCCAGCAATCCGCTGCCAGACCTGATGTGGACCACTGTCCCCAACGCGACCCATTACGAAGTCCTGATTGCCGACTCGTCCCGCTTCACCAATGTGGTTCAGACCGACGCCAACATCCCTGGCACGAGTTACACCGTCAATCCCGACCTGCCTGGCACCACCGGGACGACTTACTACTGGAAGGTGCGCGGGCTGAATATTAACGATCAGCCCGGCCCCTGGAGCGCTGTCCAACGGTTCGTGGTGGATACCGTCGCCCCGGATGCGCCGATTCTGTCCGCGCCTGCTGATGGCGCCATCGTCAGCAACACCCGTCAGGCTTTCACCTGGCGCAGTGTGCGCAGCGCCAACGGCTATCTGTTTGATCTGGATGATGACGCGGGCTTCGGCAGTCCGCTCTATGACAACTACGCGGTGACTTCGGGGCGCTTCACCCCACCTGCCGCCATCCCGCAAGCAATGTACTACTGGCGTTCGCAGGCAACCGACGCCGCCGGGAATGTCGGGGTCGAGAGTGTCGTGCGTACCGTCACCTTCAACATCACCACCGCCCCGCGTGACGGCTCGGCGATCTTCACGTCCGGCACCACCGCCAACGTCGCCCTCCGCTGGGCACGGGTCATCGGCGCGACCAGTTACACCCTGTATCTCTACGACGATGCCACCTGCACCACGCCACACGCTGGTTACCCGCTCGCTATGGGCGTGCTGCTCACCAAAACCGAGGCGCTGGGACAGGGCAACTACTGCTGGCGTGTCGAAGCCGTTGGCATAGACGCCGCTGAACCCCTGGTCAGCAGCACCTTCGACGTCTCGCCGCCCGCGCTGCTGCCACCGGTACTGGTGAGTCCACCCAACAGCTCGTATACCAACGACACCACCCCGACACTCGATTGGGATGCGGTCACTGGCGCAGCCGAGTATGAGGTGCAGTGGGCCACCAACAGCCGCTTCACCACCGACTTCGGTTCGGCCACTGTGACCGATCCAACCACCGAATACACCCTGCCCACCCTGCCAGATACACCGGGGACACGTTACTACTGGCGCGTAGCTACGATCAACAGCCTGGGCGTGGTAGGACGCTGGAGCCGGGTGTTCAACTTCACGCTGGACACCACTGAGCAGGATGCTCCGGTACTGTCCTCACCTGCCGATGGCGCGACCGTCAGCAACACTCGCCAGCCCTTCACCTGGCGCAGTGTACGCGGTGCAAACGGCTATCTCTTCGATCTGGATGATGACGCCGGTTTCGGCACTCCACTCTACAATAATGAGCCAGTGACCGCCGCCCGCTTCACTCCACCCGCTGCCATCCCGCAAGCGCTGTACTACTGGCGCGTCCAGTCGAAAGATGCTGCCGGGAATGCCGGGCCAGAGAGCGTCGTACGCACTGTGACCTTCAACATCACCACCGCCCCGCGTGATGGACTGGCGATTTTCACCTCCGGCAGCACCGCCAACGTCGCCCTCCGCTGGGCGCGGGTCGTCGGCGCGACCAGTTACACCCTGTATCTCTACGATGATGCCACCTGTACATCCGCCCACATCGGCTACCCGCTCGACATGGGGGTGCTCCTCACCAAAACCGAGACGCTCGGACAGGGCAACTACTGCTGGCGTGTGGAAGCGGTCGGTGTGGACGCTAGCGAACCCTCGGTTGCCAGCACCTTCGACGTGTCGTCACCCGCGCTGGTGGCACCTGTTCTGATGAGTCCGGCCAACAACGCATTCACCAACGACACCACCCCGACGCTCGACTGGGATGCGGTCGCTGGCGCAACCGGATACGAGGTGCAATGGGCCACCAACAGCCGCTTCACCACTGACTTTGGTTCGGCCACTGTGACCGATCCAACCACCGATTACACCCTGCCCACCCTCCCAGATACGCCGGGAACACGCTACTACTGGCGCGTCGGGGCGATCAACAACCTGGATGTGGTGGGGCGTTGGAGCCGCACATGGTACTTCACGCTGGATACCACGGAGCAGGATGCGCCGGTATTGGCGTCGCCTGCGGATGGCGCGATCGTCAGCAACACCCGTCAGCCGTTCACCTGGCGCAGCGTGCGCGGCGCGAATGGCTACTTCTTCGACCTGGACGATGACGCTGGTTTCGGCAGTCCGCTCTACGACAACTTTGCCGTGACTTCAACCCGCTTCATCCCGCCGACCTCTATCCCACAAGCGCTGTACTATTGGCGCGTCCAGTCAAAGGATGCCGCCGGGAATGCCGGGCCGGAGAGCGTCGTACGCACCGTGACCTTCAACATCACCACCCTGCCGCGTGACGGCTCGGCGATCTTCACTTCCGGTACCACCGCCAATGTCGCCCTCCGCTGGGCGCGGGTCATTGGCGCAACGAGTTACACCGTGTATCTCTACGACGATGATACCTGCACCACGCCCCATACCGGCTACCCGCTGGACATGGGGACACTACTCACGAAAACGCAAACGTTGGATCAGGGTGTGTACTGCTGGCGTGTGAAAGCGGTCGGTGTGGACGCCGGGGAACCGCCGGTTGCCAGCATCTTCACGGTATCGTCACCGGCGCTGCTGCCGCCAACACTGGTGAGTCCGGCCAACAACGCATTCATCAACGACACCACCCCGACGCTCGACTGGGATGCGGTCATCAATGCAGCCGAATATGAAGTGCAGTGGGCCACTAACAGCCGCTTCACCACCGACTTCGGTTCGACAACGGTCACTGATCCGACCACCGAATACACCCTGCCCACCCTGCCAGACACACCAGGGACGCGCTACTACTGGCGCGTGGCTACGATCAACAGCCTGGGCGTGGTGGGACGCTGGAGCCGGGTGTTCTTCTTCACCCTGGATACCGTCCCGCCGGACGTGCCGACGCAGCGGGCGCCAAGTGACCAGTCGGTCACGACGACTAACCCGCCCACTTTCACCTGGCTGCGGGCTGCTGGCGCGTTCAGCTATGAAATCGCGCTGGATACCAGCACGCCGACGGTGCCAACCGACACCGCACGCGGCACCAGCTACCGTCCACCGTCGCCGCTGCTGTATACCACCTACTACTGGATGGTGCGTTCCGTTGACCGGGCGGGAAATGTCTCTGATTGGAGCAATGCGGGCGATCCCTGGGAAGTGAAAATCAACTCGCGCAACCTGGTTGCCCCGGTGCTGAACCGCTACGCAACCGGCAATCCATCGCCGATGGATCTGCCGCCAACGGTCTGCTGGAGTCCCATCAGTTGGGCCGAAGGCTATGAAGTGGTGGTGGACAACAACACCAACTTCTCCAGCCCGGTCTACACCAACGCCGGAATCGCCGCCGGAACGCAGTGTGTCACCATTGACCCACTGCCGGACGGCACCTACTACTGGCGGGTCAGAGCCGTACGAACTGGCCCGGCTGCGACCTGGAGTTCGGTTGGAACTTTTACGGTCGAATCGTAAACACGATCACGGTTAGAAACGGAGATGGGCGGTCATGTGGCCGCCCATCGCTATATTTAAACAAGGGGATACACTACACAAATAAATTGGTTTTGCCCGTTACAGGAGTAAATATTTTTATGACCACAATTCAGAAAACGATGGTGGCGCTGGTCATCATCATTTCCCTTCTTTTCGGGTTGCAGGTGTTTAGTCAGGACTCCCCCCAACTCTTTGATGTGCTTCCCCCGGAGCAGGAAGCTTTCTTAGATGATCTCGCCGAAAAAACGTTCACTTACCTGCAAAGCGCCACCAGTCACCACCTGCCTTTTAGCTGGAGTGGGGTCGCTCCCTACATCAACGATAATGGCACGTATGCCAACCCGGCTGAAATCGGCCTGTATATGCTGTCCTACGTGGGTGCTTACGAAATGCAAGCGGCCTGGAGTCCCACTAAAGCGCAGGTTGAGGCCGAGCTTTCCGCCACACTTACCCAACTACGCCAATGGCAGAGCGATGCAAATAGCTACCAGAACAGTGTCTTTTATCGAGCCTATTGGGTTGCCAATAACCCACCAATAGCAGGCCCCGATGACCCAAACGACCCAAATGATGACATCAATCATGAAGTCCCCTCAATTGACAATGCGATCCTCGCTGCCAGCTTGATGACGATTAAAGAATGGGCCGACGAGAACACTGCGCCGCGTGTGGCACGGGTCGCTCAGGCAATCCTCAATGATATGGATTTCATGCTGTGGTACGACAATGGAACTCACCGTTTCCAGCTAGGCGACACTGATAACCCCTTAGGTGGTGGGCCAGCGGACTACTATTCCAACGAAAACCGGCTAATCAACTTTGTTGCCCGCTCGCTGGGACAGATGACCACCGAGGAATTCCAGATCAGCCTGGCAGCGCTGGAACAGTTCCCGGCGACCTACACGCCTGCGGGGGGTGATCCGATTACGGTGGGCAAAGTGGCCTGGGATGGCTCGTATTTCACCTACCTCGCTCCGGCGCTGTTCCTGCGTGAGTTGGAAAGCGACTACGCCACCAACACGATTGACCCTGCTACCTTGGCTCAGATCGCCTATGCCGATAAAGAGGGTTATACGGCCTGGGGGCTGTCGGATGTCTACACGATATGTGCCTTTGATGAGCTATACAATGCACAAACCACCCTGCCGAGCTACGCCCTACAAGGCGCACCGCCGCTCTCCCCGACCAATGCCGACCCCGAAGAGAGTTTACCCGGCCTGATTACCCCTCACGCCAGCGCCTTAGCCCTGCTAATTCCGGCTTATGCGAATGCAGCAGCCAGTAATTTGCAGGCGCTGTCATTGTTCAACCAGTTATATTCCTCCGAGTATGGCTTCAAAGATAGCGTGATGGTTAGAACAGGTGATGATTACTACGGCGAAGCAAGCTGCCGCTACACCGCGCTGGCTCAGGCTTATATCCTGCTCAGTATTGCCGAACACCAGACCGGCTTCATGTGGAAATATTACTATCTGAATCCCCAGGTCCAACTCGCCCACCAGGAGGCTGATCTGAGCTGCTCCTTGGGGCCGAGCAACCCGCAGGGGACGGGGGTGGATAATCTGGAGAACAACGCGGCCGACTGGGGCATGTATTGTGATAACAGCACGCCCCGCTGGACAAGAGAAAATGTCTCGGTAATTACCCCATCAAGGGATAATCGGGCATTACAATGTTCGTTTGTTGAGGGGGGCGATTCTTACGGCAAATTGCATTGCTATAACAACCTGTATTCCGCACCGGACGCAACGATGTTCACGGCAGATTTTGCCTTTCAATTTACTCCGACAACATGCAATAACCTGAACGGCACATCCATCGTGCAGGCACTTGAGTTCACCATGTCGAAATGGCTGAATGGAAAACGCTATGAATTTGCCATGCAGTGGGAGAATGTGGATGATGGGTCAGGCGGTAGTCCACAATGGCGCTATTGGGATGGCGTGAATGCGTGGCAATCGCTATATCCGCTGGTCTCCCAATGTCTCAGTGGGGGAAATACCTGGTATACCCTGCGACTGGAAGGGGTAATCGCCAACGATCAGGTTGAGTATCGCGGGTTCACCGTTGGCAACGCTGCGTATCCACAGAATGCAGTCGAACATCCACTGGATATAACCGTAGCCCCGGTTGACGACTCACAGACCGATCATCTGGCAATCGCGATACAAATGGATGCGAATGAATCAGCAGCGCCTTATGACCTGCGCATTGATAATGTTCGTTTCGTACGCTGGGATGGCCTGCTCACCGCCCTATCGCCGCCGGATGACAACCTATCCACTACAACCCGGCCAACGTTCTCCTGGAATGCTGTGCCGGATGCCGTCCGCTATGAACTCAAGCTGGACACGGTTTATCCCCCCACGCGAACCGTCGCCAATTCCTCTGCCCAGAGTTACACCCCATCTAGCGCCCTCACAGCCGGGCAAACCTACTGCTGGCGGGTACGGGCGGTGAATGCAGCCGGGAATACCTCTCCCTGGACACCGATTCGTACCGTGACTATCCCGTCGTCCACCAGTGCCGCGCCGCTGCGAAACTACTATACGACGGATACTCCGGCGCTTTCCTGGAATCGGGTAAGCGAGGCCAGCGGGTATGAAATCGAAGTGAGCAGTACCCTGGCTTGTACGCCGCCCTTCGATTATTCAACCACCGTCCCGGCGGACACACTGTATATCACCACGCCATCACTGGCAAACGGCAGATATACCTGGCGAGTGCGGGCTATATCTTCCAATGGGGCAAAGGGTGCATGGAGCGCGACGGAGAGTTTTATGGTGGATGTGCCTTGATGAAGTTACCTGAAGAAGCGGGGGCATTCATCGTGCTCCCGCAGCGTTATTTCAACCCTTAAGTGGAAAGGATTTAATGGTTGGTATGCACGAGAATCTGTTTTTTCATTTTTTAAGAGCTTGCACCCGGATTCTGCTCCTGGTCGGCCTGCTATGGCTATTCGGCCCAACACCGGCCCACGCTCAGGGGACAATCCCTGATATTGAAAGAGACGCGCTTATTGCTCTCTACAACAGCACCAATGGCCCTCATTGGTTGAATAACACCAATTGGTTGGATGATACCCCCTGTGGCTGGCGTGGCGTTACCTGTTCAGGGGATCATGTGTTCAGACTCCTTTTGATGAGTAATCAACTGAGTGGCACTATCCCGCCAGAACTCGGCAATCTCATCAATTTGGAGGAACTCTACCTGTCTGATAACCAGTTGACAGGGAGCATTCCCCCCGAACTCGGCAATCTCGCCTACCTGTGGGATATTGACCTATCAGATAATCAACTAACCGGGAGCATCCCGCCAGAACTCGGTAATCTCGCCAATCTGGTGGGGCTTGAATTATCATTTAATCAACTTACCGGGAGCATCCCGCCGGAACTCGCCAATCTCGCCAATCTGGATTATCTATTCTTGTCCAATAACCAACTGATGGGCAGTATCCCAGCAGAACTGGGCAATCTCGCCAATCTGAGATCTCTGTCCTTATGGGAAAACCAACTGTCGGGGAACGTCCCAATACAACTCACTAATCTCGCCAATCTGGAGGGCCTTGAATTATCATTTAATCAACTAACCGGGAGCATCCCGCCAGAACTCGCCAATCTCGCCAATCTGAGGTATCTGTCCTTATGGGGCAACCAACTGACAGGCACTATCCCAGCAGAACTGGGCAACCTCAGTTCACTGCAGGAGCTGTACTTAGGGGACAACCAACTGACGGGGAACATCCCAATACAACTCACTAATCTCGCCAATCTGGTGGCGCTTGGCCTACCATATAATCAACTAACCGGGAGCATCCCCCCCGAACTTGGTAATCTCACCAATCTGTGGACGCTGCGGATTGGCAACAACCACTTGACGGGGGGCATTCCCCCCGAACTCGGTAATCTCGCCAATCTTATATACCTCGAGTTAAATAGCAACCATCTGACCGGGAGCATTCCATCAGTGCTGGGCAACCTCAGTTCACTGCAGGAGCTGTGGCTTCAGAAAAATCAGCTCTCCGGTGAGGTACCGACTTCTTTCACCAGTCTCACGAGTCTGAATGATCTGGATATCGGATACAACGGACTCAGCGCAACGGATGCGGCGGTAACCACTTTTCTTGACAGCACAGACCCTGATTGGGCAACCACCCAGACAGTAGCGCCTGCAGACATTAGCATCACCCATACCACACAGAGCAGCGTCACCCTATCGTGGACTCCTATCCCCTATGTTGCCGACGGTGGTTACTACGAAATCAGCTATGCCCCGATATCCGGGGGAGCCTTTGCAATCGGCGGGACAACCGCGAATAAGAGCGCGTCCAGCTTTGTTGTTACGGGTCTGCTGGCCGGTAAAGCATACAACTTCCGTGTGCGGACGTATACGCCTGCACATGGGGATCAACAGAATAACCTGTGGAGCGACTACAGTGATGTTGTAAACGGACTCAACGCCGCGCCGTTGCGCAATTATTTTACAACCGATACGGCAACCCTGAGTTGGAATCGCGTCACCGGAGCGGAAACTTACGAGATTCAGGTCGCCACTGCGACCAACTTCGCCGCGCTGTCGGTGGTATTTACAAACACCGTTCCGGCAACGACACTGGCGGTCACGCCCCCAGCCCTGCCCAACGGCACCTACTATTGGCGCGTGCGGGCCAAGAGTGAGTCAGCAACCGGGGCGTGGAGTACAGTCGAGCATTTTATTGTGAGTGTGCCGTAACGTTGCTTATCATCGTTTTTGAGCCGGGAAAAGCAGAACGAGCGACAGACTCGGCCTTGAGTCTGTCGCTCGGATAGACACGCGATACCCGGTTACTGTGCCAGCCGGTGCATAATGTCCTTCGTGGAGTCGTACAGCGCCAGGTAATCACGGTATAGGGTGTCATATACCCCCCGGTTGTCCGGCTCCGGCGTGATGACCGTGCCGGGTTTCACCCAGCGGTCAAGATCGGAGCGGTTGAGGACTCCCGCTGCCATCCCCGCCAGAAACGCATCGCCATAACTCGCGCCAATCGTGATTTCCGGTAGATTCTGCTCGACGCCCGCGACATCCGAGACAATTTGCAGCCAGGTGCGGCTTTTCGTCCCGCCGCCCACCGCCACCACACGCTTGATGGTCGCGCCCATTTCCTGGAAGGTTTCCAGGTTATGCCGGATACCGTAGGCCACACTTTCCAGCGCGGCGCGATAGATGTGGTCGCGCGTGTGGGACAGCGTCAGGCCGATCAGCGCGCCCCGTGCTTTCGGGTCGTTAATCGGGGTGCGTTCGCCGCTGAAATAGGGCAGCATCAGCAGACCGTCCGCGCCCGGTGGCAGGTCGGCGGCAGCAGCAAAGAGGGTGTTATAGGCGGTTTCTGGCGGCAGATCACGCGCCAGTTCATCCCGGAACCAGCGTGTCAGCGAGCCGGTGGTCGCCATCCCCGCCGCGACGTTGTACTGCCCGGCGAAGGCTCCCGCCACCGTCCAGACTGCCGGATGAGGCAGCGGTTGTTCTGTCACCAGGATGAAAAATGCTGTGCTGCCGTACATCATCATCAGGTCGCCCGGCTGCACCGCCCCCACACTGATTGCCTCGCTCAGGGCATCCACCGCACCGACGGCCACCGGAGTCCCCGGCTTCAACCCGGTTTCCTGTGCGCCCTGGGCGTTCACCATCCCGGCCAGCGCATCGCTCCACCCCAGGCGCGGTAGCAGCACCGCGTCCGCCAACTTCGAGCCGAGTTGGTCTGACCATTCCAGCGCCCGAATATCAATCAGCGGCATATAGTGGCTGGCAGTATGGCGATCCATTATGTTCTCGCCGGTCAGCCGGTAGATCATGTAACTGCTGGCCGTGTGTAAGGCGCTCGTCTGCGCCCAGACATCCGGCTCTTGGCGCTGCAACCACAAAATTTTGGGGCCAATCGCCTGACTGGTGAACGACATCCCGGAGAAATCAAACACCGCCGCTTCACCCAGGGATTCATTCAGCAGATCAATTTCCTCACTGGCACGGGCATCGACCCCATACAGGATTCCAGGCCGCAGCGGGCGGCCACTCGCATCTACCGGCAGCAGACACGGGCCAATCGCGCTCATAGCAACTCCCACCACATCCGCACCGGTATACGGCGACCCATCCAGCAGGCCGTGACACAGCGCGACGACATCGTGCCACCACACCGCGTCGGCGTCCTGTTCGGCCCAACCGGGATGCGGGATGCTCATGTCATGTTCGACCACCTGCGACTTCAGCACCGTGCCGTCCGCCTCAACCAGCACCCCTTTGGAACTGTACGTCCCGACATCAATACCCAGTAACAACCCCGCCATCGCTTGCTCCTTAAAGTTTTACTGTCCCGCAGAGATGCACCTGGATACCGACAGCCGCCAGCAGCGCGGCTTTGGCCGCCAGCGCCTGATCCGCATCATCCGAGGACGGAGCATAAACGACGTTAAGATGATTGGCTTTATGGCGTGCCATCATCTGGTCGCGGCTCACACCATGCAGAACGGCGTGCATGATCGGCCACTGCGGCGTCGTTGCATCCCAACGGCGCTGCGTTTCTTCTGAAGGTAGTTCAACCACTGTCGCTCGGCCCAGGTCAGCATGAAGCGCCCCATCCATCACATAAACCCGGCTCCACACGATTTCACCCGGCTTGCTCACGCCTTTGAGCGTCCCGCCGCCCAGACGGAAATACATCGGTGGCTGGCGTTCGCTGGTTGCCCCGGCATACCCGTTGATGAAGTGTGACGCGGGCGCCGCGCCGGAAATCAGAAACACCCACACGAAATCGTCCACGTCACCGCCTGTAAAATGTTCGCCCCAACGGACATCGTGCAGCGTGGTCGAAGGGTCAAAGCCCATCGCTGACCAGACACGATTCGTCACCAGAGCATCTACAGCTGCCCCTTCATCCACCTCGTTGAAGTGCGGTAATGCCTGCCCTGCGAACAGTTCCGCGCCGGTTTCCGCATGGTAGACCGGAGGGCGCTCCTGGTTATTCAACAGCCCTTCCGCCAGGTCAGAGGCCGGAGTCATATCCTTCAACCCCTGCTGGTACTGAATCCCAACCGCCGCACAGCCGAACGAATCTGCGATACGAACCGCCGCGACATACATTTTCAGTTGTTCCAGAATCTGAGCGTCGGTGAGTTCGGTTTCCGGGTTCGCCCCGGTCACAAAGGTCACGCCGCGTGCATCCAACCAATCCCGGCATTTTTGTGCCTCATCATCTTTCACCAGACGCATCGCCGCCACCAGCGCGGACTGGCTGAGGCGCTCCTTATAGATGCTGCAGGGGTTGAGCAGTTCATCATCAATGACGGCGTTATACATGCCCATACAGCCCTCGTCAAAGATGCCTAAAATCGCCTTCTCGTGGCGGAGCTGCTGCGCCAGCATTTCGCCCAGTTCGCGTTCCGCCGGGGGAATCCGCGCTAGGTCAAGCGCCCGCACATGGCGGGTGTCATGCGTAATCGTCCCGGTTTGAAGCCACTCGCGGATTGCGCCTTTGAAGAAATCGTCGGTAAAATCCTCACTCCAGATGGTGCTGTAGCGGATTCCGGCCTTCGTCAAACTCCCGTTCAGGTTGAGCATCCCGACCAGCCCCGGCCACTGCCCACTCCAATTCGCCACTGTAAGAATCGGCCCGCGATGGCTGCGCAGCCCGGCCAGGACGTGGTGGCTGTACTGCCAGACGGCCTCGGCCACGATCAACCGGGCGTCGGGGTGGATGTTCTTAAACACGTCCATCCCCATGCGCTGGCTAGAAATAAAGCCATGCTGCTCGTCGGGGTCATAAGGATGTCCGCGCCGGATAGTGATTCCCTCCGCTGTGAAAGCCTGGATCAATTTCTGTTCCATATCCTGCTGAGCCGCCCAGCACACCTGGTTGGCGGAAAGCCGCAAATCCCCACTGGCGACTAAGATCGCTTCATTCGCCGGGACGGGACGCGGTAACTCCAATGCGGGTAAAGTATAGTTCGTCACAAGCACTGCCTCCTATTTATCGCAGACGCTATTCTAAAATAGTGATCTCTTCCAAATCCGCAAACACCTGGTCTCGCACGGCATCATTGTCAAACGCCAGTGAAAAATCATAGGTGTCCTCTATATCCAGCGTGGCGTGAGCGCCCATCACCATGAAGTCGGCGGCGTACACCCGGTAATTTTGTCCACAACCGGCGGAAGTTGGAAACCATATCGCGCCGCCAGATACCGCAGCAGCGGCAAAAACTGGGCTTCATCCACCGGGGTAATCTCAATAGATGCCCATTGATTCCCCTGCCACCGGCCTTTTTGAAACTGCACGCCGCGCCTCAATCTGACTCGACTGGCGTTTCCTGCCGGGAGGATGCCAACAGCCCGGTATCCACAAAACTTGCTTTGTACTCAAAGCCGACACCACTTGAAGCCACACGACGAGTCGCATGTTCGGGGTACTCCCAATCGGGGATACGCCGCCCGACATACGTGCAGCCATCTACCAATCGGTTCAGCAGCGGGACATGGTTGAACGCCCCCAACACGCCCGGCATAAAAGGCGATACTTCAGCGGTTTCGTACCCAGCCCGCTCGCAGAAAAAGCGCAGCGTTGAAGGCGTGAAGGCATTTATATGATCGCTGTACAGGTAGCCGGTGGTGAATCGCTTCAACCCTGTCACATGCCGCAACGCCGGAATCAAGGGAATAGTCGGCACATAGATAAATAACAAACCGTTTGGCTTGAGCAGAAAAGAAATCCGCCGCAGGAAGATATGAATACTCTCGACATGCTCCAGCAACGCGGAACACCACACCACATCGACCTTTGGTAAATGGCTGATGTCGTCGTGCATGAAATCAAGGCTGTGCATCGTCAGGCCAATGCTGCGGGCAAACTGCACTGCGTAGCTATCCACCTCGATTCCATACGAACCTGGCTGTGTATACACCAGATTCATCCCGTAGCCACAGCCAATGTCACACATGACTTTCCCGGTCAGGTCGTATTTCAGGCTGGCTGCCTGGAACTGGAGACGTGGCCCGTGCGAAAACCATTTGTCATAAATACGGCGGTTTTCCTCTGGGGCGTAACCACCCTGGGTCAGGATTCGTTCGCGGAGTTCGGCGGAAGGTTGCAGATAACGGCTCATAAGGCGGCTCACTTGTATCCTGGGTGATCGAAAATAATGCCCCTAATTCTATTGAATTATCGCGGGTTCTGCCATTCCAGCCGGACTATACCGGCTTACTGGCAGCACAAACCGTTTCTCAATCAATCGTGCGGAAATCGGCAGACTTCGACAAACTTATAATTCTACCGGGCGGCTATGCGTGATACACTAGGCTGGACATGCTACATCTGGTTACACAGAGGGAATCTATGTTTGTTACGCTCGTGACGGTGGTCATTATCACCGCGCTCATGATCGGTGTGAACGCGCTGTATGTCGCCGGGGAGTTCGCCACTGTCAGCGCCCGCAAGACCCGTATCACCCAACTGGCTAACGAGGGCAATTCACTGGCGAAAATGCTGCTGCCGGTACTGGAGGACAGCCACCGCCTGGATAGTTACATCGCCGCCAGCCAGGTCGGAATCACGGTTTCCAGCGTGGTTTTGGGTATCTACGGCCAGCAGCAGATTGCGCCGCTGATCGAACCGCTGCTTTCCGGCTTAATCGGTGAAGCCGCTGCTACGGGACTTGCGGCGACCCTGGTGCTGATTCTCCTCACCACGCTGCAAGTGGTACTGGGTGAACTGGTGCCAAAATCGCTGGCGCTACGCCACCCGGAAGGGATGGCACTGTGGACGGCCATCCCCATGCGCTGGTCTGCCGACTTTCTGCTGCGCCCCCTGATTATCCTGTTGAATGGCAGCGGCACACTCCTGATTAAGGCGTTCGGCGTTCACCATGCTGAAGGCCATAAACATGTTCATTCACCCGAAGAGATCAAATATCTCATCCGGCAGAGTCATGAAGGCGGCCTGTTGGACGAAGAAGAACATGACCTACTGGATAGCGCGCTGCGCTTCAGCAAGTTTCGGGCCGGTGAAATCGTCATTCCACGCACCCGTATGGTCGCGGCGGATGTCACCACCCCGGCAGACGACATCCTGCGGGTGGCGGCGCAGTCCGATTTCACTCGCATCCCTATTTATGAAGGTGATATTGACCATATTATCGGCTTCATTCACCTGAAGGAACTTTTCCGCCTGTCCTACAAAGGCGAGACGAAGGATGTTCGCTCGATTCTGCGGGATGTGGCTTTCGTCCCTGAAACCGCTTACCTGGATGATGTCTGGAACATCCTCAATGAGAAACAGGCTTACCTGACCATCGTGCTGGATGAATACAGCGGCACGGTTGGGATGATTACCCGCGAAGACCTGCTGGAAGAACTTTTCGGTGAGGTACAGGACGAATTTGACGAGTCCGAAACCGCCCCGCTGCGCAAAGTCGGGGAAAACACCTACCGGGTGCGCGGCGATGTCTCGGTGGCTTACCTGAATGACCGTTTCCACCTGGCAATTGAAAGTGAGGACGCCTATACCATTGGCGGGTTCTTCCTCAAACAGGTGGGGCAAATCCCCAAAACCGGCGTCGAAATTATTCTGGAACACGCCCGCCTGCAAGCAAAAGTCGTCACCGAACGGGCAATCCAGGAAATCCTGCTCACGCTCATTCCACCGCAGCCCGACGACGAGGCCAAAACATGACTTTTCTAGTGGATTTCCTGATTATCTTCCTGCTGATTCTGTTGAATGGGATGTTTGTCTCAGCGGAATTTTCGATTATCGGCGTGCGCCCCACCCGTATCGCGCAATTGGCCGAAGAAGGTCACAGCACAGCGAAACGGGTACAGCGTATCCTCAATAGTCCAGCGCAGATTGACCGCTACATCGCCTCGGCACAGTTGGGCATCACCCTGGCGAGTCTGGGGTTGGGCATGTATGGCGAACCGGCCATCGGGCGGCTGATCGAAGAACCGCTACACGAATTAGGTCTGAGTGCGGAAGCGATTCATACCATTTCGTTTTTTGCCGCGCTCGGCATCATTACCTATTTTCATGTGGTGATCGGAGAAATGGTGCCAAAGTCGCTGGCATTACAACGGGCGGAGCGCACTGTCCTGATGCTCTCGACACCCATGTTCTTGATGCAGTCGGTGTTTTCGTGGGCGATTACAGCACTCAACAAAATCGGCGTTTTTGTGCTGTGGGTGCTGCGGACTCCACCGCCCGACGAGGGAGAACGCCTGCACACGCCGGATGAACTGGAACTCATCATTTCGGATAGCGTGGTGGGCGGCCTGATCGAAGCCGAAGAAGAGGAACTGCTGCATAACATCTTCGATTTTGCAGATTTGCAGGTGGGGCAGATTATGACGCCGCGCTCCCGGTTGGACGCCGTACCGGTGAGTATCGGCAAAGCCGACCTGCTGGAAAAGATGTTTGCGTCGCGTTACAGCCGCTTCCCGGTCTATGACCATGACCTTGACCATATCCTGGGCATCGTGCATCTCAAGGACATGGTGCATCATCACGTAGATGACGCCCCCTATGAACTGCGTGATCTGCTCCATGACGTGCCGTTCGTGCCGGATACCCTGCCCGCCGACAAACTCCTAACACTGCTCAAACAACGGCACATTCACATGGCGATTGTGATTGACGAATACGGCGGCACTGCCGGAATCGTGACACTGGAAGACCTGCTTGAAGAGGTGGTCGGCGAAGTACGTGACGAGTTCGACAGCAACGAACGGGACAGCATCACCGTGATCGAGCCGGGCTACCTGATGGCGCTCGGCGCGACGCGCTTAGATGAGCTTGAGCCGTATATGGATTTAGGGGATGATGAGCGCATTGAAGAGGTGGACACGGTGGGCGGCCTGATGGTGGCGAACCTGCCGCTGCCTCCGCAGATTGGTGGCAAAGTCACGATTAACAACATCACCTTCCGCGCCGAAGCGGTGGACGGCCTGCGCGTTGAGCGTGTTTCGGTGCGCTACGAACCCGCCAACAGCCCCAAACCGCCTACCACCCATTAACAAAAAGGGGCATGAACCATGCCATGCCCCATAAGATAAATTCTCACTACACCACAAACCGCTCGTAGGTGTTCTCGGTGGGCAGACCCCACACCGCCCAGAACTCGCGGGTGGCCGGGCGCATGATGGCCGCGCCGCAGGTTTCAACCTCCCAGGGGGCATTCACCACCGTACAAATCCCGTTCAGCGCCCCCCGGTCACGGGTGAGCGCCATCAGATCATCTACCGTCACTCCGCCGCCGTTAAGCAGTTCAGTAGCGCGTTCCAGCCGTGACTCAGAGTTCTCCTGGGCGTATTCCAGGCGTGGCCGAGCATAGGGCAGCGTCGTCGCGTGCAGACAGTGGTTGGTATGGACGAAGGGATTCCTGTTGACCGCCGTTACCTCACGGTGACTCGGCATCGCCTCCACGTTATAGCCGCGCCCAGCGCTATCAGCCAGGACATAGTTATGCGCCCCAGCCAGCGGCGCATCCAGCAGGCAGGCCAGGGCGTCATCCAGCGTCGTTTGTTCCAGCATCCGGCGCACCACAAACGGCCATGTCACACCGGGGCGGCCATCGTTCGCCATGATGTCGTTAATCCCCACCGCGATTCCGGCGTCGTTCATGCCAATCATCCCTACACAGCCGGTGATGGTGAAGACCAGAAACGCCGGTTTCCCCGCCGGACGCCCGCGCAGTAGAACCACGTAGGGCGTCGCGCTGTAGTGCATGTCCCACGTCTGCCCGATCAACCCTTGTCCGCCCGCGCCGTTGGGGACGATAAACGCCGTGCAGTTGTCGGCGTCGTGCGGCGAAGGATGGTCAGGCCGGGCGATGACATCGGCAAAGTCGGTGAACCCGTTCATGATAACAAGTTCTGTCAGGCTCAGGCCGGTGGCATCCGCCGTACCGCGCAATTCCTCCATCAAATCGGGGGCATAGTCCTGGTGCGCCACCAGACAGGCATCGCCCAATGCCAGAATCTCCGCCGGGGAACGGCTCTGCCCTGTCCATAGTGGATCACCCGCCAGACGCAGCCGTTCGGCGGTGAACTCGCGGATGGAATCCGCATACGCCAGACCATGCTGATAGCCCATGTCGTAGTGCCTGCCGCCGATTTTGAGGAGGCGAATAGGAGGCATAGATGTTATGCCTCCGGCCAGCGAGCGAAAATGTGGGTCATGTGTGCCAGTCGGTGGCGAGCGTCACTCTCGAACCATTCCGGGCCGACACGCCAACCCCAATTGCCCGATTCTTTGCCGGGCGTGTTCATGCGCGTATCCTCGCCAAAGCCGAACACGTCTTGCAGCGGCATCACGAAGGTGTTCGCCACCGACATCATGCCCAACCGGATCATATCCCAGTGCGGTTCCTGAATGTCATGTCCTACGTAGTCCGTAATATACTGTTTGCTGGCTTCGTCGGCCTCGCCACCCAGATACCAGCCCAGCGTCGTGTTGTTGTCGTGCGTGCCGGTATACACCACGCAGTTCTGAATATGATTATGCGGCAGGAAGTGGTTTTCTTTAGCCGCGCCGCCCCACGCGAACTGGAGAATCCGCATTCCCGGCAGTTCAAACTGGTCACGCAGCGCCACGACTTCCGGCGTAATCACGCCCAGGTCTTCCGCGATGATTGGCAGCTTGCCGAGTTCGTCCTGCACCACCTGGAAGAAGTCTGTGCCGGGGCCATCCACCCATTGGCCGATTACGGCGGTGGGTTCGCTGGCCGGGATTTCCCAGTACCCCGCGAATCCCCGGAAGTGATCCACGCGCGCGATGTCCACCTGCCCCAGCACCGCTTTAATCCGTTCCAGCCACCAGCGATAGCCGGTTTTCTTCAGCTTGTCCCACCGATACAGGGGATTCCCCCAGCGCTGCCCGGTGACGCTGAAATAATCAGGCGGCACACCGGCCACCACTGTCGGCATTCCTTTTTCATCCAGGTAAAACAGGTCACGATTCGCCCACACGTCACTGCTGTCATGCGCGATGAAAATCGGGATGTCCCCGATCAGGCGAATGCCCTTGCTGTTGGCATAGGTCTTGACCGCCGACCACTGCACGGCGAACTGCCATTGCAGAAAACGGCGCTCCTCAATGGCTTCAGCATGTTTGGCGCGCGCGGCTTCCAACGCTTGCGGGTCGCGCAGCCCTTCCCCAACCGGCCACTCCGTCCAGGGGCGGCCACCGTGCGCGTTCTTGAGCGCAGCGAACAGCGCGTAATCGTCCAGCCAACCGGCGTTGGCCTGACACCAGTTTGCAAAGGCCGTCCGTTCGCTCTCGGCGGCGTGCGCTTTGAACCCCTGATAAGCCTTCGCCAGCATTTGCTGGTGATACTCAATCACTGGACCAAAATCCACCCAATAGATAGGGAAATCCGGCACATCCGCCAGGTCGTCTTCCGTCAGCCAGCCGTTTTCAGCCAGCTTATCCAGGCTGATAAGCAGCGTGTTTCCGGCCAGCGCCGAAAGCGTCTGGTAGGGCGAGTCGCCGTAGCTAGTCGGCCCCAGCGGGAGAATCTGCCAGTAGGATTGTCCGGCTTCCGCCAGCCAGTCTACGAAGGTCGTCGCCCACTCACCCAGGTCACCAATGCCATAGCGACCCGGCAGCGAGGTGGGATGGAGCAAAATACCACTTGCGCGGGGGAAAATTGTCGTCATGAGCGTTCCTCAATCATTCTTTTGAAAAGTTGTCCAGTGTCGTGACAAGATTCATTTAGCGAGGGCGCACCGCCATGCGCCCCTACCAGCATTCTCATCTCGTCGAGACACTAATATCAGTATGTGATTATAGCGCAAGGATATGGCGATATGGCAGTGGGAAGCAAACAAGGGGCGGCTGCCCCCTGTTCATACGCGACATGGTATCGTCTACAAGCTGTCAGACAGCTAAATCCCGCCGCTGGAAGAAGAAGATGCCCAACCCCACCAGCGCCGCCGTGACCACCGACAGCAGCAGGAAATCCCCCCACTGAATGCCTTCACGCATGATCTGGATGCTGTGATGATAGGTGAAGAATGAGAACGGCTTCACCGCGCCCAGCGCATCGGTGGCAACCTCGGAAAGCGTGGTAATCATGTACGACGCGATGATGACCGCCCCCGCTATCCCTCCGGCTACCCCACGTGACCGGGTGACCGTCCCCAATAGTAGCGCCAACGCCGTCATGAGAGCCGAAATCGGCAGCATCGCCAGCGAACCTTCCGCCAGACGTACCGGCGATACGGCTACCTCCGGCGTGATGAGCAGGCCAATCAGACCCAGGACATAATTGATCGCCAGAATCAGCACGATTATCACCAGAATTGCCAGGAACTTCTCGACAATCACCTGCCAGCGGGGAGTCGGCGTACTCATCAGCAGGTCAATTGTGCCGCGCTCTTCTTCACCGGCAGTGACGCCCAACCCCATCATGACGAGGTAAACCGCCAGGTAAACCGGCGTGAAGGCGACTACATAGATGGCGAGAAATCCTTCTGGCGTCAGAAAAGCGGCGGCATCTGCGGCCTCTCCGAGTAAAGCTTTGTAGATCGGGCTTTCCAGCATCTCCCCGAAGCCTTCAAACTGGGTAATCGTCGGAAACAGTGTCACAATCAGCAGCGTGATGAGGCCAATGCCAATGCCCCAGCCGATAATCCCCATACGGGCATCCCATAATGTGCGTTTGAAGATGATACCCGGATTATTCATGATTGCCCCTCCCCGTAGTATTCCAGGAAGATTTCTTCCAGTGTGGGTTCTTCGTAGGTCATGTCCACCACGTGATGTTGTGCAGCGGCTTTAATCACCGGGTCGAGTTCACCCGTCACCCGGAATCGCAGCGTCCCGTTATACTGGGTCACATCCGAAACACCGGGCAAGGCTTCAAACTGCGCCGGGGCTGCCTCCCCCTGGATTCGTAGCGTCATCCAGCGGAAACGAACCTGCTTCAAATCACTGATGCGCTCAACCGCCCGCAGCCGGCCTTCGCGCAGGATGCCCACCCGGTCACAGGTCGCCTCGACTTCCGGCAGGTTATGCGACGACATAAACACGGTACGGCCTTCCGCCGCCACCTCGCGCATGAGTTTGTGGAACGTCTGCTGCACCAGCGGGTCGAGGCCATTGGTCGGCTCATCCAGAATGAGCAGGTCGGGTTTGTGCATGAGCGCCTGAATGAGTCCCAGCTTACGTTTCATACCGGACGAACAGGCTTTCACCTTGCGGCTCATATCCATATCCAACCGTTCGGCCAGTTCGCCCACGTAGCGTTCATCCACGCCACCCCGCAGCCCGCCCAGGTAACGGGTCAGTTCCCAACCGGTCATCTGGTTCCACAGCGAGAGTTCGCCGGGCAGGTTGCCAATCTGCCGGTGCAGCGCCACACTTTGCACCTGGGCATCCATCCCCAATACCAGCGCCTTACCGCTGGTCGGGCGGATAAAGTCCAGGAGCATTCGGATCGTGGTGGTTTTGCCCGCACCGTTCGGCCCCAGATAGCCGAAAATTTCGCCGCGCTGCACATCTAAATTTAGGTGATCCAGCGCCAACAGTTTCTGGTAACGCTTGGTCAACCCCTCGGTATGAATCACAATATCTGGCGAAGAACGCATATCGTCCCCCTTGGTCTCTTGTTGATGTGTAATAGTAGCCGCGAGTGTTGTCATCCACTCGTTGGAGGGTGATGACTACCCGCCAATGACAAATAATTAGATCAAGCTAAATATATAATCAGACCCACCTAATCAAGATGTCATCATCGTAACATAGTTTCGGGTTCACCACCCCCCTAAAGATTGGGGGGACAAATTCCTGGGCAGCTACCCTTTCTGCAACATTTTCCGGTAGACCGTGCCGCTCCCGACCACGCGCAAACCCAGACGCCGGTACAACCGGACAGCTGCCGTATTCCCCGCGTCCACGCCCAGGCGAACAGCGGCATAAAACCCCGCCGCCGGAACTCATGTAAACTCAGCCGTACCAGCGCCGCGCCTAATCCACGCCGCCGCCAATCGGCGTGAACCCCCATCGTATCCAGATGCCCAACAATGCCATCCCCCGGATAGTTGAGGCACAACCCGGCCAGCGTTTCCCCGGCATACGCCAGCAGCCACAGCCTGGCCTCAAAATCAGGACGTGCCATGTGTTCGTGTCGCCATTCTTCGGGTGTAATCAGGTCAAAGCCCCAGTTCGCCGCAAACGCCGCCCGGTCTGCTGCGTAGACCGCCCTCCAATCACACTCGGCGTCAAAGTCCCGCAGTACGACACCAGCAGGCAATTCCATAGGGCTGTCATGTCGTTCATTCAGTTCAATCCGCATAGAAAAGGGCTGGCGCACCGGTTCATACCCTCTTTTCAACAGAAGATTGGCTGCTCTAAAATCGTTTTCTCCAAGATGAAACAGTATCGGCAGTTCGGCGGCATCCGGGCGGCGTACCAGTAGCCCAGCTTCCGCCGCAGCCAGCAACCGCATGCCGATACCCTGCCCCTGGTAGTCGGGATGCACCCACAGGCTGCCCCAACCGCGACTTTCACGCTCTTTCAGCGTAAAGAAGCATACACCTACGATACGATTTACGGGGGTGACTGCGACCCAACAGTCGGTTTCCGGCTGAAAATCCGGCGCAGCCCACCGCCAGCGCAGCCGGTCTAATGGTTCATCCAGCAAGACCGCCAGGGCAGGCAAGTCGTCGGGCTGATAGGTACGAATAGCGACATCTGACATAATTTTCGTCCTACTTTTGAGTATTTGACCTATTTTGAGTTATGCTGATAGTATCCAAATTTGAGGGAAACCGTATGAAGCCTGAACCGAAATTACAGGATACCGCCGTTGGGCTGGATGGCGAGCTTTACCGCCCGGCGCATACGCCTCAAACAGGTAAATCCCTCTCCGATTACGACACGCTCAAATCAAAGAGTCGGGGGCGTTTCAGACCGTGATTCCCTGAATATCACTTCAGCGTTAATCTGCCGCTTGGACTCGCCATAGATACACTCCACGACCATGTTGAAGCGTTCAATACGGGACTGCCAACAGAGGTGCTCAAGTGTGAGACCAGCCAGCTAGACTCAGATCGTGCGAAATTCACCCTCGCCACCCGTGACGCGCACAAAACCGGCGTGAAACTGACCGGGACGATGCAGCGTTGGGAAGGAGATCGCACCCGTATTGATGTAGACGTGGTGCTGAATACGAGCAGTCAGGTCAGAACACAGCACCAATTATCTGACTCTTCCAACACCTCAATGACGATTATTATACTGTTCGGAGTGATGCTGATGTTTTTCCGAGTCCTGGGGGATCGCAATTTCTGGTCGCCTGGCACTATTCCACAGTTGCTTGTCCTGATGGGCGTTCTGATTGTTGCGCTGCGGATATTCCCGATGGAAGCCAAACGCCGCGCCCGGTCTAAGGCTGACCGTGCCCTGTTCACTGCACAACGCAGTGCCGACGGATTAACCGGGCTGCTGGTAGAGGCGTTCACACAGTACGATGTCCAGTGGATACCCTCGAAGCCCTCTTAAAATCCCCGGTATAGCACGCACCTCGACCACAGGCTATACTTGCGTCGGTTTGTACTTTTCATCACGATAGGATCAGTATGCCTTTATTTGTGCTGTTTGTTTTTGGAACGATTGTCCTGGGTGCAGGCGGGATGCTCGCCCCCGCCTGGGAAACCCGCCAGCCACGTATCGGCCTGATGGGGGCGCTGTCATTAGGCATCATCATGGGCGGCGGCATTTTCTGGGCGATGCTGTTTGGCTGGGACACGCTGGTAATAGATTATCTGCTGTTTGCGCTGGTCACAGCGATTTTCCTGGGCGGCACGCTGTCGTATGGGCAGATGAGGGCCGAATCACGCGGCGAGGAATTGAAAGACTCCGACCAGGGCTGGCCTGGTCCGCGTGACCTGCTGTTCTTCGGACTGGTGGCGCTGGTGTTCGCCGCCCCGTTACTGGTGCTGCCTGTGCCGCTGGATACCGACGCGCAGGGCTTTGGCTACCTAGGACTGCTGGCGCGGCTCGGTGGGGACTTCAAAACGCTCACGCCTTTTCACCCGGAAATCAGCTATCTGTATGCGCCCGGCTTCTCACTCGTCACGGCCTACCTCAGCCAACAGCTCGGCCAGGGACTGCATTATGTCGAGATGGCCGTTGGCGCCGTGCTGAGTATCCTGCTGGTGTGGCTGGCCTATGACTTCGGTGCGGAATACCGGGATAAACGGCTGGGCCGAGCGATGGCCGCCGTCATGTTCGCCGGGGTCGGCCTGTTCACGGCCTACATGGACTCGCACTATACGACTCTGTTGGGGCTGGTGTTTGCGCTGGCGTTCCTGATCTTCGCGCTGCGCTACCTGCGCGAAGGCCGCTGGCCGGATGCGCTGGCCGCCGGGCTGATGTTAGGGTCGGTTGCGCTGGCTCACCCCGACACCACGATTATTCTGGCGCTCGGCTATGCCCCCTGGTTGGTGACCATGTGGTTCGGCCAACCACGTCCCACCTTGCGGCGCTGGCTGGTGCTGGCGGTAGGTGTGCCGCTGGTGGCGCTGGCGGGCATCCTGCCCTGGCTGCTCAGTATCCGCGACTTACTCGGGTCAGACATCGTTTCCCCCTTTACCCGTGACCCGAATTACTGGCAGGTCATCATTTTCTACAACGGCATCTGGACCGTGCCGGTAGCGATTCTGGGTGCAGTCATCGGGCTGCGGAAACGGGAACAACCGAGCATCCTGGCGGTGGGCTGGTTGGTGTTCGTGCTGGAATTCTCTACGCTCGGAATCCTGGAAGCCCTGATTCCGAGCATCATCGAACCGGCGCTGCGCTACGATTACCCCTTCAGTATCGCCTGGCACGGCCCGATTATCCCCTTCTCGATTCTCGGCGGCGTGGGTCTGCTATGGCTGTGGGATCGTATTGGGGAGACGCGCCTGGGAACACGGCTATATCGTCATGCGTATGCCGTGTTCGGGATACTGGGAATCATCGTGCTGCTGGCGGTGGTGTTCAATCAGCAAATTCTGGCGTTCAGTAAAGGCAAAATCGGGTTCTACGGCGCGTTTTCGTCTCACGCCGATGTCGCCGCCATGACCTGGCTGAAGGAAAACACGCCACCCGATGCGCGTATCCTGAATTTCCCCGGCCCGCAGGAAGGCGATTGGGTGCCGGTGGTCAGCGAACGCGACAGCGTATATTACCGCTGGCAGCCCTTCTTCCGGGGCGACGAGGACAGTCTGGCTGAACAGGAGCGACTGCGTGCGTTTTGGGAAAACCCGGCAGACCCGGCCAATGCCGACCTGTTGCAGAGAGCGGATATAGACTACGTGATTGTGCCGCAGGTCGTCACCGACCCTGCGAGTATCGAAACCATGTTCCGATGGAGGCCGCCATTTACCGAACTGATTGAGATGCAGTCGAGTGTCGCGGATGCGCCCTATCTGGAACTGGTTTTTGATGAGAACGGCGCGCAGGTTTACGAAGTCGTGGATCAGGCTGGCAATTGACCAGATTATTCGCTCCTGTATAATCCAAAAGAGTTGAGTAAAAGGTTAAACAAACGAGAACATAAATGACAAGACGACCAGCAGTATATCCCTTCACAGCCATTGTCGGCCAGGACAGGATGAAACGCGCCCTGGTCTTGAACGCGATTGATATGCGAATCGGCGGGGTGCTGATTCGCGGTGAACGTGGCACGGGCAAATCCACTGCAGCACGGGCGCTCGCGGCGCTGCTGCCCGAAATTGACGTGGTCGCCGACTCACCCTTCGGCGATGATCCGGCGCACCCAGATACCTGGTCAGACATCACGCGGGATCGTTACGGGGATGGCACACCGCCGCCGGTTGAACGGCGCAAAACCCGTTTTGTAGACCTGCCGGTGAGCGCGACGGAGGATCGTGTTGTAGGGACGCTGGATATTGAAAAAGCCATTCAGAAGGGCGAACGCCACTTCGATCCCGGTGTACTGGCGATGGCGAATCGTGGCATCCTGTATGTGGATGAGGTGAATCTACTGGACGACCATGTGGTTGACCTGCTGCTCGACTCGGCGGCGATGGGCATTAACGTCGTCGAACGCGAGGGCATCAGCTTTGCACACCCAGCCCGTTTCATCCTGGTCGGCACGATGAACCCGGAAGAAGGCGACCTGCGCCCACAACTGTTGGACCGTTTCGCCCTCTCAGTAGAAGTGCGCGGCATCAGTGACGCCGCTGAACGCATGGAAATCTTGGAACGGCATATCGCCTATGAAAGCGACCCGGAAAAATTCCGGCACGATTGGGCGGGCGAAGAAGTATCGCTATCCAATCGGATCGCCGCCGCCCGAAAGATCGTGGACGACGTGCAGTATGACCGCCGTGACCTGTATACGATTGCGGCCATCACCAGCAACCTGCATATTGACGGCCACCGCGCTGACCTGGTGATTCTGAAGACCGCACGCGCACACGCGGCTTTTGATGGACGCCTGAACATTGACCAGCACGACATTCTGATGGCGGCGGAACTGGCGTTGCCACACCGCCTCAAACGCGGGCCGTTCGCGGACGCGCAGATGAGCATGGCATCGCTGGAAGAACAGATTGAACAGGTGAACTCCGAATGGGGCGAAGGTGAAGAAATCACCGACTCTGTCGAGAGTGAAGACGAAACGCCTGTCAAAAAAAAAGTGAATCGGTAGCCTCCGATACCAGCGAAAAAGAAGCGCCGGACTTCGGCCAGACCGACCCATCCCCCCAGAATGTGTTCGACAAACAGGACTCGTACTGGTGGGAAGGCGGCAAAAAAGTCGAATCTGGCGCGCAGTTCTCCCCGCGCAAGCTTCAGACCGCCCTCGACAAACTGACCCGCCAGCAGGCCGGACGCCGCTCCCGCACACACACAGATCGCAAGCGCGGACGGTATATCCAGGCGCGACCCGCCGGAGACCATCCCACCGACATCGCCTTCGACGCCACGCTGCGAGCGGCTGCGCCTTACCAGGTGCAGCGCCATAAGCAAATGGACGAGAGCGGCATGGCCTATGCGATTCAGAAGAAAGACCTGCAGCGCAAAGTCCGGGTGCGCAAAACCGCAAACCTGATTTTATTCGTGGTGGATGCCTCGTGGAGCATGGCCGTTTCCGAGCGGATGCAGGCCACAAAAGGCGCGATCATGTCGCTGTTGACCGACGCTTACCAGCGGCGGGATCGGGTGGGGCTGGTCGTCTTCCAGAAAGACCGCGCCAGTATGGTGCTGCCCCCCACGAATTCAGTTGTGCTGGCAAAAAAGGCGCTGGCGGACATCCCGGTGGGCGGTAAAACGCCGCTTTCCGCCGGGCTGCTGTTGGCTCACGAAACCATCAAGCGCGAAAAGACGCTGCATCCTGACGTGATGCCGCTGATGATCCTGCTCACGGACGGTGCGGGCAATGTTTCGATGGGCGATCTGTCGCCTCAGGAAGAGGCGAACCGCATCGCGGAGATGATTAAAGAGGAACGTATCAAGACTGTGACGATCAACATGGAGCATGTCGCCTTCGACCAGGGACTGGCGACCAAACTGGCAGAGCGCATGGGTGGAGTGTGCTACTCACTCGGTCAACTGCGGGCGGACATCCTGTACGAAACCGTCCGCAAGGAAATGGGGGACATAAAATAACGACGCGGCGCGATTCGGGCCCTTGCGCTATCATAGTTAGCGAGGCGCTGTGAAGGGTTGTGCCCAGTCTCGTGAAATGCTGGACTGACTATGGATTGTCACTGATAGGACACTATGCTGCGTTTTTTGATTTCACTTCTCATCGGCCTGGCGGTTGGGGCGGGTGTCGGTCTGTATCTGGGCTGGGTGCAAGCTCCGTTAGAATTTGTGGACAGCCCGGCTAGCAGTCTGTCGCCCCGTTACCAGGACGAGTATATCGTCATGGTCAGCGGCGGCTATCTGGCGGATGGCGACCTGGGCGGCGCGTTGAGCCGGTTGCAAATTCTAGGTGCGCCCAATATCCCCCAACTGGTTCAGGATACGGCGGAAAAGTACATCAGCGACTCGCGGGGCGTAGATGATATCCGCAAACTGGTCGCCCTGGCTGAGGCGATGGGGCGGCTGACGCCAATTATGGAACCGTATCGCCGCCTGACGGTACCAGGAGGCGGTTCATGAGCGCCTATGACTCTGGTGGCAGCCTTCCGCCCGGCAGCCGCAGCAAGTACCGCCGTCCCCGCCGCCCGTTCTCGTGGATCGGGCTGGTGCTAGGACTGCTCATCGGTATCGGTGGCGGCCTGTATTACGCCTGGGGCATTGACCCCCGCGTCGAATTTGACACCGAACCCTGGCAGTTGAGCAAGGCTGACCGGGATAATTACATGGTCGCTATCGCACTGGATTACGCCGCCGATGGTGATCTCAACCGGGCGATCCAACGGCTGCTGGTCATCAACAAAAACAGTCCCAACGGCGACCCGATTCAGGCGCTGGCAAACGCGGCCTGTGACCTGGCGACCACTGGTTATGTGGATAGCAGCAGCGGCCTCAACGCCATCCGCGCCATGATGACCTTTTACCAGCTTCAGGGGCGCAGCGGGTGTGCCGATAACCTGATTCCAGTCAGCACCGCCGGGCCGAATGTGGTACAGATCGACCTGCCGACGCCAACCCCCATGCCGCCTGCCAGCAAGACTCCGACTCCGCCCGGCGCGGCCCCGGCCACCGCCACCCGAAGCGCAAACATTGTTCCAACCAGCCCGCCCCAACGCGATTTCACGTTGGTGAATGTCACCACCGATTGCAGCGCGGCGCTTTCCGGCCTGATCGAGGTCTTTGTGCAGGACTTCAACGGAGAGGGCGTACCGGGAATCGAGGTGCGGGTGCGCTGGAGTGAGGGCGAAGACCGCTTCTTCACCGGTCTGAAGCCAGAGCGCGGCCCGGCGTATGCCGATTTTCAGATGGAACCGGATAAAGGATATACGGTGGAACTGCCGGGGCGCTCTGACCCGTCACAGCAGTTGGTCGCGCGTACCTGTACCACCGCCAGCGGGGAAGAAGCCATCATCCTATACCGAGTGGTGTTCCGCCCAACGGGATAAAGCAATCTTTATAATTACCGGTTTGCAGCAGATCAAAAGGCCGGACTATAATACATGGTGAACCGTCCAATGCTGTGATGGGTCGTTTGTGTGAACCGTTTGATCCCCAGTTATAACCGTTACAGTCACCATGCACGCCGGGCGCTGACTCATGCGCACCAACTGGCACTGCAATTGCACCACCCGTTCATTGATACCGGGCATCTGCTGGTTGGGGTGGTCATGACCAAAGGCAGTGTCGGTCATTCCGTTTTGAGTGAACTGGATCTTGAGATTCCAGCTGCCGAGTCACACCTGAAGACCCTGGCGCCCGTTCAAGAAAACATCTCGGAATATATCACGAACGCGGACGAACTCAACACGGCGCTGGCGCTGGCCGCCGACGAGTCGGCCTGGCTGGGGCATCATTATGTCGGCACAGAACACCTCTTGCTGGGCATGACACGCACCAACGTCGGCAACGCCGCCATGCTCTTACGGCTGCTCAATATCTCGCCGGAAGCTGTGCGCCGTCATGTGCGCCGGGCGTTAAGCGGCGGGGCGAAAGAGTTCGACCTGCAAAGCGCCAAACGCGACGCCCGCCTGAGCGAACTCTCACGCCGGGTGATTAACGGGGCGGAAATACTGGCCGTCGAGCGCGATCACCAGGTGGTCGGCATCGGTCATCTGCTGCTGGTCATGCTGCAAGAGACCCGCAGCCCGACTTGCGCGCTATTACGGACAACTGGGCTGGATGAAGCTCAGGTGCAACGCCTCCTGGATCACGATGACCCGGTTGCGCTGGTGAGTGTCGAGGTGATTCTGGGTAAGGCACTTGACCAAGCAGAACGGCTGGACAGCCACTACACCGGGACGGAACACCTGCTGCTCACGTTGGCACAGGACGGCATGGGAATCGCCCTGCTGCACCAAGCCGGGATTAATCCGGAAAAGCTGCGCAATCAAGTTCTTGACCAGTTAAAAAGCAGCAGTTGATGAAGCTAAGCAGCGGCAGACCGTCATCATTCCGTATGTTGACGTGTTGACCGCTTCTCGCTACACTCTAGCGGTTGTTATAATTATGCGATTTTGCCATCATTTTTAGGAGGGACGCCTATTATGCAGGGTAACGACAGGTTTCGGCTGGTCGTCCGGCGGGGTCCGCAACCCAATCAGACCTACGACTTAAATAAAGACATCATCAGTATTGGCCGCGACATCACTAATGATATTGTGATTAACGACCCGGAAGTCAGTCGCCACCACCTGCGTTTCACGCGCGGAGCCGGTGGGTTTACGCTGGAAGACCTAGGTTCAACCAATGGCACATTTGTCAATGGACAGCGTCTGACCGGGGCGAAACCGCTGGCAAATGGGGATATGATTGGCCTTGGAGAAACCGTTACACTTGGCTACGAAATGGTACGGTCACAAGGCACCAGCACGCCCGCGCCGAGCAGTATGGAACCACCCACCGCCGCTCACCCGGTACCACAGCAACCCGCCCAGCAGCAGTATCCCGCTTACAGCCAGCCGCGTGAGGACATGCCAGCAGCCGTCCCGTCGCCCTTTGAATACGCACCTTCCCCACCGCAATCACAGGCCGATATGGGTTACGATTATGATCCCTATGCCGTGCGCGAAGAAGAGCCGCGTAACACCATGCGTTGGGTGGCGATTGGTTGCGCAGGCATCACGACGCTGTGCTGTCTTTGCACCATTGGGAGCGCATTAATTATCGACGGTATGTGCCTGTACAACAGCATTCCGCTGTTGCCGGACATCCTGCGGGCGTTGGGGCAGAATATCACCTGTGGCGGCTAACCCACACACATACCAACCAGGAACAAGCCGCCTGTGGCCGGTGGATCGCCCTGGAGCGATAAATGATGGCGCATTGACGCCTCTTAGGGCATTGGCTACAATGAACCCATTCTGAATTAGACTGGTAGGCTTATGAAATATCACATCTGGACACTCGGATGCCAGATGAATGTCAGCGACTCACAGCGGTTGGCATCCGAACTGGAACGCATGGGACACCATGCCGCGCTGCATCCTGACGAAGCGGACATTTTTGTGGTGAATACCTGCGTGGTGCGGCAGTCGGCAGAAGACAAGGCCTATGGCCGCTTGCTTGAACTCCAGGCGCTGAAACAGCAGCAGCCGGACAAAGTCATCGGCGTGATGGGCTGTCTGGTGGGCGTGCGCGACCCACTGGCGCTCCGCCAGCGACTCCCATATGTCGATGTGTTTATGCCGCCCAGCGAACCCACCCCGATGGTAGACTTTCTGCTTGACCGCAGCGCCGAGGCGGATGCCCGACAAAGAGAAGCCGTCACCCGCAAACAGCGCGACCTGATCCAGGATGGAACGCTCATCCTGCCGGAACAGGAACTCGGAACGCTCATCACCGCGCATGTACCGGTGGTTTACGGCTGTTCCCACGCTTGTTCGTTCTGCATTATCCCCTTCCGCCGGGGGATTGAGCGCAGCCGCAGCGTGGGCGAAATCGTGACTCATGTCCGCAGCCTGGCGCTGCAAGGCGTGAAAGAAATCACCCTGCTCGGCCAGATTGTTGACCGCTATGGCAAGGACATCCCCGATGGGCCCGACCTGGCTGATCTGCTCCGCACCATCCATGATATTGCCGAAGAAAACGATCTGGAACGCATTCGCTTCCTGACCAGCCATCCCAACTGGATGACCGATAAACTATTGGATACGGTTGCCGAACTTCCCCGCGTCATGCCGCATATTGAAGTTCCGGTACAGGCGGGTGACGATGAAGTGCTGCGGCGGATGAAACGCGGCTACACCACCGATGATTACCGGCGGCTGATCGAAAATATCCGTAACCGCATCTCGGATGTAGCGATTCACACCGATATTATCGTCGGCTTCCCCGGCGAAACTGACGCGCAGTTCCAAGGGACATATGATTTGCTGGCGGAACTCAAGCTGGACAAGGCACACCTGGCCCGTTACAGCCCACGTCCGAATACCCTAAGTGACCGCACGATGCCGGACGATGTGCCGGACGAAGAAAAGAAACGCCGTCACCAGGCCTTAGAAGACTTGCAGGCGGAAGTCGTGGCCGGGATTAACCAGCGTTTCCTGGGGCAAACTGTCTCCGTGCTGGTTGAGGATTTCCACAAGGGCAAATGGCGCGGGCGCACGCCACAGAACAAGCTGGTCTTTTTCCAGAGTCCCGGCGACTGGCAGGGCAAAATCGTGGATGTTGAGATCACCTGGACTGGCCCCTGGAGTATGCAGGGACGGATGGCCGTCAAACAGACCGCTTACAATCCGCTGATTGTCCTGAACGGATAACACCGCTCCCGGCATAAAAGACTAACGGTCAACGGGCGAACATGCTAAAATATCAGAATGCATTTCAGTATACGGTGTCTGATAAAACACAACACACGATACTGGTGGTTGTTTTCACTCACTCATTGGAGGTTCAGGTAAATGCCACCTGAGAAAAGCGGATATTACTACCCGAACAAATTCGCCCGCATCTTCCTGGACGCGATGGAAGAGGTCATGGGCAAGAACGGCCTCAACGCCGTCCTCAATCTCGCCGGTTTGCCCAACCTGATCGGCAACTACCCCCCCGATAACCTCGAAAAAGTCTTTGACTTCGCCGACTTCACCGCTCTGTGCGTCGCCCTGGAAGAAATGTACGGCCCGCGCGGTGGCCGTGGTCTGGCGCTGCGCGTCGGACGCACCCTCTTCGCGGACGCCCTGCGTGGCTTCGGTGCGCTGGCCGGGGTCGGCGACCTGGCGTTCAAGGTGCTGCCGCTCAACGCCAAGCTCAAGGTGGGTGTCCCGGCCATGGCGAACATCTTCTCGCAGTTCTCCGACCAGGTGTCGAACGTCTATGAAGAAGGCGATGACCGCATCATCTACACCCTGGAGCGCTGCCCGATGTGCTGGGGTCGCAAGACCGATAAGGCGGTATGCTTTGTCGGGCAAGGGCTGTTGCAGGAAGGCTTGCGCTGGGTCAGTGGTGGCCGTGAGTTCAAGGTTGACCTTTCCACCTGCATCGGCAAAGGCGACGACATTGGTCGCTACATCATCTACAAAGAGCCGATTGACTAGCGAATTGATTACCAATAATCCCAGAAATTGTTAGCCAGCAGCGGTGTTCGAGTAGCTTCTGTTGGCTTATCTACTGTTGAACGCTCCCCAAATTTACTGAAAACCACGTGTGACCGCTAAGATATTGTGATATAAATCACAATATCTTGATTTCTATTGTTATTGAACCCAGTTTTAACTTTCTATATGCTACAAATGACACGCGTGATTTCGTCTTGCGTGTTTGCCGACCCTGAAAACTTCTAAGATGGAGGTTCTAATGTCCACAGCGTCGGGGGCTCCCCCTCCACAAACACAACCATCAGCCGGATTCCGCTGGAATGGGGCGAAATTGATCCCCCTATTGAGCACTTTTATTATCGGGCTTGTCCTCTGGATCATTCCACCACCTGAGGGGGTGGAAATTGCAGCATGGCATCTTTTTGCAATCTTCGTAGCAACAATTTTCGGCTTAATTTTCAAGCCCCTACCTATGGGAGCGGTAGCTATCATCGGTACCACGATGACCGCTTTAACAGGCGTACTCCCGCTCTCGGACGCGCTCAGTGGGTTCTCTAACAGTACAATTTGGTTAATCGTTCTGGCGTTCTTCATCGCTCGCGGCTTCATCAAGACGGGTCTGGGTGCAAGAATTGCTTACTTGTTCGTCCGCTTGCTTGGCAAACGCACCTTAGGGCTGAGTTATGGGCTAATCCTGACTGACCTGGTGTTGGCCCCCGCGATTCCAAGCAACACAGCACGAGCAGGTGGGGTGGTTTATCCGATCCTTCAAGCGGTTTCAAAGGTTTATGGAAGTGATCCTCAGCAAGGCACATCGCGCAAAGTCGGTGCGTTTCTGACAAAGACAGCCTTCCAGGGAACAGTTATCACCAGTGCCATGTTTCTGACAGCGATGGCCGCTAACCCGTTAGCCGCTAAACTGGCAGGGGACATGGGTGTCGAAATCACCTGGGGTGGCTGGGCGTTGGCTGCACTGGTTCCCGGTGCGCTAAGCCTGATTATCATTCCTTGGCTAATCTATAAGATTTACCCGCCGGAGATCAAAGAAACACCCGACGCAGCGAATATGGCACGCGGCAAGTTAGCCGAAATGGGTTCTGTCACGCAAAGTGAGTGGATTATGCTGGGGGCATTTATCCTGCTGCTGGTAATGTGGATTTTCGGCTCAAACATTGGAATCAGTGCTACAGTTGCGGCAATGGTTGGCCTGGGTCTGTTGCTCATCACAGGTGTACTGACGTGGAATGACGTCCGCAAAGAAGAAGGTGCATGGGATACGTTGGTATGGTTCGCCGCGCTCGTCATGATGGCTTCATCCCTCAACAAACTGGGCTTCATTCCCTGGTTCAGCGAAAAAGTAGGCGGCATGGTGGGCGACACAGCCTGGCTGCCAGCGCTGATTATCCTGAGCTTGGTTTACTTTTACAGCCATTACCTCTTTGCAAGCAACACAGCGCATGTCAGTGCCATGTATGCCGCTTTCCTGGGTGTCGCCCTGGCAATCGGTGCGCCCCCACTGCTGGCGGCATTAGTTCTGGCATTCTTCAGCAACCTGTTCTCCAGCATGACCCACTACGGCACGGGACCAGCCCCGGTACTTTTTGGGGCGGGCTACGTTGAGCTTGCCGATTGGTGGAAAATCGGACTGCTCGTCAGTGTTATCAACATCGTGATCTGGTTGGGTGCTGGCGGTCTGTGGTGGAAGGTCATCGGCCTGTGGTAACACACTCAGCACCCTAATTGCATATTGGCTGCATACTGCCGGTCGTTCATTCAGGATGACCGGCGAGTTTTTGGAAGCACCGTCAACAAACCGGGATAATCACTGGGCAGCGCAAACGCCGGGAGAGAGTCGGGTTGGCGTCCGTTGCCGGGTCTGGCAGGGAATGTTAGAATGCTTATATTGACTTATCGTGCGCCAAGTCTGACATTTCAAGGGGTCATCTAACTGAGGGGGTTCTCATGCGCTATCGTTTATCCATCCTGATGGTTATCGTCTTGCTGGCAGTGAGTGCCTGCAACCTGTCGTCGCAACCGCCTAGCGAAGAACCTGTGGACAATGTCCCGCCCGCAGATACCAGCGGGAAGCCAGTTGTCACCATTGTCACCCCGCAGGATGGCGGTGAAACCGTCGTCGGCCAGCAGATGTTCGTCACTGCCGACGCAACCGATACAGTAGGTGTAACGCGGGTACAACTCCTGGCGAATAATCAGATTGTGAAAACCGTATCATCGGAATCCGCGTCCGGGCAGCGGGAAATGAACGTGCTGCTGGACTATACGCCCCGTGTCGAAGGGACGGTCACACTCCAGGTCATCGCTTTCCGGGGTGCGCTGCAAAGTGACCCGGCGCAGATCACCATTTCCGTGCGCCAGGAAACGCAGGTAACACAACCGGTTGACCAGCCAACCGGCGTCCCGGTCATTGACCCCAACGACCCCACCTGCCGGGCACTCACGAATACCGGGTTGAACTTCCGCGCCGGGCCGGGCACCAATTACGCCATTATCACCGTGCTGCCCGCCGGAACGGTTGTGCCGATTGTGGGACGATTGGGCGATAATTCCTGGTGGCAGGTTCAGCAGGGAATCAATATCGGCTGGGTGAGCGCCTCGTTCACCACACAGTATGGGATTTGTGGCGCCGTGCCGGTTGTCCAGCCGCCCGCCTCTCCCACTTCAAACGTGCCAACCAGCACCTTGACCGCCACGCCAACTCTGACACGGACAGCCACCCCGATCCCCAGTTTCACGCCCACACCGGGCAAACCCGACCTGCTAGTCAGTGGGATCAACGGGCCAACCGAACTGACGCTGCCGGGCGTGGTATCCCCAGACGAGCCAGGCGCGACAGGTGAGTACACCGTCACGATCACAAACACCGGCTCCGGCTCCAGCGGACAGTTTATTGTTGCCGTAACGGTTGTCTCAGGCGATCAATCCGCCGAAATCGGCGTCTCCAACCTCGACCCCGGCCAGAGTATCTCCCTCACAGCGGAACTCACTTTTACGGACGCCGGAACATATATTATCCAGGCTGAGGCCGACAGCACGCATGTCGTGGATGAGATGAGTGAGGTCAATAACGTCGGTATCCTGCCGAACGTGGTTGTTCAGGCCGCGCCATAGACAATCAGCATTCACAGGGGCAGTCCGGTTTCGATTTTCGGACTGCCCTGATTTCGATGGTTCAGCATGAGGCAAGTGATGTCAAAACGACCTGTACTCCGCCTACTGGTACTGTTGCTTTCCGCTCTACTTTCTGGCATCAGTCAACAAATCACAGCCCAATCCGAACTCACCACGCAATATGGTTTCTTCCCGTCCCCGCCCATCCCCACACTCGAAGCGATTCTTCAACACTTCGCAGATATGGGTGAACACGCCGATTTTGTTCTGTCGCAGCCGAATATCCCCTGGGAAGACTTCCTTCAGGGAGTGGATGTTGATTCGCAGCTTCGCCAGGATATGCGGAATCTGGAAACCCTGTCACAAATGAACCACCTGGGGGTAGTTTATGTGGTTGACCCGCTGAATGGGTTAAACCGCCGTGAGTTCAGCGGGTTACCCGCAGACTGGGAAGCGAGTTTCGCAAACCCGGACGTGCGGACGGCGTTCAGCAATTTCGCGGTGTGGATTGCACGGGAGTTCCAACCGGAATATTTGGGACTGGCGTCCGAAATCAACAGTTATATGGATGCTCACCCGGATGATGCGGCGAATTATCTGAGCCTGTATACCGAAGTCTATGCCGCTGTCAAAGCGGAATCGCCGGAAACACAGGTTTTCGTCACGTTCCAATGGGAAGACCTGAACAACCTGTGGCAGTTCGCAGCGGAAGGTCGGGACGCCTACGATACCAACTGGAATCAGGTTGAAATGTTCGAGCCGAACCTGGATGTATGGGCGATTTCAACTTATCCCTATGTGCCATTTCCATCCGGGACACCAATACCGGACGATTTTTATTCAATCCTGCTGGAAAAGACCGATAAGCCGCTGGCGGTATCTGAAGGGGGCTACACGGCAAGACCAGTAGGCTCGGTGATCGGCACACCGGAAGACCAGGCCGCGTTTTTGAACGCAGTGCATGACCAGATCGGGTCACGGTTGGGCTTCTGGGCGTACACGCTGCTCAACGACATTGACATGGAGTCCTACACCGAGTCCATGCAGGCTCAGGGAGTGAGTGCCACCGACATCAACACCCTGGGCGTCTTCCAGAGTATCGGACTGCGGGAAGTGGACGGCACGCCCCGCCCCGCGCTGACTGTATGGGATAGCTTCAGGCAGCCGTAGGCGGTTTCCGCTTACCAGACTATCATCTCATTCAACCAGGATAGATTGCCTGAAAACAGACATCACTATACAATGGGTCATATGGCGACACGAGTATTGATCCTCCACCCCAAGCTGGTTTTCGCGGTCACCCTCAAGCAGGCTCTGGAACAGACCGGGGCTTTTGAGGTACACCCGTTTACGACGATTCAGGCCACTCTGGAGTACCTGCGCGAGCATCCCCAGGATGTGGCACTGGTTGATTTTTCGCTGCCGGATGCTAACGGCACACAGCTTGTGCGTTGGCTGCGCAGCACGCAGCCCGACCTGGCGATTATCGCCAGCCCTCGACCTGCCGATGCCAACGAAATCATGGCGGCCCTGAAGATTCAGGGCATGGTCAATCCACCATTTACCGCCCGTGAGATCATCCCGCTGCTGGAACAGGCGGTTGAGACTATGCAGCGCATCGCGGACGACACGCCACCACGCCCGATAACCCTGCCCGGCATCGATCCATCGGAAGATACGCCCGTCCCGCCCATAGCAGTAAATACCAGAATTCTGGACGATGCGCCACAGCCCCCTGCCCAGCAGCCCAGTGGCACGCGTATCCTGGAAGACGACCCCGGCACACCGGCACCGCCCACCGCGCCATTCGGGAAAACACGAATCCTCGATGATGTTCAACCCGATATTCCCGAAGCGCCGTATGCGCCAGAGTATGGCAGCACACGAAAGCTGGATGAATCACCGCCGCCACCCCACAGTGCTCAGCCTCGTCGTCTGATCGAAGAGCCGCCTATTGAAGAAGGTGATACACCCGCCGTCCCTACGCGGAACTCGGAAGCGACGCGCCAGTTCCTGGCCTCTAAGCCATCGTCGTTTGATAGTCTGTTTGACGATGTGCTGGACGTAATTGACGCCGAACTCGGAATCGGTGACGAGGACAAGCCGGAAAACGAAGATGAAGACAGCAGCCAGGGCGACTCATTCAAAGGGATGATTAAGTCTCTGAGCCGACCTGAACCGGACTCCAGCCTACCGGAACGCCAGAAACAGGGCATGGATTTCACCTATACCAGCGGTATGGACACTGTCCTGCGGGAGATTGCCCGTACCAAAACCGCCCCCTTGCCAGATGTGGATGCCCCTCCGCCGGGCCAAGTGCCGGATATGCCACCTAGTACCTTTGAAAAGCTGGCGCAGGAAGAGCCGCCAATGCCAACATTGGAAGACAGCGGCACGATTGGCGACCTGATGGTGGGTATCTCGGATAACCAATTCCGTAACGTGTTGGCGATGCTGCGTGGCGAAGAGCCACATAAGAGCAGCGCAGACATCGAACGAGCGACAATTGAAGAAGCGTTCGCTGGGGTGTTCTGGCCGGGTGAGTCTGGCGAGCAAACGGAAGAAACACCTGTACCGCCGCCTACTTTGCCGGAAGTCCCCCCTCCGCCGAAAGATATGGGGGAAACCACCGCCGGATTTAACCGTACCTTTGACCAGATGGACTATATTGAGTCCTTCGACGAAGAAGCCGGGGATGCAACCGTCCCACAGGTGATTCTTGAGGCAGCATTAGATGAATCAACACCGCCCGGCGATTTTTCTCTGAATCGATTGATTGACGATATTGATGCCCGGTTATCCATCCACAAACTGGCGATTCGCGGGCTGCCTTCCTGGGATCAGGAAACCGGTGCATTCCGCGCGGTGGATATGGAGGGAATCCGCGAACCGGACTTCCTACCGGACGAGTTACCAATGGGCGAAATGGTGACGCCCGATCTGCCGCGACTGGAAGACGACGATGAAGCAGTCTTCACCACACAGCCATCGAAAGCCACCCGCGAAGCCCTGCAAGAACAGGGGGAGCAGTCTTCGGTGACGCTGGAATGGGTCAGCGAAGGCTATACCGAGGACACGGCAATCGCTCAGTCGCAGAGCGATACCCAGGCCGATACGCTGCTGGATGCAATCGAAGCCGACGATGAGCCGGGTGACTTCACGCCGCTCGAACCGCTGGACAATGCAGAATGGGGTGAAGAAACACCTCTGCCAACCGAAACCGGCTCCATTGAACCAGAAACAATACCGGAGGCGGAGACGCCAGAAGAGATGGACTGGCTGGACGAAGGCGCGTTCACGGCAGGTGAAGTGGACACAGTCTTTGATGGGTATGGCCGTTTCGATGATGTCCCTGGTTACGATGACGGCTATGTCGAGCCGGAAGCAACCTCAATCGAAGCCGAAATTGAACCTGAGGACGAATGGCTGGACGAAACACCGCCTGTTTATGATGAAAACACCTGGTTACAGCCGTTGCTGGAAAAACCGGAGAAAAAGCAGGAAACCCAACCTGAAGCACCGTTCACTGAAGAACCGATTGTTTTCCAGCAGGAAGAAGTAATTGAAGAACCTGATACTTTCCAGCAAGAAGAGGTGATCGAAGAACCGGTTGTCTTCCAGCAGGAAGAAGTAATCGAAGAACCAGTTGTCTTCCAACAAGAAGAGGTGATCGAAGAACCAATTGCCTTCCAGCAGGAAGAAGTCATGGCCGCACCAGAGGATGTTCTGAGCGCCTGGGATGCGTCACCCACCGAAGAAGACCTTGAAACCACAACCCGCCCGTTGGACATTCCGGCGGAAATCGTGGAAAGTCAGGTTCATACGGCCTGGGACATCGCGGCGCATGAAGAAGTCGGCTCAACCACGCAGCCACTCGAAATCGTGGATTCCTGGGATGAACCCGGTGAAGAAACCAGTGCGGCGGAAGTGCCACCGGAAAAGCCAGATTCCAACGTGGCACAACTGGCGGTGACTTTGACCCAGGCATCGCTGGATGTGAGTGCTGAGGCCACTTTGCTTACACATCATGGCGAAATCATCGCCTATGCCGGGCATCTGACACAGGACGATGTCGAAGAACTGCGCGCGGCCATCGAAAATGACTGGGATGCACAACCCGAAGGCGCACGCATTCGCTTTGTTACCCTGCCGAGCAGTGGCAAAGACTACATGCTCTATTCGATTTTGACGCAGGCTAACCTGACACTTTCTATGATCTTCAGCAGTGAAACGCCGCTGCGGGTGATCCGCAAGCAGGGGCAAATCCTGGCGGATGCACTGCGCCATGTTCCGGAGGTTCCACCGCCTCCAGTGGTCGAACCGCCCGCCACCCCGGTTGAAATCACGCCGGTCACGCCGGTTCAGGAGATGGTTGAAGTCGCCGTCCGTCAAGCCTTCTCATATGTGTGGCTGCTGCGTGACCCGGACAATCATTTGCCAGGCGTCGCTGCCCAGGCGATGATTAGTGGACTCACACTGCAATTGAGCGAACAAGGCTGGCAGATTATTACATTGCAAGTTCATGAGGATTTCATCTACCTGCTGGCGGAAGTTCCCGGCGATACGCCACCTAACCTCGTTATGACCGACCTCAAGCGGCGGTCTGCGGAAATTGCCCGTGCACAAATACCAAACCTGGATGTCAAAACACTATGGGCGGATAGCTATCTGATTCTGACGCCAGGGCGCGAACTGGAAACTGAGGAAATCCTGGAATTCATCAACTTCCAGCGGATGCTGTGACCAGTTCGCCGCGAATACCGAATTGACTTGCGATGCCTCCGCTAACGGGGGCATTTTGGTCTATACCGCCGATTTGCCTGGCCTGCCCGTCCCTTGCTATATTCTAAGATACAGTTTCAGGAGGAGAGACAATGGCGAAGCTCAAAACGACTCCCAACAATCAGGATGTCACGACTTTCCTGAATGGCGTAGCGAACGCAAAACGGCGGGAGGACTCCTTCGCGGTGCTGGCACTAATGCAGGAAGTCACCGGTTATGAACCCCGGTTGTGGGGGGACAGCATCGTCGGCTTTGGCAGCTATCACTATAAGTACGCCAGCGGACACGAGGGAGATTCGTTCCTGGCGGGATTCTCGCCGCGCAAGCAAAGCCTGACTTTGTATATCATGGCGGGTTTTGACCAGTACGACGCGCTGATGGTAAAACTTGGCAAGCATACCACTGGCAAATCCTGTCTGTATATCAAGAAACTTGAGGACATTAACCAGGATGTCCTGCGTGAACTGGTCAAAGCATCGGTTGAACACGTCGCGGAGACGAATTCACCCACGCAGGAATAACGCCCCTTTCATTAGAAGCGAGAAACCATGTTATGACCTATCGTGTCGGTTCGGCGGAAGGGTTTTACGGCGATAACGTCCTGAGCGCCCTGCCGATGATTCGCGGCGGGC
Organism: Anaerolineaceae bacterium; assembly: GCA_020634115.1. Lineage (GTDB taxonomy): Bacteria > Chloroflexota > Anaerolineae > Aggregatilineales > Phototrophicaceae > JACKCG01. The sequence goes on from JACKCH010000014.1 coordinate 217,875, forward strand.
ATGTGGATGTCGTCTGCTTCGAGGCGCTGGCGGAACTCACGCTGGCGATTTTGCAGAAAGACCGCATGAAAGACCCCTCACGCGGCTATACATTCGATATAGAACTCATCGCCCGCAAGGTGCTACCGGAGGCCTTCGCCCGTAAAATCCCCCTGATTACCAACGGCGGCGGCCTGAATCCCCAGGGTGCGGGGGAAAAAGTGCGCCAGATCGCGGAACAACTCGGATTACAGGGCTGCAAAATCGCGGTGATTTCCGGTGACAACCTGTTGAACCAGCTGGACGACCTGCAAACGGCAGGCGAAACCCTGGCGAACATGGATACCGGGCAACCCCTGGCGGCGGCGGAAAATCAGTTCTGGGTAACAGGTAATGTGTATCTGGGCGCTGCGCCGATTGTCGAGGCGCTGCAAAACGGCGCGGACATGGTGATTACCGGGCGCGTCGCCGACCCGTGCCTGTACCTCGCGCCGCTGGTCGCCCATTATGGTTGGGGCTGGGACGAATGGGACAAGCTGGCATCCGGCATTGTCGCCGGGCATCTGCTGGAATGCACCGGGCAGGTCGTCGGCGGCAACAGTCTGGCGTCCATTGACCGCCTGAGCGGGGAAGGAATGCACAACCTGGGCTACCCCATCGCGGAAGTGGAAGCCGATGGCAGTTTCGTGCTGACCAAAACGCCGGACATGAACGGGCATGTCACGCTGGAAACCGTCAAAGAACAGCTTCTTTACGAAGTCCACGACCCGGCCAATTACATCACGCCCGACGTGGTGGCGAATTTCACCACGCTGCGGCTCGAATCCGCCGGGCAAGACCGGGTGCACGTCTCCGGCGTGACCGGCAAACCGCGCCCGGAAAAACTCAAGTTGAACCTGAACCGGTTGGAAGGCTATTCCCGCGAGTTGATCTACACCATTGGCTGGCCGGAAGCCTGGCACAAGTTCGAGCAGATGAAAGGTATGATGGAGGCGGCCTGGGAAGGGCTGCCCATCCAGCGCGTCGCTTACAGTTTCCTGGGCGTGAACAGTCTGTACGGGTCGGTGGCGGATTTACCGGACGACCCATTAGAGTTGATTGTGCGCGTGGTATTCACCGCGCCGGATGCCGATACGCTCAAAACGGCGGTGCGGCGCTTGATGAACGACGGACTCAGCGGCCCAGCGGGAATGTCTATTTCCGGCACGACCATCGGGCAAGACCCGCGCCCGATTGTGGGACTCTGGCCGACCCTCATCGGGCGGGAACAGGTGACACCGCACATCGCCTACTATGATGTATAAGAAAGAGGCACAAGGATGCCCAAACGACTGTATGACCTCGCCTACGGGCGGGAAGGCGACAAGGGCAATATCGCCAATATCAGCGTGATTGCCCGCACGCCTGCCGATTACCAGGAAATCAAAGCCAGACTGACCGCTGAACGGGTGAAAGCCCATCTGGGCGACCTGGTACAGGGTGAGGTCGTGCGCTACGAAATGGACAATATCGAGGCGCTCAACTTCGTGTGTTATGACGCGCTGGACGGCGGCGGCACGCGCTCGTTGCGGATAGACGGCCTGGGTAAGTCGCTGGCCGGGGCGCTGCTCTATATGGAATGGGAAGACGCATGACAGCACCAATCAGCATCAACACCGAACAGGCACGTCGCATGGGGCAGCACATCGTGGCGCTCAACTGGAAAAGCGCCGGATATGACACCATTAACGCGGCGCTGCCCCCCGACTGCACCGACGAGCAGGCCATAGACTATTTCTTCTTCACGTCTATGCTGCTGTTCGACTTCAAGAATATCGAAACCACCCTGCCTGACGGCACGTACCTGAAAGGCACCAATGTCTTTTTCCATCTGGCGAAACACGCGCCGGAAATCCGCCCGGATTTCTGGTCGGCGGCGTTGGCGACCATGCCGGACGACGATTACAACCGGGCATTCTCGCTAACCCATAACCCGGCACAACCCACGATGCCGCGTATGGATGAACGCATCGCGCTGCTGCGGGATGCGGCGGCAAAACTGCTCGAACGGTGGGACGGTTCGGCCAGCCGTCTGCTGGCGGCGCACCCCAACCTGAAAACGGCGAACGGGAACGGCCTGTTGGAAGTCGTGCAGCGAACCTTCCAGGGTTACGACGACCCGCTCTATAAAAAACAGTTCGTTTTCCTGAAGGCGCTGGATGTCACCGGGCGCTGGCAGCCCCGCGACCCGGAAAATATCCAGATGCCAGTGGATTACCATGTCATCCGGCTGGCGCTGCGCAACGGCACAATCACCGTACATGACCCGGCGTTGGCGGCGGCGCTGCGGGAAAACCAGCCCTGCTCGGCAGAAGATGAAGCGGCGCTGCGCACGGCGATTATGATGGCCTATGATGAGATGATTCGTTCATCCGGGCTGTCGGTCTATTTCGTGGATGAAGTGTTCTGGCTGGTGGGGCGAAGCTGCTGCCACTATGCCCGTCCGCCGCGCTGTGCGGCCTGCGATTTCAGCGACTGTACGGTACAACCGGCTTTCGGTTACACCTGTCCGGGGAAATGCCCGCTGGCCGGGGCGTGCCTGGGCGCGCAGGACGAAGCCTACCGTTCACTGCTGGAACCCAACGTTGTGACGACCTACTATTGATATGTCACCGCAAATCGCTGTGACCAGCGTCCTCTCGATGGATCACATCACCTGGCCGGAAACCGGCGAACAGGTGACAGTGGGAAGCTGCGGCTATTATGTGGCGATGGCGTTGGCACACCTGGGCGCGGACGTGCTGTATGCCGGGGCGCACGGCGATGATTTCGACCCGGTGCTGGTCGAACCACTGCGGGCGGCGGGGGCAGTCGTCGAATTGTGTCCCCTGCCCGGCGCAACCGCTCGCCTTGATCTGGTGTACACCGCAACCGGCGAAATCGCCCACGTCCATTATGACGAAGCGGGCGGCACAGCCTTTACCGCTGACGACCTGCCCGCCACCTTCTGGAACGCCCCGACCCTCTGGCTCGGCACTGCGCCCCACGCCTTTCACCAGCAGGTCGCCGAACGCGCCGCCCAGCAGAACCAGCGCGTCTTTCTGTCCACGCAGGGCGAATACCGGGGCGGGAAAGCTGACCTGACGCGCCTCGCCCCCTATCTGAGCGGGATATTCTCCAATGTGGGCGAAGTCAGCAGTTTCGGCTATGGCGATTTTGCGGCAGCGGTAGCCCACCTGCGCGAATGCAATCCTCGCCTGACGCTGCTGATTACGCACGGCGCACACGGGGCGTGGCTGCTGACAGACGAAACCGCCTATCATGTCCCTGCCGCGCCCTGCCCGAACCTGGTGAATACCGTTGGCGCGGGGGATACCTTCGCGGCGGCCTGGCTGCTGCAAACACTCAACGGCAACCCCCCGGCGGAGGCGCTCCCCTGGGCGGGGGCGGCGGCGGCGCTGCAAATGCGCGGCTACGGGTATACCGCGCAGCCTTCCGCCGAAGAAGTAGAGGCCTATTTACAACCAATCAAAAACAAGTTGGCCGTTGTGCGCCACATGAGGATAAATCTTGCCTGAACCAACGCTGCGTCACTATCGAAGAACGGGGTTTACCTGGCTGGCCTATGGGCTGCTGGGCTACTTCGCTTATCTGCAAACCATCTGGGGGCCGCTCGTACCACTGCTGCGGGTCGAATTTGACCTGAATTACGCAATGGGCGGGCTTCATGCCACCGCCTTTGCATTGGGGATGTTCGCCGCTGGGCTGCTGAGTGACACCATCGCGGAACGAATTGGTGACAAACGCGCCTTCTGGATCGGTTCAACCGGCATGGCAGCCGGGGTGCTGCTCCTGCTGACAGCGACCAGTGTCTACATGACCTTATTTTCCGCCCTGCTGATGGGGCTGTTTGGCACGCTGATGCTCATCCTGATTCAGGCCGGGTTAGCCAACGAGCATGGCGCTTTGCGGGCAACGGCAATTACCGAAGCGAACGTCATCGCCTATATCGCCAGCACCTTAGCGCCACTGCTGGTCAGCCTGGTCGTAGCGATTGGCATCGGCTGGCGCGGTGCGCTCATTTTCCCCATCACCGTCTGGGGGATTCTGCGGTTGACGAACCACAAACGCGATTTCCCCACTGCTGAAGGTGGGAGTACGCAGTCTCGCAAAACACCTTTTCCGATTTCTTTCTGGGTGATCTGGCTGGGGCTGACATTGAGTGTCGCGGCGGAATGGGTCGTTACTTTCTGGACAGCGGATTTTCTGATTCAACGCCTGAGCATAGAAACCTCAGCAGCCACCGCTTCGCTGGCGGTGTTTACGGGATTCGGCGTTTTGGGCCGGTGGATCGCTTCACAACTGGCAAAGCGATTCAGCGAAAAGCGGCTGCTAACCGGCGCGCTCGCCCTGGCCTTCGTCGGCGCGACCCTCTTCTGGGTTTCGCAGCAAACACTCTTAAGTTTTGCTGGGCTGGCGCTGCTGGGCTTCGGGCTGGCAAATGCTTATCCGCTGGGCGCGGCCACCTTAATCCGCACCGCACCGCAGCAGGCGAATCGAGCCAGCGCACGGGCATCGCTGGGAGCCGCCGTCGCGATCCTGGTTGCGCCCCAGGCCGTCGGGATTCTGGCAGATTCGATGAGCATCACCACCGCCTTCGGCAGTGTGTTGCTGCTGGTGCTGGCTGCACTGGCACTGACGGCATTCTCACCGGCACAACCATAACTCCCGACACGGCGGCCTGACGCGCGATTTACTCTTATTGCCGGGCTTTCCAAACTCATCAAACTCTATATTGCCAACGCTGGAATCATGCGGGCGTTGGTGCTACAGTGCGAGTCGCACGACCCGGTATTGAGGAAGTCCATCACGGAATACCGGAATGGATGGGAGAAAAATCATGCAACGACATCTCAAATTCACGCGAACCGCGTTGGTGCTGTCCCTGCTCCTGGTGGTCAGCCTGACACCAGCCCTGGCGCAAAACACGGCGTTGAACACCCAGACCAACCCGGCGCTGTTAATCGGTGTCTACTATCACGCCATCAATGCCCATGACTACGCCACGGCCTACAGCTATTGGGAGCAGCCGGATGCGCAGACCGCAGCCGAATTCGCCCAGGGTTTTGCGGATACGACCAGCGCGCATGTGCTGGTGCGGCTGCCGGTGTTTGTGGATGCTGGCGCGGGGAATCTCTACGCGGCCATCCCGACCCTCATCACGTCCACGCACACCGATGGCAGCACACATTATTACGCGGGCTGCTTCACCGCCCACAAAACCAATGTGCCGGTGGGCAACGCCACCGAGCCGGACCCCAACTGGTATATCCAAAAAGGCGATTTTCAGGAACAAGCGACCCTCAACCTGTCGGCGCTGGATACCGTCTGCGACAACACCTATTCCCTCGGCAACGATCCGGGTATGGGTCAGCCCGCGTCGCCAGTGGATGTGATCCAGACCTACCTCGACCAAGTGGCCTCAGCCCAAACGCTGCCAGAAGCGGTACAGGCCGCGTCTTACTGGGTGAATCCTGGCACGGGCGATGTGTTGCAGGGGAGCTATGGTGACCAACTGCTGTACAGCACCGGTCTGGAAGCCTACATCAACCCGGATGTCTCCTATGTGCCGTCCAGCCCGGTCAGAGTACCGGTGTTCATCAATGCCACCCGGCCCGACCAATCAAACCTGATGTTGGTCGCGTGCCTGAGTACCCAGGTTCTGGATGTCCCTCCGGGGAATAGTACCGCAGCGTATCCCACCTGGTACCTCACGGATGGCGTTATCAACCCGGTTTCCACCGTGCCGGATGCCGTCAACCTGCTAGACACGATCTGCTCATAGTGTGTTCTAAAGATCAGGAAGCCATCTGAGAAGGCGGCGGGCGGGTTTGAAACCCGCCCCTACACCTGGAAATCAGTATAGATTGTAGGGGAGGGTCTGAGACCCTCCCAGAAAACAATCAGGAATAATCCACTCTTCAAATAGTCTCTAAACCTCGCGGACACATGAATAAATCCCCCGCACCAAAAACACCATCACCAGGAAAACCCCCATAACATCCTCGAAATCCAAATTTGGCATACCTGTTGAAATCTGTTATATTCTCATTATCTAGGAAGAAATTTTCATCTATTGAGAATATTGGATTAAACCGACGTGGATTTACAGCCGGTGTCAACGGTAGACAAAGTACTGGATATTCTGATGCTGTTCTCGTCAGAGCGCACGCAGATTTCCATGACCGAGATTCAGGACGAACTGAGTCTCTCGCAAAGCACCGCCTACCGTTATATCCGCATCCTGGTAGATCGCGGCTTCCTGGAACGAGTCGACTCCGGCAATTACCGGCTGGGCGCAACTCTGATCGCCCTCAGCCGCGCCGCGCACCATAGTGACCGCAACCTCCGCTTGGCCGCGCTGCCGAGCATGAAACGCATCGCGGAAGAAACCCGCGAGTCTGTCTCCCTGATGCGGCTGGTGAATCGCCGGGTGGTGTGCATCGAATCACTGGAAGGACAGTATGCGCTGCGAGTCACCATCGAATACGGGCGCACCCAGCATCTCCACAGCGGTGCGTCATCCAAAGTGCTGCTGGCGTTCACGAATGATTCCCAGTGGGATAACCTGCTGGACTTTCCATTGAAAAAACTGACCGAGAACACCATCACCGAATCCGGCCCGTTATACAAACACTTAAAAGAAATCCGGCGGGCGGGTTATGCCGTCTCGGATGGTGAGATTGATGTGGGGGCGCGGGCAGTTGCCGTGCCCATCATGAACCGCCACGACCAGGTCGCCGCCGCTCTGAGCATTGAAGCCCCTGCCTCGCGGATGGATGACACCGTCCTGGATGGATATATCGCGCTATTACAGGACGAGGCACAGGTCATCTGTGACCTGCTCAAATAGGTATTCACACTATTCCATAGTGTCGATACACGTTCAGCTAATTAAAGGGAGCCGTTTTATGAAGCAGAGAATCTTTATTTTGGTCTTGCTTATGTTTGTGCTGGTCTTTGGAACAGCCCAGGCGCAAGAACCGCAGTCCGGTGGGGTGTTGCGTGCCGCGTGGCAGTCCAAATGGGAAAGCCTTGATCCGCATGTCGCCAGCTCAGAAGCCACCTTCCAGATACTGAATAACGTGCTGGAAACGCTGACGTTCTTCGATGACGATATGAACCTTATCCCCTGGCTGGCGGAAAGCTGGGAACGTTCCGACGACGGCCTGACCTGGACATTCCACCTGCGGCAGGGCGTCATGTTCAGCAATGGGCGCGAAATGACGGCGGCTGATGTGAAATGGTCGCTGGATCGCCTGGTCAACCCGGATACGGCCTCAGGAAATGCCTGGCGTATCGGCGGCGCCAGCACGACCATCACCGCTGTAGATAACTATACCGTCGCCATCACCACCGAGTCCCCGTCCGCGACCATGCCCGCTTCGATTGCCGCTAACAAATCCATCGGCATCATGGCGCCGGAAAGCCTCAACGACGAAGGTCTGGTGGATGTGCCGATTGGCACTGGGCCGTTCCTGATTGCCGCTGTCGAAGGCACAACCAGCCTACGCCTGGAGCGCAACCCGGATTACTGGCAGGAAGGGCTGCCCTATCTGGACGCCGTCGAAATCACACCCATCACCGACGATGCCACCCGTGAACTGGCACTCAAGGGGGGCGAAGTGGACTGGATTTTCACCATCGCGCCGCAGAACCTGGCCGAATTACAGGCGGATGAAGATGTCGTGGTCGAAACGTCACCACGTCTCTCATATGACTATATCGGCCTGAACCTCACCAAAGAGCCGTTCAGCGATGTGCGCGTGCGCCAGGCGATGGCCTATTCCCTGGATCGCCAGGTAGTCTGTGACTTTGCATTCTTCGGGCTGTGTGAGCCGGTTCAAGGCCCAACCGCCAGTGGCACGGCCTGGTACTTCCCGTATTCGCCCTATGACCAGGACATCGCCAAAGCGAAAGCCCTGATGGAAGAAGCCGGGTATGGTGATGGCTTCGCAATGGTCATCAATCCGGTTATCGGGTTTGAAGAAACCATTCGTGGCGCCCAGGTTCTGGAGCAGATGTTCAGCGAAATCGGCATCACCGTGACCATTGAGCCGGAAGAAGCCGCCGTCATCATCGAGAAGGAAGGTAACGGCCAGTTTGACGCGATCATGTGGAGTTGGATTGGCCTGACTGACGCGGAAGACTACTTCTACTTGCAGCACCGCACTGGACAGGGGCTAAATTTCACCGGTTTCAGCAACCCCGAATTCGACGCGCTGGTTGACGAAGGCCGTACCCTGGACGACTTCGCTGCCCGCTACGCCGTTTACGAGCAGGCCAACCAGATTCTGGTAGATGAAGCCCCCTATATCTATCTCTACGCCAAGTCCGAGGTGAAGGCCTGGGCGCCCTATGTTCAGGGCTACGCTGTACGCCCGGATTCCGCCAATAACTTCTGGACCGTCTGGCTCGACAACCAGTAAGACGTTCCACATAAATTAGATTGAAGTGGTGGGAGCGGTTCTCGCTTCCATCGCTTCTGTTTTTGACAAAGGTCTATTGTGAATTATCGTTATATCCTGCAAAGACTATTGTTTGCCGGTTTGGTCATCCTGGGCGTGACATTCGTTGTGTTCATGATTGTCCAGTTGATCCCCGGCGACCCGGCGCGGGTTTCCCTGGGGCCGCAAGCCACCGACGAACTGGTTGCCCAGCGTCGCATCAATATGGGTTTAGACCGCCCGGTGCTGGAACAGTATCTGAGTTGGGTTACGCACGCCGTACAGGGTGATCTGGGGCGCAGCCTGATTTCCGGTCAATCGGTATCCGAACTGGTAACACAACGCCTGCCGACCACCCTGCAATTGGCCGGGTTAGCGATCATCATCGGCATGTTGATCGCGTTTCCACTCGGCATCATTTCGGCTATGCGCCCCAACAGTCTTTTTGATGTATTCGCTTCTATTCTGAGCCAGTTGGGGATTGCCGTGCCGGACTTCTGGATGGCGATTCTGCTGGTGCTGCTGTTTTCTTCCACCCTCGACCTGCTGCCTCCCAGCGGCTATGTCCCCATCAATGTGGACTTCGGAGAATGGCTCTCCCATATGATTTTGCCGGCGTTGACGGCTGGCCTCATCAGCGCCTCGATTCAGACCCGATTCATTCGCAGTGCGATGCTGGAAGTGCTGAGTCAGAGTTATATCCGCACCGCCCGCGCCAAAGGACTCAGCGAAGCAGTGGTCATCCGGCGTCACGCACTGCGCAACGCCCTCATCACCATTGTGACCGTCGTCGGTTTGCAGGTCGCGGCGCTGTTGAGCGCGGTGGTCGTCATCGAGATTGTCTTTAACCTGCCCGGCCTGGGGCGGTTGGTGCTGGAGTCGGTACTGGACAGGGACTATACCCAGTTGCAGGGCGCGGTATTCGTGATGGCCTTCCTGGTGACGCTGGTCAACCTCGGTGTGGATATGCTGTACTTCGTTCTTGATCCCCGCATTGAACAGGCATAAGCGCCGGAGGAGAAAAACAAATGGCGGATACCCCTACCCATACGGCTCGATTCGGCAGCGAAATGCCCCCGCCGCGCGGCCTGTTGGAAGATGTTTTATTGCGCTTTATCCACCACCGTGTCGGGATGATAGGCGCAGTGATTATCATCATTCTGCTGGTGACTGCTCTGATTGGGCCGACGCTCGCCCCCTACGCGCCGAACAAAATGAATTTCACGTCCGCTTTTCAGCCACCCACCCTGGAACACCTGCTCGGCACCGATGATTTCGGGCGCGACATCCTGAGCCGGATTATGTACGGCGCAGGCGTCTCGATACGAGTCGGCGTGGTTGCGGTGGGTCTGGCGGCTACCGTCGGGACGTTTTTGGGGATGGTAGCGGGCTACGGGCGGCGCATCGTGGATGAAACCATCATGCGGAGTATGGACGTGCTGCTGGCGTTCCCAACGATTCTGCTGGCGCTGGCGATCATCGCCATTCTGGGCAAAGGGGTCAACAATGCCATGATCGCCATCGGCGTCGTGTATATCCCCATCTTTGCCCGGATAGCCCGCAGTGCCGTGTTGAGCGTCAAACAGGAAGAATTCGTGACGGCAGCCCAGGCACTGGGGGCTGGTGACATTCACATCCTCTGGCGGCATATCCTCCCCAACATTCTTGCCCCGATTATCGTAGAAACGTCGTTAAGCCTGTCCTTTGCTATTCTGGCGGAGGCAGCACTGAGTTTCTTCGGGCTGGGGACACAGCCACCCGACCCAAGCTGGGGGCGGATGCTGGCGGAGGGGCGCGAGTTTCTGAATCAGTCGGCCTGGATCGGGATTTTCCCAGGCATGGCGATTATGCTCAGTGTGATGGGGTTCAACTTTCTGGGCGACGGGCTGCGCGACGCGCTGGATCCACGTATGAAGTAGCACTATTCAAGTAGGGGTTTATTCCGGGCAGCTTTAGGACGTTCCTGAGTGGTTCTATGAGTAATTGCATAATGGGATAACCCCATGTAACAATTGGCGTGTTATAATGGGGTGGATAGCTTAACTGTGGCGGCCTGGCCGCATAGGGGAATCTCATGAACTTAGGTGGTACTGAACTCCTGATTATCCTGGTTATTGTCCTGTTGCTGTTCGGTGTCGGGCGTGTATCGAAGATCGGTGGCGAACTGGGTAGCGCGGTTGCCAACTTCCGCAAAGGCCTGCAAGAGGGCGCCAAGTCCGACTCGAACGAATCCGGTAAGGAAGCCTGATTTTTAAGCCTGCTTTCCGCGTTCGCAGTTCCCAGTCATAATGGTTGAAAAACCCGCCTGATTAGACGGCGGGTTCAGTTTTTGTTGTCAGAGTCTGGTATTTCCACCGCCAAGGCTAGCAACATAGACCCCATCATGCGAAAGATGCACAAGGGGGTCGTGTTTTTACGTCCCGGTAGCTGTTAGGGATAGCATAGATCAGTCCCCATTAAGAGCTTGTAGTCATTACAGGTGATCTGCCCATCATGGTCTAAATCCCATGCTGGAATAAGGTCTTTTGGTTCGTAGCCATTGCTGCGAATCAGAGCTTCCAGCCATGACTGAGTGCAGGTGCATGGTTCAGGTGTCTCACCAGGACGGAGTGTAGGCCTGGTGGGCGGTTTGAATGGGGGCGGCGCCTCTACTGAGCATTCTGATGGATTCCAACGGCATATCCAACCCGATCCCTCACTATTACACTCGGACACATTATCTGCCGGGCAACCATTTGACCCGCAGACTGCATTCCATTGACCCGGGTTGCAAACAGGTGTCGGTGTGCTTGTTACGGGAGATATTAGCGTTGGTCGGTATGTACTTGAAGGCGTTAGCGTTGATGCGGTTTGTGTTGACGTCGCGGTGGATGTATTGGTCGGAGAAGGTGGTATCGTTACAGCGGTACCAATCACACTATTATCAGGGATAACCCTCACATCGCTTCCTTTGACCCACAAATCATCTCCAGGTACTTCGATAAGATACCAGATATCATACCCATACTGTATTCGCGCCAGAATAATTACGTGCTCGGTTTGATTCGCATATCGTCCAATAGGGTAGTTATCGCCGGGACCCTCATAGAGCGGTACACTAGAGGTCGCTATTATTTCAGCTTTGGGTTGCTGAGTGGGAGTCTGGCTTGGTTTTGCGGTAGGTAAAATAACATTGGGACTTAATAGTTCAACATCTTCTGCTCTTACCCAGGGATCTTTTCCGAAACCTTGAACCAGATACCAAATCGGGCTATTGCTCACCTGGGCAATCACGATAAGATGTTTGTCTTTCTCTACACTAGCGGTAATTGGGTAATTTTCCCCGGGGCCGTCATAGAGTATTGCGACATTAGAGATTACTACAGCATCTTGGAATCCAATTGTTGATGCTGTAAGTTTGTAAATTATAAGAACGCTTAACCCAAGCGAAACAATGAAAGTTACTGCTATCCAAATTATAATACGAGATCTGATAGGTCTTTGAATTTGGGAGCGTTGTGTGCCACCTGCTTCTCCAGAAGCCAGTACCCCAGGGAAGGCAATAATTTCTAATACAAAACTCATTGCGCTAAAGGTCACTTGCAAAAGATTTGCGATAATATCGCGGGTGTCCAACGCAAATAAGACGTATAAACCGACAGATAAAAGCGCCAATGTTGTAACTATAATTACAATCAATAGAATATTGCTGAATTGTCTCATGATTAATTTGCCTACAGTAGAACGTAAATCAATTCGTGTTTGTGTAATTCACAGTCTTTTATCGATTGAGATCAAAGCAGATTCCATGCCCTAAAGAAGGTAAGCTTCTGCTAATTGAAGATGCCCCTTCTAGCAGCTATAACTGCCAGTTTGCAGTTTGTAATCCTCGCAAGTGATTTTCCCATCGTGGTCTAAATCCCATTCCGGGATGAGGTCTGCCGGGTCGTAACCATTGCTGCGAATCAGGGCCTCCAACCAGGACTGTGTACAGACGCAGCTATCATCATCACCATCACCGCTGCCTCCCCCACTTGGCCGGGCGGGTGGCTTGAACGGAGACGGCGATTCTGAAGCACATTCTCCCGGATTCCACACACATACATAGCCGGTACCGGCATCATTGCATTTTGACACGTACTCCGATTCGCAACCATTCGATCCACACACGCCGAACCACTGGCCGGGGTTACATACCGTAGAAACAGACACTACCGATGGTGGAGACGGGTAATCACTCACCACCGGAATGGAGTTGGTATCTCCCTGTACCTGCACGTTCTGTGCCCAAACCCACTGCTGCTGACCTTCTTCCGTCCGTTCAATCAGACGATACCAATCACGGAGTCCGTTCTGGCCTTCAATTCGTATCGTTTCACCTTTTTCCACGTAACTCACCTGACCATAAAGAGGGCCAGGGCCATCACGCAGATTCGCCTGGAAAAGCGCAACGCCTTCAACGCTCTGCTGTGGAGTAGGACTAGGCATCTCTGTGGGCACCGTAATGGTATCCACAATCGGCAGCGGTGTTTCGACTGTTGGCGGTGGTACAGTTATGACAACAGTTACTGTTGCTGAGGCTGTTGGCGCTTCGCCCAACGGCGTGCTGGTTGGCGGCTCAACGGTAGCGGTGGGCACAGTGGGCGTATTGTTTTCGGCCACCTGGGTAGGAGGAAGAGTCAATGTCGTTTCTGGAATCGGGGGAAGAAGTTCATCCTTCCGTAGCAGTATCAATCCCAAAATCATTGCAATCACCACTACCGCGCCTAACAGCAGCAGCGGTATCCGATCTAACGTCATCCCTTCATGATTCCGGTATGCAACACGGGAATGCGTTTCTGGTTCGGGAATATCCGGCAGATCGGTTGGTAGAAGCGAGACGCGGGCTGTCTGCACCGCATTCACGAGGTCAACTGCCGCCATCGGGTTGCGGAGATTCGTGAGGTCAACATATTGCAATGTTGTCAAAATCCCACTGATCTCAAACCGGCTTAGTTTGACCGGGACAACGGGCTTCCTCAGGTGAACCGCCTGATGAAATTCCCAGTTGCACCAGGATGATCTGAATGAATGTGGCGTCAAAGCATAGATGAACACATCACATGCTTCAATTTCGCTCAGTAAAGTATTCTGCCAGTTATCGCCACCCCGTAACTGCTCCTCATCACGCCAGGGCTGATGCCCCCCATGACGCAGGATCTCAACCATCTGGCGGACCTTGCCGCGATTTCTTCGGGAGTAGCTGATAAAAACTCTTTTTCCGATCGAATTTCTTGACGATGACATGACTATCTCATAATTTACTAGCTAAGATTTGAAGAGAAATAATAACACGCGCTGTCACCTCATGCTAATATTTTTCGTTAAGATTCAGAGACGATTGTTTTTCAGTTGACGAGAGGTTGTACAATCGGGGAAACAGTAGTCTGGTTAATCTGTGCACTTCGACTGCATCAGTAGGCCGTCCTGCTGAATTCTCGACAAGGTTTAGGGAGAACACCGCCCCAAGATAGTGCAGTGGTATGGTTTTTGATACAGGGCGCGCCGGGGGAGTTTGAAAATATCAATAAATTTCATGCAACACAGCGGCGGGGGCGTGTATAATGTTTGCACAATCATGTTTCGTTTCTTTGAGGGGAGTGGGCTATGACTACCCCGACGATGCCAACCAACCAGGACTTCGCGACTGAAGTTCGAACCGACCGGCTCGGGTTGCTCTGGAAAGTAACGCTGATCATTTTTGTAAACGCTCTCTGGTTGCTATTCAGCTTCGGGGCGTTGCAAAGGGTTGACCTGGGCCGTCCGGGGCTGGTATTTCTGAGTGTGATTTTCGGTTGCCTGGGTGCGCGGTTTTTCTTGCACCGAAACCGCTTTCGATTTGCTGTATGGGTGTATGCCCTGGGGGGAACGATTGGCATCGGGATCGTCCTGGCGGGTCTGGATCCGGTTGCACTTCAACTTGTGCCATTTGTCTTCCCGGTGATTGTGTTTATTGTCGGGCTGCTGATCTCACCGTCAGCGACTTTTGTCCTCGCCGTTATCAGCTCCGCAGTGATTATCATCGTTCCGTATCTGGCACAAGGAAACATGGATTTCCTGGGGGTACACCAGATTTTTGCCGTCATCCTGACATTTGTCAGCGCTACCCTGGCCGCACTGAGCAGCGGTGAACTTTTCGCGGTGACCGAATGGGCGCTGGCAAATTACCAGAAAGAACGTAAGACGACTCAGGCGCTTTTTGATAACCGCCAACTCCTGGAACGAACGCTGCTGCGCACGCAAGCGCTCTCCGAACAGCTTCAGGAGACAAACCAGCAGTTGGAGTTCGCCCGCGCCGCCGCTGAGGAGGCCAAACACTATCGCGGCCAGTTTCTAGCCAATATGAGCCATGAGCTACGGACTCCGCTCAATGCGATTATTGGCTTTAGTGAAACCATGCTCAGTTTCCCATCCATGTACGATGGTGTGGGGTTGCCTAACGCCTATCAGAGTGACCTGGGGCAGATTCACAGCAGCGGACGGCAACTTCTCAGCCTGATTAATGATATCCTCGACCTGTCGCGGGTGGATGCCGGGAAACTGGATATGCGTTCCGAGCGGGTTCAGATTGAGCCGGTGGTCAAAATGGTACTGGCTACTGCAGCCGGCCTGGTAAGCAGCAAGCCGGTCAACCTGGAAAAAGACATCGCGGATGACCTCCCTGACCTGCTGGCCGACGAAGCCCGTGTACGCCAGGTACTTCTCAACCTATACAGCAACGCTGCCAAATTCACCGATTCCGGCTCGATCACACTGATTATCCGTCCTGATGGTGATGGGGTGCGGTTGAGCGTCAAGGATACCGGTGCGGGCATTGATCCCAAGAACCATGGCCTGATTTTCGAGGAATTCAAACAGGCCGAATCCATTGGACGTGATCCGCGTTCTGGCGCGGGGCTGGGGCTTGCAATTTCCCGCCAGTTACTGACCCTGATGGATGGGCGTATCTGGGTTGAGAGTGAAGTGGGCAAGGGCAGCACTTTTCATATCTGGCTGCCACGCTACCCGGATGCGCTGGATACCAAACCACGTCCTTTATTGATCCCGAATCCAACCGCCCAGAAAAGCGAGGGTTAAGCGTGCGCATTTTATATGTAGAAGACAACCCAGCGAATGTATCCCTGGTCAATCGGGTGGCACGTATTGGCAATCATAGTGTGATCACGTACACCAGTGGCACAGATGCGTTGGATAACTTCGAGTCCGATAAGCCGGATATTGTCCTTATGGACATCCAGTTGAACGGACCATTGAATGGGCTGGAAGCTGTGCAGAAGTTGCGGGCGGATGGTCACAAACTCCCAATCATCGCCGTGACCGCTTACGCAATGGTGGGCGACAAAGAGCGCTGCATGGCAGCAGGCTGTGATGGCTATCTCGCCAAGCCCCTGCCAGTTTCAGAGTTGGTATCACTCTTTGAGAAATATGCTGCCCAAATTACCCCGCCGTCGTCTCCCAAGCGGAAAACATCAACCGCAGAGCTAGAAGCCGTATTTATTCCGAAATCGACAGAAAAAGATCAGACTTCGGAAATGCTGCCCGCCTTCCCCCTACCCCCGTTGCCTACCGCTCCGGCACAGGCAGAGCAATCAACTGATGTGCAAACGCCAGCAGTGAAACCTGTATCAGAGACACCGACAGAAGAACCGATATCACAGGCCGCGCAAACACCCGAATCGCCCCCGGACGAAGCGGCAGCGCAAACAGTGAAACCCGTACCAAAATCAGATAGCATACCGCCGCAGCCATCGGATTCTTCGACCAACAAGCCAGAATCATGATTGGGTTAGATATTTACGTCAGGGGATTAATCCCCTAAGCAATAGCGCGGATTTCTGTAGGGATATTCAATGACGAATTGAACCACGAACGCGCTAAAAATCTCCGGCGCACCCGCATAGCGCCAACGCCCCCGGCCCGGTATGGACACCCATAACCGGCGACGTAACCGCAATCACGGTTTCTACCGGATGGTACTCCTGGCGGATACGTTCCGCGATTTCATGGGCTAAGTCGAGTGTGCCGCTGTGCATAATGGCGACGTGCAGCGGTTGGCTGGTATCAAGCTGGCTAAAAAACGTGGTATACATTTTGTCGAGCGCCTGCCGCCGCGTACGGGCCCGTGAGTGCGGTTCGATTTTGCCTGTCCGGTGGTCAACGTGCAGAAGCGGCTTCAGGTCGAGAATCGTCCCCACCCAGCGGGCCGCCAGACTGATACGCCCACCCTTTTGCAGATATTCGAGCGTATCTACATACAGCACAGTGCTGGTGTGACTGCGGACTCGTTCAGCAGCAGCGATGATGTCAGCAGCACTGCCCCTCGCGTCCCGAACACGGGCAGCAGCCAGAAGCTGCCAGCCGAGACTCATCGAATTCGCCTTCGAGTCGACCACATGCACTGGAAAATCCACCATACTCTCCGCCAGACGCGCCGAATTATAGGTGTTGCTCATCTGTCCGCTGATCGTAAAGATAATCGCTTCCTGGGCGCCGTCGGCCTGCGCCTGCCGAAGCGCCGTGACAAAATCTGCTGGGGACGGCTGTGATGTGGTCGGATGAACCGGGTCAGAGACCAGCCGCCGGTAAAAATCCTCGGCGTCAATGTCAAACCGGTCACGAAGCGTTTGCGTGCCCCAGATCAGCTGCAAAGGGACAACCTGAATGGTATACTCAGCGATGATCTCATCCGGCAGATCACAGGTGCTATCCGTGATGATGGCGATTGAATGTGGTGACATAATTTTCCGTGTCCCATACAACTATTTTACACAGTAACTATACAATAATTGTTCAAAATGTCAAGGTAATCTGTACAGAAAATGATGAATCCGACGCTCACTCCACAAATCCAGCAGGCGCTCGCTAGTGAACGCTTGATAGACATCACCACCACCGGGCGCGTCACCGGCCAGCAGCATCGCATCGAAATCTTCTTCCATAATATAGATGGCAGGCTATACATCACCGGCAAACCAGGCAAGCGCCGCCAATGGTACGAGAATCTACGGGTGAACCCGTCTCTTACGTTTCACCTCAAGCAGAGTGTGACCGCCGACCTGCCCGCTCAGGCGACGCCGATACTCGATGAAGCGGAAAGGCGGCGTGTTCTGGCGGCGATCCTGGCCGGAATGCCCGATCATGATGGCGAACTGGAGGCGTGGGTCGCAGGCAGCCCATTGGTGCAGGTGGACATCATCGGGATGCAATAAAAAAGCCCGTTTCCGGGCAATGATAGATACTGTATGGGATATTTTCGGTGGGCGACCACACCGGATCGCCCTACGATTCACAACGGTTTTGTAGGGGCACAAACATTATGCCCCTACCGGGAATTTCCGGGAATTACTCGCTCACCACCTCATAGGCCACGCCGTCCCACACCACGATAACGCGCTCACCGATGGCGAAGTAGTCCGCCAGTTCCGGCACGCTATCCAGCAGCGCGAAGTAGCCGTCGCTCAGAAAAACCACCGGCTGCGTCTGCATGGTATCCGGCTCGAAGGTCGTATCCGTCCACACGCCGTTTTGCAGGATGAACGTCTTGCTGTTCACGGTCTGGATGGGATTCACCGCCCGGTTCTCAATCGAATACCCTTCACCGTCAGCCACGCCGCCCACAATCCCACCGGGCGTCATCGTCCCTAACGGAGTTGCTGTCATTGCCAACATCGGTTGATTTGCCGGGGCGGGCGCTTCGGCGTTAGCGAACCCACCAACAAAATCGGCGGCATCCACCGCACCGGCGCCGCTGCTGGTAGTCGACAGTTCTTCCGCTTCCTGCCGGAAGGTGTTGGCGGCGCGTTCACGCCCCTGCTGGGTCAGAATGTCATCTTCCTCAATCAGGAAGCTGGTGTAAGGGGTGATGATGCCGTAGCGCACACTCAGCCGCACCACACTGTCTACCAGTTCCGGGTTTTCCCCATTCAGACGAATGGTGTTCAACAGATCACCAATCCGGCGGGTCGCCCACAAACGGGCGATGAAGGCATCGCCACCTGCCCGACCAGGGAAACTCAGGTTACTGTAGACATAGGTCTGTTCACCGCCGTTGACCTTACCACGCAGTGTGATCGTGGTGTTATCCAGACTACCCCGGTAGCGCCCGACCAGGGTCAACTGCGTCCCGGCGAACAGATCCGGCAGCGGTTGGGCCGGATACATATCCTGGGTATTCACGCCGCCCATATCGAGTGTCACATCGGTCAGCACCGGGGCGCTGATCTTGTTGTACAGTCCGGCGACTTCTTCATCAATCCGTTCGGTGGGGCGCACATACGACCCCGCGCCGCGATGGTCGCGCACGATAGCGTCCAGCAGGAAGGTGTCCACGTCATCGCCTACGCCGAAGGTGAAAATACGGACGTTCGGTCTGGCTGTGGCTTCCAGGTTCTTGAGGATGGCATCGGTTTCGACTTCACCTTCCGTCGCAAGGCCATCTGTCAGGAACAGGATGGTCGTCGGGCGTTCGGCGTCGGCCATACCGATTGCAGTGGTCAGTGCGCCGTTGATGTCCGTACCGCCAATGGCTTCCTGCGTGCGCACCCAGTCTACCGCGTCGCGCACCTGTGCCGGAGACTCCATTTGGGTACTGTAGGTACGCCAGCCGGTGCTGAACAACACCAGGTTAAAACGGTCTTCCGGGTTCAGGTGTTCCAGCACGTATTCCGCAGCCGTCCGCGCCTGATCCCATTTGTCGCCAAACATGCTGCCTGACTGGTCGAGAACCACAATCACATCTTTGGGGATCACCTGGTTTTCCGGCAGCGTGACCGGCGGCTGCACCAACAGCATGAAGAACCCATCTTCGCTGGCGCTTTCGCGGTAAGTGATGAGGTTGACGTTAATCGTCTCATTGGCGATGCCGTAGTACAGGCTGAAGTCATCTCCTGGCACATACTGACCGGACTCGAAGCCCACACGGAAAGTGTTATTGGCGTCATCGCGGCTGATCGCCACCGGGTGACTGGGCGAATAGATATTGCTGATCGGGTCGTTGCTGCGGGCGTTCACGCTGATGCTCAGTTCTTCCACCGGGCGCGGCGTCAGCAGGTTCGTCACCTTCAACGGATAGACGTAGTGGATCAGGCCGTTTTCGGCTTCCAGCACCTGCCCATAACTAATCTGAATGCGACGCGATTCGCCGGGCGGGATGGGGAACACGTTAGCCTGTACCGCGTTCGTGCCAACATATTCCAGCAGCGCCGGGTCGCGGTACTGACGCACGATTTCGTTATAGATGCCGCGTGCTTCACTCGCCGGGAGGATTTTGGCCTCAATCGGCTGTCCGTTGATGTACATCGTCAGTTGGTCTACCGACGCTTCGGCGGGCAGCGGGAAGATAAACGTCCCCTCCGCCAGACCGTTGCCCTCGTTGACAAACTCCAGGTCAACCTGGGTCGTGGCGATTTGATTTTCAATGGTCACGGTGACACGATGATAGTCAATCTTCAGCCATTCCGGGTTAGTGAACACACCGCGAATGATGGGCGGCTGCGGACACGGCACAATTACCGGGCAGGTTGATCCCGGCGGGCAGGGCTGCGGGGTGGGGCATTCGACCTGCGCCTGAACGGGCAGCGCCAGTAACAACAAGAAGAACGGAACCAAATAGAGTAAGCGTTTCATGCGGAACCTCCCTAAATGCACATCGTTGTTACCCTTAAGACGCCGGGGCTGTGGATTTGGTTCCACACAGAGTGGAGTCAATTTCAGGAGGGTGTGTGGCAGGTATCCCCCTCACAGATGGTGACACCCAACAGCCGGTTAATCCGATAACGATGACGGGCGACCCAGCGATAGGCGCGATCCCCCAACCACGCCATACCCGGCAGGTGCAGCAGCAACCAGACCGGATACCCCAACGGGAGTTCCTTCAGTACGCGCCGCATCGCCAGAAAACCACCCAGTAGCGTGCCGTCGGGCGTAACTAGGTGCATCTGCCCCAGCGCGGCGGCGAAATCCAGGCTGGGGCAGCAGGCATTCGCGGCCTCGCGGTCATGCAGGTCTACGAAGGCCGTTCGCTTCAACCAATCCAGCGCCCGAATAATACGTTTGCTCTGCTGGCAGATCACACATTGGCCGTCATACAGGAGGGTCACCGGGGCATTTCTATCCATTGACAACCTGCTCGCTCACACTATCGCTGACCTTATTATAGGCCGGTCAATGACAGAATCGCATCAAAATAACCACCACATCGGCTATAATGATTGAAGGTATTCAGGGAAAATTCACCCAACCTGACCATATCAGCACAAATCATCGCAGGAACAATGAATGATGCAACAGAAAAAAACAGTCGTGACACGATTGCTACTATTCATCCTGGCCGGACTGATTCTCCCGCCGCCGCAGACAATGGCACAGGAAATGTCGCCCACACCCCCGCCGCCCACGCTTGAACCTGAAATAGCCTGTTTGCTGGATAGCAATCCGGTCTGGTCGCCAGATGGTCAGCGCATTGCCTTTGTTTCTGGAAGATCGGGTAACGCGGATATATGGATCATGGATGCCGATGGCACGAATCTCCGAAACGTGACGAATACAAGCGACGTGGAAGAATACAACCTGCTTTGGTCACCAGATGGGAACTGGTTCGCTTTCTTATCGGGACCTTTCGGTATTGCGAATATCTGGGTGATACATCCTGATGGAACGGGGCTTATGAACCTGAGCGAAGGAGATGTAGGGCCTGCGGCAAGTCCAGCCTGGTCACCCGATGGAAAGTATCTTGCGATTCCGCCCTTGCAAGGTGGTGTTTGGGTGGTCAATATGCAGACTTTTGAGCGAATAAACATCACAACGGCCAATGATGAAGCGTATAAATGGCCGAGTTGGTCGCCAAATGGACAGCAGATTGCTTTGACAACCTACGACAATGACAGGGTGCTTATCGCTAATGTGGATGGATCAGGCATAACCACATTGAATGATACAAAATTCAACATTAGGGCACATTGGTCGCCGGTCAATCAATTCATCCTGGTCATCCATGCAGCCACATTAGGTGGTAGTATGGAAGATTTATGGCTGATAGATAGCGATACTTCTGAGATTGTTAATTTGACCGAAGATTATGATGGGGATTACTTCTGGCCCGCATGGTCACTGGATGGCAGCATGATTATTTTCGAATCGAACCTAGACGGACAAAAGGACATCTGGCGGATGGATGCCGATGGCGGAAATCTGCTTAATCTGACATCGGAAATTGTGGGATCAGTAGGGTTAGCAGCTTGGTCGCCGGACGGACAGAAGGTCGCGTTCCGTGTCCGTCATGAATCAACCTATACGATCTGGGTCGTGGATGCCGATGGCACGAATCCGATCAACCTTTCAGCCGTTATCCCCTGCACTGAATAAGGCAATGTTAAAGTCTGCTCACAGAATCGCTTGCCTGGTATGTAAATTCAGCGTATATCCACGATATGTTGCTATTATTTTCATAGCCTTAATTACTGGATGTTCAACCTTTCCAGATCATCAGCCCTCGCTGAACCAAAATACTTCATCAAACTTCATGTTAGATATTTCCGAAATAGTCGGAACGAGTTGGGATGCAAGTGAGATTTGGTTACCCGCTGACTTAGCGGATATGAAAGGCGAATCGTCCGCTCTCTTGGCGAATGCTAATCAGTTATTACGGCACAAAGACAATTACCTGGCGTTTATTGACTATCGTCTGTTCGAGTATGCAGATAGCGACTCATCAAGTGAACGTTTCCGTATTCAGAAGCAGACAATTTTTTATGATTTGAATTCTGCATATAAGTGGGAAACATTAGACATTCAACAATATACGCCAGGGGCGGATGGAATACACGCTGCATGTAAGGACATCAAAGGAGAAAATGTCGAACAGGATACACGATGCGCATTGATACTAAGATATGACAGATTTATCGTTTATATGAACATTTGGAGAATACGCGATAACCAAGAATACTTATCAATGGAGACTATTTTCGCTATCCTGCGGCGCGTCAATGCAAAGTCTGAGGAAGCCTTACTAGCGAAATTGAACTAATCTAAAAGTTTTCCTCACGCCTCAGCACTACTCACTCCCCCATCGCCGCCAGCAGTTCCTCGCGCGTCGTAATCGTCCGCATGGTGACAATCCAGTCGTAGAGCGAGGGGCTGGCGTCCAGAACCGCCTGCACCGCCGGGCCAATTGGGTCTTCCCCGCCCGCCCCCGGCGCACCCGACTGATACCCCCCATAAAACGCGAAATACGCCTGGTTCAGCTTGCGAATCAGGTAGCCATTGGCCGCGAAATCCTCCCGCCGCGCCTCCATATAGGCTTCCGCTGCATCCACCTTCCCTTCCCCTAACAGCGTGTCCACCTCGCGCCGCGTGATGTCCAACTCTGTGCCGAAGTCAAAGGCGGGCGGCTCGGTAAGCGTGGGGGCAACCTCCCCAGCATCCGGTGCGGGCTGCGGCGGGAGCAAATCGGGATAGTACCGCGCCAGCACCAGACGACTGACCGCTTTGCCGAAGATGTTGGCCGTGGTCTCGTTGATAATCCGCGCTTCCCCGGCGAACGTCTCCGCGTCGAAATACGACAGTCCCAGCGGGTAGAAAAACAGGTAATGATGCAGCCACTCGTGCGCGACGGTTTCCAGCGCCCAGGGGATCGACGAAGTTTCCAGCACCATCGCCGGGTATAGCGCGATGCCCCCCAGCGGCACAATCAGTGAGGACACATCCTGTTGTTCATCAATCGTGTTTTCCAGTTCGGTGATCGCGTCCACCGGCATCGGGTCGAGGTTGATCGAAATATCAAAACGAATCTGATCCCTGGGAGAAACCACCAGCAGATTCGGCACGCGGGTGAAACGCGCCGCAATCGGCGGGAGTAGTTGCCCGCCCCATCCAAACCCCTCATCCACCAGCACCGCCGCAATCTGCCCTTCCAGGACCGCTTCGACCAGTGATTGCCGTTCCTGTAACGACGCCCGCAGGCTATCGCGCTCCGCCCGCATCTCAGCGGTGGCTGTTGCCGGGTCGTTTACGGCGGGGTCGGCATACTGGCGGTTGATTTCCACCTCCAACGCTTGCGCCTGTCCCAGGTCGGCCATATACGCGCGGACGGTCTGCACCTGTTCGGCCTCGCCCATGAAAGGATGCAGCCCATAGAGCGTCTGGTTCACCTTCGCCGCCAGCGCGTCCAGTTCCCAGCTCACATAATCGAATTGGGAGTCTTTCGCCAGCACTGCCACCGCCGTCCAGGGTTCCCACAGTGGCAGCGTCGAATAGCGCAGCAGCCCAATCATCAGTGCCAACAGGAACGCCCACGCCATGCTGCGTAACAGGCCGCGAATCACCGTTCGTAGCCAGCGGGACGCCAGCCGGAGGAAACGGTTTGATTTATGAGGAACGGATGGTGGGGTCATGGTGCATGACAGCGAGGGCTATCTACCCGCCTGCCAGGATGGACTGAATATCCGGCCCCACCATAATGCCGATGTCGTTCGCGGTCAGGCCGTCCCCGCCGGGATGCACCCGGTCAGCCGGAATCCCCATCAGCGCCGCCAGATAACGACCTGTCCAGATTTTCCCGGTATACACCTGGATAAACGTATCCACGTTACTCTGTTCCGGCGTGTTGTCAATGGCGTTGACGATGATACCGCGCCCGGTCAGCCAGTCACGGGTCTGGGCCGCCAAGCCGAGAATGTCGGTGTTGTTAAAGACCGTAATGCTCGCATTTTCGTTTTCGGCCCGCTGGCGCAGTTCCGCCAAAGAAAGGTCATCCTGAGCATACAGAACCTGCTGAACCAGGGTACGAATCAGGTCGAGGCGCGGAATCAACACCTGATCTCCGGCAGTCGTTCGCCCCAAATCTACATACAGGTTGTCAATCACGCCAAAGTGAATGTTATCCTGGTTGATCTCCCCGGCCAGCGTCGCCATCCGCAGAATCTCATCCAGCGTCAAGTTCGTCTTGAAGCTCCCGGTCAATTCTGTCCACAGCGTCGGTACCTGTGCCAGCGCGTTCGACAACCCGCCGATGGTCAGCACGTTATTCAGTACCTCGCGCATGACTTCCTGCTGGCGGTTCGCCCGGTCAAAGTCCGAACCCTCCGTTGCGCGGGTGCGGGCATACTGGAGCAGCTGTTCCGCATCCAACACTTGACAACCGGGGTCAAAATGCACATGGATCGTTCCGTACCCGGCGTCGGGATAATCCGGGTCATCAATGACTTCCTGTACGCAGATTTCAACCCCATTCGGTGCCAGCGTATCTACCACACGGGTGAATACATCGAAGTTCACCAGCAGGTATTTATCAATCTCGATACCCAGGTTCTGGCGGATCGTCTCTGCCGCCAGCGCCGGGCCGCCACCGGGATAGGCGTTTGAATCCCCCAGGTAGTTCGCGGTATTGATCCGCGCCTGCTGGAAGCCGGGAATCGTCACCCACAGGTCACGCGGAATGGACAGCACCCCGGCGGTTTTCTTCACCGGGTCTACGCTGATAATAATCATCGTGTCGGAACGAAACGGGCCGGGTTCATTCACGGCGCTCCGCTGGTCAATCCCCAGGATGAGCAGCGTGAAACGGTGCGGGTCAGACCACTGCAATTCGGCTGCCGGGTCAATCGTGGGCGTGGGCAGGAGCAAATCCGGGGTAGTGGTGGGGATGCCGGGCTGCACGGTGTTGATGACAGCGACCTGCGGTGGAGTCGGCGTGGGGACATTCTGCTGGACGGACTGCTCCGGCGAAACAAACTGAATACCGCTTCTACCGGCGTCTATCGCCACCTGCCGGGCGATGCTAAACGCCAGTACGGAAAACAGCCCGGTAAACAGGACAACGACGGCCAGCCCGACGACGAATAACCAACTTGGAATACGCATCACACACTGCTCCAAAACAGCCAATCAACCGGTACACCCGCACCAAAAATCATCGGCATTATAGCGAAAAAGAGTTGAAAATATACCTACGGGTTTCCTACGTTCGGTCTGTGACCACGCGGGCGGCTAGTGGGATAAGCCGGGGTAATCCAGAAACATGACTTCCAGCGCGAGGCGGGTATTGATGTTCAGGGAGAGTTTGCCCAACAGGTCACGGGTAGCTTGCAGGGCGGCCAGGGCGTCGGCCATGTCCATCTGTCCGGCCAACCGGTGCAGGGTTTCTGTCCGATCCGGGTTGGCGGGTGGGTGCATACTACCGCTGCACACATGCACCAGGTCGCGCAGGTAGGTCTGCCAGAGTTCCAGCAGCGGATACAGTGCCAGCTTGTCCCGCCCCAGCGATTCCGCCAGATTGAAGCGATATGCCCGGTTCTGTACCAGGCAATCTTCCAGCATATCGAGCGCCTGCGTGCGTTGTTCCAGAACTTCCGGGTCGTCCAGGGCGCGGATTGCCCAACCAGGCCGCCCACCGCTGAAATGCGCGATCAGCCCCGCCTGTTCCGGCGCAGCCCCGCGCTCCTGGAGCAGATTTTCGATTATAGGCGTTGGCACGGGACTCAGGTTGATAAGCTGGCTGCGGCTGGTGATGGTGGACAGCAACGCATCCGGCGTGAGCGCCAGCAGAATCAGGATGGCGTGCGGAGCGGGTTCTTCCAGGGTTTTCAACAGGGCATCCTGGGCGCGGGGCTGGGCGTGGTCAAAATCCCGCAGGACGGCTATCCGGTAACGCGCCTCATACGGCTTGAGCGCCAGCTTTTGCATGAGCGTCCGAATCTCTTCGATTTTGAGCGCCCCCGTGTTCGGGTCGAGTTCGGAATAGATCATATCCGGGCTGTTGCCGCTGGCGATCAACCGGCAGGAACGGCATTCCCCGCAGGGTCGTGCAGCTTCGTCCGTGTGCGTGCAGTTCAACGCCTGGGCAAACGCCCGCGCCAGTGTGTCTTTGCCCACCGACTCCACGCCTATGATGAGGTAAGCATGGCGAATCCGGTCATTGACCAGCCCTTTTCGCAGGTGGTCTACGGCCCAATCGTGTCCAACTACCGACCAATGGTGTGTCATCGTGCCTCTGATTATAAAAGGAGGGGTGGAAAGGCGACAATACAAACTTTCAAGATGAAATCATCCCCCCAAGAACTCACCAATCAGGGCATTCACGCGCTCCGGTTCGTCGTTCTGTACCCAGTGCGTCGCGTCGTCTAGCAGCACCAGACGCCCCTCATCGCACAGGTCAACGCTGGGCTGCGCCATCTCCACACCTAACGCGATGTCATGCCGCCCCCAGATGAGCAGCGTCGGCACGGTGATACGCGGGCTGGGCAGTCGCTCCGGCGGAAAACGAAACAGCGCCCGGTACCAGTTCACCATCCTCAACATCGCGCCGGGCTGTGACCACGCTTCCCGATAGTGTTCCAGGTCGGCCTCGGTGAAAGCGCCGGGCGTGCTGGAATCCAGCAGCCCTTTGGTGAGTGTCCGGTAGTTCCTACGTGCCAGGTTGCGTTCCGGCAGCCAGGGAACTTGCATGGCAAATATATACCAGCTTTTGCGCCGCTGCGCCCAATTCGTATTCAGCGCCCGCCGCATCACCGCATGGTGCGGGATGTTCAGGTTGACCAGTTTCAACAGCCGTTCCGGGTACTTGTTGGCCGCCCACCAGGCCACCGCCCCGCCCCAATCGTGGCCGACCAGATACACGCGATCATGACCGGTACTGTCTATCAGGCCAACCACGTCCGCCGCGAGCAAATCCAGGTTATACGACGCCACGCCGTCCGGCTTATCGCTCAGGTTATAACCACGCTGGTCGGGGACAATGACCCGGTAGCCCTGTTCCGCCAGATAGCCGATCTGATGCCGCCAGCAGTACCAGAACTCCGGGAAACCGTGCAGTAGAATCACGGGTTGACCGTCCTCCGGCCCGGCCTGAACGACGTGGAGGTTAATGCCGTTAGTGGCGATAGTTGTGTGTTCCAAGATGGTATGGTCGAGTGCTGTCATGGGATACCTCTCTTGTAATCGTCAATTATCAGTGGTCAGTGAAAATCATGAACCCATTCCACCGTGAGTGTGTGACGGAATGGATTGTCCCTCCGTCATCCCAGATATAAATTCGGTGGATGGTTAAAGACTATATCGTTTTTTCTGAAAACTGACGACTGACAACTGTCCTCTATGACCGCCGCATCAGCCCCAGCAGGCGCGGCCACATTTGCGTATAGCCCCAGTACAGCGGCGGAAACGGCGCATAATCCCACGCCCCGACATGGCGCGTCACCGTCCCGCGAAAACCGCGCTTGAACTGGAAAACGCCCCACATCGAGTCGGATTCGTTGAAGACATCCGGCGCACCCCACATATCATAGGTCGCGTAGCCCTGGGCTTTCGCCCAACGCATCGCTTCCCATTGGAGCAGGTAGTTCGGCATCCGCTCCCGTTCTTCATTCGACGAAGCACCATAGAAATACCAACACTTGCGCCCGAAGTGAAACAGAATTACATGCGCGATAGGCTTCCCCTCAAATTCCGCGATCAGTGGCTGCGCGAGTCCCGCTTCCATAAACACCCGCCACGCCTGTTCATAGTAGGCCGCCGGGCGAATCAGGAAATGGTCGCGTTCACCAGTCACGCGGTAGAGGTCGTAGAGGATAGGCAGATCAGCGACTGTACCAGGGCGGACGGTGACGCCTTTTTTCTCTGCTGTCCGCACCTTGCGCCGGGTGTTCTGGCTCATCGCCGCCAGCAGCGCATCCTCGCCCTGGGTTAGATCAAGTGTCACCGTATTACGAAACTGCACCTGGTCGTTAGAAAAGCGCCAGCCACGTTTTTGCAGCGCAGCGATGACCGCCTGCCCGTTCGCGTCGTCCTCCCCATCCTCACCGGGGACGCCCCGCCCGGCAATCACATCCGGGTCAATTTTCAACCAGACCGCCCGTTCCTGCCGCGCCAACGCTTGCAGGGAATCGAATACAGCAGCGACTAGCGCGGAGTTGGCATAATCCAGCGCCGGGCCTTTGGGGATATACATCACTTTCAGCGGGCCGATACTGCGAATCCCCACTGACGCCATCGCCACGATGGTATCGCCGTCCTGGAACGCCAGTCGGTGCGGAGTCCAGCTGGTTGTCGCCTGTTTGAACGCGCCCCATTCCCAGGTTTGCAGGACATGCGCTGTTGGCAGCGCCCGCAGCGTGCTATTCCAGGTGTCTTTATCGGTAATGGTATGTGTGGTGAGCAAGGTCAGCCTTTGTGTATGGATATTTTCAGCCCTGGTTATTGTTTGCCTCGCCAAAATGACCAAGCCATTTCACCCAGGACAATTCGCTGTGGACAGCATTAAAAAGGCGTTCATCGGCTGTCCAGAAATCGCATTCAAGACGCTCGGCAATGGCAAGATATTGAGAATCATAGGCCGTAGGACGGTTGAAATGTGTTGCTAGATCGTAACCTCGTTTGACAAGCAGATCATCCATAAATAACTCAACCGTTTTGGAGAGAAGCGATTCGCGCACTTGATATCCTTCTTCGGGAGTCAATGACTTTCGATATACATGTTTCCGTATCGCTGCGACAATTTCATAGGCATAGAGTTTGGGAGCGGCCAAGCGAATGTCTGTACGTGACCACGCATCTAATAAAGCTCTTGCTTTTGGCGTCATGTTCTCCGGCAAAGCAGTTGCCAGCATCAGGCCGGAGTCACATACTACCCAGGATGTCATCCAATCTTTCCTCCCGGATTTCGTCCAGTATATCTACGGCTGAAGTGAAGTGATCCGCCCCATATTTGGCTTCCAATTGCAGCCGGAGCGTGTCAATTTGCCGTAATGCCTCGCCTAAAGCTATCGTTTGCGCTCCCTCAACTTCGTCCAGCAGAGTCAGTATATGCCGCTGTTGGCCTTCATTCATCCGGCGAATACGATCTATGATTTCCTGTTCCAGTGCAGACATTCTTTCTTACACCTCTTTCTATCCCCGCACGCGCAGCACCAGCTTATAGGCATTATACACCAGCGGGTTATACACCTTGTCCCACGCCCCGGCGGAACGCACGACCTCTCCGCCCCAACCGCGCTTGAAACCGTACACGCCCCACAGCCCATCGCTCCGTTCCTGGAACCCCGCTTCCAACGTATCGGCGTCTTCGTCCGGCACGCCCCACATATCGTAAGCCGTGCAGCCCCGCGCCCGCGCCCACTGGATCGCCCGCCACTGCACGCCGTAAGCCGCCATCAGGTTGCGCTTCACGTTCGAGGACGCCCCGTACATATACCAACCCATCTCCCCTTTGGCGAAGACCATAATCCCCGCCAGTGGGTCGCTCTCATGAGTTGCTAGAATCAATGCACCGTCGCCGGACGGCACAAACAGTTCATACGCCTTTTCGTAGTAAGCCGGTTCATGCACGCCAAACTCATTGCGTACCCCGGTGGTCTGCATCATGGCCGTAAACGTGGCGACATCGGCCTGCGTACCTTCCTGATATTCGACTCCGTTTTTGAGACTCTGGCGGATTTTGCGCCGCGTCCCCTGGTTCATCCGGGCGAGAATCGAGTCTTCCTCGCCGCCGATGTCAATTAGCACCGTGCGCGGTGGCTGTACCGTCTGCGGGCTTTCGCGGAAACCCCACCAGGCGAAATCCGGGGGCGCCTCCCCGTCCCGGTAGATGCCCGGCTCCCACTTCAGGAACGCTGCACCCTGTCGCCGGGCGCAGTCGTCCACCGCCGCCCAGAGTTCCGGCCACAACGAGGGACCATCCCCATACGGCCCCATGCCGATATAGGCCATCGTCCCCAGCCCCAGCGGCAGCCGCTTGAACAGAAGCTGCGCCCCGGCGCGAATCCCGGTTTCATCCGCCAGGGCAACCCGCGCCACACCCCAACCATACGCGCTCTTTAGCACGCCCCAGGCCGACTGCTGCAACACATGGGCGCGGGGCTGACGGGCGACAAAAACATCCCATTGGGCGGAATCCGGGGTGATGGTTTGAAGAGTCATCATGCGTTCGTCTTTGCGACTATTAAACGGAAGCGAAACCAGTAGAGGAGCGCCTGTGTGCGCTCCCTGGGCGGCCACGCCGGGCCGCCCCTACTGCACCCGCATTGTAGCATGTTGAAGGGCCATGAATAGGCAAGAAGCGGGCAAGCGGCGGTTTCCATCGGGCAGCCGCTGGGGAACAGTCAGCCGGATTCCAAATCGCTAAAATATCGTTACATTTGGATTGTAAAAGTGTTTTGTTATCTTGCCCCGCATGTGTTAGAATGTGGCGCGGTTCGTTGGAACACAAACAAGCTCGTGACACATTGCCATTTGTGCCAACATATTGCAGTTCCAGGGTGGGAATGTTATACTCGTGCGGTTTGTCACAAACAACACACACAGAATGGCCCCATCCGGGTTTGAGCCAGCCAACAGGCCGTATGATCGGCTCAATCCAACCTGAACAACGCGAATAGATTGATTTTGGGAGTAATTGCTCCAATGGCAGTATTAAACGAATGGGCATTTATTGGTGTCTTCTTTGCGATTGCGTGGGTATTCCCGTTTTTACCCATCTTTATGGCTCGATTGGTCGCACCGCGTAAGCCCAATCCAATCAAACAGTCTACCTATGAATGTGGCGTCGAAACCATTGGCGATACCTGGGTGCAGTTCAAAGTCCAGTATTACATTTACGGGTTGATTTTCCTTGTCTTTGACGTGGAAATGATTTTTCTATTCCCCTGGGCGGTAGCCTATCGTGAACTGGACTTTTTCGCCTTTGCTGCCGGTTTCCTGTTTATTTTCCTGCTGGCTGATGCGCTGGTCTATGCCTGGCGTAAGGACGCCCTGGAATGGGTCTAGCCAGCCTATTAGTTAAACAAGGGGTTGCCTTATGCCGGAAGTAGTATGCAGTTTCCCGCAGGTGCTGAACAACCTGGCGCCTTGCCTGGCTCAGGGCGGGTTGGATGTCAACACAGCGAACTTCATCTCCATTCTGTTGGGTGTTGTGCTGGTCGCTGCTCTGCCACTTGCCACGCTGCTGTTCCTGCTCGTTGTTGAACGTAAAGTCGCCGCCCGCGTGCAGGATCGTATCGGCCCCAACCGGGTTGGCCCGTATGGCTTCTTCCAGTCCATTCCCGATGCGCTCAAAATGATGACCAAAGAAGACATCACCCCCGCCGGCGCGGACAAGTTCATTTACAACCTGGCGCCAATCATCGCTTTTGCCTCGGTGGTGCTGCTGTGGGCAGTCATCCCGTTCACGCCGCTGCATGTCGGCGCGAACTTGAGCATCGGTGCGTTGTATGTCATCGCGGTAGCGTCTATCGGCACCGTAAAAATCATGGTGGCCGGGTGGTCGAGCAACAATAAATATGCCCTGCTCGGCGCGTTCCGTACCATCGCGCAGCTGCTGAGTTATGAAGTGCCACTGGTGCTGTCGCTGCTCATTCCAGTGATGATTGGCGGCACCATAAGTATGCAGGGGCTGGTAGATGCCCAGCATGGGATGTGGTTCTTTTTCATGGCGCCAGTCGCCGCCGTCATGTTCTTTGTGGCGAACCTGGCCGAAACCGGACGCGCCCCCTTTGACCTGCTCGAAGCGGAATCGGAAATCATCGCCGGGTACAACATCGAATACTCCGGCTTTAAGTGGGGCATGTTCATGGCCGGTGAGTTCATGCACGCCTTCACCGCTGCCGTGCTGTTCGCGGTCATCTTCTTGGGTGGCTGGTTAGGGCCGGGTGTGGATCAAGTCCCGATCCTGGGTTTTGTCTATCTGGGACTAAAAACGTCTGTGGTCTACATTTTCGGGCTGGTG
Organism: Anaerolineaceae bacterium; assembly: GCA_020634115.1. Classification (GTDB taxonomy): domain Bacteria; phylum Chloroflexota; class Anaerolineae; order Aggregatilineales; family Phototrophicaceae; genus JACKCG01. The sequence continues at coordinate 250,074 of JACKCH010000014.1, forward strand.
CTACGGGCGACTGTCCCACGTGTGCGTATTGACCAGTTGATGGCCTTTAATTGGAAATTCCTGGTGCCACTGGCAATTATCAATATCCTGGTCACTGCCCTGCTCCTCCAGGTGGTGAGTTGGTTGGGCATCGCTCCGCAGGGCGAAGCGGCCAATGACCTGATCGCCAATATCCCCCAGACGATTGTCCTGCTGCTCGGCAACTTGGGTGTGATGGGAGTTGTTTCAACGCTGGTACGCAACATGGGGCGGCGACAACGACTGGAAGATGAAGCACCCGAAACCGGCGCGGAGATCGAAGAACTGGCACACGCTGCCGCCCATTAAAATTATCCGGCAGGTTCACGGGCAAGGGGCAGCAGCCCCTTGTTCTACGACTTGCCAGGTCGTTACACAAGCGGAGAGTAATTTTTATGCTTGAGTTGAATGTCCAGACCTTTGCATTTTTTGTTTTCGCCCTGTTTGTGCTGGGGGGTGGCCTGGGTGTGATTACCACCCGCAACCTGGTACACGGGACACTCTACCTGATCCTCAGTCTGTTCGGAGTGGCCGGTTTCTTCGTGCTGCTCAGTGCGCCCTTCCTGGCGGTGGTTCAGGTGCTGGTGTATATCGGCGCGATTGCCATCCTGATCGTGTTTGCCGTCATGCTCACCCGCAGCATGACTAGCCTGCACGAAGTCGTCAACCGGCAGTGGGTGCTGAGCGCTATCGTCGGGGTGCTGCTGTTTGTGATGATCGCCGTCGCGGTGATCCTGCCGGTTTGGGGGCAGAACGGTTCGCTGGCCGGGCAGCCGGTATCGGACGTGGTCGCCACCACAACCGACCTCGGCAAGGCGCTGGTAGATGGCAACCAATATGTCCTGCCGTTCGAGGTGGCTTCCCTCCTGCTGACAGCGGCGATGATCGGCGCGATTGTCATCGCCCGTGATGACGAGTAAGGGGAGAGCGCATGGTACCACTTTGGATGTATCTATTGGTCGCAGCGGCGCTGTTCTGCATGGGCGTGTACGCGGTGCTGGCGCGGCGCAATGCCGTAGCGATCCTGATGGGCGTCGAGTTGATGCTCAATGCGGTCAATATTAATCTGGTTGGCTTCTGGCGTTATCAGCAACCGCTGAATATGGCAGGACAGGCATTCGCTGCTTTCGTCTTTGTCATCGCGGCGGCTGAGGCTGCTGTCGGTCTGGCGATTATCATTTCGGTTTACCGCCAGCGGAGATCCGTCATCCCTGACGAAGCTGACACGCTTAAAGGGTAGAGGCTATCATCTATGAACTTGAATGACTTTTTAAGTAATCCTGATCTTCTGCCCTGGCTGATTCCAGTCGGGCCGCTGCTGGCATTCTTCATCATCATGCTGGCAACCAACCGGGCGAAACTCATCCCGGCGACCAGCCATGAGTACGGCGGCCATCACCCCGACTATGATGGGATGCTGGTTCCCGTTGTGACCCTGCAAAGCCGCATTCTGAGCGTGACTGTCGGGATGTTGGGGGTGTTAATCGCCTGGGGTTTGAGTCTGACCGCTGTCTCCACCGCTTTCGGCACACCGCACTTCGGCGAAGAGATATTTGGTGATCGCCTCAGTTGGCTGGCAACCGGCACGACCAATTTCAACATGGGCGTTATGGTAGACCCGCTGACTGCGGTGATGCTCATTATGGTGCCACTGGCCGTGACGATGATCTTCATCTACTCCATCGGCTACATGGCGCATGACCCGCGCCAGTCGCGTTTCTTCGCGCTGATCTCGCTGTTCGCGGGCGCGATGCTCACACTGGTCGTAGCGGATAACCTGCTGCTGATGTTCGTCGGTTGGGAAATCATGGGTCTGTGTTCCTACATGCTCATCGGCTTCTGGTTCGAGAAGGAAAGTGCCTATAAAGCGGCCATCAAAGCCTTCACCACAACCCGCGTGGCCGACGTGATTATGCTGCTCGGCATCGCCTATCTGTATGCCAGCACCGGCACACTCAGCTTTCGTGACATCCTATATAACCAGACCGTGTTGGATGGATTGGCGAGTACCCCAGCGATCATCCTGGGCAGTTGGGGACTGAGCGCGTCCGGGCTGATCGGCATCTTCCTGATTATCGGTACGATTGGTAAGTCAGCGCAGTTCCCGCTGCATGTCTGGCTGCCGGACGCGATGGAAGGCCCGACCCCCGTCAGCGCGATGATCCATGCCGCCGCGATGGTGTCTGCCGGTGTGTACGCCATTGTCCGCATGTATCCACTGTTTGAAGCTGGTGGCAACCCGCACGCGGGGCAACTCACTTCCCCACTCATGCTGATGGCAATCGTCGGCGGGTTTACGGCGCTGTTCTCCGCCACTATCGCCGTCGCGCAGAATGACGTAAAGCGCGTGCTGGCCTACTCCACGATTTCACAGTTGGGCTTCATGGTCGCCGCACTCGGTATCGGCGCGTATATCGCCGCTGCCTTCCACCTGATTACCCACGCCTTCTTTAAGGCGCTGTTGTTTATGGCTTCCGGCGCGGTCATTCACGGTATGGAACATGGTGAACACCACGTTCACGAACACCATGCCCACGACGAACACGACGAAGCACACGGTCATGATGACCATCACGATCACGGCCACCACTTCGACCCGCAGGACATGATGAACATGGGCGGGCTGCGCAAGACGATGCCGGTCACGTTCTGGACGTTCCTGATCGGCGGCCTGTCGCTCTCCGGTTTCCCGCTGCTGACTGCTGGCTTCTGGTCAAAAGACGAAATCCTGGCCGACGCCTGGTTGGGATTGACCGAGGGACATGGCGCGGCGGCCTTCGTGTTTATCATGCTGTGTCTGGCGGCATTCCTGACGGCATTCTACACCATGCGGCAGCTTGGCCTGACATTCATGGGTGAGGCCCGCACGGAAGAAGCCAAGCACGCTAACCTGGGACGGGGTATTGTCAGCTTTACCATGACTCTGCCGCTGATTATCCTGGCGTTCATGGCTGCTGTGGCCGGGTTCGCCGGGGTTCACCCGGACTTCCCACTGTTCGGCGCGATCTTCTCACCGGAATACAACTGGGTTCATCATTTCGTCGGCGCGACGCTGCTGCACGAACCGGCCTCAATTGATTTCAATATCGTGCCGGTACTCTTCTCGTTTGGTGTGGCGCTGGGTGGACTGGGACTAGGCTGGTTGCTGTACTGGCGCAAGCCGCTGGAAGCCGGGCAGGAAGACCCCCTGGTGAGTATCCTCGGTACGGTACACCCCATCCTGAAAAACAAGTACTACATGGATGAACTTTATGTGACGCTCTTCATCCAACCATCCCAGTGGTTTGCCCGCGTGGTCGTGAGTGACTTCATGGATCACGGGATTATTGATGGGACACTCCACCTCATCGCCCGCGTCTTTACCTTTGTCGGCGACCTTATCAAGAACCTGAATGTCTGGCTGATTGATGGCGTGGGCGATGGCATTCCCGAACTGATCGCCGTCTTCGGTGCCTGGTTCCGCCGCATTCAGACCGGGCGCGTGCAACAGTATATGCTGCTGGTCGTCATTGCTATGATTGTGATCGCGCTGATCTTCGCCTTCTCATCCGGTTTTCTGGTACAGGCAGCCGGTTAGAGCGGCGGGGGGATTGGATATTATGACGATTTTAGGATTTGATGTACTTTCTTTTCTGGTGATTGCCCCCGCGCTGGCGGCGCTCATCGTCCTGCTGCTGCCGGGTGGCAAGGCAGTAGCCCGCTGGGCGGCGTTAGGGCTGGCGCTCTTCATCGGTGCCATCGCTATTGTGGTCTTTTTCGGATATGACCGCGCCAACCCGGACTACCAGTTCGTGGTGCAAGTCCCCTGGTTTGAACTCCTGGGCGCGTCCTGGCATGTGGGTGTGGATGGCATCAGCGCCACAATGGTGCTGCTGACCGGCATCCTGACCCCGCTGGCAATCCTCATCAGCTTTGAGGTGGACGAACGGGTGAATATGCACATGGCGCTGCTCCTGTTCTTTGAAACCGGGCTGATGGGCGTATTCGTGGCGATGGACTTGATGATTTTCTTCCTGTTCTACGAACTCAGCCTCGTGCCGATGTACTTCATCATTGACCAGTGGGGCGGCCCCAACCGCAAGTACGCCGCAACCAAGTTCATGATCTACTCCATCGGCGGATCGCTCGGTATGCTGTTGGCAACGCAGCTTGTCGGCTGGACAGCCGGGACATTCAACATCCAAGACCTGTCGCAAACCTGGCCCGCCTTCCAGGGTGCGGGGGGTGTCTTCCTGGGAATTGATATTCACACCGTCAAGGCACTGGCCTTCATCGGCTTCTTCGTCGCTTTCTGTATCAAAGTCCCGGTGTGGCCGTTCCACACCTGGCTGCCCGACGCACACGGTGAAGCGCCGACTGCTGGCTCTATGCTGCTGGCGGGCGTTATGCTCAAGCTCGGCGCGTATGGCTTCCTGCGGCTGGTCATTCCCCTCTTTCCCGATGTGTGGGTCGCCCCGGTGGACATCCTGGGCGCTATCCAGACCAACTGGGCGGGAATTTTCGCCTTTCTAGCGATGCTCGGCATTGTCTTCGGTGCGTTTGCCGCCTTCGGTCAGACTGACATCAAGCGGCTGGTGGCCTATAGTTCGGTCAACCACATGGGCTTCGTCGCCATCGGTATCGCGGTTGCGGCGCTGGCTTACGGGCAGGCCTACGTGAACGGTGGGACAGAATACACGAAAGACGCGATTTTCGCCATGAACGGCGCGGTACTCCAAATGTTCAATCACGGCCTCAGTTCGGCGGCGATGTTCTTGCTCGCAGGTGGCATCTACCATAAGACCCACACCCGCGACCTGACACAGTACGGCGGTTTCTGGGTGAAAGCGCCCATCTACGGTGCGATTTTCATCTTCACCAGCATGGCAAGCCTCGGCCTGCCGGGTCTGAATGGGTTCGTGAGCGAATTCCTGGTCGTGCGCGGCACCTGGCCGGTCTTCACCTGGCTGACCGTGATTTCTATGATCGGTCTGCTGTTTACCGGTAGCTACATCCTGAAAGGCATCCGGGCGGTGCTGCACGGGCCGTTTAACATGAAGTGGCGCGGCTACAACCTGGAAATTGAACTGCGGGAAGTGGTGGCTATCGCGCCGCTGCTGGTGCTGATGCTGATTACCGGCGTCGTCCCCAACTGGATTTTACCGGTGATCAACGACACGGTGACACGGTTGCTCGGAGGCTAAAGATGATCCTGCTGAATGAGGGGGTGTTGATCCCCTCGTTTAACAGCTAATAAGGAAGAACTTATGACCGATACATTTACTTTTCCGATCCTCAGTGTCATTATCTTCGTGCCGATCATCGCGGCAGTGGTGATGCTGTTCATAGACGGCTCGCGGCGCGACCTGATCCGAGGGATTTCGATCACGGCGGCGGTCATTGTGCTGGCACTGTCGGCAACGGTCTACTTCGGCTATAACAGCCAGGTCGACTCCGTGACGTTGAACCAGGACACGGTCAGCGAAGCCGGTGGCGTGGGGATGGCGACCCAACTGTTTACGGACGGGCTGCGCTACGAGGAAAACATCCCCTGGATCAGCAGCCTGGGCATCAGCTACCACCTGGGGGTGGACGGGCTGAACGCGCCGATGGTGCTGCTCACCGGCATGGTGACAGTGGCCGGGGTGTTGATCTCGTGGCGGATTGATGATCGTACCCGCGAGTTCATGGCCTTCTTCATGCTGCTGGTGGCCGGGGTATACGGGGTGTTCGTCTCGATAGACACCTTCGTGCTCTTCTTCTTCTACGAACTGGCAATCTTCCCCATGTACCTACTTATCGCCACCTGGGGATGGGTCAAGCTGCGGCAATATGCTGCCATGAAACTTACCCTCTATATTCTGATCGGCTCGGTGATCGCGCTGGTCGGTGTGATTGCGATGGTCTTCACAGCGGACGCCTTCTTCAAGGGAGATGGGGCGCAGGTCTTTGAGGCCGCCAAACAGTCCGGCATCCTCCCGGCGGACGCGGGGACCTTCAGTTTTGATATGCCCCACCTGATGCTGGCAGGCGAAGCGGGCGCATACAGTATCCCCGGTTTCGCGGGCGTGGATGCCCTGACCTTCGCCAAAGTCTGGTTCCCATTCATCTTCATCGGCTTCGGTGTGTTGGCCGGTGTCTTCCCCTTCCACAACTGGTCGCCGGATGGTCACGTCGCCGCGCCTACAGCGGTTTCGATGATCCATGCGGGCGTGCTGATGAAACTCGGCGCTTACGCCGCGCTGCGCATGGGGGTGCAGCTGCTCCCGGACGGGGCGCAGGTGCATTTGCCCTGGATTGTGTTCCTCACGCTCATCAACGTCGTGTATGGCGCGTTTATCGCCTTCCGCCAGCGCGACTTTAAGTACGTCATCGGCTTCTCGTCGGTGAGCCACATGGGGCTGGTCAGTATGGGCTGGGCTTCCATGAACATTATTGGCATGACCGGCGCGGGCTTGCAGATGTTCAGTCACGGCGCGATGACGGCGCTCTTCTTCGGTTGTGTCGGTATGGTCTATGACCGTGCGCACACCCGCGATATTCCCAGCCTGGGCGGTTTCGTCAAGCGAATGCCCTGGGTGGCTGTCGCTTTCGTGATCGGCGGTTTGACCAGCATGGGTATGCCCGGTCTGAGTGGGTTTATTGCTGAATTCCCGATTTTCCAGGGGATGTGGGCGGCTTCGGAAAACATCTCACTTTCGATTGGCAACTTCACCTTAACGAATTACTACTCGGTCATTGTGGTGATCGCCGCGTTGGGGATTGTCATTACCGCCGCGTATGTGCTGCGGGTCACCAGTCAGGTTTTCTTCGGCAACTTCAAAGAAGACCTCTATCCTGAAGTTGGTGACATCGCCATCACGGATCGCATCATCCTCATTCTTCTGGGTACACCACTGATTATCCTGGGCATTTACCCGACGATTATGGCCCCAATGCTGCAATCCGGCCTCAAACCGGTGCTGGCACTGCTGGGAGGGGGTTAATCACCTATGAATGAATTTCATCTTGGCATTAACTTGCTGGCGATTCTGCCGGAAATCGGCCTGACGCTGCTGGCGATTATCATCCTGGCGCTCGACCTGTACTGGCCGGAAAGCCGCCGCCGGAATATCGCCTACGTCGCAGCGGTGGGTCTGGCGTTCCTGGCGACGCTGCCGATCATCTTCTCGCCGGAAACCATCAGTACGATTGACCCGGCAGCATACGGTAACGGGCTGCTGTGGGGCGGCATGATCCGCTACGACATGCTCTCGCAGATTTTCAAAGTGATCGTGCTGATCGCAGCCGCCATCACCAGCCTGATGGCGGTGGATGTCAAAGAGGTCGGACGCAAAGGCGAGTTTTACCTGATTGTAGTCGTTTCCACCCTGGGGATGACCCTCATGAGCGGCGCGGCAGACCTGATTATGGCCTTCGTCGCCCTGGAAACCACCTCCATTCCGCTATACATCCTGGCAGCCTTCAAACGCAGCGATACCAAGAGCGGCGAAAGCGGCCTGAAGTATTTCCTGTACGGGTCGTTTGCCTCCGGGCTGATGCTCTATGGCCTTAGCCTGTTGTACGGCTTCACTGGTCATACCAACCTGTATTCGCTGGCTGATTTCCTGAACAGTGAAACCTTCGCCAGTAACCCGCTCCCTGTGCTGGGCGCGATGGCGCTGGTAGTGGTCGGCTTCGGCTTCAAGATCAGCGCCGTGCCATTCCACTTCTGGACACCAGACGTATACGAAGGTGCGCCGACCCCGGTCACGGCCTTCCTGAGCGTCGCCAGTAAAGCGGCCAGTTTCGCCCTGCTCGCCCGTTTCTTCGTGGCCGTGTTCCCGGAAAGCGTCGTGATCGGCGAACAGGGAATCCAGACCTTCTGGGTGCAGTTGGCGGCGGTGTTAGCCGTGCTTTCGATGACACTCGGTAATGTGATCGCCCTGGCGCAGAGCAATATCAAGCGTCTGCTGGCCTACTCCTCCATCGCGCAGGCGGGTTACGCGCTCATGGGCGTGGCGGCGATACAATCCAACACGGTAGACGGGCAGTCCCAGGCAGTGGCCGCGATTGCCTTCTATATGTTCATGTATATGTTCACGAACCTGCTGGCCTTCGGCGTGGTCGTCCTGTTTGGCGAGGCCACCGGCAGCGAAACCATCGCTGACCTGGCCGGTCTGAGCCGCCGTAACCCGATGCTGGCACTGGCGATGACCGTCGGCCTGCTCTCGCTGGCGGGCGTCCCCCCGGCAGCCGGTTTCTTCGGTAAGTTCTTCCTGTTCAAAGCAGCGGTTGAATCCGGTATGGTGTGGCTGGCGATTATCGGTGTGCTGAATGCGATTGTCGCCCTGTACTACTACCTGGTCGTCATCAAAGTCATGTATGTAGACCGTAGCGAAGATGAAGACAAGCCGATCCCGGTTTCTCGGCCTTATGTTTGGGTGCTAAGTGTGACGACCATCGCGGTGATTGCGTTAGGCACATTCGCCGCCCAGCCGATTTTCATGTGGGCGGTTGAAAGCGCCAAATCACTGTTCGCGGCTTAGTCCATAATCGGTTAGAATATGGGATGAGAGGGGCGGTCTACTGCCCCTCTTGTACGCTTAAGAATGAGTTTTGCGGATATTTGGCATTTACTGAAACCTTGTGATAGAATGCACTAACTTTTACCCGGTGGCTGATGGACAATGACAAGCGCCCATCCAGAGTGAAAAATTTGTCTTACGCCGGGATAGCAGGTCAGGCTGGTTGCTGGTTGACTCTCACGGTATTCGGCGCATTGTTTGCCGGGCTGTGGTTAGACGCACAGTTTGGCCTCAAAGGGCCGTTCACCGTCGGCCTGGTAATTGTCAGTGTCCCAATCAGTCTTTTTATTGTCGTTCGTATCGTCATACGGCTGGTCGAAGCGATCCAGCCGCAGGTGAATGATAGCCACAACACATCTCATCAATCAAAGGAGGGTGATCTTTGAGATTTTGTTTATCTGCTCATAGCAGCCGAGGGAGGCCTCTATGACCACAAACCAACGCGGTCTTGTTGTGTTATTTGGTTTGCTTATATTTGCAGCGATAGTTTGTGTTGCCACGCCGTTTGTCTGGCTGCCGGGCAGCGGTCTGGCCGCTGGTATCCCCGTTATCCAGGTGCCGGGTGAAATTCTGATCCACCACTGGCAACCGCTCAATATCGACCTGGGCGCAGACTTCAACCTCATCAATACGATGGTCGCCCTGATTATCACTGACATTATTGTGGTGGCAATTGCCCTGTGGGGCTTTTTCATCAGCTCACGGCGCTGGACAAAAGAAGTGCCGGGGCGCTTCCAGAGTGTGCTGGAACTTATCGTTGGCGGGCTGTTTAGTTTTGTGAAGAACACCGCCGGGTCGAAGAATGCCCGTTCCATTTATCCCCTGGTCGCCACCATCTTCTTCTTCCTGTTGATTGGGAACTGGATGAGCGTGATCCCCGGTGTGGAAAGCATCGGCAAGTTCCACTGCGCCCACCCCAACACCAACGGCTATCCGGCTGCCCAGATTGGTGATGACCTGTACCGTTTGGACAACACCCAACCGTTGTTCGGTGGTGATCCGGTTACACTAGCGGACGAAGAAGCCTGCGTTGCCGCTACCGGCCTGGGCGAAGGCGAACACGCCGCCGCTGCAACCGAGGGTGAACATGCTGCCGAGGTCGAAGGTGACCCACTGCAAACCTATCGTTTCCACATCACGCCATTTGTGCGCCCGGCGGCCACTGACCTCAATCTGACGATTGGTCTGGCGCTGATTTCCTTCTTCTTTATCCAGTATTATGGCTTTAAAGAACAAGGGCTGAATTACCTGCAAAAGTTCATCCCGGTGCATTCGCTGGGGAACATCAGTAAGCAACCATTAGGCGCCATTGACCTGATCGTGGGGCCGTTGGAGTTCATATCAGAACTATCCAAGATCGTCAGTCTGAGTTTCCGTCTTTTTGGTAATATCTTCGCCGGCGGCATTCTGATCGCGGTGATGCTATTCCTGGTCGGAACGGGTCTACCAGTGATTTTCTATGCGTTGGAGCTGATCGTAGGTCTGGCGCAGGCGCTGGTGTTCGCGGTACTGACTCTAGTATTCATCGCCCAGGCCATGGAAGGTCATCACGGCGACGAAGAATCACACTAATCATCTAGCAATCCATACGGAATTCTACTGAGGAGATTTATAACATGATAGGTGATCTGACTATTCTGGGTAAAGCGATCGGCGCTGGCATGGCGATGATCGGCGCGCTTGGCCCTGGTATTGGTATCGGTTTATTGGTGAGCGGTGCGCTCCAGGCGATTGGCCGTAACCCGGATGCGTCCGGCAACATCCAGACCAACATGATTCTGGGTATCGTGTTCGCAGAAGCGGTGGCTATTTACTGTCTGGTGGTCGCGCTCATCATCCTGTTCGTGCTCTAGCCGCAGGTTGAGGAGAAGCACTATGCGCAAAGGATTTAGCTTAAAGAGAGTTTTGCTCCTGCTCACCCTGTTTGCATTGGCACTGTCGGTCGTTTCAGTGGCGATGGCACAGGAAGGCAGCAGTAGCGAAGGCACTGCCACGACTGAAACTGAGACCACCGGAGAAGCCGCCGCTGAAAGCAGCGGGGGTATCGCCGCGCTCGGTCTGAATGGTGGTTATCTGATCGCCCAGATCGTCAACTTCCTGATTATCTTCGGGGCGCTCACCCTGATGCTGTGGCGTCCGGCATTAAATATGTTGGATGCGCGTTCGGCCAAGATCGAAAAAGGCCTGGAAGACGCGGCAGTCGCAGCGAACGCCCGGCGCAACGCGGAAAGCGAAGCGGAACGTATTCTGGCGGCAGCCCGCACCGAAGCGGCGCAGGTGGTCGAAGAAGCGCGTGGCCGGGGTGACGAAGTCGCCCGCCAGGTGGAAGCCGAAGCCCGCGCCGAAGCTGAGAAGATTCGGGCCGAAGCCCGCCAGTCGGTGGAAGGCGAACGCAACGCCCAACTCGCCGGTCTGCGCGGCCAGGTGGCCTCCATCTCGGTTGCGGTGGCGCAGCGGTTGATCGGTGAAACGCTGGATGAAAAACGCCAGCAGGCACTCATCAGCGATTTCTTCGCCAAAGTTCCGGCGGACGCCAAGTCGCTTTCCGGCTCGGTGGAAGTTGTCAGCGCGATGCCATTGAGCGATGCGGAACAGGCGAAAGCCAAGAAGGAAATCGGTTCGGATGATGTGACCTTCACAGTTGATCCGAGCATCCTGGGCGGGCTGATTATTCGCGGTGGGGATCGTGTAGTGGACGGCAGCGTTCGCAGCGGCCTGAGCGAAGTGGCGGGACGCCTGAAGTAAGCACCCTCTAAACTAGGAACAAACAGCGTGCCGGATACCCTCCGGCACGTTTGCTTTTTAAACGTCGAGTCAGGAAAATCCGAACGTCGTCTGCTACAATCCTCAGGATTACGTGCATCCATGCAATTGTATAAATCGGAAGCTCTGCATTGATGATTGCTTTTGGACTTTGAACCCCCTCCCTGCTTGCGGGGAGGGCTGGGGAGGGGTTAAAAAAGTAGTCCAATGTAGGATATGGATGCGATCACCCAACACACCATCATCAAGGAACATTGACCATGCCGAAAACCCTGGCCGAACTCATCCACCAACAGCCCGGCGTGCTGGCCGTCACCGGGGACACGGCGACGCGCATCACCGCCCCCGTTGTCGAGTCAGACGCCGATGTCCAGCCCGGCGGCGTGTTCGTCGCCCGGCGTGGCGGGTCAGTGGACGGTCATGATTTTATCCCACGTGCCATTGAACGCGGCGCGGCGGCAGTCGTCGGGGAAAAAGAGATTACGGATTTGCCCGTGCCGTATGTGCGCGTCGAAAACGCGATGGAAATCACCGGCTATCTATCCGCCGCCTACCACGACTATCCCTCGCGTAAACTGGTCATCATCGGCGTAACCGGCACCGACGGCAAGACCACCACCAGCACCCTGATTCATAGCATCCTACAGGTGGCTACTGGTGGGGACGCCGGACTCGTCAGCACCGTGAATGCTGTTTTAGGTGCTTCTGTGGCGGATACCGGCCTGCACGTCACCACACCCGGCGCACCCCAGGTGCAGGACCTCCTGGCGCAGATGGTCGCCAACGGACTCACCCACTGTGTCCTGGAAATGACCAGTCACGGGCTGGCGCAGGGACGACTGAACGGTGTAGATATTGACATAGCCGTGCTGACCAATATCACCCACGAACACCTGGACTATCACGGCTCATTCGAGGCATACCGAGCAGCCAAAGGACGCATGTTCCAGATGTTTGATCGCAATAAGCCGCATTACAATATGGGCGGTTTTATCAACGCTGATGATCCGAACGCAGCCTACTTTGAAGCGCTTTGCACGGCTCAGGGCGTGGGTATCTGGCGTTATGGTCTGGATCAGCATAACATCAGCGACCGGCGTGATTTTTACATCAAACATCTCCAATATCATGCCCAATCCACCGAATTTGATGTGTACCGCGATAAGGACGCTGGGCTTTTTCATTGGGCACATATTCAGTCTCCACTTGTCGGTGAATTCAACGTGCGCAATATTCTGGCCGCCTGTTCAGTGGCATATGTTTTGCGCGGCATGACTTCTAAACCCGTCGAGCAAGGTGTCATGCTGGTTCAGGGCATTCCCGGACGGATGGAGCGGATAGACGAGGGGCAGAATTTTACGGCTATCGTGGATTTCGCCCATACTCCCAACGCGCTCGAAAACGCACTCAACGCCGGGCGGACGATGCTGCAACCCGGAAAACGTCTGATTGCCGTGTTTGGCAGCGCCGGGCTGCGTGACCGCGAGAAACGCCGCCTGATGGCCGAGGTTTCGGCGCGACTAGCCGACATCACAGTGTTGACGGCGGAAGACCCGCGTACAGAGTCACTGGATGGCATTTTAGAGATTATGGCAAAGGCCTGCGTTTCCCAGGGTGGCGTGGAGAGGGAAACCTTCTTCCGCGTGCCGGATCGTGGCGCGGCACTGTATCGTGCCTGCCAGCTAGCCCAGCCGGGCGACATCGTGATGGCCTGCGGCAAAGGCCACGAGCAGAGTATGTGCTTCGGAACGGTGGAATATCCCTGGGATGACCGCGAGGCGTTGCGCGCAGCCCTGCGCGGCACGCCCCTACGCACCCTGCCAACGGCGGAAAACGAGAGATAGGACTAAATACGAATCTCTCTCAAAAAACCATTTCCGGCATCTCCATACCAAAGCGGCATTAGATGGCCTTATCGCGGCATTGACACCATGTTACAGTAGCGTTGTAAAATGGTGTATATTGTCTGTCGGTTTAAGTCCATTTGACACCGCCAGCGACAGTTTACCCGGAGATGGTTCATGTTACACCCTTCCAAACTCAACATCACCCTCGATCGTGGTGGTGAAGAACCCATCTATCGCCAATTGATCCGGCACATCAAAACCCAGGTGGAAAGTGGTTCACTTACCGCCGGGACGCGCCTCCCCGCCAGTCGTGATCTGGCGCAGCAGCTCAACATCAGCCGAATTAGTGTGGTGAACGCCTATGCCGAACTCCGCGCTGAAGGATACCTGAGCGCACACGCCGGGCGGGGGACATTCATCGCCGGGGAATCCACCGGAACGACGCCAGCGCCCCAGGACGGAAAACCCACCGAAATCGAAACACCCACGACGCCGGATCGCTCGATTCGGGAGATGATGCGCATGGGGCGGAAGCCGGGCGTCATTAGCTTCAGCGGCGGGTCGCTGCCGGGGGATTTTTACCCCCTGAACCAACTGCGCGAGGCCATCAACCTCGTGTTTGAGCGCGATGGCGCCCAGGCGCTGACCTATGAGGTCACGGAAGGCTATTATCCGCTGCGGGCAGCCGTGCGCGACTACGTGAGCGCGCTGGGGATACATTGTAATCCCAACCAGGTGCTGATTACCGGCGGGACCCAGCAGGCGCTCGATCTGGTGATTCAGGCACTGCTTTCCGAAGGTGATGTGATGGTGACCGAAAACCCGACCTACCTGGGCATGATTGACATCGCCCGCGCGCGGCGGGTACAGGTTCATGGCATTAGCATTGACGAAGACGGTATCCGGCTAGATATGCTGGAAAACTATATCCTCGACAACCATCCCAAGCTGATTTACGTCATGCCCACTTTCCAGAACCCGTCGGGGGCGGTCATGCCGCTGCATCGCCGCCGCCAGCTCCTGAATCTGGCGAATGAATACCACATTCCGGTCTTAGAGGATGGTGTCTATCACGAAATCCGTTTCGAGGGTGAAGGGCTGCCCCCACTCAAGGCGCTGGATGAAACCGGAATTGTGTTGCACGCCAGCGGCTTCACCAAGATGATGCTGCCCGGTATCCGTATTGGCTACGTCATCAGCAATTCCACCCACTACGAACGGCTGGTGCGGGTCAAACAGGCGGCGGACATTTCCACGCCCACGCTCAACCAGCGGGCTATTCACCTGATGCTGGAACATGGCGTGCTGGCCCAGCAGCTAGAACGCAACAACCGCGAACTCCGGCGGCGACGCGATGCGGCACTGGATGCTGCCCAATATTTGCCCCCGAACACCCATTGGAACGTGCCGGAAGGCGGCTTGTATCTGTGGATGGAACTACCGCGTAACGGCCCGAATGCGGCGGAACTCTATATTTCTGCCGTACAGATGGGCGTGGCTTATGGCATCGGGAATGTGTTTTACACCAACGGCTGCGGCAGCTACCGGATGCGGATCAACTTTGGCGCGCACAAACCGGCGGAGATCGAAGAAGGCTTCAAACGGTTAGGCCGCGCCTGGCGTGAACTGATCTGCGATTACGAAGGCATGGAAAAAGCGCCGCTGCTGTGACGGGATTACGCCTCCAATGACCCCACCGCCGCCCGCAGTGCCGGTTCATAGGTGCTGAAGGGCTGCGGCGTGCCTGCCACTCCACCCGCCCGCGTCACGACGGCAAGAACGGCGACTTGCATCTCCAGTTCGCGGGCGAGCGTCAGATACGGGCTGAGGAAGCGTCCGGCCACATGCGCCCCAGCCCGCTCCCAGAATTGGGCTTCTGCCGGGGTTTCCTGACGGGTGCTGCACACACACACATACACCCCGCGCCGGAAAGAACGAGCCGTGACCGCCGTCGCGCCCGCGAGCAATGCCGTCCGACTCGCCGGGTCAAAGGGTGGAACCTGCTGCACATACCCTCCGGCTTTCTCACTGAAATAGGTGTAATGCTGGCCGCGTGTGCCGTCTATATAGTCATCCGGCACGAGCCAGTCGCCCACCTCTAACAGCGGTGAAAGCGCCCCCACCGATTCACATAGCCACAAATGCGTTGCCCCCCGGTCTTTGAGCGCCTGTATGGTAGCGCGGGGATCGTCCACACCCGGCGTGCCTACCAGCACAGTATGGCTTTCGAGTTCCCATGCCCGAATCGGTGCGGACTCACCGTAAGGCGTGGGGTACACACTGCCGGATTGCGGCGTATCGGTCAGGATGGCAATTGTTGGTCCGGTCATCAGCCTGTCACCTGGGAAACTGCGCTTATAGGGTTCAGCGGGGTGATTGTAACGCAGGTCGGCTCACTTTTGCAGCACGGAATAGCGGTTGACATCCCCAGTGAAGCCGTCTGCCCGGAAAGTAACGATTTCTGTCAGGCCGGTGGCGGCGGTTAGAGCGGCGTGTTCAGCGTCATCCACATAATGACAGTAGCGCAGCGCCACCGCGCCCCGCCGCCAATCCAGCAGATAATCATGCTGCTCGACGGTCAGGTCATCCGGCCAGGGCTGAATCCGCTCCTTAAAACGGGAATATTCGTAAAACCGCCAGCAGGCGAACGCCAACAACCCGCCCGGTTTGAGCCGCCCCGCTAAATCCCGCAGCAGCGCTACACGTCGCGCCGTACCGGGGACGTGGTGCAACACACCAAACAAAACGATCAGGTCATATTGGGTTGTATCCGGCAACGCACTCAGAATATCGTGGATTTCCAATTGTGCCGCGAGCCGCGGGTGCGCGGCCAGGGACTCCCCTGCCGCCACCAGCAGCGCCGGGCTGTTGTCCACACCGCGATAGGTGATCTCGCCATCCAGATGCTCCGCCAGAAACACGCCAAAACGCCCGTTCCCGCAGCCTACATCCAGCACATGCAGTGGCACAGCCAGATATGGCAGCAGTTGATCCCACCCCGGCCACGACTGTCCTCGTGTCTGGTCGAACTCAACCGCTGTGATCCGGTAAAATTCGCGGTTGATAGCATTCAAACGGTGAATGGTCTGTTCGTCCATGCGGGGTTAGTTCGAGGAAACCTGGTTTGCCAGTACATATTCAGGAACGGTTATCGCTTAACGTAAATACTTCTGGCGTGATTTCGGGATTGCTCTGCACGCCAACCGGTTCAACTTCAAAGTATGGGGAATCATCCCAGAACGCGCTGATCTTGCACGGCAGCATAAAATCGTCTACAGGCGACTGTTCTTCGGAAAGCCGGACGATGAAATTCTGTTTCTGACCGGTATCAGGATTCAGGCAACGGACGGAAACGGTGTGTAATGTGTTGTTCTCCCGCAAGGAGAGTGTCGCAGCAGCATGAATTTCCGTATTCAGCGCCTCAAACGCGAAATCCTCTTTGCGTACAAGTGAGACAAACATCTCGCCCAATGGCGTCAGCAACACGGCAGCAATCGCCCATAACCGGTGTTGCATAGATTGAATGGCATCTTCATCCGAGATAATCGTCGCTGGATTTCCGCCCCGTACCGTGCGGTAAACAGTTCCATCAAAGGTTTCCGTCACTTTTTGAACGGCGATCCCCACCGGACGAATGGTCGCATCCCATCGCAGTGACGTGGGGAACAAAAAGTGCGCTGTCGCTTCAATCGGCACCCAGGTGGTAATCGGGCCGACCTTTACACGGGTACGTCCCTTAAAATCAATGCGTAAACTTTCTAATCCTGGCGGCTGCAAACCGTAGCGCGCTTCAATCGCGCTGCGCAGCATATCCTTCGCCTCGTTATCCCCCTGAGCCAACAATAAAACCGGCACAGTGCACTCCTTCATGTCGCCATCGGTTTACTCGCTTGCTGTAGTAGTATACGTGCAATTGAAGGGAAACCGTGCAAAAATTTACAAAATACAGACTTTTTATTTGAATCATCTTGGCCGTTGATTGTTTGCACGAATATTGATTCCATTTTAATGCGAATAACGCGTGAAACGGACATGGTCATTATACCAACATTGTTATGTACAATCACGTCCGCATAGAGCCGCGTAATCAGGAAATCCAGGCAAGCAAACGCAGCGGACTAGCTGGCTTTTGCCAATGGTCGCTCGACGGTCGCGGGGACACCTGGATTAAACACGGCAAAAGTGAATTTCAGTGAGATATATTTCCCCCGGTCAAGTCTGGGGCTGGGTCGTTTGAGAATCGCAATCCGGCAGTCGGATTTTTCCAGACGCGCTTCAAATTCATCCGCCGATTCAAAGGCTTCAGCACGGTCACGCAGGTAGCGTGCGGTGAACGTGTGGTTGCGGTGCGCGGTGAACTTATCTGGCATCAACTTCGCCCGCCGCAGAATCTCCAACGCCTGATTCCGCTTTACTTTGGTGATATTCATGTCCAGTTCAATCATCATCTTGTCGCCCCTTTTTACTGCTGACAGTCGGATCACACCAGGTTGCGTCACCTGCACAGGCCATTCTTATAAGTTACAAAGAGATGTCTTAATTAAACCCGGCTGATACCGCTACTGCAAGTACAGTTTGGGAAGAATCCGGTTCGAAACTGGTTTACACTGCCACCATACCACGTCAACAAATCAGAATTTCACAACTTTTTGACGCTGAAATCCCCTATACTGATCTTGTGATGATGTTTCAATCAATGAAGGGTTTTTTTATGGGCATTAATTTGACCTGTCCCCAATGCAGTGAACGGATGACCGTTGAATTCGCGCCAGAGATGCACATCTTCTGCAAAAGCTGTGGTTACGAACGGGATACAGGCCTGGATGAGAAAGTGGCGGAAGTCCAGACGCAGGGGCCGCGCCCACCCGTGAGCATCACCCATGTGGGCGAAGTCAACAGCCGTGCACGCGCACTTTTTTTCACCGGCCATGACTACCTGTTCCAGAATAACAAAACCGAAGCGATTAAATCGTTTCAGCGTGCGATTGAATTGCAGCAGGATTTCGTTGACCCGCACCTGTGGATCGCCAAAACCACCGATAATGAGGCCGTTAAACGGGATCATCTGGGTACGATTCTGGCCTATTTCCCCGGACACATGGAAGCCGTGCGAATGCTAATGGTGCTGCAAGGTAGGTTGACACCGGAGGAAGCTGAACGCACCTATCACTATGACGAACCGCAACTCATACGCGCTGAAGAGCCAGTCAACACCAAAACCACAACACTCCACTGCCCTACCTGTGGTGGCGACCTGACCATCAATGACGATACCGAAACCGTGGAATGCCGCTTCTGCGGGTATACGGCGGCGAAACCACATGGAAGCGCGGGCGATGGCGACATCCTGGTGGCGGCGCTGCTGGAACGCAAAGCACAATCTGAAAAATGGGTAATCGGGGAACGCCTGCTGCACTGTAATAACTGCGGGGCGGAGCGCACAATTGCCGGGAATAAACTCTCCACACGCTGCCCGTTTTGCGGCTCGAATCATGTCATCACACAGGACACACTGGGTTCATTCGAGCAACCAGCGGGGATTCTGCCGTTTTCTATCACCCGCGAAGCAGCCGGTGCAGCAATCAAACAGGAACTGAAGGGCTTCGGAGAACGAGTGAAAGGGCTTTTTGGTAATAACCAGGTGGCAAGGGCATCGTTGGAAGGATTTTACCTGCCCTTCTGGGTGTTTGACGCCATCATTCAGGGAACACGCACCCGGATTGATAACTCACCCGAGTATGACCGTTATCGTAACTACGAACGCGTGGCATCAGCCTACCAGCAGACCACCTTTAACGATGCGCTGTATGATATTGAAGTATGCGCAGTGGATTCCCCGCCCCGCTTCCTGACAGCGCAACTTGGCGACTACGATTTGGGACAGGCAACGGCTTTTGAGCCAGAGCTTCTGGCAAAATACCCAGCAGGGCTGTACACGATGGACTTCGATAAGGCGGCGCTGGAAGCCCGCAGCATCGCCGCCGGGATCATGCGAGGTCGCCATACCCGCCGCGAAATGAGTGATGATTCAGATGTCTCGATCTCGGTATTTAGCAATATTCAAAGTATGACCTTTCGACTGCTGCTACTCCCGGTATGGGTCGCCACGCTCATTGAGAAAGATAATGACATCCGCACCGCACTCGTCAATGGGCAGTCGGGCAAAGTTGTGCTGGGCAAAGCGCAGAAAGCCGACAAACGCTGAAACATAGGGCGAAAATGACTTTCGCTAATGACCAACATGCCGTATGATTAGAACATTACGGTCACATCTCAGCGGAGTACGATTTCACGATGGCTGAACTGGCGACATTTGAAGCCGAAGTGCGGAAGAAGATCAAGGAACTCTCCTCTAAAAACGCCAACACCCGTTTGAAAGCCGCCCAATGGTTAGGCGAGGCCGGTGAGCCGAGCGCGATTACCAGTCTGGCACAGGCTTACAAAAATGACCCTGATGCCCGTGTACGGGATGCAGCCCAATATTCCCTGGGCATGTTCCGTGCATTGGAAGAGGCACTGGCAGGCGATAAAGAAGAAGAAACGCTGGCCTTGCTGCAGCGGGTTGCGCTGGAAGGCAAACGCGGGCGGCGTGTACTCATCCCAACTCGCACGATGGTGAGAATCGAAGTCGTCATGCTGCTGCTGGCCGTCGTCCTGTTTGCGGTGGGTTTCCTGCTGCCATCGCTGCTCAACGTCACCCCGACGGGCGAACCAACCCCGGCGCGGGTCGCCACCAACGACAAAGACCGCGCCACTCTGCTGGCCGAATTCCGCGCACAGTTTACGAAAATCAACGACAACGTGGTTACACTGCAAGGCCAATACCAGAATGTGCTGGATGGCAGCGAGATGAGCTGTCAGGTCTTTCTGAATGAATTGGCGCCATTGGCAATTTCAGCGCAGAACAGCGCGGATTTCCCCGATATAAACACGCTGGCGCAGCAACTCAACACCACATTGACCGATCTGATAATCGCGCAGACGCCCTACAACGATTACTGCAATACGCGCGAGTCACTCACCGCAGAGGCCGTAAATGGGCCAATGCAAACCCTGGGGCGCATCCTCACCCAGCTCCCCCAACTCGAAACCGCCCTGACCGCCGCCGAGACGCTGCCTACCGCAACAGTGCCGCCTACTGAAGCGCCCACTGTTGAAGTGGTGGTGACACCCACCCTGGCGATAGCCCCCTCACCGACGCTGGATGCCCGCACCCATCTTCAGGCGTTGCAGCGCATCATAGACCAGGTGAATGCCCCTGATGGCGCCAGCAGCCTACTCAAAACGTATTGGGAAGACACACAGCAGTCCGGGCAAACCAATGGCTGCAATGCGCCGCAGCCCGCTATCCCAGAAGACCATTTCCTGAGTCCAGCCGAAGGCCAGCAAAATCTCGCCTTAGCCAACGCTGTCAGCTTTGTAAACCTGGGGCTAGCGAAAGTGCGAACGGGTTGGACGGTGTTCCGGCAGGCCTGTGACAGTGGCAACCCTCGGTTTTCAGCGAATACCGGGTTACAACTGGCTGAGGACGCTTCAAGCGCCTTTAATGACGCTCAGGCGTTGTTCCCCACAGCCATGCAGGGAGGCGGGTAAACGCCGTATTTAACCATGCCTATTGCAACAACCGGACGGCTTTAGCCTCTAGTTAGGCTTGCATAACCTGTTCGGCGATTGTGCCCTGGGTATTGCGGCAATAAAAACCAATCTGGTCTTTGATAAACTCGTACCCAGGTTTCGGGTCGCGGTACACCCAGGCGATATTTCGGGCGACGTGTCCATCCGGTGTTTCCAGGTCGATCCAAAAACATACCCCCTTATATGGGCAGGTATAGGTGCGCTCCGTGACCTGTAGTGATCCCATCTGGACGCGATCCGGCGCAAAATACCAGTTCCCCTCGAACACCTGTGCGCCGCCGTTCTCTTCGGCCCGCGCAATTTCCTCACCGTTCGCACGTTTCTTGATTACCAATACCATACTTTTTCCCTTATCACTAACCTAAACCGTGTCTACAACCTGTAAATCCCTGAGCATATGTGAACCTGAATCGTTCCAGAATATGTCGAACCTATGAAGTTTGATTATAACGAACGTAATCACAGATGAGAATAAGTGTTTTCTGCCTGCTAGTTCCAGGCAGCCACATCCTGCAAATCACACCCAAACATTAACGGTATAAAAGAGTTGTTACAATATAATAAAAGAGAGTTGCGTTTGAAGAAATCTGCGATGAACCCTAGTATATAACATAGGCAAATACTATTTATTTACATATTACATTTAAGATAAGGTAAAGTGACTAGGCGCTTCACATTTCGCCCATGTGGTTGCAAATAATAGCAGACATCGTGGCAGTTGATCGAGTTTTCAGCCTGTTGAGCGGATACCTTAAAACGTGAACGATTAGCAGCTAACACCATACGGCGATCACTCCTGTGCAAACCCTTCCACGTCAAACCCCAGAGCGTATCGCCATCACATATCAGCCACAGTTATCCGGTTAGGCTAACGAGAAAGGAGAGGCGCTTCCTCCCAGTAGTCAGCATTAGGGTTCCAGCGCCATAAATTGCATGAGCAAATCCTCAAGCTCCTCCCCCGATCACGACATCCTAGTCGAGATATTGGATACCATGCAGGATGCCATCCTATCGTTCTCGCTGGTTGACCGCCGTTTCATTTATGCCAGTCCTTCCATTGAAGAAACCCTGGGATACCCGTTACGGAATTTCGGGGAGAACCTGGATTTCTATACAGAAATCGTCCATCCGGACGACCTGGAACCAGCACGGAAAGCTCGGGAAACTGCTTTACTCGATGGTTTTGCCGAGTTTGAGCATCGCGTAATCTGGCCGAATGGTCAGGTGCGCTGGCTGTACCACCGGGCCTGGGTCAACTATGATGAACAGAGAGCCCCGATCCGCATCAATGAGGTCCTGCGTGATATTACAGAACGCAAGCAGGCCGAAAGTGCTTTAAAGCATCAGGAAGAAAACCTCAGTACGCTGTTTCACAGTATCCGGGATTTTCTTTTTGTGCTGGATATGCAAGGGAATATCCGTGAAGTTAATCAGCCGGTGATTGAACGAATTGGTTATTCGCGGAAAGAACTGGTGAACCAACCGGTATTGGTGGTATATCCCCCCGAACGCCGCACCGAAGCCGCGCAGAACGTTGCTGAGATGTTGCAAGGCCAGCGCGATTATTACGCTGTGCCGATTCAGACCAAAGCAGGCGACCTGATTCCAGTAGAGACTTATATTACCCAGGGAATGTGGGATGGGCAGCCTGCGCTGTTTGGCGTAAGCAAAGATATCTCTGCCTTAAAAATGTCGGAAGAAAAGTTTGCCAGTGCCTTTCACGACAGTCCGGTGATAATGGGCTTAAGTGCACTCGAGACCGGAGAATACGTCGAAGTCAACCAGGCTTTTTGTGAAAAACTGGGCTTTACCCAACAGGAAGTCATCGGCAGGCAGTCGGTTGATGTGATACGGTTGGATAACCAATACCGACAGAGAGTTATCACTAAACTCCAGAGTCAGGGATATGTCGAAAATGAAGAAGCCACCATTTACACCAAAAACGGCGATCCCCTTGCGGTCATCCTCACGGCCAAAATTCTCCTACTAAATAACAAACGTTATAACTTCACTGCCGCTGTTGATATTTCTGACCGGAAACGGATTGAAGCCGCCCTGCGCCAGAGCAACAGCCTGTTCAACAGCTTCATGGAACACTTTTCTGCTGGGACATTTATTCAGGATAGCAGTGGGCGTATCCATTACTGCAATACCTGGAATGCACGTTCCTTCAATATGTCGCCGGATGAAATCGCTGGCAAAACGCCAGAAGAATACACCACGCCCCAAATGGCGCAGCTCATTCGGGATGAGAACCGCCGGTTGATAGAGTCCGGTCAGGAAACGATGGAATTTGAATATACTGGTAAGCGCAACGGCGCAACTCATTACTGGCGGATCTTCAAATTCCTGATACCTCAGGAAAGTGGCTTGCCGCTGATCGGCGGGATTGCCATCAACCAGACTAAAGAAAAACAAGCGGAAATCACACTGCAAACCCTCAACGAACAACTTGAACAACATGTAGCGGAACGCACTACCGAACTCGAACGCGCTAAAGACCGGATTGAAGCCATTTTCAACCATAGTGCTGACGGCATCCTGCTGCTGGATGTTAAGCGGGGGATCCAGCAGGCTAACTATGCCTTTGAGTCACTCTTTCAGCTGTCTGGCGATGACTATTTCGGCAAACGACTGCGATCCTACTTCCACCCTGACAATCGGGATTCAATCGGACTGGCTTTTGAGCAGGTTACTGCAACCCATGAAACACAACAGATTGAGGTTCGCGGCAGGCGAAAGGATGGCAGTCATTTTGATGTAGAAATCAGTATCGCTCCGGTAAATCGTTCCCACCAAGCGGTCGCCAGTCTGGTTTGCATCATCCGGGATGTTTCTGAGCGTAAACGCATGGAACGGGAATTGACGGAGAAGTATGCTGAATTGGATCGCTTTTTCACAGTCGCCCTGGACCTGCTCTCTATTGCAGACACCGACGGCAAATTCGTTAAACTCAACAAAACCTGGGAAACAACATTAGGATATCCAATTGAGCAACTTGAGGGGCGTAAGTTCCTGGATTTTGTACATCCTGATGACATGGAAGCCACCCTGCGGGCGCTAACCGAATTGGCGGAACAGAAACAGGTGATTAATTTCGTCAATCGCTACCGCACACAGGACGGCCGCTACCGCCTTATCGAATGGCGTTCACATCCCCATGGTCGTTTGATCTACTCCGCCGCACGTGACATCACCGAGCGTGTTCGGTCCGAAGAGGAGTTGCGACACAGTGAACAGCGTCTCAAAATGACGATTGACGGCACGCAGGCGGGAACGTGGGAATGGTTCGTCCAGACCGGTGAAACCACATTCAACGAACGATGGGCGGGAATCGCAGGCTACACACTGGAGGAATTAGCGCCAATCAACATTGAAACCTGGATAAAACTCACGCATCCCGATGACTTGAAAGTTTCTGACCAACGTTTGGAAAAACACTTTTCGAGGGAATTGGATTACTACGATTGCGAAGTCCGCATGAAACACAAAGACGGGCACTGGGTCTGGGTCTGGGATCGTGGCAAAGTGATGGAGTGGACATCCGAGGGCAAACCGCTGCGGATGCTTGGAACACATTTAGACATCAGCGCCATCAAAACCGCACAACAGACTATTGCCGAAGAGCGTAACCTACTGCGGGCAGTGATTGACACGGTACCAGATTTCATCTATATCCGGGATCGGGAACACCGCTATAACCTCTGTAACCTAGCTTATGCCCGTTTTCATGGTTATGCCGACCCCACAGAATTGAATGGAAAAAGCGTCTCTGACCTGTTTTCACCCGAAAATGCGGCGAAATTCCAGGAGGAGAATGAACAGGTTATTAAGACTGGTCATTCCTTGAGCGACATCGAGGACGATTATACCGATTCCGGCGGCAAACATGCCTGGGTACTGACCAATAAAGTACCTGTACGAAATCTGGAAGATGAAGTTACCGGAGTGCTATGTATCACCCATGATGTGACCCGGATCAAGAACAGCGAGGAGGCGCTGCGCAAGAGTGAGGAGGCGTTGCGTAAATCCCAGAATATGCTGGAAATAGTACTGAACACCATCCCGGTACGGGTGTTCTGGAAGGACAAGAATCTCAACTACCTAGGGTGTAACAAGTTATTTGCCGCCGATGTTGGCCTGGACAACCCAAAGGCTATTATCGGCAAACAAGACACACAGCTACCCTGGATGGCAGGGCACACAGAAGGCTTTAATACCGATGACCTTGCGGTGATAAGCAGCGGCGTTCCGCACCTGGCATATGAAGAAGAAATGCTGATCGCTAGTGGCGGGCAGATCCACGCTCAGACCAGCAAGCTCCCATTATGGGATGAAGACGACAATATCATCGGGGTGCTAGGCATGTATGTGGATATTTCCGAGCGTAAACAAGCCGAAGATGCACTGCGAAAGAACGCAGCAGAAATCGAAGACCTGTATAACAACGCGCCCTGCGGTTACCACTCAGTGGATGCAACCAGCCTGATTACACGGATGAATGACACGGAACTCAAATGGCTTGGTTATACCAATGAAGAGGTTGTCGGCAAGCTGCGCTTTAAGGACATCATCACACCCGATTGCATGCAAAGATTCGCTGAGAATTTCCCCCTCTTCAAAGAACGCGGTTGGATGAATGACATTGAATTTGAGTTGATCCGCAAAGATGGGAGTATCATGCAGGTCCTCCTGAGCGCCACTGCGCTCTATGACGAAGACGGCAGCTTCATTGCCAGCCGTTCGACTGCATTCGACATCACTGACCGTAAACAGGCCGAAATCGCCCTGCGCGAGAGCGAAGAACGCTATCGCACTACGATTAGCGCGATGTCAGAAGGGATTGTGATGTATGATGCCAGCGGCGCGATTCAGGTATATAACGCCGCCGCCGAATCCATCCTGGGGCTGACGAAAGACCAGATGATGGGTCGCACCTCGGTTGACCCGCGCTGGCAGGCTGTTCACAAAGATAATTCCCCCTTCCTCGACGAAACCCATCCGGCGATGGTCACGCTTCGCACCGGGGAACCCCAGTATAACGTCACGATGGGCGTTCATAAACCGACCGGAGAACTGGCTTGGATTTCGATCAACTCTCAGGCCGTTATTGAAGCTGGTGGAACCCAGCCCTCTGCCGTTGTTGCCACCTTCAAGGACATCACCGAACAGCGTCTGGCCGAAGAAATGATCCGCAAGCAGCAGGAGGAGGAGCGCCAGATGCAGGCTTACCTCAAGGCACTGCACGAAATCTCAATTCACCTCACTCGTGTGGAAACGCTGGATGAATTTTATCGCAGCGTGATCCAGGAAGGGCTGGCTCATTTTGGTTTTGAACGAATGGGGCTGCTGTTGTATGACACCAAGACCAGGGAGGCCGTAGGCACGTATGGTACTGATCCACAAGGCAACCTGGTGGATGAACACCATCAACGCTTCAACGCCGCTGGCCTGACCGGAATTCTGAGACGAGCGATGGATCGAAGAGAGCGTTTCGCCTTTGACGAAAAGGTAATGCTCTATTCCGACTTCAAACCCATCGGAACCGGGCAAAACGCCGCTGCGACTCTCTGGAATGGCGAAGCACTGGGCTGGCTGGCAATTGACAATGCGATTCAGCAACATCCCATCAGCAAAACACAATTGGATGTCCTTGCGCTGTATGCGATGACAGTCGGCTCGCTGCTGGCCCGCAAACGCGCTGAATTCGCCCTACGCGAAAGCGAGCAGCGTTACCGCCTGCTGGCGGAAAATGTCAAGGATGTCATCGTCAAGCAGACGATAGATACCACCATCACCTTTATTACGCCATCCAGCTACTCGCTGGCCGGTTATCAGCCGGAAGAACTCATCGGACGTTCTGGCCTGCTCCTGGTTCATCCTGACGATCAGCCTGTATCTCAGCGTATTGCGGTTGAAGCGATAGAATCTGGCAAGGCATTCTTTTCGGTCACTGAAAGATTGCTGCATAAAGATGGTCACTACATTTGGATAGAGGCCACCTACACCATTGTCTACGATCCGGTAACGAGAGCGCCCCACGAACTCATTGGCCTGGCGCATGACATCACCGAACGCAGAGCGGCAGAAGAAGCCCTGCGCAAAAGCGAAGAGAAGTTCCGCCTGTTTATCGAAGCAGCTCCGCTGGCCTGCGTCATCAGCGACTCAACCGGCAAAATCACCCTGATTAACAGCGAAGCGGAAAAACTCTTCGGCTATGAACGCCAGGAACTGATCGGACAGACCATTGAATTCCTTGTCCCCGAGACTATTCGGGGCGATCATAGGCAACGGCGTCACGAATTCCAATCCAGTAAAGAACACCAGATGGATGCACTGGAACTTTCGGTACAGCGCAAAGATGGGAGTATATTCCCGGCGGATATTCAGCTCACTTACATTGATGTAGACTCCAGCCAGATGGCGATGAGTTTTGTGATGGATATCACCGAGCGCAAGCGGGTTGAAACCGTGCTAAAACAAGCCCTTCTTCAGGAAAAGGAGTTGGGGGACCTCAAGACCCGTTTTGTCTCGATGGCATCTCACGAATTCCGCACGCCGCTGGCATCTATCCTCGCCACGACTGAAACACTGACGATTTATCGCGAACGGATGGATCAAGACCAGATTGATGCTCGCCTGGATAAGATCCGCCAGCACGTCGCCTATATGAAAGGCATTATGGAGGAAGTGCTGCAACTGGCACGCATTCAGGCCAGGCGCGTGGAGTTCCAACCGGAACCGGGTGACATTCACCTGCTTTGCCACGAGATTATTGAGGAATTTGAAAGCCAGATACCGTATCATAATCGTATTCGATACACCTGCATCACCCCGCCAGTCACTACAGATTTTGATGTACGGTTGATGCGCCAAATTATCAGCAATTTAATTTCCAATGCGCTCAAATATTCGCCTGACAGTAAACAGATTGAGGTTAGTCTGAGTCATGACGAAGATCAGATCACATTACAGGTGCAGGACGAGGGCATCGGCATCCCAGAGGACGACTTGAAACATCTGTTTGAGCCGTTTCACCGAGCGAGGAATGTCGGCACAATTTCCGGCACTGGTCTCGGGTTGAGCATCGCTAAACAGGCGGTGGAATTGCATCAGGGAATCATCAATACCATAAGCCAGGTGGATGAGGGAACCACATTTATTGTCATTTTCCCGAAAGGAACTCACCAGGAGTCGTCCGAATGACCAGGATACTCGTGATTGAAGACGAAGCGCCGATTCGGGACGAAGTCGTGGATTGGCTGCTATTTGAAGGCTATGATGTTCGGGGAGTCGGAAATGGTCGCCTGGGTATAGAAGCCATCTACCAGGAATCGCCTGACCTGATTATCTGTGATATTGCCATGCCAGAAATGGATGGTCATCAGGTACTGCTTGAGATTCGCTCGAATGTGAATTTCGCGCATATCCCGTTTATCTTCCTGACTGCGTCGGCAGATCGGGATTCGGTACGCAAAGGGATGAATCTGGGTGCGGATGATTATCTGACCAAGCCATTCACCCACAGCGAGGTGATGAATGCAGTGCGCTCTCGCCTGGATCTGAAGCTTATTCAGGAGGCACAGTGGCAGAATCGTATAGACATGCTAAACAGCGCCCTGATCGAAGAACACGAGAAAAATCGCCTCAAGACTCGCCTGGTCGCTATGTTCTCACACGATTTCCGCAATCCCCTGGCGCTCATCCTATCGTCTTCCAATATCATCCGCAACTATGAACAACGCATAACAACCGAACAGAAACACTACCATCTGGATCGTATTGATGGTTCGGTCACCTTCCTCGTCCAGATGCTTGATGAGATGCTCATGCTGGCGGAGCTAGAAAGCGGGAATTTGGCTTTTGCGCCAGAATCCCTGGATATTACAGACTTCATTGAAGGTATCGTCGAAGAATTCCGGCTGATTGACCAGCAGTCCCATAAAATCGTCTTTCAAAGTACCCTGAATCACCCAATGCAGGTTGATCCTAAGCTGCTACGTCAGATCACGTCGAATTTATTGTCAAACGCACTGAAGTATTCACCGCCGGGGATGAATGTGACGGTCACCCTCATCGAAAAAGATGAGCATATCCGGCTTGTGGTCGCCGACCAGGGAATCGGCATTCCCAAAGATAGTCTGCCCCAATTGTTCGAGCCATTCTACCGGGCGAAGAATGCCAGGAACGCCAGTGGTACCGGCCTGGGGCTGAGTATCGTCAGAGATTGTGTCACCCGTCACCAGGGCAAGATAGAAATTGAAAGTGAGATTGATAAAGGAACACGCTGCATTGTATGGCTACCCTGTTCGGTAAAGTCGAAGCTGGATGATATTCCTTAAAACCAGGTCATAAAACAGCACGACACGTAGGGGATAGAGAAACATAGTTCAGATCTTCGTGTTCACCAACCACAAAAGGGATATCAGCAAGCCGACATCTGCCACCAACACACCAACAGTACCTTCACTGGCTTTGAAAGGATGACATTTCCTGGATGCCCAGGCTATTCAACCGCAATCGACCACGGGAATCAACATCGCCACCCGTAAGAGTGGCGATGAGTGTTTTAGTTTATGAACGCGCCAGATGAAGCACGAAGTGCAAACAAATCAATTCCGTTGGGTAATTTAGGGCAGAATTGTCTAAGGATATCCAAGGCTTTTTCTGCGTTATCTAATTGTTCAATCAATTGAGTCTTGAAAACTACGACGGCAAAACAGACCACCGCTTCTGTCGTTGACACGCTTTAATGATGGCTCTTTGTCGTGTTAAATTAGACGATTCTTGATTGCTAGGG
>JACKCH010000015.1 GCA_020634115.1 Anaerolineaceae bacterium
TGAAGCGGCGCCAGCCAGAGGCAAATCCGTAGCCGTAGCCGCTGGCGGCTATGAGACAGTGGGGTGGCGTGGTACTGTGCAATGAGAAAGGCAGCGGACGCCATGACGGGATCGCGGGGCAGGCTCTCGGCCAGCACCACTGCGGAAACGGGTGTGGAAGGTCGCCGGGGGATGTGATGACGGCGGGTGCCAGGCGTGGGGCGAAGCAAGATGCTCTGCCGCCGGATGGACGAGGAGATATGAATACTCATTATTCCAACGAAACAGATCAGAGAAGGTGTACAGGATCAGACCTATGAACTTCCGCGCCGATCTGCCGATAGTCGTAAAATCGTTACCCGCCGTTTGAACCATTGCCGGATGCCAACGCATGGCCGTTTGACCGGATAACATCCCGATACCAGTAAGCCGATTGCTTGAGGATGCGCTTTTGCGAAGGATAATCCACGTAGATCATCCCAAAGCGGTGTTTCATCCCCTCCGCCCATTCAAAGTTATCCATGATGGACCAGTGGAAATAGCCGCCGATTTCCGTCCCATCCTGATATGCCTGGCTGAACTGCTGTAAGTGGCGTGCCGTGTAGTCAATGCGCTGCGGGTCATGCACTTTGCCGTCCTGCTGCACCCAGTCCGAATTGGAAAGGCCGTTTTCGGTGATCACCACCGGCAGCTTGTAACGCTCATATAAGAAACGCGGCCCCCAGTACAGGCCTTCCGGCGTGATATCCCAGTGGAACGCGGTAATCGGTGAACCGGCATGGCGTGGAATCTGGCTGTAGCCCTGGCTGCCATCGGCCCGAACCTCAGTACCCCAGTATATATTCAGGCCAAAAAAGTCATACGGCTGGTGAATGACTGGCATGTCTTTTTCAAATCCGGCGGGAAGCATGGCTTCAACCGTCTTCAGCCCTTCGGCGGGATACGCCCCGAACATGATTGGGTCTGACCACCAGTTGATGTGCCAGAGTTCCGGTGTGGTGGTATCAAACATGAATTGGCGGGCGGCTGCAATATCGGCGTCGCTCCGGGTGTGGGGGATGCCCACACGGCCATTGTTGGCGATGCTGATTTTGCTTTCCGGGTTGGCGCTGCGGATCACCTGGGAGGCTTTGCCATGCGCCATCAACACATGATGAGCGATCCGAAAGCCATCGGCAGGGGAGAGCATATCGCCGGGGGCGTGGATGCCGCTGAGATGGCCCAGAACCGTGAACACCGCCGGTTCATTCATCGTCATCCAGTAACGCACCCGGTCGCCCAGGGCACGTGTCACCACCTGGGTGTACTCCGCGAACCAGTTGGAACTTTCCCGGTTGAGCCATCCGCCGCGCTGATAGAGTGCCAGCGGAAAGTCCCAGTGAAAGAGTGTTACATACGGCTGAATGTTCTTCTCCAGCAGTTGGTCAATCAGACGGTCGTAAAAATCCAGCCCCTGCTCATTGACCTGGCCGATGCCGTGCGGCAGAATGCGCGACCAGGAAAGCGACAGGCGGTAGGCGTGGAGGCCGATCTCCTGCATTAAGGCTACATCTTCTGTGTAGCGGTGATAATGATCGCAGGCGATGTCGCCGGTATGACCATTAAATGTTTTCCCTGGACGATGCGCAAACGCATCCCATACCGAAAGCCCGCGCCCATCGGCGTTGTAGCCGCCTTCGACCTGATACGCTGCCGCCGCCGCGCCCCACACGAAATTGGCTGGAAACATCGTCATAATACAAAACTCCTTCAAGCCGCGAATTCATATTTTACATCTCTAATTTTATGTCGTAAAATAAATAATAACAAGTAGTAGATTGTTATCGAGGCAAATGTTTCATCGTGCTTCGTGCGGGACGCGGGGAAGAGGTCAAAGGTTATCGCAGTGCAATCGCCCGATAATGTTATACCCGCCCCCGCTTGTCTTGACGGAGCTTATTTTACTCAATAGAATAAGGTTGTCGGACCACATTCCGCATCCGGTTATGATGTTCGCACGGGAGATAGGCAACCTGGGGCACTTCCCGGATGAGCTGTGTAGGTTAAGTGATCCAAAATAGAATACGACCAATATATCCTTGAGGCTTATTGTGCAATCCCCCCGGCGAACCATTGATCTCCGCTCTGTCAATCGTCAGACTGTCTTACGCCGCCTGTATTTTGACGGCCCGATGAGCCGTTTGGAAATAAGCCAGCATTCCCGGCTGAGTCCGGCCACAATCACCAATGTCGTCAACGATCTGCTGAAAGAAGACATTGTGATTGAAACCGGCCTGGTGGAATCTGAAGGCGGGCGTCCCCGCACGATTCTGGCGGTAAACCCCCAGCACGGCTACTTTATCGGTGTTGACCTGGGCGAAACCCATGTGCAGCTTGACCTGTTCGACCTGCATATGACCAAACAGAAAACCGCCCGGTATCTGGTTGCTCCGCAGGATAATTCGCCGGAGCAGTTTATCCAGCATATTGTCAATGGACTGGATGAACTACTGAAAACCGAGGGTCTGAAGCCGGAGATGATTCTAGGGGTCGGGGTGGGGCTTCCCGGCCTGGTGGAACGCGGCGGCAAATACAATGTTTCATCCCCGATATGGAAGTGGGAAAACGTCCCCTTTGGCGAAATGCTCCGAAGCCGGATCACCTTGCCCGTTTTCCTGGATAACGGCGCGAAGGCGATGGCTCTGGCTGAAACCTGGTTCGGCGCTGGACGCGGTTATCAGAATCTAATTGTTGTTCTGTTAGGCACCGGGATCGGATCGGGCATTATCACGCACGGCAGCCTTTACCGGGGGCCGACGAACAGCGCCGGGGAATTAGGGCATACCATTATTGTGCTGGATGGTCGCTCCTGCCGCTGCGGAAGCCGGGGATGCCTGGAGGCCTACGCCGGAGCGCCCGGTATGATCGCCACGCTGCACGATCTTGCGCCGGACAGCCCGCTTCTCAGAACCAACGACGAAGACGATGATCAACTGGCAATACTGAATAACCTTGTGGCCGGGGTTGAACAGGGCGACCCTACCGCGATAGAGACTGTCCGCGCTACGGCCTATTATCTGAGCGCGGCGATTGCGAATGTGGTCAACCTGTTTAACCCGGAGATGATCGTTGTAGGTGGTTGGGTTGGCCTGCAAATCGGTTCTACTATTCTCGATTACCTGCGGGAGTACGTAGATCAGTACGCGCTGCCGCCGCTGCGAAAGGTGGTTCAGATTGAAATTTCGCAGTTGGGGCAGGATGCAATCTGTATGGGCGCGGCCTGCCTGGTGTTGGATCAGTTTTTAGCCGGCAACCCCAAGTTTATGCGCAAAAACCCATCGTAGAATCGCCGCTCGACACGCCCCGGAGACAATCAGCGTATCAGCACTAAGCCTTGCGGGCTGTGGCTCGCGCCTCGCCTTACGGACCCGGCCAATTTCCACTGATTTCACACCTGAATTTGCCAACTGCTATCATCTTGACAGGATGAAACTTGTGTCGTATATTGTCTTTAAACAAGACTAAAAATAAGTATTGATGAAAACACCTTATCACGCTTTTTCAGTACACGATGGTCGCATTTTCCGGGATGGGCAGCAGCTCCTTTTAGTGAGTGCCGATTATCCTTATTATCGTGATGATCGGGCGAACTGGGCTGACCGGCTGCAAACCCTGAAGTCCTTAGGCATTCAGGTTGTAACAGCTTACATTCCCTGGCGGCACCATCAGCTATCCTCCACACAAGCGCCGGATTTTGTTGGGCAGACCCAACCTAACCGCGATGTTCTGGGGTTTCTGGCGCTATGCGCGTCTCTCGAACTCCCTGTCATTATGAAGCCCGGCCCGTTTGTGCACGCTGAACTCAACTACGGCGGCCTGCCGGACTGGACATGCCCGGTGAATAACCCCGACATTGAGCCGCTGCTGAATGCGTATGATTCAAACGTGTACTGGACAGGGGCAGCGCTGGATAACAGCGGAACGCAAGTCGCCCCCTGGCCGCTGCCGGCCCCTTTCTCCCCGGCATTCTCACACCTGGTACACACGTGGATGGCCCAGGTCAGCGAACAGGTAATCCGCCCGCACGAAGCGCCGGATGGCCCGATCATCGCCCTGCAGATCGCCAATGAAGGAATCTACTCCAACGGTCAGCACGCGCCCTGGGCGTATGATTACAGCCCCTCGGCATTGGCGCTCTATCGGGAGTTTCTGCAAGCGCGTTACCGGACATTAGGTCACTACAACCAGCGGCACGCGGCACACTTCACCGCCTGGGAGCAAATTCCCCCTCCCCAGGACGGGCACTCACAGCACCAGCAACCTTACATAGACTGGGGCGAGTTCCAGGCCGACTATATGCGGCAGGTCTTTTTGCACTGGTCTGCCCAACTGCAAACAAGGCTGCCCATTTTCATCAACCAGAATCCGCCGCTGGGTGAGCCTTTTGGCACCGACTCCTGGCTGACGCGGGTTGAGCCGGAACGCTGGAACAATGTTCACTACGGATTTACCAACTGGGTCGGCGATGTCTCCGCCAATCCCGCCACGTTTGACCGGTATATCCTCACTGCCAAGCGTACCCCAGGGGTGAATCTGGAAGAGAACTGGGGTTTTGGTGAACTGTACGACGCGGCCTATGTGGATGCGGCCACCAGCTTTTACCAGACGCTGGCGATCCTGAACGCGGGCGCAACCGGTTTCAACGTCTATACAGGGGTGGCAACCGCCGGGCGCGACCCCAACCTGGAAATTATCCCCCGGATGCCGTACCCGGATGCTGCGCCGGTGACCGAACACGGCGAGATCACCCCCAAAGCGGAGATTGTGCGCTGGCTGGCGACCTTTATGGCGCGTTACGGGGCCGAGTTTCTGGCCTGCCAGCCTGTCCAACCGGCGGCATGGGGTGTTTATCTCCCGGCGGCGCGCTGGGGGGCATGGGACTGGGAAAGCGGTGGCACACACGGCCAGCAGTTGGCGCGTTTCCAGCGGGAGATGCGGCAGATGCACCTCGATTATGGTGTGCTGAACCTGCAAGCAACCACCGTTGAAGACTGGCTGCGCTTCCCGTACCTCATGACTGCCTGTGATCGTACCATGCACCGGGCGGTTCAGGAAAAGCTGGTGGAATACGCCCGGAGTGGCGGCAAGCTGGCGCTGGTGGGCAGTCTTCCCGATTTAGATGAGCACTTTCACCCGTGCGAAATCCTGGCGGCAAACGCTGGATTATTCCAGGTGTTCCCGGAAGTCGCGCTGGAAGGCTGGCTGGCCGGTGTCGAGCGTCCACAGGTGGAAACCGGCGCGGCGGATGTCTGGGTGCGAACCCACCCGACGCAGAATGTGCAGTTCGTCACCCTGCTGTTCCCGACGGGAAGCCCGCAGACCGCCTGCCTGACGGTGCCGGTTGGCGAACGCCACCTGCGCTTTGTGTTATCGGCGGCCCCGGCGGGTGGGGCCTTCCTGCGGCTGGAACACGGCCAAATCAGCGCCGTGATGATTAAGGGACTCAATCATTTTCGCGGTGTGCTGGTCGTGCCGCGTATCACCCTGGGAGATCAGGAGTTTGCCAGCACCGAACCGGGCGATTTTGCCTGGATTGATGGCCGAACTTACTTTCTTTCGGCGGCAGGGCAGAGCATAGAACCATGAGCCGAACACGCATTTTTCTGTTTATCAGTTTACTGGTTGTGATTTCTGGGGCTTCGGAATTTATCTTGATGAATCAGACCACCAGCGCCACCACCGTTGCAACGACTGGCAGCGAAGTCTGGTTGACACTGCCCGATCAATCGAAAAAACTCAGCCGGGAAGCGGACTTGACGTTTACCCCAGGGGCAGAAGCGCCCCAGGGCGCGTACCGGATTGAGATTGACGAGACGGTTCAATACCAGCGAATGGAAGGGTTTGGCGCGGCCATGACCGATTCTTCGGCCTGGCTGCTGATGCGAATCCTCAGTGACCGGCAGCGCGAAGCCGTTATGCGGAATCTGTTCACCCATGAGGGAGACGGTATCGGCCTGAGCTACGTGCGCATCCCCATCGGCGCGTCGGATTTTGCCCTGCACGATTATTCGTATGACGACATGCCGCGCGGGGAAACTGACCCTGATTTGGAACATTTCTCCATCAATTACGACGAAGCCTACATTATCCCGGCGCTGCAAATGGCGCAGGAACTCAACCCGCAGCTTCGTTTCATGGCCTCCCCCTGGAGCGCGCCGGGGTGGATGAAAAGCGGCGGCAGTCTGCACGGTGGCACGCTGCTGCCGGAGTATTACGGGGCGTTTTCAGATTATCTCGTGAAGTTTATCCAGGCATACGCCGAACATGGCGTCACCATTGACAGCCTGACACCGCAAAATGAGCCGATGTTCACCACCGATGGCTACCCGACGATGCGCATTTCCTCCGATGCCGAAACCGAACTGGTGCGCGACCACCTCGGCCCGGCGCTCCGGGATGCCGGACTCCCAACCCGTATCGTGGTTTACGACCACAACTGGGATATGTACCTGTATCCGATGCGCGTGCTTGGCGACCCGGCGGCGGCAGCCTACATTGACGGCGTCGCTTTCCACTGTTACGGCGGCGATGTTGCCAATCAGTCCCTGATTCACGATGCATACCCCGATAAAAATATCTGGTTTACGGAATGTTCGGGCGGGGGTTGGGCGGTAGGCTTCGCCAATAACCTGAGTTGGAATATTCGTACATTGGCGATTGGCAACTTCCGCAACTGGGGCAACAGCATGTTGCTGTGGAATCTGGCGCTGGACGAAAACAGCGGCCCCAAGAATGGTGGTTGCCAGAACTGCCGGGGCGTTGTCACGGTTGACCAATCCAGCGGAGAGGTCACCTACAACGAGGAATTCTACATCCTGGGTCACCTGAGCAAGCTGGTTGATCCGGGCGCATACCGGGTTGAATCAACTGCCTATCGAGAAGGGCAGCCGGAGAATGTGGCATTCCTGAACCCTGATGGCAGCCTGGTTCTGGTCGTTCATGCCACCCAGAACGTTACTTTTGCCGTTGCCTGGCAGGGACAGCACTTTGACTACACCCTGCCAGCCGGTGGTGTCGTTACCTTCAAATGGAACGCGCCCGTATCACAGAATTAAAGCCGGTCAACTCCATTCGGAACAGATAGCGTAAGATAAAGAAAGGTAGCAGAAAATATGTCAATGAAAAAGAAAATGTTCAGTTTATTGGGAGTTATGGCACTGGTTCTGGTGCTGGGCGTCTCCGCTGTGGCGGTAACTGCCCAGGACGAAGAATCCGCCCCAGTGACTCTTCAGGATTTTGCGGGCGAAGTCGCCACAGAGGATGTTTATCAGGCTGTCGCCAGCGTTGCTGATGGCGTCCTGGTCAGCACCAGTGATACCGGCGAATGGCACACGATTGGTGCGGCGCTGGGCGCGGACCCGGTGGACATCAGCGGGTACGATCAGCTGTGCTTTACTGTGACCGATCCCGTTGGTGGCAACACCGTCGGCGTGAAACTGGTGGATGCCTCCGGCGCGGCCACCGAACGCTGGACAGACAATGAAGCCGTTGGCGGCAACCCCAAGACGGCTGAGAACCAGTGGACAACCATGTGCCTGAATCTGATCGCCTACACGGAAGTTGATCTGACCCAGATCACTCAGATTCAATTCACGATGTTCGCAGCCGGCGTCTATAATTTCGATGATATTTCGGTTCAGATGTTCGGCCAGGGTGTCCAGGCCGCGCCTCCACCGCAGCAGTTGATCCTCACCGTCGTGCAGGACTTCGAGCAGGAAGACACCTATTACAGCGACTATCAGGCCGATGTCAGCCTGAGCACCGATGTGGTGTACGGCGGCGCATCCTCCCTGCTGGCGTCCAGCGCCGAGGGTGAATGGCACGCATTCGGCGCGTACCCGTCAGAACGTCCGCTGGATGTGAGCGGCTACGACAAGGTGTGCTTCTGGATTTACGACACCACCGCCAACAATGACGGCGCCGCGGCCAACACGGTTGGCGTCTCCCTGATTGATGCCGCCGGGACAAAAGCCGAAGTCTGGACAGACCATGCCGACGCAGGCGACAATCCCAAGACCGTCCAGAACGAATGGGTGCAGATGTGCGTCAACCTGTCAGCCTATACTGGCGCAGATATGACCCAGATTGACAAGATTCAGTTCGCGCTGTACTGGGCAGGCGATTACTACGTGGACGACATCGCCTTTGCGATTGCCATCCCCGACCCCGCCGCCAATCTGACTCAGACCGTCGTGCAGGACTTCGAGCAGGAAGACACCTATTACAGCGACTACCAGGCCGATGTCAGCCTGAGCACCGATGTGGTGTACGGCGGCGCATCCTCCCTGCTGGCGTCCAGCGCCGAGGGTGAATGGCACGCATTCGGCGCGTATCCGAGCGAACGCCCGCTGGATGTGAGCGGTTACGACAAGGTGTGCTTCTGGATTTACGACACCACCGCCAACAATGACGGCGCCGCGGCCAATACGGTTGGTGTCTCCCTGATTGATGCCGCCGGGACAAAAGCCGAAGTCTGGACCGATCATGCCGACGCGGGCGCGAACCCCAAGACCGTCCAGAACGAATGGGTGCAGATGTGCGTCAACCTGTCAGCCTATACTGGCGCAGATATGACCCAGATTGACAAGATTCAGTTCGCGCTCTACTGGGCGGGCGACTACTATATTGACGACATTTCCTTCGGCGTTCTGAATGAAGAAGCAGTGGTTGAAGTGCCAGAGCCGGTTGTTGAAAATCTGGAATTTACCGCTGTGCAGGACTTCGAGCAGGAAGACACCTACTACAGCGACTACCAGGCCGATGTCAGCCTGGGCGATATTGCCTTCAGCGGCGCGTCCTCCCTGATGGCAACCAGCGCCGAGGGCGAATGGCACGCATTCGGCGCGTATCCCAGCGAACGCCCGCTGGATGTGAGCGGCTACGACAAGGTATGCTTCTGGATTTACGACACCACGACCAACAATAGCGGCGAGGCGGCCAATACGGTTGGCGTCTCCCTGATTGACGCTGCCGGGACGAAGGGCGAAGTCTGGACGGACAACCCGGATGCGGGCGTGAACCCCAAGACGGCGACGAACGAATGGACGCAGATGTGCATCAACCTATCGGCCTATGCTGATGTTGATCTGACGCAAATTGATAAAATCCAGTTCTCGCTGTACTGGGCCGGCACGTACTATGTGGATGACATTTCCTTTGCTCAGGTCGTTCCCTGAGT
Source organism: Anaerolineaceae bacterium (assembly GCA_020634115.1). Taxonomy (GTDB): domain Bacteria; phylum Chloroflexota; class Anaerolineae; order Aggregatilineales; family Phototrophicaceae; genus JACKCG01. The sequence goes on from JACKCH010000015.1 coordinate 9,197, forward strand.
AACAACCAGACGGAAAACAGGTCGTGGAGGGGGTTCAATGCCCCCTTCACCACCCCTATACCTAAAGGAGTGTTCTGATGACCTCTTCTATTCCCCGTATGTCGCGCCGGGATTTTCTTCGTGCTATGGCGGTAAGTGGCAGCGGTCTGGCATTCTCCGGCGCACTGGGGCCGGGGATCATGAGCGTCCTGGCCCAGGGAACAGTAAATCCTGCCGTTGACCTTACACTGTACACCTCCGGCTGGCCGATGGATTTACCGTTAGCCGACCCCCAGCCCGGCACGTTCGCGGCGGGCTATGCTAAAGCCTGGCAGGCCTGGCTCGATATGAACCCCGGCGTCAAGGTAGAGCAGATTGAATTCAACCCCTGGGATGCCGCCGGTTTGCGGACGGCAATCGCGGGTGGCACTGCGCCTTTCACATACCCGATTGGCGTTATGGGCAGTTGGAATGTGGCCGGTATCCAGGCCGCTTTCGCAACCGGCGCATTTGCCGACATCACCGAAGCTTTCAACAAATACAATATTCTGGATATGCTCGACTCCCGCGTCGCCGCCAGCACGGCGCGCTGGAAAACGGGAGATCGCGTTTTTGGCATTCCTTATGAAGTTGTTTCCAGCCAGGGATACTTCTATAACCGTAGTCACCTGGAAGAAATCGGGATTGACCGCATCCCCATGACCTGGACATGGCAGGACATGCGTGAATGGGCGCTCAAACTCACCACCCCGGATCGTAAAGGTCTGGCGATGGCCGCCTACGCGCTCAACTGGATTCTGCCGTCTTACGGGGTTGGCTTCGATGGTCTTGTCTCCCGCTACCCGGTGCCGGGGCGCAGTTTCAACTGGCGCTGGGACTTCACGACCTTCGCGGATGACATGGTGGAAGGCGTTGACCTGTGGCGAGGGATGTACTTCGAGGATCAGTCGGTGTTCTCCGACCCGAACTATTGGGACTTCTCGCAGAACGGCCCGCTGGCAGCCGCCTTCTATGATGGCCGCGTCTCCATGACGCCGGGCATCAGCCTGTTCTTCTCGGATATGGCGCACAAGATGAATATCACAGTGGCCGAAGCCGACCAGATGATGAGTTTCGTCCGCGCCCCGCTTGGCCCGCAGGGTTATACCCCGGAAGGGCCGATCACACCGAGCGCCTGGGCCTTCAGCCCCGATCTCAACGCTGAACAGTTGGATAAAGCGGTTTCGCTGTTCTCTCACATGCTGTTGGGCGATGGGTTTATCCAGACGATGCGGGAGATTTACGACGTGACCGGCGATCTCGGCGCGGTGGTGGGCGCGATCCGCTGGCCGTATGCCAACCGCTATTCGGACATCATCCCCGGCATTGATGGCTCACTCAAGGAAGCAGCGGGGGTCAACTACTCCGAATCGCTGGATGTCATCTTCAACCAGCCGGCCCATCCTGAAGTCGGCGCGTATATCCCGGCGGAAGTCAACAGCGGCCCCGGTGATACCCCCTGGTACGATAAAATCACCCGGTGGGCGTTCACCCGGGATGCGGTTGATGTGAAGTCGGAATCCGCTGAGATGGAAAGCATCCTGAATCAGCAGGCCGTGACCTTCCCCTCGACGGTGGATGAAAACGCCTTTGCCGAGGGCATCAACCGGTATTACACGGATGTGGCCGCACTGCTCCAGCAGGTCGCGCCGCAGTTCTACGCGGAACGCTTCCAGCCCTTCTACGATCTGCGGATCAAGCCGAACTTCGGCTAAGAGGCAATTGTCAGGGTTTTACAGGTGTAGGGGAGGGTCTCAGACCCTCCCTATGGAAAACTGAGAAATTTACGACAGGACGGAGCAAGACACCGTTCCCCCGTTATGGCGTTGCCGGCGCAACGGGGAGAAATTAAGTGAAAGAGAAGTACGATGACTGCTCAGGTTGAAACGCTTAATAGCCCGACCACACCAGCGGCCCCGCCTGATGTGCGCCGCCGCCGCCGTATCCAGATTGGGATTTTTGTGGTTCCGGCATTCCTGTTTCAGTTCTTCTGGGGCTGGTATCCGCTGATAGTCGCCCTGTTCCTCAGCATGACCGATGCGCCGCTGCGTGGGGCGATGACATTTCGCGGCCTGGATAATTACAACCGCCTGCTGCTTGACCCCCTGGTGCCGATGGCCTTCCGTGTCACCCTGATTTACGCGGGGATGTCCATTCTGCTGACATTTTTTATTCCCATTTTTGTCTCGATCTTACTGCTCGAAATGCCGCCCCGCGTCATGCGGGTGATGATGCTGTTGTGGTTCCTGCCCCTCAGCGGCATCGCTAGCACGCTCTTCTGGCAGTACCTCTACAACGAGCAGTTCGGGGTGTTCCAATACGTGGCAACAGCGGTCTTAGGAATGCCTCCGCAGTCCTTCCTCAGCAGTCAGGATTGGGTGTTATTCTGGTTGATTGTCCCCGGCATTCTGCTCTACGGGCCGGGCCTTTACTACCTGACCGGTCTGCAAAGCATCCCGCGCTCGTACTACGAAGCTGCCGAGATTGAAGGGGCGGGTTTCTGGCGCAAAATCTGGACGATCTCACTGCCGCGTCTGCGCCCGATCATCGCCATGACGCTGCTGTTCGCCATTATCGGCTCACTACAGGAATTCGCGTTCCCTGATCTGCTCACGCATGGCGGCCCGAACGGAGCCAGCCGAACCGTCGTGATGTACATCATGGACATTCTGAATCACGCCCGGTATGGGGACGCGACGGCGCTGGCCTGTCTGTTGTTCGCGCTCATTATGATAATCACCCTGATCTATCGTGTCGTCTTCCAGGCCGACCCGGATAAATAAACCGGAAAACAGGAGTCAACGCTATGAGTCTTTTTCCCGTTGTTGGACGCAAGCAGCCCCGCCTGCGGTTTGCCTGGTGGATGGTCGTCGCCCTGCTGTGCCTGGGCGTCTTTATGCACCTCATCCCGTTTTTCATCATGATTAGTACCTCCTTCAAACCGGCAACTGAAGCGATGGCGATGCCGCCCACGCTCCTGCCCAAAGAGCCAACCCTGGCCGGGTGGAATCTGGTGCTGAATATGGCGGCAGAGGCCAAAACCCTGATCTCCCAACCGTTAGGGGTGTACTTCCTGAATTCGGTGATTATGACCGTCGGCACGCTGCTGATTTCCATCCCGATCACGTCCATGTCGGCGTATGCCACCAGTAAGCTCCTGAAGGGCCGGAGCGCCCGCTTCATGTTCATTTTCTTCATCGGCACGCTGATGCTGCCGGGGATCGTGACGCTCATTCCTTCCTATCTGCTGACCCGCAATTTCCCCTTTCCGCTGCCTGTAGCCCCAGTGATCCCCGGAACGGATACGGCGTTTCCCACCATCCGTATCTGGAACACCTTCCTGGCGATCATTATTCCGGGCGGGTTCAGCGCGGGCAACTTCCTGCTGTTCAAGGGTTTCTTTGATGGAATCCCCGACTCAATCATCAACGCGGCGCGGGTGGACGGCGGTTCGGAATTCAACATTTTCCGCCGGATTATCCTGCCGATGAGTATCCCGGTATTCGCCGTGACGATCTACTTCCAGTTCAGTGGCACCTGGGATAGCTACCTCTGGCCGCTGGTCGTGATCCAGGATAGCAAAATCGCGCCGCTGACACTGGCTATCCGGCGGCTGGTGGACGCCTTCACCTACGCCGGGACGACCAACGCGCAGACGGCCCTGGGGCAGTCAGCCAACGTCTCGAACCTGGTTGACCAGGGGCTTTCGTGGAACGGGTTGATGGTGTTAGGCTTGCTCCAGGCGATCCCGGTGTTTATCTTTTTCATCATCGTGCGCGAGTACCTGATGAAGGGTGTTCGTATCCAGGGATTGAAATAACATGAGCAGTGTCAGGCTGGAAAATATCATCAAGTACTATGAACCGACGAATCTGGTCGGCAATGAGCCGCGTGTCCCCGCGCTGGATCACATTTCCCTGGAAATCCACGATGGCGAGACGGTGAGCGTGGTTGGCCCGTCAGGATGCGGCAAAAGCACATTTCTGAAGGCCATCGCCGGGCTGGAATTCCCCGATAGCGGGCAGATTTTCTATAATAACGGCGATGTAACGCACATCCCGCCGCAGGAACGCGGCGTCGGCATGGTCTTTCAGGATTACGCCCTCTACCCCAGCCGTGAGGGACAGGGCAACCTGAGCTACTACTTCGAGGTGCGGAAGAAGACCGAAGCGGAAAAAGAACAGCGCCTGCGCGAAACCGCTGAAATGATGGGCATCGGCTTTGATTTGCTGTTGAGCCGCAACGTAGACACGCTTTCCGGCGGCGAACGGCAGCGCGTCGGCATCGCCCGGTGTATCGTGCGTGACCCGAACGTCTTTCTGATGGACGAGCCAATCTGCAACCTCGACGCCAAACTGCGCGAACGCACCCGCATCGAAATGAAACGCCTGCTGACCAAGTTCGGCATCACCACCATCTACGTCACCCACGACCAGCAGGAAGCGATTTTCATGGGTGACCGGATTGTCGTGATGCGGGCGGGGCGGGTCGAACAGTTCGACACCTTTGACGCGCTGTACTATACCCCGGCGAATCTGTTTGTCGCGTCGCTCATCGGCACACCGCCGATCAGCATCCTGCGAGTTCAACTCGGCGGCGACATGCTCCGGTCTGAGGATGGCACATCCTGGATCATCCCGCATGACCTGATGAATGAACTGCCGGCGGGTGCGCTGCGCCTGGGGATACGGCCCGAAGGCTGGCTGGTTTCGCTCCAGGCCGGCGAGGGCGTCCCCATGAATGTCACCCATATCGAGCGCCTGTACACCGAACGGGCGGCTTTCGTGCATGGGAATCTGGCCGGGTCGCCGGTGAATGCGCTGGTATCGCTCGATTTCGCGGACGTGAAGCAGGTCTTTTTACAGCCGGACTGGGAACGCGCCTACTTCTTCCACGCTACTGAGGAAACACCGCTGCGACTGCCCGGTGTTCCCGACCTGTTCTGAACGGAGAAGATGGTTTTATGGCTTCAATAACAATCCGTCATCTGACGAAACAGTTTGACACCAAGACCGCCGTGAATGATGTCAACATTGAGTTAGGCGAACACGAATTTCTGGTGCTGGTCGGGCCTTCCGGGTGCGGGAAAACAACCACACTGCGGATGCTGGCCGGGTTAGAACCGGCCACCAGCGGCGATATTATCTTCGGGGAAAAACGGGTCAATGACATCCGCCCCAAGCAGCGTAACGTGGCGATGGTTTTTCAGGACTACGCGGTTTTCCCGCATCTGACCGTCTACGATAACATCGCCTATGGTCTGCGTTCCCGCCGCGCCCCACGCAGTCTGATTCAGGAGCGCGTGCCAACCGCCGCTAAAACCTTCCGCATTGACCATCTGCTCAAGCGCAAGCCGCGCCAGTTAAGCGGTGGCGAACGCCAGCGTGTGGCGCTCTCGCGGGCGATGGTGCGGGATGCCGACCTGTTCCTTTACGACGAACCGCTCTCGAACCTGGACGCCCAACTGCGGCATCAGGCGCGGGAAGACATTATGGCGCTGCACCAGATTAAGCAGAAACCGAGCGTTTACGTCACCCATGACCAGTCCGAAGCGATGGCGATGGGGGATCGAATCGCCGTCATGCGCGATGGCAGGATTGAACAGATCGGCACGGGCAGCGACCTGTACGAACGCCCCGCCAATCTGTTCGTGGCCTATTTTATCGGTACGCCCAGCATCAACCTGTTTGCCGTCTCCCTCCAACAAGACGGTGATGCCCTGTTCGCAGTGAATCCCGGCTTGCGCGTGCGCCTGCCAGAGTCGGCGCAGATGCAGTTACAGCGATACACCGGCAAAACGGTCAAAATGGGTCTGCGCCCGGAAGACCTGCATGTGCCCAAGTTAGCGCCCTTCCCGGTTTCCGAGGATAACCAGACCGAAGGGGTGGTCAACGTGATCGAGCCATCTTCAACCGGCTGCGCGGTCTATCTGAGTTCAATTGAACCCGAACCACAGGATTTCACGGCCACCTTCCGTACCCGGCTGCCGGCATCTTACCTGGGGAAAGAGATTCCGCTGGCGCTTAACCTGGAAAAAGCGCATTTCTTCGACCCGGAAAGCGGCGATTCGCTGCTCAAGCGTTGAGGATGCCATGCCTTTTTTCGATGATTCCGGCCCGCGTATTGAGGAAGCCGATGGCCCGCTCACCCGGTCATTCGCCCTGCTGCGCGAACAGCTTGAGCGCATGATCGGCCTGAACCTGCTGTGGGTTGCCCAGGGGCTGCCGCTGCTATTAGCCTGGGCATTCCCGCTGCCGGACATCCTGCGCCTGGTGTTCACCCTCTATAGTGCGCTGGCGATTCCCCCGGCGACGGCGGCGGTGTTCGGCGTGCTGCGTGAGGTGACACAGGGCGAGCCTGTCGGGTGGGCGTTGATCGCTGAAAACGTCCGCACACACTTTAAATCCGGCCTGCTCAAACTCATGCCGCTGTACAGCCTGTTTTTCTGGCTGGGGGCGCTGGCGATTCTGGCGGAAGATCAGGGCTGGTTTATCGTGGATGTGGCCGTACGTCTGTTACTGCTTCTGGTGCTGCTGGTTTCACTTTACTGGGGGCCGTTGCTCGTCGCCTATCCCGAATGGTCACTTCTGCGGGTGCTGCGCCGGGCTGGCCGCCTGTGCTGGCACAACCTGGGGCATACCCTGCTGTTGGGCGTGTTCTCCCTGGCGGCGGCGCTGCTGGGCATGATTTCTATCGCCGGGATGGTGCTGATTGTGCCCACCCTGGTGATGCTTTTCCAAACCGAATATTACGCTGTGCTTGAACCGGAACGATCCGAGGCGTGAAAGGAACTGCAATGGCCGTTCTCGAAATTCAGAATCTTAATAAAAGCTACGGCCAGAACCTGGTGCTGCGCGACATCAATCTGACTGTGCCGGAGGGCGAATTTTTCGTTGTGCTGGGGCCTTCCGGCGGCGGCAAAAGTACCCTGCTGCGCGTCCTGTGCGGTATCGAACCCGCCGACACCGGCGTGATCTCCCTGGCCGGGCGTGAAATCACCCACCTGCCACCGCGTGAACGCAATATCGGCATGGTGTTCCAGGACTACGGCCTGTATCCCCACATGAACGCCTGGGATAACATCGCCTACGGACTGGAAGCCCGCAAGATGCCCAAGAATATGATCGAGGAGCGGATTAAGACCGCCGCCGAAAAACTGGGTATTACCCCCTTGCTCCAGCGCGTGATCGTTGATCTTTCCGGCGGGGAGCAGCAGCGGGTGGCGCTGGCGCGGGCGCTGGCGAAGGACGCCGATCTCTATCTGTTTGATGAGCCGCTTTCTAACCTCGATCCCAAGCTGCGGGTACAGGCGCGGCGCGATATTCTCATGGTACACCGGGAGAAGCACAAGCCCACGCTGTACGTCACGCATGACCAGACCGAGGCCCTCGCCAGCGGGGATCGCATCGGCATCATTGCGCGAGGCCAGTTACAGCAGGTCGGCACGGCGGACGACTTAATCCAGCACCCCGCGAACACGTTTGTCGCCAGTTTTATTGGTTCGCCCTCTATGAACCTGGTCACTGCTACCTTGGCGTTTGACAGTGACCGGAATGCCTATACCGTGCAGTTTGCCGGGCAAGTCCCGGTGCGGCTGCCAGCCCACTGGAATGACCGGCTGAGCGCCTATAACAAGACGGCAGTCGTCCTGGGCATCCCGGCGACGGCCTTCCTGCTGGGTAATACGGAGGCTTCCGCGAATGCCGGTGGCTACGTGCAGGGGGAAGTCGAAAATGAAGAAGGGCTGATTGGCGAGATCATCGTGATGTTCAAAATAGAGGAGGGAACATCACTGGCGGCGATTTTCCAGAGCATGGACGATCTGGAATTCCCGATTGGTAGCTCAATCCGCCTGGGTATAGACAGCGAGCAATTGTCCCTGTTCGACTTCCAGACCGAAACAGCTCTTTAGTGAAGCTTCCACCAAATAACCACCATTGTTTTCAGGGATGAGACCGAGATAGGGTGGCACTTTTCAATGATTTGGTAAGAGTGCAGGGGATAAACCTTGCGCTTTTAATTGGCAATCATGTCAATCCCAGCCAGCATGTACAGTGTTCATGGTTCCTCACCCGAACACACACCTCAATACCGTCCTTTGTTGTCAAACTAACCGTAGTACAGGTAAATATTCGAGTTTCAATTCAGTTTGAACAGCGCTCTTTAGCCCCCAGCACAGCTCGTCTGTTTATGCCTTCTGCGTAGAGGAAGCGAGTTGCCACGAATCGGAGACAACACCTGTTACACCAAGACCACTCCCTTGATACCCTCATAGCGACTGGATGCCTGCAGCGCGTCTTCGATGCTGTCCAGGCTGGTCGTATGTGTAAACATGTCCTTCAAGACGTTATCATTTTGGGCCAGAACATCCAGCGCCTGGCGGAAATGCTGTGGGCCAAACCCAAAAGTACCCAGAATACGGATTTCATCATAGTGGATGCGGTTGACCGGCAATGTGAGCATGGCATCTTTTGGCATCCCCGCGAAGATGTTGACCGCGCCACCTTTTGCCACAAGCTCTAACGCTTCCTGGACGACATCCGCATTGCCGACGGATACGATAATCTTTTCCGGGCCGTATGGTGTGTGGAGTTTCAGTTCATCAACCAGGTTTTGTGTGGAAACATCAATCACGACATCCGCGACTTTTCGGGCGAAACCCAGGCGGTGTGGTGTGATACCGCTGAGGATAACCGGCGAAGCTCCCAGAGCCTTGCCAAGTACCGCCTGCAATAATCCCATTGGGCCATCACCCATAATGAGCAATGACTGTCCGGCACGCAGATCAAGCGCTTCCAGACCGTGAATACAACATGCCAGAGGCTCTGTCAGCGAGGCGGTCATGAAGTCCAGGTTATCGGGCAGCTTGAACAGAGCCTGATCCGCGATCCTCCTGGGGATACGTACCATCTCTGCGAATCCGCCGGGGTCCATGGAGGACTCAAACAAATCCTCACACAGGCTGTAATGACCTTGCCTGCACGCCTCACAGGACAGGCAAGGCGCATACGGGGCGGCCACAACCCGATCCCCGGTTGCAAAATCAGGACGCCGCGATTCGACAACGACTCCGGCCACTTCATGTCCCAGGACGCTGCCCGGCGGGATAAGAGGATGGCCGCGAACATAGGTTTTTACATCCGTTCCACAGATACCGCACGCCCTCATAGCAACCAGAACCTCGCCATCGTTACAGATTGGTTCTGGCAAGTTCTCAATAGTAATACTCCGTGGCCCGTGATACCTTGCTGCTTTCATAAATTTCCGACCTTGTTATAGTACCACTTTGCGAAATCAGGTTTCTGGCTCATTATGCCAGCGTTCAAACAACGGATTGAGCAGCGCCGTACAATCCTGAAGGGCTATCACCGGATCCGGTTTCATCGTTTCGGGCAGCAGTTCCAGGATAAAGTTCCCGGCAAACCCTCTGTCCCATAATGCGCCGATAATTGCCGGCCAATCAACCGATCCCTGCCCCGGTGGGGTATGGCGTTGATTCGTTTCCAGGTCAAAATCACTGGCGTGTACGTGCGCGATAGATGGCAGGTCACGGAGATAGAACATCGGGTCCTGCTGCATTTGATAAGTATGGGTAACGTCAAAAGTATAGCTCAGATTAGGGCGATCAATCTGCTTCGCAAAGGCGATCATGGTTTCTGGTGAACTGCCCATCGGGGAACCGGGTGTATTTTCCAGCGCGATGATGACATCATGACGGATCGCGGTATCGCACAGCAGTCGCAGATTGGCAAGTGTCGCATCCAGGAACGAACCTCTGGACATGTTCTCCCAGGGGCCATGAATCACAATCGTCGTACACTTCAGCGCCCCTGCCAGTTCGCCCAGGCCGCGACAGATCTGCTGCCCGAACTCGAACGCCGACGGATACGGATTATACAGGAAGGGAGCCAGAATTTGTGGGAAGTGAATGCCGCAGAATTCAAAACGCCCATCACTGAGTTCAAAAAGCGTCTCCGCAAACTCCGGAAAGCATTCCTGTGGGGACTGCGGCATCAATTCAACCCCATTCCACGGCTGCTGGGCAAGAATATCAAACGTATCCTGCAAAGAAAGTGGGAAAAATGCCGCCGTACTCACACCTAATCTTAGTTTGCCGTCCAAACCCGTCTCCTCTATAGTCTCATCATTCGAGGGCATCACACATGCCGCAGAGGCGGGTGTTGCACCCACCCTCTGCGGACGTACTTCAACTGTCGCTAGTTGCCCATCTCCGCGATCAAGGCGGCTGCGGCAGCATCTAACGCTTCCTGTGGTGTAGCCTGTTCGAGTTCAACCTGTTCGATTGCATCGGCGAGCAGACCATCCATCGTTCCCATTTCCCAGAAATGCGGGTACTGGCTGGCAACCGCGAGCTGCTCAAACCCGGCTGCAAAGGCGGGTTGTTCCTCAAATGCGGTAACCACTTCTTCGGCTTCTGCCGCTGCTGTCTGGATCGGGACATACCCGGTTGCCAGTGTCCAGGCGATGCTGTTTTCCGGGGCGATGAGCCACTTGAGGAAGCGCCAGGTCGCCAATTCATGGGCTTCGTCGCTGGGGAACATCGCCAGCGCAGCGCCGCCTACTGTCGCTCCACGACTCACATTGCCGGGCAGGAAGTCGGTGCCAAAGGCGAATTGGGCACCAGCAGCCACGCGGCCAATATTGCCGGTGGAGGACATCCAGAACGCGACACGCCCGGCGATAAACAGGTCGCGAGAATCGCCATGTTGGGCCGGGGGCATCAGACCGGCGTCAATCAAGCTCTTCCAGAATTCCATCGCACCATAACCGGCCTCCGAATTAAACAGCGGCGCGGATGAATCTTCATTCATAATCTGGCCGCCGTTCTGGAGGATCAGCCCTTTGAGCCACCAGGCTTCATCACGTACTTCAATGCCAATTGTTCCCGGAACTGCGTCCACCACGGTTTGCGCCTGTGCAACCAGTTCATCCCATGTCTGGGGCGGAGTTGCGGGGTCCAGCCCGGCCTGGGTCATCAGGTCCTGGTTGTAGTACATGACCATTGTGCTGTTATTGAACGGCAGTGAGCAGATGTGCCCTTCGTAGGCGTTATAGTCCCACAACACCTGCCAATAGTCTTCCATATTGATGCCTTCGTCGCCATTCATGTAGTCTTCGATCAGGTAGTTCCCTTCACGACAGGTCCACAGCGGCGCGGCAGCGACCAGACCGCCATCCGGCAGTTCGCCACTTTCAATACCGGCAATGAGTTTCGTAGCGGTTTCGCCGTAGTCACCACTGAAAGTACCTTCAACGGTAATGCCGTACTCATTGGTTGCATTGAACTCATCAATCAGTGCTTGCAGCATCTCGCCCTGGGTACCGCTGATTGCGTACCAGAAAGAAATCGTCACCGGTTCAGATGACTGAGCCGAAACACCCAGTATCCCCGCAGTCATGAGGAACAGAGCCGAAAGTGTGAGCCAAAACGCAAGTTTCTTCATGATAAAAATCCTTTCCTGAAAACTGTCAACGAGTTAGGTTGAAATGAGTTCTTTAAAATCCGGACAAAGCGCCTCCTATGGTTACCTACAGAACCTATCCAATTGTTTCTTATCCTTTTGTTCCGGTCATAGCGATACCTTCAATGAACTGCCGCTGTGCCGCGAAGAACAGGAGGATAATCGGGATAACGGCCATCAACGCGCCGGCCATCATATAATTCAACTGAGCGCCGCTCTCCTCGACAAAGAACCGCAGCCCGATAGGAAGCGTTCGCATCGCCTGGGTGTTGGTCACGATAAGCGGCCAGAGATAGGAATCCCACTCCGAAAGAAAAATGAACAGGGTAATCGTTGCCAGGGCGGGGCGTGCCAGGGGCAGGATAATCTGCATGAGAATTCGCAGGCGACCGGCACCATCCACCCGCGCAGCATCTTCCAACTCGCGGGGTAAACCGGCGAAGAACTGCCGCAGAAAGAACACAGCGAAAGCATTCGCCAGAAACGGGACGACCAGCGCCTGATAGGTGTCTATCCAACCCAACCGGCTGACTAACAGGAAGAGCGGCAGCATCGTTACCTGGTTAGGGATTACCAGGGTTGCCAGGTAGAGAATAAACAGGAAGTCCCGGCCAAAAAACTCAAGCCGCGCAAAAGCGTATGCCGCAAGGGCAGAGGTTATAACCTGGCTGACAGTAATCAGGATTGTCACCAGCAGGCTGTTGAAGTAGAACCGCACGAAAGGCACGGTCTCCAGCACATGACTGAAGTTATCCCAATGAAATTCCTGCGGGAAAAAGGTCGGTGGGTAAACATAGACTTCCTGATTCCCCTTGAACGCGGTGAATACCATCCAAATGAATGGGAAAATCATCACCAGGCTGACAGTAGCCAGCAGAATGTAACTGGCCCAGCGACCGAAGAAGCGTCCTGTGCGATAGCTCGTCATTCGTAATTCACCCTCGGCTCGATAAAGCGTCGCTGGACATAGGTTATGCAAAGCACCACCGCTAACAGGATGAATGATACCGCCGCTGCCTGCCCGAATTTGAATTCCTGGAATGCAAGACGGTACAGGTAGAAGACGATGACCTCGGCACTGTTTAGCGGCCCGCCATCCGGCACAAGCACATGGATCAAGGAGAAAACCTTGAACGAGTTGATGATGCCGACAACCAGCACGAAAAAGGTGACCGGGGATAGCAGGGGAAGCGTGATGAAACGGAACCGCTGCCAGGCGGATGCGCCGTCTATCTCGGCTGCCTCATAGTACATGCGGGAAATACTCTGCAGCCCGGCCAGGAAGATAACCACGTCGTACCCCAATCCTTTCCAGAGGGCGACGAATGCTACTGAAGGCATTGCCAGATTTGGGTCACGCAGCCAGCGTTGTGCCGGGAGTCCCAGCGATTCCAACAGGCTGTTGAGAAGCCCGAAACTGGGGTTATAGATCACCCGCCAGATGGCGGCGACAGCCACGACTGATGTAATCACCGGCAGGAAATAGGCCATGCGAAAGAAACTGATCCCACGCAATTTCTGGTTCAGCAGCAGGGCAATACCCAGCGCGAGAACCATGTCGAGCGGGATTTTGATCGCGCTGAAATAGAGTGTATTTTTGAAAGCGTTCCAGAATTCGGGTTCACTTAACGTGTAGGTGTAGTTCTGCAGGCCGACAAAAGCGTCAGGTGTCGAGCGTGCCTCCCAACTGGTGAAACTCAGGTTAAAAGCCCAGGCGATAGGAATATAAGTGAAGATCAGCAGGGCGATCAGCGATGGCGAAAGGAAAGCCAGTCCAGTGAGAAAGTCACGCCGCCGCCGGGGTGTTTGCCACTGGTATTTGAATTCGCTGAGATTTCTTCGCCCGTGATTCAGGATATCGGACAGAAAATTCAAAAACATTATTCCCTCTCCTGCCGCTTTTGCCGGATAGCAATGAGCCTGTGCGCGGTTTCCGCTATATCCAGGCTGTTCGTTGTCTCTACCTGTGCCAGCCACTCCCGGTTAATGGCCTGCAACCCACGCCACCCGCCACACAAAGCCCCCGTCATTGAAGCCAGGGTATCCGAATCGCCGCCCAGATTGGCTGCCCACAGCATAGCCTGCTGCGGATCGCCATCTGCCAGCCCCGCCAGCCCAATAGCACACGGCAGCAGCTGTTCTGCATACATATCCACGCCAATCAGTTCATACAGACGCAGCAGCACGGTTTCTTGGGGAAGGGTCTGGATCCAGTCCAGCACATAGTCAACCCGTTTCTCAATGGGGGGTGCCCAGCTCCAGTCTCCATAGTTTCTGCCAATGACCGCGCCATCTTTGGCGGCAGCACCAATCGAATGAATATCTGCGCCGGGTTCCAGCGCCGCCGCCAGCGCGAAGGCCATCGCCATCGCTCCGGAAATCGCATTCCGGGTATAGTGGCTCACCGCGCAGGACGCGACGACCTGTTCAATCAGTTTGTCCCGATCAGCAAAGACAATCGCCAGCGGCGCAACCCGCATCGCTGCACCCACACTTGTGCCGCCGCGTGGGACTTCGCTGAGTGGCCTGCCTTCTCCAAGTGCCGCTAGTGTTTTGAGCGTGGATGGTCCCACGAAGCGATTGGCCTGAACACGTGGCGACTGCCCCCATTCCAGCAAGCGCCGGGCGAATTCAAGTGGGTCAATGTTCTCATGGTCAATCAAAATCTGGGCCAGCAGCATGGTGTGGTCAGTATCATCCGTCACTGCGCCCACCGGCAGCCTGTGATGCGGGTGGCTGGCGTTGGCAACTGTAAGTTGGGTTATCCCGCCGTACCATTCCTCTATCAGGTCTGGCGTGAGGAACTCACTGGGCATTCCCAGTGCGTCACCAATCGCAACGCCCGCCAGCATTCCGGCGGCACGTTCCAGGGTGGAATCCTGTGCCGAGAGATTCAGGTCTGACGGAGTGCTGTGAGGGGGCATCCTTAAGATTCTGTCCTTTCGCCGTAAGCCGCGATTCTGAGTACATTCACCGCGCCGGGACGTATTCGTATCTGGCTGACATCTGATGGGCGAAGCGCGGCCAGCGGGTTACCATCGGCGCACAGTACAGCCGGGTAATCCAGCCCGGTAACCTGAATCACATCGTCATTCAGCAGGCTGACATAAGCCGAATGAACCGGCTCTGTTTGCAGATGTTCCGTGAGGTCGAGGCTGGTACAAACCAGCGCCTGTTCGCAGACAACACATCCTGCGGGCGCTCCTGCTACCGATGAAAGCCCGACGCCACCAATGATCGCTTTACCAAAGAAACACTCATAATGGGTGAACCCCGCGACCACCGTGCCAACGCTCTGGCCGGAGCTAACGAGAATTTCGCCCCTCCGGCTGTGCTTGGTCACGCGCGCCGCATCATTGCCGATGGGACGCGGTTTGCCGGGTATCTGCCGGGATTCCATGAAGGCGTTGGCATCCAGATCCTGGTATGCACCGCTGACTGTGCCGACGATGGTGGCACCGATAACGACATCATTGAATGCCAGCGCCATCGTCTTTCCGTTATAGCTGGCTTCCAGAGCGTTAATTTGTTCGACACGAAAATCGCAATCATGCAGGTCATCAACCTGCGCCGCTTTGCAGGTAATCAGATCCCCGGCATTGATCGAGCCAGCGCCAACCCCCAGAATAGGACAGCTAAAACCGGCCTGGTAAATGGCAAAGGCTATATCGGACAATGTGCCATCACCCCCGATGACGACCAGCGCATCAACACCTTCCTGGAGCGCGGCAGAGGCTACTGCCTGGGATGCAGCCCGGCCAGTCAGTGATGGGATCGCCAGGACACGAGCTGAGGCAATTGCTTCTCCGCCCAAGGATCCAGGGCCGGTAAACACGGTTTCCACGCGCAGCGCCTGCACCAATCGTTGCGCGATACTCAGGTTGTGTGCTGCTCCCTGTCCTGACTTTGGATTGACGATCAGGCCAATATTCCTGAGTCTCACGGAATCTACCCTTCTCGAATTAAGAACAGTTGACGCATTGACCGTATTTACGTTAACGCCGAACCATGAACTGCTTTTACAATCGCACGTGTGGTTTCGGCAGGCGTGTCGGATTGCCACACATTGCGGCCAATGGCGACTCCCATGCTTCCCGCTGTCAACGCATCATGAATTTCGGCCAGCACACTATCCGGTGACTTCGCGCTGCCGCCCAGTACCAGTACCGGGGCAAAACAGCTTTCTGTCACTTCGGCATAGGCTTCCGGTGTGCCAACATATTTCGTCTTGATGATGTCCGCGCCCAGTTCCGCACCGACGCGCGCCGCCAATGCCACCTGTTCGACGGTAGGTTTGCCCATAAATCCTAATGGAAGCATCTCCGCCATGAGCGGCATCCCGAGAGTCCGGCATTCCGCCGCCACCTGTCCTAGGGTTCGCAGGCTGTCACTTTCATCTGGCGTGCCGCAGAAGCCCATCACGGCTACGGCGTCCGCGCCCAGACGCAGGGCATCCTCAACCGATGCAATCAGGTGCATCGCGCCAAAACTGTCACTGAGCGTGGTCGCACCGCCATCCAGGCGGACAATCAGCCCCAGCTTGCCGATATCCGCCGCAAAATGGGCGGCAATTCCTGGTGTGGTTAAGATCGCGTCTGCCCCACCTTCACGGATTTGCTGAAGTAGCTGTCCGGGTTTTTTTAATCCCGCCAGAGGCGTCATTCCAGGTAAACCATGATCCATCGCAACAACCACCGCCCGCCCATCCTGGGCGAAAATGTGGTTCATACGGATCGTTTTCGCAGCACTCATTGCTTTGTGTCCTGATCTAGTCTTCGATTAAAGGAAGTATCTGGCGAACGGCTGCTTCATCGGTGATTAAGGTGTTGATGAAGCCGCCCCGTGCGGCACCGATAATGGCGCTGGCTTTGGCAGCCCCCCCCGCTACACCAATCCGGTGTGGGATCTTTTTCAGATGGTCTAATTCGATACTGATGACATGTTCCAGTCCGTTGTTAATGACATTGCCATCCATATCGAAGAAACGCATACAGATGTCGCCCACCGCGTTCATGTCCCGCAGTCGATCATAAACGTTGCCGGTCATATAGTCGGCGAAGAGCATCTGCACATCTTCACCCAGATCAATATTGCCGATGCCAAACAGAGCGACATCCACTTCGTTCCACATAGTTGAAATCGGCATAATGTCTCGAGAAGCCATCAACGCGCTATAAATGGCCGCATCTTCCACCAGAGCCGGGGCGTATAAAGTCTTCCATGTGCCTCCGAATTTCTCACTGAATGTGCGTGCCATCGCATGAACCTGAAAACTGGGCGTGATCTGCCCCAGCCCACCCATAAATGGCACGATGGTGAGATTGCGGGTGGGTTCGGCTTCCAGAGCCTGCGCCACTTCGTACAGTGTGCGTCCCCAGCCGATGCCCAGCGTTGTACCCTGGCGCAGCGCGGAACCCATATAGTGGGCGGCGGCATAACCGAGGCGCTTGCGAACATGGGTTGGTTCGTTGCTCTGCCCGGCCACCACGATAACTGTCGAAAGCCCCAGTTTGAGTTGGAGCGTGTTAGCGAGTGTTTCCACGCTTTCAAAAGGATTGATGACCGAGATTTGTACGATGCCCTCTTCACGTGCTTCCTGCAACAGCCTCAATACTTTTGAACGGGAAAGCCCCATTACATCGGCAATTTCAAGCTGAGTCTTACCCTCCAGATAATAGAGTTCAGCGACGGTGTGCATCAGGCGCAAATGGTCGGAGGCAGTATAGTTTTTTGTCATAGTGAGCAAATGTCCATTACAAATGTTCAGATTGAGTATAACGCGAATGCAAAACCTGTCAAATTTTGCCTTGCAGTTCAAACTGT
Source organism: Anaerolineaceae bacterium (assembly GCA_020634115.1). GTDB lineage: Bacteria > Chloroflexota > Anaerolineae > Aggregatilineales > Phototrophicaceae > JACKCG01. The sequence continues at coordinate 26,521 of JACKCH010000015.1, forward strand.
GTCATCGGGTTGAAGATGATCCTGGCGTTTGAGAGCACAGATTATCATCTTACTGGTTAATCGGTTAAGGGAAGAAATATGGGAATTCAAAGTGGGGCTTTCTCTCAGAATCGACTGATCTGCATAACTCCTAAATCTATTGTCCTGGTTGTCATTTCAGCTTTACGGGAAGCCAACTATGTCCCCTCCACCCATCCCCGCACCGCCTCATGCCCAGCGAGTAGGTAAAACTCATTGACATCCTTGCCTTGCGGTACCTGGACGCAGTGGGCGGCCCGCGAGAGACGGGCGATCTGCGCCGCTGCTCCCTGCCCGGCCTGGTCAGCGTCCATGCGGATCAGGATGCTCGGCGCGGTCAGGAACTTCGGATACCAGCGCGGATGGATACGCCGGTTGGCCGCGCTGCCAATCGCCGCCGCTGAGATCAGCCCTTCGCCCACCTGCCGGGCAATCAGCGCGTCGAACTCGCCCTCGGTGAGCAGGATCGGCAGACCAGGCTGGATGTCGTCACCCAGGTACAGGCTGTAGCTGACCTTGCCGCCGGGCACCTGCTGATAGCGCGGCTCGCCGGTGGCACGGCGCACCTTGATCCCCCAGATCACGCCCTCGCCAAACCAGGGGATGACGATGCCACAGGGGACATTCAGCCCGGCGATGGTCTTCCACTCGCGGTGGCCGCCGGGGATGTAGCCCAGTCCGGCATCCACGATGGTCTTCTCAGTCAGTCCGCGCTTAGTTTCCAGGTAGTCCCAGGCGCGTTTGCCTTCTTTGCCCCATAGGGTATCCATCGCGCTACGCGCCACCTCGCGTGCCGCTGCCTGCCAGGCCGCATCCGGTGGTTCGGAGTCGGGCACTGGCTGTTGAATTTGCGGCTGTGTCAATTTCGGCAGATCACCCGATACGAGTCGCTCGCAGGCCTCGTGAAACGAGAGCTGGTGATATTCCTGCACCCAGGCAATGGCATCGCCGCCGCGCTGACACTTGCCGAAGCAGCGCCAGTGGTCGGCATACACCACCAGCGAGTAACCCTTCGTTTCGTGATGCAGCGGGCATTTATACGTGTTGTAGCTGCTGCCGCGTGTCTTCGGTTTTCCCAGGTCGTGTTCAACCAGGTCACGGCAGTCAATCCGCGCTTTGAGTTCATGTGTATTCAGCATGGTGTTTTCCTTTCTTCAAAAACTTTCGGCAGTGGAAATGCCATATGTCAAAAGTCAAAAGTTCTGACTTCTGGCAAAACCACTGCCATAAGTTGTATTTAGTCCTGCACCAGTCGGTATATCTGGGTGGGGCGTCCGCCGGTCTTACGTTCCAGCGCTTCGATGACGCCCGATTCGAGCAGGGCGTCCACAGCAGCGTAGGCTTCCTTGCGGTTCCTGATTCCTGTGCCGCGATGGATTTCGCGCTTAGTCGGTGGGTTGTCTTTCTGAGCGCGGGCGATGAAGTCGAGGATCTTCTGTTCGTTCTTCACGTCCTGGCTGACATTCAACTCCGCCAGCAGCCGGTGCGCCGATGCGCGGTACGACTCGGTCAGGAGCTGCGCCCGTCCCCAGTGCGCGAGACTGATACGCGGCGCACCCTTCGCGCCTTCTTCGACCCAGTCCATCACGGTCAGGATCAGAGCAATCTTGAGCGCCAGCACCGGGAAGCGCCCGTAGTTGCCGCGCAGTCGCTCGTCCAGTCCCCGGCGCGGATCGGTCAGTTCGTGCATGGCCTCGGAGTAGGCGTTGAAGCGGGTCATCACCTCGGATTCAAGCTGCGCTTCAATCGTAGGCAGATTGGCAGGTTCGTCAGCGCTGTAGAGGGCTGACCATTCCGGCGGGGCGGGGAAAGCATTGTGAATCCGCAGTAGCCGCGCTCGCAGGTTCTCCATCTGTTGATTGAGTTCGGGGGACGGTTCGCTGACGACATACGGCACATCCTTCTCGGTGGGGGTCAGCGCCAGGATACGGGCCATCAACCCGCTCTCCCACTCGGCGTCGCCCAGATACCGCGCCAGCATAGCCGGGGTGGTCGCGCCGATGAGCGAGAGTGCCGGGTTGTAGATGATGAGCTTGCCATCCCCGCGCAGTTCGCGTTCCATGCGATCCGGGGCATCGAACAACTGCATCAGCGCTTCGGCGTGCCCTTCCATGTATTTCTTGGGGATAAGGATCTTGCTCGCCTCGTCAATGCTCATGCCGCGCTGCCCGGCGAAGAGAATGCCCTGTTCCTCCAGCTTTTGCTCGACCGGGAGCAGCTGGTCGTAGTTGGCCGGTTTCTGCCCGGCGAGTTTCGCCATCAGCATCTCCGGGGTGGTCGTTTCGGGCAATAGCAGGTGCTGGAAGGCACTCCGCACCAGCTTGGTGATGGCTTTCAACCCGGTGCTCTTGTGGTAGTAGGTGGTCGGCGCGACCCACAGGAAGTACAGGTTAGGGTGGATGTCATCGAAACTCAGGCGCAGGACACAGCGGAGGGCAATCGCCAGTCCGACCGCCCACAGCGGCGCCGATTCGAGGAAGATGTGCGGTGTCATTGGGGACTTCCGCGCCAGCCAGTCGGCGCAGTCGCGGTGGAAACGCCCAACCTGATTGGCGGCCTGAATCAAGGCGTCATCCAACCATGCCTTATCGGACAGACGCGGAACAAACAGTTCGTCCACCGGTTTCTCCGGGCTGGGTGGGGCGCTCTTGGGGTCAATGTACATAATCTGCTGCATGACCTGGTGGTCGCCGGTGGCGATGTCCTGCAGGGTCTGCCAGCCAGCAGGGTTGTGCTGCGGGTCAAGGGTTGTGAGCAGCAGGCGGGCGATGGGGGTGAGTTCCAGGTCATCCGGCACGTCCAGTTTCGACAGGACGCGGCGGAAGGCATATGCGTCATTCGGTGAGAGTTGTAGAGCGGTCATCATCTCGGTCTCCAGGCAAAGTGATACAAAGGTCGTGTAAGAACATGACAAAAAGGTGGGTCAGTTCAGTTGCAGGAAGACCGGAGATGTGATACAGTTTGAGTGTCTAGGTCAAATCGTATCACTTCCGCCAGCCCACCTGTATTCATCAAGTGGGTTTTTTCTTTCCGGGTGGGGAACGTGCAATTTCCATATAGTTACTCCTCAAAAGGTTGTCCCAGAACAATCTTTTATCCGCTGGATAAAAATCGTTCGGTTTCTAATAGAAGCTTATATAAGGCTTGGATCCTTGCTCGTGCCATGTTTGCATCACCTTCTTGCAGTAACAATGCACGTGCAATATCCTGGGCTGAAGTCGCATTGATCGCTTGAGTTACCTTCGCAATCTTAATTGCTGATGGTGATGGCTTTTCTCCTTGCTCGGCTTTGTCATTGTCATCGCTATCGCCCCGGCACAGGTCCTGTACCTGTTTACTGCTAAGGCCAAAGTCGATAATCTGACGCACAATCTCCACATGATATTCAGATGGAAGGGACAAAACGTAACGCAGTTTCTTCTCGTCGATATTGTGGCGATCTGCCAGTTCCATTGCTTCGTCGGAAAGCTGCAACAAGGCTTTGAGGCGACTAAATCGGGCTTTATCCACGCCACCCATCGCACTCAGGATCGCCTCGGTATATTCGCGTTTGCCGCGCAGGTCGAGATTGAGTGCCTGCCGGTAGAAGTCGTTCGGGACGGCGGCATCCGGGATTTCGTACCCATGCACCGTCAGCAGGAGCAGTGCCGCCTGTCGCGCCAGTGCAATCGCTGACAGTCCACTGCGGGCAGTATTCTCCTTCGCCTGCCGGAACACGGATGACCGTTCCGCCGGAATGATGATGCACGGGATCATCCCATCGCCGGTGTACCCCGGCACGAAATCCCGCAGCAACCACGTCGCCCAGTAACGGCGTTCGCCCGTCTCGATGCGAAACTGCTGGGTGACCCCTTGCGAGATGTCCACTACCGTCAGTGGGTTGACCTGTCCATCATCGCGGATCGTGATGGCGAGATTCACGAGGTCATGCAAGAGTTGCTCTTCCGGTGACAGGTGAACTGCTTGTTCTTCATCGCTCTCGTCGTCCGGGTTGGGCAGCAGTTCCAGCACGTTGTTGAAGGGGCGCCCCCGCTGGCGAGCGGCCACCTGTACCAGCTGCACCAGTTCCTTCAGCGCCTGGGTCGGCGTCAGGCGGTTGCCGTGAAACGCGAAATGGAGCTGCTCCGGCAGCACGCGACGCGGTTGCACCGGGTCAGGTCGTACCATCTCCAGCAGCAGCCGTTCGACCCGCAGGGTGTGGTCTTCGAACCGCTGCGGATTGCCCATTAGCAACTCTTCGGTCACGCTGCCCAGCAACTCGTCAATCCGGTGGGTCTGATTCTTGGGGGGCATTATGCATCTCCCTGGGCGATGCGCTGCACCAGCCTGCCGACGAATTGGGCGTAGGCTTTGCTCGCGGGCGCTTTCGGGTCGTAGCTGAAGACGCTCAAGTGGTTCTGATGCGCGTAGGATACCGCCTCGTTCGAGGGGATCACCCCGACCAGCAGCTTGCCCAAAACCGTATGGGACTTGAGTTCATTCAGCAGGTGGTTATGTCCTCGGATGCGGCTGTTCATCTTGGTGACCAGGATGCCGCTCACGCGCAGGTTCTGGATGCGCCAGCCCTCACGGATGTCATTGATCTTGCCGATCACGCTCATCAGACCGACGGTTTCCAGGTAACGCGGCTCAACCGGGACAATCGCATCCGTTGCGGCGATCAGTCCCATCTCGGTCATCAGCGAGAAGGAGGGGCGGGTGTCAATGACGATGGCCGCATAGCGGTTGGCGATGCGGCTGAGGGGATCGGCCAGGCGGTACGGCGCACCCGCGATCCCCATCAGTTCACGCTCCGCGCCTTCGAGCATGGGGGAGGCGGGAAGCACATGCAGGTCGGGGTCCCAGGTGGACTGGACGATGCAGTTGAGCAGGGTCTGGGCGGCATTCTGGCGGTCCGCCATCAGCACGCTGTACAGGCTGTCATCGGCGCCAAAGTCCTTCGTCCCAGTGGTCACAAGGGTGGCGTGGGACTGGCTGTCGGTGTCGATGAGCAGGACGCGGGCGTTGGGCGCACCGGCGCGGCGCAGCATGGAGGCGATACCGAAGGCGGTGTTGGTGGCGGATGTCGATTTGCCGACACCCCCTTTGTGGTTGGTGAATACGAAGATGCGAGTCATTGCCATTTCCTCTCTAACTCGATACTTGGATGAAAATCGCTGGGCTGGCAAGGACTTCGTGAAAGCGTGATACACTTTTGGCGGGAGTCTTGCTGGCGCAATCAGCGAGCCTTCAAGGTGGTGAGGGGAGACGAAACCTCCCCTCAATCACCGAATAGCTGAGACCAAATCTGAGTTCGTGAAGCGCATGAGTTTTGCGCGTTGAGGAAACGCAATCTGTCGTAGAAATTCAGGGGAAATATAGCTTGTGGGATGTTCGCCTAGACTCCTGTCCTCCCCGCAGTGTACCGGCAGTTATTATACTGCCGGTTTTTTGTTTTAGTACCAGATTCGGATTTCTCCCTGCATCCGCAGACTATATGCCCGCAAGTACGCCAACGGAATAGGTAATCTACCCACTGGTTGCTAGTCGGTGGTGTTGTTAGAAGCCTGAGGTTCGTATTTTGCGGCGAACAAGTCTTGTGAATAGGGCGCACGACGGGCTGGGCAGTTCTCAATGGGACAGAGCTGGCAGCTTTCAAAGCTTTGTTCCGTCGGAAAACGCAGCCCGGAAACGCTCTTGACGGGCAGCATCAGGTAACTGTCAGTCAACCGGACGCCGATGGTTGCAGCCGGGTCGCCAAGAAGGGTGAACACGGCCCGCTGCTCGGTCAACGGCCAGTCTGCCAGCGACCCCGGATTCATATCGGACGTTGGGCCGGGCTGATACATCTCGGTTAGGTGTTTGTCTAATGCCGCCAGCGCCGTATGCAGCGCCAGTTCATTGATTTCATCCGCCCAATAGCGTTCGAGCATGTCTGTTTTGCTCGCCGCCCACGCTTCAAGTTCCGTTCCGCAGGTCGCAACGTAGATGAACACGCGCCGCGCCTGTTCCAGATTGACGCGCAATACGCGGCTGGTCAGCGGTATCCCCTGAATCACAACTTGATCTGCCGCACTTTTGTCGTCAATCCCAGCAACCATGTAATCCACTTTGGGGCGGGCAATGGCCGTCGCTTCCGCCACGAGTCGCAGCAAGTCCGCTTCCAGGTCGTTTCCTGAGGCTATGCGCAGGCGTCGGCATAACGTTTCCACGTTCGGTTGAAAAGGAATTTGATCGAGTATTGCCACCTGCCACCCCCTAAGAACACGCTATGCACGACCAACCAGAACCTATCCGCAAATTACCATTGGAATGCAGCTATTCGTCCAAGAGGCCATTCGCAATACAGGCCGCTTTATAGGCCAGCAAATCATCGAACCGCTGTAGCTGGAAGCGTTTACCACCCTGCTGGGCTGAACGATGGGCGGCTTCCACAAACACCTGGGCATCCAGCACTTCGTTCTGGGTCACGGCAAAGGGTTCTCCCTTTTCGATGTCCACCCGGAACTGCTGGTGCGCCTGGCGGTAGGCAATGTCAAAGCGCGGCAAAAACTCCGGGAATGGCCGTTGTAAGTACGTCATCTCAAAGGTTGCGGATTCGGGTCTCTTTTTCCCATCATGCCCCCAGACCTCGACGTGGATCGGGCCAGGATAACCCGCAAAGCGTCCGGTGTGAATTGTTCCCTTGGTGCCGATGATGTACGTCTCGTTGTTGTAACCGGAGGAATGGGTACGGCTCAGATCGAGGCGACCCAGCACATTCGACGGCGTGGTGAACGTCACAAAAGCCGTATCGCCGCCTTCATCAATCGGGCTGTTGTAGGCTTTGGTGTGGTGGACGCTCGCCCAGACCTCGTTAGGGAATTCATCCAGGAAGAAAATCGCTTCATCCGCAACGTGAATCCCCATGTCAATCACCAGACCACGACTGCTGTAGGTCGCGGGCGGTGGGAACTGGTCACGCAGGATGCAGCGAATTTCACGAATGTCACCCACGATACCCGATTGAAGCAGTTTTTTCGTATGCAGCAAAGCCGGGTCGTAGCGACGCTGTAAACCAATCTGAATCTGATGCGCATCACGTCCGATGGCTTCAACAAATCCAAACGCTTCCTGCAGATCGTCGGTCAGGGGTTTTTCCAGGTAAATTGGGATGTTCGCCTTCACAAAGGGCAGGGCATCCCGTGCATGATCTTTGGTGTGGGAGGCGATAATCATGGCGTCAATCTGCCCCGCCATCGCCTGCGCCATCGCCGCCGGACTGTTAAACGTCTGCACCGCATCCAGATTCAATTCTTGCTGGGCGGCAACGACGGCTTCCTGCACATCATCGCCAATGGCGATAACCGGCTGTCCCTGTTCCATGACGATGCCGGCATGAACTTTACCAATGCGCCCCACGCCATACACACCGTACTTGAATTGTCTTTCCATGATGGAATTCCTTGTGCTTGGATTAGTAACCGCCTCGAAATGGTCGAGGCGGTGTAAATCGACTCCGCGTGCTACGTGTGCATCTCATTCCACTCGGCAACGGCATCAAACATCGCCACGATATTTTCAGGTGGCACGTCCGCCTGAATATTGTGAACCTGCTGGAACACAAAGCCGCCACCAGGGAACAGAATATCCAGATTCTCGAACACATTCTGCCGCACTTCTTCGGGCGTTCCATTAGGCAGCACGTACCGTGTATCACAGCCGCCACCCCAGAACGTGATCTGGTCTCTGAATTTGTTCTTAATCACTGCCGGTTCCATGTCTTTGGTGTTCGTCTGCACGGGGTTCACCGCATCCAGCCCGGCTCCAATCATATCCGGCAGCAAAGCGTTGATACTGCCGCAGGAGTGCATCATGATTTTCGCTTCGGTTCGGGCTTTAATCATGTCCCACATTTTCTGGTAGCGCGGTTTGAAGAACTCGCGGAACATTCTGGGCGAAATCTGCGGGCCGGTCTGCATCCCGTAGTCATCGCTGAACATGATGATGTCCACATACGGGCCAACGGCATCAATGTACATATCCAGGCGCTTCATGTAGATGTCCACCAGTTTATCGAGGAAGCGGTGCATGAGTTCCGGCTCCGAGCCGAGCGCCAAATAGAAGTTATCCATGCGCCAGAACATCTGGCTGCCTTCAAAAATCGAGCCACCGAAAATGGCGTTGATGGCGCGATCCGTACTGGCCCGCAGCCGTTTAGCCCCTTCCGAGAGGACGCGCATCCCGTCAGCATTCCAGGAGATCGGCCCTGGCGGTGGCGCCATTTCGCTGGAGAACCACATATTGTAATCAAACAGCTCTTCCAGGCGATCTACTTTCTCCGCCGGATTTTCAGCAAAGGGGAAGTAAACCTGGTCGAAGTAGAGCATCCCCGGTTTCTGAATCGCAATCGGCGTGCCATCCGGCCCATGAACCAGCCAACTGCCGTTTTCATCTTTCGTCGGGTGACACCAGCGGGGAATCAGACATTCCGTACCATCGGGCAACACCCACTCGTGCCAGTCCGCATCGTTGTCGCTGAAGGCCCGCGACAGATCAACGGTATCTACGTTGAACCGTTCCAGGACATCATCGTCTATAAGCGCCAATTGCTGGGGCATGTCGTACACTTTGATCGGCTTTTTGGGCAGACCGAGATAATCCCGGAGTTTGGCATACGCAATTGCCATGATCGTGCTGGAATGATACGCACCGAGATCAATCGGCACACGATCCGGCTGTCGGTAATTTAATGCCGCTAATACCCGTTCCCTTGAGTTCATTGTCTGTCTCCTTTAATTCATACAAAATCGTTCCTATGTGTCGGGGAATTTCGCGTGGTCTAGCCCCTCAAAGGCGTTAATCCACGACGCACTGTTTTTGAGCGCATGATTCACCAGGGGTTGGATTGTCCGCATTTCATTCGCATACTGATTCATCCCCTGGCTGCGTTCCCAGGCCTGCACCCACACACACATCCGCTCCGGGATCACCTCACAATGCCCATTCTGGCGCACCCCACCACAGGGGCCATTGCGCAGATTCTTCGGACAGTTCATCGGACACGTCATCCCGGTACTATGCAAAATACATTGACCGCACATCTGACAATTGAACAGATAGCCCTTAAAGGTCTTTTCGCCCCAGATGACGACGCGCTCGGTCAATTTCGGTGCGATCCGCTTGCCCACCGGATACAGCACAAAAAAGACTTTTTGCGTCATCAGATAGACCCTCTCTAACAGGGCGCTGTGATCTTTGAGCCATTCACTGCCCGGTGCACGCCGGGCTTCCTTAAGATATTGTGTCATGCTCGTCCCCTACCGATGATTTCTTCCCTCTGAGCTGGTGTACACGGGGCAGTAAACCGGCCTCGAGAATAATCTCCGCCACCAGTTCTTCCTGCCGATACGCCATCACATGGACTCCGGAAACCCCTTCGATTTCCCGGATTTGCTGAATCATCTCAATACAGATTTTCTTACCTTCTTCCAGTTTCTGCTGTTTGGGCGTCTTTCTGAGCCGTTCCACAATCTCATCCGGGATATGCACCCCCGGCACCTTTGTCCGCATGAATTCGGCGGTTTTTTCCGAGCGCAGCGGGCCGACACCGATCAGCAGAAAGGCCTTTTCGTGTAACCCCATATCGCGGACACGCCCCATGAAGGTTTTCAGGCGGGGAATATCAAAACAATACTGGGTTTGGATGAATTCGGCTCCGGCTTCGATCTTTTTCGCCAGGCGCAAGGGGCGCCAGTCATAGGGCGGCGCAAAAGGATTGCAGGCCGCTCCGAGAAAGAGTTTCGGGGGGGAGGTGATTTTGCGCCCGCTCAGGAACTGGCTTTCATCGCGCATCAACCGCGCGACGCGCAATAAATTGATGGAGTCAAAATCAAAAACCCGTTTGGCCTCGGGTTGGTCGCCCACCGAAACATCGTCTCCGGTGAGCATCAGCACATTCCCCACACCCATCGCCGCCGCACCGAGTAAATCACCCTGAATAGCGATCCGATTGCGATCCCGGCACGATACCTGTAAAACCGGGTCGTAGCCCGCCCGCAAGAGAATCGCGCAAATGGCGATGCTGGACATGTGGCAATGCGCGCCGGCGGCATCGGTGGCATTAATCCCGTCGCATACTTCAGAAAGCACCAGCGCTGCTCGATAGACCTCTTCGGGGTCGGCACTATCCGGGGGGTTCAGTTCAGCCGTAACGGCAAAAAATCCAGCCCGCAAAACACGTTCCAGACGACTGCCAGAAATGAGATCATCCGCCATAATGACTCCAGATTCAGACCGACTTTGAATGGTAACTACTCAGGTATCCATGATTTTATCTGTATTTTTGCTTACCTCACCCCTTCCGAACCTGTGGTTCTCCCTCCCCTCTCCGTCAACGGAGAGGGGAAAACGAGCGGAGCGAGTAGGGGTGAGGTTCATTCTCACGGGTAGCTGAGTGTTGCTTTTTATGAAAAAAGCTGCCCGCCCGCTGTGAGCAGGCAGCACGCTGATCTACAATTCCAGATTGCCGTTTCGATACTCACCGTAGCGGCGGCAGGCCCAATAGAAGGTCATCGTATTATCGACAGACCGGGGATTGGGTTGTACGTTATGGGAAGCACTGATGATGAATCCCCCGCCGTGACCGTAGGTGTCGAGCTTTTCCCTGACCTCCGCGACCACGTCCGCCGGGGTGCCGAAGGGAATCGTATGCTGCACGTTGATACCACCCCAGAAGGATAGTTTGTCACCGAACTCGCGCTTCAGCCGCCGGTCATCCATCGTTTCCGGTTGGATCGGATTAAGCACATCCAACCCGACATCAATCAAATCGGGGATAATTGGCTCGACATGCCCGTCGGTGTGGAAGGCAAAGATGATGTCGCTGCGAATCTTACGCCACTCGCTGAAGAGATAGTCATAGCGCGGTTTGAGATATTTGCGAAACAGTTTAGGCGAGATGAGCATGTTCTTCTGTGCGCCGACATCATCCCCGATATACAGAATGTCCACACCCATCTCGATGAGCTTTTTCCCCACTTTGAAGTGGTACTGCACCAGCTTATCCATCAACTCGTTGACGAAGTCCTCATTTTGATAGAGGTCCATCATCAATTCACTGATGCCGCGCAGCATCTGAGCGCCCTCAAAGACCGTGCAGGTGACACCCCCCACAATGGCATGAGTCTTGCCATAGCGGGCGATGCTCTGTTCGTAGTCGGCGTACTGCGCCTGAATAGAGGGCTGCTGATCCGGGTCTGGGAATTGGTAGGACGACCAGACATCTAAGTCCGCCAACGGGCGTCTCACGATCTCCGCGTAGGAACCGCCTTCATAGCGGATGATTTTCTTGACCATCCCAAAATCATCCACATACTCATCATGCCCCAATGGCTCACTGAATGCGATGTCATAGGCATTGACAATGCCCATCTCCTTCGTGCAGAGCATATCGTGGCCCAGAGCAACCTCTAAACCAAACTTATCTTGGGGGTCAACGCCAACAATACGCCCCAATTCGGCGGCGATCTCTGGCGTATACCGGTTCGTCACCGGCACCCGATCCGCTGGTTTGTGATCCAGTACGGTCAGTACCCGCTCTTTTGAGTTCATCTGGTGCGCTCCTGAGAATAGGATTTGGCGATGGGCATCGGACGTGCAATGGCACGTCCCTACAATATGATCCGACGAAGGGAATTTTCATCCCCCCGGGTGAACGTCCGTTCACGGCAGTCCCTATCATAACCCGGTGAAGAACGACGCTACTTGTTTTTCTGAGCAGCCCGGTAAGCTGAGATATAGCCCATACCCCACTCGTCATGTCCCAATATGAGATTGATCCCTCGGATTGCCAGCCCATTCTTCAGTGGGTTGCAGATGGGCGCATTGACTCCGACTTGCCCCAGCAGGGTCAACATCACCGTGTTGAGCAGTTCACGTTCCGGCATCCCGTGTGACCCGTTACTGGCGCCAGCGGTCAGGTTGCAGCCCAGCGACTCATGGATGCGGCGTGCCGTCTCAATCGTGACTGTCCCGGCTTTGTGATCGGCGCTGACCGCCATCACCAACGGATCAAACAGCAAATCCTGCGCCTGGATACCGTATCCCTGCGCGGCTTCCAGGATGTTTTCCGCCACCCCCAGCCGATCCCCCGGTGTTTGGGGGATACCGGAATCGTCCATGACCAGCGCAATCAGTGCCGCGCCGTATTCCGCCGCCAGGGGCAGTACCGCCGCGAGTTTCCCGGTTTCGCCGTTGACAGAGTTAATTAGCGCCCGGCCTTGGCAGACCTTCAGCCCGGCGGCCAGCGCCGCTGGATTCGCGGAATCAATGCAAATCGGCAGGTCAACAGTATCCTGCACAATGCGGATGGCTTCCGGCAGCAGTGCGACTTCATCTACGCCCGCCGCGCCCACGTTGACATCCAGTACCATTGCGCCCGCATCAGCCTGGGACTGGGCATCCGCAGCAACGCGGCTGAGGTCGCCGTTTTGCACCTCAGCACTAAAGACCTTGCGCCCGGTTGGATTGATGCGTTCACCAATCATAACAATAGGCGTCTCAGGACTGATGATGACCTCGGTTGAGGTTCCTTTAAGTATGGTTTGCATGATAATGATGATCTCTAACCGTTGAGCAGGCTGAGCGCTGTGCGGGCGGCGGCAGATGCATCGGTTGAAAAGGCATCCGCGCCAATCTGGTCAGCATAAGCCTGGGTGACTGGTGCGCCACCGACCATGATCTTGACCTTGTCGCGTAATCCGGCTTCCTCAATGGCTTTGATCGTGACTCCCATGTTGGGCATCGTGGTGGTGAGCAAGGCCGACATGGCGATAATCTGTGCACCATTATGGACGGCTTCAACGAACTTCTCCGGCGGCACATCCACTCCCATGTCCATGATCGCGAACCCGGCGCCTTCCATCATCATCGCCACCAGCGATTTGCCGATGTCGTGCAGGTCGCCTTTGACAGTGCCGATGGCGACTTTGCCAATCGGTTCTGCGCCGATTTCCGCCAGCAAGGGTTTGAGGATGACCAGCCCGGCCTGCATCGCCCGCGCCGCCATGAGCATCTCCGGCACGAAATATTCGCCTTCTTCAAACAATTCGCCAACATGGCGCATGGCGGGAATCAGGGCTTCGTTCAAAATGACATCCGCTTTGAAACCTTCGTCCAGCGCCTGCTGAACCGCGGCTGGCACTGCTTTGATATTCCCTTCAGTGACATGTTCACGGATAGTATCTAACATGTTCTTTCTCCTCTGCTAACTAACTGGATAGTTGCGATAATCTTTCACGGTTTCATACATGGCGACCAGTTTTTCGGCAGACACACCGGCCTGGACATTGTGGATGGAGTTAAAGACGTAGCCGCCACCCTTCCCAAAAATCCGCAGTCGTTCACGCACCTCGGCGCGGACTTCATCGGCAGTACCAAACGGCAGGGTGGTCTGGGTATCAATCCCACCGCCCCAGAAGGTGAGTTTGTCCCCAAACTCATCTTTCAGGCGTTGCGCACCCATCTCTGCTGCTCCCGTCTGAACGGGGTTGATAATATCAAAACCAGCGTCAATGAAGTCCGGGATGAGCTTGTAGACCGAACCGCAGGAATGAATAAACGCTTTCCAATGGGTATTTTTGTGAATCCAATCGGTAATAATCTTATGAAATGGTTTATAAAGTGTGCGGTATGCCCGCGTGGAGATGAAAGGCCCACGCTGCGTGCCAAAGTCCGTCCCGGTGATAAAAGCGATAGTCACCCGATCCCCGACGACGCTATAGATTTTTTCCAGATTCTTCAGCGCGATCTCACATTGGCGCTCAAAGACCGCGTAGACATAATCCTGGCGCATGGCGGTGCTGACATACCATTCTTCAATACCCCGGATTCCGCGAGGGTGTTTTACCCAGGGAGCCGGTACCATCGCAATATCCCCAAACGACATGCCGCTAAGTTCCGCGACAAGCGCCTTGTCGGTTTCTTCGTAAAGTCGTTTGGCTTCCTGTTCCAGAAACGCGAGGTCTTCATCGGAGATTAGCTCAAATTCCTCGACATTATCGTCTACGTTTAAGTTGTCTTCGTCAAAGAATTCCTGGCGCACAATCGTGTCGAAATAAAAGCCGTCTTTCGGGAGCCGTCCACTGGGCGGGGCGGATTTGTCACCTTCGGGGTATTGCAGAATGTCGCCCGATGGCTCTGGATCAGTGTTGAAACCGGCGGGAACCAGCACCGGCACATCATGAAATGTCCAGGGTTTCCAACCTTCGTTGCGAAAACCGAACATGGTTTTGGTTGTTTTCAGCGAAACGGTATCCGCCCCCAAGGCTTCGCGCAGGTCTGACTTGATTTCGCCGAGCATCTGGTACGGCTCAACCACTTTGACCGGCGTTCCGGGTTCGTCCAGACCCAAAGCCTGGCGTAACAAATACACCGAAATCACACTCATCCCAGTCACTTGCGTGGAACCCAGGTCAAGTGGCACGCGGTCTGGTTCTTCATGATTCAGCGTTTTGATGACACGTTCACGAGAGGATAACATCATGGACTCCTTCCGATAGGAACGCCACTGCTGATACGAACATCCCGGTTGTGAGGGCGCACCTACCACCACTGTACGCCCCCACGAATCCCGCCTTTAGAACTGGCGCGACCATTCCTTCGGCCAGCGTTCGATCACAACTTTGGTCTGCGTGTAGAACTCGACACCATGCCGTCCCTGCCCATGCAGGTCGCCAAAGAAACTCTCGTTCCAGCCGCTGAAGGGGTAGAATGCCATTGGCGCAGCCACGCCGATATTGACCCCGACATTCCCGGCATCGGCCTCGTTGCGGAACTTGCGGGCGGCTGACCCGCTGCTGGTGAAGATACACGCCATGTTGCCGTAGCTGCGGTCATTCACCAGTTCAATCGCGTCATCAATCGTCTCGGCGTACATCAGGCTCAGCACCGGCCCGAAAATCTCGGTTTTCGCTACGTCGCTCTGTGGCGGCACCCCTTCCAGAATGGTCGGGAACACCCAGTAGCCATCGTCGTAGCCGCTCACCAGTTGGTTACGACCATCCACCAGCACGTTGATGCCCTGTTGCTGGCTGTTGGCGATGATGCCTTCAATGCGCGTCTTGCTCTCGGGGGTGATGACCGGCCCCATCTGCACGCCGTCATCCAGCCCGTAGCCGACCTTGCGTGACACGGCGGCATCGGCAATCTGCTCGGTGAAGATGTTGCGGGCGCTGCCCACTGTAATCGCTACCGAGGCCGCCAGACAGCGCTGCCCGGCACAGCCAAAGGCGCTGTCGGCCATGATCTTGGTCGCCGTATCCATGTCGGCATCCGGCATGATGATGACCGGGTTCTTCGCCCCGCCCTGGCATTGGGCGCGTTTGCCGTTGGCCGTCGCCCGACTGTAGATGTACCTCGCCACCGGCGTACTGCCGACGAAACTCACCGCCCGCACCAGCGGATGGTCAAGCAGGGCGTCTACCGTCTCTTTGCTCCCGTTGACCAGCTGAATCACGCCTTTGGGGAAACCCGCCTGTTCGATGAGTTCAAACAGTTTGGCGCTGGTCATCGGCACTTTCTCGCTCGGCTTGAGGATGAAGGCGTTGCCGGTCACGACGGCATACGGCAAGAACCACAGCGGGATCATGCCGGGGAAGTTGAAGGGGGTGATGGCCGCCGTCACGCCTAACGGCTGGCGGAACATATGCTCATCAATACCGCGCGCGATGTCCTCGTTGTTGTAGCCCTGCATCAGGATCGGCGCACCGATGGCGGTTTCGATATTCTCAATACCGCGCCGCATCTCGGCGGCACTTTCACCATAGGTCTTGCCGCATTCGTTGGTGATGATGCGGGCAATCTCGTCCAGGTGTTCTTCCATCAGCATCTTGAGCCGGAACAGATACTGTACCCGGTCCGTAACCGGCACCTGTCGCCATTCGCGGTAGGCGGCATGTCCGGCTTCAACCGCCTGCGCCACTACGGCCTGCGGTGTCATGACAACCTCGGCCATCGCCGCACCTTTCGCCGGATTGACCACGTCCAGCAGGTCGGATGCCTTGGCGTCTGTCCACTGCCCATCAATAAAATCGAGAATTTTTGTTGCCATATTTCCCTCCTGCCGGGTATAATCGTTGTTGTCCATACAGGGGCACGCGACGTGCCCCTATTTCAGATGGTAGCGTTCCTTCTGCTTGGATTCTTCGTATGCTTCACGCGCTTGCTGCACCGCCGGGTTGTCACTGACTTCCGCCACCGCCACATCCCACCAGCTCTCGTAACCGCCGACCCGCTGCCGCCGATCCGTCTCGGTCACGATACACACCGGCTTGCCCGTGATGTCTTTGGCATCTTCTAACGCCTGGGAGAAGGCTGCCGTATCGCGGGCGACGATCACATGTGCCCCCAGCCCTTCGCAGATTTTGGCGAAGTCGGTGCGGATATTCTCCCCGGTGAGCTGGTCGGCCTCGGTATCGCGGTAACGGTACTTCGTGCCAAAACCGTCGCTGCCCACGCTCTTGCTCAGCCCGCCGATGCTGGCATAGCCATGATTGTCGATCAGAATAATCGTGACTTTGATGCCTTCCTGCGCCATCGTCACGATTTCCGAGTTCATCATCAGGAAGCTGCCGTCACCCACCATCACATATACTTCGCGTTCCGGGTCGGCCAGCGCCACACCGAGTCCCCCGGCGATCTCATACCCCATACAGCTATTGCCATATTCCAGGTGGTAGCCGCGCGGGTCGCGCGTCCGCCACAGCTTGTGCAGGTCGCCGGGCAGACTGCCCGCCGCACACAGAACCACGTCGCGCGGACGGGACTGCGTGTTGACCATCCCGACCACCTCGCCCTGCGAAAGCATCGGCTCATGCTCGAAGGTGTAGATGCGCTGCACTTCGGCATCCCAGCGCCGGTTGAACTCGTGCGCCCGCGCCTGATAGTCGTCGGCGGTCTGGTACGCACCCAACTGCTCCGCCAGTTCTTCCAGCGTGACTTTGGCGTCGCCGGTCAGCGGGAGCGCGCCCTGCTTGTAGGAGTCGAATTCCATCACGTTGATGTTGATGAAACGCACGTCTGGATTCTGGAACGCCGTCTTGCTGGCGCTGGTGAAATCGCTATAGCGCGTGCCGATGCCGATAATCAGGTCGGCTTCGCGCGCCATGATATTCGCGCCGTCCGTCCCTGTCGCGCCAATCGCGCCCAGGTTGAGGCGGTGGTCGTAGGGCAGCGACCCTTTCCCGGCCTGCGTCTCGCCTACCGGGATGCCCGTTTTTTCCACGAACTGCCGTAAGGCAGCGGTGGCCTCGCTGTAATGCACACCACCGCCTGCCACGATGAGCGGTGCTTTGGCCGCCTGAATCCAGCGGACAGCTTCCGCCAGCAAACTACTGTCCGGGCGGTTACGCGGGATGACCCACACGCGCTTCTCGAACATGGTTGCCGGATAGTCGTAGGCTTCGGCCTGGGTGTCCTGCGGCATACACAGCGTTACCGCGCCGGTATCCGCCGGGGAAGTCAGCACACGCATGGCTTCCGGCAGCGACAGAATCAACTGTTCTGGGCGGTAGATGCGGTCCCAGTAGCGCGACACCGGCTTGAAAGCGTCGTTCACACTGATGTCCTGGCCGTGTTCCCATTCCAACTGCTGCAACACCGGTGCTTGCAGGCGTTCCGCGAAGATGTCGCCCGGCAGCAGCAGTACCGGAATCCGGTTGACGGTGGCCGTCGCCGCCCCAGTCACCATATTGGTCGCGCCGGGGCCGATGGATGTCGTGCAGGCGAAGGTCTGCATCCGATTCTTGTGTTTGGCGTAGGCGATACTGGCGTGGACTTGCGCCTGTTCGTTGCGGCTCTGGTAGTAGCGGATGTCGCCGCTGAACTGCTGCAAAGCCTGGCCGATCCCGGCCACGTTGCCATGCCCGAAGATGCCCCAGACCCCCGCGAAGAACGGGTTTTCCGCCCCGTCGCGCTGCACATACTGTTTCGAGAGGTACAAGATTAACGCTTGCGCGGTGGTGAGTCGTTTTGTTCTCATGTAGATATCCCTTAAATTATTTCAGTTGGAATCCAGCTTCCATCAGTCGTTCACGCAAATAGTGTTTCCATCTTTCACTATCATCGACCTCTTCAAACAGTACACCATCAAGGTCAGATGGTCGCTCAAAGTTCGGAAATACTTTGTCGGGACTTTTGTAAAGCACAAAAACATTTTCCCAGCCGAGATAGGCGTAGAAAAACCCCAACTCAAGTATGACGTTCTGACGCATTCGAAATTGGAGCGACTGTACACCGACTTCAGGCTTATCGTATTGGAAGCGCCCCGCACCAACATCGTCGGCTGTAATTAGAACAACGGCACGCGCGTTTCTTCACTCCATGCCAAGAACTTTTGAAACAGAGTTTTATGCTTGTTGTCCATCTTGCCTAACACAACAGGTTCCACACCAACCTCAAACAGATATCTCTCTACTACATCACGCAAATCCACATTGTGACCATGCACTATAAACACAGATTGAGGTGGCCTGCTTTCGTCATTAGATGTAGTGCGCCTAGCCTGATTCCGTGTTTCAACAGCAATGGCATTTATCTCTGATTCTTTCAAACCTGTTCCACGATTTGTCTGGGTCTTAAGATAGTGATTGATACTTTGTATTAAGGTTTGAACTCCTCGCTCCCATTTCTCAGGCGCAGACAAATTTACAAATTGCCTCGTCTGAACTTCGATAGGTAGGTCACTGAACGGTAACGGGTCGAGTAGGACGGGTATAATCAATCCCCCACGTTTTTCGGCTAAGGTGATTTCTCGCAAAACCCATTTTGATTGTCTACTTGCTTGTGAGACAAAAACTATTAGACCAAATGCTGTGTTTATTGCCTCTCGAATTGCATCCTGCCATGCTACACCAGGCGTGAGTTCATCTGTATCAATCCAGACCCCGATTGCAGCTTGTCTCAAGCGATTGACTACAGGCATCACCTTCTTTGTATCATTACGTGCATAGCTAACGAAAAAATAGGGTTCTTTTTTGTTACTCAATGCAATACCCCCAGTTTAACGTGGCTCCATCCCATCCCATGCTGCACCACTAGCAAACGCAGACCCGGCCACGTCCAGGTATCCTTCTTAGCTATAGGCCGGATCATACAGTTCGCCAGCAGCCAGCAGCCAATCGCCAGCGGCCAGTCGCCAGTCGCCAGCGGCTACCCCCGTTTCACATCCGGGTTCGGCAGCATGAACTCCTCGCGGATCAGCGCCGTCAGTTCATGCGACGACGCCACAAACCCGCGCAGCGTCCGCACCGTCGCGCCATATGTGTCGAACTCCTCAACCGTCATCCCGTCCTCATCATACGC
The DNA here is from genome assembly GCA_020634115.1 of Anaerolineaceae bacterium. GTDB lineage: Bacteria > Chloroflexota > Anaerolineae > Aggregatilineales > Phototrophicaceae > JACKCG01. Next base: position 45,859 of record JACKCH010000015.1, read on the forward strand.
TTTGCGAAAATCCGGGATGTGCCGGTACAGGTCGTCCACAATGGCCGGGGCTACCGGCGTGTCCATCCGATTCTCCACCATCACGTCCGACGCATTGAACCGCTTCTGCCACCCGTAGGGGATACTCACCACCACATCACCGCCGATGAACTCCGACCAGTGCCGGTGATGCCGGTAGGCCGCCGCCAGCAGCCGCAACCGGTAGCCCCGTTCCTGGTAAATCTCGTAGGCGTGTTTCATCACCGCCACGCCCGCCCAGGGGATCGAGTCCGGGTTGACCGTGATGGCGTCGCGGTTCGTCACCGCCGTCATCCAGTCGTCCACTCGTCCCACCATGATCGTACACACTGGACTCATCTTCGACACATCGTGACCTTCCGCCGCCCGCCGCTTCAGCCCGCGCTCGACGGCTTCCGCCACCGCCACCGCCTGCGGCACCGTGAAGCTCACCGTCGCGTTGATGTTCACACCGTGATACGTCATCTCCTCAATCGCTTGCACACCTGCCGCTGTCACCGGCGCTTTCACCTGGATGTTGGGCAGCAGCGTGTCGTAGTAACGCGCCTGCTCCACCACCGCCGCCGCGTTGTTGTAGTTGGCCGGGTTGGTCTGGACAGACAGCCGCCCCTTCAACCCACCTTCCCGCTCGAACACCGGCAGCAGCAGTTCCGCTCCCTTCTGCCCGACTTCCGCAAACACCTGCCAGGTGACATCAATCTCCGACCAGGTCGGGTTCTCGGCGATGATCGTCTTGATGCGATCCCGCCACAGGTGCATCTCCTGTTTCAGCACCGCCAGCACAATCGTTGGGTTGCTGGTCGCCCCCACCGCGCCATGTTCAATCGCATACGTCAGTTCGGCCACCGAACACGAGTCGTTCCACAAGTCGGTGGGAGTGGTCAGCGCCATCTCGTGCAGCGGACTTTTGAATGCCGTCATGTCTTGTTCTCCCTCAAACTCACTTTTCCATAGCCAGGCTCACCACCGGCAGCCGCTTGTCCTGCTCCGTCCAGGTGTCCTTGACCCAGGCGTAAGCCGGGTCGTCGGCGTTGGCGAGCGACTGCGCCGAACCCGCCAGGAAATTCAGGTAGTAGGTGGTGTAGCCGTGCGCACTCACCACCGGGTGGTAGCCTTCCGGCACCAGCACCGCGTCATGGTTGCGTGCCATCATCAGCCCATCAATCGTGCCGCTGTCATTGTACACCCGTTGGTAGGCATAGCCATCCGGTTTGTCGAGCTTGTAGAAGTAGATTTCTTCCAGGTCGGCTTCCAGCAGCTTGCCCCCGGCGTCCTCGCGGTGGATATCGTGCTTGTGCGGCGGGTAGCTGCTCCAGTTGCCCGACGGCGTGTAGACTTCCACACACACAATCCGCTGGCAGTCGAATCCTGGCGGCAGGATACCGTTGATCTGGCGCGTGGCGTTGCCACCGCCGCGAATCTCAATCGGACTCCTCTCCGGCGTGACCAGCTGTGTCGGGTGGTCTTCGTCCGTCGGCACCCAGCACGAGGCGAACTCGAAACCGTCGGTCAACGCCGTGATGGTGAACGCCTTGCGGCGCGACAGGTACAGCGCATACGGCATCCCACTGAACACATCCGGGCGGCGTCCAATATTCTCGAATGTCCCATCGCTGGTTTCAATCGTACAGCGGCCACTCAGGATGACGATGGCGTTCTCGCATTCACGGGTGTTCTCGCTGAAGGTCTGCCCGGCGTTCAGCCGCATGGCCGACATACTCAGGTACTCCCACCCCGCCGCTTGAGCATTGACCCGGGCGAATTCCCCCACCCCACCGTTGTCGTGCGCTTTGACCAGCATCGTTTCCGCGTTGTAAATCATCAGCCTCCCTCACAAACCTATCTGGCGTAAGTAGTCCCGGTTGCGCTGGGCGCTTTCCTTCGGCCTGCCCATGCCGGGCAGCACGTCCTGTTCGACCACGATCCAACCGTCGTAACCCATCGCCTTGAGCGTCGCCAGCACCGCCGGGAAGTCCACATCGCCCTGACCGAGTTCCGGGAAAATGCCATGTCCCACCGAGGTCGGGCCGTCCCATTCCTGTTCACGGGACTGGCGGGCGACGTTCGGTTCATGATCCTTGAAGTGCACATGCCACACCCGATCCGCGTGTTTTTTCAGCCCCGCCACCTCATCTCCCCCGGCGAACGACCAGTGCCCGGTGTCAAACACCAGTCCCACGATCTCCGGGTTGGTCATGTCCAGGAAACGGGCGGTTTCGGCGGGCGTCTCCACCCAGGTGCCGATGTGGTGGTGGAACACCGTCCGCAGCCCGGTTGCGTCCATCACCCGTTGGGCGACGTAGTTCGCGCCTTTGGCAAATACCGCCCACTGCGCGTCCGACATCCCCAGTTCCGGCGTGACGCGCCCGGCGTGCTTCGTTCGGATCGGGTCGGCGTAAGGGTCGTTCCCCAGAACGATGAAGCAGCCTGGCCCACCCACTTCCGCCAGCAGTTTCGCCGTCCGCACACAGTCGGCAGCGCTCTGTTCATGCTGGCTGGCGTCGTGCAGTTTCACACTCACCCACGACGCCAGCAGATCCAGCTTCCGGCTCGCCAGTTCCCCTCGCAGTGCCGCCGGGTCGGTGGGCATGAACCCCCAGTCCCCCAGTTCCGTCCCGGCGTACCCGGTGGCAGCGATTTCATTCAGTACGCGCACGTAATCGTACCGTTCGCCTTCAATCCCCTCAATCACACCCCATGAACATGGGGCATTCGCTACCTTTAACATCGTTCTTGTCTCCATGTAGATAAGCTACACACTATTCAAGCATAACGATTGGTTCAGCAACATTACCCATCTACCGGCACGACGACCTATAGTGTTCTCAGAAAATTCACGATTGCCAGTTGGTCGTCCAGATTGAGGGCGGCAAACTGCGCCAGTAGCTCTTCCAGTGACAGCGTGCCGTTCAGAATATCCGCTTGTTCGATGTGAGAGGGAAGCGCCGGGCGATCAGGAAGGTCAATAAGGCAAGCGCTCAGGTTCTGCGCATACGCTATTGGAATCGCAGTGAAAATAACCATCGTCAGAATAATAAGACTTTTTCGCATTATATGACCATTGAACCTGCTTTACTGCTTCAACTTTGGCTCTTGGGTAGAAATAGTGCTACCGAATGCCAGAGCAAGGGGCTTAACCCCTTGTCCTCACTGGATTTATCCGTGAGCCTCAACTTTTACACCATATCATCCACGTAGACTCTACGGCCTTCCTTCGCGCTGACCTGACAGGCAGCAATGACTTTTTGCACGTGTAAGGCTTCGGCAAACGTGGGTTCGGGTATCGCATCTTCCACAATGGATGTCACCCAACCGCGTGCCATGTGATTTTCCTGATGAAAGGTGTCTTTATAAGTATTCATGACCGTATCGTGCCGGACACTCCCCCAAATATCATCCGGGATAGGGAGTTCTTTTATCATGCCTTCGCCCACCCGCGCCCCACGCACCTGCTGAATGGTATCCCAATCAATGAAGCTATAGAGCGTGCCTTCGGAACCATGCAATTCCATGTGATGGGTTTGACCCAAGGGGGTATCTTCATACCCAACCGCTGTTGCCACAACCACGCCCTGAGCGCCATTCTTGAATTGGAGCAGGATACTGGCGCTATCGTCGCCGCGTTCGTAGTCCACACCATCGGGGCGGTCTGCCCGCTCAATGTGATAGCCCAACATGCACATTACGGATTCGATTTCGCCATAATACCACTGCGCCAGATAGATGAAATGCGAGCCGATGTCCCCGACCATACCCGCCCCGGCCTGGGCCATATCAAAGCGCCATTCATAACCGGCAGCACGAGCAGTGCCAGTATAGTAACGCAGATTCAACTGGTAAGGTTTGCCGATATACCCCTCATCCAGTAGGCGTTTGACATACCGTGCTGTCGGCATAAAACGATAGGTGAAGGTCGCCATGCACTTGGTACCGACAGATACGGCTTTGTCGTGCATCGCCTGGGCTTCAGCGACATTCATCGCCAGCGGTTTTTCACACAGCACATGCAAACCGGCATCCAGCGCCTTCATGGTCATCGGGTGATGATATTTGTTGATCGTCCCGATAAAAACAGCGTCCACCAAGCCGCTGTCTACCATCGCGTCAAAATCCGTGAAATAGTGCGGGATGTCCCATTTTTCCGCGAAGGCTCTGGTTCGTTCAGGGTCGCGCCCACAGACTGCGACCACATTGGCGTCAGGATGGTTTTTGAAGGCGGGCATATACATCAGGTCTGCCCACCAACTGGTATTGGCAACACCGATGGAAACTGGTCTATCGCCCATGTCGGTTATCCTCAAATCTCATCCAACATCACGCGCCGGTCTTCTTTGGCGCTCAACTGGCAGGCAGCGATGACGCGCTGGATATAGGCCGCATCCGCAAACGAGGGCGATGACGGCGTATCATGGAGAATGTCGTTGATCCAGCCGCGTGCCATGTAATCCTGTTCCCGGAAGACATCCCGATAGGTGTTGTGAACCGTATCACAACGCACACCGCCCCAGATTTCATCCGGGATGGGCAGCGGTTTAATCATGCCTTCGCCCACCCGTGCGCCCTTGACTTCCTGAATTGTATCCCAGTCGTTGAAGGTATACAGCGTCCCTTCCGACCCGTGAAATTCCTTGTGATGGGTTTGCCCAAAGGGCGTATCTTCGTAAAGCACCGCCGATGCAACAATCACGCCCTGAGCGCCATTTTTGAACTGTAACAGGATCATGGCGCCATCATCGGCCCGCACATAATCATTGTTGCCATCCGGACGCGGGTCACGTTCAATGTGATGGCTCAACTGGCACATCACGGATTCGATTTCCCCGTAGTACCAGTAGGAGAGATACATAAAGTGGGAGCCAATATCACCAACCGCACCAGCACCGGCTTCTTCCAGGTCAAAGCGCCACATATAGTCACCCTGACGGGCATACCCGGTGTAGTAGCGCATGTTGAGATTATATGGTTTGCCGATATAACCGCTGTCAATCAACTGTTTCAGATAACGCTCTGCCGGCATAAAACGGTATGTGAAGGGAACGAGGCACTTCAGGCCAGTTGCTTCGGCTTTCTGCGCCATCGCGTTGGCTTCAGCCACGTTCATCGCCAGCGGTTTTTCACACAGCACATGCAGTCCGACATCGAGCGCCTTCATGGTCATGTCGTAGTGCGTTTTGTTGCCGGTCACGATGACCACCGCGTCAATCAGACCGCTGGCGTACATCGCTTCATAGTCCGCGAAGTAATGCGGGATGCCGTGTTCTGCCGCGAAGGCCTGTGTGCGGGCTTCGTCCCGCCCACAGATAGCGACTACCGTTGCATTCGGATGGTTGGCAAACGCGGGTAGGTACATCGTATCGGCCCAGAAACCCGGCCCGACAATACCGACCCGCACATGTTCCGCTGGACTCATATAATCGCTCGCAAGAAATCAACGGTTTTTTGGACACCCGATTCCGGCGTCAGCGCCACATCTTCGTGTTCAATGCTCAGGACATCATCATACCCATTTTGCTTGAGCAGCAACACAAAATTACGCCACCATGATTCGGGATGTCCATAACCCAGGGTGACATAATTCCAGGCCCGTTCCGCAACTCGTTCGTTGGGAGTCGTTTCAATCAACGTGTTGATTTCGCTGATGGTCGGGTCAATGCGGGTATCTTTGGCGTGAACGTGATAGATGGCATCGCCCATGATGTTGATCGCCCGTAAGGGTTCACCGCCCATCCACAGCATGTGGCTGGGGTCAAAGTTCACGCCCACCGTTTCACCTACCGCGTCTCGCAATTTGAGCAAGGTGCGCGTATTGTAGACCAACTGCGAAGCGTGCTGTTCGATACAGATTTTTTCGATGCCGTTATTCCGCGCTTCTTTGACCAGTTCACGCCAGTAAGGGATGGCGACATCTTCCCACTGATAGCGCAGAATGGTGTGTGTTTGGGGCGGCCACGCTGTAGTAATCCAGTTGGCGTTGGCATCGCCGGGGCCGCCGGGTAAGCCCGACATCATCACAATGCGATGCACGCCAATCAGCTTGGCGAGTTTGAAGGTCTTCCGCACCACCGCATCGTTATCTTGGCCTAACTCGCCGGGGTGGAGTTGATTGCCGGAGCAGTTCAGGGCGCTGATTTCAAAACCGTGATCGCGGATTTTATCCACAAAAGTTTTCCGGGCAGCGTCATTCTCGATCAGTTCATCCAGATTGACGTGAGGCGCGGTTGACCAGCCACCACAAGGGAATTCAAGGGTTTCAACGCCCATTCCGGCGGCTGTTTCGAGCAACGCATCGAATGAAAGATGCCCAAGACTATCCGTAACCAGACCTATTTTCATAATCTTTTGCTTTCCTGAGTTAAAAACTCAATCACAAAATACACATTGTAGCTGATTAGCATTTTAGCCGGTTAGCCTTTTAGGCTAAAGAACTATTCATCCCAGGGTGATTACATCAAAATGAGAATTTCGCATTGATGTACGCTTTTGGTATTTTCACCCCCTCTAAATCTCCCCCGCCAGCAGGGGAGACTTGTTTGACCTGCTTGACCGGCTCCCTCCCCGTTTGCGGGGAGGGCTGGGGAGGGGTCAGAAAAGACTGTTTTAAAGAATAAATTTGATGCGATTGCCCCGCCATTCAGCCATCTAGCCGATTTTCACCTGGTACTTTTTAAACACCTCAATCGAGCGTAAAGGTATCCCGGAAGATATTCATCGCCGCATAGGAATCGCCTGTCGGGAAGCCTTCAAAACCCACCGGGCCGGTGTAACCAACTTCGTTCAAGACCTGGGCGATCCGCCCGTAGTGCAGTTCACCCGTTCCAGGTTCGTGGCGTCCCGGCGAGTCGGCAACATGCACCAGACCGACATGATTAATGTGTTTGCGGATCAGTTCGATCACATTGCCTTCCTCAACCTGGGCATGGTACAGATCGAGGGTGATTTTCAGATTCGGGCTATTGACTTCACGCACGAGGCTGACCGCTTCCTCAACCCGCCCTATGCCATAGCCAACATGGTCAATTTTGGTGTTGAGGTGTTCCAGGCAGAGCGTGACGCCACCTTCTTCTGCGAGTTTGGCAACCCGTTCGAGCGCCTTATAAGCGGTAATCCAGCGCGTGACCGGATTGGTTTCAATGCGGTGGATAGTCTCGCCATTTGGCCCAAGAACACCTTCCAGCAAGACCAGATTTTTGCTGCCAATTTCCCGCGCCGTTGCAATCGCTTCGGCCACACCGTCTACCAAGGCATCCACATCATCCGGGTGCAGAATACTACCTGTTGTTGTGGCAACGAAACTCCCGGCCTTCATGCCCGGCGACTTAAAAATACTGAGGTCATAATTGGCTGCGAACCCGAAATCCACGAGGAAACCGGCATCACTGATGACCCGGACACGCTCCTCAAACGGAAGCTCTCTAAAGGCAAACTCCGCCGTGAACGACAGGACATAGCTCGCCGACATCGCGTTTAGACCTCCGGGACAACCACGACTTTGACCGCTTCACCGGCACGGGCGGCGGCAATCCCATCGCCCATCTTCTCTATCGGCAGGGTCAGCGTGTTCAACCCGGAAGGGTCAATAATCCCGCTGGCGAGAATCTGAATGGCACGCGGGAATGTGTACGGGCTGACAAATGTGCCGTAGACCGTGAGTTCGTTGCGGGTGATGTCGAACTGTTTCACCGGCGGGTGCGCATGTTCATTCATGCCGAACAGCGTAATTTTCCCGCCCCGCGCCGCCAGTTCAACCGCTTTACCAAATTGGCTGCCGACAGCATCGGCCACGACTTCCGCGCCCATACCGTGCGTGTAATCCATGACGACTTCATCCAGATTATCAGTCTTGCCGTTGACCACAATATCTATGCCGACTTTTTTCGCCATTTCGAGGCGCAGCGGGGCAAAATCAGAGATGATAACCCGCGCTCCGGCAGCCTTAAACATCATGGCATGGATCATCCCAATCGGCCCGGCACCGATCACAACCGCTGTTTGTGCGGGTTGAATAGCGATTTTGTCCGTGCCATTGACAACACAGGAGAGCGGTTCAATCCAGACGGCGGCATCGAAGGGCAGGTCTTCCGGTACGGGGTGCAAGGCGCTTTCCGGCGCGGTGGTGTAGGGGGCAAAGCCGCCATCCAGATTTAAACCGAGCGTTGTCCAGTTTTCACAGTGGTTGACCAGCCCAGCTTTACAATAACGGCACTTGCCGCAGGTCATGTTAGGATTGACGGCGACGCGATCACCGACTTTAGTTTCGGTGACTGCCGAACCAACTTCAATCACCCGGCCAAGAAACTCGTGACCCAAAACGACATCCGGCGCGGCTTCAAAGCCGGGTGGGTCTGCCAGGATGTGCAGATCACTCCCACACACGCCGCAGCCTTCATTTTTGATGAGAACCCAATCGTCTTTGGCGATGGTTGGCAGCGGCTTTTCCGTAATTTCCAGAATGCCAACGCCGCCAAACGTTCCAGCGATCATTGTCTCAGCCATTGAAGAAAACCTTTCTTCAAAAACCTGTCGTTTTCAAACGGGGCAGCGGATTATCCCAGGCCAAAAATGCCCGCCTGTCTGGTTTTGCTGTTTTCCCAACTTGCAATGTCGGCAATCCCATGAATCCCCTTGAGGTAAACTGGATGGTCAGTGGGGAACGGTAAGGCAATGGTTCTGCCGGTACTACCGGAGAGATACCCGGCCAGCGCAATTTCGAGCGCCCGTTGGGCATCATCTACGGTGGCTACCGGGTCGCGTCCTTCGCGCACCGCATCGCAAAAATCACGCCAGATGCCGGTAAAGGATGCCGCTAGATGCGCCAAATAGTCCGGTTCATTCGGGATTTCATGATCGGTTCGCACCCAATCATGTACTGAATACAGTTCAGCCGGGCGATTAAAGCCGCTGGTTTGATATTTTTCGTTGGTCATGCGCAGATGCCCTTGGGTGCCGCTGACATCCACGCCCCCGACGCCCTGTCCCCAGCCCATGTTAATCAGGGCATAGCGTGAGGGGAAAGCGACCTGCAACAGAATGAGGTCCTCAATTTCGGGGTTACGATAGCCATAAGTCGGCGCATCGGCGAAGGCATTCACCTGAATCGCTTTTTCACCGGCCAGCCATTCAGCGAGGTAAACAGCGTGAATCATGTCCATCAGGACACCACCCCCGGCCTCCAGCTTGTGGCGCCAATCGGCCTGATACTCCCGCACACCCGGATTGTCAATCACGCCGAGGTAATTCAGGGTAATCACCCGTACATCACCGATTTCACCCTGTTCAATCAGAGATTTCACCAGTTTGTAGCCGGGGAAATAGACATAGTTATGCACCATGCCAAAACGTAGGTTGTTCTGTTTGGCGAGGGCTGAGAAAGCCGCCGCCTCCGCTGGGGTGATGGCTACCGGCTTTTCAGAGAGGATGTGTTTGCCTTTTTCCAGTGCATAAGTGACCATCTCTTTGCGGAACTGCTGGGGGACAGTGACCAATACAATATCTATATCGTCACGGTCAATGAGGGATTGATAGTCGGTGTAGAGGGCGTCATCCGGCAGGTGAAACCATTCCTGTCCCAGCTTGAGACGTGCCGGGGTCACATCCATCATGGCGACCACTTCAACATCACCGAGCGCTTCCAGGGCGGGTTTGTGCCCGGCCTTGACAATGTTGCCGCAGCCAATAATGCCAATTTTGAGAGGTTTTCCGGAGTCCATAAAAATTTATCCTTATAACGAAATTATATAAAAATACTTATATATCTACCTGTATCAACCAGATGGTAATGTTGCTTCCAACCTTTTACCATAGGCCAACAATCATTTATCTACAATTATCTACGATGAAAGATTTGAACAATCGTTTGCTCAAATGAGAATATATCAGATATAGTAATTTTGTCAAGGAAAGCATTTGCTCCGTTCGAAATTGTCAGATTCAACCAGTTCATGTGATGGGTTTTTGCCTAGAACACTGGGATTAACTGTCATACCGCTGGATGAAAGCCTGCAAATCATGAAGATGATAGACAGCATCCGGACGCAGTGGGAGCTGAAGTATCCAATGGAGTAGTTTTGCGCCTGATTCTCGCCTGAACCAAGCTGCTGAGTGGGTGGAATAGTTAGGTCAGCGGCCTGGTTGATTCACGCACAATGAGCTGGCAATCCAGCATCTCATTGACCACTTCCGAAGGATAATGCTGGATAAGGCGCATCGCCCGGCGACCTAGTTCAAACTTGGGCTGATGGACAGTTGTCAAAGGCGGATAGAATTGGGAGGCTTGGTCAATATTATCAAATCCAACCACGCTTAAATTGTCAGGAACGCTGACTCCCCGTTCCCGACAGGCATTCATAAGACCGATTGCAATCATATCGCAATAACAGAATACCGCTGTTACATTGGTATCCAGGACGCGATCCAGGATTTTACGCCCGGTTTCGTAATCGGACATCATGGGAAGGCTAAAGATATGCGATTCATTGATGGGCTGACCATTTTCTTCGTGTGCATCCTCATATCCCATGCGGCGGTTCCGGTTGGAATGCATCCGTAGCGATGATCCAATATAGCCAATATGACGATGCCCAATCGAAAACAAATAATTCACAGCTTTCTTGACCTCAACCCGCGAATCCGTGCTTACGTTATTATAGGTACCGATATTGATTTCATCATTGATGAGAACAATCGGTATATCAATACTTTCAAGCCGCCGGTCATCGAAATTTGTAAGATGTGCCGCTTGAACAATGATGCCATCAACCCGCCGCTGGTAGAACTTCAGAATCGTTTTAATTTCCTTTTCGGGATCGAACTTTGAAGCACCCAAAATAATGGTATATCCACTATTATCCGCAACTTCCTCAATCCCTTCGACAAGTTCCGAGATAAATGGATTGGATATAGACGTAATGACGACCCCGATCGTGCGGGTGCGGGTTTCGTGCAGGCTTTGGGCTAGAAAATTGGGAACATAGCCCATCTCAGCGGCAATCGTCTTGATGTGATTTCGTGTTTCCTCGGTCATACGACCCGTATTATTGAGTGCCCGTGATACCGTCGAGCGGGATACACCCGCTTTTTGGGCAACATCCTTGAGCGTAACCGGCATGAAATATCCTCGTGAACATGATTCTATAACCCGATAAAGTGTCCCACATTATAAACGATTTGCTACCCATCAGACATCTTTGTTTCTATTGCGCGGTGTAAAACACAACCAGTATTGGAGTATTGGGTAAAAATTCTGCTGCATTATCGAGATGCCTCCAGGTTTTATTGCTATTGCGCAAAAATGTCGAAACCCCCGAAATTTTGTGAAATAAATCCCAATATTGACAGCTACATTAGGACGCGATAATATGTGAGCAATCGTTTGTTCAGCTGTCAACCAGCATTGCAGAAAATAATAATCACAGCAACTGAGCAGCGTGAAATGTTTCTTTTTGTTGTTTAATTGGATTCAAAATGTGCCATCTTGCTGTTTGTGATGATACAACTTGCTTAAAATTACCATTTGACGCACTTGCCACCCTGACAGATTCCCTCGTCGAATTTTGGATTGAGGAAATTTGTAACCTCGGCTTTACTCCACCTGACAGTATAAAACACAATCCCATGTTGCCGATGTCCCGGGACGTCATGAACCGGGTACCGGTGAGATGAATGACGAATCTACGGGTTCGTTTTTCACGTTAATTGTGCCGTTACAGAATGATGGGTATTAGAAAGGGGAATAAATATAGACGAGAAAAAGCAACCAACCTGTTCTCTACTCTATCACAATTCTAAGATAAGGAGAAAGTAGTATGTTCAGTAAAAAATTAAACGTACTGTTACTGGCGGTCATGATTTTCTCGCTCTTACTGGTGGCTCCCGCGTCGGCACAGGACGCCCCCGGCGCTGGCCCGGTGCACGTTTGTGCCATCGGTGGCGCGGACGCCTTCTTCGCGGTTGTAAAGAACGGCGCGGACCTCGCGGGTTCGTTGGTCGAGGGTGCGGGCAGCACGTACACCTGGATCCCGCTGCCGAACTATGACAACATCGGCCCCGACATGGTCAGACTGATCGAACAGGCAGTCGCCCAGGGTTGTACGTCGCTCGCAGTTCCCGTCTGGGACGGTGCTGCCCAGGCCCCGGCGCTGGCGGCAGCAACCGAAGCCGGCGTTAAGGTCTTCATGTATAACTCCGGCCTGCCCCTTCTCGAAGATGGGACAATTGTGGCCTACGGCTACTACGGTACTGACGAATATAAGGCTGGCGTTGCGGCTGGTGCATACTTCGCCACACATGGCTCCACAAATGTACGGTGTGTCAACACTCAGCCCGGTGCGGTAAACTGGCAGCAGCGCTGTGGTGGTCTGATCGATGGCGCCACCGCAAACGGTGCGCAGGCTGACGAGATCATCCTGCCAGCCGAGGCCTTCGGCGATGCGGCTCAGATTTCCGCCGCCGTCCAGGCCGCCCTGGCAGCGGACCCGACCATTGACGGCTTCGCAACCGGTTCGGCAGCCGATGCCGACGCTGTTGGTGAGGCTCTGGCGGTCATGGGTGCCACCGCTCAGCAAGGCGGATGGGACGTTTCAGTGAACATCATCAACCGGATCCAAAACGGTGAGGCGCTGTTCGCCGTTGACCAGCAGGGTTGGTACCAGGGCTATTTGGCCGTGTCGCAGGCATGGCTGTACGATCAGTTCTCCATCCTGCCGGCGACCCCTGTCATCCTGACCGGCCCGGCTCTGATCACCGCTGACAACGCCGATACCGTTCTGGCGGGCGTCGAAGACGGTTATCGCTAGGATCATCTGTATTGCTTAGAATGGTGGGTCATGGCATGTCATGACCCACCCCTCTGCCGTTCATGGGGATCGAAAATGTCTAATTTAAAAAGCCTGACCCGACGACCAGAGTTTGCAGCCTTCATTGGAACACTGTTTGTCTTTTTATTCTTTAGTTGGTTTGGCAGGCCAACCTTTACTACACCCCTGGTGACTGCTGGCTGGCTCAACGTGGCCGCCGAACTCGGGCTGATTGCCCTGCCGGTTGCCCTGGTGATGGTCGCCGGGCATCTTGACCTCTCGGTTGGGTCAATCCTGGCCGCCGGTGCTATGACCTATGCCATCATTACCGGGTACTTTAAACTCCCTGACCTCATCGGCCTACCGGCGGGTCTGGCCGTGGGAACCTTCTTCGGTTATCTCAATGGCCTGATTGTCACCAAGACCAAGCTATCGTCGTTCATCGTGACGCTGGCTATGAATTTTGGTCTCCGAGGGCTGGTCTTCGGTATCACTCGTCTGACGACCAGCACGGTGCTGGTCTCCGTCGAAGTAAGCGAGACGGTGCGGGGTACCTTTGGGGGGCGTATTTTCCCCTCTATGGAACGAACCCTCAACCAACTCACCGGCAGCGAAAAGTTCTTTCTTGAGCGCCTTAACTTTGATATTCGCCCCTTCAGCACCTTTGAAAACGTCATTGTGATCTGGGCCATCATGGCGATCATCGTGTCGTGGATTCTCTACAAGACGAAATACGGCAACTGGATCTTCGCCCTCGGCGGCGATGAAACTTTCGCTCGAGCGGCTGGCGTCCCGGTGGAGAAGGTCACTATCGGGCTTTTCATGGGTTCCGGCTTCGGCGCGGCGCTTCTCGGTGTCAGCCAGGTTGCGCTCTTTGGTAGCGCACAGGTCTCGGCGGGTCAGTCCTACGTGTTTTTCTCAATTGTCGCGGTGGTGGTCGGCGGCGTGTTACTGACAGGAGGCTATGGCTCGCCTGTCGGTGTCATCTTCGGAACGTTGACCTTTGCCATCGTCTCCCAGGGTATCTACTCCACCGGATGGGATTCCGACTGGTCATCGTTGATCCTCGGCCTGTTGCTCTTAATCGCCGTATTCACCAACAATACCTTCCGGCGACTCGCCCTTTCCGGGGATACAGTCGTGACTAAGAACACGGACGTAAAGCCAACGCAACGCATAGAAATAGAATCCGATGAACTTAATGTCAACGAGGAGGCCACCAATGACTGAGAAGCGAACCCCCTTTATCAGCGTCGAGAACGTCTCCAAGGTGTTCGGTGGGTACGCCGCCCTGAGCGACGTTTCCCTGGAAATTCACCAGGGCGAGGTGCTGTGCCTTTTGGGCGATAATGGTGCTGGCAAGTCCACCCTGATTAAGGTGCTTTCTGGCTTCCACCAGCCCACCTCCGGCGTCATTCGGGTTGAGGGTCGAGTGCATCCGATCAAGAGTCCGCGTGACGCCGCCGACCTGGGGATCTCCACAGTGCATCAGTTCGGCGGGACGTTCCCGCTGATGAGCCTGGAGCGCTCGTTCTTCGTCGGCCTTGAGCCGACCAAGGGATGGGGCCCGTTCAAGGTTTTTGATCGCAAGAAGGCCGGTGAAATCGTGGTCAGGGAGATGCAAGCGATGGGCATCACCCGGGTCACGGACGGCGGACGCCTGGTCGGTAGCCTGTCGGGTGGTGAGCGGCAAGTCTCGGCCATCGCCCGGGCGGTGTACTTCGGCGCTAAGGTGTTGGTCCTCGACGAGCCAACCGCTGCCCTCGGTGTGAAGGAATCAGCCCATGTGTTGCGGATCATTATGGAGGCTAAGAACCGAGGCCTGGCCGTGGTGCTGGTGACTCACAATGTCACCCACGCCATGACCGTCGGGGATCACTTTGCCATCCTCATCCACGGCAAGAAGGCCGATGACTTCCACGAAGGTGAGCGCACCCGGGAAGAAATCACCGATCTGATGGCCGGTGGCGAGGCCATGGCAGAGCTGGAAGCCGAACTCAAAGCCTACCGGTCTCGTGGTAATCGCCCATCATAACGCTGACGAGTACCCAATGGATAGCGAATAACAGAACCGACATATAAGATTGAAATTCCTAGAGTTTTTCACCTTGCCGGACAATTAGGTGAAAGGGAGAAGTTATACAGCAATATGAACTCAAAAGAACGGGTATTGGCTGCCATGCGGCGTGATCGAACGCCAGACCGGGTGCCACTCCAGTTTGACCTGTGTCGAAAATTAACCGACGAGTTTGGCAAGAAATACAATATTCCTATCCATTACACCACGTCTTATTACGAGGATATCACCTACCGGATTTCCGCCAACGAACTGAAGACCGCAATGGGCAGCGATTGTGTTGTGGTGGGTGGCAGCCTGCCGCGTGGTTACAGCCATCCAACACCTGCCCCGGGCAGAATTATCAACGAATTTGGCATGTTGATGGAGCAGGGGCCGCTCTATATGCAGACCATCGAGCCGCCGCTGCGCCATGCGGAGACGGTTCAGGATGTCCTGAATCATCCCTTCCCCGACCCTTATGCCGATGGCCGTTTTGACGACGCCAAAAAGTACATTGATATGTACAAGGATGAATACTTCATCATCGGCGATCTTGAACTGACCATCTATGAAATGTCCTGGCACATGGTTGGCCTGGAGAAATTCATGCTCGATATGGCTATGGGGAAAGATTACATCGGGGCGCTGCTCGACCGTGTAAAAGAATTCAGTATCGGCATCGGTAAACAACTGGTTACTCTGGGCGTGGACGCGATTTGGGCCGGGGATGATTTTGGTGGGCAGAAAGGCATGTTGATTTCGCCCAAGATGTGGCGCAATCTGTTCAAACCGCGCCACGCGGAAGTGTTTCAGGAAATGAAGGCCGCCAACCCCGAAGTCATGATTATCTATCATACCGATGGTGCTGTGGCTCCCATCATAGATGATCTGATCGAAATTGGTGTTGACGTGTTAAATCCGGTTCAGCCTAACGTGCCTGGACATGCTCCCCAGGAACTGAAATCAAGATTCGGCGACAGGCTTTCTTTCTTTGGTGCCATTGACCAGCAACAGCTTTTGCCACAAGGAACACCGGAAGAGATCAGCGCTGATGTCGCCAGCAAGATCGAAATCCTGGGCGCTGGCGGTGGCTATATGTGTTCATCAGGTGTCATCATACAAGCTGATGTCTCAATGGAGAATGTTGAGGCCTTGATATCTGCTGTAAAGAAACATGGCGTTTACAGCTAAACTCGCAGACAGCTGTTTTTGACAGTTGCATACTTATCAGGCGAAGATTGACCGGAAGTGGTTGCCCGACGGGCGCGAACCGTTGACTTGGTGTGGCGGGGAACGCCTGTATTTGCATAACGGCGCTGCGACCTTTGCGGGCTATACGACAGCCGGTTTTGGCCGGATGGTCTTTGACAGCGTCGCGGCAACCAGCGCCGACTTTGATAGGGACGGTTTAACCGATCTGTATGTCGTCAATCGCGGACTGCCCGACGCATTGTTTATAAATTGTCGTGATGTCTGTGCGGATTCTGTATCGCCTAGACATCTGCTCATTGCTCTGTATTTCGTGATTGATTGTGGGATGACATTCACATCCTTACCCTAACCGCTAGTGAGTTTCTGGAAGGCAATTTCTATTATGGCAACCTATAAACCGCTTGCCGAAGTACGCAAAGAATTGAAGATCAAATGGTATCGTACCAAGATTGATCGCCAGGTGATGAAGGAACTGTCCGAACGGAGTGATGCCCAAGGATTGTTTCAAGCAGGCGGGCATTTCGCACTCTTTCTGCTGACCGGTGGCTTGACTTTCTATTTCTGGTCGATACAGCTTTGGATTCCGATGTTGATTACCCTGTGGTGTCATGGGACAGTCGCCAGTTTCTTTATTGGGATCGCGCCCCATGAACTCAGTCATGGCACAGTTTTTCAAACGAAGTGGCTGAACAAAGCCTTCTTATATCTGTTTAGCACGCTGGGCTGGTGGGATCACTTTGACTATGCCAGCAGCCACACCTATCACCACCGCTACACCCTGCATCCAGAAGGGGATCGGGAAAATTTACTCCCGCTTGAACCGAGTCTGGCCGAGCCATTTGTCTTGCAATTGTTGACCATTAATTTGTTGACACAAGCCGGACGGACTTTTGGTAAAGGCGGCTTGCTTTCGACAATTTATCTGACTGTTCTTGGAGCGTTCGGGCGCGTTGGCGATACCAATATTAACAGGAACGAATGGGTTCAGACACTGCATGAGGATCAACCCGAAGAGTATCGCAAATCGATCTGGTGGTCACGCTACCTGCTCCTCTTTCATGGTGGGGTGACTGTGATTTCGCTACTAACCGGTTATTGGATCTTCATTTTCATCATTCCGGTTGCCCCATACATTGCCAACCTGTTGTCCTATCTGGTGGGTTTGCCGCAGCACTGCGGACTCCGGGAAAATACGCCGGACTTCCGCAAGAGCGTGCGCTCCATGAAGCTGAATCCGTTGTTTGAATTTCTGTACTGGCGTATGAACTGGCATCTGGAACATCATATGTATGTGGGTGTGCCGTGCTATAACCTCAAGGCGCTCTATAAAGAAATTGCCTGGGATATGCCCGAACCGCGAACGCTGATTGGCGCCTGGAAAGAAATGCGTGACGCCTGGCACAAGCAAAAAAGCGACCCCAGCTATGCCATTGATACCCCACTGCCGCCGAGCGCAACGCCTGAGTACAAGGGAGGGGCAGTGCCCACCTCCACCGGTGAAGAGCATGATGAGGCCATGTCGCTGGACAGTCTGTCGCCGGAGGGGCTGAGCTGATTCATTCTTAGAAGTTACGCAGTTAAGCGGTGGGTAGAGACACGATAACGCAGTTTCACAATTAAATACGGAGAAAAATCGGGCGACCACGCCGGGTCGCCCCTACAGAATCTCCCGGAAATGAGGGATATGTAGGGGCGCAATATATTGCGCCCGCGCGTAGGGATATTTTTTCCTGCTCAGGAAGCTATCCCTGTCGTCGTGATAGATTTTCAGAAATAGTGATATGGACTGAGAGGGCTGATTCATGAAAAGAATGACTGTCAAAGACCTGCACGAAATCAAGAAACAACGCTCATTGATTCAGCTATACGCCGATACCCCGGAGCAAGCAGCCGCCTGTGAAGCAGCGGGTATCGAGATGGTCATGACATCTGAGGGCAACGATGTGGCCGCGTTCCGTAAAGCCGCGCCCAATGTCTTTTTATCCTATGGCCTGCCCTATCGTACACACTCCAACATTTCGGACTTCATGCGGGAAGCCTATGATGTCATCAATGCAGGCGCAGACGCAGTCTATAGCCCACAAGGGTTTTCCTATGTAAAAGCACTCGCCGATGAATTTATCCCTGTATGGGGACACGTTGGTTTTGTTCCGCACAGAAAAACGTGGTACGGCGGATTCAGGGCACAGGCGAAAACCGGCATAGATGCGCTGAAGATATACGAACTGGCGATGCGCTATCAGGATGCGGGCGCAGTGGGTATCGAAGTCGAAATCATCCCGGCGAAAATTGCGGCGGAACTTACCAAACGCCTCGATATTCTGACGATGGGCATGGGCGCTGGGACTGGCTGCGACGGACAATACCTGTTTGCCACCGACATTCTGGGCACTAATACAGGGCATATCCCGCGCCATGCGAAGGTGTATCGTGACCATAAGAGCGAATATGAGCGTTTGTACCAGGATTCGATTGTGGCCTTCAAAGAATTCAGAGCCGATGTAGAATCCGGCGCATACCCGGAAGATGGTCACATGTTGAACATCAAAGATGACGAGTTCCAGATATTTATGGATGGGTTGTCAGATAAAGGCTAGGCACACAGCATACGATACGCTTTATGTGAAACAAGATCATGGCGCTCTTCTGGCTGCTGGCCCCTAGCGGGTTAGCATCTTAGCGGTAGCCAACCAGCTATTGGGCGATTGAACGATCTTTTCCCCATAGCGGAGAGCTGAAAGCTGTTTCACAATTCAAAACGGAGGAAAACCAGGCGACCCCACCGGGTCGCCCCTACGGAATCACCCGAATATAGGGTATCTGTAGGGGTGCAATACATTGCGCCGGTGAATGGCTATTTTGCGATAGTTCATCGAACAGATCAGGAAATGAAAGATGACCACACCAAAACCATTACGTTTCGGAGTTATCGGGGCAGGAGCAATCGGCTCACTTCATGCAAGAAACATCGCCACCCGTGTAGCGGGTGCATCGTTATCGGCGGTGATGGATATTAATCTTGAGGCTGCCGAAAAATCCTTATATGGAAATGCCTACGCCACTACCGATCTGGATAAAATGCTAGGCGACCCAGATATTGATGCCGTCCTGATTGCCTCGCTCACATCTTTGCATAGTGAGCATATTCAGAAGTCGGTAGCCGCCGGGAAAGCGATCTTCTGTGAAAAGCCGGTGGCGATTGACCTGGAAGAAACCCGCCGGGTGATGAAACAGGTGGATGATGCCGGTTTGCCCTTCCAGATTGGCTTCCAGCGGCGCTTTGACCCCGGCTATGCCGCTATCGCCAAGGCGATCAGCAGCGGTGAAATGGGAAAACTGGAAATGTTTCGCAGTCAATCCAGCGACCCCAAACCCGCACCGGAACATTATATCGCCACATCAGGCGGTATCTATATTGACAGCGTGATCCATGACATTGACGTGGCGCGGTTTGTTGCGGGTGAAGTAAAACGGGTGACTGCCCTCGGCGCCAACCCGGTTGACCCGGTTTATGAAAAACACGGCGACATCGCGGTCAGCATCCTGACGCTCGAATTTGAGAGTGGCGCGATTGGTGTTATCCAGAATCACCGCCGCACGCCGCATGGCTATGATCTCCGATTGGAAGTACACTGCGAAAAAGGTAAGCTGGTCACTGAGGATGAGCGCCAGACCAAACTGTGGCGTTACGATCAAGGTGGTATTCACGGGGACTATTTCTACTACTTCATGCAGCGTTTTGAAGATGCGTACCGCAAGGAAGTACAAGCCTTTGTGGATGCAGTACATGCTAAGGAACCCATCGCACCCGGCACGCGCGATGCCATTGAGTCGCTGCGCGTGGCAGTGGCGGCGACCAAGAGCCTGAAGGAACATCGCCCGGTTGCCATCGCTGAGGTGTAGTGCCAGAGCGATTGCATCAAAACGGGAATTTCATGGGGGGTGCTGTGGGTCTTTGCACCCCTCCTTCGCCCGCCGGGGAGGGCGACACTTTTACAGAACCCCGTGGTATCATCCGGCCTGGGGCCAAAATCTGGATTGTGGTTTTAAGCCTATGACGACCATTGGGGAATACCGGCATTTTACTGGGTTAGCTGCTGGCTGCCCCGTTATCAGGCCAGACAACTGATGACTCACCGCCCTTGCTGAAGAAACTTGATCGGTATCATGTAAAGCGTATAGTAGAATTTTCAGGAGTCCCGCTATGGCACAACCCACAAGAAATCACTTCATGCCCGCGTATTTTTCCGAAGCCGACATCAATATAGATGATTTCAAAGTTTTGTGTTCACAACAGACGGATTTGGCCGATTATCCCAATGCCCAGTCTGTGGCGCAGAATATCCTGATCTATGATGGTCAGGCCTTTCGCACTCAACTCGCGCAGAAAGAGACCGCCTCTGCCCTGAAACGCGAACTCGCTAGGGCGCTTAAAGATGGCCCCGGCGTGCTGGTGATTAAAGCCGCCTATGAGGATTTGTCGGTCATTGACCGAACAACGGTCTTGTTCCGCGAAATCGTGGAAGCAGAGAAGGCCGGTTCAGGTGGCAAAGGCGACCACTTCGGCGCTAATGAACGCATCTGGAATTCCATTCAGAAAGCGTGCGTCAAAGACCCGGATTTATTCATTGACTATTACAGTAATCCCATTATGGCGACGGCCTGCGAAGCCTGGCTTGGCCCGTATTACCGCATCACAGCGCAAATGAACAATGTGAAACCCGGCAATAAGGCGCAGTCCGTGCATCGGGACTACCATCTCGGTTTCCAGTCCTCTGCGACAACCGCGCGTTTCCCGGCTCATGCCCAGGTGATGTCGCAGTACCTGACGTTGCAGGGCGCGATTGCCCATGTGGATATGCCGCTCGCAATGGGGCCGACGGTCTTGTTACCCTATTCGCAGCAGTTTGAGGCGGGCTACCTGGCGTACTCACGCCCGGAATTCATCGCCTATTTCAACGAACACTGCTCACAACTGCCGCTGGAAAAAGGCGATATGGTCTTTTTCAGCCCGGCACTGTTTCATGGCGCGGGTGAGAACGTGACTCAGGTAGACCGCCTGGCTAATCTGATCCAGATTTCATCGGCATTGGGGCGCACGATGGAAACCCTCAATAACCATACGATGATTGCGGCGGTGTATCCAGCGTTGCTGGCGCGGGTCAAGCAGGGGGCTGCGGATGATACGGTCATCGAAAATACGATTGCTGCTGTGGCTGATGGCTACTCCTTCCCGACCAATCTCGATTTAGACCCGCCGATTGGGGGCAATGCGCCGGAAACGCAGCAGGATATGATGCGCCGCGCGGTTGCTGAACAGTGGTCATTAGCGCAATTACAGGCATCACTCGAAAAATATGCGGAACGGCGCCAAGCGTAAGGTTATGGGGGGCAACCCTATCAAATAGCAGGATACGCTTTATGTGATATGAATCAGGATTGAGTCCCCTTGACAAAGGGGGTCGAGACGTCAGTTTTCAGTCATCAGTGGTCAGAAAAAGAAAATGCCCACTGCAAAACTGAAAGCTGACAACTGAAAACCAGCTTGTATGGGAGCATACATCATGAAAACAGCCCTGATTGCCTGTGGCGCGATAGGCCGGGAACTCCTCGCAATTGTCAAAAAACATGATTGGGACGCGGATGTGGTTGGTATCAGTGCGCGGCATCACGTTTCGCCACACCGCATCGCGCCGGAAGTGGAAAGCCGAATGCCCAAACTGAAGGAAAAGTATGAGCGGATCATCCTGGTGATGGGGGACTGTGGCACGTATGGCGCACTCAACCAACTGGCGGAGCGGCACCATATCCCGATTTTAGCCGGGGCGCACTGTTATGAACTCTACTCCGGGGAGCGTTACCAGCAGTGGGCGACGGAGGACGCGGGAACGTATTTCCTGACGGATTTCCTGGTGCGCACCTTTGACGCGACGGTGGCGAAAAGCATGGGCTTAGACCGCTATCCCGAACTCAAGGATGTTTACTTTGCGAACTATCACCGGTTGATTTACCTGGTGCAGTCACCGGATGAAGCCCTGATGGAAAAAGCCCGGAAAATCGCCGAGTTCCTCGAACTCCCTTTACAGATTGAAGTCACCGGCTCTGAATTGCTCGAAGCGCAGTTGGTCGAACTCATGACCGACAATACGCCGGTCATAGCGGAAAATCAGAATCATTACACTTAAACACAGGCCATAGAAAACCCCAATGAACGATGAACACCAGCACCACGTTATCCTGATGCCGTCCGGTCTACGCGGGCATGTTCCCGCTGGGACGCCCCTCATGGAGGCGGCGCGGGGGTTGGGCGTGGAGCTTGAAACGATCTGTAACGGGCAGGGGACATGCCACAAGTGCCGTGTTCACATTGAGTCCGGCGATTTCCCCAAACACGGCATCACCTCCAGCCCAGCGCACCTTTCCCCACCCTCCGAACGAGAACAGCAGATGTTCCGACAGATGGACGATGACTCCTATCGTTTAGCCTGTCAGGCGACAGTCGAGGGCGATGTGCTGGTCTTCGTGCCGGAAAACAGCCTGGCCCGCAAGCAGATTATCCGCAAGTCGGCCAATACCCGGCGGCGCATCACCGTGCAACCATCGGTGCGCCCGCTGCTGACAACCGTTGAACCGGCAACGCTGGACTCGCATCCCGGTGACTGGGAGCGCCTGGAAGCGGCCTTAGCCGAACAGCACCACCTGACCGGACTGCGGTTGGAACTGCCCGCGCTGCGCCAGTTGCAGGCCGCGTTGCGGGCGGGAAAGTGGCAGGTGACGGTGATTCTGCGCGATAACCGGGATATTCTGGCGGTACGCCCCGGACTGGCGGAAGCGGTCTACGGACTGGCAGTGGACATCGGCACGACGACAGTGGTCGCGCATCTGTGTGACCTGTGCAGCGGGGAAGTGGTCGCTACCGAAGCGGCTATGAATCCCCAGGTGACTTATGGCGAAGATGTCATGAGTCGCATTTCGTATGTCATGATGCGTGAGGACGGCCTGGATACGCTGCACGGTACAATCATCAATACGCTGAACACGCTGGCCGAAAATGCCGCGCAGTCCGCCGGGATTCAGACCGACGAGATTTATGATATGGTCGTAGTGGGCAATACCACCATGTCGCACCTCTTCCTGGGGGTGTCGCCGCTGGAAATCGGGCGGGCGCCGTTCGCGCTGGCGGAGCGGGACGCGGTGGATGTCTGCGCCCGTGACTTGAAGCTGGCGCTCAATCCGGCGGCGGCGGTGCATGTGCTGCCTGCGTTGGGCGGGTATGTCGGCGCGGATACGGTGGCGGCGCTGCTAGCGGAAACGCCTTACGATAAAGAAGTGGTTTCGTTGGTGGTGGATGTCGGCACGAACGCCGAAATCGTCCTGGGCAACCGCCACTGGATGCTGGCGGCATCGAGTCCCACCGGCCCGGCCTTCGAGGGGGCGCAGATCACACACGGGATGCGGGCGGCGCCGGGGGCGATTGAACAGGTGCGGGTTGACCGGCAGACCGGCGAACCGCGTTTCCGCGTGATCGGCGTCGAGTCGTGGTCGGATGCCTGGGAGACTCCCCCGGAGGTGCTGCCGGTGGGTATCTGCGGGTCGGGTATCATTGACGCCATCGCCGAACTCTACCTGGCGGGAGTCCTGCTGCCGGACGGCCACTTCAATCCCGATTCCACCAGCAGTCAGTTGCAGTGGCGCAATGGCCGGGGCGTGTATGTCCTGGCGGAGGCGGAACAGACGGCCACCGGGCAGCCGATTGTGATTACGCAGAAGGACGTGCGCAACATCCAACTGGCGAAGGGGGCGCTCTACGCCGGAGCCAAACTGCTGATGCTGCGGGCGGGCGTGGATCATGTTGACCGGATTATGCTGGCGGGCGCGTTTGGCAGCCACATTGACACCGAACGTGCGATGATTCTGGGGCTGATCCCGGACTGTGACCTGAAGCGGGTGTATGCCGTGGGCAATGCCGCCGGGGATGGCGCCCGTATCGCCCTGCTGAATGAAGAGAAACGCCAGGAAACGAAGCGCATTGTCGCGCATGTCCGGCATATTGAACTCTCGGCGGACATGGCGTTTCAGGAAGCGTTTGTAGATGCGCTGGCGCTGCCCCACGCCACCGACACTTTCCCGCACCTCGCGCACATCCTGCCTGCGCCGCTGGAAGAGGCCAAACCGGAGGGCTGACCCATCGGACATGCCCTCACTCACAGAAGTTGCTGTATCCACTCCCGCACCGCCTCATACCCCGCTGTCACATAGAACTCGTTGATATCCTTGCCCTGTGGCACCTGGATGCAGCGGGCGGCCTGCGAGAGGTGGGCGATCTTTGCCGCTGCTTCCTCCCCGGCCTAGTCGGCGCGTCCATGCCGATCAGGATTACTGGGTGCGGTCAGAAACTTCGGATACCAATGCGGGGCAATGCGTCGGTCGTGCTGATGTCAACGCCCATGAAGTACGCCATGATTAGCGTACTCCGAGCAGCAGTTCAACCGTGAGCTGGTCGAGCTGTTCGTAGGGCAGGTTGCGCGCACCGAGGGCATCCCGGTCAAACTGTGTGTCGTGCAACCATTGGGCCGCATCCCGGCTGTAGCCGCCCGCCAGGTAGAGCCCAGCGAGTCGTCACCCGCTGAAATTTCGACCAACAGTGCCTGGATTTCCACGTCCTGGTTGAAGCGCGCCGCCTTCTCCTTGAGGATCAGGTATGTCCGCATACAGCCGAGGGCGAAGTGAGATGCACCGCCGGACGGGGTGGAATACGTCATGAAATATATGTAAAAGGAGGTTCTCCTAAATAGGGAACCGATCATCAAAGCAGATCAATAACTGTTTGTCATATTTCTAAATCCTGATTCAATAACTAATAACCATATGTTGCTGCGTCTTCTTGCCCGGCTTTAATCATGCTTCAATCCTTGATGTAACATCATTTAATTCCATTCTGCTCGTATAAAACCTGTTTAGTCACAGTTCGTTAAACGCTGAGCATAACTGGTGATGTAGATATTGCCGTTTAACTTCCTTATAGTAAACGCTATCTATCCACCCTGACGATACGATCATGAGAGGGAATCGCATGTTCAAAAGAATTGCACTCGTCATCTGGCTAGCGTGCTTGGCAGCCCCGTTCTTTGCTACCGCTGCTCAGACGCCCCAGGCCGACCTTGACGGGATTAAGACCTACCTACTGGAAAAATCTACAGACCTAGCCGAAGGTGCTGCTGACCTAGCCGCTACGATTGACAGTTATTATGGGCTGGCGCAGGCCGCCGGTTTCGACTATGAAGCCCTGGCGAGCGATGAGACTGCTAGCGAACTTCTGCTGACCGCCAAGGCGCAGTGGATCGTCATCAGCCCATTGTATGAACAGATGGAAGGCATCGTGGCCGGTGTCCCCAGCCTGAGCGAATACGATCTCAATCTTGACGCCGGAGTATCCGGTGCGGAAGACCCGGAAGGCGGCGTCACCTTTGACCTGACTCTCCCTGACAATACCGTGTTGGAACGTCCTGGCAACCTGTTCGGCCTACTGGAAGCGGCACTGTGGGGTACAGAGGCTAATTTTGTGAGTGGCGCCGTAGCCGATCTCGACGGAAATGGGATGGTTGAGTTTGGTGAAGTGCTACCGGATGCGAATTTCCTCAAAGGCGCTGCTGATCGCATGGCTTCCATGAGCGCCGACCTGCTGGCTTCCGCCGAAGCATGGGAGCCGACGGTGGATGACGCCTTCACGGCACTCGTCATCATGATGCCGACCATGAGCGAATACTTTGGATCGTGGAAAGCATCTCGCTTTGTCTCCGGCGATGCGGCCACCGGTGTCCATTTTGTCGCCATTTCACGTCTTTCTGACATTCAGGACATTCTATCCAGCCTCCAGGTGATTTATGACGGCGTTAGCCCGCTGGTCGAATCCATGAATGACGAGCAGCATGAACAGATCACCACCAGGCTAGCCGACCTGCAAGCCTATGTCGCTGACCTGTACGTCCAGGAGCAGGATGGTCGCCAATTCACTCCTGAAGAAGCTGACTTTTTCGGGGCGGAAGCGCAGGATCGCGCCATGACACTCGCCGGACAAATCAGTCAGGTGGCTGGGTTGCTGGGCATCAAACTCCCGGAGTAGCATTTTTCGTCTCGCTTAAACGAGTACCAGTCCGCCCGGCCTGGTTGCTGTTATCCTGACCTTGAGGGAATTTATATGGTTCGTAATCGCCGTTTCATGATCGTCACCATTGTACTGAGCTGCCTGCTCCTATTTGGTGCCATCGCCGCGCAGGTGCCATCGCCGGCTGTGGCGGCCATGTCCGTTCGGGATGCCCTGTTTGATGCCCAGGCCAGTCTGATACGGGGCGATAGCGCGGGAGCCGAGTTAGCACTGCATGAGGCTCAGGCCAGCTTCACCGCGTCGCTTGCGCCGACGTTTCGCCAGTTTGCCCCGGATTCAGCGGCGACCATCGAGGCGGCATTGGTCGCAGCGAACACGTCGGTCAGCAATGGCGACGGGGTCGCGCTGGCGGCGGCACGCGGAGAGGTTTATGCGGCGCTCATGAGCGGCGGCACGCAGGTTGTCTTTGCGGCACTCGCTGACGGAGATGGCGACCTGGCGGCACGCTGGTTGCTGCTACGGGACTTCCGCCCTTCGACCCGTTTTTCCCGCCCGGATGCTGACGCAACGCTGGCGGTACAGGCCGTTGTGGATGGCACAGGAACTACCGACGCCGCTCTGAACGCTGTCCGCGCCGACTTATTCGATACCTACCAGGCGCTGCTGAATACCGCCCTAGCGAATGCTGACGAGGCCGGGCAGAACGGTTTCCGTATCCGGCAGGCCGAGGAGGCCGGGTTAGCGGTGGGTTACTTCAACCTGCTGGCCGTCTCCTATGGGGAACAACGGGGCGCGGATGCCTTAACCACAGCCAAAACAGCATTCGCAGACTTGCAGAACGCCGTCATCACAGACGATCACGCCGCTTATGAATTGGCACGGGCAAACGTAAACACCGTCCTGAGCGGTTTCCGTGCCGCGCCACTTTCGGATGCCGAGGCGGCACGCCGCGCCGGACAGTTCACCCGCTTCATCGCGCTGGTGCCGGTCGAATATGCGCGGGGCGTGCGTAATGGCGAGGTTGTTAATGACATCGAGATTCAGGAAGCGTTGACTTTCCATGAAGGGGCGAGCGCCGCCTTTGCCGACCTACGTGCGATCCTGGAAACTCAAGACCCGACAGGCACAGACCAAATTGCCGCGCTGCTGGCAACCGCGCTTGACCAAATCAGGAACACGGCAGACCCCGCCGCGCTTCAGGCGACAGTGGACACAATCACCGCGCAAATGGACGTTCTGACGCCCGCCGAATGGCAGACCGTGAACAACGACTCCGACGTGGATGTCATCTACACGATTCTTGACCAGGTAGTCGCTGCGGCAGAACAGGACGAGTACGCTCTGGCCGAATCTTCGCGGTTGGAAGCGTATGCCATGCTCGAATTCGGTATGGAGCAGCGGCTGCGCGGCTTCGCGCCCGATAAGGCGCAGACGATTGAGAGCCTGTTCTGGGGAGGCACGGACAGCCAGGCGGGATTAGCGACTCTCATTGGATCGCAGGCGACCACTGCCGAGGTGACAGCGGCGGTGAGTGTGCTTAAGGTAGCGCTGGCCGATGCACAGACTTTCCTCAGCAGCGCGAACTACGCGCCGGAAGTCGTCATCGGCAATGCCGGGATTATCGTTTTCCGCGAAGGGCTGGAAGCCGTGCTGATTCTGGCGTCGTTGCTCGCCAGCCTGCGCAGCGGTGAAGAGCGCAAATTTCGCCGCCCGATTATCCTGGGCGCGGGGTTGGCCTTTGGCGCGACGGCGATTACCTGGTGGTTCGCCACACAGATTCTGCTGTCCATGATGCACCTGGGCGAACGGCTGGAGGCGATTGTCTCGGTGATCGCCATCGGTGTGCTGCTGGTCATCATGAACTGGTTTTTCCACAAAGTCTATTGGACAGGCTGGCTCGCGAACTTCCACCAGAAGAAGCAGCGCCTGATACGTGGGGCGCGACTGGCCGAAGTAACACAGGTCGCCGGGCTGGTCATCCTGGGATTCACCAGCATTTACCGAGAAGGCTTCGAGAGTGTGCTGTTCCTGCAATCGCTCCTACTGGAAGCCGGGGCCAGTACCGTGATGCAAGGTGTGGCGCTCGGCCTGCTGGGTGTGGCGCTGGTTGGTGTGCTGATTTTCTTCCTCCAGGTCAAGCTGCCCTATAAGAAGCTGCTCATTGTGACCGGGATGATGATCGGCGTCGTGCTGCTGGTCATGGTCGGCAATACGGTGCATGTGCTGCAAGCGGTTGGCTGGCTGCCAATTACCCCGGTACAAGGGATGTATGTGCCGCTATGGATGGGGCAGTGGCTTGGCATCTTCCCCACCTGGCAGGGGCTGATCCTCCAGTTCGTGACAATGATCTACATCTTCGGCAGCTACTATCTGGCCGAACGCAGTATCCACAGCAAGCGTGACCAGTCCATGAAGCGTCAGCAAATATCGACGGCTGGACCATGAGCCGCTCGTGATTCAAACCACAGGCGACCCAGGTGCTCGAAGGTACCATCACTGGTCTGGATACGGCATACTCCGCCCAGGATGACGATGACGTTTTCGCAGTCTCCGGTGTTCTGGCCGTAGCGTTCCCCTTTGTTGAGGCGCATGGCCGACATGTTGAGGTGCTCTCAGCCCGCATCTTTCGCGTTGACGCGGGCGAATTCCCCATCCCACCGCTGTCTTACGCTTTGACCAGCATCGTTTCCGCGTTGTAATTCATCAGCTTTCCTCACAAACCTATCTGGCGTAAGTAGTCCCGGTTGCGCTGGGCGCTTTCCTTCGGTTTGCCCATGCCGGGCAGAACATCCTGTTCGACCACAATCCAACCGTCGTAACCCATCTCCCTGAGCGTCGCCAGCACCGCCGGGAAGTCCACATCCCCTTTCCCCAGTTCCGGGAAAATGCCGTGTCCGACTGAGGTCGGACCGTCCCATTCCTGTTCCCGCGACTGACGGGCAACATTCGGTTCATGATCCTTAAAGTGTACCAGCCACACCCGATCCGCATGTTGCTTCAGCCCCACCACTTCATCCCCCCCGGCGAACGACCAGTGGCCGGTGTCGAATACCAGCCCCACGATCTCCGGGTTGGTCATTTCCAGGAAACGGGCGGTTTCGGCGGGCGTCTCCACCCAGGTGCCGATGTGGTGGTGAAACACCGTCCGCAGCCCGGTGTCATCCATCACCCGCTGGGCAACGTAGTTCGCGCCTTTGGCGAATACCACCCACTGCGCGTCGGACATCCCCAGTTCCGGCGTGACGCGCCCGGCGTGTTTCGTTCGGATCGGGTCGGCGTAGGGGTCGTTCCCCAGGACGATGAAGCAGCCTGACCCACCGACTTCCGCCAGCAGTTTCGCCGTCCGCACACAGTCAGCGGCGCTCTGTTCATGCTGGGTCGCGTCATGCAGTTTCACACTCACCCATGACGCCAGCAGATCCAGCTTCCGGCTCGCCAGTTCCGCTCGCAGTGCCGCCGGATCGATGGGCATGAACCCCCAGTCGCCCAGTTCCGTCCCGGCGTACCCGGTGGCAGCGATCTCATTCAGCACGCGCACGTAATCGTACCGTTCGCCTTCAATCCCCTCAATCACACCCCATGAACATGGGGCATTCGCTACTTTTAACATCGTTCTTGTCTCCATTCATGCCTTTATGCTTGAATTTGTTCCCACTTTTCGGTTTCCCAGGACTGCATGATGGCTTCCTGCACCCGCGCTACCGCGTAGGCCTCTTTGAAGCCCGGTTCACCCTGTTCCCCAGTCGTGACCGACTTGAGGAAGTTGTAGGCCTCAATCACTTTGGTATCGTCGTAGCCAATGGCCGTACCCCAGGCCGGGTTAAAGCGCGCATGGTAGGGGTGCGCTGGGCCGCTCAACAGTTCGGTAAAGCCATCCTGCGCCGGATTGGCGGTGTTACGGCGCTGGAATTGGAGTTCGTTCATTTGCTCCATGTTCCACTTGAGCGCACCTTTTGTTCCGTAGATTTCAAAGGACATATCGCATTTTTCACCGTTGATGACCCGGCAGGACTCCAACGTCCCCTGCACGCCATTCTCGAATTGGACGAGGGCGCTCACATAATCCTCGTTCGTCACCGCGCCGCGCGGTTCGTTCCCGGTGGCGACATCATAATGCGTGCCGACCCCCGGCGTCGGGATGGGGCGTTCGGTGATGAACGTGTGGCGGTTGCTCACCAGTTTGTGGATCGGGCCGGTCAGCAGGTGCGCCATGTCAATCACATGGGACATCAGATCGCCCAGTGTCCCCAATCCCTGGTCTTCCTCAAAGCGCCATGAGAGGAATCCCAGTGGATCGCCGGCATACCCATTCAGGAAACGTCCGTGATAGTGCGTCAGCGTCCCCAACTCACCGCTTTCAAGGAGCTGTTTGGCGTACTGCACCATCGGCGCCCAGCGGTAGTTATAACCAACCCCGGTCATCAGTCCGGTATCCTTGACCGCCTCATAGCTGGCGATGGTTTCCGACGGGAAACGCCCGACGGGTTTCTCACACATAATATGCTTGCCCGCCGCCGCTGCTGCCTGGTTGAGTTCCAGGTGCAGTCCGTTGGGCGCGGTGATATTGACGACTTCCACTTCCGGGTTCTGGAAGACCGCGTGCCAGTCGGTTGTATACTGCTCAAAGCCAAAACGCTCCTGCGCTTCTCTCGCGCGGGATTCCACCGCGTCCGTGCATACAATCAGGCGGGGGCGGAAGTCCGCATCGTGAAAACGATCCCTGATCTGGTTATAGGCCCGGCTGTGAGCATGGCCCATCCAGCCCATGCCGATCACACCAACTCCGATTGTCCTCATACTTTTGAATCTCCTTGGCAATTGCCAATGATGCTTTGAAAATCAACTTGCTGAATTCACCATATCATCAACCCGCCCAAAACACTCGTTACAAACGCGGATGACCGCACGGCAGTCGTGAGGATGGTTTTGAAGGCGGGCAGGTACATTGTTGCCGTCACCAATAGTGCTAGTTTCAGGGGTTTTGCCGGTAACGAGATTTATTTGAACTCTTTTTGCCCTCGTTTGCCAGATGACAAGTGACTGAGGGTAATCAACATGTGGCCTGACTTCAGGTGGATTTCAGTCGCCCTCTATACCGGCAGCGTTCAAATTGAGGTCGGTGTCGATAGCAAACAGGGTTGGACAATCGTTTGCTCAAACAAAAAAATATATCAGATATAGTCATTTTGTCAAGAAAAGCACTTGCCTCTTACAATAGATGGAAAATATCAGGCTCAATCCGTTTTGAGAAAGGTTCTTTAGCATGACAACGACACGCTGGGGCATTATTGGTACTGGAGGAATCGCTGCGAATGGCGCGAGCGCGGTTCATTTTCTTCCTGATGCGGAACTGGTTGCAGTTGGCTCACGGTCGCAGGAAAGTGCGGATCGGTTTGGGAATAAATGGCATATTCCCCACCGCCATCCTAGTTATGAAGCGCTGGTACATGACCTTGATGTAGATGCCGTGTATGTCGCCACACCACACCCTTTCCACCAAGCCCATGCGATGCTGGCGCTGAATGCCGGAAAGCACGTCCTGCTGGAAAAACCATTGACGATCAATGCACGTGAAGCCGAAGAACTCATCAGGCTGGCACGCGCTAAAGGGTTGTTCCTGATGGAAGCGATGTGGACGCGATTTGTGCCTGCTAATGTGAAAATGTGGGAAATGGTGCGTTCAGGCATCATCGGGGATGTGCATATTGTGATAGCGAATCAGACATTCGACCTGCCTTATAACCTGGAGGGGCGGCTTTATCACCCTGACCTGGCCGGAGGGGCGCTGCTTGACCTGGGCGTCTATCCAATATCCTATGCTTCGTGGTTACTGGGCAAACCATCCGGCATCCAAAGCCAGGCCTTCAAAGCAGTGACCGGCGTAGATGAGCGGAATGCCGTGCTATTGAGCTATGATTCTGGAGCCAGCGCGCTGCTGACCTCGACGCTGCGTTCGCCTGCACCATGTGAAGCCACCATCATCGGCCCGAAAGGATCTATTCGCATTCATCATCCGTTTTATTGCCCGGCGAAACTGACCATTGATAGACCGGGACAGGCGTCCGAGCATCTCGAAATCCCCTATGAAGCGAACGGATTTCACTATGATTTTGCCCACCTTCAGGAATGTGTTGCCAAGGGCTTAACCGAAAGTCCAGTCATGCCACTGGATGAAAGCCTGCAAATCATGAAGACGATGGACAGCATCCGGGCACAGTGGGGGCTGAAGTATCCAATGGAGTAGTTTTGTGCCCGATTCTCGCCTGAACCGGGCTGCTGCATGGATCGTTTATGGCAGCGGCCTGGTTGATGAAGTTGCCGGGTGGGTGAGCGCCAATGTGCGCTCCCCTATATCACCCGTCATTCTCATCTTGTTGAGGTACCCACACTCAATAAGACATACAATAACAAACCACCAGAACAAGCCTGGTGGTCATTGATATTGTGCTTCAAGTAGCTGCTTTAGATTTCGTCCGCTTCGTCAATTTCCGCGCTGCGCTGTATCACTTCGGGCTTGAGCGGTGTCTGGTTTTCCTCATGAACACCTTCCCGTAATTCATTCACTGCCTGGTCATCTTCGAACTCACGGAGTTCATGCTCCAGTCGCTCCAATTCATCGCCGCCGGACATCATGTGAATCATTTCCTCGCGGGAAAGCTCCGTTTTAGTGAACGTCCCCAGCGTGCGCCCGCGTTTGAGAATGGTGAACCGGTTGCCGATGGGATAGGCATGGTGCGGATTATGGGTGATAAAGATCACACCGATGCCTCGTGCCCGCGCCTGAGCGACATAGCGTAGCACCGTGCCAGCCTGCTTGACCCCCAGCGCCGAGGTGGGTTCATCCAGAATCAGCACTTTCGCGCCAAAGTAGACCGCCCGCGCGATGGCAACCGACTGCCGCTCGCCGCCGGAAAGTGTGCCGACGGGTTGATCGGGGTCACGGACATCAATCCCCATTTTTGCCAGTTCTTCACGAGCGATATGGTTGGCTTTATTAACATCAAAAAATTTCATCGGGCCAAGGCGGGTGGTCGGTTCACTGCCCATGAAGAAGTTCCGCGAGATGCTCATTAACGGAATCATCGCCAGGTCTTGATAAACCGTTGCAATACCGGCATCCAGCGCGTCACGCGGCGAATCGAAGTCCACCGGGCGTCCTTCAAAGAGATATTCACCGGATGAGGGTTTATGCACCCCGGACAGGGTCTTAATCAGCGTGGATTTCCCAGCGCCGTTATCACCCAACAGGCACATCACCTCCCCGGCATAGAGCGACATGGATACCCCATTCAGGGCAATGACGGTGCCAAAGTGCTTGGAGATATCCCGAACTTCCAGAATAGGCGTTCTCTGTTCAGCCATGTCACTTTGCCTCCGACGCCCGTTTTCGGATAAAGTTGTTGACCAGCACGGCCACAATCAGCATCGCTCCCATAAACACCAGGAACCAGTCTGAATCCACGCCGGTAAAGACGATGCCCTGCTGTACCATGCCGAAAATCAGCGCACCGAAAACAGCGCCAATCGCCGACCCATAACCACCGGTCAATAACGTGCCGCCAATAACAACAGCGATGATGGCAAAGAACT
This sequence comes from Anaerolineaceae bacterium, assembly GCA_020634115.1. GTDB lineage: Bacteria > Chloroflexota > Anaerolineae > Aggregatilineales > Phototrophicaceae > JACKCG01. The sequence goes on from JACKCH010000015.1 coordinate 79,634, forward strand.
CTCTTTGTTCGCCGCGCAGGGTATCCGCCCCGTTGACGGAGATCACCTGAATGGTGGCAACCAGCCAGGCCGCCGCTGCGGTTAGCATAAAAAGGCCTATTTTCACTTTATCAACAGGAACACCCACATTGCGGGCGGCATTCTGATCACCACCAGCACCGAAAATCCAGTTGCCGATGGGGGTACGCAGCAGCACAATCGTGGCAATAGCCGCGATCACTAGCCACCAGATGATCGAAATCGGAAATTGGGCTTGCAAACCCCGCACCGACGCGGGATCCGCGATATTGATCGTGCTGGCAAAAAGCGCCTGCACCTGATCGTAGCCTGGCATATCGCGCAGGCCACCGACCTGGGTGCGTCCCGTAATCAACCGCGTAAGGCCAATCGTCGCGCCACGAATGATGAACAATGAACCGAGTGTGATAATGAAAGATGGCAGCTTGGTTCGTACCACCAGGAGTCCATTGAGCGCACCGATAATCAGCGAGATCACCAAAGCAACCACGATGGCAATCCACATATTCACCTGATACTCAACCGAGAGAATGGCGATAATCATGCCCGACGACCCGATTAAAGACCCTACAGAGAGGTCGAACTCACCGCCGATCATGAGCAAGGCAACCGGAACGGCCAGAATACCGAGTTCGGCTGCGATTTCCAGGTAGGTTGCTGTACCGCGCAGGCTCAAAAACCCACGTTCGCCGGCGGCAATGGCGAAAAACACCCATACCAGTATTGCCCCTCCCACAGCGCCGAGTTCAGGCCGCCGCAGTAAGCGCTTCAGGATACTCTCCTGCTGCAGCCGTTCATCGCGCTTTTGAGGATTGGCATTTGTCGTTGAAGTCATATTAGTAAACACTCCTGTCTGGATATAATTTCGAGGGGGTTCTGCAGGAGTTTCCCCAATTTAAACGAAAGGCGAGACCTAAGCAGACCCCGCCTTTCATCAACTGTCAGAACTGTTCAGTCTTAACGAGTGCCACGTGCGCTGTATTCAATAATCTGCGCGGCGGTATCCTGAGTCACAAATCCTGGGCCGGTCTGCACAACCAGGCTCCCGGGGGTGTCCAGGTTATCGAGGTACAGGTACATATAGATGATGCCCAGATAGCCCTGGGTGTACTGCTGCTGGTCAATGGCGAAGAGCATATTGCCATCGCGGATGGCCGCCAGTACGTCTGGTGACAGGTCAAAGGTCGCAACCTTGATCGTCCCCAGCAGGTCATTGTTGGTCAGCACAGCCAGCGCCGGAGCAGCGCCCGTCGGGCCAAGGGTGAAAATGGCATCAATGGTGGCGTCGGCGTCCAGCGCGGCTGAAATCCGGTTTTCGGCACCAGTCGGATCGCTGAGGTCAACAGCCAGCACCGTTACATTGGCACCTGCTTCGCTCATCGCATCGGTGAAGCCCTGGCAGCGCAGATCGAGCGCCACATTACCAACTTCCTGGTTCACGCACAGCGCGTTGGTGGCGCCTGCCGCAGCCATACGCTGACCACCACCGAAACCAGCTTCGTATTCGGTCTGGCCGACGTGGGCAATCACGCCCAAATCAGCAGCGACATCACTACCGGAGTTGATGCTAATGACGGGGATGCCAGCGGCAATCGCGGCTTCGATTGAGGGGCCAAGGGCGTCCGGATCAGGATTGGAAACGATCAGACCATCCGGTTGGCTGGCGACGGCGGCATCAATCAACTGGGACATGGCGACCATGTCGAAAGTGGGGGGCGCCTGATATTCAGTGGTGACACAGGCGAGATCCGCATCCGCCGCGTCCACACCGTTCTTAACGACTGACCAGAAGGGATCGCTGGCCTGACCGTGCGTAACGACCACGATACGGTAGACTGTGGCGCAATCCTGGGCAGCAACTGGCGTTGCAGCGAAAGCCACAGCCAGAAGACCAAACACCAACAAGACGGTTAAGAATTTCTTCATTTTAAAGCTCCTTATACCGATAAATAGATCTTTGTTTTCATCCATTACAGCTACTTTCACAAACATGATGTTATGCAGTAGTTTTGGTAATAGATGATACTTGAATATGTAACACCTTCAACAAATTTTGTCAACCGAACGAGGCTGGCTGGGGGCGTGCAAAACCTCTCAGCGAGTTTAGGCAACCCGCGCACAGACATCATTCTCGCGACACGACCACCCCACTTGCACCGAACCCAATCTGATACTCTTGTGCGCGACACCTTCCCGCACCTGGCGCACGTCCTGCCCGCGCCGCTGGAAGAAGCAGAACCGGAAGGCTGACCCCATCGGACCTACCCCCATTCATAATAGCTGTTGTATCCCCCCTGCATCGCCTCAACCCCGCCCGCAGGTAGAACTCAGTGCCAATACCAACGAGCATCTCGTTTGCACAGTTGTCAGTGAGGGGGTCGCATATCCACGAGAATAAGCCTTAATCTTTGGAGGTGTTTTCAACAATTTACTGAGGCTGCCAAACAGGGCCAGTATCATCTGCCTCATCATGAGTTAGCTGGAGTTCACTCCCACTTGCATCCACTACAAATATATCGTAGTTATCTTGATTACGGTTTGAAGTGAAAACCATCTGACTGCCATCTGGTGACCAAGAAGGGGCTACCACATCCGGTTCGAAATACTCAACCGTCTTCTGAGCCTCGCCATCAACTGATGCAGCCTGAATTCCCTGGAATGTATTTCCTGAATAGGTTCCAAAAATCAGGGTATCGTCATCGCCTGGCAACCAGACTGGACAGTAATCATCGGTTAAACTGTCTGTGATCTGGCTAACCTCAAGATTGTCAACTTGTATCACATAAATATCAAAACTTCCCTCCCGATTTGAGGAAAAAGCGATACGTTTTCCGTCTTGATCCCAGGAAGGGCACATATCCTCGGCATTATGATTGGTTAAATTCACCTGTTCACTACCATCTGCCTGCATCAGGTAGATTTCAGTGTTGAGATCACGAAACGACACAAATGCAATGTGATTGCCATCCGGTGACCAGGCCGGAAACGCATCATATCCCGCATGGTTCGATAAATTGATAGGGGATGTGCCATCCGCCTTTATAACGTAGATTTCTTGGCTACCTTCAACAACACCTTCTCTCATAGATGTGAAAGCCAGATATTCTCCATCCGGCGACCAGGCAGGCGTATAGTCGTCACCTGCGCTAAAGGTTAAACGCCTCAAATTCGTGCCATCGCTGTTGATAGTGTAGATTTCAGCATTTCCATCCCGCCAGCTTGTGAATGCAATTAACTCAGCCATTGCAAGATCATCATTCTGAGTTTTAGCGTGTTCAAAGTTCAATAATAAAGTGACGGCAAGAATCATCAAAATTCTAAGCGAAACAGCCATGAATCATCTCATTCCACTAAATACTGATTTTGATTCTATCCACTGGCAAAACATGGCAATAGGCCTATACTGACACCCTTTGCACATTCCCGGTCTATCTGGATACTCGGCAGATAATATACATCAGCCATTGAAAATTGCTAGGAATCATGTCGGAACAGCTAACCCGAAACAGGTGTCCTACGACGCGCCGCATTTGATACGTTGGAATGCAGATGAAGTGTTTTGCGCCGCCCATTCCCCGCCCATACCGCGTGGCTATTTGATTCCCCTGATTTTCGTGATAGGCTTTCTCATTCATACAGACCCTGATCGTGGAGGCAGCGGGTTCATCATGTTGACGGAGCAATCCAACCCCAGAACAACGCAAATTGACCAGTTATCCGCACTGGACATTGTGAAGATCATCAACGCGGAAGATCAACTGGTGGCGCAGGCGGTGGCAAAGGTGCTGCCGCAGATCGCGCAGGCAGTCCAGGCCATCGCGGAAGCCATCCGTGCCGGGGGACGACTCATCTATGTCGGCGCTGGCACCAGTGGGCGTCTGGGTGTGCTGGACGCGGCGGAGTGTGTGCCGACCTTCAGCACGCCGCCGGAGATGGTGCAGGCGCTCATCGCGGGGGGCGACAGAGCGATGACTCTGGCGATGGAAGGCGCAGAAGACAATCGCCAGGCCGCCAACGATGATCTGGATGCCATCGGGCTGACCGCTGCGGATGTGGTGGTCGGTATCGCCGCCAGCGGACGCACCCCTTACGTGCTGGCCGCGCTGGAAAAGGCGAATGCCCTCGGCTGCGTCACGGCGGGAGTCACCTGTAACGCACCCTCCGCGATTCTGGAAATCGCCCAGATTGGCATTGCCGTCCTGGTCGGCCCGGAGGTGATTTCCGGCAGCACGCGCATGAAAGCCGGGACGGCGCAAAAGATGGTGCTTAACATGCTGAGTACCGCTGCGATGATCCGGTTAGGCAAGGTCTACGGCAACCTGATGGTGGACGTGCGCGTTACCAACGAAAAACTGGAGCAACGCGCCCGCCGTATTGTCGCCCGGTTGACCGGTCTGGACGAAAGCGCCGCTGGGGAACTGCTGCAAAATGCTGCTAACGAAGTCAAGACGGCGATTGTCTGCCACCTACGGCAGGTCAGCCCCGCCGAAGCCCGTGCACTCCTCCGCGAGCAAAACGGCAGACTGCGCGCCGTGATTGGTACGGTTGGGGAAAATTGATATTTCGCCAGATGGTTTTTTCTCCCGCCGGGGCGGGCTAAAGAGAGAACGGAAAAGTAGGCTACCATGTTGATTATGGGTTTGATGTCCGGTACATCGGCAGATGGCATTGACGCCGCGCTCTGTGAAATTACGGGGTCGCCGCCTGCTATCACAGTGCGGATGGTTCATGCCGCCAGTTTCCCCTTTGCGGCGGACTTCCGGCACAAGATACACGCGGCCTGCTGGCCGGAGACGGGGCGGGTGGACGCCATCTGTCAACTGAATTTTGAATTAGGCGAACGGTTTGCCGGGGCTGCCCTGGATACCATCGCCGCCGCCGGGCTGACGCCTGACCAGATTGATCTGATCGGCTGTCACGGTCAGACCATCTGGCATCAGGTCGAGCCGGATGGCCGGGTGAGTGCCACGCTGCAAATTGTGGAAGGGGCAGTGCTGGCCGAACGTACCGGAATCACCATCATCAACAATTTTCGCACCCGCGATGTGGCCGCCGGGGGACAGGGTGCGCCGCTGACGAGCTATGCCGACTGGCTGCTGCTGCGTCACCCCCACCATTGGCGGGCGGTACAGAATATCGGCGGGATGGGGAATGTAACATTTCTGCCGCCGCTATCCGATACCCGCAGCCAGCCGTTGGCCTTTGACACCGGGCCGGGAAACGCGCTGATTGATGGGGCTGTCCTATTGCTCACTCAAGGCGCAATGGGCTGGGATGTGGACGGCGCGATGGCGGCTTCCGGCAAAATTGATGAGGAATGGCTGGAAGAACTGAGCCACCACCCCTATTATGACCAACGCCCGCCCAAAACCACCGGACGGGAGCTTTTCGGCAGCGCGATGGCGGAAGCCCTGGTCGCGGAAGGCCAGAAACGCGGTCTGGATACCAACACGATTGTGGCAACCATCACCACCCTGACAGCGGCCAGTATTGCCCGCGCTTACCGGGAGTACGCACCGGCTCCGGTGGCGGAGATTATCCTGGGTGGCGGCGGCAGGCATAACCCGGCGCTGGTCGGGATGCTGCAATCCATGCTGCCCGCTGCGGTGATACGGACTCACGAGGATATTGGCCTCGATAGTGACAACAAGGAAGCCCTGGTCTTTGCGCTGCTGGCGCACGAAACCTGGCACGCCCGCCCCGGCAGTATTCCCGCCCTGACTGGCACCCAGCATCCGGTGGTACTGGGGCAGATCACACCGGGGGACAATTATGCTGACCTGCTCCGCCGGACGTGGTTTGCTAACCGAGGTGAATCATGAACCGTGAAACGCTCACGATACGCCCGATGACGCCGGAGGACTTCCCGGCGCTGGCTGCCTGGATGGTCACGATTCCGCTCTGGCAGCGGTACGGGCTGGCGGCAGACCGGGTCACCGCCCAGTTTCAGGCCGCGCAAACCAGAGGTGAGATTCTCTTATCCGCCGACCATGAAGCAGCTGACATCCCCATCGGATTCGCCTGGTGTATCCCCACCGGGGCGTTTGGGCGTAGCGCCTACCTGCGGTTGATCGGCGTCCATCCCGACTATGCGGGCGATGGCGTCGGCGCTCGCCTGCTGGCACGAGTCGAAGCAGCGGCAGGAACGACCAGTGATTCCCTGTTCTTGCTGGTTTCGGACTTCAACCAGGACGCGCAGCGTTTTTACCGCAAACACGGGTATCAGCAAGCGGGCAGCCTCGCGGATTACGTCCTGCCCGGAGTCGCGGAGTTGATTTTCTGGAAACGGCTGCGCCCGTGAGGGGGTAAACTTCCCTCTCACCTCCAGGGCGATTGCATCAAAATAGAAATTCCGTATTGATATACGTTTCTGGCATTTTTTATCCCCTCTAAATCTCCCCGCCAGCAGGGGAGACTTGTTGGCCGCCGCAGGCCGACCCCCGCCCCGTTTGCGGGGAGGGACGGGGAGGGGTCAGAAAAGCCTATTTGCATAGAACAAATCTGATGCGATTGCCCTTCCCTCACCCCCGCCGGAGCAGCCAGGACTCGCGGATACTCCACACCACCACCGAGAGGAAAGCGAGACCGTAAATCACCAGGTAGATCACCAACGACGGGTTGGTACGCCATGCCAGCGCCGCGCCCCACAGGGCGTAGACAGCCAGCGCCGCTTCAATCCAAGTATTGGCGTCCAGATGCAGGGCGTAGCTGCTGGTTTGCCACTGTTGCACAAATTTAGGCGTCCGCTGGAAGGTCAAGCGCTGTCGCCCCAGGCTTTGCACGACTGCCCGCGTGTTGCTCCAGGCAATGCCGGTACTCAGTAGCAGCAGCACCGGGAAACCCAATAGCCGTTTCTTCCAATCTGTGTACAGTGCTTGCTGGCTGATGATATACACCAGCGGCGGCCCGACGCTGACGATGCCGAGCCAGCCGAGTGCGAGGTGGTTAAGTGACCGGGTGAGCACCAGCGGTGGGGTGAGCAGCAGCAGCAGCACCATGAGCGGGTGCGGCAAATACTGGCACAGGTGCAGTGTCGCCATAACCCGCTGCGAGACGGTGAAGCGGGAATGCCATAACGCCCCGAACTGTGCCCACAGAACCTGGGTGCTGCCGGTTGCCCAACGCGCTTGCTGCCGCTTGTAGGCGGTGATCTGCGGTGGAAGTTCCCCCGGCACGACCACATCCGGCAGGTACAGCAGACGCCACCCGGCCAACTGCGCCCGGTAGCTCAGGTCAAGGTCTTCAGTGAGTGTTTCCGCCCGCCACCCACCTGCATCATGGATACAGGCTGTCCGCCACACCCCGCCCGAACCATTGAAACTCATCAACAGCCCGGCTCGGCTACGTGCGGTCTGTTCCACGACGAAATGCGCGTCCAGCGCCAGCGCCTGTCCCAGTGTCAGCGGGTTCGTAAATGGGTTGAGATGCCCCCACCGCGTCTGTACCATCCCCAGGGACGGATCAGCAACCAGATAGGGAATTGTCCGGCGCAGGAAGTCCGGCGGCGGCACAAAATCGGCGTCCAGCACCACCATGAATTCGGAATCATGCTGCGCCATGCCATACACCAGCGCCCCGGCCTTATAATCTGTCCGCTGGTCACGGTGCAGGTACTGAATATTCATGCCCCCCTGCGCCAGGGATTGCGCGACCTGCCGGGCGATTTCCCCGGTATCATCGGTTGAATCGTCCAGGACTTGAATGCACAGGCGTTCACGTGGGTAATCCAACCGGGAGACAGCTTCTAACAGGCGCGTAACCACATACCGCTCGTTATATATCGGCAGTTGAATAGTCACTTCCGGCCAGTTGGCAACGGTTGGGACGGGCTGGGCGTGATGGCGGGTGCGCCAGTAGATGAGCAGCAGCACCATCTCACTGGCGGCGTAAACCGCCAGCAGACAGGCGCTGAGGATGTAGATAAGCGTAATCAATGAAACCATCATAGTGCCGAGTCGAGTGACTAGCCTTACGCCCCTGGTGGGGTGCCGTAGTCTCCGGAACTATAGACATACACATAGCTGATGATGTCCCCGTTAAGGTTGGGCGTGGCGGCAGCCGTCCAGTCGAAGATATAGCGGGCGTCGCTGATTGTCAGGTTGACGCAGCCGTGACTGTGCCGGTAGCCAAACAGGTCATGCCAGTACGTGCCATGTAGGCTGATGCTGCCGTCAAAATACATCACCCAGGGGACACTTTGCAGGGCATAGGCGCTGGGCGCCCCGGTTGCGCCGGACATCGCATCACGCGGCAATTTCGCCCAGATGGTGAACAGTCCTTCATTGGTGGCGAAATCCTTCACCCCACTGGCGATTAACGTGGCGAACACCGGGCGGTCATCCTCGTAAGCAATCAGGGTTTGCTCATACAGGTCTACCCCTACCCAGTGACCAGAGACACCTTCTGGGCGTACAATCGGTTTGACTTTGGCGACAAACGTCTGTTTAAGCCACTGGTTGGGGCCGATCATGTACCAGCGCCAGCCGTCACTGTCATAGGCTTCGGCAAAAATCGTCACCAGATCGTAGCGGTGGGTCAGATAGCCACTTTCCGCCACGCCGGGGCCGCCCGGTTCGAGCGAGGCGTAAATCCCGGTGGTATCCAGCACCCAGGCGAAGGTCTGCGTCCAGCCTTCGGGAATTTCCACGCCGGTGAAATATGAGGGTTCAGCGGAACGGGCGTTGGCCTGCTCACGGGAAATCCATTCACCGCCCTCGATCTGCAACCAGCCGTCTACGCTGGCATCAATCGCGTTAATAAAGTTATACCCGGCGGGAATCTGGCCGGTAACGCCGCCGCCCGGCGCATCATACTTGGTCACGGCGTCCGGCCCGACCTGCCAGAAATTGTAGGTATCCAGGGTGGTACGATCCTGGTTGACGTTTTCGAGTTTCGGGCGCGGCGATTCTTCAATCAACGCCAGGCAGTCCGCGCTGGCCGACTGGCCGGGGACATAGGCGCAACCATCCGGCTCGGTGAAAATGTAGCCGGTAGGGATCATGTGTTCCGGCGTAGCTTCCTGCGCGCTCACCACGCCCACCGCTACCGCTGCCAACAAGCTGACTAACAATACACATCCAATTCGAGGGGATAACCGCATAGATTATGTCGCTCCGATAGATTGTCTACTCATGGTGTAACCGCCCCACATCATATCATGACCTGGGCGCAAAAAGGTAGCGGGCATGTGAGGCTGACCTCAAAAACGGTTTTGCATGTCGTGACTTCACGAGTATGCTTTTTTACGGTAGTTCAATGGAAAGGATATAGCGCCAGCGCGTGGTGTAATAGACGACGACTTCATGATTGGCGACTTCAGCTTGATTCAGCAAGAAATAATCGTGTTGAAAAATAGAAAACTTCTGACCGCCCACCGAGAAATAATGCTCTGTGGGTTTGTTCCCCTCGCGGATTAACTGAATTCTGCCACGAACTTTCTGAAAAGCGCCATCACGAATGGTGCGGTACATCCGAGTACGATTGTAGATCATGATGATCCAGAGAATTCCCCCAATGACGACCATCGTAATCACCAGTCCCAGCCACATTTCAAGCAGCGGTATCCCCTCATGAAGGGCGGCAGCAGTGCTGCCGACCAGACCGACTGCCGCAAAAATCAGAAGCCCTATCCACAACGTTCGGGAGTCGTCATGATGTTTGCGCTCCATACGTTGTTTCTGCGCTTCAGACATTTTCCCCTTATGGTTGGCCGCAATATCCGCGTCGGTGAACTCAAAAACCTGGCCTAGCACGCCCTTTATATCGTGAAGATTGTTCATCCATTGCACCCACTCTGTAAAGCCGGGAAACCCGCAAACCAACGACAGCGACCACAAGCCAGCGTGTAACGCCCCCGGCTCACCCGTTGCCTCTGAAGCGTCCCAAAATCCAGTTGATGAGGATGGCCGGGACAAAAACGACAATGCCGAATACCCCGCCGAGTTCCTGCCCGAATGAACTGCCGGGAAACGGTTTGCCCCGCAAGCGGCTTTGCAGCGCGTCGAACATCAGGCCGTACACATTCCCGAACATAATCATGCGGATCGCCGCCAGGATATACCCCGCCATGTCCGCGCCGTATTCCATGACGACCCGCTGGTAGGCAGCGGCGTCGTAATGACCGCTGGTTTCGGCGTAATGCTCGGCAAACACCAGCGCCACAGCTTCAGCGGCGGGGGCGTCGGCAAAGTCACCGCTTAACAGGTGGTGAATCTCATCCTGGCTCATACCCTCTTTGAGCGCCAGTCCGGTATGGAAATAACTGCAATAACGGCAGCCGTTCACATGCGTCACGGCCAGCATAATCCGCTCCATGAACGCTTTGCTCATCTGGCCGCTGCGCCGGGACGCGACCATGCCCCGTGCCGAACGCAGCGCCTGTTCCAGCACCCGGTATGATGTAGCAATATCGAAGACTCGTGGTTGAAGTGCCAGACTCATAGTTCTCTCTGATTGGGATACCATGCGACGAATGGGCGGCCTCACGCAAAGTCTTGCCGGGCGTCCCTCAAGATAGATAGCCTGTAGTGGTGCTTTATTACCTGGTGGGCGCTATGTTTTGGGTTTTCGACCTAGCAAATGCGCGGCAGCAGTTCGCCCGTCGGGAGGTCTACCACGCGGGTCGCGCCGATGCCGGTACGCGCCAGCACGATACGCGGGTGCGCCTCCACCACCTTACCGATGATGGCCGCGTTCCGCCCCAGGGGGTGCGCCTGCATCGCAGCTAAGACCGCTTCAGCCTGTTCCGCCGGGAGGATGGCGACCAGCTTGCCCTCGTTGGCGACATACAGCGGGTCTAAACCGAGCATCTCACAGGCCGCCTGCACCGCCAGGTTGACCGGCACGCGATTTTCCTCAAATTCGATGCCCACGCCGGATGCTGTCGCCAACTCGTTCAGCACAGCGGAGAGGCCCCCGCGTGTGGCGTCGCGCAGCACATGAATCTCTTTGGTGACCGCCAGCATGTCCGCGACCAGTCCGTGTAAGGAAGCCGTGTCGCTGCTGATTTCCGACTCGAAGCCCAGCCCTTCCCGCACCGACATAATGGTGACGCCATGATCGCCCATCGTGCCGCTGACGAGAACCGCGTCGCCGGGACGCGCCCGGTTCGCGCCGATCTGCACGCCGTCGGGAATGACGCCGATTCCGGTGGTGTTGATAAACAGCCCGTCGCCATGCCCGCGATTCACGACTTTGGTGTCCGCCGCGATGACTTTGACATCCGCCGTTTCCGCCGCCGCGCCGAAGGCCGTCATAATCCGCCCCAGGTCGTCCAGCGGCAGCCCCTCTTCCAGGATAAACCCAGCGCTTAGATAGAGTGGTGTCGCGCCGCTCATGGCGACATCGTTCACCGTGCCGTTGACCGCCAGTTCCCCGATATTCCCGCCGGGGAAAAACAGCGGACTAATCACAAACGAGTCGGTGCTGACCGCCAACCGGGGCGTCCCGTTCGCACCGTTCAGGTCAAATACGGTGGAATCGCCAAACTGGTTGAGCAGGTCGTTCTGGATCAGCGGGGCGAACAGGTGCGCGATGAGGTCGGCCATCATCTTGCCGCCGCTGCCATGCCCCATCACCACCGTCGGATAATTACGCAGCGGGGCGGGACACACCCAACCGGAAAGGTTCAACGATTCGTCGCTCATGATTGTTCCTCCCCGGCCATCGCCGCCTGGAATCGCCCATAACGATAGTACGCGGCGCACGCCCCCTCGGATGAAACCATTGTCGCGCCCAGCGGTGACTGCGGCGTACACTCCTTGCCGAAGGCGGGGCATTCGTGTGGCTTCTTCAGCCCTTGCAGGATTTGTCCACTGATGCACAGCGGCGATTCTTCGGTGGTGATAGCCTTCACTTCCGGGAAACGCGCCTCGGCGTCATAGGCCTGATACGGTTCACGCAGCCGGTAGCCGCTCATGGGGATCGTCCCGATGCCGCGCCACTTACGATCACACAGTTCAAACACCTCGTTAATCGTCTTTTGCCCCGGCACGTTGCCCTCACGGGTGACGGTACGCGAATAGGCGTTTTCGACTTCGCCGCGCCCTGCCTCAAGCTGCTTGACCGTCATCAGGATGCCTTTTGCCAGGTCTACCGGCTCGAACCCGGTCACGACCATCGGCACATGGTATTTCGCCGTCAGCAGTTCATACTCCCAATAGCCCATCACGGCGTTGACATGCCCCGGCGCGAGGAAACCATCCACGCGCACATCCTTGCTTTCCAGCAGTGCGGAGATGACCGGCGGCACGGTGACATGCGAGACGAGTACCGAATAGTTGTGGATACCGAGGGCTTTGGCCTGAAAAACCGACATGGCATTGGCCGGGGCGGTGGTTTCAAAGCCCACCGCGAAGAATACCACCTCTTTATCCGGGTTGGCCTGCGCCATCTTGACGGCATCCAGCGGCGAATAGACCATGCGCACATCGCCCCCGGCAGCTTTCACGCTGAACAGGTCTTTTTCCGAGCCGGGGACGCGCAGCATATCGCCATAGGATGTGAAAATCACGTTCGGCATGGCGGCGATGGTCACAGCCTTATCCACCAGTTCGAGTGGAGTCACGCACACCGGGCAGCCCGGCCCGTGAATCAGTTCGATTTCCGGCGGCAGCAGTTGGTCGAGGCCGCTCTTGAGGATCGAGTGGGTTTGCCCGCCGCACACTTCCATGATGTGCCAGGGGCGGGTGACAGTGGCGGCGATTTCGGCCAGCAAGTGCCGGGTAATGTCGCCGTCGCGGTATTCATCCAGGTGTTTCATGGTGGATTCCTTTGCGCTTTCCCGTAGGGGAGAGTCTCAAACCTTTCCCCATATCTGTCAAGTTAAAACACACCCCACTCATTTTCAGGGGATGTCTTTGGTCTTTAACCCCCTCTAAATCTCCCCCGCCAGCAGGGGCGACTTGCCGGTTCTGTTTGACCTGCTCCCTCCCCGTTTGCGGGGAGGGCTGGGGAGGGGTCAACAAGCAATGTTGGCATCAGGCGAATTGGATGCGATGACCCTGCCACTGGGGATTACCGCTCTAACAATCGCCTAAATTGACTGTTATTTACCGGATGCAGCCCGAACCCCCGCAATCACCGCCTGACCGAGCGCCAGCCCGCCGTCGTTGGGCGGGACGAGCCGGTGCGTGTACACGGTGAACCCGGCCTCGCGCAGCAGCGGCAGTGTCTTGCCCAGCAACGTCACGTTCTGGAAGACTCCGCCGCTCAGAGCGACTTCATGCAGGCCGTAACGCGCTTCCAATTCCAGGCAGACATCACGGATCATGGCGGCGACACTGTTGTGAAACCGCGCCGCGATCACCGCCGGAGACACCCCGGCCCGCCAGTCCACCACGACTCCCTGAATTGCCGGGGCGCTGTCCACCTGTCCACCATCCATCGTAAATGGATACGCGCCGGGTTCGTCGGGGGCGACTGCCGCTTCGAGTTCAATTGCGGCCTGCCCCTCATACGTCGCCACCTGGCAGATGTCCAGCAGCGCGGAAACCGCGTCGAACAGCCGCCCCACGCTCGATGTGAGCGGCGCGTTCAGCCCACGCTCGGACTGAATGGTGACGGTGTGACGCTCTTTTTCGGAGAGTGCAACCAGCGGGGGCAAATCGTCCTCCGGCGGGACACCTGATGCCAGCAGGTAACTCAGGCCGATGCGGGCAGGCTTGCGCGTCGCCGCGTCACCACCGGGCAGGCGCACCGGTTTGAGATAGGCGGGGCGCTCGAAACCGGCGTAATCCGCGACGAGGAACTCCCCACCCCAGATCGTGCCGTCCGTGCCGTAGCCTGTGCCGTCGAAACACACGCCGATCACTGGGCGCTCCCCCGTTAAGCCGTGTTCGGCCATCACCGCCGCGATATGGGCGTGATGGTGCTGCACGACCACCGCCGGGATGCCCGCCGCCGCCCGTTCCTGAGCGTAGCGCGTGGCGCGGTAGTCGGGGTGCAGGTCGTAGACGATGATTTCCGGTGTGATGCGGAACAACCGCTCAAAATGGGTGATGCCGCTTTCAAAAGAGCGCAGCGTTTCGTAGTTATCCATATCCCCGATATGGTGACTCATAAAAGCGTAGTTTTCCCGCGTGAGGCAGAACGTGTTCTTCAGTTCCCCGCCCACCGCCAGAATCGGCGGCAGGTCGAACGGCAGGCGCACCGGGTACGGCGCATAGCCGCGTGACCGCCGCAACGGGAGTTCGCCGCCTTCAAAAGCCCGCATCACCGAGTCGTCGGTGCGGATGTGAATGTCGCGGTTGTGCATCAGGAAGGCATCCGCCAACCCGGCGAGCCGTTCACGGGCGGCGGCGTTATCAGTGACGATGGGTTCTTCCGACAGGTTGCCGCTGGTCATCACGAGCGGCGGCACCCCTTCATCCAGCAGCAGCACATGCAGCGGCGTATAGGGCAGCATCACGCCCAGCGTAGCCTGTCCCGGCGCGACTTCCGGCGCGATACGGGTATCTCCCCTCCGGCGATTCAGCAGCACAATCGGGCTGGCCGGGGACTTGAGCAGTTTGGCTTCGGCCTCCGAAACCGTGCAGTGCTGGCGAATCATGTCGAGGTCGGCCATCATGAGCGCGAACGGTTTGGCGGCGCGCCCTTTGCGGCGGCGCAGTTCGGCTACTGCAACCGGATTGGTGGCGTCACACGCCAGGTGAAAGCCGCCCAGCCCCTTAACCGCCACGATAGCCCCCTGTTGGAGCAGCACCACTGTCCTATGTAGCGCGTCGTCCCCGTGTATCGGAGCGCCGTCCTGTTCGAGCCACACTTCCGGCCCACAGGCCGCGCAGGCTACCGGCTGGGCATGAAAACGGCGGTCTGCCGGGTCGTGGTACTCGGCGGCACAGTCCGGGCAGAGAGGGAAATCCGCCATTGTTGTCAGCGGGCGGTCATAGGGAATGTCTTTGATGAGCGTAAAACGTGGCCCGCAGTGGGTACAGTTGATGAACGGGTAGCGGTAGCGCCGGTCAGCCGGGTCGCGCAGTTCGCGCAGGCAGTTATTACAGATAGCGATGTCGGCGGAGATGGGCTGGAAAGCGCCTTCTAGTGCCGCGCTTGCTTGAATCTCAAACGCCGGATAGACCTCGGTTGCTGTGTCCTGGGCGGTCAGGCTGTCAATGCGTGCCAGCGGGGGCGCTTCTGTGGTGAGGGCGGCGACGAAGGCTTGCAGGGCTTCCGGCGTCCCTTCGGCGCGAATATCCACCCCGGCGGAGGTATTGCGCACCCAGCCGACCAGCCCATGCTGCCGGGCCAGGTTGTAAACAAAGGGGCGGAAACCCACCCCTTGCACCACACCCGTAATATGTATCGCCTTTCCCATTAGCGCAGCTTCTATCCCGGTTACACTTTGTTCTGCATGACCTGTTCGTAGAGCCAGTCCGTCCAGTCGGTCAGACCTTCGCCGGTTACACAGGAAATTGGGAATGTCTTTACGCCAGGATTGAGCATCTCCACCCCCGCGATGAAATAGTCCATGTCGAATTTGACATACGGCAGCAGGTCTACCTTGTTGATGATGACGGCATCCACGCCCCGGTACATCGGCGGGTACTTATACGGCTTGTCGTCGCCTTCGGGGATGCTGGCGATCAACACGCTGCGGTGCGTGCCGAGTTTGAAGCTGGAGGGACAGATCAGATTGCCCACATTTTCCACAATAATCAGGTCTAGCTCATCAAGCTTCATTTCCGGCAGCGCGGTAGACAGCATCACCGCGTCCAGGTGACAGTTCCCACCGGTATTGATCTGGATGGCCTGCATCCCGGCGGCGGCGGCGCGATCCGCGTCAATCGTGGTGGCGATGTCGCCATCCACCATCCCCAGGCGCAGCCGGTCTTTGAGTAAATTCTGGGTCGCCACGATGGTGCTGGTTTTGCCCGCACCGGGTGACGACATGATGTTGACGGCAAACACGCCTGCGTCATCCAGCAAACGCCGGTTTTGTCCTGCAAGTTGATCGTTGGCTGAGAGGATTTCCTCGACAACCGATACCTGTATGGTTTTCATGTGTTAATTTTCACCGACCTCGTTATTCACACCGTCGTTCGGGCGGATTTCCAGCGATTCAGCCGCCACATCCAGCCCCAGTTCGGCATCCAATTCACCCATCTGACGCAGCAGTTCGAGCGTCTGGAAGGCTTCTTCCTCGTCTACTTTGCTGATGGCAAACCCCACATGAATCATGGTGTAGTCGCCTATTTGCGGGTCTTCCAGGTACGCCAGGCAGACTTCTTTGACAATCCCGCCAAAATCCACCTTGCCCATCGGCAGGCCAGCGAGTTCATACATCTCGGTAATTTTTCCTGGTATCGCCAGGCACATGATCCATTGTCCTTTCGTTTGGCCGTTGTGCGGCGTCAATCATCATCTGTCTCAATATCCAGCGCGTCAAGCCGGAACTCGTCCCCGGCAGCAACCTGCACCCGGGTGCTATGGCAGTTCGGGCAGGCGAGTGTGCCTTTTTCTGGCAGGTAAGTGTTGCCACATTCAAAACACACCATGCGGGTCGGTACCCGTTCAAAATGCAGGGTCGCACCCTCCGCAATCGTCCCCCGGCTGATGATGTCCCAGTAAAATTGAATCGAATCATCTATGATGGAGGACAGATCGCCGATTACCAGGTACAGGTGCGTGATGCGTTTCGCGTCATTCTGGTCGCCATAGCGGAGGGCGATCTCCAGAATGCTCTGCGTGACCGGAAGCTCATGCACTTTGCACATCCGGGATAGCGCCCTGCGTGAGCAAGCGAGTGTGGGCAATCGTCTGGGGATGCTCCATGAAGGCTTGGAATTTGATGCCGACAGGTGTCGTGATGTGGGCTTTGGACGCGGCCATGTGGACGTGGGTATTCAGGCGCACCCCACGTACATCCACGATTCGTATCTGCCCCTGGGCCAGCGCAGGGGCGGCTTCCAGCAGCGATATAAAGGATACCCCAACCCCATGTTCGACGGCGGCGATAATGGCACTGTGACTGCCGATTTCCATACGAATATCGAATTCGTTGATGTCAATATCGTAAGGTTTGAGCGCATCACCGACGGCATAGCGGCAGGCTGAATGATGATCCTGGCAGACAAAGTGCTGGTTGAGCAGTTCTGCCGGTTCGATCTCCCGTTCCAGACCGAAGGCGGGCATGGTCGGAGCAACCAACACAATACGATCATCAAAAAACGGCATACAGGTGACTTGCTCACAGCGTCCGACCACGTTCAGCACCCCAAAGTCATAAATGCCGCTGGTGAGTTTGTCGAGCAGTTCTTCCTGGCTGACCAGAGGGAGCGAAATTCGCACGTTTGGGTACAGCTTCTGAAAACGCGCCAGCAGATGCACCAGCACCCGGTTGGCCGATGGCACGCTGGTACCGATAGTCAGGTTGCCCATCACCGCGCTGTTCGCGCCGCGTATCATTTTCTCGGCTTTGATCGTCATCTCAATGATCTGCCGGGCAAGCGGCACGAAGGCTTGCCCGGCTTTCGAGAGGTGAATCGAACGTCCCTGGCGCTCAAAAAGTTGGACTTGTAGATAGTCTTCCAGCGTCTTGATCTGCATACTCACAGCGGGTTGCGTCATATTCAACGTGCGGGCAGCCGCCGTAAAGCTGCCGGTCTTCGACGCTTCAAAAAACACTTGTAGAGCGTGTATATCCAGCATCGCTACCCTCGCAAACAACCCCTTATTGCAGCAGCGCCACCGCAATATCGGACGGGGTCACACCCGGTAATTCAACGCCCTGGCCTTCAAAGAAGCGAGCGATTTCAGCCTCGACAGCGGCCTGTTCTGCCTTCACACCTTCCAGCGCCGCTTCCAGGCCGGGCAGACTGGCCGCCGGGAAAACGAAAAAGTCCCCAGAAAGATGGACGCTGGTCAGATGACCGTCCCGTTCAATCGCTGTCGCCCGGATTAACCCGCCGGGGGATTTATAGGCGCGTTCAATCACACGCACGCCCTCGGCAATCCGCACCGAGCGCAGGTCGGTTTTGCGGCGGTCATTGGCCGTCAGCCAACCGGGGTCGCTGAACTGTTCGCGCCACAGGCGTTCGGCCTCGGCGCGGAGTTCATCATCTACCGCGCGGGGCGTGAACTCACCCAGCAGCGGTTCATAACGTTCGACCAGTCGCTCCGATAGCTGCTCCAGCGTGGGCATGGAGTCACCTAGTTCGCGCTTAAGCGTCGTCAGCGCATCCGAGAGGGACTTTTTCACCTTATCGCGGAACTTTTCATCCGGGACACGCAGGCTTTTCGCCATCATATCGTAGTTAAAATCCATCAGGAAGTTGCCCACCAGGATCATCATATCGTTGATTTCCGCCGCGCCGTTGCCGGAGATTTTGCGGTTATCCACGATGATGTCGTTCACCGGCTTGAAGGCCGCGTCCACGCCAAAATCCCGGAAGGTTTCGACCACCGGGCCGAGGAACTTGCGGTAGAACGCATCTTTGAAGGCCGGTACATCAGGCCGGTCAGCGCGGAGAACGAGTTGGTAGAACAACTGCCCGCGATCCAGGTAAACCGCGCCGCCGCCGACTTCACGGCGGAACAGCGGGATATTGTGTTGTTGCAGGTATTCGGCTTCAACTTCCTGCGCGGCGGTCTGGTGGAAGCCCAGGCAAACATACGGTTCGCCCGGTTGCAACAGGAACAGCCCTTCGCGGCCCAGATAAGCTAAAGCGTGATACAGAAGTTGACTATCTAACCAGGGGACAGTGCCAAGATTATAGAGATCCATTGTATACCTCAAACCTCACGGCTTCTGTGAAAAATCGGAATGCTGAACGTTGCGCAAGAGCTTACTTCTCGCCTGCACCTGATTAATTCACGAGCCGAGTTGAAATAAGTCAAAATCAATTAAAATTGTAAACGATTGGGGTGATGATGACCGCTGATATAAGTCACACTTATAGACTAACAGCTATCACCATCAGGCAAAATTTGCCATGATGCCAGCAGCGCCTCAGCGCGGTCACACAAAGCCGGGAGCACCTTTTGTACCACCGGACTCATCCCGATACCGATAGCGAGGCTTTCCGGCTGGACGCCGAGCAGCACCAGATTCTCCGGCAGCGTATTTCGCAGCAACGCCAGCCCCAGCACTTCCTGAAAGGTCAGTTGGTGTTCGGAAAGTTTCGCGCCGCCAAACAGGGGAATCTCCGCGCCGTGCAGTTCGATCAGTGTGCCAGCCGGTTTCCCGGCATCCACCGCGTCCATGATAATCAGATGCGTTGCGTCGTCCACCAGGGGCAGCAGATTCAGGCCGAGCGTCCCGCCATCCAGCAGTTCAAAGCCTTCCGGCTCACCGAATTTCGCTTGCAGCGCCCGGACGGCGTGAACGCCCACCCCTTCATCGGTGTTCAGGATATTGCCAATGCCCAGCACCAGGACATGCCTTTGGGCGGTTTTCTCAGTCATGATGACACCTCGGTTATCTAGGGGTTTCGCATTGGTGGTTGCCGCTGGCTTTTTTACCCCCTCTAAATCTCCCTCGCCAGCGGGGGCGACTTGTTGGTTCTGCTTGACCAGTCCCCGCCCCGTTTTCAGGCGACTGAGACGGGAGACCTACGTCCCCTCGAAGGAGGGTTAGGGAGGGTTCAGAAAAGTGATTCTGGTACAGGATAAGATTAATGCGATTGCCCTAACACTGCTCTTGCCTGCTTATACAAGAGCGAAAGGAGGGTCTAAGACCCTCCCACGCCATCAGGAAGAGGGTAACGAGCGCAGCGAGCGATCACCACGCTCCGATACTAACGATTATAGCAGTTTCGACCTACAGCACCCGGCACGACAGACCGGGCGTAGCATCCACCTCGCCCAAATCCTGCCCGTTGACATCCATCAGGTGGATGGCGCAGGACATGCAGGGGTCGAAGCTGTGGATCGTCCGCAGGATTTCCAGCGGTTGTTCCGGGTCGGCCATCGGCGTGCCTTCAAGCGACGACTCGTAAGGACTGGGTTGCCCCAGGTGGTCACGCGGCGAACCGTTCCAGGTTGTGGGAACGACCAACTGGTAGTTGCTGATCTTGCCGTTATCAATAACGACCCAGTGACCGAGTGCGCCACGCGGCGCTTCGTGCCAACCGAAGCCTTCGGCGTGACCCGGCCAGGTACGCGGCTCCCAACGGACGCCATTCCAGTTTTCCATGTCACCCGCCGCGATATTGGCGACCAGTTCACTGTTCCAGGCGGCCATTTGATCCGCGATGACCTTCGTTTCAATCGCGCGGGCGGCTGTGCGTCCCAGCGTGGAGAACACCGCACTGAGCGGCGCATCCAGCGCGGCCAACGTAGAGTCCACCAGTTCTTTCACCTGGGCATTGCCGCTGGCATACATGACCAGTACCCGCGCCAGGGGGCCGACTTCCATCGGTTTTTCACGGAAGCGCGGCGCTTTCATCCAGCTATAGGATTTGTCCACATCCAGGTAGTCATAGGGCGGGGTTGGGCCGCCATAGTTGAGGCTGGTTTCGCCCTCAAACGGGTGCAGGCCGCTGTCTTTGCCGCCTTCGTAGTCGTACCACGAACGGGCGATGAACTCTTTGACCTCCGCGAAGTCTTTCGGGTCGGGGTCAATGATGGTGGACACGTCCCGATCCATGATGACGCCGCGCGGCACAAACTGGTTGCTGGTATCACGCGGGTCGCCCAGCGGGAACTCACCCCAGCTCAGGAAGTTACCACCGTTTTCACCGTAGCCCGCCCATTCTTTATAGAAGGGGGCGATTGCCAGCAGGTCGGGCAGGTACACCTGATCCACAAACGTCTGGATTTTACCGATGACATCCTTAATCAGGCTCAGACCTTCCGCGTTGAGCGCCAGGTCACTCGCCGGGTTAATCGCCATCGGCACGCCGCCCACCACGAAATTCGGGTGCGGGTTCTTGCCGCCGAACAGGGCGTGCAGCTTCACCACGCCGCGCTGCCAGTCCAGTGCTTCCAGGTAGTGCGCCGTCGCCAGCAGGTTGACTTCCGGGGGCAGCTTGTAGGCCGGGTGTCCCCAATAGGCATTGGCGAACAGCCCCAACTGGCCGCTGTCCACAATCGCCTGTACCTGCTTCTGAACGGTACTGAAATAAGCGGCGGAAGCGTTGGGATAATTCGGGGAAATAGACTTCTGAATATCCGCTGTGGCTGCCGGGTCGGCGCTCAGGCCGGACACGATGTCCACCCAGTCCAGCGCGTGCAGGTGATAGAAGTGCATCACATGATCGTGGACAAACTGCTGCGCGACCATCAGGTTACGGATGAGATTGGCATTCTTAGGGATCGTGATGTCCAGCGCATCCTCCACCGCCCGCAGCGACGCGAAGGAATGGACGGTAGTGCAGACGCCGCAGACCCGCTGGGTGAAAGCCCAAGCGTCACGCGGGTCGCGGTCACGCAGGATGATTTCAATGCCGCGCACCTGCGTGCCGGAACTATAGGCCTTCGCAATCGTGTTATCGGCGTTGAGTTCGGCCTCGATGCGTAAATGGCCTTCGATACGAGTAATGGGATCAACAACAATACGCTCTGCCATGAGTCTGTCCTCTCTCACTTCACCAGGTTATCGGCGACAAGCTGCGCGATGCCCAGCACTTCCCAGTCCAGCGCGAAATGATCCACGCAGTCCAGGAATTGCAGGCGGCAGTTTGAACAGGTCATGGCGACTTTGTGAGCGCCGGTCTGGTTTACCTGGTCAATTTTGATCGTAAATGCGGCGCGGCGCACCGTATCCGCCGCTTTCGTGGCGATCACACCACCCCCGCCACCGCAGCAGAAAGCCGCTTCACGGTTGGGCGTCATCTCAACGAAGTTCTTCCCGGCCAACTGTTTCAGCACTTCACGCGGTTGGTCGAAGTTCCCGCCCCGCCGTTGAATCTTGCAGGCATCATGGAAAGTGACTTTTTCATCAATCACGCCGGGCTTGACTTTGATCTTGCCGCTCGCCAACAGTTCACCGATTACTTCGGTGATGTGGACGATCTCAAACGGCAGGGTTTCGCCCAACAGATTCGCGGCGCGGAAACGCAGGTTATCGTAAGCGTGACCACACTCCGAGACGATGACGCGCTTCACTTTCATGCGCTTCGCTGGTTCAACGATGCGGCGCACGATGAAGGCTTCCAGTTCGTCCGAACCAGCGTACAGCCCGAAGTTCGTGACTTCCCGCGCTTCTTTGCTGATCGTCCAGTTGACGCCCCCGGCGTCCAAAATTTTGGCGATGGCGGCGATGTTATCCGGGAATTTCATGATTTCGATAGAGGAGAAGACGAGCAGATTATCCGCACCGGCTTTGTCCATCGGGAGGTCAACTTCCCAGTCTTCCTCAACCCACTCCATGCGGTCATCGAACGTGTCATCGTCCACGCCGAGGGGGCTGCCCAATTCAAGCTGGTTATCGAGCGCCTGCTGCAAGTCCTCCGGGGTCAGCCCGGCGGCCTGCAACCCGGAACGCGCCATGTGGATCAGGTCGCCGATCTGGATACCCATCGGGCAAACCAGGGAGCAGCGCTGGCACATGGTACAGGCGTGATAGTCATACTCGACCCATTGTTCCAGGTCGGCTTCGGTGACGGGTTTATCCAGCCCCAGGGCGAGTTTCAGCCGTCCCATCGGGGTGAACCGCTGTTCATACAACCGCTTGACCAGTTCGACTTTCCAGATTGGCGTATATTCCGGCTTGCCGGTTGCGAGATAAAAGTGGCAGGCCTCCGCACAAATGCCGCAGCGGGTACACGCTTCCAACTGTGCGGCCACTGCGCCGCCCACCTCTTTGATGTACGTATTCAACGCGGTTTCGCGTACTTTGCCATTGCTTGCCATACGGCACCTCCGTTATGGGTTCGCGCCGCGCTGTGCGAAACGCGCGCCGTGTCTTGGCTTGGTGATGAAGTAAAAAATAAAGTGTGAAATCCGGCTCAACGGGATCCAGATCAGCAGGATGTCCACCGTCAGGACGTGGATGGTGTAAATCTGCTCATAGGGCAGGAACAGCCGGTGGGTCATAAAGAAGCCGGTCAGGAACGGCAGGAACACAACAATCAGATTGATGTAGTCGGGCGTGCGGGTCAGCAGCCGCAGGACGGGATGGTACACCCGGTTCAGGAACAGCACGAACAGGGCGACAATCCCGATAGCCGCGAAGAGATCAATGATCGGCAGTGGCAGCGTCGGCCACTTGAAGCCCAGCACCGATTCCCAGGCCAGCACATGCGCCGCGCCCAGGAAAATGACGATGAACAGGCTGAGGTGGAACAGGCCACCCGCCAGATATGTCACGGGGTTACGATTGGCCGATTCGCCAACGCGGGGCAGGAACGGGAAGATGATAATCCCGCGCAGGAAAGCCATCATCCCGCCACCGATTTTACTGCCTTTGCTGGGGATACGATCCCGCTTCCAGCCCAGGGCAATCACGTTGACCAGCCGGTAACACATCCCGAAGATGAAGAACAGCAGCGCCGCGCTGAAGAGCGGGCCACGAACAAAGTGCATGGCATCCGTTACGTTCATGATTTGTCCTCCTCATTGTCTGCTGGCGCCTGGGCCGGAGTCGCATGTTCGGCCCGGCGTTTGTTCGCGGCGTTGGCGGCGGCGATACCCGCACCGGCGACCACACCCACTGCCGCCGCGCCCGCTGCTACGGCCAGGCTGGGAGTGTCAATCAGAGAACTCTGTCCCTGGTAGAAACCACCGGCATCCCAGAATTGCGGTTCGGAACAGCCCAGGCAAGGATGCCCGGCCTCAACCGGCCAGCTTGTCCCGTCATTCCATTTAATGGATGGGCAGGTGTTATAGGTGGTTGGGCCTTTACAACCCAGTTTGAACAGGCAGTAACCGGCTTTATAACCTTCGTCGCCAAAGCTGTTGGCATACAGCCCGGCATCATAAAAGCCGCGCCGCACACAGCGATCATGCACCGTCTGGGCATAGAACATCTTGGGACGGTTGAGCTTGTCGAGTTCCGGCAGCGTACCGAGAATCAGGATATGGGCGATGGTGTTCGTCATGACTTCGGGGATAGGCGGGCAGCCCGGCACGTTAATCACCGGCTTGTCCGTCACGAGGTCCCAGACGCCATGTGCATTGGTGGGGTTGGGCTTGGCAGCCGGAATCCCGCCGAACGCCGCGCAGTTGCCCACCGAGATAATCGCCATCGCGCCGTCCGCCGCTTCTTTGAGTATGTCTACGGCTGCGCGTCCGCCGATGCTGGTCATCCCAAAGCCGGTGGGGACACTGCCTTCCACCACCAGGACATACTGCCCGGCGTAGGCCTGCATCGTCGCCTGCTTGGCCGCTTCGGCCTGATGCCCCGCCGCCGCCATCAGCGTTTCATGGTAATCCAGCGAAACGTCATTGAGAATCAGCCGTTCCAGGCTGGGGTTATAAGAGCGTGTGATGGCCTCCGAGCAGCCGGTGCAATCCTGGAAGTGCAGCCAGATCACCGGTACGCGGGGCTTGGTTTCCATTTGGGCGATGACATGCCCGACCTGGGTGAATTCGAGGCCGAGCATCGCCGTCGTGGCCGTCGCAATTTTAAAAAAGTCCCGGCGCGAAATACCGCGCTTTTCCAGGACTTCGTAAATCGTGTCATTTTTGTTCTGAAACATAGTCACCCCCGAAAAATGATGGTTTTGAGGTGGGAGCCGACTGGCACCGGGGGGCGCCAGCGGGCAGAATCATGCGCAGGAGAAGCCCTGCTCGTCCATAAATACTTTGTAGGCTGCAACGGCTGCTTCACCCGTCAGCAGTTCGTCCTTCTGTTTATCCCAATCCACGACCTGGAATTCCGCCACCCAGCCTTTGTCGTAAGGGTCTACCAGCATCACCTGTGGGTTGTCCTTAACGGCTTCATTGACCGTCACCAGCGTTCCGGTTACGGGCGTTGGGATCGGCCCCACATATTTGCTGCTTTCCATCGTGCCGATGCTCTTGCCCCGTTCGATTTCACTGCCGACTTTCTTGGAGCGCGGCGTCACCGCCGTGAGGTTGCCCGCCATCTTGGTGGCAATCGCCGTCACGCCGACGCGGATTTTGCCGTCTTCCAGCGGGAACGCCCAGCAGTGTTTGTCCAGGAAATAGTACAGGTTCTCAGGCACTGTGCAGCCGTTTATCGTTGCCATCTTAATCTCCTCTCTGGTTCAGAATGTCAGAACTTTTCCGGCGTCATCCGCCAGTTCCCACATCTTGGCCCCACCGCCGAATTTCACGTAATCAATCAGGTCTTCTTCCTTCAGGCCATGCAGTTCCATGGAAGCAGAGCAGCAGTAGAAGGGAATTTCGGCCTCAATACAGTCGTTCATGTACTTGGCGACGTTTTCACCACCCTCACGGGGGTAGACGGTTTCCGCGACGCCTTTTTCCAGCAGTGTCGTGCCATCAATGGTGAAGAACATTTCGACTTCATAATCCATGGCGGCGGCCAGACTGGCGAAGAAGAACGGGGTGGCGCAGCGGCGCGGGGTTTCTTTGCCACTGGTCATCACAATGAGAATTTTGTTGTCATCAGCCATCGTGTTGTCGGTCCTTTATGCTTGTTTGACTGAATTACTGTTGTAGGGGCATGAAATATCATGCCCCTACCCACCCAACCGGCAGATGCTTCCGGCACACCGATTGGGGGTCACACCTTACAGGTAGAGCGTGATGTCGGCATCAGCAGCGTAAGACAGGAAGGTCGCCGCCCCGCCGATTTCGACACCATCAATCAGGTCTTCCTTTTTAATTCCCATGACATCCATCGTCATCTGGCAGGCGATTAAGCGAACGCCGAATTCCACACAGCTTTCCAGAAGCTGAGGTATAGTGGCCGTACCCGCTTTCGCCATCCAGCTTTTCATCATGCCGGTTGCCATACCGCTCATGCCGGGCAGCATCCCAATCACTGAGGGAATGGAGATGGGCATGGCGGGATTGCCGATAGCCGCAACCTTCAGGTTCGGCATCCGTTCTTTGTGGAGGATGTATAGGCCGTAGAAGGTGAAAAAAACCGCGACTTCAAATTCCATCGCCACGCCGGTAGAAGCCAGAATCAGCGGCGGATAGGCCGTATCCAACCCGCCGTTCGCGGCGATCAGCGCCATACGTTTCGGACGTTCGTCACTCATAGTTAGTACACCAGGGTATTTGTTGCGGCGGCGATTTCGACAACGAGGGTACCAGCATTCACGACCTCTGCGCCGTCCACCATCTGTTCCGCCGTAATCTTACGAGACTTCACACACGGGCCGCAGACATACATCTTGCCGCCCGCTTCCAGATACGCATCCATCAGTTCTTTCATAGGTGGGAAATCCTGCACATGGATGCGCCACGCCAGGTCTTTCATTAACAGCCAGACACCATCACTTTGAAAAGCCATCGAAACTTCGACATCGGAGGCCTGGGCTGCGGTTGCCATCACAAAGGGAATGGTTGCCATTTCGGGGTCACTGGGGCCGTGCGTGACCAGGATTACTAGTTTTTCTGCCACTGTTCAGATTCCTTCTATGTTCTACGTCAGCTTCAGAGTCAGGATTTTTCGATGAAAAAGATGTGCTTGTTATCTTCTTGCACATATTCCAGGAGCTTGTTGCCGGTCTTGTTCGTCCAGGCTTCCATATCGGACTTCGAGCCGGGATCGGTGGCGATCATCTTCAAAATTTGCCCGACTTCGAGCGCGTCCACCGCTTTTTTAGTCTTGAGAATGGGCAGGGGGCAGCTCATCCCGCTGCAATCCAGGGTTTGGTTCGGTTCATAAGCCATACTGATTACGCCTTTCACTAAATGGGTTGTGGGTTGCAGTCCGACTTTCTGTAACAATGCGAGGCCGACTGCCAGCGGCGCATTGGTTTTACATTTCCGAAGCCAGCCGAGCAATCGTATTCAGGCGTTGTACCGCGTTCGCGCTCCGGTAGACGATTTCCAGCATCGTACTGACCACTCGGCTGAGGAGGTCAGTCAGCATGTGTACCTGGTCATTGGAAAACCGCTTGACGGTCTGGAACTGTTCCAGCAGGAGGCGGCTGTCCGCGCCATACTGCCGGGCGCAGTTCGTCAACGCCTGCTGCACCTGCGCCGGGTGAACATCATCGGTAATCAGCGGCCCCATGAGGATGTAGCCCACCTGAAGCTGTTCAATCCATATCGGCGTTTGCAGATAATGCAGGCCGGGAATACAGTCCACCAGGGAAAGTGACCGGGTCGTCCGCGCCAGGTTCGCCTGCAACTGGTGGATGGCGAGGCACCGATCCTGTACCGGGTCAATCCGATGGACAAACTGGCAGAATGGATGCTGGTAGCCAGGGCATTTGACCAGCGTTTCGCCCTCCATATCCACCACCAGAATGGACAGTTCGACAGTGACGGAAAAAGCCTTCAACAGCGAGACAATCTCAATCGAACTGAGCATGTCGTTCGGCGTCAATTCCGGCGGCCTGGTCGCCTCCGCAAACGGCTTGAGCGGCGGCGGTTCAGCACTCGGTTCCGCCTCTACCGGACGACCATGATTCGCCAGCCAGTCTTCGATCTCCTGGCGCGGAAAACGCCACTGACCGCCAACCTTCAGGGCAGGGAAGCCGGCATCCCGAATGAGCCGGTAAATCGTGACCCGGTTCAACTGCACCAGATGCTCTACCTCTTTGGTCGTCAACAACTTGTCACTCATCGCTGCGGCCTCCTTAGGTATGAGGTTAGCACCAAAAATAACTACTTTTAACTAATCTTGTTTATCGGTGAACATAAGCTGGGCTGATGAATAGGGTCTGCGGGGGGGGAAAGGGGTAGGATGCAGCCGGTACTACGGTGAGGATGAAATTTGAGAAATTAAAGTGAGGGGGTGAGTCGTCAGTTTTCAGTCATCAGTGGTCAGAAAGAAGGAAATGCCAATTGTAAAGCTGAAAACTGACCGCTGAAAACCAGCATCCCTGGTATGCATCTGTCGCCACTTATCATGACTTCATAGGGCTACTTTAAATAGCGGCAACCCTTACATATGCAAATGGTGATGTCCCGCCTGGAGCTTGCCATCCACCGCCTGAAAGACGATCAGAAGCCGCGCGGCACACTGACCAGGGTTTTGGAAGCAATGGGGCTGTGCTGCCTCAAAAAGGAGGCTATCACCGGCTTCTAAGTGATAGATTTCATGATTCACTTGATAGCTGATTGTCCCTTCTAAGCAGTGCACAAACTCCTCACCCCCATGGCTAATCGGGTCATCCGCATTTCCCGCGCCTGCCTCAACGGTTACAAGGAAAGGCTCTAATTGTTGTCCCCGTAACCCAACACCAAGACTCTCCATCGAAACGCCATTCACATCTGAGCGCAGTCGCCTGTCCTTTCGAATCAATACGGTAGCCTCTTCATGGCTATCTTCAAAAAAATCGGTGATCGGTACATTCAGAGCGGTGGCTAAAGAATGTAATGTCGAGACAGTCGGTGAATTCTCACCCCGTTCAATCCGGCTGATCGCATTAAATGATAATCCACACTTTTCAGCCAGATCACGTAACGACAATCGGCGTCGTTCACGTAATTGTCGAAGTCTTTTTCCAACATTGGGTTCGATTAGCAATGCCATTATCCTTATCGCTCATGATTGGAATTTTGATCCGCATTGTACCATAAAAGTTGACGAGTGTATACTATAATGATACAATCAAACTAATAAGGGATTTCGATTCAGCCGTGTTCGATGAGGAGTATATGCCAATGCCATAGGGGGTCTTATGTATCGCCAAATGAAAACACCCCAGTTGGGGCGAAGTGTTCTGGTCATTATGGACGGTGCTCCCGGTTATCTTGAAGCGTTTCGTGTAAGCATTTCTCGTATCCCCGAAATTTCACGCAAGTTCTTTACACTGTTTTGCTGTTGTCCAACATACTATTGGGAACATGGCGGAGCAGACAGTCCAGGTGTATTGCAGGAAATAGAAGCGGTGTGGGCGGCAAAAGAGAGTGAATCCGACCACGCCCGACACTGCTTAGATCAGGCGCGAGCCATCCTTCATAATGCCGGTGTGCCCGATTCTCACATTCTCTCGAAAATCTCAGCCAAGAAAGACAGCCTCATGGCTGCAACCATGTCAGAGCTTGGGCAGAGTCAATATTCGGGGGTCATCATCAGCCGCTACCGCCATGACATCATAAACCGACTTCACCGCAAAGGTATAACCGACGTATTCCGTTCGTTGCCTAAGGTCGAGGTCTTAACGTTGGCGCCAAGAAATTAATTGGAATGCATAGGGCAAATGGCCGGAGGGTTATGGATACATACAGCCAGTACCGATACCTAGGTCAACATTTTAGGAGGTTATTATGACAACCGCATTTACTTTGACACCAGTGGAAAAGGGTATTCTCCGTTGTCGACACACAGCACCACTAACCCCTGAAGATGTACGTTCCCTGGCGAACTTTTTTCACGACTATCGAGGCAAACTGCTCGTAGACCTCACCGGTACAACTGGCGAAGAATGCGCGCGCCACATCAAGAATTTCCGCCCCATGATGCCTGCCACCGCGATTTTCGGAGCGGAACTCAATCCGGCGATTCTGGAAATCCCAGACAGTTATTACACGCAGGAAGTGAAATACTTTAAGACGGAGACAGAAGCTTTAACCTGGCTGCGTGAACAATAAGAAGCATTCTGCTCTCAAATCTTACAAGACTTTCACTTGATAACCGAATTTTACATGGAAGCCAGACAGTGGGCTTAGCCTACTGTCTGTTTTATTCCAAATGTACCTGTAATCAAGGTTGGTTTGACAATACCAGAGGATACGATACAATATAATACAAATGATGCCATTAAGCCATACATTTCAGTCAGGATTCACATCGTCTTCGCCGCGAATACGACCATACGTTAGGGCGTGACTATGTCTATCAATCGAAACAGTGCTATCCCCATCTATCGTCAGTTGTACCTGATCCTGCGCAGCCAGATCGAGGCGAATGAGTATCGGGCTGACGATATCCTGCCCACTGAAGAACAACTGGCCGAACAATACGCCGTGAGCCGCGTCACCATTCGCAAGGCGCTGCAAATTCTGGTGGACGATGGCTTGATCGTGCGACAGGCGGGCAAAGGCACGTTTGTTTATCCCCAGAAAATTGAAGAAAACCTGTACTCCCTGCAGGGCTTTGCGGAGATGATGGCCTCGGATTACCCCACCCAGGTCATGGAAATCCTGAATTTCGAGGTGATTCAGGCCGGAGCGGATTTAGCCACATCACTGACTGTACCGGCAGACGACAAAATCCTGCGTATCAAGCGGCGGCACAAAGTCGAACAGCGCCCGGTCGCCTACGCGATCATCTACCTGCCGTTTGAAGTGGGAAAACTGTTCACCCCGGACGACGTGGAAACCACGCCGATCTACACCCTCCTGGCACGGAAAGCGGGTATCACCATCGGGCAGGCGACCCAGCGCATTGCGGCCATTGCCGCTAACCACGAAATCGCTGAGGTATTGGGCATTGCCGTCGGTTCGCCCGTCTTAACCATTAAGCGTGTCACCTATTCCACTGAACAGAAACCGATTGAATATATCCAACTGTATTATCCCGGCAACCAGCACGAACTGGTCATGGAATTGTACCGGGATGGCTCACAGAACACCGTGTATACCCGAAACCACGCCGACTATTGACGATCAGGGGGACTCATCGTGGTGGTCATAGACAGCCACACCCATATCGGACTAGAAACATTTCTGGCCGAACCCATTCCACAGGAGAAGCGGTCACGCCCAGCGTTCCAGGATCGCATGGAAAACGCATTCGAAGACCTGATCGCCCGCATGGATGCGAACGGGGTTCAGAAGGCCATCGCCTTCGGGTTTCCCCTCAAAGAAATTGACCGGATTCAGGCCAATGACTATGTCCTGGCGGCACAGCGGGCTTACCCTGACCGCATTATCCCGTTCGCGCTGGTGGGGGATGACGTGGAGGACTGGCTGCAACAGGGGGCGCGGGGCTTTAAGCAGCAGAATATCCTGTACGCACCGGAGCGTTTCGACCTGATCCGCGCCTATAGCATCATGGCTGAGGCGGGTGTGCCGATGCTGATTCACTTCCGGGCGGGTGAAGGGTTCAGCGTCACTGAGCAGGCGAAGGCCATCCTGCGCCAGGTGCCGCATCTGAAACTGATCGTCGCCCACATGGGGCGCAACACCCCCAACACCAGCGACAAAGTGGAAGCGGCCTTATTAGGCTTACGCGACGAGTCGAACGTCATTTTTGAGACTTCCACTGTTCGCGACCCGGCCATCATCGCCCGCGCAGTGGAACTGGTTGGGATAAACCGGGTCGTCTTTGGCTCGGATTATCCCTTTAACTCCTACCAGGATAGCAACCCGCTGGCCGAGGAAATCGGCGTCATTCAGCGAGCCGACCTCTCTGCCGAAGCCAGAACACGCATCCTGGGATTCAATATTCAACAATTTTTGAATGGAGAATTGTTATGAAAGGCATTCGTTTAGCCGAGATTACCTGGAAAGAAGCGATTGAGGCATTCAAACAGTATCAGGTGGCACTCCTGCCCATCGGCGGCGGCACCAAAGAACATGGCCCGCATTTGCCCCTGGGAACGGATTTAATGGTCGTTGAGGATTTGGCGAACCGGGTGGTGGAAGCGTCCCCGGTGATGCTGCTGCCCGCATTAGCCTATGCCTACTATCCGGCCTTCGTGGATTGGACGGGCAGCGTCTCGATTGAGGCGGCGCACTTCACGGCAATTGTCTCCGATATTATTCGCTCGCTGCACCGGCACGGCATCCAGAAATTCCTGCTGCTGGATGGCGGCGTTTCGACGCACCCACCACTGCGGACTCTGTCCTCTGACCTGCACAATGAACTCGGCATCCTGGTCGCCGTGACCGATATTCTGGGGCTGGGTTCGGAAGTCTACGCCCAGATTGAGGAACAGGAAAAAGGCGGCCATGCCGACGAGATGGAAACATCATGTATGCTGGCACTGCGTCCTGACCTGGTCAAGATGGAACTGGCTCCCAGAGAGTGGCGCACCGGGATTCCCGGCGCGTTCGGCAAGGACGGTGTGAAAAAGGTTCACGTAGGCGGCAAAATGACCACGCCCAACGGCATCAACGGGGACGCCACCCTGGCGACTGTCGAAAAAGGTCATCTTGCGCTGGCAGCTAAGGCCCAGGATATCATCACCTTTGTCGAGCATTTCATTGACTATCCGCTGCCGGGAAAGCGTGAGTCATGAGCAACCCATCCACCGACGACCTGCTGGCGCTGGCTGCCCGGTACGACGCGGACTTTAACCCCAACTCGCCGCCGATTGTGATCGAACGCGGTGAAGGCGCGACCATTACCGATACCGAAGGCCATACCACGATTGACCTGGGGGACATCATCGCCAATATCGGCCACTGTCACCCTCGGCATGTGGCGGCGCTGCGCGAGGCCGTCGGCCAAATGCTGACCGGCAAGAGCGGACTGACCAACCCGCCGCGCAGCCGTCTGGTTGCAAAACTAGCAGAAATCACACCGGATGAACTCGACAAGGTGTATCTGGTGGTGGGTGGCAGCGAAGCCGTAGACTGGGCGATTCGCATCGCCCGCCGTTTCACCGGACGGCACGAAATTCTCACGTTCTGGGGCGGCGTGTATGGCCGTACCTACGCGACCACCAGCATGAACGGACTCATGCGGCGGCGGCGACGTTTTGGCCCGGTCATGCCGGGCGTGATTCATGCCCCTTTCCCCTACTGCTACCGCTGCCCATTCGGCAAACAGCCGGAAGACTGCAACTTCTTCTGTGTGGATTACCTCGATGAGGTGATGCTCTACGCCAGCACCGACGACCTGGCCGCGCTGGTGATTGAACCCTACCTCGGTGTGGGCGGCATCATCTTCCCACCGGAAGGGTATCTGCCCCGGTTGCAACGGTGGGCCGCCGAACGCGACGCCCTGTTCATTTTGGATGAGGTGCAGTCCTCGTTTGGCCGCACCGGGAAGTGGTTCGCGCTGGAATGGGAAGACCTCAGCCCGAATATGATCTGCATTGGCAAAGGGATGGGCAGCGGAGTATCCATCGCTGCCATCGTCGGGGAGTCACGCCTGTTTGACTCGCTCAACCCCGGCGAACTGAGCGGCGGCAATGGCGGGAATTACCTGGCGTGTACGTCGGCGCTGACGGTCATTGACATCATGGAAGATGAGCAGCTCGTCGAACACGCCCGCCAGATCGGGAATTATTTCATGGAACGGCTGACCCGTTGGAAAGACGAGTTCGCCGTCATTGGGGATGTACGCGGCAAAGGGCTGGTGCTGGCGATGGAATTCGTCAAAGACCGGGAGACGAAAATGCCCTTCCCGGAAATCGTGAAACGCATCAGCCAGATTTGCTATCAAAAAGGGGTGTCGTGTGGTGGTAGAAGCCACATCTTAGATATTCGCCCACCGTTGGTCATCACACAGGAGCAGGCGGTTTTTGCTGCGGATGTGATCGAGTCGGCATTACGGGAAGTGACCACTTAGTTTTAAGGAGCTGTAGGATGTCTAAAAGATTCGTGTACGTTTTGTTATTGGCGGCGTTAGCCCTGCTGGTCGGTATTCAGGTTTCCGCCCAGGACGGGATGACGGTTCTCCGTTTCCCGATTACCAGTGACCCGGCCAGTCTGGAACCCGGCCTCGTCAAAGAATTGTTTGCCGGTCAACTGGCGCTGAATCTGCACGCCGGGTTGTTCACCTATGACGCCAGCAATAACGTCGTGCCATATATCGTGAAGGACTACACCGTTTCGGACGATGGGCTGGTCTACACCTTCAACCTGCGCGATGATGTCCTGTGGCAGAATGGCCGTCCGCTGGTCGCTGCGGACTTCAAAAAAGGCTGGGAACGCTATCTTGACCCCAACGTCGGCGCACAGACTGCCGGTGAACCCTGGGCAGACGTGGTCGGCGGGCCGGAACTGTATGCCGGCGAAATTGACGAACTCACTGGCGTGAAGGCGCTGGACGATTACACTCTGGAAGTGACTCTGGTGCGCCCCTCGCTGAGTTTCCTGCAAACGCTGGCTGTGCCGGTGACGTGGGTCGTCCCGGAAGAAGCTGTGGTCGCTGGACAACCCGAATGGGTGGGTGACCCGGTAGGCGCTGGCCCGTTCCGCTTTGTGGAATGGATCCCCAATGTCAAGATCGTGCTGGAAGCCAACTCTGACTTCTTCCTGGGCAAACCGGCGGTGGATCGTATTGAATTCCTGGTTGTCCCCGACGCTTCAACCGCCCTGGCGCAGTACGAAGCCGGTGAACTGGACATCGTGGGCGTCCCGGCGAGCGACCTGGAACGGATCACGAATGACGCGACCCTGGGTGCCCAACTTCAGTATTTCACCCGCGCCCAGTTACAGTATGCCGGGATGAACCAGAGTATGTTTGAGCCGTTCAAGGACGTGCGGGTGCGGCAGGCATTCAACTATGCCATTGACAAAGAAACGATTGTCAGCGCGATCCTGAATAACTCCTGGACAGTGGCTACCGGCCTCGTGCCGCCGCACATCCCGGAATATAACTCCGACCTGCAAGGGTATGCCTATGACCCCGCCAAAGCGCAGGAACTGATGAGCGAAGCGGGCTTCCCGAACGGCGAAGGCTTCCCGACACTGGAACTGGCGACTCTGAACAGCACGATTGGTGAGGCAGTCGCGGCTATGCTCAACGCCAATCTGGGCATTACAGTTGAGATTTTGCAACCGGAGCGCGGCGATATGATTGACGGCCTGTGGGCGCATGATCGCTGGCAGTTCTTCCTGTTCGGATGGACAGCCGACTCTCCAAGTGCAGGCGTCTGGACGTATGAACTGATGTACTGCGGCCTGGACAGCAATTTCTCCACCTACTGCAACCCGGACGTAGACTTACTGGTTGACCAGGCACGCGACGCCACCACCTTTGACGAAAGCAAGCAGGCCTGGCAGGATGCCGAAGTGCTGGCCGTAGCCGATGCCGCTATGATCCCGCTGGGGTATTCGCGCTTCATCTACCTGGTCAACCCGGCAGTCGAGGGCTTCCAGGCGAATCTCTTCGGCCCGATGGGATTTGACACGGTTTCGTTTAATTCGTAAGTTTCAGCTTGTACACGGGGGGCGGGCTGCGGCCTGCCCCCACCCTTTGTGCCTGCATGAGGTGCGCACGTCATGACGCGATACTTGCTGCAACGGACGGCTTTTATCATCTTCAGCCTGCTGGGGGTGACCTTCCTGGC
Source organism: Anaerolineaceae bacterium (assembly GCA_020634115.1). Lineage (GTDB taxonomy): Bacteria > Chloroflexota > Anaerolineae > Aggregatilineales > Phototrophicaceae > JACKCG01. Next base: position 114,835 of record JACKCH010000015.1, read on the forward strand.
GTTTATGGCCTCACGGCTCGCGCCGGGCGACCCGCTGCGACTGATGGCCGGTGACCAGAACCTCCCGGCGGAAGTAATCGCCAACTGGGAGGCACGCTACGGGCTGGATCAGCCGATTCTAGTGCAGTATCTCTACTATGTAAAAAACGCCGTGCAGGGCGACCTGGGAACCTCGTACCACTACATCGGCACACCGGTCACAGAACTACTCGGCCCGGCCATTCTGGTCACACTGAAATGGGAGAGCGCCGCGCTGGTGCTGGCGATTGTCCTGGCGCTATTTCTTGGCACGATTTCAGCACTAAGGCATAACACCTGGGTGGATACCGGCGCGATGACGGTGGCGCTGGTCGGTATCTCGCTGCCGGACTTTGCGCTGGCGACCTTCCTGATTGTGATTTTCGCGCTCAAACTCGACTGGCTTCCGGTGGCCGGGTACGAAACACCGATTCATTATGTCCTACCGGCGATCACATTGGCCGCCCGCCCCTGTGCGCTGCTCTCCCGGCTGGTGCGGGCATCTATGCTGGATGTGCTGAATCAGGATTACATGACCACCGCCCGCGCCAAAGGACTGCGCGAACGCACGGTGATTCTCCGGCATGGCCTGCGCAACGCGATGTTCCCGGTATTGACGGTGGTCGGCATCCTGATCGGGCGTATCCTGAGCGGGTCGTTCATTGTCGAAACGATCTTCAATATCCCCGGCATTGGCCGCTTAGGAGTAACCGCTGTGCTACAGCGCGACTATCCCATCATCCTGGGTGCGACCCTGTCGTTAGCCTTCGCTTTTCTGATTTCAACGTTTCTGGTTGATATTTTGTACGGGGTGCTGGATCCGCGCATCCGGGTCACAGATTAGAGAGTAAGCATGACCGCAAAAATGGCCGTTATCGCCCAACTCGGTACGCGCAAGCCGGATAATCCCTGGTTTGACGCGCTGCGCCGCCTGATGCGCAATCGTGCGGCAGTTGTCTCCGCACTGTTCCTGATGCTGTTAGTGACAGTGGCGCTTCTGGCCGATGTAATTTCCCCCTATAGCCCGACAGCAGCTGATTTCGCCCATATTCGTATGCCCGCCAGCCCAGCCCATTTTCTCGGCACGGATGAAGTCGGGCGCGACCTGTTCACCCGGATTATTTACGGGGCGCGCATCTCGCTGTTTGTCGGCGTGGTGGTGCAGACCGTCTCCACACTGATTGGTATTCTGCTGGGGACAGTGGCCGGGTATTACGGCGGCCTGGTGGATACAGTCATTATGCGTGCTGTAGACATCATGTACAGCCTGCCAAACTTTCTGTTCGCCGTGTTTATGGTGTCCCTGTTGACACCCGACATCGGCAGCGTGATCCTGACTCTGACGCTGGCCGGGTGGCCGTTTTCAGCGCGGTTGATGCGCGGCCAGGCACTGCTGGTGAAAAAGTCGGAGTATGTGCTGGCGGCAGAAGCGGTTGGGGCGGGGAGTTGGCGGATTATGCTGTTTCATGTGCTGCCCAATTCCCTCACGCCGATTATTGTGCAATACACGCTGGGGATTGCAACGGTGATTATGGCCGAAGCCGGACTCAGCTTTCTGGGCATCGGCATTCGGCCCCCGAATCCGACCTGGGGTGGCATGATTAACAAGGGGCGCGAATTTATCCGCACCAGCCCACACCTGGCGATCTATCCCAGCATTGTCCTGGGGTTGACGATGATCGCCTTTAACTTCCTGGGGGATGGCCTGCGCGACGCGCTCGACCCACGTATGAAGAAATAACCGGCGGGCAGCGGGACGTTCGCTAAAACAGCATCCCGCCCCGGTTATGGAGCGCCTGAATCACGTCACGATCTGCCTTGCCGAAACTGTATGCTGCCAGCGCGTCGGGTTTCACCCAGGCCCAGGCCTGCACGCCAAGCGTTTGCGGCGGCCCGGCCACATAGCGGCAGGTGAAAGCGTGAAGGGTGATTTTGAAATGCGTGAAGGCGTGACGCACCACAGTGAACAGTTGCCCGACTTCCACTTCAATTGCCAGTTCTTCCCGCAGTTCCCGCTGAAGACACGCCGGGAGGGATTCGCCTGCCTCCACCTTGCCGCCGGGGAATTCCCACAGTCCGCCTAACAGACCCTCCGCCGGGCGCTGCGCGATGAGCAGTTTCCCCTGGTCATTCCAGATCAACCCGGCAGTGACATCATAGTGTGGGGATACCGCACGGGGTTTCTTCACCGGGCGTTCCGTCTGTGTGCCATGCTCAAATGCCGCACAGTGGGCGTGAATCGGGCAGGTCTCGCACAGGGGATTACGTGGCTTGCACACTGTACGCCCCAGTTCCATCAACGCCTGGTTGTAATCGCCGGGGCGTTCGGACGGCATCCAGCGCGCGGCCAGCGCCCACAGGTCATCCTTCACCGTCCCCTGGGTGACATCCGCTTCCAAATCGGTCAGGCGGGCGAACACGCGAATCACATTGCCATCCAGCACGGGCGTGATTTCACCATAGGCGATGCTGGCAATCGCCCCGGCGGTGTAGCGCCCGATGCCGGGTAAGGCCTGCAACCCCTCGGCAGTGGCGGGGAAAACGCCCTGGTACTGATTCACCACCACCTGGGCGGCCTTATGGAGATTACGGGCGCGGCTGTAGTAGCCCAACCCCTCCCAGAGCTTCAACACGGCATCCAGTGGCGCGGCGGCCAATGCCTCCAGCGTGGGGAAGGCGGTTAGAAAACGGTCATAATAGGGGATGACTGTCTCAACCTGAGTCTGTTGGAGCATAACCTCGGAGAGCCAGATTCGGTATACCTCATGAGTGCTGCGCCAGGGCAGCGCGGCGGCACGTTGGTCGTACCAGTCGAGTAGGGATTGGGCAAAAGGGGCGCTCATAAGCAGGTTACACACGTAGCTCTAATGGAATACGAACGACACCCCAATTATTGGGCTGTTCTGACGATGCTAAAATGGAAAATGATTATTCGTTGTCACTGGATCGGCTTTTGCACTTTGTGGGCAACTGCCCGTTTAAACGCAACCGTCAGTGTAGTGTCGTTATCCTCAGCCAACAAGTGTTGTTTTAACAAACTGTGTCTGTACTGCCAATAGGGTGTTCCCCGGTCTGCCGGATGCAGACGGGAATACCAGAACGAGAACTGTATCATGACCCTGCGAAACAAGCGTTTTATCATCCCATTCGATCACGGCCAGGCGGCCTATGCGGTGCATGTCTCACGCCGGTTTGACCCGCATTGGGTCGCCACTACGCTCGGCTTTCATGAGCCGCGTCCGGCAATTTACGTGACCGGTGGCGCGAAGGATATGTCGGATGAGGATATGTACGCGACGCGCCGGATCGTGGAGCGCGGGCTGGCACGTTTTGCCGAAGAACTGGGTGCAGTGGTGATTGACGGCGGCACCAATGTCGGCGTCCCGGCGCTGGTGGGGGATGCCCGCCGGAAAAATCGCTATCGCTTCCCGCTGGTGGGTGTCGTGCCGCTGGAAATGGTACGCTACCCCGGTTATGAGAACGAGAGCGGCGGGCCACTGAATGAAGGGCATTCGCATTTTGTTCTGACAACAGGTGATGAATTCGGCGCGGAATCCGACATGATTACCCGCCTGACTTCCCAACTTTCCGGCGGCGGGCAGAAACCCGCGTTCGGCGTGCTGATTAACGGCGGCCAGATCACCCGCGAAGAGGTGTACAGCCGCACCACGTCCGATGACCTTTCCTTTCCGTTGTTTGTGATTGAGGGAACAGGACGCTTTGCGGACATCCTGGCGCGTGCGTTTCATGCCGGGGAAAGCGACGATAAGCAGCTTAAAGCCATCCTCAAGAAAGGCAGACTGTCAGTGACCTCGATCAATGACGGCCCCGATCTGTTCTATCACCAGCTTCTCAACTATGTCCGCAATTATACCCCACCCGTTTCAACCAACCAGCGTCCCGAAACCGCCTGAATCCACCTGACAGCAGGATGTTGGCGATACAAGCCGTGAAAGGGGCATGATAGCTGTCATGCCCCATCAGAAACGAGTCTGGTCAGTAGCCTCTAGCCACAGCCATCCAGGTCGCGCCATTTAGCGATGGTATCTTCGACCTGCATCAGGCCGTTTTCGTCGGGCGTGGCCGTCACGCGGCGATTGGCGATTTCCTCACAGGTTTCACCTTTTTCCACTGCGACCCAGTCCGAACGAACATACTTGTACTCAATAGCCGAGCCTTCCAGCAGGTCGAGCGTCACCGTCCAATGGGTGTCATCCACCTGAGTCATGGGGATACCCGCCGGGTCCCAGGTCGGATACCCGTTGCCCGCGAAATCCCCAGCGATATAGACTCCAGGTGCAGTGGTGTAGGTCGGCACCGTGACGACAAACGTCACCGCTACCGGCTGGCGCTCAATCGCCACCATGTCGGTTGCGACCTGTTCCGACTCATTCAACGCACCATCTACCGCCGATACCGCGTAGGCGTAGCTTTCACCCTCTACTACCGCCGTATCCTTATACGTCGGGCCGTCCGCTGCCGGGATTTCCGCCACCAAGAGGGTATCACCAGCGGAATTGGTGCGGTACACCCGGTAAACAAACAGGTTGTCGTCTTCCACCGCGTCCCATATGAGCGACACGCCGGAAAGTGAAGCACGAACGATGCTTACGCTGGCAGGTGCGGCGGGTGCGGTGGTGTCGTCAGATGATTCCAGCGCCAACTGTGGCAGTGTGCCGTCTGGCAGTGTGACCACCGTCCAGTTCTGCCCGGCGTCAGTGCTGAAACGGGCCACCGTCTCGAATACGCCCACTTCCTGCGGCGCAAAGGTGATGCTGTAGACATCTGCGCCGTCCAGTTCGCCAGTGTAGGTCATCGGCTGCCAATCGGCCTCAACCAGGTCACTCCCCACCGGGACAAGCGCCGCCTGCGCCCGCACGCCGGAAGCCTGACCTTCCGCCCCCGTGACACCATCAATCGTGATGGCTGCTTGCAGTTCCGCCGTCACACCGAAAACCAGCCCCATCGTGCGCGATTCAGTGGCATCGCCCACATAGGTTGTCGCGCTGATTGGTGCGCTGGCCGTACCGGGAACGCTGTCGCTCATCGGGCCGAGCAGCAGCGTATCCGTCAGCGGGGCAACGGCATAGTAATACATAAAGCCGTTGGGGGCATCAATTTCATAGCTCGTATCGGTGATTGCGCCAGCAGTTGCCCATTCAAAGCCGCCAGTTGCCACCGGGCTGCGGAAGATCAGGTAACCGTTTGCTCCTTCCACCGCTTCCCAGCTCACTGTCACGCGGCCATCGCTTCCGGTCACGGTCACGCTGGCGGGTACATTGTTGATGGCGAAGGCGCTGCTGTCGGTGGTCACTGTCCATACATTGCCGCTGTGCGCCCCAACCCGGAGTTCTGGGTAGGGGGTATCGGTAGAGAATGGCTGCCCTCCCAATCCCGGTTCGAGCGTGAGGCCCTTAGGAAGCAGCCCGCCGAAATAGAGTTTGACTGTTTGGGCAGTGTCACCGTTATTCAGCACGACCACCGCCGCATTTCCTGCTGCCTTGTCCAACCGCAGGAAGGCGTAAACCCCGGTCGCATCGTCGGTCAGGAGTGTAATCATCTCCCCGGTACGCAGCGCGGGGTTGGCATGGCGCAGCGCGGCGATCTGCTGGTAGAAGGCCAGCATATCCTCGTTCGGCGCGGGATAGGTGTCGCCTTCGGTATCCGTCCAGGGATACGGGGCGCGGTTATAGGGGTCGTCCTGGAGCGTGCCGCCGTCATCCTGGCTGGGGGCATCCAGCGCGATTTCGTCACCGTAGTAAACTGTCGGTGCGCCGGGCAGCGTGAACTGCGTCAGCGCCGCCAGCTTCTGCAACTGCGGGTTATCATTGACCACGAAGAACAACCGACTGGTATCGTGGCTGTCGAGAACGTTCATCAGCGCGTAATATGCCGGTGGGGGCGTGTCTTCCTCGATGGCGCGAACCACACTGTCGAACTCAGTGGGCGTCAGCGCTCGGATGATGCGATCCCCGTTCGAGTCGTTATCGAGGTAATCCTGGTTGCGCACGAAACCAAGAATACCCGCCCGTAGCCGGTAGTTCATGGTCGAATCCCATTCGTCGCCTTGCAACCACTCCGACGAATCCGCCCACTCTTCCCCGATAATTACAGCATCCGGGTTGACACTCTTGACGACGGTGCGGAAGGCTTCCCAGTAGATATTGTTGGGGTCGCTGCCGTTGTCAATGTCGGGCGCGACATCCAGCCGCCAACCACCAATGCCTTCGCGTCCCCAGGTGCGGGCGACACTGTCTTCACCCAGGAAGATGTACTTGCGGACATCCAGGAGCGTGTTGTTCAGGCGCGGGATACTGTCAAAGCCCGCCCAGGAGACATAATACAGCGGGTCAGGATCACCGACACAGGGCGCAGGCTGGTTGGCACGCGGCGGCGCGAAGTAGAACCAGGAGCGATACTCGGATTCCAGGCTTTCGCACGCGCCCACCGAGTCGAAGCGGTGATAGCGGTCAAATGTCACGCTGTCGCTCGACATATGATTGAACACGCCATCCAGAATGAGCTTGATCCCGCGTGCGTCGGCCTCGCTGATGAGCGTTTGGAAATCTTCCAGCGTGCCGAGCATCGGGTCAATTTGCAGATAGTCGGCAGTGTCATAGCGATGGTTGGAACGCGCCGCGAAAATCGGGTTCAGGTAGATGCCAGTCACGCCGAGTTCTTGCAAGTAGTCCAGCTTTTCGGTAATACCGGCCAGGTCGCCGCCAAAGAAGTCACTGTTCCAGTAGCCGTTGCCGTTGGGCAGTTTATCCACGCGGCCATCCAACATTGGTTCATTCCAGGTTTCATGGAAGTACAGCGGCAGTTCGCCGTAGAACCGTTCCGAACCATCCGTCGGGTCGTTGCTGGTGTCGCCATCCCGGAAGCGATCCGGGAAAATCTGGTAGAGGACGGCGTTCTGCATCCATTCCGGCGTGACAAAGTCCGGGTCATAGACCGTGATCTGGAAACTCAGGTCAGGACTTTCGCTGTAGGCCGCGCCCAGGCCGCCCTCATTGGCTGCAACAAAGTTGCCGTTATCGGGGCGGGTGTCGTCTTCGTAATAAACAGTCTGCCCGCCTTTGGAGACGATGAAGCGATACCATAGCACGGTGGTCTTGCGCCCGGTTTCTACCGTCGCTTCCCAGAAATCGTAACCATCCTCGGTGGTGGCGATGACCTGCATCGGCAGCACCGTCTGTTCCCCTTCGCGGGTGTTCCACACGCGCACCGAGGCCGAGTCGAGATCGCCAGTTGCCGCCCGCAGCCGCAGTGTGACGGTTGTATCGAACGGTGCTGCGCCGCCCGGCGTACGGTACAGGTCGGAACGGCTGTCATGCCGCAGCGCGTCGGTATCAATGCCGTCCTGTGCCAGCACAAACAGGCCGGAGAGCAGTACCAGCAGCAGGCCACAGACTAACACCAAACGTAAAAGCATTTTTCGCATTCTGTCTATTCCTCGTATAAATCGTAGAATGTATCGCTTCGCAGGCGCAATATATTGCGCCCCTACAAATCCCGCATTTTAGGGCGATTTCGCAGGGGCGACCCGGTGTGGTCGCCCGATTTAGCGCCGTATTGAATCGTTGAACTGCATTGACCGCTAAGCACGCAAATCCGGGGGGATGATACCCCCCGATATGCGGAGTTGGCAAGTTCAACCCGGCAGCGGCACGCCATCTATTCCCCGCTCCCGGCCAGCAGCAGACGCGCCATGTCAGGCGTTGGGGCGCTGGCGATCATCGTCCCTGAATCGTCCGCCAACATACAGCGGGTTTCAGCCTCGGTAGTCCAGCAAGCCCCATCAAAGGCGGCGTCTCCGTACTTTGCGTCACCCCAGGCGGTATAGGCAGTAGTGAACTCGGCGGCATCCTCCGGCGTATCCCACACGAGGCGCAGCGCCCAGGCGCGTTGGCCGCTCTCGGCGTCCGTGTAGATGTGATAACGATCCCCGCCCCAACCGGCAGCGGCGGCGTTGGCCTGCACGCCGTCAAGCTGGGTTTTGAGGTGTGAACTCAGGTAAAACTCGCCGAGTGGCCGGTCAATGGTGAGTTGCCAGCCCGCGCCGAGTTGATCGGTCAGATCAGGCAGGGTGACTTCCTGCGGCAGTTCGTTTTCGAGATATTTATCCGGGTGCATGATCTGTTCGGTGGAGATGGGCGGATTACTGTAGGTCGCGTCCACCAAATCCCAACCGCCTTCAATCCGCAACCGGTTGACAAACCCCATCCCGGCTTCATAGGCGAATAACTGCTCCGTAACGATGAACTCCGGCGCGTCCTCTGGCAGGGTAAACGCACCCGCCGAGAAGCCTTGCAGCAGCACGCCAACCAACAGCATCGGGTTATCCTGGGCAAGGGACTGCATAAACAGCGTCATGCTGGCGGTGGCGTCACCTTCTACCAGGGATAACGCGGCCAGCGTCGCATCGGGGTTATCCATATTGCCCAGGTCGAGGGCGTCCAGGCTGAAGTGCTGGTCTTGCAGGGCGTGGGTGAACTCGTGGGCATAGGTAATTTGCTCTAAGAACGGCAGACTGTCGTCCGGTACGTCGCCCGAAAGCAACAGGACGTTCATGTCTTTCGTTTCGGTGTCGTAGAACCCGGCCACGCCCGCCGGACTGGTGAGGAAGGCCAGGTACACCGCCCGCAAGTCCACGTCCGCCGGGAGCAGGTCGAAGGCGACATAGAACTGGGTTTCCTGCCAGGCGAGTTCATCCGTCAGTTCTTCTTGGAAGAGGCGCGTGAAGTAATCCACAATGTCCTGGCGGGTGGGGAAACGACGTTCTACCGGCGTGATGATGTCCAGGTGACGCACGCTGCTGGTGAGGGTTTCGATGGCGGTGAGATTGTCTTCCAGTGCCGGGCTGATAGTGGGCGTGTCCTGGGCAGCGACCCCGCCCGCCAGTACCAGCAATAGGATTCCGATAAGCCACAAACGGTTCATAGTTACTCCTTTAATTAAGAGTCTATCCGTAAAATCCCGTTTATGCCTTACCTCACCCCTTCCGAACCTTCGGTTCTCCTTCCCCTCTCCACAATGGAGAGGGGAAAATGAGCGCAGCGAGTAAGGGTGAGGTCAGACAACCACGTATTTGCGGATAGCGACTAACTCATTCACTCACGTTATTCGTTTTAGCCCGTTTCAACACGTCGAACAACACATAGCCGGTCACACTGGCATAGGTAATCGGAAGCAAAGGCAGCAAAGTACAGACCACTGCTAACGCCCCCAAAATGTCATCCCCCGAAGCAAATCCGATGACCGTCAGTAACAGGAGCGATGCCAGACTACCAACAGTCATACCCAATAACCAGCGATATGCTGGCTGGAACTGGCGACGAAGAACCAGCCACTGCGGCAGGCCAGCTACCATCCCCGTCAGCAAGAACGAAATAATGGATATGGGAATTTTATTACTATTAAATTCTGTAATAATCTTAATATTTGTCCGCAATTGAGTCAGATAATGCTCATCAAGGGGAGTCGCCAGGAAGTTCATATGTGATGCCACACCCCAGATAATGAATGAAGCTAAGCTGGCTGCTGTCCACCAATGCCAGGACACTTTACCCTTGAGCGTGACCGGCCACTGCACCAGACCAGTAAAAAAGCCAATCATCAAGAGCAAAACTGCCGAGTCAATGTATGTATCTGCGATGTGCCGCCAAAACCACTCTACTCCATAGAACACCACCAGGCCTATCGCTCCGCCAACCAGGGTCGCCACAATCCACCGGACGATAAACTGCTTGCGGGTTCGTTCCTCTGGTTGGTTCGTCATCGCGTTCACTCCGTTTTAGCCCGTTTCAACACGTCGAACAACACATAGCCGGTCACCCCACCGAAGATAATCGGCGTCGAACAGCAACAAAGCGAGTAAGAGAGTACAGCATCTCGCATAATAAGCACAATCATCACAAACGAAGCAGATGCAGCGATACCACCCAATGCAGCACCAAGTATCCACTGATACGCCTGCTGAAAAGAATGGCGAAGTACCAGCCATTGGGGCAGGCTGACCGCTATTCCGACAAATGCGCCTATCGCAGCAACCGAGGTGATAAGACCCGTCTCATTAACAGTCATAACGGTGTCAAAGCCGCTTAACGTTCCGCTCTGAAAAGTAAATAGTGATGACGATGGTATTGTTCTTCTGCCAAGCCAGAGACCAACCAATGCAGCGATCACATTCAAGGAATTAGCCGCTAGCCACCATCGCCGGGGCACTTTGCCTTTGAGTGCAATTTGCCATTGTGCCAGACCAAAGGAAAAACCGACCAGCAATACAGTCAAACCTTGTAAAACAGGGAACAGCCAATCAATCGAATTGGGATTCCAGTGGTTTCGGTAGGAGACCGTACCGATCAGTTCCCACAACATGGCTGTAGTAAAGATAACGATGAAACCCAGAATCCAACCGGCCAGGGTCGCCACAATCCACCGGACGATAAACTGTCTGCGGGTTCGTTCCATGATGCCTCTCTACAGCATAATCAACCCGGCGCGGGTGGCACGAACCACCGCTTCGGTGCGGCTCTGCGCCCCCAACTTGCTCATAATGGCGTTGACATGAAACTTCACGGTATGGTCGGTGATGCCGAGTTTCTGCGCGATGGCCTTGTTCGCCAGCCCCTCGGCCAGCAGTTGCAAGACCTCTTTTTCACGGGGAGTCAGGTTCTCGATAGGCACATCGTCCACCGTGTCCCCAGCGGGCAACACGTTCGCCGCCAGCCCGGAGTCCAACACAACCAACCCGGCCAGCACCGCCGTCAGCGCCGCCGCGATGCCCTCCGCATCGGTATTGTAGCGCAGCAGCCCAGTGACACCCGCCGCCCAGGCGTCGGCAACTTGCGTTTCGCTGTTCAGGAGCGCTACCGTCGCCAGCCCGGTATCGCGCAGGTCGGCCAGCCATGATGGTGAATCTTCCCAGCCCAGATCACACACCAGCGCATCCGGCCCATATAAGTCAAATTCATCCAGCAGTACCGCGCCGCCACACTGCCCGGCGATCTCCAGCCCTTCCGCCCCGGCCAGCAGCGCCACCAACCCCACCCGCGCCAGGGGATTATCGCCCACCACCAGGATTCTTATCTCAGCCATAGCCCACATTCACGCATGATTATTGTACCCCTTGCCCGGTATTACCTGGGAATAGCCCCATCGTACACACAATCTCTATGAATCGTCTTATGTGAAACAAAGCCATGATAAATGGCTCCAGTCGTCCACCAGGGAAGCTGGTTTTCAGTGGTCAGCTCTCAGTTTTCAGCTTTGCACTGGATATTTTTCTGACCACTGATGACTGAAAACTGACGACTCGCCTCTCTTTGTCGCGGGGACTTAGTCTTGATTCATATCACATAAAGCGTATGAATCCTGTTTACGTGGGCGGGGTCTTGCGCGTTGCGGGGAACAAAACGCAAAAAACCGGCTGGTAGGCCGGCTTTTTTAGAGTCACTCTGGAAATGCGGTAGGAATTTACTGCTGGGCTTCCAGCGCGGCGAGCTGCTTCATCAGGCGGCCCTTCCGGCGGGCGGCGTTGCGCGGGTGAATCGTCCCCCGGCTGGCGGCCATATCCAGGTCACGGATGGCGGCGCGGGTCGCTTCTTTCGCCGCGTCGAGTTCGCCACCGCTCATCGCAGTACGCGCCTGTTTCACCAGGGTGCGCGTCCGATTGCGGAAAGTGCGGTTTTGCAGGCGGCGCTTCTCGTTCTGGCGAATACGTTTAAGCGCGGATTTATGATTAGCCACAGATGCCTCCGGCCAAAAATGAACTAGCGATTACAGAATAGAGGTGCATTCTATCATAGGAATTCGGGCTTTGTCCAGCACGGTTTAGGGCCAGGGGGCGGTCACGGCAGATTTTGATGACGGCGCGGTTCTTGTTGCTGGTTCTTATTATTCCAGACTACAATAGAAGAACCTCATTTTGAGCAGTATTGGGTGATATTTATGGCTCAATCCATTCCCCACCTTTATATTTCATATTCCAGCGCCGATGGATTCGGTTTTGCCCAAAATATAGCTAGAGAACTGGAAGCCAATGAGTTTCCAGCATGGCTAGACAGAGAACGCCTGCAACCCGGTGATGATTGGGAAGCTATGCTGAGCCAAGCGATACACAGCGCTTTGGCAGTCATTGTCGTTATCACGCCGGGTTATATCCGGCCAGAAAGCTATACTCTGACTCAGGATTTCCCCAATGCTTTGCAGAGTGGACGGCGCGTGTTACCTCTCTTGTTCGTAGATACCGAGCTAACCCCGGAACTCATCAAGCTACACTATCTGGACTTCCGCCGGGATTTTGAAGAACCGTTTTCCCGCCTATTGGAAGTACTTCACAAACTACTGAAAGAGTATTTGAGCGAAAATCAATCGTCCCCCTCGATAGAATCGGAAAGCGAAGCCTACGAGCCGACAGTCACCAGTTCCGCACCGCCTGAAAGTCAGACCGTACAAGGCGAATCCGGCACAACCGAAACAACAGGGTCTGATGGCATACCTGAACCAACTCAGCAAGAAACCACCACCGGGACATCAAGTGTTACACTGGAAGATGACACAGCGAAAGTAACGGGTACAGTCACCCCACCCCCTTTGCAACGCCTTGACCCGCGAACGCTAATTCATGTCCTGACCGACGCACCCACCACTGCTGATGTACTGGGCTTCCGCGACTATGCCATCGTGCTGGCTGAGTTTATCCGCAGCCAACAGAAAAAAGACGACCACGAACAACCCAAAGAGAACGCAACCACCCGGCCTGCCGACGGCATCCTCCCAAAGCCGCTGGTCATCGCCATTGATGCTCCCTGGGGAACCGGCAAGACCAGCCTGATGTATATGCTGCAAGAGGAATTGACGCAAAATAAGGGTGAATTCATCCCGGTCTGGTTCAACGCCTGGAAGTACGATCAGGAAGAATCGCTGTGGGCGGCGCTGGCGCTCAAAATCCTGAGCGATGTGCCCAAACGTGGCCCGCGCGAACGGCTTCGGCTGTGGTGGAGCAGTGTGGATGTCCCCAAGGCGGCCCGGACGCTGGCACGCTGGGTTGTGTACGCCGTGATGGTGGGCGTGCTGGGATTCGTGGCACTGTGGTTCGCGTCCTCATGGGCATTCAACAGTCTCCAACCCGGCGATAAGGACATCCTCCCAGTGCTGGGGTTGTTACAGGTATTGGCACAGGTGTTTGTCCCGGTGTATGGTGGGTCGGCCATTTCGATTCTGGGCGTTTTTACCATGATTGCGGTGGGTGTGCAGATCTACCAGCGTTTCTTCAAGTTCGACCTGAATATCGCGCAATATATCAAGCAGCCTAACTATGGGGATCGTATCGGTTTCCTGGGCGAATTTGACAACGACTTCCGCCGCATCGTGCGGGCGGTCACGCGCAAAGGGCAGAATCCCCTGGTGATCTTCATTGATGATTTAGACCGCTGCGAGCCGCCCAAGTCGGTTGAGATCATCGAGGCCATTAACGTCCTCATCGATTCACAGTATTGCGTGTATGTCATCGGCATGGATTCGCGGGGCGTGGCGGCCAGTATCGAACACAAGTATGCTGATCTGAAAGGTTTCTACGAGTCGGAGAGCGACCCTGGCGGGTTGACATTGGGACAGCAGTTTCTAGAGAAGATCATCCAGATCAATTTCCGCATCCCGCCGATCACCGAAGTAGCCATCGCCGGGTTTATTGACCAGAATCTGCGAAGTGTCAATCCTCCCCTTCTGGCACATGAACAGGAGAATTTGCGACGCAACCTGGAGGGTTCGGCTGAAGGATTGGACTATAATCCACGCCGAGTCAAGCGGATGCTGACCGAACTCCTGAATCAGCCCCGGAGATTGCTCTCATCACCGGAAACTACGCCAGAAAGCCAACCCAGCGCTGAGCAAGCGGAGCAGGGTAAAGCGGTGCGAACCGTTGCGCTATCCGACAGGCCGGATGCCGAATTGGAACAGCGGCGGCAGCGGGCGCGGGAGTTTCAGGATATGTCGTTTGAAGACCTGGATGCCGTGCAACAGGCGACTCTGCACGCGGCGAGCGTGTTGGATTACAACCCGCGCAAAATTAAGCGTTTCCTCAATGAGTTCCGGCTGCGGGCAGCGATTGCTGACCAACGCAACCTGCTCACCCCCGGCGAAATTGACCTCATGAAGCTCGGCCACTGGATTATGATCGGCACGCGCTGGCCGGATATGATCGGGATTCTGACGGAGCGTCCCGCTTTCGCGGCAGAACTGCTGAAAGCACACACGGTACGCGAGGAGTGGCGGATGCTACGAGCGCCGGGGCCTGTCCCACACCCGGACACGATTAAACAAAAAAACGCCGAGCTAAGCCAGGTATTGACCCCATCCGACATCAAACGGTTCATTGATGCCGGTGACTTGATCGAATTGCTGAGTAAGATGGGGAATGCAGCACAGGACGCGGCACAAATCACCCGTTACCTGCACCTGCCTTATACGATTCCTGCAGCAAGCCAGCGAACTGGCGACTCTGTACCCGGATAATCGCCCGGAAATCCACAGTATCAACCGCGCCACCCCTGGCGCTGTTTTTTTGTTTGCCACCTGGTTTCGATTTACAATGGGGCAACCTCGTTCGCCCCGTATTGAATCGTGATGAAATGGGAATACACGCATGTCAGAACAAGCCCCACCTCACCCCCCTGATGCGCCACCGAACAGTCTCCGGCAGCATTTCCGGCAGGCCTGGGTGCGTTTTAACCAACAGGACAGGCTGCGGGCAGCGGCGCTCTCATTTTATGCGCTGCTATCGTTGTTTCCCGCGTTGATGCTGCTGTTGGTGGTCGCCCAATGGCTGTGGGGTGAGACCGCTATGCAGGAACAGGTCACACGCCTAGCGGGACGGTTTTTTCCGGGGGATGTTCCCGCGATGATTATTTCCGGGGTGGAAAATGCGCTGAATCAAGGGGCATCGCTGAACCTGCTGGCGCTGGCCGGGTTGCTCTGGGGCGGGTCTTCCTTTTTTTCCAATCTTGCCACCGCGCTCGACACCATTTTTGAAACCACCCACTATGAACGCCCCATGTGGCGTAAGCGGCTGATTGGGGCGACGACTATTATGATTCTGGCGCTGCTGTTGGGCGTTACCCTTATCCTGACGGCCAGTTTGCGACTGGTCACGCAGAGCGCCTTGGAAACGCCCAGTGTCATCATGCGCCCGGTTTCATTGGCGCTGCCGGTGCTGCTCTATACCGTGATCCTGGCCTTGATGTTTCGTTACGGCCCCCAGCGGCGGGCAGTCTGGCGGGCTATTCTTCCCGGCGCGCTGTTCGGCAGCATCGGCTGGGAGGTGAGCCGGGCGGTGTTTACCTGGTATCTGGAAACCCTCGCCAACTACAGCACGCTCTACGGCTCGCTCGGGGCGGTGATCGCCCTGCTGTTGTGGGTCTTTCTCAGTCTGGCGATCCTGCTGCTGGGTGCGGAAATCAGCGCCGCGCTGGATGCCTGGCTTCAGCAGCGGCGGGCAATAGTGTAGTGGTGAACAGAAGTAGGATTGCCAGCACTAAATAGTGAAAATGATTCTTCAAAATGGCGACTCATTGACTGAAACGGAACTGGCTTTCACCAGGGGATAAGTACGGTAACGGGGCTGGGTTGCGGGTTTTAAACGAATTTTGATAATTCTAACATGGCACTGCGGGTTAATTCCCGAGGGAGTCTAAAACCCGCCCGCAAATTTCGCCAATGGACTTCGGGGGTATTTCAATATTTTGGCAATTTCTGTGAAATGAGAGACTACGCCGTCTGCGCTATCCTCCCGTAGGGGCGCACTGCCGTGTGTCCCTACGATATTTTGCATTCGCGTTTAAGTACATTGCCGCCAACAATCACTCCCCTTTGAGCTGGTCTGCATTAGAAATGTTCTTGAATTCGGTATTTGGACATGATGTATCATGCCCCTACACCCTGCGCTGACACATCAATATTCAGGCGGGTTCTTAGCTTTTTTCACTATCAGTCGAAAGTTTTTTATAAATTTTATATTTTTATTGCATTAATCGAATGGTGCAAGTTGTTCACGCCCGCTAGACTTTAATATAGTGACACATTTCACAATAGACCTTTCGCAGTTCGGATGATTTTTCCGTAGGGGCGTGATGTATCTGCCCCTAACTTCGTTCAACTACATAACTTCTATCGCAATATATCCATTCGTGCGTCCCTAGTGAAATCAGAGGAGTTTAATGAAACACTTACGATACATGGCAGTACTATTTATCGGGTTGATGCTGACTTTTGCGGTGGGTACAGCGTTAGCACAGGATGGCGAGACGAACTTAATGCCGATCACCGTTGAAAATGCTGCTGACATCACCGAACTGGCCGTGCTCGGGCGGGGAACCGGATTTACGCTGGCATGGTCGCCCGATAGCAGCCTGCTGGCGGTGGGGACGACCATCGGTGTCTGGCTCTACGACAGCACAGACCTGGCCGCCGAACCGGTTCTGCTCCCGACATCGGGTGATGTGGGCGCAATGGCGTTCAGTTCCGATAGCAGCCTGATCGCCGGTGGCGTTGGCAAAACCCTGTTTATCTGGGATCCGACGACCCAGGAGCTGCTCAAACGGCTTGACCTGGACATCTCTGGTGACATCCTGGATGTGCTCTTCGGTCTGGACACAAGCTGGATCGCGCTCGGCACGAGTCGTGACATGCTATACATTGTGGATACCGCAACTGGTGAGGTGACGGCCACGCTTGAAGGCCACAGTGATGATGTGAGTATTCTGGCGCTCAGCCCGGACGGCACGCTTTTGGCGAGTGGCAGCAAGGACAAGACCGTGAAACTGTGGAACACGTCGGATTTCACGGAAATTACCACACTGGAAGGTCACGAAGGGTATATCGGCGGGCTTCAATTCAGCCCGGACGGGGCCACGCTCTATGTCGGCGACAGCAAATCAGCGATCACGCTATGGGATATTGCAACCGGCGGGCAGTGGGCGGTATGGGAACCGGAGAAAGGCAGCTATGTGGTGGATATGGCCCTCACCAGCGACGGCGGGACACTGCTGGTGGGTGAAGCGAACAATGGCTCTGTGCGTTTGTGGGATGTGGCAAGTGGTACGGAAGCCGCTATCTACCCGGTTCACGTCTATCCTGAAATCAATAGTTACTTCGCCACAGTGGCGATGGCGCTCAGCCCGGATGACGCCCGGATTGCAACCCTGGGGTCAGCCGGTATGCTGCGGATATGGGATGCCGCAACCGGTGAAAACCTGATTACGAGTGGTGACCATCCTGACGAAGCCTGGAGCGTGGCATTCAACCCGGATAGCACGCAACTTTCGACCAGCTACGACCACCGTATCTGGCGGGTATGGGATCCGGCCACGTATGAGGTGCTGCATTTTGAGATGAATCTGTTCCGTATCGGGTTTTCGGATAACCGAACCAGCAATGTCTACAGCCCGGATGGGACTCAGATCGCAACCCGCTCCGCATTCGAGATCAAAGTGTATGACGCGGCAACCTGGACAATGCGCTATGAATACAAGATGAACGGTCATAGCAGCGTGATTTACAACGCTGACGGCAGTTTATTGATTGTCGTTGGTAATGCGTTGGCCGTTCTGGATGCCGCAACGGGCGAAGAATTGGCAAAGTTTGAAAATCATACGCATCAGATCAACTCAGTTGCCATCAATGCTGACCAGACCCTGATTGCGACGGCCAGCGACGACGGTACGGTTCGTCTCTGGGGGCTGCCTGAGTAGGCGCGGATAAGCTTATCATGATGCTGAGTGGCAGCAGGTGCAGACCAGCGGCCTGTTGCCACTCAGATGAACGAGAAACGCGAACGCCCCTGACTGCCGCCCGCTACGGCGTCACCCACAGCGTCTTGAACTGCGCCCATTCCGTGTCGTCGGTAGTCCAGTCGGCATAAATCGCCACACCCCTGACCGCCGCCGCTGCGTCTCCCGCTTCCTGTAATCCGGTGCGAATACCCCGAATGGCCGAGCCAATGTTTTCCACCACCGGGTCATGGCCGGGCAGTTCCGCCGGGTAGGTAGGGATACCGATGAAAATCGTCGTGCCGGTGTCGAGCAGGTTCACCGCTTCTGCGAAAGTTTTCACCTGATAAGCCATCCACAGTTCATAATCGGCGGCAGTGAAACTGGCGGTGCTCGTCAGGCCGCTGTTGTAGGCCATTACAGCCATCTGGTCAGTGAGCAATGCCACCCGCTGCTTGTATTCCTCATCCCAGACCGTGCCGGGGACGATCAGCGGCGGCACCGGAATATCCACGCCCAGCGGACTCCAGTCGGGCGGCACGGCCACTGCGATCAGCGCTGCATCCCCCAGATCAGCGCGGGCCTTCCGCAGCACATCCAGGAAGCCTTCATCGCCGTTCCAGACCGGTTCGACATTCAGGAACACGCCGTCAAACCCGAACTCGTCAATCACGCGCTGGCTCATATCGGAAACCGCCTGCTGCACCGTGCTTTCGCTCAGGCGTTCCGTACCGTCGCTTTTATTGGAGGCCACGCCCAACCAGCCGAAAAGCTGCGCCTCCGGGTAGGCCGCTTTGAACTGCTGGACGAAGGTTTTCACCTGGGTTTCGACTTCACTGAAGTTATTGGTTAAATCCCGTCGCCCGGCCCAGGTTTCATCATCCTTGAGCCAACTCACCCAGGCGTAGACCGTGCCAATCTGGTTTTCGCGCAGGCGTGCGGCCAATGCCTGGACTCCGGCTTCGTCCGGTTCTTCGTATGTCCACTCCGTCCCCAGCCACAGCGCATTCGGTGGCAGCGGCGAGTCGTCATTCTTGAAACGCCCCAATGCCAGAATCACCACCAGAATCACCAGCAGACCGCCAATACCGTAAAGAATACGCCGGTCAGTCGGCAGGTGGATTTCCGGCATCTTAAAACCGCCCGCCGGGGCAATTTGCCGGTGTGAACGGCTTGGTGCTGGGGCAGGGGCTTGCTGGCGCTGTTTACGGCGTTCCTGGCGTTCTCGCGCCCGGCTGCGCCGCGGTTCCGGGGATTCGGGTGGGGTATTGTCCACGGTGTATTCCTCGTGTATGGGGTCAGTGATTCACTGTTGCGCTATGCGTAGCGTTCGATGTCATCCACAATGCCGATAATGACTGCCCGCACCGGGCCAGTCCCGCGCTTGCGGATGACCTGACGGGCGCTGCTGCCTTCATCCAGCACGACCACCACATCCCCGACACCGGCCTGGACATCATCCAGGCAGATGTCATAGGCGGTGGCTTCCGTGCCATCCAGGTTCAGGCGGGATACCAGCATGAGCTTATGCTGGTTGTAGAGCGGGTGCTTGATGGTGCTGACAACAGTTCCCTTGACTCGTCCGATGTACATACTCAGTCCTTCTTGCGCTTGCGCGTCCGTTTCGGTTGGGCCGGGGCGGGTGTGGCGGGCTGCGGGGTGGGGACGAAGACTTTCCAGGCCACGCTGTCGGCATCGTATAAGGGGCGGTCATCCACATCATCCACAATACCGACCACCGCCGCATCCACCGGAACAAACTCTACCGGCAGCGCGAAAGCCGCCTCTTTGGATGCCACCACAAACACCAGTTCGCCCTCCCCGGCCTGCCGGGTGGCGTCTACCGCGACATAGGCCTCGCCGCTGGGTTGGCGGTGGATGTCCAGCGGCTGCACAATGAGGAATTTCACGCCTTCCAGCCCACGCGCTTTCTGGGTGGCGACCAAGTTACCGATGACCCGCGCAAATTTCATTTATTGTCTCCCATAGCGATCCCGGCGCTCATCCAGTTGGCTTGTCTTGCCCGCGCCCCAATTTCGCAGCGCCTGGAGCGCATCCGTCGAACCGATCTGGTTGAGCATGTTGGCAACTGCCCTGGAAAGTTCCGGGTTTTTGCTGGTAAGGAACTCGCTCAAGCCGCGCACGGCACTATCGCCCATCGCTTCCAATGCCCCGCTAGCGGCCTGCCGCACCACATCATGTTTATCCAGCAGGGCAGCCGCCAGCCCTGGCACGGCACTCGGTTCGCGCATCCCCCACAGGGCTTCCGCCGCGCTGCGCCGGACTTTCCAATCGCCATCCTGTAGGGCGTTGAGCAACTGCGGGACAGCCGGTGTGCCGATCTTCCCTAGCGCCCCGGCAGCCAGCCAGCGGCAGTCACCATCCGCATCATGATTCAGCGTGTTCATCAGCGCGGGGACAGCGGCAGCATCACCGATTTCGCCTAGCGCTTTGATCGCCGCACTGCGAATCCGCACATCATCATCGGTGATGGCGTCCAGCAGCCCCGGCACGGCGGCGGCATCCTGATGGTTGGCCTGTCGGGTGAGGACGAAGGCGGCGTCAATCCGCACATCGCGCACGGGATGGCGCACCGCCCCGACCAGCGCCATATAGGCCGCCGGGTGATCCATCTGCGCCAGGCTCTTGAGGGCGGCGCGGCGTTCCTCGGCGTTGTGACTGTCGAGCGCGTCTACCGCTTTCTTCACGGCAGGCGGCGCGTCGCGGGCGACGGCCACCGACGACGGCTGGTATTCGCCCTGCACTTCATACAGGCGGTGGAACAGCTTATCCCAGGGGGACTTGGCCCGATCCGTGAAATCGAGGTATTGCATCATGTCGAGCTGGGGATGCACATGGCATTCGCGCAGCATGACCGGGATGATTTTCACGCCTGCGCCCAGGGCAAACGCCCATTCATAGGTGACGAATTCTGACGACTTGGTTTCCGGCGTCATGACCAGTATCAGGGCGAAGGCATCGCGGATGGCGAAGTTGATGGCTTCGCGCCAGTTTTCGCCCGCGCGAATCTGTTCGGCGTCAATCCACACCTTAAATCCGGCGTTCTGAATCTGCCGGATCAGGATGTTGGCAAATTCAACATCTTCATGTTTATAGGAAATAAAAACGTGTTCGCCCATCCGTTCAACTCCTGACGCCGCGTTCGGTTTCCCTCTATTGTACTGCAAAAACGCAAAGGGTCTAAGGATGGGTAGATCATGCCAGGGGGACAGGCTGTAGCGACACGAATCATTTGCACTAACGAATACCGAACGGCATAATAGAAAGGGTTACTTACACAGTGGGCAAGAAGCGGTGTTATGACACACATTTTTATCTCATACAGTCACGAAGATCAGGATTATGTCACTCAACTGGCAAATGATCTCTGTCAACATGGGTTCGATGTATGGATGGATGGTCGCATCAACTATGGGAATCGTTGGTGGCGAACAATCGAAGATGCCCTAAAGAGTTGTGCGGCTTTTGTAATCGTTATGTCGCCCAACTCAGAAAAATCTGAATGGGTAGAGCGTGAAATCCTGCTAGCAAAACGTGAAGAAAAACCTATCCTTCCCCTGCTCTTGGAAGGAAAAGAGTTTGCTTTACTTATCACGACTCAGTATGTAAACGTGATCGGTAATAAGTTGCCGGATGACGATTTCTATGAGCAGTTAAAGCAAGTTATTACCCCTGCACCAGAATCAGGCACTTTGATTACCCCCTCACAAAAGCCCTGGTGGAGCGAACCGAAATATTTTGTACCTATCCTGGTAGCGGTTATCGCTGGAATCTTCGGATTGTGGCAGGGCGTTTTTGCCAACAACGGCGGGAACACGCCAACCCCACCTACAATCGCCATCGCCGAGGGTCACACAGCGACACTTAGCAGTTTCCAGCAACTTCAAACAGCAGAAGCGCAAGCAACACAAACAGCAGAGGCAAAAGATGCGTTCATTTTAACTCAAACAGGGCTGGCTTTGCTAAATACCCTTGCTACTGCAACCGCAGAGTATATTGCTCCAACCGAAACCGCCGCTCACGCGACACTCGTAGCATTATCGTTTACACCTACGCCTACACCATCTCTCACACCGACGGCTACGCCGGTTATAAGTAACGTAGATTGGACGCCTTATGAACGCGAGTTTGACAGCGTGACAATGGTTTTAGTTCCGGTAGGCTGTTTTATGATGGGGAGCAATGACGGTGACAGGGATGAGCAACCGGTAGAGGAGCAGTGCTTTGATAAACCATTCTGGATAGATAAATATGAAGTGACCAATGCACAGTATGGCTCTGTAGGTTGTGCAGAAACCTCAGTCGCATCAAACAAACCACGCAATTGTGTCAATTGGTTTGAAGCACGGAATTTCTGTGAGACACGAGAGGCACGATTGCCAACCGAAGCCGAATGGGAATATGCCGCACGGGGGCCGGATGATTTAGTCTATCCTTGGGGAAGTGAGTGGGACTTGAACAAAGCAATACAAAATCGCAGCGTGGAAACAGGAACTTCAATCGTTGGTCTGCGCCCTGGGGGTAAATCTTGGGTTGGTGCGCTGGATATGATTGGAAATGTTTGGGAATGGGTAAGTTCGCCTTACACTATCTACCCTTATAGCGCTAGTTTGGAGAACAACGCTGATTCTATCAGTCTCCATGTGCTGCGTGGTGGCTCGTTTATCAACACTTCAAGTCGATTACGTGCCTCTAGTCGTGTTGGTATTGACCCCAATAGCGCCAGTATGGAGATTGGCTTCCGCTGCGCCCGTGATTTTGAGGGATAGGCGAGGTTTCACGGCAGCGCCTTGATTTTGGCGATGAGCGCCGACGTGCTGTGTTCCGGCAGGAAGTCAATCAGCCGCACCTGCCCGCCGTAAGCCTCGACAGTCGAGCGTTCTGGCAGCGGCTTATGGCGGTAGTCGCCACCTTTGGCGTAAATATCCGGTTGGAGCGTTTGCAGCAGCGCATCAGCGGTTTCCGCCTCGAAAATGATGACCCCGCTCACCGGCAGCAGCGCCGCCAGCAACCGTGCCCGTTCCACCGCCGGGATGAGCGGCCTGCCCGCCCCTTTCAGCCGCGTCGTGCTGGCATCCCCGTTCAACCCGATAAACAGCGCGTCGCCTAACGCCCGCGCTTTTTCCAGGTAATCCAGGTGGCCGACGTGCAGCAGATCAAAATGCCCATTGGTAAAAACCAGGGTTTGCCCGGCCTCGCGCAAGGCCGTTCGTGCGCGTACCGCCTCGGCAAGTGTGAGAATTTGCCCCATTGTTGCCTCATCTGTAACGAAAATTCACAAAATATAAACTCTGGTAAGGTTGAAGTCCGTTTGGGATTCTACTAGACTGTTAGTATATGGCAAGTTTACCCTGCTTTGATAACGGTTGTACATTTGAGTGTGCCGATTCAGAAAAACGCGCTCATAACCGTCGGGTCGTGAATTTACACCAAAGTGTTACTGTTCTGGTCAATTGGAGAGCTAAATCCTATGCCAAAAACAATCGTGGTGCTGCCCACGTACAACGAAATCACCAATCTGCCACTGATTACCAAAGCCATCTTTGAATTGGATGTCGAAAATCTGCACATCCTGGTTGTAGACGACAATTCCCCCGACGGCACCGGCAAGCTGGCGGACGAACTGAGCGCCAACACCTATCCGGGGAAGTTGTTTGTCCTGCACCGCACCGAGAAGGCAGGGCTGGGGCCGGCCTATATCGCCGGGTTCAGGAAGGCGATGGAGATGGGCGCGGATTATATCATCCAGATGGATGCCGACTTCTCCCACCAACCGAAATATATCCCGGAACTCATCAAAGCCATTGAGAACAGCGATATGGTGCTGGGGTCACGGTTTGCCAAAGGTGGCAGCGTGGACGAAACCTGGGGAATCCATCGTAAGCTGCTCAGTTGGTTCGCCAACCGGATTTACACCCCGCTCATCCTGGGGATTCCGGTGTATGATGCGACCGGCGGATACCGTATCTGGCGGCGCAATACGCTGGTGGGTATGGATTTAGACCGGATTCGCTCGAACGGCTACGTTTTCCAGGTGGAAATGGCCTACGTCGCCCACCGGCTGGGCTTCCGCGTCCGGGAAATCCCGATTTACTTCCCGGATCGCCAACATGACGAGTCGAAAATGGATTTCTCAATCACGATTGAAGCCGCGCTGCGGGTCTGGCAGGTCATGATGCGTCATCGCCGCCTGAATGCCCACATGCGGGCAACTGAGGCGGAGGCACACCCATAGTCTTACCTCCACGCATCACACGCCGGGCGCGCTGATTCACCCACCAGCGCGCTTGAAAATGTGTTATGCTATGCTTGTCTTATCTATGCTACTGGTCAGGCAAAAACATCATGATGCCCAATCGAATCGAACGGACACGCATTAGCCAACTTACATCCAACTACAGCCCGGACGAGCCTCCACGCCTACCGTTGGATTTCGGGGATTATCTGTCGCTGCTATGGCGACTCGATCAATACGCGGAATCCCCGGTCAAAGTGAAGTATTACCGGCGCTGCGCTCAAGCGCTGGCAGCCGGATTGGGTGTTCAAGGGTCTCAGGTGGTCAAGCTGATGGAACTCACCCCACCCGGCCAGCTTTACGAGCAGCTTGCCAACGTGCCGTACCGCAGCGCGAACCGGCTGGTGGATGCCAGTGACCGCAAGGCCGCGATTAAGCAGATGGTCGAACTTCGGCTCGATATTCTGCGGGTGGGAACCTACCACGACCAGTGGCCGGTGAGTTGGCCGGGCAGCGGGATTATGGATAACGACCTGCGCGAACGGGTTTTCGCAGTGCTGTTCACGGCGCTGCAAGGCCAGTATGAGAACTTTGGCCGCCTGCTGCTGGTGATCGACATCGTGTTGAGCGAACTGCTGTTAGGCACACGGGACATGGCCGAAGTCAGCGTGGCCGACCTCGTGAAAATCCACGGCTACCCCAATTTCAACGACACCAAGGTGCGAACCCTGTATTACAGCGAAACGAAGACGTAACCGGGAAGCGCCCACCACCTTACGAATTCACCTCCATCTTAAAGGCGGTAGGCTCTGCGGCTTATAATCGTGCTGTAGCAACCTCGGATAGGAGCAATCATGATTAACGCCGAATTCCTGCTGACCTCGCTCGTTGTCGTGCTTGTCCCAGGGACAGGGGTGATCTACACCATCACAACCGGCCTCACGCTGAAGTGGCGCGCCAGTCTGGCCGCCGCGTTAGGATGCACGCTGGGCATCGTCCCGCATATTACGGCGAGCATACTAGGGCTATCGGCCATTCTGAATATGAGCGCCCAAGTTTTCTCCGTGTTGAAGCTGGTTGGGGCGGCCTATTTGCTCTATCTGGCGTGGAATATGTGGCGGGAAGCGGGAACGCTGGACATCAATCAGAAGACCACCGAAACCAGCGTGAAACAAATCATCCGGCGTGCCATAACGATCAATTTACTCAACCCTAAATTGACCATTTTCTTCTTCGCCTTTTTGCCGCTGTTTACCACAAAAGATTCGTCTTCTCATACTGCCGAACTGGTCTTATTGAGTGCCGTATTTATGGGCATGACGCTGATTGTCTTTGCCGGTTATGGCATCCTGGCGAGCGCCGTTCGGACGTACCTGATGCGGTCATCCGGGGTTGTGAAACGGCTTCAACAAGCATTCGCCGTAATCCTTGCCGGCTTTGCGGTTGAGTTGGCCTTGAGTGAAAAATGAACGCGGCAGAGACTTACCCCCCGCCGTGCGCCGTCCACCATGCCTGTGACCATGCCACCGACTTAGCGATGCCTTCCGGCAGCGGAGTCTGTGGGTTGTAGTCCAGCAGGGCGCGGGCTTTGCCGGTGTTGGCGACATAGTGCGTCACTTCGCCCACCCGTGCCGGTTCTACCGTCATGTCCACCGGCTTACCGAGCGCCTCCCCGATATACTCTGCCATCTGGATCAGTGAACTTCCCTGCCCGTAAGCCAGGTTAATGGTATGGTTGGCCGCCTGCCCGCTGACCAGCCGCTCAATCCCCTTCATCACTCCGTCAATACAGTCATCCACATACGTAAAGTCCAGCATTTTGTCCTGCCCATAGACCGTAATCGGTTCGCCCCGGTTGATCTTGCGGATAAACAAGGGAATGACGCGCTCCATCCGTTCGATGTCGTTGTCGAAGCGGCCATACACGTTGCTGAAGCGGAACACCAGGTACGGCAGGTTATAGCACTGGGCATAGGAGTAGATCAGCGCCTCGCCGGAGATTTTGCTGGCGGAATAGGGACTCTCGGTGAAGGCGAAATCGGCGTGGGACTCCTCGGTGATATAGCGGTGAATGTCGCCGTAGACTTCGCGCGAACTGCTGAACACCACCGGCAGCTTGTTCTGGCGGCAGAATTCCAGCACGTTAAACGTCATGATGATGTTCTTGAGGGCGCGATCCGGCTGTTCGACCAGTTCATGCACTTTGGCATGGGCGGCGAAATGCACCACCACATCCAGGTTATCCGGGTAGGTGACGTAGCCAATCCCGCCCGCGTAATGACTGTAGGGGGCGCTCAAGTCCTGGAGCAGCGTTTCGATTTTATCCGTCCAGGTGTTGGGACGGATGTCTATGCCAAATACGGTGTGTCCGGCGTCTTGCAGGCGCAGCGCCAGGTTTGTGCCAATCTGTCCACTGGAGCCGGTAATGAGTACGCGCATGAGTGCCTCCTTGTCAGGCCGCTTCGTCACCAAAACAGGCTCGATTGTAACGGCAGGCGCGGCGCGTGGCTACTGCCGGTTGCCCGGCGCTTGCGCTACGGTGGGAAGTGAAGTTATTCCGGGTGTACTTTGTCTTTGCGTTTCCCTGGGAAGAGTATCCGTAACACCAACACACCACCCACCAGCGCCCACACCCACGACAGGTCGCCCGGCCCGCCGGGGCCGGTCACGTCAGCAACCCGTCGGATACGAATTAACCGGTAGTCCGCTGCCAGTGTATCCAGTTCGGCGTCAGTCATCGTGCTGGGATGAATTCCAGCAAATGCTGGCGCGGCGAATCCACTGGCGATCAGCACCGCCCGCAGTAGTTCCAGCCGCCGGGGATCGTCCGAAACATCCGCCGCCGTTCCCAGCCAGCGGGCATCCGGCAACCAGACTTCGACAGAAGGATTCGCCATGATATTTTTGTACCAGTGCGCCCCCTTGCCAAACGCTGCCGTGCAGTACACAACACCATCCACAACGGCATAATTCACCGGGGTACGGCGGCGTAGTCCACTCTTACGCCCGGTGTGAGTGATGACCATGATCTGCCCGGTCTTATCCGGCCAGGCATTCATCATACGCCCTAAACCAAGCCGCCACATGAGCAGCATGAAACGATTCCCATACTTGAAAGCCTGCCGCATCAGTTCATCCTGATCGCTCAACTCGGCCATGCACAACTCCCCTTTTGATTCAACTCTGATTCACCCTTCATGCTACGCCGCCCACCACGCACGACGGTAGTGATGGATAGCGAATTCGCGGCATTAGCTTTGTTACTATTGGGGTAGCTATTTCGGTTGTGATTCGCATCGTTTAGCGGTACAAATAGCGACGAGATTCAGGTGGAGGCGCGATGAGCTTACGGCAGGAACTGTTCCAGATCGCTGATGAGATACGCGGTGTGGCTTCGTATCTGAACTATTTTGCCAAAAACATCCACAGCCGTGAACACGCGCACCATCTGATGGAACTGGCGGGGCGACTGGCAGGCCTGGCTTCCGATAAACCACTGGAAGCGGTCCGTGAGGGGTTTGTGGATGGCTCGTGGCAGCACTTTTCGCCGGTGATCGCCGTTGAAGCGGTGGTACTCAACCCCCAGGGCGAGATGCTCCTGATTCAACGCAGCGACAGTCAACGCTGGGCCTTGCCGGGTGGCGTGGCTGAAATCGGGCCGACTTTCTCCGAGGCAGTACTGCGGGAATTATGGGAAGAAGCGGGGCTGCGCGGGCAGATCAAGCGGCTGCTGGGCGTGTTTGATGGCCGCCTGTGGCAAACGGACTCCGCCTGGCAGTTGGTCTACCTGATCTACCAGATCGAATGCCGCGAATTCCGGGCAACCCCCGGAGTTGAGACGATTGGCGCGGGGTTCTTCGGGCGTGACACCCTGCCCACCCAGCTACACCCCGGCCATGAGGTGCGAATCACCAAATGTTTTGAACTACTGAATGATGAGACGTATTTCGACCCGGCTGACTCGTTCCAATCCGATTTACCGATGCTTCAGAGGCCAACCCAGGATTCCAAATGAATCATTTACCGCTGCAGTTCATCCTAATTACTACCCTCACTTTGATTCACTATGCATAAGGTCAGATGGTGAATTCCGGGCATTATTTTTGTTACTATTGGGACAACGGTTCGGGTTGTATAAGTTGGCAGCAAACATCGCTTGTGCCATAATTCATATGTGTTTGCACACCATCTGGAAGAATATGGATTATGCATTTCTTCGTCAGTTATTCTCGCAGTGTCAAAAACGATGTAGAACAGGTGGTGAAACTGCTCAGAGCCGCCGGTCATGAGGTTTGGTGGGATAGTGATATTCCGGTGATTGATGACTGGTGGGCAACCATTCTCACCCATATCGAATGGTGTGAAGTTTATATTTACATGATTTCCGAAAAATCAGCAGCATCGCCCTACTGCATCGCTGAACTACGCTACGCTATCGCCCGCAACCGTCCGGTGTTGCCTTTTATTATGGACGACCACACCCACTATACCTTGCCTCCCGAGCTTGGGCGTCGCCAGTGGTTCATCCATGATGGTGATCCAGTGCGAATGTTAGCACAGATTAACCATGACTGTGCCCGGCTTGATATGAGTCAGTATG
The DNA here is from genome assembly GCA_020634115.1 of Anaerolineaceae bacterium. Classification (GTDB taxonomy): domain Bacteria; phylum Chloroflexota; class Anaerolineae; order Aggregatilineales; family Phototrophicaceae; genus JACKCG01. The sequence continues at coordinate 143,477 of JACKCH010000015.1, forward strand.
AGGATATTGAAGCACCACGCTTGCCTGAACCGAATACCGGTGAGGAAACGCTGGTAAAGCAGTTCCAGCAGGCGGCGACTTTAGCGGAAAATGGGCATTTTGAGGAAGCCCTTAAACGGTTTCGGAATGTCGCCAGCCTGGATGCAAGGACATGGAAAAAAGAGTGCACGGAATGGATTGCACTTATTCGGGCTTATGATGTTATTGCTGAGCTAGCTGACCACAAATCTACTCTCCATATGGCACACGCGAGATGGTCAGCTCACTTGAAAAAATATGATTCTGCATTTGATCCATTGAATGTTGCCGCTAAACTGTCTTCTTCAAAGCCCCCGCGTCCTACGGAAACCAAGGTGAAGCATGAAGATGCACCTTCTACTGGATTGGCATCTGCCAATATGGATATACCAGCAACCCCGAAGACTTCTCTGCTAGCACTAGAGGATGACGATGAACTATACGCAGAAGCTGTACAACTGGTGCGAAGGCTCAACAAAGCCTCAGCGGCATTGCTTCAACGACGGCTAAGAATTGGTTATACTCGCGCATCACTTTTGATAAGCAAGATGGAAAAAGAAGGGATTCTTGATTCGGTGGATAGTGTCGAGGATCCCCATGATGGTCTGCCTCTGCCCCGCCAGATTCCGGTTACGGATCTGGATCGAACTCTGATCCGTCAGGTTAACCCGGTCATTCAGGCCACTGCTGTCCGCACTATCATTGGCGAGCCATTTGAATGGTGTGAAGTCCCAGATGGTGTATTTTTATACGGTAATGATAAGCAAAAAGTGATTATACCTGCCTTTACCATTGCCAAATATCCGATTACCTACAGCCAATTTCAAACCTTCGTTGACGCAAAAGATGGCTTTTATGACCTACGTTGGTGGCAAGGACTAGCTCGTTACGAAGATCAGCCAGGCAACCAGCAGTGGCAAATCGCCGATCATCCACGCGAAAATGTGAATTGGTATGATGCTATAGCCTTCTGCCGTTGGCTGTCTTTTCGCCTGGGGCGTAGCTATGACCTTGCTAATGTCACTGCCTGGGGAGTGCGTTTACCTACTGAGTTTGAATGGGAAAAAGCAGCACGAGGCACGGATGGCCGTGAGTATCCCTGGGGGAACATATATGACAAGGCAAAAACCAACACCGATGAATCCAATCTTAAACAAACCACACCCGTTACAGCTTATCCCCAGGGTGCATCACCCTATGGCGTGCTGGATATGACTGGGAATGTGTACGAATGGTGTTTGACGAACATCAACGATCCCGTGTCGGGCACTACGGGTGAGAATTTACGCTCTAATTCAGCGCGTGTGATACGTGGGGGAGGATGGAGTGACCGTTTTGAGAACGCTAGGGCAGTATTCCGCACGGGCGAACCTTCGGAATCAAGGCTGTTTGCTCATGGGTTCCGCATCATGACAACTTTCTCGATGAAATAGCGGTCTTTTCCCCCTCACACCGCCTTCACCCACGCCACCCGATAGGGGCGCAGGGTGATTTCCGGCGCATCCGTGACCGTATCCGTCACCAGGTCGTGCCAGCGTTGGCCGCCGGGGGGCGTCACCGTCACGCTCTTTCCACTCACATTATGCAGCGCGACCACCCGTGAACCACCGTCCGGGGCGACCCGTTCCACCGCGAATACCGCCGGGTGCAGGTCGAGTACCGTCTGGCCGCCCAGGGGATGAAAGGCTGGTTCCGCCGTGCGAATCCGCAGCAGGTGCATGTAGCGCGTGTAAACCTGATGGCGAATCGAATCCGCCGCGTCCAATTCGGCGTTGAGGGCGTCATAGTGGAGTTTCTGGCGGTTGATGCTGCGCTCACGCTTGGTGGCGGCCATGCCCGCCAGATCGTTGCGCGACCCGAACAGGCTGTGGAAGTAGATGCCCGGCACACCGGCCAGCGCCAGCGGGATCGCCTGCGACACCAGGAACCGGCTCGCCGCCGTGACCGGCTGCTGCACCGTGATGCCCGGATGCGTGATGGCGTCGAAATACGAAATGTTCAGTTCATAGGCGCTCTTACTGCCATCCGGCAGTGACCGGTAGGACACCCGCCCGCCGTGATCCTGCGTCAGTTGAATCAGGGCGTCCACGTCCTCCGGCGCGAGCAGCCCCGTTACCGGACGCAGCCCGATGCCATCATGCGAGGCGGTGAAGTTGAAAAAGGTCGTCTGATCGCCGACTGGCTTCAGGTTGGCCGCCCAGCGCGTCAGGGCGCGAGCATCTCCGGTGCGGAGGGTATGCAGCGTCAGCGGCGGCAGCGGGAACTGGTAGACCATCTGCGCCTCGTCCCGGCCATTCCCGAAGTACGAAATGTTCTCCTCGTGCGGCACGTTCGTCTCGGTGATGAGGACGGTAGACGGCGCGGCCAGATTCAACACGTCGCGCATCAGTTGGATAATCGCGTGCGTTTGCGGCAGGTGGATACAGCTTGTGCCGATCTCCTTCCACATAAAGGCGATGGCGTCCAACCGGATAAAGTCCGCTCCCTGATGCACGTAAAACAGCAGTGTCCGCAGCACATCCAGCAGCACATCGGGGTTGGCGTAATTCAGGTCAATCTGGTCGTCGCTAAAGGTCGTCCAGACATGCTTTTCGCCGGAAGGCGTCATCACGGGTGTCAGCAGGGGCAGCGTGCGCGGGCGCACCACCTGGGAAAGGTCTGCCGCCGGGTCTACCGTGATGAAATAATCGGCGTAGGGTGCTTCGTCCCGCAAAAATGCCTGAAACCAGGCGCTCTGGCTGGAAATATGGTTAATCACCGCGTCGAACATCAGCCGGAAGTCAGCATTCAAGCGGCTCACATCATCCCAATCCCCGAACGCCGGGTTGACCGCCCGGTAGTCAATCACCGAAAAGCCATCATCCGATGTATACGGGTAAAACGGCAGGATGTGGACGGCGTTGATCGCCCCGGCCAGCCGCACTTTGAGGAAGGCGTGCAGCGTCGCCAGCGGCGCTTCGTCCTCGCGATGAACCTGATCGCCATAGGTAATCAGAATCACGTCGCGCTCCGAAATCGCCAGCGTATCCGGCATGGGGGCGGGTTCAGCCACCAACGCCAGCACGCGCTTGAGCAGTTCCGGCGCAGCATCCGCGCCATAGAGCAGGGTCAGTTTGGTGAGTATGGACTCGTGTAAAGTGGGCGTCATTCGACTTCCTCACTGGCAAATCAGAATCAGGCGCGTGGGCGGTATATATTACCCCTGGTAGGTATGAATGTAATCTAAGAAATTGACCAGGAAACCGTTGGGTTCTGCCAACGGACACCCGGAATGGCATCCGACGTAGGGTTAGACTGGGTATAATCAAAACTCAATAGGCGTTCCAGGCCTTCTGCCGGGCATTAAAATACCCGGCAAAGTGTTCCAAACCCGCTGAAGGGGTTCAGAATGCAGAGCCAAGATAGCCCCTTCAGTGGGCTTGGCTTTGCCTAGCCGGGGGATTCATCCCTCGGCACTCCTATGTTACCCCTTCACGCTTCCGGCAGTCAGACCCGCTTCCAGGAAGCGCTCGAACGCCACAAAGAGAATAATCACCGGCAGCGTCATAATCGTGGACGCCGCCATGACCACATTCAGGCGGTTACTGGGGTCATTGAAAATCGTGTTGATTTTAATTGGCATTGTAAACAGTTCACGGCTGTTCAGGAAGATCAGCGCATACAGGAATTCATTCCAGGCGATCATGAATGTATATAATCCTACCGTCACCAGCGCCGGAATCGACAGCGGCAGCGTCACCCGCCAGATCACCTCAAAACGGGTGCAACCGTCAATTTGTGCCGCCTGTTCGATTTCCATCGGAATCGTGCGGAAATAACTGGTCAACATGTAGATACCCACCGGAAGCGTCTGCGCCAGATACGTCACCACCAGCACCGCCAGGTTATCCTGCACCTGGAAACCCAGTTTTTCACTCACGCTCGAGAGCATCGTGAACAGCGGGATAATCAACAGCACCGCCGGGAACAGATAGACGATCAGCACACTGTTAATCATTACTTCCTTGCCAGGGAAACGCAGCCGTGCCACCGCATACGCCCCCAGCACCGATAGGATGACCGTCAGAATGGATGTGGGGAGCGCCACCGCCACACTATTGACGATATTGACCTGGAAATTCTGGAAATAGTCGGCTTCCGGGTTAAATAAACTGTCATAAGCGGTCAGACGCAGCGCACTCGGTATGTAGGTAGCATGACGCCCGCCGATTTCCGCTCCGGTTTTGAAGGACGAACTCACCATCCAGTAAAAGGGAAACAGGATCGCGGCCAGAAACATAAACAGCGTGATGGCGAATAGAAAACGCTTCCAGTCCAGATGGTCGGCCAGATGGTCTATAAAGCTCTTTTTCGGTAAAGATCGGGATGCTGTGGTCATCGTCATCACTCCTCTTCAACATTCCGCATCACGGTCAGGGCATAGATCACAATGAAGATCACCAGCATCACCAGCAAAACCATCGCGTTCGCCGCGCCTTTGCCGAAATCGAAGCTCTTAAAGCTGTATTGATAGGTCAGCACCGGCAGCACATTCGTGCCGTAACCGCCACCGGTCAGCAGCCAGATGTCATCGAACTTGTTGAATGTCCACAGCAGCCGCAGCAGGAAAATCGCCCCCAGCACATAGCGCAGGCCGGGCAGCGTCACATAACGGAATTTATCCCAGGCATTCCCGCCGTCCACATCAACGGCTTCGTACAACGTGGAGTCAATCGCCTGTAATCGCGCCAAAATCATCAGCATAGCGAAGGGGAAATAGCGCCACCCCTGGAACAGGATCACCAGCCACAACGCCAGACCCCGCTGGGCCAGATAGGCCTGGGGCAGGTTAATCAACCCCAGATTCATGAGAACATCGTTCAACACGCCGGATGGCCCTGGGTCGAGAATCCAGCGCCAGACAAAAGCCACGCTCACCACTGGCGCAACATAGGGGAACAGGAAGATGCCACGTGCCAGCCCGCGCCCGCGAAAAGGCCGGTTCAGAATAAGCGCCGCCGCCAGCCCTAACCCAAGTGTCAGGAAAGTGGAAAGGAACGAGTAGACAATCGTCGTGACGAATGCACCCCACTGATTCCAGCCCTGCCACTTGAACGCAAAATCGTTAAAGACCTGGGTATAGTTATCCCAGCCGACATAGGGGGCGTTAAAAACATCATTCAGGTTATTCAGCCCCACTTCACGAAAACTGATCCAGATACTAAAAAAAGCGGGGAATAAAACCAGGCCAAAAACGATAATCACGGTTGGCGAAACCAGCAGCCATGCCAGCCGAATCTCTCTGGCGTCGAGGGAATCCCCGAAAAAACTGAAGCGTTTTTTTAACATTAAGGGGTCTCCTAAAAAACGGGGAGGGAAACTCCCTCCCCTGTATTGATCTATTTTGAGCCGGTAGCTGGACTAGCCAGACCGTTCCGCGAGCAGTTGCTCAACCTGTTCCTGGAGGAACTGTGCGCCCGTTTCGGGGGTCATCGTTCCTTCAATCGCAATATTGCTGATAACGGTTGGGATCAGCAGACGGCCTTCAATGTCACCGATCACGGCCCGTTGCGTCGCGTTGTAATCCGGGCGGAACAGCCAGCGGCTCATCACGTCATAGCCATTGGCGATCTGGGCCAGGGTTTCTGCCGAATAGTTGGCGAAGTAGTCGCTGCTGGTTGACCATTCTTCCACCGCGCTCTTGAGAACCGGCACTTTGCCGAACGGCGCCAGTCCCAGCACATCCTGGTAGCCTTCCTGGAGGAAGTATTCGACCACAGCCTGGGCTTCGGGGTCGGCGTCACGGGTGAGGCCAAGCGTTACCAACTGCCCATAGGTCGCCGCGCCATTGGAACCTTCCATGCTGGAGGCGAAACCGGTGTTGGCGGCCAGGTCGCTTATGACCAGTTCCACATTCCCGCCACCTTCCAGGCCAGACCCATCAACCAGGTCGTCCATAATATAGGTCGAGTAGAACAACATGCCCGCCGTGCCATACTCATAGGCTTCACGCGCACCGCGCCAGTACTGCGGGCCGGGCTGCGCACAGCTTTGCAGGCCAGTGTAGAACGCCAGCGCCGCGACCATTTCCGGTGTGTTGAAGGTCACATTGCCGTCGGCGTCGAACGGCCAGGCATTGTTGGAGATAGCGACCTGTTCAAAAATCTGGTGGCCGTAATTCTGGCCGGGATCGGTACCCAGGGTGATGCCGTAGAGCAGGTCGTTGTTGCCGGGCAGCGCCGCGCAAGCAGCCTGAATGGTGTCCCAGCTTTCCGGGGCAGCCAGGCCAAGTTCACTGAAAATGTCTGAACGGTACCAGATGGCCTGGAGCCAGCCATCATAGGGGACAGCGGCGTACATGCCGGTTGACGGGTCAGTGACCATCGTCAGCGGGCCGGCGCGGAAGTCATCTTCACCAATACTCTGGATGACGGCTGTCGCGGCGGCTTCATCCAGCAGGCCGTCAGCGGCGAAAGTCGCTACGCGCTCCACGCCCATACGGATGATATCGGGCAGCCGGTTCGCGCCAACGGCAGTCGCTACACGCTGGGAGATCGTCGCTTCGTCAATGGGGACGATACGCACATCTATATTGGGGTTAGCTTCCATAAAGCTGGCGGCGACGGCCTCATAAACGTTGACACGCGCTTCTTCATTGTCCGTTGTCCAGAATTCGACCACCACTTTATCCTGGGCAAAAGCCGGTACAACGGCAGTCACGCTCACCAGAACGATTAACATCACCATCAAAATCAGTTTCTTAGACACGTCCTAAAACTCCTTCTAGTGCTAACGGTTGATATTTATCCAAAAGCGATTGGTGTATTTTTCGATAGGCTGTTCCTTTTCTAAAGTCAAATCGCACAAGCTGACTCCTGAACAAAGGTGTTGGATTCCATCCCGATGAGATGGTTGCCAATCAAGTGAGTTGTTCGATGGGTGGTTGCAATGAGGCTGTCACCAACGACAAACCCATTTCAAGCATCATTGCACGGATAAAAGCAAAAACAATCTGGCAGATAGGGGTGGATGACTCAACGAGGTGTAAGTAACGTCGATGCATCAATCGCGGATGATGTGGACTACCGCACTAAAGAGGATCTGAATGAATGATAATTTTCTGTAAAGCGCAGCCTGTTGAACCAGCCGCAAGCACCACAACAACGTTTTTTACACCATATTTTATTACTTTGAGTATAATCCGAAACGTTTCGGATGTCAAGAAAGTTGGATTTTGTGGGAAACTTACACCCGCCCCGCATAGCCTCAAAGAACTGTTTAGCGGCGGGCAGAAAAACCAGTACAATGAGAGCAGTTACAGCATAATCCTGGGAGCATAAGACCATGATAAAGCGATGGTACAGTTTATTGATTCTATTCATTTTGGCGGGGATGCCGCTGGCGGTTGCTGCGCAGGTGGTCGCCACCGTGCCGGAACTGGTCGGACTGAGCCTGCCCCAGGCCGCCGCCCAGCTGAATCGCGCTGGGTTGGCCCTGGGCGCGCAGGAGAATGTCCCCTGGACGGCGGAATCCGGCCTACCCCAGAATGCTGTCGGTGCGCAGTCCACCGCCGCCGGGTCACAGGTCGCGCCGGGCAGCGCGGTGGATGTGACGGTATTACGTTCCCCCAATGCCCTGCTGCTCTATGACGACAACGATCTGACGCTGGTCAATCAGACTGGCGGCGAACTCAATCTGACCGGCCTTTTCTTCCAGACGGTGGACGGCGCTTCGGCTTCGCTGGCCGGGACGCGCTGGGCGTCCTCGCTGCGGGAAGGACAGTGCGTGCAGGTGTGGTCGGTGGGGCGCAATGGCCCGAAAGGTCTGGACGAGTGTTCGTCCATCCAGAACTGGCTTGTCACCAACAACGCCGGGGAACACTTCTGGACTGGCGAGGGCGGCGTCACCCAGTTCAACGTCATGCAGAACGGCGTGCAGCGGGCAGTATGCCCGGTTGCCAACCCAGGGCGCTGCGAATTTTACCTTGCAGGCGGCGGTGCGGCGGGGGATGCCACCGAATATGTCTTCTTCGCCTATACCACTGACCGGCTGGCGATTATTAACACCTCAACCGACCAGTGGATGCCACTGGAAGGCTTTGCCGTGCGGAACAACTTTGCGCCGCCTTATGGCGCGACAGTCAATGTGGCTGATCCATCCCTGTTTGGTAGAAACGTTAGCCCGGTCGCGAATGCCCAACTGCTTGCGCCGGGACAGTGCATCTTTTTCACCAATGGCAGCCCAACCCAGGACACTCCGCCGCAGCCCTGCGATGTGATCGCCCGCCTGGATATTGGCGCATCGGTGATTTTCTGGGGCGCGGATTTTGATGTCGAGAGCCTGACGGACGACCTGCCCCATTCCTGCCCGGCGGCCACTGCGGGTCAGTTGACCCTGTGCATCATGCCGCGCTGACCGCACGATGGACACGCTCAATATCACGCTGTCTCCGCGCCGGATGGCTTTTATCTTGGGTGGTATTTCGCTTGGACTATGTCTGATAAGTATCGCCGGGAAAGCCCTGGAATGGGAGCTTGGTTCCCATTCCACCTATTTCATTTACCAGGCTGTGCAGACCTTCAACGTCAACCAGGAAGCGAATATCCCCACCTGGTATTCGGCACTGCTCCTGTTGGCGTGTGCGGCGCTGTTTGGCGTGGTCGCCCAGTCACGGCGGCAGTATGGTGAACGTGATTCTCGTCATTGGTGGGGATTGGCGCTAATCTTCATGTATCTTTCGCTGGACGAAGTTGCCGCCATTCACGAAGAACTGTCCATTCCGCTGCAAGAGTCTCTACATTTGACCGGGTTTCTGTATTTTGGCTGGATACTGGTTGGCGCGGCGGTGGTGCTGGTCGTCGGGTTAATCTATGGCCGCTTCATCCTGCGGTTGCCCAGGCAAACTCGCCGCCTGTTTATACTGGCGGGGGTGCTGTATGTGGGCGGTGCGCTCGTGATCGAAGCCATCAGCGCCAACCAATGGTATCTGAACGATGGCACCAGTCTGTTATTTTCCGCGACTGGCACGGTGGAAGAACTCTGCGAGATGTTAGGCGTTGTCGTATTAATCTACGCCCTGCTCACGTATATTCAGACCCAGCTGGGAAACATCCATTTGACTATTCAACTGAACACACCGCAAGATTAGATAAAGAAGGGGCGGGAAACACGCTCCCGCCCCGATACCTCAGTTAACTTTTGCGACTTGACCCGTTGCCGCTGTTGTTGTCACAGCGCCGGTGCCAGCCGTTAGCAGGCGCCCAGGGTGGCGGAGGATTGCCACAGTTCCCGTCATCGCGCCAGATATCACCCTCAAAAATCACCACATCCACATTGATGAAGATGATGTTGATCGCCACAATCACAATCGTCGTGCCACTCTGGACGACCTGCCCAGACACCCGGATTACGTCACCTATCTGAATGACAGTCAATATCGGGTCATCCGGGTCGAGTTGGATGTTGATGTTATAGATAGTGATGATGTTAATGTTAATCGCCTGTACCGGCCCCTCAATGATAATGATAATCGCCCCGCTGTCCTCCCCCGGAACAACCGTCACTTCGAGCGTGACCTCTGGTGTGGCTTCAGCGGGGGGCGGGGTGGGCGTCATGCAGCCAGCCGAAAGCAGACCGTTGTTGAAGCTATCCAGCACGTTCGCCAGATTCACCAGTGTTTGCCCCTCGGGTGATGCAGGGTCAACCGCATAGGGCAGCTTATCCGCATACGTAGAGAGCAGGTTATCCGCTTCGGTCATAACCCCGGCGATGACTGTACCGTCCGCGCCGTTAGCGACATTGACTTTGGCGGCGATCAACTGATGTGCCAGAATCAGGCTGGCATCCCCACCCGAAGACGTGTTAAGCAAAACCAACAGTTCCGCCTGGTTGTATGTCTGACTGCCGAGGGTCAATTCGGTAACAGGCCAGTCAGCGTGGCTGCCCCAGTAACCATGCCCCAAGGGACAGTCAGCGGGCGAATCCTGTGCCTGAGTCCCAGCGAAAGATAACGTTAGCAACAGAATCAATAAGGCGACCTTTGGAACGATAGATAAAATGCTTCGTCGTCTCATTCTTTCCTCCATAACAAAAGCTTTTACAGATCATGCCGTTGCACTCATTCTATTACAAACAATAAAAGTCGGGTACAGGACTTTAGAGTCTGCAATTTTTCATCGCCCGATTGTGCCATTTGGCACGAATTGGCATTTTTACCCCATGATTCAGTACAATCAGGCGATAAGTGAGGCGGTTGACGATTGCTTTGACACATTCTTATCGAAAAAAGGAGCTTTTATTATGGAATTTGCAATTACCTTCAAAGGGGATATTGACCCCAAGCGCACGGTAGCCCTCTGCAAACAGGCGGAAGTGGGCGGTTTCACCTATGGCTGGTTTTTTGATTCCCATATCCTGTGGCGCGACTGTTACGCGACGATGGCGCTGTGCATGGCCCATACCGACCACATGCGGTTCGGCCCCCTCGTGACCAACCCCGGCGTGCGGGAATGGTCAGTGGCGGCCAGTATGTTTGCCACATTGGCGCTGCAAAGCGGCGGGCGCTTCGAGATGGGGCTGGGGCGCGGGGATAGTTCCCGGCGGGTGCTGGGCAAAAAACCGATGACGGTAGGGACGATGGTCGAGTTTGCCGACGCCGTCAAACGCATGGTACGCGGCGAAACGGTCAAGTATGATGAGGACGCCGCCGAAGTGCAGTTCCCCTGGGCCAATGGCTACGACATGCCGGCCTGGATCGCGGCCTATGGGCCTAAGGCGCTCAAAGGCGCAGGCGAAGCGGGCGACGGCCTGATTATCCAGTTGGGCGACCCCTGGCTGGTGAAGTGGTTCAGTGACCAGGCAAAAGCCGCCGGGGAAGCCGCCGGGCGTGATATGTCGAACTACCGGGTGATGTCTGCCGCTCCGGTGTGGGTGGGCGATATGGAGAAAGCCCGCGAACAGACCCGTTGGTTCCCGGCGATGGTCGGCAACCACGTCGCGGACATTGTCGAACGCTACGGGCGCGACGGCGCGGGTGATATTCCGGCCCGGCTGACCGACTACGTTGAAGGCCGCAAGGGCTACGACTACCATCACCATGCCGACAAAGACGCCGATCACCTGGGATTCATCACCAATGATATTATTGACAGCTTCGGCATCCTGGGGCCAGTCGAGAAACACGTTGAGAAGATCAAAGAACTGGAAGCCGCAGGCGTGACGCAGTTCAATATTTACCTGATGTGTGGTGAAGAAGAACGTATCGTGGCGGAATACGCCGAACACGTCATCCCGCACTTCCAGTAAACCATCGTCTGCCCCCCATCCGCAAACCCTGTCCCCATCTGAACGCAGGGAAACACCGCTTCAGATGGGGTTTTTACTGTGTTGTGCTGCGCAAAGGAGTCTCGCTTCATGCCCCCGCTGCTCCGTTTCATCCATATCAGCGATACCCACATCAGCCCCGACCCGGACTACCACCGCGAATATACCCCGCATTCCGCGCAGGAAGGGGCGCGGGCGCTGGTGCGGGAACTGAACGCGCTGCCCTTCACGCCGGATTTCGTGCTGCATACCGGCGATGTGGCCTATAACCCCGACCCGGATGCCTACCCGACCTGCCGGGACATCCTGGGCGCGATTCGGTATCCGGTGTACTATCTGGCGGGCAACCATGATGACTCCGCCGCATTACAGCGGATTTTGCTCCGCCATGAGGATGTGCTGCTGCCGTTTCACTATACATTTGCGGTCAACGGCGTGCTATTCGCCTGTGTGGATAGCAACGGCCCGGCAGAACCGCCGCGGGGGTATGTGACCGACGAGCAGTTGGCGTGGCTGGCGGGCATCTGCGCGGCGGACGATGAGCACCCGCTGGTGGTGGCAGTGCATCATAATGTCCTGCCGGTGGACGTTCCCTGGCTGGATGACTATATGCCGATGGTAAATGGGGAAGCCTTTCATGCCGCACTGCTCCCGGCGAAAGACCGGCTGCGCGGGGTGTTTCACGGCCATACGCACCAGCAGACGGACACTTTGCGGGATGGGATTCTCTACAGCAGCGTGGCGAGCAGTTGGAGCCAGTTTCACGGCTGGCCGGAGATGACGCACACCACCCCTGACAGCGGCGCGGAGCCGGGCTACAATATGGTGACGATCACCCCTGACCAGACATTCATCCGCCGCTGCCGGTTCGCGGTGTAGAGCATATTAATGTATACCTCTGGTCTTTTGACCCCCTCTAAATCTCCCCCGCAAGCAGGGGAGACTTGTTGGTCTTGATTTGACCGACTCCCTCCCCGTTTGCGGGGAGGGTTGGGGAGGGGTTACTCCTACCTCGTTTGCGGTGACAGAGATGGGGACGGCGTCCTCTCAAATGGGGACTGGAGAGGGGGGCAAAAAACGATTTTATCTATCATATTGAGGAACAATGACCGAAACATCCACTACACGCGCCCTGGTCGAAATCCGGGGGCTGGTCAAAGCTTTCGGCGTGCTGCCGGTGCTGCGCCAGTTTGACCTGACGATTGAAAAGGGTGAATTCGTCGCCCTGCTCGGCCCCAACGGGAGCGGCAAATCCACGCTCATCCGGTTGCTGTCCGGCTTGAGCAAACCCACCGCTGGCACGATTCACATCGGCGGGTGGGAACTCCCCCAGGAGGCCGCCGCCGTCCGCGCCCAGATTGGGCTGGTGAGCCACCGCCCACTGCTCTACGAAAACCTGAGCGCCCGCGAGAACCTGGTGTTCTTCAGCCGCCTGTATAACCTGCCAAAAAGCACGGCGGACGCCCGTATTGACGACCTGCTGGTGCGCGTCGGGCTGGGGCGGCGTACCGGTGACCTCGTGCGCACCTTCTCGCGCGGGATGCAGCAGCGGTTGAGCATCGCCCGCGCCCTGCTGCACAGCCCGGCGGTACTGCTGTTTGACGAACCCTACACCGGGCTTGACCAGGACGCCTCCGCGATTCTGGATGAACTCCTGGTAGATACCCATGCTTCCGGGCAGACGATTATCATGGTGACGCACCAACTCGGACAGGCCGCCAAACTCGCCAGCCGGGTCGTCATTCTCTCGAAAGGGCGCATCGGCTACGACGCCCCCACCGACGGCCTGGACGCGCTGCAACTCGCCTCGATTTATACCCAGACAACCAGTATGGTGACGGCCAAACAATGAAAACACCCTTCCTCAAAGCTGTTCTTTCGATTGTGCGCAAAGACCTGCGGACGGAACTCCGCAGCCGGGAACTCATCAGTTCAATGGCGCTGTTCGCCCTGTTGAGCATCCTCATTTTCAGCTTCGCGCTGGAACTGGATCGCCTCGCCCGCCAGGAAGCCATCAGCGGCGTGCTGTGGGTGACGGTGGTGTTCGCCAGTTTCCTGGGGCTGAACCGCAGTCTGGCGATGGAGCGTGACCAGGGCAACCTCGACGCCATGCTGATTGCCCCCATCGCCCGTACCACCATTTTCTTCGGGAAACTGGTTGGCAACTTCATTTTCACGATCACCGTCGGGCTGGTGCTGCTGCCGATTATGACGGTGCTGTATAACGTCAGTCTGGTGCAACCGCTGGTGCTGGCCGTCCTGTTCATGGGGACATTCGGCTTTACCACCGTCGGCACACTGCTGGCAACGATGACCGTGCAGACCCGCGCCCGTGAGAACCTGCTGCCGATTGTGATGATGCCGCTGGCGCTGCCGCTGCTGCTGGCCGCTGTGAAGGCCTCTACTAACTTACTCACCGATTCGGCTACCGAGGACTGGATCGCCTGGACGCAGATTCTGGCAATGGTGGATGTGGTTTATCTGGTGATGTGCTACCTGCTGTTTGAATACGTGATTGAGGAATGACGGAGGAGGCCGTTTCGTGGCAAAAGACCCTTATCGCCAGTTCGCGCCCATCTATGACCCGATTGTCGGGCGCTTCAACGCCGGGCTGCGGGAACTGAGCCTCAAAGTGTACCCGCCTAAACCGGGCATGAAGGTGCTGGATGTGGCCTGCGGCTCCGGGCTGCACCTGCAAACCTACCGCGAGGCCGGGTGCGCCATCACCGGGATTGACAAATCCCCGTCTATGTTGGGAGTCGCCCGCAAAAACCTGGGCGAAGAAGCCGATTTACACCTGGCCGACGCCCAGCACATGCCCTTCCCGGATGACACCTTCGACCTCGTGACGATCTCGCTGGCGATTCACGAGATGCGCCAGCCGATGCGCGAGGGCGTGATGGCCGAAATGAAGCGCGTCCTCCAGCCGGAAGGCCGGATTCTGGTGACAGATTACCACACCGGGCCGTACCCCTTCCCGGATGGGTGGCTGCAAAAAGGCGTCCTGACGATAGCGGAAATCGTGGCTGGCCCGGAACACTTCACCAATTACCGGGATTTCATGGCGCGGGGCGGCATCCCGCCGTTTGCCACCGCCAACGGCCTGACGATAGACCAGCAGCGCGTCGTGGGCGGGGGAACACTCGGCCTGTACCTGCTGAAGGTGGGGTAGCGAAAATCGTGTGCCTGTTATCCCCCATCACACGCCTCCGATATATTCTTGCATTCCTGTTGTGCCTGCTGCTGGCGGCCTGTTCGCTGAGTGCTGCGCCTGCCACGCCATCCTATGTACCGCCGAGCATGACGGATAAAACACTGGTCGTCGCCTGGGTCGAAAACGGGAATCTGGTGGTATGGACGCAGGGGGAAGACCTGCCGCGCCGGGTTGCCAGCGGCGGGGTGATCCGCCCCTACCTCGCGCCGGATGGAGCGCATATCGCCTTCACACGCGGGCCGGGGGGCGAACCGCAGTCGCTCTGGGTGGTGGACAGCGCGGGACAGGCCGAACAGGAGCTTGTGCCGAATGACCGTCTCCGCCCCTTTCAGGGCGGGCGTCCCGTGATCGGGGAAGTCGCCTGGCTGGATAACGAAGTCCTGTATTTCAACACCGGGCAGGTCTACGCCACCGGGCAGGAACGCCAGGATGATCTGTGGCGGGCCAACCGCCGTACCCGCGAGGTGGTGCTGATTCTGCCGCGTACCGATGGCGGCCAGTTCGCCATCAGCCCGGACAGACAGTTAATTGCGGTAGTGTACCCTGGCACCTACGGGCGACAGGATGGGCGCATCCGTATCGTTGACCCGTTGGGGCTGCGGGACGCCCGCGATTTGCTGTTTTTCACCGGAGTCAGTACCGGCGCGGAGTACAAATTTTACCCCGACGTGTTCTGGGAAACTGACAGCAGCGCCCTGCGGGTCGCTATCCCCGACCCCGACCTCGTGTATGACGATGTGAACAGTCCGCCGGCTGATTTGTGGCGGTTGGGCGTAGATGGCACACGGGAACGCCTGGGGGCGGCTTCCGCCAGTTTCTTCGGCTTGCCACAATGGGCCGAAAGCGGCTTCGGACTGGTCTACTTGCGCCGGATGGATGCGGCCACCAGCAACCGCTTTGAACTCGTGGTGGCGAATGGCGATGGCACTGAGGCCACCGGCTATATCACTGGCGAAGTGGGCGAATTGGGACCGCCGAGCTGGTTGCCGGATAGCAGCCAATTCGCCTTCGTGCAGGGTGAACCGGGAACGTACTGGCTGGGACGGCAGGGCGCACCACCACGCCGCCTGCCCGATGACCGCAGTGCCATGTTCAACCCGGTTTTCGTGGGCGACGATTCGTATGTGTATGCCTCCGCCCAAACCGACTCGTTTGAGGTGCGTTATGCCCGCCTCGATTCCGCCAGCGTCACGATTGCCACCGTGAACAGCCCCGTTCCGGTGTTGGACGTCGTACTGGTTGCGCCTTAGCACACGAACAAAATCCATAGGGGCACACAAATTCTACATTGTGTCGAGTCCCTCCCAGAAGAATCCAGGAAGAAGGCATCAGGCGAATATGACATTCCGCACTCCTCAACCCATTCCGAGGCGCGGTATGCTGGGGTTGTATTTATAGATTCTCTAATATGCAAAGCCTCCCGCTCTTTATCCCCCTTCAATTCTCAGTCTTCATGTTTTTGGATGCCACGTCTGGAGGTAAAAATGCCCCTTCATTTATCGAGTGAATTGGTGTGGGAAGCACTCAGGAAAGAGATTTTTGCTGTCTTGGGAGTCGTGTCGGCGAAAGGAGAAGCCCGTACATCGGGTATTGTATACGCCGTCTTCGACAGCAAACTGTATATTGTGACCGGACAGGATACCTGGAAAGTGCGTCATATTCGACAGAACCCGCATGTTTCAATAACAGTGACAATCCCCAAGCGTATTCCTTTGATGCCCTGGATCAAAATCCCGGCGGCGACAATCACCTTTTCAGGAACAGCCTCCATTCTTGACCCCAAGCAGGTGGGGAAGTCCGTTTTACATTCGCTGCTGCGTGGACTCGAACCAGACGAGGAGACGTTGGCGACGATGTGTGTCATTGAAATTCAGCCCGTTGGTGAATTTGTCACCTATGGTGTTGGTATCCCCTTGATGACCATGCGGCATCCCGAAAAGGCAAGAGGGCGTGCGCCTGTAGTATCAGGATGAACGACCAACCCAGGACAAAGGGGTTACTGCCAACGCGCCCGGTGCGAGTATAATGGGCAGCATCTGATAGTTCCTGGTGAGGCTTTACGTGATGAAGCGGTTATCCTGGCGGGTGTTCATTCCGGTTCGGCAATTTCCCCGGTGGCTGGCGCTGTTGAGTCTGGTGGCCCTGGCTGCCGCCTGTGGCAGCAACCCGCCGGATGAGTCGGCGGCACTGCCGACGCTGGCGCAGCTTCCCACCCTCACCGCAACCCAGACGCCGCTGCCACACACCGCGACGGCTACACCCTCAGCAACATCCACACCCAGCGATACCCCTACCGTGACGCTGACCGTCACGCCCAGCCTGACGATCACCGATACGCCGACTTCCACGCCCACCAACACGCCGACGATCACGCCCACGCCGCTCCCCACCGCTGATAACGAAGCCGTGCTGTCGCTGGTAGACCTGGCGAAACAGGCGACGGTACTGCCACAGCAGCCCCTCGTTCCCACCGCCAGTGGCGCGATCCCGGCAGTCAGCACTTCCCCGGCGACAAGCTGCGCCTTCCTGCCGCCGGGCGGCTTCGGGCTGATCTTCACCACCGACCCCACCCTAATCCAGCAGATTGGCTGCCCATTGGGGTCGCCCCCGGTGACGGCTTCGCTTGCCAGCGCCGCCCAGAGCTACGAACGCGGCTTCATGGTGTGGGTAGCCGGTTCGCCAGGGACGATTTACACCCTATTCGGAACGGGGGCATACCAGCAGTTCCCCGATACCTACACCGATGGCGTAGACCCGGCCAGCGGCGGCGAATCGCCTCCGGCAGGGTTAATCGAACCGGTACGCGGTTTCGGCAAAGTGTGGCGAACCTACCCCAATGTCCGTGACGGCCTGGGATGGGCAACCAACGCCGAGGCCGGAGCACAGTCCACCGTCCAGCAGTTTGAGCGCGGCTGGATGATGGCGCTGCCGCAGCGGGGCGAAATCCTCATCCTGACCAGTGACTCCAGCGGCGTCAGTGGATCATGGCGGGCGGTGCCGGGGGGATTTTAATCACCCTGGCGAACTGCACAAATATCTTGTCTGAAATTTAAAGATGCGTTAATCTTTTATTAAAGTTCTTGTGGGCGCGATTCTCGTTCTAGGGGGGACGAGTCTATGCGTTTCCTCCTGCTTCAAGGCGAAAAAGCGTCTTTCTGAACTTGAAATATTGCATTTTTCAGGAGGACCAAATGGGCAAAAAAGCTTTCGCATTTTTCGTTTTAGTGGCCTTAGTCGTACTGACCAGTTTTTCCCTTGCTGTAGCGCAAGAGCCAGTGCAAATCAGCTTCTGGCACGCTATGAGCGGTAGCCGGGGTGATGTCGTGCAGGGATTAGTAGATTCCTTCAACGCCGCCAACCCGGACGTGCAGATTGTCGCTGAGTTCACCGGTAGCTATGCCGATACGCTCACCAAGGCGTTGGCCGCTGTCCGCGCTGGCGAAGCGCCGGACATCGTGCAGGTTTACGAAGTCGGCACGCGCTCCATGCTCGACTCCGGCGCGATAGTGCCGGTTGCGGAGGTTAGTGGCGGCGAATTTGACCCGTCATTGTTTGTCGCGCCAATCGTCAACTACTACTCGGTAGGGGGCGAACTCTCCTGCATGCCGTTCAACAGCTCCACCGCTATGTTGTACTACAACAAGGACATCTTCGCCGCCGCCGGGTTAGACCCCGAAGTGCCGCCGACGACGTTCAACGAAGTGTACGAAATGGGCAAGCAGATTGTTGAATCCGGCGCAGCGCCCGGCGCGATTTCCTTCGGTTGGCCGGCCTGGATTATGGAGCAGATGTTTGCCAAGCACGACCAGATGCTGGCGAATGAAGGCAATGGCCGCGACGCGCTGGCGACAGAAACCTACTTCAACAGCGAATTCGGCGTGCAGGTACTGACCGAGTGGCAGAAGTGGGCGCAGGACGGCGTACTGATCTACGGCGGACGTGAATACAGTGCCAACGACCCGTTCCTGGCCGGTGAATTCGCAATGTTGGCGCAAAGTACCTCCAGCCTGGGCGGTATTCAGAAGAACGCTTCCTTCAACCTGGGTACAGCCTTCCTGCCACGTCTTGAAGGCTATGAAGATGCCATCGGCAACAACGTCATCGGCGGTGGCTGCCTGTGGACAATGGCCGGGAAGACCCCCGAAGAATACAACGCGGTCTGGCGTTTCTATCAATTCCTGGCACAGGACGAAGAGGCGATCATCTGGCACAAGGGTACCGGCTACTTCCCGGTCACCAACTCCGCCTTTGACGCGCTGGATGCTGAGGGCTGGTTCACCGAAAACCCGAACTTCCTCACCGCCTTCGATCAGATTCTGAAGGGAGAAAATACCGTCGCGGCCAGCGGCGTGATTCTGGGCGACTTCGTAACGATCCGCGACATCGTGGGCGCAGCCATTGAAGAAGCGGTTGTCAATAACGTGGATCCTCGTGAAGCCCTGGACGCCGCCAACGAAGAAATCAACCAGCTGCTGGAAGACTATGCGAGCCTGGTTGAACCCAATTAATTTCTTGAACGATACGACAGTGTAAGATTCTATCTGGCACGGGTGCAACCATCCGTGCCAGACGTTTTCAGGTAGGCTTATGCGCTCTTATGTGTTTCCAAACCGGATTTTACCGTACCTGCTAATTGCACCAAGCGCAATTCTGGTGGTGGTGTTTTTCATCATCCCCGCGTTTCAGAGTTTGCAGCTCAGTTTTTACCGGGTCAACTCCTCCACCGGGCGGCAGATTTACATCGAATTTGAAAATTTCACCCGCCTGTTTAATTCCAAAGAATATATCAACTCACTGACGACCACCGGGATATTTATCCTGGTCGTGGTCGTCTTCGCGCTGGCAATCAGCCTGCTGCTGGCAGTGGGGGCCAGCCAGCCGATCAAGGGCTTTGGTATCTATCGCACGCTCCTCATCTGGCCGTATGCGCTTTCCCCTGCGATTGCCGGAACAATCTGGGCGCTGCTGGCTGACCCCAGTATCGGCGTGCTAACCTATAACCTGGAACGGCTGGGGATACACTTCAACCGGCAGACCGACAGCACCCATGCCTTGATCTTCATCTGTATTGCGGCGATCTGGAAAATCCTGGGGTATAACGTCGTATTCTTCTTGGCCGGGCTGCGCAACATCCCCCAGGACGTGATCGAAGCAGCTTCGCTGGATGGCGCGAGCGCCTGGACGCGCTTCTGGCGGATGACGTTCCCACTGCTTTCGCCCACGACGTTTTTCCTGCTCATTATGAACACGCTCTACGCCAGTTTTGAAACCTTCGGCCTGATTGACATCACCACCCAGGGCGGGCCGGGACGTGCCACCAACCTGCTCATCTACAAGCTCTATAACGACGGGTTCAAGAATACGACGCTCCTCGGTTCGGCGGCGGCGCAGTCGGTTCTGCTGCTGATCTTCGTGGCGATTCTGACGCTGATTCAGTTTCGCACTGCCGGGAAAAGGACGTTTTACCGATGAGCGGCTCTACGGCTTCGACTATGACGGCGCTCCCCACCCAGGCCACGCGGGCAGCGTTCCGGCGGCGGGTGGCGTACCCGGTCTTGATGCACGCGCTGATGATCCTGGGCGTAACGGTTGTCCTGTTCCCGCTGCTCTTTGCCCTTATCCTCAGCACGCAGTCTTCAGCAGACTGGTTCCAGGTGGGCAACCTGATACCGGGGACTTCAGCCGTACACAATTACACCACAGCCTGGGAGCGGGCCAGCATCGGGCAGCTCATGGTGAATACAACAATTGTCGCCCTGCTGGTGGCCGGGGGGAAAATTTTCCTGAGTATCAGCGCCTCTTTCGCACTGGTCTACTTCCGGGTACGGGGCAGCGTCTTGATTCTCGGCCTGATTATGCTGACTCACTTCCTGCCGCTGCCGGTGCGTATTGTCCCCACGTATCAACTGCTGGCTGACCTGGGCTGGATCAACACCTTCCAGGGGTTGACCGTGCCGTTTTTCGCCAGCGCCACCGGCATCCTGCTGTTCCTTCAGTTCTTCCGCACGCTTTCGCCTGATCTGGCAGATGCGGCGCGGGTGGATGGCGCAGGGCCGTTGCGCTTTTTGTTCCGTATCCTGATTCCGATTTCGCGTACTAATATCGGGGCGTTGTTCCTGATTGAGTTTATCTATATGTGGAATCAGTATCTGTGGCCGCTGCTGGTCGCTAATTCGGTGGATACAAGGCAGGTGCAGATCGGCATCAAACAGTTGATCGCCACCGACGCGGTAATTGACTGGGGCGTGCTGATGGCCGGGACAATCATGGTGATTATCCCGCCTTTGGTTGTGCTGCTGGTCTTGCAGCGCAGCCTGATGGCCGGGTTGAGCGCAGGGGACGAGGGCATTCGATGACGCGCTATCTGAACGAGATACGCGGCTTCCTGCTCGACATGGATGGGACGATCTATCTGGGCGACGGCCTGCTGCCCGGTACACGGGATTTCCTGGATTATGTGGCAGAGATTGGACTCCCGGTGCTGTTCCTGACGAACAATTCATCGAAGAATCGGGATGCGTATGTACGGAAAATCGCGGGGATGGGGCTGACTGTCCCCGCTGAGCAGATTCTTACCTCCGGGGAAGCGACGGCGCTCTACCTGCGCGAACAGTCCCCCGGTGCGCGGGTGGCGTTATTCGGCACGCCAGAACTTGAACAGGAATTCGCCGGGTACGGTTTTGCGCTAACGATGGATGCGCCCGATTATGTGGTGCTGGGGTTCGATATGACGCTCGATTATGCCAAACTCACCCAGCTGTGTGATCTGGTGCGGGCAGGTCTGCCGTATATCGCCACACACCCCGACTACAACTGTCCGATCAAAGGGGGATTCATCCCCGATATTGGCGCGATGATGGCGTTTGTCCACGCTTCAACCGGACGCGAGGCCGATGTGATTATTGGCAAACCCAACCGGCATATTCTGGATATGGCAGCGCTGCGGTTGGGGCTGCCGCTGGAATCCATTGCGATGGTCGGTGATCGTCTGTATACCGATATTGCGATGGGGGCGACTGCGCCGGTTCAGACTATTCTCGTCCTCAGCGGTGAGACGAAAGCCGAAGACATCTCCGCCAGCCCGTTTCAGCCAAATCATGTGTTCGCCAACCTGGGTGCATTGGGCAAGACGCTGCGAACGGTGAAATCGCTCGGCGCGTAAACGACCAAACAGAAAACCGCGCCCTGAACCGAGACGCGGTTTTTGCTTCACTGTCCACCACAGACATCAACCGGCGGCTGTGTCACGCCTTTATTCCCCGCCCGGTTGCATCAGCGGTGGTGTGGAACCGCGACTTTCGCCGAGGAAAATCGCCCGCAGCGCCCCGCTGGAGGCATCCATCCACCTGACGTTACTGGCCGTGACCAGCAGGGCATCCCCACCCAGCAGCCAGGACAGTCCGCCCCGATTCAAGCCGGGGATAGATGCCAGTGTGGTCAGTTCGCCGGTAACGCGGTCATAAATTTTCACACTGCGCGGTGCGAAATTCACGGTAGACCAGTAGGCGATTCGTGTTCCATCCGGTGAGTAAGTCGCGCTTGCGGTGCCTTCTGAAACAATCTCCTGATAAGTTGTGTTAGCGACATCAATTTCAATCAACCCTGGCTCACCACCGGCGAAGAACGATGACGTAACCAGAAATGCGCTATCCGGCGACCAGTTCAGCCCCACCGTTTGCCATCTTGAGCTAAACACCTCACGCGCTTCGCCGGTTGCCATATCAACAACCTGCACCCTGGAGCTAGTTCCTTCCGGGTCCTGTTCGATAGTCGCCACCTGACTCCCATCGGGCGACAGACACATCCCATTGAAGCTCTGATCCGTCGTCCATACCGTGCGCTCCGCCGTGCCATCGGGCGCAATCAGCCGGATCGCGCGGGTATAATCTTCAGCGCCGCCCATTACCACCATGATCCAATTGCCATCGGGCGTCCACTGCACCTGGCTCACATGCTGATCGAATGTGAGACGCCGCAGGACGCGGCCATCCACGCTTTCGATGAAAAGGTCGAGGTCGCCATAATTGCCGGGAGTCCCCCGTTCTATAGCGGCGGTGTAGGCAACCCACTGGCCGTCGGGCGACCAGGCAAACGCGCCGAATTCCTGCTGCAAACCATAGCTCAGGTTACACAGATGTTTGCCATCCAACGCTACGCTGTACAGGTTGACGCCGAGCGCGGGGTCGCTACCGAGGAAGAGAACTCGGTCTTCAGTGTACACGCAGACCGGAGCGAGTGTCGGACTCATCCGGGCAGCCGTGCCAACGCGCTCCACCGCCTCCCGTACCCAACCGGATAAACCATCTGCGCTTTCGACGCGCCACCAACCGTTCGCGCCCTCCTCAGCCAGTGTGACGAGCGTGCCGGACGGTAGTTCCTCAATGGGTGTGTCATCACCCGGAACCGCATAAACCGGCAGTGGCGAGTCGTCCATCGTCTGTACCCGCGCTGTCGCATCCGCCACCAGTGCATTCGCAATCGGATGTTGGGGGGTGCGGTAGGCGTTCAACCAGGGGACATCCGGCGTCGCGGTGGGCTGGATAAAGAAAAGCGGTTCCACCCAGTATGCGCCGCTGGCACCTTCCACTGTCCAGCCGGTGAGATCGCCATACGTCACACGCCACCAGTTCAGCCCATCGGCACACACCGGGCCTTCCAGTACCGTGAACACCTCACCACCGGGAATCGCGCCGATTTTCGTGCCGCTCCGTGTTGGGGTATCCCGGACATTGTTGGCGTCCCCCGGTAAAACCCGCCCATGCTCACCCACCACCAGGAGAGGCGGGGGCGCACCGGGACAGTTGGGATCATCCTGTGCCAGAACCCCGGATGCCGAACCTAACGTACTCCATAAAACCAGGCTGACTAAAAAGAATGCCCACTTCTTGACCAATTTGAGGCTCCTTCAAGAACCACACAGCTATTACGAGATGTGACCATTTGATTCGTATTGCAGATTTCAAAATTACGCTATGGGCGTTTTGGATAGTTTATCTTGCTCACCCTTTACCGTCGCCATTGACAAGCCCCCGCCCATTCGCTAGAATGCGCCTTGCCTGTTGAGCAAAATGTGTCTTGAAGCGCGTTTCTCCCGCATGGTATAATGCCATTAAAGAGCGCCACCATAGCTCAGTTGGCAGAGCGTTCGCCTTGTAAGCGAAATGTCGTGAGTTCGAGTCTCACTGGTGGCTTGCGACGGCTCAATCTTAACAACTTAATCAGGACGTAGACATAGGTTCCGTACCTGGTTAAATAGGTTATTTCTCAGATATGGGTCCGTGTCCCGAGTGGCAAAGGGGAGGGACTGTAAATCCCTTGCGCGACGCGCTTCGTTGGTTCGAGTCCAACCGGGCCCACTCTATTTCGAGATGCCTTTGTAGCTCAGTCGGCAGAGCACACCCTTGGTAAGGGTGAGGTCACGGGTTCGAATCCCGTCAAAGGCTCTGGTGTGTTTGCACCACCATCACATAAGCAAAGCGGAGAGAAATCGTGGCGAAGAAGGGCAACCGGATTCTAGTTAAGATGCGTAGCACGGAAAGCGGCCACATTTACTATACGCAGAAGAACCGCCGCAACGATACGCAGCGGCTGGAACTGCGCAAGTATGACCCCTATGTGCGCCGCCACGTGATCTACAAAGAAGCGAAATAACGCTTCATCACACAGGGGAGTAGCTCAACTGGCAGAGTGGCGGTCTCCAAAACCGTAGGTTCCGGGTTCGATTCCTGGCTCCCCTGCCATTTTCGTCAAAGCACCGTCCCCCTAGGAGACGGTGTTTTTAAACTACGAGTCACTAGCCAGGAGTACGGGGATGTCTGCCGAAAAGACCCTAGATGAAAAATCCAACCGCCGCCGCCGGCGTAAACAGGCCGAGGAGCCGGTGGATGAGGTTGAGATGCAGGACGTGGAAGAAGAATTACGGGGTGTGACCGAGCGCAAAGGTCGCGCAACACCCAGCCGCCGTGAACAGATGGAAGTTGAGGCCCAAAAAGAGACGGGGAATTTCATCACCCGCCCTCTCCATGCCTTAGGTGAATACATATCGGGCGTGCGTTCCGAAATCGCTAAAGTGGTCTGGCCGACCCGCGAAGAAGTGCTGCGCCTGACGTGGATCGTGCTGGGGGCAACTATCGCCGCCGCGATCGCGCTGGGGATTATCGCCTTCGTGTTCTCTGAGCTGTTCGTGGCCGGACTGCGGCAGCCTGTGATTTTCGTCGCCATCACCATCGCCGCCGTGATTATTCTGGTGGTCTACCTGCGCCGCAGCAACCGAACGACGTCCGGCTACTAATGGTGTACAAGAGTTGAGAGAGACGTTTTATGGCAAATGACGACGATTTCCGGGAGGAAAACGACTACGACCCCGAACCGGTCTATCTGGATGACCAGCAGGCGGAGCGCGATTCGTTGATTGCAGAGGACGACGCGCCGGGCATCCTGGATCAGATTATGGATGAAACCACCGGCCAGAAGTTGTGGTACGTCGTCCACTGCTATTCCGGCTACGAGAACAAAGTGCGCCATGCCATCGAACAGCGTATCGAAACGATGGGGATGCGCGATAAAATCTTTGATGTCATCGTCCCCACCGAAGAAGAAATCGAGATCAAAGACGGGAAACGCCGGAACATCGAAAAACGGGTTTTCCCTGGCTATATCCTGGTTGAAATGAAGATGGATGAAGACTCCTGGTACGTGGTACGCAACACGCCAGGTGTCACCGGTTTTGTGGGCATGGGCAATGACCCCACCCCGCTGCGACCTGAAGAGGTCAAAGCGATCATGGATCGGATGCTGGCCGAAGGTGGCCCCAAAGTCAAACCCAAGTTCAAAGTGGGTGAAAAAGTGCGGATTATTGATGGCCCGTTCAATGACTTTATCGGCACAGTGGCGCTCATCGAAGCGGATAAGCAGAAGGTGCGCGTCATGGTAAACTTCTTCGGGCGCGACACTCCGGTCGAACTGGACTTCCTGGAAGTGGAAAAGGTGTAATCGCCGCCTGTCTACGGCAGAAACAGGCGACGACGATCCCATTATTCGGTAAGTTTACGGGGCAAGACCATCTTGCCCCTGTTGTTGAACAGCCATTATCCCTAAAATAGGGGGTGGCACGAAACAAAGCGGCTGCTGGCAGAACGCAGCAAGCCACAAGCGGAACCATACGAGGACAGATCATGGCGAAGAAAATCAAAGCAATTGTGAAGCTGCAAATCAATGCGGGCAAGGCCAACCCGGCCCCCCCCATCGGCCCGGCGCTGGCGCAGCACGGCATCAACCTGATGCAGTTCTGCAAGGAGTATAATGCTCGTACCAGCAATCGCATGGGCGAAATCATCCCGGCGGAAATCACTATCTTCAGCGATAGCTCCTTCAAGTTTACCCTGAAAAGCCCGCCCACCTCTTTCCTGATTAAGAAAGCTGCCGGGCTGCAAAGCGGTTCGAGCGTCCCCCACCTGGAAAAAGTGGGCAAGCTCACCCGCAAGCAAGTGCAGGAAATCGCGGAAATCAAGATCAAAGACATGAACGCCAACGATATTGAAGCTGCCATGCGGCAGATCGAAGGCACCGCCCGCCAGATGGGCATCGAAATCGAAGGTTAACCCCCGTCCCCATACCGGACGGATTTGAGTATGTGGGAGGGCGAGCCACGCCCGCACACCACAGGAGAATAATCACATGGCAACACATGGAAAACGCTTTACCGAAGTTCTGAAACAATTTGACCGTGACACCAACTACCCCCTGGCGGAAGCCGTCACCCTGATTAAGAAACTAGCGAATGCCAAGTTTGATGAAACCATCGAACTGCACTTCCGCCTGGGTATTGACCCGCGTCACAGTGACCAACAGGTCCGCAGCACGGTGCTGCTACCACATGGCCTCGGCAAGACCGTTCGTGTCCTGGTTTTTGCGGAGGGTGAAGACGCCCGTGCCGCTGAAGCCGCTGGCGCGGATGTCATCGCCGATGACAAAATCCTGGAGCAAATCCAGAAAGAAGGCTGGCTGGAGTTTGATACCGCCATCGCTGTGCCGTCCATGATGCAGAAAGTCAGCCGCGTGGCGCGTGTCCTCGGCCCGCGCGGGTTGATGCCGAACCCCAAAGCGGGTACGGTTGTTCCGGCGGACGACCTGGGGCGGGCGATCACTGAAGCGAAGGCTGGTCGTGTCGAATTTCGTAACGACAAAACCGGCAACCTGCATGTGCCGGTGGGCAAAGCCAGCTTTGACGAACAGCGCCTGCTGGAAAACGCCCAGGCCATCCTTGATGCGGTCATCCGGCAGCGCCCCTCCGCTGTGAAGGGGCAGTACATCCGCCGGATCGTGTTAAGCTCCACAATGGGGCCGGGGCTGCGCCTGGAAAACACCAGCCTCTAACCCTTTTTCGCCATAAACGGTTCATCATCATGAAGGCGGCCTCACGGGTCGCCTTTTTGTTTACCTACCCACTACGCACTCTGTATCACCTTATAAGGGAAAACAAAACAGCCCTGCCGTGTATGGCGCGGGCTGCGATAAGTTCTTGTTTGGGGTTGGCGGATAGATTAGGCTTCTTGTTCGAGCACCATTTCGCGCTTGCTCTGCCAGCGGTCAATCAGGATACCGACGGTCACTAATGCCAGGACGGGGATACCCACACGGATCAGAAACAGTCCCGCCACACTCACCACCATCGCTATATCAGTCATGTTTTCACCCTCATGTGTGCTTGTTTTTCGTTGATGACATAAGCATAGCAAACGAGGGTCATATTGGTAAATCAGTGAAGCCCACCAGCGCCATGATGGGGTGAACACCCCAATACCCACCTGGAGACACCCCAGATGGATACATAACCAACATCTCCGGGTCAATCTCTCCCTCAGCGGACGCCTCATTCGTTATCTCTACAAGAATCTGGACGAGATTCGTAGGGACAGGGCCTGCCCTGTCCGCTGAAGGGGCTATTTTTGAACCCCTTTAGTGGGTTTGGAACACCTTGCCGGGTATTTCAATGCCCGGCAAACTTCCCCACCCTATTGCGACGGGGAGGTCAGGCACTGCCCTCACTCCTCATCCTCAAACATATCGAGCGTCCGGGCGTCCGGCGGCGTTTTCACCCGTTCCGCCTGCTTGAAGGTGATGTCATGGCGCGGCATCTGGGCAGTTTTGCCCGCCAGCAGGTCGTCAATCGTCAAAATCTGCAACCGGCGGAAACGCCCCCACAGTGGCGACTCGTAAAACCCGGCGCTGACCGCCTCTTTCTCCATATCGCGCGTGGGCGGTTCGAGCGTGATAAACACCCCCATCGCCGCGTTTTCCCGTTCCATCGTCCCCACCAGGTCGCGCACGTCGCCCGATTTCACATGGCCGGACTTGACCTGCACCAGCACCCGTGCCGGAGCGCGATTCTTGCCGTCCACGAAGTTAATCACGCCGTCAATGCCTTTGTCGCTGCCCTTCTTCCCCTGACGGCTGCCCGCCTGCCCGCCGCTCGGTTTGGCCCGCACCAGCGAAAGCGCCCACCACTCGAATTGATGGCGGTTATAGCTGGCGAGTTCCTTCGCCCCGGCGGTGGTGGTCGGCTCACCGATCACGGCGTAATCCGTCTTGGGCTTGAGGTCGAACATGGCTTCCAGGCGGTATTTCATCAGAGAAATGCTCAGGTGGGTGATGTCAATGCCGATCCATTGACGCCCCAATTTTTGCGCGGCGGCGATGGCCGTGCCACAGCCACAAAACGGGTCGAGTACAATATCTCCCGGATTGCTGCTGGCCGCCACAATGCGTTCGAGCAGTTCAAGGGGTTTTTGAGTAGGATAGCCGAGTCTTTCCGCCGCTTGAGATTGAACAGGCTTAATATCATCCCAAACATTACTAACGGGAACACCTGTCATCTCATCTAAGAAACGTTTTAGCTAAATGCGCCCGTCTTTCGATTTCGGGAAATGCAATCGCCCCGCTGCATCCAACTGTTCCATTTTTTGACGTGATACAGCCCATCCATTTGGATGTGGTTTATAGCCTTTATAGTCATAAGTTAAATTCGGACGTGGATTGGGACTACGTAAATTATCTATCCGATACCTTCTACCGTTATCATCCACAAAGCGATAGAACTTCCGAATATATTCCTCTGAATAAGCCGAAAATTGCACATTGAAAATGTAATTGCTTGTCTTTGTATAGAAAAAGATGATGTCGCTAACGTCACCGTATTTGCGCCGTGCATCGTTATGACTGCTGGTACGTTTCCAAGTGATCTCGTTCTGGAAATTTTCCGCCCCAAAAATCGTGTCGAGAATCACCTTCAGGTAGTGGCTGGCCGTCGGGTCGCAGTGCAGGTACAGGCTGCCGGTAGGCTTCAGGACGCGGTGCAGTTCCACCAGCCGCGCCGTCATCATCACCAGGTAGGCCATCATCTGGTTCGTGCCCACAATCGTCCGCAGCGCCCCCACCGCCGCCGAAACACTGGCCGGGGCGTCCGCGATCAGGTCGGCATAGGTGGCCTCGGCATTGTGTCCCCAGTGCCAGGTGTCATCAAACGCCGTGATCTGCGCCTCGCTTTCCAGGCCGCTTTCGTCCTTGAACAGCACGTTATAGCTGCGGCTGCTGTTAAACGGCGGGTCGAGATAGATCAGGTCAACGCACGCATTGGGGAAATAATCGCGGTTACGCAGGATGTCCAGGTTATCGCCGTAATACAGCGTGTTGTCGGGCATAGTCGAGTCTCCGGGTGTTTTACCTCACCCCTTCCGAACCTGCGGTTCTTCCTCCCCTCTCCAAATTGGAGAGGGGAAAACGAGCGTAGCGAGTAGGGGTGAGGTCAGGATGAGGGTAATATTCATCATTAGTTACTATTGTGACATACGGCGGGGCAAGGTGCAAGCGGGGGGCATTTCGCGCCGAGGGATAAATCCCCCGGCTATGATTAACGGTAAGCCGTTAGCCGGGCGGCTTCCAGCCTCCGGCGCGTTCTCGCAGCAGCTTACGGTAGATTGTACCAACTTGAAATGCACCCTTTTTAACGGAAGACTCTGTCAAAAACCGTTTTTCCCACCCAATAGCTGATCGGAATAAGCCCAATAACGCTTATGGCGATCATGGCAAATAAGAAGGTCTTGACCTCCCGCGAATACGGGTTGCCCTTCAGCTCCCAATCCCACCCGGCCATCCCCAGGAAGTAGATGAGCGCAAACGGCACGATGAAGATCAACGGGATTCCCGGTGTTTCCGATGATATGAGCAGAAACATCACGATCAGGCATACCGTGACCACAATTGCCCCGACCACGAATGTGGCGATCTTCTCCCGGCGGAATTGGAACGGATCACCGCTTGCGGGGCGGGCGCGGCGTTTTCCTGCCGGGGCGTTGGCGAGTGAGTAGCGCATAAGGGCTGCCATTGCCGCCCCAGAAACCGCTTTTTCCGGGTCAGTCAGGGTAGAGCGCAGTATCTTTTCCACCCGTTTATCGCGGGTTTCCCCCAGTGCCTCAAGAGCCGCTTTGCGTACCTCTATACTTTGCGCTGCGTCTACAGCTTGCAGCAGACCCTCGACATTGCCGTCAGAGGCCATTTTCCCGACATCTGAAACCTCATACTGAGTCATACTTCCCCCTGCGAGACAGTTATTCATTGGTAGGTATGTTCTGGCTGCGAAGTGAAGGGCTTTCATAAAGAACCTATCGCCATCGTAGACAACTTGTGATTTGTTTCACAAGTTGGATATGTCAAGAAAGCAGATGACAGATGTCACCACCCAACCCCGGTTAAAATGGCGCGGCACGTCCCACAGTTTGGCCTGCACACGGGTATATGCCTCAAACACCCGGCAGGACTGAATGCCTTTTTGCGGTGAAAACGCTTTGTGTTATGATGAACTGTGTACACATAGGGCTGTGAGGATGGTGGTATGCCGGCGAACGTGGATGGCATGGTGCGGGAAGGAATTAATGCGTACCGTGCCGGGAGAAAAGATGAAGCACGTACGCTCCTGATGCGGGCGGTTGAACTCGACCAGTACAATGAAATGGGCTGGATATGGCTTAGTGCGGTGGTGGATACCCCCGAAGAGCAGCGTACCTGCCTGGAAAACGTGCTGGTAATTAATCCCAGCAATGAAACCGCGCGCAAAGGACTGGACGTACTGGCCCAAAAAGATACTTCCAGCACATCACCTCCCCCTCCACAACAGGCCGATGACATCCTGGCCGGAGCAAGTTTCACAGCGCCCGCTCCGCTGCCACCGGCAGCGCCACCCCCGGCGGTTGAAGAAGAATTGCCTGCCATTGACTGGCACGATGCCGGGATTGCGACCAGCAGCGCCAGCGCCCGCCACGCCATCAACGAACCCAGCATGGATGACTATGATGACTGGGTGAAAGACCTGAATTTAGGCGGGACGCCCTCATCTCCACAGATGGAAGCCGCGCAGCAGTTCATCTCCGCCGATATATACGATGAGGAAGAAAGCGATGACCTCTTCGGGATTAGCAAGGCGGTAAACGCTGCATCCACGCCATCACAGCCGCCAAAACAGGAGGATGACCCGTTTGGTTCTGGCCCGTTTGGTTCGTCCAGTGTCACGGAGATTGACAGCTTTATCGACCAGATGCGCCATACACCTGAACCCCCCGCGCCTGCACAGGCACCGGCACCCCGACGGCCTAAAGTGTCTCCTGCGCCGGATACCCGATCAGCCCATGAACTGCTGGATCATATTGAAGATCAGGAAGCCGCATTCCACGAAGATGAGTTCCACGAGGATTACGACGCGGCGGAATTCGAGCAACTCGACCCCGCCGAATTTTTCAGTTATATTCCGAAAGAAATCAAGCCTACCCGCGTACCCGGCACGAATGAAGGTTATCCAGCGCTGGTGCTGATCGGCCTGCTGGTCGTGGTCGCCGCCAATATCGGGGCGGTACTATTCGTGGTAAACAGCCTGCAATAATTCCCACAACCGAGAGTCAAAGGGCGACCCGATGTGGTCGCCCTTTTTTCTTTGTATTGAATCCCTTATGCCCCACACCCAAGAAACGGTCTGCAAAAGCGCCGTCCTCCCGGTTAGGGCAGCGGGAAGGTATTGCCGGGATCGAGAACAATCGGCTGGGCCTGCGTTTCGTTCGACACGCGGTTTGCCCAGGCTCCGGCATCCTGCGCGATCAAGTCCCATGTGTTATAGTGCATCGGCACTACATAACGGGGACGCAGCAGCCGGATCGCCTCCAGTGAATCCTCCGGCCCCATCGTGAAGTTATCGCCAATCGGCAGAAACGCCACGTCCAGCCCTAGATTACCGATCAACTGCATATCGCTGAACAGGGCGGTATCCCCGGCGAAATACAGGCGCTGCCCGCGTTCAGTCGTCAGCACAAAGCCGTTGGGTTCCCCCCCATAGGTGCCATCAGGGAACGAGGAACTATGATGCGCGACAGTCCATTTGGCGTGGATGAAGCCATGATCCCAGCCACCGCCCGGATTCTGAGGATGCGTATTGCTCACGCCGTTGCCATTCATCCAATTACAGATTTCGAAGTTGGCAACGACCCGCGCCCCGGTGCGCAGCGCAATCGGGACGGTATCCCCCAGGTGATCGCCATGCGCGTGCGACAGAAAAATGATGTCCGCATCCAATTGGTCAGCCGTCGTTGAGGCCAACGGGTTGCCTGTCAGAAATGGGTCGAACAGAACGGGGTGACCATCAATATCAACGGCAAACGCGGAATGTCCTAACCAGGTAAATTGTACGCCCATAGTGATCTTTCTCCGTATATAAACGCTGATCTAGCTTAAAGTGGTAGAAATGTAACCCGATTTTCCCATTCAGACGGCTCGCTGGCACCCAGCATAATCAGCAATAATGGCACCAACGGATAGGGAATAGCGGGCGATAATAACCCCTGGAACGTATAACCCGGCGGCGATACGCTCATTAGCAAACCCAATCATAGTTTCTACATCGTGGGTTAAAAGGATACGACCTTGTTGTGCTGCCCACTCCAACACCTTAGGGTCTGCGGCTTGGTATATCTCGGTATCCTGCACGCGGACAATATCTACATCTGGCATTTCCCGTCGGATACCGCGTAAAACTCTGCCGTTAAAATTCTCATCAGCGAGAAAACGCATGGCGGCACTTCTTATTTATCCCGTAAACCACGCAATCGCGCATGTAAGGCACGAACCTCAGGGCCGTAGGCCACCTCGGCTTCCTGCTGAATGCGGCGGGCAATGGCGTCAGCTTCCCGCATATACGAGTCAACTTCGGCGCGGTGGGTGAGGTAACAGGCAATTACAGCGTAGACTTCAGCCAATGAGAGAGTGGGATAACTATCCTGAATCGCCTCTGGCATTTCGCCCTGATTAAAAGCGTGAATGACCAGTTCAAGAAGGACGCGCGTTCCCCCTATCCTGATTTTCTCATGATCATCTTTCCACAGCCGAATCGGGATTGTAGCGGGTGTCTCAATCATCGTTGGGGTGTCCCCATTCAATTACACCTTTCATTCTATTCACTTTTGGTGAGCTTCGCCAACGGCAGCGCGATGGTGATCGTTGTCCCCTGGTTCAGACCGGGGCTGGTCGCCCAGATGCGCCCGCTGTGGGCTTCCACCATCGCCCGCGCGATACTCAGCCCGATTCCCAACCCACCATAAGTGCGGGTCATCGGGCTTTCAACCTGGTAAAACTGGTTGAAAATCAAATCCAGGTGTTCGGGTTCCAGACCGATACCGGTATCGGTGATACTGATCCACACCTCATCACTACGCTTCTCCGCTTTGATCGTAATCTTCCCGTTTTCCGGTGTGAACCGGGCGGCATTGTTGATGATATTCGCCAGCGCCATCTCCAGCCGCACCTGGTCTACATACAGCCGGATACTCCGGGTGGGCAGGTCAAGCGACAGGGTATGGCCTTTGGCGTCAATCAGCGTGTTGGCGTCTTTACAAGCATCGTAGATGATGTCCGTCAGAGGAATATCACCCCGTTGCAGTTCGGCTACATTTTGTTGCAGGTAGCGCAGATTGGTCAGGTCTTCAATAATGTCGCGCAGTTGCAGCCCGGCGGCCATCAGTTTCTTGACATGATCGCCGGTTTCCCCTTCAGCCGATTCGCTCAGGAAACTGGCATATCCCAGGACAACCGCCAACGGAGTCCGCAGTTCGTGTGAAGCCAACGCGATAAACTGGTTTTTGAGAGCGTCAATCTCGCTGAGTTCGCGGTTTGCTTTGCGCAGTGCCTCAACCAATTGAGCCGACTCAATAGCGACGGCGGCCTGCGCAGCCAACACCGAGAGGTAATCCCTGTCATCTTCTGTCCAGGGGAGTTGATGCTTGTTCACCACCTCCAGCACACCAATCACATCAGTACGCGAAACCATGGGCACGCCAAGGAGGGACCGGGTCTGGAACTGATTATCCTGGTCGGTCTTGGTGTAGTGTCGCGGGTCAGATAGCGTATCGTCTACTTGCATGGGCGTCTGACGCTGCATAATCACCCCGGCGATGCTGCCTTCCAGCGGTACGGGCTGACCAATCAGGTTAATGTCCGTCTGGTCGGTGGTTGTCGCGGCGAAGCGCAGCTCCCGCGTGGTTTTATCCCACAGCAGTACCGACGCCGCCTCCGAGCCTGTGATGCGTGCAGCAGCATCCATCAGATAACCGAGCAGGTCAGGCAGTTCCAGCGTGGAGTTCAGCACCAAACTGATTTCCGCTAAGCGTTGAAGAATCGTGATTTTCTCTTTCAGTTGGGTCATCTGGTCTTCTTGCCCTGGAGTCCGCATATTCACCTCATTCCACGTTCTTTTACCAGTTTAACACCCACTTTGGGAAATAATCATACAGACCGGTACGCGAGCAGTATGAATCTAATTTCTTGGGGGTTATTGTTTTATCTATAGGGTAGCAGTTGTAGTAGGGCCTGTCGAAACTGTCGAAAACTTCATAACCCACTCTGTAATGTGGGTTATTTATCGCAGGTGACAATCTTATAACCCAATATTAACCCAGATTAACCCAAAACCTGCGATAAACAAGCGATATCTGTGGGATAAAGTTTTCTACAGGAGCGTGTAGAAAACTTTCGACAGTTTGAACAGCGACCCTCCGATAGGCGCTTTTTTCTAAGAATTTATCTTACAAGGGTACGGTTATCGACAGACGAGACTCTACTTATCGACAGTTTTCGACAGCCTGTAGAAAGTTATCTACAGGTTATCGACAGGTAAGGTTTGTGACTCGCCGCCTTACTTGGAAAAACGGGGGATATATGGCTGTAATACTTGGGAAATTAACAAACTTTGCAACAATATATCCCAGGTGATTTTGGGAAAAAGTGTGCCGGATGTAAATTAGAATATTTGTTCTTGACTCTTTGCGCCGATTCACCTATCCTGATCTTGTATTCAGCGTGTAATGCCCCGACCCAATAGTCATGAGGGAATGAGCGGATGAACCCAAAAATCAGAACGTTCCTATGGTTTGACACCCAGGCTGAAGAAGCGATGCACTTTTATACCTCTATCTTCGCCAACAGCAGGATCGAGAGCATACAACGCTATCCTGATGGGCCGTTAGAAGGGCCGTGGAAAGGCATGGAAGGGAAGGTGATTACCGGGGTGTTCGAGCTTGCCGGTCAACAGTTCATGGCGTTGGATGGCGGCCCGATGTTCAAGTTCACCCCGTCTCTGTCATTGTTCGTGAACTGCGAGACCATCCAGGAAATCGACTCGATATGGGAACAGCTTTCTGAGGGTGGCTCGGCCTTGATGCCCCTACAGAAATATCAGTTCAGTGAAAAATTCGGATGGCTCAATGATCGTTATGGGCTTTCCTGGCAGCTAAACCTGGCGGCGCGGGCGCAGAAAATCACCCCGTTTCTGATGTTCGTTGGAACACACAACGGCAAAGCGGAGGACGCGATGAAGTTTTACACATCGCTGTTCCAGGATTCCGGAATCGAGCGGATAGAACGCTATGGTGAAGGGGAAATGGGGACGGTTGGTGCCGTGAAACATGCGGTTTTCCGTCTTCATGGTCAGGAGTTCATGGCGATGGATGGTGGCACTGCCCATGCGTTTACCTTTACGGAAGCCACCTCGCTCCTCGTTTCCTGCCAGTCGCAAGCTGAGGTTGACCATTTCTGGGATCAATTGTCCGCTGACCCCCAGGCCGAACAGTGCGGATGGCTCAAAGACCGGTACGGCCTATCCTGGCAGATTAACCCGGACGCTTTGTCTGCACTGCTGAATCATCCTGACCCGGAAAAATCAAAACGGGTGACGGATGCTATGCTTCAGATGAAGAAAATTGACATCGCCGGTTTGGAGCGGGCAGCCAACGGGTGAGGTTGGCTCAGAATCCAAAAGTCGAGAATCGCCATCACTGGCGAGTCTCGTTTACCGATCAGGCCGCAGGCATTTGTCAGATTCGCATCATGCGCGTTGGCGAAACATAGATGAGGAAGTGCTTGGGAAGCCGCCTCTATTTTTACCCTTCCTGGTGTCCGAGTTATTCTGAAACGGAACACTGTGCGTCCAATAACTATTATGTGATATGGAGCAGAAAGTGGAAAACATATTTGCTAAATCGCTTAAGCTAAAGGAAAATATCACATAAGAATCAGAACTTTATGAGGATTTCAAATGGCACGAAAACGCAGGGCTTTCGCTGAATTCAAAGAAGATGGTCATAACTGGATCACGCTGGCGTCTGGCGAATATTATCCAGATACTTTGGAGGATGCGTGTTTGTTATACCAGCCCGTGCTGACGATGTTCGGTCAATTGCTTAAATCTTCGGAAAGCTCACAGAGATTTTTTCTGATGATTGCTGAGGTTGCAGAACCTTGGATGAGAATACAACTGGCGAGGGTATTTAAGAGATACGTCAGCCCAAGTACATCGGTGGAAATGCTCAAGAGAAAAACAAGAGCCGAGGAGATTGTTGACCGGTTTGGCGATAAGTTCCGCCCCATTAATGAAGTGCAGGCAGCTTTTACATCGAGACCTTTGCCTGATGAAGCGTTGTGTGCCTTGCTCTGGGAATACAAAGATCGAGGCAAGAGTGGATATGACCTGACTGAGCGGTTGTTTGATATGATAAACTCACACTTTCCAGAGCTTCAGCTAAAAGGGCCGAAAAGAGCGGGGCTGGATATTCGACTTGGAGAGGTATTTGATGATTATCCATACCCCAATCGACCCGTAGATTTTGTTTTGTATGACACTAACGGGAAGGACATTTTGGCAATAGGTTTGGCTCGATATGATGGAGATCGAGGCGGAGCGCAAGAGGATGATCGAACTGGCGGTTATCGCAATGCTGCCAATGAGATACTCAGCTATGCTGAGAGCCATAACTTAAATATCAAAGTTATTTTTATCAACGATGGCCCCGGTTTGCTTTTGGGTTCAATGTGGGATGACTACGCGAGACTAGAGGAAAGTTGGCAGGATAAAATTGCTGTGGCAACCTTGAGGATGGTTCCAGAGAAAATTACTTATGAATGGTTGAGATCGTAACGGGGATTGTATGGCGACAGGAGACACTAAGACCAAGTGGAATGGAGAAAATGGGCATACACTGCCTGACTCCAGTCCATCCAAAATCAAGGTCGAGCTGAGGTATGAGGGAAAAACACCTGCTGAGGAAATCTTGGCAACTAAATCTGCTAAGATCAGAACCCTTTGGCAGCCGTCATCCGATGGCGACGATAATAGGCTTTACTATGGCGATAACTTGCCGGTTCTAGCTTCTCTCCTGCAAAATCCAGACATAAAAGGCCGAGTTCGGCTGGTCTATATAGACCCGCCATTTGCCACAAACAGTGTCTTTAAATCTAGATCACAGAAGGACGCCTATACTGACTTACTATCAGGTGGGGAATTTATCGAATTCTTGAGACAAAGGCTGATCTTGCTTAGAGAGCTTTTAGCTGAGGACGGGTCAATTTATCTTCATCTTGATAGCAATATGGCTTTTCACATCAAGGTAGTGATGGATGAGGTTTTTGGAGGATCAAATTTTAGAAACTTTATTACTCGCCGTAAATCAAACCCTAAAAACTACACCCGTAAAACCTATGGTAACGTCTCTGACTATATCCTCTTTTACACAAAGTCTGATGACTATGTTTGGAATCGGGCTTACGAACCCTGGACACCTGAGAAGGTTGAGAAGGAATACCAATATATCGAAAAGGAAACAGGTCGCCGTTATAAAAAGGTTCCGGTACATGCTCCAGGTACCCGTAATGGTGAAACTGGCAAGCCCTGGAGAGGAAAGGAGCCGCCGCCAGGCAAACACTGGCAATATCCTCCAAGTGTGCTAGATGAGATGGATGAAAGGGGAGAGATTTATTGGTCGCCCAACGGCAACCCCAGGCGGAAAATATATCTAGACCAAAGCCAGGGAGTGGCGGTGCAAGACATCTGGCTTGATGTAAGGGATGCTCACAATCAAAACATCAAGATCACTGGCTATCCAACCGAAAAGCCCCCGGAACTACTTAAACGCATTGTAGAAGCGTCCTCAAATCCCGGCGATCTTGTCCTGGATTGTTTCTCAGGCTCAGGAACTACTTTAGCTGTTGCTTCTGAATTGGGCCGCAACTGGATTGGAATTGATAATAGCCGGGAGGCCATTGAGACAACCCTGAAGCGTTTTCTGGTTGGCTTAGAGCCAATGGGGAATTATGTCGAAAAGCCAATGTCAGACAAACCAACAACCCTGCCACTTCCAATTGTGATCGAGCCAGAGATTGGAGATTTTACGCTGTTTGCTGTAGAGAATAGCCATTCAGATATACAACAAACAGTACAGGAGTGGCAATCTAACTTTGTTTGATCTTTTTGGCAGCCTTAGGGCTGCCTGTTCCTCACCACTATAGCCTTCTGCCCCCCGCCCCACACTGCTTTTCCTGACTACTGATGACTAAAAACTGACAACTATTTTCTAACCCAATGTTTGAACAAAAATTTGAACATAAACTCCCCATTTGTGCCCCGTTTTGTGATATTGTGGAACTGACATACCTGCCCATACCGCCTACTGGATTTCCTCATGCCTCAACTATTGCAGTCGCGCTGGATTGTTCCCCAGAAAAACCGGCTTTTACCCTCGTCTCAGCCGCCGCAAACGAGACGGGAGTCGAGATTCCTCCCCTGCTGGCGGGAGAGATTAGGAGGGGGGTTGAATCTCTCTGCTTGTACTGACCACAGATAACCCGGATTGCTGCAATCGCTGCAATCGCCGCGAAAATCCGGTTCGCTGCAAAAAACGCACCCTTTTTACCCCTGGCAGGCTGGTGCAATCCGCGTTTTAGACGGCAATTTGCGGCGAAAACACCCCCCATCGCAACAAAATGCCGCTCACGTCCCTGCACTGCTTTTCCTGAAAACGGACCGCTGATGACTGACAACGGTACCCATTGCGCCTTCTGTCCGTTGGTGAAGCGTAGATGAGGAAACGGGTTGACTGTGGCGAGGCTGCATTATAATAGCGGGTAGACATCAGAGAGGGAAACGTGATGAATAACAAGGCCATCATTCGCATCTTCATTCTGGGAATCATCCTGGCACTGCTCCCGGCGGCGGCCCTGGCGCAGGATACCACCACGACGGAACTACCCGCCGCTTACAGCCTGACCGGATTCCAGCATATCCCACAATTATGGAACAACTGTGGCCCGGCCACCCTGACAATGGGCCTGACCTACTTCGGCTACGATGCCGACCAGAAAGTCGCCGCCAACTGGCTCAAGCCCAACACCAACGACGGCAATGTGAGTCCCTGGCAGATGGTGGACTATGTCAACACCCAGCTCCCCGGCACAACCCGCGCCATCAACCGGGTGGGTGGTGATCTGCAACTACTCAAGACCCTGCTGGTGAACAATTTCCCAGTGATTATCGAAATGGGCTACGACCCGGAGCCGGATCGCCTGGGCTGGATGGGACATTACCTGCTGCTGGTCGGCTATGACGACAGCGCCGGTGCGTTCAATAGTTATGATAGCTATCTGGGGCCGAACATCACCTATACCTATGACCATGTGAACGAATTCTGGGCACACTTCAACCGGACCTATATCATCCTGTACGATTACAGCCGCGAGGCCGAAGTGCAGGCCATCCTGGGAGATAATGTGGATCCGTTGCAGAATGCGCTCAATGCCTTGGAAATGGCGCGGAATGACGCGATGGCCGACGCCGGTAATGCCTTCGCCTGGTTCGACATCGGCACGAATTATGTGGCGCTGGCGGCCTATGACCCGGCGGCCTATGATTACGCGGTGGCGGCTTATGATGAAGCCCGTAAGCTGCGACTGCCTTACCGCATTACCTGGTATGAGTTCGGCATGTTCGAGGCCTATAACGCGGTGGGGCGTTACCAGGACGTGATTGAACTGGCGCGGACGACGCTCGACCAAGGCGGCACGGCGGAACAGATTGAGGAAATCTACTACTATGCCGGGATCGCACGCGAGGCACTGGGCGATAATGACCGGGCGCTGCTGAACTTCAACACGGCGCTGGAGAAAAACCCCAATTTCACCCCGGCAGAGGTGGCGCGTGATGCGCTGCTGGCCCAGTCGAACGGGTAACGCGAACCATCCCTTCACCCAATCACTCTAGCGCCCCAGTGCTTCAGCCTGAGGTGTTTTTGTATGGGAATTGGTTGACAGATATTTACTATAACAATATCACCCTCCACCTCTCTGAACGGTCCGTTATTTCCGGTACGAGTATCCTTACGTGTCGAAAAATCATAATGTGCTAAACTATTCTCAAACACAAATAAATTAGAAACAAGCGAAGTGGGGGCAGCGTCATGGTGGGGTCACGGATTTCATTAAATGTACACGGACAGAATGTGCCGGATACGCATTATTTCCTTGAACATCTGACCAAGTTACAACCAGACGCCGTTCTGATCCTGGATGCCGCTGGACTTGCCCGCGATATAAAAAAGACCCTGCCCAATACCCTTGTGATTCATCGTTCCTGGGGTAGTAAAGGCGATGACAACATCCACGAGCAGCTCAGCCCGAAGGATTGGGTTGCACAAAAGAAAAAAGAGCTTGATGGTGCTGACCTGTGGTGTTATACCACCAATGAGCCACAGTTCAGTGATGTCGTCCTTAAGTGGCATGTGGAAGTCATGGAACTGGCCGCTAAAGAAGGGCTGAAACTCGTCGTGGGCAATTGGGCGGTGGGGAACCCGACAGATGTCGATAACGACTGGAAACGCGCCCATCGGGTTTTAGAACTGCTGGCCGAACACCGTGACACAATGATTCTCGGCCTGCACGAGTACGCCTGTGGTGTCATAACTAGCGGCTTTATCGGTGGGACGCCAGAGGAACGTGGCCTGATTATGCCGGATACCTGGCCGCAGGATGTCTCTAAGATCGGCGCGATGTGGCACTGTGGGCGCTTTAATTTTGCGGTGAAATACTGCCAGAGCGTCGGCCTGCGCCCACCACGCATCATCCTGACCGAACACGGTTTTGACGATGTGAGCGACATCAAAAGCTGGACGAACAAACTGGCTAAAACGACCACGTTCGGGAATCAAGGTGGTAACATACGTGGCTGGAAAACCCTGGAAAACCAGTGGAATGCCTGGTTTAGCAGCCTGGGCTGGTCGTTCCAGCGGGCGTACTTCGAGCAGTTGAAGTATGCCGACCAGAAAATCTACCAGGGGTCGGTGGTGGAAGCCCAGTTGATTTTCTCCTGGGGACACAGCAGTGACATCTGGGCGCAGTTTGATATTGCGGAAGCCAAAGAACTGCACGGCCTGCTGGAAGCCTATGCCCGGGAAGCGCGAGTCAGCGCGGGCGCGGGTGGGGCTGCTTCGGTTGAGGGAATCAGCACCGTCGGAGGTAGTACAGAGCGTATTGGGCCGCCGGTGCGTGGTGTGGGCAGTGTCAAACCGGTTGACCAGAACGGAGCCGCCACAAAGACCGATGATACCAGCACGGGTGGGAGCGAGGTCGTTTTCAACGCTGGAGCCATGCTTGCCCCTGAGAATGAAGCCTTCTCGGCCCAGGAAATCCAGACCCTCATCACCGCGTTGCGGGTGGCCGCTGGGGTGGCGCATCTTTCCGAACCGGCAAAGGCCGCTGAATTTGAACGCCTGATTCAGGTGTTGCAGCGCCGTTTGTAGACTCCAGTCTCCACGCGGACCCACAATGCCCTCACAAAATTCTTGTGGGGGCTTTTTTCTGCGATGGGTAGGGATTTTGTGATGGATGTTAGAGCCTCCTCACATGACTATCTTCGCCCGCCAGCTTGTAATACAATCAGAATGGTGAGGTGTGTCACAGGCGTCACGCCAGACAGCCACCTGATCTATTGATAGAAAGAATCATTCTGTGATGAGGAGCGAACCGATGCGACGAATCATCATTTTATGGAGTTTGCTGGTACTCGTGCTGGCGGCCTGTGGTAACAACAACAGCGGCCAGCCCCAGAGCAGCACGACCAGTACCGACCCCATTGCGTGGGATCGTAGTCCGAGTACCGTGGTGTTTCGTGCCGATGTCGAAGGCGGCGATTACGCCCAGAGCTTTACTGCCCGCAGTGAGATTCCGTCCTGCACGATCTATGGGGATAACCGTGTGATCTGGACGAATGATTTGGGCGCGTTTACCATTCAGACGCTCTGGGATCGTGTGACCGACGATCAGATACGGACGTTTGTCTGGCAGCTTACCCTGGACGAAGATTATTTTAAGTATGAAAGCCGCGCCAACCAGGAACCCCCCAGCGCGACCGTTCCAGTGGTCGAAACCCTGGTGATACGGATTAACGGGGTGGAACGGAAAACCGACTCGTTCTCCGGTTGGGATTACGATTATTACGAAGAATTAGCAAATTTATGCAAGAACATCAGCGGCAGCCCGGTGATTTACGAACCCGAAGCGGCCTGGGTGTCGGCGCAGGCTGTCCCCTATGATATTAGTGCGCCGGTCATCCTGTGGGATGGGGATGCTGCCGGGTTGAAACTCTCCGAACTGGCCGCTAGTGGTGAGCGACGTTGGATTACAGGCGGGGTACTGCCGTTCCTGTGGCAGAGCCTGCATACGTCACCGCCGAGCCTCCAATTCGACGAAAACGGCATCTATTACAATATCGCGCTGGAAATCCCGAATGTGACACGTAATTCGCCGCCCGCGCCGACGAATTAGGTGTCGGGTTTTGCGGTTCAGGACAGAGGATATGGACTCCGAGCAGATACAGTTTACCGTGCAGGCATCCGGCGAACGGCTGGATAAAATCATTGTCGCGCAGTTGGGGACGCGGTTCTCCCGTGCCCAGATGCAGCATTTCATTCGGGATGGCCTGGTCACGGTAGATGGTCAGGTGGAAAAATCCGGTCTCAGGCTCAAAGGGGGGGAACAGGTCGTGATTACTGTTCCGATCCCCGATGAACTTAGCGGTGTACAGCCGGAGGACATCCCGCTGGTGGTGGTGTATGAGGATGATGACCTGGCGGTAATTGATAAGCCTGC
This sequence comes from Anaerolineaceae bacterium, assembly GCA_020634115.1. GTDB lineage: Bacteria > Chloroflexota > Anaerolineae > Aggregatilineales > Phototrophicaceae > JACKCG01. Next base: position 186,507 of record JACKCH010000015.1, read on the forward strand.
CGGTATGGTGGTGCATCCGGCTGTTGGCGATGAAACCGGCACACTGGTCAGCGCGATCCTCGCCCGCTGGCCGCAGATTGGGCAGATGACGATTGACTTCCGCCGGGTGGGGATTGTCCACCGGCTGGACAAGGGGACGAGCGGCCTGATCGTGGTCGCCAAGAATGACCTGGCGCGCCGCCGGTTATCGGAACAATTCCAGGAGCGAACCGTAGAAAAGTTCTACCTTGCGCTACTGGAACGCACCCCACCCACCGCAACCGGGCGGATTGAAGCGCCCATCGCCCGCGACCCGAACCAGCGCAAACGGATGGCGGTGGCCCGTGACGGTAAACCGGCCATCACGGAATACGAAGTGATTGACCGGGATTTCCTGGATGAACGGGCGCTGGTACGTATACGGTTGTATACCGGGCGCACCCACCAGATTCGCGTTCACATGGCGTTTATCGGCTGCCCGATTGTGGGGGATATGGTGTATGGTTTCCGCAAACAGCGCATCAAGCTGAAGCGCCAGTTCCTGCACGCGGCGCGGCTGTGTTTCGACCAGCCTACCAGCGGCGAACGGCTGTGTTTTGAAGCGCCGCTCCCCCCCGGTTTGCAGAATGTCCTGGAAAAGGCCCGCCAGACGTAAGCGGCCTATCCACTGTGCCGGCAATGCTGGCGGTTTATGCGGCTCACGCCGGGTATTTTGTTGCAACAGGGGTCTAAATCGCCGCAAATTCTTCGATAAAATGCCATTTAACCCATCAGACACGGGGAAAAAGGGGCGTAATTTTGCTGCGAGACGGATTTTCGCGGCGATTGCAGCGATTGCAGCAATCCGGGTTATCAGCGGTGAGTTTGTTAGCTCGATAGCGGGTTCGCTTCATAGCCTGATCGCTCCAGGAAAGTGGTTGCTGGTGGTCGTGAGGTGGTCGGTGTGGTTGTTCGTTAGTGCCAGCATACCACCAAAACGGCGGCAGATGGGGAATTTTTGCGCGAAGATTTGTTCAAACATTTGCTTGAACATTTGTTTTGAAAATCGAAAAGGCACCGACTGCGCCAGGGTAATACGTGCCGCTGGCTTTTTTACCCCCTCTAAATCTTTCCTTCGGTCACCGCCAGCGGGGGCGACTTGTTGGTTCTGTTTGACTGACTCCCTGCTAGGGAGGGGACAGAAAAGGCTTCTTTGCATAGAGTAAATTTGATGCGTTAGTCCTGTTCACTGCGCCGCTGCACATTTACATTCCCGCACAGATTTGCTAAAATAAGGTTAAGTACGGGGGTGAAACAGGTTCGACGGGGGAGGTTGAGTCCGTACTGCGCGTCGCGGAGCCTGGCCGCGTTAAAACGGGCACGGCAATTAACTGCCAACAACAACACTTACGCTATGCCCGTCGCCGCCTAAGGCGATCTGACATAGCGCCAGCCTTGCGAGGCTGGCCGTCTGCCCCAGCCGTCGTCATCCGGGTGGATAGGCAGGCGTCACCAAAGATGCCGTGCGGTCTGTTGACGCCGATACTGCAGGCCAAAGAACTATCGGCTAGCCACCGCCATACCCTGTCAGCCGGGGCTAGCGGGGGCGAAAGCTAAAGGGCTGACTACACGTGTAGACGTGCGTCCTCGAATCTTTCGGACACCGGTGCAACTCCGGTCACCTCCACACAGCCCCGCCCACCCTGGCGGGGTTTTTGTTACGCCAGCCCTTCCTTTTTGAGTCGGGCGAGCAATTTCTCGCGTGAACCGAATATCCCGAACCGCTCCAGCAGGTTGTTGGGGATTTCCCACATCTTATCGGCTTCCAGAACCAACCGTATGGCTTGCTTTTGCTCATTCGTCAGCGTATCCAGGGAGCGCTCCTGTCGCGTCGCCTGGTATTCAACGATGGGTGTGCCATCCTTGGCTTTAGCAGTGTGTCCTGTTGTCGAAATCATGCCCCGACTCCCATTAAAGATATTCTCCAGCAGCGTACCGGCGATGAGGCGTGCTTGTTCGGCGGTGTCCGTCAGGTTAAGTGCGTCCGTATAGGCACGCAGGCGGCGTTCCGGGCTCAGATGTGACAGGGCAACGATGGCGTCTGTTTCTTCTGTAATGATTGTGCCTTCAACCAGGAATTTAGGCAGCACTATCCCTGAGGGTCGCTCAGATAACTCCGGGCGCGCCATGCCCAAAACGAGCCGCTGAATGACATCTTCCGGGGACTGATCCTCCAGCAGTCTGGTCAGGGATGATCCGGCGACGTAACGCAGCGCCCCCTGTTCTGACTGCCAGAAATGTTGGAACAAACGGATATCTTCCGCGATCCGACCAGCCAGAATTTGACGGTATCCGGCGACCAGTGCCCCCAGGCCAATGACCGCCAGCGTCTTGACTCCCTCATCGACCTCGACCGTGATACGCTGGCGCAAGGCAGTGGCGATTGTTGAAGCGTGGTCTTCAGGGAACCAGGTTGAAAAAAGAACGGTGATTGCCCATATTCTGACTCTGTGATCCGGGTCATCGAGCAGGTTCAGATAAACAGGCAGCCCCTTTGCCACTTCCCGGCGGATGTCGGCATCCCAGGGTGTCCACTCAGGTGGATCGTAATACTCCCAATAGTCACATGGGATTAATTCGATAACAAAGAATGCGAGGATGCCAGCTTTATTCTGAAAACCCTCCATCGCGAGCATCTGAATTAGGAAAGGGATGACCGGCGCAGTCGCCTCAACGGTCGTACCCTGATGGCAAATACAGTCCTTAAGATTAATGAATGCCTTGCGGCGGGTCTCGGCCTCATCAGACAGCACTTGGCGCAGCAAGCCGGGCAGATTCTCGGCAGTGCCAAAATTGTGTTTGAGATTCAGCCAATCAACGGTGTCTAATCCTTGCAGCATCACGGCCTCGCTCTATATGTGTGATTGTCATTATTCTCATGATACTGCAAAGCGTCCCCGGCGGGGTTTTTGTTACACCAGCCCTTCTGCATCATGCGAATCAACCCGGTGGTAAGCGCCTTCACGCTGTAGTCCGGCCTTTCATGTGGCTGCGGCAGTCGCTATGCTAGTGTCACGAGTTGAGGGGAGAGCGGTCACATGGAGATGGACTCTCGCTGCCCGGAATGCGGCGGTATGTGGCATAATGGAATGACCTGCCAGGATCATTTTCATCAAATGCTCGCCTGGGAATTTGAGAACCCCGGTGGTGCGGGGGCGGTGCATCACCTGAGCGTCCTGTGCTACAACTTGCAGCATCCCAGCGTGTATTCACCGCAAGCCCTGCATGGGGCGAAGGCGATCCTGGCCCGATATGTGGTGGATGGCGCGACGCCGCAGCAGATCCGCGCCCAGCATAAACAGTCTGTGGATTCCGGTCATCGGGCTTACACCATCCGGGGAACGCCCGAATCGCAAGGTGGTTATGCGTATCCGGTCAACTGGACCATCACGATTGGTGATGTAACCTCAGGGGGCTTGGCGGGCTATTGCGAACGGGTGGAAGTCTGGTCTGGCTCGGTGTATGAAGCCCTGGTCAATTCCGGCAATTACACCCCCCTCCCTTAAAATTTCGACTGTCCACTTGTGATGAGGAAAGGCACTTATGACCAACCTGATTACCACCCACCAGCGGAAGCCTATTTTCGAGATCATCCTCAATGTCAATTAACTCAACTGAAACGACCGGGAAACCCGGCTTCCGCTCGCGTGTTGCCACCTTTTTCAAGCGGGTCTGGTCGGCCATCGCGCCCGATCCGGTGGGATGGCGTGGTGCCGGGCTGGGACTGGCGCTGCTGACCTTTATTTTGCTGGCGCTCTCGCTCATCAGCGCGAATCCACGATTACCTGTACCGGGTATCATCCTGACCCTGCTGGTGGCGCTGCTGGGGCTGTTGGTCTCGCATGGGGCGCTTCCGCTGCTGGTGCGTTTCTACCAGGCGATTTCGGCGGTGTATCTCCGCTGGCTGGTGTGGAGCGTCCTCATTGTTGTGCTGTTGGCGAAAACCATTTTCAACATCGCGGGTACGGGCGATTTGGTCACACTCATCGGCTGGACGCTTCTCACCGGGTCGCTGGTCGGTGGGGGTGTGGCGCTGCTGGTCAGCCGCCGCCTGGGGTCACTGTCGGCGTTGAAAAAAGGGATTACGCTCAGTGGGCTGGCCGCCGGTGTGGTGCTGCTGGTGCTGGGCGTGGCCTGGACTCTGAGCGATGGCACAGCCAATAGTCTGCCACCGGATTCGCTCATGGCATCACGAACCAATGCCGCCCCGCTGAATTTACCCGATCCAACGCTTCCCGGCACATATGATGTGCTGACCCTGACCTATGGCAGCGGTAGTGACCTTTTGCGCCGGGAATATGGGGCTGACGCCGACCTCATCACCGGGACGGTGGATGGCACGGCGCTCGTGGGGAACTGGTCGGGCGTTTCTGGCGCGGCACGCACGGCGTTCTGGGGTTTTGATGCTACGGCCCTGCCGATCAATGCCCGCGTCTGGTATCCCGATGGCGCTGGGCCGTTCCCGCTGTTTGTCATCGTGCATGGCAACCATGACATGACCGAGTTTTCCGATACGGGCTATGCCTACCTGGGGACACATCTGGCGAGTCAGGGCTATATTGTCGTCTCGGTAGACGAAAACTTTCTCAATTCCGATGGCATTGCCGACCCGATTCTGGGGGAGCTGCGTGAGGAAAATGACCTGCGGGGCTGGCTGCTGCTGGAGCATCTCCGCTGGTGGCGCACCTGGAATGCGATGCCGGACAGCCCGTTTTATCACCGGGTTGATTTGGCGCGAATCGCCGTCGGCGGCCACTCACGCGGGGGCGAAGCCGCGCTCATCGCCGCCGCGTTTAATCATCTGCCGAGCTACCCGGGCAACGCCAATATCGCCTTTGACTATGGTTTTGACATTCGCGGCGTGGTTGCTCTTGCGCCGGTTGATGGGCAGTACGCACCGATGAACCAGGTGACACCGCTGGAAAACGTGAGTTATCTGATGATTCAGGGCGGGTATGACAACGATATTGTGAACTTCGACGGCGCGAACGTCTATGATCGCGTGCAGTTCACGACGGGCGACCACTTCAAAGCGTTGGTGTGGCTGGCGGGTGCCAATCACGGGCAGTTCAACACGGTTTGGGGGCGACATGACCGGCAACCCGGCTTGAGCGGCCAATTTCTGAATACCGCGCCGATTATGCCCGGTGAGGCGCAGCAGCAGGCCGCGCAGGGCTTCATCACGGCCTTTTTGAACGCGACCCTGAAAGATGAGACGGATTACCGGGCGCTTTTCCGTGACCCGTACACCGGCAGTGCCTGGCTGCCGGATACCCGCTACCAGACTCAGTACGCCGACAGTCACACCACCTTTGTCAGCAGTTATGGCGAGGACCTCAATGCCACCACCACCACATTGCCCGGTGGCAGGCTGGCCGGCGAAAACCTGACGGTCTGGCGGGAGCAGAAAATCAGTCTGCCGGGGGGATTACGCGCGACGAGTGCCGCTTATCTGGGATGGGATCGTGCCGTCACGGATGGCGCCCCAGTTTACAAAATAACGCTGCCCGAAAACGGGCTGGTATCCGACCTACGCAGTGTTCTGGTGATGGCGTTGGCCGTCACCGGCGAGGATGCCAACCCGGATAACCTGCCGCGCCAGGCTACCCGCATCCCTGGGCCGGAAAACGATTCGGGCGGGACGGATTTCACGATCGAACTCGTAGATCGGGCTGGAGAATCCGCACGGCTGCCGTTGAGTGATTTTGCCGCGCTTCAGCCGCCGGTCAGCGTGCGCCTACAGAAAACCCCATTCGGTAGTTGGTCAACGATGCCGGTCTTGCAGCACGTCGAACTTCCCTTGTCGGCCTTCATTGCGGAGAACCCGGATTTCGACCCCACCGCCATTGACACGGTCTGGTTGGTCTTTGATCGCACGCCATCCGCTGTGGTGATTGTGGACGATATTGGTTTCCGCCAGGAATAACGCCAGCGGTACGCTGAAATCAGCCATGCAGATTCTTTACGTTCGACTATCAACTTGTGACGAGGAAGTGAGACCATGACCAACCTGATTACCACCCACCAGCGGGACACTATTTTCGAGATCATCCTCAACCGCCCTGACAAACGCAATGCGCTTAACCGGGAGATGATGGACGCTTTAGCCGTCGCCATCGAACGCGCCGAGAAGCTCCCCGGCATTCGGGCGGTCATCCTGCGTGGCGAAGGCCGGGGCTTCTCCGCCGGGATAGACGTAACCGACTTCATGACCGCGGCGGAACGCTTTGGTGAGAGCTGGCGCGACAACCTGTTTCCCCTCACGGCGTACTACCAGGGGATTGTCAATAAATTCGAGGCGTGTTCACTGCCGGTCGTCGTCCTGATTCACGGCTTCTGCCTGGGGATGGGGCTGGAACTGGCGTTGGCGGCGGATTTCCGTATCGTAGCGGAGGGCGCGAAAATCGGCCTGCCCGAATCGCTGCTGGGATTAATCCCCGATGTGGGTGGGACAACCCGGCTGGCGCGCTTGGTCGGCCCGGCGCGGGCGAAAGAATACATCATGACCGGGCGCAGCATGGATTTGGGGGACGCTGAACGCTGGGGCGTGGTGAATCACATTGTTCCTGCTGATGACCTGCTGGCGCGGGGAGACGCGCTGGCGGACGAACTCGCCAAGGCCGCGCCGCTGGCCGTGCATTACGCCAAACGGGTGATTAACGGCCTGACCGATGTCGAGCGCGGCTTCCAACTGGAAGGCTGGGCGCAGAGCGTGTTGGTGCGCTCCGAGGATTTTGCCAACGGTGTGCAGGCGGTACTCACCAAACAAGCCCCACAATGGCAGGGAAAATAGGCACAGAGGGGCAATACAAAAAATCCCGACTCATGGTCGGGATAATGCAATACTACAGATGGTGTGTGATGCGGCGGGGTATCAGACCGCGAGTGGCATGACCAGCTTTACGGTGGTTATTTCGTCCGGGATGCTCTCGATTTCCAGTTTGCCATCATATATTTTGGCGATCTGCTGGCAGATGAACAGCCCCAGGCCGTTGCCTTGCTGCTCGTCTAAATCCCGCCCGAACTGGACGCCCAGCCCGATTTCACTGATGTTCTTTTGAGTCATCCCTTTACCGCGATTTGTCACGGCCAGGGTAGCGACCTTCTCGTCGGTCACAAACGCGACTGTAATCGGACTCCCCGGGTCAGAGAATTTACAGGCATTATCCACTAGTTCCAACGCGACTTTTTTCAGATGGTCATCCGTGATTTTGACCGGCGCATTGCGCAGATTGAGATTCAGATCCTCCTGACGTTTGTAGGTAAGCGTTTGCGCGTTTGCGCAGTCCTCCACAATGACCGTGGGACTATGTACCACATGCCCACGTAACCGCTCGATTGTGTCCGGGCTGAAAGCGACCACCTGAAGCTGAGAGGATGTCAGGTAATTTTCGGTTAGGCGGTGCAGCCGCACTCCGGCCTTGTAAATCGATTCCGCCATCTGGATCACCTGATCCTGCTGGAAATACTGCGGGCCTTCGACCAGGAGTTCGGCGTACCCCAGAATGCTCATCAATGGTGTGCGAATCTCATGGGGGAGTGTCTGGAAGATTGAATCGCGGATATTCTTGAGTTTGCCTTCCACTTCACGGATGCGGGCCGCTTTTTTTTCCATCTGCTTGTTGATCGCTCGCACCAGCTCAATTGTCTGGAAGGGTTTGGACACATAATCATCCGCGCCGCCTTCCATCCCCTGGCGTTGATGACTGCGATCACCCAGGGCGGTCAGGAAGATAAATGGCGTGGTTTCTGTCTCCGGGCGGTTGCGAATCTGGTCCAACACCTGGTAGCCATCCAGCTCTGGCATCATCACATCACAGACGATCACGTCCGGCTTGAGTTCCAGCACCCGTTGGATGCCAACCTTGCCGTCTTCTGCTCCATGACTGTCAAAACCCTCAAATTGCAAGGCTTCGACAATATCATTACGCAGATGGTCTTCGTCCTCGATGACCAGTACTTTATTCATGCTGATGCCCTCGTCCTCGAAATCATAACTACTCTAAGTTTACGGAAGAATGTCATGATATAGTATTAAGATTCCTGGGAATATTAATGTTTCACAAATTTTTGAGAACTCTGCTCCCCTACCTGGCAAGTATTTTCACGACACGGCGCTTTTTAATATCAGGGTTTTGTTTTCCCATAGGGACATGATATATCATCCCCCTAAACGCTCTAAAGTTCCGCCTGGTTATCGCCTTTCGAGAAGGAACAAAGGGAGCGATGGGAGTCACAGAGTAATTTCTGGCATTTTGCCAGGTACCCGGTGTAAGATTGTGTATCTATAAATATGGGAGAGGCGAAGGATCATGGCGATAGTCAAAGTAACGGTGAATGGTCAGCAAGTGGAGCGCGAGGCTGACGACTCGCGCACGCTGGCGCAGTTTCTACGCTATGATCTGGGGCTGACCGGCACGAAAATCGGCTGTGAAGAGGCCGAATGTGGCATTTGTACAGTACTGGTAGACGGCGTGCCGGTTGATTCGTGTGTGTATCCATTGCTCAAAGCGCAGGGCAAACAGATTAAAACCGTGGAAGGGCTGGCGGATGGCGAGACGCTCCACCCGATTCAGTCAAATTTCATCGCGCATGGCGCGGTGCAGTGCGGCTATTGCACGCCGGGGCTGATGATGACTTCCACCGCCTTACTGAATGAAAACCCCGACCCCAGCGAACAGGATATCAAAATCGCGCTGAAGGATACCTACTGCCGCTGTACCGGGTATACCAGCGTCATCCGGGCGATTCAGTCCGCCGGGCGGGAACTACGCGGCGAAGCTCCGCTGCCGGTCAAAGACCCGGAAGTGGACGAACCGATGCACGCCATCAGCCGTTCCGTGCCGCCGCAGGAAGTCCGGGCGAAAGTCACCGGGGAAGCCATCTACACCGATGACATCACCTTCCCGGATATGCTCTACGCCCGCACGCTGCGCTCCCGTTATCCCCACGCGAAAATCCTGAGTATCCATACCGAAAAAGCGCAGGCGCTGCCGGGTGTCCGGGCTGTCTTGACTTATGCCGACGTGCCGGGCGAAAACCGGCATGGTCTGGTGCATCGGGATTGGCCGGTGCTGTGTGATACGGTGGTGCGCTATATGGGTGACGCGGTGGCGATTGTGGCCGCTGATAGTGAGGACATCGCCGCTGCCGCCCTCGACCTGATCGAGGTGGCGTACGAGCCGCTGCCGGTGGTGGCCGACCCGGAATATGCCCACACCGCAGAAGCGCCAGTACTGCACCCGGAACATCCCACCGGCAACCTGCTTAAACACATTAAAGTACGGCATGGCGATATTGAGGCCGGGTTCGCCCAGGCGGATGCGATTGTCGAACGCACGTACCGTACCCCCACCACCGAACACGCCTTCTTAGAGCCGGAATGCGCGATTGGCGTCCCGGCGGGGGTGGCCGGACATGGAAAATTGACGGTGTATGTCGGTTCACAAATCCCCTACCAGGATCGTAACCAACTGGCGCTGGCGCTGGATGTGCCGGAAGAGTCGGTGCGGATCACCGGCACGCTGATCGGCGGCGGGTTCGGTGGTAAAGAGGACATCGCCGGGCAGATTCATGTGGCGCTGCTGGCGAACGCCACCGGACGCCCGGTGAAGATGCTCTATACCCGGCAGGAGTCGCTGGTTTTCCACCCCAAGCGCCACGCGACGAAAATCCGCATCAAGACCGGCGCGACCCGTGATGGTAAGCTGGTCGCGGTGCAGGCCGAACTGTATGGCGACGCCGGGGCATATGCCTCGCTTTCCGACAAGGTGTTGACGCGGGCGACGACCCACGCCACCGGCCCGTATGCCGTACCGAACGCCAAAATTGACTGTTTCGCCATGTATACCAACAATGTGCCGTCCGGCGCGTTCCGGGGCTTCGGCGTCACGCAGTCGGCTTTTGCAGTCGAGCAGAACATGGACATGCTGGCGGCGGAACTGGGCATTGATCCGGTGGAGTTCCGGCTGATTAATGCGCAGAAAGTCGGCGTGACGACGGCCACCGGGCAGCTGCTCCGCGAGTCGGTGGGGCTGATCGAAACCATCGAGGACACCTGGCAGGATATGCAGGCGCACCACAACGGCGGCGGCTTCCGCTGGGCATGGCGCGAGGGAGATAAGGCCTATGCCTGGGGCATCGCCTGTTCCTACAAAAACACCGGTTTAGGCGGTGGTGCACCGGATAAATCCGAGGCGGAAATCGAGGCGTTCGAGGATGGGACGGTGGAAGTTCGTACCGCTGCCGCCGATATGGGGCAAGGGCTGGCGCATGTCGTCGCCCAATGTGCCGCTGAGGAACTGAACCTCCCCTATGAAAAAGTGCGCGTGCTGCTGTGCGACACCGACCTGACGCCCAACGGCGGGCCGACCACCGCTTCGCGCCAGACGTTTGTCACCGGCAACGCGGCGCGGCTGGCAGCGGTGGCGCTGCGCGATGCGCTCACCCAGTCGGCGGCGGAAATGATGGATGTGCCGCCGCAGAGTATCCGCTATGAGGAAGGGCTGCTGCGCTCGAACGGCAATTCGGTGGAAATGGGCAACCTCGTCCACTGGATGAAGTCGAACGGCCTGACCTCGCGGGTGCGCCATGAATACTATGCCCCCACGACACAGCCCCTCGGCACGGGCGGCGATATGCACTTTGCGTTCAGCTACGCCACCCAAGCGGCGCTGGTGGAAGTGGATATGGAAACCGGCGAGGTGCATGTACTGAAAGTGATTTCCAGCACCGATATTGGCCGGGCAATTAACCCGCTGATGCTACAAGGACAGATCGAGGGCGGGATTGTGATGGCGATGGGTCATTGCCTGAACGAAGCCTACATTCTGGAGGAAGGTGTTCCCTGGTCGCGGTTGCTGGCGCGTTACAAGATGCCGAGCATCAAGCACGCGCCGGAAATTGTGTCGCATCTGGTCGAACACCGGGCGGAAGCCGGGCCGTATGGCGCGAAGGGCGTGGGCGAAATCCCCTCGATCAACACCACCCCGGCCATTTGTAACGCGATCTTCAACGCCACCGGAGTCCGTGTTTACACGACGCCGGTAGACCAGGACGCGCTGCTACTGGCGATTAAGAAAGGGCGGACAGAATTGCACACCGCCTGGCAGGACGTGCGGTAACACCAAAAAAGGGGCATGATGCCCCTGTAAACTGAATTATCGCCATATCACCGGGGGACTGTCCCCCGGTTTTTGTTTTCCCTGAATGCCTATTGCTCGTTATTGCTGGCCTCAATCGTGACTTCCGGGAAATCGTCGGATGCCCCATCGAGCAGGATCACCTCTTCACCTTTGAGATGCTTATCAAAAAAGGCCAGTGTGTAAGCCCGGACAATCGCAACGATGCGTTCACCATTTGAAAACGCGACTTCCGGCGGCAGCGGCCACACGGGGTCATCAGCAAATGACATATGAGCGAATCCATCAACCGTGACCCGGTAATACGGCCCGGCGGTCCCGTATCCCGTGTCCGCCGAAGTAAAGGACATTAACGGCGCGGCGATCTGATCCTGCCCAAAACGCCCCGGCGGTAGCAGTGCCCCGTCCTCCGCCAGGATGGCCTGGATTCGGGCATCCCGCGCTCCGGCGATGACGGCAGCGCCACCGCCCATCGAGTGGCCGAATACCCCCACCTGCTCCAGGTTCAGCCGTCTGGTGAACGCGCCTTCGGGGTCATCGGCGTTGAGTGTTTCCAGTGAATCCAACACGAACACGATGTCCTCCGCCTGGGTGGTGAGAATTTGTTCGATCACGGCTATGCTGGTCAACCTGAAATTGAGTGTTGCGACAATGCGCTCATCAGGAAACACCGTTACACCGGATGTATACGGGTGATTGATCCCGACGACAATATAACCGTGACTTGCCAATTCCTCGATTTGAGTGGTGTATTGTTCCGGGAAGGAATGGAGGCCCGGCGAGAAGATCAGTACCGGGTAAGTCGCCTGTCCATCGGAAACGGCGGCGTCCGGGAAAGCATGGGATACCCATCCCCCGATATGCTCAGAAAACCAGGGGACAATCGGGTCTTGAGCAATGAAGGCCAGCCATGCCCCGATGGCGTCCTGACCCAACTCCCCGGCGAAATCCGCCATGTATGCCCCTGGTTCGGCTCCGGCTTCCGGTTCTGCCGGATACCAGATACGAATTATCAGTTCACGAAGGTCATCTGCCGCGTCCGTGAAGGCTTCCTCGCGGGATTCATCTACCCAGTGGCGCGAGGTTCGACCAACCGTGTACGGGCCGGTAGGGGCGGGGAAAAAGGAACTATCGGATTGAAGGAGTGGTTGCTGTGCGGAGAGTGTGCCGGATGGCAGGCCACAGATCAGCGTGGTGAACAAAAAAATCGGAATCAAAAAAATTCGATTGAATCGTTGCATAAGTATTTCCTCCGAAATTGCGACTAACATTTTTATTATATAATAATTAATTAAAGATCGCAAATTCTGTTTGGATTATCGGTTGATAGTGGTAGAAAAAAGTTCCATCGGCAGCGGGACTTTGCTACAAACGGCCAGACCGAACTGCACACCGCCTGGCAGGACGTGCGGTAGGGGTTAAGCTGGATTTTCAAACCGTAGAGGAGGGTGAAGAACCCTCCTCTTTTTTACCAGATCACGCTTCCAAGACTAAAGACACAGCGCCTAGAGCCGCTCCATCACGCGGCGGAAACGACGGGCCAGTTCCTTGAGCATCGCAATCGCCATGTCAGAATCTTCACGCAGCGCCGACATGAAATCCAGCTGAGTCAGCACCAGACACACAGTAGGCGAAGTCGCAATCACCGACGCCGTGCGCGGGGCTTCATCCAGCAGGGAAAGCTCCCCGAAGAAATCCGTAGCCTTCAACTCATTCACCACCGTTTTCTCGCTGCCATGATGTTCACGTACCGCGTCCGCCGTGCCTTCCGCGATGATAAACAGGCCGATTCCTACGGTACCCTGGGTGACGATGGCATTGCCGGGGTCATAGCTCCGTTCAGTAAAACGCCTCGCCAGGTTCTTCAACTGGCGATTATTCAAGCTCTGGAACATTGGAACCGTCTGCAAAAAACGAACGACTTTTTCCTGGTCAGCCATGTAAACACTCCCTTCAAAGAATGCAAGTATGGAACTCTATACCGGATCATCGGCGATTAATTCTATGATGACACTATAGTAGCCTATCATAGCTGATCTGTGCAATTTCTGGTATGGGCGGGGGGATTTCTCAAATGCACCTCAAACCAAATCTATCCGCAAGTCCTATTTGCGCCCTGCGACATGAAATCTATAATGGATAATAAGTTATCCGTTATGGTAGTCAGCGATTCACAAGGCAAGTGGCAACACCATTGGTGGGATTGGCTCTCCAACGGGCGGTTCATCGGAGGAAAATACATGCAACGGTTATCCAGAAACACACTCCTAATTCTTGTGCTGGCGCTGGCCGCCGGGATCGGGGTCTTTAGTGCATTCGCGCAGGACAGTAGTTCAGTTACCTATGTGGTTGAAACTGGCGATGTCCTGGATTCCATCGCCGCCGGATTTGATGTGCAGACCAACTGCTTGGCGGAGATCAACGACCTGAGTCGGCCTGACCGCATCAAACCGGGGCAGGTGCTGCTTATCAGCTACGACTGCCCACCCTATGATGGCCCGAACTTTGTCACCAACCCGCGTGACACCGGCATCAGCAGCGACCTCGGTCAGGGGGGTGGCGGTGCGGAAACCCCGGAACTGGGACTGAATGACCAGGTGTATACTGTCGTGCGTGGCGACACACTCGATTCCATCGCGCAACAGTTTGACGTGTCATTGCAATCGCTCCAGCAGACCAACGGGTTCAGTATCTACAATTCGAAAATTTATGTCGGGCAATCCCTGGTTATCCCCGGCGAAGCGCCGCCCTACGGTACGTATCCGGGCGTGGCGAATCCGCTGAATCCGCTGGATACCAGCGGCCAGGGTGGCGGCGGCCCGGAAGTCCAGCCGGGTGACAGCCTGTATGTGGTGCAGCCGCGCGATGTGCTGGATTTGATCGGGGCGAAGTTTGATGTTCAGGTCGCGTGCCTGACCGAAGCCAACAGCATTGGCCGACTGCATATCATCTATCCCGGCCAGACGCTGGTCATCCCGTCAAGCTGCCCGCTTTACGATGGTGAGGCATTTGTGGAAAATCCCCGCAGCGGGTAGATTTGCGATAGATTGATTGTCGTTTTCAGTGGTCAGCCATTGATGTATTATGACGTACATCTGAAAAGCAGCACAAAAAAAGGACACACCCTTACGGTGCGTCCTTTTCGATTCCAGTTGAAACAGAGTTTAGAGGGCGTCGTAGCCGGGGCCGTCACCGAAGAAGCCGTAGTTGTGCTGGATGTCTTCGGTCAGATCGACCACGTCGCCAGCGCTATGCTTCACACGGGCTTTGGTATCGAACGGGATGCGTTCCTGATCCTGTGCCATTTCGTACTCGGAGGGAACTTCTTCTTCAATGAAGATGGCTTCAAACGGGCATTCCGGGATGCACGCGCCACAGTCAATGCAGGTATCCGGGTCAATGAAGTACCAGGGCCATTCGTTTTCCGGCTGGCCGGGGACGATACATTCAACCGGGCAGACTTCCATACACGCACCGTCGCGCAGGCACAGGCTGGTAATAATATGGGTCATGAGATTCAGTCTCCTCAAATCCACTCGTGGTCATAAATTTCCGGCAGCAGTGCCGATAAGACCGATACAATCTTATCGGACTTTACCTAATTCTGACGGGAATGTCTGGAACTTTTGTTGGATTCGGAAAATTAATTTTCCGACAGGTTTCCAGGTCATTATCAACCGTGAAGCATCGGTTTAACTGCGGTTAAATTCTGTGTTCAAGTGGTGTGAGTTGTGGGGCGTGGTTCCCGGCGGGCGTGTGCGGGCAATATCAGGCGAAACTAACGGGAACGCTTCGGGCCGTCGAGCGCCGAGCCGAACAGGAATCCCAGTGCTACTCCCATCCCAGGGCCTAAGACAAACCCTAGCGCCGGGTCAAGTTGCAGCAGCGGCGTGATAATCAGCGCCAGGACTGCGCCGATGAGAAAACCGAACAGCACCCCCTGAGTTGCGTAATTCAGCCGTTTCTGTGTTTTCTTCTGTGTCATGTTGGTCATCTTTACCACCTATCCAAACGAGTATGACACCCGACAAACTCAGCCGGATGTTATCTTAATAATACGGATTTTCGGCGCGGCGAGTCCCCCAGAAACCAGGGGTTTATCCCCTATCCCCCTCATTGAGCCTTTAGTTGACAGCGCATCATAGCTACGCTACCCTAACGGTGAATCGGGAGTTATCAGCAGTCAGTCATCAGTTGTCAGAGAAAAGCATGATAGACTGTCCGGTGGCAGGTAGGGACACGCAGTGGGGTGTCTCACATTGGGTCACATTGCGGGTGCCCACTGAGAACAATCATTCAGTGCTGACACCGGGTTTCACCCAGCATGTTAGATGGATGTAAACAACAACTATGCAAATTAAACGGGACTATAACCAGCCATTCTTCAGCACCCGGCGGCGGCGGCGCGGTGTTGGCGGGCGCTTCCTCTTTATCTACGGATTGGTCATCGGGGCGTTTCTGGTGTTTGTCTGGGCACAATTTGACCGCCTGCAACTGATGGCGTTGGATGTGGTCGGGCTGGCGCCGACGGCCACCCCGTTCGCCAGCACCTGGGCGAACCAGGGATATGACCAGTATTTACAGGGCGATGTCGTCGCGGCGCTGGCTTCCTTCCAGCGGGCGGCGCAGCAGCAGCCGGATAACGTCAACTATCTGTACGAATATGGCCGAATTCTGATCGAACTGGACGATGATAACGGGTATGCAGCGCAGGCGGAAACGATAGGGGATCACATGATCGAAGTCACCCCTAATGACCCGCGTGGTTATGTCATTAAAGCCCGGGCGATGGTGTGGCAGGATGATTCCGCCAACGCGATTCCTTGGGCGCTGCGCGGCCTGGAAATTGACCCGAACTTTGCGCCTATTCATTCGGTGTTGGCGCGGGCGTATACCGATATTGGGCGTTACCAGCAGGGGCTGACCTTCGGGGAACAGGCGGTACAACTCGACCCCAACGACCCAGATACGCACCGCAGTTACGCGATTGCCCTCATCTGGGTGGGCGAACGCGAGGCGGCTATCGAACAGCTTGAGGACGCGGTAAACCTCAACCCGAACCTGACGGCGACCTATTTTGAGCTGGCGCAGCAGTATATCAACCAGAATTTAGAGGAATACGGCGTCGCTACCTATGAAAAGATTCTCTCGCTGGAACCGTTCAACGCCAAGGCGCTGCTGCGGCTGTGCGAGGTGTACTTCCGCGTTGGGCAGGATCAGCAGGCGCAGGGGTACTGTGATGATGCCCTGGAACTCAACCCGCAGTACAAGCAGGCCTATCGCCAGTTGGGGATGGTGGAATTCCGCCGCCGGAACTACGAGGGCGCGATTGAGGATTTCCAGCAGTGCGTTGCCCTGGGTTCAACCGAAATCCAGTGTTATTACCTGCGCGGGCTGGCGCATTACTACCTGGGTGAGTGTGACGATGCCTGGAACCTGTTGCAGGATTCGCTTGTCCGCGTGGAGGGCGAAGGCGCTCCGCCCGGCGACCCTGTCCTTACCAGTATTCAATCCGGGTTGGAGTTGGTGACACAAAACTGCGCTGATTACCGGGGGGTGGCGCTGCCAACATCGCCACCACCTACCGAGCCGCCACCCACGCCGATTGGCGGTTTGGGAGGGTAGTCAAGATGCACCTTCGTACCCCCAAACGTTACCGGCGCGGGAACAAGCGCAGCCCGATTTCGCTGCGCTGGCTGTGGCTGTGGATTCTGACGCCGATTGTGGTGTATTTCGGGATTCAGATTTACAACAACCTGGATACCATCGCCCCGCCGATTCAGCAGGCGCTCTACAATATGGCCGACTCCGCGCAGTCGCAGATGGCAACCGCGCAGGCGCCGCCGCCGACTCCCACCGAAGACCCTTCAGATGCGATTAGCAACGCGGACGCCAACTGGTCGCAGGGGCGGATTGAGGCCGCGCTCAGTGATTACAAGCGCGTACTAGATGCCGTGCCAAATGATGTGCAAACCTATTATCGTTACACACTGGGACTGACGATGGAAGGCCGCCTGACGGATGCTCAGGCCGCCGCTGAACAGTTGGTGACGGCCAACCCGTTTTCCTCGGATGCCTGGGCGTTACGCGCGATGGTGCTGGATTGGAGCGGAAAGCCGGGCGAAGCGATTGCCAGCGCCCTCCATGCCCTGGAACTCGACCAGAACAGCGCCCGTGCCAAGGCGTTTCTGGCTGAGGCCTACTATGATATGGGCGACAGCGAACAGGCGTTGGACACGGTGAATCAGGCTTTAGAGCTTGACCCGCAGAGTTTCGAGGCGCTGCGGGTGCGCGGCCTGCTGTCCTGGAATACCGATTACCTGGAAACCCGGCAGTACTTCAGCGAGGCCTATGACATCGCGCCCAACATGCCCTACCTGGCGATTGACCTGGCACAGATTAATTTCGCGTTGCAAGAATATGACGAAGCGATAGACATCCTGCGCGGCGTGGTGGAGGTCAATCCACAGAACACGACGGCGCTGTACTGGCTGGGCAGTTACTACAACGCTGGAGTTGGCAATTATGCCCAGGCCGCCGAGTACCTGAATCGCTGCGTGGAGGCCGACGCGAACAATATCAACTGTTACTACCTGTTGGGGCGGGTGCAGATCAACCTGGAACAGTACGCCGCTGCCGCGCAAAGCTTGAAGTCGGCGGTAGATCAAGGCTCAAGCGACCCTCGTCATTATCTGTGGGCGGGACGAGCGCAGATTTTCAATGGCAGCTGCCCGGCGGCCATCCCCTATTTGCAAAAGGGCTATGATCTGGTGACGGAGGATACATCCGTTGAAGTCGTCCAGGCGTTGGAGAGCGACCTACGCGACTGCCGCGCCCCTATCGCCCAACCAGAGGCCACCGACGAAGCCGCAACGGGGTAAGAATGTGGCTCATGGGTAAATCCATGAGCCTTATGATTGGTGTGTCTTTTAGAGGCGTTCCCGCAGCGCCCGCACTTTGTCCGCATCCACCACGCCATTTGTCCGCGCCGCTCCACCAAAGTGGCAGGTATGAACGCCCGTATAAGCCGCCAGATCACGCACCCGCTCCAGGGTGATACCGCCTGCCGCCACAAATGCGAAGTGACTACCGTACCGTGCCACCCAACGCCGCAGCCCTTCCCGCCCCTCCCAGGCGGATCGCGCCGGCCCGGAAGTCAGGATACGCGGCACCACACCCACCAGGGCTGGCAGCGCAGCGTCCGGGTCGACGCACATGTCGAGTGCCCGGTGAACCGTAACCGGCACATCCCCTGCCGCTTCCGCCACCCGGCGAATCAGCATCACATCCAGGGCGTGCGCTGCCGTGTGGCCGCCAAAGACCACCCCGCCCACCCTCAGCGCGGCAAATTGGTGCGTATGGTCAAGAATGTGTTCGATGTCGTCATCCGTATATACAAAGTCACGGGCGTGCGGGCGTACAATCACGTAGGTCGGAATACGCATCGCCCGGCAAACTGCCGCTACCATGTCCAATGGCGGCGTCAGGCCATCGTGCGCCAGGTCAACCGAGAGTTCGATACTGTCTGCGCCGCCCTGTTCGGCTTGCAGCGCATCCTCCAGGGAACACACAGCAATTTCCAGATGAGTCATAGCCGCTCCTTGCGTTCGTTAGTACCAGAAAGCGTGTTGGATACCCATAGTTTACCAGTGGATTCACCGCCAATCGGGTTTCATCGAGTCCGTCTGCCGCAACACGTTGGTACGGCGTGATCGAACTGGTAGAATCGCATCCAGCGGGGTTTTGCCCGGACACGTAGACTCAAAACAAAAGTCCTGAAAGAGTGCATTTTGGAGAAAAATTGTGGATAAGCTCATTATCACGGCGGCGCTGACCGGCGCGGCCACTGTCCCCACCCAGTCGAAATTTATTCCGATCACACCCCAGGAAATCGCCGCTGATGCGGTGGCCTGCGCCGAAGCGGGCGCGGCGGTGGTGCATATCCACGCCCGCAACCCGGAGAACGGGATGCCCAGCGGGGATATGGCAGTATTCGGTGAGATTCTCCAGCGGATTAAGGCGGAGTCGAATGTGGTGGTCTGCACAACCACTGGCGGCGGCTTCAGCATGACGCCCGAACAGCGGGTGCGGGTTGTCCCCACCTGGAAGCCGGAACTGGCGACCTGCAATATGGGTTCGATCAATTTCGGGTTGTACCAGGCCGCCCGGCATTATCAGTCTACAGACTATCGTTTTGACTGGGAAGAAGCATACCTGAAAGACTCCGAGAACTATATTTTTGCCAACACCTTCAAAGGGATTCGCACCTACCTGGAATTTATGAAGGCCGCCGGAACCCGCCCGGAATTTGAGCTGTACGATGTCGGCCACATTTACAACATGGCGCATTTAATTGAAACCGGGGTGATTGCGACGCCGATCTGGATGCAGTTTGTCCTGGGCGTGTTGGGCGGCATCCAGGCGACGGTGGCCGACCTGGTGACGATGGTCACGACTGCTGACCGGGTGATCGGGCGCGAAAACTACAACTGGTCGGTGATCGGCGTGGGCTATCCCAAAGAGTTTGAACTGGCGACCACCGCGATGTTCATGGGCGGGCATGTGCGCGTCGGTTTAGAGGATAACCTGCTGGTGAAACGCCGCACCCCGGCGACCAACCGCCAGTTGGTGGAACGGATGCGCCGTATCGCGGAGGAGTTCGAGCGCGACATCGCCACGCCGGATGAAGTGCGGCAGTTTCTGAATCTGAAGGGGCTGGCGAACGTGGGGTATTGACGCGCCCCTTAAGTTAAACCCACCGGACAGCCTGGGAATGGGAATCGCAGGCGGTTTGATTTGGTTTCCTGCAAACCCCCGCATAATGGGGGTGTTTCGCGTCCGCATAGGACAGCAGTTTGGTCTACAATAAGGCTATGCGCTGTGTAATCCCTAACGACCAGGAGACAGGCCATGCCCCTACACACACTCACCGTCAAGCAAACCAAGAAGGGCGAGAAGGATTTCCACGTCGCCCTCACCTACGACAGCCCCGGCTACAGCGATTCCGCCGAGGTCGAATTTGCCTTCGAGCTTTCCGCTGAAGACCAGAGCAATATCCGCTGGTATCTGGAAGATTACCTGGAAAAACCGTATATTGAACCCAACCCGACACTGGCCGCTAATGTCGCCGCCCGTATCGAAGCCATCGGTGCGGAACTGTTCCAGAAAGTGTTCGAGGGGAATACGCGGGCTGTTCGCATGTGGGGACGGATGGCACCTGATCTTAAGGATACCCGTGTGGAAGTCAGTACCGGGGTAGCCGAAGCAACGGCGATTCCCTGGGAACTGCTGCGCGACCCCGACACCGGCAATTACCTGGCCGTGAACGCCGATACGTTCGTGCGGACGCCGACCACCGCTGCCCTGCCGATGCAGTACAGCCCATCCGGCGACAAGGTGCGGATTCTGTTGGTGATCTGCCGACCTGGGAAGGATAAGGATGTGCCGTTTCGCTCGGTTGCCAGCCGCATCCTCAAGGGGCTGCCAGCGGATGCCCGCGAGTACTTCCAACTGGATGTGCTGCGCCCGCCGACCTTCGCCCAACTGACGAAAACGCTGGACGCCGCCAAAGCCGCCGGGACGCCCTATCATATCGTCCATTTTGACGGGCATGGCGGGTATTTCGACGCGAAAGGGCTGGCGGACTTCGTGCCGAGCCTGGAAGCCCACAAATTCCGGTCACGCGAAGGCAAGCACGGCTATCTCGCTTTCGAGAACGCCGCTATGCCGGACAACACTGAGTACATCAACGGGCAGGAACTGGGCGCGGCGCTGTATAACGCCAATGTGCCGGCGCTGGTGCTGAACGCCTGTCAATCGGCCTACGCCGAAGTCCCGGATAGTGAGGACGACAAGCCGAAACCCACCAGCGACGACAGCACCGCCCGCCAGGGCGAAGTCAGCGCCTTCGGGTCGCTGGCGCAGGAGGTCATCAACCAGGGCGTGCCGGGCGTGGTCGCCATGCGCTACAGCGTCTACGTGGTGACGGCGGCGCAGTTCGTGGCCGAACTCTACGCCGGGCTGGCGGGGGGCAAGTCGCTCGGTGACGCTGTTTCCGACGGGCGCAAGAACCTGTATCACCAACCGGCACGCTCGATTGCCTTCAGGCCGGTGGATTTGCAGGACTGGCAGGTGCCGGTGGTCTTTGAGGCCATGCCGATTCACCTCTTCCCGGGGCGCGAAGCCCCCGCGCCGGGCAACATCCAGATCACACTGACCGGCGATGGCGGCGGGGAGCAGGGGCCACTCGACAGCGCCCTGCCGCGTGAACCGGACAGCGGTTTCTTCGGGCGCGACGAGACGCTGCTGGCGCTTGACCGGGCCTTTGACACCAAAACCGTCGTCCTGCTGCACGCCTACGCCGGGAGCGGCAAGACCGTCACTGCCGCCGAGTTCGCCCGCTGGTACAGCCTGACCGGCGGCCTGCCGGGGGGCGCGGTGGTGTTTTCGACTTTTGAGCAGTACCGTCCGCTGCTGGGCGTCCTCAGCGACTTCGGGCGGGTCTTTGCTCCCAGCCTGGAACAACTGGGAATCCCCTGGAACGCGCTGGATATGCAAGACCGTCGCAGTGTGGCCTTGCAGGTCATGGCGCAGCTTCCGGTGCTGTGGATTTGGGATAACGTCGAGCCGGTGGCCGGATTCCCGGAAGGGCAGGCATCCACCTGGAGCGCCGCCGAACAGCGCGAACTGGCCGACTTCCTGCGCGATGCGCGGGGGACAAAAGGCAAATTCCTGCTCACGTCGCGCCGGGAGGAACGCGCCTGGCTGGGCGAACTGCCGTACCGCATTGCAGTGCCGCCCATGCCGCTGCGCGAGCGCGTGCAACTGGCGGGGGCCGTGGCCGAACACGCCGGGAGCAAGCTGGCCGACGTGACCGACTGGGTGCCGCTGCTGAAATACAGCGCCGGAAACCCGCTGACGATCACCGTGCTAGTACGGCAGGTGGTGCGCCAGGGGATGACCACCGGGGATGCTATCGGCGCGTTTGTCGAAAAATTGCGGGCGGGTGAAGTAGCGATTGAAGATGATGAAACCCAGAAGCGCGACAAATCGCTGGCGGCCTCGCTGCAATACGGGTTTGACGACGCCTTCGGCGACGCCGAACGCCACCAGTTGGCCGTCCTGCACCTGTTCCAGGGGTGGGTGGACGTGGACACGCTAGGTGTGATGGGCGTTGAGGAAGCCGACTGGTGTCTCGACAGCCTGCGCGGGCTGACGCGGGAAACGGGAATCACCCTGCTGGACAAAGCGACGGCCATCGGCCTGCTGCGGCAAGAGGGGGATGGCTTCTACACGATTCACCCGGCGCTGCCCTGGGTACTGGGGCGCGAGTTCAACCGTTTTTACCCAACCGAGGCGGAAAAACAGGCTGCCCGCCGCGCCTATGCCGGAGCGGTGGGGTATTGGGGCAACGAGTATCACGATATGTTCGGCGCGGGTCAGCGCGGGGTGATTGACCTGTTGGCCGCCGAAGAAGCCAACCTGCTCTATGCCCGGCGGCTGACCCGTGCCAACAATTGGTGGGACAATATCGGGACGATGCAGGGGCTGTTCCAACTCTACACCTTCACCGGGCGCGGCGCGGAATGGCGCGGGCTGGTGGCCGAGATCGTTCCTGACTTCTGCGCCCCGACCACTGATCTGCCGCTGCCAGGGCGAGATGCTACCCAGTGGGGCATCGTGATGCAGTACCGCGTCCGCCTCGCGCAGGCAGAGCGGGATTGGGAGGCGGCGCTGCGCCTGCAAACTGTCCGCACTGAAGGGGTGCGCCAGCAGGACGCGCCCTACCTCGATCAACCGGATACGGCGCTGGATAACACCGGGCGGCACTGGCTGCGGACGCTGGGGGTGTCGCTGGAGGAATTGGGACACATCCAGCGGGAAGTCGGCCAAGCGGATTGCGTCAAAAACTATGAGGAAGCCATCACCCTTTACCAGCGCATCGGCGATCAGGCGGCGGAGGCGGTGGCGGCCTTCAACCTGGGTCATGCCTATCTGACCATCCCGGCCATCCGCGACCTCGACCAGGCCGAAGAGTGGTATCAGAAGAGTCTGAAACTGCGCCCTGAAGGGGATCCCGTTGGTCAGGGTAAAAGTCTCAATGAGCTCGGGCGGGTGCAGTACGAACGCTTCAATGCGGCGCGGAAGGCGGGGCAGATGGAAGACGCCGCCCGTTTTCTGGTGAAGGCGGCGGAGTATTACGAGCAGGCGCTCGGGCTCTTTCCAGCGGGCGCGGTCAACGACCTGGCGGTGAGCCACAACGCGCTTGGCGCGATTTACACTGATGCCGGGCAGATCGAAGGCGGCCTGGCGCATTGGGATCAGGCTATCCGTTACATGGAACAAACCGGGAATCTTCATCATGCCGGGACAACCCGCCGCAACGTCGCCCTGGCGCTGTGGCGGCAAGGTCGTTTGCGCGACGCGCTGCTGTATGCCGGGGCCGCCCTCCGCAATTTCGAGGCGTATCAGGGGCGGGCGGCGGCAGATGAGGAGCAGACGCGGCGGTTGATTGCGGCGATTGAGGAGGCGATGGGGGGGTAGCGGGGGGTGGGGTTTGCCGGGCATTGAAATAC
Organism: Anaerolineaceae bacterium; assembly: GCA_020634115.1. Lineage (GTDB taxonomy): Bacteria > Chloroflexota > Anaerolineae > Aggregatilineales > Phototrophicaceae > JACKCG01. The sequence continues at coordinate 210,241 of JACKCH010000015.1, forward strand.
CCGGCAAGGTGTTCCAAACCCGCTGAAGGGGTTCAGAATGCGGAGCCAAGATAGCCCCTTCAGTGGGCTTGGCTTTGCCTTAGCCGGGGGATTCATCCCTCGGCGCGAAACAGGACGCAATCGGCTATTGCAAATCGTTCGGCGGAGAGCAGTCTCTACCCCCCCAACCGCTCGATTCCGGTCGTGTCCAGCGTGGCGGCCAGGGCGGCCAGGGTGACGCCGCGTTCGGGATGCACGTAGTCCGGCGCGAGTTCCGCCAGCGGCACGGCCACATGCGCGAAACGGGCGATGTCCGGGTCGGGGACGCGCCAGGGCTTGGGGCCGTAGGTCAGCACGGCGTCCCCCCACAAGGCAATATCCAGGTCTATCGTGCGCGGCGCGTTCTGGTTGTGCGGGTCGCGCACCCGTTTGAGTTCGCGCTCAATCGCATCCAGCACCGCCGTTTTGAACGGGTACGGTTCGAGCGTCGTGGCGAGTTTCACCGCCTGGTTGAGGAAATCCGCCTGTTCGGTATCCCCCTGGGGTGGCGTGCGGTAGACCGACGAGACGGCCAGCACGTCGCAGCGTGCCGCCAACAGGGTCACGGCCTGGGCGAGGTTACGCGCCGGGTCAATGTTAGAGCCGAGCGACAGGTAGACCACCGTCGCGCTAGGCGAAGTCATCCGGCGTCCTTTCGATCACCACGCCCACACTATCGGCAAAGCGCAGCGCGCCCGGCTTGTGGACGCGCACCTGCACCCACTCCGCCCGGTGATCCACCACGCAAATGCGGGCAATCGCCGTCGCCAGCGCCTCAACCAGGTAATACGAGGACGCCTCAACGTGTCCAATAATGGCCTTCGTTACGGTGCGGTAGTTGAAAGTCTCATCCGGGTTATCGGATTCTCCGGCAGCGTGCATGTCCGCCCCGATCCGCAGGCTAATCACTACGTCCTGTTTGTCCTTGCGTTCGTGTGGGCTGAACCCGATTACGCAGCGCAGCCGCAGCTTGTCAATTTCGATGATGTCCACTGGTTTGCCATCCGTTCTATACCGAAATCGTCAGTTTTCAGCCGTCAGTTCTCAGGAAAAAGCGCCTAGGGATAAATTCCCCAACGGACAACGCCTGCGTTGTCCCAACGAGAAATGTAGTCCGCTGCGCCGGACACGCAGAAGCTGACCACTATATCCCTCATTGTAAAGCAGTGTTTAACGAACCAACCCTGCAAGGTGAAAAATGGATTAAAAAGTAGACACAGATGAGCAAAATTGGCGTATAGTAATCCTACGCAAAACCTGCGCAAAGTCAAGTAAAGGGAATTGACATGTTAGCGAAAGACCACAATCCGTTTTACGACGGTCACACGGTATATGACACGATGGAAATGAAATTGCACTCGCCGGACTTCCTGAAAATCTTCGAACTGGATCTGCCGGAAGTAGACCAACCGAAGATTGAAGCGGCAGTAACGGATATTCTGGAGGCGGTGGGAGAAGACCCGAACCGCGAAGGGCTGCTCAATACGCCGGGGCGGGTGGCCCGCGCCTACACGGAACTGCTGAGTGGCTACCGCACTGACCCGGCCAAACTGATTAACGGCGCGATCTTTGACGTGGAATACGATGATATGGTCATCGTGCGCGACATCGAATTTTCCAGTCTGTGTGAACACCACATGCTGCCGTTCATCGGCCATGCCCATGTGGCCTATATCCCGCGTGGCAAGGTGATCGGCCTGTCGAAAATCCCGCGTATCGTGGATATGTTCGCCCGACGGTTGCAGGTGCAGGAGCGCATGACGCGCCAGATCGCCAACTTCCTGAACGAAGTGCTGGACGCGCAGGGTGTGGCCGTCGTCGTGGAGGGCAAGCATATGTGTTCCATGATGCGCGGCGTGCAAAAGCACGATTCGAGCATGACCACCAGCGCGATGCTGGGCGCGTTCCGCGAAAACGAGCGCACCCGCAGCGAGTTCATGGCACACCTGGGGCGTGGCGGCATCAGCGGCACGTTCTAAAGTGCGCTTTCGTATGTTTTCAACGAGGGCGCACCGTCGTGCGCCCCTACGAATCCTACCGGTTTTCCTCGAAGCTTTGTTTCACTTACTCATCCGCTTCACGCGGAATATAGGTGGCCGATAACCCGATTTGCAGTACCGTGTCGGTGAATGACTCCGGGTCGGCATCATCGCTGCGCTTATGGATCTGAAAGAGCCAGCGAATCCCATCTGTCGTTTCGATGAATATGGAGGGCGTTTCGCCAGCGGCTGTGATCGTATAAACCCAACCATTCTCTGCCGTCTGAGATTCAAATTCCTTATTGGTCCATCCCAGAACATACTCCTCAAATGAACTAGGATCATCTGGGAAAACCAGAACCGCAACCGTTACGTTCTGTCCTGGATCGGACAGATTAAGTTCTTGATAGACCGTCCAACCGCCGGGGTTATCGAATGTATAGTAGGCTTTCGGGTCAAATGGGGGGAAGTCAATGACAAGCTGATCTACGGGTTCGGGGGTAGGGTTGGTATTTTCAGCCGTTCCGCTACTATCTGGGGTTGCACCCCCGCCACAGGCGGCTAACAGAGCTATCAGCAGTACGGAGGCCAATAACCCATATACGCTTCTATAGTTCATGACGTATTCCTTTTACTCATGCAGGCTGAGATTCCACAGCCTAAGAAATTTTCGCTCCCTCTCCAGTTGACAATAGTATTATATCAAATTACACCAATCCTGAGAGACGGCAGCATCTGGATTGCGCCAATCTGAGCCAACACTGCCGTTGAACAAGAATCATAATGCTTGAAAAGGCCATCCTGGTTATATGGTGGCCTTTTTTGTTGTGGCGTCGCGGCGCAATTCAAGTAAAAAGCCGAAGCAGTGAGATCGCAGTGCAGGATAATGGTGATGAAATCCGTATTGATCAACACGTAAAGCATATCGCCTGTAGCATAAGCAAACAGGTATTTTGCAGAGGCGTTCCGAACATATGCGCCACCAGCAAATTGAAGCGCCAAGGTGTTAATAATCACAAAATCGGTATGACCTTCTAAGTCGGCTTCTTGTGTACAATTTTTAGTAATGTGGGTTGCTATGTGCATTCCACTGCGACATCTGGGATCGTCTGGTGTTTGCCCTATCTCCAGGTCGAATCAGGGCAAAAATATGGAAAACATCGTCATCACATTAGCTTGCGTGATGCCTCGTTATCAACGCAATTTAGATACGCAGAAAAGGAGCATGTTTTCGACAAATATAACGGACAGGAGATATCTAATGAACAACGAAATCGCGATGATTGTATCTGGCGCTTTCTTCTGGATAATCATCATCACCAATTTTGCAAGTAACGCCCTCGGTTATCAAACCGCAGGTGAACTCGATACAGAAGCTCAGCTACACGAAATCAGCAACGCACCGGGAAAATTCAGACTGAGTTTCGTGATTATCGTTATTGAACACATCAGCATCGTGGTACTCGCCTTTTCACTATTTCTTGCATTTAACCAATTAAATATCATGCTTGCAATAATCTGGCTGATCGCAAGATCACTAGAGGGTTTGATGCAGATTGTAAACAAAAAGAATTATTGGCAACTGCTCGAACTGTCCACGCGATTTGTAAACGCGCAGGATACTGAAAAAGACGCGCTCGACAATCAGCGTATGAGCATTCTCAAATCAAAACACGCCAATTTCACGCTGGCACAGATTCTCTTCAGTATCGGCACACTGTCATACACAATCGTATTTGCGACGTATGATGTTATACCGGCAACAATTGCAGGGCTTGGCATCGTTGCCAGCCTAATTTATGGTGCGGGTAATGTGTTAGCAGTGATGAAAAGAGAGTCCAAAGCCCTCTGGGCGGTTGGTGGCCTACTCATTTTGATTTTCGAAGTGCTGGCAGGTGGATGGCTCATCTATCTGGCAATCACATAGAATCGGCACTCGCTCCGTCGGCTTGCCTGAGAAGGCCGTCCCCTGACCGGGATGGCCTTTTTTTGTTATAAGGTGCATAGGGTAAACGTGACGACCTTAATTATGTAGTGGTCTGCCGCTGTGTGGATACGCTCCCGGCGAAGTGGTACAATCGGGATAATAAAGTGAGCTGGCCGAAGGGAGAATACCCCCTTTTGCCCCGATCAATGGATGACATCATGCGAAATTTTATTTCTGATAGTGTGCAACAGCTAAAGCCATCCGGTATCCGCAAATATTTCGACATCGCCGCCACGATGGAAGATGTGATCTCCCTGGGCATCGGCGAACCGGATTTCGTCACGCCGGAACACATCATTGAAAAAGGGGTGGCTGCCCTTCGCGCCGGGGAGACGCACTACACCTCGAACTCCGGTACGCAGGAACTGCGGGAAGGCATCGCCGCCTATATCGAACGGCTGTACGGCCTGCACTACAACCCCGATAACCAGATTCTGGTGACAGTCGGCGTGAGCGAGGGGTTCTGGCTGGCGCTCAAGACCGTCACCAATCCTGGCGATGAGGTACTCGTGCCGGAGCCGTGCTTCGTCTCCAATGCCGCGTCGGTACACATGGCGGGCGCCGTTCCCGTGCCGGTGAAAACGCTGGTGGAGGATAACTTCCAGGTGACGGGTGCAATGCTGGAAGCGGCTGTCACCCCGCGCACCAAAGCCATCCTCATCAACTATCCTAATAACCCGACGGGCGCAGTTCTCAGCCCGGAACGAATGCTGGAAATCGCTGCCGTCGCCGAGAAACATGACCTGGTGGTGATCTCCGACGAGATTTATGAGCGCCTGGTGTATGGCATCCAGTACAAGAGTTTCGCCGCGCTGCCGGGGATGTATGACCGGACGATTGTCCTGAGTGGCATGAGCAAGTCGTTTGCGATGACCGGCTGGCGTATCGGTTACGCCGCATCCACCCCGGAGATCATGGCCGGAATCCGCAAACTCCACCAGTATCTCATCATGTCCGCGCCGACGATGAGTCAGGTGGCGGCACTGGCGGCGCTGCAGGATGCCGATGAGGACGTGGAAGCCATGCGTCAGCAGTATGACAAACGGCGGCAGACCATCGTGGCTGGATTTAATGAGTTAGGGTTGACATGCTTTGAGCCACGCGGCGCGTTTTACGCCTTCCCCAATATTTCAGCCAGCGGTATGACCGACGAGCAGTTCTGCGAAACCCTGCTGCAAGAGGAACAGGTGGCGATGGTTCCCGGCAACGCCTTTGGCGAGAGTGGGCGGGGTTTCGTCCGCGCCAGCTATGCGACCAGCCTGGAAAACATTGAAAAGGCGTTGGAACGTCTCGCCCGTTTCATGCAGCGGCATGGGTAAGGCATCACCACACAATGTTACTGATTCTTGTGGAGCGCATCGCGGTGCGCTCCTTTTGCTTCCCCTATATCTTGGATTTGCCTCAAAATAGAGGTGAAACAAATGTGCTATAATCAACCTCAAATATGACAGGGGAGATTAATTATGGATAATCAAAGTGGTTTTGCGGACGTGAACGGCGCTCGGCTGTACTACGAAACGGCGGGCGCGGGAACACCGTTCGTGATGATTCATGCCGGGGTCGCCGACAGCCGACAGTGGAACGGCGAATTCGCTTATTTTGCCCAGCACTACCGCGTCATTCGCTATGACCAGCGCGGGTTTGGCAAAAGTGAACCGGTAGACGGCGAGTTCAGTCCTCTGGCCGACCTGACTGCGCTTCTCGATCATCTGGAAATTCAGTCCCCGGTCATCCTGATGGGGTGTTCGATGGGTGGTGGTCTGGCGATGGACTTTGTGCTGTCCTATCCAGCCCGCGCTAAGGCGCTCATCATGGTCGGTTCCGGGCCGGGCGGATTGGAGTTGGATACACCCGCTCCGGCTAAATTCGCAGAGGCGGAAAAAGCGTATCACAATCAGAATTGGGATTTGCTCGCGGAGCTTGAAACGCAACTCTTCTTTGACGGGGAGGGACGCACCCCCGACCAAGTTGACCCGGTGGCACGGCAGTTGGTCTACGAGATGATCCGTACCGCACTCACTCACGAAGCGAAGGGGTTGGGCAAACGGTTGCCGAATATCCAGCCCCCCGCTGTCGGACGCTTGCATGAAATCATGCTGCCGGTTCTTGTCATCGTCGGCGTACACGATACGCCCTACATCCTGGCTGCGGCGGATTACATGGTCGAACACCTCCCTGTTGCGCAAAAAGTGGTGATCGAAGACGCGGCACACCTGCCCAATATGGAACACCCGGCTCAATTCCAGCAGATAGTCACTGCAGTTTTGGCGAAACCGGCGCGTTGAGAAAGGTCTTTTTCGATAGCGACCTTTAGCACCCGTATACCCATACCCCAATGACCGTCCCTGATGGCGGTCTTTCTGTTTTCGGGAGTTCTTCGCTAAAATACAGCAAGAATCGGATCCACTCCTCATCTGCCACGTAATCAACACGGGAGGCCCTTATTCAAACGATTATTGATGCATTGCGGGAGGCGCTGCGACTGATTGTTTCGCTCGACCCGGTTGTGGTCGAAATCGCGCTGCGCTCCCTGCAAGTCACGATTAGCGCACTGGCGATCAGCGTCGTGCTGGGTATCCCGCTGGGGGCATGGCTGGCGTTAGCCCGTTTCCCTGGCAAAAAGCTGGTGACGGCTATCGTCTATACCGGAATGGGACTGCCGCCTGTGGTGGTCGGTCTGGGGGTATTCCTGGTGTTTTCACGCAGTGGGCCGTTGGGGGACTGGGGCTGGCTGTTCACCTCCTCCGCGATGGTGGTGGCGCAGGTGATTATCGCGACGCCGCTGGTGATGGGCGTCACGATGAGCAGCGTCGCCGGGGTAGACCCTGGCTTACGTCCGCAACTCCGCGCCCTGGGGGCGACTCCCTGGCAGGCAACCTGGGCGCAATTGATCGAGGCGCGAAGCGGGATTATCGTGGGCGTGGTGGCTGGATTTGGCTCGATCATCTCCGAAGTTGGCGCGGTGATGCTGGTGGGCGGCAATATCGCCGGGCGTACCCGCGTGCTGACGACAGCGATTGTGCTGGAAACGCGCCAGGGTAATTTTGACATCGCGCTGGCGCTGGGAATCATTCTGCTGCTGCTGGCGTTCGCCGCCAATTCCGCTTTGATTCTCCTGCAAAGTCGCACCGGGGGGACACTATGACCGCCGCGCCCCACTACGACCTGCAACACATTCAGCATACCTATGGCAGCCGGGATGTCTTGCGGATTCCGGCGCTGCGGGTTGAACCGGGGGAAATCCTGGGGATTGTCGGCCCCAGCGGGGCGGGCAAAAGCACACTGTTGCGGCTGCTGGCACTATTGGAACAGCCCACTCAAGGGACGGCAACGTTGCATCTGGATAATCAGGCCGTCACCGCCGAAAGCGCTACCATGGGCCAGCGGCGGCAGGTGGTGATGGTGTTCCAGCGTCCGGCGCTGCTGCGGCGCAGTGTCCGCGCCAACATCGCCTACGGGCTGCGGGTGCGCGGCGAACGCGACCACCGGGAACCGATTAACGCCGTCCTCAAACAGGTCGCGCTCGACCACCTGGCGACGGCGGATGCCCACACCCTCTCCGGCGGTGAGGCGCAGCGGGTCGCCCTGGCGCGGGCGCTGGTCTTACAGCCACGTGTGCTGCTGCTGGATGAACCGACTGCCAACCTTGACCCGTACAACGTGCGGCTGATCGAATCGCTGGTGCAACAGCACCACGCCGGGGGCAGCAGCACTGTGATTCTGGTGACACACAATATTTTCCAGGCGCAGCGGTTGGCGACGCGGGTCGCGCTGCTGCTGGACGGGGAATTGGTGGAAGCTGCCCCGGCCTCAGACTTTTTCCAGTCACCCACCGACTCGCGTACGGCGGCATTTATCTCCGGCGACCTGGTATACTGAATTCGGGTACGGACCGGAAAACGCGGCTCACGCCTTCAGTCAGTACCAGCCACTTCGCACGACAAGCGGAGGAAAGAGGCATCATAAACACAAGGACATCCGGGCTTCTTGACGGCATATCTACCACGCTCTATAATAGTCTCAAATAAAATATTCTAGTTTAATGGCATCCACATTCCCCCTTCTTTCACGTCAGGCTGGCGATGTTCCTGGCAGCCAGGGTGTGTTTTGTTGAAATGCGGCGGCGGGCTTTTCTGCCGGGCACTTCATAAAAAATGGAAGGGGGATTTTTATGTCTGAATTGCCTGAGAAAAATACCGTTCGGGGGCGCATGTTATCCGGGATTGCCGTGATTGTTTTCGGGGTCATGCTGCTCATTACTAACTTCAACCAGGGCGACGCGGTGTTGACCTGGGTGTGGATTGTGCTGCTGGCGGCTGCGGCAGCGGCTTTCGCCTGGCTAGCTGTTGTGGATAAGCTCAAATGGGCGTGGCTGGTGGCGTATATCTGCGGCGGCGCATCCCTGATTATTCTGCTCAGCGAAAAAGTAAACATTGAGGGGCAATTATTCCCGGCAATCGTGCTGCTGGCGATAGCACTGCCATTCATCGCTGGTTGGTGGAATAAGCGTGAGGATTGGGGACTGCTGATTCCGGCCTATATTCTGCTGGCAGTCATTCCCATCCTGTTTATTTCCGAAAACGATGCCCTATCAGAGCGGCTGACTCCGGCCTATACCCTGGTCGTAATCGGCGTGCCGTTCCTCGTTGGTTACTTCATCAAACGCACGACAGGGCTGCTCGTTGCGGGAGGAATCCTGGTGGCGATTGGGGTAATTTTCCTGATTTCGTCGTCCCCGGATGCGGCTGAGAATGTGCTGAAGTTCCTGGGGCCGATTGCTGTGATCGGCGGGGGAATTGTCCTGCTGGCACGCGCCTGGACACAAAACCAGCAACACTAGCTTTAAGCGGGTTCATTCGCGCAATAACCATGCACCCCGGTTTGTTGGCCGGGGTGCTATGGGGAATCATATGCGGTTGTTTGTGGTATCAATTGGTGTTAAACCTCCGGTTTAGCAACCACTTTGCCAGAGCGCTTGGACTTCTTTTGCAACAGCTTTAGCGCGTGTTTTTTCTCCCGGCGGCGAGCTTTCTTTTCCGCTAACTGCTCGTTCTTGACCGAATCGTTCTTCTTTTTGCGCGGACTGCGCGGTTTGCTTCTGCCTTTCATAACCCATTCTCCCCCGACACAGGCTGCAGAATCACACAAAACGCTGGCCCGCTTGTATCAGGACAGCGTGAAGAATGTCTTATAGAAGCGGGGGCGATAGCAAATCCGCCGCATGGGTCACTATGGTTCGTATAATTTATAGTATAGCGAAGGGGCATTTTGCGCCTGTATGCTGAATATCACCCCGGTTTCATGACATTTGGCACTTCAGGCTGAGTTCGAGGGGCGGAACGGCTGTTCACAGCAGCCGGGGTTGTGGCGGGGCGAAGTCCTCCGGCGTGGCATCAATCACGCAACCATCCCGGTCAATATGCTTTACGGTGATGATGGTATCTGTGATTTTGACCGCCGGGTCGAGCAGGGAACGGGTGACCAGGTGATGCCGATGGCAGTCATGCGGCTGACCTTCACTGCACATCACGGCCACATATCCTCCGGCAGTATCCGCCACGATCTGAAGGAGTTCCTTGATTCCGGCCTGATACCACCCGGTCTGCATCACCGCCTCGTAATCCACTATCCGGGCGTAATCACTCCGCTGCAACCGTGCCTCAGTCGGAGGCTGGCTTTTGTAGACTGTCTCATCTTTGGGGCGTCCACCGAGGCTATCCCCGGCGAAATGGTAGTGGATGCCGTTTTCCTTCAGGTATGCGTCTAGCGCCTTTTTGTTGAAATGCGGCATAAAGCGGCTCGCGGGATGGCTGCGGATATCTACTAGTACCCTGATTTCGTGCTGCTGGAGGTGCGCCAGGAACTCCTCTTTCGCCAGATTGCTATGCCCGATGGTGTAGAGTGTGAGTGAATCGGCCATGCTATCCTTCCCCCCTCAGAAGCCATTTTCGGATGCAGGTTGCAAGGGCGCACGACAGCGCGCCCTTACACACCCTGAATTACGGAATCATATCAGACAACTATCCTTTGTCCTGATGGCTATCTGCTACAGCACGCCCGACTAACTGGTGGATACTGCTGTCGATTGTGACCACAGGTGGCGGCTCTGTCGGATGACGTGCCAGCCGTAAGCGGCGAACATGAACAGGAACGGCGCCACCGGGATCAGATAGTGCATCTGGATGGAAACCGGCAGGTAAATCACCGTGCTGAACAGCAGCATGAGCAGCAGCGGCCACCCGCGTTCCAGCCACCGTTCCAGCGTGATAAACAGTGCCGGAATGGCGAACAGCCACAGCACCCCATTCACAATAATCGTGAAGGCCGTTGCGAGTATATTCTGTTCATAGAACTGAGCCGGGCGGATATTGAACCAGCCATCTGCTACCCGCGAGAGGGATAGCTGAAGATAACGATCCGGGTACTTGGCGATGATCTTAAGCCCCTCGTCCATGAAAATGTTATTGAGTTCTACCTCGCTCATCCCCACGTAGAGCCGATCCCCAGCGCGTTCCTGGAGTTTGATAATCGAGTCCGGGACATTGCCATACCACAGCGTATCGGGTTCTTCAATCACCTGGGTATGGCGGAATATATTGTAACCGTTCAGCGTGGTCGTGGGGATAAAGGCCTTGAATTCGATATAGTTCCGAATCACCCAGGGCGACAGCATCACCACAAACGCAGCGGTAAACGCCCCGGCATACAGCAGTCGCTGCGTCCAGCCGCTCCGGCGGGCGAGCAGCAACGCCGGAATCAACAGCATGATACTGAACTCGTTGGGTGTACGGGTGAGGCATAGCAGCCCGAACGCCACCCCACTCAACAGAATCCGCCGGTAACTGTCGCGGCGTTCCAACGCCCACACCAGGGACAGAACAAACAGCCCCATGAACATGGTCGCCAGCGGACTCCAGTAATACTGCCCGGTGACGGAAATGGCAGGGAGATACACCGCCCATACTGCGACCACCGCCAACCCAATCCATTTTGGTTGGAATATCCGGCGGGCGATCTGGTACGCAAACCATCCAGTGAGCATATCCAGCAGCACCTGGGCGATAAAAATCACACCAATTTCCTGACCGAACACTTTAAACAGCAGGGCGTAAAACAAGACATTCCCCGGTTCACGGGCGGCGGTGGGCTGCGGCTCAGTACAGGTGAAAAAGTAGTTCGGGTCGCATCCCTGGTAACCTTCCCCTGCGACCACCGACTCTGGTAGTGCCACCCACAGATTATCCAGATTTTCGTTATCCAGGGGGAGTACAAAAGCAAAAGTCAGAATACGGACAACACCGATCAGGGCGATTAGAAAAATAAGATACTGCCGGTGGGTAAACCGTTGTGCCAATGCGGTCATGTCGCTCCTTTCCCGCGTCTTTACGGCTAGATGTGAGAAGATTATATCGTTATTTTCCATTTGTTAAGGGAAATTTAAGCTTTGATGCGCCGGAAGGCCTGCGCTGCTGCCTCAGAAAACGGTCTGTGTTCATTAAATTTGCACTCACGTTGGTTGAAAATGTCTCGCCTTGATTTGGTGTCATCGCGGATTGTTGGTACAATGCTTTAGTGAATGTTCGGTATTACTGTTCGGTAACGATCTGTGAGATGGGTTGAAATGTATGATTGGTAAAAGAACAGCAAAATCCTGTTTCATTATTGGCCCTATGAAAGACAGCGATTTAAAAGAAAACGCCCGGTTGAGAAGGTTATCCAGGAATGTGATAGAACCCCTGCTTCGAGCCATCGAAAAACGGGATGCCACGCATTACATTGTTCGCACACCATATGATCTTGGTGGTGATTTTATTATGCGGGATGTGATCCACGCGATTGATCGTGCCGATATAGTGGTTGCTGATCTGACAGACAACAACCCGAATGTATTTTATGAACTCGGAATCATTCATGCTCTGGGTCGCCCCTGTATATCAGTTGTTGAGGAAAGCCAAAAGCAAGTTCAGTTTGACCTGAACGCTTATCGCTTCTATAGAATCAACCTCGAAGCAGAACAATACACGGAAGCTCGTGAAATACTAAGCGAACCAATTGAAAGAGCACATCGGGAGTCTGATTGGGCGAAATTTGAAAATCCTGTTATTGACTTCTTTCGTGCGCCGATTACCTACATTTCACCGGCTTACGCGCTGGCACAGGGATATTATCTCAACTTCGTGAGGCCGGTTTTTGAAGCAATGATATTCCGCAAGGGAAGAGACTATATTTACGATATCGGGGTTGAAACCGATGCGGTGCCTCAACCCCGGCAGATTGAGGAATACAATTTACTGGATGATAAAACCAGAGGGCAATTAGAATTACATATTATCATTCCTGGTGAAATAGCTCAGGCAAAACGAAATTACGCTGATAAACTCAGAGGGCATATTCCTGGTGCAGTTGTTGAGGGAAATGGCCGAACCTTTACGTGTTTTTACAGGGAGTCGGAGACTGACCAGATACATGCACTGGTCGATTTACCAACTACAATTCGAGTTATGGAAGATGCCGTAGCTCGTAGAACGAGACATTTGAACACCCCAATAGGCTCTCCAGAATGGAAGGAAATTGAGGAACAGGAAATCACCAGATTTGAGTTGAATCTTCGTTTATTTATTCAGCAACATGAGTATTATAGAGAGTTAGAGCAAAGGGTGAAAATTTTCAGGTATGATCCTGACTTACCAATTCCGGCGGATCTAAATTGGTTGCATCAAATCATGATAAAGTAACTCATGTTACGCACTTCTCGCCTGGAGAACAGTGGGCTTAAGCCCACTGCCTGAAGGGAAAACACCGGCAAGTTGCGTAACGTCAGTTAAGTAATTATGCCCCCAGCAGCATCGTGCTGGACAGCCCGCCGGAAGCGGAACCAGCCTCCTGGCCGTTCCTGATTTTCGATTTTGAAGATGGTGGCGCACGGCCAGGGTATAGCCTAAAGTTAACAGGCTAAGCTGCTAACCAGCCAGCCCTTACCGTTTGCCCCTCGGTAGTGTAAGTGTGAAGACTGCACCCTGACCGGGGACGCTGTGGGCGGAGATGTCCCCGCCGTGCGCCTCAATGATACCCTGCGCGATTGCTAACCCCAGCCCGACTCCGCGCTGGCCGCCCTTGTCGCGGGTACGGGCGCGTTCACCCCGGTAGAACCGTTCAAAAATGAACGGGAGTTCCTCCGGTGAAATCCCTTCGCCGCTGTCACACACATCGACCTGCGCCATTTCCCCGATGCCAAACGCGCCTACCGACACCGTACCGCCGGGCGGCGTATGGCGGATCGCGTTACCGATCAGATTATACAGGACACGCTGGATTTTCTGCGGATCCACATACACTGGGTCGGTGTCCGGGGCGGCCTGTCCTTTCAAATGGATGTTCCCTGCTTCGGCCAGCGCCCGCATCCCGCTCAACGTATCAGAGAGCAGGTCGGTCAGCGAGGTCTGTTCCCGATCCAGAACGAGGTGTCCGGCATCCATCTGCGCCAGTTCAAACAGGTCATTAATCAACTGGTTCAGACTCTCGATTTCGGTCTGCGCGGTGTTCAGGTAACGGTTCACCGTTTCAGTGTCGCTCACCACACCATCCCGCAGTGCCGAAATCACCAAGCGGATAGACGCCAACGGGGTGCGTAAGTCATGACTCACCCAGGCCACCAGGTCACGCCGGGACTGTTCCAACTGGCGCTTGGCGGTATCCAGTTCCTGAAGTTGGGTCGCCATCATGTTAAAGGTGGTGGCGAGTCCGGCGAGTTCGTCATTCCCCTGCACGGCGACGCGGGTGGAAAGGTCGCCTTTGCTCAACTGGCGAGCCCCATCAGCCACCATCATGATGCGCTCGGTCAGAGCATTGGAGATGAAGTAGCCGAAGCCCAGCGCTGCCCCCCCGGCAAAGACCAGCAGAATCGCTGTCAGGCTCAAGTCGTGGTCATCAATGAACATTAACCGCGCCGTCACCCACACGTTGAGGAAGATCAAGCCAATGGTCAGCAGCACCACCACAATGAGGGCGTAACGCAGGCTGCGAAACCAGTTGACCAGCCCCAGGCGGTAAAAGAGGAACGCGATCAGCAGGCTGGTGCTGCCCGATACCCCCAGGAATAAGAGCAGTTGCATGGCGTCAGCGCGGGGCGGGTTGAGCAGCGGCTCCGCCACGAACATCACGAGTGCCAGGGCAAAGACCCATACCGCCGCCACCGTTTGCAGAATCCGCCAGATGTCTCGCACCCAACGCTGGTTTGTCTGCCTGGACTGTGTCGCCATCGTCTACCCCTTTCCTGGAATACGTGCGTGCTGCGGCTCTCCTGAAAATAGCATTGGTTGGCAGTCAGCGGACAGGCAGAAGCCTGTCCCTACAACCCACATTCGTAGGGACGCCCTTCTGGGCGTCCGCCAAAAACAATCAGAATCCTATAAGAATCATACAGCATTTCTGATTAACGCATGGTATCGTATAAATGTTACGGAAAGGTTGTGGCGGGCTACCGCAGTATCCGCTGTTTGAGGAGTCCGGCCAGCCAGCGCAGTTCCTGAATGCGCAGCAGCGCCGCCAGCCCGAAGAACACCAGCAGGCTCAGGCCGCCGCTGATGCCCACCAGCAGCAGTTCCTGGAGCAGGCCACCACTCCCCAGGCGCGCCGCCAAGATAGGCAGCGATAGGTACGCCACCAGTCCCATCACCGCCGCCGCCAGCCCGGTTTTGCCCACCGTCACCAGCAGCCGCTGTTGGCCGAAGCCCTGCATCCGCCGCCATAATAACAGCGCCGATATTGCCGAGTGGACGATATGCTTGCTGCTGTCGGCAATCATCAGGCTAAACAGGCCAAAACGCGGGAACAGCACC
>JACKCH010000016.1 GCA_020634115.1 Anaerolineaceae bacterium
GGTCGTGTTCCACCCATCCGGGTTGGGGGAGTAGTTGGCGATGCGCTTTGTAACCCTGGGCCACAAAATCTCCATTCGCGTTCATCAGTCCCACGAATGTGCCGGTGGTTCCCTGGTCAATGCCAATCACATAGGGCTTACGCATAGCTCAATCTGTCATCTGCGTGCTATTTCCCTCAATGATACACTGTTCCCTCGGAATCAATTGCAAGTAGATTGTCATCAAGAATCAAGAAAAGACTCCTTCAAATAGTCACCAGCGAATTGACATTAGTCAGGTCTTGCCCCAGTTTGGCGGGGATGAATAAGCGACATTTCAGGAAAACGAAGCAGAAGTACGCAGGCTCAAAATCACAGAAGAAAAACCACCTTTTAAGGATGGTTTTCTACGGGTTTCCGGTACATACATTAGGCATATATTTCGTTTTGGCGTTCCTCTTTCACAGTCCACAACCAGCGATACGCGGCATCCCAACGAGATACAACTTCGAGAGACTGTCCTCGCTTTGCATTCTCAAGGAACGTGATGTTAGCTAATCGTCGCCACGCTTGGTATTAACCGGACGCGGGGCGGGCAGATCGTGAGAGGTGTGTTCGCCTGTCACCCCTAAGAAGCGGATGGTGTTTCATCCATAGTCGGGATGTCCGCATTCTCGCGCACGAACACCGGGATACGGTTTAGCGGCACGTCAATCGTGATAGTGCTGCTGCCAGTATAGGTTTCGGCTGACCATAATGAGCGCCAGTTACCTTCCGGCAGATAAACCTGCCAGGTGGTGACGCCTGGTTGTACGACCGGTGACACGAATAGGTCGCGCCCGAAGTAGTAGTCAAATGGCGATGCATTGGAATCGACCAGATGTGCGGCTCGCATCATCGGTTGTCCGGTACGTGCTGAGAATTGTGCTTCCTCCCAGATATAGTCCATGAGATGCTCCCGTACCTGGACAAAATATCGGAACATGGAAATCACACGGGCATCGCCAGTCTGTTCCTGGATGTTCCAGGGGGTGCGGTCATGGCTGGGCAGACGGTGGGCGTTGTATTCCGAGTGATATTGCATGACGGGACAGAAAGCTGCCATTGCCGTAGCCCGCAGGTACAGTTCGGCATCCGGCAGCGGGCCGCTGAACCCGGCAATATCCCAGCCCCAGAAGGGGATACCGGAAATACCGGCGGATAACCCGGCCAGGATCGAGTGACGAAAAGCATCCCAGGTTGAATTTTCATCCCCGGCCCAATGCAGCGGCACGCGCTGCGACCCGGTAAACCCGGAGCGGCTGAACGTCACAGCCTCGCGGCGCTGATTGGCGAAGGTATAGTAGGCCTCGGTATACAGGCGCGGATACTCGTTCCAGACCTCCGCCCCAGTACGGCCATCGGCAAACACCACCGAAGTACTCCACAGGTGTTCACCGCCATCAGTCTTGAAACCATCAATGCCGATGTCCTCCAGCAAGTATGCCCGCTTCTGCAGCCACCAGTCACGCTCCGCCGGGTTGGTCACATCCCAGATGTAACCCCCGCGAAACCAGAATGGGCGGACAAGGTGGGGCGTACCATCGGCCTCGCGGACGCCGAAGCCGGACTCTTCGTAATAACGGCGGTCAGCGTCATGCTGCGGGTTTGTGCCATCGCTGACTTTCACCACCGGAATCTGCCACAGCAGCAGTTTAATGTCCTGGTCGTGCAGCCAGTCCACCATCGCTTTTGGGTTCGTCCACTTGCCATTTTCCGGGAACATGAAATCGGCATACCGGAGGGCTTTATCCCCGGAAACCGGGCGATACTGGGCGTCATTCCAGATGTAAAACGTCGTCTCATCGCTCCAGGCTTCGATCACAACGACGGCGGGCTGGATGCCATGCGCCAGTGACGCTTTGACTTCCTGTTCAATTTTTGCCTGGGTATTCCACTCGTTACCACTCATCCATAGGCCAAATGCCCATTTGGGCGGCAGATTTACCGGCCCGGTTGACTGGGCGAAACGGCCCACAATGGCAAACGGATCATCATCATAGAACCACTGCAAGGCCAGTGACTGGTCATCGCCCAAATCGGCTTCTATCGTCCACCGCTGTGTGTCTGACACGGCCAAATCGAACTGTATCCAGCGACTACTCTGCACCCACACGCCACACCCCGCCGAGGAAAGCAGAAACGGCACGGGCATATAGGCGCGTTTGCCCTGGTTCTTGTACTGTTCAAAGCAGCGGATGTCCATCACCTGCCCACGCTGGTCGAGGGCGTTGAAGCGTTCGCCCAGGCCGTAGAAACGCTCGTCAGGGGCAGCCGGGAACGACAACCGGACACGGTGCGCCCGGATACCGTCATGCAGCCATTCGACAGCGACTACTGGCGGCACATTCCCGGTAGAACCGTTATTGGCAACGTCTTGACTGACGACCATCGTGCCGTCATCAGATCGGGATACATCGCCACCCGATACCCAATGCAGGCCGCGCAGTGTGAACCATTCGGTGGTCATACCGTCCGCCTCGACCCAGTAGCGCAGTTCCTGCCCCGCGGGTGGCGCGGTAAGCTGCGCCTGCCACACATCCTGGTCAATCTGAACCTTACGCTCCAGGTATTCTGCGCCAACGCCTTCTTCATGGGCAGGTCGCCAGTGCTCGATCTTCTGCGCTGGAACGGCCTGTTGGGGAACGCCGTTCAATTCGCGAAAGACCTGGACATGCTTCACCGCACCAGGGGGGCGTGTCACAATACCCACTGTGAAATCCTGCCCGGCCAGTGGTTGGCGGGGAAAACGTTCTTCCGGTAGCTGCTCGTAGGGATGTTCCTGCCCAAATGGATTATGGTTGACGGTATTCATTTTTCAAACGTATCCAGTTCTGTTTGCACAATCAAATACATGGCATGAGACCATAGCAACGGGCAGGCGGGGTTGCCCCAACGCTCCACCCAGGGCTGGTATTGGGCGGGATCGAGCGTATGCGCGGAAACCTGCTCCGGCATCTCACCATTCGGGCGGGCCTGCTCCTCGACCCAGCGCATCAGCCGCCGCGCTTCGTCCAGGCGGTTCAACCGGAGGTAGACCCATGCCAACCAACAGGTGAGCAGCAGCCATTCCCCGCCCCCAAAATAGTTGTCAGCACAATAGCGATACACGCCGCCGCCTAGTCGCAGGATATCCTGCTCGATTTTTTCGACGGTTCGCAAAAAACGCGGGTCGTGGATATCCACCAGCCCAAACGGGAGCGCGACCCACAGTAAACTTGCATCTACATTGGCGTTGCCCAGGAACTTGATAAAATGACCGTTCGGGCTAACCCCATTTTCTAATGTATAAGACCGAATCTTTTCAATAAGACCGTCCGGCACGAGTGCCGCTTCAAAGGATTGCACTGCCGCCAGCCCGCCATACAGCGCGGCCAGGGTCGAAATATGGATTTCGTCCCGGAACTCCTCCCAGCAGTCATAATTTGGCATCATCCACAATGCGTCCAGGTAACGCACGACCAACCGTACAGCCGGGCGCATCTCGTCCCATAGGGCAGCATCTACCGTCCGGCAGTGCTGGACAACACCCCACAGCCATGCGCCGTAACCATCCAACTGGAAATCCGTCCAGACATCGCTCCCCAGGTCGCCGTCCAGCGTGAAGCGGGTAGGCAGAAGATCTACATCGCTAATCGGCTCTTTCCGATCCAGTTTTCCCAACAGGGCATTGATATGTTGCTCATAGCGTAGAATGGTACGCTCAACCCAGCGGTGAAAAGCGGCGGCACTGGCGTGTTCACCGACGGCGTCCATGCTGTGCGCGATCCACATCCCATCCCGCAACCAGGAATAGCCGTACTGCGAAAACGCGGGCGAAGCGATATACGCGCCACTTGCCGCCTGGTTCGCCTTGATGATCTGAATACTGCTCTGTTCGAGGGATTTCATAATAGAAGTTTCACCGGGATAAAGGGTGCAGCCCGAAGGCCGCACCCCTCTTGCCCCCAAAGTTACGGGATCGCCTTACTTAATCAGACCGTCCAGAATTTCTTTGGCTTGGTCGAGTGCTTCCTGTGCCGTCAGTTCGCCATCCACGACCTGGGCGAGCAGTCCATTAATCGCATCCTGCATTTCACCCTGGCGTTCGATTACCGGGGGCGTAACCGGGCTTTCCAGCGCCTGGAACACGGCAGCACGGTTGGCTGGCGGGGTCTGCTCCAGGTAAGCGGCAAAATACGCCGGTTCGTCCAGCGCCGGGAGTTCCCAACTGCTGGTGACACGCACGTTGGCAGCGACTTCGCTGGCCGTCAGAAATTCCGCCCACTTAGCAGCGGCTTCGGGTTGGCTGGTCGTTGAGGAAACGGCAACACCATTGGCGAAGAAATGATGCCCGTGCTGGTTCATGGCCGGCTCAATCTGCACATCCCAGGTGAAATCGGCATCAGCAAAGGCGGAGAACATCCAGATACCGGTCACGATCATGCCCAGCTTACCGCTGAGGAACAGTTCAGAATCGGACAGCCCGGACATCTGTTCGGTGGTTGGCATAATGCCTGTATTCAGGAAGCTGACCATCGTATCCAGTGCCTCAACGCAACCGGCAGAATTGATGGTGGATTCGGTCATATCAGCATTGAAGAAGCTGCACTCACCTTGCTGCGCGGCTTTCTTATAGAACTCCCAGAACTGGACAGGCGAGAACAAGCCCCAGTAATCATCGCCCAGCGCTTTGATCTGCTCGCCAGCGGCGATGGCATCGGCCCATGTCCAGTCGGCAGTCGGATAGTCCAGCCCCGCCTGGTCAAACAGGTCGGCATTGTAGAACAACAGCACGGTGGAGAAGGTTTCCGGCAGCGCCAATTGTTCGCCGTTGTACTGGAAGGCTTCCAGGGCACGGGGATAGTAGGGTGCATCGGCGGAAACAAGGTCGGCGATGTTCAGCAGAGTGCCATTGGCGGCATACACGACAAAGTTTTCATAGTTCATCTCGAAAACATCCGGTGCGTCGCCGCTGACGACATCCGCCTGAAGGAGTGTGAAATAATCATCAAAGGGTGCAGTCGAGACTTCAATAGTGATGCCGGGATTGGCTTCCTGGAAAGCCGCGATGATCGTATCCAGGTCTTCCAGGTGGTCGGGCGCGGCGGAAAACGTGAAGTAACGCACGGTCACATTGTCCTGTGCCAGGGTGGGGGCGATGCTGAGAACCAGCAGGAACGCCACTAAAACAAGACTGAATTTGCGTAACATGATTGGGTCCTTTCTAAACTTCTGTAACTTAACTTATTGAACAAACGCATTTCGCTGCGTCACGAAACACCTAACCTTTAAGCCCGCTCGCCATCACCCCCTGGGTAAACCAGCGTTGGGTGAAAATATAGACGATGAGGATGGGCAGCACCGTCACCATTGCCCCGGCCATCACCATATTCCATTCGGTAAGCGAGCGCGGACCGCCCTGAAGCCCCGCCAGAGCAACCGGCAGCGTGATGACTTCCGGTCTGCGGGCAACGAACAACGGCCACAGATAGTCATTCCAACGTTCCATAAACCCCAGCAAAGCCAGCGTCGCCAGTGTCGGTTTCACCATCGGCAGGATGACACGCCAGTAGATGGTGAAGTGATTCGCGCCATCAATCATGGCCGCCTCGTCAAAATCTTTGGGGATGCCCTTGAAGGCCTGCCGGAGTAGAAACGTGCCAAACGGACTGAACAGACCAGGGATAATGAGTGCCATGAAGGTGTTCACCCACCCCAATGACCGTACCAGGATAAACTGCGGGATAATCAGCACCACCGATGGGATCATCAGTGTCGCCAGATAGAGGAAGAAAACGGTATCGCGCCCACGCCACTCCAAACGGGAGAAGGCATAAGCCGCCAGGGAAGCCACTACAAGCTGGCCGGTCAGCCCCATCACGGCCGCAAACATGCTGTTGAACATCGTCCGGGGCAGGTCAATACGCTCGGCTAACTGGACATAGCTATCGAATGAAACTGTCTCTGGGATGAACTGCGGCGTGGATTGCAGGATGTATTCCTTCGACTTAAAGGAGGTACTGAGCATCCACAGGAAAGGCAGTACTGAAGTCACGACCAACAGCGTCATCACCAGGTAGGTCGCCATCGTATTGATTTTGTGGCTTGTGGGCCGGGCCTTACTCGGATTCATAGTACACCCACCGGTTTTGCAGTCTGAGTTGGATAAAGGTAATCACAAATATGATGGCAAACAACACCCAGGACATCGCGGACGCATACCCCATGCGGTTATATGAAAAAGCGTTGGTGACGACCTCCGTCACGATGGTCTCGACCTGGCGATCCGCCGCGCTGTTCTGCATGGGCATCAGCCACACCTGCGCGAACATCTGGAAGTAATTGATGAGTAGGGTAATCACCACAAAGAACATGGTTGGGGATAGCAGCGGCAGCGTGATATGTCGGATCAATCGCCAGGGGTTCGCACCATCGAGCCGGGCGGCTTCGTAGTAGGTTTCGGAGATGTTCTGTAACCCGCCCAGGAACAGAAGCGCGATGAATCCCATATCTTTCCAGACGCTGGTAATCACAATCGCAAACATGGCGCTGACCGGTTCGAATAGCCAGGCCGGGCCTTCGATCCCGACCAATCCTAACCCGTAGTTCACCAGCCCGTAGGAGGGGTTAAAAATCCACTTCCACACCAGCGAAACGACCACCCAGGAGGCAATCACCGGGATATAAGTTGCAGTGCGTACTACCAGCATCCCCCGAAAACGGCGATTTAGGAACAGCGCCAGCGCCAGCCCCAGTGTAAACGCCAGCGGCAGGTAGAGAGCGATCATGAAGACAGTATTCCGTAGTGCCAACCAGAAGCGATCACTACCCAGCAGTTCCTGGAAATTCGCAGTGCCAATATATTCCGGCGGTGAAAGCAGATTCCAGTCGGTGAAGGCGTATCCCAGGGACGTGATAATCGGGATGATAATGAAAACGAGCAACCCGACCAAGCTTGGTGTCAGGAAAAACAGCACCCATTTCCATTTACCCCAACCAGTATTGCCCGCCATTTTCAAATCATCCTTCACTCAATGAAAAAACTTGTCCAAAAAAATTAGGCGTTAACGTTTGTTTCTACAATCGGCGATTCGAACACCTTGCTGATAACGAGGCTGGCTGCGCCGCGTGCCCACGCCTGGTCGTTGGTTGGTTCCACCACAATCTGGACATCGTCCAGCAATCCGTCGAACACATAGTGCTGGATAGCCGCGAACAGCGGCTTCAGGCGGAAGTCCCCGGCCAGCGTGCCTTCTCCGCTGATGATGACCAGTTCCGGGTTCAGAATGTTAATCACATTGGCTAATCCTACGCCGATCTTTTCACCGCTGTCGGCCAGGGCCTGTATCGCGTGGTCATCCCCAGCCTCCGCCAAGATGACCACATCCCCCAATGTTTTGACGGGGTGGTATTGCGCCACATGGGCGACAACTGCCGGGTCAGCCGCTACTTCCTCCAGAGGACGGTAGCCCACATCGGGCTGCTGCGAGAGGATCATGTGCCCGACTTCCCCAGCTCCGCCGTTAACCCCCTGGTAAAGCTGGCTGTTGATGACCACACCCAACCCGATACCACGTCCAATCGTGATGACCAGGAAATTCGCGTGATGCGTGCCAGCGCCAAAAAGCTGTTCGGTCAGAGTCAGGGTATTGACATCATTGTCTATCCACACCGGGCGTTGCAGTTTTTCTTCCAGCATCCCGGCAAGGGGAAATTCCCGCCAGCCGAAGAACGGTGAGTAGCGGACAATTCCTTCTTTAGAGCGAATCACACCGGCCAATCCGATGCCGATACCAAATAATTTGTTAAACGCGATCTTCGAATCATCCAGTGTGGACTGGATAATCATCGCAATCTCATCAATAATCTGTTCCGGGCTGGCCTGCGATGAGATGGCTCGTTCGGTGTACTCGATAATGCGCGACTCGAAGTTCGTAACGGCAATCACAGCCCGATCTTCCATCAATTTCAGGCCAACTGCATACCCGGCCTGCGAATTGAGCTTAATCATCGTCTGGCGGCGACCACCGGTAAAATCGCCTTCGCCAACTTCCATAATCCACTGATTTGCGAGCATCTCCGCCACAATGCCGGATACTGCCCCGACGCTGAGTCCTGATATTTCAGTCAATTGTTTACGCGAGAGCTGGCCTTCGCGCCGGATGATATTCAGCAGCAAACTGCGATTCATCTCTTTAATGAGGTCGCGATTGCCCCGAATTAGTGTTCCCACAAGCACCTTTTTTCATTCAGTGAAATATGATAATTACAATATAGCACCAATTATTGAGAGTGTCAAGCATCTCGCCGGTGGGGGGATATTCCCAGTCGCACAGGCAACCATTAGGAGTTCGCATGTAAGTTACACTGTCTGTATAAGTTCATGATGGAGATACCCGGATTCTCGTACTGCGGGGATACGAAACTGAAGACTTGGTTTAGAAGGAAGAGGGGATGAACAATGAGACTAGTCCAAGCCTAAAATGTTAAAGTCACCTAGATTATCGCGCGCTCTGCCCGGTGGAACTAAACGCCTTTCTGAATCGCGGTTTGGGACATCGTCACCAACAACGAGGACATTAAACAGATCACTTTGACCCAACTCGCACATCGTTTGCGGGCAGGCATAGACGGCATCCTCCAGAAGCGGAGGCGCGTGGCGTAGCGATTTCGCCGGAAAACAGTCTGATTGTGCCACGTCCGCATACTGCCCAGATTTCGACTAAAGAGGAACTCCGCAAGGCGTTAGCCAAGTATCGTAATCGCAAACGACGCTTTGGTAAAACCGACGAGTAACTTGAGGAAGAGGAATAACGGACTGCCGCATGTGCGAGGACGTGTAATGGCGTTTCCGCACCCAGTCTATCATACTCGCTTGATCCCCCACTTCTAATATTCTTCTCACCACTTCCTATCTGGCACTTTCTTTACATTTGCCCCGCAAATGACAAATGAGCAATAGTTTTGTGAGGTTTTTCACTTGCCTAATCAGTGAAATTAATCAAATATCACAGTATAGATAACTATTGCTGATTGCTTTTGAGCGACATTGAAGCGGCAGTCATCATTACAGATTCATGGCACCTGCTGAAAGTTCACCTTCTCAACAAGGTTAACTTTCAGTTTTTTGTTTATTAGGGAAGACAACATCTTTAAGGGGCCGGCTCAAAATCGTAGAAGGGCCGGAAGAAAGTAGGAAGGGTATGGAAACAATCACGGTTGAGACAAAGGCACTCTACGCCGACCATCATGTCACCGAAGTCCGACGTATCTTACTCGAGATACCGGGGGTCATGGAGGTATATGCCAGCAGCGCGTTTCAGGCTATCCAGATTGGTTATGATCCGATGCAGGTCGATGAAGCCCGCATCACTGCCGTGCTGGATGATGCAGGGTATCTCTTGGACCTGATGCTGCCGGAAGAATCGGGAAACCCCGCTTATGGGAGCGAACAATCAGACACATTTTTCAGACATACATCCGCTTATGCTCAGACACGTATGACCGTCGGTTTTGCCCAGAAATTGCCCTATGCAGGCAGGCCGCTGTGGCCGTGTCCAGGGGTAGGTGTGGTTAAAAATCATGAGGGAGATAACTAATTATGGCTAGAGAAAAACGCACCCCTGAGCAGCAATCCATTGACCCGGCTGCGCAGGAAATGTTGATCCGCGCCGACGAAATCGGCGTCGGGACGGCGTTTTCCCGTGCTGATGATATGGTACCGTGTAATATTGGCTCGGCAGGTATGTGCTGTAAGATTTGCGGGATGGGGCCGTGTCGCCTGACAAAAGAAGGACAAACGGGCGTCTGTGGTGCGACCATTGACACCATCCAGGCCCGTAATTTGATTCGGGCGATTGCGGCAGGCGCGGCGGCACACTCCGATCATGGTCGCGATATGGCATTCACACTCAAAGCGGTCGCCAATGGCGAAGCTGAGGGATACATGATCCGTGACGTGGCGAAGCTACGTACCGTCGCCTCCCGGTATGACATTCCTGTTGAAGGTCGAGCGCCGGAAGAAATTGCCAACGATCTAGCCGATCTCTACCTGGCACAGTTCGGGCAGCAGCGCGGCGTGGTTGCACCTATTATCCGCGCCCCGGAAAAGCGCAAGAAAATCTGGGAAGAGCAGAAAGTCCTGCCGCGCGGTATTGATCGTGAAGTGGTTGAGTCACTCCATCGCACGCACATCGGCGATGATCAGGACCCGGAACATATCCTGCACCACGCTATCCGTACTGCGTTGGCCGATGGCTGGGGCGGCAGTATGATTGCCACTGATGTCGCCGACATCCTCTTCGGTACTCCGGCCCCACTGCTGGGGGAGGCGAACCTGGGTGTGCTGCGCGAAAATATGGTGAATGTGGTGGTCCACGGTCATGAACCGACTCTCAGCGAGATGATTGTGGCGGCATCGCAGTCACCAGACATCATCGCCTATGCCAAAGAAGCAGGCGCGGAAGGCATCAACCTGGCTGGTATCTGTTGCACGGCGAACGAAATCCTGATGCGGCAGGGTGTCCCCGCCGCCGGGAACTTCCTGCAACAGGAACTGGCGATCCTGACCGGTGCAGTCGAGGCGATGGTCGTGGATGTGCAGTGTGTGATGCAGGCGTTGGTGGGGCTGGCGGAAAACTTCCACACGAAAGTTATCACCACATCACCAAAAGTCAAAATCAAGGGCGCGACACACATCGAGTTTGATGAACACAAGGCGCTGACGATTGCCAAAGATATTCTACGCGTGGCGATTGATAACTTCAAGAATCGCGGTGGGGTACATATCCCTGATGTACGCGAATCCCTCATCCCCGGTTTTTCACACGAATACATCAACTATATGCTCGGGGGCAGCTACCGTGCTTCCTTCCGTCCGTTGAATGACGCCGTGATGTCCGGGCGTATTCGCGGTGTGGCGGCTATCGTGGGTTGCAACAACCCGCGCAGCCAGCATGACTACCTGCACACCGTCGTCACCCGCGAACTGCTCAAACAGGATGTCCTGGTGGTGCAAACCGGCTGCGGCGCGATTGCCAGCGCCAAGCTCGGGTTGCTATTGGGCGAAGCTGGGTTAGACCAGGTTGGGCCAGGGCTGCGGGAAGTGTGCGAGACGGTGGGTATCCCGCCGGTACTGCACATGGGGTCGTGCGTGGATAACACCCGTATCCTGACTGTCCTCACGCAGATTGTGGAAGAGGGCGGCCTGGGCGATGACATTGACCAGATTCCGGCGGTGGGTTTGGCGCCGGAGTGGATGAGCGAGAAGGCGTTGGCGATTGGCACATACTGTGTCGCTTCCGGCGCGTATGTCATGTTCGGTGGTTCGTCACCGGTCAGTGGGATGCCGGATCGGGTAGAGGACAGCGATATTGTCGCCAGTCTGATTAGCACCGGATGGGAAGAAATCTACGGTGGCAAGTTGGAATTTGTGGCCGATCCGCAGGAAATGATTCGACGCACGCTCGATCATATTGATCGTAAGCGCGCTGACCTGGGGCTGCCGGAATATCAACCGCAACGCTTCGGGCGCAGTGGCGACACACGGATGCGCGAGTTGGAACAATTGCCCCTGGCAGAACGTCAGCAGGCGCTTTACGGCGTCCCTGGAAAATAGGAGACCAACACAATGTCACGTTACATTGCAACACGAGCAATCCGGGGAGCGAATGCGCTTGTCGCTGAGGCGGAATTTATGTATCAGCGCGTGCTGGCCGACAAAGGGCCGGATACACCAGTGGCGTTCCCCAACACAGCCTACTATCTCCCGCTGATTTTCGGGATGACCGGGCTGCAAATTGAAACTATAGGGCAACTTGAGCCGGTGCTGGCTCACGCCCGCGAACTGCTCCATCCCATCCCCGCTCCGAATCGCTGGACGCCCTACCTGGGTGAAACGCTGGATTCGGGCATGGCGACTCTGCTGGCGGCGGAGGTGATTGAGGCCATCCGGTTTGTGTATGGCTTGCAGCCTGAACCGCTGTCTGGTTTCCATCTGGCAGGTGGAACGGCGTTCACCAGCCCCGACATGAATGAGAACGGCGGCGGGAATGGCAACGGTGCGGGTGGGCATCTCAACGGCCCGATAGACGACATCCAGCTTCGCAGTTGGGGTATCCAACTGGTAGATGGGCGTATGCCGGGCTTCGCAGCCATCGTAGGTGCGGCCAAGTCGAACGAAGTCGCTGTCAAGATCGTGCGCGAGTTGCAGCGCCGCAACATCCTGACATTCCTTTCTGGCAATGTCAACGGGCGCAGCATCATTCACCAATTGCAGGAAGAGGGCGTCGAACTTGGCTACGACACCTATACCGTCCCGTTCGGCACGGACACCCTGAGCGCGATCTACGCGCTGGGGTTTGCGGTGCGTTCGGCGCTGACATTCGGCGGCATGAAGGGTGGCATGGCGCGGGAAATCCTGATGTACAACAAGGAGCGCGTGTTCGCCTTTGTGCTGGCGCTGGGCGAGGTAGATGACCTGAAGTATGCGGCGGCGGCGGGGGCGATTAACTTCGGCTTCCCGGTCATTGCCGATACTGTTATCCCCGAAATTCTGCCAACCGGCGTCACGACCTATGAGCATGTCGTCAGTATGCCCTTTAACGAGATTGACGGCGCGGACGATTTGGAACGTGCCGAACAACTGGTGCAGAAATGTATCGAAGTGCGCGGCGTGAAGGTGAAGGTCGCCAATGTTCCTGTTCCCGTACCGTATGGCTCGGCCTTTGAGGGCGAGGTCGTGCGCAAGACCGATATGCGGGTTGAGTTCGGCGGTAAGTATTCGCGCTGCTTCGAATATCTGCACATGGTTGACCTGGATGCGATCAGCGACGGCAAGATCGAAGTCGTTGGCCCCGGCTTTGCTGACATCGAAGCGCAGGGGCACATGGACATGGGTATTATTGTCGAGGTTGCCGGGCGCGGGATGCAGAAGGACTTTGAGCCGGTGTTGGAACGCCAGATTCACTACTTTGTGAACGGTGCATCCGGTATCCAGCACATCGGGCAGCGCGATATCGCCTGGATTCGCCTCTCAAACAACGCGGTGGATAAAGGTTTCGACCTGGAACACTTCGGCAAGATTCTGCACGCCCGGTTGCACGCCGATTTTGGCGCAATTGTGGATAAAGTGCAGGTCACAGTCATCACCGAACCGGCGCTGGTACAACAGTGGTTGGAGACAGCACGTGAGGCCTATGATTACCGGAATAAGCGTCTTGCTGACCTGACTGACAGCGCTGTCAATGAGTTCTACTCATGTACCCTCTGCCAGTCCTTCGCGCCAGACCATGTGTGCATCGTCAGCCCGGAACGTCTGGGGTTGTGCGGCGCATATAATTGGCTGGACTGCAAGGCCTCCTTCAGCATCAACCCCACCGGCCCGAACCAACCAATCAAACTGGGAAGCCAGTTAGACGGTGATAAAGGCTACTGGACAGGTATCAACGACTATGCGGAGAGCGCCTCGCACGGCAAAGTAGCGGAAGTCTCGATGTACTCCATCATGGAAAACCCGATGACAGCGTGCGGTTGCTTTGAATGTATCGTGATGCTCATTCCAGAATCTA
The DNA here is from genome assembly GCA_020634115.1 of Anaerolineaceae bacterium. Taxonomy (GTDB): domain Bacteria; phylum Chloroflexota; class Anaerolineae; order Aggregatilineales; family Phototrophicaceae; genus JACKCG01. Next base: position 13,569 of record JACKCH010000016.1, read on the forward strand.
ACGGCGTGATGGTGGTCAACCGCGAAGACACCAGCATGACTCCAGCCGGTATGACGTTCAGTACACTGGCGGGCATGGCCGGTGGCGGGATGCAGACTCCGGGTGTGATGGGTGTGGGCAAGTTCTACCTGGTCAGCCCCAAGTTCATCTCGGCGGATGGCGGCTTCAAGCGTGTTGTCTGGATGAGCAGCGTGCTCAAACAAACCATGTCCGACGAATTGCAAGCAGTGGCCGAACGCGAAGGCGATCCCGGTCTGATTGAGAGAATCGCCGATGAGCGCTCCGTGACCTCCGTTGATGAACTGCTGGCGTGGCTGGAAGAACACAACCACCCGGCACTGATAATGGACCCGATTTTCTAGGTGGTTGTTCTGTGTCTCTTGCTGCTGTGAGAAGACACTTTTGCAGAATCACGCGGAATAATCGTAGGGGCATGTTACACCATGCCCCTAACGCGGAAAAACCGTTAAATGTGAAAGCGTGATGCGAGGCACAGGCAAAATAAGGAAACCTAATGTCTGAACGTTCGCTTGTACGTGACCTGATGACCGTTGGCGTGGCAAGTTGCTCACCGGATACCCTGGTGGTGGATATCGCCCGCCAACTCCTGGAAAAGAACCTGGAAGCCCTGATTGTACTGAACGAAGATGGACATGGGGTTGGGATGGTGAGCCAGGACGAACTGGTCAAAGCCTACTCGCGGGGTGACTGCCAGCAGTTAGCGGCGGAAGACGTGATGAACGACAATGTTCCCATCGTCCCGCCGACGATTCCCCTTACAGCTGCGGCGCAGATTATGCGGGATCAGGGATGTCGGGTGATGTTCATCGTTCATAACTCGGACGGTGTGACTTACCCAGCGGGTGTGCTGACATACCAGCACCTCTTACGGCATTTGGCTGCTGAAGATGAAACCGACCTGGGTGATATGGGTATTAAAGCGGCACGACAAGCGCCACTGGATATTTTCATCGCAAGACGGGATGCGGCGCTGCGCCGTGCCCGCTCAAATAATCAGGAGTAAGAATATTATGGTGGTTGAAATACTAAAGGATTCATGGGCAGGCTCGGTGCGGGTGGTGACGCTGGGTGCGACCCCGGCAGAAGGGGGAACACGTTCGCGCACCATTACCCTGGGCGGCCAGAGTTCCCTACCATTTATGCACTTTGAAAAACCGACCCCCAACCGCCCGGTGATCGCTATCGAAATTAAAGATCGGCGGCCTGATGACTGGTCAGAACTGCTGCTCAAAACCTGGGGTGACGCCGCTAATGACCCGGCGGAATGGGCAAAACAGGCGGAAGCTTCCGGGGCGGATTTACTGGTACTCGCCCTGTCACTTACCGCCGCCGATGGCAGCCCGACGACCCCGCAGGCGGCGGTGGACGCTGTCAAAGCGGTGCTAGCGGCCAGCAAACTCCCACTGGTTGTCTTTGGCCCCGGACAGGCAGAAGCAGATAACGAACTGCTCGTCCCGGTGGCGGAAGCGACCAAGGGCGAGCGCCTCGTGCTGGGCATCTGCGAGGACAAAAACTACCGGACAATTGTCGCGGCGGCGATGGCGAATGACCACCTGGTCACGGCTCGCACGCCAATGGATGTCAACCTCGCCAAACAGCTCAATATCCTCATTCACGATATGGGGCTGCCGCTGGATCGGATTGTGATGGACCCGACCACAGGGGCACTCGGTTACGGCATTGAGTACGGCTATTCCGTGATGGAACGGCTGCGGTTAGCTGCGCTGCAAGGCGACGCCATGACTCAACTCCCCATGTTAGTTACCCCCGGCTTTGAAGCCTGGAAGACCAAAGAGGCCAAGTTCGGCCACGACGTGCCGGAAACCTGGGGCGACTGGGAAGAACGTGGCATCACCTGGGAAACGCTCACGGCTGTGACGCTGATCGAATCCGGCGCGGACGTTGTTGTGCTGCGCCACCCTGAAAGCGTGCGCCGTGTCCACCAGGCCATCACCGAACTCATGTCCGTAGCGGAAACTGTATAGGCAAGGAGGCATCGCATGGCACTCTCTGGTATTCAAATTTACAAAATGCTGCCGCAGACCAACTGTAAAGACTGCGGCTTCCCCACCTGCCTGGCCTTCGCTATGAAACTGGCGGCGAAACAGGTTGAACTCTCTGCTTGCCCGCACGTGGCCGAGGAAGCTAAAGCCCAGTTGGCCGAAGCCTCCGAACCCCCGGTGCGGTTGGTTTCGCTCAAATCTAATGGCTACGAGGTCAAGGCCGGTAACGAAGTGGTGTTGTTCCGCCACGAAAAGACGTTTTACAACAAGCCGGGCTTGTTCCTGCGTGTAAAAGATACGCAGTCCGCCGGGGACATCCAGGCGGCGGTCAAAACTGCCGATGCCTACACGGTGAACTATGTCGGGCGTGACCTGACGCTGGATGGTTTCGCGGTAGAAGCGGCCAACGGGGACGCGGCAACCTTCGCGGGGGCTATCGGCGCGATCCGGCAGGTGAGCCACCGCCCGCTGATCCTCATCAGCACCGACCCGGCCATGATCGCGGCGGGGCTACGGGCGATAGACGGCGAAAACCCGCTCATCTACGGCGCGAACGCCGAAAACTGGAACGCGATGGCCGACCTCGCCAAGCAGCATAACGCGGCGCTGGCGGTAATCGCGGATTCACTCGACGGATTAGCTGACCTGAGCGAGAAGATCAAGGAAGCCGGTGTCAAAGACCTGGTGCTTGACCCGGCGGCGCGGGGCTTGAGCCGTTCACTGGCGCTCAGCACGCAAATCCGGCGGCTGGCGCTCAAGAAGAACTTCCGCCCGTTGGGGTATCCGCTCATCAGTTTCCCCGGCGAGGTCGAAGACCCGGCGCAGGAATCGGTTCTGGCGGCGCACGCCATCACCAAGTATGCCGGGTTTATCGTGCTGGATCACTTCGCAGCGGAGACAGCGTATCCCCTGCTCGTACTGCGGGAAAACATCTACACCGACCCGCAAAAACCGATCCAGGTGCAGCCGGATGTCTACGAAATCAACAACCCCGGCCCGGATTCCCCGGTACTGGTGACGACCAACTTCAGCATCACCTACTTCAGCGTGGCGAACGAGGTCGAAGGTTCTGGTATCCCCGCCTGGCTGGTGGTGACCGACGCCGAAGGCATGAGCGTGCTGACGGCCTGGGCAGCGGGCAAGTTCGACGCCGAACGCATCGCCAAGACGATCAAGGCTTTTAATGTGGCTGATAAGGTCAACAAGAAACGGGTCATCATACCGGGGCACGTCGCGGTACTTTCCGGCGAACTGGAAGAAGAACTGCCGGATTGGGAGATTCGCGTCGGCCCGCGTGAGGCGATTGACCTCCCATCGTTTATCAAACAGGCGTTGTAACACTTGATCTCTTTTGGGGGTATCTCCGTAGGGGAGGGTCTAAGACCCTCCCCTACACCCGGCGAGGTTCATTGATACCGGTGTAATAACGCAGAATTTTTGTAGGGACACGGTATACCGTGTCCAGGGCACACCAAAGCGAGTACGCGCACATGGCCGAACACATCATCACTTTCGATAACGATACACCGCCGGTTACGGCACAAACCGGGACGCTGCTCTCCGAAGTCATTCAGGGCGCGGCAATGACCCTGAACCAGCCGTGCGGCGGGCAGGGGCGCTGCGGGCGCTGTGCGGTACAGATCACCGATGGGGCGGTACGCAGCCGCAGCACCTTACGGCTTTCTGTTGAGGATGTTGCGGCGGGCTACGTGCTGGCGTGCCAGGCGGTCATCGAGTCCGATGCGACAATTCGCATTCCCCCGCAGGAGAAAATCGAACGCCTGCTCACCACCGACCTGGTTTCCGCTGAAGTCGAAGTCCCGGCGGGTTACGATCCGCTCAAAGTCCAGAACGTGCGCCGGGTAGTGCTTACCCTCTCTCCGCCAACAATGGATGACCAGACCGACGACTGGAACCGGCTGCTCACGGCACTGCGTCAGCAGGCCGACTTCGGCACGGTGCAGGCGTCGCTGGAGCAGATTCGGCAGTTGGGCGGTATTTTACGGGAAGGTGACTGGCAAGTAACGGCTACGCTGGACGCGGAACGCTGGGACTGCCCCGGCTGTCCCGCGCGGCTGATTGACCTCAAACCCGGTCACACCCCGGCAGAAACACCGCTGTGGGGTATCGCGGTAGACATCGGCACGACCACCGTCACGCTCTGGTTGGTGGATTTGCTCACCGGCAAGGTGGCGGCACAGGTGGCAGAATACAATGGGCAGATTCAGCGCGGCGAGGACGTGATTTCCCGCGTGATCTACGCCGGGAAGAACAACGGCGCGGTGGAACTGCGCGACCTCGTGTTGACGACGATCAACAATCTGCTGGAAATGGCCTGTAAACGCGCCCAGGCGCAGCCCGGCGACGTGGTGAAAGCGGTGGTTTCCGGCAACAGTATCATGATGCACCTGCTGCTCAATATCCAGGCGGACAGCATCCGGCTCTCGCCGTTCGTGACCGCTATCAACGACATACCCACCCTGACCGGGCGCGAAGTGGGTTTCAACATCCACCCGGCGGCGACGGTAGACTGTTTACCGGGGGTTGCCAGTTATGTCGGTGCGGACATCACCGCCGGAGCACTGTCTTCCGGTCTGCTTGATGCCGAAGCCGTGACCCTGTTCATTGACATGGGCACGAACGGCGAAACCGTCCTGGGCAACCGGGACTGGCTGGTGACGTGTGCCTGTTCCGCTGGCCCGGCCTTCGAGGGCGGCGGCGTGTTACACGGGATGCGGGCGACAAAGGGCGCGATTGAGGAAGTGTGGATCAATGGCACGACTCTCGAACCCACTTACCGCGTCATTGGCGGCGTTAAACCGCGTGGACTGTGTGGCAGTGCGCTCATCGCGCTGCTGGCGGAAATGGCGCTGACCGGCGTCATGGACAAAGGCGGCCACATCAACACCCAGCGTCAATACCCGCGCATCCGTACCGGCGAACACGGGCCGGAATACGTGGTGGCCTGGGCGAACGAAACCGGTGATGGCCGCGACATTGTAATCACCAACGTAGATATTGACAATCTGATCCGGGCGAAAGCCGCGATTTATGCCGGGTTCTCAGTGCTGGCGGAGCGCGTCGGCCTGCCGCTGGAAACCGCCGAACAGGTATTGATCGGCGGGTCGTTCGGGAAATACATCAACGTCGAAAAAGCCGTTGAAATCGGCCTGCTGCCGGATATGCCCTGGGAGAACTTCCATTTCCTGGGCAATACCTCGGTGCGCGGCGCATACCTCGCGCTGCTTGACCGAGGGGCGCGGGCACGGATTAAATCCGCTGCTGCTGGAATGACCTACATCGAACTTTCGGCAGATAACACTTTTTATGATGCTTTTACCTCGGCGCTGTTCCTGCCGCACACTGATCTTTCACGCTTCCCCAGCGTGCAGGCCGCCGTAGTTTCATAAGGAATGAAACCATGTACATTATTGGCGAAAATATCCATATCATCTCTGAGAAAGTCAAGGTTGCCCTCAAGGAGCGTGACGCGAAGTTCTTCCAGGAATCGGCAGTGGCCCAGGTGGAAGCCGGGGCACAGGCGCTCGACCTGAACCTCGGCCCGCGCAAAAAAGACTGGGAAGAAGTGTTCCCCTGGATGGTTGAAACAGTGGAAGCGGTGGTGGATGTCCCCCTCAGCTTCGACTCGACCAATATTCTGGGCATTGAAGCCGGGCTGAAGAAGATCACCAAAGCCCAGCCGATCATCAACTCGACTTCTGCCGAGCCGGAACGCCTGGAAAAAGTGCCGCTCATTGCCAAGCAGTACAACGCCCGGCTGGTTGCCCTGACGATGGCCGCCAGCGGGATTCCGGTGAGCGCCGATGAACGGGTGAATATCGCGCTGGAAAAACTCATCCCCCGCATGATGGAAATTGACTTCCCAATCTCCGATCTCATCATTGATCCCCTGGTGCTGACGGTTTCCGGCTGCCAGGAATACTGCCCGCAATTGATCGAAGCCATCCGCACTCTGCAATTCGCCTGGGATCCACCGCCGCCGATTTCGGTGGGGTTGTCGAACGTGTCGAACGCCGTACCAGTAGAAAATCGCGCCCTCATCAACCGGACATACTGTGTGATGCTGATGGGCGTCGGGTTAAAGATGATGATTGCGAACCCGTTGGACGAACCGCTCAAGAACACAGTGCGTATCATCGAAGAACGGGATGCCAGCACCGCTGTCGGTCGTCTGTACCTGAAGCTGCATGACCGGGTCGAGGCTGGTGAGCAGTTAGAGATTGGCGACGTGGACATGCACGACCCTGAACAGGCCGCCATCTGGAAGACCGTCCAGGTACTCATGAACAAAGTCATCTACGCCGATTCGTACCTGCAACAGGAATCAATGGCGTAGGGGTGTTTTGTTTTTGCCTCACCCCTACTCACTGCACGCGTTTTCCCCTCTCTATTGTGGAGAGGGGAAGGAGAACCACAGGTTCGGGAGGGGTGAGGTCAACAAGAAATAGATGTTTATAACGTGATGTGAACAATTTTTAGTCGGCAGGGAGGTATACCATGCCTGGTTTTACACCTGGTCGCCGCTGGCAGCCACCGTATTATCCTTTTAAGCGCGAACCGTTCCGCCGACGGATGCTGGCACAGATTGAACGTTGGGTTAAAGGGCCGATGTTTGGTTGCCGGATGTGCGGCAACTGTTTGCTGCAAGAGACCGCGTTTATCTGCCCGATGGAGTGTCCGAAAGGGGCGCGAAACGGTCCGTGTGGCGGTTCCACTGAAGAATTTTGCTATGTAGATAACACCCGTCCATGTATCTGGTACAAAATTTATGAACGCTCCTTTTCTATGGGGCGGCAGGAAATCTTGCTCGAAGTGTTGCCGCCGCTCGACTGGGACAAGGTCGGGACGGAAACCTGGGGCGATGTCGTGAAACAGGTGCGCGAAGTTGGGACGCGCAAGGTCGTTAGTGGCTTGATTTCGCGCGACCCGGTACAGCGCACCCACACCTGGGACGCGGTGTTCCAACCAGTGCGCCAGCCGGACTGGTGGCAGGGCGACTCCGAGTACCATCCTCCGGCCTATACCGAGCCGGTTTCCGAACTGGAGCGTCGCCTGCGAGCCGGGCAATTTGTCGTGACCGCCGAGGTCGCGCCACCTGTGAGTGCTACCGCTGGGAAGCTGTGCCAGAATGTGGAGATGGTCAAGCCGTATGTGGCTGCCATCAACTTCACCGATAATCCCTCGGCCACGCCGCGCATGTCGAGCATGGCGTGCAGCACAATGGCGCTGCAAAATGGCGCTGAGCCGGTGATGCAGATTGCTGCCCGTGACCGTACCCGTATGGGCTTGCAGTCTGAGGTCGTCGGTGCGAGCACGCTCGGCATTCGGAATATCCTGTGTCTTTCCGGCGATCACAGCCGTATGGGGCCACCGCCGATGGGACGCTCTGACATTGTGGACATCGACTCGATTCAGATGCTGTGGATTCTGCGCCGGATGCGCGACGAAGGGCATTACCTGGATGGCCGCAACATGAAGAACCCGCCGCAGTATTTCTTAGGCGCGGCGGCTGCACCGTATGCCTCTAAACCGGAATTCCAGGCCATTCGCGAACACAAGAAAGTCAACGCCGGGGCGCAGTTCTTCCAGACCAACCTGGTCTACGACCCGGACGGTATGGAAGTCTGGTTGAACGAACTCGCCAAACGGGATATTCTCGATAAAGTCTATATCCTGATCGGTGTGACGCCGCTCAAATCGCTCAAGATGGCGCAGTACATGAACGACAGCGTGCCCGGTGTCTTTATCCCCGACCCGCTTCTCAAACGCATGGAAGCCGCTGGAGATGGCGCGAAGGAAGAAGGCGTGCAGATTGCCCTGGAGATCATCGAGGCAGTGAAGGGCAAGCAGGGCGTCAACGGGATTCACATCATGGCCGTCGGTTGGGAAGAAATTGTGCCGCGCATCGTGACCGAAGCCGGTTTGCTGCCGCCCGATTTTGTCGTACCGGAGCCAAAGGCCAAAGAACCCGCCCCGGCAGTGGGCGGAAAGTAGGGATAATCGATCTCTTCAAATACTCATGAAAAGTTACTATGGGAGAGGGCCTAAAACCCTCCCCTATCCTGGCAGTGACTTCAACGACTATGAAATTAATCGGTAGGCAGGAGCATGATAGTTCATGCCCACAGGAAGATATCTTAGAGGATTCGCATCATGAAACTGGCGATCAGTGGAAAAGGTGGGGTAGGGAAAACGACGCTGGCGGCACTGCTGGCACAGGTCTATGCCGATGCCGGGCGCGATGTGCTGGCGGTGGACGCCGACCCATCGCCCTGCCTGGCGGGGGCATTGGGCTTCCCGCCGGAACTGCGGCGCAAACTCACCCCGATTGCCGAAATGGATGAACTGATCGAAGAACGCACCGGGGCGAAACCCGGCACAACCGGCGGCTTCTTCACCATTAACCCGCGTGTGGATGACCTGCCGGAACGCTTCAGCGTCATCCATCGCGGCGTGCGCCTGCTGGAAATGGGCGGCGTGGATTTAGGTGGCTCGGGCTGCATCTGCCCGGAAAGTGCCATGCTCAAGACGCTGTTCACCAACCTGTTATTCCGCGATGACGAGGTCCTCATCCTTGATATGTACGCCGGGGTGGAACACCTGGGGCGGGCGACGGTAGATTTCGTGGACGCAATGCTGATCGTTGTTGAACCCACCCGCCGCAGCCTGGGCACGGCGGCGCAGATCAAAAAGCTGGCGCTGGACATCGGTCTGACGCGCCTGTGGTTAGTTGGCAACAAGGTGCAGAATACCGAGGAGAAGGTTTTTCTGGAAACCGAATCGCCGCTGCCACTCCTGGGATTCCTCCCCTCGGACAACGCTGTACAGGAAGCAGATCGCCTGGGGAACGCGGTCTATGACTATGTACCCGCCCTGCGCGAGGCTGCTGCTGCGATGGCCGCCGCGCTCAACCAACAACTCGATACGACCAGAACGGAAGGAACACCATCATGACCACCACCATCGCGCTTGCCGGTAAGGGCGGAGTCGGGAAAACCACAATTTCCGCCATGATCGTTAAATATCTGATGCAAAAGAGCGGCGGTTCAATCCTGGCGATTGATGCCGACCCCAGCAGCAACCTTAATATGGTGTTAGGGCTGGACCTAGAGTGGACGGTGGGCGACATCCGCGAGGATATTTTGCAGCAGGTCAAACAATCGCTCCTGGCGGGCGGCGCGGCGATGGGGACACTTCCCGGCGGCACAAATAAACGTGACTACTTGAATTACCAGATTCGCAGCGCGATGGCCGAAGGGTCACGCTTCGACCTGATTGCGATGGGGCGCTCGGAAGGCCCCGGTTGCTACTGTGCCGTGAACCACAATTTGCGCGATGTGATTGATGGCATCAGCAAGAATTATCGTTATGTCATTATTGACAACGAGGCCGGACTGGAACACCTGAGCCGACGCACGACGCGGGATGTGGACTTCCTGCTGGTGGTCAGTGACCCAACCCAGCGCGGGCTGGTCGCCGCGCAGCGGGTCGCCTCTTTCCGGCACGACCTGGATATCCATATCGAAAATGCCTATCTGATCTTGAACGGACTGAAGGAAGAAAAAGTCCCGCCGCCGCTCCAGGCCGCTATTGATAAGCTGGATATTCCGCTGCTTGGCGTTGTCCCGTATAGCAGTCAGGTAATGGATTTTGAATTTAGTGGCCGTCCGCTGGTTGAATTGGACGCGGATTCATCGCTCTACCAGGGCATCGCCGCCATGATGGAGCAGATACTCTAACTACTGTTGAAATCCATAAATTTGCGCTTATCAACATTTCTGATCCTCAAGGTGCAACGCCCAACCGAGGAAGAAGTAAGTCTGATGCGCGGCGACAGTCGATCATAGACCAACAAAAACCCGCTGCATGGCGGGTAATGGTCATTTGTAGGTAATTTCGAGTGGAAGCGATTACAGTTTTGAGATGGCGGTGGTCATTCTGCCCGCCTACTTAAACTGATAAATCGCGCAGCTATTTTCAATACCTGGCCCTACTTGCTGTGCTGTTTGATCCAGGTAACTAACCAACTGCGGATTTGATTGGAATAAATCCTGACTGTAAATAACGAAATATTGTCCGCCCAGCTCATGATATTCGGCGATTTGCTCAGGGGTATGCTGATCGGCGGCCAAGCTCCAACCATAGCGGTGGCTGTAGAAGAAAATCTGGGGTTTCTGGTAATTGTTAGGGACACCATTATTTTCGCTGACGGTTGTCGAGCTAATGATTACCAGGGCACTTTCCGGAACAGTCTGTGCCACAACTTGCGAACACTGCCAGAGGGGGTCTTGAGACGGTATAAGGTATCGAATATAAGCGCGCAAGGTGATTAAAGCGATCAGAAGAACAAACACGCTGCTCAGGATGAATTTGTGACGCAGTATCTTTTGAAGAGCTGGGCCATAGCTCGGCCCATATCGTATTGGCTCAAATAACCAGTCTAGCCCCAGTCCAATGCCTAACGCTGCATAGGGTAATGCAAAAATGTGATAATAGTTTGCGAAACTGATGTATCGAGGGATGATAAGATAATAAATCAGAATAGAAACTGCGCCATATAGAATAACGCGGTATTTACGGTTGAGTCTGGCTACCACCACGCCGATGGCAAAAGGAAAGACGCCCCCGATAGCGAAAACACCGACGAGATCTATTTCTAGTATCGAGAGGTAAAATTCCGGTGAAAGCCAATAGCGCAGGTTGTCAAACTTGCTATCCCCACCTGAAATAACACCGAAGGTATTGCCATAATCCAGATACAGATCGCGTGCATGTAAATACCAGATGACACCCGGCAGTAAACTGATAATAGCGAATAGCCATAGGCGGTAGTCTTTTAAGAAACGAAGTTTGTATTTTTCAATGACCAGGAAGAGAAATACAAAGCCGATATGAATAGACGTTGGTTTGACCAGTATAGCAAGCGCAGTGGCTACCCCGGCCAGCAATAATAATACGAAATTTTGTTTTTGGAGCCAGATCATGAACAGATAAAACGCTGCCATGTAGAAGAAAAGCACCGTGGGTTCCGGCATAAAAACGACACTGTAGGCCGTAAATAATGGTGAAGCGGCGAAAAAGATCAAGGCAATTGTCGCTGCTTTTGAAGAAAGCAGATTGCGCGCCAGGGCATAGAAGAATATCAGTGAACCCGTGCTGAAAACGAGCGACACGAACAAACCAATGGAAACATGTTCCCCAAAGACTTGGTACAACATCGAGACGGTGAAAGGATAGAATTGAAACTCGGTTTCAACATAACCCGGCCCATTCCCCCCCCAATTTATTTGTGGGAAAAGGATGTTTTTACTAGCTATAAAATTATGAGCAATAGAAGCTGTATCGGCCTGTCGCCAGGAAGCACCCTGGAAACCGTATATTTCCGGTGCTAAAACAAAGGGCAGACGCATCAAAACGCTGATGAGGATTATCAGGCCTATGTGATGCTGTTTGATGAAATTGGCGAGGCTTCTCACAATATTTTCTTTAGGGTCTGAATTCGTGTCAAGCGAACAAGAATTGAAATACGAAGTAGAATGAGCGCTCATCCTTATTCATCTAATCAACATCAAATCCCGTAGTTTGAGAGTTGTTTACAGAATTAAGGATCCCTTATCATTATAAAAATCCCCCTAAAATATCCCTAAATGAGGATATTGCAAATTTAACGAACCCAGTCTGGGTTCGCCAGCTCTTCCACATCACTTAAGTGTACTCGTCCTGAAGCCGTTTGCCAGTATTATTGGCCCAGTGGATCGTGTTCTCCAAACATTCGGCCAATAATCCCTGGTGTCTGGTGAACACCTAGCCCATTTTCCTGATGCTCTATCAGGTGCGTTTTGACCAAGAAGTCAGCTTTTGGGATTTGAAAAGTGACTTATGCAATGGCAGTTTCCCCTGTCCAGCGTCCCAATCGTGCTAGTGGTTGCTGGTGTCCCTGGCGGTTTGGCAAGCAACGCCTCCAGTCCTCACTGGTCGCCCAGCACTTCTGAGCACCTTTCGGCAGGGCTGGGATGTGACGTGTGTGCCCTGTTTCGACCGACAATTGTTTCCATCCTGCCCTCACCCCCTGTTTCCCCTCTCTGTATTACTTGTGGCGTGTGTTGAACCACATCAGAGAGGGGATGGGGAACCGAAGATTCGGCAGGGGTGAGGTAAAGCATTAAAGAGATTTTACGAATAGATACTACCGCCCCGGACGAGTCTGTATATCGCTCTGAGGCCCGACCTGATCAAACTCAGGGTTGCTCACGTCACCCCGTGTGAATGTGATCGAGTAGTTCCCCGTCACATCAAACTCAAAGCGGTACGGTGCACTGCCGGTTAGTGTATAGACGGAAATCGAGGTGTTAGTCCCATCAAAGATGGTCGTCTGTGGCTCAATCTCGTCTCCATTGGCGTTGAACAGTTTTGCTTCAATAAACTCACGCCCCGCCCGGTTGACAATCTGTGCGCTAATCACCTGATCTGCCTCGGTGTTCAGGGTATAAATCGCCGTTGTTGCCGGAACCGGCAGCCGGTTATTGACCGTCTGTCCAAAGGGAATAACGCCCAGTTCTTCGCGGAAGAAGTTACCCTCCGTCAGGGTCAGACTATAGCGACCATTCGGCACAAAGGACAGCTTATAGGGCGCCGTGCCAGACAGTGTGTAGACACTGAAGGTCGCGGCGGTAGTCCGCACCTGTCCCCAGGGCAGCAGCAGGTTGTTGTTCGCATCGCGCAGTTCGCTGTCAGCGGGTCGTCCCCGATCCGCTAACTGGATGCTGATGACTTGCCCGTCCTGGCCGTCAATCGTGTAGAACGCGATTTCCGCCGGTTCGGTCAATTGATCGGTGATGGTGTTGCCAAACCGGATAACACCCTCATCAGCGCGGAGGATATTGCCCTCCCAGGTCGTGAGCGTGTACTGCCGTAGTGCCTCAAACTCCAGGCGATAAGGCGCATTCCCGTTCAGGGTGTAGATGGTATAGGTCGTGTTGCTCTTCTCGATTGTCGCGTCCGGCTCAAGCATCGCACCTGTCGCGTCGTAGAGTATGCTATCGGCCACACGCCCGCCAACCTGAAGCCCAACGCTCAGGAAGCTTTCCGCCTGGTTGACATGCACCTGGTAGATGGCGACCTGGGCTGGCGTCCGCAGCGATTTGGAGATGCGCTGGCTCAACGGCTCACATTCCTGGTCTGCCGTTGTGCCTAACTCGCCAATACACCCTTCCTCAGACCGCAATACATTGCCCTCGGACACGGTGATGTTGTACTGGCGCGGCGCATTGAATTCCAACCGGTACGGCGCAGGGCCGGTCAGCGTGTAAACACTGAAGGCCGCGTTATTCCGTTCGGCCTGCGCTTCAGGACGCAGCAACTGCCCATTGGCGTCGTAGAGGTCAGCTGGAGCTGCTCTGCCCCCAACCTGTAACTGAATACTGATCTGGTCGCCGGGGTCACGGGGCAGCGTATAGATCGCGGTTTGCGCCGGGGCCTCGAGCGTTTCGCGTACCGCCTCGCCAATCGGGATTTCGCCGAGGTCAGCTCGCAGCACATTGCCATCCGATACCGTGATGTTGTAATCGCGGTCTGTGGAGAAGGTAATGTCATACGGGCCAGGGCCACCGAGAACATACACGTTATAGAGCGAGTTACTCTGTGTCACCTGGATTTCCGGCAGCCAGAGCCGACCATTAGCATCGCGGAACTCGCCATCCACCGGGCGTCGCGCCGCCTGAAGCTGAATACTGACCGTCTGGTCGCGCTTACCATTCACCAGATAGGTCGCGACCCGGCCAGGGTCATTCAGTTCACCTTCCTCTGGGGAGTTAAAGGACAGAATACCCCTATCCACCCGGAGCAGGTTGGCGGTGTTCACGATAGCGGTGTATTCACCATCGACTGGGAACGTGAGCGTATACGGCCCGCTGCCAGAGAGAATGTACACCCCGATATTGTTCGAGCCACCCTGGAAATCGGTAAACTCCGGTTCGAGCAGCTTGCCGTTGCCATCACGCAGTTCGCTCGGAATCACGCGGCGGCCATTCTCCAACTGGATAGTGACCAGATCGCCCGGAGCCACATCCAGCGTATGCACGGCGATGCGCGCCGGTTCGGGTAATTCATTGGTGTAGGGGTCTTCCAGCGTGCCGGTAGGGATGACGCCTGCGTCGTAATGCACGCGATCTCCTTCGCTCAATTGCAGGCTGTACTGGTTGCCCACTGTGAATGATGCTGAGTATGGCCCAGGGCCGGACAGACGGTAAGAGGCAATCGCCGAGTCGCGGTCAGAGACGGCGGCTGCGGGGCTGATGTAGAACCCATTCGCATCCGTCACCAGCAGGTCAAGCGGGCCACTGCGCTGGTCGAGTTGTAGTGTGACCAGACTATTTTCCTGGGCATCAAACGTATAGTTGGCATACACCGCCGGGGCGTCCAGACGGCGACCTTCCGCCACAACCGGGTCGTAATCCTCGTTTGCCAGGTCGCGGGTACGATTGAGCGTCAGCGTCCCCTGGTCAGCGACGAGGATGTTGCCATGCGAGAGCGTCACTTTGTAACGTTGGTCAGGCACAAAACGCAGTTGGAACGGCCCGGTATCCGGCAATTGGTAGACGTAGACTTCTGAACTACGAGTGGAAACCTGATCCTGAATGAGGACGTAATCACCGTTGCTGTCCGTTAGTTCAGGGAAGCCTGTCCGCTCCAACTGGAGGCTGATGATGTCGCCCGGCGCGCCCAGCACGGTGTAAATAGCGGCAACCTGTGGGTCTTCCAACCGGTTTTCCACCGTTTCGTCGTAGGGAAGTGACCCAAGTTGGGCCGTCAGGCTGTCACCGGGAGTCATGAGCAGACGATACTCGCCGCCCACGTCCACCGCCAGTGTATAGGGGCCGGGGCCAGTCAATACATAAGACAGCGTGTAACTGCGTGTGCGTGAATTATAATCGCCAACAGCGTTGACGCTCAATGCCGTACCGTCGGCATCCTTCAGGCCAATCCGGTAAATACTGCTGCTCGTTTTCGGCTGCCCGAATTCAATCGTGACCGCCTGACCTTCTGCTCCGTCAATCGTGTACAGCACGCGCTTGGGCAGTACCACGACGCCACGCGGCAGCGGGTCGGGCAGCGGCAAAGCTGTGTCCAGCACTTCCTCGTTGAATGACAGGTTGCCCTTCGGGATACTCAGGATGTCCAAATCCGTGACACGCAGACCGTAAGCATCTCTCGGCTCAATGGTCAGCGTATAGGGGCCAGGGCCAGTCAGATCATAGATGTAGACTTCATAGTCGCCGTAATCACCGCTGGTTGTACCAAAAACCTGGTCACCGTTCGCGTCTGCAATCTGGATACTTTGCAGAGAACTGCGCCGGGTAGTCGCAGTATATTCAATACTGACCGTCTGACCTTCCGCTGCATTGATGGTATAGGTTGCAAAGCGTTTGTCGTTGGGCAGGTCGTCCGATTCTTCGACGCCGAAATAGACATTCCCTTTATATAAGGTGACTTGATCGCCTTCCATCACGCGCAGTGTATACTGGCGCTCCATGACGAAGGTCAGTTCATAAGTGCCGGTCTGGTCAATCTGGTAGACCGACTGCAAGTCATCCCCAAACCACAGGTAAAGCGGGAAAACCCGCGTCCCTTCAGGGTCGCGCAGGACAGACGTGTAGTACCGCCGCTGGCTGGTCAGCCCGGTTGTAATCACTTCGCCCGCCGTCAGATCAAGCTGGTAGCGCACGACCTGCTGGCCGAGTTCCTGGTCAATTTCATCGGTTTCGGCGTCCCCGATAAAGAACGTCCCTTTGTCGATGGTCAGCTTGTCGCCCGCTTCCGTTTTGATGGTATAGCCACCGTCCATCTGGAAGGTGAGCCGGTACGGGCCTGCACCGCTCAGGGTAAACACATGGCGGGTAAAGCCGGTATTGGCGACAAACCAATCATAATCAATCTCATTGTTCTGACCATCGAACAGATGGATGTCATATTCAAGACCGGTACGCCGTTTGCGGTCGTCCGTGATTGTGACCGTAAAGGTCGTGCCAGACACCGCGTTCTCGCCCAGCGTGTAGTTGACGATCTGCGAGCCGGTAGTCGTTCCGGTCAACTCCTGGTTGATCGCAATTTCGCCCTGGTCGCGGGTGAGCAGGTCGCCAATATTGACGGATAGGATGTATGAGCCGATGTTGGGGATAACCAGCCGATACGGTGGTCGCCCTTCAAGCTGGTAGACGCCGACAAACTGCCGCCCAAACGTGTAACTCACCTGCGGGGCGATTTCATTCTCTTTGATGTCTTGCAGGAAGGGCGTGAAGAACTCGTTGTCCGTTCCGGCCTGATTGGTGAACGCAATCGTCACCACGTCGCCTTCATTGAGCGCCTTACCGAGTTCGGGCGATACCGTATAGTACAGAACCGCCTCGGTACGATTGCTGTCGCGCACCGTCTGCCCCAGGACTATCGCCCCTTTGTCGGCACTGAGCAGGTCGCCCCGGTTCACGGTGAAAGTGTACTTGTTGGCACCTGTGACGAGAACCCGGTACGGGCCATCGCCTTGCAGCGAAAAGACCACGATCTGGCGACCTCGTCCAGTATCCGTATAGTCTACTGTCGGTAGCGCACTCAGGCCGTTACTGCTTTGCACCGTAATAGTCGGTTGCGACTCCTTATCCGGGTCGATCAATACCGATACAGTGACCTGGTCACCTTCACCCAACGGTTTGCGCGACCCTTCGACCAGGTTATAGACACCCAGTTTTTCGTTACTCGGCAGCGTTTCCTCAAGGGTGGCATCAAACGAAATCGAACGTTTGAGGGTGGTTGTGACATCGCCACTCACCACCGAAATGCCGAACGCGCCTTCTGTCGGCACGAAAATCGTGTAGGTGTCGGGCTTCAGGTCGTAGACCTCAACGATGAATTCGCCTACTGCGAGGGAATTGGTCAATGGCACGGTCTGGTCATTGGAGTCGCGCAAAATAGTAGACCCGGCTGAACCTGTCAAGCGGATGCTGATTCGCTGCTCTTCCGCCACGGTTACATTGTAAGTAAACACTTCCGGGTTATCGTTCTTCGCGTCCTGCGTGCGAGGCAGGTCACCGATAACAATTTCACCACGTGGGTTGGTCAGCGTGTCTGCGCCATCCACCGCCAATGTGTAGTGACCGAAGGTCGCAAGTGCAACAAAGTATGGCCCGCTGCCGCGCATCCGGCGCAGCGTGACCCACTCATTGTTCGATTGTATGAACTCGGTGTAGATGTCTTCTGCAACTTCACCATCCAGGCTGACGATCTTGAATGGCGTATCAAACGGCGCGAGTTCTTCCTCCGGCGTCACCATACGGAAGGTGAGAACATCCCCTTCGTGAGCGTCAATCTGGTAGAGCTGGCCTTCACCCACTGACTGCTGGCCGCTTAACGGCGCGGCATCGGGTGTCAGAGTGGCAGCCGGCTGGCCGAAGGCTTTGGTATCAATCGTTACCCGGTAATCACCAGACGCATTTTCGCTGCCACTTTGGAGAGCAAGCAGGCTGGCCGCGCCTCCTGGCAGTTTGAAGATACTCACGCTGCTGACCGTCACCGGGTCATAAAGGGTATACAGCGGATTTACACTTCCAATGACAGGGTCGAGCAGTACTGGCGAGAGGAAGTCGGAAGTCCCCTCGATTGTAACCGCTACATTTTGCGTATCGGGCGTATTGAGCGCCCAGGTTTGTTCGCCAAAAGGCTTGATCGTCCCGGTTCCCGTCTCTCCGGCGTTCAGAATGCCCCGGTCAGAACTGGCAACATCGCCCGCCGCCAAGTTGTCAACAACCGCTAACTGCGGTGCATCAACCGGGTTACTCGTATACCGGTTATCCCCAACCGCACAGGTGAGATACGACAGCTGGACAGTTCCTACCGGCGCATCGCCTGTCGCAATCGGGCGGACAATCAAGGGGAAATTGACTGCTTCGGCATCGCGGACTTCCGGCACCTGCCATTCAATCACGCCATCCTTTTTCAACGTGCCACCAGAGATACTGAGGAGCTGGTCATCCACCTCGTAGGCGTCCGTATCCAGCGTATAGGTCAGGGTCAGGTCGCGGGCGGCAACCGTCCGTGTCAACCGGGAAAGCACCTGCTCCAGGTCTGCCCGCAGGTTGCCCGCCCCACGCGCCACCAGGTAATCGTTCGGGCTGGCGATATCGAGTAGGAATTGCTGGCCCTCCTGGGTGGGATTCAGCCCGACCCCAAAGAGCCGGATATTCGAGTTCTTGATTTCAACCGCGATTGTGCGCGACAGTTCTGGACTATACGTCACACCGTCGGTGATGATGATGATCGCCGTGGTAGCACTGTCGCGCAGTTTGCCTTTAACTTGAGCATAAGCAGCGGTCAGACCCACATCAATCGCGGTGTTACCACCAATCCGCAGGTCTTCCAGGTTATCAATCGTGACCGCAAAATCATCACCAAGCGCACCGATAGTTCTGGCGCGTGAGTCAAATCCGATGACCGAAACCCGATCCAAATTGGGATTCAGACGCCGGATGAAATTCGCCAGCGCCCCACGTGCGCTCCCCAACGATTCGTCCGGGATGCTGCCGGACGTATCCACCAGCAAAACCACATCTAATGGCGTGGTTGCCGTCGCGACATCGCAAACACCGGCATCGCCCGTGAACTGCATATCCACACGAACCAGGTCGTTTACTGCTGCCATTTGGACGCCAGACTCGATGGTCAGGCCGGGAATAGTTGAGCCAGGACCGTTATACGCCTGGCCGTACATTAGACTGTTGAGCAGGTCGAGCCGGTTGCCGGGGTCAGCTACCGGTTCGGGATCGGCAGGTTCGCCGATCACCGCCAGCCCGGCCAGCGGCACAGCAGTCATGAAACCCGGACGAACGACCACCGATTTACCGGAGGTGCGCACCGTAATTTGCCCTTCCAGGCCGTACACCGTGAGTGCGTCATCCCGTGCGGCACTGATGAACATCGCGCCAGAGGACACAATTTCAACACCATTCACCAGCAGACGAGCGCGTTCACTCGTTGGTGACTGTACCAGCAGTCCATTGAGCGCCTCGACATCGGTCGTGGCGCTGCCGTTTTCCAGTGTGAAGACTTGCATCGGCTGGGTGTACAGCACGTTGAGATCGTTGGATGTCCCAACCAGCAGTTTATCGGCTTCGCAGTCAATCGCCACATTCCGAGCGGGTACCCAGGCGAGTGTGCCGCCCCGGTCAATTCGTATCCATTCACCCAGTTGATCCCGGCCATTGGCGGTCACTTTCGCCAGGGGAGCCAGGACGCCGATACTGGCCTGGCTGGTGCTGGGGCCGGAGAAAACCGGAATTTCAGTCTGGTTGCGGTTCGTTACTGTACAGGTGACCAGGTCATCCGGTGAGATGCCAACGTTCACAATTTCCGCATCGCCCACCAGCGCCATTGTGAGCGCCAGGTTGCCCGTGTCGGGCAGGTCAGCCAGCATCTTGACGAGGGCGACGCCCCACACTTCTCCTGACGCAGGTGCAGTCTTGATGGACTGCACATCGCCGAGGTCGGTCACGTCGCCGGGCTGCTCAAATGTAGTACCGGCAGTCCCGTCTGCAAAAGTGACATCCACCTGAGGGTTGCCGTAACATGCTTCGGACAATCCGGTTTGCCCGCAGGCCGACTGTGCCTGAAGTACCGCCTGAACCACCTGCTCAGAGCCGCCACCATTCTGTGAAAGAACCGGCGCGGCCAGTATGCTGAGGGACAACAGCAGCAGCGCGATGCCCCCTATCAGAGTTCTCGAGATTCGCTTTTTCAATAACACGTAAGTATGCTCCATTATTGAACTATCTTGTAGAGATACCTTGGTGATGATGACTAGGGGAGATAACAGGGGGTACGGATGCTCTGTTTTACTCCCCCACGAGAAAAACAACCGAGCTGAGTCACTTTAACCACACCAGCCTTTGTCGTTTGGATATGATGCAATTAAATCAGGCAGAAATGAAAAACGACAAATGACCTTTCATTCCATATTATATCCATTACTGAAAACCGTGCCAGTTAAGCCAGCGTTAGAATCAAGCGAATAACGATCAAACAAGGTTCTAAAAAACTTACAGTATGGTTGCAAAATGGTCTGTCTCGCATACACTAGAACTTGAATCACCATCACAGTGAAACTCAGAGGAACGGATGAGCGTTCATAATCTCAGCGGCCAAACAATTGGCGGCTACGAACTGCGCGAACTCTATGGCACTGGCGGTATGGGGGCGGTGTACCGCGCCTACCAGCGCAGCCTCGAACGCGAGGTGGCGTTTAAGGTGCTGACTCTATCGCTTACCGGCGACCAGGAATACATCGAACGGTTCAACCGGGAGGCAAAAACGGCGGCTGCGCTTGAGCATCCCCATATTGTCCCAGTCTACGATTATGGCACGGAGGGGGACATCAGCTTTGTCGTGATGCGCCTGCTCACCGGCGGTTCGCTGGCGGAGCGCCTGAAACAGCATGCCGGTATTCCCTCTTCATTAGGGGAAGCCGCCGAACTGCTGCAACAGCTTGCCAGCGCACTGGACTATGCGCATAGTCAGGGCGTCATCCACCGCGACATCAAATCCAACAACGTGATGTTTGACAATCACGGTATGTCCTATCTGGTGGACTTCGGTATCGCCAAGTTGCTTAAGGATGCCGCTTCGTTGACAGCAGACGGCGTGGTGATGGGGACACCCACCCATATGTCACCGGAACAGTGGCGCGGCGATACACCCAGCCCGGCCACCGACCAGTATGCGCTAGCCGTGATGATTTACGAGATGGTCACGGGTAAAATGCCGTTTGAAGCGCCCACACCTTACGGCCTGATGACCAAACATCTCAACGAAATGCCAACCCCGCCCCACGTCCTTCGGGCGGAAATTCCCGGCACGCTCGGCACTGTCCTGGAACGAGCGCTTTCCAAAGAAACCGAAGACCGATTCGAAACGGTAACGGCCTTTTCGCAGGCCTTTGACCGGGCTATCAGCGGCGCAGAGGGACAAACGAGCAAACTGTTCACCTTCCGTCTGGAGCGCCAACCGTCCCCGCCCACCCCGACTCCCGCCGGGGATGACGTTGCTACAATCCCCCCATCAGCGACTCCGTCGCTCCCCGATATACTAACGGTGACACCCGGTACCGGGCAGCCGCAAATCAGCAAGCCGGAGACGAACCAGACATCCGCCGCGCGCCCCTTATATGCCAGACCGCTCATGTGGATCGTGGGCATTATCTTACTGGCGGTCATCGCTTTCGTCGTGATGCAGCTAGGAGCAGGTGGGCAGGCGGCGAGTGACAATATGACAGCGACAGCTATCCAAATCACTGCCCTGGCTGCCCAGAACGAGACAGCCACCGCCATACAGGAAGCGACTCAGTTCATTGAGGAGGCAACAAACAACGCGCCGACTGCTACGGCCACACTGACCAGTACACTGACCGATACCCCAACCGCTACGCAGACCGATATCCCCACACCGGCCACGCCGCATGTAGAGGCGCTGCGTGAAATCTCGGCGCGACAGGGGCCGGGGTCGCAGTATCCGGTCATGACCAACCTTGCGATGAGTGAGACGCTGGATATTATCGGCATCAGTGATGATGGCGCATGGTATCAAGTGATTTTGCCGGATGGCTCTGCTGGTTGGGTGGCGTCCTCGGCTTCACTGGTCAGCGCTGTTGGCAATGTAGGCGTTGTGCCGGTTGTGCCACCGCCCACTAACACGCCAACCGATACGCCAACGGCCACATCCACCCATACGCCAACGAATACCCCGACCGACACGCCGACGGCGACACCCACCAACACCCCAACCGATACGCCAACGGCCACTCCTACTGAGACACCGACCCATACGGCGACCCCAACCGACGCCCCAACCGATACGCCGACGGCCACACTCACGAGTACGCCGCTGACGCCCACCAGCACCTTCACCGCCACACCAACAACTGAGCCAGGTGCAACTCTGCCGCCAAACACCAATCTAAATTATGGGGAATCGGTGAGCGGTTTCCTGGCGCGTAATTCACAAGCGACCTTCGTGTTTACCGGCGTGGCGGGGGATGTCATCAGCATCGGTGTAGAGGGCGATTTCGATGGTTTTCTGCAGCTTTATGGGAACGAGAGCCTGGCGCTGATTGAGGACGATGACAGCAACGGCGATCTGAATCCGTTGATTAACAGTTTCCGACTCCCGCGCAATGGCGAGTACCGGGTTGTCCTGCGCGGCTATTCCGCCAGTACCACCGGGAATTACCGACTGACGCTGGTTGAAGGCGCGTTGGCACGCCCCACGCCCACATCGGACTCGGTGCTGGCCTTTTACCAGAGCGTCACCGATTACCTGGATCGCAACCAGGAGAAAGAGTATTACTTCAAGGGCGTGGCGGGAGATATCATCACCATTCGCGTGGAGGCCGAGTTCGATAGCAATCTGCGCCTGCTGGATAGTGAGGGACGTGTCCTCATCAGTGATGATGACAGCGGCGGTAATCTGAACCCCTTAATCGAGTTCTTTGAGTTACCCGCCTCGGATGAATACACCATTGTGCTGCGTGGCTATTCCGCCGAAAGCCTAGGGACGTATACGATTTCGCTGATCAAAGGTGAGTCCGCTTTTGGCAGTACCACGCCGATTGCATACGGCGTCACCCTCAATGGGGTACTCAACTCGGATGACCAGGTGGCGTACATTTTTGAGGGAGAAGCAGGCGACCAGATTGCCGCTTCCATACAGGGTGCGTTTGATAGTAACCTGACCCTGCGCGACGCTCAAGGCAACCTGATCGCCCAGGATGATGACTCAGGCGGGAACTTGCAGCCGCTATTGCGGGATATTACATTACCCGGCACCGGCACATATATTCTGGTCGTGGCAGCATACAGCCCATCCGATCACGGGGAGTTCACTATCACGCTCGACAAGGTGAAGTAATTAGGGCACTTTTGCGGGTATTATAGCGAAAGATTTCAGAGGGGACTTGATGTGGTTATACACAACAGGATAAGCCCCAATTGATTAAGACTTGCAAAGTGATGGGTGTTTGCTATCGGGCTTTAACTGTTAGCTGGGGGCCAAATGATCGAAGACGAGAAGACGGTTTTCATCAGTTATCGTCGTGATTCGAGTCGCCTTCTCGCACGAATCGTTTTTCAAGACCTGCGTGAAAACGGCTATGATGTCTTTCGGGACGTGGAAAGTATAGATTCTGGTGAGTTCGACAAGATCATTGTCAACCAGATTGCAGCGCGTACACATTTCGTCCTCATCCTCTCACATGGATCGCTCGAGCGGTGTAACGATCCGAATGATTGGCTGCGGCGCGAGATTGAAGAGGCGATTAAGCTGGATCGCAACATTGTGCCTATGCTGTTTGATGGATTCACGTTCAAAGATGCAGAAGCGTTCCTACCTGACAACATCCAAAAACTCATGAGCTACAATGCGCTCAGTGTGCCTCTTGATGACCAATATTTTGATGCGGCTATGAGTATCCTGCGTGAGCGGTTTCTCAAGAAACCGGACTACACGATCCCTATTCGACCTACGTCCACCCAGGAAGCCGCCATCGTCCGGCAAAGAATCGCTCAGGCCGCCAGCGAACCACAGCCGACGGAGCAAGAGTTAAGTGCTGAACAGCATTTCAGTCGCGGTATCGCTCGTTTTGCGGCGGCGGATTACAAAGGCGCAATCGCCCAATACACTGAAGCGGTCAAGCTCAACCCCACGTACAATAAGCTCTATTATAATCGTGCGCTGGCTTACCAGCAGGCCGGTGATATAGATCAAGCGCTGGCAGACTATGATGAGTCTTTGCGGCTTGATCCAACGTATGTAAAGCCACTCATCAATCGCGCTACGATTCACTATGACCGTAACAATTTCAAGCAAGCCATTGATGACTGCAATGCCGTACTTGCGCTTGATCCTGATTACGCCAAAGCGTATTACAATCGTGCGCTGGTCTACGCCATCCTTAAGCAGATTGATGAAAGCGTCACGGACTTCGAGAAGTACCTATCGCTGGTTGGGGAAGAAGACGAACACCGCCAGCACGTGGAAACAATGATTGCCTCGCTGCGTGTACAGCTCAAAGCCGATGAATCTGGCCGGGATTCGGGGTTGTTAACAGGGCTGTTCTTTCGCCCTCAGGGGCAATCGGATGCGAAATCCGAGTCGGGTGATTCTGAAGGATCAAACCTGCCAGGAGAACTGCCAGCTTCTTCTCCTGGGGAAAATAGAGGCATTACCAAACAGGAGAACAGATCGCTTCAGAGCGTGATGGTGGCGGTAATGTTGCTCGCGGTTCTTGCCATTGTAAGCATCATTGTGGGGCTGCTCCTGCGCCCGGACGCTACTACCGCCAATGATACCAGCAGTGCTAATCAGTTCACGCCCGTTCTGGCGATCATGGTCGTAGTTGGCACAGTTCTCTTTATAGGATGGCGCATCTGGTTTGACATACAGCGCCGCGCACAGCAAGATGACAGTGTAGTGTCTCCTGGGTTCTCAGCAACGGCGGCAACACAGCGGACGATGATTCCGGAGTCCGCTACACGACCGCCATCTCGACCGTCCGGTCTGCCCAGCCTGTCTGCTGCCTCCGAAAGTACAGCACTAGATATGATGTATGAAGGTGCGACTCGTCCCCTTCCGCCACCGGCGTTTATTCCTGATCACAAAACGTCGTTGGTCTGTGGGCTGGCGACGGATGTGGGTCTCGTTCGCAGCAACAACCAGGATGCCTGCGTGTCTTTTGTGCGGAATGTCAGTGACTACGAGGACTTGCCGAATTTTGGATTGTTCATTGTCGCGGATGGCATGGGTGGTCATCATGATGGAGAGAAAGCATCATCACTGGCAATACGAACCATCGAAAGCGAGATCATAAACACGGTGTACCTGCCGCTGGTCTCTGGCAGGCAAGATGCCGAAAGACCACCGTTTTCCGAAATGCTGAACAGCGCGGTAAAAAAAGCCAATGTATTAGTCGTCGAACAAGTCCCGGATGGTGGAACAACCGTGACCGCCGCAATGATTGTTGGAAATCTGATGCATATCGCCCATGTTGGTGATAGCCGAGCGTATCTTGTCACCAGGGAAAGTATCGAACAGATTACGCGGGATCATTCGTTGGTACAGCGTCTCGTGGAGCTAGACCAGTTAGCGCCGGAAGACGCGAAAAATCACCCCCAGAAGAACATTCTCTATCGTGCGTTGGGCCAGTCCGAAGTGCTGGAGGTTGATATTATGACGCGGCACTTACCTCCAGAAGCTGCTATTCTCCTATGCAGCGATGGGCTGTGGGGGTTAGTTGAGCAACAGGATTTGCTCAAGATTACGACTAATTACGAACCTCAGGATGCCTGTAACCATTTGATTGCCCTGGCAAACACGCATGGCGGCACGGATAACATTACCTCGATTCTCGTGCGTATCTAATTATCGGAAGTCGGAGGTTGTGTAAGCTGACCTCTTCGCTGTTTTGCTAAGTGCCAGCGTGATGCCTTTGATGCAAGCCTCCCATCAGTCCTCATTTCAAGAGGCCTGAGAACAGTTCATATCGGGTGATCTGTCGAAATCAGCGCCACCACAATTTCAATACCTGACTCCGAACCGTCAGCCTCTCACGGGTGCTGGCACGGGTGCTTGGGTAGGTGGCCTCTTTGGGATTCTCTTTGGAGCTGCATTCTTGTGGATTCCTGGCTTTGGCCCGCTATTAGTGGCTGGTCCGCTGGCGACTGCTATCGTGGGCGGTATTGAAGGCGCTGCTGCTGGGGCCGCCGGGGGTGGTATCCTGGGTGCGTTGGTAGGCTGGGGTGTGTCGAAGAAACATATCCTCAAGTATGAGGAGTATCTCAAAGCCGATGGATACTTGGTAATCGCCTATGGAAGCACAGATGAGATTTCGCTGGCGCACAATATTCTGGGTGATACCGAGCCGGAATATCTGGACAGGCACGACGGAACATCTGAGGCGTAGGGGCAGGGGAAAGGAGGATCAAGGTGCTGGTGGGTGTTTCGCCAGCACCAGGACTTATCCGTAGATGAATCACAACACAGGGGGCGTAAGCCCTCTGTTCGTTTACCCGAATTTGTTCATATAACAGAGGAATGGGGCGTTTACCTGGCGGCAGCACCCCATCACAGAAGGGGAGAGTAGAGGGGATTGCCCTTGCTCAAAGTGGGTTTCCAAAACGAACGTAGTGGATCAGATCAGCGCCAGAGGGCGTACCTTAGCGTGCCCTCTGGCTTGCAAACAAGGGTTACTAGCTTGAGATTGGTTTTCCAGACGGCGCTTCCACGTTCTTGCGTCGCCAGGGCGTCCCCAACCGGGGCAGCAGGTAGAAGTCTATGCCATAGTAACCAGCAACTTTCCAGGCCAGCACCAGGAAGATTGCGGCGATTCCAAGCAACCCATTGGTACTCGCTGAACCGGCCATGATGTAGTTCCAGTTCATGAACGCGCCGAAAAAGGCGGCGATACCGACGAAAGCTCCGATAATCAGCGCAACGCCGACCAGAAGCTCGCCAAACGTGACTAGCTTACCGAACCAAGTATAGGCTTGGGCGTTCAGCAGAGTCTGGAGGAAATCCCGATACCACCCATACGCAATAGTGGGACGCCCGGTATCCGGTACCTGGATGGCCGATGTCCAGAAACCCTTGAGTGCGTCACCGGTAGATACCCAGGCCGGATTGTTCAGTTTCTCCCAACCGGCACTCAACCATTGCCAACCCACAAGCACACGTACCACCAGCCATATCACAGCAAGCCGCGTATCGCTGAACAGGAGTTTCGCGATAGGTGGATCTTCGATGATTCTCCCGTGTGTTCTAACCGTGTGAATGCTAGCCATGATCGTCTTTCTCTTTCTCCCATAACTCGTATGGGCCATTTCCACCAGGGATTAACCTCCCTCAGGTGTACTGCTCTCTACCGGGGTTATCTGTGGCTGGTCACCACCAGTGATGAGCCACTTTCCATCTACCTGTTGCAGCGCCACATCCTGTTCGACGATGCCCGCAAAATCGGACAGGTCGGAGTTATACACGATGGAAATATCCGCTTTGTAGTGAACGACGGCCTGGTGATTCTGGTTGTCAATTTTCGTGCCGGTGATTTCAAACGAGTGGACTTCAACGACAGTATCACTGCCTACTGTTATGTGTAGCAACGCATGGGCAGCTTCCTGCGTTTGGAGCAGGCCGTCGGCATCCGCCCCCTGGTCAAGCGTGGCGAAATAGGTGTCAAAATCGGTGAGCGATTGGTTGTTGAACCCTTCGACAAACGCATTGATCGCCTGTTGAACCGTATCACCTGGCGGTGAAGCCTCGGCGGTTGGGGTGGATTGGCAGGCGGAAATGGCGACCAGGACGACCAACAACAGTGCTGCCAGACGTAAATAGCCTAAATGCCTGATTGAGCTTGCCTGAGGCAAAACCTGTTGTCGCTGCAGGTTCAATGGCTGATTCATCCCCTATTATCCTATGATTTCCATCACATCATATAGAGTATGGTTCAAAGCGTCCCCATATGTATCTATCACATGGGGAGATTTGAAATCATAGAGATAGTTGGGTTTATCCCTGGTCAGTCTACCAGGTGATGTTTGATCGCCAGTGCCGCCGCCTCAACGCGATTGGCAACGCCGAGCTTGGAAAGGATGCTGCTCACATGAAATTGAACCGTTGATCGGCTGATATACAGACGATCCGCGATATCTCGGTTACTGCAACCTTGCGCCAGCAGCGCGAGCACCTCATGCTCACGATTCGTTAAATCAAAGCCCACCGTAGGTGGGGATTTAACGGCACGGATCAGTGCTTCCGTAGCCTCCGGCGCTAAAGTCGTTTTCCCTTTGTACGCTGAACGAATCGCCGCCGCAAGTTCCTCTGCTGATGCAGTCTTGAGCAAATAACCGGTTGTGCCGGATTTCAGGGCTTTCTCGACAAATTCCTCATTAGGGAAACTGGTCAGGGCTACAAACTGGGTTTGTGGCGATTCTTCCCGAATCCGCCGCATGGCCTCAAAACCGTCCATGTTTGGCATGACCAAATCCATCATCACCACATCAGGTTGTGCTTCCTGACAAACCCGGATGGCTTCTTCGCCGTTGGTCGCTTCGCCGACCAGTTCCATATCCTCGTAGGCATATAAAAATGCCGAGAGACCGCTCCGAACAACCGGGTGGTCATCCACAATAACGACACGGATGGCAGGTGTCTCAGACATTTTCAAGCCTCTCTCTCAACCCCAGCCTTATGCCATAGGGTGATTAAACGGGCACCGTGTCCTGGTTCGCTCTCAATCTGTAAATCCATATCAACCGCTGCGGCGCGTTCCGCCATTATCTCTAATCCCATATGGCCGGGTGCTTTGATAGCGGTGTCAAACCCGCAGCCATTATCCTGAATCGCTAATCTGATCTGATCCTGAGCATCTTCCAGAGTTACAACGATGTCGGTTGCTTTGGCATGTTTGAACACATTGTTGAGCGCCTCCTGGGTAATGCGATAGAAGGTGGTTTTCACATCCACGGGTAATTTGCCGGTGTCTGCCAATGAAGCGTGAATAGGGAGGCGCATTCGGCTGATACCAACATCAATCAACTGCTGAATCGCGTCCTTCAGTGCCATTTCTGCCAATGCCGATGGTCGCAGCGTTAGCAGGATGGTACGCATCTCAGCCAATGCCCCTTTGGTCAATTCGTGCAGTTCCAACAGGCGCTTCTGTCCCTCTTCTTGATCACGCTGCCAGATCACTGGCAGCACTTCGGCGATGAGTGAGGCCGCAAACAGGCTTTGTGAAACTGCGTCATGCAGGTCATGGGCCAGGCGATTGCGTTCGGCCACCGCCGCCTGTTCAACGACCTGAGTCTGGAGTTGAGAATTCTCGATTGCCAGGGCGATATGATTGCTAAAGGACTGCGCCAGGCTGATTTCTTCATCTGAGAATTCCTGTGCCTGGACGTAGTAGAGGTTAATACCCCCATAGACCTTATCTCGGATGATGATCGGCAGCGATAGTACCGCCTGGAAGCAGGCTGCGACCTGTTGCAGATCGGTGCGGGCTTCCAGCGGTTGTGTCGTATCCACAGCAGCCAGCGCCAGATTGTTGATCGCAACCGGTTTGTGCGTAGCTACCGCCGCACCCAGCGTGCCAAAACCCATTGGAATGCTTTGGTTGAATACTTGCTCCAGACCACGCGAGGTTTGTAATTGCAGTGTCCCGGCGTCATCCAGCAGTTGGTAGACGGCATCGGCGTTGTTCCCCAGCATTTCGGAGGCCTGGTTGGCGACAAAATCGAGAATATTCTCAAGCGTTTTGCTGGAATTGAGGACGGATACAATATCGCGCAGCCCTTCCGCGATGCGTCTTTTCTGTTCGATCTCGTGGGTTCTTTCCTCAATCCGGTGTTCTAATGTCTGGTAGAGTGCGACTTGTTCTGCCTGGGCTTTTTGGGATTCGGTTACATCATTGATGAGCGCCAGCCAGGTGTCTCCACTGCTGGATGGCAATACGCGCAAAGCCACATCCACATCAATAATCGCGCCATCATTTTTTCGATGACGTGTCGAGTAACCGGAGCGGGACAACGCCGAACCGGAGGCCAACAGCGCTTGAATGCGCGGTATATCCTGTTCGATACTGAGTGAGTCCAGAGATTTGGATAACAGGGACTCCTGTGAGTAACCATAATGCTGCGCCATTGCCTTGTTGGTCGCCGTAATCCTGCGTGTGTGGCGATCAAATACAAGTATTGGTAGGGGATTATGCTCGAACAGTTCACGAAACGCCGCTTCAGACCGGTGAAGCGCCTCCTGAGATTGCTTACGTCTGGATATATCGTGGACGACGATCTGCGATACGCGCTCATGACCATGATTAAAGGGAATCACTACCAGTTCGATTGGTACAACCGTTCCATCAGTAAGTGTGATGGTTGTTTCGTTAAAGGTGCTGACTCCGGGCGGCGTTTGCGCCGTCGAGAGTGGATTTTGCAGTTTGTCATCATCAGACGACAGAATGTCCGGCCAGGATTTCCCGACAATTTCTTCGGCAGATTGCAGGTGTAACAGGCGAACGCCCATAGGGTTGCTATAGGTCACTTTGTCATTGCTGTAAATAAAGACTGAGTCGGGCAGATGCTCGATCAGCAAACGATACCGCTCCTCGCTTCTCAACAGCGCATCCGTCGCTCGTCGCAGCAACCAGTAGAGGATAAAGGCTCCCAGAAAGACAAATGCCCAATCTTTTACAATACGGTACTCGTTACGCAGTTCCGGGTCTGCGATCAATTGGGAAAGCAGCAGATCGGTGACCAGCATCCATACCACACCTGTGAGTAGGTAAATCAGGGCGAGACGGTAGGGAACAGCCCGATTGCTCTTTGATTCTGTACCTGCAAGTTCATTCACAGTAGACTTGCCATCATGATCCGCATTGTTTTGGCGATTATAGCATTCAGGGTTTGGCATCGCTACCGCACAAGCCTCGCATTTGTCGCAAGTTGCACCTGCCCCTGGTCATATCACCAGGTGAAACTCTACCCGGTGAATCAGTGTCGAAACCGTCTGTATCGCTGATGTGATTCACCGCCATGTGCCGAATAATGAGATTTGTAGGTTCGCCATTGATAGTCCCCTAATCAGATGGCGGTTTACTGTAACCAGTGTTAGAAAGGCCCTCGCATGATAAGCACGATGCACGAAACCCGAAACGACATCAACCATCGAATTCGTACCAGCATGGTCGAACTCCTTAACCAGCAGCTTGCCGACGCTTTTGACCTCTACAGCCAGACCAAGCAGTCCCATTGGAATGTGAAAGGGATGCACTTTATGCAGCTTCACCTGCTGTTTGATGAACTGGCCGAAGGGTTAACGGTGCAGATTGATGACATCGCTGAACGGGCAACCGCGCTGGGTGGGACAGCGCAGGGCACAGCCCGTATGGCGGCTGAGCATTCACGACTACCAGCATATCCCGAACATATTACCAGTGGCGTAGAGGTTGTCGCCGTACTGGCGGAACGTTACGCCCAGTATGGAGCGACGACACGGGCAGCCATTGACAACGCGCTGGAACACGAAGATCAAAGCACTGCTGACCTGTTCATCGAAATCTCTCGAAAAGTGGATAAGGCACTCTGGTTCCTGGAAGCGCACCTGCAATAGTCAATCCGGTTCGTAAAGGCGGGTAAATAAACCTGCACAGAGACACTCTCCCAGTCATTCGACTGATGGCGCTTTGTACTGGTCAATGTTGAGCCGCAAGGAATTACCGACTACCAGCAGGCTGCTGGTCGCCATCGCAGCCGCAGCGATCATGGGGCTGATGATGCCTAATGCGGCCAGCGGCACCGCAATCAGATTATAGGCAAATGCCCAACCCAGATTCTGACGAATCACGCGACGGGTGCGGTGGGATAACCGGATAAACCAGGGAATCAGCATCAGGTCAGCGTGTGTCAGTACCACATCGGATGTTTCTCCGGCAACATCCGTTCCCCCGGCGGCGGTAATGCTGAGGTTGGCCTGAGCCAGTGCAGGGGCGTCGTTGACGCCATCCCCAATCATGCCCACATGCTCATGATTTGCCTGCCAGTTTTGAATATGGAGTGCCTTTTCTGCCGGTGTACATCCCCCCTCAAATTCCGCCAATCCTAATTCGACGGCGATGGCCTGTGTCGTCCGGGCGTTATCACCGGAGAGCATGACCGGCGTGATGTGAAGAGTCTGTAAGGCTTCGAGAGTCTGCCGTGCGGTGGGATTGGGTTCATCCCGCAGCGCAATGAAACCAGCGACCCGATTATCCCATCCAACCCAGATCACGGTTTCCCTACGATTGACATGTTCCTGTGCCTGAACAAGCAGGTCAGAATCATCCGCTACATCCAGAAAACGTGACGATCCCAACATGATCCGGCGGCGCGTGCCGTTGACGACATCGGCAGTCACCCCGAAACCACGCAGTGTCTGAAACCCCTCTGCGTGGGGGAGTGGCCCCGGACAGGCGTTTGTGATCGCTCTGGCAATGGGGTGTTCTGAAAACTGCTCAACCGACGCGGCCAATCGTAACAGCGAGTCGGCCTCACTGCTCTCACTTGCAGCGGTCACGACGCAAGTCACGGTCATCTGCCCCTGTGTTAATGTTCCGGTCTTGTCAAAGACCAACCGCTGCACGGCGGCGGCGGTTTCCAGAGCGGCGGTATTCCGTACCAGGATACCGGCTTGCGCCGTTCTGCCTAATGTCACTGTCAGTGCGAGTGGCGTTGCCAATCCCAGCGCACAGGGACAGGCGACCACCAGCACCGCAATCCCGGCCAGCAGTGAGCGTGACAGGGGATGACCTGAAGCATACCAGAGCAGTACCGTCAGAATAGCCGCTGCCAGAATACCAAACGCGAAATAGGCCGATGCCTGGTCTGCTAGACGCTGGATAGGCGGTTTGGAAGCCAATGCCTGTTCAACAAGGCGGGTGATTTGCGCGAGACGGGTATCCTGCACTGGTTTCAGTACGCGCCCGGTCAAAGGGGCATCCGTCACCACTGACCCTGCAAAAATCGTCTCGTCCACTGTTTTATTAACTGGCAGCGCCTCTCCAGTCAGTAACGACTCGTCCAGCGCCGCCTGCCCATCCAGAATAATCGCATCGGCTGGGACGCGCTCACCAGTTTTCACCAGAATCGTGTCACCGGGTATCAGGTTGGTGGCTTTGACCTCCTGCCACACCCCGTTTTCCTGCCGCCAGGCCTGGCGCGGTTGCAAGCTGAGCAACCGCCGGATGTCTTTACGCGCCTGTGCGCCACCAATCGTCTCCAGGAAACGCCCAATCATCACAAACGTGGTAATCATCGTAACCGAATCGAAATACACTTCGCCGCTGCCCGTCAGGGTGATATAGATACTGTACCCATAGGCCGAGAGAGTCCCTAAAGACACCAGCGTATCCATTGTGGCGGTACGCGCCCGCACCGCCCGCCATGCCCCACGCAGAAAAGAAATGCCACCAATAAACAGGACTGGAGTCGTCAACAGCCAGACTACAAAATGCAGACTCCGCACTTCCGGCGTGGCATACTGTCCGTCGCCATAGAGCGGGTACAACCGGCCAATACTCAGCAGCATGACCTGCATCCCGAATGCAATCGCGGTAATGAGTTGGAGCAGGACGCGCTGCTGCTGACGTTCTTCCTGTTGATCGGATGCATCGCTCAGGATGTGAGTCTTATAGCCCAGACCATCCAGGCGTTGCAGGGTATCCGCCAGGTCAACTTGAGCGGGATCATATTGGATGTGCCCCCGTTCAGCGGCAAAACTCACATCTACACTCTTGATCCCCGGTTGATTACGCAACACTTGTTCCGCTGCTAAGGCACACCCAGCACACCACATGCCGCTCAACGCAAAATAGGCGCTCTCGTTGCCCTCGCCGGGTATAAGGTTGCCGAGACTGGCGCGTTTGATCGGTGGCTTCGGTAGCACATCGGCCAGCATGTCATTGTCATAGGCCATCTGGTAGACTCGGGCGCAGCCTTCGCAGCAAAAAAGTTGTTCTACATTATCAAACGTTTGTTTTACAGGCGGCCCGTCAATTTTCAGCCCGCACAATGCACAGGATGTTGTTGTTTCCGTTACCATATCACGATTTCCCCAACCCGCAGGTGTGGGAGCAGATTGAATGCCGCCATGCCGCGTAAGACCAGTTGCACGCCGATCAACAGGATCATGACCCCGGCCAGGCGGAGCAGGGATTGACGCAGACGGATGCTGAGTAAATGCGCTCCCATTCCGGCCACCAACAGCGCGGGGATGGTTGCTGTGCCGAACAGCAGCATCGCCACTGTGCCCCAGATGACGCTGCCCGTCGCTGCTGCACTGAGAAGAGCGCTGTAGACCAAGCCACAGGGCAGCAGGCCGTTTAATGCCCCTAAGAACATGACCCCGCGCACGCCGCCCTGGCGCAGTGCCTGACCCATACGTCGGGTCAGCCAACTGCCCGTATTTTCCAATCGTCCGAACGGCAGCCAACCCAGATAACTCAGGCTGAACAGAATGACCCCGGCTCCCAACAGCAGACTAATCACCCCGGCCACGTCGTTAAAGTGTGACCCAACCCCAATGAGTGACCCGACAGCCCCGACGATTCCGCCCAAGACGCCATACATCCCGATGCGGGCGCTGTGATAAAGGAGGTGAACTGGTAGCGTATTACCCCGGCTACTCCGGGCGCTTTGCACGCCCACCATCATGACCAGTGGGCCACACATCCCCAGGCAGTGGCCCAGGCTGCCCAGGAATCCGGTGACAATCAGTGTCGTGATAATGCTCAGATTTTCGTTCATACCTCTGCCCTGGCCGCGTCACTGCGCTTTCAAATCAAAAGCGAATGCCACCGGCGTGTTGTCGGACAATGTCACTGCTACATTACAGCGCCAGTCACCCGCCATTGTAAAAATGGCTTGCGCCGTGTAAACGCCGTCGGCTTGCTCATTGGCATCCAGTTGGTTGGGGGGCATGGTCATGCCGGGCATGGTGAGATCATAATGCACCACCGCCGCTTGTACCGGTTGCCCATCGGCATCATGCAGGGCCAGTGTGAGTACCGTTTCTTCCATCACGGAAACGGGGTTTTGGGAAACCGTCAACTGCGCCGTGATGCCGCTATCAATCTGCTCAAGAACTAATGGGCTGTCGACGGACTCAGCCCCGTTCTGACCGCACCCAATGATGGTCAGGGGCAGCAGCAGGCAGACTCCAACCAGCAGTACCCGTTTCATTTATATTTCTCTCCTAAAGGGATTACACTGCCCCAGTCAGATTGTTGGGCTGGGGCAGTTCACGTGATAGATGTTCAATCAATTTCCTGGTAAGTGCGCACAACCAGATGGTTCTGAGAGATATGGGTGCCGAACTCCCGAAGAACCTTGTCCTCAGCCATACCCGCTTGACGGTGCTTCTGGATGGCCTCCCAGTTTTCCCAGGTAGTTTCCACAATCACATGCACCCTGTGTGTGGCTTCTACCGCTCGCATGGCGCGGGAAGTCAAGAAACCGTCCTCGTTGGGTAGTGTGGTTCGTAAAAACCCCAGCACCCGTTCCAGCGACGCACCAAGTTCCAAGTCACTGATCTTGTCAATGGGAATCTCAAAACCGACTTGCAGAATATAGGCCATAGCATTCCCTCCTATCACTGTGACCAATACAGAACGAGGTACACCAGCCACCACAGGATAATCCCTGGGAGCGCCACTTTGACG
The DNA here is from genome assembly GCA_020634115.1 of Anaerolineaceae bacterium. Taxonomy (GTDB): domain Bacteria; phylum Chloroflexota; class Anaerolineae; order Aggregatilineales; family Phototrophicaceae; genus JACKCG01. The sequence continues at coordinate 48,888 of JACKCH010000016.1, forward strand.
ACCAGCGGCAGCCCGCCGCCAGCCTCCTCAATGTCATTGGCAAAACTATCAATGAATCCATCCGGGCGGATGGTTTCATGCCCAGATTCCGCTTCTTTGGGGCGATGTCCCTTGCTGCCAGGCAGCACTCTGGAACGGTGCGGCCAGGCAGTCGTCACCGCGAAGATGAGCAGCACCAACGCACCCGCTAATATCCAGGCCCACTGTGAATCCAAATCCACGACGTTTTGAGTCATGATTCGTTTCCTTTTCGACTTTGTTCCGGCCAGGGTTCTGGTTCACGGTCTTCCAACATCCGGTATTTGGCTTCCTCAATGTCTTTGAATTGCTTGCTTTCCCAACCCCAAATCATGAACAGGATACCGGTGAAGGCTACGAGAACCATCCACCCAACAACAACCCATACGCCTAGTGAGGTCATGGTGTGTTTCCTTCCGGTGTACTGGTTGGCATGACTGCCACATTTGCTGATTGCGAATTCGCCCCCGTAGCTGCGGATGATGTGCTGCTGGTCATGTTCTGCACATAGACGGATACGTCCCAAACATCCGCATCCGACAGCAGCCAGTTAAAGGGGGGCATAATCGTGTTTGCGATGCCCTCATTAACCCGCCAAAAGATGTACCCTAATGACATATCCGATGCGAAGGGCGCGGGTGCGCTGCCACCCAGATTCGTGGCGCCGCTGCCATCACCCTGTCCCTGGTCGCCATGACAGGTTGAACAATAGATCGTATAGACCTGCTGTCCGTTTTCTGTCGAGATGGTATGACCTTCTCCTGTCCAGTTATCCTGGCTGAGAGTCATGACATTCGCGCCCATTGCACCCGCATTGTACAGGCTGACCACTGTCTGCGGGTTTTCGCTCGCAAAGGCCTCTTGGATGTAACGAATTACGTCCCACTGTTGGTCTTCTGGCAGCCATTCGCCCCAGGATGGCATCGCGGTATTGGGGACGCCAAACATCACGGCGGCCAGGTATTCGCCATCAGTCATGTCTCTCTGGGTCGGGTTGGTAAAATCGCTGGGAGAAACATCTAAGTAGCCGCCTGTCCAGCCATTGCCATCCCCTGCCAGCCCATGACACTGAGCACAGTTGGTCAGGTAGGTCTGTTTGCCGCGTTCAAACGAGGCACTTTCCGGCACCGTCTGTTCCAGGTAGACTTCTGGCGTAGACATCACATTATCAGTCGTCGTTGGGCGTGGTAGGGTCTGGGTAAAATTCACGCGAATGTAGTAGACGAGCGCCCAGCGATCTTCTTCCGAATACTGAGATTTCCACGTAGGCATCGCGCTCCAGGGTAATCCTTCACTGATACGCCAGAAGTAGTCCGCGTCGGTATAGGAAGGATTTTGAAGTGTGCCGTAGTTCCCGTCACTGAAGTCCGGGGGCGAAGGTTGTAAATTATTCCCATACGGCCCGTCCCCTGTGCCATCCGCACCATGACACACCATGCATTCACGAGTGAAAATCGCCTTACCGCGTTCGAGAGTCTCAACGGTTGGTGACAGCGGGTTAGTGAGATTGGCGTATTCGCCAGTGGGATCACCTTCATTGGGGTCGCGCATCACTGGCCGGGCAAAGATCTGCTGGATGTAGTGAATCACGTTCCACCGCTGATCTTCGGTCAGACTGGTTTTCCAGACCGGCATCAGTGTGCCGGGTACGCCTTCCGAAACATGCCAGAACCACTGATCGTCCGGCATATTGCGAAAAGGTTCTTGCCGGAAATCTGCCGGGGTGACGGACATCGTTCCCCCATAGCTGCCCAGGCCGTTACCTGCACAGCCATGACACGTTAGGCAGTTCTCCACGTATATTTCTTTGCCTTCTTGTAAATCTGCCGCGAGCCACGTCGTCCAACCTTGCGATTGATCGCCAGAAACGGGTGTGACGACGGGATAATCCAGTGGGTCGGTCATCCCGGCGTATTCAGCCGGTGGCCGGATCATGCGTTCCTCAGCTACCCGGTTGCCTAGTGCAAACAGATAGGCGGCGATTTCTTCCAGTTCCTGGTCGGTAAGGAAGTCAAAGCTAGGCATGATCGAAAGGGGAGAGAGGCTGCGCGGGTCTTTGAGGTGCGCGATTTCCCAGGCTTCACTCCGCTTCCGCCCAATGTAGGACAGGTCGGGGCCGGTGCGTTCCGAACCCAGGATCAGAGGATCATCAAACACATAATTCCCACCATCGGAGACGGCTCCCATCGCCGTGTCTTCTTCACGCACATATTGAGTATGGCAGTAGTTGCACCCATTGGAATAAAACAGCTCACGACCCCGCAGTTCCTGTGCAGTATAAGGATGGGCGATCACCGTTTGTGCCGGATTCCAGATCAGGCCAGGGACGAAGACCGCCACAATCACCACAGCCAGGAAGACCAGTACCCCGCCCACGACAATGGTCAAAAAAGTCATTTTCATGGTATCACCTCCTTTAATGCCCAGCAGGCGATGGTTTCACCGCGCCCAGAGACATCGTGGGGAGTGAGTCTGGTTTACGCTGCCAGACAGTCGCCAGAACGTTATAGGTAAACAGAACGAAGCTGACGACCAGCAGCATCCCGCCCGATGCCCGCAGTGCCATATATGGCTGAAGGCCGGGCAGCACACTCCATACCGGCAGCCCTTGATGTATCCAGGCTGTTCCCTGCACGAGTCCGGTCAGGAGGAACCCGCCAAAGAAGAAGATGAACCCTACCACATAGACCATGTACTGAATGTTCGCCAGTCTGTGGCTGTACAGCCGGCAGTTATAGATTTTGGGAATCATGTAGTAGATGCCGCCAATGATGACCGAGGCGGAGAAAAACAGCAGCGCAAGGTGCGCGTGGCCGGGTACGTACTGCGTGAAATGCGTCAGCAAGTTGATTTCCGGCAGCGCCTGATGTGAACCCTGGTAGGAAACCAGGAAGTAGGCAAGCCAACCGGTCAGGATGTAGCGCAGTGGAATACTGGAAAAGAATCGATTCCAGTTGCCCCGCATGGTGAGAAAAATATTCATCATGAAAGCCACAACCGGGAGAATCATCCCGATGCTTTCAGCGACGGCGATGGTTTTTAGCCAATCCGGGATGGGTGCCCAAAGCAAATGGTGTGCGCCAACGCCGGTGTAGAAAAAGATGATGCCCCAGAACGCCACCAACGATAGAAAGTGGCTGTACAGGGGGGTGCGTGTTTCTTTAGGGACAAGGTAGTAAATAACCGGTACGAGACCGGTTGTGAACCACAGCCCCAAGACATTATGACCGTAGAACCAATTAAAGATGGAGTCATCAATCCCGGTCAACGCCCCGGTTGCTGGATTCCACATCACATTGCCGATGAAGTACAGCATGGGCATCCAGATCACGGTGCCAATGATATACCAGAGCGAAACGTAGAGCTTCTGCTCAACTCGATGGGCGATGGTCATGTAAATATTAATCATGTTCAGGATCAGAACGATCATCACCCCGACATCAACGATCCAGACGAATTCGGCATATTCCCGGCTTTGGGTCTGGCCCATCAACAGCCCGTAAATGCCTGCGCCGACGGCGATGTTCCACAAGACCATACACAGGTTCCCCAGTTGTTCGCTCCACAGTTTGCGCCCGGTGAGGTGTGGCACCATATAGAGCCAAAGACCCATCATGCCGCCGGATAACCAGGCAAACATCACTGTATTGGTGTGCGCCTGGCGCAGTCGGGGGAAGACCAGCCAGGAAATGCCGTGAAACAAATCCGGGAATACAAATTGTAGCGCCAACACCAACCCCATAGACACGCCAATCACAAGCCATAAGGCTGCGGACAGCATGAAGTTGGCACTGGCGCTATTTTCTCGTGTAAACACACTATTCTCCTTAATCTATGCGCCAGAAAAAGAGTCGCCAATAGATATCAGCATTGAGACCATATCGTGGCAAAATATATGCGATAAGCTTTTGTGATGGAGATCAGAAAAGTCTTCCGGTTCAAGCGAGGTTGGTGATTAGCTAATAATTGTGTTGAGATTCATTTTCCAACGTTGAACTCAGTACTTTTAGCTACTGGTAGAATGATTAATGATTAATTACAACCTGATATATCCCCCGCATGGATGATGACCCAAAATTGAAAACTTATCATGTGCCATTTGTCATGTATTTTTCATGCCAAACTATCTTGTTTATGGATAATAAACTATGAGTCATTATTGATTTGGTTTATGGTATGCCAGTTTGAACGATACGCCATCGCTATGCCAAAGAGAATCTTCTTCCTTCTATTGACCAGTTTTTAACCTAGTGAAGTGAACAGGTTGTGGATTGTGTACCGCTGAAATCACCGAGGCAACTTTGGTGCTTTCTACGTGTACTTCACATTGAGACTTGCCGCCAACGCAAAAACTGGGCCATATCTGATTTAGCAGAGGGAATCAGGGTTGTTGTGCGTCATACGCCGTTGGACGGGTATGCGATGGAAACACGAGTGTGCTGTCAATCATCGAATCTCATGAGAATCGGAGGTAAAAGAGGCGAATAATAATCATTCTTGGCGCAGCACTTGGCATTCACTGGACGTGAGTTGGGCCGATTGTGAATTCTTGTTAATAATTTTGTGTCCGTCCCGGAGACTGAATCCGTATATGGGCAAACCCATATTGAAGCGGCATTTGGAGATACGCCCACAACCCACAGAAAGGGAAATCCCTGCTACCCGTTTTCCCCTGCCAGCCGTGCGATCTGCAAAATACAGTGGCGAAACAGGTTCTGTTTTTCCGGGGGAAGTGCGTTTTCCTCGATATGTGCGATCCGTTCAACACCATTCATGGCCCGTATGATGCTGACCGGCATCTCGCGGTTGCCTTCTGTAAATGAACTCAGGTATTCGATGGCGCCGAGTAGAAAATCACGCATCTCATCATCCGCACGGGCCGTCTGGAAAAATCCGGTTAGCACCGGTGACAGTTTGGCCTTGTGCATGGGGGGTGGCGACATCATGCTGGTTGCATGGGTGGGGGCGTACGCATACAAAGTGGTCGCTAACTCAATGAAACTATGCACGCGCTCGTAAATCGATTCGCCGAGTGCATCCCAAAGAATGGAGCGCCAATAGTGAATCTGCCGGGGGACTTCAAGCAATTTCGTCACCTCGGCCATCCACTCATCCGCAATTTCCCCGGAAACATGGGCCAGCAATACGTCAATCTCGGTGTTAAACAGGTCTTCTTGCAGCAGAACGGCCAGATCAGGCCGCAGGGTTGGCAGCAGTTCGGGAATAAAGGCCCCGTTGGAAAAGAATTCATGGACGTTCACGCCATGCCGACGGAGAAGCTCCTGTTGGAAAAGCGGCAAATAGCGACGCATCGCATCATTATCTTCGCGCAGAGCGACAAACGCGGAATTGCCCGCCGGGAAGGCCGTTTCAATGGATTGCAGAAATTTCCCGGTGCAATCCTGATAGATTCGCAATGTGCTGAGAATCTCGTACATGGGTAAATGCGGCAGCAGTCGTTCCGCGATCATGCGCTCCCGTTCGGCTTCCACGAAAGTTTTCTGAGCCAGCCGTTCCAGGGCACGGAACAACCCGGTTGTAAGCTGGTTCACGCCCAGAACGGCGGTCTGCGCGGAATTATGGGAGATCGCCCGCAGCAAGCTGCCCTGTTTTGCCAGCGGGATGATTTCGGCAATATTAGCCAGGATACGCTGACCGCGCTCGGCCCCTGTTCCCCCGCCGCGTCGGCTGGTGGGACGGTCACGGAACTGCGGCATTGACCGGCCAATGAAGTAGGAAATGATGTGGATGCCGACCACATCTTCCTCTTCACCGTAAAGAATGCGCCGAAAACTGTCGGTCAATTCGTCCAGGAACTGCTCGTAAAACACTTCTTTGGTTCCGATTGTCAACCGTTCCAGTTCTTGCAAGCTGCGACTGGGCGCGATCAAGCGGCTTTCACCGGCAGTTTCAACCGCCCGCGTCAGGTCTTCACGATGGATGCTTTGTGCCTCCCGCACGTGATACAAGATGCTGGCGAAATCGCGTACTGGCAGGAAACGCAATTGCTCCGACAGGTTGCTCTGGAATGTTCTCAACTCACCGCCCAGGAAAACACCCTGCAAAGGAGTGACGGCATACGCCGTACTTTTGCGTGCCGCAGCCATCAGGTGTGCCGAAAAACGTTGTTGGTTGGTGACGGAATTCAGGAAAGCATAAACGCCCGCCACCGGCGAATAGTAACCGCCCTGGCGCTGCATCGGTTCGCCGCTGCCTAGTTTGATACGGACCGGTTGCGAGGTGTCATGCTCCACCAACCACGCCTGAACATCATACTTCGCCTTCTGGTACAAAAACGCGCTTTTGGCCTGGCTGACCTGTTGGCTGAGATCGGAGCCCGCGATGAAAACTTCCGTGATGATTTCGGCAAAGCGGTCTTCTATGGATTGGACCGTGTGGCGGCTTTGGGTCGCGTAATCCCATATCCGATCCAGATACGCGGGGATATTGCTAACCGACTCAAGGCTTTCAAACAAGGGAATCAGCCAGATAGAGGGCAGATCGGACGCAGGGTGGTCGCGCCGCGCCTGCTCCAATTGGGTATGCATCTTCCTGTCGAGCGAAATCAGCGTTTCCGGTTCGGTTGATAGGCTGATCTGCATCGCCAACGCCATGCCGGGATTACCATATTTCCCAGAGATGGTGTTGATTTCATGCATATTGTAGACAGTTGTATCCACCGCGAAGGGGTCACGCGCCGTAATCATGGATTCCTGGATACGCGGTGTGATGACGACTCGTTGGAGAATATCCTGGTAGCCCGCCACCTCCCGCAGCAGCGGTTCAGCCCCCCGGTTTGCCTGGATTGTCGGGATCAAGGCATAGAGCTGTTTGCGGAGCTGTTTGTTCAACGAAAAGTAGTATTCGAGCGTTTGCCGCCGCTCCTGCCGCAGTTCAAACATCCGGTGCTCGTAGCGGTCGTTGTGTTCCCACAAGACTTTTGCCGGGTCGCGGCGCACATGCAGACGAGTCGCCAGCCGATGCCAGGACGTTGTGTCCAGGGAGTAGGGCAGGATGCTGCGGTACCGTTGTTCAAGTTGGTGAGTCAGCTGTGTAATCGTACTCAAAAGCTGCGCGAAACGTTGATTCCGCTGGTCAAGCCGATCCAGTTCGGACAGCAAATCAGGACTCACCGAAATGCCTGGGGCAACTTGCCGCAGGAGGTTGAGAATACGCGCCAAACGGCGCACATTTTCCATGACAACCGCCGCGATTAGATAGTGCCCCTGGCCGGAAGGCCGGTTGCTGCCATCCCAGTCACTCCAGAATGACAGGAAAGGGGTCAGCGTGGTGGCGGTGAATAATTCGGTATACTGTTGGCCAGCGGTCAAAGAGTCCAGATCGAGCAAGATTTCGCTGGCTTCCTGCTGCGACGAGATCGAGACATTCTGGCCGAGGTATTCGCCCATGAGTTCCTGCGCGGCGCGTTCAATGAGCGTTGGTGAAACAGGTTTTCTGGCGATTAAGGCGCTCAGAATCGCATCAAAGGCCTGTTCCGCGCTCAGCGAATACATCTGGGTTGGGTGAACGGTTCGGTCATAAGATCGCTGTTTAAATAAATCCTGGCGATGTTGCAGCGAATCTTTCATGAATTCCCGCTGCAATTTTTCGGTCAGTCGTTTACCCCCGTTATCCAATGCCTGCCGCATCAGCTCATCAAGAATCAGCGCCCGATCCAATAAACGGGTGCGGAATATTGCCAACCGCTCCGGGGCGTACCACTGCACAAAATGCTGCCGTTCCTTTTCGACATCCAACAACGGCATTGCCATCAGACGCTGACAGGCTCGGCTGTTTAAACACTGCTGCAAAACCTGCCTGGAAACTTCATCCATTGCTGTAGCGAGTTCAGGCATTCGATTGTGCGAACTGGCAGGCGTTCGGAAAGTCAGATTTTTGCGGTTATAGCGTGCATCTTCATTGGCGATCAGGCGGTTAAGATCAATCAACAGGCGACGGGTTTTAACCAGAATCGTTTTGGCATCATCTACCCCGCCCAAGGTCAACCGGAAGGTTGTCCGTCCGGTTTCAAATCCCTTCTCCGTGCGTGCAAATGTTGCCAGGGGAAGCATTCCGATTCCACGTCTTGCCAACGTGGAGGATAACCAATCTAACGAAAGCCCTGCCGGTAGTGTTTTCACCTGCAAAAGCGGGTACATACTCCCGGCGGGCGGAAGAATTCCTAACCCAAATGGATTGCGTTCCTGTGGGAGGTTGTCTACGGCGGTCAGCAAAGCATTGGAACGTTCTGCAAAAATCGCATTCCGCAAATGCCAGTAGGTGCGCACCGCATGGACGCTGCTGCGGTAGAATAGATAGCTGATGAGAATAGCGGCGAGATTAGGCTTAATCTGGGCGTTGACCTGCTCGAACTGCTGCCGCAGTTTGGGATCACGAATTTCTACGACTGCTAATCGAGAACCCGCCGAACAATCGGTTTTCGATACTGTATGGACGGTAATCACCCGGTCAGCGCGATGCGCATCCGCCAGACCCAACCAGACCAGTTCCGACGTAATCTGACGGAGCGTTTTGATTTCCGGCAGGTCATTGGCCGGTGCCATGTTCTGATAGGCCAGGTCGTCAATAAAGTAGATGTCGTTTTCGAGGCAGTACAGAATCAGCTTTTGAATCGCTTCCTCAGCAAAGATGCGTCCGGTCGCATTGTGCGGGTTATTAAGCACCATCGCACCGCGTTGGCGCCACGATGGATCACGTTGGCACAATTTCTCCACTTTTTCGATCATGGCCTCGGCATCCAAAGCCAGCGACTCGGTCAAAGGCACGACATGGATGTGCGGGAAACATTGCTCGTAAGACCAACTCAAATCCGGGATTACCACATCCGTTATGCCGCAGTGAAACCCCAGAATGCCCAACCCAGTGCGGGATGAACCACTGACGACGACACAGGATTCCGGCTCATACTGTGGCTGGTGCCTAACAAACGCGCTCAGGAAACTCTGTTCAAGCGCCTGAATGGTATCCATCCGGTCGAGGGTGCCGACTAAGTGATCCAGGAGTTCCCTGACCCCAACGCCAGCGAACGCATCGAAGTGATGGGTTTTCCATGCGTTTTGAATCCGCTGGGTAAAGAGAGCGGTCTTGTCCGCCAACGCATCCAGTGAATGATCCAACATCTGAGTGTGGTTGCTTAACAATTCTTCCAGATGGCGTTCCGTTCGTTGCGCTAGATGGGGCAGCGCAGTGAATGTCGTATTGCCCACCACCAGCCCTTCTGCTGATGGCCGGGCATTTGGAATGGCCGAACGCCCATTTGTGGGGGATTTGACCAACTGCTGCTCAAGCAAAAACGTCAGGAACTCGACCTCGGACGCGGAAGGCGTCCCCTTTAAGTTGAAGTGGACGCTTTCAATCGCACGCAGGAATTCGGCATTCCCCGCCACAAATACAGTGGACAGGTGGTGCAGTTGGGGTGAAAAAATCTCGGGAGACAGTAAGCGTATCACCACCTGTACCAGCCGTGCTTCACGGGCGAGGGACAGGTGATTAGGGGCGTTGTTCGCTTCGATAAAAAACAACGGGCGTTTTGTGCTCAATATGCGCAATTTGCGGCGCATGAATTCGTCTGGCACACTGCCGAGGATCAAGAATGTCGGATGCTGTGGTTGCTCTGATAGAATTTCGACCATGCGGTCATAGGCAAGTTGTTCATCTGGTGGCAAGTTCTCAAACAGCAGGTTGGGAATGGCCTTCAGGAACGGTGCCGGATCGTATTCGTAACACAAAATACGCGCAGGCAAATGCGCCAGTCGCCCGGACAATGTAAATAACACCACGCGCAGAGTTTCCTGCATTCCCCCGGAAGAGAGAATGACTTCGCGCCTGCCAGAACGCTCTCCTCTATCGTAGTGCAGCGAGTCCTGTTGGTTCTCCAGCCATTCATAAAACATGTTGACCAGCGCATGGGGCTTTTTGGATGAATAGCCCCCGCGCGGCATATACGGCACACTCTTGCGAACAGTCCGAATCAGAAATTCCAGTTTGGGTTTGTCGGCCTCTTCCCATCCCAGATAATCCAAAAGCGCCCCGGTATCCGAATCATTTAATTCCTCCTGGTAGATATCTAAGCCGAGCACGAGACGGAGGAAAGCCGACGAGAGTCGCGCATCTTGCAGCGGGTTCCCGATATGAAAGTTAATACGATCCGCATCTGAAACCTGGGCAGCTGCTGTCGCTTCACTCACTTCGGAAACGCGTGCTGCCCGAATGGCGTTCAGACGGAAAAGGGCTGTTGAATCAGACGAATTCGGCATCTGTTACTGTCCAGACTAGGCTTTGTCTTGGGTGTCGAGTTCTTTCTCAAGATATTTGTGGAACAGCGTAAAAAGCGCCGAACCGCTTGCAAGCTCCTGTGGTGTCAGGGAAATCACCGTTCTTGCATTCTTGAGACTCTGACTCGCTTCGGCCAGTTGCGCGGCCTGTGGAGTCAGCATCAACAGTTCCGGGCTTTTGCGTAGAACGTCCAGTTCCTCTTTTTCAAAAGCGAGGCGCAGCCGGCTGCGTGCCAGTTCATCTTCAATGCGCTGGCGTGCCAGCTCCGCGTCACTCTCGAACTGGGCCTTTTTTAATTCAACCCGTTTCATCTCAAGGGCATGTTCCATAATCGCAATCTCTTCGTCTGCCTGGTACTTGGCTTTCGCGCCAACGATCCGCGCCCGGTGACGCAGTCGCTCGGTTTCTTCAAGCAGTCGTGCCTCTTCTTGCTGGCTCAGTGCATTGGCAATGTCTGGATCAACCGGTTCCCACGACTCAACGGCCAGGGCAATCAACTCAATGCCGAATCGTTCCTCAACAAGCGTCCTTTGTTCATTCAGGTGATTGAGGATGGCAGGCGAGGAAATAGCGTGAATCTCGGAGCGTTCCGTATATTCCTTGATGAGTCCTTGCAACAGTATCCTGACCTGATCAACGGCTCGCGTTACCGCATCACTATCCCATCCGCCGACTCGGATCAATGATTGGATATGGTTGACCGATGGCGCAGCAGCACCAACTACCTTAATACGCACCAGCAGATTGCCCACCGCAGCGGCCTCGATGTTCAATCGGAGTGGACTGGTTGCGCGTTTCAGGGGTAAACTGAAATGACGTGGGTACAGCAGTCCTTTTCGGATGCGAATCTGTCCATCCGCCTCGTAGAGCACGATAACATCTGGTTGGCGTACGCGATACTCAAATACCACAGCCAACAGGGAACCTGCGAGCAGGATAACCACAAAACCCAGGATAATTTCCATATGTTCATACCTCCACAAGCAGCCTTCTCAACTGCCTGCTAGTGCATAGCGCCAACTGAGAGCCTATAGCGTACCACAAGCTGAACAGAATGCTCAGGTGCTTTTAAAAAATACTCTACCATCCGTCACTAAGCATGACTGCCAAAACTCTTGGGGCAACACGACCCAATTATCCCAAAAAGATTTCAAAAGGTTGAGGCCGGAGTTGGGCCCACAGCGAGCTATTCAGCGGTCTGGGACAAATGGCAGAGATTATCACAAAAGAAAAACGGGAACACTTTTTTACCCGTTCCCGTTTCCGAATAATCAGGATATGCGCCTTATGGAGACTTGAGACTAAGTCCGAACATCTCATAACTCTCAAATCTTCCCTCAAATTCCTCCAAGCAATTGTTTTTCCCAAAGCACAACACTTCAACACATCCCGAATATATGATTACTTTTACTTCTGGCTTTTTCGGTGAGCCGAGAGAGGAATTAGCTCCCTCGAGCCAACTTGAAACACCGTCGCGGAGGCTAACGGCACTCCTGTCTCACAGCATAACACGGGTTTGGCGTTCGTTGGTTTTACGGAGTGCGTGTTAAAGATAGGCACCACCAGAAACTTCCAGGCGTTGACCGGTAATCCAACGTGCTGCATCGGTACACAGAAAGGCAATCACACCCGCCGCATCGTCAGCAACCCCTACTCGCCCTAGAGCTGTTATCGAAGCAATGTAATCCCTGGCTTCTGGTCGTTCCGAAAACAGGTCCTTGTTGAAGTCTGTATCCAGTGCGCCCGGCGATACTGCATTCACAGTAATCTGGCGTGGCCCTAACTCTTTAGCAAGATATTGCGTCAGCAGTTCAACCGCACTTTTCATCGTGGCATAAGCAATCAAGGGCGCAAAAGCGGTACGAGTCGTACCAGAGCCGAGATTGATAATGCGTCCCCCATCGCGTAAATCATCTGCCAATGCTTGCGTGAGGAAGAAGACGCTTTTGAAATTGGTATTGTATTGGGCATCCAGATCAGCTTCACCCACATAAGAAAAGGTTTTGCGCGTGAGAATGCCCGCGTTGTTCACCAGAATATCGAAGTGGTCTTGCCCCCAGTCACGAAGCACACGCCTGAATCGCGCGACAAAATCCGCCAGTTGCGCTGTATTACTAAAATCGACCTGCAATGCAACGGCTTTACGTCCCATTCGCTCAATCTCGGCTATCGTTTCTTGCGCGGCCTCCCTCTGTGTATGGTATGTCAGGCAAACATCTGCCCCCAGAGTTGCCAGTTGTAGAGCGGTGTCTTTGCCCAGACTGCGACTGCCACCAGTGACCAATGCGACCTTGTTCTCTAATGTGGTCATATCATCCCTCTTGTCTATCCTTTCCTTAATGATTTCATCTATAGGGTATGGCAGCAAGCAGGTGATTGAAAGGCAAGTTTCTAAGAGAAAATGACCTATCTCTCAGATAGAACTTATCGTGTGCGGCGAAATGCACCAGGTGTCAGACCGGTATGCTTTTTGAAAAAGCGGGAAAAGTGAGTAGGTTCCTGAAACCCCAATTGATAGGCGATGGCTTTGATTGGTTGATGTGTTTGTGCCAATAACGCCTGAGCTTCGGCAATCGTTTTTTCGACAATCCAGGTATTAACTGTCTTGCCCGTTTTGCTCTTGATGACTGTGCTAAAGTAGTTAGGGTGTAGATTTTGCATTCGAGCAAAATCCTGGACTTGAAATGCCCGCTGGGCATCGCCTGTGCGGAGTGCGCGGAAATGATGTTCTAAATGCTTCTTGAAGGTCGTCACAATCTGAGATGATTGAGTGCCTTCCACCTGTGGATTATAGCGATTCCAAAACCGCTCTTTAATTTTAAGCAGGAAGACGACCAACAAATTGCTCAGGATTGTATATTTGTAGAGTGAGTCGCTGTGATATTCGGATAAGAGCTGCGCACATAGACCAGCAAAGACGGAGAAGATCGTTGCATCTAAATAGTGTGGTGGGACAATTTCAGCCAGCAAGAAGGGGAATTCCTCAAATACATTGTCCCCGACATACTGCTTCAAAAATGTCTCCGAAAAAGTGATGAGGTAGCCCTGGTAGGGTTCAATGATTTCAAAGCCTTTCACATGACCCGGATTGGTAAAATAAATCGTATTAGGGCGTGTATCGTAGATATGGCTGTCGAGGATAGAATGCCCATAGCCCTCATGAATGATAACGAAGGTATAGTAGTTAGCGCGAAAGAGAGGTGATTTGCTCGGATACTGTTGACGAAAGGTTTCCGTTGTGTGGATTGTAAACTCAGCTTCCTGGGTAAAGGGGATCCCTAACGCTTCATAAAAACTGGATAAGGTATCGTAAAGCTTGATCTCTTCGTTTCGTATCTCCATATTCAGACTTTATCATACCAATAGCAAAACATCACCAACTTGCCGGGCGAGTCGTCAACCGGCTGTGATATACCCAAAAGGCGTTTTAAGAAATGAACACGGTATTTGCCAAATGTAGGGACGCCCAGAAGGGCGTCCGCCGGACAGGCAGAAGCCTGTCCCTACAGGACATCCGTATTGCATTACAGTTGTCCGGGTTTTTGCCGCGCTATAGTGAAAGCCCGGCCTCCGCGAATCCGGCTTCCAGCCACTGGCGAATTTCCTGATATTTGGGACTGTCGAGCGGCGGAAGCTGCATCGGCTTCCGCGGGAAACCCGCGTCGTAGCCCCGTGCATACAGGCCCATCATCGAGACAATCGTGCTGTCGGTGAAGTGCATCTTGGCGCTGAGATCCATCATCAGCAGATAGAGCCGCTCTGACTTCTCCTGATCGCCCGCTTGTGTGGCCTGCACCAGTTCGGTCATGATCTCTGGTGCCCAATTGTTCATCCCGCCGATCATCGCCCGCACGCCCATGTAGTAGTAGGGCAACCAGCCTTTGGACGTCCCCAGGATCAACTGAAAATCCTTTTTGGCGACCTTGGTTTCATAGAAAACCCGGCTCACGAAGCCGACTTCTAGCGGGCTGTCTTTCATCCCGGCTAGCCCCATCGCTTGCAGCTTGCGCACTGTGTTGACGGTGAACGAAAAACGCGACGTTTCCGGGTTATTGTACGCGAACACCGGCAGCGAGGTCGCCTGGAGGATGTCCTGATAGAACTGAAGGATCAGGTCTTCGCTATGTTTGTAGTAGAAGGGCGGTACCGCGCCAATGGCGTCCACCCCAATGCGTTCGGCGGCTTGCGCCAGGGCGACGGTGGAAGCAGTGTCAATGCTCCCGACATGCGCGATCAGGGTTCTGCCGGGGTAGTCCTGGGCGACTTCCCGCGCGGCCTGAAACACCGCCGTGCGCTCTTCAACGGTCATCAGCGGCCCGGAGCCGTAAGAGCCGGTGAGAAACAGTCCGTCTACGCCCCGGTCAAACATCCAGGCCATGTGCCAACGGGTTTTTTCCAGGTCAAGCCCGCCGTCCGCGTCAAAAATGGTGATATTCGGAACCAGTGATCCGGTAATCATGAGACATCTCCTGATGAATTAGCAAAATTCTGTAATTGCTGGTTAAGCGAACAAAACGCTGCATAGCGCCGCTGGTAAAGCGCGTGCGTGTCCCCGTTGGGCTGGATGAGATGGTCTTCAGGCGGGGCAAACGCCGCGTAGCTATCGGCCTGGCCTAAAGCGATCCAGCCCATGATCGCCGCGCCGCGCGAGGAGCTTTCCGCAGTGGATGGCACGACGACGGGAACGCCTGCCATGTCGGCCAGCGCCTGCGGCCAGACTTGTGAGGTCGTGAAGCCGCCGGTCAGATAAATTCTGTGCAGCGCACGGTTGCGCAGCTCCTCAATTGTCTTTGATACGCGCAGTATTGCGAACAGGATTCCTTCAACCGCTGCCCGCAGGTAATGCTGGGTTTCATGGTGGAAGGTCATGCCATAGAATGCCCCGGTTGACCGGGCGTTCCAGCCCGGACTCTGTTCCCCGCTAAAATAGGGAATGAACAACAGGTCGCCTGCGCCGGGGGGAGCGGCTGCTGCCTGCTGGTCGGCCTCACGGAATAACTGCTCGGTAGACCGGTGCTGTCCACCCCGGAGCATCTGTTTGAGAATCCACTCATAGGTCGCGCCACCGCTGCCGATGATACCGCCCACCACCCAACCGCCGGTATCGGCCACATACGTCCAAAGCCGACCCTGTCCATCCACCTGCGGAACAGGGGTGAAAAAGCGGGCGGCGGCACTCGTCCCGATATTGACGGCGAGTGTACCCTCTGCCGTTGCGCCGACACCGATATTGGCGAGCGGTGCATCCCCCGCGCCGACGATCAACGGTGTGCCGGGCGGAATGCCGGTAGTCGCGCTGATTTCCGGCAGCCAGTCATGCAGGATGTGGCGGGTGGAAACCAGTTCCGGCAGATGGTCGGGCGTAATCCCGCCGAGCGCCAGTGCCTCGCTATCCCACTTGAAGCGAGTGATGTCCAGCAGGCCGGAGGCCGAAGCCGTAGACCAGTCGGCCAAGAGTCGCCCGGTGAGCCGGTACAGCACATAATCTTTGATGGACACAAACTTTACCCGTTGGGGCAGTTCAAGCTGGGTTTTCAGCCAGCGAATCTTGGCGAGCGGATAGATGGCCTGCGTCGGGCAGCCGGTGCGCTGAACCAGGTCAGCCGAAGCCGCCCCCTGCAGCGCCGCTATCTGGTCGTCACTGCGGGTATCACCCCAGGTCAGTGAGTTGCACAGCGGTGTCCCCCCCTCGTCGAGGGCGAGGATGCTGTACATCTGCGCACTGAAGGTCACACCAGCCAATGTTATCCCGGCGGGAATATGCTGGATGGCCTGCTTTAGCGTCTCGATGACCGCACTGGCGATGGTGTTCGGGTCCTGCTCGTTCCAGCCGGGCCGGGGAAACAGCATGGGGTAGGGCGTGCGGACGTGCTGGAGATAGTGGGCATCGGCGTCGAACAGGACGGCCCGCACGCCACTCGTCCCCACATCTACTGCCAGAATCACCCTCTCATGACCCACGAAACGCTCCTGTGAAAATAAGGTTGGTTGACGGTCAGCGGACAGGGCAGGCCCAGTCCCTACCGAATCTGAGGGTAAAGATATCCAACGGGGCGTCCGCTGGAAGCCACCGGTTTACTGCGCGTATAGATAGGACTTCACACCCGCGCCCAGATAGGCTTTCCAGACGACCAGGTTATACGGGTAATTCCAGTCCAAGTCGCCGCCGAAGAGTTCGTGCAGCCGGTTGCTGTTGAAAATCAGGTAGCCATTGTTGTCAAAGGTCATCCCGTCCACCCAGATCATACGCTCATCAGTGATGAAGGGCTGATACTGGCGGGTCGCCGGGTCGTAGATACCAATTCCCTGGCCTTCGAGCATGGTGTAGTAAATCAGGCCGCGATTGTCCGCGCCCAATCCATCGGTATTCGTGCCTTTGTCGCCCAGGTCAACTACCGCCGCTTCCAGCACTGCGTGGGGGGTAGTCATATCCTGAATGAGGGCGGTGTCAATCGCGTACAGGTGGCGTGCCGTCAATGCGCACCAGTACAAGGTCTTGCGATCTGCTGAAAGGGCGATACCGTCCGCACCGGTGCGCATCGGGCGGTCTTTCCACACCGGAGTCCCGGCAATCTTGAACCAGTAGTCCGGCACATCCTGGGTGCTGACGTGCTGGTGCAGAATCCGGCGGAATTCCCCGGTTTTGATGTTGTAGACAATCAGGCCACCCTGCAAGGGGTCGGTGAAGATGCCGGAGTCGGCGATATAGGCGAAGCCATTGGCGTTATCTACCATGATGTCATTGAGGAACGAGGCTTCGTAGGACGCGATTTCATCCGGGATTTTGGCGGAGAACACTAGCTTGTTTTCCGTTAAGTCCCAGCAGACCAGTTTCTGCGCGCCATCCATGCACGGCTGCCCTTCGATATGCCCCTGATCTAGGAACCAGGCCCGGTTCAGTTCGTCAATCTCCCAACCCAGCACACTTTGCAGCGCGGCAGGATCGCCCACCGCGTTCATTTCCCAACTGGGATAGGCGTTGAGCAGCGGCTTGCCATCCACGATTTCAATCCGGTTCACCGTAGCCGGGATGCCGGGCGACCAGCGCGGCACGGAGAGATAATAATTGCCCGCGCGATCCCGCTTGAAACCGGCGGCCATCGCCCCTTTCCAGTATTCATGGTCGTAAAAGTCTTTTTTCATCGCCTCGTCGGGGAAAATCCACTCCAGACGACTCCAGTGGAACAGGATTTCGTAGTCTCCTGGCTGCTGGGTACTCATCAATGCGGCCTCCATCCAGTAAACCGTGTGGTTCACCCGGTCATCTTCGCCTTTACACAACCCAGCAGGGGGATGCAATCCGGCAGCGGGGATGATACGGGCGCTGTTTTTGCCAGCAGTCTAACATTTTGCTGAAATTATGTCAATATATCATGCTGTCATTACAGGAAGGCATGGGAACGATTTTTTGTGCGGATTGCAGGGAATGGCGGTCGTGCGGTGTTGCCGCAGAGAGGACACTTCGGCTGTCCGCCTGGCCGATCTCAAGGTGTGACCGGCGGTAGATTGTACTCAAACTGGAACCGCGATTTGTCGCCGCGCCGCCAGGCCGTGTAAAACTCGACTGGCAAACCATTGTCCGAATAGGCCGTATTTTCGATAAACATGATCGGAAAGCCGGGGTCAACTTCCAGCAGTTGGGCGACGACGGTCTCCGCAGCGATAGCCTCAATGCTGCGTTTCACCCGGAGAATCTCCACGCCATAATCTTTCCGAAAGGTCTGGTACAGTGACCGGTTGGAAAAATCAATCGAGAGGAGATTGGGGAATAGTTTCTCCGGCAGATAGGAGTTGACGACCAGAACCGGCTGCTTGAGGATGTAGCGCAGCCGCCGCAACAGAATCACATTTTCATCATTGAGAAGCTGCAATTCCTGGCGGATCGCATGGGATACGGGGGTGATCTTCAATTCCAGGACACGGGTTTCGATCAGATACCCTTGCTTGTTGATGGAGTCGCTGAAGCCAATGCTTGTACCCGACCAGGCTTCCATGAATTTAGGATGGGCGACGAAGGTGCCAACGCCTTTTTCACGAGTCAGGAGGCCTTCGGTGACCAGGGCATCCAGCGCCTCGCGGACGGTGGTTCGGCTGAGTTGGAACAAATCGCAAAGCTGGTTTTCACTGGGAAGCTGGTCGCCCGGACTGAAGCGGTTGCCGGTGATTTCAGCACGGATGATTTCCCGAAGCTGGTAATGGTAAGGGACCGGGCTGGTTTTATCAATCTGACCTGAAAACGGGTCACTTCCGTGATTATACGTCATAGACACTCCTGATTAGGCTGTCTGGCAGCCGGATAAGTGGTTTGCGATTTCAATATGTAAACATTGTAATCGAAAGCTTTGTAATGACAAGGTAACAACCACTGGTTGCGGAGTCGATCACCAGCCACCAAAAATGGTTTCCTGTCATGACAGGGTGATAGGTTGACAGGTCATCAACTGCATGTTATATTGTACATACTGTCAATAGCGGCAAGGAATAAACCCGGCCTGAAACGCTAAAAACATCGCTGAGTCAAGATTATTTAGATAATAGAGGCTGATATGTCCCTAAAATATCAAGATTGGCCTTTTAGCAATCCCGTTGTTTCCCATCTCTACGGAAAACCTCCGCTTGTCTGGCGGGATATGCGCGTGCAGTTGGTGGTTTATGAAACTGACATTGCCAACGTTGCCCGCGTTATTCCTGCTCCACTTGAACCACGCAGCAACATCGTCATTACCTGGGTATCCGAATTCCAATTGGGGACTACGCAAGGTGCTTTTTCGGAATTCGCCGTCTACGTCCAGGTGAAATACAAGGACTACGAGGGTGACTACGAACCTTTCCTGTATGTGAATACCCATCTGCCACTGACCGGTGGCAGGGAAATCTGGGGCTTTCAAAAGAAGATGGCCGACATTTCCCTCCGGCACGAACAGGAGGCGGTCATTGGGCGCGTAGACCGGCTGGATCACGCAATCTTCAAGGGGCTGGTTGTGCCGGAATACGAGGCCAGCATGGATGAAATCCCCTGGAGTCCACATGGCGTGTTCTCGCTGAAGTACATTCCCTCAGCCGAAGAAGGCGGCACGCCTATCCGTGAGCTGATTCTGACCGAGGGGCAGTTCACCGCCCAGGCGGGCAAGTTCTTTGGTGGGCGGGGTTCGGTCAACTTTGAGCGCTCTGAAATTGACCCCACTTACCTGCTGGAACCGCTGAAGATTCACGGTGGGTTTTACGGCCAGGGTGATCTTTACCTGCCCTTCGGCAAGGTGGTTCACGACTACAAATAAGCTTCCCAGGCACTAGCTGGCGACTTGCTCGTGTCCACACGAAGAGGGGGGCGGGCTGATCCGAACAGCTATCGTTGGCGTTTGAAACGGATTCCCAGGAAAGGAGGTGTTTGGTCGCTGTCTCATACCTGTTATTCAATTATAGATAGTTCTATTAGAGGGATGAGGAAAGAGTACATGAACACTAGAAAGTATAAATTTGTACTTGCGGTTTTAATGGTCGCATTGGTATTCCCCCTTGCTGCCGTCACACTTCATGCTCAGGACCAGATCACCATTAATTGGGCAACCATCGCGGGTTTCTATACGGATTGGGCCGAACAGGTTGCCCAACAGTACACGGCTGAGACCGGGGTGAATATCAACATTGTCGGCATCGACTTCCCGCAGCTCTACCAGAACGAAGTACTGGAATCGGTTGGTGACACCGGAGCCTACGACATCCTGACTTATGATGTCGGTTGGAAGGCAGAATTCTCTGAGAACGGTTATCTGCTGGCGTTGGACGATATGGTTGCCGGGAACGAGCGTGCACAGGCCGCCCTCGCTGACATCCATCCCGCTCTGCTGGAAACCACCAGCCACTGGCGTGGTCAAACCTACGGGCTGCCTTACTACACCTTCACGATGGGCTACTTCTATCGCTGCGATCTGTTTGAAGACCCGACCGAGCAGGCGGCCTTCATGGATCGCTACGGCTATTCGCTGAGCTTCCCGCGTACCTATACCCAGATGGCCGACATTGCTGAATTCTTTCGGCGTCAGCCGGGCGATACGCTCAAGGGCGAAACGCTGGACGGTGACTTCTACGGCATCGGCCTGATGGCTGGGCGCTTCCCGCAGGTTCAGGACGAGATCGACTCCATCGCCTGGACATCTGGCGCTAAGGTCATTAATGATGATGGCACGCCTGGCACCACATCCTATATGTTCTTGAGCGCGGTTGATCTGTATGTCAACCAACTGCTGCCCTATGCCCCTCCGGGTGCCACCAGTTCGGCCTTTGACGAGGTTGTTGCCCAGATGCGCCAGGGTCTGATTGCCCAGACGGCGGCTTTCTATCTGGATCAGTATCCCAACATGATTAAGAC
Organism: Anaerolineaceae bacterium; assembly: GCA_020634115.1. Taxonomy (GTDB): domain Bacteria; phylum Chloroflexota; class Anaerolineae; order Aggregatilineales; family Phototrophicaceae; genus JACKCG01. The sequence goes on from JACKCH010000016.1 coordinate 69,571, forward strand.
TGAGACCGAAGTGCCAGGCGCTCGCATCTGCACAGCTCCGGCACCCGGTGGTCATACCTGGGTGGGTGCGTTTGGTCTGGGTGTATCCCCCGACTCAGCACACACGGCGGAGGCCTTTGACTTCATTTCCTGGCTATCCAGCCCTGAAGCGCAGCGTCCGTTTGCTGAGGGCGGTGGCTCCAGTGCCTTGACGAGCATCCTGACCGATGAAGCGCTGATCCAGGCCAACCCGCTGACAATGGGACACTATCCGACCCTGTTGCAGGTGCTTGACCATACGGCAGAGTCTAATTTCTACCCGAACTACTACTTTGTCCCACAGGGCGGCAAGATTTACGACGAGATGACGACCTACTATTCGGCGGCGGCCAGCCATGAGCAGACCATCGAAGAAGCCATGACGAACTTCGCGCAGGCGGTTGACCGTATCTGCGGCGGGCCGTGTGAAGTTGCTAATGATGCGCTGGGGGCGGACTATACGCCCATCCCTGAGCCATTCCCCTATCAACGCTACTACGGGCGTTAGGGGCCACGCACGCATAGATTGAAGTACGGGTTGGCATGGGGTGCGGCACACGGCCCCATGCCAGCGCCGAAACCTGACTTATTGTTCTTTATGACTTTTTGAGAGAGCTGGAGCAGACCCAATGGCAACAACAGCGGGCATTCCTCCTTCGCCTTCCGTGTCAAACCCCGCCCCGACCCGGCGGCGGTCACTGTCGGATCGGTGGTATTCCATTCTGCTGATTACGCCGGCTATGATTTTTATCCTGATCTTCGCCCTTTTCCCCCTCGGCTACGCCATTGACGTGTCTTTTCGTTATGCCGACCTGACCAGTCCCCAGGGCATTGCCGACTTCGTGGGTCTGGATAACTACCGTTTCGCGCTGCACGACAACATCTTCTGGTCATCCGTCCAGCGGACACTGACGTTTGCGATAGCCGCCGTTGGCGTGGAGATGGTGCTGGGCATCGGTATCGCCTTCCTGCTTTACCAGATGAAATGGTTCAAAGGCATTGCACGCAGCCTGTTTATCTTGCCGCTGGCGGCTTCGCCGGTGGCTGTCGGGCTGATCTGGCGCTATATGTATCACCCGGAATTTGGCGTTTACAACGGCATTCTATCCTCGCTCGGTCTACCAGAGCAGAACTGGCTGGGCAGCACCCAACTGGCAATGCCGAGTGTGATTATCTTTGACATCTGGCAGTGGACACCCTTCGTCGCGCTGATTGTGCTGGCCGGGTTGCAGTCGCTCCCCAAAGAACCGTTCGAGGCCGCTCGGCTGGATAACGCCTCGACCTGGCGTGTCTTGCGCACCCTGACGTTCCCGATGCTGACGCCGGTGCTGACCCTGGTGTTCGTCCTGCGGGCGATTGACGCGGTACGGCTGTACGACGCGGTATTTTCGCTGACTCAGGGCGGGCCGGGACAGGCAACTGAAGTCGTCACCTATTATCTGTATCGTCTCGGACTGCGCTTCTTCCGGTTGGATCAGGCCAGTGCGATGTCGCTGCTCTTCCTGTACGCGGTGGTCGTGTTCACGGGCATTCTCATGCGCCGTTTTATGCGCGACATTTCAGCCCGCGCCCGCAGAGGATAGACCCCTCAGGAGGGATAGACCATGCAAGTTTCCAGAGTCAGTCTTGGCGACGTGGTACGGCATCTACTGGTGCTGGTGGTGTTGGTGATTTTCCTGTTTCCGATTTACTGGATGATCGCCACGTCCTTTAAGCCCGCCGAAGCGATTCTCACGCGCCCGCCGACGTGGGTGTTTACGCCAACCCTGGACAATTACATTTATGCCTTTGAAAAAGCCGATTTCGGGCGCTACATCGGCAATACGCTCTATATCGCGGGGGTATCTACGCTGCTGGTGGTGGCCTTTGGGGCGCTGGCGTCCTACAGCTTCGCCCGCTACAACCCCGGCGACGGCCACATCATGTTTTTCATCCTGACCACGCGCATGATGCCCGGTATCGCCGTCATCATCCCGTTTTTCCTGATCTTTCGGGAGATCGGGAACTCGGCCATCGGCAAGGCCTTGTTCATCGGCCTGGATCGACCGTTTTCGCTCGTCATCGTTTATACGGTGTTGAATCTGCCGTTTGCCATCTGGCTGATGCACTCGTTCTTCCAGGACATCCCGGTGGAACTGGAAAACTCCGCTCGCCTGGATGGTTACACCCGTTTCCAGGTGTTCCGCAAGGTGGTGCTGCCGCTGGCCGCGCCGGGGATCGCCGTGACCGCGATTTTCAGCCTGATGTTCGCCTGGAATGAATTCCTGTTCGCCTTCATTCTGACACGCGATGTCGCCCGGACGATTACGGTGGGTGTATCCGGCTTCATTTCGCAGCAGGGCATCCTCTGGGGGCCATTGACGGCGGCGGCGGTGGTCTGTGTCGTCCCCATGCTGCTGTTTGCGCTGGCTTTGCAGCGTTACATGGTGCGCGGCCTGACATTCGGCGCGGTGCGCGGCTAGGGAGAAAGGGAACTATTCATGACACTCTCAGATGCCTGGGATCGGTTGTTCTGGTCAATCATGATCGTGATTTTCATCGGTCTGGTCTGGATTGGCCTGCTGGAACAGGTCATCGGCCCCTGTGATGGCCCCGGCCTGGTCGTGGCCGTAGCGGTGGGCATTGCCTTTTTCTACCAGGGCTGGCATCAGGCGCGTACCCATCAAGACCCGGAGACGCAGACGACAGATGAGGACCTTTAGCTCATGTTAGAACTTCGCACGGTCACAAAGAAATTCGGCCAGACCACAGCGGTCAGCGAGCTTAACCTCAGCACGGGCGAGTCGGAGTTCGTGGTGATCTTCGGCCCGGCGGGCGCGGGTAAAACGACGACCCTGAATCTGGTTGCCGGAACCGTCCAACCGACGGCGGGGGAGATTCTGTTCAAGGGGCAATCGCTCAACGGCGTTCCCCCCGAACATCGCAATATGTCTATGGTTTTTGAGAACTACGCGCTCTACTCGCACCTCAGTGTGTATGAAAACATTGCCTTCCCGCTGCGGGCGCGCAAATTTTCCAACGACACCATCAAACGCATGGTGCATGATATGGCCGACGTGCTGCAAATCGGTGAATTTTTAGACCGGCGGCCTGGTTTCCTGAGCGGCGGCCAGCGGCAGCGGGTCGCGCTGGGGCGGGCGCTGGTGCGGGATGCGGACGTGTATCTGCTGGACGAGCCGATTTCGCACCTGGACGCGAAACTCCGCCACCGGATGCGCGGCGAACTGAAGGCCATGTGCGCCAAGAAGGAAGCCATCATCCTGCATGTGACCCATGATTACCGGGAGGCAATGGCGCTTTCTGATCGCATGATTGTGCTGAACAAGAGTAAGGTCATGCAGCAGGGGACGCCGGAGGAAATCTATCACTGGCCGGCCAACGAGTTTGTCGCCAGCTTCGTCGGTGAACCCCCGATGAGCTTCCTGGATGTCACCTACGACCCCGATAGTCAGCAATTGGCGGTCAAAGGCACGACGGCGAATCCGGTGGTATTGAATGCGCCGGATACCCCGGATGCGCGGGAAGCGTTGGCCGGGGCGGGCAAGCTGCGGGTTGGCGTGCGCGCCAGCGATGTCCAGATTTCAACCACGAATGACGAGTCGTTCAGCGTACCGGCTGAGGTGTATGTGATCGAGACGCTGGGACATCAGAATATCGTCACGGCGAAGGTCGGTAGTGACCTGGTGAAAATCGTGACCAAACCGGAATTTGAACTGGCCGTTCGTGACACGATCTGGCTGAACATCGGTCCCCAGAATTACCACCTGTTTGCTGATGGGAAAGCAATCTCTCATCCCCGGCGTCAGGTTGGCGAATTCCAGCCGGCCTGAGGAGGATCATACTGTGGCATCCGTAGAATTGAGAAATCTGCGAAAAACATACGACAAAAAAAACTGGGCGGTGGATGACGTTTCGCTGACCATCCCCGATGGCGAACTGCTGGCGCTGCTGGGGCCGTCCGGCTGTGGCAAGTCGTCCACCATGCGCATGATTGCCGGTCTGGAAGAACTGACGAGCGGTGAGATTTACTTTGACGGCCAGTTAATCAACCGTGTGCCGCCCCAAAAGCGTAACGTGGCGATGGTCTTTGAAACCTACGCGCTCTATCCGACGCTGACGGTGTACGAGAATCTGGCCTTTCCGCTGCGTTCGGCGGGGTGGGCCAAGCAAGACATCACGAAACGAGTGGATGAAATTGTAGATATTCTGGGCGTCCAGGAGTTCCTGACGCACAAGCCGCGTGAACTGAGCAGCGGGCAGTCGCAGCTCGTCGGCCTGGGCCGGGCGCTGATGCGGCAGCCGAATGTCTTCGTCATGGATGAGCCAATCTCGCACCTGGATACCCGGCTGCGCAGCCGGATGCGTTCGTATATCAAGCGGCTGCACCTCGACCTGGGTTACACCATGCTGTATGTCACCCATGACCAGGAAGAGGCGATGGCGCTGGCTGACCGCATCGCCATTATGGAACGGGGCAAAATCGTTCAGGCCGGGACGCCCCAGGAAATTTTCCATGACCCGATCAATATGTATGTGGGCGGGTTTGTGGGCGAACCGCCGATGAACTTCCTGGCGTGCCAGGCCGAGCGGCAGAATGACACCCTCAGCCTGTCGTATAAAGGTCACGCCATCCCTTTACCGGGTGATACGGCGGCGACCCGGCAGGACATCCCGCGCGATGTGGTGGTGGGAGTGCGGCCTTTTTACATTGATAGTGCGCCCGCGCCCAGTGACCGGCACACCATCCCGGCTGATGTTTTCGTGGTGGAGGCAATGGGCGACTCAGCCGTCATCAGCGTCAATGCTGAGGATACCCGGTTGCAGGTGGTGACGGAATCGCACACCACCATCCGCAGCGGCGATACGGTGTGGTTGGGGATTGATCCGGCTTATATGCTGCTGTTCGACCAAGTGACCGGAGCGCGTCTTTAAGCGGACGGCTCAATCAGAGAAAGTAGCGGCGGATGACTGAGGAAACCCTGACTTACCGTGAAATTGCCCGGATGATTGACATCAGCGCCGTGCAAGCGCCGCAGGGCGAAACTGAAATCCGGGAACTCATCAACTATGCGAAAGAATATGGATTCGGCGCGGTACACGTCCTCCCGGCCTGGGTTTCATTTGCCCGTTCCCTGCTGAATGGCGCAGATGGAATCGCCCTGGGCGCACCGGTAGGCTTTCCGTCCGGTGGCAACCATGCCGCTATCAAGCGGGCAGAAGCGCAGCAGATGATCGCTGACGGCATTGACGAACTCGACATGATGATTAATGTCGGCAAGCTGCGTTCCGGGGATGACGGCTACGTGCTGGACGAACTGAAGGCAGTCATCACCGAAGTGAGCGTGCCGGTTAAAGTGATCCTGGAAACGCATTACCTGAACGATGATGAAATCAAGCGCGCCTGTGCCATGTGTATTGCTGCCGGTGCGCGCTACGTGAAAACCTCCACCGGTTGGGCGCCAACCGGCGCGACGATGGCGAATATCCGCGTGATTACGTCCTGCACGGGCGGGCGGATCGGCGTCAAAGCCTCCGGCGGCATCCGCAACCTGAACACCCTGATTGAGATGTACCGGTTGGGGGTGCGCCGCTTTGGGATCAACCTGTTGGCTTCGGTGGAAATTGTCCAGGCCTGCCGGGAACTCCCGGAAGGTCGTGTCAGGATCACGCCATGACGACTCTTCTCGCTTACGATCTGGGAACCGGGGGATGCAAGGCCTCGTTGTATAACGCGGCGGGTCACGCACTGGCGTCGGTCTTTCAGGCCTACGATACCCGTTACCCCCAGGCCGGGTGGCACGAACAGCGCCCGCAGGACTGGTGGGAGGCGGTGGTCGCCAGCACCCGCGCACTGCTGACGGCCAGCGGGGCGCAGCCCGACTCTATACGCGGCATTGCCCTTTCCGGGCAGAGTCTGGCGGTGGTGCCGCTGGATGCAGCGGGGAATCTGCTCCGTGAGTATGTCCCCATCTGGTCGGATACACGCCCCGCCGCCCAGGTACAGCGTTTTTTCAGCCGGGTTGACCCGGACACCTGGTATCTGACCACCGGCAACGGCTTTTCCAGCGAGACTTACTCGGTCTTTAAGATCATGTGGTATCACGATCACGAGCCGGAAATGTTCGCTCGAATCGCCCGGATTGTCGGCTCGAAGGATTACATCAATTTCCGTCTGACCGGGCAAATCGTGACCGATCATTCCTATGCTTCCGGCAGTGGCGTGTATAACCTGGTCGAACGTCAGTATGATGACCGCTTCTTGGCGGCCAGCGACCTACCGGCCAGCCTGTTCCCCCCGATTGTGGAATCCACCACGTCGCTCGGCCAACTCCGCGCGGAAGCAGCGGCGGCACTGGGGCTACCACGCAGCGTCGAGGTGTTCTGTGGCGGCGTGGATAACTCCTGCATGGCTCTAGGGGCGGGCAACGCCCGTGAAGGAGCGATTTATCTCTCGCTGGGTTCATCGGCCTGGCTGGCTGTGTCCTCAGCCCAACCCATCGTTGACCTGGCGATTAAACCTTTTGTTTTCGCCCACGTCATCCCCCACATGACGACTTCGGCCACCTCCATTTTCGCAGCGGGCAGTTCATTGCGCTGGCTGCGCGATGCCGTGTTTTATGGCTTCAAGGAACGCGCCGCACAGGAAAACCGCGATGCCTACGATTTGATGGTCGAAACCGCACTGGAATCGCCCATTGGCGCGAACGGCCTTTTCTTCAATCCGAGTCTGGCGGGCGGGTCGGCGGCGTACTCCAACCCGCATATCCGGGGCGCATTTCTGGGGCTAGACCTGCGCCATACGCAGAACGACCTGATTCGCGCGGTGCTGGAAGGGATCGCGTTTGACCTCTCCATTATGTATAAGAAACTCGCCAATCTGGTCGAACTGGAAGACCTGATCCTGATGGTCGGTGGGGGCAGCAACAGCCCACAGTGGCGGCAAATCTTCGCGGACGTGTTCAACCGGCCTTTCGCTAAAGCCAACGTCGGCCAGGATGCGGCTTCGCTGGGCGCGGCGGCGGTGGCCGCAGTCGGGAGCGGCCTATGGGCTGATTTCCGGGTGGTCGAAACGGTCATCGAACATCAAGACACCACTTATCCTGATTCAGCAGCCGTTGTGCAATACCAGCGCCTGCTGGCTGTCTACCAACGAACCTGGGAACAACTGTCGGAAATCGCTGATCTGATGCAATCACTGACGTGAGGTCAATGTAATCCATAATCCCCGATTGGCCTGATGAGGACCCTACTCTATGAGAAACAGACCTTTCACCTTCGACATCTCCATAGCGGACGCCCTGCTGTCCACCTATGACCATCACATCGAGCGGTATCTCTCGGATATGCCGGGCATGTTCGCGGATACCGCCGCCTACACAGCGCAGTTGCAGCAGGAAAACCCGCTGCTCTACGAAGTCTATGAAATCAAGCTCCCGGAAGTCGCCGGGGAGCTGCTGCATGGGCTGTCCGTCGTGCATCCGGGGCAAGTGGGCGACGAGTACTTCATGACCAAAGGACACTTCCATACCGTGCTGGCGACTGCCGAAGTGTATTACTGCCTGAAGGGCGAGGGCGTGATGGTCATGGAGACGCCGGAAGGCGACTGGGCCGTTGAGCCGCTGCGTCCGGGAAGCGTGCTGTACGTGCCGCCCCGTTGGGCGCATCGCTCGGTCAACACCGGGCTGGCCGATGACCTGGTGACGTTCTTCGTCTACCCCGGCAACGCCGGTCACGACTATGGCACGATTGAAACCCAGGGTTTTCGCAAACTCGTTCTTAATCGTCGCGGGGAAACGCAGCTTGTGGATAACCCGCGCTGGCTTGCTCCAGAGGAGCGCATGTCATGAACCTTAAAGACTATCGGGTACTGGTGACCGCAACCTCTTACGCGATGGATGATCCCACCCTGCGTACCGACCTCGAAGCGAAGGTTGGTGAAGTCATCTATAACACCACCGCGCACCCTTTGACTGCCGGTGAACTGGTTGAACTGATCGCAGGCATTGACGGGATGATTGCCGGGCTGGACATCATTGATTCCCAGGTCATTCAGGCGGCAGACCGCTTGAAAGTGATCGCTCGTTACGGTGTGGGTCTGGATCGGGTTGACCTGGAAGCCGCCCGCGACAAGGGCATCATCGTGACCAATACGCCGGGGGCAAATGCGACATCAGTGGCGGAACTGACGGTGGGCTTGATGATTGCCCTGACACGGAACATCATTGAGGCTGACCGGCGCACCCGCGCGGGCGAGTGGCCGCGCATGAAGGGGACGACCCTCACGGGCAAAACTATTGGCCTGTTGGGGCTGGGCGCAATCGGGCATCGGGTCGCCCGCTTGCTCAGTGGGTTCGACTGCCACCTGATCGGCTATGATCCCTTCATCCTCGCTGAGGAGGCCGCGCAATTTGGGGTCGAATGGGCGGAACGCGACGCGGTTATCCGGCGGGCGGATATTCTCTCGCTCCACTTCCCACCGGATCCGTCCACGGAAAACCTGCTCAACCATGAAATGATCGCCAGCATGAAAGACGGAGCTTATCTCATCAACACCGCCCGCAGCGAATTAGTGGATGAAGCGGCATTGATTGATGCGCTCCGTACTGGCAAAATTGCGGGGGTTGCGCTCGACACGTTTCATCAGGAGCCACCCGGCGCTGACCATCCGATTTTTCAGTTTTCCCAGGTGGTGGCAACTCCCCATACCGGCGCGCATACCGACGACGCCACGCGGGCGATGGGGCGGATTGCGCTGGAAGACTGTCTGGCCGTCCTGCGTGGTGAAGAACCGCTGCATCGCATTGTGTGATCACGCGGTATGGGATGTGAATCGGGATCGAGTCCCCTCGATACAGGGGTTGAGAGGATGACGCTTTTTAAAAGGATGGTTCTTCGAATGGGCCATTCCTGGATATTCCGATTATGCCGACCGGGGGCATATCGGTAGATAACGTCGCAGACTGGTTTGCCGCCGGTGTTGTTGCGGTCAGCGCGGGCAGTGAATTGTGTCCGTCTCAGTGGGTCAAAGAATCCCGTTTTGATGAGATTAAAAGCCGCGTGCAGCTTTTCGCAGCCGCTGTAAAGCAGGCTCGCGCCTGATTGCACCAAGCAAGGACTTTTACCATCACAAATGACTCGAAGCAGTATGCGATTTCCCACAAATCGGTTCCGACTTTCTATTTCATCGGCGTCACCACCGGCAAATCCTCGATCAATAAGGTATTCCCGCTCTGGGCGAAAGCCCTGGGTCGCCCGGATGTCGTGCTGGAAGGGATTGACTGCCAGCTTAACGACGATCCGAAAATTATCATCAGGCAGTTGCTCAGATCAAATATGATCCGCTGTCATTGGGTGCGCTGGTTACAGCTCTTAAGATCAATCTGCTGAACGCCGCCCGTGATATGTTCGACGACCTCGACCCCTATGCCCAGATTCGCGGCGAAGTCTCCTCGATCTCCAAACGGGGTGATGCCCTGCACGGCCACGCCAAAGACCCGATTACATCCGGCCTCAGCCTGCACCGCCGCCAGATGACCCCGGAGATCATCCCCCGCGAACAGGTCACGGATCAGCAGCCCGTTCATCTGACCACCCAGCACCACCAATCTAGCAGGGCAGCATCAATAGGTGGTCAGGATGTCAATACCACAAATCCATTCGTTCGGGATAACCATATCCGGCTGACCTTGCTCGCTAAATTGTAGCGATAATAGCGTTCAGCACTGCCTGTACGCCCAGGATGATATAGTCGGCATTATCCGCGACATAGCATGTTCAAGATTTCTATTCTACTTGACGAAGCCAATCTCTGATATTGATTCCTATACGTTCAATATCAATTCGGTCCAACACGCCACCATGCATTACAACGTTTCTGGATTTCTCTAAGGTAGTAAGAACTTGCTTCATCCATTCATGGCTAAGAAGCGTATCACTAAACAAGGGCCAGTTTGCATAGACGATGGACTGCAAATCACCAAAATCTGAATACATTATTTCAGATTTCCCTCTACTACTATGCCAGCGCAACTTCTCATCTTCGCTCATACGAGCAGCGACTATCTTTTGGATTTTTTCAGGAACTTTTTCCCACCAACTTTCACCATATTCGTCAAAGAGCGTCTTTGAAACATAGCTGCGTATCATATTTTCCAAAGCATGAATGGCTATGTATACGTGAGACATGCGCTGTGCATCAGTGAGTATTTCTTGGTCTAGCAAGTCAAAATTTAATGAACGACGTAATTCTTGAATTTCTGTGGCATTTAATATCTTATTCTTCTTTCGTCCGTTTGCATCCAGACGAGCATCAACTAACAGGCCACGAAAAACAAAAGAATATATCTGATCAATGTCTGCCATAGTCTCTATCCGAGATGCTCTCTTAAACTACGGAAAATCGCATCATACACAGATTGATCTCTGGTTTCAGGTAGAACAATGTTTATGTGGTACTGTAGTGAGTCGAGAGCGACTTTTACCCTCGTTGTTGGCATTACTTGCTCTCGACCATTTGCGGAAATACTATCATCAACTTGATCGTTGGGAACATGCTCAAACTTATTCTCGACTGTGTAATCTGCTTCTGAAAAATCGGCGACATCTGTTAGTTCATCAAAAGTCTTAGCTATTAAATTGATTACTTTATCAGTCTTTTGACCAGAATAGAGTGTGCGCAATTTGTTTTTGACATCATCACGAGACATGCTATCAGCCTCTTTGTTGATTGCGAACAAATCAGAGAAGCTTTCACGAACACCTTCTGCAACAACTCTTCTCCATTGCGATTTGTCTAAGAATCGAAAATATCTCTGAGTTGGCTTTCCGTCTCCGTCTAAAAACCCTAATTCCTTTAAGACTCCTATAAAAGCTCTATCATTACTGCTTTTGAAGCCCAAGTTTTCCAAAAAAGTTGTTGTGAAACGACTTGGAGCTTCAGCATTGACCATTGCATCAAAGTAGTCACTCATACGACCAGTTTGAACATAACTATTGGGTAAGGGCATTTTCAACTCACTTTGATCATTTAACTTCTATTAAGATAAGGGAAGTGGTTCGCAAAGTCAACTTGGTTATTGATAATTTACTAATATTTTCTGGCGGTGTTTAAAGATTGTGATAACGGTGGCCCAAATTCACCGACATCCCCCATGAGGATCGGACGCGGCTGGAAAAGGGCAACCGCTACGCGGCCCAGCGCGGCCTGCTGCGCAACGAGCTGTCCGGCCTGTTCAAATCAATGGGCCGAGGCCTCAACGGATAAGAACGCCTAATCCTCGAGTGAGATGATGTCACCTACTCGAATACGTCCTCTACGCTCAACCGAACCATAGATACCGAGACATGTCTCGTGCTGTTGTGCTATGGTTTTTAACACGCTGGCATCTTTCTCGAGTGTCGTTGGATCAATGTTGACCATCACACAACGTATATCGCGTTCCGTTGCACGCATCGCTGATGCATCGAGCGAAGTCCCGAATGTAAGCCGACGTCCGACCCATGTATCTTCAGCAAAAGATTGTCCGTCAAGAAGTTCCACCACAATATTAGGTCTGAAGCGGGCAATCTCAAGATCGCGGCTGGTTTCGTCACTCATTGCGGCGATTGTTTCCTGACTGATCAGGGACAAGGATGCCTGGTCGAAAATCCCACTATCCAATCGCATCGGATGCACATCCGAGCCATACAGACGACTGATTTGTTCTGATAATCGAGCATCTGAAAGCGCCATCTCCAAACCATCTGGCGTTTTCACCAGAACTGAACTTTTTGCGATGTCGTCATTCGCATATTGCGGTTTGTAGAGCAGCAATTCCGGTACTCGACTGGCAGTAAGCCATGGCATACCAACCAACTCGCTGGTGCGGACAAATGCGAAGCGCCGGTCACCTTGAAAGCCATGCCAGCTAAGTTCGATCTCGTTTAGAGTCTCACCAGCCATTGACTTGACTGGGTAGCGATATAGCGCACGCACAACGGCAACTTCTGTCATTAATTCTTTTCCCTTATAGACCTCACCGAACTATAGAGACACGTAGTGTAACTGATTTTCTGCATCTTGTATGTGACCATGAGACCGAAGTTTATGAACGTAAGAAAGGATTTCACCATCATGACCGGACTTGACCTGGACAGTGAGAAACAGATTTTGCAGCGCAGCTACCACGAAGTCGCCCACGCTACCGTCCGCGAACGAATACTGGAAAACAGCGCGACGTGTTACGACTTCATCCCGCATGCCGAGCGCAAGGGGTAGCGCCATGTTCCAGGCTGGCATGACGACCGACACCCTGCGCGAGCGCGACTACCTGCTCAACCTGCCTCCGGTGGAACTGCTCGGCATGAAGCTGTTACAAGACGCGCCTCATGCCGGGTTCTTCCAGGCGGATGTGCCATGTGAGACGGTCAGGGCGGTGGTGGAGATCATCGCTTATGGCGACCACTGCGGGGATGCCGCCCGCCGGGTATGGTCTGGAGCGCAAACGGTGAGATGCACTCTGGAAGTGAGGCCACACCGCAGAATAATCCAGATACCGCGCAGACAACAGGGGGATATGTCGAGCCAACGGCAGTTGCTTATGTCATGCCGCTCGATATGATTCGGCAATCGGAACCATGTGCCGATGGTTCGATCATCCATCTGGTCGAGATGGGGCAAACAGCATGGGCGATTGCCGTAAGCTATAATGTAGACTTGTAGGAAATGCTGGCGATTAATCACCTGTCGGCGGACTCCGTCCTGCATCCGGGCGATGAACTTATCGTGCGCCTGGGAGAAGCGCGATCCATCCGGGCAGGTGTTTGCAACGGACCTCAGCGCTGCCTCGTGTATTGCTGCAATCGTCAACACCTGAGCGGCCTAACTGACAGCCCATGCGACCCCAGGCAAACCGGCGTTTCGACTTCCGTTCTTGGTAAATTTCCCATAAAATATTCGATGTTAGGGCTTACGCAGTTGAGAAAAGAACTGTCAGGATTCACGGCTGATTTCTTCCCTCAAATCGGTTGAACTGTGTAACTCCCATGACGTTTCATTCGGGACAGGTGGGGGTGACAGGCATGGCTACTCGTCCGAGACCTTACAGACCGACCAGCAGTGCATCTCCACTTCCTGCGCCTCACCCAACATTCGCGCAGTGGTATTCCAACCCGCGACTCCAGTTATTGACAAGTAGCGAATCACTCGGCTGGAAAAATCTTGGCCTGCTCATCGAGCAGCAAGACGCAAACCCAGAGAGCATTAATGTACCCTACCAGGAAGACGATGTATTTGCGGTGTTTTTGGCGGGATCCACTCGCATCCATTCGCACCATGTAGGTGGTACTTCGTTCGACAAATATGTTGGTCCACAGTCATTGCAACTCATTCCCCGCTATAGTGAAATTAAAATAACCTCAGACTCAGAATTAACATATGCCGTTTTGAGACTCAAACGACAGTTCGTCACCCAGACCGCTGCCGACATTCAGTACGGTGATCCCGAAAGGACTGAGCTACTCCCTACCTTCTATTTCAATGATCCCCTGCTTTACAACCTGGGCGCTGAACTCGTGAACGAGACACGAAACGCCAATCCGCTCAGTCCTCTGTATGCCGATTCGCTGACGAATACGCTGACCCTCTATCTGCTGCGCCACTATTCCACGGGTCGGGTGGTGCGGGAACTCTCAAGCAGCCGCCTGACCCCTGCACAATTGCGAACGGTCGATGAATACATTTACGCGCACCTGAATCAGAAGATTGCGCTGGCAGATCTGGCGGCATGTCTGCACCTGAGCGTGCCGCATTTTGAGCGCATGTTTCGTGCGACCACCCATCGCCCGCCCTATCGCTACGTACTCGAACTCAGACTCGAACGGGCGAAGCTGCTGCTGGCGGACAGCCGCCTGACGGTCGCGGAGGCGGCCCAGCAGTGCGGATTTTCCAGCCAGAGCCATTTCACGATGCATTTTACGCGCCACGTTGGGGTATCTCCCGCGCGCTATGCACGGGAAGCCCGCGAATAAACCCCAAAAGTCGATGGAAACCTGACGAAACGTGATGTGAATCTGAAAGACTGTTGGGCTAAAGGCATGTACGCTTTGCTTGATACTAGGACTCCCCAAGCTGCACGGTGTTAGCGCTACATCGGGGGCTGCTGCCAGTGCCGGCCCGAAGGCATGAGTGGGACGTCCGCCGAATTCGGGCGATTGTAGGCAATGCCAGATTTCGGCGAAAAATTACAGGCGAAACTCCTACCCATAATTTAGATAGCAATCCGTTTTAGAGCCTTGGGGAGTTATCATGTATAAGAAAATTGCCGTTTTTGTCCTTTTCCTGTTCACTGTTCTTATAAGCGGTGTGGCTCAGGCACAAAGTACGGCGTTCGTATATCACGGCTACTTTACCAGATACGATGGTAATCAGGACGTGCCAGTGACCGATACCTGTACCTTTCGATTTAAGTTATTTGATGCACTGACTGGCGGCACTCAACTTGGTCGCATCGTCACTGAGCGCGCCATCGAAGTGCAAAACGGTAATTTCAGTGTTGAGCTTGATTTTGGCATAAATGTCTTTGATGGCGTACAGCGTTACCTCGAAATCGCGGTGCGATGCCCTGGTACGGATGAGTTCTTCGTGACACTCACACCACGTTTCCCACTGACTCCCTACCCGAATACGATCTACCCTGGTACGCTTTAGTGGGAGTGCCAGCAGGGTTTGCCGACAACATCGATGATGTGAACGACGCCGACAGCGACCCCATCAATGAGTTGAACACCGCCCTGGTATTGAATGGCACCATGCTGGAACTGACCGATGCGGGTGGGATATTAACGTCTGACCTCAGCAGCCTGGGCATCGTCTCCCCCGATTGGAACGATCTGACGAACATCCCGGCAGGCTTCGCCGATGGCAACGCCGGGACGAATCCCGGCACGGATTTTATAGGCACGACCGACAACGTGGCACTTGAGTTTCATGTGAACAATCAACGTGGCCTGCGCATTGAACCAGCAGATGATGGTACGTACACCGGCAACAATGTAATCGGCGGTTACGCGGGCAACACCGTTGCTACAGGTGTCGTCGGTGCAACAGTGTTTGGCGGCGGCGGGAGCTTCCCGAATACGGTGACTGGCGATTTCGACACGGTCAGCGGCGGCGGTAGCAACACCGCCAGGCATCTTCAGCACAATCGGCGGCGGTGATAGCAACACGGCCAGTGCTGCTGTTAGCACAGTAGGCGGCGGCTCTCACAACGCTGCCAGCAATCAGAACAGCACGATCAGCGGCGGCCTTAACAACATCGCGAGCGGCCCCTCCAGCACGGTGAGCGGCGGGCAGGGCAACATCGCCAGCGGCTCTTACAGCACGGTGGGCGGTGGAATGAATAATACCGCTGCCGGGCAATACAGCTTTGTGGTTGGACGCCAGGCGAGGAACAATAATGCCGCGCACAATGGTGTCTTCCTCTTCAGTGATACCAGTTCTTCTGGCGACTTTGTCTCGTTGGCAGCGAACGAGTTTGCGGTACGAGCGAGCGGTGGTGTCCGCCTGCGCACGAATTCAGACTTGTCGACCGGTTGTAATCTGGTGGCGGGCAGCGGGTCATGGGCATGTACTAGCAGCCGCGAGGCTAAGAACGGCTTCTCGATGGTCGATACCCGCGCGGTGCTCGAAAATGTCGTTGCGATGCCTGTCACCACATGGCGTTACAACAACACCGACACGATGCACATGGGACCCGTCGCTGAGGACTTCTACTCAGCCTTTGGGCTGGGTGAGGGTAACACCACCATCAGCACGGTGGATGCCGATGGCGTGGTGTTGGCGGCCATTCAGGGTCTCTATGATGTCGTGCAGGAAAAGGACGGTCAGATTGCAACATTAGAGCATGATCTGACCGGTGTCGGGGCTGTCGCCACCGTGGCCGGTATCTTCGCCTTGATCGCGATGATAGGTATGTTCCACCTCCTCCATGACCGTCGCCAAGTAGAAGGCAAAGCGGCATGAGACGACGTTCATTCTTAATCGTGGGAGCGCTGCTGCTGGTCACGGCAGCGGCACTCGCTCAGAGCGATGGGGATAATCCCCTCCGATGGTTCGGTGGCGACGGTGGCGGTACTCCGGCCACAGGGGATGGAATGACGCTGTACAGCAGCAGCGATCAACCATTCACCACCACTTCCCGCGGCGGCGGATATACCCTTCAGAGTAGCCAAGTCGTGCAACCGCTTGGGGGTAATACCTCCGGGAACAGTCTGATTGGGGCAGAGGATGATGCGTTGGAAACGATCATGTCCGCTGAACAACCAATCGATATCAAACCCGACACCCCATACAATCGCATCAACATCAATTCCAGGGGCGTCATCCCGGTTGCGATCTTCGGCACACCGACCGTTGATGTCACCACAGTTAACTTGAGCACATTGACACTGGCCGGTGCGCCGGTCGCCCAATCACATCGGTTCTGGCGGTTCTAATTCCGCGATGTAAACTATGACAGTATCCAGGACTTGGTAGTATGGTTCCGCATTTCCGATCTACAACTCACCTATACAGATACACAAGCCGTTTTGGAAGGTGAAACATACAGTGGGATACCCATCCAAGGCACGGATACGGTCCAGATTGTGCCCTCATCCCCGCCGATCCTTGAATCACCGAGTGATGGTGCGAGCTTAGGGAACAGCCTTGTGACACTGACTTGAGAAGATGATATTGAGCGTGAGGAAGAGGACACCGTCTGTTATGCGGTCGAACTGGCTACAGATGCGAGCTTCAAAACGATTGTAGGAAGTGGCATTGTGGTTAACGCAACCAGTCACATCACTTCACAGTTGCCAAACGGCGGATACTACTGGCATGTCAGTATCGACGACTGTACAGGGAATCTGATTAGCACGTGGAGTATTCCTTATTCATTCACGATAAGTCCGCGATAGGTCGCAAGCGAATTAAGGGGAGGTTCTCCTCATTTAGCCACAATGCGGTACAATCGACCTGAATCATCTCTGTCCAACAGCCAGAGATGATTTTTGAGATACTGCGCGGTCTAGTATTATGGGGTTATGGCGATTGACTAGAGTCTATAGAATAGGATTATCTGAGACCATAAGTGACCAACGCCCGTCACTCCCGAAACTTTAGGATAAAGAGCTTCCTGGTTTTAGCCAAGAAGCTCTTTTCTATTTTGTCCTAAAACATATGGATCGCGGGTTCAACTACCGGACAATTCCTGTCTGAACCTGTTGCCGTAAAATCCGTGTCTCTTGATATCAGATTCCCTTTAATGAACACTGCGGCAAATCCTGTGACCACCTTTTCAGGTTCAATTCACATGTCGAATACTTTTCTTATGGCGTTGGTGTGGCGACACCGAAAGTCGAACTTGCAATAAGCTCATAGGCCACAATTGAATCAGTTGTCGCGGTCGGATCCGTCAGTTCGACGAAATATGCGCTGTCCGCTGATAGGGCAACGGTCAAACTACCGCTTGAGCTTTCACCGATGGCAGCAAGACTGATGTCGAGTACCCGTAAGGTGATGTTCGCTTCCGACTGAATCTGAAGTGAAAGACTCTCGCCACTGCTGCCAAAGTATGTCAGAAATACAGGCCCAGTCCCCGATAGTGTGCCTGTGTTCGTATCCGTAATATCTAAAATATCGATTCCGACGCCAGCTTGAAGAGCTTGTAGAGTGGGTTCAATTTCTGCCTCAACTGCTCGCATAGTAGGTTCAAAAACCAGCGTAACCTGGATTTCTGACGATGATGCGGGTGGAAATATGAATGCCTGTTCCGCGCCACTTTGTGCATCCCACAGACGGATTGTCCCATTGGATGCAGTAGAAGCAATCAAAAATCCATCGGGGGAATATTCCGCAGACCAGATAGATGAACGTGCATCAATCACGCGGAGCAGATTACCGCTATGCCCATCCCAGCAGCGAATCTTACCTTCTAACCCAGTGGTCATGATTTCTGACCCGTCGGCATTCCAGCGGGCTCGGGTCATGAAATCGCTATCTCCTTCCAACATGAATAGTAGATCACCCGTTGTCGTATCCCACACGGTTGAGGGAAACTCAAAAGGAGAATGCAATATAATACGGCTTCCATCCGGTGACCAAAAGGCATCGAGAATCCAGAGACCAAATTGAAAATCCTCACCTGGCGCAGCTCTTAGCACGAATTGTTTTTCACCGGAGATTGCGTCCCAGATGATGCCCATCCCATCAGACCCCGTCACAGCAAGCTGTGTATCGTCCGGCGACCAGGCAACACCCAGAACTTCCACGGTGCTACCAACCTTTGCAGCCAGTGGCGACGGTTCTCTATCGGTAAAAATAAACAACTCATCACCTGTATTTGCATCCCATATGCGTCCAGTACCATCTTCTGATGCTGTAGTAATCCTCATCCCATCGTGCGACCATTCGGCATCGTTCAGTGGGGCAGTATGCTGATTAAAGACCACAAGCGTCTGCCATGTAGTTGTATCCCATACCCGCGCTGTATTATCGTCGCTGATAGACAATAAGCGTGAACCATCTGGTGACCAGGAAACACCACCTACATCTTTCGTATGACCGGACAGCGTTTGTAGTAAGCTGCCGGTCTGCGCGTCCCAGATACGAATACTGTTATTTTGACTGTACGTGGCAATCAGCCTTCCATCTGGCGACCACTTTCCGCGTCCTCCGCTGAAAGTCTCAGAGTTATGTCCGTCAAATCGGTATAGTTCTTCTCCGGTAAAAGCATCCCAGACAATGACCATACCGGTTGCTTCACCTGCAAGTAATTTTGTTCCATCCGGTGACCACTGCACGACATAAAGCTCGTTATATTGTGGCAGTGAATTTTGCGCGGTTATAACGCTTAGAAAAGTCAAACCACTCAGGCCAAGAAGCAACAAACCAGTCGAAATCTTTGAGAGTTTCATGATTGACCTCGCTTGAACTTATCGAAACTGATATAGAACATTGGGCGAACTGCTATCAAGTCGAACGATAGCGGATGGGTCTGTTGCCCGTGCTGGCGGGAAGATAAATTGCTGTTCACGGCGAGTACGCCGATTCCAGATGCGAATAGTCCCACTGCTAGAGCTTGTCGCAATCAAGATTCCATCTGGTGAGAATGCCATCGAGAGGAGCGATGCTCGGGTATCGAAGGTCTGCAGCAAAGCACCGTTCGTCGCATCCCAGTACCGCAACGTACCATCCAGGCTCGTCGTGATTATCTGAGTTTCATCAGGCGACCACTTTGCCTGTGTGATGATGTCCGTATGTCCTTCCAGAGCAAAAAGTTGTTCACCCGATTCCACATCCCATACTGTGGGAGACTCCTGCAAACTGTGGATGAGTATGCGATTGCCGTCACTTGACCAGGCGGTATCATAGAGAATCGCTTCTGGATTAATTGGTGGCGTAGAGACCGGCAAAGTGTGAATTGCTTGTCCGGTATTCGCATCCCAGATAGTTGCATTTCCATCTACAGAGGTTGTGACAACCCGACTACCATCCGGTGAAAAACTCGCGCCATAGATATTCATGGGCTGGGGTGAATCGGGCAGGCTAAGAAGCAATTCACCTGTATTTGCCTTCCATAAACGTACTGTTCCATCGCCAGAGGTTGTAACAATCTGACTGCCATTTGGCGACCATGCCACATCAAATAAGGCAGCATTCTCGTGATTGAGCAAGAACAGCGTTTGGCCTGTCGCTGCGTCCCAGACCCGTGCTGTGTTATCCGCCGAAATTGAAACCAGACGGGCGCTATCCGGCGACCATGCCATGAATAGAATATCAGCGCCATGACCTGACAATTCTTGTTGTAAGTCGCCAGTGCTTACGTTCCATATAAGTGCCTTATGGTCATCACTGTATGTCACGATTCGAGTTCCATCCGGTGACCAGAGACCACGTGCGAATGCCAAAATCGAACTATGGTGATTCTCAAAACGATAGTTCTCTTCGCCTGTTGCCACATTCCAGACAATTACGGTTCCATCGTCTTCGCCCGCCAGCACTTGAGTCCCATCGGGTGACCACTGCACGCCATACAGTGACCCATATTGGGGCAAGTCTCCCGGTACAATCGGGACACGGGTTGCAGTAGGTGATGGCGTAAAGGTAGGAGTCACGCTTGGTGTTGGCGTTCGTGAGGGTGTTACTGTGACCTGAGTCAAATCAAGCGTTGGTGACGGTGTCAGAGACGGAAGCGGTGTAAATGTTGGTGCATAACCGGAAGCATCACAGGTCGGCGCAATTTCAAAGCGGAGACGTTCACTGCAGGTGAAGTTATACGACACCCGATTGGCTTGTGTCCAGCGCAGCAGCGTTTCAATATCACTGTCAATTCGCCAGCGCTGGATTGTGTTAGCCAATATATTGTCCCGTTTGAATGTAACCGTTGAGAACTCCGTTTCATCTGGCGAGTAGGCAATATCAGAAATACTTTCTTCTGCCTCAATCTGGCGGATGGGCTGTCCGGTTGCAACATCCCATATGAATATCAATCCATCATTTCCGCCAGAAATAGCGCGAGTGGCATCCCGATTAAAAGTTATACCGACGACAGGCGCACGATGCCCGACAAAACGGCGCAACACTGTGCCTGTTGTTGTTTCATACAACAGGAGTTCATACTCATTGTTCGTCACGAGAATAAGCGAGCCATCGGTGCTAGCCGCAAAGGCTTTCGTAGCGGGAGACGCGGGTACGGTATAGCGAAGTTGCCCGGTAGGTAATTCCCAGACATAGAGCGTCTTTTCAGTGCAATTGCTGATGACGACAGCGCCGTTATCGCCGCTGACAGCAGCGCATCCAACCCCGATCAGCAGTGATTCATCGGCTGTCACAGCGACATTTGCTACGCCATAAGGAATTGAGATTGTAGACTGGTTGATAGGTGTGCCGTCTTGTGCATCCCAGAATAAAATACGTCCATCTTCGCTACCCGTGATAATGGTCTGTTCGTTTGCAATCCCTGCAATCCCTGTAATCGTTTTAATATGTGCTTGAACCGACCACTCTATACGATCACTATCATAGTCGTAACGGAGCAACATTCCCGACAGCGAACCGACTATCACATCGCCATTATCCAGAACAGCAAGCGTGTTTGCACCACCATTTATAGGAACCTGGCGATACATTGTGGCTGTGCTTGTATCATAGGCGCGGACACCGGTTGATTCACCAATCCACAACGTACTGCCAGACGAATCATAGGAACTCGTCCAAATATAATTTCCACCCAATCCAGCGGATGGGAGATCATCAGAGCGGAGCAAGGGTTCGCCAAGTACCGCGTTGCTAGCGAAATCGCCGTCCCAGATGCCAAGTTGTCCATTTTGTGTTTCTATCATGATGTAGCGTCCATCGGGGCTGAAACTCATTGTCGCAGGAAGTGTCGTATCGGGATGGTAGGTGTGAATTAGGGTTCCTGTTTCAGTTTCCCAGAGTTGAACCTCACCCAGACTTGCCGTCAAAAAGCGGCTGCCACCCAAGCCAAAAGACACGCTACGCACTTGTGAGTCAACAGGTTGGTAGTTTTGTTGGCGAATTCCGGTTTCGGTGTCATAAAGGAAGAGTCCCGGTTTTCCTAATGTCCCATTACTGCAAAGGAGGTACTGACCGTTTGGGTGCCTCGCCGTAGCCTGACACCCGTCAGCGCCAGCCAGGACAGTATCATCCCGAGTTTCATTGGTTTTCCAATTCCACGCATGAATATTGCCGCCACCATATGAATCAATGCGGTAAACCCACACACCGTCCAGGCTGGCAACCGTTGTAGGAATAATGGCGGCAGATTCACCTGGAATCAGGCTATTCTGGTAGGCTCCATCAGCACGCCAAACAAAAATCGCCCCGTTAAGATCACTAGAATAGAAAGAGCTACCGTCGCCCAGATAACCGCCACCTGTAATGGCTGAGCTATGCCCGGCAAGTGATATGCTGCTTTTTTGTTCGAGATTCCAGAGGTGTAGTTCCGGGGTGTTTCTGCCGAGAATATCGCCACCCCCTGATACTAAGTGTTGGCTGTCAGGGCTAAAGGACAGCATGTTTATGGTTTCTTGATGTCCCTCCAGATCATAAAGCGGCAGGAGGGTGATAGCATCCCAGATACGTAAAGTCCCATTGTTGGTACCTGTCGCAAGCAAACGCCCATCAGAACTGAATGCTATCGCACTGACATAGTCTGGTGCTGCCGTTACATCTAATGCAAGAATCAGTTCACCGCCACGATAGGCAAGTTGGGATAGGGCTGCCTGTGCCAGTGGTGGGGGATTTGGAATAACGTTAGCTTGCTGTGCGAGAGCGAGTGCTACCGATTCACTACGTTCGCTCTCGTTCCGTGCCTGAAATGCCAGCGCAAGACTCCTTGATTCGAGCGCACTGCGTTCGGAAGTAGCAGCCGCATTGTACGATTGTTCCTGCTGATCGAGGGCATAAATTGATAGAACAACGGCAACCACCAGAGCGATGGCGAAGATTACTGCGGCTAATCGCGTCCGATTAAGTGACTGCTGTTGGAGTTTACGTTGCCGCTCCTGTTCTTGCTGGTCAAACACCGTGCTTGCTTCAATAAAAATACGTTGAACTTCAAGCGCATCGTTCCGTAGCAGCCAATCGCGTGCCGCAAACAAACGGTTGCCTCGAAGCAGAAAACTGGTATCACTGCGCCCCGTACTATCCCAACTTCTTGCGAATGCTAGAATATCGCTTCCCAGCCTTAGATCTGCCCGGCTTTCTTGAATCCATCCGGCAAGTTTGCTCCAGTGTGTGATGAGCGCCTCGTGACTGACTTCGTAGTATGTTTCTGCCTCACCTGTCGTATCATCAGCTAGTGGAATGGATGCCACCAATAAGCGATGTTGAGCATCGGTCAATGTTGCTAAAACGTCGTCAACATCAGTTTCAGAAACACCACTGAGATGTAGTTCAGATCGCCTCATGCTCTGTCGGGTCACAAGTTCTTCGCCAACGTTGACCAACCGTAGCAACAATCGGCGCAACACTTCGCGTTTTGTATCGCTTAGGTTGTTGTATACTTTGTCTGCGACATCGGCCAGCGCCCCCTGCACGCCTCCCATATTGTGGTAGGCATTGTTGGTAAGGACACGACCCAACCTGAGGTCAAAGAGTCCTTTGAGTGCATATTGTAATAGCGGGAGCGATCCAGGTTGTGAGCGAACATCTTCGAGAATCTGGTCAACCAGACCATCCTCGAAAACAACCCCTGCCTTTTTTGCAGGAGTTTCAATACTTTGCCGTAGTTCCTCGCGTGACATCTCAGTGGCGATATCGAGGTTATCACGCACGAGTTCCGCCAGTTCGGGTGTGCTACTGAGGCGGTCAAAGAAATCTGACCGCATCGTTAGCAGTAATTGCACACGTCCGCCTGGTTTACGAATGGCATAGAGCAGAAGATCAAGAAATTGCTGGCGATCACTTTCATTTGCCTGTGTGAACAACTCCTCGAATTGGTCAACGACGATAACAAACCGTGCGTCTGCGGGTGAACCTATCATGAGTTCGGCGGCGATATCATCGACCGCACGACTATCCCCACGTAACCACTGGCGGGTTGAAGAAGCTTCTACCTCGCGTCGCTGATGCAATCGGTCTGCCAGTGCATTCACGGGGCTATCGCCGGGACGGATAATAAGGGTCTCCCAAAAGGGGAAATTTCGTCGCAGCTTCGGCAATAGCCCAGCCCGAACCAAAGACGACTTACCACTCCCACTTGCCCCCATGACGGCTAACAAACGGGGTTTCTTGGGATCAATTAAGGATGTCAGTAAATGTTGAACTGCATCATCCCGTCCGGCGAAATATTCAGCATCGACCTCCAGAAAGACTTCCAGGCCTCGAAACGGATTCGGCAGATCGACGGGGTCGTAGCGTTCAATCACAAAGCTATCTGGCGGTGTATAACCAGGAAGCGACAGGATGAGTTCGCTCAGGCTTTTTCCGTAGCGTTCTGGTTGGCTGAAATCAATACAGTGCAAATTCGCTAACCAGCTAATGCTCTCAATGGTTTTAAGTTCTGCTATGCAGTCTTGAAACAGTATGGGGAAGATGGTTTTTTGCTGGGCTTGGGCATGAAGCAATTCCTGACGAGCGACTTCACTATGGATGGAGTCTGACGAAAGGCAAAAGACGAAATAATCAGTTTCATCAACACCACTCTTGATCTTATTTAGCCAATTTTCCCCGCCTTTTATTTTGTCACGGTCATACCAGACTCGCAGTCCGGCATCCATCAAGTCGTTCACAAGGCGACGGGCAAATAGTTCATTTCTGCGCGAGTAAGAGACAAAGAGACGGTCAAGGCGCGGAGGTGGTGGCAGGCTAAAGCTGGGGCGAAATGAGTCGATACGCTGCTTTATATCGAAGCCGACTTGCTCACGAGCAAATTCTAGCACCGCCCATAATATGGGACGTCCGTCTCGTAGTGTGCCCGCTTTTGTCAGCGTATCTATCAGATGGGGGACGAAGTCAGCTGTGGAGCCTGAATAGTCGATACGATTCAGCACCGGTTCACCATAGAGCGCACGCAAAAGGAATGTGCGCCTATTGGCCTCGGACTCCAGAAGTGGCTCAAGGACTTCAATTATCTGTTCAACAACTGATAACTCAAGCGGCTTCATAGTAGGACTCTGCCTCACAAACGTCTATTATCTTCCTGAATGCCAACTTGTCTTTCTGGATCGCATTTCATTCTTCTGGCACATAACCCGATGCATATAATTTTGAATATAATATCAGTATGCACTCTCAAGGCCTTACGTTGCAGGTAAATTTGAGAGTATGTCTGTTCAAAGCGATCTCAGAAAAAGTAGTCGTACTTGCGTTTGACCAAATAGGCGTACGTGATCCCCTTGTTTTACGAGGGGAAAGGACATTATCATGCACAAGTCGTCTATACTTCACCCAACCGTTGCGCAGTGGTATACAAATCCACAGCTTCAGCTGTTGACAACCAGCGAATCCCTTGGTTGGAACAATGTAAATCTGTTCATCGAACGCCACGAAGTAATTCCAGAGAACACAAATATTCCCAACTGGGAAGATGATGTGTTTGGCCTTCTATTGGAAGGGTCGGCTCGTGTTCACATGCGCCTCGTTGATGGAACATCAATCGATGAAAACATTGGCCCACAGGCGTTACAACTCCTTCCTCGTCATAGCGAAATAGAAGTACGCTCAGACGCGGCGTTGACCTATTCCATCTTAAGAGTTAAACGGCAATTTGTAGCCGAGGCCGCTGCCGCTATTCAGTACGGTGATCCCACAAAGGCTGAGCTGCTCCCCACCTTTTTTTTCAATGATTCACTGCTTTACTACCTGGGCGCTGAACTCACCAACGAGACACGAAGTGGCAACCCATTCGGCACCCTCTATGCTGATGCCATAACGAACGCACTGACCTTATACCTGCTGCGCCGCTTTTCTACCGGTCGGGTGGTGCGCGATCTATCGAGCAGTCGCTTGACCCCTGAACAACTGCGCTTGATCGATGAATACATTCACGCACACCTTGAGCAGAAGATTTCGCTAGCGGATTTGGCCGCCTGTCTTCATCTGAGCGTGCCGCATTTTGAGCGTATGTTCCGTAATACAACCCAGCGGCCTCCCTATCAGTACATATTAGAAATCAGACTCGAACGGGCGAAACTACTGCTGGCGAACAGCCGCCTCTCGATTGTCGAGGTCGCCCGTCAGTGTGGTTATGCCAACCAGAGCCACTTCACCGCGCACTTTACGCGCCATTTCGGAATATCTCCCGCACGCTTTGCGCGGGGTGTACGCGAACGTTAGCCACTCCTTCTTATACAATTCGGTGACAGAAACGTAGGCAACGCAGAAAGCCTGGCATGGTCAAAGCGGGACTCGACGGTTCCATTGACAATCGAGGCTCACTTGCAAAACTGATTTGGGTCTGTAGGGTCACGGTGATAAGATGTCTCAAGATGGGTAGCATTGCTCCTCAACGTTAAGTATTCTGAAAAGCTCCCGGTTCCGATGCACTCGAATTCGAACGTATAGCTCTCAGCCTCGCCATCCGATGGCGTGAGAGTAAGTTGGTTATCCTCAATGTCGAATATCCCCTGTATCGACTTAAACGGACTTGAGTAAGCGTATGCGCCGACATCGGTGAACTGAAAGCGTATGTACTGACCATTGCCGAGGCCGTTGTACCACTTGCCAATGAGGCGGTGCCCTGTCAGAATGCTGTTAGCCATGGTAGGTCATCTTACAATTCTCGCGTCATAATATTCTAGGAATTTATGAGACAATTTCTGAGGACAACTCGATTTGTACCAAGAAACGCAATGGGGCAAAACATAAGTAAGAACCAGTAATGTCATGTCAGCAGCGCCCTTTTTGCTATGTCCTCAGTTTAGGCTGCATCCGAGTGTTGGCGAATTATCATGATTCCCGTCTAGAATGTTGCTACAATCGAACCCATATAGTTAGCTTCCAATGCATCCACAGTTGTGGCTAATGTCTTTACTGGTTGCGCCCATGTCCAGTAATCGAAAGTGACTTTGTTGTTCGCTACATCTATTGTTATGGGCGATTCGAGCGTAATCATATGCGTACCATCTCTGGGGTCTCCCAGTAGTTTCACACTGATCCACAACGCAATATGGTTGTTCGCCTTTTTCTGAATTTTGCTGATATCCTGTCGACTGGTGTCAGTGCTATAGCTAACAGATTGGTAAAAACCTGTTTGGGTGTACCACTCGCTCATTTCCCGGGCGCTCGTGAGCATAGCTATATTTTCATCTGGAGAACCCTCAAAATCGAAAAGCCAATTTTCGCTATCTCGAAGTGCTGACATGAGCATCCAGTCTGCCTGAGGGGGGAAATTGGCGTATCTTTTTGCAAGACCGTTGTAATCCGCACCGCGTAAATCGTCACCAGGAACCACCTTTAAATTACCAAGAAAAGCGACCCCTAGGCTCAGAAGCCCGCTGCCGAACAAATAGAACTGAAGCGGATCTCTCTGGATGATGTGGTGGTAGAAGGCAGCTGCTGTGCAGAGGCCAATTGGTCCCTGGTCGAATAAGTTGGCATTTCCCTGCAGAAGCTTGAGTCTTTCAAGAACCTTCACTCGATCAAGATTGGGCCAGCTTGTTGTTGTCGAACCCGCCTGACCAGTATTCGGTATCGTTTTAGGGAACTGCCACAAGACGCCGCTGCCGATAATGTCTTGTGTCAAATCAGACTTCTGTTGGTCATTAAGCCCCAATTCATCCGCTGCCTTGGCGACTTCTTTCGCCACTTGTAAGTTGTCGTAGCGCTCAGCAGGAGTCTGTTTCTGCGATTGCCGGTTGCTGGAAGTGCCCGATTGTGTCCTGGTTGCATCTACCTTTTGCTTGGCAGCAGCCGCACCCTTCACCATCTCAGCGAGTGTCGTGTTCGTGCCATCGACCAGCTTGCCAAGGATCATCGACGCTTCATCGAGGCCCGACATATCGCGGAAGATGTCGGGTGTTCCAAGCAGTTTGAGAGCGGCGGCAAGGCCTGCCGGGTCAGGGGCTGCTGGTGTGGGTGCAATCTGGATAACATTCGATGGTAGTTGCGCCGGTGTGATATTTGGCGTCTGACCCTGAGGGCCTGGTTCAATACCTGTAATCGCTGGTGGTTCCTCGGTGGTCATTACTGTCCAGTCCCACATCCGGGTGATGTCACGCTGTTCGCAGCTATTGCAGTGGCCGAGTTGGGCCTCTGCAAACAAGCCGCGAGTTGGCAGGGTTACGATAGACTCCTTTGTCTCCAACTCAACAACCTCATCTCTATCTGAAGGCAGCGGACCGTCATAAATAAATGCCACGTAGTTGCCAGAAACGGCTATTGGTCGGGTGTCTATCGCCGCAAGCAGATCGCTGTCGTAGCCCAGCGCCATTTCCAGGTAAATCTGCCGCTCCACCGAGTCCAGTAGAAACCAGATGGCACGGTTGTAATAACCGATGTTTGCATTCAAGTGCTTCAGCAGCATCTTCTCTTTTACCTCATCCGCATTTTTCGGACTCAAGCTGTCGGTGAGATCCTTGACGGTGCCTGGTGGCTCCGTGCTGGTTGGAGCGCTGACGGTTACTGTTGCCATAGCGAAGCCATTATTATCAGTCAATGGCCCTCCATCATTAAACCAAAAGCTCAGCTCTCCCTCTTCCTTTGCCTCGAATGTGTAATCCCTTTGAACAAGGTGGAATTCAGAACCGACCTTAGCAAGAAATGCAAACGATGGAACACCCGGCATGGGCCAGTTCTGGTTTTCCGGCGCGGGATTGCCAGGCTGTCCATCGACATCTGAATTTCCAGCACTGCCTCCGCCAAAATTGATGATGTTTCCAACCATCTCTGCGGTGATGTGGAGGGTGCTTCCTTTCTCGATCAACAGCCGGTTTCCGCCAGACACTGGGAACATCGGAAAGTGGCGAGCATCGACCAATTGACCGGACAAGCTTCCTGTGAAATAGGTGGGATCGGTTGAGTCACCAGGGTCGCCCGTTTCATCGGGGTAGATATCGATTTCCAGTCGCACCAACGCATCGAAAAACGGAAGCAAAGACTGATTGAGCAGCGCCTGCTCCAGAATCGTTCGGAACCGGATCGCAATTTCCCTGGTGGCGAAGGTAACTGTTGAGAAAGGAATTAACACCGCTTGTCGCCTACCAACAAACTCTGTGCATAACCGAAAATGGCGCAGCACCTCGTAATATTGAACAGTCAGTGCGTGACAATGATTGTGGTTCGCCACACGTCGTGTCTGGACATTGTTCATCTCGGCCTGAGACGCCTGCACGATGACGGTGCTGTTCAGGCTCCGGGTATAGGATGTACTCTGCGTTATCGTATCGTGCAGTTCCTGCAAGGAGTCCGCCTCCAGATTACGGTTACCCCAGGAATTCTTCGTGCCGCCTCCAGCAGCCCAGTTTCCGGTGTACTGCCCATATTCTTTAGCATCATAGGCCATTCCGCTCGAAAGCCCACCTGCCCATGACCAGCCTCCCTGGCTTTCCTTGAGACCGGCATCAATTGTCTCCTCGATTGTTCGATCTCGGTTCTGCCAATGAACGAGGTTTTCTTTTGCCGTTACGCTGTCGAAGCGACTGGCTGCATCGTTGCGTGACCATTCAATGACGGCGAGCTGCGTACTTTCACCGGGCGCCAGTGGCAGGCTGTACTTGATTTCTCCCAATGAATGCCCAATAGCATACCAGCGCTGCCGATAGTCCAGCACATCTGCAAACTTGACTCTTAGGGGTGATTTGTCAAGATCTTTGGTGATATCGACCGATCGCTCTAGGGATGCGTCAACCGTGTCGAGATCACCCTCCCCGCCCCTGCGAACTATTACCCGATAGAAAAGATGCTCCTGGATAGGCAGTGTCGACGGCACCAGTGACTCGCAGCAGTCTTCGCCCAGGTTGAGTTTCGTGGATGTTACGAATGAATATGGTGACAGCTTATAGTCACAGCCATCCGGTGACTGGATGGAGGGAATATTTGCGGTTTGACACAAAGCGTTGGCTACATCGCTACAGACATTGGAATCTTCGACATAAATCGGGAACTCGATACATAAAGACTGCTCACCTCGAGTATCAGTTCTTTCAGCATCATTATATCTAGCGAGTAAGGCTTGCTCGTGGGAAGTCGATGCCAATAACGTTCTGAGTAGGTTGTGATTCGCGAGGCCGACCTGTGGAGCAGAAATATACAATCCAGATACAGTATTAAGGCCCATATTGATGAGCGCCTGCAGGTCGAAGGAAAAGTACCCTGTCGAATCGGACTTGAGTGTTGATATGGGAACGTGTGAATTTTCTTCAATTGCAACCGATAGTGTTACCACAACACCCGCAACTGGCATTCCGCTCGTCTGGCGCAGCAACCGACCCCGAATCTTCTTTAGCACATTCAGACTGATACTCATGGCTAACCTCAAGAATAGTCCACTTCAAGATAGATTTCCGATTTCTACGTAAAATATACATACCTTTGAGTTGTTTGTCTTTCAGATTCACATCACGTTTTGTCAGTTTCACATCGCGTTTTGTGCGTTGGATGGTCAAGCGATAAGCGAGGGAAAGATCCAATGCCCCAATCTGTACCCCTGGCATCATATCCGGTCAGACGGCGCTCAGCAAACGTCACCAAAGAGGCGTTATCCGGAGTGAATGAACGCCTCTCACCAATCAATGATTTTGGCTCATGGGTGATATGCACGAGAAATGGCTACGATAATCCAGACTCATGACAATCGAATGCCCCCCCGTTCCAATGCAGTTGTGACAGCGGCGGTGTGGTCTGAAGATGGATTCGTCTGGAATGATGCTTTGATCTTCGTCTCGTCGTACTGAGGGCGGCTGGGTGTGAGTACCGGCACGACATGGAATTGGGTAAACGGGTATCCGGCTCATGAGCGACGATCATCTGCCTGATCGGCTCTACCGGGGGATTCCACTGTCCGCCTGTACAGTCACCGATAATATGTCGCCTTTCCCGAGCTGAACTCACAGATACCAGTGAAAAACAATCAGAACCCGACTGGGATTTGTATTTTGTATCCAGCGACAGGATGATTACAAATCGCACAGGGGTGAGCCTGACAAGCCCACCCCGGGCTGGCAAAGAAGAATCCGGGAAGGTAAGTCTACTCGCCCTTACCTACCCAAAGCATGGTATAGGCATAGTCGGTACGGCGCGGCGCGAAGCAGTCATCTCGCACCGCCATACTAAGTGCAGCTGGCTGGTCCCCGACTTTAATGACCCGCGCAATATACGTCCCGTCTGTGCATTGTCCATCAGGCAGGTCAATCGGGTCTGAGCTTGTGAAGACACCATTCTCATCAATGGTAAACGTGCCTGTCGGGTAAACAGACGAATCACCGGGGATACGATCCGGTGCATCCCCCATCGTAAAAGTGCCATCCAAGTTAAAGCTGACATACGCTGGTTCAGCATTAAAGTAGACCAGCCAAACGCCCACGATATCTTCGGATTTGGTGGCGATCATATCGCACACTTGTGCTTCTCCAGCATCCATTGCACAGGGACGCAAAGCTACAGTGGGTGGGCCAAAGAATGGATCCGGTGAAAATACGTCCACATCATCCTGCGCCAGTACTGCACTGGCAGCCAGGCACAACACAATCAACACAATCACGGTATTCCGACGAACGGCTTTCATAGTACTCTCCTCTTGTGAACACTTAATCGATTGTCACAACCAGCATGGCGCCATGCTGACTGACATTTCGCAGTATAGGGGGAATGCTCCGATTTGTGGGGGTATTCCGAACTTTTTCCCACCCCCCTGTAACCGGAACAAAAAGAGGCGGGATAACCCCGCCTCATGCTCTTATATTGACCTGAAAATGCTCCGATTTGATTCTATGCTGTGAGGTCAGTATGCAATGCGTTAACCGTTCCCTTGACCATCAAAGTGAATATATATGTCGGCAATCTCGACCATGAATCGAAGCTCATACGTTCCTTCTTTAGCGCTGCCAACTTCGATTGTTTCGTTATAGGGATTGCCCAGATGGTATCCTCGAATAGGAGCAGCTTGCCAGGGACCCAAACCCGGGTTGAGGTCGAAGAGTACCCGAGACACTGATCCAACATGATCATCGCCAAGTCCGAATAGTTCTGTGACACCTTCGGCACCCAAGTCACCGACAATGTCGAAGATGGCGCGTGTCGCTTCCGAGATGAAATAACCTCCGGGTCCCGTCATGGCGCCAAAGAACGCAACT
The DNA here is from genome assembly GCA_020634115.1 of Anaerolineaceae bacterium. Lineage (GTDB taxonomy): Bacteria > Chloroflexota > Anaerolineae > Aggregatilineales > Phototrophicaceae > JACKCG01. The sequence continues at coordinate 101,362 of JACKCH010000016.1, forward strand.
ACCTGGTCAAACTTTTCCTCGACCTTTTTTATTGCATCGCGCACCTTCGCTTCCGCTTCCTCAGGAGACCCCCAATCATTCTCATAGGCTGAAACTGCAAGCGTGATTGGCGGAACAATAGTGACAGAATCGATAGGGTCGGCAATCAGGGCTGCTTCAGACCGGTCACTGTTGTCTTCAATATCCTCGTAAGGTCCAAAGCGAACCGTGTTAGATCGATTTGTCCCCATAACACTGATGATGAAATACGGTTCATCGGAATTTGACCCTTGATCCCATTCCGATTCGTTTATGCAATGAAACCCGACGAAACGTACACGGACGCCAGTTTTGTGAATGATTCGAGGGTCAGGGGATGTACTGAGGAATTGAATGGTTCCCCCGGCAAATCGCTTTTCCGCTTTGTTAGCCTGATACTGAATATCGGTAAGCGGAAAACCGAGAAGTCCGCGATGAGCGCCCGAATTCAAATAGAATTCCCGCATTTTTTCCTCAGCATCACTGCGGAAATTAAACGCCCCGGCTCCGGTGACTGTCCAGGGGAGGCCAACTGCCATCTTCTGTCCGTCTTCACCGACCACCATCGGGCGATGGGTAATTTTGTTCCCGTTCATCAGCCAGATTTGCAGTTCGTGGGTTGCTTCGTTGTACCACAGAACATCTGCGTGTCCATCGGCGTCGAAATCACCGACCCCGACGACTGTCCAAGGGAGGCCAACTGCCATCTTCTGTCCGTCTTCGTTCACCACCATCGGGCGATGCGTGATCTTGTTGCCATTCATCAGCCAGATTTGCAGTTCGTGGGTTGCTTCGTTGTACCACAGAATGTCCGCGTGTCCATCGGCGTTGAAAGCACCAACCCCGACGACTTTCCAGGGGAGGCCAACTGCCATCTTCTGTCCGTCTTCGTTCACCACCATCGGGCGATGCGTGATCTTGTTGCCATTCGTCAGCCAGATTTGCAGTTCGTGGGTTGCTTCGTTGTACCACAGAATGTCCGCGTGTCCATCGGCGTTGAAAGCACCAACCCCGACGACTTTCCAGGGGAGGCCAACCGCCATCTTCTGTCCGTCTTCGTTCACCACCATTGGACGGTGCATGATCTTGTTCTTGGTCATCAACCAGATTTGCAGTTCGTGGGTCGCTTCGTTGTACCACAGGATGTCATCATCGCCATTAGCGTCGAAATCGCCAACCCCGACGACTTTCCAGGGGAGGCCAACCGCCATCTTCTGTCCGTCTTCGTTCACCACCATTGGACGGTGCATGATCTTGTTCTTGGTCATCAACCAGATTTGCAGTTCGTGGGTCGCTTCGTTGTACCACAGGATGTCACTGCTCATTTCAACCTCCATAACTTACTTATAACGATATTGAAGCCTATCTGTTCGCCGGTGGGATTACCCGCAGATACAAAAACTGATACAATTCGGATACCATGTGCGTTATTCCGATTTACCATCGGGAAACCCAGTGCAACATCTCGGCTGACAGGATTGTCACGGTGCCTTGCTGACTGACATTTCGCAGTATAGGGGGGATTATCCGGTTTGTGGGGGTATTCCGAACTTTTTCCCACCCCCTTTAACCGGAACAAAAAGAGGCGGGATAACCCCGCCTCATGCTCTTATGTCGACCTGGTTGCTTATTTCGAGTCAGTCGTACTGCACAACGGCTCAAGCCGATATAGATCACGCTGTTCGCAGGTGAGTTCAGGGATGTAGCGGTTGGCGTGTACCCAGGCAATCAGGTCATCGAGGGTCAGGTCAATACGCCAGAGTTCCGTCCCCGTCGAAGGGCCGATGACGATGGCTGTCCTTGAATCCAGCGCGAACCACGACACGAGCGATAGACCATCGTATTTGCGGATCACCTCGCCGCTGTCCAGATCGCGCAGTTGACCCATAATCCCCTCCAGCCCGTAGCGCCCATCCCGGGTGATGGCGACGCCTGCGACGGGAAGGATATTGCTGAAGCGGCGTAGAACCGTCCCACTGTCCATATCCCAGAGAATGCTGGTCAGATCTTCTGAACCCGTATAGCCCAGGTGTCCATCGGCGGAAAGTACGATGTTCCATGCAAATGAAGTGTGGCCGATCATCCGAGGGAGCGGCTCACCCGTTTGGGCATTCCAGCGTGCAATCGTGCCGTCGGTATCGGTAGCGTAGATCGTCTGTCCGTCCCGACTGAAAATGACAGTAGACCACCAGTTGCTCTCCTCACCAGGAAGCTGCAAGATCGGTTTCCCGCTCGCCACATCCCACACGACCACAGGATCACCGCGCTTGCCATCACTGGTGGCCGCGAAGCGTCCATCCGGGCTGAAGGCGATACTGGCCCCGAAGAAGTAATCCTGCGGGTTGGGTTCAAACTGGCGGATTGGCTGCCAGCGTTCGACATCCCACAGGACTAACACATATGCTTCCGTCTCGTTCGAATAGGTCGCCAGCAGCAGCATCGTGTTATCCGGCGAAAAAGCCGCTCCCGATACACTATCCAGCGCCTCCGTGCGCTGTATCTCGCGGTCGGTCGCACCGTCAGTCAGGACGAGGCTTGTCCCATCCTCACGGAACCACGCCGTTAGCACCAGCGAGAGATCATCGCTGACAGCCCATGCACTGGGATAGATGCCCTGCTGTGGCGAACGGTAAATCACCTGACCGCTTTCCAGGTCCCATAGGCGCAGGGTGTTATCATCGGCGGCGGTCATGGCGTGGCGACCGTCGGGATGCAGCGTGATATCACGGATCGTGCCTAGATGCCCGCTCGGTGATCCGGGTGACAGTGCGACGGCGATATCCCAGTATTGCAGCGCCCCGCCAATACCCGCCGAGATGAGCGACTGCCCATCCTGCGAAAAGATCAGATCCCAGATGTCACGCTGCTCCCAGAACTGATCGATCTTCGCGCCGGTGTTCGTATCCCACAGGATGAGCGACCCGTCGAGCGAACTGGTCGCGGCACGCGTGTCGTCGGCGTTGAGGGCGATCCCGGTAATCCGCGCGACATGCCCCTCAAATCGCTGGGCGATTGTTCCTGTACTGAGGTTCCACCGAATCATCGAATAATCCTGCGAACCGGAAAAGAGCAGATTGTCAGTGTGACCAAACACCACCCGTTCAATTGAGGCGGTATGGCCTTCGAGTGTTTCGGTCAGTTCTCCGGTTGATGTGTTCCATACCCAAACCGTCGGGGCTGCGCCCGCTGCCGCCACCGTTCTGCCCGATGGACTCACGTCAAGCGTCCAGATTTCGTCAGTCGCGCCTTCAAAGCGGCGCACGATCTCGCCCGTGGTCAAGTTCCATTCGATCAACGCACCGCTGGCATATCCGGCGATGGCGTGCTGTCCATCGGGCAGATAAGCGACAGCCATCGCGTCGCCCGCGGGCGCCTCAAAACGCCGGAGGATGTCCGCCGTCTGAATATCCCACAGAATCACGCTGTCATCCCAGGAGGCGGAAAGCGCCGTCAGACCGTCCGGGCTGATGTCCACCCCATGCACGTGGTCGGTATGCCCCGTGAAGACCCGAACCGTCCCTGGTGCGTAGGCCGCCTGACTGAGCGCGGTTTGCGCCTGTGCCGATGTCGGATTGCGGTTCACCGCTTCCATCGCCAGGGCGATTGCCGTATCGGTGTTGTCGTCTACTTTTGCCGCCTGCGAACCGGCGATCAGGGCCACCTGCTGGGCTTCTGCGGCATTCTCCTGAGCTTTGCGGCTTTCACCTGTGGCAAAAACGGTTAACGCCCCCGCGCCAATCAAGGCCATGAACATCACCGCGACCAATACCCGGAGGAAGCGTACCGAACGCTGCTCCAGTGCCTTTACCCGTGCCTGCCGTTCGGTTTCGATTCTTGCTTCTTCTGCCCGCTGCTGGATACTGGCGTCCAGATACGCCCACTCCGTCGGCGTGAGCGCCAGCTTTGTTTCCTGCGTCCATTGCTCAAGCTGGTTGAGACGACCCCCGCGTACCAGAAAACTCTTATCCTGACTCGCGTTCCACCATTCGGCGGCCAGTTCGGCTACCTGCCGCTGAAGTTTGATGTCATCCCGGCTCTCACTGAGCCATAGGCTCAACTGCTCCCAGATTCGCAGAATAGCCTCGTGCGCCACCTCGACTGTCGGTGAGCGGCTGCCGGGGTCATGATCCAGCGCGAGCAGGCGATACCCGGCGTAGGTATCAATAATCTCATCCATCATATCCGGGTCGGGTGCGAGTGCTCGCAGTTCAGACCGTTTCACCCGGCGGCGGGTATCCTCGGTGCCTTCGCCTAATGTCACCAACCGCAGGAACATCTGCCGGGTCATCTCCTGACTGGTCTCATCCATCTGTTGGTAAATGTCATCTGCCCGGCGTGCCAGTGCACCGACTGCGCCGCCGGTGGCCGTGTAACCCTCGCGCGTGAGCAGACGCCCCGCACGCTGCTCAAACAATTCCGTCAGCGCGTATTGCAGCAGCGGCAGCGCCCCGGCCTGATAATTCACTTCAGCAACAATCGAAGCGACCAATCCTTCCTCAAAACGAACGCCGACCCGTTCCGCCGGTTTGCTGATCGCCCGTTCAAGTTCCTGTGCCGAAAGTGGCAGCACCGTCTCCATCCTGGAACGCAGCAGTTCCCCGAACTCCGGGTAGTGCAGCGGACGATCATAGAAATCCGCCCGCAGGGTGATGACCACCCGTACCCGGCTGCGGGCTTCCATCACGGCGCTGTACAGCAGATTTAGAAAATGCGCTCGAACATCATCCTGCTCGACCAGCGTGAACAGTTCCTCAAACTGATCAATGACCAGTACCAGTTCGCCATTTGCCGGCAGGATAAGTTGCGAAGCGCGAATCAACCCCCGGGCATCCCGCGCCAGATGTTCTTTCAGTGCACTGACCGGATGTGCAGCGATGCGTGTTAAGGCGACTTCGAGTTCATCCAGCGGATGCTCTCCTGGCAGCATCTCGACCACAAACCATTTTTCCGATCCAGGGATTTTGCCGCGCCACAGTGCTGGGATCAGTCCGGCTTTCACCAGACTGGATTTGCCGCTCCCGCTGGGGCCGATGATGGCAAGGAAGCGCCCGAATTCATGGGCTTCTTCCAACCGCTTGACCAGACGCGCCGTGACTTTCTCCCGTCCGAAGAAATCCTGATGATCCGCCGCCTGGAACGCCTGCAACCCCTTGTACGGGTTCTCCGGGAAGAAGTCCTCGGTTGGAACGACCCGTATTTCAACCGCCTGTCCGGGTTGAACAAGCAGATTCAGTTCCCGCGCCCGCACCATCGCCTGCACACGGCTGCGGACTCCCAGCTTGGTGTAAATCTGGTTCACATACCACTTGACTGTGCTGAGCGTTACGGTCAGGCGCTGCGCGATTTCCTTGTTGGATAGTCCTTCGACGATCAGGTACAGAATCTCGTGTTCGCGTTGGGTCAGGAGTTCGACTACGGTTGTGGACAGCCGGTTCATCCCCACCGCCTCCCGGAACTCGGCGGCAAAGGCCAGGGCATCCGGGTAACGGTGTTCCGGGTTCTTCGCGGTGGCTTTTTGGATCACCTGGTTGATGTTTTCCCGGAGTTCTTCATCCAGGGTGGTGATCTCCGGGAGCGGGTCGTTGATATGTTTGTACAGACGCTCTACAGGCGACAAATTCGCAAAGGGATGTGAGCCTGTAATCACTTCGTACAGTGTCACCCCCAGGCTGTAAATATCGGTACGCGGCGTGATCGGTTCGCTGCGAGCCTGCTCCGGTGAAATATAGTCCAACGATCCGACGATGGCATCTGGCTGGGTGTTGCTGCCTGGCAGATTCAAGTCTTTGGCGATGCCGAAGTCGGTGAGATAAGCGTTGCCATCTTCATCAAGTAGAATATTGCCTGGCTTAATATCCCGGTGGATGACGTTATTCCGATGTGCCAGGGAAAGCGCGCCCGCGACCTGGTCAAGCAGTTGAGCGGCGGTGCGCAGATCATACGGCCCGTTCACCAGGGCATCCCGCAGACTGCCGCCGCGCAGCAGCCGCATCACTAGGTATGTGCCATCCGGGTCGCGCCAGTAGTCGTACAGCGGCGTAATGTGTGGGTGTTCTAAACGGGCAACAAGCTGCGCTTCGCCCTCAAATCTGCGAATAAATTCCGGTTGATTTGTCAGACTGGCAAGGATGACTTTGACCGCAACTTCCCGTCCGACCGTACTCTGATAAGCTCGGAAAACAGCCCCAAAGCCTCCCGCGCCTATTCGTTCCCGTAATTCGTATCCTTTGATATGTATACCGGCAGAAATACCCATCGTATATACCCTCTCTTTTTCAATATGGATAGTATACGGTGAATATGCAGGGTCGCAGGCAGACTCCGTACTTTTTCCCACCCCTTATAATCGGTGTGATGGCACGGCAAATTCAAATCAGGAGTCACACAAGCAAGAGAAGAATTTTCGGTTTTGGGGTAATTCCCCCCCAAAAGCTATTTGAACTGCGTAACTCCTATAGATAATACTCGTAGAAGGGAAACGGAACGTGAAAAGCTATGGAAAGTATGACTGTACTGTGTTCGAGGGAAAAATTGGGAAATGCCTAGTTTACGGAGGTGTGGACCTGAGGGTCTCAGGTACGTACACTAGGCATATACTCCGGTTTGACATCCCCATTCCGCACTCCACAACCAGCGATACGCAGCACCCTGACAAAGCGAAACTTCGTGAAACTATCCTAACTCTACGCACACAGGGCATGAGTTACCGCCAGATTGCAAAGGCTGTTGGTTTGCACTGGACACGGGTGGGGCAGCTTGTGAGAGGTATGTGATTCGGTAGTGGTGAGACTTTGACTGATGGTTTTTCGATTGCTGAATCCGAAACCTCAGAACAGGTGCATTCTCTCAAGAAAATGAGACGAAACAGTTCGTGAGCCTATGGATATTTTGGTTACCAGTCAAAATTTCACCACGACCACTTCTCACATCGGGGATGATAACTGGGTACTATGCTCGCATAGTGATGCCCAGATAACGGTCACGCCATCAGGATTGGAAATTCCCAGCCTCACGCTCATCCTCAACCTGATGGATTTTAATCACCTCCTGCAAATCGGCTGAGATTTCTTCGCATTTAAGCGCCAACTGCTCGACCTTAGGCTGAATATTAGCCAGATAACGTTCTAATGCGGCCCCACCGACCATACCGATAAAAGCATCTGATTTGAGGTACGCCATCGCACCCTGAAGCGCCGAATTGACTTTATTCAGCATCTCGCTGGTAGTTTTGAACCCATCGGCGGACTGAGCTACGGCCTCATAGTCAATCTGTGAAATAGTCATCTGAATAACTCCTCAACTATATAATGGAGCGAAACTGGCCGGAAAGGTCATCAACATGGCTGACACACCGCCGATCCGCTTCTTCAATACGGCTGGCCGCGTTTTCAACACCCGTTCTGATCCCCAGGATAGCCCCGCCCAGCGAAACGATCAGCGGAACGACTTCCCGCAGAATCTCGCTGCGGAAGGCATCCGCATCCGCCCCTTGCCATGATTCGAGGAGTGGAATATACCGCCCGGTGATATTTTCTGACATTTCATGGACCGCGTTCATCTGTTCGGTCACATCATCCAGTGCAACCTGTAACATTGCACGGGCGATACGCAGCAAATCTTTCATCACTGAAATTTTCATGAGTTCAAGTTCTCCCTATTAGGCAAAACGGCTGGCCGCATCTTGGACGGCATCACGCTTAAGGGCGATAACACCATTAATATCTCCCACCAGTTCTTCCATTTTCTGCTGGAGCAGACCGAGCGAATTGGCAAGATCAACCCGCAGGGCCTGGGCAAATGATTCGCCCGTCTCACCCAGCAGTGCGCCGGATTCCAGCGTGTTAGCGATCTGCACCATTTCGCCGTTCATTTCTTCGATTTGACGCGCCGCCTCATTAAAAAGACGGCTCATCTCCTCCATCATCACGTAGTCAATCCGTTCATCAATGCCGTCACTCATATTCTGGTCTCCTGAATTTATTCTGCTGTGAAATTAACAAATGTCTGGGCTTCATCTTCGGCAGCCTGAAATTCGGTTGCAATCGTAGCCGTATTTTCCTCCGCCATCACCAGTGCCTGCTGGAGGCGGGTCAGGGATGGCATAAGAAGCTGATCCATTTCACCATAGAAGGCATTTGCGCCCTGTCCAATCCAGCCCCCCTGTCTCAGGTTATCTATTTGCGCCTGAAGAGACTGCTTTAACTGATTGACCTGTTCTGCCTTATCGGAGAACTTCGTCTTGATAGTGGTCATCAACTCATAGTTGATCTCGATTTTATCAGCCATGTCATATCCTTTCATATATTAATTGTACCATCTATAGCGTCAACGACCACCGGGTAAGCGTTAAGGTGTCACCGTCTATTGAATCGCAACCTGATAGCCGAATTTAGCAAAATTAATGATATTACCGTTTTGAAGTTCGACCAACTTGCCAGTTTCAATTCTGACACCATTCAGTTTGGTGCCATTGGTACTGTTGTCGTCCTGCAGGTAATACTTCCCGTGCTTGACTGTAATGAAAGCATGATGTCCTGAGACTTCAGGATGCTCTAGTTGTAAGTCATTGTCGCGTGCTGAGCCGATTCTGAACAGTCCTTTATCAACCAGCGTGTTTTGTGCCGGTTGGATGGTGGGTATCAGGTAGAGACGGGTAGTATTGCCCATTGATAAATGGTCGCGCCGGTAACGCTGGGCATCCTGGTCATCAATCAAATGACCCTGGGGCTGATACCGTGGCTCCAGGTTATATTTTTCCTGATGGGGCCGGAACAACGAGAACCCCAGGAGAACCAGTAAAATCAGGACCACGACAACCACGCTGATGAACAGTATGCCGTTATTGCTTATCAGGCAGATTGGGCCGCATACTGGCGGGTTGTAAGTCATATTCTCGCTGTTCGCCAGTGCGATGGTTTCTCCCTGTGAATTAAGGGCTTCAATCACAATCATATGCTGCCCCTGCGGTACATCTTTCAGGGAAATAGACAGCGGGGAGATAAGCGGACTATGAAAACTGAAAACATCGCTGATTCGCAGCCCTCCCGGCCCACGCAGCCAGACATCGTATGTCCGAGCATCTTCAGCATTCTCAAGCATGACAGTGATGTTGTAGCTGTTCAGCTCTTCATCGTAGCTAACGCGCGAAATTGCCATCAGCATGGGGGGAGCGGCCTCATACTCAAATTGCCGTATGACTTCAATGACGGTTGGCTCAGCATTACCGTAACTTTGCGGTATCATTAAACGCATAATCTGCCCATTAACTTCCAGGGCAGTGACGGTGAGGATGTAACTTTCACCTGGTTCGAGTTGGTCTGCGTTGACTTCAAAGGCCGTTACCACCGCGTAGTTGTTTGACAAAACGAGGGTATTGGTTCTGCGATTTTCGACCTTGACGCGAATCCCGCCTATAAAGGATTGATTGGTGTAGATCAGGTTGACCCGGAACGCATTATGACTGGGGTCGTAAGTCACGCTGTCAATTTCAATAGTAGGAACAACCACTGGCGGGTTGACGGTGAGCTGAGTCGGTGTCGCCGATTGTGCTTGGACAGCCTTTGTGATCCCCAAACACAGCGTTAATACCAGGAGACAGGTGTTTACGATCATCCGCTGGTTCATGAAGGGGTAACTCCTCTGTGCCACCGGCGTGGTTTCCTATCCTTCAAAGACGTAAAACTCCGCTTCATTGGAATAGCGTCCCCAGCCATTTTCGAGTTTGGCGTTTGAAAAATTATTCTCGCCCGCCTGCGCAATTGGGACACTACGCGCCCCGGCATTCGGGTCACCGCCCGACCGCACAACCGCCATGTGACCGTGACCGGCGACAACGACGAGGCCGCCATTGTTAGCCGCGTTGACCGCATCGCCAGACGAGACTTTGTGCCAGCCGTTAGCCGGCCCCTGGGTATACTGACCCGGTGCCGTCAGTTGCCCATCCAGCCATTGTTTCATCGCGGTTGCGCCCAACCATTGGGTGACTTTCCCGTTGCCATCCGTGACATACAGGGGTAACGGCGCATTCAGCTTTTTGGCGACATCCGCCGCGAAAAGATTGCAATAGGTGTCATAGGTATTCGGATTATTGTCATGGAACTTCGCGTAACGGGAGTTTGATTCCACGTGAAAACTTTCGAGGAGGCTGTTCATCTCATTACCCGTTCTGCCGAATGAGCCTTTAGGGGTGGCCTTACCAGCGCCAGTGCCACCCGCGCCACCTGTCCCGCTACCACTGCCATTCTCGTCGTTCATACTCTTATCAACGATGTTGCCAGCATCTTCTTCGGCGATTTGCATACTGGATGTGATTTCTTTAAGGGTATATTCAGCACTACGCATGGCTTCCATAAATCGGTTGGTAGCCGGCAGCAGCAGGTTATCCATTTCGGCGTAAAAAGCATTAGCGCCAACGCCTAGCCAACCGCCCCCGCGTAAATGGTCAATTTGCTCGACCAGTCGTGTATTCATTTGCCGGATATTTTCGTACATATCGCCGAAATGCCGGGCAATCCGTTCCAGTTCTTCATAATTGACTTGAATAGTGTCTGCCATCTTTGATCCTTTATTTATCTCGGTAAATTCAGGCGAATAATCATCAGGTATAGCGCACTGGTTTTCCGTGTCTGTACCATCCGGTCAGGGCGTACTCGTTGGCAGTGGCACGGCGGTCGGTGGCACGGCTGTTGGTGGTACTGCGGTCGGCGGCTCAGCAGTAGGTGGCTCAGCAGTGGGTGGCACGGCGGTCGGCGGCACGGCGGTCGGTGGTACAGCGGTCGGTGGTACAGTGGTCGGTGGTACGACCGTCGGTGGCACGGCAGTCGGTGGCTCAGCAGTGGGTGGCACGGCGGTCGGTGGCACGGCTGTCGGTTGTGATTGTGAGCTCGTGTCCACTGGCACCGCAGTGGGTGGCACCGGAGTGATCGTCGGCGGCAGTGTGGTGAATGTTGCGGTTGGCAGCACAATGTAATTTGCTAAATTGCAGCTTCTGTAATCAATACGTCCGGTCTCACCCATGCGTGAATAGATGGATAAAAATGGAGAGACAATCGCATCACCACGCCTGATGGTCGTTAGATTATCAACCGACTGGGCGGTCGAATTGATCGTCACTGCCTGCCCTGGATTGATTTGCGTGGTCGCCCCACCAATACTGGTTGAATATGAGCAAATCCCGTTAAGGCACAGCATATTCAATCTGTCCTGTTGATTGCCTACAATCATGCAGGCTGTCCCCTGGGTTGAAAATTCAACTGAAGTGCCGGTTGGAATGATGGTGATGCTGGTATTGTAGTATCCCGTTTCAATCATCACCGTGCCGGCATCGGACAACATATTGATGACCGCGGATTCCGGATTTGCATTCCTGACGCGCACACGAGCATCTTTTTTCATGTAGATACTCGCACTCGAACTCTGATCGCTTCCCCAGATTTCGAGCAAGGCCAGGTTGAAAGCACTGATATCCGCATTTGCCTGCACATTGGACGGGGCATATTCGTCACGGTAGTAGCTCAAGCGCCCAATGTCACCCACCTGGCGCAGTGGTGGCACGGTGCTGGTGGGCGTTGGCGTGCTGGTGGGAAGATGGATAGCGGTTTCAGTGAGTAACCAGGCAGTGGCAGTGGCGTTATCAAAGGCGACGGCGGTGCTGTTGAAGCTCGCGGCATTGGTCATTCGTTCTGCTTCCAGAGCGACCTCATTCGCATTGGCGGTGTTGTTGGCCTGCACGAAAAACATAATAAACGTGAAGGCAATCACCGCGACGGTGACAAGCGCCACCCAGACAGTAACGGGGATGCGTGTCCCGGCAACCCGCTTGCGGAATTTTGAATCGGGAGCGATGAGAACCCATACCAGCGACGCATTATCCTGGGTTTTCCGGCCTTTAGCGAAAGCAACTAACGTGCGGGCCGCATCGGCGGCACTAATGTCGAGGGCGTGGCGAATAAATTCCTCTTCGCGGACAACTGGCAGACCATCATCCGGGCTGTTTTCGAGCATCCCGTCGGAGCAGACAAACAGGGCGTCCCCTTCCCGCAGAACAACCCCCTTTCTCCCGCGTTCAATCGCAGTATCTATGCTGGGGGCCAGGTGATAGAAACCAATATCCGGCTGGACTGTGCTGAACAGCCCCAGAACGCGAGTGAGTGAATGGGCATTAGGAGCCTGATACCCAGTCTCGCGGGCAACGTTGTTGTCCCAGTACTGATCTTCCGCCACATTATGAACGCGATTGAGCCAGCGGATTTCCGGTTGCGCGATTTTCTTCCTGTTTTTGTCAACATTACGGATCAAGGCAACGCGGCTGTCGCCCACGCTGACGACATAGAGCTGTCCATAGGGTGAGCCATCGTCATGAATCGCGGCCAGCGCAATTGTGCATTTGCCGCCGTTGGCGTTTTGCAGTACGGCTAGATTGGCTGATTTGACGGATTCAATGAGCAAATCAGGAATCTGCTCGTACATCGCCCCGCGCAGGCTGGCAAGGGTGGTATCAATTGCTGTTTGCGCCGCGACTTCACCCGCGTTTACCCCGCCAACGCCATCACAAACGATTGCAATAAAGAGGCGTTGGCCGCTTGTGGTGACAATTTCGCCGGCATCACACCGATCTTCGTAATGCTCGCGTGTGCCAATATCATAAAAAGGAAAGGCATCTAATTTGCGTGCTGGCATCCAAAAACCCTCTCTTGATTAATATCGTGGTGGCAAATACAGCGTTTCGGTGTCGAGATGCTGCACTACAAACCCGATGTCGGGACGATCTTCCCTGACCTTTGAGAGCATTCCCCCGCGCAATCCGCCAAAAGTGTCCTTTTGATTCGGGTCGCCCAGGACAAGCCGCTGGATACTCTCATGGACTCCCGGCATCGGAGATGGAATGCTGTGGAGAATTTTTTCCGCCAGATTGTCATCGTTTTGGAACGGCTCAAAGGGATGGCGGCCTGTCAGTAATTCATAGATCACCACGCCAAAGGCCCAGATGTCGGCGGGGCAGTGGTCAACCTGAGCGGTTTGTGTCGTCCGGTAATGCGCCTTCATGCCGGTCAGCCGTTCAACGACTTCCGGTGCAGCGTAACGCAGGGTGCCGGAGAATATGAGTGGATCTTCGTTGTGGCGGGACGCGATGCCAAAATCCACCAGCACCGGGTCGGGACGCTCAATTTGGACCGGGTTGGGTTGATGACGAAAGACGACATTATCAGGCTTGACATCCCGATGGGCGATGCCTTCGCTGTGCAGGTAATGGATGCCAAGCGCGATCTGATAGGCCAATTCAATGCGCCAATCAATCGGAAACCGGAGCAAATTGTCCCGGTGGGCGAACATTGAGCCACCCTCGATCATCTCCATCGCGTAATACCAGGGAGCATCTCCCCCAAAACGGGGCGCGAGATTCGTACCCCTCGCGATATACACAACATGCTGTTGTGGCACAAGGGAAATCGGATAAATATGGACCACATTCGGGTGGCGCGTCTTCCTAAGCTGAGCGACTTCTTCCTTTAGAAAATTGGTATAAGTCGGGTTGTCACTGCGGGCGATTTTTATGGCAATTCGTTTTCCTTGCTCATTAACTGCGACGAACACACGCGACATATTTCCGTCCCTAGATAGCAGCTTTTCTATCTTGAACGGGCCAATCTGTGTACCTGAATCAATATGTGGGAACATCGTGTTTTCAGCCATGATTCGATTTACGCAAAGGTCAACCCTCAGTCAATCCAAGGGTCTCCCTCTTCCTCCTTATCCGATCGAGGTTTCTGATTATTTTTGTTGTTTGCTGGTGGTTCGATGATTGGCAGTTTCGGGTTGGATTTAGAGTCGTCATACTCATAATTGTCAATCAACTGCACCTGACTGCGACTTGGAACCGGGTTCTGCACCGGGGTAGGCGCTGGTTGGTCAAACAGAGTGGGATTGGGAATGAAGCGCATGGCAAAATTTTTGCCGAGCTGGATAAGCGCATTTGGGGATAAGGGTTCCGGCATCTCGCGCCCCAGCCTGCGATCTTCAACGTAAGTGCCATTGGCCGAACCCTTGTCTTCAATCGAGAATTCACGCCGGTGGGCGTTAAAATTCACCGTGCAGTGAAGCCGACTGACTCCCTCCATCAGGATCATACCTTGAGTATCAACGCCGAAAGATTCTTCACGCCCAAAAGTCAGACCAGTCATCGTGTTCGGCATGATGATGGTCTTGCCAGCCACCGCGTGACCTTTTTCGATAACAAAGATCGCCAGCGCATTTGGAGGAACGGTAATACCCCCCTCAATCAGGGTTTCACCGCTGAGGCTGCCTTCAATTTTGGTTTCCCTGTTGGCCTGAGAAGCCGGTGAAAATCTCGAATGAGGACCAGCATTCGGTTCTTCATAGCTCGTACCGGGCATCCTATCATCAGAATCTTCAATGGTTGTTGATCTGCCAGACATGAAATTTGTGAAAGCAATGCTGGTCTTGCGTCCGACTTCCAGGGCAGTTGCCGCCGCCCCACTTGTGATTGTTGACAAAGCATGTCCGGCGCCAGTAGCTAGCTGGCCGATACGCCGACGTTGCCATAAGACAGAAACGACCAGCCCCACCACGACAACGATCTGTACCACAAGCACAAGCAACGTAACACCAGCGTTTGTAGAAACCGCACATTCTGCGGTGTTTTTGACAGTGCCATCCAGATTAATACACGGATTGATCTCAACCGTTGGCGCGACAAATTCCGGGACAACAATTTCATACTGTTGGGTCGCGCTTGTGCTTCTGAGATTAAAATAATCCGTGATTGAGACAGCAACACCAATGGTCTGGCTTTGATTATAGCCGGTCAGGTCCCATTGAATCTCAAACGTATTGCCGTTCAATGCCGGAATAATACTGGGTTGTTCTACACCATTGATAATCAGCCATGCCTGGTCAATTGACCGTGTCCTGTTATCAGGGAAACTGTAGCTTACAGTAATTGTTTCAGAATTCTTGTCAAATTCATACTGCGCATCACTTGTTGCCGAGGGAGTCGCCATCAGTTGCGCTATGCGATTGATTGCGGATGAATTGGACTCATTGCCGAGAATCGTCAATTGAACAGGCAGAACATCAGCCTGGTAATTGAACAGCCCCACCATTGTTTCCGTTCCAGTCTGAACAGTAACCTGAATGCTGCGAACCCCTTCCTGGGCAGTACGCGAAGTGTAGGTTACAGCATAGATCGCACGATTTTCATTAAGCTGCGACAGAAAGTTATTTAATCCGGCATCGAGGCCCTGCACGCTCAGGAACTGACCGTTAGCGAGTGTGCGGAAGCGTGTCTCATACTGTGAGCGGGTTCCCGTATGAGCATGAAGAACATGGAGAGGAATATCGGTATATGTATTCGTAATATTGCTGTTGAAATAAGAACCTATCAGGACAGCCTGCACCTGTCTGTTCTGCTGTGACATGGGTAATAGGTAGGCCATAGCCCGGTCAATTGCAGCGCTCAATGTCCCATCAGTAGAGAAATTGTGACTATTGATTGCTTGTATAACTTCATTTGGGGTTGAAGCCGGATTAACCTGTGATCCACTTGTAAAGATATAAGCAAGGCTATCGCCAGAGCGATAAACAAGATTGCTATATGTGTTGATAATGTCAGTATATAGTCGTTTTTCTCCGATTGAGATAGGTTGACTTAGAATAATGAATACCGTGTCAATGTTGCCATCAAGCTGCTGGACACTCAGGTTGTCATTGTAATTCTCAGATATCAGAAAGTTGCTGGGGCTGAGGCCGCTGATCGCCTGCCCGAATGAATCCAGTACGCGGGCAGTGAATCTCACGGTTGGAAAAGCCGCTGCATCCGCATTGAGAATTTCCACACGACCAACCGACTGTGCCTGTACCGGGAAAATGAACCCCGTGATAGTTAAAAGTGACAGAATGAATACATGGTATTTTTTCATCAACGATTCCCTAACATAATACGTGTAAAACTTATAAATTATAGCCACTACATTACTCATTTACCAATAAAGAATTCACAATATCCTGCAAATTGCTTTGCCAGTTTAACAAATCAATATGTTCCGTTTCAGAACGACTCGGACACCTGGAGGGGTTAAAATAGAGGAGACTTTCCACCCATTGTAGAGCATAAAGGAGCAGCAGAATGGGCAAGAAAGTATCCGCTGAAGCCGTAGTCCAGGATATTCGCCGCCAGACACGGCGGCAACACAGCGCCGAGGAGAAAATCCGCATCGTGTTGGAAGGCTTGCGGGGCGAAGAGACGATCGCCGAACTGTGCCGCCGGGAAAGTGAGCTTGCCCCCAAGTAGTGGAGTAAACGGATGTCCGCACCACGCCGCTGTTGTTGGGCTTGTTCTCTTGGCTTACGCTGGTTGCTCATGTGTTTCACTTGTCCGGCCAGCCGATCGTTGTTCGTCAATCAGCCTGGTATACCAAATCACTTCCGACATTCTCGGATGCGTTGGCATTGGTTCGTTTTCAGCTTTGGGCGGTTTTCCCGACTTTTCAAACATCACGGGAGCCGCCTGATCTGGTAAAAGTCTCTCGCCCGTTTTTCGTCTCCCTTGTGGAGACCCTATGTTATGCCGCTTGACTGTACAAAGTCGAGCTTATGTGTTTTAAGAAATGAATACGGTGTTTCGAATGCGCGGTGCCGCTTTCGTGACAAAAAATGGTGCGACATCAGTGAATCTGAAATATCAGCGTAATATGTCCAACCTTAATACGATCCCCAGCCTGGATTGAATAGCGATCCCCATGCCTGAGCAACCGGTCATTCAGGTAGGTGCGATTGCGTTTATTAAGATTTTCGATGTAATATTGACCGCCGCGCCGGGTGATACAGGCATGCTGCCGGGACACGCGCGTTCCCTTGTCATATCGGGTGAGATCAACGGCCATGAAATTGTTGATATGATTGATTTGAGGCTTGGGGTCATATCGGCCAATGATAGCCGGTTGCCATTTAATCGGGAAACGATTCTGCGTATTCTCTTCAACCAGGTAGATCATAATCGTGGGTTCAAAATTGCGCGGGTTGATATTCTCCCGAATCCAGCGTAGGGTTTGTGATTCGCTTTCCGCTTCAACCTGGGCCAACACCAGGGTGGACTTTTGAGGAACCTGATTTTGCCCGAACGTCCGCGACATATCCAGCGGATTCCCCTGAAAAGTAAAAGTGTAACGTTCAGGGGACAACTTCAGCTTGCCACACACCTCTTTAAGGAAATCCTGCATGATGATGTTGTTTCGGGCGTATGCCGGGTAGGTTTCATTCAACTCAGGAATATGGATTTTTAAATTAATGAACCCGAAGGAGCCGGTAACGATTGTGGATGGTTGTTCGGCTTTCTGTTGACGCTGTTCGAGGGCTTCCTGAATGCGGCGGTTGAAATCATCATCCCGCTGATAGATAGTCGCCGGGTCTTCCTCCAGCGGGGGATCGTTCACCTGCGTTTTTAACGTGTGTACGACTCGATCAAAAGCATTCTCTAACTCTTTGCAGGTTGAATATCGCTCTTCTGGTTTTTTAGCCATCGCCTGGTCAATAACTGACTGGAACTCTTCCCCAAGATCGAGGCGGAAATCCTTGATTTGCGGGATTGGCTCCTGGAGATGGCTATGGACGGTCTTGAGCGGAGTCCCCCCATCGTAGGGAGGTTTGCCGGTCAGCATCTCGAAGAGGACGACGCCTAAAGAATAGATGTCACTCGCGGGTGTAAGCTGATCGCTTTCTCCCCGGCACTGTTCAGGACTCATGTAATAAGGTGTGCCAATGACATTATCCGATCCCGTGATGGTGGATAGGTCGGCTGCAATATGTTTGGCGATGCCAAAATCACTCAGGAAGCAATCACCGACTTCGTCTTTGAGAATATTGGACGGTTTAAGATCGCGGTGGACGATACCTTGCCGGTGGGCATAATCGAGGGCGGATCCAACCTGATACAAAATGACGGAAATCGCTTTAAAACTCAGGTTGCCATTCTGGATGTCGTCGCTAAGCGAACCGCCGTTCAGATAGCGCATGACGATATACATTTTCCCGAGATTTTCGTCAAAATCAAAATCGTAAATCGGCAGGATGTATTTATGCTCTAATTTGGCGATGGTTCGGGCTTCCCGCTTGAAGCGTTCCTGAACCGTTTTGAGATTTTGCCTGTCTTCGCTGAGGACTTTAATCGCCACATGCCGATCAATTTCCTGGTGATGAGCGAGATACACGGTTGCCATACCACCGTGACCAAGTTCTTTGATAATTTCGTATTTCCCAATTTGGCCGAGCATAGCTTTCTCGAATATAGGTATAATTTCAGTGGTTAGTGAAAATTGAAGATATCTCTGTGTGCAATATAAAACCGCATTATACCGTGACCTCGAACCTGACTCACGGATACATTGGACTTATGTGATTAGGACTTACGCAGTGAGGAAAAATTCTCCCGTAAAACAGTGGGCTTAAACCCACTGTCTGCTCAGCCAACTGCGTAACTTCACAGTATGTTGCAGGTCGTTGGAGGCTGATCTGGCGACCGCCTTCCAGTACCATTTTAAGTCCTTTGTTCGTTATTAACTCTTCAGGCCGGGCTAATTCCCGCGATTTTCATTGGTTTTTAGGAATTTTTTCATTAGTTGCTCCCGGTGGGCTGCGGCCTCATCCGAAATTTCAAACTCCTCCGATTGTTGTTCATGTTCAATGACGACATTCTTATCGAGCAGTGTGTTATTGAGAAGCGTTTCTGACCCGCGATAATACCAACCGAGGCGTTCGGTATTCCGGTTTTGCTGGTTGATGTACTGATCCAGGACACTGGCATAACTTTCGTCCGGTGTATTCACGCTGAAACGCGCCGCCTGAAACAGTTGCGTTCGCCCTGATTTGAACACGAGGCCGCGCCCCACCGACAATTCGGCGTTATTGAGGTTATAACTCACTTTGCCGCCCATATCACGAATGGTTTCAACCGATTGCAGAACCAAAGCATACCGTGAGGTTTCAACCCGTTTGATAATTGCGTCACGCCTGCGCAGCAGTTCTGGCGTACCACAGACGATCAGGTGAACCCGATTCCGGTATTTACGGACCATATCCGAAAGATTTTCAATAAAGCGCGGACGCTCCAGATCACCCATATCATCATAATTGTCAATGATGATGACCAGATGCCGATTTTGCGGGTTCCCATCTAGAAACGGATTTTGCACCCCCAACTGGGCGGCGTGTTCACGGACGCGCTGCTGAATATCGGGATACAGTTCAACCTGGAGGTACTGTTGCAGAGTGTCCAGGTCTTCCGCCTCGGATGCCGTTTTGAGAACGTGGGTCAGAGCGCCCAATTGATTCTGTGCATTTGGGTAAATCAGACGATAGTCAAACAGACTGCGGCGGGGGTCAATCAGAATCATCCCCAGATTATCCGGGCTGTAGCGTTCGGCAAAGGACAGGATGAGGCTCTGCAAGAGGGATGTCTTGCCGGATAATGGCGGGCCAAGCACGAGGCAGTGACCACCCAATTCCAGCCAGGCTGTCTGCCGATCTATATCACGAATCCCAATCGCGGCCGCTAGGAAACCGAGCGGTTTTGTGGTCTGATAGATATCCAATAGCTCAATATGCTGACTCAACACCTCGACCCTGGTGACGGGTGATGGCTGATTCCATTCGGAGCGCATTAAATTGGCGATTTTGGTGTAGAAAGGATTGTAGTCTTCCTGATAGCTGATGGTGGTCGTTTGTTTTTTTTCATTGGTCTGAATTTCCGTAATCACGCCAATATGGAACTCGCGTGGTTCACGATCAACCGAAATGACCCCCCGTCCGGGAACTTCAGTCAGGATATGGGCGGCCCGCCCAACAATGCCTTGATAATCGGCTGAGTCGGCCATCTTTAATGAAAGACGCTGTGTGAACAAACTGTAGATTTTGGATGGAACCGCGTTGATCTGATCGGCAGTGACCACAAAATAAATGCCTAACGCCCGCCCATCCCGGATGAGTGCGGTCAACTGCGGGAGTTGGTTTTCATAGGTTTCTTTGAATTCGGCGAAGTTGTCAATGACCACCAGAATCGCGGGTAAGGTCTGGCCTGGATGGCGGGCATTATATTGAATAAGCGACCCAACTTCTCGAATCTTCGTGCTGCGTTCGTCCAGCATATTGGCTAGAATCCGCAGCAGCCGCTCAACGCGCCCTTCTTCAACCACATCAATCGGCTCTTCTAAATGTGGCAAATCGGTGAGGTCTTCCAGCCCGCCCCGGGCGAAATCCATCACGTATATCCACAAATCGTCCGGTGAATGGGTGGCCGCCAGTGAGATCAGCAGCGTTTTCAGGAAGGTCGTCTTTCCCCAGCCACCGGCGCCGAACAGGATAATCGGACCCTGGGTCAAGTCGAGGGTCAGGATCCGCTGTTCGGCCAGGCTCGGAATATCAATCAGCCCGACCGTTGCCTGAAGCGGATTTTGGACGCTTTGGGTTTCTGATTTATCCCCAATTTGCCAGTTGACAATGTTGGATTGCTTCCACATATCTATGCGTTCCCGGACACGCGTATCACCATTCTCCAGCAGCAACCACGCCCGTATGATCGGGTGGAGGACGATTTGATTGTTCAGTTTGTTGCGTTCGGTATGCAAGTGGGTCGCATCAATCGGATGATTGAGAGGCAGGATACCCGGCAGCGGATCGGGCCAGGGTTTATGTTGTTTTTCACTGTGGTTGGCTGCGAGTGCGGTTGTCTCCCGCACGATAACATCCACAATGGATGACGTCTCCGGGTTCGTATTGGACGTCGCTTTCTTCTTTTTCGGATCAAAGTACGTTCCGAACTCCATAGGAGCATCTTCAACCGCATCCGCTTCCGACGGGAGGGTATACTCTCCACCGGCACGCGCCACCTGGATTAAAATGGGCGTGTCTTTACCCACCTGTAAGTAGGCGCGTCCGGGGATACCGGACGGTAGAAACATGGCGTCACCCCGCCCCAGCAGTTCACGACTGTCATCGCCGGTTTCGACCCGCAGGCAGATACGCAGTTTCATATTGGCCCGCATTTGGTCACTCACGACACCCGACGGACGCTGGGTTGCCAGAATGAGATTCACCCCAATAGCCCGCCCCAGACGGGTAATGCTATCAAAACGATTCTTATATTCTTTGTTTTCGTTAATCATTTCCGCGAATTCATCAACCACAATGAACAAATGCGGGAATGGGTCCTTATGGTGGTATCCCTTTTCGCGGTATTCAACGATGTGCTTGACGTTATAATCGGCCAGGATTTTACTGCGCCGCCGCAGTTCGGCATCAATGGCGACGAACATTCGATCTACGGCTTTGCCGTCCAGATTGGTAACAATATCCACGCAGTGGGGCAGTTTTCGGAATGGCTCGAAGGCTGACCCACCCTTATAATCCACCAGGACGAAATTCAATATGCTGGGATCATACGTCACGGCAAGCCCTGCAATCAGCGTCAGCAGGAGTTCGGACTTACCGGAACCCGTTGTGCCGGCAATCATGCCATGCACCCCGTCATAATCCTGGTTAAAGTAAATGTCGTGGAGATCATTGCCGCTCCGAATCCCAATTGAAACCCGTAGCCAGTCCGCGTTACCTTTGGCCTTGCGTTTACTCTGCTCCCATTTTTCTAAAATTTTCAGCCCGTCAACGGTTTCCGTGTTAAATAATTCCAGGATTGAGACACTGGTTTTGAGATCAGCGCCGTAACTTTGGCGCATCCGCTTATCTCGGATGGCTTTCGCAAAGGCTTCGGCCTCATCTTCATGGATTCGATCAGCAATGCCAATATACGTCGGGCTGTTTTTCCCGACTTCGCTATAACGGAAGATATAGTTTTCTTTTTGAACTTTGATTTCGTAAACAGACTGGCACTCCGATGGGATTTTGGCATTTTCCGGCACGAGGAACATAATCGCTGCTTGTACTTGTTGCCCTTGTTGGAAAATAGAGGCGATTGCCGCTTCGGATACAATACTGTCTAGCCAATCCGTGGTCCCGATATTCCCCCCAACCGCTGGCAGATTGTCCACAATCAACAACAAGAACGGGTAATTACCGGCACTGGTTTTTTCGTTGGAATCGTCTTCTTCCAGAATGAGACGCCGTTCTTCCAGGGTCTTGTTAATTTGCGCCAGGAAACGCTTCGGGAACATCCGTTCCGTTTTCTTAGCATCTTCATCCGGTTGCAACGGTGGCTCAAAGCACATCCGGTCGCCTTGATATTCCTGCTGGGTATTCGTGTGGGGCAACCATGAAGCCCATGTCCAGCGATCCTTCGCGTGCGGTGCGCCCAATACATGGATTTGGAAGTCCGTTGGCGCATGAAACGCGGATAACTGCAAGATGAAGGCACGGATGACATCAATCACCTGGTTGGTTTCTCCCGAGACGCCAAGACTATTTCGGCCATAGATGGTGGCAGACTCGCGTTGACCGCCAGCCATTTCCTCCTCGCTGGCATAGTAGCGTAATGGAATGATGACCGGCGCCTGCTGGATGACCTGGGAGTCTTCCGCCAGTTGCAAGGCTTCGTTTAGTTGGGGGTCGTCTTCCAGACTCTCCCCACTCTTGAATGAATACACCACTTGCGATGGAATGTCCCCGATACCAAGTCGCAGCGACGCAAAATCATGGTCGTTCATCCGGCGTTCCCACAGCCGCTGCCCCATCCGGCTTTGTTCTTCACCCAACCCAATTCGGGAAACCGTATCCATGTCGGGATGGGTATGCTCATAGTAGAGCCGCTGTTCATAATGCGCGGATTCCATTTCGGAGCGTAATATACGCAGACGGTTGGCATAAGCCGTTTTCAGCTCGCGGATGCGTTTGTGTTCCTGTAAGGTCGCATAGACCGAGAAGCTGATACTGCCGATGACGGATAACGCCATGGGGATCATGAAGAGGATGTTACGCCCGCCAAAAACCGTCATGACGGAATAGCCCATTATTGACATCAGGGGCAGAATGAGCTGGACAAAACCCTGCGACCGGCCTTTTTTATCGGGTGGCGGCGGGATTTCGATTTCCCGTATCGGCAGGGGTGGTTGAATTCGGGGCGGACGGTCAAGGTACGGTTGTTCGGTTGGCATTGGTTGGTTGGTTGTCATAAAGCAATTTTCCCTGCTGAGCGTTAAGGCGGATTGGCTCAGATAAATTCAAAACTGTTGAGCATAACCGCGAACGTTTCTTGTGTCGCGTTGGTCTGGGAAGGCAGGTACGTCATGGTCAGAGTATAAATATTGTTTCTATCTATATAAAAGCGTTGGCGTTGAATCAAGCGCTCAGGCACACCGGGATATTGCCAGCGATAGCTTCTTTCAATCCAGGCTGGCCCATGCGTTTCATCCATAATCTGATAATCCGGGTATTCGGTAGTTTGCACTTGTGCAATCTGATTAAAATAGGTTGGCAGATCGTCTTTACTTATCATAATGGCAATTGTCAGGCTGGGGAAAATGGGTTCATCGTCCTGTTTTTTGCCAATAAACATGGCCTGAAATTGCGGTGTGGCTTTCACCAGCCAGGTACTCGGAATATCCAGTGCGAAGGTGGTGACCTCGAACTTCATCCAGGTCATGGTCATACCTTAAAAGATTTGATCAGCGAATTGGCCGATACTGCTGATACTATCCTGCACCGTAGAAACAAATCCGTCTACCGTTTCGTAAATTTGATGATTAACGCTATTGGTAGCACTTTCCCATGCTCTGAACGAATGTGGGTTGCGAATATAGTCCTCGCCACTATGCGCCACAAGCATGTTGTAAACCGGTATCTGACTTCCAGCCGGAGAAGAGATGTTAGGCATCAGGGTCGTGTGGGCCACAAGTTTGGGGTCGGCTACAACCGAGATCAACCCAACCGGATCATTAATATGCACATAATGGTGATAATCCACGCTGTTGGGGAAATTGATCCCAAATCCACCAAGAGCCGTGACTTTGACCCGGCTCAAAGCCACGTGCATCGCATCCAGGCGACGCAGTGCTTCTGCCGTAATGGCTGCCCCCTGACTGTGCGCGATAATCTCAAATGTCCCTGGGTTCTGCAGACGGTCTTGAATGGCAAGAACCAGCGAGTCCACCGCCCTATTATTTTGTTCCAACCCGTACCGATCCCCAACGGCCTGAACGCCGTCGGTGATGAGGCCTTCAGTGGCGTTATAAATACCGGCGACCCGCTGTCCTGGAAATTCGGCCTCAATATTCTCCAGCGTTTTGAGATGCGCCGCACTGTCGGTCAGGATACCGTTGACGTAAAAAATGTCTGCGGTTTTATGCGCTACGCCGGTTCGCGTGCCATCACGAATTTCAGCCGGGTTATTGGAACGGTTATAAGGGCTGGTTTTAGCACCCTGATGGACATCATCCAACTCACCGAACTGCTCTCCCAGTAGCTGCTGTGCTTCCTCTTCTGCAATCTGGAAGTCCTGCCCGATAACATGGATTGCCGTATCAACCGCAATCAGGGTCTGGGATAGCCGTGCCAGGCTCGGCAAAAGGGTAGTATCCATTTCAGCATAGAAAGCGGTGGCCCCAGGTCCCCACCAACCATGATTTTGTAACAGCTCTATATGCTGCTGCAAACGGTGGGATAATACCTCAACGCGCTGGTGGTGATCCTTAAAATGCCGCGAAATAAGCTGGAGTGCTTGATATTCAACCTGAATCGTATTGACCATGTTCTTTTGCAACTCTCTTAATAACCGAAAACCAGGGTTTTACGTATTGATGGCAACCCCAATTAACAGATACGCCCCAACCAGAATGCCCGCTACAAGCGCCACCCGCCAGACCGTCTCACGGATGCTGTGCCCTGGTTTCTCAGCGGGGATTTTGCCAACGACCTTTTCCAAAATGTTGATAAATTCTCTCAGACTATCCGGTTTTCGCTGATCCGGGTTACGTTGTGTAGCTACTTTTGCGAGTCGCACCAGCTCGGCACGATTGGTTTGTTGAATATCATTGCGGATCAGGGGGTTGCCTTCAGATTGACCGATTAATTTGACGATCTGGCTGCGCGACTTGAAGAGATCATCGTACTTGGGCTTTCCGGCCAGCATTTGGTAAAGCAGCAACCCCAGCTCATAAATATCAATTGATTCAACCGTTTTAGGCTGATAATCCCGAATTTCATGATTATTGGCTTTGGCGATTTCCGGGGCGACATAAGCGATATTGCCATTTTCATGAAGCCAGATGATGTCATTCTGGTTGAGTAGTCGGTGATTACGCAGCAAACCAAAATCAACCAGCGTGGGACGCAGGATACCCTTATCATCTTCCTGTATCCAGATTGCATCCGGTGTGAGCTTGCCGTGCAGCACCTCTGATTTGTTGATTAATTCCACGATATAAGCCAGGTGCGTGATGATGTGGGCGACGCTCTCGACCCAGGGTACAGGTACTGCTACCAGATATTCCGATAAAGGTATCCCCTCGATGTGATCCCACACAGTATACACAATGCTCTGATCGCTGACCTGCGCCAGACCATACGGGAAATTGACCAACTCGGCATTACTATAAGCGGGCAAAATATTAGGGATTCCGGGATGAGGGTCTTGTAATCGGGAAAAGCGGCTTAGGAACGATTTCTTACGTTTAAGGCGGTCCTGGGCAATCAATGACAGGAACTGCGACTCGGCTATTAATTGATTCTTCGCCCCAGTATCGTGATGCGCCACTTTTAATAAGACTGATTTATCCTGTCGCAGACCTTCATAAAGCGCGTGTGTTTTAGTAATCTGAACTAAGTGAACAACTTTAATATCACCAATGATTTGCCCACTTCCCAGAATTACTTGCTTTTCTAGTGGGCATGTAACTTCAGTACAGGATAAATTCCTGCCATTGCTATTCCGTCCGCACGCTGCACATACTTGTTTCATGATTCGTCCTATAAAAGATGCTGGGGACTACCTTTATAATTATAAATGCATATGGTGATAAGAATAGTATAACCTAGCCACGCCCATCAGAATCCGAATCTTGTCGAGCTGCTGCCACATCCCATCCAGCGCCAGCAGCGCGCCGATTTCAAAATAGCCTGTGGCAATATCAAAGGCATGGGCAATCTGGGCCCATTCCTGCAAATACTGTATGACCTTCCAGTAGTCATCACTGTTGTCAACGATGAAGATGTCGCCACCAGCTTTCTGTGTCATAGATATGCCCTGTCTATTTCCTAACGCGCTTTGTGAACAATGTTAAGGAACTTGACGACATAACCAATATTACTATAAAACTGAAAGGGAAACTAATTTACAACGATGGCAAAGGTGATATGAGCGCAATCGATCCCGCATTGGTCAAGCGTTTCTTCAGCGGACACAGCGCCGCGCAGAACTGTATCAGCAATACGCTGGCTCCGGCACAGATGGTTCGGATTGCAACAGCGTATTTCGAGCCTTCCGGGTTTCAATGTTTGCAAGATGCCCTGGGTGGTAAGCGTGTTTACCTGCTTATCGGGCGTGAGGAAGGCGGGCGCGATCGCGCAGAAGATGTGATTAATGAATTTGTTGATCGGTTGGCGGCTCATCCTCTTGAGCGCCGAATGCGTGCCATGCGCCTGATGCTCACCGCGCTGGAAAACAACCTGCTCTGGATTGTGGTTGGAGATTCTATTGACGAAGCCAGTCTCCTGGATGCTCGCTATTTGTATCACCATGCCAAGCTCTACATCGCCGATACCGATGCTGCTGTGGTCACTTCAGCCAATATGTCCTATCATGGCCTGGTGCAAAGCCGTGAAGCCGGGTATGTCGTCAGCAGTCCAGACGATGTCTGTTACTTCATTCAGCAGTTCGATCACTACTTTGCTCAAGCAGAATCGATCACCCAGGCGCTGATTGACAAGCTGCGGGCTTACGTCAAGGCTTATCCACCGTTCGATGTGTATGTGCGTGCGCTGGTTGAGCTGTACGGTCTACCTGAGGATGAAGTCCCACCTCAACTGCCACAGCTTGCACGTTATCAGCGTCCGGTGGTTTCGCGTGCCTTGCAGTCACTCATAGATTATCGTGGCGCAATGCTGATTGCCTCTACCGGGTTGGGTAAGACGGTGATGGCAGCGCATATTGTTGCCTACTTGCGAATGCAGAATGCGGTTGACCGCGTCATCATTGTTTGCCCTGCCGGGCTGCGCGAAACATGGCGGCGATTTATGCGGGCCGCAGTGACATCCAGCGCAGAATTCTCATACAACACCCTTTCAGCGGACGATCCATCTCGTAATTACGGGGTTCGCAATCTCGAGTATGAGCTACGTCACATCACGTCCAAAACGCTCATTATCCTGGACGAATCGCATCACATGCGCAATGCCGATGGGGCCGATGGCGAGAAGAAACTGCGCTATCAGCGGATTGAAGAAGCGATTCACAAGAGCGGCGCTCATCTTCTGATGTTGACGGCAACACCTTTCAGCCGGGGAATTGATGATGTCAACGCTCAGCTCCAACTGCTGCCACAATCGGTATTTGCGGGTCGCTACCAGTTGTTCAACGAACCAACCTATTGGAAAGTTGGTTTGTCGGTTGAATTGCCGGAGCTTCCGCCCTGCGCGGTATTGACAACCCCCAGCGTCGTCTATCATTTCAGTGAGCGCGATGCCAATAGTGAACGGTATGTGGTCTTTTCCGATGGCGACAGACGCTACTTTCCACGCAGGCTCAAGTTTCGCACGGAGGTCTATGAAAATCCGCTGGATGATATTCTGGTGAAACTATTGGATAGTCATCTACTCGACCGAAAACAGAAACCTACGTCTCAAAAGCAGCTTTTCGATGAGTTTGAGATCACGAATGGGCAGACTGCTGGTTTCTTCAATGCGGAAGCGATGCGTCAGTTCTGCTCGTCACCGGTGCAGGTCGAGGATCTCTTCGGCAAGCTGCGGAAATCCGGCGGATTCGACAAAATGCGGTTTGCCCATCAAAAAGCCCTCACACGTTTTGTGGATGACTATCTGCCCCAGGTCAAACGCTGCCAGCAGGCTGAACATGATACCAAACTTGGGCGTGTCCTGGAGATTGTTCGTCAGGCTGGTAGCGAGAAGGTTGTCATCTTCTGCCATTACCGTGAAACGGCTAAGGCGCTGGCCGAGATCATCACTGCCAGTCTGTCCGGAATTCGTGCAGAAACAACCGCTGATCGGGACATTGATACGGTGGATAATCTGCTACGGGTTTTTGCCCCAGTCGCAAATGATGTGCCCAACGAGGAACGGAGTCAGGATCATATTCATGTTCTGGTGGCAACCGGTGCATTGGCTGAGGGTTTCAATCTGCAAGATGCCTCAATACTGATCAACTACGATCTACCCTGGACTGTTCTTGTTCTGGCACAGCGGATGGGGCGTGTCCTTCGACCCTGGAAAGAGCCACGCGAAATCAGCATATACAACTTTGTGCCCTCAACAATGAACAATCCACAGGTTCATATGGCGATGAACTGGCAGCGCCGGTTGATGGAACGTAATCGCCAGCATCAATCCTTTGCAGATATTCCGGTGTTGCTGGAAAATAATCAGCAAAATGGTGACGATGGATTGGAAATGACGGCACTTGCGAAACAACTGCAAGCGTTTGACCAGGATATCAATCTTGATCTTGATGAAACCATGCAATTCATCAAGAACGCAGAAAAACTGCAAACAAGTTCGTTTCTTGATGACCTGGCTGTACTCTCGGTTGAAGATCGTTTGCGTGTTGGGCAGATGCCGCCCGGTTTTCGTAGTGCCAAACTTGGTAGTGGAAAAACGCAGATATTTGTCCTGTTCCAGCATCGGCGGCGGCACTACGCAGTATTATTCGATCAACATGCCCGTATCCTAATGGACAATATCCAGCGCGATGCCATTATGAATACGATTCGGTGCAGACGTGATGAACCGGTAGTTTCTCCCTCTCAATATCCTGATGATGATGCATTTGACCAATGGCTCAATCGTGCGCGAGAAACCTGGGCCAGGGAGCATTCTCTTGCAATCAACGAAATTGGCATCGTATGCTCCTTGGGACTTATGAATGGTTAGCTCGCAAAAAAGAGTGGCTGGCGATCGCCCACCAGCCACGTAACGAATACGAAAACCGCCCTCACGCCGGGCAGCGGTAGGCTTTGCGAAGCACCTCGTGTGCCTGCCGGCGGTATGCGAAGACCGATGACATGGGGAGTTCCAGCCGCGCCGCCATTGATTGGCAACTTTCGTGTTCGGCCATGCCTTCCAGCACCGCGATCATCCGCGCCGCCTGGCGGCTCTTGAAGGTCTCGACCACCTGCCAGAACGGTGTTTCGTCGCCACTGATAAACTTCTGCTTCCAACCCAGCTTTGTCGGGACAAACACGCCGAGTAACTCCGCCAGTTCCTCACGCACTGGCTTCACCACGCTCGTCAGCCACCAGGCTTTCTTCGTGCCACTGCGACCGGCCAATGAGGCCGCGTCGTCCGGGGTGACCTCGGTCGTGATGTAATAGAGTGCGACCAGGTGTGGGAAGCTGTCCAGGTACTTCTCGGCCAGGTGCTGGATGACCCGCTCAAAATCAATGCGGATGTCAATGGCGCGTGAAAATTCGGAGTGTTCCGTGTAGTAGCGTCCCTCGTAGCCTTCGATGATGAAGGTGTCCGGGTCTCCGCTGCGCGTCGCGAGATCGTCGAGGTACACCTCATGGCGCATAGACCGGCGGACAAAAGTCGGCGGTCGGCTGCGACCCAGCACGAGGCGCAGTGCATCGCCCTTGTTGGCCGTCGCCAGCAGGTTCGAGTCCTGGCTCAAATCCCACCACAGGTGCATGAAGCCCTCCTGCAACATGTCAGGAAGAAATGCTTCCGGGCGTTTGTAGTAGCGCAGTAGCCGGGTCAGGTTGGGGATGAGGTCGGTGCGAATTTCGGCGAAACTCAGTTCTCCCGCCCAGCCAGTGGGGAACACCCGCTCATGGCGGAAGGGGCGAACCTGGCTGCGAATCTGAGTACGAAGTTCGGATGATGATGCGGACATGACGAAACCTCCTCGTCACACTGGATTCCGTCCAGCTCGGTCGAGCGCAACGCTCACCACCGCGGGGCGGCACAGCAGGGGGAGCCTGTCCAGCAATCCCGAAGGGATAGGCGGGTGGTTCGGCAGTCCCGTCCGCAGGATGGTACTGGCGTACCGGCCCGTCGGTGCTGGATAGGGGGTGACCTCGTGCCGCATACTCGCCGCGCGACGTTGTGCGAGAGAAAAAGGAGGAATACTACGCAGTGATTCTTCGATACCGTCACCGTGTCACAACTGAAGCAGGCAAGCTTTCTGTTATTCAGGGCATCCATGAAATGTGTGCGTTTTTCAATTGCTTTCACCGCAAAAGTGCCACTGTGACAGTGACGGCTGTTTCACTGTGACACCGGGAATCGAAAAGCACCTGCTGAAACACTGTCACAAGTGAAACAGGTGCTTTCTTCCTGTTTTGCGATAGATGGGATTGCACTGATGAAACAGCGTCACAACCGTCACATCTGGATGAAGCCCGCTTTGAGCTGCCAGAAGCGTGTCGGGATGCCGCGCACCCGCCGCTGCACTGTCAGGCTGTTCGTGCCGGGGATCAGCCAGCCATCCTCCTGAAGCTGGGCGCCAATCGCCGCTGCGTTGAACTGGAGCGGATGGATCCGCGCCACTGCCCGATACGCTACATCCGGCAGGATCAGCGCGTGCTGGCCGTCGTGATAGCCGACAATCGTGGTACCCGGTCGCGCTTCCTCCGGTTGACGCAGGTCGGTCGCCAGCATCAGTTCGCCGCTGGCGAGCAGCTGTTGAAGCCCATCCAGGAACAGCAGCCCGGCACGTTCCGCCCGCATTGCCTGGGTTCCCTCGAGCAGCGTATCGCACCAGATTGGCAGGGCCTCGTCGGCATCCCGTTCCCGCAGAAACGCATCCAGCAGACGGTAGGTGGTGACCAGCACCGCCCAGTTCTGCACCAGCCGCCCAACAGATGCCGGCGGCATCCCCTGGCTCGCCAGTCTGTCCTGGTAGCCGCGTGTGCTGTCGGCAAAGCCCTGCGCCAGCTTCGCTCCTAATCCGTGTTCTTCAACCTGCTGCGCGATCCAGGCTGCGAACGCCACCGTGAAACCGGAGAGGTACTCACGCAGCCGGTCGGCCCGGATGAGCGCCTGTCCATCCGGGTCGCGCTCGCTCCAGGGTGTGACCTTCAGCACAATCATGCGTGCCAGGATGGAGGCCTCGCCTTCAAGGGTGGTCTCGCCCGTACTGAGGATGTGCCCGCGACAGGGACGCTCCTGGCGCAGCTTTGCCTCACGAGTCAGCCTGCCACGCCCCATGCCGCGCGAATAGGACTGCAGAAAACGGGTGAAAGTGCGCTCATCGGCGTAAATCGTTTTGTAGTCATCCACCCAGTACAGCGCATCCGCCAGCGAATAACCCAGCGTCTCGACGGTGTTGACGGTATCGCCCCACTGTCCCGGCGGCAGGTCGCGGGTGAAGTTCCCGTAGAAGCTGCACAGCAGCGCAGCGATTTCTGACTTGCCCGTGCCGGTGGTGCCCTGCAGGTGCAGCGCCGGTTTGGGGGCCGCTGCCGGGAAAAACCGCTGGGCCAGCGGCAGAAAGGCATACGCCAGCAGCGCCGGAGCGATAGCCGGTGGCAGCGTGGCGGTCAGCGCCGTGAAGGCGGCCAGGCTCTCCGACCAGTCAGATACCGTCAAGCCATAGTCGCGCAATCGGGTTTCGAGTTCGACTTCCGGCGGCTGCTCAACGATTCCCGCTGCGCTGACCGCCAGGCCGGGGGTGACATATGTCCAGTGTCCATCTATCTGCGTCCAACCCAGGAAGCGGTAGGTCGTGCGGGTCGGGTACTCGCCGGAGAGGCTGAGGAGCGCGGTGGGCAGGTGTTTGTTCATCCCGGTGCGGGCGGTGAAGCGTTCGCCCGCCTGGCGCGCGATATGACGCTGGAGGGCGTTGGCGTCGCCGAAGAGTTCACTCGGCACGGTCAGCAGCTGAGTTCTCTCGCCCTGGCGCAGTTCGAGCCGGACGAGGTGTTCGACCTGCCCGTCATCATCCAGCCGTGAACTGCGCTCGAGGACCTGCGCCGACCAGTCGGCGACCCGCTGGCGGTTGATGCCGCGTTCGGTGATTTTCTCGAAGACAATGCTGCCGTCCAGCACCAGGTAACGGTCTTCGTTGGGCAGGCGCTCGCGGTCAAGGTCACGCCGTGCCTGGCGGTAGAGCCGGTCGAGGTCCACGAGGCGCAGACCATCCCCGCAGATGGCTTTGAGCCGCCCGCGCTCTTCCGCCCACTCGATGGCATTCAAGTGAGCGCAGGCCTGGACGACCTCAGCGATCTGCGCTGCCGTCGGATGTTCCTGTCGTTGATCGGGGGCGTAGTTGCCGACCAATCGGGCGACCTGTTCGCGGGCCAGCTCCTTTGGGGCGGCAAGCGGCTCACGCTGGGGGCGGCTGAAGACGCTGGATATGGTGGCGCGGGCTTCCTTCTCGCGCCCTGCCGGGTTCTCTGAGCCATTCCCATCGGCCAGGTAGCGGGCGATAAGTTCGTTCTCCGCGTCACGCTGGCTGTAACCCGCATCGCGCAGCTGGCAGGCGGCGGCAAAAAGCTCGGTGTTGCGCTGTTCGAGCGGCGCACCGGATGTGAGATACGCCTCGGTGCGCGGCGGCAGGGAGTGATGACCGTTGCCATTGAGGGTGATGACCTCCAGCTTGCCAATCCGCTCCGGTTTGGGTGGCGTCACGTCCAGCCAGTCGAAGGCGCTCAGCGGGTAGCGATGTTCGGGATCCCACTCGACGATTTCTACCGGTGCATTGTTCCGTCCGGGCTTGGTGTTGGTGCTGCCGGGCAAACGCATGACCGAGGCGACCGACTTGACGTAACCGGGATCACCGTCCAATGCGCTGAACAGGCCGTGTAAGACGCGGGCGATCCGCTGCCGGTCATCGTCACTTTGCAGGGCGAACGGCATATCCAGTAACCAGTAGGCGTGCCAGCCGCCCCCGTTGTTCAGGATGGCTGAGGGCGGTAAGACAAAGCCATGCAGCGCCGCCAGCCCGGATTCACGTCGCACAGGGTCGTCATCGCAGTCGATGTCCACCCACAGCGCGGGCATGAGCGCGGCGGCCTCGGCCTTGCCCTGCTTCGTCTGCCGCAGACAGGGCGCGTAGTACACGCCATAGCCTTCGTTGTTGAGTTTCCCCGCCTGCTTCAGGGTGGAGTTACGCTGCCTCTCGTTCCCAATCTGTGCCCAGAGCGTCCGCACCTCGCCGGTCTCCGGGTGGATGCAGCGCAGTTCCAGGTACAATCCTTCCGGTGCCGGGCCGTAGAGCGCATCCAGAAAAGTGTGCTGGATAGGTTGGTTGTTTGCGGTCATGGGTCTGTCACTCTCTTTCCCTGATACGGGCTAACGGTCGAAATCCGGTGTGGGTGGCACTCCCGGCTGTTCCGGGCCGAGGTCGAAGTCACCCTCCGCCAGCAGCCCGTTGAGCACCTCCCGGTATAGCGCCAGCTGATCGAGGTGGGGATACTCATGCAGCCCGCCGCCCACGACCGCCGCCAGCTGCTCGGCATACTCCCGATCCAGCCCGGTCGCGACCGGGCGGAACCGGATGCTGACTGCGCCAGCCGCATCGGCAACCGGCAGGTAGTAACCGACGGCGCAGTGCGCCTCATCCACCTGGCGCGCGCCGCCCCAGAACGGGACCTCCTCACCTGCATCCGTGAGGTGATAACCGTGCGGCTCACCAGCGGAGATCCCCAGCTGTACCGCCCGGATCGCCTCCAGCGCATCGTAGCGCTGCTCCCAGTCCGGCCCGACAAACCGGTCGAGCAGGTCAGCCATCCCCGCCTCGGTCACCTCATGCAGCAGCGCGATGTGATCCGCCTTCTGCCGCTGCGAAAAGTACAGGTTGACCCGCTCACCATGCTCCTCGCTCCAGACCGTCCCCGGCAGCACAACATGCGTGTGGGGATTATGGAGTCCCGGTTCCTGCGGATCGTCGGTCAGGCGGTGGTGCGTCACGTAGCTGTATTCGCAGCCGGTATCCAGCCCGCGCGCCGCGAAGAAGCCGTCCACCGTGTTTTCCGTCAGTTCGCGCACGAAGGCCTCGCGCTGCTCCTGCGGGATCAGTGCCACCAACCCTGGATTGGGGTTGATGACCAGCGAGAAAGTCAGCACATGGTTGCTCCTGAGATCATCACAGCGTTGGGCGATCTCACCGACTGAGCCACCCATACCATGATCGATCCAGCGTTCCTGCCCGGCGACCAGCTTCACACCCTGGTCGCGGCTGTCGCGGTAGGTCAGGTAGCCGAGAAGCTGCTTCATCCGCTTCGCCTCGTCCGCCGTCGGACGCTTGTAGCGCACGTTGGACACACACATCTGCCGCCGATCCATGCGCTACGACCCCCGCCGCCGTGTAACGCGCTCGATGAAGTTGTTCAGGGTCGTCGTGAGCGTGTCAACCTTGGCTTCCAATGTTTCGATCTTCACCTCAACCCCCTTCGCAATCGCCCGGCGGGATCCGGGCAGGTCTTCCTGCGCCGCCAGGTAGTAGTTGATGGCGTCGCGGATCAGGTCGGTGAGGTGGATCAACCGCCCGTCGCGGCGCGCCCGCACCGAGCGTAGTTCCTTGAGCCGCCGCATTTGCTCAGGCGTCAGACTGACCGTCTGCCGTTCGGTGTACAGGTCAGATTTCTTCCGTTTCATAGGCCTCCTCAATGCGTTCCTTCAGCCAGCCGGATGGACGGAAGCGGTAGTACAGCCGCCGGATCGTCGCCGGTGCTGTGCCATACAGGGCTTCCAATCGGTCGCGGACTGCTCCACCAACCTGCATCTGTTGGCTCTCGACATGCAGTCTGCCCAGGTTGACCAGGGTGACGGTACCACTGGGTTGTGCCAGTTCCGCCGCCCAGACTTCAGCGGCGACTTCCAGCACTTCAGCGACGGTGTGCTTCGGCAGATGCGGCAGTCGCCGGGCGACCGCCTGGATGGTCTGACGATGATTCATGGGATCCCTTTCCTCCGGTTCACTTCCTGTAAGACACGCGCCATATGGCGCTTTCACCATGTCCCGCCCTGCGGCTGGGATGTGGTGCGGTTCTGGACGCCGATTGGGTCAATCGGTGTTCGGTGGGCAGGGTGTGCCGCGCCCACCGGTGCGACGGATGCGCTGCACCGGCGCACTTGTGCGGCCCGTTCTGCGGGCTGCACCAGCCCCTCCGGCGCCTGAGGAGCGAGCGCCATTTAGCTCGCTTCAGACCCCGTGCCGACCTTTCTGGTCTTATCTGACACACACACGGGGTCTGAGAGGGGCGCTGCGCCGCGACGCAGCGCCTGTCGGCGGTTGGGTTTCCGGGCGGTTTCGCCAGCCTCACCAGCGGGTCTTCTTCATCCGTCCCTCACGGCGGGCGGCATCCATATCACTCATCCCCGCCCCGTTTCCGGCACCATCCGACGAAACGCTCGTCCGTAAGACACCCATCTCAGCAGCGGTCTGGATAGCCTGCTGGACATATCCCGGCAGGTCAACCAGCGCCCGTCGCAGCCACGCCAGTTCTTCCTGAACGGCGACCAGATCACCATCACCCGCCGGCTGGGGTCGCTGTACAGCATAACCCAGCGCCAGCCGCAGCAGTTCGCGCAGCGTCTCACTGCGCTCCCCAGTCGGGATGCTCTCCCACCACGCCAGCAGATCGGCGTCCGTGTCGGTGTACGCCTTGAACCCGATCAGCCGGTGCTGCCGTTTCGCCCTCTTGCGCCGCGCCATACTCCCTCGTTTCCCGGTTTAACCCGTTAGACCATCTGGATAAACCGGTTAAACCCGCTCCGCGAAGTGGGCATACCGCAGATAACCACGCGCATTGGCAAGCTGCGCGTCCGCCACCAGCTTGGTCTGCGGGTAGGCCTCGGCGATGTCGGCGTACACCAGCTCCGCGCCGCCGCCTGACAGGTAGATCACGTCCACAATCGTGCCGCGCTGCCATTTCTCCGAGAGCAGGTTGAGCGTCGCGCTCCGCAGCGGCGCCAGGGCTTCCTCAACGATGTCGTGATAGTCCACCGGGTGGCCGTTGGCGTGGAACACCCCCGTCCGCAGGACTTCCTCAATGATGCGGAACGGCATCTTCTCGCGGTAGTCGCGTTCGAGTGCCGCCGCGATGCGCTCCTGCGCCGTGTACACCCCGCTCTCGACGCTGCCGCTTTCGGCGTCTAAGAACTCACCCTCATCATCGAGCGCCAGGTCAACCGTGTACGTGCCGACATCACACACCCCGGTTCGGCGGTAGGTGTGCGCCCGGTTGATCTCCCCGGCCTCGGTGAGCGTGGCGGCAAAGATCGTCCCGTAGGGCTGCGGCATAACCATGACTTCGGTGACATTGGCGATGATGTCGCAGGTGTCGGTTTTGATGAGATGCTGGCCGATGAGGGCTGTCTTGAGTTCCGCCGCGTCGCGTATGTGGTCGGTCGGGAGGCCGGTGGCGAGTCGGATGTGGACGGCATCACGGTCGTGGATGCCGGAGAGCAGCTTGCCGATGGCGGCTTTGGCAAGGCGCAGCCGGAAGGCATTCCCCATCGTGGATTCATTGGCAGTGCGTCCTCGTAATCGGAGCAGTTCGCCAGGAGGGAGCTGCGCCAGTGCCAGGTCGCCGATGAACCAGTGTCCCTCGTTGTCGTGGAGTTGGTCGCCGGGATGGCGGCGGGCGATTTCGTCCTGCTGGAAACGGATTTCGCGGGCATGACCCATGACTGAGGGAAACATAAGAACCTGATCGTCAGTGACGGCTTTGACGACGCCGTAGCCGATGTCCAGGCCGATGGTGAGGGTGCTGCCGGGTTGCAGTTTGGAATTGTGCTTACTCATGGTGCGTCTCCTGTCGGGTGCTGAAAGGTGATTTCGGGGACGAGTCGCTCGATACCAGCAGCGTATCCAGCGCCTGGCGGATGATGGCTCCGGCGCGACGGTAACGCAGGGCGGGCTGCAAGGCGCGATAGATGGCGGCCTCGCGGGGATCATCCAGGTTGAGTGTGAATTCGATCCGTTTAATGATGGTCATGTTCCCTCCGGGTGTACGGACTGGATACGGATGGGGTGCAGAAAAAAAAGAGAGATGCGCCACTCAGGCGCTCTCCGGTAGTGGAACCGATTGGGACTGGGCTGCTGCTGCGGGCTGCTTGCGGGTGGACTGCTCGCGGCCAGCGCGGATGAGCCGGGCGATCAGGTCGGTGTTGGCTGCGAGCGCCTCCTGCACACTGGCGTAACGCCACAGGGCGGGATCGTTGCCGATCTTCAGCGGGATGGATTTGGTCTTGCGTGTGCGACGTTGCGCCATTGAACCCCTCTTTGCGTAAATTGATAATTATTATGCGTTTTATAATACGCATCTTGCGTCTGAAAAAAGGGCGCATGTCGTGAACGCCCAATTCGTATAGTAAAACGCACTTGCGTTTTTAATTATATTCGACTTTTTCCAGTTCTGTCAAGTACTTTCTTTTCCAAAATCGCGATTTGAGTAGGAGGACGTGTATAATTAAAAACAAATTACTTGAAGATGATTGCACACAGGACACCCATAGCGAATGACATCACGGGCAACAACGCTTGGCGGCTTTATCACCGAGCTTATGGAAAAACAGCAGCACTCTAATCGT
Source organism: Anaerolineaceae bacterium (assembly GCA_020634115.1). Classification (GTDB taxonomy): domain Bacteria; phylum Chloroflexota; class Anaerolineae; order Aggregatilineales; family Phototrophicaceae; genus JACKCG01. The sequence continues at coordinate 139,042 of JACKCH010000016.1, forward strand.
TCTCTGGCGGCGGCTGCCGGTATATCAGAGGGAGCCGTGCGTAATCTGCTGAAGTACGGTACAGATACCCGCGCCAAAGACCCGGATGCGCGAACGCTTCAACAGGTTGCCAATGCGCTTGGGGTAAATCCTCTGCGGCTGTACCGATTGGCTGGATACCTGCCTCCTGCACCGGATACGCATTCAGTTCGCGCGGAGTTCGTTGCCGATGTCTTTGACCGGCTGCCGGTTGATAAGCAGGAAGCTGTTTTAGGTGTGCTGGATGCAATGGCGGATCAACCAGCGGTGACCCGGACTGTTCAGGAAATCCGTTCCGACCGTTTGAACCCGTTGGCCGGATTTGACTTGCAAAGCCCGCATATCACCCGACTGATGGCGAACGAATTGATTGCTCAGTATCAGATGACTGAGACTGTGGATGTAGGCCATATTGAACCGGATGCCCAGGTTCTTCAGAATCAATGGAAAGACCTGCCTCAGGCAACACAGGAACGGGTTAAGGCGCTGATCCGACACAAGCTCTCCCTGGAATATGATCCCACCATGGTTGACCCGGAATGGCGGAAGTAGGGTACAATAGATTAGATGTTCTGATGGAGAAGCGCATGAGCGATTACACCATTTCAATTCCTGACAGTCTGTATCAGAAGGCACAGCAGGTTGCCCAGCAGAAATCACTGCCAGTTGATGAGGTCATTCGTACACGGTTGGAAGGGGCATTCGACCAATTACTATTTGATCTGCCCGACGATGAAAAAGAAGAATTGAAGGCGATGGCGTATCTGTCTGATGATACGCTCTGGACAATCGCCCGCGAACAAATGCAGCCAACACTGGAAAAGCGTATTTCAGAACTCCTGACCCGGAATCAGCGCGGCACTATTTCGGTGGCTGAGTATAAAGAGTTAGAGGAACTGGTTGAACGCGGCGATAAGCTGGCCCTTCGTAAGTCGCAGGCGATGAAATACTTAAATGAACGCGGCTACTCGATCAGCATGGACGACTTAAAACCAGCCGATGAGTGAGTTGTCGTGGGCGGAACTTGTACGCCGAGTCCATGAACGGGCAAATCTCCTGTGTGAATACTGTCAGACATCCCAGCGCATCACCGGGCAGGCAATGCATGTCGATCATATTGACCCGGATGGTGATGACTCCCTCGATAACCTGTGTTTATCCTGCGCGAACTGCAACATGAGCAAAGGGCGTGCAACTTCAGATGTTGATCCTGAAACTGGCGAAAGTGTCCCCCTGTTCAATCCACGCACCCAGGACTGGTCAGAACACTTTGAATGGATGCCGGGCGGGATCGTTCTTCGAGGGCTAACACCAGTCGGCAGAGCAACCATACGGCGCTTGAAAATCAATCGGGATCGTATGCTTGGCACTCGCGCTAACTGGGTTTCTTTTGGCTTGCATCCCCCAAGTAAGCGGAAATAGCGGATGAGTCACTATCTGGTACTGCCCTATACAATCGAGGTCATTCCCGATGACGGTGCATGGTTCGTGCAGATCAAGGAACTGCCCGGTTGTATGACCGAAGTTGATGAGTGGGACGAGATTCTGCCTGCCATTGAAGATGCCAAGCGTCTTTGGATTGAATTGGCGTTGGAGCGAAGTCGCGCCATCCCGGAGCCAATGGGCATCCTCCGGTAGGCTGGTGATGAAGCAGAATGAAACCCCGCGTGAAGAAGACCGGCCAATCGGTGTGCAGGTCAGTGAAGGTATGTTGCGCGTGCCGCTTCAGGATGGACGTGAGATTGCCACACCCCTGGAATGGTATCCTTCGCTGATGCAGGCCACGCCGGAACAATGAGCCAAGGTGGAACTGAGTTTATCGGGCATTTACTGGCCTGACTTGGACGAAGACCTCTCCATTGCCGGGATGCTGCGCGGCGTTCGCCCACCTCAGCAGCGGCAGACAGCGCACGAGCCATGACACACCGGGAAATCCCCTGACTGTCCCCAAATCCATAGATATTGTACAATAGATTAAATGTTCGATATAAGACTGTCTCATGCCCTACGATCAATCCGACTCGAAAATTCCAGCCGAAGAACTTGCTGCGCTACGAGCGATGGTAAATCTCTCGGATGATGCACTGTGGGCGGTTGCCCGCGAGCAGATGTCGGACGAAGTGCTAACACGGATGTCTGTGCTGATGACGAAGAACCATTTTGTCATCAGCACCATGTAGATTGTCCAATAAACGGTGTTCTTCAAAAAGAGGCAGTGATTCATGGAAATGGACAAAGAGATACCTGAAAATATGCTGGCTGCGTGTGGGATGAACTGTTATGTCTGTTACGTGCATTTGAAGAAAAACAAACCGTGTATGGGCTGTCATGGACGAGATGATAGTAAGCCCAATCATTGCCGGGAATGCAAGATAAAAGATTGTGCAGTAAGTCATGGTGTTGATTTTTGTTTTGACTGTCCATCCTTTCCTTGTGTGATCATCAAACGTCTGGATAGAAGCTATAGGCAAAGATACCAGGTAAGCCTCATTGACGGCGCTGTTTTGCTCAAGTCCATTGGCGCAAAACAATACCTGCTTAACGAAAAAGCGAAGTGGTCGTGCGCTGATTGTGGCGGTATCGTATCTTTACATGACCGTGTCTGTTCAGAATGTGGAAAAGCGGTTCGGCCAAGTACCCCCCCAACAGATGAACCCTAAATTAAACCATCAAGGAAATTCGAATGTCAGACAACCGCTACCTACACCTCGTCCGGCAGGACTGCCCGCTGCCGCCCGGCACGCATGTCGTCGTCTACTGCCGCGATTCCGGTGGGGATGAGCAGGATCGCAGTGTGGCGCAGCAGATTGATGTCGCCCGCGAATACTGCCAGCATCATAACCTGGTGCTGGATCAGGTCTATGTGGATGAATCCAGGCTGTCTTCCAATACCGAGAAACGGGACGCGCTGCAGGAGATGCTCTCCACCATGCGCCGCCGCTTCAAGCACATCAATGACCGCTACAAACGCGAAAAAGCCAGCCGCGAGAATCCCTTCGGGGTGATCTTCTGGAAGTCGAACCGGCTCGGACGTGACAGCATCGAAGCAACGAGTATCAAGACCGATCTGCGGCTGCGCGGTATCACCATCGTTGACTTGGTGACATCGGCGAATACCGGCAACGCCGCCGTTGATGCACTCATCGAAGCTTTCCAGCAGTGGAAAGACGAGCAGGATCTCGAAGAAATCTCGCAGAATGCCAAGCGTGGGCTGGCACAGCTCGTCGGCACGCGGGATAACGACCCGGAATTCCTCAGATACAACCCGGATTGGGAAAGCACCGGCGGTTATCTGGGTATTCGTCCTGGCGGCGTGCCGACCGGCTTCAAAGGTGAGCGCGTTCAGGTTGGTGTGTACGAGCGCAAGAAGGGGCGCAAATCGGGCGAACCGCGTGTTGTCCAGCGGCTTGTGCCCGACCCGGAGATGTGGGAACGCTGCTATCTCGCCTGGGAGATGCGTCATGCTGGGGCGAGCTATGGTGAAGTCCACAAAGCCACCCGGCTGTTCAGGAATATCAATGGCTACGACACGTTTTTCGCGAACCGCATTTATACCGGCGACATCATCTACGGCGGCAAGCTGTACAAGGAATTCGTGCCCGCGCTGATCCCGCACGAGTGGTTTGAGGTTGAGCAGAAGCGGCAGGCGGAGAACGCCAACAAGCACAACGGCAAACCGGTAGATCGCAACCACGAGCCGCGCCGGGTGGGCAGCCAGTATCTGCTTTCCGGCCTGGTGTTCTGCGGTCATGTGGATGGCGAAGAGCATCCGATGAATGCCGAGAGCATCCCCGGCAAGAAGGGCAAGCGTGGCAACTATTCGTTTTTCATCTGTTCGGCGATGAAGAACTCACGCGGCCAGACCTGCCAGGCGAAGCGCGTCAGCACCAGAGCATTGGATGAAACCCTCATCGAAAACCTGCTGGCGCATGTCCTGACCCTCGAAAATCTGCGGCCACTGGCACAGAATATCGCCCGGTCACTGGAAGAACGCAGCCACGATGCTGGCACGCGCATCGCCGTTCTGGAAGACCAACTCGCTGAGGTGAAGCAGTCGCTGGAAAACATCCTGGATGCCATCGAAAAGATGGGGTATGCGAGTCATCTCCAGCAGCGCTACGACCAGCGCAAACGTGAGGAAGAGGAACTGCTCACCGAGATCACGACGCTGCACGCCTTGCAGGTCAATCCCCGGCAGATCGCGCAGATCAGTGACGAGGCGCTGGAAGGCTGGATCAACACGATGCGGGCTGCGCTTCAAGGCGAGGACAAGTCCCTAATACGGCGGATTATCCAGCAGTTTGTGGGGAAAATTGTGATAAAAGAAGGAACGGGAACGCTCTACTACACGTTCCCGTTCCCGGATGATCTGTATATGCCTAGTTTTCGTGACTTGGACCTGAGGGGATTCGAACCCCTGACCTCTACAGTGCGATTGTAGCGCTCTCCCAGCTGAGCTACAGGCCCTTACCGGACGAAATTGTATATTCGGGGCGGTATACCTGTCAAGGTTGGGTTCGCTGGCGCCACCAGAAAAGTATGCTGTCAGGCGCACCCAACCTACAATTCACATTCCAGTGGAGCGGGGGGGTGTTGAGATGGTCTATCGGCAAGCAACCCCGCCGTATCATATACCTCCCCGCCGCCAGTGAAGCCCTTTGTGTCAGCTGATACTTTTTACCGAAGATCATGCTTCCGCAAAGGGCATTCACAGATTGCGGCTTATACCTCTACTCGCAGGTGGAAGGACTTCGGCCGGGTCAGGCTTTCGTAGCCTAACACCGAGAGTGTGCAACCGCGCCCACTATCTTTGACACCTGTCCACGCCAGTTCCGGGTCAAGATAATCGCAGCGATTCATATACCAGGTGCCGGTGTTCACGTTATCCCCGATATGAATCGCCTGATCTACATCCTGCGTCCAGATCGAAGCCGTCAGTCCGTAGAGGCTGTCATTCATCAGAGCGATGGCCTCATCGTCATCTTTTACTTTCATGATACCGACCACCGGGCCGAAACTCTCTTCCATCATGACATCCATGCTGTGATCCACGTCCACCAGGATTTGCGGCGCGAGGTACGGTGTGCCGTCCTGGTTGGCAGGGAATAGCGCTGGGTCAATCAGCGCCTTCGCGCCTTTCTGCACGGCCTGAGCGATGTGCTGGCGCACGACATCCGCCGCGCTGGTACGCACCATCGGGCCAAGCGTTGTCGCTGGGTCGAGCGGGTTGCCCAACACGTACTGTCTGGTCAGTTCCACCGCGCCCTCGACAAACTCGTCGTAGACATCCTGATGTACATAGATGCGCTCGACGCCACAGCAGGATTGGCCGCTGTTGAAGAATGCACCATCCACGACATTTTCAATCGCGTGGGCCATGTTGACATCCGGGCGTACATAAGCCGGGTCTTTACCGCCCAACTCCATGCCAGTGGCGATAAACCGCTGGCTGGCAGCGGCCTGTACCGCGTGTCCGCCAGGAACAGAGCCGGTGAACGCCACAAATGCGACGCGCTCATCGCCGATTGCCTGATTGACGCCGGTGTGTGTCATGTGCAGATGTTGAATCACACCCTCCGGTATTCCGGCAGCGCGGAAGGCTTCGGTATAGCGTTCGGCCACCAGTGGCGTCTGGTTCGAGTGCTTGAGAACCACCGTGTTTCCGGCCATCAGCGCCGGGACGATCGAATTGACCGACGTGAGGTACGGGTAATTCCAGGGCGCTAAGACTAGCACTACACCCAACGGCTCGCGGCGGATAAACCGCTGGAAACCATCTTTCGGCGCGGTGGGGAGGTCACGCAGCGCATCCGGTGCGATGGCGACCATGTGCCGGGCGCGTTCCTGGAAACCGCGTGTAATCTCCCCTGGGGAATAGCGGATAGGCCGCCCCATCTGCCAACTGAGTTCAGCGGCGACAGCATCCACGTTATCCAGCATGTACTGTACCGCCCGCTCACAGATCGCGGCGCGTTCTTCGATAGGCGTGTGTTTCCAGTCCCGCTGGGCGTCTACTGCCCGCCCCAAAGCGGTGTCAATCTCAGCTTCTGTCGCCAGTGGACGCTCAACATAAAGCGAGCCATCTACCGGTGTAATCGTTCGTTGTGTTGCGGTCATCGTCACTACTCCGGCGTCACGTAGGCAGCGGTGATGCCGCCATCCACCAGGAAGTTACTCCCGGTGACGAACGAGGACTCATCCGACGCGAGATACAGGGCAGCATAGGCAATTTCCTTCGCTTCGCCAAAACGCCCCATTGGGATATGCACCAGACGGCGGTTCTTCTTCTCGTCGGTGTTCAGGTATTTCATGAGCAATTCTGTCCGCAGTGGGCCGGGGCAAAGCGCATTCACGCGGATACCCTCACGGGCATGAATCGTCGCCAGTTCGCGGGTCATGGAAAGCACTGCGCCTTTGCTGGCAGTATAGGCCAACTGTGGCGTGGCTGCACCCAATGATGCCACAAACGAGGCAGTATTGATGATGCTGCCGCCACCCGCCCGGCGGATGGCCGGAATGCCGTACTTGCAGCCCAGGAACACGCCTTTAACGTTGATTTGCATTGTCAAATCCCACACGTCCTCGGTGGTGTTGATGGCGTCGTCATCGTTGGCGTGGCTGATGCCCGCGTTGTTAAACAGGATGTGCAGCGCCCCGTAGGTATCCTCAGCGGCCTGAATCATCTTCTCGCAGTCGGCGGCTTTGGAGACATCGGCATGGACATAGATAGCTTTGCCGCCCTGCTGGGTGATTTCGTCCACCGTTTTCTGTCCGGCGGCGTCGTTCACATCCACCACGACAACCGACGCCCCTTCCTGGGCGAAAAGAACAGCGGTGTGATAACCGATACCACTGCCCGCTCCGGTAATGAGTGCAACTTTATCTTGTAAGCGCATGGCTTATTACCCCTAGTGTAAATAGAAAATCGTTGACCTTATCACGCCGTATGTCGAAGTAAAATCGGCGTGGTTGGCTGCATGGTGTTAAATCCGTTCAAAATAGCGATTACGTTCCCAGTCCGTCACCCAACGGTTGAATTTCTGTACCTCGGTGCGGTAAAAGTGGGTGTAATGATCCACCACCGCATCCCCGAACGCCTGGCGGGAGAAGGTACTGTTGGCGAACAGGTCTACCGCGTGTTCCAGCGTATACGGCACGCGCGGCAGGTGCTGCGCGGAGTAAATATCACCCTCGAAAATCTCCGGTGGCTCAGTCCTGTTGGCGACCCCATCCAGCCCGGAGGCCAGCGCCGCCGCCAGTCCCAGGTACGGGTTACAGTCCGCACCGGGGATACGGCACTCAATCCGCAGACTCCTGCCCGAACCTACCACACGGAAACCGGCAGTCCGGTTGTCATAGCTCCAGGCGATGCGCGTCGGCGCCCAGGAAAAATCCACATAGCGTTTATAGGAATTGATGGTTGGGGCGTAGAACACCATCACGTCCGGTACATGCGCCATCCATCCGCCCAGGAACCAGCGGAAAATATCCGAACCCATCACCGGGCCGAACGGTTTATCCCCAGCGAAGGCGTTTTCACCTTCCTGCCACAGGCTCATGTGGATGTGGCAGCTCGACCCTGCTGCCGCGTCCGGGGTAGGTTTCGCCATAAAAGACACACTCATGCCGAGCGAGTCGGCCAATTCCTTCATGCACTGTTTAAAGACCGTGTGACGGTCTGCCATGGTGAGAACGTCGGCGTAACGGATGTTTAGCTCATGCTGGCCGTGCCCCCATTCACCTTTAGAAGTCTCAACCGGTACGCCGGACTGCTTGAGATGATGCCGGGCATGGCCGGTGAACTTCTCCTGTCGCGCTCCCTGGAGCATGTGATAATCTTCGATATACCAGCCCAACGGTTCGAGATGGTTGTACTCTTTTTCCGCCGCTTTTTTGTACGAATCCTCGTAAGCGTAATATTCCAATTCGGATGCTGCCATCGTTTTATATTGCGACTGCGCGGCCTGGTCAATCTGGTGGCGCAGAATCGAGCGTGGCGCAACTGGGGTATAGGTGTGGGTTTTTTCATCCTCAACATCGCACAGCACAAACGCGGTTTTCTCCAGCCAACTGGCGATCCGCAGCGTGCTGAAATCCGGCACAAGATGGAAATCGCCATAGCCGCGCTCCCAGTTGGCAAACTGATAACCGGGAACCGGATCCATCTCCATATCCACCGTCAGCAGGTAGTTACACCCATGCGTCCCGTGCGCAGCGGCATCGTCTACGAAGAATTCAGCATCAAAACGTTTGCCCATCAGCCGACCATAGTGGTCAGTAAATCCCAGGACAATCGTTTCAATATCGCCGGCCTCAACCATATGGGTTAATTGGGCCATTGTCAACATGCCGCGTACTGTCGCCATCATCTCTACCCTTTGCGCAAGAAATATTATGAATATGTTATGTTTTGTTTAAGACCCGGCGCGACTGCCATCCGGGTGAAAAACGGGTTCACCTGCCGCATTCGTCCCTCAAATACCGGCAAAAAACCCCGGTTGGCGCACTGTAACGAGCGACGCTAAATCTTAACATATTCTGCCTGAATTTGCCCACTTTATCTGGTCAGCGGGGTGAAGTATTTTGTGTAAATGGAGGTGGGGCAGGTGTCCCCGGTCACGCGGCCACAGCTATCCGACTTAGTGCGATTTCCGAGAATCCATGTAAGTGGGGAACTCTAAGGGAAATGGCAGCCGGTACAAGGCGCTGACATCCACCTGCTGACCATTGATCGTGAAATCGCCAAAGACCAGTGGAAGCGACATACGGATATGTGCGGCTTTGTCAAGCGGGGCATTGATGTTACACACAATCATCCGGGGTGGGTCTTCAACAATAAGTGCCAGCAACATGGTTATTGTTCCATCGCCGGAGTTGAGCAGGTAGTATGCTGCGTCATACTGGTCCCAATGGAAACCACGCGGGACGGAAACGGCGGCCCTGCCGACATATTCCGGAATCTGGACGATCTGATTGAGAACACTTTCGGCGATGTTGGGGTCATTAGCCGGGAGATCGAACTCTTCCAGATAATGCACAAACAGGTGCATTTGTATGCCCTTAATCTGGTTGTCGTCGGCGAACATGGTGCTGAATTCCTGCGCGATCAGGATTCCATCATCCATACTCCGCGCCTGCCACCCTGATGGCACTTTCAGACGAAGCCGGACGCCGTCACTTGCTAGTTCGGCCCACTCGTTTGATGTTGAACGAACCTGTGCTGTTTCGCTTAAGGTCGCAGTTCCTTCTGGTGTATTATTTGATAAGTAGGCTGTCTGGCAGGCGGCCAGAAACCCCATGAACAACCACAATATACGCGCGAATTTACTCACAACAACGTCCGTGTTCAACAGTAATCTGTCCCGATGATGATGATCACTCTATCCTAGCATGACCCAGGAAGGGACAGTATAAACACTAAACACTTTCTCATGACAAGGGCCAGGCATATTTTGCCGAATCTTCAAGGCCCTCGAAAAATCCGACATTAATTAATGTTTGCATTACCAAATTTGGTTTATACTAGTATTATAGGGGAAATAATTGGGGTGATGGCTAGGATTTTGAGACCTTGTTTTACGAGCAAAATAATCCCTTATCGAAAGAACCAAATTTACTTAAATAGTAGTTACGCAGTTGACCAATCGGGCGGGGGCTCGTGCCACTTATAGCTTTGTTAATGGAGTTTAATCGGGTACCAGGCAAGGTTTATTTGCCATATAGCAGCAACCACGTAGGGTTGCACGGCCCTTATTGAAGAGCCGATCTCCACACCATTTTTCAGAGTGCAAAAGCCCACTGTTCTACAAGAAATTTCTTCTCTAACTGTGTAACATCTGGTGTGATATATACCGCCCGGAGTATACATAAGCTGAGGGGCAAAACCGATGACGGACGACGGGATGTTGGATCGCCTGAGGGAGAAAGAAGCCGCATTAGAGGCCGCACAGTCACGCATTATTGAGCTTGAAGCACAGTTGGCGCTCACCCGGCAGCCGCCAGTCACAGATAGTCACGCGCAGATGGAATCGCGCATTGAGATGATTCTCGCCCACAGCCTCGATTGCATCGTACTGACCGATACAGATTTTAAGATTCAACAGACCAACCCTGCTTTTCGCACCCTGTTTCACCTTTCAGATGATGAATGTCTTGAAGATTCTCTGTTTGATTTAATCCACCCGGATGATCGGGAGCGGGTGGAAACAGTGCTTCAGAGCGGGATCGCTGAGCGTACCGATAAACGATTAGAAACGCAGCTTGTTTGGAAAGATCATGTCGTGATTGATGTGGAACTCAGCATGGATTATATTCATGCGCACACCACAGAATCTCCCGGGCTGATCTGCGTGATGCGCGATATAACTCAATACAAACAGAACCAGAAGGCGCTGAACGAAGAGCGCAACCTGTTGCGAACCCTGATTGATACTATACCTGATTTTATTTATATCAAAGATACTCGGCATCGCTTTCTTCTCAGTAATGTGGCGCATGCCGAGGCCCGAGGGCATAGTACCCCGGACGACCTGATTGGTAAAACCGATTTTGATTTCTTTTCGCCGGAACTAGCCAAGCAGTTTATGGCCGATGAAGTGGAAGTGATGCGTACTGGAACCCCCATGCTGAACTACGAGGAACAGTCAATGGGGATTGGTGGTGAAGTTATGTGGGCATCATCCAGCAAAGTGCCTTTGTATAACATGGACGGGGAGATAATAGGTCTGGTAGGGATTACTCGTGACATCACTGATAGTAAAGCAATTGAAAATGCGTTGCTCCTGGAGCAGGAGAAGTTATACGAATCCCAACAGATGCTGCAAACTGTGCTGGATACAATTCCAGTGCGGGTTTTCTGGAAAGACCGTCATGGGATTTACCAGGGATGTAATCGGCTGTACGCCCAGGATGCCGGATTGTTTTCTCCGTCAGATATTGTTGGGAAGCGTGATGGCGACCTCCCCTGGACGGATGATGAAACAGCAGTTTATCTTGCCGCTGATGAGGCAGTGATGACGAGAGGTGTCCCTAAACTCAATTACGAAGCATCCAAACATACAGCTATCGGAGAACACCTGATTGTTCAGGCCAACAAGTTGCCCATGCGGGATTTTCAGGGGCGGGTTGTGGGTATCCTGGGGACATATATGGATATTACAGGCCGTAAACAGGCTGAAGATCAATTGCGTCGATATGCCAGAGAGATTGAAGACCTGTACAATAATGCGCCTTGTGGTTATCACTCTATTGACGGACAGGGAGTCTACCTTCGAATCAATGATACGGAGCTAAAGTGGCTCGGCTATACCCGTGAGGAGGTGGTCGGCAAACTCAGGATTTCGGATATCCTAACCCCTGAAAGCCAAAAACTTATCGCCGTGAACTTTCCCATTGTTAAAGAACGAGGGCATGTTTCCAACCTAGAATTGGAGTTTATCCGCAAAGACGGCAGTATCCTGCCGGTGCTGGCGAGTGGTACAGCGATTTGGAACGAGAACGGTGAGTTCGCCATGAGCCGCTCAATCCTGTTTGATATGACCGAACGCAAGCAGATTGACGATGCCCTTCGCCACAGCGAACAACAACTGCGCGAGTCCCGGCGGATGCTGCAAACGGTCCTAGATACCATTCCGGTTGGGGTGTTCTGGAAGGATAAGGAGTCCGTTTACCAGGGATGCAACCGCCAGTATGCTTTAGATGCTGGCCTCGGTTCTCCAGCGACCATTGTGGGCAAACGGGATACGGATATATGGCCGAAAGCGAAAGCTGCTGAATATCTGAGCAGTGATCGGGGTATTCTGTCAAATAACATAACTCGGTCAGTTTTTGAAAACTCCCGTATCAATGCAGCGGGTAATCTGATGTGGGTAGCGGTCACGAAAGTCCCGTTAGTGAACCCGGAAGGCGAAATCATCGGTATTCTGGGCGCTTACATGGATATTTCAGATCGGAAGCAGGCGGAGGATGCGCTGCGTGAAAATGAGGAACGTCTCCGGATTTTGTTTGCAGCCATGCCGGATGCGATTTTGCTCATCACGGCCAAAGGGGTGATGGCTGATGTCAACCCGGCTGCGCTGCGCTTGACCGGACTGCCGCGTGAACAACTGATTGGTAAACATTTTTCCGAATTAGAGGGTGTGCTTTTATCAGACCATTGGGGCCATATCCAGGAGTCTTTGAGCCAGGATAAAACGGAGCTGGGACAGATGGATTGTCGCATCCAACATAATGATGGCACATTACATAGCATTGAGGTGCTGTTTCATCCTGTACGGATTCGGGGGGAACGCTATAACCTGGGAATCGCCCGCGATATGACACTGCACAAACGTTACGAGGAGACGCTGGAACGGGCGTTGGAGCAGGAACGTGAACTCGGCCAACTGAAATCGCGTTTTCTGTCCATCGCCTCGCATGAATTCCGCAATCCACTGGCCGTGATTATGAGTTCAGCCGATATGGTCATCCGCTATCGTGACCGAATGTCAGACGTGGAAATGAATGACCGCCTGGAAAAAATACGGGGGCAGGTGGCTCATCTGAAGAGCATTATTGAGGATGTGCTGGAACTAGAAGGCCTGCAGCAAGGGCGAATCCACTTCAACCCGGAGAAGGGTAATCTGGATGCGTTGTGCCGTGACATTGTGGAGGAATTCAGCACGTCCCCCGGCCAGACTCATGAGCTGCGTTATACTGGCCCGGAAACACCCATTATCACGATTTTTGACCTACGTCTGATGCGCCAGGTCGTCACGAACCTGATCTCGAACGCCATTAAATATTCCCCCGGTAAGGATGTCATTTGGATTAATCTATGGTACGATGATGCGGCTCACCAACTCGTCTTGAAGGTGCGTGATGAAGGAATCGGCATCCCTGCTGATACCATGAAATACCTGTTTGATGCATTCTTCCGGGCCGACAACGTGGGCAAAATCCCTGGCAATGGTCTGGGGTTAAGTATCATTAAGCAGGCGATGGATTGGCATGGGGGTAGTGTGATAGCGGAAAGTGAGATTGGGCTGGGGGCAACCTTTACCGTTACACTTCCTTTAGAATGATGGAATAGGGTTGCTGACAGATACAATATCAAAACAGAGTTACACACACAGCCTGCCGGATTTGTGTTGGGTAGTGCCTTTTTCCTGGTTGGATTTCCCTCAAATGTTGCAAAAAATTCGCAAAGATCACTTGCTCTAAACCTCCTTTCTGATATATACCTGAAAGTAACTTTCACGAGGTACGCATATTTGTATTCGTATTTGCCGCGCCGGGCTTTATTCGAATTCAGAGGATATGCGTCATGGGAAGCGCAATTATTGCCGGGTTTGGGAGGTGTTTTTGTGAAATCAACATATCGAATGTGTTTATTAGGGCTATTGCTGCTCATTATCAGCGTTCCTTTTGCCGCCCAGGCGCAAGCAGGGGCCGTGCGAGTGCAATGTCCTGATGGGCAGACCATTGACAACGGCGTAGAGGTCATCGTCAACATGCGGTCGGGCTTTACCTACACTGCAACCGTAATCGGTCTTAACGGGTTCGACCCGGTGCTGGCCGTCCGCGATCAGTCCGGTACGGTTCTGTGTAATGATGATGACTCGGATGCCGCCACTTACAGCGCCAACCTGCCGACAACTGGTTTCGTTGCGGCGTCCAACACGAGTGCGCAGATGCCATTCATCAACCGGGGCAGTGGTTTCGCGGATATTTCACTGGTGGTAGGCGGTTTTGGCAATACATCGGGTGAATTTATCCTGGTGATTGAAGGGCTGGCGGTGACGACGGCGGACGGTAGTGGTGATAGTTCGGGCGACCCCTTCACCATCCACATGACGCCCAATATGCAGGCTTTTGGCATGCCAGTAACCACGTATATGATCTCGGTGACGAATGCGCTTGACCCTCTCATCAAAGTGATGGATGGCGATAATGTGGCAACCGTGAATGACAAGGGTGATTGGCTGGCTTGCGATGACGCCGGTAATTCGAGTCTGTGTTGGGGCAACAGTTCGTCGCTGAACGGTTCGTATGTGTCCCGCACCAGCGGGCGGCAGCTTCCGGGTGGGCCGCTGGATGCGATGATTACGCTGCCCTGGGACTTCCTGGGGTTAGGCCCGAACGATGACGGCTACGTCACGATGAACATGAGCAGTTCGGGGAACAGTTCGTTTGGGGATTATCTGGTCGTATTCGATATGGGGACTGGTGCACCAGGCAACAGTAACGTGACGACACCACCAGTCGGTGGCGATGGACTGTTGCGCCAGTGGGCCAGCAGTGCCAGCGGTACCAGTCAGTATGGCGAAGTCAGTTGGAGCTTTACGCAGGCCACTGGTGCGCCGGACACCAGCGGATGCGGAGATGTAGCGACGGCCTGGGCTTCCGCTACCAGTACCGGCAAGGATTCGATTACACTGCAATATGACCAGACTGTCATCCCAACCCAGGTCAACATCTACGAAACCTATAACCCTGGCGCAATTGTACGTGTGGAACTGATGAATACGGAGACGGGCGCGATTGTGCGCGTGCCGGACAGCGCTGACCCGCCTGGGAATACCGCCTGTCCTGGCATCTTTTCACTAAATGTTGCCGGTAGCGATACACCTGTCAATGCGGTGACGATCTACTTAGACCAGTCTACACTCAAAAATTGGAACGAGATTGATGCCGTAGAATTGGTTGGCACGCCGATAGGTGGCGGTAGCACGCCCCAGGTGCAGCCCACGCAGCCCGCGCCTCCCGTTGGAACGGGAATGACTGCGCCAGGCATAGAGGTGCAGTGTCCTGGCGGGCAGACGATTGAAAACGGCGTGGAAGTGATCGTCAACATGCGATCCGGCTTCACCTACACGGCGACAGCCATCGGCCTGAACGGGTTCGACCCAGTGCTGGCCGTCCGCGATCAGTCTGGCACTGTCCTGTGTGATGATGATGACCCGGATGCCGCCTCCTACAGCGCCAGCCTGCCGACAACCGGTTTTGTTCCACAGTCCAACGCGAGCGCGCAAATGCCGTTCATCAACCGAGGCAGCGGCTTCGCCGATATTTCACTGGTGGTAGGCGGTTTCGGCAATACATCGGGTGAATTTATCCTGGTGATTGAAGGGCTGGCGGTGACGAGTGCGGACGGCACTGGCCCCGGTTCGGGCGATCCGTTTGTCGTTCATATGACGCCGAACATGCAGGCTTCTGGCGTGCCGGTGACCACCTATATGATCTCGGTGACAAATGCGCTTGATCCGATTATCAAGGTGATGGATGGCGACAATGTGGCAACTGTGAATGACAAAGGCGACTGGCTGGCTTGCGATGACGCGGGTAATACGAGTCTGTGTTGGGGAAACAGTTCGTCGCTGAACGGCTCGTATGTGTCACGCTCGAGCGGACGGCAGCTTCCGGGCGGTTCGCTGGACGCAATGATTACGCTGCCCTGGGATTTCCTGGGTTTAGGACCGAATGACGACGGCTACATCACAATGAACATGAGCAGTTCAGGGAACAGTTCATTCGGTGATTATCTGGTCGTTTTCCACATGGCGACTTCCGTCGCTGGCCCAGCGGGGCAATCCAACGCGGGAAACCACCTGACGCTACAACCTTTCGGATAAGATAAGGCAGTAAGGTGACGAGCCGGGACGACTGTACAGGTCATCCCGGCTTTGTTGTTTTACGGGGTATGATCGAACGGCAGAGTCCGGGTATGCTTTATTTCTGGGGCGGTATCGGGGGTACGGGCGGCACCGGCGGGACAGGTGGTTCAGGCGGTACGGGCGGCACCGGGGGTGTACCGTAGGGTGCGGTGAACATCTGCATTGGCAGATTAATTCCCATATCCGCCAGCCGGTTCATGAATGATGGAATCTGCCCGGTGGGAGCAAAGTAACCGCTGATGCCCTCGTCTCCCCGCCCGGTCTGTACAAAGCGAAAAATGTCGCGCACCACGATCATATCCCCCTGCATTCCGGTCACTTCTGAGACGGAGACGATTTTGCGTCTGCCGTCCGGGAGTCGCATCTGTTGAACCACCACGTCAATGCCGGTAGCGATCCGCTCACGGATTGCCAGCAGCGTCAGCGACAGGCCGCTCATGGTCGCCATGACTTCCAACCGGGTAAAGGCGTCACGCGGGCTGTTGGCGTGGATGGCGAACATCGAGCCATCAAAGCCGGTGTTCATGGCTTCCAGAATATCGGCGACTTCGCCGCTGTTCACTTCGTTGATCACGATTCGATCCGCGTGCATTTTCATGGCGGATTGCACCAACTGGCGCAGGTTGACTTCGCCGCGCCCTTCAATATTGGCGGGGCGGGTTTCCAGGATGATGCAATGGGGCTGCTTCAACTGCAAACTGGCCGAATCCTCCAGGATGATGATCCGTTCGTCGTCAGGGATGAAGTTCGCCAGGGTATTCAGAATGGTTGTTTTGCCGGAACCCGTGCCGCCGGAAACCAGGATATTCATCCGCCCGATTACGCACGCTTTCAGGAAATCAGCGATTTCGGGTGTGAGGGACTGGTAGCCGATTAGCTCATCAATCGTCAGGGGGTTGACGAGAAATTTGCGGATGGTCAGGTTGTGGCCGTTGATCGCAATCGGATACAGGACGACGTGCACCCGCGACCCATCCGGCAGACGACCATCCACAATCGGCGATGATTCATCCGCCCGCAGCCCCATCGGTTCCAGGATCATGCGGATAATGCTCAACAAATGGTCTTCACTACGAAATTGGGCATCCACTTTTTCGATACGGCCATGCCGCTCGACATAGATCGTCTCATAGTTGTTCACCATGATTTCCATCACGGCACTGTCTTCTAGCAGTGGCTCCAGCGGACCCAGGTCAAGTGTTGGATACGGGTAATTCGGCTGAGAAGTCATCAGGTTTTCTCCTCGATGTCTTGCGTTTCGGTTATGCTCATTGTCGCGTAAATGGTACAGCTTGCGGAACGGGTGTCTGGCCGGGTGCGTCCCTGTCTATCTGGACAGTTCATCGGGTGGCTACGCCCATCCCTGACCCAAGGCATAAACCGCCGCTTCGGTGCGCGAGTTCACGCCCAGCTTGGAATAGATGTTGTCCAGGTGAAAATTCACGGTACGGGCACTCACCTGTAAGACCTGCGCGATTTCCTTGTTGCTCTTGCCCGCGACCAACAGTTGGACGACTTCGAGTTCACGCGGCGTCAGATCAACTGCTGGGATGAGCGGGAACCGCGGTGAGGCGCTGAAAGAACTGCCCTCATGAACAGTGAATGTCCCACCGGTACGGGTGATTTGCCCCTTAGTTGCGGCTAGTGTGTTGTCTTCAGCTGGCAGGCCATTATCAGCAAAGTACAGGGTGACCTCATGTTCGGTAACAGCCAATTGAATCGTGACGCGGGAGGCATGGGCATGGCGAACGGCACGGCTCATCATGTCCTGTACAGCGCGGAACAGCGCTAGTTCGACCGCTGGTGGCAGACGTTCCGGAATGCGTTGCAACGCGAGTTCAACATGAATGCCCCGCGAGCGGTTAGCCTGGTTCGCCAGGGATTCTAATGCCGGTTCCAGGCCTAAACTATCCAGGGCGGCGGGGTAGAGGGTGTCTTCCAGGTCGCGCACCTGCTGGACGGCCTGCCGTGCCAGGTTCGCCAGCACGGAAACCGCTAACTGCGCCTGGGGATTCGCGCCCATCGTCTGTTCATAGGCGCTGGCTTGGGCCAGCAGCAGTTTGAGAGGAGCGATAATGTCGCTTTCCAGCAGGTCAGCCAGCCGCCGTCGTTCTGCTTCCAGCAGGGCGGTCAGGTCATCGCCCGGTGTGGGCGGCGGGTGATACGCGGTATAGGAGTCCTCTTCGTACATGGTGATTCCCCGGTCATCTGAGAAGTGCTGTGTGTTTATTGTCGCATAAGCCGACCTTCCGGGGAAACCAGCGTGTAACCAGGGCAACCCTGTTCGTTTAAACAGGCATCCTCGCACCCAGTAGACAAAAGAGGGTTGTTGTCTTCAAGTAGGTTTTAAACCGTTCAGCGCCATGATGAGGCCTATGCGACAGGTGATGGTTGAGAAAGCAGCTTGATGATGTCTGTACTTTGCAATGTCCGTATACCGATATGACGTTCCGTTCGGTTTTGTACAATGGCGCTGTAAGTTGCGCTGCAATCGCCTATGAGGTAGGCATCGAATCCTTTCTTAAGTGCGGTCTGAACTCCCTTCCCCGCACATTGGTCGGTCAGGAAACCGGCAAAGAAGAGCTGCGTGAGATGATGCTGCCGGAGTAATGTCTCAAGATCACTACCATAGAATGGATCGAGACCCGTGCGCTCACTAACGATCAGGTCACCGTTTTCAACCAGGTCAGGCGTAAATTCAGCGCGGGATGTCCCTTGGGTGAAGGTTCGCCCCATTGTGAGGTTAGCCAGCCAGCCTTTCCTATTCTTGGGATCAACAATGAGAGGGGCATGAATAATCGTTACGCCTGCTGCTCGCGCCGTAGCGACAAGCACTCGGGTTTTGCTAATGACATTTCTGCTGTGCAGCTCATTGGAAATCAGACTGTTGAAAAGGCTGCCCCTCTCTGTCCACTGCTTTTGAAATTCAATAAGCACAATAGCGGCGTGAGAATATGCAATTTCCATGATCTATGCTCCTGATTGGCTGCTCTCTGGATCGAGAAAGAGTGCATCCAACAGCATTTCTATCGTGTGGTTGAAAAGCTGCCTTCCGGTTGCGTCATTTGGGAAACGACTCCTTGACTCTAGACCCTTTTTATGTATTCTATCAGCAACTCGTTTATGACTCGATCTAAGTTTTCCTTTTGTGCAATTGAAGGTTGGTTTATGTTTTATCGCCCAAGTTTCGTAGGGCTCTATTTTATCCACAAAATTAACGCCAATAATAATACGTGACTTCATTTGGGGAAACTCTTCTATGAGTTTAGATATATAGTCAATTTCCAGTTGGAAAGCCCTGACATCGGCCCTCAAAACCCAGAGCAACACATCTATATCAGTTGCGTTCAGGAGTTTTCTATAAACCTCATAGCTGTCTACTTCATCCCCATTTCTATCCTCTCCATCGCCTAGACCAGGTAAATCGTATATAATGAGCGTAGTATCTTGTATTTTAGATTCATGACGCTTCACATTTAAAATATCCATTGAAACCCTGTGGACTTCTTTTGTAGTTGTAGAAACTGGATCGGTGTCCATGTTAACCCCAAACAACTCATTTACTGTTGAGGTTTTACCATATCCTGCATTACCTGCTATGGCAAATTTTATTCCCTCTTGCCTTTGCGCTTTTAGTTTCTTAGCCACAAGTCTTTCGACGATAGGTTTAGATAGAGAGGTCATGAAAATCTCCTATTTATTAAGGTTAACATTAAGATGGTGGTAATATTTGAAAATGAGGCTATAAAATGACTGAAGGTCTTCCGGAATTGGCTAACTGGATACGCAATGATAAATCTCGGCTTATTATTAGATTTATCGCTATCTTTGGTATTGTATATCCATTTGTCTCATTGTTTAATATCCAAAACACCTTGATTCCAGAGTGGCTAGCAGAATTATTATCGTTATCAATAATCCCTGGGTTATATTTTTTCCTTTTGGTTTTTATAACCAGTGTCGCAGGCGTAATAGGTGTGTTGATCGGATTAAGAGATGAAAACAACCCGCGTCTTAATAGTTTTACGCGTTCAATCGAGAATGTTATAATATTATTTACAACATCAATTATTCTGCTCACAAGTATTATTTTTACCTTTATTCTGGGAGTGCTAGGACTTGTGATATTTCTAATTATTGATTTGAGAATAGAGAGAAAAATACGACAAGAGATAAATGAATAAATTAAATCCTATCACGCTATATAAACTTGAATTAGGTTTAAGATTTCACTTATTATGATGACTCTATTCTAAATCTAATATGTAAATATCCCCGATAGTACTTCAATCCTTATTCACTTTCCTAATTGAATTTCGATCCCCGTGTTTTTGTACTTCTATCTCTCAAGACGTATGGCATAATTGTTAAGACGAAAACAATCAGAGAAACGTGTGTAAATCATCGTGAAAGAACGTGTACAGAAACTCATGGCGCAAGCCAATATCGGATCGCGCCGGGCATGTGAAGAAATCATCCGGCAGGGGCGGGTGCAGGTCAACGGCCAGGTGATTCAGTTGGGTGACCAGGCCGACCCGTATACCGATGTGATTGAGGTGGATGGCGAGAAGCTGGCCTTCAGCAATGATAAGGTGTATATCGCCTTCAATAAGCCGCGCCAGGTGCTTTCCACCAACGTCCCCCACAAAGACGATACGCGCCGTACCGTGCGCGACTATATCCCGTTGGAAGGGCATTTGTTCAGCATCGGGCGGCTGGATGCGGATAGTGACGGGCTGATCGTGCTGACCAATGACGGTGAACTCGCCAATAAACTCACGCACCCCCGCTACCACCACACCAAAACCTACCGGGTGGTGGTCTATGGCCTGCCTACTGCCGAAACTATCGAAAAATGGCAGACCGGCGTCCACCTGGAAGAGGGCATGACCGCGCCATGCAGTGTGGAAATCGTCAAAGGGGGCAAAGAAACGACGCTCCGTATTGTGATGACCGAAGGCAAGAAGCGGCAAATCCGGCGTATTGGGGCGTCGCTAGGGCATCATGTGAAAACACTGACTCGCACCCACCTGGGCGAATTGGCATTGGGGACGCTGCGCCCCGGCGAGTGGCGTGAACTCACGCCCCAAGAAGTCGCGCTACTTTCCAAACGGCAGAGGGCCACCACTGCGAAACCGGTAGTTCGTCCCAAATCTACGCCACAGCCACCCCGTACCAGCAAGCCAGAACGACAGGAACGGCGTAAGCCTACCTCCGGCGGCAGGAAATCAGGGCGAAACCGGGGCGACTCAGAGCAGAATCGAGATCGGAAACCGCGAACCAAGAGGCGTTAACATGAGCATGTCACCATCAATCGAGGCGTATGTTGCCCAACAACCGGAGTTGGCCTGGCGGCGGACGATGATGCGGCGGTTTATCCGGGTGGTCGGCTTTGGCGCGTTGTGGCAGATGGACATCACTGGGCGCGAAAACATCCCAGATACCGGCCCGGCGATTATCATGATGAATCACATCTCGATGATTGACCCGGTGCTGTGCATGGGGGCGATTCTCAACCGCTTTGTGATTCCGATGACGAAGGTTGAAAATATGAAGAATCCGGTCATCGGCCCATTGGTGCGCTGGTGGGGAGCCTATTCGGTTGACCGCGATGCAGTTGACCGTAAGGCGCTGATCAATTCTATTGAACTGGTGAAGAGCGGGCAGTTGATTTTGATCGCGCCCGAAGGTCATCGCCAGAAGGACGGCCTGACACAGCCTAAAGATGGCCTGAGCTACGTGGCAACCAAAGCCGACGCCGTGATTATCCCCACCGGGATTGCCGGGGCGCAGGACTGGGCGGATCGACTCAAACGGGCCCAACGCCCAGCGGTTCGCCTGCATTTTGGCCGTCCCTTCCGTTTCCGCACCGAGGGGCGGTCACGCATCCCCCGCGAGGAACTGGCGCTGATGTCCCAGGAAGCCATGTATCAGTTGGCGTCGGCTGTGCAGGATGAGGCGCTGCGGGGTGTGTACCACGATCTCTCGCAGGCGACCACGGACACGCTGGAATTTGTGGGGTAGGGCGGTTGGTTTTACAGGGGGTCAATAGTCTGGCGATTTTGCCGTTTACGAGCGGCATTTTGTTGCATTGGGGGTAATTTTGCGGCAGATTGTCCCATAAAATGCGGTTCAGGTCATGTGAACAAGGGAAGAAATAAGACGTTTTTGCCGCAATTCGGATTTTCGCTGCAATTGCAGCGATTGCTGCAAGATGGGTTGTCAGCCGTCAGTGGCCGGTTTTCAGTAAAAGCAGTGAGGGTGAGCCGGTATTGGTCATTGGTGGGCAGTTGTCCATAGGTGGATTGTTTGTTAGCCCCAGCATAGCACAGAACGACTGGTTAGTGGGGAAGATTTGTTCGAACATTTGCTCAAATATTGAGTTAGAAAACGGTTGAAAGCGCCGTGTTGACCTCATCGTAACTTCGTCAGCCTGCCCCAACTTGGAAGTTTGCCCCTCCAATGCGAATTCGTTGCACTAACGCGAGACAAACGGCATAATAGCAATCATACCTACAAAATTTACTAGGTAAGCTTATGCCGCCGAAAAAGACCGACCAGCCTGAAGAACAGCACGTTAAAGAGAAAAACAGTTGGTTGCGCCGACGCTCCGTTTGGGCGGGGATCGGTGTCATCCTTATTCTATTGGTTGTCGGCATCATCCTGACGAACCGTGAACCAACTACGTTCTCGCCAGAGCAAATCGCTTTGACACCAGTCACCAGCAACGCGGGTTGGATACCCTATGAACATGATTTCGACGGTGTCACGATGGTACTGGTGCCGGAAGGTTGCTTCCTGATGGGCAGTGATGACGGGGGGGATGACGAAAAACCTGTCAATCAGCAGTGTTTCGGTGCGCCGTTCTGGATAGACAAATATGAAGTGACGCAGGGTGACTTTACCCGATTAGGCGGTCAAAAAGCCGAGGCAAACGCTTTCATAGGTGACAGGCTGCCGGTAGACAATATGGCCTGGTTGGAGGCTCGCGACTTCTGTGAATTGCGGGGAATGCGGCTGCTCACCGAGGCTGAGTGGGAATACGCGGCACGCGGGCCGGACAATCTGGTGTACCCTTGGGGAAATGACTTCATCGCCGACAATGTCGTTTACAGGGAGAATTCCAACAATCAGGCCGCTGAGGTCGGCAGTAGACCGGGAGGTGCATCCTGGGTGGGGGCGCTGGATATGAGCGGCAACGTATGGGAATGGGTGAGTTCGCTGTATCAGGATTACCCATACAGTGCTGACCATGAAAGCAATAGTAATGTTAATCATAGCCATGTGATGCGGGGCGGTTCGTGGGACTACCTTGGTACGGGCTACTTTCGTGCCACTTTTCGCATCGGGGAATTTCCCGACAGTTGGTACTACGACTACGGATTCCGCTGCGCCCGCGACGCTGAATAGCGGTAATCCACCGTTCAATCCCCCAATGCGCCTCGGAGAGTCTGCACCGGGATCGGGTCGCCGGGAGTCAGGCGCAGCCTGCCAGCGCCGGAATGAGTGGGGTAGGGGGCTGCCTTCCGCCGCAGATCGTTGCACCAGCCGCAAACTAACGGCATAATAGTAACTATACTTTCCTGATTTACCAGAGTAACCTTATGCCACCTGAAAAGACCAGTCCCGCAACTCAGCCACCGTCCTCCCAATCTGAAGAACAACATTCTAAGGGGAAAAACAGTTGGTTGCGCCGACCTTCCGTTTTGGTAGGGATAGGTGTAATCATGTTTCTATTGGTTGTCGGCATTATCCTGACGAACAACCAGCAAACGGGGGTCTCGCCAGAACAAATCGCTCTGACGCCGATTACCAGCAACGCGAACTGGACGCCCGTTGAACACGATTTTGACGGCATAACGATGGTGCTGGTGCCAGCAGGCTGCTTCATGATGGGCAGCGATGATGGGGATGATGACGAAAAATCCGTCAACCAGCAGTGTTTCGATACACCGTTCTGGATAGACAAATATGAAGTAACCCAGGCGGACTTTACCCGGTTAGACGGTCAAAAAGCCGAGGCAAACTCTTCCACCGGTGACAGGCTGCCAGTGGACAATATGACCTGGTTTGAGGCCCGTGACTTCTGTGCCTTGCGGGGAATGCGGCTGCCCACCGAGGTCGAGTGGGAATATGCGGCGCGTGGGCCGGACAGCCTGGTGTATCCCTGGGGAAATGAATTCATCGCCGAGAATGCTGTATATTATGTGAACTCCGACTTTCAGTCTGCTGAGGTAGGCAGCAAACCGGGCGGTATGTCCTGGGTAGGTGCGCTGGATATGAGCGGCAACGTGTGGGAATGGGTGAGTTCGCTGTTTCAGGATTACCCATACAGCGTCGCTTACGAGAGCGACACGGATACCAGCAGCCGACGGGTGCTGCGCGGTGGCTCATGGTCATTCTTTGATGATTTTTTGCGCACGGCGATTCGTAACGGGTACGCTCCCATTTTCAGGAACGTTGACCACGGCTTCCGCTGCGCCCGCGATGTTGAATAGCGGTTAGCCGCTGCTCAATCCCCCAACGCGCCCCGCAGGGTCTGCACGGGGATCGGGTCGCCGGGAGTCAGGTCGCGGCCTGCCAGCGCCGGATCATCCGGGGCGTAGCGGCGGGCGTGGAACAGGGGGCTGTGACTGTTATTGGTTGGCGCGACAAAAACCGGCACGAAATAGTCCCAGACCGTATCCCCCGCACCATCCACCTCAAAGATGCGTCCCACCGCGCCCTGCGTGATGAGCAAATGCCCGTTCGGGAGCGCCTGGGCGCTTCCCAATCCCAGTGAATAAAAGAATCCCACCGGGTTATAGCGTTCTACTGCTGACTCCGGGCCGAAGGGCTGCCCTGGCTGGCGGGCATAGCCGCCGTCCGACAGGTTGGGTGGGGTGATTTCATCTACGGTGGTGTAGGCGCGGAAAATTGGTGCGCCGTTGTTGAAAATCAGGATGTCGCCGTTATCCAGCCAGGCCGCGCCATGTTGCAGGAATAACTGCCGGTCAAGGGGCGTGCCGTAGCCATAGGCTGACGGGTTGCCCCAGCGGTACAGCAGGTCGCCCGCCCGTCCGGCGGCTTCCTCGGTGGTCGTGGCGTGGTCAATCACCCAGATTTCATTGTAGAAGTGGGATGACAGCAGAATTTCATCGCGGGATGGGTTGTAATCAATCGCGTTGATGTGCGTCCGGTCATACACCCGCAGCGGCGTGCTGTAATTCAGGTTAATCCGCCCCGGATTCTCGCTCAGACTGCCGTAGTCCGGGAGCGCGGGGTCACTATCCTGGATCAGGTGATCGCTGCCTTTCCATTCCCACACGATGCGATCATCCGCCGGATTGACTTCAATGATGGTATCCAGCCACACCGTTTCGCCGGAGTCGGGGTCGTTTGCCGCTTCGGGGTAAGGGAGCAGTGCCGGATTCAGCCCTCGCGCAACCAGATCGGCAGCAGTGAAGGTTTCCCACACTGCCAGCAGCACATGGTCGTTCGGCAGTGGCTCAATGTCATGGTGCATTCCAGGGCGGGCGAACGACCACAGTAAGTGTCCGTCCCAGTCATACATTTCAACCCGTTCGGTTGCCCCGGCGTTGAACTCCGCCGCGACACTCACCAGCAGCCGCCCGCCGTCCAGGAGATAAGCCGCCAGGATGGGGCTGCTCGCTGCCCACTGGTGAACGACCCGCCCTTCATTATCAATCAGGTAGACGGTGGGCGTTACTACCGGGGCCAGCAGCACGTACCCGGCGCTAACCTCCGCCGTACTGGAGACAACACCGTACACTAGCTCGCTGTCCGACTGTGCCGCCACGCCTCCCGCCAGGAGACCAGCAGCCAGAAGAAAAGCAAAAAGCCTCCGGAGGAGCGTCCCTGATTTTCTGATGTAACGAGGTGAGAAGTCAGGTCGGTACGTCAAATAGTCAATTCTCTCGCGTATGGGTCAGGGTACGGCAGTTACACGCGGTTGGGTAGGGATGTGTTTTCCAGGGTAGGGGCATGATATATCATGCCCCTACGATGACATTGCCAAATATCAAAACTCGCACGTATTCCCCGACATGGGGATTAATGCATTACAACTGAAGGGCGACCCGCATCCGGCCATCTTCCGGCCCGCTTTCCACTTCAAAGCCCAACCGGGTGACCACCGCTTTCATTTCTGGGTTATCGGTCAGGATCGTGCCGACGATTTTCTGAACACCCTCCTGGCGTCCGGCGTTAATCAGACAGTTCATCATTTCCGTTCCCAGGCCGCCCCGCTGGTACTCATCCGATACGATGATGAAATACTCTGCCTCCTGGCTGCGGTGCATCTTGAACAGACGCCCGGCAGCGACGATATGCTCGCCTTCGCCATCGGCGCCCGGCACGACAGCCACCAGTGTCAGTTCCCGATCATAGTCAATGTAACAAATCCGCGCCAGTCGCTCATGCTCCACACGCTGGCTGAGCTTCATCGGGTAGAAGTAGCTCATTACCACAGTCCGCTCAGAAAGCGACTCGTGGAACTCCACCATCAGCGGCTCATCTTCGGGACGGATCGGGCGGATCGTCACCGAGCGACCATCACGCAGCGTCCAATCCTTGATGTAGCGTGTCGGGTAGGGGCGGATTGCCAGACGGGACAGTTGATTTTTCGGTGTGGCCGGGTTATGCAGCACTACACGGGCATCCAGCGCCAGCAAGCGTTCCGGCGAGGCCAACAGTGGGTTAATGTCCACCTCTTTAATCCAGGGCTGCTCGGCTACCAACTGGCTGAAACGCACCATAAGCTGTTCCAGTTCGTCCATGTTCACTGAAGCACGCCCGCGCACGCCTTTGAGCGCCTTGTAAATCTTCGTCTGTTCCATCATTCGGCGGGCTAAGGTCGTGGTCAGCGGGGGCAGCGCCAGCGCCCGATCTTTGAATACCTCGACCAGGGTGCCGCCCGTGCCGAACAGCAGCACTGGCCCGAACTGAATGTCCTGGCTGCTCCCCAGGATCAGCTCGTAGCCGTCGAGTTTCACCATTGGCTGCACCGAAACGCCCAGGAAATCGTCCTGGCTGGCTTTTTCCAGCACGGCGGATTCGATCTCGTTGAAAGCCTTGCGAACGGTTGCTTCGTCGCGCAGGTTGAGTTTCACACCACCGATGTCAGTTTTGTGGGTGATGGTTTGCGAATGTAGTTTCAGTACCACCGGGTACCCCATGCGTTCCGCCGCGTGAACCGCACCGTCGGCAGTGGTGGCGATGCGCATCTCGGTGGTGGGGATACCATAGGCCGCCAGAATTTGCTTGGACTCGGTTTCGGTCAGGATGGTACGGCCTTCCTCGCGGGCGTCAGCGATGATCTTCTCGACCTGGACGCGGATCGCGTTTTCATCCGTCTCTTTGGGGAGTACCGGCGTCTCATACAGCCCACGCAGGTTGTAGGTATAGCGCCACATATAGTTAAACAGGCGGGTGGCCGTGTCAGGATACGGGAACGTAGGAATATTGGCCTGATTGAGGATGCGTTCGCCTTCGGCGACCTCCGAACCGCCCATCCAACTGGCAATGACCGGCTTGTCTTTGATGTGGGCGTATGGGCGCAGATGCTCGGCGGTCTGGGTCGGGTCGGTCATATCCTGCGGGGTGAGGATCACCAGCAGTCCGTCACTGTTCGGGTCTTCCGCTGCGATTTCCAGGGCTTTCGCGTAACGTTCCGGGCTGGCATCCCCCAGGATGTCAATCGGGTTGCCATGGCTCCAGGGGCCCGGCAGGAGTTGGTTAAGCGCTTCCATTGTTTGCGGCGCGATTTCCGCCAGTTCGCCCCCGTCGCTAATCAGGGCGTCGGTTGCCAGTACGCCCGGGCCACCCGCGTTGGTCAGAATCGTCAGGCGATTACCTTTCGGGCGGGGCTGCTTGGCAAGCACCTCTACCGTATAGAAAATATCCGCGATACGGTCTACCCGCAGCACCCCGGTACGACGGAAGGCGGCGTCCAGCACATCGTCACTGCCTGCCAGCGCGCCCGTATGCGAGGCTGCGGCATGTGCGGCGGCTTCGGTGCGTCCGGCTTTGATGACGATGATGGGCTTGGAGAGCGCCACTTCACGGGCGGCAGAGAGGAATGAACGAGCATCCCCGATGGATTCCATGTAAATCACAATGCTGGTGGTATTGGGGTCGTCGCCCAGGTAGTAGATCAGGTCGCCCCAGTTTACGTCCAGCATGGAACCGATGGAGATGAAGGCGCTGAAGCCGACGTTTTCCGCGAAGCTCCAGTCGAGTACCGACGTACACAGCGCACCGCTCTGGCTGATGAAGCCGACATTTCCCGGCAGCGCCATCGCCCCGGCGAAAGTGGCATTCAGGCCGGTACGCGGCATCATGACACCCAGACAGTTTGGGCCGATGATGCGCATCTTGCCGCCTGCTTTTTCGAGAATCTGACGTTCCAGTTCTGCGCCTTCCGCACCGATTTCCTTGAACCCGGCGGAAATGATAATCGCGGCGGGAATATTCAATGAGGCGCAATCCTCGATGATACTCGGTACGCTGCGGGCGGGGGTGACGATGACCGCCAGATCAACCTGCTCCGGCACATCAAAAATAGTCGGGTAGGCTTTGACGCCCAGCACGCTAGGCCGTTTAGGGTTGACCGGAAAAACGGTCCCGCCAAACGGGTTGGTAATCAGATTCCACATGATGGTACGCCCGACGCTGCCCGGCGATTCTGTCGCACCGATCACGGCGACATTCTGCGGGGTAAACAGCGCATCCAACGAACCGTATTTACTTTGACCAGTACCAGCCCGTCCGGCTGTTTGTTGGCTATCTCGTATCTGCATAGCTGTAGAAGCTCTCCTTAATTAAACGCTCGAAACCATCATGCCATAGGTTAAATGTTTTCTCTATAACAGATGTTGCCCAAAACGACGATTTAAATCATATCTCTACTGGTTTATCCGCCAGGGCCACCGGTGTACCGTACACTTTCTGTTTCGATACGAATGCCTGGCTATCTTTATTGACCCCTATTGACTGGTTATCATGTCTTATGATACACTGTTTGTGTATGTGAAGAGGTTCACAAGGCGCAATGAGCCGATAGCAGGCATATTTCCCCAACAAGTTGTAAACCACTGTTCTGATGCAGCGGTGGCTTGTTGTTTCACGCCTGTTTAGCTGCTTCAGCCTTGATCCTGATTTGTATGGTTCGCCGCAGGTGTGATGCCTGCGGTTTTTTTTGTCGCGTCGACATGCACGGGGGCGCAGGTGGATAATTTGCGGCTTTTATAATTCGACAAAGGAGTCAAAATGACGACACAGCAAACCACCACCCACATTCTCTCACGCCCGTTCCAGGGTGTAGATGACCACACCCGCGTCCGCCAGTTTCTTCAGGATAGCTTTCGCCTGACCGGGAAGTACCATAACTGGGAAACCCGCCGTTGGGAGGGGCAGTGGTATTGGGGCGACCTTGATCGGAATATCGATTGGGGGGAGCATGTCCGTCTCTGGGAAACGGACTCCGGCCAATTGGTCGGAGTCGCCCATAGTGAGGGCGGCCTGGGCAACGCCTGGTTCGAGATTCACCCGGACTATCGCCAACTTGAGGACGAAATGCTTACCTGGGCTGAAGCGCACCTTACCGCCCCGAATCAGGAAGGGCAGCCGCAGCTTACGGTAGAAGTTTACGATTACGACACGTTGCGCCAGAATATGCTCACGCGCCGGGGGTATGCGGCATTGGGGAAGTATGGCTATCTGAGATGGCGTCCGGTTGCCGGGGATTTGCCTGCCGTGACCGTCCCAGCGGGGTATACGGTGCGCTCGCTTAGACGGGGTGAATGGCGCGATACAAAAGGCTGGCTGGATGTCATTAGCGCCGTATTCGCTCATGTTAAAGCCAGTCCCAATGACATCGCCGTATTCCAGAGTGCGCCCATCTACCGTCACGATCTGCATATTGTTGCCGAAGCCCCGGATGGTCGTTTTGCTGCCTTCGCCGGTCTGACGCTGGATGAGCCTAACCGGACAGCCGTTTTCGAGCCAGTGGGGACTCATCCTGACCATCGCCGCAGACATCTGGCGCAGGCGGTCATGGTCGAGGGGCTGCGGCGGCTGCAGACACTGGATATCGAAACGGTCTATGTTGGCACCGGGGAAATGATACCCGCTAACGGCCTGTACGAATCATTAGGTTTTACCGACTTCCACCGCAGCCAGACCTGGCGCAAACGATTGTAGAATTGAGACAAGCACAGTCCACAACGCGATCACAGCACGGCAGCCCGCCTACATCATTTTCCCGCTTTTCAATTCGTGGCTGGCACATTATAATGCCCCCACTTGTTGGGTCGTCCATCAGCAAGGTCGGCGATCTAAAAAACCAATCAACATCAACGTTCCTACAGAGAAGATGATCTATCCAGGAATTGATCAACAAGGGGCATTATGCCCCTTGTCCTGAGTCTAGGGATAGCAACCACATCCGAAAAACCGAGGGTGATCGCTATTCACCCGAAAATAAGAGGAAAAAACACCCAATGACAAACCAGACTATTCAAGATGATAAGGTTGTCAGCCTGACCTATGTGCTGACGGTGGACGGCGAAGAGGCCAGCCGAGCGGATGCGAATGAGCCGCTGGAATACCTGCACGGCGCAGAAAACATCGTACCCGGGTTGGAAGCGGCCCTGACCGGCAAGAAGGTGGGCGATAAGTTCAGCGTGACGATTCAGCCGGACGATGCTTACGGTGAATACGACGAGGACGATATTGACGAATTCCCGCGTAACGAAATCCCCGGCTCGGAGAACCTGGAAATCGGCATGATGGTCGAAATCGAAGACGAGGACGGCTATGTGGACGTGGGGATGATTAAAGAAATTACCCCAGAGGCGATTATCGTGGATTTTAACGCGCCGCTGGCCGGTAAAACCCTGCACTTCGATGTCCAGGTGGTCGCTATCCGCGAAGCTGATGAAGAAGAACTCGATCATGGTCATCCGCACTCGTTGGCCGGTTTCTATGGCGAGGATGACGACGACATTGATGAGTATGAGGACTACGAAGACGAAGAGTAATCCTCTTTCAGAGAGGTTGAAATAGTTGCATCGCCGCCGGGTCATGGGTATGACCTGGCGGTTTTATTTTCCAGCAGGCTAACTCATCTGCGCTATACTGAAATGAGTGGTCAGCTTTCAGTTTTTAGCACAGGATAGCGCGTTAGCCGGTTAGTTTGATAGCCAGATAGCTGGATAGCCCAAAATGCTAAGATGCTAACAGCCCGTAGCCAGCGGCTAACGGCCAGCAGCTATTGCCATAGATCACAGAATAAAGTTGTGGAGCAAGTGAATGTCACCAGAGATTATTTTTGCCTTTTTGGTGCTGTTTATCGTATACCTCGTTTTGCAGGCGCGACATGAAATGCGCCTCGATAAGGCCGCACGGACTTTTTCGGAACAGCTACAGGCTGCTGCGGACAACCTGCTGGAACTCAAGTACCCGTTGGGCCGGGCGCAGCTTGAGCAGCCGGGCTATCCACCCGCGCAGCGGCGGCGGCAGGCTGTGTTGGAAGTGACTACCAGGACGGTGGCAGTCCATTGGCGCTCGCTGGAAATGAACGAAGCCATAACCTTCTTACCGGACGACCTGCGCTGGTTTGGTCGCCCACATAAGTATACGTCTGGCGATAACGAAATCTGGCTGCACTTCGAGCACGGAGAAACCTGGTGGCTGCTCAAAATCCGCCTGGGGCGAGAGGCGATGCGACTGTTTGTCCGGGCATTGAAAGCGGCGTCTTCGCCAGAATTGGTGACGGCCTATCGCCGCCGTCGTCCCTATGTGCATCTCGGCCCGCTGGTTGCCCTACCCGCGACCCAAGATTTACAGGGGGCATGGCACCTGGAAGATGCAGTGGCGCTGTATTTGATGCCACGCTACCTGGTGATTATGCGCGGCATGAAGGTTGCGCGGGTGATTGCGCTGGAAGCCATGTCTGAAATCGGGGCGCTGCGACGGCTGGACGCCCCCGGAGCGGATGGTCTGGTGCGATTTCGAGCGGAACAGGAGCCGTTCGCCTTCGCGCTCAAGCGGTATGAACCGTTTGCTGACTCGCTGGCGCAGTCTGCTCGTCTTACGCTGGAAGACCCGGTCGAACGCAAGCGGAAGAAACAGGATGATGACGACGCTTATGAGTGGGACGAATAACGCTGAATCTTTGCTTCCACTGCCTGGCGACCGGATTGTCGTGGTAGGGACGAGCGGATCGGGCAAAACTACATTGGCAGGACAGTTGGCTGCTTTGCAGGGCTGCCCGCATATTGAAATGGACGCTATCCACTGGCAGCCAAACTGGACAGCGACCCCACATGATGAGTTCCGGGTCAGGTTGGCAGCGGTACTGGTTGGCGATAGCTGGGTGGTGGATGGTAATTACGGGAAGGGTCGCTCTGCACTCTGGTCGCAGGCGGATACGCTTGTCTGGCTGGACTATCCGCTGTGGCTGGTGTTGTGGCGGTTGTTTCGTCGTACTGTCCGGCGAGTTGTCACGCAGGAAGAGCTATGGAGTGGCAATCGTGAAAACCTGCGCGGTGTTTTCAGCCGGGACTCGATTTTCTTGTGGGCGATTCAGACGCATCCGCGCCGCCGCCGCGAATACAGTGATTTACCGTATCGTCCAGAGTATGCTCACCTGGTGAAAATTCGCCTGCGCTCACCCCGTCAGACCAACGGCTGGCTGGCGAGAATCACAGCAGCTCAGCATGTGGAAAGTTGAATACATGCTTTTTCTAACCGAGGCCGACATTCGTTATAAAGAAACCTACCTGGAAGCAATCCGTGAGTTCCAGGAGGAAGGGCGCTATCTCGACTGGACTCCACGTGAGATTGCGGCGGATTTTCTGCATTTTGTCCAGACTTTACATGCTTGCAAAACGTATCCCCGTCCTGGCAGAGTTCCGGAAACGTTCTACTGGTTGATTGATGGAGATACTTTTATTGGCAGGTTGTCGTTGCGCCATGAACTGAATGATTCGTTGAATCTGATTGGCGGGCATATCGGCTATGAAATACGTCCATCCATGCGGTTGCGAGGGTATGGCAAGGCGATCTTGCGCCTGGGATTGCATAAAGTGCGGGAACTTGGGCTGAAACGGGTACTCGTCACGTGTGATGACACCAATATTGGTTCCAGCAAAATCATTGAGGCCAATGGCGGTTTATTGCAGGATGTCATCGTTGTTCCCGGCCACTCCGCTCCTGTCCGCCGCTATTGGATTGTCCTGGCATGACCACTCTATTTCTTGCCGCTGAATGCGTTCCCAGACGTCACAAGACTGTTGAGTGTGTGTTACTGAATTGAGGATTTTAGAGTTTTGGTGTCAAAAAACAAATTATTTTTTTGAAAATTTTTCATCTTATCTTACTTGAGTTGACGTATAATGAAAAATAGCGAAGCCAAAAGGCACTATTCATTATTTTTATTTCCTTTTGGTTTATACGTAACCTTATCCATAATCATCTGATGAGTGTTGCCAGAGGTCTTTATGCCAGACTCCGATTTAGCTGCAAAGAAGGTATTGATTGTTGACGATGAAGATATGACTCGCGTGCTGCTCAGTCGCGTGATCGAGCGCATTAAAGCTGTCAAATTGGAAATCCTTCTGGCAGAAGATGGTGAAGAAGCCATTCAGATCGCTCTTGAAGAGCACCCGGAACTTATTCTGTTGGATGTGTTGATGCCTAAAATGAACGGGTATGATGTCTGCCAGCGTATTCGCCAACAATCAGACTACACCCCCTACATCATCATTCTCACTGCACGCGGCGACTACACGACCAATAGAGAACAAGCCGTGGCGACGGGGGCGAACGATTTTATGACCAAGCCCTTTAAGCCATCTCACCTGATCAGCCAGTTAAGTGCTGTCTGGGAGCGGATCTAGCGTGGTGAGGGTTGTTTTGGGAGGAATTACCAATTGTGTCCGTTGACTTATTGATTGCGATTATCTGATGAATAACATGGTTTCTAACGCATTTCAGCCCAGAGTGGAAGACATCCACGAGTATCTAACTCAATCGACGGTAGAAAAAATACTCACTTCGTTTGAAGCGGCTTTCGACCTGCAAAACAATGTGGTGGTTCTTGACTCTGAAGGGCGGGACTTTTACGGCAAGTCGGTGCCTAAAGGTGCGGACTTCCAGTATGAAACGCTCAATGTAGACCACTCTACCATTGGCACAGTGGGGCTGCCGCTGATTGACGGTGCAAAATCTACACTCTTGCTGAGGCATCTTAAGACGGTGCTGGAGGCCCTGGCAGTGGAAACCTGGCGGCAACGGCAGTTGAGCACTGAGGCGTTGGAACGCTATGAAGAGATCAACCTGGTGTACGATCTGGGGGCGATCCTCAGCCGGGCGCTGCCTCTGGAAAAGATCATGGACGCCGTATTGATTGCCATTAATGATATTATCCAGGCCGAAGCTGGGGCGATTTACGTCTGGGATGAGGGTGAATCCTCGCTTGCTCCCGCCAGTTTTTTGCCGGAGGATACCGCTCCTGAATTCTGGATGGGACGGGTACGTGAACTGGCGTTGAGTACCCTCTATGCTTACGACGATGCGCAGATTTTTGACTCTGACCAGGTGTTATGCGCGCCGCTGCGTCATGATGAAGAACGGTTGGGTGCGTTGGTGCTGCTGTATGAGCGCCCTGGCGAGTCCTTTAATGCCGATGATGTGCGCCTGTTGAATACCCTCACACACCATACCGCGCTGTTTATTCATGCGGCGCGGCTGTTAAGCCAGTTGCAGAAGCGTACGAGTGACCTGGAACACACCTTGAAGGAATTGCAGTCCACACAAGAAAAACTCAGCCGGGCGGAGCGGTTAAGTCTGATTGGTCAGACGATGAGCAGTCTGGTGCATGATATGAAAAATCCGCTGGCGATTATTCTGGGATACGCCGGGATTCTGCAGGAAGAAAACGTCACTTTCGAGGAGCGGAAGGCCTTCGCTGACCAGATTATCACGTATGTGAATATGTTTTCCTCAATGTCCCAGGAAATTCTGGACTACACCCTGGGCGATGAGAATGTAAAGAAATCGCCGATACCGGTGAATTTGTTCCTGCGGAATGTCAATGACCTGCTGCTGCCACCAGGATTGGAACGCCCGGTGAAAATCTTGATCGAAAATGCAACTCCTGCTGATACGATGGTTAGCATTGACGCACAGCGGTTCTCACGGGTTTTCCAAAACCTGGTGAATAATGCGGTAGACGCCATTGAGGGTAAGGGTGGTACACAGGTTGTTGTCCGGGCAGAACTGAGCAAAGACAAAGTTCTGTTTTCGGTGACTGATGATGGCCCCGGCGTGCCAGCGGACATTGTCGCCACGATGTTTGAACCCTTTGTGACATTTGGCAAACAGCATGGTACCGGGCTAGGGTTGGCAATTGTCAGCCACATCCTGGCTATACATGGCGGCGACATCCGGTATGAAACCGCTCCTGATGGTGGCGCCCGTTTTGTTTTTAGTATCCCGCGACATAACCCGCTTTAGAGCTATGTCAGTCCGGTTAGGTTCGTCCGAAGATTTCCAGACTCACGCCAGAAATCGCGGTGGCGTTTGGTGAGGCCAAAAACAGGATCGCCTGGGCGATTTCCTCTGGTTGTACCCACTTGGTGAAGTCTGCTTGGGGCATGGCTTCCCGGTTTTGTGGGGTGTCAATTGTGCCAGGAACAACCGCATTGACGTTAATCCCCAGGCCGCGTAATTCCAGAGCCATACTTTCGATGATCCGCTGGGCAGCGGCTTTACTGGCTGAATACGCGGCGGATTTTGCCGTGCTTTTGTTAGCATTCCGCGCCAGAATTCCCACGATTTTGCCCTGAATGTTGTTTTCAACCATATAACGCGCCACCCGGCCAGCGGTGATATAGAGTGAACGGGCATTCAGAGTCATCATTTTGTCCCAGACATCCAGCCCGCTTTCATGCACCGGCTTGCCCATCGCAAATCCGCCGACAGTGTGCACCAGAATGTCCATCTGCCCGGCCTCAAGAAGGATTTTCTGTACGGCAGTTTCTACGCTATCCAGATCGGTGACATCCGCCATGACCGCGATGCCCTTGAGTTCTGTCGCCAATGATTGAACATCGGCTTCGTTGCGTCCCACCAGGACGACCTGTGCTCCCTCAGCGGCGAACAGCCGGGACACGGCCTGCCCAACATTCCCATTTGCACCGGTTACAACAGCGACTTTACCCTCTAGCACTCCTGACATCTTAGCCCTCTCTCAAACCATTCCTCACAATACTGAGTGAAATTTTATCACGGTGAAGGGTGCTGTTGCCATAGTCCCCGTGCAATGCTCTGTTCGGTGGGCAGATGGTCTGCCTGGATTTTCTTTCCGGCACGGGCTGTGGAATAATTCGTTTCACCATTGTACGACGCATCAGGGAAATCTTATGAACACACAATTAGACCACTGCGTGATTCACGTATCTGACTGGGACATATCGAACCGGTTTTACCGGGATGTCATGGGCGCGGAACTGATCCCCAGAGGCAATGGGTGGGCTTATCGCTTTGGAGTTGTGCAGCTCAATTGCCACGGCCCGGGCGTGGAGGCTGTACCTGTCGCTCGCCAGCCCGTGATGCCGGGTAACAGCGACCTGTGTTTCGTGTGGGATGGTGCAATTGCTGGAGCGATGGCGCATCTTCAGCAACAGGGTGTCGCTGTCGAATTAGGGCCGGTGGTACGCAACGGCGCACAGGGCAGGGGGCAGAGCGTCTATTTTCGAGATCCTGATGGCTCACTGTTGGAGTTCATCAGTTATCACGAATGATCTGTGTCAGACACCTATGCCACCATGACGGGTTCGGATGTTTTGGTGACCGGCAGCGTGAAAACAAATGATGAGCCCTTGCCCGGTTCGCTCTCAACCCAGATTTGTCCGCCATGCGCTTCCACCGCTAACCGGCAGAACGCCAGCCCCAGCCCGATTCCTTTCGGCACATCGGTATACTTCACACGACTGAATTTGTCGAAAATCTGGCGCTGCATGTGGGTGGGAATCCCTGGCCCCGAGTCCACCACACTGACCTGTACGGAATCATCCATCAGGCGAGCGCCCAACCGAATAAAACCGCCTGGTGGCGAGTATTTCAATGCGTTTTCCATCAGGTTTGTGACCACGCGCAGAATCATATCCGCATCCACTTCGACAAACGGCAGTTCATCATTCAATTCAAACGTGAGCCGCTGGTTGCCTTCGGTGGCGAGTGGCTGGATAAGCTGCGCGGCGGAGGCCAACAGATTGTGCATGGAGGTTGGCTTGGGGTCGAGAATTGCTTTCCCGGCTTCCAACCGCTGGATGTCCAGTAGGCTTTCAATCATGCGCGAAAGCTGACGGGTGCTGCGCAGTCCCACCTGGAGCAGGTCCAGCACGATGGGCTGGTTGTGATTCGATAAAAAGCGCCCTAAGGAGGTGAGGCTGCCGTAAACCGTGTGCAGCGGCCCGCGCAGGTCATGATAGACCATCGCGGTCAGGTCCTGCCGGAGTTGGTCGAGCTCGAGTTGGGTCGTGATGTCCTGTTCGACCCAGGCAATCACGTCATGGTCATTCAGGAAAACGCGCTGCGCCCGTACCAGCACGGGTATGTCCGTCCCGTCGGAACGCCAGGCAGCCGTGCGAAACTCGACTTCGTCGCCGGATTTCAGTGAGTTGAATCGGTTGTTGCCGATTGGCCCCGTTCCCATTCGATGGATCGCAGTGATTGGCAGTCGCAGAAGCTGCTCCCGTCGGTAGTCCAGGAACTCGGCGGCCTTTCGATTGGCGTCAACGATATAACCGTCCAGATCGGTTACAATGATGGGGACAACTGCGCCCTCAAATAGCCACTGGAAGCGCGTTTCATCCCTGGGGGAAATGTTGAAGACCAGGGCGTTCCCCACCAGTGCCGAAACCAGGTTCGATACCGCTTCCAGCAGGTGAACAGTCGTGTCGTCAAAGGCGTCAATCTCTTTGTGCATAAAGAGCATCACACCATACATCTGACCGCCTTTGCTCAACGGTATCCCGACCGCAGAACCAGTCTGTGGCAAGTCCGGCAGGCTGCTGGTTTGCCAACGTGGGTCGGTAGTGATGTCGCGTGCGATGATGATCCGCTGGGCGAACTGCACATACCCAATCAGTCCGCGCTGGACGAACTCCCGCCAGGCCTCTCGGTTATCGGTGCGAGTCCCTGCCCGCAGCGCGAAAATTTCTCCTGGCCGATCATCTTGATGAAATGTCACCACACAGCCATCCTGCGCGTTTAAAACGCGGGCGCTTGAATGCAGCGTGGTTTGCAGGACAATAGGAATGCTGGAGTCCGCTTGTTGAAGGGCGTTTGTCAACCGGTATAGGAAATCAAGTCTTTGGTGTTCGCTTAACATGCATTCTCTTTGAAGATCACTCTACACCGCATATAATCCTCTCTAGTGTACATGACAATTTGTTGACAAATATCGAAAAAATGTGAATTCCGAGCTAAATTTTGCGGGTAATTGGTACTACTGGGCGTCCCAAAGCTTATACATCCCTTTCTCCGCACTGCGCTATAATGTCATTAAGCCAGGTTTGTAACAGAGGTGAAAGATGCGCTTTGAAGACCTGAATTGGATGGATGTTGAGCGATACTTGGAACAGGATGATCGTGTTATTCTCGTCACTGGGGCGACGGAGCAGCACGCCTACCTCAGTCTGCTCACCGATATTCTGATTCCCTCCAAAATCGCGCAGGCAGCAGCAGAGCGAGAAAATGTGCTGGTTGCGCCGGCGTTTAACTTTGGCATCAGCCGCTTTTTTGCGGATTTCCCCGGTACGATCAGTATCACGCGCCACACTTTTAACCGGGTGATCGCTGAGATATTCGAGTCGCTGCTTCATCAGGGTTTCCGCCGGTTCTTCTTCCTCAACGGGCATGGCGGTAATCAGCTCCCCGCACCGCTTGAAATCTTTTTGGAAGATGATGAAGTTCAGGTTCAATGGTATGATTGGTGGCGGAGCGATATTGTGCGGGCTTTTGAGGCGCACCACGGCCTGAAATTCAACCATGCGAACTGGGGGGAAAACTTCCCCTTTAACCGGGTGGCGGAAAGTCCATCAGATGCTAAGCCGGATGTGGGTTTCTACAATATTGATCGCTCTCAACCAGTGGTACGACAGCATCTCGGCGATGGTAATTTCGGCGGGATGTACCAGGTCAGCGATGAGTTGATGAACGAACTCTTTCATCTGGTTGTGGATGATGTTGCCCAGCGGTTACGCTGGCCGTAATGAATCGTCTGTCCATTCGACGCCTTTGGCCTGCATTTAGGGGAACAGCATGTGTGAGAGTTTCATTTTTTTCGCCGGGTTATACTATGTATTCACCGGGCGTGTTCGTATCGGCCAACGGGTGGTCATCGGCAACCGGGCGCGGTTGGTCGGTGGGGCGCTGATACTCCCGTTAGTTGTTGATATTATTATGATTTTTGTCCTGAGCCTGAATCCCGAATTCTCCCAGGCTTTGCAAAACCTCGATATGGATGCGCTGAGTTCGGTGGCGACGGTAGAGGTGCTGCTGGTTTTCGCGGCGCTGATTGCCGCAGCGGTTCTGGTGTTGACCGCGCCGGAATCCGAGATCACCTCGACAAAGCGAAAGAGGATGCCGTATGATGCCTCAACCCCACAACCGGCGACTTTCCCCAGTGTTCTGACAGTAGACGAAGCCGCCCGCTATCTGCGGATTTCTGAGAGCGATGTGCTGCAACTGATAGATGAGGGGCGCATTACGGCAGCGCGGATTGGCGGTGACTACCGTATTGCGCGGGTGGTGCTGGATGAACTATTGCAACCGGGCGATCTGTCTTAACTGGCATCCGGCGTGATCCCCAGGCTCCACAACATACCTTGCGCGCTGGACTTATAATGGAGTTTTGCCATTTCTGTTGGGGAGTAGGGCATTCCGTTTTCCAACCACCAACTGAGCGTGCCAATCAGCGCCCCGGCTTCTCGGTAGGTGATAATATCCACCGGCACATTCGGCACATATTCCGTAGGATAACAGATTTCAATGTGGTGGCGGAACACGCCTGCTAGGTAGTCCTGAACGCGGATGATAAAGGCCGCTACGCCACGTCTGCCAAGCATTACCCGGTAGAAATCTGCGAATTCGGCTACGTGCTGGAAAGCCACTAACTCCATCGGGTTGCCGTCCGTCATCAATCCCTCTGGCGTGATTTCTCCGATCCGGGCGTTCAGGTCGTCATACACCTCTTCCAGGCTGGTGAGCAGCAATTCCTCTTTGTCTCTGTAATGTAGGTAAAAGGTAGGGCGGCTGACATTTGCCCGGTCTGTGATGTCCTGAATCGAGATCGTGTCATACCCCTTTTCAACGATCAATGCCATGAGTGCATCGCGCAGATATTGGCGGGTGCGTTGTTTGCGCCGGTCAATTTTTTCACTGGTTTCATTCATTGGTGAACGCCTGTCTATTATGCTACACGATGAGAAATCTGGTTGTTGACAGCATCCTCAGTTTGTTTATCCTGTATATTGTACAACAAATCGTCAAATAAGCGACACTGTGTAAAATGTAGTAGGGGTAATATCTATGTCTCAGCATCACTTTCCACCTGGCCCGCCACCGATCAAAGGTGCTATCGCCCAACTGCGATTCTTATCTGACTTAACCAAGGATTTCATGGGCTTCCTGGTGAAAAACCATGAACTCTATGGGGACATTTTCCAATTCCAGATTGGCAATATGCGACAGTATGTCATCACCGACCCTGATCTGATTCACCAGGTGTTGGTGGCGCAGGCTGCTAAATTTCAGAAAGACTCGGACTATACCGACACCAAGCGCGGTCTCGCACGTTTCCTGGGGAACGGCTTGCTGACCAGCAACGGCGATTTCTGGAAGCGGCAGCGGCGACTGGTCGCGCCATCTTTGCACGCCCGCCGTATTGAAGCCTATGCCGATACGATGGTGAACTATGCCCTGGATACCGTGAATAGCTGGCAGGATCATGCCCGTCTGGATATCAGCGAGGAGATGCGGCGGTTGACCATGCGGATTGTGGGCAAAACGTTGTTTAACGCTGATGTCGTGGATGACGTAGAAGATGTGGCTACCGCGATGGAGGTCATCCAGCACTATTTTGTTGAGGGCCGTGCCATGCTGCTGCCAACCTGGGTGCCAACCCCGGCGGAACGAAAGGCAAGACAGGCTCGCCGTGCGCTGGATGAAATCTCCTACCGGCTGATTCAGGATTGGAAGACGACTCGTGAAGATCGCGGCGACTTGCTCTCCATGCTGCTCATGGCCGAAGATGAAGACCGCAAACACATGACCGATGAACAGGCACGGGATGAATTGGTGACGCTCTTCCTGGCCGGGCATGAAACCACTGCCAACGCGCTGAATTGGACATGGTATCTGCTGGCACAGAATCCCGAAGTCGAAGCCAAACTTCACGCCGAACTCGACACGGCGCTGGCGGGGCAACCGCCTACGCTGGCCGACCTCAAGCGACTGCCTTACACGGAAATGGTGGTGAAGGAATCGCTGCGGCTGTATCCCCCGGCCTTTGGGTTTAGCCGGGTGGCGATGGAAGATCTGGAAATCGGCGGTTATTTTGTACCAAAAGATACCGTCGTTGCCATCACATCGTTCATTACCCACCACAGCCCGCAGTGGTGGGATGAACCGGAGGCCTTCCAGCCGGAGCGGTTCACCCCGGAAAACGAGGCCGCGCAACAGCGTTACGCTTACGTGCCATTTGGCGGCGGGCCGCGGGTGTGCATCGGCAACAGCTTCGCCATGATGGAAGCCCAGCTTTTGCTGGCGACGATTGCCAGTCGTTATCAACTACGTCTCCAATCGGGGCAGGTGGTTGAAATGCTGCCGCTCATCACGCTCAACCCCAAAGATGGCCTGCCGATGACCGTTCAGCAGCGTCAACCGGTGGCTGTGCCGGAGCTTGTTCTGGCGTAGATATGTGGTTTTGCAGCATAGAAAACTGCCGGGTGCATCAACGTACCCGGCAGTTGTTATATAGAGGGATGGATATAATATAGGTTGGAGGACACGGCCTGTTATCCCGCTCCCCCGGTGCCTTCACTAGCGAATGGTGGGGTCGCTGATCCAAACATCCGGCGAGAACAGTGTTGCCCCTTCGATAATCAGGTTATCGGTATAGCCGTACCCGAATTCATAGACGTTAAGCCCGTTAAACTGCGACAGAACTGGTTTCGCCGCGTTCAGGTTGTTATCGAAGACCAGTGTCACCGGTTCACAGTCCGTCTGGCTGGTGGTTTTGCAGATTTCCAGCGTCACCTGGGCGGTATCGTTGGCCGTATTATCCAGCAGATACGTCACACGGATGTTGTTCCATGAAACCTGCTGCTTCTGGGCACTGACATCCGCCGGATTGACCGGTGCAGGCGGTGTATTGGCGTTCAAAAGCAGTTCAATCGCGCCGGAGCCAGTGGGGGTGGGTGTCGGGCCAGGGCCGTTGCACCAGGTCGCATCGCAAAATGTCAGCGGACGCACCCCTTCAATCGTCGGCAGGCTGCGGAACACATTCTCATCCATTGTTGTCCAGCGACGGTCAATGAACACCGCGAAATCCTGGCCGGAAACAAACATCATCGTGGAGTCGCCGTAGTTCCGATACCAGGCTTGGAACTCAATATCGTAGGGCATCACGCCCATGTACTGAGTCGCTGCCGGGTCGAGATAGCTGAAGGCCAGCCGGGATTTCGCCCGGTAGCGGCTTTCCTGTTCGCCGGCTGTTTCAGATACAGGCGGGTTTTCCACCAGTTGGTTTGCGGCCTGGCTCACCTGTTGACAGTAGGATGCGCCTTCCGGTATCCCTTCCCGTGAAAAACTGTAATTGAAAGCTGCCATCAAAACCAGGTCTTGCACGGTTGGGTCGCAGATCAGAATCGGGTCAAGCCCCTGCCAACCGCGCGGGCGTGGCACCTGTCCAACCGCATTTGCCAGTAGTTCCAGGTCATGGCGCAGGTTGCGGTAAGCGAAGTAGGCTGCGTTCGGGATGATGCCGATCCAGGTGTCCGGGCGCTGGTTCTGGCCGAGGAGGTCGTTTGCCAGCGTATCCAGGTCGAGGAAGATGTCGCTTGCCAGGGTGGGGGAATTGGGGTCACGGTTGCCGCGCCAGCCCGCCGGGCGGGTGTTCAGGCCGAGTTTTTCATCCGCTAGGCGTTCCAGGTCGCCGCGCACCGCCAAAATGAGTCCCGGCGTTTCCTGTTCGACTTCCGGAGTACTGAGCGCGATTCGCAGCACCTGGTCTTCAGCTTCCTGGGAAACCAGCGAACAGTAATTGAAAGCGGTTTCCGGACTCTGGAAGTTGACATTATTCACGTCCGCTAGCAGCGTCACCAGATTTTGCAAAGACCGTGAACAGCGAAAACGTGGTGCTGACCCGTGCCATTCGTTACGCCGGTTGTCGAACCCCCAGAAGGCATCGGCAGTGAGTTCCAGATCATGGCGTACATTGCGAGCCACGATGACGGCGTTGCTGGTCGAAGGTGCGCCAATCCACCCGTCCTGGCGTTCATTGTTGAAAACCGCGTTTGCCAGTAGCTCGTTATCAAACCAAAGATCAGCCACGAATTTCGCCAGGTTACGACTGTCATCGTTGGATGTCCACCCGTCCGGGCGTCCACCGCTGAAGACTTCATCCGCCAGCAATTCGAGGTCAGCGCGGACATTCCGTACAAAACTGTTAAAATCATCAATCTGTTGGGCGGGCGGCGCGGCCCACGCTATACCAGCCATCACGACCAGCGCCAAGCTCACTAGCAGGAAAAGTCGCTTGCGTCCCATTGCCAAGACCCTTTATTGTGTGCATCATTATATTCACTGGTCATTATACAGGCTTGCGGGGGAAACCAAAAGCGAATGCCCACGACTTCAGTACCTCCGGTGTAGCCCGAAGGTACATAGACGTACGAAAACGCACACGCTAAGATAGGGTCAACCGTAGCGCAGGCAGAAAAGAGATATGCTCATGCAGGTATGGGACGCGATTCGGGAAAAACGGGCGGTACGCCACTTTCAGGAGAAGCCGCTGCCGGACGAAGCCATGCACCGGATTCTGGACGCCGGGCGCCGTTCTCAAAGTTCCAAGAACAGCCAACCCTGGGACTTTATCGCTATTCGTGACCGAGAGACATTACAAAAACTGTCTACAATGGGGAATTTCCTGGGGCATGTGGCCGGGGCAGCGCTGTGTGTTGCCATCGTCACGCCCGTGCCGGGGGAACGCTTCGCCTGGCATATGTTCGACACAGGGCAGGCCGCTTCTTATATGCAGTTGGCGGCGCTGGAAATCGGCGTCGGCTCGTGTCTGGGGACGGTTTACCAACCGGACGCAGCGCGTGAACTGCTCGGTTTCCCAGAAGATAAGCTCATCACGATTGTGATATCTTTTGGCTATCCAGCGGACGAGGCACGCCAGGGGTTAGGCAAAGCGGGGCGGCGCGATTTTGAAGATGTGATCCATTGGGATCGGTGGTAGAGAGTCGTCAGCCGCCAGCAAAAAATAGCCAGATAGCTGGTTAGGCTAAAATGCTAAAGCGCTAACCAGCTTAGATGCTAGTCAGCAAGCGGCCAGCAGCTAAGGTGCATACCTTGTTATCGTATCCTTCCAGATAAGACATCATGTAGAAAAGAGAGATCTATGCTGAAGAAGTTCCTGATGATTCTGATGATTGGGTTATTTATCCCGGCGCTATCCGCCAGCGCACAGCAGCAAATTCCTGACCCGGTCAACGCTGCACTGAATGACTTGAGCAGTCGGGTAGGGCGCACACTGACCATAGGTGATTTGCAGAACTGGACATGGGCGCAATCGGTCTACCCGGATGCCAGTCTGGGCTGCCCGCAGCCGGGAATGAGCTATATTCAAGTGCAGACCGGCGGCTTTAAGTTCGTGCTGACCTATAACAATGTGCAGTATGATTACCGCGTTTCTAATGACCAACGCATCGTCATCCTGTGTAATTCGGATTCAGCCCCAGCCTCCAACCCTGCCGCCGTGTGTCCGCCGCCGGGCGACGCCGGTTACATCACACCTCGTTTGAGCGTTGGTATCCAGGGGCAGGTCGTCAATGTCGGCG
The DNA here is from genome assembly GCA_020634115.1 of Anaerolineaceae bacterium. Lineage (GTDB taxonomy): Bacteria > Chloroflexota > Anaerolineae > Aggregatilineales > Phototrophicaceae > JACKCG01. The sequence goes on from JACKCH010000016.1 coordinate 183,851, forward strand.
ATTCGATCCCCAATAATGTCCGTTCTATCCCCGGAACCAGCGGCACGTACCTAGGGGAAATCCCGCCCGGCGGGGTATTCGCAGTATTAGAAGGGCCGCAGTGCAGCCAGGTGGATAAACTGGTGTGGTGGCGCGTGGACTATAATGGCTTGGTCGGTTGGACAGTAGAAGGGAAGGTCGACAACGGTGAGAGCGATTACTGGCTTGAACCGGTAGACGCGAGGCTTATCCCGCCTGTCAGTATACCTATAGCTGCACTTTCACCAGCGAATGCCAGCCAGATACAAACGCTTTCCAATTTCGTGACTCCGCTGGGGATTAACGTGTTTTCGCCAAATGGCAAGCTGTTGGCGAGTGGCGGCGTAGACGGCCAACTTACGCTCCTGAACACCGAAACCGGCGCGACGGTGATGAGTGTACTGGCGCATCCGGCCAGCGTGACCGGCCTGGCCTTCAGCCCAGATAGTAAATTGCTGGCAACCAGCAGCGCTGCTGGACAGGCACAATTATGGACGGTGAATCAAACCGGGGTGCAGGTGCTTTTCCCGCTTCAGGGGCATACTGGCAGCGTGGATACACTCGCGTTTTCGCCTGCTGGGGACCTATTAGCAACCGGCAGCGCAGATGGCCGGGTTATTCTGTGGAATGTGAACCTCGGCTTAGCAGCAGCCCAGTTGACCGGCCAGACCGGAGCTATCACCCGCCTGGCCTTCAGTGATGACGGCAGCCTGCTGCTGGTGACCGACAGTGGTGGTACGACCCGGGTGTGGGGCATTCCCTCCGCTGGGACGGGTTAAAGCCTGTTATCATATGTTTCTAACGAGGGCGCACCGCCGTGCGCCCCTACGAATTCTGGCTGTTTTGTCGGAATTCTTTCAAGACTTCACTTAAGACGCTGAGTAGAGAGATCGTCGGATCAGGCGCTCTCCGCTGGCTTGTTTTGATACCAGATGCACGGGTACGCGGTGGTAATCTGGATAAAGCCGAGCTTTTCCAGAATCGGGCGACTCATCGGCCCGGCATCCACCGTGAGAAAACGGTAGCCGCGTCCCAGCGCCGCTTGCAACCGGACGGCCAACAGTGCCGTATACAGTCCGCGCCCGCGATATTCGGCCAGCGTCGAACCGCCCCACAGTCCGACAAAGTCGTTGTTCGGCAAGAAGCTCATCCAGGCTGCGCTCACTGGGGTGTTACCTATATAGGCCGCGAACACCGTCAGATAGTCGGGATTGTCCCGCAAGTCAGTCGCTAACCGCGTAAACAAACCAGTGAAATCATCGTCCCATACGGTTTCCAGCACTTTGCGTACTGCATCGAGTTCATCCGGGTTGGTGATCTGGCGTACATCTGCCTGGACAGGTTGACGCAGCGCATCCGGCGCGTGCTGGGTGTCCAGCACCATAATTGCTTCGGCCTCGCCAACCTCAAATCCATATCGGGCGAGGCGGTCTTTCAGGTCGGTGGGCTGGTCATGGGTGAACACTTTCCACTCGAAGTTATGTCCCAGGTCACGGAAGAAGCGAATTTCCCCCTCAATTACCGTGTCGGCGTTGGCCTCTGCCATTTGGGAGTAAAATACACCGGTGATTTCGCCAGCACTGACCACGTCAATAGTGCGAACAGTGTAGGGTGTGGTTTCGCAGCGGGTATGGGGATACACCACGTCACGGCGCTGCTGTTGGTCATACAGCGCCAGGATTTCAGCCTGATCCATTGGCAAGGCTCTCTTTGAATAAGGTCAATAAGATTTTATTATTTTAGCAGAGGATATGGGGCAGGCGCACCACACCATCGTTATCCATTGATGGTGAGGCGAAGGTATTGGACGCTTTCGATGCCATTGAGCAGGTGAACAACGTGGCTGTCCGTGAAGCCTAAGCGGTGGTAAAGCGCCAATGCGCGCGGGTTATCCAGCGCCGCCCCGATTTCGAGGGTGGTCGCGCCGATGCGCCGCGCTTCCTGGGCGATATGCTGGATGAGGGCGGTGCCGCGTCCCTGCCCTCGGTAGGTTTCGGCCACAATCAGATCGCTGATTTCCGCACAGGTCGGCCAGAGGGTGAATTGGCCGAAGCCGATTGGGTTTTCATCTTCAGAGAGCAGCACGAAACCCGCGCCGCGTCCTGCACCGAAATATTGATTGGCGCGTGATAGCAGTTGATACACCGGTCCGAAAGAGCGTTCCGGCCAGCAGGTCTGGTGCAGGGCATCCGCATCCGTCAGCCGGGCGCGTCGCAGTCGGATCGCTGGATTAGGTGGGTGCAGCGCCAGGGGCAACCCGGTGAACATTATCCCTCCGCCGTTGACGTCAGTGTGGGGACTAACGTCGGGCTGGCTGTCAGCGTCGGTGTGAGGGTGGGTGTTGCAGTTAATGTGGCGGTCATGGTGGGTGTTGCCGTGTGCGTCGGTGTTGGCGTGTAGGTGGGCGGCGGTACAGTTGGCAGATTGACCTCTTTGTACAGGTCGTTGGGGTCAAAATTATCCGCGCAGACGAAATCCGTCCGCAAGCCCCACCCGGTATTCCCGCCGGGAACTTCCACCCGCAACCATTGGCCGCTGCTGTCCTGCGCATTGACCACGACCATCGTGCCGCTCGATACGGTGCTGACGACCTGGTGACGTGGGTCTGGCCCGGCATAGAGCGTCACACTGCCGTTGACCGGGCCGCATTCCGGGTTGACCACCTGAATATCAATGGTCTGCTGGAGTGTGTTCCCGGCTTCGTCGTGCGCGGTCAGTGTGAGTGTAAATGGCCCGGTGGGGATACCCACAATATCGTTGAGGGTCGCCGCCGCGCCATAACTGGGGTCAATCACGGTGTTGCTGAACGCGCCCACACCGGTGAGTTGGGTTGAAACCGCGCCGGAGACATCCCACTGCACAGACAGGTTTGCCACCACGTAACGCACCATAACTGGTGGGTCTGCTGTAAAGACAACACTGCCTAGCGGTTCATAAATATAGACCGCCTGACTCGCGTTGCTGGTTTTCTCACCGTTTTCTCCGACCAACGCAATCTCTACCGCGCCATGCAGCCCACTGGTGTCTACCGTTACGCCGCTGCTTTGCGGATCGAGCGTGGTTTCAATCGGTACGCCGTTCAGTTCCAGGCGCAGCACCGCGACATCTGTCACCGCCCAGCTTAAATCCAACGTGCTGCCCTGGGCAACCTGGGTACTGTTCACGGCAAACAGGCTGATATTCGGTTCTGGGTGCGGCGTGAAAATCAGCGCCACCAGGAGAATCAGCGCCAGCACCACTGCCACACCACCCGCTGCCAGCGCATACGGAGTCCAGACGGGAAGCATGGGTTTTTCAATAAAGTAGCCGCGCGAGGGAATCAAAAATTCAGCGGCATCGTTCGAGCGCACCAGCAGATCGAAGGGGTAACGCTGCGGCGAACCGAACAAAAGGGGCTGCTGCGGTTTGATTTCTCCTTGAATCGTCAGGCGCTGCCCTGGCGTTACCGTGACCTGTGGCGAGAGAATCTGAAAGCGGAGTTTGCCGCTCAAATCACGCCCGGCGACGGTCACTGGCAGATCAGCGCTGCCCTGGTTGTGCAGATGCAGCCGGAATCGTTCGCCGCTGCTTAACTGGGTGGTTTCCAGTGCGGCGGCAAAACCATTGTAAGCCAGGATTCGAACCGGGAAATGGGCGACCAATACATTATCCGGGGCTTCTTTCGGAGAAACACTTACCGTAACGGGATAGTCGCCCGGTGCGCTATCGCTGCGCCGCAAGGGTTTGAAGTTGATAAGCACCTGTACCGTGTCATTGGGAATAATTTCCGGTTGAGGGCGGTCAATTCGCACCCATTCCCTGGGAATCCCGGCGACTTCCACTATGAAGCGGCACGCTTCCTCACCGGTATTGGTGATTGAAAGTTCCGCCGACATGTGCGCCCCTGGCGAGAACGCCTGGGTTGGCCCCTGAACGTCTATCTTAAAAGTCGGTTGCTCCAGTTCGATACGCTGTGTCGTCTCATCAATGGGCGTAACCGGCTGCGTGGGCTGCTCATCAATATGATGGTAGATAATCCGCAGGTGTCCGGCCTGGATTTCTTCGCCGCCGTAGAGGGGGCGGGGGGTGTCTTTTTGGAGTTGGATACCGTCCACGAACGTCCCATTGACCGAGTCCATGTCCGTGATATAGACCTGTTGGCCGTCGTGGGTGATGCTGAAGTGATACCGCGAGATGGTCGTGGTATCCAGCATAATCGTGTTGCCACTCGAACGCCCAATCGAAATGGCATTTTCGATTAATGGGAAGGTTTTAAAAACACCATCCGGCCAGAAGATGTCAAGCCGCCCATACGCCATGTCGTCTCACTCCGGTCTATGCCCAATCTTCTCCCATTGTAGCCTGATGATCGCCTTTGGCAAAGTGGGTCATGAGATTTGTAAATTCGCTTGACTCTCACGTTACGTCATAGTTTATTATGTGGGTCGAGTAGAGGAGATGCTGCTGTGTATACCGTCAAACAACTGGCCGATCTGGCGGGTGTGAGTATTCGCACCCTACACTATTACGATGAGATTGCACTCCTGCCGCCCTCAACAACCGGGGATAACGGCTACCGGTACTATGACGAGGGGGCGGTCTTGCGGCTGCAGCAGATTCTCTTCTACCGAGAACTCGGTCTGGAACTGAGTCAGATTCAGGGCGTGCTGGATGATCCCGACTTCGACCTGATTACGGCGCTGCAATCGCATCGCCGGGTGCTGCTGGGGCGGATCAACCGGCTGCACACCCTGATTACGACGATTGACCGGACGATTAAACATATACGAGGTGATGAAACCATGAGCAATAAACAGGTCTTCAGCGGGTTTACCGAGGAACAGGAAAAGCACTATACCGAAGAGGCGGCCCGGCTGTACGATGAAGGTGAGGTGCGCAAATCGGCCAAACTCTGGAACAGCTATTCGGCGGAGAAGAAGGAACAGATCAAAGCGGAAGGCAGCGTGATTTATACCGGCATCGCGGCGGCGATGGACGAAGGCACGACCAGTCCAACGGTGCAGGCGCTTCTGGCGCGTTGGCACCAGCATCTCCGTTACTTCTATGAACCTTCGATAGAACGGCTGCGAGGACTGGGGCAGTTGTATAACCAGAGTCCTGAATTCAGCGCCAATTTCCAGAAAATCCACCCCGATCTCCCGGCCTTCCTGGAAGAAGCGATTGCCCACTACTGCGATTCGCTGTAGTCCGCCTTACGGAAAACAAAGAGCATCCTGGATGTTTCCAAATCGAGCGGTATCGCCGGTTACTGTGATACCGCTCGATTCGCCACCCCTGCAGCGAGGGGAATCACATCGGGTTAATTATTGTGCTGAACTTCCCCCTGAATCCGCCAGGTGGCGCCGTAGACATTATCCCGCACGGACAATGTGACGGTGCCATCCCCGAATGAGAACTGATATTGATCTTCCCAGGGATGTCGCATCGTTTTGATGTCAATCACGAAACGATTACCCTGCCACCTTCCTTTGGCGGCCATATCCTCACCGTCCGCGTCCTGGATAATGTGGAATACCCCATCCAGCCCGGCGATAGCCACCATCGGGCCTCGGCTGGTTCCCAGGTCAAACCGCGCTTCCGCTGATCCGGGTTCAAAGGTGAGTGTCACCGTCTCAAAACCCAGGTCATTTTCCTCTAGGGTGTAGGTCGTGCCGGATACGGTCTGCGCGATCTCTGGCAGTGCGGAAACGGGCTGCGGCTCTGGATTGGCGAAAGTGTGGATCAATGTTTCCAGTTCCGCCAGCGCGTCGGGGTTGGGGGGCAGGGCGTCGTCCGCCTTTGCTGCCGGGATGATATAGTCTTCAAGTAAGTCCTGGGGAACTTCAAAGTAGCGCCCATTGAGGCCGCTCGTGAATGCGACGACCATATCCAGCGATGGCACGACAAAGATGTACTGCCCGGCATAGCCTTCGGCGGCGTAAAACTGTTCGCTTTCAATCCACCATTGATAGCCGTAGTTTTCCCCCAGTGTCCCGGCGTGAATTTGTGCCTGGGTTGAGGCATCCACCCAACTTGCCGGGATGATTTGCTCACCATCCCATTCGCCGTTGTGCAGGTAAAGATAGCCGAATTTCGCCATGTCGTGCGGTGTGATGCGCAGTTCCCCCCACCCGATGTTGATTCCGTCCGGGTTGGTCGGCCAGACCGCCTCCCCGAAACCCAGCGGGCCAAACAGGTATTCCTGCGCAAAATCGTAGGCCGATAGTCCGGTTGTCTCCGTGATGATGGCAGAAAGCAGGAACGACGCCTCGTTGCAATACTCAAAACGTGTTCCGGGCGCTTCGCTCATCGGTAGATCAAGCACATGCTGTATCCAGTCATCGCTGGCACGCAGTTCTCGCAGCCCCTGCCAGTTGTAGAGATAGGAATCGCGGCATTCCCATCCTGACACCATCGTGAGCAGGTCACTTAGAGTAATGGCCTCCTTGTTGGCATCCAGATTCGCCATCGTGCGGTTTGGGAAGATTTCGCTTAACAACTGGTCTGGCCCGGTGAGATACCCCTCTTTGATGGCAATCCCGATGAGGGCCGACGTGAAACTCTTGGTGCAGGAGTGGATGATATGGCGCTTATCCGGTGCGAAGGGGTGCAGGTAGGCATCCATCACGATGTAACCATGCCGGACAACCGTCACGCTGTTGATATTGAGGCCGGTTCGCTCAATGTACTTTAGCACTCCTAAAAGTTCGTTGGAATCCATCCCCTGTTCTTCTGGCGTGGAGGTTCGCCAGCCATCTGTCGGCCAATAGTCGGGTTCTCTGGCGCGGGCCGGTATCTGGCTTATCGTAATGCCGACCCACCCGATAACCAGACACACCACCATAAACCGCTTCCAAAAGGTATTCATAAACGCTCCTTTTTGTATAAGTATTCTGGAATAATCCGCTCGTATTCGGGGAAGAGCGCCGTTTTATATCTCTACTATTAATACCTGTTGCATATCCGGCTGGTTCTAAAATAGATATTTGAATTCACAAAAAACACGAAGGTAGATCACTGCCTGCGGGGATGCGCCGAGAGGCACGCCACGAGCGTGAATATGCCCTGACTGACAGAGAAAGGCTGAAAAGGCTTTGGTGGTTTCTGATATTGGCACAGAGTTGCTACAAAAGTGACCGAAGCCCACCCGTTTTTTGGTGAAAGAGACGGTGTATTGCCTGAGAGTCAAATGAACAATACCGCGAATTTTGAGGTACTATTGCTAACTGCCCGGTACAATACGGGTAGAAGTACCTGTTAAACCGAATGCGAGGGGCGAGTGACTCAAACTGCATCTGCCCGAGCTTTCGATATTCTGACGATTCAGATTGAGCGAGTTATGTCATTCACCACGCCTTTAGCCCTGGTTTTACTGCTTGCCCTGCCCGCCATCTTCTATATCGGTTGGCCGCGTGTCGCATTTCGCCGCCGCCGGGATGTTTCCAGCCTGGTTCTGCGAAGCGTGATTGTCGCCCTGTTGGTGCTGGCACTAGCAGGAGCGCAGCTAATTCGCTCGGCAGACCGACTGGCCGTCATTTTCCTGGTGGATGTCTCGGACAGCATGAGTCAAACCGCCAAAGAAGCGGCGTTCGATTATATCCGCGAGACGCTGCCGAGTATGGGGCCGGATGATCTGGCCGGAGTGGTGCTGTTCGGCGCCAATGCCGTACAGGAGCGCCCGTTAAGCGGCGTGCGGGAGTTAGGCGTGATTCAGGCCGCGCCGGATACCGGCAACACGGATTTAGCCGAAGCGATTCGCCTGGGATTGGGGCTGTTCCCGGCGGAAACCGCCCGGCGGTTGGTGATACTGAGCGATGGGTATCCGACAGTAGGTGATACGGAGGCGGCGGCACAGTTGGCAGCGGCGTCTAACGTCGAAATCAGCTATGTACCTTTTGCCTCGGAGTCCGCGCCGGAAATCCAGGTGAGTAACGTGCATGTGCCGAGTACACTCAATGCCGGTCAAGAATTCGACCTGAATCTGACGATTACAGCGGATGTCGCATCACCCGCGACCATTACGGTCTATGCGTCTGGCGATCTGATTCATCAGGAGGATGTGCAGCTTCGCGCCGGAACGAACAACTATACTTTAGGGCTACAGGGTAGCGGCGCGGGTTTCAAGGATTTCCGTGTTCAGGTAGACCCGGCGGCCAATGATTCGTTTTACCAGAATAACCAGCTTGCGACATTTAGCCGGGTGATTGGCCCGCCGCGCGTCCTGTTGCTGTACGTTGACCCGGTTGAGATTGAACACCTGCGCCCGGCGCTGGAAGAGGCCGGGTTGGTCGTGGATGCGCTCACGCCCGACCAACTCCCGATTGGTCTGGTGCCGCTGACCCAGTATGACGCGGTGGTGATGGCCGATGTCCCGGCGACCCGCCTTTCGCAGGAGCGTATGGAGACTCTGCAAAGTTTCGTGCGTGACCTGGGCGGCGGGTTGGTGGTCGTCGGCGGGCCGGATAGCTACGCGCCCGGCGGGTATTTTGAAACGCCGCTGGAAGAGATGCTCCCGGTCAGTATGCAGGTGCGCGACCAGCAGCGTTTACCCCAGTTGACCATCGTCTACCTGATTGACCGTTCCGGCAGCATGGGAGTCGCTGGCCCCAGCGGAGTCAGCAACCTGGAACTGGCAAAAGAAGCTATTATCCGCTCGGTAGATTTCTTGCAACCGACGGATCGTGCCGGTATCGGTTCATTTGACAGCCAGGCCTATTGGCTTGCCGAAATTCAACCGGTGCTGGATCGGCAGGCGTTACAGCGGTTTGTCGCCACGCTCCGGGCCGGTGGCGGCACGGACATCCTGGCCGGGATGAACCTCGTCTCCGGCGTGATCGGGGCGGATCCATCGGATCGTAAGCACATCATTCTGCTGACCGATGGCGGCGCGAACTCGAACGGGCTGGTGGAACTCGCACAGCGCCTCAAAGACGAGGATGGCGTGACCACCTCGGTGATTGCAATTGGTGAGGGGGCGGCGCCCTTCCTGGCGGATATGGCGGCGGCGGGCGGCGGGAATTACCATACGGTGGAGATTATTGAGCAAATCCCCATGATTTTCACACTGGAAACGGTGTTGGCGACCCGGTCATATATTCTGGAAGAGCCGTTCCTGCCGCAGCTTGCCAGTACCAGCCCAATTATTGAAGGGATCGCCAGCGCCCCGACGCTGCTCGGCTATGTGGCGACCACCCCCAAAGTGACCGCACAGACCATTCTCACCGGCCCCGCGCCATATAATGACCCGCTGCTGGCGAGTTGGCAGTATGGGCTGGGGCGGGCGGTGGCTTTTACCAGTGATGCCGCCTCGCGGTGGGCGTCCAATTGGGTGACGTGGTCGAATTTTGTGCGGTTCTGGGGGCAGGCCGTGCGCTGGACGATTACCGAGGGTGCATCGGAATACATCGAAACCCGCGTCATCACCGAAGGCGAACAGACGCGCCTGGTGGTGGATGCGCGGGATCGGGACGGCGCGTTTCTCAATGGGCTTGACCTCAGTCTTTCCCTGGTAGACCCGGAGACGCGGGCGCGGCTGCTTCCGCTGCGGCAGGTTGCGCCGGGGCGTTATGAAACCACGTTTACACCCGACTTGGAAGGGGCTTACCTCCTCCACCTGACCGGCACGGGGCTAGTCAACGGCCAGGAACAGCAGTTTGATCAGACGAACGGTTGGGTGCGCAGCTATTCCCCCGAATACGACCTGGACGGACAGCGGGGTGATGGCGCGCTGCTGCTGGCTTCCCTCGCGGATTTGACCGGCGGTGGGGACTTAACCGATGCGGCGGCGGGTGTCTTCGCGCACAACCTGGGCGCTCAGATGGCGACGACTCCGATTTGGCCCTGGTTGCTGCTGGTTGCGCTGCTGCTGCTGCCTTTCGATATTGCGGTACGCCGCCTGATTATCACCCGTTCCGACCTGATTCGGCTGCGGGTGGCGTTGTTGGGTCGCCAGATTGCGACGCAGATTCCGAGCGAACGGCTTTCGAGTTTGATGGGCGCGAAAGAACGGGGCCGAGAGCGGGCCGAGTCTAGTGGGGGTGTCAGCGGCACGGTGAGCGCCCTCAAGTCGCGCCGGGAGCAGGCGCGTGCCGAGCAGATCACCGCTGACAGCGCATCGCAATCTCCGGCAGGGGAGGGGGCAGCCAAACCACGCTTTACGCCGCCGAGTGAATTCGCGCCCAAACCGCCGGATACGAATCTGGCTGGGGCGCTGCTCAAAAAGCGCAAAGACCGGGAGTAAGGTGCTAACAGTAATCGGTTATCAGTTGTCAGTTATCTGCTTGCCGGATGAACCCTCTGTATTCGGTCTGTACCGCCTGTCTCACACGCAACCAGGCGTTTAACCTTTGTTTGCCTTTACTGAAAACTGACGACTGACCACTGAAAACCAGCCAGGCGTAGTGTTTCCGTCATGCTCATAGCCCCCATTCATGCCATCATAGAGGCACACAGAATGGACAATGACGATGAAACGCTTCTTGGTAGAACTCCTGTTTTTGGGTGTCTTTTTAGCCGGGTTCGGGTCGCCCCTTACGGCACAATCCCCCGACACCGATCTTTTTCAGGAAACGTTACGCATCGGACGCGGCGCGGTTCTCCATGTCGAATGGAACTCCACCGGGACACTGATTCTGGTGGATACCGTGTGCGGGGCGTGGCTGTATTCATTCGGTGGTACCAGTCTGTCGGATTTCTTGTACCTTGAGGCGGCGCGTCTGGCACGCTTTAATCCGGCACGCCCGCTGCTGGCCGGGGTAGATGACGACAATCGGGTAACTTTCTGGGATACGACGATGTTTGAGCAGGTGGCATCCCTGCCCGGTCATGAGGCTCGTATTCAGTCCCTGACATGGAACCCGGACGGCACCCAACTGGCGACGTTGGATCGCGCTGGGAAGATGATCGTTTGGGACGCGGATCAGTTGGTTAAATCGTTGGAATTACGTTTAGAAGGTGCTGACCAGATTGCCTGGAGTCCCGGCGGGACTCGCCTAGCGGCTACGGATTCCGACAGCGGCACGATTCACGTCTGGAATACCGTTGGCGAGTTGGTTTTTTCAGCAGTGCCGGAATATACCGGGCAATTTGGTTCTGGAATCACATGGCGTAATGAAACTCAATTTCTGCAAAGCTTTTTTGATTACTATCCCAGCGGCATCCTCTGGGATATTTCCACCGGAGAACACACCGATTTTGCTGATATTGGTTATCGCAATGCCTACAGTCCTGATGGCATGAAACTGGTTAAAACGGGGATTGATGTCGCCGGGATCAGGGATGCGGATACTCTCGAAACGCTGGCGTATGTCAGTGCCAAAGATCAGCAACCCATAGTGATTGCCTGGAGTCCTGATGGGCAGTGGATCGCTCTGGGTACCGGGACGGTGGATATAAACACGCATCCCTGGGTCATCATTGCCGATGGGACAACTGGTGAGATCGTTAATACCTTTGAGCATGATTACGACATCAAAGAGATCCAATGGAGTCCTGACAGTCAAACGTTCCTCACGGTGGATGCTGCGAATCGGATTTTCGTGACGGATCCTACCACGTCCAATCCCTTTATTTCCCCTGCCAGCCACGGTCATGCCGACATCGGTACGGCTGCCGCCTGGCGTGATGATGGGGAAGTCATTGCCGCCGCTGATACGAATTATGGTGCGCGTTTGTGGGATGCTGAAACCGGACAGTTACTCGTTCACTTGCATAGCGGGCAGCCGGTTACACGGTTGGCGTGGCAGCCTGGCGGTACGCTGCTGGCCGCTACTGGGGGCATCTGGTGGCAAAGCAAAAATAACAATGTCTATATCTGGGATTCCAGCTTGGCTGCCGATGTTGTTGACGAGGGTGCGGTGGTTATCCCCCATGTCTACATCCCCATTGCTTTTGCCTGGAGTCCCGATGGACAGACGCTTGCCAGCATCGAGAACACCCGGTATCTGCGTCTGTGGCAGCCGGATATGCCCGGCCTGATTAGGGTGATTGATTCCTATACCATCCGGCAGTCTCCCTTTTTTGATTATAGAGGGCAGTTCCAGTCGCTGGCCTGGAGTACTAATGGTGATCGGCTCGATACATCCTTCTCCAGTGGCGGGAACGGTGGCGGGGTGGTGTTTGTGGATATCGCTACTGCGACGTTTGTCAGTGGAGATACCCCATCCAGGCACGCCAGCGCGTGGGTCTGGACGCCAGACAACCGCTTTATCTGGGCGAATTGGGGATATTTTGGCGATGGGGCGGGTATCGAGCCACGACCACCTATCCGCGACATTACCTTAGGGGGTGCAGGGATAACCAGTGCAGGGGAGTCTTTGCCACCGCTGACCGGCCTGACGGGAACTGCTAAAAAAGCGGTTTTCAGCCCGGACGCCCGGCTGATTATCGGCTTTGACGACCTCGGTAATGGGATAGTCTGGGATGTTCAGACCCGAACGCCGCTGGCACACCTGACCGCAATAAGTGACGCCACCTGGTCGCCGGACAGTACTATGCTTGTGGTATACGGGCTTGACGGTCTGATCCGGGTGCTTGACCCGCAGACCGGCGCGACGCTGTATACCTTTAACCGGCATTTCTATGCCAATGCCTACAATCCGGCAAACAATATCCAGGCGATCTGGTCGCTGGACAGCCGGAAAGTGGCGATGTTGGATAATGGCGTGATCTTTATTTACACGATGCAGGGATGAACTGTATAGTCCGCTTGGAGAATTAGGGGTAGTGATGATTGATTCCTTGTTTCAATTCCTGGTTGACGAGGCGAATAAGCCGTTTTCCGGTTGGGATTTCAGCTATATCGAAGGCACGAGCCGGGTAGTCACCGCGCCGCTGACGTGGAGCTATACCAGCATCATCTTGCCGAAGATTCGCCAATCCGTTGCGCTGCTCGATATGGGAACGGGTGGAGGCGAGTTTCTGTCACTGCTGCAACCCCTGCCAGCATACACCTGCGCGACGGAGGGTTACGCGCCGAATATCCCGATGGCACGGGAACGGCTCGAACCGCTGGGCGTGCAGGTTCACCCGGTCACGGATGATGACACGCTGCCGTTTCCCGATTCGACCTTTGATCTGGTCATTAACAAGCATGAGTCCTACAGCCCGTCGGAAGTGTGGCGTATA
>JACKCH010000017.1 GCA_020634115.1 Anaerolineaceae bacterium
TCGTACAGTTCGGCTACGTTGACGCGCTTCTTTCCCTGTGACAGGGTTGCAATCGGCACATCGCTGTAAACACCACGCTGCAAACACACCAACCGCCCGGATTCGCCGCGTTCCACCAGTCCCATCGCCATCTGCGCGTAGTTCGCCGCCACCATCAGGTCGAGCGAGTCCGGCACGCCAGAGCGCATCAGGTAGCCAAGCTGCTGGTTAATGATATTTTGACCGGTAAGGCGCTTCAGGGCATCCCCAACTTCCTTGCCGATACCACCTAGCTTACGGTGGCCGTAGTCGTCAGCCTCGCCGGTTTCCAGCACCTGGCCGTCAATCGGGTGAGCGCCTTCAGAAACCGTGACCATCGCGTAGTTGCTGGGGTTGCTGGCTTTGTCTTCCAGGACAAGTTTTGCCAACCGTTCGATATCAAAGGGAACTTCAGAAATCAAAGCGCGGTCTACACCTGCCAGATACGCGGCGACCAGGGAGGTTTCGCCGGAATTGCGCCCGAACAGTTCGACTACAGCGATGCGTTCATGAGAACCGGCAGACGTGCGCAGGTTATGGATGAATTCGACGCTGCGAGTCACAGCGGTGGAAAACCCGATGCAGTAGTCCGTACCATAGACATCATTATCCATTGTCTTGGGGATGGCGATCACCCGAATGCCTTCATGGTGCAGCCGTTCGCCATAGCTCAGGGTGTCATCACCGCCAATCGGGATCAGACATTCAATACCCAGCTTGTCGATGACTTTGAGAACATGCCCGGTGCAGTCTACCGGGTCTTCACCGGCACGGTCTTCCGCCAAAATGTTTTCTGGCACCGCCGACGGCTTAACGCGACCCGGATTGGTGCGCGAGGTGTGCAGGAATGTGCCGCCCGTGCGGTCAATCCGTCGTACTGCGTTACGATCAAGTGGCGCGACGTATTGCCAGTTGTCGCGGGGTTCTCGGTTCAGGTCGTATTCCAGAAGTCCGGCCCACCCCCGGCGTATTCCGAAAACCTCATAGCCGTTATCCATTGCCCGGTTCACGATAGCTTTGATAGCGGGGTTCAGGCCAGGCACATCCCCCCCGCCTGTCAATACAGCGATACGCATACGATCATCTCTTTCTGTCTTCATCTTCTGACGAAGTACCATATTAGCGCAGATTCTCCTGGCTGGAAGGGGTGAATAATGAATCCCATTTTTCCGATTCCCACAAAAATATTTGGAAAAGTTGCACAGCTACCCAAATGCAAGGCTGCTATATAGGACCTCTTAGCTGAAGAAAACAATCGAGCGGGGCGAAACGGACGTTTGTCAGTCGAATCAAGGGATAAAAGAATAGTTGTGGTAGTGGTATAATGTGAAACGGTTATCCGTATTTGAAACAAATCGAAGGAAAAACGCAATGAGCGTAGCGCAAAATCTGGATATCAACAAAATTACTGAAATGCTGGGTAGCGAGGCCGATGCCCTGCTGAATCACCAGAGCCAGACGATCAGCAAAGACCGCCTGTATCTTCCTGGCCCGAACTTTGTAGATGAGGTGTGGCGTGATACGGATCGTACGCCCCAGGTGCTTCGTAGTCTTCAGCAGATGTTCAATACCGGGCGGCTGGCCGGTACGGGGTATCTTTCCATTCTACCGGTAGACCAGGGTATCGAACACTCTGCGGGCGCATCATTCGCCAAGAATCCCGACTATTTTGACTCTGCCAAAATTGTCGAGCTGGCTATTGAAGGTGGTTGTAACGCGGTGGCTTCTACTTACGGTGTGCTGGGCTCAGTCGCCCGCAAGTATGCCCACAAAATCCCCTTCCTGGTGAAGATTAACCACAACGAACTGCTCACGTATCCCAATACCTTTGACCAGATCATGTTCGGCAGCATCCGGGAAGCCTGGAACATGGGTGCGGTTGCGGTAGGCGCGACGGTGTACTTCGGTTCACCGGAAAGTGGCCGCCAACTAACCGAAGTCGCGCAGGCCTTTGCCTATGCTCATGAATTGGGTATGGCAACGGTGCTGTGGTGCTACCTGCGGAATCCGGGCTTCAAGGTGGATGGCGTGAATTATGAAACGTCCGCCGACCTGTCCGGGCAGGCTAACCACCTGGGTGTGACTATTCAGGCTGACATTGTGAAACAAAAACTACCGGAAAATAATGGTGGCTTCAAAGCCCTCAACACGGGTGGATCATCCTACGGAAAGCTGGATGAGCGTATCTACACGCAACTGACCAGCGAAAATCCGATTGACCTGACTCGCTATCAGGTGGCGAATGGGTATATGGGGCGCATTGGTTTGATTAACTCCGGCGGTGCCAGCGGCAAGAATGACTTTGCCGATGCGGTCAAGACGGCGGTTATCAACAAGCGGGCGGGCGGCACGGGCCTCATCAGCGGGCGTAAGGCCTTCCAGCGCCCGATGGCTGAAGGTGTGCAGTTGCTCAACGCCATTCAGGACGTGTATCTCTGCGACGATGTGACCATCGCGTAGAAGTCTGGTTCATCGTTTGCTCTAAAATCCTCTCTCTGCTTCGGTTTGGTGGGGAGAGGATTTTTCTATTCAGTGAGTCGAACTCAGGAGAGGGCTGTATGACCGATGATATCAGTCAATGGGTGGCAGACTTAAACCATACCGAACCGCTGCGGCGCTGGCAGGCGATGAAAGCACTTCGAGGGCAGGGCGCTGCTGCTGTTCCGGCGCTAGTTGCGGCGTTGCACCATTCAGTGACAGAGGTGCGCTGGCGGGCGGCGGTGCTGTTGGGATGGGTGGGCGATGCAAGTGCGATTGAGCCTCTTTCCGAGCTGCTGGGTGAAGGCTACGAGGTGAAAATCAATGCGGTGTGGGCCCTAGGGCAGATCGCGGATACGGCTGTCCAACCCTGGTTGCTGGATACGCTGCATACGGCGGGGGAAAATGAACCGGATATCCGTTATGTGGCGGCGCTGGCATTAGTACGGCACAATCATCTTGCCGCGCTTCAGGATGCGCTCAGGAGCGACTATCTGCCGGTTTACAGGGCCGCTCACGCAGCACTGGCGACAGTTGCCTATTCAGCTTAAAACTGGCAGGCGGTCTAAATACGGTTGGTTTCGCTGCTTTCGTGGCCCATCAGGGTGCTGACGGAATTGACCAGGGTATCCACGCTTACTGGCTTACTCAGGCAAACGTCCGCGCCCTGTTCGCGAGCCTGTTTCATCTGGTAACCGCCGGTCGCGCCAGATACGACAATCAGGGGTAGATGCCGCCCGGTGCTCTGTTTACGGAAGTACCGTACCAGGTCAATGCCGTTCAGATTTGTATCTGGCAGCATAATATCCAGGACGACGGCATCGGGTAGTTCATGTGCGGCGATCCCTAACGCAGAAACAGCTGTGTTCACCACCTTCACCTTATATCCGGCATGTTCCAATGCCAGTCGGTAAACTGTTGCGACATCCTCGTCATCTTCAATCACGAGGACTGTTTCACCGTGTCCGGTAATCGGGATCGTCGCGTGGCTGACACTCATATCCGGCACTTGTTGCTGAACCATCGGCACAACAGCAAAGCGTACCTGAAGCTGTATCTGCCCGATGGTCAGGTTGTCCCCGTTACGCAGTCGATATTCCTGCCCCGGCGTTAAGACGTGATTGTTCAACCGGCTGCCGTTCACGCTGTTTAAGTCCTGAACGGTAATCCGATTATCTTTCGTGGTGACCAGGGCATGTTCACGAGAAACCCCTTTTACCTGCCCGCCGAAAGGGAGCAGATCAACGTCCGGGTGTATCCCTTGCTTAATGTCTTGTCGTCCGATGAGCATAGTTTCATGAACCTGAACCTGAATGGTCTCAGGGGTACCAACGACCCGAAACTCAATCACCCAGGGGAGTTCGTCATCCAGCGGCCCAGTTGCTCGTAAGGGAAGCGGCTCCTCAGTGTGTGGGAGATCGAGATGGCGTGTTTTCATTTTGTCGTTTGGATCCTGTGCGCTCATTCAGCTCGCCCTTTCGGTCAATCGAAAGATAAGGGGCTTCTAGTTAGGCTTATTTAATCCTAGCTTAATTCTATTGCATTGTAGCGTCTACACAATCTAACGCCTATAGTTATTCGATACTAACCGGACGCCACCCTGCAAACGCCCTTGTGTTACGTGTTCAGGCCAGATACCGCGTGTATTCATTAATCAGTATATCAGACATCCTGCAGGAAGGTTATGAAAAATATTAAATCATATAACAACCCTTTTCTATCCTATTACTTTTCAGACGTTGGAATAACACAAATTCCTACAATTTGAACCTTTATGAACCATAAAGAGCCTGATAGGATTAGTCATGTATTTACCCAGCATTGAAAGGGGGCGGCTATGGATGCTCATTGGTGTCAACCGGACTATAGCAACGGGATTTCAGCCAATCCCCCATATTTAGGGGGGTATTGAACCGGTTGAAAGTGTGCCATAATAGACCCTACAGAAATGTATGTTTTCTGTAGCAGCGTAACATCTGTTTTCACAATCTGTCCTGAGTGAATAGCGAGACGGAAAAACACCATGAACATGTCACGCAAACTGTACAATACGCTGTCTTTTGGTAACGCCGGCATGGATCGTGATGATACGCCCCGCCTGACCGTCGAGACGGTTGATAATCACATCTATTTCTACGCGGATGTGGATAGTGATCGTTGTCTGGCGCTGATGCGTGCCATTCGTAATGCAGATACTGACCTGCGTACCGAACACCTGTCACGCGGGCTGGAAGGGACTCCCCTGACGCCCATCTGGTTGCACATCCATTCATACGGCGGCGACCTGTTCACCGGCTTTAGCATCGCCGACCAATTGAAGATGATTAAGACACCGATCTACTCGGTGGTCGAGGGGATTTGTGCCAGCGCCGCGACTTTGCTGGCGATGTCCTGTGCCAAGCGGTATATTCTGCCGAGCAGCTTCGTGCTGATCCACCAGCTTTCCGGATTTGTTTGGGGAACTCACGAGCAGTTTAAGGACGAAATGACGCTCCAGAACAAGGCGATGGATCGTCTGGTGCAATTCTACGCCGATCATTCTAAGGTGGACGAAGCGCAGGTCCGTTCGATGCTGACCCGCGACTTCTGGATGGACGCGGAAACCTGTGTCGAGATGGGGTTTGCGGACGAAGTCCTCAAGTAAACGCCGATTTTTGACAGCGTATCTGATAAAAGGACAGGGGGGAAGCGCAAAACGCCTCACCCCCTGTTTTGTTTTCTCCGCGTCGAAGGACAGTTCGTTAGTCGCCAGCCGCCCATTCAGGTAGCGGACGGCAGCACAGCACAAGCTGCTTGGCTGCCCGGACTTCGTCCAACCGCTTAACCGGGGCAGTGTGTGGGGCAGTTCGCAGCAGGTCTGCATCCTGGTGTGCTTCCGCCGCGATTTTCTTCATTACGTCAATGAACTCATCCAGCGTGGCTTTATCTTCCGTTTCGGTGGGTTCAATCATCAACGCTTCTGGCACAATCAATGGGAAATAGTTGGTCGGCGGGTGAATGCCGTAGTCCATCAACCGCTTGGAAATATCCAGCGCGTGGACGTTCTCCACATCCTCAAAATGACCTTCCAGCACAAATTCATGGGCGCAGATGCGGTCATAGGGTACTCTGTAGGTATCGCGCAGCTTGACGCGGATATAGTTAGCGTTCAGCACCGCGTAGCGTGTGATGTCCTTAATGCCGGTATCGCCGTGGATCCCGATATAGGTATAGGCACGGACGTGCATCCCGAAGTTGCCGTAAAAGGCCTTCAGTCGCCCGATGGACTTCTCTGGCATTTTCAGGCCATACAGCGGCGGCTCTTCGTCGTTACCTGCGTCCACGATTTCGACCACCGGGCCGGGTAAGAAGGGCTTGAGTTTGTCATTAACCCCCACCGGGCCGCTGCCGGGGCCACCGCCGCCGTGCGGGGTGGAAAACGTCTTGTGCAAGTTATAGTGCATCACGTCGAAACCGAGTTCGCCTGGCTTGACCACGCCCATCAGGGCGTTCATGTTGGCGCCATCCATGTACATCAGACCGCCGCAGTCATGCACCGCTTTGATGACATCCAGGATATGCCCTTCAAACAGGCCAAGCGTGCTGGGGACGGTAATCATCATCCCAGCGATAGTGTCATCACAGGCTGCCCGCAGCGCTTCCAGATCAACATCGCCATTTTGATCGGAGGGGAGTTCCACCGCCTCAAATCCGGCCATGGAAACGGTAGCCGGATTGGTGCCGTGTGCGCTGTTCGGGACCAGAATCTTGGTACGTTTGGTATCACCGCGATCCAGGTGATATTTGCGGATCATCAGGATTCCGGCGAATTCGCCCTGCGCCCCAGCAGCTGGTGCCAGGCTGACGGCCTGGAAGCCGCTGATTTCCCCCAGCCAGGTTTGCAACTGGTACATGAGCGCCAGTGCGCCCTGCGCCCCTTCATCATCGGTGCGCGGGTGTAACTGGGCGAAACCGGGCAGACGAGCCGCGTCTTCATTCACTTTAGGGTTGTACTTCATGGTACACGACCCCAGTGGGTAGAAGCCGGTATCAATCGAGTGATTCAGATGACTCAGGCGGACAAAATGCCGCATCACCTGGAGTTCACTGACTTCTGGCAGGTCGAGTGTGGTTCGCAGCAGGTCTTTGGGCAGCGGGGATTCCGGCACATCCAACGCTGGTAGCAGCGCCCCGGTACGGCCTGCTACGCTCATATCATAAATCAGGGGTTCGAGTGCCTGCGTCATGATGCAATCTCCTTCAACTCGGCAACCAGGGCGTCAATTTCTTCACGGTTGTTGGTTTCGGTTACGGCCACCAGCATCGTATTTTGTAGGTGCGGGTAATCCTGCCCCAGGTCGTAGCCGCCCACGATACCCTTTTGAATCAGATGGTCGTTGATTTCGGCCACCGACTTCGGACATTTCACCATGAACTCATTGAAAAATGGCTTGGCGCGGTCTACCGTGTACCCGGCCAGCGCGTTAATCTGGTCGGCGGCATAATGTGCTTTGTGATAGTTGAGGGTTGCCACCTGCTTGATACCGTTTTTACCCATCAGGGATAGGTACACGCAGGCCGAAAGCGCCATTAAGCCCTGATTGGTGCAGATATTGCTGCTTGCTTTTTCGCGGCGGATGTCTTGTTCACGGGGACGCAGCGTCATCACAAAAGCGCGTTTGCCGTCTTCGTCTAATGTCTCGCCGACGATACGCCCGGCGATGCGGCGGACGTGCTTCATCTTGGTGCAGAAGAAGCCCAGGTACGGGCCGCCATAGCTTAGGGGGATACCTAAAGGCTGTCCTTCACCGACGACAATATCTGCGCCGAATTCGCCCGGACTCTTGAACAGGCCAAGCGCCATCGGATTAACGACGACCACCAGCAGTGCCCCGGCAGTATGGACTTTCTCCGCCAGCCCCTTCAGGTCGTCAATCTGCCCGAAGAAATTCGGATAAGCGACAGCCAGCATAGCCGTATCGCCATCCAGCATATCCACCAGATCGGCGATATCTGCCTGCCCGCCATCACCGACGAACTTGGTATCCTGTCCCTGGTGATAGGTGCGGACGACCTCACGGTACTGAGGGTTGATGGCTGGGCTGAGGATGATTTTGTTCCGCTTGCCGCGTCCGGCATCTATGGCGACGGTGACGGCTTCCGCCAGGCTGGTTGCACCGTCGTAGTGGCTGGCGTTAGCGGCGTCCATCCCGGTTAAACTGGACATCATGCTTTGGTACTCGAAAATCGCCTGGAGTGTCCCCTGACTAACTTCCGGCTGATAGGGGGTGTAGGCGGTGTAAAACTCGCTCCGCAGCAGAATGTGATTGACGGCTGACGGGATGAAATGGTGATACGCGCCCGCGCCCCGGAAAACCGCGAAATCTCCGGCGTGTTCGTCGGCTTCGGCCATCGCCTGAAGTTCGGCCATCATTTCCATTTCGCTCAGGGGGGCAGGGAGGTCAAGTTTTGGGAAACGGTGCGATGCTGGTACCGCCTCGAACAGGTCTTCAATAGTGGTAACACCGACAGCCGACAGCATTTGCTGCCGCTCGGCATCGGTATGTGGTATATAGCTCATCATGATACCCTATAGGCTCAACAACAGATTGTTAAACGAATTCAGGTGGACTCCCGCTTGCAAAACTGCCTGGAAGAGATGCAAAAACCACCCCACCCACACACCTAACCTTGAGCGTGACTGAGGCCGGATCGCAATACATTCTCTAAGAAGGCGGCAGTCCCGGCGGTTTACCGGCTCTCGCAGAAAGCGGTATAGGCGGCAGCGTCCATCAGGTCACTCAGGTCGCCCTCCGCTACGGTGATCTTGACCAACCAGCCCTCACCATACGGGTCATTGTTAATCAGTTCCGGTTGGTCTTCCAGCGCGTTATTCACCGCGCTCACCGTGCCGCCGACAGCGGTGTAAATATCAGAAGCGGCTTTGACCGACTCGACCACGCCGAATGAATCGCCCTGGTCAAATTTCGCGCCTACGTCCGGCAGTTCGACATAAACGATGTCGTTCAACTGTTCCTGCGCGTAGTCGGTGACGCCGATGGTGGCGGTGCCATCTTCCAACCGCACCCATTCATCGTTCTTGGTATATTTCAGGTCAGCGGGGTTAGCGTTTCCCATAGTTCAGTGTCTCCTTCGTCATCTTATTTTGCGAAAAAGAGGATGTGATGCTGCGTGTGCGCTGGAAAACAAAAAGCACACAGGCAAACCACTGCTGTGCGCTCTGTCAGCTGGATGCTTCCAGAGAAATACAATCCGCGAATCCTTGAACCTGAGAGTTTCACGACCAGTCCAGCAGTCCCGGCCACTTGCCCCTTCGGCGTCTCACTATCTGAGAACTCTCTTCGCTGATTGTTATCCCGTTTTACTACTACCCCTGGCGATCCGCTACACACAGGTATCTGCGGGGCAATTCTGAGTATATTGTAGCTAAATTCCCCTCGGTTAGCAACAGGTCAGGACATATTTCAGATGCGGGTATGTTCGCTCAAAAATGAGCAAAAGGCCTAAGTTCCTGTCCTGTTTTACGCCAAATTGAAAGGCACGCCGATTTACTCGTCTTTGATTTCCAGCCAGTTATACAGGCTTTGGCGGGCGTCTGTAGAGAGCAGCAGGTTAAAACTGAAGTGTCCGGTGGCATCCGCTACAATTGTAGGCCGTAAAATCAGCTCACCGCTGGTTTGTGCCCCCAGCGCTAGACTAGCCTGCCCAGTGCCAACCTGTCGTGTTGTTTGCAAACCGCTAACGGGTTGAATCCGTTCGAGAACGTGGGTGAATTCTTCCAAACGCAGACGCAGTGATATTTCTAGCGGCCCATAGCTTGCCGAAACGACCAGATACGCGCCTTCACGCCGCATTGCCATTGTCGCTTTGGAATGAACGTCCTCAGTAGTGGTCAGGGAGATAATGTGGGTTTCGGTATCAATACTGACGTGATCTAAGCGTTCGAAATGCCTCATCGAATAACAACTCCAGGTTCATAAAATCGTGGCGAACAGTATAGCATATCCTCTGGTATTCTCATAGAAAGTTAACCACATGACATTTGTCACTACTAATCCATGATTTTCTTCCCTAAAAACATCACCCTCAAAACATTAAGATGTCTCTGTGTGCATTTTTCCCAATTTCTCCTATTTAACTATATACATATACAGAGGGGTATAAGCCGTAATGCTGAAAGTAAGCCGTTCATTTCTCCTGTTCGCTGCGCTGATTATGGTACTGGCTGCCTGTGGTGGTAGCAGTACGCCTGAGGCTGCGCCGACTAAAGAACCCACCGCTGTTCCCACTGAAGAGCCAACGGCTGTTCCCACCGAAGAGTCAGCGATGGAAGCGACCGAAGAGCCGATGATGGAAGCAACTGATGAGGCTATGATGGAAGCCACCGAAGAAGCCGCAGTTGAAGAAGAAGTTGTTGGCGATCCGGTTAAGGGGCAGGAGCTTTTCAGTGAATTCCGTAGTGAAGTTAATTTCGCCTGCGCGACCTGCCATTATACTGACAAAGAAGATCAACTGGTTGGCCCCGGAATGCTGGGTCTGGGTGAGCGTGCGGCGACTCGTGTTTCGGGCATGACCGCCACAGAATATCTGCGGGACTCCATTTTGCATCCGAGCAACCACATCGTAGAAGGCTTTCCTGATCTCCTGATGCCGCAGACTTTTGGCGATATTTTTACGGACGATCAGATCAACGACCTGATTGCTTATCTGAAAACGCTGTAGTCGTCTAGCACTCGTGATCTGGTTCCCTGTCGCGGGGAAACACCGTGGTGGCATAACCCTGGAAAGATGTTACACTTGCCGACTGCGGAACCAGATATCTTATGTCCATATTATTTGGGGAGGGAAAAAATTATGGAAAAGAAGGAAAACGAACAGCATGATAAGTCGTTTTCGCCAAGGGGAGCATTTCTTTTTGTTATGCTTATGATGGTAGGCTACATTCTCTATTGGGCCTTCATCTATTATACGGTCGTCATCGAACGGGGGGGATAGCACCATGCATATTGATAAGTATGAACGTTATTGGATGGTTGCAGCAGCGCTGATGCTGGGTGCGTTTTTCGCTGCGTTACTCGCCAGTTCGGTTGTATTTGGTGTCCACCTGCCGGACCCGGCTGGTCGTGTCAACCCGGAAAAACTTAGTGAAACCGCGTTCGCGACTCCTGGGCTGCGGGATATGGGCGATAACCACTATGAAGCCCATATTGTGGCCCAGATGTGGCTCTATAACACTGGAGAGGTGGTGGACGGTGTTCCGACAATTCGTGTGCCGCAGGGTGCGACTGTGACCTTTAATGTTACCAGTAAAGATGTCACACATGGCTTTTATGTTGAATATCACAACGTCAATATGATGATTATCCCCGGTCTGATTTCGCGGGGGACGGCCACTTTTAACGAGCCTGGCACCTATCGGATTGTTTGCCATGAGTACTGCGGCAATGGTCACCAGAATATGACCGCCCAGATTATTGTCGAACCGAGCGCGTAACCGGATAAAGGAGAATCCTTATCATGCAAGCTGCACAATCACGGGATGTTCCCGTTTTAGAATTCCCCAAACTCACTGCGCTCAAATCTGAGCGTTGGCTGGTGGGTATCCATTTGATTGTTGCTTTTTCTGCGCTGTCATTGGGGTTGTTGATGGGGCCGTTCCAGGCTTTCCACCGTGCCCCGGCGCTCAAATGGGATATTCCGATTTTTTCATATTACTATCAGGCGCTCACGCTGCACGGTGTTTTGAATGCGCTGGTGTTTAC
Source organism: Anaerolineaceae bacterium (assembly GCA_020634115.1). Lineage (GTDB taxonomy): Bacteria > Chloroflexota > Anaerolineae > Aggregatilineales > Phototrophicaceae > JACKCG01. The sequence continues at coordinate 11,259 of JACKCH010000017.1, forward strand.
AACCTTTTTCATTGTTGGGTTCAGCTACTTTGTGACACAGCGCACCTTACAGCGTCCCATGGCGAGTATTCGTGCCGCCTGGGTCGCCTTTGTCATGATGTTTGTCGGTCTGGCGCTGGCGGCATTTGCGATTATCACCGGGCAGGCTAACGTGTTGTTCACCTTCTATCCACCACTGGTCGCACACCCTACATTCTACCTGGGGCTGACACTGGTGATCGTGGGGTCATGGGTTGCCGGCGGCAATATCTTCTTCACCTATGCGTCCTGGAAGCGTGACCACAAAGGCAAGCGTGTGCCACTGGCCGTTTATGCTACCCTCGCTAACTTCATTATGTGGATTACCGCCACCATAGGCGTCGCAGTTGAGGTGTTGTTCCTGCTGCTGCCGCTTTCCTTGGGGTTGGTACAGACGACTGATCCGCAGGTTGCGCGGATTATGTTCTGGTTCTTCGGTCACCCCCTGGTGTATTTCTGGTTGCTTCCGGCCTATACCGCCTGGTACACCATGATGCCCAAGCAAAACGGCGTACGCCTGTTCAGCGATGGCCTGGGGCGCATGGCCTTCCTGATGATTATGATTCTCTCCATTCCAATCGGCGTGCATCACCTGTTCGCTGACCCCGGTGTGAGTGAAGTTGCTAAGCTATTCCATGCACTACTGACTTTAGTCGTCGCGTTCCCCAGCCTCCTGACCGCATTCAATATCGCCGCGACCCTCGAAATGGCCGGCCAGAAGCGTGGCAGTAAAGGCCTAATGGGATGGGTCTTCAAGCAGAATTGGGGCAGCCCGGTAATGGCCGGGTATATCACCGGGATGCTGATTTTCATCATCGGTGGCATCACGGGGATTATGAATGCTTCGTTCACGCTGAACATCGCGCTGCACAACACCACCTGGGTTCCCGGTCATTTCCATACAACCCTGGCAGGCGGCGTGTTCCTGACTTATATGGGCATCTTTTATTGGCTGCTGCCCTTCCTGAGTGGCCGTAAGTTGTTCGCTCCCAAGCTGGCAACCGCGCAGGTGTATCTGTGGTTTGTGGGGATGCTATTATTTGGTATGTCAATGGGACGCGCAGGTATCGAGGGTGCGCCGCGCCGTACTGACGTTGCGACGGCGGGTTACGTGAATGCCAATGCCGTTCCCTGGCTGAATCTCACCGCAGTGGCGGGCATGATCTTGCTGGTAAGTGCCATCCTGCTGTATGTGGTCATCCTGGGGACGCTTTTCGCTTCCAAGAAACAGGAACAGGCCGAAGCTGAGCCGCCGATTGATACCGAAGCGCCGGCGGATGACCCATCACCGGGTATTTTTGAGAATTGGCGTATCTGGCTGGTCGTGATTGTGATTTCCAACCTCATCATGTGGGGGCCGGTGCTGATTCAGGCGCTGGATTTCACCAACGGGTTTATCATCTTTGGCTTCCACCCGAATGCACCTATTCCCTTGAAATAACCTGTAATGACTGAAGTTTAAAATGAGAGACGATGGGTTCAGGCCCATCGTCTCTTGTTTATCTGGCGCTTTTTGCTTATGATCGAATCAGGCAAGTGAGGGGATTTATACGCGTTCCCGGTGGATAAACCGTCTTATTGCTCCTGGTTCATGTCAATACCTTACCCACCGAAAAATTCCCCTGTTCTTTAGACCGCCCATTTTTTGTTTATTAATCAGGTAAAGCGATGCAACAGATTAACTCTGACCCGGCTGAAAACACGACCTCTACGGATTGGGCATTGGTGCGATTAGTCACCATTGCGATGCTGGTTGGCTTCGGCGTAATGATGATTCTTACCGGGATGTTTTATGTAAAAGACCTGGAGACTTTGCGGAATGTGCCGACGATGGTCTGGGATTTCGTGTGTGGCAGGCCGGTAGATAGTGGAATCACCCTGCCACTGCTGCTCACCCTGGGGACGCTCTCGATTCTGATTGGTGCCGGGGTCTGGATGATGGGACGGTGGCGCAGCCGGAAAACGGTGGCGTAGCCTGCTGGTTGGCGTGGCTCACGGTTCTCTATCCCCGCTTGACTCTGATTTTAGGAACTCTTGTATGACCTCTCTTTTGACCGATTCTGATTCCGCGCCTCCTGCCCCTGAGCCCCGAAGGCGACGACTCGGCACATTTCAATGGGCTGTGATTGGGTTGTTGGCCGCTGGCCTGGTAATGTTGACGATTAGTGCAGCCTACCTAGTTGAACTGAATGCCCTCTGGCAGAATGGCAGCGGCTATTGTTCGGTGCATGTCGAACGTGGAAAGACGCTGCCAATTCTCCTCACGTTGGGGACGCTTGCGCTCATGGGGGGCTTTGGCCTCTGGCTGGGCGGGCGGCGCGCCTCGAAATGAGTTGGCTGCTGGCCGCTAGCCGCTGGTGTTCTAACGTGCAGTCTCGAATTAAATCCACGAAAACCGATAGGATTCGTAGGGACGAGCCTGCCCGTCCGTTGAAAGCATACGAAAACGCGCTTAGCTTATTAGGCTAATGAGCTATCCGGCTAGTTAGTGGTAAGCGGCCACTAGCCAGCCCCGATACATTACCCAAAATGCCCCCTTTATCACCTTGCGATTGCCTGTCCCTGTTGTTATAATTCGTGAGAACTTGTGAAATATAACAGTAGATCACATTTTATGACGAAACTCCCCGCCGTGCGCCAGGAGCAGATCCTGGCATGGCTGCAAAAGGAAAAACGGATCACCATTGAAACCCTGGCGGAACGCTTGGGCGTTTCAATCATGACGATTCACCGTGATCTGGACGTGCTGGCACTGGCAGGGCAGGTTGAGAAAGTGCGCGGCGCGGCGCAGATTTCTACCCGGGGAATAATAGGGGAAACAGCGCATCAGTGCAGTTTATGCTCCATGCCTGTACCTCTGCGAACCTCATTTATTATCAACACAACTTCCGGCGAGAAGGTATATGGCTGCTGCCCACACTGTGGCCTGCTGCTGCTCGAACGTCACCCGGATACGACGCTGGTGCTGACACGGGATTTTCTGTATGGGCGAATGGTGAATGCCGGGGATGCTTACTATCTCATCGATTCCGATATAGCGGTATGTTGTGCGCCCAGCGTGCTGTGTTTCGCTGGAGAGCGAGATGCCCAGCGCTTTCAACAGGGATTTGGCGGCAACGTGTTGGATTTCGAGTTCGCCAGAGCACATCTGATAAGCCGTCATCGGGGTAGTGAGTAGCTGAGCTAAAAATTTTTTGTCGCATTTGTGAAATTTCACGCTTATACACTTTATCTAATGCTGGATTCAATCGGGCTTTTACCACGCAAGCCCGTTTTAATTGTTTATCGAAAATTGGGAAGGAAGGGATTTTACAAAATGGCTAAACGGATGCTGCTGGTGATCTTACTTTTGGGCGTGCTGCTCGTCGGGACGACGGCGGATGCTCAGGAAACGGAGAATATCGTCGTTGTCAATGTCTGGGCGCGACCTACGGCGGTCAGAATGGAAGGCATGACAATGCCTGAGGCCACCGCCGAACCGATGGGTAATATGGGCGAAGCGACTGCTGAACCGATGAACATGGGCGGCGAACACAGCATGAGCGACGCGGTGAGTGCGGCTTATATGCAGATCACCAATCAGACAGACCAGACGATTCGTCTTGTCAGCGCGTCCAGCCTGGTTTCGGCGCGTACCGAAGTTCATGAAGTGAGCATGGTGAACAATGTGATGCAAATGCACCCGGTGGAGGGCGGCATTGAAATCCTAGCCGGCGATACGGTTGCGCTGCAACCGGGCGGCTATCATGTTATGTTGATGGAGTTGCAGCAGGATTTGTATACCGGCGACGCCCTGGCCGTCACCCTGACATTTGAACTGGCTGACGGCACAACCCAGGAGATTACCGTAGGAGCGGCGATTCAGGATGAACCCCCGGCGGAAAGCCCGATAGAAATCGCCAACGCCTGGGCACGGCCTACTGCTGTCAAGATGGATGGTATGGAAGGTGGCATGGGCAATATGGGTGAAGCTACCGCCGAGCCGATGGCTATGGGCAGCAGCGCGGTGAGCGCGGCCTATATGCTGATCGAAAATTCCGGCGATACCGCTGACCGGCTGGTGGCCGCTCGTACTGTGGTCGCCGGGTTGGTCGAAATTCACGAAGTCAACATCGTGGATAATGTGATGCGGATGCACCCGGTTGAGGGTGGTATCGACATTCCGGTGGGTGGGACGGTGGCGCTGCAACCGGGCGGCTATCATGTCATGCTGATGAACCTGCAACAAGATTTGTATACCGGTGAGGCGTTTGGCCTGACGCTGGTCTTTGAATCCGGGCTGGAAATCACGGTGGGTGTGCCGATCACCGAGCCGCAATAACAATAGCCCCTGAAGATAAATCTTGGTAAAGTAGTGGGGCGCGAGATGTGCTCTACTGCGTTCTATACGCTTATTGTTTGAGTTGTACAAGGGAAAAAAGGTTGTAAATACGATGTCTGATGATACCCCGTTGAATGCTGATTCCAAACCATCGAAAGGCCGTCTAATTGCCCTGAGTGCACTTCTAACGGTTGCCACTGTGATTGTGGGCGTGGTCTTATTCATGGTGTTTGACCAATTGACCCAACAGCCCGTGCAGTCGAATCTGGCGGGTGCTGCGGCGATTGTGGATGGTGAGAATTTTGATGGTGTTACACCAATTGACCCGCCGCGTCCGGTGGCCGATTTTACGCTCCCCAGCCATACCGGGCAGCCCTTCAACCTGAGCGATGTGCGCGGCAAAGTGGTGATGCTGTATTTCGGCTATACGCACTGCCCGGATATTTGCCCGCTCACGCTACTGGAATTTAAGAAAGTGCATGAACTCCTGGGGGATGATGCAGACCAAACTGCGTTCGTCTTCGCCAGTGTGGATGGCGAGCGCGATACTCCGGAGGCACTCGCGAAATACCTGCAAGTACGCAATGTGGCGGACTTTGTGACCGCCCTCAGCGGCGAGGAAGGCGATATGCGGCGTATTGGCGTGGATTATGGCCTGTTTTTCGAGAAAGTGCCTGATCCCGGCTCACCGGAGAATTACCTGATGAATCACACTGCCGCGTCTTTCCTGCTGAACAAGGAAGGTGAACTCGTGGCGATATTCTCCTTTGGCACCGAGGCCTCTGTGATGGCCGACGAAATGGAGAAGTTCATCAAAGAGTAGAAATCCCAAAGTGGGAGAACGTCGGTGTTGTGCCTCGAGTGCGAGAATGATAGGCAATGTGGGGGAGCGCCAGTGTGCGCTCCCAGTGCGGCTACACCGGGCCGCCCCTACACCCGGTAAATTAATCTTGTTCGTCTACTACCTACCGGCGGGGGATACGCGGTAGAATGGTTGTGACCACCTCGTAGTTGATTGTTCCCAGGTCATTCGCGATGTCTTCGGCGGTAATCTGGTTATCCCCTTGCCTGCCCAGCAGCACCACTTCATCCCCAATCGTCACGTCAGGAATATGACTGATGTTGATGGCCGTCTTTTCCATGCTGACACGCCCTGCGACCGGGGCAAATTCTCCATGAATCAGCACAGACCGCCAGGTATTCGGCGCGCGCCGGAGGCCATCAGAATAGCCAACCGGGAGAATCGCAATCGTCTCTTCACCCTGGGTATGGTAGGTTGCACCATAGCCGATGGGGTGGCCGGGTGGGAACACTTTCACCTGGGCGACAGATGTCTTCCAGGTCATGACAGGCTGAAATGCGGGGGAAAGCGAGACCTGCTCTGAAGGATGCAGGCCGTAGAGCGCCAGCCCGACGCGCACCATATTAAAGTGATTGCTGCTGGAGGCCAGCGTCCCGGCGGAGTTCGCAGCGTGGATATAGGCGAAATTCAGGCCGGATGCCCGCAGTGGCTTGAGTACGTCCTTAAAGACCTGTACCTGGTGGGCGGTGTAATCCGCGTCGGTATCCGCCTGCGAAAAGTGGGTGTAGATTCCCTCGATATCCAGGTGGGTGAGATTGCTCAGATGGCGGAAGAAGGACACAGCCTGACTCGCCAGCACACCCAAGCGTCCCATCCCGCTGTCTATTTTCACATGCACGCGCAGCCGGGCACCCAGTTCGCGGGCGATACGATTAAACGTCCGCGCCACTTCCAGGTCGTAGAGCGTGAGGGTAATGTTATGGCGCAGTGCCTGACGGACGGCATGAACCGGGGTGTAACCCAGCACCAGGATTGGTGCTTTGATTTCGGCTTCGCGCAGTTCCAACGCCTCGCGCATACTGCTCACGGCCAGATATTCCGCCCCGTTCAGGAGCGCCGTCCGGCTGATGGACAACGCACCGTGTCCGTAAGCGTCGGACTTGACGACGGCCATCAAGGCGACTGAATCCCCAATTGTCTCTTTGATCGCCCGAACATTCCCCGCCACTGCGTCCAAGTTGATTTCCACCCAACTCGGATAGGTGGGTTGAAAGAGCATGGCAGAATCCCAACCGAAATTCTGCCGGGGTAGGCGTTCCCGGTCTTCCGGGTGCTGCAAAAAGGCCTGCGCGACCATCTCCATCCGGCTGGAAGCGCCGCCATTGAGCAGGACAATGTCATTTGAGGTGAGCTGGTAATTCCGCTGTAAAACGGCAATCGCATCCTGGACGCTGTATGTCATCTCAAGACGTGCGCGGTCTACGCCCTGGTCGAGTGCCGCCCTTCCAACGAGCGCGGCATTAGTTCCCTCGGTAATCATCACATCTGCGACTTCGGCAGCGCGCTGCCCAACCAGCCGGTGACCGAACTGGGTATAGTCGCCCAGGTGATCCATATCACCTGTGATAAAGAAGGTGCGCCCTCTTTCACCATCGGCTAGAAGCTCATCTTTGACCGTCTGAAGCCAGTCGAGCGCGGCTAAGGTGGACTCTGGACTGGCGTTGTAGGTATCGTCAATCAGCAAGCTACCATTGATGCCGGTCAGCGGGTTCATGCGCCCTGGGAGGGGCCGCATGTTGGTCATTGCTCTGAGCGTAGCGTCCAGGTCAGAGACATCGTAATGCAGGCCAACCGCCAGCGCCGCCAGCAGACTCACCAACTGATGTTTGCCGAGCAGGGGAGTCCAGCGCCCGACAAAACGTTCATTCCCATAGCGCAGGTCAAATCCGGTTCTTGAGCGTCCTGGGACGATGTTATAGGCCATTAAATCCGCACCAAAGCGTTCCAGGCCGACGGTTAAGACCCGTGAACGCGCGGCGGTGGTCATCGCCCGCACCCGGTCATCGTCATAATTCAGAACTGCCAGGCCGGTTGGAGAGAGGTATTCCACCAAGGCTTGCTGTTCACGGGCGATTTCGTCCAGGTCAGCGAAATTGTCGGTGTGCATGTACCCGATATTGGTCACGATACCGACATCCGGCTGGACGGCCTGGACCAGGTTTGCCATTTCGCCGGGGTGGGAGATGCCGAGTTCCAGCACAATGAACCGGTGTTCGGGGCGGAGCTGTGCCAGTGTTTGCGGCACGCCCAGCCAGCTATCTATCGAGTCGGTACTTTTGTGAACGGCGTAATGGGTGGAAAGCACCTCAGAAACCACCTCAACGGTTAGCGACTTTCCAGAAGACCCGGTCACACAGATGACCTGAGTCCCCAGCTTCCCGATCATGTAATGCACCCACGCTAGTAGCGCGACCTGGGTATCTTTGACCAGAATCACTGAAAGACCATCGGTATCAAACTCTGGTGGGCGGGTACACAACACGCCCAGGACGCCTTTTTCAATAGCTTCCTGGATATACTGGTGGGTATCACCCTGGTCAGTTTTCAGCGCGACATACAGTTGGGCTTCGTCTGCGAGGCGGGAATCAAAACAGAATTCGGTAAAAATTTGTGCAGCAGGTTCGCCAAAAAGCTGCCCGTTTGATGCTTCCAAAATATCATATAAGCTAATCATACGCTTGAGTTTAACTCTCTCTGCATAAAATCACTATCGAAATGCGGGCTATCCGCGATTATTTGATATAATTACGCCTATCCTGATCGGAAACAGGTTTATAATGCCATTTTATTTCGAGATCATCAAAACGCAAGGACGGGCGCGTGCTGGGATTTTTCATACCCCACATGGGCCGATCCCAACGCCGGTTTTCGCGCCAGTCGGCACACAGGCGACAGTCAAAGCTGTTCCTCCCCGTGACCTGATGGAAATGAGTGTATCGCTGATTCTGGCGAACACCTATCATCTGCACCTGCGCCCCGGTGATGAACTGGTGCGCGAGATGGGCGGCCTGCACTCGTTTATGGCATGGCCCAGACCTATTCTAACCGATTCCGGCGGGTTTCAAGTATTTAGTCTGGCCGAGATCAACAAAATTGATGATGACGGCGTGACGTTTCGCAGTCATATTGATGGTAGTAAGCGTCGCCTGACGCCGGAAGATTCGATGTGTATCCAGGAAAATCTGGGCGCGGACATTATCATGGCGTTTGATGAATGCGCGACTCCGACTGATCGGACGGTGCTGGAAAGGTCGGTGGCACGAACGCACCAATGGGCTGTGCGCTGCCGCGAAGCGCACCCGGATGACAACCAGCAGGCTTTGTTCGGCATCGTGCAGGGTGGAATATTTGAAGATTTACGGCTGCAATCCGCCGCATTTTTGCAGACCCTCGATTTTCCAGGGTACGCGATTGGCGGGTTGGCGGTGGGGGAAACCAAGGCCGAAATGTACACCACTCTGGACTATACCGTACCGGCGCTCCCGGAAGACAAGCCGCGTTACCTGATGGGCGTCGGCGAACCGGATGACCTGGTAGAAGGTATTTACCGGGGTGTGGATATTTTTGACTGTGTGATCCCGACCCGGTTGGCACGGCATGGCTCGGCGATGACCGGGCAAGGGCGGATCAATATGAAGCGCCTGGCGTTTGCCACCGATCACCAACCGGTTGAGCCGGGTTGTACCTGCTACTGCTGCACCCACTTCTCACGGGCGTATATCCGGCATCTGCTCAAAGCGGACGAAATCCTGGGCGCGTACCTGCTCAGTATCCATAACATTCATTTTTTGACCCGGCATGTTCAGGCCATGCGCGACGCGATCATTGCGGGTACGTTTCCGGCGTATAGGGAGACTTTTCTGAGGCAATACGCTCAGAAAGCGTGAACCACCGTACCAGAGGATACCTTGTATTGACGCTGCACATCTGTCATTTCCCTCTAATTACCCTGAGCCAGTGCGTATATTCCGGTGGTCAGCCTATATGAGACGCACTCTGGCGATTGCGGCTTTTGCGTTGGTCAGTTGCAGCGCCCAGACGCTGCCAGCGGCGACTCCAATATCCTTTGCCACGCCGCTGCGTTTGTATGCTACGACTGCTACCGTGCCGCTGATGCAGGATTTGATTGTCCATTATACTGAGGCTGTCCCCAACGCTCTTTTTGAGACAATGACTGGCGATTACGAGGCTATGCTCAAGGCTGTGCTGGCTGATCCTGATGCGTATCTATTGGTGGGGTATCTTCCGGGGGAAAGCGATCTGTGGGCGGCGCCTGTCGGCCAGGATGGAATCGCGATTATCACGCACCCGGATACCGGTGTTAGCGGGCTTTCCAGCGACCAATTGCGCCGAATCTACCAGGGACAGGTTGCCAGCTGGCATGAACTGGGTGGGAATGATCAAGAATTGGTGGTCATCAGCCGGGAGGATGGCTCTGGTACACGCGCCGCATTCGAGCATCTCGTGATGGGCGAACGGATCACCACACTTTCGGCCCAGGTCGCACCTTCCAGTGCGGCAGTGGTCACCAGTGTAGCGCAGCAACCGGGGAGCATCGGGTATATCTCGATGAGCTATGTGGATGATACGGTGCGCGTCCTGCGGGTAGATGACAGCGAACTAACAGCGGATACGGTGCTAGATAATACTTATCCGCTGCGTTCAACGTTGTATATGGTTGGGGCTGCCGAGCCACAGGACGAGGCTTACCGGCATTTCATCGCCTGGATACAGAGTATTGAAGGGCAGGCGGTGGTTGGTGAGCATTATGCGCCGCTGCTGCGGTTGGGCAATGATTAACCCAGGAAGGTCAGGAGCATCGCGTAGAGAAGGCCAAGTACCAGCAGCCACATGCTGACCAGCGACAGGTCCCGGTAAAAACGCAGGCGGGCGCGGCGTTTTTGCATGAGCAGCTCCGGCCCGCGAATCCGGTAGAGCGCCCCAGCAGCTTCCATGTTGGCCGGGTTGACTCGCAGGACGTTATCCAGGCAGATCGAAGCCTGGTCAAGCGAGTCAACCGCAACGCTCATCCATAACCAGGCATCCTCAAAATCGCTGTCTTCGCGGATCAACTGGCGCAGCATGGGAAAGGCTTCTGCCCGCCGGTCTGCTTTCACCAACTCAATGGCGTCCAGCAGGCGGTCAATCCGCTCGGCACGGTTATCATCATCCACGATTAGTCCACCTGGACATTCTGGAACAGATCATCTTCGTCTATCTTATTATAGCGAGGCTCGGGGTATACGCGGGTAAAACTTTGTGCCCCGGAAAGCCGCCGCCTTATCCACAGAGGCATCTGGTTAGTTCCGCCGCCAAGCTGACTGGCATGACAAGCGTTGGCCTCCTGCCAGGCGTCGTAATAGTCGCGGATATTGACGCGGGTATGGGCTGGTTCGATGTGATCCAGAATTTCGATAAGGTCTATGTCTTTGTTCTTGCCCAACTGCCGGGGGTCTTCGCCGCGCAGTCGCAATAACCACAGCCCCAAGCGCATCATCAGGGTCGGAATGCGGGTGTAGTAGAGTTTCTGGGGTTGGTAGGGCTGCTGCCCAGCCGTTTCGTAGGTTAGGTCGCCTGCCAGTTTGAAGGCGTCTACTGTCGCCCGCTGGATGGCGATATGGTCGGGGTGTCCGTAGCCGCCGTAGCGGTTGAAGGTGAGGACGATCTGGGGCTTGATATCGCGAATCACTTCCACCACACGCCGCGTGACGGCTGCTTGCGGTGCCTGCCACAGGCAGTCTGGGTGCCGGCTGGTTTCCGATCCCATCATGCCACTGTCCCGGTAGCCAAATGTGACGACCTCTTTGAATCCCAGTTTGGCGCTGGCACACGCCAGTTCCGCTAACCGCAGCTCGCTCACCGACTTATAGCCATTGAGCATATCCGGCGTGACCGTGCCGACATCGCCATTCGTGGCACAGATCAGCGAGACTTCCGCGCCGGTAGCCACATACCGGGCAATGACGCCGCCGGAGCCAAAACTCTCATCGTCAGGGTGTGCTAAAGATAACAATAAACGCCGCGATGTCACGATATTTCTCCCTCATCTGTCGTCTGTTCACAGTGGGCAGTTATCAGCGGTCGGCGATCAGCCTCAATCCACCGATTACCCTACGCATCTTACCGCAAATCTTCTCGACTGTGAATAACCCTGGGCAAGGTGTTGGTCTATACCGTATACTTTCTCCCCTGTGCAAATTGCCGGAACAAGTCCGAGGTTTACTAATGCGCCGTTTTTCTCTGATTTTCCCGCTCATCATCGCGTTGGTTGTGGTGATGGCTCTGATGCCGGGGGCGGTGTCCGGGCAGGGTGATGCATTCCAGACCAATACGCCCCCACCGGTAGAGGTGAATTTTGCCACCAATACCCCGTCTGGGCCGACCAATACGCCCACGCCGACCCTGACTCCTTCAGTGACGCCCAGCGCGACCCCAACCTATACCGATACCCCCTCGCCGACCTTTACGCCAACTGCAACTTTCACGCTAACGGATACGCCCACACCGACTCCAACACCGATTGGGCCGTTTTCGTACCCGGAGGGGATTAATCCCCTGACCGGTCTGATGTATCCGAACGAAGAAGCGATGGCGCGACGCAATCTGATTGTGAAAATTTCCAATTATCCGCCCCTCGTGCGCCCGCAGAGTGGCGTCAACCAGGCGGATGTGGTTTACGAGTTCGAGGCGGAAGGCGGCGTCACTCGTTTTGCGGCTATTTTCCGCAGCAACGCGCCCGATCATGTTGGTTCGGTGCGCAGCGCCCGTCTGTCGGATACTGAGTTGATCGTGATGTATAACGCCCTGCTGGCCTATTCCGGCACGAGCGAACCGATTCAACGCATTATCCTGGCCGCCGATTGGGTCTACCAGACGTTTTCCCCGTTGAAGGGGGATGGCTGTGAGGATGCCGGGTTCTGCCGCTTCCCTCGTGAGGGGCTGGCGTTGGAACATACGCTGTTCCTGAATACCCAAACGTTGTGGGATTTAGCCACACGCCGGAATGTGAACACCGGCTATAAGGCGCGGGGCTTTGCCTTCAACGAGACGCCGGACTCCGGTGGGCTACCTGCCAATGACATTTTCATTGACTGGTACGGGCAGACCGATGCCCGCTGGCAGTTTGATGCAACTACCGGTCGCTATCTGCGGTATACCGATGGGGTGGCGCATTTCGACGTGCTGGATAACCAGCAACTCTGGGCGGATAATATCGTGATTATTGAAGTACCGCATAACGAACGTCCTGACTTGTTCCCGCCCGGCTCGAATTATCAATCGCTGGAAATCGCGCTGTGGGATCAGGGACGCGCCTATCTCATTCGTGACGGGCAGGTCTACCAGGGTTACTGGCGGCGACGTGACCGTGAACCCGGTAGTGCCTTGCAAGTGATTTACGGGGACAATACGCCGATGATGATGAAACCAGGGCGTACCTGGGTAGAAGTCGTGCGCGGTTTTGGCGATGTTGCCATCAGTGAGAATCAGCAGGATATGGTTGCGACCGGAACGGCGATTGCTCTGAGCGCCACGCCGACGCTGACGATCACGCCCGGCCCCAGCCCAACAGAAAATCCGAATTCGTAGTGGCTGGTTGTTGGCTACTGGCCTCTAGCTGCTAGCCTTTGGTACACAAACAAGATTAATTTGCAGGGCGTAGGGGCAGTCTAGCGTGGCCGCCCTTGGAGCGCACACTGGCGTTCCGCTGCGGACAACAGACAACGGAAAAACAAAAGGCGGGGGTCGCCCTCCGCCTTTTTTGTTTGGTATGCAAACCGTCTTCGGTTTAGTACATGCCGCCCATGTCCGGTGCGCCACCGGGCATCGGTTTGTCGTCTTCCGGTACGTCGGTGACGAGCGCTTCAGTGGTCAGGATCATAGCGGCGATTGAAGCCGCATTTTCCACCGCGCCGCGCGTCACTTTGGCGGGGTCAGGTATACCGGCTTCAATCATATCGCCATATTGGTTGGTCATGACGTTGTAGCCGATACGTGGGTTCTTCCGGCTCTTCTGCATCCGGCGCACTTCCTGGATAATCACCGCGCCGTCCATCCCGGCATTGGCTGAAATCTTCCGCATGGGGACTTCCAGTGCCTTGCGCATAATCTGGACGCCGGTATTTTCATCGTCGTTGTTCAGCTTGACATTGTCCAGGGAAGCAACGGCGTTAATCAGCGCCACACCGCCGCCGGGGACAATCCCTTCTTCAACTGCCGCACGGGTGGCGCTCAGGGCGTCTTCCACGCGATGTTTCTTTTCTTTCAGTTCGGTTTCGGTCGCGGCGCCAACGCGGATCACGGCCACACCACCAGAGAGCTTCGCCAGCCGTTCCTGGAGTTTTTCGCGGTCATAGTCGCTGGTGCTGACTTCGATTTCGCGGCGGATTTCATCAATCCGACCCTTGATCGCGCTTTCGTCACCTTCGCCGTCAATGACGGTGGTGTCTTCTTTGGTGCTGACGACTTTGTGGGCGCGGCCCAGGTCATCCAGCACGACGCTTTCCAGTTTGCGGCCTGTTTCTTCGCTGATAACCTCACCACCGGTCAGGATGGCGATGTCGCGCAGCATGGCCTTGCGGCGGTCACCGAAGCCAGGAGCTTTGACGGCCAGCACGTTCAGCATCCCGCGCAGCTTGTTCAGCACCAGGGTCGCCAGGGCTTCGCCGTCAATGTCTTCGGCGATAATGACCAGATCACGTTTTCCAATCTGGAGCAGTTTTTCCAGCACTGGCACGATGTCCTGGGCGGCGCTGATTTTCTTGTCATAGATCAGGATGTAGGGGTCTTCAATTGAGGCCTGCATCGCGTCGGTATTGGTGATGAAGTAGGCGCTGATGTAGCCACGATCAAACTGCATGCCTTCGACGTATTCTGTCTCGAATTCCAGACCGCGACTTTCTTCAACCGTCACCACGCCGTCACGACCAACTTTGTCCATTACTTCCGCAATCAGGTTGCCGATTTCGGTGTCCTGGGCGGAAACGCTGGCGACGTTGGCGATTTCTTCTTTGGTTTCAACCGGTTGGGCCTGGCTGAGGATGCTGGCGGTCACGGCGTCAGTGGCCGCTTCGATACCGCGCTTGAGCAGCATCGGGTTGGCGCCAGCAGCGACGTTCTTCAGACCTTCGTTGACGATGGCCTGTGCCAGAACGGTGGCGGTGGTGGTGCCGTCGCCCGCGATGTCGTTGGTCTTGGTGGCGGCTTCTTTCAGAAGCTGGGCGCCCATATTTTCATATGGGTCTTCCAGTTCAATTTCCTTGGCAACCGTCACGCCGTCGTGGGTGATGGTCGGGGCGCCGAATTTCTTGTCGAGCGCAACGTTACGACCCTTCGGGCCGAGGGTGGTGCTAACCGCGTCGGCCAGCTTGTCTACGCCGATCTTCAGGCTGCGGCGGGCAGCTTCATTGAATACGAGTTGTTTAGCCATGGGCTTTTGCCTCCAAACAGGTGTGTATGCCGTCTAGTGTGCGTAAAAAAATCCTGCCGTCTGCCGGTTATTAGCCGACAATCGCCAGGATGTCAGATTCCTTCATGATGAGCAGTTTCTTGCCGTCGAGCTTGATCTCGGTGCCGGCGTACTTTGCGAACAGAACGCGATCCCCGGTCTTGACATCCATCGGGATGCGTTTGCCATCATCGTCACGGCGGCCTTCACCGACTGCCAGGACGTTCCCCTGCTGTGGTTTTTCTTTTGCGGTTTCCGGCAGAACCAGTTGCCCACCTGCAAAGGTGTCTTCCTGTTCCACGGCCTCGATAATGACGCGATCCCCAAGCGGGCGCAGATTGAGTGACATAGGAGTAACCTTCCTCTCGTTTTGATCGTTTATACTGGACAAACGAAAAGTGAATGTTCACAAACGAATTTTAGCACTCGAATGCAAAGAGTGCTAATTGATGCTTGGAAGTGTAGCAAAAAGGTTTGTTCAAGTCAAGAATAGGCGGTTTTTCTAGCAAACTTCTTATAGAGTGCCAACACAAATAAAAACCCCTCATCTGAAGTCCCATACTCTTAAGGCACGCCATTAAGAAGATGAGATTATCAGATGAGAGGAATTTTGTCGGGGCGCCCGGATTCGAACCGGGGACCTCGCGCTCCCAAAGCGCGCACGCTAACCGGACTGCGCTACGCCCCGTACTGGTGAGTAGTATAGCAGTAAGCGGGCAGCGCGAAAAGGCTGAAAGTCGGGGTGTCTGCTGGTGGGGGTGGTTATGCGGGCGATTTGCCGCAGTGTGCATTGATTTTGCCGCTGATTGCCACCTGAAAGACGGTTCAGACCGGGTTGATGAGGGAAGGAATAGGGTATTTTTTTTGCGGCGAAACGGTTTTTCGCGGCGATTGCAGCGATTGCCGCAATTCGGGCGGTTTTGAGGGGGAAATTGGAGGGAATATTTCGCAGCGAAAGGGGTCATTAGCGGGTTGGCTCCATAGCCGGTTATCATCTATTTCAATGCGGACGCCCCGTTGGGCGTCCCTACCTCGGTATCACCATACCACAAAATGGCGGGCAAAGGGGGAATTTTTGCGCGAATATTTGTGCGAACATTGGGTTAGAAAATAGTTTTCAGTCGTCAGTTGTCAGTTTACAGAAAAAGCGGGGAAAGCTGAAAGTGCCGGGTAGGAGGTATGAGCAGTGCTGAGGGAATGAATGTTTCTTTTTCGCATAGGGCGCACGGCGGCGCGCCCCTACGATCCGTTTCAATGTCGCTCCGAACCCAGGACTCGACCCTCAGGGGTTTCGAGTGGTGTGTGCGGTTGCTTCTCCATAAGGCGCGTTGGCGCCAATGGTATTTTGTGTCGCGCCGAGGGATGAATCCCCAACGGACGAGGCAGGCCTCGTCCCTACAAAATCTGACATCAAGTCCGGCGGACGCCCAGAAGGACGTCCCTACGACCATGCCCCGGTGTCGCCTCGGATATAATTCCCCGACCCCACTCTTGACAACCGGATAAGCACGCCTATAATCAGCCCTGATTAGTCAATTCTGACTATTTGGGGGTGTCATGGAACGCGAACTACTGCTGCTGGGCCTGCTGCGGCATAACCACATGCACGGTTACGAGCTGCATGAGTTCATTAACCGTGATCTGGCTTCCTGCACCGATCTGAAAAAGCCGACGGCCTATTACCTGCTGGATAAGATGGCCGCTAAAGGCTGGATCACCCAGACGGAAGAGCAGGAAGGTAGCCGTCCCCCCCGGCGCGTTTACCAACTGACGGCGGAAGGCGAAGCCGCGTTCCAGCGACTCCTACGGGAGAATCTGGTCGCATATCACCAGGCGCGGTTCGCCGGGGATATTGGACTGGCGTTTGTGGACGCGCTCGAACCCGAAGAAGCCCGGACACTGTTACAACGCCGTCGTGACACGCTGGCCGGAGAACTGGCCGCCACCCGCCATATCCCGCTGCATCATGGGACGCTGCAACTGGTGATTGAACACCAGATACGCCACCTGAAGGCTGAGTTGGAGTGGCTGGATGAAGTGCTGGGACGCCTATCGGTTGACTGAATTTAACCTGAGGTTGTCCCAAGAAATCCCCTATGCAGTGGACGAGGCAGGCCTCGCCCCTACAAAGGAACACATTACTACCTGAAATAGCCTGACTGTTTTTGGAGGCACGACACAACCTATGGATAAGAATATGATTCGTTATGGGCTGCTGCTGGCCGCGCTGGTGGCTTTACTGGCTATCCCGATGATTGCTGCGCTGGCGCAGGACAGCACCGAAGTGCCGGTCGCCACGGAAGAAGCCGCCGCTGTTACGGAGACTGCACCGGCTCCGGCACAGGTGGATACCGGGTTGGTTTCTGTGATTCGCTACCTTCACTCGATTGTACGTTGGGTGGTGGTGGCGGTCACGCTGGTGACGCTTGTCAAACTGGTGATGGGCGTGGTTCAAGGCGGCGCGTTTGATGCGCTCGCACAGCGGCTAATGCTGATCTTCAGTATGACGCTGTCGTTGCAGTGGGCGATTGGGATTGTGCTGCTCATCGCGGTGGGTAGTGTGATCGGCTTCGGAAATGCCTATTTGTGGGAACATGCCGGGACGATGACGGTGGCCCTCGCGTTGGCGCACATGCACAACCGCTGGAAGAAATCTCCAGATAGCACCCGGTATCGGGCCAGCCTCGCGATTGTGGTGGTGGTGCTGGTACTGGTGTTCGTAGGCGTGGCGACACTGCCGCAGGGCTGGCGCGTTCTCCCGTCCTGATGATTGCACTGTTGTTTGCGTATTGATGTGTCATCGCTAGGTAGGGGCACCATATATCATGCCCCTACGGGAAAACACCGAATTTTCAGATGAGTTCTTATCTATACCAACTGCGAGATGAACCATGCACCATTCAACTGCTACCGCTCCTGAAGATCGCCTCGATTTTAAGCGAGTTCTCCCTGTTTTCCTCATCGTCTTTGTGGATTTAATGGGACTGACGGTCACTATTCCCTTTATCACCTACTATGCCGCTTCTTTTGGCGCGGACGCTGTGCTGATTGGGCTGCTGCAAATGGCCTATCCGCTGATGCAGTTTATCGGTGCGCCGATTCTGGGGGATTTATCTCAGAAGTACGGGCGTAAACCGATTTTAATCATCAGCCAGATTGGTACCTTCATCGGCTTTATTATGCTGGCGTTTGCCAATTCACTGTGGATCCTGTTCCTGGCGCGGATCATTGATGGGTTTACTGGCGGGAATATCTCGACGGCACAGGCGGCGCTGACGGACATCACAACGCCGCGTACCCGGACGCAGGCGATGGGGTTGATCGGCGCGGCGTTTGGCCTGGGATTCGTCCTCGGCCCGGCGATTTCCGGTATCGCGCTGAGCGCCAGCAACAGTGACTACCGGATTCCCTCGTTGATTGCCGCTGGCTTTTCACTGTTGGCGCTGACGCTCACCCAATTCGTTTTCCACGAGACGCTGCCGCCAGAAAAACGCGGTGCCTCTACCGATGCGGTTGAACAGCCTTCGCGTTTGCGCCGGATGATTCACGCAGCGCAGCACCCGGCAGTCGGCATACTGTTGATCCTGATCTTCACGCAGCAGTTAATCTTTGGCGGGTTCGAGCGGGTGATTTCGCTGTTCCTGTTGAGCCGGTTAGGGATGAGTGCCAGCAACAATGCGATTATCTTCCTGCTGGTCGGGATTATCGCCGTGTTGGTACAAGGGGTCTTTATCGGGAGCTGGAGTCGCCGTCTAGGGGAGCGCAAACTCATTTTCGCGGGGATGGCGCTGCTAGGCGCCGGGCTACTGCTGATGGCTTTCACGCCTGCACAGGCGGTCAACTGGTATGATCGCAACCAACTGATTACCGAACTCACCGACCCGGAAGGCACGGCCTCAATTGACCTGACGACTTTCCAACTGCCCAGTGAAGATAACAAAGGATGGGCAGGGATCGGTTGGTTGCTGGTATCGCTGGTGCCGATTGCGGTGGGCGGGAGCGTGCTGCAACCGAGTATCAATAGTCTGGTCACTAAACGGGTAGACCCGATTGAGGTCGGCGCGATTCTGGGGATCAGTGCCGCGTTTCTGAGCGCCGCCAACACACTTGCCCCGCTGATTTCTGGCGTCATTTTTCAGTTTGGCGGGGAAACTGCGCCATTCTTGCTGGGCGGCGGCAGTATGATTGTCCTCTTGTTCTTCGCGCTGCGGCGCCTTGTTCCGAACCCCAGAGATAATCTGGCTAAGGAAGCGATGGCATCCGCAGCACCTTAACAGGCTGTAATTGCGATGTAAAAGGTAAGGGGTTACAATGACATAAGTGATTTCTGTGTTGTTGGGTAAACATTTATGGCTGACAGCCCCTTACCAGAGCCTTCACCTCGTAGTACCTTACTTCTGTTTATGGTCGTCATCGCTGCGATGATCGGCGGGGCGATACTACTCTTGGCGACTCGCCCTCAACCAGTGCAGATTACCGTGTATCCCCCCGTACCAACCGGGACTCCAGAACCTACAGTGACACCCGGCCCGATCACGGTGTATGTGACCGGCGCGGTCAATGCCCCGAATACGCTGGTGACGCTGGCTGCGGGCAGTCGTGTTGAGCAGGCGATAGAGGAAGCGGGCGGTTTGACGGCGGATGCTGACCTGGAGAAGGTGAATCTGGCCGGGATTCTGCACGATGGCGACCAGGTGTACGTGCCGGAGATTGGTACGGAAACGACGATTGCTACACCGAGCGGTGGCGTGATCGTCCATATCAACACGGCGACGGCGGAAGAATTAATGACGCTGCCGGGTGTCGGCCCGGCGACAGCGGAGCGAATTATTGCTTACCGCGAGGCGAATGGGCCATTCCCGGATTTAACGGCACTGGATGCGGTCAGCGGGGTCGGCCCGGCGATGTTGGAACAATTGGATGGCCTGGTTGCCTTCGATTAGCCGATGCGTATTCCGGTGCGGGTATCGAAGAACATCAGCCCTGCCGGGTCTAAGTCGCATTGAATGGTAGAACCCACTTCGATTTTTCGCTCCAGTTCGGTGGTGAGTAACCACGTTTCGCCCGCCAGATGCACCTCGACCAGTTGGTAGTGTTCCGCGAAGTAGGGTGTCACCGTATCTACCACACCATACTGTCCATCTGGGTCGAGATGGACGTATTCCGGGCGAATCCCGGCAGTGACTTTCGTGCCTTCCGGCAGATCGCTCCGAATCGCGAAGCCGCCGAAGTTTTCACCCATCCACATGCTGTTCTGCACCTTGCCGGGAAACAGGTTGATGGTCGGCACACCGATAAAAGTCGCCACAAACAAGTTCAGGGGGTTATCCCGCAACTGGATATACGAGCCGATTTGCTCAATCCGGCCTGCCCGCATGATGGCGATCCGGTCTGCAAGGGCGACAGCTTCAACCTGGTCATGGGTGACATAGATCGTTGTGACTGGGTAAGCGTTCAGCAGCCGCTTGAGTTCGACTCGCGCTTCCGCCCGGTACTTGGCGTCCAGGTTGGCGAACGGCTCATCAAACAGTAGTAGGGAGAGGTCGCGGGAGAGGGCACGGGCGATAGAGACTCGCTGCTTTTCACCCCCGGAAAGCTGGCGTGGAAAACGCCCTAACAGTTTATCCAGACCAATGCCGGTGATGCTGGCAATCCGCTGGAGACGCTCAGGTACTTCCGTTTCCCGGTGGCGCAGTTCAAGGAAAAACCCGATGCTGCGGTGGACTTCCCAGTGTGGAATAAGAGCGCCTTCCTGAAAGACCATCCCGATACCACGTTCCATCAGAGGAATTTCGGATAGGGGGCGGTTATCATATAAGACGCGTCCGTGATCCGGTTGGATAATCCCGGCGATGAGCCGCAGCAGTGTGGATTTGCCACACCCGGACGGGCCCAGCACGGCCAGCACCTGCCCGGATTGCAGCTTCAGGGTGATGTCGTCAACGGCGACAATCTCCGGCGTGCTGTCTCCCATCGCTCTGGGAAACCGTTTGGATACATGTTCAAGCGTGATCGTCGTCATGGGGTAGACTCTCCCAATTGGCGGCATAGACTATGTGTTGATTATGCCCTGATCATATTTCCTCTGCTACTGCCCCTCCTGTGTGAATTTTACAGATTTTTGATAACCAGAGTCTGCGAAAGGGGATTACACTGAGTAAAGACCCATTTTTGGGTCATCGCAAGGTCATCTGATTATGCTCGTGTTGGTCTGAAAAACTGAATGGGGTAGATACTCGTGGATATTCGGCATTATTTTAACACCCTTCAATCCGTTCTCAATGATGTCCCTTTCAATGTTGTTGACCAGGTCGTGGATGTCCTGATGGCAGCGAATCGCAATGGCAATGTGGTGTATATCTGCGGGAATGGTGGTAGCGCCGCAACCGCAACTCACTTTGGCTGTGACCTGGCGAAACGTCCGATTGTCGCCGGTCAACCGCGTTTCCGTGTAGTCGCATTGACCGATAACAATGCGTTGATGACGGCACTCAGCAATGATATCGGCTATGATGCTGTGTTTTCAGAACAACTTCTCCCCCTGGTGCGGCCCGGTGATGTATTAATCGGCATCAGTGGTAGTGGCAACAGTAAAAACGTGGTGAACGCGGTACAGGTGGCCAAAGAAGCTGGCGCGACCACGATTGGTTTCTGTGGTTATGACGGGGGCAAACTCAAGCAGGCCGTGGATGTGCCGGTGCATATTGACTGTAACGTGATGGCGATGGTCGAGGATGTGCATCTGGTGTTGGAACATGCGATATGTGAACGGCTGCTAGCGTTAAATATGGAAGCAGCCGAGCGATCTCTAGTATCGGAGGCGTAAGGCGATGTTAGGGCATTCAGGGGCGATTTTTCTTGACCGGGATGGGGTCATTAACCAGAATCGCGTAGATCATGTCAAAAGCTGGGATGAGTTTGAGTTTATCCCCGGCGTGCTGGAAAGCATCGCTGAATTGACTGCAATTGGCCTGCCGATTTTTATTGTTACCAACCAGGCGGCGATCAACCGGGGCATGATGAGCGTAGACACGCTTGACTCGATTCATGAACGGATGCTGGCCGCAATCAACGAAGTGGGCGGTCAAGTGAAGAAGATTTTTTACTGTCCGCATGACAGCCACGAGGAGTGTAGCTGTCGTAAGCCAATGCCGGGGATGCTTCAGCAGGCCGCTAATGAGTTCGGGATTGATCTGACACAGAGTGTGATTGTGGGTGACGCCTGGACAGATATTGGCGCTGGAGTGGAAGTCGGCACGCAGGGCATTCTGGTGCTGACGGGGCGTGGCCGCTGGAACTTTGTACCATGCTGGAATCGGTTTGGGTTGGATTTTGGCGCGGCTTATGACCTGGCCGACGCGACTACCGTGATTAAGCGCGTGCTGAACGGTGAGGCCGTTCATGCAACGAATCGATTGCGGGACGCTTTTCACATGGCGTTGCGTAATCCTGAAGATGCCCTGGTTCTTTAGGCAAGTGGGCCGGTACAGGTTTCGCAGCGAATCCACAGCAGCAATTTAAGGGGCAATATAGGTTTTCAGCCAGGGCACGGATTCCGTGCCTTGTCTTATCATGGAACCTTCGCTCTTATCTGAGTAAAGATGCTGGTCAACTATTCCACGATACAAACAAGGACACCGCCGATGGGAATGCTGCAAGAACTCCAATACTATCTCAAAAGCCAGTCTGCCAGCGCACCGCGTTACATCATCGAGCAAGCAGTGATGTTTCTCTTAGGGAGTATTCCGAGCCTGGTGGGAGTAGTGCTGCGGGGTATCGCCTATAAAGCTCTGCTCAAGGCGGATGGTGTGCCACTGATTGAACATCACGTTCGTTTATTGAGTTTATCTAATATCCGTCTGGGCGCACGGGTGTATCTGGACAGCGGCGTTTACCTGAATGCGCTGCCCGGCGGGATTACGATTGGTGAAGGCACGAATCTGATGCACGGTACAATTTTTCACGTCTTTAACTACCGTGACCTACCTCAAGCCGGAATCACGGTTGGGAAGAACTGTTTCTTCGGAGAATATACCTGTATCCGGGGACAGGGGGGGGTGCGTATCGGGGACGGGGTGTACACCGGTACGCAGGTGAATATCGCCGCTGTGAACCATGTTTTCTCTGACCCTGACCGCTTTATCCGTGAGCAGGGAATCACCGCGGATGGCATCGTGATTGAAGATGACGTGTGGCTGGGTTCTAATGTGACGGTGGTGGATGGCGTGACCGTCGGGATGGGCAGTATAGTGGGCGCGGGGGCAGTGGTGACTAAAAGTATCCCCCCTTATAGTATCGCCGTTGGTGTCCCGGCTAAAGTGATCGGTGATCGCCGTGACCCTGAGGCCGTCAAACGTTTCTCCGGCGCGAATGTGTTCTTTGGCGAACTGGAAGACCTGCGGAAATAACCGCCTGTGGAGATGCACTGGAAGTCATTTTACTTCCATTTATGACTGCCGGTAACGTTCCGGCAGTTTGTTTTTCCCCCCAGAAAGCTTGCGTGATTTCCCAAAATAAAGTTATAATCCTGATAACAGTCACTGTATTTAAGATTAGCTTGAACACGGGTTTTGGCGACGAGCCATTACAAAGACTTATATGAATTGTGTAGCAAATCACAGAAGATGTGTTACATTTGGAATGTGAGTATATGATGAGTTTTAGGTATACTCTTCTTTGCGTGTTTAACCTATTGCATTAAGGAGGTGCTGCACCGCATAGTTTTCTTTAGTTTACCCACACCGCTAATCTGTTTAGGGGTGTAAAAATTATTTTATCAGGAAGGGTCAATATGAAACACTATCACTACTTCACCGTCGGAGGTGTGCTACTGCTAGTAGTCGCTCTGGCGCTGTTGGCTTTTCCAGCCGTAGCGCAAGAGGAAACTCCGAACCCACTAGGCGATCCGCCAACCTTTCTCCGGGGTATTTATGATGCATGGGCAGCTTCTCCCCATGCAGACGTAACTGCCGAAGCCTTCAACCACTGGAATGAGGACGACCCGAAAGAAGTCAGCGCAAGCTGCGCCAAGTGCCATTCGACCCCTGGGTATCAGGATTACCTGGGCGCGGATGGTTCAGAATTTGGCTCCATTGACAACACGATTCCGGTTGGCACCGTGATTAACTGCGATGCCTGCCACAACAGTGTTGCCATTGACCTGCGTGCGGTGACTTTCCCCTCTGGCGTCGAACTCGGCAACCTGGGTGACTCGGCTCGTTGTATGGTCTGCCATCAGGGGCGTGAGTTTGGTGGCTCAATTGATGCTGCTGTTGAAAACGCTGGTCTGACGGATAGTCTCGATACAGTGAGTGCCGACCTGCGCTTCATCAATATCCACTACTTCGCTGCCGCAGCCACGCGCTATGGCTCGGAAGTACACGGTGGGTATGAATATGCTGGGATGCGCTACCAGCCACGTTTCGATCATGTCGAAGGATATCAGGGCTGCATTGACTGTCATAATCCACATACACTCGAACTGAAAGTGGATGAATGCACGGCCTGTCACGAAGGTGTAGACAGCCTGGAAGCAGTTGCTGACATTCGTATGAACGGCTCGCTGACTGATTATGACGGCGATGGCAATATTGAAGAAGGAATCAAGGCGGAAATCGAAGGAATGCAGGCCAAGCTGTATGAAGCTATGCAGACCTATGCCTCTGAAGTTGCCGGCCTTGCCCTTATCTACAACCCGGATGCGTATCCATATGTCTTTGGTGATGCCAATGGCAACGGCACGATTGACGAGGGCGAGGGCAGCTACAATGCCTTTACGCCGCGTCTGCTGAAAGCGGCCTACAACTATCAGGTGTCAGTGAAAGACCCCGGTGCATTTGCGCACAATGCGAAATACATTATCGCGCTGCTGTACGACTCGACGATGGACCTGAACACTGCCATCAGCGCCCAGGTTGATCTGTCGACCGCCCATCGTAATGACCCCGGTCACTTTGACGCAACGGGCGAACCGTTCCGTCACTGGGACGCCGACGGTGAAGTCTCTGCCTCCTGTGTGAAGTGCCATACGGCTGAAGGTCTGCCGTTCTTCCTGGAGAATGGTGTGACGATTGCCATGGAACCGGCCAATGGCCTGGCCTGCTCGACCTGCCATAGCGAGATTGGTGGCGAATGGGCGCGGCTCATGGTCAATGAAGTGACCTTCCCCAGTGGTCTAGTGGCTTCCTTCGGTGAAGGCGACGATGCCAACCTGTGTATCAACTGCCATCAGGGGCGTGAATCCACCGCCAGTGTAAACGCGGCAATCACCCGTTCCGGCGCTGGCCCGGATGATGTCTCCGACGCGATCAGCTTCCGCAACGTCCACTACTTTGCGGCGGGCGCGACCTGGTTCGGTGATCTGGCCCAGGGTATGTACCAGTATGCCGGCATGGAATACAATGGCGAAAACGTGCATGTCCGTAAGGCCAACACTTGCACGGAATGTCATGATGTCCACTCACTGGAAGTCCGGGTTGAAGACCTGTGTACGGACTGCCATGAAGACATCGAAGACAGCCTGGATGTCCACATGATCCGTATGGAAGAAGATGAGGACGTTGAGGGCATTGACTACAACGGTAACGGCGACGCAACTGAGCCGATCTACCAGGAAGTCAAGTCGTTCGCGGACGCACTGCTTGTCGCGGTTCAGGACTATGCGGCCAATACCGTTGGCACGCCGATTGTGTACAGCCCCAGCGCGTACCCGTATTTCTTCGCCGATGTCAATGGCAACGGCGAATGGGATGCAGACGATGCCCGGTACACTACCTGGACGCCACGTCTGCTGGAAGCGGCCTATAACTACCAGTACTTCCAGAAAGACCCCGGCGCGTTTGCCCATAACCCCGACTACGTCATGCAGGTTCTGTATGACAGCCTCGCGGACATTGGCGGCGCGGATGCGGTTGCCAGCTTCACTCGGCCTCCGGTGCTGAAGGACGAGTAAAGAACTGCTGCGGTAATTAGCTCTACGAAGGCCGGGTGTCACAGCCCGGCCTTTTTGATTCACTGTTCTCCGTTAGATTGCTTCGCTTGCCCGATAGATAGTGGGCAGCTACACTATACACGTACTGTCGGCAATCCGGGTGAAACGCGCTCCTATGTCCATTTTTCGGCTTCTATCTTTTCTTGTCTTTTTGCTCATTACCACCTTATCAGCGGTTAGTCCGATGGCGGCACAGGGAGACTGTGGTCTGGTGACGACCATCGGTTTCCCGGTGGATCGAGGGATATTCCAACTGGCGCAGGATTTCGCTGCCCCCAGCCCGCGCCACCAGGGGCGCTACCATACCGGTGAAGACTACTTTGGCGGGCGGGGGATGAGCTATGGTCAGCCGGTGCGGGCAATTGCCAATGGACGGGTGACGTATTCCGCCCCGCGTGGTTGGGGACGGGATGGTGGCGTGGTTATCATCCAGCACACTTTTCCCGATGGTTCGGTGGCTTACAGCCAGTACGGCCACATGGAGGAGACAGCTACCCGGCCTTTCCCAGCGCGTTATAGCTGTGTGTCGGCGGGGGATGTCATCGGCTCGGTGGGCAATATCCGCCCCGCGCCGCACCTGCATTTTGAGATGCGTACGAACCAGCCGGATGTTCCCGGCCCCGGCTATACCTGGGCGCAGCCGGAAACGCTGGGCTGGCTTGCGCCGTCCGCTTTTATCACGAATTGGAACGCCTGGTTGCAACCAGCTTACCGCTTTCACCTGGATTCCATTGGTACGCCGCTGGTCGTCCGTGATGGCAGCCTGATTTACCTGGCCGCGAACCGGGTACGGGGCGCGACGCCCGATGGCCGTGTGCTATGGCGGATTAACCTGGAACGTCCGGCGGTGGGGCTGTCGTGGCTGCCGCAGGCCGCGCTGTTGGTGTATGCCGATGGCACGCTGCAGGAAATCAACCTGGATGGCTCCTTGGGGCAGGCCTGGGCTACCGGACTCCAGTTTGATGCGCCGCCGGTTGACCTCGGCCCCTGGATGGTGGCGCATACCACCGATCACGCGCTGGTCGCGTTCACGTCTGACCGCCGGGCTGTGGCGTGGCGGCTGGACAATGTCGCGCCGCTGGCGGCCAGCCATGCTACCGCGCAGATTACCGGGCTGCTGACCAGGGATAACGACCTGCTGCTGGTTTCTTCCGCTGGTGCTTTACTGGAACAACGGGTGCTGCCGAATTCCGCCAGCCTGGGGGAAGACTCTGCCGGGAATCTTCTGGTATATTCGCAAGACGGACTCTGGCGGGTCGCGCCGGATGCGACCTGGACAGCGGTTGATGGGATTCCGCCGGCTGGCAGTGATAGCGCCGTTCTGGAGCAAGGCGGACGGCTGGTGGTTTTCGATGGGGGACAACTGGCCGCTTATAATCCTGATATGACGCTGGCCTGGGAAACGCCGCTTTACGGTGTGGCGGGTGCGGTTACGCTGAAGGCATACGGTGGCATTCTACTGCTCACGGTAGGTGGGAATGTCTATGCCTGGGGGATGACTGGCGGCCTGTGCGGGGCGGTTGAACTCTACCAAGAGCGCGGGGCGGCGCTGTGGCCTGACCTGGGCGCGGATGGCCTGCTGAGGATCGCGGCAGGGGATACCATCACCGGGTTTGACTGGCGCCAGTTCCTCGGCGTGTGTAGTCCGTAGCAGTTGGCTGTTACCATTTTTGACGATCCGGCAAATGAGCGATTTTGTCCTGATTGCTGAGGGCTAAAAGCTGACAACTGATGGCTCACTATCCTTTTGCCAGGGCGCGTTTATCCCAACTTATATCATCCATATTCAACGCTAAAGGAAACTGAATGATGCTCGATGCTTTCCGCCACCACATCCCGGTTGAAGTGCGGTTTGGCGACCTGGACGCGATGGGACACGTCAATAACGCCAAATATCTCACCTACCTGGAAACTGCCCGCATCCGCTATGTCCACGAGGTCTGTACGCCGCATACCAATTGGTCAGAACTTGGCATGATTCTGGCGAAGGTTGTGATCGAATACAAAGCGCCACTGCTCTATGGTGATATGGTGGAAGTGTTTACGCGGGTGAGCCGTCTGGGGAACAAGAGTTTTGAGATTGAGCATGTTATCACGCGCATGGCGGACGGCCAGACGGAAATCGCCGCGCAGGGTGTGACGACGATGGTCGCCTATGACTATCAGGCACAGCGCACTATGCCGGTGTCGGATTTTTGGCGCGAGCGTATCCTGGCCTATGAACCGGCACTGTCGCCAGGCAGTGATTGACCGCCGACTGCTGCTTGCGTTCCCTTACTTGGTGTATAATCAACACACCACTCGCAGTATCCGCTCAGCCACACGGAGCCTATGATGACTGATGTATTTATTTCTTATTCACGAAAAGATGCACCTTTTGTACACCGCCTGCACGAGGCATTGGCGAAACAGGAACGCGATGTCTGGGTGGATTGGGAAGATATTCCCCTGACTGCCGACTGGTGGCGCGAAATTCAGAATGGCATTGAAGCCACCGACGCTTTTGCTTTCGTCATCAGCCCGGACTCGGTGCGCTCCGACGTTTGCCGCCGCGAGATAGATCATGCGATTGCCAATAACAAGCGCATTATCCCAATCCTACATCGCGCGGTGATTGACCCGGCAGAACAGAAACTCATGCACCCGTCTGTCGGGTCGCATAACTGGATTTTCTTCCGTGAAAGCGATGATTTTGATGCCGCTTTCCAGAAACTCGTCAATGCCCTGGATACCGATTTAAGCCATGTGCGCGAGCATACCCGCCTGCTGGTTCATGCCAAAGAGTGGAATAACGGGCAGCGGAATTCTAGCTACCTGCTGCAAGGTGACGAACTCAAGAAGGCGGAAACCTGGCTGGAGCATAGTGTCGCCAAAAGCCCGAAACCGACCGCACTCCATGCCGAATATATTGGTGCGAGCCGTCAGGCGGCTGTTGCCCGTCAGCGACGTTTGCTGGCCGGGGTGTCGGTGGCGCTAGTGGTTTCTATCGGGTTGTCGATTCTATCCTTTGTCCTATTCTGGGAGGCGAATAACCAACGTTCGATTGCAGACGCCAATGCGGTTGCTGCCCAGGAAGCCAGTGATGAAGCCCAGCGTCAGGAGGCAATCGCCCGATCTATCGGGTTAGCGGGGCAGGCGGAGGTCGCTCGGAATGATGCCGAACGGCGACGGGATGAGGGTGACGATGTGGCCGCCCGAACGCTTCAGAGCCGCTCCGTTCTGTTGGGACTAGAGGCGCTCAATGTCTATGGATATACCTGGCAGGCGGAGCGCGCCCTGGGATTAGCCGTGCGAGACCAATTTGCCAAGGTTGAGCTGGCGGGGCATACCGATGAGGTGTTCGATGTAGCCTGGTCGCCGGACGGGACATGGGTCGCCACCGCCAGTGCCGATAAGACTGCAAAGATATGGGTGGCTGAAACCGGTCAGCAAGTTTACAGCCTTCGGCACAATGACGTGGTGAACAGTGCCGCCTGGTCTCCAGATGGTCGGCGAGTGGTCACTGCCAGTAACGATTACACCGCACGCGTGTGGGATCTGGCAAACGGTGCGTCCTATATCGAATTAGTTGGGCATACCGGCTCGGTGTTACAGGCGAGATGGTCACCGGATGGCATGAAAATAGCCACTGCCAGTGCCGATGGTACAGCGCGTATCTGGGATGCGCAGACCGGGGAAATGCTGCTGACGCTGCGGGCGCATCAGAAGGCCGTCAACAGTGCCGAATGGTCGCCGGATGGCACCAAGGTTGTCACCGCCAGCGAGGATAATACGGCCATTATCTGGGACGCCGCGACTGGCGAACTGCTCCATCCCCTGGAAGATCATACCCGCGCTGTGAACCGTGCTCTCTGGTCACATGATGGTACGCGGATTCTGACGGCCAGCGACGATAAAACCGCCCGGGTATGGGATGCGACGACGGGTAAGTCTTTGCTGACCCTCAGCGGCCATACCCGCGAAGTGAATCGCGCGGTGTGGTCGCCAGACGGCACACGAATTGCCACCGCCAGTGGAGACCGTACTGCCCGCATTTACGATGCCCAGACCGGAGCGCTGCTGTTCACGTTGTTCGGGCATGTGAACGACGTGCTGGATGTGGCCTGGTCGCTGGACAGCCAGCGATTGGTGACCACCAGCCAGGATCATACTGCCCGCGTGTGGGATGCCAGCACTGGTGCGGAGTTGATTAACTATAATAGCCATACCAACGCAGTTTATAGTGTGGAATGGTCACCGGACGGGACATTTTTGGCGACGGCCAGTGCAGATCACACGTCTCGTTTGTGGGAAATCTGGACGGATGCGGCTCAACTGGCGACATTTGCTCGAGGATGCTGTGCGGTGCGCGACCTGACGGATGAGGAACGCCAGCAGATTGGTCTGCCCCTGGTGCCGAACGCGCCGCCGCCCGCTGACGGCATTCCAAGCTGCCCGGATGCGCCAGTATCGCAGCTTTACGACGGGGTGCGTGGGATTGTGGTGGATGACGGCACGAATGACGCGCTGCGGGTGCGTGCTGGGGCAGGGCTGACCCGTTCGATTATTGACCGGCTCTCGCCCAGTCAGACGTTCCAGGTGATCGAGGGGCCGCAGTGTGCTGATGGGTTCGCCTGGTTCCATGTGCTGTTCGGGATTAACGCGGTGGACGGCTGGGTGGCGGAAGCTGATGACTCGGCCTATTTTGCCGTGCCGTTTGAGCAGGAACAGTGATGCGTGATATTGTCATTATCGGCGGGGGACTCAGCGGGCTGAGCGCGGCCTATGAACTGGAGCAGTTGGGCGTTCCCTACCGCCTCATCGAAGTGAAAAAACGACTGGGTGGCAGCCTGATGACGACCCGGCGTGAAGGCTTCCTGATGGATGATGGCCCGTTCGCCTTTCATCTGCCGCCGGATTGGCCGCTGCTGACGGAATTGGGACTGTCCGACGCGCTCTACACTGTGACCAGCCCGGCGGGGAAGCCCTGGCAGGCTTTCAAAGGGGGGACGGCTTCGCTGACGGATGCGCTGGCGCAGCGACTGACCGGGACAGTCATCCGGCGCATGGCCGTGAGCAGTATCGGCCAGTTGGACAACCGCTTTACGCTCTGTATGGAGAATGGCCTGATGTGGGATGCCGGGGCGCTGATTGTTGCCGCGCCCGCCCGTCATGTGGAGCGCATGTTCCGCACGCTGCGCCCAGCGATCAGTGAACGCCTGCTGGATTACCCCTATGATACGATTTTGCGGGTGGCGTTCGGCGTCCAGTGCGAAGCTTTTCAACCACCGGGGAAGCGCATCTGGGATATGGCGATTCCCTACTACTATGAAACCGACCACCCGGAGCGAGTACCCCCGGGTGGGCTGCTACTGCAACTGGCTTTCCGCTGCAAAGCTGGGGAAATGCCCACGCCGGATGCGCTGCTGGCGACGTTGAGGCGGCGCTTGAAGCTGCCGGAGGTCATCACCAGTGCCGTCACCTACTGGCCGGAGGCTGACCCCCTCGCACCGTTTTCGCCGGGGCATGAGGCGAACATGGCGGCTATAGAAAGCCAGTTACCGGAGGGTGTGGCGCTCATCGGCAGCGACTACAGCCACCCCAATCTGGCGACACGGGTCGAACAGGGACGCGCCGCCGCCCGCCGTATCGCGGCCTGGGCAGCCGGGGGATAGGTAGCCTGATAGCCGGTTAGCATTTTAGCTCTTTGCGGTGCTATCGGGTTAATTGGTTTCAGAATCACCCTGAAATGAAGAACGTATGGAGGCGCAAGGCCTTGCGCCCCCAAGACTGTCTACTCCGTCGCCACCAATTCGATTTCCCGCGCCCCGACATGCGAATTGACACTGCTGATTTCGACATCCTCATGAATCAGACCCGCCCAGCAGTTTTGCGGGTTGCGGGCTTCGTTCAGGTCGGTCATGCGGATCGCGCCCCAGATCACACTTTGCTCCCCGGCAGGCAGGTAATAGTAGGTGTTACCGTTTTCCGGGTCGGTTTCCTCAACGAGATTGTCGCCCCGTGTGCCAATCGCCCAGCGCCAGGGGTAGTCGCTGACGGCGTTATCGCAGTCAATCCCCACGCGCCACGCGCCGGATTCATCGAGCCAGCCTAACGTGGCCGCCCGCTGTTCCTGCTGGTAGACTGTGCCGGGTTCCGGGCCGGTGGTGCGCAGCGGCACTTCGCTGTAGTTCTCAATCGTCAGCTTGAACACCAGTAAATCGCCGACGGGCATGGTGATAGTGGTCAGACTTAGCGCCTGCGGGTCATTCGGCGGGGTGACTAAATCACCCTGGTGGTCTGAGTCACTATAGTACGTGTCATTGTAAGTGGTGGTATCAAATACCACGCTCGCGCCCACCGGCTGCGGCACAATCTCCGCCAGCGGTTGGCCGCCGCTTTCGATAGTGAGCGTCGCCGTCTGCTGGACAACCTGCCCCTCCGCGTCCTGCGCGACGGCATACACCGTGTATGTGCCATCTGGCGGCGGGTCGGCACCCAGGTCAACGCCGCCCTCGTAGTCGTAGGTATGGCGTCCGGCTTCCCCTGGTTTGCGCCCTTCTTCGCGCTCCGGAACGTAGAGGCGCACGCCGGTTTCATCTTCCAGGTAGACCGACAGATTGGCATCTTTCGTCAGATATACATTGATCTGCGTCCGGTCATAAATGCCGTCCTGATTGGGCGTGAACACCGTCGGTGAGATGCTGAAATCCACCAGTTCCGGCAGGGTGGGAGCGCCGTCGGCGATGGTGAAAACGCCCGTCCACGAGTCGCTGGCACCGTCCTCACCCACTGCGTCCAGTGTCCAGGTATATTGTCCGTTCGGCATCAGGCGGCGCAGAATTTCGCCTTGTAACGCTTCGCCAGGCAGGGTGTAGCCGTCCACTACACCGCTGAACTCGACCTGGTAATCGCCGGGGATGCGCGGTTGGTCTTCGCGGAAGCCGTACACTGTGCCATCGGCGGCCTCAAACTGCATGGTGATGGTCGCGTTGCGCGACAGGCTGTAGGTGAAAATCGTGATGTCGTCCGCCCCGTCCGCGTTGGGAGTGATGGTGTCGAGCAGGAAACTGGCCTTGGGCAGCAGCCGCACGTCGGGCTGGATGAGCAGTTGCCCGCCGATGACGACCACGATCACCGCGACCACAGCGGCGGCCAGGACTAATCCAATGGGGATTCGCATGTTGATACACTCTCGTTCTAGCTGATGCTTTATGCAATATGAATCGGGATCGAGTCCCCTCAATAAAGGGGGGCGAGTCGTCAGTTTTCAGTCATCAGCGATCAGAAAAAGAGAAATTGCCATTGGCAAAACTGAAAACTGACCACTGAAAACTCGCTTTCCTTGTGTAAGTCTTGCGCCGTTTATCATAACTTTATTTCACTAAGAAGTAACTAGACCGGCATCAGTCTAGCGCAGGCCGCGCCTGACCGCCAGAGGACGTATGGCACTAGCGGGGAAACCGTTGCTTACCGGGGCAACAAAAAAGCAGGTATCACCGGGATACCTGCCTTGAGGCGACGACCGGATTCGAACCGGTGAATCAGGCTTTTGCAGAGCCTTGCCTTACCACTTGGCCACGTCGCCATACCCCAGCATTATAATGGTTCACCCCGGCCTAAGCAAGACTGATTCAGGCCATCTCACCATAGGCCGCGTCGGGAACACCCGTTATCATAGGCGTGTTTGCTGCGGATCACGAGGAACCCCTGATGACGACTCCCTACGATACCAAGATCGCCGCCCAACTGTCTCTCCAACCCCGGCAGGTTTCAGCGGCGATTGACCTGCTCGACTCCGGCAATACGCTGCCGTTTATCGCCCGCTACCGCAAGGAAATGACGGGCGGGCTGGATGAAGACCAGATTCGGCAACTGCTCGAATCGGTCACACGGCTGCGGAACCTGGACGAACGGCGCGACACGATTCTGGCGTCTATCGAGGAGCAAGGACAGTTGACGCCGGAACTCCAGGCGGAAATTTTGGCGGCGGAGAGCATGACGGCGCTGGAAGACCTGTACCAGCCGTATAAACCCAAGCGCCGCACCCGCGCCGGGATCGCCCATGAAAAAGGACTGCAACCCCTGGCCGACCTGGTGCTGCGCCAGGAACGGACAAACCAGACCGCCGAACAACTCGCCGCGAAATTCGTTACGGAGGATGTGCCAACCGTCGAGGAGGCGCTGGCCGGGGCGCGGGACATCGTGGCGGAAACCATCAGCGACCATGCCGGAGTGCGCGGCACGACGCGCCAGAAGGCGCTGCGCTTCGGTCTGTTACAAGCCAGTAAAATTGACGACGCGCCGGATGAAAAGAGCGTTTACCAGCTTTACTATGAATTTGAGTACCGGGTAGACCGCCTCAAGCCCTATCAGGTCTTGGCGATTAATCGTGGCGAGGCCGAAAAGGTGCTGCGCGTCCGGCTGGACGTGGCCGAACGCGACTGGCGACAGGCGGTGGAGGATACCTTCCGGGCGGATCGTCGTTCACCGCTGGTGGGGCAGTTGGAAATGGCGATAGATGATGCCGCCAAGCGGCTGCTGCTCCCGGCGATTGAGCGCGATGTGCGGGCGGCGCTGACCGAACAGGCCGAACTGCACGCGATTCAGGTGTTCGCCGCCAACCTGCGTGGGCTGCTCAACCAGCCGCCGCTGGCCGGGCATACCGTCTTGGGCATTGACCCGGCCTACCGTACCGGCTGCAAACTGGCGGTACTGGATAGCACCGGCAAAGTGCTGGAAACCGGGGCGATTTACCCGCACCCGCCGCAGCGCGAATGGAATGACTCGCTGGCGAAACTGGCGGCGCTCATCCAAAAGCACCACATCACCCTGATTTCGATTGGCAACGGTACGGCCTCCCGCGAAACTGAACAGTTGGTGGCGGAACTCACACGCAACCTGGACGATGTGCATTACCTGATGGTCAATGAGGCCGGGGCGAGTGTCTATAGCGCCAGCCCGCTCGCCCGCGCCGAACTGCCGGACATGGATGTGTCGCTGCGCGGCGCGGTTTCGATTGCGCGGCGCGTGCAAGACCCGTTAGCCGAACTGGTGAAGATTGACCCGAAATCTATCGGCGTCGGCCTCTACCAACATGATGTGAACCAGAAACAACTGGCGGAGATGCTCGACAGTGTGGTCGAATCGGTGGTGAACCGCGTCGGTGTGGACGTGAACACCGCCTCTGCTGCGCTGCTGCGTTACGTGGCGGGTATCGGGCCGAAACTGGCGGAACGCATCGTCGCCCACCGGGATGAAGGGGGACGCTTCGCGGATCGTAAGGCGCTGCGGGACGTGGCCGGGCTGGGGCCGAAGGCGTTCGAGCAGGCCGCCGGGTTCTTGCGGGTGCGTGACGGCGATAATCCGCTGGACGCCAGCGCCATTCACCCGGAAAGCTACAAAACGGCCAAAGCGGTGCTGAAGAAAGCGGGACTCAAGCCGGAAACGCCGCTGGAGGAACGCGCCCCGGCCATCATCAAACTGCAAGCCAGCCCGGATTTAGGGGCGCTGGCCGCTGAACTGAGTACGGGTGTCCCCACGCTGACCGACATTTTAGAGCAGCTGCTCCGCCCCGGACGCGACCCCCGCGAAGACTTGCCACTCCCCATCCTCCGCAGTGATGTACTGTCAATGGATGACCTGGTGCGCGGCATGGTGCTTTCCGGCACGGTGCGCAATATGGTGGATTTCGGTGCGTTCGTGGATATTGGCGTCAAGCAGGACGGCCTGCTGCACCGCAGCCAGATTCCGCAGGGAGTGGCGCTGGCGGTGGGGGACATCATCGAAGTGGAAATCCTGGGCGTGGAAAAAGAACGCGGGCGGATCAGTCTGGGTTGGGTGGAAACCGCATGAGTGAGTTGGTGGTACGCGCGGTACGCCCGGACGAATACGAGCCGATGGCCCGGCTGGCATCGCAGGTGTTTGCGCGGGGCGACGCCAAGCTGGAACGGCGGATACTGCGCCGCTGGCATAACCGCCGGGACGGCAAAGCGCCGGACTTTGACTACCGCCTACACCGGGTCGGGTTAGTGGATGGTGAGGTGGTGGCGCATGTCCGCTTGGTACCGCGAGTCTTACGCTATGGTCAGGCGCGGTTGCGCGTGATGGGGATTTCCGCTGTGTGTACCGCCCCCGCCTACCGCCGTCGGGGATATGCCGCCACTGTGTTGCAGGATGCGCTGCTGGTGATCGCGGAGCAGCAAGCGCACCTGAGTCTGCTGAATGGCATCCCAAATTACTATAACCGTTTCGGGTTTCACCCGGTCTGGCCGCATTTTTACGTCGAAATCCCCGCCGCCGATGCCGCCCTGCTGGAGAGTTCGCTCACGGTGCGCCCCGGCCAACCGGAGGACATCCCACATCTGATGGCGCTGTACGAGGAACACTGGGGCGGGCGCGTCTCGCTTGTTCGGCCTCAAGCGATGTGGGCGTGGCAGGTGTGGGACGGCACGCGGGAGTATTTCCGGGTTGTCGAGGATGCACACGGCCAGATTGTCGGATATATCGCCGCCTTTGACCCCACGCATGTGATGGCCGAAGTCGTGGCCGATACGCCGGACGCGGCGCGGGCGCTGCTGGTCGAAGCGGGGCGGGCGTTCCTGGTGGCGGGCATGGCGACAATCCAATGGTTGATGCCGCCCGATGATGCCTTTGTGATGTTTGCCCGTTCCTGGGTGGGTGTGACGGTCAAAGCCGGGTATCACCCCACCGGGGGCTGGCAGGGGCGCGTGATGGATGGACGCGCCCTGGTGGAGGCGGTGCTGCCGGAACTGGTCGAACAGGCCGAGGCCGCCCACCCGGACTTCAACCCGGCGGCGCTGTGGGTGGAGGCGAACGGCACAGGAGTCGCTATCGGGCTGCATGGACAGAAGGCGACTCTCTGCCAACTTTCCTATCCCGATTTCACGCAACTGCTGTTTGGCTCACTGCGTCCCGATGCGCTGAGGCGGTACGTTGAGAATCCGCTGCCATTCGAGGCGGTGCGGCTGCTGGAATGGCTGTTCCCGCCGCGTCTGGCGTGCTTGGCGGCGTGGGACTGGTTTTAGCTTCTTTAGGTGGTGGATAAGACAATGTGACATTCCTGGTGTATATAGGATGATGTCCATTTTGAGGAACTGTCCATGTCGGAAATCACCACCACTGTAAATCCACCGGTTGCGCGTCCTGGACTCGTCGTGTGGCGGCGGGCGCTGCTCAATCTGGGCGCGGTTGTCGCCGGGGCCTACGGGCTGAACGTCTCGTTCTTTCTGTTTTTGCACTATGCCATTGGGGAACAGTGGACGATTGTGGGCTGGTTCAACAGTTTTATGCACCTGCTGGTTGTCCCGGCGGTGGTCTTGTTCCCGCTGGCGCTGCTGCTGCGCCGCCGGGTAGCGGCGGTTCTGCTGGTGCTGCCGCTGCTGACCTTCCTGAGTATCTACGTGCCGCCGTTTTTGCCGCGCCCCGCGCTGGCCGCCCCGGAAACTGCGCCCCAACTGACGCTGCTTACCTACAACCTCAAATCGCAGGCAGTGGATTTTGACCCGTTGACCCGCGTCATCCGTGAGGCGGACGCCGATATAGTCGCCCTGCAAGAACTCAGCACCGCCGCCGCTGCCTATCTCGACACCGAGTTTGCCGACGAATACCCCTATCGCGCCCTGCATACGCTGGACGGCGAGCCGATTCCGGGGCAGGGCATCCTCAGTCGCTACCCCATCACCAGCGATGAATACTGGCGCATCTACCTGGGACACCAGCGCGTCATGCTGGATTTTGCCGGGCAGGCGGTCACACTCTACAACGTACACCCGGTACAGCCCCTCAGCCCTGGCGGATTTGCTCGGCGGGCGGAAGAATTCACCGCTGTATTCGACCAGATACGGACGGAAGCCGGGCCACTGCTGATCGCCGGAGACTTTAACATGAGTGACCAATCCGACCTTTACCGGGAAATCACGGCGTTGTATAGCGATACCTACCGGGAATCTGCAACCGGGATGGGCTTCACGTTCCCGGCAGGAATCCCGCAGTTCCAGGCGTTGACCGACACTGTCGTCTTGCGGTTCTTCCCGCTAGCGCGGTTGGACTATGTGTTTCATGACGCCGCGTTCCAACCGCTGGCTGCCCGTGTCTGGCCGGAGTCGGGTGGTTCAGACCATCATCCAGTGCTGGTTTCGTTGGCACTGGTCACGGAATGAGGAGCATCACCGGGCAATTCCGTATGTGGTCGGGGTGGCTGGGGGCTGCTCTGATCGTGGTTTACGGCCTGGGAATGTTATTCTTGCTCACCGTCCGCTGGCTAGTGGGGGAACGGTGGGCGGTGATTGCGTTTGTTGATACCGGGCTACATTTACCCCTCATCCCGGCACTATTTCTGCTGCCGCTGTGCCTGATCTTCCGGCGCTGGCGGCTGGCGCTGCTGCTGACTCCCCCGGCGCTGTTGTTTATTGTGACTTTCCTGCCGTTTTTCCTGCCGCAAGAGATCAACATCCCGTCCGGTTCGCTGGAAATCCGCTTTCTCACCTACAACCTGCACGCGGAAGAGCGACTCCTCGCCCCAATGTCCGATATTATCCGTGAGGCGGATGCCGATATAGTCGCCGTCCAGGAGATGAGCACCGCCGCTGCCGCCCACCTGGATACCGCCTTAGCGGATTTGTACCCGTATCGCGCCCTGTTCCCGGTATCCAGCCCGTATCATGGGCGCGGACTGCTCAGTCGTTACCCGATTGTGACGGAGACAAGCTGGCCGGAAGAATATCCGATTCCGGTGCGGTTACAGCGGGCTGTCGTGGATGTTGAGGGAAATCCGGTGGTGGTCTACAACTTTCATGCGCCGCCGTCCCGCCCCATCTACCAGGGGCCATTTGATGTTCGCCCACGCATGGCGCAGACCCGCGCTTTGCTCGACCTCGCCCGGCAGGATACAGGGGCGGTGGTGCTTCTAGGGGATTTCAATACGCATATACTGGACGAAAATTACGCGCAATTGACCGCCGAATATCATGATGCGTTCTGGGATGTGGGATTGGGATTCGGGTTCACCGGGCCAGACTGGAGTCATGAAAACTCGGCGGAAGGGCCGGGGTGGATACCGCTGTACCAGCGTTATGATTACCTGTTCTACAATGACTATTTCCTGTCGGTAGCCGCCCGCGTCTGGCCGGAGTCGGGCGGTTCCGACCATCGCCCGCTGCTGGTGACACTGGTACTGGTCGGGGAATGAGGAGGATCACCGGATTCCGTGTAAGATTAGGGTGGCTGGGACTGCCGCCCGCCTAAACAAAGCTCACTGAGCAGCTACGTGGAGGATCAGGATGGAAGACTTTTTGGTGGTCGTGTTTGTTATTGTGATAGGTACTCTTACTTTACTCAGTTTATTTTATCCTGATGCGATTTGGGAGTGGAACAAATTTTTAAATGATTTAAGAGGCATACAAACGAAGCCAAAGTCCGAGTCTTTCGAATCGGATCAGCAAATTCAAGGCGTACTGGGTATATTTTTCCTCGCCGCGGTGTTGGTACTCTATTTCAACAACAGGTAGGAGCGTTTTGCCCAAACCACTGTTGCGCCACAGCAAAGGGATGAAAATTCTCTGTGATTTCGGCTATTCAGAAGAACCAATGATGTTTTGTTTCGCGCCGAGGGATAAATCCCCCGGCTAACGAAAAACCAAGTCCACTGGAAGGGACTCAGGCTGCCTGCACCTGAACCGCTTCAGCCGGTTTGGAACACCTTGCCGGGGCGTTTCAATGCTCGGCAGACGATTTGAAATACAATCGGGTTATCTTGATTCAGGTGTTCTTCTTCGAGACATCCACCAGCACGTAGACGAAGGCCGCCGCGAACAGACCCGGCCATACCGCTTTGAGCCAGCGCGTGCCTTCATACGGGATTTCCTGGGCGACTTTGAAATTCATCTGTTGCGCCCACCAGCGAAAATCCGTTAACGTCCAGAAGCGCAGGTGTTCCCCCGGTGTGACCACCCATTGCAGCGGGAAGCGCCCCATGAGCAGCCGCAGCCGGTGCTGGTGATACCCGGTGTTGGGAATCGAGACAATGATCGCTTTGCGGGCATACGGGCGCAGCGTATTGAGCAGACTTTCCGGGTCGGGCAGATGTTCGATGATTTCTGAGAGGATGATATAGTCAAAAGGATTGGCGATAAAATTGGTGATCGGCTGGTTAATGTCGGCCAGGTCTACTTTCAGCCCTTCCTGACGGCAGAATTCGACGGCTTTGGGGGAGACATCCAGCCCGTAACCGTCTACCCCGCGTTTTTCGATGAGATACTGTAACAGCGCCCCGTCGCCGACGCCCAGGTCAAGCACGGAACTACCCTTACTGACGACAGTGGCGAAGGCCTGAGCGCGTTTGCGCCGCCAGGGAGACAGAATCCCCAAGCCTGCCTGCGCCTTGTTATCCCAATACACATCGTAATCCACCACGCCCACATGAGCCGTTGCCGGGTAGATGAACAGTCGGCGTGCCTTACGGTACGTGTTTGCCAGTCCCAGGTACAGGGGGCGCAGTGGGCTGTTACGAAGGCTGGTTTTGAGTGATCTGGTCACAATGTCCTCAATACTTCAGGTGTATGGAAAAAGGGCTTTTTAACCCCCTCTAAATCTTTCCTGCGGTCACCGCCAGCAGGGGAGACTTGTTTGTCCTGCTTGACTAGTCCCCGCCCCGTTTACGGGGAGGGTTAGGGAGGGGGTAGGGGTCAGAAAAGCTGTTTTGTGCAGAACAAATTTAATGCGATTACCCTAGTAAAGAATACGCTGCACAGCATCTAAAAGCTGCGCCAGGTCGTTCGCGGTATTATAGCCTTGGAAGGACACGCGCATAAAAGGGCGTTCATCCCAGGTAACGAGCGGCACTTCGACCCGGAACTCGTCATATAACCGGGTTTTCACTTCCGCCACGTCGCAATCCGGCAGCGGGACAGTCACCATCTGCGCGAACCAGTCCGGCGAATCGGGGGCAATCGGTGCGAGGCCGGTCAATTCGGCCATGCGGCTGCGGGTTTCACTGGCAAGGGCATAGCATTCCGCCCGCACCGTGTCCCAATCGTGTTCCTGCTGGAACTGAATCGCAGCCGGGACGGAAAGATAGGCGGCGATGTCGCTGGTGCCTTGCCACTGGTGGCGGTCTACGAAACCGTACTGCTCCTGCCAGCCCCAGCTAATCACCGAAGGGGCGATCAGGCTTTGCAGTTCGCGCCGGACATACAGAAAACCCGCGCTTTTCGGCGCACTGAGCCACTTATGACAGTTGCCGCTGTAAAAATCGGCGTCCAGCGCGGTTAAGTCCAGCGGAATTTGCCCCGGCACATGCGCTCCGTCAATCACCGTCCAGATTCCGGCTTCACGCGCCCGGCGGCACACTTCGGCCACCGGCAGAATGAGCGCGGTGGGCGAGGTGATATGGCTGATGAAGATCACCCGTGTGCGCGGCGTAACGGCGATCCATAGTGATTCCACCACTGTGGCGGGGTCGGTCACTGGTAGCGGTATCGGATGCTGAATGTACTTTGCCCCAGTTTGCTGGCAGACATACTCCCAGGTGAAATTCATTGCGCCGTATTCGTGGCTGGTGGTCAGAATCTCGTCACCAGGCTCTAACGGCAATGACCGGGCAACCCGGTTAATCCCTTCGCTGGCGTTGCTGACGTATACCAGGTCATCCGGGGAAGCATTGAGATAGGCCGCCAGACTCTCGCGCGCGGTACGCAGCAGGTCATCGAAGCGCCGCCCCAGGAAGGCCACCGGCTGGCGTTCGAGTTCACGCTGCCAGTTCTGGAACGTCTCGAACACGGGCAGCGGACACGCCCCAAACGAACCATGATTCAGAAAAACAACCTCCGGGTCAAGCAGGTACTGGCTGCGGAGCGGTTGCGATGGTGTGGTCAGGATGTTTTCTCCAGAATCAACACATGCGAGAGGCCAAACGTATCCAACGGCGTGCCTTCAAAGATGTACAGTGTATCGCGGATCATGCGGGCTGGCGTACCCAGGCGGGCGATGATGTTATCGTACCCCCCGTAAATGCGGCGGTGCTTAATTACCTGCAATGGCAGCCCATCCAGGAGGTCGTGCAGTTGGTGCTTGGTGTACGCCCGCACATGGGGGGCGAGTTTATCGCGCAGATTATTGGGCAGATAGTTGATGAGCGGCGTATTGCCGAAGTGATACTCCCCGCGCCAGTAGTGGCCGTGCGTCTCGAAGGGATACCAGCGGTTCGGCACAAAAATAGCGATGCGCCCGCCCGGTTTGAGAACGCGAGTCATCTCCCGAACCGCCATCCGGTCATCAACGACATGTTCCAGAACCTCGTGCGAGAGAATGGTGTCGAAGGTGTTGGCGGGGTAGGGGAGATACTCAGCAGCGGCGACGACGGTATGTGGCGTCTCGGCCTGTGCCTGCCGGACTCGCTCCTCTTCAATATCGAAGGCTTCCACATACGGGGTATAGCGCTGGCGAAACTGGGCCGCATACATCCCAATGCCGCAGCCGGCGACCAGCACTCGCGTATTGTGAAGCTGAGTCCAATGTTCGATCATTTCCAAGCGGCGTTCCTGTCCGGCACGCCACACGTAACTGGGTTCACCGCGCGCGGCGGCAAGATCAGAAGGTGTGTGAGTCATGGAGTCAGATTAATGCAACCGTTCCATTTCGCTAGTTTGCAGCCGTTCCAGGGCTTTCTTGTCGAGTTTGGTGCGCACGAACCGCGCCCCCCGTTCATTGGAACTGCGTTCCGACGGGTCTTTGATGGGAACCAGGACGGTGATGGTTGTCCCCTTGCCTCTGGCGCTATCAATGCGCAGCGTGCCATCCAACAGTTGGGTACGCTCCCGCATATTGACCATCCCCAGACTGCCCCGACTGTCATAGTTCGATTGTACCGCTTTGGCGTCAAAGCCCACACCGTTATCGGCGATCTTCACGACGATGACATCTTCCTGCTGTTGGAGCATCACCCGGATAGTTTCTGCCTGGGCATGTTTGCGGGCATTCCCGACTGCTTCTTCCACAATATAGAAAATCACACCTTGCTGGTTGCTATCCAGCAGTTTTTCCACGTTTTGGGCCACATGAATTTTCACGTTCTGATTGTGGGTTTCCCGCATTTTCTCAGAGAACTGGAGTAACGCCGCCTCCAACCCTTGGTTTTCCAACACCAGTGGGCGGAGCGTAAAGAGCATGTGGCGGATTTCTTTGGTGGTCTTGCGTGCCAGGTCTTCGACTTTTTGCAGTTCATCGGGCACGTCATCCGGCATCTTTTCGAGCATCCGCTGAATGATGGACATACGCATCGCAATCGCGGCGATGCTCTGGGTCGGGCCGTCGTGCAAATCTCGCGCCAGTTTCTTACGGGCTTCTTCTTCGACTTCTACGATACGATCCCGTTCCTCCTGAAGATTCTTGTACAGTGAGGCGTTTTGCAGCGCAACCGTCGCCTGTGAGCCGATGACTGTCAGGAGTTCGGTATGTTCGTCGGAGAAGGCATCCGGTTTGCTGCTTCCGTAGAGCAGGACACCGTAGTTATCAAATCCCGCACGCAGTGGAATACTGAGCACGGAACGCGCATCTTGAAAGGCGACCATGTATTGCAGTTCCGGGTCTTTACGCGCCGTGCCGCCGAAAGTGGGGACGCAATCTTTCATGGTTTGACCAATAATGCCGGAATCGGCTTCTAACGTCCGCCCGAAATCGGTGCGTGTCAGGCCGCGTCCGCCAAGCACCTGGAGTTCTTTGCCATTTGCTCGGTAAAGCAGAACCGCGCTGACCAGTCGTTCATCGCTGCGTCGTTCCGGTTCGCGCAGCGCGACCCAACCGGCCTGAAGTACCGCATCCAACACTTTCTGGTAATTGTTCGCTGTCCCTAATGCAGATGCCATATCATAGATCGCGCGGGTGCTTTCCTGTATCTGCGAGATTCTGCGATCCTGGCTGGCATGGATCTTCGTGCTTTGGGTGCGGTAGGTGTCAATCTGACGGTTGAGGATAAATGACCAGACGCCGGTCGTGATGCCAATAATCATCAGCAGTATAAACTGGACTGCACGGTCAGGAAGAACCGTAGGGAG
Organism: Anaerolineaceae bacterium; assembly: GCA_020634115.1. Taxonomy (GTDB): domain Bacteria; phylum Chloroflexota; class Anaerolineae; order Aggregatilineales; family Phototrophicaceae; genus JACKCG01. Next base: position 54,945 of record JACKCH010000017.1, read on the forward strand.
CATGTCGAAACCCAGGGCGAGACCCAGGGAAACGCCAGTCATGATGACCACACCCACCGCCTGAATAATGCCGCTGATCAGCTTCAGGCGCAACATGCCGGAGACGATAACCAGCCCACCGATGGCGACCACCAGCAGCGAGTCGTCGGGGCTGAGGTATACAAAAGCCCCCACCGTGATCCAGTCGCCCAGGATGATGACATAGGGCAGCGCCTTGCGAACTGAAGGGTACAGCACCAGGATAGCGAAGAAAATGTTCATTACCGCGCTGGCAACAAAGGCGAGCGCGAGATCGCCGTTCACGGTGATCCCAATCTGGCTGCGGGAAAGGTAGATCAATACTGATGCAAAGGCCAACAACAGCCAGCGAAGGCCAAAATATGCCCAGTCGCGCCAGGTCACGTCACCTAAATGTTTGTCCATACCGTTGTCCTCAACCTGACTTGCCAGGTTAAAAACTCAACAAGCGATATTATAGCTCTTCCTTCGTGTCTCAGTGAGCATTTCGGATCAGAGCAATTGAGCTAAAGTATCATATACCCATTACTAAAGTACCATGTGCTTTAGCTTCGATCAAGTAAAAAAATAGTGAAATTGCTTCTCGACCAAGCTTATCCTATCATACTGCACTAAATCCACACGTAGCTTAACCAAATCCACGGCTTCCGCCGACTAGTTGGCCGCTTTTTTGCAGGGCGAAGGCCTGGGCGTGCAGATTCAGAATATCTTGCAGCGCCAGGTCGCGGTTCTGGGCGTGCTGGAAGGCGCTGTCGTGCCCAACACTGAACATATAGTGTGTACCGGCGACGACGCGCACATTCCCCGCTGGGATTTCCATTAGACTCAGCAAGTCCATCATGGGGGAAAGCCCTACCAGGGGGTCGCGGTGTCCGAGCATCACGCGGAAGGAATCCCACTTGTGTGCGATTTCTCGGTTTTGCAGTAGCCCCATTGCCTGGAATGTCGCGGAGGTGATTCCACGCGGTGTTTCATCGTACTGCACAGAATGGGCGTTCTTGACAAAATCGCTGGCACCACCGCTGAGTACGTCAATCATGCTAGGCTTGATGAGGCGTTCAATCGGTTCAAAAATCCGCAGCCGGTCAACCAGGCCGATGCCGACGCCCAGGGTGGTGTAGAAGGCCTTGTGCAGGTGGTCATTCAACAGCAGCGCCGGAGCGATGGCATAGCGGGTTTCTTCTCCCAGCCGCCAGTTGATGGGATTCAGATAGAACAACGCTGCGCCGCCCATGCTATGGCCGACAAAGTTAATGACCTTGGTCTGAGTTTGCCCTTGCTGGCGGCGCAGTTTCAGTAGATTGACCAGCTTTTCCATGGTGGACATCGCTGAAGGGGGGCAGCAGCTTTCCAATGTGGGGGTCTCATCCACAAAGACCGACCCTCCGAATCCGTTATGATCCACTGCCAGGGCGACTAGATTCCGGTTGGCTTTGACGACCATCCCTGGCAGATTTTCCCAGATACTTTGATTGCCCGTCCAACCATGTACAAAGACTGCGTAACCTTCGACATTATCCAAACGCTTTTCCAGCATTTCATCCGGCGTATCAAAACCTTCGGCCCACATGACCTGCCAGACTATATCCACCAGGCCAGCACTCATCAGCAGGCCGCGCCCTTCGTTTGTGTTGATATAGCCTTTATTCACCAGTTCGCTTAACCGATAGTGAGCTACCCAGGTGTTTTCCAGCGGCCCGGCCTCGCGCCGATCATAACCCAACACCCAACTTAATGGCGTCTTGCCAGCCTCCATGCTGTACCCTCCCCAATGTCAACATGCCTTCTATGGGGATTATAAGGGGGAAACCGGAAAAGAGCTATTAAGAGACGCTGCGCCAGGGGAAAGTCACAGCGCCCCATCATACGCTAAAGCGGGGGACGGCGGGTGTGCCAATCGGTGGCCTGTTCGTAGGCGTGACCAGCTTTGAGGATGGTCGCTTCGTCAAAAGCCGCCCCTAATAACTGCATCCCAATAGGTAGACCTTCTGCATCGAAACCGCACGGCACATTCAGCCCGCAGATTCCCGCCAGACTGGCCGGGAGTGTGAAAATGTCCGCGAGGTACATCTGCAGCGGGTCATCCATGTTCTGCCCGATCTTGAAGGCGGTGGTGGGCGCGGTGGGCGTGGCGATTACATCTACCTGCTGGAAGGCTTCGTCAAAATCGCGCTTGATGAGGGTGCGGACGGCCTGCGCCTTGCCATAATAGGCGTCATAGTATCCGGCGGAGAGGGCATACGTGCCGAGCATGATGCGCCGTTTGACTTCCGCGCCGAAGCCCTGGCCGCGAGTCGCTTTGTAAGTCGGCCACATTTCCCCTTTGTCCTGACGTGGGCCAAAGCGAATCCCGTCGTAGCGGGCGAGGTTGGCGCTGGCCTCAGCCGGGGCGATCAGGTAGTAGGTGGGCAGGCTGTATTCGGTGTGGGGCAGGCTGATTTCGACCAGTTCCGCGCCAAGTTCCTTGAACCGCGCGATGGCGGTGCGAACGGCCTGCTCGACTTCGGGCTGAATCCCCTCGATAAAGTATTCTTTGGGGATGCCGACCCGCAGCCCCCGGATGTCCCCGGTCAGTCCGGTGACGTAATCCGGCACGTCCACCGTGACGCTGGTCGAATCGAGCGGGTCATGCCCGGCGATGACTTGCAGCAGGCGGGCGACATCGGTGACGGTGCGCCCCATCGGGCCGGGGCAGTCCAGCGACGAGCCAAAGGCCACGACGCCATAGCGCGATACCCGCCCGTAACTCGGTTTGAGGGCGGCGATACCACACAACGCGCCCGGCTGCCGGATACTGCCGCCGGTATCCGTGCCGAAGGCTCCGGCGGCCATGCCTGCACTGACGGCGGCGGCGCTCCCGCCACTGCTCCCGCCGGGGACGCGCTCGGTATCCCAGGGATTGCGCGTGAGGGTGTAGGCTGAATTTTCGGTGGATGATCCCATCGCAAACTCATCCATGTTGAGCTTGCCCAACAGCACCATCCCGGCGGCCTCCAGCCGTTCGACGATGGTGGCGGAAAAAACGGGTTTGTAACCCTGGAGAATCTTCGAGCCGCAGGTGGTTTCGATGCCTTTGGTGGAAAAGATGTCCTTGAGCGCCAGCGGTATGCCGAGCAGCGGCCTGTCGTCGCCGTCCGCCCGTGCCTGGTCAGCCGCTTCAGCCGAGGCCAGGGCGCTTTCCCGCGTGATGGTCAGATAGGCGTTTAGCTGACCATCTACCTGGTCAATACGGTCTAAATAGGCCTGAGTGAGCGCGACAGAGGTGAGGGTTCCCGCACGCATTTGCTCGAGCGCCTGCGAGAGTGTGAGTTCGGTCAGTGTGGTCATAAAATCCTGGCTGAGAGCTTGTTCCGACTAATGCGCCAGAGTATAGCATATCTACTGGCTGATTTCGCGCCGGAGCATCATTATTTGAGACGCTCTATGTGAAATCTATCGGGGCAAACGTCCCTCGGCAAAGTGGGGTAAGCGGTCAGTTTTCAGCCTTCAGTTTTTGCAGGGCGCGGGTTTCAGGTGATAACCAACTGTCTCTGAAATTTGGAGAACGCAATTGCCCCGGCATAAGCAAGTAGGATTGTTGCAAACACCCTTCAGCAAGTTATAATAAGTGATGTATTGATACTCCCTTTCGAAGGATAAGTCATGCCGCGTATCTTCATCTCCTATCGCCGCGCCGATAGCAATGCAATAGCGGGCCGAATTCATGATCGCTTGGTCGAAGCATTTGGGGAAGAAAACGTCTTTAAAGATGTTGATGACATCCTTCCTGGCTCATCCTTTGCCAAAGTACTGGAAGAAGAACTCCAAAAGTGCGATGTCCTACTCATTATCATTGGGCAGAGATGGGTTAATATCGCCGATGCTGACGGACTTAAACGGCTTGACAACCCAGAAGATTTCGTTCGCATTGAAGTTGAGCGTGGCCTTGCACGACACGATCTACTTGTCATTCCGGTTATGGTGGATGACGCTAAAGTACCTACCCCGGCTGATTTACCAGGAGATTTGGCAAAAATCCCCTCGCTCCAGGTGGTTCACGTGCGGAATGACCCCGATTTCAACCGGGATATGATCCGATTAGTTAGATTTTTGGAGAGTATACCCCAACGAATAACTATCCAAGATGAAGTACCGCAACCGCCAAAGCGCAATATGCAACGTATTTTGATTGCAGCCTTGTTTATACTCATTATTGGTTTCCTGGTAATCGTGAGTTTATTGACTGCGCAACCCGGCGAGACTCCCCCCGCTAATCCACGAACAGCGGCGGCTATCCTGGCAACCACCCAGGCCGCACCGAATACACCGGATGAAACGGGAACCATCAACGCTGTTTTGACTGAACTAGCTCTGACCGCAACTACAGATGCTCAAGCCACAATAGACGCTTATACTGACACGCCCTTACCACCGCCCACTGAAACGGCTACACCACAGCCGACGCTGACACCGAGCGATATCCCCCCACCCACGCCTAATCAAACAATTACAGCAGAAGCGATAGCCAGCGCCCAGGCCGCAGAAACCCGCAGGGCGCAGGCCGCCCTGGACGAATTAGCAACACAAAATGCCCAACTGACGGCCAACGCCCCTACCAATACACCGCAACCGACGAACACACCCACCTTTACCTTGACACCGACAAACACGAACACGCCCACCAATACGCCATCGCTAACAACCACACACACACCAGCAATAACGCCAACACCAACCTATACCCCCAACTCTGCTGCCACGCAAACAGCAGAAGCGGCATTGGCAACTAACGCAGTACGAACCGCTGAAGCTATTAACAACGCCCGCGCGACACAGACAACACAAGCCCAGGCAACCCGCAACGCCGCCACTCAAGCCGCCCACACTACCCAGACGGCAGTAGCGCAGCGTAGCACCGCTACACAGGCTGTCCGCGCTACGCAAACGGCAGAGGCACCCCCTGAATTCACAATGCAGCGAACTGCCCGTGTATCAGGTAGCCAGGGACTTAACGTCCGCCTCGGTGCAGGAACAAATTTTGCTATTGTAACAACCCTCACCTCAGGCGATGAAATGCAAGTGATAGGCGAATCTGGTTCCTGGCTACAGATACGACTATCAGATGGCAGATTTGGGTGGGTATTTAATGATTTGGTAACAGTGACTACATCATTTGAAATCATTGAACGCAATTTCGATGGAATTACTATGGTGTTTGTGCCGCCGGGATGCTTTATGATGGGTAGCAACAGTGGAGACAGTGATGAACAACCTGTGCAACAGATCTGTTTTAACGAACCGTTTTGGATAGATAAAACCGAGGTTACTCAATCTGATTTTAGTCGGCTAGATGGTCAAAAAACAAATCCGAATCAATTCATAGGCAATAACCAGCCTGTAGAAAACATTAATTGGTTTGAAGCTCGTGATTTTTGTGATCTCAGAGGAATGAGATTACCAACAGAAGCAGAGTGGGAATATGCTGCTCGTGGTCCGGAAAGCCTAATCTACCCATGGGGAAATACATTCATCAAAAACAACGTTGTTTATCTTGATAGTTCAGATAACCAAACTCATGTTGTTGGTAGCCATCCCAGCGGAGCGTCATGGATTGGCGCATTAGACATGAGTGGGAATGTCTGGGAATGGGTGAGTTCGCTTTATCGTGATTACCCTTATCTTTCAAATCACGAGAGCAATGAAGACATCAACAATAAGTATGTATTGCGTGGTGGTTCATTTTATGATTCAGAAGACGATCTTCGCACTGCTAATCGCTTCTGGAAATACGCCAATTTTGAAATCTACTTTATTGGCTTTCGCTGTGCTAAATCAGCAGGATAAAAATATCCCTTTTATGTTCTTCGATCTGGTTCGGTGGAAGACCAATATTGAAGCATATCAAAAAACATAAGGGCGCATTGCTATGCGCCCCTATGTTCCGTGTTTTCGAGTTGTGTTTGTTGGTGGAGATTACAACTGCACGTAGCTGTTTTCCGCCAGGACGAAACGGCGGGCGGCGGGCATGTGCTGGGCCGCCGTCACCTGAGCGTTATCCGCCAGCAAGCTGGAGTCAATGCGTCCCGGAATGTTGCGGATGACGCAGTTTTTCATCACGATGCTGGCTTCGATTTCGCTGCCTTCGATGAGCACATTGTCGCCGACCGACGTATACGGGCCGATGTAGCTGTTCCGCACGATGGTGTTATTCCCGATAATCACCGGGCCGCGAACTACGCTGTCTATGATCTGGCTGTTTTCGCCGATGAGGACGCGGTGTGACACCTCGGAATTGCCCTGAATGCGGGTTTTGTCTTCCAGCGCCGGGGTGTAGGGGAGTTCTTCCAGCACCAACTGGTTCGCCAGCACAATCGCGTCGGGCTTCCCGGCGTCAATCCACCAGCCTTGCAGCGTATAGGAGGTGACGCGATGGCCGTCATCAATCACGGTCTGAATCGCGTCGGTGATTTCCAGTTCGTTGCGCCAGGAAGGTTTAATGCGGGAGATCGCGTCGAAGATGGAGGGGCGGAACAGATAAACCCCGGCAATCGCCAGGTTGGATTTTGGCTCTTTGGGTTTTTCAACCACTCGTGCAATCCGGCCATCTTCCAGTTCAGCAATCCCGTAACGGGTCGGGTCGGAGACTTCGCCCAGAGCGACGGAGGCCTCCGCGCCGGATGCCAGGAAGTCGGAAAACAGCGCATCCATCTTGTCCTGAAAAATGTTATCCCCCAGGAACAGGCAGAACGGGTCATCCCCAATGAAATCCTTACACAGGCTGACGGCATGAGCCAATCCAAGCTGTTCTTCCTGAACGATATATTCCAGGTTAATGCCCAGGCCGGCGCCATTGCCTAAGGTTTGCGGAATCGCGGAGTCCAGGTCGTTGACGACAATACCAATGTCGCGCAGACCGGCCCGTTTCAGTACATCAAAGGCGTATCCAATCAGGGTCTTATTGGCGACTGGAACCAGTGCTTTGGGCATCGTCAGGGTAACAGGGCGCAGGCGGGTCGCTTTACCCGCTGCCAGAATCACAGCCTTCATGGGGAGATGGCCTCCAGATTTTAAAAGTAAATGAAAGGTCATGCTGAGAGTCATGGTACAGGAAGAACACCCGTCCCCGCAAGTCAGTTTGTGCATATTTTGGGGAATTTTCACACGGTTAGCGCGGGATAACCTGGTTTTAATGGGCAACTGCCGGGTAAGCACTTTGTTCGGGGCGTGACTGCGGGTACAATCGAGGCAATTCTAAGGAGAGATGGTTATGCGAAAACAGCGCACGGTATTCCTTCTCGTGGGTGTCCTGGTGCTGGCGCTGGCGTTTGCCCCTGGTGGGACGGCAGCGCGGGAAATCCGGCAGGGCGACCAGTGTGTGATACCGGCTGATGAAACGATAGCGGGTAATCTGTTCGTCCTGTGTCGCACCCTGACGATTGATGGGGTGGTGAATGGCGATGTGCTGGGCGCGGCCACCAGTGTGACGATCAACGGGACGGTGAACGGCGATGTCTACTTGCTGGCCGGGACGCTGACCATTAACGGCACGCTGGGCGAGGATTTGCATTTTGTCGGGCCAGTCCTGCAAGTTGAATCGGAAGCTCGTTTTGCGGATGATCGCGCCGACCTAATCGCGGCGGCGGTCAGCACCACTGTGGCGCAGGGCGTGGCGATTCCCGGCAGCGTGGTCGGGGTTGGGTATCAACTGCTGCTCGATGGCGAAGTGGGCGACGAAGTGCGTTTCTGGGGCGAGACGCTGCGAATAAATGGGCAGGTCGTGGGCGATGTGGACGCCAGTGTCGGCGATTCGCAGTCCGCCAATGTGCCGCAGGTGAGTGCCTTTATTATTCAGACCCTGCTGAATGTAGACCTGACGACCCCCGGTTTTTACCTGAACGAGGGCGGGCAGGTAGACGGAAACCTGCATTACGCCAGCCCGCATGGAGGCGATGTGCTGGGTCGTGTCACCGGCGAGACGGTGTATACTCCGGTGGTGGCACAGCCTGACCTGACACAGATTATCCCGGAAGAAGATGCCAGTGTGCCGGGGTTGGGGACGTATCTTTCGCAAACGCTGCGTGAATTTCTCATTCTGGGCGTGATTGGGCTGGCGCTGCTGCGGTTTATCCCAGGCTTTGTCCAACTCCCTGCCGTTCAGGTTGGAGTCAATCTCCCGGTGAATGCGGTGGTGGGGCTGGGCGCTATCCTGGTGGGTATTCTGGTTGCGCTGGCCGTGCTGATTCTGGCAGTCGCATTGATTTTCCTTCTGGCCGCACTGCAATTGGTTGACGTTGCGGTGGGGGCAGCGACGATTCTGGGTGTGGGATACCTGGGGGCTACCAGCACGTTCTATCTGATTGTGCTGTTTTTTGCGCGGGTGGTCGCCGCGTTGTTTGTGGGGCGGTTGATCGTTCGGGTCACAGTGGGGGACGATGGCAGTATGCGCGTCACCACCATCAGTCTGGTGGTGGGTATCCTCCTGCTGGCGGCATTGGCCGCACTCCCGGCGGTGGGGTGGGTGTTTAACTGGGGAGCGGTCTTGTTGGGTATGGGGGCTGTTGTGCGGGCAGTCTACCAGGCCTATTTGCACCGCCGCGATGCTATTCTGGCTCCACCGCCACCGCGTATGGAACCGCCGCCACTACCGCGTTACCCGGAAGAAGCACGCCACTACCCGCCGCCGATCATTGGCAGTTCGCCCCGCCCACCCGGCATGGAAAATTTGCCGCCGGGCTTCGTGTGGTGGGATGATAAGGATTAGGGTGAGTGCTGGTTGTCAAGGCGGGCGTACACCATACGAATCAGGATAAGGGTAATTAGAGGGGCATGAACCATCATGCCCCTACGATTCTGACCCATTGGGGCGGTCAGCCGGGATGACACCTCAGAATGCGGTAATTTCGCCCACTTCCTGAACGTCTACGCGGATACCGTCCAATTCCGATGGTATCCGGTCGGCCTCGTCTAAGAGGTCGTCCGGTATTTTGCGGCTGACCAGCACTACCAGCCCGACCTCCCCAGTGGAAGCACCGCCCCGCTGCACCAGCCCGACGGCGACGCCGACCACATTGGGTTTTTGCATCAGTTCATCGCTGTACTGTGCCTGAACCGCCGTGACTTGTGCCAGGCGTTCATCCTGTGTCATAAATTCACCTGTAAGGCATCCAAAACTTTGTCTATCGGGTTGATAATTGTGGAGACGTTCGACCCAGCGAATAGCAGGCCGACCCCCTTGCTCTCTGTGCCATCCACAATTAACGAGCCGGAATCGCCGCCCGCGCTCATCGCTCCGGCGATAATCTGCCCGGTGAAACGGGCCGTGCCGGGGCCGTAGGACACGTTGACCGTCGCGTTAATCAGATTGACGGTACTTTGCGTGAAGCCAGTGGTACGTCCCATTTTACGGATCGTTTGCCCCAGTGTGGCTGGTTTCGTGCCGCTGACCATGCCGATGTTGAGAATTTCCCCGGTGAATTGGGAGGGATCAATCGGCTTAGCGACGGCGCAATCCACCTCGTTATCGGGTGTATCAGCGGAGGCCGTAGCGGATTGCTGAGCCGGGGCGCTGGACACCCGCTTGCTTGACCCCAGCAGCGCCGCGAGGACGTTCGCTCCAGCAACTACAAACTCCACCGCATCACAGCCGCCTGGTGTGGGTGTGGGGGTAGGGGTGTCACCGGGATCGCCAGGGAAGCGGATTCTCACCCAGCGTTCCAGGCGAGCGACCATGTCATCAGGATTCACACCGCCATCAGCATGACCGGGTTGCAGGATAGCATCCCCGACCAATGCATCATTAGAATTCGCCAAGACGTGATTATTCGAAAGAATGAGCTTCTCACCGGTTTGCCGGTCTGTGACAATCGTACCGAGTGTTCCCGCCGTGATTTTGTAATGGCCGATGCTCACGCCGCTCGGAATGGTGGGGCGGAACCGACCTTTGGGATCCACGGCGCTCAGCGCGCGGACAAAACCGATTTCAAAAACGTCAGTACGGACGCCATCCAGTTCTTTCGGTATCATATCTTCCGCAGACAGGGCGGCCAGTGGTTTTTTCTCCTGTACCAGTGTAACTACGGCGAGTTCATCTGTCACTTCGCCCTTTGATTCTTTGTACCCGACCGCCACGCCGACCACATTGGACTTGCTTAATAAAGCCTGCTGGAAACGGCGCTGCGCTTCAAATACCTGATTCATGGACATGAACTTTTCCCCTCTCACTGAAAGAACGAACTTGCGTCATGCTGTAGGATAGCACACATTTCCGACCCACATGACGTATGGGAATCGCGAACTTCGCTATTGGTTTGCTACTCCCATACTATACCGAATCATGAAAATCGTAAATCAGCTTCAGTAGATCACAGATTCGATTTTATTGTCATGCTGTCTGCTTTTGGACGCGAAAAATCGTGTCTCTACAAAAACGGAATCGTTATTCGCCGAAACTGATTGGTTACTGCGGCACACCCCAGAACCGCGCTTCGACTCCCGTATCACAGATAATCATGTTTCCATTCGGCGTGAACCGGAAATCATAGCAGGGCGTGTCTATGCGCCCGACTTCCCGCCCATCAACAGCGAAGAACACCAGATGATCGGTCACCACCAGCCCCAGAAGCTGACCATCGGGGCTGAAGGCGATGCGCTCGATGAAGACACTCCCGATGTCCTCGGTGAGTAATAGCGTAAACTGGGTGTGTTCCGCCTGGTTTTCCGTGCGCCATATAATCACCTGGATACGCTCGCAGACAAACTCGGATTCAGTTGCATACGCCACACAGGTTGATGTGACCATCAGATCGCCATCGGGGGAGAATGCTGCCGGGTCGGGCGTATTGGAGTGTATAGGGGTATCCGCTGTGTGTACCAGTTCAAACAGGATAGTGCCAGTCGGGGCGTGATAAGCCGTGAACGTGAGCGGGGACGTATCCACGAGCAGCAGATCACCGTCAGGATTCAAACCAACCAGGCTGGCGGATTCTTCAATGGTGCGAACCTGTTCGAATGTCAACGCATCCCGCACGATCAGACTGTTATCACCAGTGGTCACAATGATCTGCTGACGAGCATCCAGCATAGCTGGGAACACATTGCCCGTTTTCTGGCTAAGTTCGGCCACGACCTGCATATCCTGTGTGGTATCCCACAGGAATAGCTTGGTGAACTGCGCCCCCCAAAGAAGTTCTTCGCCAATGAGGGCAAGATCGAGAAATGGGCCATCTAAACCGGCGTCCAGCAGGCGCACTGGTGGGTTCTTGAAGTCGTAGCGATACAAGCTGTGTTCGCAGGAGTAGATGATAGAGCGCATATCCGGTGCGAATGTCAGGCCATAGATGGATTGAGTACGTTCATCCGGGCATGTCAGGACGAAATCGAGTGGTTGAAGCAGGCCGATAGTGGCGGCAGAGAGGGGAGATAAAGCCGGTGAATCTGGCAGGGTTGGCAGCATCAGATATTGCGTTCCCAGCGCCTCAACCGCCCAACCAGAGAGCGTGTTCTTGTAATCCACTTGCCACCAAGTATAGCCCTCAGCGCATACCGGGCCGCCTATAACCATGAACACATCCCCGCCAGAGATCACACCTTCCCGCTCACTGGTGGTCGCTGGCTCGGCGCGTACATTCAGGTTGGCTGTGTTCAGCACGCGCCCCGCTTGACCGGCTCGCATTCGCGGTGGTAGTCCGTCCGCACAGGCTGTGCCAGCCTGATGACCAGCGGAAGGCAGCGGTTCAATCCAGTAGGTGGCATTATCACCCTGCACGGTCCAACCCACACTTCCGTTATAGTCTACCTGCCACCAGGTATAACCTTCGGCGCATACTGGCCCATCCAGAACCGTGAAAACCGCGCCACCAGGGATATAACCCATCTCCGCGCCACCGGTAGAGGGTTCAGCACGTATCCGGTTCGGGTCGCCAGGCAAAACGCGCCCCATCTGGCCGATTATTAGGGTAGGTGGCAGGCTGTTCGGACAGGTTACGGAGTCCTGGGCGATTGCCCGTGCTGCGCCAAACAGACTCAGCCATAGTGAAATTATGATCGTACCTAACAATAATTGTCGCATTGTGCTTTCTTATTCCTGTTGCCTTGCCTTCAGAAATTCGCCGAACTCCGGCAGAGGCTGCGGAATTTCATCGTACATCACCGGGAACTTGACCAGTTTCGCGCTGCTGGATGGCTTACCGCTTTCCGGCCAGTCCGGGGTGAGTGGCGGTGTGTGCAACCAGAGCGCCTGGGGGTGGGTCGGATTCAGGTTTTGCTGGCTGGGGGGAAGTATCTCTGCGGTGGTGACAGCGATTTCACCCTTGTGAATCAGGTCAGTTACCAGGATTTCAATCTGCCGGATGTCCTTATCTGTGACCGGGCGAAAAAAGGCGCTCCGCAGCCGGTTGGTTTCGTCAAAAGTGAGGGTCAGTCCGCCGAATAGGTCAATATGCGTGCCGTTGAACTGCTGGAATTTTTCCCCGACAAGGGTGATGCGCCGGTGGGTGAAGTAGGTCAGATAGGCATAGTTCATCGCGTTGCGGTAGGCGCCCATCGGGACAAACTCTACGGCGTCGGGCAGGTTCAGTTGGGACTGAATTTCTTCCAGGAACAGTGCCGAAGCGAGGCTGGAGTTAATCACTTCCGGCAGGTGAACCTCAGGCAGATTATCCAGATATTGGCAGAAGGTTTTCGCTTCCTCTTGTGTCAGGATGCCGCGTTCCACGAAGACGCGTACCAGCACATCTTCATGTTTCCCTTTTTCCAGCAGGGCATTGGCCGCCATGAACGCTTTTGCCATGTCTTTGAAGTCGCATTCGCCCACTGGCCCCAATTCTACTGCGCAGACCAGCATGTATCCGGCGATGTCCCGCGCCCGGTGCATGCAGACTCGCGCCGGAGTATCTGGTTCTTCTTCTTTGATACGCTCGTAAATGCCGACCAGGATGTCATAAAATGCGCCGGAGAACAGGCGGGAATAGTTGTGTGGTTCGCGGCTGAGTTCGTTTTCCGGGTGTTCGACTTCGGCGAGCAGCTCGTCAAATGGTTTGGCGTGGAAGGTGTTCAGCGTGTTTCGCAGGTAAATAGTATGTCCCTGGATGTGACTGGCGCGCACTTCTTCCTTGCGGAGCGTAACGGTCATCTGTTCGGCCAACGTGGAGAGGAAAGACGATATGCGCAGGTTGCCGCCCGTCCACTCCAACAGGCGTTGGATAAGTGAGTCGTCGTGCAACGCCACCAGCACCGCTGTCATATCGCCAAAACTCTCGTGAAAGGCGCTTGCTCCCAACCCGAACGACTCGTTAAACAGGTCGCGCAGACCATCGAGTACCGCGTGCCCGGCTTCATGGGTGACGACATCGGCGCTTTGGGCGGCGTAGACAAAGGTGCCGTCTACGTGGAAACTGTGGAATCCTAACAGGCGATCCTGTTCGCTGTAGAAGGCATTCGCGCCATCGCCCACATGGGGATCAACGGCTAGGCGCGGCGCGGGGAATGACCAGGGCAGGCTGCGCTGGGCGTAGCGTTCGTACATGCGCAGTGTGAATGTGGTGTAGTAGAAGGCATTCACCTGGTCGAATTCCGACGTTCCCGGCCAGTACAAATAGTTCCCTTCGTCGTCAGGCTGCGCCGGTTTGACGATACTATCGCGCACAAACACGCGGGTATTCATCAGCCCTGGCTGAATATCGACGGCGTTCATCTGGCGGACTTCCGGGTCGCCCACAAATGGGTCCTGTGGGTAGACCACGACATATACCATTTGCTGCGCGGCTTCCGGCTCCGGCTCGCGGTGCAGTGTGAAGGAACTCATGGCTTTCTGCGCCATCATCGCGGGAATATCGGAGCGCATCTGTTCCTGCAAACGCCGCAGCCGGTTGAAGGCTGCTGCCCGGTCATTGTGCATGTGCGTCATCAGGAAGTCCTTTCGGTTATCAGTTGTCGGCTATCAGTTGTCAGTTTTCAGCTCTGTAATTGGTAACTTCCCTTTTTCTGACTACTGATGACTGAAAACTGACGACTCACCCTAGATATTGTACATCGCGCTGGAAAAACCGACTTGCTGCACCTGTAGATTAACCCTGTGAGGCCGAGATCACATATGCCCCGGTGCTTTCACCTTCAATGCCGATAATCCGTACTTTCCACTGACCGCCCTGGTTGACCGGGCAGATAAACGCGATGCTGCTGCCATCCTTGAGAATGCGGTCGGCGGTACAGGCGAAAGTAGCTTCGCTGCCATCAGGTCGCAGGATAGCGACATGGTCGCCAACATTCCCGGCAGCAAGAGAAAGAAACTGCACATAAACGTATAATTCCAGTCCGGGCCTGACATCAAAGTAATACTCATGCACGTATCCAGCGGAAAGGGTGTCACCGATCGTGCCTTCTTTGTTGAGTTCGCGGCTTTGCTGGGGTTCAATGGTCAGAATGGCTTCGGGGATATCCTGGATGGGTGTCCCTTGAATCTCGGTCACGGCTTGCTGCCCTGTGAGAAGGCCGACTAACTTGCCTGCGTTCCCGGTGACCAGGGCCACCACATACACGCCCGTTAGAGCAAACGCGACGAATCCGAAGATGCCGACATAATTCCAGAGCGTGCGTCGCCGTTTCGGGCGGGATTTTCGAGGTTTCGGCTGGGCATCATCCTGAATAAGGGGTATGGATGCGGTGGTCGTTGTGGGTGGTGGTGACTTGAAGGCTTTATCGGTGGGGATGGAGGCCGGTTTCGCGCCTTCCAACTTGAATAAGAGGCGGTTGGCGTCGGCGTGAAACGGTTCGAGTTCCAGCGCCCGCTTGAGGTAGGCGATGGCGTTCTGTTGGTTATGGGTGGTCTGGGCCAGCTGGTAGAAATCGTCGGCGGTTTTCGCCAGGGAGCGGAGTTCGCCGGTGGTGAGTGGGGCGGCAGGCTGTTTTTGCGCTGGTTTCTCCCATAGACTGATGGTGGTGGTGACGGGTTCTTGGAGCGTCCGGGCGATAGCTTCGACCAGCATATCGCCACTGGTATAACGCTCTGCCGGGTGCTTTGCCAGTGCCTTGAGCAGCACTGAGTCTAATGTGGTGGGTAGCTGGGGGTTGCTGTGGCTTGGCGGCAGGGCGTTATCCTGAAGGTGTGCTTTGAGCAGTAGTGCCGGTTCACCATAGAACGGCCAGCGCCCCACCAGCATAGCATAGGCGATGGCGGCCAGAGCATAAAGGTCGGCGCGGTGGTCGGGCTCGTCGTCGCTTTGAATCTGCTCCGGCGCGATGGTATAGAGGGCTGTTCCCCATGCCGCCACATCCTGAATTCGGACACCCATCACGCCTCGCAGCCCAAAATCGCTCACGGTAGCATTGGCACGGTCATTTATCAGGATATTTTCGAGCGTTAATCCATGATGGTGGATGCCCTGACGGTGAGCGAAGTCCAACGCGTCGGCGGCCTGACGCAACAGGCGGATACTCTGCTGGGAGTTCTGCTGGGTGGAGTTTTGCAGGCGGGCCGCCAGTGACCCGGCGGGCAGGTAGGCGGTTTCCAGGTAGAGCCGTCCGTTGTGGACGCCGTAACTGTCAATGTGGAGAATATGTGCATGGCCGAGTCGTTGGGCGAGGAGTGGAATGTCCTTCTGGAAACGGACGACCACATCCAGTTGGGCGCAGCGTTCCGCATGAAGGATTTTGAGCGCGACGGTTTTACTGCTGGTCGCCTCTACCGCCCGATAAACCGCTGCCAGCGCCCCTTTGCCGATAGCCTCCTGTACTTCATACGGCCCGAACCGCTTCGCCATCCCGTGCCTGCCTTTCCTCCGGCTAATTGTGTTACGGGGAGTATAACACCGCCGAAAGGAGTAGGGGTAATGCTACGGGCAACACAATGTCACTGGGGCTGCCCGTAGCACATAACGGTTACTAATTCACACTGGCCTGTATGGTATAAGCAGTGGCTTCCGCTAGAGCCGGTGGTAGCAAGTCAATGCGAAAAACGCCAATCGTGTATTGCCCCCCTGATGGCAGCGTAAAGCGCGTGTTCAGCGACTGTGATGTCACCAGACTGGCCTGGAAGACAACCTGATTTTCTGCTGACAGCACCACCATGCCGAGGTTCAGATTGCCCGAAAGCCGCGTAAAACTGAGATCAACCGTGTTGCCAGCATTGGCATCAAACGTGAAACCCAGGATTTCGCCGCCTGTGGCCGTTACCGCGCCCGACATGGGGGCATTTGCGATCATGGGGATTTTGGCGACATTCGAGAAATCCACCGCCGCCAAACCGGGGAAACCGACTCCAGAAAAGGCTGGCGGGGCGGTGATTGCCGTGTTCGACCCCACTGCCGCCGTATTATTGATTGGGGGCGTGTCTCCCGGCAGTACGATTGTGCCGTCGCGCAGGATACAACCGATATTGAGGGTGTATGAGCCAATGTCGTTGCTGTTATTGCCTTCAACTTCGATTGTATAGATGCCGCGAGCAGACAAGACCGGTGTGGTTCCTTCTTCGGTGCCACCGTCTCCGGTACTATCGTTATACGTTGTCCGGTTATTTGGCATAATCCAGGATAAGTGTTCATGGGTTGGTGTATAAATGTCTACCGTGAGATCTAAGGTTTGACCAATAGGTACAGCCTGAAAATTCAGAGTATCTCCAGCGGCCAGGGAGATGCTGTAGACCTGTTCCTTGTTTCCGTCTTCCAACAGTTCGCCTTCTACAACTGAGCCGCACTGTACCGCTGTTGCGGTTTGAGCGTGCGTTTCTATCCCTGTAAAAATAAGAATGATGACCAGACTCACTGTTGTTACCCACTTGATGATACGCATGGATGTTCCCTTTCATATGTGCGATTGATCTTATTTTTCACGGTGGGCAGGATGCAGACAGGGCAGCATATTCTGCTGGTATCCAGCCCAGGCGTGTTGCAGTATCGTCGAAAATTTCATACCATACTTGTGTCGACCCTGATTCCGTGATTTTTCGCTGAACGCTCACGACGGTTCCCCATTCAATCGCATTTTGCAGAGGCGCATTCGAACGAGGCAGGGTGTGGACAATGTTCAGTAACACGGAAGGTGAACCACCTGGCGAGACAACGGTTGCGTCACAGGGGTATGCTTGCACAACCTCAACCGATGTTGGTACAGCCATAGGCACACTGAGTCCCTGAGGACAGGTAATCGCTGCCGAATTGTTGGTAAAGATGATGTCCTCGGTGTCCCGCAGGTCAATCCGGGTTTCTACACCATTGGTGTTTTCAAAACGCCAGAAAAATGAGTTCATGATTCCTGATGCCATCGGTTGAATCGTCCCACCCAACAAGTATTCTCTATTGTAGTAGCCGTCCCAGATCACGCTGTGCAGCAACGTTGCGCCTGTATTGCTGACATAGAATACGGCATCATCGCCATCGCAGGCTGCTGCCAGAGAGAGCACCGGCGCCTGGGCGAGTGTCGGTGCCAGAGTGGATGTGGGGGAAATCCCTGGGGTGGGTGTTGCTGTTGCCGGTGAGGACGGTGGAACATACCACTGAATCGGGCAGTTGGGTAAGGCCGCCGGGCAGCTTGTCACCAGTGCGCCGTTGTTCATCACAACGATATCACGTGGTGCGCTGCGTAGTGAGTCATACCAAAACACATCTGCACGGGCTACATCCCGCCGGAATATTCGGTTTGGCTGTGAACAGGTACCCGGCAGCGGTGAATTGCTCCCTGCCAGTCGCAAGATGAAACATGAATCCGGCTGTGCATAGAAGTCGGCTAACGGCAGAATGTCGAACAGGGTGGGAATGCTAATGGTTTGTGCATTTCCGCCACTATCCCTGATACGCAGTTCTAACCCCGAGAGAAGTAGGTTTTCCTGAGTGGATACATAGAGTGTGAGGGTATCTACATCTGCCAGCAGGTGGAGCGTCACCGGAATTGCGGTAGGTGACGGGGTCGGTGTTGTCGTTGGTGTCTCTTGTTGGGCATAGGCTGTTAGGCTGCCAGTCATGAACAAGATGGCAAACGGTATCAGGTAGCTTAAAAATCGTCGCATAGCCATAAACCCCATTTACGAACCGTAACGAATATCACATTCCGACAAGGCCCCCGAACAAATCTGCCCGGTGAAGCTGCCATCTTGATAGATGGCGATATCGCGCATTTGTACACGCAGAATGTCGAACCAGAACACATCAGACGGCGTGACATTTCGTTTGAATATACGCGCCGGAACTGCACAGGCACCGGCCAGCGGTGGCGCTGCGCCATCTCTTACCAGCACATAGCAGTCGCCGACCTGAGTATCGCCCCCGGTCAATTGCAGCCCATCAAAAAGAGTCATTACTGTAATGGTGGATGCTCCTACCGTCTGGAATTGCAGTCCGTTAAGGTTCACTGCTTCATCCACGACCAGCGTGAGCGAGTCGCGGGTGGCAAACAGGCGCAGTGTGGCTGAGGCTGGCGTGTTACTTACTACTGGCCGGGTTGGGTCAATGATTATCAGTGTCGGCGTAGCAGTTATTAGGGGTGCCAGTGTGTCCGTTTTTACCCCCGGCGTATCGGTCATCAACAGTGGCAGAGTGGTTGACTCCATCGGCTCGGTTGCTGTCGGTGTGCTGGTGCTGGTCGCAAGCCCAATACCAACCGGGATAAATGTCCCCGTCGGGCCTGAATAGGAAATGCTGGTGAGTGATGCCGAATCCTGGAAACAGCCCGCCAGCAATAACATGATGAGCAGGATGAGAAAACGAAAAGACAGCCGCATAATTACTTACATACCCTACTTATGAACTATAGTGAATCGTACATTCCGGCAAAGTCCCTGCACACACCTGCCCGGTGGAGTTACCATCCTGATAGATGGCAATGTCGCGCACTTTCGCGCCCAGGTCGTCATACCAGAACACATCGGATGGCGCGACATCTTGACGGAAAATCTGATTGGGGATGTTGCAACTGGATGGCAGCGGCGAGGCGGTGCCAGACTTGCGCCAGATATAGCACGCGCCGGGTTGGGCGATGTTCCCGGTCAGACCGAGACCGCCTGCGAACATATCCGCCATGTTTCTGCCCTGGATGACGTTGTTAATCACCACGCCGAAGCCGAGTCCACTTACATCCAGCGGTTGGCTGGCCGTAACGACTAATGTGAACGTGTCCTTATCCATGAAAAGCCGCAAGCTGGTGTTATCCGACGGAGGTGTTGTCGGTGAGGCTTGCTGCACGGGTGTGTTACTTGACGCCGGAACAGGCGTATCACTGGTGGGGATGGGGGTAGATGGTACCGATGTTGCGGACGGCGCTGCTGTATTGGTAGCTACCGGCGGTGTGTTGGTATCTGTCGGAATCACCGGGGCGGATGTTTCGGATGCAATCAGAGCAACCAAAGTATCAGTTGGGGAGGGTGTTGGCGTTTGAGAATTGAGAATGTTGGGTAAGATACCAACAATTGCCGCTAAAAGCGCGAATACTCCGCCGATGATAGCTACTTTTACTGTATCACTCATTCCTTTCGGAGGCTGATTTTCTGGCATCGGTTCGTTATTTCCTTCTGGTGGCTGTGTCCCGATGTTGGCCTGACTGCCGATGACTGTGCCACCGGACATCGTGCTAATATGCTGTTCGATATGTGTTCCGCTGGGCGGAGCAGGGGGCGGTGGCGTCAGTTTTTCGGCCAGCCCGATAGCCTTCCTAATCCGTTCGATGGACGCATCGGCATATTCCCGCTCATACTGGATGGCATCATATTCCGCCAGTTCTGCAATTTCTTCGGGTAATGCGGCGCTCCCCAGGTTGAAACCCGCCGTAACAGGGATGAGTTTTACTTTATCCGAGTGGCGCAGCGCGGTGGCAATCTCGCGTCGCACCCATTCCGATTCCAGGGTGTTGGGTGCGAGGATTACCAGGAAGTAATCACGGTTGATGATTTCGCGTTCAATAATGGCCGCAAAACGTCCCCCGTTGATGGCTTCGCGGTCAAAAAAGACATCCGCCCCTGCTGATTGCAGCCTGTCATAAAGGAATCGTGCTAGATCATCGCTTGGCTGGCGGCGATAACTAATAAAAATCATGGGTTTCTGTGGCATGGCGTCCCCTGCGTGGTGGTGTGATTGTCCCCACAACCATCATAACGCAAAAACACGGCTTATAACATAAAGCCGAGGCGGAAAATCACATCCTGAAATTGCCGTAATGCGGCGCACCTGGACTGACCCAATCACGGTTATACGACATCGCCAGCCCAATGGTGAGCGCCTGCCGGGTGTCACGCGGGTCGAACAGGCCGTCATCCCAGATGCGAGCTGTGCCATAGTATGGATCGGATTCTTCCTCGAATTTGTAGCGCACCATGAATTTCATCTGTTCAATTTGTTCCATATCCGGCTCATCGCCGCGTCGTCGCGCTGCCGCCTCCTGGATAATGCCCAACACCCCGGCGGCCTGTTCTGCTCCCATCACGGCGGTTCGACTGGTCGGCCATGCCAGCAGGAGCGTCGGGTCATAGGGGCGCCCGCACATGGCGTAATAGCCCGCGCCGTATGCGCCGCCGATGAGGACGGTGAACTGGGGGACGCTGCTGGTGGCGACGGCGTTAATCATCTGCGAACCGTGCTTGATGATGCCGCCTTCCTCGTATATCTGCCCGACCATGAAACCCGTGATGTTTTGCAGGTAAACCAGTGGCGTGCGGGAATGGTTGCACAGTTGGATGAACTGTGTCGCTTTGTTGGCCGATTCGGAGAACAGAATCCCGTTATTGGCGATGAATCCCACCGGAAAACCGTTGATATGGGCATGGCCGCACACCAGCGTTGGGCCGTAGTCCGGCTTGAACTCCAGGAAGCGCGAGCCATCCACCAGTCGGGCGATGACTTCGCGCATGTCGAGCGGCTGGCGGATCGTATCCACTGGCACGATGCCCAACAACTCATCGGGGTCGTAGGCCGGGTCTTCCGGCGTCCGCAGGGCAGCGCGAATCGTCTTGGGGCGGTTGAGCGTGGCGGCAATCTCCCGCGCCAACCGAATAGCGTCGGCGTCATTTTCCGCGATAAAGTCCGCCAACCCGGAAACGCGGGCGTGCATCTCCGCGCCACCTAACGCCTCTTCCTCCACATCTTCGCCGGTTGCCATCTTGACCAGCGGCGGCCCACCCAGGAAGGCCAAACCCTGGTTGCGGACGAACACCGTGTAGTCGCTCATGCCGGGGATATAGGCGCCACCCGCTGTGCTGTTGCCGAACACGACGGAAATCTGCGGGATGCCCAGAGCGCTCAACCGGGCTTGATTGGCAAAGCCGCGCCCGCCCGGCACGAAAATTTCGGCCTGGTGCGGCAGGTTCGCGCCGCCGCTTTCCACCAGATTGACGACTGGCAGGTGGTTCGTCATGGCGATTTCCTGCGCCCGCAGGGATTTGGTGAGCGACACCGGATAGGTTGTGCCGCCTTTGATGGCCGGGTTGTTGACGGTTATCAGACATTCCAGGCCGCTGACATGCCCGATGCCGGTGATAATCCCCGCGCCGGGTGTCTCATCGTTGTACATGCCGTAGGCCGCCAGTGGGCTGAGTTCCAGAAAAGGTGTATTCGGGTCAAGCAGCAGTTCCAGCCGTTCTCGCGCCGGGATTTTGCCGCGCTCGATCATGCGCTGGTTGCCGCGTTCGCCCGCGTTCCGCACGGTGGCCTGCCGTTCGAGCAGGGTTTGGGTGAGTTGGTGGTTGTGGGCGTAATTAGTGCGGTATTCGTCACTTTTCGTATCTATTTTTGAGCGTAGCAGAGGCATCATCAGTCCTATGGAATAAACCCTCTTTAATTATGATACTCATCATAACCTGCCAGGGAATTACCCGCAATGAGGCGGAATCTGGTTGCCAATTTTCCCAAATTCGATATATTCCCTATTGAGTCTTTGCTCACATCATTTAAGGAACATACGCATGATTTTTAGAGGCTATATTAACCAGCAGGAACGCCAGCAGGCCGATCGCAAACTCATTCCGCTCATGTTTGAAGGGCTGCTGCTTGGGGGGACAGGTCTGGGCGTGTTAGCACTTATTTTTGAAATTGCGGCAGATGCGTTCAGTGTGGCTGCATACCAGACTCTGCTGGCGATTCACGGTGCGAACGGCTACCACGACATTGCTATTCTGGCCTTCATCGCGCTCTCAGTGATGCTGTTTTTGGGCATTGTCCCCGCTTACAAAGCCGGGGCATATCTACGCCCGAATGCGGGTGGCAGCGGCCCGCTGGTGGAGGCGATTGGCCCACCGCGCCTGCGTTGGCTATCGTGGGCGGGGACGAGCCTGTTTTTCTTGGATGCAGTGCTGACGATCATCATCAGTTCGATCTCTGCGGCGGATGTCACCATGCTGATTCTGCCAGAACTGGTCCAGTATCGTATCTTGTTGGCAGAGTTTTATGCCTTCTTCATCATGGCCGTGTTGGTCGCGGTTGGCCCTAAACGAGCTGTGCCACTGTTCCTAGTGGGCGGTGGCGCCTTCACCATTTTCACGGTGTTTGCTTTGAGTATTGTTGGTGCGTCTGCTTCCGGCAACCCAGAATGGGCGTTTCTCACGGAGGGTATTGTCCGGCGGCTGGAGGAGCAAGGCGTAGTTGAGCATGTGATTCGCGCTCAACAAGACCTCAGTGGCATGGAGATGGTGGTGTTTTTCCAACTGTTTTTCCGGTCTATGAGCAGCGCAATGCTCGGTTTCTCGGGTTATGAAGTGATTCCCGCCAGTGGTAAACATGCCGCCCGCCCCAAATGGAAGGTCATCAACACTGCCCTGACGCTGGCCGCAGCCTTTCTGATCGGCACGGGAGTCGTGCAGCTTTATGCTGCCAAACAGTGGGCAATTCCGGCGACGGAGGGATACAGTACCCTGTTGATTGAGTATGAGATCGTGGCCGTACAAACGTTTGGCCGGGGGGTCGTGCCAGGGGATGGTGCTTTCACATCAAATGCCGCTGATCGTGCCGCCGCTGAAGAACGCTATGCTCAACTCCTGTTGGAAGCCGAGGAAACGGGTACGCCTAACCAGGTGATTGATGGATTGAGCGAGGATGAAGCGTTAACGGCGCTGGCGAGTGATATTGCCTTCACCCGTACTATTAACGAGGCGCTGGAAAATACAAGCGGGGTTTCGATTCTCACCCTAGCGGGCGTGCTGCTCGCATTTATTCTGCTGCTGGCACAGGGCGGCGGTTATGTGGGTGGTGCGGCGGTGATGGCGAACGCTTCACGCCTGGGACGCCTGCCGCACTTCCTGGAAGATGACCGCATGGGAATCCTGGTGATTTGGACGATTGCTGCCTTGTTTATCCCCATTATCCGCGAGGTGGTTGTGGTCGAAAGCTATTATGCCTTCGGATTTGTCAGCGCGTTCGTCATCACCAGTACGACCGTGTTTTTTGTGCGGGATGACGCGCTGCGTGAACGGGGGATTGAGCCGGGTTCAGGCGAGGCGAAGTCGCTGAAATTTGCCGGGCTGCGTGGCATTATTGCCAGCTATATTATGGCGGCGGTATTGGTCACACAGAAGACCGAGGCGCTAGGCGTGATTATCGTCGCGGCAGCGTTGATTACCGCTTACCAGGTGTTCATGGCTCGTGGCGGTCTCAGGCGGCTCGACCCGGCGCGGCTCAAGGTTGAGCATAAGCCAGGCACGACACCTTTTTACAACAATGGGATGCAGCGGGCGTTTGATCTGGCGCGGCAGCGGGGGATTGCCGATGGCGTCAACTATATGTTGAAACACGATGAAATGGTCAAATTCAATGTTGAGCCATACCGGATTCGCCGTCTTGTGGGGTATCTGCACGGGATTTCCGAGGAGTACTGGGAAAATCATCATGACAGCGATCACGGCGAGCATTTCCCGGAGCCGAGTGTCGCGCTGGAGGAAGCCTACCAGCAAGCCTTTGACCAGCGCCATCAGGTTAAGTCAGACATCGAGTATTATTCACACTACGGCGTTTTTACGTTTATCAAGAAATATCACATCAATTGGGTGTTTGGCACGCGGGCGCAGGAAGATGTGCTGAAGATCATGCTGCGGTTGCTTTTCCCACTCACACCGTTGGAGCAAATGTGGGCGGAGTATTGCGCTTACGAGTGGGAGAGTCTGCCGGAGGATATCTGGCAGTTCAGCCGTAAACGTTACCAGTGGGCGAAAGACCAATGGCCCAACCTAAGTGATCGTATCACGACAATCTGGACGTTGCAGGATTTTGGCCTGTTACCGGCCCAGGTTGACCGTGAGGCGTTGTTGCTGCCGAATATCAGTATCAAGCAGCCCTCGGAATTGGAAGATGAAGAGTGAGGAGCAGTTTGCCCTAAAAAAGGGATACATGGAGCGTGATAATACGCTCAGAAAATCAGGGCGGTAATCCGACTCGCTGGTGCATTAATGCAGTTTCACTATTCAACACGGAGAGAAATCGGGCGACCACGCCGGGTCGCCCCTACAAAATCCACATAATGGGGGTGATTCTGTAGAGGCAACCGCGCCGATTATGCGAATGACCTACTGCATGGGAAGGGTAACAAAGAAGGTCGTGCCTTCTCCCAGGTGACTCTTGATGCCGATCTGCCCGTTGTGGGCTTCGACCAGGCTCTTCACGATGGCTAATCCTAACCCTGTCCCTTCAATGCTATCCGTTTCCGGGCGGCGGACGCGGTAGAAGCGTTCAAAAATATGCGCCTGATCTTCTGGGCTAATGCCCATCCCGTTATCCTGAATGGAAATCCGCACAGCTGATCCTCGTGCTTCAGCGATGACCTGGACTTCGCCCTCCGGTTGGGTGTACTTGACGGCGTTGCCAATCAGGTTGTTCAGAATCTGTGCCAGACGGCGACGATCAGCCTGTATTTCGGTCACATTCGGCGCAGTCTGGAGCAACATCGTAATTTTCTTCTCGTTGGCCGCAGGTCGGATCCCTTCGACACACTCCGTCAGAATGTCTGACAGGTTTATCGCTTCAAGATTCAGGGTGATGCCGGATTCGATCTTCGCCAGATCAAGCAGGTCATCAATTAGTTGGCGCATATTTGTGATGGAACGTTGGATCATGCCGATGAAATACCCGGCCTGTTGGGTGGGGAACTGCTGCATCGTCAGCAGTTCGGTGTAGCCGTGCATGACGCTCAGGGGCTGCTTCAGATCATGCGAGACAGTGGCAATCAACTCACTTTTGAGTTGATCCATCTCTTTAAACGGCGTGATGTCGTGCATCACGATAATCCAACCGATCCCTTCATGGCGGGTCATGTTGACGTAAAAAGTACGTTCGTCGGGTAACTTCATCTCTTCGATCAGGTTTTCACCCAATTTGACCGCACGTTGGAAAACCGTGACCAGAGGGGTGTTTTCAAAGATATTATAGGCGCTGCGCCCTACGTAATTATCCTGTGGATACAGGCGCAGCATGGCAAGCGCTGCGTGGTTGATGAGCATGATGCGGTTATCCAGGGCGACCACGATGACCACATCAGCGGTACTGCTCAGAATATAGCTGAGTTTCTGGCGTTCCAGTTCGGTTTCTTCATACAGGCGGGCGTTATCAATGGCGACGGCCGCTCTGCTGGCGAGTTTTTC
Organism: Anaerolineaceae bacterium; assembly: GCA_020634115.1. Lineage (GTDB taxonomy): Bacteria > Chloroflexota > Anaerolineae > Aggregatilineales > Phototrophicaceae > JACKCG01. Next base: position 80,476 of record JACKCH010000017.1, read on the forward strand.
CACAAAGTCTTGGTGATGATCGGCAAATCCGTTCAGGCGTTTGCTTTCCAGTGACATGACGGCGACCACGCGATCTTCCCGCATCACGGGGACGGACATTTGCGATTGGGTGCTGTTGTGAACCCGGATGAAGTCCTTGTCCATCGAAACATCTGGCACAATTTCGACATGGCCGGAACGGGCGACGCGGTAAGTAATGCCGCCGTTGTACTCACGGCGCAGTGTTTCCAGGCGCTCCCGATCGATTTCATAACCGTATTCCACCATGAACCGCAGTGTATCCGATTCCTGATCGTAGAGGGAAAGGGAAGCCGCCTGCGCATTGGTGAAACGCAACGCCCAATCGAGAGTCATATCGAAAATGTGCGAAAGATCAATTGTGTCACTGAGTTCAATGTCAATCTGGTGCAGGATGTACTGTTCCTGTACCTTGACGGCAAGTTCGGCGACGGTATTGCTGTGAACCTGGACGTTGCGGAAGTGAATCGCCGTCTTTTGCATCAGATTCCGCAGGGTCTCGGTTAATGAGTCCTGGTTTCCGGCATCCGGCAGAAACTGGTCGGCAAAGAGAACCGCCTGAATCTGGTTATTCTGCACAAGGGGCAACGCCGCACCGCTAGTTTCGCCCAGCCTGGCAAACAGAGCGGCGGCAATCCGGCTGGATTCGTGATCAGCAGTCTGTATCCAGGAGACAGGGGACTGGTACAAGGCGCTCACAACCGGGTCATCCGCCTGAAAGATCGAAACGGAAAGTTCTCGCAGTGCTGGGATTTCTTGTTTTAGCTCAGAGGGGAAACTTGCCACGCAGCGCAGCCCGCCGGATTCCGCCATAGGGACAAAAGCCGCCACGCGCTTACAACCCGCAGCAGCTGCTATGCCGCCAGCCAGATCACCCAGAAACGCATCCATCTCAAGATTTTGACAGATGGCTGTCAAAAAATCGTTCAGTTTGCTTAATTGGGTAATCTGCACCTCTAAGTTGTGGGTAGTGCGCAAGTCATTTAGATTCTCAGACATATAGACCACACGACAATCTTAAAAAGCCCTTTTTTATTATAGGCCCCTTATTAAATCTGCAAAAGTTGAAATTAGGGATGCCTGGTTGCCTGTAATGGTTCAATGCTCTATAATGCCATCAACAGCAGGTTCACATTATCTCAGTATTTCATCGGATTCAACCAGTATTTCTGACTCAAACCTGCTCAAGCTGATATTTATTCAAGCGAAACCCGGACAGTGTTGATTATGACACGGCAGGGCTTGCACGGCAATCTTTCCTGGAGGGCAAAATGACTGAAAAGGGCTTCAAAGATGTGTCGGCGCGGTTCAAGAAAAAGACCGAAACCAGCACGACTGCACGCCAGGATAAACCGATGGATTTTGCCGAGTCGTATCGACTGCGCGGCAAGATGCTCGGTGTTTTGCTGCGTGACGCCCGGTTGCAGGCAGCACGCACGATTGAAGCGTGTGCGCACCATGTCCGCATTTCCCTGGAGGAATATGAATCCTGGGAATATGGTGATGCAGTGCCTTCGCTCCCGCAACTAGAACTGCTGGCCTATTTCCTGGATGTGCCGGTCAGCCACTTTTGGGGTTTTGAGACGTTTGAATCCAGCCAGGAATCCCATGTGGATTTTCAGTTGGAATACCTGGCACTGCGCAACCGGATGATTGGCGTCATGCTGCGGCAGGCCAGGGAAGAGGCCGGGGTGACGCTGGAAGTGTTGAGTGCGGATTCAGGGCTGCCAGTTGAGCAGATTACGGCCTATGAATTGGGTGAAGCGATCCCGATGCACGAACTCCGTGTGCTGGCGAACGGCGTCCAGAAGAATGTCAGTTACTTCCTGGAAAGCAGCGACCATGTCGGCAAGTGGCTGACCATGCGTGAGGAATGGGACTATTTTGTCAGTATGTCCGACGATTTGCGGGAGTTCACCGCGAATCCCCGCCATATAGGGTACTTGCAACTGGCAATTGCCTTCAGCCGTTTACCGAACGACGCACAGCGGCAGGTGGCCGAAAGTATGCTAGAAATCACCATGTAGTCTATTCCCTCAATCTTTTTTCTGTAGGGAAGGGAATCCGGTTACACTGTAGACAGTGATTAACCACACAAGCAAAGGGGATTTGGTGATGAGTACCGCTCATGAATTGCAGGAACAAGGTGTGAAATTATTCCAGCAAAAAGATTTTGAAGCGGCAGCCCGCTTGTTCCAGCAGGCCCGCGACGGATATACCGCCGACGGCCAGAGTGATATGGCCGCTGAGATGCAGGTGAATATCGGGCTGGTACACCGCACACTGGGGGAAAATCAGCAGGCACTTGATATGATGCAGGCCGCCCTGGTGACGTTTCAGGAGATGCAAGACGCGCTGCGGACGGCTCAGGTATTTGGCAACATCGGCGGGGTATATGTGGCTCTGGGGGATAAAGAACAGGCCTACAACTGCTATCGTCAGGCTGCCGATATTTTTGAAGAACTCGGCCAGCAGAAACTCTATGGCGAAACCATGTTGGCGATGGCCGATTTACAGGTACGAGATGGAAAATTCTTCTCCGGCGCGGCTACTTATGAGGTCGGCCTGGAACAGCTTGACGAACTGAGCGCCAGCCAGAAAGTCATTAAAGGGCTGTTGGGAATCCGCAATAAGCTCTCCGGTGGCGGCAAGCCCAAATAAGGCCCGTTATGTGTTATTTTGAGTGACGAACAATAGAGGCGCGGCATTGCTGCGCCTTTTGTGACTGATTACCAGGAACGCTATGCCAGATCATACCCCTTTTATCACTCGCCAGCGCATTCACCTGCTGCTGGCGCTTTTTGTGCTACTTGCCAGCGTCTATATGTTCACTTACGACGGCGACATTGAGAGCGGCGATACGTTAGGCCTGTTCGATGCGGTTGCCAGTCAGGTGCGGTTCGGGGATGACCTGCTGGCGCTTTCCGCCTGGTTCTGGCAGCCCGCGACCCAGCCCGCTCATGAACTCTACCCAATCCAGCACAGCAACGCCGAGCCGTTGCAGACCTGGCTGGGCGCGGGGTTGTACTGGCTGGCGGATAAACTCCCCGGTGTCGGGCTGGTGCATATGGTCTGGCTGGCGAACATCCTGGTGAGCGCCGCCGCCGGATGTGTCGTGTTTCTGTATGCGCTGGCCGCCGGGCATTCGGAACGAACGGCCATCCTGGGCGCGTTAGGCTTCGGCCTGGGGACGATTATCTGGCCGTACAGCAAGACCTTTTTCCGCGAACCGCTGGCACTGCTGCTGATTTTGCTCACCGCCTTTTTTGCCGAACGCTGGCGGCAGTCCGGTTATCGTGCCTGGGGCGTGCTGATCGGTGGGTGCGTCGCCGCTGTGGGCGCGTTCCTGACCAAAGAGGCGATCATTTTCGCTGCCCCGGCGTTGGTGCTGCTCCTGCTGCCGGATGTGCCACGCCTGCGCCCCTGGGTGCGCCGCCTCACTATTTTATGGATTATCCTCATCGGCATTGTCCTGGTGTTGGTCGCCATCCAGCCGTATATCACGGTGTATCAGCTCAGCGCGGGCATCTCCCCGGTGCTCTCGCCGCTGATTGGTCAACGTTCACCGTACTTAAGTTCAACTTTTCTGGAAGCGGCGCGGCAGGCGGTTCACACTTATCTGCTCAGTATCGGCGGCAGTGTTTGGGGGACATCACCGCTGGCGCTGCTGGCGCTGCCCGGCCTGGCGCTGCTGTTCCGGCGGCGGCAGTACCGTATGGTGTGGGTGGTGCCGGCCCTGGTGTTGGGGTTTGCCTTCGGCTATGCGCTGCTGCGCGGTCAACACTGGTTCGGCGGGTTTTCCTGGCCGCCGCGTTTCCTGATTCCGGTGGTGCCGTTCCTGATTCTGGCCGGGCTGCCGGTCATTGAACTGGCTTTCAGCCGTCCGCAGCGGCGTATGCTGTGGATAGGTATCGGTGTGCTGGCGTGTTACAGCCTGTGGGTGCAGTTGAGCGGGGTTCTGCTGCCCTGGAACACCTATAACCAGGTGCTGCCGCCCGAAGCGCACGGCCTGAGTGAGTGGTCGGGCGGCTTGAATGTGGCGCGTTATCTGCGGTGGGTGCTGCTGCCGCCACTGTGGGCGGAACGTCCGCTGTATTTCGCCTGGATACGGGCCAATACGCCACTATGGGCGGTGATGTTTGCTGGGCTGGGGCTGGTCGCCGGATGGGTGATCGGGCGCGGATTGCGGCAGCCGCGTGAAACTGCCCGCCGTTGGGGGCGTGCCGCCTACGCGCTGCCGCTGGCGCTGGTGGTGCTGACATGGCTGGGGCTGCGCATGATTGATGCCGATCCGTTCTATACGCCGCCATCCAGTGAGACGCTGTTCGCGCTGCTGCCGGTGGTCGCAGCAGAGTCGAATCCTGGCGATGTGCTGCTGCTCAATAACAATAACTATGTGCCATTCTTCATGAACAACGGCAAGATCAACCAGCCGCGTGTGATCTCCCTGCCCGATCAACCGGGTGAACAACCCAGCCCGGAACAGCCGCCGCAGGTCGTCTCGTCCAACCCGGCGGATTTGCTGGTGACCAGCACCACGACCCTGATCTATAATCTGGCTCAGACCCATGATACACTCTGGCTGCTGGTGGATGCCAGCGTATGGCTTCCCTACCGGGTGCGCCCGGTGGAACGTTTTATGACGGCGCACTACTACCCGATTCGGGATGTCCCGCTTGACCCGCCGGACGCAACGGTGCGTCTGCTGGAATTCAGTATGGTGAGCGCCCCGGACACCGCCGGTTTTCGCGGCCCGGATGTCCTGACCGATCTACAATACGGGGACGCGCTGCGGCTCTTAGGGGTGACACTGCCCGCCGGAACACGCTACACGCCCGACGCGGTGCTGCCTGTGTCATTGTACTGGCAGGGTGATGACCCTCTGAAACGCGATTACACGGTGGCCTGGTTTGTGGCGGACTCCGCCGGGAATCCGGTGGTACAGGGGCAGGACACCCAGCCCGCCGGGGGCTTCCCGCCGACCAGCCAATGGTTGCCCGATGTGCCGGTGTGGGATAATCGGGCGCTGCGCCTGCCGCAAGGCCTCTCGCCAGGTACATACAACCTGTGGGTTCGGGTCTATGCCGGATTGCCGGACGGGACACTGGACATCCTGCCGGTGACGGGGGCGCAGACCAGAGACGGTACCATCGGTGTGCTGCCAGTGACGATTGAAGTGCAAAATGCGGAATGATGCTTAAAGGATAGGAAAACGTGACTGGGCTTTCGGTTGTGATCCCGGTATATAACGGGGCGTTGAGCCTGCCGGAACTGATGCGCCAATTGGGTGTGGTGCTGCCTACGTTGGCGGATGAATTTGAGGTCATCTGTGTGGAGGATGACGGCAAAGACAACAGTTGGGAAGTGATCTGTGAACTGGCGGGAACGTATCCCTGGCTGCGCGGCTTCCGGCACATGCGGAACTTCGGCCAGCATAACGCCTTGCTGTATGGCATCCGTCAGGCGCGGTATGAGATTACGGTGACGATGGATGACGACTTGCAGCACCCGCCAGAGGAAATCCGTTCCCTGCTGGCGAAGCTGGATGAAGGGTATGACGTGGTGTATGGCACGCCACAGCACGAACAGCATGGTTTCCTGCGGGATTTGGCGTCGCAGGTGACGAAAATCGCCATGCAAAGCGCGATGGGTGTGGATGTGGCACGGCATGTGAGTGCCTTCCGCGTTTTCAGAACGGTGCTGCGCAACGCCTTTTCCGGTTATGAAAGCCCCTTTGTTTCGATTGATGTGCTGCTCACCTGGGGGAGTACCCGTTTTGCCGCGATCCCCGTGCGGCATGAACCGCGCCTCCTTGGGACATCCAACTACACCCTGCGGAAACTGATTGTCCACGCGCTGAATATGATGACCGGATTCAGCACGCTGCCGCTGCAAATGGCGAGTCTGATGGGGTTTGCCATGACGATCTTCGGCTTTTTGGTGCTGGTCTGGGTGATCGGACGGCTGCTGTTTGAGGCCAGCATTCCCGGTTTTCCGTTTCTGGCCTCGATCATTGCGATCTTCTCCGGGACACAGTTATTCGCACTGGGCATCATCGGGGAGTACCTGGCGCGGATGCACGTTCGTGTGATGGGCAAGCCCGCTGGGTTGATCCGGGAAAGCACGGAAGACGCCCAGGTGGTGGATGATGTGGTCGCCGATTCTTCCCCGATAAATTAGAAAGAGACATTATGCGAATTGCCCTGCTGTGCGCGACCCGGCGCGGCTACCGGTTTCTGGAAAAGCTGAGTGCGTTAGCGCCGGAACACGACCTCACGGTCTTTAGCTTTCGGGAAACCCCCTGGGAGCCGCCGTTTCTGGAAGCGATAGCCGACTTATCCCGCACGATTGGGGCGCAGTTTATCGAGGCGCGTTCCGTGAGTGCGCCTGAATTACGCGTGTTCTGGGATGAGACGCCGCTTGACCTGATGTTCACGGTCAGCTGGCGTTACCTGATCCCGGCGGACATCTACCAGCGCCCACGACTGGGGGCATTTGTGTTTCACGACTCGCTGCTGCCAACTTATCGTGGATTTTCGCCGACGGTGTGGGCGATGATGAACGGGGAAGACCATACCGGCGTGACTCTGTTTGAAATGGCCGATGACGTTGATTCCGGGGACATCGTGGCGCAAAAGCGCGTCCCGATTGGTGAGACGCAGGCCATCGGGACGGTCATGGAGAAAGTGACGGATGCGTATCTTGACCTGCTGGCGGAGAATCTGCCCGCGCTACTGGCCGGGACGGCCTCCCGCACGCCGCAGCACCACGAGGATGCGACTTTTACCTGCAAGCTGCTGCCGGAAGATCATGTGATCTCCTGGACGGATTCCACACCCACGATTTACAACCTGATTCGTGCGGTTTCAGCACCCTATCCGGGGGCTTTTACGACGCTCAACGGGCAGAAACTCACGATCTGGGAAGCGGAAAAGGTCATCCCGCAGCCCGATTATGTGGGTCGTATTCCGGGGCGGGTCGTGAGTTTCCAGAATGGTAAAGGCGCAGAGGTCTTAACCGGTGATGGCGTGCTGCGCCTGATCCGTGTGCAGTTGGAAGGTGAACCCATCCAGCCCGCCGAAGCGGTTCTCAACCGGATTGGCTACACCCTGGGCAGATAAGGTTCTGCGAGCAGGGGCGTTACAGCTCCCCAGCGTGTTTATCCACAAACGACTCGGCAAAGCGCATGAAGCGGTAGACATCCGCGAAATTCGTCACCAGCCCCACCGAAATCCGCACCGCGCCTACCGCGTCTTTTTCCTTGCCGCTCATGGCGGTGATAAACTGCTCAAACGTCATGCGTTCCTCGTGCTGGAAACAGTCGGTCAGGTCAGCCGCCGTCAGGCCGTGCGCCATCTCGCCCGCGCCAGGGTTACAGAAACAGCCGGTACGCAGGGAAATCGTGTGTTCGTTCGCCAGCGCCTCGACCCGCCGGTAATCGAGCAGTTTGCCATCCGGGTCGTAGAAATTCACCGTCACCGTGCCGCCGCGCCCTGCGGTGCTGGCCGGGCCGTAGAGCGTGATGAGCGGTTTGCCGTTGCTGTGGTGCAGACTGAGCAGATTTGCCAGCAGCCAGTCCGTCAGCGCCATGACGCGCTCGTGAATCGCGGCCACGCCCACTTTGGACAGGTGCTTCAGGCCGATTTCAATCGCCGGGAGGTTCAGGTAGTTGATCGTGCCATCCTCGAATCCGGTCTCGTCTTCCGCCAGGTAGTAGCCGTCACCCTGCACCGAGGCGATGGTGATCGTCCCCCCGGCGAACCAGGGACGGCGCAGCTTGACCAACGCGCTTTTGCGGGCGATGAGCGCTCCGACCCCGGTAGGGTAGCCGAACATCTTATAGAACGACAGCGGCATGAAGTCAGGATGCCACTGACTCAGGTCAACCCGATTGGTGGGAGCGAAAGCGGCGAAATCCACCAGGACAGCCCACCCCTTGTCCTGCGCTTTAGCGATCCACTCCAGCGGGTGCTGCACGCCGGAGAAATTTGACTGGGCCGGGAACGCGAACAGGTTCGCTTTGGTCGGGTCGGCCTCGCTTAACAACGCATCCAGCCGCGCCGCATCCAGCCGCAAATCCGGCGGCAGCACCGGAGCGTACTGGAAGGTCGCACCCCTGGCGCGGGCGTACTCGCGGATGCCGTTGACCGAGTTGTGATTGTCGAAGGTCAGCAGGTAGCGACTGCCCGCCTCAAACGGGAAGGATTCCCCGACCAACTTTAACGCGCCGCTGGCGTTCTGGGTGAAGATCACCACGTATTCATCTGGCGAGGCGTTGAAGTATTCCAGCACAAAGTCACGGGCGTGTTCATCTAGGTTGGTCATGGCCTGTGAGGTGGGGTTGCTGGAATGCGGGTTGCCGAACACGCCTTCCCGCAGCAGCGCCATGTGTTCGGCCAACTGCGAATCGCCGTACAGCCCGCCCCCGGTGTAATCCAGGTAGATGTGGCCGTGTTTATCCAGGCGGCTGTATTCGGCGGCCCGCAGCGCGTCAATGTGGCTGGTCGCGCCATACTCCGGGTGCTGCGCCAGGAACGCCGCGTAAGCGGAGTCCATCTGTTCGGGGGCGTAGCGGGTGGAAGTCATGGGTTCGGTTGACATATTTTTTCTCCTCAATCGCTCAGGGTGCGTGATTTCGGTCTGGGCGGGTGGGTTTGTTTTGATTCATTTCTTTGACCTCACCCCTTCTCGCTGCGCTCGTTTTCCCCTCTCCAATTTGGAGAGGGGACGGAGAACCGAAGGTTCGGGAGGGGTGAGGTAGCCTATAAAAGCGGTTTTGAATAGAATCTAGCCAACAAAAAAGCGCAGCCTGGTTTTGGGCATACGCCAGACTACGCTTTGTTCCGCCGGAACAATTCGTGACAACAACAAGAACAACAACAGATGTAATTTAGCTTGTTACTCATCGTGTATACCCGCCGGAAGGGTCTCCGATAAGGTGATCGGCAGCCTGCCCTGCGCTGGAAGCGCGCCGAACAACACCGCGCAGACCGCCGGGACTGCCGGGCGTTCCGGGCTGTAGGTCAGCACATAAGCCGCCACGTCAGGAAACGCTTTCCAATCATAAATTGAATACAGCGCGGCCACCACTGTTTTCGCCGGGGGCAGCGCCCGCACCAATGCTTGTTGCTGGCTATTATCTACCGCATTCTGCGTAAAGACAATAACCGTATCGCTCCGATTGGCCGCGCTGACTGCCCATTCGATTTCGGTGTCCTGGGGATAGTCCGAAACGCCCACCCATTGAATATCGGTTCGGTACTGGCCGCATTCCTGGGCGATTTGTGGCCGTGTCGCCGGGTAAATCATCGCTGTACGCTGCTCCGCCGTGACCGGCACGAGGTCGCTGTGGTCATAAACCACCGTGACGCCCTGCTGGAATAGCTCATCTACCAGCGGCGCGTGGGCGGCGGCGTTGACGCGCTCAGTGGCGCTATTTTCATCTAGGGGCTGCCAGTCGAGGACGCCGTAGCGGGCTTTTGCTGCCAGAATCCGCGCTACCGACTCCTGAATCCGTGATTCAGGAATTTGCCCGGCGTGTACCGCATCCACCACCGCCTGAATCGCCGCTGCCTGACTTTCCAGGCCGACATGGGCGCTGATAACCATGTCTACCCCCGCTTCCACCGCCCGCACCACCGCGTCCGGGTAGCTGTAGACCGTATCTATCGCGTCCATATCCAGCGCGTCGGTGAGGATCAGCCCGTTATAGCCGAGGTCGTCGCGCAGCAGGCCGGTCACAATATTGTGAGACAGTGTGGCCGGGAGGTTTTCTTCCGGCTCCAGTGCCGGATACCAGATATGCGCGACCATGATCGCCTCGACTCCGGCGTTGATCGCGGCCTGGAACGGCAGCAGTTCGCGCGCCGCCAGTTCATCCCGACTGAGGGTGACCACCGGTAAGCCGGTATGCGAATCGGTGTCCGATGCGCCATGTCCGGGGAAGTGCTTCGCCGTCCCCATTACGCCGCCCGCTTGCAGCCCACTGACAAATCCGGCGAGTACCGGGTTGACCAGTGCCGGGTCGCTGCCGAATGAACGCCGCAGGATAATCGGGTTCTGGGGGTTGGTTTCCAGGTCAGCTACCGGCGCGAGATCCAAATTGACTCCCACCGCTGCCAGTTCCGCCGCCATCGCATTCCCTACACGAGTCGCCAGTTCAGGACTGCCCGCCGCCGTCAGCAGAGCGGGGGTCGGGAACAACGTGAAGCCGTCGCGTAAATGGGTGATCGGCCCGCCTTCCTGGTCAACCGCCACCAGCAGCGGCAGCCCACCCGCCGCCGTGATGGTTTGCTGGTAAGCGTTGGTCAGTTGAGTCACCTGTTCCGGTGTGCTGGTGTTGCCCCCGATCAGCACCACACCACCCGGCTGCCATTGCGTCAGGAAATCGCGCCCGGCCTCGGTCAACTGTCCCCCGTACAGGTTGACGATGAACATCTGCGCGACCTGCTGTTCCAGCGTCAGCGAGTCCAGGATGTCTGGCTGTGCTGTGTTAGTTGTGACGACGAGCAGCAGGCATAGACAGCCTAAAATCCCCTTCCTTATTGTCAGGAAAGGGATACGGAACGGATAGAAGCGACACATGAGGGACTACGTGCCGGGATCGCTCAGGCGGTAGCCGATACCGCGCACGTTGACGATGAGATCGGCGTCTTTTCCGGTTTGTTTCAGCTTACGGCGCAGGTTGCTCACATGTGGGCGAATTACCTCGCGGGCTTCGCTTTCTTCCACTGTGTAACCGCGCACTTCGCGTACCAGTTCATGGCAGGAGACGACCCGGCCACGATGTGCTGCCAGGTAGAGCAACAGGTCAAATTCGGTCGGAGTCAGATCTACCGGCTGTTCATCCACCGAAATCTGGTAGCGTCCCGGGTAAATCGTCAACGGCCCTAGCGTCATATTCTGCATGGGACGGTCAAATGTAGCGAGGGGTTGTTCCTGGTCCTCGGCGTCGCCCACGATTTCCTCTTCCTCTTCATAGAGGGTGTTGAGCGCTTCGACATTCGCCCGGCTGAGTTCAAAGACATTACTGCGAATGGTATCCAGCAGGGAACGGCGCCGCTTAAGGTTGCGGGCACGTTCGACACCCTGAGTCACACTACGGCGGATGTCCTGGCTTGAGCTAGGCTTAATGAGGTAGTCGTGTGCGCCCAATCGCAAGCTTTCTACCGCTGTCCCCAGGCTAGCATACCCGGTAAGCAGAATCACAATTGAGTCCGGGGCAATATCCTTAATGCGGCGCAGCAAATCCACGCCGCTGATACCCGGTGGCATCCGAATATCCGTCAGCACCACGTCGAATTCCTGCTGGGAAATTAAATCGATGGCTTCTTCACCGCTGGCCGCTTCGCTTACCTGATAGCCTATACGCTGGAGTGTCTTGCTGACGGAATAACGAACTGCGCCGTCGTCATCCACCACCAGCACGCGCGCCATATCTATTTGGTTATTCATTTTCTATCCACTCTATAGATACTATTTTACTATTCAACCAGCCTTTCTCAATCATACCTGAATTAATAGATTCATGCAAACATTTTCGGAATGCCGGCAATCGTAATTAAGTCAAAATTCATGGAATTTTCTGTAATTCGGCATAAACGGCAGGTTTCGCTTGCTCTTGCGGGATGAATTGGGTACTCACAACCCATCTGTCCACCAGTCGGATAGCGGCGACTTGCCCACCTACCACGAGCAAGGGAATCCGGTCACGCAGATCGTTCGGCACTTTCTGGTCGGTGAACCAGCGGTTGAGTTTTTTAGTATGCCCGCCTAACCCTGGTGACGCAAATCGATCCCCCTCGCGCCGCGTGCGGAGCAGTAAATCGCTGCTCCCGGTCAGCCCTGCCCACGTTCCTAAAGAATCCGCCGATGGTGGGGTCGTGCGTGTCACCAGTGCCCATGCACTGCCCGATACCAGGGTAATGCCCGGCACACTAACAGTGATTTCCGTCTCCACCGGCAGCAGGATATAGCCGCGATCCGGCTCAGCGGCGGTCAGGCGCTCCACCGTGACCTCCGTATAGGCGACCCGCAGCCGCAGCCCGCCCGGCAGCAAAACCTGACTCCCCACTTCTCCCCGGTTGCCCAGGTCTACCGCTGCAATAACGTGGTGATGGCTGGTTGTTTCGCCTCCATTCAACTGTTCCGCCGCCCACAGCACAAAGCGGCGCTGCAAGGCCGGGTGTAGCCCGCAAAAGGTTGCGCGGTTGATGGTGATGCGGTCAGATTCGGTGGCACGCGGCCTGAATCACCGCGAATTGTGCATCCAGGTAATCCAGGTCTACTGCGCGCTCTCTGAGAGGTTCATTAAGGTCGGGACAATCTGCGGATTGATGGTCTGTAACTGTGGCAGAATGTCATGGCGGATGTGGTTGCGAAGCAGAGTCGTGTCCTGGTTGGTTGCGTCGTGACGGGGTGTCAGATGATGTTCCCGGCAGTAGGTTTCAATCTCGGTGCGGGAGGTCGCCAGCAGTGGGCGCACCAGCGTGATTTCCGGGAAGCCAGGCAGGGCGGCATGAAACGCCATCCCCCGTAGCCCGCGCAGCCCCGACCCCCGCAGTAGATGGAGCAGGATGGTTTCAGCCTGGTCGTCGGCGTGGTGCGCGGTGGCGACCAGCGACGCGCCTACATCACGGGCGACCCCCGCCAGGAAGGCATACCGGGCTTGCCGGGCAGACGTTTCGACCCCCTGGCCGGTTTGCTCCATCAGCGCCGGGACATTGGTATTGCCGATTGTTACCGGTAGCCCCCAAGCCGCAGCTGTAGCAGCCACGAAGTGGGCATCGGCGGCTCCGTCAGCACCCCGCAGCCCATGATCGAGCGTGGCGACATGCAGGTCGCATTCCAGGCGGGGGCGCAGTTCCTGTAGGATGTGCAGCAGAGCGAGTGAATCCGCGCCGCCAGAAACCGCCACCACAACGAGGGTATGCTGCGGAATAAGGTTGTGTTTTTGTATGGTTTGAAATGCTTTCTGATGCACCATGACCTCGCAAAACCATTGAAAATATATTATAACCGTTTGATGAGCCGTATACTGGCGGTGCTTTCAGATTGGGCTACATCATGTTATAATGCCGCTCGCCATATCTGGCCGATAGGAGAACTGTGTGCAAAGCCCGCTCGACTTTTTATTCGGCTTATTCTCTCTCGATATTGGTATTGATCTCGGCACAGCCAACACGTTAGTGGGGGTGCGCGGCAAAGGGATTGTCATTAACGAACCGTCTTTTGTCGCCGTCGAGAAAAAGACGCGCCGCCCGATAGAGGTGGGGGCGCGGGCCAAAGAGATGTGGAGCAAGAATCCGAAAGACATCCTGGTAGTACGCCCGCTGCGCGATGGCGTCATCAGTGAATTTGAAGTGACTGAAGCCATGCTTCACCATTTGATTTCCAAGGCGCACGAGCAGACCTGGGTGCCTATTCCCAGGCCGCGTGTGGTGGTTGGGATTCCCAGTGGTGTGACCGAAGTTGAAAAACGCGCGGTGTTCGAGGCTTCGATTAATGCGGGTGCCAGAGAAGCCTACCTGATTGAGGAGCCGGTGGCAGCGGCAATTGGCGCGGGGTTGCCGGTGCAGGAAACGCGGGGCAGCATGATCGTAGACATCGGCGGTGGCACAACTGAAGTCGCGATCTTCTCGCTGGGCGGCATCGTCATCAGCCGGTCTATCCGCGTGGCTGGGGACGAAATGGATGAAGACATTGTCCAGCACATGCGTGCCAAGCATAACCTCTTGATCGGCGAACCCACTGCCGAAAAAGTCAAAATGGAAATTGGCTCGGCCTATCCGCTGCCCCAGGAACGCACCTATTCCGCGCCGGGGCGGAATCTCGTGACCGGGCTTCCGGCGCGGGTTGAGGTCAGTTCGATTGAAATCCGCGAGGCGATTTCCGGTTCGGTTGGAATTATCGTGGATACGGTGAAGGATGCCCTGGACGATACCCCGCCCGAACTGGTTGGTGACTTGATGGAAAGCGGAATATGTCTGGCGGGCGGTGGTGGCTTGCTCAAAGGGTTGGCTGAACGGATGACCGACGAGTTAAAAATCCGTACCTGGGTCGCTGACGACGCGATGACCTGTGTAGCCCGCGGCGCGGTGCGTGTGCTGGAAGATTACAACAACCTGCGACGGCTACTGGTCGGCCTCGAACGTGGCAGTACTCATCACTGATTGCTCTTCGCTACTGCTTGCATAATCGTTCTTCTGCTATAATCCCCTCTGCTGTTATGATTCCATTCTGGATAAGGGCTGTTCAGCCTTTAGTTTAACCCGTAGTGTGAGGATAGACCCTGTGCGTAGATGGCGTGCTAATCCCTGGGTTTTCCTGGTCATTTGTCTGGTGGTGAGTATCGCGCTGGTTACGGCCAGCCAGCTTGGGATTCTAGGCCCGTTTGAAGGTATTGTCGCCGCGCCGCTGAATTTTGTTTCCGGTCTGGTGAACCGGATGACGCTTTCAGTTTCCCGGGGAATAGATGACCTGACCGAACTGGAAACCCTGCGCCAGCGAAACGCTGATCTGGAAGAATCTCTGGCGCAGCTTCAGAGTGAAGTGGTCGAATTGCGCGAGATTCAAAGTGACTACAATCGCCTCGCGGAACTGCTCGATTACACTACATCCGTGCAGAATCAGGAGTCCCTCGCGGCAGATGTGATTCTCCAGGCGGACGTGAACAGCCTGCTGCGGACGATTGTCATTAACAAAGGGGCGCGGGACGGTATCGCGGTGGGAATGCCGGTGGTCACACGGCAAGGCCTGATTGGGCGTATTACCGATGTGACAGCAGATTCCGCGCGGGTGCTGCTCATCACCGACCCATCCAGTGCGGTGAGCGGGCGCTTGCAGAGCAGTCGCGCCGAGGGCAGCGTCGTTGGGCGGGCGGGTGGCCTGACGATGATTTTTATCCCGCTGGGAGCGGCCATCGAACAGGGCGATCTGGTACTGACCTCTGGGTTAGGGGGGAATCTGCCGCCGGATATTGTGATTGGTGTCGTGACCAGTGTGCAGAAGTTTGAATTTGAACTCTACCAGCAAGCGCAGATTCAGAGTCTGGCGGATTTCAATACTCTGGAAATTGTCCTCGTGATTACCAACTTCCAGCCGGCGGATCTATCCGCCTTTGAGACAGATGCCAATGGGGGAAACGGTCAGTAAACGATGGGCGGTTTCCTCAGCTTGCCGGTGCTGCTGGTGGTCGTGGTGATTCAGGCGACTCTGATCCCGCAGATTGCGATTCTAGGTGGACGGCCTGATCTGGTGTTCCTGATGGTCGTCGCCTGGTCGGTTCATGCGCCACTGAATGAAGGCGTGACTTGGGCTTTTATGGGAGGCGTGCTGCTTGATCTGCTTTCCGCCGCACCCACCGGGACGTCTATCCCCGGTATGGTGCTGGTGGTATTTATCGTGAATGCTCTCCAAAACCAGCTTTATAACCTGAATTTACTGTTGTTCCTGGGAATTGTCGGCATCGGAACTGTTTTGCAAGAGATTATCGTGATAGTTATTCTCTCGCTGACCGGGTTCACGGTGTTATTTGTGGAGAGTCTGGGGTATGTTGTCCTGCCCACCGCCGCCTACAATCTGGCGTTCGCGCTGCCGGTGTACTGGGTGGCCCGCCGGATTCAGCGGCGTTTTGCCGAACGGCGGCAGATTTCCCAAACGAACCGCGTATCGGTCAGATGATGTTGGTTAGATGATGAATGATGGTGTATTGGGATTTTGTGAGTGAGTGATGGATAGACGATTATTGCCTTTTCAGGGTTGGCGGCTAACGATGTTTCAGGCGGTAATGCTCGCCGTCTTTGCCATCTTTAGCCTGCGCATGTATGAGTTCCAGGTAACTCGTTTCGATGAGGCGCGGCAGGCGGCTGACGAAAACCGCCTGAATGAGCTGCCTATCCCGGCGGATCGTGGGGTAATTTTTGATCGCTATGACGAGACGCTGGCGAAAAACGTTCCCGCGTTTAATATCACGGTGATTCCTGCCGAACTGCCGGACAGCGAAACCGAGGTGCTGGATATTTACAACCGGCTCTCGGCGCTGGTGGATGTGCCACCCACAGCGGCCATCGCGGCGGCTTCCGGGCGCAATATCCGCAGCATTGAGGAACTGGTCAATGAAGGCGAGAGTATCGCGCCCTTCCGCGCTGTAATTATCGCGCAGGACGTGGATTTCCATGCTGCGTTGCAGATTAATGAGGAATTGATTACCATGCCGGGCGTGGGCGTTGAGCCGGTGGCGGTGCGGGAGTACCCGACGGGTGAACTCACGGCGCACATCATCGGCTACCTGGGGCCGATTCCGCCGGATGAAGCGGAGACGCTCATTGAGCAGGGGTATAACCCCGCGTATGACCGGATCGGGTATGATGGCATTGAGTTCTTCCTGAACGACATTTTGCAGGGGCAGCGGGGGACACTGCTGCGCGAAGTGGATGTCGCCGGGGAAGAGCAGGGCGTCTTGACCCGGGTTGAACCCATCCCCGGTCAGAATATCCGGCTGACGCTGGATGTTGAACTGCAACAGGCCGCTGAAACCGCTTTGCGTAACCGGATCACCCTGCTGAACACCGTGAATAACCGGATTGTCAGCCAGCAGGGGGTGGTGATCGCCATGAATCCTCAGACTGGTGAGATTCTGGCGATAGTGAGCTGGCCGAGCTATGACAACAGCCGCTTTGCCCGTTCGATTGACGTGGAGTATTACCTGGACTTGCTGAATGATCCGCTCAGGCCGCTGGTGGATAATTCCATCCGTTCGCTGTATCCGCCCGGTTCGGTGTGGAAACTCGTCACGGCGACGGGGGTTTTGCAGGAACGGGTTATTGACGCGAATTCCAACCTCTTTGACCCTGGTAGCCTCGTGATTCAGAACAAATACGCCCCCAACGACCCGGCGGCGTCGCAGACATTTGTCTGTTGGTTGCGGAGCGGGCATGGCGCGGTGGATATGCGGCGCGGCATCGCCCAAAGCTGCGATGTTTACTTCTACCAGGTGGGTGGGGGTAACGCGGATGTTTCGCCGCAGACGCTGCGCACCGGCGGGTTGGGGATTACTGACTTATTCCGATATGCGACAGCCCTGGGAATCGGTTCGGAGCTCGGGATTGAACTCCCCAGCGAAAACCCTGGCAGGATGCCAGATGAGGACTGGAAGCGTATCCGCTACGGAGAGAACTGGTCAACGGGGGATACGTATAACGCAGCCTTCGGTCAGGGCTATGTGACGGTCACGCCGCTGCAACTCATCAGCGCTGTTTCCGCGATTGTCAACGGTGGCACACTATACCAGCCAACGATCATCAAGGACTTCCTGGATGCTGAACGCAACATCATTCAGCCCTTTGAGCCGCAGGTGCTTCGGACAGTCAATCTGGATATTGTCCCCCCTGGCGAGCCGCTGACGTTGCTGCTGCTGGAAGACATGATAATGAAAGGTGAAAACAGTCTGGCCTGTACCTGTGAGCCGGATAGTGACTACTATAACCCGGTGCGCTGCGACCCAGAAAACTACCGGGGACAGGTGGATATTAACCCTGACGAGTTTGTGACCGAGATGCGCGAGTATAAAGTGCATATCCCATTGAACTATGTGTTTAACGGGGGCGTCTGCCTGCGCCAGCGGTTTGATGAAACCTACCAACCCGCTTTTGTCAACACCGCGAACATGCAGGTGATTGAACAGGGGATGCGCGATGCAGTAACCATTGGCACTGCAGAGAACGCCAATCTCTCTTATATTGAGGTAGCGGGGAAAACTGGCACGGCGGAGTACTGCGACGATATCGCCCGTCCGCTGGGGCTATGTGTGCCGGGCAATTGGCCGTCTCATGCCTGGTTTACGGCCTATGCCCCCTTTGAAAACCCGGAAATCTTGGTGATTGGCTTTGTTTATAATGGCGGCGAAGGGTCGCAGGTCGCCTTGCCTATCGTGCGAGAAACGCTGGAAGCCTATTTGCGTTTGCAAAACGAACGCGGTGCGCGGCGTTAGGCCGCTTCTCGGGCGTGTAAACCTGTGAGGATTTTGTGACTGACCAATCGGTAATTTCTCCCCAGCGGGAGTTCATTGTGTACTGGCTACCCGCACTAGTCGCGGCGGGGTTAGCCGCGTTGTCATTCATGGTATTAGGCCACACGCCGCTGGTACGAGCATTAGGGCTGGCAGGGGCTGTTGCTGGCATCACGCTCACGGTGCGACGTTTAGGCGGTGTCCTGGCGGTGATGGGCGGATTGGCGCTGGCGTTCAGCCCGGCTTTCTGGTCGCAAACAGGCGGCTCAACTAGCTCGACGCTGGAAGTCATTGCTGTTCTGCTGGGCATCGTGGCTGTGGTTACGGTGCTGGCGGTGGCTTTGAGCAAGCGCCCAGTGATTGGGGTCGGTATTGGCGTGGCGCTGTTCGCCGTGCTGTTCTGGTTGGTAGTGGGTACGTCACAGAGCTTGCGTTTAACCACGTTGTTCACCGCCTGGGTGTTGTATCTGCTGGTGGATGCCCTGCGGACGAGCAATCCGCGACCTGATGGCCCGCCGCCAAAGCCACTGCGCCTGCGCCATACTGCCGGTTTGCTGTTGTTGTTGGCACTGGGAGTGGTGAATGACCCGCTGGTTTTGTTGCTCACCCCGGCGGTGGCACTCGGTTGGTCATTGGCACAGCCCTCAGTTTCGCGCGGGTACTGGCTGCTGTTGGTGCTGGTCGCTGCTTTCGGAACCTATACTCTGGCGGAAACCTATCTGAATTCGGGCTGGTGGCTTTACCCGGCGGCACAGGCAGAGGTTGGTGGAATCCGCGTGCCGTTCATGATGGCCGATGGCTGGCGGGAGGGGGTGCGCTGGCTTTACCTGTTCCGGTTAGTGATTGAGCAGTTTACCCTCGTAGGTGTGCTGCTGGGTGTGTTAGGGGTGGCACGTTTGGCACGCTGGTATCCGCCGATGGGCGTGGTGACAATGGCTGTGTATGCGGCTTACGCGCTGTTCGGCCTGATGTACTTCGGCAAAGACAGCGCCGTTTTGCTGTTACCCCTCCTGATGACGCAGGTCATCTGGATGACCTACGCGGCCTATACGTTGGGGGAGTGGCTCAAGAAAAGTCTGCACCAGGAATCCGGTTTGGTGCGGTGGGTGGCACCGGCGGCGTATACGCTGCTTCCAGCGCTGCTGCTGCTGCGCATTCTGGGCAGGGTGTAGCGCCAATAAGAAAAATGAGTATGATGTAAACATGGATGTATATTTCATGCCCTGGCGTCATATATTGCAGGTTGATTAATGATACAAGATCAAAAAGTGATTATTAAAGGGATTCGGGATGGATTGCTTATATCGCTGAGTCCAACTGATGAATGGCTGGTGATTACGGCTGAATTGGCGACCAAAATTGACCAGCAGGCCGCTTTTTACGCCGGTGCGAAAGTGACCGTGGACGTTGGTGAGCGCCCTGTGCCAAAGTATGAATTGGGTACGCTCAAAGCCTTGCTGGAACGGCGGGGTTTGACTCTCTGGTCTGTCCTCAGCGACAGCGAAACCACCATTGATTCCGCCCAGTCGCTCGACCTCAAAACCAGCACGGCCAACCCGATTCCGGGGCGTGAGTCCAGTGAAGGGTCAGAGACGAATCCGGAAGAAATGGGGACTCCCGGCGTCCTGCTCAAGCGCACGCTGCGGAATGGCCGCGTGGTACGCAGCAGCGGGCATGTCATTATTTATGGGGACGTGAATCCGGGTGCGGAGATTATCGCCGGAGGAGACGTAATCATATGGGGGCGGTTGCGAGGCATGGTTCATGCCGGGGTAGATGGCGACGAAACGGCGGTGGTGTGCGCGCTGGATATGATGCCGACCCAGCTTCGGATCGCCGGGCACATCGTGACTTCGCCCCCCGACAAGCGACGGAAACCGAGGCCGGAAGTGGCTTATGTTTACAACAATCAGATTGTAGTGGACGCCTGGAAATACTGATTCAGGGCAAAGGGGCATCGTGAACAACTTTTCGTGTTGGAAAGGGTACTGATAAGATGGGGGCAAAGGCCGTTACCGTTACATCCGGTAAGGGGGGCGTGGGCAAGACAACCGCAACCGCAAACCTGGGTATCGCACTGGCGCGGATGAATAAGCGTGTGGTGCTGATTGACGCGGATATTGGGCTGCGAAACCTGGATGTGGTCATGGGGTTGGAAAATCGGATTGTGTATGACCTGGTGGACGTAGTGGAAGGGCGCTGCCAACTGCGCCAGGCCATGATTAAGCACAAACAATTCCCTGATCTGTTTTTGATTCCGGCGGCGCAGACCCGCGACAAAACGGCGGTCAGCCCGGCGGATATGATCCAGTTGACTGACAAGATGCGTGGTGAGTTCGACTATATCATCATCGATTCACCGGCAGGGATTGAGCGTGGTTTCCGTAATGCCGTCGCGCCCGCCGATGAAGTGCTGATTGTCACTAACCCTGAAGTTTCGGCAGTTCGTGATGCTGACCGGATTATCGGCCTGCTGGAAGCCAATAACAAAGGCCCCGGCAAGCTTATCCTGAACCGGGTGAAGCCGGAGATGGTACGCAAAGGGGATATGCTTTCTGCTGCCGATGTTACCGATATTCTGGCAATTAAGTTGATCGGCGTCGTGCCGGAAGACCCGACGGTGATTCCCGCCTCCAACAGCGGCGTTCCTGTGATCCTCAATGAAAATTCCCGCGCTGGCTTGGCGTTTCGCAACATCGCCCGGCGCTTGAACGGCGAGAATGTGCCATTCATGCAGATGACCGAAGAAACGGGGTTCTTCCAAAAAATCGCACGGAGGTTTACCGGCGGTTCAAACGGTCAATAAGAGGAGAGGGGATATGCCTGGGTTTTTTGACCGCTTACGCGGGCGCTCATCCAATAAAAGCAGTAGTTCACTTGCCAAAGAACGGCTGCAAGTGATCCTGGTGCATGACCGTATCAGTCTGCCGCAGGAAAAGCTGCAAGCCATGAAGGAAGAAATCCTGGCCGTGATCTCGAAGTATGTCTCGGTGCGCGGCGAGGACGTGGACATCGCCCTCCAGCATCGCAACCGGGGCAACCTGTTGATCGCTGAAATTCCGTTTTCCCAGCGGGATGATGGAGTGAAAGATGAAGCCCGCCTGCGGATGGCGCATGAAGGCAGCCTGGATGATGATGATGCGTAATTGATGAGTAATCCTTCAACAGACTGTCCCGGTTCGCTATAATGGGGTCTTGAATGCAGGCGTATTGGAAGTGAAAGCCCCATGTCCCAGACCGGGAGTTTCTGGAAGCAGTTCGACTTCATCCTCTTTGCCGCGATTTTGCTGCTGATCGTTTTTGGTATTTTGATGATCGCCAGCACGACACGCGGCGCGATTGACCCTGACCTCATCAGCCGCGTTCCCGACCAGATTCTGTACGCCGTAATCGGTATTGTGATGGTAATCGCTCTGGCAGCGGTAGATTACCGGTTGCTTGGCGGTCTGCACATGTGGCTGTACCTCCTAATGGTTGGCCTGCTGGTGCTGGTGCGCTTCCTCGGTGTGGAAGGCGATGCCGGGTCGCAGCGGTGGATTAACCTGGGTATCCGCATCCAGCCTTCGGAAATCGGCAAAATCGTGATTATCATCACCCTGGGGTATCACCTGTCGCGGAATTATCAAAAACTGGACAGCTTGAAGGGTGTGTTCATGTCCCTGGTCCACATGGGGCCGCCAACGGCGCTGATTTTCCTCCAGCCGAACCTGGGGACGACAATTGTCTTTCTGGTGATCTGGTTTACGCTGATCTGGGCGGCAGGGCTGCGTTTGCGACATATCGGCCTGTTTTTGCTCATTTTGCTGGTTGGCGCCCCGATTTTATGGACACAGATGGAAGATTACCAGAAATCCCGCATCACCACCTTCCTCTTCCCGGAGGCTGAAGAAAACTCCGACGCGGTGTATAACATTCGTCAGGCGCGTATTGCCATTGGCAATGGTGGCCTATTCGGTAAGGGCTATGGGAATGGCAGTCAGACTCAGCTTCGTTTCCTGCGTGTGCGCCATACCGACTTTATTTTCAGCGCGATTGCTGAGGAATTCGGCCTGGTGGGGGGGATAGCCGTGCTGGGCGTGCTGGGGCTGGTGATTATGCGCATCCTGCAGGGGGCGCGTATGGCCGCCGATCCGTTGGGGAGCATGATCTGTTATGGCGTGGCGGCGATTATCTTTTTCCAGACGGCGGTTTCGGTGGGGATGAATCTCAACATGCTCCCGGTGACTGGGCTGACTTTGCCATTTATCAGTTCAGGTGGCACATCGCTGCTTTCGATGCTGGCCGGAGTCGGCCTGGCTGAAAGTGTGATTATCCGCCGCCGCCGCGTGTAGGCGATAACAGCCTGTTAGCATCTTAGCGGGTTAGCCCACCTGAAAATGGCGTTTGTTGGGGTCAGTGGATGTGCCGTTGCACGTCCCTGCGAGCGCTGGTTGTAGGGACGCCCAACGGGGCGTCCGCCGAAACAAGAGGATTTACATCCATTCCGGGGAACATTCACCCCGAGCATAATCACCTAAAGTATCACCATTGAACAAGGAGTAATTGCGTGACCACTGTACGCACCCGTTTTGCGCCCAGCCCGACTGGTTCGCTGCATATTGGCAATCTGCGTTCCGCCCTATTTAGCTGGCTGTTCGCCCGGCATCACGGCGGCCAATTCATCCTGCGGATTGAGGATACTGACCAGAAACGGTTTGATCCGAATGCATTTGCGATTCTGGTCGAGGCGCTGCGTTGGACAGGGTTGGAATGGGATGAAGGCCCGGATATTGGCGGCCCGTATGGGCCTTATGTCCAGTCGGAACGACTCCCGTTGTACCAGGAGTGGGGCAACTGGCTGGTTGAGCACGACCATGCTTATCGCTGCTACTGCACCGAAGAACGGCTGGAGCAGGTCAACCAGGAAAAAATCACCCGCAAGGAAGCGCCGGGCTATGACCGCCACTGTCGTAATCTTTCGGCGGAAGAACGGGCCAAGAATGACGCGGCGGGGTTGCCATACGTGATTCGCTTCAAGATGCCGCTGGACGGGCAGACGGTGGTGCCGGATGCAATACGCGGCGATGTGGTGTTTGAGAATAACCTCTTGCAGGATGCGGTGTTGCTGAAATCCGACGGTTTCCCGACGTATCATCTGGCGGTGATTGTAGATGACCATCTGATGAAGATTTCGCACGTCACACGCTCGAATGAATGGCTGTCCTCTGCGCCGCTGCATGTGCAGCTTTACGAGGCGTTTGGCTGGGAAACTCCGGTCTTTGTTCATCTGCCTCTGCTATTGAATCCCGATGGCAAAGGGAAGATGAGTAAGCGTAAACCGCCCCGTGATAAACACGGCAATCTCATTCCGGTGATGGTGCATGATTACATGCGTGCCGGGTACTTACCAGAGGCGCTAACGAATTTCCTGGCGAATACCGGTTGGAATTTTGGCGATGAACGCGAAGTGTTCTCGATGGCAGAGGCTGCTGAACGGTTTGATTTGTCCCGTCTCAATCCGGCCAATAGTGCCTTCACCTCGGAAAAGCTGGACTGGCTGAACGGTGAACATATCCGTGCGTTGCCGCTGGATGAACTGGCGCGGCGGCTGCAGCAACCGTTGGAAGATGCCGGGCTAACGGTGGACGATGCGAAGTTATTGCAGATCGCGCCCGTTGTACAGACCCGTCTGAAGACGCTGAACGATGTGGTGGACTTTGCCGGTTTCTTCTTCCATTCTGAGTTTCTCAAGCCCCAGCCGGAAGACCTGATTCAGAAGAAAATGGACGCGACCAGTACCCGTGCGATGCTGGCGGCTTCGCTCCCGGTGCTGGAAGGGCTGGATGATTTTTCAGCAGCCAGCCAACTCGCGGCGATGGACGCGCTCACGGGTGAGTTAGGGGTATCGCGCAGTCAGTTATTCGGCGGGCTGCGGGTGGCCGTTACCGGGCAGCGGGTTTCAACCCCGACCTTTGAGACGATGGAAATCCTGGGCAAGCCCGAATCGCTGCGGCGTATCCAGATTGCCTTAGATATTCTGGATTCTGGTGCGGCTTAAGGCTTGAAATGCCATGAAGGGCGTGCTAGAATGCACTTCATCCTTTGGGGGATAGTTCAACGGCAGAACGGCAGGTTCTGGCCCTGTTAATCTTGGTTCGAATCCAGGTCCCCCAGCTTAGAAAACCAGCGGCTTCACAAGCGCTGGTTTTTTGTTTGTGGTCTGTCCTCTCTGCGGCGGTTCACCTTGTGTATTTCATTAGTCAAATCTTTCAGATACGCGAATGGTGTCCGCCAAACTGGGGTAAGGTCGAAGCAACGATCAATATGCGATGCGCCGGGGCAGAAAGCAGTGCGCTGGTTGTCGCTGAATGGTGCTGATGGCCTTACATGTGCTGTTCACGGGCTGATGATAACATTGTCAGGGCCAGCGCCGCCAGAATCAGCAGTGGGACGATGCCATAGGCGGTATCTATGTTCATCGCGTCCGCTATAATGCCGATTGCCTGGGGTGCAATCAGGATAGCGACGGCTGCCCCCAGCGAAGCGCGCGCGCTGATGCGATTCGCTTGTTCCGGGGCGATACGCATTAAGGTGGCGACCCCGAGTGGGTAGGCATTAGCCAGCCCGAACCCGACCAGAGCCAGCCCTAGAAAGCTCAATACAGCCTGGCGTGATATCCAGAAGATGAACGCGCCGGAGAAGGCCAGGACGAGCATGTTGATGAGCAAGCGTCGTTCTGTGAAGTGTTTTGCCAATCGGGACGCCGCCCATCTTCCCAGAACCCCGAATGTGGTAAAAACCGCCAGTGAAGCCGCCGCGATAGAGGTTTCCAGGTTAAATAGTCTGATCAGGAAATCCGCTGTCCAGAACGTGACGCTCCATTCAGCTGCGACACTCAGTACCAGCCCCAACCAGATGATCCAGAACATGATTGGAAACGGTGTCTTTCGTGACAGATCGCTGTTCGGCGCTGCGGAAGGGAAATCCCGCTGCTGGTGGGTCAGACGCAGAAGCACCCAGGCGATAACCGGCATGACGAGCGCGCCTCGCCAACCGATGCCTATTGCCACGACGAAACTGATGAATAAAGGAGCAGCGGTACTGGCAATGTAGGCCAGCATGTTCGCTTCGGAAAGTGCGATTGCGCGTAGACTCCCATGCTCATTGGATAGTCCGGCCTGAATCATGATGAGCATCACCGTGCCAAACAGTCCCATTAGCAGGGCGGAGAGCAGTGTTGCATAGATACTGGCCGCCGTCACCAGCAGCAAAGCGCCCAATGCCATGCCGCCCGACCCAACCCACAACGAGCGCCGATCGCCAATCCGCGCAGCGATGCTGTCACTGAGCAGTCCGGCGGTGAACATGCCCAGCGCGAAGGCCGTTGCATGAAACCCGCCCATCGTGTAGTTAAGGTCAAGCTCATTGCGCAGCAGGGGGACGAGCGGCCCCCAGATTGTTTGCAGATAGGCAAAATAACCCAACAGGCCATACGCCAGCCAGGTAAACCCCGTTCTTCGATAATGGTGTGTCCCTGGTTTAGCCAATGTCTATCCTTGTGGAATGCTGCACAGTCAGTTCTCCTGCAACTTGCCGCAGATAGTCATCTACTTCCTTGGCGGAAGGCTGCGCGAGACAGCCGTAGCCGCGCATTTGTAATGCTGCCGCCGCTGCTGCCCAGCGGAGCGATTCTGCCGGTGACTTACCGCGCATTGTTTGTAACAGCCAGGCCGCCGCGAATGTGTCCCCTGCGCCGATGGTGTTTACCAGATTTGGGCACGGTGCGGCTGAAACATGGTAAGCGGCCTCTCCCTGTAATAACCATGCTCCTTTTGCCCCCTGGGTAATCAGCAGGGTCAGTTGTGGATTTAGCTGCCGCAGATGGGCAACCGCTTCCTGAAAGCTGCCGAAGCCGAAATTGCTGACTTCACCCATGTTGGAAAATACTCCGGTGAGATGTGGGACGAGTACCGTGAGATCAGCTACGCTATCCCGGTATTCACCCTGTGTCGAGAGGAATAGCTGTCTGGCTGATTGTGCGCTGTGTTCAGCCACCCGTTGATGAAAGGTGTGCGGCGCAGTGCCAAGCCAGCGTATGGGGGCATCCCAGAATAGGGCTGGCAGATCGCTGGCAGTGAAGTGTGCTCCCCCGCCTTCATCATAGTGAACGTGTGTCACATCGCCGGTTTCACTGTACACCAGGTCAAGGCGGGCGGTTGCCCCCGGCAGCGAGCACAGTTCAACAATCGCCCCTGCTGCCCGCAACGGTTCGACCAGCGCCGGGTCAAAGTCATCACCATGCGCCCCGGCGTACAGGACGTTCGTACCCAGGTGTGCCAGCGCCATCGCGGCATAATAGCCGCAGCTTCCCACCGTCACCCGTTCGCCAGTCTTCGGCCAGATGATGTGGTCCATTGAAAGCACGCTGGTAACGGCCAGTTGTGGTGGCATATCAATAGTACGTTGTGACGACGTTCGGTTCGAGCAGTGAACGGTACTGTTCGTTCCCTGCGCCCAGGCACGCCCCCGCCAGCGGACACTGACCGGGACAGGCATAACCGAATGCCGGCTGCACCGAGCAGTCGCTGAAGTCACAGGTCGTGCAGCGCGGCGGACGGGCGTAGTGGCAGCAGCTCCGCCCGATCAGCCAGAATACCTCATCCACGAAATAGACCGACAACCCGGCAGACCGGATCATCTCATCATACGCCGTCATGATCGCTGTGCGCAGCGCCGCCTCGTCTTCTGCCGAGCAGGATTGGTTGCCTCGCAGCGCGTCCGCCAGGGTGGGGTCATTCACGGTGACGATACCGTTCCGCAGCGCCAGCCGGATAACATGGTAATCCACCGGCATCTGCACATTTTCCGGGTCTTGCGGCCCCCATCGTCCGGTGACATCCAACGCCTTCAGAAAGACGAACTGCTTTTTATACAATGGGTCATCATAACCCTTGAATGTCCGCCGCACGACTTCCAGCAGGCCGTCACCGTCTGGCTGTTTCAGATACGGGTGCATCGCCAGTAACTGGCTGGTCGCGCCGTTCCAATGCCGGAGCAACCCCGCCGCCGCGTCACGCAGGATTGCGATGCGTTCATCCATGCGCGGCATTGTTGGACGTGCCTCGTCGCGTTCCAAAGAGAAAGCCGCCCGGTATTCGTCATCGCTCATCGCCGCCAGGGCTGCTGCTGACCAGAAATCTGGGCGAATTTCCGGCGCGTGTTTTGCCAGGTGGAAAAAGACATTTGTGCCTTTGAGATAAGTTCCATCGGGCAGGGTGGTTTCGATGTTCTTGAAGTCAAACAGCAGCATGGACGTGAAGAAAAAGTAGTCTATGGCCTGTTCGCCGGTGCAGCCCTGCGGCAGCGCATCATTGATGGTGTCATACCCGGCGCTCTTCCATGTCAGTGCGATAAGGTGCTGTCCCATGTGCCGCGCTTGTTCCGTGTTTACGCTGATACGTGGTGTCATGCACTTTCCCATTCCATAACCAGTAGCGCCCCGGCCAGTGATTTGCCCAGCCCATCTATTCGCAGTGAGCGTGTGCCGCCGCCATCCAGCGCCTCATAGCACACAAAGTTGAGCGCTTCTATGTTGTCCATTTCATAGCGCACGACCTCGCCCTGGACCAGGTCGCCCAGGTGCGTTTTCACCCGTTCAGCCGTGAGATGCGCTTTGATGTCCTGGTAAGCGGAGGCGGTGCGGGCGATCACGCTGATATTGGCGATATTGCCTTTGTCGCCTGCGCGCCCATAAGCAAGATCATACAGTCGTTTTGGCATGATAGAGTGTCTCTCAAAGTGGTCGGGTAGATGTAATCAGGTGAATCACACCTCATAGTATGCCACGCATGGTGTAACTTTATCGCGTCCGACAAGTGTCGGCCAGAGTCCAATGATTGGTCTGGCATCCTGACCAATCGTAGTGCCGGAAATGCCCAGTCCCGCCGGGCCGCTGAGTCCGTCGTTCATCAGCCGCCGCACGGCTGTCTTGAGTGTGTCGGCATCCGGCGCGGTGAACATCACTCGCACAATGAGTTCGAGAGGGTCTTCTGGCAGGCCAGCGACTGAACCGTACAGGCTGTTGACGCCCAGGAAACTATAGGCGATACGCTGGATCGGCAGGCCTTCCCAGGCGGCCTGCATCATGCCTTTCATCTGCTCGAATTTGCGCCAGGCTTCCGGCCACCCGATGGTGTAGATTAGCTCGCGGGAATAACCTTCCAGCCGGTTGAGATTGAGTTTAAGTTTTTCCGGGCGTGGCTTGCCGGTCACACCGGAGACAGCAACCCGGTCTTTGCCGATATGCGCTAACCGCAGCGTGGTGAAATTCGCCACCACATCCGGCGTGATATAACTGGCCGGGTCGTGGACTTCATAGAGAAGCTGTTCTTTCACGGTTTCCGGCGTGACATGCCCGTTCATGCCCGGTGTTTTTGTCAGAACAAAACTGCCGTCCGGCTCGACTTCCGCTATCGGATAACCCAGGTTGTGCATGTCTGCTCCGGCCAGATGGTCAATGGATGCCAGGCTGTTGCCACCCACCACCTGCCCGGTGCATTCCAGCAGATGACCGGCCACGATGCCTGATGCCAGTTTGTCCCACTCATCCCAACCCCAGCCATAATGAGCGACCAGCGGCGCGAGATACAGACATGGGTCGGCTACACGGCCTGTAATCACCATGTCCGCCCCGTTTTGCAGAGCTTCCACAATCGGCATCGCACCCAGGTAGACATTACCTGTCACCCAGAATGGATTGTGTGCCTCTGCCACTGGCTGCCCGGTGTCGAGGTTTGCCAATGGCTCGCCCGCTGCTTGCAGGTCGTCCAGCCTATCCAGCACATTATCCCCGGATACAACGGCGATTTTGCAGCCCTTCAGACCCAACTCCTCGGCAATCTGGCGCACTCTTTCCCCTGCGCCCTGCGGGTTCAATCCGCCGCCGTTGGTAATCAGCGGAATTTTATGGCTAAAGGCTTCTGGCAGCACTTTGCGGGCGATCAGATCAATATCGAAGGTGTAGCCACGTGAGGGGTCTTTCATCCGGTCTTTTTGCAGAATCGCCAGCGTGAGTTCCGCCAGCGCCTCGAAGCAGATCGCATCCACATGCCCGCCGCGAATCATCGGCAGGGCGCTCAGCACATTATCGCCGTAAAATCCTTCCGCCGAACCGATACGAAATATCATAAAATGCTGTTCTCTCTTTCAAAAGACGCTATTGTTTGTTGAAGCTGCGCAGCTTACACGGTTAGCTTACCCCGGCTTGTTGGACTTCGCCATGTGTTCAAATGATGCCTTGACCAGTTCTCTCAGCGCGTCCATGTCCACATCCTCAATCTTCTTGATATAAAGGCAGGCCTTCCCGGTTGTGTATTTGCCGAGTTTGCTCATCAGTGTGTCGTACTGGTCAAAACCGGCCATGATATACAGAGTCAGGCTTTGCTTGCGTGGCGAAAATCCGACCAGGGGCATGTCGCCTTCACGACCACTCGCATATTTATAGTGATACTTGCCAAACCCGACAATGCTGTCCCCCCACATCACCGGCTCCATGCCAGTGACTTCCCGCATCAGTTCGAGAACGGTGAAGCTGTCTTCCCGCCGTTTTTCATGTTCGATGCTGTTAAGGAAATCCTCAACGCCCTGGTTGGTAGGGGATGTTTTGTTAGGTTTTGCCATCGTCAAACTCCTCTTCCCTGAAGAATACTAAATGCTTATCAAAATGCCCCCGTTACCGGAGGCATTTATTGAAACACGCAGGTTTGGTGCAGGGGCGACTCATAACATCCGTTGGAAATTGACGAATTCCAGGATTTCTTCGGCAGCCAGTTCGCGCCCCGGTGTCAGAATCAGGTAGCTATCTGCCCACAACGTTTGGGTGTCAATGTCGGGCATCTGGGCGCGGGCGATATCCGCAGACCGTTGTTTGAGTTCGGTCATGACCAGGTTGGGTGGGGTTTCTCCAGGGACTTCCGCCAGCAAATAGACAAAGTCCTCGTGTACCTGGAGCGTGACAATGTGCCAGCCTTGTTCATGTAACTGTAAGGTTAAGCCGCTGATGATAGCCTGAGCTGCGGCATCGGTCAGGGATTCTGTTGGATCGCGCAGCAGCCACACATACGAATAGGGAACGCGCAGCACGGTCTCAGCGAGGGCCGGAACCTGCGGCACGGGCACGGGCTTCAGCGGGGCGGGGGGCAGCATGGCAGCAGGCGGCGGCGCAGGTACATCCGGGACAGAGCGGAGCGCGTTAGCGAGGATTTGTCCCTGTTTGCGGATTACACGCAGCGGCGTTGAACCGCCGAAGATCATTGAGAGCGTCAGATCGCTTTTTGTGAGAATAGAGTACAGCATGAAGTCTTTGCCACTGCTTGGCAGCGTCACAAAACGGATTCGCGCGCCCTCTGGTTGTGCATCCCAGTCGTTTTCAATAGCCGTCCGTAATTCCTCGATATCCTCTGGCGATAAATGCCCGGCATAGGCGATGATTTCACCTTCATGGGTCAGCAGCGTGGCCTCAGCACTCAACTCAAGTGAAGCCTGCGTCAGGCTTACCGCCAGTTGCGCGACATTCGAATCGGGCGTCGCATCCGGGGCATCCATCGTGCCGGTCTCGCGCTCGTCATCCCAGCGAGCCGTCGCTTCAATAGGCTGGGTCGAAGACCCTGATTCCTCATGCGCGGCCACATCCCAGGCTGCGTGAATCTCACTTTCCGGCCTGTCGGCAGGCATCTCTAGTGGTCGGGTGATCGTTTCGGAGTCCTCGATGTCCGGCTTACCCCAGGCATCAAAAATGTCCTCAGGTCGAGCCATTTCGGGTTCAGGTGTGGCAGAAGCGAATGTCTCCGGGGAATCCGGTATATATTCCGGTTCTTCGTCCTGCTGCTGCAAGTATTCCTGTTCTTCTGGTTCTGCCTCCGCCTCCGGTATTTCCAGCAGCGGTTTCAGCCAGGTATTTTCATCATAGTTGGTTGGTTGGGGGGCTGCCGCCCATGTCTCCTCTTCGGTTTCCATGCCGGTTTCATCTGGAACTTCTTCTGGCATGGTGTAGCCATCATCGTAGTCCGGTACATCATCAAAACGACCATACCCGTCAAATACCGTATCTGCTTCACCCGCCATATATTCGCTGTCATCCATCCATTCAGGCAATTCTGGCGCGGCATGTTCCTGGATGGGTTCGTCTTCAAAAACAACGCTCTCCGGCTCAACCTCCATGAAGGCGGTTGGTTCGGGAACCGGGGTCTCATCGTGCCATGCCGGTTCGTCTTCAGCCTCAATCCTATCGAGCAGTTCATCTTCAGGGGCTTGAGGTTCAGCTTCTGGCGCGGCTCTTGAAAGCAGTGTTTCAGCCGTGTGTTCCTCATCCATCCATTCCAACGTGACAGAGGAAAGTTCTGCCTGTTCTTCCAGCGCGTGCCTGGTGGCTTCCGAAGGCTGTGTCGTAAACGCGCCATCATCTTCCTCGAACGATTCATCCATGCGCAGGAGTTCGGGTGTTATGATTTCACCTGGCGGCAGGTCTGTCGGCAGGAAATCCGGTTCACGGATACCTTCGGTATCCACCGAGCGAAACGCGCCCGTATCCTGTCCCCAGGAGGGCAGCCCGCGAATAGCCAGTTTGTGGATGGAAAGCCGCGCATCAATATCGTCAATCAGGCGATTTAACGAGAAATTTTCGAGCGGCGTGGTGTCATCAAGCGCGGTTTCCAGGATAAGCTGCGGGATAGTCGCATCGCCCGCCTCATCGTCGAAAGAATCGACATATTCCATGCGATCGAACGCCTGGCGGAATCCGGCGGTTGATTCCTGTGTGACCTCCATGGCCGGGAGTTCTTCGGGCAGGGTTGGCGGTAGGGGCGGTTGGTCTTCGTCCTGCTTATTCGGCCAGAAAACCCCTGCAAAGGCTTCCTCAATCGTCGCACGTTCAGCTTCATCACTGCTCATAGACGGTTCTTCGCCGCGCAGCAGTGCCAGCACATTACGGAATTGGTGGTCGGAAATCCCCACCATCAAGTCACCAATCGTCCCGCTGTCTTCCAGCGTGGGCATGGGTGGTTCCTCTTGTGCCAGCTTTTCAAACGTGTCGGGTTCCGGTTTATCTGGCGTGACGGCAGCAGGTAACTTGGAATCCTCCAGTGTGCCGGTTTTTGTCCGCGCAATCTCGCGCAGAACGTTGTCCATGCCGGATGTGTAAGTAAAATCCACACCTTGTTTCTGGCGTTCTGGCAGCCGTGTGCCCGTCTCCTCCCGGCTAAGGGACTTAATTATCCCTTTGAATGGATCGTCACGAGTCGCCTCTGGCTTATCTTCCGCTTCTTCCCCGTCATCTTCCGGGCCAATCTCGGCATCAATGACATCCAATACATCATCAAATAAGCTGTCAAATCCAGGTGTGCCGGATGTCACCAGGAACTGTCGTGCTGCGTCGGAATCCCGTGTTGGAACGGCGGGTGTATCACCTTCCTCTATGGGGGGTTCATCCACTTGGCGTATATGGAATATATTGCGCTGACCGGGCGTTCCGGGGGGCGTATCTTCCAACCGCCGGGTTGCCCCATATTCCGGTGAATGGGTCTTATCCGGTAACTCAGGCTCAAAATCATCCAGGGTGCGAGTTTTTCCGACAGGCGTTGGGGGCACCGGTTTTGTTGCCGGAAGATTCGGCTCAACGTCTTCCCCCAGCCTGCGCGTCTGCCCAAACTGTGGCTCTGCCGGCGGGGGTTGTGATGCTGCATCATCCTTGCGGTGGGTCTTTTCCTGTGGCGGTTGGGCTGGTGAATCGTTTAGCGGGCGTGTCGTTGGCAGCGATAAATCCTGCTGTACGGCGTCAATCGCACGTTCCAACAGCGGAATAATGTCGCGTGCCGTGAACGGCGCATTGACCATGCCCTGGATTTTGAGTGCCGCCATGATGGCTTCGGCATCAGTTGGCCGGGGGCTGGCGATGATTGCCAGATCGGGCTGTGTGCTGCGCAGCCAGTGCACAAGCTGCGCGCTGGTGATATCTGGCAGCGTGAAATCAACCAGAGCCACGTCCTGGGGATGTTCGCGCAGGTATTCCAGGGTGGCCTGAATCGTCGTAAACGGATGCACCTCAAATGCGCCGGTCTGTTCCAGTGCCTGTTTGAGTGTGACCGCAAAAACCAGCTTTTGGTGTAGGATCAATACTCGTGTCGCCATATGACCCATTGTATAGTGATGTCTGTTTTCAGGCAATCTGAAGCAGACAGCAAAATGGCAACTCGACTTACGCGAAGGGCCTATTTTTGCCGGAAGTTATCCCACACGCCGAGCGCTGGGCGGGGCGTGCCGTCCACCTCGCGCAGCCCGATAGCCTGGAAGATGCTCAACGTGTTGATGTCGGTTTCGCTCGTGCTCTGTGCCTGCATGGATTCGGCATACGCATCCATGTCTATATCATTGAGCAGGGTGTAAACCCAGAATACAAGCCGCGAGCCGACCTGGTCGTGTACCGCATTCAAAAACGCAGCCTGATCTTCCGGCGTGCCGCTGACCGGGCCAATGGCCCTTGCCGTATAACCACCCTCGGAAACCGCCAACGGCTTATCGGTTCTTTCCAGCAAGGCTGAATATAAGTCGTCGGGGATGTCTGTGCCGGATGGGAATGGAACGTAGGGATAAGTAGAAATCGCCCACACATCCAGATTTGGCTCGAACATTTCGATCTGTTCCCAGTTAATGTCAAATGCCGCTCTGCCTTCGGCTGCAAACTGCCAGAGGTTATTCAGGTCTTCCCATTGGAAGGTGACGAAAACCTGCGTATCCGGCGACTCGGCTTTCACTGCTGCGTAAGTCTCGTTATACAGGCTCAGGTAGTTAGCTGCGTCGTCCGGGTAGGCGTCCATGTAGCTGTTAATCTCGGAGGCCAGCCCCAGGTAATCCGGTTGGAACTCCCGCGCAATCCACACCGCGAAATTGGTGAACGCGGCGCGCACATCCGGGTTGCCGAAGTTCGCCGCCCAGCCTGTAGGCAGGCCGCTGAATTCGCGGCGGTTCAGGCCGTTCAGCGGGTCAATCACAAAAATCACGCTCAGACCGTTGACACGCGCCAATTGCACCAGATTCCGGGTATCCGTCCGGGTCTGTGTGTCCATGTCCACCCCATTGACGAAATCTTCCCAGGGAATATTCGGCTGCGAGAGAACAAAATCGGCGTGATCGCTGATGTCCGCGAAATGCTGCAAGATGCTGTCAATCGTCGGTTCTGGTGGGGAAGGGTAGAAACCGTATTGTGTGGTGGTATCACTCTGCGCGGCAGCGGGGGTAACCGTGCCGAAAAATGGAACAGCGAGCAGTATCAGCCAGGAAATCAGCAATCGTTTGTTCATCATTTCCTCCTGGAAGAACCATCGGAAAACAAATCGGGGCAGTCTGATTATCCTCGGACTGCCCCGACAGGGTAAGTGTACTTATGTCCCTTATCGCTTACGGCGCGGCCTGGACGATCACGTTGGTTTTGATACCTACGTTATTCACTTCGCTCATCTCCTCCACCACGTGCGTGCTGTCCGCTTCCGCCTGGACGATGTAGGTTCCAGCAGCAGGGAATGTCAATTCAACGGTGAGCGAGATACTCTGGCCGGGGTCAAGGTTCGAGACGCCGATTTCCGCCGATTGGTCAGTTGAGACAATGGACACATTGACAATGAACTGCCCGCTGGGGCCGGAGCCAGAATTGGTCAGTGTGATGGTATATTCGGTTGTTCCATCCGGCAGCGTGATCGTATCCGGCCCATTGACACCGCTTACGAGAATATCTGGCTTTCCCGGCGTGGGTGTGAAGCTGGGAATCAGTGTCGGCGTGCGTGTTGGGGTAGTGGTCGGCGTAGGTGTATTCGTCGGCACGTTGGATGTGGGGGAGGGTGGCGGCGCGGCAACCGGCACAGAGCCGCACAGACCATATTGAGTGGTATAGGAAGCGCTGACCCATCCAATGCTGGTTCCGCGCTGGAGCTGCCACCAGGAATTATCTCCCAGTCGCCCGATAATCGGCACGACACTACCGGCAGGCAGTACGGTAATGACGGCATAATTTGTTCCCGGCCCGCTACGGAAGTTAAGCCCGGTGTTGGTGAGCGCCCGGCAGGTAGGATCATTGGGGTCAATAGCTGGCAGGCCCGTTGGTTGCACGGCGGGGGACGTGACCTGCGCCTGCTGGCGTACTGAAATCGCAATCTGAGCAGGGTCGCTCTGTAGCGCACCCCGAAAAGCGATGACCTGAAGTGTGACTGTTCCCTCAGTGCGCGGCGTATAGTCCAGCAGGACATTCATCTGCCGTTGCCCGGTAGCCGATTCGGACGAAACGGTCTTCACGATCTGGTTGTCCGCCAGGAGCTGTACACGGGTAACCCCTACTGAATCGCTGGTATTAGCGGTGACAAACATCTGCTGCCCAACGACAGCCTCGCCGCCATCCTGTGGCGTGACAATCGTGACGACAGGTTTGCCGCTGGCATCTACCGGCGGGTTATTGTCGTTATCAATTGGTTCTGAGGTGGGGCGCTGTGATGACAGGTTGCAGGCGCTCGCCACCAGCAGCACGAATATCATCAATACGGATATACGATAGCGCATGAAAACCCCCTTATGTGAGCGAAAACAAAAGTAAAAAGGTTTAAGTGGCCTCACTACGGGTATTCATGAATAGCGTACTACCTGGCATGAGATCACGAATTAGTCCCCTTATTTACGGTATGGCTTTCTACCGTCTATTATACGCATTCTAGCATTTGCCGCCTGACCCGGCAACGGGCGTCAGCCCGACTCCCGCCCGGCGCTTGGGCTGCTGCCCCTATTCAAAAACATGCCGGCCATACGGGATGGCCGGCAGCATGTAGCCTGGATATAATCAGGGCGCTTCAGGGGTTACCAGAGACCGATGATCTTCCACCACAGCCCGCCAGCACCCAACCAGATCACGATGTTGATGACGCTTACAAGTAGCCCGATCTTCCACCAGTCGCTAAGTTCAACATAACCCGCCCCAAAGAGTACCGGAGCTGGCCCTGTGCCGTAATGGGTCATGCTGGAGAACAGATTGCTGAAAAACGCCAGCACCAGCGCTGCTAACACCGGAGGCGCGCCAATTGCCAGTGCAACACCCAGGAACGCCGCATACATTGCACTGACATGTGCCGTGTTGCTGGCAAAGAGGTAATGGCTGTAGAAGTAAACCAGGCTCAGGATAATCAGTGCTGGCAACCAGGCTGTATCACCCACCATGACACCTACTTTTTCGCTGAACCAGGGAATGAATCCCAGTTCATTGAGGGATGAGGCCATCATGACGAGCGCAGCGAACCATACCAGTGTGTCCCACGCGCCTTCTTCTTTGCGGATGTCGTCCCAGGTTAACACGCCAGCAATCAGTAGCACGCCCAGCCCGACCATCGCCGCAACGGTGGCGCTGATCCCGATATTTGAACCGAAAATCCACATGACCAGCAGCAGGATGAATGCGCCAAGCATAATCCATTCGCTCTGTGTAACGGAACCCATCTCAGCCAATTTGCTGCGCGCCATGTTCGCCGCATCAGGTGTTTCCTTGATCTCAGGTGGGTAAATCTTATAGATTATCCAGGGAACGATAAGAAGACTGAGCGCACCAGGAACCAGCGCCGCTAATGCCCAACCGCCCCAGGTGATTTCGACGCCCATGTCTCCCGCCAGTTTAGCGGCCAATGGATTAGCGGCCATCGCTGTCAGGAACATGGCACTAGTGATGACGGTTCCCTGGAAGGCTGTTTTGGTCAGAAATGCGCCGATTCTGCGGGATGTACCGTCTAGGGGATCACTTCCATAGACCTTAGAAACTGCCTTTAGGATTGGGTAAACGACTCCACCTGCCCGTGCTGTGTTGCTAGGAATTGCCGGTGCCAGCACCAGGTCAGTCAGGATGAGTCCATAGCTCAGCCCCAATGTGCGTTTGCCGAGCAGGCGTACAAACAAGTAAGCAATTCTCGCGCCCAAACCAGTTTTGATGAAACCGCGAGCGATAAAGAATGCCAGAACAATTAACCAGATCGTACTGTTGGAAAACCCGCTGAGCGCATCCGCGATTGGGAGTACGCCGGTTAGCGCCGTCATGGTTGTGCCAATGATGGCAACTGCTCCCATAGGCAGGGGCTTAAAGATCAACCCAAAGATTGTTGCTACGAAGATAGCGAAAAGGTGCCACGCCACAAGCTCCACACCCTCCGGCGGCGGGATTATCCAGAGGACAAGCCCGACAATAAGTGTGCTGAATAACGGGACAAGTTTCGCCCCATCCCAGTGGAATCCCCTTGTTTGTTGTGTTTGCGAGGGATTAGCCCGCGAAGCAGTAGACATTTGAAACCTCCACCTAAAGCCCCCCCTTGAATTCGGGGCAGGTAAACACACGAAATAGAATTATTCCGTGTTTGTCATCTTTAGAATATGAAGAGTTGATGCGTGGTTCAATAACGTTAGAAATCAAAAGATTGTGATATTTATCACAATTACAATGGGCTATAGATGAGGTTAGGATGAATCCGGGGATTATTCGGCCAATAGGCAAGCCAGCAGATGTACCTGAGCAGCATCTACTGGCTAACAAATTCTCTGATTGTTGGTGCTCAACTCGTTAATCAATGGGTTCTTTGTAGATGACGTACCGCCCGATGTCGTCACCTTTGCCAATGCAGGTGGAGAGGTCAACCTTGAATTCGCGGCCACCACTGACCCAGCGCAAGCCTTCCTGGAGCAGCCCCTGCCCGACATAGCACACGGCCTTATCGGTCTTGCGACCCCAGCACATGGGGCAGCGTTCGAGGGTGTAGATGATGCGGTCATCGCCTTCTTCATGGACGTTGGAGACCTGGTCGGAGAACTGGGAGAAGATGTTCGCCATAGCGGGGACACCGACTTTGAGTTTGGCGTTGAGCGGGAGCACCTTGAACGCCAGATCGCCGACACCGGCCAGGGCACCGAAGCCGCGCAGGGCGTCGGCAAAGAGGGTGCGTCCGACGCGCAGGGCGAGACCCCGGCCACCGCGCGGGCCGTACATTTCTTCGAGGGCGACGCACAGGGCGGTGAAGTCGGCGAAGTCGAAGACCTTTTCGAGGTTATCGGGGGGGTAGTTGCCGATCAGGTTGGGCAAGCCGGCCAGATTGAGGACGGCGTTGAGACCGTTCTTGCCCATGACTTCTTCCATCGCGTCGAGGAAGATGCGGGCGAATTTGTTCGGGTAGTAGTATCCGCTTTTCTCAGGTGGCATTTACCTGATCCTCCAATGAGTGAGTGAAAATAACCACGAAATGAGTGTTGCAGTGTCTTAAACAGGCATCTTGCCCCCAAGACGCTTCCCGTTATTTTAGCATGTTCGGGTCTTTGCCGTCAGTATTGTCAGTGAGAAGTGGTGCTATCTCGCCAGAACAATGAGCGACGGGGGTGTTTTCTCTGTGACAGGCAGTCTTCCTTGCATACTCCAGGGGCCAGTCCAGGTGATTTCCACATCAACCACTTTGCCGCGCCAGTCAGCACTATCCTGGAAGAAGACGAGCTTGTTCTGTGGCGTGCGTCCGCGCCACTTGCCTTTATGAAAATCCTCTACCAGTACCGGGATCGTCTGCCCCAGGTAGCGCTGGTTAATTGCGCTCACGATTTCCGCCTGCAAATCATCCAGTATCTGGTGGCGGCGTTTCTTTTCTTCTTCCGGCACATCGTCCGGCATCGTTCTGTCACTCAGGGTATTAGGACGCGGGCTATAACGTGCCAGGTGCGCCTTATCCAGTTTGAGTTCCGCCAGCAGGTCAACCGTCCCCTGGAATTGTTCCTGGGTTTCGCCCGGGAAGCCAACAATAATATCGGTATGGATAGCGACATCCGGGATGCGACTGCGGATATTCGCAATCAAGCGCCGGTAGTCACCGGTGGTATAACCGCGTTTCATCCGCCGCAGCACCTCGTCGTCCCCGGCTTGCACCGGGACTTCGATGTGTGGCATCACCCGAGGGAGTTCCGCGACAGTATCAAGCAGTTTGTCAGTCATCCAGTTGGGGTGGCTGGTGAGGAAACGAATCCGCTCCAACCCGGTTTCTTCGGCAATCTCATGCACCGTCCGCAGCAAGTCGGCCAGGTCTGGCCCGTCAGGGACATCCTTGCCGTAACGATCAACGATCTGGCCGAGCAGGGTGATTTCGCGCACACCCTGTAGTGCCAGGCTGCGCACATGGGTGACGATTTCGCCAACACTCCGGCTGCGCTCGATGCCCCGGCGAAAGGGGATAATGCAGAATGCGCAAGCATGAGAACAACCGTAGACGACAGGTACGTGCGCAGTAATCAGCGTGCCCATTTCATGGTCGGGCAGGATTAACGTGCCATCCTGGATCGCGTCACGCTGCTGGCGCGTGATGGCTTCCCGTTCCAGCGCAGCAGTTTCGGCGCTGCGATCCAGCAGAAAATCAACCATCGGGGTAGGTTCGCTGGGCGGCATAAACACATCCACATGCGGCAGTTTCTTGCGCAGTGCCAGCGGGTCACGCACACCCACCAGGCAGCCCATCACGCCGATTATTTTATCCGGCTGCTGCTGCTTGAGCGCCTGGAGTTCGAGCAAGCGCCCATACGCCTTGTCTTCCGCCGACTGTCGCACGACACATGTATTGATGACAAAAATGTCGGCCTCGTCAGGTTGCAGCGCGGCCTGATGCCCAAGCCGTTCCAATTCGGATGCCAATCGCTGCGAGTCGCTGACATTCATCTGACATCCGAGTGTCCAGATGTGATATTTCATGTGTTTACCGTTAAAAGTTAGGTTGGTTTCATTGTAGCCAAACCAACTAAGTGCGTCAATGTGCCATTGGCCGCCCCGCGTTGGTGAAGGTTACAGCAAACAAAGGGGGCAGAAGCCCCTTCTTTATCGCTTATCAGTTCGAGCCTATGTAGTTACTAGCCCCCACAGGTCACGTTTTGTCCCAGCGCCCGCAGAATATCCGGCAGCAAGGGGATGCTGTTGTACAGGCACATCGCGTCAATCACCAGGGCGCTGCCGATGGTACACAGGCAACACAGCGTCGTGATACCGGCACAACCGATTGCAACCCACCGCATCGTGTTGCGTGGTTCTTCCTCGCGGGCTGCATACGGATCATAATCGTAACCCATATCCGCCTGGGATTGTGGCGG
Source organism: Anaerolineaceae bacterium (assembly GCA_020634115.1). Lineage (GTDB taxonomy): Bacteria > Chloroflexota > Anaerolineae > Aggregatilineales > Phototrophicaceae > JACKCG01. Next base: position 120,653 of record JACKCH010000017.1, read on the forward strand.
GGTCGGCGTGTATTCAAAGGGAGATGGTGCGGCAGACGGGTACTGCTCGCGTGGCTGCGGTTGCCCATAAGGCTGCTGCGGCGCCGGGCTGACGGCGGTTGGCGGTTCCATGCTGCTTGGGCTGGGGGCCGGCGTGCCAGCGGGTTGCGTACGTACCAGCTCATAACCGAGTGTGACCGTCTCGCCCAACCCGATCATATCGCCATTTGCCAGCGGCTTGGCGCCGGTTAAGCGCTGCCCGTTCACAAAAGTGCTGTTGGTGGATCCCAGGTCTTCCAGCGTGAAGCCCCCCGCGCCACGTGTGAAGCGCATGTGATGCCGGCTCACTTCCGGGTCATTAATCACAATATCATTGGTAATATCGCGGCCAATCGTGATGATGTCTTTGTTTAAGTCGTAGGTCTGATTGGGCTGCGGACCCCGCCGGACGACCAGCCGAAACCTGTCGTTACCCTGCATAATAGGCGTCCCTCCTAAAAGTGGTGGCATAATCACATCAATATAACAATGGCTAAAGTGTAGCGATAAGCGTCCAACACGTCAACTTGTCGGTCTGGAAATACACAGGCCGGAGGCAGATCGTTGGGATTCTATCAGAATGCGCGTCGCTCCGGGTTACTGTTAACCCGTATTAAGCTGAATGAGCACCCGGTTACGCAGTTTTTCCGGGTCTATGCCAGTCTGGTGCAGCAGCGCGATGCCCATGCCGTCCTGTGACAGCGTGAGCAGCAGATGCTCGGTGCCGGTGTAGTGGCTGCCCAGGCGCTCCGCCTGGTCAAGTGCTTTACCCAGGATGACCTCGACACTGACCAGGGCTACCGGGTCATGGTGATCCAGCAGGCGCTGAAGCTGTATTTCGTCTAACCCATATTCGCGCAGCAATGCAGAGGTCGGACTCCGGGTTTCTTGCAGCATGACGAACAGCAGGTGTCCGATTCCAACCGCCTGATGGTCGTGTTCCACCGCCAGCATTTCCGCCCCGGTAATGACCCGGCGCGAAAGTTCGCTCAGGCGGGCATTGCGTTTGGCAATTTGCAGGTCGAATTCTCGCGCCCCGCCGCTTAGTGCCTGACGCACATGGCGACGCACGACCTCCGGCGCGACATTCAGCAGACGCAGCAGCATACTGGCGTTGCCCACATTTGTGCGCGTCATACCCAGTAAAAGATGCTCCGTGCCGACATAATGATGCCCCAACCAGGCCGATTCATCGGCGGCCAGCGCCAGGGCGGTGTTGAGTGTGTCGGCGTTGACGATCATCTCTGGGGGAGCTTCCCGCGCCGGTGCAAGCGTCTGTAGATGGAACTCAGCAGCGGGGATTTCCAGCGCCAGCTCATGCAATACCTGGCATCCGATGCTGCCCTGGGTCATCAGCACACCCACCAACACATGGCCGGTATCCATAAACGGGTGATGCATCCGCCGCGCCAACTGGTGCGCATGAGTCAACGCCCGGCGGGCATGGTGACTGTAACGGTTATAACTGGGGATCAGACGGTTCACACAAACGACCCATCACGGCATTGGACGCTTCTACGATCATTATAGTCCGGCAGTTCTCTCTGCCGCAAACCCGGTGTTTTAGGGCACTAGCCTGCCGGGCGGAATACCACCCGGTAGAGGATCACCGCTTCCTCGCCACTGGTTGTTGTGCAGGCGCGTGCAACCAGCTGCTGTGATGGGTCGGAGCGTCCCGGCAGTTCAATCGTATAACCTTTGTCGGCTTCCATCTGGAAATCGGCATACGCCGGGCCGCGTTCCGGTTTTAACCCTGTAAAGAAGCGATCTTCGCCTTCGTTCCAGCGCACCCGAACCTCAATTCCGGGAACGCCTTCGCCATTGAAGTCCTGCACAAACACCTCGATCAGGCCGGAAAGCGCGGCGCTGCAATCGGTGGTAACATTCACCAGGGTAAAATCGCGCTGTGGCGGCGAGGTTGGCACAATATTCGCGCTGCGGGTGGGCGTAGCCGCGACTGCGCCCGGTGGTGTGGGCGTTTTGCTGGCAGGTGGCAGTGGAGTAGGGGTTGGCAGGTCAATCTGCACGATGTTCGGGTTGTCAGTGCTGACCGGGATGAGGTTGTCAGCACAGCCGCTGCGCCCCTGAAGCTGGTAGAAAGTCATCATGGCGCGGATCGCATTCAGGCCGCTGCTGCTATCCACATAGCCGGTGGTCGCCAGATCACAGGCGGCGTCCGCCAGCGCCTGAATTGGATCGCTGTTAGCATTCTTATTGATGACCAGCAGACGTTGAATGGCACGGTCAAGATTTCCGTCGGCAGCGTAATCGAGCGCAATGGCGACCATGTAGTTTTCACGATCAGCCTTGCTCAACTGCCAGGGTTCGGTATTGTATTCGATTTGCGGGTCTACTGCCCAGGCATAATAAAGGCCACCGCCGATGCCGATCAGCAGCCCCAGCAGCAGGCCAATCCATGAAAACGGGCGGCGCGGACGGCGGTACTTGCTGCGGCTGCCAGGCGAGAGATTGCCGCCGGTATCATAAGCACTCATCAACCGCCTCCCGGCACTGTTACCCGACGATAGGGATCCATGATGGGTGTCAGACGTCCCATTGCCTCGGCCAGCGCCACCAGCTTGCGAATATCATCCACATTCCGCGAGTCGCTGATGAATTTTTCCGCTGTTTCCTGCACCAGGGCTGGGATATTGGCCGTCCCCAGAATTTGCAGCCGTTCGACTGCGCCACCCAGGTCGCCATCCAGCAGATACCCGCCGCTGACCATGACGATGTATTCATCCAGGTAGCGTTCCGCCAGGCTGCTGGCCGGGCTGTTGACGAACTCCACCGGGGCCTGAACCCAGCCCACATACAGGCCGATGCCCGCCCCAATCGCCAGACCAATTACGAGAGAAAAGAGAAACCGCAGCATAACATCCTATCAATCCAAATTCATTGAAAGTTGAGAGCTAAACGCGCTGAGTGAAAATTCCTGACCACTTTTTCATTTTCCACCCGGCACTTTGACTCAAATTGCCAGACTCAATACTATGTCTTATTTTAGCCCATCCATCTCTTTACGCACGGTTTCATACAGGATATCCGCCCGCAGTTGACCGAGCGAGTAGCATACGCCGCCCATGCGCTCCGCCAGCTTGGTCGCCAGCCCCTGGTCAAAGGCCACATGCTCCATGTTAATTGTCACCGTTTTGATCTGTTCATCTTTAATCATCTCGGCAATGCGGTTGGCTTCTTCCTGTGGCGACAGATTGCCCATCGAGACATTGCCTGCGCCGTCGGTCAGCAGGATCATCAGCGGCAGGATGTCCGGGTGCAGCGCCTTCTCGCGCTTGATGGTCTCGAAGGCCAGCAGCAGCCCGGCAGAAAGCGGGGTTTTACCGCCAACCGGGATGTCCGCCAGCGCCTTTTTCGCCAGCAGGACCGAGTTGGTGGGGGGCAGCACAATACTGGCACGGTCTTTCTGGAAGACGACCAGCCCCACCCGGTCACGGCGCTGGTAGGCATCCGTCAGCAGCGACATGATCGCGCCTTTAGTTGCCTGCATCCGTTCGGAAACTGCCATGCTCCACGAGGCATCCACCACGAATAAGATCAGGTTGGCCGCCCGCCGAACCCGGATTTTTCGGTGCAGATCCTTTCTGACGAGCGCATAGGCCATGCCGCTCTCATTAAGTTGCTGCTGGCGTTGAATCTGGTAGGGGGCAGCCGCCCGCAGGGTAGCGTCAAACGCGATGTCCGTCGGGTTATCGCCAGCGGGACGAGCCTGAATATAGCGCCCACGTTTGCGGTCTGTGCGCGTTCGTGAACGCCGTCCCGCGTGTTGGCGGGTCAGTTTGTCGAGCGCGGTCTGGAGTTTGCGCGGGGAGAATTGCGCGCCGGTTTCAACCTTTTTGCCACCTTCCCACCAGTACGAATCCTGTTTGTCGAATACGTTCTGGGGGGTTGGGTCGGTCTGGCCGAAGTCCGGCGCTTCTTTTTCGGTGCTGTCTGTCGCTACCGATTCACTTTTTTTTTGACAGGCGTTTCTTCTTCGCTTTCGGCAGAGTCGGTGATCTCATCGCCTTCACCCCATTCGGAGGTGACCTGTTCGATCTGCTCTTCCAGCGAAGCCATGCTCATCTGCGCGTCAGCGAATGGCCCACGTTTGAGCCGGTGGGGGAGTGCCAGTTCCGCTGCGATCAAAATGTCGTGATGGTCAATGCTGAGACGGCCTTCAAATGCTGCATGAGCGCGCGCCGTTTTCAGAATCACGAGGTCTGCGCGGTGACCGTCAATATGCAGATTACTGGTGATGGCGGCAATCGTGAAGAGATCACGGCGGCTGTACTGTACATCATCCACAATCTCGCGGGCGGCGGCTATCTGATTGGAGAGGGATTGTTCTTCACCAGCCCAGTCCTGGCGGAATTTCTCCGGGTTGCTTTCATAAGCGATGTGCCGTTCCAGGATTTCCATTCGTTCGCCCGCGTCGGCAATACCGCGTACTTCCACCGAAAGCGCGAAACGATCCAGAAGCTGCGGGCGCAAATCGCCTTCTTCCGGGTTCATCGTCCCTACCAGGATAAACCGCGCCGGATGCGCGAAACTGATACCCTCGCGCTCGACCACGTTAATGCCCATCGCCGCCGAGTCCAGCAGCAGGTCTACCACATGGTCATCCAACAGATTCACTTCGTCCACGTACAGGATGCCGCGATTTGCCATCGCCAGCACACCAGGGTCAAAGTGACGTTCACCCTTCTGGATGGCTTTTTCAATATCCAGCGTGCCGACCACACGGTCTTCGGTAGCGCTCACTGGCAGGTCAACAAAGCGGGTCTTGCGTCGTTCCACTGGCGGGGGCGCACCATCGCTGTAGCGCTCCCGCGTGATGTCCGACCAGGTATCCGGGTGTGCCGGGTCATCGCCAAAAGGGGAGTCAGCCACTACATCAATTTCAGGGAGCAGCGCCGCCAATGCTCGCGCCGCCGTAGATTTGCCTGTCCCGCGCTCCCCACGAATCAGTACACCGCCGATTCGCATATCAATCGCGTTCAAGACCAGGGCACGTTTCATTCTGTCCTGACCGACTATGGCTGTGAAGGGATATACTGCTGGTCGTCTTGCCATAATATTCTCGTTTGCTCAACCCGATAACTCACTTGGATTATACATAAGCGACACAACAGGTCAATTGCCAGAGTGACCCATCAGGACATAGACCTGGGCACCATCCGCATCAAATACCAATTCCAGGTAAGGCGCATCGGCGACGCTGGACTGCATTTCAATCAGTTCCGTAAACGGCGCGCGCCAGCGAAACATCGTTTTGATGCTATCCGGGTTGGAGACAAGCTGCGGCACGATGACATAGTCTACTCCGGCTTCTCGCAGCAGGTCAGCATTGGCCGGGTCTGCCGGATTTTCCCAGAATGCACGCAGTTGCTCCTGCTCGGCCAGGCTGTCCGCGTCACCCCGGAAGAAGGGCTGCCAGCGGTAATAGACACTGTCGCGTTCGCTGACCACTGGCACCCAATCGCCTTCCTGTGGGCCGGGGAAGTTCAGCACGCGGGCATCCGGCGGGGTGTTCTGCTTGAGCCAGGTCATGGCGCTGACATCGGCATGAGAAGAGAATGCGCCGAAGAACCCCACCTTGTCCTTGCTGAAGGCCAGTATCTCCTGATTGAATATCAGCCCCAGCAGCACGACTACGCCCAGCGCCCCGATAATTGCATAGGATTGGCGATACAGCCGCTCCCCAAGGCGTGATTCGCCAAAGCGATCCCAGAGCCATAATAAACCGACCCCGCCCAGAATCGAGAACGGGATAATCGGGCCGTGCCAGGCGATGCTGAATGGGTAGTCGTAGCGCAGCGCCGGTTCAATGATGCTGGGTATGAGGGCTTCCAGGATTCCGAGCGTGGAAAACTCCAGCACGAAGACCAGCCAGCCAACTGCCAGGATACTCGGCTGTTCGCGCCGCCGCAGCCCGAAAAATGCTCCCAGGATGGCAACAGGCACAATCCAGACACCGTTATAGAGAATCATTACCTGCCAGTAACTTGGATCACGGGTGAAGGGGGAAACAATGTCCGCCCCCAACAGGTCGCGGATGTTGAGCAGCCAGGGCAGGATACCCACCAGCGCCACCAGTGGCACGCCTGCTGCCAGCACGAGCCAGCGGCGCAGCGTGGGGCGCGGCTGGCCGAACCACATCGTCACCAACCAGGGGACGTATCCCAATCCCAGGATAATGGTGGTATCGGGGTGGGCCAGGGCGACAGAACCGAGCATCAGCCCGGCTGCGAGGGCGTCCGGCCAGTGGCCTTCTCGTAGGAAGCGCAGCGCGAAGATCAGAAATGCCATCGCAAAAACCAACCCCAGCAGCGTTGTATAGTGTGAGTCCATGTATGCGGTGAACAGGCCGACCCCGGCGAACATTGCAATTGCCATCGCCCGGCCCAGCCGTTTATCGCGGTATTCCGCGCCAAAATCATAAGCCAGCCACACCAGGAGGATACTCAACACCGCGCCAACGGCCATCTGGACATGGTGCAGCCCCTGGCCGAGCTGCTGGCTGAGGTAAGCGGTTATCAGCGTGAAGCCGGGCGCATACAGGTAGCTGATCTCCGGGTGGAAGGGCGTGAGGGTCTTGAAGTCACCGCCGAGCCGTGCCAACAGCCCCAGGTAGCCGAATCCTTGTGCGTCGGTATCCAGCGGCACGGGCAGGGCCAGTACTGGGACGACGAATACCAGTGCGACCAGGCCGAAGAACAGCAGGTCACGCGGGCCAGGCCACCCTTGATTGGCGTCTTCCAGGATTTCCCCGCGTGATTCGGCACGCATTTGCCCGTAAGAGAGTGTGCCGCCCAGGAATATCGCTGTCACCAGCGCAAACAGCAGGTAGTCAATTACCAGGGTGTTCCAGCCAAACAACATGGCCCAGAATATGCCACCGCCCATGATGATGCCTAACGAGAGTGCCCCCATGAGGCCGATGCGTGGATGGCGTGTTTCCCAGGCTGGGGCGAGCATCCCGCCAGCGCCCAGGATGATGGTCGCAAACACAAACACTACGAATAAAGGCATGTCAATCCTATCGTGATAAAAGGGACAAACAGGCGCAAGTATAGCCTGTGAGCAGGGTGCGTGCTATGGGGAAACGGAGGTTTTTACGGTTGTTTCTGCCGGATCCACTGGACATCATACTGCGCGAACGCCTGGACAAGAATATCCGTGAGGGAGTCGGCGTCACGCTGCGCCGTATATTGTTCCTGCGCTGCCGGAGACTGGGCGCGGCGGCGGGCTTGCAGGGGGAAAGCCAGGGAGATGATTACGATGCCAATGAGGATTACCTGGAGATTGACACCATTTATCCAGAAGCCAAGAGCCGCCAGAGCATTGAAAAATACCAGCATGGTGCCGATGAACAGCAGTAGTGCCAGTGAACTGCCAGACATGTTCATCGGGCTATAACGCCATCCGAGTTGATTTGCCGATTGCAGCGAAACGTCAATGTCAATACGGGTGCGATCCCCTTCCCACCGCTGCATCGTGCCGGTTAGCCGGACTCCGGTCTTGTGTGAGTCGCGGGTTGTAAGTGCGAACCGGGCGCGGTCAGAATCCAGCATTGTGGTTTCACAGTATAGAATATCCACCGGCAGGCCAGCGTTGAACGCATCTACCTGGTCATGCAAGGTATCTATGGCACGGGTAATGGGGAGCGCCACACTGAAGTGGTATTCAGGGAATCGCGGCCTGAACTGGCTACGGCTCTTTGACTTCGTGAGGTTGTAGTCCGGCAGACTTTTGCCAGTTTGCGGGGCTTCAACCGGGCTACTGAGTTCGCCATCCGGGTTAGCCGGTATAGGTTTGCGCTTTGGCTGCATCACATCGTTTCCTGAACCAACGGGTACGGTTAAAGTATATAGCGAAATACAAAAAGGAAGAATCAATGCCGGACTTTACGATTCGCACTTTTGAACCGGGCGATTTGCTGGAGATCGCTGCCCTCCTGGGTGAACCAGCGGACGAACTCCAATGGCGGTGGTCAGCACCGCAGTTTCAGGCGGAAACAGACTGCTGGGTGGCTGCTGCCCCAAATAGCCGTATTGTTGGCGTGACATACTTCACGCTCAAGCAGCGCGAGAGTCGTGGCTGGGGCGGGGGACGGGTGCATCCTGACTACCGGCGGTTGGGCATTGGCCGGCGGCTTTTGGCGAAAGCAGAAGCCGGATTGTTGGCCCGGCGTCCGGGCGTGTCTGAAGTGCCAATGCTATATCATCTGGCAGGTGATGACCTGGAAACGGCCCATCTGCTGTTGAAGCACGGTTATGAACCCGTCAGGCAGTCATTTTCCATGCACATTGATCTGGATAACCGGCGTGACAGCCCTCCGCAACTGCCGGAAGGGATGGCCTTGCGACCTTTCAATGTGGAACGTGACTGGCAGGCAGTGTATGCGGCGGATCGGGCCGCATTTGAGGCCAACTGGGGCTTTGATCTGATTACACAGGAAGAGTGGCGGCATGAACATATCTCCCGGCCTGATTTCGATGCTGGGCTTTGGCTGCTGGTCTACGCAGAAGATGCGATTGCCGGATTCTGCCTGAGCTATCCGGGAGACGGGCAGGTAGGGCATCTGGATACAATGGGCGTGGCGGCAGGGTGGCGGCGGCATGGCCTGGGCGCAGCGCTGGTCAGCCTGAGTTTGCATACGTTCCGGCGTCATGGGTATGCGGGGGTGCGGCTGGGCGTGGATGCTGGGAATACGGTTGCTTTCCGACTGTACCGGCGGTTGGGTCTGCGGATTGTGAGCAGTGGGACAGTGTACCGCAAGATACTGCGAAATGGATAGATCACGTGTTTCCCTGAAAAACAGGAGAAAACAAGCCCTATCGTGAATTTCAGGATAGATCATGCTTGTGAGCGAAGTTGAATTATCAGTGTTGGTGGGCGGACATATCACTTGACTGATTCCAGCGTTATAATCGCGAGCGTTTCTCCTCAATCCGATGCGGAGTTATTTCTATGCCTACTACCTTCGAGAATGTTTTGCGGCACGCCACACCCGAAAGCCAGGGAATCGCTTCATCAGCCATTCTTCGCTTTGTTGAGGCCGTGGAGAGTCAGGTACACGAATGCCATAGTTTCATACTGATGCGGCATGGCAATGTGGTTGCTGAAGGGTGGTGGTCACCTTACCTGCCTGAAAGCCCTCACATGTTATTTTCCCTCAGCAAGAGTTTTACATCCACTGCCGTCGGCCTGGCGGTTACAGAAGGGCGCTTCTCAGTAGATGACCCGGTGCTGAGCTTCTTCCCGGACGAAGCCCCCGCCGAGGTAAACGCTTACCTCGCGGGGATGCGGATACGCCATCTGCTGTCTATGTCTACCGGCCACGCAGAGGATTCCACGCCCCATATGACCGGGCGGCCCGATGGCAACTGGACGAAGGGCTTTTTCGAAGTGCCCGTCCTGCATCAGCCTGGCACGCACTTTCTGTATAACACGGGCGCGACATACATGCTGTCTGCTATCGTGCAGAAAACGACAGGCATGAAACTGGTGGATTATCTGAGACCGCGATTATTCGAGCCGCTAGGTATTGAAAATGCCGTTTGGGAAGAATCCCCCCAGGGCATCAATACCGGCGGTTTTGGGTTGAGCATCAAAACTGCGGACATCGCCCGGTTCGGCCAGCTTTATCTGCAAAAAGGGATGTGGGGGAGCAGTCGCATCCTGCCCGAAGCCTGGGTAGCGGAGGCGACTGCTTTTCATGTGTCGAATGGCGATGATGCGGCAAGCGACTGGGCGCAGGGTTATGGCTACCAGTTCTGGCGCTGCCGTCACAATGCTTACCGGGGTGATGGCGCTTTCGGCCAGTATTGCATCGTGATGCCCGAACAGGACGCGGTGCTGGCGATCACCGGCGGATTAGGGGATATGCAGCCCCCCTTGAGCCTGGTCTGGGAGATTCTGCTGCCGGAGATGTGCAGTGATTCGCTGCCCGATGATACCGCCGCCCAGAATGCTCTGGGCGAGAAGCTGTCCGGCTTGGCTGTTCCTCCAGTGCGGGGGCAGGTTTCATCACCAGTAGCCGCCCGCGTGTTGGGACGGACTTACAAAGTGGATGCTAATGAGTTGAATATCGAAACGCTCACACTGACAGCGGCAGAGTCCGGTTATGTCGTTCGTGCCAAGACAGCGGCAGGCGAGGAACATATCACCTGTGGCTATGGCATCTGGCAAAAAGGCCGGACAACCTTATTCAGCCAGCCACCATCGTATGAGCCGGTACAGATCGCCGCCAGCGGTGCCTGGACAGCCGAAAGCGCTCTGACACTGGTCGTCAGGTTGGTTGAGACGCCGTTCTACAACACAGTGGTTTGTCGCTTCACTGAAGATCAGATGACTATTGAAATGACAGTCAATGTGTCGTTTGTGCCGCCGCAAATGGTTCAACTGACAGCGCACGCTTTATAGATGAAAACACAAGGGGAGCGCTTGTTGTCGCTCCCCAGACTTCGCATTAGCTTTCTGTCGGGATTTCCGCTAATCCAGCGCCGCCGCCAGCACCGAGGTGGCATCCGACTGGGCTTCGCCTTGTTCTGCCTGGAAATACTGTACATTGACCTGACTGAGCGCCCACAATGCGACAATCAATCCAATGGCTTCCAGGCCAAACACAACTCCGTAAGAAAGCGTGACGTTGCCAGTGAGCTGGACGGCAATATCGCGCACAAAGCCGCCTAATGTCACCCCGAAACCCCGTGCCAGCGTGACGACCAGCGTCCAGAATCCCAGGAATGTCCCGGCGCGACCAAAGGGACTCATTTCCATCATCATCCCCAGCGTGCCGACATTCCATACCCCCAGGCCGATACCGAGCAAAATCAGCCCCGGCGTCACCAGCCCGCGAATCTCAGCGACCGAGGAGAGCGCGAATACGGCGAAAGTCGCCACCAGCACCCACACACCGACATGCGACATGACCGTATTGGTCAGACGGGTGTAACGGCGGGAAAGCCACAGGAACAACACTGTCCCAATAATGGACATGCTGCCCCAATAGGCGGCGAAGCGAGTCGTGTGGGCGGCGTCCATGTTGAAGACATCCCCGGCGAACGGTTCCAGTACCAAATCCTGAGCGAAGGCGAAGATCATCGAAAGCGCCAGATACCAGAAGAAAAAGCGGGTCTGACGGTTACTCCAGGCTTGCTGGATGTCCTGGCGGAGTGTGGTCTGTGACTTCGGTTCGGCCTGCACAGCAGCAGTGCCCGTGCTTCGGCGCTCCTCACCCAACAGGGAGAAGAACCACAACGCCCCCATCACCAGCGCGCCGACGACAAACAGCGTTTGCAGAGTCTCCGGCGAAAAGCTCAGACCACCCGCCGCCGCGCTGCCTTCCTCCCGGTTGGAGGGCAGCAGGACGCCGAAGAGAATACCGGCAATCGTGAAGCCGAGCAGCAGGAAAGTCCACACAATGCCCACCGCGCGCCCGCGCTGCCTGGGGTGCGCCCGATCATAGATGAGCGCCAGAAAGGTGCTGCCGGAAAGCGCCGACCCCAGGCTAAAAAGCAGGAGTGATCCGGTTAAGAGCAGCCATACCATCGGGGTTGCTTCCCTGCCGCGCGCCAGGTCTGCCGTCAGCAAGCCCGTGCCGAGGATGCTGGTAACCATCATCAGCCGTCCCAACCATATCCAGAACAATCGCCGGTAGCCGCCAACGGCCCGTTCGTCAGAGATACGCCCGGCCCAAACCCCCAGGGGTGCCAGGAAATAGCGCAGCCCGACTAACAGGCTGATCGGTGTGGCCGCGAATCCCAGGTCAGTAATCATGATCCGGTTCCAGACTCCGGCGGTGATGACATCCGCCATGCCGGAACCGAGATGAAACAACGCGATCTTCAGGTTATTCTTGATAGGGAGATGGGGTGAAGACTGCTGATCTTCGTGAGTCGTCTCGGTCATTGGATACTCGATTTTTGTAGATTTTATGAGATTTATCGTGAGATTATAACATTCTTGCGCCAGACGTCAATAGGATGGGAAAGACTTTACGTGTGTAACCGGTGAACATGGTACAATAAAAATATGTTCACCATGCACATAGGAGTTTGTGATGTCGGCACAAGGTCGCTACAAAAAAATCGTCGTTCCACTGGATGGTTCGGGATGGTCTGAACGAGCGATTCCGCACGCAGTGGACATTGCTCGGAACAACAATGCCGAACTGATCTTGCTGCATGTTTTTCGTCCCCCCACGCATGAGTTCACCGATCAGATTGCCCTGGCCGGGCAAGAAGGACAGATTCAGAATCTGCGGGAGGAAGTCAAGCAGTATTTGATCGGCCTGCGCTCGACCCTTCGCAGTGAAAACACGGAGGTTCGCATTCAGTTTATTGAAGGCGTCGGGATCGCCAGTTTGATCTGTGACTACGTGAATGACGAGGGGTGTGATCTGGTGGTCATGAGCACGCACGGGCGCACCGGGCTGGGGCGCTTCCTGTTTGGCAGCATCACCCATAAAGTCATGGAATGTGTCAAAGTGCCTGTTCTTCTGGTTCGCCCCGATAGAAGTAATGATTGAACGGCGGTAGCGCTCGGTCATATTGCGTTCTGGCACAACAACCAATGGGGGCTGTCAGTCGAAGCAGTCCCCGCTGAATTTAGCGCGGAGCGATGCGATCAAAGGGGGCTTCGCGTTCCGTCACCGCCCGTCGTATCATTTCAACAGCCCGCAGGGCAGCCATCCGTTCCTCGGTTGGCAGTTCAAGGGCGCTGAATTCATCTTCATCCAGCAGGATAACCTGGCCGCTGGGCCTGACAAACACATCCAGCGCCAGATCATCAGCGCGGATCATTTCCTTATGCAGTTCTGCCGGGCGCGTGATATTACAGTACCATCCCTTAATGCGCGAACTCTCCCCATCCTGCACCTGGAAAATATTGTACCAGCGGTCATCGTAAAACCACTCAATAAACACATCTCCCTGACGAAATTTCACAAACCCCAGGTCAACATCGCCGCGTTGGAAGATGGCTCGCAAACAAACCCAGTGCGGCCCACTATCCAGGACAGCGCCATCATACTTGGTGACGAGTTGGCCGCTGTGGTTGAATTTATGCACAACTATCGCAGACATATAAACTCCCATATCTCAAAACTCCCAGCGAGCGCTTCCGGGGAGTGAAAGGCTGTCACGCCCGCCCAAGCGTCCTCACGACCAGCAGGATGCCGGTTTCAAACTGGATGCGTGCGGTTCCGGCCTGCATAACATTGCTGACACCGCGTGCCGGGCCAAATGCCAGGGTCTCACCGCGCAGCGGATAGCGCAGTTGATCGGTCTCGATGTGTTCTACCGCGCCCCCCAGCGGCACCAGCGAAAGGGTATCGCCGGGTGCGCCCTCTATCTGCCAGTCACCGGGTAACAAGAGAAAGGCTTCCTGGTTACCCGATACCAGCCGAACATCCCGCCCGCGCAGATTGGGCAGCGCCATCAGATAGACATTACTCAAGGTCTGGTCAAGCCGGTTGCCAACACCGCCAATGACGCGAATCCAATCTGCATCCAGGTGCGCGGCATAATTCAGTGCCAGTTCGAGATCAGTTTCATCTTTTTCCGGCGGGTAGCGCAAAATCTGTACCTGATCGGCAGCCAGATCGTGTAATTCGCCGGTTTCCAGCGAATCCATATCTCCGATCACCGTATCAACAATGCACCCAAAACGGCGGGCTAACCGCGCCCCGCCATCCGCCGCAATCACATTGGCGTCAAGCGCCGCCGCCAGCGTCTGTTGTACCATTGGCCCGTCATTAGCGTCACCGTTGGCGAAGATCAGGACTTGTTTCATCGCTGTGCGATCCGTAGAGGTTTCATCACCGCGTGCGGCGCTTCCACCGTTCTTTGATCTCCAGTTCGCTGATGTTGGGAATATCCAGGAAATCGCTGACCAGACGAGGAAAGCGTTCATATTCCAGCATTGGGAAGTGGCGGACACCTTGCAGCGGGATTGGCAGCAGCCGGTCGTCTTTGTCTCCCGTAATGTACGTCCAGATGTCCTCGCTGGGCTGTTCCAGCAGTATATCATCCGTGCCGTGAATAATAATAACGGGCATGGGCAGCAGGCGGATGGTATCTAACAAACGCCCGCTGTCAAAATTCATGATACTGGACTTAACCGCTTTTTGGTCGGCTTTGTTGACATCCACCAGGAGTTTCTCGTGCTCCGGCTCAGAACGCTTGAAACAGCGCCCTAACAGGGTTTCCAGGTCGCTCCCTCCGATTTTTTCAAGGAGCGGATTGCTGACCGGGGTTGTCGAGCGTTTTGACTCGTTGTGTTCCAGGGCGGAGAGCTGAGCGGCTGCTGAAGCCATCTCGCTTTGTGTCCGCGCCTTGGAAGCCTCCAGCAGCGCGGCCCGCATGGCAGAACTGGCGTTCATGATAGTGGCTTCGGGGCTGGCAGCGCCGTCATTGAGTGGGCGGTTGTCGGTGAGCGCCACAGCGCGGCCCGCTGGTATCCGTGTCGCCAGATCGCCCGGGTCGAACAGCGGCGGGTTAACCAGTACCAGCCGGGGGATACGTTCGGGGTCCCGGCGGGCGATTTCGATGGCGACGAGCGCCCCTAAGCCATGCCCGATAAGTGCAGTTTTGGGCTGCCCCATATCCTTCATGAAATCTACCAGCATTTGCACCTGGTGGTCGAGTGTATACCGGTTCTCATTCTTGCCGGAATCCCCAAAGCCAAACAGGTCAATTGCATAGACACGATATTTGGCCTGCAACTGCTGCATGGTTGGCACCCAATAACGCCAGGAACCAATCCAGCCGTGCAGGAGATATACCGGACGACCTCGCCCCAGCACTTCGTAATGAACGAGATCTCCCCCTAATGTAATGGCGCTCATAAAATGCCAGTCCCAGTGTACAAGTTTATCCGCATTCGTTCTCGAGTATTCCCCATTTGACCGTTACATCCGGCGGGTCTGGGGCAAATAATAACACATGGATACGTTATGCCGAAATCAAGCTCGTGAATTGGCGCGACCATTGGCATCATTCGCTTGACTTGTGAGCAACATACTGTATGAACAGCCCCGGCACCGGTAGGCTGACAGTCGGATCAGGTGCGATACAGGTTTTGTGTGGCGGCTGTGTCAGCCCAGGCTTACGAGATACCGTTCTGCGCCAGGATTTCCGAGACACGCCGCGTTAATTCTTCAGGCGCGAATGGCTTCAGAATATACGCGGCTGCGCCGACCTCCAACCCGGTCTGCACTTCTTCATCCTGTCCCTTGGCCGAAAGAAAGATCACCGGAATATCCTTGACTTCAGGAATTTGCTTCATCTGGCGGCAGGCTTCATACCCCGTCATGCGCGGCATTCGCACATCCATCATGATTAAATCGGGCTTGACCTGGGGTGCCAACTCCAACGCTTCTGCTCCGTTAGCAGCTTGTGTGACCTCGTGCCCGGCAAAAACCAGCGTGAAGTTGATAAGCTCGCGAATATCCCGTTCATCTTCTGCTACTAGAATATGTGCCATAGGTTTTTGCTCATCCCCTGCTGCATCGTATTATTTGCTCCCCTCATGTTCTGGTTGTTCAAATGGCAGCGACACGAAAAATGTCGTGCCTTTGCCTTGCTCTGATTCAAACCAGACCGTGCCATGATGCATTTCCACCAACTGCTTGACAATAGGCAGCCCTAACCCAGTCCCCGCGACATCCATCACCAGGGCATGGTCTTCGTAGCGTTCAAATCGCTCCCAAATACGGGGTTGGAACTCAGGCGGAATCCCGATTCCGGTATCCGAGACGGATATTAATATTTCATCGCCTTGACTCTGGGCCTTAACGCCAATCTTACCACCGGCATAGGTGTAATTGAAAGCGTTGTCAATCAGGTTGGTCATGATCTGGGTGAGTTTATGTGGGTCAACCATCACTGGTGGAATCTGCGGTTCGATTTCCAGTGTAACGGCGAGCTGCTTGTTTTCACTCTCAACGCGATGTTGCAGACTGGTCACAAGTGGCGTGAGGATGTTTGTGATTTCGACCAGGTCGAGATTCAGGCGCTCGCCAGCGTCAATCTTGGAAATGTTCAGCAGGTCGTCTACCAGATGGCTCAGACGATCCGCATTGGTCTTGATCTTTGAGAGGAAGCTCTTTTGCGCTTCGGGGATTTCGCCCGCAACGCCCATAAGCAGCAGGTCAGCAAAACCCTTGATGCTGGTCATCGGGGTGCGCAGTTCGTGCGATACGTTCGAGACAAACTGGCTCTTGATCTGGTCCACCTCGACTTCTTTTGTGATGTCACGGAAAACCGATACCGTCCCCAGGAAGCGTTCGGCGGTGAAAACCGGGGACAGATGGACACTGACGACTCGTTTGCCCAGGTTGAGCCGTTCTTCCAGGAACGAGCCTTCCGGGTGTTGCTCCGGGTCGCGCTGCCACTCAATTATGGTGTCCGACCATTTGTGGGCCGAACCGCCAAATATCCCGGTCAGGCGTTGCAGTGTCTGACCTAGCACATGGTCACGAGGCAGGTCAAGGATGCGCTGGGCTGCCGGATTGAACAGAACCACCACGCCTTCAGCATCCGCCAGCATAACGCCGTCAGCAATACTGTCGAGGATCGCGGTGTTTTTCTCTGCCTCTTCCTGTTCAGCACGAAGCAGCACGCCCAGCCGTTCCGCCTGGTCACGAATCAGGTGGTACAGCTCGGCGTTCGACATAGACGAGGCGATCTGGTTAGCAGCGGCAACCACCAGTTTAATCTGGCTTTCGGTAAACACACCGGACTTTCGGCTCAACAGGACGATGACACCCTGCACATCGTCGTTGGTTTCCAGTTGTACGGCCAGGGCGCTGCTCCAGTTTCGTGCCTCAGCGTCGTTGGCATCCCAGTAGGGCTGTTCCTGCAGGTCATCCACAACCACATAGGAGTCGTTGCCAATCAGCCACTCGGCTAATTTCTGGGCCGGGTGCGGTTTGACCATATACTGCTTGGGATCGCCGTGCAGGGTAGTGCGCGGGAAAAGCTGATCCGTCATCGGGTCAATGAGCATCACCGTCCCGTCGTCAGCATTCACCGCTTTAACCACCATTTCCAATGCCCGCGCCAGCACCCGATCCAGGTCAAGTGTCCGCGCCAGGTCAGAGGTGATATGGTACAGCGTGTCAATCCGGTCACGCTCCTTTTGCAGTTCGGCGGTACGTTCCTGCACGCGGAGGTGGAGTTCATCGGCAAAACTGCGGATCTGCTTGAATAGGCGCGCGTTCTGGATAGCCGCGCCTAACTGTGTGCCTACCGTCATCAACAAACGTTCGTCATTAATGCCGAATGTCCGGTTGCGCTGCGAATCACGGACGGCCAGCACACCCATGACCTGGTCACCGGCTACTACGGGCACGCCCAGATAACTCTTGACCTGGCCCTCGCCGTTTGTAATCCCCAGGTTACGGCGCATGTCGTTGGCATCCCAGTTACCGCCGCCCAGCGTCAGTGAGCGCCGGTGGCGGATAATAAAGGACACCTCATCCGTATTGAGAATGCGCGGTTCAATGGCGTATTCCTTGCCCTGCGCCACCGCCAGGGGGAAGTTTATTTGCTGTGACTCATTGTCGTAGAGTGCCAGGTAGAGTTCATCCGCGTCAGTCACGCGCGGGATTTGCTCCCGAATGATGGTGATCATATCGTCCATTTCAAGGGTGGATGAGATCGCCTGGCTGAGATTGTTAATGATAAAACTTTCTTCCACCAGCGCCGCAGTTTCGGTTGAGAGCCGTGCGTTCTGGATGGCAATCGCGGCCTGTGAACTCAGAGCCTGTGCCAGGCGGCTTTCCTGGTACCCAAAAGACTGGTTGGGGTTATTGGTGCCGAGCTGGACAAGCCCGATGGACTGGTCACGCACAACCAGCGGGACCAGGGCATGAAGCACATTGCCACGTTCGGTCAGCAGCGCCAATTCAGCCCGGTCAATCGTTGGCGCATTGGCTTGTAGTATCAGAATTTCGCGGCTTTCCATCGCCCGCAGCCGAACCGGATGTTCGCGCAGGTTATACATCTGGGCGCTGTCTTTGACTTTTTCCGGGCTGCGGGGTTTGTCAATTTCGACAGTCAGGACATTCTCTACATTGTCCCACAGCATGATGCTGCAATCATCCATCATCAACGCTTGCAGCATCAGGGATGCCACACTGCGATACACGTCGTCCAGGTTGAGGGTGAGCGAAGTCGCCTGTGCCGCCTCCAGCAGCGTTTCCAGTTCATGGCTGCGCACCAGGGTTTGCTCGAGCAGGTTGGTATTCTGGACAGCAATAGCGGCCTGGTTTGCGATAATCTGGCCCAGTTCGATTTGCTCTTCATTGAAGCGCCGGATGCCGAAGGGCGTCTCCAACTCGAACGCGCCGATCACCTGCCCGCCAACGGTCATGGGAATCAGGCCGTAAGTAACCACACCCCGGGGAACCAATTCCTGTTTGATCGGGTCGTCGTCCGGCAGGTCAGCAATGTTCTCATAAATTAGAGGTTTGGCAGTGCGGCGGATATACGTTGCCACCTGGCTATCCAGCAGGTTGATAACGTCATCAGGCGGCGCATCACCACGCGGGAACTGCACGATCACACGCCCCAGGTGCTGGTCCCGCTCGAAAATAATCGCTCTGGCCTGGGGGATATTCAATGTCTGAGCGATTTCTCGCAAGGCGATTTCCAGAATGTTCTCACTATCCAGCGATTGTGCCAGCGCTACGGATACCCGGTTCAGCAGGCTTAACCGTTCAGTGCGATATTCGGCTTCGGTGTAGAGGTCGGCGTTCGCTAACGCGACGGCCACCTGGTTGGCGAAGGCGAAACCGGCCTGTTGTGCCTGGATGTCATCATAGAAGCGTGGTTCGGTTTTCGCGAGGGCGATCATCCCGACGACGTTGTGCTGGTTGACCAGGGGGATACCCATCCAGCTCTTATGATCGTTTTCGCCGGGGAGGGGGTCGCGTCCTTCCAGGTTGCTGATTGCGAAGACGCTGCGCGTTTCCATCACCTGCCTGATCCGGCTGTGCGTGGCGATAGGAATGCGGGCATTCTCATCCTCAATGATGACAACATGCTCATCGAATCCCTGAAATCCCTCTAGGACGAGGGTATCTCCACTGCGACTCCAAAGTGTCATCGAATCATAAGGGATAACGCGCTCAATCTCCTCGACTGCCAGATCAATCACATCTTCCCGGTTGAGCGAAGCCGTGATGCGGCTGGAAACCTCAGTTAGTACTGCCAACTGATTCGCCCGTGCCTCAATGTCATGCTCCAGGCGTGCCCGCTCGGTCACATCTTCAATCAGGAGTACCGCGCCCTGGATTGCGTCGGCGCTGCCCAGGGGATATACATAGAAATTGTTGATAAATGCCCCTGGCTTCGCTGCGTAGGTGAGAGACTGATTGAGCTTCTCGCGGGGTTCGCCCGTGCTCAGCACCCGCACCACATCATTCTTGAGGATACTGACCAACTGCGGCGTGTAGGCGAAGAGGTCGCGTTGTAATGCTTCTCCTGCATCCCACCCGTAACGCTCCTGCATATAACGGTTGATAGACCGGATACGCCCCGACGGGTCAAGCACGACGATACCCTGGCCGATAGAGGCGACTACTGATTCGTTGAAATATTGCAGGTTCAATGTTCTCTGGAAGAGCCGGGCATTCTGGATAGCCACTGCTGACAGGTTAGCAACGCGACGAATCAGGTTGCGGAACTCACTGAAGTTTGCGTCGTGATCGGCGTCACTGCCCATGTGGAGGGCGCCCAGGCTGTTACCGCCAGCTTGCAGCGGTAGAATCAGCGAAGTTGCCTCGCCTTGCTCCTGCCAGGTTTGCAGGTCTTCATACGTTATGTCGGTGGTGTCTTCAGTGTAGTACAGCACATCTTGTCCGCTGGTATGGGCTTTTGCCAGCGCCGTCTCATCAATTTGTATCCGGTGTTCCTGCCGGATATCCAGGCCGCCTTCTTCCTGAACAACAATGTGAATGATGTCGAACCCGGTCTCCTGGGTGCTTTGCAGTGCCAGCGTCATCCGGTTAAACGGTGCGATAAGCAGTAAATTCGTGGCGATGGCCTGCGTGATTTCACCAATGTCCAGCGTCTTGGTAATTGCCTCCATCATGTCGTTCAACCGGGCTTCCTGCTCTACCGTTTGCAGGCTTGCCAGGTACAGACGCATGTTTTCGATGGTGGACGCAGCCTGATGTCCAAAAATCTCCAGCACTTCCACCGCAGATCGTTCGGGGCGCAGGTCGTCCTGAGGGCGATCCAGGCTCATGATACCGAGCAGATTGCCGCCCGCGCCCAACAGTGGCACCAGCAGCATGTCGCCGTCATGCCAGTTGCGGAAGTCGTCGGTATGCGGCAGGAGGCGGTTGCCCTCAAATCGGGTACTCAGCCCATTGCGTAGATGGTCGGAGAACTGACGGGTCATCTCAACCGGGAAGAAATAGGATTCACTGATGCGCTCTACACCGCTTAAGAGGTTTTCCAGGTCTCCAAGCTCAATGGTGTGTACTTTGCTCTCTTCAAAGACATCCAGCGGTTGGCCGGCCTGTGCCACCCGGCGCAGCAGGCGGGCGTCCTCGTCAATCAGGCTGATTACAATCGTGTCGAAACCGACACTGTGCTGGATGCTGTGCGCGATAGCTTCCAGCAGGGTAACCTGGTCTACGTTGGTATGGAGCATCTGGCCGAGTTCAAAGATGGAGTTCAACTGCTCAACCCGGCGGCGCAGTCGGTTGCTGCGTTCGATCTGTTCCCGGTAGCGGCGATAGTTGCCATAGCCTAAGGAAGCCTTGGCCGCCAATGTCAGCAGGAACACTGCTGCTCGCTCATCGAAGTTGTTCGGGCGGCTGTGGTGCAGGTGTATGACACCGACCACTTCATCTTCAAACAGGAAGGCTGCCGCCACCCCGGAACGAATCTTGGAATCCGGTGCTTCCATCGGATTATTCAGGTAGTCGCTCACCAGCACCGATTCGGCTCCACGCAGGATGGCTTCTCGCTCAATATCGGCCAGACCACGCCCGACGAGCGTTTCACCACCCAGGCGGCGCTCTATTTCGGGTTGGTCCGGCTGTGACCAGGTTGAGTGGGGCTGTAGTAAAACGATGGTGCTCCCATCGGCATAAGCCGCACGTGCTGCCTCATAGCGGATCACATCCAGCACCGGGTCAAGGTCCAGCCGTTGGGTGAGTTCGTTACTGACATTCGAGATGGCGTCAAGTTCTTGCAGGCGGCGGTTCAGGTTCTGGCCCGCAGATTGATACAGGTTGAGTCGTTCAATGGTCGTTGCGATCTGTGAGGCGACGCTTTCCAGGGTTTCGACATCGGATTCAGTGTAATCGCCAGTTCGGTTGGCGATGCCTAATTCACCTAGCGAGCGATCCCCGATAATGAGCGGGACGATCACCGAACGCCGCACCCCGACCCGGCGGGCAATATGCCGGTAACTTTCCAGCACCCTGGAGTCGGCGATCACATCATTGGTTAAGAAGGGACGCTGCGATACGGCGACACTGTTCTCAAACCCTTTGCTGAAGATATCCTGCACCAAAGGCTCGTGCAGCTCGGTGCCAAATACCCAGCGCGGATAAGTCGTCAGGCTGCCGGTCTGCTGGTCAAGCACGTTGATGTAAATCAGAGGGCTGGATAACAGCGCGGCGATTTCAGAAAGGATCGGGGCGAACGAGTCCTCAGATGTCAGAATGCCCCCGGCGTGTTCCGCGATCTTTCGCAGACTCTCGGATTCCTGCACGCGCCGCTGCACTTCACGGTACAGGCGGGCATTTTCAATCATGCTGGCCGTCTGTGTGGCAAAAATGAGCAGCAGACGGGCATCTTTGTCGGTGAAGTCTTCCCCATTCGCTTTGTTAGCAACCTGGATGACGCCGATGCGGCGACCACCGGCAGATAAAACGGCAATCAGTGTCTTTTCAATGCCGACCTGTTCGACAAAATCATCCAGCCCGACTTCAAAGATCGCTGTTTCTACGCTGGCCTGATTGGTATACCAGTAATCGCCCATTTTCCAGAAGCGGTGGAGCACACTATCCGGGTGCAGGACGATGCGGTAGTTTTCAGCCTGTTCCGCCGCCACGCCATAGACCGGGGGCTGGATAACCAACTGCTGACTGGCATCGTCATACAGGAGAATCCCGCAGATTGTCAGCCCCATAAGGCGGGCAATACGCTCGTTAATATCGGAATAGAACTCGCCTTCATGGCTGAGCGCACCAATGGCGTGGGTGATCTCTTGCAGCCCTAACAATTCGCTCTCGCGGCGCTGCTCACGCTGGTAGAGGCGGATATTTTCGACCACAATGGCGGCCTGGGCTGCCAGCACCAGCATATCCTTGACATCGCGGGACGTAAAACCGCCTTCGGTTCGTTTCCCGCTGATCTGAATCAGCCCGATGCGCTGGTTGCCAACCTCCATCGGAATCAACGCCAGGTTGGTAATGCCGGTTACGGAAAACAGCGGGAGCAAGCCCAAAGCTGCGATGAGCGCTTCATCTTCCACATCATTGGAAATCCAGTAAAGCTGGTTTTCCCAGATGTCACGCTGCGGGCTGTCCGGCGGCACGGGGATCACAAAATTCTGCGCCACATGATCGGGCAATCCATAAAACGGGCGTTCCGGGATGAGTGCCTCCCGGTTTTCATCGTAAAGCAGGAATCCGCAGAACTCCGCGCCGATGAGATGAGCAATACGCTCGCTTAAAGCCTTGTAGATCGGGGCGGCATCGCTGCCGGCGGCCTCTTGCTGGGCTAACTCTTGCAGACTCACCATGTCACTGACGCGCTGAATCTGTTCGTGATAGAGTTCGGCATTGTAGATAGATGTCGCAATCTGCTTGCTGATCGCTTGCAGGAGCGCCAGGTCAGCCTGGGAGAAGCGATTGGGCTGGTGGCTGGAAAGCTCGAACGTGCCGATAAAACGATCTCCCAATGAGAGGGGTACAGCCACATAACTGGCAAAAAAATCAGGGATTTTGGGGGAAAGCGCATTGCCATCCCCGGCCTGGTGTACCAGCACCGGTTTTTTGTATTGGGCTATCCAGCCGGAGATACCTTCTCCCAGGCGATACCCGCCGCCTTGCTCAGTGAGCGCCAGTAAGTAGGCAGTGTCTCCAACCCACCCGCGTGGACTCAGGAACTGCTTGTTGCCGTCCCACAGGCAGATTTCCCCGGCGTCAGCAGGGGCGGTACGCATGACAATCGAGAGGAGCGCCTGCAATACCTGTTCCACGCCCATGCTCGCGTTGATCGTTTCGCCAATTTCATTGATGATAATAATAGCGTGGGAAAGGTTGAGGGCATCCGGGTGGCCGGTGTTGGTGGCTAATTCGCGCATGACGACGACCATACGCTGATCGTGCCCGGTTGGAATCGTGTGTGAGGAAGCCTCAACCCAGCGGGAACCAAGCTGAAATGCCGCCTGGCCTTCACCCGTAAAAAGCTCCAGGAAATTATCGGTGGGGCTTGCCTGCCGCGCAATGTATTCCAGGCTAAGACTGCCGCCATTTGCGCCCAGCCACTTGCGGGCGCGGGGGTTTATATAGATGAGCTGACCGTGTTCGCTGGAAACCAGCACCGCGTCATCGTGCGAGGCCAACTCCCATTCGGGGGTGCCTTCCGCCTCTGCTGGAAGTGGGCCAAGTGCCTGTCGCTGGCGTGTCCATAAGTACAATCCCAGCGTAATGACAGCGCCACTGACGATCGCAATAAATCCCAGTCCCTCCATACGTTTTCACCTCACACTCACTTGAGAACCGGGCATGGGCCTGTGGATTCACCAGGATGTCAGGATACGCGACCCTGTATCGGTTTCACCGCTGATGCCCCGGCGACGATCTTCGGCTGCCAGTTCCACAATTTCACGGATGTCGGAGAATTGGTGTGTTTTGGTGGACACCGATCCGGTGGAAAGTGTCATCAATGATTCCTGACGTTCGCCATTAACCGGGTCTGGCACCAGAATATAGCCTCGCTCACGATCAATGAACGAGTAATGCTGCTTGACATCGGAGTTGAAGCGTTCGACCAGCCGGTGCTTCAACTTGTCGGGGTCGGCCACATGGGTGATGATGATAAAATTGTCGTCCGCCGGGTGTCCCACGAAGTCATCTTTGGTGCCTTGCTCATTGAGGACTTCACTAATCAGACGAGTCATGAATTTCTTCACCTCGTCCCGCGCTACAAAGCCATAGACTTCGTAAAACGATTCGAAGTTGTTCAGTTTTACGTCAATATATGTCCAGTCATGGTCGGCGTGCATCAGGGAACGCAGCTCATCTTCGATAATCTGGCCTTTAGGCAGACCGGACTTCGGGTCCCGGTTGACCTGGATTTCCACGGAGCGAATCGCGTTCTGGACGCGCAGTTTGAGTTCCTCAATATCAAAGGGTTTCGTGATGTAGTCATCAGCGCCCAATTCCAACCCGATGATCTTGTCGCTGCGCTCATCCTTCTGAGTCAGGAAGATAATCGGGATATGGCTGGTACGAGACGTCGTGCGCAGTTCCCGGCATACGTCATAACCGTTCATATCTGGCAGCATAATATCCAGAATAATCAGGTCGGGCAGCTGCTTGCGGGTCATTGTCAACGCATCGTTGCCACGCGGCGCGATTTGAACTTCATACTGCTGCCCGCTGAAGTAAATTCGCAGCATGTTGGCGATGTCAAAATCGTCTTCAACTACCAGGATTGTTCGACCATTACTCATGATTGCCCCCACCATCCTTCATACTCTTAGGGTGCTATGTCAAAACCTCACGAAATATCATTCACTATACAGGTTAACATACATTCACGCCAGCCTGCCATAACTCGAGATGGCAGACAAACGACCTGTGGTTTTGCAGCGGTTGGTTCACAGTACATCAGTGAACACACTGTTCCCGAATCGCATTTCAAAACCTGTGAGTGGCGGCTTTTACTATAACCACTCTCTGATTAGTATACCGTCAAACATGAATTCCCGTTGGTAAGAAATTACGCAAAAACGTCGTTTTGTGGTTAGGAAATCGTTTGGATATGGGCAGTTGTGCCTAACTTGACAACCTCTTGTGGATACTTGATAATCAAATGGAGATTAGATTGTTTTGTGAGAGGATTTTATCAGTGGCACGCAAACCGGCGGACCAATCGGTAAGCCGCGACGATATTCTGGAGGCAGCGGCGGATGTACTGCGGCGCAATGGTTATGAACTAACCACGATGAAGGACATCGCTGCCGAAGTGAATTTAACGGCGGCCAGTTTATACCATCATTTTCGTAACAAAGATACCTTGTTGTTAGCTGTGCTGGAAATTGGCCTGGAGCACATTATCAGCAAGATTGAACCCCTTGTTGAGGCTGAAAATCTGCCGGATACCAAACTGCGTGAGATGATTCATGCGCATATTGTTGGATTGACACAAAATACGGCTGTCGCGGCGGCAATGGTCTTCGAGATCAGTTCGCTGCTCAATGTCAAGCCGCCCCACGCCGGGGCAAGTCCCGCCGATAAGCAGGCCTACGGGGAATATACCCTGCGGCGCGATGCGTTTTTTACGCGGCGTGACCGTTTCGAGGAATTGTTCCACTGCGTGATACAGGGAGGTATTCAGTCGGGCGTGTTCCGCCCGGTGGATGTGGGGATTTTCACCAAAGCACTGTTGGGGGCGCACAATTGGGTTGGGGTGTGGTATCGCGAGGGTGGGCGCTTGAGCGGTGGCGAAATCGCTGACCTGATGGCCGATACATTCCTGCGGGCGCTGCAAGTGTAATCCAATGAAGCATTCGGCATAGAGGCGAAGCAAATCGCAGCTGCGATTCGCGCCAAACCAGTACGTTGATTGGTGACCGCTTCCAACAGCCTATCATGGTGATTTATCCGGCGTTATGGGATAATCGCTCATATACGCAATCTATCCGTGTGACAATTCCATGACGCACATTAAACCTGAAATCATGAGTCCTGCTGGGCACTGGCCGCAGCTCCACGCCGCGATTGAGGCTGGGGCTGATTCGGTTTACTTCGGCCTCAGGCACTTTTCCGCCCGTGCCAAAGTTGGCTTTACCCTGACCGAACTGCCGGACGTGATACGTACCCTCCATAATCGCGGCGTCAAAGGATACGTAACGTTTAACACCCTGATTTTCGACCACGAACTGCGTGAGGCAGTGCGTCTGATTGAGCAGATTGCCGCCGCCGGGGCCGATGCTCTTATCGTGCAGGATGTCGGTATCGCGCAGCTTGTCCAGCAGATTGCCCCGGATGCCGCCGTGCATGGCAGCACACAGATGAGCATTACCAGCGCCGAAGGAATCGCCCTGGCGCAGCGTTTCGGTGTGAGCCGGGTCGTGCTGGCGCGGGAACTGTCGTTAAAGGAAGTGCGGCTGATCCGCGAGCAAACCGACTGCGAATTAGAGATGTTCGTGCATGGTGCGCTGTGCGTCTCGTATTCCGGCCAGTGCTTCTCGTCCGAGGCGTGGGGTGGACGCAGTGCCAACCGGGGGCAGTGTGCCCAGGCCTGCCGTCTGCCGTATGAAATGATCGTGGATGATCTGCTCAAGCCGCTGGGTGATGCGCGTTATCTGCTCTCTCCCGGTGACCTTTACACGCTGCATCATATCCCGGAGATTGTGGAGAGCGGCGTTTCCTCCCTCAAAATTGAGGGGCGCTATAAAGACGAAAACTATGTCGCCCTGACGACCAACGCCTACCGCCGGGCGGTGGATGCTGCCTGGTCGGGGCAGCCCAACCCACTCACCCGGCAGGAAGAAATCACCCTTGAGCAGGTGTATTCCAGAGGGCTTGGGCCGTATTTTGTCACCGGGACCGACCACCAGACGGTTGTCTCCGGGCGGTCACCGCGTCACCGGGGTGTGTTATGTGGCCGTGTGGTGAGGGTGCAGCGGGATCGGGTGACTGTCGAGCCAACCGGCATTCAGCATGACGCGCCGCTGAAACCGGGGGACGGCCTTGTCTTTGACGCCGCCGACTGGCGCAGCCCGCAGGAGGAAGAAGAGGGCGGTCATCTCTACAGCGTCAAGCCGGAGGGGAAACTGCTCGAACTTCGTTTCGGCAACCATGAGATTGACTTTACACGTATCCAAGCTGGCGATTGGGTGTGGCGCACCCATGATGTGAACACCGATAAAGCGGCCAAACCCTTTATTCAGGCAAACACGCCCCTTCACAAGCAGCCGGTCAATGTGCAGGTTATCGCGCATGAAGACGAACTGCTGGCGCTCACGTGGGTACTGGCGAACCAACAGGAAATCACCGTTACGGTGCAATCGCCTGAGCCACTCCCTCGCGCCAACAATCGGGGCGTGACTGCCGAGTATTTGCAAGGGCAGTTGGGTCGCCTGGGGAACACAGCCTATTATCTTGATGCGCTGTCCGTAGAACTGAGCGGCGAACCGTTTATTCCCAGCTCACTGCTCAACCGGCTGCGGCAGGAAGCCGTAGAAGAACTCAGCCGCCAGCAGTCAGAGTCGCGGGTAGTCGAAACACATGATCCGCTCGAAGTCTTGGAGCAGGCGCTCTCCGATGTGACTCGCCAGCCCGTGAGCACACCGGCCCCTGAGCCACGCCTGCACCTGCTGGTACGTACTCCGGACCAACTTGACGCCGCAATTGACCTGCGTCCAACCAGTATCACCCTGGATTACCTCGACCTGTACGGCTTGCGCCCCGCTGTGGAGCGCATCAAAGCCGAAGGCATTACGCCGCGTGTCGCCAGCCCGCGTGTGCTCAAACCGCAGGAGCAGCGCGTGGTGAACTTCCTGCTGCGGCTGGACTGCCCGATTCTCGTGCGTTCCGGCGGTCTGCTGGAAGCCATGCAAGGGCGGCACCAGCATCCGTTAATCGGGGATTTCAGCCTGAACGTGGCTAACCAGATTGCCGCCGACACCTACTTCAGAATGGGCGTGAGCAAAATCGCGCCGACGCATGACCTGAATGCCGCGCAGATCAGCACGTTGGCGGAGGAGATCGGTGGCGAACGTCTTGAGGTGATTGCTTACCACCATTTGCCCATCTTCCATACGGAACATTGTGTCTTCTGCCGGTTTCTCTCGGAAGGCACAAGCTATCTGGACTGCGGCCATCCCTGCGAGAAGCACAAGGTTGCGCTGCGCGATGTGCAGGGCCGCGAACATCCGGTGATGGCCGATGTGGGCTGCCGCAATACCGTGTTTGGCGCAGAAGCCCAGGTCGCCTGCCGTTCCCTCGATCAGATGGTGGAGAGCGGCATCGTTGATTTCCGGCTGGAATTTGTCCACGAGCCATCCCATGTAGTTCGTAAAGTGACGGCTGCGTTTCAGGATTATTTCTGGGGGCGGATTGGCTGGCTGGAACTAGACCGCCGGCTGCAAAAGATCGCGCCACAGGGTACGACACAGGGATCGCTGTTCGTGCCGGAGGATTATCTCAAGCTGCCCGTTATTCAATAGTGATGTGTGGATTGGAGTGGCAATGCGCTCTCGGATAATCGTTGGATTGATACTGCTTCTGTTGTTCGCTGTGCCGCTCTCTGCCCAGGATGAGGCTTTCCCGGTCTACTGCGGGAATCTGGCGGGGGCGGACTGTACGCTGCTGGAAGATGCCTACGCAAAACTTTTCCAGTTGCGCTCCGGCTCGGTTGAATTCCGCTATTGGAGCGCGGTGAGTGGCGCAGCGGAGGGCGACATTTTTAGCGAAACCGTTACCGGCGTCTTCGCCGACCTGGACGCGACTGGCGTGCTGCCGACCTATGGCCCCGACCTGTTTCGCACCATCAAACTGGATGCGGTGGTGCTGACATCCATACCGGAGGGGCTTCCGGCGGTGACCCCGGATATGCCTTCCCGCATAGAGACACGAGTGCAGATTGTTGATGGTGTGTTATATATTGATCTCGACCCGCTGCAAGAGATGCTGGGACCGGAATATAACGGATGGGGTTCCTACCCACTGAATCTGGCCCCCCGCGACACACAGCCGCAAGAGGGTACAGTTATTCTCGACCCGCTGGTGACGGGACTGGACGCCGGAGAGTTGATCGGCGCATTTGAACCGGAATTTGTGCGCCAGTTCCTGACCATTACCCGCACTGATGATGGCGAGGGAAACGCGGTTTTTGAGACGTTTGTGGATATTAAAGGGTTGTACGCAGCGCCGCTCTTTCGGGAACTCATGCGTCAGCGCATGGAGTCACAGCGTACTGCCCTGAATAGACCATCTGCCGGGATCACAGATACCCAGCTAGACAATATGGCGCGGCGGATGGGTGAACTTTACCCGGAGCCGCTGCTGCTCTATACGCAGTCGGTTGACCTGGAAACCGGATTCCTGAGTGGATATTCTACCTGGGGTATGTTTGATATAGCCATCATGATTGAGGCGGCTGCCAACAACAATGACATCACCGCCTGGGGACAGTACCCAATCCATCTCTCCATAGCTGTTCGTGATTTTAATCAGCCGCACGACATCATTGCCCCGGTGGAGGTCACTGCGCTGGATTATGAAACCGTGATGCGTGTGCCGATTACTGGCTTTTTGCCGCTTGCTCGCCTGGAAGAAAACTAGGGTTGTCGGAAAGTGCCTTGCAGACGGTCTGGGTGGATTGTTACCAGGCCGTTTTTTATTGAACCCCGCTTGACAACATCTTATGGATATTTGATAATCTAATCATGATTAGATTAATGAAAAAACTGATTAAAGAGAGGGTCGTTATTCATGAAACTTCTTGAAAACAAGGTCGCTATCATCACCGGGAGCGGGCGGGGCATTGGCGCTGCTGCCGCGAATCTGTACGCGGGGCACGGCGCGAAAGTTGTCGTCACCGACATTGACCCCCAACCGGCGGAAGAAACCGTCGCTGCAATCAAGGCGCTGGGCGGGACGGCGCTGGCTGTCCCGGCGGATGTGACCGATGCGGGCGGTGTGGAAGAACTTATCGGGCAGACTGTCAGCACATTTGGCGGTATAGACATCCTGGTGAATAATGCCGGGTACACCTGGGACGGGATGCTGCACAAGATGGGCGACGACCAGTGGAAGCCATGCTGGCGATCCACCACAGCCCCTTCAAAATCATCCGCGCCGCTGTCCCCTATATGCGCGAGGCCGCTAAAAAAGAACAGGCCACAACCGGCGCGGCGAAGGCTCGCAAAATCATCAACGTCCGCAGCACCACCGGCACACGCGGGCAACGTGGGGCAGGCGAATTATGCGGCAAGGCTGGTATCATCGGGCTGACCAAGACCTCCTGAAAGAGTGGGCGCATTCAATATCCAGGTGAACGCCGTTGCTTTCGGCTTCATTGATACCCGCTGACGCAGGCCGACGAAAAGGGTGATTTTACGGAACGTGACGGCTAGCGCATCAAACTCGGCATCCTGACCAGATGCGGCAGATGGCCTTCATGATGATCCGGCAGGCGGGCTGACGCCCGACGAGGCCGCCGGGCCGCTGCTGTTCTTCGCCAGCGAACTCGCCAATTACGTTTCCGGGCAGGTGTTAGAGGTCACGGGCGGGCTGTAGAAAATATTCTGCGCCCTATGGATATGGAGCGGAATAGCGCCACTCGACAAAGGATGGCGAGTCGTCAGTTTTCAGTCACGCTATCCGGAAAGATAGCTTGATAGCCGGTTAGCTTGATAGCCGGACAGCAAGAAATTTGAGCTGCTAAAAGCTAAAGTGCTGAAGCCAAGATGCTAACCCGCCAGCAGCTAAGAAATGTCATATCCTTATTTCACATGAAGAATATCTTAGATTGAGGAAAAATTATGGATAAAAAGACAGTTTTTCAAGCGGCGGGCTGGCGGCAGTCCTGGGCGTTTGTGGCCGTCATCGTTCAGGCTATCGCCGGACCTCCATGCCGGATGGTATCAGCGTGCAGCCCAGCGGTTTTCAGTGCCCACTGCCGACTTTGTGCGGGCGTCAAATGAGCATCCGGGCATTGCGCTCGGTTTCTTTGGCGCGGACTCGCTGTTTGTGTTGAGCTACTTGCCGGTGTTCACTGGTTTGTACGTCGTCACGGCGGAGAAAGCGCGGGCGTTCGCCCTGATTGGTCTGGGTGAGGATTTCACGGCGTTGATGGACGCCACAGAAAACGCGCTGTTCATCGTTTATGCACAGGGGGCACAGAACGGTATGCCTCTGACCGACCCGGCGCTGCCCTTATCTACGTGCTGACCAATCTCGAGTGGATGGAGCGTTTGCGGCGCTGTATGCCTCGGTGTCGTCTTCCCCACGTCGTGGTCTGTTGGAGTGATCATCGTGGTGTTGATGCTGGCGTTCCCACTGGTGGGTGTGCTGGGCGTCGCCAACACGGCTGACTGAGCTGCGCGGACTGTTCTTCTTAGGGGATGCTGCTTTGCCTGGTATTTCGGGGGCAGTGCGGGCGGCCAGTTAAGAGATCAACACTGATAATCATTCAATGAGGGAAACGAGGAAACATGATCGCAGCAAGGTGATCTGCGGATGGCAGTTTGACCAGATGCGCAGATCTGAAGAATATCGGCTATATCGTCCAGGATACCCCCTGCACGACCTGACGACCTATCGGGACAGTGGGGAAGGCTGACGGCGCCGCAAGTGTTATGCCACCTGCGCGACTTTGAGGCGATTTTCCCTGCATCGTGCCCGTATCACCGTTGAGCAGGATGTTCCTGATCTTCCTTTCCCCAGCCCTGACGAATTAGCCGCTCAGAACAAATATCACGAACAGGATATTTACGCGGTATATGCCGACTGGGCGCGGATACGCGGTGAACACATCGCCTACCAGAGGCGCTGGCTGAAGAAGCCTGGGCGCGTATCGCAAATCATCTGGTGCGCGGCCAGGTCAGCCTGTAGGACCTGTTTCATTGTCACGGCCTGGCATGACGTGAACCACCTGGAACAGATTTTACGGGTTTTGCACGAGAAGCAGTCGTAAACGAGTCAGCATACAGGCCTGTGTCACAGCAGGCCTGATGATTAAATCCGGGGATACCAACCCGGATACGACAACTATCTAAGAGAGGCTTTATCTATGGTAAGTTTTATTTCCAACCGAAGATCAACAATTGTTGATTGACACGATGCGCCGGTACGCGCTCAATGATATTCGCCGATCGCCCATGAGTCCGATGAAGAAAGCGCCCGCAGATGTCGGTCGAACACGGGCTGGCAGATGGGACTTGTCCTCAGCTATCCCGGAGGAACTGGGCGGTTTGGCGAGATGAGCGCCATCACCGGCGTGCTGGCGGCGGAAGAACCTGGCGTTTGGCGACCTGAGCGTGGCGATGCATGTTATGACCCGGCGCTGTTCGCCTACCTGGTTACGCTTTACGGCACACCGGAGCAGAAAGAAACCCTGCTGCCAATGTTCCTGAAGAGTCGTTCGCTCCGGCGACGGCGGCGCTGCTGGAGCCAGGTGTGCTGTTCGACCCGCATAACCTGAAAACCACAGCGGCGGCAGTCGGCGGCAAAATCACCTCAATGGCACAAAGGCCTATGTCCCCCTGGCTGACAGTGCCGAATGGTTACTGGTCTATGCCCGCAACACCGAGTCAGGTGTGACGGATGGATATATCGTCAAAAAAGATACGCCCGGGGTGGAAATTGAAAAACGGGAATTGTTGATGGGGCTGCGGGCGCTGCCGACCTTCCGTGTCAGGTTCACCGATGTCGTGGTCGAAGAATCGGCGCGGCTGGGCGGCGCGGCGGGCTGCAACTTCAATGCCATACTCAGTCGTGGGCAAGTCGCCCTGGCGGCGATGGCTGTCGGTGTGGCGCGGGCGTCGTATGAGTATGCGCGTGATTATGCTAAAGAACGTGTCCAGTTTGGCAAACCCATCGCCCAGAATCAGGCGATTGCTTTCATGCTGGCTGAGATGGCGATTGAAGTGGATTCTGCCCGGTTGATGGCCTGGGAAGCGGCCTGGAAGCTCGACCAGGGCGCGGATGCCTCGGCAGAAGCGTATCTTGCCAAACAGTATGCCGATCAGATGGTGTTGTATGTCACCGACGGTGGCCTGCAAACGCTGGGCGGTTACGGATTCATCCGCGAGTACCCTGTGGAACGCTGGCTGCGGAACGGGCGCGGTTTCCCGACCTTTGATGGACTGGCGATTGTATAGCTATGCCAGATAAAAGGGGTACATCACTGTTGGTCAATCCGCTCTCTGACCGTCCGCCGAAATTGGGCGGCGTTATGGATGCTGGATGCACGCCGCCGGACACGAACGGCGCTCAAGGGCTTTAATTCGGCGCATGTAGATTGGGCGGCAGAGCCAGATGGGTTATGGCTGGCACGCTGCTATACCATATTGCCGCGATTGAGGTGGACTGGCTGTATTCCGATGTGCTGCAGACCGACTGGCCCCAGAGCCTTGTACCCTGTTTCCGCATGACGTGCGCGACGATCACGGTAAGTTGACGATGGTACGGGCAAGGCTTACGGGTGGTACTGGACTGCTGGCGGCTGTGCGCTGGCATCTCCTGGCGGCGTTTCGCAGCATGACGCTGGAAGACTTTCGCCGTCCCGCAGCCTGCCGAAATATGACGCGACGCCGGAATGGGTGCTGCATCATTTATGCCAGCATGAGGCCGAACATCGCAGCGAATTAGCCGCCCTGTGGCAGGGCTGGACAAACCGAAAACAGAATACGTGAAGGGTTAATACGATGACCATAAACCTTGAAATTCCCGAATTTCGTCCAGCAGACGCAGATGGTGAAATGGGTGGCGGAAACCACGATGCGCCCCTTCGCCCGCGACCTGGACGAAAACGAACATGCCTGCCCGCATGAATTTATCCAGACCATGTGGCCGATCCTACGCGACCAGCAAAAGCCGCACTGGATAAACTGCAACGCCCGGATGATGGCGATGGCGAAAGAAGCGCAGTCGTCCCAGTACCCGTATCCTCGGTATGATGCTCCTGATTGAAATGCCTCCTGGGTGATGCTGGCATTTACCTATGCCTGCCCAGCCCGGCGCTGGCGCGCGGCGATTGAGGCTGTCGGCACCAAAGAGCAAAAACTGCGGTTGCTGCACCTGTTTGCTGAAGGCGATGAGCCGGTCTGGGGGCGATGGCGATCACTGAACCCGGCGCAGGGTCGGATAATCATCTATCACCACCACCGCCGTTTTTGACGAAGAAACCAACGAATGGGTGCTGAACGGCGAGAAAATCTTCATCACCAGCGGAAAATTATCTCTGGAAGAATCGAACGGCCTGGTGATTGTGTGGGCGATGGTCATCAAAGAGGCCGGACGCGCCGATCAAGCCATTTGTTGTCGAGGCCAGTTCGCCGGTGTCAGCATTGGCAAGGTGGAAATCAAGCACGGTATCCGCACCAGCGACACGGTTACGATTGTGCTGAACAACGCCCGCATCCCGGTGGATAACATCCTGGGCAGCGCGGAAGTCCAGGCCAGCCGCCAGGACAAAGGCTTCAAGGTGCGATGGCGACGTTTGACGCCAGCCGCCCGTTGGTTGCCGCCAGCGCCCTGGTGTGGCCGTGCCGCGCTGGAATTTGTCAAAGAAAACTGGCGGAAGAAGGGTGGAAATTCCGTATGGCCTGCCATACCACCAGCTCACTACTGTCCAGCGTGATGTGCTGGAAATGGAAGCGCAGTTAAAGGCTGCCTACCTGTTGACACTGCGTTCGGTAGTCGCGCTGGACGCCGGGGAACACAACAGCCTGGAAGCCATGGCGAAGGCCAGCTGTAAAGCGGTGACGCATCACGCAAAAGGCGGTTGAACTGTTGGCGATGGGTTGCACCGCGAATGGCTGGTCGAAAAGTGGATGCGCGACGGCAAAATCAATGACATATTTTCGAGGGACGGGGCAGATCAACACGCTGATCGTCGCCCGCCGTATTCTGACTATTCGCGCCACGAACTCGCGTAAATGATGCTGGTGAAGGGGTTCAGCTGGTGAGCTGCGCCCCTTCCGCATTTCTAAGGGCGATTCTGCGTTCATCGCGTCATCTGTTCTTATGGTGCGGCTTGTTGGGCAGTCTTGTACTGTTCGTGTTTGCCTGGACTGCCGCCTGGGGCAGGACGCGACCTTAGTACCCATAGACATCACTGCCAGCTATATCGTACAGGGAGCGACTCTTTTCAGAGAAACGGAGATCGTTTTGACACTGGGCGGGACGCCAACCGCAACATTGCCATTCTCAGCGACACAATTTAACCCCATGCCTACTGATGCGACCCTCGCTTCAAGAGGGCTGACACAACAAGCCATAGCGCAAAGCACGCCCCCTATAACAATAATTTCACCTCCGATAGATAGGACGGCAACCGCCATCATCCAACGTGCAACAGACGAGGCACCACCAACTGAAGTCCCTCTGACCAATGCGGAAAAAGAGGAATTGCAGCGGCGGTGGGTATCGGAAATGGAGACGGCTTTTGGCTTTGCTCATCCCATCTTTGACTATATTGCCAGCGAGATAATCTCCCAATCCTACCTATTTGGTGGGAGCGATATACTGCGAACATTCCGTCTCCGGTTTCATATTCACCGTACTGCTTTTGAAAACGATGAGTATATAGCCGGGGTCATCCCATTCCCCCCGGATGCGGTTCTGATATTTCAAATCAAGCCAGGTGGTGATGTTTTCCTGCTCAACGACGTTTTTCCAGGATTTTCCTGGTATACCGGTTTAGACGATTTTGCTGATCGGAATGGTAACGGGTATCCCGACATCCTGGTAGGAGGATATATGGGCGGGAATTGTGGCAGACGCCCTCTGCGTATCTGGGAAATTCGCCCTGGTGGAATCCTGGTTGATCTCTCAGCGGATTGGGTCTCGACCAGAGGGACGGAAACCCAAGACCTGAACGGCGATGGCGTGCTGGAATTCATGGAAAACCGAGTCACCACTGATATTCCTGGAGGATATTCACCTTGTGGGTATCCTGTTGTGCACCATTGGTACGGGTGGGACGGCGCACAGTATGTTGATATTTCGGCCACGCTGGATGAGTCGTATTATCCGCGTATCGCTGCATTTTGGGCGGATGAAGCCCATCAATCCGGTTGCCTGCTACCCGATGCTGAGATGTACCTGCTTTTGTTAGATTACGAGGTGTTGGGTCGCTTGGAAGAAGGCTGGGCACGACTGGCTCCCACGCTGCGTTGGGAGTCGTGTCCGGCGCAAACCCTGATTGACCAGGGCGAAACGATGGGCGCGTTCCTGACCTGGGTCGGTGAACATTGGCGCAATCAGGCTTATGCCCATTGAATGACCTCTCTTGCCCCGAACTGTGCAAGACGGTAAACTGCAAGTGAAAGGTATCACGAATTCGGGCCGGTAGCGTTGTGCGAGACAGAAAAGCCAGCAGAGGAGTGACATGATGAGCGTCCGGTATGGGTGGTTTGACGAGGCGCACACGATCATTCTGTATGACCTTGAAGCTGGCTGGCAGTGGGCCGATCTTGAAAATGCGATTACCAATGTGGATCGGATGATTCGGGAAGTGGATTACCCGGTATATACGATTGTGGACACCTCGCAGGTCAATCGTATTCCGCCGGATATCCTTTCCAGTATTCATTGGGGGACGTTTAACGCCGCGCCGAACTGGCGTTTTGGTGTGTTTGTCGGGGCAAATGCCTTTTTGAGAGCCTTGCTGAATACATTTTCCCGGCTTTACCCGCGTTTCCGCGAACGTTATGTCACGGCAGATTCACTAGAAGAAGCGGTCGCTCTGATTACCGAGCGGCAGCGAGAGGCTTCCGATAAATTGAATTTACAATGAACTGTTCATGCTTCAAGAAAGGTTAAACCAATTATGAGCTATAACATTCGTAAAGCAGCGGTTATCGGCTCCGGCACAATGGGCGGGGGCATTGCTACCTTGCTGGCCGCCGTCGGGGTGGATACCATCCTGCTCGATATTCCTGCGAAGGGCACGCAGCCGGGTGATGCGCCCGATAAGCGGAATGCTATCGTCACCAATAATCTGAAAACCCTGCAAAAATCGCGCCCGCCGCAGTTGTTCGCGCCTTCTGACCTCGATCGTATCCGCGTCGGCAATATTGATGACAACCTCGATTGGGTAGGGGAGGCGGACTGGATTATCGAAGTCGTGGTCGAACGGCTGGACATCAAGCAGAGCCTGATGGCGAAAGTGTCTGAACTCGCCCGTCCCGATGCGATCATCTCCACCAATACGTCAGGTATTCCCCTCAAAGACATTGCCGAACACTTAGACGAGACTTTTACCCGCCGCTTTCTGGGGACACACTTCTTTAACCCGCCGCGCCATCTGCGCCTGCTGGAAGTCATCCCGCACCACAACACTGACCCCGAAGTTATCGCCTTCATCCAGGAATTCGGGACTCGCGTGCTTGGCAAAGGCGTGGTGATCTGCAAGGATACGCCCAACTTCATCGGCAACCGCTTTATGTCCATGTCCGGGATGCAGGCCATGAACTACGCCCTGGATAATGATTACACGGTAGAAGAGGTAGATGCCCTGACCGGGCCGCTGATTGGCCGCCCCAAGACCGCGACGTTCAACCTGAACGACCTGGTGGGCTTCGATATTGCCGTGCATGTTGCCCGTAACCTGTACGACGCCATCCCCAATGACCCCGCCCGCGAGATACTGGCCCATCCCAAAAACGCCGCGCTCAGCCAAAAATTGCTGGATAACAACTGGTTAGGCCGCAAGACCGGGCAGGGCTTCTACCACATGCGGAAGGGTGCATCCGGCGAGAAAGAGCTGTGGGCGCTCAACCTGGCGACGATGGAGTACGAACCGCCCACCAAGCCGCGTTTTGACAGTGTGGGCGAATACCGCAAAGTCGAACCGCTCGGTGAACGCATTCGCCTGCTCATCAACGCCGATGACCGTGCCGGGAAGTACCTCTGGCACCTGCACGCCTTCTACCTGGCGTATGCCTCGCACCGCGTGCCGGAAATCACCGACACGATTGTCAACATTGACAATGCCCAGAAGTGGGGCTTCGGCCACGAAATGGGGCCGTTCGCTATCTGGGACGCGATTGGCGTGGAAGCCACCATTAAGCCCTTTGAAGACGCCGGGTATCCGGTGGCCGACTGGGTCAAGAAGATGGTCGCCGCCGGCAGTACCACGTTCTACCAGTACGACGACAAGGGACAGGCTGTCGGCTATTACAGCCCGCAGGACGGCGGGTATCTCCCTCTGGAAACCGACCCGCGTGAAATCACAGTCGCCAGCCTCAAGGCCAACGAGCGTAAAGTGGCCGGGAATAGTGGCGCATCGGTCTACGACATAGGCGACGGTGTGGCGCTGCTGGAATACCACAGCCAGGCGTATGCGATTGACCAGGATTTGGTCGAGATGTCCTACAAGGCGCTGGAACTGCTGGAAAGCGATTTCGATGCGCTGGTGGTCGGCCATGACGGGGAACGCTTCTGCATTGGCGCGAACGTCTTCATGGTTGCCATGTCGGTACAGAACGATATGCTCGACCAGTTGGACGAGAGCATTCGGGCGTTGCAAAACCTGACACAGGCCATGCGCTATGCATCCAAGCCGGTGGTGGTTGCGCCCTTTAACATGGCGTTGGGCGGCGGCCTTGAACTGCTGATGTCCGGCGCGAAAGTTGTGGCCCACGCCGAACTGTATGCCGGGCTGGTCGAAGTCGGAGTCGGGCTGCTGCCGGCGGGTGGTGGCTGCAAGGAACTGGTACGGCGCATCGTGAGTCCGGTCATGGCGGCCAATGAAAATGCCGATCCGCTGCCCCATCTGCAACAGGCATTTGAGGCGATTGCCGTCGCCAAAGTGAGCACCAGCGCTAAAGAAGCCCGCGACCTTGGTTTTCTGAATACCGGGGATAAAATCGTGATGAATCGGTCACACCTGCTGGGAGAAGCCAAACGCACTGCGCTCGAAATGGCGAATGGCTACGTGCCACTCAAAGCCGGCAAAGTGTATGCTGCCGGGCGCGATGCCTATTCGGCGCTGCTGCTGGGTGTCGAGGGCTTCCGCGAGGGCGGGTATGCCACCGATTACGACGCGCACATTGCCCGCAAGGTCGCCTACGTGCTGACGGGCGGGGCGCTGGCGCGTCCGCAGTGGGTGAGCGAGCAGTATATTCTCGACCTGGAACGTGAAGCCTTTATGCAGTTGGTGGTCGAACCCAAGACACTGGAACGCATCACCCACATGCTGCAAACCAATAAGCCGCTGCGCAACTAGTTCTTAACCCTATACCAGCCAGTCGCTTCTGGGATACCGGGAGAGGCTGGCTGCTCTAACCATACAGGCACAACAGACTCATGACGACATCCAACACGGCTGAACAACCACAGGTATTGGTGATTGGTGCGGGCATCGCCGGGCTGGCCGCCGCGTTCACGCTCCATCAGGCTGGACTCAAGGTGACCGTGCTCGAAGCAGGCAGTCGGGTCGGCGGGCGCATGACTACGGACGTAATTGACGGATTCATCATGGATCGCGGCGCACAGTTCCTCTCAAACCTATACACCAGCCTGATACCATTAATCCGTGCCGCCGGGCTGGAGGCAGACTTGCGCCCTATCAGCCCGTGTGTGGCAACCGTCCGTAACCACCTGCCCCGCCGTATTTGTCGCCAGAACCCCCTGCAAATGGTGTCGAACGGTTTACTCAGTCCAGGTGACCTGGCACGGTTGGGGCGCTTCGGTTTTCTCTCGTCGGATGGCCGAGAGATGCGCCGCCTGCCGCTGGATAACTATGCCGGCTGGGCGGAGTATGACCATACCGACGCGGCGGTGTGGTGCGCCGCCCGGCTTGGGGAAACCGTGACCGAGTATATCCTGGAACCCGCGCTGCAAGCCTATTACTTCCAACCACCAGAAGGTACGTCCGAGGCGCTGGCACGGGTGTTGATGGGTTTCAACTTCAATCTTGCTAACGAAACCTTAACGTTGGTGCGCGGCTTGGGTTCGCTGCCCGAAGCGTTAGCGGCAGGGTTGGATGTCCGGCTGCACACCCCGGCGCAGCAAATTGAACCACTGGCCGAAGGCGTGCGGGTGGCTACCGCTTCGGGGGATTTTGTCGCGCAGTGGGTGGTTCTGGCCGCGACAACCAGTGCCGTCAGCCGCATCTATACGCCTATGGACGCGACAGAGCGCGAACTGCTGACAACCGGGTACAGTTCGACGCTGGTCATCAACCTTGCCATTGCCCCTGACTGGCCGCTACCAGAGAAACTGCGGCAGGTCTACGGGCTGGCCGTTCCCCGTAAAGAACGTGACTTGATCGCGGCGGTTGCTATTGAATCCAATAAAGAACCGGGGCGTGCCCCCAGCGGTGAACTGCTGAATGTGATGCTGGCCGATGAGGCGGGCGCGGTGCTACTCCACGAGTCGGATGCGGATGTAGTGGCACGTATCTTGCCGGAACTCGAACGGTATTTCCCTGGTGTAGGCCGTCACATCCGGTTTACCCACATCATCCGCTGGGCGGAGGCCGAACCGCGTTCACCGGTTGGTCGTTCACGGGCGATTGCCGCCTATCGCCGCTCGCGGGATGAACAGCGCGTGCTGCTGGCCGGGGATTATATGGGAATGCCCTTTACCGATGGCGCAGCCGAGACAGGCATTTGGGCAGCAAACCATATTCTGGGGCAGCGTAAACAGGTCACTGGTTA
This sequence comes from Anaerolineaceae bacterium, assembly GCA_020634115.1. GTDB lineage: Bacteria > Chloroflexota > Anaerolineae > Aggregatilineales > Phototrophicaceae > JACKCG01. The sequence continues at coordinate 161,279 of JACKCH010000017.1, forward strand.
GCGCATTTTCACCCCGCCACCGGTGCCCACCGCTTGATGTTCCGCGCCGCCCGTTCCCGCACGCCATCAATCGTGGCGGCGCTGACTTCCTTACCGAAACTGCGGAATCCACTCAACCTGAAGCCGTGCCGTGAGGCGATTTCCCCGATTTCCAGCGCCTGTTCCACCGAAATATCCTTGCCGATAGTGTAGTCCTCGTAGCGGCCTTCCAGCGCCAGCGCCATTGTTTCCGCCATGCACGCATACGACATCTTAGGCGGGAAGCCGAAGTCAAAACCAAAGTCCACTGGCCCCGGCACTTCCACCATGCCCCCTTCAATGACCAGTACATCATCACGCTCCGCCGCAACCTGGGCGGATACATCCCTGGGGCGTGCCACATCACATACCACTGCGCCGGGTTTGAGGTGCTGCGGTTCGATCACGGCATCCAGGGCACTCGTCACCGTCAGGATCAGGTCAGCTTCGTAGATCGCGCTCACGGCGGTGCTGGTGCGCACTGTTGCCCCGCGACCTTCACATAACTCGCGTACCGCTTCCAGCGCATCCTGCCGCCGCCCGACCAGCGTGAGTTCCGCGCTTTCTCCGGCGATCAGTTGAGCGCAGGTTTTGCCAATTGCGCCCGTCGCCCCGACCACCGCAACTTTCGCTTCGTGCATGGGGATATTCATGACTCTGGCAGCCTCACGCACCGCTTCCACTGCCATCACAATGGTATAGCTGTCACCGGTTGTCACCGGCACATCCAGCCTGTTCGCAATCGTCAGCCCGGCATCGCCCACGACAGAGGTATACGCGCCCAATCCTAAAATCCGCGCCCCCAGTTCCTCGGCCATACGCCCGGTGGCGACGATCTTGTTATAGGCGGTCTCCACCGGTACGCGCATCATGGTGGGCGGCGTGAACGGACAGGCGATCAGCCAGCCACGCAGTTCCTTGCCGGTGTCTATCGAACGAATCCCGCTGACTTCCGAAAGATATACCGGCGGGAAAAAGCGTGAGAAAAAGTTAATCTGACCTTCCGACAGGATTTTCCCCAGAACCGGGAACTTGCGGGAAACGTCTTTCTTGATGTCTATCGGGTGGATAATGAACGCAAAAGTATCTTCCATCATCGTTACTCGCCTCATACTGCGCTGCTCAGCCTCTCTATCATGACTATACTGGAGAATTCATCACGCAAGCCTTAAAAAGTTCTGATATTAGAGTATTGTTATGTCGTGCTTCGGCTTACCAGGGCGATTCTGCCGGATGCGGGTGGGTTATCACTTTACGGGAGTATATATTCTGTGCGAAACTGCCGATAAAAGAGTTTGTTGAGGTATACCCCATGGAAGATGCCATCAAATCTCGTTTTAACGATATGATTCTGCGTGAAGCCGCCCGCCGCTTTGGGGTCTTGCCATCCGACCTCGAACTGCTGGACGGATTTGAGAGTTTCATGTATGCCTTCGAGCGCGATGATACCGCCTATATCCTGCGCATCGGCCACAGCCTGCGTCGCAGCGCCGCCCTGATCCAGGGAGAGGTGGACTGGATCAACTACCTGGTGAAAGGCGGGGTAGGGGCTTCCAGGGCCATCACTTCCGGAGCGGGCAATCTGGTAGAACATGTAGCGGACGGTATGGGCGGCGATTTTCTGGCGACGGCGTTCGTCAAAGCCAACGGCAACCCACCCGGCAGCCGTGAATGGGCTGATCCCGCTTTTTTCAAAGAGTACGGGCGCACCATTGGCCGGATGCACGCCCTTACGCAGCAATACATCCTGCCTGACCCGGCCTGGAAGCGCCCGCAGTGGGATGCCCCGGTGATGGCCGCCTTTGAGAATCTGGTGATGGATTTGGAGACGGTCATCCGTGACCATTATCTTCGGCTCAAGGCACACATTGATACGCTGCCCAGGGATGACCCGCAGGCTTATGGCCTGATTCATCAGGACGCGCATACCGGCAACTGTTTTGTGGATGATGCCGGGCGGATCACCTTCTTTGATTTCGATGACTGCGTGTATAGCTGGTTTATCAACGATATTGCCATTGTCCTGTTTTACGCCATCCCTTTCACTGGGGAGCGGGAAGCCTTCACTGCCCGGTTCATGCCCGAATTCCTGCAAGGCTACGCCGGGGAAAACCAACTTGCCCCTCACTGGTTGAAGGAAATCCCGCACTTTCTCAAACTGCGGGAAATTGACCTCTTTGCCATCATCAACAGTGAGGTTGACTTGAGTGAAGATAGTTGGGCAGCACGCTATATGGCTGGGCGACGGGAACGGTTGGAGAAGAATGTCCCGTATGTGGACTACGACTTCGAGTCGTTGGCGGAATATCTGGCGTAACGGGCTACCGGTCACGCTTGCCGTAGCGTTTGCCTCCCCGCCGTGTTACATTTAATGCCGTTTTAACCGCACCAGACGGGGGGGGTAAATGCTCCCCGATACTGTACGAGGAGGAATGACATCATGGGATTGATGGATGGTAAAGTCGTCCTGATTTTTGGCCTGGCAAACAAGAATTCGATTGCCTGGGGGATTACCAAGAAACTCCATGAAGCCGGGGCGACCATCGGCCTGAGCTACGTGGGTGAAATCATGGAAAAACGTGTTATGCCGCTGGCGCAGGAAATCAACTGTGATTTTGTTGAGCCGTGCGATGTGACCGACGACGCTCAGATTGACGCCCTGTTCGAGAAGGCAGCAGCGCGTTTTGGTAAAGTGGATACCCTGGTACACAGCGTCGCTTTTGCCAACCGCGAAGACCTGGGCGGGCGTTTTGTGGATATTTCCCGCGACGGCTTCAAACTGGCGCTCGACATCAGCGCCTACAGCCTGATTGCCCTGGCGAAACGTGCCGAACCGCTGATGACCGATGGCGGCAGCATCATGAGCCTGACCTACTATGCGGCGGAGAAGGTCATGCCCAAGTACCATGTGATGGCCGTCGCCAAGGCCGCTCTGGAAACCATTACCCGCTATCTGGCGAACGACCTGGGGCCGAAGGGGATCCGCGTCAACACCATCAGCGCCGGGCCAATCAAGACCCTGGCGGCGGCGGGTGTTCCCGGCATCCGCACTATGCTCAAGTATTCCGAGCAAACCGCTCCGCTGCGGCGTCTGGTTTCGCAAGAAGATGTGGGCGACACGGCGCTCTACCTGGCTTCTGACCTGAGCCGCAACGTCACCGGCGAAACACTGCACGTGGACGCCGGGTATAACATCCTGGGGCTTACGGCCACCGAGGAAGAACTCGCCAATATGTAATGGCGTTTCTGCCGGGTAATTCATTCTCCATTCGGGTTTCCGGGTAATAGGATTTGCGGAATAGGAGACGGTAGGGGCATGATGATGCGTTTTAAGAAATCAGCACGGCAATGTTTTTTCGTAGGTATCACCGCCGTGCGCCCCTGCCTGCCCCTCATTTCAGAGTGATTCTGTAGGGGCGACCCGGTGCGGTCGCCCGGTTTTTCTCCGTGTTTAATTGCGAAATTGCATTATCATGCCCCTACAGAAGAACTGCCGTCAATGACATAACTGGACTGCCTTGCCTGCGGTAATTGTTGCATTCGTAAAGAGGAAAATGCCCCCTGCCGCGTAATACTTGAAGGAAATTTCTCATGCTCACCGATCATTTACCGCGTGTATCGCTGGCGTTCTTGCCGACCCCGCTGGAAGAAATGCCCCGGCTGCGGGCAGCGTTGGGCGCAGCGTGTCCGCGCCTGCTCATCAAACGGGATGACCAGACCGGCCTGGCAACCGGCGGCAATAAAACCCGCAAACTCGAATTTGCTATTGCCGATGCGTTGCAGCAAGGCGCCGACACGGTGATTACCGCTGGTGCGGCGCAGTCCAATCACTGCCGCCAGACCGCCGCCGCCTGCGCAAAGATGGGGCTGCGTTGTGTGCTGGTGCTTTCCGGCGTGGCTCGTCTCAGAGCGGAATACACCGGCAATCTGCTGCTGGACGACCTGTTCGGTGCGGAAATCGTCTGGACAGGTGTGGAGTCCGGCAAGACACCAACCGCCGGGGATTTGCGCGTGCAGGTCATGGCCGAAACCGCCGGGCGTCTGCGTACCGAGGGTCATCATCCGTATGTGATTCCAGTGGGGGCGTCGAATGCGGTGGGTGCGATGGGCTATGTCGCAGCGGTGGAAGAACTGCACCAGCAGCTACAGGAACGGGGTGAACAGGTTGACCGGATTGTGTTCGTCTCTGGTTCGGGCGGCACACACGCGGGCATCCTGGTCGGTGCGCGGGCGTTGGGAATGCCGGTGCAAGTCGAGGGCATGATGAATGATGCGTCACCGGGTTTCGCTGAACGCATACGCGATATTGCCTATCAGACAGTCCTCAAATTAGGGGTAAACCTGGAAATTTCTGCCCCGGACGTGGTTTTGCATCCGGCCTGTGGCACACATGGTTACGGCGTCATCACCGACGCCGAACGGGAGGCTGTTCGCCTGATCGCCCGTACCGAAGGGATTGTCACCGACCCGGTGTATACCGGGCGCGGCCTGGGCGGGTTGGTGGAACGGGTACGCGCGGGCATCTACCGCCCTGATGAGACTGTGCTGTTCTGGCACACCGGCGGCGTGACCGGTCTTTTCCCCCGCGCCGCAGATGTGATGGAGGGGGCATAAGCGTGTGAAGAAGCGGATATATGTCGCCTACACTGGCGGCACAATTGGTATGAAGCGCACCGAGTCCGGCTATGCGCCCGAACCTGGCTACCTCACTGAGCAGATCGCCGCTATGCCGGAGTTTGACAATCCAGCCTTGCCCGCCTTTGATCTGCATGAATATACCCCGCTGCTCGATTCATCGAATATGACACACCATAACTGGCGCGAGATTGCCGAGGACATCGCTGTCCATTACGATGCTTACGACGGATTCATCGTCCTGCATGGGACGGACACAATGGCTTATACCGCGTCGGCACTTCCCTTCATGCTCAGTGGCCTGCAAAAGCCGGTGATTCTGACCGGCTCACAGATTCCCCTGTGTGAAGTCCGCAGCGATGCCCGTGAAAACCTCATCACCGCCCTGATGATTGCGGCCCGTTATGCTATCCCGGAAGTCTGCCTGCACTTCGGCAGTACCCTGCTGCGTGGCTGCCGGGCGACCAAAATCAGCGCCGGAGGATTTGATGCTTTCGCTTCCCCCAACTATCCTCCGTTGGGAACGGTAGGCGTGGATATTGATATTGACTGGGATCACGTGCTGCCACTTGACCGGGGAGTGCGCAACCGCCTCACCTTACAGCCATTGGATACCTCAGCGGTGAGCGTACTGCGTCTGTTCCCCGGCATTGCGGCGGATATGGTGCGCAACATGCTTCAGCCGCCACTCAAAGGGCTGATTATCGAAGCCTACGGTGTGGGCAACGGCCCGGAAAAGAGCCGGGACTTGATGGATGCCCTGGCCGAAGCTTCAGCGCGGGGCGTCGTGATTGTGGTGTGCAGCCAGTGTCTGCACGGCACAGTTGACCTGGCGGATTATGCGGCGGGGTCGGCGCTGGCGCGTGCCGGGGCGATCAGCGGTTACGACATGACCACTGAAACCGCCCTGGCAAAACTGCGATACCTGTTTAGCTTGAATCTCACGCCTGATGAGATCAGAGCCACGATGCAGACAAACCTCGTTGGTGAACTCACCCGCCCGGATGAGGAGTGACTGTCTCCCAACCCACACCGTTCACGCTTTGCAATCTGTCAGCCTTGCCCTGTGAACATGCTGAACGGGAATAGGGGGGAGTCATCCTCGCCCATGGACTTTGGCTCTTTTCATAGGTTCAGGGGGGCATATCCTGTATGACCTGTCTTGAGACTAAATAGCCAGACTCCAGGAAAGGGGTGTTCATTACACCGCTTTCCCTCTCTATTCCACTATGGACGAATGGCGAAATTGCGACAGTTTCCATAAGAACACATTTTGTCCATAACTTCACCACTCAAACGGGTCTGTGTGCTATCAGAGATATTTACGGCGAAATACGAACCGCCAGCGCCTCCCGGTTCACCTGCATAGTAAATGACATGCTGGCTGTCATTTGCCCAGCCGAGGAGACTATCAGCCGCATCACCAGTCACCACTCGCATATCCGTACCATCTTTGTTGACGGCGTAGACATCGCCGCCACCTGGTACGATCACATTTGAACCGTAAGCCGGGGTCACTCCAAAGGCGATATACTGACCATCGGGCGACCAGTAATGTGGAAATATCTCATAGCCAGATAACCCTGCAATTTGATTGATCGCCAAATCATCCAGGCTCACATTGTAAAGACCGGGAACATTCTTATAGGAAGATATGAAAACCACATCACTGGAAATGGGTGATAGTGCAGGACGATAGGCATTTGGCGGAGAGAGGGCAATTTGCTGAAGATTCCCCCCGTCCAGGTCAATCCTGAAAATCTCTCCACCCGATTCAAACAGTACACCCGAACTATCCGGCAGCCAGTTAACCGAACATGTTCCGCAGTCTACTGGAAGTTGCCAGGCTTTCACATCTTCCACATCCACTATGAAGATCGTGCCATGAGTGACCGCAATAGAGTGACCATCGGGTGACCAGGTAAGGGTTGCCTCCGGCGAGAAAGCAAGTTCGCTCAACTGGCGGAGTTCGTCTGATACCAGTGTCATAACATAAAGCTGGGCTTCATTTACTGTGAGGAAAGTATCGCTGGAAAGGAAAGCGATCTGCGTGCCATCCGGTGACCAGGCAGGGATCATATCATGTGTGTCAGGGCTGGTGATACTTACCGGATCACTGGAAAAATCGGTGATGTAAATATCCCCATCATAGTCGAAAGCGACAGTGATCTCGAAGGGCAAAGCCGATGCCTCTTCTGTGGGGAATTGACCGGATGCAGGCAAGGCGAAATTGAGACAGAGCAGGAAACCCATCCAAGCAAAGAGCCGCCAATTGACCATGAGACTATCTCCCTAAATCCAAAGGAGCGTACTGTACGCACAGGTTACTCCCCTGGACTTTGGCTCTTTTCGTAGGTTCAGGGGAGGGCATATCCTGCCACTGTCGCATATTTTCGGTTTTTCTATCCCGGTTATCCGGGAACACCGATCCCAGTATAAAAACATATCCTGTAGTGAGAATCGGTGTGACCTGTCTTGCGTCTAATTCGCCAGACTTCTAATTGCAGGAAAGGCCAAACTCCAGGGGCGAGTCATCCTCGCCCATGAATATTTAATCCGCCCGGATTTTCGACCCTACCAGCGGTGTTGTGGCGGCTTGAAGTCAATCATTTTGCCGGTGTAATAGGGGACAATCGCCTGTTCCGGCGCGGCCACCGTGTCCAGCCGGGCGCGGTCATCATCGGTGATGGTGACATCGGCTGCACCCAGATTGTCTACCAGGTGTTCCATCGTGCGCGGGCCGATAATCGGGCTGGTGATGCCCGGTTGATTCATACACCAGGCCAGCGCCACCTGTGATGCCGTGCAGCCTTTCTCCTGTGCCATCGCTTCGACGGTATCCAGCACACCATACGCCATATCGCTGAAGTGCTGTTTGGTGCGCTGCGCGAACACACTCTGCCCATTCCCCATATCCGATGCAAAACGCGAGTCGCCGGGAATATCCTGTCCACGCTGGTACTTACCGCTCAAAAAGCCTCGCGCCAGCGGTGACCAGGGGATAATCGCCAGCCCGTAGGTCTGCGCCAGTGGCACCAGTTCGCGCTCAATGCTGCGATCCAGCAGGTGGTAGGGCGGTTGCTCACTCACAAAGCGGTTCAGCCCCAACTCTTTCGATACCCACAGCGATTCCATCACTTCCCAGGCCGGGAACGTGCTGGTGCCAATGTACCGTACTTTTCCGGCGCGAATCAGGTCATCCAGCGCCCGTAACGTCTCGTCAATCGGCGTGGTGGACTGCGGGCGGTGAATCTGGTAGAGGTCTATGTAATCGGTTTGCAGGCGGCGCAGCGAGGCTTCACACTGCTGGATGATGTGGCGGCGGTTATTCCCGGAAGACAGGATGTCGTCATCGTCCATGCGGCCATGCACTTTGGTTGCCAGCACGATTCGGTCACGTTTGCCGTTGCGCTTCAGGGCTTTGCCGACAACTTCTTCACTCTTGCCGCGTGTATACACGTTGGCGGTATCGAGAAAGTTCACACCCGTTTCTAATGCCCGGTCAATGATGTCCAGCGATTCGGCTTCAGGCGTCTTGCCGCCGAAGTTCATGCATCCCAGACATAAGGCGCTGACCTGCACCCCGGTTCGTCCCAGACTGCGATATTCCATTGTCCGTGTCCCTCCTGGTTGATTGAGTAATGACGCTGTCAACAGTGTAACGTATCAGCAGTCACATTCCGTAATACCAATGCAAAAAGAGGCACGCTGTCCTGTGCCTCCTGAACCGCTCTGCCGCGTTTTCGCCACCTCGACCTGCACGGCACGCTCATGCAGGTTATCGCCCTTTTGGTAGTCCTGACCGCAAACGCACGGCGTCAAGTCGCCAGCAGCCAGCGGCCAGCGGCCAGCAGCCCTTTTTGCAGTAACTGCCGCAATTCAAAAACCGCCTCGGATAGGTGCTGGGAGCCGCTGGATAGCCTGTCTACTGCACCCACCCGTAAAACCCACCCTGGCATTCTCCCTCAAAGTCGTTACAATACTTAAAAGGCTGCAATTTCCTCTCAAAATTGTCAGTTTGAGTCATCAAGAGGTTGAATTTCAATGGGATCCTATCATGGGCCAAAAGCGCGAATTCAGCGCCGCTTCGGAGAAGTGCTGATTCCGCGTCCAAAGTATCAGCGTATTATGGACAAACGCGCCTATCCGCCCGGCGATCATGGCAAGGAAAAGCAATTCCGGTCAGGCCGCCGCAGCGACTATGGGTTGCAGTTAAACGAAAAACAGAAGCTGTCCTTTATCTATAACATTCGTGAACGCCAGATGCGCCGCTATTTCCTCAAGGCACGCCAGCAGCCTGGGAATACCGGGGCGAACCTGATGATCCTGCTGGAACGCCGGTTGGATAACCTGGTTTACCGTGCCGGTTTCGCGGCCACCATCTGGGCCGCCCGCCAGCTTGTCAGTCATGGGCATATTCAGGTCAACGGCCAGCGGCTCAATATTCCGTCGTATACGGTGAATATTGGCGACGCCATCTCCGTATCCGAAAAGATGCGTAAGAATGTCCACATCATCGAATCGATGGAGTCGACACCGTATTCACCCCAGTATCTGGACGTGGATGCCAATAATCTGAGCGCTGTGTTTTCTCGTGTGCCGGATCGTGGAGAAATCCAGGTGCCGGTGGATGAACAACTCATCGTTGAGTATTACACCCGCCTCACCTAAGCCGTACCGCTGTATACGCAAACCAACGCCCTGTCTTCCGATGGGGCGTTTTCGTTATTTACGAATTTACTTGACTCAGCCGTATATAAGCGTTATGCTGATGGTAGGTATAAGATTGTAGTGAAAGGGGCGGACTATTGAAGTCAACGAACCCACAATCTTATATAGTACGTTCAACCCGCTAAACAGTGGGGCAAACCGTCGGTAGATGGTTTATAACAGTTTCATTGATCTTAACTGCGCTGGCAATCGTACCGGCGCAGTTACTGTTTAAGGCAGCTTCGCCTTTATAACGCCCGGCCAGCAAAATAGCGCGTGAGCAGGTCTTTCCGCACATAGAGGAAGATCAGCAGCGCCGCCAGGAAGCCCGTCAGGTGAGCCAGCGTGTTCACCCCGCCCACCTCTTTGCCACCCTGAATATCCTCAATAGATGGCGCAATTTGCAGGACCAGGAAAAAGAGCAGCTGCGTCCAGGCCGGGAGTGAAATCAGGCTGTTATGCAGGTAGATATAAGTATTCTTGATCGGGTTGATGCTCATCACACTCTCGGTTTTCCAGGTTTTTGCGTCCTTGAAGCCAGGGATGCGCAGGGCTTTCATCAGCCAGACAAACGGCATTCGCAGCCAGGTGCCTGCCGGTGCCCACATGCAGGTAATCTGTGCGCCCGGGAACAGAATCAGATATGCCCCCATCACGCCGGAAATAGCGCCGCTTGCCCCAATACCGGGTAAATCCACTGCGGATGGATTCAGTATCCCGCTGAACATATTGGCAACCATGCCTGCCATCAGGTAGAACAACAGAAAACGGACTGTGCCACAGGCATCCTCTACCCGCCGCCCGAATGTCCACAGATACAACATATTCCCGAACAAGTGCCACATCCCACCATGCATAAACATGCTGGTGAAGGTCGTGAACGCCCCGATTGAATCCGGGAGCAGTAAGTGTGTTTCCCGATAACCGTATGTCCACAGTTTGCTGATATACGGGGCTAAATCCGCTACCGTCTCCGCCTGGTAGTATTCGGGCGCTTGCCACAGCAGGAAAACCAGTGAGTTGATGATAATCAGGGCGAAGGTTCCCCAGGGCATCGTCCGGTAGCGTACCGTGCCGGTATCGCTGACTGGCAGCGGCGTGTAAACCGCCATCAGAATCACGTTGAGCAGAAAGTAGAACAGGAAGTATAAGAACAGAATGATTGGGCTTAGCATCCGTGCGCTTCCCCGCTGATAAGTTGCTCAATTGTCGGGATGCAGGGCGGCACCGGGTTCACCAGCAGGGTAATCGCCTGAGAAAAGACCAGCCAGAAGGCAACCAGCAGAATCGCTATGCCAACGCTCCCCAATATCAGGCGGATATGTGCGGGGATGATCGGTAGTTCACTGGCGGCAGGGATCGGCCCGGCGGCTTCCGACGGTGCATCCTCGTGTTTGCGCTTCGGTTTTTCCGGCGGTTCACCGTTGAATAAGCGTCCCAGCGGCTGCTGCTGGGGTGAAGATGTGGCCGTGATGGTCAGATACGCCCCGGCCACGCTGAGCAGAACCCCTAACCACCGTGATACCCCCATGAAGGCCATGTTCAACCCGGCATCCTGCCAACCCAGCAGCAGATAGGCGACCCCGACCCCCGCCGCTTCCCGCCACGCCAGGGTCATGCTGCCGCGTTCTTTGTCGGTCAGCAGCGGGGCTGTTGCCAGGAGCTTCTGGTCGGCGGCTTTGCCTTCCTTGGTGCGTGTGCCCAGGCGGGCGGCACGCTCATAATGGGTTTGCGCCTCGTGTTTGCGTCCCCAGTCTGTGAGTAAGTCGCCCATCCGTACCAGAAGTTTCTGGCTTTGGGGATGGCTCTGGATGCCGTTCAGGAGGATGGTTTCAGCCTGGTGATGTTCGTCGCGTTCCCGGTAATAGTCTACCAGCTCACTAATCATATCCTCGGTAGCGGTAGGCAGCAGAGCCAGCCGTTCCCGCAGCTCGTTGGCTTCGTAGTCGTTTTTCTGGTAGCGGGCGATGTCAATCGCCGTCAGATAAATTGCCGGATTCTCTGTGTCACTCTGGATAGCGTCCCACACCAGGTCATGCGCATCGTCAATATGCTTCTGGCGGGAAAGATGGCGCACGGCGCTCGGTAGGGCGATCTCATGGTCAGGGACAATCTCCAGCACCCGGATCCATTTATCAATTGCCCCCTCTATATCCTCCTGCTCAACGAGTCGCTCCGCGCTGCTCAACCAATCTTGCATCTGGCGCTGTTGAGCGGCAGTGGGTACTTTGCGTTTGGGCCTGGGAGGCGGTGCGGCTTCTTCTTCAGTTTCCGCCACATCAGAGACCGGTGGAGCGTCACGGTGATTCATCTCGTTGAGGATTTGCTGGCGCATGGCATTGGCCGCTTCATTGGCCGGGTTCAGCCTCAAGGTGCGATCCAGGCATTGCAGCTTGATCTCCGCTTTGGAGACCGTGCGCGACAGCCATAACCAACCCATCTCATTGTTCGGATCAAGGCGCAGTGATTCGGTGAGGAGTTTGCGTCCTTCAGCAACGTTTTTTTCTCGGACTGCGAGGACGCCCTGGCGGAAAAGGGTTTGTGCGTCCGTCATGTCGTTGTTCCTTTTGACATGATGTATTGCGAACGCATAACAATACGCTCACAATAGATGATTTCTGATAAGGGTGTCCATCAATGAAATGAACACCATTTATTATAGACGAGTATCTATTTTACGTGGCGTAAGATCAAACCGAATTGTAATATGGTAGGCTAAATCTGCCGCACCTCTTTCTTGAGTGTCTCCGGCACGCGGTAAGAAAATGTCCAGGCGGCCAGGAAGCCTATCCCGGTCATCACCAGCGCCGACAGCGGCAGGGTCAGCGCCCCGGCAATTGCCCCCACCGCAATTGGCCCGCCCGATGAGCCGATGTCTCCAATTAACCGCCAGATTCCCAGGAATTCCCCGCGTGAGTTCCTGGGTGCCAGGTCAGAGCCGATAGTCATCATGGTGCCGGAACTCAGGCCGTTGCCGAAACCGATCATTCCGGCTGCGAAGAGCAGTCCGCCAAAACTGGAGGTAAAGGGGATGATCGCCATCCCGCAGGCCTGAATGATGAAACTAGGGACGATTGCGTACTTGCGCCCCAGGCGATCCATGACAATTCCGGCAGGCAGGAACATCAGCATATCCATTGCCGCACCCAGACTCATGATGAAGCCAATATCCTGCACACCCAACCCCAGCACGCGGTCAGCGTACAGTGGAATAATGACCAGAGTGCCGCTGCGGAGCATCTGCACGAAAATTTGCCCCAGCCCGGCGGTGCTGAATACCCTGATATGGGTTTTGACGGTGCTGATAATCTGCTGTTTGCCGCTGATGGGGGAGGCTTGGGGGATACCCGTATCTGGCATATACCAGGCTACAATCAACAGCGCCACCACGCCCATTAATCCCGCCATCAGGAAGGTCACCCGCAGTCCGAAGGCCGCCGCGATGCTCGCGCCTATCGCCGGGCCGGCGAATTTGCCGGTGCGGTACATCCCGCCAAGCAGTGAAATCGCCCGCCCGCGTGTGCCCGCATTGACACTGCTTGAAATATAGTCGTGGCGTGCCACACTGTAGCCAGCCACACAGAATCCGCTGATGATCCGGTAGAGCAGGGCTTCCGGTATGGAATGCGCCCAGAACAGCGCCGCCGTCGCCAGCGTCGCCCCGGCGATGCCCCCGATCATCACCCGCCGCCCGCCGAAGCGTCGCAGCAGCAGCCCGCCGGGGATGTCCCCTAGCAGCATTCCGATGCCGTCCCCTGCCAACAGCAGCCCGATCAGCCCATAGGAAATAGAAAACTCACCGGCGTATAACGGTAGCACCGGCAAGATCAGGCTGTTCGCAAACCAGAACAGGAACGCCGGGACATACAGCGAAAGCACCAGCGGATGGTGACGGGCACGATACAGGGACAGGATATACGACATGCGTTGTTTCTCAGGGGTAGCCAGCAGTTGACAGAGCGTTTTTACACCGGAACTGCTCATTCGCGGTGATTTCTCATTGTCATACGACCTGGAAATGCGGTCAAGAGACCAATTTGGGGGATCAGGAAGGTTTTCGCAAAGAACACATCAGTCTATAGTTTAGAAGTCAGTCAGCGCTTTGATCGTTACACCCATCGCGTTAGCTGCCTTTTCTTGTCGTTCATCAGCAGTAATGAGTGGTATCCGCAGCCGTTCAGCCAGTGCAATGTATACCGAGTCATACACAGCCAGTTCATGAATGAGTCCAATATACAATCCACGCGCCAGTAATCCTGTTACAGGCATAATGGTTAGCGGCAAGGCGTTTAAGTCATGGACCAAATTATCGGCTTGATCCTGTGGCATTCCCTGAAAGCGGACTTGCTTCCAGATGACATTGGTGCATTCCAGTAGGCAGAATTCGGGTATGATGAGCCGGTTCCCGGTGAGCAACTGTCTGAATAACACTTTTACGTGTTGGGTATAGGTATCTCGAATGAGACGCTGGACAACGATGCTGGCATCAATAACATAATCCGTCATGCGTCACGATCTTCCCGTAATAATTCAAGGGATGATTTCGTACCTGGTGGTGGTGTCCACATATTGCGGTCAATTGAGTCCAGTACTTCCTCGATAGAGCGATTATCCTGTGGTTTCAGAATCTGTCGCAACCGCTCGTCAATCAATGCATTCAGTTCATCCAACGTCATATCCGCTACTCGTTTGACAGCCATTCCCTGCGCCTCACGATCTTCTAGTGAATCTGTATTCATTATAATTATACTTTATTGGAGTAATAAGACGTGATGCAGTGACCTGCGATTGCTTCATTTCAGATGGGATATGCTTATCCACTGTTTCACACAATCGGCTTCTGACGGAAGAGCAGCAGGCTTGGCGCGGCAATGCCCACCGCGATAGAACCGAGCGAGAACGCTGTGCGTGCCGCGTTGACAGCCACATCTGCCAGGAGCGGCGTGGCCTGCGCCGGGTCAATGCGCGTCAGTTCCAGCAGCCCCAGCATCGTCTTGTAGGCGACTACACCGGGAACCAGGGTGATTGCCGCGCTGATGGTAAAAACCATCGCCGGGGTGCGCCAGCGCCGGGCGAAAGCCACGCCCGTAAACCCGATTAACGTCGCGCCCGCTAAGGTGGCGATCTGGGCATCTACGCCAATCTGCGACAGTAACGTTCGTGTCATGTGCCCAACCGCCGCTGCGATAGCGCACCCGGCTAACGTGCGGTGCGGCACATTGAAGAGGATTGCGAACCCGGCAGCCGCCACTGCCGCCCAGAACGCATCACGAACCATCAGCATCGCCCAATCGGTTGCATTCATAACGTATCAACTCCCATTAGCCTCAGAGCCAGTGACAGGCCTAATGCGATTGCCAGTGTGATGAGTCCGCCGACAATACCCCGTGTCAGCCCAAGAACGGAGTGCCCTTTAATCAGGTCTTCAGCGCTGTTGATGAGCGGTACACCCGGTATCAGAAGCAGCACCGATGCCGCCAGCGCCAATTCTGGTTGGTCGCCCAGGTTGAAGTGTACCCCCATCGCCGCGATTACCCCGGCGACAAAGGCCGTCGCAATCACGATCAGCAGCGGGTTGAAGTAATGCCGGGTCAGTTCCTGCCGTATGAACATGGCAATTGAGGACGCCACCACGGTCACCGCGAAGACCGGGCCGTCACCGCCAAAAAGCTGGCTGAACGCGCCGCACGCCAGCCCGACCATACCGACCACGACCCAACGATGATACAGGGGCGGGGTACTGGTAATCCGCTCGATTTCTGAGCGCACCTGGAAACGGTCTAACTCCCCGGCGGCCACGCGGCGGCTCAGGCGGTTGATGGCGCTAATCATGAACATATTCACACCGATACTGATTACGCGCCGGATTTTTGTGCGGAATTCCTCGCCGCTGGTGGTCGTGATAGCGATCACATTGGGTGAAACCAGCACATCAATCCAGTCACAGCCCAATGCTGTGCCGAATCGGTGGATCGTCTCCTCCACACGCTCCGCATCCGCGCCGTGCTGGAGCAAAAGCTGCCCTACCCACAGCGACAGGTCAATAATATCACGCAGCTCTTCTCGTGAAAGTGGTGATTTGCTCACTCGTTCGCCCTTTCAGCCTTAGCGGGTCAGTTCTGCTTTCAACTCTTCTTACTGTATTTCGTTAGCCTACCATATTTACCAACGATTGAAATGGGGGAGATGCCCGAAAAGCCTGAACCACTGTCTTACGTGTTTTTGACATTTCGCATAGGCTTTTTTTATATTGCAGTGCTTGAATCAGAATGGATCGGTAATTCGTTTCTGAGAACCTTTTAGGAGGCGAAAAATGACAGTAGTACGGTGGAATCCTTTCCGTGAGATGTTGGCGATGCAGCGGGCGATGGATCGTCTGTTTGACGAGAGCTGGCGCGGCTCGGAATACGCCGGGGACACCCTGGGTATTGATGTCTACGAGACCGATGAGGCTTTTACCATCATCGCGGCGCTGCCTGGTGTCAATGCTGACAAAATTGATGTGCGGCTGCATGATGGCACGCTGAGTATTACGGCGGAAATCCCGCAGACGGCTCTGCCGGAGAACGCGCGCGTCCTGATCCAGGAACGCGGCTACGGCACAGTGCGGCGCTCGGTGCATCTTGGTGGTCGGGTCAACCAGGAAAAGGTCGAGGCGACCTACGAGAGCGGGCTGCTGACGCTGGTTGTTCCGAAGTCGGAAGAAGCCCAGCCCCGGATGATCCCGGTCAAGTCAACCGGCAAAAAGCTGGCATCCAAGAACTAGGTAACACATCAGAATCACACTGTGCAGGGCGGTGGGCGAAAGTCTCACCGCCTTTTTGATCTACACAGGTTTCACGGCTTTCAGGATGATCGTGTGCTGTGTAAACCTCGCGTCAGCCGTGCCGGGGCAGTGTGGTTGCAGCCACGCTGCTGCCGCCTGGGGTGCCTGCCTGAGTAGAATGTGCAGCCGTTCGACCCTATATGGCGTATACGGTTCTTCAGCATTCGGGTCGAGAAGCGGCACATCATGGGTGAAGCGTTCAACCAGGGCTACTTCGAACCCGGCGTCAAGCGCAGTGCCTTCCCACTCATAGTCGGCATAAGCGCGAATATGGCGGGGATCGCGCAGTTTCAGGAAGGCGTTTACATATCCGGCGGCGCGTTCGCCATCCGGTAGCAGGACATCCTTCACCAGCAGGATTCCCCCCGGTTTGAGTACCCGTCTCATTTCCAGCATAAAGCGGTAACTATCAGGGAAACCACTTACAGCATTCCGGCATGTCACCAGGTCGAAACGGTTTTCCGCTAACGGCAGTGCCGTCGGGTCGGTGACGGACAGTGTGGTACTGACTCCGCTGGACGTGACGATGCAGCCCCGTGTCGTGACTTCCAACACATGCCAGCTTGCTTCCGGCTGTGCCAGTTCCCGCCACCGTGCCGCCAGCTCATCCTGATAATCCGCCAATTTATCCTCCGCCCGGTGTACAATAGTGAACCTGTCCGATTATGCGAGATTTTATAGTGGGTGACAAGGATACAGGGCTAACCGGACGACTGAAAATCAAAGCCGTTGAACTCGGTTTCAATCTGGTGGGCGTTACCCGCGCCGCACCCTCTCCCGCACTGGAGGCCTATTTCCGCTGGATTGACGCTGGGATGCACGCCGGGATGGGGTATATGGCACGCCCTGACCGCCAGGCACGCCGCCGGGACTTAAACGCCATCCTGCCTGGCATTGAGTCGCTCATCGTAGTCGGATTGGGCTACCATACTGGAATGATACCGCCTGCTATCCTCGAAGACCCGGCGCGCGGTCGCATAGCAGCCTATGCCTGGGGCGCGGACTATCATGACATCATGACGCCTCGCCTGGAAGCATTAGCGGAGTGGCTGGCAGTGGAGCAGGGAGAGGATTCCATCCACCGCGTCTATGTGGATACCGGCGCACTGCTTGAACGGAGTCACGCGCATCAGGCCGGGCTGGGGTTCACCGGCAAAAATACGATGCTCATACACCCCCGGCGTGGCAGCGGCTTTTTCCTGGGCGAAATCCTCACTACACTAAAATTGGATTCATACGATGTTCCAGGTCGGGCGACGATGTGCGGGAACTGCACGCGCTGTCTGACTGCCTGTCCAACCGGGGCGTTTCCCGGTCCCCACGTACTGGATGCCCGCCGCTGCATCAGCTACTTGACAATTGAGCATAAAGGCTGGATTGACCGTGACCTGCGTCCACTAATGGGCAACTGGGTGTTTGGCTGCGACATTTGCCAGGATGTCTGCCCATTTCAACGTTTCGCCACGCCCACTCAGGAATCAGTTTTCTACCCGCAGGATGTGACTCGCGCCGCTCCACCGCTGCTTGATCTGCTGGCACTGGATGAGGCCGGTTTCCACGCCCGTTATTACGGGTCGCCGCTCTACCGCATCAAGCGCGAACGGCTGGTGCGGAATGCCTGCATCGCTGCCGGAAATTGGGGCAACCGGGCTGCGGTTCCACCGCTAGAGGCCCTGCTGGGCGACGCCAGCCCCTTGATTCGCGGTCACGCAGCCTGGGCGCTGTGGCGTATCCTGGGCGGTGACGCCCGCTCGCTGCTGGTGAACGCCCAGCGTCACGAGACCGATCAAGCGGCACAGGCGGAAATCGCCGGGTTACTGGGCTGATGGACTGCGTTGGTCTGGCGATTATCGCAGTACAATAGAACGTATAGTTTATGTATTGATGAACTCACCAGGGTGTGGCGTGCCGCACCCTGCTGTACGTAAAGATCACATCCCTATGACCACAAAAGCACGTTCCTATCCCCGCACCTTCTGGGTACTGTTCTATGGATTATTCATCAACCGTATCAGTTCCAGCCTGGTCTGGCCGTTTCTCACGCTGTATATGCACGATACCCTGGGAATCCCGCTGACGGTCACGGCGCTGCTGATTACACTGCAATCGTTCAGCGGCCTGATTTCTACGATCTACGTCAGCCCCTTTATGGATCGGGTAGGGCGCAAAGGTCTGATGATCGTCGGGCTGTTCGCCACCAGTGCTACACTCGTTTTGATGAGTTCTACCCGGGCGCTGCCGGTCTGGATCGTGTTGATTGCGCTCTATGGCGCAGTCGGCCAGGTGTTTAATGTGGGCAGCAACGCGATGGTGGCCGATCTGGTCGAACCGGAGCGGCGCACCCAGGCCTATGCCCTGATTCGCACCAGCAGCAACCTGGGCATTGCCATCGGCCCGGCCATCGGCGGTCTGTTGATAAGCGCCTTCTCGTTCGAGGTTACGTTTTACATCACTGCCGCCGTCAATGTGACTATCGCGTTCATCGCCCTCTATGTCCTGCCGGAAACAATCCCTCAGCGCCAGTCATACCAGGAACAGCAGGCCAGCGGCGGCTTCTGGGTTATTCTCAAAGACCGCCTGTTTATCACCACCTGGGGGCTGTTTGTGCTGTCTTTGAGCGCCCCAACCCTCGTATTCAGCCTGCTGCTGATCTATACCAAGACAAATTTCGGGATGCCGGAGTCGCAGTACAGTCTGCTGATTACGACCAACGCGGCTATGGTCGTCCTCTTCCAGTTCGCTGTCACTCGTCTGACACAACGGTTCCGTCCTTTCCCGGTTATGACTGTCGGGGCGATCTTTTACGCCCTGGGCGTGGGCAGTGTGGCGCTGGGATCATCATTCTGGGCATTCTGGGGCAGTATGATCGTTATCACGACTGGCGAGCTGCTCATCACACCAACCATCACCGGGCTGATCGCTAATATCGCGCCCACCGACCAGCGTGCCCGCTACCTGGGTGTCCTGAGCATGTCATATCCCCTGGCTTCAGGCACAGCGCCGGTTATCGGTGGTTTCCTGGGGGATACTATCGCGCCTCGTGCGACCTGGGTCGGCGGCATGGTTCTGACATCACTGGCGGTGATTGGCTTCTACCGGCTGGCACAGCGGCGTCTGTTCCCGCCGCAATATATGCAAAGCGGTGCGCTGGGTGATGTTCCCACCCCCATTGGCGAAGACCCGGCTTTGATCTACGAAACCGCGGCCCCAACGATTGGCACGGATTAATTGTGCTAAATGGCCTGTATCCTCAGCCCCAAATGCGTTATAATATACCCTATGGGGTATATACCCGAAATGATCGGTTACATAGCGAATGAGGTGAGCAACATGGATAGCAAGACCTTTCTGGTACCAAATATCGGCTGTAATGGCTGTGTACGCACCATTCAGAACGAAGTCAGTGAACTCGCGGGCGTGAAGAAGGTTGAAGGCGTGGTGGATACCAAAACCGTCACCGTCGAGTGGGACTCCCCGGCGACCTGGGAACAGATTCTGTCAACGCTCAAGGAAATTGACTACGCCCCGGCAGAAGCCTGATACTCCGTCCAGCCTGTTTTCACCGAGTGGGCGCATCATCATGAGCGCCCACTGTGTGTTTTAAAACACGTTTTTGTTCGACCAGACTAAAGTTTAACAGCCATTTAATATCCTGATGCTGAACGCTGGTCTATAATCAACCCCATTCAATAGCTTATGGGGAGTCGAATCATGGCAAAAACATATCAGATCAACGGGATAACCCGTTTTGTAAATCGTATCCTGGTCGGGTTGATTCGGATGGGCATCATGCCCGCAAAGATGTATGTGCTCACCGTGCGCGGGCGCAAGACCGGCAAATTGTACTCTATGCTGGTATTTCCTGTTATTGAAGGTGACAGACGCTATGTGGTTTCACCGTATGGTGAGGTGAGTTGGGTGAAAAACGCCCGTGTGAGCGGCGAAGTCACCCTTGCACGCGGGTCGAAACAGGAAACCCTCAAACTCCAGGAACTGCCCGCTCAGGAAGCTGCCCCGATCCTCAAAGCCTATATCACAGCAAATGCCATCACTCGCCAGTACTTTACGGTCACGCTGGAGTCGCCTATGGAAGCATTCGAGGCCGAAGCCAGCGCTCACCCCGTGTTTGAACTGCTGGTGGCAGGCTAAGGCCAGCCTCCGTCAAACCCGCCTGCTCCAAAAGAAAGCGTGCCAACCCCTGGCAGGCGGCAGCTTGTGTTTATATCGGTTCTGCCTGCCGCTTTTGTCTCATTTCAGCGCAAATCATATAAGACTAAGCGGGGTTTCCTGACGACCTATCGTGTTCAGTTATGTCTTATACATAACAAAACTGATTTTTATCCTTCCCATTAAATTGGATTAACGCATTCAGATTTCTTGCTTAACGATGGGGCGTTAGTCTAGGCACTGGCATTCTACCGGTTTCGTAGAGGCCGTAGTGTTAATTGTTCCATAGGAAGGAATGACTAATGAATCGTCGTGTAGTTTTGTCTGTTGGATTACTGATCGTCTCCGCGATCATCCTATCGGTTATCGCCCCGGTTGCCGCCCAAGAAGCTGAAGGCAATATGATCCCTCTCGACCACCCGTATGCCGCCTTCCTGGAAAGTCGCGCTTATGGTGCGTCCCTGGGCGCCACCGCCGAATTTCGCAAAATGGAATGGGTTGTGGTCGATAGCGCCAACATGCGCCTGTATATGGCGATGACCGAAATCACCAGCAGCATGGCTGACGGTGAAGGTGACATCGCTCTGGATGAAAACCGCTGCGGTATCGTCTACTACGCCGACCTGGATGAATCCTATGATGCTGCGGAACTGCGTCCCCTGGTCATCGGTGGTGCATATAACCCTGATGGTGGCAAAAACCGCTGCGATGTGAACAACATCTCCAACCCCGATGGTGTGGGCGTGGATGCGCGTGGCCGTGTGTGGATCTGGGAAGATACCGGTAACCACTACAACAATATGATTTGGGTTTTTGACCCGGCGGACGGCTCGCTCAAGCGCTTCGGTTATACCCCGGCGGGCGCTGAAGTCACCGGCTTCTTCATTGCCGAAGACGGCACGGTCTTCATCAATTCCCAGCACCCTGACGCCACCAACCTGTATCCCTTCAATGCCGGCGTCGTCACAGTTGTTAACGGCTTCAACGCCAACACCGACGACTTTGAAGAAGTCGCCGTCCCCGAGGGTGACGCGCAGCTCGTCCTGGGGGTGGCCGCTGGCGAGGTTCAGGTTCTGGCTCGTGTCGGTGACCCGATCCCCAGCAGCATCGGCAACCAGGTTTTTGGCGGCATCTACCGTGTAGATGGCTCCCTGCAATACGTCAACAATGACCCCGATGGCAACATGTGGCTGCCGGTGGGCGAAGCCAGCAGCGAAGGCTGGCTGTACACCAATTTCGAGGGTATCCCCGGTGGTGTTGGCCGTTTGTACCTGCAGCACACCATGGACGGCTGGAATGTCCTCGACGGCCAGATGGTGGACTTCAGCAGCGTGAACGGCACCTGGACAAACTGCGGCGCGAGCGTCACCCCCTGGAATACCGGGCTGAGCGGCGAAGAGTACGAACCGATTGCCAGCGATTTTAACAATGTGGTTGGCATGAGCGACTACCTGGGCAGTGCGGCCAACCCGTATGACTACGGTTGGCTGGTCGAACTTACGCCCGACGGGGTTGGTGATGATGTCGCCAAGCGTTATGCGATGGGCCGCTTCAGCCACGAAAACGCTTCAATCGCCGCTGACCTGCGCACAGCCTATCACGGCGATGATGGTTCTAATACGATGATGTTTAAGTTTGTGGCGACCGAAGCTGGTGACCTCTCCGCGGGTACGCTCTACGCTGCGAAAGTCACCCAGATGGGCGGCACCGGGGCTGAGCACTACTTCCAACTCGAATGGATCGAACTCGGCACAGCTGCCGACGCCGACATCGAAGCTGCTGTTCGCGAACTGGATCGTTAGGCTTTTCCTGTGGGGGTGTGCCACTGGGTCATGCCCCCACTTCATTTCTCTGGCTGCTTACGCCAAGGACGCCCCCGTTATGAAAGAAAGTTCCTTCCATGAATCAAACACAGAATGATGCCACGACATCAGCCCTGCTCCTCTTTGTCCTCCTGTTCGCCGCCACCGGCGTGATGGTTTTTGCGCTTGGCCCAGGCACGGTTCGACTACCAGAACCCATTGACCCGGCTCTGGCCCAGACCGGGCGCTGGTTGTGGACGGATTTTCGGACTCCTGTCGAAGCCTACCCTCCCGTCCAGATTTGGATGGACGTGAGCGAGGGCGGGGTGGTAAATGGCCTGTTTTCGATTTATCCGAATTATCCTGAAATCCCCGCTGCTGCCCTGACGCTCATCCAGCAGAACGGTTGTAACGTGAATTTCAAATCACTGGGGGAAGCCACAACGGATTCACCGATTTCCGGCAGATTCATTGCGCCAACAGAAGCGCGAATCCATATTGATGTGAGTGAATGTGCAGTCAAATATTACGGCAATATCTCCCTTCAGGAATCTCTGCAAGGTGATTTTGTTGTGAAATATAATGATGCCATGACCCAATCCCTGCTCAACCCGGAGCCACCCACCCCGCTGGAACGGGGTCAGAATGTCTTTTCGCTGTACTGTTCCGGGTGTCATGGCACTTTTGCTGAGGGTGCCCCCGGTATCCCCAGCCTCCACACCGACCAGGTGCGCAATTATACCGACTACCAGATACTGACCATCGTCCGTAATGGTGTTATCAATACTGTGATGCCCGCCTGGGGCAGTGTCCTCAGCGAGGAAGACATCGCTGGTGTGCTGGAACTGGTTCGCCATATTGACGAAGTCCTGGGCGAATAAGGACTGCCGGGTGCTTACGCGGCATCCAGGCAGGTTGAACCTGTAAAACCTCTCTTATATACGCTATCCTTAACCCTGGCAATCACCTGGAGTTGAGGATTCAATCATCATGGCGGATCACGAGAGACCCGACACTGACAATACGACGGAAACTGCACGCACCAACTTCATTCGCGAGATCATTGATGAGGATAATCTTACCGGCAGGTTTGGCGGCGTTGTCCACACGCGCTTCCCACCGGAGCCGAACGGTTATCTCCATATCGGCCACGCAAAGGCTATCCACATTGATTTTGCTACTGCACAGCTCTATGGCGGCCAGTGTAACCTGCGTTTTGATGATACGAACCCTGCTAAAGAAGAGCAGGAATATATTGATGGCATCATGCACGATATTCACTGGTTGGGCTATGACTGGGAAGACCGTCTTTTCTTCGCCTCGGACTATTTCGAACAGCTTTATCAGTGGGCGGTGCAGCTCATTAAAGATGGCAAGGCTTATGTGGATGACCTCAGCGCCGATGAGATTCGTGAATACCGGGGTACGCTGACCGAAGTCGGCAAGGACAGCCCGCACCGGAATCGCTCAATTGAAGAAAATCTCGATCTGTTTGAACGCATGAAGCAGGGCGAATTTGAGGAAGGCGCGTGTGTGCTGCGCGCTAAAATTGACATGGCCTCGCCCAACATCAACATGCGCGACCCGGTGATGTATCGTATTCTCAACGCGACCCATCCACGTACCGGCAATACCTGGCATATTTACCCGATGTACGACTGGGCGCACGGCCAGTCCGACTCGATTGAGGGCGTCACACATTCGATGTGTTCGCTCGAATACGAAGACCACCGCCCGTTGTATGACTGGTTTCTGGATCAGTTGGGTATTTTCCATCCCCGCCAGATTGAGTTTGCCCGCCTGCGTCTGACCAATACGGTCTTGAGCAAACGCCGCCTCATCCGATTAGTGAAAGAAGGGCATGTCGCCGGGTGGGATGATCCCCGGATGCCGACCCTTTCCGGGATGCGCCGCCGGGGCTATCCGCCGGAGGCTATCCGCACGTTTATTGATATGGCCGGGATCGCCAAGAGTAACAGTACCGCCGACATTGCCATGCTGGAATACTGTGTGCGCCAGGAACTCAACAAGACTGCTCCCCGCGTGATGGGCGTGATTGATCCGCTCAAAGTCGTGATTACCAACTATCCTGAGGGGCAGACCGAGGAATTCGACGCCATCAACAACCCGGAAGACCTGGATGCCGGCACGCGCAAAGTGCCGTTTTCGCGCGTGCTGTATATTGAGCAGGCTGACTTCATGGAAGACCCGCCTAAGAAGTTTTACCGACTTTCCCCTGGCCGTGAAGTCCGGCTGCGCTATGCCTACTTCATTAAGTGTGAATCGGTGGTCAAGGACGATGCCGGGAACATCATCGAACTGCGCTGCACCTACGACCCGGAGACACGGGGCGGGGATGCGCCCGATGGCCGTAAAGTAAAGGCTACACTGCACTGGGTTTCCGCCGAACATGCGCTGCCCGCCGAAGTGCGGCAGTATGACCGCCTGTTCACCACGCCCAACCCGGATGATGTCGAAGACGGTCAGGATTTCCTGGTCAATCTGAATACCGATTCGCTCGAAACGCTCGCGCCTTGCTATGTTGAGCCGAGCCTTGCACAGGCCGCGCCGGGCGGGCGTTTCCAGTTTGAGCGCCTGGGTTACTTCTGTGTAGACCCGGACACAACGGCAGACAGGCTGGTGTTCAACCGCACCGTGACACTGCGTGACGAGTGGGCCAAACTCCAGCAAAAATCCGAATAACTGCGTTAGCCTGGCGTGAATCATACGAACACCCATCCGTTACGATGATGGGTGTTTTTGATTCCTGTGCGTACCCCGGCAGGATACCCAACGTGATGACGATCACAGTGACGGCGGAGGGAGATTCCGAAGGGTAGACGCATCACTTCAAACCGGAATGGCCTTTCGGGATGTGCCGAGTCGGGCGAACACCGGGTATACTTTGTGTATCACAATCGCGAAATATGGCTTTTATGTAAAGGATTCTTCTTATGCCCACCACCCACTATCAGCCGTTTACCGACGAGCACCAGATGTTCCGTAAATCCGTGCGAAATTTCGTGGAGAAGGAACTCAACCCTCACTGTGACGAATGGGAGGAAGCCGGAATCTGGCCGGCGCACGATGTTCTCAAGAAAATGGGCGACCTCGGCTTCCTGGGGTTGAACTACGACGAGGCTTACGGCGGCGCGAATGCCGACATCTGGTTCACTGTTGTCCTGTCAGAAGAGCTGGGGCGCTGCAAGTGTGCCGGTGTGCCGATGGGCATCATGGTGCATACCGATATGTGTACCCCGGCGCTGGCGAAGTATGGCAGCCACGAACTCAAAGAGCAGTATCTCGCCCCCGCTATCCGGGGCGACATGGTGGGCTGTATCGCCGTCACCGAACCGGGGGCGGGCAGCGATGTTGCCGGAATCATCACCCGCGCCGAGAAGGATGGCGACGACTACGTGATTAACGGCGCCAAGATGTACATCACCAATGGCGCTCAGGCTGATTGGGTCTGCCTGCTGGCCCGCACCGAGCCGGGCAAGAGTTACCGGGGGATGTCGCTCATCATGGTGCCGACCACGACGCCGGGCTTCAGCGTCAGCCGCAAACTGGAAAAACTCGGCAACCGATCCAGCGACACCGCCGTTCTTTCCTTTGAAAATGCCCGTGTGCCGCAGTCCAATCTCATTGGCGCGGAGGGGATGGGCTTCTACCTGCAAATGGAACAGTTCCAGATGGAACGTCTCGTTGGTTCGCTCTCCGCGACGGGTGGTATGGAGATAGCCGTGCGCGAGACGATGCGCTACTGCACCGAGCGCCAGACTTTCGGCCAGCCGCTCATCCACAACCAGTGGATTCAGTTCAAGCTGGTCGAACTGCTTACGGAAATTGAGGCGCTGCGCCAGTTGAATTATTATGCGGCGTCACTTATGGAGTCCGGGGCCGCGCCGGAAGAAGTCACGCGCGTCGCTTCCATGTGCAAACTCAAGGCCGGGCGGCTGGCGCGGGAAGTGGGGGATACCTGCCTGCAATTCTACGGCGGCATGGGCTATATGGAAGAAACCTGGATTTCCCGCTATTTCCGTGATGCCCGGCTGCTCTCGATTGGCGGCGGCGCGGACGAGGTGATGATGGGAATCATCGCCAAGCTGGAAGGCATGATGCCCTCACGCGGCAAACGGGAGTGAGGCTAACACATAACACACCGACAGAATGAATTTACTGGTTGTAGGGGCGTACGCCGTGCGCCCCTACTATCGGTGGCGCGTGGTCTGTGCCTGTTTTCTCAGTTGTTCGTAGTCGTCACCGTCAATAATCTTAATGCCCAGTTTCTTGGCTTCGTGCTCGGTTGCCCGGCTGACTTTAGCGGTTGTCACCAGGTAGGCGATTTCGACGCCTTGCTGCTGTTTGACAGTTGCTAGCTCGCGTATATAACCCGGTGGCAGGGCTTTTTTCGGGTCAAGTTTTTTGCATTGCACAATGCCCACAAAACGCTTGCCATCGTATACCTTGATGTCTACGCCGCCATCGCCTGCGCCCCCGGTCACAACGGCTTTGTTGGGTGTGGTCATGTTGATGACCCAGGCGACTTCGTGTTCAAACTCTGTGGGAGTCATCTTGTGCGCCTCGACTTGCCCCTGTAACCGCTGCTTCCGGGTGGCTAACTGCTGTTGGATAGGGTCTATCGGCGGCTGAGTAGTCGCCTGGGATTTAGTTTCACTTTTTATTGTCTGAGTTTTGATAGATGGAGAGTCGGACTCAAAAGTCATCGGCTCTGGCTGTTCGGGCCGTATCCGCTTTTGCACGCGCCGCCACGCCCACCGCCGCAGCAGCAGTGCCAGCGTAATCCAGAGGATAAATCCGCCAATAAAGGCAATAGTCAGGCCCGGCATGGTCATCATAGCCGGTTTGGTGGCCGGGAGTATATACAGGCCGATAAACAAAAAGACAACAATCGCTAACGAGACTTTGCTAATGCTGATAGTGCTGTTTTTAGGCGCGAAGGCACTCTGATTCCAACCTTTTCTGCGGTAATCAGGGTCAAAAATACCACTTTTTCTCGTTTTCTTAGCCATGCTATCTCTCCCGAAGTTGCAGCGGCATCACGATTGCTCCAACTCATCCATCTCGAAGATGATCTTGACTCCCTTAATCCTGATGCGTTTCTGGTTCACATACAGCCGTGCCAATCGTCGTGCAGGCGGTTTGAGGCCGATGTCCAGCACGCTTTCGTTGACATACTTCTGGATTTCCTTCGTATTCTCATGCAGCGTGATATGGTATCCGGGGTCGCGCCGATTTTCGCGCCAGAAGACCACAATACGAGCTTCCATAATCTTCGCCAGCGACGGCCTGCCTGAATACGACTGCGTACCCCAGGCGCGTTCGTGCATTTCCACTTCCGCCATAAATGAACGACTCATACTGATTTACTCCGGGATAATTTCCTGGCGTATCGCTTCGGTGCGTTCCCACAGGTCGGTGACCCACACGGCCAGATCACCGAGAAAGTTCAGCACTTTGGCGATGGTGAAGAAGACAAATAGCGTTGCCGCAGAGGATAGGATTAGGACAATCAAGGCGACTGCATTAAATGGGGTGCCGCTAAAACCAAGTTGGGCTGTAGCCAAAAACACATTTGAGAAACTGACAAGGCTGAAAATCACGTACAAGACCGCCAGCACGCGCACGACTTTTGCCGCTCGGAATAAGTAATGGGTGTATTTCTCTTCCAGGGTTTTCATGGTATTTGTGTCTCCATGCAATTTTTGTTTATAGATAAATAACATTTCAGAGTTCATTGCGATAAATATCTGCGAGTATAAACCAGTTTTCCTGGTGAAGCAACGAAAATTTACGCGAATTCGGGGGCACACGAGGAAGCCCATTATGGCAAATGGCCTTTTTTTGTTATCATATTCGGCAGAACTCAACATTGGCAAAAGGCGGCAATATGACACGAGAGCGATTCCTGACGGTACGCTGGAACAACCTGATGGCCGTTGGGCTGGGCATCCCCGCGGTGATCTTTGTTGTATTAGCGTTTTCCACATCCATGTGGACAGAACTGAGTGGTTTGATCGGCATTTCGATTGTCGGTGTGGTGTACTGACCGGCGATTGAGTATCATACGGTTGTGCGGTTCGCACGGCTTCGGAAACAGATAGCGGACTATAGATCACAGGTGCAATCTATACCCCACCCGATTGCGTTGGTTCGGATTGTTTACAACATCGCTTTTTGGACATTCCTCCTTCCATTTGTCACATCACTAGACTACCGCATCGGCTTCGTCATTTTCACTATCGTGATCTTTTTTCGGATGATTGCCAATTTCTACGCGAACAATATCATGCGCCAGACACCGGAGGATTTTGAACGTTTCCCGTTCAGGATGTCGGTGTAGCGCAGATGGTACAAAAATGCCCCTCAAAATGAGGAGCATCTTCGCATCTTTGAATGTAACGGTTGGCCCCGTGACACTTGCTTGCGGGAAGGTGGGTTACGGACTTGCGACTGGGATCAGTGTTTGCTCATCATCCGCTGCTTCCACAGTCCAGCCTTCTGTGCCATCTTCTGTGCGGATTTGCCACCAGCGATAGCCATCGGCTTCCTGAGGGCCGCCTATCAGCGTCACCGGCGTATCGTTTGCCAGCTTCATCACAATATCGAAGCTGCGACCTGGGCCACCGCGTACATTCAGTGTATCGCCGCCGGTGGTCTGCACCCGCGCGCTCCCGCCAATTGCCAGAACAGGTTCGGGCGTGGCAGTGGGTGTCGGTTGGGGGGTGGGGGTTGGCGGTAGCAGAAGCTGAATAGCTTCGCCAATGCCCCAGAAGCGCACCCCGTCGTATGCGCCCATCGTCGCCAGTAGGGTGCCATCCGGGCTGAACGCCACACGACTCACAATATCGGTATGGGCTGTCTGGAACAGAGGTTGGTCAATGTTCCCCAGATCGCGGATGTCATACACCCGCACTGCGCCATTGTTCGATACGGTAGCCAGCAGGTCTCCTGCCGGATTGAAGGCCACACCGTTGACCGGGGAGTCCGGGTTGGTCGTAAAACCCGCTAACAGTGTGCCGTCCAGTCCCCACAGAATCACTTCACCCTGCCATGTGCTGGACGCGATCATCTGTCTCTCAGTATTCACGTCCAGTCCTGTCCATAGGTCGGGGTACGCAAAGACGAGTTCTTCTTCACCGGTAGTCGCGTTCCAGAGCAGTACCTGATTGTCCCCTGCAACGCCGGCAGCGACATAAAAATAATTGGTGTCCGGGGCAGGAACGACGGCCAGCGCATACAGTCCCTCTCCGAAGCGAAATTCACGCTGGACACGGTACGCATTGGCTGGCGTAAACGGAACTTTTCGCCCGGCGCTGTTTCGTACTGCCCACAGGCTGAAGTTGTTTGTGAAATCATCGGTCACCAGCCACAGGCCATCCGGGGCGAACGTCAGCGTTTCCGAAAATTGGTCACCGGTGCTGATAATGGCGGAACGTTCTCCCGTCCGGGTATCCCACAGCCATACCGCCGGGGTCGCGCCATCGGAGGCCGCCACCAGTGAGCCATCCGGATTAAATGCGATGGCGCGTTTGGATTCACTGCCCCCGAGTTGGAACAATAGTTGGAAGTCATCGTTGACACGGTAGAGGCGCAGACCGCCACCGCCCGCGAGGCCGAACAGGGTGCCATCCTGCGACCAGGTGAAATCCATATTGATAATCCTGTCACGGTGGGGCAGGAAAAACAATTCCTCCAGATCAGCGACATTATCCGGCGTGATAACGTCGCGGTTCGATTGGCCGAGTGCGGGTAAGGCAGCCGGGAACAGGAGCAGCAGGCAGATCAGCGTAATGCGGAAAAGCGGTTTCACGGAAGTGATCCTTTTTGTGTGCTATGCTTTTTTCAGGATAGTTGGGGAACTTAAGCTACACATTGCATTATAGCATCAAGGCCTGGAAGGGCAATTTCGAGTAGATTGGGCTTGATGCTCTTGTAACAACGCCAGCCAACCAGGGTGAGGCAGCTAAAAACGCCCCTTACCTATGAGGGGCGCTTTCACCTATGGGGCAATCTGAGTTGCTGTCTCCAAGTGTGATTGAAGGAACTGCGCGATGTCATCCAGGGATTGAACAGCCTGCGGCAATGTCCGATAAAGCTGCCACACATGCCACATACGCGGATAAACCTCCAGCCGCACCTCACTCCCCGCCGCGCGCGCCAGTTCTTCGATGCGAATTGCATCGTTGCGCAGTATCTCGTCTTCTCCGGCGTGAACCAGTAACGGCGGCAGGCCGTGCCAATCGCCAAACGCCGGTGAAATCATGGGGTCCTGGGCGTCGCTATCCGCCACATAGGATTCTATATAGACTCGGGTTGCTTTTGGATGCAGCAGCGGATCATCGAACTTCTTTGAACGATCATCCGTAATGGTCAGGTCTGCCACCGGAGAAAGACACGCCGCAGCAGCGGGCAGCGCCTCGCCACTGTCGCGCACCTTCATCACGGTTGTGATCGTCAGATTACCGCCCGCCGAATCGCCCGCCACCACAAGATGCTTCGCGGAAAATCCCTGTTTCAGCAGCCAGCGATAAGCGGTTACACAGTCATCCAAAGCTGCGGGAAAAGGGTGTTCAGGCGCGAGACGATAATCCACCATCAGGGCGCGGGTGCGCATCTTTTGTGCCAGCGCGATGACCATCTGACGGTGCAGCGATGTCAATCCATAGATGAAGCCGCCGCCGTGCAGGTAGAGCAGCGCGTGATCGTGTGGGCTGTCTTGGGGGATGAACCATTCGCACCGTACCCCGTCGGCAGACACAATTTCCCGTGTGATTCCGGCAGGCAGACTCACCCGCTGTGCGGCTCGCCTCTCTGACCAGCGGGCCACCGGGAGCGGCAGGTACGCTTGCAGCAGGCGCAGGATAGGCAGCATCCTTCGGACATTGCGTTCAGTGGGAGAGGGGGGTGTCATTAGAAAACCTTTCCATGACAGAATACCCATAAACACTAGAAAATTCAGGAACTGGCGCAGAACCATACGTTCCGCTGTGATGCAATTTCACAATTAAACACGGAGATAAACCGGGCGGTCATGTGCCTACAGAATCGCCCTGGTATCAGGGGCATGTAGGGGTTCAACATGTTGAACCCGCCCCCAAACCACAACACCGTGCCGATTTCTTAAAACACTGTCATGGGCTATAGGCGCGGAGGCCAGCTTCGATGATATCCCAGAACTTCGCCACATTGATATCGGTGGCGACAAAACTGTTGGGTTTCTGCCCGGAATTGTGAAAGAAGTCGCAGTTGGTCCTGCCGTAGCTCTGCTCGCCGCGTATATCAATCTGGGTGAACATTTCCTTCACCGTAAGTACGGTAGGATCGATCAGAAACGCAATCGTAATGGGGTCATGCAGCGGCCCGCCGTCCCAGCCAAAGACCTGCTTTTGCGTCGTGTTGAAGAAGGTCATGATTTCGATAAACAGCTTGCTCGCGCTCGTCCCGATCTTGCTCATACGCTCCATGACGGACGGCAGGCAGAGTGCTTTACGGGAAACGTCCAGGCCAACCATAGTGATCTTCCGCCCACAGGTGAAGGCAACGTGCGCCGCGTCAGCATCCGCAAAGATGTTAAATTCGGCGGCTGGCGTCATATTGCCCAACTGGTACGTGCCGCCCATCAGAACGATTTCCTTGATCTTGGGCAGGATTTCCGGGTAGAGCCGGATTGCCATTGCGAGGTTGGTCATCGGGCCGGTGGTGACCACTGTAATGTCACCGTCGGATTGGAGCAGCGTCTCCGCAAGATAGAGGACGGCGTGTTTTGGCTCAACCCGTCTGGTAAGCGGGGCAAAGAGCGGCCCATCCAGGCCGGATTCGCCGTGAATTTCCGGCGCGATGATCTGTTTATCACGGATCATGGGTTGTCCGCAGCCCTTATAGATCGGGACATCAATCCCCAGGTGTTGGCAGACGTTCAGGGTATTCATGACAGTTTTATCGAGTGTCTGATTTCCAGCGACGACAGTGACACCCAGCAGATCAATCAACGGGCTTTTTGCCGCCAGCATGATGGCGATGGCATCATCGTGCCCCGGATCGCAGTCCAAAATGATCTTGCGCTTTTCCATATCAATTTTCCTTAAAAAAGAAGAATAAATTCACTCAGTAGCGCCAAAATCCCAGACGCTGCCGGTGATACGGAGACTCGTCGTGCTATTGGGCGTTCGCGCCCGCTCACGTTCTGCCCTTATTGAGGTCATGAGTATACCAGTTTTTCGCACAGGCGCTTAATGCCTTTTGGGGTTTGGTCTGGGAAGTTCGAGCGAAGCACGGCCAGTACAATCCGGCAGACGAGCCGCTGGAAATGTGGGCGAGTCGTAGCGCGAATTCCTCTGCGTGGTGAGGTGACTCGAACCCGTGATTATTTACCTGGGCGATAGGCGTATCAGG
>JACKCH010000018.1 GCA_020634115.1 Anaerolineaceae bacterium
GGCGTATGTCAGCTTTAACTCGGATGGCACTTTTACGATGGGGGATGCCCCCGATCGTATCCCCGGTGATTCGTCTGTTTACCCAACCGGCACGTTTGCGATTGATGAAAACGGTGTTTTCACGTCATCCGACCCCATTGACCTGCCTGATGGACAATGCACAGACGGCACGTATATTGCGCGGGTCATCAAACTTGGCAATCAGCCGATTGCACTCAACTTGGCGGTACGTGATGATTGCTTCGCGCCACGCCGTACAGACTATGCCTATACCATGCTATGGGCTGGCGAATAGTACGCTCTACCGCTTCTTAATCCCATCTATCGCATAGATATAAAAAGGCACAACAAATCAATTGTGCCTTCATAATTGAGGTTACTTTACCTGACGAATTGACGTGAACCGGTACTGTACAGATAATCGTGGAATTGCCCTGGACGTGCCCTACGGTGTAGTGGCTTTCCCCCGCAGTCGCAGACTGTTGCTGACGACAAATTCCTCGAAATGAGAACTTCCACCGTCTCCGCCGCTTAAATCTCGCCAAACTGAATCCCACAGCATCATCTCGCCTTGCCACACCTCGTGAGTCCAGAACTTCCGCAAACAGGGAGTCGTCTCGCCTTGCTTCAAATTCTTCTGCCACTGATGAGGAATCTGACCCCGATTCTATATCCCTTCCCCTGCCCTTGCCTCGACTTATAGGGAGATGGACATGTATTGATACAGCACTAACTCAACAACCTATTGTGCCGTTTGACTTGAGCGACGTGGCTCGCGCCTTTGAGGGCGGGCTGGCGTCGCGTTTTGCCCACCTGGAAGACCGGTCCGAAGACTGAGTCTTCCCTATTCGATTTGGAGACCAGAGGATCATGACGAAGCAAGCGAAAAAACAGCAGCAGCACATCACCGACCTGGGCAGCACCCTCACCATCGGCCTCGACATCGGCTACGGCGTCGTCAAAGCCGTCACCGACCAGACCGCCATCACCTTTCCGTCGGTCATGGGTCATGCCCATGAGATCAAGTTCCAGCAGGAGACCCTTCAGCAGAAGTACCCCGGCGATCACATCACCGATGATGACGGGCAGTGGTTCGTCGGCGACCTGGCTCTGGCACAAGTTCCTGCCGGGGAATTACTGAGATTACGCGGACGTACCGCCAACGAGAAGACGATGGGGAATGCCTTCCGGCTGCGGCTGGCGAAGGTTGCCATCGGCAAGCTGCTGCCAGGGGTGTGGGGGCGGGATGTGGCGCACCTGCGTCTCGCCGTTGGCCTGCCGGTGGATCATATGCGCGATGCGGCGGAACTCAAAGAAACGTTGTTCGGCCAGCATCTGATCCAGACCGACGCCTGCGAGGTCATCGCCAATGTGACCGAAGTGATGGTCATGCCCCAGGCTTACGGCGCCATTTATGCACAAATGCTGACACCTGCCGGGGACATCAATGTGAACCACACCTACATGCGCACCGGCGTGGTGGATGTGGGGACGTACACGGTGGACATCGCGCTGGATGACGATGGGGAATTCATCTCGTCAGAGAGCGGCAGCATCGAAGGGGGCGTCTACACCGCGCAGGAACGGATCGCCGCCATGCTGGAGCGCGACTACCGGGAGAAAGTGCCGTACAAGATCGTCGAGCAGGTCTTGCGAACCGGCATCTTCACCGCCAGCGGCAAGCCCATTGACTACCGCGATGAAGTGGAAGAAGCCCTGGCCCCACTGCGGAGCGCGACGCTGGGATTGCTCTCGGAGAAATGGCAGCGTGGGACGACAGTAGATGTCATTTATCTGTCGGGCGGTGGTGCCGAACTGGTCTACGAGCAGGTGGCGGACGCCTACCCGCAGACCAAGCTGGTGCCGGAAGCGCAGCTCGCCAATGCCCGTGGGTATCTCTACTACGCCAACTTCAACACCCGCGAGGATTAGTCTGGAGAGCGGGTCTTACGAGTCTTTACATTGTGTCTTGACACGTAAGACCCCAACAAGGAGCAGGAAAATGGGGAAACGCCGGTCAAAGAAACGGAGCTACAAGCTGATCAACTTCAAAGCCTACTACGATGACGATGCCGACATTGTGGCCTGGTGGGAGGACATTGCGGAAGGGGAACGCAGTGAGGCGCTGCGCGCCGTCATCCGTGACTACCTGGGGTTGCCTATGAAGCGCCGTCAGACGCCGATCATTGAGCTGCCAGAACTGCTGGAGGTGCGGCGGGATACGCTGTGGATCAAAGATGCCCTCAACGACATGCCGGCCTACCTTGAACGCCTCATCCAGCATGTGGCCGCCAACGTCCAACCGGTGGCCGTAGGACAGACCCAGCCGCGGGCCTCACCGGTTGAGCCAGCCCTGACGGAAGCCGAAAGCCAGCGTCGGACGCGGCGGATGCGGAACGCCACATGGTAAGCATTCCCGTCCGTCCGACAGCACAGCCCGCTGGCGCGGCCTGGTATCGCTGTGCTTGCCACAGCGATACGCGCCTGACCCGTAAGACGGCAACGATCCATGAGAGATCATTACGGGTCAGACGCAGCCAGCTAAATCGCTGGTCCCTCAGTCGCCGGGAGGGCTTGGTGCAGCGCCCGCTGGCGTCTGCACCCGTGCGGCGGTGTTGCATACCCGCCGCACCTGTCGCGCTGGTTTTCCAGCCCGACAGACCACACCCGCGAGGGTTTTCGCGGTGTGGGATGGTGCTGCCCGCCGGCAGCCCCGCAGCCTGCCAGACGGGCTGCAAAACATGCAAAACAAAGGAAGGAGCGCACCGTGTATCACCGTGATGTGATTGCGAAAATCGCCCGGCAGCTGCCGCATCGCACCCGGCGCGACGTGGCCGAGGTCGTCGAAATCCTGCTGGAGGTCTGGTCAGAGGAACTGGTCAATGGCGGCGAGGTCGTCCTGCCTGGCGTGGGACGGCTGAGCATTGAGGTGCAGGATATGCAAGCTGGTGGTGTACTGGTTACACATGGGCGGCTGCGCCGACTGTATGGTCGTTTTCGTCTGACGGAGACTCTGAAGGCCTGGATTGCGGAGGTGGAAGATGCGTAAGCGCGGCAAGCGTGATGGTTATATCGAACGGATCTCGGTCGGGTTCACGCCGGAGCAGATGCGCCGGGTCGAGGAAGTCCTGCGCGTCCGCGCCCGCGATGGCAAGCTGCAGCATAAGACCGACCTCATCCGGGACGCCCTCAACCTGTACTTGGCGCATCAGGATGATATCCCCGGCACGCGGGCGGCCATCACCCGCAAGCTGGAAGGACGGCTGGATGCGGTCGAGGCCCAGCTTCAGCGCCAGAACGACCTGCTCGAGCGGTTGGTGACTTTCTTCCAGCGGAAGAAAGGGGCGTAGGACGTGGATCGCAAGCAGATGTGTATCGCCAACGTCAAGTACAAAAAGCCGTCGACAGACGGTGCGAAGCAGTCGAAGAACCTGCTGAAATATCTGACGTATCGCGAGTCGCGGGATGAAAAAGCGCGGCAGGCGGGCGGCAGTGAACGCTGGCTGGATCACGGGATGGGCCGGTCGGTGGCGGAGATCGCCGAACGCAGCGCGGCCTATCGCAGCGAGCATGTGCTGCTCTTCAGCCTGGTCATTAACCCGGCGCCGGACCTGATCGGCATGGTCGCGCCGGAAGACCGTGAGTGGTTCGTCCGCCAGCTCACCGAGCGGACGGTGAACGCCTTTTTCGACGCGCGCGGGATCGACACCGGCGTCGAGTGGAGTGCCGTCCTCCATCACCGCCAGACCGACGGCGAGGAAACGCCGGGGCAGCCCAATCCCCACGCCCATGTCGTGCTGCCCGGCACGTATTACGATGCCGACGAGGGACGCCGCCAGCCGCTGTACTTCTCGCAGCGGCGGGATGCCAACCATATTGAGATGCTGCACGCTGTCACACAGGACTCGATGGTCGCGTTGCTGGATCGTTACGTCGGACCGGACTGGGAACAGCGCATGGATATGCTCCTGGCCGTCCGTGAACAGCAGGCGGGGATCGTCTCTGCCGAGGAAGCCCATGCCGTGTGGGGCGAAACGCCGGTGTGGGCCGGCGTCAGACGGACGGATGAGGCGACCAGCGCCGTTGGCATCTATGGATTTTTCCCGAACCGCGAAGGGCAGACCGTCTTACAGTTCCGCCCGGCGCTGACCGATCTCGACCACGACGAGGCTGAACGTATGGCAGTGGAATTCAAAGCCCACATTCGGGATGACCACGATATCGAAACGGACGCCGGTTGGCGTCCCACACTTGACCTATAACGCACACAGGGGAGAGAGACGCCCACCGTCGCCAAACGAAGCGTCCCAAACCCCTGTGAGCATACCTAAAAGGAATATAGATAGTATGACACAGAACACGGTAACTCACAACACAAAAACCGTCACCCAGGTGGAATTCCTGGAGACACTGTACCCGCAGCTGCCGGAAGGGCTGTACCTTGAGCTTCGCTGCATCCACCCGGAGACGGGCGAGGTCCGAACCCGGTGGGCGAAGGTGGAGAACGAAAAGCAGCGCGACTCCGTCCTGAAGCAGGCGGAGAAGCTTAATCATGAAGGCTACGGCGTGTACTACGCGCCCTGTCTACGTCAGACGAAGCAGGGGAAAGCCGAGGCTGCCGCACTGGTCCCGGCTCTGTGGGTGGACATCGACTGCGACGATGATCCCGTGAGACGCGAGGCCGGGCTGGTGGCGCTGCATGGCTTTGTCTTACAGCCCTCAGCCATCCTGAACAGCGGCGGTGGCTGGCACGCCTACTGGCTGCTCGATACGCCATTCACGCTGCAAAATGACGATGACCGGCAGCGGATCGCCCGCCTCTTACACGGCCTGTTCTCGGCGTTGGACGGTGATCCGGGTTACGTCAAGTCGGTGGCCTCCGTCATGCGTCTGCCGGGCAGCGCCAACACCAAGCCGGGACGGAACCACGCGCCGGTAGAAATCGTCGAGTGGCAGCCTGAGCGTCGCTATCCGCTGAGGGACTTCGACTGGCTGGACGTGACGCCGCCGAAGCCGGAGCGGATCGGCAAGCTGGAAATCATCACGCTCAACGGGAATGGGCATCATCCCCTGCCACCGCGTACCGAAGCCTATCTCACGTCCGGCGCGCCGCTCGAGCAACGCAACAAAGAGCTTTTCGCCGCCGCCTGCCAGCTGCGGGATGCCGGGTACAGCCAGCGCGACGCCGAGGGTGAACTCGTCGCCCGCTACCTGGCCGATAGCAACGGCAGCGAGAATCCTGTAGGACGCGAGAAGGAGGCTCGTGCCACCGTCGCCAGCGCCTTCAGCCAGTCGCCGCGTGAGCCGATCACGGCATCGAAAGAACACGCCCGCCAGGTGGTGAACCAGCTTGTAGGACAGTACCAAGTCGAGCGGAAATCGGAGCGTCCGACAACGCAGCAAGTAATCGAAGCGGTGAAAGCCTGTGTCCATCTCAATGCGGTTGAATGGGCCGAGCAGCGCGAGAAGTTCAAGGCACTCACCGGTGATGGGCTGAAGATCAGCGACATCGACAGGCTCTATCGCGAGAAACGCAAAACTATTGAACGCCAGCGGCAACAGGAGTATGTCGATACTGAGAGCTACCTGCTGCTGGATGGCAAAATCGTCTATCGCAAGGAATCGTATCGAGGTGTCGTGGAGCGCACCGTCGCGGATTGGGCAGCCACCGCGCTCTATCAGACCTGTCAGGTCGATGACGATGGCAAGGAAGCGCACGTTACGACCATCGAGCTTCAGCGGGGAACGTCCGTCAAGAAACTCGAAGTCCCTGGCGAGGTCTTTGTGGATGATGTGGCGCTGCGCCGCTTCATCGGGGCTAATGCCGGGGTACAGTACGTCGTCCGTGCCGGGATGTCGAAACACCTCGTGCCCGCCATCGTCCAGTTATCCGGTGAGTTCCCGACCCACCGCCACTATAACTTCATGGGCTGGATGGAACTGGATGGCCGCTGGGTATACGTCTCACCGCAAGAATGTGTTACCGCGACCGGCAAGCTGGCCGAACCACCGTCGGTTGAACTCGACCAGCGCCTGCGTGACTATGGTCTGCAAACCACCGAATGGCGGGAGAGTTTGGCTGCGTTTGATGCAGTGACCAAAGTATTGCCATCAAATCTGGCCCCGGCGCTGCTGGCTTTCGCGCTGCTGCCGGTGATCCAGCGCTTTTTCCCGGACGCGGCCACCAAACCGGCAGTACATCTGGTCGGCACCTCTGGCAGTGGTAAGTCGGAAATCGCCTCGCTCCTGAGCAGTTTCTACGGGCAGTTCAGCCGCGACACGCCACCCGCCCAGTGGGGCGATACCATTAACATGGTTGAGATGCTGGGCTATCCGCTGGCCGATGCCTTGTATTGGGTGGACGATTACAAGGACATCTACGCCGATACGCGCACCTTCACCCGCTTCCTGCAGAGCTATTCGCGTAATCTCGGTCGCGGACGGCTGACCCGTGAGGCCAAGCTGCAAACAAGCCGTCCCTGCCGGGGATTGATCCTCTCCACCGGCGAAACCAGTCTTGAACGTGAGCTGTCCGTCTCCTCGCGCATGATGGCCCTGGAAATCCCGCCCTGGAAGCAGCGCGATCCGGGCGGACAGGCGCTGCGGGAAGCTGAGGCGCTACGCGACCGGCTGCCCGGTTTCACGGCGCACTTCGCCTCCTGGGTGGCGTGCCAGCTCGACGGTGACGACTTCAGGATGGAGATTGCGGGCCGTTTCAGCCAGAATCTGAAAGGGTACACCGCCAAGGTAACCGCGGCGCTTGGCAAAGCGAATGCTCACGACCGTGCCGTGAAGAACTGGGCCGTGCTGGTGACCGTCTATCAGGCGCTGTCGAACTTCATAGACGCGATGGACGGCGACTACCTGCTCCCGGCGTGGCAGGACTGCATCGTCGAGACCGTCCGCAGTTTGCGTGAGGAACGCGCCAGCGAGGTATTTCTGAATGTGCTGGGGCAGCTCATCGGGAGCGGCCAGTGTTTGATCGAGCCATCGCTGCGGGTTCAAGGGGAAACTGCGCCGGGACACACGGTGGTCGGCTACCGTGACGAGAGCTTCCTCTACCTGCTGCCGGATGTCGCCCTGCGCGAGGTTAACAAGGTGCAGCCGCTCAGCTTCAGCTCCCACGCCATTGGCAGCCAGCTGCGCGAAGATGGACTGCTGCTCCCCGGCAAGATCAACTTGACCGTGCAGAAGAGTGTGCGCGGGAGTGTCATTCGATTGTGGCGGTTGAAGTCCGAAGTTCTGGGGTGTGAAGGTTGTGAAACCTGTGAAGACGGGTGTTGAAGCCCGTATATTGTGGCGCATAATTCCTGAAAATAGCCTGTGAAGGTTGTGAAACCTGTGAATACCGGCTCTTTTGCTTGTTCAGAGAGGCTATACCTTCACAACTTTCACAGGTTCACAGGGTGTGAAGATAGTCGCTCCTGTTTTTAGAAAAATCACACCCCCACCCAGACCGCACCACGAGGCGCCGAAATCGGGTTGTGAAGGGTGTGAAAGCTGTGAAGGTCGATCTGCCTGACAAAAAAACACCTGCCGGAGCAGGTGCTTGGTCAGCATAGCAGTGGATTAATGTCCGTTATTTGCCACGGCGCTCAAAGACCACTTCCGGGAATTCAGGCGAGGGCGCATCCAGCAGCGGCACTGCCGCTCCCCGAAGGTGTTTGTCCAGGAAAGCCGCGGTGTAGCGCCGGATAATCTGGGCTTCCCGTCCGCCGGGCAGTGTGGCTTCCCGGCCCTCTCCCAGATTGAATACCGCTTCCATGAACTGCCGGTCACTGGCATACTTCAGCGGCTGCTCACCGGGCAGATCAACCTGGTAGGCGGTCTCGGCGCTGTCGTAATGCCGTCGCTCATCAGCCGTATCCTGCGACCGCCGGGTACTGGGGGCGGTCTCTCCCATGAACATGAAGGGCTGGCTGACGCCCTGCTCCCGTCCGTCACCAACGACCATCCCGTCCAGACTGATCCCAGCCGTCAGGCGATTGTCCGCCAGGCTGGCAGACAGCGCCACCCCACCGCCGAAGCCATCGCCGATGATCGCGACCCGGGTCATGTCCAGACGCCGCCGAAAGCGCTCATCCTCCTGGTTCAGCAGCGCCAACTGATCCAGGACGAAACGGACATCCCCAACCCATACATCCCCCAAACTGTCCGCACTGGCAGCGGTGTCCAGTGCGGCGCGACCGCCGCCCTCAACCGCGAAAGCCACCCGGCCATCCGGGAACACCGTGAATTGGCTGCTGTAGGGATGCGAAACGCTGACCACGATGTACCCCTGGCTGGCGAGGTCTTCCAGCCAGGCGGTGTAGTACACCGGGCTGCTGTCCACATCCACCAGGAAGACCACCACCGGGAAGGTACGCGGCGTGCGCGGCAGCGGGGCATCCGCATAGGCCTGCGGCAGCAGGTTGTCGGCGATCACATCGGAAGGGTACGGTAGGAACAGCCCCAGGGCATCTTCCACCAGTCCCGGCGCATACGAAACGTGCTGTGCCGCCCGCCCCGGATTGGCCGGATAGTGAATACCCACCACTACTTCACGGGGCGCGGTGGTGTCCGGCAGCAGCATCTCCGGGCGGGCCGCATCCACCCAGGCATAACTCGTATACCCCACCGGGAATGGCCCCGAAAGTGGTGGGAGGCTCACCGGTACCTGTGCCGCTGCGGGCATAACGCTGAACAACAGGATACAAGCTGTAGTCAAACCCATCAGTTTTCTGAACATCACATCACACTCCTACTGCTCGCCCCAGGAGGGGTTCTGGTCGGTGAAACTGTTGGCGGTCAGGCGGCGGCGGTTCGTCCCGCCCGGTTCGATGGTGTAGATTTCCGGCACACTGCTGTCCGACCAGGCATGGAAGGCGATGGCGCTGCTGTCGGGCGACCAGGCTGGACTGAAGCCGTTCAACCCACCCGGCATGAACGCGAAGGCATTGCCGCCGGTATCCATCAGGTAAATCTCATTGAAGCCGTTGCGCGTCGTCTGGAAGGCGATCTGCGTGCCGTCCGGTGACCAATC
This sequence comes from Anaerolineaceae bacterium, assembly GCA_020634115.1. Classification (GTDB taxonomy): domain Bacteria; phylum Chloroflexota; class Anaerolineae; order Aggregatilineales; family Phototrophicaceae; genus JACKCG01. Next base: position 9,023 of record JACKCH010000018.1, read on the forward strand.
CGGGAGCTGGTTGTTCCCGGCGTTCTGCGTCAGCCGGGTCGGGGTGCCGCCGCTGGCAGGGATGATCCACAGGTCTTTGACACCGCCTTCTTCGACATCATACACAATCCACTGGCCGTCTGGTGACCAGGCCGGGTCGCGTTCCGCCCCGCTTGTGGTAGTCAGCTTGACGACATTGCTGCCGTCGGCATTCATCACGTACAGCTCGAAATTGCCGCCGTCCCGCGTTGAAGCGAAGGTGACCCGACCATCCGGCCCGACATCGGGGTAGGCATCGTAGCTGGAATGGTTCGTCAGGTTCTGGACAGCGCTGCCATCGGGGTTCATCGCATAGATTTCCGAGTTGCCGTCGCGGGTCGTCTGGAAGACCACCCGGCTGTTGGTGTACCAGGCGGCATTGGCATCGCTGCCACTGTTGTTGGTCAGGTTGACCGGATCGGTGCCGTCGGTGTCAATCCGGTAGATTTCATTGTTCCCGTCCCGATCACTTTGGAACACGACCTGGGTGGTATCCGTCCAGTGGATGGGGGTGCCGGGGAAGAGTTGGCTCTGCGGGATGATCTCCTTCGGCTGGCTGGCGCTCAACCACGAGAGTTGCGCCACCGCGTCGGACGTTTTTTCGTAGTATTCCATACGAATGTTGTAGAGTTGACCGGCGGTGAGACTGATGGTGCCGCTGTTTTCGGTGACGGAGTGATCCGTCCAGTTGTCCACCAGGAGCTGGTCGTTCACCCACAGGCGCACGCCGTCGTTCGAGCGGGTGTAGAAGGTGTAAGTTTCGGAGAAGAGCGGTTTGACCTGGCCGTTCCACCGGACGGAGAATTTATCAGCGGGGACTGCCGGGTCGGGCGAGCCGGTTCCCCAATCGAAGTCCACCGTTGCATCCACCCGGTTGAGGACGGGAACGGTCAGCGTGCGGGTGCCGAAGTATTCCCCCAGCAGCCCGGTGCCAGTTCCAGCACTGACGACAAACGTCCGCGACACCCAATCCGTCCAGGCGTCATCAGTGGCTTGCGCCCGTGCTTTGAGCGTGTACGTTCCGGGCAGACCGAGCAGACCGGACGGCGCGATGTTGCAGGGGACATTGCCGCCGAAGGCACAGAACGCCGCCTGGGTTTCGCTGCTAGAATGAATGAGCGCCCCGGATGGGTTGTACACCTCAAACTCGACCCTCTGGATGCCGTCGCCGTCGTTCGTTCCGACTGCCGGGTCATACGCCACCGCCTGGAAACGGGTGTCATCCTGCGTGGCGAGGGTCGTTCCGTCAGTGGGGGGAACGGTGATGGTAAGACTGATTGGCTGAGATGACCCTGCCGGTTCGAGAAAGTATTCAGTGGTGTCCGCTTCTGCTGCCCAGCCGATCACAGCGTTATCCAGTTCTAGTTGCCACCAACGATAACCATCTATGCAGGTTGCACCATCAATAATATCGAACTCTGTACCCTCAGGCATTAGCGTGACTTCGGCACCCTCTATGCCTGGCTCAGATCGCAACCGACTAGATGTGCCGTCGGTAAAGGCTACCCGCGCTCGACTGCCAATCTGAAGTTGGGTCGGGAGGGTCTGGTCAAACAGGCAGCTCAGTTCCCGTTTTTCCGCTTCAGAAGCCGTGAGATACCAGTGTCCTTCCAATACACTCGAGAAGACGTTGCCTGAAAGGAGCATGAATTGTGTATTGTACAAAGCACCATTTACAATCTCACCGATATAGAATTGAGAATCGCCAGAACCTGCATCCAAGCTCGACATTAATAATAGATCCCCCGCACCGATCCAGTCATTAACAAAGTCTGTTGTAGGTGCGCTGTCTACCACTTCTGCAGACCAGTCAGTGCCACTGATATGGAAGGCGACAACATGCACCATATTGTCGAAAGTGGTCACAATCAGCCGCCGACCATCACTACGCCAGACAAATGGATTGGTGAAGATCACTTCAGAGAAGAGCTGGTCGAGGGAAATCACCTGCCCTGTCTCATAGTTGTATAAGATGTTGACAGCAGTGCTAACCTTATCGCCGGAATCAGGATCAATCTGATCGGGTATCCTGCCGGATAACCGGAGGGCAATCCATTTGTCATAGATTGGATTACGTGTTATGCTCGCTACCGATTCAAATTCAACCCGATTAACTCCAGGCGGAAGCGGAAGATTATCCAGCAACTGCCCCGATTCATAGCTTAGCAACGAAGTCAATGTCCCGTTTGTGACATCCATCAATTGAAGTGAATATCGCAATGTCAAAGATACACCTGGAACAACATCAGAAAAGGCATTTAAATAAAGAATATTGCTACCATCTGATGACCAACCAATAGGCTTGAATACCCCTTGAATCCCGGGAAAGGTATATAAAGTTTGGCTTATTTCAGCGGAAAGATCAAAAATGGTACTTACGACAACGTCTCCTCCTTGATCATATACGAAAGTATCGCCATCAGGATGCCAAGCAATTGCGCCCACAGTACGACTATTCGTGACCAACAATGAAGCCTGCTCAGTAGAGGTATTTACCAATAACAATTGATCATTCCGTGCCAATGGCACAGACTGAGATAAATGCCCAACAAAAGCGTAATAGCCGTTCACTGAATGATAGATGGGAACTGATATCGTCTGTGCAGATGCTAGGCCATCAAAAATCAGCAACCAGAAACAGATTAAACACAATGTGAGAAGCTTTTGCATACATTTTCTTCGATTGAATAGGATATTTATAGCAATCAGTAAGTTGCTCATGCCTGAATTCCCCTATCATTTGGCTTATTCATTTGAAATCGACATCTCAATCAATGGCATCATTTAGGCCGGGCAACATGTGGATGTCCGTATTGAAAACAGGATCAACAAGCTCATCATTAGTGAAATCCCCATCATTGTTCTTGTCAATATAGACTGTATAGTGTAGGTGAATACCCGTCGTCCATCCAAATAGCTGGGCTGTAGCCACCTGTTCGGAAATGTGTGTCCAGCAAATATTCCCTGGATCGGCATTTCTTATCGGCGTATTCGCGATTGCATCCCAGATTTGGTCCCAAATTGCTGGAATAATTGAATTCCAAATATTGATTCGCTTTGAGGAATTATCTACTGAGCACACTGATCGCCAATCAGAATAATATGGCGTTCCTGCTTCCATATTGACATGATAGTAAACAGTCTTTATATCGGGAAGGGTATCACTGTCTGTATTATGGTAAATGATGAGCTGACGCCCCCCTCCAATTGAACAACCATATTCTCCGTTGCACCCAGATGCTGGTACATAGCCTGCCCGTTGTAACGTCTCATATGTCACGCTATCTAAACCGCTAAGCGGACTCCATCCATTATTAGGCTTTTCCAGAGAGTCGTTACCTGGATTCAGATCTTGATCCCAGGCGCTGGCGAAAATATGCTGTACTGTAAATCCATTAACAGTAGGGATAACCTTGATTCCGGCATAAGCTCCAGGATAGTAACTGCCGCAGAAATTGCCCTTGTTTAAAACTTCGCTTAAAACACAGTGGTTATCTGGATTCGCCATATAAATTGCAATAACCTCAGGAATATCCTCGAAACTCTTTTCCAGGATATTTCTCATAGAATACCCATCTGGCCCAGCCTCTACAACAACCCCCCCATAAGGGGCATTGGTGCTAAACTCTATCGAATTCCCAAGTCCATTTGGTGGCTTGTAGGTGATGTCCATCCCATTATGTTCATCCTCGAAGTATTGCGATACCCGAAAAGCGGTATACTCGTTTTCATACACTACTGGATCAACTGGTGCCAGGAATTGGGTTGAATAGGCGTCTAATGCATTCGCATAAGTCTGATCTGAGGTATAAGGAACATGCCCCAATACACCTGAGTCACATGCCCTTGGGTCATCTGATACATTATCTACGTCTGTCTTATCAATCCATTGTTGCGGTAGTTCGGAAATAGGGCTGATGAGAAATTGCGATTGATCTGTCGAAAGTCCGTAAACTGTATAAATATCGTGAGGCGCACTCTCAAGTTGTACTTGGCAAATGCCGGGTGGCGGAGGAGGAGGGATTCGAAAAGGTTCAATCTCAGAGCAACTATCCAAGTATTGCTCGTCATCACCCAGCACATCCTGCCGCATCCATCCCTCAGGGCTTAAATCCGACTTCTCAGTAACCAGCCACCACCAATAAGTATCGGATGGATTAAGATACTTGCCCAATAAAGTCATTTCGGTGTCATAAGGTAATTCCCTAATTGGTAGCCCCATATCAACATCCGGCCAATCGCGCACCGTAGATCGGGTGGGGTAGACTCCAAGTGCATTACCTGTACCACATGTGGGTATTGGTGGCGGCATATCAGGTGGCAATTGACAATGGACTGGATCGTTCAGGTAATTTGGGCCCGATATTGGCAAGACATTAACAGTGCCGGTCACAGAATTGTCGCTCCCGCTTGTTGGGGGTGGATCACCGGTTCCCCACCAATTATTCGGGGCATTTACGGGTGAATCGCTGGCAGGATGGCTATAAATCGCTCCCCCTTCTGGTGGGTTGCTCGTAGATTGATTTGAAACAAAGTTACTCCACTGGATGTCAATGTTTCCTTCAGGTCCGACATAATCTACTCCATTATAGATTGCGCCACCTTTTGAAGCTACATTACTGCGAAAGGTTGAACATCGGGCAATCACATCGCTTGTGGGTGTGTTAACTATAGCGGCACCGCCGCCGCCGGTATAATTGCCGACAAATATGGTATTTTGGATAGTCAACACGGTAGCATCAAAATCATTATATATTCCTCCTCCTCCAGAGCCTGTTGTATTACTATCAAGAATACTCTGATAAATGCTCAAAGTACCCTGATTGACAATTCCGCCACCAGATCCAGGAAGATACCCGTTACGAATGATAATGTTAAAAAGTGTTAGTTTCCCGCCAGCATGTACGTGAAATATGCTGAAGTAATCGAATCCGAATTGAGGGGGATTGGGACCAGGAACACGTACTAAAAGCGTCGGATTTGCGGGGAATGTTATCGGAAGTTGAGGATCAATATTAGGCTGAATGACGTTGTCCCCTAACCCGACAAGAGTGACATCAACACCATTTTGAATAGCGGGCAGCGCATTCCAACTGGTTTGGTCAGATCCTCGGTAGTTAAATTCATAAGTGCCTGGCTCTATCCGAATAATATACGGCACACCAGGATTTCTATTTGCAGCCTCCATAGATGTTATGATTCCTAGAACAGTATTTACCGTAATATCAACACTTGTTGTGTTAATTTGGGGAGCTACAAAATTGGCGCCAATTTCAAGAGCTGGCGTTGGAACTATCGATTGATCTGTAGAGAATGGGGTAGATAATGCCGTCATAACAGGTATCCACAGTCCAAAATCATCCACCAGTGCCAGTCCGTCCGCCACAAATGCGATTGTCCCAGGCGGGAGTGGGGACGTATCTGGCACGGCAATCACTTCCAAGCTGTCTACGGAAACCCGGACAACACCCTCCAAGGCTGACAGGCGCAGGGTGCGCCAGCCATCCGGGGTTAGTGGAGCGATGCTGTTCGCACCAAGCAGTACGTCATTGCGGTACAGGCTCACCGTGCCATCGGCGCTCAGTACGGCGGTATAACGACCCTCCGTGCTTTCCCGCAGGTTCAGGCGGACAGCGCCGGTCTGCACCTGCACCCGTGCGGCAACTGCCGCCTCGTTCACATTTGGGTTGACAAAGGTGACTTTGCCCCCGGTCTCGATTTGCAGCGCCTGGCCGCCTTCACTCGGCACGAAACCCGCCGCGCCGGTCAGTGTCCACAGCAACGTTTCGCCACTATCAAAATTGTCAGTGAAAATCAACTCCAGCGGCGGTTCCGGCGGCAGGGCGGTTGGCGTTGGGGTCACGGTAACCTCAGCAGTCGGTGTGGCTGTTAGAGTGGGTTCCAGCGTGGGCGTTGCAGTAGGCGTTGTGACCGGCTGTTCGCTGGCCGGTATCCACACGAAAAGATCATCTACCAGCAAGGTATGCTGCGCCGAATCAGCCCCTTCCGGCAGCGGTGGGAATGTGGCGTTGAATGTGATCTGTCCCGGCGGCAGTGGGGCAACATCTGTCCAGGTCACGACTTCAACATCATCTAACGTCACCCGAATGACGCCATCGAAGACCGATAACCGAACTGTGTGCCAGGTATCCGGCGACAGATTGACCAGCGCACTCTGTACCACCACACCAGCCCGGAAGAGCGTGATTTGTCCGGCGGAGTCAATCGTAATGTCATAGCTGCCCACTGCGCTGACCCGTACCGCCAAGTGGAATGTAGCACTAGCCGCCGCGTCGGCCCGGAAGCGCAGTTGAACCGCCTGGTCAAACAGTGTGTTCGTGCCAGAAGTGACCGGCTCATCACTGTTTATAACTTGAAGCGCCTGTCCCGTTTCGCTGGCAACCAATGACCAGCTTGCGCCCGCTGCCCAAAAATCAGAGATACCGGTATCCAGGGTATCCGCAACCAGCAGGGTCAGCAACGGCTCCGCGGGCAGCGTGGGACTGACGGTGGGTGTGGTTGACAGAAGCTCAGTTGGGGTGATCGTCGCAGTTGCCGTCCCGTCGGTTGGCAGCGGTTCATCCGTTACTTCTCCAGTGGGGACGCTGGTCTCCGTCACAGTAGCCTCAATCGGGGTCGGCTCATCTGTTCCCTCAGCCGTAGGGACGCTGGTGCTGGTTACTTCAATAGGGGTTGGCTCATCCGTAGCTTCACCAGTTGGGACAACGGTGGCTGTGTCGGACGGCACCGGAATCGGCGTCTCGGTAGGTGTTTCACTTGCCGTTGCCGTTAGAGATGGTTCTGCTGTCGGTGTCGCCGATGGTACAGCGGTTGGTGTCAAAGAAGGTGTTTCCGTTGGCATCTGCATGGTTGGCAGTGTTGCCAGGGGTGTTGCGGTGGGGGTAGCCTCTTGAGCAGCAGCCCAACGCACACTGGGGGACACCGAGATTAACATGAAGCCAATCAGAGCGAGGAGTAGTGTGTAGCGCCGATTGCGGATACCAGACAGCATAGTATATTCCTCCAGAGTAATCAACTGAGGACTATACCGAATATGGAGTAAATTACAAATCTGAATTTATCAAATATCGAATCGCATAGAAATCTTTGTAATATAACAACTCTGTTACATTTCAAACCAGATAACCAGCACACCACGCCTGCGGGAATATTTCCTCCCTATCCCCGGTTCTCGTTTGACCACATCAACCTTGTTTTCTCCCCATACCACCTCCCTTTTCTCGCACAACGCCGGCGCGGCGACTGTACAGCGCGTGACCCTTCCTATCAAACACCGGCAGGCAGTACGCTGCCCCCATCCCTGCGGGACGTGACCACCGAACTACCTGCCTAAAAAGCCAACCGGATAGCCTGAAATACAGTGAAAGCTAACCCAACCGGTTGGCTTTTTCGTTTGACAGGTTCCTTCCCTGCGCTGTCCCGCGGTAGTGAGCGTTGCGCTCGACCGACTGGACGGAATCCAGTGTGTAAGGAGGAACCTCATGAACGCATCATCTGAAATTCGCAGCAAAATCCGGCAGCAGATTCGCCCCTTCCGCCCTGAGCGCCTGTTCCCAACTGGCTGGGCGGGGGAACTCAGCTTCGCCGAAATCCGTACCGATCTCATCCCCAACCTGACCCGGCTGCTGCGCTATTACCAGCGCCCGGAGGCATTCCTTCCCGACATGCTTCAGGAGGGTTTCATGCATCTGTGGTGGGACTTGAGCCAGAATCCGGCGCTGCTGGCGAAGGCCAACAAGGGTGACGCGCTCCGGTTGGTGCTGGATCGCAGCCGTCCCCCGGCCTTCGTGCGCCGGTCTATGCGCCACGAGGTGTATCTTGATGACCTGGCGACGCGCAGCGGCGATCCGGATGCCTTCATCATTGAGGGCTATGAGGGGCGTTACTACACCGAACATTCCGAATTTTCGCGTGCCATTGACATCCGCATTGACTTCGAGCGCGTAATTCGCTACCTGGCGGAGAAGTACATGGATAGTTTCCCGCATCTCGTGGCGTTGTATTACATCACGACGGAGGTCAGCCCGGACGACGCGGCATCGCTGGCTGGTCGCAGCGGCACGAAGAAAGCCTGGTGGTTGACGAGCGTGGCGAAGCCGGTGCGTGAAGAACTGGCCGAACTGCTGGGCGTGTTCGTGCCGACCAAGCTCGGCTGGAAGCAGAAGTTCATCAGCGGCGATGAAACGCCGTTCTGGCAGGTCGTGGAGACCTTCAAGAGTCGCCAGGCGGAGCGGATGGTCGCGGTGCTGGAGGGAATGGCCGAACACGAAGGCTGCCGTTCGATGGCCGCACGGCTGGAACTGCCGATGTCCTCGGTGTTCATGTACCGCCGACAAGCACACGAGGCGCTGCGCAAAGCCTACCGTTGCCCTGCATGAGCGGCGGTTGTTGTTTTCGTGGCTGGTGAGCGATCGCCAGCCATTGTTTTTTTGCTCGGCACCGTCATATATGGCACATGTGCAACAGCCTGAGACGATATTCCCTACACAGTTTTCAAGGATCGCACAACCCATAAAGACCTTTTTCAGGTAGCCAATCTCGACCCGTGATGGATATGTTTTAAGACGAGAAAAACTATCATGATCTCAGCAGGACAAAAGCCCAGATTGATACTATAATCGAAAATGTTAACAGACATAGAATACATTGGATTTGACTGATGGTGTTTTCAGGTGGTTCGGCTGCAAAAAAAGGCGATTATTACGAACAGATTTGGACTGTTCGTTGCATTTTAAAGGTCTTGAGAGGTGAATTTGACAGCATTCAGCTTGAACCCCTGGGAGCGGAAGAGGAAGGCTTCGAATTTATCCTGAAGAGTTCTACAGGTCGAGAATATCACCAAGTCAAGAGGCAGCATTCGGAAGGTAGTTGGACGTTAGCGCGACTTCATCAGAAGAAGATACTTCATCATTTTTGGAACAAACTACAAGAAAGTGATACAAAATGCTGGTTCATTTCTACAAGTGATGCACAAGCGCTACGGGAGTTGACTGAGCGTTCACGATCTCTCAAAGATTGGTCTTATTTCGAAACCCATGGACTATCTTCAAATTCTAGATACGAGGATTTTGAAGAACTCTGCAAATATCTTAACGTCTCTGTATCAGAAAGGGAGACAGCATTTAGGGCGCTAAAAAGAATCGAAATCAGAACGGGTGACGAAAAAACACTTGCTGAGGCTAACGAAACCACTATTGAGCGCATGTTTCATTTGGAGAATAGCGAAGCCAAAACGATTGCCGATGTCTTATCGCAGATTCGTTACCAACGACTCCATGAAGAGCTAACAAAAGCTGATATTCTGAAGTATCTAGCAGATCAAAATGTCAATGTATCTACCGAAATACCACCTCGTCTAGATGCTGGGAGCGTTAGGCGTTACTTGGAGAATTTAGTTGAAAAATTAGCAAAGCCTATCGGGATTATTCAGTATGTTGAATTGGAAACCATTGCATATGCGCCAGATGCGCCAGGTGGAATAGGGACGAATTTGAGATGGGGGCCCAATTTCAGAATAATCGCAAATCAGGAAAGTGCCAGTGCTGCAAAGCAATCCTCAGGGGAGTCGCTAGAGAACATAGATGAGGCAGTAAGCCGTTTCCAGAGATTCATTCTTGTTGGGTCTCCAGGCGCGGGCAAGACCACCACACTTAAGCATCTGGCTCTGCAAACAGCATATCAATGCCTAAATAATATTGATGACCTGAGGAATCATCCCATCCCCTTTTATGTATCCTTACCAGCCTGGCGAGACGATAATCGAAAAATAGAAGAGTTTGTCAGGGCACAATTTGCCGCGTGGAAACTTGGGGAAGATGTCATTGAGCTTCTAAATAGAGGATTTGGCGTACTCTATCTTGATGGACTCAACGAAATGGGGCAATCAGGAGCTACTAAGGCTTCTCAAATAAAACAGTGGCTTCATGGGCGAGACGAAAACGGGCGTGAAAACATCTCCATACTCCAACCCTCAAATGTGATAATTTCGTGTCGAAAAGATGCGTACATTGCTTCTCGTAACTTTGACCTTGATCTGTCTATAGTGGAAGTAGAAGAATTAGACGATCAACGGATCAGAACCTTTGCACAGAATTATCTCGGCGAGAAATCAGAGGACTTCCTCCGACGTATTTTCCCCCAAGATGAGCATAGCTTCTCTTTGTTACCACTAGCTCGTAATCCTTATCGACTCGCAATTCTGATTTTGCTACATATGCAATCACCATCAGGCAAGCTGCCACAGAATACTGGGCTTCTCTTTCAACAAATGGTGCGCCAATTATGGGCGACTGAACAAGAAAGGAGACCCAATTTAGAAGTCAGCTATCAGCAAATATTGGATAGTTTATCTCGACTTGCTTTTGCGATGATTGATGCGGAAATGCCAACAAGTGTATCGCAAAACTATGCTCTGTTGTTCATTGAAAACCCCAAAATAATGGAAGCGGTCAAAGAGATTTTACTGGTAGTACAAGGCGAAGAAGTATCTTTTTTCCATCAATCAATGCAGGAGTATTTTGCAGCCATCGCGCTTTACAAAGTGGGAGTAGAGCATATCTTAACAACTCGATCTCATATCGATAGTATGGATTCGAGACGCTCAAGCTACGGATATAACGAACTCGGACAATTTACCTTACCTGATAAATGGGATCAAGTCGTTATTTCGCTATGCGGACTAATAGACGAACCTTCTGAGCTTGTTAGCAAAATAGCCAGAATCAATCCATATCTAGCACACGCTTGTATCAATAGCGGTGTTGAGGTTTTTGAACTCAATCTTACACCCAGCTACCTTGAAGCTCTAGGCAACGCGAACATAGATATAGTAGGAATGGCGATTATCTCATTGGGACGGTATGGAGATGAAAGCACAATAAATCAGATTATACCTTTTCTATATCATGACGATCCTGATATTCAGTATGCTGCAAACAACGCACTTGTAAGTTTAGGTGAATATGGGATATATCCGCTTGTTGAGCAGTTAGTTCAAAGACCTTACGAACAAAAGAGAGAAATAGCTGATGTTTTAGTGGCTATTGGTTTCAAGGTCGTAAATGAACTGTTAAATTCCCTGGCTTTGGCCGATGTACCAACTCGCCAGTTCATTTACTATACTCTCGGAGGAATAGGTAACGAGGAAACGATTGAAACTTTACGTTCAGGGCTTGACTCCAAAGATGAACACGTTCGAGCCCAGTGTCTTCTTGCACTTGGACAAATCGGCGCATTACAAGGAATACATTATGTCCAAGAATCCTTATCTGATAATTCATCTTATATCCGATTACATGCAGTTAAAGCGCTAGCGCTCGGATTTGATGGAAACGAAAAAACGGTTATAGAGTCTTTGACCCAGATTATTGATTGTGAAGAGAGCAGCGATGTACTTCTCGAAATTATAAAAGTGGCGGGGCAGGTTAAAGGCCGGATAAACGGAATTGGTATTCTTAATTACCTTTTACGAGATCAAAGATGGACAATACATAAAGCTGCATACCAAACACTTGAGAAACTCGGTACCAAAAAATCTCTTGAATATGTACGTCTGTTTCGGGGGCTTCGGACAAAGGAACATTCCAAATGGGTTTCCGTCACACGACGCATATATGACGAATTTGGTGTTGTAGGATTTATACACGCCCTTAGGCATCGTTATAAAGATCCCCAAACCTATTGGGAAGTTGCCAGACACATAGCTGGTCTCCCCGAGGAAAACTTCCTTTCCACTATAATTGATGCTCTCAACGATGAAAGGGACATAGTTAGAAACAAAGCTGCATATGCAATTGGCATACGAAATGACCCCCGTTATGCCGAATACTTACTGCCTTTACTTCATGACAAAGCTGCATTCGTTCGAGGAGAAGTTGTACAAGCAATCGGCAGACTTGGTCACGATGAATCTGTTAGTAAGTTGGGAATGTTGCTTGATGATACTGCAACTGTGTACGGAAACAGTCCAAATCGTGTGTGTGACTATGTAGTTACTACGCTCAAACAAATTGACACTGAGGAAGCTCGATACATCTTATCCATGTACCAGGAAAGCAATTGATCCTGAGGCACAGCCAGCTCTCACACGCATTTCGGCACCACGTGTAAATTTACTACCCCAATTGCCAAAACTGGCAACGCCAAACTGTAATCCTACACAGGCTAGATACTCCGACTTTGGTATGCTGGGGATGTGTGTAAAACCGGAGCAAACGAGGACGACACCCATTGACAGCCCAACCCACATCATCCCAGGCGGCAGACAACACGAATCTCGAGCAGCTGGCGCAAACCCTGCTCCGAATTGTTGCGCGCCTGCCCAAAACCGAGTATAGTGGTCTCAAGTCAAACGGACACAGTCGACGCCGAGCCGAAGTGGTGGAACACTCCGACCCGGCTGACCCCGCGAGTGCTGGTGGCACATCGCAGGGCTGAGACGCATTGTACACCATGCGCCTGGCTTCTGCGTAACACCTCGCGGAAGCGGGCGCTTTTTGTTGAGCAGAAAGGAGAACATCATGGTCAGAACCCTCAAGCGTCCCGACACCGCGTCGATTGATCCGTACAAATCCCAGCCCCTCCCCCTCGGCAAGCCGGTCTCGGTCTACTACCGGCAGTCCTCGGAGGGCCAGATTGGCAACATCTCAACCACGCTGCAAACGGTGGATATGGTCGAACACCTGATCGCCCAGGGATGGCAGCGCGAGCAGATCCACATGATTGACATGGACGCCGGGATCAGCGGCCAGAAGAAGATCAGCGAACGTCCGGGGATGTCGTTCCTGTACCGCCAGATCGAGCACGGCGAGATCGGGCTGGTGGCGGCGCAGGACGTGGATCGTTTCTTCCGCGACCTGACGCAAATTGAGACCAACATCTTCATCGATGCCTGCCGCCGTAACAACGTCCAGGTGCTCACGCCAACCTTCGTCTACGACTTCGCCCATCCGACCCAGGGACGCTATCACATGCAGCTGTTCCGCGACCAGGCGCAGCGCGCCGCCGACTTCATCGAATACCATGTGCGCGGTCGGCTGGTCAAGAGCCGGCACTGGCGCAAGGAACGCGGGCTGTGGGCGGGTCGCCCGATCGCGCCGGGGTTCATGGTGGACATGCGCGAGACGCTCACGGATGGGAGCCGCAATCCCGACTGGCGCAAGTACCGCCGCTTCGACCTGTATGCCGATGTCCTGCTGGCCTACTTCGAGCGCTTCCATGCCAACGAGGGCAACCTCCAGCAGACCTGGCGGCAGATTGAAGCCGAAGGCCCGTACTTCCCCGACCTCACGCCGGGGATGGTACCGGGGGGCTTCAAAGCCACTGCCCACCTGGAGCGGCGTTCCCGCCGCACCGGGGGACTGACCCCGTCGTTCAGCGGTTTGCAGCACCTGCTGGTCAATGTGGCGTACATCGGCCATTGGGTGCATAAAGGCGTGATCGCGCAGTGGCACAACCACGAAGCCATCATCCCCAACGACCTGTTTATGTATGCCTACAACCGGATTTCCTCGACCGATTTCTACGGCGAACCGAATCCGCAGTACGTCCCGTATCGCCCCTGGACGCGGCATAACAAAGCTGAACGCGCTGCACCACCGCCCACGTATGCCGACCTGATCTACTCTGATGATGTCCCCGATTTGCCGCATAAACGCTTGGCAGCCATCTGGAGCGTGGGCAATGGCAACTACAAGTATCAGCTCTACCATACCTATCGCTCAAACGTCTGGAACATCAACGCGGCGATTGTCGATGCGATTGTCGACCGGCTGCTGCTGGAACGGCTGCAGGTGACCACGATTGACCCGGCGGTATGGCAGGCGGCGCTCGCCAGTGTGGCGCACGGCGACCATGCCGAAGTGCGGCGGCTGGAAACGGCAGTCAAGCAAGCGGAAAATGCCAAAGACAACCTGATCGCTAGCCTGACGACGCTGTCGCACGCGGAGATGATCGAGCGGGCCGAGGCGCGCTATGTGGCGCTGGAACACGAGATCGCTGCCTTACAGGCGGAATTAGCGCGGATGAAAGCCGGGGAGAAGCAGCATGTCAACCTGGAGACGGCCAGGCCGGTATTGGAGCTGGTCATCGCGCACTGGGCCGATGTCCCGCGCCAGGAGCGGCGCGACCTGTTCGAGGCGTTCGCTTCACACATCAGCATGACGAAGGTGACGCGCCACACCAAGCGCATCACGATCCACTGGCGCGATGGTTCGACCACGACCGAGAGCACGACCCATCGCAGTACCGGGTACTTCTGGGAAGACGACGACCTGGAGCAGCTGCGCACGATGATCGAGGATAATGTCGATCAGGTCGACATCCTGCGGGCGTTCCCGGACTATCGGTGGCGGGCGCTGACGCAGCGGATGCGCTACCACTTCGGCAAAGGCTGGTGGAAGTCTTACACTGGCGCGAAGAAGTATCCCCGCGACACGACCTGGGCCGATACTGAGGAGGCGCAGGCGGAAGCGCAACAACTCAAGGCGAGTAGGGGCTGTACTGATGAATGGAGACTCGCTTCTTTCGTCGGCTATCGTCGTTCTGCGTGATCTCCTGTATCCAATTTGCGGAATGAATATGCATTACTTCGCAATATGTACGCTTGTACCGCCTTGTTCAGCCGCTTCAGTTGATAGCGAACCGCCGATCAATGCCATGAGTGTCCCGTGAAGTACCAATCCGCCGCTACTGCCCCGGCGATCATTGGCAAGACCTATTCCGTTATCACGTATGGTAATCTTGAGCATATCCTCGATTACAACGTCGACCCAAAGGGATAACGCCCGTTTGGGATTATCCCCGCGCCCATGCACAGCGGCGTTTCGAACAGCTTCGCGTACCGCACCATAGAGGATGTCCGCCGTCAAACTGTCAATCACCACTGGTTTTTCTGGTACTTGCCAGTGGATGTATTCAAATTCGCCACCAAATTCGTTTTGTATGCTGCCGCGCAGCACACTGATGAAATCGCCCGCCGGTTCCGCAGCAGGAAATATCGGCGTGGTATGAATGAGATTCGATATTTCCTTGTGGATACCGGACAAGGTGCTGACGATTTCGTGAACCGTTTGATCCTGAGCGGTAGATAATGCCAGGATTGCCTCATGGAGCGCCGGTAGTGACCGGTCATGCAAGGTGCGGCGAGTCTGAAAATCCATGACTCGCTGTTCGGTGACTCGCTTGCGCTGTAATCGTACCAACTGCTGTACCATCACTTCGCCGGCGAACATATCAATAAGGCGTTCTCCTGCTGTCTGAGCAACCTGCATTTCTTCTTCGGTATAAAGCCCGCCGCCTGTTTTTTCTCCGAGCAACATAACACCAATCCGGCCCCGTACCGACCACAGGGGGATCGCCCAGTGAAAACCGGCGTGATATTGCGGATTAAGCTGCTGAATCGTGTTTCCATCAGGGACAGTCATGTTTGAGGGTTCAGTCTCTATGGGATAGACCAAAGGGGTGCTAATCAGGAGTGACAACGCTTTATCTGGTATAATCTGCGCCCGCGTAACCCCCAGGATTTGTTCACACATGGATTCAAATAACCGCTGCACGGGCAGCAGAGTGTCTTGTTCCGGGTCAATCATGTTTTGTATCAATGACTGACCACCCACGAACGGGTGTAGATTGGCGATAATCTGATCCCGGTAGATAAATGTGCGCCAACTCAGCAGGGCATAGACGATCATCACAATGCCCGCCAGGATAAATAGCGCATAGATGAAATGGGTATAGAAGATCAGGTTGTAGCCAATAAATGTGGAAACGACTGCCGCGATGCCAGTTGCCACATACCATTGTCGGGCAAACCCACGCCTCGGCAGTGTCTTCCCGGTGAAAATCTCGTAGGCCGTGACAGCCTGCCCCAGCGAGATGATCGCCGCCGCAATCATGCTGGTGATTCCCAGATCAAATGCGATTAGCGGTAGCGTAAAAATGGCATACCCAAAACTGCCATGCTGGGCATTTTGCGCTTCCAGGATCACGTAGCCGATAAAACCGGCAACAATCACCGATACCACCAGTAACAGTGCCGAGGTTCGTATCAGCCAGGGGCGCGCCCGCCGCCGGGCCATGCTGCTGATTTCATAACGCGGGGGAGTCGGGTGTTGTATGGCGTGTATGGGCAGAAGGACACACACAATCATGTAGGGTGGGAACAGAATCAGCATCACTGGGATGCCGGATACCCGCAGCGTCTGCGAAAAATCCAACACTGCAATTTGGTCAAACGAAGGGACTGCGTGGGCAAAGATATGAAGCCCCAGGAGCAAAGCAGTTGTGGCAACCAGAATCGTCAGGGGATAGCGATGCCAGCGCAGAGCGTGATTATCTTTTTCCCAGAATCCGGCATACCAAAGCATCAACATATACCACAACAGCGGCGCGACAATAACCGGCAGCCAGCCGATATTCCACCAGCCATTGACACTAATCCCTGCAACCGGCGTCAACTGGTCAGTCAGGATCGCGGTGTGGCTTAGAAAGAACAGCCCGGCCATCACCATGCCGAGCAAAATTAGCCATAATCCAAACTGCCTTTCTTCAGCCGCAAGAAACATCGTTAGTCCGAGCCAGAGCAGCACCAGCCCATTGAACAACGACAGGCTGATGAGGGCCCATGCACCAAAGATAATAAGCGGTTCCATCAGACACAATCCCATTCTACCCAGGCTCCATGTGGAGCGAGGATATAGGCCTGCCCTTGTTCATCCCACCGGATGATTTGCCGGGTATGCACGATAATCGCGGCGCGGGTGCGTGCAACTTTTTCGTCGGTTGTGGTATCCACCAGATTCCAGGCGGCATAAATCTGGCCGTTCGTGCGGCTGATGGTGCGTTTATCCTGAAAACCTAACCGAGAAGCAATTTGCTCGTTGGTAAGTCCGCTGGCAAGCAGGCGGGCCACCATTTGCTCGTTTGGCTCAAGCAGGTTCATCGGGTCGTTCTGGTCGCGCTGCCGCACATCCCGCACCCGAGTCTCAATCTCCGGGTCAATGAAGCTCAACCCACGAACAGCATCGTTCAACAGTGGCACAATCATCTCTGGCAGCAGGTAGTTCGACTTGCGCACATAAGCATAATGGCTGAGGATGCCGGAATTCAGGAATGACCGGAAGTAGGTATCGTCATCCTGAATCGAGTAAAAAACGATGGGCAGGCGTGGTAATACACGCCGGATGGCGACGGCGGCCTCAATGCCATTCAGTTCACCGGCCAGGGCGACATCCATCAAAATCGCGTCCGGCATATTTTCGGTATTCACGCAATAGTCCAGCGCGGTCTCTCCGCTGGCGACGGCATGAACAACAGTGACTTTTTGCGTGGCGTTCAAACCCGCAACCAGCGCCGGTTGCAGCCGCTCACTATCCTCGACGACTAACACAGCTAACATGGCTTCAACCTCCGACTATCACCTTATTACGAGTCTGCCAGCCCGTGCAAGCACCTGAGTGCTTCAGTGCAAACACCTGGACAGTCGCGTATCAAGGCTGCTTTCTGGCAAGGTTGAAGTTGTTGATGAAATAAACCTG
The DNA here is from genome assembly GCA_020634115.1 of Anaerolineaceae bacterium. GTDB lineage: Bacteria > Chloroflexota > Anaerolineae > Aggregatilineales > Phototrophicaceae > JACKCG01. The sequence goes on from JACKCH010000018.1 coordinate 26,596, forward strand.
ATGGGTGATAAGGAGTTGGCGCGATGAAAGTGAAGATGATTCTACCGGCATTGACGGAGGCGAAAAGTCCCTTCTGGCGTCCTATCAAGTATTCGTTGTTTCCGCCGCTGGGGCTGGCGACGCTGGCTGGTTATCTGGATGCAGACGATGAGATTGAGATTCAGGATGAGCATGTTGAGACGCTGAATCTGGATGATGAACCTGATCTGGTGGTGATTCAGGTCTACATTACCTCCGCCTACCGCGCCTATGAAATCGCGGATCATTACCGGGCGAAGGGTGCTTATGTCGCCCTGGGCGGTTTGCATGTGACATCCCTGCCCGATGAAGCCGCCCAACATGCCGATACGATTTTTCTCGGCCCTGGCGAAGATATTTGGCCCGCGTTCCTGGTAGACTATCGCGCCGGGCATCCGGGGAAGCGGTATCAATCCACCGTGCGAACCCTAATCGGTATGCCGCCGATCCGCCGTGATCTCATCAAGCGACATCTTTACCTCGTGCCGAACTCGCTTGTGGTGTCACGGGGCTGTCCCCATTCCTGTGATTTTTGTTATAAAGATGCTTTTTTCGAGGGCGGTAAGTCGTATTATGTTCAGACGGTTGACGATGCCCTGGCCGAAATCGAACGTTTACCCGGACGCCACCTGTATTTTCTGGACGATCACCTGTTTGGCAACGCCCGCTTTGCCAGTGCGTTATTCGAGGGGATGCGGGGGATGGGGCGACTGTGGCAGGCGGCAGGTACGGTGCAATCGGTGCTGCGTTCCGGGCTGCTGGAGAAGGCGGTGGATGCCGGGCTGCGCAGTCTCTTTGTTGGGTTTGAGACGTTGAATCCCAACAACCTGCGCGAACAGAACAAATATCAGAATCTCAATCGGGATTATCGGGCTGCTATCCAAAGGCTTCATGACCTGGGGGTGATGGTCAACGCCAGTTTCGTGTTCGGCATGGACAACGACGATGAATCCGTTTTTGACCGCACGGTAGATTGGGCTGTCTCACAGGGGATTGAAACCACGACATTCCACATTTTGACCCCTTATCCGGGTACGGCCTTGTACCAGCGGATGGCCGCAGCGGGGCGGATCACCACCGATAACTGGGATTTATACGATACCCGGCATGTGGTGTACCAACCCGCACGACTCGCGCCGGAGGTTCTGGAAGCGGGATACTGGCGTGCCTACCGGGATTTCTACCAGTGGAGCGCGATTTACCGAAGCGCATCAACCAAAGCCACGCTGCGGGGCAAGCTGCGCCACCTGGCTTATGCCGGGGGCTGGAAGAAGTTTGAGCCGATGTGGGATGCTATTATCCGAGCTGGACGTGTCTGGCGGCTGCTGCCGGTACTGGAAGCGGTGCTGAATGGTCTTGGGGGTGCAGAAATCGCAGATAGCAATCTATTACCCATTGAGGGAATGCCGATTGCTGAAGCGGATAACTGAGCCATTGTGAACCGTTATCATCTCTTGTAAAATGGCATCGTGACTAAACCTAAAAGGCTGTGACGATGCTGTTGACCATTTCCACTACTCACCAACCGGCTACTGACCTGGGTTACCTGCTTTACAAGCACCCGGCGAAGGTGCAGCGCTTCAACCTGGCCTTTGGGCAGGCGCATGTTTTCTACCCGGAAGCAACCCCGGAGCGTTGTACGGCGGCTTTGCTGTTGGATATCAATCCGGTGGACTTGGTGCGGGGCGGCAACGACTTCGCGCTGTCTCAATACGTGAATGACCGCCCGTATGTGGCGTCCTCCTTCCTGAGTGTAGCGATTGCGCAGGTGTTTGGCACTGCGCTGAACGGGATGTGTAAAGAACGTCCTGAACTGGCACAAACCCCGATTCCGCTGGAGGCCAAACTCAGTGTGCTGCCTTCACGCGGCGGGGAGGCGCTGTTGTCACGCCTGTTCGCGCCGCTGGGCTATGCGCTGAACATCGAATCCCATATTCTCGACTCGCAGTTTCCCGATTGGGGGATGAGTCCCTACTACACGGTTACACTATCCCAGACGATCCGCCTGGCAGACTTACTGGCGCATCTGTATGTGCTGGTGCCGGTGCTGGACGATGACAAGCACTATTATGTCGGTGATGCTGAGGTGGAGAAACTGCTCAAACGAGGCGAAGGTTGGCTGGCAGCGCATCCTGAGCGTGATCTGATAATTAACCGGTATCTGAAACATCAGGGGACATTGCGGCGGGCGGCGTTGGCGCGGCTCATTGAAGATTCACCCGAAGACCCGGCGGCGCTGGATGCCGAAGAAGCAGCGGTTGAAGCGCAGGTGGTCGCAGGGAGCGAACGGAAAGCCAGCCTGCATGACCGGCGGCTTGAGGAGGTGCTGAACGTGCTAAAGCAAAGTGGCGCACAGCGGGTGCTTGACCTCGGCTGTGGGGAAGGGCGGTTGCTCAAGTTACTTTTGCGGGATAAGCAGTTCACGCAAATCCTGGGGATGGATGTCTCGCACCGGGCATTGGAAAACGCGGTTGAGCGCTTACGTCTGGAACAGATGCCGGACTTCCAGCGACAGCGCGTCGAACTGATTCACGGCTCATTGATGTATCGTGATTCGCGTTTGGAAGGATTCGACGCAGCGGCGGTGGTGGAGGTGATCGAGCATCTCGACCCGCCCAGATTGGCGGCCTTCGAGCGCGTGTTGTTCGAGTTCGCCCGTCCGGGGATGGTGGTCATCACCACGCCCAACCGGGAATACAATGTGATGTGGGAGTCGCTGCCTGCCGGGACATTCCGCCACAAAGACCATCGTTTTGAGTGGGCACGCGCCGAGTTCCAGGCCTGGGCAAACGGAATTGGTGAGCGATTCGGTTATACGGTGCGTTTCCTGCCCGTCGGCCCTGAAGATGAAACCGTTGGTGCGCCAAGCCAGATGGGCGTGTTTGAAAGTGGGGTTGTAGAATGCTTGATATGACAGATGAACAGAAGCAAGTATTCTTTGACAATTGGCATAATCAATGGATACGGCCTGAGATTGATAAACGATTTGACTCAACGGGCGTGCCTGATAATTTTAAAATTCGCGAATGCCTAGTCATGTTGCCGAGGGGACAATCTCCCATAGTGCAATTTAACGATGAATTTGGGTGGATGGTACAAAACCCCAATATGTCAAATGGGAAAATCTTGGCCGATTTTGAAGTCGGACAACCTATTCACTTATATGACATCCTAAAGATAGATGGGGTATTGCCCCCAACTGTTAACGGCGAACGTGTGGCCTTTATGTATTTGTACTGGGATGGATTCCACTATCAACTATTTGTAGATTTTTTACCGAATCAGCCTGACTATGACTCCAATGATGATCGATTCACGTTCAGCGGATCGGTCATTGCTCACCATTTGCAGAATATCATTATTGAGAGAATAGTGATATGGGCGAAGCAACATATAGCTCAAATACGAGGTATTGGCCTATGGATAGCAACCCCATTATTGCCGTATCCATTGTCAAAAATAGTTGAACGGGTAGATGCAGGTGAGCCTGAAGAGGCTAGGAGACTTCTTGTAGAGTATTGTGATTCGGAGTTTATCACCGATAAGTTGGTTAAAACTTGGTATCCGATAAAGGTGTTTAGAGATCGCCAACAAGTCTTTGATGAAGCGATTCAAGCTCATAAATGTAGTCTCTATCACGCTAGCATATCTACCCTGATTAATCATATTGAAGGTGTAATCGTCGACTGGTTACATGAGCATCTTCCACCCTCTAGCAAAGTGGAGAAGAAAACCAAGTCGCGCATAGCGCAGTTCCACGATGTTTTGTTGACGATACCGCAATTCGAATATATGTATCGAGAGGCTTTAGAGGCAACTATCGGATTTTTGCGTGAAAACGACAATGGGGCAACACCATTTCAAATCTTCAATAACTGGCTTGACAAAATTGACCCTAATTTCCCTTCACGCCATGCAATTTCACATGGCAAATATGTTCCAGAACTTTATACCGAGGAGAACTCAATCAAACTGTTTCTCCTGCTAGATACGATTTGCCAATTCATGATGTTCTATGAAGTGCGTGTCTTAGGGCGGGATTTAGGCAATATAGCGGAGAAGGCCAATGAACCTCACAGTCCCTGAATTCGCGCTGGTGGTGCTGATCGGCGCGTCAGGCAGCGGCAAGTCCACCTTTGCCCGGTGGCATTTTGGCCCGTATGAAACTATTTCCTCGGATTTCTGCCGGGGGCTGGTCAGCGATGATGAGAACAGTCAGGAAGCGACCCAGGATGCTTTCGACCTTGTTCATGCCATCGCCGCCAAACGCCTGAAGAACATGAAATTGACGGTGATTGATGCCACCAATGTGCAGCAGACCGCCCGCAAACCACTGATCGCCCTGGCGCGGGAGTATCACGCCCTGCCGGTCGCCATCGTCCTTGATCCCCCGGAGCGCGTCTGCGTAGACCGTAACCGGCAGCGCCCGGATCGGGACTTCGGGGCGCGGGTCATCACCCATCACCGCCGCCAGTTACACCAGTCGCTCAAGGGGCTTCAGCGTGAAGGCTTCCGGCGGGTACATCATCTCAAAAGCGTTGAGGAGATTGAGTCCGTAGAGATTGTCCGCGAGCCACTGTGGAACAATCGCAAAGGGGAGCATGGTCCGTTTGACATCATCGGCGATATTCACGGCTGTTACGATGAACTGTGCCGGCTGTTGGCGCAGCTTGGCTATCAGATTAATGGGGAAATGGTGATTCCGCCTGACGGACGCAAAGCGGTTTTCCTGGGTGATTTGGTGGATCGTGGCCCCAAAACGCCGCAGGTGCTTAAACTGGTCATGGGCATGGTCGCAGCCGGGACGGCGTTGTGCATTCCCGGTAACCATGATGTGAAGCTGCAAAAAGCACTGGCCGGGCGCAATGTGCGTATTGCCCACGGCCTGGCGCAGTCCCTGGAGCAGCTTGACGCTGAAACGCCAGAGTTCCGTGAACAGACGCGGCAGTTTATTGACGGGTTGGTCAGCCATTATGTGCTGGATGATGGCAAGCTGGTGGTTGCCCACGCCGGGATGAAGGAGAGCATGTCCGGGCGGGCATCGGGGAAGGTGCGAGAATTCGCGCTTTACGGTGAGACTACCGGCGAAACCGATGCGTTTGGCCTCCCGGTGCGTCACAACTGGGCGGCGGACTATCGCGGCGCTGCGACAGTGGTTTATGGGCATACGCCGGTTCCCCAGCCAGAGTGGCTTAACCGCACGATCAATATTGATACCGGTTGTGCCTTTGGTGGGGCATTAACCGCGCTGCGTTACCCGGAAAAGGAACTGGTTTCCGTTCCGGCACTGCAACTGTATACCGAACCGGCTCGTCCATTCCGGCCCGAAGCGAATCCCTCTGAAACCCGCAGCGCCCAGCAGCAGGACGACGATTTGCTGGATATTCAGGATGTTATCGGCAAGCGCATTGTCAACACGCGGTTGCGTCCTAATATCACCATTCGAGAGGAAAACGCGACAGCCGCGCTTGAAGTGATGAGCCGGTTTGCCATCAATCCCAAATGGCTCATTTACCTACCGCCAACCATGTCTCCCTCGGAAACCAGCCTGCTTGATGGCTACCTGGAACATCCAGCCGAGGCCTTTGCCTATTACCGGCGGGGTGGGGTGCAGCAGGTCGTCTGTGAAGAGAAACACATGGGATCGCGGGTGCTGGTGGTGGTCTGCCAAGATGAAGATGCGGCGCGAAAGCGGTTCGGCGTGGTGGATGAGGGTATCGGTGTCGTGTACACCCGTACCGGACGGCGGTTCTTCAACGATCTGGCTCTGGAAACTGTGTTTCTGGAGCGGGTGCGTGATGCCGTCACAGCGGCGGATTACTGGACACAGTTCCAGACCGAATGGGTGCTGCTGGACTGTGAGCTGATGCCCTGGTCAGCCAAAGCACAGCAGTTACTCCAGGATCAGTATGCCGCTGTCGGCGCGGCGGCTCATGCGTCATTGAGCGAAGCCGTTACGCTGCTGAATCAAACTGCGAACAATGGTGCAGAGATCGCGTATCTGCTGGAAAAGTATCGTACCCGGCAGACACAGGTCGCGCAGTATGTGGATGCTTACCGCCATTATTGCTGGCCGGTGGCTTCACTGGCCGATCTGAAACTCGCGCCATTTCATATTCTGGCAACGGAGGGGGCGGTGCATGTGGATAAAAACCACCACTGGCACATGCAGATGCTCTCAAAGCTGGCCGGTGATGATTTACTGATGGCGACGGCGTATCGCACGATTGATCTGGATGACCCCGCCAGCCAGGAAGCCGGGGTCGCATGGTGGGAGGAGATGACCGGGCGCGGTGGCGAGGGTATGGTGGTCAAGCCGCTGGAGTTTATCGTACAGGGGCGGCGTGGCCTATTGCAACCAGCGGTCAAGGTGCGCGGACGGGAGTATCTGCGGATTATCTATGGCCCGGAATACACCGACCAACTTGACGTGCTGCGAAAACGTGGCCTGAATCGTAAGCGGTCTCTGGCGCTGCGGGAGTTTACGCTGGGTGTGGAGGCGCTGGAACGGTTCGTACACAAAGAACCGCTGCGCCGGGTGCATGAATGCGTGTTTGGTGTGCTGGCGCTCGAAAGCGAACCGGTTGACACTCGATTGTGATCGTGCTTCCTGCGCTGGATTGTTGTAGTGAAGCTGGGCGAGATTCACCCAGCTTCGAGAGAAGTGTTCAGGTTATTGCGCGGCTTTTGCTGGTGTAGCTGTGGTCGGTGACTGAGGCTGTCGTTGAGCCGCGTCTTCAAACTGTGCCAATGAAGCGCCTCTCAGTCGCAGACTGTTGCTCACCACGAACACGCTCGAAAAGGCCATTGCTCCGGCTGCCAGCATCGGCACGAGTAACCCCAGCATCGCTACCGGGATGAGGATGATGTTGTAGATGAATGCCCAGAAGAGATTCTGGTAGATTGTCCGCATCGTGGCCTTGCTCAGGCTGATGGCCCGCACCACGCCGCGTAAATCCCCGCTCATCAACGTCAGGTCGGAGGCCTCCATCGCAATATCCGTTCCGGTACCAATAGCGATACCGACATCCGCCTGCGCCAGGGCTGGGGCATCGTTGATACCGTCACCCACCATCGCTACCCGTTTGCCCTCCGCCTGTAACTGCTTCACCGCGTCGGCCTTTTGCCCTGGCAGCACGTCCGCCAGGAAACGCTTCACACCGGCCTCCGCTGCAATCGCCTGGGCCGTTAGCTGGTTGTCGCCGGTAATCATCACCACGTCCAGCCCTGAGGCCTGCATGGCCGCGATAGCCTCCCGCGAACCTTCCTTAATCGTATCCGCGATGCCGATCAATCCTGCCGCCTGACCGTCCACGATGACCACGATCACCGTCCGTCCCTGGGCTTGCAGCGATTCGATCCGTTCCTGATGGGCGTTCAGTTGGATACCCTGTTCGGTGACGAAGGCCGGGCTGCCAATGACCACCTGTTTGCCTTCCACCGTTGCCCGAATGCCGCGCCCGGACTCTGACTCAAAGCCTTCGGGTTGACTGAGGGTTTGCCCGGCGGCCTGGGCAGCCTGAACCACCGCCTGTCCCAGGGGATGTTCGCTGCCGCGTTCCGCGCTGGCGGCCAGTCGCAGCAGGTTGTCTGTCGCCGTGCCATTAAGCGGGATGATGTCCGTCACGCTCGGTTCGCCGCGTGTAATCGTCCCGGTCTTATCCAGGGCAATCGCTTGCAGTCGGTGGGCGTTTTCCAGCGATTCGCTATTCTTGAACAGGATACCGAGCGCCGCGCCTTTACCCGTTCCGACCATAATTGCGGTGGGCGTCGCCAACCCCAGCGCACATGGGCAGGCGATGACCAGCACCGCTACCGCGTGAACCATCGCTTGGGTAAACCCGACCTGTCCGATGATGAGCCAGCCCAGGAACGTCAGGGTCGCCAGCGTAATCACCACCGGCACGAAAATCCCGGAAACCTGGTCAGCGACCCGCTGAATCGGGGCTTTCGACCCTTGCGCCTGTTCGACCAGCCGGATAATCTGCGCCAGGGCGGTTTGTGCGCCGACTTTGGTCGCCTCGACCACCAGACGCCCTTGCTTGTTGACTGTTGCGCCGATCACTTCACTGCCTACGCTCTTGTTCACCGGCAGGCTCTCGCCGGTCAGCATGGATTCATCTACGGCTGAACGCCCTTCGACCACAATACCATCCACCGGAATACGTTCGCCTGGTTTGACCAGCACCATATCCCCGGCGATAACCGAATCGATGGCAATCTGGACTTCCTCATCGTTACGCAGCAGGGTGGCCGTTTTAGGTGCTAATCCCATCAGCGCCTTAATCGCTTCACTCGTGCGGCCTTTGGCGCGGGCTTCCAAGAGCTTGCCGAGTGTAATCAGCGTCAGGATCATCGCGGAGGTTTCAAAGTAAACGTGGTCGCCAACCCCGGCGATGCCAAAAAGGATACTGAGCAACACCACCACACTGTAGATATAAGCGACAAGCGATCCCATCGCAATCAGTGTATCCATGTTGGTTGTTCGGTTGAGCGCTGCCTTGTACGCGCCCACCATGTACTGTTTGCCGACGATGATCTGTACCGGAGTCGCCAGCAGGAAGAACACGAACGGCCATCCCGCCCATAATAACCATTGGAGGGCTGGACTGACCGAATTGGCGGTCATCTCACCCATTGCCGCCATTGAACCGCCTGCTGCGCTCGCCATGACGACATCACGCGCCATGCTCACCAGGAACAGGGGCAGGGTGAAAGCCACGCCGGTCAGAACCAGCCGTTTTTGCCGGTCAATTTCGGCCTGCCGTGCGGCTCGTTCGACATCTTCCGGCGCTTCGACATTCGTCAAATCCAGCACGCCATACCCGGCTTTCTCGACAGCGGCCACCAGGTCAGACCGGCGCACGCCACCGGGCAGGTACGTCACGGTGGCTTTTTCAGTTGCCAGATTCACGTTGACGCTCAGAATGCCGGGCTGCTTGTTGATGGCGCGTTCCACGTTGCGGACGCAGCTGGCACACGTCATCCCGGTGATCGGGAGTTCGATGCTGGCCTGGGCTACACCGTATCCGGCTTTGCTCACCCGTTCAATCAATGTGCCGACATCGGTTGTCGCCGGGTCATAGCTCACATGGGCGCGTTCGGTGGCGTAATTGACCATCGCTTCGCCCACACCTTCGGTTTTACCCAATGTACGCTCAACGGTGCGGGCGCAGTTGGCACACGTCATCCCCGTGATCGGGAGATCAATCTGTTGAATACTCATACCTGTCTATTCTCCTTTGCCGTATAGCCTGCCGCTTTAACCGCATTCATAATCTGAGCTTCGTCCGCTTTCTGCTCGTCGTATTCCACATCCACGAACTGTCGCGCATAGTTTGTGCTGGCAGATTTCACGCCGGGGACATCTTCAATTGCGCCATCTACGGTCATCGCGCAGCCGACACAGTGCATTCCTTCAACCTGAAACCGTTTCTTTACCATCTCATGCCTCCTTAGCTTCGACTGCTTCAACGCGGATTGTGCCGCTGTACATACCCATATTGCATGTAAAGAACAGATACCCCTCTGGTTGCGGCGGCAGATCAATGACTTCTTCCCCGGCAATCGGCAGAATTTGCTGGATGCCCAGGGTAGGGATCGTGAAAGCTAACGCGCAGCCATAGGTGTTTTGCGAGATCATGCGCAGCCGTATCGGTTTATCGTTTGCTACCGTCCAATAGTTGGGTGAATATCCCTGGTCGCTGACATTAATCGTGAGTTCCTGAATGCCATCCACAACTTGTGGTTTTGAGGTGTAAGGGGAACTGATTTCAAATAAAGAAGCCCAGATGCGTTCCGGGGCGAGGGGTGACCCCAGTAGATTCAGACCGGTGTTGAGTGAAACCAGACTGAGCGCCAGAATCAGCGCCGCCGTTGCCAGCGTGAAAGCCTTTTGCAGACTGCCGCGCAGACGGGTTGCCAGGAAGCCCAGTACCAGGAAGGTTGGGGATGTTCCCAGGATGAAGATAAACATCACCAGTGCCCCTAAGACCGGGTTGCCGGTGCTGATCGCCAGCACTTCCATTGCCTGGGTTGTGCCGCATGGAATCAGCACCGTCATTAGCCCCAAGAAGGCCGGGGTAAAGACGCTCTGGCTTTTAGCCTGATTACGAACTAACCGGGTGAGTGCCTTCGGCGGTTGGATAATGAAGTAACGAAAAATCGGATGAACATTAAACATATTCAGCGCGGTTGCCAGCATGAACAACCCGACGCCAATCTGCATGACACCTTGTACAGCGGGTGTGATCTGTACCGCTGCGCCCAGCAGTCCCAGCAGAAACCCGAGTAGCGTATAAGCCGCTAGTTTTGCAACCAGGAAATACACCACCGGCCATATATCACTTGCCATCTGAACACCGGTGACTTGTTGTGATTTCCGTGCATTACGCTTGCGTTTCTTTTGCGCTGGCTCAACAACTGTGACCGTCCCGGTAAGTGCGGTTGCCAGTAATCCGCCCTGGATAGCCAGGCAGGTTAGCCCTCCGGTAGTTAGACCGGTCAAAAAGACAATCCCGAAATCCATGTTCTATGTGACCCTTCAGCGATAAGCGACCTGATAATCAAGTAGGCCCGTGTGGTCAGGTTTCCACATTTAGTGATTCAGTAAATCAAAAATGCGTGCTAAATCCTGGGTTGTCTGTTCCGGGTCTTCCTCCATCTGGTAACGGGCGGTGTTTACCAGATAGCATTCCACCAGGTGAGTAATCAGGCTCGTCATGCCTTTTTCAATCGCCCGTGCCCGGATGACTCGTTCCTCGCAAGAGCCTTCATCCGCCTCAATCATGCGTTCCAGCCCGGTAAGCTGCCCCTGGATTCGCCGGATGCGATGCAATGTCTTGGTGTTGTATTCACATTTCATACTATGGCTGGTATGTACATCTATTTTGATTTCTTCTGTCACCTGTTACCCCTTTCATCTATAATTTGGACGCATACCCATAGGGGTATCTTACTATACCCGGGGGGGTATATCCAGTGATATTTGTCACTGTTGTATCCATGTGTCGTCTACTACCATAGATGACAGCTATCATGACCATATACTGCAAAGTGCTGCCACCGTGCTGATGCCTCTCTACTCGTATTACACCCGTTATCGCTTGCTGCCCATTCACGCCGGGATTCTGGCGGTCTTTGCCTCGATTCCGGTCTGGTATCGCTTCCCGGGCGCACCCAAAGCCTATACCCTACACTACAGCACGGGCTTCCTCATCTTCTGGGCGATGCTGTGGACAGTGGGGTGGTGGTTGCTGGCGGGGCTGCCGGGATTTAGGGTATTACGGCGGGATAAAGTGCGCCGTTGGTGGGCGCTGGCGCTGCTGCTGGGGGCGCTGTGGGCGTTTTGCTCCACGATCTGGGGGTATACCGGGACGTTTTCCCGCTCAGATGTCACCGCCGGAGCCGCGCTGCAATGGGGTGTCGCCGTGTTATTCGCGTTGGTTATCGCCTGTGTTGCGCCGTCGCTCGGCAGAATCATCACTATGCTGATGGCTGGATTGGTCTGGAACAGTCTCCTTGCTTTTGTACAGACTGGGTTACAGCGTGATCTGGGGCTGCGAATTTTAGGTGAGTTCGCCCTTAATCCAGCGAAATCCGGTATCAGTATCGTTCAGGCGGAAGGCGTTCGCTGGTTGCGGCCTTACGGGCTGCTGCCGCATCCGAATATCCTGGCTGGATTCCTAATTATTGGGCTGTTGGCGGCGCTGGTCTGGGTGCTGGATCGCCGCCGGACGCGCTGGATAATCGGGTCGAGCGTGTTTCTGCTAGGGCTGTGGGCGCTGCTGCTGACGTTTTCACGTTCGGCCTGGCTGGGGTTTGCGGTAGCGGGATTCTTCGCGCTGCCACTGATTTTACGCGGAAAATTGTTCCGACGGCTAACGAAAGCGCGGCTGGTTTTCACGACTGGCGTTGTGATCGTAACGCTAGGTCTGTTTGCGTTGCTGTATTATCCCTTTCTGCTATCCCGTGCCGGGGTAGGGGGAGAGTCGGTGGAACTGCGTTCGGTGGCCGATCGCAACGTCTACGCTGCTTTCGCCGTCAGGATGGTTTCCGAGCGCCCGATAACCGGCATGGGAATGGGTAATTTCCCCTGGCGTGCCAGTTATTATCTGCAATTCACGGCTTTTGACCTGCGGGGCGAACCGGTTCATCAGGTCTTACTGTTGGTGTGGGCCGAATTAGGGACAGTGGGGTTATGCCTGCTGACCGCCGCGCTGATCTTCGGCCTGGAAGCGGCGTTGCGGCGTGATGTGAATCTCAACCGTATCGCGCTTCTGGCTGGAGTCGCGGCGCTGATCGTAGTTGGCCTGTTCGACCATTACCCCTGGACACTGCCGCAATTTCAGGCGGCGTGGTGGGGTCTGTTGGCTGCTGCGGGAACGCCGGGACCAACCACGCCTGATTGACGATATGCTTTGTGCGCTTGTGGGTTTTCCTGGCGAAAACTATAATCAAAATGTTTGACAGGTACCGTTTCCCCACATAAATGACTTGCTAGTTGTAGGACACAGATGCATGGATATTGGTGTTGAGTTCAGTCATTATCGGGTTATTGAACATATTGGGCGCGGGGGTATGGCCGATGTTTGGTCGGCACGCGATAAACGCTTGAACCGAACCGTCGCCATTAAGACGATTGCGCGTAACCTCACCGATTCTGAAGAGGTGAACCCGGTGGCACTGTTTGAGCGTGAGGCGCATACCATCGCGCAGCTCGAGCACCCGCATATCCTCCCCATCTATGATTTTGGGGAGTATGAGGAGCAGCTTTATATCGTCATGCGCTATATTACGGGCGGCTCTCTGGAAGACCAGCTCGCTGCCGGGCCGATGCCTGCGCAGGAAGTGCTGCGGCACGCGCGTGGCGTTGCTCAGGCGCTGGACTACGCCCATGCCAACAATGTTGTTCACCTGGACTTGAAACCATCGAATATCCTGTTGGATAGCCAACACTCGCCTTACCTGGCGGACTTCGGTTTGGCGGCCAAACTCTCACCAGAGGGACGTGCTGCTAACCCCGGTTATGGCACGCTGCTTTACATGGCCCCGGAACAGTTGACCTCAAGTGAGATTGACCACCGCGCCGATATTTACAGCTTCACCATTCTCTTGTTTCACATGATTACAGGGGAGATGCCATTCGATGCGACCACCTCACTGGCGCTAAAACAGATCCAATTCCAGGAAGACCTGCCCGAACTCGAGAAACTGGAGCTTGATCTAGCCGAGGCGCTGACACCGGTGCTGCGACGTGGTACAGCACTCGACCCGAATACCCGCCCGAATACCGTCGGGGAGTTGGTGAACCAGGTTGAGACGGCGCTGAATGCGGTTGGTGCAGTTGGCATGAGTATGGCGGCTGCTGACGAGTCGTTCGTGGGCGCGATCACGGTGGATTTGAGTAATGTGATTACTGAACTCGATCCCGAAGCGATCACTCGCCAAGAGGCGCTCGATATTTTTGAACGGGCGCGGCGTGCCTGGGCGCATGGTCAGGGACGGTTTCTGCTGGGCATTTCGCATTTCATGGTGATGAATGATGCCTACATGAATGCCGAAACGCTGGGGCTGGAACTGGACGAAGACGGAATGCAGATGCTGCTGCGTGGTGCGCTGGAATATGACCACGAAGTCGATTACTGGTGGGAGAAGCTCGATAATGAAAGCCGCCGTTGGGTTGCGCTGCACGCCGTCCGTAGCGAAAGTGCCCCGGCCCGGACGCGGGCACTCTATCGCCTCGAAACCCTGCCCGACAGCGACCCGCCGCGTATCGCCCCCAACGTGGCGCAGGCGCTTCAGATCGAAGTCAATGAGGATGCCCGCCGTGCTGCGATTCAGGTGCTGGGGACGCGGGCGCAGTTGACCCACGCAGACGGTCTGAGCATCCAGGCAAAAGACCTGGAAGGCAAATTGCTGACCGTGCGTACCCGTACCGGGATCCAACTCAACGCACCGTCGGAATGGCGCGATATTGTCTTCACGCCGGAGATTGACCATTTGCTTGCAGACATCGCGCTCGACCAGGGAGACCCGCAAACCGCTGAACTCGCCGCACGAACCGTAGGGCGTATCCGCTCTGTATCGGCTGTCCGTGCTATTGCCAACGCGCAGCAGGGTGGGCAGGCGGGGGCGCTGCGGGCGCTGGCGCTGGTGCGTGATGAGGCGCCGTCGCTGCCGCCTATCGTGAGTTCCCAGGGGCGACTGTATGCCTGGCTCACCAATACCTGGCGACGTATTTCGGATGACCCGCTGCATAACGTGTGGCGCTATGTGCTGGCACTCATTGGCGGAGCAGTGGCGATGGGGGCGCAGGTGTTTATCACCTACCGCAGCGAAGCGATATTCAATGCGGATCGTTGGGGGGATACGATTTCCATCGGTCTGACGTTTGGCTTTTTTATGGGCTTTATGGCGCTGCTGGTGGGCGAAATCCCGGCGCGGTTGCGCGGTTTCTGGCCGAGTTGGGCGCGTCTGGCGGCTACTAGCATCATCGGTTTCCTGTGGGGGACTCTCACCTGGGCGGCCTTTACCTGGTTCTTCCTGAACTATGTGCCTGACTGGGGCGTGATGGTGTTTGCCGGGGTCGGGACGGCGGTTGGCTTTGCCCTTACCGCCATTCTCAACCTGCCGGGGTGGCTGGCGTTCCTGGTGACGGGGGTGGCGACCTATCTGCCGATCTATACCATGTTCAACGCCTTCTGGAATGGCGAGCTGGCATCCTTCATCCAGTCCATCTTCATTATTACGCCTGGCAACGCTCCAGCGCTGCTCTACTATGATTACCCGGAGCAGATTTTCTCGGTGGCGATTCCGGTGGTGATTTTGATCGCGTTGGGCGCACATGCCCAGGCGCTTTGGGGTGATGTCCGCCGGTTGATCAGCCGAGTGCGCGGCACACGTTAAGAACGAAACGGGCGCTGCAACCCGTCAGCGCCCGTGTTTGAAACCTGACAAACCCGCTATTTGATCCGCTGTTTAAAGTAGCCACCCACAAACCGATAGAACTCCAGCGTGTTTTTGGGCTGTTGCTTGTTTTCTTCCAGCTTGCGGGCTAACCCGCCGTCCTCCATCGCCTTGCCCGTTCCCATTTCCGTGATAACCGCTGGCAGGCCGCCGACTTTCTGCAAGTCAATTGCCATGTCGCGCACGACATTACGCTGGTCGGCCAGGGGAATATCACCCCACAGACTTTCCATTTCCTCCCGCAGTGAACTGGCGGTGACGACCATGCGTTTATCCGGCGGGAAGGCGGTAATCGCGCTCCGCAATACCCGGTTGACGATTTGCGCCTCATCCCGGAGGGCTGGCGCGGAACGTTCCGCCAGGGGGTGAATCCCGGCTTTGGTTTCCAGCTTGAGTTGATAGCGTTTCCCTTTGGTCAGATACCCGCCCAGGATAAAGAATACATCCAGAATACAGGTTGGCTCGGATTTGCCTTCCAGCAGGCGCTCGACGTGTCGATCAGGGTCGCGCTGCTTGTTCGCTTCGCGCTGGTCGCCCAGTAACAGCACGGCGCGTCCCAATCCGACCATCTCCTGGCCGATCAGCCGCCGTTCATCGTCTGTGAGCGCCCCACCCATACTATCCAGATCGTTATGCAGTGCGCCAATCGTGGGAATCAGATTTTTATCGCTGTATGCCAGCGCCGTATCGTGCAAGAAGTTGGCCGTAACGTGCAGGAATTCGGCGTAGTCCAGCAGACTCAGGCTGTCGGTCATGCGCTTGAGGGCATAGGTGGTCTCCAGCGTCCGTTCAATATTATCTCCCAGTTCCCGCCCGAAGAACGGGATCGCTTTCCGCGCTATCGCGTCGGGAGATTGGCGCACATACCGCCGCAACAGTTCCAGCCCCGCCAGCCGTACCTGGTCATCCCAATCGAGGAGGGTATACATGCGAGCCACGACTCGGAAGCCGCGTTCGCCTTCACGCGCCGCCACCACTGGGAACAGTGCCGCCACCCGGATGGTGTTTTTCACATCCTTACGCTTGATATGGTAGCGCAGCAGCGCCAGCATCCCGGATGGACTAATGACATCCAGCAGCGTGCGGTTATCCAGCACCATTTTGGTTGCTTCGTCGGCTACTTCGTCCAGGTCGCTTGTTGCTTCATGCCCTTCTAATGCGCCGATATAGGCCGTGACCAGCGGCAGGGATTTGATGCTGTTGGCCGCAATGGTTTCCAGTGCGACGGGAATATCCTCGGGACGCATAGGCGTTTCGGTAAAGAGGCGCTGCACCATCTCTACGTAATCCACCTGCAGATCGCCCGGATACAGGATGCGCGCCTGGTGGAGCATCTCATAGGCCAGTTCGGTATACGCGCCGCTACCGAGGAGCAGTTGCAGGATATAGCGCGGCCCCGGCGCTTCCATCATGGTGAGAATATCATCGTTCGAGAGCGATTTGCCGATCCACATCAATGTTGCCCGATACTGGATGCCCCAGGGCTGGTCAAGCAGTTGCACCAGTTCATAGAGTTCGGGCCGGTCAATCAGGTCCAGTCGCCGAGCATGAACGGCGATCTCCGCCAGCCGGATAAGGGTGATGGCCTTCCATTCCTCGCCAAAGGCCGCCGCCGTATCCTGTAGTAGCCCCATTGGTGCCATGCCGGGGTCATCATTGTTCAGAAACGGCACGAGTCGGGAGACAATCGGGGGAAGTTGGGCGCCGAATCGCTCTGAACTGATGAGCCGTCGCAAGGTATCCGCGTCCAGGTAATGCACGCCCAGCAGGAAAATCGTCTCGCTCAGGTCGCGGTGCTGCATACTCAGGGGCAGCGCCTGTTCGATCAGCCGGGGAACCATGCGGTGAACTTCGATGCCGGGGTCGGCTTCGTGTACCATCCCCAGGAACTTCATCACCCCTTCCACGTCCTTGTCTGCCACCAGATTGTCCATTCTCGACTGCGCCGCCTGGTGAACCAGGTCTACCCAGCGTGTTCCCTGGGGGCCGAGTGGGTTCGCCAGCCAGCGCGCCAGGGTGTTGTAGACCAGTTCGGTTTTCCCTTCGTTGATGGCTTCCTGCATCTGCTGGAGAATACTGCGCTCCAGGTCGGGCTGCTGTCGCAAGGTGACGGCCAGCGAGTCGGTGTCGGCCATGTCTTCCAGCGCGAGGGAAAGGGAAAGCATGTGACGCCCATAGGCGATTCTCAGATCGTCGGTTAAGGTCGGGTCTTCTGCCAGCACTTTAGCCACGTCCTGTTTTTCAACTGGCTGGCGGTTCAGCACCGCGTTATCCACTTTAAGCCGGTAAGAGGCATAAGCCAGGGCGTCGGCCAACGTATCGCCACGCCGGATACGCCACGCCGCCAGTGGGGTCAGGTCTTGGGTCTGCTTGATGACTAGTTCCGTATCTAACCGGAGCTGGCTCACAATGAAATGGGCGTATTCGTTTTCAAGGGACGGGCCGCTGATTTCACCGGTCTCCCAGTTGTAAATGGTCACGTCTTTGGGTCGCTTGTCGCCTGCAAGGAAGCGAATTTGCGCTTCAATCCGGGTGGATTGGACGCTGTGAGTGGTGAAAGTTACTCCAAAACGGGCGGAGGGCGGGAGAAACGCCAGCAACCCTTCCACGAACGTCACCCGCGCCGTCAAGTCCGGCGGGGCGGCCATCACTACCAACGGTACGCCCTGGACAATCGCGGCCAATAGCCCTTCAATGGTATTCATGCGGTTCTGAGCATACCCCATTAGCGCCAGAATGTCGTCTACCTGCTGGTTACGCGCCGGGGGTTTGGGGTGCGCCAGGTGCAGCGGCGCTAACGGCTCACCGGGTTCTTCGTAGGTTGGGGCGGGTTGGTCGAGCAGTTTCAGCAGCAGCTTGAGGTTGCCACCAGCGGCTCGCAGCGCCCCGGCAGGGGGCAGGACATAGTGCAACACCGCCTGTCCCTGGCTCCCCACCTGGGATCGGACGACCACGAACGCCAGGTTCTTTTTGCCGCGCACTACGGCCAGTCCACCTTTTTCCGATTGTGGCAGCGGCGGAATCAACGCCAGCTTGACCGCCTCACTGACCAGTTCCGGTTTGATTCCGGGGGACGCTGCCAGGAGTTGGAGCTTATCCTCGGGCTTGCCGTCCTTCACGAACTGGCCGTAATAAAAATGCTCCAGGGCATAAAACTCAGATGTTGCGGTTGTTGAGGTCACAGTTCGCGTGCCTTTACTTGTGTGCCGCGCCATTTCAGCGCGCCGCAGTGGATACTATACCTTTAGTATACTTTTAGCTGCGCCTGGATACAAAAACACGCTGGTACTACCTGCTGTTTTCAGGCGACATCCATTATCATTCTGCTCTCGTATTGCCGTGTTGCAATTTTTCCCCCCACCCGCCGCCGCCCGGCGTTTCGATGATGACCGTATCGCCGGCGCCAGCCGTGCCGGTATATTTCCCACTGACGGTTTCTACCTGCCCGTCCGCATGGATGATCTGGTTCAGACCTGGTTTGCCGGGTTCGCCGCCGTCTAACCCATAGGGGCGGTAGATGTGCCGTTCGCTGTTAATCGTGATCTGCGCCGGGACAAGAAACTCGTATACGCGGCGAATCCCTGCGCCGCCGGGATGCGCTCCTGCGCCGCCCGAATCATCCCGCAGGGCATAGGCCCGCACCCGCACTGGCAGTGCGTATTCCAGCGCTTCAACCGGGGTATTACGTGTGTTGGTCATATGGCTGTGCCGTCCGCTCATCCCCGCGCCCGCTGCGCCCGCACCATGTCCCCCGGCGATGGTTTCATAGTAGACGAATGCCCGCTGGCCGGTCACGCCGCCAAATGTGAAGTTGTTCATCGTCCCTTGGCTGGCCGCTGGGATGCGCCCCGGTAACGCCTGTGCCAGTGCGCCCAACACAGCATCCACGATGCGCTGCCCGGTTTCGGTATTGCCCACTGCCACCGCCGCCGGGAAATCCGGGTTGAGCAGGCTGCGGGGCGGGGTGATGACCGTCACCGGCTGGAAGCAACCGTGATTCACCGGTACATCGTCCTCGGCCAGTAGCCGCACACAGTACCATGTTGCCGAACGCACAATCGCTTCTACCGCGTTGACATTTCCAGCGACCTGGGGCGCACTTCCGGCGAAATCCACCATCATCTGGGCACCATCTATGGTGATGGCGACGTGAATCGGGATGCGAAATTCGGCCTGACCATCCCCTTCCAACGCATCTTCAAACGTGTAAGTGCCATCCGGTATCGCCATGATGACCGCTTCCGTCATCCGTCGCGAATAGTCGAGCAGGGCGTCGGCGTGGGCCAGCACCCGTTCCGCGCCGTGTGCCGCGACCAGTGCCAGCAGTCGCTGTGCTCCGACCCGCTGCGCCGCTAACTGCGCCTCAAAATCTCCGAGCCGTTCTTCCGGGGCGCGGCTGTTGGTCGTGATGAGCCGCATCACCGCCTCATTACGTCTGCCCGCTTCTACCAGTTTGACTGGTGGGATAATGATTCCCTCCTGATAGAGTTCGGTGCTGAGGGGCAGCGAACCCGGTGACATACCGCCCACATCGGCGTGGTGCGCCCGGCTGGCGACGAAAAATGCGATGCTTTCCTCCACAAATACCGGGGAAACCATCGTCACGTCCGGTAGGTGCGTTCCGCCGTGATACGGGTCATTGAGGATCACCACATCGCCCGGCTGAAGGGCGGTAAATTCGTGCAGAGCGGATTCCACCGAGGCGGGCATACTCCCCAGGTGAACCGGGATGTGCGCCGCCTGCGCCACCATCCGTGCCTGACTATCGAACACGGCGCAGCTAAAATCCAGTCGTTCGCGGATATTGGGGCTGAAGCTGGCACGTTGCAGCGTAACGCCCATTTCCTCGGCGGCGGAGGCGAACAGATTCTTGAAAACTTCCAGGGAAATCGGGTCAATTACAGCCATGTTCTCGGTGGAATCCTTTTATGAAGCGTGTCGCTTTGGTTTTTCAACCATCTCTTCTTGAATCCAATTATCATCTGTCACTAAATGTTCGTTATCGTCATCTAAAGACTGTTGCGCTGTGAACAACGTTGCTTTTGCCAGTTCCCGGTCTAAGGCACGTTCCAATACTTCCTGGTACAAGAGGTAAACCGTGTGGGCAATCGGCCAGATTATCAATAACAGTGCGAGAAGGTAATACGGTGTGCCATCCATGTAGATGATTTCCCCATTGGGCCGGGTGTAATTCACGAGTGTCGAGATAACATCACCACTACGCCACGTAATTCCGAAGATCAGTAGGAAAACCAGTAAGCTGCCGAGATAAACAAACCGCCGTGCATAGCGTCGTGTCAGACGTTTGCGGATTTGATCTTCGTCCCAATAGGCCATACCAACCCTTTTTTATCCCACATGCTTCAGGATAAATAATGCTTTGATTATGCCATATCGGGTAATGAACGACCACTTAAACCCGGAGGTATTGCTTAGTTGTGGCGGATTATAGATGACCGGGTAAAATACGCCCTCGTAGCTTTTTATTAGGGAGGAAGCACGATGGATAACCTTTTGCAACATCTCCAGGCGATTTTACAGACCACCCCCGCCCGCTGGAATGCGCTGGTACAGACTGTTCCAGAAGAACTCCTCACACGCAAACCCGCTCCCGCGGAATGGTCGGCGCTGGAGTGTTTACAGCATCTTGTGGATGTGGAGAAATGGGTGTTTCCGGTGCGGGTACGGGCATTTCTCGCAGGGGAAAAGGTGCTGCCTGCCTTTGATCCCGACAAACAGCCTCCCTCGGATCTTTCTGCCACTGCCTTAGCTGCTGAATATGCGGCGCTGCGGGCTGAGAGTCTGAGTCTGCTGGCGACAGTCACCGAGGCGGATCTGGCGCGGCAGTCCCGCCATGCTGAGTTAGGGGACGTAACGTTGGGCGAAATGCTGCATGAATGGGCGGCCCACGACCTCGCGCACACCGTCCAGGCGGAACAGGCCATGATGCAGCCCTTTATCGCCGGGTGTGGCGCATGGCAGATGTATTTCACGGCGCATGTGGCAAAGCAGTCGTAGGACGGTGAATCGGTAGATACCCGCCCTGGGCAGCTCGTGCCATTTGCTGAATGGATTCACCCAAAGGGTATTTGTTGATGTGACGTTACAGAGCGCAGCAGGAGGGCAAGGTCGGTTCTGTTCAGGTTGCTGCGCTATTATGGGTCATGCTCTCACTCAAGATGCCAATTCGCTTCACGGGTTTTGACAACTTTTCCGGGTACACCGACAACCGTTGAATTAGCCGGAACATCTTTGGTGATAGTGGTGCCTGCGCCAATAATTGACCAGGCGCCAATCGTTCTCTTTTCAATGAGATTCACACCCGTACCGACAAAGCAGCCCTGTTCAAATGTAACATTGCCGGAAACATGAACACCGGGCGAGAGGGTGGTGAAATCGCCAAAAATCACGTCATGCCCAACGGTGCAATCGAGATTAAGGTGTACATGGTTGCCCACCTTAATCTGGTTAGTAAGGACACACCCGGCGGTGATGATCGTTCCGTCACCGATGGTGACCCAACGCGACATAACCGCATTCGGATGGATAACACTGCAAAAATGTACGCCCAATGCTTTAGCTCGGTTTACGAGTTGAAATCGCACATGAGAGGCGCCTACAGCGCATATTCCAGCACAGTCAGGCTTGTCCTGAAACCATTCAAGGCTTCCTAAGATTGGTTTATCGTTAATTAGTGTCCCCGGTTTGCCATATTGGGCATCAACAATATATCCCTGCACATCAAATCTGGGCTGAACAGCATTGACGGCATCAAAGACATCCAGAACCTCCCGTGCAAAGCCCCCTGCTCCAATAATGGCTACTTTTTGTAGATTCATGGTGCTCTCCATGTGCGAATTTAGGCTCAGTCCGGCGAGTGTGCAGTTCATTTTGCTCAGTATAACGAACCAGCCTGTAGGGTTCAACTCAGCCACTCGGCTTCCCTTTGTGCAATAACCGCGTTTTCCAGTCAGGTTGCCTGACCTGGAGTAGGTGAATCGGTGGAATCCTGAGTATTTCCGGCGTGGAAATCACCCTGGCATGTGCCACGAAAAACATTTATAGTCGAAGCAGTTGGCAAAAATAGTGAAAGAAACGCCCATGCTGCCTGACTTTATTGGTCACATAAAATCCTTTGCCCTGGCGCGTGCCATGATGGCCGCCCTTGAGCTAAATATTTTTCCTCTGTTAGCAGAATCGCCCCGCCAACGAAGCGAATTGATCCGGCAAGCCGGTCTGGCTGATTCGCCAATTACGCATGGTTTTTTAGATATTCTGATTGCCTCCGAACTCCTGGCCGAAAAAGATGGGAAGATTACACTCCTGCCGCTAGGGCAATCAGTCTTGCCATCATATGAAAGTATGCAGAGTTGGAGTCGGGAAATGGATTTGTATTACCGTTCCCTGGATGATTTGCCGCAAGTACTGAAAACAGGTGACTTCACCAGTACGTCGTTGACCCAATATTGGGCGTACAAAGGAACAACAAATCGGGCGGCTATCCAATCTTCTGCCGTCAGTGATTACTCTGCCGTCATGGCAGGTTCACAAAACCAACTCAGCCAGGTTATTTTGGATACTTATGATTTTAGCGCCATGAAACACGTTATTGACTTCGGCGGCGGGTATGGACACCTGGGGATGGCATTAGCGCGGCGGCATCCCCATCTGAAAGTCACTGTTGCTGATTTGCCAGCCGTCTGTGAAGGGGCAAAGGCTCGGATTGCCGACGCCGGTCTCGCGGTTCAGGTGGATTGTCTCCCCATTGATTTTCTGAAAGACACGCTACCGAATGGCGTGGCTGATGCGATACTTTTCAGCCGTGTTTTGCACGATTGGGGTGGGGATGAAGCGGCAGTGCTGCTGGAACGGACTCGCGTCTGCCTGAATGGCTCTGGCGTCGCCCTCATCATAGAACCTATGCCTGATGGCGGCACTGCGCCAGATCCGAGTTCCGCCATTACCAATCTCATGCTGACACTCATGGGTGGCAAGCGACGCAGTGTGCAGGAGATGATGCGATTCCTCGAAAAAGCAGGTTATCGGGATATTACCTGGCGGGACTGCGGCTTATCACTTTATAAAATGGTCGTGGCACATGTTTAGCTCAACTGCCGCGAAAACCCAGATTTCTGATTTGGCGATTCTTGGCGGTACACCGGTCTTCACTGAAAAGATTCATGTTGGCAAACCCAATGTCCCTGACCGTGAATTACTCCTTGAACGGGTCAACGATATTTTAGACCGTCAGTGGTTCACTAACGATGGGCCGTATGTTCAGGAATTAGAGGCAAAGCTGGCCGCTTTCCTGGGGGTGAAACACTGTATCGCCATGTGCAATGGAACGATTGCGCTGGAAATTGCGATCCGGGCGACTGAGCTAACCGGCGAAGTGATTGTGCCTTCTTTTACCTTTATCGCTACCGCCCATGCGCTCCAATGGCAGGGGATCACGCCGGTCTTTTGTGATGTCGCCCCTGGCACCCATCACCTCGACCCGAAGCGGGTAGAAGAACTGATTACGCCACGCACTACCGGTATTTTGGGCGTGCATCTGTGGGGGCAGGCGTGCGAAATTGAAGCGTTGGAAGAAATTGCCCAGCGCCGTAACCTGACACTGCTTTTTGATGCGGCGCACGCTTTTGCCTGTTCGCATAACGGCCAGATGATCGGCAGCTTTGGCCGTGCGGAAGTATTCAGTTTCCACGCGACCAAGTTCTTTAACACCTTTGAGGGCGGTGCGATCACCACCAATGACGGCGACTTGGCGCGTAAAATGCGTTTCATGCGTAACTTCGGCTTTGCTGGGTATGATGATGTGCAGTATGTTGGCACCAACGGTAAGATGAATGAAATTTCCGCTGCGATGGGGCTGACCATGCTTGACAGTCTCGGTGCTATCATCCAGCGCAACCAGGAAAATTATCACATTTATCAGGAACAGTTAAGTGGCTTGCCGGGAATGCGCTTTATTGAGCATGATGAGGACGAGCAGCGTAATTACCAGTATATCGTCATCGAGATTGATGAGGGTGTCGCCGGAATCAACCGTGATGCACTGGTCAAAATCCTGCACGCTGAAAATGTGATCGCCCGGCGTTATTTTTATCCTGGCTGTCACCAGATGGAGCCGTATCGTTCTTATTTTCCTCATGCGGGGTTACTACTTCCGAATACCAACAAGCTGGTTACGCAGGTAATGGCACTCCCGACAGGGGTTTCTGTCCAGCCGGAGGAGGTTGTCAAAATCTGTGATATGATCCGGTTTGTGCTGGCTCATGCTGTTGAGATCAAACAGCGTGTATATGTTGAATAAAATAGAAGGGCCCTTGTGGATTCATGCAGCCAGATTACTCGATTGTCATCCCGGTTTATTACAATGAAGGGTCGCTGACACCGACCCTGTTGTCGCTCAAAAGCGAGGTCTTTGAGCAGCATCCTGACCTGCTTCCTGAGGTAATCTTCGTGGATGACGGCTCTGGAGACGGTTCTCTGGCAGAACTGCGGCGTTTGCAAACGCAGTACCCTGACCTGGTGAAGGTGATTAAACTCACACGCAATTTTGGGCAGGTGAGTGCTGTTCTGGCTGGATTAGCCTTTTCCCAGGGGAAGTGTGCGATTTTTATCTCGGCGGATGGTCAGGACCCGCCCAAACTGATTAACGCCATGCTGCAGGCACATTTTGAGGAAAATTGCGATATTGTCGCCTGTTTCCGCGAGGGGCGTGATGAATCGGCTTATCGTATCTGGACATCGCAGATATTTTATAGGGTGATGCGGAAGCTTAGTTTTCCGAATATGCCTCAGGGCGGTTTTGATTTTGCTCTGTTAAGTCGGCGTGTTGTGCAGGTACTGCTGAGGAATCGTGAAGCGACACCGTTTTTTCAGGGGCAAATCCTATGGACAGGGTTTAACATTAAATTCATCGGTTATCACCGTCTGGAACGCAAGGTGGGGCGCTCCGGTTGGACGTTTACCAAAAAACTCACCTACCTGATGGATGGTGTCGTTGCCTATTCCTTCTTCCCGATTCGCTTTATCACGGCGGTTGGTGTGTTAGTTGCCCTCGGTGGTTTTCTCTACGCCTTTATCATTCTGGTGACGAAATTGATCTGGGGACTTCCAGTTACAGGGTGGGCGCCGCTCATGATTATCATTCTGGTTCTCGGTGGTACACAGATGCTCATGTTAGGCATTATTGGTGAATATCTGTGGCGTTCGTTGGCCCAGGCCCGCAACCGAGACTCTTATCTCATTGATGCGATATATGGCGATTTTCGCAATGTTGATTTGCCAGCGACTGGGGCACAGTCGAATCCCAACGACAACTTAAAGAGTGATGCAGTTGAGAACACAACCCATTCAATCCGATAAAAAAGTGACTTTGCCAGTTCTGTTGGTAGTCGGTTTTTTGGCTCAAATCTGGGGCAGTTTTCCGCTTTGGAATCATAGTAGCGATAGCGGTCAATTCCTCGGACGCTACTCCTATGGCTACGCGGCCATCCTGATCCTCAATCTGATTCTGATTGCAACTTGGTTTCTGCTGCTTGTGCGGCGGCGTAAACTGGAAAACCAGTTTAAGCGGTTGCCTGCACGCTGGTTGTATCTTCTGGTTATGGTGGCCGGATTGGCTATGCTGGGGATATATCTCACTTCTGTTGAGACACAAATTAAACAATATATTGCGTTTAACTGGCTATTGTTTTCTTTGGTTGTGATCTATGTAATCCCTGACCGTCGTCTTAGTATGCGTTGGGTGATAGCCATTGTGCTGGTTATCGCCGCGATTCTGATCCCCATATTTGTTACAGCACTGACGGAGCGTGCTTTCAGCCCGGATGAGGCAACATGGGCGGATTACGCGACATCGCCGTTTGTGGCGGGCGGTATGTATGTGCGTACCTGGCTGCGTGAACCGCTGGTCATCGAGCCGGGGCGTGGTTGGAGTACCGCGATCTACGGTTGGCTACTGGAAAATGTCTCATTTGATATTAAAGTCGGCCGCATTTTTAACTTCGTGGGATACTTGTTGGGTTTTGCAGGGATAGGGGCAGTTGCGGCCCGACTCTATGGGCGAGAGGCGGCATTCGTCAGTGTGTCGTTTGCGGTTCTCAGTCGCAGTTTTTTCATTTCGCATGACTATCGCCCAGATCATCAACTCCCGCTTGGTCTGATGCTGGTTACGCTCGCTGTGCTTCAGGCGCGGGGCAGCAAAGGGCGAACTGCCCGGCGAGTCTGGCATTTCATCGCGGGTTTGTTAGCGACACTCGTCCTTCAGATTCACGCCGCCGGTATTGTTTTTATCTTCGCGTTTTCGCTTTTCTATTTTGTCGAGTTTGTGATTCAGTCCTATCGAAAGCGCCAACTGACTGCTCTGGAGCCGCTTATCTGGTTTGGTGCCGGTATCATGTCAGGCATGGTCCTTTTCTATTTCCTGAATATCGCCCCTGTTGGCGGTTTTGCGGTGTACTTTGAGAATTTATTAAGGGATCGATGGGGGTTCAGCCTGACCCGGCGACTGGCTTTCCTGCGCTGGCCGTCGCTCCCGGAATGGATGGTTATTCTGGGTGGCTTTGCCTATATCCTCTGGCGGCGAAATCAGGTTGACCGACTGCTGCTGGGACTGGTTGGTTGTATCGCATTGGGCATTTTCCTGCTGGATTCCCAGGGATACCGCACGACATATAATGCGCTCTATGTTATCCCTGTTGGCACGCTGGTTGTTCATGGGTTTTCCGATATTGCCTGGGGACGGAAGCATCTACTCATTTTAGCGGGCGTGCTCACGGTGATGGTTGCCGAGATGTCCGGCCTGTTTATCAACTGGCGGACAGTTGGCGACTGGCTGGCAACCGGGCAGTTTCCGCCTTTTCTTTACGGCGAGCTGCGTTCGGCGATTGCACCCTATGTCAGCGACGATGATGTGATTGTCGGCACACATGAATTGATCTGGACTTTTCCCGATCAGCGGGAACTCTATGGTTATGCAGCTGAATATCTGGCGGCGCAACGGTTGAAAGTAGCCGAACCAAAGGGGGTTTGGGAGTATGTGGAGCCAACGTTGATCATTGAAGTGCCTAATCAGAGTTTTGATGTTGGGCTGGTGGCCTATATGGATGAGCACAATTTCCAGGTTTGCCAGACGCTTGATGTTCTCGATACACCCATTCGTCTGTATCGCACTTCCTGCCCCTGATGCTACCCCGGCCTGATGGTGTAGATGGTGCCGCCGGTTACGCTCAAGTAGATCCAACCATCAGGGCTGACTGCCACGCCCAACGGCGCGTGCGGCCACAGCCCGCTGCCCTGATACTGAATATCGTTGGTCGTCAGTCCTGGTGGGTTGGTTTTGTCCGCCTGTTCTGGCAGGATGATGGTGTACCCGTCTGGCACGCCATCTGCATTGAAGGTCACTACCGCTAGCGAATAGCTATCGCGTAAATCGGTCTTGTTCGTCGGCCCGTGCAGCACAATCAATAGCGTCCCAGTGATATTCGGGAAGGTGTCGCTCTCGTAAGCTGCCAGCCCCACCGGCGTGCTGTGCGTGGGCAGCGCCAGCGCCGGGGGTGTCATGCCGGAGCAATCCACGCTCTCCGGCCAATCCGGGCGGTTATCCACGCCGATACAGTACGGCCAACCGAAATCCGCGCCCGGTGTAACCCGGTTCAATTCGTCTAAATTGGGTGTGTCGAACAGGCTGTCACGGGCAGTGTCTATTGTCCATAATGTTCCATTCAAGAAAGCCACATCTGCCGGGTGTCGCAGCCCGGTAGCGATGACCTGCCGGTCACTCCCATCCAGCGCAAAACTGAGAATTGTTCCCCGCAGTGGGTTATCCGGCACACAGGCATCGCAGGGTGCACCGATTCCCACGTATATTCGTTCATCCGGCCCCACCGTGAGTCCGCCTGTCCAGAAGCCTGTGCCGGATGGCAGATCATCCACCAGCGTCGTGATGGTTTCGCCCTGAATACGGTAAATCTGGGATGCACCGCTGACGTATAACGCACCGTCGTAAAACACCAGACCATTAGGCCGTTCGAGATGGTCTTCAACTAAACGCGGTGTATCGGGTAGGCCGTTGCCGTTGGTGTCATCCAGTGCCCAGACTTCACCTGGGAAAGGGCGAGTCGCGTAGAGTGTACCATTCGGAGCGGCAGCCAGGGCTGTAAACGCCATATCCCCGGCGTCCGGCAGGGCAATGACCTGTTCCAGACACCACAGCGTCCCATTAATCCAGGGGGGATCAATAAAGGTGGGGCGTTCCAGGCAGGGCTGTAAGTCCGTTTGTCCTAGAACGGATTGGAAAGACAACAGGAGCGCCAGGACGGATAGAAAAAGCCAGATGAAAGGATGCTGCGCGGTGTGGGTTCTCATCTGGCGCATTTTACGGGAAGGGGGATAGGTTGTCTACGTTGACTATTCCGGCGCTCCGTCAAGGGGCAGCACCATTGTGAACACGCTGCCATGTCCGGCTTCGCTGCGGACGCTCAAATAACCGCCGTGTGCTTCCGCCACTGAACGTGCCACGAATAACCCTTGCCCTAATCCGCGTGGGTCGAGCAGTTTGCCGCCTTTGGTACGGGGTTCGCCCCGGTAGAAGCGGTCAAAAATATGGGGCAGATCTTTCTGTGCGATTCCCACGCCGGTATCCACTACCTGAATCGTCACATGGGTGTTATCGGTCAGGCTGGCGGTGATGATAATGTGTTCACCCGGCTCGTTGTAGCGGACAGCATTTTGCAGGAGGTGGCCGATAGCCCAGCGCAGCCGTTGGTCGTCACCACTGATCTGCAGATAGTCGAGGTCGCGCACCATGACGACAATATCGAGGTTGGCACGCTTGATTTCCGGCATATTGCCGTTGACGACGTTCCAGATCAATTCCTCAATTTGCAGCGTGTCGTGGCGGATGTTGAAGGCATTCGCACTCATCTCCGAAATATCGAGTAGTTCAACGATCATCCTATCCAGGATATCGACATTCCGGCTGAGGGTTTCCAAAAAACGGCGGTTCGCCGGGAGTTCCGCTGGTTGGCCCAGAAGGACATCGCTCATGCCTTTGATGACGGCCATCGGTGTGCGCAGTTCATGTGAAATCGCTGTTACGAACTGGTCTTTGAGTCGGTCAGAAAGCGCGTCCAGAGTGACATCCCGCAGAACAAACAGAGTCCCGAGGCGGCTGCCCTCAGAATCGGCAACTGCTGCGACCTGTGCTCCAATTACCCGGTTATTGACCTGGATTCGGGTGGGTTCGCCCAGCGGAGCCAGCTCCGATTCAACGGTGGTGATGTCCCGGTACGCATTAAACAGGCTGCTCAATTCGCTTTCCCAGAAGGCCTTATTGCTGCCCAGCAGGTCACGCGCCGCCTTGTTCACCAGCACGATACGGCCCTCGGTATCCTGCATAATCACGCCCTGGTCAATTGTCGCCAGGATGCCCTGTAATCGTTCAATTTCCGTGTTCCGGTATTTCAGGGCGCGGCGTAAGCGGATATTCTGCTGCTGAACCTTTGTGGCTTGCTCGCGTTCTGCTTCTTTCTGTTTGCGGCTGATCCCGCTGTAAAGCCGGTTGAACATTTCCGCCGCAGCTGTTCCCAAGCCATTGATCCGGCTCAGGACGCCGCCGAGTTCTTGTGGGTCGTTTGTCATAATCTACCCTTGCTGCGCGCCTGAGCGCTTTTCCTCAATAATGCCAGTCAGTAGGCCAAAAAGCTGCTGGAATTCCGGAAGAGGTTTAGCAATAATCCGGTCAACGCCATCCTGCCTCCGCATCACATTCTGTTCGGCCTCAGACAGCATGAAAGCTGTCATCAGTGCAATCGGGATGTGTTGTAAACCGGATGTGCGGCGTATCCGGCGGGCGAGTTCGTTGCCCTTTTTTCCTGGCATCCGAATATCCATGAGCGCGAATTCTGGCAGTTTTGCTGCTTCAGTACCTTCGTCAACTTTGTCCAGCCAGTCCCATACCTGCTGACCGTTACTGAAAGTGAGGGGGGTATGACCCCAGACTTTAGTCATAGTTGCAACCAGGCTCAGAATATCGGTATCATCTTCGGCGATCAACCAGATCACTATCGGCGCTCCATAAGTTTGTGCTTGAGCAAACAAATATAAGGTATAAATGATGATAAGGTAACATCCACAATCATTACCAGTATACAGGAAATCGGGAGTTTCAGCCCATCCGGTTTGTGGCGGCGGGTTTGCCTATTTTGCATGAGAAAACTATTATAATTATGTATCAGAGCAGTTAGAATGGGCCTGATGCAGTGGATAAGCATGGAGGAACGGATTTTGTCAACGTGGATGGTAGTTGAAGACGAGCCGGATATTTATGAAGTATTGCTGGCGATGTTTGAAATGTGGGGCATTGAGGGTGTTGCTTTTGTAGATGGTGAGGAAGCCGTCGCCTGGATAAATGATGTGAATGAAGGGCGTTTTACGGGTGAATTGCCGGAACTCGCGCTCCTGGATATTCGTTTGCCGGGTAATATCAGCGGGCCGATGGTGGGCGAACACCTGCGCCGCAGCGAATCGCTCAAGAATGTGGCGATTGTGCTGAGTACAGCCTACCGCCTGAAACCCGATGAGGAAACGGAAGTCATTCGTCGCGCCGACGCCGATAAGCTGATGTATAAGCCGCTGCCACGTTTCAACGAACTCCAGCGTGTGCTGGAAGAAGTGATTGCCGAGCGTCGGACAAAAGTTGTACCGAATAATAAGCAGCCTAAGAACTAATGGCAGAGGCGAGCAGTATGGAGAATGTGGCACCAGCGCGCGCCCTGGCCCGGCGAGCGCGGCAGCTTTTGCAGTGGGCTTTTGTGGTTTTCTCCATCGGTATCCTGTTGGTGGTGGTTGGCACGATGGCGTTTGTAATTCAGCTTCTGCCTCCGTCACATCCTTCTTTTGGGCTGTACAATCTGCTGCGGTCAGTGCTCTTTGGCGTGGGTGTTATTTTCGTGGTGGCGGGTGTCGGGATGGCGATCCGGGCTTTCACGCGCCGTACCGAAAACGACTTGGCACAAATGACCGGGAATTTCCTCCAACAACAGCTTGATAGCCAGTATTCGTTTATCCGCAACATCAACCGGAGCGGCCTGGGATATATTGATGCGGTGTTGGTTGGCCCGCCGGGGGTGCTGGTTTTTCACATTCTGAATGAGCGGGGTGGACTGGCGAACGAGCATTCCAAATGGCTGCGTTACGTTAACGGCGAATGGCGCACGCTGCGTTACAACCCCACCAAAGAGGCGGTGGTAGATATTGACCGTCTGCGCGTCTATTTACAGCGACGGCAAATTCAGGCTGAGGTGTTCGGCGTGGTGGTCGTCGTTGGCAATGTGTCCGACGTCGAACTGCATCTTGTGGAACCGGTTGTGCCGGTGGCGCATCTCACTACTCTGATGGATACGCTGCGCTCCAACTACTTCAAACGAACGGATCGTTTGCCTCCGCAGACCGTTAAAACTATCCGTCTGCTGCTGCTGGAAACAACCCGGTAATCCCCATGCCTGTGACGAGCATCCTGTTAGCCCCGGTTGGCGCGGGGAAAACCGAATTCGCGCTGGATCAGTTGGAGCAGGTGCTGCGGCAGCCCGGTCAACCGTTCCCGAAGGTGTGGGCGCTGCTGGCTGGAAGCCGCCAGGAAGATGCATTTCGCCAGCGGTTGATCGAACGGCAGGGTGGTCGCGGCACGTATTTCAATATTGAATTCTTCAGTTTTTATACCCTTTATGCCCACCTCTTAAACAGCATCGGACAGCCACAGCGCGAACTGGATGGCACGGCACGCCGTCGGCTGCTGCGGGACATCCTGCGTGACCTGAATGAGCACAAGCAACTGGAAGTGTACGGCCAGATTGCCGATAAACGCGGCTTTGTTGAGGTCGTGGCGCGGTTCACCTATGAACTCAAGCAGCATCTGATCGAGCCGGACGTATTCACTGCCGCCGGGGATGCCCCTAAAGACCATGATCTGGCGCGTATTTACGATGCTTACCAGGAAACGCTGCGCAAGCATGAATTGATTGACCGGGAAGGCGAGGGCTGGCTGGCGCTGGAAGCTGTCAACGACCATGATTGGGTAGGGCGTGATGTCCGGCTGCTGCTGGTGGATGGCTTCGACCAGTTCAATCCGCTGCAAGCCCAACTGCTGGCGCGGTTGGCGGGGCGCGCGGAACAGACTCTCATCACGCTTCCGCATGTGCCAGGGCGCGGAAACACAGTTGGACGCCGCTTTGAGCGGGTATTGGCGCAGCTTGAAGCCGCTTTCACTGCCGAAGGGATTACGCCCCATATTGAACGGGTGGAATCGCTGCCAGGGTCGGACACGAATCGCCCTCCGGCGCTGCGCCACCTGATTCAGCATAGTTTTCGCGCGGTCCCCGAAGCGGCCTCTACCGGCGACGCGCTGGTGATGATTGAAGCGCCCGACCCGGTGCAGGAAGCGGTGGCGGTGCTGCGGCGGGCAAAAGCCCTGTTGTTACAGGGTGACTGTCAGCCGGACGATATACTGATCGCGCTGCGCGATTGGGAACGCTATGCTGGGCATTTCGCGGCTTTAGAGCGGCGTTATGACGTTCCGCTGGCGCTGCACCAGGGCGAACCGCTGGTCAACAGCCCGGCGGTGATCGCGCTGCTCAATCTGTTGGATTTGCCCGATACCGATTTCCGGCGGCGCGAACTGCTGGACGTGCTGCGTTCGCCCTATTTCAGGATTGACGGGCTGGACACCGAACCGGTTGATCTCCTGGAACGCATCAGTCAGGCGCAGGTCATTACCGGCGGGCGCGAAGCCTGGTTAGACGCGGTGCGTCAATCCGCCGTTCCACAGTCGCGGGACGATGACGACGAGCGCGATGGTTTCACGATTCCACCAGAGACAGCAGAATCACTCTCCACGTATTTAGCGGCGTTTTTCAACCGCATCACCCCGCCGGACAACCAGACCGCCGGAACTTACGTCGCCTGGCTGCAAGCCCTCATCGGCCCGGACAATCATCACGACCCGGAGGACGATGAGCGCGACGATCTCAACCCGGATTCCTCACTGCATCTGCTGGCGCAGATCCGTGCCATCCAGGATGAGGACGTGACGGCGCGTGACCTGGTGGCGGTGGACGCGCTGCGGCGGGTGTTTCGCAGCCTGTTCAATACCCACACCCTGTTTGCCGCGCTGGGGCGTGATACCAAAGTAAGCTGGTCGGAGTTTCTGGCGGATTTCAAAGCGGCGGTTCAATATGCAGCCATCAATGAAGGACGTAATCGGGCGGGTCGTGTGCTGGTCACGACGGCGGTGGATGCGCGTGGGCTGCCGCACCGGCATGTTCTGATTCCCGGCCTGTCGGAAGGCGTTTTCCCGCAGCCCGCCGCCGAAGACCCGCTGTACCTGGACTCCGAACGCAAGGCCTTAGCCGAACGTGGCGTGAAACTGGCGACGCAGGCCGAACAGGTCGCTGACGAGGGGCTGTTTTACGAACTCATCGGCCTGGCACGCGAAACACTCACGTTATCCCGCCCAGCGTACCAGAACGGCGCACCCTGGCCGGAAAGTTACCTGTGGCGCACCGTGCGGCGGGTGTTCAGCGATGCCGATGAGCGTATCCATGCCCACCGGTTGCGCGTGGGTGACGTGGTTGACGTGTCGCAGGCCGCCTCACTCTCGGAAACAGTGCTGGCGGTGGCTGGTGGCCTGAGTGAGCCGGAATCCAGCGGCGTTTATAACTGGCTGCTGGCGCATCATCACGGTTTATGGGGACACATCCGGCAGGGCAGGGTGATTGAACAGAGTCGCATGTCGCGTGCGCCGTATGACCGTTACAGTGGACGGCTGGCTGACCCGGAACTGATCGCCCAGGCTGCGGCGGCACTGGGCACAGAGCGCGTATGGAGTGCCAGCCAGTTCAACGAGTACGGGATGTGTGGCTTCCGCTTTTTCGCCAAACGTCTCTTGCGGCTGGAAGCGGTAGAAGAACCCGAAGCGGGGATGGATGTCCGGCAGTTGGGGACGCTCAACCACGCCATTCTGGAAGAAACCTACGCCCGCCTGGGTGCAACGCCCATCACCCCGGAAAACCTGGAACAGGCGCTGGCGATTTTCGATACGGTAGCGGATGAACAACTGGCAGACGCGCCCGAACGCTACGGTTTCCCCACTCCGCCACTGTGGGAAAAAGAGAAACAGGTTCTCAAGCGGCGGCTGAAAGCGCTGGTCGTTGCTGATTTCAGCGAAAACAGCCCACTGGAAAAGGCCTTCGGCGCTGAACCTCGTCTCCCTTACCGGCAGGAATCCCAGTTTCAGCCTGATACCGGCATCCTGGAACTGCCGGTAGCCGCCGGTGTCGAACCGCTCAAAGTGCGCGGCTTCATTGACCGCATGGATCGCCAGAGGGACGCGGTGATTGTGGTGGATTACAAGACCGGCAGCACGGAAATTCCGGTGTCGGAAATGGAGCGCGGGCGGAATTTCCAGATGATGCTCTATCTGCTGGCCGCGCAGTATGTCCTCGCGGGGGATACCGCCCCGGACGCCCCCCGGCAGGTGTTGGGTGGCGCATTCTGGCACATTCGCACCGGCAGGCTCAGCGGCAAAATGCAGTTGGACGAAGCCGGGATGACCGCCATTGAGCAGGCACAGGGGCATCTGGGACGCTATATCCGCGCCGGGCGGGAAGGGGATTTCACCGTCCACCCCAACAAACTCGACAAGGGCAAATGCGCCCACTATTGTGACTTCAGTCAGTTCTGCCGGGTGAGCATCACGCACCGGTATAAACGCGAAAAGTAACCCATGCAAGCGACTCCCCAACAAGCAACCGCTATTCATACCCATGACCGCAGCCTGATTGTGGTGGCTGGCGCTGGCTCCGGCAAAACGCGAGTGTTGGTCGAGCGATACCTCGCACTGCTGGATGCCAACGAAGATTGGCCGCTGAATGCGCTGGTCGCCATCACCTTCACCGAGAAGGCCGCCGGAGAAATGCGGGATCGGGTGCGGCAGGCGTTGGAAGCCCGCGCCTTGAATGCAGACACCCCGGCAAAGCGCGACTCCTGGAATGAACGCCTCGGCGCGATGGAGAGCGCCCGCATCAGCACGATTCACAGCCTGTGCGCGACGATTTTACGGGCAAATGCCCCCGAAGCCGGGGTAGACCCCCAGTTTGAAGTGCTGGACGAAGTGAATGCTCGTCTGCTTCTGGACGATACGATTGAGCAGGTGTTCCTGGGCTTGCAGGATGCCGGTAATCCGTTGGGCGAATTGTTTGTGGAATACGAAGCGCAGGCCGTGCATCAAGTCCTGGTAGACCAAATCAGCCTGGATGTGCCGGAACTGTCGGGCGACCTGCTGGAAGCATGGACAACGCAGTGGGAAGATGGTGTCACAACGGAAATAGACGCCCTGCTGGGACACCCGGTTTTCGTGGACGCCATCAACTGGATTCCCGAAAACGGCTGGCCGACAGGGGATAAGCTGCTGGAAGTGTGGCAGCGGGTCTGGAGTCTGACCGGGATACTCCAGGAGCAGACCGAGCCGGATATTCGCGCCGAAATGCTGCGGACATTCGGCAGTTCAGAAACCATAAACCTGCAAGGCGGGAGTCCCAAAGCGTGGGGCGGTAAGGAAGGCCTAGCCGAGTGTCGAGATCGCCTGCGGACGGTGCGGGATAGGGTGAATGCGTCCCTCAAGCACATCGGGGAGCCGCCGGGTGAGATTGACCAGCGGGCGGCAGAACTGCTGCCGCTGTGGGGCGCACTCATTCAGCAGGTGCAAGCCGCCTACCGCGCCGCCAAAGAGAAAGACAGCCTGCTCGACTTTGACGACCTGGAACAGCGCACCGCTGACCTGCTGCGCGATTTTCCGCTGGTGTGCGCCCGCTACCAGGATGCTGAGTTCAAGCATATCCTGGTAGACGAGTTCCAGGATACCAACAGCCGCCAATGGGCGATTGTACAGGCGTTAGCCGGATTAGAGCGTCCCGGCAGTCTGTTTGTCGTCGGCGACCCCAAACAGTCTATTTACGCCTTTCGTGGCGCAGATGTCAGCGTATTCGACCAGGTGAAAGGGCAGATTCTGACGCAGGGTGGGGTGGATGTGGCGCTGGCGCGTTCTTTCCGCACGCACCGCCGCTTAGTAGCCGGGTTCAACCATATTTTCGCCCAACTGCTGGTGCGCGACCCCGGCAGTCCGGTCAGCGCCTACGAGGTCGAACACGGCCACCCGATGGAGGCGCACCGCCAGCCCGCACCATCCGAGTCACCCGCGCTGGAACTGCTGCTGGTGAACAAGAGCGCGTTGGAAAAAGGGGACGACAGCCCGGCGGAGGCCGCCCGTCAGATGGAAGCCCGCGCACTGGCGGGGCGGCTGCATGAAATGGTCGCGGCGGAACTCCCGGTTTATGATCGGGACTTAGAGGCGACCCGCCCGGTGCAGTACGGTGACATCGCTCTGCTGTTTCAGGCCATGTCCAATGTGAATCTGTACGAAGATGCCTTCAAAGCCGCTGGACTGCCGTTTGTGACGGTGGCCGGGCGTGGCTATTACAGCCGCCAGGAAGTCTGGGATTTGCTGAACCTGCTCACGGCGCTGCACAACCCCGCTGATGATCTTGCGTTAGCTTCGGCGCTGCGTTCGCCACTGTTCAGCCTGAGCGACGATGCCTTGTATGCCCTCCGGTTAGCGCGTAATGAAGCGAACGCACGGCTCTCGCTGTGGGAAGCGCTGGCTGTCCCCGCCTTTGTCCCGGCGGATGAAGTCGGGATGGTGGCTTTTGCGCGTGATGTCCTGGTGCGGCTGCGCGAACGGGCCGGGCGTATCACGATTGAAGAACTGCTGCACGACGCCCTGGCGCAAACCGGCTATCTGGCGACGCTGACCGCCTTGCCGGACGGGGCGCGGCGGCGGGGCAATGTGGAAAAACTGCTGGATAAAGCCCGTACCAGCGGCCAGGTGACACTAGGAGCGTTTTCGCGCTACCTGGCTGACTTGAGCGAACGCGAAGTCCGCGAGGGGGAGGCGCTGGTGGATGCGCAGGACGCTGTGCGGCTGATGACCGTCCACGCCAGCAAGGGGCTGGAATTTCCAGTGGTTGTCCTGGTAGATGCCTCCTGGGAGCGCGGCAATCTCAATACCTCCGCCCTGGTCAATGACCCGCAGGGTGGCCTCGCCTGCCGGGTCTACGATGAAACCGAGGCGAAACTCAGCAACAGCTACGCCTACCATCGCGCCCGCGACTTCCAAGATTTGCGCGAAACCGCCGAGCGCAAACGACTCCTGTATGTGGCGGCGACCCGGGCGCAGGACTATCTCCTGGTGAGCGGGCAGATGACCGAAACGAGAAGCGGCTGGAAGGCCTCCGGGTGGCTGTCCTGGCTGCTGGACGCGCTGGGTCTGCCCGGTGACGGTTTCCAGACCGGGCGCGACGTGCGAGCTTACCATTGGGGCGAGGTGGGAATCACCCTGCTGGGCGAAACTGCTGAGGCCGAGCCGGATTCTACCGTAGAACGGGCAGGTGAGGCTAATGGGTGGGAAAACCCCGCCGTCTTGCGGGGCGAACCGCTGCCCGGTGGGGTGGTCGTGCCGCCCCTGGTGTCACCAGTGCGCTTAAACCCCCGTCGCGCCGCTCGCCACCTGACCGCGACTCAGATTGCTATCCTGGGGAGCGATCACCAGCGTTTCCGGCGAGACATCCTGCACAGCGCCCCGGAGTACATTCAATGGGGGAGTTGGCGCGGCGCGAACTATATCCCGCAGCGTATTCTGGGTGAGATGGTGCATGAGGCGCTGCGTTGGTGGCGTTTCCCCACACAAGAGAACAACCATCTAGCGGAGGTGCTGGAAAATTACGCCTGGGAGCAGGGCATTGTGGATGCACGTCAGCGGGAACGGGCGGTGGGGCTGGTGCAGAAGATGCTGTATCAGACCATGCAGAGCGAGGTGTACCACCAGATTGACAGCGCGATCAAAGCCCAGCGCCCGGTGTACCGGGAACTGCCGTTCATCTATCAGTACGAATCGCATATCATTCATGGTGTTGTGGATACCCTGTTTCAGCGTGAAGATAGTACCTGGGCGGTGGTGGACTATAAAACCAGCTTTGTCGAGGGTGGCCGCGAGAACCTGGCTGCCATTGATGACCATGCCCTGCGCTATCATTTGCAGGTGGGTATTTATGCGACAGCCGCCAGGGAACAGTTGATGCACGCCATCGGCGATGACCGGATACCGGCGACGTTTATTCACTATATCCGCTACCATCACACGGTTGAAGTGACGGCGGCGGACTGGCGGGCGGCGTTGGTACAGCTTGAGAGTCGTATTGGTGATTTCCTGGGTGATCTAAATACGTGATGAAATGGATACAGTGGCTTACCGGCCCGCTTCCCGAATGGATACGGGCGGATTCCCCCTTTGTGCGTTATGAACTGGCTGCACTGCACCGGTCAGCCCACCGGAACCGGCGACGGTTGCAGATGGTTGGGATTGTCGGGGTGATTATCCTCTCGTTTTGGGCGGGCTATATCGTCGCTACCGGATTTTTCCAGCATGAGCCAGGATATAACCTGACTGAAAGCCTGCGTGCGATCCTGTTCTGGCCGGTACTACTGGCGCAGGTCGTGGCGCAGATTAGTGTGCTGCTCCTGACAGTCAGCATGGTCAGCGAACAGCAGCATCGCCAGGCCTGGGATGACCTGCGGGGGACGGCGAATGGTGTCCGCATGTCCATGCGGGCGCGCTGGGCGGTGGTGCTGTTTTACCGGTTGCGCTGGCCGCTGCTGGTGATTTATGCCGCGCGGGTGTTGATGATCCTGGGGCTGCTCTATGACCTGACGGCCTTTCAGGGGCATTACCTGGATTTGCTCCTGAATGGGGTGATGCCAACAGTTACCCCGGTGGTGGCGGTGCTACTGCTCGTGTTGTTGATGGCCGCTGCTTTGCTGCTGCCGCTCACTAGCCTGGGGCTGGATGCGGCTGTCGGACTGCTGCTGGCGACCCGGGTGCAGCAGCGTACCTATAGCACCCTCGCTCAGATTATCATGGTGTTGTTTCGTTTGGCGTTGGTGGCTCTGATAGTATGGGGCGCGACTCAATTTGTGGCAGGTCGGGTGCAGATAGACGCTGGGCAGGGCTGGCTGCTGCTCGCGGCCTTTGGCGCGATGGGGGACTGGTCGCTATCCTTCCTGCACCTGAGTTTTATGGGTAGTTTGTGGCTTGTCGTCCCGTACAGCCTCCTGCTAGGTGCCGCTTTCCTGCTTTTCGCGCTGGCTCAGGCGGCACTGATTGATGTGGTGTTCGCCTTTGCGGTACGCCGCGCCGAGCGTGCTGGGTAATAGCCTCGACGTGATATGAATCGGGATGAAGTTCCTTCAATAAAGGGGGCAAGTCATCAGTTTTCAGCGATCAGTCCTCAGCTTTCAGGAAAAGATTATCCGTTAGCGGATAGCTCGTTAATCTAAAATGCTAGAGTGCTAACCGGCTATCATGCTCTCAAGCTAGAGGCCAACGGCTAGAATCCAGCAGCCAGTGGTCTTCACCGTTGTTTGCGGCGTTCCAGTGGAATCGTCTCGCCTTCCATCATGTCTTCGGCCATCCTGGGTAGTTCCAACGGCTCCGGTGAGGTCAACGGCAGTGTGAAGTAAACCGCTGTGCCAATCCATTGTTTGCTCTTGATGCGGATCGTGCCAGCGTGCGCTTCGATAATCTGTTTGGCGGTAGTCAGCCCTTGCCCTGTCCCTGGCACATGCAGGACGCGCCCGGCGTCTGTGACCGGGTTGCCCCGGTAGAAACGGGTGAAAATGTGTGGCATCTCTTCGGCTGTGATACCCACACCATTATCCCGTACCCGCAGCTGCGCCTGCCCATCCGCTTCGCCGCGTATTTCCAGCGTAAGTTTCCCGCCTGGCGGGGTGTATTTGACGGCATTGTCGACGATATTGCCAATCGCCCAGCGCAGCCGCCGCTCGTCGCCTAGTACGTACAACCCTTTGCGCTCAATCTGGACATCCAGGGTGAGGTTGGCGGCAAATGCCACTTGTCGCCACTCATTCGCCACCGCCCACACCAGCGTTTCGAGTGGTAGGGACTGCTGTTCTTCTTTGATGCCCTCGGAAGTCGCGTCGGTCAGGTCGCGCATTTCCACAATGAGTTTTTGCAGCGCCGCTGAGTGCCGGGTGAGTTCGCGGGTGAACCCGCCGCCCGATTTCCGCATCGCTTCGGTTTGCGCTAACGCGGCTAAGGGTTGCTGGATGTCCGCTTCAAGCTGCTGCATCATGGCTTCGCGGGCGCGTTCCCGGCGGACTTCGGTGGTGATGTCGCGCAATGAGATGACCGTGCCGACCCGCTGTGAAGATAGATTAGTGAGGGCAACGGCTTGCGCGGAGAGCATCCGTCCCTCCACATCCACCCGCCGGGGGTCGCCCAGCGCATACATGCCAGGCGCGAGGGATGGGCCGAGCTTATCTGTGACGACTTCCGTCAATTCGTGTAAATCCGCATTGGGGGCGATATGCTGCGAACCGAGCAGCTTTTTCGCATTTTCGTTGATGAGGACGACGCGCCCATCGGTGTCCTGTACCACGACACCATCCGGCAGCGACTCGATAATCGTCAGCATGTGTTCCGCCTCGCGGCGCTGGCGGCGCAGCGTGAGCCGCAGGGCGTCCTGTCGTTCCTGCACCGTATCGGCGTATTGGTCGAGCGCCTGTCCCATCGCGCCGATTTCGCCAGTGGCCGTCATGCCGGTACGGGCGGTGATGTCCCCGGCGGCCAGGGCTTCAGCCACCCGTGTCACCTTGTTGACCCGCTCTACCATCAGGCTCACGCCCACATAGGCCGTAATCACAATGCCCCCGGCCAGAGCAGCCATCACCAGCGCCGCAAGCTGCTGCCCCATTTGCAGGGCGAAGGGCAGATTATCCGGCATGATGGTCACGGTCACACCGAGCGTTTCCGGCCCGAAGACAAACGGGATATAGGCCGCCTGATAGGGTGTACCGTCAAGAGTGACTCGTTGCACGGGAACACGGTCTGCGGATTGCAGCGCCTGGGCATACACTTCCGGCGACAGCGATAACCCCGCCAGACTTTCACTTTGGGGGAGCAGGGTGGTGCGGAGCAGTTCGCCGTTCGCGCCGCCATAGAGCGCGATATTGCTGACGGCACTGCCATGCAGTTCGCTTAAGACCTGTTCCAGTTCAATTCCGGCTAGGACGACGCCGGTCACTTGCCCCTCCCGGCTGATTGGCACGGCGGTATAGAGTAGTGTGCCTTCGGCGGTGTGCAACAAGCCGGTAGCGCCGACAAATCCCTCGTCCAAGACCCCCTGCACAATCGCTTCACCGCTCAAATCCGTGCCAGTGCTGACGGCGTAATCATCCGTTTCGCGCCGGGTGACGTGCAGCAGCCCCAGCGCCTCCACGCCCGCCACATCCGTGACAATCAGGCTGTCCAGGTTGGCTAACCGCGCCAGACCTTCCAGGGTGATGTGCAGGCCGTCAGTGTCATGATTGGCGATGGCTGCGCTGATGCCGCTGGTAAACGCGACGCGCTGCGCTTCGGTCCGCAGCCGTTCGTAGAGTGCTGCTGTCCGCTCGGAAGTTGCGCGACTGCTTTGCAGGAGGAGATTCTGCTGGGGGATTGCCATGCTGCCGCCGCTGCCCCGTGCCAGCGCGTAAGCGCCCACCATGGCGAACACCAGGACGACGGTAAAAAATGGTAGGATAAAGCGCCACCGCAGCGAAATGAATCGGGGCTGCTTGCCTGCTACCGTTCCATCACTCATGAAAAACCCCCACTAAACCACTATATGTGCATTATATGCCCGATTGAAGCGCGCTGCCAAAGGAAGATTGCGGTGATGACAGGCTAATCCGGGGTGATAGGACAGATTAACTATCCTGCCTCAGCACGACACATATCCCCGGCTCTCGAATGTCAGCGGATCTACCGGCACATCGTTGATGCGTGTCTCATAGTGGATGTGCGGGCCGGAACTGTTGCCGGTGCTGCCGCTCCAGGCGATGATACTGCCTTTGCCCACGTAATTTCCCTCGCTGACGTTGAATGAGGTCAGGTGGGCGTAATAGGTGATAAACGGTCCGTTCTGCAAGATGAC
The DNA here is from genome assembly GCA_020634115.1 of Anaerolineaceae bacterium. Classification (GTDB taxonomy): domain Bacteria; phylum Chloroflexota; class Anaerolineae; order Aggregatilineales; family Phototrophicaceae; genus JACKCG01. The sequence goes on from JACKCH010000018.1 coordinate 68,694, forward strand.
CAGATAGCCATAGCCGAAGGTGTTCCAGTCCGCAAATGTCACCTGCCCGCTGTGCGTGGCAACGATGGGTGTCCCCAAAGGAATCCCGAAGTCAACCCCACTGTGATAGCTGTGGAAACGCTGAGTCAGGATACCGTCCGCCGGGAGTCCCGACGGGGCGCACCCGTCCCCGGCATAGGCCAGTGTGCGTGGTGTGCCGTCCGGCCCTAATACCGAAACAGTGGGTAAAATCTGCTGCGGTAGGGCGGGCAGCGGCAGCGGCGGGGAGGTCGGGTAGGGCAGCGGCGTGGGCAGGGGAGTCGGCTGGCCGAGTTCAAAGCGGGTATTGCCAGTGGCGGGCAGGAACGCGCCTACCGGCTGTACGTTCGGCCCCAGGGCATCCAGCGGAATCGCCCCGTAGGCGGGCTGTCCGTGTTCCAGGTAAGGCACGATGGCCGGGTCAAGCGGTCCGAACAGAGCTTCTGGTGTCCCCAGGGGTGGTGCAGCGGTCACGCCCAGGTTGATGCCCGTAATGGTTGTTTGCGCGGGTGGTGCGGCGAGTTGCCCGGCGAGATATACGGCGCCCCCGGCCAACAAAACAACAATGACCAGAAACGGCAGCAGCGGCCCATGTTGGCGAATAAAACGCATGAGTCCTCTTGTAGTGGTGAGACGCGAGTTGCTTCTATTGTAGACCGAGTTACGCTACTCGGTAAGCGTGACATTCGGCAGGCGCGTCGGTTCGTGGGGCAGCCGCGCCAGCGTGTCGAGTTTTACCTGCGCGCCCGGCAGCGTCAACCGGTGATAGACCATCGCCGCTGTTTGCCGGATGTGACCGGGGCGCAGGTTGGCCGGGTTACGAATCAGCCGCCGCAGTTCCGCCCACGTTTTGCGCGAACGATAGTCCTTATGCACAACCGTATGCAACTGCCGGTAAAACTCGGTGCGGAACGGCCCTTGATACAGCATCGCCATGTCTTCGCTGTCAATCCAGTTGGCGCGTTCGCCCAGTTCGCCGCGCACCCGTTCGTAAAACGGTGTCCCCGGCAGCGGGTAGCTCACGCTGATTCCGATGTCATCCGGCATCAGGTCACGCACCATGTTGAGCGTTTTTTCGATATCCTCGCGGGTTTCTCCGGGATAGCCGAATTGCAGGAAAAACGCGACTTTGACGCCATGCGCGTGCAGTTGGCGGGTCGCCTCGTAAATCTGCTCGACCTGCGTGCCTTTATCCATCGCGTCCAGGATTTTCTGCGAGCCGCTTTCCGCGCCTACCCACACGACCTTCGCGCCCGCCCGCGCCAGCGCCGGAATCGTCTTGCCGCGCAGCAGCAAGTCCACCCGGTTCAGGCTCTTGAAGGGGATATGCGCTCCGGTACGGTCTAACTCGTCGGCAAACGCCTCAATCCACCGGTCTTGAATGCCCATGATGTCATCCATGAACCAGATGTGATCGGGCTGGAAGTTCGCCTTGAGCCATGCCATTTCCGCCACCACGTTCTGCGGGCTGCGGATGCTGTATTTCTGCCCCCAGATCGGTTTGGCGCACCAGTTACAGTGAAACGGGCAGCCGCGCGTCGTGACGAGGTTCATCGAATAATAGCCATGCCGTTCCACCCAGACCCGGCGGTACTGTTCCCGATTGACCAAATCCCAGGCCGGGAAGGGCAGGGCGTCCAAATCACGGATGACCGGGCGCGGCGGTGTTTTGACCACCTCGCCGTTATGCAGATAGGCAAGACTTTGAATCGCGTAGAGGCCGGAGTCGCTAGTAACACCTTCTAAAATAGGCTCTGGTAGGGGCGCACCGCCGTGCGCTACACCCTGCATGGCCGCATCCCTTGTTAGATACGCCAACAACTCCGCCAGCGTTTCTTCGCCTTCACCCAGCAGCACGTAATCCGCGCCGCGCTCCAAATACTGGTCGGCATGGTCGCTCATGTCCGCGCCGCTGACAATCACCGTGCAGCCCTGTGCTTTCGCTATCTCGACCATTTCAAAGGCCGCATCGCGCATCCGCAGCAGCGACATTTTACTCAGGTAGTTGAAGTTATCCTCAAAAATCACGGCGTAACGCGGCTGGTACTGCCGCAGCGCCGCCGCCCATTCCCCCGTGCCTTCCGCCAGCATCGCGTCGAACAGCGCCACATCGTATCCCTTTTCCCGCATGAAGCTGGCCGCATACAGTGTCCCCAGCGGGGGATACGGCTGCATCGCCGCCCACAGTTTCGGGTCAAAGCGCAGGTAATACGATTGGCCGAACAGGATGTCAGTCATGGCTGATTTGCTCTCTTAGAAGCCGAAAGATGCACTATAAAAAAGGCGGGTAGTCGCGCCGGGTTGCCTCTACAGAATCGCCCTAAAATGAGGGATTTGTAGGGGCATGATACATCATGCCCCCGCTGCTCAACCGCGTAATTTCCACGTAGAACCAGCATAACGCATCCCAGCGGTGGGGCAAAATGAGGAAATCATGACCGCGCTGCTAAAACCACCAGCGCCGCCCGGTGGGCAGGGGCGCGACTTCCAACCCCGGCTCATGCAGTTGGCAGGCGTGTATCTGTCGGGCAAGGTCAATGTGAATCGCTTTTTCCACGCCGTCCAGCGTGGCCGGGACAGTCTGGATATACGGGAACTTCGCCATGATGTCCGGGTTGCCAATGCGCGGAATGCCGTCACGCATAACCAGCGCAAGGTCGGCGCGGCGGGAATTACAGAGCTTGTGGGCAGCGTCATCGGTTGCCGAAATGATGACAAAGTCAGCGCAATCTTTGGACCGTATGGGAAGAACGCGATCTTTCCAATAATCTGACCACCTGTACGTCGTGCATGAAGCATCGTAAATCGCCGAATTATCACCATCCTGTCCCCTGTACCATTTGGCTGCAAAACGTAGTTCATCTAGAAGGTCACCGTCAGCGGTCAGCCTGGAATCGCTTCCCAGTAGCGATTGGGAATTCCAACCCATTCGGGGGTATCCTGTTTTCCCCAATAAATAAATATTGGTTGTAGGACACCACACTATCGGTATTTGTGAGCCGTGCCCCATGTGCGAAAAATTTATAGCAGTTGTATGTGCATCTACAACATCTTCTGAAGATAGCCCAACCCCATGCACGATGACCGTATTTTCTCCCACACAGCCCAACGCCTTGAGCCGTTGGTATTCACCTGCGGCCACCTCGTCTGTGCCTTCCGCCAGGTGGATGAACCAGGGGACATCCGGCGGTGTACTGCGGTAGGAGGCGACCACTTCTTCGTCCGTGCTGAAGTGCAGCGAGTGTGCCCAACCGTATTTCCGCAGGACATGTACCGGGAAGTCTTTTCGCCACAGTTCTCTGTGGGGGGGATTATGGTGAATGACTGTTGTCGCGCCGCACAGCAAGTTCTTCAGCCCACCGATGAACAGCTTATCCCACAGCGGATACGCCCGCAGTGACTTATACGGTTCGGTGTCCAACCGGGCGTTCATATCTTCGCCCCACTGGTGGGCATTGTCGTACACCTCACGAAACTTGCTGCGCGGGTAGTGATTCAGTTCCAGGTGGTCATGGGCGTTCACCAAACCGGGGAAAATCGTGTACCCCGCCAGGTCAACTGTCATTGCGCCGGATGCCGATTTTCCCACAATATGATTCGTCACGTACAAATCGCGTTGGACTGCTTCACGCCCATCCCAGATGTGTGCGCCTTTGATATGCAGCGGTTGAACCATGCTCCCTCTTTGTCCCCCACCCTGGCCGGATACGCCGGAAAACGCCCAAACCCCTCATTTTGGGGGTGTTTGGCAAGGTCGTTTTGGCCTTAAGGTAAGCATACCATTTGATGAGTGCTGGGGGAAATTGTGATGACGGCACAGATCACGGACAAAGTTGTCTACCAGGGTGAGTCGTACCAGATTATCGGCGTGAAAGGGGGCGACCTGCCTAAACCGGAAGATTTCGAGATGAGACCGCAGATGATGTCTACCGCCTGCTACCGGGGCTTCTTTATGCAGTACGTTTGCGAAGGGTCGCGTATCTTCCTCGCTGAGCTGACGGTCCGCACATCGGAATACAAACCGGTTAATGGTGTCGTGGCGCAGATTGGCGGCACGTTCAGTGCCGGGCAGTACTTCGATGTGGATATGCCCCTGACTTTCTCTGGCGGCCTGCTCATCGCCAAAGACTTCATCAGCGCCCGCTATGTCCACATGGGTTTTCAAAAACCGACTTCTTTCCAGACCGTCCTTGAATTACTGATCGAAAACGGTAGGATTGTGGAGGTGCTGGATCATTCCCGCAAGGTGGCCCAGATGCGCGACGAAATGGCGAAGATGCCCGCGCCCGGCTTTGATGATCCGCAGATGCAGTCCCGTTACCTGCAAGAGTGGATTCACTGGACATTTTCCCTGGACTATAACCTCTGATATGGACTCGTCTCAATCGCCCCAGGAATATTTTCGGATGCTGCTTCTCACCGTGGTGGGGCAGGCCTTCAGCGCGGCGGGTTACGAACTGGAAGAACGCCCGGTACAGTGGGCGGGCGGCCAGTTCCGTTTTGTCAAATCCCTGGAGTCCGGCCTGCGGGTGGTCATCGAGTTTCAACTACTGGCCTACCTGGACACCGAATTCGCCGCCGGGAATCCCTCGCGCTTTCGCGTCACCCTCAGCCGGAGCGACGGCCTGCGCCGTACCCTGAGTGCCCTGGTGGTAGAAGATTTCGGCGTGGCGATTCTGCCTTCTGCCGATCACTGGTGGACATTCACCTACACGGAAGACCTCGGCAAGGCGCTGGCTGAGGCCGGACACCTGATTGTCGGCTATGGCCTGCCCTGGCTGGCCGGGGAACTCACGCCACCGTTGGGTTAACGTGGGGTGAGCGGTGTTGACTCCCGCCCGCCCTGACGCGATAATCCCCAGTATGATGAAACGATTTTTCTCCCTCAACTGGCTGCTTCTGGTTGCCCTGGTGTTGTTGGCCGGGTGCAACCTGTCGGATAACAATGTCACTTATGTCATTGTCACCTCGGACGCGGTGACGGCGGCGCCAACCGCGCTGCCCACTTTGCCGCCTACCGCCACGATTCCACCCACGCCGACCATACCCCCGGAAGTGTCGCTGCAAATCGCGGATCGTTACCTCGTGAACGGGTATTTTGAAAACGCGGTGGGCGCTTACCAGACGCTGCTGGAGCAGCCCGGTGTCCCGGCAGATGTCAGCGCGACGGCGGCGTTTAACCTGGGACGTTCGGCACTGCGGGAAGGGCTGTTTGATAATGCCGTGACCGCGCTCACCGATTTTGTCACTCGTTATCCCCAGGACAGCCGGGCGGCGCAGGCTTACTTCCTGCGGGGTGATGCTTATCTGGGGTTATCCCGTTGGGCGGAGGCGCTGGCCGATTTCCAGTATTACCTCTCGGTGCGCCCCGGCCTGATTGATAGCTACGCCTATGAACGAATGGGGGACGCGCAGCTTGCCCTGGGGCAGACCGAAACGGCGCTGGCGAACTATGCCCAGGCCGCGAACGCCAGTCGCAGCCTCGTGCCGCTGCTGGCGCTCCGGGAAAAACTCGCGCAGATTTATCTCAACGCCGGAATGCCTGCTGAGGCGCTGGCGCAGTACGACGCGATTCTCGCGGTAGCCCAGAACGCCCCTTACCGCGCCAGTATTGAATTTCTGGCCGCCCAGACGCTCCTCAACAGCGGCCAGACTGAGGCCGGGTTGCAGCGCATGGAAACTATCCTCAATACCTACACCGGGACATCCTCCGCGTATCAGGCGATGAATGTCCTGCTGGCGAACGGCTACGATCTGGATGGCTATCTGGTTGGGAAAACCAGCTATGATTACGGGGACTACCAGGGCGCGATTGCGGCTTTTAACACCTATTCCACCGAGCATCTCCTGGCGAGTATCCCGGCGGAACTGTATTTGCTGCTGGGACGCGCGTACCGTGAAATCGGCAACTCGGCGGCGGCAGTCACGGCCTTCCAGACGGTGGTTGCCCAGTATCCCAACGACCCCGCCTTTGGCGAGGCGCTGCTGGAGCAGGGGCGTACCAAATTCCTGGCAGGGGATATCCCCGGCGCTATCCAAACTTATCTGAGTATTGCTGATACCTACAATTACCTGCCGGAATCCGCCGAAGCCCTATGGCGAGCCGGGTATCTGTATGGCACGAATGACGAGCCGGGGTTGTCCCGCCAGATTTTTGAGCGGCTGGCTGATGCCTACCCGGACACCGAACAGGCTCGCAGCGGTTTGTTCCTGGCGGCTTCGGCGGCCTACAACCTGGGCGACCTGACCGGCGCGGAGCGGCTGTTTGCTCGTCTGGCTGTAACCACCACCGGTGATGACCAGTCTGCCGCTTACTTATGGGTCGGGCGCATTGCTCTGGGGGAGAACAAGCCAGAGACGGCGCAGGAAGCCCTGCAACTGGCCGTGACCTCCTCGCCGGATAGTTACTTCAGCGCCCGTGCTCAGGATATTATGACCGGGCGCGATGCCTTTGCCCGCCCCCAGGCCTATGATTTCGCGGGGGATGATGCGCCGCTGATTGCTGAGGCGGAAAACTGGCTGCGGCAGACCTTTGGCGTCACCCAGACGGGCGACCTGTGGCCGCTTTCCCCAACCGTACAGGCCGATTCCCGTCTGATTCAGGGAACGGAACTCCTTGCGGTGGCGGCCTATGATGAAGCTGAAAACGAATTCAGCGATCTGATGGACACCTACCAGACCGACGGCCTGGTTTCCTACCAACTGGCGATTTACTTCCGGGGCATTGGCGCATATCAGGCCTCGGTGTTCGCGGCAGCAAACGTAATTCGTGCCGCCAATGTCGGCACGCTGGACGCTCCCAAATACATCGCCCGGATGCGCTATCCTATTTACTATCTTGACCCGGTGCTGGAATCCAGCCAGCGCTATGATCTTGACCCGCTGCTCCTGTTTTCGCTCATCCGCCACGAAAGCCTGTTTGACACCTACGCAACAGCGGCGGCGGGTGAAAAAGGCCTGACTCAGGTCATCCCCAGTACTGCCGAGTATATCGCCGGGCAGCTTGGATGGCCGAATTACCAGCACAGCGATCTGTTCCGGCCTTATATCGGGATTGAGTTTGGCGCGTATTTCCTGGGAGAACAGCTTGCCCGGTTTGATGGGAACGTCCAGGCGGCATTGGCGGGGTATAACGCCGGGCCGGGGCGGGCGGCGAACTGGTTGGCGCTTTCTGGCGGCGACCCGGACTTGTTCATGACGACCATCACTATTGACAGCACCCGGGGGTATGTGCAGCGGATTTATGGTTTCTACGCGATTTACCGGGCGCTCTACGGAATAGGGTAGATTACAACACAGAGGGTGCAGCGCTGCACCCTCTGAATATGCTGTATTGAGACTGGGGACTGGTTCGTAGTCGGAACTGGTGAAAATATCGGGAAGTCTTATCCCGAACAAGGGGCTTTAAGCCCCTTGTCTGCCACTCGATTTGATTTTTTGGGATTGGCTGTCTAGCTGCCGTTTGGTTCTAGGATGTCCCGGACTTTCTGTACCAGGTCATGGTGCAGAATCGGTTTCGGCAGGTAGTCATTCGCCCCAGCCTCAATCCCGCGCATAATGCTTTCCGCATCGCCACGCGCCGAGAGGATGAGAATCGGGGTTTTACCGGCGTCTGCGCGACCCCGGATGACCCGGCAGAGTTCAATACCATCCATCCCTGGCATCATTACATCCAGAATAATCATATCCGGGGAGTTCTGGTCAAGAACTGACAGAGCTAACTGCGCATTCTTGGCCTTCAGAACGCCAAAACCACCACGCTCAAGCATAATTCCAATCAGCGTCAGCGCGCCGATTTCGTCATCTACGACCAGAATTTGCTTTTTCATTAAAAACCTCCAAGGGGAATTTATTTGCCTTTGGCCGTTCTGTTCAGGCCAATCTGAGCCTAATCGTTATCAATGGATACTGCCTGTTTTAATCCTTGCGGGATATTCCCGCAAATCGCCGGTTGCTTTTTGGTTACGCCAGCGAAAAACCTTGAAGAAAACACCAGGTTATAAGATAATAATCCCCTGAATGCTTCCTCATTTTAATTCTATCATCATTCTTTTGTTGAACGCAACGCAAAAAGGTTGATATTATTTTTTTATAACACAATACACATTCCAGGGTAAGCCCAGGATAAGCGTGAAAGAGATTTTAACACGCCCCCTAACCCATCACAAGCTGTTAACATGGCAATTTGCCTAGTACATCGTTCTCACCAATTGTATCAGCAGGAAGCATAGCCAATGTTTATCTATCATACCAGTATTAAAGCATAGCGTGCCTTACAATAAAATAACTAGATTCAAATCGATAACCGATAAAGATTATCGTTTTTTTGTAGGCCTCCTGCAATAAGTTGGGTTAGGGCGCAGAAATTGCAACCGCGGTGCTGTGTTCTGCGTATTAAGAGTATTCGTGAGTATTGTATTTGTCGTGATGTGGGTGTCGCGCAGTCGGCACAACCGCTGGCCGCGTTTCATTGGTTGCTATTGTTGCTGGCGAATGGGCCAGATCAAGGGCATCAGAAAAGGTAAAATATCATGCAGTCAAATGCCTCTATTTCAGTTGACCGGGTTGTCAAGAATTACGGTGATTTTCGCGCAGTAGATAACCTGTCATTCGATGTCCATAGTGGGGAAGTCTTCGCCATATTGGGGCCGAATGGTTCTGGCAAAACCACAACCATTCGGATGATTCTGGATATCCTCAAGCCGGATTCCGGCCAGATCAGTGTTCTGGGTGGGGCCATCAACGACCAAACGAAAGATCGTATCGGCTATCTGCCCGAAGAACGTGGCCTGTACCGCTCGGTAAAAGTGCTGGAGATGATGGTGTACCTGGGAATGCTCAAAGGCATGTCCCGCCGTGACGCCCGCCGTCGCAGCCTGGAACTGCTCGAACAGCTTGAGCTGAGCGAAAACAGCAAAAGTAAGGTGAGCGAACTCAGTAAAGGGATGCAGCAGAAAGTCCAGTTCGCCGTAACGGTGATGCACAACCCTGCCCTGATTATCGTGGATGAGCTGTTTTCCGGTCTTGATCCAGTGAATACCCGTGTCGTGAAAGACCTCCTCCTCAAGTTTCGTCAGGACGGCGGAACCGTGGTGATGAGCACCCACCAGATGTGGCAGGTTGAGGAAATCGCGGATCGCCTCCTGATGATTGACAAAGGGGCGCGCAAGCTTTACGGGCGTGTGGATGACATCCGCAAACAGTACGCGCTGCACGCCATTGTTGTTGAGGGGCAGGGAGATTGGGCGTCGCTGCCAGGTGTAGACCATATCGAACACAACGGGCGTGAGGGAACCACCCTCTATCTGACGCCGGAAGCCACATCCTCCAGCGTGCTGGCGGCGATTACCACCGCAGACAATATGACGATTGAACGCTTTGAACTGGCCGTCCCCAGCCTGAATGAGATTTTCATCAAAGTTGTGGAGGAGCAGTAAGATGTCCAGGACACTATCGGTTGCTTTGCGTGAGTACCTGTATAACCTGCGACGACCTGCCTTTCTCTTCGCCGTGTTTGGCGTGCCGCTCTTCACGCTGGTGATGTGGGGGGTGATTTTCCTCGTCGTCGATAAGACGGAGAATAACATAGCGGACGTAGGCAAAGTCGGATATGTAGATCAGGCTGGTATCCTGGCTTCGTACACGTTATCAGCGGACGATGCGGCGTTGTTTGTTGCATATCCTACGAATGATGCGGCGCGGCAGGCGCTGGATGAAAAAACTGTCAGTGCCTATTTCGTGCTGCCGGATAATTACCTCACCAGTGGTACGGTGGAAACCTACAACTATAACAGCAGTCTCTCCTCGGCCATTCGGGATCGAATACGTGCGCTGCTACGGAGCGCGATTGCCAGTGAACTGCCGGAGGGGACGCCGGTGGAACGGATTACCAACCCGGTCAATCTCGTTACCCATGCCGAAGACAGTGGGCGTGAATTGACCGAGTCCAGTTCAGCAGCCCTGATTCTGATGCCGATGTTGTTTGCGCTGGTCTTCATCATGGCGGTTGGTGTGACCAGTGGTTTCCTCATGAACGGGATAGTCGAAGAGAAAACCAACCGGGTTATGGAAATTCTGGTGACGAGTGTGACGCCGACTCAGCTTCTCACCGGGAAAATCATCGGTTTGGGGCTGTTGGGGCTGACTCAGATGGTCATCTGGGGTGTCGCCGGGGGTGTGGCTATTGCCCTGGGGCAGTCGCTCCCGTTTCTCTCTGGTGTGACCTTCCCAACCGACCTGGCGCTACTGGCGTTGGTGTATTTCATCCTCAGCTATTTCCTGATCGCCAGCCTGATGGCGGGGGTCGGTGTGATTGCCAATTCGGAACAGGAAAGCCGCCAGTTTTCAAGCTTCATTTCGCTGATCTGGGTGCTGCCCTTTTTCTTCGTCGGCCAGTTTATTGAAGACCCGAACGGGGTTGTGCCGGTTCTGCTTACCCTGATTCCCGTGACCTCGCCGATTTCTGTGTTGATGCGGGTGGGCTTATCCGCCGTTCCCGCCTGGCAGATCATTGTCAGCCTGATGATTCTGTTTGTCACGATGGTCGTGGTGGCCTGGGGGTCAGCGCGAATTTTCCGCTGGGGGATGCTGCGCTACGGCAAACGAGTTAGTCTGCGCGATATGATACGCGCCGTGCGTCGTCCAGCACAGTTCACCACCACTGCCTCTAAAGGGGGGGTGTCTTCATGATGAATCACATCTTGCAAGTATTTCGCTATGAACTGCTCCGGAATCTGCGGCGTAAAGCCTTTCTCTTCACGACATTCGGGCTTCCAATCATCGCTTATATCCTGTTTTTCGGCTATCAGTTCATCAGCAGTCGTAATGAACAGGACTTGGGTCAGACTATCGCGCAAAGTGACCTGTTCAAAGGCATCACGCAAGCCGGGTATGTAGATCAGTCGGGTTTGTTTACCGACCCTGGCAGCCTGAGCAGTGTGTTGACGCGCTATGATGATGAACAGACCGCCCAGGCCGCGCTGAATGCGGGCGAAGTGGATGTGTACTACATCATTCCGCAGGATTACCTGGAAACCGGCGACATCCAGGCGTATATGCCAAAATTTTCTCTGGGGAAAACCACTAGTTCGGAAGACCTGTTGCAGCAGTTGGTCTACAACCATTTCGCGCAGAATGTCAACAAGAATCTCATGAATCGTTTGCTATCGCCCGCGACGTTCAGCGAGATTAATCTGAGTCGGGATGCGAGCGGTGAAACCAGTTCGGATTTTGGCTCGGATTTCGTGGTTGTCTACCTGTTTGTCATCATCATGATGGTTAGCCAGTTCACCACGAACGGCTACCTCATGCAGACCATTATTGAAGAGAAAGAAACCAAGCTGATCGAGATTCTCATCTCCAATCTGCGTCCGACCCAACTCTTAACCGGGAAGATTCTCGCGTTGGGAACCTTAGGCCTGATACAGATTGCGGTGTGGCTGGGGGCGGTGCTGCTGTTGGCGCAAATCGCTGGCAATGTCGGGACGACTCTGGCGTTTCTGCTCAACATCTCGATTCCGGCAGGTACCGTGCTGCTGTTTTTCGTGTATTTCATCCTGGGCTATCTATTCTTTGCGGCGGCCTATGGCATGATCGGTGCTGTTTCCAGTTCCATGCAGGAAGGCCCGCAGTTTGCCGCTGTTTTCGTGCTACCGGCAGTGATTCCGCTCTACTTCCTGACCGTCTTCATCACACAGCCCGATGGCGGCCTGGCGACGGCACTCAGTCTGTTTCCTATCACCGCGCCGCTCTCGATGGTGATGCGACTGACGATTTCCACCGTTCCAGCCTGGCAGATTCTGCTGAGTGTGGTCATCATGCTTCTGACTGACCTGGGAATGATGTGGCTGGCAGGGCGGATGTTCCGGGTGAATACCCTTTTGGCCGGGAAAACGCCCAAACTGCGAGATATCCCCAAACTGTTGAGAGGTTAAACCTTCGGCAGATAGAAAACATCAGGGGCGCGTGCTGCGCCCCTTTGTGTTTCAGTCAGATGTGTCTAATCGGTTTTATGCCCAGGTGATAAGGCTGGGCAGGAAGGACGTATGCAGGTACTTGTTATAGGGCAGTACACGCACCGAAAGGCCGCGTTCGCCACTGGTGTCATACTGCACTCGCGCATTGAATGTGTACACGCTGCCATTTCCGTTGACCGGAGTCATGTCTACCGCCATCCCGTTTCGCCCGATTTCGCCGCGTGTATCCACTGGCTCATAATAAATCTGCACACGCACATCATCTGGCGTAAGCTGTCCCAGGTCAATTTGGGCGTTCACTTCCACTTCTGACCCCACTTTTACCTGACCGCGTGAGACTTCAACGTGTTTGATTTTGATATGCGACCAGACTTTTTCCAGTTGGTTGCGCCAGGTAGCGAAGGCGACCCCTTCTGTCAGGTTGTTCTCCGTGATTTCCTTCACCCGGTGGAAGCTCGGCATATAGAACTTCTCGGTGTATTCCGCCACCATGCGGTGCGTATTGAAATAAGGCGCCAGCACCTGCATACTCTTCTTCATCCTGCCAATCCACTCACGGGGTAGGCTATCCCGGCCACGCTCATAGAACAGCGGGATAATGTCTTTTTCCAGGATGTTGTACAGGGCTTCACTTTCGATATAGTTCTGCCGCTCCCACTCCTGTTCGGGATATTCTTCGCCGTTGCCGATAGCCCAACCGTATTCCGGGTTGTACCCTTCAGCCCACCAGCCATCCAGAATACTACAATTCAGCCCGCCGTTGTAAATGACCTTCATCCCGCTGGTGCCGCTGGCTTCCTTGGGGCGCTGCGGCGTGTTCAGCCACACGTCCACCCCCTGTACCAGCATTCGGGCAATGCTCATATCGTAGTTTTCCAGGAAAACAATCGCGTGGCGGAAGTCTTCGGTGCGGGCGATATTCACGATCTGCTTGATGAGTTCCTTACCACCCGTATCATGCGGGTGCGCTTTCCCGGCAAAGATAATCTGTACTGGTCTATCCGCGTTACTGACGATCTTCTTCAAGCGTTCCAGGTCGCGGAACAGCAGGGTGGCGCGTTTATACGTGGCAAAGCGCCGGGCAAACCCAATCGTGAGTACATCTGGATTCAGAACTTCATCAGCCGATTCAACTTCGTGCTGGGGTGCGCCCCGATTTTCAAGCTGGGTACGCAGGCGGCGGCGAGTGAACGCGACCAACCGTTCCCGGCGGCGTTCATGGGTGCGCCACAGTTCCGAGTCGGGAACCTGTTCCATCGCTTCCCAGATGTCCGCACGGGAATCCTCGGTGCGCCAGGCCGGGTCAAGATACCGGTCAAGGAGCGTCCCCATTTCCCGGCTGATCCATGTCTGAGTGTGAATCCCATTGGTAATTGAATCTACCGGAATTTCGTTTTCCGGCACATTCGGGTACATCCAGTGCCACAGATGGCGGGAGACGACCCCGTGCAGTTTGGCGACGCCGTTCGCGCCTGCCGAAAGGTTGAGCGCCAGTACCGGCATTGAGAAAAGCTGGTAATCGCCCATGTTCTCACGACCCAGGTCGAGGAACTGTTCGCGGGTTAGCCCCAGCATCTTATAGTAGTTGGTGAAGTGTTCATCCATCAGGTCAAAGCCGAAACGCTCCAGACCGGCGGGAACAGGCGTGTGTGTTGTGAAGATGTGGCTGGACGCCGCGATTTCACGCGCCTGGTCAAACGCAAGTTTGTGTTCCTGCATAATTTGGTAGGTGCGTTCCAGCCCCAGGAAGGCCGAATGCCCCTCGTTCATGTGGCAGATTGAAGGCCGTAGCCCTAGGGATTCCAGAGCGCGTATACCGCCGATACCCATCAGAATTTCCTGGCGGATGCGTGTCCGGCGATCCCCACCGTACAGCCGGTCCGTCAGATTCCGGTCTTCTTCGCGGGTGTTCATGGGGGTATTGGAATCCAGCAGGAACAGCGGGATACGCCCCACCTGGACCTTCCAGATATAAGCGTAAAGCTCACGCCCTGGCATCGGCACACTGATTGTGATTGGTGTGCCATCCTTGTTGCGTTGAAGCGTGACCGGCAGATTAGAATAATCGTTGATTGGGTACGATTCCTGCTGGTAGCCATCCGCGTTCAGATACTGGTGGAAATACCCTTCCTGGTAGAGCAGGCCAACACCGACCAGTGGCAAGCCGAGGTCGCTGGCGCTTTTCAGGTGATCGCCACTTAGCACCCCCAGGCCTCCGGAGTAGTTTTGCAGGCATTCCGTGATACCGAATTCCATTGAAAAATAAGCGATTGTCGGGGGTTCTTCCTGTCCGTAGTGGGTGTTGTACCAGGTATGACTATCGCTCATGTAAGCGTCAAACGAATCGCAGACGGTGTGCAGGTGAGCCATGAAAGCCGGGTCCTCACACACCGCGTTTAATCGTTCCTGACTAACCAATCCCAACATCCAAACCGGGTTGCGCCCGGTTGCTTCCCATAAGTCCCGGTCTAAACGCCGGAACAATGCAATCGTGTCATGATCCCACGCCCAGCGCATATTATATGCCAGTTCCTGGAGACGCCGCAGCGACTCCGGTAGGGCCGGGACAACGTTAATCCGTGCTACTGGTTTAATCATTTGCTAACTCCTGATTAGCTTCAACCGGGAATCCCCGTCCGAGGACGGGGTAATCCAGAAAGTAGCATAGCGCAGGTCGCTGGAAATTGGCAACTCTCAATTCTCATGAATTTCATATAGAATTCGACGGATTGGGTGCTAGTTTACACTGTGGCGATTATGCTACAATACAGGTGAAAATCATCATCATTGGGAGCTATTCGATGCTGAAAAAACAGGTCCTGAAGACCAAACCTGTCACCAAAGTGACATTTGAACTGCCGGAAGCGGTCAAGGCTGAGACTGCGTATCTGGTTGGGGATTTTAATGACTGGGATGAAACCGCAACGCCGATGAATAGGCTCAAGAGTGGGCGCTTTACCGTGACGCTTGAGCTGGAAAGTGGGAAAGAATACCAGTTCCGTTACCTGGTCAATGGCACGGAGTGGCATAACGACTGGCACGCGGATAAATATGTCCCTAACCCGTTCAGTGGGGATAACTCAGTTGTAAGCGTCTAACAGGCATAACGAAACAGGGGGTACAGCCCCCTGTTTTTCTTTACTTTAAGCCGTATTAACAACCGCCGTTGACCTAGCGAAAACGGGCTTAGAGCGCCAGCTTGAACGCGGCCTGGACGTTATCCAACAGCGTAACGCCTGTTATCGGTGACTCTGTGGAAGTCATCATAGCCAGGTCTTGCCGCAAACGGTCTCCGCTATCCTTAAAACCGGCTTGTTGTACCAGATTGATTGCCAGCGCAGCGCAGGTAATCGCATAGTAAGGCTGCCGCCCGTCCAGATGGTTATCTGTGAACGTATAGCTGGTATACATGTGCTGGGTAAGCTGCTGCGCCCGAAGCAAATTGAGCATCTGCGTTTTATCCGCTTTACTGGCTTCCGGTAGGCGCTGTGCAATCCACGCTTCAGCATCCTCCATGCCGAGCAGAACCGGGGCAAACTGTTCCCGCAGTGACCAGGGGGAAAGCTGATGGTGTTCAGCCGTGACCGCGTAAGCGTGATCCACTTCACTCGCCGTATTATCCAGCGCCCGCCGTAAGGCACCCTTCCAGATCGTATTGCGCTGGGATTGCCCGGTCGCCCATTCGTTGAGTCCCTGGCTTGTTCCCCAACTGCTGTATTCCTCAATCGTAATGGTCTTCCGGGGGGAATGCTGGAGGAAATATTCATCCAGCGTCGTGAGCCTGTAACCGGCTTGCTGGGCCTCATTGGTGACGAGCCAGTGCAGAAACTGTTCTTCCCCTGCGAAATGGTGACCAAAAGTTTCCCCGGAAGTTGCCAGCAGCAGCAATCCATTCATCTGCTTGCGGAGCGGGGAGAGCGTGCGGCGGCTCCAATGTCCTGCACCCCCCAGGTTATGGATGTTGAAGGACAGATCAGCCGACAGGGTATCATGCCGCACAAATACCGCAATCTGCCGACCATGAGGCAATTTCACCAGATACGGTCCAGCATTTCCCGGTAGATGGCCGCGAACCTGCTTTTCGGATAGCACCGTATACTGGATGCCCGCATCAGCAAGGGAGACCAGTGTATCTATATCCACCGCCATCTCCGGCAGCCAGAATCCCAATGCCTGTCGTCCGTACATCTGTTCAAACGCCGCCAGCCCCCAGCGAATCTGGGTGGCTTTGTCCCGGTTGCGTGCCAGCGGCAGAATCACATGATCATAGGCTGTTGCCAGGGCATGACCATGAGTCTGCTCGTGCCCATTAGACTGCTGGTCGCTCTGGCTGATGATGTCGTAGACCGACGGCATGTAGTGTGCCAGCCAGTTGAGCAGGGGTTGGCCGAAACTGTAGCTGATATGGCTGAAGTTACCGATTTCAGCGTTAGGGCGATAGGCTGTTTCCGCAATCCGTTGATTCCAATTGTGGTAGGGTGCGGCGTCGGCTTCTTCACCGATTTCCCCAGTGAGGGGGTTTCCCCTGGGTGGCTGGCTGAAATGCCCGTGAATACACAGCCAGTTCAGTTCTGTCTTTGGCACACAAGTCTCCTTACATTTTCGCTCATGGGTAAATCCAGTGCGGACAAATGGCTTAAGCCCCTTGCTCTAACGTGCGAGCACACTACTTCTACACAAGAGCCTACATCTTACTTTTTCTTATACCCGATCTGGGTGCCATTTGGCACAACTTTGTCAGGGTAGCTCTGGAAGTGTTCTAACCGTAAATCCGTGCCGAGAACGACATTATTCCCGACGGTATAGCCTGCTGGCACATGGGTGTTCTTGCCAACGGCGGTAATGCCGAGTTCTCCCATGTCCCGTATTTTCCCCACGTGAGCATTATGACCGATGACCACGATTTTATCCAGGATGCAGCGCTCAACGACCGCCCCGGCTTCAATGTAGGTATCGTTCAGCAGAATACTTTCGCGCACAACCGCGTTCGGCCCAACATACACGCCGGGCGACAGCACACTGTTTTCAACTATCGCGCCTTCTGCGATGACCGAGCCATCGGTAATCATACTGTTAAGGACGGTTGCCCCGGCATGAATGTGAACGGGTGGGCGTTCCTCGCTGCGGGTATGGATAACCCAGGTGCGGTCATTCAGGTTTAGCGATGGCGGCGAGGCGACCAAATCCATGTGCGCTTCCCAGTAGGCGTCCAGCGTCCCCACGTCAATCCAGTACCCGCCATAAGGATAGGCGAACACATTCATATTTTCCAGAATCATGCGTGGCAGAATATCCTTGCCGAAATCATGGTTGGACGCTTTCAACTTCTGATCTTCTTCCAACATCTGTTCCAGCACCGGGTAATTGAAGATATACACGCCCATGCTGGCGAGGTTACCGGGCGGGTTAGCTGGTTTTTCCACAAACTCGCGCACCCGGTAATCGTCATCTACGTCGAGAATGCCGTAACGATTGGCCTCGTCCAGCGGCACGCGGATGGTGCAGACCGTCGCATCCGCGTTGTGGTCGCGGTGGAACTGGAGCAGCACATCATAATCCATCTCGTAGATATGGTCGCCGGATAAAATCAGCACATAGTCCGGGCGTCCACGACGCACAAAATTGACATTCTGGGCGACGGCGTCCGCCGTTCCCGCGTACCAGTCGGTATCGGCCCGCCCTTTGTACGGTTGCAGAATTTCCACACCGCCGGTAAACGAACGATCCAGGTCCCAGGGACGCCCCCGCGCGATATGGTCATTCAGGCTGTGCGGGCGGTACTGCGTCAGAATCAGTACGTCAAAAATGTTTGAGTTCACACAGTTACTCAATGTGAAATCAATGATGCGATACTTTCCAGCGAACGGGACAGCGGGTTTGGCGCGTTTGGCAGTGAGCGTCGCTAGACGGGTGCCTTCTCCACCTGCAAGGATGACAGCTTTAATCTTCACGATTTCAATGTCCTTTGTCTACGCTTTTCGATGGCTTTCTGGTAAATGTCGGCATAACGCTGCGCGCTTTGTTGCCAGCTAAAATCGGTCTGCATGGCGCGTTTCTGCATCCGTTGCCAGGCAGCTGGCTGTTGATGGTAGGTATCCACCGCCCAGCGTAGGGTATTTAGCACAGCGTCGGGTTGTTCCCAGGTGAACACGAACCCGGTGCCGACATCCGCCGGGCCGTTATCATAGTTCTGCACTGTATCTGCCAGCCCACCGGTTTCGCGCACCAGCGGCAGCGAACCGTACCGCATTGCGATCATCTGTCCGATTCCGCATGGCTCATAGTGGCTTGGCATGAGGAAAATGTCGCTCCCGGCGTAGATATGTTGCGCGGTGGCGGCGTTGAAGCCCAGGAAAACCCGGGTTTTCCAGTGGAAATCATGCCCCAGTCGCCATAACTGATGCTCGGTTTCCGATTCGCCTGATCCCAGCGCCACCACCTGCACGTTGGTATCCACCAATAGACGGCGCAGGGCAGGCAGCGCCAGCGTGAATCCTTTTTGCCACACCAACCGGGTAACGATCCCGATCACCGGCACATCATCCTGCACCGGCAGCCCGATTTCGTTTTGCAGATAACGCTTGTTCTCAAGCCGCTGTTCAACGAAGTTTTCCGTATTGTAATTATGCACGACATGCGGGTCGGTTTCAGGATTCCACAGGTCGGTATCAATCCCGTTGAGGATGCCATACAGGTCATCGGTGCGGGTGCGAATCAACCCATCCAGCTTATGCCCCATATAAGGGTACTGGATTTCAATCGCATACCGGGGGCTGACGGTTGTCAGGATATCCGAATAGGCGATGGAAATCGCCAGCATGTTATCGGTTAAATTCTGGTATACCAGGTCGGGTTGTTGGCGTCCCGGTATGCCCAACTGCCACAACCAGCCACCCACCGACTCGCCCTGGTAGGCCAGATTATGAATCCCCAACACGGATGCGGCGCGTCCCCAGACCGGATCATGGCGGCTCTCATGCAGCAGGAAGGGGAGCAGGCCGGTATGCCAGTCGTTGACGTGGAACACATCCGGGAACCAGCCGGTGCGCTGGCGCAGTTCCCAGGCCACACCCATCACCACCTGATTGAAGAAGATGAAACGTGGCACATCCCAGTCCCAGGTAGTATACACACTGTTATCCGGCCCGAAGAACGGCCAGCCTCGCACGAAGTAAAACGGCACGCCGTCGTTTTCCGTTGCGAACACTTGCACATCGGTAGTGCCGGTGGCGCGGCTATAGGGAAAAGAGAACTGGTAGGTAATGTTGTATTTTTCGGTGTTAATTGTGCCATACAGTGGCATGATGACCCGGGCATCTATGCCGATCTTGCGCAGCGCCTGTGGCAGTGACCCGACGACATCCGCCAGCCCGCCCACTTTGGCGTAAGGAACTGCTTCGGTACTGACGAAAAGGACTTTGGTATCCAATCTTATGGCTCCTTAAGCCTGACCTGAATCAGGATGATGATGCCGCGAACCAGCGGTAATCAATATCCGGGAATATTTTGTCTAATTCCCAGTATTGCTCGGCTAGTTCCCGGTTGGGTTGGTCACTTTCCAGGCTGCGCGCCAGCTTGTCAAACCGTTCGACATGTTGGCTGAAGCGTTGAATGGCATACTGCCGCGCCTGCCCGGTTGTGACCAGGAACGGCCAATCCGAGCTTTCCAGCAGCAGCAGTTCCCGCGCCATCTGGCTGAGGACGGTGCGCTGGTCGTCTGACGGGGACGTAAACTGCGTCGCCAGCGTTTCCATGCGGGCTTCCGCTTCGTGAATCGGCCCCCACATCCAGTGCGTCTCGGCATTATCCCAGGTGAAGTGACCGCCCGCCGCGCCCCACGAACTTTCCGGAATATGCAGGACACTCTTTGGTGGGTGCTGGGTAATGAAGGTGGTCGCGGTAGTGAGTTCCACGTCCGGATCTGCTGCCAGCAGGCGCAGCACCTTGCCAATCCAGGTGATGCCTTCGAACCACCAGTGGCCGAAAAGCTCCGTATCATAGTTCGAGGCGATCAGGCCGTATTCGCCGGTTTTCTGGTAATTTTCTCGAATCAGATCGCCGACTAAATGCGCGAAGTGTTCGGCGTGCTGATCCACTTTATAGCTGGCCCAATCCGGGTGATAGTAGTCTTTTTGGCCGAGTTCCACATCTTCGCCCGTTACCCGCCAGTACTGCATCCCGCTGGTTCCGGCTTTACGATGAAACTCGCGGTAGTCGAAGTCGCCGGGATACCCCCAGTCAGCGCTCCAGACCTGCTGCCCGGTGCGGTTGTTCCGCCCAATCACGGCCACCCCGGAATGCTCGTCTGCACCCGGCCCGGCTACTGTGTCGCTCACATAGTACGCCTGGAACGTGGTCGCGGATCGTGCCGGGACAGTGGACGACGCTGGAATCACATAGCGCCGTTTGATCGCGCCATATGGCCCGATGACTTCCCCGGCGGCAACCCCAACCGGCTGCCCGCCAGTAATGGTATGCGTCTCGCTAAAAAACACTTTGAGGCCATTTTGCGCCAGGAAGGTTTCGATGCCAGGGCGTTTCAGCCCGCTTTCGGTGATATAGGCCGGGCGGTAGGCGCATTCCGGCAGCCAGATGCCGGTGGGCTGGCGTCCAAACATCCGTTTATAGCTGCTGACACCGGCTTTAATCTGTCCATTAATCGCGCTGTCCCGCCCCAGCAGCGGGAGATAGCCATGCGTGGCGGCGCTGGTCGTGATCTCGATAAAGCCTTCATCCTGCAACCGCCGGAAACTGCCGATGATGTCCCGATTAAAACGAGCGTCGAAAGCCTGTTTAATCCCTTCAAACCACTTTTTATACCATTCGGCCAACTGGCGTAAATAGGCGTTTTCAGTCTCTTCAGTTTCAAAATAAACCATATCTTCTTGGGCGGCTTCGATTTTTTCATCCAGATACTGGTCAAAATGATCCAGTACATCCGCATCGGCCAACTGCTCCGCGAGAATTGGCGTGATACCGACAGTCAGCTGGTAAGGTATACCATCTTCCTTGAGATCATAGAGAGTTTGCAGCAGCGGGATATAAGTCTCGCTGGCGGCTTCATGAATCCATTCTTCCCCGTGCGGCCATCGGCCAGCTAACCGGGCGTAGGGGAGGTGGCTGTGTAAAACAAACGTAAAGGCTCCGAGTGCGCTCACGGGCGATACTCCTGAATATTGACAAAACTTGCAGAATGGGATTGTAACGAGTGGAGGTGGGGTCGTGCAACCCAATCGCCCGCAATTCGTTCTGGAATTACCTGGGTTACGGGGATATTCCGCTGCTTATGCCCCCCGGTTGCCGGGATGGTCTGTAGAATCATCTTCCATCACTGTCCCCATAATGATGAAGTCCGCCCATATTAAAAACACCTGGCTGTTGCTGTTATACATCAGCCGGGTGCGCCACGACAGCCTCAACCACATATAGGCGATGCGCCGCCGTTCGTAGCGGGTCGTGCGTTCCAGGAGTTCATGATACCAGCGCGGATACGGCAGATAATTGACGTGAAACTCCGTGATGAGCGGGAGGTCCTGATAGGCCAGATAAGTCGCCAGCACCAGCACGACTCCCAGACCAGCGAGGGCCGCCTGAGCCTCCGGTGAGGAAACCGCCCATCCACCCAGCCCAATGAGCAGCCCCCCAGTCCAGCCCACCAGCGGTAGCAGCGGCAGGAATAATTTTTCCTGGCCGCCGTACTGTTCAAACAGGGTGATGATCGGCCCTTTCAGCAGGCCAATAAACATCAGAGTCGTGCGGATAAGGAAGAACAGACTGAGAAGGAGAATCAGCAGGTATGCCATATTGGGTGTCCTACATGCGCAGCAGTGACCGGGGGCCTTTATAGAGTGGACAGACACACCGCTCGCATTCTGGCCGCGCTCCGCTCCGGTAGGCCTGCCGGAGCGCCTGAGCCGCGTCGGTGTTCACGGCCTCTTTGAGCGATACCGCCTGGCCGTTTTCGCTTGGTTGTGGGTGAAGCTGACCGAAGGCGGGCAGGAAATAACATGGGCGCAATGTGCCATCTACCTCAACCACCACATTAATATGGGGGGCGTTACAGCGTGGTCGTGGGAAATCGCTTTCCCTGTTGATCGCCGCGAAATAATCCACCATGCGCCGCATCTTGGGCGGTGATTCGGCGATTAACCCGCTAGCGAAATCATCCGCGAAACGTGCTTCTACCGTGTCCAGGACGTGCGCCAGTTCCCGGACATCATTTGGCGTCAGGGCGGTCATCAGTGGGCTGTGGTCTGCCGGGGTCATCACCGGGAGACTGGCATCCGCTGTGAAGCGAGGGCCGAACGCGAAGGTGTTGCTGACATCCACCGTCAAAAAGCTGATTCGCGTTACATCAGCGGCTTTGGCGCTGGCGATAATCTGGGGGATTTCCTGATAATTGCCGCGCTGTACGGTTGTGCGCGTCACCACCGGCAGGCCGCCCGCCCGCACCGCGCGTATCCCATCCAGCACCAGGTCAAAGGCATTCACTCCCCGGATAGCGTGATACGTCTCCGCCGTACCGGCATCCAGGCTGACAATCACCTCATCCACGCTCGCAATGACGGCATCCGCTTGTTTGCGCAGCAGCAGGCCGTTTGTCAGCAGCATCACGTAGACGCCGGACTCGCGGAAGCGCTGGGCAATTTCCGGCCAGTGGGGATGCTGCATGGCCTCCCCGCCGCTCAGGAGCAACCAGCGCACCTGAAGTTCCTGACAGGCGTCCACCAGGGTGTCCACCAGCGCCAATGACATATTCCGGCGCGGGTTACGCCAGATGTCACAGGTGACGCACTGGCTGTTGCACCCATCCGTCAGGTACAGCACGATCAGCGGGAGCGTGTGCAGGCGATCTCCCATCAGGTTCAAAAGCGGCTTGGCCCGTAACATCCAGCAGAATCCGTATCCCAAAGAAGTTGCTTTAACGTCTGTCGCTACGTCCATTCTATGCTAAAATGAGCGCACATAGTAGTTATTAGTGGGCAGTCGCCTACATCCATTTATCTGGGAACGACACGAATTGCTTATGCAAAAACTCGACATTGCGCGGTCTGAACCGGGCATACGCCTGGCTTTCATTGATAAATCGAATGCCAAAGCCATTTCCGAGACGCTGGTCGCTTTTGCGAATACCGAAGGTGGCACGCTCGTCTTTGGTTTGCGCGACGACGGCGAACCGGCCAAGAAGAAGTTCACCAATGAGGCGCTGGAAAAACTGTTGAAAGAAGCCGGTGCGGACTGTAATCCTCCGGTGGTAATCGGGAACTGGGAACAGGTAGAAGACGAGGAAAAAGGGACGCTCTTCGTACTGCGGGTGCCGCGCAGCATCGAACTGCACGCGCTGAGTGATGGCCGCGTGCTGATCCGCAGCGGCGTGAATAACCGTCCGTTGGGGGGGCAGGAAATCCTCAAACTGGCGAGTGCCAAGAGTACCGGCGACTTTGAGTCCGAAACCGTGCCGGGTGCGACGGCGGAGGACTTCAGCAACAAGATCATTGTGGAATACCTAGAAAAACGCGCCGAACGTACCAAACGCCCCTATAACGGCAAGATTGCCGACCTCCTGAAGGAAATCGGCGCGGTAGATACCAATGGGACGGCCACCGTTGCCGGGCTGCTGCTGTTCAGCGAGTATCCACAGCACTGGCTGCCGCAAAGCAGTGTGGTGTTCGCCAAATTCGTCGGCAAAACGCCGCGTGGCGAAGATGGGTTAGCCGGATACACCCGCCGCGAAGAACTGACCGGCCCGCTGCCCCGTCTGATCGAAAACGCCTGGAATCTCATCTGGAGTGAAATGGCGGTCAGCGCGGTGGTCAAAGGGTTGGAGCGCGAAGAAACGCACGAATACCCCCAATTTGCCGTTCGTGAGGCGATTGTGAATGCAATCTGCCATCGGGATTACCGCCTGAAGGGGCGGCGTATCGAAATTCGCATGTATTCAGATCGTCTGGAGGTCATCTCACCGGGTGGTCTGCCGGGCTTCATTACCATCGAAAACATCGTTGAGGAACACTTCAGCCGTAATCCCCGCGTCGTGAATGGACTGTTCCAATGGGGCTATATCGAAGAACTCGGCCTGGGGATTGACCGCATGATGGAAGTGATGAGCCAGGCTGGGCATAAACCGCCGTATTTTGACGCGCGGCCTTACAGCTTTGCGGTTACACTTTATAACGAACGGGAAAAACAAAAAGCGCCGGAATGGGCGCGGAACACCAATCACCGCCAGGCGCGGGCGCTGCAATACATCCGTGAGCATGGCTCGATCACCAACCGTGAGTACCGTTCGTTGTGTGAAGGTGTCTCGGCGGAAACCTTGCGGCTTGATCTGGTTGATATGGTGGAGCAAGGGATTCTGCTTAAAGTGGGAGCAAAGAAAGGAACGTACTATATCCTGAAATAGCGCACATGATGCGACGATAACAGGATTAGGATACCGATCTCTATGGTTGCTTTATTGAACTGGGTTATTTGGGGCAGTCTGGTCATTCATTCGACCCTGCTCGTATATGCCTTTATCCGGCGTAAGTGGCTTCGGACGCGATTCCTGTGGCTGGGGTTGACGATCCTCTTCTCGGCAGCGGCAGCGAGCACTTTTCTGCTTTCGGAGTCGGTGTTATTAGCCGGGCGTTCCGGCAGGGGATTCGCGCTGGTGCTGACGCTGGCGGCACTGTTGACCTCACTTGGTGCGTTGGTGCTGTTGGATGTGAAGCGTTCCGGGGAGCGCAGCCTGCTGCGTAGTTGGTTGCTGCTTGGCTTGGTCGGAATCGTGATCCTCTCCGTCGTCAGCTTTATGGGGGATGGTGCTCGGGTAGGACAGTCGGATTGGCTGGCGGAGATGGTGGCATCGCCTTCGCCTATCAGCCTGGCGACATTGGCGGGTTTAGGAATCGTCACCCTGTTCTTGCTGGGTATCACCTTTCGGTCATTTTACCTGGCGACCCTGCCAGAGAGCGCCAACCGTTCACTCTTCTGGGTGATGGATATTGCGCTGGTCGTCATCAGCATCATTATGATTATCAGCGGGGCCGAAACCCTGGTTTTATCCGGAATCATCGCGCTTACATTGGGTGTGGTCGGTTCCGTATATGTTCAGGTTTCCTACCGGGTGTTTGATATTCGCAGCAGCCTGAATCTGTTTTTACAGACCCTGATTCTGATTGCACTGGTCGCGTTACTGCTGTACGGTTCGTTGGCGTTGCTAGATAATATCCCGATTGAGCCGGGCATTCAGAAAGGTATCCTCATCACCCTGTTGGCAATCGGCATTACGTTGATCTATTTGCCGCTACGGGGCCTATCAATGGCTTTGACTGCACCTCTGCTGCGTGCATCCGGGATGAATCCCACCCTGGCGACCCGCCGTTACAGCCAGCAGGTTTCCAAAGCCGTTGAACTGGATGAATTGATTCACGTGGGGACAGAAACACTGAATGAAGTGATGGGTGTGCGCCGCTCCGGGCTGCTCCTGGTGAATGATATCGTACATGGCAACGGCTCGATTGAACTCCTGGTGATTCCGGGTGGCGGCTTCGTGGATATGAAAGATGTCCGGGGGCGGATCGCCAAGGCCAGCCCGATTTACCGGAAACTAGCAGAAGAACAGTCTCCAATACCGCAGTTTGACCTGGAATTCAGCCCTGAATACCGGGATTTAAGCGAAAATGAGCGGCAGTTCTTTAAATCATTGGGGATGAGCGCTTATGCCCCGGTGGTGGTGGAAAACACGGTGATTGGTATCCTCGCCTGTGGTCCCAAAGTCAGTGACGCGCCTTTTTATGCCCGTGATCTTGAACTGCTCTCGACAATGGCGAATCAGACCGGTGTAGCGCTGCGTAACGCCCGTTTGGTGGCTGATCTGCGCCACCTGAACCGTAGTATGCAGTCCTTAAACACCGGCCTGGAGGCGGCTAATCAGCGCCTGGACGAACTCGACCAGGTGAAAACGGATTTCGTGACCATCGCCAGCCATGAGCTGCGGACTCCACTGGCGCAGATGCGCGGCTATACCGATATTCTGGATGCACTCAACGAGGGCGGGATGTTAGACCAGGATCAGATCGGCGGAATGGTCAATAACCTGCGCAAAGCGACGGAACGGATGGAAGAACTCATTGCCGCCATGTTGGATGTGAGCCAGTTGGACGTGAACGCGATGGATTTGCGCTTTGCCCAGACCACCCCGGAAGCGGTGGTGCGGATGGCGATTGAACCGCTGACCGATGTCATTAAACAGCGAAAACTTACCCTTTCGGCGCGGGGGTTGCGCGGTCTGCCCCCGATTGAGGCCGATATGCAGCGGTTGGTGCAGTCCATTCGGAATGTGGTGGTGAACGCGATTAAATTCACCCCGGACGGTGGACGCATCGAAATCAATGCCGGTTTGCGTCCGCCCGATGAATACAGCCCTGACGAAAGTATCCTGATTACGATCTCCGATTCCGGCGTGGGTGTTAACCGGGACGACCTGGAACTCATTTTTGAGAAGTTTTACCGGGGACACGACCCCAGCCTGCACTCAACCGGTGCGTACAAATTCATGGGTGCTGGGCCGGGTCTGGGGCTGACCATCGCACGCGGCATGATCGAGGGACATGGTGGGCGTATCTGGGCGGAGAGTACCGGGCATGACATGGAAAAATGCCCCGGCTCAACGTTTTACATCCAACTGCCGCTGCATCCTCCGGCTAAGGCGCGGCGGGTGCTGCCGTTCGAGCCGCAGGCCGCCGAAGGTGGTAACGCCTGAGCCGAATAGGGGGAATGTGTAAGGGCGCGATATATTGCATTAGCACACCCTGATGACTATCAACCGAATACCCGTTCAGTTTTAGGTGATTGGCTTGATCTGAGAGGCATTATGCCTCTCATTTGCTTTTAAGAGGCGTGGTGGCATCGCATCGGCTTGCCATACGGCCTGTTGCACCAGCCCGTCTAAGCCGATTAACGTATGCAGCATCATGCTGAACTGTGCCGGGTCGCCGCTGGTATAATACTGGTTTTCCGCTGTGTCAGGACGAATCGCAGACGGCCACACCCGCGCGGTTTGACGGGCGACTGCCGGGCCGGGGTTCACAATGTGCATCTTGTCCCCAACGAGTGCCTGAATCGTCTCGGTAAGAAAGGGGAAGTGGGTACAGGCCAATACAACGTGGTCAGCACCCGCATCCAGCATGGGCTGGAGATGATCGGCGATGATACGCCGGCTTTCTGGCGTGTGCTGGCTGTTGTTTTCGACAATCTCCACCAATTCGGGCGCGACCTGCGTAATCACGCGGGTATCGCTGGCGAACTGCTGGCGCACCCGCGCATACAGCGGGCCAGAAGCCGTCGCCTGGGTGGTCAGGACACCGATCACGCCGGAATGCGTAGCGGTTGCTGCTGGTTTCACGGCGGGTTCCATACCAACCAATGGAATACCGGAGTACTGCGCTCGTAGATCAAGCAGACTGGCGGCACTGGCAGCGTTGCAGGCGATCACAATCACGACTGCACCCTGGTCAATCAGGAAATCGGCAATCGCTGTGACATAAGCCCGGACTTCAGCATGGGGGCGGGGGCCATAGGGTAGATGATCTTGGTCGGCGAAGTAGATCGTCGGGTAGTCAGGTAGCAGGGCATGAATCTCGCGCAGGACGGATAAACCGCCAACGCCCGAATCCAGAACGCCGATTTTAGCGCCGGGCATGGTCATACGCCGCCTCAACGAAGGCAGCAAACAGACGCCTCGCTAATGGGTCGTCTGCGTAGATGTCTTCGGGATGCCACTGGACGCTCAGAACAAAGTGCTTGCCCGGCAGTTCTAACCCTTCCACAATCCCATCGGGTGCATGTGCTGTGACGTGTAAGCCGGGTGCGACCAGCTCAACGGCCTGGTGATGCAGGCTGTTCACCCAGGTCTGTTCCGTTCCCAGGATGTCGTGCAACCGGCTTTCCGGGTTGATAGTGACTTCGTGTGCGATGAAGTTGCGCGGGATGTCACGGGGCGTACTGTGGATGATGGGACTTGCGGTTTCTGAGGCGATGTCTTGAATCAGCGTACCGCCCAACGCGACATTCAAGAGTTGGTGTCCCCGGCAAATGGCGAAAAGCGGGCGGTCTTCCTCAACCGCCCAGCGGGCGATAGCGAGTTCTGCTTCGTCCCGCCGGTCATCCGGGTCTTGTGTCAGGGCGTGTCTTGCCATATGGTAGCGCTGCGGATTGACATCCCGGCCACCGGGCAGCAGGATACCATCGACCTGTTCGTAGATGGCTCGCAGTGTTTCCATACCCACATGAACCGGAATCAAAACAGGCAACCCTCCGGCGCTGTCAATGGCCTTAATATTGCCTGTAGATACCTGATTATAGAGGCCTCGCTCAGGAACCGTATACGAAGCCGTTGTGATACCGATCAGGGGTTTCAACCTGACTTCCTTAATAGCGTTTTTCCTTCAAGCGAGCCGCTTTACCACGCAGATCGCGGAGGTAGTATAGCTGCGCCCGGCGCACTTTGGCGTGCCGGAGGACTTCAATTTTCTCCACGCGCGGGCTTCTGAGCAGGAAAGTACGCTCAACGCCAATCCCGTGACTGGCGATCCGGCGCACGGTGAAATTGGCATCGTTACCGCCTTTGCGCACCCGGATGATAACCCCCTGGAAGACCTGAATACGTTCACGATCGCCTTCAACAATGCGAACGTGGACTTTCACGGTGTCGCCAGCGGCAATCTTGGGATGGCCGCGATCTTCGGCAACCAGAGATTGCATTAACTCATTCACGATTAGCCTGTCCTTCCGAATAAAATACGCCCGCAGGCGCTTCAGCTTCTGTCTTAACAGGGGTGCATTATAGCATTGAAGATTGCCGGGCGGCAAGGGGCGATCATGCCGGACGTCAGATGCCTACTTTCCCAACTGCCGTGCCACGCGCAGCAGGGCACTGATGCTTTTACCGTCCTCAAGTTCGCCCTTTTCGATCATATCTATGACCTTAGCAAATGGGACGCGAGTCACTTCGAGGAATTCATCGTCATCTGTGTCTAATTTCGCGGGTATGAGATCGGTGGCGAAGAACAGGTGAATGTATTCGGTTGTATATCCGGGGGCAGTGTAGATACCGCCCAGGGATTGCAACTTGCCGGGTTTGAAGCCGGTTTCTTCCTGTAATTCGCGTGTCGCGCAGTGCGCCGGGTCTTCCCCCGCGTCAAGTGTGCCAGCCGGTACTTCGAGCATGGTTTGCCGCGCGCCAAGCCGATACTGTCGCACCATCAGCACCTGATTATCATTGTCAAGCGCGACGATGGCTACTGCGCCGGGATGATTGACCAGTTCACGCTTACTGTGCTTGTTATCCGGCAGCAGGACTTCATGAATATCCAGTTTAACCACACGTCCCTTGTAAATGTGTCGAGTTTGGATAATTTTCTCTTCCATGGAGTCCTCGGGTACGTAAAACCGGGAGCGGTTGCCCCCGGTTAGTGTGTGCTAAATGGCTTATTGTGCCGGAATAATGATTTCCTGGCTGATATAGATGGAATTCATATCGGTGATGGTGGGGTTCGCAGCCATAATCGAGGCAATGGGGACACCATATTGCAGCGATAACTGGAATAGTGTGTCGCCTTGCCTGACGACATAGGTCGTGCCGCCGAAGCTAGGAATCGGGGTCGCAATCACGCCCGTCCCGTTGTCAATCGGGGTCACAAATCCCGGAGCAGGTGTAAACGTGGATGTCGCAGGCGGGAACGCGCCGGTTGTGCCGCAGCCTGGAATAACCAGTTTTTGCCCGATGCTCAGAATATTCGGATTAGTGATTCCTCCGGTGCGAGCAACGATGTCTTCAACGGTTACACCATAGGTGAGTGCGATACGGAACAAACGCTCCCCGGCGCGGACTTCGTGAATGCAGTCCGTGCCAAATGTAGTTGGTGCTGAGGTGACAAAATCAGGTGTGACTCCCTGGCCGAACGGTGTCCAGGTAGGAATCGGGGTAATCACCCCGGCACCCACCAGTGTTGCGTATTCCTGCGTCTGGATGTCCGTTGTCGCCTTGATGATAAAGGCCGTTGCGGTCATATCTACAGGGAAAAGTTCCTGTGTCGGCAACACCTGCACCACAACGCCGGTATCCTGCGTGGGATTTGAGAAAGGCAGTGTCACAGTCGGGTTAGAAAGACTGGCGATTCCTGACTGTGTTGCTGTCGCCAGGGGAATGTCCGTTGGTAGCGGCAGCGGTGTATCGGTGGGGGGCAGTGTAAACGTCGCACCAGGATTCACTGGCACAGACTGGAAATCTGCATCGGTCCCTGCCGATTGAAAGCAGCCTGACGCCGCAATAACGAGGATCAGGCCACTAATAAGGAGT
The DNA here is from genome assembly GCA_020634115.1 of Anaerolineaceae bacterium. Taxonomy (GTDB): domain Bacteria; phylum Chloroflexota; class Anaerolineae; order Aggregatilineales; family Phototrophicaceae; genus JACKCG01. The sequence continues at coordinate 99,030 of JACKCH010000018.1, forward strand.
TGCCAGCGTGCTATAATTTTCTGCATCGAGTACGCTCTTTCTGAATTCTGGTGGCGACTGAGCCGCTAGGACATAAAACTGGCAAAAAGTCTGTTTTTGCAATCCGGCAAATGAAAAATAATTATAACCTGACTATGGCGAGTCTACCATTTCTGAATAGGATGGGCAAGCAGTCCCCGCATGATTTGGGGGGTGCATCCCCCGATTCTCCTACAAACCCAAACAACACTTTCGCGCAATCTGTGCTATCAATATAATGGGTCATCGAAAAAGGTATTGTAATTTGTAAGGTTCTCCGTGAAGCGACTGAAACACTGGCGTATCCAATTGCTCGGCGCGGTGGTCAGCGTGCTGGCAATTTACTATATTCTCACCCAGGTGGATTTTGCTATTCTCTCCGCCTCATTGCAGCAGGCACGGTGGGGCTATGTCCTGCCGACGATTGCGTTCCTGCTGATCGGGCTGGTGACGCGGGCGATGCGCTGGCGTGTCTTGTTGAGTGGTGGGCTGCCCTTGAAACGGGCATTCAGCATGATGAATGTGGCTTACCTGGCGAATAATGTCCTGCCGCTACGAATCGGTGAACTGGCGCGTATCTACCTGGCGACGCGAGCCGACCCACCCGTGCCGACCTTCAAAAGTGCCAGCACCATTGTAGTCGAGCGCCTGCTTGATCTGCTCTCAATGGTCGTCCTGGTGGCATTGGTGCTGACCGTTGGGCCGCTCCCCCCAGAGATTCAGGCCGCCGGACTGTTTTCAGCCGTCGTGGCGCTGGTGGGTTTTGCGTGTCTCATCTTTTTGGCGCGGAACCGGGCGTTAGCGGGGCGGTGGGTACAGCGGCTTGTGCATTGGCTACCGTTTCTGAACCGCATCAATCCAGATAAGCGGCTTGACGACATTCTGGATGGCCTTGTACCGCTCACACAATTGCGGACTCTGGCGCAGGTTTTCGGATTGACGGCCATCAGTTGGGGATTTTCGCTTGCAGCCGGGTATATACTGATGTTCGCGTTTTATCCCCAGGGTGATTGGGCGGCGACTGCTCTCTATATCGCGGCGGCGGCCTTTGCGATTGCCGTGCCTGCCGTGCCGGGGAATGTCGGGCCGTATGAGCTTTCGATTATCGGGGCGCTGGCGGCGCTGGGATATACCGAAACCGAAACCGCCCTGGCGTTTGCGGTGGTGGTACACGCGGCCAACGTCTTTGTTCACGCCGGAACAGGGGTGCTTGGTTTTATACAGGAAGGCGTCTCGCTGGAGCAACTGACCACCGGTGTCCAGGGGATGCGCCAGCAGCAGATCGGAATGGTTGTTCAGGATGCCAAACGGGATTGACCCCGCTCAGAATGAAACACAGGATGAGCGCAAGCTCAAAATTCTTATATGTTTGCTCTATTATGTGCCGCACCGTACCGGGCTGACCATTCACATCCAGCGTGTTGCGGAAGAACTGGCACGGCGCGGGCATGAAGTGACGGTGCTGACCGCCCGTTACAAACTTACGTTGCCGCGTGACGATGAAATGCACAACGGGGTGCGTGTGGTGCGGCTGTGGACGCCGCCTATCCCCATCAGCCGGGGGATGATTATGCCGGCTTACCCCTGGGCAGCCTGGGGACTGATGCTCCAGCATGATGTCGTGTGGATCAGCACGCCCATGCTCGAAACCGGTCTGATTGCGTTGCTGGCAAAACTCACGGGGCGACAAATCGTAGTGACTCATCATGGTGATCTGATTCTGCCGGACGGACTGGTGAACCGTCTCATTCGGGGAACGATGTTCGCCATGTACAAATTCATGGCGAAACGGGCGGCGCGGTTGATTGCCTACAGCCACGACTACGCCGATCATTCCTATTATCTGCAACCGTTTCGGGATAAAGTGTCGGTCATTTATCCGCCCATCCACATGCCGCCACCTGACCCGGAACATGCCCAGGCGCTTCACGCCGAATGGTCGCAGGATGGCGGGCCGGTAATCGGGTTCTCCGGGCGGTTCGTCGAGGAAAAACGACCAGACTTGCTCATTCGGGCGCTGGAAATCATCAACCAGACTTACCCCAACGCTCGGATTGTGTTCGCCGGGGAATATGAGATTCCCTACGAAAACACCTGGGAGCGTCACCAGGATTTAGTGAACACCTACCGTGACCAACTGGTATTCCTGGGGTTGAAGGATGATATGCAGTACATGGCGGATTTTTACGCCGCGTGCGATGTGCTGGCACTGACCAGCGATAGCGAGTGTTTCGCGCTGGTGCAGGTGGAAGCCATGCTCAGTGGCACACCGGTGGTCATGACCAACACACCCGGCGGGCGCGTGCCGGTTCAGGTCACTGGCATGGGTAAGCTCGCCCAGGTGGGGGACTGGCGCTCAATTGGCGAGGCGATTGTCGCCGTGCTGAACAACCCGGAACGGTATCACCGCCCACGCGCGTTCATTAAAGAACAATTCTCTTTTATCGAAACCGTAGACCGCTACGAAAAGCATTTTCGCAGATACGCAAGGTTGCACCATGGTTGACCCGCAAACCATCGTCCACATGACGCGCAATGAGGCGGATATGGCCTTCAAGAAGCGTGTCCAGACCATTTTTGAATGGATTGATCCTCAGGACGACGATACGATTCTCGATTGTGCCTGTGGACGCGGTTTTTATCTCAATATGTTCCGCTATGTGAGCACCTGCACGCTGGTTGGCCTGGAACTCGACTGGCCGGTGATTCAGAAGGCCCAGCAGAACGTCGGCCATCTGCCGGGGCTGCTGCTCAATAACGCCAACATCTATCACCTGCCGTATGCCGATAACACCTTTGACGCCGTGATCCTTTCGGAAATTCTGGAACACATTGATGATGATGTCGCCGGGCTGAAGGAAGTCTACCGCGTGTTGAAGCCGGGCGGCGTGGTAGCGATCACCGTCCCCAACGCCAATTACCCTTTCTGGTGGGACCCGATCAACAAAACGCTGGAAACCGTGTTTCACACCCGCATCAGCAAAGGGCCTCTGGCCGGTATCTGGGCGAATCACGTTCGGTTATATACTGCCGATCTACTGCGCCAAAGCGTCCTCGCCGCCGGGTTGCAGGTGGAAGAAGAACGCGCCTTCACCCATCACAGTTTCCCGTTTATCCATAATCTGGTGTACGGTCTGGGCAAACCGCTGCTCGAATCGGGTATGATGCCCGCTTCAATGGCGAACGCCGCTGACCGCACGACCTTTGACAAAAATAGCGGCAGCCTGTTGAATCCTATCAACTTCGGATTAAAAATCTTGAATTTCTTTGATCGCAACAACGTGTTAAGCGAGCCGCCGGGGCGGTCTACGGTGAATGTGTGTGTGAAAGGGCGTAAACCAGCATGACCCTGCCGGAGTTCGAGCATCATCCCTCGGAAACGGATACCCCTGACGCGCTGGAAACCACACCCTCGGAACAGCCCGTGAATGTGGAAGATATGACGCTGGCCGGGCTGATCGGGCAGTTTTTCCACCACCCGATTCTGGCATTCCAGGCTTTTGTGCGCGTGGCGCAGTCTGCCCGCCCTCAGGGCGAGAGCGAAGAAAAACCCATTGTCACGCCCGCCTTTGCAACCGGACGGCGCTCAAGACCGTTATCGGGTTTTCCAGGTCTATCAGCGGATTCTGCCCTTTCCGCCGAGGAACAGGCCGCCCGCCGTCGCCTGATGACCCAATGGGTGATCTGGTTTATCAGCTTCGTGGTCGCCCTGGTCGGCAGCGCGATTCTGGCGACAGACCGCCAATTCGGGGAGGATGGCCTGAATAAAGGTGTGCTTTTCCTGATGGCTGGGTTTGTCCTGTGGCTGGTCGGGGAGTTGTATGGTTCGTGGCCTGTGTTCACAGTATCGCGTGAGACACGACAGACATCTGCCAACAGCACGCCCGCTATCCAGGACGAGTCGCCGAACAGTATCGCATCTCTCGAGTCTGAATCGCAGGCCGAAGATGCCGGAATCTCCCGTGAGTGGCTCATCAGGGCGATGTTAGCCTCCGCTGGAACGGCAGCATCCCTGCTGGCCTGGCAGTTGAATGCCCACAATCATTTCACGCTTCCAGGCGTGATTGCGTGGTGGGTGAGTATCCCCCTGTGGGTGTTTACTGTTGCGCCAGCTGCCTGGACACCCACCGCGATGTGGCAGGGAATCCGGCGTTTCCGCTTGCCGAAAATACGCGGAAACTGGGTGATTGTCACGCTGCTGGTGATTATGGGGGTGGGGCTGTTTTTCCGGGTGAATAACCTGCAAGGCATCCCGCCGGAAATGACCAGCGACCACCTCGAAAAATTGCTGGACTCGCAGCGCGTCCTGGATGGCGAAACCCAGGTGTTTTTCCCTAACAACGGCGGGCGCGAAGGCTTTCAGATGTATGCGATGGCGCTATTTTCTCGCTTGCCGGGGTTGAGTATGGATTTCACCACACTCAAGCTGCTCACGGCGTTGGAAGGGGTCATCACGCTTCCGGTGATGTGGTGGATGGGGCGGCGCATCGTCAACAAGGATGAAGCCCGACTGGGCAACATCATAGGGCTGCTGCTGGCGGCCTTAGTAGCCGTCAGTTACTGGCATGTTGCGCTCAGTCGGTTAGCGCTGCGGATCGTGCTTACGCCGTTGGTCACGGCGTTGCTGTTGGGATTCCTCGCGTCTGCGCTGCGTTACAACCGGCGCGGCGATTACATCAAAGCCGGGTTGGTGTTGGGGGTTGGCCTGTACACCTATCAGGCCGTGCGGATGCTGCCGGTAGTGGTCGTCGCCGGGGTGGTGCTGGCCTTCCTGTTCAAAGCGCGTTCCTGGCTGGATCGCTGGCGTTACGTGGTCAATCTAGGGCTGCTAGCGCTTATTGCGTTCGTAGTGTTTGTCCCCCTGTTCGAGTTCTCATTAGAGCAGCCCCAGTACTTCTGGATGCGTACTTTTGGCCGGTTGCTTGGTGACGAAGTGATTCAAACCACCGACGATGCGGGCAACCTCGTGGAGCGTACTACGACTATACAGGAACGTCTTGAGGCTTTTCAGTCGAATCTGCCGATTCTGGCGGGCAATGTCCGCAACGCGCTGCTCATGTATAACTGGAAAGGGGATGTCGCCTGGATTAATGGCGCGCCCAACAAACCCGCGATGGATATGTTCACCGGGGCGCTGCTGGTAGTCGGCGGGGCGGCCTGGTTGGCGCGGATGTTCCGGCGGCGTGACGTGGTGGACTGGTTGCTGCCGTTGGCATTGTTTATCCTCGTGTTTCCTTCGGCACTCTCGATTGCTTATCCTATCGAAAATCCCAGCGCAACCCGGATGAGCGCGACGTTGCCGGAAGCCTACCTGTTTGCGGCGCTGCCGTTGGCGCTGCTCGTCACCACGTTGATGCGTATTATGCCGGGCGTGAATGGCCGCCGGGTGGCGACCTGGGGAGTGGTGGCGTTGCTTGCGCTGGCCTATGGCGTGAATGCCAATACCTATTTTAATGACTATCGCGTGGCCTATCTGGGTTCAGCGCCCGCACCTTATACCGAAGCGGGTAATGTGCTGACCGGCTTTGCGGAGAGCGGCGGGTCGTATGGGAATGCCTTCATGATCGCCTATACCTACTGGTGGGGGCATCGTGAAATCGGTGCGGCTGCCGGGCTGCTGGACTGGCCGAACGGGATTACAGATCGGTCACTCGTGCCGCAGTTCTTGTATGACTCCTGGTCGCGGGAGAAATATCCTTTTGACCCCAACCGGGACATCCTGTTCTTCTTCAGCCCTGAGGACACTGACACCGAACGCCAGCTTTACGAGTGGTTCCCCAATGGCTACGCGCAGATATTTGATAGCTACCGGGTGGGCTACCGCCCCAGTGACCAGTACGGTCTGTTCCGGGTTCCGGCCTTAGGTCGCCTGGGCTTTGACGACTTCCTGCGGCGTACCGGTGTGATGGAGTGAGGAAATTAACGGTACGCTGTGTATATCTATCGCGGGTGTGTTATTGGTACATAAAGTAGAGGCCGTTTTTGCTGTCTCTGCTGAGGAACTTTATGATCGAAAACAGTCTTTACGAACAATCTGATTCGCGGCGACTGTCCGGCAATGTACTGGTCGCTGCACTGCTGCTGGTCATCGTACTGACCGGCGCATATTTGCGTTTCGTCGGCCAGAATTGGGATGACTTCACCCACCCGCACCCCGATGAACGTTTTCTAACCGGGGCAGTTTCCGCGATGGGCGGCAGTTTTTCCTTCACCGACGGCGACATTGAAGGCCAGTACGCGACCTGCCTGGAGCGTTACCCGCAGACCGGTGGGGTCGGTGGCTTCTTCGACGCGCAGTGTTCCAACATGAACCCGCATAACGTCGGCTACGGTCTGATGGTATACGGTACGCTGCCCCTGTTTATGGTGCGCGGCGCGGCAGACCTCACGGTGGCGATTACGAGCGATCCTATCTGGGGTGGGTATAACGGGATTCATCTGGTTGGGCGCACCCTCTCTGCTTTAGCGGAAATCGGCGTGATTCTGACCGTCTTTTTCATCGGCAGGCGGCTGCATGATAAGTGGATTGGCCTGCTGGCGGCGGCGCTCTACAGTGTAACGGTGTTCTCTATCCAGCAGTCGCACTTCTGGACGGCGGATGCCATGAGCAACTTTTTCGTCGTCCTGACGATCTGGTTTGCCGTCCGCGTGCAGGATGAAGGCAAGCTGGCGGACTACTTGGGTTTTGGATTGGTGTTTGGCGCGGCGCTGGCGAGTCGCGTGAACAATGCGCCGCTCGTCGGGTTGCTGTTGTTAGCCGCCGGGCTGCGCCTCCTGCCGCTGTATGACCGCCACTTCCTGCGCTCGGAGCGCGGGCGGGTGTTCCTGCGCGTTTGCGCCGGGCTGGTGATCGCCGGGGTAGCGACGGTGGTGGTTTTCCGTATTGCGAACCCGTATGCCTTCACCGGGCCGGGCATTTTCGGACTTTCGATTAACCCGCGCTGGCTGGACGACATTCAGACGGCGCGTTACCTGGTGAGTGGGGAAGCCGAATCGCCGCCGAACTGGCAGTGGGTCGGGCGCACGCCTTATCTGTTCCCCTGGGACAATATTGTTTTGTGGGGGATGGGACTGTTTTATGGCTTAACCGCCTGGGCAGCCTGGGTCTGGTCGGGCTGGCGGGCGGCGCGGGGTAAAAGCGGCGGGCTGCGGAATCTGCTGCTCTTTGTGTGGGTGCTGGTGTATTTCGGCTGGCTCGGCAGCAACTGGGTCAGTACCATGCGCTACTTCCTCTCGCTGTACCCGGTGCTGGCGCTGTTGGCGGCCTGGGGGCTGGTCGAGCTTGTCCGCCGGGCGAATCGTTCCGGCGTGGTCTGGCGTAAACTGGTCACGCGGGCGGCGCTGGTGGGTGTCCTGGGATTCGCGGTACTGTGGGCGTTTATGTTCACCAACATCTACCGCCACCTCTCCACCAATGTCCAGGCCAGCCAGTATATTCTGGAACAAATTTCTGGTGATTTTTCGATGCGGGTGGAAGGCGCTTCCGCTGACACGCCGCTCATCAATATCGCTGTTTTGAATGGCTTCCTCTCCGATAGCACGCCGCTGGAATTCCAGGCGTCCCGCTTTGATGACGGCAGTCTGTTCGGCCAGCCGTTTACCGCTACGGCGGACGGTGTGGTCACTACCGTGCATGTTCCCCACCTGGGCGACCTTTCCGACGATGACGAGCCGGAAACCCTGCACATCACCATCAGCAGCGTAGGTTCCAGTGTGATTTTCAGCGAAGGCACGCTCACAGGGGATTTCACGCGGGTGGATAATCCGGTTGGCGACGCTTACGACATCACCCTGAATCCGCCACTGGAAGTCAAAAAAGGCGAGACGTACCAGTTTAATGTGGAAGTTACTGGCGGGCCGCTGGTCACATCTGGCGCGATTTTCACCTGGGAGGGTGACTGGAACGAAGCGACTCCGGCGAAGGTCTGCCGACTGCCGGACGGCGTGACGCTGGCTGATGACCCCCCGCCGGGTTTGGTGAGTGCGCGCGATTGTAACGGGCAGGACGTGTGGACAGCCCTGATTAACGGCTACAAGTTGCAGGTGTTCTGGGAAGATACGCCCGCCAAACGTGACCATTTTGAGCAGGTGTTGGATAACACCGATTACCTGATTATTGATAGCAACCGCCGTTACGATTCGCAGTCACGCAACGCCAACCGCTGGCCGATGACCATGCGCTACTACGACGCGCTGTTTAACGGCGAACTCGGCTTTGAACTGGTCAAAACCATCCAGGAAACCTTTGAACTGGGGCCGTTACAGGTATCCGATCAGTATCTGCCCACCTACAGCGGGCCGAAGTGGTTGAATGAGTTCGAGTCGGAAGAAGCATTTTCGGTCTATGACCATCCTGTCCTGTTCATTTTCCGTAAGACTGATGCGTATTCGTCGGCCAATACCCACGCTATTCTCGGTAGTGTGGCGCTCAACCAGCCCGACATCGTGAACAATTTCAACTACGTTTCACCCGACCTTGTGGGCGTCGTCCCGCTGTATTCACTCCCGGTCAACGCCGCGCCGACTGAACTCGAATTCACGCCGGATCGCAGCGCCATGCAATATGATAATGGCACCTGGTCGAGTCGTTTCCATAGCGAGAGCATCATCAATACGCAGCCCGTAGTCACGATTTTAAGCTGGTGGCTGCTGATTGTGGCGATTGGTGTGGTGAACTGGCCGCTGCTGTTCGCTCTATTCCCCATGCTCGGTGATCGCGGCTATGGCTTCAGCAAAATCGTCGGCCTACTGCTGACAGGCTGGCTGGCGTGGATGGCTGCCAGTGCCGAGATTCCGCTGTGGTCGCAATCCGGCTTGCTCCTGTGTCTGGCGGTGCTGGGCGTCGTGAATCTGCTGGTTGTCTGGCGGATGCGTGCCGCATTGCGGGACTTTTTGCGGATGCATTGGCGGCGGCTGTTCTGGATTGAAATCATCACACTGGTGCTGTTCATCGCCTTCCTGCTCATCCGCCTGTCGAATCCCGACCTGTGGCATCCGTTCTTCGGTGGCGAAAAGCCGATGGACTTCGCCTACTTCAATGGCGTCCTGCGGAGTACGATTTTTCCGCCCATTGATCCCTGGTTTACCGGCGGCTACATCAACTACTACTATTTCGGCTATGTGATTGTCGGCGTGCCGGTGCTGCTGCTCGGCATAATCCCCTCAATCGCCTACAACCTGATTATCCCGACGTTGTTCGCGCTGGCCGGAATCGGGGCGTTCTCCGTCGCCTTCAGCGTGGCGGACGCCGCCCGGACGCGCTTGAATGTGGATGATACCCCCGACGAGGAAGGTGGGGCAGTACGCAAGCCGAAGTATCGCCGCTTAGGGAATCCCTGGGTGGCTGGGCTGGCTGCGCTGGCACTAGCGGTGGTTCTGGGCAATCTAGATACGCCACGCGTCCTGATCGTGGAGGGGTTGGCGAACACCGGTTACTACCAGCAGCCCTTTGCCTTGCAGCAGGAACTCACTCAGGACTACATTTTGGACAATGGAGTCGCGCCGGAAGGAGCGGCCTTAGTGGACATCAGCGAACAGGCGACTACCGAAACCAGTTCGCTCTGGTCGAGTGTGCTGCGCGGCCTGAGCCGGGTGGTGGGCGGCGCGCCGCTCAACATCGCCGCCAACCGCTGGTACTGGGCGCCCACGCGCATCCTGTCTGAACCGCCGGTCAGTTCTGGCGGGGCGATTGTGGAAATGCCCTTTTTCACGTTCCTGTATGGCGACTTGCACGCGCACATGATCTCAATGCCGCTGATGTTCTTCGTGATGGCCTTCGTCTTACACGAAGTTCTCAGCGCCGGGCGCGATAAACGCCGCCGGTTCGTGAGTGTGTTGGCGCTGGCTGTCGGGGCGCTCACCGTCGGAATCCTGCGTGGCACGAATACCTGGGACTGGATTACTTTCATGGTGTTGAGTATCGCTGGGTTGTCCTTCGCCTGGTGGCTGCACTGGCGGGGCGTGACGCGCTGGACACTGCTGGCGCTGGCGGGTAAGCTGGGCGCGTTCGTGGTCTTTAGCGTCGCCTTCTCGCTTCCGTACCTCACCTGGTACGCCGCCATCTACAACAGTGTCCAGCGATGGGAAGACGTACGTACGCCGCTGTGGGCCTATTTCACCATTCACGGCCTGTTCCTGTTCTTCATCGTGTCGCTCCTCATCTGGGATACCGCCCGCTGGTTCCGCACAGTATACGTGCGTTCCCTGCGCGGAACCTGGCGCTTACTGCTGGCGACATTTATCGGGATGCTGGGGATGCTGGTTGGGCTGGTGATTCTGTCAACCCAGGATTATGCGGTGGCGCTGGTAGCTGTCCCGCTGCTGCTGTGGATGGCGCTGCTGTTCTTCCGCCCCGGACAAACGCGGGAAATGCAATATCTCCTGGCGCTGGCTGGGCTGGCGGTAGGGCTGACGCTAGGAGTTGAATTCTTCGTACTGGCTGGGGATGTCGGACGGCAGAACACGGTCTTCAAATTCTACATTCAGGTCTGGCTGATGTTCAGCGTGGTCGGCGGTGTGGCGGTGGCTTGGTTGCTGCGGGGAATGCCACAGTGGAGTAACGGATTGCGTACCGGTTGGACGCTGGCGGCGGGGCTGCTGGTGGCGATGGCTGCGCTCTATCCCATCACAGCCTCACGCGGGCGAGCCTTAGATCGGATGACGCCGGAGCCGCCGGAAACCATGAACGATGTTCCGCTCACGCTGGATGGTATGGACTTTATGAAATACGCCACGCTCTATGAGGGCGACCCGGATGTCATTGCCCTCGACCCGGCTCTGGCACCGTTCCCGCTGGCGGACGATTACGCCATGATCCGCTGGATGCAGGAAAATATCCAGGGGACGCCGACCATCATGGAAGGGCAGAGTGACCGGGAATACCGCTGGCAAAGCCGTGTGTCCATTTACACCGGCCTGCCGTCGATTATCGGCTGGAACTTCCACCAACGGCAGCAGCGCACGTTTGACCCACTGCCGCGCCTGGTACATCAGCGCATGGCGAACGTGAACGCCTTCTACCGCCTGCCGGAGATTCAACAGGCCTGGGATATAATCCAGCACTATCATGTCGCCTATGTGGTGGTCAGTGACCTGGAACGCGCTTATTACCCGCCGGAAGGACTGGCAAAATTCGAGCGCATGGTGGAATTAGGCTTACTGGAAGTGGTTTATCAGCAGGGGAACGCGACGGTGTACAAGGTGAATTCGGACGCGGTTTATAACGCAGACAGGGCAGCGAATTACAGTGATAGCTGATTGGTTAGCACGCGACGGTTGGATGATTGCAAGTTGGTGGCTGCTCGCCACGCTGGCGGGCGTTGCGGTGCTGCCATTGTGCCTGCGCTTGCTCGGCGGGCTGCCGGATAAAGGCTACACCCTGGCGCGGGCGGCGGGGCTGCTCCTCGTCGGGTTTGTGTTCTGGTTTTTGGGCAGTCTTGGCTTTTTACAGAACACCCAGGGCGGCCTGCTGCTCTCCTGGCTGCTGGTGTTGGCGCTCAGTCTGGCGCTGTATCTGCAATCCCCGGTGAATCTGCGCGACTGGTGGCGGGAAAACCGGCGCACGGTTCTCGTCGCCGAACTCCTGTTTATTGTCCTGCTAGTCGGTTGGGCCATGTACCGGGCGCACCAGCCCGAACTCACCAGCACCGAAAAACCGATGGACTTGATGTTCACCAACAGCATCCTCCGCAGCGAAGCCTTCCCGCCTAACGACGCTTGGATGGCCGGGTACAGCATCAGTTACTACTATTTTGGCTATCTGTTGTCGGCGTCGCTGGCGCTGGCGAGTGGTGTTCCCGGCACGATTGCCATGAACCTCATGATCGCGCTGTTATTCGCCCTCACCGGCCTGACCGTGTTCGGCGTGGCCTATAATCTGGTGCGCTCACGGGCGTTCCGGGCGAAAGACCAGGATGACCCGCCCGATATTCTCCCCACGAAACAACCCCGGCAGAGCGTCGCTATCGGTATCGGCCTGTTGGCGATGATGATGGTCATCTTCATGGGCAACTTCGAGGCCGCGCTGATCGAAGCGCCGTACCGCGCTAAGACCGCCTCTGAGTCTTACCTGGCCTTCTGGGATACCAAAGACCGTTACGAATACCCCGAACGGTCGGCAGCCCGCAACTCTGGAATCGCGGACGACCAGCCCATCACCCTCAGTGAAGGGGTGACGGATCCCGCCGCGTGGGGGAGTTGGTGGTGGTTCAGTGCCAGTCGTATCCTCACTGACCGGGATTTACAGGGGAACCGCGTCAACGAAGTGATTGACGAGTTCCCGCAGTTCAGCTTCCTCCTGGCGGATGTGCATCCCCATGTCCTGGCGCTGCCTTTCGCGGCGCTGGCGCTGGGGTTGGCGCTGAATGTCCTCCTTCGCCGCCGCCCGCCAAACCGCGTTGAAGTTATTTTTTACGGCCTGTGGATTGGGTCGCTCGTGTTTCTCAACACCTGGGACGGCCCGGTGTATATGCTGGCGCTGGTGGGCGCGGAAGGGTTGCGCCGCCTGATGGGGCGGGGTCGGGCGCGGCTGCTGGCCGCCGACTGGTGGGCGCTGGTCAAACTCATGGTCGCGTTAGTCGTGCTGACGCTGTTCTTCTACTTCCCGTTCCTGGTCGGTTTTCGCTCGCAGGCGTCGGGCGTGCTGCCGAACCTGATTCATCCCACCTTATTCCAACAGTATTTCATCATGTTCGGGCCGTTCCTGCTGATCCTGACGGCCTTCCTGTTGGTGGAAATCTGGCGGGCGGGCGTTGGCATGAACTGGCGGCTGGGACTGCAAATCGCCGGGCTGCTGGTGGGCGGGCTGGTGATTTTTATGCTGGCGCTCACACTGGTCGGCCTGCTGAATCCGGCTATCGCTGGCCCCGCCCTGAACTTTGTTGACCAGAACGGCGGCCTGAACAATATCATTCTGCCGTTTCTCGAACGGCGCGTGGCCTATCTGGTGACGACGCTCGTGTTGGCGGCGGGCATTGTGCTGGTGGTCGGGCGGCTGTTCCCCCGTGCGGCCAGTACCGAGGAAAGTGAGTTCGTCCCGGCGGTGCGGCGGGCTATGCCGTATCCCCCCGCAACCGGCTTCGCGCTGCTGCTGGTTGGCCTGGGGCTGCTGCTCACCCTTGTGCCGGAATTCGTCTACCTGCGCGACAATTTCGGCACGCGCATGAACACGATTTTCAAGCTCTACTATCAGACCTGGCTGCTGTTCAGCATCGCCAGCGCCTACGCCCTCTATAGTCTGCTGGCTGATTTCCAATTGCCGCTGCCGGCCTTCCCGCTCCGGTTGCTGACGGGGATCATGGCGGTGGTCGTGATTGGGATGGGACTGGTTTACCCGGTGTTCGGCATTTACAGCCGCATGTTTATCGAAACCGGGCGCTGGCAGGGCGATGTCCCGCGTCCCCTGTCTTTAGACGGCGGGCAGGTGTTCAACGTGTCCGGCGATGATTACGGGGCGATTATGTGCCTGAGCAGTCTGGTGGGCGACGAGTCGGTGGTCGTGGCCGAAGCCATCGGCCCGCAGTATCATGCGGAATTCGGGCGGGTGGCCTCGCTGACCGGTATTCCCATCGTGATTGGTTGGGAGGGGCATGAAGGCCAGTGGCGCGGCGCGACCTATGGTGAAATCGCCGGGTCACGGGCGGACGATGTGCGCCACCTGTATACCGACATCCGGTGGGATTTCGCCGTATCCACCATTCAACGCTACGGCCTTGATTATGTGTTTTACGGCACCACCGAACGCACCACCTACGGAACGGCGGGCGAAGATAAATTCATCGAAAACGCGACTCCGGTCTGCCGGAACGGGAACAGTGTCTTTTATCGCGTGACCGGCGCGATAGTGGACACGTCGGTACCGTAGCATACCGGGGCAAAGGATGTCATGGGGATTATGAACGCATCACACGTTTTATCGCAATCCAGCACCGCGCCGGAGGTCGCATCAGAACGGGCGGTTCTGACGCTTGAATGGCTGTTGTATGCCGGGCTGCTGGCGCTGGCGTTCGTGCTGCGGCTGGCGCAGATTGATGTTGTGCCGCTGACCTCACCGGAAGCGCGTGAGGCGCTCTCAGCCTGGCGTGCCGTTGTGCCGGGCGCGGCGGGACTGCCGATCATCGCTCAAAGCCCGCTCCTGTTCACCATACACAGCCTGTCTTTCTCGCTGCTCGGCGCGTCCGAGTTCACCGTGCGTCTGGGGACGCTGCTGGCCGGGTCACTGCTCGTCATTTCCCCGGCGCTGTTCCGTGATCTGCTGGGGCGGGGGCGGGCGCTGCTCACCAGTGTCGTGCTGCTGGCGTCACCGACCCTGCTGGCCGCCTCCCGTTACGATAGCCCGGTGGTCTGGACGGTGCTGCTGGTTGTGTTGACATTGTGGGCGTTCTGGCGCTGGTGGGAAAGTGACCACGAGGGGTACGCCCTGGCCGCGTCCGGTTTCCTGGGGGCGGCGCTGCTCTTAAGTGACCCAACTGCCCCTGTGCTGATTCTGATTCTAATCGCTGCCGGTGGGTTGGCACTGTGGTTGACCGCCAGTGACTACGCTCTGGAAGAGGCGCCGGGCGTCGTGGCCCAGTTTCGGGCGCGAATGGCCGCTTTCCCCTGGTCGTTGGGGTTATTGATTGCCGCCCTGGTGGTGGTGATTGTCAGCACGCAGTTTTTATCTCGCCTGGATGGATTGAGCGCAGTCGGTGAACTGCTCAGTGCCGGGCTGGGCGGCGTGACGACTCCCCGCGCAAATGCGCCCCTGTTCTACCCGCTCGTCACCAGCCTGTTTTACTCCCCGATGATCTGGTTTTTCGCGGTGGTAGCGATCTGGCTGTTGGCGCGGAAAATGACGATCACCGTTGTAGACCGTTTCCTGGTGGGCTGGCTGGCGTTTACGGTGGTCGGCTGGCTGCTCTATGTCGGCGGCGGCCCGGAACAGGCGCTCTGGGCGGTAGTGCCACTCGCGGTTCTCGTCAGTGGCTTGCTGCTTGACCTGTTAGCAAAACCACGCCATCCCATTTGGACGATCCCCGGTTGGAGCAAACTGGTACTGGCGACGCTGACGGTGATTCTCCTGTTCATTTTCACCGTACACGGGCAGGCCGTCGCCCGTTCGCTCCTCAACCTCCCGCCGGGAACGCTCGACATCAACGCCATCAATACCGTGAATCTGGTGTGGATGCTGATGACGCTGTTGCTAGGCATGATCGGCGTATTCATTTTCGCCAGCATGTGGGGGATGACGACGACTATTCAGGGCAGCGCCTTAGGCATCCTGGCTTTTGCGCTCTTCACCGGCATCGGCAGTGGTTGGAACATCGCCGTGACGAACGCCGCCAATGCCACCGAACTCTGGCACATGGAAGCGCCCACCCCGCAGACCGCGCTCCTGCGCGATACGCTGCGTCAACTGGCGGAACGTGGGGCAGGGGCCGTCAACCAGGAATTAGAGTTGGTCGCCCTGGTTCCCCAGGATGGACTCGTAGCCTGGCTGCTGCGCGATTTTTCCCGGACGCAGTTCATTAACGAAGTCAGCGAGGCGCGAGGCGCGGGCATTGTGCTGCTGCCGCAGTATGCCGAAACGCCCGACCTGGGCGGCGACTACGTGGGGCATAGCCTGACAGTGCTTTCCTCATGGAGCGGGAAGACATTAAATCTGGCTGATCTGCCCGCCTGGTGGTCACAGCGCCGCGTGCGTGTCCAGCCTGCTCCCCTGGAAAAGATTGTCCTGTGGCTGCGGCAGGATATTTATAATGGTGTACCGTTCGATTTCAACGGTGGGTGAGGAATCGGCGGAACAGGCGTGTATATCCATAGTGCGCAAAATTAATTTTAGGATTAAATGATGACTCTTGAGCCGGATACCATAGCCGTACTCATCACACGTTGTCTGCATGGCGATCAGGCCGGATTCTCGACCTTGTATGATCATTTCGCGCCGATGATTTACCGGCTGTGCTACAGCTTGTTGGGGAATCCGCAGGATGCCGAAGATGTGTTGCAAGAGTCCTTTGTATATGCCTTCAAGAATATCAGCCGTTTTGACGCCCGCCGGGCATCCTTTAAGACCTGGCTATATACGATTGCCCTTAGCCGCTGTCGCAATATGTATCGGCGCAAACATTTCTCACTGGTTGAATTGGGGCAGTTGTTGACTCTGAATCTGTCCGCGCCCAGTGCCGAAACGCCGGAAGCGTCGTTGGCACAGCAGAATCTACAAGAAGTGGTGGAGAATGCGGTTCTCTCATTGTCGCCGCCGCTGCGGGAAGCCGTCATCCTGCGTTACGGTCATGGCCTGACCTACCGTGAAATCGCTGCGGTCATGGATTGTCCGCAAAAGACGGCGGAAAGTCGCGTTCGGCTGGCGCATGATCGCCTGCGTGGGTTATTACAGCCGGTTGCGCCTGGTTTGTTGGATGAGTTGGTGGGGTTATAACCATGGCCTGCGAACACAATACACATCTGATTACCGCCTATATCCAGGGTGAACTGCCGTCTATTGTCCGGCTGCGGTTTGCGCGTCACCTGAACACCTGCGAAACCTGTTACGCCGCTTACCGGCGGGAACTCGACCTGATGCAGGAACTGACCCAGACCATGCCCCGGATTGGGGCGGCGCAGCAGCCGGATTTTAAGCGTGTCTGGACGGCGGTAGAGGCCGAACTTAGTCAGCCGACCCCCCGCCAGCGTTTCGCTCATTTTCAGACCCGCTACGGGTTGGCCGCGCTGCTGTTCGCCCTGGCGCTGATTGTTCCCTTGACGATGGGGAACAGTGAAGTAACATGGGCGTCGCCGCCCACCCAGCCTGCGCCGCATATTGTGACCAGCAGCCGGACTCCGACTCAGCCGGTTGCAGTGGGTACGGCGGTGGCGTTGTATACCGCCACACAAGGCCATACCGTCCCTGACGTTCGCCCGCAACCGGATGAAACAACTATTCCCTGATAACTAGAGGCTTGCATGACGACCACACACGCATCTTCTCGCCCAGAAAATCCCACCCATCCATTCAACCAGTTTCTTGGTTGGCGGGTGGCGCTCAACTGGGAAACCCTGGTTTTTATTGCGATCTTATTGTTAGCGATTTTCACCCGTTTTTACATCCTGGGTGATAGGGTGATGAGTCATGACGAAAGCCTGCACACGCGCTTTTCGTATGACCTCTACCGGCAGGGGATTTATAACCATACGCCGCTGATGCACGGCCCGATTCTGTTCCATGTCACGGCCTTCATGTACGCGCTGTTCGGGGATAATGACTTCACATCGCGGATTTACCCGGCGTTGATGGGTGTCCTCACGGTGATGTTCCCGCTGTTGTTCCGCCGTTGGTTGGGGCGTTGGGGGGCGATCCTCACTTCAATCATGCTCCTGATTTCGCCACTGCTGCTGTACTATGACCGCTATATCCGCCACGATTCGCCCGCGATTTTTGCTGCGCTACTCATGGTGTACGCCATTCTGATGTACGTGAATGGCCCACCGAACGCCCGCCGCAAAGCCCGCTGGCTGTACCTGCTGGCTTTAGGCATGATCTGGTTGCTTGGCTCCAAAGAAGTCGCGTTCATCTATATCGCCATTTTCGGCAGTTTCCTCACACTCTACTGGTTGATACGGATGGCGCAGCATTTCTGGAATGTGCCGGGCAAGTCCATCTTGTATCTCCTGTCCATTGCCGGGCTGTTGGGCGGCGTTGCTGCCCTGGGGATGTACGTCGTGCTGTCCGTTTCGCCCATTGATAACGCCACTGCTGCCGGGGCGGGTAGTCTGGCCGCCGTGACGCTCACCAACTGGACGCTGGTGGTCATCATGTTTGTGGTGGGTGCGCTGGTCGGGACGCTCCTCTGGGTCTACCGGACGAATCTGGCGCGTGTCCCTTGGTTGGACGCGCTGCTGATTGTCGCGCTGGTCGTCGTCGTCGTGGCCGGGCTGATTATCGTGGAAGAACGTTCTCACGTCATAGCCTCGGACGCTAGCCAACCCGCCGCACCTGCTGTCCCCGGCCAGGAAACGACTGTTGAACAGTCCGTATCGAGATTCACGATTGTGCCCCTGGTCGCCACCTGGATAGTGGCGGCGGTGGTGGTGTTTGCGCTGTTATATTCGACAGCTGCCGGTTGGTGGCGCACCCTGTATCGTTTCGCGGAGTTTGACATCCTGCTCCTGATGGGGACGTTGATCTTGCCCTGGTTAGCCGCGTTTGTGGTCAACTTTACCGGGGCGCAGGTGAACGACTACGTCGCGGTGGGGAACAGTCTCCCGCCCTTCTTACAGCAGGTTATCCCTGCCACCACGCCGGAGGAATATGGGCGGGTGGCGCTGGCGCTGCTGGCGATTGTGCCGCTGTACGCCATTTCGATAACTGCCGGGCTGGTGTGGAACTGGAAACGCTGGCTGATCTCCGCTGCGATTTTCCATATCATCTATCTGTTTTTCTTCACCACCATGTTCACCAACATGCGCGGCCTGGCCGGAATGTACAACAGCCTCGGCTATTGGCTGGAACAGCAGGGTGTCCGGCGGGGCAGCCAGCCACAGTATTACTATCTCGTGCTGATTATGCCGTTTTACGAGTTTTTGCCGGTCATTGGCAGTTTCCTGGCGATGTTCAGTGGCCTGGGTGTTTTCTGGCGCTTCCGCCGTGACCGCCAGGACGAAAAAGACGCCCGCTTTATGAAAGCCAAGCGGGAGGAAGCCGAAGCCATCGGTTTGCTGACCGACGAAAATACCTACGAATCCGACACGGATTACGCGCATGACGCGGTTGAACCGCTGTTTGTTTCGCGCCGCCATACGGCTGAATGGCTCAAGCACGTACCGTTTTTGCTGTTTGTCTCGTGGTGGGGCGTGCTGAATCTGATTGCCTACACGCTGGCCGGTGAAAAAATGCCCTGGCTGGGGACGCACATGACTGTTCCGCTCATCCTGCTCACCGGATGGTATTTCGGGCGTATTTTGGATCGGGTTGAACCTGTGGTGTTTTTCCGGCGTGGCTGGATTTATCTTCTCCTGCTGCCAGTGCTTTATGTAGCCTTCGCGCAGATTATCGGGCCATTCCTGGTCGGGCAGGGGATTGGTGGTCTATCTCAGCAGGACTTAGCCAGTGCTTACCGCTGGTATGCGGGAGTGCTGATTGCGACGGTGGTGGTGTTTGTCCTCTCCCGGTTGGTTTCGCAAACCGGTTGGGCCAATTTGCGCCAGATGGCGGTGGTAGCTGTCTTTGCGGTGCTGGCGTTTATCACCTTCCGTTCGGCTTGGATGGCGTCGTTCATCAATTATGATTTGGCGACGGAATATCTCGTGTATGCGCACGCGGCTCCTGCCAATAAGACCGTTGTGGTCAACTGGCTGGAGGACATGAGCCGCCTGACCACTGACGGCATGAATATCCGCTTTGTCTACGATGACCGCATGTCGTGGCCGGGGAGCTGGTACTTCCGTGAGTTCCCGAATGCCGTTTTCGCCGGGGCAAACCCCAGCCCCCGCCTGCTGGAAGACGCGGCAGCGGTGATCGTTGGGGAATCGAACCGCGCGGCGGTGGAGACTGCCTTGGAAGATCGTTACTTCCTGATGGATGAGAGCGGGTTTATGCGTCTTTGGTGGCCGATGCAGGATTACTTTGGCCTGACTCCCGAACGGGTGATCAATACGCTCGACTTCTCGGCGGATAACCCCCAGGCCGCCCAGGTTCGCCAGGGGATTTTCGACATCTGGTGGTCACGCGATTACTCCACCTACGGCTCTGCGGTTAACAAGGACTTTTCCATTACCAACTGGCCGGTTTCGGAGCGGATGTATTTCTATGTGCGTAAGGATATTGCCGCCAAAGTCTGGAATCTGGGCATTGGGGACGGTGCGGTGGCGAATCCTTTGGACGCCGTGACGCTTAATGCCTGCTCCGCCAACTGGCAGCCGATTCCCGCCGATCTGGTATTAGGTACGACTCCAGGTAGCGCAACGGGCTTCTTGAATCACCCCTTGGGTCTGTCAATTGCGCTGGATGGTCATATCTACGTGCCGGAAGAGTTCAACTATCGGATCAGTGTCTTTGACCAGGATGGCAACTTCCTAACGGTTATTGGTCAGCGTGGCGTGCCGGTTCCTGGGCAGGTCACGTTTGAGCGTCCGAATAGTGTCGCCATCGGGCCTGACGGCAACCTGTATGTTGCCGACACCTGGAACTACCGGGTGATCGTCGTCTCGCCGGACGGTGAGTATATCCGTAGCTGGGGACAGCGCGGGGAATATGGTATTGAAGCCCGTACCGAACCGTTTGACGGTTTTTGGGGGCCGCGTGGCATCGCGGTGGATAGCCAGGGGCGGGTTTTTGTGGCCGATACCGGCAATAAGCGCGTGCGTGTCTACACCAGCGAAGGCCAGTTCCTGTATGACATCGCTTCCGGCGGCAGCGGTGTCGGGCAGTTGGATGAACCCAGCGGCCTGTACATCGGTGGCGACAGCCTGCTGTATGTCGCCGATACCTGGAATCAGCGGGTTTCGGTGTTCACGCTGGAAGGTGCGCCGGTCTACAAGTACATTACCGCCAGCGGACAGGCGACCAACAGCTTCGCCGTGCGTGGCTGGCGCGATGACCTGGGCAACCGGCCTTACCTCGCGGTGGATAGCGTCCGTGACCTGATCTACGTGGGCGACCCGGACGCGGGGCGCGTGCTGGTCTATGACTCTGCCGGGAACTGCCTCGGTTCGTTCGGACAGTTGGGCAGTGTGGAAAGCCTGGATGCCACGCAGTTTGTGACAGTGGGTGGCCTGGCACTGGACTCTGCTGGCAACCTCTACGTCACCGATTCGGGCGGCGGGCGTGTCTTGCGCTTTGCACCGTTTGAACGTCCGGCAGTCACCGGCCCGGATAGTGTCCAGCCAATCGTGATCGACGGCGTTGGTGGCGAAACAACGGACGAGCTAATCCTTCCGCTCTCAGAAGGTACGGAGGAACTGATCTTCCCACTGCCAGAAATGACGCAAGAATTACCGCCTGCCGGTGAGTCCACCGAGGAGGTCAGCGCCGCCGGGTGATTCTCTCTTGTCAGCGGAAATGCGGCATGTTACAATGTGTTTCGTTGGAAGGTGAAAAGTGGGCAACCCCCACTTTTCGTTCTTAAAGCGTTATTATCCGGTCTCCGATGCTCAAGCGCCCATCTTAGTTTGAGCGTTTTGTTATATACTACGATTAAGCCAACGATTTTCCCCAGAGTACAGTGGGAGCTGAAGTAGCAGCATGAGAAGCGAAGTTGAAATTGCCTTTAATGAAATCTCTGAACTGAGATCACTATCGCGTGACGTGGTTTTAGAGGCATTAGAAAGTGCCTTGGTTTCGGCCTATCGTCGGGACGCAGGTGCCAGTGCCGCTCAAGCCGTTGAGGTCAATGTCGACGCCAATACCGGACGGGTACGTATTTTCGTCGAAAAAGAAGTTGTAGACGAAGTACAGAACCTGAATACCGAAGTTGACCTGGAAAAAGCGCGCTATTTTGACCCTGAAGCCAACATTGGCGATATGGTGATGGTGCAGGTGGAAGGTACGACCAAGAAGTTTGGCCGTATTGCCGCTCAGACCGCCAAACAAGTGATCTTGCAGAAAATCCGCGAAGCCGAGCGTAATGCCCTGTTTGAGGAATACGTGGATCGCGAAGGGGATTTGATTACGGCAACCGTCCAGAATGTCAACGCGGCCATGATTACGGTCAGCCTGGGACGCACGGAAGCCATGCTGCCGCGTAATCAGCAGATTCCGGGCGAACGGTACAAGCCGCACGATAAACTACGGGCGTATGTGTTGGAAGTCAAAAAGAGCAATCGCGGTCCGCAGATCGTGATGAGCCGCAGCCACCGCAACATGCTGCGTCGCTTGCTGGAATACGAAGTCCCTGAGATTTTCAACGGGCAGGTTGAAATTAAGAATATCGCCCGTGAACCCGGCCAGCGTTCTAAAGTTGCTGTTGCCGCCCTTCAGGAAGGCATTGACCCGGTTGGGGCGTGCGTCGGGATGCGTGGTATTCGTATCCAGAATATCGTGAAGGAACTCCACGACGAGAAAATTGACGTGATCGAGTGGAACGTCGATCATGAGGCCTTTATTGCGAAGGCACTGAGTCCGGCGCGGGTGAGTGGGGTGTATCTGGATGATGACCCAGATGCCGGGCGCACGGCAGTCGTTTTAGTGCCGGATGACCAGCTTTCGTTGGCGATTGGTCGTGAAGGGCAGAACGCCCGGTTAGCGGCCAAACTTACCGGTTGGCGTATTGATATTAAGAGCGTCTCCGAAGCAGTTCAGGAGGCTCTTGCCAGCCTGGGTGAACCGCCGCTGGCTGAAATAGCCACGCAGGATGCGGAGGCTGTCGCCGAAGTCACGCGAATCATGGAAAAGAAAATCGCCAATAAAGCGGTGATGCCGGAAGAATACCAGGTTCTCAACCGCTTTGCATCGCGGGTAGAAAAGGCCTGGCAAGCGCAGCGCGAAAAGGCGCGTCAGGCGCGGTTGGCAGAAATCAACGCGGTTAGGGCCACGCTGCCGGAGAACGCTTTTGCTCTGCCGGTCAATACGCTGGATCTGCCCGATGAGATTATTGAAGCCCTCTCGCCAATGGATAACGTCGGCGAGATTATGCTGCGCTTCCTGATTGACGAAAGCCGTCTGAAGCGTCTCCTGTCGGGTGTCGGTGGTGATTCGCTCGAACGTCTGCGCGATGCCCTCGACCAGATCGTTATTCCCGATGAGCTTCCACAATCGGCGGTGGTGCCGCAGCCCAAACCGGAAGCGGCAGCCTCCTCGACTGAACCGGAGGAAACCCCGGTGGCTGCTGCGGCGGTGGCTGAATCGGAAGATGAGACGGTGATTTTGTCAGTGTTTGGTGATGAGGACATCGTGGAACCCAAACCGGCGGCTAGACCAAAACCGGCACGAGTTGCGACGCGTCAGGTTGAGCCGGATGTGGAGTCGGAAGACGAATCGGAAGACGAAGAAGAAGACCTGGATGCCTTGCTCTCTGCCGAGGGTGGCAAGAAGTCGAAAGCCAAACGCAAGAGCCGCAAAGAACGCCAGCAGCGCCGCCAGTTAGTCTTCGACGAGGAAGTGGGCGAAATCGTCGCCAAACGGCGGCGTAAGGGCAGCCGTCGCCGTGAAGAGTGGGAAGATTACGAGATTTAGCGACTGACCGATGATGAACGCTGCACACCAGCAACAGCACCGGAAACGCATTCCGATCCGCACCTGTGTGGTCTGCCGGACAAAAGAAGGCAAACGCGCTTTGTTTCGCATCGTTCGGACTGAAGACGGGGTACAGGTAGACCCCACCGGGAAAATGAATGGGCGTGGTGCGTACCTGTGCGGGGATCCCGATTGCTGGGAGCGTGCCGCTGCCACCGACATTTTAAGTAAGGCTCTGCGGACGACGCTCACGGCAGATGACCGGGCACGGCTGCGGCAGGCCAGACCGTCACCATAATGGATGTTACCCATGATGGATTTACGGTGTATCTCATGAACACATATCAATTATAGCGGTGGGCAGGCTGTAAAAGCTGTCGGCTTTTCCTGCTTTGCCGCTCCCCTGTACTGAGGAGGACTATATGGCACAGGAAAAGCAGGCTGTACTGCTACCCGATTTTCTAACCGTTCGCGATTTGGCCGAGATGATTGATGCCAGCCCCATCGAGGTCATGAAACGGCTGATCGCGAATGGGATCATGGCTTCAATCAACCAGCAGATTGATTATGATACGGCTGCGATTGTGGTTGAGGAAATGGGCTTTGAAGCCCATTCCGCTAGCGCAGCGGCGGCAGTTGCCGAACGCCAAAAGGCTGCTGAATCGCAGACCTGGCGTAAGAAGTATACAGAAGAGAAGGCTGAATACCTTCAGCGCCGTCCCCCGATTGTAACCATCCTCGGTCACGTAGATCACGGCAAGACGACCCTGCTCGATACCATTCGTAAAACCAGCGTTGCTGCCGGTGAAGCGGGTGGTATTACCCAGCATATCGGTGCTTACCGTGTGGTTCATAATGGCCGCCAGATCACTTTCCTCGATACGCCCGGTCACGAAGCCTTTACCGCCATGCGGGCGCGGGGTGCGCATGGTGCTGATGTTGCCGTATTAGTGGTCGCGGCGGACGATGGCGTGATGCCCACGACCCGCGAAGCGATTGACCATGCGCGGGCAGCCAATGTGCCGATTGTGGTTGCTGTCACTAAAACCGATCTGCGGAATGCCAATATCGAAGGCACGAAAAAGAGCCTGATGGACGTGGGGCTGACCCCGGACGAATGGGATGGCGATACCCTGGTCGTGCCGGTTTCGGCGGTCAAAGGGCAGGGGATTGACGACCTGTTGGAAGCGATCCTGTTGATTGCCGACGATAGCGATGTGGTGGCGAACCCGGATAGCGAGGCCTCTGGTATCGTGATTGAGGCAAAGGTAGATACCAGTCGTGGAACGGTGGCGACGCTGCTCGTCTTAAACGGCACGCTCGAACGCGGTGATGTGGTAGTCGCAGGGACGGCCTACGGGCGTATTAAGGCCATGTTTGATGAAGGCGGCAAGCAGTTGAAAAGTGCGCCACCCTCCACGCCCGTCTCTGTCCTGGGGTTAAGTGAACCGCCGCAGCCGGGCGATGCCTTCGAGACAGCCAAAAATGACAAGGTCGCCCGCAGCATCGCGACGGAACGCGCCGAACAGGAAGAAGCGCAGCGGTCACAGCCCGCACGGGCGCTCACCCTGGAAGATGTTTTTGCGCAGTTTTCCAGCGGCCAGTCCAAAGAGTTGAGCCTCATTGTGAAAGTGGATGTCCAGGGGACGCTCCAGCCCATCATTGACTCACTCAACCAGCTCTCTGAAAACAACAGTCAGGGCATTAGTATTCGCATCCTCTCCTCAGATGTCGGTCATGTGACGGAGAACGATGTGATGCTTGCCAGTGCGTCCGGTGCGATTGTCATCGGATTTGGCGTCAATGTGGATAACGCCGCCCGCCGTACAGCAGACTCCCAGGGTGTGGATATTCGTGTGTACAACATCATCTATAAGCTGCTGGAAGATGTCGAACTGGCGCTGGAAGGTTTGCTCGAACCGACGTATGCTGACCGGACAATCGGCATGGCGGAAGTGCGCCAGATTTTCAAGATTCCGAGAATTGGGGTGATCGCCGGATGCTATATCCGCGATGGCGAAGCGCGTCGTAACGCCCGTACCCGCGTCAAGCGCGGGGGTAAGGTGCTGGTGGAAAATGTGCCGGTTGGCTCACTTAAACGGATGACCGAAGACGTGCGTGAGGTGCGTTCCGGGTTTGAGTGCGGGATTGGCTTAAACGGCTTCAATGATTTTCAGGCCGGGGATTTGATCGAATTCTATGTCACGGAACGAGTGAGTTAGGTTCGCAAACCGGCAACCATTGTGCGGCTCCTTTGCGGGGTGGCAGCAGGATGCGCTGCGGAAAAACGGGATGATAGGGGGCAAGGCGGTGTCTTGCCCTTTGAACTGTCCCTGGTGATCCGGGAACGCGCATCAGACTGGCGGCCAAACCAGGCCGTTCGACACAATCCCATGTGCGACTCATGACCGGTAGAGTCTGAAGTCGAAGAATACCCCCTCAAAGAGCAGTTCCCCCAGGAGGAGTAAAACATGACGATTAAACAAGATCGTATGGCCGAACGCATTCAGGAGATTCTGAGTGAACTCCTGCTGCGCGAAGTCGCTGACCCACGCTTGCAGAACATCACCGTCACCGAGGTCAAGCTGGATCGTGAATTGATGTTCGCCAATATCTACATTAACGCGCTGGCGGAAGAAGCCCGCGAAGCGGAAGTGATGGCTGGTCTGGAACGCGCCAAAGGTTTCCTGCGCCGCGAGACAGCCCGCCGGGTGCGGATTCGCGCCATGCCGGAACTGATTTTCCATTGGGACTATGCGCTGGAGCGCGGGGAGCGTATCGCCCAGATTCTCGAAAAGCTGGATATTCCTCCCGCCGAGATTGAAGACGAGACGACCACCGAGGACATCAATGAGTGAGCAGGTGAATTGGCCGGCGGCGACTGAGGCCGTCCAGCAGGCAACCAAAATTCTGATTGTGACCCATGTCAGCCCGGATGGTGATGCCATTGGCTCGTTGCTGGGGCTGGCGAACGCGCTGCGGGAGATGGACAAGAAAGTAACGACTGTCGTGGATGGTGGTGTCCCCGACAACCTGGACTTCCTGCCGGGCGCGGGCGGCGTGCAGGGCAAACTCAAGCGCGGCAAATGGGACTTGATGATTTCCGTCGACGCCAGCGACGAACCCCGTACCGGTCTGGCGGGGGAGTATGGCCGGGCGCACAGTCCGAAGGTGATTAACCTCGACCATCACCCCACCAATGTCTGGTTTGGCGATATTTTTATCGTGGTGCCAACTGCCGTATCCGCGACAGAGATTGTCTACGACTGGCTGGTTTACATGCAGCACCCCATTTCGAAGCGGATCGCTGAACCACTGCTGGCCGGGCTGGTGACGGATACACTCGGTTTCCGCACCAATAATGTCACGGCGCGTACCCTTGAAATCGCTCAGGCGTTGATTAAAGCCGGGGCATCGCTCTCAGATATTGTCGCCCGCGCCCTGGTCAGTAAGCCCTATAACACGATTGAACTGTGGAAACAGTCACTTGCGTCAGTGACAATGAATGAGACCATTATCTCTGCGAACGTGACCCAGGCTGATCTGAAACAGGCCAGAATTGGCGAAGCCACAGATCGGGGTTTGGTCGGGCTGCTCGTCTCAGTGGATGAGGCCAAAATCGCCGTCGTGTTTAAGGAACTGGCTGATGGTCGGGTCGAACTCAGTATGCGAAGCAAGCCGGGTTACGATGTCAGTGGCGTGGCCTTAGGGCTGGGTGGTGGCGGTCACAAACAGGCTGCCGGGGCGACGATTGACGGCCCGCTGGATGCCGCCCGCGAGCGTGTGCTGGCGCTGCTGCACGCCATCCAGCCAGATCAACCGGCGTAATGCAGTCGGACAATTCAATACGGAACAAACCAGGCTGCTTCTACAGAATCTCTAAAAGACACCTTTGAGAAGTGCGCGGGCGGGTTCCAAACCCGTCCCTAAATCTGAAAATAGGTGTAGGTCGTAGGGGAGGGTCTCAGACCCTCCCAGAAAATACCCTGGGACAATTACTTTTCAAATGGTCTGTAGGGGCGCATGGCTATGGCTATGCGCCCCTCTATTGTCGTATAGATGCGTTGTATGGTGTTTTGGAAACTGCCCCCACCCCGGAATCAACCTCATTTTCCGCGATACCATCCCCCACGTCCCCCAACCCGCACGCCCGTAGATGTTCGTAGTAACGCTGTAATGCCGGGTGGCCGTGATCGCTGAAATGTCCTTTGACCTGGGTTTCATCCAGCCGGGCGCTTGAATGCGGTATTTGCATGTCAGGCGCGAACCGGCGCAGCTTCCGCTGGTATTCCCAGTGTTCCAGCCGGTCTCCAATTGCCCCGCTCAGTAAAAACTCGCCCAGGCGCTTCACCATGCGCCAGCCCCAACCCATGTGGTACAGCTCTGCCGGGTAAAACGGCTCGTTGGCATTCGGGAGGTATGCGCGTGTCCAATCATTCTCTGTCCGCATCTGTCGGTACAAAGGTTCTCCATAGAGCGGCAGCATCTGTACGATTTCATGTGCCATAAAACTATTTCGGTCATGCTGCATGAGGTTGCTTTCATCTAGGAGATAGTTTGGACACAACATTACGCCTCGCAGTCGCGCCAGTCGAACCATGATGATCGTGAAGGCCCGCGCCAGCCACACCCGTCCCGGCGAAGTAATCACCAGGTAATCCAGGTCGTCATCTCCAGCGGCGGCATTGCGCATCGCCAACGCCCCGGTCAGTGCGATCATGCTGATAAAGGGCAATCGTGCCAGCCAGCGGCCATACGCCTGCGCCAGCGGCCAGAGTTTGGTGGACGCCGCTTCCCGGGTCAGCCGGAGTTCAATCAGGTCTGGCTGCTGCCCGTACATCACATAGCCACGCTCCATGTGTAACCATGTTGGTAGCACTTCCGAGTGCATAAGTGTATCCTGCACGGCTTCCAGGCTAGCCGATTCGTCATCAATCAGGAAGTGATGAATTTCTGGAACAGTCATCGGGAAGTGAAAGACATCCCCATAAAGGACAGTTCGCAAAATAGCTGCTTCTATGCGCTTCACCCGCCAGACTCCCAATAAACTACTCGAACAAGATTGATTTGCAGGGTAGTGCCTACGGTGCTTATCACCCCTACCCCTCCGTGAATACCAAAACTACAACACAAAAAGCGCAGTAAATTGCTGCGCCCCCTGAAAGTGTCTGTTTTTGCACTGGTCACGGAGTGAAACGTTAGCGCCAGCGCCACAACCAGGTATTCGTGAACTGGCAAGATGTACTGATCGGCTCAAAGTTCACTACCGCATTCCCCACCTGTCCCTCGATGGAGTCCACCGCCAGTTCCCCCACCAGCTGACCATCCACATAATAGAGAACCCGGTTGCTGGTGGCGACCAGAACCAGTTGGTGTGCGCCGCTTCCGCTGTCGGCTTGTTCCCCGTATATACCCGGCAAAAACGTATCACCATCCCGCTGTGAAAGTCCATACCCGCCAGTCTGGTCAACATAGGCCAACAGGTAGTGGGTATCGTCGCTCTGGCGGAACACCAAACCACATCCCGTCACGCCTTCAGCGGCGCTTTCCCAGGAAACGGTTGTACCCAACGCGAAATCTGTGAATAGTGTGCCGCGCCCCAGCATAAATCGCGATACACCCGGACTGCGGAACTCTGCAAAGCTTTCGTTCACCGTCAGCGCCATTTCGCCCGCCGCCGGGATAACCCCTCGCCGCCGCAGTTCTTCGACCAGCAGACTCGGTTCCCCCAGGATGATCTGCTGCGGAGTCAGGCGTTGGCCGTTGATTTCTACGGGAACAGTGACGATCAGGTTATCGAACCGGGCGCTCGCTTGACTGTTCAGGTCGGTCCCGGTTCCCAGTGCCAACCCGATATGTCCGCTGTTGAGGATCATGTCATCTACGGTATGACCCAGAAGCTGCCCGTTGTAGAAAAAGTCAAAACCGGTGTCATTGACCAGCATTCCCAGGCTAAAACCGGTTGTCCCCGCTACAATCGCCGGGTGCTGTACCCAATCCCGGATTACTTTGTCCTCCTCTTCCGGCAGGTGCAAAGAAAATCGCCATTGTCCCCGGTCATTAATGCTGAAGAGGTAGTAACTGCCGTCATCCTGCTGGCGTGCCGTGAGTCCGGCACTCCATCCGCCGATTTGACTGACAATACTGATGTCAACCTGAGCGTAGTAATCGGTTTGCAGGTCGGCGCTGCTGTTGATCGTCGTATCCAGCGCCTGAACACCGGCCAATTGGAAGTTCAACTGACCATCATTCTCTTCAATCGTAGTTGCTTCTCCGGCGCTCCCCCAATCCCCGCCGTCATCAAAGGTGTCCTGGGTATCTAGGTCTGCAAATCCGTTTGTAAGAGTCAGTAGATACTCACCGGCGGTGTCGCCATAGCCGGACACCTGTACGGTATACGTGTCGGTGCGGGGCAGGGTGATCGCTTCCAGCAGGGCGTCCTTGTTGACCGGGTACTCATGGTCATCGTTGCTGATAAGGGTTTGTCCCGCATTGTTCCGCAGACTCAAAACCGGGTCTAAATCGCCGGATACGGCCTCCACGCGGAACGACAGCGCCGCGCCGTCCAGCCCGGTAAACGTCCAGTTTTGCGTTTCGCCCGCTGCGATCTCTCCTAGTACAGGAGTGAAGGGAAGCAGCGGACTGGCGTCCTGTGCCTGGACATGAACGCTGCCCATCAGCACAACGGCCAACAGGAAGGGAATCAACCAACCGCGCCGGGCGGTCAACGATTTATTGGCATCCATTGGGGAAACTGCTCATTTAGTCGTTCGAGATATTGCCTGAAATCCTCATTTGACATCTCTGCGCCGTTCGTCCAGCGGTGAGTTTCCGCCTGGCGCAGTCGCCGTTGCTCACCGGCCAACCGCAGGCTGTCCTGGCCGGGTACTGCTTTCTTCGTCTCTTTTTCGCTAACCAGCACCGGGACGCGCATGGTTGTATTCAACGTGTCGGTATCCTGGGGGGACATGAAGGTATATACCGGCAAATAACGGTCATCCTGCTCTACTGCGCAGCCAATCACAAACCACCCTTTTGGCACCCGTGTTCGCCGTTTGATCGGGAAGCGCCAGAGCAGAATACTCATCGGTTCATGAGCGTTGACCTCAGATTCTACTGTCTCCTTTTTCAGAAGTGCGATGCCGCTCTGGTCAATCTTCAGCGCCCGACCGCTCGGCCAGCGAGCCTGGAGCCGACTTTCGATCTGCCGGGAAACAATCGCGGCTACCGCGAAACTGACAATCAGGGCAATGAGGCTCAGACCGCTGTCGGAAATGAAGAGACTCATAATGAAGAATGTGACCACCATGAGTAGGAAGAAGATGCCCAACATGCTCAGACGAAACGCACCATGTTCCGGGTCTACCTGAAAAGTGAGAGGGGATTGATCCAACGAGTTTTCCATAAGCACTATCGATTATACCTGGCTGATTATTGTTTCTTGGCGATAAAGATCACACGGGGGACTTGTGTAGCGCCCGGCTGGAACACATTCAGATGGGTATCCAGTACCATCGTGATTTCAAAGCCGGATCGCTGTACCAGAGAGGCAACTGCCTGTACCGGAAACGTGCGCAGGATGCGCGACGCTTCGGTTCGCTGCCAGCCGCCGCCTTCATGCCGGAAAATAATAAATTCCTGGGTGTGCATCTGGCGCTCATAATCATACTGGTTGCTGGCAAAAACAGTCAGTTTGTCCGGTTGGTTATACACCATATGCTCACCTTCCCGGCCAAATTCCGCCAGCCCTTGCAGCGTGTACAGGTCGAAAATGAACAGCTTGCCCGTATCCAGCAGGTGATGAACACCCTTGAAAACCGCTTCCAGGTCGCGCAGGCTGTTCAAGTCATTGATAATATCCAGCGCCAATGCCAGATCCACCAGGCCAGTGGTCGGGTCAAGCTGCCGGATGTCCTGCTGCGACCACTTGACATTGAGTCCCGTGTCAGAAAGCCGTGTCTGCGCCGCGTTAAGCATGTCTGGCGAACTCTCCACCGCCACAAACGCAAAGTTATAGTCCGCCAGGGCTTGAATCGTTTCACCCATCCCGCTGCCCAGGTCAAGCACTCGTCTCCCCAGCCAGTCGGTATGGGATTGGACGAAATGAATCAGGTCAGGGGCTATATTTCGCGCGAACTTCGCCAGCCCGATTTCCTCATAGACAGGCGCTAAAACCGCATAATCTCCGGCCACAGGTATATCCTTCATGTTAAGCAATGGTGATGATTTTTAGAGTAACACAAAGTCCGCTTCCCGGCCAATTCCCTAACGGATTTCACATCCGTTCCGGCGCGGTCATGCCCATCAGCCGCAGCACCCGCTTGAAAGCTACTTGTGCCGCTCGGTAGAACCGCAACCGCGCTGTCGTCACCTCGTCCGGGATATCGCCGTGCAGCG
Source organism: Anaerolineaceae bacterium (assembly GCA_020634115.1). Classification (GTDB taxonomy): domain Bacteria; phylum Chloroflexota; class Anaerolineae; order Aggregatilineales; family Phototrophicaceae; genus JACKCG01. Next base: position 130,591 of record JACKCH010000018.1, read on the forward strand.
CCCGCACGGTGTCGTATGTCGGGTGGAACAGGCTCGCTAGTTCATGTGCGTAGAAAGCGATTTTATGTGGCGCGAGTTCTCTGGCGGATTGTTCGATCACCTCGCCCAGTTCCAGCACCTTGCGGATAAACCGCAGTTCCTCCGCGCCCAGCAGATTCAAATCCGCCCCCGTATCGCTCTTGCCGCGTGCTTCGGCCTCACGGAAAATCCCGGCGCAGCGCACATGCGCATTCTGAATATAGTAGACCGGGTTTTCGTTGCTCTGTTTGATCGCCAGATCAAGATCAAAGTCCAGGTGTGAGTCCGGGCTGCGCGCCAGCAGGATATAGCGCACCACGTCTGCGCTGGTCTGGTCAATCAAGTCGTCCAGCGTGTCAATCGCCCCGGCGCGGGTACTCATCTTCAGCAGTTCACCGTCGCGCAGCAGTCGCACAAACTGGATAATCACCACATGCAGGGGAGTCGGGTCGTAACCCAACGCCTCCAACCCGTAGCGCACAACCTGGTGCTGTGTAAAATGATCCGCCCCCAGGATATTCACCAGCAGGTCAAAGCCGCGCTCAATTTTGTTAATGTGATAGGCGATGTCCGGCAGGGTGTACGTAGCGTTGCCGTCGCTCTTGACCAGCACCCGATCTTCCTTGTCGCCGAATTGAGTACTCCGAAACCACTTGGCCGGTTCAAGCGCGTTACTCTTGGCGATATCTTCTTCGCTGGCCCCTTCGCGCACGGCGGACTCGTAGATATAGCCGCCCTGTTCCAGCTTCTCCAACACCTGCCACACCGACTGGTCGTCATACAGGCTGTTCTCGTTGAAGAAAACATCATGGACAATGTCCACCCGTTCCAGAGTCGCCCGGATCATGGCGAACATCTTCTTTTCAGCATATTCCTTAAACGGCTGCCAGTCGACGTCTACCAACGCCTTACCCCGTTCACTCGCCAGTTCTTGCGCGAATTCCTTGAGGTACTCACCCTGGTAGAATCCTTCCGCGGGAATTTCTACATCCTGTCCCAATGCTTCCAGGTAGCGGATTCGCAGGCTGTTGCCCAGGTTCTGCATCTGTACCCCGGCATTGTTGAAGTAATACTCACGCTCCACATCGTAACCCGCCGCTTCCAGCAGCCGGGCGATGGTATCCCCGACGATTGCGCCCCGGCTGCGCCCGATATGCAGCGGCCCGGTGGGATTGGCGCTCACGAACTCGACCTGCGCCCGTTTCCCCGCACCCATATCCAGTTGATAGAGGTCGTCTCCCTCCGCGATGATCGCCTCAACCTGCTGCCGCAGCCAATTCTCGCTCAACCGAAAGTTGATGAACCCCGGTTTGACGGTTTCCGCTGCTCCGACGAAGGGCGCGTCCGGCAGATACCGGGTAATCGTCTCCGCGATCTCGAAGGGGTTGCGTCCAACTGGTTTGGCAAGCTGCATGGCAACCGCGCAGCTATAATCGCCCTGTTCGGCGCGTTTGGGCGGGCGTACCTCAATCACCGGCAGCTCGAAGGGCGGTAAATCACCGGCAGCCTGGGCGGTCTGAATGGCTTTTTCAATCAATTGGGCATGGGCTTGCGGCAGCAGAATCACGACTTTCTTATCCTTTTACAGTGTGGCGGATATGGCTGTTTGTGTGCCGCATTGTAGCAGACTCAAGGCGCTTGGCAAGAGAGGGTCAACGGTAGAGTGGAAACAATTCGATCACGCCGTCATCCCCGACAGCCGCTTCCTTCGCGCAGTGTGGGCAGTGCCAGCGCCCATCCTGTTCAACCATCAGGCTTTCCTGGCAGGCCGGACAGCGCAGTGTTTCCGCCAGCGGGCGTGACCCCACTGCTGGGGCATCTCCCGCCTTGCGCCCCCACACTTTGCGGTAATCCACCTGCCAGATTTGCGCGTTGGCGTCAGTGATACCGCACTTTTCCAGCGCCGCCAGCGTTTGACCGCCCGTCCAGGTTTTGCCGGGCATCAGCTTGGTGTTGATGCGCTGCGTAATTAGCAGTAGCCCGCCGGGACGCAGTACCCGCACCAGTTCGCACAGGACGGCCTGCGAGTTGACCATGAATTCCAGTGCTTCCAGGCACGTCACGACATCAAACGAGTCGTCCGGGAAGGGCAAGTCTTCGGCGGGCGACCAGATAAACGTGACTCGATCATCGAACACATACAGGTTTTTCACGCCCTGGCTCAACATCTGGCGGCTTAAATCCACCGCGACTACCCGCCCCTGGAAGCGCTCGTGGCGCATCAGCGCCAGTGGCAGCCGTCCCGTTCCGGTAGCGACATCCAACACCAGCGGCGATTGATGCGGTGCGATTTTCTCCATAATCGGCTGCGCCAGGTACCGCTGCTCGTATTCTCGGTAATAATCCTTGATTTTGTCATACCGTCGGGCGTACAGGTCGTACAGTAACACCACCACCCGCCGCCCCAGGTACACCCCTTCGGTGGCAATCAGCAGCCACCAGCCCAGTACGGCAATCGCGCCGCCGGTTAAGGCCACCAGGAACAACCCAACCCAGGGATTCAAGAGAGCAGTCCCTTTTCGCGCAGCCAGGGGGCACACTGCTGGATACCATCCGCCAGACTGGTTTTCGGTTGCCAGCCGAGCAGTTCCCGTGCTTTCGCTGTGCTGTAGGTGCGCTGCCCGGTCACATAAGAAATCAGCGCCGGGACATCCTGCGGCGTACCGCGCAGCGTCATCACCAGTTCCGCCAGCGGCGCGACCACTGTCCCCATCCACACCGGCAGCCCGAACCAGGCCTGATGCCCCACCAACTGTGAATACCCGCCCAGGAACTCGCGCCAGGTCGGGGGCGGGTCGTTGACGGCGTTAAATGTCTCATTCTCTGCGGCCGGGTGTTCCGCCATCAGCAGCATCAGATCAATCAAATCGTCAATATAAATCGGAGCCGGGTTGCCGCTGCCATCTCCCAGGAACGGCGTCGGTTTCCGCCGTGCCACCTGGAACAGCATCCGTGTCCATGCGTTGCTGCGTGGCCCGTAAATCATGCCGGGGCGCACAATGCTGTAAGAGACGCCGCGTTCCTTACCTATCTCCCGCACGGTGCGTTCGCCCTCGGCTTTGGTACGGTTGTAAGCCACGCGCCCCGGATTGGGCGGAGTCGCCTCGGTAACGGCTCTGCTGGCTCGGTAGCCATAGACCGCGATGGTACTGACATGCACCACCCGCTTGACTCCGGCCTCTGCCGCCGCCAGCATCACATTCCGCACGCCATCCAAATTCGCCTTGTGTTGGAACTCGAATGTCCCACCGATGGCTGCCGCAACATGAAACACAATGTCGCAGCCCTGAATAACGGCCTTCATGCGCTCCGCGTCGGTGATGTCTCCCTGGACGATTTCTATATTCGGCACGTCCCGCAACGAGTGCCCTTTTTCGGGTGTCCGCGCCAGCGCCTTCACGTCCGCGCCGTCGTTCGCCAGTCGTCGTGCCAGCGCTCCGCCCACAAATCCCGTCGCGCCTGTAACCAATACGGTTTGTCCTTGTAGTGCCATAGATTTCTTTCCGCTTTCCCATACCAATAAAAGAAATTGCCAAGATGAATGCGATTCGTAGGGATGCGCCGCCGTGCGCTCCTACATACCCCTCATTTTAGGAAGATTCCGTAGGGGCGACCCGGCGTGGTCGCCCGCTTTTATCCTCAATCTCCACTTCGCGCCAGTTCCAGCAGCCCTTCCCGGAACTGCATGGTATACAACCGGGCATACAGCCCATCCAACGCCATCAGGTCGTTGTGCGTGCCGAGTTCAACAATGCGCCCGCCATCCAGGACGGCCACCCGTTGCGCGATTTTGACCGTACTCAATCGGTGCGCGATGATAATTGTCGTCCGGTTCAGCATCAGCCGTGCCAGCGCCTCTTGTACCAGATGTTCGCTCTCGCTGTCCAGACTCGACGTGGCCTCATCCAGCAGCAAAATACGTGGGTCTTTCAGAATCGCCCTGGCAATTGCCACCCGCTGCCGCTGCCCGCCGCTCAACCGCACGCCGCGCTCGCCCACCACCGTCTGGTAGCCATCCGGCAAATCCCGGATGAACTCGTGGGCGTTGGCCGCTTCCGCCGCTGCATAGATTTCTTCCTCTGTCGCGTCCAGCCGTCCGTAACGGATATTTTCGTAGATCGAGCCGCCGAACAACAGGGTTTCCTGTGGCACAATACCGATATGCCCGCGCAGGCTCGCCTGAGTTATTTGTTTGAGCGGGACACCATCAATCGAGATATCTCCATCAGTGGGGTCATAAAAACGCGGGATCAGATTAAAGAGTGTGCTCTTGCCCGCGCCGCTTGGCCCCACCAGCGCCAGTACCTCGCCCGGCTGAATATCCAGATTGATGTCATGCAGCACCGTTTCCCGCTCGTCATAGCTGAACGAGACATTCTTGAAGCGGATTTCCCCTGTTACATTAGAAAGAGCAGTCGCGTCCAGCGCATCGTTCACGTCCGCTGGCGTGTCTAGCAGTTCAAACACCCGCCGCGTTGCCCCTAGCGCCTGCTGGAACTGCCCGTACAGGCTTGCCAGCGAGATCAGCGACTGTGCCACCGTCAGCCCGTAGATCAGAAAGGCAATCAGTTCACCGCCGCTCAACCGGCCATCCAGCACCTCGCGCCCGCCGAACCATAGAATTCCCGCCAACCCGCTGAACGCCAGGAATCCCATCAGCGGTTCCAGCACCGAACGAATCCTCATCAACCGTACCGATGCCTTGAAAGCCGACCACACGGCGTTGTTGTAGCGGGTGATTTCATACGGTTCACGGACAAAACTTTTCACTTCACGGATATTCTGCATGACTTCCGTCGCCACCACCGTTGACCCCGCCAGTTCATCCTGGATGCGGGTGCTGACACGCGACATGAACATGCCGAATACGCCGCCAATCGCCACCAATACCGGCGTGATTAGCAGGATAAATACCATCATCCGCCAGTTAATCGTCAGCATCACAATCAGTGCGCCGATCATTACCAGGGTTTGTTGCAGCAGTGTATTCAGATTGTTCGTTAGCACCGTGCGTACCATCGTCACGTCGCTGGAAAGCCGCGAAATCAGTTCGCCCACTCGTCGGCTGGTGTAAAACCCTAATGAGAGCGACTGAAGATGCTCGTAAAGCTCCAACCGCAGATTCATGACCAGTTTCTCGCCAATATAGTTGAGGTTGTAGCCTTCCAGCGCCCAGGCTGCGAGTTGCAGCATGAACACGAACAGCAGCGCAGCACTGATCTGGTCAAGCTGCTGCACATTCCCTTCTTGCAGGATGGAATCCACCACGTTGGAGATCACCGCCGGGAACACCAGGCTCATCCCCGCGCCGAAGGGCAGCACCAGCAGTGCCAGCGCCAACCGCAGCTTGAACGGGGAGAGATAACGTACCAATCGCCACCAGGCAATCGGCGTTTGCGGTTCACGATCCTCATGGTCAGCATTGCGCCGGAATCGGCGAAAACGTCTCCGTTCACTCATAACAGTATTCCTCTCCCAAATTCACGCAGTAATCTCACGTGTGTTATTTGCATTGGTAGGGACGGCATTTTTGCCGTCCGACAGGCTAACCGCCTAACTAGCTATTAAGCTGTTTTTATCTATACGCACAAAACGGGAATTAGTTTGCGCCGGTTTCCATCTGGATGACTTCAACCGCCAGTTTGGGGAAGCGGCTCGTGTTCCACAAGCCGAAGTGGTGTTCGGGGCTATCCGGGCTGGGGCAGTCCGGTTCGATGCAAGTGGTCGCCAGGGGGAAGTCAAATGCCGTCCACACCAGCCATCCGGCCAGCGTGTTCCTTTCCACCGCATCCAGCGCCTGCCGCAAAGCATCGGCCTGCGCTCGTTCGTCGGATTCATACGTGCTGGTGCCGGTGGCGCTCAACAGGATTGGTTTATCGGTGGCGGCGGTCAACAGTGCGATTCGCTGCCGCAGCCCCGCCACATCCCCGAAGTAGCTGAAGCTCAGGAAGTCCACCGCCGGGAGCGTGGCCTCGGCGTCCTCGCTCCAGGTCGCCGTAATCAGGTGGTGGGTATCCACCCGTCGCACCAGTACCGCGGTTTCAATCAGCCATTCCAGCACGTCACGTTGGGTAGCCGACCCTTGCAGGTAGTCCGTGTCGCCCCCCTCGCGCAAGTCCCAGGCCAACAGTGCCGGTTCATTCCGGTAGCGTGTCGCCAGGTAAACAATCTGCTCGACTGTGTGGCGTGGATTGCTGTAGAGCGCGTCGGCGACTGCATCTGGCGTATCGTTGAGCGTCAGAATCAGCCGGAAGCCCTTCCCCGCCGCTGCCTGGATGAACGCATCCAGCCGGGCGAAGGCATCCGGCACGGGTACCGCGCCGTTGGATTTGCAGGTGAATAGGACATCATGACGCAGCCGGATGCGCAGCGTGTTCAGTCCTGCCTCGTGCATCAGGTCGAGTTCCTGGTTGATAGTGTCAGCATCATACGTGGTCAGGAAACGCTCATAAGGGGTGTCCAGCGGGTAATACACCACGCCGTATACCGGGAAAGGTTGCCCGTTTGCTATCAGCCCGCCTTCTTTAACCGCCACAAAATCACCGGTTGTGGGGGTATACGCCGGGACCAGACTCTGGGCGCTGGTGGCCTGCCCTGAGGCACAGTCTGGCGGGGCAGGGGGTGTGTACACACTGAGCCGCCGCAATCCATCTGCCGCTTCCGGCCCCTGGGCGTTGTAGTTGAGTGCGGTGGAGTAGGCGGCAATCGCTTCGTCTTGTCGGTTGCGCCCTTCCAGTAGCCCGCCGTAGGTGACATATGCGCTGTACAGGCGATCAACCAGTGGCGTATCCAGCCCGCAGTCGGCATCCAGCGCCCGCAGTCCTTCCAACGCCTGGATTGCCAGCGGCCAGTTACGCTCCCAATAGTCGTCTACTGCTTGACACAGCGAGTCCACGCTGCTCATATCCAGCGTCGGGACGGGTGTCACCGCATGCAGACCGCTCGTGTTTTCCGGCGGGGAAACCGGTGCACACGCCGCCAGCACAGCTAGAATCAGCACCAGCACAATAGATTTTGCTGTCATCACGCCGAACGCGCCACACTGACCTGGACGCCCTGGGTATCCACCGGCAGCACCCACGAACGTGCCGTGACGCCCGCCTGCTCGAATGCAAACGTCATCGCCGTCGCGATTTTCTCGTGCTTATCCGGCGCGAAGGCCAGCAGTGCCGGGCCGGTGCCGCTCAGGGTCAGGGCCACCGCGCCCGCCCGCTGCGCCATCTCCAACACATGATCGTAACCGGGGATACGTGCTTTCAAATGCGGGGTATACAACTGGTCGTCCATCACTTCTGCCAGCAGTTCCAGGCTGCCGCTCTTAAAAGCCTCCAGCAGCAGCGGTAGACGCCCCAGATTATGCAGTGCGTCGTGCAGCGCGACCCGTTCCGGGATAATGGAGGCGGTGTTGTCTTTATAGTCGGCCAGCTCCGGCACGACCACCACTATCGTAAAAGGGGTCGTGGTCAGTGTCCGGTACGTCAGGAGGTCATCTTTCACCATACAGGTCGTCAGCCCACCCAGCACCGCTGGGAGCGCGTGATCCGGTTCGCCGCTAATCTGCGCCGTCAGATTGAGAATCTCCTGGCGGGAGTACGGGTTGCCGAGCAGGTTGTTCGCCGCGATAATCCCAGCGGCATGAAACGCCGTCTCTGCCCCTAATCCACTGGCAAAGGGAATATCGTTATGCACACGAACGTGTATTCCCAATGTGGCACGTTCCTGCTGCTGGAAAACTCGCATCATCCCCAGAGTGACCGGGTGGCGTAAGCCAGTACCATAACGCCCCGCGCCTTCCCCCTCGGTTTCCACCACCAGGTTATTGTCGTCGCGCCCGTTGATCTCAATAGTCATATACAGGCCAACGGCCAGCCCCAGACTGCCCAAACCGGGGCCGAGATTGGTGACTGTTGCCGGGAGTTTAATCTTGACTCGCTGCATAGGAGATGGTTTCCGGTTGAACCGCAGGAAGGACAAAGGTGAAGGTGCTGCCCACATCCAGGTTGCTGGCCGCCCAGATGTCGCCGCCATGTCGTGAAATAATCGTCCGCGCCATCGTCAACCCCAGCCCGCCGCCGGGGATGTCACGCACCCGCTCATCTTTCGAACGGTACATTCGGTCAAAAATCAGTGGGATTTCTTCGTCAGCGATGCCGATTCCCCGGTCTGCGACGCTGCAATAACATTCGTTCAGGTCGCCCCAGGCATGAATGGCGATGGTCTGCTCTGGATGGGAGTACATGATTGCATTGTGTAGGATTTGATAGATCGCCAGTTCCATCCGCTCCGGGTCGCCCATCAGCGGCGGTAGCGGGTCTTGCAGCGAAATTGCAATCGTGATCTTGTGGGCAACCGCCAACGCTGTCAGTTGATGAACCGCCTTATTGATGACCGCGCCCATCTCAATCGGGCGGTGCGCCAACGGCATCCCGGCCTCAATCCACGCCAAGTCGACCAGGGACTCCACGACTTCGTGTAGTTTGGCCGTTGTTTGCCGGATTCGCCCCAGGAATTTATCCTGCTGTTCGTTCAGCCCGCCGAATTTCCCGACGAGGTCGGCATACCCGCCAATCGCTGCAATCGGGTTGCGCAGGTCGTGGGCAATCGTGTGTGCCAGCGCCACCCGCCGCGAGTCCAGATCTTGCTTTTCGGTGACATCATGCAGAATCACCATGCGTTCCCCGCTCGCCAACGTTGTTGCCACCCCCACCGCCAACCGCCGCTTCGGTAGCCGGATATCCAATGTTTGGCCGCCGGGACGGGCGAACAGGTTCAGCAGTGCCGGGTTATGGCGCAAACACTGCTCCGGTGTCCTGCCGATAATCTCCTCAACCGGGATACTCAGCATCGCCGCCCCCGCCGGGTTCATCTGCTCAATGACGCCTTCCGGGTTAGTCAGAAGAATCCCGTCGGACGTACTGCGGAAGATGAAATCATAGGCCAGCGTCATATTATCCACCGAGGGTAGGGGGAATGTGTTCGTCGTTGAATTTGGCTGGTATTTCCTGCTCATGGAAAGCGCCTCATTCAGGGTTGCCCGAAGACGTATCCAGGACTTCTTGCCAATCGCCGTTTTTGAGTTGAACCGTATGACCGGACGCGAAGTGCACGGTGGTTTCCTCCTGCGTCCGTCGCACCGTGACGCCGTGCTGCCGGATCGTAACCGGTGAGTCCAGGGGATATGCGCCGCCCGTCCACACTTTATTGCCGGATACAATCCGCACACCAGCCACCCGCAGGAAAAGATGCAGTGGCGGGATTCCACCCAGGTGTCCGATTTCGCCCAGTCCTTGCGGCTCATCACTATTATAAAACTCATAGAAGGCTTTCTGCCGTTTGAGAACTGTTACCTGCGCCCCTAAGACCTTTTGCACCAGTTCCGCTGCCAGATCAAGCCGCCCGTATTCGATCAGCCCTTCGCCCACTAGTGTCACCCAGAACGGCCATACACCCCCACCGCCGTTCGCGTTGGTTGGGTCGAAGCGCGGGTCATCCCCTGGACACATACTCACGCCGCCGGGACGCCAGAAGCGCGCCGGGTCGGTCAGCAGGGCGATCACCTGCTCCGCCTGTTCTGGGGAGATGCCAGCCGCCCATAGTGGCAGCAGCGCCGTCATATCCAACCCGGTAGTATCTACTGTGTCCACACTGATGCGATAGGTGCGGCTCAGACCGTCCACCTTCACCCGGTCAAGCTGCGCAAACACGGTTTGACTGGTGTAAACCCCGCGCCCGTGCGACCAGGTAAGTTGTTCTGCCAGTTCTTTGACCGGTTGGCCGTCCCCGTTCAACCCCTCTAGTGTCAGGGTCAGGCGGGGTACATGCTGGAGGCCGCCCTTAATCGTGACGATTACCCGGTTCGGCGGATTGAGTATTTCGGCGGGGAGCAGGTCGTCTCCGGCGCGGGCATCACTGATGATGCTGACGCCGTTCAGTGTGTCGTGCGTATCCCGGTCACGGTAGCTATAACATCCCGCGTCTTCGCGCCATAGCGACTCTAAAGCCGTCTCTAAGGCCGAAACCCGCTCCTGTAAACGCCCTTCTTCCGCATCCTGCCGCAAATAATAGGCGATTTCCCGCAGACTCTTGGCCTCCGACAGTAAATAGGCGATCAAATCCGGCGATTCAGTGTAGCGAATGTCCGCCCCTTGTCCCCATGTTTGCCACGCCGCGAAAGCCGGCATGAAGGGATAGCCGGTCTGTTCTTCCCGTTCCCATTCCGGCAGGCCGTCCCCGTCCGCGTCCCGATCCGGCGCGAACCAGCGTTCAAAGTACTTCAGCAGCGCCGGGAACACATCTGCCAAAAAACGTGAATCTTCCGTGTACTGGAACACGCCCCACGCCAGCCGTGCCAACAGTGGCAGACACAGCATCCCGCTGCGCTGCCCGCCCAGACCGGGTTTCCATTCAATCCAACCGTCCGGTTGTTGAATGGCGGTGTAATTGCGGATAATGCCTTGCGCCAGTTCTGGCGCAATAGCCGCCAGTCCTAACGCTGCGGGGTAAGCCAGGGTAGGGGGCTGCCCATCCCACCCACGACTGTGAGCGCCACCGAAGCCATCTACCGGCCTGCGGGTGGCTACCAACGACGCGAATGGCAGACTGGCAGTCGGTTTGAGGAAACTTCGGATGAGTTGGTGATAGGCCAGGGTGAGTGCCAGGTCGGTATCGGTGTCTCCCGTTTGGATTACCGGAATCGCTGCCGATGCCTGCTCAATCTGCCGGAAATGCTCATCCCAATCGGCTTTGAACCACTGCTGCGCCAGGCCAAGCGAATCGCGGACGGTCAGCCGCCCGGCGTGAACCCAGCGTGCCGTCACGGATTCCCCGGCGGCGAGCGTGAAATCGCGGTACAACTTAGGACTCACGCCCAGTGTTGTATCGCCTTCGCCCAGGCCTTTTTCCAGCACAATTGCCGGGTTTAGATTGCCGATTTTGCCCAACCCCAGGGCGGAAAAGCTCGTCCCCAGGGGAATCAGCTTGAGTGGTCGTTCCTTCCCTTGCGCGCCCACATGCCCGAACAGTTCTAACCGGACATCTGCTGCCTTCTTCCCGGTATTCCGCAGCGTAAACCGGCCACCAATCGCGTGCGACTCCATCGTCCAGTAGACGGCTTCCAGCGTTAGGTCAGGTGTGAGTGCCGCTTCGACCCGGGCATATCCTGGTGCAAATACCGTAATCACCGGCGGTCTGGCATACGCCTGAGTCTGGTAGATCATCCGCCCATCATGGGTCCACAGCGGGAGGATACTTGCTAGCCCGGTTCTGCCGCCGTAGTTTGTCTGGAGTTTTAGCGCCGGAGAATCGGCAACGCCCGGTGATAGCTCCCATATCTGATCGTCATTGTAATCAGTGGGACTCAACCGGGCGTCAGCAGCCAGGGGAAGTGTGTGGATTGCAGTCTGCGGTGTGTTATTCAACCAAACCCCCATTTGTTGAGATGACAGACACCTGTCAGATGGTTTAATTCGCGTGATACAAATACACCCTCAGTATGTTTCGTAGGGCGTATCCTCTCTCACTATATCATGATTCTTCCACCCATGTTCCATCCGCCTCATTGAATACGAAGCGTTCGTCATACAGGCTGTACAGCACATGATACCCCGGCCCCGGCACGTACTCGCCCTGGGCATTCACGCTGCCCCCATAATGATATTCGTAGTTGCTCACGTAGCCAAATTCCGGTGTAACTGCCCATCCCAGCGCCTCACGCACGGCTGGCACGGTGCGCCATAGTTTGCCAAACCCACGTTCTGGTTGCAGCATTCCGTCCGGCGCGACGATACTGGGGTCGGTTTCCGGTTCACCGTCTTCAAAGGTGTCGTCGTAGACTTCCCATGTACCCTGTTTCGGCCCGGATTCGATCATCACCCAGATTTGTTTACGCGGCTGCACCCAGAACATACGCCCATGCTCGAAGACCTGTTCAGCAACCTGGATGCGGTTGAAAATTGGCGTGGGCATCGGGTCTAAGGTTGGGGTCATCGTGGGGTTCGTGGGTGGTTGGGTGTTCACCACGACTTCCGTGCTGGTCGCTGTGACCGCTTCTGCGGCGCTGGCTGTTTCCGGCGTGGTGGGTGTTGCAGTGACAACCAGGACAATTTGTGTGGGAGGTGGCCCCTGACAGGCGGTGATAAGCATCATCAGAATAAGGGCCGTAGCGATAAACCAACGTAATTGCATCTGCGGGACTCCCAACTCAATCAGTCAACCTCTGTGCCTATATCAGCATAGAACAGTCGGATTGTAAGCAAACCTGCGGGGGGATGCAAGGTTGCGTCATGTGGCCGTAGCTATATCAACGGTTAAGGATCGTCTTTCATGATAAAATGGCTCTAAACGGCCTTGCCTTCCGGCCGCAATCTTTTATGATGGAGGCAGTCTGGCACAGCACGCCTGGTTTTGACCTGATTGTGTCCGGCATACCGCTTTTGCCTCTTATTCACGCGGCACTCAAGTTTACTTTTGGAGCAGGTCATCTTGGAACAGCAGAACCTTCGCCCGGCCTCAATTACATTGAACAAAACCGAATCCTTTCTAGAAATCACTTGGAAGGATGGCCGTGTCTGTAAGTACCCGCTGCCTGAACTGCGCGAAGCCTGCCCCTGTGCCGAATGCCGGGGTGGACATGAGTTCATGGGCCGTGAATTCGATCCTGATAATATTCTGAAACTAACCCCGGCTCGCTCATACGCCATTTTGAGTATTGAGATGGTCGGCAACTATGCCCTGCAACCCACCTGGGATGATGGACATCAGGCCGGGCTATACACCTGGGATTATCTGTGGCGGCTCTGTCCACCAGAGGATGAAACATAATGCTTGAACAAAACAGGGGATGGGGTTTGTTTTCGCTCGCGGAAATAAGCTATCTGCGTATCGAAGCGATGGACTTGTTTGAGCGATGCCTGACGGAAGGTAGCCCCGTTTATCTGAAAACGTTTCTTGACCAGCAGATTGCAGAAAACCCGCCTCGTGTGGAATTGCTGCACGAAGTCTCCGAAGACCTGTATCTGCGCCTGCTTTCGCTGCAAGAGTATCATGCTGATGTGCGTGAGCAGGTGCTGCGTGCTTTGCGGGATGAGTTCGACATTGACATCTCACCGCTTGCGCCTGCCAATCAGATGGAAACTTATCATCTGTTGGAAACCGAAACGGTTTTTGCATACCTGCACCAACACTCTTCTCGCCTAACACCGCAGGATACCGTAATGTTGCGCAAAACCATTGAGGCCTCACTTCAGATGGCGGCGCATCTCTACGCCGATGTCCTCATGACCCAAGAACTCTACCATTATCTCCTGGATTGGCTGGATGGCCTGTTTGCCGTCAATATCCGTCGTTCCTGGGTTGATTCCTGGGAAACCAACCCTCAGGAGCGGGTGCATTAACTGCTTTGTCCTCACGCACTGAATTGGGCGATGACCGCCTTTTTAAAAATTTGGTCATGTTGCCTGATTATTTGTGTGCACTTTACTTTCCATGTTTTGTGCAACTTATCCGTCTTTTGCGCTCGCCATCCTGTTGGCTATTGGGATAAGCGGGCGTATAATAACATCGTTGACCAATATGGTCGCTAGAGATACTGTTTAGAAAGGGAACTTTCGTATGAAAACCAAATTTGTTGTCCTTATGGTCCTCGCATTGCTGGCGCTTAGTGGCCTGAGTATCGTCGCTGCGCAGGACGCGATGGGCCCCTATAACCTGGTGATGTGGAGCCAGGACGGCGAAAATAACAACGCCGTGTTTATGGACCTCTTCGACCAGTGGGCCGCCGAATTTGCCCCTGGCTCGACCCTGGAAATTGTTCAGAAAGAAACCGAAACCCTGCGTAACGACATCCAGACGGCTGGTCTGGCTGGTTCCGGTCTGCCTGATTTCTTCCTTGGCCCGAATGATGCCATCGGTGTGTTCGTGGACGCCGGCCTGCTTCTGCCTCTCGATGACCTGTTTGACACCGCCATGTATCCGTTCAACCTGGGCGCAGCGCAGATTGCCAGCGCAACCTATGGTATCCCCACCAATGCCGGTAACCACCTCATGCTGATGTACAACAAGAGCATGGTCGATGCCGCCCCGGATACCTGGGCCGACCTGATTACGACTGCTAAGGCGCTTGAAGAAGCCAACCCCGATCTCCAGGGTTTTGCCTACAACGAAAATGAACCCTTCTGGTTCCTGCCCTTTGTGCATGGTTTCGGTGGCAGCGTGTTCGATGAAAATGGCGATTTCGTGATGGATACCCAGGGATGGGTGGATGCTTATCAGTTCGTTCACGACCTCAAGTTCGTTGACGAAGTCGTTCCAGTTGAATGCGATTATGCTTGCGCCGACAGCCTCTTCAAAGAGGGCAGCGCCGCTATGATCCTGAATGGTGACTGGGCCATCGGTGACTATCTGGACGTTGAAAAAGCCCCGGCGCTCGGCCCCGACAATCTGGGTCTGGCTCCCTGGCCGATGCTGGAAAATGGCAATCGTCCGCAGCCGTTCACTGCTGGTAAATTCATCAGCATCCCGGTGACCACTGAAGGCGAACAGCTGGATGGTACCGTTGCTTTCGTGACGTGGCTGACCACTGATCCGACTGCCGTTGCCGTTCACGCCATTGGCACTGGCCGTCTGCCCGCCATTGAAGGCGTCGCAGTTGATGATCCGCTGCTCCAGGAATCAGCCGCTGTGCTGGCGACTGGCGTGGGTATGCCTGCTTCCTCCTCTCTGCGTTGCATGTGGGACAGTGTCCGTCCGCAGCTCGAAGGCGTGATGGCTGACACCGTTGCCCCGGCTGACGCGGCGACTGAAGCGCAGATTTCTGCGGAACTCTGCCTCGAAGGCTAGTACAGCTTCGCGACAATCAAATTGATTTTAGGGGTGGGGCAGTAAGTTAGCCCCACCCCGCGTTTATTACCTGGAGTTAGTTTATGATTGAAGGGCTAGGCGGTTTAACAGGTGATGCGATTATCACAACGCTCAGCCAGATTATTCCACTGATTATCGGTGTGGTGATTTTTATACTGGCGTTGGAATTCGCGCTTTACAATTTACTGGCGAAAGTATTTAAGTTGTCGAATGCACTGGCGTATACCCTGCTGGCGCCTGCTGCAGTGGCAATCCTGGTGTTCATGATTTACCCCCTTCTCTTTAATGTGCTGCTGGCATTTTCTGATCTCAAACGAGAAACCTTCGGTTGTTACAGCCCGGTATCGGTGGCAACTTGCAATCTCGATCACCTTTATGGCCTCGACTATGCGCTTGACAACTTCACGAAGGTCTTTTTCCGGGTCAAAGATGGTCAGATCGTGGACTGGGGGCGGTTACTGCAAACCGCTGGCTCAACCTTCCCGGCGCTGTTAGGCCGCACCATCCTGTGGACATTCTTCAATGTGATTTTCCACTTCTCCCTCGGCCTCGGGCTGGCGCTCATCATGAACCAGAAGATTCGCTTCAAAGGCCTGTATCGTGCCTTGATCGTGATTCCCTGGGCGCTTCCAGGTGTCATTACGTTTCTCACTTGGAAGCAGGAGTTTCATGCCCAGTATGGCTTTGTCAATATCTTGCTGGGGACGTTTGGTATCGAACCGATTAGCTGGCTGCGTGACCCATTGACCGCGTTTATCGCCGTGACCTTCGTGAACATCTGGTTGGGTGTGCCGTTCTACATGGTCATGCTGTTGGGGGGCTTGCAGAGTATTTCGCCCGAATACTATGAAGCGGCGCAAATGGATGGCGCAGGGGCGTGGGATCGTTTCCGCTTCATCACCATGCCACTGCTTAGACCAATATTAATCCCAGCAGTGACGCTGGATGTAATCTGGACATTCAATAAACTGGATTTGATTATCGTGATGACCAACGGCGGACCCCAGGAAAGCACGAACATCCTGGTGTCGGCCCTGTATAACGCTGCTTTTGGTACGGCAGCGACGCAGCGACTAGGCTTTGCATCGGCCTTCTCGATCATCATCTTTATCATCCTGTTTATTTTTGCAATTGTATGGATTACGACCAGCGGTGGCCTCAAGGAGATTTACGACAAATGATTTCAACAACTGCGAAGAAGAAAAAGAAGAGAGGCGAAGCTGTCGGCCTGTCGGGGAACGAGCAAATTCGCATGATTCTCGCGGGGATTATTGTCGTAGTCGGTCTGGTGCTGACGGTGACAAATGAGATGGCCTGGGGGTACACACTGGGCGCACTCCTGCTTGGACTCCTGGCCTGGAAATGGGAACATGGTGTCCTGGCCGCTTATTCAATTCTCTCCATTTACCCGGTGCTGCGGATTATCTCCATTTCACTGCGACCTACCTCGAATCTGTTGTCTCTATCTCTGGATATCATTCCGCCCGGCGCGAATCTGGGAAGCTATCAGATCCTGTTTACCGACGAAAATTTCCTTCTGTGGGTGTGGAATAGTCTGATGATTACCATCACCGTCTCGCTGATCGGCGTGGCGGTGTCGGCTACCGGCGCGTATGCTTTCAGCCGCTGGCGTTTCGCAGGTCGCCGCCCTGGGCTGATCTTCCTGATGACCACCCAGATGATCCCGGCAGGGATGCTCATTATCCCCATCTACGTGATTGTTTCTCAGTTACAGTTGACCAATCAGATCGTTGGTCTGATTTTGGCCTATATTACGACGGCAGTCCCGTTCAGCATCTGGATTTTGAAGGGTTACTACGACACGATTCCGCCCGATCTGGAAGAGGCGGCGATGGTAGACGGCTGTAACCGCATGGAAGCTTTCTACCGGATTATCCTGCCGCTGTCCACACCGGCGCTGTCTATCGTGTTCCTGTTCAACTTCCTGGGCGCGTGGGCGGAATTTATTGTCGCCAAAGTGATTCTGGTGAATGCGGATGTGTGGACATGGCCGTTGGGGTTGAACGAGTTTATTGGACAATTTAACACGGACTGGGGCAAGTACGCCGCTGGTTCGGTGATTGTAACCGTTCCGGTGCTGCTGCTCTTCATGTGGCAGTCCAAGTACCTCATCTCTGGTCTCACCCTGGGCGGTGTCAAGAGCTAGGACAACGCTCAACAAAACAGTAAAAGGCGGTGCGTGCATCGCCTTTTTGATTCCCATACGGTTAAAGTATGGTAAGGGTAGGGCGACGGTACAGTTTGCGACCAGAAACGCAGCGGCGTAACCGGTAAGCTAAAAGTATAAAAATGTCGTTAAAAAGAGTAAAGAATTTGTTGCAGTCCGTTTTTGAGCAGAAAGCGCCCCGCCGTGTTCAGGAGAGTAGCCCGTCCCAACAGAAAATGGATTTTACTGCTTATTGTGGTGATTCTTGCCGGTTGCCAGGGTAATCAGGCTGCCTCCAGTTCCAGTATAGGGAGCATCTGGTTGCCTCCCGATAACCCGGCCTATGTCGTTTTTCCGCTGCCTGAATCCACCCAGGTGTATACCTTCAACGCCGACCCCAACACACCAGCCACGCTCACGCTCAGCACTTACGCTGCGATCTTTGCCTATACCGCCGAAATCCGGGATAGCCAGGGCGCGGTGGTTGCGACCCTGAACGGCAGTGATTTACAAGGGGCGACCTTCACCATCGCGCCGGATAGCGGCCTGTATGAAGTGGTTCTCACATCCGAAAACCCCGCTGCTCAGGGGGCAGTCGTTCTCTCGCTGACCCATGCCGCCCAGTCCGCCGCCTATACTCAGACTGCTGCCCAGCAGGTTGTCGTTGCCGAATCACCAGTTGCTTGTAGTGTGAGCAGCGCCACCGGGGAAAACGTGCTGGTTTACAGTGGCCCCGCCGACTCCTATACGGCGATGGTCACGCTGCCGCCGAATATGTCGCTCGTAACCGATACCGTTACTGCTGATGGCTGGTATCGGGTCTGGTTCAACGGCGATCAGACCGGGTGGATTTCCGGGCAGTATATCCAACTCAGCGGCGATTGCACGGGGTTATACATGCCGCAGCCCCAATCGCAGCCGACAGCGGTGGTTGTCAACAAAACGGTGGTCAACACCTGCCGGGCGGCCAATAGCGTCGGCGCGGGAGTCAACGTCCGCACCGGGCCGGGCATGGAATACGCCGTCATCGCCGGGCTGTATCCGGGGACAACCGTTAATGTGGATGGCCGCTCGGATAACGGTTGGTATCAGGTCAACAGCGGCGGGCGTACCGGGTGGGTCGCCGCCAGTGGCGTCACACTCTCCGGGGCATGTGACAGCGTGTCGCTGGTCTGGCAGGTCGCCGCCAGCTAACCATAGGAGCGAATCCATGACCCGATTGATGCACTTTATCCGCCGCCTGTTCTTCCTGTTGGTGCTGCTGGTGAGTATGACCGTCCATGCTCAGGAGAATGACCAACAGCCTGACTTGATTACCGGCTGGGATGGAGACCTTCAGGCGCTTTTATGGCGTCCCGATGTCGAAGAATTGACCATCGTCACGACTACCGGAGGATATGCCTACCACATTGACCAACCTGGCGACCATCCCTTCACTTGGCTTGCCGCTATTCCATCAAAGTCGCTCACCTGGTCACCTGACGGGAAACACCTTCTGATTGAAGAGGAAAGGGGCGGGCTTACCCTGATTGACCCGAACTTTCCTTCCTATGATCCCAACCGATACTTCTACTTGCCACATGCAAACTGCCCCGTCAGTTGGTATCCTGACGGCGAGCAACTTCTCGCTGTTGCGGGCAGTGATGTGGTACGATGGAACTGGAAAGCCGATGAAATTGAACGCTATGTCATGGATTTCAGACATTGGATCGAATTTCTTGCGCTAGGCGAGGATAGCCATACGGTTTATGTCCAGTACGGTGTGCAGGGATCACGCGACGAACAGGGTATATATAACCTAGAAACACAAACGTGGAGTCCCGGCAATGATTTCTACATAGGTAATTATGTAACTATAACATCTTACCCTCATAATTGGTGTGTTCCACAATTTATATCTGTGCTTCAACAAGATAGGAGTATGTTGGAAGCACCGCCCGGCGAGATGACACCCCCTGCACCATCAGTGACAGGTGTTCCTCTTTATCCTGTCGTCATATCAGAACACCAGATGCCTGCTGAGACGGCGCTACTTTATAACATACTCCACATTTCATCGCTTGAAGGAACAGCACCTCGCCCTTGGCGAGCGCTCAACATCTCGCCCCACAAGGACGCGATTGCCATAGCCAATAACAGCATACACCGCATCATCGTCTATCAGGCTGGCACGTATGTGCAGGTGGCAACCCTGACCCCAGAGGATGTGGGACTGGACGAGGTGCAGCAGCTTGCCTGGGCCTCGGACGGCTGCCGGATAGCGGTAGGCGATAGCGACTCGATATACGTCTGGCATCTCGATGCTGAAGCACTAGGTTGCGAGTGAAATAATCGCTAGGTGAGTGTGCCAGCATTATAGGTGTGGAGTAGGGGCGAGGCCTGCCTCACCCGCCAACAAAAGAAGCAATAATCATTAACCTATACTTCAGCTATCTTCCACCCCCCGCCGCACCAGCCAGTAGCCAGCGGCTAACCGCCAGCAGCCAGTCAAAACAAATATTTGAACAAATGTTCGTGCAAAAAATCCCCATCCCACGCCCATTCTGTGCTATCGTGGAACTGACCAACTATCCTACCCACTGAGAACCGATGACCGATAACCACTTCCCACTGCTTGTACTGAAAACTGAAAACTGATGACTGACAACTAACCACCCACCTTGCAGCAATTCCGGCAATCGAAGCAAAAAACCGGAATGCGGCAAAAACACCCCGTTTTTCCCCGTGTTGACCTGACCTGAACACCGTTTATAACGCAAATTGCTGCGGATTCGCCCCCCTTTGCAACGAACACTCAGCACTTTTAACGGCTTTTGCTGACCACCGAAAACTGATAACTGACAACTAACTCACCGTCCCGCCGCGATGTCGTCCACCAGCGGATCGCCAAACAGGTCGCATGTTGCTGGCACGGCCTCCTGATGCACGGCGGCCAACGGCGCAGTCGGATTGTAATAATTGTAGACCGTCCGTGAAATTTCTCCTATCAACGGGAACGACTCCGAAAAATCCAGCCACGTCGGGTTATGCAGGACAGCCACCAGCACATAATCCCCGCCCGGTGTGAATACCAGCCCGGCATCCCCATGTGTATCGGGAATCCAGCCGTGTTTATGCGCCACCGCCGTCCCGGTTGGTACACCCGACTCAATCAACGCTCCAATGTGGTTATGCGTCATGATGTTAAGCATCTGTCGGCATTCCTGCGGGGTATACGCGCCGGGGAATGTCTCTATCAGCAGGCCGTTCTCATGGAAAGCACACTGGTAGATTTCCCCCAGCAGCCACCCGATGTCACTCACCGTCATCTGGTTCCAGGCATCCGGCTCAGTCACGCTTTTGTCGGCCTGCGTGACGGGCGGGACAATCACAAATGGCGGAGTCGGGACGTTGTTCGGGTCAATCAGGAACGGAGTCACGATAAATGAATTCGTCAGCCCCAATTTCTGCATGAAGTCTGTCACATCCTGTGCCCCCTGGTACGGGTCGCCGCCCCCGATAATCGAGAGCATCTCGTTCGTGCGGGTGTTTTCACTGCAAATCATCGTGTCCGCAATCGTGATGGCCGTGCCGATGTCCGGCGGGCTGTTGAGCCGTCCGTAAAGCGTCGCCAGAATCGCGATTTTGTTGATACTCATCCCACTGAAAGCCAGGTTATCGCCAAAATTCAGTGCCTCGCCCGTCTGTAAATCCAACAGGAACAGCGCCCCCAGTCTGCTCGTTGCCGGGTCGAACCCGCCATCCAGCATCATCTGCCAGATCTGGCCGCCCAACGCCTCGAACGCCGGGTTCAGCGGGGCAGGGGTACCATCCAACCGCACGCCCGACTGGATTACCGGCTGGGTTGGTGTCAGCGTCGGCAGGTTGAAGATCGTCTGTGAAATAATCGGCAGGCTGAACACATCCCCCTCGATGTCCAGCAGGTCATTCGCCACCCAACCCGCCCCGTTCGGCGCTTCCGGGTAACGGATTTCCAGCCAGGGGAGTTGGCTGTGCCGGGCGATCACCTCAAAACGATCCCCCGTTTTCCCCACACCGATGCGCGGGTACTCCACCCCCGGCCCAAACCGGATGTTGATTTCACCCGTGACGACACCCATCACACCACTGCCTGGAGTCGGCGTGGCCGTCGGCAGGGAGACGCCATTCAGCGTCATCTCTAATGTGATTGTCGGGGAGGCGGGGATATTTGCAGGAGGCGTGTTTGTGACGGCTGTAGTCGCGGGTGGCGTGGGCGCACTGCCGATAATCAGGGTGGAAAACGGGACTTGATTGATGTCCCCGTACACGTTCACCAGGTCTACATACACCCAGCCAGTCGCCGCGCCGCTGGCCGGGTCGCCCAACAGTACCCAGGGGTAAAACTGGCTGCGTCCAATCACTGGATAGCGCGTTCCGGCCACAATCTGCCCCACCAGCGCTGAGTTCACGTCGGTGCTTTCACGCAGGTTTGCCTGTCCCACTGCTTCGGCGGTGACGCCGGATTCCTGCCCCTGTGCCGGGAGCGCTAACGCCAGCGCCAACAGCATCAACCCGACCAGAATGCCCTGTTTGGTGAACCGTCGCATCACGTCGTTTCCTCCTGTAGCCAACCGTTGCATTATAGCACGCCCATGACGGCAGAAAATGGAACAAATCCTGAGAAATCGGGGGAAACCGATATTGACACGGCGCATTTCTTTGCTACAATTCCTTTCACTCCAGCCGAAGTGGCGGAATTGGCAGACGCGCTACGTTCAGGGCGTAGTTCTCGCAAGGGAGTGTGGGTTCGACTCCCACCTTCGGCACAAGCAAAAACCCGGTATTACGCCGGGTTTTTCGATTCTTTGGCAAACTCCCAAACAAAAACCCCACACCGCACAGCATGGGGTTTTCACAGTTCTGAAATGACAGGGAAAAGGGGATTACCCGAAAATCCCCTCGGCCTCCCGGCGCAGGAAGGCCAGACGCTGGTGAATTTCCGGGCTGCCGTTCGCCCCGACCTGCGCCTCTACCGCGTCCAGCGCCTCCAACAGCCGGGCGTCAAATTCCTGGACGTGTTGGGCAATCAGCGCCCCTGCGTCCGCCTCGGTTTCCGCCCCTAGTACATCATTGATAAACCGCAGTTCCGGGGGCATGTTGGCCTGAAGCGCCGAAATCACCTTATTGTAAACCGCCTTCAGTTTCCCGCTCGTTGCCATGTCCTGACGCCGTTCCGCTTCCTGAATATTGGCGGCGGTCACTTGTAGGAATAATGTGTCGAACATTGGCAGATTCGCCTGAATCAGTTCGTCCGGGTTCGGCGCAGTCAGGAGTGCTTCCAGTAGTTGGGCGGCCTGTTGAACCGCCATCTGGGATTGCTGGTCAATCAGCGCGCAGTATTCCAGGAGTTTCTCCCGCAGGGCGGCCAGTTTATCCCGTTCTTCCGCCGGTGCTTGCCCGACTTTCGCGGTGAATTCCTGGAAGAAGGCATAATCAAAGACCTGCCGGGTCAGTCCAACTAGCGCCTGGAGGTGTGCCTCGCTCTCCGCATACTGAATCGCCAGATTCAGAAAATCAGCGCGTTGGGGGTTCGGGCCAATCGCGTTAATCGCCTCGACGACTTCTTGCACCACCGCTTCTTGCACTTCGCTCTGGGCGATCATCTGCTGACCGTAGGTCGAAAGCTCCACGACCCGGTTCTGGGTTTCCAGAATCTGGTGGGCAAGGTTCTGTCGCCCTTCTTCCAGCGTCCGTTGGGCGACCATCGTCATCGTCTGGAAGAACTCGGCGTCAATCTTGGCGTCGTATTCTTGCACCAGCGCCGGTAAATTCTCCTCCGGTGACTGGATAAACATCTCCACCAGCCGTACCCGTTCCCGTTGCGCTTCCATCATCTGCGGAGTCACGCCGTCTGCCTGAAGCACCTGTTCGACCAGCCCCTGCAAGGTCAATGCCTGGCGTGGTTGAAGCAGATACCCTTTGAATCCGCTGTTCCCCAGATTGCTCGTGAGTTGGCGCATCAGTTCGCCAATTGCTTTTTCCTGAGCATCTTTCGACAGCCCCATCTCCATTGGCACGAACGAGATCAACAGTTCTTTACTCGCGTCATGATACAGCAGAGGAGTCATCACGGTGTTGATCGCCCCGCAGCTAGGGCAGGGGGCGGCATTCAACCGGCCAGAAAGCAGTTGCACTTTGGCGTCAGGCTCTTGTTGAGCATCAATCAGGCTGCGAACCACAGCGCGTACCGGTTGGTGACACTGTACGCACTGAATCGTCGTCTGTCTGGTGTTTGGCATAGTTTCTCCGGGGAATTCCACTAAGGACGGATGGATAGGTGAAGGTCTGTTATACCTTCAATGGGTTTATACGGGAATGGTGAAATAGAATGTTGAACCGTGTCCGGGCTTGCTTTTGACCTGTAAAGTACCTTTATGCGCTTCGATAATGGCTTTGGATAGGTATAACCCCAGGCCAGTCCCCTGGGTTCGGCGGCTGAGCGCGCCATCTACCCGGTAGAAGCGTTCAAAGATGCGTTCCTGCTCGTAGTCAGATAACCCCACCCCTTCATCGTGCACAAACACTGTAACTGTGTGGTCATCAATCGCCCCGCCGACTTCAATTGTACCACCCTGCGGGGAATATTTAATCGCGTTGTTGACGAGGTTATCCAGTACCTGGCGCAACCGGGTTTCGTCCCCGGTCACCACTGGGAAATCCGGCGGAAAGCTGAGGTGGAACTGATGTTTATCGGTTTGGGTACTGAATCGCTCCACAACCTGCGCCGCAAGTTGGTCAAACTGGACTTCACCGACTTCTAACTGCATTCGTTGGGCCTGTAGTTTGCTGGCCGCCAGCAAATTCTCAATCAGCCCAGTCAGGCGATCTGCTTCTTCTTCAATGACTTTCAGGCTGTCTCGGATGATTCTCTCATCCCAGTTCGCATCTTCCCGGCGCAGCGTCCCGGCGTAGCCCTTAATGAGTGCCACTGGTGTCTTCAATTCATGCGAAATTGTGGAGATAAAGACGTTCTGCATCTCCTGGGCTTTGCGGAAGTTCGTAATATCACGCACGTTAGCGATGATACTCACCAGATCGCCCGAAGTATTCATCAGGGGCGCATAGGTGATGGCGATACTCAGCGTTAGCCCATCCCGGCGCAGTAAATCGCCCTCGACATACAGGGTTTCCAGCGGGGCATCTTCCTCCTGGTGGTGCGGCCACCCAGCGTCCAGCGCCGCCTGAAGATCACCCTGTTCCAGTCGCTTCCATTCAATCACTTCGTCCTGGTAATGGCCCACAGCCTCGGTAGCGACCCAACCGGTCATGCGTTCCAGGGCGCGATTAAACCCGGTAATTTTCTGGTCTGCCGAAAGAATCATCACGCCGTCCGCGCTGTTTTCCAGAATAGCCGAAAGGCTGCGCCGTTCATACTCCACACGGGCGTAAAGCTGCGCGTTGTGAATCGCAATCGCCGCCTGATCCGCGAAGCTCTGGAGAATCTGCACGTCGTTTTCGGTGATTTCCCGGCCAAAGGTTCGGAACACGATCAACAGACCAACCGGCTCTCCTGCAATCACCAACGGTAGGAACAGTACCTGTTTGAGCCGCCGATCCAGTGAAACGGCCATCTGTTGCAGTTTGGTGTTGAGGAAATCACGATCCAGGTTATTGATTCCACCGGAAAATAAAGCCTGGAACTGGTCATCCAGTTCGGAGAATTTCTCGTTATCAATGCCCATTGTGGCGCGAATGGTGTACCTCTCTTCACCACTGCGGAGCGCCATCAGCCCGGCCTCACCGCCGACCATGATGATTGAAGCGTTCAATACCAGGCGCAAAACCTCACCCAAATCCAGTTGGGCAGTCATCGCCCGCGAGATCTGTAATAAAAAATCGCGCTGGCGAACGCGGTAGTCAGGGAGCATGAGCATAGACATGGAGTTATTGTAGCATGGGCTCTATTCAGGCGTATAGAGGCCTGACTTATTTCTATTACATTTTTTATGGAAATTGGCTTGCAAAGCAAAATCCCGATCTGTGGAGATCATCCAACCGGGATTCGCGTCTCAATAATGTCGTTCTGAGTAAGGGTGAACGAGTATCAGTCTTCCGCGTCTATTTTCGCCGCCACCTCGGTGATATCCTCCACACCGCCCCGCGTGGCGACCAGTGCGCCTGCCCCCACGATACTGACGTTTTCACCCAGTCCCGCCGGGACAATTTGCAGATCACGCCAGTAAGCATCATCAATCGTGTAGGTTTCCACCGCTTTACGCAGCGGGTCAAATAGTAAATCCCCCAATTGGCTGACGCCGCCCCCCAGCACCACAATTTCCGGGTTGAACAGATGGAGCAAGCTGGCGATCCCTAATCCAACGATACGCCCGCCGTAGCGGACAATATCCAGTGCCAAGGCATCCCCCTGCTGGGCGGCATGACCGACCACCGCGCCATCAATCTTACTCAGGTTGCCGTTGACCATCGCGTGCATGACCGAAGACTCTCCGGCCTGGATACGAGCGCGAGCCTGTCTCGCCAACGCCGGGCCAGCCGCTTCTTTTTCCAGGGTACTCACCCGCTCACCCGCGAGAATCACCACATGACCGGCTTCGGCGGCTAACCCTTCTTTACCCAGCAGTAGCTTGCCGTCCACAATAAAGCCACTGCCGATACCCGTGCTGATGGTAATAAAAATAACGTGGCGAAAACCCCGTGATGCGCCGTGTACCGTTTCGGCCAGAACGGCCACATTCGCATCGTTGCCCGTATAAACCGGGATGTCGAACTCATCATACAGGATATCGCCCAAGGGAACGTTATGCCAACCGGGAAGGTTCGGTGGCGCGACGATCACGCCCGTCGTTGGATTCAAGGGGCCGGGGGCGGAAATACCGATACCGGCAACGGCGGTGCCGTCAGTTGGTAATGCTGATCGAATCTGCTGCTTAATACGAGTGAGCGTGGCTTCTAACCCTTCATCCGCATGGGTGAGGGTTTCGTGGCGGGAAAGAATTTCAAGCCGGTGGTTGAGCCGTGCCACCCGTACCCGGGTGCCGCCCAAATCTACACCGATGATGACATCAGACATAGTGTGACCTTTTTATATAACCCTTCTGTGTTGGTGCCGGAATTGCGGTTGAAGGGCGCAGACGGCGCTGTTAGAATACGTTTAAACATACCGCATTTTTGTTCCAATTCACAGTGACAGGATAACCTTTCATGGTGCGTGTGACTCCCTTACGCCAACAATATCTGGATGTGAAAAATCAATACCCAGACTGCATCCTGTTTTTCCGCCTGGGCGATTTTTACGAGACTTTTGATCGCGACGCCGAAATTGCCGCCCAGGAGCTTGATCTGGTACTGACGAGTCGCCCGGTGAGCAAGAGTGAGCGCGTGCCGATGGCCGGTGTGCCGCACCATGCGCTGGAAGGATATGTCGCCCGGCTGATCGAAAAGGGGTATCATGTCGCTGTCTGCGAACAGACCAGTGAACCCGATGGACGCGGGCTGGTTGACCGGGAAGTGACGCGGGTCATTACGCCCGGCACGATTATCGAGCCGGAACTGCTGGCGGAAGATCAGGCGAATTATCTGTTGGCGATTCTGCCGGTGGGGGATGTGGAAACCGGGCAGTGGCATCATGCTGGACTGGCGTATGTGGATATTTCCACTGGAGAGTTTGCCGCCACTCAGTTTGGCGGGGAGAATGCCGGTATGCTGGTGGTTGAGGAATTAGCGCGTCTTGCTCCCCGCGAGGTGCTGATGCCGGAGAGTTGGGTGGAACGTGGGGTGTCATTCCCGAATGGTATTCATCTGACATCGACCGCTGACTGGCGCTTTGAAAAGGGTGCATCCGAGCAGATTCTGAATCAGCATTTTGGCGTTCGGACACTCGATGGGTTTGGCCTAAATGATACGCCCTACGCGGTGTGTGCTGCCGGGGCGATTTTACACTATCTGCGGGACACCCAGCGGAACAGCTTGGCGCAGTTGACCAGCATTCGGGCGTATTCGACTGCCAGTTTCATGGTGCTGGATCAATTCACGCGGCGCAACCTGGAACTGACGGAGACGATCCGTAGTCGCAAGACTGAAGGGAGTCTGCTGGGCGGCCTGGATAGAACTGTCACGGCGATGGGTGCGCGTCTCCTGCGCACCTGGATTAACCAGCCTTTGCTGGATATTACCCGCCTCAATGCCCGTTTGGACGCGGTAGAGGCGCTTTCATCGGAAGAATCGCTGCGGTCGGAACTCCGCACCTCGCTCAAGATGGTTTCCGACATGGAACGGCTGACAAATCGGCTGCTGATCGGCAAAGCCGGCCCGCGCGACCTGTTAGGGCTGCGTGCCAGCCTGGATGTTATCCCGCATATTCAGGGGTTAATTAACGACAAACCGGCGTTGTCGGCACTGGTCAACACACTGCACCCCTGCGAGGATGTGCATGAATTGATCGGTCAGGCGATTAACGAGGAACCACCGGCGGTGATGAACACGACTGGCGTGATTCGCCCCGGTTATGCCCAGGAACTGGATGATATTCTGCACGCGACTCAGGATGCCCGTGACTGGATTGCCAATTTAGAGTCGGTAGAGCGGCGTCGTACCGGAATCCCCTCGATTAAAGTCGGGTTTAACAAGGTGTTTGGCTACTATATCGAGGTCACGCACGCCCATGTAGACAAAATCCCCGATGACTACATCCGTAAGCAGACTCTGGTCAACGCGGAACGGTATATCACACCCGAACTCAAAGAGTACGAAACGCTGGTGCTGAACGCCGAGGAAGAGATTCTATCAGTAGAGCGGCAGTTGTTTGATGCGTTGTGTGTGGATTTGTGCCAGCACGCGCCCCGCCTCTTGCAGACGGCGAAGGCGATTGCTCATCTTGATGTGTTCCTCTCGCTGGCCGAAGTTGCTGTGCGCGAGGGGTATTCCCGTCCCATACTGACCGAGGATGATCTGCTAGTGATTCACCAGGGGCGGCATCCGGTGGTGGAGCGGCTGTTGGACGGCGGGGATCGTTATGTGCCGAACGAGACGCACTTTGATACCATGTCACGGGTGCATATCATCACCGGGCCGAATATGTCCGGCAAATCCACCTATATCCGGCAGGTGGCGATCATTACGCTAATGGCGCAGATTGGCAGTTTCGTTCCGGCGGACGAGGCGACCATCGGATTAGTAGACCGTATTTTCGCCCGCATTGGCGCCCAGGACGAAATTCATGCCGGGCAAAGTACCTTTATGGTGGAAATGGTGGAAACGGCGCGATTGCTTTCCGGCAGCACCCGCCGCAGTCTGCTCATTCTGGATGAAGTCGGGCGCGGCACATCTACCTATGACGGGCTGGCGATTGCACGGGCGGTGGTCGAATATATCCACAACAACCCTCGCCTCAACTGCCGCACGCTGTTTGCCACCCATTACCACGAACTGACCGAACTGCCGAATATCCTGCCGCGCACCCGCAACTACAACGTGGCTGTCTCCGAAGATGGTGAGCGGGTTGTGTTTTTACATCGCGTTATCCCTGGCGGGGCAGACCGCAGCTATGGTGTGCATGTCGCGCAGCTGGCCGGGATGCCGCGCCCGGTGGTGGAACGTGCCAGCGAACTCCTTAAAGACTTGGAACAGCAGGGGAGTGACTTTAAGCTGCCCGCCGCCGCGCCTACACCGCCGCCTACCGGCAAGCAGAAAGCCCAGCAGGACGCCGGTCAGATGAGTATGTTCGCGCCGCCCAACCCCGCGCTGGATATGCTGCGTTCCCTGGAAGTGGACAGCCTCAGCCCGTTAGAGGCGCTGACGAAACTCTACGAACTCAAGAAAATGGCTGGGGGATAAATCGCACCAGCAAAGGTATTGTCTCTCTCTTGACATATTTATATAATTAGATATACTTAAAAATAGATATGCATCTACATTGACGATTATCTAAAAACTATGGAGAGGGAGAAACTATGACTCCTGATAAATTTCGCATTATGCTCAATCTGCTCAAAGCGATGGGCGATGAAAACCGCCTGACGATGATTCGTCTCTTGAACCAGGGGGAGAAGAATGTCACCGAACTGGCGGAACTGCTGGGGATTTCCGAGCCGACGGTTTCGCATCACCTGTCGAAACTGCGGGCGGCGGGGTTGGTCAATCTGCGGACGGCGGGCAACCAGCGTATCTACCGGCTGAATCCGTCACGGCTGAACGAGTTTAAGCAGTATGCCGGTCAAATCGAGCAGTTGCAGCCGTTCGAGAAGCCAGAATCAGACGATAGCTGGATTGACGCGCTTGACCTGGGCGAGGCAGAACGCAAAGTGCTGCTTGACTATACATTTAATGGACGCCTGCGGAAAATCCCCCGCAAGCAGGGCAAGCTGCTGGTCATCCTGGATTGGCTGGCCGCCAAGTTCCAGCCCGGCGTGACCTACTCGGAAAAGGAAATCAATACCATCCTGAGCGAGTACCACCCCGATTTTGCCAGCCTGCGCCGTGATATGGTGGATTTTGGCTACCTGCGCCGCGAACGCGCTGGCACCGCCTATTGGGTCACGCCAAAAGACGAGGCTACTGAGTAAAGACTCTACTCCCGTAGCATTCCGCCATAGATGCCGGGAGTAGACCCCTCTATGACTGTTGCTCCTACGGTCTTTGCGTAAAAATCCACCGGCCCGGCAGCGCCGATAATTGCGTAGGCGTAGCCATCCGCCCACATACCGTGCAGGCACGCCAGGAACAGTGCCTTGCCCGTACCGCGTCCCCGCGCGGCTTCACTGACGCCGGTAGGGCCGAAAAACGCCTTGCAAGTCGCGTCGTAACAGGCGAAGCCGATCATTTTGCCGTTTTCGACGGCGATGAAACTCGTAACGGGGTGGTGGGCGAACGTCACTTCGGTTTCACTGGCCCAAAAATTCCCAAATTCCCGACGTACCCACTCGACTACAATGTGTTTTTCAGGCGGGATAGGGCGGCGAATCGTGATTTCTGTTTCACGCTGGCGTTCGATTTCCGGGGCTAAATCCGGCAGGGCGTAGAGTTTGACGAGCATATCAGGCATGGTTCACTCTTTATGATGGAATAAAAAACAGGCAGGTACTTGTGAGTACGTTGCCTGTAAGCATAGCGAATAGATGGCCGGGTGGCAACAGACCACTAATCACCGGATGGCGCGAAGGTCGGTGAAACCGCCTCCGGGCGTGGCTCTGGAATGGTGGCCTCTTCTGCTGGCAGCAGGTCTTCAGAAACCAGCACCCGCTTGAACGCCACAATCGCCACCTCCAGCATGTGTAAATCCGGCTGGCGGGTGGTCAGGTGTTGCAGCATCAGGTTAGGAATAATGATGATGCGGATGATTGGGTTGTGCATGTTCTTGGCGGTGAAGCGGATGAATTCATAAGCGATTCCGGCCACCACCGGGATGAGCAGAATGCGCGACAGGAACAGGATGTACCAGGCCGGACGGCCCAGCACCGAAAACACCAGCACGCTCACGAAAACAACGGTCAGCAGAAAGGCTGTGCCGCAGCGGGGATGTTCAATCGGGTAGTTTTGCACGACTTCCGGCGTCAGTTCCGCTCCGGCTTCGTAGGCGTTGATGGTTTTGTGTTCCGCGCCATGATACCCGAACAGGCGCTTGACATCCGACAGTCGCCCGATTAACCAGATATAGCCCACCACAATGAGCAAGCGAACCGCGCCTTCGAGCAGATTGACGAGGAAGGATTTTTCGGTCAGGCCGAGCAGGGATTCTAACCCGCTGGCCGCCGCTGTCGGCAGGATGAAGAACAGGCCAATGCCAAACACCAGGGAAAAAGCGATGGTTGCCCAACCAATCGGACCGGAGAAACTAATGTCCTCATCTTCGCCCACCGCGACATCCGCCGCCCACATCAAGGCACGCATCCCCAGGCCGAGGGCATCCCACAAACCGACTAAGCCGCGTACAAACGGCGTCCGGCTGATACGTCCCCGGTAAATCGCCGCGTTCAAAGGCTGCTCGTGGACGACGATTTCCCCTTTCGGGTTGCGAACCGCAATCGCCGCCGAATGCGCCCCGCGCATCATGACCCCTTCGATAACGGCTTGCCCACCGTAAGAGAACTTGATTTCACCGCCGGTGCTGCTGCCGGACGTGCCGTTACTGGAAAACGCCGGTTGTTGATTGTCTGCCATCACCTGCTCCTGCTGATCTGTAGATGAACTACTCAAACGTTAAATCCGTGAATCCTGATGTGGTTTCCTGGATGGTTATCTCGTCGCCGGGCAGTATCAACAAGGACACCGCGCCCCCAACGGCGCAGCCATCGGTAGGATTACATTGTGCCGCCGGGAGCGACAGCGTATAATGCCCCGCTTGCGCTGTAACCTGTTCCGCATGACCGTACTGGTCGAATAATGTCGCCTCAGCCTCGCCGGTTGTAACCTGGATTGAGGCCGGTGCTGCCGTTCTCGCCCAGGCCAGAATACCCGTTTGCCCGTTGGTGTACGCTAATCGCACCACGTCTACCGTGTCTGTCTGCGCGAAGGACGCGCGCGTTACCCCGGATAGCTCCCGAATCACCATGCCCCAGGCATCAAACGCCGG
Organism: Anaerolineaceae bacterium; assembly: GCA_020634115.1. Lineage (GTDB taxonomy): Bacteria > Chloroflexota > Anaerolineae > Aggregatilineales > Phototrophicaceae > JACKCG01. The sequence goes on from JACKCH010000018.1 coordinate 162,180, forward strand.
ACGGCGTGATTCATCGGCGCGGAGCAGCCCGAAGGTTTCGCCACCGGGCGGCAAATTCCAGTCGAAAAATTTGTAAACAGCGATACGCTCTGCCCCGGCGGCCAGCCCTAAACCGGCGGCCTGCACCAGGAAAGCCGACTGCTGCACCAGATCAAGCTGGTAGACTGGGCGGACAACCGGCCATAGTGGGTCATCCGTCGGGCCAGCATTGGTTTCGTTAATCCAGATCGTTTTGTCGGTCAGGCCGTAGCTGTCCAGCAGCGCCCGCGTCTCGCGGACAATATCATAGACCGTGTCGGTACGGAAGTAAATATGCAGGCTGGCGGTATCAAAATAGTAGTTATTCGTCGCTGCTTCCGGGTCGGCCACGATGCGTTCCAACAGGCGATCCAGGTACAGGCGGCGTCCAGCGTTGACATCGTGCCAGTACGTGGTGCCTGCCAGGTGGATTTTCAAATCGGGGTTTTCCGGTTTCCCGGCTAGATAAGCCACTTTGACCATCTGGAAGTAGTCTTCCAGTGAACCCTCGAACTCAAAACCATAGGTGTCCGAGGTAATGTCCGGTTCGTTCCAGATAATGAAGCGGTTGACCCCCCGCCAGCGGTAGTATTCCACTGTCCGCCGGATGAATGCCGCCCAGGTGTTGCCGGGGTCGTCCACCGGCAGATACAGCCCGCGCGGCACGCCTGGCCCCGGTGTGCCGTCGGTTGCCCAGGCGGGCGTGTGTTTGATGATGGCGACGACTTCCCGCCCGCAGTCCTGCGCCGCGACCAGCCAGCGTTCGTCCACGTTGAGGGTGTTCCAGTCCTCCAGGCCGGTGGGCTGGTGCTGTGACCAGTCAAAGATGATTCGCTCCCAACCGGGATGGAGATCACAGACGACCTCCGGCAGCCAGAACCCCTCGACCACGCCGAAAGGATTACCATCTAACGTAGAGTCATCTGTTTGCGCTCGTAGCGCCAGGGTAGGGAGCAGCAGCGCCAGGAGCAGAATGGCTTTCCAATAAAGCGGGGCTGGGTGGTGATGGCTATTCACTGGGGCGGATGTCCTGTAAATTCAGTTGTAAATTGCGATGTCCGTTCCACTCATTGATTTCCAGATAGTAAGCGGCGTCTATACGTTCCGGCATTTGGGCCGCCCATTCGCCCAGGCCAAAACCAATTGCATCCAGCGGGGGCTGTCCAGCGCGGGCTAACTTGAGTTTGAGGTGTCTATCCTCTTTGCCAACCGTGCGGCATTCCAGCACGCGCAGATTGCGGCTCATCAGCACCGGGGTGGGGTTAGAGTGACCGGTAGGCTCCAGCCGGACTAACTCACTTAATAAGTCTTCACTCAGATTGTGGATATCCACTTCCACATCCACATCCAGCGACGGACGCAGGTCTTGTCCCTCCAGGGTTTCTTGTGCCAATTGGACAAGTTTTTCGCGGAGTTGGATGATATTTTCGTTTAACACGCTGAAACCTGCCGCCTGTGCGTGTCCGCCATGCCGCACCAGTAAATCGGCGCACTGGTCAAGCGCGTGGGTGATGTCGAACTGGGGAATGCTGCGGCACGATGCGCGGCTTTCGGTTTCGCCTTCTTCCATCACCACTGCCGGGCGAAAATACTCTTCGGCCAGCCTGCCCGCTACCAGCCCGACAATACCTGGCTGGAAGCTAGGGTCTGAGGCGAAAATCAGCGGTACTTCGCCATCCGTTTCTCCGATTTGTTCCCGGACGGTATCCTGGGCTTCACGGGTGAGTTCCTGCCGCCTGATGTTGAGTTCATGAAGCTGCTGTGCCAAAACTTCGGCTTCCGATTTGGAGGTGGCTGTCAGCAGATCATAGGCGATCAAGGCGCTGTCCAGCCGTCCGGCGGCGTTAATGCGCGGCCCCAATGCAAAACCGATGGTCGTGGCGTTGACTGTGCCGAGTTCTACACCGGCTACTTCCAGCAGCGCCCGCACGCCGGGTCGTCGCCCTGCGTTAATCACCTTCAGCCCGCGCTGCACCAGCAACCGGTTTTCCAACCGGTTCAGCGGCGCGAGGTCGGCCACAGTGCCGATGGCAACCAGATCGAGCAAATCTTCGACTTGCAGTCCGGGGTTGCCGTTTTGCTTGCCTTTTGTGCTGGCGCCGGCTACCAGCAGCAGCGCCTCGGCCAGCTTGTAGGCCACGCCCACGCCCGCCAGCATATCCTCCGGGTAGTGGCAGTCGATCTGTTTGGGGTTAATCACGGCCAGGGCATTCGGGATTTCCGGGCCGATAGAGTGATGATCCGTGACGATCATATCCAGCCCGGTAGCTTTGCCATCCTCAATTTCCTGCACGGAGCGAATCCCGCAGTCTACAGTGATGACCAGTTTTTTGCCCGCTTCCGCTAACTTGGCGAGCGCCTCACTGTTGACGCCATACCCCTCATCCACGCGATGCGGGATGTACGGTTCGACATCGGCATTCAGCGAACGCAGGGTTTCGACTAACAGCACGGTAGAGGTCACGCCGTCCGCGTCAAAGTCCCCATACACCACAATAGGTTCATGTTTCTGGACGGCCTGCCGGATGCGGGTGACGGCTTCAGAAATGCCCTTCATCCGCTGTTTCCCGGCCAACATGCTCGGTGGTGTGTATGCGCCGTTCAGAAAGCGTTGGGCATCCTGGGGAGTCGTTAAACCGCGATTATGAAGAATCTGTACCAGTACCGGGTTGATGCTGCCATATTGTTGTATGATGTCCGGCGGCAAGGGGGACGCGATAATCCAGTGTTTTAGGAGCATAAATAATATCCAAAAAGCTGTTTACAATCGGTGTAACCGATACTACCATACGACGACTAAGACAGACAAGCACTGAGCAAGGGCAACCAGCATGGCAAAAATTGTGTTTATGGGTACTCCTGATTTCGCTGTTCCAACGTTGCGGGAGCTGATTGCCCATCATGAAGTGGTGGGCGTGGTTACGCAGCCAGATCGCCCGGCGGGGCGCAACCGTCAGGTGCAGTTGTCTCCGGTCAAGCAGGTTGCCCTGGAAAATGGGATTCCTGTATTCCAACCGGAGAAACTGCGGCTGGCTGGGGCGTTGGAAACGTTACGGGCCTGGGGGCCGGATGTGTATGTTGTCGCCGCCTTCGGACAGATTCTTTCCCAGTCCGCGCTCGACATCCCCAACTATGGCTCAATTAACGTCCATGCGTCGCTGTTACCCCGCTGGCGGGGCGCAGCGCCCATCCAGGCCGCAATCCGGTATGGCGACAGCGAAACCGGTGTGACGATCATGAAAATGGATGCCGGGTTGGATACCGGACCAATGCTGGCAAAAGAGACGGTTGCGATTGCCGCTGATGAAACCGGCCAATCGCTACATGATAAGCTGGCGCTGCTTGGCCCGAAACTTCTGATGACTGTCCTGCCCGATTACCTCTCAGGTCGCCTGCAACCGCAGCCGCAGGATGACGCCCTGGCGACATTTGCTCCTCAGGTGACTAAAGAGGAGGGTAATATCTCCTGGAATATGGACGCTGCCGGAATTGAGCGGTTGGTACGCGCTTTCACTCCCTGGCCGGGAACATTTACTTTCTGGAATGCGCAGCAGCTTAAAATTCATGCGGGGACAGTGGGGGAAGGGGCAGCCGAACCGGGGCAGGTAGTCGAAACTCATCAGGGTATCGCAATTGGCACGGGAACTGGATTGTTTTACCCCTCTCGCGTGCAGCTTGCTGGGCGTAAGGCGCTCTCGATGCCGGAGTTTATCCGGGGGCAGTCCGATTTTATGGGTGCAGTCCTGAAGAACTAACCTGTCGTAGGAACGGTGTTTTGAAATACAAACCGTAAACTTGGGATTAGGTCGCTGGTGGTTTTAACCGGCTGTTCGCAGTCCAGCAGCATGTACCGCGCGGCGCGTTTGGGGAACGCATGAGTGTAGCTGGCGACGCGCAGGTGCTGTTTGCCAATTTCCGCATAGCCGTCTTTGACGCTGACATGCCCGGCGACCAGCACGCGCTGTTCGTTCGGGCTGATTTCCGAAATCATCTGGAGGAATGTTTTTACCGTTTTGTGGTATGTGGCCTCGCCTACTTCCAGTTCATTCTGCGTGAACAGGGTATTCCACATCAGGTCAAAATCTGTGTTCTGACCACTGAGGAATAGCACACGGAGTAAATCATTATAACGGGGATCCTCCGGCCCGGTTACAGCCAGATAACGTTTCGCCTGTTCCTCGTATGACAGTCCAGTGAAATGCGAATAACCGCGCTGCAGACTTTCCACGTCAAATTTGCTGAGTTCTTTATCCGCTCCGCTAATCAGATCCGCATGGTTAATGTTAAGCAGGCGTTCAGCATGTTTGGCTGTGGCGATGTCACTCGCTGCGCCCGCATGAGTGAGCAGGACACCAGCTTTCGTCCGTGCGAAAAAAGGCAAACCGGCCAGAAATGAAATGACATCCTTACGGCGATAGGTGTCCTTGTATCGTTGATCAAGTCGGGTGAGGGCTTCCTCAAAGCGCGGCGTATATTCAATTGAACGTTTGGCGAGGGTGAGGCCGTAAATATGCGGTAGTTCGTGATTGCCGAGCAACATTATCACTTTGTCACTGCCCAGGGCAGCCTGCAACCGCATTACATCCAACAGAATATCCAGGCTGAAGTCTTGCTCTTCCGTGCCTTCGCTGTGAATCAGATCGCCACACAGAACCAGATAATCTACTTTGCCACCGGAATGCTGTTCCAAGAACAGGTCACGTAACTGACAGTAGATGTTCCATGCACCATGTAAATCGGTCACGACCATTGCCGTGCCTTGATTGAGATCAATGACTCTCTGCGACATATACCCTCGATATTCCGTAAGCTGTAACGACGAGGGCGAGGTAGAATGCACTCGCCCTCGTCGTAGCTGATTACGTTAGGTTTCTCGCCCATCGTTTCAATAGGCGAGGAAACATCTATCAGTGACGGCTTAATATCCCAGAATGTCTACAACGGATTTTACGGCTTCGGCGCTGATCTGAAGCATTCCTTTTTCTTCTTCGTTCAGCTCCATTTCAATCACTTTCTCGACGCCATTTTCACCCAGGACAGCCGGAACACCAATATACAAATCATTATAACCATATTCGCCATTCAGCAAAACTGCCGATGGGATAATGCGTTTTTGGTCGCGGATAATGGCTTCTACCATTTCAACAGTCCCAGCCGCCGGAGCATACCATGCGCTGACGCCAATGAGCCCGACAATCTCGCCACCGCCTTTGCGGGTACGTTGAATAATCGCCTGAAGGGTATCTTCCGCCATCAGTTCGCGGACGGGAATACCGGCAATGGAGGTGTGGCGGGGCAGAGGGACCATCTGGTCGCCATGTCCACCCAGAACGATACCATGCACATCGCGGACGCTGATGCCCAGTTCCATAGCGATGAACGCCTTATAGCGGGCAGTATCCAGCGCGCCGGCCTGGCCGATGACACGCGCGCTGGGGAAACCGCTTTCCTGAAGCGCGACATGGCACATAGCATCCAGCGGATTTGAAACAATGATGAGGATTGCATTGGGAGAATGCTGGGCAACGTTGCGGGCGACTTCGCCTACAATCTTCTGATTGGTTTTCACCAATTCGTCACGGCTGGGGTATTTGCCGGTAACTGGGTCTTTTCTACGAGGAACACCTGCCGTAATGACCACTACATCAGAACCCGCAGTGGCTTCATACGTGTTTGAACCGGTGATACTTAGGTCAAACTTCATGACAGGCGCTGACTCCATTAAGTCAAGCGCTTTGCCCTGTGGCAGGCCTTCTACAATGTCTACCAGAACGACATCAGCCAGTTCTCTGGTGGCAATCCAGTGCGCGCACGTTGCCCCGACATTTCCTGCACCAATAACTGAAACTTTTTTACGTGCCATGAGGTTGTTATCTCTCCATTAGGTGATGTTAATGTAAACAGCAGGTTGATCCTGCCAAATTGCCTTGAGAGGTACTTTCGGAAGTGATTTACAACAAACAGCGACATCCAGTAAGGGACTCGCCAGCCCCTTACCAGATCATCGTCTGCTTAGTTCCGACGTGCCGAATAGATTATAACACAGTCCAATAGACCATTTTTAGATAGCTGGTCCTGCTGCCACTACATCCGCCCCTGCTTCATCAGCATACTTTTCGAAGTTCTTCTTGAAGCGGTTGGCGAGGTCTTTGGCTTTGCTATCGTAAGCATCTTTATCTGCCCAAGTATTGCGCGGGTTGAGAATTTCGGTGGGTACATTGGGTACCTGGTTGGGGATGCGCAGCCCGAAGATCGGGTCAGCGGTTGTGGGCGTATCGGTTAATGCCCCATCCAGGATTGCGTTCACAATAGCGCGTGTATGGGCAATGCTCATGCGCTTGCCGACCCCATACGGCCCGCCTGTCCAACCAGTATTGACTAACCAGACAGTAGCCTGATGCAGATTAAGTTTTTCTCGTAGTAGGTTAGCATAGACCGTCGGATGCAAGGGTAGGAACGGTGCGCCAAAGCAGGCGCTAAATGTCGCTGACGGTTCAGTGACTCCTGCTTCCGTTCCGGCGACCTTGGCGGTATAGCCACTGATGAAATGATACATCGCCTGTTCAGGCGTTAATTTGGAAACCGGGGGCAGGACACCAAAAGCATCCGCGGTGAGGAAAAGGACGTTCTTAGGATGACCGCCGATTCCAGTGAGAGTGGCGTTGGGAATATGGCTGATGGGATAAGAAGCCCGCGTGTTTTCGGTATGCGTTTCATCGTCCAGGTCTAAGAGACGAGAATTCATATCCATCGTCACATTTTCAAGAATCGTCCCAAAGCGCCGGGTGGTTTCGTAGATTTCTGGTTCGCCAGTAGGGGAAAGCTTGATCACCTTTGCGTAGCAACCACCCTCAAAATTGAAAATCCCTGTATCGCTCCATCCGTGTTCATCATCGCCGATCAGGGTGCGGCTGGCATCAGCCGAGAGCGTGGTCTTTCCTGTGCCAGAAAGCCCGAAGAACAGCGCTGTTTCCCCATTCGCGCCTTGATTGGCGGAGCAGTGCATAGAAAGGACATTCCGCTGTGGCAGTTTGTAATTCAATACGCTGAAGATGGACTTTTTCACTTCACCGGCATAACTTGTGCCGCCAATCAACACCAGCTTACGAGCGAAGTTGAGCAGGACAAACGCCGATGATCGGGTGCCGTCTACCTCTGGCCGCGCGTGGAAATCTGGTGCTTGAATGACTGTGAATTCGGGGTTGAAGTTCGCCAACTCATCAGGAATAGCACGGACAAACATATTGCGGGCAAACAGATTATGCCACGCATGTTCATTGATAACTCGCACCTTCATCCGATAGCCCGGTGCTGCACCGGCGATCACATTCTGAACAAATACGTTTTTGCCCTGGAAGTAGGCCAGCACTTTTTGTAGCAGGGATTCAAACTGCTGCTCACTAAAGGCGACATTGACCTCTCCCCACCAGATATTGGCTTTCGTAGTTGGCTCCTCTACGATAAACCGGTCTTTGGGCGAGCGTCCGGTATGGTCACCTGTGCGCGTAACCAGTGGTCCCAGGTGGGAGATAAACCCTTCTTGCCGACGAACCACTTGTTCGTAGAGTTGTGGGGTGTGGAGGTCCCAGTAAATCTGATTCAGGTTGCTGAATCCCAGAGCTTCCAACTCAGGGTGCTTTTGTATGACCTGCATAGTGGATTATCCTCCATAAGTGAATTACGGGAAAACATCGAGGTATTGCATAGTTTTGACTTGACCAACTGGTTTATTGCTGTACCAGATGCACAACCCCAGGCCTGATAGTTGAACTTCAGTGAAACACACAACATCTTTCAGGCAGTGGGCCAAATCTCCTGGCCTTGCTGTTAGGCATTCAGTATGGGGTTGGTTCAGTTTTTTTCTGAGGCATGGGACTGAAAAAGAACGAACGATTCAAGTATAACCGTTCTTTCCGACCTTTCCCTCTCTATGATTTGAGAATAACGAAAGTTCAAAAACACGACACATTACAACTGTCACTTTACAATAGGCCTAATGTCAATATATCATGCCTGAAGCTCATGGCACAATTCATGGTGGATTGTTTACGTCTAAGCAGTTGAAGGAGTCACAGACAATGACTACAACTCCAAATAATGGAGCTAAAAACCACAAGTGGGTCTATCTATTTACTGACGTTGCCCAGGCAGAACAGGCTGTTGGTGGTGAATGGGAGGGTGTGCGTGCTTTACTCGGTGGCAAAGGCGCGAACTTGGCCGAGATGACGCGCATTGGCGTGCCGGTACCGCCTGGCTTCACGGTTACGACCGAGGCGTGCAACGCCTACCTCGCTAATCACAACACGTTCCCCGAGGGAATGTGGGATCAGGTGTTAGAGTCGCTAAAAGATGTTGAAAAGCAGGCTGGCAAGAAGTTTGGTGACGCTAAGAATCCACTGCTGGTTTCCGTGCGTTCCGGCGCGAAGTTCTCGATGCCGGGTATGATGGACACTGTCCTGAATCTGGGAATGAATGATGAAACCGCCGCCAGCATGGTCAACCTGACCGGGGACGAACGGTTTGTCTATGATGCGTACCGTCGCCTGGTGCAGATGTTTGGCTCGGTCGTGATGAATATTCATGATGAGGCTTTTGAAGATTACCTCACCGTCGTGAAAAAAGAGAAAGGTGTCAACTCCGATACCGAACTCAACGCGGCGGACTGGAAGAAAATCACGGAAGAATTCAAGAAAATCTTTAAGCAGGAAATTGGCAAACCCTTCCCGGAAGACCCGTTTGAGCAGATGAAACTGGCGATTGAAGCGGTCTTCAAATCCTGGAATGGGAAACGTGCCATTGACTACCGGAACGCAGCCAAAATTGCGCATGACCTGGGAACCGGCGTCAACATCGTGACGATGGTCTTCGGTAATATGGGCGACACCTCTGGTACTGGTGTGGCTTTCACCCGTAACCCGGCCACCGGCGAAAAAGTCCTGTTTGGCGACTACCTGATGAATGCTCAGGGTGAAGATGTGGTGGCTGGTATTCGGAATACCCAGCCGATTGCGGAACTGGAAAAAGACAGCCCTAAAGTTTTTGCCCAATTCGTGGACATTGCGAACAAGCTGGAAGCGCACTACGAGAACATGCAGGATGTCGAATTTACCATTGAAAACGGTAATTTCTGGATGCTGCAAACCCGTGATGGCAAGCGTACCGCTCGCGCCGAAATCCGCATTGCTGTTGAGATGGCGGAAGAGGGTGTAATTTCCCGTCAAGTTGCTGTGCAGCGGGTTAAACCTGCCCATATCTCCCAACTTCTGCACCCGCAATTCGATCTGGAGCAGAAAAAAGCCAGCGTTCAATCTGGCCGCATGATTGCTAGTGGTGTCAACGCCTCCCCTGGCGCGGCGGTTGGTGTAGTTGCTTTTGACGCTGACCTGGCCGAGGAATGGGGCAAAGCCGGTAAAAACGTGATTATGGTGCGCCCGGAAACCAAGCCGGATGATGTGCATGGTATGCTGGCCTCGAAGGGTATTCTCACCAGCCGGGGTGGCGCGACCAGCCATGCGGCAGTCGTCGCCCGGCAGTTCGGTGTGCCGTGCGTTTGCGGTGCTGAGGCGCTCAATATTGATGTCAAGAGCCGCATTATGACGGTAGGTGAATCAGTCGTTCGTGAAGGCGATGTGATCTCGATTGACGGTAGTGTCGGTGAAGTGTTTGTCGGTGAAATCTCGATGGTTGAGCCGGATTTTGAACGCGAAACCTATCTACAGACACTCCTGGGTTGGGCTGATGAAATCCGCCGCCTGGATGTGTATGCCAACGCTGACTATCCGGCTGATGCCCGCCGTGCCCGTGAATATGGCGCTCGTGGGATTGGTCTGTGCCGGACAGAGCATATGTTCTTCCAGGAAGAACGGTTGCCCATCGTACAGGCCATGATTTTGTCTGCACCCAACAGCGATCAAGAAGCTGTTGAACTGGAAAAACTGCTGCCCTTCCAGCAGGATGATTTCTACGGTATTTTCAAGGCGATGGACGGCCTCCCGGTCATTATCCGCCTGATTGACCCACCGCTGCATGAGTTTATGCCTGACCACGAACAACTGCTGGTGCGGGCGACTGAACTCCGCGCGAAAGGTGATAATCCTAAGGAACTGGCGCATGTCGAAGAGATGATGCACGCCGTTGAGGCGCTGCGCGAATTCAACCCGATGCTGGGCTTCCGGGGTGTGCGTCTGGGTATCCTGCGTCCGGGAATCAACGCGATGCAGGCGCGGGCGATCTTCAAAGCGGCCTGCCAGCTGGTGAAGGAAGGCGTGGATGTCCATCCTGAGGTCATGATCCCCGTGACCGGCCACAAGAATGAAGTGAAGATTATCCGCGAACTGGTTGAGCGCATCGGCAAAGAAGTCATGGCCGAAGAAAACGTGACTCTGAAATACAAGATTGGTACGATGATCGAGCTACCGCGTGCCGCGATTACCGCCGATGAGATGGCTGAATACGCCGAGTTCTTCTCCTTCGGTACGAACGACCTGACTCAGACCACATTCGGCATCAGCCGTGACGACGCAGAAGGGAAGTTCCTGTTGGAATATGTGGAAACCGGCATTTTACCGGCGAATCCCTTCCAGGTTATTGATGAGGCTGGTGTCGGCTATCTGGTAGACCTGGCGGCCAAGAAGGGGCGGGCGACTCGTCCTGGTATTGAGATTGGTATCTGCGGTGAGCATGGTGGTGATCCGCAAAGCGTTCACTTCTGCCATCGTGTTGGCTTGGACTATGTAAGCTGCTCCCCGTTCCGTGTGCCGATTGCACGTCTGGCCGCAGCCCACGCCGCTCTGGAAGACTTAGGCAAGTAACGAGGGATCGTTCCCTTAATCCTCTTTCTGGTAGCCTGCTGGGGGCAGTTCTTTTCCGCCCCTGGCAGGCATCATGATTCCTGGGGCCAGTGGGGCATTGCGGCGGCTTCAGTCATCTGCCAGGACTGGTTCGTGTATTCCAGCGTGGTCATTGAAGTATTCGGCAGGTGAAGCCCATCTAAGCGTGGGTCGTTCTTGAACAGTCGCTCTAATAACAGGCGCAGTGTGCCGCCGTGTGAGACGACCAGCACCTCGTCTCCGGTGGCCTGTTCCAGCAGGGATTGCCAGGCACTGAACGCTCGATTTTGCAGGTCGCGCCGCGACTCGCCGTTCGGAACGGTATAATTCCACTTGTCACGCTCGAATTGTGCGTATTCGACAGGGTATTTCACGTGAATTTCATCCCGTGTGAGTCCCTGGAAAATGCCCAGGCTGAACTCACGCCAGCGTGGGTCGGGGTGGGGGTCAATGCCCAGCGCTTTCCCGATAATACTGGCTGTATCCCAGGCGCGTGAAAGGTCACTGCTGTGGATTTCCATGACCGGCCTTGCCTGGAGATGGGTTGCGAGCGCCTGAGCTTGCGCCAGCCCGGTCTTGTTCAGGGGGACAACGGCCTGTCCCTGCCAGCGGCGTTGTATGTTCCAGTCAGTTTCTCCGTGCCGGATCAGTATGACTCGTTGCACCAAGACGATTCCCCTTTCCGATCAGGCTTGACGTGTCGCCTGAAGAGCGGCAAAATTGAGTAAGTTGAGCCAGTTTACCAAACACAGGAGCAAAATTTCAGTGAGAACCAGTGAAAAAATCAGCACGAATCACCATCCTATGGTCCTGGTGGTTTCTCTCGTTGCCGGGTTGGGCTTTATTCTGATGACTCTTTCTCTGGGAGTAGGCGTTATCCAGGGAAGTGCGGCTGATGCCAATACGATCGGCCTGGTGTTTGCCGGCGGGCTGCTGCTGCTGATTCTGGGCAGCGTGAGTTGGTTCGCAATTGTCCAGCCGCACAAGCACTTTGATGACATTAACGTGCCGCAGTATACCGGTCATCATCACGAAGAACACCATGACGACCATGTCAAAGACGCCGAAGCGGCTCACGGGTAGACGCATTGCCTGGGCGTAACATTCCCGAACAACAACCGATTGGCGACGAGTTTAGCGGTGCGGTTCTCCAGGTTGGCGCTTCACAGCTTTTAACGCGATCAATAGACCTGGATGCACCGGTTATCGTGAGCGGCGCGTTCATCATCCGTTATGGTGTGTGTTTCCTGGGGCGTTCGCATCTGTCTCTTGTGCCGGGGTTGGTGGCGCTGGAATACGGCGAGATGCTCACGGGCGAGGATGCCTGGACGTTTATTTTTAAGCGCAGCAATCTGCACCCGCGTAGTGATGTGTTGGGGCGGCGCAGCGACGGTGAAGCGGACATGGTGCCGGTGAAGCAGTTTGACCTCAGTCTGCCGCCAGACGTGCTGGTCTATACCAGCGCAGAAGCCACACTCCCGGCAGCGCGTCCGGTGGCGTTAATTACCGATTCTGCTGATGATATTCCCGAACGTCTTTTACACTATCTCCCTGTATATGCATCTATAGCCGAATGGCAAACGGAAAACACTCATGACGGAACATGATCTGGACAGCGTGTTTCAGGATGACTGGCCGGATGACCACCGTTCCGGTCTGGTCGCGGTGGTAGGCCGTCCGAATGTGGGCAAGTCCACCCTGATTAATGCCATCCTGGGGCAAAAAATCGCTATTGTCACCCCTAAACCGCAGACCACCCGCAAGCAGCAGCTCGGCATTTTCACCGTCGAACACGGCCAGATTGTCTTTGTGGATACGCCGGGACTGCACAAGCCCCACCACAAGCTCGGTGAGTTTATGGTGAGCGATGCGGAGTCCGCGCTGCGCGATGCCGACCTGATTCTGTGGGTGCTGGATGTTTCAACCGGGCCGCAAGAAGGGGATAACCATATCGCGGAGACTGTCGCGCGACTGCGTGGGAATACCCCCGTGATTCTGGTACTAAATAAGGCCGATTTGCTTTCCGATGAAAACCACAAGGCGCGGATAGCCGCGTACACCGCTCTGATTCCGCATGAACAGGTCTTGCTGGTCAGCGCCTTACAGAACAGCGGCGTGACTGAACTCGTGACCGATCTACTGGCGCGATTGCCCCTCGGCCCGCGCTATTATCCGGTTGACCAGGTGAGTGAAGCCAACATGCGCTTTATTGCCTCCGAGATTATCCGGGAAAAGATCATTCTCCTCACTGAGAAGGAAATCCCGTATTCTGTCGCGGTGGAAATTGAAGAATACAAGGAACGCTCGGAAGATATGACCTATATTGGGGCGGTGGTCTATGTTGAGCGCGACTCGCAAAAGGGAATCATCATTGGCAAGAGCGGGGCGATGATTAAACAGATTGGCGCCGAGTCCCGCGCTGAACTCCAGGAAGAGCTGGGAACCCAGGTGTATCTTGACCTGCGGGTGAAGGTGCTTAAAAACTGGCGCAGCGACGAAGCCCTCATGCGGCGGCTGGGCTACCGGATGCCGAAGGACGACAAGCAATAGCCTGCTTGCTGCCTAAGGTGAGGGTGACATTTCCGAGTACAGTTTGCCGCCGAATTCTGCGACCAGCTTGCTATCCAGTTCGTTAGCGTAGGCTGCCATCTGGATGATTGCGTTTTGAATCCGTGCCTGGTCCAGTCCTGACAGCTTCATTTCTGAAAACAGGTAGACAATATCCAGGTAGACCCCAAGAGTGGCACTGGTGAGCTGTAAGTTCAGTTCAAGCAGGCGCTGATAAAGGGGTAACCGTACATTTTCCGGGGGCATCTGTAGTAAAGGAGAAAGCACCTGGAAGTAGTTCACATCATTCTGGGTTGAAATGTAGACTTCCAAGATGGTGGAACCTTGTCTGAACGTCCAGCCGTAGCCACTTTCTGTGGATAAGCGTGCCCGGCCAACA
>JACKCH010000019.1 GCA_020634115.1 Anaerolineaceae bacterium
AAGGCCAGCGCTGTCGCGTAGCCAATGCCGCTGGACGCGCCAGTAATGAGTGCGACTTGTTTCGGTTCCATACCCTGTATTGTACCCGCTCCAACCCGATACGGTAAGGTGGCGCGTTGCGGAATCAAAAAGACGGCGCTCGTAAATCCACCGTCTCCGTATAGATTTGTCCGTTTGCAGAGGATTAAGGTACGGCTGGCGGAATGACTTCGATCTGAAGGGGCACAGTATTATGCTTGCCGGTCAGCCGGAGCAGCCCTTCGCCCAGTGCGCCGCGCACGACCCGCGGGAAATCCAGCACTTGGACTTCAATCCCTGTTTTGCCGTCGGTGGCTGCTGAGGCCAGCCACAGGGCTTTCTCTGCCGGGACTTCCGGTGGGTTGCCCCACATACGCCGGATGGTTCGGAGCGGGTTGAGTTTAGCCTCATATCCCTGAATGGCGGCGACCTGCTGGGTCATATCGGTTTCGACCAGACCGGGGTTAAAGGCGAAGATACCGACACCTGAATCGGCGTATTCTTGTGCCAGCGCCAGTGTGAAGCTGCGTACCCAGATTTTGCTGGGCGCGTAGGCGTTCTGGTATTTCACCGGCCCTTTGTCGCCCCGCCCCAACAGATTGATGAGCTTGCCGCTGCCTTGCGCGACAAAATGGCGGACAGCGATCACCGAGCCATAGTACGTACCGTAGATGTTGGTGTCCAGCACCTGCTCGTAGGATTCAATAGACAGGTCGGCGGTGGGGCCGTATGGGCCGGAAAGCCCGGCATTATTCACCCAGATATCCAGTGAGCCGAAGGTGTCCAGTGTGAAATCCCGCAGTTTTTTAACCGAGTCCAGGTCGCCCACGTCACAGGCAATCCCGGCGACTTTCGCGCCTTGCTGCTTGAGCGTGTTGACGGCCCGCTCAACCGATTTTTCCGAACGGGAGGTGATGATGACCGCTGCGCCTTCCGCTGCGTAGCGTTCGGCGATGCCCAGCCCTAAACCGCGACTGCTGCCAGTGATGACCGCCACTTTGTTATCCAGGATACCCATAATTCGCCCTCTCTCCTGATCCTCTAGGCTGCTGCTTCGGCAGCGACCTGCTTGCCACGAAAACGGTCTGCAACCCAGATGCCCGCACCGATGAGCAGCGCCAGCACCACCACCGCCAGATAGTCAATCATCGGAATGGCCGCCAGCTGCCAGAGTTTGCCCTGCCAGGTCGGTTGGGTGTAGATGACAGTTGCCCCGATGATGTAGGCGGCCAGGAAAGCCCCCTTCATCCAGCGGGACAGGCGTAAACCGTGCATCTGGGTGATGACGAAAATACCGGCAAACCCGAAAAAGAACATCGGCCACATATTGTTTCCCTGGACGATGGCGACAATCGTGCCGTGTGCCAGGACGATGACTTCCTGGATAAACATCCAAAATTTGTTGACGTGAATGCGCGTCAGGAACAGGCTGCCTTGCAGCAGCAGCAGGAAGGTATAGAAGAAGCCGACCAGATGACCGTTGGTGTTCTCCATGGGGTGATACCAGAAGGTATAGATGATCGCCCAGGCGAAAAAG
Organism: Anaerolineaceae bacterium; assembly: GCA_020634115.1. Lineage (GTDB taxonomy): Bacteria > Chloroflexota > Anaerolineae > Aggregatilineales > Phototrophicaceae > JACKCG01. The sequence continues at coordinate 1,556 of JACKCH010000019.1, forward strand.
TAACCGTGATATTTGCGGGCTACGTGCAGGATGCGCTTACTCAAGGGCATCTTTTTGCCGAAGATCAGGCCGCGCCGGTTGTTTTCCATCAGCAGAATCCAGACCAGCATCACAATCACCGACCCTTGCGACGTGTAGATCGAAACATCCTGCGCCAGCCCATCATACCAGATGTGCGTCTGGACGAAGTGCAGGACGATGAACAGCGCGTTGACCCCTAATGCCAGGACATTGACCTTATGCAGGCCGGTGGTGTACGTTTTCACGCGGGTCTGCGCGTACCAGATCAACCCCCACATCGAAAGCTGGTGTGCCAGATAGAAGCCCCACGCTGTGAGGTGCGAAATCGCGCTGGGTTCAGCCAATTTCCAGTAGTACCAGGATGGCCCCTGGTCAGGCAATTTGGGGAACGCCTCTAACCGTGCCCCGGCGGCCCAGATGATCCCGGTGAAAACCAGACTAAAGAGGATGCCTCCCCATAAAATCCACTTGTTAGTCAGCTTGCCTTGTGGTTTGGACTCGCGTCCGATGCGTGGCCGTTCGTTGTACGTCGTGGTCGTCACGGCGGTTCTCCAGGGCTGTTTGCGTATGGTATCTACACTGAGTATAATTTGTATAGATTAATTAGTCAATATCTATTCATTATCTGCTTATCTGGGGAAATTTCCGGCTCTGGATGGGTCGGGACGGGGCGCAAAATAAAAGGCGCTTGCAATAGCGCAGCGCCTTTTGGCATGGGTAGTTATTACGGGATTAGCTACACAAACGCGGGTTCCTGATACAGCCCGAATACCTCGCGCATCACATCTGTGATTTCGCTAAGGGTGGCGTAGGCTTTAGCGGCTTTGATGATGTATGGCATGGTGTTTTCAGTGCCGGCGCACGCCTGCCGCAGCGCATTAAGCGTTTGTTCCACCTTTTCGTTATCGCGTTCCAGTCGCAGCTTTGCCAACCGCGCAGCCTGCCGTTCATAGCCGTTCGGATCCATCTGCAAAATCGGTATTTGGGGCAGGTCGTCATTGGCGTACTTGTTCACCCCGACGATGTAGCGATCATTGGTGTCCACTTCGCGCTGGTGACGGTAGCTGGCGTCGGCGATTTCCTGTTGGAAGAACCCAGCGTTGATAGCCGGAATCACGCCGCCCAGGTCGTCAATCCGCCGGAAGTAATCATAGGTCGCGTCTTCCATTTGTTTCGTGAGCGCCTCGACAAAGTAACTGCCGCCGAGCGGGTCAATCGTGTTGGTGACGCCGCTTTCTTCCGCGATGACTTGCTGCGTCCGTAGCGCCAGCGTGACCGCATGTTCACTGGGCAGCGCCAGGGCTTCATCCATGCTGTTGGTGTGGAGGGACTGCGCCCCGCCCAGTACAGCGGCTAAAGCCTGTACTGCCACCCGGATCAGGTTGATCTCCGGCTGCTGTGCCGTCAGGCTGACTCCGGCTGTCTGGGTGTGGAAGCGGCACAGCCACGAGCGCGGATTCTTCGCGCCGAACGTCTCTTTCATTTCCCTCGCCCAGATGCGACGGGCGGCTCGCATTTTGGCGATTTCCTCAAAAAAGTCATTATGGACGTTGAAGAAGAAACTCAGGCGCGGCGCGAAATCGTCCACATCCAGCCCGCGCGCGACACCCCAACGGACGTATTCCAGACCGTCCGCCAACGTGAAGGCCAGTTCCTGGACGGCGGTGCTGCCCGCCTCGCGGATGTGGTAGCCGCTAATGCTGATGGTGTTCCATTCCGGCATATGGTTCGTACCGAACTCAATGGTATCGGTGACGAGCCGCATCGAAGGTTCGGGCGGGAAGATAAATTCTTTTTGCGCGATGTACTCTTTCAGAATGTCGTTCTGGAGCGTACCGCGCAGCTTCGCCATCGGCACGCCCTGCTTTTCGGCGGCGGCGATGTAAAACGCCCAGATGATCGGGGCGGGGGAATTAATGGTCATACTGGTGGAGACATCACCCAGGGGGATGCCGTCAAACAGGATTTCCATATCCTGGAGCGAACTCACGGCCACACCGCATTTGCCGAACTCGCCCAGTGCTTCCGGCGCGTCGGTATCATAGCCCATCAGCGTCGCCAGGTCGAACGCCACCGACAGTCCCATGTTGCCCTGTTCCAGCAGGTACTTGTAACGGGCGTTGGTTTCTTCCGCCGTGCCGAAACCGGCGAACATGCGCATCGTCCACAACCGGCCACGATGCCCGGTGGCATGAACGCCGCGCGTGAACGGGTATTCACCCGGCAGGCCGATGTCGGCCAGTGGATCCAGGTCGGCCACGTCCAGCGGTGTATACAGCCGTTTGATTGGCACGCTGGATTGAGTCATGAAGGTGTCCCGGCGTTCCGGCATTTTGTCCAGCGTCTTTTTCAGCGTTTCCGCTTCCCACGCCTCCAGCGCCTCTTGATACTGATCTACCTGCGTTTTATCAAAGGTCATCACATCATCTCCGGTCAACCTGGTTTTTGTGTTCGATTATAGCACCCTCAGTCCTGGATTAGAGAGTCCAGTTAAGGATGGGCGAATTTGCACCGGGTTATATAGTTTCTTAACATGGTTAAGGATTCCCTACGGTTTTTAACGGAAACATAAAGTTTTATTATAATGACCGTTATCATTCTCCACAGCAATGAGGTTTGGGTATGAAAGACGATCACACCGAACGGATTGCGGCGCTGCAAAGTCTTCAGCAGCCCGTCGCCCCCGATGATTCGATGGCAGAAGCTGGGCGCAAAGTGCTGCTCGGCGAGTTGATTGTGATGTTGCAACGCGAGGCTGGCAGCCGCACCGGCGAAGATATTGAGGATGTGCATATCATGCGGGTGTCTACCCGCCGGATGCGGAGCGCGTTTCGCGTGCTGAGGCCGTATTTTAAAGTGAAGGCCGTCCAGCCCTTCATGCGTGACTTGCGCCAGACCGCAGCGGCATTGGGTGCGGTGCGCGACCTGGATGTGCTGATTCTGGATTTACAGCGTTTCCAGGCCACATTAGACGCTGATGGGCAGAGCGCGATGGGGGAAATTATCGCGCAGTTGGACGAACGTCGGGACGCAGCCCGCAGCAACCTGAATGCCCTGCTGAATAGTAAGGCCTACCGGCGGTTCTTGAAAAGATTCTCCGGTTTTGTGACCCAGCCGGGCGAGGGAGCGGTGGCGCTGCGTCAGAATACGCCCCGGCCTTATCAGGTGCGACACGTTTTGCCACTGTTGATTGCTGAACGCTTGGCGTCGGTCCGGGCTTACGACCCACTGCTGGCAGGCGAACCCGACGTGGAAACCCTGCACGCCCTGCGGATTGAGTTTAAGCGGCTGCGCTATACCGTCTCGCTGTTTAACAGCGTATTGGGGAAGTCCATCGCGGAATTCATCACCGAACTCAAGGTGATCCAGGATCATCTGGGGCGGCTGAACGACATCGCCACTGCCCGCCACCGCCTGGATATGCTACTGGATGAGCTTGATGGCGTGAATATGGGCATGTTAAATGCCTATCTGGACTCGCTTGAAGCCGAAGCGCCCGCGCTGGTGGCCGGTTTCCCGGAAGTGTGGACGCGGTTCAACTCGCGTAAGGTGCAGGAACGGCTGTCGTCCGCCCTGTTGGCGCTGCATTGAGGTTACTGCGGCGCTTCCGGTAAGAGCAGGATGCGTTCATTCAGCGTAAACCCATCGCCTGCTGGTTGGCCGTCAATGGTCACTGGTAGGCGTTCCTCAGTTTGCAGGTCGTAAAAACCGATCACCAGCCGGTATGTTGAATAACTGATCGCCTCATACGGATTGATGACCAGATCATCCGGCAGGCGCAGCTTGCGCTCATCAATCACGAACTCCCCTGGCTCCCAGACCAGCGTGGAATAGTAGCGCCCATCGTCTGTATTCGTCACCGGGCCGTCCCAGGCGGCAATCACGTTATCTTCCCGGTCACGCAGGTGAATGTAGACCATGTAATCTTTGTCGGCGGGCGCGAGCGATTCCCAGTACAGTTGCAAAAAGATTGGACGCCCCGGCCAGAAGGTATCTCCGCCGATGCCATGCCCTCGGAAGCGGATCATATCGCCAAAGACCACCGGCACAGCCGGGTCATGCAGCGATTCTTTCGGGTCTACGAAGCGGTTTTCAACGTGCAGTTCAAAGACTTCATAGCGGAAAATGCCATCATCGCGTGACCACGCCTGCCGCACCGGGCTGGTCTTGAACCCGGTATTGGCTAACCCCAACGCCCCCACGATCTGATTCTCCTGCAAGGGAATGGTTTCATACGCGCCGGTGGTTTCCGGCGTGCCGTAGACGAAGAAATCTACGCCTTCCAATTCGTTCAGGTGGGTTGGGGCGGTATGGATGCGAATATCGTCGCCGGGGAAGAAGAACGGCAGCCGGTCTATGCCCGGGGCGACGACGTGCAGAATCGCGCCAGGGTGGTCGTCTTTGTAAATCTGCAAGCCTTCCACGACCGCCAGCAGCGCCTCGTTGCCCGAACGGTACTTCGCCATATCATCCGGCAATTTATCCGTCCACAGCCAGTCCGAACCGGCGTTCGGGTCACTGAGCGGGGCGATGATACCCGGCACGCTCAACGCCACCAGCGCCGCGCCGAACAGCACACGCGGGACAAGCCGCCAACGGGCGACTCGCTCTCTGGTGAAGGTGTGCGCCAGCAGCGCCGCCGTCGGCAGAATCAGCAGCGGCACGATGGGGAACGACAGGCGGTAGTGGTAGCTGTAGGAGTAAAACCAGGTGACGAAATAGGGTAACGCCAGCAGCAGCGCCCAGATGATCTTGCCGGTGAGCGTGCGGGCAACCGGTGTAGCGTATCGCTGAAGAACACGCCATAGCGTCACGCCCAGGAGAACTGCTCCGGCGGCCAGCGCCAACCATTCCGGGGGTTGCATCCGGTTTTCGACCACGCTCAGGCTACCCGAATTGAGGATGCTCGGCAGCACCCCGGCCAGAATCAGCGTCAGGCCCAGCAGTGCGGTGGTGATCCTTTTGCGGAAATTCGCGGGATGCGAACGCGCCAGCGCCATATAGGCGAACAGCAGCCCGATGATGAGCGCCAGCAGCGGCCAGCCGAACTCGACTCCACTGCGGGCGGCCTGTGTGAGCCAGTAGCCGGGCGGGAGATCAATGGCATTGTGTCCATTGAGGATGTTACGAATATACCAGACCGCGCCCAATGGAATCGAGGCGAGTCCGGCCCACACAGTGACCTGAAAACGTGGCAGCCACGCCCGCCAATCGAAACGCAAGCGCACGAGTTCCAGCGTAACCAGTAGCGCCACACCCCAGATGAACGCGCCCATCGTCGGCTTTGTCCACATGCCGATCCCCAGCACAACGCCCGCGATCAGCGCATAGCGGCGGCGGTACGATTTGCCCGTCCATGCCATCAGGAACAAAGCGGCGCTCAGGGTGAAAAGAAACGTCAGTGGGATTTCCAGGTCGCCAAAGCGTGACCATTCGCCCACATGGGGGTACAGCGCCCAGATCGCCGCCAGGAACAGCCCGGTGCGCCGGTTGACCAGCCGTTTGCCCAGGACATACGCCGCGAGGATACTGCCCAGGTGTAAAAAGGGCAGGGCAGCGCGAGCCGCGTGGTCGCTGATGCCGCCGACAGCCAACTGTGCATAGGTGAATTGCAGCGGCAGAAACTGCGGATAGTAGCCGATGCTATTTGGGATGTGTCCCAGCGTGGTATATAAACGCCCTTCGTAACCGTAGACCCACAGGGCATCATAGGCGGTGAACGGCCAGTAGGCCACGACCACCCACCGGATGACCAGGGCGATAGCGATCAGTACAAGCAGCAGTTTTTCATCGCGTCCCCACCGGGAAAACTCCTGTTCCGGTTCAGTGGTGGGGGGATTGTCTTTCTTGCGCCATGCCAGCGCCGCGCCGATAGCTGCGAGTATGGCGGTTCCAATCAGAATCAGGTCAAAGCCCAGCAGCGGCGTTTCCAGGCTGCCCAACACGAACATCCCGGCGGTGAGGATGGCCGGGCCGAGTGCGAAGGCCAGCGCCAGTACCAGGGCGCGATTGCGCCAGTCCCAGCGGGGCAAAACGACCAGCGCCCAGGGAATCCCCAGGCCAAAATAAATCCAGAGGAACGCCGGTACTGAAGCTAAAGTTGCAGTCATCCAATCGGGCATAACAAGTCTGTTCGTCTCAGGTGGCGTGGGCGGTAAACCCCGGCCTACCTGGTATTATGAGAGCGTAAATTCGCAGAAGTGAGTCGGATTATCTGTACCAATCCTACCGCGCCAAGTAAGCCCAGGGCGGGATAGACCGGCAGATAGTACCGCTGCCATTCTAGCGGAGTCAAGAGCAGAGTGGTGATAATCATCACCAGCGCCCAGCCCGCAACCAGCCAGTAAACAGGCCGTTTCGCTAATGGGGCGCGCAGCAGCACCCACAGACCCGACCCTATAATAGCCAGAAACAGCGCTGCGCCAACCGCCGACCCGCCCACGCTTACCCCACGCCAGGGGGAAGCCTCGTAAGCTGTGATCTGGTCGCCAATATAACCCTCCCACCCGGCAACCTCGTAATATTGGGGCAGCGCGATGAGACTCTGCCGCCCGAACCCGGCCAGTCGATCACCGAAATCCGCATAGCCACCGAACACGTCTACCTGAATGTGCAGCAGGTCTGCCCGCAGCGCCAGTACATCCCCAGCCCGCGAAACGGGGTTATCCCACCACGCGGGATTCAGCCCCAGGAATATGCCCGCCGCCACGAGGCTTGCCAGCAGCAGAGGAAGTATTCGGGAAAACCGGCGCGAAACGGATTTGGAGAACACTGGGAGCAGCGCATACACTCCGCAGCCGCCCCAGATGGCAACCACTGTAAATAGGGCGGTGTGCTTGCTTGCCAGCGCCAGCCCGCCCGCGATTCCGACCAGGAGTCCCCGTTTCCAGTCCGGTTTTTCGATGAACCACACCCCAGCCAGCACCGTGAGCAGGCTGAACAGGGTGAAACTGCCTTCCATCATCGCCCGCCGCCCATTGAGGAGCAATACCGGATTTTGGGCATAGTACAGACTGGCAAGGTAGGCCGCCGGGAATCCCCCGAGCTTGCGCCCTAACACAAACATGACTACCACGCCTGCCGCCAAAAACAGCGCCGACGGCCAGCGTGAGACAGTGAGCAAACCGGAAGAGGGGGCATGACCGTTCGCCTGGTTATAGTCCCAGTCCGCGCCCCAGTCCCATTGGTTGTTGATGTCATCCAGGGTGTATCCCGCCAGTTGCCACGCGAAGCCGACGGCGTATTTATTGATTGTGCCATTCAGCAAGCGGAGATGCTGCTCGGTGGGGCTGGCCGGGTTCACGCTGTAGGCAATCTGGCTCAGGTCGTGCTGGATGAACTGGTAGGCATAGTCCCGGCTCATGAAAATCTGGGTCGATTCGTCACCATGAAACGGCACATTTCCTACACCCGTCAGGATATAGGCCATGAGTGCTGCTAACCACACGGCGGCGAGCAGGGTTGAGCGCCCCAGATATACAGAAGGGCGGATGTGCCACCCGCCCTCAGTTGAATCCTGGCTTGTTGACGTGCCGATCACGTAATCGTTACCAGTGTTTTCTTCTGCTCAACGGTCTGCCCTGGGGTGACATGAATACGCGCGACGATGCCGTTACGCGGCGCTTTAAGTTCATTCTGCATCTTCATCGATTCCAGAATGATGATTGTCTGACCGGCCTCAACTTCCTGTCCTTCCGCCACCGGGATCGCGACGATTAAGCCCGGCATCGGGGACTTGATGGCAACTTCACCACTATCATCCCGGCCACCGCCAGTACGCGCCAGCATCAGTTGAGAGCGTTCGTCCAGCACTTCGGCTTCAAACAGCCGCCCCTGAATCTGAACCTCATAATGGCCTTGCTGCCCGTCAATCACCGCGGCAAAGGACTGGTCGTTCATGATGAGTGAGTACAGTGAGCCGCCCAGTTCCAGAAAATCCACTTCACGCGGTTCACCGTTGACCGTTACGCTGCCGTTTTTGTCAATTTCGACCTCAAAGGTCTTTTCATTGATCGTTGTAATATACTTCACCGGTGCATCCTTTCATAGCGGGTGTACCACTTCCAGTTGCTCGTATCGCGTTTGCCCGGCTGGACGACCTGAGTCGCCAATTGGCGCATCCGGTGGGCGTAGAGGGTCACGGCGATAGCAGCAGCTTCCAGGTCGTCATGGGTGGGGTCTTCTTCATAGGTATTCATGCTGAACCGCTGCTCGACGAAGTTCGTGTCAATCTTCCCGGCGATAAAGCTGAAGCTGTTGAGTAGGTTGATATGAAAGGGGATATTATGCTTCAATCCCATAATGGTGTATTCGGCCAGCGCCCGCCGCATTCGCAACATCGCCTCGCCCCGGTCTTCGCCCCAGCAGATGAGCTTGGCGATCATGCTGTCGTAATAGGGTGTGATTTCGTAGCCGCTGTAGACGCCGCTATCTACCCTGACACCAGGGCCGGTTGGGGTAATCAGCGCATTGATCTTGCCGACAGATGGCATGAAGTTTGCGTAGGGGTCTTCGGCGTTGATGCGGCATTCCATGGCCCAGCCTTTGGGTTGCAGGAAACTCTCGGTTGGCCCCATCCGCCGCCCGCGTGCAATCCGAATCTGCTCTTTCACCAGATCAACGCCGGTGACGAGTTCCGTGACCGGGTGTTCCACCTGGAGGCGGGTGTTCATTTCCAGAAAATAGAAGTTCTTGTTCTCATCCACCATGCACTCGATGGTTCCGGCGTTTACGTAGCCCACCGACTCGGCGGCTGCGATTGCCATCTCACCCATCCGGCGGCGCAAATCTTCATCTACGAATACGCTGGGGGCTTCTTCCACGAGTTTCTGATGCCGCCGCTGAATCGAGCATTCGCGTTCGCCCAGGTGGATGGTGTTGCCGTGTGTATCGGCCAGAATCTGGAACTCGATATGCCGCGCCCCTACCAACAGTTTTTCGACGTAGACATCGCCGTTGCCAAAGGCGCTTTCCGCTTCGCGCCGGGCGGTTGCCAGCGCCTCTTTGAATTCGGATTCCTGGTGGACTTCACGCATCCCTTTGCCACCACCACCCGCGACGGCTTTAATCAGCACGGGGAAGCCAATGCGCTTGGCGGCGGCAATCAGGTCTTCATCCGGCAGTCCGGCATCTGTGCCGGGGATGAGCGGGACATTGTTTTTGCGCACAGCCACCCGCGCCGAGTGTTTGTCGCCCATCGTGGCGATGGCGCTGGGGGTTGGGCCAATAAAAATCAGGCCTTCATCGTTCACTTGTTGGGCGAAAGTTGCGTTTTCCGCCAGGAAGCCATAGCCGGGATGAATGGCATCCGCGCCGGTTTTCTTGGCGGCGGCGATGATCTTATCCATCCGCAGGTAGCTTTCACGCGGGGCAGGTGCGCCGATGTGAATCGCTTCATCGGCGTAACGCACATGCAGCGCGGCGCGATCCGCATCCGAATAGACGGCGACGGTGGGGATACCCAGGTCACGGCAGGCGCGGATAATGCGGACGGCGATTTCGCCCCGGTTGGCGATCAGCACTTTGTTGATTTTAGTTTGCTCACGCATCATTTTATCCTCGTCTCCCCCCTACAGTGGCATATTGCCATGTTTGCGGGGTGGGTTCTCATCGCGCTTGTTTTGCAGGGCTTCCAGCGCGTTAATCAACCGGGCGCGGGTGTCGCGTGGCTCAATGACATCGTCCACGAAGCCGCGTTCAGCCGCGATATACGGGTTGGCGAACTTCTTGCGGTAATCTGCCGCCAGTTCCGCTTTCTTAGCAACTGGATCATCGGCTTCTTTGAGTTCCCGCCGGAAGATGATCTCGACTGCGCCTTCCGGCCCCATGACCGCGATTTCCGCCGTCGGCCAGGCCAGGTTCAGGTCACTGCGAATGTGCTTGCTGCTCATCACACAGTACGCGCCGCCGTAGGATTTACGGGTGGTGACAGTCAGCTTGGGCACCGTCGCTTCGCAGTAGGCAAACACCAGCTTCGCGCCGGAACGGATGATGCCATTGTGTTCCTGGTCGGTTCCTGGCATATATCCAGGTACATCTACGAATGTTACCAGGGGGATGTTGAATGAATCGCAGGTGCGGATAAACCGCGCCGCTTTTTCGCTGGCCTTGATGTCCAGTACGCCCGCCAGCACCATCGGTTGGTTGCCCACGATGCCGACACTGTGGCCGCCCAGGCGGGCAAAACCCACGACGATGTTTTCCGCGTATTCAGCGTGAATTTCCAGGAAGTGACCGTCATCCACGATACGGGTGATGATGTCTTTCATATCGTAGGGTTTGTTGGGTTCGTCCGGCACGATGGCGTCAAGTTCCGGCTCCGCCCGCAGCGGATCATCGGTTGTTGCCAGGAAAGGCGCGTCTTCCATGTTGTTCTGAGGCAGGTAGCTCAGGAGTTCGCGCACCAGCATGAGTGATTCGGTTTCGTTCTTCCGAACATGGCAGACGCCGCTTTTCGCCGCGTGACGTTTGCGCCGCCCAGGCCCTCAAACGAAACATCCTCATGCGTAACCTGTTTGACGACATCCGCCGGTAATGAACATATAAATGCTATCTTGCTGACCATGAGGATAAAGTCGGTGGAGGCTGATCAGATCGCCCCGCCAGCGTGGGGCGCACTGGCCCCATAATGACGCTGGATTCAGGCACAACCCTGCTGTGGGCGAGCGTATTGCGGAGGAAGATGTCGCATACCCGCCCAGGCTGTCCACGCTCTCCTGGATACGCGCTCCACTGCTGTCGTTCAGGCCGATGACCGGTGCGCCGGTTTTCATCGCCATTTCCACGATTTCACGGAGATTTTCTCGGGCGTGAACTTCACCAGTGCGTGCCGCCGACGACGGTAAAATCCTGCGAAAAACGTACACCAGCCGTCCGTCAACTAATCGTCTCAACCGGTGACGACACTATCCCCATTGCCGGTTTTATCCATGTTAAAAGCCGCGTTCACGGTGCCGTGGACAAAGGCATCTAAACCGGAAACTGCCGATCAAGCAGGATGTCCAGCCGTTCGCGGCGGTGCTGCAACCCGGACTCGCTGGTGTTTGATGGGCTTCGCCCTCCCGCCTGGACTTTTCAGCGCGTTTACTGCGTAATTCTTCGAAGTTTAGATTTGCCACCATTATACGTTATCTCCACTGACTGATTGTAAGCGCATGGGCTTGCGTGAGCAGGAAAGCAATAAGTAAGATGACCCTAGGCTGCCAGCGTCGCATAATCAGAAAAGGCAGCCGCCGACGATCATAATCGGCCCAGAAATAGCGCCAGACGAACCATATATTATACAGCGTGAATCCGGCAAACAAAACCGCCACCTGCCAGGCACGCCCCTGTCAGCAGCAGCCGTCCGCTCATCCACAGCGTGGCTCACACGCCACTGGCGAAGCATTCCATAGTGGCAGGGGCAGAGCATCTGCGCGGCGATCTATGCTGGTGGCGTTTGCCAGCACGCAACACCATGCGTTGACCTGAAAACCAGCAGCGGTGAACCGCCAGCCAGCGTCCACAGCCGGGCGCAGTATGGAGGAAATGGGCTGGTGCGGTTTGTCATCATTACCGGGTATTGGTAGCGGCGACGGAAAACAAAGACAGGATTCAAGCTACGGCGTCAATCCGAAGCGGTTGAGCAGTTCCACGATGCGTTGTTATAGGCCAGGCGCTTTTCCAGCACGCGAATGGTGTGGTTTTGCAGCACTGCCGACGGTGGAATGTGCCACTCGATGGGCGCGGTAGGTGAAGCCGTTGTGCCATACCGGGATGATGGCTGCGCTGGATCTAAGCGCCCAGGTACCTTCAGGCAGACCTCGGAGCGCAGCGTTTCCGGCCCAATGAGCGCCATCACCAGGTATTGATACCGTTGAATCCGGTTCCCGTAACGCTTTTCCCAATCCTCACCCGGTACGAGCGCGCCAGACTTGAGGAACGGTTCCAGCCTGCCTGCTTGAGCTGGCGCCAGTACCAGCAGGGCGAAGGCATTGCTTTCGCTGCGTTTATAGAGATGAAGATGTTGGCCGGTTCAGCGTGGTTTCCAGCAGGTCGAATGCCCGTCGGGTAATCACCAATGTCCAAACCGTCGCCATAGGGGGTGACATACTGTTCGTGAGCAGCAGGTCGAAGTCGGGGCGCTGCCTGACCAGCGTTTTTCCAGGTAGGTGGTGAGTTCTTCCTGGTCGGCGGTGAGTTCGGCCCCGGAAGTTAAAAAGACAGATGCGTTGGTGGTTTTCTGCCGCGCCCCCGGCCAATTCTTTTTTCGCTAGGGTACGCACGCGGACGATGGGATTAGAGGTGGGAGGGCGCTGGCAGACACGTTCCAGCCAGATGCAACGGGACGGATCTGCTCATGGCTTTTTCCCGGTCATGGTGGTATGAGACAATTGTACATTAATTCCCTGTTAACAGTTTGTCCAGCTCTAGCCCCTCACTTAACTGATGCAAGAGGGAAACTTGGTGAAGTCAACAACAATTGGGGTATTGATAAATTCATCCAACACTTTGTTCGCAAATCAGAGGATCAATGCAGATTACAGGAGTGCCGTTATATCCTGAATTCTGGCAGGCTGAGAAATTTGAATGAAAGAGATATCCGGTTTTGCTGATTTTTCGCATACCTTTGATGGAGCAATCCGTTTCTAAACATATCCCAAAAAGACCGTTCGTTGATGACTTGATAACCCAAATCTTCTGCCATCTTTTCTTTGACTGATTCTTCGTCTGTGCTTTCTCCTCGCGATTTGAGCCAAATCGTCAAATGCTCATATAGTGCAAGAGCTACCATAATGCAATGAAGCTCCATCAGCATTCATACTCTTTTATTGGGTTTCTGGACGAACCAATACATTGAATAACCTCTAATGCTTTGCTTACCCATTCCGTTTGTCCGGTTAGTATCTCTTTGTCTGGGCAAGTTAACTTCAACAGGGTTGTCAGAAAACTCATCTTAATAATTCGCCAGTGGCACTCAAATACTCACACATTCGGTCTATATTCTGAAGCCGCCGTGCAGCATGGGCAACTCAACTATTCTCTTCCTGCAGGTTCGATGTAATCACCTGCATGAGTTCGGTAGCGTTTTGCCCCGGTAATACGTGCTGGATGAGCGATAGTTCATGATATCCTCACCAACAGCACGGTAGAGCAGGGGACAATCGGTTTGCGGATTGAAGAAATACCGGTATTCCATTTCACGAACTGGAATTGTTGATCCCCTGGCGTGATACAACCAGAATGAGCATTTTGCACTTATCCAGCGCCCTCGCCGATTGAATCCATCCACCTTTGCCATGACCAGTAAATGCTGGTCAATCCAGATGGAAAAGCCTTTATCCCGGAGTCGATCCGTCAGGACGATACGAATACATCCCAATCGCGCGCTGAGTAGCTGAGCTTGCAAGATCATATCTTCTGCGGTGTCGTCAGTACGATAGGGCCTGACGAATTTCTCCGACCAGTCGCTTACTTTTTGCGATCCGGGATCTAAATTGGATAGAGCTAATCCCCAAACTCCTGTGAGAGTTAGATTTACAATTGGCTCCAGCTCTGTGTCATCTGGCTCTTTATACAACTTTATGTAGTGACCAATACGCTGCTGCCACTTTTCGGGAAGCGTGTGCCACAGGGTTTGATGTTCCAGATTGCTCAGGTAAATGCAGAACACAGCATTTGGATAACGATCACGGATATACCCGATGGTTTGCGTGGCCTCTTCTACCGGAAAACTGAACAGATCAAAAAAGATGCCGATGGCCTGCCGATCTTTATCCGCCAGGAACTCAAGCAAGTGCCGGGTTTCCAGGTAGCGGAAGATCTGTTCTTTGCCGATGAATTTACGCAACGTGTTTGACAGGCGCAGGTTATCTAGGCTTTCCTGCCCCACCACCACCGCTCGGAAGTCATTGTCACCCATTACAAACCCTCCGACTATATGCTCACGTTTGGCCGGTACTCCCCGAAGACGCCGCGCAGCGTGTGGCAGATTTCCCCCAGTGTTACGTCATTTTCCACACATTCAATAAAGAGGGGCATCAGGTTCTCACCGCCTCGTGCCGCCGTGTCTAGGTGAGCGCGGAGTTCGGCTACGCGCCCGTTGTCGCGTCCCGCCCGCAGCGCCGCCAGTTTTTCCCGTTGCGCCGCCTCAATCGCCGGGTCTACCCGCAGCAGGTCGGGCTGCGCTTCGTCCTCCACCGTGAACTGGTTCATGCCGACGATAATCTGTTCGCTGCGCTCCACTGCCTGCTGGTAGGCATAGGCCGCGTCCTGAATCTCCTGGTTGATGAAGCCGCCCTCAATCGCGGGTAGCGCCCCGCCCAAGTCGTCAATTTTGGCGATATAGTCCTCTGCTCGTTTCACGATTTCGTCCGTCAGGCTCTCGATGAGGTAGCTCCCCGCCAGCGGGTCTACGCTGTCCGCCGCGCCGGTTTCGTAGGCGATAATCTGCTGTGTCCGCAGCGCGACCTGCACGGCTTTCTGTGTGGGCAGCGCCAGCGCCTCGTCCATGCTATTGGTGTGGAGTGACTGCGTGCCGCCCATCACCGCCGCCAGGGCTTGCAGCGCCACGCGCACGATGTTGTTCTCCGGCTGCTGCGCCGTGAGCGTGCTGCCGCCAGTCTGCGTGTGGAATTTCAACTGCCAACTGCGTGGATTCTGTGCCTGGAACCGTTCGCGCATGATGTGTGCCCACAGTTTGCGGGCAGCACGGAACTTGGCGATTTCTTCGAGGAACTGGTTGTGGGCATTAAAGAAGAATGATAGCTGCGGCGCGAAGTCATCTACATCCAGCCCGGCATCCACCGCCGCCTGCACGTAAGCGATGCCGTTCGCCAGGGTGAACGCGACTTCCTGCACGGCGGTGCAGCCCGCCTCGCGGATGTGGTAGCCGCTGATGCTGATCGTGTTCCAGTGTGGCACGTTGGTTTTGCAGTAGCCGAACAGGTCGGTAATCAGCCGCATCGAGGGAGCCGGTGGGAAGATGTATGTCCCCCGCGCCACGTATTCTTTGAGGATGTCGTTCTGCACCGTGCCACGCAGCTTATTTTCCGCCACGCCCTGGCGTTTCGCTACCGCGATATACATCGCCAGCAGGATAGAAGCGGGGGCGTTAATCGTCATACTGGTCGAGACTTTATCCAGCGGAATCGAGTCGAACAGCTTCGCCATGTCGTGAATACTGCTGATGCTCACACCGACTTTGCCCACTTCGCCCTCCGCCAGCGGGTCGTCCGCGTCATAGCCGATTTGCGTGGGCAGGTCGAAGGCCACCGACAAGCCGGTTTGTCCCTGTTCCAGCAGGTAGCGGTAGCGGGCGTTGGATTCCTCCGCTGTGGCGTACCCGGCATACTGTCGCATCGTCCAGAAGCGTCCCCGGTACATGGTGGGCTGGACGCCGCGTGTGTACGGATACTCGCCAGGGAAACCGGATTCGGCCAGATAATCCCCCGGCGCGTCATCGGGTGTATATAGGCGCTTGACCGGGATGTCGGATGACGTTGTGAATGTTTCTTTCCGTTCTGGGAATTTATTCAAACCAGGATTGACAAGCTGATCTTCCCATGTGTGCTGCGCATCGTGGAGAGTCATCTTTTCTTCAGCCATGACCGAGATTCCTTACTTTCTGATTGGTGAATGGCCTGATTGTAACCTATCTACCAGCCGGTGAAAACACGATTACCCGGCCAGGAGTTTGACGGCCAGCAGCAGCCAGATCACGCCGAAAAATCGATTCATGCTCACCTCGGCCCGGCGGTAAAAGGCGCGTACCCGGCTATAGGAGAACAGCATCGCCACGGTGCTGTACCAGGTGAACGTAATCGTGAGCAGCAGCAGTCCGGCGAATGTTTTATCAGCCAGTGTAGAGGACAGGGGGATAAACGAAGTGAAGATAGAGAGAAAATACAGCGCCGAAGCCGGGTTCGCAATCGCGGTCATGAACCCACTGCGATACGCGCCGTTGGGGTTGAATGCCGGAGCAGACTCGTCAGGGACGGTCATCCCGGTCAGGCGGGGCTGGCGTCTGAGCAGTCCCCAGCCCATATAGGTGAAATACAGCGCCCCAACCACACGGATACTGTTATAGATCAGCGGGGATTGGGAGATCACCGCCGTAAAACCAATAATACCGGCAGTGACGTATAAACTACTCCCGGTTGCCACGCCGACCACCGTCAGCAGTCCACTGCGTCGGGAATAGGTCAGTGCGTTCTGCGTCACCCGCAGAAAATTCGCGCCGGGAGTCATCACCGCACCAACGTGTATGGAGGCCAGCGCCAGGAAAAGTGCCGAATCCATGATGGTATCTACCTTATGGGTTAATATAATGAGTCATAAGTTCCCCCATTGTAAGGCCGGAAACGAGGGCATAGCAATGACCACGCACCAATCCTTTACTTACGGGGCAGTTGCTTGTGAACGGACGCGCCAGTGCTTATAATTTCTCCCTGGATAAGCAATGCAAAGGGGAAAGTGATGGTTATTACCGGCACATTGAGCGCACTGCTGGCGCTTATCATCGGATTGGTAAGCTGCTTCTTCGGGTTTCGCCTGTTTCGGGTCATTCTGGTATTGGCGGGTTTTCTGGGTGGCTTCTGGCTGGGCGTGGCGCTCATCGGCAACGGCCAACAGACGGTTGCGATTATTGTGGGCCTCGTGGGAGGCATCATCGGCGCGATTATCTTCTATTTCCTGTACTTTATTGGCATCGCCTTGTCCGGGGCTGTCCTGGGGGCTTTTGTGGTGGCGTCAGTGCTGTCTGCCTTGAATATCAGTGTGAATGGCCTGGGCATTATCGTCATCATTGTGGGCGCTGTCCTGGGGGCGATTGTCGCGCTGGCGATCAATAAGCTGATGATTATTATCAGCACAGCATTGAGCGGTGCTGGTGGAGTTATTTACGGAATTGGATATTTCGTTCCCGGCGTATTTCTGACGGTTGGCTATGACAACGTTGCGCCCACACTTCTCGGCGGACTCGCGTGGTTGGTGCTGGCCGTGGTTGGCGTGCTGTATCAGTACCGGACAAATCGAGACCGGTTGACTGCCGATAAGAGGTAGTTCCGGGGCGATTATGCTGCATTACACGGATACGAAGACGCTTTCCGGCACGTGGATTCCTTTGAAGTTGGCAAACGTCAGATCGGTGAAATCTAACCCCAACCGCCGCTTAACCTGCTCGAACAGCCCGGCGTAACTGGCATTCATACGGGGTTGGTCACTCAGCGCCAATTGCTGAATCAGATGTTCGATCTGCTCGTGCGGCGCTTCAATCTCCACGAAGTTACCGTAGGGGAGTTCATCCAGCACGATTTCCGCCTCGTCCAGTTCATACGTGGTGCGGTATTTTTCGTAGATCATGTAAGGGTGATAGCCGAGTTTGCCAAGAATAGTTTGCATGGTGTCAAAGTCGCTCACTTCGACCTCCGCTTCAAACCGGCTGATAATTCCCTCACGGACGCTGCCGCTGTCTTTGTACGTCAATCGGGCGCGGGAATCCTGGCGCAGCCGCACAACGATTCCACTGGAAACCAGCGTGTTCTCCGTATTTTCGTAGCGTACATTATGTTCGTATACACGCGGGGCGGTCAGCCGTGCGCCGAGTCGATCTAACCGGATTTGCACCAGTTCCAGGTGCGGCACATACATCTTGATTTCGGTTTCGGTATAGTTGCCCATGTTATCTCCACACTTCTTTCACCGCTTCTGGCAGATGTTCCTGCACCGCTGCGACCAACTCAGCGTGAATACCCTGTGCCAGTTTAGGGGCGAGGATGATGCTTTTGGCAAACCCGCCCGCCGCCCGTTCCAGCATCCACAGGTCTACCCCATACGCCGGGATATTCGGTTGGTCAGCGGTGTGATCGAAGCGCAGTTTGAGCAGCGCCCCGGCGAAAGCGTCAAAACGCACTTGCTCAATATCCAGCGTCAGCGGTTTGTGGTTAAACAATTCCTGATAAGCGATTTCCAAACGGGGTAGGTCGGTCACATAGCGCGATAAAGTCGCTACCGAATCAAATGAACGGTTATCGTGATACCGAATCGTCAGGCGATACACCGCCCGCATTCCGGGCTGGCGGGCGATGTCTTCGGCCTGTTTGAGTCCTAATTCGTCTGCGATAACTCGCAGCAAGTATGCCTGATAATCCATAGTGGAGTCATTGAATACATTAAACGCACAGCGGTAAAACCTCCTATGCCTTGATGATTCGCTTTGGCTACCCGATTTCCAGCACAACTTTGCCGAATACGTCGAAGTTTTCCAGGGTTTCCTGGGCTTTCGCTGCGTCTTCCAGCGGGAAGACCGCGCCGATAACGGGCTTGAGTCTGCCGTCAAAGACCAGGTTCATCACTTTGACGTAATCCTGATGCGGCCCCATCGTGCTGCCAATGATGCTCATGTGGCGGAAAAACACCTGCCGCAGATCAATTTCGACCATTGGCCCGCTGGTGTTGCCCACGACCAGCAGCCGCCCGCCGATTTTGGTGGAGCGAATGCTGTCGTTGAATGTGGCCGCGCCGACGTTATCTACCACGACATCGAAACCCTGTTTGTCGCTCAGTTTGTACAGGGCTTTTGCCCATTCTGGTGTTTCCGCCCGGTTGACGGCGACATCCGCGCCGAGTTCACGGGCTTTCTCGCATTTTTCGGCGCTGCTGCCCACCACAAAGACTTTCGCCCCGGCCAATTTAGCGATCTGGATACTGGCGCTGTTGACGCCCCCGCCCGCCCCCACGATCAGCACGGTTTCCCCCGCCCGCAGCCCGCCGCGTGTCATCAGCGAGTGCCAGGCGGTCACATACACCAGCCCGGCTGCCGCCGCTTCCTGAAACGTGACATCATCTGGCATTTTCATCAGGTTGCGTACCGGCAGCACCACGTACTCCGCCGCCACGCCAGGACGGTGTTCCCCCAGAATGGCGATGCGTGACTGGTTTTCGAGGCCGGTCATCAGGGCAGGGCTGTCGGGCGGCACAATCGTCGGGTCAATGCTCACTCTGTCGCCGGGCTGAAACTGGGTCACGCCCGCGCCGACGGCATCCACCACGCCCGCACCGTCGGCGCACATCACATGCGGCAAATCCAGGTGCAGCCCCGGCCATCCAGCCCGCACCCACAGATCGAGCCGGTTGAGCGCCGCCGCACGGATTTTCAATCGGACTTCACCCGGCCCCGGTTCGGGTACTGGTAAATCATGGGCAACACTGACGACTTCCACCCCGCCATGCCCGGTAATCACTGCTGCTTTCATGGGAAATAATCCTTTGTTCGTAAGTTAGTATATAGGGCAATCAGCGCAACCCTAACTCGTTGCGGGCAATCACCAGGCGCTGCACTTCGCTTGTCCCTTCGTAAATCCGGGTAATACGGGCGTCACGATAGTATCGCTCCACTGGTAGTTCCTTGCTGTAGCCTATCCCGCCATGAATCTGGACGGCCTCATCGGTGACGAACGCCGCTGTTTCGCTGGCGAACAGCTTCGCCATGCTCGCTTCCAGCGTGTAGCGCCCGCCATTGTGTTTGCTGCGTTCTTTGGCGAGGGCTGCGTTATAGATTAGCAGGCGGCTGGCTTCAATCCGGGTTTTCATATCCGCGATTTTTTGCTGGATCATCTGAAGCTGGCCGATGGGCCCACCGAAGGCCTCACGCTCACGGGCATACTGCACTGCCGCCTCGTACGCGGCTTCCGCGACGCCGAGCGCCTGCGACGCGATGCCAATCCGCCCGGCGTCGAGGACGGTCATAGCGATTTTGAAGCCTTTGCCCACTTCGCCCAGGACGTTTTCAACCGGGCATTCGTAATTATCGAACACGATTTCGCTGGTAGCACTGGCGCGAATCCCCAGTTTCGGCTCTTTCTTGCCCCGGATAAAGCCCGGTTTGGTGGTGTCAATCATAAAGGCGGTGATGCCGTTATGCTTCTTATCCGGGTCGGTCATAATAAAAGCCACAATGAAATCCGCTACCGGGCCGCTAGTGACCCAGCTTTTACGCCCGTTGATGACGTAGTGCGTCCCGGCGTCATTCAATACCGCCCGGCTCGCCATAGTTCCAGCATCACTGCCCGACATTGGTTCGGTCAGACTGTACGCGCCGATTTTATCGCCCCCGGCTACCGGGACGAGAAACTGCTGTTTCTGCGCCTCTGTGCCAAACCGCATCAGCCCATGACAGTACAGCGAGTTGTTCACGCTGACAATCGTGCTGTGGCTGGCGTCGGCTTTGGCGACTTCGATCATCGTCAGCACGTAAGCCAGGGTATCCATGCCGGCACCGCCGTATTCTTCCGGCACTTCAATGCCCATCAAGCCCATCGCGCCCATCTTCTTAATCGTATCCAACGGGAATTCGCCGCTTTCATCGTGTTCGGCGGCGATGGGGGCAATCTCTTTTTGGGCAAAATTTCGCACCGCTTGTTGCAACGCCTCGTGTTCTGCGGTCATGTGCAGCAGCAGGGTGGTGTCTTCTGAAGGTGTAGTCATAGGGAGCAACCTCCTATAGCGTGAATTTTAGGATGAATAGCAGTTCTCAAAGAATTTTCCCGCATTATAACATTAATCCGTTACAGTCCGAGAATTTGGTTCTGTTCATTCGGGACGTGTATGTTCAGTATAATAGGTGTTCATTGATGTTGGCGTGCAGACTGTTTGCAGTGTACAAGGAGCAACTATGAGCAAAATCAAGATCGATCATCTGGCTGTGGTGGTGGATGATCTGGATGCAGCGCTGGTTTTCTGGCGGGATGCCCTGGGTTTGGAAATGGGCGGCAGGCAGGAAGTCGCGGATGAAGCGGTAGAGATTGCCTTTCTGGATGCCGGGAGCGCCCATGTGGAACTGGTCAGGCCGACGACGGCGGACAGCGGTATTGCTAAGTACCTCGCCAAACGCGGGCCGGGTATGCACCACATTTGCCTGGCGGTGGGGGATATTGAGGCGGTGATGACGACACTGGCGGCGGCGGGGATTGAACTCATCAACGAGACGCCCCGCACCCGTGACAACGGCACGCGCTATGCCTTCGTCCACCCCAAAAGTACCGGCGGTGTGCTGGTCGAGCTATATGAAGCGGCAGCGGGGTAGGGCGGATGCGAAAAACAGGATTGATCTTACTGGGTGTGTTGTTGATTGCAGTGATGCCTGTTTTGGGACAGGAACAATGCGCCCTGTTATTCCAGAGTGCGGTGGATATGACGCAGCAAGGGTGCGCGGAAACCGGACGTAATCAGGTGTGCTACGGATACGCCCCAGCCACACCTGATCCGCGCCCGAATGTTCGTCTGGTATGGGCGGAACCGGGAGATATAGTGGATGCGTCAGCGCTGTCCGGTTTTTCAACCGAGGCGTTTGACCCGGAATCCGAAGCATGGGGAATCGCGCTGGCGAAGGTTCGCGCCAACTTGCCGGATGGCGTGGTGACGATGCTGACATTTGGCGATGTTCAGGTTGAGAACGCCAGTGAAGCACCATCGGACGCAGTGCGACTGGTCGCCACTGTGGAAGCTACGAATGGGGCGAATGTGCGGGCAGAGCCGAATGAGTCCGGCCCGCTTTCTGATATCCTCTCATTCGGTCAGTCAGTTGAGGTGCTGGGACGCACCGGCGATAACGCCTGGCTGTGGGTGGTTGTGCCAGGGACTACCGGGTGGGTATCCGCCGGACTGGTGCGGGCGGATTTCGACCTGAACGCCCTGCCCGTTGTGGACTCACAGAACCCCGGTTCACCGTATTTTTACGGGACGCTGCAAGCCTTTAACTTTGAATCTTCCCCGCCGGGTGAACGCCCCTGCAACACCGCGCCGGACAATGGCATTCTCGTACAGACGCCCGACCTGGAACAGGAAGTGATGCTGGTGGCGAACACGCTGGAGCTGCATTTTGCCGGGACACTCTGGCTAGAAACACCCGCCCCGGTAGAAGTGACGGTCAGTGTGCTGGAAGGGCATCTGTGGTACGGCGAGGAGCGGCTACAGACGATTAACGCCGGGGAACGCCTGCATTTTGCCTATGATGGTCGCCAGTTGACCGCAGCCGCGCAGCCGGAAGATTACGCCTTCGTCCGCGCTCGTTACCTGCCGCTGCCGCTGCTGCCGCGTGAGTTTGCGCTGCCTTTCGCGCTGGGGGATGTCGTGTTTCCGTTTGAGCCGGGGTCTGGATTCCTGACCAGTATCCCGCTGGATGCGGCCTGTGTGGCGGCCTGGGCGGGGGATGTCAACCTGCGCGGCGGGCCGGGGACAGCTTATCCGCTGCGGCAGGGTGTCCCCGGTGGATACTATGCCTATCCAGATGCGCGAGCAATTAACGGGGGAGTTTGGTGGCGTCTGGCTGAGGGAATCTGGATAGCGGCAGATGTCACGGTGACTGCTGGTGACTGTGGTAACTTGCCGCTGGTAGATCCGCCGCCGCTGCCGAATTAAGATGGGTTTTGTATGTTTTCAAAAGAGGGCGCATCGCCATGCGCCCCTACGAATCTCGTCTGATATGATGGCTGACAACTGACCCCTATATCTGGTTATAACGTCGCCCGCCAAACTCAGCGACCAGTTTATCGTCCAGGTCATCTGCGTAATCACTGACCAACTGAATGATGGTGTTGGCTTCAATGGCGTCCATACCTTGTAGGGGGCGCTCACTGAACACGTATACTACGTCCTGGTACACGCCTAAGGTGGCGTTCGTCAGCCCCAGGTTGAGTTCAAGCAGGTGACGATAGAGGGGGAGCAACCCACTTGAAGGTAGGTGCATAATGGGGGATAGCACCTGTAAATAGCCGACATTTTCTTGCTGCGCGACAAACACCTCAATCGTGGCTGAACCACGTTTGAACGTCCAGCCGTAGCCCTCGTCCGTTTGCATCCGCGCCGCCACCGGGTCAACCCCTACGGCCGGTAAAATCTGTTCTACCGTCCCGGCATAGCTTTCCAGAGACGGTTGAGCTTCATTACGGCTGTTGCGTCCTCGAAATCCTAACATAGATCTCTTCACTCCAACTCAGTAGACATTACCGGCGGCTCTGATCATGCCCACAGCGCAGGCAGCGCCCTTTATGAAAGCCCACCGCCGTATTGCAGTGAATACAGCTCACCCGCTGGTTCTCGTGGTAAAGCGCCGCGCTTTGCTGATTCCAGTAACGTAGCATCTGGTTAGCACGCGGCATCAGACCGCCACAGGTTTCACAGTAGTAGCCTCCAGCGAGCGCTGCCCGGCTCAGGCTACCGCATGACCGGCAGTAAATCCCCTGGCGGGACGATTTTTCCTGTCGGTAGCTTTCCACATATTTGCGGATCGTGCCGATATGCAGGCCGTACACGTAGTCCGAGGTGCTGCTGACATTGCGCGTAATCATGCCCAGAATATACTGACGGTCATCCAGGATAGGCGCGCCGCCCGCGTCCGTGAGTTTTTCGTGGGGGATATTGGTGGGGAACCAGTGCGCCGGTAAAACCCGCCGTGTGGTACGGCGCTTGCCCCGCAGACTGTTGCCGCTATAGGTGATGACCATCAGCGGGGTATCTTCCGGTACGCGCGGGAGAATGCTCACCGGCATCAGGTCGTTTACCGTATGTTCCACCTGAATCAGCGCCAGGTCAATTTCCGGGTACGCTCGCACCACCTGCCCTAAAAACTGGCGTCCGGTTTCCATCTCAATCGTGACCTGTTCAATCCCGCCAACGGTGTAACGGGTGGTCGCCAGCAGGCCGTCATGCTCAACGAAAAAAGCTGTACCAGGGCCGTTTGGCCCCCCAAAAATCCCGGCCAGTCGGTATGCACCCGCATAGGATGCGTTCCCGTAATTTGCGGGAGCGGCGGGGAACTGTCCGGTGCCGCTCCCTGTGTAAGGACGGGAGTCTCCAGGGTTGATTGACGGCTCGGTGAAACCCGGCATTGTTGGTGGGGGTTGTGTGCCGCGCTGCATCATATCCGCATTATACAACTCAGCCAGTTTCTGCCGGGCCAGTGGGTTCTGGGAGTCGGCGGTCAACGCTTCGTTATAACATTGCAGTCTGAATTCACGATCCAGCTTGGTTTCGGCCAGGTAGACCAGGGCAGTCGCTCGCAGGCTGCCCGTGAGTTCGCGACTTTTCAGCGCGATTCGCAACAATCGCGCTCCATCTTCAAGATGGCCGTCTTTCACAGCCTGAATACCCAGATTCATAGAATGTAACGGCATGAAATCCCCCACCGTCAGAATGATCTATTGTCATTATAGACTCAAACGGTGTTCTGCACACTGCTTGTAAGTGTGGATTTCACTCAACTCTGAGCCATTCTTCTTCAGGGATTTGTTGCTCTGGTAGTCTGACCACCTGGAAGAAGGTTTTGCCCGGTTTGAAGTACAAAAATTCCCCCTCGTTTGTCCGCAGCGCGAGTAAATCCTGGCGTGTCGGGCGTATCCAGCGGCCATTATATTGCTGCCCATCTCGAAAGAGGATCGCATCACCTTCGAACCACAGGACAATTTCGATACTGTAGCTCACACTGTCCTGGAACTGACTTTCGACGATGTCCGTGTACTGGTGGTCGGCGTAAATCACCACCACGTTCGCAGCGGTCACTTGCTGGCCAGTATTGGCATCATAATGCCCCAGACCGTCCGCGAAACGGTAGTACAGGCCGGTTTCCGAGTTGTACTCCCATTGGACACGGGTTGCCCGGTAGCGCAGGTCAATCACATTGGCCGGGCCGACACTGCCAAGCGGTGGGTCTGGGCTGAAAGCCATGCCGTGCAGGTCTGGTCGCTGGTTTACCCCTTCCTCAGTCGCCAACTGCCAGAGCGCGTTGGGATTGGTAAACATATTGTGAGGAATGGGGATACTCTCGTCGCGCCAGAAGTAGGGGAGTCCATAGAGGACACCCTTATAAAGCCGGTCAGCGAACTCAGATTGATTTAATCTGTCTTCCACACCGATGCTCGCGCCGGAAAACGCCAGCAAACTCTGGTACATCGGCATCAGTTCGTAGTCAATCAGGCGGGCACTGCGGATAGATCCCACCCGGTCGGGGGCCTGCCCGTAAAATATCGCTGAAAAGCGGGTGAGGCCGCCTTCGGCATAATGCTCGAACACCAGATCAGCCGCGCCAATACCTGCCTGGGGGCGGACGATGGGCGGCGCATTAGAAATCTTCGCCAGGATAGGTCGCCGTTCCAATGCAGCGGCGTCGGCGACCAGTAGCCCGGTCAGCGGGTTGACTCCCGGCGCGAAAATGTCAGGCCCAATCACGCCGGGAACCAAGGTAGGCTCTGGTGTGTTAGTGGGCATGTCCGGCGTGGGAATAGCGGTAATGGCGGAGAGATCAACCGTATAACAGGCTGTCGTCAGCCCTAAAATACTCATCACAATCAGTTGTTTGATTATCTGCTTCCTGTGCGCCATCATTCAACTTCCAATAAAATCAGTATTATCCCGTATGTCAATTGTCCTATGTTGCACTTTGGATTAAAATGCAAAGGAAGGGCTGTTTTTGTTCCTGAAAATGGGGTTCGCGTCTCCGGTCTGGTCACTGTGCCGCCGAACGGAATTGAAATTCGTTCCCGTAAAGCGATTGGTTGACTCGATTTTAGGCGCAAGCTATAATCCCTAATATACGTTATATCTTCAGGAAATAGTTATACTCATAATGCTCCGGGTGCCCTGAATTCGGAAACTGTGGAGGGCCTAGATGCCGCTACAAGGCAATTTACGAGATTTTAGCACAACACAACTGCTGAATCTCATCAATCTCGCCGGGAAATCCGGCACTTTGACCTTTTTTGAAGGGAAACGGACCGGCGAAGTAGAAAATCTGGGCGACCAAAAGCGGGAGCGCATTGTTGCCGGGTCAGAACGTGCCGCGATGTCGTTTCGTTCCGGCAAATTGGTGTTCGCCATGATGAGCGGACAGGATGGTAGTCTGATTTCTGTCCTCAACAAGGCCGGTAAATTGACCGACGAGCAGGCACGGATTATCCGCGAACGTGCGAAAAACACAACGGATAAGGCATTAGCACTACTGCTCATCAACGCGAATTATGTCAGCCAGAACGATGTGGTGACCTGTATCCAGCAGCATACACTGGACGTGGTTTATAATCTCATGTCGTGGAACGATAATCCGTTCCGGTTGGACGAAGATGTGCAGGCTGATACCGCCCGTATTCAGGTGCCGATTGACCTGGAAAATGTCATTATTGAGGGAGCGCGCCGTATTCGGGAGATCTCTGAGTTAAACCAGCACCTCCCGAACCTGGATATGGCGCTGAAGTTCCCGGAAAATCCCAAAGAGAAGTTCAAGGGAATCCACCTTAGCGTGGAAGAATGGCGGGTTGTCTCGTTTGTCAACCCTAAGAACACCATCCGCCAGATTGCCAAGGCCAACAATATGTCGGAAATTGAAATCCGGCGTGTGGTCTACGGGTTAGAACAGGCAGGGTTGGTTGAACTGGTGAAGCCGCCGGGCATGGAACAGGCTGCTGCCAGTGAACGTCGCCGCCGTCCGCCGCAGAAGCCGCAGGTACAGCGGGTGACAGTGAACAGGCTGATTGATAAAATCCGGTCTATTTAGCATCCTCAAATCCTTGCAGGGAATCACACTGGAAAAGCGAGTGCAACATGCAAACTGTTAAGATGGTTATCACAGGGCCGTTCAGCGCCGGTAAGACCGAGTTTATCCGCTCGATCAGCGAGATTGAGGTGGTTTCCACCGAGCAAAATATCTCCACGGATGCGGAAAAGAAGGAAAAAGAACAGACGACTGTGGCGATGGATTTTGGTCGTATCACAGTAGACGATGACCTGGTTCTCTATTTGTTCGGTACACCCGGTCAGCGTCGTTTCGACTTCATGTGGGAAATCCTGGCGGAAGGGATGCTGGGGTTCGTGGTGATGGTGGATAGCGCCAAGCCCGAAACTTTCCGTGAGGCGAAAAGCATCCTTGAAACCTTTCGCGCCTATGCGCCGACGCCTTATGTAGTGGCGGCCAACAAGCAGGATCACCCGGATGCCTGGAGCGCCGACGACTTACGGATCGCGCTGCGGATTGAAGAAGGTGTCAAACTGCTGCCGTGTGTCGCCAAAGATAAAGAGAGCGTCAAGGGCGTTCTGCTAGAACTGCTGTACTCGATCCTGGAAGAGATGGACGCCGGTTAGGCTTATCCGCCTGATCTGATTTTTGCCGGTGCATTCGCAAGGACTGTAACATTGTGACAATCCTGGTGACCGAACAGGGGACGGTCCATTACGAGACGTATGGTCGGGGCCGTCCGGTTCTATTGCTGCATGGTTGGTTGGGGTCCTGGTCGCTGTGGCGTAAAACCATTGAGGAATTAGGCAAGGAATTCCGTACCTATGCCCTGGATTTCTGGGGGTTTGGGGAATTAGGGGAACAGGGCGACGATTTTTCGGTTGACAATTTTGTAAATCTTGTCAGCCAGTTTATGGATCGCCTGGGTATCGTCAAAGCGCCACTAGTCGGGCATTCAATGGGCGGCACCGTTTCATTGAGTGCCGCTGTTCGTTCTCCCGAAAAAGTCGTCAAAGTGATTGTGATCGGTTCCCCGATTCATGGTGATTCGCTCAGTTTGTTGCTGCGTGTCGCCAGTCAGCCGGCATGGATTCGACTGGGGGAAACCTCGCCGCGTCTGTTTAATGTGTTTATGTCTGGCCTGCGGGTAGGGCTGCGTGGGTATTCCTACCTGCTGGCGCAGGATGGCAATCAGTTGGGAAATATGTTTTCGAACGACTTGACGAAACTCACTGTCGGGCCGTTTTTTGAGAGCATCACAACCCTGCGGCAGACGGACTTGCGCCCCCGCCTGGGCGAAGTGAAGATGCCGGTTTTAGGGATTTATGGCAAACGCGACCTGATTGTTGATCCTAAGCAATCCAGGGTGCTTAAAGAATGTATTCCCCATAGTAAAATTGCGATGTTTGAAAAATCGGGCCACTTCCCGATGTTGGATGAATCTCAACGGTTTCATGAAACCCTGCGTGAATTTCTGAATAATGGGTAAAATGTGAATTGGACGTGGTGGGAGTCGTGAGATGTATCGTTATATTTTAGAAGACACACGCCATGTGCCGCCATTTAATGAATCCGCCAGCCAACTGACGATTGGTACTGAACCCCTTAAGATTCACCAGGAAAATCTGTTTGCGGATGCCTTCGACCACTGTGAATTAGGCGGTGCGTATTACAGTGTAGACCAGATACGCCACATCACTCACGGTGAAGTGATCGTCTACCGCGACAGTCTGTGGTTTGACAAGGAATTTCTGGATTACTTCATTGCTGGGGCGAAGCAGCGTGGCGGTGCGTGCCGGGCGGCTTTCCCGGCGGACGACCTGGCATACAAAACTTATACCCTGCCGTTGACGGGCGACTTTGAACGGGCAACGGATGCGGACGGCAAAACGATCTACCTGGTTGATTTATGGTATTTCCCGAATGGCTACTCTGAGGACGTTCACCCCATCGTGATTCCCAGCGGCGCGAAGGAGAAGGGGTTCTACAGCGTCCCCGACTTCATGGCACAGAATCGCGGTGATCTGACGCACTATCTCCCGGCGCGGGCGGTGCTGTCTATCGAAAGCTGGGTGCATGTCTATTATGCCAGCGTGATTTTTGGCGTGTTTTCGCGGGGCAGTCGCTTTGAGGAGTACATCAAAACCCACAACTTTGAGGCGCTGCGGTTGCTGTGGCGCGGCGTCATGGAGCAGAAACAGGTTCTCAGCACGTCACGAGTGGTCAAAGTCGGTAAGGATACGGTGATTCATCCCTCGGCGGAGATCAGCGGCCCGACGACGATTGGCGATAACTGTTTTATCGGCCCCGGTGTGGTGATTGATAACTGCTCGATTGGCGATAACGTCTCGATTGACCAGGGCTGTCAGTTAATGCTGAGTACGGTGGCGAACAACTGTTTCCTGCCGTTCCGTGCTTCGTTGTATTTGACCGCCGTGATGGAAAACACCATCATCGCTCAGAATTCTTGCCTGCAAATGTGCGTCATCGGGCGTAACACCATTATCAGCGCGGGCAGCACCTTCACCGACTTCAACATGCTTGGTGAGAAGAATTATCAGGGGCAGATCGGCCCGCGTCCGATTAAAGCCGCTAACATTCATGGTGAGATCGAAAGTTCCGGCCAATCGGTGCTGGGGAGCGCCGTCGGTCATAACTGCCGGGTTGGTTCGGGCATGGTGGTTTTCCCTGGCCGTATGATTGAGTCAGATGTGGTGTTGTTTGCGTCCGCCCATCGCCGGGTGATTAACCGCAACGTGCGTTACGAGGAAAGCGACCACCATAACGTCAAAGTGGCGAACAGCGCCCACCGCCGCCAATACCCCCGCCCAGACGAAGTTGAGGCCGCCGAGCAGACCTGGAATACGTGGTAATCTATTCCAGTCTGTCGAGTCTATTCAATGCAGGATTCTCGCCTGATTGCTGATCTGCAAAATACCAATTTCCCCCAGGAAAAATTAGAGTTACTCCAAAATCATCCTATAGAAACCTATATGCAGTTGTTCGATGTGCTGCGCGATACAACAGCTACCTCGGCATTCAGAGTCGTGGCGTGTCAGGCCGTCTTTTTTCTTAGCCGTTCGGTTGACCGGAGGCGAGCCATTCCACCGTTGTTAGTTGCACTTAGGGCGGAACAGGTGGAAGTTCGCCAGAGTGCCGCAATTGCTTTGGAAATGATGCGGGCGCGACGAGCCATAGAGCCGTTTATGGTGCTGGCGCAGGATAAAATGGAAGATGTGCGCGTGCGTGTGTCGGCTGTGAAAGCACTCCTGGATGTGCGAGATGAACATATCACACCGACCATCGCAACCATTATTCGGAACATTATTTTTGATGAGTCCGAGGACATTCAGATACGGGCCGAGGCGATTGAATGGGGATACTATCTCATAGAAGAACCTGATGCCGCTCATTTTATCAGGCTGCTATCTGAACCCGCCCCGGATATTCGTTTCTGGACTGCATATGCGCTGGCAGACACAGGAATTGATATAGCACCTGCACAATCCGCACTGGATCGCATGGCCGCCTATGACCACAACTTGCCGGAGTTTTGGGGATGGCATCTTGACCGGGAAGCATTGATGCCCCTGGAGAAAATTTATTTTGCGCCTTATCGCCAGTTTTATTTCTGTGAGGCGGGTGAAAAGGATGAATATTCGTGGGATGTCAGCCTCATCAGCCCCGCGCCCGAATATAATCGTTTTACGTTTTTTTATCGCCAATTTCAGTCAGACTGGCGCTTCACAGTTGAACCCATACCGCCCGTCGAGTTGAACATTCCGGCGGACTGGTTAAGAGAGAAATTGCAGGCGGCCTGGAATCCCATCTCGTTTGACGCGCGTCCGGGGGATTGCCTGACTTATAGCCTGAGTTGGTTGATTCAAATTGATGGATTCAATTTGTTGGGTGGTTTACACCGCGATGGTTATGCGGTTGTTCTCACTGGAAACCGCCGGGCAGTATGCACTTTTGCCGCCTGGTATCGTAGCATCATCCTACATTACACGCTGTATCTTTATTTCTGGGCTGGGGTAGGATTCAAGCTAGAACAGGATATGACAGCGGCGGATGTGGAACGCGCTGATCGTGAACAGGAAGCAAGGTTTATGGAAGAATGGCGGATTTTCCAAAACCGTAGCACTGGATAGTTCTTGAGATGGCATGAAGTCGTGAGCAAAAACACCTTTGATTTGTATGCGACTGCCATCACTGTATTAGCTACAGCAGTTCTTTAATCGCTAGCGCGATTTCCTCATTAATCCCCTTCACGGCTATCAGTTCGTCAATGCTGGCCTGCCGGATAGCGCCAATTGAATTGCCGAAGTGTTTCAGCAGGGCTTTGCGCTTTTGTGGACCGATCCCCGGCACGGTTTCCAGTTGGCTCGCCATGCCGAGCTTGGTACGCTGTTTGCGGTGGCTGGTGATGGCGAAGCGGTGCGCCTCGTCACGGACGCGCTGCACCAGGTAGAGCGCCTCGCTCTGGCGCGGTAGGATGATTGGCTGCGGGCTGCCCGGCTGGTAGAGTTCCTCGAACTGTTTCGCCAGCGAAGCTACCGGCACTTTGTCGGTCAGCCCGAACTCCGCCAGCACTTCTACCGCGATTCCTAATTGTCCCTTGCCGCCGTCGATCAGCAGCAGGTCGGGGAGCAGTCGCCAGGTTTCATCCCGGTCTTCCTTGCCCGGCTGTACCGGCGTCGGGTTTTCCAGCGCCGTCTGGTAGCGGGTAAAACGGCGGGTGAGGGCTTCGCGCATAGATTGGTAGTCATCCGACCCGACATGATCTACAGAGCGGATGTTAAAGCGGCGGTATTCGGCCTTCTTGGGCGTTCCCTGTACAAACACGACTCGGCTGGCGACAATCGCCGTGCCTTGTGTAGTACTGATGTCGTAGCACTCAATCCGGTTGGGGGGTAGGGGCAAGTTTAGCGCCGTTTGCAGTTCGCCCAGCGCCGATTCCTGTTTATGCGAGTCGGCCTCCCACTGTGCCCGAATCATACGCAGCGCCTCGGAAGCATTTTCCTGTGCCATCTTCACGAGGTCGCGCTTGTTGCCACGCTTGGGAACGGTGATTTCGACCTTCTGCCCGCTGCGTTTATCCTTAAGCCACTGCTGGATAATGCGAGCTTCTTCAACCTCGTTGGGCAGAATCAGTTCGCGTGGGATTTCCGCCGCCTCGCTGTAAAACTGGGTGATGAACTGGCTCAATACTTCGGCTTCCGGCTCATCTTCCGCGCCGCCTAACATGCGGGTATCGCTGCCGATCAGCTTGCCGTTGCGGATAAACAGG
Source organism: Anaerolineaceae bacterium (assembly GCA_020634115.1). Taxonomy (GTDB): domain Bacteria; phylum Chloroflexota; class Anaerolineae; order Aggregatilineales; family Phototrophicaceae; genus JACKCG01. The sequence continues at coordinate 33,346 of JACKCH010000019.1, forward strand.
ATTTGCACGCAGGCGTCGTTTTTATCGCGGGCGACGGCGATCACATCCTGATCGGTCATGTTCGGGTTGACAGCCTTATGCCGCTGCGTGATGTACTCAATCGCCCGAAGCTGGTCACGGGTGGCGGCAGCCTGTTCAAAATCCAGTTTTTCCGCTGCGGCCTCCATTTTCTTCGTGAGGCGTGCGACTACCGGCTCGGATTTCCCGTTAAGCACGTCCATGAGTTCGCTAATCATCGCCCGGTATTCTTCCTGGTTGACTGCACCGATGCAGGGGGCGTTACACAGCTTGATATCATAAAACAGGCAGGCGCGTTCGTCTTTCCCGGTGATGTCTCGGTCACACGTCAAGTAGGGGAAGGCCTTCCGCAGTGTCCGCAGCGTGTTCTGCACCGCCCACATGGCGGCATACGGCCCGAAGTACCGGCTGCCGTCCTTGACAATACGGCGCGTGGTTTCGACCTTCGGGAACGGGTCATTCCAATTGATTTTGATGTACGGATAGTGCTTATCGTCCTTCAGGCTGATGTTATAGAAGGGTTGATGCTGCTTGATGAGCGTTTCTTCCAGGATAAGCGCCTGAATCTCGGTTTCGGTGATTATCACCTCAATATCGGCGATGTTTTCCCGCAGTCGCAGCGTTTTGGGACTGCTTTCCGCGCTGGAATTGAAGTAACTACGGACGCGATTCCGCAGGCGCTTCGCTTTGCCCACGTAGATGATGCGCCCTTCGCTATCTTTCATCAGGTAGCAGCCGGGCTTGGTGGGCAGGCTTTTGAGGACGTGCTGGATATGGTCAGAGGGTTGGAAGGTCATAAGATCGCACCCGAATAAAAAGTTTGTTCTATTCTAACCAGTCGCCAGCCCGCTGCCAACCGGCATTTTGGGGAGGGTGGTCATTGTGTATTCTTGCCGGGCAGGGTATGGTTTCACGCAGTTTTGCCCATTCATAGAAACGGAAGCTGCCATGAAAATTCTGCTCACCGGATTTACGCCCTTCCTGGACGTAGATGTGAATCCCAGTGCATTAATTGTTACTCATATCGCCAACCAGCGTTATCCTGGTCTGGAGATCATTACTGAAGTGCTGCCGACAATGTATGACGCTGCCGGGGCGCGGATTGAGGCGCTCGTCACGGAGCATACACCGGATGCAGTGGTCTGCTTGGGCGTGGCGCAGAGTCGGAGCGCGATCAGCCTGGAACGAGTCGCCCGCAACCGGGATAGCACAATCAGACCGGACAATGCCGGGGCGATCCGCGAAGATACCCCGATTATCCCGGATGGCGCAGAAACTTATCTATCGACACTACCGATAGAGCGGTTTAAGGCGGTACTGGCAAAACAGGGAATCCCGGTTGAATATTCCGACAGTGCCGGGGCTTACGTGTGTAACCATGTATTTTACCGTGCCCGCCACGTTCTGGAACAGCAGGGAAGGGCGATTCCCTGCGGGTTTATTCACGTACCGGGGATGGGTGACGAGCCGCCCGGACTGCCGCTGGAAACGATGATTGCGGCAGTAGAATCCTGCCTGCACGAAATCGCACAGCCCGGCACAATCCATTACGATGCGCTGGCCGCCCAGTATGCCCCTAATCGGAGTACGCATCCGGGTGTTATGAACGATTTGCTGGTGAGCGGTGGCGTGCGGGCATCGAGTAAGGTGGCAGAAATCGGCTGCGGCACCGGGAATTATCTCAGCGCCCTGGTGAGTCAAACCGGCTGTGAGGGGTGGGGGATTGACCCTTCCGCCGAGATGCTGGCCTACGCTCGTCAGCAACCGGCGGCGATTCGTGTGCAGCCCGGCTCTGCTGACAATACCGAGTTGTCGCCCGGCGTGTTTGACCTGGTGTACTCGGTAGATGTGATTCACCATCTGAGCGATACTGCTGCCTACTTTCGGGAAGCGTACCGCCTGCTGCGCTCCGGCGGGAAGCTCTGCACGGTGACGGATTCGGAGGAAATCATCCGTACCCGGCAGCCGCTTTCGACCCACTTCCCGGAAACCATTGCGCCTGAACTGGCACGGTATCCGCGTATTGCCGATCTGGAAAGCAGCATGGGGGAGGTGGGTTTCGGGCAGATTGGGCAGCGCACGGTGGAGCAGCAGACCGCGCTAACCGACATCACCGCCTACCGGGAAAAAGCGTTTTCCGCCCTGCACCTCATCGCAGAGGAAGATTTTCAGCGCGGGTTAGCACGTATGGAAGCGGAATTACAGGAAAAGGGGGCAGTGCTGCGGGTCAGCCGCTATGTGCTGCTGTGGGGAATGAAACCAGCGGATTAGTGGCCGTTCATCACCGCATCCAGGAGTTCCTGCATCCGCTGGTAGTGTGCGCCCTTCCAGTAGATGCGCTGGCAGGACAGGCAGCGGTGGAACTCGTCATAACGTGCCGCCGTGCCAGCGGGGATATGAGGTAGCACCGTCTCTTTGGTCGCTTTTTCCAGCAGGCCGTTACATTTCATGCAGTGCTTGAAGGGTTCGCTGATCGTAAGCAGATTATAGCGGGTAGCGATTTCTTCCAACTGCCGCTGCCGGTGTGTGCTGCGGACATAGTACCCGTAAATCACCAAACTCCGCTTGAGCAGACCCACATCGCGGGTGAGCAGGATGCGGGTGTCGTCGTGGGAAACCTGCGCCAATTCCTCGTCGTGGTAATCGTTGCGGTAAAGCGTATCAAACCCCAACATCCGCAAGTAGGCCGCCAGCCGCCCCAGATGTTGATCCAGGATGAAGCGCGGCCTGCCGGGGTAGGGCGGACGCAATCGAATCTTGGGGGCTGTGCCGTTTGGGGTATCAAAACGCGGGTAAATCTCAATCCGGTCATCCCCACTCACGATGTAATCAAAGCTGACCGACTTTCCATTGACGACCAGCAGACCGATTTCCGTATGCGGCACACCGAGCGCTTCGATCATGTCTTTGATCGAAGCCCGCCAGCTAAACTCATGCTCGATGGTCGTATCCTGCTGGCGGCGCGGCAGGAAAAAGTTCAGTTCGTCATGAAAATGAAAATGTGCACTGTCCATTTTAGCTGCTGGCCTCTAGCTATTGGCTGCTGGCTTCTAGCCACTGGTGTTTTAGCGTTAATGCGGCCTGCGGGCTTCCACCAGCACCCAATCCCCCTGTTGGCGGCGAGCAAAGGGTTCTAGCCCGGTCTTACGCAGCGCGGCTTCCACCTCGTCGGCCTGATCTTCGATAATCCCGCTGAAGAGCGCGACCCCGCCGGGACGCACCACGTCGCCTAAGTGCTGGTCGCACATGGCGATGATGACTTTCGCCAGGATATTCACGACGGCTAAATCGAAACGGCGTGCCGAGGCGATGAGGCTTTCCAGGCTGCCCTCCTGTGCCGTGATCTTTTCCGCTACACCATTCTGGGCCACGTTTTCCTCCGCCGCTTTGACGGCAATCGGGTCAATATCCAGCGCGAGGACGGAGGCCGCACCTAGCTTGGCGGCGGCAATCGCCAGAATCCCGCTGCCGCTGCCCAGATCAAGCACGCGCAGGCCGGGCTGCGTGTGGTCTTCTAATGCTTCCAGGCAAAGTTGGGTCGTCGGGTGTGTTCCCGTGCCAAAGGCCATGCCGGGGTCAAGCATAATCGTGATGTCATCCGGTTTGGCTTCAGCCTCCACCCACAGCGGACGGATGAACAGCCGCCGCCCGACGCGAATCGGGTGATAGTGGGCTTTCCAGGCTTCCGCCCAGTCTTCTTCCTGAACAATCGTGTAGACCGGCTGCGGCATGGGATACATCATATTCATGTGTCCTAACGCGGTTTCCAGGCGCAGCTTGGCTTCTTCGGCGCGTCCGTCGGCGGGGATATAGGCGCGGATGGTCAACCGCTGCGGTGGGAGCGCCTCGCCATCGTCCCAGGTATCGGGTGGGATGTCTTCCTGCTCAATGGATACGCCCTGATGTCCATAACGTTGTAAGATTTCAGCGACGGCCTCAGCCGCTTCGCCATCTACGCTGAGTGCGATTTCAATCCAGTCCATGTTGATGTACTTTGTGATGATTGTTGTACGATGTGCTGATTATAGCAGAGATGCCCCTCACGACCAGAACGCAACTCCCGTGAATCAAAAGAGCGTGGGAGCATCGCCCACGCTCTTATTTGTCTGAGCCTTGTTGGGACTACTGCTGTGGCTCGCCGCCGAAGAAATCCATCACGCGGTCAAAGAAGCCGCGCCCGTTCTGCTGGGGTTGAATCTGTTCAGCGCCCAGCGTATGCGCGAGCTGTTCAAACAGCGCCCGCTGCTCGGCGGATAAACTGGTTGGGATTTCCACCTGGATATAGACCAGTTGATCGCCGCGCCCGGAGCTTGAGCCGTCACTGCGGAGGCGGGGGATACCCTTGCCACGCAACCGGAAAACCTTGCCGGTCTGCGTCCCGGCGGGTACTGCCAGCTCAACATCGCCCTCTACGGTTGGCACGCGGATTTTGTCACCCAGTGCCGCCTGCGCCACGTTGATATTTACATCCAGGATAATGTCATTATCCCGACGTTTGAAGAATTCATGCTCCTTAACTTGAAGTACTACATACAGGTTACCACTGGGCGCGCCATGTTCTCCGGCATCGCCTTCACCGCGAATCTGTACCTGTAACCCTTCGCGCACCCCGGCGGGAATTGTTACGTTCAGACGGACATGCTTACGCAAGCGTCCCGACCCGGTACAGGTATGGCATTTCGACTGAATCACCTCACCGCGTCCGCCACAGCGTGGGCAGGGGCTGGTGCGTACCATTGCACCCAGGAAAGTCTGCTGTACCTGGCGCACTTCACCCGTACCGTTACATTCCGGGCAGCGTGTGGGAGAAGTTCCCGGCTCTGCGCCGTTGCCGTCACAGGTTTCACAGACCTCCAGGCGGTCAAATTCGATCTCTTTTTCTGTGCCGAAGACCGCCTCTTCAAAGGAAATGGTTGTGCTGATGCGTTGGTCATTCCCCGGACGCGGGCCACTCCGCCGCCGACCACGAGACGTGCCGCCCATCCCAAAGCCGCTCAGGAAATCTTCCATGATATCTTCAAAGCCGGCAAACCCAACCCCACCCGTGCCGAATCCGTTGCCCTGCACCCCGGCATGGCCAAAGCGATCATAGCGTGCTCGCTTGTCGTCGTCGGAAAGCACTTCGTAGGCTTCGTTAATTTCCTTAAAGCGGTTTTCCGCATCGGTATGATCGCTCACATCCGGGTGATATTCACGGGCGAGCTTGCGGAATGCCTGCTTGATCTGGTTCTTATCCGCGTTTCGATCAACGCCTAGTACTTCATAGTAATCTCGTGCCATATTCGTGCCTGGATTAACCTGGATAAATGCTTATAAGGTGCTGGCTGCTTCATGCCTGTTACCCTATTATAATCGGGCATGAACCTGTACGAAACGTGAAAAATCCCCTCCCGTCTGATGAGGCGGGAAGGGGATTGAAATGCCTGAGAAGTGCGTTAGGCTTCGGTGAACTCGGCGTCTACGACATCTTCGTCGCCAGTGCCACCCTGTCCAGCGGGGGCGCTCCCACCGGTTGCGCCTTCCTGTCCGTACATACTGCCGCCCAGGGTCTGCATCTGCGCGGTGAGCGCCTCAGTAGCCGAACGAATGGTATCCAGATTGCCGCCTTCTTTGGCCTTGTTCACGGCGTCAATCTTTTCCTGTGTCTGTTTCTTCGCGTCTTCCGGTAGTTTGTCGTCGAAGTCACGCAGAAACTTTTCGGCAGCGAATACGGTGGTATCGGCCTGGTTGTTGACTTCCGCGACTTCTTTCCGTTTCGCGTCCTCGCTGGCGTGCTGCTCCGCTTCTTTCACCATCCGGTCAATTTCGGTGTCGCTCAGGCCGCTGCTGGCTGTGATGGTGATTTTCTGTTCGCGCCCGGTGGCCTTGTCCTGAGCATTGACGTTGAGAATACCGTTGGCGTCAATGTCGAACGTGACTTCCACCTGGGGCACACCGCGCGGGGCAGGCGGGATACCATCCAGAATGAACTTGCCCAGGGACTTGTTATCCGCCGCCATCGGGCGTTCGCCCTGCACAACATGGATTTCCACTTGCGTCTGCGAGTCGGCAGCGGTGGAGAACACCTGACTCTTTTTAGTCGGGATGGTCGTGTTTCGTTCGATCAACGGGGTCGCTACACCACCCAGCGTTTCCACACTCAGGGTCAGCGGGGTCACGTCAAGTAGCAGAATGTCCTTGACATCGCCGCCCAGCACACCGGCCTGAATGGCCGCGCCCAGCGCCACCACCTCATCCGGGTTCACGCCTTTGGTGGGTTCTTTGCCGAAGAACTTACGCACCGCGTCCTGCACGGCGGGCATACGGGTCATGCCACCCACCAGCACCACTGCTCCGATTTCATCCTTGCTGAGTTTCGCGTCTTTCAACGCCGCTTCGCAAGGGGTGATGGAACGCTGGATGAGGTCGCTGACCATGTTTTCCAGTTTGGCGCGGGTCAGTGTCAGATTCAGGTGTTTCGGCCCGCCAGCGTCCGCCGTGATGTAGGGCAGGTTGATTTCGGCGTTGAGTGTGGTCGAAAGTTCGATCTTCGCTTTTTCAGCGGCTTCCTTCAAACGCTGTAAGGCCTGGCGGTCTTGTCGCAGGTCAATGCCCTGGTCGCGCTTGAACTCATCGGCAATCCAGTCAATGATGACCTCGTCGAAGTTGTCGCCGCCCAGATAAGTATCCCCGTTGGTGCTGCGGACTTCAAACACGCCGTCACCCACTTCCAGGATGGAAATGTCAAACGTACCGCCACCCAGGTCGTATACGGCGATGATTTCATTCTTGTGTTCGCCCAGGCCGTAAGCCAGACTGGACGCGGTTGGCTCGTTGATGATACGCAGCACCTCTAGACCGGCGATCTTGCCCGCGTCTTTAGTGGCGTTACGCTGCGTGTCGTTGAAATAGGCCGGGACGGTAATCACAGCGCGGTCAACGGTTTCGCCCAGGTAGGCTTCGGCGTCGGCCTTCATCTTCTGCAAAACCATTGCGGAAATTTCCGGCGGGCTGTATTCCTTACCGCCCATGTGGACGCGAATATCCCCATTCGCGGCGGCGCTCACTTTATACGGGATGCGCTTGGTAGTTTCTTGCACCTGCTTGTCGCTGAACTTGCGCCCCATGAAACGCTTGACGGAGAAAATGGTGTTCTCCGGGTTAACGACTGCCTGGTTACGGGCGACCTTGCCAACCAACCGTTCATTGGTTTTTGGGTTGATTGCCACCACTGAAGGGATCAGATTACCACCCTCAGCCGAAGGAATCACCACCGGTTCTCCGCCTTCCATCACGGCGACAACCGAGTTTGTAGTACCCAAGTCAATGCCGATTATTCTTCCCATTGTTGTAATCACTCCTGTTGACTCATGTCTGTTTGCCCTGTTTTTGGCGGACATACCGGTAAACCGGGCGCAGATAATGACAGATTATTGTGTATCGGTAATCAATTACCGTGAATTGATCGTTAAGGCGCGACCTTGACCAGCGCGGACCGCAGGACACGATCACCCCAGCGGTAGCCTTTTTGCAGCGTCATTACCACATGGCCGCTTTCAACCGTGTCGCTGGGTTCCATGCCCACTGCTTCGTGCAGGTTAGGGTCAAACGGTTCACCCACCGGGTCTATCACCTCAATCTGCTGGTCTTCCAGTAGCTTCTGGAATTTACGCTGAATAAGCGTAACGCCTTCCAGCCAGGCGTGGCCTTGCAGGTCATCCGGGGTATTGGAAAAAGCCCGGTCAAAATCGTCTATGATCGGCAGTAGATTGTTCAGGACGCCAAACGTCGCGTTCTGGCGGATGTCTTTCATATCCCGCTCGACCCGCCGCTTGTAGTTGGCAAATTCGGCGCGTTCCCGCTGCCAACCTTCCATGAAGTCCTGTACCTTTTTCTGCGCTTCAGCAAGTTGCTGGTTCATGTCTTGCTCTTCGGGATTAGACGACGCCTCAGGTGTGTTTTTCGCCTCAGCCGCCGGTGTGGTTTCTTCCCGGATATCATCCTGACTCACAGATGTTTCCTCCTCGATGCGATGTGAAGTACACCGGGGGTTCTCGATGTACTGTGACCAGTGTAGCGATAGCGTATATGAATCGCGTTAGCAAAGCGCAAGAAAGGGATTATCAGTCAGCCCCACCGCCACTAGGTAATGTTGGCGGTGGACGCCGGGTTGCCACCTCTGCGTTTTCGACTTCCACGACTGAAGATGAAATCCACAATTTACGACCACTGACGGTATGGAGAATCTGATACCAGACAATGCTCTCCCCTTCGGCATCAAATCCCTGTGCCTGAGAAAGCGCGTTGAAGATTTGGCCTCCGGGTGCTGATGCAATGACCTCAAACTCAATGCCCGGCCCGCTGCGCAAATTAACAAATTCAAAATCGGGTAAGACGCGGATTGGAAAAGTGGCTTCGGTTGGAAACGTAACCGTGTAGACCTCCGCCGGTAACGTGGGCAGGGCGTTACCAGTGCCACCGCCAGGTGCAGCCGTAAGGGTTGTACTTGTGGTGGTGGCTGGCGTGGCGGGGTTGGCAGGTGTAAAAATGCCTCTCGCGGATAACAACAAAACCAGGACAATGATGAACGTCAATCCGCCTGCTAATCCGTATCGGGTAAGGGGAGATTTTGGTTGGGTGGGCTGCCGCAGTCGTTCCGATTGCGATTCGTTTGACTTTTTATTGGTAACGCCTTTATGACTGAGTTCGTCTTGTAGTTGTTCCAGGGCGGTTTCAAATGTCTGGCTAGCAAAGTCAATATATTGGATGCGATTGAGCTGGAAATGAATCTTGGCTGGTTTATGCAGTACAGGGACAATGGGTTTTTTGTGGTCTAAGAAATACTGCCATTCATCACTCACGTTCTCGGATGCCATTGAACCGGGGGACACAATGAGTACCATTGCATCGCTGCCGTCCAACCCCTGTTGGATCGAGTCACTCCAGCGTGACCCGGCGTGAATATCTTGTAAATCAATCCAGACTTCTAACCCGCTCTGACTCAATGCCTCGGCAAGTTGGGTCGCAAAACGCGCATCCTGGCGGCTGTAACTGATGAAGATTTGTGGCATGGATTGGTAGCCTCCCTGCAATTCTATGTGATTCTAACACAATTGCGATCATCCGGGAGCTATTGAATGTACTGAATGATTGTAACGGTTCACTGTTTTTGACTCATTATAAAAATCATGTTATAGTCCCGCCATTCGGTCAGAGACAGGTACCTAACCTAAACCATCCCGGTTCTGTCCCTTTATTATCTTGCGCATCTGCCGTGGATATGCCCCAGGCTTGGCCTAATTGTTGTTTAAGCGAGTTATCGGGAAGGAGTCAAGCGGAAGACATTCAAGTACCAAAATTATTAGGCCGTAGGTTTGGGAGCAGAATACCATCCATAAGCCCTGATTTTTTAAAGAGAGGTACTTAGGACATGAAACGCACACTCTATTTGGTCACTGTTGTTTTACTCCTCACGGTTTTGCTGGGTGTGACTCTGGTTGTTCATGCTCAGGAACGCACGGCTGTTATCGGTTTCACGGCTTCTACGACAGGTAAATACAATGTTGAATCAACCCGCCAGATTAATGGTCTTAATCTGTGGTTGAGTCAGGTGAATGAGGCCGGTGGCATTACTCTGAGCGATGGCACAGTCGTTAAATTTGACACCGTTTTTTATGATGATGAATCGAATACTGACCGGGTTCAGGAACTTTATACCCGGCTGGCGACAGAAGATAACGCGGATTTCCTCATCAGCCCGTATTCCAGCGGTTTAACCGACGCCTCCTCGATCATTGCCGAACAGTATGGCAAGATCATGATTACCACTGGCGCGGCCTCCGACAGCACCTATCAGAAGGGCTATACGCTGGTTTTCCAGACCTACACCCCCGCCAGTCGTTACCTGACCGGCGCACTGGATTTGCTGGCTTCCCTGGATGAAGGCGCGACTAAGATCGCCATCGTCCACGAAAATGACAAATTCTCCACGGACGTATCCAATGCGCTCAACGAGTACGCACTGTCACTCGGTTACGAGGTGGTGCTGTTTGAAGGCTACGATACCGGCACGACGGACTTTGCACCCTTTATCAACAAGATTCAGGATGCCGCGCCGGACGCCGTACTCGGTGGTGGTCACTTCCAGGACGGCAGCACTTTCGCCCGTCAGATTTTCGAAAAAGGTCTGGATGTTAAATTCCTGGCGCTGCTGGTTGCACCCCCTGAACCGAGTTTCGCGGAACTGGGCGATGCGGCTGTCGGTGTTGTTGGCCCCAGTCAGTGGGAACCCCTGGGCTTGATTGACGCGGCGGCGGCAGAAGCGGCGGGCATGGACTTTTTCGGCCCGTCCGGACAGGAATTCATTGATGCTTATATGGCAGCCTATGACGAAGAACCGTCCTACCATGCGGCGGGTGGCTATGTCTCCGGGCTGCTGCTCCAGAAGGCCATTGAAGATGCCGACTCCCTGGATACCCAGGCTGTCAAAGAGGCGCTGGATAACCTGGATCTGTTGACCTTCTTCGGCCACATGCAATTCGATGTAACGCCGGAATCACACGGCCTGCAAATCGGCCACTCGATGATGTATATCCAGTGGCAGAATGGCGCCGATGGCCTCGCTAAAGGCATCGTCTGGCCGCCGGAAGCCGTTACGGGTGAAGCGTTGTATCCCCTTCGCGGCGAATAGCCTATCCACCAGTCATACTTGAACCAGCAATACTTCAGGGGCGTGCGGTTTGCGCCCCTGAATCCTATCTGCATCCTGCTGTTAAGGTGTGACCAATCTATACGCTGTTCAACCGTGATATATAGGGGGATACATGAATATTTTGACGTTTCTTGCGGACGGCCTGTTGATCGGGTTCGTCTATGGTATCGCGGCGATGGGGCTGACGCTGATCTGGGGAGTCATGAACGTCATCAACCTGTCGCATGGTCCGATCATCGCGCTCGGTATGTTCGGGGTTTACTTCGCGGCGACCAGCCTGGGGGCGAATCCCTATGTGGGGGTGATTCTCGTCTCGTTCGCCGGGCTGTTGTTGGGGATGTTCATCTATGCAGTGGCGATTCATCGCGTGATTAACGCGCCGCACCTCTCGACGCTGCTGGCGACCTTTGCGGTCAATATGATTATCATCGGGTTGGGGACAACCGCCTTCACGACCTCCGCCTATAACGTGGACTTTTCGTTGGGTAATATCTCCGCCGGGCCGATTAACACCCCCACGACGCGGGTGGTGGCCGCCTTCGCTTCGGTTCTCGTGACCGGGACGCTCTACCTCTTCCTGTACCGGACGACACCGGGGAAATACATCCGGGCGGTGACTGATAACCGGGCGGCGGCGGAACTCATGGGGATTCCCTCAGCGCGGATTCTGGCGTTGAGCTTTGGCCTGGGGACGATGCTGGCCGCGATTGCGGGCGGGCTGATTGCCACGTTCTTCCCGTTCACCATTCTTTCCGGAGGCGCGTATGAACTCAAGAGTTTTGTCGTCGGTGTGATGGGCGGCGTGGGTAATCCGCTCGGCGCGTTGATTGGCGGGCTGATTCTCGGCATGTTGGAAGGGCTGATTCCCGCGTTCAAATTCATACCCACATCATGGACGCCTGTAATCGAGTTTACCCTGTTTGTGATTATTCTACTGGTTCGCCCGACGGGATTGCTGGGGACGAAAAAATGAGTCTGAAAAACCTCAAAAACCCTGGGCTGTGGTTGACGCTGGTCGTTGTTTTTATCCTGGGTGTGATCCCTATTGCGACCAACAAAGCATCCACCCGTGAAGAGACTCTAACGGTGCTGTTGTCGGTGATCCTGGTGAGCAGTCTGAACATTCTGCTGGGTTACACCGGCTATATCAGCTTTGGACACATCGTATTTTATGGCATGGGCGGGTATGTCGGCCTGTTCCTGATTAGCGCCTACGGCTGGTCACTGTGGACAGCGATGGTTGCCGGGGGACTGGCGTCCGGCTTGCTCGCTTTCCTGCTCGGTTCGGCCATTCTGCGGCTGCGTGGGAGTTACTTCGCGCTGGCAACCATCGGCATTAATGAGGCGATGCGGGCGTTCATCAGTAACTTTGCGCCGTTCGGCGGGCCAACGGGGATTTCGCTCAATTTCCAGGTGTATAACCAGTATGGTGGCGCGGCGCAGGCCTTATGGACAATCTACTATGTCGTGCTGGCGCTGGCGTTGGGGAACATCCTGCTCAGTTATCTGGTCAAAACCAGCAAGTTTGGTCTGGGATTGCAAGCGATCCGCGAGGATGAGGACGCCGCCGAAGTGATGGGCGTCGTCACGCCGAGCAGCAAGACCTGGGCGTATGTGCTGTCTGCGGTTTTGCCCGGTGTGGTGGGCGTGCTGTTCTTCTTCAAGAACGGGAACATCGAACCTGGCCCGGCCTTCCGGCTGAATCTCTCGATTGAGCTGCTGGTGATGGTCATGTTGGGTGGTTACGGCACGATTGCTGGCCCGGTCTTGGGGGCGTTTGGCTACCAGCGGCTGCGCGGTATCCTGCTGACCAGTGACCTGTTCAAAAATATCCAGTTGACGGTGGCCGGGGTGCTGCTGCTGATTATCATCCTGTTCATTCCGTCAGGAGCAGTTGGCTGGATACGTAATCGCTTCCCGGTCACACGGAGGTACTTGCCATGATTTTGCAAGTCACAGGAGTCAGCAAACGCTTTGGCGGGTTGCAAGCCTTGAGCAACGTATCTTTCAACCTGGAAGAGGGCCGTATCATGGGGCTGATTGGCCCGAATGGTGCGGGCAAGACGACCCTGTTTAACTGTATCAACGGGGTGTACGCGCCGGAAGAAGGGCGGGTGGTTTTTCGCGGCGAGAACATTACCGGGCAAAAGACCTACCGTGTAGCCAAGATGGGGCTGGCCCGCACGCACCAGATTGTGCGCCCGCTGAATGATCTCACGATTCGGGAGAATGTCATTGTGGGCGCGTGTTTCGGGCGTGAGAATCACTCCCTGAACAGTGCTGAGAAAATCGCGGACGAAGTGCTGGAATTTGTGCGCCTGAAGGAACGGGCGGATCAACTGGCCGGAAGCCTGAATGTGGGGCAGAAGAAACGGCTCGAAATGGCGCGGGCGCTGGCGGCGCGGCCTTACCTGCTGCTGCTGGATGAAGTGTTGGCCGGGTTGAATGCCTCCGAAATTTCGCAGATGGTGGGCATCGTCCGTGAGATTCGTGAGCGTGGCACGACCATTATCATGATTGAGCATGTGATGCAGGCCGTGATGAATGTATCCGACGATATTCTGGTGCTGGATTTCGGCAAGCAAATCGCGTTTGGCACGCCGGAAGAAGTCGCCAATGATCCGGTTGTGATCGAAGCCTATCTCGGTGATCCCAGCCTGGCAGCCGAACTAAGCGGGAAAAAGGACTCCGCTTAAGTCCTGGACCGACGCAGAGTAAAGAGAGAAAACCATGTCTATACTGGAAGTCAAAGACGTTGCGTCTGGGTACGGTGAGGTACAAATCCTCTGGGGCGCTTCTATTGCGCTGGAACAGGGCAAAATCACGTCATTAGTCGGCGCGAACGGGGCGGGAAAAACCACCCTGCTGCGAACCGTCATGGGGTTGGTGAAGCCGAAGTCCGGCAAAATCACGTTTAACGGGCAGGATGTAGGCGGGCTGCCCGCCCACGCCAAAGCCGAACTAGGACTGGTACTGGTGCCAGAAGGTCGCCAACTGTTTGTTCAGATGAGTGTTGAGGAAAATCTGGAAATGGGAACTGCCCCCAAACGGGCGAAACCCCGCATGAAACAGAACCTGGAAAAGGTATATGAGATTTTCCCGCGTCTGAAAGAGCGACGCACCCAAAAAGCCAGGACGTTAAGCGGTGGCGAACAGCAAATGCTGGCGGTTGGCCGGGGGATCATGGCCGACCCGCTGGTATTGATGATTGATGAGATGTCGCTTGGCCTGGCTCCGGTGCTGGTTCTCGACCTATTCCAGAATCTGCAAAAGCTCAAGAAAGAAGGTCTGACGATACTCCTGGTCGAGCAGAATGTGCAGATGGCACTGGCGGTCAGTGATTACGGTTTTGTGCTATCACATGGCAAAGTGGATTTGCATGGCACCAGCGCCGACCTGATTGACGATGAGCATGTACGGGCTGCGTATCTAGGGATATAATATCCGTTATACAATTTATGCTGAGGGGCGTACTGTATACGTCCCTCTTTGATTGCCTGTTTGGTGGTCAATGCCCCGTTTTACTGTCATGTCTGCACACGATAAGCGAAAGCCGATACTATGACTCGTTCGTCCGATCTCCCTGTTAATGTCGTCGTCACCGTCCCTTTTTCTGATGAAATTATGGTGCAACTTCGAGATATATCGCCCCGCCTGAATATCGAGCGCCATTATCCGCAGGTGCCGGAGGCGGCCTGGGGGAATGTGGAGGTGCTGTATACCCTGAACCGGTTTCCCGACCCGCTCAAAGCGCCTCGTTTGCGCTGGATTCAGTCGCACAGTGCCGGGCTGGATCACATTTTACAAAACCCGATTTCCAAAGCTGAGGATATTGAAATTACCTCCGCCAGCGGGATTCACGCGACGCAGATGGCTGAATACTGCCTGGGGATGATGCTGGCGCTGGCCTACAAAGTGCCGCAAATGCTGGATTTCAAGCAGCGTATCGAATGGCCGCAGGCCAGCCACGAGATTTTCCTGCCGCGTGGTCTGCGTGGGTTGACCCTGGGGATTGTCGGCTATGGGAGTGTGGGGCGCGAACTGGCACGGTTGGCCGATGCGCTCGGTATGACGGTGCTGGCGACCAAACGTGATGTCAAACATCCTGCCGATACGGAGGGATATACCGAGGCCGGTACGGGTGATCCCGACGGCGCGATTCCCACCCGCCTGTATCCGGCTGAGGCGCTGACATCCATGGCAGCGGTCTGTGATTTCCTGGTGCTGACCATGCCACTGACCAGAGATACCTATCATGTCGTGAACGAAGGGGTATTTGAAGCCATGCGCGACTCGGCCTTCCTGATTAACGTCGCACGCGGTGCGGTGGTGGACGAGGCTGCGTTGATTTCGGCGCTGGCGGCGGAAAAGATCGCCGGTGCGGCGCTGGATGTCTTTGAAGAAGAACCGCTCCCGTCGGGCAGCCCGCTCTGGAATCTTGACAATGTGATTATCAGCCCGCATGTTTCCGGCAACAGTGTCGCCTATCACGAAAAGGCGGCGGCGTTGTTTGCGGAGAATTTGCAGCGATACCTGGAAAAACGCCCCTTGCTCAACCGTTTGCAACGGGTCCACGGCTATTAAATCTGGCGGTTCTAAGGGTGTCTGAAGATAGTGGTGTTGCGTTTTGAGGATAAATAAGAGATCACCAATGGGTGGTCTTTTTGGTTGTACGGCTGTTGAGTGGGCCGCGATACGACATCCACTAAGGTTTTCAATATTGAAACTTTTTCAGCCTGTGCGCGTAAGTAAAGTATGTTGAACAGGTTTCAACAATAGTTACAAATAGTATTATGGATAATTGGGAATCCGCCCGAATTTTCATGATTAGAGGAATGAGTTGAGGAGTCAGACTATACATGATTGATAAAGCCTTAGCACAAAAAGTACTCAGTGCGGCGCTCCGCACCGGGGCTGACCTGGCCGAAGTTTATGTCGAGGATGTCACTTCGCTGCGGTTGGCGTTAGAAGATTCGAAGATTGAACAGGCCGTGCGTGGCGCGGATCGTGGCGTAGGGGTGCGCGTGTTCTTTGGCAACCTCGTGACCTATGCCTACACCGATAGCCTGGATGAAGGCAGTTTGCTGGATGCAGCGGCGGCAGCGGCGGCAGCGGGCAGCGGGAGTACAAAATCTCAGATGATTGACCTCACCGAACGCAAAAGCCCGCTTGAATATCCTATTTTGAAACCCTTTGACTCGATGAGTATCAGTGGTAAAGCCGCCCTGTTGAGTGCGATGGATGAGGCCGGACGCGCCTATGATGCGCTGATCGCCCAGGTCTTTGGCTGGTATCAGGAAATCACCCGCCGGGTATGGGTCTATAATTCGGACGGCGTGGCTGTGCAGGATGATCGTTACATTGTCGAAATGGGCGGCGGAGTCATTGCTAAAAAGAACGGCACAATTCAGCGGGCGTATGCCGGTTTTGGTGGGCAAATGGGGCTGGAACTGCTGGATAAAAACAGCGTAACCGGTCACATTCAGCGCCAGGCTGAATCCGCCGTGAAAATGCTGGATGCCAAACCCTGCCCTGCAGGAGAGATGCCAGTCGTGATGTGTAACGGGTGGGGCGGGGTGCTGTTCCATGAGGCCTGCGGCCATCAGATGGAAGCAGACTTTATCACGAAGGGGAGTTCAGCCTATACCGGCAAAGTCGGCCAGCAGGTCGCCAACCCGATTATCACTGCGATTGATGATGGCACGATTCCGGGGCGGCGCGGTTCACTGCGGTTTGATGATGACGGCACACCGGCACAGCGTACCGTGTTGATTGAGAAGGGCATTCTGAAAGACTACATGTGGGATTTAGTCGAAGCCCGCCGGGCGAATCGTGCTTCTACCGGCAATGGGCGGCGCGAAAGCTACCGCCACATGCCGTTGCCGCGTATGACCAATACCTTCATTGACCAGGGCGAACACGACCCGCAGGAAATCATTGAGTCAGTGGAGAAGGGTGTCTATATCAAGAGTATGGCGGGCGGTCAGGCCGACATTGCCAAAGGGGATTTTGTCTTTAACGCCACCGAAGCCTACTTGATCGAAAACGGCAAACTCACGTATCCGGTGCGCGGCGCGACGGTGTTCGGTAACGGCCCGAAAGTGCTGCAAGAGATTGATATGGTCGGCAACGACCTGGCGCTTGACCCCGGCATGGGGACTTGTGGCAAGACGCAGGGCGCGAAGGTGAGTGTCGGTCAGCCAACGATCCGCATTCCAAGAGTGACGGTTGGCGGCACGGATGAGCCGGTTTCCGGTGCGATGGGCTAAGGGGGAATAACGATGACAAATTACCTGGAACTGGCGCAGCAGGTTGTGAGGCAGGCCACATCAGACGGTCTGGAAGTGGAAGTGATTATCACCCAATCGAAAGAGACGGAAATTCGTGTGAGCCGAGGCGAAGTTGAGCAGCTTTCGCAGTCTGGCTCACGCGGGATGGGCGTGCGCGTGATTGACGACGGACGCACCGGCTATGCCTATACGTCGGATTTCTCCGAAAAGAGTATCGAAGACACGTGGCGTTCAGCAGTGGAGCTGGCGCAGGTTGCCACGCCGGATGAATACCGGGGACTGCCTGAGCCACAGCCGATTCCCGCCGCTGACCTGGAAATCTGGGACGCGACTCTCATCAACGTGCCGACGGCGGATAAGATTGACATCGCCAAACGGGTTGAGCAGGCGGCGCTGAACTATGACCCGCGTGTGATTATCACCCAATGGTGTACCTATCAGGACTCGATTGACCATGTTTACCTGGCGAATTCAAAGGGTTTTGCCGGGGAGTATGGCCGCACGACGGTTGCTTCATTCGTGATCGGTATCGCCCGCGATGAAAACGGCATGACCAACGCCTTCGGTCTAGGGGTATCAAACTTCTTTGCCGACCTCGACCCCGAAGCGGTAGGGCGTGAAGCCGGTGAAAAAGCGGTGAGTATTCTCAGCGGCCAGCCGGTAGAGACGCAGGTGGGGACGGTGATTCTCGACCCGGTGGTGGGGTCACAAATCCTCACGGCGCTCTCGCAGGCGCTTTCCGCCGAGGCGTGGCAGAAGAAACGTTCCTTCCTGATGGGTCGGATGGGGCAGCAGGTCGGTAACGACATGGTGACGTTGATGGATAATGGCCGGATGCCGCGTGGCGTGAGTTCCGCGCCGTTTGATGGCGAAGGCGTCCCGACGAAAGCCACTCGACTGATTGACGAAGGCATTCTGCAAAACCTGATTTATGACAGCTATTCCGCCCGCAAGGAAGGCAAACAGTCCACCGGCAACGCCCAGCGCAGCGGTCATCGCAGCACGCCGCACCTCGCACCGAGTAACTTCTATATGCAGCCCGGCCACCTGACCCGTGAGGAGATCATCAAGGGTGTGGATAAGGGCTTGTATGTCATCAGCGTGATGCAGACTGGCGGCATTGACCCGGTGAGTGGCGATTGCTCAATGGGGGCGAATGGCTTGTGGATTGAAAATGGCGAAATTGTTGGGCCAGTGGGTGGCGTGACGATTGCGACCACGCTCGACGGCTTCCTCAACAATATCACCCAGGTTGGCAGCGACTTGCGGATTGTCCCATTCTTTGGCGCGATTGGCGTGCCGACGCTCCGCCTGGATAATGTGACGATTGGCGGCACGAAGAAATAGTGATTGCGGAATCAGAGTAATGTGGATAAGAGGCTTTTAACGGCCTCTTATCTTTTGTTTATCTATTGGCTGCAACTTCTGGTTTTGGAGTGCGTATAATACAGTATAGAACGTAGGCACAGAACGAGGAGTAACGTGATGCCATACCAGAACGAGAACCACGCATCGAGTGAGCCGATAGACCCGGAAGAACCCAAAACCCCGTTTGAGAAGTTCCTGTTCCACCAGCGGCGGGCGATGGAAGAAACCGGCAAGGCGTTAGAGGCGCTGCTGCCGGAGGGCTTCAAGGAACACGGCGCGGAGGCCTCCCGCGAGTTTATCAAGGGATTCCGGGTACTGGTAGACGCCGCCATAACGGAAATCGAAAAAGCGGTGGAAGAGGAAGACGACGAGGACAAACCCTCGACCACCGGCAAAACCAAAGTGAAGGTCGAAGTAGACTAAAGCACATACGGGACTTATCTGGCAATAAGGGGCAGCACGCCCCTTATTTTATTTCCCCTGTTTTATCCAACTGACTGACCCAGTCATCCACTTTTTTGATACACTCTAAAAGGCAGCGTGTTTTGTTGCCTGTGTGTGGAGTCTGTATGGTCATTCAGAAGGGAAACAGTCATTCATGTTCAGTGTGAATCTCAAAGACAAAGTAGCCTTAGTGACCGGGGCCGGACGCGGGATTGGCCGGGCGATTGCCCAGGGATTATCCGACGCGGGCGCAGTGGTGGCCGTCAACGATATAGACGCCCCCAGCGCTGCGCTGACCTGTGGTTTTCTGCACGGCGATACCAACCCGTATGCCGCCGATGTGGCTGACCCCCAGGCGGTGCAGGGGATGGTTGAGCAGGTGATGAGCGATTTTGGCCGCCTGGACATTCTGGTGAATAACGCAGCGGTGGAGCCGTTCGCATCAATTCTGGAAATGTCTATCGAAGATTGGCGGCAGGCGATTGACGTAAACCTGAGCGCAGCCTTCTACACCAGCCAGGCCGCCGGGCGCATCATGCGGGATGCAGGCGGTGGTGTGATTGTCAATATTGGCTCGATTGCCGGGCATAATATCCCCATCGCGCTGCGTTCCGGGTATGTCGCCAGCAAAGCCGGGCTGATCGGCTTCACGCGGGAATGCGCCCGTGAGTTTGCCGCCTACAATATCCGGGTGAATACGGTCTGTCCGGGTGTGATCGAAACCGAAATGACGGCCCACCTGCGCGACAACCAGGCACAGATGGCGAAATGGCTGGCGGACATCCCCCAGGGTCGGCTCGGCATCCCCGAAGATGTGGTCGGGGTAGTGCTGTTCCTGTGTTCGGATGGTTCACGCTATCTGACTGGGCAGGCCATCAACGTGGATGGCGGCAAGGTGATGATGTAGACTTCATAGTACGGCACGTTTGCTTGTTTCTCCTTCAAGATGTAGGGGCGCAAGGCCTTGCGCCCTGACGGGAAAAGAATCCCGCATCTTGAAAGGGGCGTCACCTCAAGATGTAAGCATAGCAGAAAGGAAGAGGCGCAATGTCGCTGCGTTTTCATGAACTGGCCGAGGCCAATCACCGGATTCTGAACCCATTCACCGAAGACAAACTGATGCTGCTGGGCGAGGTCTGCCGCCTGCGCTCCGGCCTGAGTCAGCTTGACCTGTGCTGTGGCAAAGGCGAGATGCTCTCACTATGGGCGTTGCGGTTCGGTATCGCCGGAATCGGTGTAGACATCAGCCACGTGTTTTTGTCCGCCGCCCGTGACCGCGCCGATGAACTCGGAGTCGGCACGCAGGTGAAGTTTATCCAGGGGAACGCCGCCGCCTACCAACCGCCGCAGTCGTTTAATATCGTCAGTTGCATCGGCGCAACCTGGATTGGCGATGGGCTGACCGGCACGCTCAAACTGATGAAACCGATGCTCAAAGATGAAAACAGTCTGCTGCTGGTGGGCGAACCGTATTTCATCAGCCCGCCACCGGAAGTCGCTTACGCCGCCTGGGGCGTGAAATCGGAGGACTACACCTCGCTGACCGGGACGCTAGACCGGATGGAGTCCGCCGGGTTTGAACTGGTGGAGATGGTGCTGGCCGATCAGAATAGTTGGGATCGCTACGAGGCGTCGCAGTGGTTCACGCTGAGCGACTGGCTGCGGGCGAACCCCGACGACCCCGACGCGCCCGAACTCCGCACCTGGCTGGCGAAGAATCGCCGCGCCTACCTGGAATACGGGCGGGATTACCTCGGTTGGGGCGTGTTCGTACTGCGGCAGAAGTAATCCGTATAGATTTACCTGTCATTCTAAGGACTTCACATGGGATTTCTTGCAGGCCGACAAAGGAAAAGTTGGATGAGATATTTAGTTTCAATCGGGATAGTTAGTATATTCTTGATCTGGTTGCATCAGTCTCCCCTGGGTAATGGGTTGCCATTCCCAAAAGTTGGCTGTGAGACTCATACGACTTTTCGTGACTCGGATGGATGGCAAGCATCATCAGATAATATTGCTGTTCGCACGCTTTGGCAGAAGACCGAGGACAGACCAATACTTGAGATGTTTAATGGGGCGGAGAACAGTGGGATAGCGGTCTTGCCGGATCGTGTTATATTCCACTCAGTTTTCTGGGAACAAAACCCCGATGCGGTGCTACCGTCATGTACGGAGCAAGAAATTGTCGCCTTTGATTTACTCACCGGAGATCCTCAATGGCGTTATCCTCTATCGCAAGAATACAGCCGTCCTTATAGAAGAATTCATGCTCTGAGTGATGGCGTGGTGATTGTCCTAGACGGAATCCTGATGAAACTTGATTCTGAAGGTCAATACGTATGGTCTAATGAAGGATTTCCTTCTCGTTCAATCGATACTATTTATGAGGATTCAAATAATCTTTACCTTCCATCTAAAACGAAATTCTATGTGGTTTCAAACGAAACGGGGGAATTGCTACAAATTACCAACACTCACCTAATAAGCGTGTTAAATGGGAACATCATCAGCGCCGTTGATGAGAGCCGTATTCAGATTCAGCTTGTAGGAAATCAGGAGAGGTTTGAAATACCTATCAATGATCCTACCATACGGAATGCAGATATTGTTCCGTTTACTGATATAGTGAATGACATCCTCCTGGTTTTTGAGCAAATTGGCTTTAGGCGGTCAATTGAAGCTTACTCTCTGGTAAATGGACAGCTTCTGTGGATGTCGGAGGATCCGTTTGAAGGGCTACCTGTAGTATCGGGCGATTATGTTTATGCTTATAGAGATCTTAGCATCGAAATCTTAGAGGTGTCTACAGGCCATCAGATCGGTACCATTGATCTGACTGCGACAGGTGAGCGACAATTAAATATATCTCCTTATGAAGTGTGGATTGCGTCTTATGACAATATACTGATTATCAATATCAGAGACACCTGGGACATTATTGCTCTACAGATAGATGCTTGAATGCTGCCCAACTTAACGACGGCAAAACATATTCCCCCATGCTCCGATCCCAACTCCCTGAACTCCTGACGCTGCTGGCGATTCTGGCGCTGGCGGCATTTTTGCGTTTCGCCAACCTGCCGGAGAACCCTGGCTGGTACACCGACGAGGCGACGCATCTCAATATCGCCCACCACCTGGCCGCCGGGCGCATTCAGTATTTCGCCGTCAAGGATTCAGTGTTGCTGTTTGCCCGCCCGCCGCTGTTTCACCTGCTGCTGGCCGGGTTGTTTCGTCCGTTGGGGGAAAGCATGGCGACCCTGCGCGGGCTGACCGCCGGACTCGGCCTGCTGACGGTGGCGCTGCTCTACGCTGCTATCCGGCATATCACCGGGCGGCGGTTGCTGGCGCTGCTGGCGGCGGGGCTGCTGGCGATCTATCCGCAGGCGGTGCTGTACAGCCGGTTCGGGTTCAGCTACAACCTGCTCGCGCCGCTCATGGTTGTCCTCCTGTGGGGGCTGGTGGCGTACCGGCAGACGACCCGGCGTGGTTGGCTGGCGCTGGCGTCATTGGCAGCGGGGTTGGGCGTTATTGGTGATCTGGCGTTTATGACGGTGATTCCGGTACTGCTGCTGGTGGCGTTCATCGGGCGGCGGCGGGACGCCTTATGGAGCGCGGCACTGGCTGGGTTACCCTTCGCCCTGTATGCGCTGTGGATGCTGTTCCTCGCGCCGGATGCCTTCCTCTATGACCTGCGGTTTACATTTCTGCGCCTGGGGACGATGCCGCCCGGTGATCAAGTGTGGAACATCGTTTTACAGTACACGACGCTTATCTCTCAGGACTTCTGGCTGCTGGCCGGGGTAATCGGGTTGTTCCTGCTGCATCTGCCTCAGCTTCGCATGGTGGGAGTCCTGCTGTTTTTCGCCCCGCTGGCGTTGATGGCGCGTTCCGCTGCCCTGCACAGCTTGAGCTTCTACTACATGATCCCGTTACTGCCGCTGGTCGCGTTGGGTGTGGCCGGGCTGCTGGTTGCAGGCGTGCCGTACCTGTGGCGTGTTATCTTTGCCGAAGTGGGGACGATGCTAAAGACTCGCTGGATAGCGATAGGAGCAGCGGGCGTGGGGGTGCTGCTCGTCGTGGTTAGCCCTTTGTGGGTGACGGTGGTGCTCACGCTGGACAATGTGAACGGCCATTACCAGACGGCGATAGACCCTTTCCTGGTGAATCCGGGGGATGCGTATGCAGCGGCAGACTTTGTGAATGCTCACAGCGCCCCGGATGACCTGGTAATCGCCTCGCCGCCGGTGGGTTGGCTCATCGCGGGGCAAGTGGCGGATTTCCAAATGACCATCGCCGCTGGGGGGCAGGATACGCCGCATCTGCCGGGAGACCTTCCGCCGGAACGCTGGGCGTTCGACCCGGACTATCACCGGGCGCGATTCATTGTGATAGATAACTTGTGGGATAACTGGGGCGCGTGGAACATCCCCGGCCTGCGTGACCTGATGGCCGAAGTTGAAGCGTGGCCGCAGGTCTTTGCCTCCGGCGCGGTGCGGGTGTACGCCAACGCGGACAGCTAACGCTTTCGCTTTACAGTGTAGTGGACAATAATTGGATTTTCGGAACACGTTTGTTGGATGCTCTGGCGCTGGAAAGTCGAGGGAGATGAGAATGGTCGTGTTGGGCAAAATCGTGCCGGACAAGGCCAGACCCCGGAAAGCTGAATAACGATGTCGCTTTATGTCAATGAAACCGGAACACCAGGGTCACCAAGCATTATCTTTCTGCATGGTGTTGGCACAAGTGGTTGGATGTGGGGGAAGCAAATTGCCACCCTCGGTGATTTCCATTGCTTGAATGTGGATTTACCCGGTCATGGTAGGAGTAACCATGTGCCCTGGGTATCTCTGACGGACACTGCCGATCAGATCGCGGCGATCATCCAGGCCCATGCCACAAATGGAAAAGCGCATATTGTTGGACTCTCACTCGGAGGCCATATCGTGCTGCTTCTGCTGGAATACCATGCCGATATGCTCAATAGAGTCATCATCAGCGGAGTCACTGCTGCGCCGATGCCCAACCGAGTGCTGCTCCCGGTGCATTTATGGTTGATGTCTGTTCAGATGCGGCGGCGTTCATTGGTGGAACGGCAAGCCGAGGCGATGCACGTTCCGCCAGAGATGCGGTCTGCTTTCACCGAGAATCTGCTGGCGATGTCGATGGAGGCGTATCGGCGTATATGTAAAGAGGTCGCCTATTGTCACGTGCCGGATTCGCTGCGGTCTGTGCGGGTGCCCACGCTGATTACAGCAGGCAGCCGAGAATCGAAAATCATCACGCAAGGTGTTCGAGTGATCTCTGAAATGATGCCTGATGCCGAAGGATGGTTTGCCCCTGGGCTTGGTCACGGATGGAATGTCGAAGACCCCAGCTTGTTCAACGCGATGATACGTGCGTGGATCACGGATGCGCCGCTGCCATCAAGATTACAGGCGGCAAATGGCGGTGGTGGCACGAGTAGCTGATACCGGCGTAGCCCGGACTAGAATCGGGTGATATAGGGAGTTTATTGTTCCTGTATAATGTGCGGACGCCCTCAAAAATGGAGCGTGGATAAACATATGACGGAGTACCTCTGATGCGCCACCCGGATGATCCCCACCGGACGATTCTGGTCGCTGAAGACAGCATCGAAACGCTGACGCTGTATAGTATTGTCGTTGAACGCATGGGATACACATCCCTCAAGGCGCGTTCGCTGGACGAAGCCTACCAATACCTGGACGAAACGGCTGATCTGGACCTCATCCTGCTGGGTACGTACCTGGACGGCCAGATGTACACCGATACCGTGTATAAGCTGCGCCAGCACCCCGCCGCCGCCCACCTGCCTATTCTCGTCGCTTCGCACCGCACCAACCCGGAAACACTCATTGCGGCCTTTGAGATGGGTGTCACCGATGTGTTACCGTCTCCGGTGATGATCCCCGAACTGATGAACGTGATTCAGCGGTATATTGGCTAACCCATCTCCCAATTGCCACTTTTCACCCCCTGCCTGCGTATACATCCATAGACACAGCGGAAACCGGCTGTGGCATGTGTATAATGGGACAGATTGAAACGAGACAGAACCTATGCGAATCATCGTACATACCGGCAAAGGCGGCGTGGGTAAGACCAGTATTTCGGCGGCAACCGCCCTGCGCTGCGCTGAGATGGGCCTGAAAACCATCGTCATCAGCACCGACACCGCTCACAGCCTGGCTGACTCACTGGAAAAAGAAATCGGCCCGGAGCCAGTCGAACTCTACCCGAATCTGTGGGCGCAGGAGGTAGACGCCCGCTACTCGATGGATAAATACTGGGGCGCGTTCCAACGCTACATGGTGGCACTCTTCAGCCGCCAGGGGGTCGAGGATGTGGTGGCCGAAGAAGTCACCATCCTGCCCGGCCTGGAAGAAGGCGCTCATCTGCTGTGGATTAACAAGTACGTGCAGGACAATGAGTATGATGTCCTGATTGTGGACGCTGCTCCCACCGCTGAGACGTTGCGCCTGCTGAGTCTGCCCGATGTCACCCGCTGGTGGTTCGAGAAAATCCTGACCATCACACGCGGCGCGGCACGGATTCTGCGCCCGATAGGGAAAGTCCTCAACCGGGGCGATGGTATCCCGGATACCGATGCCTGGGATCAGGTGCAAAGCCTGTTCGATACGCTCGATAAAGTGCGTGAACTGCTGGCAAACCCGGAAGTCAGCAGTATGCGGTTGGTCGTCAATCCGGAAAAGATGGTTATCAAAGAGACACAGCGCACCTATACCTACCTCAACCTGTATGGCTATGCTACCGACGCGATCATCTGCAACCGCATTATCCCGGATGAAGTCAACGACCCATACTTTACGATGTGGAAAGCCAACCAGCAGGAAAATCTGGGATTCATCAAAGAGGCGTTTGGGGAAATGCCGCTGATGAAAGCGCCGCTCTTTGGTCAGGAAGTCAGTGGGCTAGATACACTGCGCAAGCTGGCGGAACAGCTTTATGGCGATCAAAACCCGGCAGAGCGCATGTTTGACGGCAAAACTCATCATATTGTTAGCGACGAGACCGGTGGTTTTCAACTGACCGTGCCGCTGCCCTTCGCCAACAAAGCGGACATGGACTTGTATCGTTCCCGTGACGAATTGACGCTTCGGGTCGGCCCCTACCGGCGCAATATCGTGCTGCCTTACGCGCTCTGGGATTTGGAAATTGCGGACGCCCGCTTTGAACAGTCGAAGCTGGTCATCCACTTCAAACCGGAAAAGCAACCTGCCGGAGGACGAAAACGACAACGTGACGCCTGAGGCTCAAGCAGCAGTCCAGAATCTAATAGCCCAGCCAGCCGCCAGAGGTCGTTCGCTGCGAATGCAGGTCCGCTTCTGGCGGACGCTGTTATTTGCGGCGGGCATTTTCGCGCGTATCCTGCTCTGGCGGTTCGTGATGCCGCGCCTGATCGGGAAAGAACGGGCGGGGCGGGGATCAATGGATCGTTGGGTGGCCTACGCCCGCAAGTTTCGCCGTTTTGCGGTGGCGATGGGCGGTCTAATGATTAAGCTCGGCCAGTTTGTTTCGACACGGGTGGATGTGCTGCCCCCGGAAATCACCGACGAATTGGCCGGATTGCAGGATGAAGTCCCCAGTGCGCCGTTTGCAGCCATCGAACAGATCATCATCGCCGAACTTGGCCCGCTGCAAAAACGCTACCAGTGGTTTAACCAGGAACCAGTCGCAGCAGCCTCGTTGGGGCAAGTCTACCGCGCTCAACTACTGAATGGGGATCGCGTCGTCGTCAAAGTGCAGCGGCCTGGTATCCGTGAGGTTGTGTATACCGATCTGGCAGC
The DNA here is from genome assembly GCA_020634115.1 of Anaerolineaceae bacterium. Taxonomy (GTDB): domain Bacteria; phylum Chloroflexota; class Anaerolineae; order Aggregatilineales; family Phototrophicaceae; genus JACKCG01. Next base: position 59,988 of record JACKCH010000019.1, read on the forward strand.
GCTGCGAATCGTGGCACTGGTTGCCTGGCAGTTCAGGTTCATCCGGCGGCGAGCGGATACCCCCGCCCTGGCCGAGGAATTTGCGCGGGTTTCGCTGGAAGAACTCTCTTATGAACAGGAAGCCCGCAATGCGGCCCGCTTTGCGGCGATGTTTCAAGCGGATATGGGCGTCTATATCCCGGCGGTGTACCCGGAACATTCCACCGATTCCATCCTGACGATGGAAGACGTAACCACCATCAAAATCAGCGATTTCGCCGCGATTGAAGCCGCCGGAATTAGCCGGAAGGCGATTGCAAAGCGGTTGATGAATGCCTCACTCAAACAGGTGTTTGAGGAACGGTTCTTCCATGCGGACCCGCATCCGGGCAATCTGTTTGTCTATCCATTGCCGCACAAAAACGGCAGCCGGGATTATGGCAAAACGGGACGCCCCTTTTACCTGATCTTCGTAGATTTTGGGATGACCGGATCACTCACAGCCCAGATTTCAGACGGTGTGCTGAATACGATGGCGGCCATTGTCACCCGGAATCCGCATCAACTCGTGCAGAGTTATGCCGAACTCGGCTTTCTGCTGCCGGATGCCGACCTGAAACGCCTGGAAGAGGCAACAGCGGCCACGTTTGATCGCGTGTGGGGGTTGAACATGACGGAGATCAAGAACGTCAGCACCAGCGAAGTGCGGGATTTAACCCGTGAGTTCAACGACCTGCTCTATGATATGCCGTTCCGGGTGCCGCAGGACTTTATTTACCTGGGGCGGGCGTTAGGTATCCTGAGCGGGATGGCGACCAGCCTTGACCCGGATTTCAACGCCTGGCAGGAGCTTCTACCGTATGCCCAGAAGATGATTACGCAAAGCGCCCGCCAGTCGAAAGGTTTGCTGGATGATAACCTGCTGGGACTCTTAACCGGGGCATCGTCCCAGGCGTTACTCAAGACCGGGCGGGAGATGCTCACCCAGACCGTGACCCTGCCGCTGCGCATCAATACCATTGTGTCTCAGCTTGAAAAAGGCGAACTCACTGTTCGCACTGCGCCCGCCATTACCTCTCACCCGCAGTCAAGTCATTTTCAATCGCAGCGCCAGTTGACCCATGCGGTTATCTTCTCCGGTCTTTTGGTCAGTGCGGCTATTCTTTACACCGGTGGCGCCATGGCCTTAGCTGGACTCTGCGCGGTGGCCTGCGGCTTCACCTTCCTGCGCATGGTGCTGCTATGGGAGTAGGCACTTTGCGGTGTGCCTGACACATCGCAATCTACCTTTGACCCACTTTAGCCTGTATAAGCATCAATATAGTACTGAGCAACTGCGCATTGTCTGGTAAAATGCATCCGATTATAATGAGTTCGTGATATTCATAACAAACTGAATGTTGTGAATTCTTGCTGCCCCCAAAACGCAGGCGGGGAAAGCCCTCTGTACGCTGCTAGAAGGAGCTTGTATGACGTACCGACGACTGGATGAGTTTATTATCCGACTGGAAGAGGCGGGCGAAATTGTCCGCATCGCCTCGCCGGTAAGCGCCGAACTGGAAATCACCGAAATCACGGATCGTATCTCAAAACTGCCACACGACAAGAACAAGGCGCTGCTGTTCGAAAATGTGGAAGGTAGCCGATTCCCACTGGCGATTAACCTGTATGGGAATCCGCGTCGGGCAGCCTGGGCGCTTGGCGTTGATGACCTGGACGAACTCAACCAGCGGTTAGGCAAGCTGATTGACCTTAAACTCCCGAAGGGCTTCGGCGCGATGATGAACCGGGCCGGGGAGATGCTGGGGGCGCTGCGCAGTGTGGGACTGGGGCCGAGCGTGACCAAAAAAGCCCCGGTGCAGGATGTGGTGATTACCGAAAACCCGGACGTGAACATTTTCCCGATTCTCAAGTGCTGGCCGGATGACGGCGGCAAATACATCACGCTGACCTCGGTCATCACCCGTGAGCCGGGGACGGGCATTCGTAATGTGGGAATGTACCGGATTCAGGTGTACGACGGTCAGACACTGGGATTGCACTGGCAGCGGCATAAAGGCGGTAAGGAACACCAGGAATCTGGCAAAGTCCTCGGCCAGGAGCGTGTGCCGGTGGCGATTGTCCTGGGCGGCGATCCGGCGGCCATGTGGTGTGGTTCTGCGCCACTGCCCCCTAACGTGGATGAGTATCTGCTGGCCGGGTGGCTGCGAAGCAAACCGGTAGAGTTTGTCAAATGTGTGTCACAGGACTTAGAAGTCCCCGCCGACGCTGAAATCGTGATTGAAGGCTGGTTCGACCCCAACGAACACCGCACCGAAGGGCCGTTTGGCGACCATACCGGCTTCTACACCCCGCCCGACCTTTTCCCGGTGATGCATGTTACGGCTATCACCCATCGGGAAGATGCGATTTATCCGACAACGATTGTCGGCAAGCCGCCGCAGGAAGATGTGTGGATGGGCAAGGCTACTGAGCGACTGTTTTTACCCTTGATGAAGCTCTTCATGGGCGAAATTGTAGACGTAAACATGCCGCCGGAAGGCGTGTTCCATAACCTCGTCGTGGTCAGCATCAAAAAGAAATATCCCGGTCACGCCCAGAAGATCATGTACGGGCTGTGGGGGCTGGGACTGATGATGCTTACAAAAGGCTTCGTCGTTGTAGATGATGATGTGGACGTGCAGAACATGGCCGAAGTCACGGCGCGAGTCCTGGAAACGGTGGACTGGCGGCGTGATGTGACGGTGGTGGATGGCGCGGTAGATCAGCTCGACCACGCCGCGATCTTCGACTCCTACGGCGGCAAGATGGGTGTAGACGCGACCCGCAAACCGGAGCGCCCGCCTTTCGTTGCGCCCGTCGCGCTCCTTGCCGAGCAGATTACGGCGCTGGTGGGCGAAAAGTGGACAGAATCCCACCAGACGATTATCGTGGCGCTCGATAAAGGCCAGCACCAGCCCAAAGCGACCATGCGTGTCTTGTGGGAAGTCGCGCCTGACTATAATATCGTCATCGTGGATGACTTCGTGGACGTGCATAACCTCTCAGATGTTGCCTGGCGGGCGCTGGGGAATGTGGACTGGCGGCGCGACATCGAAATCAAGGGCGGGCCAGTCAATCCGTATGACACGACCAACGATCAACCACGCGGGCAGATTGGCCTGGATGCCACCTGCAAAACCGCTGAAGACGGTTATCCGCGCGGGTGGCCGCAGGAAGTCGCCATGTCCCCGGAAATCGTGGCGCTGGTAGACCAAAAATGGAAAGACTACGGGATTAAGTAGTTGCATCATGTCACGCAAATTTCAGCGGCGAATCGAAGATTTTACCTGTGAACACTGCGGCGTACCGGTCACGGGCGATGGCTACACTAACCACTGCCCGGTTTGCCTGTGGAGTAAGCATGTAGACGTGAATCCCGGTGATCGGGCGGCGGACTGCGGCGGGCTGATGGAGCCGGTGGGCGCGGAGCAGAAAAGCGGTGAAACCATCATTGTGCATCGCTGCGTGGTATGCCGCCATATCAAACGCAACCGGGCTGCACCCGATGACGATTTTGACTTGCTAGTCGAACTGCTGGCGATGGGGAATCCCTTTTAGTGGATATTGAGCGATGGACAGTCAGAAAACCAATATCGTTGCCGTTGTCCTGATGCTTCTCGTGCTGGTCTTTTTTGTTGTGTTGGCCGTGACCGGATGGGCCAGTGGTGGAGCCGGGCAAGGCATGGTGACTTCGGCGCTGGCCGGACTGGTTGCCATTGCTTTAGTGACCGACCTGAAGAAAGGTGTTCGCGCGCCGACGCCTTTTGAGCGTTTTAAATTGTGGATGAACTTCCGCCCGGTTATCATCGGGGGAGGGGGGCTTACGCTCATGGCGCTGGTTGGGCCGTCCCTGTTATCATCCACGACAGATTGGCCGCTGCCCATCAAACTCGCGTTGGTATTCATACCGGTTCTGACCTGGGCAGGCGCAGTCTTTTATACGATATGGCGTGCGCCTCATCGTTACGAAACGGATATAGCGTACAAAAAGCGCATTGGTTATCGGCACTCCCGTGACCAGTGACGCATCAAAGGATGTTTATGACCCATACTGCTGCCCAACCCCCAACCGGAAGCCGTTCCATGATGACTCAGATCAAAGATTTTCTGGAACTCATCAAGTTCGAGCATACCATTTTTGCACTGCCTTTCGCTTACCTGGGGATGGTGCTGGCGGCGCGAGGGCTGCCGACGTTTCACCAGTTCTTCTGGGTGACGGTGGCAATGGCCTCAGCGCGGACGCTGGCCTTTGCCATCAACCGGTTGGTTGACCGCCGCTTTGACGCTACCAACCCGCGTACTGCGAAACGGCCCTCGGTTACTGGCGCACTCAGTTCACGGGTGATTGCGGGCTTTGCGGTGCTTTCGCTGCTGCTGCTGGCGCTGTCGGCGTGGTTGCTGAATCCGCTGGCGCTGGCGCTGTTCCCCGGCGCAGTAGTGTTCCTGCTGGGCTATTCCTACACCAAGCGGTTTACCACGCTCTGCCACTGGATTCTGGGGTTTACCGACGGCCTCGCGCCGATGGGCGGGTGGGTCGCGGTGGCCGGGAGCATTTTCGCGCCGTCCGATCTTCCAGCGTGGCTGTTGATGTTCGCCGTCACCTTCTGGATTGGTGGGTTTGACCTCATCTATGCCTGCCAGGATGTGGAGCATGACCGGCAGGAAGGCCTGTTCTCCTGGCCGAGCCGCCGGGGGATGGCGAATGGTCTGTTTATGGCGAAGGCCAATCATGTGCTGACCGTGCTGGTGCTGATTCTGCTGGGACTGGTGATGGGACTGGCATGGCCGTTCTGGGTCGGGCTGGTGATCGTGGCGGGTCTGCTCGTCTACGAGAACAGCATCGTCAAACCGAATGACCTGTCCCGCCTGAACGTAGCGTTTTTCAACCTCAACTCGTATATCGCTCTGACGCTGTTCGCCGGAACGTTTCTGGCGCTCATCATTTGAAACCGGGAATACATACATGGCACATCTGACAGGAAAAGACCGCGCCGATTACGTGCAGGATATGTTCGGGCGCATCGCGGGGCGTTACAACCTGATGAACCGGCTGATGACCTTCGGCCAGGATATGCGCTGGCGGCGCTTCGTCATCAAACAGGCGAATTTGCCCCCGAATGGTAAACTGCTCGACCTCGCCACCGGCACGGGCGACATCGCTTTCGAGGCGGTTAGGTCAGTGGACGGGGTACAGGCAGTGGGAGCGGATTTTTCGCTGCCAATGATGCGTGTCGGTCAGGAGTTACTTTTAGGCAGTCGGGTCGGTTGGGCCGGGGCAGACGCGCTCAACCTGCCGTTCCCGGATAACACCTTTGACGCGGTAACGTCCGGCTACCTGGCGCGCAACGTGATTGACATCCCCCGCATGTTCGCCGAGCAGCTTCGTGTCCTAAAGCCGGGTGGGCGGGTCGTCGTGCTGGATAGCTCCCCGCCACCGGCTAACCTGCTGCGCCCGTTCATCGAAATCCACCTGCGCTATGTGATTCCGACCTTAGGCCGTCTTGTCGCCGGGAAAAACGGCGCGGATGCGTATCAATATCTGCCGAGTTCCACCCAGGCTTTCAAGACGCCAGACGAACTGGCTGCCCTGATGCGCGATGCCGGGCTGCGGAATGTGCAGTATAAAACCTTCATGTTCGGCACGATGGCCGTCCATTGGGGGGAGAAATGATGAAATCCGATTTCCAGTACGAATACCCACCATCAGAAGCCATTCTCCAAATGGGAGAAGTGTTGCGAGACACGCATTTTGTCGCGGATGGAAGTTTTACAACTGAAGACAATGAGATATATAAATGTAGATTTGAAATTGCCTATACAAAATCGAATAGGGTAGTTGGCATTATTTATGATCCTGCGTTCAACATCTTTTCAAGAAAGTTAAGCCACTTAAGTAGCTATGGTATCAAAAGCCTTATAGGTGTAGAGAAGCTCAATAACTTAATAATTGAATGTCAAGGGATAAGAATTGTTAGGCGAGATTTAGAATTAGTACGAGAATATGCAAGGCTATCATTTGAAGCAGTTTATTATGAGATCAGGGATTCTCAACAGGATTTACCCCAGGAGTGTTCATTCTACATCGTCAATTTCCCATTAAGCCGGAAGATATTTTCAACTGGCTCGGATGTGTCTATCCCTAAGTTCGAGATACAGTTTGATAGTCAAAGTATGTTTCAAATATCTCATCTTCGTGATGTGAGAAAATTGGAATATCCAACCCAACCAACTTCTCTATTGAACCTGACACAAGAAAATATCCCCACTGGTTGGACAGCTGAGAATCTGGTTGATTTTGTCTGTGTATTATTATCGTTGGCTGCGGGGCGGGATGTTCAATGGGTATATCAAGAGATTTTTAGAGAGGATGACACGGTTTTTTGCCGAAAATGGATTACAAGAAATATTAGATTAACTACGTTCTATCAGTTTCTTACGGGTGATTATGGTGACTATTGGGAAGTTTACCAACACACATTTGAGGAGCAGCATATAATTAATTTCGTTTCGGGTGCTTTGTCAAAGCTGTTTGAATATCCGTTTGATAAAGCCAAAAGATATTTCGATATATTGTCACTTTATCGTGATTCTGTAACAATTAATTCTGAAAACCGTGCAATTAAAGGTAGGCTGCTAACTACCCTTGCCGAAGAACTTCTGACGGTTTGGGAGAAAACTGAGGGGATTGGGAAAGATAAGTCAAAGCTCACATATAAAAACGAACGCGAGAGACTTATACAAACAATAGCAAATCATCTCGATCAAGTTGTTGAAAATGTTTTGGAGCAAAGAGACCAAGAATCTAAAACCGAGTATGAAATTCGCAAGATGGATATTCAAAAGAGAGTTAAGAAAATTCTCCAGGAACAGTTGAATGGAAGGACACTTGAAAACAAGTTTATTCGTTTTTTCAGGCATTATGACTATAGAATTATTAAACCTAAAGAGATTGAAGATCACCCCGGCTCTCCACTTTATCAGCAAATTACGGCCTTTGTTGAATCCCGAAACTCGCTTGTGCATGATGGATGTCTGGCGTGGGAGAACCCCAAACGGGATGATGAAAAAAAGAGAAAAGAATTACTAGCACTCACTCATTTCCCATCCTATATAAAAGCTAACCTAGACTATGAGTATTATAATATTCTCATGATGCTTCCTATGATGTTTGCAGCAATATTCGGATACCGAGGAAGATATAGAAACCTACTCATCGCAGGGGCTAGCGGTGAATGGGTTTCGCCTTCTGTCAAATATCCTGGCGAGGATATTCGTGACTCCGAATCAGACTAATCGCCTCATCATCGGCATCTCCGGCGCGTCCGGCGTGATCTACGGCATCCGGTTGCTGGAAGTTCTGGCACAGGATAACGCCATCAAAACGCACCTCGTCCTCAGCGGCGCGGCTAAAGCCACCATCACTCAGGAAACCGACTGGACGGTGAAAGCCGTCGAAGCATTGGCGGACGTGGTGCATACCCCCGGCAACGTCGGCGCAAGTATTGCCAGCGGCTCGTTCGATACGCTGGGGATGATCGTCGCGCCGTGCAGTATCAAGTCGCTTTCGGCCATCGCCCACAGCTACGACGCCGACCTCATCGCCCGCGCCGCCGATGTCCAACTCAAGGAGGGGCGTCCGGTGCTGCTGCTCGTGCGCGAAACGCCACTGCATATCGGCCACATCAAGCTCATGCTCCAGGCCGCCGAAAACGGCGCGATCATCATGCCGCCGGTGCCCGCGTTTTACGGCAGGCCGCAGACGGTGGATGACATCGTGAATCAGACGGTAGGCCGCGCCCTGGCGCGTATCGGGATTAAGAACCAGATGTATTTCGAGTGGTTGGGGATGGGGAAGGATAAACCTGCCGATGGAGAGTAAGGAGGCCATCCGCGCTTTTCTGGAAACGCAGTCCACGCTGACATTAGCAACAGTAGACGATGATGGGACTCCCCGGGCTGCGCCGTTGTTCTACGTTTCCGATGACGACCTCAACCTCTACTGGCTCTCATCCCCGACTAGCCGCCACAGCCTGAACCTGGGGGCGCACCCGCAAGTTGCCGCCACGATTTATCCCGCCGTGTGGGCGTGGACGGCGATTCGCGGCCTGCAAATCGAGGGGATCGCCGGAATCGTGACCGGCTCGGAACATCGAGAGTCCATTTTGGCGTGTTACCAGCAGAAGTTCAACCTCCCGCCCGACCTCAACGCCATCATCGAGCAAAGCACGCTCTATACGCTGCGACCCACCTGGATTCGCTGGCTGGATAACAGCGTGTCCTTCGGGTTTAAGGCTGAAATCACGTTATAATAAGATTGATAGACATGGCTATGAGGTGGGCTGATGACCACTATACAATTGAGAACTTATCAAACCCTGGGACTAATTACACTGGCTGCGCTCCTGGGGTTGGTCATCGGGCAGCCGGGAACACCGTACTATACGAACCTCTTCCCGATATTTCTGATTGTGCTGATTTGGGGTGTGATTGTCACGCCGGTGGCCTACTTACGGGAACGCATTCGCACGCATCCTCAGACCAAGTCCAAGCGTGGTGTGCAGCCGGACATGTATGCCATGATTGACAGGATGCTCGCATACCTGGATACAGACGAGATGGTGTACCTCCAGCGGCGGTTGGCAGAAATGGAAGCCGAACAGATTGACGATTTTCCGGCGACTCTGGAATCGCTTCTCAGCCAGCGGGAAGCCGACGCCCGGCACAAACTCAGCGGGCGCTGACTAGCCAAAGCACCACCGAGGCTGTCTCCGTCGTTTCACCAGGGCGGGGATATGCGGCAATTTTCTCCACCTGTGCATCCAGCGTCGTGACATCCAGGCCGATCAGCGGCGCATTGTCCACCAGGACGTAAACCGCACCATTAGTGTCAAGTGCCTCCTGGTCTTCCACCAGCCCCGGCGCAGCGGCACACACCATCTCGCGCCCATCGTTCACATAAAAATTCGCCCGGCGGCAGCTATCCGGGAACATGCTGGCAATCACCGGGATGTTTGGTTGAGTCAGGGTTTGTGGGAAAGCCTGCACCGCTTCGCGCAGCCCATACCCCGCGCTGTGGTCGGTGATGTACTGGGTGCGGATCGCCTGTGGCAGCGGCAGACTGCTCGGATCACGGTAGGCGGTCAGCATAAATGGCATGAATCCGACGACGAGAATCGCTGAAACCAGTATACCGATTACCCAGCGCTGCCGGAATTCCGCCATCCATTTCAGCAGGATGCCCCAGCCCGCGCCCGCCAGCACCAGCAGCAGCGGCAGGGCGACCACGTAATGACGTGGCAGTACTTCACGTCCCAGCAGAATAATCACGCCTAACGGGAGCAGCCCGGCCAAGAGCAGGATCAATGTGTTCCATTCGGATTTCCGCTCATACAGAATCACCAGTAGCAACAATCCGGCAATGAGGGCGACTGCCCAACTGAGTGTGCCGAACCCGCTCAACTGCTGCCATAAGTGCGTGATGTTAGCAACCCAGGCCGGTTGACCGCCGCCGGTTGTGCCACCAACACCAATCCAGCCCAGGGCAATCGAGAAGAAATCTTTGCTGCGCAGTGCCAGGTAAGCCAGAGGAGGTAGGAAGCAGACCGCCGCCACCATGCCAGCCAGGATCAACCCTTGCAGCCGTCTTCTAAACGAGTGCTGTTGTGCCGCCAGCATCATGACGAAGACCATCAGCACGAAGGGGGCTGCCGTGAACTTAAACAACACGGCCACGCCCAGCGCCAGTCCGGTGATCGCCGCATCTCGCCAGTGCCCGCTATCATAGAAGCGCAGGCATAACCATAACATGACGACGACCAGTGCTCCAGCTTCGGCATCGCTTAGTGCCAGTCGCTCAAAAAAGAATAGGTAGGGGGATGTAATCCACAACACAACGCCGAGAAACGCTGCGCCCAACCCAAACAGGCGGCTCAACAGGGCATAACCCGCCGCCAGCCCCAACAGGCTCACCAGAATGGTTGCCATACGCCCGGCAATAACTGGCGCATATTGGGGGAGCAGCAGGGCAATCGGCCAATGGTTGATGATCTTGCCGTCACTGATCGCCCAGAAGGGATGTCCGTTCCAGACTTCGACAGCCCGTGTGAGATGCAGCCCTTCATCATTGTGAAGGGGGAGGCTATCCAACCCTGGCAGGCGGGTCGCCCACCAGACCAGGCATAACACCACAAATAGGGCGATTCGTGTGAATCGGTTTTCTGGCGTCGAGTCAGTTTTTTGCATCATCGTAAATCGTGAGCGTGCGTATGGATAAGCTTCATTCTTTTACCCGGCATGGTACATGATATCACGTACACCGGTACACGAAAAAGCCCGCCATGAATTGCGAGCTCACTTGCACATCAATAAGGCCGGAATGCCTGAAACGTACCGGATAATGATTGCTAATCTGTATTGTCTTCGCCGCCACCACCACGCGGGTCACGATACCGGAAGGTGATACGTCCCCGTGAAGGGTCATACACACTCATTTCGACCTTCACCCGGTCGCCTAGCAGAATGCGAATATAGAATTTCCGCATCTTGCCGGAAAGATACGCGAGAATCCGGTGGCCGTTTTCCAGTTCGACCAGGAACTGTGTATTGGGCAGCGCCTCAACAACAATACCTTCGACTTCGATCTTATCGTCTTTTTTCGCCATAGCACTCCAAACATATGCAAAACAACAATCCGCTGCCATTGCTGTACAGCGGTTCGTGACTGTGGTATGAGATTGCCAATCCCACGCAGGTAAACCCGATTACCGCCCTTGCGCTTTGCGCTGGCGGCGGCGTGACCGGCGAATCGCCTTCTTCTTCTCGATGCGGCGCAGTTCGCTCTTAGAAATGTGCCAACGTTTGCGTCGTACTGTACTCAACACGCCGCTATTGGTCACACGCTTGCGAAAGCGGCGTAATAGTTGTTCCTGACTTTCATTTGGTTTCAACGTAACGGAAGCCATAGATGCGTCAGCCAGCTCCTTTCCTTAACGATAAAGGTAGTGTAGTGCAGCTTGTATTGCACTACGCTTCATTCATGATACCTTCTAATTGTACCGAATCTGCTTCATCTTGACTACCGTCAACTTCGGCGTCTTCTTCACTGGCTTCTGCCGGAAGCCCGGCTTCGGCCCGGCGGGCAAGCCAGCGTTCATTTTCCTCAGCCGTCACTTCCTTCAGGCTCAGGCCCAAGCGCTGCTTGTCGGCTTCAATGCTGATAATGCGCATCAACAGGGTTTGCCCTTCGTAGATGACCTCCGCAGCATCTGCCGGGGACGGGTCGCTGATCTGGCTGATATGCAGCAGGGCCTCAATGCCCGGTTCCAGACTCACGAATGCGCCGAACTGCGCGACCCGTGACACCACGCCTTCCACCAGTTGACCGACATGATAGGCATCTTCAACCTGTGTCCAGGGATTGGGCTGAGTGCGCTTCAGGCTCAAGCCAATCCGCTTGCCTTCGGAATCCAGCCGCAGGATATAGACGTTGACCTTGTCGCCCACATTGACCACTTCGCGCGGGTGCTTCACGCGATGCCACGCCAGTTCCGAAATATGAATCAGGCCGTCCGCGCCGCCCAGGTCTACGAATGCGCCGAAGTCACGCAGACCGCTCACTGTGCCGGTGCGGATGTCGCCTTCGGAGAGTGCTTCCAGCAGTGCTTCCTTCTGGACTTCACGGTGTTCCCGCTGGGCTTCGCGCTGGCTGAAGACCAGGCGGCGGCGTTTGCGATTGACCTCAATGACCTTGACCATCACCGTCTTACCCATCAGCCCGGACATGAAGGTCTTTCGATCATCGTCGTTCATGCCACGTGGCAGGTCGGCGACATGGCTGGCCGGGATGAATCCGCGCAGGTTGCCGAATGGGACAATTACGCCGCCCCGGTTCACGTCAATAACCTGACCTTCCCAGACCTCTTCACTGTTCATCAGTTCTTCGGCGTGTTTCCAGTCCTCGCTTTGCTGCGCCTGCGAAACCGAAAGCACCAGGTTGCCATCCATATCCTCAACCCGCAGGATCACCACGTCAATTTGCTCACCAACCTGGTAATCTGCGGTGTCTTTGTTCAGGCGTTCAATATCGTGCCGGGAGACAATACCGTCGCGCCCAACGCCGACATCTACGATCAAACCCTGGTTATCCACCGCCAGAATATTGCCAGTCACCAGGTCGCCGCGTTCCAGGGCAGTTTCAGCAAAGGACGCTTCTAAGAGCGCGGCGAAATCCATTTCATTCGACAGAGTGTCATCCATCTGCATCTTATTGGTTCTCCCTTATTGGGTCTTTTTTGGGTGATATGCCCAGGAAATAGGCAAAACAAAAACCGTTAATCTATCCTCACGAGGTAGATTAGCGGATGTGGTTGCAATGATATTGAATAATCAAAAAACACACGAACAACTATTGCGCGTTTCTTCCTCTGTGTATGAGAGTGTCGCGCAATCCCCTTCCTGGAATTTTCAAGCGGATTATACAAGTTGGAATTTTGTTTGTCAATGAGCAGCAGGCGGGTGCGAGGTACAATCTAATACCTATATGTAAGTTCACGAAGATATTGAGGAGCCTGATGAAAATTCTTATAGCACCGGGGGCTTTTAAGCATAGTTTGAGCGCAGTTGCGGTTGCCGAAGCGATCGCTGTTGGGCTGCAGCGTTCCGGTTTGGGGGCTGACCTGCATCTTTTCCCGATTGCGGACGGTGGGAATGGCACAGTGGATGTCTTTATGGTCGGGGACGGGCAGCGGGTGAGTGTCGCTACGGTAGACCCGTTGGGGAGGCAGATCTATGCGGATTATGCCCGGATTGACGGCGGGCAGACGGCGGTGATCGAAATGGCACTGGCATCCGGGCTAGAACTGCTCAAGCCGGGGGAACTGAATCCCTTGGTGACGACCACTTACGGCACGGGACTGCTGCTGCAAGCCGCGCTGGATGCTGGCGCGAGGCGGATCATTATCGGAATGGGCGGGAGCGCGACGGTGGACGGGGGCGCTGGGTGTATGCAGGCGCTCGGGGTCAGTCTCAAAGACAGTTATGGCCGGGAAATTGAACCTGGCGGCGGAAGTGTCGGCATGGTTCATAGTGTAGATACGTCCCGGCTTGATCCGCGCTGGCGCGAGGTAGAAGTCATCATCGCTTCAGATGTGGATAACCCGGCGATAGGCAACCAGGGGGCTGCCGCCGTCTTCGGGCCACAGAAAGGCGCTGATCCTCATACTGTTCGGGTGCTGGAAACTAATCTGCGCCAGTTTTTCACCCGTGTTCATGAACAGCTTCGTGTAGACGTACGTGGCATACACGGTGGCGGTGCAGCGGGCGCATTTGCTGCCGGACTGATGGCATTCCTTGGCGGGAAAATCCAATCGGGAATTGACCTGGTTCTCGACTATCACCATTTTGTCCGGCAGTTGGAAAATGCCGACCTGGTGGTGACTGGTGAAGGCCAGATAGATGAACAGACGATACACGGCAAAGGCCCGATTGGCGTGGCGCGTTTAGCGCGTGAACACGGTATTCCAACGGTGGCGATTGTGGGCGGACTCAATGCGGATGATGCACTCCTGCATGAGGCCGGTGTCCAGGCCGTCCTGCCCATCATCCCTCGTCCGATGTCTTTGGAAGAGGCTTTACAGTCTGCGCCGGAACTGGTGGAGCAGGCTGGACTGCGTTTAGGGTATTTGTTGGCGCTGCGATACGGCTAATGATCGCAATATTGGCTGACCCGCAAACTTCTTGCTTTGTGCTATAGTTCTAAATAGTGTTGTTGATGCTGGGAGTATGTATTAATGAAGATTGTTGAATCGCTTTCGCAGGCCGTGTTGGGATTAATGTCACGGGGGAAACCAACCAATCCGCCATCCAGGAATCCATCAGACTCTCCTAAAACACTGTCCGGGCAGCCAAAACAGCCGGATCGCCCAGAACATCCAAAACATCCTGAGCATCCTGAGCGCCCTGAGCATCCTGAACACCCGGATCATCCTGAGCGCCCAGAGCATCCCGAACACCCTGAACACCCGGATCATCCTGAACACCCAGAACATCCTGAACGCCCGGATCGTCCAAAGCATCCCGAACATCCGAGACAGCCTGGAATCCCGGAACAACCTGTGCCGATGCCTGAGCCAATACCGTTTCCGACGCCCGACCCAGAGCCAACACCAGATCCACAGCCGGAACCAGACCCGACGCCAGAACCGCAGCCAACGCCGGAACCAGACCCAACGCCCGACCCAGAGCCAATACCGGAACCAGACCCAACGCCAGACCCAGAGCCAATACCGGATCCGCAGCCGGAACCAGACCCGACGCCGGAACCAGACCCGGCGCCCGAACCAGAGCCAACGCCAGAGCCAGAGTCTAAGCCGGGAATGCGGCGTGTGTTGGTCATCACGCATGACCCGGCCCTGCAAACCCAGGGCGGCAAACGCCTGCATGAACATTTCAACTGGCAAGATCCGGCGATGCTGGTCGAAGGCTTTATCAATGACCTCGCGGAATGCAGCTATGGGTATGTCCTGTATCGTGTGGTGGAACATATCGTAGTGAATGGGTTCCCGGTTAAAGCGGATGGTTTCCAGTACACCGAAGAAACCTACCTACAGGCATGGGCAACCGGGCAGTTCCACCAGCCAGATGCGGTAGATTATTACCGCTTACTGAACGACTTCAACCTGATTGGACGCATTAACAGCGGCGAGATCGATGAAGTCTGGCTGATGGGGCATCCTTACGGCGGATACTACGAGTCGATCATGGTTGGGCCAGAGGCGTTCTGGTGTAATGCGCCCCCGCTGGCGAACACCGATTCAGCAAACCGCCAGTTCATCATTATGGGCTTCAATTTTGAGCGCCGTGTGGGTGAAATGCTGGAAAGCTACGGCCATCGTATCGAGTCGATTATGGAACGGGTTTACCAAGGTGTGCCAGAAGCGGAAAATATGTGGCATCGCTTTATCCGTTACGACCAGACCTCGCCGGGGAAGGCGGAATGTGGCACGGTTCATTTCGCGCCCAACAGTGTGCGCGACTACGATTGGGGTAACACGCACACAGTTTTAAGCCGCTGCGATATCTGGTACAACTATCCCAATCTGGATGGCGACCCGCGTCAGGTAGATAGTACCGAATGGGGGAGTGGCGACCCGCGTCTTCACCATACCTGGTGGATGAATCATTTCCCACACGGAAGCGGCGAATCCGGCCAGGAAACCTCCGAAAACTGGTGGAAATACATCATTGATCCGAATAACGTGTAGGGGATTTTGACTTTGACCGATTTTGGAGAGCAGTCATTCCTGGCTGCTCTCTGCTTTTGTGGGGGCATCCTCGTCGTCAGGTGTATCAGGCTGGCTATTCTGGACTTCATACAGATTAGAGAGCATGTTGGTCATCATGCTGGAGACATAGCGGACGGTACTGATCGCCCGACCATAGTTGAGATGCGTTGGCCCCAGTAGCCCCACCGCGCCGCTCATCTGGCCGGGGACTCCATAGCGACTGAGAACCATGCTCAACTGGTTCAGTTCTTCCCAGCGTTCCTCCCCGGCGATGACGACCTGCACGTTGTTAATCATGGGCGATAGGATGTCATTGAGAATCATGTTGATGAAGGCATGTTCCTCAAAAACGCGGATCGCTTGCTGCGCCCCTTCGCTCGTCTGGAACGAATTGATGATTTCGCTCAGACCTTCCCGGTAAATGAGGCGCACCTGGTTGCTGTCGGCACGTTCCATCAGGTCGGCGGCCAGGTCAATGACCTCGCGTTCCAGCAAGCGAAGCTGCACGCCCTTCATCCGCACTTCGTTGGCGTTTGCTTCCAGGCACAGCGCATTAATCCGGGCCGCCGTCTCGCTGAGTTGGGTTTGCGGCACGGGGTCGGTTAGGGTGAGCATTTGCTGGTGGACGCTGCCACTCTCCAGAACCAACACCATCAGTACCAGGCGCCCCTGGATAGAGATCAACTCCACATGCTTGAAGCGGCTGGTATTAGCAATCGGCGGCGTGACCAGCGCGGCAGCCTGAGCCGTCCGTGCCAGGATATTGACGGCCACCCGCATCCATTGGTCGTTCACGAGCGGCGCACCCTGAAACTTTTCGACAATCCGCGCCTGTTCGGTTTCGCTCAGGTTGCCTTCGCCCAGCAGTCGCTTGACGAAGTACCGATAGCCTTTTTCTGTGGGAATCCGCCCGGCAGAAGTATGCGGCGCGGCGATATAACCGAGTTCTTCCAGGAAGCCCATCTCATTACGGATCGTAGCGGAACTCACACTGAGATGCCCGGTTTCTGCTAGGAATTTAGAACTAATCGGCTCAGGATTCTCCGTATAGCTGCGAACGATGATGGTGAGAATTTCTTCCTGGCGGCGGGTAAGTTCTGGCAAATAGAGGTCGTCTGTATTCATGTGAATGTTGTACTCAGTCACAGTACACATTGATTTTGAGGGTGTTTTGTGCGTTAATTAGGTCATACACACAATCAACATCATACCATGTGGTAAGAATAGCGTCAAAATGGAAAGGGAGAGATACATGGGTTCCAAGACGTTTGAAGTAACTGAAACAAACTTCCAGGACGAAGTCCTGAATTCAGAACAGCCCGTTCTGGTAGATTTTTGGGCGGAATGGTGTGGGCCATGCAAGATGATCGCCCCAATCGTGGATGAACTCGCTACCCAGTACGATGGCAAACTGCGGGTCGGCAAGCTGGATGCGGACGCCCATCAGAGCATCCTGATGAACTATGGCATTATGGGCATTCCCACGCTGATTCTGTTCAAGAACGGGCAGCCGGTGGAACGGATCGTTGGCTATCAGCCCAAAGACCGGATTGACGGCAAGCTCAAGCCGCATCTGAGCTAGCCGCTGCGTTTTTCGACTGGCAAAACACAAATGCCCGCCGTTCTGGTGGGCATTTTGCTTTTCCGGTTGGCATGGTTGAAAAATTCTTTGTAGGGGCGCACCGCCGTGCGCTCCTACTGTGTGACTTCTGATGGTTCAACACCAGCAGCTATTTGATCGGTTGAGTAGCATCTTCCAGGTCAATTTCCTCTGGCTGTTCTTCCTCGGCGGCCAGCGGCACGGTGAAATTAAACGTCGTGCCAACGCCAAGCTCACTATCTACCCAGATTTTACCGCCATGCAGTTGGATAATGCCTCGGGTGATGGTGAGGCCTAACCCCGTGCCGGGTTGTTCCCGTGTCAGGGGATTTTCGCTGCGGAAGTAAGGTGTAAACAACCGCACCAGGTCTTCCTGACTCATACCGATACCGGTATCCCGAACGGAGACATGAAGCAGCTCCTGGCTTTGTTGGGCCTTATTTTCCGCCGCCTCTGCGATCAGTTCCCCTTTAATGGTAATGGTGCCATCCGGTGGGGTGTATTTGTAGGCGTTGCTCACCATGTTGGTGAGGACTTGGATGAGACGGTTCTGATCGGCACGAATTAATGGGATTTCCGGCGGCATCTGGATATTCAGGGTTTGCCCTTTATCCTCAATCTGGCGGGTGAGGGGGCGCAGGGTTTCAGTAACCACATTACGGAAATCAACGGATGAAAACTCCATCCGCATCTTATCCACCTGAAGTTTGGTGATGTCGTTCAGGTCGCTCACCAGGGTGTTCATGCGGTCAATATTCGAGCGGATGGTCCCCAGGAAACTGCGCTGCTGTTCGTTCATATCGCCGGTCACTCCGCTGAGTAGGAGATCAGCGAATCCGCGCATGGAGGTCATCGGCGTCTTTAACTCATGTGCGACAAAGCTGACAAACTCGCTCTTGGACTCGTTCGCCCGCTGCATTTCGGCGTAGAACTGCGCGTTGGTGATGGCGATACTCGCATGTTCCGCCAACCGCTGTGCAAAAGCCATATCCACCAGACTCAGACGCGGCTCACGGTCGGTTTCCAGCACCAGCACAGCATGAATCTCGCCCGCCGACACCATCGGAATAGTGATCTGACTCAACGAATAGCGCAAACTAGGGGTGTAATCCGGGTCAATCTTCACATCTGGTGCAAGGTCAGCCTGCCGCGTACGCATCACGCGGCGGACAATGCCCTGATTTAGCGGCCAGAGTGCGCCTTCCGCACCTTCGGGGGAGTCCAAGTCTCCATACCCATAACGGGCAATAATCTCCAGGTGGGCCTGATCTTCCGTCACCAGACCGAGAACGCCAGCCGTTGCGCCACTGTTCGCGATAGCCCAGCGCATCGTGATTTCTGCCACTTTGTTCATGTCAAGCGAACGGTTTAGCTCAACGTCAATCCGTTCCAGTACTTGTAGTTCGTCCACGCGCTGCGAAAGCTGCATGTCGGTCATTTCAAACAGGCGGGCGTTTTCCAGCGCGATAGCCGCTTGCCCGGCAAAAGTCGCCAGGAGTTCGGCGTCCTCATCCACGAAAATTCCGCCATGTTTCTTGTTCAGGACTTCCAGAACCCCGGTCACACGTTTCTGAGCGATGAGTGGTGCGGCCAGGATAGCGGTGGTGATGAAAGTGCTGCCTTCCAGGTCGCCGCCCCAGCGCGGATCATTTGCTGCATCGTTCACGATGACCGGCTTGCCACTGTTGGCAACTTCCCCCACCAGACCTTTGCCGGATGGGAAGCGCGAGCCGACCAGATTCTGGCCGGAGCCGCCTATGGCGATTTTGAATTCCAGGTCGCCGGAATCATCATCTACCGTGAGGAGCAGCGAACCCGCTTCGGCTTCAAGAATGTTCACTGCGCTTTTGGTGATAAGTTCCAGCAGGCTCTCAACATGTAGTTCGGAGGCGAGCTGCTGACTGATGTCGTTCAGCGCGGAAAGCTGGCGGGTGCGGGTTTTGGTTTCGTCATACAACCGCGCTTTTTCCAGCGAAGTCGCGGCCAGGGATCCGATATTCTCGAACAGGCGTAATTGTTCCTCGTTGTATGTTTCATTCGGGTCAATCGTCCCGACAGCCAGGCAGCCCAGTGTGTTCTTCCCAGCGACCAATGGTACACCCATCCACGCTTTGAGTGCCGGATCTTCAAAAATGATCGGGCTGTGTCGTTCGCGCATCGCCTCAACATAGTTCGTGACTTGCAGCGGTACGCCGTGTTGGGTGACTTCGCTGAACAAGTCACGCCCCATCTGCCAGCGTTTATTTTCCTTATCCTCGTAGCGTTCTTCGTGCTCCAGGAAGAAGGCATAGTACAGTTTGGACGGCGCGGCCTGGTGGCGCAACACGATGTAAAAGTGGGTCGCGCCCAGCAGTCGCTCTGTCTGGTTGCTGATGAGTTCCAGCAGGTTGTCAAACTCAATCGTGAAGTTCACCGCCTGGCTGATGTTGCTCAGAATGCCCAGTTCGCGCACCCGCCGTTCCAGCGAGGCAATCGCCATCGCACGTTCCACTGCGATTGCAGTCTGACCGGCCAGATTGCGGAGAAATCGAATTTCCTCATACTCGTAATAGCTCTTGCCGGAGCGCGGGCGACCAAAGATGATAAACCCGTTCAGATCGTCTTTGCCATGTAATGCGGCGATTACCAGCGTTTTGAGAATGTTGATGCGGGTGCGTTCCGGCAGCAGTTCGGGCGGCCAGGGACGGTCTTTTTCCAGGTAGATAATCGGGTCGGCCTGCTGGTTTTTCAGATAGGCGATCAGACTGCTATCCGGGGCGAATGAGACATCAGTCGTGGCGGGGCTGTTAAATGTCTTGTAATGGTCGGTCTGTGGGTCCTGCAAAAAAACCAGGACATGATCGGGATGAATGGAATGATCCACTTCTTCCCTGAAAACACCAAAAATCGTCTCCAGATCGGTGAGGGTGGTGAGTTTCTGGCTGTACGTTTCAGCACGTTCCTGGTAATTCGTGCGTACCCGGAAATAAATGGTATCAATGCGTCTTTGTAGGCGTGTCCGTACCGGCAAAAACAGCGTGGCGATAAAGAAAATAGCCGTAGCGACCAGAATAGGATTATTGGGGTCAATAACTTCGTGCGTGAGGAAGTTGACACCCAATACCAGCAGCAGATAGCCGATAATCAGTGCAAACAGCATCAGCCCGTAGGTGATTCCCTGACTGATAATGCGTTCCGTATCCACACTGCGGTGCTGCAATACTCCATAAGCCATCCCGATAGTTGGCAGGACGAAGAAGGGTGTCAGCGCCGAACTGTTCAGTGGCAGTACGGGATTGCCCATAATGATTTGAGTGATGAGGTTCATGGCCCATAGCACGATGGGGAAACCAACCAGTGTCAGCCCGATCAGTGCCGCATTAATCTGGTCACGCACCCGGGCAAAGGGTGTGCGTGCACGCCGCCGGAGCAGCGTGCCGATCAGGGCAATGACGGCGACAATATTGACAAACATCACGCTTTGCCACGTAGTCGAAAAATCCCTTGGATTACCCGGATTATAGTAGCGGTACAGGGCCAGGATAGCGACGAAGGAACTGAGAAGCAGCGGCAGCAGTTCTATCCAGGCATATTTATAGGCCACCGCGATTTTAGTAGGATAGTGAATGGCGAGCGCCCCGAGTGTGCCGCCCATATAGGCGATGGCAGCCAGCCAGACGGGTAGGGTGAAATAGGTGTTGTTGACATCGAAACTGCCGCCCATAAACAGCGCCAGCGTGATGCACAGCAGCGCCACGAATTGCGCGGTACTCTGGTGCGGGCGAAGTACCAACACGACGATACCGATTCCAAGCGTCGCCACACCGACGACATATGGGATGACGAAAAAGGTCATGAAATCGCTAGTTGGGAGGAATTGCGCCGGGTAGTTGGTCTGGCAGCGGGCGAAGCCATCTTCCACCGCGCCACACTGGACAGGGTCAACAAACGAGACACTGCTGCCGACGGCTGACCGCAGAAATTCTACCTGGAGGGATTCGCCGGCTTTCAGATTCGCTAAAATCGCCTGGAAACTCGCACGGGCAGCGGCATAATCACCAGGGCTTGTCATCAACTCAGTGCCATTGATTGCAACCACCTCGTCGCCGCGCATCAGCCCGGAATCCAGCCCCGCCCAGGGGGTATCCGAGCTGATCGGCATACTGCCATCCACCACCAGGTTAGGCGTCAGCAGCGCGCCCAGGAAGGGATGCGTACGCCACTCCAACGCCTGTACCAGCAGCGCCAGCATCAGGATAGCGGAGATGACCGCCAGCGCCAGGACAATCGCAAAACCAGGGCGCTGGAGCGATAAATTGGACAACAAGGCCGTTTGCACCGAATTGGACGGCATAGCCTGGCTTGTGCTGCTTGTTTTTGATGCTGCGCTCATGCAACTTCCTCCGCGATTTGCCTTCGGGTGTTTGTAACAGGACTCTCGCTTTGGTCAGGGAAGATATTCCCTTGCTTAATCGGACAATCTGCGCCAACCGCTTCGAAAATGGATATTCCCATTGGGTGGCAATCCTGCTTTGGTGCGATAAACTAGGATCACTTTCTGTATTCTAATACTTGATTGTAGCATAGGCTGGAAATCAACACTATTGGAGTGTATTTTCTTTTAGTTTGATTTGTGTTTATCTTTGCTTGAGGTGCGGCGAGTTTTGCTATAATTAAGGTGGTGTGTGGTTTCTTTTTTTACATCGTACCATGCTTTGCCCGTAAAGAGGTTAAGGAACGCCTGTAGACGGGCCTTTTCTCAGCATTAGGAATAATAGACTATGACATCGAATTCCGTTATACGTGTTCTCATCGCCAAGCCCGGCCTGGATGGGCACGACCGGGGGGCAAAAGTGATCGCGCGGGCGCTGCGTGACGCCGGTATGGAGGTCATCTATACTGGGCTGCGTCAGACCCCGGAGATGATCGCTGAGGCCGCCTTGCAGGAAGATGCTGACATTGTGGGCCTTAGCATCCTCAGCGGGGCGCACATGACTCTGGTGCCGCGCATCCGGCAGGTGATGGATGAAAATGACCTGAAGGACGTGCCACTGCTGGTCGGCGGGATCATCCCCGATGAGGACATCGCCCAGTTACAGGCTATCGGTATCGCCGGGGTATTTGGGCCTGGCACCAGCACCGACGCGATTGTGGCGCATATTCACACGCTCATGCAGACCAAGCAGTAGCCTCACATGGAGACTCTGGTTGACGCACTGCTGCGGGGTGAGCGTCGGGCCTTAGCTCGGTTGTTGACCATCGTTGAGAACGAACGAGAGGGGATGAACCAGGCGCTCACGGCGTTATTTCCCCATACCGGACGGGCCTGGGTGATTGGTGTAACCGGTGCACCGGGGACGGGCAAAAGCACGCTCGTGAATGCCCTCACCAAAGCCTACCGTGAGGTCGGCAAAACGGTGGGAATCATCGCGGTAGACCCCACCAGCCCGTACTCCGGCGGCGCGATTTTGGGGGATCGCATTCGGATGCGGGATTTGTCTGGTGACAGCGGTGTGTTTATCCGCAGTATGGCGACCCGTGGCAGTCTGGGCGGGCTTTCGCGTGCGACCCGTGACGCGATTCGGGTGATGGATGCCGCCGGGTTCGACATTATCCTGGTCGAGACGGTTGGCGCTGGGCAGAGCGAGGTGGATATTGTCCGCACCGCGCAAACGACCCTGGTCGTCGAAGCCCCCGGCCTGGGGGATGATGTGCAGGCCATCAAAGCCGGGATTCTGGAAATCGCAGATGTGCTGGTGGTGAATAAAGCGGATCGCCCTGGCGTGGAGAATACCGTGCGCGGCCTGCGGGCGATGCTGGAGCTAGGACATCCCGCCTCTCGTAGCCAGTTAGTTCAGCATCACGGCCAGCTTGTGCCAGTGGATTCTCGCGACAACAGTCCTGCCGACCCGTTGTGGCTGCCGCCCATTGTACGGACGGTTTCCACCGAAGAATCCGGTATTGAGGAATTGGTGACAGCGATTGAAAACCATCGTGCTTACCTGGGTAACGAGGGCGTCCTTGAGGTTCTGGAACGACAGCATATTGAGATCGAACTGGTTGACCGGCTGCGGACAGCATTAATGTCTCGCCTGCTAAATGTTGTCCCCCAAGATGCGATTACGACTCTGATTCATCAGGTTCAAACCCGTGAATATACGCCGCAGGAAGCGGTTAGTGTGATTCTGAAGCTGCACGATGAAGGTCTGTCGGGGCAGTCCACCATTTCCGGTTGAGGCGCAGCAGCGCCTCTTTGTTTTTATAGGGGTAAACCGTGCATTTCAGCAGCAGATCAATAGTCAATAACAGTGCGAGAGGGTGAAACATGGACACGGAGATGGAGCGCGTTCCGGGTACAAAGATTATGCGGGAAACGGGAAGTTTTCCGGCGATTACATCAGTGGGGCAATACGGCCATATCATGGTGTTTTTCGGCTCGGCATCGCAAGACCTGGGTTCAGAGATTGGTTTGCACCTGGGCGTCGAACCGGGGAATTATAAGCGAACGACTTTTGATAATGAGAATATCTTCATCCGCCTGGAAGAAAGCGTGCGCGGGCAGGATGTCTATCTCATTCAGACGATGGCCTCCCCTATCCATGATAACATCATGGAAATGCTCATCATGATTGATGCCCTCAAACGCGACTCTGCCGGGCGAATTAACGTGGTCATTCCCTATATGACCTATACCCGTTCCGACAAAAAAGATCAGCCGCGTGTGCCGATCACCGCTCGGTTGATGGCGAACATGATCGAAATTGCCGGCGTGGATCGGTATATGACGATTGATCTCCACGCCGGGCAGATTCAAGGGTTTTTCAATATCCCTGGTGATGTCCTGACTGCTTTCCACTTGCTCTGTGATTATGTGCAGGAAAAAGCGATTGAAAACTTGGTTGTAGTCTCTGCTGATCTGGGCTTTGCGAAAAAGGCACGGAATTGGGCGGAACAGTTGGGGGCGCCGTTGGGGGTCATCGAAAAACGCCGTTTATTCAATACTGGCAATGCCGAGGCGCTGACGATTATCGGTGACGTGAAAGACAAGAACGTTCTTTTGGTGGACGATGAAGTGCTGACAGGTGGGACAATCGCAAAGGCAGTTGAACTGCTGCGGACGGAAGGTGCGCAGGACATTTACTTGGCCTTCACCCACGCGATTCTGGCGAAGGATGCGCCGGAGCGATTGGGGAATCTGAATCTCAAAGAGATCATTACCACCAATACGCTGCCCATTCCTGAATCCAAACATCTGCCCAACATGACGGTGCTTTCGGTTGCGCCGCTCTTAGGCGAGGTGATCCTCCGTGCGCATGAAGGCCGCAGCGTCGGTGAGTTATTCAACGAATAGGCGCAATCAGGAAAACAAATCGTATATTCGGAGGTATTTTCGTAGGGTCATGATGATGCTCTTTGAAAAATCAGCTCGGTGATTGTTTCATAGGGGTGTACCGCCGTGCGCCCCTACCCGCCTCTCATTTTAGGAAGATTCTGCAGGGGCGATTTGGCGTGGTCGTCCAATCTGTCACTGCTAATCTCCGACGGCAGTATTACGTGGATTTCGTCGCCCCGAATAGGTCGCGTGCTTCCTCAATATAGCTCAACGACTGGTGGCGGAAATACGTGTTGTACAGTTCCGCGTAGTGGCCGCCTTGGGCCATAAGCGAGTCGTGATTACCTTCCTCAATAATTTTACCTTCCTGTAACACGATAATTCGATCCGCACTGCGGACGGTACTCAACCGGTGCGCGATCAGAATCGAGGTGGATTGCGCTAGAATTAAATCCAGCGCCTCCTGAATCTGTGTCTCGGTGAAGGGGTCAATGCTGGCGGTGGCCTCGTCCAGCACAAAGATAGCCGGTTTTTGCAGCAAAACCCGTAACAGGCTCACCAACTGGCGCTGCCCCATACTCAATTGTGCGCCGCGTTCGCCCACATCGGTTCGCAGCCCGTCAGGGAGCGTTTCCAGCCATTCTCCCTGGCCGATACTGTGCGCAATCTCCTCAACTTCGCTGTCGGTGGCGTCCGGTTTGCTGTAACGGATGTTATCGGCAATCGTGCCGCTGAACAGGAACGGCGATTGCGAGACAATCCCCAGCCGCTGCCGGTAGGCTTGCAGGTCGAATGTACGAATATCCTGCCCGTCGATCCGAATAGCGCCACCCTGGAACTCGTAAAAGCGGGCGATCAGCTTGGCGATAGTGCTTTTCCCCGCCCCGGTATGCCCCACAAACGCGATACTTTTCCCTGGCTGAATATCCAGGTTAAAGTGATCCAGCACCGGTTGGTCAGGTTTATACTCAAACACTACGTCATCAAAGAGGATGTGACCTTTCAAATCCCCTGGCTGGCGGTGGTCAGTCTGCTGGAGGGTGTTTTCCGTATCAATTAGGGCGAAAACGCGCTCGGTGGCGCTCAACCCCTGCTGGAACTGGCTCCAGAAAGACGCCAGATTCATGAAAGGAAACCAG
This sequence comes from Anaerolineaceae bacterium, assembly GCA_020634115.1. GTDB lineage: Bacteria > Chloroflexota > Anaerolineae > Aggregatilineales > Phototrophicaceae > JACKCG01. The sequence continues at coordinate 85,341 of JACKCH010000019.1, forward strand.
AAGCGGTCTACCCCTTGAATGAACAGGAACCACGCCGCCAGACTCACCACCCCGGTGACAGCCAGTTGGGCGCCTACATAGACCACCACGCTGATCGCAATCCCCGATAACAGGTTCAGCACCGGGAAGATCAACGCCAGCACAAACCCACGCCGTAAGTTGATCCGGTACGATTGGGTATTCACGCCCACGAATTCGTTGTAGACCATGCCTTCCTGCCGGAAATTCTTGGCGACACTGATGCCGGTTACGGTTTCCTGGATGACATCATTCACCGTCGCCATCGCTCGTGACCCCTGCCGGGTAACTTGCCGCGCCAAGCGCCGGAAGCTCAATGCGGTAATCACGACCATCGGTGTCGTGAGCAGCAACACTAGGGTCAGTTCCCAGGATTGGTTGAGCATGACGACCAGCAGAATCACAACCTGCACCAACTGAGTAATCACGTCGCTGCTGACCAGTACCACATCCCCGAATTCCTGCGTGTCGCTGGTGATACGGCTGACGATTTTGCCGGACTTGTTCACATCATAGAATGCCAGGTCGCGTTCCAGCGCGGCTTTGAAGGCATCCTTGCGCATCTCGGCCACGACATTCCCGATCACCTGGCTGGAAAGCAACCGCCGCAGCCAGTTCGCGCCATATTCGGCGAACGCCGCCACCAGCATCGCCCCAATGATGATGGTCAGCGCGGATGAGGTTGTCCCGTCACTTTCGGTTGCCAGCACGTTGACCCCGGCGGCGATCAGAATCGGGCGCAGCGCTCCGACTACTGAAATCGTGATGAATCCCCCGATGACCAGGATCACCTTACCTCGGTAGCGCCCCAGATACTGGGTAATCCGTCCGAGCAAGTATTTATCGGTATATTGGCGATCATATTTGTCGGCATCCAGGCCGCCCATGAAGCGCATGGTTAGTCCCTTTCCGCACCGTTAGTCGTAGCCTGTTCAGGCGTGGCTGCTGGTTCATACCGAGCGAAGATGCGCCGGTAGGCTTCTGATGACTGGAGCAGGTCTTCGTGTGTGCCTTGCGCCACTACCCGCCCTTTCCGCAGGACGATGATATGATCTGCCCAGCGAATTTGAGAGAGGCGGTGGGTAATCAGGATGGTGGTTCGCCCTTTGGCTGCTTTCCAGATGGCTTGCTGAATCAGGTCTTCGGTAGCGCTGTCTATCGCGCTGGTGCTGTCATCCAGGACGAGAATTGGCGGATTTTTCAGAAAAGCGCGGGCGATAGCCAACCGCTGCCGCTGCCCACCGCTTAACGTCACGCCGCGCTGCCCGATGACAGTTTCATAGCCTTCCGGGAAAGACATGACAAATTCATGGGCCTGGGCATTCCGCGCTGATTCTTCGATCAGTTCGAGCGGGGCATCCGGTTCGCCAAAGGCAATATTCTGGCTCACAGTGCGGCTGAATAGGAAAATATCCTGTTCGATGATGCTGATCTGGGAGCGTAGCGATTCCAGTTTCCAGTCACGTACATCCACCCCATCCACCAGCACACGCCCGCTGCTGGTGTCATAAATCCGGTTAATCAGTTTGGTGACAGTGCTTTTGCCCGACCCGGTTTGCCCCACCAGCGCCACCGTCTGGCCGGGTTGGATGGTGAACGTGATGTCATGCAGCACCGGGGTGCCACTGCCATAGCCGAAATCCACATGCTCGAAGGTGATTTCGCCCGTAATCGGCGCTTCATGCCCGCTTTCGTTTTGGTCGAGGTCGGTCTGCGCGTTGATAACGTTCAGGATACGGCCCGCGCTGGCGTACCCCAGGGCGATGCGGGGCAGCGAGAATAACGTCGAAAACACAGGAAAACCGAACAGAAACATCACGGTTACATAGGTCACTACGTCACCACTGTTGATTTTCCCCTGTTCGTAGAGGGTGATGGCATGTAAATAAGACAGGACAATCGCTAACGGCAGCAGCAGGTTGGAGAGATACCGGGCCTCAATGCTACCCTGTTCAATGTAGCGGTCGCGTACGGTGTCAGCCAACTCATTAAACAACTCAGATTCCCGTTTTTCCTGCGCCGCACCTTTGACGATCTGTAATCCGTCCAGCGCCTCGGCTAACCGCGCGTTCATCCGGCCGAAGCTGGCACGCACTTCCTGGGCGATGGGATGCAGACGGCGGATAAAGCGGATTTGGATTGTCAGGTGGGTGACCAGGAACAAAACCGGCACCAGCAGCAGGTCAGGATGAATCAGCGGGGCGGAAACCACCGGCATCAGCAGGAAGAAGCTCGACCCGATCAGGACATTCATACCGGGATTCATCATCAGATTCATCTCGCGCACGTCGTTTGTGACCCGCGCCATAATTTCGCCTACTGGCTGGAAGTCGTGATAGGACATGCTCTTGCCGAGCAGACTTGCATACAGTTCATCCCGGACATCTCGTTCAAACCGCTGCGCGAAAATTTCCGATGAATAGTTTCGCATCAGTTGGAGAACCGCCCGCAGCGCCTGCGACAACACGATTCCGACCACCATCAACAGCACATAACCGATATCCTGCCGCTGTTCAATGGCGTTCACTGACTGCCCGATGAAGCCGGGGACAGCCGCCGCCAGCGCCGCGTTGCTGAACGCGCCGATAATCAGCCCCAATCCAACCCAGGGGTGACGGCGCACATGGGAGAGGATGAACCGGAATGGACTGGAATGGTTCGTATTGTACGGGGTTTGGGTTAAAAACTCAGACGACATAAGCGCAACCTGAAGTCAACAACCTGAATGGGTGCGTTCTCAATGGTATCACACGCCTCATAGCCCATGTAACGCCAATTTTCCCCTTTTACCAGTAAAAAACCTATGGGGTAGCCAAATTCGGCCTTTTGGTTAAAATGGTGCATCAGTATCGGCGGAGGTGCGGTGAAATCAGATGCTATCACGCCGCCATATTACGGACAATGGGTTTCTTCCTTTGTCTTGACCATATTGAAATAAAGGTACATGTTCGTGAATTACATAGGACAACTGGATTTGAAAGAAACCGCCATTGGCGATCAAACCGGGAATCAGCCCGTTTTCTCCAACAGTAAACAGACGGCGCTGCGGCTGTCGATCGTGATCCCCGTATTTAACGAGGCACTCGTGCTGGAATCGGTGGTGGCCGGTATCACAGCCCAGATCAGTGACCTGGAGGATAGCTACGAAATCATCCTCTACGAGAACGGCAGCACCGATAATACGCTGGAACTGGCACACAGCCTGGCGGAGCAGTATCCGCAGGTGGTGGTCTTCACCAGCCCGAAGCCGAGCTACGGCGCGGCGGTCAAGAATGGTATCCTCGCCACGCGCGGCGAACAGATTGTCGTCTTTAACGCGGACTTCTGGGATATTCCCTTCCTGCGGAAAAGCTGCGAACTCCTGGGCGACTATGACATGGTGATCGCCTCCAAGCTCCACCCGGATTCGGAGGATAATCGCCCCTTTGTGCGCCGCTTCATCACTTGGGGTTTCAACAAACTGCTGCAAGTGCTGTTCGGTTTTGAGGGGTCGGATACACACGGCATTAAGGCCTTCCGCCGCAGCCGGATTATCCCGATTATCGAGCAGTGCGTGACCGACGGTGAGATTTTTGATACCGAAGTGATCCTGCGTGGTGAGCGTGCCGGGTTGAAATCCGTTGAACTCCCGATGACGGTTGAAGAGACTCGCCCTTCGCGCTATAGCCTGTTTGCGCGGGTGCCGCGCACTTTCCGTGACCTGAAAACTCTGTACCGGGCGCTGAAATCCTGATGAATAAACCACATGTTTTTGTCACCCGACGAATGCCTGCCGCTGGTCTTGACCGTGTGTGGGAAGCCTGTGAGGCCGAAATCTGGCCGGGCGAGATGCCGCCGCCCTATGAAACGCTGCTGGAAAAAGTGCGCGGCGTGGATGGTCTGCTGTGTATGCTCACGGATCGAATTGACGGCCAGTTGATGGACGCTGCCGGGCCGGGGTTGAAAGTCATCAGCCAGATGGCCGTTGGCTACGACAATATTGATGTTCCGGCGGCATCAGCACGGGGTATCCCTATCGGTCATACGCCGGGCGTGCTGACCGAGGCCACCGCTGACCTGGCTTTTGCGCTGCTGCTGGCGGCGGCTCGCCGTCTGACGGAGGGTGTGAACTATATCCAGGAGGGGCAGTGGCGCACCTGGGACCCCACCGCGCTCTTAGGCCGTGACCTGAATGGCGCGACGTTGGGGATTATCGGCCTGGGGCGGATTGGCCGGGCAGTTGCTCGCCGTGCTGCTGGCTTCAATATGCGGATTCTGGCCTACAGCCCCTCGCTAACGCCTGAGTCCGCCGCTGAAGTGAATGCACAGGCCGTTGATTTAGAGACGCTGCTGCGCGAATCGGATTTTGTCTCGGTACACGCTCCGCTGAATTCGCATACTCGCCACCTGATGAACGCCTCCACCTTAGCCCTGATGAAGCCGGACGGGATTCTCATCAATACGGGGCGGGGCGGGCTGGTAGATTCGTCGGCGCTGGTCGCAGCGCTTCGTTCGGGTGTGATTGGTGGCGCAGCGTTGGATGTCACCGACCCGGAGCCGATTTCACTGGATGACCCGCTCCTGACTCTGCCGAATGCGCTGGTTGTGCCACATATCGGCAGTGCCAGCGTGTGGACTCGTGACCAGATGGCACAGATGGCCGCTGAAAACCTCATTGCGGGCGTGACCGGCCAACCGCTGCCGCACCGCGTCCCCGCCGGGTAGATTTCGAGGAAACCCCATTCATGCCAACTGTATTCGCCTGGATTGTGGTGGGTCTGGTACTGGTCGCCGCCTATCCTGCGGCATCCTGGCTGTTGGCGCGTTCGCCCCGCCGGGAAGAAGGGCGCTGGTTGGTTATCCTGCTGGCGCTGGCGCTGGCGGTAGGCAGCCTGACGCTTATCATGTTCTGGGAAGGGCTGCTCGGTATCCCATTGACCTTCACGGGCGTAACCGTTCCTTATTTTCTGCTGATGCTCCTTGGCGGGGTAGGGTGGTGGCGCGTTAGAAACCATGACCGGGATACACAATCTGTAGAGGCGCACGGCGGTGCGCCCAGGAACGCCTTATCTCTATTGGCGCTCCTCCCTATTCTATTGGTGGTCGCGGCGGTGCTGCTGAATGCGGTCTACTGGCCCTTCTCCAAAGAGGATGCGTTGGCGATTTACCACCGTTACGGTGCTGAAATGGCGCAAACCGGGGAGCTTGTCCCCTTTGCCGGGCGGGACGAGGCCTTTTACCAGGCCTATCCCATCCAGATTTCCCTCACCTACACCTACGCTTTCCTTGCTTCCGGCTGGACGAATGAATACCTGGCGCGGCTGTTCCCGGCGTTGCTCAGTCTGGGGTGTATCCCGGTGGTCTACCTGCTCGGCAAAGCCCTATATGACGCTCCGGCGGGGTGGGCGGCGGCGCTGCTGCTGGTTAGCACCGAGACGTTTGGCCGGTGGGCGTCGGCGGGCTACGTGGATTTGCCGATGGCCTTTTTCTACACGCTGGCGGCGCTGTTCGCCTACCGCCTGTGGCAGACTCGGAACAATATGGACGCGGCACTGCTCGGCCTAATGCTCGGTTTAGCGGCCTGGACGAAGAACGCCGCCCTCATGGGACTGGCCTTTGTCGCGTTGTGGCTGGGTTGGGCGTGGCTGTCGCGGCGGCTGAGTTTGCGGTTGGCGCTGCTGGTCGTGGGGGTGGCGGCTGCCGTCGCCGCACCCTGGTATCTGCGTAACTGGCTGGAAGCCGGTCTACTTGTTCCGTCCACCGCCTGGACAGATCAGGCCCAACGCACCCTGGAAAGCCTGTTGATTCTCGTGGCACGCCCGCAGAATTACGGGTTAGCCGGATGGGTCATACTGGTCGGGGTGGGTTACGCGCTGTTCCAGGCGGTACGCGCCCCCTGTCAACGCCCCGGAGAGGTGCTGCTACTCAGTTGGACGCTGCCCTTCTTCGCGGTGTGGTGGCTGCTGGTGAGCTACGACCCGCGTTTCCTTCTGTTATTCTATCCGCTGCTGACGGTCATGGGTGGCGGTTTGGTGGTGGCTGTCGGCGCACGTCTGCCGGAGCAGTGGCGCCGCTGGGCGCTGCCTGCGGCTTTGCTGCTGGTGGTGATTCTGGCGGGGATGGTGGCCTGGAACAGTGTCGAATTCAAAGACGACCTGCTGCGCCAACCACTGATGAGTGACGCCCAAAAACACGCCATCGTGCAGAGGAAATAAACTGAGGTGAGCGATGCTGCTCACCTCGGCTCGTAGTTGATTCCACCGCGCTACTAATCAGGGTCCTGGCGTGATGGTGGCCGTTGGCGCTGGCCCGGTTGTCGCCGTTGGCTGTCCCCCTGGTGCGCCACTACCGGTTGGCCCGGGAGCAGGCTGCTGCTGCCCAACCGGCACTGACCCGGACTCGCGCTGAATATACGTGCGCTGGGTGGCACAGGCGACCTGCCCGTTCAGCAGCGCCTCAACCTGCCAATAGAATTCAAACCCACTGCCGAACCCTGGTGCAGCCATATTAATCGACAGATTGGTGTTGCTTCCACCGCTGTCGTAAGTGCCGATGAACGTTCCCTGGTCGTTGTAAATGTTTACGTGATAACTGGTCGCATTAGGCACAGCTTCCCAGTAAAATGTGTTCATGCCCATGAGCAATCCATCCGGTCCCAGAGTGTGGAAGCGCGAACAGTCCAGTTGCCCGGTTGCTGGGCCGTAGACCACACCATATTGTCGTGCAACAGCTTGGATTTCGCCTTGAGTCGGGATACGAATCGCCGCGTGGAGTAATGGAGCGGGGAACTGCGCCAGCGGTTCAAGCAGCGCCAGTTCATCGTTGCTCAGCGGGCGCGACCCATGCCATGATCCCGCCGGGCTGCATCCGGCCACCGGCATACTCGCAGTGAATCCCAAAGGCAACACCAGCGCCACGTCGAGTTTGGCGGTTCCACTCAGTACCATCACCTGCATCTCACCTGCCGCCGTTGTGCGTAGAACGACTGTCCCCGCAATGTCAATCGGTGCGCCGTTGACGGTCATCGTGACCGGTTTTTCGTCTGGCGTTTGCAGCAGCAGCAGGGGCGGCGGAGCGCCGCAGGTCGGGCTGCTGTCAGCGGTTTGCAGGCAGATACTTTGGGCAGGCGAGAGGGCGGTTTCCCCGATAGCAGGCAGGTTGTTTACATCGCCCTCCACATTGACCACCGTCTTGCTGATCCATCCACCCTGACCTTCAAACATCACCCGCAGCCAATTGCGGTCAGCGGAGGTCGCGTCCGCCTGGAGCGTCGTTCCGGTAGGGACACTGCCCAGAACTGAGGCGTTAGTATCTGGCCTGCTCCGAACATTCGCCCCCACAAAAGCAGTCACTGGAAGGGGCGAGGTCGGGCGCAGTGCTGTGTCCTCGGCCACCGCGTTTGTCAGCGTGCCTTCGCCCAGCAGGACGCCAATCACGCCCGAACTGCCTGTGGGTAGCCCCGCCTGAGTGTTAAATAGTACGATTCCGAACTGATTGAGAGTCGTATCCAGTGCCGCCCCGGTGATTGTCTGGAACGGATACAGTGACCACGATTGTCCGGCTTCTGCCGCCGGGTTGGTGCTGGCACTGCCGGAGAAGCATCCGGTATTCGATTCCAGCCCGCTGCATTGGGTGGATTGGGTAAATGCCGCCGCGATGAGGGGGGTACAGACGGCCTCGTCGCTCTGATTGAAAGCGACCTGTGGTAGAAAGAGAAGTCCCGATAGAGAGAGTAAAACGAGAAATACAACCTGGCGACGCATGAGTTTTCTTTCCACTTTACTGACGGCTAACAGGCGACTGCATAATCTAATGAGACTTATGCGAATTGTATCACAAACGATATTGTAACGCTGGAAGCGGGGCGACCTTTGGGGGATACTACCTAAAACATCGGATCGGGTGGTTTCGCCTGGCAAAAGCTCCTTTTTCTCGTAGAAGTGAGTCGGCGTATCTGGCCTGAGGCACTTTCCACCTGACCACATCTCATTCGTGAGGTAATGTTTTTTACAGGTTTTCTATTTTTAACCCGGGTGTCCTTTAGAATCCCCCCTGTGTATTGAACATAAATGCGAGGAAATTTTCTTGCTCGTCGGCGGTCATCGGGCGCGGGCGGGCGTTGTCGTCAATAATGCCGGTGAACAGGTTCACCGTCAGCAGCCGCCCCTCGTAGATGAACAAATCATCCATAAAAAAGCGCATATTGCCCCAGAACGGCTGGTCAAAAAACAGATTCCCCAGGCCATAGTGAATAAACGCTTCACTATCCCGCCCCGGATTATAAAAAGTGAAGGTCATCGGTTTGTGGGCCTGCGTCCCCACCACTACGTCCGCTCCCAGGTCGGCCAAAGCGCGGAAATCGGCTTCCTGGCGGGGCGGCGGCGTGTATTCCTCGAATTCCTCGTACTGCACCGTCACCACCACTACGTCATACAGCGCGGCTAGGTCGGGAATCGTCGCGCTCAACCAGTCCCAATCGCAGTATGCCGCGCCGGGGTTGTTTTCTGTCGCCAGGGCGTAATACGGCCCAATCCAGTTGCAGGCCACCATCGCAATCGTATTGCCGTGATGATTCAGGATGAGCGGACTCCGCGCCTCATCTACGGTTGCCCCGCCGCCCACCGTCTTGAAGCCGTCATCGTGATAGCGGCGTAGCGTATCCAGGTAGGCCGCGAAACCATAATCGTTATTATGGTTGCCAGTCAGTTCGATGATGTCCACGCCGACAAAATCGAGCAGGCCGTAATGCGCGTCTTTGGCGCAGAACGCCCCTAACAGCGGCTCATCACCCGGTTCGGGGCAGTTTGGGGTAAAAGACACTTCATTACTGGTGTGGAAGAAGTCAGCGCGAGTGGTATAAGGGCGAATCGCCTCGCCAGCCCATTCGATGCCATGCTGGTCGAGCGCCTCTCGCGTTTGTCGGGTGAGGGCGGTTACGCCGGAAAGCATCAGACGGGTCAGACGTTCCGGGTAAAAATTCGGCTGCCCGCTGGTCAATGTGAAGGGATACGTTGTTAGGTCACCATCCAGCGGGTGAACGCCGTCCACCATCAAAACCCGGTAACGTGGTGTCAATCCGTTGAACGGCAGCAGCGTATACAGCCGCCGGTTGCTCCACAGCAGATTAAACAGCGCATCATCGGGGGTGATACGGATTTCAGGACTGAGCGCCATACCCAGGTTTTCCAGGGTACTCGCTGTGCTATCGCTCAGCACGAGATTCGCGTCGGGTTCTCCGGCGCGGACGGCGTCAAGTGCTTCATGCGAGATACTGGTTTGCAGGCTGGGAAAACTGACCGCCGGCATAAACAGCGTGAGTCCGGTTTCGGGTGGCGGGGTGGGTTGGGGCGTGTTGGTGGCAAACGGTAGGGGAGTCACCGCGCTCCCTTCACGCCAAGCTGATGTATAGAACGCCAGGTAATCCGCTACATGCTGCGACCAGTAGGTGTCCGAGTGGTCGCCCTCCGCGTAAAGCTGGTAGGTATGGGGTAGGCCGCGCTGGTTAAGTCGCTCCTGCATCAGGTTGAGGCCTTGCCGGGCGTAGTCATCCGGCCCCCGATCCATCCAGATACGCAGGGTATCCAGACCGGGCGCGGTCAGGGCTAAGTCCAGCGGGTTATACTCCGGCGGCGCGTTGTCGGGGTCGAAGAAGGCACTGTGGCCGCCCACCGCGCTGAACAGTTCCGGGTGACGAAAAGCGATCTCGAAGGCCCAGAATCCGCCCCGTGAAATCCCACCTATCGCTCGTCCGGCCTGGTCTTGCTGAATGCGGTAGCGACTTTCCACCAGCGGCATGAGTTCTTGGGTGAACACCATCTCCCAAGACACTTCGCCAAACTGGTTTTCGTTGGCGATCCAGTTGCCGAACGGCAGCACCACGATCAACGGCGGCAGCGTTCCCTGCGCGATTCCCTGGTTGAGCGCCTCTGCCAGGCCCAGTTGCAGCCAGTGATTATCGTCGCTGGTTGAGCCATGCAGCAGGTAGAGTACCGGGTAATCCGTGTTGGTCTGGTCGTAGCACGGTGGCGTATAGACCGTGTAGACCATGTTGGTTGCAATCAATGTGCTGCGGTATGGCTGGCGCGTGAGGGTACCGCCCGTCTCCGTGCAGCCCTGGTACGCCGGGGCGGCGAACAGCGGCAGCCCGGACAGGATGAACAACATCAGTACAGACAGCAAATGGATAGGCCGGAGCATGGCAAACCTGAATGATAGACCGTAACCGGGCAAGCATTGTGCCAGCCCGATTCCAAATAGGGAAGGGCTGGATTTGCCGGGCAATCGCCGCGCCTGGTACATCATAAATCGCTCAATTGTGCTAAAATGGGGCGAGATTGTGAACCCGAATAAGAGCGGATGGAGGTGCTATGAGTCCTGCCCGGATTGCCGCACAGCGGATGCTGAATCAACGGATTGCTGGCGAAAAATGTGCCCAACCGGCAGAGGTCGTGAAATGGATGGGCGCTTTGCAGGCGCAGGATTATCATCAAGCGCTATGGGCGGTTGGCGTGCGGATGCAGTCCCCAACGGTGGACGCTGTGACCCAGGCCATCATGGATCGGAAAATCGTCCTGACCTGGCCGCTGCGTGGCACAATCCATTTTGCCCCCGCTGAAGATGTCAAATGGATGCTGGAACTTTCGGCGACGCGCCGGTTGGCAGGGAACAAACGGCGGACGCAGCAGCTAGAACTGGACGAAGAAACCCTGGAACGTTGCCAGGTCATCTTCTATGGCGCGCTGCAAGGCGGAAAACAGTTATCCCGCCCGGACATGATGCAGTTATTAGAGCAGAACGGCATCAGCGCAAAGGGGCAGCGTGGCTACCATATTCTGTGGACTCTGGCGCAGCAAGGCCTGCTCTGTATGGGCCCCCGGCAGGCTAAACAGCAGACCTTCGTTTTGCTGGATGAATGGGTGCCGCATTCCAGGGAATTATCCCGCGAGGCGTCGCTGGTCGAACTGGCCCGCCGCTATTTTGCCAGTCATGGCCCGGCGACTCTTCAGGACTTCGCCCGTTGGGCGGGAATCACCCTCACCGATGCCAAGGCCGGTGTCCACGAAGCGGGATCCGACCTGATGGCCGAAACAGTCAATGGCGAAACCTGCTGGCAGGGGGCAGGCTCGATAGATGCTGAATCGCTCGATATGTCGGGTGGTGTCCTGCTCCCTGGCTTTGATGAATACCTGATTGGCTATGGCAACCGGAGCGATGTCCTCCCGGATGAATATGCGTCTCAAGTTGTTCCCGGTAGTAATGGGATCTTCCTGCCGGTTGTGGTCGTGGATGGTCAGGTGGTGGGGACGTGGAAACGGGTGTTCAGAAAAAAAGGCGTCATCATCACGCTGAATCCATTCACGAAAGGCAACATCACCGAAGAAAAAATAACTGCGGCGGCGCAGTCGTATAGCCACTTTATGGGTCTCCCGTTGGTGCAGATCAACATAGACGACGAGTAATTCATCCCCGGAATCTGGCGCTCACTTGGGTATATTAAACGGCATTTGCTTAAGGTTTTCTGTGTAAATTGCCTATATAGTTGGCCGTTGATTGCTGTTCCCGTATAATACCCATTCGGGTACGGCTTACCGCCAACCACCACCCCACTTGAGATGGCTTCCTTGAACTCAGGCCAATGGGGAGGTGTGTTGGTGATTCTATGATTCGTCCGTCTATTGAAGAGGAAAAAAGATGCCCACAAAAACTGTGGAGCGCCCTTCGGCGGCACTTGACCGGAAAACGCTGCTGGCGATGTTCTGGACGATGCTGCTCAGCCGCCGTTTGGATGAGCGTGCGTGGATGCTGCATCGCCAGGGGAAAATCGCATTCCATATCAGTGGAATGGGACACGAAGCCGCACAGGTGGCGGCGGCCTTCGCGCTGAATCGCGGCGTGGATTACGTCCATCCTTATTACCGTGATCTGGCGCTGGTGTTGGCGCTGGGCGTGACCCCAACGGACTTCATGATGAGTTTGTTTGGTAAGAAAAACGAATATAGCAGCAACGCCAAACAGATGCCCAGCCACTTTAGCCACAAACCCGCCAACATTCTGAGCCATTCATCTCCGGTAGCGACGCAGGTGCCGCAGGCGGCAGGCGTGGCCTTTGCGATCAAGTACAAGCAGCAATTAGGACTGACCGACCCGAACGACGCGACACAGCCGCGCCTGGTGCTGACCAGCCTGGGCGAAGGCTCGACCAGCCAGGGCGAATGGCATGAAGGCATGAATTGGGCCGGTGTGCATAAACTCCCGTTCATCTGCCTGGTGGAAAACAACCTGTATGCCATCAGTGTCCGCGTGGAGGAGCAGATGGCCGTCTCCAATGTCGCGGATCGCGCCGGGGCGTATGGCGTATTCGGCACGTTTGCGGACGGGAACGATATCCTGAAGATGTATGATGTCATGTACGCCGCCGTCCAGCGGGCCTATACCGGCGAAGGCCCGACCCTGATCGAAGCCAAAACCTACCGGCCTGTGCCACACTCCTCCGATGACGATGACCGCAGTTACCGCAGCCGTGAGGAGGTGGAGGAGTGGAAGCAGAAAGACCCGATTATGCGCTTCCAGCAGCACTTGATGGAAGCCGGAATCCTGACCCAGGACTTATTGGATGAGTACGAACAGCGGGCGAAAACCGAAGTGAATGCCGCCCAGGGTGCGGCCGAAAGTGCCCCCGACCCCGACCCGGAAGAAACGCTGAGTCCGGTTTACGCGCCCCTGGAGGAGAATTAATCATGGCAGTGATGACCTTGATTGAGGCCGTAACCCAGGCGCTGGATGAAGAACTGGCGCGTGACCCGCGTGTATTCATCGTCGGTGAGGATGTGGGGGAGCGTGGTGGTGTGTTCCGGGCAACAGTGGGGCTGCACGCCAAATATGGCAGTGAACGCATTGTTGATTCGCCGCTGGCGGAACTCTCGATTGTGGCGATTGGCATCGGCGCAGCGCTGGCGGACTTACGCCCAATCTGCGAAATCCAGTTCGCCGACTTCATCCACCCCGCTTTTAACCAGATCGTCAACGAAGCCGCCAAAATGTACTACCGTTCCGGCGAACAGTGGCCGGTGCCAATGGTGATTCGTGCGCCGTACGGTGGTGGCATCAGCGGGGCGCTGTATCACAGTCAGAGTATCGAGGCGTTTTTCACCCATGTGCCGGGTTTGAAAGTGGTTATCCCCTCCACGCCCCAGGACGCGAAAGGCCTGCTCAAAAGCGCCGTCCGCGATCCGAATCCGGTGCTGTTCCTCGAACCCAAAAAAGGCTACCGGGCGATTAAAGGCGAAGTGCCAGAAGGCGAGTACACCATCCCCATCGGCCCGGCGCGGGTGGCGCGTCCCGGGCGCGATCTCTCCGTATTTGCCTATGGCATGATGGCGCACTATACCGCCATCGCTGCCGAGAAGGTCGCCCGTGAGGATGGCATTGATGCCGAAGTCATTGACCTGCGGACTCTGCTCCCGGTGGATAAAGGCGCTATACTGGAATCGGTGCAAAAAACCGGTAAGGCGCTGGTGGTACACGAAGATACCTTCACGATGGGCTACGGCGCGGAAGTCGCCGCCATCATCGCGGACGATGGCTTTAACTACATGGACGCGCCCGTCAAGCGCTTGGCCGGGCCAGATGTCCCGGCGATGCCCTACAGCCACAGTATGCAGGAGTTTTTCATGCCCAACCCGGATAAAATCGCTGAAGCCATCCGGGATTTAGCGGCGTATTGAGTGCCCACCATGAGTCCTGTTTTACGCCTTGTTCTGCCAACCATTCTCACCGTTGGCATGGCCGTGCTGGGCATCCATGTGATGACTGGGCATGATGTCGTGGTTGGTGAACGGGTGATGGATTCGTTTCGTGATGTTGGACGTTACCCCGTGTTTCTGAGCCGTGACAATGTGCCGGTGATGCTGGTCTACGGGTTAGTCTTTATGGGGGTTGCAGTGGTTACTATCCGGGATTGGATACGCCTCGTCAATTTACGGGGAAATCAAAATAGAAGGGAAGATGATTGATGCCCACACAAGTGATTATGCCCCAGCTTGGCGAAAGTGTCGTTGAAGGCACGGTCAGCCGCTGGTTAAAACAGGTTGGTGATGCCGTCGAAGAATACGAACCGCTGCTCGAAGTCAGCACCGACAAGGTCGATACGGAAGTGCCGTCCCCGGCCAGCGGCGTGTTGCTTCAGATCACCGTGCAGGAAGGCGAAACCGTTGAGCGTGGCACACTGCTGGCGATTGTCGGGCAGCCCGGCGAAAAGCCCGAAGATGCCCCCTCGGCAGCCGTCGCCCACAGCCGCCCCGCCGCCGTTCCTGAAGCGGTGCCAGCTGCGCCGCAATCCATCCCGGCAGTGAAAATCAACGGCAGCGGCTATACCGGGCATATCACCCCGGTGGTGGCGCGGATGGTGGCCGAACATAACCTCGACCTCTCGCAGATTACCGGCACCGGGCGCGATGGCCGCATCACCAAAAAAGATGTAGAAGGCTACTTAGCCAGGGGGACAACTGCGCCCGCCGCCGATCTGCCGCCCTGGGAGCGTCCCGGCAGTGGTGACCTGTTCAAGCCGACAGTAGACTATGGCGACGCGCTGCCTGCCGCCCCGGTTGCCCCCGCCGCGCCCAAACCGGCAGCCGTACCCGCTCCATCACGCAGTGCAGCCGCACCTATCCCGCAGGGTGGCCCCGGCGAACTCGTGCATCTGAGTTCGATGCGCCGGGCGATTGCCGAACACATGGTACGCAGCAAATTACACACTTCGCCGCATGTTACCACCGTCTTTGAGATAGATATGGGCGCAGTCCTGGCGCACCGGGCTAAACACAAGGCCGAATTCGCCAAACAGGGCATCAACCTGACGCTTACCGCCTATTTCGCGGCGGCTTCGGTGGTCGCGTTACAGGCCAACCCTTACCTCAATGCCCAATGGACAGACGAGGGCATCTACCTCCACCATGTCGTACACCTGGGGCTGGCGGTAGCGATGGATGAAGGGCTGATTGTGCCGGTCATCCACAACGCGCAGGACTTGAACCTGCTGGGGCTGGCGCGGGCGGTCAATGACCTCTCCAACCGGGGGCGCAACCGGGGGTTGAAGCCTGATGAGGTGCAGGGCGGCACATTCACCATCACCAATCACGGCGTGAGCGGCAGCCTGTTCGCCATGCCAATCATCAACCAGCCGCAGGTGGGCATCCTGGGGGTAGGGGTGATGGAGAAGCGCGTCAAGGTCATCAACGACGCCATCGCCATCCGTCCCTGTGTCTACGCCTCGCTCACCTTCGACCACCGCGTCGCCGACGGCGCAACCGGTGATGCCTTCATGGTCACGCTCAAGGACACGCTCGAAGGGTGGGCGTGGTAGAATCCTTATCTACCGAATAGCGGGGAGCGCAACACGCGCTCCCACTGAACTACCGCACAGATTGGTCAAAATATAAGATAAGGACACAATATGTGGTAACACGAAAAATAGGAAATATACTATTATCTATGAGCGCATTATTTTGTGTATCCTGCTCACATAATCAATATCTTCCAGATTCTCAGTTATAGGAAACAGCTGTATATCTTCTACACGATCCTTTGCCTACCCCGGAATTTGTTATCTCCGTACCGCAATCCAATCCGGATTCTGGTACACAATGTATACAAATAACCCAAAGGCCATTTTGGAATCAACAATTTCTAACAGATGAAATATCAGAACACTTGATAAATAGCATTCAACTGGCTATCGATAATCAAGTTATAGCAGAAGCTGAAGTAACGATTATGGTTGCACGTATGGCTTATCCAATATTCAATGATAATGGGGAAATACTGGGCTTGTACGGAGGGCCAATTACGGTTTGCTTCAATATTGGGGAAGTGGGTTTAGGTCCTCATGTTGCATCCCTAGAACTTTCCGATATGACAGGGAACCCTTATTCGTATATGTGGGCTTTTGAGGTATCCCACGCCAGGGGATGAATCCCCAACGGACGAGGCAGGCCTCATCCCTACGAAACCAAATGTCAGTGGATATGTGGGGACAGGGCCTTGCCCTGTCCAATAAAAGAGGCTCATTTCTCCCCGCAGCACCCAGAACCTCTTCAGCAGGTTTGAAACACCTTGCCGGGCATTAAAATACCCGGCAAACGGCTATGAAGAAATAAGGAATCTGTGCAGTGTCGAAAAAACTCTATTTGAGTCTGGGACTGGTAGGAATAGTCACTCTAGTAGTTCTTGGCCTGTTTTTATGGTCAACCGTGCTTCAGAGTAATCCGGTAGAAGTCTCTCTATCGTTGACCATTCCCTCGCCAGATGCGAATATGCGAGCGACCATCGAATTTGAACGCTCCGCCATTGCTCAGTTCACACAAAGCCCGGACTTGGCGGTTTCCATGACCCCCTTTTATGCTCAGATAATCTACAACGAGGTTGTCAGAAACCTGACAGAGATTCCCTATCCGGTACGGCCTTGTTATCTGAATCCAACCGATGTTCCCGAAAATCTAGCCACACCGCTGCCAACCGATAAATGCGGGCCATTCTTGGGTACTATCGCTCTTGGCGGCGATGAGCTTCGTGAATTCGCGGATTTGATGAATGCGGCAGGTATCGTAGGAACGGTTGGTGGTGATTCAATTGGTTTGGAACAGAAGAATCAACCTTTTATAGCAGTTCAAAGCCACTTGGGGTTCGCAGTCACAATAGAATCAATCAGCGATCAAGCGTTACTGGTCAATACCGTTGAAAATCTCGTGGACTTCGCACTACAAAACTGGGATATGCTCAGGGAAGTTTCCACAAATGCCGAAATTTACATTCAACTGACCGCATCAGACGGCAGTAAATGGATTATCACAACGTATGATTCTCTGGTGATGGCTAAACGAAGTAATCTGACAGGTGAGAGCTTAATCCAGGCGCTAGGCGGTTGGCAGGATGTTGATGACTGATTTGTGTTCGGCACTTTCCACTCCCTCCCATTTTTGAACAAATGTTTGAACAAAAAATCCCCTTTTCCCGGCGTTTTGTGCTATGCTAACCCTATGACACCCTCTGTCTACCCGACTTTTCATGATGTTCCCGTTCACCTTAAAACCCAGGATTCAGCACGGTTTTGCGGCAATACCCATCACTTTGCCGCAAAATTCGATAGTTTGCAGCACCGTTTAACCCCCGATTCTTCCCTCAAATCCACCCAATTTGCGGCAATTGCAGCAAACTTGGCACAATCGCAAAATTGCCGCAAAACCCATCACCACCCGTAACCTGTGCCGGGGGATGGACGGTTGCTAAAATACAGGAACTGACTTTTTGATTCAGGTAAGGAACTTTCATGAAACGACTGATCCCGGTAATCGGCGTGCTGGTACTGTTGGTCGCGGCCTGCCAGCCCGCCGCCCAGACCGATGAAGCACTCCCGACGCTGGCCGTTTTGCCCAGCGCCACCCCCACCGCCACCGAAACCAACACGCCGCCGCCCACTGATACCCCGCCCCCAACCGACACGCTGACTCCGCTTCCCACCATTACGGCCACATCCTCTCCCACGCCGACCAGCATGCCGTCTCCGACTCCCGTGTTCACAGTGAATCCCACCCAGGTCGCTATCAGCACCGGCACAGCGGCGGTTGAGGAAGCCCCGCGTTACGCCACCTTCACGCCGCCCCCGCCCGGCAGTACGCCCGTTCCCGGTACGCCCCAGCGAATCGCCGATGTGATCATCACTGAACGCCAGTTTCAGGAAGAAGTGGATTTGAAAATCCGCGATATGGACTCGATTGAACTGGCACAGGTGAATTTTGTGCCGGAGGGGATTGATGTCGAACTCACGGCGCTTGGCGGGGAAGCCTTCATCACCGGCCATGTGCTTTTCTCGATTGAGATGCCGGGGTCGTTTGCTTCTCTCACGATTGGTGCTATTTCCGTCCCTGGCCTGGAAGAGCCGCCCGAAACCTATATTCAGGTTGCCACATCTGATTTCTTCATCATGATGGTGGATGTCCTCGATACCATTCTGACGCAGCGCGTGGGCGACCAGAATAACCTGGAAAATCTTGTCATCACTGGGGATACAATGGAGATCACCTTACTGGTTCCACAAAACTGAGAGGAGCATATAGGCGAGTATCGGGAATGTATTACTGCCAGTTTGATGAATCGGTATTCCTGATAGATCCTATGCTTCGTTCTCCACTTCATTAGAGGGTCGGAATCAAAAAGCGGATACAAAATCATATCCGCCTTATCCTCTGTTTATATGCGGGAACTACGCTTCGGGTTCGTCGTCTTCCGCTTCCGCCGGGGGCATTTCTTCGGGTGATTCTACTGCATCCACAGGCGTTTCTTCCTGCGGTTCCGCCGAGTCCACATCAACAGGTGACTCGACAGGTGCACTTTCACCGTCGGTTTCCGGTGTGGCTTCCACATCCATACCCCAACGCTGTGTGAAACCAACCCGGCGTTTTTCCGGTTCCAGGTGGCTGATCCGCAGGCTCAGGCGATCACCCTTCTTGACGTAAGAATACGGCTCTTTGAGTGAACCGTCGCCCATCTCACTCAGGTGGAGCAGCCCTTCCAGGCCATTATCCAGCGCGATAAACGCGCCGAAATCCACCACGTTTGTGACGACTCCCTCAACCAATTGGCCTTCATGATACTGCTGTTGGGCATCATCCCAGGGGTCGTTCAGCAGCCGTTTACGGCTCAGGGCGATCCGGTTGGAATTGCGGTCCAGGTTGAGGACGTAGACATCAATCACGTCACCCACTTTGAGGACATCACGGGGATGGTCAACCCGGTGCCATGCCAGTTCACTCACATGAATCAGGCCGTCGGCGCCACCCAGGTTGACAAACGCGCCGAAGTCACGCAGCCCGGTCACGGTACCCTGGACGACATCACCTTCTTTCAGTTCGGCCAGCAGACGCGCTTTTTGCTGGGCACGCCATTCTTTTTGTGCCTCGCGCTCGCTGAAGATCAACCGGCGCCGATCCTGATCAACTTCAATCACTTTGACAACCAGTTCCTTGCCCAGCAGTTCGTTCCAGGCATCCCGCTGGTCATGGGAATAGCTGGACGAAACCAAGTGCGAACTGGGGATGAAGCCTTCCAGCCGGTTCCAGCGCACTAGGATACCGCCTCGGTTATGGCCGGTGACCACCACTGAGACAACCTCTTCGGTCTCCAGCAGTTTGCGGGCTTTCTGCCAGTCATACTGTTGCAGGCCCATATTAATGGACACAATCAGGTTGTCATCCTGGTCGCGTGGGTTCATTACGTAAACCGGGACTTCCGCGCCAACCTCCAGGCTCTTACGAAATTCGGGGTCAAGGCGTTCCAGATCGGTTGACGGCACGATACCGTCCTGCTTCACACCCATATCCACGATAATTTCGCGGGGGGCAATTTGCAGAATAATAGCATTGCGAATTTCGCCACGACGCGGTGGCAAATATGCAAAAGAGGATTCCAGAAGCTCCCGGAATTCTGCCCCAAAATCTTTTTCTTGTTCGTTATCCGAATGCGACAAGCTCATTAACTCTACCTACCTTATGGGAAATGGATCTCATTATACAATGAGATATCAATGCAACAAGCCTCGATTCATCTTACGCGGGAGAGGCTACCCGGTCATGGGTGGTAATTTGTTTCTGGATATTCCTAATCCATTCTAATTCAGCCTCGCCCAGTTGCAAAGCGTAATCAATAATCCAGATTTGCTGTGGGGTCTGGGCCACTTCACGCTCAACCCGCAGCCTTGTGAGCATATCGGTCACTTCTTCCCGTCTTGCTCTAACCATCGCCTGTAAGTCTGCGGTGGGGAGGTCATGCGCCAGATACAACTTGAGTAGAAACTCGCGCCGAATCTGGTCGGTTATGGGGGGCTGCTTTAACCATTCCTGGAGTTCAAGCTGACCACGTTCTGTAATGCGGTACACCTTCTTGGATGGTCGCCCAACCTGAGCGATTTCATGGACTTCAACCGCGCCTTCGTCCAACAGTTTGTGTAACGTCGGGTAAAGCGTTCCATAACTAGCGTTCGCTACTGCCTTCAGCGCAAAGTTGACACGCTTTTTGATATCGTAGCCCGACATCGGGCATTCCGTCAGCAACCCTAAAATCAGATAACGATGTGACATGAGTCTCGAAGCATACATTCAACAGATAAATTGGAGTATATCTCTTCGAGATATACCTATTCAAGACTCCTGGGATATAAAACGGTTGGTGCTAAGTACGAGTTTTACAACATGATCTGTTGCAAATTCAAATAAATTTCTATCAACAGTATAGCAGGAACGTTGTATTTCGTACAAGATACCCGGTCTGCTAGTTCGCTTCCGGCATACCCATTTCGATCCCGCGTACCCCTCGATCAATCTCCCAAGGATAGACGATATAAGCGTCCGTAATCGCACCGTAGAAGTCCGGTTCAGCGTTGTTGAAGAGCGAGCGATAGGGATTGTAATGAAAGACGCACGTAAACGGTTGCGCACCTGCAGCTTGCGCCCGACCCCGCACCGCTGTACTGGTACGGCCACTCCCCCATACATCATCCACAATCAGGGTGCGCCGTCCGTTCAGTAATTCGGCATTGGGGAATTGCAAGAATGACGGCCAGGCCATCAATCCGGCGGATTCAGTAGCCGGGAAGTCCACCGCAGCTGTGAGTAAATGCCGGATACTCAGCGCCTCCGCCAGCAGACCGCCGGGAATGACGCCACCACGCGTAATCATAATCATAGCGTCAAACAGTCCCGCGCTTTTGAGGGAGGGCAGCATAATGTCTACTAGTTTATCCACTTCCGACCAGGTCAATACTTCATGTCGCATTGGTCTTTGACTTGCCATTGAATCATTCCCTTCGTAGTAACTGCAATTATCAAAAACAAGAATTTCTATTGGAAACAGGATTATATGATTTGTGCTGGAACTGAAAATTGTACACCTGCTGTCCTGACTCGCAAGGTGTGGCTCTATCCATCTATTGCATAAATATCCTGATAGTAACCATCGGGTTCAGCCTCCGCGCCCAGTGCTTTGAGCGTGGCATCGGTTACCGCCAGCACCAGCGTCCGGTAACCTTCCCGATGACCCCAGTCCCGAATGGCGGTAAGTACCTGCCCAGGCAGTGGTTTGGGTGTCCAGCAGTAGACCTCAGCGCTACGTGGGGCGTAGAGTTGTTGGTGGATCAATACATAGGCTTCCTGTCCGGCGGCGGTCACGTACAGGCGGTTGGTAGGCCGCCTCTGGATTTCGGGAATCGCGGCCCAGGTGCGCGGCCAGAGTGTTTCCCAGTGCTGGCGGGCGCATTCCCATCGCCCCAATGACATATGCCAGCCATGAACCTGTGCCGGATTTGCATTGGGATGCTCGACAGACTTGTAAAATACCTGTCCGGTTTTAGCTGGCAGATTGATCCGATGAATACGGGTTAGTGGCTGCATCCCAAAAGCGCGGTAAAACTCAACTGACTCATCATCATGGGCGATGATACTGGCTGTTACCCGCTGTACATCCACCACCGCCGCCTGTTTCAGGATATGTTGTGCCAGGGCTTTACAAACCGCCGGATCGTTACTGACCAGGCTGGTCAGGTGCAGATGATTGCCGAAAGGGGCTGGCTCAACACTGTGAAAGGCTTCAGTATATCCCGCTAATTTATCCTCGTGAATCGCCACCAGCGGAAATCCAGCCCCACGTAAAAGGTGGCTTAAGTGCAGCGCCCCGGTTTCAACACTCATCCAGGGGCCACCGTGCAACCAGCGTTCATAGATCGTCAATTGCTCGTAAGCAACATCCTGCACTTCCCCGATGGTGTCCATTCGCTGCCACACTGGAATCCGGGAACGGAACAGGCTGCTGATCGCTTGGGTATCATCAAGGAGGGCAGGGCGAACGTGAATTTCTGCCATATCGCGCTATACTTTCCTCTGTGTTGGTGATTTGCCTATTGTACCATTCCGGCCAATGATGGCGAGTCGTCAGTTGTCAGCTTTCAGTAAAAGATAGCGCGATAGCCTGAAGCCTAAAATGCTAAAAAGCTAGAGGTCAGCAGCCAGCGGCCCGCAAGGTATCGTATTCTCATACTAAATCGAGCATATTCGTCAATGCAATAAAGTTTAGAGGAGTGTGGAGTGTGACCCCGCAACTGAATTTTCACTTGAATGAGACGGTTGATTTCCTGGTTAGTCTGCTGAACACGCCTAGTCCAACCGGGTACTATCAGGAGGCTATCGCGATTACCGAGGCAGCTTTTGCCCAATTGAATGTCCCCGGTCTGGAACTTGCCATCACCACTAAAGGCGCGTTAGTAGGGACGTGGCATGGTGACTCGGCAGAAGCGCCGCGCGGTATCACAGCGCATGTGGATACGCTGGGGCTGATGGTAAAGGAGATTAAAGGGAGTGGTCGTCTGAAAACAACTATGCTGGGCGGCTACGACTGGAATGCGGTCGAACTTGAAGGGGTGACAGTGCGAACCTACGACGGTCGTCTGTACCGGGGGACAGTCGTCCCTGTGAATCCTAGTTTTCATGTCAACCGCGAAATTCCGAAAATGGAGCGTAAGGCCGAAACGATGGAAGTTCGTTTGGATGCGCGGACGACCAGTGCCGATGAGACCCGGAAACTGGGCATTGGGGTAGGGGACTTCATTTTTCTTGATCCGCGTGTTGAGTTGGGGGAAGCCGGTTTTATCCGGTCACGCCACCTGGATGACAAAGCGGGAGTTGCGGCGATTTACGCGGCGCTCTGGGCACTGAAGGACGCGGGGCTGCGCCCGGCTCAGGATACGACAATCCTGATCGCCAATTACGAGGAGGTCGGGCATGGGGGTTCTAACGGTTTCCCGCCCGGCATGGCGGAACTGCTGACGATTGATATGGGGGCGTTGGGAGACGGCCAGACCGGAGACGAGTTCTCGGTGAGTATCTGTGCCAAAGACAGCACCGGCCCTTATCACCCGCTGATGATGAACAAACTGCGTCAACTGGCAGATGCCTACCACATCCCCTACCAGGTAGATATTTATCCGTATTATGGTTCGGATGGGTCGGCCTATTGGCGCGCCGGAGGCGAGGCGCGGGTTGGCCTGATTGGGCCGGGCGTGGATGCTTCCCATGCGTATGAACGCACTCACCAGGAGAGTGTCGAACATTCCGCGCACCTGATCGCCCGCTGGCTGCTGGACTGAGCAATATAGGCTGTGCGTTGCCTGGGCAGCTTTTGGTAGTGCTGCGCGATTCTTAATTAAAATCGCTTGGCCTAAAGATGCGCGTAACGCTGCGCGTCTTCGATTCCCATTTGAGTGAAAATCGCTACGGCCTTACTTAAAAACGTATTGGCACTATCTTTGTGACCGAGATGATCGAGCAAGCGCGCTTCCTGTAGATAAGCATCCGCCACGCTGACTGAAGGCGATGTGGCTTCCAGAAGAGAAACCCCTTTTTCAAAGAAGGTTTTCGCGTTATTTTCTTCGCTGGTATGCAATGCCACGCGCCCTAATGCGAAGGTGGCTGATGCCTGTTCAACAGGGAGATTGAGCTGCTCTGTACGCTCTAATGCTTGCCGGGCAAAATCCTCAGCTTCCTCTGTATTTCCTTCATGTAAGGCGACCATGACCATGCAAATCTGGGCTTCAACGATGATGCGGGCATATTCGAGTGCATCTATCTCCACCACCTTATCGGCTTGTTGGCTGATTTCCTGGAATAACTGTTTTGCATCCTGAAAACGAAACAGGTGGGTGAGTGTGGCAATTTTCCCTACAGATAGGGCGAGATAAGCTCGTATATTACGCTCTATGGAATCGGTCAGTAGCTTGATACCCCGGTCATAGACAGTCAGTGCAGCCGTAAAGTCCCCCTGAACACGAGAAATCACAGCGAGATTGCTCAGCGGCACCACCATCATTTGCTCTTGCCCTGCCGCTTCATGGAGTTGATATAGCTGCTGATAGGCTTCTTCCGCCTGATCGAGGTGGCCGGACATCAAATTCAGAGCGGCCATACAGTTAAGAACCCGGCGCTCCAATGTTGGCAGATTCAGCTTGTTCGCACGTTTCAGCATATCCTGGAGGGATTGCATGTCACGATCATAGTCATATTCAGATCGGATGATTCTCTGAAAGATTTTGGTCACGACTTGGGTGAGAATGGAATGCGGCTCGTCTGCCATTGGTGACTCCCTGATTTGCTAACGTGCAATATACTATCAATAATCATAGAAAATACAAACGAGTTATTGAGTATTATCGGTCATTTTGTATCGTCTTTGGCGGCTGGGTATGATAATTAAAACCTGAAGATCAGGGTTCTGGAATCGGATAACCAGAAATAAAGGAGCCAATGCTTTGAATGACCCGCTTAATTTCGGTCTTCTGGCTTTTGCGTCACTGTTCACGATGATTAACCCGCTAGGTGTTGTACCGGTTTATGTTTCGATGACTGCTTCGCTTACCAAAGAGCAGGCACGCCGTACCGCGCTCAAAGCTACTGTGACCGCCCTGGCGATCCTGGTCGTTTTCACGCTGACTGGGCAGTTGATTTTCCAGTTTTTCTCAATCTCGGTGAACAGTTTGCGCGTGGTGGGCGGCGTGATTTTCTTCATCATGGGGTATGACATGCTTCAGGCACGCCTGAGCCGGACGAAACATGATGATGAACCATCCCAGACTTATGTGGAGGACATTGCCGTTACGCCGCTGGCAATTCCGATGATTTGTGGCCCCGGCGCGATTACCAGTGTGATTGTATTTGCTGGGGATGCGGTCACGGTAGCACATCAGGCGGTACTGTTTGTCGTTATGGCTGGGGTGATGGTCATGACCTATGCCGCGCTGCGGGGGTCACAGCGCATCATGGATGTGATCGGAGAGAATGGCAACCGTGTGCTGATGCGTTTAATGGGACTGATCGTGATGGCGATCGCGGTGGAATTCTTCTTTGGTGGCCTCAAGCCGATTCTGCGGGATATTTTTATGATTGGGGGCTAAACGCGGCCTCTACTCAAACTATCCGCACAAAAAAAGGGACATGAACCAACCATGTCCCTTTTGCTTCGCTTCATTTTATGGGGATTTCCGGTTTACCGGCGACCACCACGATCACCGCCGCGCCGATCACCACCACGCCGGTCGCCGCCACGCCGATCACCACCACGCCGGTCACCGCCACGTCCACCGCGATCGCCGCTGCGTCCGCCCCGGTCACGGCTGCGAGCTTCTTCTGCCGTCCAGCCTTCCAGCACGGCCTGGCGACTCAGGCGCACTTTGCCGCCTTCATCTACATCCGTTACCATCACCATGATCTCATCACCCAGCTTGACTTCGCTTTCCACCGACTCGACGCGGTAGTCCGCTAACTGGGAGATGTGAACCATGCCTTCACGTCCTGGCAGGAATTCGACAAACGCGCCATAGGATTCGATGCGGGTGACACGCCCGGTATAGATGCGTCCTATCTCAGCATCTTCGGTCAGCGCCTGGATTTCCTCGACGGCCAGCGTCGCGGAGGGGCCATCAGCACAGGCAACGAACACCGTGCCATCTTCCTCAATATCAATCTTGGAGCCGGTACGTTCCTGAATGCTACGGATGATCTTGCCACCTGGGCCAATCACAGCACCAATCTTGTCCGGGTCAATCTTGATGGTGATAATACGTGGTGCGTAATCACCAAGTTCGCTGCGCGGCTCAGCAATCGCGCCTTTCATCACTTCCAGGATTTGCATCCGGGCGGTCTTGGCCTGAGCCAGTGCTTTACGCATGATTTCCTCGGAAACGCCCTTGATCTTGATGTCCATTTGCAGGGCAGTGATTCCATTGACCGTTCCGGCGACCTTGAAGTCCATATCACCCAGGTGGTCTTCCATACCCTGGATGTCGGTCAGCACGGCGACGTTATCGCCTTCTTTGATAAGCCCCATCGCAATCCCGGCGACTGGGCGTGCGATCGGTACACCGGCATCCATGAGCGCCAGAGTACTACCGCACACACTCGCCATAGAGGTACTACCGTTGGAACTCATGACCTCGCTCACCAGGCGAATGGTGTAGGGGAATTCATCTTCCGCCGGAATCATGTTCCGCAGCGCTGTCTCGGCCAGCGCACCATGCCCGATTTCACGGCGTTTCGGGCCACGCAGCGGGTAAGTTTCGCCTGTACTATAGGGCGGGAAGTTATAGTGATGCAGGTAACGCTTGGTATCTTCTGGCGAAAGGCCGTCAAGCATCTGCGAGTCGCGGGGGGTTCCCAGGGTGGCAATCGTCAGAACCTGCGTCTGCCCACGCTTGAACAACCCTGAACCATGTACACGGGGGATGAGACCGACTTCCGCTGACAGAGGGCGAATGGTGAAATAGTCACGTCCATCGGGACGCACTCCATCCTCCACGATCCGGCGGCGCACTTCCTCTTTGATGACCTGCGAAAAAGCTTCACGAACATCACCCAGCTTAACCTGCTGCTCGGCGTCCGCGCTTTCCGCGTTTTTAGCTTCATATTCGCTGGTGAGTGCTTCCCGCACTACTTCCAGCGCCGCGTTACGCTCTTCGCGGTCTGTCTGCTCAACCACAATCTGGCGTACCTGGCTGCGGGTCTTTTCCGCGACTTCAACGCCTAGTGCTTCGTCAATCTTGGTGGAGATGTATTCCGATTTTTCCTTGCCGATTTCAGCCCGGATAGACCGTTGTAGTTCAATGATCGGCTGAATCGCCTGATGCCCAAGCGTCAGCGCGCGGAGCATCGTCTCCTCATCCACCTCGGTTGCGCCGCATTCGACCATGTTGATCGAATCGGCAGTCCCCGCGATGCGCAAGTCGAGAATGCTGTTTTCCATTTCGCTGATGGTCGGGTTGACCACTAATTCGTCATCAATCAGGCCGATTCTTACCCCTGCTACGGGCCCATCCCAGGGAATGTTGGAAATCATCAGCGCGGTGCTGGCGGCGATCATGCCCAGCATATCCACTTGATGTTCCTGGTCGTGGCTAAAGGCCGTCAGGATCACCTGCACTTCATTCCGCATGTTCTTCGGAAACAGCGGGCGCAGCGGGCGGTCAATCACGCGGGAAGCCAAAATCGCCTGTTCTGAAGGCCGCCCTTCACGGCGGAAGAAACTGCCGGGGATACGCCCCGCAGCATACATCTTCTCTTCAAAATCCACGCTCAGCGGGAAGAAATCAATACCCTCACGCGCGGTTTTGCTCATGGTTGTGGTGGCGAATACCATCGTCTCGCCTTCGGTCACGGTGACTGCGCCACCGGCCTGTTCCGCCAGCCGTCCGGTTTCAATGATGAGTTCGCTGTTGCCCAGCTTCACGGTATAACGATGAATGTTTGAATCCGACATTTCACTCTCCTTCTGCTTGTGAAATATGCGAAATGCCCGGCAATCAGGGACTGGAAGGTGCTGCCAAAAAAGCCGCTTTTAGCCCCACTTTCCAATTCCTGCTCTGCCAGGCATTTGCTAAAATCTGGATATTACCCCAGGTTTTGCCAAGTGCGATCTAATCGTATTTGCCAGCACTCAGCGCCGCAGACCCAACCGCTGAATCAATTCCCGGTAGCTATCCGGGTCTTTTTGACTCAGGTACTTCAGATGGCGGCGACGTTGACCGACGAGCTTGAGCAGACCGCGCCGTGAGTGTTCATCGTGTTTGTGGGTCCGCAGGTGGTCGGTGAGCTGTAAAATGCGTGATGTCAGGATGGCAACCTGGACTTCGGGTGACCCGGTATCGTTTTCGTGCCGGGCGTAATCCTGGATAATAATCTGTTTGGAATGCTTGTCTATCGGCATAACCGTCCTCACTAGGTTTATGGTGTGTCACCAGATGAGCCGGACAGCCTGGCTCATCGGTCTATAAAGTTGATGGGCATTATAGCAGAACCACTTGGGGCTGCCAATGCTGAATCAAACCAGCCTGTTTAAGTATGCAGCGCCTCAGCAACCAGATTGACTGTGTGATGGGTGCGGAACAAACTGTACTGTCCGGTACGTCCCGGCACCAGATTCAACACGTTTTCGGTTTCCATGATGGAGAACCACAGGCCCATATCCCAGTTGCTTTCCGGGTCGGCTTCCTGCACGGTTTGCTCGGAAATCAGCGTGTTTCGCTCGTAAATTTCCAGCAACACGGCGATAAAGCGGTCACGCTGGTCTAGAACCTGACTGCATAGGGCGGTGTTTTGATCCAGCGAAATGCCCTTCGTCTGGAAATCGCTCTGGGGATTGTCGTATTCCTGTACCAGAGCTGCGTTGTTCTGTACCAAGTATTCCACGCCCCGCTGGAATGCCATCCCGGTATCATAAGGACGTAGGCGGCGGTGCAGGCTACCCAGTGGACACCAACTGAAGTTGCGGAAACTGGTGAATTGTTCCACGCTCACAATAATGCGCTGGACCATTGAGGCGGTTTCCGGGTGGCGCTGAACCATGTCGCTGAAAGGAATCGCCGTCCACTCGATATCCACCGCGTCTTCCAGGTCTGTCACCGTGTCATTCGCGTCCATTGCCGGGACTTCGAGGTCTGGCCTCAGCTTGATTACTGGGACCAAGTCATCTGGATTATGGCGGTGGGGGATGAGTTCCCGCATGAGGATGTGTTCCCGAACCAGACAGTCAATCCACTCCGAACGCCACTGGTCGCTGTAGTTACAGCCGGGCTTATCCAGATCACGATCCATCGCCAGCCCTTTGAGCAGGAAGCCGTAGTTGACGTATTCCCAGCCGCGAACCGTCAGCGTGTTGTAGACCCGTACCACAATTCGATCTCGAATCAGGCGGGTTTTTTCGACAATAGGGTGGGGGTCGTTAAGCGTGACATCCCCGCTCGTTGAAATCGGCTTCAGGATACCCAGTGAAGTTGCCTGCGAAACCAAATCTTCTCCGCGCGCCCGCGAAATCACTGCGCCCACTTCCTGGAGCTGGGTAATCACCTGGCGCAGGGGGATCACTTTCGTGTTCAGCGCTGTTGCCAGCCGGTCAAATTGGAGGATCACGCTTGACCACTGCGACGGGGTGAACCCGGTGTTATCGACGCCATTGAAGGCAACCGGCGCGGCGCTCAGGGATTGGTGCGTTTGCAGGTCGGTGAAATCATCAATGTACTCAATGGAAATGCCGGGGTTGTTCTCCAACTGGCGGCTGGTGCTGCCGCGCACACCCCACACAATCACCGTTTTGTTGCGCTGGCGCAGTGTGTTCAGTACCTCATTGAAGTCCCGATCTCCACTCGCCATGATATAAACATCGGCTGAGTCGTCATGCCCTGAGTCGGTGATGACATCTTTAGCGATACGCATATCGGCACTGTTTTTGCCAGGCAGGTTAAAGACCGGGTCTATATTTGCCATCAGCAGGCGGCTGGGTGCTTCCTCTGCGACTTCTCGCCCAGCAGAATCAACCAGCGGCGGTAAACTGCCACGCTGACCCCATGGGGCATAGGCCGCCAGTTTGACGACCTGACCGTGTGCTTTACCCTGTGTGAGGAACCGGTCAATCAGGTGATCCAGATTGACGATAAAGCCCTGCTCATTCAGGCTGATAGCGATGTTCTCAAAGTCAATGTAAATCGCTACGTTCTTGGTCTGAATACCGAGCAGCGACTCAAGTGGTTGGAAAATGACCTCATTCTGGAATTGGGTGCCTGTGAGAATATTTTCCGATCCCCAAACACGGATACGGGCATTCCGGGTGGTTTTGACACGCTGAATCAAAGGGATTAAATCCGGGCTGCTTGTTGCCAGAATCAACTCATCTACCGGCTCAGGGTCAAAAGAGAAGTAGTGCAAGATGAGCGCGTCCGCTAGGCTGTCACGCAGTGGCATATCGAATACTTCGTACCCGGCGGTTTTGAAAACACGCTGCAAGTTCGCTGCACTGGTCAGGTTTGTCCAATCCGATACCGCTACAGCCTTCAGTTTATCCGCGCTGATAAGACCAGCAGCCAGTGCCGCTCCACCGCGCAATCCCACTGCCAGCTCCTGGAAATCAACCGAGATACCCCGGTGCGTGAATCCCTCTATCAAGTTATCAACATCTACAATCAAATATGCTGCCATAATCTTCTTTCCTAAAAAGCACACCACCAGAACCTTGCGGAACGGTGGCTGTGTGCTTAGCATTTTCAGGTTGTCCGCATAAAGGTTTTTTATAAAAGTTTTTGAACCGAATCGGCGTTATTTATCTCATGTTGCTCAGAGGCTATTCCTAAATCCTCCTATTATAGCATTAAACAAATAGACATTAGCTTACGACGATTACACTCCACCGGACTAAAAACCACACAAGATCAAGGGATTTCAGGGAAAGACAATTCACGATTACTTGATTTCGTAAATAATCTTTATCAACTTTTAATATTATACACCTTGTGTATTAAAAGAACGTTGAGGAAAAATTAGAACATCCTCACTTTTTCCTCAAATAGGGTGGTAGAGCCGGGAATGAACCCGGCCTCGATTGCCACTAATTCGTGCGTGATTAGTATGCCCTGGCGAAAATGGCAATTCGGTCTGCAGGTTTACCAGTGTACAGACATATTCCTGTGCCGCCGGGCTGCTCAAACGGGAAGCAGCGGATCGTAGTGGCGATGTCATCTTTAATTTTAGCTTCGTCGTCACCGGAGCCGGCCCACCAGCCCCGCGCCCAACCTCCGGCCAGGATCACCTCGCGTAGTTCGTCATAGCTGGTCACATCGTGGGTATTCTCATCGCGGAAGATCGTCGCCTGGGCCAACATGTTCGCCTGGACTTCGTCTAGCAGACCCTGCACGCGGGCGGCGATGTTTTCCTGCGACACGAATTGTTTCCCCTCTTTGCCTGGGATGTCACGCCGTGCCAGTGCCACCGACCCTTTTTCTACATCCTTCGGGCCGATTTCCATGCGTACCGGGACACCACGCATTTCCCAGTCGTTATACTTGAAGCCCGGTGTCATTCCGTCGCGGTTGTCAATGTGTATACGAATCCCGGCGGCGATAAGTTCCCGTTTCATGCGTTCAACGGTCTCCATCACCTGGACTTGTTCGCCGTCATTGCGGTAAATTGGGACGATTACAACCTGGTAAGGCGCGAGTTTCGGTGGCAGGCGCAGACCTTTGTCATCACCATGTGCCATTACCACCGCACCCACCATCCGGGTGCTGACGCCCCAGGATGTCGTCCAGCAATACTGGAGTTCGTTGTTGGTATCCAGGTATTTGATGTCGAACGCTTTGGCGAAATTCTGCCCCAGATTGTGGCTTGTGCCGGATTGCAGCGCCTTTTTGTCGCCCATCATGGCTTCAATTGTATAGGTGTGCAGCGCCCCTGCGAACTTCTCGCGGTCGCTTTTGCGACCCTTCACCACCGGAATCGCGGCGTCGTTGACGGCGAAATCGGCGTATACGTCCAGCATCTGCCGGGTTTCTTCCTCGGCCTCGTCAAAGGTTGCATGGGCGGTGTGGCCTTCCTGCCACAGAAACTCCGTCGTCCGCAAAAACGGGCGGGTTCGCATTTCCCAACGGACGACATTCGCCCATTGGTTCATCAGGAGTGGCAGGTCACGGTAGGACTGAATCCACTCCTTGAAGGCTTCCATAATGATGGTTTCGGACGTGGGGCGGACAACCAGCGGTTCTTCCAGTTTTTTGCCCCCAGCAATCGTGACGACGGCCAGTTCCGGGCTGAACCCTTCCACATGCTCCGCTTCACGTTTGAGGAAGCTCTCCGGGATAAACAGCGGGAAGTAGGCGTTCTGGTGTCCGGTAGCCTTAAAGCGGCGATCTAACCCGCCTTTGATCGCTTCCCACAGCTCGTAGCCATACGGTTTAATGATGAGGCAGCCGCGCACTGGGGACTGTGCCGCCAGGTCAGCGCGGTAAACGATTTCATTATACCAGCGGGAGAAATCTTCACTTTGAGGAACCACCGCCTGCGATGCCATAAATTCAATCCTTATAATGTGAAACTTTTTACATTTGCAAAGGTGCATTATAGCGGAGAACACGGCTTTGAGTGATAGGCAATTTGATTAACAATAGGTGTATAAACTGCGATTTTGGTAGATCACATAGAATGAAAAGGGCAGCAAATCCAGGCTTACTGCCCCGTTCAAGCTAAAGCTAATTGCAATCTGTTCTGATTGATCGCCTGGTACACGAACAAGACTGTTTCAGGGTATAAGAGCGGTCTGGAATGGCTGCTCTGGGAGCGCACGTCGGCGCTCCCTTATATCACCCATCATACTCATTTTAGCGAGGTACTTATCGGTGTATGGTAATTCCCATCGTGACGCTGCACGCCTGTCCGTCGAACACCGCATTGCCGACCATCTGCCCAGTAAGTTGGTTGGCATTCACAACGCGCAGCGTCAGTTGGGCGTTACCGTTAGCGAGCGGAATCGAGCCGTAGTATGCACCCGATGACTGCCGTGTGAAGGGTATTCCGTCGAAATAGAGCGTATTACCAGCGATGGAAATCGAAACGCTGAAGGCCTGGGTGCTGAATACCTCAGTGGTCCGAACGTGGAAGTTCGGTGTCCCCGCGCAGGATGTGTCAGCTTCGTCACTTAGTATCGCTACCCATCCGCCACCGCCGCTGGGCGGAGTGATCGCATTGCCACCACCGCCAGACGATGACCCGCTGGAAGTGATCGGGATAAGGGGTGGTGGGGCAGTTTCTCCCACACTTTCACAATCCCCGGTTTCAGTTACCAGTTCCTGAGCAACCCAGATTTCCGCTGCGGATGATTTCGGCGCGGCAAGTTCCTTGTCCAGTTGGTACCACACGCTGCCATTGTCAGCCACGTAACGTGCCAGCACCTCGAAGTCTTCACCAGTCGGTAAAAAGGCAACCGAGGTTCGGTTTTCGCCGGGGCCAACGCGCAGATTAGCGGTGCGTGCTGTATCCGTGCTGACAAAACACGTCTCGCCTGTACCGGTAGGGATTGGTTGCATGGATTTGACAATTGCAGCCAGTAAAGGCCCCAACGCCTGTATGTCGGCCGTTGGCGCCATGGCGTCTACGAAAGCAAACGACTCGGCATCGAACTGGATTACGTAGGTGTATCCTTCGTAGTCTTCGCTCGCAATGGGGTACCAGATCAATGCAGCCGGATAGTCTCCCATTTGGATGTTGAATACGGACGATGATGATATATCGAAACCGTACAGCGCGATATTGATGTCATTCATCAAGCTTGCTGGGGTAGCATCCTCCCCAATGTCCACCGTCTCTGATACCTGCTGGGGTGCTAAAACAAAAACCAAGAAATCCTCATCCAGGCTGAACAAATAATACCCACCGGTTTCGTCGTCATACTCGTTTTCCCAAGTGTCCGGGATGTAAATTTCGTATCCGCCGGGCAACCGAACCCGCTGCCCCAGCTTGATCTCCGTATCATCCTGTGCGGAAGTGTGTGCCGCTGTCATCATGAACAGTACCAACATGATAAAGTAGAGTAGTTTTTTCATCGGCGTTTCCTTCTATAATCGGACTTTCACCCTGAGTAAGTCATCTGAGGGCATTCCAGGTAAGTTGTTTTTAACCCCGCGACGTCTATAGTAAAAGGTAGTGTCTCTACTAATGCTTACAATATATGTTAACGGGAGATGGATGGCTTGAACAATAAGGTTTCGATGGTTTTGGAAGAAATTTCAGATTTAATATGAAATGTTCGTTGTTTCCAGAAAGCGAAGCAGATTTCCCGACTTGGGCTGAAACATCCCCGTAGGATTGATGTATAATCCAAATGTTTGACCGCTAGGGAGATGATGCCTGTATGTTGAACCGCCTGCTTCAATCCATCTGTCTACTCACTATTGGCCTTCTGGTACTGGTGAGCTGTGCCGGACAATCGGCTGCTGACCAGCTAACCACAACACCGGCATTGACTGAAACTGCAGCGCCGGGGGGCAATACCCCGGTTGTTCCCCTGGCAACCCCCACACCCAGCGGCCCGATGGTGCTGACTATCTGGATTCCAGAACCACTTTCCCCGTTGAATAATCGGGATGCAGCAACGGATATTGCCCAGCAGATCACCGCCTTTGAAGCCAGCGAACCGGATATTCTGGTGGAAACCCGATTGAAGAAAGTGCGGGACATCGGCGGCATCATGGAGACGCTGCGGACGGCCAGCGCGGTTGCGCCGGGTGCGCTGCCGGATTTAGTTTTGGTGCGTCGTGAAGACTTGCTGACTGCTGTTCAGTCCGGGCTGATCCAACCCTTAGATGAACGGACTTACACGGCTCATTTGGCCGACTTCTACCCAGGGGTGCTGGAACTGGGTAAGGTGAACGGGCAGCTTTACGGTCTACCGTATGCGTTGGATGTGTCCCACCTCGCTTATGTGGGTAACAGCACTGGCGGGAACTCCGATTTGCAATGGCAGTTCAGCGATATTCTGGAGAATAATCAGCCTTTTGTTTTTGCGGCAGGGCGCACCAGCGGTCTGAACGATGTATTTCTGATTCAGTATCTGGCGGCGGGCGGGGTGGCGATGGATGGCACAATCGGCTCCCTGAATGCAAACGCGCTGCGCTCAACCCTGACCTTTTACGAACAGGCGGTTGCGGCGGAACTGCTCACGCCATCCCTGCTCGACTACACCGTATCCACTGACTTCAGTGACGGGTTGAGTAACGGTACTATCCCGGCAGCCGTGATTAACGCCTCGCAGTATCTGGTTTTGCGCGAGACACTGCCGAATTTGCAGGTTGCGCCGGTGCCGACGGCATCTGAGGGGTTCACAACGCTGGTGGACGGGTGGATGTGGGTGATGGTGACATCCAACGCCGACCAGCAAACCGCTTCAGCGCGTTTTATCAACTGGATGCTGGATGCGGAGCGCCAGGGACACTTTACCGAAATCGTTCACCTGATCCCCTCGCAGCGGGACGCCGTGCTGCGGCGGTGGGAGGCTACCCCTTACGCCGAGTTCGTCAACAATCTGATGGATCGCGCGGCTATTCCGCTGGCGGGTGGTGGCGGTGTCGCGGCGCGGGCCATGCAAACCGCCTTCGCCGCCGTGCTGCAAGGCCAGCGCACCGCCGACGAAGCCACCCAGGATGCACTTGCTCAGGTCGGGGGATAGAAACCGCTGAACCTCGCACTCCCGAAAAGGTGTGCCACATGGTACAGTGCTGCCTATGACTGAGAAAATTCTACTCGAATCCTATCCTGATGGCGTGACTGTCCTCATGTTTAACCGTCCCCAGGCGCGTAATGCCCTCGACCTGGAAAGTATGCGCCTGTTTGCGGAGACGGTCTCGTGTCTGCGTGAAGATGCCGGGCTGCGGGTTGTGGTGCTGACCGGCGCGGGTGAACAGGCCTTTTGCAGCGGTGGCGACCTGGTCGAACTCAGTAACTATCCCTCAGAAGCCGATGCGATCAATATGATTACCCTCATGGGTGATGCGTTGCTGACGCTGGAACGTCTGCCGGTGCCGGTGATTGCTGCGATCAACGGATACGCGCTGGGCGGTGGCAGCGAAATCGCGCTGGCCTGCGATATGCGGATTGTGGACGAGGCGGTTCAACTTGGATTGGTGCAGATTCGCCTGGGACTGACTCCCGGTTGGGGGGCGGGGCAGCGCCTGCTGCGGGTGGTGGGTTACGCCCGTGCAATGGACTTGCTGCTGCGCGGCCATGTGCTTCATGCCTCGGAAATTGAGGAGTTAGGATTGGCGAATCGCATCGTGGAGCAAGGTTCTGCCCTCCCACAGGCGCTCCGTGTTGCCCGCCAAATTGCCGCTGCTCCGCCCGATACTGTACGCGGGGTTAAGGCACTGCTTCAGGCTGGCATGAATCATCCGTATGAAATGGCGCTGCAAATTGAACGCGCGGTGTTTCCGCCGTTATGGGCTGCCGAACCGCATCTGAAAGCTGTGAATGACTTTCTAAACCGCCGCAAATCACCTGACTCCGACACTGAATCTTAAATTTCTGAGGTATTTTTCATGCCAGGATTTTATTCAACTATCGCCCGTTATTACGACGCCGAACATACCGACAAAATAGATGATCTGCTGTTTTATGATGAATTGGCCGGGGAATATGGCGACCCGATTCTGGAAATTGGCTGTGGCACAGGCCGGGTGATGTTTCACCTGGGGCAGGCCGGTTATACCGTACACGGCATAGATAACGAAGCCTCGATGCTGGAACGTGCTCATCGCCGCCTCGACTCGCTGCCACACCTGAAAAACCAGCTCACGCTGCATCAGGGCGATGTATTTACCTATTCATTAGAAGGCAAGTACAAACTCACATTGCTTACCTATAACGCGCTGATGCACTTCCATGAGCAGGAGGCGCAGTTGGCGTTGTTGAAACGGATGCGCCAGTGGACAGCTGATGACGGCTTACTGGTGATTGATTTGCCCAATGCCGGGGAAACCTTCGCCAGCCAGGATAATGATGCCATCACACTCGAACGCACCTTTATCGAACCGGAAAATGGTCATCTGGTCATGCAGCAGGCCGTGAGCTATCTGGATCGCGTCGAACAACTCATGCGCGTCACCTGGATTTACGATGAAGTGACCGGGGATGGAGTGGTGAAACGCACCGTCGCGCCGGTGGTGTTCCGCTACTTCTTTTACCCGGAAGTGCAACTGCTGCTGAAGTCCAGCGGCTTTGAGGTGGTCGAAGTCTATGGTGATACCGAGCGCGGCCCATTTGAGGACGGCTGTGAACGGATGATTATCCTCGCCAAACCGGTGAATTGGTGAGTGAACGAGGCGGCAAGATGCTGAATCGTGTTTCAGAAAATCCTCCGGCGCGAATCGCTGTTTTATGGCAGCGTTGTGTGTTCCCCGCAGGTATCATCGCGGTTCTCATGTTCGCGCTGGTCGCCTGTGAGCCGACAACCCCCATCATACCGACTCAGCCCCGCACACTGAGCGGCCCAACAATTGAAGCCAGCCCGGTGGTGCTGCCGCTGCTGCCAACTGACCCGGTGGACAGCTATTATGGACAGAACGACCCGACTGCCGCCGCGCTGCCGCGCAATAATGACCTGCCACCGCTCCCGGTGGGCGGGGTCGTACAGGGCGGTCAGGTTGTGCAGGTCACGGCGGAAGACGGTGGCCTGATAAACGGCGTTTTCTATCAGGGTGGGTTGGTGCGCCAGCCGGGTATCCTACTGCTGGCTGCCGACTATATCGCGTGGGGGGATTTTCCATCGCAACTCTTTCAGGCGGGGTTTACCGTGCTTTCGGTGAGTCTGCGCCCAGGTGAAGCTGGTGCGGCGGATTTCAGTGTTTTGCTGCGGGCGCTTTCCAGCGGCGAGGCCGACCCAGGGCGCTTAGGCGTCATCGGCGTGGGGGAGGGGGCGGATGTGGCCTTTATGGGATGTGCGGCGGAACTGTTGTGTGATACTGTCGTCCTCCTCAGCCCACTTCAACACGATACTCTGTTAGCCAATCTGCCGGCGTTCAACCCGCGTGCGATTTTGACCATCGCCAGCCGGGAAGATACCCTCTCGTTCGCCACTGCCCAGGATTTAGCCTCCGCGGCCACCGGCGACTCTCTCTTCCAACCATTGGAAGGCGCTGGAAGCGGCACGGCAATGCTCCAGAACCGGCCTGACCTGGCGGATTTTATAATCCAGTGGTTTGACCGGCAGTTTGGCGAATAGCCGGTTGGCTCTACGCAGCTATCGGAAAAGGGCCTAAAATCAAGCCGTTTTGTTTTCCACAATGAAGGATAGCAATCTTATGAAGCGCACTTTTGTGATTGTGGCGGGCGTGTTTGGCGCACTTGGCGTTTCCCTGGGCGCGTTTGGCGCGCATGGCCTGTCCGCGATGCTGGACGCCAACGGTCATGCCGGTTCATTCCAGACCGCGACGGAATACCTGATGATTCATACGCTGGCGCTGCTCTTTACCGCCATCGCTGCCCAGCAGTGGCCGGGCAAGCTGACGCAGTGGGCCGGATACTTGTTCATCATCGGCAACCTGCTGTTTTCGGGTAGCCTGTATGTGTTGTCTATGCTGAATATGAGTGTGATGGGTGCGGTGGCACCATTTGGGGGCGCGGCGCTGATCGCCGGGTGGGTGCTGTTGGCGGTAGTGGCCTGGCGGGCTAAAGGGTAGGCGCGGCGCTACACCAGGTCGTATTCAGCCTGGGTACATACCCGCAGCGCGCCGGCTAACTCATAACCGATTACCTGGGTGCTGCCATTGACGGCCAGTTGGAGCGGGCCATTGAACGGGGCACGGTCTTTCAGGGTGAGGGCAACGCCCGGTTTTAAGCCGAGTGTGCCAAGGTAATCCAATTTACCGGCATCGTGGGTCGTGACCCGGCTGATGACCAGTTCCTGGTTGACCGCCACTTTGGTGAGCAGGTAGTCAATCACTTGTGGCATCACACCGTCTTCAGTCGGAATCGGCTCTCCATGTGGACAGCGATGAGGATTCCCGGCCAGTACCGCCATGCGCTCGACCACGACACTGCTGGCAACCGCGCCGAGTTCATCCGCTTCGTCATGGACTTCATGCCAGCCAAACTGCATGACATCCACCAGGAAACGCTCGACCAGCCGGTGTCGGCGAATTGACATCAGCGCCTCGCGTTCACCTGCCGGGGTGAGCATAATCCCCCGGTACGGCTCGTGTTCCAGGAAACCCGCTTCTTTGAGTCGCTGCACCATGCGTGTCACCGCCGGGGGGGAAACATGCAGCACCTCAGCTAACGCTGATGTGGAGACATAGCGGTTATCGTCTTGATAGTAGGCCAGACGATAGGCTTCCGCCAGATAATCCTGCATTGCCTCACTTGCGCTCATGGAGTTCGCCTTATTCCCACGCTGATTTTTCTTACGCTCATGATAAATATAGCGAAAGAACTATAAGTTTAGCAAGTGTTAAATTTGGATTTTCCCTGGCGTAGTTGGGTAAGAATCGGTGTTTCCTGCCCCTCTAAGTTTGTTGATGTGGTTCGCTACTAAACAGGAGTGCTGTCGTGCAAATTGATTTTTCTCCCATCACTGACCAGGGCATGACGTACCTGGAATTCGCTAAACGGTTCAACCGGGATGATCTCCGGGCTGTGACCAATACCTCAATTGATACGATGCTTGATATTATTCATGATCTGAACGATGGGCAGGTCACTTATGAGCCGGTTGACCCCGATGCTCACGACTCGTTTGCGATTGAGGGTGAGGAAGACATCGGGTGGACTATTGCCCATCTGATCGCCCATGTCACCGCCAGCAGTGAAGAAGGCGCGGCGCTCAGTTCTCTGCTGGCACGTGGCTTCTCGACCAGCGAACGTCCCCGTTATGAAACGCCCTGGCGTGACCTGACAACGCAGGCGCAGTGCGTGCAGCGTTTAGAGGAGAGCCGCCGGATGCGCCTGGCTTACCTGGATACCTGGCCGGATGTCCCCCAACTGGATGTGTACCGTGAGATTTCGCCCCGTTTCACCGAGAAATTTGGCGAAATGAACGCCCCAGCGGCCTTTCTGTTTGGCCTGAAGCATGAAGTCGGCCATTATGACCAGTTTCGGGAAGTCCGTCAGCAGGCACTTGCTGCGACCAATATAGCTGCTGAGTAACAATCTGAGGATGCATTTCACTGGCTCGAACTGAGGCTGGAATATGGATTAGGTAGGTAAACCGGGGGACGATGTCTCCCGGTTTGCCGTTGTAGGGCGTTACTTCTTTCCCCATTCTGGAAACAAATGTCATTTTAGACGGGTCATAAGTTGCAATTGTGCAACCCTTCCATTATACTAACGCAATCTTTATGAGATGTGAGGTATTGTGGGTTTTCTGTCGTCTTTAATCGATCATCTGTAATGATTCCAGTGTTGAGCGACGGCTGACTTAAAACCAGTAAGCGCAGGCGTTGATCTGCGCTTTTTTGTTCTTTTCAGAGTGGAACATGAGTATGCCTAAAATCGAACCTCGCCTGCCTAAGGGAATGCGTGATTTCCTGCCCGCCGACATGTTGAAGCGTGAATACGTCTTCAGCGTTGTGAAGGAAGTGTTTCATCTCTATGGTTTTGAACCAATCCAGACTCCGGTGCTGGAGTTGAGCGAAACTCTGTTAGGTAAGTACGGGCAGGACGCCGAAAATCTGATATTTAAGGTGCAGCACTCCCGGAGCAGTAAAGAGCCGCTGGCGATGCGTTATGATCTGACTGTCCCGTTGGCGCGGGTCGTGGCGCTTCATGAAAACCAACTCACGCTCCCCTTTAAGCGGTATCACATGGCACCGGTCTGGCGGGGTGAACGCCCGCAGCGTGGTCGCTATCGTGAGTTCTACCAGTGCGATGCCGACATCGTGGGCGTCCCGGACATGAGCGCCGATGCCGAAATTATCGGCGTGGTGGTGACCGCTCTCAAGCGGCTTAACTTCCCTCAGTTCACTGTGAAAGTGAATAACCGTAAGTTGCTCACTGGCATGGGTGTTTATTC
Source organism: Anaerolineaceae bacterium (assembly GCA_020634115.1). Lineage (GTDB taxonomy): Bacteria > Chloroflexota > Anaerolineae > Aggregatilineales > Phototrophicaceae > JACKCG01. The sequence continues at coordinate 125,739 of JACKCH010000019.1, forward strand.
AGGCGTGCCGGAAAATCAACTGGCCGAATTGTATCGCAGTGTGGATAAATTCGACAAAATTGGGGCTGACGGTGTGGAAAAAGAACTGAAATCCCACCAGATTGAGCCGGAAGTCGTTAACCGGATGATGCACTTGATCCAGATCAAAGACGGTGGTCTGGAATCGCTGAATGCCCTGGAAAGCAAAATGCAGGACATTCCGATTGCCGTAGAAGGGATCAGCGAGTTACGCCAGTTGGCCGAAGCCCTGGATCACGCTTATATTTCGCTGGAACATTTCGAGTTCGACTTCACGATGGTGCGCGGGCTGGGCTATTACACTGGGCCAATCTTCGAGACGGTCATCACCGACCCGAATCTGGGCAGCGTGACCGGCGGCGGGCGTTACGATAACTTGATTGGTCTGTTCCGGCGAGAGAGCCTACCGACAACCGGCACATCGCTGGGAATCGAACGCATGATTGACGTGATGGACTTGCTGAACCTCTACCCGGCAGAGTTGAATCGAACTGTTGTTGAAGTACTGGTCACGATTTTTGATGAAAAGGGTAAGGCCGAGGCGACTCGACTGGCTGCTGAACTGCGGGCGAGCGGCGTTGCCACTGAGTTTTACATGAATGGACAAACCAGACTTGGTAAGCAGATTGGGTACGCTGACCGAAAGGGTATCCCGCTGGTGGCTTTTATCGGCCCGGATGAAATCGCTGCCGGGCAGGTCAAACTGAAACACATGGGGAATGGCGATGAGTACATCATCAACCGGGATGTTGTAGCGAGCAAGGTCTACGAGCTGCTTCAGAAACAGCCGGTAAGGGAGTCTGCACGCTGATCCTTAGGCCATGACTCCCGCTTCTGCCAGGGACTTCTTCAGCGCCTTCAGGTTGATCGGCTTGACCAGATAATCGTTTGCTCCGGCGGCAGTCGCCTCTCGCATCAGGGGAGGCGACATTGCTGAAATCATGATGATTGTTATATTCCCGATATTCGGGTCGTTTCGTAACTGACGGCAGATGTCAATGCCATTTGAATCCGGCAGCATAATATCCAGCAGGACGGCATCCGGTTCTTCATAGGCCAACCGGTCCCAGGTTTGCCGTCCTGACATGGCGCTAATCGCTTCATGCCCGATCAACTCCAGAAATGTGGTGAGCATATCCACCGTAAGTTGTTCATCATCAACAACAAGTATCTTAGCCATATTTGTGAGCGCCTGTTCGAGCCTGTGTTGTCATCAGTGTAGCAGGGTTGCGGCGGGGCTTGCACCCTGACATTAGCACTACTCTCCCCGATCCTACTTGAACCGTTTCTCGTAGAACCGGTGGGTTTTGTAAATTTCAGTTCCCAGATTCTTAGCGATACTGACCATATTTTCGTTATTTTCCAGAATCCAGCCTGAATCAGAGTGCTGGTAATTGGTGTGGTTGACGATGGCCTGCGTCATATGGTAATACATGGACGCATCCACGCCCATATTGCGAAATTCCTGTTTGACTCCCATCAGCGGGATACGAATCCAGTCAATGCTGGGTCTGATTTTCCAGTGCCATAGAATTTGCAGCAGGGATGCGATTTCCGGCACGCCTGGACGCGGGTACACCTTCTGTAATAACTGGTTGAAATCAGGGACGGCCATGATGAACCCGGCTGGTTTGCCATCCACTTCCGCGAAAAGTGCCAATTGAGGTTCCACAAACTGGCCTAGACTGGCGACCAGCGCGTCCAGCTCTCTGGGAGTCATTGGCACGAATCCCCAGTTTTTCTCCCAGGCCGCGTTATAGATTTCTTTGAAAAGCTCAAACTCTGCTTTTTTGCGCTTAGGGTCTAAAGGGCGAATTGTGATCTTGTTGCGCTGCATGATTCGTTCCGTCAGGCGGGCGATACGCTTCCTTTCTTTGCCATTCATAATGCCATCACGGTCAGCATAGAAACTGTAGACATCCATCGCTTTCGTGAAACCGGCGTTTTCCACCAAACCCTGATAATACGGCGCGTTATAGGGCATGAGCAATATTGGACGCACAAAACCGTCCACCAGCAGCCCGCATTCTTCATGGGTGGTAAAACTCTGCGGGCCGCGAATCGCATCATAGCCGCGCTCACGCACCCAGTCGGCGGCGGTATTCAACAGAGCAGTCGCGGCTTCCTGGTCATCATACACGTCAAATGCGCCGAACCAACCGATATGCTCCTCATGAAATTCATTGTGGCGGGGGTTGATATAGGCGGCAATCGTCCCAACGATCTTATCGCCCCGCCAGGCCGCGAAATAATCCCCCTCCATGTATTCCCATGAGGGGCTTTTCTTCTGGTCAAGCAGATCACGCCGCATCGAAAGCAGCGGCGGTGTCCAGTAGGGGTCGTCTTTATACAGCGTCCAGGGAAACTCAAAAAACGCCCGGTAATCAGCCGGGGATTCCACTTTGCGGACAGTCACAGAGGAGGACATGGCAAGACTCTTTTCTGTTAGGGAGCATTACGGGATAGGATGCGACTTGAGATTGTAACAATGTTACTTGTTTTACCCGGAAATGCCAAAAATTGTCTTGACAGTGGGCTGTCGGTTTGCTACTATCCTAGGCGTCTTCCACAATAGCTCAATGGCAGAGCAATCGGCTGTTAACCGATGGGTTCCTGGTTCGAGTCCAGGTTGTGGAGCAGCGGAAAACACCCCTCAAAACGGGTGTTTTTTGTTTTAAACGTGGTCTGGGTAGTTGCGCTCATAAATGACCCGCAACCCATCCAACGTCAGTTCCGGCGCGATGATGTCCAGCACATCCGTATGGGCGTTGAACAACGGCGCTAAACCACCGGTTGCAATCACTTTGACGGTATCCGGGTCGCCCAGCGCCGCTTTGGTGCGGTTGACCAGCCCTTCGATTAGCCCCACGTAGCCCCAGAAGATACCGGACTGCATGGCGTGAATGGTATTCCGGCCAATCGGGTTCGGGGGCGGTGTCAGGTCTACCTTATGCAGGCGGGCCGCACGACTGACCAGGGCGTCGTGTGCCACGCGAATACCAGGGGCGATTGCGCCGCCGATATACTCATTTTGTGCGGAGACGACATCCAGGTTCGTAGACGTACCAAAATCCACCACCACTGCCGGGCCGCCGCCATGCAGTGCCACCACCGCCGCCGCATTGACGATGCGATCCGCGCCGGCCTGTTCAGGCTGGTCAATGGCGATTTTCACGCCGATGTCGGTCTGGCTGGTGACGACCAGCGGCTCCACCCCGATATAGCGGCGCACCAGTTGGATAAACACATCTGTCAGCGGAGGAACGACACTGCTGATCGCGACTCCCGTGATCGCTTTGAAGCCAATCTCGCCGCCATCCAGAAAACTCCGCACCAGCACCGCGTACTCGTCCGGCATCTTGTCAATCACGGTACGCGCCCGCCAGGAAACCCGCCACGAGTGATTTTGCCACAAGCCCATGTGGATATTTGTGTTCCCAATATCAAAAGCGAGAAGCATCTGATAGCTCCTTCATTGACTGCCGCAGCAGGTGAAGAAAAACCGGATAAACGGATTAGTGCATTTCAATCATGTTGCCCACGCGGTCAACCCCAATCGCCAGGCTTTCGTCCGCGAATCTGCGAATGTCGTCCAGCGCGTCCTGGAAAAATTCCAGCAGTTCCGCGTCATCCCCTTTATAGCGGCGCAGCGTTTGAATGGCACAGGCCGCGCAGCCCCGCATCGCCCGGTAGCTGTCCGTCTCGCAGGCCATACACCCATTCAGGCGGATCATCATGAGCATAAACGCCAGCGTTTCTTCGTGGCATTCCGGGAGTTTTATGATGCGGTCAACCAATGCCGCCCATTCTGGGCCGCGTAGTTTCTTGAGCGTGGGGATTACATGGTGAGGGAACAGCAGTTCGTTGTTGGTATACATAAATACCTCAACAAGATGTGAATAACGGATGATGTAGTGGAGCGCCAGTGTGCGATCCTTGAGCGACCACGCCAAGCCGCCGTAATTTCCACCATATAGGCAGCGACAGTAATCGTATAGGGCCAGTTGAGCGTGATACGAGTTAGTATAGGTTGTATCTCGCAGGTTTGCTATACTGGGTAAGAAATACTCGAGACGATGCTGCCCGGAAGGAACTGTCGTGCGAAGTCTGACGATTGTGGTGAGTATTGCGCTGTTACTGGCCGGTTGCAGCAGCGGGGCGGTGGTGTTCGCGCCGACTGCCCCCCCGCCGGATACATCTGCCCTACGTTATACTCACCCCAGCGGCGCGTTTACTGTGGATGTACCCCGTAACTGGCCGGTCACGGCACTTCATACCACCACGCTGGCAATGGCCGCGTTTTCCAGTCCGGGGGATACAACCCCTAGCCTGCGTTTTACGGTGGTCAACCTGGGACGTTCAGTGGATTCACAAATTCTGGGTGACATCATAGACCGTTATTCAGCCGCGCTGCCCGCCGATGCGGTTCGCTATACCGTACAGGATCGGAGCGCGATGGGGGATGGCAGTTGGCGGCTGACCGGGTTGGTTCAGACATCCGGCGACTACACCGAGCAGTTGAACACCTTCATTCAGGCTACCGGGTCTTTTATTGGATTGGCCGAGGTGCGGCTTCCGACTGCGGCTGACGCCGAGACTCTCACGCAGTTACAGACCATCATCAACACCTTCACCATCAACCCACAGGCCACATTACAGGCGGTTGCACCGGATTCACTCGTATTTAACGCCCAGGCGGGACTCGACCTGCTCCACCTGACAGCCTGGACGACGCCCGCCGGAGTGTTTTTTATCACCGGGGAAGTTGCCAATTACGGCACGGCTGTGGTAACGAACCTGCCCATCCACGCCGTGCTGAAAGCAGCCGACGGCCTGGTGCTGGCGGAGGCAGTGGACACAGTGATGGGTTATGGCGTTCAGCCAGGGGCGTTCGCGCCGTTCAGCCTGCGTTTCGGCCAGGGACAGCCGAGTGAAGCTGTCACCTATGATCTGGTGGTCGGCGGCGAGGGCTGGCAACCGGATACCAGCAGCGTGATTTACGGCCCGGACGAACTGACCTGGACAGATGAGTCATCTTTTACCACTGACGGCCAACTGATCGTCAGCGGGACAGTCACCAACATTAGCACCGACCCCGTGCGAAATGTGCGGGTCGTCGCCAGCGTGTTTGGCGGGGCGCAGAATGTGATCGCAGCGGCGTTTAGTGATCTGCCCTTATCTCCGCTCATGCCGGGCGAAACCGTGCCGTTCCAGGTGATTATGCCGGAGATGGGCGGCGAACCGGTCAACTATATTGTGAACGTCCAGGGGCAGCCGTGAGCATCACCCACCTCTTTTTCGACCTGCACGGCACATTGATAGACCCGCATCGTTTGCATTTATGCTACAGCACGCACTTGGGGCATGTCATGGCGGGGCGCTATGGCTTGACGCCGGAAGTCTGGCGTGATGCCAACCGTCAGATTATGGCCGATTGGGACAGCTATTATGCTGACCTCGACTTGGGTGGGGAAGATGGCATCGCAGATATGTGGGAAGGTCTGCTGCGCACCACACGAGCGTTATTTCGGTTGACCGGCATTCCTGAACCCGCCAGGCTGGAACTCACCGATCTTTCCCGCGAACTGCCCGGCCTTTCGACCCAGGACTGCGACGCGCTGTACCTGGAAGCCAAAGCGGTCATCCAAACCCTGCATCAGGCCGGATGGATACTCGGAGTCGCTAGTCACGCCGTCCAAAATCATGTGCAGGGTGTACTGGCCGGGGGCGGGGTTATGCCCTACTTCACCGGGCCGCTGGTTGGGGCGGATACCGCTGAAAGTTTCCGTAAAGACCGAGGATTCTATACTGCCGTTTGTTTGCACGCGGGCGTACCGGCGCGGCAGTGCCTGATGATAGACGACACGATAGCGGCATTGCGTGGGGCGCAAGCTGCCGGGTGTCACACGGCGCTGATCTGGCGTAAAGACGCGCCACCACCCGCCGAATCGGTAGATTATCTGCTGGTCGGGGATTTATCCGGGTTGCCAGCACTTTTGCGAGGAAATCATGATTGAACTCCTTATCCCAGGTCGCGATGCCCTCACCATTGAGCATGTGGTTCTCGATGTCAATGGCACGATTGCCTTAGATGGCGTACTGCTGCCCGGTGTTCAAGAACGACTGACCCGATTACAAGAACACTGCCGGGTTCACCTGCTGACGGCTGACACACACGGCAAACAGGCCGAAATTGATACCATCCTGGGGATTAAGGCGACGATTATCTCCCATGGCGCAGCGGAAAAAGCGGCACATGTGGTGGCTTTAGGTGGCAAAAATGTTGCGACCATCGGTAACGGGGCGAACGACAGTGCCATGTTCCAGGCCGCCGTGCTGCGCATCGCCGTGCTGGGCGGTGAGGGCCTATCGGCTGCGCTGCTCACGACCTGCGACGTACTGGTGCGCGATGTGAACGATGGCCTGGATTTGCTGCTGCTGCCCGCGCGTTTGAAGGCGACGCTGCGACGGTGAAGGGCGTCAGTTCGCGCCCCATACCGGATTGTTGATACTCCCTTCGCCGTGAAACGTTAGTTGCTGCCGCTCATCACCAATCCGGCTGACCCGGTAAATTTGCTGGACGGTAAAGTTGGTTTCACCCCCATTGACGTAAACCACCGCGCTATCGTCAGGACTCATGGCAGCCTGCGGCGGGAAAGTCGTATCCCGTACCACTTCCACCGTTGAGTTGGTGTTCCGATCCAGCAGGAATACCGCGTTGGCCGTCTCAATCAGCAGATAGCCGCCTGCTGGACTCCACCGCAGCCGGGTAGCGAAAAAGTCTGCACCCTCAATCTCGTTTATGGGAGGTGTCAGGTTTTCCCGGTCAAACTGATACAACACACCGCCGACCTGTTTGGTATCCATGTTGTAGGTGGATTTGAGGTAGTACAGCCAGTGACTCAGCGGGTCGGGAGCCGGGCTGGAATCCGGGCCGAAGCCGCTGGCATATGTCAATCGTGGCGAGAAGGTGTGGCTGCCCGTATCTGCCGCAAAAATGCTCGCTTTGAAATCGTCTATCGCCATCGTGAAGTAAATGCGCCTGCCATCTGAATCCCAGACCAGATCATTAACCCGGTTAGACCCAAGTGAAGCGATTTCCTGCTGATTGTTCCCGCTGGGGCATTGTCCACTGCCGACGATATTGGCCGTATAAATGCTCACTGGGCCGTCTACCGTTTGTGACGCGCCAAACGCCAACGTCTGGCTATCCGGACTCCACACAGGCTTGATGATGCGGGCATAACCCAGACAGGAAACCTGCTGACGGTAACTGCCATCCGTTTTCAGCACAAACACCTCGCGGGCGCTGCCATTACCCTGTGCGGAAAAAGCCAGCAGCGACCCATCCGGCGCGATAGTCAGATCCTGGGGCATATCGCCCACCATAATCAGGTCTTCAAACGAGCCATCCGCGAACAGGCGCACAATCGAATCGTTGTTGAAAATATAGTAGATAAACCCGTCGCTGCGCTGTTCCGGCGTTGCTGATTCCGCCTGCACAGCAGGTACGGTGGCCGGTGCTGGTGGCGGCGAGGGTGTCCAGGTCGCCGGGAGCGGCTGGCGGGTCGGCGGGAGTTGGGCGACAGCCGTAGCGGTTTCGGCAGCTTCCTGGGTGACGGTGCCGTTCAAGTCAATCAAGGTGGGCAGCGCCACAACTTCGGCCTGTGGCTGGCAGGCTGCTAACGCCAGAGAACTGATTAACGCTATGAAGGTAAGCAGGTATTTCACAATACGCCCCTTGTGGATTCCAAAGCATCACGCATCCATTATAACCGGGATACAATAGAGACGCATGAGGCCTAATCGTCAGTATTGAGGAGCAAACAGGAATGGATAGTCAGACAGCGTATGAAACTGTCGCACGCAGCGGCCTGATGGCCGGTATGCGCGGCGCGTTTGCGTCGGAAGTCGCTCTGCCGGTGACAGAAGCCCTGCTGGAGGCGGACATCAACGTTTTTGAGTTCACCATGAATTCGGAAGGGGCACTAGACGCCATGCGCGCTGCCAAACGCGCTTACGGTGATTCGGCCTGTGTGGGTATGGGAACGGTGCTGGATGTTGAAACGGCACGGCGCGTCCTGGATGCCGGGGCGGATTTCATTGTGTCGCCCGCTTTTAACCCCGGTGTGGTACAGGCGGCGCTGGCGGCGGATGTGTTGGTCGCGCCTGGTGTTATCACGCCGACGGAGTGTGTGGATGCCTGGGCGTTAGGCGTTAAACTCCTGAAGATTTTCCCGATTGGGTCGCTGGGTCTGGATTATTTCAAGGCGATTCGCGGCCCATTGAACCACATGAATTTCATGTGTAACGGCGGGATGGACGATCAAAATGTACCTTTGTTCCTGAAAAATGGCGCGGTGGCCTGTGGGATGGCGGGGTGGCTGACCGGGGATGGCACCTGGCCGGTGGAGAAAATTCGCCAGCGGGGGCGGCTGTTGCGGGAACTGGTCACTTCGGCGCGTACCGGTGTGCCGCGCAGCATCACCGCCTGAGCGTGATGTCGTTCACGGACTGTCTGGTGAGAAGCTATCTGAAAATTGCAGGATAGGGGCATGATGCCCCTACGGGAAAAATCTTAAGTTTTCAGACCGGTTCTGATAGCGGCTTACCCGATTCTCGTCGGTTTCGACTGGAAACGGGCCGCTGTTTCGACCAGCAATTCGCCTAATTTCTCCAGGCGGACGGCTGTTTTTCCATCCGTGATGCGGCCATCCGGTGCGATAGCTGACTTCGCGTTATGAATCGGGACGGAAAGGGGTAGCACTGTGCCGCGCAGCGAATGGACAATCTGTACCAGTGTCCCGATGGTATTCACTGCCGCCTGGTCGCCGCCTGCCGTCGCAATCAGGCCAACCGGTATATTGTGCAGGTAGGACTCACCGTTTCGTTTGGGCAGGAAGTCCAGCAGGTCAATCGCGTTTTTGGTCACCCCTGCCAGCGAACCGTGATAAGCAGCCGTGCTGATGAGCAGGGCGTCTGCCTGACGCACGGTTGAGATATATTGGTGGACATGCGCCCCATAGTCTGTGTAATCCAGTTCGGGGTCGTACATGGGCAGATTCAGGATGTGCAGATCGAGCAGGGTCGTGACTGCACCCGCCGTTTCAGCGGCGCTGAGTGCCGCTTTCAGCGCGGATAGGCTGGTGGACGATTTTCTGAGTGTCCCGCCAATGCCGACAATGTGCAGAGGAGTGTTGTTATGATTCATGATGCAGCGCCCTCCTGAGGGGGAATCTCACTGAAAAGCCATACATGCAGGCCATCCGGTGACTGGATGCCGAACGAACGGTTGCCCCAGGGACGATCTCCGATGTCCTCAACCAACTGGACTCCGGCGGCCATCAACCGGGCGTAGTGTGCGTCTACATCATCTACCAGAAACGCGATATTCATCCCGGATGGAGACGGTTGATTCTGCGACTGGCCTTCCGGCGGGCCGAAGAACTCCACTTCTGCACTGTCCTCCGCCGCGAAAATCGCGCCCCGGCTGTGTGGGTCGTTCCAACTATGCTTGAGCGCCAGTCCCAACGTGTCCCGGAAAAAGACCAGTGTCCGGTCAAAATCCTGGGCATGAAAGGTGACGCTCAGTTTGCGTGATTGCATGGTTTTTGCTCCTGTTTCTGTGATTGCGTTGTACCCCTTCACTATCCAACAAAAACGCCCTCCGCACATCAGGCAGGAGGGCAGCAGAAAAGGAACAATCGTCCGGTTTGTGGGCTGTACGGAAGGACAGATCAGAGTTTGACCAAGCCACGCTGCACGGCAATCGTCACGGCTTCAGTGCGGTTGCCCGCGCCGAGTTTCCCCAGGATCGAACTCACGTAAAATTTCACGGTGCGCTCGGTAATCACCAGTTCGGCGGCGATTTCCTTGTTCTGCAAACCCTGTGCCAGCAGGCGCAGGACATCCTGTTCACGGGGAGTCAGATTTTCCATGAGTTGGTCTTTTTGGCTCTCCCCGCTGACCTGACGCAGCAGCTTGGACGCGACGACGGGCTGTAGGAGCGATCCCCCGGCGTGAACCACGCGAATCGCGTTGAAGATTTCTTCGCGGGGTGCGCCTTTCAACAGGTAGCCCTGTACGCCCGCCTCGACAGCTCCCAGGATGCGCTCGTCGGTATCGAAGGCCGTGAACACGATAGCGCGAATCCCGGATTGGGAATCACGTAATTGGCGCAGGACGCCCACGCCATCCAACCCCGGCATTTCCAGGTCGAGTAACAGGACATCCGGGCGGAAGGACTCAGATAGTTTGATGGTTTCCAGACCGTCTCCGGCTTTGCCAATGACCTCGAAATCGGGCTGGGTACTGAGGATAGCGATCAGCCCGTCGCGGACGATGGGGTGATCGTCGGCCACGATAATACGAATCGTTTCGCTCATGAGCGTGACTCCAGGGGTATACTCACTTCGATTCGGGTTCCCTCTCCCGGCGTGCTGCATAATTCCAGATTACCAGCAAGCAGCCGCGCGCGTTCGTTCATGCCAGTCAGTCCAAAGTGGTTTTTAGGGATATGTTCCGGTTCGAAGCCGCGCCCATCATCCTCAATAATGAGCGTTACCTGTTCCGGCAGTAACGCAAGTTGTACACTCAGATGATGTGCCAGCGCGTGTCGCCCGACGTTGGTTAATGCCTCTTGCAGGATGCGGTACAGGCCGATTTCGACCCGGCCCGGGAGGGGTCGGGCGCTGCCAATCACATCGAAAGCTGTTTCGATTTTACGGCGTGATGCCCACTCTTTGATAAGCTGTTCCATCGCTTCTGGGAGCTGGCGGCCTTCCAACGGCGCGGCTCGTAAATCCAGCACCGAACGCCGTGCTTCTTCCAGATTGGCGCGGGTCAGCTTCAGTGCCTGGGTGATGATTGAGCGGATTCGTTCGGTTGAAGTTCCGGCTTCCAGCAGGGCGTCTACCGTTTCCAGGTGAAGTGCGATGCCGGAAAGCCCCTGTGCCAGCGTATCGTGAATCTCGCGTGCCAGCCGGTTACGCTCTTCCGTCGCGCCCAGTTCAGCACTCTGGCTGAATAATCGCCCGCGCTCAATCGCGATTCCCAGCAGATCGCCCACCAGATACAGCAGCCGCAGGTCATTATCCGAAAGATCGCCCCAATCCGTGCTGGCGACATTGAGTACCCCCTGTTTGCCGCCGTCATGGGTGGTCAGGGGGATACTGGCGTGCTGGCGTAACCCTGCCGTGCCGACGACCAGATTTTCCAGGCGGGAACAGGTGATATTCTCCGGTTTGAGCAGGCAACCGTCCTCGTAATCGTTCAGACAGGTACAGTCTCCGGCCATCCGGCGGGGATGGTCGGCCAGCGCAGGGGGCAAATTCTGAGCGGCGGCCAGGTACGACTGACCTTCGGCATCCACCAGGAAAATCCAACTGGTTTGGAGGTCGAATAAATCCGCGACGTGGGTTAGCGCCGTGTTCAGGGCGCGAGTCAGGTCTACTTCCTGGTTCATCGCCTGGGCAATGGTATTCAGAACCGCCAGTTCACGGTTACGCCGCCGCAGTTTTTCGGTATCCGTTTCCAGCTTGAGCCGTGCGCTCATCAGGAATCCTTATCCACGCTTCTTTTGTTCCGATTATAGCATCACGGAGGATAGGAGACTTCCGACTTCCGACTGTTGTTGTACTGGCAAGAAGTACAGGGTGCGTATCGGTTTCTTTTGGTGATGGAGTTGTGATGAGAGACACTTTCTGAGGCTGAATTTCGGGAGGGTATGAGACCCTCCCCTACAACGCATAATGATTTTAAGGCTTTAAGCCGGTTTCAAACCCGCCGGTTTATCCACCCGCCAGCGCACCGATAATGCGAAAGGGCTGTTTCCCGGCGATTACGTCCGCCGGTACGATGGCATCCGGCGACTCGTGGGAAAGGTCCTCTCCGCAGGCGAAGTAACGGATGAATGCCCGGCGTTCCTGGGTTGCCATATCCCGGATTGTCCCGCGCAAGGCTGGATAGGCCGCCTCTAACGCATCCAGAATCGCGCGTTGCGTGACCGGCGCCCCGACCTGAAGCGCAACCGGGCCGGTCACTTGAGCCAGCGTGCGTAAATGGGTGGGCAGCGTCACCTGAATCATGGCAGGACTTGCACTTCAACCGACAGCACAGGCGGGAGATCGTGGACAATCGGCATCCAATGGTCGCCGGAATCGGCAGAGACATACACCTGTCCGCCGGTTGTGCCGAAATAGACGCCGCAGGAGTCGAGCGTGTCCACCGCCAGTGCGTTGCGCAGTACGTTCACATAACAATTGCTCTGTGGCAGCCCGTTTGTGAGGGCTTCCCACTCATGGCCGCCTGACCGACTCCGGTAGACGCGCAGTTTGCCATCCGGCGGGAAGTGATGGGAGTCACTCGTGATGGGGACGACATAAATGGTTTCTGGTTCGTGGGTATGTACGGCGATGGGGAAGCCGAAATCACTGGGCAGATTGCCGCTCACTTCGCTCCACAGCTCACCGCCATTGTCCGAACGCATGATGTCCCAGTGCTTCTGCATAAACAGGGTGTTGGGGTTTGAAGGGTGCAGAGCGATACTGTGGACACAGTGCCCCACCTCAGCGGTAGCATCAGGCAGTTCGTAGTCTGATCGCAGACCTTGATTGATGGGTAGCCAGGTTTTGCCACTATTATCGGTTCGGAAGGCACCTGCAGCGGAAATAGCGACGAACATGCGATTAGGGTTGTCGGGGCTGATGATGATGGTATGCAGGCACATCCCTCCTGCACCGGGCTGCCACAGATTGCCTTTCACATCCCGCAGGCCGGATAGCTCGCGCCAGGATTTTCCGCCGTCAAGGGTATGAAAAAGTGCGGCATCCTCAACCCCGGCATAGATTGAGTCGGGATCGGTGGGAGAGGGTTCAAGATGCCAGACCCGTTTGAATTCCCAGGGGTGTTGAGTGCCATCGAACCATTGGTGTGTGCCCGGCGTACCGTCGTAAACAAACTCGTTATTGACGGTCTCCCACGTTTTCCCGTCATCGTTGGAACGCTGCATGACTTGCCCAGACCAGGCGTTGGATTGCGATGCGTATAGGCGATTGGGGTCAGCCGGCGTTCCCGTAATGTGAAAAATCTCCCACCCCGGAAAGAGCGGCCCTTCAACCTGCCAATCAGTGCGCCGCTCGTCCGAACGGAGAACAAAGGCGCCTTTGCGTGTGCCCACTAAAACCCGGACTTTACTCATATTCATGCTCCCTCATGCACTTGTATGTTGCATCAAGGATAGAACTTTTGTTCTTTTGAGTCAAGGGGACACATGAAAATAGGATGTGGTTTGTGCGGTTCGTTCCGGGCATTTTGTGGCAAAACGGGGTCGGTGAGCGATTGCCAGCCACTCTTATTTTATCGTCTCGACTTTCGACTTATCCTGCAAGTGTGGGATTTTTGTTCAAACATTCACACAATTTCTAGTGCGGAGCACAGAGTACCGTGCCATTCCCTCCACAGACTGGCACGCATCCTTCCGGGAGGCGGAACATCTCGGCATGGGCCGCTTGGACACCTTCATTTCGGTAGAAGTAGTCCCAGATGAAACCCGTTTCGGCATCTATGATGGATAGCAAGAGCCACTCCTGCGCTAAGGCGCTGAACCGGTCACTCGCTACACCATAATTGGGCGTGCCCGGTTTGGTCATGACACTATCCAGGAAGCCATATTCAGGATCGTAGACTGCCGGAAAGCGTGATGCAAGCTCAACCAGATTTGCTTCCGCATCCACCCGATAGCTAGAAATAAGGGCCATCGCCGCCGCCGAGGGTGTGACTAACCCCGGACGGGTTTCGATGGTTGCGCCGGGGAAGGCCGGTGGTGCACCTTGCTGAACATAAGCCCCTGTGGTGTCGAAACCATCCGACAGCCCCCAGGCGTCGTACCCCAAATTGGCCGCGTAGACCATCTGTGCCTGGGTTGCCGGGTCAACCGTACAGGTACCGTAAAACGTCTCCCCCTCACGAATGAACACCCCGGGTGCGATGTAGGTAAAGTACGAGCCATCCCACGCCGCCCAGTCAACTCGTATCTCATCATAGGTTTGCGGTGAACGCTTGAGCGCGGAGAGGCTCTCCATATACTCAGCATCATCCATCTGTCCGAGCGCCCGTGCCATGAAGTTGATTATGCGATTCTCATTGGAATAGATGTCCCCCCATATTCCGCGAGCCGGATCATTCACCGCGCCCAAATGGAACAAGTGGGTGTCAAAATCGTACCAGAGCATGAAATTCATGTCGGCCAGGATTGTATCGGCCAGTTGCGCCATTGCCGTGTGTCCGTTCGCCTGGGCGTATTCCCGCACCACCACCAGACTGGCGGCGGTAAAGGCGTTATCTATGGATGGCACCAGTTTGTCATTTGACCCGCCGCCGACTACCGGGGGAGTGTGGTTGATCCAATACCATTGATAGAAGACGCTATTTTCATAGGTGTTCTGGTTGCTGGTTTGCCAGTCACGCAGATGATGGAGAATCGTCATTACCTCACGCTCGACGACATCCCACGAAGGACTCCAGGGACGCTGCATTTCGTAGGCACCTAAATGAACGACCATGAGTAAGCCGATTTCAGTCGTGTTGGCATAATCGCCCCCCGGTGTGGTACGGGAATACCAGCTCCAGGGCATGGAATTGCTGGTTGACGCTGGAGAACTCAAATAGGCATATGTATTGGCAGCCAGTTCATCCAGAAAATCGTCGGATTGATAGGGAGACGCACTGCCGGGTGAAACGGTGGCAACCCCTAGAACTAGGCATAATAATAGTCCAATAGATAGTATGTGGATTCTTGACATTTAAAGTTCCTCAAACAAGGGGGACATCTATATCCCCTTTCAGAGCGTCTCTATTCCCCGGTAATCCCGGTCATCTCAACCGATTCAACGAACCAGCGTTGCAGAACAAAGTACATCACTAGCAGCGGCAGAATATTCAAAAATGTGCCGCTCATTTTGATGGCTTCATTCAGCCGGTCAAAAATGTTGACCGTCCCCGGCGGATAAAGGTTTTCATAGGCTTGGGTGAATTTGGATAGCTGCATGGGGAGGGTGGTCACGCCACCTTCGAGGAAAATCACCGTAAAAAAGGTTTCGTTCCAGTACCAGACTGTTGAGAAAATGAAAGAGACGATGTAGGCGGGAAGGGCGGAGGGGACAGCGATGGTGAAGAAGATTCGTAAATCAGAAGCGCCGTCGAGCCGGGCAGATTCTTCTAGGACTTTGGGAAAAGAGGCATACGTTTGGTAGAAAATCAGGATGAAAATGGCACTCCTGTACCCCTGTCCTAACAGTGCGGGGAGGATGAGCGCCAGCGGACTCCCCAGCAATCTCAGGTCGCGATAGGTGAGCATCTGCGGGATGACCGTGTTCTGGGGCGGAATCAGGAAGGTTGCCAGGAGGAGTAAAAAGACGAGCGATTTGCCCCGAAAACGGTAACGGGCCAGCCCGTAGCCGACCACCGAGGCAACGGCCGTCTGAATCAGGGAGGGGATCACACTCATGGCGATAGAGGCCATCAGGGTGTTTGGGTAGTCCAGCACGCGGAAGCCCTTGATATAGTTGCCGAGGTAAAGCTCGGTAGGCACCCACTGTACCATTGGGTTGAGCAGGTCACTGGAATTTTTGATGCTGGTGATGAACATGAACAAGAGCGGTTGAAGATAAACGAAGCCGATGGCAATCAGCAGGGCGTACAGGGCAACATTGAACGTCAGACCACGATGGACACGGTTTCCAAACAGAAAGTCACGAACGCGCTCAACGAGGGGGTGATGAAGGATTTGCATTAGCGCGACTCCCTTTTGGCCCACTGCCGGAGGAACAGATAGACGATTGCCAGCAGGAGGATCATGATGCCGAAATAAATGAACGCCATCGCGCTGGCGTAGCCAATCCCGCCCTGCACATCATAGGTCTGTTTGTAAATGTACTGGATCACTTTGTTTTCAGAGAAATGGGAGAGCGTGACAATCGTGAAAATCGCGTTGATGACGGTTGCCGTCGAAAGCGAGGGCAGGGTGATTTTCCAGAAGATTGACCAGGCAGACGCGCCATCAATGGCGGCGGCTTCGTAGATGCTCCGGTCTATTTTCTGCAAACTCGCCAGGTAGATCAGGATTTGGACGCCCGAAAACCACAGGATGAGGATAAACGAGGTCAGCAGGTATTCAACCGGGCTGCGGAGCGCACGCGGTAATTGTTCCAGGAAATCAATCACCGCCGGGATAGTCGCAATGCCAGGCGCGGAGGCGGCACCCTGAGCCGTCAGTTCCTTGATGACTGGCCCGCTGGTGATGACGATGGGCAGGAAGAAAATGACGCGGAACAGCCCCTTGAACTTGAAATCCAGGTTCAGGAACATGGCGATAATCATCGCAAAAATCAGTACAATCGGCACGGAAACCAGCGTCTCGATGGTGTAGCCGATCAGCAGTTCGATAAAATTGGGGTCGGTGAACAAGGCGCGGGTATAGTTGGCCCATTCCACGAAATTCAGATTGATACTGCTGGTCGTGACTGTGACCTGGTTGAGGCTGTAGTGAAACGTCTCGATGAGCGGCAGCAAGGTGAAAAGCGAGAATCCCACCACCCATATCAGGATAAAGCCGTAACCATGCAGGGCTTCGCGGGTACGGAGACTGATCTCGCGGCGAGCCGGGCGGCGAACTGTCATAGTCCATTCTCCAGGAGCAAAGCGTTTTTCGCCTCAACGGTGACGCCCCCACGTACATAAGGCTGGTCGGTGTAGTTGACGATGATCTGCTTATTGTTGGCGTAGGTGGTGGCAAAAACGCCGTCCGCCAGTTTTTCGTGCGCGATGATTGCCTGCCCGCGCACCGGGGCGAGGAGGGCGTTCATCCATTGATAGGTAGTCTGAATCTGTTCACCCCATTGGGCGTAAGAGGAGGAGTAAATCCAGGCCGAGCGGGTATTGAGCATATTGGCGGTGGGTTCATGAGTGACGAAATACGAGGGGTAGATGCCATACTCGACCTGCCGCAGCAGATCGTTTTCCAGATTGGATGAAAAATTAACGGGCGTGCTGTAGTAGGGTATATAGCCCGCCAGCACAATCGGCAGGAATGGCACGGATTCCGAGGTATAAATGTAACCGTCGTCACCGAGCGGCATGTCGTAGTAGGCTTGCGTGAATCCCAGGAGGTAATCGTTGGGACGGTAAAGACCCAGGCGCACGGGCGATTCGGCCAGCAGGGATTGGTAAGCCTCAATCGCATCTTCCCGGTTGAGCGGGCTGCTGCGCCGGAAGTCACTGTACAGCACCGAGCCAATCCCATCGAGCGCCAGCCCAACATTTAATTGTGAGGCAATATCCTCGGTCAGGGTGGCGTAATGCTCCTGCAGGGCAGCCAGGGTGAAGTAATAGTTATAGTGGCGGCCAAAACCTTCCAGGTTGACGTTGGTGATTGCCATCGCCACATCATTGCGCGGGGAGTACCCCGGTTCTTCCCACAGTGCCGCCTGGGGTTCAAGATAGAGCGAGAAGTGTCCACCCTCAGCAGTGATTTTTTCCGCCAGTGTTCGCAATTCATCCAGGCTGCCCAGCCCTCCTTCAAGGGTTACCGACGTGGGGGGCATGGTAGAAGCGCCAAGCGGCTGCCAACCGTAGTAAATAACCTCAGGATTCGGGATTTGCAGGCTGTCGAGAATCCCGCTCATCTGGCTAACGGTGGTCATGGGGATGAAGCGATCCCAGAACATGACCCGTTCCTTGTCGCCACCCAGAAATTCCAGCCGGATACCGATATTGAGGTTCGGGTCGTCAGCCTTGTGTAAGCGGCCACTGTCCAGCAGATATTGCTGGTAACTGCGGGCCATACCAACATAATCAGCGGCGTCGCCGGTCAGGAAGCGGAAATGCAGCACAACATCAAAATGGTTGGTTTCCCGCTGAACGGTGGTTACACCCGCGCCGGAGCGATTGGTTGCTTGGAAGTAAGGTTCATTGTAGATGAAAGCATTGTAGATGAAATTGAAATTGGTGAGGATGCCCGCCGGGTGCGCCTGAATTTCCCCATAGGCCGAACCTTGTTCGACCACCGACAGGAAGGCATTCTGCCCTTCCCCGTGTGCGACCCCAAAGACCGGGAAAGACGCCGGATAGCCAGGGGTAACGAGCGGATCATAGGGCTGATAGGCGAGGATGCCCAGATCATCGCCATAATACCGGGCATAGAGCATGTTTTTGGCTTTGGTGGTATCCGCAAATCGAATCAGACTGCCGATTCCATCCGGGATGAGCATGTAGCCCGGCACACTGCTGCCGCGTGTGGCCCCCAAAAAGGGGTAAATATAGACCTGTCCCAGGCGGAAATCCGGGTTTCCTTCGTTGATCGTAGCGAATGGCACGGCAACCCGCAGGCCGGTTGCTTCCAGTTGCAGGGTAACGCCAACCGTGATGCCATAATCCTCGAAGGTCACGACGGCTGAGATGCCCTGTTCGATGGGCGTGACTTCCAGCGTGTGGTTGGCATTGGCGATGGAGGTGCGGGAATTGACGGCTTTTTTGTCGAGATATTCGATGCTGATGCCGCTCTGGGCAAAGGCTCGCCAGGATTTGTTGAGGCGATCCCCCTCCAGCAATTCATCAATGCCCGAATGCCACAGATAGTTGCTGCGTTTATCCAGCAATTTGAAGGCCAGCGTATCAGAGTCGACATAGAGCTGGAACAGGTCATTCTCGGCTACCATCTGGTATGAAGGCGGAATTTCCTGCAAGAGAGGAGTCGCCTGGGCTGCCCCCGATGGCGCGAGGATGACCGGCAGGAGCAGGAGGGTCAGCAGCAGCGCCGCCCAAACCGGGGCGCGATCCACTTGTCGCGGCGGGAGACGGTTCAAGTTAGCCACGCAATCCGGCCTCCTGAATAATCGCCAGAATGAATTCATACAGTTGACTGAACAGCACATACAGGATGTAGCCGGTCAGAAGGAACATCGCCATCGTAAACAGGGTGGTCAGGATGTTGCGTACCGTTTCGGAAAATGAATAGTTGTGAATCTCTTTGACCATGATGACGAACATCAACCCCGTCCAGAACCACATGAGTTGAGTGGAGAAATCGTAGACAAAGGCCTCATTGTACGTCAGCAGGTTAGACACCAGGGCGATAGGCAGGGCTAACAGGGCATAGGGAAACAGGCTATAGGCGCTGCCGATGATGACATCGCGCATCCGCCCTTCGCCGTCGCTGATGGTGGAAATGAGGTAGTTGGCGACATTCCATAAGACGATGGGCAAAATGGTGTAGGTGACTTCGGTTTCCGGCTGAATTTGCCACGAAGTTGAGTAGGGGCTGAAGATGAACCCGGTCACGTACAGCACCAGCACGCGCACGACCACCACCCAGACGTAAATAATCAACGCGAAGGGGAGGCTGCCGCGCAGGTTCTGTTTAATGTAGTAGAAGCTGTCGGCGGGCTGTTTGATAAAGCGGAACATGAAAACGAAGTCATCCACAAGACGGATTTTTTGCGCGTTCTGTGCCAGCCGCCGCAGCGGGTCGAGCCACTTGCGCCGCCGTTCCAGCCGGGTGAAGACGCTCATAAATACCCAACCGCCAAACAGGACGCCGAGTGCGTTGCCCAGATGCCGCTGTAAAACGGCATTCCGTAATTCCCAGAAGGTTTCGGAGTACCCGTTGCGGTCTTCGGCATAACGGTAGTGTTGCAGCGCCCCAGTGTAGTTTACGTCTTTGTAGTCGGCATCGGCCAACCCCTGGTACGCCATGACGACGAGGCCGTTATAGTTCAGCACCTCTTCAAAATAGGGGCGGGCTTCGGTGTAGAAGCCTTCCGTGTAGAGCCGCACGCCATCGTGTAACCGCCGGGCGAAATCCGTCACCTGGTAAATGATGATGGCGTTTTTATCCTTATCCAGCACATACAGGTCTTCGCCCACGCGCTCAATGGCGGTGGGGTTACTCAGCAACCCTAACCGCTGGTCGCCTCTATCCGGTGCGCCAAAGACAAACAGGAGTGTGCCGTCTAAATCGTATTCAAAAATCCGGCCCTCGGAATCCACCGCGACGAGCAGACCATCATCACTGACGTTAATATCCCGGAAGGTTTTGGAGCCGAGAATCCAATAATCGAACAGGTTTCTGCCGGAGATATTGAACTTGCGAATACTTTTGCTGAATTCCGTGCCGGCGGTAATCGTGTAGACCAGCGATTGGCTGTCAATCGTCACGTTGGAGGGGGAGGCGGCCTCATTTCTGATGAACTGCTCAAGCTGCTCGTCTGTCAGGAACATCCGTTGCAGGATCATCTTGAGGGACATTTCCGCTGAATTTGCCCCGAAGTAACCAATGAAATTGCCATTGGTATTCATCATGACGAGGCCGTTCACCGAGCCTTCGCTGACAATGTAGAGGTTTTTGCGGACATCTATGGTGATCTTGCGCGGCAGAAACTCCCGATTCAGGCCGAATAAGGGTTCAGAAGGGCGGCCAAATTCATTAACCAGGTTGCCGTCCGCATCGAGAATGACGATGGTATCGTTACCGGCGTCCGCGATGTATATCGTTCCGGCTTCGTCCACGACCACCCCGGTTGGCGAGCGCAGCACATCCTGTCCGAATTCCGCGACAATCTGGAAATCCGTATCGAGCTTGATGATACGGTGGTTGCCGGTGTCCGCGATGTAGAGGAAACCATCCGCGGACAGGAACATATCCTCCGGCCCGGATACGGGGAGGTCAATTTCATCCAGTGGGGTATAGGCGTCCTGCGTCATCCACCCGCTCTGGCCGGGGCCTAATGTCCAGGTCGTATAGGGCGCGTTCGTCTGGGCTGAAACACCCGTGACCGACAGCCCGAACAGCAGCAACAGGATTACAAGACTCTTCTTCATTTCAGCCCCGAGTGCGACATTGTACTCATGACCTGACCTTGCAGGAAAATGAAGATTACCAGATTGGGTAGGAACATAATTAACGCCGCCGCTGCCGCGACCCCTTGCCCGGCAACCACATTCGCGCCGGAAGTAGTTGATGTCAGCGTGCTGAGGTAGAAGGCCAGCGTTCTCAGACTTTCTGTGTTGATGTAAAGCGTGGAAATATCGGCGTTGTTCCATGCCGCCTGGAATGTGAGAATGGCAATGGTCGCCAGTGCCGGGCGAATCATCGGCAGAATAATGCGCCAGTAAATCCAGAAGTCGGAAGCCCCGTCAATCTGGGCCGCTTCAATGACTTCATCCGGGATGCCATCTATGAATTGTTTGAGCAGGAACAGTCCAACAGGCATCGCCAGCACCGGGAGGATGTGTACCCAGAACGTATCGAGCAGTCCCAGTTTCTGAATCACCAGGAAACGTGGAATCGTCACCGCAATCGGCACGAACATGAGCGCCACGTTGTTAATGGCGAAGAGCATTTGTTTCAGTTTGAAGCGTTTTTTGGAGAGCGAATACGCCGCCGCGCTGGAAACCAGGATAGACGCCACAACGGTGACGAGCGTAATCAGGATGCTGTTGAACAGGTAGCGGCTGACCGGAATGCCGGAATTCGTCAATTTAGCGAATAAGTCGGTGAAATTCTTAAACGTTGGATTGATTACAAAAAAGCGGGGTGGGAAGGCAAATAATTCATCCGGCGGTTTGAAGGCGTTGGAAAAGATGAAAATGATGGGCAGCAGCATGAACGCCGCCAGTGGCACCAGGATCACATAAAACTTGAGCTGGCTGACGTGAAACCCCTGGGGGTTGATGCCCCGGTTGCTAATCCCGGTATAGCGGCTGAACCATTTTTGCTTCTTCATCGCTCAGTCCGTCCCGCTGCCAAACAAGCGCGTGGCGACCCGTGAAAAGAACAGTACCATGAGCAGCAAGACCACCGAAACGGCGGCAGCGTAGCCCATTTCATAACGCAGAAAGCCATAGTCCTCGATATGGTTGACGATCAACTGCCCGGCATATTGCGGGGTTGGGTTGCTGCCGGAAAGCGTGACCCCAATCGCCCCAGCCTGAAATGTGCCGACAATTGCCATCACCGCCCCGAAGAGCATTTGCGGTTTCATAGAGGGGATAGTAATGTAAAAAATCTCCTGCCAGCGACTGCTCATTCCATCCATCGCAGCAGCCTCGTAGAGTTCCGGGCTGATTTCCAGGATTCCCGCCAGCATCGCCAGGAAGCCGATGCCCATACTACTCCACAGAGTGACGATAATCATGATGGGCATGAGGTACTGCGGGGATTGCAGCCATTGGATTGGCTCCCGCATCAGCCCCAGACCCATCAGAAAGCTGTTCAGATAACCGGTCTGGTCACCGCTGAACAGAGTCTTCCAGACAACAGCCATTGCGACCCCGGCGGTCATCGAAGGGGAGTATAAGATCAGCGCGAAGACTGTCCTGGGTATCCGGGGGAGCTGTGCCAGAATCCATGCCAACAGGAAGGCGAGCGCGTACCCACCCGGCCCGACCAGGACTGCAAACTCGATGGTGTTGGACAGGACATACTTCATGAAGGTGTCGTCCTGCGTGACCAGGGAGATGTAGTTGTTCAACCCAATAAAATGCGGGGGCTGGATGGCATCAAAAAACATGAAAGAAAGAAAAAACGCCGCCATCACCGGCACAACAATAAAGATGATGAACAATAGCGCATATGGAGACAGGAATACATAGGCGCTGCCTTCTTTATTCAGCCATCGCCGGAAAGCCGCCCGGAATGAAAACACAGTCGCGCTGCTTTGTTTGTTGAGAGGGAAAGACTCACTCGTTTCCATGTTCCATCCACGCTTCCACAGTCTCAATCGTTGGAATTTTGATCTCTCCTACCCGCTCTCCATCCTGTAAGTAGCCGAACTCTTCCATTTTGCGGGTGATTTCACGGTTAATGAGAATAACTGAGCGGTCAATCGCTACACGCGGGTTGGCTCCGTTGAATACGATGCGATTCCAGATGTTGCTCAACTCGCGTTCCTGCATATAACTGCCCGGGAGCCGTACCGGTTCTTGCAGCCACTGCCATTGCTCACGGATCACGGCTTTATGTTCCTCTGGAATGTCCATGCGATCCAGCACTTCCAGGTTGGCGGAAAACCACAGATAGGTGAGGCCGTAGTTCAGAACTAACTGTTCCGCAAATTCAGATTGCGTATCGGTGGACATCCACCACTTCAGGAATTCCCATCCTTCCTGGGGTTTATCGGTATTCTGGAACATAATGCTGGTCTGTGCCGAACCGGTGGCATAACGGTTATGTGTACCATCCGGCAAGACTGTCGCCGGGAAGGGGGCGATATTCCAGAGTCCACCAATTTCTGGTGCGATAGTCACCAGCTTGACGTAGGTATCAATGACATTGGAGGTGCCAATAGGCAGTGTGCCGTAACGAAAATCCTGGTAGAAGTTCGCGGTAGTCAGCGGCATCCCGTAAATAGTGAAGCTATCCGCCATGAATTTGATAGCAGCAATCGCATCTTCGCTTTCCAGGCCAGTAGCAAAACCCCCGTCACTATAAAGTTGGGCGCCATGATTGAAGAGGTAGGGTGAGGTGAAGATATAGTTTTTCTGTCCGGCGACACCCGAAAGTGGTGTGTTGAAGTTCATGCCGTATCGCTGTAATTCCGGCAAAATCTCAAGCACTTCGTCCCAGGTGTGCGGCACCGGGATGCCGAGCGAATCGAGAATATCCTTACGGTAAAACGTCACCCAGCAGTCCTGTGTCTCCGGTAAAGCGTATACGGAGTCATTAATGATGTAGCCGAGCAGCGCACCGGGCGCGTAAATATGGATGAAGGAATCGAAATCCGGGAAAGAACGCAGATCGTACAAGGCGTTACGCACGGCGAGTTCATAGGGACGGTCAGTTGCTACTCCCAGCGCGACATCCGGTTGCAACCCGGCGGCGTTGGCGAGGATGAGTTTTGACTCGTCGGGCATAATGGAGAATTTGACCCGAATCCCCGTTTGCGGCGTGAAGGAAGAGTCGGTCATCCATTGCAGCAGGTTCACATACTGGCGGGGGCGGTTGACCCATACTTCAAGTTCGTCGTCATTCGCACCGATGGACTGGTACGGATCAGGCTGGAAAGAATAAATAAAGCGTTTGATGTCCTCACCAATGGCGGTGGTGAACGGTATGGCGGGTGTTTCCGGTACGCGATCCGGCGAATGAATGATGATTTTATCCACGGCGAGCGGCTGCTGCTGCAACAGGGGCAAGAGCGTGCCAAGCTGCTGCGCCGCCGAGCCAGTGCCTTCGGAGAAACGGCTCATATACACTGGTATATCATTCGGGTTATCGGCTAGGAACAGCAGATTATCAATCGCTATCTGGTACGTCTGGGTTTCTGAAGACGTGTTGCGTTCGTCAATAGACGACAGGGTATTTTTGTCATCAATCAGATTCTGAGCGATAGTATAAAGACGTTCCTGAATATCCGGGATGTAATCCGAAATCACCCATTCTTTGAACGGGTCACGCTGGTTGCCGGTTAATCGCTTGATTTCCAGCGCGAGAGAATTAATGTCGAGCAGCGCCTTCTGGATGGTTTCGATGGAGTGCAGGTAAGGTGAGTTCGTCGCCTCAATCCCCAGGACGTTCACACCTTCATGCAAAAAGACCCGGTAGGGAGTTTCGCCCCCCAAATGGACATCCATCCAATTCGATGAGGAGGCGAAGGGGATCGCGTTGAATTCCGCGAACGGAACTTCGCCGTTAATGGTCACCCGGCGGAAAACCGTAAAGTTACTGCGAGTGTTTTGCATCGCCCGCAAGGTGATTTCGTATAAACCATCTTGCGGGACTTCAAACTGATAGTACGCGGCGCTGCCGCTCTTAATCCAGCTATCGCCGCCCAGCGTGTTCAACAGTTGGCAATAGGTGTTATAGGGCGTCACCGTGAGATTACGGTCACTGGTCGGGCGCACCGACGTGTCATTCTTGTAAGAGGGGAGTTCCGCTTCCAGGGTGAGCGAAAAATCAGTTGAATCGGCAGCGGTCTGGGATGCCAGGTATTGCGCGTAGTCGGGGTAGGGGGAGAAGGATATCAGGTAGATACTGCCCAGGTTGATTTCACCGCGATTCAGGGTGAAACTGAAGTGATGTTCTCCGGCAGATAGTCCTACCTGGGTCGGGTAAGGCTCACTGAAATTCACATCTCGAAGCGGTACATTGGCCCAGCGTACCGCGCGTACCTGACTGATAAGCGCATCGTTGCCGTAACGATCCTTGGGGAAAATGTTGGAACTGTTGCGGTAGTAAACCGGGAGGGTAAACCGTTGAAGACCGCTGACCGGAAACTCGTTATCTACGCGAAGCTGGCCTTCGGGCACGGTTGAGTCGGCTAACACGGCCAGGTCGAAGGCGAGGGTAAATTCTCCCGCTGCGGGAATCCGGGCATCAAACTGCACGGTGTTTCCCGCTTGAAGCCGGACACTGGCTTTGGCGTATTGGTTTGCCGTTTCGTCCTGGGCGAGCGGCATTCCGAACGAGTCAGCCTGGATTTCAATAACCGATGGGGAATTGTTGCGCTCAGGCAGCCCGATTGTATTCGTATAGAGACTGTTTGCTCGGTTTTCGCTGCGGAGTGGGTCTACTGCCAGGGCTTCGCTGCCAGATTGAGGTATGCAACTCCCAACAGGCGGAATTTGCTCGTTCAAAACGAGAAATGTACCCACTAAAGGCAATAAGATCACAAAAATAATCAAAAGCGGCTTTGCCACCGGGGGCAGCTCTTTTAGTTTTGAGCGCATCGCCAAATCTCCAGTCGCGGCGTGAGATTCCTCTCGCGGGCGAAAGCACGGCATCATGCTCTATCAACAAAAATAAGCATAATAATTGCAGATTACTTGTAAATGCCAATTAGTTCGTATGAAATACAGGGGGAACGTATCATTAACGCTCCCCCGTGATGTTGATGTGTTGACTAGCCAGCCAGTGCTGCCTGGGCGTCATCCAGAATCTTGTTCGCGAACTCCTCTAACTGGGCGGAGAAGTCCTCATATTTGTAATTGCCCGACGCGATGAAGTTGAACATGTACCACATATTCACGTCCAGGTCTTCGCCAATATCAATACCGGGCTTGCCTTCCCAGCGGGCATTGATGTAGCCGGGGACAATCTTCGCCAGGGATTCGATCAGGCTGTTATCCAGATTTTCCAACGCCTGGCGCAGGCCCGCTTTTTCACCCACAAAGGACATGTACAGGTCGATGCTTTCGGGGGTTACAGAGACGGGCATCCGGGTTGGCACGCCACCAACGTTCGCGGCGATTTCCGCTTCCTTGCTGTAGCCTTCGCTAGAGAAACTCATCCATTTAGCGAAATCGTAAGCGGCTGCCAGATCCGGGGTTGTCGCAGAAACGACGAGAATATCTGTCACCATCACCTGATTGCCGCCCGGAATACCGAAGAAGTCCCAATTGAAGGTTGCGTTCTGGGCGTAAGCGGGGACTGCCCAACCGCCATCCCAGCGCACACCGGATTCCTGATTCAGGAACAGTTCCCAGGGGCCTTGTGATTTGAAGGCAGTCTTCTGATCGTCGGAGAGGCCCTGCCAGGTGTTCGGCATCAGTTCAATGGCGGCATTCACAGCAGCTTTGAAAGCGGCGGAATTGTAGTTCATGTGGGCGCCATCGAAACTGAAGAATTGCAGGCTACTATCCTGCGTATGGGGATACCAGCCGAGGATAAATTCCATTTCATCCAGGCCGAGAACGCCTTGCTGGACATTAGTCAGCGCGGTTGCAGCGCCCAGGAATTCATCTACCGATGCGCCGTAGACAGGGGCATCCAGGTTAGCCGCCTCGAACAGGTCCTGGTTGACAAAATAGCCCATGACGAACTGTGCCGCCGGGAGTCCCAGTACCTTGCCGGAGTAGGTTACTGCGTTTTGCAGGACTGCCGGTACATTGGCCCAGTCGGAGTCGCTTGCGACCAGCTCGGACAAGTCCGCTGCCCAGCCATTCTGGACGTAATAGGGGGTATTATCCGCCATCCAGACATCCGGTAGTTCACCGCGGGCGGCCAGGTTGGTCAGTTTTTCGTCCCAACGCCCGTCGCCGGACATATCCACGAATTCAACCGTGACATCGGGGTGTGCTTCAACGTAGGCAGCGACGAGCTGGCGCTGAATATTGTTTTCTTCTTCCGTGCCGAGGTTCCAGTTGGCATAGCGAATAGTGACGGACTGGGCACTGGCCGGAATAGCATAGGAGATCAAGCTGATCAGCAGAACGAGCAGGAAAGCGGTAGTCAGGAATTTGGTCTTGGATTTCATCTTTTCATCTCTTCGCAAACTCATTAATTGTTGGCGGTTGTTTAATGGTTACTTGGGTGATTCAACACACTACTTACCGTAACGACATCAGGAAAAGTCTATTTGTGCTGGCAGCTTCCTTTCTGGGTTTAAGTCCCCATCACGATCTGAACAAGGTGGGTTTCTCCATCCGAAAAAACCGGGAGGAGGTTACTGGTATGTGGCTGTCCGTCAACGACTACTGATTGAATACCGCTGTTGATATGCTGGGGATTTTCGACCTCGATCTGGTACACAGCGTCACGGAATGTGCGTGTGACCTTGAAGCCATCCCAGTGCGCCGGGATAGACGGATCAACCAGCAGACCATCCTCATGCGGGCGAATTCCCAGAATCCAGTGGGTGGCGACCCGGTGCAGCCATTGTGCCGACCCGGTGTACCATGTCCAACCGCCTCGCCCGTAAAATTCGGAGAGCGGGCCGTCTATGTTGCCGGGGGTCACGTAGGGTTCCGCCTTATAGGTATCTATATCGGCGCTGCGGTTGGGTGGACAAATACGAGAGTAGGCGGTGTAAGCCAGTTCGGGTTCACCCGCCAGGGCGTAGGCCCAGACTGACCAGGTGGCGGCATGAGTGTATACCCCGCCGTTTTCGCGCAGACCCGGCGCGTAACGGGTCACGTAGCCTATATCTGGGCGCGGGCGGGTGAAAGCCGGGAAATTGAGCAGTGTACCGTAGTCTTTGAGGAGATACTCGGTGACGGATGCCATTGCGGTTTGGACTCGTTCGGCTTCTGCGGTTCCACTCATCACCGCCCAGATATTAGGCATCAGGAAGATTTTGCCTTCTTCGTTTTGGTGTGAACCAAGCGCCAGGCCATCATCGGTGGTGGCCTGCAAATACCATTTTCCATCCCAACCATGCTGGTTGAGGGCGGTTTTCAGGCTGTTACGCACGGTTTCACACCGTTGGGCGAATCGCT
Source organism: Anaerolineaceae bacterium (assembly GCA_020634115.1). Taxonomy (GTDB): domain Bacteria; phylum Chloroflexota; class Anaerolineae; order Aggregatilineales; family Phototrophicaceae; genus JACKCG01. The sequence goes on from JACKCH010000019.1 coordinate 153,966, forward strand.
CGTCACCCCGGTTGCTGGCTACCGGAATGAAGCTGCCCAGAATCATGTAGAGAAATTCGGCGACCCAGAAACTTTCGCCTTTCATCAGATTGCCAACGGCGCTCAGGCCATCATTCCAGTCG
>JACKCH010000002.1 GCA_020634115.1 Anaerolineaceae bacterium
ACCGGGATTGGTATCTCGAAGACGAGCCTACCGTATATATTCGAGGCCTTCTGGCGATGGGATGAAGCACGTACCACGCCAGGATTTGGGTTGGGGCTGACTATCGCTCAGAAGATTGTGCAAATGCACGACGGGAATATTGATGTCACAAGTGAGGTCGGTCAGGGAACTGTCATTCGAGTCATTCTTCCTGTGGCGACGGATAGCATTTGACCACCATACCAATCGGACATCTCTTATCACTGCCAGATCATCGCAAGAATGAAGAAGTTGAGATACACCAGAAATGTGTGCTGCTTGTCCGTAATGGTGTGCTGCCTGACCAATGCTATTAAAATAGGATTCTGGGTGTAGATATGATCGGCTGAGCAATATATACGGTTGCCACAATCTCTATCACTCTCGAATGTGTATATCCGGCTTGGTTGAGAGTGACTTCTGTTTTGTAGCTAGTTTGGGAGCAGAGATAGGGCGTAGCCGCGAAATATCTTCCCCTTTCTTATGAAGCAAAGAGGCAAATGCGAACTCATTTCCTGCTATCTTCGCTCGAACGCCGATACTTGATGCTTTTTACTTTGCGATATTATGCAGAATTAGGCAACCTGCACAGTAAATCTTGTTGATGGCGTCCGGTTGACTTCCAATGGCAAGGTGTTGTACATTGTGAACGCCGCAGTTATCAAGTGGAATATTATGTTATGGTAACAAATCTGTTCACCAAGAAAGCAAAGAAGCAGAATCACACCTGAGGTTGTGGGCGCTTTTGCTTTCCTGAACAGAAACAGGATGAAATCACAAAGCCCGCCCGCAAGCGGGTTTTTTGTTGGCCGTATGATAGCGAATGAGGACACCGTGTTTAGCCTGACCGTTATTTCACCCGATAGCAAGAAGAAGTGCAAGAAGCCCTGGCCGGAACCAAGTTCTGGATAGTTGTCTTGCGCCCTGATTATTGTGAGCGAGCCGCCATCTGGAACACCGGATGGCGGTTTTTGTTTTGTCCGTTGATTGCCCGATATGAGAGGAAGATGACCATGAGTAACCAAACGATTGAATGCCTGGAATGTGCCGCCGAAATCACCCTGCCCGCCAACGTGATGCCGAACGAAATCATCGCCTGCCCGGATTGCGGCGTGGAACTGGAAGTCATCAGCTTGCAGCCCCTGGAAGTGGACCTGGCACCAGAAGTCGAAGAAGACTGGGGAGAATAGGCAATCATGCAACTGGCCTTACTAGTAACGCACATCCGCGCCGAGGAAAAACTCCTCATCATCGCATTCCAGGATGCCGGGATCGAACCGGATATCATCTTAGATCGCGACCTGAATATTGACCTGACTGGTGGCCCAGCCCAGCTCGCTCCTTCCGGTGTTCCCTGGCATGACTACGATCTCGTGGTCGAACGCTGTGTCAGCACCTCACGCGGCATGTATATGCTGGCAATCCTCGAACGCTGGGGTGTACGTACCATCAACAGTTACCGAACAGCGACGATTTGTGCTGATAAACTCCTGACGACGCTGGCACTGGCTGGTGCGGGTGTCCCCCAACCGGTTACACGAGTCGCTTTCGACACCGCCAGCGCGATGCAGGCCATCAATAATGTGGGTTATCCCGCCGTGCTGAAACCCGTCACCGGGTCATGGGGGCGGTTGCTGGCGCGGGTCAACGACTCTGACAGCGCCGAGGCGATCCTGGAACACCGCCACACGCTGGGGAACTACACCTACCACACTCACTATATTCAGGCTTACGTCGAAAAACCAGGCCGCGACATCCGGGCGTTTGTCGTGGGCGATCAGACGATTTGCGCGATTTACCGCACGTCTCCTCACTGGATTACCAACACAGCACGTGGCGGCAGTGCCAGCAACTGCCCGGTGACACCGGAGCTGGATGCACTCTGCCAGCGGGCTGCCAACGCAGTAGGGGGTGGGGTGCTGGCGATTGACCTGCTCGAAACGGCTGACGGGAGTCTGGTCATCAATGAAGTCAACCACACGATGGAATTCCGCAACAGCAGCGCCCCAACCGGCGTGGATATTGCAGCGCGTGTCGTCCAGTACGCGCTGGCAGCAGCAGCGGTGCAGGCATGATCGGCGCTGGAATTGTAGGGGGGAGCGGCTATACCGGCGGGGAACTGCTGCGCCTGCTGCACTTTCATCCCGAAGTCACGGTTACGCAGATTACCAGTCGGAGTGAGGCCGGACACTACGTGCATACTGTTCATCCCAATCTGCGCGATGTCTCGCGGTTGCAGTTCATCCACCCGGACGCGCTGGAAGCCTGCGATGTGTTGTTCCTGTGCCTGCCGCATGGTACAGCCGCGACTGAGATCGAGCATTACGCCGCTCTTGCCCCGCGCATTGTTGACCTTTCGGCAGATTTCCGGCTGGATGACACCGAGACCTATGCCCGCTGGTATGGCGGCACACATCCTGCTCCCGACTGGTTGAGCCGTTTTGTGTACGGCCTCCCTGAAGTCAGCCGGGAACAGTTGCGGGACGCACAGTATGTGAGCGGTGTCGGCTGTAATGCGACTGTCACTAACCTGGCACTGCTGCCATTGGTACGGGACGGACTGGTCGAACAGGTCTATGCCGAAATCAAAGTTGGCTCGTCGGAGGCGGGCAATGCGCCCAGCGCATCGTCCCATCATCCGGTACGGAGTGGCGCGGTACGCACTTATGCCGCCACCGGCCACCGCCACCTGGCAGAAATCGAGATGGTGTTGGGGCGGGAAACATCGGTTCGCTTCAGCCTCACAGCGATTGAGATGATACGTGGAGCGCATCTGCTGGCGCATGTCACGCTACGTGAAACCCAGACTGAAAAAGACATCTGGCGGCTGTACCGGGCGGCCTACAACGATGAGCCATTCGTGCGGTTGGTCAGCGGGCGAACCGGCCTGCATCGCTTGCCGGAACCGCGCATCGTGGCCGGGACAAACTATTGTGACATCGGTTTTGAAATGGATACGGACGGCCAGCATCTGGTGGTCGTAGCTGCGATTGACAATCTGGGTAAAGGCGCGGCAGGTAGTGCCGTGCAAAGTATGAATCTCATGCTTGGTTTTGATGAACGCACCGGGCTGGCATTCCCCGGTATATACCCTTAGGGGAGAAAAAATGAACGATGTACTGGTAGTAAAAATCGGTGGCGGTGCGAACGTGGATACCGCTGAAATCTTGCGTGACCTGGCCGAAATTGCACGGGAACAGGCGGTGGTGGTTGTTCACGGTGTTAGTGAACGCATGGCGCAGCTTTCCGCTAATCGTGGTCTGTCTGTACAGATGCTGCAATCCCCTGACGGGCACAGTTCGCGCTATACACCTGCGCCAGTACGTGACCTGTTTGTTGAGGCGGCAGCGCAGATCAACGGCGAAATCGCGTATGGCTTGAGCCGGTTGGGTGTGAACGCGCACGGTCTGACTCAGCAGGTCGTAATCCAGGGTGAACGTAAAACCGCCATCCGGGCGGTAGTGGATGGCCGGGTGCGGATGGTGCGCGATGACTACACTGGGCGTATTACCGGGGTAGATGGTGAAACCCTGACAGGCATTCTGCGGTGCGGGGAAGTTGCAGTGGTGCCACCTTTTGCGGCCAGCTCGGACGGCCTCCTCAACGTAGATGGTGACCGCGCAGCGGCGGCAGTGGCAGCGGCAGTACGGGCGCATACACTTGTCATCATGAGCAATGTGCGTGGGTTGTATCGCCATTTCCCCGATGAATCGAGTTTCGTCAGCCAGGTACAGGCCGGGCAGATAAACGAAGCGATGAACTGGGCGCAGGGCCGTATGAAACGCAAAGTACTGGGAGCGGGCGCGGCGCTGGAAAGTGGTGTGCGCCGGGTCGTCATCGGCGATGGCCGGGTGATGGATCCCGTCTCACGGGCGCTGGCCGGGGAAGGTACGGTATTCACATCATGATCGAGGCGATTCGCACCCTGACCGAGATTGAAGCGCAGCACACCTCCGGCGCATACCCCAAACGCCCACTGACCGTCGTGCGCGGCGCAGGTTGTACCGTCTGGGATGAAAATGGGCGTGCCTACCTGGATGCGACCAGTGGGCAGAGTGTGGCGCTGCTGGGGCATAGTCACCCGGCGGTTGTCGAGGCGATTACATCGCAGGCAGCACAGCTTATTACCTGCCCGGAAATTTTCTACAACGACCAGCGTGCCAGGCTGTACGAAGTGCTGGAAACCGTGCTGCCGAGCGCAATCAATCGCTTTTTCCTGTGTAACAGTGGCGCGGAAGCCATCGAAGGCGCGCTCAAAGTAGCGCGTTTGCTGACCGGGCGTACTGGTATCGTGGCGGCCAAACGCGCCTTTCATGGGCGTACCCTGGGTGCGCTGTCGCTGACCTGGAACAAAGATTACCGTGAACCGTTCGCTCCCTGGCAACCTGCCGTGATGCATGTGACCTATAACGATCTCGACTCGGCACGGGTAGCCATTAGCGAGGAAACGGCGGCGGTGGTGGTCGAGGCGATACAAGGCGAAGGTGGCGTCTATCCGGCGGATGCGGACTATCTGCGCGGGCTGCGCGAATTGTGCGACACGCATGGTGCGCTGCTGATCGTAGACGAAATTCAGACCGGCTTCGGGCGTACCGGGCGCTGGTTTGCCTTCCAGCACAGCGACATCGTGCCAGATGTGGTGGCGTTGGCGAAGGGCATCGCGGGCGGTGTGCCAATGGGCGCGGTAGCCTGGCGCGGGGAATTGGGAACGATCCCTGGTGGCAGTCACGGCAGCACCTTTGGCGGGAATCCGCTGGCGTGCGCGGCGGCTGTTGCGGTGATTACCACATTACGCGAGGAAAATCTGGTCGAACGAACTGCCGAACTCGGCGCATGGTTTCGCGATGAAGTGGCGGCGCTCTCATTAACACAGGTACGCGAGGTGCGTGGTCTGGGGTTGATGGTTGCGCTCGAACTGCGTGGGCGGGTGACGCCTGTCCTCAAAACACTGCAAGAGGACTATGGGATTCTCGCACTGCCTGCTGGTCTGAATGTGCTGCGCCTGCTACCACCACTGGTCATCAGCCGGGAACAATTAGCCACAATCCGCGATGCACTGGCGGAGGTGCTTTCATGATGGCGACACGCATCACCCCAGCGACACTGGAGGCGCTGCTGCATGACCTGGTCGCTATTCCCAGTCCATCTCACGATGAATCTGGGGCCGTCCAACACCTTGTCTCCTGGATGGCGGCAAATGGTTTTGACGAGGCATTTGTGGATGCCGCCGGTAATGCTGTCGGGATACGTGGTGCGGGATCGCGGGACATCGTGCTGCTCGGTCATATTGATACCTTTGGTGGGATGCCGCCCGTGCGTGTCGAAGACCGCCGCCTGTATGGGCGCGGCGCGGTGGATGCCAAAGGATCGCTTTGCACCTTTGCGGCGGCGGTTGCTCAGGCTGAATTGCCGCTGGATACGCGCTTGATTGTGATTGGCGCGGTAGAAGAGGAGGCCCGTTCGAGCAAGGGCGCCCGATTTGCCGCCGAACAGTACCAACCGGCGCTATGCATCATCGGGGAACCATCGGCCTGGGATCGCATGACTCTCGGCTACAAAGGGCGTTTGCTGCTGCGTTGGCGCTGGGAAGGCGCATTAGCCCACAGTGCGTCTCAGGTTGCCAGCCCGCCGGAACATGCTGTCGCCTTCTGGGAGCGGGTTACACGTTATGCTGCTGAAGTCAACGCGGAGTGTGACTCCCTGTTCAATCGTTTAGATGTTACGTTACAACAGATCAACAGCGGACAGGACGGTGCATATGGTTGGGCAGAGGCACTGGTGGGTTTCCGTCTGCCGCCGGACATTGACCCGCACGAACTGGCTGCCGTGTTCACAGCACACGCTGGCGATGCGATTATTGAAGCCCGTGGACACGAACGCGCCTACCTTGCCCCGAAGGATACCGAACTGGCACGAGCGATGCGTCGTGCCATCCGCGAACAGGGGGGTAGGCCAACCTTCGTTCTTAAGACTGGTACGTCGGATATGAATGTCGTCGCTCCGGTCTGGAACTGCCCGATTCTGGCGTATGGCCCGGGCGATTCGTCGCTCGACCATACACCCAATGAACATCTTGATCTCGATGAATATCTGCGTGCTGTCGCGGTTCTGACCGGCGCACTCAGCAGCCTGTAGAGGAACGAACCACATGCCACTTGATAACTACCACATTATTGAAAGTACATTGCGCGAAGGTGAACAATTCAGCACCGCCACGTTCACCACTGCCCAGAAGATCGAAATCGCGGCGCTGCTGGATGATTTTGGCGCGGAGATGCTGGAAATGACCTCGCCATGTGCTTCGCCGCGCAGCCGATCGGACATTCGGGCAATTCTTGAACAGGGTTTTAACGCCCGCATCCTGACGCATATCCGCTGCGACATCAATGATGCCCGCATCGCGCTGGATACCGGCGTGCATGGGATAGATGTGGTGATTGGCACGTCGCCGAAGTTGATGCAGCACAGTCACGGGATGACGATTCGCCAGATTATTGATCGTGCTGCCGAGGTGCTGGCCTATATTCGCGAACAGTCCCCGGACGTTATTCTGCGCTTCAGCACCGAGGACAGCTTCCGCAGCCGCGAAAGCGACCTGCTGCGGGTGTACCTGGCAGTAGCCGATATGGGTTATGTGAACCGATTGGGGATTGCCGATACAGTTGGTGTCGCCACGCCGACCCAGGTCTACCGTCTCACGGATGAGCTGGTGCGGCTGACTGGGCTGGATATTGAGTTTCATGGGCATAATGACAGTGGCTGTGCGATTGCCAACGCTTATGCCGCCCTGGAAGCCGGGGCGACTCACATTGATACGACCATCCTGGGGATTGGTGAGCGCAACGGCATCACGCCACTGGGCGGGCTGGTCGCCCGGCTGTACACACTGAACCCGGCTTACGTGACGAAATACCGTCTGGAATTGGTTGCCGATCTGGATAGACTGATTGCCGGGTACTGTGGTCTGGATATTCCATTCAATAACTATATCACTGGAAGCAGTGCCTTTATCCACAAAGCCGGAATTCATGCCAAAGCAGTGCTGGCCGATCCCCAGACCTACGAGGTGATTGACCCCTCGGATTTTGGCCTGAACCGTGAAATCGCTATCGGTCACCATCTGACCGGGTGGAATGCGGTTCGCAGCCGGGCAGAGGCATTGGGCTTGCAGATTGACAACGACACGCTGCGTGACATTACCCGACACATCAAAACGCAGGCGGATAACGTTGCCCTGAGCGCCGCTGAGATTGACACAATACTCCGACAGGCAGGAGAGGCCAGCCTATGACCGGGTATACCTTTGTTGAAAAAGTCCTGGCACGGGCTGCCGGCCTGGACTCCGTGCGGGCGGGGGATGTGGTTGATGTGCGTCCCGATATGGTGTTCAGCCACGACAATACAGCGGCCATCCGGCGCATTTTTGAGACTACTGGCGCGACTCGCATCGTTCGGCCTGAACGGGTAGTCTTTACCCTTGACCATGCTGTGCCTGCACCGACCACCCGTCACGCACAGAATCACGCAGAAATCCGCGAGTGGGTGGGTTTGCAGGGTGTCCCGAACTTCTTTGAAGTCGGGCGCGGCATCTGTCACCAAGTGATTAGTGAAGAAGCCCTGATCCTGCCAGGAGAAACGATTTTTGGCTCGGATAGTCACAGCACACATTTCGGCTGGCTGGGCGCATTCGGCATGGGTGTAGGGCGCACCGAGATGGCGGCGCTGTGGGCGACGGGCGAACTGTGGATTCGCGTGCCAGAGGCGGTACGGATATCAGTCAGTGGCGCGCTGCGCTGCGGTGTGACTGCTAAAGACCTGGCGCTGCATATCATTGGCCGCTGGGGCGCGGATGGCGCAGCCTACCGCTCGTTGGAATTCGCCGGGGATACCATCAGCACGTTATCACTGGACGAACGTGCCGTTATCCCGAATATGATGGCTGAGTTCGGGGCGATGAACGCCTATCTGCCACCGGATGATGCCATATTTGCCTACCTGAAAGATAAGCGTAGCCGTGATTACATGCCGATCTATCCCGATACTGATGCAGCCTATAGTGCGTCTTGGGAAATTCAGGCAGAGGAAATTTATCCATCGGTTGCGCTTCCTCATAGTCCCGACCAAGTCGTCAGCCTACCGGAAGCAGCAGGCAAACCGATTCAGCAGGCTTTTCTGGGGACATGCACTAACGGACGTTATAGCGACCTGGAAGCGGCAGCACGAGTTGTAGCTGGCCGCCGAGTGAAAATCCGGTTGATTGTCATCCCGGCCAGTTCACAGGTTTTACAACAGGCAATTCAGTCGGGCGTGCTGGCGACATTAATCGAAGCCGGGGCGACGATTGGTACGCCGGGATGTGGCCCGTGCATGGGCAATCACATGGGTATTCCCGCGCCGGATGAAGCGACCATCAGTACCGGTAACCGTAATTTCCGCGGGCGTATGGGCACACCGGATGCGCCTGTTTACCTGGCGAATCCCTATGTGGTTGCGGCCAGCGCCCTGACCGGTTGTATCAGCGATCCACAGGAATTTCTATCATGATGACGACTCACCGCGTGTGGGTATATGGCGACCATGTCAATACCGACGTGATTTTCCCAGGCAAATATACCTATACGCTCAAGACGCCAGAGGAAATTGCCAGCAAGGCACTGGAAGATTTGGATCCGACCTTCGCGGCTCAGGCACGGGCAGGGGATGTAATCGTCGCAGGGCGTAACTGGGGGTGCGGTAGCAGCCGAGAGCAGGCTGTCACCGCGCTCAAATATGCCGGAATCACGATGGTGATCGCCACCAGTTTCAACGGCCTGTACTATCGCAACTGCATTAATCAAGGGGTATGGCCGGTGGTGTGCCCGGGGTTGGTCGAATATTTTCAGAGCGGCGACACCATTCAGGTTGATCCAGAGAACAGCTTAATTCTGGCGGGCGGTGAGACCTTCACCATGCCGCCACTGCCGGAGAGTGTACGGGCGATTTTGAATGCCGGGGGACTCGTCCCCATGCTGCAAGCGCGTTTCCAGGGGGCATAACATGGGATTCGCTGTTACCTTTATTTCGGGAGATGGTATCGGTGCGGAGGTGATTCCGGCGGCGCAGCAGGTATTGGAGGCCCTTCGCCTACCAGTCGATATCCAGCACGCTGAAGCCGGTTTCGCCACGTTTGAGCAGCGGGGGAGTGCCTTGCCGGATGACACACTTCGCCTGTGTGAAAACAGCAGTGCCGTGCTGTTCGGCGCGACGCAGTCACCAATGGCTAAAGTGGCGGGGTACAACAGCCCGATATTGCAGTTACGGCGGCATTTTGACCTGTATGCCAATCTGCGCCCGGCACGCCGGGGAGATATTGATATGCTGATTGTACGAGAGAATACCGAAGGGTTGTACAGCCACCGAGAGCATGTTTCCGAGGATGGCCGCACCGCAATAGCGGAACGAGTCATTACCGAGAAGGCCTCACGGCGAATCGTGCAGACCGCCTGCGAGATGGCGATGAAGCGGCGACGCAAGTTGACGATTGTCCACAAGGCGAATGTACTGAAAGAAACCTGCGGCCTGTTCCGCGAGGCGGCTTTTGACGTTGTGAACCAGTTTCCGGATTTGACTGTGGACGAAATGCTGGTTGATTCCTGTGCGATGCGGTTGGTGATGACTCCTGAAGGATTCGACGTATTGGTGACGACCAATCTATTCGGGGACATTCTGAGTGACCTGGCCGCCGGGCTGACAGGTGGATTGGGTCTCGCGCCGTCGGCGAACGTCGGTACAGGAGTGCCGGTGTTCGAGCCAGTGCATGGCAGCGCGCCGGATATAGCAGGACACGGAATCGCTGACCCTCGTGCCACGATTCTGAGCCTGGGGCTGCTGCTCAATCATCTCGGTTTTGTGGAGCAGGCCACCCGGATCACTGAAGCCGCCTATCATACCGAACACACCGGCAACACCGCGCAGACAACACAGGCAATTATACGGGCGCTTGGGTGAGTTACGGCCAGCTCCAAAAGCTCCTTCACTAGATGAGAATACGATGCTTTTCACGGAGATGGCGTAGCCAATGAGAGTAGAATGCCTGTCACTCTCGAACAAGACTATAGGGTAAATAACTTCTCAATTTTAGCCGAGAAGCTCTTTTCTTTTCCTCCTTCCTCCATTTTGTCCTATGAAATCTTTTTACTTCTCGTCCGAGCGTATTGATTTCGTCCCGTATCACATACGACGTTTCAAATAAGCGTCTTCAGGACTACAATAGCGCCCCGATACGCTCATCGCCCGTTGTAAGCCCAGTTAGGGGATACCTTTGTGTCGAAGCTTGCAAAAGACAGTACCATAACCCTTGCCAACCGGTTAGTCTACATCCCCGTCGCAATGATAATGAATATCCTGATTGCTCGGCATCTTGGCCCTTCCCTTCAGGGTTCATATCAATTCGTCATCCTTATCATGAATGTGGTTAGTCTGTTTT
>JACKCH010000020.1 GCA_020634115.1 Anaerolineaceae bacterium
GATGCGACCTGGAAACTCGTATTCTACAAGGTTTTCCCATGAATATTGTTGATTCCGCCACAATGAATGATTGGGATAGGTATATTGTGTTTGATGAGGGGATTAGTTCGTGGATACAAAGGAGAGCCAAATTACACCAGCTAATCCAAAAATGGAAGGATATTCTTATTGATATGGATATTGATGAGATCAAGACGTTTGACGAATGGGGAGAAAGGGTTACACAAGATAAAATCTATGGAATGCACAGACATTTTTCAGTGCAAGAGTTATTGAAAGATTTGCGAGATGATGGGCTTCTTTAGTTACAATCACTACAATGAATCTATAAAGTTACCTATCATCTTCAGGTATAACCGGTAGCGGGTATTGGGTTCTGGATTATCTCAGCCTTGCTTAATTTGAGCAGATTGCTTTCCCTATCCGTTGAATCGGGGTCAGGTCAGTAAAGCCGATAATCGTGTGTTTGTAACGAGGGCGGCCACGCCGAGCCGCCCCCCCCGAATGTCTATATTCGGTTGTTATTCCCCGGCGATGCGCCAGGCGGCTTTGACCGTGTTGTGGAGCAGCATGGTGATGGTCATCGGACCGACACCACCCGGCACTTTGCTGATTGCGCTGGCGACTTCTTTGGCGGCCTCGAAGTCCACATCGCCCACGAAGCGATAGCCCTTCTTGGCGGTGGGGTCGTCCACCTGGTTCGTGCCGACATCAATCACCACCGCGCCGGGTTTGAGCCATTCTGCCTTCACAAACTGCGGCTTGCCGATGGCGGCGATTACAATGTCCGCCTGTTTGACAATGCCGGGTATGTCCTGGGTGCGGCTGTGGCAGATGGTGACGGTGGCATTGGCTTTGAGGAGCATCATCGCTGCCGGAAGACCGACAATGTTACTGCGCCCGATGACGACGGCATTTGCACCGGAAATCTTCGCGCCGACTTCTTCCAGCAGCACCATGCAGCCGGTGGGGGTGGCGGGGGTGAAGGTAGGTTCACGCCCTTTCATGGATAGTTTGCCGATGTTGATGGGGTGGAAGCCATCTACGTCTTTATCCAGGCTGACGAGTCGCAGGATTCTCTCTTCATCGATCTGTTTGGGGAGGGGTAGCTGTACCAGAATCCCGTGAACTTTGGGGTCTTCATTGAGTTGGCGTACTGCCGCTTCGACATCTTCCTGTGTGCTGCTGGCGTCCATCACATGCGCCACTGACTCGACGCCGATGGTTTCACAGGCACGACGCTTCATACGGACATACTGCGCCGAAGCCGGGTCATCACCGGCCAATACTGCACCTAATCCCGGTGCATACCCGTGTCGCTCCTTAAAACGGGCGACTTCCGCCGCCAACTCGTTGCGCATTCGTTCGGCTACTGCGGTTCCATCAATGATAGTTGCGGTCATGGTGTCATACAGTCCTTCCGTGCTATTGAAGTTCAGGTATCCTCAGCATAACATGAGAGATAGGGGAGGGACGAGTGAGAAAGATTATGTTTTTTGCAAGACAAATTGTAAACGCATTTGAACAACTTGCCGACAAAATTTAAGCGGTTATTTGGACAGTTTAGAGTACCATAGATAAAAGGCGGGAATCGGTGCGCCACATGGCTGACCCGATTTTCAGTAACCGTCAGACTTCCATGTGTTGGATGAGGGGTCAACTTATGAAGAAACAGAACGCCAGCCAAAAGATACCCTGGCGGCAATCATCCGGTCAGGCTTTAGTTGAATATGCCCTGATCTTAATTCTTGTGGTGATCGCCCTGGCCGCGGCTTTGATCGCAACCGGCCCGGCCCTGGGGAATGTGTTCAGCAACACGGTGTATAACCTGCTCGGGCAGAATATGACACCTTCGGATTTATCAGCGGCGAACCCGACGAACTTCTGGGGGACGGTGACTGCGATTGCAACGAACCCGCCGCAGGAAACCGCGTTCCCCACCAACCCGCCACCGCCGCCGACGATTCCACCGACGCCGGGGCCATCGCTGACGCCGACAGACATTACTCCGACGGCGACTCCGACGGATACCCCCTGGGACACCATCACCCCAACGGCCACCGACGCTGAATTCACTGCGCCGCTGATTGATCCGATTGATCATCCTGATTGGTGGCGGACGGATACCAGTGTGTACCTGGGTGGTGAGGACTGGAAAGGGGAGTATTACCCGAACAACAGCCTCAGCGGTACGCCTTACGAATACAGTGGGCGGAATTATGTCTGGAATTATGAATTGCCATTCCTGTGGGGCGGCCTCCATAGTAACCACAAGGGACAAATCAATTTCGATTGGGGCACCGATGGCCCGATTCCTGGATTCGATGGCAATAATTTCTCGATCCGCTTTACCCGAACCATTCATGTCGCAAGTGATATGACTGTCAACTTCAGCGTGCGGGCGGATGACTATTATGGCCTTCAAGTGGATTCCAACACAATTTGGGGAACATGGACGAGTGGTGATCGGAGCACGAACTATACCCTGACCGCCGGGACCCATGAACTGGTCTTTGAGTTCCGTGAAAACAGTGGTAATGCGTTTGCGTTCCTGGATATCAATGTGCCGAGGAGCAGCACCCCGGATGACGCTAATCTAGGCGGCGGGGTGCCACAATGTGCCTGGGGCCGGATTGCCGGTATCAAGCCAAACACTTTGGCCTGGGCATGGTTTGATAATATCGCAAATACCAATGGTATTGACCCGAATATGCTTTGCCACCTGGAACTGCGCGGGTTCGTGGATATTTCCACACTCGCCAATCCGCAGATGAGTTTCTTTGATGTCTGGGACTTACAGGCAGGCGCACAGGCGGATTTGCAGATTGCACAGTACCAGCCATACAGCGCTGATTTTACGAGTGGCGGGCCGGACTGGACGACTGGTTTGACCATCCCGCTACATAACAGTGGTTCGAACTACAACTGGACGCGCAATGTTGTTGATCTTTCTGCATTGGGGTACACCCAGGTCGCGTACCGTTTCCGCATCCGTAGCACGGCGGGGACGGGCATACGGCGGTGGTATGTGGACGATGTCAATATCACCGAGCGAAATACCAGGACCTTTACGGTCTGTCATAACGACAAGCTGACGTGTGGTTCATACTGGAACCTGGACTCACAGAATCAGGCGAGCGATTTTATTACATCAGGCCGCTTTGCGTTAAGCACGCAGCGTGCATGGGCCGGTGATGCGAACGCGATGGCCTGGAATGATAGCCCCTTTGCGAACTACGATGGTTTTGGTTCGGAGCAGGGTAGTGATGTACGTATTCATTACGTGGAGTTCAATGGTCAGATCGACCTGACGGATATCAGTCCTGATGGCTCTGGTGGGCAACCCGACTGGGAAGGTGACGACGGGATGCCGCTGCTCACTTTCTATAGTGAGTACGATCTAGATTATGGCGATGTCATTGAAATCCAGTGGACGCGAGATGCGCGGGACACGACGCCAGATAACTGGACGCGCGCCGGTGCTGTGCTGGCGACTGGGCGGTCTTCGGATGGATTCAGTCCCATCGAATTCCGACTCGATACTATTCCGAACTGGTACAGCCAACCGTTCCGCCTGCGTTTTGCGCTCGTGGTGGACAGGAATAGTAACAGCCGTGCGGGTTGGTACATTGATGAAATCGCCATTCAGCGGGAAGGGCTGCCCCGTTATAGTGACTACCCATTCTGTGATGATGCGGAACGTGGGGTTGACAACTGGTTCCTGACTGGTTCGTGGGGAGTAATCGGCAGCGGTAGCGGTATCTATGGGAGTGCACACGCCTTTACCGATAGCCCGCTGGGTAACTACCTGCACGGTTCCAATAACGGACTTGAACTGCGTTATCCGATTGATTTCAACAACGACTCGCCAGAAAATCTGACGGTGTGGGGCGGTAACAAGGACTGTAACAACAATCCTTCTGGTCCGGCAGCTCATCCAATGCTGTCTTTCTGGCACTGGCGCAATCTGAATCCGTATGAAGATATCTACGTGGATATTTACCGTGCGGAGAATACGGATACCGGCACGGTGGCTATCCCCTGGACGCCAGTGTGGAGCTATTCCTATAACAGTGTAACCCGCGATCAGTTCGCCTGGGAGCGGATTGAAGTGGATATGCAGGCGGCGATTGAAGCTGTTACCGGGGTTTCCTGGAGTACGTTGACCAGCAATGGCGACACGCACGATGATGATTTCTTCTTCCGAATCCGACTGGACGCGCGTTCAAACACGGCGGTGGATGATGGTATATATGTGGATAACATTGACGTGTATGAGTACAAGGAAACCGTCCATAAACTGTGGAGTCAGATGGATGACCCTGGTGGATTGGGCTTAGGCGGTGGCGACTACAAGGATAACATTGACCAGCCTTCAGCCTGGTGGCTGCGCTGGCGTTATGGCGGCGACTGGAACGTGATTGACTGGGATCAGCACAGCATTTTGAAGTCGTTCCATGACAGTCCGCCGGAGAACACGAACTACCGTGATAAGACGTTCAGTGTGCTGGAAATGGATACGATTATTGATCTGCGCGGGACACAGGCCAGCGATAACCCGATCATGTACTTCTGGACGCACTTTAACATCGGACAGAGTGACTATGCACTGGTGCAGTTCGCGCCAGAGAACTCGGCACAGACGACCCAGCAGTATGAGCGGTTGTATGGCTGGGATGCCTGGCAAACGGTCTGGTCGAAGGAACAATGGAGCCGACGCGATACCTGGGGCCGTGAGCAGATTGATCTCATACCGTTCATTGGTACACGTATCCGTGTCCGCTTCGTTCTGTATGCCTACACCAGCAGCGGTTACCTGCGCGACGGGTTCTGGGTAGATGATGTGCAGTTTGTGCTGAATAACCCAACTATCTATGGTCTGCCCTTCTTTGATAACGCGCAGAATACCGCGAACTGGGTGACTGAAGGTCGGTGGGGGTTAGCGCCGGATATGTGGAAAGGCACCGGCGGCGGCCCGGCTTCGCTTGGCCCGAATCCCTGGTACGGGTATTTCATTGATTGCCCGGCATCGTGCAGCCCCAGTCGTGCCAATACTACCTTGGACAGTGTGCCGAGGCCACAGGATTATCCTGATACTGGGTCATACGTGGCCGCGATGGAAGCCTATGAAGCTGCGCACGCAGGCGAGGTGTTGGAGGATTATACACTTGATGTAGACCATGACTTCGGTAGTACGGGGCGTCCCACCGGTGGTGAGTTCGATAATACCTGGGCTGATCATTATGTGGGGCGTTGGGTGCGTGATATCAGTATCCAGTCCGGTGATTACACGTTCATCGTGCGTTCGGATGATGGTGTTCGCCTCCGGTATGAGACGAACCCGGCCGGTGGCGAACCGCCCGGATGGAATCTGGTTGAACAGTGGAAGTACCAGGGCGCAACGGTGTATATGTCCAATGTAACCCTGACAGCGGGTGATTACCGCCTGATTCTGGAATGGTTCGAGGCAACCGGTAGTGCGGTCATACAGCTTTCTGCCGGGAATAATACGTTCTCCTTCAGCGACAGTCCACGCCTGACGCTGACCAGCCCAGTTGTGCAGTCGGTAAGATACGGCGACTCGTCACTCATTCTGGATGGGTTGCTAAACCTGTATAACCCGGCACCCGGCACACCCGGTTTTGTATGGGCGCCGCAGTTGCAGTTCTACACTTACTATGATCTGGACAGCGGCAACCGGGCTTACGTTGAGGTCACGGATACCGGCGGCTTTAGCTGGACACGTACCGGGCTGAATACGGGGTGTACTCCGGCCTGTGATGACCCGATCATTTACGGGTACTCACAGTGGCTACCGCCAAGCCGGGACTGGCGGCTGCGACGGCATAACCTGGAGTCCTATGCGGACAACTTTATCGGCCTGCGCTTCCGGTTGTATACCGATAGTGCGGTGAATGACGGCTGGTGGATTACCGAAATTCAAGTGAACAACTAAGCCGATGATTACAAGGGGCGCACGGATTGTGCGCCCCGCCGAATTCCTGCGTTTAGAAATGACTTTTGACAACCCACCGCTACGGTGGGTTTTGAATTTTCTAACGAATTGCCTATAGTCCCTGGCCGGTCATCCTGTTAAACTAACATTACGACCCTTGATTGTAGTTGCAAGGTGAGGACGCACGCCGTGACTGTGAATCCGCAAGATGCTTCGGGACTTCTTTTCTTACTGGTTGGCCCACCGGGGGTCGGTAAAAACTCTCTGATGAAAGCGGTGCTGGCCCGATCCGGCCATCAGATTCGCCAGCTTCCCACTGCGACGACCCGCCCCATCCGCCCGGATGAAAAGCAGGGGCGGGAACACCTGTTTGTGACGCATGAGACATTTGAGACGATGATTGAGCGTGATGAACTGCTGGAACATCAGGTGGTACATGGGCAGTTATATGGTATTCCCCGTTCGACGGTGGAGTCGGCCATCCGCGAGTGCCGGGATCTGATCGCCGATATTGAGGTTTTGGGGGCAACTTATACCCGTTCCTGTTACCCTGAGAACACCGTCCTGATTTTCATTCAACCGCCTTCCCAGGATGTGCTGCGAACCCGGATGCAGGCGCGCGGCGAACCCCCGGAAGAGATTGAAAAGCGCCTGAAACGGGTGGCGCTGGAAATGCCTTACGCACCGCTATGTGATTATCTCATCACGAATGACGACATCAATCAGGCCGCAGACCAGCTTTATTCTATCATCCTTTCGGTTTACAGTCGCCGCGAACTCAAAAAACTACGACTCGATATGGGGCTGCCGCGCCACCGGCAAATGACTTATGTGACGGTGATTCCCTTCTACAATGACGAGGTACTGCAACGGCAGGATACCGGCGGTTTTCCTACTGCAATCACAAGCGATACCCAGCTTATCGCTGATACGGCCAGCGAGTCTTTAGCGACTGCCCTGAGGATTGAAGTCGAACCTGATGATCTGTGTTATGGCATCTGGGTGACCCAGCCGGTGAGGCAACCGGATGCGCTGGGCGGTCTGCCCCCAGAATATTTCCAACAGACAACTTTGTATTACTTTTACATGATGCCACGGCGCGTCACTCTACCCGATTGGGAATGGTTGCCATTGGAACAGGCCGCGCTATCAGCGGGCTGCCGCGAGTCCTTACTGATCGCGCGCCACCAGCTTGAGATTGGTCAATAGGGTGAGCGCATTGCACCTAACACGTGGGGCGACGCTTGCCGGTGACGGGATTCCGCTGCACTACGGTGACCAAACAGCCGAATACAATGCCGCCCTGGCGCGAGTCGTGGTCATGGATCGTTCCCATGAAGGCCGCTTGCAGATTGC
This sequence comes from Anaerolineaceae bacterium, assembly GCA_020634115.1. GTDB lineage: Bacteria > Chloroflexota > Anaerolineae > Aggregatilineales > Phototrophicaceae > JACKCG01. The sequence continues at coordinate 7,313 of JACKCH010000020.1, forward strand.
CGGGCGGGATCGTATCACTTTGCTGCAACGAATCTCTACGAATGACCTGAATCATCTTGCGCTCCACGCGGGTCGCCCGACGCTGTTCACCAACGCGAATGGACGCATGATTGACCGGGTGGTGGTCTATCATCGGGGCGATTGGCTGCTGGCACTGACGGAACCGGGGCGGGGTGGGGCGTTCCAGACTTTTCTCCAGCGGCAAATTTTCTTCAATGACGAGGTACAGCTCACTGATCTGACGGCCATCACGCGCCAGTTTGTGCTGCACGGCCCGGACGCGGACCAGGTGGCGGAAAGGCTACTGCCGGGCGCGGTGGCGTTCGCTCCGTTCCAGGGGGCGGAAGTCGTGATCGCTGGCGTGCCGGTTTTCCTGGCGCGACGCAAGCCAATTGCCGGGGGACACTGGTCGTTGATTGTCCCGCTGGATGCGGCTGAACCTGTCTGGGAGGCGTTGCTCCGGGCGGGCGAGTCGTTTGGTATAATCCCTGCCGGGTCACTAGTGTATAACGCGCTCCGTATTCGCGCCGGACGCCCTGCTGCCGGACATGAACTCACCTCGGATTATATTCCCCTGGAACTGGGATTGTGGGATGAAATCAGTTTCAATAAGGGCTGCTATACCGGGCAGGAAATCATCGCCCGGATGGAAAGCCGTCAGCGTCTGGCAAAAACGATCGTCACCCTGCGGCTGGATTCCCCGGTTGAAGCGCCCGCTGAATTGTTTCATGATGACAAACCCGCCGGGATTCTGACGAGTCGTGTCGAGACGCCCATAGGAGAGATTCTGGGAATCGGTGTTGTTAAGATGGCACTGGCGCTCCCTGGTCATTCGCTCCAGTTGGGCGACTCCGCCGTCCAGATTCTTGCGCTGCCCGGCGTCCAGTCGCTGTAGCCTTCATCCCCTAACCAGTACATAGGTTTGAATTTCCCTGTCTTGTGTTGCGTCAAGAGGGGAATATACGTTATTATTGTTACAAATTAGTCTGATAATTGTTTTCTTTCAGTATCTATCCGTGATTTCAGGGATAGGTAGCGTGTAAGTCGATTCTCCGAATTTCTGACAAATTCGTATCAGGACACTTGTTACTCCAGGGAATTGTCTATGGTGATGTTGGATGCCTCTAACCGGCAGATTCTAGTCGTTGAAGATGATGATGATACTGCTGAGGTCGTTTGTGCCGTGTTGGAAGAGGCGGGATATTCGGCTACGGCGGTTGAGCTGGGTTCGGCGGCATTGCAGGAAATCGCCATAGCGATACCTGACCTGGTGCTGCTGGATATTAACCTGCCGGACATCAACGGGCTTGAAGTGTTACGGCAGGTACGCAGCCACTCGTTTTTACCGATGATTGTCCTGAGCGGGTTTACCAAGGAACGGGATAAGGTTGTTGCTCTGGAAGCCGGGGCAGATGACTATATGGCGAAGCCGTTTTCGCCAGAAGAACTGATCGCCAGGGTTGGTGCGCTGCTGCGGCGGATTGACTGGACGCCCCAGCCAGAGACTAAGCTGGTTGTCCGTCAGCTTGAACTCGATGTTCCTCGTCGTCAAGCTTACATTCGCGGCCAGCGCCTACATCTGACGCCGATTGAATACGGGTTGCTGGTCACGTTGATGCGGAGTGCTGGGAAAATCGTGACGCATGATGACCTGCTGCGGGGCGTATGGGGCGAGCAGTACCAGGGAGATTACTCTGTGTTGCGTGTAAATATTTCCCGCCTGCGGCAGAAATTGGAGAAAAACCCACGCCATCCAGCCTATATTGTCACGGTGCCAGGGCAGGGCTATCGAATGCCGGTGAATCACGTTTAGAGGATGTTGTGTGAAGGGTATCTATAAGGGCTGGCAGCAGCCCTTTTTTATTTGGGAATTTGTGTACAATGGACGTGTTGATGGTGAAGTCAAGCGGAGTAGAACGACATGGGATTAAAACCCGACCACTGGATTCGGAAGATGGCGCAGGAACACGGCATGATTGAGCCGTTCGTGGAAAACCAGGTACGCGAAGGGGTGATTAGCTATGGTGTGTCGAGCTATGGCTATGATATGCGCGTGGCGGACGAGTTCAAAGTGTTCACGAATGTCTACAATGCGATGGTAGACCCGAAGCATTTCGCCCCGAATTCGTTTGTGGATATTCGGGATTCGGTATGCGTGATTCCACCGAATTCATTCGCACTGGCGCGTTCGATGGAGTATTTTCGCATCCCGCGTGGGGTGTTGACGGTCTGCCTGGGCAAATCCACGTATGCCCGTTGCGGACTCATTGTGAATGTGACTCCCTTTGAGCCGGAGTGGGAAGGGTTCGTGACGCTGGAAATCAGCAATACGACGCCGCTGCCCGCCAAAGTTTATGCCAATGAGGGAATCGCGCAGGTGTTGTTTTTCGAGGCGGACGAGGTGTGTGAAGTCTCCTATGCTGATAAGAAGGGCAAGTACCAGGGGCAGCGCGATGTCACCCCGCCGCGTTTGTAGTGGGAGTCCTGTTACAGATAATTGGCAATACCAAACCCTGATTAATATACTGTAAATGGGCCAGTATGGTATCAGGAGGTAAGGATGGCAAAGCCGGAGAAACGGAAAGAGGCGCGGCGACTGCGGCGTGAGGAGGGACTGGCGATCACCGATATTTGTCAGCGGCTAGGGGTGTCTAAGGCGTCGGTCAGTTTGTGGGTGCGCGACATTGAACTGACCTCGACGCAGCAAGAGGAACTACACCGGCAACACTATGCCTATCGCGCTCAACTGCGGGGCAGCACTGCTGTAGCCGCCAAGTACCGCGAACTGCGCCGCGAGTACCAGGAGGAAGGCCGCGCCAAAGCCCGTGAAGGCGATCTTCTGCATAATGCGGGGTGTATGCTGTACTGGGGGGAGGGGGAGAAAAGTAGAAACTGTTTCGGCCTAGCGGACTCTGATCCCGATATGATGGTGTTTTTCCTAAAATTTCTTCACGAATCGCTGCAGGTTGAAGATCAGGGTATTGCTCTTCAGATTATTTGCTATCTGAACAACGGTCTGACGCAGGAAGAAATCGAGGCCTATTGGCTTGACGCTCTGGAACTGCCGCGAGAATGCTTGAGAAAAACTATAGTGAACTTGAGACCAAGAAGCAGCCAACAAAAAGGTCGCAAACTGCTATATGGTATGTGTAATTTGCGAGTTTTCGATACTCGCCTCGTACAGCATGTGTTCGGCGCAATTCAGGAATATACCGGTATTGATAAACCGGAGTGGCTCATGTAAAATCTGATTCATAAAGGGCAGTTAGCTCAATTGGCAGAGCACTTCACTTACATTGAAGGGGTTACAGGTTCGAGTCCTGTACCGCCCACTAAGGACTTACAGAACGATATACACTGTGTAAAAACCTGTCTTTGATGGCAGGTTTTTTGTTTTCCGGCGACCCCGTTGTTCTCCATACCCCCTGGCATCACTATCCTGAAAAATGGTCTTCTACCCACAGTGAGCTATCCTACCTGGGGTACAATAAGGGAAATGGAATGACTTAGGGGGAGGATATGCGATGGCATGGCAAGAGAGGCTGAATGGCGATTCACTCACCTGGCTGCTTGAGCCAGATGCTGACAATCCATCTATCCGATATTTCGCTCTGCGTGATCTGCTCAACCGCCCGGACTCCGACTCCGATGTGGTAGCTGCTCAAAGGGCGATTATGACCAGCGGCCCAGTGCCGGTAATCCTGGATGCCCAGCAGCCCGAAGGTTACTGGCAGCAACCGGGTGGTGGTTATCACAAATACCGAGGGACTGTCTGGCAAATCATGCTATTGAGCGAATTCGGCGCAGATCCAGCCGATGAACGAGTGCAGCGTGGTTGCGAATATGTGTTCAGCCACACTATCGCCAGCAGTGGTGGTTTCGCCGCCAGCAACACCACACCGATACCCAGCCGAATTATCCATTGTCTCAATGGGAATTTGCTCTATGCGTTGATCAGCCTGGGACTGCTGGACGACCCGCGTGTGCAGGGCGCGCTGGACTGGCAGGTGCAGCGTATCACCGGCGAGGAATCTATCCAACAATCCGGCACAGGTGCGCCTATTTTTGCCTGTCCCGCCAACGAAAAACAGTCCTGTGGTTGGGGAGGGACTAAAGCCATGAAAGCTCTGGCCGCCGTGCCACCCGCACAGCGTACCCCGGCCATACAACGTGCTATCGAACGCGGAGCGCAATTCCTGCTCGGATACGACCTGGCGAAAGCTGATTTCCCATACACCGGCAAAATCAGTTCAGCCTGGTTCAAACTGGGCTTTCCACTCAGTTATTGGAGCGATGTGCTCGAAACGCTGGCGGCACTGGTGGCACTCGGTTATGGTGGCGACGCGCGTCTGTCGTTGGCTTACCAGTGGTTACTGGACAAACAGGACGCACAGGGACGCTGGAAACTCGAAAATGCGCTCAACAGCAAGATGTGGATTGACATTGAGAAAAAGGGCAAGCCGAGCAAGTGGATTACCCTGCGCATGCTGCGGGTTATAAAGGCGGTTGAGCAGGCGCGGGATAAAGCGAATTAGCGCCTGCCACTGTATGAAGCGAGCATGTGCAGCGCTCAATGTGACCCTGCTCCAGATCGAGGCAGGGCCACGGGGTTCAGTAGCCGATTTACCTGCGGTTGTAGCGGACCCAAACTGCCGACGGATAGTTGGCGCCACTCCCAGAAACCACATGAATATCGTCGCTCAACAGTTCCACGTCGAATTGCTGGAAAAACAGTGATGTGATGACCGCCATTTCATTCTTGGCAAAATTCATGCCTGAACATTTGTGAATGCCGCCGCCGAAGCCGACGATTGCGAACGGATTCTTGCCTTCGCCGCGTTCGGGTGAAAACCGCAGCGGGTCGAATTGTTCCGGGTTCACGAAGGTGTCCCGCAGTAAGTGCGATGTGTCGCCGCTGACCATCATCCGCCAGCCTGCCGGAATCGCATACGTGCCAACCGTCATCGCTGCCTCTACTGTCCGAATCTGGGTATCGGCGGAAGGCCGCAGGCGCGTGGTTTCATCAATGGCGTAATAGATGTCCGTGAGATTTCGCAGCACGCCACCGTCAATGGGCTGCCCGGCGGGGATGTGTTCCCTGATTTCCGCTTTGACACGATCCAGGTAATCGGGATGCTGCAATAAAAGGGCAATCAACCACGCTGCCTGCCCGGCAGTCGTTTCATGCCCGGCGAAGATCAGTCCCATGAACATAGTCACAATCGTTTCATCAGTCATGATGGAGCCATCACTGAGCGGCGTTGAGAGCAGTGTGGTAATCAGGTCATCGTACTGCTCAGGATGATCGCGCCGCTTTTGAATCAGCGTCATGAGTTTTTCATGGATTTTCTTCTTTGCCGCGTCTCTGCGCTTGAATTTGGGCAACGGCAGGGTGGGTGGCAGCACCGGGTCAAGCGACGCGCTGATCGCTTTGTAATGATGCCAGAACGCTTCCCCCAGTTCCTGTTCATAGTTCGGGCCGATAAAGGCGCGACCCGCGACGGATTGGGTCAGACGGAGCATTGCCTGGGTAATATCCACTTCTCCGGCCTGGCCTAACGAATCCAGCCACCGCTGGACTTCGATATTCATAGCCTGAACATAATCCGCCATACGCTCATGTTTGAAAACCTGCAACAACGCAGGCCGCTGATTGTAGTAGTCTTCCTTGCTGGCGACGAACAATACCTCCCCGATGGCTTCTTTCAGAAATCCGTAGCCGTCCTGCATATTCAGTGATTTGTCGGTTTCCGTGTAGAACTGCCGGTTGTACCCGGCGCCAGTGACCACGGCAACCCACTGCGGGCCAAGTTTCATTGAGAAAACATCGCCATGTTCAGCATAGCCCCGTTTAAACAGGGACTGCCGGTCATGCAGCATCTCGAACAGATGCCCGACGACTGGATACCCTCCTGAAACCACTGGCGGAACGGTTGATGTCATGGTGCGAATCCTTAGTCTTTTACGGTCTGGGTGTTTTGATTCTGGAATGATCGTTTCAGAATTGAATCCATTTTAACACCAACTGCACCAGATAGAAGTTAGATTTTGTTTAAAATTTCACAAGGATAATAGGCGGATCGCTGCGGTTGTGATGGCGTCTACATAAGCGAAATCGGGCTTCACGCTTTTGACGGTTGCCACGCCTTGTAAAGTGCTGAGGATGGTATAGGCGAGGTGCAGGGGAGAATCCTGGCTGGCGATGGTTCCCGCAGCCTGAGCATGAGCCAATACTTCGGTGATGATTTCGGCGATATGCAGGTAATGCGCCAGCATGAGACCAGTGATATCGGCATCCCGTGTGCCGAATTCGACCATCGTATTGAAAACCAACGAACCGCTGTAGGTGCGCAGTTGCGTCTGGACAATATCTTCCAGGGAGGCGAATAACTGGACGATAAACTGCTGCGGGGTAGGAGCCTGGGCCGCCATTTCTGCGATTCGCGCCCGTTCGATTTCACAGAACCGCGCCAATGCCGCCAGGAAGACGCCGCGTTTATCCCCAAAGACTTCGTACATGCTGCTGCTGCTGATTTCCATCACCGCTTTTAACTCGCGGATTGAGGTCGCTTCGTAACCCTGCGCCCAAAACAGCAGCATCGCCCGTTCGATTACCTGCTCTCTATCAAATTCTCGTTTGCGTGCCATCTTCGCTCGTCAATCAGTCCATACGGTGTAATACGAGTATAGATGAAAGCGCCGTATTTTTTTGTTTGGCGTATTTTTTTGGTTCGTTTAAAACTTCGGTGGTGGGCTGTCGAAGAACAGTGACCACCATACCTCCCAGGACTCCGGTTCGGGCGGGGTGGTTTCCAGTGGGATGTCTGGCGGCGGGGTGGGGGTAGCGTCGGCGCTGGTTTCCACCGGGACGGGGATCACCAGAATTTCACCGGGACGTACCATTTTCCCGGCATCCCGTGCCCAGGATTCGACATACGCATCACTTTGTACATAATCGCGCTCGGCGATCAGATCGCCCTGGTCGTGTTTGAGCTGGTCTATTTCGTCAGATACCTGGGCATAAAGCTGCTGGAGCGGTTGGGTGGCGGCGATGAGCGAACTATAGTTGAAGGCCAGGATCAGCCCAATCGCCAGAATCGCCGCGAACATGATCTGCACGCCGGAAAGCTGCCCGGTGACGCGCTTGCGTTTTCCCGGTTGCGGTTGAGATGTGGATTTTTCAGCCATTGCGGCCTCAGTTACATGACCCGATACCTTCCCAATCTACACCAGTTTGGCCGGAAACAAAAGAGGCGTGTAGCGGCGGTTTCCCGCTCCTGGTCTGGACGTTTGGTCTGCTTGTGAACCTTTTCTGCTCGTGCTACACTCCCTCTACCGTTAAAGGAGGTGTCATGAGTACGATTTTGCTCCAAAACATTCATACCCTCGTTACGATGGATTCGGAACGCCGGGAAATCACCAATGGCGCGGTGTTCATACGGGACAATGTGATCGAAGCGGTGGGGGTGCAGGCGGATATGCCCGCCGAAACCACTGATACCGTGCTTGATCTGTCCCATCACATTGTTTTGCCCGGCCTGATTAACACCCACCACCACATGTACCAGAGTCTGACCCGCGTCCTGGCACAGGATGTCGAGTTATTTGGCTGGCTGAAAACCCTGTATCCGATTTGGAGTCGGTTGACCGGTGAGATGGTGTATGTTTCCGCTAAGCTGGCAATGGCTGAACTGATGCTTTCCGGTTGCACCACGTCCAGCGACCACCTGTATATTTATCCCAACGATGTCCGGTTGGATGATGAAATTCGCGCCGCTCAAGACATGGGAATGCGGTTTCATGCCGCGCGCGGTTCGATGAGTCTGGGCGAGAGTAAAGGTGGCCTGCCGCCGGATCGGGTGGTGGAGGAAGAAGGGGCAATTCTGCGCGATACCCGGCGTGTGATTGAGGAATATCACGACGCTGACCGCTATGCCATGCTGCGCGTAGTCGTTGCGCCGTGTTCGCCGTTCAGCGTGACCCAGGACTTGATGCGTGAATCGGCGGCGCTGGCCCGCAGTTACGGCGTCCACCTGCACACCCATCTGGCGGAAAATGCCAATGATGTCGCCTACAGCCTGGAAACCTTCGGCTACCGTCCGGGGGATTATGCCCAGGATGTGGGGTGGGTGGGCGATGATGTCTGGCACGCCCACTGTGTCCAGTTGGATGATAACGAAATCGGCTTGTTCGCCCGCACGCATACCGGCGTGTGTCACTGCCCGAACTCGAATATGCGGCTGGCGTCCGGTATCGCCCCGGTGCGAAAAATGCTGGATGCCAGCGTGCCGGTTGGCCTGGGCGTAGATGGTTCGGCCTCGAATGACGCCGGACACCTGCTGAACGAAGCGCGTCAGGCGTTGCTCTTGCAGCGGGTGATGGGCGACCCTGCCGGGCTTTCCGCTCGTGAAGCGTTGGAAATCGCCACATTAGGCGGCGCGGCGGTGCTGGGGCGGGACGATGTGGGGGCGCTGGCTCCCGGTATGTCCGCCGACCTCGTGGCCTTCCGGTTGGATACTGTTGGTTTTGCCGGGGCGCTGCATGACCCGGTGGCCGGGCTGGTCTTTGGGCAATCGGCGGTGGTGGATTTATCGGTCATCAATGGTCGGGTGACGGTGCAGGATGGTGTCCTGCTCGCTGATGATCTGCCGGTGCTGGTCGAACAGCATAACCGCCTGTCGCGTAACCTGATTGATGGCACGGATTAGCGGGACGGCGTCGTGACGTTTTTGCGCCTGGGAGTCAACTGCGCTGTGCTGGATGATGAAGGCCGTATTCTGCTGTCGCGCCGGGGTGATTTGAACGTGTGGAATCTGCCCGGTGGCCGCCTGGACAGGGATGAAGCCCTGGAAGCGGCGGCGACTCGTGAAGTCCGTGAAGAAACCGGCGTGGTGGCGCATCTGGAACAGCCGGTTAGCCTGTATTACTGGGCGGGCTGGGGACGGCTGAACGTGCTGTATGCCGGGTGGGTGCTGGGCGGGAATCTGCAACCCAAAACGGCGGAGGCGCATGACAATGCGTTTTTTGACTTGCGGGCGTTACCGGAGGATTTATCCTGGGAGTGGATGCTTTTTGACGCGATTTCCGAAGTGCGTCCGCTGCCGCGTATCGTGGAAACCGCGCCGGATGAACTGCGCCGGGTGAAGTCCAAACTGCGCTGGCGGTGGGTGAAAAACCTGTTTTTCGGGCGACCAGAGCCGCGTTACCCGCGTTTTACGGTGCGGGCGGTGGGGGTGGTCTGGGACGAAGACCACCGCCGTATCCTCACGCTGCCGACTGGCCGCCAATGCACGCTGCCGCGTGTCCATTGTGACGGCGTTCGTGCGCCCTGGGATGAACTGGCGCTGCAAATTGATGATTTATGCGGGGTACGCCCGGATTTCCATTGGGTGGGGTTGTGGCAGGACGTTGAGGCGGGGGCATTCGAGTTTGTCTTTGCGGCATCTATTGAAGAATCAGAACCCTCATATCGAGCGGAATGGATTACCGCCCGGAATGCGCCGTTGGTCGGCCTGGACTCGCGTTATATAGACCGGGTGCGAAAAAGCTATGCCCAGGACCCGGTGTGGACGATAATGAACCAGGCAGATGAAGTGGAGACGTTGGTAATCGAAAAGGAGCGTGAGCATGACTCTGGTTGACCGGTTGGTCGTAGCGCGGGGCGAGCAACCCGCGATGCTGGTACTGCGAAATGCCCGCCTGGTGAACGTGTGGACGGGCGAGATTTACCCGACGGATATTGTGGTCGAAGGGTCACACATCGCGGCGGTGGGAACCGGATATGCTGCCTACCAGGAGGTTGACCTGGGCGGGCGTTATGTGTGTCCCGGTTTTATTGACGCGCATGTCCATATTGAAAGCAGCCTGTGTACGCCCCCGGAATTTTCCCGTGCGGTGCTGACGCACGGCGTCACCACTGTGATTACCGACCCGCATGAAATCGCTAACGTGCTGGGGCTGGAAGGGATTCGCTTCATGCTGGAACGGGCGAAAAATGGCCCGATGAGCATGTATGTGATGGCGTCTAGCTGTGTTCCGGCGACGCACATGGAAACCAGCGGGGCGCGGTTAGAGGCCGAGGACTTGGCCCAACTGGTGAATCATGACTGGGTGCTGGGGCTGGCGGAGGTCATGAATTACCCCGGCGTGGTCTATGGCGATGAGGGGATGCTCGACAAAATCACCCTGTTCGGTAAGCTGGTGCTGGACGGTCACTGCCCGGCGCTGACGGGCAAGGAACTCAACGCTTATGTGACAACCGGTATCGGCAGTGAACACGAATGCACCACCACTGAGGAGGCGCTGGAGAAGCTGCGCTTAGGCCTGACGGTATTCATCCGGGAAGGCACGACCACCCATAACCTGCGTCCGCTGCTGCCGATGGTGACGCCGGAGAACCATACGCGGATATGCTTCTGCACCGATGACCGTGTTCCTGCCAACCTGATTGACGAAGGTTCGATTGACTACATGGTGCGGACGGCGATTGCTGCGGGAGTTGACCCGGTGATGGCGATTCGTATGGGGACACTGAACACGGCGCAGTATTTCGGATTGCATGAGCATGGTGTGATCGCGCCCGGCAAACGCGCTGACCTGGTGGTATTCAGCGATTTGCACAATCTTCGCCCGGAAATGGTGTTCCGGGGTGGTAAGCTGGTAGCCGAGAACGGCAAAATGGTAAGCAATAAAGTCCCGCTGCGCCCAATTGACCTGCGGAGTTCGATGAATATCCGCCTGGACTCGCTGGATTTCTCGATTCCGGCGCAGAGTAACCGCATTCGCGTGATTGGCGGGCTGGCTGACCAGGTTGTTACCGGGCATTTGATTGAGGATGCCCGGATTGTGGCTGGGCAGGCCGTTTCTGACCCGGAGCGCGACATTCTGAAAATGGCGGTGGTTGAGCGCCACCGAGCCACCGGCGGGATGGGCAAAGGGTTTATCAAGGGGTTTGGCCTCAAACGTGGTGCGATTGCCGGGACGGTTGCTCATGACCACCATAATCTGGTGGTGATCGGGGTGGATGACGCCAGTATGCGCCGGGCGGTACAGGCCGTAGTAGACCTTCGCGGCGGGCTGGTGGCGGTGGACGGTGACGAGGTGTTGGCGGAACTGCCACTCCCCGTGGCTGGGCTGATGAGTGAGCGCCCGGTAGAAGAGGTGCGGCGGGATTACGACGCGCTCACCAAACAGGCGCAGGCGTTGGGCAGCACGATGCACGACCCGTTCATGGCGATGAGTTTCATGGCGCTGGAAGTGATCCCCAAACTCAAGTTGACGGATGTCGGGTTGGTGGATGTGGAGCAGTTCAAGGTCGTTGACCTGTTCGTGTAGCGGTTGCACCCTGTAAGGCTTACCGGGTTGTGCGATATAATGCGTTTATGTGAATCGGTACATAGAAAGAGATCAAAATGGTTAGTCCGCAAAGTATAGAAGCAATCAAATCCCGCGTGGCGGCGCAGCGCGAGGAAATCATCACCTTCCTGAAGGAACTGTGCGCGATTCCCAGCTATGACAGCCAGATTCGGGCGGTAGGGGAGCGCGCCGAGGTCGAAATGAAGAAACTCGGCTTTGATGAAGTCTGGTTCGACCAGATGGGCAATGTGGTCGGCAAGATCGGGGACGGCCCGGTGAAACTGCTCTACGACAGCCACATTGATACCGTCGGCATCGGCGACCCGGATAGCTGGGAATGGGACCCGTTCCAGGGCAAGGTCGAAAACGGTATTTTCTTCGCACGTGGTGCATGTGACGAGAAGGGCAGCACGCCCGGCATGATTTACGGGTTGGCGCTGGCGAAGGAACTCGGCCTGCTGGAAGGCGTGACTGGCTACTACTTCGGCAACATGGAGGAATGGTGCGATGGTATCGCGCCGCACGCGCTGGTCGAGGCTGAAGGACTGCGCCCGGATTTCGTCGTGATTGGTGAGCCGACCAAGATGCAGGTTTACCGGGGACACAAAGGCCGTGTCGAGATGCAGGTCGTCGCCAAGGGCAAAAGCGCCCACGCCGCCAGTAACTTCCTGGGCGATAACGCCATCTACAAGCTGCTGCCAGTGATTGAAGGAATCAGTAAGCTCGAACCGGAACTGGGCGATGACCCCTTCCTGGGGCATGGTCGTATCACGGTAACGGATATGCACGTTAAGACGCCGAGCATTAACGCTGTGCCGGACGAAGCCCTGATCTACATTGACCGCCGCGTGACATTTGGCGAAGAACCGCAGGCTGAACTGGAACGCATCCAGCGCCTGGTTGGTGATCGCAAAGACATTGAGGCGTCTATCCTGTTCTATGATGACCCTAGTTATACCGGGTTCGTGTTCCCGGTAGACAAAATTTTCCCTGCCTGGGCGCTGCCGGAAGAGAACAGCTATGTACAGGCCGGGGTACAGGCCGGGAATTTGCTGTGGGGGAACCCGATTCCAACCGGCAAGTGGGATTTTTCAACCAACGGGATTTACTGGATGGGGAAGGCCGGTATTCCGAGTATCGGGTTCGGGCCGGGAGACGAAATTCACGCGCATACCGTGATTGACCAGGTGCCGCTGGATGATGTGGTGCGGGCGACGGAATGGTATGCCCTGCTCCCGGCGCTGCTTCAGAAATAGCGGGGTGTCATGACCGGCTTGATCTACCTGATGCGGCACGGCCAGAGCGTGGTGAATGTGGAACGCCGCCTGACGTGTCGCAAGTTTGAGGGCGACCTGACAGAACTGGGGCGCGAACAGGCGGCGAGAGCGGCTGTGTGGCTGGCGGATAAGGGCATTACCCGTATCGGTCACAGCCCGTTCCACCGAGCGGTACAGACCGCGCAGATTGTCGCCCGGAAGTTAAACCAAACGTTGGAGATGGAAGACGGTCTGCGTGAGATGGACTGTGGTGGCTTTGAAGGCCGGACGGATGATGCCGCCTGGGAAGAATTCATTGCCATCTACCGTCGTTGGAAGTCTGCCGAATGGGATGCTGCTTTCCCCGACGGAGAGACGTTTCGCCACGCTTATGAGCGGTTTTCACGGTGTTTGCACGCGGCAGGCGACAACACACTGCTGGTGACACATGGTGGTATCACGCTGACGGTAGTGCCGTATCTGTGCGTCAACGCGGCGGCGCTGCAACGGACGGACTACCTGGATAATACCGGTCTGGTGGTGCTGGAACGCTATGATGCTGAACGGTACATCTGTCGTTCGTGGAATTTGGTAGAACATCTGTAACGAATGTAATTGAGCGTAAGTACTTGTAGGGGTATGCCGGTTGTTCGGCTACCCCAATTTAATCCATTAAGCTATTTAAGGAGCATTGAGTTATGCAAACTGACCTGCGTGGGCGTGATCTCATTACGACCCAGGAATGGACCAAAGAAGAAATCGAAACCCTGCTGGACGTGGCCTGGGACTTGAAACGCAAACGGGCGTTGGGCGAATCCCATGCGTACCTGCGTGACAAAGTGTTGGCGATGTTGTTTTTCTTCACCAGCACACGCACCCGCGCCAGCTTCGAGGCGGGGATGGCGCAGCTTGGAGGCCATGCGCAATTTATTGATAGCGAAACCACTCAGATTTCACACGGCGATACTGCCAAAGAAATCGGTGAAATCCTGGGGCGCTATAATGACGGGATCGCTATCCGCCAATGTGACTGGAAATTCGGCAACCAGTATATCCGTGATGTGGCGGCAGCCAGTCGTGTGCCCATTCTCAATATGCAGTGCGATGTGTATCATCCGTTCCAGATCTTGGCGGATATGATGACCATTCAGGAAAAATTCGGGCGTGACCTGCGTGGCCGGACGATTAACGTGAGCTGGGCATATGCCGCCAGCTACCAGAAGCCGATTTCCGTGCCGCAAAGCCTGGTACTGCTGATGACCCGCTTCGGCATGAATGTGCGCCTGACCCATCCGCCGGAATACAAACTTATGCCGGATATTGTCGAACAGGCGAAGGAAAACACGAAGAAGAGCGGTGGCTCCTTCGAGATGCTGGACGATTTCGATGCCGGGTTCAAGGATGCCGACATTGTATATCCAAAGAGCTGGGGGTCATGGCTGACGACTGAAGATAACGCAGAATCGGCCAAAATCGGCAAGAAATACACCAGTTGGATCACCGATGAACGGCGTATGGCGCTGGCGAAGGATCATGCGGTGTATATGCACTGTCTGCCCGCTGACCGGAACATCGAAGTGACGGACGGCGTGCTTGATGGGCCGCAAAGCATTGTCTATGATGAGGCTGAAAATCGGCTGCACGTGCAGAAGGCAGCGATGGCGCTGACGATGCGGTAACAGACTGTTCGTGAAGAGCCGTCAGCGTTCAAGCGTGGTGCTGGCGGCTTTTTTATCTGTGCTTATTGCAGTTTTCATGCAGTAGCAAGGTAATTCCGGTATAACGATAAATAGATTTACGGCGTGATTTCTATATCGAAACAGATTTTTCACCTTTTTGAAATTGAAGGCGACTATCATGATTGAAAAACTGGCAATTGTCGCTATCGGCGGCAACTCGTTAATTTCAGACCCGAAAGACCCCAGTATCACCCGGCAATGGGAAGCGGTACATCAGACGTGTGAGCATATCGCCGAGATGCTGATGGGGGGGTGGCATGTAGTGGTGACGCATGGCAACGGCCCGCAGGTCGGGTTTATTCTGCGGCGGGGGGAGATCGCCGCTAAAGAGGGGATTCATGATGTCCCGTTAGATCTGATTGTGGCGGATACCCAGGGCAGTATCGGCTATATGCTGCAACAGGCGTTAGACGATGCGCTGCGCCGCCGGGGTGTGAACCGGACCTGCGCGACGGTTGTGACTCAGGTGCGGGTGGATGCGGATGACCCGGCTTTCGAGAATCCCACCAAGCCGATTGGTAGTTTTATGTCCGAGGCTGAAGCCCGTAAATTCGAGGCTGAGGGCTGGCAGGTGATGGAAGATGCCGGGCGCGGCTGGCGCCGGGTGGTGGCTTCGCCCAAACCACAGTCCGTTCAGGAGATCAACGCGATTCAGGCGCTGATGTTGAGTGGCTATGTCGTCATCGCTTGCGGCGGCGGGGGGATTCCGGTGGCGCGGAGTGAAGATGGCAGCCTGCGCGGGGTATATGCGGTGATTGATAAAGACCGCGCCAGCAGCCTGCTAGCGCAAACGCTTCGGGCTGACCTGTTGATTATCTCAACCGGGGTGGAAAAGGTTGCGTTGAATTTCAATAAGCCTGACCAGCGGTTTCTGGATACGATGACGCTAAGTGAAGCCCGGCAGTATATGGCTGAAGGGCATTTCGGCGTGGGCAGTATGCTCCCCAAAATTGAAGCGGCTATAGACTTTGTGCAGAACGGTGGGCCGCGGGCGCTGATTACCGACCCCTGGAATCTGGCGCGGGCGCTGCGGGGCGAAACCGGCACCAGTATTGTGCCGAGCTAAATCAGGATAAGGAACGATTGTGGCGACGATAAAAGAGCTTCGCTGTACGGTCTGTGGTCGCTCGTACCAGCCGGATGAGGTGCAATACTTCTGCCCAGCCTGCGGGCAAGTGGGTACGTTGGACGTGCTGTACGATTACGAGGCGCTCAAAACGCAACTTGACCGGGACGCGCTGCGTACTCAAAAAGAGTGGATGTGGCGGTATCGTGCGCTGCTGCCACTAGCGGCGGAGTCCCGTGTGCCGCCGCTGCGAGTGGGCTATACGCCGCTGTATGAGTCCGGGCGACTGGCGGAAGCCCTGGGGGTGCGGCAGGCCTGGGTGAAAGACGACGGGCAGAACCCCACCGCCTCTCTGAAAGACCGGGCCAGTGCGATGATTGTAGCGCGGGCGTTGGAGCAGGGGGTGGAAGTGGTCAGCACGGCCAGCACCGGGAATGCGGCGGCGGCGCTGTCGGGGTTAGGGGCGTCGGTTGGCCTGAAAATTGTGATCTTCGTACCCGCCACTGCGCCGGAAGCCAAGATCGCGCAGTTGCTGGTCTATGGCGCGACGGTGTTATTGGTCGAAGCGTCCTATGATGTGGCTTTTGACCTGTGCTACGATACGTGCATGGATGAAGGCTGGTACTGTAGGAACACCGGCATTAACCCGTTTACCACCGAGGGCAAGAAAACCGCCGCCTATGAGATTGCCGAGCAGTCGCATTGGGATGTGCCGGATGTGGTGGTGGTCAGTGTGGGTGATGGCAGTATTATTGGCGGGGTTCATAAAGGATTCTGGGAACTCTACCAACTCGGTTGGATACAGCGGATTCCGCGCCTGATCGGTGTACAAGCTACAGGGAGTTCCGCCCTGGTGCAGGCCTGGCAGAATCACATCCAACCGCAAGACATGCAGCCGGTGGACGCCCATACCGTCGCCGATAGTATTTCCGCCGGGTTGCCCCGTGACCGGGCGAAGGCGCTGCGGGCGGTGCGGGAGACGAAGGGTGCTTTTGTCGCTGTGTCGGACTCCGAGATTATCGCCGCGATTCCGCAACTGGCGCGGCTGACTGGGGTGTTTGCTGAACCGGCGGCGGCGGCGGTTTTCGCCGGGGCGCAACGTGCTGTACAATCGAACTTGATACAACCAGATGACCGTGTTGCCCTGTTGGTGACTGGCAATGGGTTGAAAGATGTGAAAAGCGCCCAGCAGTCGGTTGCCCAGGGAATCCGAGTCCAGCCTAACCTATCCGCTGTTCATCAGGCCTTACAGGATGGATAAAAACAAACGATGAGTGAAAATCCACGCTACTCGATTATTGCGCCGATCTACAACGAAGAAGGCAACATTCAAAAGCTGTATGACCGCATCTCTGCTGTGATGGATTCGACGGGCGAAAGCTGGGAACTCATCACGGTGAATGATGGCAGTCGAGATCGTTCGCTGGAACTGCTGGCGGAAATCGCGGACAAAGACAGCCGCATCAAAATCGTGAATTTCGCCCGTAACTTCGGTCACCAGTTGGCGGTGACGGCGGGTATAGACCATGCTTCGGGTGATGCAGTCGTTGTGATTGATGCTGATCTGCAAGACCCGCCGGAATTGATTCTGGAGATGATCGAACGCTGGAAAGCCGGGTATGAGGTCGTGTATGCGGTGCGGCAGGAACGTAAAGGCGAAAGCTGGTTCAAACTGCTGACGGCCAAACTGTTCTACCGGATGATCTACCGTATTACCGATGTGGATATCCCGATGGACACCGGGGATTTTCGCCTGATTGACCGTAACGTGGCCGATGTGCTGCGGGCGATGCGCGAACACAATCGCTTCATCCGGGGGATGACCAGTTGGGCGGGCTTCAAACAGACGGGCGTTTCGTATGTACGTGAGGCGCGGGAATGGGGCGAAACCAAGTATCCCCTGAAGAAAATGGTGCGCTTTGCGATGGATGCCGTAACCGGATTTTCCTATTTCCCGTTACAGATCATGGTCTATTTTAGCTTTATCCTGGGACTGCTGGCTGTCATCGCAATACCGGTCATAGCCATTTTGCGGCTTATCCTGGGTTACGAGTTCCTGGGCGGACAGGTGACAACGATTATGCTGCTGTTGATCGTGAGCGCTTTCCAGTTGTTTTTCCTGTTCATTATGGGGCAGTATATCGCCCGGATTTATGATGAAGCCCGCCGACGACCATTGTATATCGTTGCTTCCCGCTATAATCTGGCTCAGGGCGCGGGGAAACCGGCTGCTGTTGAGTCGCCGTCGGAAGCTGGCATGGAAGTGAGGGGGTAAGGGCGGGATGACCGGCGATGACCGTGAAGGACTGCACAAGGTTCAGCAGTATCGCAAAATGGTTCTGGTCTATGAAGCTCTGAATGCACAAATTGATGCTCTTCTGGCGGCGCATCGCGGAGATATGATGCACATGCCGCCCGAAGAAAAACTTCGTTATCGTGAATTGGCCCAGAAGCGCGATGAGATGCTGAATGACATGCGCACGCTGGAACAAGAATTGCATATTGGTGATGAACCCTGATAGGGAGAAGATACTTGTGATTACTGGTCCTACTTTTGAAGAGATGCTGCACCCGGAAAAAATTGATCCAGAAGTCCGGCAACAGGCATTTGCGGCCAAAACCGCCGACCCGCTAGACCCGATCAATTTGTATAACGTCACATGGCGAGATGCCGATAGCCAGATTTATTATGTCATCCTTCCGCGTGAAGTGACTGGCGTGGCGGCGAATATTGTGGTTCTGTACGGTAAGGAATTCCCCACCGGCAGCCACAAAGTCGGCGCGGCCTACTCCGTTCTGCTGGAAAAACAATTGTTCGGTGAAGTTGATCCGAATCAGAATACGCTGGTGTGGCCGTCTACCGGGAACTATGGCATTGGTGGAGCGTGGATTGGCTGCCGCATGGGGTATAACTGCCTGGTGGTGCTGCCGGTAGGTATGAGTAAAGAACGGTTTGACCGGATTCATTCTTATGGCGCGGAAGTGATCGCCACCGTTGGCTCGGAAAGTAACGTGAAAGAGATTTACGACGAGACACACCGGCTGCGGGCCAGCGATAGCAACGTGCGTATTCTCAATCAGTTTGAGGTGATGGGCAACTATCGCTTCCACTACCATGTGACCGGCAACACGATTGTCGAATTGGCAGCGGAACTGGCCGAAAAAGGCATCGGCAATGGGGAGATAGCGGCGTTTGTCTCCGCGATGGGCAGCGGCGGGACGATTGCGGCTGGTGATCGGTTGAAGCAGGTCTGGCCGGATCATAAAATTGTGGGGTTAGAGCCGATTCAGTGTCGCACCCTCTACAGCAATGGTTACGGCGCGCATGATATTGAAGGCATTGGCGATAAACACGTCACCTGGATTCATAACGTCATGAATATGGACGCGCTCATGTGCATTGACGACCAGGACAGCAAAAAGGGACTGCAAGTCTTCGCGGATGAGGTCGGGCAGCGGGTGCTGGTCGAACGTTACGGCGTGGATGCGGCGTTGGTCGAACAGATGAGTACGCTGTTCGGCATCAGTAGTATTTGCAATATCATCGGTGCGATCAAGACCGCCCGGTATTATAATCTGGGCGCGGATGAAACGATTGTCACCATCGCCACTGATTCGCTGGATCGTTATTATTCGGTGATGGATAAGATGCCCGGCCAACACGGCGAGATGGATGAAGCCGTCGCGGTAGGGAGGATCGAAAGTATCTTCCGGGGAGCGCGTACCGACTGGGTGATGCGCGGCACGCCGGAAGCCCGCGAACGCTGGCACAACCTGAAATATTACACCTGGGTTGAGCAGCAGGGCAAAACGGTTGAAGAACTGGATGCCCAACGTGACCAGGCGTGGTGGGAAGCGCACCAGCAGATGGTCGCGGAAATTGATGCTCGTCTGGAAGCGGTTCGGGCTAAAGAAGGTGGCGGCGTGTAACTGATGTTCCCTGAAGACCGCGTACTTGTCGGAGTCATTAACCGCAAACGCGACCTGGCTTATGCCCGGGATGCGCATTGGTATCGTATCCCCCAGGCGCGTATGAGCGGGGGAGTCCATACCGAGTACGTGGCCTTCTTTCTGAGCAGGGCTTTTAAGGACAAAAACGGGGGTATTCATTATTACGCCCGTCGGGCTGGGGTGGAACTGGTTTACCGGCGGGATTTGCTGCCGGAGGAGACTGACCACCCCCGTGCCCAGGATACCTACTACAAAGTTCAGTTGGGGGCGCTGGTGGAAAAAACGCCCCCGATTCTGAATCCCTCGCGGCGCTCGGTTTCCTTCATCTACACCACCTGGGATCGGTTTGTCCATGCCCGGCAGATTGGCGATCTGTACAGCCAGGCGGACTACTTTGTGGATCGTATCTACCACGCCCTGCGCAACCGAGGTATTCAATCGTACCGTACCTGGGATGCCCAATATCCGAACGTAGCCCCGGAAATCCGGGTGTTATGTGAACATGGCCCGGTAGTGGCATCTACCGAGTCGGGGGATGACCGCGTTTATCTGGATCAAGACCAGCACGAAGATAAGCTGCTGGCGCTGATTCTGGCGCGTATTGCCGAATCGGGCGGCCCGGTATATCTGAATGTGCCATTGGAAGGATGGTATTGAACCATGCTGATTACGAACGCGACGCTCGTGACCTGGGGGGAGAAGAATCGGGTTTTAAGCGACCATGCGCTCTATATTGAGGACGGCGTGATTCGCGCGATGGGGACAACCCACGATTTGCTGGAACGGTATCCCCAGGCGGGGCGCCTGGACGCACGCGGACAATTGGTGATGCCGGGGAATATCTGCTCCCACACGCATTTTTACGGGGCGTATGCACGCGGGATGGCGATTCCCGGCCCGGCTCCGGCGGACTTTCCGCAAATTCTGCACCGGCTGTGGTGGCCGCTGGACAAGGCGTTGGACAAAGACGCCGTGCGCTTGAGCGCCCTGGTTTCACTGGTGGATGCGGTGAAACACGGCACGACCAGCCTGATTGACCATCACGCCAGCCCGAATTTTATTGAAGGCAGCCTGGATGTCATCGCGGGAGCAGTTGACCAAGCCGGGCTGCGGGCCGTGCTGTGCTACGAAGTGACTGACCGGGATGGCGCGGAGAAGATGTACGCCGGAATCGCGGAAAATGTGCGTTTCATGCGGCAGAATTCATCGCCCATGATTGCCGGGACGTTTGGGCTGCACGCCAGTCTGACCCTGAATGACGACACGCTGCGGGCGTGTGCCGATGCGCTGCCAGAAGGTGGCGGTTTTCATGTGCATGTCGCGGAACATGAGGCCGATGAGGATGACAGCCTGCGGCGCGGTGGTAAACGGGTGGTTCACCGCTTGCACGAATACGGTATGTGGGGGAATAAAACGATTGCCGCGCACTGCGTCCACATTGATGACTCGGAACGCCGGGTGCTGCGGGAAACCGGGACGTGGGTTTCGCACCAGCCACGCTCCAATATGAATAACGCGGTGGGGGCGATGGCGCTGGAAACCATGCTGGGCGAGGGTATCAATGTCTGCCTGGGCAACGATGGCTTCGGCAATAATATGTGGGCGGAATGGAAGGCGGCGTACTTGTTGCACAAGGTCGCGCACCGTGACCCGCGTCAGGCGAACGGCGCGGATATTGCCCGCATAGCGACGGCCCATAATGCCGAGCTGGTGGAGAGTTTCTTCCCCGGTCAAACGGTGGGCGAACTGCGCGTAGGTGCAGCGGCGGACATTATTTTTGTGGAGTATCACCCGTTTACCCCATTGACGGAAGGGAATGTTCCCTGGCATATTCTGTTTGGTTTCGAGTCATCTATGGTGACTACGACGATAGCCGGTGGTAAGCTGCTCATGCGTGACCGCCACCTACTGACGCTGGACGAGGCGGAAATTGCTCGTGAGGCGCTGGCTTTAGCGCCCCAGGTCTGGGAACGCTATACCGCGAACGCCACGAAACTGCTGTAATCACTGTTGTAAAAAGGATCAATTCACAATGATGGATGATAAAGAAATACTGACTATCGCGGTACTGGGCGGAACGGGTAAGGAAGGCTCCGGCCTGGCGATGCGCTGGGCGCTCAACGGCTATAACGTGATTATCGGTTCACGCGATGCCGAACGTGCGGCCAGCCGCGCCGCCGAGATGAATGAGATGTTAGGTGGGGATTACCTGGTCGGGATGGAAAACGCGGCTGCGGCTGCTCAGGCTGACCTGGTGGTGTTGAGCGTGCCATATTCCGCACACCAGCCCACGTTGGACGGGGTGAAAGAGCAACTGGCCGGGAAAGTGGTTGTGGATTTGACCGTCCCGCTGCAACCGCCGAAGGTGCGTACTGTGCATGTGCCGGAAGGGAAGTCAGCGGCGTTGGAAGCGCAGGCGTTCCTGGGCGATGCGGTGCGGGTAGTAGCCGCGTTCCAGAACGTGAGTGCCGAACATCTGAGTGATCCGAGGCATGTGGTGGATTGCGATGTCCTGGTTTGCGGCAATGATGCGGCGGCGAAAGCAGACGTGATGAAACTGGTCGAAGCGGTTGGGATGCGCGGGGTGGATGCCGGGTCACTGGCGAACGCCGTCGCGGTTGAGGCTTTGACCCCGGTGCTACTGTATATCAATAAGGCGTATAGTGTTAAAGGGGCCGGTATCCGTATTACCGGTATCGGATAGCTTGGCTGCACAACCTGATTCTCTGCAAATCACGGCTTTACCCGGTTTGCCACTGATTCAGCCCGGTGATGACCTGGTTCCGATCATTCTGGAGGGGGTGTCGCGGGCAGGATTGGCGTTGCAAGACGGTGACGCTTTGGTGATAACATCCAAAATTGTGTCCAAATCGGAAGGCCGTATAGTAGACTTGAATACGGTTGAGGTAAGTGCCGCTGCTCAGGCGTTGGCGGTAGAGACGCGCAAAGACCCGCGCATCGTGGAACTGGTGCTGCGGGAAAGTGCGATGGTTTCCCGCCAAGCGCCCGGTGTGCTGGTGACGCAGCACCGCCTGGGGTTTGTGAGCGCCAACGCAGGAATCGACCAGTCGAATCTGAAAGGAAATGATGAGTGGGCGCTGCTGCTGCCGATTGACCCGGACGCCACTGCTCGCCAGATTCAGGCTGCTGTGAAGGACAAGACCGGCACGGCTGTCGGAATCGTCATCAGCGATTCGCATGGCAGGCCGTTCCGCATGGGGAACGTCGGCGTGGCGATTGGTGTCGCTGGCATACCGGCGCTGCTTGATCTGCGCGGGCGGGATGACCTGTTTGGTCGTCCGCTGCATATCAGTATGCAGGGTTATGCCGACCTCGTGGCCTCGGCAGCGCATCTGTTGAGCGGCGAAGCGAACGAGGGTCGCCCGGTGGTACATCTGCGCGGCCTGAATTTCCCCCTGGTGGATGGCAGGGCGAGCGATTTGGTACGGCCAGTAGAACAGGACTTGTACCGGTGAGCAGTGCAGAAAACGCCCTGGAGACCAGTCCGGTGTGCGCGGCGATTCGGGAGCGGCGCTCGGTGCGGCGCTATCGCCCTGACCCGGTGCCGCGCGCAGTGCTGGAAACCGTTCTGACGGCGGCGGTCTGGTCGCCTTCCGCGCACAACCGCCAGCCCTGGCGTTTCGCGGTGGTCGAGTCGGCGGAACAGAAAACGCGGCTGGCGCAGGCGATGGGCGAACGACTACGGCATGACCTGGAAGCGGATGGCGTGCCGGAAGCGGTGATTGCTGCCGATACTGCCCGTTCGTATGCGCGGATAACTGCCGCGCCAGTGGTGATTGTCATCTGCCTGACGATGGCCGATATGGACAGTTACCCGGATGAGCGCCGCAGTCGCAACGAGTTTCTGATGGCGGTGCAAAGCGTGGCGATGGCCGGGGAGAATCTGCTGTTGGCGGCGTACGATGCAGGTCTGGGGGCGTGCTGGTTGTGTGCGCCCTTGTTTTGCCCGGATGTGGTGCGCGAAACGCTGTCACTCCCGGCGGACTGGCAGGCGCAAGGCTTAATTACCCTGGGGTATCCGGCGGAGTCACGGGTTAAAGACCGCCGCCCCTTAGAATCGAGTGTATTGTGGCGTTGAACGTTGTTGTTTTCGTCGGTGGGGTCGGGGGTGCGAAGTTGGCCTATGGCTTAGCGCACATTCTGCCGCCGGAAAATCTGACCATTATTGTGAACACCGGGGATGACTTCTGGCATTATGGTCTGCGAGTTTGTCCCGATTTAGATACGATCATGTATACTCTTTCCGGTCTGGTAAATAAGACTAATGGCTGGGGAATTGACGGGGATACGCGGGCGGTACTGGATGCCATGCAACGCTATGGCGAAGCACCCTGGTTTCAGTTGGGCGACCAGGACATCGCTACCCATCTGCTGCGTACCCAGGCATTGGCGGACGGTGAAACTCTCACACAAATTACGACAAAACTGAATACGGCATTGGGCGTCCAGCACCGGGTTCTGCCGATGACTGACGCGCCAGTAGCGACGATGGTGGATACGGTAGATCAGGGCGAACTGGCATTCCAGACCTATTTTGTGCGGCATCGCTGGCAGCCTGTGGTAAAATCGCTGCGTTTTGAAGGGGTTGAAGCGGCGGCGGTGACGCCGGAAGTGCGGGCGGCGCTTCAATCGGCTGATGTAATCCTGATTGGCCCTTCGAATCCCTGGTTGTCTATCGCGCCGATTCTAGCTGTGCCGGGGATGCGTGAACTCATCCTCGCGTATGATGTGCCGCGCGTAGCAGTATCCCCAATTATTGGGGGAAAGGCGGTTAAGGGTCCTGCGGCAAAATTGATGGTAGAGTTGGGGTACGAACAGACTGCCCAGGCTGTTGCCGATTATTATGGCGAAGTCATCAACGGTTTTGTGGTGGATACCGTTGACGCGGGGTTGTCCCTGGGTGTGCAACATACGGCCAATTTTGAAATTATTATGAATTCCGAATCTGACCGAATTTCGGTTGCAAAAAACGTGTTACAGTGGATTCAGGCTTGGGTTTGAATTGACTGGTGGTGGGGAAATCAATGTTACCTTTAATGACGATGTAGCCATACAACGAAAGGAGGTTGAGGCTGAAGCCCGCTCCTAACGGGCTTGAGCCGAACACTTATGAGTATCTGGGCGATTATTCCAGTCAAACCTCTCAACCGGGCTAAAAGCCGATTGGCACAGGTGCTTTCGCCACAAGACCGTGAACAACTCGCCGAACTGATGCTGCGTCATGTGCTGGGCGTCGTTCGGAATATCCCGCAGATTCAGGGAACACTGGTCATCAGCCGCGATGGGCGGGCCTTAGCCATTGCGCGTGAGTTTGGCGCTCGTACTGTGCAGGAAAGCGGCGCGCCTGAGCTGAATAATGCGCTCATGCGGGCGACCCAGGTGGCGACGCGCTGGAATACTGAAGCCGTTCTGATTTTGCCTGCTGATCTGCCGTTGATTAATGAGGACGACCTGAACGCTATTCTTGACCTGGGACACTATAACCAGACGGTAGTGATTGCCACTGACCAGAGTGAAGACGGCACGAATGCCCTGTTTATCCGTCCCCCAGGGGTGATTGATTACGCTTATGGCCCAGGGAGCTTCCAGCGGCATATTGAACTGGCACAGGAAGCCGGAGCGGATGTGAAAGTGTACCAATCGCCTCGGATGCTGCTGGATATTGACCTGCCCGCCGACCTGGAAATCTACCGGGAACTCGCAAAAGCCAGCGAAATCGTGTAATATCTGACCAATCCGGCCTAATTTGATAAGGGGCTTGTGCCTCTTATTATTTTTATAGGCGGTGGAAGACATTTTATAAACGAATAATCTGAGGAATATTATCGTGGCTGATCGTGTTGCTCTTTATTTACAGGATGCGCATTCCCTTCAGGATGCGATTAAATATGTACAATATGCTGAATCGCGGGGTTTTGAGGCGGTGTGGCAGGCAGAAAGCCGCCTGGTGCGGGACGCCATTGTGCCGATGGCCGCTTTTGCCGCCACGACCAACCGTATCAAAATCGGCTCTGGTGTGATTAATAACTGGACACGCAACGCCGGGGTGATCGCCGCGACGTATCTGACGCTGGATGACCTTGCGCCGGATCGTATCATTTGCGGGATTGGCGCGTGGTGGGATCCGCTGGCCCAAAAGGTAGGTATTAACCGGCAGAAACCGCTGCTGGCGATGCGCGAAGTGGTGACAGTGGTGCGGGCGCTGCTGCACCGGGAACGGGTGACGTTTCATGGTGAGTTCGTCAACCTGGATGATGTGGAACTCGACGTGGTGCATGGTCGCAAAGACCCGCGCAATGTGCCGATCTACATTGGCGCGACTGGCCCGAAAATGATGGCATTGACTGGCGAAATCGCGGACGGCGCGGTGTTGAATTATCTCGTATCGCCTAAGTACAATGAGGGCGCATTGGCGCAGTTGGAAGCTGGGGCAAAACAAGTTGGGCGTACCCTGGATTCGATTGACCGCCCGCAGTTGGTGGTCTGTTCGGTGGATAATGACCGCAAAAAGGCGCTGGATGCCGCGCGTAAGCTGGTGACGCAGTACCTGGGCCAGCAGCCGCATATCATGAAGGCCAGCGGTGTGAGCCAGGAACTGCTGGATGAAATCGGTCAGGTGTTGACCTGGCCGGCGACGGAAGAACAGATTCTGGAAGCGATGCGCCTGGTGCCGGACGATGTGGTGCAGATGATTACCGCTTCCGGCACGCCGGATGAAGTGAAAGCCAAAGTGCGCGAATACGTGACGTATGGCGCGACCTGCCCGATTCTGTATCCGCTGGGGCCGGATGTGCGCCTGATGATTGACACCTTCGCGGACGGCTACTCGAATTAATCCGCCAGGAAGATAGTAAAGACGAAACAACCTTGAGCGTTACAGAACACAAGTTGAATGTATCTTTAGCGAGCGTCCTTCGTAGACGCTCACTTTTTATATGGGTGGTGTGCTGCCTGCTGGCCGGGGCGGTGTTTCTGGTCTACGCTTCAACCAGTCTGGCTGGCGGGCGGGGCGCTTTCCTGCTGCCGCTGGATGATGTTTACATCCATTTTCAGTACGCCAAACAGCTTGCTGCCGGGCAGCCCTATGTCTATAACCCTGGTTTGCCGCCGACTTCCGGCGCGACGAGTTTTCTCTACCCGTATGTCCTGGCTGCGGGCTATTTGCTCGGTTTCCAGGGCTTGAATCTCAGTCTATGGGCGATGGTTGTTGGGGCGCTGGCGTTAGCCGCCTCGATCTGGTTGATGTACCGCATCGGGCAGGTGTGGGGCGTACCGGACTGGCTGGCGTTGAGTCTGGCTGTTATTTTCGGCCTGTCCGGGCCGGTGTCCTGGCACTTCATGAGCGGTATGGAAACCGGAATCGTCATTTTTCTGGCGCTGTGGACACTGTATGCTGTGAGCCGCTGCGCTTTTCGTGGAAGTATCCTGGCGGCAACGCTGCTGGCATTGATTCGCCCGGAAGCGGGGCTGCTGGCGCTACTGACCGTACCGGTCATCTTCTGGGAGTCGCGCCCGTTGCGCCGTCGTCATATCTGGCTGCTGCTGCCAATCGTGGCGATAGGGGGGCAGCCGCTGGTGAATCTGCTCATGACCGGTTCGGCGGTGGCCTCCGGGAATGCGGCCAAGTCAGTGTTAGGGACAGTGCCGTTTTATTGGGACGAGGCCATCGGACGCATTTTCGGCCAGTTCGTCCGTATGTGGCGCGAACTCATTAGTGGCGTAAGCTCCCGTGAGGGGTTGTATATCCTGTTCACTATCCCGGCGTTTGGCTTGCTGGGATTGGGGCGACTGCTCCTGCGGCGTGACCGGCGGGCGCTGGGGTTGATGCTGGTCGGTTGGCTGCTGGTGGGAACGATGGCCGTTGCCACGCTGGATACGGCTTTCTGGCACTTCAAACGCTACCAGATGCCCTTGCTCATCCTGACTTTCCCACTGGCGGCTTATGGCCTGGCGCTCATGCTTCGCCGCTGGCGTGTGGTAGTGTATGGCGTGGTCGGCCTGACGTTGCTGGCCGGGCTGGGGACAGGATTGCAATTCCAGGCGCATTTTGCCCTCAACGTGGATTACGTCTACCGCCAACCGCTGCAAATGGCGCGTTGGCTGGCAGCACATACGCCGGAAGACGCGGTTATCGCCGTGCATGACGTGGGCATGATGCGCTATATGGGCGGGCGTACGACGTTGGATATTGTCGGGCTGACGACTCCCGGCTCGGCGGATTACTGGCGCAACGGCCCCGGCACGGTGGCGGAATTTCTGCTGCACCAGCGCCCGGACATTATCGCCAGCTATGGCACCGGGCATGGTTACGGCCTGGGCATGGTCGAAGATGCCGGGGTGTATGGCGAACTGCTGGCGGGTTTCCCGGTTGAGCTTGACCCGAACTACAATGTGGCCTTAGCCGCGCCTTTCCAGGGGATTTATCAGCCGGATTGGACGGCGATTCCACACGCTGCCGGGGCTGTCCAGCCGAGCATTGTCGGGAACTATCTGCCGGAGGAGGCGGTCATCCTGGATAGTGTGGACGTGGCGAACATCGCCCAGGAACACGCCGCCGACTATCACTGGTCGAACGCCGAACGACTGCCCGGCTACCCCTCCGAAGTCCGCCAGATGCGATTCATCGGCTGTGATGACTGCTGGATGGTGGATGGTGGCCGGTTGATAACCGGTGAGGAATCATTTGAACTGCATTTTGACGACTCGGTGCTGCCGGGGACGCCGATTTTATTGGTGACTCGGGTGCACCCGATGACTGCCGGGACGTTCGACGTGTACGCCAATGACGTGTTTGTCGCCCGCCGCTGGATTCCGGCGCTGCCGGGGAGTTGGCTGGATATTCCCACGCTGATTCCGGGCGAATTGTTCAGCAATCCGCTGCGGATTCGCATAGTGGCGGATGTCCCCGGCGGATTTTACATGCCTTACTACCACACGGCCTATGCTGGGCGTTCGGCGGTGGTTGCCCCGCCGGAAGCAACAGTTTCTACTTTCCAGGATGGCGCGATTGCCCTGGCTGGTGTGACGCTGGACTATCAGCCCGAAAATGCCCAACTCCTCGTTGCGCTGGACTGGTATACGGATGGTACGGCGCAGGGTGACTACAAAGTGTTCATCCACCTGCTGGACGAGTCGGGCGCGATTCGCGGACAGGCGGATGGGCGTCCGGGGGGCGGGACGCTGCCGCCGGGAAATTGGCTTCCAGGCGGGTTTCAGGACACATTTGTGGTAAACTTGGCGGAGACTCCAGCCGGGCAGTATCGGGTGGTGATGGGCTTGTATGACCCGGTTTCTGGCACGCGGTTAGCGCCTCAGGGTGGAGACGATCAACAACGGCTGCTGCTGGGCGAAGTGGAGATTGCGGGCGATGAGTAGTGACCAGATGGTATACGAGGCTTTGTTGGTGGCGCAGGCGGAGGGTGAGCCAGTGGCGCTGGCGACAGTGGTCAGCGCCCAGGGGTCGGTGCCGCGTCACGCCGGGAGCAAGATGCTGGTTCGCGCGAATGGTTCTATCGTGGGGACGATTGGTGGCGGTAAGCTGGAGTCCCAGGTAATTGAAGAATCGTTGGCGGCGCTCCAGGATGGCAAAACCCGCCTGAACACGTATACGCTCAATGATATGGCGGCGGGGGATGCGGGTATCTGCGGTGGCACAGTGCAGGTGTTTATCGAACCTGCCGGGCAGTCGCCAACCGTGCTGGTGATCGGCACCGGTCATGTGGGACGGGCGCTGGCGGAACTGGCAAAGTGGGCGGGCTATCGCGTGGTGATATCGGATGATCGCCCGGAGTTCTGTACGCCGGAATATCTACCGGGGATGGACGGCTACATCGCCTGTCCGCCGGGTGAAATCGCCGCCCACACAAATATCTCGTCTCAGACCTATGTGGCGGCAGTGACGCGCGGTTTGCCGGTGGACATCCACCTGATTCCCGCGCTGTTGGCAACCGAAGCGGCTTATATCGGACTGATTGGCAGCCGCCGCCGCTGGACACTGACCGTCGAGCAGTTGAAAGCCGAGGGTGGGATTACGGATGAGCAACTGGCGCGAATCCATGCGCCGATTGGATTGGAACTGAACGCGGAAACCCCGCATGAAATTGCGGTGAGTATCCTGGCAGAGATGATTATGGTACGACGCGGCGGTGACGGTCAGCCGATGCGCCCGATCAAGGTGCGTCAACCATGATAATGCTGGTTGTGGGATGCCTGAAGTCAAGTTATGGGTTGGGCTGTGAAGATACTGTTTATTAGTGATACTGTTATGCCGCAGATGGAAAGTGCGGTCAATCTGCGGCGCTATTATAGTGATATAGAGTTGATTGTAAGCTGTGGCGATCTGCCAGCGGTTTATCTGGAATTCATTACGTCCATTCTGAATGTGCCCTTGTTTTATGTGCGGGGCAACCACGACACCGGGTATGATGAACAACCTCCGGGCGGGGATAACCTGCATCAACAGCTTGTCACGTATCACGGCCTGTCATTTTTTGGCCTGGAAGGGTCTATCCGCTACAACGACAGCGGTATCCAGTATACCGAGAGCAGTATGCGCGGGATGGTGGTCGCCGCCGCGCCGCGTTTACAACTGCATCGTTTACAGCATGGACGGGTGGACGTATTGGTGACACATTCCCCTGCGAAGGGTATTCATGATGCGGAAGATGTGCCGCACCGAGGGTTTAAGAGCCTGCTGCACTTCATGGACTGGTATCAGCCGCGCTATATGGTGCATGGGCATGTGCATACCTGGGATCGCCGGGTGACGACCCGCACGCAGTACCGGAAAACGGATATTATCAATATTAACCCGATCACAGTGCTGGAAGTTGAGCCGGTGGCGCCCTGATTGGTGGTAGCATTCCGGGGGCGTTGCGTGGTAATGTGAAGCTGATTAACGAGTCGTTTTTCCGGGTTGAACATTGGGTAGATAATGCCGGATTACCCGGCACTCAAGGTAACTGAAGGTGGTTAAGCGTTATGTGGAATCACTATTTTAGTGTGACATCGTTGGCGGAAGCTCTGGAGCTATTGGCGCAGTACCGGGAACGGGCGCGGATTGTGGCTGGAGGCACTGATATTCTGCTGGAGATGGAGCGCCAACAGCGCCCCGGTATGGATGTCCTGATTGATGTGACACGAGTCCCCGGTCTCGACACCATTTCCCGGCATGGCGACCAGATTCGCCTGGGGCCGCTGGTGACTCATAATCAGGTCGTGGCGCACGCGCTGGTCGTGGAACGAGCTTTGCCGCTGGCACAGGCTTGCTGGCAGGTGGGCGCGCCGCAGATCCGCAACCGGGCGACGGTGGCGGGGAATCTGATTACGGCGTCTCCGGCCAATGATACGATTACGCCGCTGATGGCACTGGGCGCGGAAGTCCGGTTATCTTCACTAGAGGGGGAACGCACGGTAGTGCTGGCGGACTTTTATACCGGTGTGCGCCGTACGGTGATGCGTCCGGATGAAATGCTGACAGCGATTACGTTTCCGGCGCTTTCGCGGACAGAGCGGGGGATTTTCCTCAAGCTGGGGCTGCGGCGGGCGCAGGCAATTTCGGTGGTGAATGTGGCGGTGGTGCTGGCGTTTGCGGGTGACACCGTGACGCGGGCGACAATTACTCTAGGGAGTGTCGCGCCAACGATCATTCATGCGCCGGTAGCCGAACGGGCGTTGGTGGGGCAGGCGCTCACGCCGGAAGTGATGACGAATGCGGCCCGGTTGGCGGCGGCGGCGCCTTCCCCGATTGACGATGTGCGTAGTACCGCTGCGTACCGTACCGAAATGATTAAAGTGCTGGTGCTGCGGGCGCTGCGGGCTTTGCAGGCGAATGCCCAGGCGGATGACTGGCCGGAGTCCCCCGCGATGTTATGGGGAGCGGCGCTGAATCACCCGGAACTGGCCGAGCCGGTGGCTCATGAGGACGGCGCACCCATCGAAACGACCATCAACGGCCAGCCCATGACGTTCACCACCGGGCAGGATAAAACCCTGCTGCACCTACTGCGCGAGGAGGCCGGGCTGCCCGG
Source organism: Anaerolineaceae bacterium (assembly GCA_020634115.1). Lineage (GTDB taxonomy): Bacteria > Chloroflexota > Anaerolineae > Aggregatilineales > Phototrophicaceae > JACKCG01. The sequence continues at coordinate 38,730 of JACKCH010000020.1, forward strand.
TACCAAAGAAGGCTGTGGCGAAGGCGAATGCGGCGCGTGTACGGTGTTCCTGGATGGGGCGGCGGTGATGTCGTGCCTGGTGCCTGCGCCGAGGGCGCATGGCGCAGAGATTGTGACAGTGGAAGGCCTGGCACAGAACGGACAGTTGCACCCGGTTCAAGGGGCGTTTGTGGAGCATGGGGCGGTACAGTGTGGGTACTGCACGCCGGGCTTCATTATGGCGGGCGCAAAACTGCTGGAAGAACACCCCCAGCCCACCCTTGAGCAGATTCAACAGAGTTTCACCGGGAATTTGTGCCGGTGTACCGGGTACTATAAGATTATCGAGGCCGTGCAGGATGTGGCTGAAAAAGTGGAGTAGGCAGGTTTGCGTATGATTTCAACGGGCGCACCGCCGTGCGCCCCTACGAAAAACAATTCACGGCGCTATTTTCTAAAGTGGACTAGATCACGGTTAAGGGGAGAATCAATATGGCACAGAAAAAAGGTGGTGGCAATAAGGCTTTCTGGCCGCTGATCGGGTTTATCCTGGCGGTGGCATTGGGTGTTCTAGGATATGCCCTTGCGCCGGTGGTGATTAACGCCGTGCCGGATTTGCGTTTCGGAAGCCTGACGGGGGATCAACTGCGGCTGGCAGTTGCCGGGATTATCTTCCTGATTCTGGGCGCGATTGTGGTGATGATTCTGGCATTTGCAGCGCCGAAACGTAATCCGATGGATCAAATCACTGAGAAAAGCCTTCAGGAACAACGTTTACTGCGGAATAAACGGCGCTTAGCCAAAAAGCAGCGCGAAGCAGACATGAAGCGACAGGCACGGAAACGGTAGCGAGGAGTCCTATGGATCGTACTGTCCCCAAAACCGGGAGTGAAGAAATCGAACTCTACATGCGGACGTACTATTCGCTGCTGCGTTCGAGTTCCACGGTTCAGGTAGAAACGCTGGTGGAAAGTCACATGGCGATGGATTCGTCGCTCCATGTTCAGGCTCGCAGCGCCGAACCGGATACGTCGGCGCTGGTCTATGCCAGTTTGCGACTCCCGCCGTGTATGCCGGAAGTCGAAACGGTTTTGCTGGGCCAGTTGGAGCGTTCGTTTTTTGAGGCAGGCTATACCGATTTCCCCCAATGGCAGCGAGTGGTCGCACCGGGACGCCGCCGCCGGATGCACTATGATGGTGACGTGACACTGGCCGTATTTCTTGCCAGTCGCTCGGATATTGATGACCTGGTGCCGATCCTGGCCGCTTACCAGATTGAGTGGAATAAGCTCTACCGGCTGTTGCAGGCTGACGAAATCAAGACGTTTCTGCATGATAATCGCAGGCGAGAGACCCCGCTGACCGACGATGAAGCGGCGCTGCTGGCGGCGGAACTGCGGTTGGATGCAGGGAGCCTGCGCCGGTTAGAACTGATCTGGGGCGCAGTGTTTTTCGATACGTTGTATCGTATCTCGCAGCGACGTAAGCAGATCAGCCTGCAAATGCTATCAGGGTCGCTGGCGGATTACCGGCGGGCGACGGCGTACTGGTGGGCGGAATTGCAAGAACAGCTCGACAATGCGGTTGACCTGGAACAACGCCCGGTGTATTTCGTTTCGAGTAACACCCATTCGCTGGTGAATCTGCTCACCGGGTTTGCCCGGCGGGAAGAGGAAGGGCTGCTGGAATATATCGAGAGCTGCGGCTATCAGCAGCTTCTCATGGAGTACCGCGAGATCAAAAAAGAGGAGAGTATCTCAAAGAACCTGGATAATTTCCTCTACTATGTGCTGAAGAAATATCTGGCGGATGGCAACCGGCGGACGCTGGATATGCTGCTGGCCGATGAACTCAGCATTGGCATCCACCGCATCGCCAGTCGCAGCGGTTTCGACATCGAATCCCAGGTAATTGAGGTCAATAAGCTGCGGGCGGACTGGCTGGATTCACGGGTGGCCGAGGGAATCACCCAGGCGCAGCTACACCAGAGTGACGCAGTGATTCTCAACATTGACTATCCATTGGGAATGGCGGCTTATGAGATTCTCACGCGGGTGACGGAACGGGTCGGCCACCTGATGGGGGTCTACGTGCTGGGGAAGGCCGCCACACTGAACGGGCGGGTAGGTGATGTCATGATTCCGAATGTGGTGCATGACGAACACTCTAAAAACACGTACCTGTTCGATAATTGTTTTTCGGCCCATGATGTAGCCTCGTATCTGACGTTTGGCACGGTGTTGGATAATCAGAAAGCGATCAGTGCGCTGGGTACATTCTTGCAGAATCCACGCTACATGAGCGTGTTCTACCATGAGGGCTATACCGATATTGAGATGGAGGGCGGGCCGTATCTTTCAGCGATTTACGAGGCATTTCGCCCGCAGCGCCATCCGTATAACGAGATTGTGAATCTGTACGGTGTGCCGTTCGACATCGGGTTTTTGCACTATGCGTCGGACACACCCATGAGCAAAGGGCATAACCTTGGTGCGGGCAGTTTGAGCTATGCCGGGGTAGACCCGACCTATGCGACAGCGGTTTCGGTGCTGCGCCGTATCTTCAGCCGAGATGTCCAGCGTAGCCACCAGCGGTTGCAGGCGGCGAGTGGCGTATTGCCGATTTTGTAGATTTCAGTGCAGGGGAAGCGCCAGTGTGCGTTCCCAGGGCGACCACGCCGGGTCGCCCCTACCTTTAAGGTTTTTACCCTGACGCTGTATCGGAAATGTTTGACCGAATTGCTGATGAAAAATGGATGTGAATTGTGACGAAAGATAAAACCATCACGGTAGGACGTTCAGTAAAACGCCTGGATGCTGTGGGTAAAGTGACCGGTGAGGCCGTGTATCCCGGGGACATGAATATTGACGAACAGTTATGGATGAAACTGCGCTTCAGCGACCGCGCTCATGCTCGCGTGGTGGCGATTGATACGTCACAGGCGGAGGCCGTGCCGGGCGTCGTGGCTGTTTTGACAGCGAAGGATGTGCCGAATAACGAATATGGCCTGACGATGAAAGATCAGCCGGTGCTGTGTGGGCCAGGTAGTCACAGTAGCATTCCCGGCGCGGATGTGGTGCGCTGTTATATGGATCAGGTCGCGGTGGTGGTGGCGGAAACCGAGGCCGCTGCTGCCGAAGCCGTTCGTCTGGTGGATGTGACTTACGAAGACCTGCCTGCCGTATTTGATGCGGAAGAGGCACTGGCGGACGACGCACCACAGCTTCACGCGAACCACCCGAATAATGTCCTGTGTCATTTCCTGATTCGCAAAGGCGATATGGATGCTGGTTGGCAGCAGGCGGACGTCATCATTGAAGGGGAATACCACACGGGCTACCAGGAACACGCTTTCTTACAGCCGGAAGCCGGCGTCGGCTATATTGATGAGGCTGGCCGGGTGACGGTGGTAGTGGCCGGGCAGTGGGTTCACGAAGACCAGGAACAGATTTATCACGCGCTGGGCCTGCCGGAAGATGAGGTACGGGTGATTTACCCGGCGATTGGCGGGGCGTTCGGCGGGCGTGAGGATATGTCGGTACAGATCGTGTTGGCGCTGGCCGCCTGGAAACTGCGCCGTCCGGTGAAAATCCAGTGGAGTCGAGAAGAATCAATTCTGTATCACCATAAACGTCACCCGGTCACGATTCGCGCTAAATGGGGCGCGACCCGCGAGGGCAAACTGGTTGTGGCGGAGTCTGTCGTCATTGGGGATGCCGGAGCCTATAACTACACCACCAATAAGGTGATGGGCAACGCGAATCTGATGGCAACCGGCCCCTACGAAATCCCCAACATTCACCTGGATACCTATGGTGTGTATACCAACAATATTCCGTGTGGCGCGTTTCGCGGGTTTGGCGGGCCGCAGGGCGCGTTCGCCGCGGAAGGCCAGATGAACAAGCTGGCGGAAGCCCTGGGGCTGGACCCGGTAGAACTGCGCATGAAGAATGTGCTGCAAGAGGGTAGTCTGCTCTCGGTTGGGACGCCGCTGCCACTGGGTGTGAGTATCCCCCAGGTGGTTGAATCCTGCGCCCGTGAGAGTTTCTGGGTTCATGACAGGGGTGATTGGTCGCGCGCAGCGTGTCCACAGCCCGCGAATCCGGCCTTGCGGCGGGGGCAGGGGTTCGCTGCCGCTTTCAAGAACGTCGGGTTCAGTTTTGGCGCACCTGAGCATAGCTGGGCGACTGTCGAACTCCGCGGCCAGGCTGAAATTGAGGAAGTCATTGTTCGCCACGCCGGGGCCGAAGTGGGGCAGGGGACACACACGGTCATGGTGCAGATGGCCGCTGAGGGGGCGGGGGTGCCGCTCGAAAAAGTGTGTCTCATCGCTCAGGATACAGCGGAGACGCTGAATTCGGGCAGTGTTTCGGCGTCTCGGATGACGTTCATGGCCGGGAATGCGATTAAAGGTGCGGCGGAACGGGCATTGGAGAAATGGCACAACGAAGAACGGCCAGCAAAGGCCACTTATAAGTATCGTCCGCCCGCGACGACGCCTTACGACCCGAAAACTGGCAAGAGCGAACCGAATTTCGCTTACGGGTATGTGGCGGAAGCGGTTGAGGTCGAGGTAGACATTGAAACCGGCCACATTCGGCTGGTGCAGGTGGTGTGTGCGGACGATGTCGGCCACGCGGTGAACCCCCAGTTGGTGCAGGGGCAGGTTGAAGGTGCCGTCGTGCAGGCACAGGGTTACGCGATCATGGAAAACCTGATTTCACAGGAAGGGCGTATCCTGAACCCGTATCTCTCCACGTACCTGATTCCGACGATTCTGGACGTGCCGGATGAGGTTAAATCGGTGATTCTGGAATATCCCGACCCGATTGGCCCCTGGGGGGCGCGTGGGATGGGTGAAATGCCGTTTTTGCCATTGGCCCCAGCAATTGCGGCGGCGGTGCATGATGCAACGGGTGTCTGGATGGATTTTATCCCGCTGACTCCTGAGCGAGTGGTAGCGGTGCTGCGTGAACATGGCATCGGCGTTATTTAGCCATGTCCCGGTCGTGGTGCGCGGCGGCGGCGATCTTGCCAGCGGCGTGATTTACCGACTGCGGCGGGCGGGTTTCCCGGTCATCGTGACTGAACTGGCGGCGCCTATGCTGGTGCGCCGGACGGTCAGCTATGGTGATGCCGTTTACAGTGGGAATATCACAGTGGATGGGCAGACGGCGCGACTGGCGGTGGATTATCAGGATGCGGCGGCAGTTTTGGCGGCGGGTGACATCCCAGTGCTGGTTGACCCGGAGTCGCGCTATTGGCCGGAATTTCAGCCGGTGGCGCTGGTGGATGGCCGGGTCGCTAAAGTAAACCTCGATACACATATAACTGATGCGCCGCTGGTGATCGGTTTGGGGCCGGGTTTTACTGCTGGCGTGGACTGCCACGTGGTTATTGAAACCAACCGGGGTCATTATCTGGGGCGGGTGATTCACCAGGGATCTGCCATGTTAGATACTGGGGAACCGGGGATGGTCAAAGGACAGACGCATTCCCGTGTGCTGCGGGCAGCGTCTAACGGGCATGTGCGCCCGGTAGCTCATATTGGGGACAGCCTGGAACCCGGGCAGGTAATCGCTTCCCTAAATGATACACCCATCGTCGCGCCGTTCCCCGGTGTGCTGCGCGGCCTGATTCATGAACGTGTGGTGGTTCATGCCGGTATGAAAATCGGAGATTTAGACCCTCGCGGAGATGTCGAAATCTGCTACTCCATTTCTGATAAATCGCTAGCTGTGGGAGGGGGCGTGTTGGAAGCCATTCTTGCTGCGCCCCAGGTGCGCTCGGTTGTGGAGGAGGCGCATGAAACTTCATCAAGCCTTTGAGATTGTACGCGGTGATGTGATCGCCTTTATCGGGGCGGGCGGCAAGACTTCAACGATGGTCGCGCTGGCGCACGAACTGGCGGGTGCGGGCTGGCGGGTGTTGGCGACGACGACTACGCGCATCGGCCTTGACCAACTGGAGTTTATGCCTGCCGCGCTGCCCGTAGACCGTGACCGGGAAGAGATTTCTGAGGCTTTGGGCGACTATGGTTTTGTGTTTCTGTATGACCAGATTCAGGGTGACAAGGTGCAGGGAATTGCCCCTGGTATGATCTCCCGTTTGCTGGATACCATCGACTCGGATGTGTTGCTGATTGAGGCGGATGGTGCACGCGGGCTAAACCTCAAAGCTCCTAAGAGTCATGAGCCGGTGATTCCCGCCGAAACGTCACTGGTTGTGCCTGTTGCCGGATTGTCTGTCCTGGGGCAGCCGCTGGACGAGGATCATGTGTATAACGCTCAGGCTATTGATGAGCGTTATGGCTTTGGTATCGGCAACCGGATCAAGTCGCCCTGGGTAGCGCAGGTGCTGCGCGACGACCAGCTTGGCTTGTCTGGTGTGCCGAAGCGGGCGCGGGTGATGGTATTCCTGAATCAGACGCCGCCGAATGGCTTTATGCGGATTCGATCTCGATTGATCGCTCGTCTTATCATGCGTGTGCCGCGTATACAGGGAGTTGTGATGGGTTCAGCACGATCAGAAGACCCGGTATGTGAGGTCCAACGGCATATCGGCGTGGTGACGCTGGCGGCGGGGATGTCCCGGCGGATGGGTCGCCCCAAAATGCTTTTGCCCTGGGAAGGCCGCCGAACTATCGTGGAACACGTCATCCATCAGCTTCACTTAGCACGTCTGACCAACATCACTGTGGTAACGGGGTATTATGCCGGGGAAATCACGAGTCGCTTGATGCCGCTGGGCGTGAATATCGCCTATAATCCCGATTATGCCAGTGGTGAAATGTTATCTTCGCTGAAAGTAGGTTTACAGGCGCTGCCCCCCCATATTTCGGCGGCGCTGGTGGTGTTAGGTGACCAACCGCGTATTCAGCCACGCATTATCAACCAGATTCTACTGGCTTATGCCGAAGGGTCAGGGGATATTATCGCGCCGAGTTACCAGATGCGGCGGGGACATCCTATTCTGATTGATCGCCGCTACTGGCCGGAAATCCTGGCGCTGCCGGACGATGGTGCACCGCGCGATGTCATCAATGCCCACCAGGATCGTATCGCCTATGTGAATGTGGATAACGACAGCATCCTGGGCGATGTAGATACTCCCGAAGACTATGACCGCGAACGCCGTAATGCTGGTTTGTGAGCGCCGACGGGTTACTGACGGAATGAACGTCGCAGAGTCGTGGGGCGTTTGGTGGCGCTCCCGCTGGCAGCGATGCGAATTTCGTCAGAATGTTCCATTGGTGTGACGACAATCAGCACTTCATGTTCGCCGATGACATGGTTCTTAGGCGGCGCGTAGATAAAATGCCCGTTGGCCTGTCGCACGCCAATCACTCCGGCGCGATACTGGTCGGTCAAGTGTAATTCCTCAACGGTTGTTCCAATCCAGGGCGAGTCGTTCTGCATATAGAGTTCGGTGGTTTCGATTCCCACATGGTAGTTGAACAGGACATACTGTAGGAAATCATTCACCGCCGGACGGGTGGTTGCCAGCAGTACAAATTGTCCGGCAACCTGGAACGGACTCATGACACGATCCGCCCCAGCGCGTTGTAACTTGGCAATGGCGTCATCCATATAGGCGGTGCTGGTAATCAGCAGGCGCTTGCTCAATGTCCGGCAGTTGAGTACCGTCAATACACTGTCAGCTTCGTCTTCCATCGAAATCATAATCGCCAGCGCTCGGTCAATCCCGGCGCGTTGCAAAGTAGTTTCGGAAGCGGGGTTGCCGTGAATCACCCGGAATCCCCGGCTCAAGAGTTCTTCGGTTTCTTCTGGATCGTTGCTGATGATGACGAAGGGGCGTTCCGGGTCGAGCTTATTGATGGCATTGCGTACCACACGTCCATTTCCACAGATAATGTAGCGTTGTGCCATCACTTGCACTGCTTTTTCAGCTTCTTCCAGCGTGTAAACTTGCGCTGCCTGGTGTGATGGCCGTGACAGCATCGGGAGACGTTGCCAGTTTGTGAAACGCGTCTGTCGGGTTGTATTGTTCAAACATTCCCGCTGCATTGCGCCGATTGCCCGCCCTGGTGCAACGACGATCAGCGTATCATTATCCTTGAGAATATAGTTTTCATCCGGGGTGTAGAGAAAACTTCCGTCATCAGAGCCAAGGCCAATAACAGCGGCTCTGAACCGTTCGCGCAGTTCCAATCTGGAGATTTGTTTCCCAACCCACGTTGACCCTGATAGCAATATAAGCTGTGTCGTTTGGACATCGGCGGTTGAGCTAAAGAGGATACTGGTGAAGAAATCATTCACCGCCGGACGCAAAGTTGCATTATTCAAGAACTGACCGGCCACATCGAAGGGCGCGATGGCACTGTTTGCGCCCACGCGGATCATCTGAGGGGCTAAAGCCTCATCCAGCGTGACCGCAGTGATATATAAATTGGGGTTGGCGTTGCGGGCGGTGAGGACAGCCAGCAGGGTTTCGGTGTCTTTATCCAGCATGACCATCATGGCCTGGGCGCGGTCTAATCCGGCGCGGTGCAGGATTTCATCCCGGCTGGGGTCACCATCCACCACCAGCAGCCCGCTGTTACGCAGGTGGTCAGCGAACCGAGCATTAGGTGTGACGATGACCACCGCATCCAGCAGGGTTTCGCCCCGGTAGAATTGGCGCACGAAAAAGAGGAAAACCCGGCGGATAAACCCGCGAATACGTGGGAAGTGACCGTGCGCGTCGTCGCCGAAGATTCCGTCCAGGAAGCGGTCTAAAGGCAGGTAAATCTGCTCTCGCTGGTAGGCTTTGCGATTGTGCGCGGCCTGCGCGATGAAACTCACGGTTTTGTCTACCAGTTCACCCGCGCCGCAGATGATGTAGTGGTTGCTTAGCCGTTCGACGGCTTTCAGGGTGCGTCGCCGCTGGCGCATATCGCGGATTGCGGGACTCAGGATAAATGTGGCACTGGCCTGAATGCCGTAGGCGGTTACGCTCAACCCGGCTGCCAACAGAATCAGCGTGAATATACGCCCACCAGGGGTGATGGCGACCTTGTCACCGTAGCCCACTGTGGTGAGGGTCGTCACTGTGATCCAGATGGCATCCAGGAAGGACACGCCTTCCAGCCACATCATCCCCAGTATTCCGACGGCCAGCACGATGACAAACACGACGAGCGCGATAATCATCTGCCGGTAGGTTTCCCGAAATGAGTCCATAGAGTCCCTGAAAAAATATTACAATCCATAAACGCCGATTATAATCAGGTATTGGGTTTCCAGCGAATAGTTAAAGCGTGTGGAGGGTTTTTGCCAGCCGCTTGCCGGCCTGTTTGTAGGCTTTTTTAGGGGCGGCTACGATGACCAGAATCTGGTTGAAAGGCTGGCGCTTGATGAGATAGAGGACAATCTGGCGACCTTCAATGTCGTAGAACAGCACTTCATCTACTTTGTCGAATTGGTCGTGATTTTCGGTAAATGTGGCGGCACGTTTCGCCAGTTTATCCAGCGCGTCAGCGAAATCGTCGGGCAAATCCGGGTCGGCATGGAGAAACAGGGTTTTCCCGCTGGGGATTTCAGCCAGGGTGAGGGCGATAAAACGGCCCTTGTTATCGTCCAGCGCCGCTTGAAGGGTGTCTTGCACGGTTTCCGGCATGGTCGTGGCGACTTACTGCTTTTTGAACCACTTCAGCAATCGGTTTACGACGCTACGTCGTTCGTCCTGCCCACGTCTGTATTCAAGCTGGAGCTGTGTGGTCAGAAAGGTCAGTTCAGTCAGCCGCATTTGCGCCCCGTTAACGATGACCCAACCATTTTCCAGGCGACGCATGTCTTTAGGCCTACGGTTATAGAGCTTTTGGTAAGCCTCGACATAACCAGTGATAATCTGGTCTGCATCTATGGTTTCCAAAGCATGCACTCCTGCAAATGACCGATCTGTATCCAGTATAATGATCTGGAAGATCAAATTTCCGAAAGGATATTACCTGTTTTGCGGGAAATTGCCTAGCATCATTAACCGTCTCAGGCTGGCATCAGTTATAATAGTGCTGATTTGTGTTAAATAGATACCGGTGAAAGACCATAACCATGCAGAACAAAGCAGAATATGAACAAGCAGTTGCGGTTATTCGCAGTCGTACCCAGCAGGAAACCGGGATAGGGTTGGTCTTAGGTTCAGGGCTGGGGGAACTGGCCCGGACCCTGGATGATGCTGTGACCATTCCGTACGGCGAAATTCCGGGGTGGCCGCAGTCTACTGTGGTGGGTCACAGCGGTGAACTGGTCATCGGGCGTTTTGAAGGTTGCTGGGTAGTGGCGCAGCGTGGGCGCGCGCACTATTACGAAGGCTATACTATGTGGCAGGTGACGTTTCCTATTCGGGTGATGTACATGCTTGGTGTACGCACGCTGATTCTGACGAACGCGGCGGGCGGGCTGAATACTGGCTATAAAACCGGCGATATCATGCTGCTGAACGATCACATTAACTTGGTGGGGATGACCGGACATAACCCGTTGATGGGGCCAAATGATGACTCGGTTGGCCCACGTTTCCCGGGCATGACTCATACATATGATCGCGCGCTGCGGCATCTAGCGCACCAGGTTGCTGATGAAGCAGGCATTAAGCTTCATGAAGGAGTCTACGTGTGTCTGTCCGGCCCCAGCTACGAAACCCCGGCTGAAATTCGGATGCTGCGTATCTGGGGTGCGGACGCGGTGGGGATGTCTACGGTACATGAGGTGCTGGCGGCGCGTCACATGGGAATGCGCGTGCTGGCTTTTTCTGCTATCACCAACGAAGCGATAGACGACCCGGATTTTGAAACCGATACGAACCACCAAGAAGTCCTGGACGCGGGCAAGGTGATTGTTCCTAAATTGACGACGATTCTGCGAGGCGTGGTGCGGACACTGGCATGACAGCACTGGTTTTTTTTGTTGAGCAAATCGCCCCAGGGCTGTATATCTTCATTGGGATCGGGCTGTTTTTTGCGTGGCGCTGGTGGCGGCGTAGCAGCCGGGCGTTGCGGGCGACGCATTTCGAGTTGGAACGCGATTTGCACCGTTACCGCCGGGCGAATGCCCTCACCGTGATGATTCTGTTGGTGGAATTCGCGCTGGCCGTGCTGGGTGTGCAGCGGGTGGTTTCCCCGGCGGTGCGCTCGACGGTGGATACGACCCAAACCATTGAGCGGGTGGTGGCGGATGGTGAATTCGATACGCCCACACCCTCGCCATTCACGGGGGGCGGATCGCCGATTGATCCCAGTGGTGTTAATCTGGGCGACGAGGAAATCGTCAAGATTCAGATCACGCCTACCCTTACACCTACGCCAGTTGGGACGATTCTCCCCAATCCGCCCCCCGTGGTGGGGTGTGATATGCCTAACGCGACGCTGCAAGTGCCGCAGAACGGAATGCTAGTTCACGAGCCGATTAACGTGGTCGGTACGGCGTTTGCCGATAACTTTTCGTTTTATCGTCTGGAACTGAAGGCGGAAAACAGCAACTTCGCGCCGCTGCCGCGTGACTATGACCAGCCCGTGATGGAAACGGGGGTGTTGGGACAGTTCGTCCCAGCCTTTTACCAACCAGGGGAATACCAGTTCCGGTTGGTGGTGTTTGATATTACGCTGACGCAGGTGGCATCCTGCGCGGTGAATATTACGATCAGTGAGCCGATACCGACGCCGACGCCGTTAGGACAATAGCATGGGTGATCCAGAACTGCCGTCTGTGGGTATTATCGGCGCTGGTAAGGTGGGTTCAACACTGGCCCGCTTGTGGCATCAGGCTGGCTGCCGGGTTGTTGCGGTATACAGCCGCTCCGAAGAACGTGCGGGGGCGCTGGCAACACGGGTTGAGGCAGCAGTGTGCTGTGATTCGCCGGATCATGTCCTGCAAACGGCGGATTTAACCATCCTGGCTGTGCCGGATGATGTGATTGAACAGGTTGCCGGGCGGTTGACCACAACGGATTTGCGGGGAAAAGGGGTGGTGCATACCTCTGGTGTCCATGATGCGGGCAGCCTCAGCACCCTGGCGGCACGGGGCGCACTGGTTGGTAGCCTGCATCCGGCCTTCCCATTTGCGAATATCGAAACGGCGGTGGCGAATCTGCCGGGGGCAGCATTCGCGGTGGAGGCCGAGTCGCCGCGTTTGCGGGATTGGCTCGTTGCATTGGTGAGCCGGTTAGATGGACAGGTGATGGTTATACCGCCCGGTAAAAAAGCGGTTTATCATGCGGCATTGGTGATCGCCAGTAACTACGCTGTGACGCTGTATAACCTGGCGGAAGGGCTTTTGACCGATCTTGGCGCCGATGTCGAAACGGCGGATCGCGCTTTAAACCCACTGGTGGGCGCGACGGCGCGAAATCTGATCCGTCAGGGGGTTCCGGCAGCGTTGACCGGCCCGCTGGTGCGGGGCGATGCTGGTACTGTCCGGCTGCATCTGGATGCGCTACGGGCGTTGGATGTAGATCTTGCGGCGCTATATGTGCAGTTGGCGCGGTTGACCCTGCCAATGCTGGCCGCACGTGGGGTGGAGTCAGATGCGATTGAGCGGGTGTTAGGGCTTGAATAGAGAGGTGCTGGTATGCGCTTGACGATACGCGATATTCAGAAAATGGCGGCAGACGGTATTCCGATTCCGATGCTAACGGCCTATGATGCGACCAGCGCCCGCCTGAGCGAGGCCGCTGGTGTGCCAATGCTCCTGGTGGGCGATTCGCTGGGGATGGTGATTCAGGGACATACTGACCCGATTCCGGTGACGATGGAACACATCATTTATCACTGCTCGATTGTGACGCGGGTGACAGACCATGCTTTTGTAGTGGGTGATCTCCCGTTTATGTCGTATAACGTCAGCCCGGAACAGGCACTTGAGAACGCCGCCCGGCTGATGCAAGAGGGGCGGGCGAACGCCGTTAAGCTGGAAGGGGGGGAAGCCCTCGCCCCGACGATTGCCCGTATTGTGCAGGCCGGTATCCCGGTGATGGGGCATGTGGGGCTGACCCCGCAGAGCGTGTATAAACTGGGCGGGATGCGGTTGCAGGGGAAAGACGTGGATTCGGCGCGTCAGGTGTTGCATGATGCCCAGGCAGTGCAGGCGGCGGGCGCATTTGCGATTGTTCTGGAAGCTATTCCCGCGCCGTTGGCGAAACTGGTCTCCGATAAACTGGCGATTCCGACGATTGGTATTGGCGCGGGGCCGGACTGTGATGGGCAAGTACAGGTCTTTCATGACCTGGTGGGGCTATTTGAGGATTTTGTGCCGCGCCATGCCAAGCCGTATGTGCAGCTTGCGCCTCTAATCCGTGACGCTGTGAACCAGTATGTGGCTGAGGTTGAGGCCAAACAATTCCCGGATGCAGACCATAGCTTTTCGATGAAGCCGGAAATCCTGGCGGCACTTGAGGCGGAAGGGGCGTAATCCGGTGCAAGTCGTTGAAACTATCCCGGCGCTGCGGGCAGCACGGGCGGCGCTCAGCGGGCAGGTGGGTCTGGTCACGACAATGGGGGCGTTGCACGCCGGGCATCTGGCGCTGGTGGCGGCGGCACGCGAGGAAAACGACGCGACGCTGGTGACGATTTTCGTGAATCCCACGCAGTTTGGGCCGAACGAAGACCTCTCGAAGTACCCGCGCGATTTGCCGCGTGATCTGGCGTTGCTGGAAGCGGCGGGTGCGGACCTGGTGTTTACGCCGACTCCCGCTCTGATGTATCCACCCGGCTTCCAGACGGCGGTCGCTGTTGAGGTGATTTCGCAGGGGTTAGAGGGTGGACACCGCCCAGGGCATTTCCAGGGGGTGGCGACGGTGGTCGCCAAGCTGTTTAACCTGGCGGGGGCGGATCGGGCTTATTTCGGCCAGAAGGACGCGCAGCAGGTTGCCGTGATTCGGACGATGGCACAGGACTTGAATTTCCCGTTGGCGGTGATTGTCTGCCCGACGGTGCGTGAGTCCGATGGATTGGCGATGAGTTCGCGTAATATGTATTTATCTCCCGAACAACGCCGCGCCGCGCCGGTTTTATACCGGGCGCTGCTGGCGGCAGGGGAGTCTTATGCTGCTGGGGAGCGCAACCCGGAGGCACTGGAAAGCCAAATGCAGGCTGTCCTGGCAGGCGAGCCGCTGGCGCAGGTTGAGTATGTATCGGTGGCGGATGCGCGTACTTTACAGCCGGTGACTGATGAGGCAGACTCGCCGCTGCTGCTTTCGATGGCGGTGAAAGTGGGGGTGACGCGTCTGATTGACAACATGCTGCTGCCGGGTGAACTGAACACCCGCGCCGGACTGACGCAGATGCTCGGTGGCGAACCGCCTGCCCCCTAATTTAGCGGGGATTGAGGAATTTCTAAGACGACTCATATTTAATTTCAGGTATATTTAGGGTGTATCGGTAACTGTTCCAGAGAGGACTGTGGATGTTTTACTTCGATCCTAACTACTTTATCGTCATTATTCCGGCGCTACTTCTGTCGGTCATCGCGCAGATGATGGTGTCCTCCGCCTTCAACAAGTGGGGGCGTGTTCGCAACGGTATGGGGTTGACCGGTGTGGATGTGGCGAATCGTATCATCCGTAATGCTGGGTTAGCTGGCGTCCAGTTGGAGGGTGTGCCGGGACAGCATACGGATCACTATGACCCGCAGTCGCATACGGTGAGACTATCGCAGGATGTGGCGGCGAAGCCGTCTGTCGCGGCGATGGCGGTAGTGGCCCATGAACTCGGCCACGCGCAGCAACACCAGGAACACTCCGTCCTGATCCAGATGCGTGGTTTCCTAGTGCCAGCGATGCGCTTCAGCCCGATGGTATCCTACGGTCTGATTATGATTGGTTTTCTGTTTCGTGTAGCCGGGTTTATCGAACTGGGTATCCTGTTCTACGGGGTGGTGGTGGCCTTCATGGTGCTGACTCTCCCGGTGGAGATTGACGCCAGCCGACGCGGGCTGAAATTGCTAGCTGATACCGGGCTGATGGTTGGAGACGATGACCGCGGTGGTTCCCGTTCTGTACTGACGGCAGCGGCGCTGACCTACGTGGCGGCAGCCGTCACCGCACTGCTGCAAATGTTGTACTACATCAGCATTCTCAACCGCCGCCGTTAAATAGCTTCGCGTAGTCACATAAAAAAGACCCGACATGCGATGATGGCGGGTCTTTGCTTTACATATGCGGCTATCTGTGATGCTACGTTCTAAGAAATTGGCACAGTGATAGTTTTTCATAGGAGCGCACCGCCGTGCGCCCCTTCATGTCCCTTACTTTAGGCGGATTCCGTAGGGGCGACCCGGTGTGCGGTTGCCCGGTTTTTCTCCGTGTTGAATTGTGAAACTGCATTATTGCGCCCCTACAAATCCCTCGTTTTAGGGTGATTCGAGTGGCTACTCTTCGGGATGCTCATCCCGCCCCAATAGGCGGTTGGCGAACTGATTGATGACGCGACTCAAGCGCAGCAAGCGGGTGCGCCAGTGCGCCAGGGTATACATCGCGCGGCGGCGCTGGCGTTTGATGCGGCTGCCGCTGTAGCCTTCCAGCCCCTGCGGGATGCCCCACTGCAAGACCATCGCGGCCCAGGTGAGACCGCCGCCGAACCCCACAAACACCAGATTGTCGTTTTCTTTCACGCGCCCCTGCTCAATCGCCTCGCACAGAGCGATAGGGATGGAGGCTGCTGAGGTATTCCCATAGCGATCCAAGTTGCTTACAAATCGGCTGACATCCAGCTTCAACGCCCGCGCTGCTGATTGGATAATCCGCATATTAGCTTGGTGTGGAACGATCAGTGAGACATCATCCAGAGTCAGATCCGCTTTTTCCAGGGCTTCCAGAATGCTTTCCCCAACCACACGGGCTGCAAACTTGAACACCTCACCGCCGTTCATGTACATCTTGAACATGCGGTGTTCACTCGCCAGGAAGTACGAATTCGAGAGGTCTTCACTGCCGACTGTGGGGATAGAGAGCATATCTGCGCCGGAGCCATCAGAACGCAGGACGGCAGAAAGGACTCCGCCTGGCGCATTGCTGGCCTGCAAGACAACCGCCCCGGCACCATCCCCAAACAGAATGCAGGTCGACCGATCCTGCCAGTCCAACACCCGGCTCATGGTTTCCGCGCCGATCACCATAGCAGTGGCGATGCTACCAGAGCGAATGGCCTGGGTTGCCATCTCAACCCCATACACAAAGCCAGAACAGGCCGCGCTGAGGTCGAACGCCCCGGCTTTGACCGCGCCTAACCGGTGTTGAATCAGGCTGGCGGTGCTGGGGAAGATATTTTCAGGCGTTGAAGTCGCCACGATAATCAGGTCAATCTCGGTGGGCAGCACATCCGCCACGTCCAGAGCGCGCTGCGCCGCCCGCAGGCCCAGGCTGGCAGTGGAATCGCGTTCGCTGGCGATGCGCCGTTCAGCGATGCCGGTGCGCGTGCGAATCCACTCATCGCTGGTTTCGACAATCGCTTCCATGTCATGGTTGGTCATTACGGTGTCCGGGACTGCCATCCCCCATCCCACGACATGGGCGTAGATGCCCTGCTCTCCGTTACGGAGAAAGGCCTTTTCGGATTTAGGCATGACCATTTTGATTGTATTTACCTATGATGATGACCGCGTTATGCCCCCCAAATCCGAATGAGTTGCTCATCGCCACGCTGATTTCGTGTGGCACACCCACATTCGGGGTGTAATTCAGGTCGCATACCGGGTCAGGATTTTCCAGGTTGATCGTCGGCGGCACGAAATTGTTGCGTATCGCCATAATCGTGAAAACAGCTTCCACTGAACCCGCGCCGCCCATCAGATGACCGGTGACGGACTTCGTGGAACTAATGGGGATTTCGTAGGCCTGTTCGCCCATCGCCTTCTTAATCGCCAGGGTTTCACTCTTATCGTTGAGCGGCGTACTGGTACCATGCGCGTTGATATAGTCAATATCCTGGGGCGTGAGATTGGCATCTTTGAGCGCCAGTTCAATTGCTTTGGCCGCGCCATCCCCGGTTTCCAGTGGGGCGGTCACATGATACGCATCCGATGTGTGACCATATCCCAGGATTTCGGCGTAAATTTTCGCGCCGCGTGCCAGGGCGTGTTCCAGGTCTTCCAGCATGAGTAGCCCCGAGCCTTCCGCGACGACAAACCCGTCGCGGTCACGGTCAAAGGGCCGTGAGGCTTTTTCAGGGGCATCGTTCCGCCGGGAAATAGCCGTCATGTTGTTAAAACTGGCAATCGCTACATCCACCAGCCCGGCTTCGGTGCTGCCCGCCAGAATGGCTTTGGCGTCGCCGCGCCGGATAATCGCCGTCGCTTCGCCAATACAGTTGTTGCCAGTGGCGCAGGCGGTTGAAATGGCGAAATTTGGCCCGCGCAGCCCATACACCATGGATACTTTGCTGGACGGACTGTCTGGTAGCATCATCGGCACTAAGAGCGGGCTAACGGACTTAGCGCCCTTTTCCAAGAAGGTTTTGATACTTTCCAGAATCGTGCTGATACCGCCAATGCCGCTGCCCATCACGCAGCCTACGTCATAGCGGTTTTCTTCGGTGATTTCCAGGCCGGAATCTGCTATCGCCTGCTGAGCCGCATACAGGCCAAGCTGAGTTACGCGATCCGTCCGGCGTGCTTCGCGGCGCCCCAGGACTTCTTCGGGGTTGAAGTTCTTGACTTCCCCGCCAAAATGATTTTCCAGGTGCGATGTATCAAAGCGTGTGATCGTCCCAATACCGGTTTTCCCGGCGGCGGCGTTGCTCCAGGCTTCTTCTACTGAGTTTCCAGTTGGGCAGATAATCCCCATCCCGGTTACGACAACCCGTCGTCTTTCCACAATTGCCCTCCACCAAACGCAATCCCATTATTCTACATAGCGAATAACTGTATCAATTGCGGCTGCCATAATTCAAGAGTGTATCTTAGAACATAACCCCATCAGGGGGAGGGGGTTACAGTTTCCGGGGATTTTATCTTCAGTAGCCCGGTGTTATAATCCCGCGCCAGGAGAGGATGTATGATTCTTGTTACTGGCGCAACCGGATTCGTGGGGCGGCAACTGGTCGCGCAGTTGATGGCGGAAGGCCGGGCGGTGCGCTGTCTGTTGCCGGACTATCGTCTCAAAAATCTCCCCTGGGAAAAACTCCCGGAGATTGTGGTGGGCAGTTTGCTGGATGAAGAAACCTTGTTCCAGGCAACCACCGGCGTTCATGTCATCATCCACTTGGAAAGCGCACAATGGTGGGGACGTCCACGCGACCTGGAACGGGTTGAACTTGGCGGGCTTCGGGGTTTAATCACGGCGGCGCGGGCGGCACGGGTGGGGCGGATTATCACCCTCAGTCACCTGGGTGCATCCTCATCATCGGCATATGCTCTGTTGAGATATAAGGGTCTGGTTGAAGACCAGGTTCGTGCTAGCGGCCTGGCGTATACCGTTATCCGCTCTGGCATCCTGTTTGGCGAAGAAGACGCTTTTATCAACCATATTGCGATGACCATGCGGGTAACGCCCCTTGTCTTTCTGATGCCGGGCCGGGGCGAGGTGGTGCTGCACCCGCTTTCCGTCCAGGATGTCGTGACTGCGACTATCACTAGCCTGGACGCGGTGGACACGGTAGACACCGTGTTGGAAATCGGCGGGGCAGAATATATTACGCTTGAGGATCTGATCCATACAGTCATGCGCGTGACCGGGACATCCCGCCTGATAGTCTCCGTGCCACCATATATCCTGCGCTGGCTGACGACGATCTACAGCCGGTTATTCCCGCGTTCGCTGATGACCGGGCAGTGGCTGGACATTCTGGCTGCGAATCGCTCGGCGCCGCTGGGGAATACCTATACCTATTTTGGTTTGCATCCCAGGCGGCTTGAGGATACTCTGCTCACGTATATGCCGCAAAAACGGTATTTCTGGTCGGCGCTACGCTATACCATTCGCCGCCGTCCCCGGGGAATTTGATGATCGAAATCAGGTTGCTGCACACAATGGATGAGATGCGGGCTGCCGCTGAACTCCAGAAAGTTTTTTGGGGGGATACGTCGGAGTCGCTGGTTCCCACGCACATGCTGTTTTCCATCGCTAAGTACGGCGGGCATGTTCTGGGAGCCTACGATGGTGAGATATTGATTGGCCTGTTGATCGGGTTTCTGGGCGCAATCCCACCGGCAGGCGAGAAAATCACGGTGGCGGACTTGCAATTTGCCTCGAAACGCATGGTGGTACTGCCCGAATACCGGGGACATGGAATCGGCGGTCTGTTGAAATGGGCTCAGCGCGACCTGGCGCTTCGGTTGGGTGTCCGGTTGGTGACCTGGACGTATGATCCATTGATGGCCCTCAACGCACACCTGAACATTCGCAAACTCGGCTGCCTGTGCCGCACCTATTACCCTGACCACTATGGCACACAGGAATCCAGCGGCCTGACGCTGCTGGGATCGTCGGACCGGCTGCTGGCGGAGTGGTGGGTTGGCGCGGCGCGGGTGCTGCACCATGCCGATCATGATGTCGCCGCCCTATCTGTTGAGGAATATGTCGCGCAGGGCAATGAAATGCTGGGCGTGACCGGTTGGGACGCCAACGGATTACCGGAAGTGCCGGAGATACAGGCAGCGAGCCGGTGTTGGAATCAGACTGCCCCGGTTCTGTTGGAAATCCCCCCGGATTATAAGACCATCGCCCAGACTGACCCTGATTTAGGACTTAGGTGGCGGCGTTATACGCGGGAAATGTTCCAGGCAGCGTTCGGTCAGGGGTACACGGTGGCTGATTTTATTGACCAGGATTACCAGGGGCGAAAACGCTTTTTTTACGTGCTATCCCCGGTTGATTTCGATTCACTGAACGGAGAGTAAACATGCGCTCTGTAACGATTAAATCCATCCAGCTTTACCCGATTGCGATGACTCTGGTAGAACGACTGCGAACCAGCTTCGGCCAGGAACCGTTCAAGGTGGCGGTGCTGGTCAGGCTGGAAACCGACCAGGGCTTTACCGGCTGGGGGGAAAGTTCGGCGGAAATTAATCCCGGCTATAGCTATGAGACGGTTGGCACGGCGCTGCACATCCTCCGGGAGTTTCTGGTTCCGGCGGTGCTGGGCAAGACGGTTGCCAGCGCCACCGAGATTCCGCCGCTGTTGAGCAGCGTGCGCGGACATCCTCTGGCGAAACACGCCATTGAGGCAGCGGTGTGGGATGCGCTGGCCCAGGCCAATGAGATGTCGCTGGCGCAGGCTTTCGCCGCGCACCTGCCGAAAGGTCACGAACCCCGGGGCTATGCGACGGTGGGAGTCAGCATCGGCATTCAACCTACCGTTGAGGAGACGCTACAAATCATCGCCAAGCGGTTGGGGCAGGGCTACCAGCGGATCAAGCTCAAGATCAAGCCGGGTTGGGATGTAGAACTGGCGCGGGGAGTACGAGCGGCGTATCCCGATATTACGCTGATGCTGGACGCCAACAGTGCCTATACGCTGGCGGATGCGGATTACCTGAAACAGTTGGACGCCTTCAACCTGCTGATGATCGAACAGCCGTTGGGTTACAACGACATCTACGAACACAGCAAACTTCAGCCACAGCTACAAACACCGGTCTGCCTGGATGAGAGTATCCATTCCGCCAACGACCTGCGGCTGGCGCTGGAATTAGGGGCGTGTCGCATCCTCAATCTCAAACCGGCGCGGGTGAGTGGGTACACGGAAAGCCTCGAAATTTACAAAATCTGCGTGGAACATGACCTGCCGTTGTGGATTGGCGGCCTGTTGGAAAGTGGAATCGGGCGGGCGGCGAACCTGGCCTTTGCTTCACTTCCAGGGGTGACACTCCCGTGTGATATTTCGGCCACAGACCGCTACTATGACCCCGACCTGACCGAGCCGCCGTTCGTACTGGCGGAAAACAGCACGATTCGCGTACCAACCGGCCCTGGAATCGGGGTGGAAGTGATTGAGGAACGGGTGGCGGCGGCGGCGGCGCGCTGGCAGACGGATTATCCGTATCAAAATGGTTAATGTACGGTTGAGAAGACTCAGCTAAATGGGGAGATTGAGGGGAAATCATGACGCTTCAGGATGAAATGAAAGCACTGCGCAGCCAGATAGATGTGTTAAATCTGCAAATCCTCGACCTGCTGAACCAGCGTGCCCGGATTGCTTCTGAAATTGGAAAAGTTCAGTCGCAGCTTGGCACGTCCTTCTATGATCCACAGCGGGAAGCCCAGATGCTGCAAGACCTGGAAGCGGCGAATCAGGGGCCGTTCAGTAATGACACGATCAAAGCGTTATTCCGCGAAGTGTTTCGGGCGTCTATGGCGCTGGAAGAAAAAGAAGCCCGCGCGAAAATCCTGGTGCAGCGCGGTTCGCCCCACGATAAGACGGTCATCAGTCTGAAAGATCATTTCGAGATTGGCAACGGCGAATTTACGATTATCAGCGGGCCGTGTGCGGTGGAGAGTTACGAGCAGATGGATGAGACGGCGGCGGCACTGGCTGCGCGCGGCGTGCGTATTCTGCGGGGGATGGCCTATAAGCCGCGTACCTCACCGTATGATTTCCAGGGGTTGGGTGAACCGGGACTGAAGCTGGCGCGGCAGGTGGCGAACAAATATGACATGCTCATCACCAGTGAGATTATGGATCAAAGTCAGATTCAGATGATGTCGGACTACGTGGACATCTTCTGGGTTGGGGCGCGGAACATGCAGAACAGTTTCCTCCTCAAAGCCCTCGGTCATGTACACCAACCGGTCATCCTCAAGCGTGGGTTGGCCGCCACCCTGGAAGAATTCCTCTATGCCGCTGAGTATATTGTGAGCAGCGGTAATCCGAACGTGATTCTGATGGAACGCGGCATCCGCACGTTTGAAAAATGGACGCGCAATACGCTCGACATCAGTGGGGTCGCGGTGCTGAAGTTAGAGACACATCTGCCGGTCATCGTGGATATTTCCCATTCCGCCGGGCGGCGCGACATCGCTATCCCCTTAGCGCGGGCGGCACGGGCGATTGGGGCGGACGGGTTGATGGTGGAAGTCCATCCCAACCCGCCAGTAGCGATGAGCGATGCCAAACAGCAGTTGAGTATTCCCCAGTTTAACGAACTCATGGATAGTCTGATGGAAGGGGAAGTCAATGCCGTTTGAGAACCTGACGCTCTCGTTCATCGGGGCAGGCATGATGGGCGAAGCGATGATTAAGGGGCTGTTGAACAAGCAGTTGATCCGCCCGGAACAGATTATCGCCGCTGACCCCTACGAGGAGCGTGGTCGCCAGTTGGTCGAACGCTATGGTTTGCGCTACACGTCTGACAACGGCGAGGCCGCGCAGGAGGCTGACCTGCTGGTTTTGTCGGTCAAGCCGCAGGTGCTGGACAGTGTGATGCCAGTGGTACGGCGTGGGGCGCATTCGGCTATGCTAGTTCTCAGCATTATCGCTGGAGCGAAAATCCGCACGATTGCGGATGGTGTGGCAAATGCCAGCGTGGTTCGCGCTATGCCGAATACCCCGGCGCAGATCGGACAGGGGATTACCGTCTGGACCGCGACGCCGGAAGTCTTAGAACCACAGCGCAAACAAGCTGAAACCCTGCTGAGTGCCTTAGGTGAGCAGATTTACCTGGATGATGAGCGCTACCTGGATATGGCGACGGCCTTGAGCGGCACTGGCCCAGCCTATATTTTCCTGTTTATGGAGGCGCTGATTGACGCCGGAGTCCACATGGGATTTTCGCGGCGGGATGCCGAGCGGTTGGTGCTGCAAACCATGCGCGGCTCGGTTGAGTATGCGGCGGAATCGGGCTTGCATCCAGCGCAACTGCGTAACCAGGTAACGAGTCCTGGTGGCACCTCGGCGGAGGCGATCTATCACCTGGAAAAAGGGGGACTGCGCACGGTGATTTCGCGGGCGGTCTGGGCAGCGTATCAGCGTTCAGTGACGCTTGGCAGCGGAGCATCCGTGCAAAAGCCGGATAACGGTGAGTGACGAATTCAGCCGACCACCCGTCAGCTTTGTGAAAAAGTGGACAGATAATGCGTCATAGGCTACAATGCACTGAGCGTGCGGCATATCATCAATAGATGTTTTTACCCTTTAATCACCAGCACAACCATGCTGATTGCAGAACACCATATCTGATTATCTCTGGAAAAGGGAGGCCCTCAATGGCGGAAATCTCCAACGATATTGCTCAATCTTTGTTAAGTCAGTTAGAAGGTTTTTCTCCGGCTGTCGAAAGTTATGAAGTCGGTACGGTTATGGAAATCGGTGACGGTATCGCCCGTGTTTCCGGCCTGGAAAACATCCGTTTTAGCGAACTCGTCAAGTTTGAAAACGGGTCAGCCGGTATCGCCTTCAATCTTGAAAAAGATAATGTCGGTGTCATCATCATGGGTGAATACGATGACATCAACGAAGGCGCTGAAGTCCGCCCCACCGGTAAGGTGGCGTCGGTGCCGGTGGGCAAGGGGCTGGTTGGCCGCGTAGTAGATGCCCTGGGTAACCCGGTGGATGGCAAGGGGCCGATTGAGTCCAAAGAATCGTATCTGATTGAACGGATTGCTCCCGGCGTGATGGAACGCCAGAACGTGTATCGCCCGGTACAGACCGGCGTGATCGCCATTGACTCGATGATCCCAGTTGGGTGCGGGCAGCGTGAGTTGGTCATCGGTGATCGACAGACTGGCAAGACAGCGATTGCGATTGATACTATCCTGAACCAGAAGGGGAAGGATATGTACTGCATTTACGTCGCAATCGGCAAGCGCAAGGGTGAGGTTGCCCGCTTGGTCGCGCTGCTGGAAGAATCCGGCGCGATGGAGTACACGACAGTGGTTGTGGCAGCGGCCTCTGACCCGGCAGCGATGAACTATATCGCGCCGTATTCCGGTTGCGCCGTTGGTGAGTGGTTTATGGAAAACGGCATGGACGCGCTGGTGATCTATGACGACCTTTCCAAGCACGCCTGGGCTTATCGCCAGGTTTCCCTGCTGATGCGCCGTCCACCGGGACGCGAAGCGTATCCTGGTGACGTGTTCTACCTGCACAGTCGTCTGTTGGAACGGGCCGCGCAGTTAAGCAAGGAACGCGGCGGTGGCAGCCTGACAGCGCTTCCCTTTATTGAAACGCTGCTAGGCGACGTATCCGCTTATGTGCCGACAAACGTGATTTCGATCACAGATGGTCAGATTTATCTGGAAGCCGACTTGTTCTATTCCGGCCAGCGCCCGGCGCTGAACGTGGGTATCAGTGTGAGTCGTGTGGGTGGTGACGCCCAAACGAAGGCGATGAAGAAAGTCGCTGGTGGTTTGCGGCTCGATCTCGCCCAGTTCCGCTCCTTAGCGGCCTTCGCGCAGTTTGGCTCGAACCTTGATAAATCCACTCAGGCACAGCTTGATCGTGGTCTGCGCCTGACAGAACTGCTTAAGCAACCACAGTACCAACCAATGCCGCTCGCCGACCAGGTCGCGCTGATTTATGCCGGTACAAACGCGATGCTCGACCATGTGCCAGTGGAACGGGTGAAAGAGTGGCAGGCGGCCTTCCTGCGGGCTTACCATGCTCAGTTTTCTGATGTGGCGGATGCGATTGCAAACAATCCGAACGAATGGAACGATGACATCATCGCCAGCCTGCGGAAAGCCATCGAAACCTTCAACGAAAGCTGGAGCTAATGCGCTCGATTCGGGACAGGAAGGAGGTGCTAGGTGGCTTCGGCACGTGAGATTAAGAAACGTATCCGCAGTGTGAAAAATATTTCGCAGATCACCCGCGCGATGGAGGCGGTGTCCGCTTCCCGGGTGCGCCGCGCTCAAGCCCGGGTTCTTGCCAGTCGTGCGTATTCGGAAAAAGCCTGGGAGATTCTGCTGAACATCCAGAATTTTGCGGCGAAAGGAACGCTCCTACACCCGCTGCTGGCGGAACGGACTGAGGTGAAATCGGCCATGGTCGTTCTCATTACGGCGGATCGTGGTCTAGCAGGGGCGTATAACACCAATATAGTTCGGGTAGCGCAGCGGTTTGCCCAGCGCCTGGGCAAGCCGGTTAAATTTGTTACGGTTGGGCGCAAGGGACGCGACTCGCTTATTCATGCCGGGGAAAATGTAATCGCTGAGTTCAGTGATCTGCCCGCTGATCCGACGACGGATGACATTGCTCCGGTGGCACGTCTGGCGATTGATGAATTCTTGCGTGGGGCGGTAGATCAGGTGTTTATTGCCTATACGGACTTCATCAATACCCTGACACAGCGTCCGGTGGTGCTGGGCTGGTTGCCTCTGATTCCGTACACGACGGAAGATCAGGTCGCTGCTGAGTTTGTGAAAGATGTACCTTCGGTCAGTGGCGGCGCGCAGGATTATGAATATGAGCCGAGCGCGGCTGCGATTCTGGACGAAATCGTCCCACGTTTTACCGAATTACAGTTGTACCAAGCAGTTCTCGAAAGCCAGGCCAGCGAACATTCGGCGCGGATGGTTGCGATGCGGAATGCTTCGGACAACGCGACACAGCTTACTGCTGATCTGACCCTGGTTTATAACAAAGCACGACAGTCCGCGATTACGGCTGAAATCCTGGATATCGTGGGTGGGGCAGAAGCCTTGCAAGATACGATTGATAAAGCGGCTGATCAAATTCTGGCTGCTTATCACGAGGCAATGCAAACCACGAACGGCACAAATGGCAAGAGCAAACCAGCGCCAAAGAAAAAGGCTAAGAAAGCCTCTGCCGGGGGTGACGACCTGACCCGGATTGAGGGAATCGGCCCGAAGATGTCCGCGGCGCTTCAGGCTGCAGGCATTACGACGTTCGCGCAGCTGGCGGGGGCATCCGAAGAAACCTTGACCGCCGCGATTGAAGCTGCCGGGATACGCCTTGCGCCTAGCCTCGGCACCTGGGCGGAACAGGCTGCCTTTGCTGCGAAGGGCGATTGGGACGGCCTGAAACAATTACAAGACACACTCATCGGCGGGCGCAAAGCCTAGCGATAAAACACACACCACATAGGAGATTGTGACGAATGAGCGAAGTTCAAGGACGTGTTTCGCAGGTGCTGGGGAACGTGGTGGACGTGGAATTCCCGCACGGCCAACTCCCAGACATTTATGAAGCGCTGCGCGTGCCGCGCGAAGACCAGGCAGACCTGATCCTGGAAGTGCAGATGCACCTGGGCGATGATTTGGTGCGCACGGTAGCGATGGATACTACCGATGGTATGCAGCGTAATATTCCGGCCTATTCCACCGGTTCTCCGATTCAGGTTCCGGTTGGTGAAGCGTCCCTGGGGCGCGTGTTCAACGTGATTGGCCGCCCGGTTGACCAGAAACCTCCGGTTCCCAAAGACCTGCCGCATCGCCCGATTCATGCGACGCCGCCGTTGTTCGAGGATCAGGCCACGCAGATCGAAGTGTTTGAAACCGGCCTGAAAGTGATTGACCTGATCGCGCCGATGGCGAAGGGCGGTAAAACTGGGATTTTCGGTGGCGCAGGGACGGGCAAGACAGTTACGATTATGGAGCTGATTAACTCCATCGCCACTCAGCATGAAGGGCTGTCGGTGTTCGCCGGGGTAGGGGAGCGTACTCGTGAAGGGACGCAGCTTTACGGCGAAATGGCCGAGGCCGGGGTGCTGGACAAGCTGGCGATGGTGTTCGGCCAGATGAATGAACCACCCGGTGTGCGGCTGCGTGTGGCGCTCTCTGGTCTGACGATGGCGGAATATTTCCGTGACCAGGGCAAAGACGTGCTGATGTTTATTGATAATATCTTCCGTTATTCTCTGGCTGGTTCGGAAGTGTCGGCACTGTTGGGGCGTATGCCTTCGGCAGTGGGGTATCAGCCGACGCTGGCAGACGAAATGGGGCAGTTGCAGGAGCGCATCACTTCGACTCGAAGAGGCGCGATCACATCCATGCAGGCGGTCTATGTGCCTGCAGATGACTACTCCGACCCTGCTCCGGTAGCGGTGTTCACGCATCTGGATAGCACGATTGCGCTGGAACGTTCGATTGTGGAAAAAGGTATCTTCCCGGCGATTGACCCGCTGGCGAGTACTAGCAAGATTCTCGACCCCAACGTGGTGGGTGAGGAACACTATCGCACCGCCCGTGAAGTGCAGCAGGTTCTCCAGCGGTATAAGGACTTGCAGGACATCATCGCCATTCTGGGTGTGGATGAACTTTCCGACGAAGACAAGATGCTGGTCGCCCGTGCGCGTAAGATCGAACTGTTCCTCAGCCAACCGATGGTGGTGGCCGAGCAGTTCACCGGGCGCGAAGGCCGTTACGTTAAAGTGCGGGATACCGTTCGCGGTTTCCGTATGATCCTGGATGGTGAACTGGACCATATCTCAGAGCAGAATTTCTATATGGCCGGGCCGATTGAGGATGTGCTGGCGCGTCATGAAGCATCCCAGAATTAGTTCATAAAGGGGCGAATGATGCCGATTCATGTAGAAGTGGTGACTCAAGAAAGACGGGTGTTCGAAGAGCCGGAGGCGGATTTCATCCTGATCCCTGGTTCTGAAGGCGAGATGGGCGTGCTGCCGCATCACGCGCCCGTTTTGACGACACTGGGCTTTGGCGAACTGGTCATCCGCAAAGGGGGCGCAGAAGAAAGCTTCGCTATCTATGGTGGCGTGGTGGATATCCGTCCTGACAAAGTGGTGGTGCTGGCTGATCTGGCAGAATCGTCTTATGGGATGGACCTGGAAGCTATTGAAGCGGCGCGGGAACGCGCGTCTCAAATGATGGCTGAAGGTGTTCCGGAAGGCGAAAATCGGGCGGCGGTATTGGCGCTGCGACGTGCCGAACTAGCGTTGCGGATCAAGAATCGGATGCAGTCTCGCGGCCCCCTGATACGGATTATTGACGAGGATGGCGACTGATATTTTCAGTTGAACATTCATTACCCAACGCCCGGTCTGTGATTTCCGTCCGGGCGTTGCTATTTTCTAGCCATGCGATGATAATTGGGTGATGATTATCGGCAGTGAGTGAGATGAACGATGGGACTGTTCTCAAAAGATCTCGGTGTTGACCTCGGTACGGTCAATGTGCTGATTTACGAAAATGGGCAGATTGTCCTGCAAGAGCCGTCGCTGGTCGCGTTGACCACTGAGGAAGAAACGATTGTTGAGATCGGCCAGGCGGCGCGGGAAATGCTGGGTCGGGTAGACGAAGAGGATATTCAGGTAATCCGCCCACTCCGAGACGGCGTGATTGCCGATTATGAAGTGACCGAAGCGATGCTACGGCATTTTTTTGATAAGGTGGCCGGGCGTATTCGCATGGTGAAGCCGACGGTGATGATTTCAGTGCCGTATGGCGTGACAAGTGTCGAGAAGCGCGCTGTCCATGAGGCGGCGTTGTCTGCCGGGGCGCGGCGGGCCTTCCTGATTCAGGAGCCGCTGGCCGCCGCTATTGGCGCGGGGCTTCCGGTGCGAACTCCGGCTGGGGACATGGTGGTGAACATCGGTGGCGGCGTGACGGAAGCCGCAATCCTGAGTATGAATAACATAATCCGCGCTGAGAGTGGCCGGGTCGGGGGCTTACGGCAGGATGATGCTATCATCACCTATGTCCGGCGCAAATATAATCTTTCAGTTGGACAGCCCACAGCCGAATCGATCAAGATTCAGGTTGGCGCGGCGGTGGATTTGCCGGAAGAGATGACGATGGACGTCCAGGGGCGGGATAATGTGAGCGGCTTGCCGCGTACCGTCACCATCAGCACGAGCGAAGTGGTTGAGGCCCTGGCTGAACCGTTGGCCGTTACTGCTGGAGTGGTGAAGTCCGTTCTGAGCCAGACTCCGCCCGAACTCGCCTCGGACATTATTGATCGAGGAATTGTGCTGACAGGTGGCGGCGCGTTGTTGCGCGGTATGGATCAATTCCTGACCCGTGAAACCGGTGTCCCGGTCTATCGCGCTGAAAACCCGATGATTACGGTGGCGGTAGGCGCGGGGCGGGCGCTGGAAGATGAGGACTTCCAGCGGCGGACGCCTCAGTTTTAGCGGCGCACAGGTCACAGATAGTACGTCATACGCTGCATGTGAACGACGGGATCAATGTGCTGTACCCGGACGTATTCCGGGACGTTGAGGTTAATGGGCGCGTAGTTCAGGATTGCGCGAATCCCGGCTTCTATAAGTTGATTGGCAACTTCCTGGGCGTATTGTGCTGGGACAGCCAGCATAGCAATTTTGATGTCCCGATCCCGAATAACAAACGGCATATCGGCCATGGATTGAATGATGAAACTGCCGAGTGACCGCCCGATTTTGTCTGGTGCATTATCAAATGCACAGGCGATGCGAAATCCACGATCTGCAAAGCCTTTATAGTGTGCCAAAGCGCTACCCAGGTCGCCTGCGCCAACCAATGCGACTTCCCATTCCCTATTGACTTTCAAAACCTGCTGTAACTGCTCCGCCAGGTAATGAATGTTATAGCCCGTACCTTGTTTGCCGAATCCCCCGAAGTGCGAGAGGTCCTTGCGGATTTGGGCAGAACTGATACCCAGACGCTGTCCTAGTTCGTGCGACGATGTGAATTCCATACCTTCTTGCTGTAACCGGTTTAAGGCACGCAAATAGATTGGGAGACGGCTAATAACAATATCAGGAATATTCGAAGACATTTGACCTGCTCCTGCAACGGGGCAATTGTGAAAGATCACGCATTTGTAAGGGTAATCTTACCACTGGCACTCTATTCGTGCTACCCGATGTTGACGGTAGAGCGATTGTACTGGTATGAGCGGTCTTTGTTCAGTACTTGGATAGGTCTCTTGCCCTGTTTTACACAGAGTTGAAATAGGAAATGTGCCAGTGGTTGTCAGTCACTCTTAAGAGTGTTACGATTATGTGTTAAGATTTAGGTTGATGCGAACGCAGACGATATTCGGTTTTCATGATTAAGGAAAATAG
The DNA here is from genome assembly GCA_020634115.1 of Anaerolineaceae bacterium. Taxonomy (GTDB): domain Bacteria; phylum Chloroflexota; class Anaerolineae; order Aggregatilineales; family Phototrophicaceae; genus JACKCG01. The sequence goes on from JACKCH010000020.1 coordinate 68,606, forward strand.
CAATATGGCTGAGTCCCAGCTCAAAGCAAATGGTGATGGTAGTAAGCGTGATCCCACGCTAGAGACTGCCCAGGAAAGTATGCTGGACGGCCTGGGACAGCTTTCCGATTATTTTGGATTCAGCAAAGTGATGGGGCAGCTCTATGGCGCACTGCTGCTGAGTGCGACGCCGTTGAGTCTGGATGATTTGGTTGAACTGCTGGATATTTCTAAGGCCAGTGTGAGTATGAATTTGCGCACCTTGGAACATATGGGCATGGTGCGGCAGGTTTGGGTGCGTGGTGGTGGCGGGCGGCGCAAGTATTACGAGGCTGAGACGGACTTTCTACAGATCGTCTCGAATATTCTGGCCGGGCGAGAAATGCGTGATGTAGACCGGGCGCTGCACGTTATGGAAGAGAATATTGACCGGCTTTCGGATGCGATGCCGGAAATGACGGTGAACGACAAAGAACTGGCTGAACTCTATCTGGATCGGATCACGCGGATGCAGAGTCTCTTCCGATTTGCTCAACTGGTGATCACCAGTGTTCTGGCGAAGGTCGGCGACCTGGATATCGAGGATGTTTCCGAGATACACATCGAGTGATTCGGGCTTGAGATGTGTTTGTGGCTTACATATAATTACTTAAACTCTTTGGGTCCGGGGGAGTGGCGGAATTGGCAGACGCGCATGACTTAGGATCATGTGGTTTATCCGTGCGGGTTCGAGTCCCGCCTTCCCCAAAGCTGTATTTAGGGCGCATTCTGCGCCTTTCTTGTTCAATAGCAGGTGTAAAGTCTAACGAAAGTTTTACACACACTTCGATTTGCTCAATGCTATAATCATGATGCGTAAGAGGCCACCTCTACGAAGGATATAACCCTTGAATATTCAAACTGAACGTCTCGATAACCATACCGCCCGGCTGACAGTAGAAATTGATGCCGAACGTTTTGACAGCGCCAAGAAGGAAGCGGCGCGTAAGATTGCCAAAAAGGTCAATATTCCCGGATTCCGGCGGGGTAAAGCTCCCTATAAAATCCTGGCGAATTACATTGGCGAAGCAGCAATCATTGAAGATGCAGCGGAAATTATCGCAAACCAGGTTTACCCGGAAGCCTTGGATGAGTCGGGGCTGAATCCCTACGGCCCGGCGTCATTCGAGGATTTTTCCGCCGACCCGCCGAAACTGATTTTCGTGCTGCCGTTGGAACCTGAAATTGATCTTGGTGATTATCGCGTGCTTCGGCTCGATTACACGGCCCCCGTTGTTGAAGACTCTGATGTCGAGAGTGTTTTCAAGGAACTTCAAGAACAACACGCTTTAATTGAAGAGAGCTCCAAGCCCGTTGCTATGGGCAACCGCCTGACCGTAGATATTCATGCTGTGCTGGTAGATGAGGACGAGGCGGAAACCGAGTCAGAAGCAGCCCCAGAAACGGTGGCCGAAGCGGCAGAAGCCGAAGCTGACGATACTGAAGAAGAACATGACGACATGGATATGGACAGTCACTTCCATGACGATGATAAGGTGCTGCTGCACCGCCATGACTCGATTATCGTCCTGAATGATGACCATGCCGAGTTTGCTCCTGGGTTTAATGCGGCTCTGGTGGGTGCAGCGGTGGGCGAGACGCGGGAGTTTGAACTGGAATTCCCGGATGATGCAGAGAAATATGAAAATCTCGCCGGGGAAAAAGGCAACTTTGTGGTGACAATCAAGAAGGTTGAAACCATGACTCTGCCCGAACTCACGGATGATTTCGCAGCACGGGTGACCGCTGAGGAGAAGGGCGAGGATGGCGAACCTAAACCCCTCACGCTGCTGGAACTGCGGATGCGTATTCGTGAAAACCTCGAAAAAAATGCCAAAAATCAGGCTAATGACACGTACTTCAGCCAGGCTCTAGAGAACCTGGTGGAGGGTGCAAAGATTGCCTATCCTGAAGCGATGGTGAAAGATCAAATCAATACGCGCCTGCGCTACCTGGATCAGGAACTGCGTCGTCAGGGATTGACGCTGGAAGACTATATGCGCATCCTGAATAAATCCCGCGAGGATGTTGAGGCGGATAATCGGGACGCGGCAGTGCGTGAACTCGAACAGGGCCTGGTGTTGCGCCAAATCGTTCAGGATGAGAAGATCACGGTACCCGAGTCGGCCGTTGACGAAGAAATCACGGCGATGGTTGCCCAGTATGGTGACCAGGCCGAAGCGATGCGTTCTTTGTTCTCAACCGCCTCCATGCGTGATAATTTATACAGCGAATTGACTCAACGGCAGGCCGTTGAACGGGTCATCGCCATTGCTAAGGGCGAAGCCCCGGAGATTACTGCTGAGGAGTTACCGCAATCCGAAGATTCGGGCGTGGCTGATGTAGAAAACACTCCCGGTGAAGATGTCGAGTAATTTGAACATACTGGTGAAGAAGCCCTACACGGAAGGAGTTGTCTCGTGCCGATGAACGTACAGAATGTTATCCCGATGGTGATTGAACAGGGTAGCCGTGGCGAACGTGCCTATGATATTTATTCACTGCTGCTACGGGATCGTATCGTGTTATTGGGAACGCCGATCAACGACCAAGTTGCAAATCTGATTGTGGCACAGTTACTCTATTTACAGCGTGAAGACCCGGAACGCCAGATTAACATGTACATTAACTCCCCTGGGGGTGTGGTCTACGCTGGGCTAGCGATTTATGACGCGATGCAGTTGATTTCCTCTCCGGTCAGCACAGTTGCTATTGGCCTGACAGCAAGTTTCGGCACGGTGCTGCTCACCGCTGGTGAACACGGGATGCGTTACGCACTGCCGAATGCGACTATCCACATGCACCAGCCATTGGGTGGGGCACAGGGTCAGGCTTCCGACATCGTGATTCAGGCTAATGAGATTATGCGCCTGAAGGATGCGCTGAACGATATTTTCGTCAAGCACACCGGCCAGGAACGCGACGTGCTGGTGCATGATACGGATCGTGATATTTACTTCACCGCGCAACAGGCGGCGGATTACGGTCTAATCGATTCGGTTCTGAAGGGCAGCGACGGTCAGGACAGTAAGTAGTAAGGGGCGAGTTTAACGTGAACTACTTTCACGGTAGCCAGCACTGCTCATTTTGTGGTCGTGATGCCAGCGAAGTTGAGCATCTAATCGGCGGCGCGGAAGGCGTCTATATCTGCAATTACTGTGTGGATCGCTGTCAGTCCAAACTGATGGAACACAGTATGCTTTCCGGGTATCACTTCCCGCAGGAAGAGTTTCTCCTTGAGAATCTCCTGTCCCCGCGTGAAATCATGTCTCACCTGGATGAATACGTGGTGGGGCAGGAACACGCGAAACGGGTACTGGCCGTAGCGGTTTACAATCACTATAAGCGTATCCAGTCCCAGATGACCGCGAATGAAGTGGAACTGGAAAAAAGCAATATTGTGATGGTTGGGCCGACGGGGAGCGGAAAAACGTTGCTAGCGCAAACCCTGGCACGTATCCTGGATGTGCCGTTCTGTATTGCGGATGCGACGGCGTTGACCGAGGCCGGGTATGTGGGTGAAGATGTCGAAAATATCCTACTGCGCCTGATTCAGGCAGCGGATGGTGATATTGCGCGTGCCGAGAAGGGCATCATCTACATTGACGAGATTGATAAGATTGCTCGCAAGTCCAATGATAATCCGTCAATCACTCGTGATGTCTCCGGCGAAGGTGTGCAGCAGGCGCTCCTGAAGATTATTGAGGGAACGGTTGCCAATGTGCCGCCACAAGGTGGGCGCAAGCACCCGCACCAGGAATTCATCCAGATTGATACCACCAATATCCTGTTTATCTGTGGCGGGACATTCTCTGGCATAGAGGATAACATTAGCCGACGGATTGGTGTGGGTGGGGTGCTGGGCTTCCAGGCGTCCAACCAGCGCAAGGAACACGACCAGGCGACTTTGTTGCGGCAGGTCAGCCCGGAAGATCTGATGATGTTTGGGTTGATCCCGGAGTTTATTGGTCGGTTGCCGGTGCTGGTGCATGTTGAACCGCTGACTCGTGACGCGCTCATGAAAATCCTGATTGAGCCCAAAAATGCCTTGGTGCGTCAGTATAAACACCTGTTGAGTCTGGATAACGCGGAACTGGTGTTTGAGGACTCGGCATTAGGGGCGGCGGCGGATGTCGCCACCAATCGCGGCACTGGCGCACGCGGTCTGCGCTCGATCATTGAAAGCCGACTACTGGATGTGATGTTTGAAATCCCCAGCCGGGATGATATTCGCAAGATTGTGATTGACGCCGATGTGATTCTGAGTAAATCCAAGCCCCACATTTACGATGTGAATGGGGTCAAACTCGAATGGATGGATGACGGCCACCTGTCTCCGGCGGCGTAATCTCCTTCTGCTCACAGCGACTATTGTAACAAGGGGCTTCGCGCCCCTTGTTGATTCACGTGATGAGGTGTGAGACTGGGGGTTTAACTCTCGTCTATTGTGGTTAGGTTCGGGATGATGACTTCAGCCCGCCCGCCGATTTCACGCTTGAAGATACGGACATCCGTATCGTTTGCGCCCTCTGTCCCTGGCCCCCAATTGGCCGGGATGACCCAGCGCGGACGCATCTTTCTAACAACCTCTACCGCTGCATTGATAGTGAGTGTGCCATTTCCATCAATCGGAAGAATGGCAATATCGGGGTGAATCATATTCATTTCGGGGATGATCTCTGTGTCTCCTGCATAGTATATATCGAAGTAGTTCACGGAAATCACAAAGCCCAAACCGCCATCACTCTGCGGATGCTGCAAATTGCTGGTAGAGTAGGCAGGTATTGCCTTTATGCTGGCGCGGTCAACGGTGATGCTTTGCCAGGGGCGCAGAATATGACAGCCTTCGATTTCTCTGCCGACTTTTTCGCTACCTACAACCAGCGTATGCTCGCCGCGCAGCTTGTTCACATCGGCCAGTGAGCAGTGGTCATAGTGGTCGTGACTGACCAGAATCATGTCGGCCAGGAAGGTGTTTCGCGCGACCCGCCAGGGGTTGATATAGATGAGGGGTGGCCCCTGGATAAAGAAACTACCATGTCCGAGCCATTGTATCTGATCTATCATACTGCATTTATTCCCTGAGTAATTCCGTGAGCCAACTTGTGTCTATGTTCAACCCTACTATATAATCTACTGTACACCTTGTAAGAAGATCATAAAAGAGTGAAGGCATCCTGTCTTTCTCTCCATTCCGTCTAATCCGCTCGTTAAACTGACTGGTTCGCGCCAGTAGGCAAGGAATGTACACATGTCCGATCAATCTCGAAATGTTCCGCGTTCCCCAATCAAAAAGCTGGCAGGACAACCCGGACCGATGCCGGAGATGTCTGGGGGGAGTGTCGCCTGGACGCCGCCGCCCATTGATAGCCTGGATGCAACCGGGCTGAACATGCTGAATGTAGCCGACCTGGTGATTAAAGTCTTGTACCTGGGCGGTGTGATGGCCGGGCATGACATCAGCGAGATCGTCAAGCTGCCCTATGTCGGCGTGGTGGACTCCGTGATGGACTTCCTCAAACGAGAGAAGTATGTCGAAGTACGCGGTTCCGGTGGGTTTGGCGAGGCCTCTTACCAATATGTGATTTCCGCCAAGGGTTCTGAAAAAGCGCACGAAGCGATGGATCGGTCACAGTATGCGGGGCCAGCGCCTGTGCCACTGCCGGAATATGTGAAGGCTATGCGGTTGCAAAACCGGGAACGGTTGGTTGTCCATCGGGAAGACCTGCAGATGGTCATGCAGCACCTGGTAATCAGCGATGAGATGCTGGATCGTATTGGCCCGGCGGTGAATTCGGGGCGTTCGATCTTCCTGTATGGACCGCCAGGGAATGGTAAGACCACCGTCGCAGAGACAGTAGGGCGCATGATTCTGGGCGATGATATGTGGATACCTTACGCTATTGATGTGGACGGCCAGATTGTGCGCGTGTTCGACAGCGTGAACCATGAAGTTTCGGAGAAGGACAGCCGTGTCAAGCATGGCACGGGCGTGATTGCTGACCCACGCTGGATTCGTATTCGCCGTCCGATGATTATGGTGGGCGGTGAGCTGACGCTGGCCGGGCTTGATCTCGTTTATGATGATACGAATAAGTTTTATGAAGCGCCGTTCCAGGTGAAGGCCAACGGCGGCATGTTCCTTATTGACGACTTTGGCCGTCAGCAGGTACGTCCACGTGACCTACTGAACCGTTGGATTGTGCCGTTAGAAAAAGGCGTGGACTTTCTGACGTTGCATACCGGCCGCAAGATTGAAATTCCGTTCTATGTACTGATTGTTTTTTCGACCAATCTCGATCCGCGGGATTTGGTTGACGAAGCGTTCCTGCGTCGTATCCGTCACAAAATTGAGATCACGGATCCAACTTATGACCAGTTCCGCGATATTTTTAAGCGGATTTGTGATGCCAAGCGAATTCCTTATGACGACAAGGTGCTGGCGTATCTGTTGAAAGAATGGTACATCAATCATGATCGTCCGTTGCGCTCCGTCCATCCACGTGATCTGGTGATGCAGTTGATTGACATCGCATCCTACTCAGGAGAGAAACCGGCGCTGACCAAAGAACTTATAGACCGTGCGGCAGCGGCATACTTCGTCAAACTTTAGCGAGGGCGATTGTTACTCCTTACCGTGTTTCCACTTTGCTGGATAATGGATAAGTTCCAGCACAGTGGTTAATGATGTTGTTGGTTGCCATGAAAAAAGTCCTGAGTGGTGCTGCGGTTCCCCGTCATTCGGTCTTTACCCTGACCGATGGCGCGTTTGTGATTCAGTGGGATGAGGCGCAGGTTCAGGATTTGCTGTCCGGGGATTATCGCCCGTTTCGCTACGAAGACATCGGGCATCCCGTGACCGATTACGAATTGAACCAGCTCAAGTCTGCGGGTCGGGTTGAGCATTTTAACCGGGCCTATGTCTGGTTATACGCCTTGCCGGAAACAGGTCGACATAGTTACCTCCAGGTGCTGCAGCGCGGGCGGGAACTGGTGCGGATGTATTATCTGAATACCACGCTGCTCGCTGGCGATCTCCCCCAGGTGCAGCAGGCGCTGGCGGATTCCGGCGTCTTTGCAAACTATACACCGTACCTTCGCGGGGAGCGGGTGGTTTTAAGCGGGAAGGATGGTGCGTTGTTTGCCTCACTGGAAGATGTGGAGAATGCGCAGAAGCAACTGCACGCTGTCGCGCCCGCCCTGGGTGATCTTATGGTTGCCTTTATCGAGGTCAAACAGCAGTTGGTTTCCGGCGAACATGAGATTCTACCGGCAAACCACGATGACGATCTGGCGACGATTATCGCCAGTCAGACCGATACCAGCGTCACACGCGGGCGGCAGGTGGTGGTGGTTGGTGGTGAACTGGACAGCCTGCGGGCGATTGTGTCCCTGTGCCAGGATATGGAAATGCGGGTTCACCCAGTTGAATCCGGTGTGGATGCGCTGCGGGCGCTGGAGGATGATCTGCCGGATTTGCTGGTGATGGATATGCAGCTTCCCGATATGCACGGCTGGGAACTGCTGGCAAAACTGCGTGAGATTGTGGATTTCAGCCGGTTTCGGGTGGTAGTGATCGCGCCCGCATCTTCTGGGCAGAATGAACAGACGCTGGCGCTGGGCGTGGCAAAAGTGGATGTCTATCTGGTAAAGCCGGTCAGTCTAGCGCGGCTGCGTCAGAATATTTGGATGGTACTCAAAGACCAGCCGCCCAATTAAGATTGACCCTCGGATTCAGCCTCTCGCCCCCTTCTTCTGTGCGTGCATCGGGTTTTCCCCGCCTGTTTTTCCTATTGTATTTTACCGATTGCCAGAGTAAAGTCAGATTAGCAGGGCCTTGCAGTATTCCGCTTTTTGCAGCGGTTTACCCGAGAAGCTGTTTGAGAATTTACCCCCATGGGAAAAACCTCGAATAGTCAAACAGTCTTTGAAAGTGCCTGCATAGGTTTGTACTCAATGGACAGGGAAAGCAGATTAAATGCCACCGGATTCGGTCATTGAACAGGTAAAAACAGACTATTTGCTGGCTGTAGAGTGGCTGCAAGATAGCCTGCTGCTGGCTTGGCCGCGTCCACTGGCGGGGGCGCCATTCTATATGGCCGACAAGTTTCTGCGCCACTACCAGCACGTCGTCACGCAGTACCAGGTGCGCCGCCCGTACTGTTATGTGGGCGTGCTGCGCTGCGATCATCAGGTGCATGTGAAAGCATTCTCCGATGATGGCAAGCGCTGTATCGTTATTGATTACCAGACTCAACGCCGGATGGCAACTTATAATTACCCGTCTCGTGAACGGCTGCACACACAGCACCTCACGGATGGGATCATGGTCTACCAGATGATTTACGATGACAGAGGTGCACATTGGAAAATCGCAGCCTTTGTCCAAGAACTCCCACAAGGATGGGAAAACAAACGTGTCCTCCAGGAAATGCAAGTGATTCCCGATTTTCCAAGCACGATTGGGCGTGACAATTAATTTGCTTTTCGCCGCCGGAACCCCGGTGCGCTCGCACACTTATGGGTGGTTATTTTATGATTTTTGTGACCGGGGGGACTGGGTTTTTAGGGCGACATCTGGTTCCGGCCTTGTGCCAGGCGGGTTATCCTGTGCGCATCCTGACCAGAGATCCAGCGGCGAATACCTGGTTGAACCAATATCCTCAGATACAGGTTGTAGCCGGCGATTTGCTAGATAAAGAGGTTGTTCAGCAGGGTGTCGCCGGGTGTCGTTATGTGATTCATGCCGGTGGGCGCTTTCGTTTCTGGGGGAATGAACGGGATTTCCTGGAAACGAATGCACGCGGCAGCGAGCATGTCATGGCGGCGGCGCAGGCGGCGGGGGTTGAAAGAGTCATCCACATCTCGACGGCGGCGGTGATCGGCAACCCCGACCCCGACTCGATTATTGACGAAAGCTATCCACCCAATCCGGCTGACCCGTATCAGAAAAGCAAACTGCGGGCGGAACAGGTCGCCATCACGTATTATGAAAAGCATCAACTCCCGGTGGTGATCCTGCGTCCGGGCGCGTACTACGGCCCGTTGGGAACCTACGCCTTTAACCGACTGTTTTTCAAAGACCCGATGCGCGGGATTATCATGCAGATTAATGGCGGACGGTATATTATTTTCCCGGCGTACATTGCCGATGTCGCCCAGGGCATTCTGAAGGCACTTGAGCTGTCCCGGTTAGGCGAGATTTATCATATTTGCGGCGATTGGATTTCCCATAAAGAGGCTTTCGATATTGTGTGTGAGGAAGCCCAACTCCACTGGCCGCGCCTGCCGATTCCCGGCTGGCTGGGGATTCAGACCGCCCGGATGTTGGAGGCGGTTTCCGTGATTACACGCAGTGAACCGTTCTGGCCGCTGAACCTGCGTTCGTATGTGTATAATAACTGGCGGATTTCCAGTGAGAAGGCGCGTCAGGAACTGGGCTTTACGCCAATCAGCTTCCGCGAAGGGGCGCGCCGCACCATCGCATGGTATCGTGCTGGGCAACCCGATTGCCTGCCTGAACTCGAATGTTCATGAGATACTCATCGGTTGGACAGGTGAAGTAGAGAATAGCATGTTAGACGAAGTTAAAATCTATGTGCGCAGTGGGGACGGCGGCGACGGCCTGATTGCTTTCCACCGCGAGAAATTTGTGCCGCGCGGCGGGCCATCGGGTGGTGATGGGGGGAATGGCGGGGACGTGATCTTCAAGGTCAATCCCAAGATCAACACCCTGGCTACGTTCCAGCGCCGTATTCATTTTAAGGCGGACTCCGGTGTAAAGGGACGCCCTAAGCACCAGACCGGGGCCAGTGCGAAGCCATTAGCGGTTGAAGTGCCGCCCGGTACAGTGGTGCGCGACGCGGAAACTGGCGCGCTGCTGGCTGACCTGGTTTACGCGGACGATCAGGTGACAGTTGTTCATGGTGGACGGGGCGGACGCGGGAATGCGCGTTTCGCCAATGCCGCCAATCAAGCGCCGCGCGTGGCCGAGAAGGGCGAACCGGGTATTGAACGTTGGTTGACACTGGAACTCAAACTGATCGCCGATGTCGGGCTGGTGGGCGTGCCGAATGCGGGTAAGTCTACGTTGCTGTCGGTTATCAGCAATGCCCGCCCCAAGATTGCGGACTATCCCTTTACCACGCTTGAGCCGAATCTGGGCGTGGTGCTGCTGGATGACCGGGATATGGTCGTGGCCGATATTCCCGGCCTGATTGAAGGGGCGCACCTGGGCGTTGGCCTGGGACATGCCTTTTTGCGGCATGTGCAGCGTACGAAAATCCTGGTGCATCTGATTAACGGCGACAGCGAAAGCCCGCTGGCCGACTACAGCCAGATTAACAGTGAACTGGCGTTGTATGACGAGCAATTGGCGGAAAAACCGCAGATCGTCGTGTTTACCAAGATGGATTTACCCACTGCTCAGGCGAAATGGCCGGAAGTCCAGGCGGCGCTGCAACAGCGTGGGATTGAGGCGATGGCGATTTCCGCCGCTACACGGGAAAATGTGCGTCCGTTGATTCAGCAACTGTTCGCGCTCATGGATTCGCTGCCGCCGCCGGCTCCAGCGGTTGCTCCCGAAATGCCGGTTTATGAGATTCCCGAAGACGAATTCGCCTTTACCATTGAGAAGGAAGGTGAGGGCGTGTTCCGCGTCTCAGGCAAGCGGATCGAACGGGCAGCCCAGATGACCTATTGGGACTATGAGGACGCTGTGCTGCGCTTCCAGCGTATTCTGGAAACCCTGGGGGTTTCTGCGGCGCTGGAAAAGGCCGGTGTGCAGGTGGGTGATACGGTTTTCATCGGTGACTTTGAATTAGAGTGGTCGGAATAGGGGACTATGCAGCGGGTAGGCATTCTGGGCGGCACATTTGATCCACCTCACTTAGGTCACTTAATCCTGGCTGAATATGCGGCGGATGCCCTGGGGTTGACCGATTTACTGATTGTCCCGGCGGGCGACCCGCCCCACAAACAGCATGAGATGAAAACCCCGATTCACCATCGTTTGGAGATGCTGAAGCTGGCGACGCAGGATAACCCCAGTTTTCGCATTTCGCGGGTGGATATTGACCGGGCCGGGCCGCATTATTCCCTGGAAATGGTGCGCATTATTCAACAAATGTACCCGGAGGCCGACCTGTTCTTCGTGATGGGGGGCGATTCGTTTCATGATCTGCCCTCCTGGTATCAGCCGGAAGAACTGATTCGGCTGTGTCGGCTGGGTGTGATGCGTCGCCCCCTGGATGGGATTGAAGCCGACATGCACGCGGCGGTTCTGCCGGGGCTGGCAGCCCGCACCATCATGATTGACGCCCCGATTTTGCAGATTTCTTCCAGTGACATCGTAGAACGGATTCGCGCTGGGCGCAGCGTGCGTTACCTGGTGCCGGATATTGTTTTAACCTATATCAAAGCCAATCGTCTCTATCAAAATCAAGCTGCTACCTATGAAAAAACTGATTCTAGCTGGACTGACGGCACTCACTCTTAGCCTGGGACTGTGGGTTACAGGGGCATCGTTGGCGCAACAAATGGATGCCGTGCCGACCCTGGCGCCCCCGACTCCAATCCCGACGCTGGATAACGGCGTGAGCGATGCATTGCTGGCCGAATCCACTCTGGCGCGTGTGCAGCGCAGTGGCGAGGTACGAGTAGGGATGCTCTATAACGCGCCGCCGTTCGGTGAACTGAACATTCGCGGCGAAGTGATCGGCTATGATGCTGATTTAGCACGGGCACTGGCTGAAGCCTGGGACGTGACCTTCGTGCCGGTACAAGTGACGCGGCAGACTGCGGTGAGTATGCTCCAGAACGGCGAAGTAGATGTACTGGCAGCGGCCTTAGTGCATCGCCGTGAACTCGATTCCCAGGTGGAATTCAGCCAGACGTACTACATCGGGGCGCAGGCTATGCTGGTGCGGAATGAGGATACCGCCCAGCAGCCCGCTGATCTGGCAGGACGGCGGGTGGGCGTGGTGCTGGGGACATCCAGCGAACTGGCTGTGGCCGAATGGCAGCGGCGTAGTGGTCTTTCGGCGATGGTGCTAACTTACTATAACCTGGGGCAGGCCGTCACCGCATTGGCTGCCGGGGAAGTGGACGCGGTGGTAGACAGTCGGGTGCATCTGCAATCCCAATCGGCTTCGATTGCATCCGGGTTGGTGCGCCTGTTGGAGACGCCGATCACAGCCGAACCGTATGCGCTGGCAGTGCGGCGGCAGGATGTCAACTGGCTTAACCTCATCAACTGGACGCTGCAATACCTGGAAACGCAGGGCAAGCTGAAGGAAATTTACCAAACCTATTTTCCGGGTGGCAGCTATCCCAGTGTGATTATCCCCTGGAACGGGGTAGGGGAGGACGCCCCAACGCTCTCCCAGTTCCAGGCTGATGTGCCGTATCCAGCGCAGTACGTGATTCCGCGTATGCGGCAGGCGGGGGTGCTGCGGGTGGCGGGATTGGTGGATTTACCGCCCGACGCGCCGGAGAGTGAACGTCGCCTGGATGCCCTAAACCGGGCGCTGATTCAGGTGATGGCGTCCCGTTGGGGCGTGCAGGTGCAGGCTGTCCCCGGCGATGACCCGGTGGGATTGGTCGCCAGCGGTCAGGCCGACATCGCGGCCAGTGTGGTGCTGGATTGGGCGTTCAGTGACCGGGTAGACCTGACCGCACCTTACCTGCTGCATGGCGAACGGCTGATGGTCAAAGAAAACGATGATTATGAGACGTTCAACGACATTCGCGGGAAGTGGGTTGGCGTGTTTGCTAGCGAACCTGGTGCAGCCGACCGGGTGAATGCGCTGGCCGCCAGTGTGAATACTGCTGTGCGGATTTTTACCATCAACCGCGAGCAGGACGCGGCGTTCAACATCCTGGTAGACAACAACGCGGATATGGCGTTTGGCGATTCGCTCAAGCTCATCCCGAACCTAGAGGCGAATCCGGGTCTGCTACGAATCACCACGCGCGCCGGGAATGCTGACCCCTGGTATAGTCGGACGTATGTTGCTTTTGCCGTCCCGCGCAATGACATTGATTTCCGCCTGTTGGTGGACTATACGCTTCAGGAACTCGCCAGGGAAGGGGCGTGGCAGAATCTCCTGACTCCGGTCATGCTGCCGCAGGATGTGTTTAGTTTTGACATCTGGCCGGGCGCGTCGGAGTACCTGGGATTTATCCTGGCCGGGTAACGGCGTTAATTGCTGCTCCTGGCCTGGGCCAGACTCGCCAGCGTAACCCCGACCAGGATGATCCCGCTGCCGATAATCTGCAAGGTGTTGGGGATTTCGCTGAACAAAAAATACGCGATGATGGCGCTTAACACCGGCTCTAGTTCAATCGAGATGCTGGTATACGTGGCGCTGAAGTAGCGCAGGGCGTAATTGAACGAAGTATGGCCGATGAGCTGCGGAATCAGTGCTAGTGCCAGTAACCACAAGTACGACTCTGCTGGATACCCGACTATCGAAATGCCCGATAACTCCACAAAAATCATCAGAATCAGCGCGGCGCAGCTATAGACCAGCCAGATATAGGGGAGCAGCGGCAAGTGTGTCCGCAGGCTGCGCCCGATGAGCAGGTATGCCGCGACCATGATGCCGCCGGTTAAGGCCAGCAGGCTGCCGGTGAGTGGCGCGTTCCCTAATTCAATGATACCGTCGGGCGGGATGGCGACAATCATGCTCCCAGTAATGCCAATGACCAGCCCTATGATGAGCAGGCCGCCCAGTTTTGCCCGCAGCAGCGTGATTTCCGCGATGGCAATCCACAGTGGACTGGTGGTCACCAGCACGACGCTGACCAGCACGGTTGTATACTCAAATGACTGAATCCAGGTGGCAAAGTGCAGTGCCAGGAAGAACCCCGCCAGCAGCGCCAGCATCAGGTCGCGCCGTTTCAGGCCGCGAATATCCCGCCAGTGCCGCCGCAGGGTGATTGGTGTCAGAATAACGGCGGCGATCGCCAAACGGGCGGCGGCGATGAACAGGGAAGGCACGCCCTGTGCCTGTGCCAGTTTGATGAAAATCGCGGCTAACGTTACAGCGGCGACTCCGGTGGCGAGGATGAGATAAGCCCGAACCGGCGTCTGCCGGGGGACATCAGTTGATAAGGATGCCATGCTATGCTTCTTTCGCTGGGTGAGGGTTCATAAAGCGCCGATGATAGCATCTGACGCGGCACTTGGTCAAAAGGCCAGGGTTGAACTGGACACATTGCCGATTCCTTTTTGCGCTATGGCAGCGATATGATTAGAGAAACATTAACCCTTGCCAAAGGCGCAATGATTAACACACATCTTATACTTGCGCGGTAGAATGGCAGTATATTCCCCTTTAGGTCAGGGAATGTAAATTTCCTACGTTCCACACATGACCTTTATCTGCTAAAGAAGGAGCAATGACCATGGCTTTTGAACTTCCGTCACTTCCTTATGCGTTTGATGCCCTGGAACCGAATATCGATTCCCAGACGATGCAAATTCATCACGGCAAGCACCATGCCGGGTATACCAATAATCTGAATAAGGCGCTGGAAGGCCACGCCGATTTGCAGAGCAAGACGATTGAAGATCTGCTCGGCTCTCTGGACAGTGTGCCGGAAGCGATTCGCACCGCTGTGCGGAACAATGGTGGTGGTTTCGCCAATCACAGCCTGTTCTGGCAGGTGATGAGTCCCAATGGCGGCGGCGAACCTACCGGCGATCTGGCAAGTGCGATCAACGCCGCGTTTGGCAGCTTTGCCGCGTTCAAAGAGAAGTTCTCGGCGGCAGCAGGGACTCGTTTCGGTTCAGGCTGGGCGTGGCTGGTGGTCGAAAAAGACGGCAGCCTGACCGTGACTTCCACGCCGAACCAGGATACCCCGCTGATGGAAGGCAAGACGCCGATCCTGGGGCTGGATGTGTGGGAACATGCCTATTACCTGCATTACCAGAACCGCCGCCCGGACTATGTTTCGGCCTGGTGGAATGTGGTCAACTGGGCTGAGGTGGCGAAACGGTACGCCGCAGCGCGGTAATTACCGGGGTTGGATCGCTCCCTATTTCACAAGGACGAAAAAGGCGTTACAATCATAGCGCCTTTTTGATTTCAAATATCCTTGATCGGTTTATACCAGCCCAGCTATCTTTAAATATTAGTAGTTGTATCCCCTTCAAAGTTGCATGAGGAGCATAAGCATGAGCGAATTCCGTATCGAAAAAGATTCTTTGGGTGAAGTGAAAGTTCCTGCCAACGCCTATTATGGCGCACAAACCCAGCGAGCCGTTATCAACTTCCCAATCAGCGGCTTGAAGCAGTATCCGGCGTTTATCTGGGGTATGGCGATTATTAAGCGTGCTGCCGCCGAAGTACATCTTGATCTGGGGCTGCTGGATGAGCAGATGGCAAAGGCGATTATGCAGGCTGCCGACGAAGTGCTGGCGGGCAAGCTGAACGACCATTTTGTGGTTGACCCCTTCCAGGCCGGTGCTGGCACGAGCCATAACATGAACGTCAATGAAGTGATCGCCAACCGTGCCAACGAAATCCTGGGCTACAAGCTGGATGATACCAAGAAGCCGGTCAGCCCGAATGACCATGTGAACATGGCGCAAAGCACGAATGACTCGATCCCGACCTCGATCCGCCTGGGGGCGCTGTGGCGTTTGGATGAATTGAATGCTACGCTGCAACGGTTAGTTGATGAATTGAATAGCAAGGCGCAGGAATGGGATGGCATTGTGAAGAGCGGGCGTACCCATCTTCAGGACGCCGTGCCGGTACGGTTAGGGCAGGAAGTCGGCGCCTGGGCGAAGGCGGTTGAACGTGACATTGAAAAACTGAATCAGGCCGCCGAAGGGCTGCGCCGGTTAGGGATTGGCGGTACCGCCACTGGCTCCGGTCTGAATGCCCACCCCGAATATCATGGGCGCATGGTGAAGAAACTCAGCCAGCTTACCGGGCTGAAACTCTATGAATCGGACGATCTCTTTGAGTCGATGCAGTCTATGCAGGACGCGGTGTTCTTCTCCGGTGCGCTGCGGACAGTCGCGCAGGATTTGGTGCGCATCGCCAATGATGTCCGGTTGCTTTCCAGCGGCCCGACCACTGGCCTGGCGGAACTGACCTGCCCGACGGTGCAACCGGGGTCATCCATTATGCCGGGCAAAGTGAACCCGGTGATGGCCGAAATGCTGGATATGGCGATGTTCCATATCATCGGTAACGATACCACCGTGATGATGGCGGGGCAGGCCGGGCAGCTTGAACTGAACGTTATGATGCCGATTATCGCCTACAATCTGTTCCAGTCTATGGACGTGATGATTGGCTCAGTGAAGGCCTTCATTGATTTCTGTGTGGTGGGTCTGGTGGCGAACCAGGAACGCGCCGAGGGTTGGCTGGCGAAGAATCCCATTTTGGTGACGGCACTGAATCCCATCATTGGCTACCTGAAGGGTGCTGAAGTCGCCAAGAAGTCGCTGGCGGATGGTCGGAGCATCCGCGAAATCGTGGTTGACCTGGGTTACATGACTGACGAAGAAGCTGCACAGGCCTTAGATGCCCGCTCGATGACGGAAGGCGGCATCCGGGGGCGTTAAACTCCCCTCATTTGAACCTCAACTACTCTCCCTGCCCGGCACAGACGGGTAGGGAGTGTCCTTTTTTATATGGAAATTAAATTTATGTTGGCATGTTCTGGTTAGTTGAGGATATAGTTGAGATAGAGTATACTCATCGTTTGAGCTTGATCACTGCTCTTATTCAATAATATCGGTTTTATGTGCTGGGGCGTAAAGCTTACCTGTGTCACAACGAAAATTAGGCAAATACGAGATGCGAGATCGGCTGGGACGCGGCGGTATGGCCGAGGTCTATCGTGCTTACCATGCCAGCCTGGATCGGTATGTAGCAATTAAGATACTGCACCCTTTCCTTGCCGATGATCCAGAATTTAAGACACGCTTTGAGCGTGAAGCGCAGAATATTGCCCGACTCAAGCACCCAAACATAGTGCAGGTGTACGATTTTGAGTATGACCCCGCCAGCGAAAGCTATTACATGGTGATGGAACTGGTGGATGGGCCGACACTTAAAGATTACCTGACCCTCATGACCGGTGATGGCAAGCTGCTGCCCCTGGAGGAGTCCCTGCGGATTGTGAAAGAAGCCGCGCAAGCGTTGGCGTACGCCCACAGTCGCAGCATGATTCACCGTGATGTCAAACCGGCAAACCTGATGCTGGATCATGACGCCCGAGTAGTGTTGACCGATTTCGGCATTGCAAAGATTGTGACGGGTGTCCAGTTCACCGCTAGCGGGGGTATGGTTGGTACTCCTGCGTATATGGCCCCGGAGCAGGGATTAGGGGAACAGGGTGATGAACGGTCAGACCTGTACTCGTTGGGCGTTATTTTATACCAACTTGTGACCGGCGACCTGCCTTACGATGCGGAAACGCCGCTGGCGATCATCCTGAAGCACCTCAATGCGCCTATTCCGTTGCCGAGCGAAAAGAATCCGGCGCTGCCGCTTGGCATTGACCAGATGATTTTGAAGGCGATGGCGAAAGAGCCGGGGGATCGTTATCAGAATGCGGCGGAATTCGTGGCTGACCTGGAAAAGATTGAATCGGGTATTCCGCTGGATATTGCGCCCCCATTATCCTCACACAGCAGCGATGAGGATACCATGCAGCTCGTACCGCCGGTTGAGGAGGATTTGCAAACCGCCGGGGGCGATATGGACGCAATGCCCGAACCGGCTACTTCGCGCCGTGGCAGATCCCGTTGGGGTTGGCTGGGTCTGATTGCCGTGATTGTGGCTGCGGGGTATCTGGTGGGTGCGGCTGGCGGTATTTTTCCAATGATTGGTGTGGTGGCGAGCGAGACGCCGACTCTGACTCCAACTGAGACTCCGACGGATTCGATCATCGTGGTTCAAGTGGCTTCTCCCACTTTAACGCCAACCTTCCAAGCAACAGATACGTTGTCGCCTACTCCTACGAATACCGATACACCCGTACCAAGCGACACGGCCACCCAAACACCCACTGAAACCGATACCCTGACGCCAACGGCAACCCGTACCCGGGTGCCGACGGTCACACTAACACCGTCACGGACATCGCGTCCCACACAGACATATACGCCGACGGCAACAGCTACGCTGACCAAAACGCCCACTGCAACGCCTACCGTAACGCTGACTCCTACCGTGACGCTGCCGGTGGATATTACGCAAACGCTGGAACAGGCGACGGTACAGGCGCGGATTCTGACAGAGACGGTTGAGGCCTGCACCTATGATTACGCGATTGTGTCGCAAGACCCGGAGAACGGCGCATTTTTCCCGGCCAATTCTGATTATGATCGTACGATTATCTTTTTGAACACCGGGAGCTGTCCCTGGGAACCCAATACATCTTTGACTTATCTGGAAGGTGAAAATTTCCAGGTTTTGCGCGGACGCATTTTCATTACGGAACAAGTGGAAGTTGGCGAGAGCTATGAACTCCATTTTATAGGTCGGACACCTGCCAGAGGTGGGCTGCGGACGGGAACCTGGGAACTGCGGACGCCCGGCCAGCGCCCGATTGGTGAACCGATGGAAATCAGCGTCCAGGTCTACGAATAAGCAGGGGGCAGATTGTGAATCGTGAACAGGCATGGAATCTTGTGACCGAATATACCGCCAGTGAATCGCTGCGGCGGCACATGCTGGCGGTGGAATCCGCGATGCGGGCGTATGCCCCGCGTTTTGGCGGCGACCCGGAGGTGTGGGGGATAGTCGGCCTAGTGCATGACTTCGATTACGAGCAGAACCCTGATATTTCGGTTGAAGGGCATCCGGTGGTCGGTTCAAAAATTCTGCGGGAAAAGGGCGTTAGCGAGGACATCATCCGCGCGATTCTGGCTCATGCTGAAGAAATTACCGGCGTGAAACCGGAGACGGACATGGAAAAAACACTGGTCGCGGTAGATGAACTGACCGGGTTTATCGTTGCGGTGACGTTGGTACGGCCATCGAAAAGTATTCTGGATGTCAACCTGAAATCGGTGAAAAAGAAGTGGAAAGATAAGGCTTTCGCCGCGCCGGTCAACCGCGAGGAGATTGAACACGCGTCGTCGTCGTTGGGTATCCCTCTGGACGAGCATATCCAGACGGTACTGGACGCAATGAAGGCCGACGCCGAAACCCTGGGACTGGTGGGGTAATTAAGGAACACAATAAAGGGGCTTTCCGGCCCCTTTTTGATTCGTGCTGGATTTTATCGCAGGCTCAGACCTGGACGTGTACCGGCGTGCCGACTTCTGCAAAACCGTAAAACCAGGCGGCATCAGGCGTGGGCAGGTTGACACAGCCGTGACTCATCGGTTGGCCGAAGTTGTTGTGCCAATATGTGCCGTGAATGGCGTAGCCTTCGTAGAAGTACATCACATACGGCACATCTGGCAGGTAGTAGCCGGGGCCAGCCATCGTCTGGGCGGGGAGTTTCCAGTAAATGGAGAAGTCGCCCTGGACAGTCGGTGTGCCGGGCAACCCGGTAGACACCAGGATGTTGTTGACCAACGCGCCGTTTTCATAGGCATAAATGCGCGAGTCGCTCAGGTCAACCACGATTTCTCTGCCAACACCGATATGGGCTGAGGGCGCTGCCGGGAGTGGAGGGACATAGCTGGTTGTATCCAGCGATACCGTTGCACCATCCACCGGGATATTCAAGACCTGGCCCGAAAAGATGTAATTAGGATTCGTTAGGTTGTTGGCCTGAGCAATGACCGTCCAACTCAGGTTATAGCGCCGGGCGATTTCTGCCAGGTGTTCCCCCGCTTGCACGGTGTAGGTGGTCATTTGCTGCTCTGCGGGCTGAACAGGCTGCGCCTCTATCGTCTGAATCACGGTTTCTAATGTGCCGGGTGTTTCTGAAGGGATGGTGTTTTCCGGTACTAACGACCAGACGGTCAACTGTTGTCCGGCATAAATCCGGTTGGGGTCGGTGATGGTGTTGATCTGCGCCAGTTGCTCCATCGTCAACCCGTACTGCCGGGCGATGGAGGCCAGGGTTTCCCCACGCGAGACAGTGTGAATGATTGGGGTGCTAGCGACCATTGGATTGTCCACGACTAATGGACTAGGGTCGAAACTGGGAATCACAAGCTGCTGCCCGGCAAAAATGCGAGTAGGATCGGTGATATTGTTGGCCTCTGCTAAAGCCTGATAGCTGGTGCCATAATAGAGCGCGATGCGGTACAGGGTTTCGCCACGCTGTACGATGTGTACTGTGTTCTCCTGCGCTTGGGATACCCCGGTCATCATCAACAAAATCAGCATAATGGTTATTTTTAAACCGATAAACTTACGCCACATCCCAAAACTCCTGTTGAACCTGAATGGCCTATGTAATCTCTAGTGACAGTCTATTGCGGATATAAGCAAACATACACCACTTCTGAATGGAAAGCAATTTGTTGTGTGAGACAAAGATGAGTACAGCCCTTCCTGGAATTGCTGGACTGCAGGTTTGCCAGTAAAATGACAGACAAACATTGAAAAAGGTTTCGTTGATACATGCTGGTTAGGACTTACCGAATAGCCGATAAATTCGGCATAGTGATTCTGAAAAGCAGTGCCGCACTCACGCAAGCCCTGCTGGACGGTTCGCATATCGTAGTGAGTGCATTCCGTCGGGGGGCATTTGGCACAGCCGGTGGAGTTTTTGCTGTTCTGGCACTGGTCATCCGCTCGATTATTGCCGTCATCCGGCGGGTGGCACTGATTATCTGGGCGGTGCTACAAGGTGTGTCTGGCTTTATCCTGCGGATCATCAACGCGATTAGCGCTGTGACGATGCGAGGGACTAGTCGTGTTTCGGGGCGTGTTGTCCAGTCCGCAGGCTCGACGGCAGGTGGCATCATGGCGCGGCGGGCGGCGCGAGCGGAGATGGAAACCGGTCTGGCAGAAGACCCACTGCGAGTGCAGAACCGTCTGCTCAGTATTATCTCCGTGGCGTTGCTGGCTGGGTTAATCGGTGTGGTGTTATGGGCGACGAATCCCACTAATGTGAGTGAACAGCCGTTTCCGCCTGTGAACGGCGGAGGTGCTATTAACCTGTTTGAGGATACGACGGCGACACCGGCTGGTGCCGCACCGTTACTGGCTTCGCCTGTGCCAACGGTGACGCCGCTGCCGGTGGTGCTGGAAGCACGCGGGACGCTGGCGTATGTGGCCCGTGAACAGGCACAAACGGATATTTGGGCGATAGGGATCGGCAGCAGGACGCCGATTCGACTGACGAACGATCCCGCTGATGACCGTGACCCGGCCTGGTCGCCGGATGGCCGTAAGCTGGCCTATGCCTCCCGGCGCAGCGGCAACTGGGATATATACGTGTATGACACGGTGACAGGAAGCACAACCCAGATGACGGTTGACCTGGGCTACCAGGGTGCGCCGCAGTGGAGTCCTGATGGCTTGTGGCTGGTTTACGAGAGCTACCAAGGGAATAACCTGGATATTTACGTGATGCCGGTGGATTTTTCGCAGCAGCCCCAGCGTGTCACGGATAACGCTGCACCGGACTTTTCGCCGTCGTGGTCGCCGGATGGCCGCCGCATCGCTTTTGTCTCCTGGCGAGATGGCAATCAGGATATTTACCTGTTTACGTTGGATGATCCCCGCGACTCAGCGGCAGTGAATGTCACCAACACGCCTACGCGACAGGAGGATTATCCTGCCTGGAATCCTGATGGTGATCTGCTGGCGTATAGTGCATTGGATGAAGGCCTGGAAAAAGTCTTTGTGAAAGAGGTGGATAACCCGGCGGCTCCGGCCCTGGTGCTAAGTCGGGGGCGACAGCCTTCCTGGTCGCCGAATGGAGCCAGCCTGGTTGCCGTCGTTGATTCCCTGGATAGTACCCAGTTAATCGCAGAACCGTTCGCAGAGAGCGGCGTTTCGACGGCGATTGTGCAGGTGCTGCGCGGCTCATCTGACCCGGTATGGACGGGGACACCGCTCCCGGCGGCGTTGGTGAATTCAGGCGGCCTCGGCCCGGCGGTGACTGAACCCCTGTATATCGAACAGGTGAGTCCGCCGAATGCAGAGGGGCTTTACGGGTTGGTTTCGCTGCCCGGCGTGGAGGTTGAAGGGCCGTATCTGAACGATAAGGTGAACGATTCGTTTGATGCCCTGCGGGAACGGACGTTGGCGGCAGCTGGTTGGGATTTCCTGGGGCAGTTGGGGGATGCCTGGTGGGATATTGATCGTCCACAGCAGCCGGGGGAGGAGCGTCTCAACTGGCATAAGACCGGACGTGCGTTTGCGATCAACCGTAACCTGATTGTGGGTTTCCCCGCGCCGATTGAGGTTGTCCGCGATGATATTGGCGTGGATAGCTACTGGCGCGTTTATGTCCGGGTGGCGGATAGTGAACAGGCCGGACAATTGGGTGAACCGCTGCGCCGGATGCCTTGGGATTTTGTGAGCCGCAGCCAGGGTGATGTGGAAGCGTATGACCAGGGAGGGCGGTTGAAAAATGAAGTTCCCACCGGTTACTACATTGATTTTACACAACTTGCCCAGGATTACGGTTGGTTGCGTGTTGCCGCTGGTGTGGATTGGCGGGCGAACATCAATGCGGTGAATTATTGGTTGTTTATCAAGCCCGAAGGCGAAAGCTGGCTGACGGCGATGTTAGAGTTGTACCAGGAGTCGCAGCTTGGTGGTTACGCGCCGACTGCTGTGCCGGGATCAGGAACAGGGTAGGGTGTATGATGTCCCGCCGAGCGAATAATTTACCTGCGTTTTTTCTGGTGGCGGTGGCACTGGGCGCATTCGGCTTTTTACTGTGGTCGAATGCCCAGCCTGCGCCGCTGCTACGAGCGATTGTGCCGACTGAGGTTGTGCCAACCGAGAATGTGAATGCCTGGCAGAATGTCCTGCGAGCTGGGTTTGGCAGCAACAGCACGCCGCTGCCGACGATTGCGCCGCCGCCGACTCAGGCCGCGCCGCCCACCTTGGCACGCAGTGGCGAAATTAACCTGTCACCGGTTGCCCCGGTTGAAGTGGCCGGGCTACAACCCACACTGAATGCGATTGTGACAGCAACCCCGCCACCGCCATCAGCAGAACCCTTAGAAACCGGAATCGCAGTGACGGCTCAGGTAGTCACTCGTCCCCCGGCGGAATGGCAGCCGCCGCCGTTGATTCCGCCCATCTCACGCGATGCCTTAGGGCGTGACCACTACTGGTTTATGCGCCCGGTGGATTCTAACGCGACCAATTACGCGCTGTTTTCCTATACTTATGGCTCGGATGGCCCGCAGCAGGAAAACCCCTGGCGCGTGCATCATGGCATTGATATGCCGAACCCCATCGGGCAGACGGTTCGTGCTGCCGGGTCGGGCACGATAGTCTGGGCGGCGGATGGCCTGCGGATTGAAGGTGGCGCTTTCCAGAACTCCCCTAGTTATGGCAACGTGATTGTTATTCGTCATGATTTTGGCTACCGGGGACAGCCGTTGTTCACTCTGTACGCGCATCTTTCCGCTGTGCTGGTTGCACCGGGGCAGGTTGTGAATGCCGGTGATGCGATTGGTCTGGTGGGCGATACCGGGCGCGTCAGCGGGCCACACGTCCATTTTGAGGTGCGGCTGGGGAAAGCTGGTGACGGCCCGAATACGATTCCGCTGTATGGGGCGACGCTGAATCCGTTGCTGTGGATGGTGCCGTATGTGGGGCAGGGGGTCATCGCCGGGCGCGTGACCGGTTTGCGCGGTCAGTTACTGGATGACCAGACGATTACGGTGCGCGACTGGCGTACCGGGCTGGTGGTTGACTCCACAACCAGCTACGTTTACTATGACTCGGTTAATGATGTCAACGCCGACCCAATCTGGCGGGAAAACTTCGTTGTGGCCGATGTCCCGGCTGGGCGCTACGAGGTCATTACGAATATTGATGGACAGCGGGTTTCTCAGCTTGTGGACGTGGCGGAAGGCACGACCAGTTTTGTCGAACTGGCGCCGCCCGACCCCCAGGCACAGCCGAGCGCGACGCCTGATGCATAGCGTTGGGTAGTCGTAGGATAGGCATCTGGTTGGGTGAATTGTCCTGAAGTAAACTCGCTCTGAATGTTCATTTCGATTGAAATCAGGAGGGACAAGTGGTGTTCTCTCGATTCATAAAACGTTATGTAGGGTTGTTTTTGCTGCTCGCCCTGTTTTCGTTGGCCGCTGGTGTGCTGGCTCAGGACGCGGCCCGCACGTTGATACCGGGAGTCGCTGCCAGTGCTACGCTGGATGCGCAGGCGGTGGCCCAAGTCTATACCTTCACGGGGACGGCTGGGCAAACGGTAAATCTCACGGCTTCCAGTGAAAGTGGCTTGCCGCTGGCGCTGCTGCTGACCAATTCATTTGGCGCTCAGATTGCCCAGGCACTGCCAGGGGATACCAACACCATCATCAGCGGTGTGGAACTGCCGGATAATGACTCGTACTATGTCACGGTACTGCTTGCACCAGGCGCTGCTGCGGACGCTACCGGGTCATTCCAGATTCTTCTGGAAATCGCCAGTGGCGAACTGGCTGAACCGGGACAATTGCTGACGACCACCGGTTTACAGTTCTCGCTGGTCTGGAATACAACGGCGGATCTTGACCTGGAAGTGCGCGACCCCCTGGGCGGCAGTATCTACTGGACACGCCCGACGGCGGATAGCGGTGGGTCGCTACTGACCGGCAATGTGAATCAGGGGTGCGCGGTCACGACGGCCAATTCGCCTACCGAGACGGTTTCGTGGCGCTCTGGTGCGATTCCAACCGGTAGCTACGAAGTGCTGGTTTACTACCAGGAAGGCTGCGAGAACCAGAACCCAGTCACGTTTACGCTGAACGCGGTTGTGGATGGGGTGCCGATTGATTCCCTGAATGGCTCACTGCTTGCCGGTCAGGTGTATATTGGCAGTTTTGTCATTAACGCCGATGGCACGGCGCGTGCTGGACTGAGTGGGGTGGGGGCGGATACGGCCCTGCCCGCGCCACTGGAACAGATTCGGGCGAATCCAACGCCCATCGCGTTTGATCGGCCAGTACAGGGCGTGATTACCAGCCAACAACCGTTCCAGGCTTATACGTTCAGCGCCCAGGCGAATGATGTCGTGTCGGTTAGTATGAATGCGACTTCGGGTAGCCTGGATACTTTCCTGCTGCTGCTCGACCCGAACGGCAACATCACCGATAGCAACGATGATGACCCGCTGGCGGATACCCGTAATTCCGCGATTCGCAACCGGACACTGGTTTTAGGTGGAAACTATACGATTGTTGCCACTCGTTACGGGGCGAACATTGGCGGTACCGAAGGCAGCTTCACACTGGCCCTGAACGGCGCGGTCACGACGACAGTCAACCAGACGGCGGTGCTGCCCGATCTGCCAAATCTGCCGAACGGTTCGGTAGAGGTGAGTCTGCTGTGGAATACCGGCGCGGATTTGCAACTCCTGGTGCGTGACCCGTTGGGTGATGCCGTTTTCGATGATGTGCCGGTTATTCCGGGTGGTGGTCGGTTGGCGGCCAACGGAAATGTGAACTGTGTTCCGGCGGATGGCAGCCCGGTATCTTACATCTACTGGCCGGAAGGACGTTTGCCATCAGCGGGAGCGTATGAGGTTGAGGTGCAGTTCCAGAGCCAGTGTAACGATACTACGCCGGTGATTTTCACCGTCAATGTGGTGGTGAATGGTCAGCTGGTGACTTCCGAAACGGTGCAACCGATTCTGGGCGAACGCTATGTCACCAGTTTTACTATTGATGTGAATGGACAGGTTACAGCGGGCGACGGGGGTGTTTTTGGTACCGTCGAACGACCCAGCGTGGACTCGCTTGATTATCTCTCGCAGGTGAGCGGGGCGCGGGTGCTGGCCTATGGGGATACACTGACTGGCAGTATCCGCCTGAACAAGAAATTTGATGTCTATGTATTTGATGGGCGCGCGGGGGATGTCGTCACCTTGGGGATGCAGGCGACAAATGGCACGTTGGATACAACGTTATTCCTGGTTGATCCGAACGGTTTCCAGGTCGCGCAAAATGACGATGCTGCGCAGGATACGACCAATTCGGTCATCAGTAGCTATACCTTGCCAGAAGATGGCCGGTACATTATCATTGCCACACATTTTGGGGCGGCTTATGGCGTAACTGCCGGGGACTACACCCTGACCTTACGCTTGAACTCCTGAGAAAAATCGTTAGAATACAGGGGTAGACTCACTAAGGGCTACCCCTGTGCCATTACGTTCTTTGGTTGTCATCAGATTGAAAGCGATAAACCGCATGAAACCTCGTTGGATTTTGCCGGGGCTGGTTGTCCTGGTATTTTTGATTGCCGCTTGTGCCCCTGTACCGGAACTGCGTAACGATAAATTTTTACATGATAGTAGTCTGGTTACTGACGAGCCGTGTTCTGCGCCGTGCTGGCGGGGCATTACGCCCGGTGAAACGTCCTGGAGCGATGCTTTAGTAATTTTGGAAGATGACAGTACGCTGGATGACCCGGAAACGCAAACTGTTGATGAAAGTGCTGCGGTAGCCGCACAGTGGCGTGAGCGTGATGGTGAACTCTGCTGCCAGATGTTGGCCGAAGACGGCGAAACCGTATCCGTGATCTTCTTGCAGCTTGCACCGGATAATACGGTTGGGCAGTTGATTGAAACCCAGGGTGATCCGGCTTATGTGGTAGGTACGCCCCTTTCGGACGATCAGGCGCTGGTGTACTTCCTCTACCCTGAGAAAGACATTATGGTGCTGGTGTTCGTGGCGGGTGCAGCAACCGGAAAAGTCAGTGCGAGCAGCGAAATTGTCGGTGTTTGGTATCTTACCCCGGATGCGATGGATTTGGCGTTAAAAACCAATAATTTACATGCCTGGGAAGGTTATAGCGATTTCTCAACGTACACGATTGATGCGGATGTCAGTCAGTTTGAAGTGACTCCGAGCGTGACGTTGACCCCAACCCCGGAAGGTTAATATCTGGGCATCTATCCCAGGAGGACCAGGTCTATGTTGGATATCTCCTGGGGTAGATTGATTCATTGAATTTAGAACCGTTCCGGGTTGATAATGTCATCAACAACTGATATGAGTTAAGGAGCAAGGCTGGTTATGAGTGTAGATACAAACACGGCACCAACCTCTATCAATGAGTTGGCGCCAAAGATGGAACTGAAAGGCACGGTGAAGCGCCTGGAGTTGTATGGGGCGTTTGTGGATATTGGTATTGGTCAGGACGCCTTGCTTCACATTTCCCAACTGGGTAAACCCAATGTCCGCAATGTTGAAGATGTCGTCAAAGCAGGTGAACAAGTCACTGTTTACGTGCTGAAGGTCGACAAACAGGGTGGGCGTGTGGCACTTTCCCTGGTTAAGCCGCCTGATGTGACCTGGGACGACCTGAAAGAAGGTGTATCCGTTTCCGGTACGGTGGTACGGGTCGAGAACTTTGGCGTGTTTGTGGATATTGGCGCGGAACGTCCTGGCATGATCCATGTCTCTGAGATGGGCAGCGGTTACGTGAAGTCGCCGTCGGATGTGGTCAGTGTTGGGGATACGGTTGAAGCGCGGATCATCAAGATCAATCGTAAGAAGCGCCAGATTGATATGAGCATGAAGCCGGCTTCTGAAGCGGTTGCGGCTGTGATGCCAGACGAACCGGAAGAAGACCTGCCAACCGCGATGGAACTGGCACTGCGTCAGGCGATGGGTGGTGATATCGAAAAGCGCAGCCGCCGTGAGAAGCGCAACCGTGACCGCCGTGAACGACAGGTTCGGGAACGGGAAGATATACTGTCGCGCACACTGCGGGAGCACTCCAAGTAGCTGTAACCTGAGTATAACTGCATAGATGGGAAGGGGATAGGCGCAGGAGATGAAGCCAGGCTGCGCCTTTTGTTTTTTCCGTTGCTAGTTGCTTTGCAGCGCCTGGCGCAAGCGCAGGCTTGAGATGATGAATAGCAGGGTCATGGCGAGTTCCTGACCCAGGCACCAGGGACAAAACGCTTCCAGCCGGAAGGCCTGCACATAGACCAACCATACCGAATAAAGGAAGCCAAACAAAGTGATGCCGAAAATGAGTACCGGTCCGTATTCGTGCAGTAGCGGGATACGGTCTTCTACTAGCAGCAGAACCCCCAACAGCAAATAAGTCACGACGCCTAGGTACGCGATTTTAATTCCCATGATCTCAGAGTAGATACTGCTCTGTACCAGGTCACAGTTAAAGGTGCTGCTTTCGACACAGATGGCACTGGTATCAGTGATTTCCACGTAGCTGAGATAGCCGCTGATGAACAGACCGACAGCGGCCAGTACCAATGCCAGATAGCGCAGGTTCCCAGCACGTATTTCAGTCAGATGGTGTGTTGCTGTAGACATACCCTCACTCCTTTTGGTAGCATTGTTGCTCAACACACGGGTAATCGTCAACCGATACTTACCAATTGCTCATGCGTCGCAGCAACCGCACCTGTAACTCGCTCCCGGCGGGCGAATAGGTGGTGTTTTCGGGGACAATCAACAGGCCATCCGCCAGTACCATAGAACTGAGCGCCCCGGAACTCTGTGTTCCGGTAGTGTAGGCGACTAAGCGCCCATCTTCCTGCAAGAGTTTCACCCTGAAATAGGTGCGCCGTCCATCGGTGCGAACCGACTCTCCCAATATCGCGGCGGCGGTGTCTGTGTCATCAGGTCTGCCGCCGAGTTTTTGTAGCAGAGGACGCACAAAGCCATCGAAAGTGACCATCGCAGATACCGGGTTGCCGGGTAAACCTAGGAAGGGAATACCCGCCACATGACCAAAGGCCAGTGGTTTGCCAGGACGGATATTCACCCGCCAGAAATTGACCTCACCGAGTTCATTCATGACCGTTCGCACCACGTCAAATGCGCCCACCGATACCCCGGCAGAACTCAAAATCACATCGGGTTGGTGGGAGAGCGCCTCGTGGAAACGGCGGCGGACATCCTCGATGGTGTCACGGGCGGTAGGGATGCGAACAGGGACTCCGCCATAGGTTTCAACCAGCGCGGCGATGGCGTAACTGTTGCTATCCCGAATCTGGCCGGGTTGCAGCGGTTCACCGGGTGCGACCAGTTCATCCCCGCTGGAAAGAATCGCAACTTTAGGACGGCGTACAACCGGAATTTCGGCCAGCCCTAATGAGGCCAGCACGCCGATTTCCTGCGGGCGTAGTACCATCCCAGCCTGGAGTAGATTCATGCCTTTCTGGATGTCTTCACCTATAGGGCGAATATTTGCGCCGGGTTGGATGCTGACGAAAAACGCTACTTCAGATGGTATTTCCGGACTGGTTGTGTCCCATTGAGTGTCGGTATCTTCAACCGGGACGACTGCATCTGCGCCGTCCGGCACAACTGCGCCGGTCATGATGCGGGCGACCGTGCCAGGGCGAAGCGCGGCCTGTAGAGGTTTCCCTGCGGGTATGTCCATGCTGACCGGCAGGCTAACCGGGTTTTCTCGGCCCGCTCCGGCTATATCACTGGCAATCACCGCATAGCCATCCATAGATGAATTTGCGAAGGGCGGCACATGAACTGGCGCGATGATGTCCTGTGCAAGGATACGCCCCAGGACGTTTTCCAAGAGAATCATTTCGTGTGCAAGGGGCGTGACACCTGCCAGGATACGGGTCAGCGCTTCATCAACTGAGAATAAGTTAGCCAAGAGAAAACCTCGTTTGAATATCTATACGTAACTGATTATAGCAGGCCATAGAAGCCTGTGTTATGATTTTTTAAAGCTTTGTTAGATTGCCGTTACATCTGATCTCGAGCCGCGCATAAAAGGCGACAGCGGGTAGGTTGCTTCCAGGAGAAGTGAAAGTTGGGTCGGTGAGATGCAAGTACAACAGCAAACCGTAATTAGCCTTCAGACGATTCTGGATCAGTACCCCAGTATTTCCTCAGCGGACCGTGATCTGATTGAGCGCGCCTACTACAAGGCGGAACAAGCCCATGCTGGGCAAGCCCGTCAATCCGGTGAACCGTATTTTACCCACTGTCTGGCTGTGGCGTATATCCTTTCTGAGATGCGGTTGGACGCAGAAGGGATTGCAGCGGCGCTGCTGCATGACGTGATCGAAGACACTTCGATTACGCTGGAGGAGCTACGCAGCGAATTCGGCTACAACGTGGCGCGGATTGTAGACAGTGTTAGCAAGCTCAAGAAACTCCCGCTGAAAGTGGAAAATGCCAATCCTAAGCGCCGCACGGTCAACCGGGAGATGGAATATTTCCGCAAGATGCTGCTGGCGATGGGCGATGATGTTCGGGTTGTACTGGTGAAGCTGGCGGATCGTCTGCACAATATGCGTACACTGGGGTTTATGCTGCCGGAAAAACAGCGGCGTATTGCCCAGGAAACGCTCGATATTTTCGCGCCGCTGGCGAACCGCCTGGGTATCTGGAATATCAAGTGGGAACTGGAGGATTTGAGTTTCCGCTACTTAGAGCCGGAAGCCTACAAGGATATTGCCCGTAGCCTGGATGAACGCCGCGCTGATCGCGAGGCGTATATGGCGGATGTGACTAAGAAGTTACGGGCGGCGCTTCAGGCCCAGGGGATCAAAAAAGCGACGATTTCGGGGCGTCCCAAACATATCTACAGTATCTATAAAAAGATGTCTCGCAAAGACGTGCCGTTGGAGCAGATTTACGATGTTCGTGCGGTACGGGTCATCGTCAACACGCAGATTGAATGTTACCAGGTGTTGGGTATCGTCCATAATCTGTGGCGCCCTATTCCGGGGGAGTTTGACGATTATATCGCCGCCCCTAAAGATAACTTCTACCGCAGTCTGCACACGGCGGTGGTGGATTCGCGGGGAAAAACGGTTGAGATACAGATTCGCACCTGGGAAATGCACGAAGATGCGGAATACGGTATCGCGGCGCATTGGCGTTATAAGGAGGGTTCGTCACGGGCGCGGGACGAGGCCTTTGAAAAACGCATCTCATATCTCCGGCGGTTGATGGAGTTCGGCCCGGAAGAAGATGAGGATCCCGCAGCTTTTGTGGATACTATGAAGGCCGAAGTGTTCCAGGATCGTGTGTATGTGTTTACGCCCAAAGGGGATATTGTAGACCTGCCAAAAGGCGCGACCCCGGTTGACTTCGCTTATCATATCCACACGGAAGTCGGCCATCGCTGTCGCGGCGCGAAAATTCATGGGCGTCTGGTCAACCTGTCTTACCAGCTACAAACCGGCGACCAGATTGAAATCCTCACATCGAACCGGGGCGGTCCCAGCCTGGACTGGTTGAATCCTGACCAGGGGTACGTTAAAACTTCGCGCAGCAAGGATAAAATCCGACAATGGTTTCGTAAGCTGGATCGTGAGAAGCATATCGCCAGCGGACGTGAGGTATTGGAACGTACCCTGAAGCGCTTAGGGGTGGATAGCACCGCTTTCGATTATGTGGCAACGCTGTTCCAATATGACCGGGTAGACGACTTCCTGGTGGCGGTGGGGCAGGGTGATATTAACGTTGGGCAGATTTCGAACCGAATTCTGGAAGCGGAAGAAGAGCAGAAAGCCCACACTAAAGACGATACTCTCGTCGCCAGTAAAGCCCGGACTTCTTCACTGCTGGACTCCAATGGTGTGAATGTGATGGGGCTGGGAGGGATGCTGGTCACACTAGCGAAGTGCTGCAACCCGATGGAAGGGGATGACATTGTGGGCTACGTCACGCGCGGGCGCGGGGTTTCGGTTCACCGCAGGGACTGTGCGAATGTGAACCGGGAGGCCGAACCCGAACGATTGATTGAGGTTTCCTGGGGACACATGCCCACTGAGCAGCGCTATTCGGTGCCGTTGGAAATTGTCGCTTATGATCGGGAAGGTTTGATGCGTGACATTGGCGGAGTAATCGCTGATGAACGAGTCAACATGACGAAAGTGGATGTTGCGACCCGTAACAATATTGCGACGATGAATGTCACTATAGAGATTGCAAATACGCAGCAGTTGGTGCGTATTCTCAACCGGATGGAAGCCATTCAGAATGTCATCGAGGCACGTCGCCGCAACATGACTTGAGTTCTAGTTGCAAGTGTATTATCGTGCCATTATAATAGAAGTTATTGGCTGTCGTAATCGAAGATGTGTTTAGATATTTTCAGGTATTACGGTGCAGTCTGGAAGAAAGATAAAAAGAGGCAGTTTATGACGGATATCATACAACAATTGGCAGTTCAACAATTTCAGCAGCAAAGCCCTGCTGCGCGGATCATTATACTGCACCCGAACTACGAAGGCCAACACGCGCTCTTACCCTCTGTTTTTGCTGTGTTTTCCTCGGTCATCTATGTACGTTTAACGGGTATGGCATTGGAGGAGGACGATCTTCGCGCACAGGTTGAAGCTGCCGCAAAGAGTCAGGGTGGTCTGGCTGCCACGTCCTGTATCGTGCTGGATGAGGGTGATCGGGCGAATGATGAAGCCTTGCAAAAATACCTGGAGGCTGTTCTGGAACAGGCCAACCAGACCAAGATTGTCCTTTTGGGGCGGCGGATGCCCTTAGCCACGATTGCTAGTTTCAAGCTGAAGAATATGTGTTGTGTCCTGCCGACTGCGCTCGAAATTGGCCTACCGGATTATTGCCATCCCGCTTCCAAAGACCTGCTGGAAGTGCAGGCGCTGGGCGCAGGTCGGGTTGTATTGAATGGTCGCCAGATTGATAACTGGGATGGTACGCTGCCTCGCGCGCTGTTCTTTTACCTCATTGACCGGGGAATGGTCACCCGCAGTGAGATTTTCCAAACGTTCTGGCCGTCGCTCACGATCAAAGAAGCGACCAACGTTTTCCATGTGACCAAACGCAAGATCAATGAGGTGCTGGGGATAGAACTGACCGAGTACAAGGCGGGTTTCTATCACATCACGGCGAAGATTGATCTGGTGTATGATATTTCCCTGTTTTCGGACCTGGTTCAGCAGAGTTATATTGCCGCTCATGACCAGGCAAAGCATCTGCTGGAAAAGGCCATCACCCTGTATAAGGGCGCTTTCCTATCCCAGATGTCCGGGGAATGGGTTACCTACCGCCGCCAACAGATGATTCAGGATTACGGCGACGCCATGCTTTCCCTGGCGAAGCTCAATGAACAGGATGGGCAGATGGATGCGGCCTTAGGGTTGTATCTGCGTGCACTGGAAACCAATCGCCGCCGTGAGGATGTGGTACGCAGTATCATGGAACTGTACCAGCAGCGCGAAATGGTCGCGGATGCCCTGGCGGTGTACAATCGCCTGTCTTTGGAACTGGATAAAACCTTGGGGGTGTCACCCGCGCCTGTCCTGCAGCGTCTGAAGTCCGCGATAGAGGCGGGCGTCAAGCAGGAAGAACCAGTCAAATAAAGTGGAATTGAAAAGACAGTGGGCAAAAATCCCACTGTCTTCTTTTTGGCTATTCGTCGGCCTCGGTTTCCGGTTCCGGGTCAGGGATACGGGGAACGTAGTTCACCACCGCGACCACCCGTTCATTCTCACGCATGGAAATGACGAAATCACCCCCCGCGCGTCCCCGTTTGATCTGCTGCGACCTGCCGATCCTCATGTAAAGAGGTTTGTGTCGGTTGGTGAGGACGATGACGTTATCGTCCTGCCTGCCGATGGTGGTGGCGGCCATTTCCTGGCTGGTTTTGGGCAGGCGCATGGCGATCACACCGCTCCCGGCGCGTCCCTGAGTGGGGTAGTCCTCCACAGGGGAAATCTTCGCAACCCCATCATCCGTGATAGACCAGACATACTGCCCGGCTTCGGCCAGCATCGCGCCGATCACCCGATCACCGTCCCCGCCGAGTTTGATACCGCGCATCCCGCCCGCCGGTAGGGTGGTGGGGCGGACATCGTTTTCGGAGAAGCGGATACACTGCCCCTGCGCGGTACTGAGCATGACCTCGCGTTCGCCATCCGTGACCATGACCCATCCCAGGCGATCACCGGGTTCAACATCCATAACGCCAAAAACGTTGGCGGAAAGTCCCGGCAAGTCCTCTAAGCGCAGCCGTTTGACCTCTGCCCCTTCAGTTGCCATGAAGAGATACCCGTTCGTCAATTGCGGAGGTAGACTGATGATCGCCGTTACCTGGTCTTCGCTGCTCAGGGGGCAAAGATCGTGGAACATCCCTCCTTCGACCGGGTCATGAACCTGGGGGAGCTGGTGGACGGGTATCGTGGCACATTGTCCGTTTGCCGTAATCAGGTAGAGCGTGTGTGTGCTGCTGCTGTCGAGGATGAAGCGCGGTGGCTCTTTGACCTCGGTGGTGACCTTCGGTGGGATATTATCAAAAGTGCGCCCCATACGTCCGTCTACGGTCATGGTGACCCAGGTATCCTCAGCGGGAACCAGGAGTTCGCTGGCGCTGACTTTGGTGGCGGTGCTGTCCACAATCACAGTGCGGCGAGGGTCACCGTAAGCCTGTTTGATCTGTGCGAGTTCTTCGGCGATTACGTCACGCATCTGTTTGGGACTTGCCAGGAGACCTTCCAGGTAGGCAATCAATTTGACTTTTTCGGCGTATTCTTCTTCGATCTTTTTACGTTCCAGCGCCGCCAGTCGCCGGAGCTGCATATCCAGGATAGCTTGCGCCTGGATTTCGCTGATTTTCAGGGCTTTCCGCAGGTTATCCCGTGCCGTCTCAACCGTGCGTGAGCGGCGGATAATGTCAATCACCTGGTCGAGCGCGTCCAGTGCCTTGAGCAGCCCTTCCAGGATATGGGCGCGTTCGCGGGCGCGGTTCAGGTCGTATTCACTGCGCCGCCGCACGACTTCCAACCGGTGATCGAGGTAGACGTGCAGGCATTGTTTGAGGCTGAGTAGGCGTGGTTCGCTATCCACCAGCGCCAGGATGATGATGCCGAAGGTATCTTGCAGGGGGGTGAGCTTAAACAGCCGTTCCAGCACCTCGGTTGGCTCTACACCGCGTTGCAGTTCGATAACCAGCCGCAAACCCTGGCGGTCTGATTCATCGCGCAGATCGGCGATTCCTTCAACCCGCCCCTCGCGTGCCAGGCTGGCGATACGTTCAATCAGCGAAGACTTGTTGGTCTGATAGGGGAGTTCGCTGATGATAAAGCGTGACTTGCCCCGTCCCATATCCTCAATATGCACTTTGGCGCGCACCGTGAGTTTGCCGCGTCCGGTGGCATAGGCCTGTACTAACGAGTCTTCACCGTTTTCGGCGCCGTCGGTGTGACGGTAGACTAGGCCGCCGGTTGGGAAGTCCGGGCCTTTGACAAACTGCATCAGGTCTTCAATGCTGATGTCCTCGTAGCGCTCCCACTCGTTCAGCATATAGATGGCGGCGTCGCAGACTTCACCCAGGTTATGAGGCGGGATATTGGTAGACATCCCGACGGCGATACCGGATGATCCATTAATCAGCAGATTGGGGATACTGGCGGGCAGGACGAGCGGTTCGGTCAGGCTGCCGTCAAAGTTTTCGGTGAAATCCACCGTTTCCTTGCCGATGTCCACGAGCATTTCTTCGCCGATGTCGGCCATCCGCGCCTCGGTATAGCGCATCGCCGCCGCGCCGTCGCCGTCAATACTGCCAAAGTTCCCCTGTCCATCTACCATCAGGTAGCGCATGGAGAAGTCCTGCGCCAGCCGCACCATCGTTTCATAGACGGCGGCGTCACCGTGCGGGTGGTATTTACCCAAGACTTCCCCGACGATACGGGCGCTCTTCTTGTAGGTGCTATCAGAGCGAATCCCCATGTCATACATCGCGTAAAGAATCCGGCGGTGAACGGGTTTTAAGCCATCACGGGCATCCGGGAGCGCCCGCGCTACAATCACGCTCATCGCGTAATCCAGGTAAGCCTCGCGCATTTCCTGCCCGATATTTACCTGGCGAATTGAACCAGCATTCATAAAACGACCTCGAAAATGGCGTTACTCAATTGCCAAAAACAATGAAATGAACTTGCCCCATTCTAGGCGGCGAAGTGGTTACTGTCAAAGGTTGAACAGATGTTCGTATTATACCACAAAATGCAAACCGCCGCTTTCCCCACGTTCAATCAGTTTTTCATGGTACTCCCGCTGGCCTTGTGGTAGTATGCGTAGCATGATGAAAAACCAACCACTGACTATTCTTCTGAGCCTCATCGTGCTGCTGGCATTAACCGCCTGTGGTCAGCCGACACCGATTCCGGTTTTGGTGACACCCACTCAGGATGCTTCTGTCGTGGCTGCCCAGCCGACCACGCCGCCATCCCCGATCCCGGCGACAGTTACACCAGTTCCGACTGCAGTCCCCACCAATACCCCAACCGGACCAACGGCGACGTTTATGGGGCCGCTGGTGGGGGGAGAGTATGTGCTTCCGCCCACTGCGACGCCGCGCCCTACTTTGACGCCTCTCCCCAGCGCTACACCGCCGCCGGAAGCGACGAGTGTCCTTTTGCCAACCGATGTGCCGCCAACGAATGCGCCCTCGGTTTCATCTGCTGCTCTGCCCAA
The DNA here is from genome assembly GCA_020634115.1 of Anaerolineaceae bacterium. GTDB lineage: Bacteria > Chloroflexota > Anaerolineae > Aggregatilineales > Phototrophicaceae > JACKCG01. Next base: position 105,156 of record JACKCH010000020.1, read on the forward strand.
CTTAGACCCGAATCGGATGGGGATTCAACTTGATCCAACTCTCGATCAAGAGGATTGGAATGCCGCTATCGAGAGCATCCAGCGGTTAGGTGTGAAGTGGCTGAAAGTTCAGGTTTCCTGGAAGATGATGCAGCCCAACAGCGCTTCGGAAGTCAGCGAGGATTTCCGGCGGCTGGAGATTTACCTGGAAACGGCCTATAACAGCGGATTCAGTATCCTTGTGAGTGTGGCGAAAGCGCCGCCCTGGGCACGTAGCAACCAGACCGAAGATGGCCCGCCTGATGACCCACAGGCGCTGGCGAATTTCCTGAATGTGCTGATGGAGGCGATGGGGCCGTCTATCAACGTGATTGAGGTGTGGAACGAGCCAAACCTTCAGCGGGAATGGCAAGGGCAGTCGTTTACCGGCGGGCGTTATATGGACTATTTCGCCCCGGCATATCAGGCGATTACCGCTTTCTCGCAGGCGATGATCGCTGACCCCAAGAATAACCGCAGCACGCCGATTATGGCGATTACGGCGGGACTGGCTCCCACCGGGGAAGTCCCTGGCGCACGTGATGATCGCGTATTCCTGCAAGAGATGTACGCCGCCGGGCTGGCGAATTACACGGATATTGGTGTAGGTTTTCACCCGTATAGCTGGGGAAATTCGCCCAATGACAGCTGCTGTTACATGGATGAGACGCGAGGCTGGGATGATAACCCGCACTTCTTCTTCAAGGATAATTTGGATGCGTATCGCCAGATTATGGTGGATAATGGTCAGAGCGGGGTTCAACTGTGGGCAACCGAATTTGGTTGGGCGACCTGGGACGGTTTCCCCGGTTCACCGCCGGAAGAGTGGATGACCTATAATGACCGCTGGCAGCAGGCTGAGTACACGATTCGCGCTTTCCAGATTGGTCAGTCATTGGACTATATGGGGCCGATGTTCCTATGGAATCTCAATTTTGCCCTGCTTTCTGGCTTGATTGAAAACCGAGATGAACGGGCGGCCTACAGTATTATCCTGCCAGGGTCAAACTGTGTCGTGGATGTGAATAGCACAAATCGCACCGAGCGGCCTTTATACTGGATGCTTTATGATGCCATCCGGCCCGATGTGCAGTTGGATAAATACGACTGCTGATCTGGTTTGAATCCTCGGTAACGTGAATCAAAAGCGCGGAGTTTCAGTCTCCGCGCTTTTTTGTTGCTGAGGTTGAAGCGTTAGGCGTTGATGTTCATATCCTCAATCGCGTCGTCTATGCTGTCGTCCATATCGGTGAAGTCAATCGCGCCCTGCGCTTCCAGCGTGACGTTGGGGGCGACGAGTTCACGATCCTGATAGGTGTGGAAACCACTGCCTGCCGGGATCAGCTTACCGATGATGACGTTTTCCTTCAGGCCGTACAGATTGTCGACCTTGCCTTCAATCGCTGCGCCTGCCAACACCTTAATCGTGTGCTGGAAGCTGGACGCCGAGAGGAAGCTTTCGGTGTTGAGCGCCGCCTTGGTGATACCGAGCAGCACCGGGATACCTGCTGCTGCATCTTTGTTCTGCTGGAGCAGTCCTTCGTTGATGTTCAGCAGCTGCAGCCGGTCAATCAGTTCGCCGGGTAGAAGCTGGCTATCGCCGCTCTTGGAGATTTGCACTTTGGAGAGCATCTTGCGGATCATGATCTCGAAGTGTTTGTCAGCGATGTTCACACCCTGATTCCGGTACACTTTCTGCACTTCTGAAAGCAGGTAGTTCTGCGTTGCATCAGCGCCCAGAATACGCAGGATGCGATGCGGGTTCTTTGACCCTTCCGTAAGCTGCTGGCCGGGGTACACTGTGCAGCCATCGTAGGCATCCGTCGTGAGGCGGGCGTTGGAGGGGATTTCATATTCCACTTCCTGGCGCCGTTCGTAACGAATGTAAATTGTGTGGCCTTCGATGTGTATCGTACCATTCATCCGGGCAACAATCTTGCCGCCTTCGTCCCCGACTTCTTCAGCGACGATATCCCCTTCGCGAATCTGCTGTTCATCATCCACCAGGATGTCCCAACCAACCGGGATTTCGTGCTGTTCGTTGAACACTTCACTGTCAATCACGGTGGCGATACGCACGCCTTCGCGCTTGGTCAACCGCAGCACGCCGCCAATGTCGGTGATGACCGCTTCGCCCTTCGGCTTTTTGCGCGCTTCAAACAATTCCTCAACACGGGGCAGACCGCTGGTGATGTCACCGCGCGCTTCCGCCGTACCGCCGGTATGGAACGTCCGCAGCGTGAGCTGTGTACCCGGTTCACCGATGGACTGCGCCGCCACGATACCTACCGCCGCGCCGACTTCCACCATTTCACCCCGTCCCAGGTCACGACCATAGCACAGGGCGCAGATACCGTGAATCAGGGAGCAGGTCATCGGGCTGCGGACCTGCACTTCTTGCAGGCTGCTCTTTTCGATAATGTCGGCTACGTCCTCATCAATCATGCCATTCCGGGCGACGATCAGTTCGCCGGTATCGGGATGATAGACGGTTTGCGCGGCGCAGCGCCCTAGAATACGGTCATACACATTCTGTCCGGCGATGTCGTCACTCCGGCGAATCCACAGACCCGCTTCCGTGCCGCAATCAATCCGGTTCACGATGACATCCTGCGCAACATCCACCAGACGGCGGGTGAGATACCCGGCGTCCGCAGTACGCAGCGCCGTATCCGCCAGACCTTTACGCGCACCGTGCGTGGAAATGAAGTATTCCAGCGCGGTCAACCCTTCGCGGAAGTGGTGGCGAATCGGGTGGTCAATGATGCGCCCTGATGGGTCGGCCATCAGGCCGCGCATCCCGGCAAGCTGGGTAATCGGGCCGAAACCGCCTTTGGTCGAGCCGGAAATCGCCATAATAGCGATGGGGCCATACGGGTCGAGCGTGTCGCGGATTAAATCCTGGAGACGGTCTTTCGCCCGGTTCCATTCCTCAATCGTGATCTGATACCGCTCTTCTTCTGTCAGCAACCCGCGCCGGAAATCGCGTTCAGCCCGGTCTACAATCGCTTCGGCTTCCGCCAGAATGTCACTGCGTTCCTCCGGGATCGTCAGGTCAGCGACGGCGATGGTTGTCCCGGAGATGGTGGCATAGTAGAAGCCGATGTTCTTGATGGCGTCCACAATGTCGGTGGTTAAATCCGCGCCGATGCGCTGATAACAGCGGGCAACGAGGTTTTGCAGCCCCTTCTTGCCCATTGTTTCCTGTACGAAGCGCAGTTCGTCCGGCAGAATCCGGTTGAAGATCGCGCGGCCTACGGTGCACATTTCCGGTTCGGCCTGCGGGGAGTGGTTGTCATACATATTGCCGAGGAGAATCGGCGTATGCAGGTTCACAATACCCAGGTTGTAGAGGTACTCCACTTCGTCCATATCCACCACGAGACGGCGCTCATGCAGGTTGGCGAGTTCCAGGCGGTCTTCCAGGCCATGTTTCTGCATGTACTTGCGCATCTCGTAAGCGTTTGCCAGCAGGCAGTCTACTTCACCCTCCAACACAGCGCGGACGGTGCGGTCAACTGCGTTTTCGACCACGCGCTCACGCCCATCATTGGTTTCAATCACGTCCTTGAAGATGACCTTGCCAGGAACATCCAGATTCTGGATGAAATAGTACCCGTTGTGACGGAACGGAATGCCGATCCGATTGTGCGGTTCGTGAATGGCCTGGATAGAGCGGAAATCATCGGCGCGTTCTTTCAGCGTGACGATTTCGACGGTCGGATCCATGGTGAGGTAGTAATTGCCCAGCACCATGTCTTTCGAGGGGCCAACGATAGGCTGACCGTCCGCCGGCTTGAGCAGGTTACGGGTACTCAGCATCAACCGGCGCGCTTCTTCCACCGCTTTTTCACTCAGTGGCACATGCACGGCCATCTGATCGCCATCGAAGTCCGCGTTGAAGGCCGAACACACCAGCGGGTGAATCTGAATCGCTTTACCTTCCACCAATTGCGGCTCAAAAGCCTGGATACCCAGACGGTGCAGGGTAGGGGCGCGGTTGAGCAATACCGGTCGTTCCTTGATGACCTCTTCCAGGACTTCCCAGACTTCTGGTTTTTCGCGTTCGATGATGCGTTTCGCGCCTTTGACATTGGTGGCGTAGTTGTAACGCACCAGGCGGCTGATTACGAACGGGCGATAGAGTTCGAGCGCCATCGTTTTCGGTAGCCCGCACTGGTAGAGCTTCAGGCGCGGGCCGATGACAATGACCGAACGGCCAGAGTAGTCTACACGCTTACCGAGCAGGTTGCGGCGGAAACGACCTTTCTTGCCTTTGAGCATATCGCTCAGGGAGCGCAGTTCGCGCCGCCCACGTCGGCTAAGGGCCTTGCCGCGCTGGCTGTTGTCAATCAGGCTGTCTACGGCCTCTTGTAACATCCGTTTCTCGTTGCGGACAATCACATCCGGCGCGCCCAGTTCCAACAGGTGCTTGAGACGGTTATTGCGGTTAATCACCCGGCGATACAGGTCATTCAAGTCGCTGGTAGCGAAACGCCCACCGTCAAGCTGCACCATCGGGCGCAGATCGGGTGGGATGACCGGGAGTACCGTCAGGATCATCCATTCAGGCCGGTTGTCACTCTTACGCAGGCTTTCCACCACGCGCAGCCGCTTGGTAGCCTTCTTTTTACGCTGCTTGGAGCGGGTGGTGCGTACTTCGTGCCAGAGTTCGACGCCGAGCTTTTCCAGGTCGAGCTTTTGCAGAATGTCGTAAAAGGCTTCCGCACCCATATCCGCTTGGAAAACCTGACCGTACTTGCTTTTGAGTTCCCGGTAACGGGTTTCCGAAAGGAATTGCAGTACCCGCAGGTCTTGTAGTTCAGCCCGCGCTTTTTCGGCGGCCTGCCGCACCTGAGCCATTTTGCTGTCCATGTCCGTGCGGTGCTCGTCAATCGTGGAGGCAGCTGCATTGCTTACGCCGTCGGCTTCAGCATTGAGGTTATCCAGTTCCTGCTGCCGGAGTGCTTCGACTTCACCCTGAATTTCGTTCAGGTAGGTGTTGACCACTGTCTGAATGCGCGAGATACTATCGGTATCAACCTGTTCGCCTTTGGCGACAATGACCGTATTCGTGATACTGAAATCAATGTCGGAACTTGCGATCTGATTCAGTGCCGCTTCCACGCGCCCCTGAACGATTTGAGCTTCTTGCATCACTTCATCGCTCAACCGGTTCAGTTCGTTGTCGAAGTGTGCATTGATTGAAGCTGCCCGTGCTTCAAACGCTTCCAGGGTAGTATCCCGATCTGCACGCAGGGTATCCACCTGTTGGTCCACATTCCCGCCGATCAGGGACTCTTTCTGGGCGACTTCTTTTTCAATACGGGCCAGGGCGCGCTGGCGGGCTTCTTCATCCACATGCGTAATCACATATTGGGCGAAATAAAGCACGCGATCCAGGTTACGGCGGCTTACATCGAGCAAAAGCCCCAGGTAGCTGGGAACACGGCGAGTATACCAGACATGCGCCACCGGAGCGGCTAACCCAATATGCCCCATCCGTTCCCGCCGCACCGAGGCGCGGGTAACCTCGACACCACATTTATCACAGATGATGCCCCGGTACCGGACATTCTTGTACTTGCCACAGTAGCATTGCCAATCACGGGTTGGCCCAAAAATGGCTTCGCAAAATAGGCCGTCTTTTTCCGGCCGCAGGCGACGATAGTTGATCGTCTCTGGTTTGGTTACCTCGCCATACGACCAGGATAGAATCTGTTCGGGCGAGGCCAGGCTGATGCGGAGTGCGCTGAAATCCTTCGCTTCCAAGAGACATCTCCTCTGCGCTAAATATGGTATCTAGTTGGATTCGGCTGCTTGATGACACTTGAACAAAAACGAAAAGGTGGAGTTTTATCAACAGTGAACACAAAACAGCGACAGAAAATAAACTTCCGACGCTGCGAAATTGTTCGGTAAATCCTGTATTTCGTAATCATGTGTAGGTGGAATTATACACGCTTTAAATGGACGTGTCAACAGATTGATTCAACAAAAATACCGGGT
>JACKCH010000021.1 GCA_020634115.1 Anaerolineaceae bacterium
GCCTATCCGATGGATGTCGGCGACACCGACCAGGTCAACCAGATGGTGGCGGACGTGGTGGCGCGGTTCGGGCGGATTGATATCCTGGTCAACAACGCTGGGCTTTCTGAAATCATCTCGTTCTTCGAGATGACCCCAGATAAGTGGGACGAACTACAGCGGGTCAACCAGCGCGGGCTGTTTTTCTGCCTGCAAGCCTGCGCCCGCCAGATGGTCGCCCAGATTCCGGAAGACGTACGAGCGGCGGGCCAGGCCGAGCGCAGCTACGGGAAAATTATCAACCTTTCCTCCATTGCCGGACGCCGGGGACGCGCCAACGCAATTCATTATTCCGTCTCCAAAGCCGCTGTGATTACCATCACCCAGGGCGCGGCGATGGCGCTGGCACCGTACAACATCAACGTGAACGCGATCTGTCCCAGCGTCATTCCCACCGAAATGTGGGAGAACCTCGATAGAGTGATGACCGAGGCGCATAATCTGCCGCGCGGCGAGTGGCTCCGGCGGCGACTGACACAGATTCCCCTCAAACGGGCCGGAACCGTGGAAGAAATCGCTGCGATAACGACGTTTCTCTGTGCGGAAACCGGAGACTATATCACCGGGCAAACCTATAACGTGGATGGCGGCTCGGAACTCAACTGACCGGGGCGCTCTTGTACCTTATACCGGTATCCTGTTGTCGCTAATCTATGCTATGATAACGGTGAGAATCCCAACTGCGAATGACAGGATACCCGATGCCGGATATTTCCGACCTGACTCATTCCGAGTCAGTGCAGAATTTTCTGAAAGCCGTTTACGCGCTGCAACAAAATGGCGGACGTGTTTCCACCAATGCGCTGGCGGATACGCTGAATGTGAAAGCCCCTTCGATTACCGACATGGCACAGCGGTTAATGATGGCTGATCTGGTGGATTACGAGCGTTACAAAGGCGTGATGCTCACCTCCAGCGGCGAAGCCCTGGCGCTCAAGATCATTCGCCGTCACCGTCTGATTGAATTGTACCTGGTGGAAGAACTGGGGTATGCCTTGCAGGATGTCCATATCGAGGCCGAAGCCCTGGAACATGCCGTGTCCGACCATTTCGTCAAGGCAATAGCGGCTAAACTGGGCGACCCGGAACTCGATCCGCACGGCGACCCGATTCCATCTGCGGACGGGACGATTATCCGGCGTAACCTATCCTCATTGACGGATTGGCCGCTGGCGACTGCCGCCCAGGTCTGCCGTATCAAAACCTCGGACTCCGATATGCTCCAACATATCCTCGACCGGGGCTTCAAACTGAACACATCCGTGACGATACTATCCCGCGACCCGTTTGAAGGCCCCCTTACCGTTCAGGTGGATGGCGAAGCGCGGGTAATCGGCTACCGTGCCGCGCTGTGTATCCTGGTCGCGCCCCCTGAGGAGTCGTAATCCCTTGACAACCTATACCGCGCTGATTGTTGGCGGGGGTGCTGCGGGACTGGCTGCTGCCCGCCGATTGCATGATGCCGGGGAACGAGTTCTGGTGCTGGAAGCGCGGAATCGGATTGGCGGGCGGGTGGATACCGACTACCTTTGGGACGGCTTCCCGCTCGAACGTGGTGCAGAATTCATTCATGGTGAAAACGCCGTGACCCATGATCTGGTACGTCAAGCCGGACTGGATGTCATCCCCGTAGTTCGGATGGACAACCTGTGGTGGTCGGATGGTCAGACTCCGGCGCGTCACCGTGATACGCTTCCCCCAGCGTTACGCGAAACCATCAACCGCCTGTTGACCGATTACGCCGCTCTCGAACAAGCCAATCTTCCCACTGACATTTCGTTGGCGGACTATCTGCGCGGGCGTGGCTGGACGGGCGACGATCTGCATATGGCGGATGTGCTGCTGGCGCAAACGTGTTGTGCGGCGCTAGAAACACTTAGTTGCGCCGACCTGCGCCGTGAAATGCAGCTTGACCATGCAGGATATGACGAAGCGCGTATCCGGCATGGATATGGTGCGCTGCTTCAGTGGTATAGCCGCGATCTGCCCATTCGCCTGAATACGCCTGTCGAGACAATCCAGTGGAGTCCGTCCGGTGTAACGGTTTACGCTGGGACTGAGGTTTTCAACGCTCGCCACTGCATCATCACGGTGCCGGTTAGTTTGCTGCAAGCCGGGACAATTCGTTTCGATCCACCACTGCCGGAAGAAAAACGCCGCGCTATCGCTGCTTTCCGCGTTGAGGCCGCGACCAAACTGGTCTACCGGTTTCAGGAACAGGTCTGGGGAGATGACCTGACTTATATGGCGCATACCGGCACGGTGGCACGTTGGTGGACGCCCGACTACAAACGCGGCCAACTGCCAGTGATTGCCGCTTACCTGACAGCCGAACGGGCGCGAACTGTAGACACCCTGCCGGAAGATGCGGCGCTGGCGCTCGGCCTGCAGGAACTTTCGACCTTGTTAGGGATACAGCAGCCGGATTTACAGAGGATGCTCATCAGCGGTAAGCGGATTTCGTGGGCCACCGATCCGCTGGCACGCGGCGGATATGCTCACCTCCCGCCAGGGGCGGCGGACGCCCGGCCTTTACTGGCAGCCTCGGTAGACGGCGACGTCCTTCACTTTGCCGGGGAAGCTACCGCCTACGATACGAATCCACAGACTGTTCATGGCGCGATTGAAAGCGGCTGGCGTACCGCACAATCACTATAGCGCAACCTTCGTTTCCAGTGCCGTCCCATTCGCTACGGCGCGTAGAGAGTCTGATTTGCTTCGTCAAGCATTTTAAGCGGTGTCCCCAAAAACGGGGTATACCGCCGTATACCCCGTGCTGAAAATTGCACCTTAAACCGCTTAGTTGCTACACCAGTGCCAATGCCTGGTCGAGGTCGGCGATCACATCGTCCGGGTGTTCGCCGCCCACATTCAAGCGGATCAGATTGCCGGGGACAGAAGCCAGAGCGCGGCCTTCTTCACCCTGCTGCTGGTGCGTTGAGATGGCCGGGATGGTCGCCACGCTCTTGATACGCCCCAGGTCAGTCGCCCGCCAGATCATCTGGAAGGCGTCGTACACCTTGCGGGCTGCCTGTGGGCCGCCCTTCACGTTGAAGCTCATCAGGTGGCCGTAACGATTGACCGGCTTGCCGTAATCATCCTCACCATCTGCCAGCCACATATACTTTGCGGCAAGGTCATGTTCTGATGTACCGGGCAGACCGGGATACCCGACTTCCTCCACTTTCGAGTGCTGCGCCAGAAACTCGGCCACCTGCATGGACGAACGGCTCACCAGGTCCATCTTGCTCCGAAGGGTGCGTAGGTCGTTGAGCGCCATCATCGCGTTAAACGGGCTGAGTCCGGGGCCAAAGTCGCGGGCGGGCAGCAGCTTCACGTACATGGCGAAGTTCTGCCGCATCTCATCCGACCCGACCCGGCTGGGGATGTTGTGACGGGCAATATACGCGCCGCCAATGCCCATACCGCTGCTGGTGACGCTCTTGCTGATCGAGTGAATCACAATGTCCGCGCCGTGCAGCAAGGGACGCATCAATGCCGGGGTGGCGACGGTGCTGTCAACAATCAGCGGGATTCCGGCGGCGTGCGCTAAATCGGCCACCGCCTCAATATCAAACACGCTCAGGCCGGGGTTGCTTGGCATTTCACCGTAGACAAAGCGTGTGTTCTCGTCAATCAGGCTGCCCCACTCACTGACATCCAGCGGATCACGCACCCAGCGCACGTCAATGCCCCGTTCCACCGCGTATCGCTGGCTGAACAGCATGAACGTGCCGCCGTAGCAGCGGGCGCTGGCGACGATGTTCATCTTTTCGCCACCTTCGACAGTGAGAAATGGGTTCGTCACCACAAACACCGCCGACATGCCGGAGGTGGTGATGGCCGCGCTCACCTCGCCGGAATAGCCGTAGCCTTCCAGCAAGCCCAGCGTTTCCTCTAAATAGTGGGTGGTGGGGTTGGCGATGCGGGAATACACCCAACCGGGCATCAGGTACGCCAGTGCCGCTTCCAGATGGTCGCTGTTCTCGAAGTGCTGGGCAGTATTCATGTAGATTGGCTCAATGATACTGCCCTGGTTTGCAAGCGCCGCGTCCATGTTATACAGGCCATGCACGGCGATAGTATCGAACTTCTTCTGGCGCATAATGGCCCGCTGGCGCGCTTCGGCCTGGATCATCGCTTCGCCTCTGGCGATATATTCCTGCACGCCTTCAGAATAGGTGTCAAGTATGAGGGGGTTCGTCATGGTTTTTTGTCCTTATCGTATCTGATAAAAATATCTATGGGTGGATTCCGGCTACTCCAACGGGTACGCGGTGGTGGATTTGACTTCGCGGAAAACCAGGCTGGTCTGAATTCGAGCCACACCCGGAATCGGCGTCAATTCGTTAATCACAAAATGTTCCAGGTCTTTCCGGTTGCGGGTAATGACTTTCAGCAGGTAGTCGAATTCACCCGTGACATGATGACATTCCAGTACCTGGGGCATCCGGCGAATCGTCTCGCGGAAAGCCTCAATCTGGTGAAACTGGTGGAGCTGGATGCTGATATGCACAAAACACAGCAGATCATACCCGATCAATTCACGGTCAAGGACGGCCACGTATTTCTGGATGTAGCCTTCGCGCTCCAGTCGTTTGATGCGGTTATGCACTGCCGGTTGCGAGAGGTTGAGCTGCCGGGAAAGTTCAGCGTTGCTGATCCGACCCTGCTCCTGTAATTTTTCAAGAATGATTAGATCTAAGTCATCCAAAACGGTGTACTCGATGAATATACGCCTTTTCTCTATTAATTATAATGAATATTCAGCGTTATAGGCCTTAACGCGAAAGAATCTTAATGAGGAATGGTTCTTGATTCATATTCTTTCACCGGAAGACCGTCCAAAACAGCAAAACCTTAAAATTCTTTCGTCCAACCCTGCACGGATAAAAGATTTCACAGCAAAACGCCCTGTTTGGATACCAATCTCAGGTTTTCACCCCACGCAGCCAGCATAGACCATCCCGGTAATCCCTGCTACACTGCGGCGGTTCTGCAATCCACGAGGAAAACACACCATGACCGATTTAACCCCGACTTTTACTGCGATTCGTCAGGCCGTCAGCCTATGTGAAACGATTCAGCGTAACCACCTGAGCAGCAGCGATAAAGGTGCCAATGACCCGGTGACGATTGCCGATTATGGCGCGCAGGCGATTATCTGCCGGGCGATCAGCCAGGCTTACCCCGCTGATGGTGTGGTGGCCGAAGAACAGGGCGAACAGTTCCTGACGCTCGTTCCCGAACCACTGCGGGAGAAGGTCTGCCAACTGCTCTCGGATACGCTGGGAGTGCCAGTGACTCAGTCCGATGTGGTACGCTGGCTGGATTTCGGGCGCGGGCATGAGACGTGGCGACGCTGGCTGATTGACCCGATTGATGGCACGAAGGGCTTTCTGGCACGGCGTCACTACGCAATTGCTGCCGGGCTGGTGCAGGACGGCCAACCCATCGGGGCGGTGGTCGCGACACCCGGATACGGCGATCACGGCGCGGTTTTCTGGGCGCTGGACGGTAAAACCACCCAGCAGGGTTTAAACGGTGAAGCGCCTGTCCAGGTGCAGGTATCCTCACGAATGGATAGCGACAGCCTGCGGGTAGTACAAAGCGTGGAAAAAGCGCACGGCGGTGGGGAACGCATGGCGCGGGTATTGAATCTACTGGATATTGATGCGAACCAGGTCACGTATCTGGACAGTATGGAGAAATACGCTCTGGTCGCGGCGGGCGAGGCCGATATGTATCTGCGGTTGCCAAAGGGAGACAGCGTCTACCAGCATAAAGCCTGGGATCATGCGGCGGGGGCAGCTCTGGTGCTGGCGGCAGGCGGCAAAGTGACCGATATGGATGGGTCGCCGCTGGATTTTTCGGCGGGGGCGATTCTGCCAAACAAGGGCATGGTAGTCACCAACGGCGCGGTGCATGACCGTGTCCTGGCGGCGGTGCAGCAGGCCATACAGGACGTGTAAACTACCTCAACGCAAAGGGGCGAGTCGAAACTCGCCCCCTAATTATCCGCTGGCTGCGGCGCTACTTCTTGTAGTGGATACGCAGGATGTCCTTACTATGGTTGCTGGGCCGACGGGCAACCACCTGGCTGTCACCATTCAGAAAGACCTGCCCGGATGTGTCCGCCTGCTGCGACGGTTTCTGGGAAGTCTGCCGGGGAGTGGTCGGCCAGTTGAGCCGTTTGTGAACCTCCCAGAAGCCCCAGGCCATGATAAAGGTCGGCAGTCCCATATTCCCCGCGTCACGTATGACGTGAATAATATCTGGGATTTCGCCGTAGCCGCCATAAATAAGGTCAACCGCTCGCGATAGCAGGTTGAAGAAGAAAACAATGATGACTAAGAAGAGAATGATACCGATTGCCGGGAACCATTTGTTATACATACCATTTGCTCCCTGTATTCAGATAAATTGTAAACTTTGTGTATAACATAACATTTCTTTCTCTGGCGTTGTCCCCCTATTTTGCGGGGTTATAAAAAACATATATAAAAATGACCTGCATTTTCAGCAGGTCATCAGTGTAAATGACGAAACGAGGCAGATTAATCCGCTTCATCCGGCGGTATCCAGTCGAAGAAATTCGCACACCCCACTTCCAGCCGCAGTCCGGCGTCAATGTAGGCAATAAGTTCTTCCCCCATGCCGAGCTTCTCAATCCGTTCGCGGGCGGCGTTGGCATCATCGTTCGCCCCCAGCAGATTAAGCTGTTTCAGCCGGGAATCGGCGCGGAGTACATATACAAACGGCTGGTCAGGCTCCAGGTCAATCGCGGTGGTATAGGCGGCTTCGGCTTCAGCGTACTGGCCGAGGTTGCAATAGGCAAAGCCTTCCATCGCATAAAGGTCGGTGAGCTGGTCATCAATCGCCAGCGCGGTCTGCGTATCAACCAGCATCTGGTCATACTGCTCCAGGATAAAATTGCCTATCGCAGCGAACATGGGCGAAAAGATCACATCATTTTGCTCCCCAAAAGCCGCAACCGCGATGCGCGTGCTGAACGCCGGATCGGGGAACTCAGTCAGAACGGTATCCAGGTAGTGCCGGGCGTCGGCCATGCGCCCCTCACGCAGCGCGATCAACGCCGAAATGATATAGGGGAAATTGGTATCCGGCTGCAGCGCGAAAGCCTGTTCAAAATCGGCTTTGGATGCTTCGTAGTCCTGCTTGAGGTATTCCAGGGACGCCCGCATATTAAACGGGAACCATTCCGCCGGACGCTTGGCGATGATCTGGTCATAATACGTCAGCGCTGTATCCAGATCATCCCGGAGCAGCGCGGCGCTGGCGCGGATATAGAGCGGCATCGGCCATCCCGGACTACCACGCCGTTCAGACGAATCGGCGTCACGCACGGCGTTATCCAGTTCACCCAGGCGCAGATAGATATTGCTCCGGTTCATATAAAGCAGCGGGTTGCCAGGGTCAAGCTGGATGGCCTGGTTAATGAACGCCAACGCAGCGCTAGGATCGTTAATTGGAGTCTGTAAATCGGCGTGTACCAGGGTGGATACCCCGCTGCCAATCATTTCTGGATGGTCGTTGTCCGCCAATGTCCCGGTGATCTGGTCAATAATCGCCAGGGTACGCAGAACTTCATAGGCGTTGCCATCAGCGGATTGGAGCATCCCCAGCACGCCCAGCACCGGAATCACCACCGACTGGCGGCGGGTGTCGCTCAGGTGGAGCGTGATATTTGCAGTGCGTTCCAGCGTCGGGCGCAACGTTTCCGGGATACTGAATGAGGCCGTTGAGCCGACCTGAACCTCTATCTCAATCAGGTCTTGCGAGTAGTTGCCCCACACAACCACCGCCGCGCCGGTTTCGCGCCCGGCTTGTCGCGCTTCATTGTCAGAACGAATAACCTGTTCCGTTTGTCGCACCCGCACGCGAGAAAACGGGATATCCTCTTCCAGTTTACGGGTCAGGTCACGGACAATGAAACGGGTGATATTCGCGTCCGCTTTCCCGGTGAGCGGTTCGAGTTCAGAAACCAACACCAACCACTCATCCACCGCCACCGGCTCAACCTGGAAACGGGGTGTGGGCGAAATCGTCGCTACCGGCTCAGGCGTAGGGCTAACTGTCACCGTCGGAGTCGGCGTGGCAGTGGGCGGTATGGTGGGCGCAGTGGTGTTCTGCACCACAATCGGCTGTGCGGTAGCCGGAACCACCGTCTCAACCTGGCTCAGATCGTAGGTAAAGAAGTTCTCACATGTCAGTTCACCCGACTGGATAAGCGGTATCAGGGGCGCGTACTGAGCCGCCTGGTCACTCTCAAGAATGAGTCCCACGTCCGCTAACGCACCGAGCGTATTGCTCTGCCGCAGCCGGACTTCCGCCCGCAGGCCATACGTCAGGATAAACGTTGGGTCAAGATTGATCACGGCAGTATAGGCCACTTCCGCATCGGCATAATTTTTCAGGTTACACTCTGCGAAACCCTGGATCAGGTATAGTTCCGGCGACTCAATATCGTCCTCAGTAGCCGCGTTGACATCGGCAATCACCGAGCGCCACTGCCCCAGAATCATGTGACCGAAAGCCCGCACCAGTGGAATCAGCTCCGTATTCACCGACTGCCCGTAGGCGGATCGCAGCAGCAATTCGGCGCTGGTTGGGTCGGGGAACAGGCGCAGAATCGTCCGGTTAAGCTCCTGGGCATCTGCCAGTCGTGCATCCCGCAGGTCAAGCGCGGCGGCCATGAAATACGGGAAATTGAAGGTACTATCCAGTTCAATCGCCTGTTCAAAATCTGTTCTGGCGCTGGCGTAATCGCCCTTGACGTAATAGGCCATGCCCCGGAAGGTATACCCATTCGGGTCATCTGGGCGAGCCGTAATGAAATCCGTGAAGAAGGGCAGCGCCGCCGCCGGATTGTCCCGTAGATAGAGTGCATCATTACCCAGCATCATGAGCGGCGACGTCCAACCGGGCGGCCCTAACCGCTGGGCGGTGTAAACATCGTCTGACGCCGGGTCAAAATCCCCGATTTTCTGCATGATCAGGCCGCGTGCCAGATACCCATTAGCGTTGCTGGCGTCAAGCGCCAGCAGTTGGTTGATCGCATCCGACGCCCCGGCATTATCGTCACGCATAAAGGCGATGACCGCCTGCGACCAGCGAGTTTCTACGCCGCTGCCCTGCAATATCCCATCCTCAACCGTGACCAGCCCGCCCAGAGCCGAATTCCGTCCTACACCCATCCCATCACCATCGGCTGAAAACAGAACTTGCAGCGTGGCGAGTACCGGCATGGCGACTGATTGGCGGCGCTCGTCACTAAGTTGAACGCGCACGTTCGCTATCTTTTCCAGTTCATCACGGGAAAAGGCATTATACGGGAAGGCGGCCAGCGTCCCAATCTGGATATTCACTTCCACGCGGGAGGCATCGTAATTGCCCCAGATAATCACGGTTGCTCCGGCATCCTCGGCAATCTGCTGTGCCTGCCCCGCGCTGGTAATCACAGTAGGGATACTGCGAATGCGAAGCGGTGAAAACGAGATCACTTCTTCCAGGTTACGCCGCAAATCATCCGCGATGAAGCGCCCGACATCGCGCTCTTCACCACCCAGGTGTTCCGGCTGCGCGACCAACACCATGTACTCCCCGGCTTTGACCGGCGCGACACTCACGGTCAGCGGTTTATCCTCTACCGTCGAAGTGGGTTTTTGCAGCAGCCCCGGCAGCGCCACCAGCGCCACCACCAAGGCGACCAGCAGTGCTGCCACACCCGCCAACCAGCGCCAGGGCAGCGCGAACGGTTTTTTCTCCGGCACGATGTCAAAATCGCGTTTGATCTGCTCGATCAGCCAGGCGGTATCCCGGTTGAAATCGGGGTCGTTGCGGATGACGGCAGCGTTCCGGTAGGCCAGGTCAGCCATGCTCTTGGGCAGGTCGACGATTTCCGGCATTTTGGCGTTGTTGACCAACACCGGAATCACCAGGATATCCGGGCGCTGTAACCCGGCGCTGATCTCGATACGCACGAAATCATCAGGATTCTCAATGCGGCGCTGACCGGTTTCGCTGTGCAGTGCTTCCCACTGTTGCCCAATCACAGCCAACAGGACGTCACACGAGGTGACTTCCTGTTCCAGCATAGCTTTGAAATTCGCGCCAATCGGAATGTTATCCACATCCTTGAAGATGTATGTTTCACCGAAGGCGGCTACCAGCCGGTCATACAGGCGTCCGGTCACGGCGATACTGTCTTCCCGGCGATACGAAATGAAAATACGCGGCGCACCGGTCACTTGCCGCCGGACGAAGCTGGAGGGCTGCGGGCGTGACATAGGCGGTGCGGTAGGTGTTCGATCTTCCGGTTCCGTCGTGGGTGGCGGTATCGGGGAGGGTGTGACCGGCAGCGTCGGCCCGTCCATATCCGCCTCGCCCGTTCCAGGGGTCGGGGTATGTTGTTCCACGAACGAGAAATCCAGCCCGGCGGTGATGGAAGCCGTCGGCGTGGGCGGCGCGGGCGTGACGCTGTCGTACCCGTGTTGACCACCAGCGGCAACAATCGGCGTATCCGAGCCGCTTAAAATGGCCTCCAACTGCGCCCCGACGATACGCACGCTCGGTGTGCGCTTCTCCCGGTCTTTTTCCAGCATCCAATACACCAGCCCCAGCAACGAGAGCGGGCAGTCCGGGCGGAATTGCAGCAGATCCGGCACGGGCTTGGTGAGAATCGCCGTCAGAATCGCGGCGGGTTGGGGCGCGTCATATGGGCGGCGTCCGGCCAGCATTTCGTACAGCAGCACGCCGAATGACCAGATATCGGTGCGGGCGTCCACATCCTCACCCATACAGATTTCCGGGCTGAGGTAGCCGTATGTGCCAATAATCGAGCCGCTTTCCGTCACCCGGCTGTGATCGCCCAGTTGGGCATGGCCGAAGTCCGAAAGGCGCGGCGTGCCATCTTCCGCCAGAATAATATTGGCCGGTTTGATGTCCCGGTGGATGATATGCAGCCGGTGGGCGCGGGTCAGTGCGTCGGATATGTCCAGGGCGATATTCAGCACCTGTTCGACCGGAAGCTGCCCATCGCGGTGAAGCAGGTCGGCCAATGAACCGCCGCTGACGTATTCCAGCACAATATAATGCTGGTTGTTTTCTTCAATTCGGGCGAGAATGGAAACAATATTGGGGTGGTTGAGCTTGCGGAGCGCCTCTGCTTCCCGGTCAAAACGTTCCAGGAAATCCGGGTCCTGGGTGACGACTTCGGGGCGCAGGACTTTAACAGCGACGGGCTGGTTGGTCTGGGTATCTACCCCCTGGTAGACAACGCCCATCCCCCCCTGACCAAGTAAGCTGCCGAGCTGGTAACGGTTGGCAAGAAGTTGCGATTCTTCGGTCATCTTGTCCCCGGCTAAGGTCTGTTGATCCGTGTTGTGGTCGCCGGGAACGGTTGAATACATCTATCCGCAGGGATGTGTGAAGGAACACACTCGCCACATTCCCCTCAAAGGGCGCACAGTAGTGCGCCCCTTACATGAGAAAGAATGATTCATTCTGAAAAGGGCCACCCCTTCAACCACAGGGGAGAGAAGACCCTTCGCAGCGATAAGATATGACGAATTTACGGATAGGTTCTTATTTGGATACGGATGATCGCACCCGACGCGATACCACGATTATACCAACCAAACCTAATCCTAACAATGCGATCAGCCCCATGCTGCCGCCGCTGCCCAGGTCATCGAACAACCCGGTGTCCGGCAGCGCCGTCGGGATAGCGCCGCCAATTGGTGTAAATATCTCCGCGGTTGGAATCCCACCGCCCTGGCCGGGCGTTTCCTGCGGCGGTTGCAGCAGGGTCGCCAGTGCCGTTGCCGTCAGCGCGACAGCATTCTGGTCGGGTTGCTCCATCGTGGGCGGCGTCAGCAGGAAAGCGGCGGTTTGTGTGGCGTCAACCGACGTTTGCGTCAACTGCGCGTTCAGCGCCACCTGAGTCTGGTCGAGCGTAGGCGGTGGCGGTGTGGTCGCGGTAGGCGTGAAAGTTGGTTCACGGGTGAAGGTGGCCGTCACCTGCGCCGTCAGGGTCATCTGGGCGTTGATGGTCGGCTGGGCGGTCTGGGTTTCTGCCAACTGCGCCCCAACGGTGCTGTTGGCGGCAACTCGCGCCGTCACCGTCAGGTCAATATCGGTGGGACCGGTTGGACGCAACGCCAGGAACACCACCAGGATCAGACCTACCACGAAGAGCGCGATCATCACGGCGGCCAGGATGATGAAGTTGCGGTTAAACCCGCCGCCATCACCTTCGTCTTCGAGGACGGGCATATCTTCATCCTCAAAGCCGAAACTCCCTGTGCCTTCGTCGCCTATATTGACCGGTTCGTCCTCAAACCCGAAATCCGCATCATCATCGAAATTGAAGTCGCCCGCATCGTCGCCGAAATCCAGATCACCTGAATCGTCGCCTACATCGAAGCTGTCGTCGTCAAAGTCGTCAAAATCAAAATCGTTTCTATCAAAAGTCATGTAATGCCCCTCCTACATATCGGCGGCGATGGGCTGCGCCCGAATTACCAGATTGAGATTGATAATAGCAGCCTGTACCCAGAGAAACCAATTTTTGACCGGCACAGGTCTGGATAATCTACAACCACATGCACTATGCGCCCAACGATTCCAGGTTCGCCAGCGGAATCATAGCGCGTTCCCCTGAACTAAGCTCTACCTGGGCGCATAACACTCGTAAACCATTGTCTAACAGAGTCGGGGTTTTTGGCAAGTTGAGAACAGTGGCAACTCGCCCAGCATACGGTGGGCGCGTCAACCGGACAGACATCCCGGCTTTGAGCGTCAGGCTAATTTGCGGCTCGGAGGCTTTTTCCCCGGCGCGTGCCGACGAGTTCACGAACGCTTCCGGGCGGCGGGTTTCCCACCGGTTGGGTGTGTAGGCGTCCAGCGTCGCCTGCCGGCTGGCGAATTTACTGAGCATGTTAAAAACTATCGCGCTCATGGGAATATCGCCAAATCCCTCCGTCAGCATAATCGCGCTGGGATGTTCTTTCGCCTGCGGAATAAGCGCGGCATCCATACTGGGCGCGATAACGCCAATAATGCCTTGGTCAGCCATAACGACCAGGCTGGTTTCCTTCAGGGCACGCCGGGTAATCACAATTACGCCGCGATACCCCACGTCCAGACCGCCGCTGTAAATATTATCTAATCCGTCATCCGGCTCGGCCTTCAAAGAGCCAATGACCAGGTTGCCGTTGCCCCACACGCCTTGCACCAATGTGCCATACGTTTCCAGTGTCACGCCGCGCCCGCTGTGGGTCGCAATCACCCGACCATCCACCCCGGCTTCCAGTTGGATTTCCTCCGAGGTTTCCTGCATGATGATCTGGCTGCCGCGTGCATAGACAATTTTGCCGCGTACCGGCGCGACCACTTGCTTACGCTGCTTGGGGCGTGCCGCCAGCGGGGTATCAGCTTCAACAATCGCATTGAGTTCCACCAGCAGAAAATCACTGATGTCTTCGTTCTTCTTCAACCGAATCACCTGGCTGGTATCGATCAGGTGGTAGGCGGACGCTACGCTGCCGCGTGCGACAATATCCCGAATATTGACGTTTACGCCCTGAGCTACGTTCACCTTGCCAGTCGTGAACGCCGGTAACAGGCGTTCCCGCCGGATCGTTGTGGCTTCCAGTAAATGCCGCTGTGCAGGGTAATAGGGCATTATCTATCTCCGCAGTTCATCCAGTTCGCTGAAGATACTATCCGACTCGTCATCATCCAGATCGCTGATATCGAATGATTCATCCGCTTCGTCGTCCAGGTCGATAACCGGCTCACCTTCGCGCTTGCCGCGCCGTGATTTTTTGGGCGCTTTGGGTTTCTTCTCTTTACGCGGCTTTTTCTCCGCCTTCGGTTTCGCGGGCGCTGCTGCTTCCTGGGGCGCTTCCGGCGCGACCAGCCAGGATGGATCAATCTCCGCCGCCAGGATACCCGTCAGTTCGGATAACCACAGCGGCATCTGGGCAGCCCGTTCCGCCGGTGCGAGTGCCAGAGGGAGCGGGCGTCCGCGTCCGTCAAAAATCAGCCCAACGTGACCACCCGTAACGATTATTTTAACTCGTTTCTGCCCGTCAATATGGGTGTCCCGCCCTGTGACGCGGACTTCAACAACTGCTTGGTGACCGGTGGGCAGCGGATAAGCCCACAGATGACCGCCGGAAACCGTATGTTTGACAACTTCGCCGCCTTGCAGCGTGATTTTGACTTTCATTACCGCCCGTTCCGGCACAGGATGGCCGGATACGCAGAAGCACGTCCCCACCGACTCGAGGCTACCGGTATCCAGCACCTGGACAGCAACCGTCGGGCTGACACGGGCGACAGCACCTAACGCCGCCAGCAGCCCGTATGGGTCGGTCAGCAAATGTGTGACTCCGGTGGGTTGGGTGGCATCCAACAGCAACAGTGCCGCCATCCCCGCACTGCCAGTCCGGGTGAATCCCGCGCCAGCACTCATGATCGTGCTGAAAGGCGGTAAATCCCCGCCAGCGATCACAGTCTGCCGCCAGGTTGGGATGGCATTGGCGATCATGGCCTGTGTCCCAGCACATAGCAGCGCATGTTCCAGGTAACGTTCACGGAGTGTCTGCGGGATAGTGTCTGGGCGTAAGGTCTTATTGAGGGCGTATTCCAGAATTTCATCCGGCGCCGGGTAAAAAGGCAACCAGCGGGCGATGGCCTCTTCCCCCAGGTGATTCAACAGGCTCAAGGCGCTGTGACCGAGGCCGATATCAGTGCGAATGGTGGTCGTAACCGTCCCATTCAGTCCGGCGGACATGGTGCTGATGGCGCTGCCGACATCCAGCAGAAGCGCACCTTTTCCACCGTCAGTATCGCCCAGATAACCCGCCAGCAGCGCGTAACTCTGCGCGGTAGGCTGAATCCCGATCCGGCTGATCTCACCGATACGCTCAAAACCGCCACCGCCCAGGGATTGGTGGGCGTCAAAAACCTCGGCCAGCCGTGCCTGCGCACCTTCAATGGACTCCACATCCACCGAGGGACGCACGTTTGGCGCGACAAATAATTGAGCGAAGTCCTCAAATAATGCTTCAATCTTAGATTGCAGAGCCATGTTCCCGGCAAAGAGAATCGCGGGGCGCTGTGCCTGCGCCAGCACGGAAAGCGCCTGCCGGACTCCCTGCGCCAGTTCCAGTACCGAGGCCTCCGCACCATCTTCCGTTCCGCCGACGATGAAAATCAGGTCGGGGCGTCCCAGCAGCGTCGCGTTCAATCGCCCTTCGTCGTCCCGGCCATCGGCCAGTGTCACCACATCCACGACTTCGACATACGTCCCGGCGGTGGCGCGTATGGCGCTGGCGACGCTGATGTCCGGCACCAGCCCGACAATCACAGTGCGCAGGCTGCGCCCGGTACTGGCCGTGACGACCAGGTGATCCACGCCCGAACGGTCTTCCTGTTCTGGTAGGATAAGCCGGTTGTGTTCGTCCAGCAGGCGGCGGGCGGTCACGTCGGTAATCGCTTGCAACGCCCGATTCATGCCGAACTGGATGTCATTGGCAGGGTAGCCATTGGTGGTCTGGCTCTCGCCGTGCGCCACCAAACGGTAAACGCCGTCCACCAGGTCGATCAGGACGGCACGAGTCAGGACATTGCCGAAATCAACGGCCAGGATGGAGTCAGAACGGTTGACCGACATGCACTACCCCCCTGTAATCCGCGCCAGAATGAAGCTGATGCGTTCGCTAAAAATAGTCAGGCTGGTGAGAATAGCTCCGGCGTAAATCGCGCCGAGCGTGATGACAATGAATCCCTGCCCGACGACGCCGATGACTCTGCTCACTAACCCCCGGCGGACTTCTCCGGTGGGAGTACGCCGTCCCAGATACCAGAAGTAAATCAGGGTGCTGCTCACACCCAGGAAAATCAGGAAACCGTTAATCACGTCCACCCGCACGCCGCTGCTGGTCGTCACCACCAGTGGAATCAGGGTGCCGGTAATCGCGCCAACCAGCGCCACCGCGGTTCCCACGCCGATAATGAAGGCGATGGCGATGTTGCCCCACCGTCCCAGGCGTGGCGAGGCTTTAAGCAGCAGCAGCGCCCCCAGGATAAACGGGATTAATCCCACCGTTTGGGTGCCGATGTCGGTACTGGCCGCAAGTAGTGTCCCGTTAATCCAGGGCAGGAGCAGGCTTTCAACGGTGACAACAGTGATAAACCCCGCCGACAGCCCCACAAACACGTAGACAGCGATGCGGTACAGGAAATTATCGCCCAGCACGTAGCTGAAGATCATCAGGGTAAAGACAAACCCGGCCCATAAGCCGATTTGTTCCGCGCTCACGAACGGCCCCTCCTTGTCACAAGGCTGCGAAGGATGTTCACTACCGCGCCCAGAGTAATCACGGCCACAATCACGATGATGCCAAAAGTCATACTGTACCAACGCTCATCCTGGTAGGCTGTCGTGACCGGCAGCGCCATCTCATTATCCGCCATTGAAGTGGGCGCGACGACCACCAGCTCAGTAGCCTCGGCGGTGGCTTCAGCCAGAGCGTTGCCGCCTTCCGGCGTAGGGCTGCCCACCTGCAACCGTAGCGCGGCAGGGAGTCGCTTGCCCGCCGATTCGGGTGTGGGCGTGGCCGGAGCTTGTATCGTGACAAGGCTGGCAGAAATCCAGCCCTCAGTGCCGTCTTCCAGTAAAATCTTGTACCAGCTTTCGTCCCCGTTGCGCCCGGTGATCTGGACGACAGCGCGTCCTGGCAAAATCGCCACGACAGCGAACTCGCGCCCCGGATTTTCGCGCACATTCACGCCCTGGCTGGTATTGATAACGCCGGTAATCACCGGCACATCCCCCGCACCCCCCGCGCTCGTATCCGGGGTAGACGATGGCGCAGGCGTGAATGAGGCCGGGAAGCGTGGCGTTTCCGTCAGGGTTGGTGTCGGCGTAAAGGTTTCAGTCGGTGTCAGAGTCGGCGTGGCCGTCAGCGGCACGGGTGTCTCGGTAGGAATCAGCGTTTCCGTCGGTGTCGCGGTAGGCGGCAGCGGAGTTGGGGTTTCCACCGGTTCAGTGACTTCCGGCGTGACTTCCACCAGTGGGACTTCCGTCGGTGGCGGTGTGGTCGCTGTCGGCGGCAGGATCTGTGATGGCCGTCCGGCGCTGCCCAGGGCTTTGCTGTAGGTATAGGCGTCCTGGTAGCCGACCAGCATTCCGGCCAGACCGGGTAACACCGCGTCGGAGCCTTGCAACACATACGGCTCGGCCAGCGGCGCAGCGGCGTAACTCACGCCCGCGATTAGAGGAACGCCTCTGGCAGATGGCGCGACCTGTTCCACCCAGGCGCGGACATCCTCGGCGCGTTCGGCGAGGATTGCCACCAGCGAGAAATCACTCAGAGCGGTCAGTGACAGGTCGGTTGCCTGTCCATTGATGTCGGTAGTCAGGTAGGCGGCGATATTCCCGGCGAAAGCGCGAGTGCCGATCACCCCGGCGGGTAAATACCGGGTGATAGCATAATCCCGGTCAGCTTGCAGGCCTTGTTCGTCCGCGATGCGGGTCATGATATTGCCTGCGTGCAGCAGTCCCACCGCGTTCCCGCTGATAATCACTGGATGCGCGCCGCGTTCGATGATGTGGCGCAGTAGCGCGTCCGTCAGGCTGTCCAGTTCCGCCGCCGCAGTCGGGCCATATTCCACCGCAACCAGGACGTAATCGCCCACCCGCAGGTTTTCGACCTGCTGGAAGGCGCGTCCGGCTGGGATGGAGGCCAGGAAAGCAGATGGCGGCAGGTCGCCTATCCGCAGCCCGCCCACGAAGAAGGGCAGCACCACCCCGATCAGGATGACCAGGGTCACGAAGAGCCGATCCAGCTTGATACGGCGTGCCCGGCGGCGCGGCCTTACCTCAACTGCTTCGGAGGTAATAGTTTCGGCAAAGTCGCCAGTGTCCGCGTCCCCCAGGATATCCTGTGGCGAGTCGAGCGTACGGTCAATCGCAGTCATCTCACCGACGGATGGGCTGGTCGTCCACCCCGCGCTGACCATTTTTTCCAGTTGAGAGATTTTCTGCTTCTGCTGGTCGGTCAGAATCAGGCCGCCCGCGATACCGGTATCCCCGGCATGGACAATGGGGGCAGCGGGCAGCACCTCATTCACGCCTGGCAGCAGATTCTTAAACAGGGCAGATGCACCCTCGTCCGCCGTATCGGTCAGGTTGACGCCCTCTTCATGGAGCGCCTGTAACCGTTCGTCCAGTTCTTCTATCGGGCGGTCCTTTTTGCTTTTCCGCAGCATCGCCGCCGCTGAAAGCTCATCTACGGAGGCGCCCATCTCACTGAGCCAGTCAGGTAGTTCCGCGACCAGTCCTTCAGGCGACTGAACCGGGCCGGTTTCCTCCTCAAACCCGAAGGCATCTTCGTCAGAAAGCAGGCGCTCAATATCCGGGTTGAAGTCAAGCATCCCCTCATCGGTTGTCGGAACTTGGGCGGTGGCGCTATCGTAATTCGCCAGCAGGCTGTCAATGTCCTGAAGCGGCTCGGCAGTGTCCTCGTCAGACATAACGCCCATTTCATCACGGATTTCCGCGAGGAAATCTTCCTCGGCGGGCAGCGGCATGTCATCTGCTACGCTGTCCGCTCCGATGTCCTCAAGTTCTGTCAGCCAACCAGGAAGTTCATTGGCTGGTTCGGCCGGCGTTTCGTCTGCAAACCAGGCCTCGCCCGCATCTTCCTCATCACCCCCGAACATGCTCATGAAATCGTCGCCACCCGTATCCGGCATTCCGGCAGGCGCATCCAAATCGCCAAGTCCAGCCAGCCAGTCCTCGACCCCGGTGATCGCCGGTTCCTCCGGCTGCCAGCCTTCCGGGGATTCCGGGTGGGTGGCTTCGACCTCATCCAGTTCGTCTTGCAGCCAGTCGGGGATGTCCTCGGGGGGTTGGATGTCGTCATCCGTTGGGACTTGCAGCCAATCGGGTATATCCGGCATATCGGGTACGGCTGCCTGGTTATCATCAGCCATCCAGTCAGGAATAGCATCCTGAATAGAGTCATCCGGGGATGAGATTTCGCTATCCTCTGCCCCGAACACCTGCATCCAGGCATCCGACTCTTCGGCGGAGTCCGCTTCCGGGGCGCTGGTCTGCTGCCAGTCGAGTTCCCCTAGCTGCCCGGTCAGGCCGCTGCCAGATGCACCGGATTCCGATGCGTCGGCAGAAACGTCTCCCTGCCAATCGAAGTCGAATGGGGATTCATCCGCCCCGGATTCCAGGGTATCTCCCTCTGCCGTTTGCTGCCAGTCGAGTTCCCCTAGCTGCCCGGTCAGACCCAACCGCCCAGAGAGTTCGCCGGTATCCATACGCGGCGAATCATTCTCCGACTCCCAGTCCGGCAGGGAATCCGATTGAGTCAAATCGTCTTCATCTTCTTCGTCGTCGAATAAAGATCGCAGATCGTCGAAATCGTCGCTCATACGTCAGCTCGTATCTATTCCCGGTAAGAACGGTCCTGGCCGATGAGAATCCGCACACCAGTAACCACAGTTGCCAGCGCGATCCCCAACAGAATGCCCCGCGCCCCGGCGCTCACCGGGACGGCCAGCAACCAGTTCCGTATGCTTGCCAGCCCATTCACCGCTGGTAGCGGCAGTGCGCCGAGCAGCAGAACAATCAAAACCAATGTAAATAGCATCGCCCACCATGTTACACGGCGGCGCATCAACCGGAACGCCCCATACACCAGGGCGAACAGCACCAGCCCCGCCAACGCGGATTCAATGGAAACCTGTACTGTTTCCAGCAGAATCGCGCTCAGGGAAGGTTGCCCGGTGAGAACATTCGCCCGCTCCAACACGGTAATCACAATCACCGCCAGTGCGCTGAGGACTAAGATCAGGCTGTAGAACCAGCCGCCTGCACGCCGCCCGATACGTCCCAGGTGGACGGCGAACAGGTTCAGAATCCCGATGAGAATCGTGGTGGCAGTAGTGATAACGACCACCTGTAGAAAAAGGTCTGCGATTTGTCGTAAACCGCTTGCTTCCACGAGAACCGATAACGTTCCCAGGCCATCCCCTACGACCAACCCCAGGATGGTCAGCAGCCCCACGACCATGACTAATGCGGTTGTAAATGCTGAACCCAGACGCCTCACGTTGTCTGCCCCTTTAACGGTTGAAAATCGTGTCTATCACGGCTAACGCCGTTGGGATGAGTATCGCCAGAATGAGCAGGAAGCGCAAGACATCCTGCGTGACCAGGCTTGCAACATGCGATGGGTTGCCTTCCAGGTAAGCCCCGGCAGTGAAGATTTCCTCGCCAATCAGCCAGTGGTCAGACATCACCAGGGCGACAGCTTGGCCTTCAAGCTGGTCGCTGGCGGCGATCAGCGGTTGGTTACGGCGGATTGCGGCTTCAGCAATGAGCGCCAGTTCCGTGCCAAAACTCCCCACCAGTGTGTTCATCCCCACCTGGTCGTCGCCCAGTGTCGCGGTGAGCGCGGCGGCGAATGCCATCGAACGCGCCCCGTAGGGATACCAGCGCACGCTGCTGCCCTGATACCGGTCAAGCATCCCACGTGAACGGTACGCCCGTCGCAGTGTATCCTGTCCGAGCGGCAGAGCAATCGGGTCGCTCACCGTGAGAATCGGGGACGCTGCGCCGATACTGGCGCGCTCCGCCACCTGATAGAACAGTTCCGCGCTCGCCAGCGTGAGCAGCGTATTCACTCCGCCCAACCCGGCGCTGCCCCACGAGACATGTACCGGACGGTTGGCCTCTATCGCCTGCCCGACCATGACTGGCAGTGTCGCATACGCCGGAATATCCCGCAGCAGGAACAGATCACGGCGGCGGCGGGCGAACTGCGTCACCACGATGCTCACCACCGTCGTGAATAAGAGGATAAGGATAGTTAATCCCTGGGTTGTGCTGTCCACATGACCTCCTGATTTCGCTGTCAGGGGTTAAGGTGAAGTCTCGAAAGAAATCCACCTAATAGACGGATTTTGTAGGGGCGCACGGCGCTGCGCCCGCCTTAGTCTTCTTCTAGCATCTGCCGCAGGAGAGCGATGCCGCCCGGTGTTTCCAGCCGCTGCGCCAGATCGCCCAATGCCGCCCGGTTGACTACCAGCCCCAGTACTGGCTGCGTGACCCATAGCAGTTGTGCGCCCAACGGCCCTAACGGTTCCAGCGCATCTAACGCCAGGGTCAGGGCATCGCCCCATCCCCGTGCTTTAACCGCGTTAATCCAATCCTGCGACTCGATTTCTTGTCCCATACTGGCGAGTATAGCACACCACGCTTGACGGCGAAACCAACCCAGGGTAAGAGAATCTTAGCGCACATGGGTACAGTGGGAAAATCGTCTCATTCCGACAGCAGACGCCCATAATGGTGTCTACAACCGGATTTTGTAGGGACGCCCAACGGGGCATCCGCTAAGAAACACATTGCCATCTCATAAGAGCGTGGCATACCGCGCCCGCCAAACGAGAACGACCACCCAACCCACTATATCTTGGATTGCAGCCCCATTGTATAATCGCCTTGTAATGACAGTGGGGAAGCATCGTGCCGATCTTAAAAGAAAGCGAACTGGATATTATCAGCCATAGCATTGAGCAAACTCAGCGCTTCGGAATGCGCCTGGGGGCGTTACTCAATGCCGGTGATATCGTTTGCCTTTCCGGGGATATGGGCGCGGGCAAGACGGTGTTGGCGTCAGGGATCGGCAATGGCTGGGGCGCAACCACGCCAATCACCAGCCCGACTTTCAACCTAGTACACGAACACCGCCGCAAAAAAGACAACCAGCGATTGTTCCACCTTGACTGTTATCGACTGGAAGGGGCGGCTGAGGCAGATACCATCGGG
The DNA here is from genome assembly GCA_020634115.1 of Anaerolineaceae bacterium. Taxonomy (GTDB): domain Bacteria; phylum Chloroflexota; class Anaerolineae; order Aggregatilineales; family Phototrophicaceae; genus JACKCG01. The sequence continues at coordinate 21,923 of JACKCH010000021.1, forward strand.
ATTGATGATGTACTGGATGGGCGCGGGCCGGTATTGGTCGAGTGGCCGGAACATATTGACGAAGTCCTGCCGAAGAATCGACTCTGGGTTGAACTCCGCGTGCTGGATACCACACGCCGCAACCTGACTTTTGAGGGACACGGCCCGCGTTATGAGAAATTGATTGAACAGTTCCGTGAAGCGACATTTGGTGTTTGATAGCGTATGTTACTGGCAATAGATACGGCAACGCACTTAATCAGTCTGGCGCTGCATGATGGGCGGTCACTCCTGGCTGAAACCACCTGGCACAGTGAAAACAACCATACGGTGGAACTCTCACCTGCTGTGGGGCGGATGCTCACCCAGTGTGACGCAGGTTTTAGCGACCTGACCGGGCTGGCGGTATCAGTTGGGCCGGGGTCGTACTCCGGGCTGCGCATCGGTATGGCGCTGGCGAAGGGCATCGCTTCGGTGCAGCACCTGCCGCTGGTTGGCGTGTCCACGCTGGATGTGATCGCCGCCGGACAACCCCATTCACAGGGACAGGGCGTCCTGGTGGTCGTGGTGCAGGCCGGGCGTGGCCGGGTGATCGCCGGGCGTTACCGTCGCAGCAAGGGCGAGTGGCAGCCACGCGGTGAACCACAGTTGATGGACTGGGAGACTCTGTTTGCCAGCATTGACGGCGCGGCTATCCTGACGGGTGAACTGAATGAGGCGGGTTTTGCGGCGCTGGAAGCGGCCCAGGCCAAAGCTGTCCCCGTGAAGCTGATGCCGCCGGTTTACCGGCTGCGGCGGGCGGGTTTCCTGGCGGAGGTCGCCCTGGAACGCCTGCAAGCGGATCCAACCGGGTTTGACCCTGCAAATGTGCTCCCGTTCTACATCAAGACTAAAGACATTCCGGCATAATGTCCCTCCATCTACGTTACATGAGTGCTGCTGATGTCAAGCCGGTGGTGGCGATAGATCACCAGGCCTTTGACCTCCCCTGGACGCCCGAATCCTATCTATACGAAGTCCGCGAGTCCACGCACACGTATATGGTGGTACTGGATTTCGAGCAGGAACAAGCGCCGTTATTACCTTGGTGGCGGCGGCTGCTGGGACTCCATAACGGGCATCATGCCCATCATGACATTGCCGGGTACGGCGGCCTGTGGAAAATCCAGAGCGAGGCGCATATCAGTACAATTGCCACTCATCCCGATTATCGGGGTCGGGGTTGGGGGGAGATTTTGCTGGCGTCAATGGTGCGGCGGGCGATTTTTCTTGAAGCAAGCTACGTCATTCTGGAAGTGCGGGTGAGTAACACCGTCGCCCAGAACCTGTACACCAAATACGGTTTTGTGACCCGCCGCGTGGTCGAAAAGTACTACCGTAACAACAATGAAGACGCCTACGAGATGGAACTCCTGCTCACGCCGCAGGCCATAGAGGAGTTTGAGGCGCGGTTCGCGGCGCTGCTGGCGCGACATCCGTTCGTGGATGATTACACCACGACCCCGCACCCGCGTTCACAGCGTTATCTGGCGTAAAACCTTCACCCTGCGTTTCACCGTTCCGGCTATAATGGTACACGTAGCGTCTTTATTCCTTTGCAGCGAAACTTGAATCCCAATGCACATTCTCCTTATCGCCACTTATTTTGCGCCGGACGAAGGCGCGGCGGCAATCCGCCTGACCCGGTTGGCTAAAAAGCTGCATGACCGGGGACACCAGGTCACCGTGCTGACCGCGCTGCCCAGCTATCCCCAGGGGCGGATTCACGAAGGATACCGGGGTAAATGGATCGTAACGGAAGACCGGGAGGGGGTTCGGGTCATCCAAACGTGGTTATGGGCGACTCCGAGTCCTAAAATCAGCCGGAAATTGCTCAGTCAGATGTCCTTCATGTTCACCGCCGCGCTGCGGGGGTTCACGCTGCCCCGCCCGGATGTCATCCTGATCGAAGCGCAGCCGGTTTTTACCAATCTGGCGGGCGTGTTCCTGAGCAAAATCAAGCGCGTGCCGTATGTGCTGAATGTGTCTGACCTCTGGCCGGATCACCTGCTCTCAGTAGGCGCGCTGACCGAATCGCACCCGGTCTATCGCCTTGCGCGTAAAGTGGTGGACGCCACTTATCGGGGGGCGCGTGCCATCATTACGCTCACGCCGTATCTGGAGAAGGTGATTCAAGGCTATATTGGCCCGACTGATAAAACCCGGACGATTTATAATGGCGTTGATCTTGGTCGTTTCCTCCCCGATGCCGATGGCACTGCTTTTCGCCAGCAATATGACCTGGGCGCTAAAAAGGTGGTGGCGTATATCGGCACGCTTGGCACAGCGTATGATTTCGGAACGATGCTGGACGCCGCTCACCATCTGGTCAACCGCCCGGACATCCTGTTTATGCTGGTTGGCACGGGAAGCCAGCATCAACTGGTGCGTGACCGGTTAGCGCGCGGGGATTTGCCGAATGTGCGCTGGATTGAATGGATTGGCTACCAGGAAATTGACCGGGTATGGGCAGCGGTGGATATGACGTTCTGGGCATTGCATAATCATGAACTGCATCGGGGCGCGCTTGCCAGTAAGACCTACGAGGCGTTCGCCAGTGGCGTCCCCGTCACCGTGGCGCTGGAAGGTGTCGTCGCGGATATTCTGAGCGAAAGCGGCGGCGGTTTCGCCGTGCCATTCGGGGATTCGGCGGGGCTGGCCCAGGCCATCACCCAACTGGTGGATGATGCGGCGCTTTATCAACAGTGCAGCCAGTCCGCCCGCGCCTATGCCGAGCAGCATTTTGACACCAACAAGGCTGCCGAGGCTTATGAGCAAATCCTTCTGAAAGCCTGCTCAGACTCGGCCTGACACCCATTGTTGAATCACTTGAACAATCCGCTGGCTGGCATGACCGTCCCATAACGGCGGCTGCCGGGACAACTGCCAGTCCGCGCTCATGATTTTCAGCACCGCTTTTTCAATTTCGGCGGGGTCAGTTCCCACCAATTTATTCGTGCCATGCGTGATCGTTACCGGTAGTTCGGTGGTCGTTCGCAGTGTCAGGCACGGCACATTGAGCATGGTCGTTTCTTGTTGAACGCCGCCGGAATCGGTTAGCACGTAGCGGGCTTTTGCCATTAATCCCAGGAAAGCCAGATAGGGCTGTGGCTCAATCAAGTGAAAGGTCGCCGGCAACTGAATCTGCCATTCGGTGATGTTATGCTGAGTCCTGGGGTGAACCGGAAACAAAATCGGAATATCCTGTGAAAGTTGTCCGAGGATGTCCAACAGTGCTGTGAAAATGCCCCGATCATCTACATTCGACGGGCGATGCAGCGTGAGCAGGGCATACTCCCCTGGTAACACGCCCTGCTGCGTCCAGGGGCTTTGCTCAACTGCTTTGTGGACATGCTGAAGTAACGTGTCCACCATACAGTTGCCCACAAAATGCACTTTTTCCGGCTCGATACCCTCGTTTGCCAGGTGGTGATTACCAATTTCTTCGGTTGTGAACAATAAGTCCGAGATATGGTCGGTCAGGACACGATTGATCTCTTCCGGCATGGCGCGGTCAAAGGAACGCAACCCGGCTTCAATATGGGCGACGGGGATATGGAGCTTGGCGGCGACCAGCGCGGCGGCCAGCGTCGAGTTGACATCACCGCTGACGACCACCAGGTCGGGTTGCTGCTGCTGACAGACTTCTTCAAAAGCGGCCATGATGCGCGCGGTCTGGCGGGCATGGGTATCGGAACCGATTTCCAGGTAGATGTCCGGTTGCGGCAATCCCAGTTCATCGAAAAAGACCTGAGACATATTGGTGTCGTAATGCTGGCCGGTGTGAACCAGGATTTGCGGAAGCTGGACGTTTTGCAATGCCCTGACTACCGGAGCCATTTTCATGAAGTTCGGTCTTGCGCCTACCACGTTACATACGAGCATATTGTGATTGATCCATTTCACGCCAACGGTTCGATATTCATTGGTGAACAGCCAATTTTGATTATACTTAAGCAGGGGTCAATCTAACGTTGAGAAGCGAGCAATCTGGTGAATAAAAAGAATGTGCTGATGTTCGTGAACACCTTTGCCTATGATGATCCCCGCGTCATCGCCGAAGCCCGAACCCTGCACCAGGCCGGTTATTCCGTCACCATTATCGGCGCGGCTCGCAATACCAATCGTGATGTCCCAACCCAGGGGATACACCACGACATCCCCATCATACTGACGCCGCTGGTCAAGACCTATCATATCAAAGAAATCGGGATTGCGTTCTGGCAGTGGCTGAACGGTTCGCTGGCGGAAACCGCGCAGGCTTCCAAATTCCACAAGACCAATGTTATTTCACTGCTGTTCTTTAACCTGTGGTGCTGGCGCTTGGCCCGTCAGCAGCGCCCGGACATCATCCATTGTCATGATTTTTCACCCCTGCCGACGGCCTGGTTGCTGGCAAGGCTGCGCCGTATTCCCTTCATCTATGATGCCCACGAGAGCGCGCCCGATATGTACGCCGGGACCAAAGCGCGGGTGGTCAAACGGGCCGAAGCATTCTTCATGCGGCGGGCGACTCACACGATTACCGTTGGCAATCGTCTGGCGCAATCGCTGGTTGCACGCGGGGCAAAATCCGTTACGGTGATTGGCAACTGGAAATCCAAAGCCGACTTTCAAATAGAGTCACCGCAATTGCAAGCGGAACGCACCCGACTGGGCCTCAATTCATATCATTTAGTGATTACCTACTTGGGTACACTCAGCCCGGCACGGGAGATTCTGCCGCTCCTACAGGCCGTTTCGGATACGCCGGATGTTGCCCTCCTGATCGGTGGCAGCGGCCCCTTGGAAGAAAACGTGATTCGCGTGGCGGAAAAAGCGGCTAACATCTATTGGTTAGGGTGGGTCAATATGCTTCAACTGCCGCTCTATACCCAACTGGCCGATGTCATCTATTATTGTCTTGCGACTCCGAGTGACCCATCCGCCGAGCGGAACAATTATTACAGCACGCCGAATAAACTGTTTGAAGCATTTGCCGCTGGCAAACCCCTGATCGCTCACCAGGGCGTCGGCGAAATCGGTGAAATCCTGGAAAAAATCCCGGCGGCGCTGCTGCTGGAAGCTGTGACTGTGGAACAGTTGCGGGCGGCTTTCCAGCAGCTACAGAACCCGGACACGTTATCCCGCCTCCAACAGGCCGCGTTACAGGGCGGTGAGCAGTACAGTTGGCAGGTGGCGGAAAAGCGACTTTTAGGGCTTTATAAGGAATTAACAGAGTCTTATGCAGCGAATTAGAGGGCTTCTGGAACGACACAGTTTTGTGCGAAGCGTGGTGATTGTTGCCGGTGGGGCAACCTTCGCGCAAGGTCTGGCCTTGCTCGTTTCGCCCATATTGACCCGGATATATACCCCTGATGATCTGGGGGTATTTGGCACGTTTGTTTCGCTGTTCAGTATTTTGATTGCCATCAATTCATTGAGCTATGAACTGGCGATCCCCCTGCCGGAAACGGACGAAATCGCCAGTAATCTGCCCCTGCTCGCCATGTTCGCGCTATGTGTCACGACGGTCATTTTTTCCTTGATAATCGGACTATGGGGTGCGCCAATCGCTGACCTCATCAAGATTCCCACCGTTATTCCCTATTTATGGGTGCTGCCGGTTAGTTTGTTCGCGGCGGGGGTTTATCAGATAGCCCAGTATTGGATTATCCGCAAGCAAAATTTCACGCCGATTTCTGTAGCGCGCATATTTCAAAGTTTTGGCACAGTTGGCACTCAGGTTATCGCGGGGTTGTTGCAGGGTGGGGTATTCGGTCTGCTGGCTGGACATGCGCTCGGTTATGTCAGCGGCGGGGCGACTTCAATGATCTACGCCTGGAAAAGCTATAAAGCCACTTTAGTCCAGTTTGACCGGGCGGCCTTAATCCAGGCTGCCGCCCGTTACCGGCGTTTCCCGCTGTTTACAAACTGGTCGCGCCTGATTAACGTATCCGGGGCGATGCTTCCCCCTTTATTGATTACTGCGATTTATGGCACACAGATTGGCGGTTGGTTCGTCCTCGGCCAACGCATGATTGTGATCCCGCTATCTCTGATCGGGAATGCGATTGCCCAGGTGTATTTAGGGACGGCATCCCAACTTCGGTACGAGAATCCAAAGGCTCTATTGCGCCTGTTCAATAAAGTCGGCTTGCGCTTGACCCTGGTTGGCGGCCTGCCCACCCTGATTCTATGGGCCGCCGGGCCAACCCTCTTCAAAAGTGTTTTCGGCGCGGAGTGGCAGACTGCCGGAGAATATATGCAGCTTTTAGCGCCCGCTTTATGGACGCAGTTCATCATTTCCCCGCTTTCCCAAACCATCAATATTATGGAACGCCAGGGTATCCAATTAGCGTGGGATGTTGTCCGCTTGAGTATGGTGCTGGGTCTGTTTTTCGGGGCTTCCTATTTTCATCTGGATGCTCGTATGACTATCGGCGTCTATTCAGTTGGCGTTGCCCTGTTGTATATTGTTCTCTACTTCATCAACTATATGATTGTCAGACGGTTTACGCATAAGGTGGCTTAAATTCAACCATGCCCGAACAAGACTACTACGAAGCAGCAGCGTTTTGGAAACCTGACCGCTATATCAACCCCGATGAAACCGAGCGGTTAACGACTTGCGCGGCGTTCATCACGGATGATGCTCAGTCTCTGCTGGATGTGGGCTGTGGCAACGGGACTTTTCTGACAATTTTAGAACGTCAGCGCCCGGCAATGCGTTTGAATGGTTTGGAACGTTCCCGAACCGCTGTTCAGTCAGCGATTTGCACGTCTGAGGTGCTGGAAGGGGCTATCACCGCTATCCCGTTTGCTGACCGCGCCTTTGATGTCGTGACCGCCCTGGAGGTCATTGAACATTTGCCCTACCAGGTGTATGAGCACGGCCTGCGCGAATTAGAGCGCGTTGCCGCTAAGGGCATTCTGCTTTCAGTTCCCTATCGTGAAAATCGGGTTTTTACCGAATGTCCGAACTGTGGCTGCCGGTTTCATCCCAATTATCACCTGCGGTCATTTGATGAACACGTCCTTGAACACCTGTTTCAGCAGTTCGACTGCGCCGCTTATGAGGTGGTATCCATAGATGATTATTGGCTGGCGCCAGTGCTGCGCAGGCTCTACCGCCTGCTTAACCGTCATCAGGATTATCCCAAAACGGCATTATGTCCCCAGTGCGGCTATACCCGGAGCGGGGGCGGTCATTCCCGGTCAGCACCAGCGGAGTCGGCTTCATTCTTGAATCGGGTCAGGCGTTATCTGCGCGATACATTCAAGGCTCGCCTTCCGAAGTATAAACGTAAAAATTGGATTATCGCTTATTACCAGCGCAAGTGAGCATACCGATCAGCGTGGCGGTGACGGTTGCATTCTGCCGGATTTCCGGCGCAGCCCTGCCCGCTTTGCACGATTTGAATCAATCACGACAGGTTTATACGCATGACATTAAAACGTTACCGTAAACTCATTCTGGATACTCCGCCCCGCCAGTTGATTCAACTGGTACGGCAGCGGGCGTTGAAAGCGAACCGGCGCGAAGATTTCGACGCGCTGCACCCAGCAGTTTTCACCCTGTCCACCGGGCGAACCGGGACGGAAACCCTGGCCGCCCTGTTGGAACTCGCGCCCAACGTGTTCAGCTACCACGAGCCGGCGCCGATTCTGTATGGCCTTTCGCGCCAGGCGTATGACTCGCAGCCCGAATGGAGTGCCAACCCCGCCATCGCCCCGATTTTCGTGCAGGCCTTCCTGACCGCACGGCGTCAGCTTCTGGATTACGCGCTGGACTGTGGACGCGGCTATGTCGAAACCAGCCCACAGGTGACTTTTCTCGCGCCATTTATCCAGCAAGCCTTACCCGCCGCCCGCTTTATCGTGGTGACGCGCAATCCACAGGAAGTCGTCCGCTCCGGGATGCGGCGGAACTGGTACGCCGGGAATAAGTCCGACGCAACCCGTATTCACCCCCGCCCCGGTACAGATACCGCCTCGGCCTGGGAAACCTTCTCAACCTTCCAGAAAAACGCCTGGCTCTGGGCGGAAACCAATCGCTATATTCTGGATTGGGCGGCCACCGTCCCGGCGGAACAGGTGTTGCAGGTGCGGGCGGAGGATGTGTTCCGGGGCGATTCGGCCACGACGGATCGCCTGTTCCGGTTCATTCAGTCGCCACTGCCTGCGCCGGAGCGCATTCAACGGGTATTGGGGCTGAATCTGAACAGCCAGAAAAGCGGTTCATTCCCCAAAGCCAGCGACTGGTCGGACGAGATGCGCCAGCAGTTCGACGAACTCACGGGCGAAGTCCGGCAGACTCTGGGTTATGACTAAATGTTTCGTCCAACAAGTGTAGGGACGAGGCCTGCCTCGTCCGCTGTAGGGGCGGCCCGGCGTGGCCGCCCTCGTTAAACATAGACATCTCATCTGCTTAAACAAAGGCCGATACAACCCGCATGAATCTCACCCCGAACGCCATCCATTACGCTATTGAACAACTGCTGGTTCGCGCTGGATGTCCGCCGCCGGAACGAATTGGTGAAACCCGCTGGCAAACGGCGGGCATCACCCTGGATTATGCCGACCCCGCAGCGGTTGCCGACGCAGTCGGAATCATCATCGCCCCGTGCGCCCCCGATGCGGGGCAGTCCCTTTTAGCACGCCCGCCCGGCACACTGGAGACGCGCCCCTTAACGGATACGCTGCCGGAGGGTGTAGCCTTGCCGTTTGGTGAGCGGCTGCCGGTGCTGTTCTGGGGAGAGGGATATGAAAACCATCTCGCGTTCGTGTCCCGGCGCGAGGATGGTGTCGTTGTGTTCTATGCCGACCTCGTGGCAGCGGCATTCTTCATGCTCTCCCGCTGGGAAGAAATGGCGCTTCCAGACCGGGATATGCACCAGCGTTTCCCGGTTGAATCCAGCGCCGCCTGTAAGCAAGGTTTCCTAGACCGCCCGATTGTGGATGAATACGCCGACATTCTGCGGGAATGGCTGCGGACACTGCGTCCCGACTGGACACCCCAACCCGGCACTTTCCGGGTACAGCTCACGCATGATATAGATGTACCGCTGCGCTGGACGTTCTTCGGGATGACCCTGCGGCGCATGGGGGGCGACCTGCTGAATCGCCGCTCTCCCCGAATGATGCTACGCTCTCTGCGCCAGGGATACCGGGCGTGGCGGAAACCCGACCACGACCCGACGGTGACTGCCTACCGGGAGATCATGCGGCTTTCGGAGGCCAATGGCTTTAAGAGTGCCTTCTACTTCATGGCGGCTACGCCCAGCCGCTACGATGACGGGTATGACCCCCGGCAGCAGCCCTATCACCGTCTGATTCATGAAGCCATAGATCGCGGCCACGAAATCGGTTTTCATCCCGGCTATAACACCTTTCGCTGGCTGGAAAATTTCGAGGCCGAGAAAAATCGGCTGATTGAGGCCGCTGGTATACCGGAAATGGGCGGACGGCAGCATTATCTGCGCTTCAGCGTGCCGGAAACCTGGCGCATCTGGGAAGCCGCCGGGATGCGCTATGATTCGTCTATGGGCTACGCGGCACAAGAGGGATTCCGCTGTGGCACCTGTCACCCCTTCCCGCCCTACGACATCGAATATGACCGTCCGCTGAATCTGATCGAGCGCCCGCTGATCGTGATGGACGCCACCCTGCAATCGTATCGCCGCTTTTCACCGGATGAAGGCGCAAACCGGATTATGGAACTGGCGCGAAAATGCCAATCCGTGAACGGGGAGTTCGTCCTGCTCTGGCACAACACCTCCCTGATTGATGAATGGGAGTCCTGGGCGGATACCTACCGCCGCGTCGTGCAGCAGCTTGCCACAATGGTCAGCACAGCAGACAGTACGGAAGACGTTTGACTGAAAATGGAGAAATTCGTAGGAGAATCCACAGGGCAAGCGCCTTAAATTTGTCTCAAGTCCAACTAACCCCTCACCAACCAGAGAGTCGGTCAAACCAGGACAAACAAGTCGCCCCCGCTGGCGGGGGAGATTTAGAGGGGGTTTAAGGACTGGTCGGTGTGGCTGCCGGTTGAGTCGGGCTAGGGTCAATCGTTCCAGTCAGGATGTTATAGGTTGCCGTCACCTGATCCGGGGTTTCGCCGCTCGGTGACTGTACCTCGGTGACTGCCACGATGACCAGAATAAGCACCACCACGATAATCAGAATCGCCACATACAGCCGCCGCTGCATCATCTGGCACCTACCTTTGCGACTCGTTCGCCATCGCTAACAGACCTGCGCCACGCTGCCCGCCCTGGTACGCCGCCAGGATGTCTGTCAGGGGGATATTCCAGTAAACCGCCTGTGTTCCGCCAGCGGAAAAGACCAGATTGAGTCTATCCTGGGGCGTATGCGGGTCATTCACCAGCGCCGCCAGGATACTTTCCAGCTTGCCCCCCAGCGCCGCCTCATCCGTGACGCTGTCCACCCACATCGTAATATGCAGGACCGTGAACACCGGCAGCCCGGCAGCTGTTCGCCCACACGGGTATTCCTCCACCACCGTGACATCGCCCACATTCAAGGCCTGCAACCGGCCTAGCAGCGCCGGGTTCGCGCCGGAAATGCTCGACTGCCACAGGCACGAATCCGGGGCGGACTGGATGGTGATAACCTCCGCCGCTTCCGCCGTTGCCGTGCCTTCCAGCCCGAGCAGTGAGATTGTCGCGTCTCCGCTGTTCAGCGTGGGTACGCCCTGGGGATTCGCCGTCACCTGTTCGATGAAGGCCGTCGCCGTGAGCGGGTAGTTCTCGGTGGCTTGCCCCAGGTAGAACTGGTTATCCGGGTCGCCGCCGGGCAGCCCGCGCACAACAGCCAACAGCACCAGCGCGCCCACCGCTAGCGTGACGATAATGAGGACAATCCACAACATCGCACGGCTGATGTGATGGGTCGAGTGGGTGGTGTTTTCGGATGGAGCCATGAGGTTTACGCTTTGTGATTTGGATGCAGAATAGAGTGGTCAATAGGGTCATTCGCCTATACACAAATTGTAACGAATTGGCCGGAAGATGGCAAAGCGAATTGCCAGAGACGGCTGCCGCATAATACGCGCATAGAGGCAGTGACTACTCGTTGCGGTATCTGGTTACTCACCAATGGGGGCGGTTGCACATCCAGCAGGTAGCGGGTGATCGTCGCGCTATTATCCTGTGCAGAGTGATGTAAAAAGTAATTCAACGGATAGGAACGAACACCATTTTCAAGGATTTTAGTAGAATCCCAAGAAATCCACTGGAGCATCTATAACAAGCTCTTTTTCTCCTGATAGTGGATCAACGGCATAGATATAGCTATTGGTCTCATCGTTTTCGTTTAGGACAGCGATAAACAAACGATCTTGATTTTGAGACCATCTATAACCACTGATATTCATATCTGAAAACATAAGGGCGATTTTCTGCTGCTGTAAATCGTAAATGCCCAATATAGCATTTGGATGCAATAAAACTGTAATATATCTACCTGTGTAAGAAAACTCGAAGTGGTAAAATCCTTGATAATCTTCAGCAAACGCAGTGATTACTTCTACATCATCTTTACCCAATTCATATATTGCTAGACAGTTCGTTAGTATAGATTCATTGTTACACCATATACGGTATGCGACTAATCGACTATCTTGGGACATCACGAAGTCACTATCAAACGCATTAACTGGTATCGATATTGGTGTAAGTACACCATCAAGCGTGATTGTTGATAGGCCATTTGAATAATCAGCGAAGAGAAAACTCTCCGCTTCTGCCCAATATCCCACGACTCTCGCACCGTTTCCAATAGGCCATTCAAGCTCAAGGAGTTCCGCAGATTGCACGTTATACAGAAAGCGATGATCGGGCTTAAAAGCAGCGTATGTTGTAATTGTGTCATCCCATGTAGAGATGATAAGATCGTTCGATGTGACCCAATTTGCGGCTATGTGACCTTCACTATCTCGAAGTTGTCTTAGGTTGTCCGTTTTTATATCATAAACATATAGAGACATATCATATTCAAAAAATTGTGTCCCATAATTGTTTGTAGTTGTATATGCAATGTAATCACCTTCAGGTGATAGAAAACCGGAACCACCATTGGGCACCAGGGTTTTCAGGTCGCCAATAGAATCAAGGCAGCGGATGGTTGTCATATTATTTAGGGAATCATATTCCCAGAATACAACTGACGGCACATTACAACTATCATGTGGAAACGTTGTGTTGTTTCCCAACAGACATAAAACAAACAAAAATAGCAGTCGAATAGGCTTCATCACTTTTCTCATAGAAACTATGTTGGGTTGCCACTTCATAGGAGAAATGGCAACTCATTAAGAATTTACTGGCACGCGCTTTGCTCTATTGTATGGTATATTTGTCCCCTCAAGAAAGAGAAAGCTCTTGACATCGCTTAGGTCTTGCTCCAGTAAATAAGAGACAAGTTCAAACTCATCGGACGGTCAGCTTTCCCTTCAAAGAGATCGAGTGCCGTGATACGCCCAATCCTTTCCTCACCAGCCAGCAGCCAACCGGAACAAATGTTTGAACAAAAGTTCGCGCAAATGTCCCCCACCTCGCACCCGTTTTGTGCTATGCTGGCATTAACAGACAACCATACCCAACGCCTACGGACGACTGATGACTCATACCTGTACTTCCGCACCGCTTTTCCTGACTATCGAAAACTGACGGCTGATAACCTAGTTTGCAGCAATCGCAGCGAAAAACCAGATTGCGGCAATAATACACCACTTTTCCCCTTGCGTTCCTGGCCTGAACCCCGCTTTATTCAGCAATCGGCAGCAAAACCGACCCCCTGTGCAACAAAACCCTGGACTTTGCCGAAGATTGGCCTATACCCCGGCGTGATCGCCAACAGTATAATCAGCATAAGATTGATCCGAAAATCGCTCCACTGAATTCCTTCTACTTGCCCCGCTCGTTTTCCCCTCTCCGTTGACGGAGAGGGGAGGGAGAACCGAAGGTTCGGAAGGGGTGAGGTTAAACACAAAAGGGAGTTTATGCACATGACTATAGATTACGCCCAACGACGCGCGCGCCTGCTGGAAATCGGCGGTGCCGACGCGATTGTTATTGTCCCCGGCTCAAATATGATTTATTTTACCGGCTTGCAGTTTCATCTTTCCGAACGCCCGACGATTGCCATTTTTACCCGTGATGGTGAACTCTCGCTCATCATCCCGCAGCTCGAAGTCTCCAAACTCGACCAGCGCCCCGATCTGGAAGCGCGGCCTTTCGCCTGGTCGGATACCGACGGCTACGCAATGGCTTTCGCTGAGGCCGTGCGCGAACTCGGCCTGACCGGAAAAACATTGGGCGTGGACGGCCTGACCATGCGCGTCACCGAGTGGCTGGCCTTCCTTGAAGCCGACCCCACCCTGCAAGTCCGCGCTGTCGAGCGCGACATCACCCTGATTCGCGCCATCAAGAACCCCGACGAAGTGGCGGCCATGCGCCGGGCGATTCACATCAGTGAGCAAGCCCTGGAAAAGATGCTGGCGTGGGTCAAACCGGGCATGACCGAGCGCGAAATAGCCACCTTCCTGTCAGACACCATGAGCGCCCTCGGTAGTCAGGGCAACGCCTTCGAGCCGTTGGTGCAAACCGGCCCCAACAGCGCCCTCCCACACGGAATGCTGACGGATCGTAAGCTCGGCACGGATGAATTTTTCCTGGTGGATTTTGGCGGGCGTTTTGGTGGCTACCCGGCGGACATCACCCGCACCTTCTGTATCGGCACGCCCAGCGCCGAGATGCAGAAAATCTACGACACGGTGCTGGCCGCTAACGAAGCCGCGAAAGCGACTGCCGGGCCGGGTGTCACGATGGGCGCGGTGGATAAAGCCGCCCGTGATGTGATCGAAGCTGCCGGGTATGGTGTGTACTTCACCCACCGTACCGGGCATGGCCTGGGGATGGACGGCCACGAACTGATTCCACAGATCGCCTCCGGTGTCGAAGATACCTTACAGCCGGGTATGGCCTTCACCATCGAGCCGGGCATCTATGTCCCTGGTCTGGGTGGGGTGCGCATTGAGGATGATGTCGTGATTACGGAAAACGGCGCGGAGATTCTGACGACTTTCCCGCGCAAATTACAGATGTAGGATACGATTCTTCAAATAACACGCCCCTCATCACGGAGGGGCGTGTTTTGTTTTTAATCTACCCGGCGCGGAACAGGACGATGGTCGAGCCGAGGGTGAGGATGTCGCCATCGCGCAGGGGGCGGCCTTTGTCGGTGATCGCGGTGTTATTCACCAGCGTGCCGTTGGCGCTCCCCAGGTCAAAGATCACCCAGTTGTTATCTACCAGTTCCAGGCGGGCGTGCGGGCGCGATACCGCCGGGTCTTGCAACCCGACTTCCCAATCCGCCTTGCTGGTCGCCCGCCCAATCGTGATTTTGTTCAGCAGTAGGGGAATCACATTGCCTTCTTGCGGGCCGGTGGTGATAATCAGCTTGCCTTTGCCGGTGCTGATCGTGGCCGTAATCAGCGTGCCGTGTTCTTCGGCATTGCGCTGGTCTTCTTCGGTCACGGTGGCCGAAAACTTAAGGACAGGGACATACAGGCGAATCTCATCGCCGGATGCCAGCGGAAACGGCTCACTGAGCTGCCGGTCATTGACAAACGTGCCGTTGGCGCTCCCCAGGTCGGTAATCATGAAAATACCGTCGCGGTAGTTAATGACCGCGTGCTGGCGGGAAACATGCTGCTCCGGGATACACACATCGCTCCCGGCCTGGCGACCAATCGTGGCCGTCGCCCCTTCCGTCAAAACGAATTCCTGAATCACGCCCGTTTGCGGATGACGCCAGATGATTTTTGCCAGACTAAGGGTATAGTCACTCATACCAGACCTACTCCGAGGTTTTCCATTCTGTAGCTGTTCAAAGTATAGCACAAACTCAGTCAATCATCATTTCCCGCCTGGGGATCACCAAGTGGCAATTTGACGACGAAACAACTGCCTTTTCCTGGCTGGCTTTCGGCGGTGAGCGTTCCGCCGTGCTGTTCCACGATCTCCCTGGAAATACTCAGCCCCAGGCCAGAGCCTTCGCCGGAGATACCCCGCACCCGGAAAAATGGCACGAAGATATGTTCCATATCCTCGGTACTGATCCCGATTCCGGTATCGCGCACCTGAATCCGAGCCTGTCTTTTCTCGCCAGCCGGCTGGATCGTATCCAGGGAAACCTGAATTTTTCCCCCTGGTGGCGTGTAATGGATGGCGTTCATCACCAGGTTTGTTACCACCTGGTTCATGCGCGCCGGGTCAATGTGCGCGGCGACGGGTTCTTCCGGCAGTTCCGCCGTGAGCGTAACCTGCTTCTGCTCGGCTTCCGCCTGTTGGATGCGGACAACCTCGGTCACCAGTTCCCGCAAATCCCCATCTTCCGGGGCAAAGGGGATCACGCCCCGTTCAAAGCGGGTATATTCCAGCATATCCTCGACCAGTTGTTTCATGCGCTGGGCGACGTGTTCCAGAATTTGCGTATGCTCGGCGATCTGGTCGGGCTTCCGGCGCATCAGGTAGACCCGCGTCATCAGATTGGTGATGGGCGTGCGCAGTTCATGCGAGGCGTTGGCGACAAACCGGGCTTTCTTATCTTCCAGCGCCTTTTCCTGGCTGATGTCCCGGATAATCATCACCATCCCCAGCGCGTTGGCTGCCGTCCCGCCGATACGAATCATAGCAATCGCCGCATCAAAATCACTGCCATCCTGGCGCTGGATGTGCCGTTCTCCCTGCCAGATTCCGGCTTCGAGAACCGTAGCATAGACCTGAGCAATAAATTCAGGTGATTCCTCCGGCCAGGGCAGGGTGCGGCCCCATTCCAGGGTGGGCGAATCGAGCATTTCCCGCAGGGCCGTGTTGGTATAGATCATGTGCGGGTCGAAGATAATCCCGATTACGCCTTCCTGCATGGCGTTCAGGATGGCCTGAAGCTGGGCGCGTTCGGCTTCTAATTCAGCGGTGCGTTCCTGAACCCGCTGCTGAAGCCCAACCGTATACTGTTCATTTTTCTCATTCAAATAGACGTTTTCCAGGCTGACGGCGAGCTCGTCGGCCAGTTCAATCATCGCTTCCAGGTCAATTTCATCAAAACCGTACTTCTCGATGCGCGACACCGCCAGAATGCCGATGGTTTTGCCGTACTGCCGGATTGGCACTGCAACCTGGCTGCCGTAGTCAAAATCCAATTGAAAATAGTCGGAATCAAGGGTTGTGTCCAGTACCAGACGTGGCCTGCCATGCCGGATGACCCAACCGTAAATACCTTCATCATAGGATTGCCGGTAATCGAAATAGTCCTCGTCAGGCTGATGTTCCGGGGCGTATATCACCGCGCCCACACTCATCTCGCGGTGCTGGTCGTCAGCGAGCAGGATAACCGCGCCCGCATAGTGAAACTCATCCACCAATGCCTGCGCCACCGCATTCATGAAGCGCTTCGGGTCGCGTTCCGGCACACTGCGACGGCTGACATGGCGCAAAGTCGCCAGGTACTGCTGGCGGCGGTGGGTGGCCTGGTAAAGCCGGGCATTGCGCAGTGCAACAGCGGCCTGGTTCGCAAAGGTCGTGAGAATGCGCGCATCATTACGAGTAAAAGCATTCGGTTTCGCGCTGTCCAGATTGAGGATGCCAATCACTATGCCATCAATTACAATTGGCACACCCAGATAGGAGCGTATCCAGTCTGCCTGTTCAATGACAATCCATTCGGGATGGTCTCGTGTATCAGTGATGAGATACGGTTCTCCTGTTTCGACCATGTAGCACAAGTTCGGTGTATCCTTGATGGAAAAACGCAGCCCCAGGACCTCGTCTTCAATAGCACGCTCCACAAATCCCATCCCGCGCATGACCTGCCCCACCCCGTCTTTGATGAGCATGACATTGCACGTATCATAAGCAATCACCGACTCGATTGAGGTGATGATTACGCCCAGCAGTTGCTCAATTTCCAGTGTGCTGTTAACCACCTCGGCGGTGGAGGCCAGTGTCTCCGCCAGGATACGCTGGCGGCGCTCTGCCTGTTCCGCCTGTTCGCGCACCCGGACTTCAGCTTTGATTTGCGCCACCTGGCGGGCATTACTGATCGCCAGGGCAACCGTGTTACCGATTGCCAGCAGGGTTTCCCGTTCCTGGGCGGAAAATTCATGATTGTCATCAAAAATCAGGTTGAGCGTACCGACCACTTTCTCCTGGAGCAGCAGCGGGACGATGACGGCAACTTTCAACCCCTGTTTACCCAGTTGTTCCCGAACTGCCGGGACAGCGCGCTCGTCCCGCATGATCTCGGTTGAGATCACAATCTCCCGCCGTTTGACCGCGATACCACTCAGGCTGCTCTCTACTGGCAGGATCGTCCCCGCCGCCAGCGTCTCATCTGTGAAGCCACGTGGCGCGAGAACTTCCAGCACTCCCAGGGCTTCATTCAGAGAAAGGAACGCCGCCGCCGGAACATGGGTATACGCTACAACCGAATCCAATGCCTTATCAATGATGGTTTGCACGTCCAGCGAACGGTAAATGCTGTCTGCAATAGTGTTAATCACAGTGAGCGACTCGGTTTTAGCTTGCAATTCCGCCCGTGACTGTTCCAATGACAGAGCGATTTCTTTGCGCCGGGTAATATCGTGTATCGTGCAGACTACGGAAATAACCTGTCCGGCGTCATCATGCAGTGGACTGAAGGTGTATTCATAGTAGTGGGTGTGAGCAGGTTCGCCCAGCATCCACTCACCGGTGACGGCCTTTCCATGCGGAAAGATATCGTCGCGTACAGCTTGGAAACTGGCGATGGTGTGCGATAAGGTATCCACCGCTTTGTTTACAGACTCACCGGCACTGGACTGGTGGGGCGATTGCGCTGCCCCCAAACTCCGGTAGAGAACCTCCCCGGCTTCACTAATGACGTAGAAATGATCCGGCGTACTGGAAAAAATGGCGTCCAACATGCGTGATTGCTGTTGCAGTTCACTGGTGCGCTGGGCGACTCGTGCCTCCAGTTCATCATTGGCTTTGGTGAGCTTTTCCTGCCATGCCTTTTGCTCGGTAATATCCCGGTTGACACAGACCAGACCGGCGATTTCACCATCTGTATTTCGCAGGGGAACAGTAGAAACCGCGAACCAGGTCGAAACGCCAGTCTGGTTTACGTCAAGAAATTCCCAGTAGCGCGTCTGGCCGGTACGAAGCACGTACTCACCGCTGGCTTTGATGCGTTCGATGGTTTCGGGGGGGACGAATTCCTCAATCTGCTTGCCAACGACATCCTTAAACGAGGTCGCGCCCACGTATTCGCGGTGTGCCTGATTGTTGACAACGATGCGATTCTGAAGGTCACGGACAAAAACGATGTCGGGGATGCTGTCAATAATGGTACGCAGCAAGGTGCGTTCTTCGGCCAGGGCTGCCTCAGCCTGTTCTCGTTCACGCATTTGTTCCCGTAATTGTTGGTTGGCCTGGAAAAGGGCATCAGTACGCTCGGCAATCAGCAGTTCCAATGTATCATAAGCAGCTTTGAGCTTGGCATCTTTTGCGTTCAGGGCTGCCAGGTGTTCGGCTTCCATTCGGTCCCGAAAATAAAGATACAGGAAGATCATTATGGCCGAGATGAAATAGGCTACAAACGAGGTGAGGCTATGGAGCGACCAGGAGACAGTCTCTTCTCCGGTTCCAATCGTCTGCGTAATCACCAGGATCACGGATAAAACCACAGCCATAAAGACCAGGGTCACGCGCCGGGACATGATGATGCTGACGGTGAGTGTCGGCGGGATCAGAAGCGTAAGGAGAATGAAATCAGCCTGCAGGGTTGTGGCGCGGATAATGAATAACGTCAGAACCCCGATTGTTCCGACAGTCACGCCCAGCATCGTTGCCAATTTATAATGGCGGGTGCGACTGAGGAGATAGCTGGCACAAAAAACAAACGCTGCCAGAACAGTCACAATCAACTGATTGTCTTCTGCTACGCTCTCCGCGCTGCCCTTAAGAGATACATACAGGCTGAATGGGATAGCCGTTATAGTCGCCAGAATTAAAAGGATAGTGATATAGCGTGCCTTGTAACGCTGTTCTTCATCCTGAAGCGCCGAGGAAGGTTCAGTTAAAAGCCGCCACAACTTACTGAACCATGTCTTATCCGGGGGCCGTTGCGAAGGATGTAAATCCAAATCCGGGAAATCCTTTTCCTGCATAACAGATCAACCCTGCTGCACGCTTGACAACCCTAATTTTACTATACCTTGATTTATTCGTGAGTTTATGTTTTATGTAGTGCGTCACGAGTCAAGCTCCGCAACACTCTTTAGAGGCCGGTTGTTGGGGAATAGTGGGGAGAAAACGCAGCGAAAACGGATCGTTTAACGCAGTCGACGGACTCCAGGCGAACGGGCGAGAATCAACAGGCTGATACCGCCACCGGCCAGGGTGAACAGCGCCATCGCGTCCGGCGTGCCGATGTGTTCGGCAATGCTACCTAAGGCCAGCGCCCCGAACGGTGCAAACCCGAACCATGCCAGGGTGTACAGGCTCATCACCCGCCCCCGAAACTCGTCTGGCACTTCATCTTGAATCAGCGTATTCACGGTGACGAATTGCAGGATGATTCCAAACCCGAACAGCGTCATCAGGATGACCGACGGAGTCACTTCGGTCATGCGGGTGACCATCAGCCCAATTACGGCCACAAAACCGCTCATCATCATGACGACCCGCCCGCGCCCAAAGCGCCGGCCCATCGGCGTGACCGAAATGGCGGCCAGCAGCGCCCCGACGCCCAGCGCGGTACTCATCGCAGCGAACCCATCCACCGGGGAATGCAGCACCACATCCGCGAAGGCCGGGAGCAGTGTAGAGATATTGACGATAAAAATCGCGGCAGTGACCGCCAGTAGCAACAGCGGCGCGATGGTCATGTGGCGACGGGAAAAAGTTACCCCCTCTTGCAATCGTTTGAGCGGAGGAAGCCCATTCGGGCGGGGAATAAACGCCACCCGCATAATGACCAGCATGAAGATGACCGCCAGGAAGCTGGCACCGTTGATCGCAAAACACCACGCCGGACCAACCTGGTTCAGTAGGATTCCGGCGACGGCGGGGCCGATGATACGCGCCCCATTAAACATAATGGCATTCAGGGCGATACCACTGCTCAGGTCTTTGTGGCCGACCAGTTCAACAATGATAGACTGACGGGAAGGCGCATCTATAGCGTTGGTGACACCCAGCAGGAACGCCAGCCCAACAATATGATACACTTGAACGACACCCGCAAAGGTAAGCGCTGCCAGGATGAATGCCAGCAACATCTGGATTGTCTGGGAGATAATCAGGATGGTGCGGCGTGGATAGCGGTCTACCAGCACCCCGGCAAAGGGCGACAGCAGCAGCGAGGGCAGCCCAGCGGCGGCGGCCACAATCCCCAGCCACACTTCCTGCTGGGTCAGGTGGAACACCAGCCAGCCCTGCGCGATCACCTGCATCCAGGTGCCGGAAAGGGAAATAACCTGCCCAAAGAAGTACAATCGGAAATTGGGATACTGCAAAGCCGCCAGGGTTTTCGTTTGTACGGGACTTGATTGTGGGCTTGCCAGGGTGGTCATAGTTGCGGGTAATCCGGTTAAGTTGGGTAGTGTTCCCTCATTATAGGACTCGGCTCAGGGCAGTAGTAGCACCGCTTTCTGGATAATGGACTCAAAACGAGAAAGGATAACCGATGATTCAACTCCCGGCACACACCTACCTGGATGACCACCAGATCCCCTACCAGCGCAAGTCCTTCCCCACGGACACCCCCAAAGGCGCGGCGAGCGTCGCGCACGCGCTGGGTTTCCCCGAACGGCAGATGATTAAGACGCTGATTTTCACAGTGGTGGATACCGGAGAAAACGTGCTGGTGATGGTGGGCGGCGACCAGTCCGCCAAGTCCGGGTTGCTGAAGAAAGCGATAGGCTCTCGCAACATCAAAATGGCCGACCCGGACACGGTGAAAGCCGTCACCAGCTATGTAATCGGCTCGATTCCACCGTTTGGCTGGCAGCCAGCGGGGTTTCGCACGTTTCTGGAAGAATCGCTGGCGCGTGAAGAATCCCTCGGTGTCGGTACGGGGCAGTGGGGCGAAGAAATCATCATCACGCCCGACAACCTGATCCGCGCCGCCCACGCGCAGGTCGTGCCGCTTGTCCCCGGAGATGAATAGGTTTTTAGAAGCGTACCAACGCCGTTTAATGTAAAAAATCGGTAGATTACGCCGGGTCGCTCCTACGCCAGCACCTTAAAAAAGGGAGAATTTGTAGGGGCGCAATCCACTGTGTCCACGAATCCGGGTCACCTCGTTTATTTTCTAAGTCGAGAACCATCCTGCGGAATACATGAGCGAGTCGCGCACAGATTGAGTGGTTCTTATCTGCGGATAAACCTTTATGCACCCCACCATGACGAAAGCATATACTGCTAATAAGTATTGTCGTGCATACTGGGAAAATTCCATGACCACCGAAATGATCCAGCAAACAGCGGCGGCCTTGTTGAGTGAATATGAGCAGCATATTTTTTCAAAAATGCTAGCTAAGGGCACATTAAATGATGAGCAGGCTCAATTGGTGCTGCAAACTCGCCAGCAGCACGATACCTCACTACTCGACATCCTGGGTGCGATGCAGTTTGTCCGCCTGGAAGATTACGCACAAGACCTGGCCGAAGTCTCGATTAACGCTTATGCCAGTGAACTCCTGAAAACTGATTTTTTCACCTATGACGAAGCGCTCATCCGCCGCTTCGATCCGGCAGTGATGGCACGTTATCTCTTCTGTCCTCTGCAATACAGTGCTGGGACTCTCACCATTCTGACCACCACCCTCGATGAAAAATACATTCACGAAGAGATTGGCCGCGTACTGCCGGATGCCGACGTGATGCCCTTTATCGGCACAGAGCGCGATGTGAAAGACCTGCTGGAACGGGTCTTCCAGGAAGAGTTTAGCTATGCGGCGGTCTATGGTCTGCGGGATGCCAATCCGCAGCAGTCCGGGGCGCAGGTGTTCACACGCCCCCAGCTTATTGTGTTTGCCCTGGTTGGCCTGGCACTGATTGTCGGGCTGGTGACGAATTTCTGGAATACGATGGCCCTACTTATCGTGGGCATCAGCCTGCTCTATATGATCAGCATGATATTTAAGTTCATGCTCTCCATCCTGGGCTGGCGCAACCGTTTTCGCGCCACACGCCATATCCGCCCGGAAGACCTGCAAAGCATCCATGACCGTGACCTGCCCATCTACAGCATCCTGGTGCCGGTCTATAAAGAACCATCGGTGGTGCCGAATCTGCTGAACGCCCTGGCAGATATTGATTACCCGCATGAGAAACTGGACGTGCTGATCCTCATGGAGGAGGACGACGAGGCAACTATTGAGGCCGCTAAAGCCGCCGATCCGCCGTCCTACTTCCGCCTCATCATCGTGCCGGACAGCCAACCACGCACTAAGCCCAAAGCCTGCAATTATGGTCTGCATTTCTGTCGTGGCGAGTTTGTAACCATCTACGACGCGGAAGATATTCCGGAACCAGACCAGTTACGCAAAGCTGTCCTTGCGTTTCGTCGTGGGGATGAGGACCTGATCTGCGTGCAATCTGCACTGAACTACTACAATACGAAAGAGAATTATCTGACGCGCATGTTCACCCTGGAATACACCTTCTGGTTCGATTACATGCTGCCGGGACTGGATAGCCTGGTACTGCCCATCCCGCTGGGCGGCACGAGCAATCACTTCCGCATGGATGCGCTGCGCAAGCTTGGGGCGTGGGACCCCTTCAATGTGACTGAGGACGCCGATCTGGGTATTCGTGCCGCTGCCAACGGTTATACCGTCGGCATCATCAACTCTACCACGTATGAGGAGGCGAACAATCACACTGGCAACTGGATTCGCCAACGCAGCCGGTGGATTAAGGGCTACATGCAAACCTGGCTGGTGCATAACCGGCATCCCTTACAGCTGATTCATCATGTTGGCTTGAAAGGTTGGCTGGGCTTCCAACTGTTGATCGGCGGTACGGTTTGGGTTTTCCTCATCAATCCGATTATGTGGGTCTTGTTCCTCATCTGGATTTTGTTTCAGCCTGGATGGATGGCGACCCTGTTCCAGGGCTGGGTGTGGGATATCGCGTTCATCAGTCTCGTAGCCGGCAATGGCATGGCAATCTTACTCAATGTCCTGGCAACGCTGGAGCGTGAGCGAAACCGGAGCCTATTCTTCTTTGCGATTAGCAATCCGTTCTACTGGGTACTGCATTCTATCGCCGCGTATAAAGCCCTATGGCAATTGATTCGCAAGCCCTTCTATTGGGAAAAGACCAATCACGGTCTGACCAATGTCAAAGCCGGGGACTTGTTCACTGGAGCGGATACGCAGCAGCCCGCTGCAACGACTTAGCGCCCGGAAGGGTTCAGTTAATGGTTTGAAACAGGAGTTGAATGCCCAGCGCCAGCAGCAGGACGAGAACCAGCTTGTGGAATACGCGGGGCGGGATGCGGGGCGCGAGGAGAATCCCAGCTGCCGTGCCGATCAGTAACGCTGGGAGCGAATACAGGAAATACATCCACACCGCCGGAGTCAGGTTATGGCTGACGGCATGAGCCGCGACCACGATGATGCTGTTAGAGATAGAAATCCCTCGTAGATTTCCACGAAACTCGTTTGGCTCCCAGCGGTTGCTTGTCCCATAGATAACTGCCGGTGGTCCGCCGGTATTATACGCGCCGCTCAGGATGCCGGTTGTCAGGCCAAAGATATAGGCCCAGATCAGCCGTTTCGTCTGTGGCAGGCGCAGGTTCATCAGGCTGTAGACGCTGTAGATGATGACCAACACCGCCAGCACCCCCATGCCAATCCGGTTGTCTATAGACTTCAACAGCCAGACACCCAGCGGGATACCGATCAGAGACGCGACAATGAAACGCCACACGGAACGCAGACGAATGTGTTGGTAATAGTACACCAGCATCGCCAGAGTCCCCACAACTGAAGCCAGCGCGACCAGCGGCGCGGCAGTGGTCAGACCAATTATGGGGATTAGCAGTGGCATAGCGATCAGAGCATGACCAAAACCGGTCAGGCTCAGAATGAAAAAAGCGAAGAAAATAACAATATTCAGTGAGATGAGCATAGTTTTAGCGATTCGATTGCGACGGTCAGTGTTAAATTACGAGCCTCTATGTCGAAACAATAGCCGCAAATCGACGGGATTGCAACAAAAGATACGGTATCATATGAAACACGCGGAGAGAAATTCCGTTTTGCCCCCAATCCCCAGCCGCAGCCGGAACAGCGCCCCGGCCAGTTCGCCATTCTTGTTCAGGTCGTCACCACCCGCTGTCGTTACATACATGTCGCTGAAGTCATCCCCACCGAATGTCAGACTGGACACTTTCTTCACCGGGAAGGTGATTTCTCGCTCGATTTTACCGTTCGGGTCATAGCGCACCAGTCGCGCCCCATCCCACATCGCCGACCAGACGAACCCTTCAGCGTCCACCGCCAGACCATCCGGCAGTCCCCGGTCAAAAGCCAACCGGACAAGCACCTGTGGGTTAGCAATGTCACCGCTTGCAACATCATATTCAAACCGGGTGATGGTTCCGGCGAAGGTGTCGGTGTGGTAAAGGCTCTTGAGATCGGGGCTGAAACCCATCCCGTTTGAGAGCTGGATGTTCTCACGAAGGGTGCGGATCGTGCCGTCTTTCTCCAGCAGGTACAGGTTGCCGGGATGCCCGCCCTCGCCATAGAACATCGTCCCGCACAGGACACGCCCGGCGGGGTCAGCCATTACGTCATTGAAGCGATTCCCCGCTTCTCCGGGTAGCGACTCAATCAGCGTCGTCACTTTCCCCTGGTGCAGGCGGCGTACCGCGCCACCCACACCGAACAAGAGCAGTGACCCATCGGTTTGCAGCGTGAACCCGCCCATGACATCGCCCCGATAGAAAACCTCGTGAGCGCCAGTAGCGGGGTTATACCGAAAAATCGTCCCCGCCGGAATATCCAGCCAGTAAACCCGTTTATCCAGCGGATTCCACAAAGGATTCTCGCCCGTATGACAGGCATAGTTGGCAATCAGTTCAGGTGTAGGGGACATGGTTTGACTTCCGATCATACGCTTGAAGCGATACAGGTTGGGATATAAGCCCGCAGTTATCAGGGGGCAGTTTTCAGTGGGAATAGGGTCTGTACTCAAGACCGACATGCGCGAGCCAGCCACTATAGCCGCAAAATCCCTGTCTATTATACGGGAAAATCCGGCGCAAATCGCATCCCGACCAGTCGGGGGTGTATTTCAGGTTTTTGGCGTCTGCAAACTTGGGTTTATGCTCTGCCTCACCTCTCCATTCGATGGTTCAGGGCGAACTTGCGGGCAGGTTTTGCCCGCCCCCCTTTTGTTTCGCTATGTGCAAGCCCCGGCGGAGTCGTTATAATCCGATTTTCAGATGTCAGTTTTCAGTTATCGGTGGTCAGCAGGCGTATAGCGAATTCCATGCGGAGAACAATTGGGCGACCACACCGGGTCGCCCCTACCATATCCCAGAATGTTTCGCCATCTCGGCAGGAGTGACCGTTCACATGACGATCCAACAGCGAATACGGGATTTGCAGGCCAATGAAGCGTGACCAACCGCGCAGTTCTGCCCGTGCGTTGGCCTCCGCGACGATATAGGATGGCGAGTCGGAAATCGCAATATAGTTCACTTTTCCTGTCGCACCAGATCATCCAACCCACGCGACTTCCTCAACCGGCGTCAGGTAGTCCCACATATGCAGGTAAGAGGATGTCCGGGTAATCTGTCCCCAGGCGCTTCAGGCTGCGTTCTACCGACTGGCGCATGTTCTTACGGCTGTTCCCGCTGTAATTGGGGTCGGTGGAGTCGCGGGTGGTCAGGCTGGTACTTGGTGGCGACCACAAACTGATCGCGCTGGCCGTCCGAACTCGCCCAGGAATTTCTCGCTCGTCCCGTCGGTATAGTTGACGGATGTATCAATGAAGTTGCCACCGGCCTCTGCGAACTGGTCAAACTGCTGGCGGCTGGTCTCTTTAGATGCACCCAGCCCCAGGTTTCGCTAAAGGTCATCGTCCCCAAACACAGTTCCGAAACCCGCAGTCCGCTGCTGCCCAGTAATT
The DNA here is from genome assembly GCA_020634115.1 of Anaerolineaceae bacterium. Lineage (GTDB taxonomy): Bacteria > Chloroflexota > Anaerolineae > Aggregatilineales > Phototrophicaceae > JACKCG01. The sequence goes on from JACKCH010000021.1 coordinate 48,139, forward strand.
TATACCGCATTGTCTGTCTCCTTTTGCGAATAAAGTTATCAGCCTGCGCCGTCATCAACGTCCAGCGATTCCAGGTGGGTAGACCACAACCGGCGCGGCGATGTCACCTCCGCCCGTGCATGGACAATCAACGGAATTCCATGCGCCCTGGTACTGTGTCGCGCCGCTGAGTCGCCGTCAGGATGGCTTTGACTGTTTCAAATGGCCGAGCATGGCCGCCGTGAACAGGTCAATCTGTGCCCCGCGCCCAGCAGATGGTGGGCGATACTGCGGCTGCCGGCAGGCTGCCGCGCCCAGGCCGGTTTCCAGTCCCCGCCGCCCCAGTCCCAGGCCGCATTCAGTAAGCCGGGTTCACGGTTCAGCAGAGCGGTCACGGCATCAAGGTCGCCATGTGCCACTTTCACGGAAACTCGAATACAAGAGCCGGGTCAATTGCCAGTGGTTGTTGCATAAAACATCTCCAACAAGTCTATGGATTGATCTGGAAAAGCCATGTGGAAGAGAACAGACGATGGGTGATCGAGCGACACGCTCATTATAACCGAAAAACCGATATATGGCATTATATGGGAAAAGCCGGTTCAAATCTTACACCAGAAGGTCAGAGAGACCCTGGTACAAAGTGCAGCACCCGCGCTGCTGCTTTTATCGATCCCATTGCAACGTAACCGTTTCGTTAGATTTTGAGCGGAACATAATGAATCCGGCAGAAAACTGCGGAACTTGTCAGCGTACTTCATTTCAGGAGGTTGTTTGCTATGCGTCATTCTATGGTTCGTTTAGATTGGTCGCTGTCCTTATTGCCTTATTGAGTGTCGGTTTTTTCACCGTTTCCGCGCAGGACAGCAGCAATAACGCGATGATGGATACCATCGTCTGCGATGCCGACCTGATCCTCAACCTGTATGTGGCCGAAAACTACTTCGGTTTTGATGCGGTTGTGAATACGATGGTGACGGACGGCAACAGCGGCATGATGGGAATCGGGCTGGATGCCTACGATAAGGGTCAGTACGCGGAATTGTTTGCTGCGATGATGACTGCGCGGGAAGACACGATGGCTGCCGGTGGCATGTTGATGTCCCAGGACGAACTGGCAATGGTGACTGAGTATATGATGATGGGCATGGCTGGCCTGACGGATATGATGCGCGACCACGACACGCCAATGGACGGCGTGACCGCCCTCGTCCCGCCCACCCTTGCTGACGAAGCGCCGGAATGCACAGCCCTGCGTACCGAACTCGACCTCTTCTATGCCGCCCTCGGTTATTACAACATGATGATGATGACATCGGAGAGCTAGTCCATCCACAGAACACAGACAAAGGGGCGTCCGTCTATCCTTTTTCGGATGCCCCTGAAATACCCCGCATCACATTTGCTTATGCCCCCCTCAACTCGTTGTCCACAAAAACACAAGGCCTGTATTCTGGATGATTCTGTTTTCCTTGGCTGTAAGCGTTTCGTTAGATTTGGGTCTTAGGGTAATAGAGCCTGGCAAAAAGGTGCCAGGCGCTCGTTCACTATTCTATTTCAGGAGGTTGTTTGACCATGCGTTACTTAACGATTCGTTTAGGGCTGGTCGCGGTGGTCGTCGCACTGTTGAGCGTGGGATTCTTCACTGTTTCCGCGCAGGATAGCAGCGGTGACATGATGATGGGCAGTGTCGTCTGCGATTCCGACCTGATCCTCAACCTGTATGTAGCTGAAAACTACTTCGGTTTTGGTGCGGTCATGGATCACATGATGATGGCTGAAGGTGGCGACATGATGGGACTCGACCTGACGACCTATGACAAGGGACAGTACGCTGGACTGTTCGATACCATGATGGGCATGATGGATGAGAACATGATGGCCGGCAGCGCCGTGCTGTCCGAAGAACAGATGGCGACCGTAACCGAATACATGGGTATGGGCATGGACGGCATGATGAACATGATGGGCGATGCGGCGATGATGGACGGCATGACGACCCTCGTCCCGGCAGCGGTGGCGGACGAAGCGCCGGAGTGTACGGCACTGCGTGCAGAGCTGAACCTCTTCTACACCGCCATCGCCTATAGTGAATCGATGATGATGTCGTCGGAAGGCTAGTCCGCACGCAGCACACATGAAACCGGGGCGTCCGTCCACGACCAGTTTTCGGACGCTCCACCCTCTATTATAACGGACTCGCGCCGCTCATGCAGGTTCACCCCATGAATGACCAGGGCGCATGAAACAAAATCCCAACAATTCCTGATCCCTAAATCACCTTAGAAACTGTTGGACAACCAGATTTTTGAAGGGATCGTGTAATACTAGAAGTTTATTATGGGTTTTTAAGGAGCAAAATCACGTTCATGCGTAAACCCTGGTAAATACGATAGAACAAGTATCCGGCATTCTGTCTCGAAAATCCCCCTCATGTAAGACTTGCTTTCCGGTGATGAGTTCCGTGATTCGAATAGTTTTTTGATACAATATTCAAAAAGACGGTGCTGCTGTCGACACTCCCGCAAACCGCTTCAGGAACATTCCAGAACGACACACTCAGTTCATAAACGAAGCGGATTGAAATGGGCCAATCGGTTAGTGAATTCAAAATCCACGCACTAACCTTACAAAGGAGGTTTAGACATGAAGATCGTTTTCTTAGGAACCAACGGATTTGCCCCTACAGATGACGCCCATACGGTATGCTGTATGCTGCCGGAGGTAGGGATCGTACTGGACGCAGGGAGTGGTTGCTTTCGCGTACCCCAATATCAGCAGACTGATATGCTCACCATTTACCTGAGCCATGCTCATACCGATCACACGATTGGGCTAACATATTTGTACAGTGGGTTTTGGAAGGTTGTCGACCAAACCAAACGTGAAGGTCAGGCAGACGATTTTCAGGCGGTACTGGATGTCACAAACCAAATGCCACCCAAGGTGACGATTCATGCAGTGGAGACAGTTCTTAATGCCGCGAAAAACAATGGGGAGAATGGTCCATGAACTGGGAGCCACTAGGCACAAATCATGTACTTCCGGGTCATGGCAAACTGTCCTATTTCGCACTGAATCATACCGTCGAATGCTATGGATTTCGCTTCGATTGGGAAGAGAGATCACTGGCCTATATCATGGATACTGTTGCCGATAGGGACGCGGACTACGTTCAACATATCAAAGGTGTTGATGTACTCATCCATGATTGTTACCTACCGGATAGCTGGCAAGAGTTTGCACGAGTTACGGGTCACAGCCATCTGTCTGGTGTCGCGCAGATTGCCGCAAAAGCCGAAGCTGGACGATTAGTGCTTACACACCATAATACCGCCGGATTGGAACTCGATATGGAATCTGCTCGCGCAATCTTTCCGCAAACGATTAAAGCATACGATGGGCTGGAAATCTCGTTCTAACGTCATTTACTCGAAGACTGCAGGTATCGATAAAGCACTGAATGAGCGAAAGCGTCGCGAACACATTTCCATTCAATGAGTTGGCCGAAGCAAACATCTTGACATGCAACCGTCATGAGTGGCGCCTGCAGTCCTAATAGAACCATCCTGCACATTTACACTTTATCTGGAAACCACATGCGATTGCCCCATGAATAACCCTCATCACGTTCGCTATTGAACCCCTCAGGCGGTGGTGCTATCCTCTTTGCCTCTTTTGATTCCACTTGTGGCTCAGAGAAAGCCGGTTTCGTATGTCTCCCGCTCGCCCGAATATCCTCCTCATTATCCTGGATACGCTGCGCCGTGACCGCCTGTCAGCCTACGGTCATGACCGTGAAACGTCGCCGGAGTTCGATGCCTTTGCCGGGCACTCCACCCTGTTTGAGCGTGCTGTCGCCCCCGCGCAGTGGACGATTCCATCACACAGTTCGATGTTCACCGGCCTGTATCCCAGCACGCACCAGGTCACACAGAGCAGCAGCAGCCTTTCGGGGAGTTACCCAGTGCTGGCCGAGATTCTGCGTGGCGCGGGGTATCATACAGTGGCGTTCTGTAACAACCCGCTGGTGGGGGTGCTGAATAACGGGCTGCAACGCGGTTTTGACCGGTTCTATAACTACGCCAGCGCCGCGCCGTTTCGCCCCATTGAGGCACAGCGCAGCCGGACACATCGGGCGCTCCTGCGTTTTTTCCGCCGCAATTTCGCCCGGCCCATCGGCAACCAGTTCGCCCATTCCGATTTCCTGTTCCGCATGTCGCTCAACCCGGCGCTGGTCCCCCTGTGGACGCGGCTGATAAACTACAAAGGCAATACCGCCAACTCAATTGATGATTTCATAGACTACTGGAAACAGCAGCAGGCCACCGCATCTGAAGCGCCGGTTTTCGGCTTCCTTAACCTGATGGGCGCACACCTGCCCTACACCCCACCACAGGACTTTGTGGATCGGGTCGCGCCGAAACTGCGTCACGACAAGCACGCCTACACCTTCATGCGGCGTTTCAACACCGATGCCGCTCGCTGGGCCAGCCCGACTGATCCGCCGTTGGCGGATTGGGAACGGCAGGCCTTAGTGGACTTTTACGACGCCGAAATCCTCCACCAGGACTACCACCTGGGGCGGCTGCTGCGGCATCTCAAACAGTCCGGGGCGCTCGACCATACGATGGTGATTATCGCTGCCGATCATGGCGAAGGGCATGGCGACCACGCCTTTTTCGGGCATGGCTTCGTGGTCTACCAGGAATTGGTGCACGTTCCGCTGGTGGTCTACGACCCGGAGCGTTTCCCGGCGGGGATGCGCGTCCCGTCCAACATCTCCACCCGCCGCATTTTCCATACGATATTAGAGGCCGCCGGGGTGCAGCCGCCCTTAGATGCTGCCGACCCGAACGCCAACGTGGCCGGACTCGCGCTGCACACTGCCGTAGTGGACGCCGCGCCCCTGGAGCATGACCTGGCCTATGCCGAAGCCTTCCCGCCGCTGACCTTCCTGAATGTGGTGCAGCACCAGAATCCGGCGCTGATTGAACGGCTGCGGCTGAACCTGACCCGGCGCAGCGTGTATGCCGGGGCGCATAAGCTGGTGACAGTGGGCGACCAGGTGGAAGGGCTGTTCGACCTGGCGGGCGACCCGGCGGAAATCCACAGCGTCGCCGCCCAACATCCCCAACAGGTGACGACACTGCGGCGCAAGCTGGACACCTTCGTGACCCACGCCGAAAGCCAACGAGCTGAAGCCGCCGAATTTGCCGAAGTAGACGCGGGCGTGGTGGATCACTTGCGGGCGTTGGGGTATATCGAATAAGGCTATTTCAGACAATAAAGCGTTCCTTTGTAGGGACGAGGCCTGCCTCGTCCGCCGGGAGGGAGACGCCTCCTGAATAATGAATTTCTTGGAACAGCCATCCCTGTCAATGCGCCCTGCAGTAGTTTCGAGCCACAATGCAAAGGTGACTACCTCCACAATCAGGGCTATAAGGGGACTCATCGAAATCCACAAACACCACAAACCGCGTCATACCCGGCGCTGTGGCGAGGTCAGGTGAAGGACACAGGCCAACCACCAGATTCTTATCCGTTTCGGGTGCCATCACATGCAACAGAAAGTTAATATCATCCGGGCTTCGGAATACAGCGCTCAGTGTATCCGAATAGTCTCCCAGCCTGAGGGTATCCCAGCCCCACTGTGTAAACTGTTCACGATAAACATTGATAAATGCGTCCCTGTCAAGCGCGGTGTCATAGACCTGATGGGTCGAGGTAGTGACATATTGTTTTGCCCATAGATCTCCCAATTCATAGGCTCTATATTCTTTTATACCTGCCTGTGGGGGTTCTTCCTCGATAAGCACATTGTCGGTGGGGGTAATCGCTTTGATTTGCCGGGCAATCTCCTCCACCCGGGGCAGTACCCCTTGAGTCACGATATTCGCCCGAATATTAGGCCAACTTAGTGCAAGCAGGGCATACCCGGTGCAACAGCCACAGGCCACAACCGGCACCAGCACGACGGCCAGCACAATGGTGATGATGCGTTTGTGTCTACGCAGAAATGCGGACTTCCCGACCACTATGCCATTCCTTTCGTAAGGTATAACGTCATTGTAGCTTGCTTACTCTCAAACAACACATAATGCTTAGCGCCCGCGCTGAGTTTGCCTTTCCCGGCGGAATCTGGCAAGATAGGTTGTTTTTAGGCCAATCCATAAGGATATTTCTCGTATGGACTTACTGGAACAATGGCAGGCTTTACCTCAGAATACGCGCGACATCATTGTTCGCGTTGCTCTGGGGGTGCTGGTGCTGGTGTTGGTGTGGCTGCTGCGACGCGGCCTGACCTGGCTCATTATCGCGCCCCTGCGACGGCTGGCAAAACGCAGCGGCGGGAAATGGGATGATGTCCTGCTGGACACGATTATGACCCCGGCGCGGCTGCTGATTATTGCCCTGGGACTGGCGATTGGCGTTCAGATTATCCAACTGGATACCGACACCGTGACCTTTGTGGATCATGTGATCCGCATGTTGATTATCATGGCGCTGTTCTGGGCCGGGTATCGCCTGGTGGATGTCCTCGCGCCCTCCAGCAACCGCCTGTTCCGTATTACTGGGCTGACCATCCAGGAGCGACTGCTGCCCTTCGCCCGTACCGCCGCCAAGCTGATCCTGCTGGCAATCGGGCTGATTATCGTCATTCAGGAATGGGGTTACGATGTTAGTGGGCTGGTCGCCGGGCTGGGGTTAGGCGGTCTGGCGTTTTCACTGGCGGCGCAGGATACGGTTTCCAACCTGTTTGGCTTCACGACGATTGTCGGGGATACGCCCTTCGTGGTGGGGGAGTTTATCGCCACGCCCGATGTCACCGGCATTGTGGAGCATGTCGGCGTGCGCTCAACCCGCATCCGCCAGCTTGACCAGGGTTATGTCATCGTGCCGAACAGCAAGCTGGCAAATTCGGTGGTGACGAACTGGTCACGGTTGCGCAAGCGCTGGATTAACTTCACGGTGGGCGTGACGTATGACACCACCGCTGACCAGATGGAGACGCTGCTGGAACGCCTGACCGAGATGCTGAAAGCACGCGAGAGCGTAGACCCAGGTTCCGTCCAGGTGCTGTTTGATACCTTTAACAGCAGTTCATTGGATATCCTGATTCGCTGTTATATCTACTTGCCCGACTGGCTGGCGTGGATGCAGGAAAAACAGCAAATCAACCTGGAGATTATGCGTATTGTGGATGATCTGGGGCTGTCTATGGCCTTCCCCAGCCGTTCAGTTTACATCGAAGCAATGCCTGATCGAATGAGCCAAATCACTGAGGAGAAACCCTGATATGACAAAAGTGCTGGTCACGGGCGGCGCCGGGTACATCGGCAGCCATGTTGTAGATATGCTGATTAATCGCGGTTATACGGTGGTCGTGTTTGATAATCTGTACACCGGCCATGTCGAAGCCGTTCATAAGGATGCCACCTTCATCAAAGGGGACTTGCTGGATAAGCCCGCCGTTGACCAGGTGTTCGCTGACCACCAATTCGACGGAATTTTGCATTTTGCCTCGCATACGCTGGTGGGCGAAAGCATGGAGAAACCCTGGCTCTACCTGCGCGACAATGCCGTCGCCGCCAGTAACCTGCTGGAAGCTGCTGCCGCTGGGGGCGTGAAACGCTTTATCCTCTCCTCCACTGCCAACCTGTTCGATGACCCGGCGGTGATCCCCATTGTGGCCGAAGAGCGCATCGTACCGGGCAGCCCCTACGGGGAGAGCAAGTACATTATCGAGCGGTATCTGCACTGGATGGAGCGCATCTACGGCATGGCGTACTGCTGCCTGCGGTACTTCAACGCCAGCGGCGCGCATCCTGACGGGCATATCGGGGAAGACCACACGCCGGAATATCACCTGATTCCGATCATTCTCCAGGTGGCACTCGGCCAGCGGGAGAAACTCACGATTTTTGGGGAAGACTATGACACACCGGACGGGACGTGCATCCGGGACTATATCCATGTGATGGACTTAGCCGAAGCGCATGTCCTGGCGTTCGAGGCGCTGGCTGATGGCAAGAGCCGTAAGTTTAACCTGGGGAACGGCAAGGGCTACTCGATCCGTGAAGTGCTGGAAACCGCCCGTGTCATTACCGGCGAAACCATCCCCGCCGTCACTGGCGCACGCCGTCCTGGCGATCCGGCCACATTGATCGCGGACAGCACCCGTATCACGAATGAACTCGGCTGGCGGCCTGAGTTTGCCAGCCTGCACCAGATCATCGAAACCGCCTGGAACTGGCACAAATCGCACCCGAACGGCTACACCAGTAAATAGGGCTATCTCATTTCCCTGGGATACGGCAATGCCGTGTCCATTTACAGGACTTATTTCCCCAAAGACAGTGCCGGGTGTTTAGCGCCCTTAGCACCCGGCAGATGATTTTTACCTCAATGATTAAAGCTAGTGCAGTATGACCTCTAAATCACTCGTACGGACTAGCCATCTTCTATCCCTAAAACATGGCGCAAAATCTATCCATGCATCTCCCAAGTTTGCAAAATTATGAATTTTAGTACAATAATATATTTTATCGCTCTTTTATTTAATTTGCATTGTTTAAGAGATTATATCATTAGACAATGACAGTCTCTGCCGAAACGGACAGTATCTGACACATATATATCGGATATTTTCTAACTATTTTAAGGATAATAAATATGAACATCTTAATAAACAATCTTCTCCGTCAGAAGATTTTAGGGGAAACTGATGCCCATCTTCTAGATCAGCTGCCTCCCAAACTAGAGGCAAAGGTGCAGTCAATAGTCCAGCATTATTTGCAGCGCGTTTGACAACACCAAAGTACAGGGGAACGAATCTTTCCAATGGCTTCCACCGCCAGTTGATAGAAGGCAGCATCTGCTCCATCAGTGTTTTCAAAAAGAAAGCCAATCAGATCTATAGTGACAAAACCTCGCTGCAGCCATCCTTCGTGTTTGCGCAGTACCGACATGCCAGCAGACGCTCCCCAGAAACGGCCATCGACGTCCTATCGGGTGGCGGGGGCTAAAGGCTCTTTTCGGGTGGGCGCTCTCTAGCATATATATGGCACCTGTTGGGATGCGCTGAACGTCAAGATTGTTATCAACGCATCGGTGGGGGCTGTCAATGCCTTTTGTCACGAATCCGGGTCGAGATGGGATTCGCCAGATTATGACATCTACTTTGACCTGCACGACGATGATAGCATTTATCAAGTCATCCGGGGCACACCTCCTGGCAGACAGGACTTCTGATGGGTTCGCCACTTGGGACGACGCTGGAAGGTTTTCTGGGTCTCTTTGGATCGAGCGGAAATGCACTTGAAAGCCAGGTTAGGAGAACTTTGGAGGCTCGGGCTAAAAGTCTATCAATCCGTGGGATGGGGTGTCGCTGTGGGATGGGCAGCGCTATTAAGTACTCTTTATGCCAGAGCAGAGTTTGAATTAGAGACCCGTCTCGCCACTTTAATGACGGCAGTTGAGAAGTGCCAGACATCTTTGTCGTTTGGATCCATTGCAGGCACTCATCGCTGCACGAATCTCGATATTTGCAGGTCGGAACCCTCCCAATGCGACTTGCCATGGTTTGCCAGATGGACATCTCTACTACGGATGAGCAGGCTCGCCTGCTGGGATAAGCCTAAATCGAAAGCCGAGAATACTTGAGCTAGATGGCAGGATTGAGCAGTTGTTCGTAAATGGCATTTTGGCATCAATGCAAATCTATCATATTCCGCCCTGTATGAATTAAGAGAACGGGGCCACTCCATCAACCATATCATTATGTTGATGGTGGTGTTAAACAATATTACTTCCTACAAGATATTGGCGATTTAGATCATATCAGGCGAGTGATCTCAGTAGCTGCCGACGAACTTGACCTCGACGATATGCAGTGGGATGGTTCACGAAAATCCTTGACGTGGTTTTCGTTGCCAAAAGATATTCAGGACATAGGAAACCCTAACAAACGACATTAATTCCTTAAGAACCTCTGAAAACTGTCAGTAGAATGATTTATCCATCAACATCCGTTCATGGCTTTGCAACGATTGATCCGGGGCTGATCAGAATCAACATCGATTATGGCTACATGGTCGCATATAGCCATCTGTTAGATGTCTGGGAAAAGGATCAAGTTAATGGCTGGAAGCATTCGTATTGCTGAAAAATGTGCATGGTAATAACAGATCTTCGGTTTGGTGTTGGGTTCTTGAACGCAGGCGTGGTCCCCATCTTACGGTGCAGCAGAGTGGGTTTTCAATACAGAAGTGCTGGCTAAGATCAGGTCTCGTAAGCAGCAGATTTTCGAATTGGACAATACTACGTTTTTTCATGCAGCTGGCAGCGACCTGAATCATTACCAATAATCTGCCTTAGGGCGACAAACGGACAGTCAACAGCGTTCATTCATGGTGGGAAACATGGGGAAAAACTACAATACATCTGTCTCCAATAGGCTTGAGATGTATGATCTCTGGACTAAGCTGCCTATCGCCTGGAATCCAGATAACGCAATGCTTGAGCCTCTACAACCACCTACGGCGCCTATACAAAAATGCCTTTGGTTCATGTTGATCTAAAACCTATAGTGGTCACCTTTTCCCCCTCAACCAATCGACAGAGAGGAACTGGCGGTGAAGTTCAATGATGGATGTCCTTATCATAGGCTATTTTCCTCGAATGGTGTGTTTGGCGACATGGAAACATAGCATTTTGGAATTCGGCCTCTTTTTGTCAGGTTCTTTTCACACCACACATATAATAGAAGTGTATAGACAAGGAAGGTGTGATGCCGAGTCCCGATAGCATTATCCAACTGCTCACGTTCATGGTGATCGCTGTTTATGGCGTCCTGCCCATTGTTTCGGTGCTGATCGGCATCGGATTAGATCGGACGGTTGAGCGGGCGTCCCCCATCATCAACCCGCTCACCATCACACTGCTGCTCGGCGTTTTTGTGGCGGCGGCCATCCTGCTGGTGCTGATCGGCCCGAATTTCCCTACCACCCCCGCCGGGTTCATCGCGGCGCTGCTGGTCAGCACAGCCATTCCGATGGCGATTGGCCTGGGGATTGCGGTTATCTTCTGGCGGCGATTCCGGGCAGATGCGGCGCGGCTGCGTGACCGGGACAAATTCACGGTATGGGGCGAAGACCCACGCAAACGCCCCAAAAACCTGCGACGGCGGTGAACAAGTGCCCCTACGCCAGTTTCGCCCACCTGGAAATCGTGGGCAGGTGAGCCTCATGCCGCTATGTCCGGCACATCAAAACGCCCGGCCTGTTTCAAGATGACTGCTACCTGCAGCGATACCCAGCGATTAGTTTCCTCCTGGCCGCCGAATTCCTTCCATGTGCGTCGGCGGTAGGGGCGCAATGCCGCGCCACGGTGACCATTCTCACCGCGCAGCGCCAGCCAATCGAGGCTACCTGCGCGCCGGGATGGTCGAAGCGCGCATTGACTTCGGCCAGCAGCCGGGCGTAAACAGGATGTCTCTGTCTGGTAGAACAGCGGGAAGTTCAGTTTGAACCGCAACGGATGGATCTTGCCATTATCCGGCGTGGGATTAGTTAGCTGCGGTCAGACTGAGTCGAGCAGGAAGGTGAGCGCTTCACGGATGCGTATCGGCCATTTCCACGGACGCGCTGGTCGGGCGCGGCGCGGTTAATCGCGAAATACGCGCACCACAGGCGCGAGCGCGATTCCCGTTAGCCGCTGGCACAGACAGTGTCCCTCCTGAATGTCATGGACGGCATACCGGACTACAGCCCGCGTACGTTCATCGTCACCATAACCCGCATGGGCGCCCACGCAACATGTTCCCCCAAACAGGAGAAAAAACCATGCCCGTTCTGGACAGGCCTGACGCCGCATCTCGGCATGCGTCTCCTTGAGCATGAATTCGACGCCCCTGGAATCGCGGATCCGTTCCGTCAGCCGCCAACTCTTCCAGCAGCATCATGCTCCATTGGGTACTGACATACTTGGGGTGTAGTAACTCTGCTCGCCAGCCACTGCCCGGTATCAGTCGTTTGGCATAAATGGCCGGCACGACGCCACGCTTCCATAATGGCCTGGCGGTCACGGGCAGTGCCGGATCATCTGCCGGGTGGCCCAACAAATCGCGGCGTGTCGGTAACGGATGGATGGCGTGCTGGCATCCAGCAACCAATGAACAAAAAGAAGGCTTCTTCACGCATAAAAATCCCTCCTGGCTCAAATGTTCTTAATTGAGTATAGCCCTTTTGAGCGATAAGGGCAACAACTGCTGCTGCTGAAATGGACGCCAGTGGAGATAGATGTATATACATTTTTTTCTGTAATTTTCTGGTCAGAGATGACGGATGGTGTTAAGAACCCGCGGCAGATGCAAAAAGCCCCGGACCCAGAGTACAGGGCGGCTAAATCTGATAGGTATTGTATTTTCCGGAGGTTTCTATCGGCACCAGTTTGCCATGCGTTCCCCGGCAGCGCGCAGTGTATCATCCCCTTTGCAGAAGGCCAAACTTTTCTTGCTGACGATGTGTGCGTGTTTCCCGGCTGTAGGGAGCGCGGTGGGCAGGACATGCCACGCCAATCTCCTGAATGAGATGTTGGAGAAAACCATCATCCCCGTCAAACATCGGAGAAATCAGCCATCAAAGTACGTAGCACCTTCCGGTTGGCGGCTTTCAATCGGCCCCATCCGGCGCCGCCGTCATCATCAGGTCGCGCTTGGCGGTGTACAGTGCCTGATACTCCTCGTAATAAGTTGGATCAGGCGAAGGCGTGGGCGACGGCCTGCTGCTGCGCCAGGTGGTTGGTCGCAAAAGAAACGAACTGCTGCGCCCGCTTGACCCCGGCCACGATCTCCGGGTGACCATAAACCCAACCGACTTTCCACCCGGTCATGCCGAAGGTTTTCCCGGCGCTGCCGATAGAAACCGTGCGCTCGAACATCCCCGGCAGCGTGGCGATGGGGATATGCCGCGCATCCTCAAAAACCAGGTGTTCGTACACCTCGTCGGAAATCACCGTGACATCATATTCCTGGCACAGGTCAGCGATAGTTTGTAGTTCTTCCCGTGTGAACACCCGTCCCGTAGGATTATGCGGCGTGTTCAGAATCAGGGCGCGGGTGCGGGGTGTGAAGGCTGCCCGCAGTTCATCCGCGTCAAAGGCCCAGTCGGGCGGGCGCAGCGGTACATACACCGGCACAGCCCCCGCCATGATAATGCCCGGCACGTAGCTGTCGAAAAACGGCTCGATGACGATCACCTCGTCACCGGGGTCTACCAGTCCCATGATGGAGCAGAACACCGCTTCGGTAGCGCCCGGCGTGACCAGCACCCCATTGGCCGGGTCAATGTCCATATCGTAAAAACGCAGCGCATGGTTCGCCACGCCGGTTTTGAACTCCGGTGTGCCGGGGCCGGGTGGATACTGGTTGGCCTGGCCGGAGCGCAGCGCCGCCACCGCCGCCTCAATCACGGCCTGCGGGCCATCGAAATCCGGCCTGCCTTGCCCCAGGTTGACGGCATTGTATTCCTGTGCTAGCGAATTGATCTCGGTGAAAATGGTCGTGCCAAAGGTGGAAACGCGCCGGGCTGTCGTGGGCATGGTGTTGCTCCGTATCTTGTCTCTACCGTTCATACTGCTGGCGTGCCTGGGTCGCCAGCTTGTCTACCCGTTCATTGTAGCGGTTCCCGGCGTGACCGCGCACCCATTTCCAGGTGATGTCATGGCGCTGGGTCGCTTCGTGCAGCCGCTGCCATAAATCCTGGTTGAGAACCGGCTTTTTGTTCGCCGTGCGCCAGCCGTTCTTCACCCAGTTCTTCAGCCAGGAGGTAATACCATTGCGGACATACTGGCTGTCAGTAAAAAACGTTACTGCGCACGATTCCTTGAGCGCCTCTAACGCTTCGCAGGCCGCTATCAGTTCCATACGGTTATTGGTGGTGGAAGGTGTGCCACCACTAAGGGCTTTTTCCGCCGTTTTCCCGTCCGCCTCGTAAATTAAAAGCGCCGCCCAACCGCCAGGGCCGTTCGGGTTGGGCTTCGCGCCGCCGTCTGTGTAAATAGTTACATGAGGTTTCGTCATGGGGTGTAATTATTCCTTAAAAAAGGCAGGCTGACAACCGGCGGCTCAGGATGTACGAGTTGCGGTGGCCTGGTCTGGTACGAGAAACCTTGTGCAAATCGGGGCTGGATATGCTATTATCGCTTTGGGACTTGGATAATTGCTAACCGTCGCAAGGTACGCTGCTGAAAGTCACGAGATGGCATAATGACCCAGATTTTATTGATACGACATGCGGTGAATGATTTTGTAAAAACAGGTAAACTGGCCGGGTGGACGCCCGGTGTCCATCTGAACGAAAACGGGCAGGCGCAGGCCGCCGCCCTGGGAAAACGACTGGCTGAAGCGCCCCTAGATCACCTTTATGCCAGCCCACTGGAACGCACAATGGAAACGGCGCAGGCGATTCAGACCCATCACCCTGACCTGACTATCCAACATCTTGACGGCATCGGTGAGGTACGTTATGGGGATTGGGAAGGCGAGAAGATCAGCACCCTGGCGCAGCGCAAAATGTGGCAGGTGGTACAGGAATACCCCTCGCGGGCATACTTCCCGAATGGGGAAACCATGCGCGAGGTACAGGTACGGGCGGTGAATGCGGTGGAACATCTGGCAGAACGCCATCCCCGGCAGACAGTGGTCGTGGTTTCGCACGCCGATCTGATTAAAATGGTGCTGGCACACTTTCTGGGGATGCACCTGGATAATTTTCAGCGGATTGTGATTTCGCCCGCGTCGATCAGCGGTCTGATGCTGGGTTTTGGCCGCCCGTATGTGACGACCATGAATGACATCGCACACGTCCTCGAGATGGAGCGTGAACAGAAAGCACAGGCGAAACAAGCTGCGTCAGAGGAATAACAGGCTTAACAGGGGCGATAAGGGAAAGCATGGCAAACCAGGAAATAGAACTAAACCCGGTGGATTTCATCACCATTGGCACAATTGGGCCGAAAGGCCAGCGCGTTTTTCATTTGCAGGGCGGGCAGGGTAAGCACATTGTCTCGCTTACCATTGAAAAGGAACAGGCCTGGGCGCTGAGTGAAGCGATCCGTGAAATGCTGGAAGACCTGGATCAGCGCAAACCGCCCCCGGAAGGCGACCCGATTGAGGCCAGTCTGGATGACGTGGATATGGATCTGCGCGAACCGATTGAGCCGCTGTTCCGGGTCGCACAAATGGGGCTGGGCTACGATGAAGACCTTGACCGGATTGTGCTGGTCGCACAGGAGCTTGTCCCCCGCGACGAAGAAGAGAACGAAGCGCCAGACCCGTCGGTGGTACGGATGTGGTGTGACCGCCAGCAGATGCGCAATTTGAGCGCCCACACGATGCAGGTTGTCCAAGCCGGGCGGGCTGACCCCCGGCAAAATGGTCGTCTGGTGTATTATTGGACGTAGGGTAAAAGTCAGAGGTGGCAATGCACATGGAACAACCACCGGAAGGCGATCAGCAGCCCCAACGGACAGCGATGACGGTTGAGCAAATACTGGACATCCTGCAAGCGGGTGTCTTTGAAACCGAACACGGTCTGATGCGCTGGAGTTCAAATTACACGTTTCTGGTTTCCTTGAAGCATGACGATTTGACCCTTTCCGCCGTCTACAAACCGCAGAAGGGTGAGCGCCAATTATGGGATTTTGAACACGGGACACTCTGCCGCCGCGAAATGGCCTCCTATCTCACCTCTCAGGAATTGGGCTGGTTGCTTGTCCCGCCGACAGCGCTGCGCATCGGCCCGCGCGGATTAGGGTCGGTGCAGGTCTACATTGACCATGACCCGGAACAGAATTATTTCACGTTTGACGAGAACATGACTGGCGAATTGATGCGCCTGGCTGCATTCGATGTCCTGATCAATAATGCGGATCGCAAGGGCGGTCACTGCCTGCTGGACGATCAGGATCGCCTGTGGGGAATCGATCACGGCATCACTTTCCACGAACAGAACAAGCTGCGCACCGTGATCTGGGATTTTGCTGGGTCGCCCGTGCCAGAGGCGTTTTTGGCCGATATTGAACGGCTCTGCGGCGTCCTGGATGACCCGGAAAGCAGTTATACACAGGAACTCAAGAAGTTATTGAGCGCCGCTGAAATCATGGCCTTCCAGAAGCGCATACGCCTGCTGCTGGATACCCGGGAGTACCCTCAACCGCTGTCCTCTGGCCCGAATTACCCCTGGCCGCCGGTATAGGTCGGGATAAAAACGCCCCGTCAAAGAGCGGCGGTTAGGAAAAGATAGCCGGTTATCTGGTTGCTTGTTAGCCTGAAAAGCTAAGATGCTAAAAAGCTAAAGGGCTAATTCGCTAACATGCTGACCCGCCATCGGCCATAAAAGTATCATGACCTTATTTCACATAGAGCGTCTGTATTAATCCTGAAGGTTAAGGAGGGACGATGCACTACCGTTCAATGGGCAAGACCGGACTCAAGGTGAGTGAACTCTGCCTGGGCGCGATGACGTTTGGGCGCGAATCCACCGAAGAAATCAGCGTCGCCATGCTGAACCGTTTTGTGGAGGCGGGCGGCAATTTTATAGATACGGCGGACGTGTATTCACAGGGTATTTCGGAGGAAATTCTGGGGCGCTGGCTGCCGGGGCAGCGGCGCGATGACCTGGTGATTGCCACTAAAGTGCGCTTCCCGATGGGCGATAGGCCCAACGATGTTGGATTGAGTCGCAAACACATTCTGGCAGGGGTGGAAGCCAGTCTGCGGCGGCTGAATACCGATTATATTGATCTGTATCAGGTTCACATGTGGGATCGCAGCACGCCGCTTGAAGAAACCCTCAACACGCTGGACGGCTTAGTCCGCAGCGGCAAGGTGCGCTATATTGGGGCGAGCAACTTCACCGGCTGGCAACTTCAAAAGGCGATTGACCTCAGCAAACAGATGGGCTGGGAATCCTTCACCTGCCTGCAACCATTGTATAACCTGCTGGATCGTGAGCTGGAATGGGAACTGGTTCCGGTATGTCTGAATGAGGGCGTGGGGATTATCCCCTGGAGTCCGCTGCGCGGGGGTTGGCTGAGTGGCAAGTATCGCCGGGGCATGACCGGGCCGGGGGCCGATACGCGCATCAAGAAAGCGGAGGAAATGGGCTGGAGTGAGTCGTGGAACCGGTACAACAACGAACATACCTGGACAGTGGTTGATACCCTGCTGGCTGTCGCGGAAGAAACCAGCAAATCGGCGGCGCAGGTGGCGCTAAACTGGGTGTTACAGCGTCCCGGCGTGACCGCGCCTATCGTCGGCGCGCGCACAATGGCGCAGTTTGAGGATAACCTGGGTGCAGCCGGTTGGTCATTAACGTCTGACCAGCTTGAACGGCTGAATACCGCCAGCGACCAGCACCTGCCGTACCCGTATGAGCTTCAACGCGAATAATTGTTTGTCAGACCATATCTTCCCGGTTTGCCCTGCGTCGCTACAGCCGGGGCGCTCCATTTGGCAAAGTGATGATTGCATTGACAAGGGGTTAAGTGTACTTGAAATTTAAGCGTACTGAGGTGCGTGATGAGCGACAATGACCTTGTCCCTGCATTTGATGGAGATCGAATCCGGCGTATTTGGAACGAGGAGGAATGGTATTATTCTGTCATTGATGTTGTGACGGAGTTATTGGACGCTGATAAGAAAGCTGCTCAAAATTACTATCATGTCCTCAAAGGACGCCTCAAAAAGGAAGGGAATGAGTCTCTTATAAATTGTAAGAAACTCAAACTCGTTGCTTCTGATGGCAAGCGCTACCTCACGGATGTCATGAATACAGAACAGGTATTGCGCCTGATTCAATCCATCCCATCACCTAAGGCGGAGCCACTCAAATTATGGCTGGCACAGGTGGGTGCACAGCGTCTTGAAGAAACAGAAGACCCTGAGTTGGGATTATTTCGATCTCTTGACCGAACCATTGAAGAATATCGCCGTTTAGGTAAGCCGGATAGCTGGATTACGTTACGTGTCGAGGGCATTGTCACTCGTAAACGATTTGTTGCGGCTTTGAAAAATGCAGTGATTGATGAGTTGCCAAGCATGTACGCTCAATCTACTGAGCGGTTATATAAAGGATTATGGGAACGGACAACCGCGCAACTTCGAGAACAACTGGAAATCACGCCGAAACAGAATCCCCGCGATCATTTTGGGAAATACGCACTGATTTATACTCGGATGGCTGAAGAACTATCAACAGACCGCCTGAACACCGCCGAAACTGTTACGCTCCGTGCGGCGATGGATATTGTGTGGGAAGCGGCGAAATTGTTCCATAAGCAGGCCAAGGAGTTAGCTGAGGCGATTGGCTATGACCTTGTTACAGAAAAAGCGCTACTGCCGAAAAAAACAAAACGATAGGGAATCAGGTCATTAGGCTATGTCTTCCCGGTTTGCCCCATGCCGCAGGCGAGCCAGCAGCGCCGCACCCAGTACCGGGGAATAGAGCGGGCGTGGATGGTCGGTTAAGCCGAGCCGGGTACACAGCCGCTCGCTCAGGGGATTCGGGGTTTGCAGCAGTCCCCCGGCAAAGGCAATCTTCGGCGCGGTCAGGTGCAGCCTGTCGCAAAGTGTCCGGCTTAACAAAGCCAGTTCGTCCGCCGCCGTGTCCAGAATCGAGCGAGCAACCTCGTCCCCGACTGCTGCCCGGTCTAACACCAGTGGCGCGAGTCCCGCGACCACCGCCGCCTGTCCCGACTGCCGACCATACAACCAGGGAATCAAATCAATCGGTGAACGCAGTCCCAGGGTGGATAAAATCGCTGCCGTCAACACAGTAGATTGTGACCGGCCATCATCGGCACGGCTAACAGCCCGGAGTGCCTCACGCCCAATCCAAAAGCCGCTGCCCTCGTCCCCGATGAGATACCCCCACCCACCAATTTGAAGATAATCCCCGGAATCGCTGACGCCGCACCCCACGCTCCCCGTCCCGGCCAGGATCAACACACCACTGCGGCTGCCATGCGCGCCCACCAGCGCGATTTCAATATCGGAACTGAGAACAGCTTGGGACTGGGGCAGAACACCCCTGAGCGTGGTTTGCAGCCATGCCGAAGAGTGTGCAGCAGCAGCACCAGCCACGCCGATACCGACAGCAGAAATGACCTCTGCGCTCAGTCCCCCGGCGGAAAGTGTCCGCATGATGGCGGATTGAATGCGGCGAGCCGCTTCGTCATGACCGACCACACCCGGGTTAGCACTGTCCCCCGTACTTTCCGCGCAGATTCGCAGATCAGCATCTACGATCACGACTCGCAGGCTGCTGCCTCCGCCATCAATTCCGACATAATAATTCGTCATGGTCGCTCCGCATCAGCGGTGTAGGGGAATGCGTTCTTTAAGACGCCTCGGAAAAAGACCTAGCTATAACTGATTTTTTCAGACGTTCTATGTGAAATGAAAATGCGATATTTTCCAAGCCGCTGGCTGCTGGCCTTTAGCTTTTAGCTGGTTAGGCTATCAAGCTATCTTTTCCTGACTGCTGACGGCTGAAAGCTGACCACTGGCGACTCGCCCCCTTTGTCGAGGGACTCGATCCCGATTCATATCACATAAAGCACATTAAAAAACTTGCATCTATCGACCCAGGGCGTTACACTTACTGCGGGTGGACTATACCACACTATTCCAGAGTATGCTATGTATTACAATGCCATCAGTTCTATATATGAGGAGTCACATATGAAACGCCTTCTTTTGGTCTTTGGTTTATTACTGCTCACCATCGGGGTCGTAGTCGTTCCCGTTGCCGCGCAGGATGGCCCATCAGGGACATGGCTAGGCACATGGCCGTATACCGCGCCTGGCACCCACGACCTCAGCAACTGGTCAGCCAATGGTCTCGAAGCGAATCTCGGTTCCCCCGTCTACCGTCCGCTGGTTCTTCTCCAACCCGCGTTCTATATGTGGTCAACGGGCGAATATGTCGGCATTCTGGCTGAATCCTTCGGCTTTACCGACGACTTCAGCGCTTATGAATACACCATCAAAGAAGGTGCGCTGTGGAGCAACGGCGACCCGATCACATCGGAAGATGTAGTGGATACCTTCGCCATCGGGCGCATCATGGGGTGGAGCGACTTCACCTATATTGATACGGTCACGGCGGTAGATGAACGCACCGTCCGTTTCGACTTCCTTGAAGGCAAGGCCTCCAAAGTTGCGGAACGTCTGATTCTGAAGGACTACATTGTCCCGCGCGCGACCTATGGTGATCTCGCGGCACAGGCGCTGCAGCTCGTTGCCGATGGCAAGACCGCTGATGACCAGGAATGGAAAGATCTGGCGACAGCAATCTCCGAATTCCATCCTGACACCCTGATTGTGAGCGGCCCGTACACCTATTCGCTGGATGACGTGGGCGAAGCCTTCATGACTCTCCACTGGCAGCCCAACAGCCTGTATTCCGACAGCGTCCAATTCGGCGAAATCAAACTGTGGGCAGGCGAAACCGAAGTTTCGACACCGCTGGTTCTGAGCGGCGAACTCGCGTTTTCGACCAACGTGTTCCCCCCGGCGACCA
Source organism: Anaerolineaceae bacterium (assembly GCA_020634115.1). Lineage (GTDB taxonomy): Bacteria > Chloroflexota > Anaerolineae > Aggregatilineales > Phototrophicaceae > JACKCG01. Next base: position 68,706 of record JACKCH010000021.1, read on the forward strand.
TCCAGTCCTTCGCGGATGCGGGCCTGCGTCTGGTGACGGTCCCGCTCGGCTACGGCCCGGCACTCCTGTTCAACTTTGATGTAGACGCCTTCCAGAACAAGCTGGTACGCCAGGCGATGGCATATGCGATCAACCGCGAACAAAGCGCGCTGCTGACAAATGGTCTGGGTGCAAGCGCAACACGCTACATGTCTGGCATTCTGGATGCACTCACGCCGGTACTGCTCAGTGCCGACGGTGTGGCCGCCCTTAACCCGTATGAATACAACCTCGATACTGCTGCCTCCCTGATGGAGCAGGCTGGTTATACCCGCAATGCCGATGGCAAGTGGGTGGATGCCAATGGCGCGACTCTGAGCTTCGAGTACACCTTCCCGGCGGACTTCGCCGACTTCAGTGCTGCGGCTCGTGACGCCGTCTCCCAGTTGAATGACTTCGGCTTCGACATCACCGAACGGGCGCTCCCCTGGCAGCAGGCCGCCCAGGCCAACCGTGAAGGCGACTTCCAACTGTCGGTCTGGAGCTGGGGTTCGGGTTCACCCTTTGCTTACAACAACCTCAACAACCCCACCCGCCGCTGGACACGCCCCGTCCTCGCGGAAGATCAACCCGGCACCGGCCTGGGCCTCCAGATGCAGTACAACGGCCAGGACATTGACCTGAACGACCTGATTCTCAATGTGAGCGCAGGGTTGGATAACGCGCAGTTACAGGCACAGGCGGACTACGTTTCGTCCATCATCAATGACGAAATGTTCTTCATCCCGCTGAACGAAGAACTGAGCGTCGAACCGGTCAATGAAAACCTGATTGGTGGCGTCCCTGCCGCGGGCGACCCCATCTTTGACAACCCGGCGAACGAAACCTGGGTCACTTACCTGCTGCTGACGGGCGTGCTGCATCCCGCCAACTAAATTAACACCTTTTAGCTGACTGCGGTCAGTACCCCCTCTCTGTTGTGATGGAGAGGGGGTAGGTTTTGTTATCAATAGATTGAAGAGATTTACGAGGATTTTTGAATGACCACGATTCCCGCTGTGTCGAACCCATCATCCTCCGCACCCAGCGGTGAGCCTGCCCAATCACCGTCCCTGTGGGCGCGGTTGCGGCGCATCCGGCGCAGCTATCTGTTTCGGGTGGTCATGCAAGGACTGCTCACGATTTGGGCAGTGACCACACTGACTTTCTTTATGATCCGGCAGATGCCGGGCAATCCGCTGGATACCAAAGTTGAGGAATTCGTGACACGGCGCGGGCTGACCTATGAGGAGGCCTACCGTGCCGCCGCCAGCCTCTTTAGTTTTGACCCGGATAAACCACTTATTCTGCAATACTTTGATTATCTTGGCGATCTGACGCACGGCGACCTGGGCATGTCCATCACCAAGGCGGGCGTCACTGTCACCAGCATTATCCTGCATTATCTCCCCTGGACGCTGTTCTGTATTGGCTCGGCGCTGGTGATTAGTTTTACGTTGGGCATTGTGCTGGGACTGGCGATCGGGTATTGGCGCGGGGGCCTGCTGGATAACATCCTCACCGGGTTTGCCTCGATTATCTCCGGTATTCCCGACTATATCATCGCCCTGCTGATTATCCTGGTGTTCGGCGTGCAGCTCCAATGGTTCAAAATCGGGCAGGTGCGCGGCGGGGTGGATCCCACCATCCCGGCGGGTTTTAATGCCCCCTATCTTCTGAGTATTTTACAGTACGCCTTCCTGCCCATCCTCATCTATGTCCTGTCATCGGTTGGCTCGTGGATTCTGGCGATGAAATCCAGCACCCTGAGCGCCCTGGGTGAAGACTATATTATGGTGGCGCAGGCCCGCGGGCTTTCGCAGCGGCGCATCCTCACCGGGTATGTCGGGCGGAATGCCATGCTGCCTCTGATTACCCGGCTGGCGATCAGTGTCGGGTTTGTGGTGGGCGGCAGTATCATCATTGAGCAGATGTTCCAGTATCCCGGCCTGGGGAATAACCTCTATGTTGCCATCAGCGAGCGGGACTACACCACCATGCAGGGGATTTTCCTGGTGATTACCAGCGCTGTTGTCTTCTCCAACATTTTCGCTGACCTGGCAATCGGCTGGCTTGACCCCCGTGTACGCCTCGACAAAAAGGAAAACCCATGATTGGCCTGGAAACCGTTGCCACGCCGGTCGGCCTGCTGATCGGTCTGATCTGCGGCCTGGTCCCGCTCGGCGTGGGCATCTATTACAAAAAAGTCGGCCCCGGCATCGGCGGCTTCCTCGCCTGCACGGTGAGCGGTTTCGCCTGTGGCTTCCTGGGCGGTCTGCCGATGATCGTCGTCACCTACGCAATCGTGCTCAGTTATGCCTATGTCAATCGCCAGGACCCGTTTACCTCGCGGGCAGCGCTGACGGAAGTCACCTTTGAGAACTCACGCCAAGAAATGTTTCAGCGCAGCATGGCGAACCTGGGGAACGGGATTCGTGCGTCTTTACGGGCGCTGGTGCGGAATAAAGCCGGGTTCGTGGGCTTTCTCGGCTTGATGTTCTATTTTGTGGTGCTGACGTTCGGCCCGCTGTTCATTGAATATGACGGCCAGACCCATTTAGACCGACGTGAGCCGGGGGCGCTGGCACTGGTTGCACCACCGAGCGAGGAGTTCCCGCTGGGCCTGGACTGGAAAGGGCGCGATGTCCTGTCACACATGGTCTACGGCGGGCAGAAGCTGATTATCACATCCATTGAGGCGGGATTGATCGCCACCTTGATCGCCGTTGTATTCGGCTCTATCGGCGGGTTGGTGGGCGGCGCGGTTGATCAGATACTCTCCGCCGTCGCCAATTTTATTCTGACTATTCCCACCTTCCCGCTGCTGATTGTGCTGGCGGCGCTGGTGAAATTCGACAGCAATTTTATGCTCGCCGTCCTGTTTGGCGTGCTGAACTGGCCGACTCTGATGCGGGCAGTCCGGGCGCAGGTGCTGAGTCTGCGCGAACGCGACTATGTGCAGGCGGCAGTGGCGCTTGATCTGGGAATCTGGCATATCATCATGCGCGAGGTCTTCCCGAATATGGTCAGTTACATCGCGGTGAATTTTATTTTCACGATCCGCATCGCCATGTACTCGATTGTCGGGTTGGTGTTCCTGGGGCTGGTGCCGCTCACCGAGCCGGATTGGGGCGTGATGATCTACACCGGGCGGCAGCAGGGCGTCCTGTTCCTGCCGCAGGCCGCCGGGATGCTGCTCTCGCCGATCATCGCCATCGCACTGTTCCAACTGTCGCTGGTGCTGTTCTCGCGTTCGTTGGAAGAAATTTTCAATCCCCGGCTGCGGTCAGGGTTGTAGCAGTGAACTTTTCGTAAAGATACGAATGGAGAACCTGAAAGAACACGCCTGATTTCCTGGTGAACAGTGGGCTTAAGCAGGGTGAGAATTTAATCAGGTCATAAATACGGTTCTGGTGGCAGGATTTCAGCGGACAGGGCAAGCCCTGTCCCTACATAACCTGAAGGTAGGGACGCCATTCTTGGCGTCCGCCGCCAGAACCAAACGGTTTCCCGGTTATTTTCTTAAACGATGTAAGCCCACCGCCGGACGTGGCGCAGTCTTTCGGGTTAGTCCATAAGGAAAAACAATGAGTTATGATCCCAATCATGTTGTTCTGAGTGTACGCGACCTGTCGGCCAGTTACTTGGCGCGGCGTGGGCGGGTGCGGGCGGTCAGCAACGTCTCTTTTGACCTCCATGCCGGAGAAACGCTAGCAGTGATCGGGGAAAGTGGCTGTGGCAAATCCACACTCAACCTTGCGTTAATCCGCCAGCTTCCCCAGAGCGCCAGCATTGACAGCGGCAGCGTCACCTACACCTACCGGGACGGGCGGCAGGTTGACCTGCTGACCCTCAGCAAACGCGAGATGCGGGCTTTCCTGTGGTCGGAATGCTCAATGGTGTTCCAGGGTGCTTTGAACTCGCTCAACCCGGTCATTCGCATCAGCGATATGGTCTACGACACGGGGGCGGCGCATGGCATCAAGCGGGCTGATGCGCGGAAGCGGGCGCTTAAACTGTTCGAGCAGGTTCGGCTTGACCCGGAGCGTGTCTTTCGCAGCTACCCGCACGAACTCAGCGGCGGGATGCGCCAGCGCGTCCTGCTGGCGTTGAGCCTGATTCTGCGCCCGCAGATCGTGATTATGGACGAGCCGACTACCGCCGTAGACATCCTGACCCAGCGTTCGATTCTGGATGTGCTGAAACTGCTGCGTGAGGAACTCAACTTCAGCGTGATGTTTATCAGTCATGACCTGGCGGTTGCCGCTGAAATCGCGGATACGGTAGCGACCATGTATGCCGGTGAGATTGTCGAAATCGGCAACGTGGACGACGTGTTTTACCGCTCCCATCACGCTTACACCTATAGTCTGCTGAATGCCGCGCCGCGTTTGAGCGTGGGCGCCCAGGAATTGACGAGTATCCCCGGCAGCCCGCCCGACCTGATCGAGCCGCCGTCGGGTTGTAAATTCCACCCACGCTGCACCTTTGCCAGAGACATCTGTCAGACAGAACCCCCGGCGCTGGTAGCGTATCAGGACGGACAACGGGCGGCGTGCCATGAAACGGCACGGGTATTGGAAGCACAGGCGGTGAAAAACGCATGAATCCTCAAGCAACGGGCGCGACCCAGCGCGAATCTGAAACCGGGCCGATTCTCGAAATGCGGGGAATCTACCGCTCATTCATCAAAGACCGCCAGGAAATCCCGGTTTTACAGGATGTGAACCTCGCCATTCAGCGTGACGAAATTGTCTGCCTGGTGGGGGAAAGCGGCTGCGGCAAGACGACGGCGGGCAAGATCATCACCGGGCTGCTCGAACCCAGCCAGGGGGACATCCTGATAGAAGGCCGCTCGATGACGGATTACAAAGGCCGCGAAAAGTCGCTGCTGCGCCGTCAATTGCAGATTGTGCATCAAGACCCCTTCGCTTCGCTGAACCCGGCGCATACCATTGGCGACATCCTGAGTTTCCCGCTCAAACGCCACCACCTGACCAAAGGCGGCGCGGCGCTCAAGCGGCGTATCTGGGAACTCCTGACGATGGTGGATTTAACCCCACCGGGCGACATCGTGAACAAGTATCCGCACCAGTTGAGCGGCGGGCAGCGGCAGCGCGTCAGCATCGCCCGCTCCCTGACAGTGGGGCCGAAACTGATCGTGGCTGATGAGGCCGTGAGTATGGTGGACGTGAGCATCCGTATCACCCTGTTGAAGATGCTCCAGCGGTTGCAGCGCGAGTTAGGGCTGACGATTGTCTTTATCACCCATGACCTGGCGCTGGCGAAGTATTTCGCCTGGGAAGGGCGCATCGCCGTCATGTACCTGGGGCGGATTGTGGAAATCGGGCGCACCCCGGAAGTCATCGCTAACCCGTCGCACCCCTATACACGGGCGCTGCTGGCCGCCGTGCCGGAAGCCGACCCGGATATGACCCGGCAGAAACAGGCGCTGCAGTTGCGTTCGGATGAAATTCCCAAGCTGACCGATATTCCAACGGGCTGTGCCTTCCATCCCCGCTGCCCGTTCTTCGTGCCGGGAGCCTGCGATACCGTCGTGCCGCAACTGGCAGCCGCGCCCGGATTTGAACAGCAAGTCGCCTGTATTCCGGTGCAGCAAGGCATGGCCCTGCGCGAGACGGCGGAGTGAGTCTTGTTAGACCGTGACCTACTGACCGGGTTTTTGCGTTTGGGATTTATGATTGGTGGCTGTGGGCTGCTGATGGTCTTTCTTCAGCCGCCCGGCAGCGCGGAGTTTGTCTTGAGCGTGTGCAGCGCCATGATGGGGGCAGCATTGATTGGAGGTGTGGCCGTACTGACACGTTGGGGACGCAGAAAAGGTTAAGCGTGTATGCTTGATGTGGATTCGGGAACGCCACTCTACGAGCAGATCAAAGAACTTATTCGCAACAATATTCAGATGGGCATCTACCCGGTAGGTGGGCGCATCCCCAGCGAACGCACTTTGAAAGATATTTTTAAGGTCAACCGGCTCACGGTGAAACGCGCCATCACTGACCTGGTGCAGGAGGGTATTCTCTATACCCAGGTGGGCAAAGGCACGTATGTCAGCGTCTCCAAAGTGGATCAACAGCTTGAACAGTTGACCAGTTTTACCGAAGAAATGGCGAAACGGGGACAGCAGACCACCAGCCGGGTGCTGAAGGCGAACATCATCCCGGCCTCGGACGAAGAGGCGGGCATCCTGCGGGTGATGACCGGCACGCCACTCATCTACCTGGTGCGGCTGCGCTTGTCGAATGACATGCCAATGGCGATTGAGCGCATGAAGATCGCGCAGCGTTGGTGCGAGACTCTGCTGGATGACTATGATTTCGCCGTTGAGTCGCTCTACCGGGTGCTGCACGAGGAGTACCATATCGTGCTACACTACGCCGAACAGTCTATTGAGGCGCGCCTGGCAACCGCTGAGGAAAGCCAGTTGCTCCGCCTCGAACCGAACGCGGCGATTCTGCACATGACCCGCCGCACCTTCACCGATTCCGACCAGGTGGTGGAATACACCACCTCAGCCTATTGTGGTTCACGGTATAAATTCCAGGCGGTGCTGCGCCATGTCTGAACAATCGTTGGAAACCCAGATCGGGCGGATGTGTTTTGTCGGGTTTGAAGGGCTTGAACCGCCCGCTTACCTGCTGGATTGGATTCGGGCGGGGCGCGTGGGGGGAATCATCCTGTTCGCCCGCAATATCGCGTCGCCGCAGCAGGTCGCTGCCCTGACGGATGCCCTGCAAGCCGCTGCGCCGGATGGCGTGCTGATCGGCATTGACCAGGAGGGCGGTGTGGTCGCCCGGCTGCGGGAAGCGCAGGGGTTCACCGAAGTTCCCGGCGCGCTGGCGCTGGCGAGCGCGGCGGATAGCGTCCACCATGTCGAACAGGTGGCGGGCGTGCTGGCGGCGGAACTGCGGGCAGTGGGCATCCATTGGGATTACTACCCCGTAGTTGACCTCAGCTATAACGCCGCCAATCCCTCGGTGGGTACGCGCTCCTATGGCAGTGACCCGGCGCAGGTGAGTGCGCTGGCCGCCGCAGCGGTACGCGGTTTACAGCGGGAGGGGGTGGCGGCTTCGCCCAAGCATTTCCCCGGCCTGGGGAACACGCCCATTGATACCCACCAGGGACTTCCGGTGTTGGATACCCCGTTGGAACACCTGGAACAGATGGATTTAGCGCCATACCATGCGGTCATCGCGGAGAATGCGGCGACCATCATGGTCACGCATACGATTTTTACGGCGCTGGACGCAACCCTCCCGGCGACGTTATCCCCGGTGGTGGTCAATCAGTTGTTGCGCGGCAGACTGCATTTCGATGGCGTGGTGACTACCGACTGCATGGAGATGAAAGCGATCAGTGACCGCTACCCGCCGGGAGAAAGCGCGGTGCTGGCGGCGTTAGGCGGGTTTGATACCATCCTGTTTTCGCACACGCCCGCCCGCCAGGAAGCCGCTCATGATGCCTTGCTCCAGGCGGTGCAGCAGGGGCGTGTGCCGCGTGACCTGATTGACACAGCCAACCGTCGGATTATGGATTTCCGGCGACGTTACCTGAAACCGCGCGGCGACCTGGGCGCAATCGGTAATCCCCGCCATCGTGCTATCGCGCGGGAAGCGGCTCAGGCCGGGGTGACGCTGGTTAAAGGTGGCGCGGCCTTCCCGCTGGCCGGGAACGGTAGTGGCGTCGGTGTGATTGAGTTTCCGTCGGTGCTGGAAAGCGGCATTGTTGAGGCCGGTGGTGTGACCGGTTTCGCGCGGCTGTTCCACCAGCGACTGCCCCAGGCGGAAGTGCTGGTCTGGCGCGAAGGGGCATCCCACGAGGCGCTGGGGCTGGCGAGGCGCGCCGGAACGTTGGTGCTGGCGACCCGTAACGCCCACCTCGACACACGTCAACTGGCGGCGGCGCGGGAGTACATGGCTGCCGCGCCACAGACGATTCTGGTCGCCCTGCGGAATCCCTATGACGCGGGCGTGCTGGAAGCTGCCGACTCAATCGCCTGCACCTGCGGCGATGCCGTACCGTCGCTGGAAGCCGTCGTGGCGGCGCTGGCCGGGGACTACACACCCGCTGGTCGCCTGCCGGTCAGGATATAACCATGACTCTTTTAACCGGTGTTGACCGTCTGTTCCAACAGGATGAAAACCCACTGGCCGGGAAGCGGGTCGCGCTGATGACCAACCCCAGCGGCGTGACACGCGGCCTGATTCCCACGATTGACCTGTTCCGCGCCCGGCACGGTACGGCGTTCACCCTCGCCGCGATTTTCACGGCGGAACACGGGTTTACCGCCGCCGGTAAAGACGGCGAAGCGGTGGCATCCAGCACCGATCCGATCAGCGGCGCGCCCATTTACAGCCTGTACGGGGAAACTTACGCCCCCACTCCGGCGATGCTCGACCATCTGGACATGATTGTCTGTGATATTCAGGACATCGGCGTTCGTTATTACACCTTTGCCTGGACGATCACCCACATTCTGGAAGCCGCCGGAGCAGCAGGCATCCCGGTCATGATTCTGGATCGCCCGAATCCGCTGGGTGATGCCGTAGACGGCCCGCTGCTGGATAGGCGCTTTGCGAGTCTGGTCGGGCGTGTGCCGGTTCCGGTGCAGCATGGGCTGACTCTGGGTGAACTGATGCAGATGTTCAACGCCCGGTGGAATCCGACCCCGGCCCAGATCAGCGTGATTCCTTGCGAGGGACTCCAGCGGGATACGTCCTGGGAGCAGACCGGGCTGGCCTTTGTGCCGCCTTCCCCCGGAATGCCGCATCTCTCGACGGTGCGCCAGTATCCGGGGGCGTGTCTGGTGGAAGGCACGAACCTGAGCGAAGGGCGCGGGACACCGCTGCCCTTTGAGATTGTCGGTGCGCCGTTCATAGACGAAAACCAACTGGCGGAGCGTCTCAACGCGCTCGCTATACCGGGTGTCATCTACCGCTCACATGTGTTCCAGCCCACCAGCAGCAAGTTCAGCGGGGAAGTGTGCCGGGGCATCCAGGCGCATAGCGTCAGCCCGGCCTATCGCCCGCTGCTGGCCTGGCTGCGGGTGATTCAGACGGTACACAACCTCTACCCGGCGGATTTCGCCTGGCGAGAAGCCTCCTTTGATCGCTTGTATGGGAGTGATGCCGGGCGGGCATGTATCGAATCGGGCAGACCCGTAGCTGAACTGGTAGCAGCCTGGGATGCCGATAGCCGCGTTTTCCGTGAACAATGCGCGCCGTATTTGTTGTATACGGGTGGGTAGATTACGCGCCGAGGGATAAATCCCCCAACGATGGGGGATCGTATCCAATTTCCCTCAGCCAGAATCGTTTTCCTAACCCCTCCCCAGCCTTCCTTCAAGGGGACGTAGGTCTCCCGTCTCAGTCGCCCGCAAACGGGCTGAGGGAGCCGGTCAAACCAGGACGGAAAGTCGCCCCCGCTGGCGGGGGCGATTTAGAGGGGATAAAAAGGCTGAAAGTCCTAAAAATGAGTGGGTTATGTCTTAACTTGCTGCATATGGGACGACCAACGGAGCGTCCGATTTAGAACACCTTAAGATAGAAATCAGGTAACATGATGCGTATTTTCGACCAACTCGACCCGGTTGTCCGTCTGCACCTGGGGGATACCTTCCCGGCGTGTACCGCCTGTGTCATCCAGCGCGGCCAGATGGTGCTGAACGCGGGCTGGGGCGTTATTGACCCGCAGCAAGCAACCAGCGGGGAAAACCGCGTCCACGAAGGGACGTTGTTCGATCTGGCGTCGGTCACGAAACTGTTCACGACGACGACCTTCCTGTCCCTAGTCAGCCAGGGAAGCGTGCGCCTGGATGACCCGCTGGTGACGGTTGTGCCGGAGTTCGGGGCGATCAATCCCCGCCCGATGGACGGCGGGCAAGACCCCCACAGCAAAGCCACCCTGCCGACTCCGCCCGAACTGGACGACCAGACCGTTGACCCGGCGCAGGTGACGTTCCGGCACTTGCTGACCCATACCAGCGGCCTCCCTCCCTGGCGTGATGTCTTTAACGCGGCGGGAGCAGCACCCACCCCGCCCGACCTCCCCGACCCGATTCCGCCGGAAACCCGCTGGCAGCGCGCCGTTGCCGCCCTATGCCGCTATCCTTTCGTGGGGCAGCCCGACGGTGTGACCGTCCGTTACAGCGATGTGGGGCTGCTGCTGCTCGGTGAAGCCATCCGGCGCTTGGATACGGCCTCGGATAAGCCATCTTTCATCCCGCCGGGCGCGGAGCAGCTAGGGACGCTGCTCTATAATCCGGTGCGCGATCATGGTATTTCCCGTGAGGGCATCGCCCCCACCGAGGACGATCCGGTCTGGCGCGGGCGGCGCGTGTGGGGTGAAGTGCATGACGAAAATGCCTGCGGTGTGGGCGGCATAGCGGGACACGCCGGACTGTTTGCTACCGCCAGCACGGTTGCGCGGTTCGGGCAGGCCTGGCTGGAAGGCGCGTCCGCCTTTGGCATCACACCGGATGTCTGGCGCGAAGCAACCCGTGAACAGGTGGCGTATCAGGGAACGCGGCGCGGGCTGGGCTGGGCGCTCAAAGCGGGCGCGGACTCGATGGCGGGCGATTTGATGAGCATGGATGCCTACGGGCATTCCGGCTTTACCGGCACAACCCTCTGGATTGACTCCACCCATGATCTGGTGATCACGCTGCTGACCAACCGGGTGTATCCGGGGCGCTGGCACACCGGGACGCATGGCGGCATCCACGCCTTCCGGCGGGCGGCGCACGACACGATAGTTGAAACATGTATGACCGGCACGAACTAAAGCCATTCAGCTTCACATGCCAGGGCCGTGAATGAATACCCAGTGCGCCAACCTGTGGTAGCATTGCCGTTGCACAAGCGTCTACAAGATCACTAAACCCAATATGTTGACTTCAGTGATGCTTAAGCTGATGATTTCACGAGGGCGAAAACAGATCGTTAGAGGGTAGATTCTCGTGGGTAAGACGGTATAATGTTACCTGAGTGGGCACACCCTTCAAAGGTACCTCGGAATTCATCTCCGGGCAAGGTTCTCAACGTTAGTTCAGCAAGTCGTCTTAGACAGAGCACATGCCCCAGGCCGGGCATTAAGGAATTTTTAGATGGAAATGTTTAATCCCTTTACGGTCGACCACATTGGCCCCAGTGTTATTCGCGAGCGCTCGGCTAATGGAAAACTGGTCATCTTCGCGGTTCATAATGGTCGTGACGAAACCGTGGATACCTGGGCCAACCCCCGGTCATCTCGCCCAGAGCAGCACATCCCTCTCCCCACCGGGTCTTCACCACCGACTGGCCCAGCCGTAAACGCTGCCGCCATTGCATACCGGCCCGGTTTAAATGTCCCGCTGAACACCAACGGCGCTTCATACAGGTAATCCAACGCCCAGGCGTATTCCTGCTGGACGTCCCAGAAGTGGTTATCGCGCCTTCCGCATCCGGCACGAGACTGCTGAAAATCCACGTGATCCTTCTGGTTTGGGGGGCCAGCATTTCCGGCAGCACTTGTAGCACTCAACACCAATCCAACGAGCATAATCCAGAACCCACGATGCATCATTTTTACCCCCTGTGTCTTATATACGCTTTATGTGATTCAGGTTCGGATAAAGTCTCTCCGGTCAAGCATGGCGAGTCGTCAGTTATCAGCTATCAAGAAAAGATCGTCCGATAGCCTGATAGCGGGTTGGCTAAAGTGCTAACCGGCTAAGATGCTAACTAAAGGCAGCAGCCAGTGGCCCGAAAAATAGCGTGTCCTTATTTCACCTAAAGCGCATATCTCTATCATACGCCAGGTGCGCTGCGGGTAGGAATAGCGTGGGGTAGTCACTCAATCTAGTGGGGTACAAGGTGAATTTAAATGCAAAAGAGCGGGTTCGACCCGCTCTTATCACCCATATCTTACCGGGTGGATTGGCTCATTGTCCTGAACATCCGGCCTGCCCTACGCCATGCCACCCACCATCGTGTCCCGCAGGCGTACCTGCGCTTTAATCGTATAGCCGCGCCCGTGCCGGGACTGAATCAGGGTCGGATGATCGGGGTCTAATTCCAGCTTGCGCCGCAGGTTGCGAATATGGTTGCGTACCAATGCTGAGTCACCCGTGCCATCGGGATACTGCCAGACGTAGGTCAGCAGGGTTTCGGTTGAATGCAGCTCGTGCGGTGAGTTGCACAGGAAAGAGAGCAAATCATACTCGACCCGCGTTAGCATCACCTGGCGCCCATCCACCCTGGCCGTCAGCGCGTTGGGGTTAAGTTCGATCACCGGCATTTTGTCATTCTGGGTGATTGTGGCTCGGCGCAAATGCGCGCGGATACGGGCGGCCAGTTCCTTAATGATAAACGGTTTGTGTAAACAGTCGTCGCCACCTGCGCTCAGAACCTCAGCTGTTGTCAGCGTTGATTCCGCCCCCGATAGAAAGATGACCGGGGTCATATAAGCCTGGGGATTCCGCCGGATTCGCCGACAGAGTGATAACCCATCGGGACTTTGTATACCGAGGTTAATCAAGCAGAGGTCAGGTCGTTCACGAACTACCAGGGTATAGGCATCGCGGTTGTTGTCTGTATACCGGACGGTGTACCCTTCGCGAACTAATAAAGACTTCATCATATCGAAGTCATTTGTATCATAGTCAACAACGAGCAGTGTGGGCATGAATGTTCCCTTGGCCTATGCGTGAATCTTTATAACATCAGTATAACCTATCGTAGTTCTTTGAAAGGTTTATGGATGTGAATGTTTCATGAAATTAGCGCTTCTGTGAGGTTATACTAGGGAAAGCCGGGAGACATCCAACAAAAAAGGGGCAACTGCCCCTTCATTGTTCACTGTGAAGCTATATCAGATCAGGCAGAGATCATGTACCCCACCCCATGAATCGTGCGAATATACTTGCGGTCAGCGGCTTGCTCAATTTTGGCACGTAAGTTGCGGACATGCGCCCGTACCAGGTCCGGGTCGCCGGTATCCGGCGGGTATTCCCACACGACCTGGAGCAAGTGACCGGGGGACAGCGCACGATTCGGGTTTTCCATCAGGTAACGCAGCAACCGATGTTCCGTCGCGGTCAATTGAATTCGGTAGCCGCGTATATCCACCTGGTAGGTATCGGAATCGAGCTTTAAATCCTGTAATTGAATGGTCGCGCCGTTTTCTGTGTCCCGTGTGCTGCGGCGCAGCAGCGCATGAATACGCGCCCGCAGTTCGGCCAGTTCAAAGGGCTTCACGACGTAATCATCTGCCCCAGCGTCCAGGCCGTCTACAATATCATCGGTACTGCCTTTGGCCGTCAGGAACAAAATCGGCAGCGACGCATAACGCGAGTCGCCACGGAGTCTGCGGCACAGTGCGATACCGTCCATACCCGGCATAATAATGTCCAGAATCATTATATCCGGCACGCGACGTTCGAGGAGTTCCAGCGCTTCCTGGGCTGAACTCGCCAGCCCCACGTCATAACTTTCACGTTCCAGAACACGTCCCAGTGTTTCCAAAACTTCAATATCATCATCTACTGCCATGATATAGGGCATTATGCACCACCTTTTCTGACAGGCAACAGCACCCGGAAGCGCGTCCCCTCATTAACCCGACTCGTTACTTCTATCGTACCGCCAATTCGCTCAACCACTTCACGGCAAATATGCAGACCCAGCCCGGTTCCCTGGCCCACCGGTTTTGTGGTAAAAAATGGCTTGAAAATCTCCTGCAGAATCTCTGGGGGGATGCCCGGCCCGTTATCCCAGACGATAATTTCCAGTGCGTTTTCGTCCGCCCGGTTGAGGTCTATCCCTATTTTAGCATCCTGTTGGCCGGAAATAGCATCATGCGCATTCAACAGCAGGTTGAGCCAGATGTCTTCCAATTGGCCGGAAATCGCCCATACCGGCGGCAGCGATTCGGATAGTAACGTGGGAATAACCTGGATATTGTCGCGTTCGATGTGCGATTTAACTAATGATAGCACCCCTTCAATCGTCTCTGCCACGTCAATTGGTTCGTCCTGAGCGTTGTTATCCGTTGGGCGGGCAATCGCAAGCAGTCGTCGCGCCACGCTGGAAGCCCGCCGTCCGGCACGGGCAATCGCTTGCAGCGCCTTGTAATTGGGTGAATCCTCCGGTTCGTCCAGCAGCAGCATTTCCGAATCGACGGTAATCGTTGTGAGGGGGTTGTTGATCTGATGTGCGACCACCGCAGCCAGTTCACCCATCGCGGAAAGCCGGGCGGTCTGAACCAAACGGCTCTGTGTTTCTTTGAGTTCGATCAGGCTGGCTTCCAGGTCACGCACGAGAGTCGCGTTTTCCAGGGCAGTCGCCGCCTGCCCGACAATCGCCCGTCCCAGGTCAACCTCGCGGTTGCTAAAGGGGCGCCCGCGCCGCATGTCGGCCAGCACCACCAGCCCAACCGCGCCGCCGCGCTGTACCAGTGGCAGCCCCAGCAGTGCCTTGCTGTGGGTCATATCCAGCAGCACCCGCGCGCCGGGTGGCATCATCTTGTTATCGGCCTGCATGTTGAGTGGGGTCTGGTTGCGGAGTGCCTCGAGTAGGTCGGGATAGCGTGAGGCGTCCAGTTCCGGGCTAGCCGTCCCCAACCATACGCTGTCCCCAACAGCCAGCGAGATATTCAACGAGTGACTTTCCGACGCCAGTGTGGAGAGTTCGCACCAGTCCGACCCAGCAATCCGGTTGAGTTCCATACCCATGCGCAGCGTGGAGCGTTCTTTGATTTGCGCATCCTGCTGATTGGAAAGCGTAACCAGCCCTTCCAAACTCATGTTGCGAATACGGGTGATGGTGTCGGTATCGGGCAGGGTTTCCGGCTGCGAAACATAAAACAATTGCACTGCACCCAAGAGCTGGCCGCCGCCGGAAATCGGCACGGTGATGACCATCTGGACGCCCTGTTGCGCCAAGTAGAAGGTCGCCGCTTCATCGCCGTTCGCCGGTTCGCTCACCAGCGGGCGGTCTTCAGCCAGCGCCGCATAGAGTGATTCCCACTGGCGCAGCGGGATGCGTTTGCCATGACCTACCGGCCAGATCGTATAAAAATGCTGTGCCAGCGCCTGCAGGTGATTATCCTGCATATTCCACCAATAGATGATGACCTGCCCGACATTGACCACCCGCGATAGCTGTTCGCAGATATTCGGCAGTGTCCGTTCCAGTGAGAGCGAGGCATTAACGACTTCACTGGCTTCGACCAGGCTTTGCAGTTCACGGGTGCGCGCCAGGGTTTCTTCGTGGACGCGGGCGTTTTCAATCGCAATCGCGGCGAAGGACGCCAGATTCAGCAGCAGTTCTTCGTAGCGGGGTTCAAACACCTTGTCTTTACTGCGGTTGTTCACACCCAGCACGCCGATGCGCTTGCCTTTGTACTGAATCGGCACGTACAGCAGGGCATTAACCAGGTATTCGGTTTTGACTTTTTGCGGCCCCTGCGCCCCGATGATCGAGGATTTCCCGGTATGGAATACGTTCCCGGCAACGGTGTCATGCGTTTTCACCCGGAAGTTCCGGGCGACTTCGACATCAATCCCGACTTTGGCGCGCAGGTAAAGCTGGTTGTCGTCGCCGTCCTCCGGCAGCAGAATCATGCCTTCTTCGGCGTTGGTCAGCCGTCGGGCCGCTTCCACCACCCGGTTCAGTACCTCGCTTAAGTCCAGCACCTCGGTTAGAGATCGGCTCAGTTCAAACAGGGTGCGGATTTCTTCGGCGCGGCGGGGGTCATCGCCCAGTGATAACTGCGGGGGATGCCCCTCAAGCGGCGGCTCTTCCACCGGGATCGGCAGGTGAAACAGAATAGCCATGTGCCGGTAAATCCCGGCTTCATCGCGGGGGATGAACGTCACGCCGGGGAAGTCGCGAATCGCCAAGTCAATGCCGTTGGAGCTCATCACCAGGAAGGGGACTTGGGGGTTGACGTCGGCCAGCAGCGCGAAAGACGGCTCCCCGGTAGCGCGGTCTACCAGCCCGTTTTCCATCAGCACGGCGTCGAACTCACCGTTTTCGAGGATATACATCCCGTCCAGGTGGCTGTAGGCGACCTGAATCGAGAATCCCTTGTTATGGAATGTCTGGCGTATCTGGCGTACGATGCCGTGATCGCCGGTAATCACCAGAAGCCGCTTGCTGTCCTGTGCTGTCATATCACTTGCTCAGTCGTTGTCGTCGCGCGGCCAGATCATCCTCGACGGCCTGGTCGTCCGCCACATCCGCCGCCTGTTGCCCCACCGTTTCGCCGGTCATGACCTCGCTTTTGCTGGCGATCAGGTCGCCCATCTGGGTGATTTTCTCGCGGGCGTCGCGCAGCACGTCCGAAAGCACCGGCCCGGATTTCGACTCGGCGTTTTCCGGGGGCGGGGCGGGCTGCGCCTCGGCTTCTGCCCGGCGGGCGTCGGCTACGGCGGCATCCAGCATGTTGACGCGCTGGATGAGTTCCTGCGTCACGCTCTGGTGGTCGCGCAGGTCAGCCTGCGCCATCGCCAACCGCTGCTGGGCGCGCTGCATCTGTTCGACGGCGTAGCGGGCGTTGGCGTCGTTCCCGGCCTGCACGTCGGAGTCGGCCTGTTGATCCCATCGGGCGACTTCGGCTTCCAGCGCGTTGACCTGCTGGCGGAGTTCGTCCTCGTAGGCCAGCGCGTCGTTGATGCGTGTCCGCAGGGTGTCAATCTCACGGTCTACGTCTTTGCCGAGTTTATGCGGGTCGAGGCGGGCGCGGCGCGGCTTACCGGGCAGGATGTCCTCGCCCAGGGCATCGGCCACGCTGACTTTAATGAGTGTGTTGAGCTTTTTAAACAAATCGTCCATAAGCCTATTTTACCTTTTTCACAACTTTTTTGGCAACCAGCAAAAAAGGCCCAGTCAATCATGGCGGTGAATGCAGGTTGTAGGGACAATGCCTGCATTGTCCGCTTCACTCCCTCGGCGCTACCCCCGACCCCGGCCATTCCGCTCCCACTCTTCCACTGCCGCCAGCGCCTCTGGCGTGCCGATCTGTTGCAGGGCGCGAGCAGCCTCAACGCAGACACGGCTATTCATAGTCCAATCCGTATCCGCCAACCGTTCAGCGAGGGCAGATACGGCGCGAGGGTCGCCCAACTGCCCCAACGCGAGGGCGGCGGCACTGCGAACAGCTGCATTCATGTCCGCCAGGGTGGTGATGAGGGGATCAACGGCGCGGGGGTCGCCCAACTTTCCCAACGCCTCGGCGGTGGCACTGCTAACAAACCAATTCGTGTCCGCCAGGGCGGTGATGAGAGGGTCAACAGTGCGGGGGTCGCCCAACTGCCCCAACGCCTTGGCAGCGGCATTGCGAACATAGGCGTTCCCATGCCCGAAAGCACGCAACAAGGGCTGCAAAGCCGGGTCGCCCAACTTTCCCAACGCATCAGCGGCGGCACTGCGAACATCTACATTCATGTCGGCCAGGGCAGTGATGAGAGGGGCAATGGCGCGGGGGTCGCCCAACTTTCCTAACGCATCAGCGGCGGCACTGCGAACATCGCTGTTTGGTTCCGCCAGGGCAGTGATAAGGTGAGTAATGGCGCGGGGATCACCTAACTTGCCCAATGCCCCGGCGGCGACACAGCGAACAAACCAATTCGTGCCCGCCAGAGCGGTGATAAGTGGCTCGACGGCACAAGCATCGCCTAATTCTCCTAAGGCACCGGCGGCGAAACTACGAACCCGTATATCTGTATCCGCCAGGGCAGTGATAAGGTGAGTAATGGCGCGGGGATCACCTAACTTGCCCAATGCCCTGGCGGCAACACAGCGAACACTCGCGTCTGGAGCACGCAGGGCGGTGATGAGGGATTCTATGTCGCGGATATCGTCCAATAATTTGCCCAACGCATCGGCTGTTGCATGGTGAACCCATTTATCCGTATCTGCCAGAGCAGCCATGAGGGGGGCAACGGCGCGAGAGTCGCCCAAGCCGCCTAGTGCCTTCGCGGGGGAAGGGTGCCACACACTTTCAGGATAAATAGTCGCATCCTCAAGATGGGTCATGCTGTAGGCATAAGCCAAGTGGTCGCGCAGTAGCAGGTGCAAGAAACCGTGTGTTTCGTCGTCCCGCTTGTAGAGGATGTGCAGCTCGCGGGCCAGGGCGCAGAAAGTATCAATTTCACTATCTTCTATATGGTGAGAGAAATCATGGCGAACCAGGACGTTTTCGGCAATATAACTACCGGGCAATCCCGTACCATCATCCCGCGTCCCCCCACACACATTAATCATGGCGGCGTGGCCGAGGACTTCCAGCACTTTTTCCAGCGCGAAGGGCATTTCCTTGCCCTGGTCAGCGCGGCGGCGGGCCTCGTAATTGTAGCTGGTCGTGATGTACTGGCTGAAAATCGCGTCGCGCAGCGCCCCGGCTTGCAGGCTACCCAGGCCTTGCAGGTCGGCGGGCGCGTCCCGGTAGCCGAAGGCAATCAGCCGCAGCAGCAGCGGTGAACGGCAGATGTCCAGCAGGTCAGTGTCGTCCATCACGGCGGTCTGCACCGTCGGGAAGTTATTCAAATACCCGCGAATCTGGTCATCGTTCAGATGGTGTAACTGCACCGCGCCCATCTCCGCGAACAGTTCACCAATCGCCGCGTAATCCTTCACGCGGCAGGTGATGAGCACGTCGTTGCCACTGTCCACCGCCCACTGTACCTGCGCCATGAAACGCTGGCGCGGGTCATACGTGCCTTCTTCCGGTTTTTGCGGATTAATCGGGCGGCTGCTCCCCAGCTCATCCAGGCCGTCCAGAATCAGGGCAGCCTCGCCATGTTCGATGTAGCGCGTGATGGCTGGTGGAGTTGGTATTTCTCGGCGAACCACTCCGATAGGGGCTTATCGGCGTAGGGTCCCACTGGGCGATAGACGTATAAAACGGCATCCGCTGGTTCGGGTCACGCACGTAGGCGGCGATGAGGTTCTGCGCGTGCAGCAGCATGGTGGTTTGCCCGCGCCGGGTCGCCCAACAGCAGGACACGCCCCTTGTACTGCGCCCAGGCGTCTTCCAGCGAGCAGGCTTCGTTTTTCCCGGCGTCTCGACCATGCGAATGAAAATCGCATCGGCTTCGGGCTGGATGTACTTCTCTTTCACTTCACCTGTGATGTCTATGAAGGTGACTTTCTCCGTCGCAAAGTGGATCGCCCGGTCAAATTCGCGGTAGACCGTCCGTAGGTGGAGGTAATACCGCTGCCAGGCCGGGGCTTCGTCCGGTGGGATGTACTGTACGGCGTGGACGGCCTTGTAAAAGTCGTGGTATTTTTCCGCGATTTTTGTCTTGTCCACGTTTTTGACAATGACCGGGATGATCGGTTTTTCCGCCTCCCGCGCCCACATCCATTCCTGCTGGCAGTAATCCGACGTGATGCTGGCGGGCGTGATGAGGAAGCAGAACACCGCCGACTCCTGGATGGCTCCCCGGATTTTCTTTTCCCACTCCCCGGCGGCGCGGTTGCCGTGCTGGTCGAAGTACGCCCGTTTGAGGCTGGTTTTGAGCGATTGGGCAGCGTCCAGGCCGTCAGTGTGCGCGTAGCTGATAAAGGCGTCGTAATCCATGCGTTGTCCCCGCGTGATGTGGTGATATTCTAATCTTATCGGGGATAGGACGGCGGTGCAATCGGTTGAAGGGGGCGCATTCAGAATCGGGCGCTTTTGTGCTACAGTAGGGGCATACTGGCAGCCGGATTGAAGGATCGTAAATGACTATCGAATCGGAAAAAGACCTGCTCGGTCTGATGAAAATCGGGAAAATCGTCGGCACGGCGCGGAACCTGATGCTGGAACAGGTGCGCCCCGGCATCACCACCGCCGAACTGGACGCGATTGGCGCGGACTACCTGCGGTCACACGGCGCCCGCTCCGCACCGATCCTCACCTACAAGTTCCCCGGCGTGACCTGCATCAGCATCAACGACGAAGCCGCGCATGGGATTCCCGGCAGCCGGGTGATTCAGGCGGGAGACCTGGTGAATGTGGATGTTTCCGCCGAGTTGGACGGCTATTTCGCGGACACTGGGGCGAGCATCGCCGTGCCGCCCACCACGCCGGTACAGCAGCAGTTGGTTGATTGCGCCCAGACCGCCCTGGAACGCGGGTTGGCCGCCGCCACCGCCGGGAAGCCCATCTCCGATATTGGCCGGGCGATGGAAGGCCACGTCAAACGCTGCGGGTTCAAGATTATCCGCGACCTGCCGGGGCATGGAGTGGGGCGCAAACTGCATGAAGCGCCGAGCGTGCCGGGGTTCTACAACAAGAAGGCCAAAACGCTCATGAAAGAAGGCATGGTGTTCACCATTGAGCCGTTCGTCTCGCTCAAGTCCAGCCACATTTTCACGGCGGAGGATAACTGGACGCTCAAGACGATGGACGGCAGCCTGGCCGCGCAGTTCGAGCATACGATTGTCATCACCAACGGCAGCCCGATTCTGGTGACGGCGGTCTAGGAGGCCGGGATTGTCCTCAAAAAATAGATGCCCCTGCTTCGTTTCAGGGAGGGTCTGAGGCCCTCCCTGACAATCCACACCCCATTTCCTCGACAAACGGCAAAGAATGTGTCAGAATATTTGTTAATGACCCTTAACATAGTCAAAAGTGTTTTTGCACTAGCGTAAACTACGTTTGTTGAAATAGATTTCCTCAAAACTAATCACCTTTCGGAAAAACTTTTTCCTCCCAATCGAAAATTGCATCACCGAAAGTGAGTAGCCTCATGGCTCAACATCATCTATGTGTCATTGAAGGGGATGGAATCGGCCACGAGGTCATCCCGGCAGCTATTCGGGTTTTGCTTACCGTGCTTCCCGATGTCGAGATTCAGCCATTAGGGGCGGGCTGGGAATACTTCGAGCAGACCGGCCACCCCATGCACCCGGACACGCTTGAGGCAGTGACCTCTGTGAAGGCGGTGCTAATCGGGACGATCACCACTCCCCCGTACCCGATAGAAGGCTATTCGTCGCCGGCGATGAAACTGCGCCGTGCGCTTCAGGCTTTCGCGAACCTGCGCCCGACGACATCGCTTCCCATTCCCACCTCACGGGCGGGCATTGACCTGCTCATCGTGCGTGAAAATACCGAAGATGTGTATGTCGGCCACGAGCATACCGAAGACGAAGGCCATACCGGTATTTCGGAGAAAGTCATCACCCGTGAGGCCACTGAGCGCGTCAGCCAGTTGGCGTTTGAGATGGCGGTGCGCGGGGGGCGGCAGAAAGTGACGATTGTGCATAAAGCCAATGTACTCCAGCAAACCGACGGCCTGTTCCGCCGCGTGGCGCTGGAAGTCGCCTCGTATTACCCCGAAATCACGACCGACGAGTTTTATGTGGATACCGCCGCCTACTGGATGGTGAAAGAGCCAACGCGCTTCGACGTGATTCTGACGCCCAACCTGTACGGCGACATTCTTTCCGATATGGCCGCAGCCTGGGGGGGCGGTCTGGGGCTGGCTCCGTCGCTCAGCCTGGGGAAAGAAGTCGCTATCGCAGAACCTGCACACGGCAATGTTCCCGCTATCGCCGGGAAAGGGATTGCCAATCCCACCGCAGCGATCCTGAGTGTCGCCATGCTGCTGCGTTACCACTGGCAGTTACCGGAAGTCGCCCAGCACATTGAAGACGCGGTGCGGGTGACCCTGAGCGAGGGGGACTATACTGCCGATGTCGTGATGGATGGCGCATTATCCACCGAACAATTCACGGATCGAGTGTGCAGTCACTTATCGTGATATAAGTTTCATCAAATGTCCGCAAACTTTAATGGACAGATCAGCCCACAAGTGGCATAATATGAAGTGTATGATGCCGCTTAGTTGCCTGTTTATTATCGAGGATAAAAATGCCCTCTGTTCTGGTTGTGGACGATGAACCCAGCATCCTCAACATTTTTCAGATTATCCTATCAAAACAGGGATATACGGTGTTGACCGCTGACTCTGGGCGA
Organism: Anaerolineaceae bacterium; assembly: GCA_020634115.1. Classification (GTDB taxonomy): domain Bacteria; phylum Chloroflexota; class Anaerolineae; order Aggregatilineales; family Phototrophicaceae; genus JACKCG01. The sequence goes on from JACKCH010000021.1 coordinate 90,690, forward strand.
CAGGCACAACTCTTGCTGGCAGTCGCTAATCCGGATATAGTCATTCTGGATGTCAATCTGCCAGATGTTCAGGGCGGGGTGATTTGTGAACGCATCAAGTATATGACCCCCTCGATGCCGGTGGTGATGTGTAGCGCGGGAGCGCAGGTGCGTGATGACGAATATATCCGGCGAATTGGGGCGGACGCTGTGCTGCTCAAGCCGTTCAAGTCCTCAGATTTAATGGGTTTGATGGATCGTTTTTTCAACGTGGAGGCGTAATCGCCCGCGAATCACATCCCGCTTACGATCATCTCAATAAAATCAGTGCCGAGTGTCCAGCAGACGACCTCGGCACTGTTGTTTCAGGCGTTGATACGCGATCAACGGGTTAGAGCCAGTATTTTCACTGGCTACCCGCCGCCTTGCTGGTTAGGATTGCTGTTGGGTAGCTGCCAGAAATCAGGATGTTTGGGGTCAGCGTAGCGCATCATATCGGTTTCCTGCGACCAGTATTTGGTGTAGGTGGCCTGGGTCGCCTCGTCATTCCAGGCGATAACCTCCGCGTCCGGCAGCGCGGTTTTCTCATCGAAGCGTGTGTTTTTCAAATAAGCCTGTTTCAGGTTCGCCCGATGCAGACTCGCCTGGCGCAGGTCTGCGTTAGAAAGATCCGTGTGGCTCAGATTGGCGCCGAATAAATATGCGCCGCTCAGATTCGCATGAAACAGATTAGAGCCACCGAAGTCGGTACTGTACAGCACGGCCGTCGAGAAATTGAATTTATAAAAATCGGTGCGGGATAAATCCATACCGGTCAGGCGGATTTCCGCCAGTAAGGTGCCGCGTTCCCCCGTTACCAGGCCGGTTTCCCGCAGGAAGTTGGCGACCAAATTGCGCCGCTGCACGTCCAACGATTTGAAGGCCGTAATCGTTCGGGAGCGGGCGACGGTCACGACGGCGGTGGCCTCTGCCAGTGTGTCGTTGTCTATCGCGTCAGACGATGCTTCTGCGCCCTTCTGACTATTCGCTGCGGACTTCTTTTGCAGGCGGTCAGCAGTCACAATATCCAGCATCGTCTGTAAACGATCCCGAATCATCAGGTCGGACATATCATCCAGATAACTCTGGAAGATACTATCCATCAGATTGTCCCGCGCCTGCTGTTTTTCCCGTTCGGCCTGGCGTTCTTCACGTTCTTTTTCGAGCGATTCTTCCCGTTTATTGCGGCCCTCTTCAATCCGCTGCAGGAACAGGCCGCCCCCCGCCAGCACGAGTGGCACGATAATCAACTCCAGCCAGTCCCAGACATTTTTGCCCTGTAGACCTGACCACTCGACCTGATAGAGAAAAACAACGATGAGGATAAACGCAGCGACGAGGATGCCCAGCCTGCCTATATCGCTCTGCCACCACTTTCTTACTTCGGCTTCCGATGCATTGTCCATTGCTCTCCCTCTCCTTACTATGAGCATCAACTATAGTATCAAAAAACACGCTCATCATCCCTAAATTGCTCGACAGGAATTCTGAGCGTGGTAGCTGAAGCCGGTTGTTGCGTATTGGTGGGGTTTCTTTCTTTTAGTACCCCCGCACCTGCACGAAACTGATGATGGCGACATTCTGATCGCAGGTGTCGCGGGTGGCAACGGTATAAACCTCTGAAAGCGGCGCACCCTGGATACTCAGTAATTGCACAGTGTAGGTGCCAATGCCCGGCGCTTCGCCCAGCGGCATCTCAAACCCGCCCGGCCCATAGTTCAGCGCGCCGCCCGTACCTACCGTTTCATCCAGGCCGTTCCCCTGCACGCGCACGCCCAGCCCGGCCACCGGCTGCCCCGCCGTATCCGTCACTGACCCGGCGATACTCAGCCAGTTACAGCCCTTTTCCCCGGCGTTCGGCACATAAATAATGCCGCTGGCGGCCATCTGGAAGGGAAACGGCAAGTCGCGCTGGAGCTGATCCGGCGGGAGTGGGGTAAAAGTTGCCGTTGGCCCAGCCGTTGGGAACAGGGTCGCCGTTGGTGGCAGCGGCGTGGTCGTGATGATGATCGGAAATGGCGTGAATGGTGGCAGCGGATTCAGCGGCGTATAGGGGTCAACCGCGATGATAATATAGACCGCCAGCAGCGCCACCGTTGCCACCGCGAACAGCAACGCCACGAGGTTCGGCAGCAGCCTGCGGCGCGGTTTGGCCGTACGTTTGGCGGGGGTGGGCGGTTTGCTCCCGCCCGTATCCAGCGGCGGGAAGCGATCTGCGTCCGGTGTCACCACGAGCGGTGGAAATGGCAAATTCTCCGGTTCGGCAACCGAGGACTCAGCCTCTGCCGGGACATCCTCGAAGTCATCCGGTGGGAACAGCGGTCCGCGCGTATCCAGTTTTTTCTTGCGGTCTTTCCGTGTGACGCGCCGGATGCCGCGATTCTCGTCGTCGTTCATACGATCAACTCGGACGTGTCCGCCGGAAGTTCACCAATGCCAGATTTTTCGAGCAGTCCTGCGGGAAGGTGACAGTAATCAACTGCGAGACGACCGTACCAAGCTGTGACCGCAGTTCCACCTGATAGGTGTTGCCGTTGATCTTGTTATCCACCGGCACTTCCCAACCAGATGAGCCGATCAGCGTGTTATCGCCACTGGTCACAATACGATCCACATCCACGCCAAAGACATGCACCTGTAACCCGTTGAGCGGATTACCGTTTTCATCAAACACTTGCCCGGCAATCCCCTGCCAGGCACAGCCCACGCTCGCCCGATTCTGGAAGTTTTCGGTGAAAATCACCTGGTTATCGCGCAGTTCAAACAGGAACGGCGACAGCGTCGGTTCGGGCGTGTTGGTCGGCGCGGTAGAGGTAGCCGTCGCAGTGGGAGTCGGGCTGATCGATGGTGTAAAGGTCGCGCTCGCCGTGAAGGTTGGGCTGGGGGTATCCGTAATCGTCGGGGAAAGCGTTGGCAGCGGCGTTGCCGTATGGGTGTTGGTTGGCGTCAGTGTATCCGTCGGCGTCAATGTGAAGGTGGGCGGCTGCGTGTTGGTCGGTGTATCGGTGGGCGTCAGGGTGGGAAGTACGACCTGCGTGGGAATATCCACCACTTCCTGCACCTGGGCCGTTGGCCCGGCCAACCGCGTGACCACCAAAACCACTGCGACCAGGGTCAGCACCAGGAAAATCAGACTGATTAGATTAAAAATACCCGCCGAGCTTGATCTCATTGAAGAACCCTCATGAATTTTTGCGTGACCTATCCGAATATTGCCGGATTATATGGTAAAAAAGTGAGTTTTTCGTAGGAGCGCACCGCCGTGCGCCCCTACATGGTTGCTATTTTACAGTGACTCTGTAGATGCAGCCCCGCCAAACACGCCGTATTATCACCGTGTTGAATCCTTAAGCAGCACAAGCTCCGTGTCCTGGTTCAACCAGTGCATTTTACGGATAGTGACTATGCCGACCTCAATAACTGGGTGATGACCACAACCAGCACCACCACACTCAACGCCAGAAAGATGATACTCACGACATTATAGATGCGAGACGGTCCTTGCCCCATGATGTCACCCCCAATACTTTTCGATGGTTGCACCTTCACGCTGGGTTCGCAGCCAGTTTTCAAAGCGTACCTGGGAGACGTACGCCAACATTTCTGGCTCTATCGGGCGATCCCCCAGCTCTAAGGTCTGGATAATGTGATAGCCCAGTGAAGTTTCGATCGGCCCGGCAATCTGTCCCGGTTGGAGCGACAATGCCACATCAGCCAGTTCCGGGGTAATCAGACCATCACGCGGGAACCAGCCCAAATCCCCTCCGGCCTCACGGGTGGACGCATCCAGTGAGTGTGCCGCCGCTAACCCGGCGAAATCCGCCCCGGCTCCTAACTGAGCCAGCAGGTCATTCGCCTCGGCGAGGGTTGCCACCAGGATATGACGGGCGTGCGCCTGGGGAACAGCCCCCTGGATGTCCTGAATCACACGATCCCGAACAAGGTTGGCGACCAGCGTCTCCCGCAGGGTGGTATTAAATTCATCTGCGGTGTACATATTGGTTACCAGCCATTGCTGCCAGGCGGCCTCGCTCCCGGCAAGGTTGATGTTTTCCTGTACCTGTACCTGGAGTTCCTCATCGCTGATGCCTAACCCCATCCCCTCAGCGGCCTGCTCGATCAGCACCTGTTCAATCAGTTGATCCAGAACTTCGTTCTCCAGCGTGGTCGCGTTGGCGGCATCCACCACAAACTGCTGGCGACGTTCCAATGCGCGCTGAAATTCCGGCAGGGTGATTTCAGCGCCATTGACCCGCGCTACCAGAGGGACACCACTGGCATTGGCCGGGAGTTGGGGGGTGGCGGGTGTGGCCTGGGGGACTGTGGTCGCGGAATTATTGCCGGTTTCCGGCGCAGCTTGCCCGCCGCAGGCTGTTAAAATCCCCATCAGAATAGCAAATAACCCTATTGAAAAGCGAAAAGAACGAGTCACAATCTCTCCTGCAAGGATGTAGGCCAGTAAACTGCGCTGCCTCAACTGGTATTATGCAACCTGTCACGCTTTCGGGCAAGTGACACTCGAATTTCGGGCAGAGTGCAATCAAACAACAATAGGGCAGCCTGAACAGACTACCCTTGCTGATTCGATTGAGAACGACCGACCTATCCGTTAGTTACCGTTCATCACCGCGCCCAGCGTCTCGCAGGCGTTACAGATGTTTCCCGGACGGATAATTGCATACCCGGCCTGCGGGTCAGCGCCGTATTCGGTGGCATCCACGTTCCACACGATCATCAGGCGGACCCGGCCTGAATCCTTGGAAAGTGTCGCCGCTTCCGCCAGCCAGATCGCCTGATTCTCCACTGTGGTGTCAGCCGCCCATTCAAACCCTGGGGGCACCCGGCCATATCCCTCGGAAGACAGATACCCCAACTCAGTGAAACACAGCGGTTTGCTGGGGAAAATAGCAGTATAGGTGTTCACCATGCTCGAATAGTATCGGGTGTAGTGACTGCTGTTTCCACGCGGATCGCCGGAGGATTGAGTCGGGGAGAGAATGCCCTCGTTATAGTGAATCCCGACACAGTCCATAAACTGCGCAGCACCCGCCTCTGCCATCTGTTGCAGGAAAGGTGCGTCGTCACAGCCATCGGCGGAACATCCGGCAAAAAAGCCGGTGGGAGCAGGTGCGCCGCTGATGACCATCACGTTAGGATTGGCGTCCTTGATGGCATTGTACGCCGCAGTCAGCATTTGCGTATAGGCGTCACCGCCGATTTGTCCAACCGGCCATTCCCGATCAATATTCTGCTCATTCCAGACTTCGATGCCATCCGGCCCCAGGGCGGCGACTCTGCCCAGGAAGTTGGCGAAATCCTGGTAGTAATGGGTTGGATCGGCTGCCAACTGTTCCTTGTTTCCCTTGATGCTCAACAGCACCTTGAAACCGTTGCCATGGGCGGCAAGAATAGTGCTTCTCACGCTGCTGGGTGAATCCCCCTGGTCATACACCACCTGTTGCTTGAACCAGGTCATCCCGGCACTTTTCATTAAATTGAGGTGGGTGAAGCTGAATATTTGTCCACCCAAGTCAAATTCGTCAACAACGAGTGGGGGTGGGGTGGGCGTATCGGTCATGACCGGTGGGGGCGTGACGGTAGGCGTTTGCTCAGTCCCTCCATCGCAGGCTGTCAAAATCCCCATCAATATAACAAATAACCCTATTGAAGCGAGAAAAGAACGAGTCACCATATCTCCTCCCTGCCGATGTAAGCACACCGTGTCACTTGCTCGAGCAAGTGACACTCGAACTTCGGGCTGCGCGTAAATTAAAGGGCAGTCTGTTCAGGCTGCCCTTATTGATTCCACTGGAAATCTATCCGTAAATCTGTCCTTCTGACTTCACCTCTGCTGCTGCGCTTATTTTCCTCTCTCTCTGTTGATGGAGAGAGGGGTGAGGCCAAGCATAAACCGGATATTACGGATAAATCCGTTCGCTAGCCGCCACCCATCGCTGCGCCAAGCGTCACACAGGCGTTGCAGGTGTTATCCGGGCGGATAATCGCATACCCAGCCTGCGGGTCTGCGCCGTATTCAGTAGCGTCCACGTTCCAGACGACCATCAGCCGGACCCGGCCTGAGTTCTTGGAAAGTGTAGCGGCTTCCGCCAGCCAGACGGCCTGTTCCTGCGCCGTTGTATTAGCTGCCCATTCAAATCCTGCTGGCAGCGGGCCGTAGCCTTCGGGCGAGAGATACCCTAACTCGGTGAAGCACAGCGGCTTGTTGGGGAAAACGCTAGCGTAGGTGTTCACCATCCCCGAATAATACCGGGTATAGTGGCCGCCGTTCCCGCGTGGGTCGCCGGTGGATTGAGTCGGGGAGAGAATCCCCTCGTTGTAGTGAATCCCCACGCAGTCCATGAACTGCGAGGCTCCGGCCTGCGCCATCTGTTGCAGGAAAGGCGCATCGTCACAGCCGCTGCCCGAACACCCGCCAAAGAAACCGGTAGGTGCAGGTGCGCCGCTGATGACCAGCACGTTCGGATTGGCGTTCTTGATGGACTGGTAGGCTGCCGCCAGCATCTGGGTATATGCGCCGCCACCGATCTGACCAGTCGGCCATTCCCGATCAATATTCTGTTCGTTCCAGACCTCGATGCCTTCCGGCCCCAGGGCTGCGACCCCGGCGAGGAAGTTGGCGAAATCCTGATAGTACTGGGTTGGGTTAGCCGCGATTTGTTCTTTGTGACCTTTGATGCTCAACAGCACTTTGAAACCGTTGCTGTGGGCGGCATCAATTGCGCCCTGCGCGATGCTGGGCGAATCACCCTGGTTGTAGACCACCTGGCTCTTGGCCCAGGTCATCCCCGCGCCCTTCATCTGGCTGGGGTAGGAGAAGCTGAAGACTTGTCCGCCCAGTTCAAAGCCACCCGTGACCGGTGTCCCCGGCGTTGTGGGTGTAGTCGGCGTTGTTGGGGTGGTGCTGGTGCCACTGATGAGGAGTTTCTGACCAGGATAAATCAGATTGGGATTGACCAGATTATTCAACTGCGCCAGAGCCTGGATAGTGGTGTTAAACTGCCGCGCAATTGCGCTCAGTGTATCGCCTGCTTTGACGATGTATTCCGTCGTCGTGGGTGTAGTCGGCGTCGTTGGAACCGGCGTCGGTGAGGTGGGTGTGGTCGTGCCGCTCGTCGGGACATAAATCACCGTCCCGGCAAAAATCAGATTCCAGTTGCTGAGGTTATTCCGGGCCGCGATTGTCGCCATCGGCACGTTATACCGCAAAGAAATACGGAACAGGTTTTCGCCGGGCTGCACGACATGCGCAACCTCCCCTTGGGCAAAAACGGTTGTGCCGAACGCCAGCATCAGCGCCAGCAGCATAATAAGCAGGATTGACCGCCGCATACGAACTCCTTTTCTCAATGATGAATAACCCTAATTTGGTTAGTTGTGCAGTTCCGGTAATCTGGCTGGCACAACGACAGCCGTACCAGGATGCAGTTTAACATCAGTGTAACATGAGACGCAAAAATGTGCTTGTAACCAGAATTGGCAAGGGGTTCTCATGCCGCTAGCGCCCATGTGTTACGATTCGGCTTCGATCACCGGGGCAGGTCGCAACAGGCTCACCAGAATAGATAGGATCACTTTCACCATGTAGTAAACCGAGCGCAGTGTCGTGATAGATGAGCGCCCCATCGTGCGTGGTTTCATCGTGACCGGGATTTCGCGCATCCGCAGTCCAGCACGGTGCAGCAGCACTATGGACTCGGGTTCGGGGTAATCGTGGGGGTAGACTTCAGCGCACAGCAGAATCGCTCGGCGGTTGCAAACGGTAAACCCGGAGGTCGGGTCAGTGACACGCTGGCGGATGATGGATGAAATTAGACGCGCCAGAATCAGACTCCCAGCGCGCCGGGGCAGCGATGCCACATAGCCACGCCCATCAATATACCGTGAGCCGATCACCATATCCGCGTCCAGTTCGGTCAGAGCGCGGATCATGGTGGGGATGTCCTCCGGGTCGTGTTGGCCGTCACCGTCGTTGCGCACCACCACTGCGTAGCCATGCCGCGCCGCGAACAGGTAGCCGGTCTGGACGCAAGCGCCGATCCCCA
>JACKCH010000022.1 GCA_020634115.1 Anaerolineaceae bacterium
TTTATAATGCTGACCTGATTTTGACCGTGACGAGTGCCCTGGACGCGGTGATTGAGCCGCAGCATCTCAAGCCCGGCGCGGTGGTGTGTGATGTCGCCCGCCCCAGGGATGTGTCGGTGAAGGTGGCCGCCGAGCGGGATGATGTGCTGGTGATTGAGGGCGGCATGGTGGAAGTGCCGGGGCCGGTGGATTTCGGTTTTGACTTCGGCTTCCCGCCCAAGATGTCGTATGCCTGCATGGCGGAAACGATGGCGCTGGCGCTGGAAGGCCGCTACGAGGATTACACCATCGGCAAGGATATTTCAGTGGAACAGGCGCAGGAAATCGGGGAGATCGCTTCCCGGCACGGCTTCCGGTTGAGTGGCTTCCGCAGTTTTGGCAAAGAAGTCAGCCCCGCCACGATTGACGGCGTGCGGGAACGCGCGGCGCGGAATATCAAGCGGTGGGTCCCGGTGGTTGGGTGAAAATGCAGGGGAGCGTCCCGCAACGCTCCCCTTTTGTTTTACCTCATTGAGCCGCTAATTCCGCAGCGGCTTGTTGGTTTGCAGCATGTGTGTGATGCGTTCCAGAGTCTTGGGTTCGACCACCAGTTCCATGAACGCCTCACGTTCCAGGTCGAGAATGTACTGTTCGCTCACCCACTGCGGGCGTGCCAGCGCCCCGCCGGTCAGCACGAAGGCCACCTTGCGGGCGATATGCGCGTCGTAAGCGGTGGCGTATCCACCTTCGACAAAGCCCTCGATGCCGAGCAGCAGTGCCGAGTAAGCGTCACGCCCTGCGGCATATACGTTACCCGCCTTGAGCGGGACGTAACCGTTCGCCATTTCCAGCGCGGTCTGTTTGGCTTCGCCCAACAAGTGCGAGCGGTTCATCACAATTTTGTCGCCTGCCGCCAGGAAACCGAGTTCACGGGCTTCTTTGGCGCTGGTGCTGACCTTCGCAACGGCAATCGCCTCGAACGCTTTCTGCAAGTGTGGCAGGACATCGGCGTTCTCACTGGCTGCCATGACCGGGCTCACGACACGGCGCAGTAGTTCCTTACAGCCGCCACCCGCCGGGAGCAGCCCGACACCGACTTCCACCAGCCCGGCGTATAGTTCGGCGTGCGCCACCACCTTTGAGCCGGACATCAGCAGTTCCACGCCGCCACCCAACGCCATATTGAAGGGCGCGACCACCACCGGCTTTGCGGCATAGCGCATCGCCTGGGTGAGGTTCTGCAACTGCTGGATGGTTTCATCCAGTTGACTCAGCATGTCATTCTGTACTGACATCGCCACCATAAAGACGTTCGCGCCAATGCAGAAGCGTTCCCCGTCGTGGCCGACCACCAGCGCGTCGAAATCGCTTTGCAGCAGGTCAAGCGCCTTGTAGGACATCTCGACCAAATCCTGGTCAATCGCGTAGGCCTGGCTGTGGTATTCGAGCAGTGCCACGCCGTCGCCCATGTCATAGACTGCTGCGCCGCTGTTCCCGGCGACTTTGCGCTCGTTGGCTTTCAGGCTGGCGACGGTGATCTCACGCGGGTCACTCGCCAGCGGCAGATACTTGCCGTCCTGCGGGCTGTAATAGCCCACCGCCTGCCCCTTATCGTCGTACTGGTAGAACGTTGCGTTGCCGTCGGCGACCATCTTCTTGACCCAATCGGCTACCGGATATCCGGCATCTTCAAAGGACTGAATGGTGGATGCGACGCCAATCGCGTCCCAAATAGCGAACGGCCCCATTTCGTGGCCGAAGCCCCACTTCTGGGCGTTATCAATGTTGACAATCGTATTGGTGATTTCTGGTACACGGTGCGAAGCATACGCCAGGTAGAAGGCGTGCAGATGCCACAGGTATTTCCCGGCACGGTCATCAGCGTTTATGAGCAGTCGGATGCGTTCACCGAGTGGCTCGACCTTACGGTATTCGCCCACGCTGTCAAAGCGCGGCTTGGTGGGCGGTTCGTATTCCATCGTGTTCAGGTTGAGTGCCCACAGTTCCTTCTCGCCGGACGCGCCTTTACGCATGTGGTAGAAACCCTGGCCGGTCTTGCGGCCTAACCAGTTGTTATCCAGCAATTTCTGGCTCAGCGCAGCGTTTCCGGGGTGTGCCAGTATCTCGCGGGCGGGGTCGTTCGGGATGGCATCGTACAGGTTGCGGGCGACATGCACCGCGATGTCGAAGCCCACCAGATCATTCAGGTTGAAAGTGGCGGTCTTGGGACGGCCAATCAGCGGCCCGGTGAGGGCGTCCACTTCTTCTACCGTGTAGCCGTTATCCAGGGCATAGTTCATCGCCTGCATCCCGGACATGGACATAAAGCGGTTGCCGATGAAGTTCGGCGTATCCTTGCAGATCACCACGCCCTTGCCCAGCACGCGCGTCCCGAATTCCTGCATATAGGCGATCACTGCGGGGTCGGTGTTGTGGTGCGGGATGACTTCCAGCAGGTGCAGGTGACGCGGCGGGTTGAAGAAGTGCGTCCCCAAAAAGCGGCGGGTAAAGGTCTCGTCCAGATTGGCGGCAATATCCTTGAGTGGAATGCCGGAGGTATTGGTCGTGATGATCGCGTCCGGGCGGGCGAGTTCTGCGATTTTCGCCATCAGATTCTGTTTGATGTCCAGGCGCTCGACCACGACTTCGATAATCCAATCGGCATCGCTCACCCAACCCAGGTTGTCGTCAATATTGCCCACGCGGATCAGGTCGAGGTCGGAGGCGGCGAACACCTGCGGCGGACGGGCTTTCTGTGCCACTTTCAGGTTGTTGATGACGATGGCGTTCCGCTTGGCCGGGGCGTCGCCAGGTTGTGTCCCTTTCGCCGGAATATCGAGCAGGGTGGTATCAATCCCAACGGCGGCCAGCAGCGTCGCAATCCCGCCGCCCATCGTGCCAGAGCCGATTACCGCCGCTTTGCGAATGTTATAGTTCATAATGAGGTTTACCTTTCTTGTAACACGAATAGCTCAATGTCAACTCAGTTTATTGGAATAACCTGTCGCCCCGGATGTGTCCAGTGTAACGCCCCCGATGCGCCAGGGCAAGATAGGTCGTTCGATAGACCAATCCCTTAGTTTCGTGGCTGATCGCGCCGGTGTTCCCCCACCCAGGTCAGGAACGCGCCCATTGCTTCACCCTGGCCTATCAGTGTTTGCGCCGGGCAATCCTCCCAGCGCAGCATGGGGGCCAGCCGCGCCCAGCCTTCCTCCAAGCGCCCCAGCGCCTCGTAATCCAGCAGGAGATTCAGCATGATATTATTTGACCGCAGACCCGGCAGTAGACACCCTGCTTGATTGGCTTCATCGTTCCAAAATTCGGTCATAAGGGGATACTGCGATTCATCAAGTGTGGTTGTAATATCCGCATACTGTGTGCCATTCCATCCGTACCAATGGGTTACGCCAATATTGTGACAGTAAGTCCCGGCAAGAATGTTCGGAACATCGTGGTCACGAACAAAAACCCCGAAATCAACTAAGTCATCACCATTCACATCTCCCATCTCCCAGACACCGCCGCGAATCCAGTTGGCGCTCAAATCTACTACATCACCACCAGGTTGAATTTCCCAAAAAAGGCGACTCGTTGAATAACAGCCATTGCCTCCGGTATATCCCCAAAATAGGAGATCGGGATAACCATTCTGATTTCTGTCTGCAAAACCACCGGCGTCAGCTTCTGAATTAGCAAAAGGTTGTGGGAATTCATGCGAGAATTCAAAGACATATAAGTCACTCGGGAATGGATCGCTAAGCAGCACAACGTCGCCATCCGGCTTGACCCGAAACAGTAAAAATGCGTCAGGCCATACAGAAACGATCCCGGCAATATAGTGACTATCTTCAAAGTCAACGCTTTGGATGTCTATGTGAGGACGAAAATCCTCTAGCCTGTCCCTCCCTAAAGATCGACCAGGAAAATCAATTAGTTCCCTGGCAATATAGTCAAAGATGGGGTGAGAAAAACCGAAGGCCGTTTCCAGTTCCGAGACCCACCGCCGCTGCAATTCCTCTTTTTCCGCATTAGTTAGGGGAACTTCAGTCGGTGGTGCCTCGTCTGTTGCACGTTGGATGATGGCGGTTGCTGTCATGTCCAATGGGAAGAGAGGCCAATCCGGTGTAGTGTGGATACGGGTTGCCATTACCTCAGTCGCTGCGCTGGCCGTGATGGCGTCCTGAGTCGCGGCGTCCAGGATGTGGGTTTCGGTCAGCCCGATGAATGGTGGGACAGCCGGAGTGCTTTGTTCCTGGGCGGTTGTCCACAGGGCCGCCACCAGCAAAATTCCGAGTGCCAGCGCCAGACCGATGAAAGAGTGTCGGGTGAATCGCATCGCGGTTATCCTATCTGCCCTGTGCCTGCTGACTGAGTTGCAGGCGGTCCCCCACCCAACTCAGGAACGCGCCCATCGCTTCCCCTTGTTCACTCAACACAGTGGCGGGACACGCATCCCAGTTAAGCTGCGGATACAACCGCGCCCAGCCTTCCTCCAGTTTGCCGATCAGTTCGTAGTCGAGCAGCAGATCATACATGGCTCTGTCCGGCAGCAGACATCCATCCTCATCCTGTGCGGCCAGTTCCCAGAAGGTCACGATGCGCGGATAAAAAGCCTCTCCTAGCTCTGGCGATATATCCTGGTACGAGTCACCGTTCCACCGGAACCAACGCACCAATGTCAGATCAGGACAGTTAGACTCGGCGGTATCTGGCAGAGAGACTCCTTGCTGCTGATACCATGTCTGCCGAGAAGCGGCGATCTCCGGTATGGCATCGCCGTCCAGGTCAACCATTTCGAGGAAAACCGAGTTCGCCGGGGTGATGTTCACAATCTCGCCGGGGCGGACTTCCAGTAATGTTGTCTCCTGGCGGGGACAGTCACCGCCATACCGGTTTTCGAGCATCAGATCAGGGTAGCCATTCTGGTTGTAATCCGCAAATGCGCCCATTATCTTAGGAATATTCCAGGAGTAGGGTGAGTACGGTAGCATCAGTTCTGGTGTTTCGTCTTCACGGAAGGCTAACAGACCGATGTTGCCCAGCAGGGCATCATTCGCCATCAGGGTTACGAATCCGATAACGTAGGTGTCCCCTTCAACCGTAGTGCGGCGGAGATCAACGGCTATATCAGAATCGCGCCAGATTGAATCGCGCCCCTGCCATCTAAGCAGACGATTATAAACCAGCCTATCAAATACCGGATGATAAAAGCCGAAGGCCGCAGTCAGTTCACCGACCCACTTTTGCCCCAGGTCATCCACTTCCGGGAAGGTCAGCGATGGGATGGCGGTGGGGGAAGGAGTAGGGGTAAACGACCTATAGGCAAGAACGGTTGCCCGTACAGATGTTGCTGTTGCCGCGAAACTTGTCAGATCGTATGTAGCAGAGGGCGTTCTTTGCGCTATGGCTTGTTGTGTCAGCCCCCTTGAAGCAAGGGTCGCATCAGTAGGCATGGAGTTAAAGGAGTTAAATTGTGCCGCTGAGAATGGCAATGTTGCGGTTGGCGTCCCGCCCAGTGTCAAAACGATCTCCGTTTCTCTGAAAAGAGTCGCTCCCTGCACGATATAGCTGGCGGTGATGTTGATCTGGTCTATGGTGGGAGTCTGCCCTTGGGCCACCGTCCAGACCACAGCCAGCATCACCAGACTGCCCAACAGCCCGCTCCACAACCATACACGACGCATTGACCGCATAGGATAACCTCCGAGGAATGCTCGGAAGGGGTGTACTGCTACACCCCTTTTATCGGCGAGTTACGCCAGTTCGTGGCGCGAATAGTCCAGAATGCGGCGGGCGACGATCAGCGTGTTGATCTGCCCCGTCCCCTCAAAGATGTCGTTAATCTTGCCGTCCCGCATCCACTTTTCGACCAGCCATTCGCGGCTGTAGCCCATCATGCCCAGCAGTTCAACCGCCTTCTGCGTGATGCTCGTCACCGCTTTACCAGCTTTGGCCTTCGCCATTGAAGCCTCCAGACTGTTGTGTTCCCCGGCGTCCAGCATGACCACCGAACGCAGGGTCAGCAGGTAGGCGGCTTTCAACTGTGCTTCCATTTCCAGTATGTCGCGCTGCACAGCGGTCAGTTGGTGGTAGGGCAGGCCATACGGCAGTTCGACGCCTTCTTCGGCCAGCTTCTCTTTGACGAATTCCAGGGCAGCCCGGCCAACCCCCAGGGCGCTGGCGGCCACCAGCGGACGACTGGCGTCAAACGTCGCCATCGCGCCTTTGAAGCCTTTGTCCTGGCGGCTGGCCTGGACTTCCGCGCTCCCCAGGATGTTATCCGCCGGGATGCGGGCGTTGTTCAGCACAATCGTCACGGTGTCGCTGGTGCGGATACCATGCTTGATCTCCACCTTGCCGATGCTCACGCCGGGCGAACCGGCTTCCACCACAAATGGCTTGATGCCGCCGCGTCCGGCCTCTTTGTTGACCGTCGCCCATACAATCACCAGCCCGTTCGATTCTTCGAGCGCCAGTTTGCCGCTGGTGATGAAAATCTTCTCACCGTTCAGCACCCACTCGTTGGTTTCTTCGTCAAAAATGGCGGTGGTGGCGATAGATGAGTTGTCCGAACCCGCGCCGGGTTCGGTGATCGCCATCGCGCCCCACACCGGGGCATCGCCCTCCGCGAAACGGGTCAGCAGGCGGATTTTCTGCTCTTTCGTACCCACGGCCTCAATCGCTGCGCCGCCGAGTGCCGGGCTGGGCAGGCACAGGTAGATACCGGCATCCCCCCAGGAGAGCATCTCCACCAACAGCATCAGGCCGAGGACACGGGTGCTGGGACGGCTACGTTTCTTCTCGCCGTCACCCTCATCCGCCGGGCGTTGCAGTTTATCGAGGGTGGCTTTCTGCTGGTCACGCAAAATCGGCCACATGGTCTGCACGAACGCATCAGGGCGGGCATGTTCGTTCTCATCCAGGTCACGGGCGAAGGGGCGCATGGTGGATTCGGCCACCCATTTCACCATCTGCGTCTGCTGGACGAGGAATTCGGGAATTTCAAAGTTAATGGTCATAGATAACTCCTAAAGCTTTCAGCGGTCAGCGTTTAGCCTTCAACGACTGGTTCTCAATTTACCGATGAAGGCCGCTAACATACGTTTGACTTCAACGATCATCTTATTCGTTTCTTGATATTGTGAGGGATCAATCAACTGCAAATCATGTGCCATGAGTAAAAGGTACTCGACCTCACTGGCTGACCCCATCGAAATCTGTAAAAAGCGTCTCAGGTCGCCGTCACTGCCTCGCCCACTCCCTTCAGCAATATTTGTTGGAACAGAAAGTGCCGCTCGTTGTAGCTGGTTGCTGAAGTACGCCTTATTTGGTGGGAATGCTTCGGTCAGTTGAAAAACACGTAACGCCATTTGATGGGCTTTTTGCCATACCAACAGCGAACGAAAATCTTTCATTGACATAGAATTCCCTCATCCAGGTAATCTGATGGCTAACGGCTGATGGCTGAGTACTTTTACACCATCGCCAACCCATCGAATGTCGGGAAACCGCGCCCGTTCCGCAGCCAGCGCTCCACCGGGTATTCACGGATAAAACCGTACCCGCCCAGGATTTGCAGGCCGGCGTCAGTCACAAACAGCGCCATCTGGTCGGCGTACTGCTTGGCGAGATAGGCTTCTGCCGTCGCATCCTGCCCCTGATCCATCTTCCAGGCCGCTTCCCAGACCATCAACCGGGCGGAGTCGACTTCAATCGCCATGTCTGCCAGCATAAAGGCAATCGCCTGGTTCTGAGCAATCGGTTTGCCGAACTGCACGCGCTCTTTGGCGTAACTCAGCGCATATTCATACGACGCCCGCGCCACGCCGACGGCCATCGCCGCCACCGCCACCTGACTCCGGCTCATAAGTGCCTTGAAGTCACAGCCCGCCGCGCCACCCAATTTCGCTGAGTCCTCCAGCACGACATCGGTGAACTTAACGCGGAAGGTAGGCAGCGCCCGCAGCCCCATGAGGAGTTCCCGTTTTTCGATTTCCACGCCGGGCGTGTTTTTCTGAACGACATAGGCGTCTGTCGCGCCTGTTTCGCTGTTGCGGGCATAGACCAGCAGCCATTCCGCGCTGTCGGCCAGCGGGACATAAGCCTTCACGCCGTTGAGGGTGATCTTGCCGCCATCCACCGTTGCGGTGGTTTTCAGGTTGAACGGGTCGAACAGCACGCCCGGTTCAAGTAGCGCCGCTGTCGCCGGGGCAAATTCCTCTTCCAGGAACATTGGCAGCAGGTTTTCTTTCTGTTCCGCTGTGCCGTACAGAGTGACCGGGTAAGCGAACAGCGCCGGGGTCATGACATGCATCGCCACGCTCAAATCCCCAAACGCCAGTTCTTCTGCCGCCAGCACGCTGGTGATCGCGCTCATTTCACCGAAACCGCCCAGGTCTTCGGGGATGGCCGAAGGCACCAGCCCCATCTGCCAGCCGGTGTTGACCACCGTCATCTGGGGTGCGCTTTCTTCATCGGCTTCGTGGGCAATCTGACGGATGTCATTGACCGCGTAACGGCGCAGAGTCTCTATCAGCAGTTGCTGATCTTCGGTTGGCGTAAAACTAACCATAAAATAGTGCCTTTCCTAGATTATCATCCTGCCGGGGACTGGATCGCCCCGGTTACAATCATCAGGCCTGCGATGACAGGCCTGTATGGTGACTCGTTTATGCTTTTTTCTCGTGCAGTATCCGCAAAATCTGTTCCAGGTGGTTCACGTCATGCCACGCCGTCACGATTAGCTGGTCTTGCAGGCTGACCTGCCCGCGTGTGGGATGTTGCGCCAACCGTTCCCAGGCGGCTTCCGGCAGCGCTTCCTGATAGCCGATATATTCTGCCCGGATACCCTGCCAGTCGGCATATACCGCGTGAATATCCTGTTTGTGATACGCTTTTTCAGCGGCCAACTCGTCCGGGTTGGGGAAGGGAAGGGCAGGGACATCCTGCTCAACTGTCAGATGGGCGCGGTGCAGGAACAACGCCTCAAAGTCGCGCAGATGGCACACCACCTGTAAAACCGTCCAGCCTTCACCACTGTCTTTATACGTGGTCAGGTCGTGGAGTGGGGTATCCTGGAGGATGTAACCGATGTTCTTCAGATTCTTCCGCATGGCATCAAACTGCCACCCACGAATTACACTTGCTGCAACCATGACTCCCTCGCTTTTCCCTCACTGAATTTGTAAAAAACTACCTTCACGCTTCCGCCGCCCGTGCCTGCCCCCAGAAGTACCACGCGAAGAGCGGCATCCCGACTAAAAAGAACAGCCCGCGCACCAGTATCAGAGAGGTATTTGCTACGCCTAGTACCCCTACCAGCGGGAACGCCAGCATAATCACCGCGATGACCCATTCGAGCAGGCTGCGGCGCGGGAACACCACCCCAAAGGCATACAGCGCCGCGAACGCGCCCATCCATTTCAGGTTGGTGAGGATGAAAATGAACGGCAGCGCCGGGTCGGTCAGTGGGACGCCTTTCTGCACGCCCTGGGCATACACAATGTAGAAAGCGTTCTCGGTGGCGTCCATCAGCGCTGTAAATACCCCTGCGCCCAGACCGACCAGTGCGAACGCCCGCGCTTTTTCCGCCGTCACCGCGTACAGGCCGGTGAAAACCAGCAGATAACTCAGCACAAACAGCGAATCCGCCCCGAAGAACCCCAGCGCAATTTCGGGATGTTCATTCGACCCGCGCACAAAGTCCGCAACGGGTACCGGGCTGCCGGGTTGGGTCAGGATACCATCCGGCATGGATGTCCCGGCGATGAGCTGAACAACCGCTGCGACCAGCGCCAGAAGTGCGGCTACTGCCGCTGCCTGAAAAATCGTCTTTTTGTCCATAATTTTCTCTCAATCAAAGATATGCTTTATGCGAAATAAGGCTACGGCATTTCTTAGCCGTTGGCCGCTGGCTATTGGCTACTGGCTGGTTAGCACTTTAACAGCTTGGGGTTTCTTGGTATCAAGCTAACGAGCTATCCAGCTATCTTTTTCTGACCACTGAAAACCGACAACTCAAAGCGTAAGCTATTGTTCTACATCCCGCCCGTGACTTCCAACACCTGCCCGGAAACGTAATTGGCGAGTTCGCTGGCGAAGAACAGCAGCGGCCCGGCGGCTTCGTCTGGTGTCCCCGCCCGTCCTGCCGGGATCATCATGAAGGCCATTTGCCGCATCTGGTCGGGGATGCCGAGTTTAATGCGCTGGCCTTCGCGTTCGGTAAAGTCGCCTTTTTCGTCCGCCTGGGTGAGCCGGGTCTCAATGAAGCCAAACGCGACGGCGTTCACCTGGATATTGAACGCACCCCATTCTTTCGCCAGGGTTTTCGTCACACCGATGATACCGGCTTTGCCCGCCGCGTAGTTGACCTGCCCGACGTTACCGCGTGTGCCGGTGGTGCTGCTCACGTTGATGATCTTGCGTGCTTTGGCTGTGCCGGTTTCGGCTTTCTCTTTTTTGGCAGCCTCGCGCATATAGGGGACGGCAGCGCGGATGATTCTGAACGGGGCAGTGAGATGAATTGCTAGCATCGCCTCCCATTGGTCATCGCCCATCTTGTGCAGCATCCCGTCCCAGGTGTACCCGGCGTTATTCACCAGAATGTCGATTCCGCCATAAGTGCTGACCGTCTGCCCGATGAGTTCCTCAATACCGCCCGCGTCGGTCACGTCCGCCGGGACAGCCAGCGCCGTCCCACCCAGCGCCTTAATTGCGGCGACGGTTTCTTCTGCCGGTTGGGGGTCAATATCGGTGACGACGACTTTCGCGCCATGTGCGGCGTAGAGCTTCGCGGCGGCAGCGCCAATCCCGCGCCCGCTTCCGGTAATAATGGCGACTTTGTTCTCAAGAAGTTTCATTAAAAATGCCCCTCTCTGATGAAAAAATGGCTATTAATCTAATCATGATTAGATTATCAATTATCCATAAGAGGTTGTCAAGCACAGTTCAACAAAAAACGACCCGGGAAATGTTCCCCTGGGTCGTCTCGCCAGAACGATTAGCAAATCTTAATCTTCGTCTGGTCGTTCCAGCGGCAAAAACCCCATGATTGGTATGCGCATCATCGTTTCATAGTCCAGTGGAGTCGCGTTTTCCGGCGCGTTGATGACGGATGGCTCATTGAATTCCCACACCATCAGCAGGAGGTTGATCGGCGATTGTTTCCAGGATGTGATGTCGTTGTTATTGATGGCGGCGTTAATCATGACATCAATGTCAAACATGCCCCAGGTGAACAGTCTGCTCAAAAATCCGGTCTCCAGATCAACCGCTTCGTAGTGGAGCAACAGCGGTTCGGGGTAAAGTTCACCCATCCGCCGCGCCAGATTGTCTAATTGTGTATCGGTGATTTCAGCAGGCGGCATATTCAGGGCGGCGTTCCGTGCTTCCAGGCGTTCCCGCATGAGTTCGCGGAAAACCGGTTGTGCGTACAGCCCTGGGATGTCCACATGCGTCTCGAAGTACGCCCGTCCATCCTCGTCGTCACGAGTCACCGTGAGGAACTGACGTACAAACTCCGGCTCAAATGCGCCGATCAATGCTCCGGCATCCAGGCCAGTCACCAGCGGCTCAAATGGAGTTGCCTCAGCTATCTCACGCGGCGCAACCTCCAGTGGATACGACCCCCACCCGCTGTATTCAGCGCCGACCACATCTTGCAGTGTGTCAAGATCAACATACACCATGCCATCTACCATCAATATGCGTGTCTCTATATGGGTTGGCATATCCGGCGGCACGCTCGGAAACCCTTCTGGTATGGAGGTCTGTACGATTATGTCCAGTCGGAGGGTGCGAAATAGCTCTGGGCTATAGGTTGGTAACGCAGCGGCAGCATCGAAATCCATGAAAACCCCCGAGGCGTCTTCGCTGAAAATTTCCCGTTCGTCAGCATTGCCCACCGCGAACGAATATTGGAAAGCCACCACGCCAGAATGGAGATCAGGCAGCCGAGTATAGGCGTTTTGCAGCAGGGTACAGTCCGCCTCCGACAGAGTCCCGCAGTAGACCGGGAACGTTTCATCCTGGGCAGATAGCGGAGTGGCGAAAACCAGCAGCAGGACGAACCCGGCAATGACTCGTGTGAATATCATACAAACTTCCTTCACTATCTCTCTTCTGGCCATTGCGAGGGCAGAAAACCGGCAACCGGTACGAGTATCATCGTGTCATAGTCCATCTCAGTGATGTTTTCCGGGCGGTGATGGCGAAGGGTTCGTTGAAGTCATGAATGGTCGGTAGAAATTGACCAAAGATTGTGACCAGGAGGTGATGTCATTGTTGTTGGCGGCGGATTCAATCATCATGGATCCCTCATCAAGCACCCATAAGGATAGGCTGCTCAGAAACCCGGTTTCCAGGTCAACCGATTGCGTATACAGCAGCAGTGGCTCCGGGTAAGCTTCCCATCCGTTTAGCGAGATTATCTAGTTGCATGTCCGTTACTGCACCAGACGGCCTACCCATCCTGGTGCGCTGCGCTCCCAACCTTTCTCGCATCAATTCGCGGAAATCCGGCTGCGCGTACAGTCCCGGTATGTCTACATAGGTTTCAAAACCGCGTTTCCTGCGCCATCATCAGTGCGGGTGATGGTCAGGAATTGATGCACAAACTCGGCGCAAACGCCCCGATCAGGTTTCCGGCATCCAGCCCGGATACCAGCGGCGCAAACGGAGGCGCATTGAGAGCCTCAGAAGAAATATCCAGCGGTAAGACCCCACCCGTTGTATTCAGCGCCAACCACAGCTTGCAGTGTGTCAAGGTCAACGTACAGCGTACCGTCTATGATCTGCGTTGGTGTTTCTGTGCGGAATGGGATGTCCGGCTGCACAATCATCTGTGCGTCCGGCAGTGTTGCCTGGGGCGCTTCCCGCATGGAGGTTGTCGTCCTGGCATCCAGTTTGAGGGTGCGAAACACCTTTAGGCTAAGTGTGGGGAGTAGGGCCGTCGCGTCGAAATCAGTGAATGCCCCGGAAAGCACACCGCTGAAAACTTCGTCCTTTGTGCTGCCATTCACTGCCCACATACGCAGCTCTACCGAGCCGGAGTGTAAATTGAACAGGTTGGCATAGGCGTCTTGCAGTAGCGTGCAATCCGCTTCTGGAAGATTGCCACAATACACCGGGAATGTTTCATCCTGGGCGGATAGCGGTACGGCGAAAACCAGCAGCAGGACAAATCCGACAATAACTCGTGTAGCCATTTTACAGACCCCCTTTACTACTGTTCATTTTAGGGGGAAATTTGTGGTGGATGCAAGGAGTAACGCCCGCTTAATGGTCGTATCCGCTATTCCAGAACTGGCATTTTGAGGTAATCGAGCGGCACAAAGAATGAGCCTTCGGTTGTCCCCTGCGGCGCAATTTTCCCCAGACGGCGGTCTAATTCCGTCATGTTCACCCGCCCCCAGAAATAATCCTGGAACGCCGCCGCCACCCGCCGGACATCCTGCTCCGATTCATGCACAAATTCCAGCCGGTAGTCTACAATCCCACTGGCGACCATCTGGTCGAGGTAACGACTGGCGACCTGGGCTTCCGCACCAAACACCGTATTCCGGCAGCCCACGTCCGCCATCACCGGATGATCGCGCCCCTGCACATCCCGCAGCGCGACTTTGTGCTGTTCGCAGGGATGTCCGCAGTCGAGGTAGCTCGTCCCTTCCGAAAGGAAGCGGCAGAAAACACAGTGTTCGGTATGGAAAATCGGCAGATGATGGTAGGCGATGACCTCAAAGCGTCCGCCGCCAATTTCCCGCGCTAATGTGCTGATCTGGTCGGCGTTGAGGTCGTGGGTGGGTGTGATAGCCGTTAGGCCGAGCTTGAAGTAGGTATCCGCCGTGATCTGGTTGGCGACATTCAGGCTGAAATCCCCGATTAACGGGTGCTGATACCGCCCCTGCATGGCTTCCAGCAGGCCACCGGAACGCACGAGAATCGGGCAGTCGAGCCGCAGCAGGAAGTTTACCACGCGCTGTTCCTGTGGCTTGAGCATACGCGGGCTGGCGACGCGCGGCGTAATGCCTTCCGCTTTAATCCGCTCCACTGCCGGGCGCAGGCCGTACAGGTCGAGGTAGTCCAGTGTGATGCAGGCCGGGCGCAGGTCAAGCGCCGCGTTAAGCTGTTCCGGTGTCCGTACCAGCAGGTGTAAACGCGGTTCAACTGTCTGTGTGCTGGCATCCTGACGGATGATGGTAGAAAGCGTCTCATCCAATACACGGGTCGGGTCATGAGTCACGAGTCCCGGCGGTTCGGCCTGCTGGCGAGTCAGTTGTTCAACCGCTTCCTGCCGCAGCCGGTTGAGCAGTGAATTGGGAATAAACGGTTCTCCGCTGATTTCCACTGTAAGCGTTTCAAGACCGTAGGCAGTGTTTCCCAAACGGCCAAGTTGCCCCTGCAAATATTCCGTTGTGACACCCCGGTTGTTGGCACGGGTCAGTGGTTCGGGGGATTGCACGGTGACGGTGATTTCGGGCTGGTTTGCCAGCGTCCAGGTCAGCGCCAGCGGTTCGCCTTCATGCGCGACCACCTGCACGCGGACGGGCTGTTTGTGAACCGGCGCGTTGGCCTGTGTGAAGGGTTTCGCGGCCTTATCAGTGTTCACGTCATGGGTGCGCCACACCCAGTCGCCGGGTTGGATACGGGTGAAGTCAATCGCGTGGTTGCCAAAACGGAGTTCCAGCAGTTTGCCCGCCGGCTTCACGGCATACAGATGACCGCCTTCTTCTTCCTCCTGCGGGCTGCGCCAGTCAGCAGCGTCAAACACGAGACCGTCCCCTGGTTTGAGTGGGGCATCCGCCTGGATTCCGGTGGGTTCAACCGTCACATAATCCCGGTAGACGCGCACGACCAGCCCGCACAGGACTCCCCGGTGGCGCGGCGAACGCCCGGCAACCACTGCCTGATGATTCGTACCGGTGACGAAGTACGGCCCCAGCCCGCGCGAATACACCTGTTCCAGCGTGATTTCTTCCTGGCGGTTGAGCGGGGAAGGTAGCCCATCCCAGGCGGCATCCACCGCCCGGCGGTAGGCGTCCGTCGTCATGGCGACATAGTTTTCGTCTTTGTAGCGTCCTTCGATTTTGAGGGAGGAGATTCCACTTGCCACAATATCGGGAATTTGGCCCAACGTGTACAGATCGCCGGGGGAGAGCAGGTAACGGGCGTCCCCCAACGGTTTCAGCAGGTCATCCACAATCAGTTCATACGGCAGGCGGCAGGCCTGGGCGCACTGTCCCCGGTTCGCGCTGCGCCCGCCCCAGGCCTCCGATGAGAAGCACTGCCCGGAATACGAGACGCACAACGCGCCATGCACGAACATCTCCAGTTCACAGTCGGTCTGCTCGCGGATGAGGCGTACTTCCTTTAAGGACAACTCCCGCGCCAGAACGACCCGGCTCACGCCGAACCGCTGGGCCAGCGCGATTCCTTCGGCGCTGGTGATGCTCATCTGCGTGCTGCCGTGTACGGCCACATCCGGGGCGATCTGCCCGACCAACTGCGCGATACCGACATCCTGCACGATGAGCGCGTCCGTCCCGGCGGTGGCGATCTGCTCAATTGCTTTGACCGCCTCACGCAGTTCATGGTCGAAGATCAGGGTATTGAACGTCACATACCCTTTGACACCGCGACGGTGAAGTGTCTGCATCACATCCGGCAGTTCGGCCAGCGTAAACCCGACTTTCGCGCGGGCGGAAAAGTGTTTGAGTCCGAAGTAAACTGAGTCCGCTCCGGCCTCGACAGCGGCGTGTAGCTGCGGCCAGTACCCGGCGGGACTCATGATTTCAGGTTTGATAAGAGTCATTGAATTGTCACAGGGATAGATTGCGTATACGCGCGATTATCGCATAACGCCGGGGGAATCACCATGATAGGGTGCCGCGCAGTCTAGCCAATCAACCCTCTGGTTTGGCGCGAATCGCCGCCGCGATTTGCTTCGCCTCTATCCCGATTTCACGCAGCATCCCGGTAGGGGAGACGTGGAAACCGCAGAAATACAGCCCCGGCAACGGCGACTCCTGCCCACTCACCAGCGGCACGCCTTCATGGTTCGTCACTTGCGCGACTTCCGCCAGGAAATCCGCCAGCGCCGGACGGTAGCCGGTTGCCATCACAATCGTTTCGAATGCGGCTTCCCGGCCATCTGTGAACCGAACTCCGTTTTCGGTCAGCCGTTCAATTCCGGGGAATACCTGGATTTTTCCGGCACGGATCAGCTTCATCGTGCCGATGTCCAGCAGGGGAATCTGAGAATCCTGGCGAATCTGCTGGTTGGGGCCATAGGGCAGTTTCTTCAATCCCCATTTCTCGATGTCGCCGATCAGCACGCGCATGAGGGGCGCGGCCAGTACGTCCGCCAGTCGGGGTGGCAGCAGCGCCATCGCAATGCCGATGCTTAAAATCGGGATTCCGAAGACATCACGCGGAATGACATTCACTGGACTCCGCACCGAAACTGCCGCCTGTGCGCCATGTTCACACAGGTCAATAGCGATCTCCCCACCGGAATTGCCGAAACCGATGACCAGGACGGATTGTCCTCGGTAGGGTTCGCCATTGTGATATTGCGAACTGTGCAGAATCGTGCCTGTGAATGCTTCCTGACCTGGGAAAACTGGGATGTTCGGCTGGCGGGTATACCCGGTGGCGATAATCACATGAGCAGATTCATAACGGGTGTCCTGAGTTTCGGTAATCCACCGGTTATTTTCTCGCCTTACGCTCGTGACCTGCTGGCCGAAACGCGGCTGCAACCCGTGATGCCGGGTATAGGTCTCCATGTAAGCCACCACCTGATCGCGGGAAGGGTATTTGGGGTAGTCCCCTGGCATCGGCAGATAGGGGAGTGCTGATAGGGCTTTGTTGGTGTGGAGGTGCAACCGGTCATAGTGCCGCCGCCAGACAGCCGCGACGTGTTCCACCTGTTCCAGCAGGATGAAGGGGATAGCTTCGTGTTTTAGGCAAGCTGCCGTCGCTAACCCGGCTGCACTCGCGCCAATAACGAGTGTATTGGTCTGTTCAGTGGCTTTTGACATCATGCGGCTCCTGGTAGGTTGGTATCTGGCACGCGAAAGCCACCAGGGTAGCGCAATACCGAACAAAAGCCAAAAATGAGAGCCGGAACAGACTATTTTTGGAGCGAACGTAAAAACGTGTCGGCCATGAGGTCGGCAATCTCACTTCCGTTCAGCCGCCCGCCTTCCCGATACCATACGCCGACCCAATTGTGTGCCCCTAGCAGCGCTTTCGTAAAAATGCCCACATCCACCGGGTAGAACGCCCCGGCCTGAATGCCTTCCTGTACCACGCTGCGGAATAGTTCCTCGAACCGGTCACGCCGGGCGAAAAACGCATCCCGGCGGCGGATGGTGGCAGTGTAGGCTTCTCTATCCGCTGTGCTGGCACCAGCGGACGGTGACTTCATGTTAAGCAGCGAACGAATCTCAAAGACCATCGCTGCGGCGACAGCAGTATGGCTGGTTAGCCCCACGATATGGGCGTGAATCATCTGCCGCAGCTTGCAGTCCAACGGCATATCCTGTTGAATCAAGGGTTCAATCTGGCTGATGATTTGTTCCAGTCCGATTTCCAACACTGCCAGCAGCAGCGAATCTTTGTTGCGAAAATGGTGATACAAACTGGCCGCTGTCAGGTTGACTTCAGCGGCGATGTCCTTCATGGTGGTGGATTCATAGCCGTTACGGCGCAGCACGTCCGCCGCAGCCTCAAGAATATCTTCGCGGCTCACCGATTGGTCTGCCGGTTTGCGCGCCACTGATTAAGTCCTCTCACAAAAAATCTAATCCTCATTTGATTATCAAATATCCATCAGGGGTTGTCAAGTTGGCTCGTAATAACCGGTGACATGCCAAATACAAACAATCTCCTAATCACAAACGACGCATTTTCGCCTTTTCTTACCAACGGAAATTCGGTTTTAGCCTTATACTGGTTAGAGACTGATTTAGAGACCTGGCGCTGTTGTGGCGATTTCCGTCTAAGTGCCGGGCAGCTTGATAGCCTGCCCATACCAAAACCAAAGCGAGGTTGCGGGTAGGTGGTTTGGTTCTTATAACCTGCCTCAGTAGGCTGGCGTGAAACGGCTTTAACTTGTATAGTGATCTATATTTCGTAGTAGTTAGATGAAGCACCCTAGTACGAAGGATGGTGGGGGCAAACATGAGTAATGGTCGAACAATCCTGGTAGTTGAAGACGACTTCGATATTGCCAATATGCTGAGGATTTACTTCAGTGGGCAGCAATATGATGTGCAGATTGCGCCACGCGGTAATGATGCGTTGACAATGACCCGCAAGCAGTTACCCGACCTGATTATCCTGGATATTATGCTGCCGGATATGAACGGTTACGATGTGTGCCGGGAACTGCGTACTACGTCACGTACCAGCCATATCCCGATCATCTTCCTGACTCAGAAAGATGAACGCAGCGATAAAATCATCGGCCTGGAATTGGGCGCTGATGATTACATCACGAAACCCTTCGACATTGAAGAACTGAAACTCCGTGTTCAAAACGCGATTCGTTCGGTAGAAATTCAGGTCAACCGCGACCCGAAATCTGGGCTTCCCAAAGGCCAGATTATTGAGGACGAACTGCGCTCCCTCATGCACGCGGACCATGACTGGAGCTATATAGATACGAAGATCAATAACTTTGAGGCCTTCTATGAAGTATATGGCTTCGTGGCGCGCGACGAGGTGAAGAAGTTTATGACCCTGTTGATTGGCGAAGTGCTGGATGAACAGGGGACAAAAGATGATTTCGTCGGTCATCCTGCCGATGACAATTTCATCATCATCACCCATGTGGAAGACGCGGAGAAACTGAAACGCCGTTTGGCAGAGCGTTTCGATAATGATGTGAAGCAGCACTATTCGTTCATTGACCGGGAGCGCGGCTACATCCTCGTACCCGACCCCGTGAACGGTGAACGCCAGGAAGCGTTGATGACGCTCTCAACGGGTTCGGTTTCAACCAGAACACACCAATTCTCCGATATCCGCGAAATTGTGGAACTGGCCGCGGAAGACCGCCGCCGGGGGATCAGCGGTGAAGCCGATTCAGGTTCCCGAATCCTGACATCCTGGTAAACACGCGCCTATGCCCGGTTCTCGAGTGAGTGTGAGGTAAAAACAGTATGGAGGGACTCGGGTTCATTGCGATTGTCAGTGGGGCGGTGATCCTAGTAGGGCTGTTTCTGTGGGTGCGCCAGCGGCAGTCGCTTGGCGTGCTTCCGGTAGAAACGGAAAACACGCCGGAATGGGAACTGGCCTCGCATGATGATGCAGTGCTGGTTTCCAGTGAACATGGTCAGCTCATTTATGTCAACCCGCGTGCTCGCAAGTGGCTTGGCATGAATGGCGGTAATCCCAACCTCGAATACATTGCGCGCATGGCAAACCCTGCCGATAACTTCCTGGAGCTCTTTACCGGGGAGGGGCAGGCGGCTTTTCAGCTTGGGACGCGCTGGGTAGAAGCCTCTTCACACAACATCCCCACTGGAAACGATCAGCGTATGGTCGTTGTGATGCGCGAACTTGCCACCAACACCGGCCACTCGGATGCGCTGAACCTCTCTGAAGCGATTGTCATCATCAATGAAATTGGCGAGACGGTCAACGCCAGCATGGGTGTGGAACAGGTGCTGCAAGCCCTGCTCTCAATTGTGATGCGTGCCGCCCCCGCAGATGCTGGGGAAATCTGCCTGTGGGAGACGAGCCGTCAGTTCCTTACTCCGCGTGGTTGGGTGGGGGATACGGGTTATCTGCTGTCGCTCACTGAACAGGGCGGCGGGTATCGTATCGGTGAGGGAATTTCTGGTTGGATTGCCCGTTACAAGAAGCCCGTTCTGGTACCCCATGTCGGGGATCACAACGCGATTGCACCTAAACTGTCCGGTCATTTTGTCAGTTACGTCGCCGTTCCGCTGATCCTTGGGGAACGCTTTATCGGTACATTTGAACTCGCCAGCCAGGAATCCGGGCGCTTCACACAGGCTGATCTGGCGCTGCTGCAAGCCATCAGCAAACAGATTGCCACCTCCATTTACAATGCTGAGCTGTATCACGACCAGATTCAACGGGCGAGTGATATGGTGAGTCTGCAAGAACTGGCGCAACAGGAATCGATGGGTAGTGATGCTGTCCCGATTTACCGGGCGCTCAGTGAGCGAATCGCGCAGTTGATCGGTGCGGAGTTCTGCGGTTTTTTGCTCTACGACGAAAACCGCGAAACTTTAATCCCGGCGCTGCCTTTTTACGGGATGGACGACCATGTTGCCCAATCATTCGTCATCCCAGTGCCGTCGGATAGCCCGCAGCGTGACATCTGGGAAAACCAGCTTTACTGGGTCTCTAATGACGTAGAAGATGAGGCGCTCGTTGCCGCTCTGGGGTTGCTCCCTCTGTTTTCCGTAACCGGCATCACCAACCTGGCGTTAGTGCCGATGGAAGTCGGCAACCAGCGCATCGGTATGATTCAGATCAGCGGTAAACGCACGGAAGGCGGTTTTACCTCCCGCGACGTGAAGGATATGCTGGTATTGGCGGCGCAGGCCGCGATTGTGGTCGAAAACATTCGCCTTTACCAGCGTGAACGCCGTCGTGAAAGTGAATTGATGGGGTTGCAGGAAATCACCCACGCCATCGGTGCGCTCAGTCATGAAGGTGAGTTCTATTCCAACATCAACGATCGTATCGCCCACCTGATGGGACTGAATATCTGCGGCATTCTGCTTTTTGACAAAGATGCCAGTCAACTCGTAATCCAACCGCCAGTCTACGGTCTACCAGTGGAAAGGGTGGCGCAGTACCGGATTATCTTGCATCCAGGCAGTGTCCTCGGTGAGTTCTGGCAAACCGGGGACTACTGGTACACTAACCACGCCAGCACGGAAGCGGCGATCTTTGAAGTCGGCCTGGACGATTTTGTGGAACAGGTCGGCGTCGAAAAAACACTGCTCGCTATTCTTTCAGCGGGTGGTCGGCGTATCGGCGTGATTCAGGTGGCGAACAAAATCAGCGGAGAAGACTTTGAGGATAAAGATGCCCGTCTGCTGCTGATCTTTGCTACCCAGGTTGCTAGTATGATCGAAAATGCGCGCCTGTACCGGGAAGTACAGCGCCGCGTCCAGGAAGCCGAGGGCCTTCGGAAGATCGCTGAACATGCCGGGAGTGTGCTGACCACGGATGACTCTTTCGCGCCTATTCTTTCCGAAATCGCCAGCCTGGTAGAAAGTCCGCTGGTGTTCATCAATGTGCTTGACCACCAGACCGGCAGCCTGGTGACGTATCCCCGCTGGGTATACGGCGTGGAATTGCATGAGCCGCTGGTGCAGGATATTTTCGCCAAAGGCTTTGATTACAGCGTTGCGGTGTCACAGAACCCATTCATCACCAATGATGTGATCGCTGACTCGCGGGTGATTGAAAGTTACCGGTATATCGCCCGCCGCATCGGGGTGCGTCGCTCGGTCATCGTTCCCCTCATCGTCGGGGATCGCAGCCTGGGTGAGTTGGGCATCGCCAACCGCGATTATGATTACACTGAGGCGGACATTGAAACACTGGAAGGCGTCGCTTCGCAGATTGCCACCACTATTGAGCGGCTCAACCTGTATCAGTCCGCCGGTCAGAACCTGAACCGCCGGTTACAGGAACTCGACGCGATTTCCAACGTGAGTAACGAACTTACGCAGCGTTTAGACCTTGACCCGGTTCTGGATGTCATCCGGCACGAAGCGGCACGCGCTACTCAAGCTGATGGCAGCACGATTGTCTTGCTGCGGCCTCGGGCATCCTGGTCACAACCAGACCAACCGGAAATAGAACGCCGCTTAGGGGATGAAACCGTCAGCCGAGGGTTGGCCGATATTGAGCGCGAAGCCATTTTGGTCGGTGCTGAGGCCGTTTTGGTGAGTGATTACCTCAATAACCCGATGGAATCGCCGTCCTCAACGATACGTTCCGGGGCGGCAGCGGCCTTTTTGTTCGAAGATGATGTGGTGGGCGTCATTCACCTGCACCACACCCGTCCGAACACCTTTGATGAACGTGCTTCCGTCTTTCTGATGGCGCTGGCGGTCAAAGCCTCATTGGGGTATGGCAACTATCGCCGCTATACAGAGCAGATCGAACGCAGTGACCGGCTACGGCGGCGTGTCGAACAGTTGAACTCCATCTTTGAACTCGGCCAGATGCTCCACACCAACGTGGATCAGGTCACGTTGTTGGAAGCCATTGCACACAGTATCCAGCATAGCGTGGGCTTTGATACGATTGTCATCAGTCTGGTGGATGAAGGCGCGCGGTTGCTGCGGCGTGTCGCGCAGGCCGGGCAACCACTGGATGTCTTTGAACATAGTAAAGACCATATCATCGGCCTGGATGAGTTGGAAGACCTGCTGGCCGGGGTTGAGAAAATCAGTGAATCCTTCTTCTTCCCGGTTGAGGCGGTTCGCCACTTCCCGGCACGCATCCGGGACGGCTTGAGTACTCAGTACGAAGGCAATCGCACCCTGCCTCAAACCGATGATTTCCGCAAATGGCACGATGGCGACATGCTATTGGTCCCGTTGTTGGGCGCGGGGGGCAATCTGCTCGGCATCATGAGTCTGGATCGACCACATGGCGATCAGCGGCCAGAACGGTCTGCGGTGGAAGTGCTGGAAATCTTCGCGCATCAAGCCGCTTCCACAATTGAAAACATGCGGTTGTACCTGGCAAGCCTGCAAAATGTGGAGCAGGAAGCCCGGCTCAACGATATGATGGAAGCGATTACGCGGACGCTGGACATCAGCGAAGTCACCCAGGCAATTGCCACCAACGTGTTGTTGATTGTCCCATTTAACCGTATGACCCTGGCACTAGAGGATGCTCAGGGGAACGGTTTCGACATCAACCGTATCACCGTTTTTGAGGAAGGTGGCCTCGACATCCGTCAGGAACACCGGAGTCAGATTGACCAGACCTCGTTGGCGAAAGCGCACATCAGCGGGCAGGACGCGCTCTACTACGCTGAAGATACGGCGGATACCGCCTACGATGACCTAAAAGGGTGGCGTGACCAGGGCGAACAGACCACACTGGTTGTCCCGCTTCAGGCCGGCGGCAACAGCCTGGGGGCGCTGCACCTCGGCAGTGACCAGCGGCAGGATGAGTATTTCAAAGAGTACCGCTCTCTTGTCCGCCGCGTGGCGAGTCTGTCGGCAGTGGCTATCCAGAATGCGCGTCTCTTCCAGCGCACCCTGAATTTGCAGTATTTCAACGAGTCGGTAGTCGCTTCAATCGGGCAGGGTATTGTTGTGCTCGATCCATCCGGCCGTATCCGTTCCGTGAATCGCTATATGCAGGAACGCTATCACTGGAATTCCGGGGATGCGCTGCAAAATGATCTCTTTCGTTATAGCCCGCAGCTCGTGGGCATTCTCAAAGACGATGTGCTGCATGTCCTTTCCACTGGTGAACCCCGTGAAAAACTAAATCAGTTGGTGGTTTATGAGGGGGTCGGGGAATTTATTGATAACTTCTACATCTATCCCCTGGGCGGCGCGGACGCTATTCAGGGCGCGGTGCTGCTGATTGAGGACGTGACCGAACGTTCCCGGCTGGAGCATGATATTGAGGCGCGGGCGAACCAGTTGGCGGCCCTAACTGAAGTTTCCAGCCGTATTACCGCCTCACTCAACCGCGAAGATGTGATTGATCTGGCGGTTGAGGAAATCGGGCGTGTCCTCTCGTATGACACCATGACGCTGTGGAGTCGCAGCGGCGATAATCTCGTGCTGGAAGGCTTCAAAGGGTTTAATGAGCAGACTGCAACCGCTGAAGATGAACGGGTGCGTATCCCTGTTGCCTCCCATGATCGGCTCAAAAAGGTGATGGAAACCCGTAACGTGTTCGCCATCAGCAATCTGGAAGGCCGCGACCCGCTCCCCGGCGAGAAAGAGCATAAAAGCTGGATGGGGATTCCGCTGGTCAACCAGTATAATGTGGTCGGGATGATCGCCCTCACCAAAGCTGAACCGAGCTTTTATGATGACATTCAGGCGCAGCAGGCCGGTTTCGCCTTTGCGAATCAGGTTGCGGTTGCACTGGCAAATGCTGACCTCTACACCGAGGCCGAATACCGCACCGAGCGGTTGAGTCTGCTTAACCGGGTATCGGTATCACTGGCGCAGTCGCTTGATAGCGAAAATATTCTGGAAATTGCCTTACGTGAGATCGCGCAGACGCTCAACATCCCGCAGGCGCGGGCGATTATCTTTGAGCGCGACCATCACTTAGGGCGCGTGATTGTGCAGTTCCCGCGAGGTGATGCGCCGCCGAGTGAGGTGATTAACCTCCTGGAGAGCGCGGCTGCACGGTATATCCGCCGCACCGCGAAATCGCTGATTTACGAAAATATTGCCGAACTGCCGGAAGATGACGTGATCAAACAGGAGCTGACCCCGCGCGGCATTATCACGTATGGCCTGATTCCGATGACAGTGGGCGGGCAGGTGATTGGCGCGTTTGAGTTGGAAACGAACGTCGGCTTTCGACGCTTCAATGAGGAGCAAATTGAACTGGGGCAGATCATCGCTAACCAGGCAGCGATTGCCGTGCAGAATACGAACCTGCTGGAACAAACCCTGGTGCGCAGCCATGAGTTAGAGACTCTATTGGAAGCTGCACAGGCCACATCGCTCTCGCTCAACCTGGAGGATGTGTACCACAGTGTCGCTGCCCTGATCCAGCAAGCTCTGAACATGGACGATTGCAGCATTATGCTGTGGGATAATGTTGAAAACGTCCTGACTGTTGAGACTGACCAACCGCGTAATCCTGAACAGGTATCCAACCTGCCAGTACAGTACAACCTGCGCGAATACCCTGCCAGGCTGCGAACGATGGAGAACCGCGAGATTCTGGCCGTGCAAGCCGGAGACAACGGCGGAGATGCAAAGGAGCAGGCGGTACTGGCTGAGCGTGGCAACCGTTTGCAAGCTCTGATTCCACTCATCGTCCACGATCAGTCTATCGGTCTGATTCAGGTTGGGACGAATGACCCTGGTCGCTCATTCGGCTATCAGGAGAGCCGTATTGCGCAGGCTTTGAGCGCACAGGCCGCCATTGCCATCCAGAATGCCCGTCTGTCTACTGAGACGGCGGCGCTGGTCGAAGAAAGTTTCATCATTAACAATCTCAGCCAGGCGATTTCATCCACTCTGGAAATGGATAAGATGATCGCCATCATCCGCGAGCAGATTCCCCGTGTCACGGATGCTGACGAGTTGTATCTGGCGCTATATGACGGCGAGACGGAGCATATCACTTTCCCGCTGGCTGTTGCGGATGGTAAGACTTATGAAATTTCACCCCGCGAGTTGAACACGGATGAAGTTTCGTTCATTATCCGTCACCGTCGTTCCCTCACGCTAGGGGGGGGCAACTGGGACGCCAACGAGATGCGCCGTAACCTGGGCATCACCAATGGCGAAGGGGATGTGAAGAGTTATCTGGGTGTACCGGTTGTCGCTGGCGACCAGGTGATGGGCGTGCTGGCACTCCGTGATTCGCATCGTAACCGGACGTTTGGCATGAATGATGAACGTCTGTTGACCACTGTTGGCACGCAGCTTGGCGCGGCTATCCAGAACGCGCGGCTATTCAGGCAAATCAGCAGCTTTGCGGACGAACTGCACCTGCGTGTCCAGGAACGCACCGCCGAACTGCAAAAAGAGCGTGACCGGATTGATACGCTCTACCATATCACCTCCGACCTGGCGCGGACGCTTGACCTGGATCGTGTACTGGCGCGGGCGCTCGAAATGGTTGCCCAGGCTGTCAATGCGGATGATGGTACGGTCATGCTAATTGACCCGATGACCGATCAACTGTTCCCGCGCACCACCTTGCACGGCGACGCCAAGCAGTATCTCAGGAAGCTGCACCCGGCGCAAAAGTTGGCCGAATGGCTGATCGAAAACGACAATTATGTCGTGGTAGATGATCTGCACCAGAAACCCTATTGGGATGAGTCCGACCCGGACGCACAGCAGTATCGTAGTGCCCTGGCCGTCCAACTGGAAACCAACGATGACGTACAGGGTGTTATTGTGCTGTTGAGTAGCACATCAGGGGTGTTCACGGAAAGCCAGATCAAACTGGTCGTCGCGGCGGCCAACCAGATCGCGTCGTCCATGTCCAACGCCGAGTTGTATCACCTTATCCGTGACCAGGCCGAGCGTCTGGGGACGCTGCTGCGTGCCGAGCAGGAGGAAGCTGAAAAGAATACTGCTATCCTCGACAGTATTGCGGATGGGGTCATGCTGGCCGACTCGGATGGGGTGATCGTCCTGTTCAACCCGGCGGCTCAGCGTATCCTTGACCTGCCGCGTGACCATGCGCTGGGGCAGACCTTGCAGCGGCTCACCGGTCTGTTCGGAAGTTCCGCGAATATCTGGGCGAACACCATCAACGCATGGCAGAACAACCCGCAGCAACACCCGGAAGGGTCGTTCCTGGAAGAACGGCTCGAACTGGGTAAAAAGGTCGTCAGTGTTCACCTGTCTCCCGTCCACAATGCCGGGCGCTTCCTGGGAACAGTGTCGGTGTTCCGTGACATCACCAAAGAAGTCGAAGTAGACCAGATCAAGAGTCAATTTGTCTCGAACGTATCCCACGAACTCCGCACACCGATGACCAGTATCAAAGGGTTTGCCGACCTGCTGCTGATGGGTGTGGCGGGCGACATTCCTGAAGCGCAAAAGAGCTTCCTCGTCAAGATCAAGACCAATGCCGACCGGCTGAGTCATCTCGTGGATGACCTGTTGAACATTTCCAAGATTGACGCCGGTGAACGCCTTAACCTCGATTTGATCGATATTGAGGATGTGCTGAACCCGGTGCTGGCTGGTTTACGGAACCGTGTCGAGCATGAAGACAAACCGCTGGATGTCACAATGGAAATTGAGCCACAGTTAGCGCCGCTGCAGGTTGATACGCATAAACTGACTCAGATCCTGACAAACCTGACGGACAATGCCTTTAATTATACCTATGCCGGTGGTAAGATAGCTATTAAGGCCTGGTCTGAAGACGACAATGTGATAATTTCGATTGCGGATACGGGAATCGGCATCCCGCCGGAGTTCCGCCCCCGTATCTGGGAACGGTTCGAGCGTTTCGAAGACCATGCATTGGTTATGGATGTAGCTGGAACTGGTTTAGGGCTTCCTATCGTCAAGCAACTGGTGGAAATGCACCATGGTGAAGTCTGGTTTGAATCCGAACAGGGCAAAGGTACGACGTTCTTTATCCGCTTACCGTTTGAGCAGCCCGCGCAGGAAGCGATTGAATACTAACCGCAGCAGGGGATAGCAGAAATCAATGGCACATATTCTAGTAGCTGAAGATGAACGCGACATTCGAGAACTGATTAATTACACGCTGATGTTCGCCGGCCACCAGGTCACACAGGCGGCGAACGGGGCTGAGGCGTTAGAACTCGCGCCGAAGGTCAAACCGGACTTAATCATGATGGATGTGCGGATGCCGCGTATGACAGGGTATGAAGCCTGTCGCCAGATGAAACAAATCCCTGAACTCAAGGATGTTCCGGTGGTGTTTCTGTCCGCCAAAGGGCAGGACGAAGAGGTACAAACCGGGTTGGAAGTGGGGGCAACTGCCTACATTCTGAAGCCTTTCGCGCCGGATGAACTGACCCGGCGGGTGGCGGAAATCCTGGCGCAAAATCAGATTCGGTAACCCGGAAATTTGCACTGCTGCCCGGCATCATGTAGGATTTCGACATCGTGCAGCCACATGGCACGATTGCCCATAGGCAACGGACAGCGGTTGCGAGAACAATCAACAATGCTGAAGTACTTAAACACTGGGATTGGCAACTTATGAGCGCCATTACATTAGGGGGAGACCTCGTTCACTATGAGGTGTTGGGCCGAGGTCGCCCGGTCTATCTTGTGCACGGCTGGATTGGCTCTTGGCGTTACTGGGTGCCGACCATGCAGCAGTTGCAGTCGAAATATCGTGTCTATGCGATTGACCTGTTTGGTTTTGGGGATTCCGGCAAAAACGAGAGCAAATACTCGCTTGACCACCAGGTACAGATGCTCCTGGACTTCATGAAGAACATGGGGCAGCCTAAAATTGCACTGGTTGGGCATGGCCTGGGGGCGCTCGTTGCTATTGAAATCGCCCGCCGTGATCCGGATTCTGTACCGCGTCTGGCGCTGGTGAACCCGCCGTTATTTGACCCTGGCGATTTGGAGACGCGGATTCCTGCCGGGCGTCCGGTTGCGCTGACCGATAACCGTTCGGCTGCTAGCGGGGTTCCCGCTAATGAAGCGACGATCATGAACGCGAGTTCGGCCATGCGCGCCGCTTTGTTAGAAGCATCAAAGGCGCGGACACAGGGCGAATTGGCCGCTGCTGCTGCCCAACTTGCGGCATTAGAGAATCAGGTATCAAATTACTCTACCCCGGGCACGGGGAACCCCTTGATCGAGAAAATAGGTGGTGTTGATCTGGAAGCCCTGCTAGGGCGCTGCTTCAAACGTTCTGAGCCGGAATACGATAAACTGCTGGTAGATGTCAATAAGACTGACCTGAAGGCGGTGCGCCAGAGCATCAAGAATTTTGATAGTGGTCGCCTGTTGGATACGGTTCGCCTGCTGCCCATGACAACGATCATCATTCATGGGACCGATGACGTGGTTATGGAACAGCCTTCTGATGACATCTGGAATTATGTCACGGCAGAAAAAGATGACACGATGCTGCCCATCCCGCTCCGGGGTATTCGCCATTTCCCGATGCTGGAATACGAACGGTTTCCACGTCTGGTCAATGACTTCCTGGATGTGCCCAGCCTGAATGAACTCGAAATCAAAGAACGGTGGCGGCGGCGCACCCGCTGATCTGTGCCAAACTCACACCAGAAAACCGGCAGTTAATGATGAAACAGGTTCTAATCTTCGCCAATGGTGATCCGAATGATGGGCCGATGGTACAGAAGGCGCTGGCCGTTGCTGCTGAATCTCATGTGATCGCTGCTGACGGTGGGGCACGCCTGGCGCGGCAGTTGGGCTGCATGGTGGATACCATCATTGGCGATATGGACTCGGTGGATTCTGGTGAACTGCACGAGTTGGATGCCGATCTGGTTGAGATTCTGCGTTACCCACCGGCGAAAGATGAGACTGACCTTGAACTGGCGCTGAACTATGCCGTTCGCCTGGATGCTGACTGGATTCGGATTATTGGCGCCATCGGGGATCGCCTCGATCAGACGTTGAGCAACGTCTACCTGATGGCACTGCCTGGCCTGCGCGGGCGCGATGTGCGACTGGTGTCCGGGGGGCAGGAAGCTTACCTGCTGTTTCCAGGGCAGTGGGAACTGGAAGGCGCTGCTGGTGATACCATTTCGCTTGTTCCCCTGGGTGGTGCTGTCGAAGGGATTGTCACCGAGCATCTGCGCTATCCATTGCAGGGCGAAACCCTGGTTTTCGGCCCGGCGCGTGGGGTCAGCAATGTGATGCTAACTGAGGTCGCCCGTGTCAGCTTCAGCGCGGGTATGCTGCTCGTCGTCCATACCATTGGGCGGGCGTGAAATAATATTTGGCGCACGTACACCGGAGTTCTTTATGGCTGACTTTGTAATACAAAAAAACGATTATACCGGGCGGTTGGTTTTTGAATATGATGGTGACGTAATCGAAGGCGGCTCGTATTGGGTCTGCTTGCGGGCGGTGTTTCAGCGCCCTGATGTTGATCTGGGTTTCGTCACGTTTCGTTCGGGGGATGTGTTTATCGAGTGGTTCTATACGGATCGCTGGTACAACATTTTCCAGGTGCAGGATGGCGAAAGCGCCCGGATCAAAGGCTGGTATTGTAATATCACTCGCCCGGCGGAATTGTCTGACAACCTGGTGCGTGCCGATGACCTGGCACTGGATGTTTTTGTGAGGCCCAACGGTCAGGTCATCCTGCTCGATGAGGATGAGTTCAACACCCTTCACCTATCTACCGAAGAACGCATGGCCGCTTTGCGGGCTGTTGAGATGATCCGCAAGGCTGTGACTGACCGCGAACCTCCCTTTGATCGGATTATGCGGCGTTAAAACACAAAGAGCGTGTCCTATCCAAGCCTTTTGACACGATTTCTGATGCTCTAATCGCTGCGTGAATATGCCTTGAGCTTACTCTTTATCCGGGCGGATCAGCAGCACCGGCACTTCAACACATTCCATGACCTTGTTGGCGATGCTCCCGAACAGGAAACGGCCTAACCCCGTGCGTCCGTGTGTACTCATGACCACCAGGTCGCAGCCCTCATCGTTCACGTAATCGCAAATCAGGCTGGCAACCCCAACGCCCTCGATAAACTGGGTGCGTACTTCGATGTTTTCGCTCCGCAGGTTGGAGCGTATCCCGATCAGGTACTGTTTGATCTCCTCGCGGAGCTGCTGAATCTGCCCTTCCTGACCAGCCAGCGCGATCTGGTCGGTGAATTCATGAGTCGGGGGTCGGAAGACGTGCAGCAATATCAACTCAGCCCCGTTATTCCGGGCAATATCCACCGCATGAGGAATCGCTCTCTCAGACCAGCCTGAACCATCCAATGGAACCACGATTTTTTTGTAGCGACCTTGTGGTGACATGGGCAATCTCCAATGGTTATGAATGATATAATTTTATTGTATCACGTTCGCCGTGATTGTACGTAAAAGACTGATTTACGTTCGCCGTACCCGCCGCAACAGCACACGCGGTATGGTGCGGGCCTCATCCACCCCTAAAAACAGACTTAACCCGAAGAAGACCGCCGCGCCCACCGCGCCACCGCCCACCAGCATGATCAGCGCCCCGGCGTCGTTCAGGACGTTGAGCAGGGCCGCCAGCACTGCGCCCATCCCCAGGGCCGCCAGCGCCGTCCGTCCTGCGCTGTTCAGAATCGCCCGATCGTGCAAATCCCCGATCCGCCGCCGCAGCAACCACCACAGCGCCAGCGCCTCGAAAATGGTGGTGACGGCGTTCGCCAGTGCCAGCCCTGCGAACGGTCCGCGCGCCAGATTGCCCGGCTCACCGATCACCTGAATCAGTGCCACACTCAGGGCAATGTTGGAAACCATCGCTGCGATGCCGACGATAACCGGCGTCCAGGTATCCGACAGCGCGTAGAACGCCCGCGACTGCACTTCCAGCAGGCTGAATCCGGCGATACCGAGCGCGTAGAATGCCAACGCCCAGGCTGCCCCCGGCGGTATTTTCGCATCCATTCGCCGCGCTGGAACATCACCCGTACAGCGGCTCGCCGAGCAGCATCAGTGCCTGCCATCGCCGGGAATGACGGAACAGCACGCTTCGCATCGCTGCCGCCAATCGTTCCTTGAATCCCGTCCATGTCACCCGCCGCCAGCGCCGAAGGGTAAGAATACCGCGCGACGCGCGATGATCCCCAGCGCGAAAACATCAGATTGAAGGCGTTTGTCGCACCGTCACGCTGCCGTAAGCCATAACCGATGTAAAGGCTGCATTGACGATAAAATTCGCGCACAGCTGGCCCCAACACTCGCGGCCTTCAGCCTGCAGCACTTCAACACACCGGGGACGCCGGTCAGACAGCGGACGCAGTTTCGCTCGTACCTGCCACAGGCCGGGAAGCTGTGCGGTCAGATGCAGGACGGCGCTCCAGGAGATGCGCACCGCCAGGCCAGCCGTAAATATTGGCGTCGCCTACCTGTCACACCGGGATCAGGTGGGGCAATCAGGCGAAACCAGCGCTCCGACAATCAGGTGCGACGCTTTATTTCGCGCTGGTGGCGATTGACGGCAACTGCTGATGATCTGCGTATCCATCCGGCAGCCCGCTGGCCTGAAGATCACTGGCGTCACCATCATTGGCCGGGTGGGTTGAATGATTAACTCCTGATATTCAGGTTGCGCCGTATTGCAACCGGGATAGAATATGTCAGATTGACGGTGAATGCCTGTAGTCAGGTGGTATTTTGGCGCGGGGATAATCTGAGACGTCAGGGGTGGTCCTCCACTGCCACCACACTCGGATCGCCGCCGCCACCGCAAGTGTCAGGCGGGCTGGCAAGTCGCCAAGGGCGGTATCGTCACGATCACTTCTCGCGGCCAGGCCGACACCGGGATAAACGACGACCCCAACGCCCGCCAGAATTGTGCAGTTCAGGATTTGCTGGGCGCGGAGGCAACACCCGCCCCGGGGAATACCGGCGATGATGTGGAACGGATGACGCCAATACACCACTGGCGAGAGCCCAGCAGCTGCAACGCAGCGCAGGCAGTCTGATGGTTCGGTGGTAACGCTTTGGATTTGCGGTCAATTGCCTCCTGGAAGCCCAGCCTGGCGCAGGCACGATTTCATGATGGGCGCCCTGGGTTCTGTTTCCATCTTGCCGGTGTCCCAAAGGCTGGTGCCAGCGGTTCTTTACCTGTTCGCTGCTGGCGTTTCGCCACCAGCTGTCAGAATACCCGTCGATCGGCATCCAACAGAAGCATCCCGCAGCGCCTCCGTTCGGGTATGGATTCCGGCGTTTCCGTTTCACCGCGCGCCCGTAACCGCCAAGACATTCGCTGCGCCCGCGTAGGTGGAATAGGATAAATGGGTCGTCATCAGTGCTCGCAGCGGGTAATAGACCGCCGCGCTGTGTTTTTGGGTCCTTCAGTCCGGGCAAGAACACTCGAACATCCAGAGTGCTCCGGGTTTGCGGGGCTGGCGATGGCCCGACCTGCTGGGCACGGCTTTAATATCGCCCGGCGAGCAACGGCGGCATACACCTGTTCGCGAGGCTTGCAGCGCGCGTATCGCACTGGCTGTCATCCCGACGCAACAATACGCTGGTAGCGGTAGGGCAGCCGCCCGACCCTTCTGCCAGGGCATACGCGCCTGGCGGGTTTCCAGCCGTTGTACCAGGCCCGTTCGGGCGCTGGGATTTTTGCGCGCCCCATCCGCCATCAGCTGGGCGTTTTCCATCGCATAATCCACTGTTGCCCCACCATTTCGTCACTATGTCGCCGCCGGTTTTTCGCCTGCTGGGCGTCAATCCCGTGGCGTTCCTGGCGGAGACTCGTGTTTCTCTCGCTGGCGGCGTCGTAGTAATCATCCTCATCATCGTAGTGGCAATTCCAGCTACTTGAATGCCTCCCACCGCGTCCTGCCGCGGTACTGCAGATCATGCAAGCACTTGGTCCAGTTCGGTCAGCCAGTTTTCGCGCCGATAATCGGTCAGCGGCGCTGTTCTTTTCAATCAGCTCGTCCGGTGCTCTTCCAGCGTCCCCAGGCAGATGAATTTGTACCTCGCCCGTTTTCCCGTCTGCCGATGCGGAAGCGCGGTCTGTCCGCCTGATTTTCCACCGCAGGTTATACCAGCGGTCAAAAGTAGTACGTGATTCGCGTTTCGTCGGGTTATTGTACCGCCCGCCTTGGTGACGGTACAAGGGAACCGGTGCAGTCCTGCGGTGGCTGGGTTGTCGTACCTTCGTCGCGGCTTTTTGGACTCCGCCATGCAGGAACAACACTTCATCTGGAGATAGCCGCGCAGGCTGGCTTTGCGATTCTTCATTTCCGCTGGCTGAAGGCCGATTACTTGTTCGCCCATCTCCTGGTTCCGCAGCATCTCGACCAGTCGTTTCAGCACCCGCTGCGTCCACCCAGCCGTTGCGCGCCACTTCCTTCAG
This sequence comes from Anaerolineaceae bacterium, assembly GCA_020634115.1. GTDB lineage: Bacteria > Chloroflexota > Anaerolineae > Aggregatilineales > Phototrophicaceae > JACKCG01. Next base: position 33,718 of record JACKCH010000022.1, read on the forward strand.
AAATGTGCGGGTGGTTTTGAATTTGCTTCAGCCGTGAGCATCACCTTTTTTCCACCGCGCCGTGCCATATCATCATCGCGCTCTCGATAGAGTCCATTTTCTCGCACCACCGCCTGGCAAGTGTCGCCTGTTCCAGCGTCAGGCCGCAATGCCACGCCTTGTTCTCGAACTTTATCCAGCCCGTCCGCGATGATCATGGGTCAGTTTTCTCCGCCGCAGGATAAAGGCGCGGTGAGGAACAACAGTGCTGCCGCCGCGTCTGGTCGTGATACCGCTCAATCGGTGTGAAGATCGCCTTAAAATCTGCTGAGCAGGTAGCGGATTAAAATTGAAGATTGACCAGAGTTCCGTCAAAAGGCGGTTTCGACAGAGCGTCCCGGAAACAGGCGCCAGCCGGTACTGCGCTTCCAGACTGCGGGCAGCCTGAAACTGGTCGCCAGGTTCTTGATGTTCTGCCTTCATCCAGCTGCACGACGACCGTGCAGGGAACATCCAGGTCACGGTGGGTGGGGCGTAACTCGTCGGCACCGCGTCGCGCTACCACCTCTTGCGGCAGACGCTTTGCCTTTGCCCCTGGTGCTTGTACACTGAGCGGTGAGCCGCGACGGCTCCATGCACTTTGTTGCCGACCACCAGAAGTCAGGCAGACCAGCAGCAGCGCCACAGGTTGGAATTCATCGCCATTTGTCTGCGCTCATGCAGCCAGGCGTGATCGTTGCAGCGTCTTGCAGCCCCATGTCATCGGCCAGGCACGCCCAACCCGCATTGCGCCATCTGCGACAGCCAGCCGGCCCACGTTCTGGTAGGGCGCAGTTGGGCCTGTAAGTTGTCGGTGTCGCCGGGATACTGCTGGCTTCCGGTTGGCAGCCGTTCCGCTGTATAATTCCGTAACCGCTGATTTCCGCTTCCTCGATTTCGTACCATCTAGTTTGCACTTGTTTTGTGAGGCGGTCGCCTTGGGCGCGTCGAGCGGGTTCATTTCGCCACTCGCTCTTTTCTGCCTTTGTGAAGGGCAGGCGCCTCAATCTGGTTGGGATCAGCGCGACCCATTCGCCCGGTGTTCCTGGCGGTTGTTTAAGCGCGACCGGTTTCAAAATCGGCCGGCTGATGATCTGCCGCCCGGCATGACATCTTCCACTGGTAAGCTACCCAGCGTATCGTGAGGATGCCGGTCGGTTTCGGTGGCTGTCCGCACGCTTTGGCAGGCTTTCCGGTTTGGCGCGGCGTCCCCACCAGTTCGGCTCCAGCGCTGGGCCTTGGCTGGCGGCGGTACTCCGTCAGAAATAAAACGCCTCTTGCCGCTCGAGCCCATCGGGCGGGCACCCGCAGGCTGCTCTGGCGGAAACCCGACGCCAGCTTCAGGCTGCCAGCAACTTCTCTTGCCAGCAGGCGGTCAAAATGCCGTTCAACACGTCCCAATCGGTTTGCGCCCGCGCTGACCGCATCCCTGCCGTCACCGCAGCAAGCTGGGGTCGTCAAGTTGCACAACATATATTCTAGTGGCATTCATTTTTCAAGCCTCCGGTTCGTTCGGCCGGAAACACGGAACGCGCCGCCAGGCGCGCAGAACACCCCGCCCATTCACGCCAGGCGTCGCTACGGCAGGCGGTTTCCCGGTCGGTTTGCTGGCGGACATCGCGCGGTGGCGCCCGCAGCAGAATTCACTGGCTGTTTTTCGTCCATAATACTCGCACAAAGCATCTACCGCGCAGAGAATTTTCCTTTACGGGGATGTTCGGCGTCAGGTTTGTCTCGTCAGCGCCCGGCATATTGGCGTATCTGCTTGGTGTCGGGAATCAAAGACGTGCCTGCTGGGCGGTCTGGACAAGTGCTCAGCGCAGGATGCGCCCTTCGGGCCGGGCAGTCATCGCCAGCGGTACCGCGCATAGAAGTGGCCGCCGATCGCCCGGTTCATCGTGCGGTTTTCTGGCGTTTTGGCGTCAGAAAATCAGTTGCTTGGGGCAGGACACTCCGCCAGCAGGGCAATGTACATCTCATTGTCCGCGGCAGAGGCTGCCTGTTTTCCTGGCGTGGTTAATCATTCGGCCGGGATCGGTGGGTATTGCAGCGGGTGTCTGGTAAAGATGATCATCCGCCGAAGGGGTGCGGCACAACCAGGCGCGTTTCGCGCAGTACTGCGGTTTTGGCTGCGCATCAACCGCTTCCACTGGGCTGTATGTATTCGGTGTCTGTATGGGAATGTGTTGCTGGTTCGCTCTGTTTCTTAATTTAACTTGAATGCATGGGCATTGGCAGGGGCAACCCTTTGGCGGACTTGAGCAGGATGTGTTTTGATGATGAACTCAGCCCTTTTGCCTTTTAGTGCCAGGTCTCACAGGATTATTTGAACAAATGTTGAACCAGGTATCTGCTCAGTGGAACCCGTCCTCCTTGTTGACCCTTGTTGACCATTGCCATTGGCAGCTCAGTGTACTTTCAATGTTTCCTGATACTTGGTGGCCATGACAGCGGTGCAGCCATTTTGCAGTGCGGCGAAAATCCATTTTATTTGCGGCTTGTTTCTTCGTGTGGATACTTTCGTCCGCGGTTGTAAAGCGTCAATTGCCATTTCTGATGCAACAAAACACCGGTCATGGATGGCATCAGACCGCCATTACCTGTAATGTGAAATTCATAATTGGATAGATAAAGGTTATGCTGGACTGCACAGGCGGGTTGGCCCGGTACCGAACTGGTGTGTCAATCCGTGTGGGTTCGGGCTGGATTTCACCTTTCATCAGGCGCTGGAACAATTCCATAAATCCGTAGGGTTTCACCAGGTAGATATTACACCCACTCGCGAATGCTTCTTCTATCGTCGTCCGGTCATCATACATGGTGGCGATCACAATATAACAACAGGGAAAACGTCGCCGTAGTTCCACCGTCAATTGGACGCCGCGCATATCGGGTAATTTCATATCCACCAGCGCCAGGGGTAGTTCATCCAAATCAGCTATTACGGCTAAAGCCGCCTGGCCGTTGGCGGCGCTGCGAATTGTAAATTGAGCCTGACCTAATAACCGTTCCAGAAATTCGCGGTTGGCGGGCGCGTCATCTACCACCAATGCCACACGATCTGCCATATAGTCCTCAAAAACGATATATATGTCTGCTCTTTTGAGCAGTGTCAAACATCATGCTTAGCTAAAATTTTCACCAATTCGTTACAGTCATTAGTGTACCACACGTCCCCTTGATAACTTCCTTTTGATTTCCCATCCTGTCATATCATACAAAGCCAGTTAGCTCTATAGCCGAATAGCTAAGATGCTCACAGGCTAAAATGCCACAGGCCAGCGGCCAATAGCCGATAGAATTGTATCCCATTTGGTATGGCCTCTAATGATCTGAGTGCCCTCGCAGACAGACTTAGGATTGACGGAATCCACCCCTCTCGCTAGAATGCAGGGTATTCTGATTACGGCACATCCACCGGCGACTGGCCGGTTTCTGTGTGAAGGAGATTTCTTGTGGCTGAAAACTTAAACCTGGAAGCAGAGCCGCGTAACGTCGTCGGCAAAAAAGTCAGTCAGCTGCGGCGGCAGGGGCTGGTGCCGGTGGCGCTGTACGGCCCGCGCATCGAGCCGATCAGTGCGCAGATTGCGTATCGTCCGCTGGAACTGGCGCTGCTGAGTGCTGGTGGGACGCACCTGATTGACCTCAAAGTTGGCAAAAACACCCACACCGTCCTGGCGCGTGACGTACAGCGTGACGTGATTCGGGGCGATATTCTGCATGTCGATTTCTTCGTGGTGGATGAGAGCCAGGTCATCAGCACTGATGTCCCCATCCATTTCGTCAACGAAAGCCCGGCGGTGGCTGCCAAGAAGGGTATTCTGCTGGCTGGCCCCTCCATGCTCTCGATTGAAACCCTGCCGAGTAAACTGCTCAGTGTAATCGAAGTAGACCTCTCGCCCCTGGTTGAAGTAGGCGACTCGATTTATGTCCATAACCTTGACCTGGGCGAGGGCATCAAAATTCTCAATGACCCGGATGAAATGATCTGCCGTATCAGCCAGACTTCTGCCGCCCGCGCGGAAGAAGACCTGGAAGTTGCCGAGTTGGAAGAAGGTTCAGCCGAACCGGAGATCATCCACAAGGGCAAGGAAGACGAAGAAGACTTCTAAGCCGGTTACGATGGTTGTCATACCCAGGGCGTAGGGGCAATCCTGCGCCCTGTTTCTTTGTGCCAAAACAAAGAGGGCCGTGAAGCCCTCTATTTGATTCTGTGGGAATTTGGCGCTACGATCTATTCTTCCTCAAATAGCTCGTCGCCATTAAATTCTTCAATCACTTCCATAAACGTCATACTCACGACTTCATCGTCCTCCGCTACGTTCATCAGTGTGACGCCCTGGGTCGAACGCCCGGTTTCTCGGATTTCATCCAGATTGGTGCGGAGAACCACCCCATTACGGGTGATGAGCATGATGTCATCGTTCCCAGCGGCACAGCGCATCGCGACGATTGGGCCCGTCTTTTCGTTGCGTGCCAACGTGCGGATACCCATGCCGTAGCGTCCCTGTGTTTTATATTCTTCAACCGGCGTCTTCTTGCCAAACCCGTTCTGTGTCACGACCAGAACGTGTGTGTGGTCGAAGTTCACCACATCCATTCCGGCCACCAAATCCTGATATTCCAGTTTTTCCAACCGGATCGCATTGACGCCCCCTGCTGGGCGTCCCATCACCCGCACTTCCGACTCGTGGAAGCGGATGCTTTGTCCCTGCTGGGTCACGAGGATGATGTCCTGATCACCGTCACTGTACTTGACCCAGCCTAAGAAATCATCCGGGTCGAGCGACATGGCGATCAATCCGCTGGGGCGTACCGCCGCGAACTCTTCCAGCGCCACCCGTTTGATGCGTCCCTGTTGGGTGAGCATCACGAAATAGCCTGGCTGATCTTCAAACGATGCGACGGGCAGCATGGCCGTAATCTGTTCATCCACCTCTAGCGGCAGAATCATCTGAATCAGCGTTCCCCGGTTAGCGCGTCCCGATTCCGGCACATGGAAGGCTTTCTGGCAGTACACCTTGCCCTTATTACTAAAAAAGAGCAGGTTATCCAGGCTGCTGGCGGTGAAAATATCCACCAGCACATCCTCCTCTTTGGTCTGCATCCCGATCACGCCTTTGCCGCCTCGCCGTTGGGCGCGGTAGGCGCTGGAAGGCACACGCTTGATGTAGCCCCGGCTGGTCAGTGAAATCACGACTTCTTCTTCACGCACCAGGTCGGCTTCGTCAAAATCGGTGTTGACGCCATAGAGAATGTCGGTTTTGCGATTATCCCCGTATTCTTCGGCCACCTGCTGGATGTCCTCGCGCACCACATCCAGAATTTTCTGTGGGGATGAGAGCAGGTCTTCCAGGTAGGCAATTCGTGCCATAATCTCGTTGTATTCGTCTTGGATTTTCTGTTGTTCGAGGGCGGCCAACCGGCGCAACTGCATTTCCAGAATTGCGTTGGCCTGCGCTTCGCTCAGGTCGAAGCGGGTCATCAGTTGCTCACGGGCGATGTCCACCGTTTCAGCGGCGCGAATCGTCTTGATAATTGCATCCAGGCTGGAAAGCGCCTTCAGCAGCCCTTCCAGGATATGCGCCCGCGCCCGTTGCTTTTCCAACTCGAATTCTGAACGCCGGACAATGACCTCATAGCGATGGTCAATGTAGAGTTGCAACGCCCGGTTCAGGCTGAGGGTACGCGGTTCACCCCGTACCAGTGCTAACATTTGAATGCTGAAGGTGCTTTGCAGTTGAGTGTACTTGTATAACCGGTTCAGCACGGTACTCGGTTGAGCGCCGAACTTGAGTTCCACCACCAACCGCATCCCATTACGGTCTGATTCATCGCGCAAGTCGCTGATATGTTCCAGCCGCCCTGAACGTACCAGTTCGACAATTCGTTCAATCAGCCCGGCCTTGCTCACCTGGTAGGGGATGGCGGTGAACACCAGCCGGAAGCGCCCGCCCTTCATCTCCTCGACATCGGACTTGGCCCGCATCACCACCCGGCCTTTGCCGGTGGCATACGCTTCTTTCAGTTCATCATTAATGACCACCTGCGCCCCGGTGGGGAAATCCGGCCCATGCACGAATTCCATCAGTTCGTCTACGGTGATTTCATCGGCGCGGTCATAGTTGTCAATCACATAAGTGATGGCCTGCGCCAGTTCGCGCAGGTTGTGGGGGGGAATGTTAGTCGCCATACCCACCGCGATACCGCTCGCCCCGTTGAGCAGGAGGTTGGGCAGCCGCGCCGGAAGCACCAACGGCTCAAGTGTGCTGCCGTCGTAGTTTTCGGTGAAATCCACCGTATTCATATTGAGGTCAGCCAACAGTTCTTCGGCCATCTTTGACAACCGGGCTTCGGTATAACGCATCGCCGCCGGGCTGTCCCCGTCCACACTGCCGAAGTTCCCCTGTCCGTCTACCAGCGGGTAACGCAGTGAGAAATCCTGCGCCATACGCGCCATTGCATCATACACGGCGCTGTCGCCATGCGGATGATATTTACCCAGCACGTCACCGACGATACGGGCGCTTTTCTTGTACGAAGTATTTGAGCGAATCCCCATGTCATACATGGCATACAGGATGCGCCGGTGAACCGGTTTGAGGCCGTCCCGCGCATCCGGCAGCGCACGGGCGACGATCACGCTCATAGCGTAATCGAGGTAGCTGCCGCGCATTTCCTCATTAATATTGACCGGGCGTACCGTACCGATGTCCATTTCCATAACCTCGCGCTAAAAGCCACCTGTTGACCCCCCTGCACTGAACAGGGAACAGGCAGCCCAAAACACGCTTATCCTTTCGTTGTTTTGTCGTTCACCGGCATCATCCGGGGTGCGAATTTTCCCTCAGGTTGGTCGTTTTTCCATGCCCCAAAAAGCGGGGTCAGTTGCTACAAAAATTATGTTGACCAACCTCTTCATTATACATGAAAAGACCTCTAAAAGCGAATTTTGCGGATTTTGTATCCCAAATACTAACAAACTTATCCCAAATAATTTGGGATAAACGCGGTCTGCTTGGTAGGGATATAATAGAGACGCGATGGGTTGATACAGGAGTGATGCCGAATGCGAAAGTGGGTACTGCTGATCGGGTTGGTGGTTCTGGTAATGGGCGGATTTTTCATCGTTCAGACCAGGCAATTCCACGATAGCGAGATTGCCGCGCTGATAAGCCAATCCCAGGAACATGCTCTCGCCGCGCGTTACGATGATGCGGTGGCAGACCTGACCGCCGCGATTGAGATCGAGCCGGAAAACCCCGAACTGTACGTCCTGCGCGGGCAAATGTACCTGTACCTCTATGAGTGGGATGAGGTGTTGGCCGACTACAACGCCGCCATTGAACTCGACCCGGATTACCCCGACGCCTATTTTTATCGTGGCATCCTCTACTATTCCATCCTCCAGACTGGGCAGGAACTCCGCCCGGAAGCGTGGGCCGACTTCCAGCATTATCTAGAACTCGCGCCCGCCGGGACGCACGCGGACGAGGCTGCCCGCTACGCTGCCACCGTCCAGGCGGAACTCGCCGCGCTGAACGATGATTAAGAAATAGATCAATCGCTTGGCGGCGTTTCACAAATACGGTACAACTAAGCCGGGAATAAAACCCTGATGCTATTTAATTTCCTAGGGAGTATTTGGATGAAAATACTACGCATAATTTTATTAGTGTTGGTCGTGGTGGTGGTCATTGCCGTGCTGGGTGGCCTCTACATCTTTAACGACTGGACACGCGGCCCGCTGCCCCAGCAGAGCGGTGAAATCACGATTACCGCCGCCAGCGCACAGGCCGCCGGGAGCAGCAGTCTCACCGATTCAGTGGAGATTATTCGTGATGAATATGGTGTTCCCCACATTTACGCCAGCAATACGCATGACTTGTTCTGGGCGCAAGGTTATACCCATGCGCAGGATCGTTGGTGGCAGATGGAGTTCTCACGCCATATCGGGAACGGTACGATCCAGGAACTTACCGGCAAAACCGACAGCCTGATTGGGACGGATGTCTTCATTCGCAAAGCCGGTTGGCGGCGGGCTGCTGAGCGTGACCTGGCGAGCTACACCGAAGAAGAAATCGCCCTGTTGCAGGCGTTTGCCGATGGAGTGAATACCTACATTATGAACCGCGACAAGGGCGACCTTGCGCTGGAATATACGCTCCTGGGGTTGACCGGGGTCAACATCACGATTGAACCTTGGACTCCGGCGGATACGCTCGTCTGGACGAAGGTCATGGCCGACAACCTCAGTGGCAACTGGGGCGAGGAACTGGATCGTTCCGATCTTTACGCGCAACTCGGTCAGGAAATGACCGATGAGTATGTCCGCCCCTGGCCGTTTGGCTACAAACCCACCATTCTCCAGGCCGAAGACCTGCCTATCAGTGAGGACACACTGACAACGGCTCAAGCGACTCATATTGATGGCGTTGTCGGTGTAGATAGCACCTTTGCCAATGATTACCGCAGCACAATGGCGACGATGTTCGGGGAAGGCGCGGGTATTGGCAGCAACAACTGGGTCATCAGCGGAAAGAAAACTGCCAGCGGAATGCCGCTCCTGGCGAATGACCCCCATCTGAGCATTCAGATGCCGTCTATCTGGTATGAAGTCGGTCTGCACTGCACCACTGTGGACGACTCCTGTCCGTTTGATGTCGTCGGCTTTGCGTTCCCCGCCGCGCCGGGCGTGGTGATCGGCCACAACGCCAATATTGCTTGGGGTGTGACTAATGTCGGGCCGGACACACAAGACCTGTACATGATTAAGGTCAATCCCGATAACGATTTACAGTACGAATGGAATGGCGAATGGCGGGATATGACCGTCTATGATGAAGTTATCAATTTCGGTGATGGGGAACCGCCGATGACCATTCAGGTGCGCGAAACGCACCTCGGCCCGATTATCAACGACAACAGTATTGACCCGGATACACACCTGCCGAGCGGCTTCAACAACACCGACCCGATGGCGCTGCGCTGGACAGCCTATGAATCCGGGACGATTTTCCGGGCGCTCATCATGCTCGACCAGGCCAGCAATTGGGAAGAATTCCGCGAGGCGGCTAGCTGGTGGGATAGTCCCGCTCAGAATATCATTTATGCTGACGTAGAAGGGAACATCGGCTACCAGACACCGGGGATGATCCCGATTCGTGCCGCCGGGCATTCCGGTCTGTTGCCGGTTCCCGGTTGGACGGATGAATACGAGTGGTTGGGCTATATCCCGTTTGACGATATGCCGCGCATCTTAAACCCGGAACGCGGCTATATCGCAACCGCGAATCAGGCCGTCGTGCCGCTGGAATACTACGACCAACTACGCGACAAGCTGGCCGACCAGTTTGGTGCAGACTCCAACTATTTCATCGGCCAGGAGTGGGCTTATGGCTACCGCGCCCAGCGGATTGTCGAAATGTTAGAGGCCAGTGACCAGCACACCGCCGAAACCATCCAGGCGATTCAGGGCGACAATAAGATGATTAGCGCCGAAGAACTCATGCCCTACCTGGAAGCGGTGAAGTTTGATACTGAGGACCTCACGAATGCTCGTGCCTGGCTGCTGGAGTGGGACTACCAATTGGACATGGACAGCCCGCAGGCCGCGCTCTATGGCTTCTTCTGGGTGAATCTGCTGAATGACCTGTATAACGATCAGTTGGGTGATGTAATGAATGCAACGACCCGCGATCTGAGTATGTGGGCAACTTATGAACTGGCGCAAGACCCCGAAAACGCCTGGTGGGATGACATCAACACGCCGGATGTGGTCGAAACCCGTGATGACATCCTGGTGCGTGCTTTTGCCGAAGGTTATCAGGCGGCAACGGACGCGCTCGGTGCGGATCGGGACAAATGGCGCTGGGGCGATGTTCACACCGCCACCTTCGTCAGCAATCCGCTCGGCCTGAGTGGAATTGACCTGATTGAAAATATCGTCAATCGCGGCCCGGTTGCCACCAGTGGCGGCTCGGATGCGGTCAATGCCACCGGGTTTAGAGGAGTGAACAATGATTTTACGGTGCAGGCGCTGCCCTCCATGCGCATGATCGTGGACTTAAGTGACCTCACGCAAAGCCTGAGCATCCACACCACCGGGCAAAGCGGCCATCCCTACAGCGAACACTACGGCGACTTTATTGACCTGTGGCGCAACATCCAGTATCACCCGATGCTGTGGTCACGCGAACAGGTACAAGCTGCCGGGGCACAGACGCTCGTCCTGAAGCCGGGGAGCTAAACAGTCATACCGGCACTTTAATAAACGACAAGGGGCGAATCACCGATTCGCCCCTGCTTTTTTCTAAGCGCGTTGTCGTATGTTTTCAAGGCGGGCGCAATGTATTGCACCCCTACGAATCTCACCGGTTGGATTATCTTCGATAACCTACTTTAGAACACGATTCGCCCGGTTGCCAGCAGCAGCGCCAGCCCGATAATGGCGACATTCATGAACAGGAAAATCGAGAGGAACATCCGCTCAACGGCGGTCATCCCCAGAAACAGTTTGGTTACTTTCGCTTCCTGATCTTCCTTGAGGACGATTTCATTATCCTGATCAAAATCGAAGTCAAAATCCTCGGTACTTTGGCGTAACACACTGAGATCGTCTTGTTCTTTCGTCATGTAGCCGCGTCTCCTAATGGTGTATCCCTGTCAGCATACCTGTAGCATAGTTCAGAAGCGAAAACGTGTCAATTCGCCCGTAGCCATACCCCGTCCACCAGTCGGAACAGGACTTCCGCCAGGATCGTCTCTGGACCATCGCCAACTTGCATGACCGCCCGTAACTGGGGCGAACCATCCGCGCCGGTTTCTGCCACTACCGACACAACCGTCTTATTCTGCTCGGTGGGCAGGGTGTTAAAACGAGTCGCCATCAGGTTGACCACCTGTTCATCACGGGTGTCGTACAGACGCACAAAATTGTCCTGGTCGCGCTGGCGAATCAACTGGTCTTCCAGCAGTACGCGCCAGGTGAGGTAGTCGCGCCAGTCGAGATTGAGTTGGTTGAGTGCGCCGCTGCCCGTGACCGTACTCAGGATGCGAACATCCGAGTTGGGTTGCATAGTGCGTATCAATTGCCCAACTGCCGCGCTCCCGTAGTTTTGGGCCAGGCTGTCCATGAGAAAGGCGTTCGTGTTGTACTGGATGAACTGTCCCACCAGCCAGGAAATGGCCGCCTGTCTCAGGTAATCGGCGTCGGCGGGGTAGGTGGGCTGCATGTTATTCGAGGCGGTTGCGACCAACCGTTCCGCCAACAGAGTCGCCGTTTGCAGTTGCAGGGCGGTATCAAACGGCATATCGGCCCGCGCCCGCGTCACATAGGGCGAAGGGAATTGCAGCAGCCAGGGATTGCTCGCGCCCCAGGATACGGTCAGCCCTTCAGTCGGCAGGACATCCACTGTGAGATGCGGAGGCGTCACGCAGCCGAGTACCGCGCATCCGGTTTCGACCCACCGCTCAAGCTGGCTGCTGAGTTGGGTCGTCAGCGGCGCATCAACTTCCCGGTAACGTACTGTGACATAGGTTCCCTCGCGGGTCGCCACATCCCCCCAGAAGGTGTAATCAGGTGGGACATGCCGCCACCCATCATCGTAGCGCCAGTAAAACCAAATCTGGATATACGGGACTCCGGCAATAATCTCTTCCACTGCCACCCGCGCCCGCGTCTTATCAATGGTGATGTCGCGGATCGTCCCGGTCAGTTGGACTTGTTCCTGGAGCTTGAGGTCCTGGTAAGCATTAAAGGTCTGCTCCTGCCGCCGCAGCCAGTCGCCGGACGCGCTCCGCTGGGCTTCGGAAAACGCTTGCCAGTCTCCCAGGCGCAGTGCGGTCACTTCGGCCTCAACCGTGTTGCGCAGTGCCTGCTCGATCTGGTCGTCAATCATATCCAAACGCAGCCGGATTCCGCCCACCACCGCGCCGATGATGACCAGCACGATCAGCACAAAAATGATGAGCCGGATACGCGCCCGCCGCCGTCTGCGGGCGGCTGCCGGGTCTTCCCCGGTATTGCGTACCTGCGTCTGCTCCGCCTCAATCTCCCAGTCCAGCCGGACTCCCATGTTCAGCTCCTATCCTCTACCATCACATCCCCCGCGATCACCCGGTGCAATTGGTCGTCTGCTGTGCGAATAACTAGCGCCCCATCTGGGGTGACATCCTCCGCTGTTCCGATCAGCCCGCCAGCCGTGATCGGCTGCCCCAGCGTGACTAACCGCCTTTTCCAGGTCTGGAACAGTTCCCCTGTCCCCAACCGTCTCTCCCAGAAATCTACCCGCGCCAGCAGCGCCACCAATAAATCCGTTCGATCAACCGGGCGGCTTAACGCCGGTTCGATGCTGATCGCCCGCGCTGCCAGTTCACCCGCGCTGAAGTCCACCCGCACGTTAATACCCATCCCCAATACGACTCCGGCCAGTTTGTCACCAGCCCAGGCCGCTTCGCTCAGGATGCCGGAGACTTTGCGGCGGTTAATCTGCACGTCATTCGGCCATTTGATGCCACAGTCCGCCAGCCCCAATCCCACCAGCATATCATAGATCGCCAGCGCCCCCAGCATGGTGATTTGCGGTAAATCCTCCGGCCTGGGGCGCAGAATCAGCGAAACCGCCAGCGCCACGCCCGGCGGAGTCCGCCAGACCCGCCCCAGCCGCCCGCGTCCCTTGTGCTGTTCATCAGCAATCACGACTGACCCGGCTGCCGCGCCCTCATACAGCCAGGCCAGCGCCAGGTCGTTACTGCTATCCACCTGGGGGTAGAAACGCACCGGATGCGGGGCAAGTCTGGCCTGGAGTTCGTCTTCACGCAGCGTCATCGCCGCTTATTCCTTAGGCGTCTTGTACATAATGCCTGATTCTACCATGCCATTTTCCGTCTACATAGCTTGTAAGCGGGGTGCGCCGCTCTTATACTTAATAAAAGTTGTGCAGTTGATCCACGCACATAATCGAGACGGACATGGATAAACACCTTTGGACACCCTGGCGCATGGCTTATATTCGTGGCGATAAAGAACCAGCGGGAAACTGTGTGTTTTGCGCCAAAGCACACACCGACGATGATGCCTCTGAGATGATCGTTGCTCGCTCTGCTTATGTGTATGTCACCTTGAACCGTTACCCCTATAACAACGGTCATTTGCTGGTTGTCCCCTACGCCCACATCGAATCGCAGGAAGTGATGCCACCGGAAGCCCTTACCGACCTCATGGTGACGGTTAATCGGGCGCTGGCGGTGCTGCGCCAAGCCTATCAACCGGCGGGCTTTAATCTGGGTGTGAACCTGGGTGCGGATGCGGGAGCCGGTATCGCCGCGCATTATCACTTTCACATCGTCCCACGCTGGCCGGGCGATTCTAACTTCATGAGCGTGGTCGGCGCGACGCGCGTTATCCCCGATACGCTCGATAACACTTATACCGAACTCAAAGCCATCTGGCATGATTTATACGAAGAAGAGGAAGAAGAACATGGCGAGTAATGGAAAGAATCCACGTGAGGCGGTTATTCTGGGCAGCGCCCGGACGCCGCAGGGTAAATTCCTGGGGGCACTGTCGTCGCTTACGGCGGCAGAACTGGGACAGATTGCCTTTCGCGCCGCTGTTGAGCGCAGCGGCGTCAACAGCGCCGATATTGACGAGGTGATCCTGGGGAATGTGGTTGCCGCCGGAACGGGGCAGGCGCTCCCCCGACAAGTGAGCCTGGGCGCGGGCATTCCGCACCATGTCGGCGGGATGGCCGTCAATAAGGTGTGCGGCAGCGGTCTGAAGAGCGTGATGCTGGCGGCGAACGCGATCAAATCTGAGGATGGCGACCTGTATCTGGTGGGCGGCACGGAGAGCATGAGCAACGCGCCTTACCTGAGCTACAACATGCGTACAGGCAACAAGTATGGCGAAGTCAAAATGGTGGACGCGCTCCAGCATGATGCCCTGTGGTGTGCTTTGTGTGATTGGGGCATGGGCAACGCAGCGGAGTTCATCGCTCGCGAAGTGGGGGTCAGCCGCCAGGAGATGGACGAACTCGCTTTCCGCAGTCACCAGTTAGCGACCCAGGCAACCGAATCCGGCAAGTTCATGGCGGAAATTGTCCCAGTGACGATCAAAGGTCGTAAGGGAGATACAGTGGTAGACCGTGACGAGGGCATTCGCCCCGATACCACGCTGGAGGTGTTGGCGAAACTGCGCCCAGCCTTTGAGGAAGGTGGCAGTGTCACCGCCGGGAACGCCCCTGGCATGAATGATGGTGCGTCGGCGCTGGTCGTCAGCAGTCGGGACTATGCCGAACAGCACGGCCACCAGCCCATCGCCCGCGTGGTTGGCTACGGGCAGGCGGCGGTAGAACCGGCCTGGCTGTTTTATGCACCGGTGAAGGCCATCCCGGTTGCGTTGCAGCGTGCCGGGTGGACGATGGAAGACGTAGACCTGTTCGAGTTGAACGAAGCGTTCGCCGCTCAGGTGATGGCGGATATTAAGGGTCTGGCGAAGGACGGTTACGACCTGCCGATGGAGAAACTCAACGTCAACGGCGGCGCGATTGCTCTCGGCCACCCGGTGGGTGCCAGCGGGGCGCGGGTGCTGATTACGCTCATTCACGCCCTGCAAGACCGGGGACTCAAGCGTGGTCTGGCGGCGCTGTGCCTGGGTGGTGCGGAAGCCGTCGCCCTGGCGGTGGAATTGGAATAACGCCTTTAAATTCACTCTTTTGGTGAGTGATTCCAGCAGATAAAGCCCTTTTCTGGCACGTAAGGTGATCGGAAGAGGGCTTTTTAATGTGGTGATTTGTCGGCCAGGTCTAATTTATAGTATTGTAAAGACTGATGGGCGGAGACTTCTTCCTTTTTTAGAATTGCCTCAGCTGGTTGATTGGTTCGCGTGATTGAATTCGACCATTGGAGAGAAATAAATGAAAATAAAAACAGGTTGGATCGGATTTTTGTGTTTTATGACAAGTATTTTCAGCATGGGTTTCGTGGCTGCTCAGGGCAACGACCATGTAGGTGTTTATGTTTCAGTTCAGATCGCCTCATCGGATAGTCTGGATCAAGAAGACTTACAGGAAATCATTGATGCTGTTCCTGATGAATGGCTTGGCGACTCTGATGCGACATCCCGGTATGAGATACGCTTGATTCCCTCGGTGATTGCGCGTGAAGATTGTCATTACACGGTCAACAGCCTTCCTGTGACGTTGTTTCAAAAAAGGGTAGATATACAGGTTGTCATTACCGATCTTGTGAGCCAGGAACGGATTGGCATCCGTGCTTTTGATGGAGATGAGCCGTTTGGATGTCCCGCAGGAGGCGTTTTCCAGACGATCAACGGCGTTCCAGTCAATAAAACCAATTACTATTTGCCCGACACTGATGGTTTCGTGGAATGGCTAAGAGACCAGATGGCCGATCTCCCCGACCTGGTGACGGGATTGGTCTTTCAGATTGGGGCATTGAGAATTAATGACGAAGTGAAAAGCCTCTCCTGGAGTCCTGATGAACAGTATATTGTCACGGCTGGTGAGGAATCCATCGCGCGGATTTGGGATAGTCACACGGGCGAAGAACGGTTTCAACTGGAAGGCCATGATGATGACCTCAGTTTCGTATCATTCAGCCCCGACGGTAGGGTTATTGCCACTGGAGATATGTACGGAGCAGCCAATATCTGGAGTGTGGATAGCAGGGCGATCCTGTTTAGCCTGGATAAACAGTTTGGCGAAATTACCAGCATTGACTTCAGCCCAGATCATCAACTGATCGCTACTGGAACAGTAGCTGAAGTCCACGTATGGGATGCGGCTACCGGCAGAGAGCGATGGACAACAATAGTTATCGAGGTTTTCAGCGTCAAATTCAGCTCAGATGGTCGTCTTTTAATGGTGGGTACCGGGACATCGGGCGTGATGGTGTTTGATGCACAGTCCGGGGATGTGTTGGTTGAAGGTCTTCGCGGAGAAGATTCATACAAACATATCGCGGTAAGCCCGGATAATCAGTTTATTGCGCTATCAGGCACGGAGGGCGATTTACGCATCTGGGATTTTGAACAGGATGCCACAATCACCCTTTCAGGACATACGGATGAGATAACCGGTGTGGCGTATAGCCCGGATGGTAATATCTTGCTTTCGTCTGGACTGGATGGCACAATCCGGTTCTGGAAAACAGATACCTGGGAAGAAGTTTACACGCTGCCTTTCGATCCAGAAGAGCCAATCAATACGCTCGCTTTTAACGCAACGGGCGACAAAATAATCGTTTCTCAAATCATTGGCACTTTTGGGGCCGAAACCAACATCAGTATATGGGATGTGTCGAACATCACGCATTTGCCCGGATAGGGGGGCATTCTTCCTCGCGTAGTATGCAGAAGCCGTCGCCCTGGCGGTTGAACTGGAATAACGCTATTAGATACTCTGCAAGCTGGTATCAAGTGATTTTATAAGGGCAGCCCGGTGCGGCTGCCCCGTTCTTTTCGGCAGTAAAATTCTTTTTGGTGTATGCGCTTTTCCTGTGCCATAATAAGGTTGTATTCTCCCTCATATCCAAATGGTGGTTCTTATGGCAAAAATTTTCATCGCATGTCGCCGCCAAAGTTGGCCGTTTACCCACCGTCTGGCAGATGATCTTCGAGAACGCTTAGATGCCGAAATATTTGTCGATACCAATGGAGGCGATGAAGTCAATTTCGAAGGTCATGCTGCGTCATTTACAGGAAAGTGACGCGGTTTTACTGGTCGTAGCCGAGGATACGTTTCAAGATGATATTTATCGTGACGATGATGGGATCAGGCGTGAAATCCGTGCGGCGATAACGCATGACATCCTTTAATTTTGATCTGCGTCGAAGGTTTATTGCCGCCGCCGGGTTTGCCGGATGACATCAAGATATTGTACGGATGCAAGGTGTGAACTTTTACTCGGAATATTTCTCGGCTGCTGTAGATAAACTCGCCGATTCTGTGGTGAAGATCGGTACAGTTGGGCGGCGAAACCGGTCAAGCACTCAGCCGCCGCTGCCGGCAGCGGATCGCCCAAAGATAAACCCACCAGTGATCGCGCCGCACTGGAAGCAGCCCTGGATTTGCTTGAGCATGAGAATTGTGACAAAGCCATTGTCCTGCTGGAAGGACTACGCGATGCGGGTTTTCAATCACAATTTGTGAACCTGGAAAAACTTTTGTCAGATGCTCAAAATATCAGACTGAGGACTCGTATCGGCGTCGTGCCCGCCTGGGTTATGAGGAAATTGTTTCACTGGCGCGTCGTCGTTTTACCCAGGAACAGGCACGAATTGCTTTTTGGAATGGCGACAAACCTATTCTGATTTAGTGGATGAATTGGATGTTGAAAATTTAAGCCAGCAGTTTCAGTCATCTAAACCCGCGCAAAGTCAGGTCCTTGATATCTTACCGGCTCCGTTTGAATGGATTCATATTCCAGCAGGAATGGTCACGCTCGTGAATGGTGGGGATGATGTTGAAGATAATTATCCCCAAAAGATGAATCTGATTTTGTGCCTGCTTTTCTATAGCCAAATATCCGATAACCAATGCCCAATTTCGGATATTTCTGGATACCGGTGGATATGAGAGATCGGAGTGGTGGACAAAGTCAGGTTGGGATAACCGGCGAAAAAGAAATGGATGACACCCTCTTATTGGGCAAATAAGATATGGAATGTGGAAGATTATCCGGTAGTTGGCATATCATGGTATGAAGCAATGGCCTTTTGTACGTGGTTGAGTGTGGTTAGCGGTGAGCATATTCTATTGCCGACGACTCAACAATGGCAGCGGGCGGCACAGGCGTCGCCTAACGGATCGACAGTGGTTATTTGTACCCATGGGAAACCAGTGGGACGGGACGCGGTGTAGTAATAGCGTCAATCAAACATCATGTATGCAACCACGTCCGTATCAAAGTTCTCAGATACAGGTCTTAGCCCTTGCGGCGTGGCTGATTTATCCGGCAATGTGTGGGAGTGGTGTCTGACGGAATATGGTTCGGGAGTAGACGACATTAACGGAATCAATGAGCGTGTGATGCGGGGTGGTTCATGGTTCGACAATGATCCTGAAACTTTTCGCACCGATTATCACGATGGCGATGAACCTTATTATCGGTCTGAGGATTTGGGGTTTCGGATTGCGCTTGCTTTCTAGCTGAACGAGTTTTCGTGTGTTTTCAGCGGGCGAGACATGTCTCGCCCCTACGATTCTCGGCAATTTGGTGGATTCTGTTCGATGACTGGCTTAGAAATCGCCTGCATCATTTAACATCGTCTCACTTCTCGCTTTTCCCCACAAACTCGGCCAGCCAGTAGCGTTCCTCTTCGGTGAGTTCAGCCTTCATCAGCAGGTCGGGGCGGTTTTGCCACGTCCGGCGCAAGCCTTCCTTCCGTCGCCAGCGCAGAATCGCGGCATGGTCGCCATCCTGGAGCGCCTGCGGCACGGTCAGCCCTCGGAACTCCGGCGGGCGGGTATAGTGCGGCCCTTCCAGAATACCGTCGGCGTGGCTTTCGATGTCTGCGCCATCCGGTGCGCCCAACACCCCCGGAATATGCCGGATCACCGCGTCAATGATGACCATCGCCGGGAGTTCGCCCCCCGTTAGCACGTAATCCCCGATGCTGATCTCATCCGTCACCACCAACTGCCGGGCGCGGTCATCAATTCCTTCGTAGCGCCCGCACAGAATCACCAGATGCTCATGTCCGGCCAGTTCGGTAGCGATTTTATGGGAAAACACCCGTCCCTGCGGACTCATCAGCAGAACAGGTGTGTTCGGTTGCGCTTCCGCCAGCACGGACTCCACCGCGTTCACCACCGGCTCGACCTGAAGCACCATCCCGCCGCCGCCGCCATAGGGCGTATCATCTACGGTACGATGCTTGTCGGTGGAATGGTCGCGGATGTCATGCAGGCGTAAATCCAGCAGCCCGCGATCCCGCGCCTTCCACAGCATACTTTCGGTCATCGGCCCCTCGAACATGGCCGGGAACAGTGTCAATACGTCAATCCGCATCGTGATTTCCTCTAATCCGTTCTCACGATACGACACTTTTACCTGTTTCTCCTCCAACTCCATGTGTAGGGGCGCACCGCCGTGCGCCCTGGAGAAGATTCTAAAAGTATCGTTCTGTAAATTATTCTCCTGAAAGTTCTGCCGGGCGGGGTTGGTCAGGGAACCAGGCGTAATTATCCTCCGCCAGCAGCTCAATCACCTGCCGATCCGGGAAACGTGCCAGGATAGCGTCCCGCACGCCCGGTTGGGTATTATCCAGCGCCGCCACAATGTCACTATCCAGATACGGGCTGGTGACGCTCATCAGCGCCCCGTATGCCCGCCAGCGCACACTATCCCCCGTGACCAATGCCAGAATCGGGCGATCATCCGTCCGCCGGGCTTCTACCGCCTGGATGAGTTCGGGGCTGATCTCATTAAACCGGTACAGCGCCGTGATACGCGGGGTGCTGTAGGCATATAGGCTGTACAGCAGCGCCACCGTCAGCCCCAGGTAGACCGGCCAGCGTTTCCAGTGCCGTGCGGCCCAGGCCAGGGGCAGGGCGCTCACCAATGCCGCCGCCGTCAGCGCCTCGTAATAGTAGCGCGTGCTGTAGCGCTGCGACCCGATCCAGTAGGCGGTATGCACCCCAATCAGACATATCATCACCCCCACCAGCAGCCACAGCCAGCGCCGTTTCCACCCGATCAGCAGGCCGAACGGTAGAAGAACCCAGCTTCTCCCGATCACCGGCCAGTAATCGCTATTGGTTCGCAGATGTTCTTGCAATTCTGGTGTAATCGTCCCTGGTTGCCAACCGAACAAATCGGCTGCCGTGAGCGATAAGTCCCATCCTGTCTGCCGCAGCCCTTTTTCCAGGGTATGCCCGCGCCGCCCGAAGTCTTCGCCAAAGCCGACCTTGTCATACGGCCAGACCAGCGTATACAGATTCTGCCCGGCGTTCCCGGTGGCTGCCTGGTTATACAGCGGAATCACCGCCCCGATAAGGAGCGTCACAATCGCCAGGGCGAACAGTGCGCCAATCTGCCATTTCTCCGTGTTTCTTGCGAGAAATGACTTGAGGCTTTCCCCCACATCCCGCATAAACAAAATAGGGAATCCCCACCACACAACCCGTATCGCGCTCCACACCACGAATGGGGCGGCGATGCCTACCGCTGACAGGGGGCGGTTGATGAGCGTCATCCCCAGCGCGACCCCGGCGACTATCCCCCACCGGAGCGGACGCCTCCTGTGTTCCAACTGCCAGTACGCCCACATAAATAGCGTCACCCAGAACAGCGCCGCCGTATGCCCCATCAGCGTCGCATTCAGGAGCAGCGCCATCGGGGAAAAGGCCGTCAGCGCGGCGGCTATGACCCCGGTATCCTGGTTGAATACGTCGCTGCCCAGGCGATAGACCAGCGCGACGGTCAGCGCAGCCAGGAACGCATTGATGACCCAGGGTTGTCCCAGCAAAACCCCGCCCGCCAGTGTCCCCGGCCAGCCCAGCGAATACTTGCCGAATCGTTGGCCGTCCCGGTCAATGATGAACGGCTGCCAGTAGGCGCGGCGTGGCTCTGGACTTGGAATAACGCTGTGGCCGCCCGCCAGCAGTTTCGCCTGGAAGAGGTAGGCGACCTCGTCTTCCAGGTGGGGTAGACGCTCAAACACGGTCTGGCTGACGAGGGCGCTCATGAAGAAGCTGAACCCGACCAGGAACAGTACAATCAGTATGTGAGGGGAGATGGTTTTTTGTTTCATAGGGGCGATTATAGTAGCGAACTTGGAGAATCCAAAGACTCGGCACTCTCCCTTCAGCCTGAAACCTTGTTTCTTTCAGTGCGTATAACGATAATAGGGTGGGCGTATCCATAGAGGTTTTTTCGGATGTTTAATGATTATGGCAGTTTCTTGGATTACAAGGCAATATCACGAAACCTTCAGGCGAAATTCAGCCGGTCACGCGGACTCTGGCTTCATGTCATCGTATTTGTTGCCGTAGTCATTGCGATTTTGGGTTATGGTACCGGGGCCAGACTATGGCTGTATCCTGAATCTTTTGGTTGGCTGACGGTGTTCGGTGCAGTTTGGAGTGTGCTGCTGGCCGGGCATGGCCTTATCAGCTATCGGCGGTCACCGGCTTGGAGTAACCGGCGTGAGAAAGCCGTTGAAGCAGCCATGCGCCAGCTTATTCAACAGAATCCTGACGATGTGGCAGCGCATCAGGATGAATTATTCACGCTTCACCGGGAACTGGAAACGAGTCTAAAGCGGCAGGCATTCTGGTTTCCGCCACTCACCGTGTTTACGCTCATAAACGCCGTATTCTGGCTGGCAACCCTGCTGAATCTGGGGTCTTCCTTTGCTATTCAACTGACTGCGCCGCTGGCCGTATTTGTTATCGGCGGAATCGGGCTGTATACCGCCTGGCGTGAGCGCCGGAACAGCGGCCAGGATGATTGGATTGCGCGTTTGCCCCTCCCACATATTGGCCTCTACATCTTCGGTAACTTTTTCCTGGGCTTGCTGGCGATGTTCCGAGCGTTCAATATGTGGGATCAGCAAACGATCTGGGGCTGGTGGACTCTGGTTCTGATTGGGCATATTCTCTATGCGGTTGTCCTGCAACCGGTCACGCAGGGCGTTAAAGCCAAGCGCCAGCCAGCCAGTGTCCTCACTCCTGAAACATTCCAGGAGGACAAAGCCAAGCATCGCCTGACCCTCGCTGATGATGGCGAACTGGTCGAAGTGCCAGATGAAGAACCGGGCGAATCCCTTCTCGGTTTATAGCCATCGCACCATAAGCAGCGCACTTCCACGTTATAATCGAACGGCATTGATCTTGCTTGCTTTCAAGGAGATACCTCATGCCTCTCTTCGATATGCCCCTGGAACAGTTGAAAACTTATCGCCCAGAACGGGCCGAACCCACCGATTTTGATGCTTTCTGGGAACGCACCCTCGCGGAAACCCGCCAGCATCCGCTGATTGCGCGGTTTGAGCGGGTGGATTACGGCCTCAAACTGGTCGAAACCTATGATGTGACCTTCGCCGGGTACGGCGGGCAGCCGGTGAGAGGCTGGTTCATCGTGCCTGCCGGGGCGCAGACGCCGCTGCCCTGTGTCGTGGAATATATCGGGTACGGGGGCGGGCGGAGTTTCCCCATCAATTGGCTGCTCTGGCCGACAGTCGGCTATGCGACGTTCATTATGGATACACGCGGGCAGGGGAGCAGTTGGTCAAACGGGGATACGCCCGACATCCCGGAAGGCGCGAATCCGTTTTACCCCGGTTTTATGACGCAGGGTATCCTGAATCCAGAAACCTATTACTACCGCCGGGTGTTTGCGGATGGTGTCCGCGCCGTTGAAGCCGCCCGTACCCGCCCGGAGGTCGATTCCAGTCGGGTGGCTGTAACCGGGGGCAGTCAGGGCGGGGGAATCACTATCGCGGTCAGCGCCCTCGTCCCGGATGTCGCCGCCAGTATGCCGGAAGTGCCGTTCCTGTGTCACTATCGCCGGGCGGTGGAAATTATAGACACATCACCCTACAATGAAATCA
This sequence comes from Anaerolineaceae bacterium, assembly GCA_020634115.1. Taxonomy (GTDB): domain Bacteria; phylum Chloroflexota; class Anaerolineae; order Aggregatilineales; family Phototrophicaceae; genus JACKCG01. The sequence goes on from JACKCH010000022.1 coordinate 56,315, forward strand.
CGCGCTACCTGAAAATCCACCGGGACAAGGTTGAAACGGTGTGGCAGACGGTATCTTATTTTGATGGGGTGAACTTTGCGACTCGCATTCAGTCGCCATCCTTATATTCGGTGGGGCTGATGGACATGATCTGCCCGCCGTCCACCGTATACGCGGCTTATAACTACGTGGATGCGCCGAAGGACATCCGGGTTTATCCGTATAACGAGCATGAGGGCGGGGCGGCCTTTCATGCGTTGGAGAAAGTTAATTTTTTGCGGGAGCTGTGGGGGTAAGCCGCCGTTTGAGCCACATGCCCCCGATAACCGGGCGTGTCAGCAGCCACAACAGCGCCCACCGCACGAAACCGTGATGTTGGCGGGTGTAAACCAGCATATCGCGGAAGTAGATTCGGGTCGCCAGCCAGGTTTGGGTGGCGGCTTTTTCCTTGTGGATAATGGTGTGGCTCGCCAGGAAGCGGAATTTCGCCCCGGCAAAGCGTCGTGCCAGGTCATCTTCCGGGAAGTACAGGAGCAGATCAGGATTCAACTGCCAGTCCCCACGCCGCATCAGCAGGCATGACCCCGGCAGTACGGCTACGTCCTTATCCGTGTCTCGCCCCCAGCCTTCATACCAGTGCGCCGCCGCCAGCCTTGCCCGCCAACCGGGGAACATCCAGCCGAGGGGCGTATGTTGCAGCAGTAGGTAGGTGTAAGTCGGGATTTGTGAGCAGGTGCGTTGGATACTACCGTCCGGGTAGCGCATTTGCATGGTTGCACCCAGGTAATCGGGATGGACTTCCAGGAAATTCACTAACGCTGCCAGTGCGCCCGCCTGTGGAACGGTATCCGGGTTGAGCAGCAGGACATAACCCCCTTGAGCAGCTTCTATCCCCAGGTTATTGCCGCCGCAGAACCAGGTGTTGCGTGTCTGTGCCAGCAGCTGCACCTGCGGGAAATCCCCTCGCACCATCTCAGCACTGCCGTCTCTCGAAGCGTTATCCACCACAATAATTTCCGGCTGGATGGGGTCGCTTACCAGCGCATTCAGGCAGGCGTACAGGTCATCGCGGGTGTTGTAGTTGACGATGACGATGGACAGCCGGGGAGCCATGTATCTACTTCCGCCCGATGACCAGGGTACTGAAATTAAATGCCCAGGGCAGAATCACATTGAGGATACCCCCCAATGCATTCGCTAACGGGCTGGTCTGGTAGTAACCCGTACCCCGAAACGGCCCGCCTAACCCCCAAAGTGTGAAAGCATGGCTGGTCGGGATGGCCTTCTCGACGGTGAACCCGGCGTCTGTTACGGCCTGGCACAGGATGTCACGGGTATAGGTGCTTTCGTAGAAATCCTCGTCGTTGAGCGTGCTGCTTTGCCCGCGCCGCCGCCACCGGATGAACCGCTGGACGACGTTGGGGTAGGGGATGGTCAGCACCAGCACTCCGCCCGGCTTCACCACCCGGTAAGCCTCCGCCAGCGCCGGCCCCATGCCATGCTCGAAGTGTTCCAGCACGCCGAACGAGAGATACGCCCCCACCGAGTCCGACGCATACGGCAGGGCGTGAACATCGCCCACCGCCAGCGCCAGCGCGGGGTCATAGTGGCGCGAGGTATGCAGGGCGTTTTCGGCGTAGTCCAGCCCGGTGACGGTATAGCCCATCTCGCGTAGGGTGATGATGACCGCGCTCAGGCCGCTGCCCGCTTCCAAAATGATGTCCTCTTTCGACAGATATGGCAGATACGCCTGAATCGTCGCCATCGAACGCGGATAACGCACCGCCTGGAGTTCAACTTCCATTGAGGCGCCGTCCCAGATGGTTTCCCAGGCCTGGCGGGTGCTGTCGTAACGCGGGGAGTCGGAATGGGGTTCGGTCATGGATGAATCTCGTTTCGTGGTGAATAGTGGTCAAAAATCAGTGGTCAGTGTAGGGGCGAGGCCTGCCCCGCCCGCCGGGAAGCATTTCACGATTTAATTCTGAACTCGGTATTTGCAGCATTCAACCATCCAACAATGTCTCAATCCGGGCGATGCGCTGGTCGTAGGTGTGATGCGCGTAGACGTGTGCCTGTGCCTGTTGGATAATCGCCTGCCGTTCGTCCTCGTGTGCCAGGTAGTAGGCGACTTTCACCCGCAGGTCGTCCAGGTCGCGGTAGGTGACGATGGTTTCGCCTTCCGTGAACCATTCCCGCGTGCCGGGCAGGTCATCAGCAATCTGGAAAACGCCGCTGCCCGCCGCCTCGAACAGGCGCATATTCCCGCCGTAGCGCATGAAATCGCCATGCACGTTGATCGTTACTTTGGCCGCCGAAAGGATGCGTAGCATGTCCGCGCCCAACGCCGCCCCGCGCACAAACCGCCGCAGCCCCGCCGGGACATCATGCACGCTCCAGATGCCCAGGTCGAAATCCGCCAGGGCTGCCAGCGCGGCTACCCGACGGCTATACAGGTGGTCGGGAATCAGCGTGCCGACGAAGGCCACATCACAAGCGTATTCCGCCCGTTCGGCGTCGGTCAGTGGGTAGGGATGGTGAAAATCCGGGTCGCAGGCCGAAACCGGCAGGCACGCCATGTCCCGCGCGCCGAGTTCCAGCCATTGTACGCCGTGATAGTAGTCGTTGACCAGCACGAGATCGTAAAGCCGCGCCGCCGCCCGCTCCACCGGAAGGGAAAACACGATGGGCGACGTGCCGGTGCTGTAGAGCAGTTTGCAGCCCGTTTCGCGTTTGATGGCCGCCAGTGTCTCCGGCAGGATGACAGTGTTATCCCCCACCAGCCACAGCACATCCGGTTGGAATGCCCGCGCTTTGTCCAACAGATGCCGGTTACGCAGCCGGTAATCGGGGTTGATCTGTGGCGGGACACGATGCCCCAGCGCCGCCAGCACCTTGCCGGGCGTGATGCCCCCGGTGTGCCGCTGCGCCCGGATGCCGCCGCCCCAGGCCGGGAGGTTGCGGAAAAAGGCGTCTACCGTATGCCCGCGTTTACGCAGTGCCTTCGCCCAGAAGTGCTGCGCCATGCTCGGCGGGAACAGCGGCGGTGATTCTCCCGGCGGCGTGGCCGCGATGGCCGCCTGGAGTTGTTCCGGGTGGTGCAGAGAGGTGACGATGAGGAAACGCATACGATCCTTTTCGATGATTTTTCCCAAGCCTAGCACACGCCTCCGAATTATGCGATATTCATATACGGTTGGAATCAAAAACGGGGCGGCAGCGCCAACCCCGTTTATAGGGTGAATGTTTTCGCCGGGCGACCACGCCGAGGTGCCCCTACAGACTGCGATAACGTGCGTTACGCTTCCACCTTCACGCCGCGCCAGAAGGCAACATACCCGGTGATCTGTTTCGCGGCGTCTTTGGGATGCGGGTAGTACCAGGCTGCGTCCGGGTTCTCCTGGCCGTCTACCGCCACCGTGTAGTAGCTGGCGAGACCTTTCCAGGGGCAGGTCGTGTGCTTGCTGCTATCTGCGAAATACTGCTTATTGACCGAATCCGGCGGGAAATAGTGATTACCTTCCACCACAATCGTTTCGTCGCTCTCCGCCAACACCACGCCGTTCCAGGTTGCTTTCGCCATCATGTTCTTCTCCCTCTTGTGATTAAAACCACCATTTTAGAGAGAGTAATCACTTTCTTTCTTACATTAATGGCGACTTAACGATATCGCTGCTGTCCGGCTAAGATTTGCTGCAAGCGGAACAAATCCGTGCGCGAAGTCATATCCAGGCTGATCGGCGTCACGGAAACCTGTTTGGCGTACATCACCGTGTAGACATCCGAGTCTGGCTCGGCTTTAGCCGGGTCGGTCTTGTACTCGTAGCCAATGCGTCCCGCGTCTTGCAGCGTGATCCGTTCCGGGCGAGTCGGCCAGTACACCCGGCGGCGGGAGAGCCGAGTCGTGCGCCAGGGCGTTTCGTTTGTCGCGCCCCAGGGGACATCAATTTTCAGCACGTCTACATCGTCGGGCAGCAAGCGGTGTTCCAGCAAATACTGTCCGAACAACCGGGTGAAGTGCGCCGCCGCGCAGAAGTCCACATCCTGCGAATAGGTCAGGTGCAGGTCTTTGGGAGTCTGCTGCGAAACCGCCAGCGCCGGGATTCCCATGCTGACCGCCTCCAGCGCTGCGCCCACCGTACCTGAGATGGTGACACCATTCCCGGTATTCTCTCCGTAGTTGATGCCGGAAACCACCAGCGCAGGCAGCCGGTCTGCAAGTTCGATTACCCCGTGCTGTACCGCCTGGGCTGGCGTGCCATCCACCGCAAAAGCCCGATGACCATCACCTTCCAGCGCCGTGATTTCATACGGGTAGATGCGGCCTTCGCTCTGGTTGGGCATACTGCGCCCCATGCCGGACTGCTGTTCGCGGGGGGCCACGACCAGGACTTCGCCCAGATCCACAAAAGCCTTCGCCGCAGCCCATAGACCAGGCGATTCGATCCCATCGTCATTGGTAAATAGAATTAACGGACGTTCATTACTCATCGAGTTTGTCTTATTTTTGCCTCACTCACTTGGACAACGCTCACGCGCATTGTATCCTAATCCTGATAACCTGTCTATTAACCATTCGGGTGATATGGTTTAATGTTTCGGGCCATTGTCTTAACAGGGTAGGCAGGGATGACCGCTTTACTCACCACTATCACCGGAGTCGCCGGTATCGCTCCCACCATCGTCGTAGTACTCATCTCCGCTGTTATCACCTGCGCCCGAATCGTCAGAAATGTCTCCGGTATCGCCAGAGTCGTCATAGTATTCGTCGGAATTGTCCTGCGTGTCACCGGAGTCATCATAGTACTCGTCAGTCGTGTCCTGCGTGTCGCCCGTATCATCGTAAAAAGCGTCTTCATAATTGATGTCCCCGAATCCGGCATCCCCCCAGCTTTCGTCCCAGGCGTCCTCACCACAATCCGGCGTGCCGATCTCATCCAGCGGGCAGGAGTCGCCGCCCAACAGCCACGAGGCTTCTTCACAATCCGGGAATGGGCCTTCGCCACATAACGGCTCATCACTATCCCATAGCTCGAACAGGGTGTCGAGTTCCTCATCGGTCAGCGGGTCGCTGATTTCGATGTCCTCATCCAGCGTATCTAGCGGCAGGGACTCGAATTCGTCTGTATCGCAACCGCCTGGTGAGTCCGGTTCGCCGTTACTTCCAGGTTTTCGTCCAGCGGCGCCTGATCTCCAGTCCCTGTACCACCGGGTAAATATTTCCGGCATAGCGCATCACCGCTGCCCCTGGAGGGTGGAAACCCGTGGTCGCCGGGGCGCCTGAAAGTACACCGTCGAACCTATACTCATATCTACGCCATTGACCGAAAAGGTTACCTGTCCCACGCTCGGGTTTGTACCAGCAGCCCGCTTTGGGGTGCGTGGTTGCGGGGCGCATCGTTGACGCCGGTTTTCAAACAGAAAGCCTGCATCGGGCGCGAAGTGCTTCCCGGTGCAGTGGCACTGGCAATTTCCCACGTCGCCAAACAGCAGGAATGTCACGTTTTGTCCCGGCAGCGTGTCCGGTAGGTTGGCTGCAACCGCAGCAGCGCCACACCCCATTGGTCACTGGCGGTATTCATCGGACTGAGGCGCAAACTCTGGATCGCGGTGACATCAGCTATGTCGCCCACCTGTGCGAAATGAAAGTCCGCAACGCCCACTTCAGTGCCAGCCGTGATCGCCACATTCCGTAACAGGCCTGGTTGCGCCCGGTCTGCTGGCAGATCGAATGAGCGTGGTTAGCACCTGTTGACGATCACCGGGCAGTCATCCTGAGCGAAACCGGCCCACCGGCCAGCACCAGCAGGAGAAGCATAATAGCAGCCTGACGACGATCAGAATTTCTTTCAATATTATCTCGTAAGTATGCTTTCATATTAGCAGGCAGGAATCGGGCAAGTGGACGCCCAGCGCCGCCGCAATTGTCCGATTTTGCCTATACTAAAACATCCAACAATGCACCGATTCATCATACTGGGTGACGAGTAGAGAGGGAAAGTACGATGTCTCAGGCACGGCATAATGACCGGAAATACGCCATTGTCGTCGGGGTAGTATCGCCAAGGTTGTTTGCTGCCAGGGTCTCAGTGACTACTTTCAGCAAGCATCATCATCGAACGCGACCTTGCGTACGACGAGCCGGAATCGCGCAAAGGGCAGCCGCAAACCCGGCATTTGCATGGGCTGTTAGAACCGACCCGGCGCTTCATCCGCGACTATTTGCCCGGTGTCGAACAGGATTTACTGGATGGTGGGGCTTTGGTCGGGGACTTGGGGAGATGGTTCGCTGGTATCACTATGATAATTACCAGTTGCAAACTCATCGGTATGATGCGCATGACGGTCAGTCGGCCTTCCTGGAGTGGCATATCCGCCGCTACGTCACCGCTGCCGTTTTCGTGACCCTGTTCGATGAAACGGCAGCGGATGAACTCTCACTGACGAAAATCATACGCGGTCATTGGCGTAAAGATTACCCCCGGCGGGAGACGAGGGAGGGAGCGAAACCCCGGAAGCTGATCTGGTGGTGGATGCCAGTGGGCGTGGTTCGCCACCCCTAAATGGCTGGTTCAGCCTGGACTACGCTACGCCCTCCGAAGATCAGGTCAAAGTGCATTTCTTACAGTGGACCGCGCTCACCAGCGCGCGACTCGGATGATGTCAAGGCGCTGATGGTCGCCCCACACCGCCCAAAGGAAAGCGCGGCGCATTCGCGTTTCCGATTGAAGGGATGCGCTGGATTGTCGCTGCGGGCGGTTGGCTGAACAACTTTCCCCAACTGATGAGGCCGGGTATTGAATTTATTCGAGCTGCTCACGTCTGATGTCTATGACATCGTGAGCCAGTCCGGAACCGCTTTCGGATATCGTGTCGTACAAATACCCGTCCAGCCGCCGCTTTCGCTATGATAGACTTGCCCGTTTCCTCGGATGGACTTCCTTGTGGTGGGGGACGCTATTGCCAGCTTTAACCCGATTTACGAGCAGGATGAGCAGCGCCGCCTTGTTGCGGTTGAAGTCCTGAACGAGACTCTAAACAGCCCGAGTTACGTGGCGCATGGCGTGAATTTTCCCGCTGCACCGCGAAGGTGATTGATCTGCCCCTGGCAGCTATCGGTTGGGGAGGATTTTCGCCATCCTGAGACAGAGCGGCAAGCGTCCTTTGGTACGAACCTCATCAACCGCTATGTGGCACAGGTACACCGGGCGACGCATCGTGACCCGGTGGTGTACGCACAGTTTCTCCAGGTGATGCACCTGCTGGCTCCGCCCTTGAGCCTGATGCAACCGCATATCGTCTGGCGGGTGTTCTGGGCAAGGGTCAACGGGGCGTGAAGTTGATGGGTATGAGATTAACCGGGGGTAGGAGCGCAAGGCCTTGCGCCAAAATCGCTCTTCTGACCCCTCCCCAGCCCTCCCCGCAAACGGGGAGGGAGCTGGTCAAATCAAGACCAACAAGTCTCCCCTGCTGGCGGGGGAGATTTAGAGGGGGTTCAAAAGCCGTAGGCTAATGTCAATGCGAAGTTCTTATTTGCCCTATACCTGGCACCTTTAACCACATTCATTGCACCATAAACGGGACTTCATATGGGGTTTGCAGGAAGCCGCCGCCCTGATCCACGATGACCAGCCGCATCCGGTAGCTGCCGGGCGCTAACCCCGGTACATACAAGTTTTCAAGCTGTCCATTGACGACATTTTCCGTATGGGTTGTGCCAATCGTCACCCAGTCCGCGAAACCGCCGCCAATCACTTCCACCTTGTAGAATTTGCCCTGGTCGGCGGTAAACTGCACCGTCCCGATGATGGGTGTTTCCCCGTTGAGAACCGCGTTTGGCTGTGGTGAGGTGATAATCGCAGTGGTCACTACCGGGCCATACCCTCCGCCGCCCTGCAGCAAGTCGGGACTACAGGCGATGGTCGGTAGGTAGGCCAGGCCGTTGTTCTGAGCATAACGTTCGGCGGCTGCCGCATCGGTAGCGAAAACAGGTGGTGTGATGAATAGCAGGTCTTGCGCTCCGGCGGCGCTGCCGGCCAATTCTGGCGGCACCTGACAGTATATTGGGGCGGGCGGTGGTGTTTCGCCCGGTTGGGTGGCGAACTGAATGCTGCTCGCCAGACCAGGATCAAGCCGGAAAGCCAGCACCCGATATACACCCGGACTCACTTCGGTCAGCACCGGGCCGCCCGCCTGGTTGGCCTGCCGGGCTTGCGGTGGGGGATAATACATATTGCCATCCGCGTCTGGGATGCCTGCCGGGGTATCCAGCATCCATTCATTGATACGCGAGCAGTCGGTGGCCGGGTCACGTAGACGGCGCACATCACAGATTTGACGCAGGGAGACGCCGGACGGTGGCACAAGCTGGTCGTTCTGCAACTGTCCATTGACCGCGAATGAAGCTAACAGACTCTGGTCATTGTAAATACTGGTGATGACTCGATTCCAGATGGGCGCTGCACCCGTCAGCCCGGAGGAATTCACCATCGGCTCACCCCGACTGTTGCCGACCCACACGCCTACCGTGACATTGTGCGTATAGCCCATCGTCCAGTTATCTTTGACATCGTTCGTCGTACCGGTCTTGACCGACGTGAGCAGCGCCCCGGTGTTCAGTGCGCTATTCGCACCCATCGCGGCACTGCGGGCCACATTATCACTCAGAATATCGGAAATGATGAATGCGATACGCGGATCGAGTGCCTGTGTTCCAAAACCTGACCGGTTGACCGTCTGTTCCGTCTGGTTACCACGCGGGCAGCCGTTTTCATATTGGTACAGGATGGTGTCATCGTTATCCAGCACGCAGAGAATCGCAGTGGTCGGCACATAAACACCCTGGTTTGCGAACACACTGTAGGCATTCGCCATTTCCACCAGCGAGATTTCCCCGCCGCCCAACGTGAGCGATAGCCCGTAACGGCTGGCGTCGTTCCCCAGGCTTTCCACGCCGAACCGCTGCATGAGTTCCAGCAGCCGGTCGACACCGATGCGCCGCAGCGTTTGTACTGCTGGGATGTTGTAGCTATTTGCGAGTGCGGTTCGCATAATCACTGGGCCGTGGAAACTGCGGTCATAGTTGACCGGCTCGTACGGCTGCTGGCCGGGAATGCCGATTTTGGTAGGCGTATCCCAGATCACATCCGCCGGAGTCAACCCGCTTTCGATTGAGGCGGAGTAGGTGAACGGTTTCATGGTGCTGCCTGGCTGCCGCAGTGCGATAGCGACATTCACGCGCCCATCAATCGCGTCATTGTTGTAGTCCACGCTGCCGACCATCCCCAGGATTTCCCCGGTTAGTGGCTTGAGAACGACAACCGCCGCGTTACTGACGTTGTTCGCCGTCAGCTTCGCCACCTGTTCCCGCATCGCCTGTTCGGTCAGTGTGTTGATCCGCAGGTCGAGTGTGGTATAGACCTGCCAGCCGCCCCCGGTGATTTCTTCCGGGCTGTAGCCGAGTTCTGTCATCAGGTCTTCAAGCTGGTTCTGGGCGTATACCGTAAAATGAGGCGCTTGCAGTGACACCGCTGGGCTGGTGAAGGTGAGTCCCTGGCGCAGGGCGTCGTTACGCTGCTCATTGGTGATGTAATGATGGAGGACCATCCGGTCGAGTACTTGACGCCAACGGGCATACACCGCGTCCTGTACCGCCGGGTCGGGGTTCAGCGGGTCGAGTTCTGCTGGAGCTTGAGGTAGACCGGCCAGCAGTGCGGCTTCGCCCAGCGTGAGATCACCCACATTTTTGCCGAAAAACGTCTGAGCAGCAGCCTGTGCCCCATACGCTAGATTGCCGTAGTAAATTTCATTCAGGTACAGCTCCAGGATGTTCTCTTTGCTCATCTTCTGCGTCAAGGCCAGCGCCAGCACGATTTCCTCAAGTTTGCGCTGGACGCTGCGTTCCGCGCGGTACTCAAAGTCAAAGAGAATGTTGCGGACAACCTGCTGCGTGATGGTGCTGCCGCCAGTCGAGCCTTCGCCAATGCCGACATATTGAGCAAAAGCGCGTAAAGTCGCCGGGACATCAATACCGGGGTTGGTGAAGAAGTTGTCATCTTCAATGGCGACAGAGGCGTCAATCAGGTTTTGCGGGAAGTCGGCATACTTCACTTTAGTGCGGCGGCCTTCGCCAAATGCTTCGTAAAGCTGAATACCGTTGCGATCATAGAAAAAGGTGCTTTGGAACGAGCGGTAGTTTTCGATACCTTGCAGTCGTTCACTGGTGAGTTCTTCAACCCGATTGTAGCCCCAAATCGTCAATCCTGCCGTGACGAGTGTCAGGCCACCGCAGAAGGTGACGAGCAGACCGATCACAATCCAGATGCACCCAATGCGACTGCCACGCCGGGATTTGCGCCGTCGATTCTGCCCAGGTAGACGTGCCGCCTTGTCAGGGGCTGCCGGGCGTGCCGGAATCGGAGAAGCACTGCCCGGCTGGGTGGGCTGTGCTGGACGCTGAAACCGGGCATTCTCTACTCGCTGGACGGGCTGTGTCTGCTGTTGGTAAGCAGGCGGATAGTCCGGGCGGACGACTTCATGACGGGCGGTGCGATCCACTTCGCGGGGGACAGTATCGAAGCTCAGGAAATCGGGATTGGGGTCAAGCCCGGCGGTGCCGGGCAGGGTGGTGTCCACTTTTGGTTGCTCAGATTTAGGCTGCTCAGACCCGCTTTCCATGGGCATCGTGGGCTGCTGGTGAAAATCATCCTCTGCCGAGGCTTGCCACACTTCCGTACCGGGTATCAGATCGGCAGTTTCATCGTCATCCTCGGCATAATCTTCACTTTTGGGCAGGTGAAACGGCACATCATCGTCTAAATTCTGATCGTCCATTTCATCCGGCACATTGCGCGGGTCAAATTCATCCGACATGAACAGGCTGCTCCGTTGTGATCGTTCTTTGGTCTGTTTGTATTGTACAGTAGGCTGGCGTGGCGCGTCTACAGCGCCTGCCTGACGCTAAGACAACGGGTAGTAAACGGGTGAACAATCCTTCAACTACCCACATGGATTCACAACCTGTAGCAAAGGTGGCGGTTGCTGGTTATTATTGGTGGAAGTATGTATGGGCGCGGAGAGTGAACATTATGGAACTTAACCCGAATCGATTCATGGAAACGGCGGTGATCGCGCTGGACGACATCCAGCTGCAAACCGCGCTGGATCGTGGTACCGGGAATGCTGACACGCGCCGCCGTGAAGTGTTTGCCGAACTAGATGCGCCCGATGCGCTGCGGCGTCAGGGACGGGCATCCCGGCTGCGGGCGATGGCGGATTTGCCGGATTTACTGGAACAACTAGAGCGCAATATCACGGCCAACAATGGACATGTCCTCTGGGCGGTGGATGGCAACGAAGCCCGGCAGCATGTACTGGATATTTGCCGGAAGCACAACCTCAAACAGGGTGTGAAAAGCAAAAGCATGGCGACGGAAGAAATTAGCCTGTTGCCCGCTCTGGAAGCCGCCGGAATCACCATGCGGGAAACCGACCTGGGGGAATATATCGTCCAGTTGAGTGGCAGCCACCCCAGCCATATCATTATGCCGGTGATGCACATGACGAAAGGACAGGTTGGCGACCTGTTTGAACATGAATTAGGGATGCCGCCCACCAATGATGCCGCCGACATGACGGCGTTTGCCCGCAAGACCCTGCGGGAGGAATTCCTCGCGGCGGATTTTGGGATGAGCGGGGGAAATTTTCTGATTGCGGAAACCGGGACGCTGGTAATCGTCACTAATGAGGGGAACGGGCGCTTATCCGCCGGACTGCCCCCAGTCCATATCGCGGTGGTCGGCATTGAAAAGGTGATCCCCACCTGGGAAGACTTCGCCCCGCTGATCCAACTGCTGACGCGCAGTGCCACCGGCCAGCGCTTGAGTGTTTACGTCAATATGGTGAACGGCCCGGCGCGGGACGGCGAACCGGATGGCCCCCAGGAATTCTACCTGATCCTGATGGATAATGGACGGAGCGACATCTATGCCAGTGAGTATACCGAGGCGCTGGCGTGTATCCGCTGCGGTGCGTGTTTGAACACCTGCCCGATCTACCAGAATGTCGGCGGTCATGCTTACGGTTCGGTGTATTCCGGCCCGATTGGGGCGGTAATTACGCCGCTTCTGCAGGGAAAGGAAAACGCCTCGCAGCTTCCGTTTGCCTCGTCTTTATGCGGCGCGTGCCAGGCAGCCTGCCCGGTCATGATTAACCTGCCCGATATGCTGCTCAGGCTGCGGCGGGACTTGCAGGCTGAACAAGACCCGTCGTGGCGCTTTGGGTTAAAGGCCTGGGCGTTTGGGATGCAGCACCCGCTCTTATTCGAGATAGGCGGTAAAGCTGCCAGCGCCGCCAGTCGCGCACTGGCCGAAACCGCCGGGAGCGACCACCTGGAGAACCTGCCATACCCGTTAAGCGGTTGGACAGATTACCGCGATTTCCCGCCATTTGCTGAACAGTCTTTCCATGACTGGTGGCGCAAGAACCGCAAGTAACATACTCCACGTTGCTATGGCACGCTTGCTCGGGTGAGCGGCGCTGTGTAGGTAGGTCAATGACTCAATGGTCTTTCTGGCGGCAGAGAATGCTGTCGCTCATCGCTTTGGGTGGCACACTGGCCGCCCTTATCACGCTCGTCACGCGGGCGTCCATGGATTCGCAACTCCTGGCCGAATATGGCGTTGTTCAGGAAACCATCGTGTGGGTCTTCCTGGCGCTGCTGCTTCCGTTGGTTCTACTCATGGTTTGCGAGCCAGTGATACGCGGTTGGCTGCGGCGGCATCGGGCCGGACGAGTCCTGATTCCAATTGCGGGACTCATCAGTGTTGGGGCGGTGTTGCTCTCTGGTTCCGACCAGACAGCGCGGCTGTTTCGTTATCCGCTCAGTCTATGGGTCATTATCGTCTATATCGTTGGGCTGTGTATCCTGCTCGTCCTGTTGACATTGGATAATCTGCCAGAGACTATGCCTGCATCTACTTTCAGGCGGGTAGAGGGCTGGGCGCTGGTCGTCATGGCGGTGCTGCTGATATTGGCATTCATCATAAGTGTCGGTGAATTCATGCCGCTCGACCTGCCGGACGAACCCTGGTTAGGCAGCATGGCAACCAACTTTGCCCTCAATAATGATCTCAGCCCGTCGTATCTGGCCTCGGCCTATGGCAGCCCTGACCCGGTTTTAGGCCGGTACTACTGGGTGATGGGCTGGTGGCTGCGGTTGGTCAACAATACAACCCTGGTCAGCCTGCGTCTGTTCCCGCTCATCATCGCTTCCCTCGCGGTCATTATCACACTTCTGGCGTTGCGGCGGGCTGCGCAACTCCCCTGGCCGCAGGTGCTTGTCGGGCTGGTTGTCCTCCTGGGACTCAGTGCCTTTGTCCGTAGTTCACACAATCTGCGTAATGATATTGGCCTGGCGGTTTATGGGGCGCTGGCGCTGTGGGGACAAATCGCCTTCTTTCACAGCCGCCGCTTGCAAAAACGCTGGTTAGTCCTGACCGGCCTGGCGCTGTACTGTGGCCTGGAAACTGTGCCGACGATTGCGCTCCTTTATGCTGGGTCCATTGGCCTGATGCTGGTGGTGTGGTGGCTGCGTCAACCGCGGCGCCTGTTTAATATCCGCTACATGCTGGTTTACGGAATCGCGGTGGCGGTCAGTGGCGGGCTGTACTTCGCCGGACATTTTCTGCCGGATGTTCAGGCGAATTGGGTTCATTATCAGGCTTTCAGCAGCGTGTACACGTCCGTTACCTCGTTGGGCAGTCTGCGCGACCCCTGGCCGGTGCTGGCGGACTACTTCATGCGGTTCAATATGATTCTGTCTCCGGCGGAATTGTTGATCGTCCTGCCCGCCCTGGTGCTGTTCTGGCGACGTTTTCCGTCAGACCGCTGGTTAGTCGGTGCGATGGGGCTGACCCTGGTACTCGCCCTGTTGTTTATCCCGCCCAGCTACGGCTATCTGGCTTTGTTTGCGCCCCTGGTGGCGTATGCCGTCGCTTCGGTCTGGCAGAGTCGCACGTTGTTCACCTTGGGAATCAGTGTGCTGCTCCCGGCGTTGGTGGCGCTCCCGGTTTATGATCTCACTGCCGCCACGCAGCAGCACCATAACGCTGAAGCGATTGCGCAGACCACTCCCTTACTGGAAGAAATCCCGGAAGGCAGTATCGTAGTGGGCGAACCGTTATTCTGGTTCAGCCTGCATCCGAACCGGCAGTTTATCGGCTGGACAGGCGTCTCGCGCTTAGTGCGCTTATATGGCATTCCTTTTGAGCAGGTGCTGGATAACCTGGAAGTGGATGTCACGATTTGCTGGTCTGGCTATGAAGACCGCTGCAACCGCATCACAGCGCAAGGGGCATTCAGTGAGCCGTCCGCGTTTGTGGTCAATGGGGAGACGTATTGGATTTCCTGGCGGCTGGATTCGCCGGAAAGTGGCGACTGATTACGAAGCCATGCTGGCGCGCAGCCGTTTCACCGGGTAGACGGCCAGCAGCACCCCGCCCGCAATCATCAGCCCGCCAATCCATAGATTAGGCGTAATCACCTGCCCCTGCACGATCACGCTCAAAATCGCGCCGACAACCGGTTGGGCGAAGAAAAACAGCGACGCAATCGATGCATCCACCAGCGCGAATGCCCGGTTCCACAGCCACATCGCACCCGCTGTCGAGATAATCCCCAGGTACAGCACCCCAAGAATCGTACCGCCGTCCACCGTGCCAATCGGCCGGGAGGGGAGTTCCAGCAGTGCCGCCGGGATAGTCAGGCACAGCCCACCGAAGAACGCCAGCAAGGTAATCACCAGTGTGTCGTGGTGGGCGCTGACTTTGCGGATCAGCACCGAATACAGCCCCCATGTCACTGCCGCTAACGCCAGCACTAGGTCGCCAATGAACGTTTCCGAACTGAAATCCGCTTTGGCCGGGTCAATAATCACGATGACGCCGATGGTCGCCAGGATGACGGCCAGCACACGCTGGGTGGTCAGCCGTTCGCGCAGCAGCAGCCAGGCGAACACCAGGATAAACGCCGGGGACGCGCTGGTGACTAACGCGCCGTTCACCGCAGTGGACTTATCCGTGCCGACGAACTGCGCCCCGACACTGATGCCGAAACCCAGGAAGCCGACCATGAGCAGCCGAATCGTGTCGCGCCGCCGGGGGAATGTGAGGCCAGCCCGCCACAATACAGCCGCCAGCACCGCCGCACCCATCAGCAGGCGGATGGTGAGCAGGGTGAAAGGGGGAATCGTTTGTAAAACAATGTCGGAGACGACATACATGCCGCCCCAGATAGCCGCCGCCGATAACCCGTAAATCGCCCCACGCAGCATATTTGTTCCTTTCGGTTGCAATCGGGGGGATTGTACCATTCCGGGTGGGCAGGTGATAAGGCCGCAGAATCGAGACGGCCATCGGAAAACCCGGTGGCCGTCTACTTTCTTCGTAGCGGGTGGGAGTGAACCTATCAGGCTACACTACCCAGAGGTGTGATAACGTGCTAGGGTTTCACCCCCACCATACTGTTATCCAATTGATCACCTCCTTTTTCTCACTGAACGATGCGCTCAGTGTAGCACATCTTGCATTACAAAAGCAATTACAATACGGCGATGGTTTCAATTTCCACCAGGGCATCCAGCGGCAGCCGCGCCGCCTGCACCGCCGACCGCGCCGGAGGATTCTGCGGGAAGAAGGTGGCATAAACCTCATTCATCGCCGCGAAGTTGTTCATGTCGCTCAGAAAGACGGTGGTTTTCACGACGTTTTCCAGGCTCGTCCCGGCGGCTTCCAGCACCGCTTTGACATTCTCCAACGCCTGGCGGGTCTGTTCCTGGATACCACCTGCCACCAGCGATTTTGTGCCGGGGATCAGCGGGACCTGCCCGGCGGTGAATACCATCCCATTCGCAACAATCGCCTGGGAATACGGCCCAACTGCCCCTGGTGCTTTTTCGGTATGAATCACGGTCTTGGACATGCGTTTGCTCCTTTGTGTTCTCATTTTAAGGGTCAGTCTACCGCCAGAAGCGGGAATCCGGTAGTGGTGAGATTTTGACGGTGAACCATGAGACGGTAAACTGTCACCGATACCGGTATGGTTGATCTCCCATATCATTTTTATAGGCTGACAGTGACTACAATTTATCAGATGCGCCATTCATTTCACCTGAGTATCATTTCATGATTCAAATTTCCCTGAATGCTATTTTTGCGTATGTCTCGCTGCGGTTGGCGTGGCTGGCCTGGGGGCGGGCTGTCCCCTTTGTGCGTGCTGGCTGGCAAACTATTCACGCGGAAGTCCGTCACGCGGATTACCGCTACCACATCGAGCGGCGGCGGGCGATTAGTGTGGGCGGCGGCTTCCTGGTAGGTGGCCTGCTGTGGGCGGGAGTCAGTGTGGCGGCGGCTGGTTTCGGCCTGTTTTTCGTCGTGCAGGTTGTGCGGGCGCTGGTGGTAACTTAACTTAATAAATATACTTTGATATGATATGTGATGCAAGAACCGGAATCATATATATAAATTTAGAAATATGTTAATATCAGAAATAGTAATTTTCTTGCACAATTACCTATCTTACGCTATATTCCGTTTGATCTGTTTTTCATAACATCAATCGATACATAGACATGGCAAAAATCTTCATTAGCTATAGTCGTACCAATCGCCGAATTATTGATGCAATTGATGCGACTTTACAATCTGCATCTCATCAAGTCTGGTTTGACCATCACATACCCGCAGGGCAAGATTGGTGGGGTAAAATATTGAACCAGATTAGCGATTGTGAAATATTTATCTTTACAGTTTCACATGATTCCATAAAATCAGATTATTGTCGGGCTGAGTTGAGAGAAGCTCAAAGATTAAACAAGAAGATTTTGCCGGTGATAATCAGACATGATGCAGAGCTACCCCGTTCATTGCGTGCAATACAATCGGTTGATTTGTCTGATTTTGTAACGACCACAGTATTTGATCCGGTCAAGGAACAAAATCTACTAAAAGATATTTCAGATCTTCATACTCATAGCTTTCAACCCAAGAGAATAAAGCCAGCGTATCCAACTAAGTGTCCCCGTCCTGGGCGAAACAAAATTCTCAAACGACTCACCAGTGTTGCCGCTATAGTGTTTTTATTATTGATTGTATTTGCTATCACTGCATTTATTTTTACCCGCCCCAAATTTGAAATTTTCGTTCTTTCTCCCGACTCTGGCCCACCCGGAACTACGTTTATGGTTTTTTCTAACACGCAAGCGCGTATTGATTGCCAGATAAGCCCTGGCAAAGAAGCTTGGACGGATTTTATATCAAGCGAGGTAGGATTGGTTACTTTTCAAGCTAACTATCCGCCAGGTACGAAATTAGAGGTGAATTGCTTTGATGGTAGCCATAGTACAGAGGGGTATTACCCCTCAAAACGGGGGATATACTTTGTAGTCAATGGGGTGCATGATAATACAAACATGATCGGACTCAATAGTTTTAGAATCGATCCTCATCCCGTATCTAATGCTCAATTCGCGATATTTGCAAAAACCTTTGATTATTCTTCTCTACTAGTGGGAAAACCCACTGTACTCAATGAGAATGAAAAGCCTTATATGGGTATTAGTTGGTATGAAGCGGATGAGTACTGTAGGTGGAGAAACGCTCGTTTAGCTACCAAAGCAGAATGGACTATAGCAGCGCGTCTTGGATATGTGGATGTATCAACAGATATTTGGGAATGGGTATCAGATAGAGTCTATCAAGGGGCTACTGAGGAATATTTAGCATTACAAAAGAGAGCAGATGATATTGATTCTCAAATTTTGCCTCCGGATGATCCGTTTTCCAGAGGAAACATTGGGTTTCGGTGTGCTCAATAAAAAGCTAACCTAATTTGGGACCATAAAATATGCGACATCGTTGTTTCACGAAAGTCATATCGGTAGCTATAGTGCTTTGCATTGGATTAATGTTATTTACATTGGGCTATTCTACAGCAAATTCCTCTGACAAAGAGATATTTTTCTTAGTTCAAGAGTCGAGTTCGACTCCGATTCCGCGTCCATCTCTCATACCACCAACACCTTTTGCTGCTACACTCACACCCACACTCACACCAACGCCTATACCTTCTCGTCCAACATTATCTTCGGATGGCCCGTGCATTCTTAGAACACTCGTAATTGTGAATGTCAACGTCCGATCTAAACCTTCCTTCGATTCTGATATTGTTACTACTATTAGCCCATCTCAAGTATACCTTGTAATTGGGCAAGTGGTGAATCAAGGTGATCTCTGGTTTTTTATAGGAGAGGGATGGGTTGCTAGTTTGGCTGCTGAATCGGGAGGAGATTGCACTAATATAGAAGAATTCAATATTGAAGATATACTTCCAGGCGAAGCTACTGCAACTCCATCTCTAATTTCGACACCATTGCCGCCTCATCTTTTTGGCAGAAATGCTGAGGGAGTCTTCGTCATAACATCTCGCGAGAGTGCAGACGAAAATAGCTTCTGGCTTGTTTCTAATGGGGAGATTTCACGATTAGATAT
Source organism: Anaerolineaceae bacterium (assembly GCA_020634115.1). Classification (GTDB taxonomy): domain Bacteria; phylum Chloroflexota; class Anaerolineae; order Aggregatilineales; family Phototrophicaceae; genus JACKCG01. The sequence goes on from JACKCH010000022.1 coordinate 74,836, forward strand.
TCCTTCGACCAATAGCCTGTATCCTGCCATAAGCCCAAACGGTAATTACATAGCATATCTCTCCTTTGAAGAGAATAGCATATCTGTGCAACTGCTTGACATATCCGAAAATAGTATATCGACTCTTTATGAAGCGGGTACAGATTCCCCAGGGGAAAAGATTGGGCTTTTTCCTTTATCCTGGCTTGACGATACAACGCTCTTAGTAACTATGACTGACATAGATCCAGAGGTCAACTCAGGGATTTTTACCCTAAAAGTTGGCGATTACGCTGTATCCCCTCAGCCGGAAATGATTGTTTTTAATGGTGCAGTACCTTCAGCATCTCTTGATGGGCGATTCGTCGCTTTTGAGCGAGAGAAACGTGACGGCGTAGGACGAGATATTTATGTTGCTATTCTGCAAAATCGCCAAGCGCAGATTATCTCAGCACCCGATGCCAAGGACTGTTTTGCTCCTGCTATTGGGGCAAATTATGTGTTATATTTTATATGTGAAGGTGAAAATGAGACGAGAACACTCTTTGCTGAACTAAGCACGGGTGAACCCATCGAAGTGAACCTTGATTTTCCAGGTCTTGACCTTGGAAATATCAATAACCTATCACCTTTAACTTCTGACGCAATCACGTTTGATGATGGCTCTTCAATCTACGTGGCTTATTTTACCAATGGCCTCAAAGAAAATCCCACAATAGAGAGATTGATAGACGTTGAAGACCAAAACGCAACCAATATGCGATGGGCGACTTCCGGCCTTTT
>JACKCH010000023.1 GCA_020634115.1 Anaerolineaceae bacterium
CCCAACCATCCCGACACTCGAATCGGTCAGCGACATTCCTGTGCCACCGCTGCCATTTGCCGACAACCCGGATCCAACCGCCTGTGGTGCGCCGATGGTGTGGGGAGGAGACGGTCAGGCGTGGCTTACCGGCTACTACCAAGGCGAACTGGTAGAGCCAACCGTTTACCTGTATGACAGCCATTTACGCAAGTACGTAACCGGGATAGCGACCACCGGCACGGAGGTGAAAATCGTGCTGTACCAGCAAAATCCCACGCTCAATTACTACATGGTACAGTTTTCCAATGTCGATGGCAGCAAAGTGGAAGGTTGGGTGCCAGCGCCATTCGTTTCCCTTGAACCGCTCGCCAGTGGGAGCGGCGCATAGAACCTATTCGCAAATTTAACATTCTCCTCGTAGGGGTACACGGCGGTGCGCCCTGACAGAACCTTCATTTTAGAGAGATTCCGTACGGGCGACCCGGTGTGGTCGCCCGATTTATCTCCTTATTGAATTGTGAAACTACATCATCATGCCTCTACAAATACCCACGCAGCGTCGCATCTACCTGTTCGACCATACGCGAAAAATCGAAGCGTTCCATGCCCACCTGGGAATTCGCCGCCAGCGCCGTCCGTTTGCCCGGTTGGAACGCTTTTTGCAGCACGCCGGTCAGCGCGTCCACATCCACATACGGCACGAGTAGGCCATTCACGCCATGCCGCACCACTTCGGGATTGCCACCCTTGTCGCTGGCAATGACCGGCGTTCCGACCCGCAGACTCTCTAAAAGCGTATGCGACAGCCCTTCATAACCGGAGTAGAGAGCGAGGTAATCAGCAGATTTCATATAGAGCGGCATCCGGTCACGCGGCACACGCCCCAGGAAGTCCACCCGTTCAGCTACACCAAGCCGGGCGGCCTGCGCTTCCAACTGCGGGCGTGTCTCCCCATCCCCGGCTACTAGCAGCCGGACATCCGGCAGGCGGGAAATCGCCGTAATCAGGTGGTCTATCCCTTTCCAGGGAGTTAGCCGGGCGGCGGTCAGGATATGTGGGGCGTCTGGCAGCCCCAATGCGGCGCGGGCAGCGGCCTGCGACACGCCGGACGCGGGTGTTTCCTCTTCCGGCGGCAGCGCGTTATAGATCACACGCACCTTTTCCGGCGCGACTCCCCACCCGACCACCATCCGTTTTAGGTACTCGCTGGGGACGATCACGCCGTCCATGCCGCGCACTTCACGGGAGCGGGCGGCCTGTTGGGCGCTGACAATCAGGCTGTAACGGGTCGTCTGGAAGGTATCAATATCGGTATCCGGTGGAATCCACCCCTTGCGCACCGAACGCTCCCAGGCCTGGTCGCCCACAATCTTTAGGATACGTGGGGCGCGGCGATTACCTACCAGTGGCAGCCCCAGCGTGTGCAGGTATACCACATCCGCCCATGCCAGCGTGGGACGAGCGGCGCGGGCATAGTTGAGCATCCGCAGCGGCAGCGCCCGGCGCGGGATACGGCGCAACGGGTAGGGATAAGCCTCCACCGAGCCAACACCATACGTCAAGGCGCGGACATCCCACCCCCACGCTTGCAGGTGGGGCAGCAGTTCATACAGGTACGTCGCCGGGCCGCCCGATTCCGGGTGAAAAATACCAGAAGCGATAAACAGTTTCGGATTGGTCGTCATACGTCTGTTTCCAGATGCTAAAAACGCAGCACAAAATGGCGGCGCTGCGAGTCGCCGGACTTCAGTGTATACTCTAAAAGGACAATCGTAAATCAGACAAGGGTTGGCGGTTATGCCTCCATCACCTAAACCCAAACGACAGCGCGTAGACTGGGAAGCGGTCTGGAAAGGCCTGAACTGGGATGACGACATGCGCCAGGCATCGGCGGATGACCAACGACTGCGTCAGCGTGCCGAACAGTATGCCGCCCCGATTACCGCCCCTGATGACCTGGGCGAGGACGCCCTGACCGTGTTGAGTTTCGACTTGGGGGCGGAAACTTACAGTGTGGATGTCGCCCTGGTGCGCGGCGTGCGCCCTCTCAATAGGCTCGTGCGTGTCCCCGGCGCACCGCTTTTTTACCCTGGCGTGGTCAACGTGCGCGGCAAAATTATCACCGTGATGGATTTACGTCCTTTCTTCGGCATCCCCATCCCTACTGATAAAGAAGTGATTGTGCCAGACGAAGTGGTGTTGGTACGTGCCAATCATCTGGAAATCGCGCTGCTGGCGCACCAAGTTAACGGCGTGCAAACGATCCCGCGGGGAGCGATTCATCCCCTGGACAACATGCGCTACACGCGGGGAATCACGCTGGAACGCATGATTATGCTGGATATGGAACACCTGCTGGCCGATGACCGTATCATCGTCGGCACAAAACATGATTGAGAGGCTATCTGAATGAGCGAAATGGCGCTTCCTAAGTCCTTGCCCAACCGTCTGTTCGCCGCGATGACCAACATCATGGTGCTGGCGACAGCCACCGCCGCTATCGTCCCGGTGTTACTGCTGGGTCTGTTTGTGCGCTCTCGCGTGGAGATCAACCTGATTGCCTGGGTAGTGCTGTCCGGAGTCGCGGGCTGGTTACTCGGCCTGTTGATTCATTTGGCGCAGCGCCGCCGTCTGGATATGGCGCTCAATTATTATGCCAACATACTGGAAGCCATTGATGCCGGAAATCTACGCCAGCGGGTAGATACCACCCAACTACAACGCGCACACGGGATCGATGAGCAACTTCTGGCACGCTTAGGGCTGGCAATCAATCGCATTTTAGATCGGGTGCATTCTATCGCCAGCGAATTCAACCACGCGATTCAACTGATTGATACGGACACGCTGGAAATCCTCACCGCCACGACGAATCAGGTTTCGATGGCAAACGAACAGGACGCCATTGTGACGGAAACCACCGCCACCGTGAACGAAGTCCGCGCTACCGTGACCGAAACTGCCGAACGTGCTCAGAGCGTGGCCGAAACCGCCCAAGTATCGGTGGACATCGCCCGCGATGGCAACACCGCCGTTGAGCAGACCATCTCCGGCATGGAAATCATCCGGCGGCGCGTGGAGGATATCGCCGACAACATTCTCGTGCTTTCCGAACATACGCAGCAAATCGGTGAAATCATCGCGGCGGTCAACAGCCTGGCCGACCAGTCCCGAATGCTGGCGCTCAACGCCTCAGTGGAAGCGGCCCGCGCCGGAGAGGAAGGCAAAGGCTTCGCCGTCGTCGCCCTGGAAGTCCGCAACCTGGCCGACCAGAATCGCGACGCGACGGTGCAAGTACGCGAAATCCTGGGGGAAATCCAGCGGGCGACCAACAGCGCCGTCATGGTCACAGAAGAAGGGAGCAAAGGCGTCGATCAGGGGCAAACACTCGTCAACCAGGCCGGTGACTCGATTCGCAATCTGGCGCACGCCATCGAAGAAGCGGCCTTGGCCGCCATGCAGATCGCCGCCAGTACCCGCCAGCAGACAATTGGCATGGATCAACTGACCCAGGCGATGCGGATGATTAAGCACGCCACAGCGGAAACGCTCTCCAGCACGACGCAGGTACGCGCCAGTGTACAGAATCTGCGCGAAGCCGCTGATCGTGTCAACAACGTTCTGGCCGGGCTGAAGCTCTAACCATGGCTGACTCATCAGACGCCAATCTGCTCAATATTTTCTGGGGCGAAGCCGGGGAATACCTCCAGCGGCTGAATAACGGGCTGCTCGAACTGGAAACCGCCCAGACTCAGGACACGGAGGGTTCCCTGCGCGAGATGAACCGGCTGGCGCACAGCCTGAAGGGGGCAGCGCGGGCGGTGGGCATCAATGTGATTGAAACGCTCGCCCACTACATGGAAGAAATTTTCGATTCGGCACTGCACACCCGCCTGAAACTCACACCGGAAGTCTGTGACCTGCTCTACGACGGACTCGACTTAATCCAGAATGTCATCAACGGTGAGGAAAACCCCACCGACATACTGGCGGAAGTGCTGGCCCGGCTGGAACAGTTCGTCGTGACGATGCCTGCGGAGTCTACTCAGTCCGCCGCGCAGATACAAACCGCCCAGGAAATGCCCTCCGTCAGCACGTCCACCACCAACACACTCGAAGTCGGCATCTCATCCACACTGACCCTACGCACAACGGAAGATACCATCCGCGTCGCTGTCACCAAACTTGACCTGTTGATGGGCGAGGTGAGCGAACTGCTCACCCACCGACTGCATGGTGAAGAGCAGCTTCGGGATCTCCGCAGCTTGCAGCGTTTCCACAACCAGTGGCAGCGTGAATGGCGGGCTGCCCGTACCGCCTATATCCGGCTGGCACGCTGGGCGCAGCACCAACCGGAACAAGTCGCCGGGGAAGTCACCGCCCTGCTGCGCTTTCTGGAAACCAACCAGCGCCATCTGGCAACAGTCAACCGACAAATGACGTTGCTGGTGCAAGCCATGACTCAGCATCAGCTTCAACTCAGCACCATTACCGAACAGTTGCAGGGCGATGTTTCTCGGATGCGACTACTCCCCTTCGACTCGGTGCTGCCCAGTTTCCAGCGCATGATCCGCGACCTCGCCCGCGATACCGGCAAGCGCATCCAGATGGACGTGGACGGCGCGAATGTGGAACTCGATAAAGCCGTGCTGGACGCGCTCAAAGAGCCAATCATGCACCTGCTGCGCAACGCCGTAGATCATGGCATCGAACCGGCAGCGGAGCGCGAACGCCTGGGTAAACCCCCTGTCGGGTATGTCATCCTTTCGCTAGAGCAGCATGGTAGCGAAATAATTATCACAATTCGGGATGACGGGCGCGGCATCGACCTTCCCGGCATCCGCGAGGCGGCGGTAGAAAGCGGCATCCTGACCACCCGCGAAGCAGCGGTTGTCCACGATGAAGATGTCTACAGCTTCGTGTTTTACCCCGGCCTGACGACCAGCCGCCGCGTAACCCCGCTCAGCGGGCGCGGGTTAGGCATGGACATCGTGCGGACACGAGTTGAGAGCCTGCGCGGGCGGGTGAGTCTGCACAGCGAACCTGGGAAAGGGACGCTGGTACGGCTGCTCGTCCCGGTTTCACTCACCCGCATGAACTGTATCCTGCTGCGGGTTGGCGGTCAGAATTTCGCCGTACCGGTAGCAGTGGTACACCGGATGCTGACGCCGGAGCCGGAAGATATTTTCACTGTTGAAGGGCGCGAGACGCTGATGGTGGACGACCAGCCTGTCCCGCTGGTAGACCTCAGTATGGTGATGGGGCTGCCGGGAACAGCGAGCGCCTCGCTGGATAAAAAGGTCATTCTGCTACACGCCAGTGACCGCACTGTCGCGTTCCAGGTCGAAGACCTGTACCGTGAGCAGGAGTTGGTGCTCAAGACATTGGGGACGGAAATCGAAGGGGCGCAGTATGTGTCCGGCGCGGCGCTGCTGGGCAGCGGCGAGGTGATTATTGTGCTAGACGCCAACGACCTGATTCGCGGCGCGGTACAGTTTAAGAGTCCCCTTCCCCACGTCAGTTCCAAACTGCCGGTAGAACAGGCTAAACAACAGCGGCTCCGAGTCCTGGTGGTGGACGATTCGATTACCACCCGCACCTTAGAGAAAAACATCCTGGAAACCGCCGGGTTCGAGGTGCGAACCGCAATTGACGGCATGGAAGCCTGGATGTTGCTCCAGGAATACACCCCGGATGTGGTGATCGCGGATGTCGAGATGCCCAACATGAACGGACTGGAACTCACCCGGCGCATCAAATCCGAGCCGCACACCAACCATCTGCCGGTGATTATCCTGACTTCCCTCACCAAACCGGAACAACGCGAAGCCGGACTTCAATCCGGGGCGGATGCCTACCTGGTGAAATCCAACTTTAACCAGGAGGAGCTGTTGCGCATGATTCAATCGGTGGTGTAGCGTTGGGACATGGGTTTTTTGTCCCGCCACGCAGCCGACCCAGCGCACCATGCTATAATCAGACCGTACTCAAATACGAGGTAGGAATACACCCATGCAGGCTGATTTTGCCCTGGATTACGATGTTTTAACTGTCGAACGCGCCCAGAAAGTTTACCTGATGGCCCGCCTGGTTTCCGGCCCGCCGCCGGAACATCAGCGCCGCCGCCCGTTAAACCTGAGTCTGGTGATTGACCGCAGCGGATCCATGGCGGGCGAGAAGATTGCCTATACACGTCAGGCCGCCCAGTTTCTGGTGCAGAATCTAAGCGCCAAAGACCTGCTTTCCGTAGTGGTCTATCATGGTGGCGTGGAAGTGCTGTTCCAGCCAGAACCGATGCTCAATAAGGACGTGATTGCCCACCGAATCGCCAGCATCACCACCGGCAACATGACCAATCTCAGCGGTGGATGGTTGGAAGGCTGTAACCAGGTCGCCCAAAATCTCGACCAGGACAGACTGAATCGGGTGATTCTGATGACGGACGGCCTCGCTAACCGGGGCATTACCAGTCAGTCGCAGCTTGTCGCACTGGCACAGCAGAAATATGAAGGTGGGATCAGCACGACGACGATGGGGCTGGGCGACGACTTCAACGAGGATTTGCTGGTCGCATTGGCCGATGCCGGTGGCGGCGCTTTCTACTTCATCGAAAGCCCGGAAGTCGCCCCCTTGATTTTCGATGAAGAACTGCGCGGGTTGCTGAGTGTCGTCGGGCAAAATCTGACTGTCACGATCAACCCAACCGAGTCTGTCGCTCAGGTCCGCCAGATGAACGCCTACCCCCAACAGATCATTGGCCGACAGGTGACATTCCGTATGGGAGATGTTTTCGGTGATGAAGTGAAAACGCTCGTCCTGGAGCTGGCTATCCCAGCGCTGACCACCACTGGCGAACATCAGATTGCGGTGCTGCGGTTTGAGTATGACGAGATCACCGCAGAAGGCACACAGCACCAGATACATGAGATGCCTGTGATAGTCAACATTGCCCTGCCCGGCGAATTGCCCGCGCCAAATACCGACGTACAGGAATCGGTCTTGCTGCTCCAGGCGGCCAATGCCCGCCGTGCAGCGATTAGTGCCGCCGACAAAGGGCAGTATCAGGAAGCCTCCGGCGTACTGCGGGCAGCGGCTGAGGCGATTGAGCAGACCGGGCTGGATAACGCCCAGTTAGTTGAAGAACGTGAGGCATTAGTCAAGCAGGCGGACGACATGGCGCGTGGTGCGGAACGCTACGACCAGTACAGCCGCAAGACGATGCACACCCAGGCGATCTATACCATGACTTCCCGCCATGAGGAAACGCAGATGCTCCGTACCCGTGAGGTCGTGCGGGAAGAACAGGCAAAAGTTGAGTCAAAACCGGGGGTGACACCAACCGTCGTTTCCTGGAATGGGCAGGATTTCCCGCTGGATGGCGACCTGATTCGCATTGGGCGGGCCAAGCAGAATGAAATTACCCTGCTGGCGTCCAGTATTTCCCGTTTTCATGCCCAGTTGACGCGCCAGGGCGACACCCTGCTACTGGAAGATTTAGGCAGTACGAACGGCACCACACTCAACGGCCAGCGCCTGGACGTACCGCAGCCAGTGAGTGTGGGCGACACCGCACGCCTTGGTTATGAACACGTGATTTTCAAAGAGGCATGACCCCTTCCGAAACTCAACCGGCGAGGCTGTCCGGCGGCCACAACCGAATCTGTTTCTGATTTTCCAACAGCAAAGCCACGATAACCGGGCCATCCCAACCGCCGCGTGCATGGCCGATCACCGCCGTGTACTGGCCCGTGACCGGAGCCTGATAATTCAGAATTGCCGCTGAAAGGTCGCTGTCGCTTACATCGTCATTGGCAATTAACGGGATTCCATTCGGGTCGAGGATGACTATCAGCGGGTCAGAACGCCCGTCCGCAGTCACGGCAACCATGTTGATTTTCTGCCCGGCTTCCACCGTGAAGGGAACACGGAATAACGCGCCAAAAGACATGCGGATACGAATTCGCTCGCCGTTCTGCAAAACATCCTCATCAAAGGTGTTCTGGCGGTTCATCTTGATCCACTGGTAATAGTCGGTTGCGCCTTCGGGGTACTGCTCAAGCTGCGTTTCAGCGTAGCCACGTATCAGATACAGAACCGACGCATCAGGCCGGTAGATAATCGCCTGTGAGAGGTCATCCACAACTGCCGGCAAGTTATCCAGCGCCAGGTACAAATCCGCCCGGCGGAAATACCCTTCGGCGTCCTCTGGTTGCAGGCTGGTGTACTGGTCATAGTCCGTCAGCGCCGCATCGGGGTCGCCTGTTACCCGATAGAGCAGGCCGCGTTCCAGGTAAGCTGGAGCATAGGCCGGGTCAACCGCCAGTGCCTGGTTGAAATCCACCAGCGCCGCATCCAGGTTTCGCTGGCGCACATATAGTTTGCCCCGCACCTGGTAGCCTTCCGGGGACATCGGCAGGAGTTCAATATAGCGGTTGAAATCCGCCAGCGCCGCCGACAGGTCGTTCAGTTGAATCTGTGTATCCCCGCGTTCCAGGTAGGCCAGCGCACCATCCGGAGCCAGGGCGATCACCTGCGAATAATCCGCGAGCGCGTGCTGGTAGTCTTCCACCTGAGCATACAACCGGGCGCGGCTGAAGGTCGTCACAGCCTGAACAGCAGTCATCAGTTGGTCAAACGAAGTTGCAGGAGGCGCAGCCGGTTGTGCCGCTGCGGGCAACGTGACGAGAAGCAGTACGAGCAGAATGGCAAAGGTACGCATCAGGTCTGTTCCAAACTATAATTGACTTTTTCTAATCTCTTGGGACTCATCATAGCATGGTCACACAGCCGTAGGGGAAGTTTCTCTTAAAACACTCATGGATCGTCACGCGGAGCAGTTTGACCTGTCAGAAAGCCCGGACTTGTGGGTATCATAAGGCGGTCATGGTGTATATCTATGTGAAATGTATCGGGATAAATGGCCTTCAGTGAAAAGCGATGAGTCATCAGCTTTCAGAAAAAGATAGCGCAATGGCCTGACAGCTGGTTTGCTAGAAAGCCTAAAATGCTAAAGTGCTAACAAGCTAAAATGCTAACCCGCCAGTGGCTAGAAGCCGGCAGCCAGCGGCCTTACATCAACTTATACGGTAATCTGAATCAAAGAATCTGAAAACGAGCGATGAAACTGAACTTCAAACTCCTGTTAATCTGCCTCGCGGCGCTGGCGCTGCGGCTGGCGCTACTCCCCTTCATCCAGCATCCCGGCATCGGGGATTCCAACCACTACTACAACCTGGGCATTTTCCTGGCTGAAGGGCGCGGCTATACGATTGACTACATCTGGCAGTATAACAACCCGCCCGCTGACCTGGTTCACCCGGAGGACTACTGGATGCCCCTCACCGGGCTGTTTCCGGCGGTGGCGTTTAAGCTGTTCGGCGTGAGCGTGACGGCGGCGCTGCTGCCCTTCGTGCTGATGGGCGCGTTGATTCCGGCGCTGGCGTATTGGGCCGGGCGGCAGTTTGGCCTCGGTGAAGGGGCGGCGCTGTTCGGTGGGGCGGCGGCGGGCGTGCTGCCGGAATTCGTCCTCAATTCGCTGCGAACGGATACTACCGTTCCAAATTTGCTGCTGGTCGGCGTGAGTATCCTGCTGCTGACACGCGGCCTGCGACGCGGCGGGGCGCTCAACTTCATCGGGAGCGGGCTGGCGGCGGGGCTGGCCTACCTGACCCGCAGCGATAGTTCGCTGCTAATGCCGATGTTGGCGGCGACGCTGGTCGTCTACTGGCGATGGGGCAAGCCAACGGTGACGCGGATTCCCTGGCTGTACGTGGCCCTGATGCCGCTGGTAGCTATATTGATCGCGTTGCCCTGGAGTCTGCGGAATCTCGAATTGACCGGCACGATTTCCACGCCCAAGCTCGACTATATGTTTTACCTCACGGATTTCCGCGACCATTGGGTGTACAGTACCGAACTCAACCTGCAAACCTATCTCGCCAGCCAGACTCCGGCGCAGTTGATCGGCAAGCGGCTGTTTGAGATGGCCGCCAGCGCCAAACTGCTCTATACCCAGTTGGATGTGTTCCTGCCGGTGGCGGTGTTCGGTGGATTGCTCCTGCTGCTGCGGGCGCGTGACCGGGAAAAATGGCTGACGCTCGCGCCCACGTTGATTCTGTTGGGCGGGGTGTTCGTGTTTTACACGATTCTCGTCCCCTTCAAGAGTGAAGGGGGCAGTTTCAAAAAAGAGTACCTGACGGTGATTCCGCTGCTGCTGCCGCTGGCCGGGTACGCGCTGGAAAAGGCGGTGGCAGACCAACGAATGCGCCTGGGTGTGATGGCGCTGGCGCTGCTGTTCACCGGGGCGAATGCGGTGGAACTGGTGCGGGCGGATGCGCGGTTCGCCGCCAATTACCTCAACACCATGCGCGGCGTGGCAGCGGAAGCGCAGGCGCTGCCCGATACCAATGGCGATGGCGAGATTATCCTGATGGCGCAAGACCCGTTCATGCTGCGCTTTGTAGGGATTCGCTCGGTGATGATCCCGATGGAAAATCGCGACGTGATTCTCGAAGTGGCGCAGCGTTACGGCGTGGACTACATCATGCTGCCGCCGGATCGCCCCGCGCTGGATGTCATCTACAACGGGACGGAAACCGACCCCCGCTTTATCCCGATCTATGACTCTACCGGTAAACTGGCATTTTATGGCCTGGATTACACGGCGGGGGAGTGACCAGCGTTATTCATTTTCTATAGACAAAGGTAGTGAGAATGAATTATCTGAATCTATTCTCTTTGGGTAATCTTGCAATGCTATCGGATTGGCTTGAGGAAACAGGGGAGCTTTATGTTGATGTATATTTCCCGCATAGTGGAAACAGCGGCACAGCATATTTTATCCGCTCTCTGAATGATCTAAAGTCACTTGTACTGCTTCAAAACTGGCCGGAAATCGTATTTACTGTCCTTCGCAGGTTGCAATTTTCGCTTCGTGGGGTCGCTGATGAGCAACTCTTGGAAAAAGCCTTACAGCAGATACCGGATGGACACCCTTATGAAATTGTGAACCTGAGATACTACCCTGAAAACCGTAATTTTTGCGGTAGTGGTAAAAGTCACGATGAACTACGCCGCGAACTCAGTGAGGTTTTTGGCGAGATTGTGGGCATTGGACAAGAGCCTGATGTATTTAGTGGCAAGTTGAGTTCAAACGTGGATGAAGTTTTTGAAGTGCATGTTCTCAGGAAAAATGAATTTCAGATAATCAGAAACCAGGATGCTTACGAGCGATTTTCCAAAGAACCAAATCGGTATCAATGGATTGCCAATCTTTGGCATGAATAAACACTTATAACCAGAGTATCTTTAGACCGATCTACGATAAATGAAAGAGGCACGGAATCTACAGGATGGCTTATCCATTCGAGGACCGTGTCTCTGGGTCTGTAAAGAGGAGTGATTACTTTCAGGATATGCGAAACGGAAATGCCCCGCAGGACGGCTGATCCACACTCACCCTACGGGCAGCCTACGCCGGTCACGCTTGGACGATCCTCACTGGTATTCCCCCCGCGCTTTTGGCACAATGTCCCCTCAGATAGATGCTATCCATAAATTCGTTTCACAAATCTCCCTCCTATCCGCTGCGCTTGTTTTCCCCTCTCTGTTGACGGAGAGGGGAGGGAGAACCGCAGGTTCGGAAGGGGTGAGGTAAAAATCACACGGGTTCTCCATGACTAAAACCGTGTTCACACGAAAATTGTTGTTCGTCCTGCTGATCGCCGTGGTTGTCCGCCTGGGCGTGCTGCTGGCCTTCCCCGGCGTGTTCGCCTTCGACCAGACCGGGGCGATACACGGCTCGGATGCCTACGATGCTTATGCCCAGAATCTGCTGGATACCGGCGTGTATGGCCGGACTCCGGGCGTGCCGGATGCATCTATCCCGCCGCTGTACAGCTACGCGCTGGCCGGGGTGTATGGCCTGCTGGGGCGCGGCTATATGCAAGTCGGGCTGTTTCACATCCTGTTGGATGTCCTCTCGATCACGATGCTGTATCACCTCAGCAAGCGACTGCTACCATCTACTGAATCAAATGGTGATGTAGGGGCACATGGCGGTGCGCCCAATACGGGTAGACTGTCTACATTTTGGGCATCCTTCCGCACCCTGCAACCGGATGGCGCGACGGTGGGGCTGCTGGCCGGACTGTGCTACGCCCTCTACCCCTATCTGATTTTTCAGAATCTGACGCTGATTGACACGCCCTTTTTCATGACGCTGCTGTATGCCTTCCTGCTGTGTATGGTGCTGCTGCGCGAACGCGAACGGCTGGATAGGGGCGCGTGGCTGCTGGCCGGACTGGGTGGGCTGGTACTCGGTTTCTCAATGCTGGTGCGGCCCATCACGCCGCCGCTGGCGCTGGCCGTCGCGTTGTGGTTCCTGTTCCGGCGGGGATTGGTGACTTCGATACTCCGCCTGCTGCCGGTGGCGCTGGTGAGCGCGGCGGTGCTGCTGCCCTGGATTATCCGCAACTATGATGTGTTCGGCGCGTTCGTCCCCATGACGACCACCTCCGGCGCGAATTTCTGGCAGGGCAACAGCGAATACACGGTGCGTTACTTCCGTGCCGGGTATGATGTGCAGTGGACAGCCCCCGAACTGACCACCGAAGACCCCTACAGCCGCGAGGCCGACGCCGAACGTTTTGCACTGGCGTTCCAGTTTTTGCGGGAAAACCCGGATAAAATCCCCGAACTGCTGTGGGTGAAATTCCTGGTGTATTGGAGCATTGACATTACCCCCCGCCTGAACCCGGTGGACGGCCAACTGCCGCGCCTGGATTACCAGGGTAAACCGCTGGAGGAAGCCGGGGCGGACGGCGAACTGGCACTGGGCGGACTGCCCCCCGGTGACCCGGTGGGGGCGTATTCCTCGACCCTGTTCGATCAGATCGGGCGGACGGTGCATCGTTTCTATTGGGGCGGCCTGTTTCTGATTGGTTTCGTCGGACTCGTGCTGACGGCGCGCTACTGGCGGGAAGTCTCGCTGCTGTGGCTGACACAGATTAGCATGACGCTCGTCTATATCGCCTTTCACCCCTCCACCCGTTACCGTGTTCCCACCGACCCGGTATGGTTTGTGTTTTCGGCGTATGCGCTGCTCTGGCTCTGGCACTATATGATGCAGCGGCGGGCGGTGAAGGCAGGGTAACGCGATGCGACTCGGTTTTCTGACATCCGACTTACAGCACGGGCATGGTTGGGGACACTACAGCCTGAGCCTGATTCGGGCACTGCGGGCGGAAGGCGCGGAAATGACCGTCGTTGCTGCCCACAACACGCCGGACGACTCTGATTTCCCGGTGTTGCCGCTCCTCCCGGCGGTGTCTCCCCGTGACCGTTTTTTTCTGCCGCGCCTGTCATTCGCCGCCGGGCGAGTTCGTGACGCCCTGAAGGACTGCGACGTGATTCACAGCCACATTGAACCCTATGCGCCGCTGGCCGTTTGGCTCGCCGGGGAACGCCCGTTGTTCATCACCGGGCATGGTAGCTATGTGCGCCTGCCGCAGACCCGGCGCTGGCCGGTGGGAACGATTTACCGGCGCTCATTCGCGGCGGGGACGATGGTGTGTGTCAGCCACTACACCGAGTCGGTAGCGCGGGCGCTGATGCCAGGATTGCGGACGGTGGTCGTCAATAACGGCGTGGATATCGAGCGATTCGCCCATCTGCCGCCGCTGGATACACCCCAACGCGGGCCAACCGTGCTGGCGGTGGGTGGCGTGAAAGCCCGTAAAGGCACGCTCGAACTGGTGCGGGCAATGGCGGTTATCCGGCGAACCCTGCCGGAGGCCCAGTGCGTCATCCTCGGCGGGCAGACCGCTGAACCGGCTTACACCGAACAAGTCCAGGCAGAAATCGCGGCGCTTGGGCTAACCGACTGCGTGCATCTGCCAGGGCATGTGCCGGAACACACGTTGAAAGCGTGGTATGGTGCAGCCGATGTGTTCGCGCTGCCCTCCATGAACGATGGCTGGAAATTCGAGGGGTACGGCCTCGTCCACCTGGAAGCCAGCGCCGCTGGACTCCCGGTCATCGGCACGACTGGATGCGGCGCGGAGGACGCGGTGGAGGATGGCGTGACCGGCCTGCTCATCCCCCAGGATACTATCGCCACCGCCCTACCGAAGGCGCTTTTGCGGCTGCTGCACGACCCGGCACTGGCGAGACGGATGGGCGCTGCCGGGCGCGAACGGGCGGCGCGGCAGACCTGGACGCATGTCGCCCGCCGGATGCTGGTGGTGTATGGCGATTCAGCCTGAGATACACATCACTCCAAACAAAAACAGGGCGTCTCGTGCTGAGTCGCCCTGCCGTTACATTGCTTACACTGTATTGGCCTACGCTGAGACCGGCTCATCTACCACCGGCATCTCCTGGCTGGCAAACGGGTCGTGTTCACGCTCCATCTCGTCGCGGAACTGCCGCGTATACAGTTCGTAGTAGTGACCGCGCTGTCGCAGCAGTTCACGGTGGCTGCCGATCTCCGCAATCTGGCCTTTTTCGATCACAATGATGCGATCCGCCTTGCGAATGGTGGAGAGCCGGTGCGCGATGATGAAACTCGTACTGCGTTTCATCAGTTCTTCCATCCCTTGCTGGATGAGCGCCTCAGTCAGTGTATCGACTGAACTGGTGGCCTCATCCATGATGAAGATGTCCGGTTTCGCCAGGATCGCCCGCGCCAGGCTAATTAACTGTTTCTGCCCCACCGAGAGCAGCACGCCGCCTTCACCGACCTGCTCATCATAGCCCTTTTCCAGTGCCATGATGAACTCGTGCGCCCCGGCCAGCTTCGCTGCCGCGATGATCTCATCATCATTCGCGTCCAGCCGCCCGTAACGCAGGTTTTCGCGCACCGAGCCGGAGAACAGATGTGGCGTTTGCAGCACCACGCCCAACCGGGAGTGAATCGCGTGCAGCGTGTACTCGGTGTAGTCGCGTCCGGCGATGCGAACCATGCCCCCGCGCGGCTCATAGAAGCGGCTTAAAAGGTTGACAATGGTACTCTTGCCGCCGCCGGTTGGCCCGACCAGCGCAATCGTCTCGCCCTGTTTCACCTTCAGGTTGAAGTCCTTCAGCACCGGCTTGTCGGCCTCATAGTAGAACTCCACATGGTCGAACTCGATGTCCCCGGCAATCGAAACGGCTTCCAACGCGCCGGGACGGTTGACCACTTCTGGCTTGGCGTCCATCAGCGAGAAGAACCGCTCCGCCGAAGCAATCGCCTGCTGCATCTCTGCGTACACCCGCGCCATTTCCAACACAGGCCACATCATGAACGTGATGTAAGAGACGAAAGCCTGGATGCCACCAATCGTCAGCCCCAGCGATTCAACCTGTAACCCACCGAACCAGATGACGCCGCCAACGGCAATCGCGCTCGTGATCTGTACCACTGGAAGGAACAGCGCCGAAAGCCACGCCGCCCGGTAGGCCGAACGGTACATATCGCTCGCCAGCAGGTCGAACTCGCGCAGGTTTTCGTCTTCGCGCACCAGCGCCTTGACGACGCGCACGCCCGTGATGTTCTCGTTGTATGTCCCGGTGATCTTCGAGTTGAGTTTACGCACTTTGCGGAACTCCACCAGGATTTTCTGCTTGAACCAGATCGCAATCGCAAACAGGATCGGGATCAGCACCAAAACCATCAGCGTCAACTGCCAGTGAATGCTGAACATAAAGAACAGCGCCGTGATGATATTCAGCAAGCCCCAGGTGGTATCCAGCAAGCCCCAGGTCAGCAGGTCAGCGATACGTTCGGTATCGGAAGTCACCCGCGACATAATCCAACCCACCGGAGTCCGGTCAAAGTAGGAGAAGGATAGGTTCTGCAGGTGGTCGAAAATCTTGCGTCGCAGGTCGTACATCACCCGCTGGCCGAGAACGCCGGTCAGCGAGATGAAGCAGAACACACCCGCCGCAAAAACGAACGTGAGCAGGGCGTACTGCGTCCCGATTTCCGTCACTTTATCCCAGTTCCCGGCGGTGATGCCCTCATCAATGATGCGCTTCACCAGGAAGGTGAAATACGCCTCGGTGATGGATACTACCGCGATGGCCGACAGGAACCCCACCACCCATTTCCAGTGGGGTTTAACCTGGGCCAGAATCCGCAGCAGCGTACCGCCGTTGAACTGTGTTTGAAATTCTTCTTCTTCAAATCTCAGGTCAGTTGACACCCGCCAACTCCTTTTCGATTTCGTCTTCTATGCGCGATTGCAAGTCGTAAACCTGCCGGTAGATGCCGTTCTGCGCCAGCAGTTCGCGGTGCGTGCCGCGCTGCACGATGCGCCCTTTATCCAGTACCAGGATCAAATCGGCGTTCATCACCGTCTGAATCCGGTGGGCGATCACAAAGGACGTGCGCCCCTTCATGAGTATTTTGAGCGCCTCCCGAATTTGCTCCTCGGTTTCGGTGTCCACCGACGAGGTGGCGTCATCCAGAATCAGGATGCGCGGGTCTTTGAGCAGTGTGCGGGCGACGGTCACGCGCTGTTTCTGCCCGCCGGAAAGCGTCACGCCGCGTTCACCGACGAGCGTGCTGTAGCCTTCCGGGAAGCTCATGATGACCTCATGCACCGCTGCCGCCCGCGCCGCCGCTTCCACTTCTGCGTCGGAAACCTCGCGCCCCACGCCGTAGGTGATGTTTTCACGGATCGAGCGGGAAAACAGGAACGGCTCTTGCTCGACAATCCCGATTTCCTGGCGCAGATAGTGCCGGACATACTCGCGCAGTTCCACACCATCTATCGTAATCGAACCGCTGGTGTAGTCGTAAAAACACGGCAGCAGGTTGACTAACGTTGTCTTGCCGGAACCCGTTGAACCGAGCAGGGCGATCACCTGCCCGGCCCGCGCCGTAAAGCTGATGTCGTGCAGTACCGGTGTGTCGCTCTGGTCATAGCCAAAATTCACGTCTTTGAATACGACATCACCATGCAGGTGACTTTCTTTTGCCCACTTGCCCTCGGCCAGCGGCTCCTGTGCTTCCCCGATAATGTCCATCACGCGCTCATAAGAAACCATCCCGGTAGACATATGGACGATGAGCCGCCCCAGGTTGCGCATCGGGTTGATGATCCAGGTGATGATGCCGACATAGGCCAGGAACGTGCCGATGGTGATTTCGTCATTCAGCACCATGTACGCGCCCAGGAAGTAGCCACCGAGCAACTGGAATCCGGTCAGCAGGTCGGTGATCGGCCAGAATGCCGAGTGCATCAGCATGAACCGCTTGCCCAGCCGGTATTTTTCCCGGTTGTCACCGTCGAACTTATTGCGTTCGTAGTCCTGGCGGGCGAAGGCTTTCACCACCCGTACCCCACTCAGGTTTTCCTGTAAGGTCGTGGATACCACTGCATCCTGTTCCTGGTACTTTTCATAAGCGGCGGAAACACGCCGGAAAAAGAACAGCGACATAATCACCACGACTGGCACAACGATGACCGAAGCCAGGGCGAGTTTGACATTGAGTGCCATCAGCGCCCCAAAGTTGATGCTGAACAGCAGCAGAATCCGCCCGATGCCGATGGCCTGTTCCGAGAAAAAGCGGCGAATGGCGTCTACATCCGAAGTCGAACGCTGAATCAGTTCACCGGTCTGCATCCGGTCATGGTACGTGAACGACAGGCGCTGGATGTGGTCGAACATATAATTCCGCAGCCGCAGCGCAATGCCCTCCGACGTACGCGCCGCCAGCCGCCCACTCAGCGAACTGAATGAGCCTTGCAGGATTGCCAGCCCGATAAAACCGAGCGCAATCGGCGGCAGCACTGCAATCGGATCACCTTCCTGCAGGGCGGTATCCACGAAATAGCGGATCAGCAAAAATGATGCGGTCTGCATCACTGCGCCCAGCCCCAGGGAGATGATGGCTGCGAAATAGATGCCACGGAACCCGGTCATCATCCGCCAGAAACCGGCCAAACGCCGCCTGGAGTACGCTTCTTTCAGATTGTATGCTGGTAAACGAACCGATGTTGCCACAGCATCCCTCCTCGATAACCCCGCCGACCCTTTCTAGTCATTGCAATTGCGGTTGAAGCCTGGCGGTGGGCACAAAAAGACCGTGTTTGCAGGCGTAAAACACAAACACGATATAGTTCGTAAAGTATCATAACGGGTCACATAGGTTTTGACAAGACCGTTTTCTGGCAGCAAATCCTAAAAATGATAGTAATTCACTTTAGCGGGTTAGTATATTAGTTGAATTGTATCATGGAATCCGTGCCGAACGCACTGAACCATTGGACAGTGGATATCCCCGTTAAATGACCGGGTTCATGTGGGAAAAGGGGGGATCACCGTATCGAAGGCGTTGGGTGAGCATGGCGTAAGCGTCAGAATACGGATTAGCGGTTTCGCTAAAATCCACACCATTGTCCATAACAGGAATATGCTCATGGTGATCCACCGTCTGCCATCGCTTGACAGGTTCCTCTGGATCGGCTTTCTCATTGGGATTATCCCCGCCATCTACCCGGCTTTCGTTTATATTGATACCCAGGACTCCGTTCGCCCGTTCCTCCTCCTGGGGGCGATTGCCTGCCTGCACGCCGCCCTGCTGCTGCGCTCTTATAGTGTAGCCATCCGAATTCACCGAGAAACACCCCTCTCGAATGAAACCGGGGTGACATACCATACCGTCTGGCGGCTGGCTTTTCGCCGGATATGGGGTTGGCATGTTGCTTTTGCCATCCTGCGTCTCGGTTTAGCTGTGGCCTTTGCCCAGGTCTTGCATACCAGCCTTGCAAGTACTTGTTCTCATCGTGGGCTGTACCCTTTCTGTTTCTGGGTTGTAACTGTATCGGGGCATTCCGCAGATCATCGCTTTTACAATCGGCCAGTTCGTAGTCGCGTTGGTGACATTAGTCGTCTACAGCGTGTTTGAAGCCGGGTTAAGCAGCGCCCTGGCCGGTTTTGTCATGAATCGCTGGCATCGCCCTCCGATACAGGCGAAACATCTCGTTCTGATTGTGGTAGTGCTGCGGGCGGGTCTGGCGGTGGGCGGCTTGGCTGCCTATAACCTATTTATTGCGATTAATGAGTGGGCTACTCGGGGTGATGATGCCGCCCTGTGTAGTCTTTTGAGTGAAAGTGACGCGATTGTGGATGACTACTGGGGTGTTGATAGCCGGTATCTGAGCAGCATTATGCCGCATATGATGCTGGAAAATGTCGCCATTATCCCCTTCACGCTGGTTGACAACGCGACGTTACTTTCCTCCGATCTGATGCGCCAGAGCTGGTATTGGCTGGCGATTGCCCAGCGTATTCCGGCTTTGCTTGGCGGACTGCTGCTCTATATCGGGGTTATTAGGGGCTTTTACGGGCATCTTCGGGCGGGTATCCATAGCCCGCCCCTGTGCCTGGTACTTCCCAATTACATCGCCCGTTCCTGTTCGGCGGCCTGTTCCGGCGTGGTGGTTTCGTCATCTTTGGAGTTTCATCACGCGGAATTGTTCGGCATAGCAAACGAACCCGGCCTTTTCACCGGCTTCCGCTGACCACTTCCGCACCATCTCCCCCACTTCCGGCCCAAGCTGCGATTTATGGCACAGCAGCGACTCGACTTTGCGGTCAATCGTGCTGCTGATGTCCACGTAGGTATCGATCTTATAGCTGAAATTCACATAGAGTTCGGTCACATCATGCGGCTCGTAACCCTCCGCCAGCAGTTCGGGGAAAATCGGGCGTGTGCCGGCGCTGGGAAAGGTGGCATACAGAGCGGCTTCGGCAGCGGCCCGGTGGTCGGGGTGGTTGATGTAGCTGTTGTCCACCAGTACGACGGTGGGATCCATACACACCACCCGATATGGCCTGATTTCACGAATGAGCCGGGTGAGTTCACGCCGCAGTTCGAGCGTGTGGACGAGTGTGCCGTCGGCATACCCCAGGAAAGCGGACATCCCGCACGCCCACCACCGCTGCTGCCGCCCGCTGTTCGTCCTGCCGGGTACGCGCCAGTACTTCCAGGTCGGCATCCGGGGCGTTGCTGCCCGCCGCGCCATCGGTGACGATACAGTAGATGACTTCTGCGCCTTCGTCCGTCCAGCGGGCGACACTGCCCGCCACGCCGAATTCAATATCGTCCGGGTGGGCGACCACGACCAGTATTTTCATCGGTTCCCCGTTATTGTTGCTCATCACACATCCCTCAATCCTGAAAACCAATCCACATTCGTTCCCTCAGGATAGTATTGTGCCGCGCCCCGGTCAAGCGCCATTTGAAAAATCAGCTTACGCCGCCTGTTCCGCTAATTGAGCGGCAATCAGCCGGGCGTAGAGGTCTATGACTTCATCCATCATGGCGGGCCAGGTCTGCGTTTCGGCAAAGGCGCGGGCGTCTTGTCCCATCTGGGGATACGGGCACGATCTGTAACGATTTGCCGTACACCGTCCACCAGCGCCGGGATGTCCCCGACTCGAAGGTGTATCCGGTGCGACCTTCTGCACCACATCCGCCACGCCGCCCACCCGTGAGGCCACCACTGGCAGCCCGGCGGCCATCGCTTCCACCACCACCAGCCCGAATGTCTCCAACGCGGAGGGAAAACGAACACATCGGCACTGGCATACGCCTGGGAGAGCGCCTCGCCCCTGCATATAGCCCATAAAGCGCGTGTTCGTCCCGGCGAAGTGCCGTTCCAGACTCCGCGGGCCGGGCCGTCCCCGACCAGCGCCAGCCGTGTCCCCGGTACTTTTTCCAGGATCGGGCGCAGGTGGTCAAGCTGCTTCTCATCGGAAAGCCGCCCCACGTAGAGCAGTACCACATCATCGGGATGTCCGTCGGAGAGTTCGGAACGCATCGCATCACCGTAAAACCGGGGATTAAAGCGCCCGCATCCACGCCACGCCCCCACAGCCCCACGTTATGCACGCCCAGCGCCAGCATGTCCCGCTGAATCAGACGTGAAGGCGCTGGTGTAGTCCGCTTGATTGAACATGAAGCGCGTCAGCCAATCCGTCACCGGCTGATGAAGCCCAGGTTAAAGTGATGCACCAACCGCGCCAGGTCGAGGTGGAACGAAGCCACTGTGGGGATGCCCAGGTATTTCGCCATCATCATCCCTGCTCCGCCGATCAGCGCCGGGTGGATGAAATGAGCGATGTCCGGGTCGAACTCTTTAAGCTGGCGATAGGTGGAGAGCGTCGGCGGGCCAACCTTGAGTTCCGGGTATAGGGGCAGCGTTACGCCCGGCACACCGATGACCGGCGTTTCTTTATAGTGCGTGACGCCCATCTTGGGGGCGACGATCACCGTCTCAATGCCGCGCTCCGTCAGGTGGTCGAGCAGCAGGCAGATCACGGTCACAATGCCATCAATTTTTGGCAGAAAAGTCTCGGTGAACAGGGCGACACGCATAGGCGGTGATTTCCTCCGGCGTTTTGGGCTGGCTTCCGTGTGTTACAACACACCAGCCCCCCAGAAGTCGCGCGGTTGATCTCCCTGCCGTCACGATGCGAGGCTGAACAGTACCTGCGGTTGGCTGCCATCGGCTTGGGTCACGACGATGTCCTCGCTCTTTGGGGCGTCAAAGCGGGGGCTGATGAAGGCGATTTGTGTCCCGTCCGGCGACCAGGAAGCAGCGAAATAGGCGCGTTCGCCGGGCAGTTGGATGGTGAACGTACTACCGTCATCCCGGTTCATCACCGTGAGGTCGCCCCACTTGGAACCGAGCGCCAGGAACAAGAGTTGCTGGCCGTCGGGCGAAACCACCGGCGCACGCCCATGGTCCCAGACGATTTGCCGCTCCGTGCCGTCTGCGTGAATCTGCTCAATTTGCTCCTTATAGTTGGGTTGCATGGAACAAAACACAATCTGATCGTCACGGGATGACCAGGAAAGGCTCTGGTAGCTGTCCACGTCGCCGGTATCGGTGAGTTGCTGAAGATGACTGCCGTCCCGATCAATAATGTAAAGGTCGCCCAGCGCGCTCCCGGCAGATTGCACGACGAAGGCCAGGCGTTGGCTATCCGCTAACCACACCGGACGCGCCGCTCTACCGAAGTTCGTCAACCGCCGCTGGTCGCTGCCGTCTGCCGCCATCACGTAGAGCGACTGAAATTCATCGCCCTCACGCAGCGACAGAAATGCGATATATTGCCCGTCCGCGGAAGGAACTGGGTCAATGCCACCCGGAGCATAGTAAGTAGGGCGCCAGCCGACATCCGGTGTGAGCGCGACTCCGGCCTCACCCGATAGCGGCGTCTGGTAAATCTGCGCCTGGTTGTCGACTTCTAGCACGGAGAGGAGCGCCTGTCCATCCGCTGACCAGGCCGGTGTCAAATTCAGGGGATCGGCATCCGTGATCCGCTGCTGTTCCCCATCCAACGTAACGACAAACAGGCCATCCTTGCTTGCAAAGGCCAACGCCTGACCATCCGGCGACCAGGCCAATGCCTGAATCGTGGCCGTAAACCCCCCAGCCTGCGCCGGAACGACGGCCAGACTCCACACCAGCAACAAACTGATGACGAACAAAAATCGGGCTTTTGACATGTAAACCTCCACTATTTTCGGGGTGTAGGGGCGGCTCGGTGTGACCGACCCAGGGCGCTCCCTTACAACATAAGAGCTACTCATTTATACTCATTTATCCTACACTGAAATCGCTTTTCTGACCCCTCCACAACCCTCCTTCAAGGGGACGTACGTCCCCGTCTCAGTCGCCGCAAACGGGGTTGGATCTGGTCAAACAGAGCCGACAAGTCGCCCCGCTGGCAGGGGAGATTTAGAGGGGGTAAAAAAGCCGCAGGTGTGCCCCAATGTGAAGTGTTTATCTTGATACAACACCCTGTGCCACCGCCCCCACCCCACTATAGAAACCGGCAGGCCGGGTATGATACACTGCGCCCCTATGGGTATAGAGAGACCGGTAGCACCACATGGCAGACCTCATGACATTAGGGATGGTTTTTAGCTGGGCATTTTTCTCCTTTTGGAGCGCGATTCCGGCAGGCATAACGCTCCAGATCGCGCCGGGACTGGTGGCACTCACTGTCACCATTAGCTATACCTGCGGTGTGGTGCTGGTCGTCTCCGCCGGGACGCCGCTGCGGGCGCGCATTGCCCGGCGTATCGAACGTTCAGGGGGAACGAGCCACCCTAACCGAGCGCTGCGGGCAATCCAGGCCGCTTGGTCGCGCTTCGGGTTGGTGGGGTTGGGCTTGGTCGCCCCGGTGACTGTCGGCGCTCAGCTCGGCGCGGTCATCGGGCTGACCCTGGGGGCCAAACCGCTGCGATTGGTCGCGGCCATGACCTTCGGCGCGGCCCTGTGGAGTGCCGCAATCACCCTGGCGATTCTCGCCGGAGTCCTGGCGGTTTCAGCGGGCTGAAGCCGGTTGAATGCCACCGATTAGTTGTGAGTTAGGCCCGGTTGCGGTAACATGACAGTCTATACACAGTGGGCGGTGTACCAACCGTGATCTGGAGGAAATAATGGCAGAAATTAACCGTAAAGAACTCGTTCTGGCGTTGATCGGCGCTGGCCCCAACCCCCGGTTGGCGGGCGTAGACCTGAGTGCGCTCATTATGACTCGGCTGAATATGGAAGGCGCGAACCTGCGCGGTGCGAATCTTCAGGGGTCTACCTGCCGCGAGGCGATCCTGCGCTCCACCAACATGACGGGCGTAGACTGCACCGTCGCGCAAATGCAGTATGCCGATTTCAACGGCGCGAATCTGCTGGGCGCGAACTTCACTGGTGCGAATTTGCAGGGCGCGCGGCTTTCCGGCTCGAACATGCAGAATGCGGTGTTGAACAGTGCGAACCTGCTGGACGCCGATATGCGCGGCGCAAGCGTGAGCGGGGTCAAATTCGATGAACGCACCGTCTGGCCGGATGGCAAGGTGGGCAGCCGCAGCAACCCTTCCAATTATGTGTAAGGGATGTCACAAAAAAACAAAGTGAGGGCGTCAACCATATCACGTCCTCACTGTCTCAGGCAGGCAGCCCCGTTGTTACGGGGCAGTTTGTATATTTTCGCAGGTGTGCACAGGTTTGGAAAACACACCGCCACACACCCAGAATCACTCGAAGCCGCTACCAGAACGGATTGTTGGTGTCTTCCGGGATAGCCTCATCCAACGCGGTTTCGACTTCCTCCGGCAGTTCAATCACCAGACTCTCGGTTTCAAGCTGATCGTGAATCCACAGCCACGCCGCTTCGTGGTCGTAACGCGGGTCAATCGTGACCATCACGCGGTTACTCGGGCGCTGAAAAAACGCCGGGCCATTATAGACCACTTGCAGCACGCAGCTCAGGTGACGGACAAACTGAATTACGTCAGGTTCCGCTGTCAGCCAGAAACTCCAGATGCCGCGCTGCTCGAATGGCTCCGTGATGTGAAAGAGTGCGGGGCGCGGTGGTAAGACTGGTTTTTGTGACGGGTTCTTTTGATCGGCACGTGAAGAAGCCATATGCAGCACCCCCAAACTCTTGTGTGATAAGCGGTACACTCAGCGTACCGGAATCCGGGAATTTGACCAACCCCGCAAAAATAGGGGGATTTGGCGAACACGGGCGTGCAGGGTCGCGGAAAATCGGGTATGCTCTAATAGATCAGGACATTATGAGTTGCATATATCGAAGCGCCTGACTTGAAATCAAGCGGTCAGCCGTCGGTGGGCAGTGTGTTCATACCCGCAGCACCACCTTTACGGAGCACTGAAAACTGACTACTGAAAACTGACCGCGACGAAGGAAACCCGACACCCATGAAACCCCTCTCTCTGGCCCTGTCTATGCTGTTGGCTGTCCTGTTGGCGGCCTGTACCTTTGGTTTTGACCCATCTTCCACCGCCATACCCGGTGTCACCACTGGCGGGAGTGCGCCCAGCAATGGCGATACGGCGACCGTAACGCGCATCATTGATGGCGACACGATTGATGTCAGCATGAACGGTCAGACGTACCGGGTGCGCTACATCGGTATGAATACCCCGGAAAGCGACCAGGTGTGTTACAGTGAAGCGACCCAGGCGAACGCGCTGTTCGTCCAGGGCAAGACGGTGCGCCTCGTCAAAGACGTGAGTGACACCGACCAGTACGGACGGCTGCTGCGTTATGTGTACGTGGGCGATCTGTTTGTCAATCAGGCCTTGGTGGAACAGGGATTCGCGGAGGTCGTCTCGTATCCGCCCGACACCGCCCAGTTTGAGACCTTCAAACGATTGGAGCAACAAGCGGCGGCGGCCAACCGGGGCTGCCACCCCACCGGGATTTTTGACGACGGCTCATACACACGGTAAGTCGTTGCGATGAACGTTTACCGTACCACGCGGAAAACAGGGTAGGTAGGGGCATGATAATGCAGTTTCACAATTCAATACGGATTTCCTGTAGGGACGCCCTTCTGGGCGTCCGCTGGACTACAGAATCGCTCTAAAATAAGGGATTTGTAGGGGCGCACGGCGGTGCGCCCCTACGAGAAACATATCACCGTGCTAATATCTTAAAATGCATTGTCCTGCCCTAGCGCGAAAAGAAACATCCATTCAGGTTCAAAAAAGGAGGTTGTCATGAGTGCATTGTCCATCCAATGGCCGTCGGCGGCACGACCCGCCAGCATCACCACCCCGTTTGACCCGAAAACTGGTATCGTGGGTATCCATGCGCCGCAAGACACCACCATTTTCGCCGGAGCGGATGGTATGGTGGAGGCGGCAGGGGACGGGTACGTCCAGGTGACATCTGAAAGCTATACCCTGACGTATGCCAATCTCAAAACCGTCACGGTGCAAGGCGGGCAGTCTGTCGCCGCTGGGGATGCCCTCGGGACATGTGCCGGGCCTGAACTACGGCTGACGCTCTACCAGACCCTTGACCCGACAGAGATGCTCGTCGAACCGGATGACAAAGAAACCAAAGAGACGGGAACAATTGAAAAACCGGAAGCAGTGTATGTCGTCCCCAACGTCCGCAGCGAGTTAAACGTCCGCACCGCGCCCGACTCCTCCGTCCCCAATGTGGTTGGGACGGTCACGCCGCTGGACACCCTGGAATCGCTGGAAGACGCCGATACCACCGCCGCCAAACTCGGCAAGAAAGACCAGTGGCTCAAGGTCAGGAATCTCACCGGGACGATTGAAGGTTTCACTGCCGCCTGGCTGCTGGTGCCCTACACCGGCCCGATTCCGCCAGAAATCCCCAAACTGCCGGAAACGGGTATCACCGGGATGAATCTGGATTTCTACAACGAGCGCGGCAACCCCGGCCCGGCGCTCATGAAAGGGATTGGCTGGGTGCGCGTGAAGTTTAACGTCTCGCTCGACCCTACCAAGCCACACGAAGACGGCGACCCACATCACCGCTACGGCAACACCGATATTGAAGGGAAATTCAACTATTACAAGCAGCAGCTTCAGCCGTATGTGGATGCCGGCATGAAGGTGTTGATGGTCTTCACGCACCAACTGTATGGTGAGGCAGCCCGCAAGCCGGACGGCGGCTTCAAGTACAACTTCGCCGGGATGTATAACGAACCGAAGGCCTGGGACGAATTTATCCCGATTTACGCGGATTTCGCCAAACGCAGCGCCAAACTGTTCGCCGGGACGGGGCTGGTTCATGCTTACCAGATATGGAATGAGCAGGACACCGCGCCGGAACATGCGCGGGCGGCAGTCCCAATCAAAGCAACCGACTATGGCCGGATGCTGGCGCAAACCATCCAGGCGATCCGGGAAGTGGATAAAACCACGCCGATCATCACCGGCGGGCATGTCGGCGGGCCGGTCAGTGGTAAGGCCTACGCCGAAGCCGCGATAAAAGAAATGAAACGAGCCTTCCCGCAAGCGCCGCTGCCGGATGGCATCGCCTGTCACTCGTATGGCCGGGCGGGCGTGCTGGATCAGAACGCTAAGACATTCGGCTATGGTCGCTTCGGGCTGATTGATGACGATGTCATCGCCTACAGCCAGGTACTCCCTGGCAAACCCATCTGGATTACTGAGTGGGGTGTCCTCGACCAGAGCCGGCCAGAAAGCGACAAGCGCATCGCCCCGACGGACGAAGTGACGGATTATGCGGTGAACTTCATCAACAAGCTGAAAGACAAGTTCCCTGGCAAAGTCACATCGGCTATGTGGTACGCCTGGGCGCATTACATGGATAATGGCTACGGCATGGTGGATAGGGATGGCAAGCCCAACGGGGATTTACTGAAAAAATTCGCCAAACTGTAAGTGGGCCGCGCCTGCAAACGGGAAATTCATAAACAGGGGGTATCACGCCCCCTGTTCGCGTTCTGCCGGGAAGGATGTCGCCACCCCACACGTCCCCTGCCTGCCACATGGCTTGACAGATTGCCCGTGTACAGATTTAATTCAGGCTAATTCGCGTTTCATGAACACTTTGGGGAATAGTGGTCGGAATAGCTGGTTAGCCTGATAGCCGGTTAGCTCGATAGTCTGAAATGCTTAAGTGCTAACCAGCTAGAGGCCAGCAGTTAGAAGCCAACAGCCAGTCGTCATGTTTTTGAAAGGTTTGTCAGGTAGGATTTAGGGTGGGAAAGAAGCGCGTCAGTCGCCTGACGCTGTGAACTAAGGGAACAAGTGGTTATGTTAGCGACAATTGTAGGGCGTGTTGGGTTTCTGGGTAGGCTGCGGTATTTGATATGGGTGCGCTACCAGCACCGCTTGATTCAGTTCACGATGGTGACGGCAGCAATTGGGCTGACCCTGGTTTCGGCTTTCCTGTTGGAAAAAAATCTCATCTTAGGGATGCTCCCAATGGTGGGATTCGTCGGATTATTCGCGGCCATCTTGTTTTATTACCAAATGGAAGCCACCGCTTTACTGATTATCGTCACCTCCACGATCCTGAAAGAGGGTGTCTCAACCGGAACAGAGACGAAGATTACCTTTACCTTCATCATGCTCGCGCTGACGAGTTTCCTCTGGATATTCCGGCTCATCTTCGTAAAGTCCAGCCGGGGCTTGCGACCTTCCCCGGCCAACACCCCCGCCATCCTCTTTATCGTGGTTGTCCTCATTTCGCTCTTCTGGAGTACTGTATTCGTGGATTATGCCGTCAGTTTCCGGTATGCCGAAAACGTGAAACCCCGGCTGATGTCCACTGTCGCCTTTGTGCTATCGCCGATGGCCTACCTGCTGTATGCCAATCTGGTGCATTCCGATAAAGGCATCCGTTTCTTCGTGATCTGGTTTGTGGTGGTCGGGGGCATCTTTGCCATTTTCCGCCTGGCGAACGCCCTCCCGCCGATTTTCAATGACCGGGGGCAGATGCCGGTCTGGGTGGCGGCCCTGGCAGGGGGACAGGCGCTCTTTAACCGTAACCTGAAGCCATGGATGATTCTCGCCCTCCTCGCCATCACAGGGATGTGGGGCTACTCGCAGTTTGCTTTAGGGATTACCTGGTTAAGTGGCTGGCTGCCGCTGGCGTTGGTTCTGGGCCTGTTCCTGTTCATCCGGTCATGGCGGCTGTTCCTGGTTTTTGTCGCCATAGGGGCGTTTGTGATGGTTCTCAACCTGGATAGCGTGATGGAGACATTCAATGCCGAAAACGACGAGTCCGGCCACACGCGCCTGGATGCCTGGATCCAGATTATAGAACTTTCCCGCGATCATCTGCTGTTTGGCGTCGGGCCAACCGGATACGCGCCTTATCTCTGGACGTATGTGGGCGATTTTATGGCGACCCACAATAATTATCTCGATATGTTGGCGCAGTTGGGCGTGGTGGGCTTTTTCCTGTACATCTGGTTCTGGTTTGCGGTAGTGTGGTTCGCCTGGAAAACCTATCGTATCGCGCCACGCAACGGATTCTATCACGGCCTCGCGGTGGCGCTGCTGGCGAGCAATATCGCGACCCTGGCGATTTCCGCCCTGGGCGACTGGGTGATTCCCTTTGCGTATACCCAGGGCATCGCGGGGATAGACTACACCATCTGGCCGTGGCTACTGGCTGGACTCACGGTTGCGACGCATTACCAGATGCGCAGCCAGATTGAGCGCGAACTAGAGACGGTTGCGCCGGAGTCGCTTCCGGCGGGCTATGTCGTATCGCTCCCGGCACATACAACCTAAAACTCACATTGTCCCAATGAAACCTGACATCAACGGGACAGCAGGGACAGGGTCTGACCTGTCCGCTGATCGTTCACCAACACTATCTTCAAAGGAGATACGCCTGCTGCATAAGGCAGGCGTTGATCTGTATAGCACAATCACATCGGCACGATGGGTTCAGGATGATAAAGTTATGCCGCGATTCTCAAAATGGATAACCCGATTTTTACCCATGATTCTGCTGGGTTTACTGCTGGCAGGGTACGCCTACGGCCAGAACAATTCGGGTAGCAATGAGGTCAGATGGTCACAGCCAACTCGCCTGGGAGATGGCTGGTTCAGCAGCATCGCCGTAGACCGGGAAGGCGGCGTCCATATATCCTGGTACGGCGGTGTCCCCATTGAGGATGGCAGCGGAGATTACGATGCGTTGTTTTACGCCTATCATCCTTTGGATGGCGAATGGACAGCGGGGAATGATGTCATTTTCACTGGCGCAGGCGGGTATACTGTTCGTAACGCACTGGCGGCGGGCAGCGATGGCACGCTCTACGCGGTACTGCGTAATTTTGTGTACCACGTCTTCTCACGAGCGTATGCCACCGACGCCTCGGATGCCCATGCCTGGTCTGCGCCTGTCCAGTTAGATAACAATGGGTATTATGTGGACATGGCAATTGACCGGAATGAGGTGCTGCATGTGGTCTACAGCGGCTATGCACCCGATTCGGTTTTTCAGGGGAACGCGGAGTCCGGACAATGTGCATTCTGCTTTGACATGCTTTATACCCGTTCAACCAATGGCGGGACTAGTTGGTCCATTCCGGTCTTAATCTCCGACCTGCCCGACTCAGGGTCGGATCGCGTCCGCATCTGGGAAGGGGCTAGTGGGCGGTTATATGCCTCATGGGACGAAGGAGTGGATTGGTATGTTGGGCGCGGACGTTACAAAGATGTGCGGCTGCGGTATTCCGATGACAGCGGTTTGACCTGGTCTGACCCGATCATTATGGATGGCGGCGATCAGCCCGGCGTCCGTCCCTTCCAGGGCGCTTTTGTCGAAATGGCAGACGGGCGGCTGATGGCGGTTTACCGCTACTCGACGGAGCAAGACCCACGAATTTACTACCAGATTTCGGATGATCTTGGACAGACCTGGACGCCTCCCGCACCAATTGACGGGTTTTACGGGCGCAGTTTCACGGATAGTTCGACGACGCTGGATCGGATCGCGCTGGAAATAGATTACCTGGGGACGATTCACTTGTTTGCCGTCGGCCAGAATGACCCGACCAGCCCGCTCAATGTCTCGTTGTACCATATTGAATATCGCCAGGGGGCATGGCGGCTGCCGCAGCGGGTATTTTACGATCCACAGCGGCGACCGGAATGGCCGCAGGTGCGCTTTGGCACTGAAAACGACATCCACCTGACTTTTTTCACCCGCGCAATTTCGGCGGAGGGGCTAAGGGAAAACGAACGGTACGATACCGTCGCGCTGGAAGTCTGGTACATGCACCGCACCGGCACGCTGCTCAATCGTCCGACGCTGGCCTTTGAACCCACCGAGACACTGCGCCCCTCGCCAACTGTCTTCCAAAAGCTCGACCCAACGACGACCCCATTCCCCACATTGCCGGAGCGTGAAGAAAACTTCGCGATGGTGACGCGAGACACGTATGCCATTGAAACCGTC
The DNA here is from genome assembly GCA_020634115.1 of Anaerolineaceae bacterium. Taxonomy (GTDB): domain Bacteria; phylum Chloroflexota; class Anaerolineae; order Aggregatilineales; family Phototrophicaceae; genus JACKCG01. The sequence goes on from JACKCH010000023.1 coordinate 30,718, forward strand.
ATGGGCGGGGTACTGGCCGTTGGCGCTTTCTGTCTGGTGATTATTTTGGGGCTACGGCTGCGGCGCTGATCGCCACAACCAACGTGAGCGTTAGGGGGATTTTAGGACACCCTGCGATAGTGGTTTTGGGAGAACACCCGCTTATTATCTGCTGCTGCTGGGAGGCATCCAGAATCACTGATGCAAACCGAATCGCTAACCAATCATACCCTCACCAACCGTGAGGCAAACCTGAATTCTATTGGTATCGTGTTGACCAGTATCGCGCTGGGGGCCGTCGGCCAGCTTATTTTGAAAGCAGCCATGAACAGCCTGGGCGCGTCAGAACTCTCACTGGATACCCTCGTTACGATGGCAACCAACCCACTGTTGATTCTGGGTGTCGGGGTATTTGGCTTCAGCACCCTGCTGTGGCTGTTGGCGCTCACCAAAGCCGACTTAAGTTTTGTCTATCCCTTCCTCAGCCTGATTTATGTTGCAGTATTGATCGGTGGGGCGGCGTTTTTCGGGGAGCAGATTACACTGCCGCGTGTGGTTGGTTTCGCCGTGATTGTCACCGGGGTGCTAATCATAGCACGAAGCGAACAGAAAGCCTGATTATGCACATTGGAATCATCGGTGGGGGGTTGATGGGAGTCACCCTGGCTTATTACCTGGCACAGGCCGGGGAACAGGTGACGATCCTGGAACAAGGGGCTTCGCTGGGTGGGCTGAACGGGGAACTTTCATTTGACGACGGTCTGGAAGTAGCCCGTTACCAGCACGCGATTCTGCCGAACGACCAGGCGGTGCGAGCCTTGTGCAGTGAACTGCACATCGAAAAAGAACTCATCATGAAGGACGCCTATAGCGGCTTTGTGCATCATGGCAAAGTCTATGCTTTAAGCAACATCAGTGATTTCCTGTCCTTCCCCCCGTTAAGTATGTTAGACCGGGTACGCCTGGGACGGACGATTATGCAGGCACGGCGGCGGGACTGGTACGGTTTAGACCAGATTCCAGTGCAGAAATGGTTGGAAAATGCCGGAGGTAAAACGGTTTTCAGCCTGATTTGGCAGCCGCTGCTGGAAGCCAAATTTGACGGCGAGTATGCCCATATCCCGGCCACATATATCTGGGCCTGGATTAACCGAATGACCTCCATCCGGCGGTTGCCCCAGCTTAAAGGGCAGATTGGCTATTTGCGCCGGGGACATTTCTCGCTCATTCAGGCGCTGGCAGATGCCTTTGTCAAACAGGGCGGGACAATCAAATATCAGGTTCGTGTCCGCGAAATTGACATCAGCGGCGGCCAATTGCAACAAGTCCGCACCCCCACTGGCGCGATGCAGTTCGACGCGGTTGTCGCGGCGGTAGCTACACCGGTTTTCGCCCACATGATTCCCGGCGCAGATACAAATTATCTGAACCAACTCAGCCAGTCGCGGTATCTGGGGTTGATCTGCCCGGTGGTCGTGCTGAACAGGCCGCTGACGACCTACTGGACACTGAACCTGACCGACCCAACCAGTCCATTTTCGACCATTATCGAAACGGTTCACCCGGAACATGACGGCAACTACATCGTCTACCTGCCTAAGTACACGTCGCCAGACAATGACTGGATGGGCGTGCCGGATGAGACGATCCGCGAGGCGTGGCTGACGCACCTGGCGCAGTTGTTCCCGGATTTCCGGGAAGAGCAGATTCAGCATTTCGCCGTCAGCCGGTCACGCTATGTCGAGCCGGTGTATACCACCCATGCCTCGACGCGCACATTGGGTATCCAGACACCGTACCGGGGGCTGTTCCTGGCAAATACCGCCCAGGTTTACCCGGAACTTCCCACCAGTGAAGCGGCGGTGGTTCACGCCCAGGCGGTGGCGCAGCAGGTACGAGAGAGTCTGGGCAGCCGGTGAGGCTGTTTTCACGGTTTGTAGGGGCGCAGTAGGGACACGCAACGGCGTGTCCGGCGAAATCAGGGAATATGTAGTGGCGCAATATATTGCGCCCACGAATTGAATCACCGTACTGATTTTTTTGAAACATTGTCTTATTTTCATACCCATTAACACGGTAATCATGTTAAAGCGAGTGTATTCATGCGTGTCTTGCTGCTAACCCAGGTTCTGCCTTATCCGCCCGACAGCGGCCCGAAGGTCAAAACCTACTATGTCCTCAAATATCTGGCGGAAAAGCACGATGTCACGCTGGTGTCGTTCGTGCGCGAGACCGATAAACCGGAACACGTCGCGCATTTGCGGGAACTCTGCCAGCGCGTAATTACAGTGCCAATCACCCGTTCCCCCGTGCGGGATTTGCTGTTCCTGGGCAAGAGCCTGCTCACCGGCCAGCCCTGGATGATGCTGCGCGATGAACGCCCGGAGATGCGGGCAGCGCTGGCCGAACTGGCGGCGGAGACAACATTTGACGTGGTTCATGCCGACCAGTTGAACATGGGGCAGTACGCGCTGCCGTTCACCAACAGCCATAAAGTGCTTGACCTGCATAATGCCCTGTGGGTGCTGTATAAACGCCTGTCGGAAACGCAGTCCCCCACCAATCCCATGAAATACATTCTGCTGCGCGACTGGCGGCTGCTCAAACGCTATGAAGGTGCGCTGTGCCGGGCGTTTGACGCCGTGACCGCCGTCAGCACGGAAGATAAGGCCGCGTTAGAAGCGGCGGGCGCGCGGAAGGACATCACCGTGATTCCGATTGCCGTGGATACGGCGGAACAGACCCAGGTCAACCGCCATCCGTCCGGGCCGCACATCATCCACATTGGCACAATGTACTGGCCGCCCAATATTGACGGGATTAACTGGTTTCTGGATGAGATTTACCCGCTGGTCAAACAGCGCGTGCCGGATGTCCGCTGCACGCTGATCGGCGCACGCCCTCCGGCCAGCATTGTCGAACGTGGTGAGCAAGACCCCTCCCTGACGGTGACGGGCTACGTTGAAGACCCGCTCCCGTATTTTGAGGATGCCGACATGATGGTTGTGCCGCTGCTGGCGGGTGGGGGGATGCGTGTCAAAATTCTGAACGCGCTTTCACAGGGTATCCCAATGGTCAGTACGACAGTCGGTTGTGAGGGAATTGCCGTCACGCACAATGACGACATTCTGGTGGCGGATGCTCCGGCGGATTTCGCGGAGGCCTGTGTACAACTGGTGACAGATGCCGAACTCAACGCCCGGATAACCGCCAGTGGCCGCCGCACGGTTGAAAATACGTACGATTACCACCAGGCGTGCCGCCCACTGGACGCCATTTACGTCGGGAAAAAGCCAGGTGAAAAGAAGTAAGATGCGAATTCTGTTCGTCACACCCTATATTCCATCCCTCATCCGCGTGCGCCCCTATAACATTCTGCGGGCGTTGGTCAACCGGGGGCATGAAGTCACCCTGCTGAGTTTGCAACCGCCCGGTGATGCCGGGGAATCGCTGCCGGAACTGCGCGAGTGGTGCCAGGCTGTGCATGTCGTCCCGCACGCCCGCAGCCAGACACTCATCAATGGTCTGCTGGCACTGCCGACTGGTCTGCCGCTGCAAGCGGCCTATTCCCGTTCGCCGGGTTTCGGGCGGTTTGCCGGGGAGATACTACAAAAAGAGTCGTTCGATATTGTGCATCTGGAACATCTGCGGGGCGCGGTACTGGCCGATTCGCTCGATGGCCTGCCAGTAGTCTACGATTCAGTGGATAGTATCTCGCTGCTGTTCGGCAAGGTGTTGCAAGACGCGCCGAACCTGAAAAGCCGCCTGATGGCGATAGTTGACCTGGAACGCACCCGCAAATACGAGGGGCAGTTGACACGCCGCTTCCGTCAGGTGACAGTCACCAGCGAAGCGGATCGTCAGGCATTGGTGGGCTTTGGCTGTGACAACCGCCGCGTGACCGTCGTCCCCAATGGGGTTGACCTGAACTACTTCCAACCCCAGGATAGCGAGCGCGATCCGCTGCGTCTGGTGTTTACCGGCAAGATGAGCTACCACGCCAATATCGCCGCCGTTGAAGACCTGACCTATCACATCATGCCGCTGGTCTGGCAAAAGCAGCCGGACGCCGAACTGTATATCGTCGGTAAAGACCCTTCGCCTGCCGTACTGGAGATGGGGCAAAATCCGAATGTCAAAGTGATCGGTTCCGTGCCGGATATGCGTCCCTATATCGCACAGGCCGCGATTGCCCTCAGCACAGTACGTTACGGCGTGGGAATCCAGAACAAGGTGCTGGAAGCGATGGCGATGGCGACTCCGGTGGTCTGTTCGACCCAGGCCAACTCCGCGTTGAAAACGGTCAATGGCGAGGATATTCTAGTGGGCGAAACCTACGAGGAAATCGCCCAACACATCCTCATGCTGCTGGAATCGCCTGAAAAACGTGCGACAATTGGGCAGCAGGGTCGGCGCTATGTGGAAACCCACCACACCTGGGATAGCGCCGCTGCCACACTGGAAGACCTGTACCAGAAGGCAATCACGAACCACCGCCCTGGTGGTTCATAAACTGAGGAAATTGGTCATGGGAATACATGCGATAGATCATGACACCCACCAGAAGCCGGCGCTGCACAATCTGGGGGAGATCATCGAAGCAATGCACGAAACCAGCCGCGCGAAATTCCGCACTGCCCGACTGTCCCTGGTGGTCGCAGACGCCCTGATGCTGGGGTTAGGCTTTGTGCTGGCGTACATGATCCGTTTCACCGGGGAAACCGCCACCTTCTTCGATCCGCTCGGCGTGGCAAATGTGGTGTTTTACTCTACATACATTTACGTCCTGATTCCGGTCTGGTTGCTCATTTTTAATATGCTCCGGCTGTACGATACGTCGGTGTTATTCAGCGGCCACCAGGAATACATGCTGGTATTTAACGGCTGTACCTTCGGCATTATGGTGATTATCGTCATCACCTTCCTGGACACGACACTGGAAGTCGCGCGTGCCTGGCTGGTGTTGGCCTGGCTGTTGACCTTCTTTTTTGTCTCACTGTCGCGCTTCACGGCACGGCGGATCATCTATGGGATGCGCCGCCGCGGGCATTTTATGTCTCCGACCTACATCGTAGGTGCCAATGACGAGGGAATCGCCATCGCGGAACAGCTCTCGAACGTTACCATGACTGGCGTAAGCATTATCGGTTTTCTGGATGATGAACCCGACTTATGGGGCGAGGAAGCACTGCCAGGGCTGGTGGTGCATGGTGCCACCGATAAGGTAGAGGAACTGGTGCAGCGGTTCGGTGTGGAGCGAATCATCGTGGCGACCAGCGGCATCCATCGTAAAAACATGCTCGACCTGTTCCGCAAATACATGAACTCGGAGGAAGTCTCAATCTGGCTGACTTCCGGCATGTACGAAATTCTCACAACGGGCGTGCGTTTACAGGATGTGGGTTCGGTGCCGATGGTCAGTATTAATCGCCTGCGCCTGACCGGGTTGAATGTCGTCCTGAAGGCCATGTTGGATTATGTGGGCGCGACCCTGGGGCTGATTATCCTCGCGCCGTTCTTCCTACTCATCGCCATCATCATGAAACTTACTGACCCCGGTCCCGTGTTTTACCCCCGCCGTGTAGTAGGTGTGGGCGGGGTGGAGTTCGACGCCTTCAAATTCCGCACGATGGTGGTCAACTCCCAGGAAGTCCTGGATGAACTTCTGGCAAATGACCCGGACGCGCGGGCGGAATACGAAAAATACTTCAAACTCAAGAAAGACCCCCGTATCACGCGGGTGGGCAACTTCCTGCGCCGCACCAGCGTGGACGAACTGCCGCAGCTTTTTAACGTGCTGCGCGGGCAGATGAGCCTGGTCGGCCCGCGGATGATTACGATGGAAGAAGTGCAGCGGTATGGACAATGGGGACTGAACCTGCATTCGGTCAAGCCAGGCATTACCGGGCTGTGGCAGACCTCAGGCCGCAGCGAACTCACCTACGAGGAACGGGTGCGGCTGGACATGAGCTATATCCGCAATTACTCGATCTGGCTCGACCTGCAAATCATCTTCACGACCATTCCAGCGGTGCTGATGAGCAAAGGCGCATATTAGGAGACAGCCCCTCTCACCAGGGGCTTCGCCGTCTGCCAAGCGTGGGGTTTACGCATAGTATCGCGCAGGCGGTTTGTGGTATGCTCATACTCTGCTAATCGGATGGAGTGGGGTTGAGCTATGCTGCGCCGTTTCCTGTACCTGTTACTATTCTTCAGCGCGTCCTGCGGGGCATTAAGCGCCCCCACACCGCCGCCTACCAATACCCCAACGAATACGCCAACGGTGACTCAGACGCCGAGTCCCACGCTTTCCCCGACTCCGGCGCTGCCGACCAGCACGCCCACCAATACCTCCACACCCACCGACACGCCAACCAACACACCCACGCCAACCATTACGCCGACGCCCTTCAACACGCCGGAACCGACCATCGGATTCGTCTTCGACAACTGGCAGCTGGCCGACGTGCCAACTGACCTGGCTAGGCGGCTGGCCGATACGTCGTATGTGGCGTTTGTCAACCAGAATGACCGTGATGGAGTGGGGGATGTGCGCACGCCGCAGCCTGCCACCAACGTCGAGACGCTCTATTATATGCCCCCTACCAATTCCGCCGGGCGCGTGGCGATTCTGCAACTCCCCTCGTCCAGCGAAAATGAGGTGTATATCTCCGCTTCCGGCACATCTATCGCCTACTTTTTACAGGATTCCGGTGGACAAAAGACCGGGTTGTACGTGCTTGACCTGGAAACCGGCATCGGTGGCCGGATTCTGCCGGTGAATTCACTAGTGCAGCGCGGGCGCGTGAGTGAACCGGCCTGGTCGCCGGACGGAGCGCAGTTGGCGATGGCGCTGGCAACCGGCTACGACATGGATATTTTCGTCATCAACAAGGACGGCACCGGGCCGCGTAACCTGACACCCGATGGCGCGTATGAATTCTGGCCGGTCTGGTCGCCGGATGGCCGTTATATCGTCTTTGTCTCTGACCGACTGCTTTGCCCAAGCTGGATTCCGGGCGACGAAAACGCCTGCGACGCCAACACACAACCTGCACCCAATGGCGGCAATGTATTTGTCACTGAGGTTGCAACCGGGCAGACGACGCTGCTCTCTGACCAGTGGGTAACTGAGCCGCCGCGCTGGTTGAATAATTCCATCGTCACCTTCGCCAGTGGCGACCCCACCCTGGGCGACCCGGAACGCACCATCTGGTTTGCGGATACGACCACCGGGCAGGCGCGGGAAGTGCGTCTGCTGGATGGCTCAGACGGCCCGATTCGCCTCTCGGAAGCGTGGTCGCCGGATGGCGCATCGGTGCTGTACCAGAGTGCCGGGACAACCAGCGAATTGATTCTGGCGAATGCCAACGGCGCGGCCTTAGCCAACAACACAGCACTGCTCTTTCCGCGCTTCGGGATGGTCGCAGCCTGGTCGCCGGATGGCACGCGAGTCGCCATCGGCGGGGTGAACGGCCAGTGTCCGTATGGCGTCACCGTGCTGGATACCAACCTGAATTTTGTCGCCAGAGGGACGCCGCCGCCCAGTATGTGTGACCCGGCCTACTCGCCCGATGGTCGCTTCCTGGTCTTCACCGGGGTGATTCCCAATGTGGATGGGCGGGTGGATGTGTATATCGCCGGAGTCAACGGCTTCGGCGCGGTCAACATGACCGGTGGCTTACGCGGCACGATCACGCTGCTCGGTTGGGTTGGAGGGTAAACCCACGGCGAACTGCTTCATGGCTGAGTTTTCGCGTATAGACTGGTTGTAGACATCAGTGATGGAGATTTCACTATGACACACTACCTAGCGGGAACCCGCCTCAAAGCTGATATTCAGACCCTTATTGAGACAACCGGACCGCGACCGGCAGGCCACCCCGCTGAAGGGCAGGCACGCCAATGGGTAGAAGCTCGGTTGCGCGAAAGCGACATTCAGGACGTAGAATCCATTGATTACGTCACCCCCGATACATGGGGATGGGGTACGATTGTCCCGACCATCATTGCGTTGGTTGGGATGTTTTTTGTGCCCCATCCACTGTTTTCAAGCTTTCTGGTGCTGCTGGCTGCCCATCAATTTCTGCTGGCGACAGTTGCCCGTCTGAACGATCATCTGCTGTACTTCCTGTATCCTAAGCGCCCTAGTGCCACCCTGCTCGCCAGAATTCCACCAACTGGCGATGTTTGGAAGCGCGTGGTACTCATCGGGCATCTGGACACCAATAAGCACCGGGCAAGCTTTGCGCCGCACCTCAAAAAACACCTACGTCTTAGCAGCACGATTCTTCTGGGAAGTATGGTGGCATATGCCATTGCCAATCTGCTCGCTTGGGATATCGTGCGCTATGTGACAATACTGTACGCGGCCATCGCGCTGATGACCCTCCTGTTAGATGAAAAAGACGGGTACGTGGACGGAGCCAACGACAACGGCTCGGCAGTAGCGTGTGTACTGGGCATCGGGCGGCAGGCGCAGGCCGCGCCGTTCCGGCATACTGAAGTCTGGCTGGCCTTCCCCGGTGAGGAAGAAGTCACCCATAACGGCCTCAAGGCACTGCTTAAGCAGTCCGGCGAGACGCTGCGCAGCGCACAGTTCATTGACTTCGAGATGGTCGGTAAAGGGCATCCACTACGCCACCCGGCAAAGCGGGCTGATCGCGTTTTCGGAGTATTACCCCGATGCTGCAAGCCTGGCGCTGGCCGAAGCGACCGCCAAACGATTGGCGGATTCGTACCCGGTCAGCGGGCGTGAACTGCCCATTTTGGACGAAGTGGGCACGCTGCGGCGGTTGGGTTTCCGTGCCATCGGTCTGGATGGGGTGGACTCTGACGGTTTTCCATCGAACTGGCACCAGTTCAGCGACACCGTCAGCAACATTGACGAGCGCGCGCTGGAAACAGCGGCGCACTTCGCCTGGGGCATGATTGAGACGATAGATGCCTGCGCTAGTGAGGAGTCCTCAGTCTCCACCCATTGATTTCTGTAGATGTACTCCTATCGAACAATTAGATTGCCGAGTCACCACCTTATTGCTATACTCTGCATAATAATATCCTGTAGCATATCAATTTGAGACTGTGAATCCCACACACAATCAGAGTTGGGGATGTGTGGGTTTTCCTTTTCACAGTATGGCATGAGAAACCGGTATGGCGAAGAACGTCTTCATCAGTTCCACATCCGAAGACCTGAGAATCCACCGCGAGGCCGTCAAAAGGGTTGTTGAGCGCCTGAACCTGCGGCCTATTGTGATGGAAAACTTCGGCTCCAGGCCGGGGGACGCCAAACACGTCAGTCTGAGCGAGATCGGACAGGCGGATATTTATATCGGCCTGGTCGCGCATCGCTATGGCTATGTACCGGAAGGCGCGACCAAATCCATCACGGAACAGGAATATGATGAGGCGGTCAGAACCGGCGTCAAACGCCTGATGTACCTGATTGACCCCGCCTATGATTGGCCGACAGGTCTGTATGAGTCGGATGAACGCGCCCAGAAGCGGCTGTCCGCGTTCAAAAGTCAGATTGAAGCCCACAACGTCCGCAGCCTGTTCACCACATCGGAAGATTTGGCGACCAAAGTCGCCATTGATTTGAGCAACGCCCTCCATCTTGACCAGGAAACGGCAGAAATCAAGCGCGTTGAACTCGAAAAACGCCGCCGTCGCCAGTTTCTGGTGACGCTGCTCATTGGTGTCCCACTGGCGGTCATGATTGCCGCATTTATTTTCGTGATCCTGTTCGATTACAAAGGACTGGGAACGCAGGCCTTTATCGCATTGGGATTGCTGACCGAGACGCCCACACCGACCCTAACGTACACACCCACCAATACACCGACTTCGACCCTCACGCCCACACCCACCAACACGCCAACGGCAACGAATACGCCCACTGCCACCAACACGCCAACCGCAACGCCGACCAGTACATTTACCCCCACGTCCACGCCCACACTGACCGCCACCCCGACCAATACGCCCACCGCGACGCCAACGGTTACGCCGACCAATACACCCACCGTAACCGACACGCCAACCAATACGCCCACGTCGACACCGGCTACACCTGTGGTCTATTTGAACAACAGTATCCCGGCGCGAAGAGGGCCAGGCCTGGATTATGCGGAATTAACTTCCCTATCAGGGGATCAATATCTCGAATGGATAGGCATCAGCGAAGATGGCAAGTGGTATCAGGTCTTGCTGCCCAGTGGTGAGCTGGTTTGGATTGCCAACTCCGATCTGGCACTAGATACATTTGGCAACAAGCGGCTTGTGGGTGTGGTCGCAGCGCCGTCCTTCACACCCACCTACACCCCGACACCAACAGCGACCTACACGCCTTCCAATACACCCACCGCCACCAGTACCCCAACAGCGACCAACACACCTACCGCGACGAATACCCCGACGCCAACAGCCACATTCACGCCGACGTTCACTTTTACACCTACCACGACACCAACACTGTCTGTCCCCCGGCCAATCGTTGCCCGACCTGGGGATCGGGACGAGGCGTTGCAATATTCGGGAATCTGGAACTATGTGGGCTTCGTGGAGTTGAGCCAGCCACAGACTCAACGCTATACTATTCATATAGACCCGAATTATCCGTTACGCTCGAATTTCTTCTGGTGTTCGGATAGCTCACAGAACCTCCCGGCGGTGATGGCGCCCTTCTCTGTGACGTTCTACCTGGATGGCGTGCCGCTCGATACGACCCGCAACTTTTACGAGACAGAAAACACCCTGGCGTCAACCGGCGAATACTGCCATTTCTGGGATACCCTGATTAGCGGTTGGACTCCCGGCTATCAGAACGTGTTTGAAATCCGCTACACATTGCGCTCGGCGGTACTTGTGGGCGACAAGACCTTCCCGCCAGGGGATTACCGCTATGAATTCACGATTATCCCGGATCCAGCCGTCATTCGCTGCCCGGGGACGCGAATTGCACAGCTTCATCCTGGCACGGTCGCCCGCACCTGGCCGCTTGACCACACCACCGATACCACCAATCTGAATGTCCGCGAAGAGCCAAACGGACGCGTCGTCGGCTCCATTCCCAGAGGTCGTCTGTTTGTCGTGCTAGATGGGCCGCGCTGTACCTCGGGTGTAACCTGGTGGCAGGTGTATTACAAGGATAACCCAGGTCGTCCTGGCGAGGATGGGCTGATAGGCTGGAGTGCCGAAACCTACTTCAATCAGTTCCTCGCCGAACCCCTGGACTATGAAGCTATCAACAGTGCCATGCCCACGATGGATTATCTTGAAATCGCCTACCAGCCGTTCGAGGGGGGCTATATGTTCTGGCTGCGTCCGGTTGATCAGATATGGGTGTTGTTTAAGGGCGCCAACGGGGATGACAGCGGCACCTGGCGCATCTATGATGAAAAGATCGAGCCACAGCGTTTCACCCGGCCAGCAACGAGCTTGCCCCAGTGCCAGGGATTGGTCAGGCCAATTAGCGGGTTTGCCCGGTTGTGGGAATCCGATGCCGGGCTGCGGCAGAGCCTGGGGTGCGGCACAACGCCCGAAACGTGCGTATTTGGCGTGAACGCCTTTACGCCCAACGTGATTGCATCCATGACCAGCGACTGTCCCAACCCGCCCGACCCCAACGCCGGGCCGCTGCCGGTCAACTACGAATATTACCCGGATACCGGCACTCAGGTGTTATACGACTCGAACGGCCAGCCGTTCCAGTTGTTCCAGGATGGGCACTGGGAACGGGGTCATCCCGACCAGTAGAGCGACAATAACTCAGGTGACAACAAACGGGGAGAACGCAGCGGATTCTCCCCGTTTTGTTTTATGCCGGTTCTCAATTTGATTACTGCCCCAAAACCGCTTTACGGGAGTAATTCAAAGTAGGAAATATGGGCGGGGCGGATAATAGAGAAATCACGACGATCAAAAGTGCAGATGTGCGTGATGTGGAGGCGTTCTGCAAGTGCCGTAAGACAGCTATCCACAAAATCCAGTTCAGCATCTTGATAAGCTCGCATAATGGCAACTGCTCGCTCAAAGTCTATGAGGGTGAGGGCGAGCAACGGTGCAACCTGCGCGATAAGTATCCTGCCGAAATGAAGTGCTGCTGTTGTTCCACCAACCCGCCTCAGGATATACATCACTTCGGGGAGGACAACATCGGGGACAATGAGATTGAGAGTGGTAGACGATGCAAACTGGATGGCTTTGGCGTGATTGTTATCCTTAGGATAGGCTAAAGCGATCAGGAAATTGGCGTCCACCAGCGCATCAGCCATTATGATCCTCTGTTTGTTGCGTTTCCTGCCACCGCTGATAGCGGTCATCCTGGAAAAGGTCACGACTGTGGGTAGAGAGTTCCGCCTCTTCCTTCCAGGGTATAGCTTCGTCAGCCATTGCCTGCGCCAGATTGACCGCCCAATTGGCCTGGGTGCGGGGGGCTGTTTGTGAGGCCAGCAGCGCGGCTAACACCTCATCTACCGAACGCCCTTCTGTTGACGCTATCGCTTCGAGTTGCTCGACCAGATCACCCCGCAGCGTGATTGTTTTCTCGTCCATACCAACACCTTCTCACAGATAGCCGTCACCTTTGATTATACAACAATTACAGGGGAAGAATCACATCGACCCTTCCCCTGTACAGTATTTGAAGATATGCGGAGGATGACTCTACTCGTGCGTGGGGATGTTGTGCGGGTCAATAATGCCGTCGGGCTTGCCGTTGCGGATCGCCAACTTGACCTCGCCAATGGCGCGGGTCACGGAAATCCCACGCGGGCAGGCCGGTGTACAGTTGTAAATCGTCCGGCAGCGCCACACGCCGTCCGGGTCGGCCAGCAGGTCGAGACGCTCTTGGGCGGCATGGTCACGGCTATCGAAAATGAAGCGGTGCGCCTGGATAATCGCCGCCGGGCCGACATACTGCCCATTCGCCCAGAAACTGGGGCAGGAAGTCGTGCAGCAGGCACACAGAATACAGTTGGTCGTATCGTCAAAGATCGCCCGGTCATCCGCCGATTGCAGGCGTTCGCGCCCGTCCGCCGGGAGCGGGTCGTTGTTCACGTAGTAGGGCATCACGGCGCGGTAATGCTCGAAGAATGGTTCCATATCCACGATCAGGTCTTTAATCACCGGCAGACCGAGAATCGGCTCCACCTGAATTTTCTCCCCAACATCACGGATGAGCAGCTTGCAGGCCAGCCGGTTGCGGCCATTAATCCGCATCGCGTCTGAGCCGCAGATACCGCTGGAGCAGGAGCGACGGAACGAGAGTGTGCCATCCTGTTCCCACTTCACACGGTGCAGCATCTCCACCACACGGTTCGTCGGTTCTACATCTTTCAGGACATATTCCTGCCAGTAGGGTTTGTCTTTACCGGGTATTTCCGGGTTATAGCGTCTGATTTTGAAAGTCACGTCCATGATTATGTCCAATTCCTGGTATCCAGCCGTTTATAACTGGTACACGGTCTAATATACGCGCTCTTTCGGCTTGAACCGCTCATCCTGCTCATACAAGGAGAGATCAACCTTCTTGTCATAGTTAAACACGGCATTCAGCGGGCCATTGATCGCAGCGGCGCTGCCTTCATAAGTGGCGAGAGTATGCACCATCCACTTTTCATCATCGCGTTTCTTGTAATCTTCGCGGCTGTGAGCGCCCCGGCTTTCAGTGCGAGCCAGCGCCGATTCCGCCGTAATCTGTGCCAGGTCGAGCAGGCAGCCCAGTTCCCAGGCTTCCATCAGGTCAGTATTAAACCGATGACCGTGATCGTCAATCACCATATCGTTACGATAACGTTCGCGCAGTTCCCGAACCGACTCAACCGCTGACTGCATCCCGGCTTCCTCACGGAACACGCCGACATGATCCATCATCACCTGCTGCATTTCGTTGCGCAGTTCATAGGCGCGGGTCTTGCCCTTGTTGTTGCGAATCCGGTTCAGTTCGGCTTCGATTTCGCCGGTTGGGTTGGCCGGAAGCGGCGTGAAATCGGCGTGCTTGACATATTCAGCAATCGCCTTGCCACCGCGCCGCCCGAACACCACCAGGTCAACCAGGGAGTTCGTCCCCAGGCGGTTCGCCCCGTGGGCGCTCACACAGGCGGCCTCACCAGAAGCGTACAGCCCCGGCAGTACCGTCCAGTTGGCATCCATCACGACCTCAGCATCCACGTTGGTTGGAATACCGCCCATCGCATAGTGGGCCGTCGGCTGGATGGGCATCGGCTCGGTCAACGGGTCTACACCGGCATACGTGCGGCAGGTGTCAAGCGTTTCGGCCAGTGCGTGGCGGACATAATCATCGTCAATCCGGCGTGATTCCCCGGCTTCGGCCAGGTAGCGGTTGACGGTTTCCGGGCGGATGTCCATATAGACATAATTCTTGCCCTTAATGCCTTTGCCGTCGCGCACTTCCAGGTAGATCGAACGGCTGACGACATCCCGGCTGGCGAGGTCTTTAATATTCGGGGCGTATTTTTCCATGAACCGCTCGCCACGGTCATTAATCAGCACGCCGCCCTCACCGCGAATACCCTCGGTAAGCAGCACGCCCAACCCGTACAGGCCGGTGGGGTGGAACTGGAAGAACTCCATATCCTGCATGGGGATGCCCCGGCGGAACAGTACCGCCGCGCCGTCACCGGTCAGCGTATGAGCATTGCTGGTGATCTGCCAGACGCGCCCCCAACCACCAGTAGCGAACATCAGGGCTTTGGCATGGAACACATGCAGTTCGCCCGTTCCCAGTTGTACCGCGATAATCCCGGCGGGCTTGCCGTCGTTCATGATAAGGTCTATAACGTGGAACTCGTCAAAGAACTTGACGTTATCCTTGATACACTGCTGGTACAAGGTTTGCAGAATCATGTGGCCGGTACGGTCAGCGGAGTGGCAGGCGCGGCGCACCGGTTTTTCACCAAAATTGCTGGTATGCCCACCGAAACGGCGCTGGCTGATGCGTCCCTCCGGGGTGCGATCAAACGGCAGCCCCATGTGTTCCAGTTCCACAACCGCGTGAACGGCTTCTTCCGCCAACACCATCGCCGCGTTCTGGTCGGTGAGGTAGTCGCCACCTTTAACCGTGTCGTAAGCGTGCCACAGCGGTTTATCTTCTTCCAGGTTGCCGAGTGCCGCGCCAATGCCGCCCAATGCCGCCCCGGTATGGCTGCGGGTGGGGTACAGTTTGCTGACCACCGCCACCTTCGCGCCACCCAAGACAGCGTAACGTGCTGCCATCAGCCCGGCGCCACCTGCGCCGATAATCACGGCATCAAATTGATGTGTCTGCATGAATATTGCTCCTTCAGGCTAACTGTCCGTCAGCCATTAGCCGTATTTATACGAAAAAACGGTTCTTTCTCAAAGCAGACTATCAGATCAAAAGACACAGCACCGCTGTTCATTCTTCAGCAACAACGGTGATCTGACAATCATAATCGTACTCCTGCTCAGCGACCCACCGCAGGTGCAGGTGATACGTCCCCGGCTGCGGGTGGGGTACAACAAACCACCAGTCATAGAGTGTGGATGTCCCGCGTGAACCCCCATCCTCCGCCCGGCGGCTGACCGTGCTTTGATAGGGGTCGGAAATCCCCCATAACGGGAGGGCTTCACCGTCCATCGTCAGTGTGACCGTGGACGTATTTTTCAGACGTTCCGCCACCGCCGCATTCCCCGCCCCCAACGCCTCAGCGAAAACCAGCGGTTTATCGGCGGGCAGCAGGGCGGACAGTACACCGCCCCCCCAATGACAGACGAACACACTCAGTTCCGTTCCCTGGGGCGGCAGCAAAGTGAATGATTCTGGCAGCAAGCCTAACGGTAAGGCGCGTACATCGTCGTATAGATACCGCTCTGGCTCACTCACCGACTGGTCAGCACCGATGTTCACGGCGTTACCACTTTCCAGCACGGTTAAGTCGCTGTTAGACTTCAGCCCGACATGACCATCCAAGGTCGCCAACCGCAACGTGTTGTCATCCTCCATCAGTCGCAGTAAAGCTGTGCTGCCAATGGAAACTTCCACATCATTGATTTTGAGATTGACGGTGGTCTGCCCCGGAGCCTGAATCATCAGACCGTCCTGCGGCACTTCCTCACAGTTCACCTGACCGGGTTGGGTCGAGACCCGGAAGGCCTGCATAGGTGCGGTATAGGTCAGGGCGCTGTCCTCAGCATCTGCCCGGCTGACCACCGGCAGGGTTGATTTATCCCCGTCCAGGCGGATATAGTCCGCAGAGACCCAACGTTTGCTGTTCAGATAAACAAATTGCAACCAGTCGCCAGCGGCATTCCGTCCCACCACCAACACACGATCTCCCGAACGAAGCTGCCCAATGCCCAGGCGGTTGGTGGCCGGTGTTTCGCGCACATTTGGCCTGCCGAGTGACGTGCCATACAACGTGACCGGGGTAACTGCCGCTTCTGGGGTGACTGCGTTGTCTAACTGGGTATTCCCGAAGACCACAAAGGTTACGTTCTGTCCCGGCAGTGTTTCCGGCAGATTGGCCTGTAGCGACAGGACTGCCACGCCCCAGGTGTTGCTGACTGTATCCAGCGGGGCGGTTACTAACTGTGACAGATCGAACACACTGGCGAGGTTGCCGGGTTCGGAAAACTCCGGCAGTGCTACACCGTCCCATCCACTGGCTTCAATCTGGTTGTTGCCATAGCACACCTGGTTGCGTCCCAGGCTGCTGCAAAACTGGCTTGAAGCGGCCAACGCCTGCTGCGTCAAAACTGAGCAATCCTGAGACTGCGCCAGCACTGGCGCGGCGGCCAGCAGTAGCCCAAACAGCCCGGCAGTTACGCGGGCTATCATTGAACGTGGAGAACGGTGCTTCATCATCATCGTGACTATTGATGCAGGGATTCAGCGGCCCGCTGCGCCATTTCGATGGCCGAACTATCAATTGTGCCGATCAGCGCCAGAGTGCCGACCACAATCAGGATCACCGCGCCGATCAGCGTCACATACATCATGCCCCGTCGCAGCATCGGGTTCTTGGCGGTGTAGTCGGTCAGCACATAACGCAGGCCGTTAAACCCGTGAATAACCACCAGCGCCAGCAGGCCGAAGTCATACAGTTTCCACACTGCGACGCCGCCCACCAGCAGATTCCAGCGGTTGGCAACGAACTCCACTGCCGTCCCGGTCTGGTTAATTGCATCCGTACCAACCACCACTGAATTCGCCGCCGTGATATCAAAAACGCCCTGGATAACATGCATCATTGCCAGGTGGCCGAACACTAATGGGATAATCAGCAGGCCACTGATGCGCATATACGACCACCAGAACCGCTCAATCGCGCTGCCTGCCCGCCCGGTCTTTTTCTCAGAACCGCCCGCAATCAGCCCTTGCAGGAACGAGAACAGGACACCGACGACAATCGCGGCCACGATACCAACGACAAAGGGGATTTGCGCCTGAAGAACCTCAACCAGGGGGAGAACCGGCTCACCACTGCCATAGAAGTTGATGACGTGGCCGAACATGCCGATGAAAACCGGGACAAGGATAACCACTGTACCGGCCAGCACCAGCAGCGCCGCCCGTTCCTGGTACTTCCACCACGCAGGCCGGAAATCAATGGCGATAATGCGGAAGCCGTTTAAGGCATGATAGATAACACACGCCACCAGGATGAACTCACCGATGGTAAACAACGGCGTCTGGTAGGTGGCAATCGCTTCGACATACTTGTCCGGGTACAAAAATGCCCAGGATGTGTCAATAATATGCAGGGTTACAAACAACACGACGCCTAACCCGCTCAGACGGTGGAGAACCCAACTCCACTGGCCGATAGCGCCGCGATACCGAAGTGTTTCGCTAACTGTAAGTACGAGGGAAGCCAAAGCACAATCCTCCTATATAATCATCAAATGGCTTTGGAAACGCACCGAAAAAGGTGCCAGATTGTGGCAAATTATAACACCCGGCGGATTCAACGCAAAACAATCGCTCTGAACCATAGATTTTAGTGATGGATGTCATGGGATTAGAAAACATTTGTCTAATGAGAGGTCGTCTGCATACCATCCTCTAATGCAAACCCCCTGATATGGGGGGGTAAGTTTGATGTAAACTGAGATTACAATGGAAAATGCGCCGCTCGGTATCGCCGTCACCGCTCCGGCAAAAACGGGATGGGCGTTGGTACACAAGCAAGCATCGTCAGGCAGAGAGTAAATCCACATGATTGAATCCCATGAGTTAAGTAAGGAATTTGGCAGTTTCCGGGCTGTGGATCAGGTTTCATTGTCTGTGCAGCCGGGAAAAGTGCTGGCGTTGTTGGGGCCAAACGGGGCCGGGAAAACGACTACCGTCCGCATGTTGACCTCGATTCTGTCGCCAACCGGCGGTTGGGCGCGGGTGGCCGGGTACGATGTCGTCACGCAGCCCGCCGAGGTACGCGCTCATGTGGGCGTGCTGACTGAACAGCATGGCCTTTACGAACGCATGAAAGCGGTGGAGTATCTGGATTTCTTCGGGCGGGTCTACCGGCAGAGTGCCGAAGTGCGCCGCCGTCGTTCGCTCGACCTGATGGAGCGTTTCGGCCTGACCTTCGCGCTCGATAAACGCCTGGGTGAATATTCCAAAGGGATGAAGCAGAAACTCGCCCTGGTGCGGGCGCTGCTCCATAATCCGCCGGTACTGCTGTTGGACGAACCAACCTCCGCGATGGATCCGCACAGCGCCAAACTGGTACGCGACGCCATCATTGAACTCCAGCGAGACGAACGCACCTTCCTGATTACGACTCACAATCTGACGGAAGCGCAGCAGCTTGCCGACCAGATCGCCATTATCCGTAACGGCGCGATCATTGCCAGCGGTTCGTTTCCGGAGTTGGCGCGGCAGTTCGTGGGCGACCCGGTGATGGAACTGCGCACGCACGGCGCGTTTAACGGGTTGGCGGCGGACATCAGCGACCTTGTGACTGTCGAGGACGCCGGGGAAGATTGGCTGCGCTACCGCGTGGCCGACCCCTACAATATCAATCCGGCACTGCTGCGGCGGGTAACTGGCCTGGGTATCGAAGTGGTGACACTCTCTGCAGTGTCGCAAACGCTGGAAGACATCTACCTGCAAGTCGTTAAAGAAGATGAGGGGCTGCACGATCTCGAATGACTGGTGAAAAGATCACACTCGAACGGTTCTACGGGGACCTAATCTGCCAGTACATGCAGGACCAGCAGGAGCATCCGTCACCCGATCAGTACGACATCCAGGCGGCGCTCGAACTCACCGATAACGAGTTTAAGCTCGGCATGGACTGGTGCGTCCGTATGGGCTTCATCATCCAGGCCGACGAACAGGAACGGTTTCACTGAGGGTTGCGTAGCAGCGGGATATGTAGAGGCAGGCTTCTGGCGTGCCAGGCCGCCTGCCGGGCATAAAATACCTGGCAAGCCCGCTGAAGGGGTTTAGGTAGGGCAAAAAGAGTCCCTTTAGCGGACTTGGTTTTGCCTGGCCGGGAGATTTATCCCTCGGCACGCCTGGCAGCGTATCCCTTACCCTAAGAATTAAACATCTCTACCACAAACCACTCTAGCAACTGAAAACTGATGACTGAAAACTGACCAACAACAACTGACCACTAGCGACTAGAGGCGACAAAATGGCAGCGACCACGCCAATGATGATGGAACGCGCCGCCCCAACCGGCGGGTGGGCGCAGTTCCGCTATACCTTAAGTAATGCGCTCATCATCACCCGCCGCGAGGTGCGTGACAGTTTCCGCGACTGGCGCATCATCGCGCCGATTGTGGTACTCACGTTTTTATTCCCCGGTCTGGCGCAGTTCGTGGCCGGGCGCTTTGCGGAGTTCGTGGCCGGGTATGGGGCGGACATTATCGGGGAGCGCACCATTCCATTTTTGTTGATGATCGTCGGCTTCTTCCCGATTTCGATTTCGCTTGTGATCGCCCTGGAAACCTTTGTAGGCGAAAAAGAGCGCCGCAGCCTCGAACCGCTCCTCAGCACCCCGCTCACCAATACGGAACTGTATATCGGCAAGACGCTGGCCGCGATGATTCCGCCGCTGGTATCCAGTTACGGCGGCATGGCGGTCTATCTGTTCAGCCTCGTCCTGGGCGACATCGAATGGCGTCCCCCGGCGATGCTGGTGGCGCAGATCATCCTGCTCACCAGTGTGCAGGCGTTGGTGATGGTTACGGGGGCGGTGGTGGTGTCCAGCCAGACGACCAGTACTCGCGCCGCCAACCTGCTCGCCAGTTTCATCATTATCCCCATGACAATGCTCATTCAGGGCGAAAGCGTGATTATGTTCCTCGCCCCGGACGCCGAAGACCCCAATGGGATTGGCGCGCTGTGGGCGATTATCGTTGGCATGATGGTCGTGGTGATTTTGCTGCTGCGCGTGGGGAACAGCATCTTTAACCGGGAAGAACTGCTGGGGCGCACAATTGACCAGTTGAATCTCAAACGCACCGCGAAGCACATCTGGCGCTTCATCGTGGCGGTGGATGATGATGGGACTCCTGCTCGCAATGTGGTGGATTGGTATCGGCGCAGTGTCACGCTGACGCTGCGGCGGATGCGCCCGGCGATTACGGTGACGATTTTGGTGTGTATCGTCGCGTTGGTCGGCGGTTACATCATCGGGCAGTTACCGGAATGGCGGCTGCCGCTGCCGGACGCCACCAACCTGAGCCAGACCGCCCACACCCTGGGACGGTATACCAGCATCCCCACTCAGACCGGCGGTTTCCGCTTCATCCTGTGGCAGAACGGGCGGGTACTCCTGGCCGCCGCGCTCATCAGCATGTTTACCTTCGGCGTGGGCGCGTTGATTATCACGCCGGTGGTATACTTGATCCTGGGCTACCTGTTCAGCCAGATCATGCTGGCCGGTTATAATCCGTCGTTCCTGTTCGCGGCGATTCTAACACACGGGGTTATCGAGATTCCGGTGATTATCCTGGCGACAGCGGCGGCCTTACGCCTGGGAGCGATTATCACCCGCCCGCCAAAGGGACTGACAGTTGGGCAGGCATGGCAGATGGCACTGGGCGATGCGTTGAAACTGGCGATAGGCGTGATTTTGCCGGGTTTGATCCTCGCAGCGGTGATTGAAGCCTATATTACGCCCCGGGTGGTTTTTGCCATTCTAGGCGGTTAAGAATCTCAAACCGATGGGCTTGTTCCCCAAAACGCTTATCTGGGTATAATGCAGATAAGCGTTGTTTTTGTGTCTGAGTTGCAACAATTATCAAACGGTTTCGCCGTGCCACTGCCGGAGGCCGACCCGCCTCCTCATGAACACCAGGCGATTTTAGCTCACAGAGGTAGTTCAATCCTATGGCTCGTATTCATATCCTGGGGTCAGCCGCCGCCGTAAACGATGCGGAACACGATTACACTCACTTTCTCCTGGTCGGGGAAAAAGACAACCCGGTGCTGATAGACGCCGGTTCCAACCCGCTTGGTAAAATGCAGAATCTGGGCGTCGAAGATGAGGCGCTCCAAGACGTGGTGCTGACTCATTTCCATTCCGATCACGTTTCCGGCGTGCCGAACATGCTCATGCACCTGTGGTTGTTGGGGCGGCAGGCGCCCATGCGTTTTTACGGGCTGCACCACTGCATGAACCGTCTGGAAGATATGATGGTGAGTTTTTCCTGGAATGAGTGGCCGAACTTCTTCCCGGTCACGTTCCACCGCGTCAGCGAACGCTATAACGCCCCGGTGATGGAAAATGCGGATTTTCGGATTACTGCCTGGCCGGTGCAGCACTTCATCCCCACCATTGGACTGCGCATTGAGAACAAGATCACCGGTAAAGTCCTGGCCTATACCTGTGATACCCAGCCCACCCCCTCTTTAGATGAACTGTGCAAGGATGCTGACCTGCTCATCCACGAGTCCGCCGGGGAAGGCCCCGGCCACAGCAGCGCCCGCCAGGCCGGGGAGACAGCCACCCGTGTCGGCGCGAAATCACTCTACCTGATTCACTATTGGGTCTGGAAAACCGACCCGGCGCCACTGGTTGCACAGGCCAAAGAAACCTTCGACGGCCCCGTCACGCTCTGCCAGGATTACGACGTATTCGAGTTCTGAGTCACCGTTCACGGCAGCACACCCATAAACCGCACCCGAGGCCAGATGAGCGCCGAGCCGTGCGCATTGCAAATCTGTTGCAGCACTACATCGTTGATACTGTATCGATTCTACTGAATCACCATTCTGTAGCAGATTTGCACCCTCATTTATCATGTGCCCCGAGTTCTTAATCGCTTGATATATATCGAATCGTTATATTGTCTTCTTCAACAAAAGACGTAATCGCTCTTTGTGATCTCCAATAATGCAATAATATTTCCCCCCAATAAGTGGGCTAGTAACGTCGTATCCCATAATAAATAATGAAGCTAGTATGTTTTATTTTCTGATCATTTCGTTTTATTCAACATTGAGCGTAAGGGAGTGAAATCATGCGATTAAGGAAGTCCATCTCATCCTTGCTGATGCTGATGTTGATGATGGGCGCAGGACTGCCCAGTTTCGCCCAATCCGATTACGACTCTGACCTGGTTCTTTTCGTTAATGAGGACAGTTTGACCATTTATGTCGCTTATCCCGACCCTGTTTCATTGAAAGGTTTTCAGTTCCGGGTCGTGGAAAATGGTGGGGTAGCTTTCTCAGAAATTCGTTTTCGATGTGCTTACCCTGTATGATTATATCTTACCGGGGAATTGCCTGCCCTGATCTATCAATACAACGCTGCTGAACCCAACAGTTTTATTGCGATTCCGCAATACATTCATTTCGCGGTGTTGGTCGGTGATCGCTTTTGGTACGATGACAATAATATGCCGCCGTACCCTGACTGTTACCCGTGACGACCTATATCAATCCTCGCGGACTCGAATACAACCTGCCCAATCTACGCAGCATCCCCAAGCCGGAAATCAGTGCCAGCGACGAACTTCTTCATCCGCCGAAACAGTTGTCGAGGCGATCTACTCCGAAACCAATCTATTGGTAATCGTGGCGAGTATCACCCATATCACTGGGTTAGATGGCTCGGAGTTAATTAGCGGACATGCCAGTAGCGATATTTGCCTTTAAATTTAAAAATTCGGCAACCAGTTACGTGACCTGCGCCGACAGCGCTCCATACGAATATGGCGTGACGGCGGTGGCCTGGAATCCGGATCGCCTGGAAATCGCCAGCGCGGGCGGCGATGGGGTTGTGAATATGGAAAATCGAGCCAGCCCCTGCGGATTGCCGCTATGAATACCCTCAGAGCACACCGCACCTGCTGGATGACATAAGCTGGCATCAGCGAACCCTAAACTGGCGACAGTCAGCGATGATCGGCTGAAATTGATTTGGGATATTGATAACGCCCAGAGTTGCGCAGAGTTTCATTATCAACAATCCTGATTTGGTGGAGTGGCGCGATGACGGCAAATACCTACTGGTGCTGAGTGCTGGCAATATCCGGTAGTGGACTCACGGCTGAACGGTCCGAGTACACCATCCTGAAGATCTATCGCATCGGATGTGTCTGGGCAGGATGCTGCGTAGCAGCCAATTTGGTGATTTGGCATCATTGACTTCAAACGGCACAGTGGGCTTTTTCGCCTACAGGCCCGGTGACCCGCTACTTTAATTCAAACTGCTCTTCGATCGCGCTGGCGCAAAAATCTGGTGGATGCATCCGAGATCAAATTCTCTGGCGGACGGAAATCGGTGCCATCGCCATGCGAGGCGAAGTTGACATCATGGAAGCGCGTGAACCGTACCAGTTGGTCAACAAATTTGCCGTCCGCGATCACCGACAGTGTATTTGCCTCCATTGCCTGGAGCGCCGATGGACTGCGGTTGGCGGGTGCCGATAACCAGGGCGGTATTCATATCTGGAGTGTGACCAAACGGCAGTCATCCACAGCGCCTGGAGCAGGTTGAACGCTGGTTGGTATCAGCAAAGGCGCGCTAGCATGGCCTGCTTTTGGCGGTCTGGCCGTTGTGGATTACGATTGCAGCTTTCCCTTCGGGAGCGCAGTGGCAGAAAGTGGGGCGCAGTGTCGCGCATACCGAACTCCCGCTGGCGATTGATTGGAATGATGACTCACAGCAGGTCATCGGCGCAGTGCGTTGTATTGCTTCGTTGATCTGGGAGCGAATGCGGTCGCCCTCATCATAATGGATGTTGATTTCAGCACCACAATTGTGTCACGGCACTAGGCTTCAATCCGTCTGGAACAGTCATGCTTGATGGCGGACAGATCCGGCATTCTGCATCAGGATTGAACGGCAGCCAATCCGCCGGCGACCCTTCGCGTCAAGCAGTTGCGGATGGCTATCCGGTGACATCGGTTGGGATGTGAGCGGGTTTCGCGCCTTGCCAGCGTGGATGATGCCGGTTCAATCACCGTATTCGACATGGTGGTGCAGACGGCGATTTTCACCCGCCAACCGAATCAGCACACCGGTCAACACTGTACGGGCACTATGATGAACACTCATCGGCGAATGGCAGATCCCTTGCGACAGCCAGCAGCGCCGGATGGATTGCAATCTGGCATACAAGAGCGCAAACCCACAGCCCGACACCTTTGATGGCAGTTATTTATGGAAGGGCATCATTCGCCTGTCGTGAGCTGAGCTGGGTCCCAGCCTGGTGGCTGGTCGGTAATAAACGAAGACACCATTATTATGGGATGCGCTGACCGGTCAGCGTCTCGCCCAACAAATTCTGGACGCTGTACCTTCGGACATCAGTTGGTCGCCTATCGGTGCTCTTGGCGTGACGGGCCTGAACGGTTATGTCACGCTGTTCGACTTCCATTACTAATCCACTGTGTCCTATGGTGTGGGGTGTCTCACGGGACGCCCACCACCCCCAGCATCCAGCATTGATTGGATTGTCTGTAGGGAATTCATCATGAACTCTGACTTCATACCCTCATCACGTTATCATCATCGCTTTGTCACCATTTGACCTGACTTGATTTCGGCATCCTGTCGCCGTACCAATCCTGATGTACCTCGTCACTTGAATGGTTGTGGCAGTTGGTTCAAAAGGGCTGAGTACCGAAGCGCGGGCGCATTTATCGCCGCTATTCTGCTGACGGGGCTGCTGGGCTTCATCAGAACAATGAGAATCAAGGGCAAACCAAAGCAGGATTTGCTGGTGCAGATCGACAGCAGCGAAGTAATGAGGTCTCGCAATTGATGCGGTACGCCAACTGAGGAAAGGCTGGATTACGATAGCACACTGGATGGGGGTGATTTTAGCGACGCTGACCTGAGCCGTGCGCGATTGGAACATATCACCGAAATGCCATTTTCAATCAGGCGAATTTAGGGGTATTCTGGGCGATGCCACGCGTTGACGCAAATGCAGGGCGCACCTCGAACAAGCCAACCTGGGTAGATATAATCTAATGGTCAATTTGCAGGGGTGCATTTCTGTCACGAATTGATCTCACAGAGCAGATCTGTCTCGAAGCGGTTTGCGACACGGAATTGATGATATCTTCACTTTCGATGGTGCAGACCTGACCGGTGCTGATCTGCGCGGCCTATGGATCTACTCAATGCCCACCTGAAAGATGCAATTCTGACCGGCGCTGAGTACGGGGCTGATTCTGGCAGGGGTTGATCTGACCGGCAAAGACCCTGACCGGCGCAATCATTGATGACACAACAGTTTTCACAGGCAATACGACTCTGCCTGACGGAGTCAATGGATACCCAGTACAGATGGCCAATTCTGGCGGAGAGCCGTCCTCCATCACGGCAGAACGCCGGTATATACCGCGCGGGCCGGACAAAGTGCAAGGTCGCTACTCTGCTCATTGACGTGATCGATCCAGCCCACGCTGCCCCAGCGCGAATGAATCAGCGGCGCACCTTCCCCGCTGGGTTGAGCGCCATTGCTGCTGAGCCAGAAATCTACGGTCGATTGCGCTCTATCCTGCGCGTATCCCGCATCAGCGTCGCCTCAATCAGCGGCGGCATCCGGTTGGCTGTGCGCCAGAACACTGCACCAGTGCCGCCCCGCGGGTCGCCACTCAGGTACAGCCAGTGGCCAGATCCGGGGATGTCCTCGCCCCGCTGCAGCCGCTGGATAACCGCCTCCGCGCATCCCTAAAAAAGCTCGACTTCCCGGAAAAACGCCTCGACGCGACCCGTCACCCGCCATGTTTAACCCCGCTGGAGTGCCGCCAGTCCGGCGCGAGCAACCACATACAGCGTTGCCCCGGCAGCCGCTACCACCCGCACGCCGTGAAGGACGAGGCATTCAGTTCGTGATCGGCGCACAGCACCAGCCTGGTTCAGTAAACGCGCCCCGTCCGGGTCATCCGGTATCCAGGCGGCGGCTAACGGCTGGTAACGCCTCCCCTGTTGGGCTGGATGCAACGTGACCGCCTCAAAGCCGGCAATCGCACATTGCGGACTTCCGGCGTTCATCCTTACTCTCCGGGCATGGCAGATCATAGGCGCGCGCAGATCGGCAGCAGCAGCCAGTGCCAGCCGACAGTCATGCTCCCTAGCGGCGCAAGTCCTGGTAGATCAAGAACTCACCGTGACCCGGTTCTCCGTGAAGGGCAAGCCATCCAGCGTCCCCGTCCACAGCAGCGCGGCAACCGCTTCAATGATTCCGGACTGCCGACAGGTTCGTCCAGCCCACGATGGTAAACCACTTATCCTCAATCAGTGTCAACGCTGATTCCAGTACCGGTGCACCTGTAACGCCCTTCGGCGGCGCTGGTCAAGGTCTTTCCGCGCCGCTTTACGTTTTGAGCAGTGCCTCCACATCGGCAGCGGAGTAGCGCCGTTGGCGGCTGTCGTCGAACCCGGCACCCGAGAATGAATCGGCCCCCCGACTGACATAAGCGTACAGCGTCGCCAACGAAATGCCGAGTTGTTCCACTGCCTCTTTCGCGCTGAGTGTGGTATGCGCTGTGGTCATCCGTCCCTCGCCAGCCAGATTGATTGTAAATCAGATTGACACCATTTTATCCAACCTATCTATGCTAAAGTCAACCTATTTAAGCGAATGAGAGGGAACAATGGAACGCACAGTGGATCAGGTCTACAGGAAGTGGTCGCGGCGGCGACTCGGTTAAGCGGTGATGATGGACAGGCGGGGAACTGGTGATCGCCGGGTATCCTCTGGAAAATCTGGCACCTTACGCCACCTTTGAAGAGATGGTCTTTTGCTTATTGGAATGACCGCCTGCCCAACGCGGCGGAACTGCGTGATTTCGGCGGCACTGGCCGCCCAACGGACGATTCCGCTGCTGTGCTGGATCTGCGGGCAGCGGCAGCCTTTCGGTAGACATGATGGATGCCTGCGGATTAGAACCAGCGCCCTCAGCCTGGGATTAGAACAGACCAGTGACCATGCTTCAGCAGTGCGGGCGGTGGCGGCCTTCCCCACCATTGTCGCAGCCCACTGGCGGCTGCTGACGGCACTGCGCCCATCGCCCCTCGCATGACCTCAGTCACGCCGCCAACTTCTATGTATATGACGGGCGACATTCCACCGAAGCGCAGGTACGCGCCCGGTACCTCCTGGGCCGTCAGCGATCACGGGCTGAACGCCAGCACCTTCACGGCACGCGTGATTATCTCACGCAATCCGACATGATTTCGGCGGTGGTGGGCGCAGTGTGAATTGCGCCTCAGGCCCGCTGCATGGCGAATGCGCTGGCCAGCGCTCGATATGGTATTTGAGATTGAGACGACGCGCCGAAATGGTGATTCGCCGCAAATTGGGCGCGGCGAGACATTTGATAAACCGGCCGCGTCTGGCAGGTGCGATCCCCGTGCCGTGTCCTCAACGGCAGCGGGCAGTTCTTCACCGATGGTGAACAGGCCACGAACTGTACGCTTTTGCTGGTACGCCATGTCGAACAGGTCGCGCCGTCTGCTGCAGGAACACCACCGGGTCGTCAACTGGAAACCAACGTGGAATTTTACACCGCGCTGGTGCTGCACGGCACATCGGCCTGCCGACAGCCCTCTTCAGCCCGACCCCTTCGCCATCCAGGCGGGTCGGCGCTGGGCACAGCGCACGCCCAGCCTCGGCAACGCTGTCCACTGGGCGGATTGTGCGGCCCTCTTCGGTCTATACCGGCGTCAAAGACCATGGCAGCCTGGACAGACAGGGAGGATGAACATCCCCACCGGACGAAGATTGGTATAGGGCGGCCCGCGTGGCCGTCCCCTGCTCCTGTCACTCAACCAACAGCTTATCCGTAAAACCCCTTTTTATGCTCTACCTCACCCCTTCCGAGCTTTTGGTTCTCCTCCCTCTCCATTTGTGGAGGGAAAACAACTTACCCAACAGTAAGAATTGAGTAATCGTAATTCATCCCGTCATCGATAAAGATTAGAGCATCACCACATCGCGCAGGGACAACGCGCATGATTACGACGCTTTTTATCAGCTACGCCCCACGCTGACGGCAGCGCCGCCAATCCCTCAAAACCAGCCTCAAACAGGCGTGCTGACCAGCATAGCCGCGCCGCCGAGGACTGAACGCAAATCCGGGGATGCCATCCGGGTCCGGCATTTCTGCTTCCTCATCACGCCCCGCCAGCATCAGGTCAGCTTACTGCCAGCAGGAATGGATGTGGGCGCAGGAGGCGGAAAAACCGATCATCAGTATCCTGGTCAAAGGTAAACAGGGCGAAATCGCGGCGAAATACCACGCCTTTTATGATACCGTCCATGCCGTCCAGTACATCCCACCGGACGAAGCCTCGGCCTGGCAACGCTATCACCTCCATCTGCGAACCGTCTACCGCGAATTTGACCGGGCGATCCACTTTGCGACGCAGGCCGTCACATTCATGGATATTCCCACTGAGCAAAAAGAGGAATACATCCAACCCGAAGCCGACACGATCTTCATTCGCATGGTCGAGACGCCGGGGAAAAACGAAACCTGCTCGTTGGAAGACGCCTGGGTGCAGTACAGCGGGCGCGTCCTGTTATTGGGCGATCCTGGAGCGGGCAAGACGACCATGCTGCTGCACCATGCCCAGAGCCTGATCGCCGCCTACGTGCGCGACCCCAACCAGCGGATGCCGTTCTACGCCTCTATCACTCAATGGGACTCCAGTAATCGAGAATTGGCCGATGGCACGATTCAGGAAGGTCGCCCCCTGGCGGAGTGGTTCGCCCAGAAATACAACCTCCCCCCGGCGATCACGCGCTATATCGAACACGGCGAGGCGGTACTGATTCTGGATGGCCTGGACGAGTTGGGGAACAGCCGCCCGATTAATCCACAAAACCCGGAAGAAGGCACGTATGACCCGCGTCAACGTTTCATGGCGCAGGTACAGTGGGCGGTGGACAGGGGCAACGATGTGTTAATCACCTGCCGCGTGAAGGATTACGAGGCGGTTGGCGAACTATTCGCGGAGATGGGCGCGGTGCAGTTGCACCATCTGAACGACAACCAGATTCGGACGTACCTGAATGGCTTCCCGACGGTGCAGACTGCCGTGATGGATGACGCCGGACTGTTGGACATCTGCCGTTCGCCGCTGCTGCTGCGGTTGATCGCTTTCGGCTATCGGGACGCGCCTGCCGACCTGCAAAGCCTGGGCAGCCTGAAGGAAGGGGCGCTGCGCGACGAAATCTTTGGGCGATACATCGACCAGCTACGACTACGAAGCGCCGCCGTGTGACCGGGTGAAACCATGCCCTTCACGCTGGAGAAAATGCTGGAAGTCCTCGGCCACGCCGCCGCGAAGTTAATGCGAGTGGAGGATTGGAGTTGATCCCATGATACGTTGGACCCTATAGAACTCCCATTGCCGAAAACATACCTGCACTGATTCCTAGCGATTTTTAAACAGTATTTGGAATACAGCCAAGTCAATTCTTTTGTGTCCTGGCCTGTGACCTACACTTACACTTTACCGGGTGATAATGAAACCTTTTGGTTTCCTCCATTTAACATTGCGCGATCCTTGGCTTTTTTACTTATAGTCTCGAACATATCCATAATCAGGGTATTATGCTGCTGTAGGAAGTCGTGCTTCTATAATTCCGTATTTCCCCCTTGGCCTTGGCTAACATGGGTGATGCCCGCACCATCCAACCGCTCATGGACATTATGGCAAACACGGACTTGGGAAGTGGAATGCGGGACGCAGTCACCCGTGCATTAAAGCGATTGGGCGAACTAGCACCACACCATCTTTGGATGCTGCGGCATGAAAATCAGGTGCCGGGCGTCAGCCGCTGAGATATTAGGAATATTGGGTGATGTTCGCTGTTGAGTCGCTTATTAATGCCTTCATTGGACACAGATGGACGGGTTCGTCAGTCCAGTTGTCGGGGCGCTCGAAGAGAGAGTAAATTGATGCTCATGCAGTCGACCCCTTATTAATGCCTTGTTGGATACAGATGGACGGGTTCACGATGGTCGATTATCAAAAAGGCTTTAGAAATAGGTGATGCTCGTGCTGTGATCCTCTCATCCAAGGTACTGACAGGTGAGACTCCTCTGATTCGAAGCCTAGCTGCGGATACATTGGGGAATTCCGTCTGTGTGCCATTGGCCACTTATCATTGCCGCAATATCTGACGAGCAGTCCTTAATTCGCCGGTCTGCCGCCACTGCATTGGGAAAGTTGAGGAATGATCGCGCTATACCCGCATTGATTGAGCAGTTGAGTGGACCATGGAAGAGCCAGTAATTAGGGTCGTATGCGTGTCTGTGATGAGGCTGGTCACTGCGAAAATCGGCACGCCAGAGGCGTTGGCGACAGTGGAGGTGGGAAGCAGACGCAGACAGGTGGGGAGCAGAAATTTTTAATTTTACGACGATGACTTTTCTTTCGATGATGAAGAAGGGTAATTGCTGCCGCTGAAATCAGCACGCGGAGGCACTGGCGGCGGTATAGGAATGGGAGCTGAATGGCCGGGGGCGGGGGTGAAGCGCCGGGGGGTGAAGCGGGCAACCCCTCCCTAACCCTCCCCGTAAACGGGGCGGGGACTGGTCAAGCAGGACAACAAGTCGCCCCCGCTGGCGGGGGAGATTTAGAGGGGGTTCAAATCAACGATTTTCTAACCTAATCTTCGCACAAATGTTTGAACAAATATCCCCCTTTTTCACCCCGTTTTGCGCTATCGTAGTCTTACACCACCTGTGTTTCCCACCTGCAACCGAGGACTGACCGCTGATGATGAACACCCGCTTTTTCCCAATCCGCTTGTTACTGACCACTGAAAACTGACGACTAACCGCCCACTTTGCTGCAATCGCTGCAATTGCGGCAAAAATCGCAGATGCAGCAAAAAAGGCCATCAAAATGACCCTGTTTCCGCCGTAGCGGATGTCTTTTCACCAGCAAATACGCCCCAAAAACGTCCAAATTGCCGCAAAATTCAGCACACGTGTGGCAAACCCGTCGCCATCACGCCCTGTCCCATTCCCCCCGCAGGGCGCCGTAAAAATGGGTCGTCTCGTAGACCCCGTTTTTGAGGTAATCATCCCGGAACGTGGCCTCATAGCGCATCCCCGCTTTTTCCAGCACCCGCGCCGAACGCTCGTTCTGGGCGAAGCACTGTCCCACCACCCGGTTCAGCCCCAGGTCGTCAAAACCAAACTGGATCACCCGCCGTGCCATCTCGGTTGCGTAGCCCTGCCCCCAGAACGCCCGCCCCAGCCAGTAGCCGATTTCCCCCCGCTGGTGGTCGGCGTTCACGCGGATATTGATCCGCCCGATAATCGTCTCATCGTCCCGCCGGATGACGCCAAACGTATACCGTCCAGTAGGGGCATCCCCGCTCACCTGCTGAATCCAGGCTTCCACCCATTCCAACGTGCAGGGATACGGGATCGTCAGCATATAGTCGGTGATCTCCCGGTCATTCAGAATCGCCTGCACAGCGGGCGCGTCCTCCAATGTGAAGGGGCGCAGAATCACCCGTTCAGAATACAGAGTTGGAATCGTGTTCATCGGGTGGCCTCGTATTCGCTGGCGAGAATGCTGTAGTAACCCAGGTCGGTGAACTCCCCCCACTTCACGACATGCTGGCGCAGAATTCCCTCAAATTGCATCCCCAGTTTCTGCATCACCCGTGCCGACGCTGGATTATGTGTGAAATAACTGGCCGCAATCCGGTGCAGACCCCGCTCCTCGAAACCATACTGAATCACCCGCCGGGCTGCCTCGCTGGTATATCCCTGATTCCAGTAGGGCTTGCCAACCCAATAGCCGATTTCAGCGGCGTGGTGTTCCGGGTCCAGTCTCAGCCCGACTGTCCCCATGTAAACACCATCCTCCCGCCGGACAATCCCGAAACTGGCAAGTAGCCCGTCGGCAATTTGCTCGTGAGCGTGGGTAATCCACGCCTCTGCCGCCCCTTCCGGGTAAGGGTGGGGGATACTCAACGTCATCCTGGCGATTTCTCGCTCTCCCACCAGGCGTTGAATAACCGGTAAATCGCTCAATTCTGGTTGACGCAGAATCAACCGCTCAGTATACAGAATCGACTGCTCAGCCATGCTCACTCCTGCCACTTCTGGCCGTGAACCTGTCGCCACATATCCAGGTACGTAATCGGGGATTGATAATATTCCCGCAGGGAATCCCACAACATATAGTGAGGCATCGCGTCCCGGTGGACTTCCAGAATCGAGCGATAGGCATCCAACAGGCTCAGCCCCTCCTCCTCGTGGAGCACAGCAATCGCGAAGACGGTTGACCGGCTGATCCCCGCACCGCAGGCGATGAGCACCGTGCGCTCGGCGACTTTCTGTGCCCGCACAAATGCCACACCTTGCTCAATATACTTATGCTGGATCGAAACGCCATCATCCACCGGCAGGTAGAGTACCTCAATCCCCGGCTGCTGAACCGGCGCGGCCAGGTGGAGCAGGGCGGTAATCCCCCGCGAATCGAGCAGTTCTTTATCTTGTGTTTCCCGATATTTCCCGATATACAGCCAGTCCCGAATCTTAATCACCGTGTCCGCCCTCGCCGATTATCTTCTTCGGTTAGATTACCAAATTTCCGCCAAGTTAGTAAAGGTTTAGCGTTTGCCCGCGCCCAAACCTGAGTCTGGTCAGTTGCAGTGCAACGCGGTAGACTACCCGATACACTTCGAGACAGATGAACAGTAAGCGGGATCAGCGATGGAGCGAATTTCGGCTGCGGGCAACCTAACGATTGAAATGCTGCCAGGTCAGTGGCGGCTCATGACGGAAAACGGCGAACAAACCCATACGATTGTTGAGGCGCTGACCGGACAGCCTTTGAGCTATACCGATCTGTTCGCCAGCAAGCGCCGTCTGCCTGACGATGGCAAACTACCCACCCAGTTTATCCAGCAGGTTGTCCTGGGCTGGTCGAATGAGGATGAAGCCTGGCATCTGGGGCTGGTCTTTGACCCCGAACTTTCTCGGATGCGCGGTAGCCGCTGGTGCGAACTCGCCCGCTGGCCCGACCCGGATACCACTGTATTCCATGCGATGGCTGATCAGGCCGGGCGCACGCTTGCGATGGCGCTGGCTCGCCCCTACAACCTCCTTCAGCCGGAAATCAAACCCAAAACCGCGCCCCCGCCGCCGCTGCCCGACCTTCCGCTCAGGTTCGATCACTGGCAGCTGGAAACCATAGAAGATGAGGCCGCTCGCAAAAATCGTCTGGCGGCAGAACTGGGACGCGCCAAACCGCTCCCACCCACTTTACAACTCCGTCGTATCGGCAGTTGGACGCGGGGCAAAGCACTGCGCGTCATCTGGTATTTACTGCTGGCCGGAATATATCTTGGGCTGTCGGTGTTATCGCTCCAGGGAACATTGGCGCTGCCTACACCCGATTTCCTGCCGTATATCGGGCTGGGCGCGGGTGTGTTTTTCATCCTCTTTGCGTTCGCTCAGGCCATCACAATCCTGTTCACTCCCAACAATATTCTGATCAGCGCCGACTCCTCCAGTGTCGCTATCCGGCACGGCGACAGTGAACGTGAACGCATTGAAATGAACCAGATCGAGGCGGTATATGCCAGCCAGGTGCTCAACAAGCGTGGGCATAAATACACGCTCCGGCACAGTGAACTGAACCTGCTTCTGCGAGATGGGACATTCCACGCCCTGCTGGAACAGCCCCAGCCCGGTTACCAGGAACCGCTCATGCTGGAAACGGACCTGGAGGAAGCGGTCACGCCACTCACCCAGGCTAACAGCATAACGACCCTCCAGGCGGCGGCTTTGTATATCGCCCGGACGCTCAATGTGCCCTCTTACGACGACCTTCGGCTCAAGTAGGACACCGCTCCTCGCTTAGATTCTGACTATCCCGTAATAATGAAGGATACCGGGGTGGCGGCGGGAACGCCGTTCACTTCGAGTTGGACATGCCAGTTTCCCGGCGTGAAAGGAGCATCTGTCTGGTCAATGTAAAACCAGATGCACTCCTGATTGATGGGGAAATCCGGTACAAATGTGTGGTGTGCCACTTCCTGATCTTCCATAAACCACCGTGCCCCCAGCTCTGTCCCCGGCACAACATTCGAGGCGGTAGCAACCACGTAAATCTGCTCCATTGAAGATGTAAAACTCGTGACTTGCCCGGTGGCGCAGTCATTCGAGCCGACTCCCGCCGAAGTAACGATATTATAGAGTGCGGGCGGGGCCTCAGTCGGAATCGCAGAAGGTTCAGGCGTGCTAACGGTAGTCGCTTCCGGGGAAGTCTCGGCCTGGGACGTGGCCGAAGTGCTGGGCAACGGTGTGCTGAAAGGAATCGTACCCACCACACCGCCCCGCGCGACATAGGTCTGTGCCAGGCGTGTCCCCTGCACCGATACCCGGTCGGTTTCTGTCTCTACGTATTCAACCGTCATCGCCAGCCGGTCGGTGCCAATCGTAGCGGTTTCATGCACGAAGGCCATCTGCGTCGCCAGGGTGTCCCGCTGGGAAACGAGCGTCATTTCGGCGCTGCTCTGCCCGGAGCAGGCACTTACCCCCACCAGCACCAGCAGCAGCCCGATCCACGTTCTCCGCATCAGCGTGACTCCTTGTTTTGCCCATAGCGCCAGGCTGAGTCTATCAGGCTTTAAGGGATATGCCACACCAGGAAAGGAAGTTGGATAAATTCTAAAGTGAAGAGTCGAAAGAAATCCGCCCGGAATAGCCGGGATTCGCAAAGCACATCACTGCGGTATATACATATCAAATTAAAGGGAAATCGTCTGGTATTGGTATTTGATGGGGCGTGTGGTAGGGGCATGATCGATCATGCCCCTACCATGATTGGACTTCTATTTCATCGTGATTGAGCCAACAATCGCCATGAGCGTTGCTTCATAATCGCCCATCTCGCCCGGCGCAGCTGTTGCCCGGATCAAGGCGATGCCCTTCCCAGTATCCACCAGTATCCGGACGACATCCCGGTCATCCAGCGAAACCGAGCCATAGCGGATTTCCAGCCCATTGACGGTCATCGCTGTCATTTCGCCCACATCACTGAGCAAATCCGTTGGCGAAAACACGGTGACAGCCTCATCCAGCGTTTCGACCACCGAGCCAATGACGGACGTGGTGTAGACAATCACATGGAACTGTCCGCTAGGTGGCGGCAAGCTATCGCCCAACCCTTCCACCATCGTCTGGAATGCCGTCGGGCTATTCGCCAGGCCAAGAATATCCGCCGACGCCTCAACCCCGAACCAGCCATCCGGGTAATTCAACGTCATGCCGCTCTCCGCCCCGACCAGTGTTTGCGTCAGTGCCAGCGCCGGGGCGCCGCTCGTACTACTGGACGGATTGCTGCTCTCCCCGCCGACCAGACCTGGCAGTTCTGCCAGCCGCACCACGACTTCTTGAGGCAGGTTGCCACCGGCTGCTTTGACTATCGCTTCTACGTGCTGGAAATCAGCCAGCGATTCTTCGTAACGGCCTAACAGATAGTAGGATTCGCCACGCACCATGAGGGCATCGCCGGAATCCGGGTTGAATTCGAGCGCGGTTTCGGCGGCGGTCAGGGCATCCGCAGGATTCCCCTGAAGGTTATAAATATAGCCCAGGTTGGCATAAGTAACCGGATTTTCAGGATACAGTTCCAACGCCCGATCCACATCGGCCAGGGCATCGTCATAGTTGCCGAGTTTGGCGTTCACGTAGGCCCGCGAAGTATACGCGCCGGGGCTGAACGGGTTGAACACCAGCGAGCAATTGAACGCATCCAGCGCGGCCTGGTAATCCGCATCGCCCAGCGCCTGCGATGCCTGCCGGTTATAGTCTCGTGCGGAATTGATGACATCCCCAATCACCGCCCTGCCATCGCAGATAATCGCGCCGGTAATGGATTGTCCGGTGATGCCTTCAATTCGTTCTACTTCGGCGAGCATAGCCGGGGTCAGGCCGGTACGCCCCCGTGTCGCGCTGGTCAGCAGGTCGAGGGCCTGTGCCGCGTCGTCATACTGTTCCATACCGTCCAGCGCCAATCCCAGACCGTAATATATGGCAGGGGCAACGCCGCCGCTGGAATTATTGAGCGCCTGAATGTAATCATAGAAGGCATCCTGGTAT
This sequence comes from Anaerolineaceae bacterium, assembly GCA_020634115.1. GTDB lineage: Bacteria > Chloroflexota > Anaerolineae > Aggregatilineales > Phototrophicaceae > JACKCG01. The sequence continues at coordinate 67,250 of JACKCH010000023.1, forward strand.
CGCCCTAACCGCAGGTAGAGTTCGCCGCGATTCGCACGGGGGAACGCATTGGTGGAATCCAGTTCAATCGCCCGAGCATAGTCCCGTAAAGCGCCGTTCCAGTTATCCAACTGGTAAAGCACAAACCCCCGGTCACTATAAGCCATGCTGTTTTCTGGCTCATTCTGTACGGCACACTCAAAAATCGGCAGGGCAGCCGGCGCGCCGTTGCTCTGGAGAACCTGCGCGCCGGTTTGGGACAATGCATTCTGGGTATAGGACGGATCGCAGTTGCTCAGGTCGAGATTGATTTGCGCTTCAAGGTTGGTGATGAGCTGAAGCACATCCGGGTGAGCATCGCTCCCGCGAAGTTCCACATACCGCTGGTACGAGGCCAGCGCATCTTCAAGCTGCCCCGCCTGGTAATAGGCTGTACCCAGGCCATCAGCGGCAGCAGATCGGGTCGGGTCAATTTCTAGCGCCTTCAGAAAGTCCGGGATTGCTAGTTCCGGTTGGCGCAGGGTGTTATAGGCATAGCCCCGGTTGTTGTAAATCGTCGCATTGTTCGGGTCGAACTCCAGGGCGCGGCTGTAATCCTCAACCGCTGCCTCGATGTTACCAGACCGCAGGTTTGCCAGCCCGCGATTGACCAGAAAAACCGGGTCATCCGGCGCGATTTCCAGCATACAGGTATAGGTGGCCGCCATGCCAGCATAGTCACCGGCCTCAAACTGCGTGTCCGCCTGCGCCCGGTAGTCTTCCAGGGAGATGGATGTATCGCATGTTTGGCTGACAACCACCGGCGGGTTCGTTGTGCCAACCTGGGCCTGGAGTTCTTCGATACGTGCCAGAATCGTCTCGCTGGGTGAGTTCGACAGTTCGGCATAATGCAGGTAGTCGGCCAGTGCCTCGGCGCCGCGTCCTAAGGCGTAGTAAGCGTTGCCACGTCCGGCCAGCGCATCCACGTAATCCGGGGTAAGGCGCAGCGCCTCATTAAAATCGGCTAGCGCCAGGTCAGGCTTTTTGGTATCAAGATAGAGCCACCCCCGGTTGTTGTAGGGGCGGTCATAATTCGGGTCCATATCAATAGACTTGGCAAAATCGACCAGCGCCGCGTCATAGTTATTCATGAAATAGTGTGTCATTCCCCGATCATTGTAGGTGATCGGTGACAGTTCAGGATTCAGCGTGAGCGCCTGGTTGTAATCGGCCAACGCCTGCTCGTACTGCTGACGGTTGATGTAAACGAACCCCCGGTTGTTATAGGCCGCCGCCAAAGTTGGATCCAGCGTCAGCGCCTGGTTGAAGTCCTTCAGGGCTTGTTCGTAGCGCTGCGAATCCATATAGGCCAGCCCACGCCGGTTATAGTTCATGGCGTTAGTCGGCTCAAGACGGATTGCCTCGGTATAGTCGGCTACGGCGTTGTCATATTCGTGCAGTTGGTAGGCCAGGAATCCCCGATTCTGGTAAGCGGTGAGGTAGTCAGCATTGAGCGAAATGGCGATGTTATAGGCGGCACGCGCTCCGGCAGCGTCTCCCATCTGGGCACTGACATAACCGATGTTGTTATAGTTGACCGAGTCCTGGGGGTCGAGTTTGGCGACACACTGAAGGTCATTCAACGTAGCCTGCATATCCCCCTGGTTGAAGGCCGCGTTCGCGCGGTCACGAAAATCGTCGGCAGTGAGCGCCGAGTCACAAACCGGCTCCTGTTGGGCGAGCAATGGCGAAACCACCCCCGCCAGCAAAACCAACATGCCCAGCATCAGCAGGATGCGTGAGCGCCTCTGAATCGCCATCTGGTATATCCTCCATAATTAACGTACATCCATATCAAGGGTGTTATGAGGTGCTGTGATGTAATAATCAGTATAGGAAAAGGTGTAACTTTCTGCCAACCAATTCCGCCTCATATTACGGGGTATGGTGGCGAAATGGGGAATTTGTTATCGGTTTTTTATAGATGCTTACCGGTTTTTTTGAATAACACCCGCCGGATACCGGCATACCCCATCTGAACACAGTTTCGTCGCAATTGCCTGAGTAATGCTCTGGCATCCCGCCCGCCAACCTGTTAGAGTCGTGTCGTCATCCATACCATCAGGACGAATCATCGTGAACGATTTACGACAGGGCGGTATCGCCGTTCTGGACTTTGGCTCCCAGTACACTCAGCTTATCGCCCGTCGCGTCCGCGAACAGGGCGTCTACGCGGAAGTCTTCCCATTTTACGCGCCACCGGAGACGGTCAACCAACACCAACCGGCGGGGTACATCCTTTCCGGCGGGCCGAACAGCGTCTACGAACCCGGCGCACCGCAGCTTTCCCCGCACATTCTCGCCAGCGGCAGGCCGGTACTCGGCATCTGCTACGGGATGCAGGCGCTCACCCAGGCGCTTGGTGGGCGGGTGGCGGCGTCCCAGGCCAGGGAATACGGCTCGGCGCAGCTCGTCCACCAAGGCGATAACCCGCTGCTGGCGGGTCTGCCTGGGGAGATGCCAGTGTGGATGTCCCACGGAGATCGGATTGAACAGCCACCGCCGGGGTTTGCCCCGCTGGCGGAGTCCGGCAATTCGCCCTTTGCCGTGATGGGCGCTATTGAGCGTGGGCTGTATGGCGTGCAGTTTCACCCGGAAGTCGCCCACACCCCCCAGGGAACGGCGCTGCTGCGCAACTTCCTACTGAATGTGTGCGGCTGTGCGGCGAACTGGTCGCCAACGGCATTTATTGAGGATGCCGTGGCGGCTATCCGGCGGCAGGTTGGGAATGAGCGTATCTTGCTCGGCCTGAGTGGCGGCGTGGATTCAGCAGTGGCGGCGGCACTGATCCAGCGGGCGGTAGGCGACCAACTGGTGGCGATTTTCGTGAATACCGGGATGCTGCGGAAAGACGAGCCGGAGGATGTGGTGCGCGTTTTCCAGCAGGAACAGGGTATTCAACTGATTGCCGTAGACGCGACAGAGGCGTTCCTGAGCGAACTCGAAGGTGTGACCGAGCCGGAGATGAAGCGTAAACTGATTGGCAGACTGTTTATTGAGACATTCGCGGACGCCGCTCGCCGCTTTGAGGGGGCGCGTTTCCTGGCACAAGGGACGATTTACCCGGACGTGATCGAAAGCGCGGCCAGCAGTGGGCAGTCGAAGAACATCAAGAGTCATCATAACGTGGGCGGTCTGCCGGATGACCTGAAATTTGAACTGGTCGAACCGCTGCGTGACCTCTTTAAGGATGAAGTGCGCCAGATTGGGACGGCGCTGGGTCTGCCGGAGGCGTTGGTGTGGCGACAGCCGTTCCCAGGGCCGGGGCTGGCGGTGCGCTGCCTGGGCGACTTGACGTGGGAACGCCTGGAAACGCTGCGCGAGGCCGACGCGATTTTCACGGAGGAGTTAGCCGCCGAGGGGTTGCTGCGGCGCGGGACAGCGCAGGCCTTCGCGGTGCTGCTGCCAGTGAAAAGTGTCGGCGTGATGGGCGACAACCGCACCTATGAGGAAGTGGTCGCCTTGCGGGCTGTGACCACCGACGATTTCATGACGGCGGACTGGGCGCGGCTGCCGGTTGACCTGCTGGCGCGGGTGAGCAGCCGGATTGTCAACGAGGTGCGCGGCGTGAACCGCGTCGTTTACGACATCACCAGCAAACCGCCCGGCACAATTGAATGGGAATGAAAACGACTGACTGACCACCAAACAAGGAAACCACCATGCCACTATCCATTGACCACGACTATATCACCCGTACCCTGGTTGACCTGGTGCGGATCAATTCGGTGAATCCGTCATTGGCGGCGGATGGGGCGGGCGAAGGTGAAATCGCCGCCTATATCGAAGGGGCGCTGCGGCGGATCGGGCTGGATGTGGAAACCCAGGAGCCGCTGTCCGGGCGCAAAAACGTGATTGGTATGCTGCCCGGTGCGGGCGGTGGGCGTTCGCTGATGCTCAATGCCCACACTGACACGGTTGGCGTTGAAGGCATGGCTGCGCCGTTTTCCGGCGACATCCGCGATGGCCGGGTGTACGGGCGGGGGGCATTCGATATGAAGGCCAGCGCCGCCGCCTGTCTGGGGATGCTCAAGGCGTTGGTAGACGAAGGTATCCAGCCGGGCGGGGATGTTTATTTCACGGCGGTGATTGACGAGGAAGCGGGCAGCGCCGGAACCGAGGCGATTGTCGCCAATTACCACGCGGACGCGGCGATCATCACCGAACCCACCGGGCTGCGGGTTTGCGGCGGGCATCGCGGTTTCTGGAACATCGAAATCACGACGACTGGACGGGCGGCACATGGCAGCCACTACGAGACAGGCATTGACGCCAACACGATGATGGGGCGGTTGCTGGTCGAAATCGAAAAATTGGCGCAAGACCTCATCACCCAGGCCGGACACCCGCTGTTAGGGCCGTCATCGGTGCATGTGCCGCTGATTCAGGGCGGCACGTCGCGTTACGTCTACGCGGCACAGTGCCGGGCGGAACTGGAATGGCGCAGCATCCCCGGTGAAGACCGCGACTCAATGGTAGCGGTGCTTCAGGCGTTTGTAGACCGGCTGCATACCGCCGACCCGCAGTTCCGGGCGACAATTACGCCGCTGTTCGGGCGGGATTCGTATGCCGTCGCCCCGGATGCGCCTATCGTGCAGGCGGTTTCGCAGGCCGCGCAGCGGATTCGCGGGGTAGACCCCGGTTTCTACGGGGAAAAATGGTGGATGGACTCCGCCCTATTGGGCAGCGCCGGGATTGAAACGGTGATTATCGGCCCGGCGGGCGGCGGCGCTCATGCGGCGGTGGAGTGGGTCGAACTCGACTCGGTGATGATGTTCACGCGCATCCTGGCCGAGGCGACTCTCGATTTCTGCCGGGCGGGGGGATAATCGGTCAACTGCATAGAGAAAAATGCCCTCATCCGGTTGTGATTCGCCCGATTTAGCGGTACAAATAGGGGCATGACTCGCAGATGTCCCCGGATAGTGCCGCATGAATGACCAGAACAAAGTCTTTATCAGCTACCGCCGCAGCGTCAGCCAGGATCGCGCTCTGCTCATTTTCCACAAACTGCGCGAACGAGACTATGATGTGTTCCTTGATGTAAACACGATTGACAGCGGCGCGTTTGATCGCATCATCATCAACCAGATCGCCGCCCGTCCGCATTTTCTGCTAATTCTCTCCCCTGGCTCGTTGGAACGCTGCGCCAATGAAGGCGATTGGCTGCGCCAGGAGATCGAAGAAGCCTTCCGCCTCAAACGCAATATCGTGCCGGTGTTTGACGAGCGATTCGACATTGAAATAGAGAAACAGTATCTCCCTGAACCGTTGCGTTCCGAACTACCGCGTCTCAACGCGCCGCCTTTTTCACACTACTATCTTGACGCCTTTATCGAAACAATCAGCACCCGCTTTCTCAAACCGCCGGTCTACCAAATCCCTATAACGGCAACGCCCCAGGCGGAACAGGCCGAAGTCCAGCGCCGGATTGACCGGATTACACAGGTTTCAGATTTTCCTCTCCCAGCGCAGCGCTTGGGAGATGGGGTGAGAGCTGATGCCGACGCTGTCCGCGCCATCATCGGCGAACCGTTCGAGTGGTGTGA
>JACKCH010000024.1 GCA_020634115.1 Anaerolineaceae bacterium
TACAACCAGGATGCCGATCATCCGCGTGAATATATCTGGTGGACGGAAGCCCTGGCGTTTTGTGAATCGCGGGGCGGGACACTGCCCACTGAGGCGGAGTGGGAATATGCGGCGCGGGGGCCGGATAACCGGCTGTACCCCTGGGGAAATGAATTTGACGCTGGCCGGGCGGTGTTTAACGGCAACTCTGGCTCACAGACCTCGCGGGTCGGCAGCCGACCAATTGGTGTTTCCTGGGTCGGGGCGCAGGATATGAGCGGGAACGTGTGGGAGTGGACCCACTCGGCCAACCAGAGTTACCCATATTCCCGCACGGATGGCCGCGAGAGTGAGAGCGCCAGCGGTCAGCGGACGGCACGCGGCGGCGCTTTTGATTTCTATATTGATAACCTGACCACCTGGACACGGCGCGGATATTCACCGGAAACCGCCAACTATAATCTGGGTTTCCGCTGCGCCATGCCGTATGTCGGGTCGTAAAATACGCAACACTTTTTAGAATTGGCGGGGGCATGATCGTTCATGCCCCTATCCTCTGCCACCTTAAATCATCGGGATCGTCGCGCCGCCGTCTACCACGAATACCTGCCCGGTGGCGAAGTTCGAGGCCGGAGAAGCCAGATACAGTGCGATTCCGGCGATGTCATCCGGCTGACCGATGCGCCCTGCCGGGGTGCGGGCCATCACTTCGTTCAGAATCACCTCGTTATCCCAGATCGCCCGTGCAAATTTAGTCTGTACCAGCCCTGGCGCGATGGCGTTCACTTGAATCCCCTCCGCGCCCAACTCCATCGCCAGCGTTTGCGTCAGGTTAATCACCGCCGCTTTGGTGATGCTGTAGATGCCCTGCATCCGCCCTGGGCGCAGGCCGTTGACCGAAGCCACGTTGATAATCTTGCCACCGCTCCCGTTCGCCCGCATCACTTTTACCACCGCCTGCGTCAGCCAGACGTTGCCCATGAGATTGACTTCCAGCGTTTTCTGCCACATGCTGTCTTCGGCTTCCAGCAGTGTGCCAAAATGGGGATTGGTCGCGGCGTTATTCACCAGGATGTCCACCCGACCATAGGCTGCGACGGCCTGCTCAACCAGGGCATTCAGCGCCGCTTTATCGCCATTATGAGCCGCGACGGGCAGCGCATCGCTCCCATTGGCGCGAATGCTCGCGGCTACCGGCTCTAATCCCTCCTGTTTGCGGCTGCTGATGACGACCTTAGCCCCGGCCTCGGCGAGCCGTTCGGCAATAGCCTGTCCAATCCCGCGTGATGCGCCGGTGACGATGGCGACTTTGCCCTGAAGATCAAAAAGGTTCTCCATAAAATGTCTCCTCAAAATTATGCTTCATTTGAACGGTGAACCGTGCTGGCCGCTGGCTGTTAGCTGCTGGCCTCTCGTATTTTAGCATTTTAGCGGGTTAGCATCTTAGCCAGTTAGCATTTTAGCGAACCAGCATCAGGGTATCGAGCGATCTGTTCCTGATGGCTGATGGCTGCAAGTTGACCACTGACGACTCCCCCTTTTGTCGCAGGGACTCGATCCCGATTCATCTCGTCCGGGTACTAGAACAAAGAGACAAGCGAGAATTAAGTTTGACAGTCGAACTCCTGTTCGTATATAATATAGAACAATCATTCGAGTATATCAGGAAAGTTCCAAAAATGGCCCCAAAGAAAGAGTTTCACAAGTTGTCAGATCGTCAGCGTGGCATTCTGCGCTACATGGAATCCTACATTGACGCCAATGGGTTCCCGCCCACCATTCGGGAAATTGGAGAAGCGACCGATATCAACTCCACTTCGGTTGTCAACTATAACCTCAACAAACTGGTGAAGGCGGGCTATCTCGCTCGTTCGTCGCATGTCTCGCGCGGGCTGCGGTTGATCGCCGAGATTCCCGGCGGACGCCGCAAGAGCAAGAAAGTGGGCGTCGCGCCGCAGCTTGGCCTGGGCGTCCCCTTGGCAGGGTATATCTTTGCCAGCGAACCGGTTCAGGTGATGGATGACTTTGACCAACGCGAGGAGCAGGTGGAAGTCACCGCCGCCATGCTGGGTGGTTTTGACGTTTCAGAGGTCTTTGCGCTGAAGGTGCGCGGCGATTCCATGATTGACGCCATGATTCAGGAAGGCGATATTGTGCTGTTCCACAGCCAGGAAACCGCCCGGAATGGCGATATGGTGGCCGTATGGCTGTCCGACCGCAGCGAAACCACCCTCAAGTATTTCCATAAAGAGGATAGCAACACCATTCGTCTGCAACCGGCGCATCCCACCATGAAGCCGATTTACGTGGACGCGGAATACTGCCAGATTCAGGGCAAGGTACTCTCTGTTATCCGGCAGATATAACCTGTTTTTACCCCCTCTAAATCTCCCCCGCCAGCGGGGGCGACTTTCCGGCCTGGTTTGACCGACTCCCTCCCCGTTTGCGGCGACTGAGACGGGAGACCTACGTCCCCTCGAAGGAGGGCTGGGGAGGGGGCAGAAAAGCAATTTCGCAAAAGACATTTTGTATGCGATAACCAAGTCGTTAGGGATTCAATCCCTCGGCGCATTTAACGGGCTGCAAATAGGGCATCCTGCAGACACGCCGTTGCATGTCCCTACCGGAAATCCGTGTTTTAATGTGTCATCATTGGGTAGGGGCATAATACATCATGCCCCTACCCTGGAAAACATTGCGTATGGCAATGGTATTATGTCTCCTGAGGGATCAACAGACCGTAGTCCCCGGCGCTGCGTTTGTAAACGACGTTTACACTCCCCGTGGTATCGTTGAAGAAGACGAAGAACGTATGTCCCAGCAGTTCCATCTGTTCGATGGCCTCAGCCTCATTCATGGCGGTCACGCTCACTGTCTTACGCCGGGCGATGCGGGAATCTCCGGTTTCCTGCAGACCATCGCTTGCATACGGGCCTTCTTCGACAAATTCCTCGATTTCCGGTATTGCTTCAGCCATATTCATCTCTTCAATTGAGGCGGTAAACCGTTCACGCCCTTTCCGGCTGCGTTTGCCCTTAAAGCGCTGAACCTGAGTGAATATTTTGTCTACCGCTGAATTGATAGCATTCCGCGCATCGCCCGGCAGTTTCTCCTCCGCCCGCAGGATTGCTCCCCGGCTATGGTGGACGGTAATTTGAGCGATGGCGATATTTTCACCACGCTTGGTGAGTTGGACGGAAAGATCAACCCGGACTTCGCGGATATTGGGAAGATACCGGTCTAGCTTATCCAGTTTCTTTTTGGCGTAAGTCTCCAGAGTATCAGTGACTTTCATATTGTGACCTTGAATAATTACGTCCATGGATATGGCTCCTTTATTGTTGGGGTGGATAAGCGGTCAAATCAGGAATCGCGCGCAGCGGTCACAGTCAGGCCGTAAGCCGCCCGCGCCCCCGCGGCCAGTAAAGCCGCAGCACAGGCGCTCAGAGTCGCGCCGGTGGTATACACATCGTCAATTAGAAGTAGGGTCTTGCCGGATACAGCGCCAGAGTCGGCGGTAAACGCATCCTGTACGTTGGCGAGCCGTTCCTGTGCACTGAGTTCGACCTGGGATTGGGTATCACGTTGGCGGTAAAGCGCTGCGGGTAAGGTCGGGAGATTCATGTGTTCGGCCACGTATGCACCTAAAAGCTGCGCCTGATTATACCCCCGACTTTTCAGGCGGTCAGTATGTAATGGTACCGGGATGAGGGCATCCACCGGCCAGTCCAGTGCCGCCAACCGCTGGACAAGGCGTTCTCCCAGGGGCTGCGCCGCTAACCGCCGGGCATTCTCATATTTAAGTGCCTGTACCGCTTCGCGCAACTTACCGGCGTGAACAGCCGTCGCCGCGATATCGGTCAGCGGAGGTAGCGGGTGGATATGGCGGGGCGTGGCGGCCTGTTCCGTCTCACGCTGGCAGGTGGTACACCACCCGGTATCTACGCGGCCACACCCGGCACATCGGGGCGGGAACAGCAGGTTCATCCCGGCTTCCCATAGGCGAGACGCAAAAAGCCCAGACAGCCTCCGGGCTTTAGGATTCAAGTCGGTATGATGATGAATGAAAAAATGGCCGGGTTGCATTAGATACTCCCCAGGTAGAAGCGAAAGCCGTTGTGAATGTAAAGAGCAGATGGAAGGTTTAAACCTTCCCCGCAACACCGCTTTCAATCAGGAAAACGACAGCGGGGCCGAGCAGCACAATCCACAGGGATGGGAAGATCAGCAATACCATTGGGATCATCATCTTCACCGGGGCCTGGTGCGCCTTTTCCTGGGCGCGCTGGCGGCGTTTGACACGCATCTGGTCAGACTGGACGCGCAGAATTTTGGTGAGACTCACGCCCAACTGGTCAGCCTGGATGACGGCGGCGGTAAAACTCGTTACGTCCGGCACGTCCATCCGATCAGCCATGTCCTTGAGCGCCTCACGCCGTAGTTTGCCAAGCTGAATCTCGCGCAGCACGCGGCCAAAGGCGATTGCCAGATCATTTTCCCACTTCTCGAACACCTTGCCCATGCCCTGGTCGAAGCTCAGACCGGCTTCCACGCAGATCGTCAGCAGGTCGAGCGCGTCCGGCAACGCCTTGAGGATATTATCCTGGCGGCGTGTGATTTTGCCTTTAATCCACAGCGACGGCAGGAAATAACCCAGTGCCGCGCCGCCGAGGACATAGATCACGGAATTGCTGCTCGCTTTGCTCAGGACGAAGAACACCATAAACGCCAAGAAGCCGAACGCCAGGGTCGCCACGATACGCATCGCCAGGAATGAGGTTGGCTCCATCGAACCAGCCATACCAGCCAGTTCGAGCTGGTGGCGGGTGTCCTGAAGCTGCTTTTCCGGGGTAAATTTGGTCGTGAGGTCCGCGAACTTCCGCAGGATAGGCAGCAGCACGCGGTCTTTGAACGGGATGGACATCTCGATTTCTTCGAGCGATTCTGGTAATTCCCGTTCGCCAAACTGAGCCAGACGCTCTTGCAGCGGATCGCGGGTCTTGTCGTCCCGTAGTCCGACATAAACCAGCCCACCAATCAGTGCCAGACCAATGATAATCAGGATCGCAATTTCCATAAGCCAGCCTCAGCCTCGTCTACCTACCCTTATTATAACCCATATCAGTGAACCAGAATGGTTAAATGTCAATGTTCACGATCTTCTGAATGGCGGCCATCCCCATGCCGATGAGCGCCATGCCGATACCGAGCATCGGCCAACCGCACAGCCGGTTTTCAAACATGGGCTGCATAAACCCGGGCTGAATCAGTGACAGGAACAGCGCCACCGCAATCGGCAAACCGCTGATGAGATAACCGGTGTAACGCCCTTGCGAGGTTAGCACTCGGATTTCACCTTTGAGCTTGACGCGCTCACGAATGGTATGGCTGATTGTATCCAGCACTTCCGCCAAGTTACCACCGACCTCACGCTGAATGTTGACAGCGGTTACTACCAGATCAAGGTCTTCACTGTCCACCCGTTCCAGCATGTGCTGTAGTGCGTCTTCCGGGTCGATGCCTAACTGTACTTCGGTCACCACCCGCCGGAACTCCGATGAAGTCGGTTCGGGGGCATCGCGGGAGATGGCTTCCATCGCCTGCAATACACTAAACCCGGAACGCAGTGCGTTGACCCACAGGCCGAGGGTATCCGGCAATTGCTGTTCAAAACGAATGAGCCGCTTACTGGTAGCCCGGGAAACATAAATACGGGGGAAGAACAACCCCAGGAACCCGGCGACGATGGACATAATCAGGTCGCCCCGGAACAGGACAAAATACCCGGCGGCGAAAAAGCCGATGGTGGAAACCACATGCAGCGCTGCATACTCCGCCACTGTAAGCTTAATATCAGCCCGTGCAAGCTGCTGCCGCCACTTTTTGGCAAACTGCCGCTGCGCGATGGCCTTATCAATCGCCTCCAGCGCCCGGCGCTCTTCCTTACGCTTTTCCGCATCTTCCTGCTCACGCTCTGCATCCAGGAACGACTCGTAGCCCGACTCATACCGGCCTAACCGTTCTTCGACCAGATTGCGCTCAGATCGAACGCTGACAATGCCGTAGACGATAACCCCTACCGCGACCACCGCTGCCACAATACCAAAAATGATCGTTGTATCCATCTGCTTCCATCTCCACCGATTACCGTGATTTCCGCCTGTTGCATGCGGGTTTTCTGGTCGGCTTGTTTGCCATCATTGTAAGATGTTTAAAGAAAGCGCGTCAAGAAAAATGGGACTTTTTCTTCGTTTGAAATCACTAATTTTACTGGATTGTGTCAATCTAGACTGAATACGGGATAAATGACCATACCATAGAGGAGGGTCTCAGACCCTCCTCCGAAAAGTAAAGCCCTGAATTGAGTATCCTGCCACCCGAATGAATGGCCTAATAGTTGCGCCCGACGCCGAAAACCGATGGCGGCAGGTGGATACCGGCGGCCTCAATCCGGTCAATGAAGCGCGGACGCAGACCCGTTGGGCGGATGCGCCCGATGATCTTGCCGCCTTCAATCCCGGTCTGCTCAAATTCAAAGATGTCGGACATGGTGATGATTTCACCTTCCATGCCCTGCACTTCGGTGACTTTTTCGATTTTACGTGACCCGTCGCGCATACGGCTCTGCTGGCAGATCATGTCTACCGCCGCTGCGATCTGCTCACGGATAGCGCGTACCGGCAAGTCCATACCGGACATCAGGCACATGACTTCCAGACGGGAAAGCGCGTCACGCGGAGTATTGGCGTGTAACGTCGTCAGTGAACCGTCATGGCCGGTATTCATCGCCTGGAGCATGTCCAGGGCTTCCCCGGCGCGGCACTCCCCGACCACAATCCGGTCAGGTCGCATACGCAAGGAGTTCACCACCAGGTCCTGAATGGTGATCGCCCCTTTACCTTCAATGTTGGACGGGCGCGATTCCAGCGTGACGACGTGTTCCTGCCGTAGTTGGAGTTCCGCCGCGTTTTCAATGGTCACGATACGCTCATCGTCGGGAATAAAGCCGGATAACACGTTGAGCAGGGTGGTTTTACCCGAACCCGTACCGCCGGAAACCACCACGTTCAGCTTGGAGACAATCGTCGCCCGCAGGAAGTCCGCGATTTCCGTCGTCATCGAGCCAAAGCGCACCAAGTCATCAATCGTCAGTGGTTTTTTGGAGAATTTACGGATGGTGATGGTCGGGCCGCACAGCGCGATTGGCCGGATCACCGCGTTCACACGCGAACCATCTGGCAGACGGGCGTCTACTGTCGGTGAGCTTTCATCTACACGACGACCTAAGGGTGCCACGATACGATCCAGGATACGCAGCACATGCTCGTCGTTTTCAAACGTGACATTCGCCCGCGAAAGCTGGCCCTTCTGCTCAACAAAAATATTCTTGGGGCCATTCACCATGATTTCAGTCACGGTGTCGTCAGCCAGCAGGACTTCCAGCGGGCCGAACCCCAGGATTTCCGCCACAATCGACTCAAACAGGTTGTGGCGTTCAGCGCGGGAAAGCACCATGCTTTCGTCGGCCAGAATCGCGTTGAACAGTTCTTCAATATGCGCCCGGACTTCCGCTTTTTGTGAAATATCCATAGACTGATCGAGTTCGGAAAGCAGCTTGTTCTGAACCCGCGTTTTCAGGTCCATGTAGCTGTTATCTTTACGCCCCGGACGCTGCACATCGCTGATCGCCTGGCGCCGTTGGCGCATCGCGGCCAGTTTCGATTCATCTACCTGGCTGGCATCTTCATTCAACGGGCCACTATCCGGGCGACGGCTATCTGAACCTCCGCCGCTGCTGCCACCTTTTTCAATTCGCCGTAACAGAGACATGGTTTTCACATCCTCCCATTTGCAGGCTTTAGCGTGTCCTCACCCCGCCCGCTCACTATCGATTCAAACGCAGTCGCCCCGTTTTGTTGCGCTGGTCGTCATTGAATTCGTCGTCGTATTCTTCCTCGCCAGCCAGTTTGGTATAGAACAGATCCGCCAGGGCGACCAGTTCCTTGATCGGAGATTTGCTGCGGTCACGCTGCGCGATGACCGGAACCCCTTTATGTACGGCGCTCAGGATGGTTACATCGTCGAGGGGAATTTCGATTTCTACAGGGCGCTTCAGGAATTTCTCAATCTGCTCGCTGGAAATCGCAAACCGCTTCTGATTGCGGTCATGCGGCACACGATTCATAATCAGCACCGATTTGTCGGGCGGATAGTTGAGCTTGTCAAACAGTTCCATCACAAAACGAGTGTTCTTGGCAGCGGCCAGAGTGGGTGTTGTAATCAGGAGAATTTTGGTCGCCACATCCATCAGTGCCAGCGTCGTCTCATCCAGTGTGTGGCTGGTATCCACCACGATAAAATCATAGTTGCCGGAGATTTTTTCCAAAATCTGTGCAACAGAAGATGGGTTCTGCTGAACGACTTCGGCATATTCCGGGCGGGCTGGCCCCAGCAGGACTTTCAGGCCGCTGTCATGGGTGATAACGATGTTATCGAATAACTCGGTATCCAGGTCTTCGACGTTCCCCACCAGATCGACCAGCGTGGACTGCGCCTGGATATTCAGGTAGAGTCCCACGTCGCCAAATTGCAGATCGGAATCCACCAGCAGAACACGGATACCCTCTTTCATCAGGCCGGATGCGAGGTTGGTCGCCACTGTGGTACATCCAGCGCCACCCTGCGGGCTGTAGACCACGATGATATGCCCAGGGCGGTTTTCCGTACCTTCGGCTTTGGCGCGGGTTTCCATTGGCCCCGCTTCCTGAATCTGCCGGTATTGGGCAGCCAGTGGCTTGTTCCGGGTGTGCACCGTGCGGATCGTACTGTAAAGCTCGTCCGGCAAAACCGGCTTGGTGAGGAAGTTACGCGCACCGGCCAGCATCGCACGCCGCAGGTAGTCCGGGTCGTTCTGGACAGACATCATAATCACAGCAGCGGTAGGCACCGCTTCGGTAATCAGCGTGGTCGCCTGGATACCATCCATGTCGGGCATATTGATGTCCATGATGATGATATTCGGCTTTTCCTGCTTCGCCATGTCCACGCCTTCGCGCCCGGTGCCTACAGAGCCGACGACCTTGAAGTCGGCTTCAAAGGCAAGTAGTTTCTTGATATTTTCCCGGGTTTCAGGAATATCATCTACCAGAAGAATAGTGATGATCTCACCGTCTTGTGCCTGTGCACCTGGTCTGTTCATACCGATCCTCTATTGAACACTTTGGCCTACCTGTGTCGCCTGTTCGCTCTGTTTTTTCTGAATAGGGCAGACAGGGAGCGTATGCCCCCTGTACCCAGTCATTTATAGTTGTTTGCGTTAATTACCCGGGTTCGTCAGGCTAATTTCCTCGCCTGTCACCAACTGGCGGATACTGCGGATTGCCGGCTCGATGCTGTAGTCACGCTTGCCCGGTACGTCGATGCGGAAGCGGGACATGATGTAGTCGAGCGTCACATCGTCGGTGGGCGATTGCGATTGATCCAGCGCCGAACGCAGGGCGAGAGTCATCGGGATTTTAGCTTCACGCAGCCAGATCAGAATGACGGCATCCTGGGGAGTCACACCCAGCGTGACGATTTCTGGCAGCGGTACAGCAGTTGGCGGTGGCACTGTGGCCCGAGTCTGGCTGCTGCTGCCCGAGTCTGCCTGTGGTACAGGCGTGGACGTGGGCGCGATGCCGATAAAGCGGCCATTCAGCGGGAAGTTCCCTACATGCACAACCAGCGCGGCTTGAATCGTGCGCTGGACAACCATACGTGGGCGCTGCCGTTCTGAAGGGCTGACGACCACCGGGCCGAGGTTCGTGACATCGGTACGGCCTTCAATACTGGTTGTGAGCGTAAACGTACCGTCCGCATTCTGCGTGATAAGTGTGAAGCGGTTGGGTGCGAGGGATTGGAAGATTTCGTCCACGTCCACAAACAGCATAGATACCAGCACGTCCACAAAGTCCCCATCGCGCACGGCGTAGCCCACACTCGTCTCCCGGTCAATCGGGATAGTCACCGCCACCCGGTCAGCAGGCAGCACTGCCGCCGCATCCGAACCGACACTGGCGATTTCCGAGAGATCAGAAACAAGCTGCGCGGAAAGGATGTAAGCTTCACGAGGAATATCGGTACGGGCAATTTTATCGCCGATCACCCTCTCAAGCCCGCCCGCCGCCTCAACCTGGTCAAAGGTCATCGCGTCGAAAGGTACGGTGTCTTCCGGGAAGTCACGCCAGGCCACGACATTGTTCAGCAGGGCCTCTTCAGTATCCGGGAAGCGATACCCGCGTGGCAGATTCTGAACGGAAATCAGGATGCTTACCCGAGGAATCGGCGTGGCTATTGGGGCTACAGGCTGCTGGGTCGTACCACCACCGGCAACCGAAGTCGCAGCGGGTGCCGACGTTCCACCACCCAACAGGTTGGTTGAGAGAACGACGACCACAATAACCACTAAAAGCAGAATCAAACCAACTAATATTAATAAGCGACCACGCATAGGTTCCTCCGTCGGGTAATTGGTTGCCGGGCCTGCAGTGCGGGTTTGTTTGCCCGCCGCCCGGCCAGGATGCGCGAATAGACTTGAGCCGTTTTTCTAGTGTATGTTATCCCGATGAAAAGTCAAATTGCCGCATAGTCCTAGTCGCAACAATTTGTGAACTGCCAGACATTGCTTATTTCAGTATGTATCCTAAGTGTATTCAAAACACAACCCCCACAAAATGGGCGTATCGTTCGAAAATTCATACGCCCAATTCATAAAACCGCATTTGGGGGCAGGTTTCAAGAATCGGATTCGCCCCCATGCCGCACGATCTAGAATTCTTCGTCGCTAACCGGGAGTTCGAGTTCGATGCTGCTGCCTTCAGTTTCGCCGCTGTGAATAACCATCGAACCGCCCACCAGCTCGAATTTTTCGCGGAGCGTGAACAGGCTTTGTGTACGGGCATCCAGATGCGACTCGTCGGCGAAGGCGGTATCCGGGTCAAAACCACGCCCGTTATCCGACACGGTGACTTTGATGCGCTCCGTAGACATATCCAGCTTGACGGTGAGTTCCGTCGGTGTGGCGTAATCCCGCGCGTCCGCCATCAATTCCTGTATCCCCCGGAACAGCATCACTTCACGGTGGCTTTCCAGACGGCGCTCCTCGCCCATAATCTCCAGGCGGGTATCAATGTCGTTTTTCTCGCGGAAGGAATCGGTATAGCGGCGCACCGTGGGAATCACGCCCAGGTCGTCCAGCATCATCGGGCGCAGGTCAAAAATGAAGTCGCGCACCTTCTGGAAGGTGACACTAGCGGTACTTTTCAGGTTGCCGAGTTCTTCCGCCGCCCGCGCCGGGTCACGATCAAATAACCGCTGGCAGATTTCCGTCTGAAGGATGAAGTTGGTCAGCGATTGCGCCGGGCCATCGTGCATCAGGCGGGCCAGTCGGAGCTTTTCTTCTTCCTGTGCCTGCACAATACGGACGATGTTCACTGGAACGCGCGTCGCGCCGTTTGTAGAGACAGCCTCTTCACCATCCCCCAGCGACTCAATCCCTTGCAGCGCGTTCAGGATTTGCGCCAGGAATTTCTGACGCTCTTCCAGCCAATCCCGGTGCGCCTGGAATTTTTCCAGTTGGCCGCGCATGGTGGTCAGCCGGAAACGCGCATCCAGCGCCTCGTCATACTTCGAGCGAATGTCCTGGCGGGGAACGGTTTCAATGTTGTCCTGAATCGTGCGCAGTTCAGTCGCAATGTCCGCGTTTCGCTGCTGTTCACGGTCTACGATAAGCTGTGTCTGGTCAAGCTGGCCTTTGAGTTCGGCCAGTTTTTCCTTACTGCTCTTCATCTCCCGCGTGATGAGTTCGATCAGATCATCTCTGCTATCGTCAGTATCCTGTGCCATAGTTCCTTCTTTTACACCTTTTTCCTGAATACCCTGGCGATTCTTTTACGAATTGCCGTCTTCCATACGAACCCATCCCCGGCGCAGGGCATTCACTGCCGCCTGCGTCCGGTCTTCGACATTCAATTTCTTCAAAATCGAGGTCATGTGATTTTTGACGGTCTGCTGGCTGATTTGAAGTTTATGCGCGATCTCTTTATTGCTCATCCCGTGCGTCACGTATTCGAGAATTTCCATTTCACGGGGACTGAGCGGGATGTAATGCTCTTCAGAATCGACAATGTACGCGCCGCCCAACTGCTCGATATTCGACTGTATCCAGGCGGAGAGGGCGCGTTCGTCCAGCCGTTCATCATCGACCACATACAGCCCACGCGCAACATCGCGGATAATATCCACCAGTTTTGCCGGTGTGATGTCCTTCGGGCAGTAGGCGGACGCGCCGACGCGCATCGTGTGCAGCACCTGTTCCGAGTCGTGGTAGGCGGTCAGGAATACAATACTGATGTTCGGCAGTTCCCCTTTGAGATGGCGGGCGACCTGATGACCATTCAGCCCAGGCAGGTTAATATCCAGAATCATCACTTCCGGTTCCAGTTGACGTGCCTTGAGCAGCGCTTCGTTGCCGTCGGCGGCCTCGCCAACCACCTCAAGATCATCTTCCAATCGCAGTGCCTGTACCAGACCGTCCCGGAACATCGGGTGGTCATCCACCACCAGCACAGATATTTTAGCTCTTGCGCGATGTTGTTCGCGGTTATCCATCAAACGAACTCCTGCCAATAGCATACCGATTGTCTACTGTCCAGAGAAGACGAGCTATCACGACATACGATATTTGCCATTATTGATATTGGGCATTCTACGGATTCTTTAATCGAAGTATACACCGAAAGCGCGACACGCCGCAAGAAGCGCAGCGCACGCCGGGAAAAGGCGGATTCCAACCAATCTCTTATATACATCGGCATGTATTTTTAACGGTAACTCTGTACAATGGCTAAGCCGACTGGGAAAACGACGAGGCGCACAGGTGAAACGAATCGATCAGGATGGGCTGGCGTATTACCAGTTTGAGATGTGGCCGGGGCTGAAACACGGCATTTTCACACGGTTAGGCGGTTTGAGCCAGCAACCCTGGGCCTCGCTCAATATGGGCGGGAATGTCGGCGACGACGCGCAGGCTGTGCGCCAGAATCATCTGAAGATGTACGCCGCATTGGGGCTGAACGAAGCACGCGCTTGCACCGTCTGGCAGGTACACAGTGCCGATACGATTATCGCCAACGGGCCGGTTGAAGGGCGGCGCTGGCTGGCGCTGGCCGATGGCATGGTCACTGACCAACCCGACACCCCCTTGACAATGCGTTTTGCCGATTGTACGCCGCTGCTGTTTCATGACCCGGTGCAGGGTGTGATTGGTATCGCTCATGCCGGTTGGCGTGGGACAGTGCAGGGCGCAGGCGCGAGTGTGGTGCGCACGATGATCCGCGCTTACGGCTGCCAACCAGGAAATATCCAGGCCGGTATCGGGCCGAGCATCGGGCCGGAGCGTTACCAGGTGGGCGAAGAGGTTGTCGAGGCAGTGCAGGACTATTTTGGAGCGACGGACAGCCTCATCCGGCGTGACCCGGCGGATGGCACCGCCTATCTTGATTTGTGGTCGGCCAACCGGCGCGACCTGGAACGGCAAGGTGTGGAGCAGGTCGAAATCGCCGGGATTTGTACTGCCAAGCATACCGATGAATTTTTCTCGCACCGGGCAGAGAAGGGACGCACCGGACGTTTCGGTGCGGTGTTAAGTTTATGACGATCAGTGAGCATATCCAGCGCGTTCAGGAACAGATCACGACGGCCTGTGCGCGGGCAGGCCGTGACCCATCCGAGGTGACGCTGGTCGCGGTGAGCAAGACCCACCCAGCGGCGGCGGTACTGGCAGCGGTTGAAGCCGGTTTGCAACATTTTGGCGAAAATCGCGTAGAAGAAGCCAGTGAGAAGTTGCCCGTAGTCAACCAGCAGGTGAGCGCACCGCTGACGTGGCACATGATCGGGCATGTACAGAGCCGAAAGGCCAAACTGGTGCTGCCGCTGTTTGATGTGGTGCATTCGGTAGACAGTGTCAAACTGGCCGAAAAGTTCTCCATGCTGGCGGGAGAACAAGGCCAGACGCTGGATATTCTGCTGGAAGTGAATGTTTCCGGCGAGGCCAGCAAATACGGTTTTGAGGCCAGTGGCTGGGAACGTGACGCTGCGGTACGAGAGGCGTTCATACAGCAGGTCGCGGGGGTGAATGCCTTGCCAGGGTTGCGGTTGCGCGGCCTGATGACGATGGCTCCCATCATGGTGGAAGCCGAGCAGACTCGTCCGGTTTTTGCTAGCCTGGCGGGGCTGCGGGCGACACTGGTTGAAGCCCTAACGATTGAACTACCGGAGTTGAGTATGGGTATGACCGATGATTACCCGGTAGCGATTGAAGAGGGCGCGACCCTGGTGCGGATTGGCCGCGCTATTTTTGGTGAACGAAATTGAGAAGCGAGGTACGGTTCAATGGCGTCATTCTATCAGATCATTTCCCTGGTACTCAACATTTTCCTCTTCATCCTCATGGCACGGGTGCTGCTGAGTTGGATACCGGACGTGGATTACAGCAATCCCCTTGTCCGCCTGCTCTACGACATCACCGAGCCAATCCTGCGCCCCGTCCGCAACATGATTCCGCCGACATCCGGCATGGACATCAGCCCAATTGTCGTCTTTCTCATCGTTTACGTGTTGCTACGGTTGCTCCGTTTCTAAACTAACCCAACACTCCCCTGCCTGCCGGAGCGAACAATCCATCTTAAAACAAACGGGGCGTAACCGCCCCGTTGTTTCTATTTGTGCCTGACCGCAATCAGGCAGAGATTCGGATTTAGGGAGCGACCACCAGCCAGACGTTGTTCACACCGTTCCCGGTGGTGTCACCCGGCACGGCGTCATTAATCCAGAAGTACAGCGGCATCCCATTATATGTCACCTGAAGCTCGCCAGTTGTCCGTTCGGTGGTACCCAACTCACCGGAGATACCCGCGCCTGCTACCAGACGATCATTCGCAAAGGCCAGCAGCGGCGGCCAGTTGGTGGCGCACTGGTCATAGCAGTTGCTTACGCCGGGGTCATCGTGCTTGAAGATATATACGTGAAGCCATTCGGCGCGACCAGGAAGAGCCGAGTTCGTCATTCTGGCTCAGGGTGACGGTTTCCGGCGCGATAGTGAACCACACATCGTTGACATTTTTCGCCGGTAGCGTCGCCGCACGGCATCCTTAACGCCAGTAATACAGCGGCATATCGTTATAGGTGACTTGGAGCGCGTGCCATCAATTGCCGTTCAGTTGTCCCCCAGTGTGCCAGGCAGGTTTGCGCGCCTGCAACCAGGCTGTCGGCGCTATCGACGGTCAGCAGCGGCCAGTTGGCGCACTGGTCATAGCAGTTGCTCACGCCAGGTTCGTCATTGGTAAAGGGTAGACGGTCATACCGTTTTGTGCCCACCAGGAACGAACCGAGGTCAGCATTCCTTTAATATAGACGGTTGCGGGGAACGACTTTGAGACTTTCTGACGGAAGTTGGCGGCGGTGGCGTCACCGACTTCAGCATCGTTAATCCAGTAATACAGCGGCATTTCATTATAAGTCCTTGCAGTATGCCATCCGGCGCGTTCAATCGTGCCAGGATTCACCAGGGAACCTTCGCCCGCCGTGACTGCATCCGCACTCTCGACGGTCAGCGGCATGCCAGTTGGTGGCGCAGGCATCCACACAGTTAACTCACGCCCAGACCATCTCTGCAGCGAAGGTACTTACGGCGTCATCCCGTCCAGAAGACCAACCAAAAACGACCCTGGGCATCACCACGCTGACGGTGTACATCCATCAGATCCTGTGCAGAAAACCGGGACGGCTAATGCCAGCGACCACACTACAAACAACGCGACCGTGTGTGCTTCGTCATTTTCCCTCATCCTTACTCTGTTTGTGACATCCGATTTCGACTTGAAGAATTGCACCTCATTTAGGCTATCGTTAAAGGTGCTTTGGTTTCATTTTGGGAAAAATTGCTTTAATGACACTGGATATTCAAGCCTTGCTCCGGCGTATCGCCCGGCGGGACAAGCGGCACTGGCCGTCTTATATGCGGAATACAACGCGCCTGTTTACAGTCTGGCGCTGCGCGTGTTCGCGTAACCCGGCACTGCTTTGAGGAGTCTTGCAGGATACTTTTTATGGTGGCGGAAAAATCCACACGCCTGACTCCGGCAAGGGCAGTTCAGCAGTTGGTTACTCACCGCATCGCGCTACACGGCAATTGACCGGCTGCGCCAGGAAATCCGTCAGAGTGGCAAAAGATATTCCACTGGAAGAATCTGATGGTCGGAAACCGATGACAGTCTGCCGGTCGTGAGGCTGAGCGGCTGCGCGATCTACTGGCGGAACTGCCGCCTGACCAGCCGCGCCGTGATTCACAGCGCTGGCATATTTCCGGTACACCATGCCGAACTGTCAGAACACTGGGTATTGCCGTTGGGGACGGTCAAAACCCGGCTGCGGCTGGGATGCAAAAATTAAAAAGGGTTAATGAGTAAATAAAACCATACCGGCGTTTTGAGCGATTATAAACTGAGAAGTATTCATGGACGACAGAATGATGGATCGGAAAGTGGATTTGTAACGCGCTTGCGTGAAGCCTGATTCCCGCCAGCATAGGCGCTGCGGATGCAGAAGAAGCCGCATAAGGTGGAAGCTGGACTCGCGGAATGCCGGAACTGGCGGAACTGGCGGCCTATCGCGCTGTCTCTGATGTAGGTTAGCGATAGATGTCCCTGAATATCACCTCCGGCAGCGGCACTGGATAACTTGCTCAATACGGCCCGCGCCAGCGAGCGCCTGCCACGCTGCAACGGGTACAGCGGCGCTGGTGGTACGCGGCGGCGGCTGCCTGGCGCTTTTTGTGGTTTTGAATAACCTGTTCTGGATGCTGGATGCGGCCATCAAGAGCCCGGCGCGAATACTGCGCAGAGTGTTTGACCTGCCTACCGCTGTGAACGGCGTCTGGCAGCGCACGTGGTCAGGTGATCTACAGGTACCGGAGACGGAAAAGGCGCTGCTGGTGGTCGTAAATTTCCCGGAACAGCCGGGCGATATGGTCTATCAGGCCTGGGTGACGCGCGGAACAAATGTGGTCAGCCTGGGCACTGTTGATGTCGCCCCAACTGGGGAAGGCAGCCTGGTTTTTTGATACGGATATGCTTGCCGGGAATTTTCGACGCGGTTGGTGTCACCCGCGAACCGGCAGGCGGCAGTGGTCACGCCAACCTCGCCGCCGCCACTGGTACGGGGCGGAGTCAGTTGAGCGTGGTCGGCATCCAGATCGTGACCGTTGTCCCTGACCCGTCGCACTCCCGAATTCGACTTTTTCGCTGCTGCGGGCGCGTTCCTGCAAATTGCGGATTAGCCCCTCGCGGTGCAGCGCATATCAAACCCCTGTCCATCATCCGCGATTATCACCTGAATCTGGTGGTCAATCTGCTGGATCGAGATGCGAATGTGCGCGGCGTTGGCATGGCAGGAGCGCGTTGCTCACCGCTTCGTTCGTCATCTGGCAGAGCGCCTCGAAATGCGCTGTCGCCAGCGGGGTGCATATTCAGCACGTCAATATCGATTGAGACGCTTTCTTCCGGGATGTAGCCGGGCGAGGATGTCCTGCACCAGCCGTTCGTAGGCGTGCGCGAATGTCCCCCGGTGGAACGCAGGTTAGAATGTATTCGCGGATGTCCTCGATCGCTGTCAATACCGTGCGTGATTTCCGGAAATTATGTTCCGGTGTCTCCATCAGAATGGCTCCATTCCACGTGTACAACGATTGAACCGAACTCCATCATGCAAATCCGTGTACTGATGCGCATCCGCTCTGCTTGCAGGCTTCTTCAACCTGTTGCGCTGGGTGATGTCGGTGATATAGGCGACGGCTAGCACTTCCCCGTGCCTGAATCGAGCTTAGGCCGATCTCAACCGGGAGGTCTTCTCCTGACTGCCGCAGGCCAGTCCAGTGACATGAAACTGTCCCGGTAAAGCGCGGGCGTAGGTCTGCGAAGTAGTGGGCAATCAGATTGTTATGGTGGGTGTGTAAAGCGTTCTGGGAGCAGGGTCGCGAGCCGAAGTCCCCATCAGATCCAGCGCGTTTATGGCCGAACAGCACCTCAATGATGTGGGCATTCGCCAGCCGGATGATACCGTTTATCGACGGCGATAATCGCTACCGGGGCGGATTCAGCAGGGGCGCGGAATTTCTCCTCACTCTCGCGTACAGATCGTTCCGCCTGTTTGCGCCAGGTTATATCCACCGCGTTCCGGCGATCCATAAACTGCGCGGACCATCGACAATGGGAACGTCTGCGCTCAGATCAACGCACGTCATCTGGCGTCAGGATGCGAAATTCGATGGTGGCCTTACGTGCTTTAGGTCGGATAACCGGCGAAACGGCTGGTAATCAGCGAACGATCATCAGGGTGAACCGTGTCCCAGAGATCACATCAGGAAGAGGGATTGCAGCGGCGGCAGTGGGCGCTGCCAGATGGTGGTATAGGCCGGGCTGACGTAGATCAGTTCGTTGCGCCCTGGTGAAATCACCCAGAACACATCTTCAATATTTTCGGTCAGCGCGCGAAACCGCTCTTCCCAAAGTTTGGATTGGATCACCTGGTATTCGGCAGTCGCGTATTTCGGGGGGTCGGAAACGACCCGGTGCGTTTGTGCCTGAAGGTCAGCAAACCGGTGACGCAGTGCGTTCAGTTCATCAATCAGCTGACTCTTGGTTTTAAGCTGGTCTTCCTCTCGACTGTCAATTTCAATCATGCTGCTCACGGTGGTTGCCTGTTCTACCATCCAATTGAGTCAGGAATTACGCCCATCAAATGACATGTTCAAGTGGTGTAATTGGCTGACCACTCAGACGACCCCGAAAGGCATTTCCACGGCCTGAAATCGGTCCCGTTAGCGGTGCAGCCAGGACGATGCTTTCTTTATGCGCGTAATTTCCCTAGACGTTACTCCAACTCAATTATACCAGTTTCTGGTGCACCACTGAAATACCATGCGATGGAATGCACAAACTTCATAGTCTTCATCAGAACAAGCCGTCCAGCGGCCATTGAAATATCCGGCAAGGTGTTCTAAACCGGACGCCCCATTTGGCGTCTCTACGTTGGGGTGCATGGTAAGGATACGCAACGGCGTGTCCCATTCAGTGGACAGGGCTTGCCTCGTCCGTTGGGATTGATTCCTCAACATGGGGATCGCCCGGAAAGATTACAGTACACATACTGCACATCCTCCGTCAGCGCGAAGGTAGACAGGTCGCGGAAGGTATACATAAAGTCGGTATTCGCTGTTGAATTGTGGCAGTCGAAACAGCGGGACATGATTTCATCGAACGGCTGGTGCGTAATGGAGTCAAACGAAGCGAAATTCCAGTTCCCGCTGCGATCATCGCCCACGAAATCGGTTGGTTGCCAGTTGCTGCGTTTTTCGGCCACATGAATCATGTCAATCGGCTCACCACGGACAAAGCGACCCCCGTCATCCCGCAGCGGTTCGCCGTTAGCGTCGGTCTGGGCGTGATACCCTTCAATCACAATCACCGTGCCATCCGGCAGGGCGCGGTTGGGACGGACATCCGGCAGCACTTCCGGGTTGATGAAAATATCGCGGATGATCTGGTCGCGGTGGTCAACCCGCACATAGCGCACGAAGGTGTCGTGATAGTTTTCCGGCAGGCGCACGCTGGAATAAGCCGGAGGCGTGGCGGGGGTAGATGGCGTGACCGCCTCTTTTGTTGGGGAAAGCGCCACCAGCAGCAGTGGCAGCAGCACAATCACGCCACCTAAGAGTAGGAAGCGGGCATAACGAGCGAGCCATGAAGTAAGTGGGGACAGATTGAGCATGGACTGGGCCTCTGGGCAAATATCTCTCCGGATTATGCCAGTAAATCCTTACAATTTGGTGAAAACGGACTGCTGGCGGCAAGTTTACGCAAAATTTACATGCGGCATACAGGCCAGTAACAAGTACCCCTCAAAGTCATCAGTAGGAGTGACGATCGCTCCTCGACTACTCTGTCTACCCATGCGATAAGGAGACACCAGAATGCGCCACCCTTCATTTTCAGCCGTTTTTACACTGTCCATCATCACCGTTTTTGCCCTTTTTGCGACGACTTTCTCGATACCGGCAGTAGCGGGGCAGGACGCCACCGCCACGCCCCGTTTCACGCTGCCCCGGCAGACCCGAACACCAGCCCCGATTGACCCACAGCCCACAAACGTCCCTGCCCCTGTGAACCCGCTCCCCACGAGCGATCTGATTAATGTCAGACCGCAGCCGACGATGATCTCTATCACGACACTGCCCCGTCCCACCGCAACCTTGCCACCGCGCTTACAGGACTTGCTGGATCTCTGGCGGGAATACGGGGCGATTCACTATGACCCTGAGGAGCAATCGCTCCAGGTCGCCATCCCGATTTCGGAAAGCGCGCTCAACACCGCGATTCAGGAGGCTTTAGGCGCGATTGGGTATGACGCCGAGGTCACGGTAGACCTGGTTGAGAATGGCATGAACGTTACCTTCGTGGATCATGCCACTGAAACGACTTATGTTCTGAATTATGTCCTGGTTTCGGATAGCGGCTTCAGCCTGACTCTGGTCAGTGCGACGGTGAATGGACAACCGGTGCCACCGGCGCTACTGGACTCCCTCGATCAGGCTATTAAAGGTGCAATCAACGGTATCATCCAGGCTCTGCTTGCCCTGATTGACCTGGGCGATGTGGAGTGGAATGGGGAATATACGATTGATAACATCACTATCAACGAGAGTACCCTCGTTGTCACGGCTACGATCTACTTTGCCTACCAGCTCCCAGAGGGGCAGGTCATCACCATCCCGTAAGTAGCGATCCGCCAATTCGCTGTTTCGATCTCACCCTATGCACTGCGCTTATTTTTCCCGCTTCTACCGCTAATTTAGAGAGGGCAGGCCTTTTCTGGCTGCCCTCATTTCGTTTCACTGGCTTGATACACCGGGTCAGTCCGTTAGCAGTCGTTCGATAATCGCGGGAATTGTCTCCGGGTTACGTTCCAGCACCATCTGCCAGAAAATGCGCTTGGCATCCATATCCAGCGGGGCGTTCAACTGCCCCACACCGCGAAAATTGGACTGCGGCAGCCGCCAGTGTGCCGCGACTGCATCGGTCTTGAGGTCATAGATGCTCAGTGGATGGTCAAGCACGATACGGCGGTGTAACGAGACATACTGTTTCCAGGGGACGGCGGCGTGGGTTGGTTGCGTATCCGCCGCGACAGCGAAGAGATAGCGGAATGCGGCCCGTTCTTCCAGCGGCAAAAAAGTCGCACCTTTGGGGGTATAGATTGCCACGATTGCGCCCCGCTTGAGCACCGGGCCGACTCCCCAGATCAGTAGCGGTGAATTGAGCAGGTTATCCGCTACCGGGGCATCATGGGATTGCATGGTGCTGATCGCCAGATCGCGCCGCAGCAGGTGGGATAGCACATCTGCCTCCGTGATAATCGGCACGCCCAGCGCCTCTCGCACCAATCGGGCCAGCGGCTCAAAAAAACGTTCCGAAGGCAAAACACCCCCGGTAACTTCAGCATACTGCGTATCCACAAACAGCGACCAGTTCTCCCCGTCCAGCAGCAGCGGGAATATCGGCTTCCCGCGATCTTCCGCCAGCAGGATTTCCCGCTGTACCCAACGGGAGGTTTTCGCCGCCGGAGTCATAATCACCACCAGGCAGGCACACCCGGCAATCGCGCTGTCAATCTGATCCCACCAACCATCACCGGGATCAATGCGTTCATCTATCCAGTACGGCAGGCGGCGTTCGGCCAGAGCATCTTTTAGCCGCTGGACATACGCCTGATCCTGGCGGCTGTAGCTGATGAAAATGTGGGTCACGGAACAACATCCTTAAGGCAATCATGAACACAACCCAGTATAACGAGCGCGAATGGGGTAGACAAATTGCTGCCCGATATTGTGACTGTGAATCCGAGACGCTCATTGGGGGGTTATTCAGGCCAGAAATAAGACTTCAGGGGATTACAATATCGCTCGACTAGATCAACCTATTAAGGGAACTAAGCTTCCCCGGATTCTTCTTATACGACATTTAAGTGAAGTCTCGAAAGAAATCCGCCAAAATAGCCGAGATTCGTAGGGGCGAGACATGTGTCGTCCGCCTTGAAAACATACGATACTCTACTTTAGACCTTTGAAAGGCGCTAAAAACGTATAGTCAATTGGCGCACATTTTATTGTTCTGGTTATTCGCATATTTCACCTACATTTTAGCAATCAAGCTAACTCACGGATTTCTAACTGTATTTTTGAACAAATGTTTGAACATATCTTCCCTATCCGCAGCCTGTTATGTGGTATTGTGTTCCTGTAACGCCCATGTTTCCACTGACGGCTGAAAGCGACCCACTGATGGCTAACCACCGACCACCGATGACCGAAAGCCAACACCTGAAAACGGACTGCTGACGTCTAACCACCAACCTTGCAGCAATCGCGGCAATTGCAGCAAGAATCCGAAATGCCGCAAAAATCCTCAGTTTTTCCCTCACACACAGTCTCAAACTCCGTTTTATGAGGCAATCTGCGGCAAACTCGCCTCAATTTGCCGCAAAATATATTCAAACCGGGTGCTTTGTTGGGTGTTTCTACAATAGGGATTACGGCATTCTGGTAGGGGCGCACCGCCGTGCGCCCTTTTTTCTGTGGTTGTTTTCAGTGGGCGCTCTCTACTCCGCCAGGGTTTCCCATTCTTCCATCGCCGTGTGCAGGTCGGCTTCGGCCTGGGTGTAGGCCTCGCCCAATGAGGCGATGCGGGCGGCGTCCCCGGTGGTGCTGGCTTGGGCAATGGCATCGGTTAGGTCGGTCAGCCGGGTTTCCAGCGCGTGAATCGTGTCTTCAACTTTCGCCAACCGCCGTTTCAGTTGGTAGGGGTTCAGGCCGTGTTTCTTCTTCCCCGCATCCCCCGCATCGCGCTCACCGTTCCCCCGTTCGCCTGTCCCGGCGGTGTTGTTGGCGGCTTCCTGCGCGGCCTGCTCCGACTCACGGGCGGCGGCGAATTCACGGTAATTTCCCTGGAACACTGTCAGTTTGCCCGGTTCCGCCGACCAGATTTGCGTCGCCAGCGCGTTGATGAGGTAACGGTCATGGCTGACCAGCAGAATCGTGCCGTCAAACTCGGCCAGGACGTTTTGCAGGATTTCCTGGCTTTCGATGTCCAGGTGGTTGGTCGGTTCGTCCAGCAACAGGAAATTCGCGCCGGAAAGCGCCAGCTTCGCCAGCGCCACCCGCCCCCGCTCCCCACCGGAAAGCGTGCTGATCGGGCGGAACACGTCATCCCCCGTGAACAAGAACTTGCCGAGGTAATTCCGTGCCTCGCTGACCGGCATCGGCTTGACCGTCTGGATTTCGTCCATCACACTGTTTTTGGCGTTGAGCCGTTCGTGTGCCTGCGCGAAGTAGCCGATATCCACCGCTGCCCCGATACGCGACTCGCCATCCAGCGGGGCAAGCTGCCCTAAGATCGTCTTGAGAAACGTGCTTTTGCCCACGCCGTTCGGCCCGATCAGCGCCGCCACCTCGCCCCGGTACAGGGTGATGTCGGGCGAGTAGAATAGCGGCGCTCTGGCGTCCGGGTAGCCCACCGCCAGCCCGTAGGTCATCAGCACTTTGTCCCCGCTCCGCATGGTATGTCCCATCTTCAGGTACATATTCCGGCGGGTTTTGGGCTTGCTGAGGATTTTCCCGCGTTTCTCCATCGTTTCCAGGCGGCGCAATTTGCCTTTGGCCTGGCGTGTGTTCTGCCCGGCGATGTTCCGGCGGATGTAGTCTTCTTCTTTGGCGAGGAACTCCTGCTGCGCTTCATACTCTTTCATACGCCGTTCATGGCGGCCTTCGCGCTGCTGGACGTAGTGGCTGTAGTTGCCCCGGTAGACTTCGATTTCGCCGAAGTCCATTTCCCAAATCGCGGTGGCGAACACGTCCATGAAGTAACGGTCATGGCTGACGGCCAGCACCGCGCCGGGGAAGTCCCGCAAAAAGTGTTCCAGCCACTCGACGGCGGCAATATCGAGGTGATTGGTCGGCTCGTCCAGCACCAGCAAATCAGGACTGTCGAGCAGCAGCCGCCCCAACAGCGCCCGCGTTTTCTGCCCGCCGGAAAGTTGCGTCAGTGGTCGGTCATAGTCGTCCGGCGCGAAACTCAAGCCCTGCAAAATCATGCGGATACGGGTTTCATAGGTGTAGCCGCCCGCCTCCTCGAACCGGTGTTGCAGTTCGCCGTAGCGGTGTAATAGGCCGTCATCTTCCGGTGCGCCACTCAGACGGTGTTCGAGTTCGCCTAACTGCGTTTCCATTTGCAGTAAATCGGTGAACGCGCCGAGCATTTCTTCCCAGACCGAATGTGACCCGGCTAATTCCGGGCGCTGCGGCAGAAACCCGATCCGCAGTCCCTTCGCGGCGGTCACGAAGCCGTCCGTCGGGGCATCTGCGCCGATAAGGATGTTGAGCAGGGTGGTTTTGCCCGCGCCGTTCGGCCCAACCAGGGCGATCCGCGCTTTGTGCGGGACTTCAACCGTGATGCCCGCGAAAATATCGTCCGCGCCAAAGTATTTGCCGAGGTTCGTCGCTGTGAGAATAGACATGGTGCGTACCAGAAATCAGATAAACGATCACAATACCGATTAGAGGTTTTGCGGTTGAATGATGTTTAGGGGCAGTCACATTGAATTTGCTATGCACGAAGCAGCTTTTCTAACCCCTCCCCAGCCCTCCCCGCAAACGGGGAGGGAGTCGGTCAAGCAGAACCAACAAGTCTCCCCTGCTGGCGGGGGAGATTTAGAGGGGGTTTAAAAACACATGGTCTTCGTTCTAATGCAACCACCCTGATGTTTCTACAGAAAAATCATCCAAACCACATGAATCCCAGCCGATTATATCATGGGGCAGACAGCATGTTAAAGAGGGGGTTTTACAGGCTATAATGGGTCATTCTCCCCGTGTGCAGGGCAGTGGCATTTCCGGCGTGAAGTCATAATACACCTGGAAACTCCCGATCTGCGTCTGCTGGTAGCTCAGACCCCGCTCCGCAAAGGCCGTTTGCAACCGCGCGTCCAGTTCCGGCAGATTGGTGGTGATATAGGCGATGTTGGCCGCGTTGGTCGTGGCTTCGGCATACGGGGGGTAACGGTTGTCGGCGGCGTTATAACTCAGGTTGCTTTTATAGGGCAGCGCCGCGCTGTATTGCAGCGTCTCATCCGACAAAAACGCCAACCGGAAGGCCACCCAGTAGTTGGTGCAGCCGTTGTAAAGTTCATGCTCCGTCAGAAAAGCGATGAGTTCGTCGTCGTCGTCGTTGGGGATGTGTGACACCGGGTCGAACTGTGTGGTGAGTCCCGGTGGGGTGCTGGCGGCGCTCCATTGCCCAGCGGCCTGATAGCCGATCACCAACGCGACCAGCAAAACCGGCAGCACCCGCCCCCTTCCCGATAGTTGTGTCCACAGCCCGACAGCGAGTGTTCCTAGCAGGATGCCCATTGGCAGTGCTAGCGGCACGAAGTAACGCCCGGTAGGGTCAGCGCCGAAGGTCGAGGCGACAAACACGACCATGAACAGGCCGAGCATCCCAAGGACAAAGCCGCGTCCATCGGGACGCAGCGGATTATGGCCGCGCAGCAACCGGTAGACCGCCATGCCGTAGATCACCAGCACGACGACGCCCACCGGCAGCATGAAATAGGTCGCTGACCAGGGGAAACGCATCCCAACTAAGGCCGGAATCCCGGCGACGACCAGCCCTAACGCCCGTTGTCCCGGCGGCATGTAGGGCAGCCCGATTCCGCTGAATTCCCCGGTCTGGCTGTTGCTGAGGAAGGTCGCCAGCGCCGCGTGGTTATGCGTGAAATCGAACCACCACCAGGGCGCACTGCCCACGATGAACCCGGCCAGCGCCAGCAGGAGCGGGGCGGCCCGTTGAAGGATACCCGGCGGATTATCCCCTTGTGGACGCAGTACCCGGTAAAGCACCAGCAGGCCCACCGGCAGGGCATAAACGACAATCAGGCCATTCGCCCACCAGCCCACCCCGGCGATCAGGCCGAGTAAGAACCAGAGAACGATGTAATTTGTTCGTTCTCTTGTAGGGGAGGGTCTAAGACCCTCCCTTACACCATGATCTTCCGGTAGGGGCGCACCGCCGTGCGCCCCTACACCCCGCATTTTTTCAGACAACCGGAGAGGGTGAGGTTGACTCACCCCATACCCCAACCACAGCAGCAGCCCGCCGAGCAACAGCGTTTCGTTATAGCCGCCGAGCGTGGCGGTGGTGTATAGGGCGACATTCGCGATTGGAACGGCCAGCGCCAGCCCGGCCACGCCCGCCACGATGCGATTCGCGGAAATCCGCCACGCCACCAGCCAGCCCACCGTAACGACCAGCAGATACAGGACACTCTGCACGAGGCGGATCGTCAGCACCGACTCGCCCACCACGCCGAATCCGAGGGCCACCGCCCAAGCATCCAAACTACCCATATAGGCTTGTCCGTAAAAAAAGGTAGGACGCGCCCCCTGGAGGATGTGCCGCGCCATCAGCCCGACGACGGCTTCATCAGCATGAAACGACACGCTGTTACTCGTCAGGAGCAGCAGCCGCGCTGCCGCCGTCACACCCAGCACCAGCGCTAGGTCTATCCAGCGGCGGGAAATCTTCATTCGAGCGGGAGAGGTGTGAGTGGTCACGCTGCACTTTCAGACGGGTAGAAATGGATTAAGCAGGATACCGGCATTATAACTGATTTTGGGGCGTTGATTCAGTCTACCGCACCAGCCCGGTTGCTTCCAGCCAGAGGGCGATGCGCTGCGCGGCGACCCGATGCCCGGCGGGCGTGAAATGGCCGTCGCCGGTGTAGTACAGCGGCTCGGTGAGCGCGTTGGCCTGGGCTTGCAGCGTCCACGCCAGATTCAACACCGGGATGCCCTGTTCCCCCAAAAATGTCTCTAAGCGGGTAGTGGGTTGCATCGGGTCGGCCTGGCGCAAATCCGGCAACAAATCCGCGTACTGGTTCACGGCAGCGCCCCAGTCAGACGGATAGATTGCACGCCGGTCAGGGATGAGAAGCACGCCAAACGGGACACCTTCCACTGCCTCCACCACATCCCGGAATTGCAGAATCAGGGCTTCGGTCAGCGCCCAGGCGTCGCGCCAGTACACATCCTCCGGCAGATACAGGCCAAGCTGCACCGGATAGGCCAGTCCGTAGGGGTCGGTGCTGGTGACAGCCGGGTTGGTCGGGGGATTCTCTGGCGGGGGCGGGGTTTGTGCGCTTTGCAGGGCGGCTAACCAGCGAAACACGGACGAATCGTAAGCCGCCGGGTCGAAAACCGGGCTGTTGTGCAGTTGGAGCGTTCCATCCGTCGCCAGTGTGAAAAACGGCCTTTCCAGCCGGTAGCCGTAGCGCCGTTGTTCCAGGTCAATGTGGTTATCCTGGATGTCGTTCCCGGTATACACCGAAAGCAGCACCAGATCGGGGTTGAACTGCCAGCCCAACAGCGCGTACAACAGGAGTTCTCGATCCGTGCCATAGGCATCTATGCTCAGGTTGATGACTTCAACCGTCTGCCCGGAATCCAGGCTGAGTCGTCCCGCCAGGAGGTATGGGAACGTTTCTTCGTAGGCGACCTGTAACCCCTGGGGGAAGGAGTCGCCCACAATCACCACGCGGAACACGCCCGGCGCTTTCACCAGCGTATAGTCGGGGGCGTGCAGGCCGTAGTTGTTCAGGGTAGCGTACTCATAAAATTCGCCACCCGTATCGAGATGTAGGGTATCGCAGGGAATCCGGTAATCATGCAACAGCGCCCAGGCCTGGGCTTCCCACTCGCCTGGCGCGGTCTGGCAGGGGGTTTCCGGCGGGCGTATATCCCCCGGAAACAGGCGCAACAACACCAACCCGGCGATCAGCCCCAGGACGAGGCCGAAAGCAATCAACCCAATTTTGCGCGATACCGACATGCAGCCGTCCTGTGGGTGGTGTCCGGTAGGTTGTCCCTAATCCGCCAACGGCAGGCCACTCGGCACGGACGCCGGAATCGTGGATGCGAGATTCAGCGCCGCCGGGTCGGTCAATGACTCCAGGAAGGCCACCAGATAGCCTACTTCCGCGTCGCTCAGGCTGACACGGTTAACTGGCACACCCAGCGTCAACTGCTCCACATCCATATTCATGACTACCGGTTGGAACGTTACCCGAAGTTGCGCCGGGTCATAAGTTGCGCAGCCGGTTTCCGGGTCGAGTTCGTGGCGCACGGCGGCTTCCAGCGTCATAAGCGCCCCATTGTGCATCCAAGGGCCGGTCAATGCCACGTTGTAGAGCGAGGGCGTGCGGAAGGCAAACAGGTCTTCACCGTCGCCGGTTTCCAGCATCCGCCCATAGTCGAACGGCGCACCGATGCCCTTGCCCGGCCCCAGTTGTGGCACGACCCGGTTATGAAACTGCTGGTCGGAAAGCAGCGCCCCACTGTGGCAGACAGAACACCCCGCATCCCCAAAGAACAACAGCGCCCCTTGTTTGGCCTCCTCGCTCAGGGCGGAGTCGTCACCAGCCACGTAGCGATTCCAGGGGTTGTTGGTGAAGTTGAAGGCCTGAATCTCGAACGCGCCGATGGCATTGCCCAGGTGCTGGATGTCGAAGGTCGTTTCATCAGGATACGCGGCCTGGAAGAGCTTAACGTATTCAGGAATCGCCAGCACCCGCGCCATCACGGCATTCCACATGCCGGGGAAATCGCCCGCCTGAATTGCCGCGATTTCATTCAGGTGGCCGTATATGTCCCGATCACCGGATAAGCCGCGCATTTCGTCATTCGAGGTGATGGGGAAAATCGCCTGCGCCGCGACGATGTTCATCAGGCCATCCGGGGTCTGTGCGCCCGCCGGGGTCAGGATGCTGCCATCCGTTTGCAGGGCAATGCGCCCATCCCAGAACATGAACTGCCATTCCGCCGCACCGCGATTGAAGACATCTGGCGCATTGCGAGGGACGAGCGTCCGCCCGGATCCCATGCTGCGCACCGGGCCTAAGCCATTGCCGCCCGTGCCGAATGAGAGGGAAAGCCCGTCACCGGTTGCCAGCAGCGGGTGGTGACAGGTCGCGCAGGAAATATCCCGGTTGCCGCTGAGTTCTTTGTCAAAAAACAGCGCCTGCCCTAAAGCCACCAGTTCCGGCGAGAAATCGGCTTCTACCGTCAGCGGAGTGATATTTTGTGCTGCGAGTATCTGGCGCAGCGCCGTGTCAGTGGAATCGGCCTGTGCCAGCAGCGCCGATGCGCCCAGCAGCAGCAAGCCAACAGTAATCAATCCGCCTGCCAGCCCAAATGATGTTTTTCTGAATGTTCCCATCACGATTTATCCAAAAATTCCCATTACATCGCTTATTTTCTCTTATTTTAGCACGATGTGGGGAAAACGAAGATGAGTCTTGGGAGGTGGTGACGGCTATCGCGCGGAGTTTAGCTGCGCCAGAATCGCCGCCGCCCGCGATTCCCAGGTGTAATGGGTCATGACGGTGGCGTACGCCTGCGCCGCCAGCCGTTCCCGCAGCGCCGGGTCGTTGCGCAGCCGCGTGATGGCCGCCGCCAATTCGATCTGGAAGTTGATGTAGTTCTATTTAGTACATTTCGATGGTTTCATCTCCACGTGTGAGTGTGCTTTTTTCAACTGCGCAACTTTTATCATGTATGTGTTTGCTTGAGGAACTATATGAGGCGTGGAAACAGGGAATGATTAGCGTTTTTGGGACCCTGTAAAAAGGTGCAGATGAAAATCTAAAGTCCAGTATCGGTGGGGATACCACCGCCGGATTGCCGACGGTGGAATAGACAGAAGTCGTAATTTCTTTTGGAAAAGATTTAATGGAGTGGTGGCCCAACAATATCAATTCCATATTCAGCAGCCGTCGTGTTCAGTGCCTCAATTGCTTCTGGTGACGGTGCACCAGCAGGTTCTGGCAGTTCATGTCTTTCAGCGGGACGGGCCATCACACGCACAAAGTGTTCAAAGTCGCTATGTGCAGTAATTGTCAGCCAATGACCGCCTTGTTCTGATTCAACACAGTAGGAATGTGGTGTGCCTTTTGGAATCAACAGGATGTCTCCCGCTTGTTGCCGCTTTTCTTGTCCGTCCACCATAAAGCGAAATTCGCCGTCCAAAATATGGAAAATCTCATCTTCGTTGCGATGGATGTGTAAGGGCGGTGAGTCCTTATGGGGTGCGCGATGTTCAAGGATCGAGATCCCATCTGGGCTATCTGTCTCGGAGACACGAATCGTCACGTATGTATTCAGAAACCATAGATGTTTTGAATTAACCATGATAGTCAATCTCCTTTGATATGTGTCCATCCTGTACAGAGCGGTATTGCCCACGGCTGGATTCTACCATCAAATTAGGAAATGTACTTTGTAGTACCCTCACAGGAGGATTGCGTTCCAAAGGGTTAGAATCAGAAGAATCATGAAGCCATCAATAGGTCGGGTGATTCCCGGCGTGAGTTGTGACATTTTGTGAGGATCACAATCAGACCCGTGTGGGTTTTGCATCTGAAAATCTCGCGCTGATCCGCCGGTTGGTTCTGCTGCTATTGAAACAGGAAATATCCTGCAGGGGGGATAGCTAGCGTGCTTCATTCACCTTTGCCAGAATCGCCGCCGCCCGCGATTCCCAGGTGTAATGAGTCATGACGGTGTGCAAGGCCTGTGCCGCCAGCCGTTCCCGCAGCGCCGGGTCGTCACGCAGCCACATGATAGCCGCTGCCAGAGCAGCCACATCGGAAGGTGGGGTAAGCAATGCCGACTCGCCGTGGGTCACGACTTCCGCCGTACTCGGCAGGTCGCTGGCGACAATCGCCCGCCCGGACGCCATATACTCGAAGATTTTCATGGGGGATGCATAGTAGGCGAAGTGCGTTGTCCAGGGGAACGGCATCGCGCAGACATCCAACGCGCTCAGGCAGAGCGGCACGCGCTCCGGCGCGACCTGCCCGGCATTCAGAAACCGTTCCACCTCCAATCCGAGTGCCAGCCAGTGCGCCCGGAAAGCCTCCGCCATATCGTCCGGGCCGCCGACCAACCCCAACGATGCGCCCGCTACCTGCGCCAGCGCCGCGATGAGCGTGCCGACACCCTTATCCATGCTCAGGGTTTGCAGGCGTCCCACGTAACCCACGATGAAGGCGTCCCCCGGCCAACCGAGCGCCGCCCGTGCTTCCGCCTGGGAGGGTAAGTCCGCGAATCGTTCGCGTCGGATGCCGTCATGTGCCACCAGCACCCGTTCCGGTTTCGCGCCCCGTTCGACCAATCCATCCGCCAGTTTTTTTGTGACAGCGACGACTGTACCCGCCCGCCGGGTGACTTGCCGTTGCATCCAGCGCCCGGCGCGTCCGGCGTTGAGACGATGCGCCTCGTAGACCAGCCTACGTCCTGGCTTGACCAGACTCAACGCCAGGATCACCGCTGCGTCACGGCTGTAGTACACGTCCGCCGGGGTGAATAACGCCCGTAGCACAGCGGCCAGTGTGAACGTGCCAAGTTGCAAATAGAAAGCCAGCGCCGCTAGTTTGCCTCCCTGTCCCGGCACCAATGGCAGCAGGTCGAGCGTGAACAGACGGCGCAGGTTGAAGTTCCGTGTCGTGCCGTAATGCCTCCACACATCGCGGATCGCCCGGAGTTCCGGCGTGTTGATCCTGCGGGGAATCCACAGTGTTACATCCGCGCCGGTTTGGGCAAATGCCTCGCAGTTCTGCATGATTTGTAGGCCGTGCGCTTTCTCGGTGGGCAGGCGAATATCCGCGATATACAGGAGTTTCACAGGCGTGGCCTCAATCTTCCCCGCCCCAGGTCGCCAGCGCCCAGGCGAGTTCATCCGGTTTGGGCGTATAGTTACCCACCCGGCGCACCACTAACCCGCTGGCATAATTTGCCAGAGCTGCCGCTTCGGCATAGGCAGCCCCTGCCGCGACAGCCAGTGTCAGCACGGCAATCGCGGTATCACCCGCGCCGACGGTGTCATACACATCCGACACCACCGGGGCAGGGCTGTGTACCGCCTGATTTTCCGCGCAAAGCGCCACCGTTGCGCCGTCCCCGCCGCGTGTAATCACCATGCCGCCCGTGAGTTGGAGTGCCGCGCCGATTTCCAGTGCCGCCTGAGCAAAATCGTCGGGCGTATCCAGGTCACGCCGCAGGTACGCGCGGGCTTCGTCGGCGTTGCACTTGACGAGGCCGAACCCGGTGTATTTGTCGAGATCGCCCTGGGCGTCGGCGGTGAGTAGCACCCCGGCCTCGGCTGCCAGGGTGCGAATGGTATTCACTAAAGAGGGGGTCAATAGGCCAGAGTGGTAGTCCGAGAGCAGTACAGCATTCACTTCACGGATATGTTGGTCAATCAGGCCGCGCACCTGGCGCTCGACCCCGGCATGAATCGGCTCACGGGAGAGTGTATCCAGCCGGGCGACCTGTTGTGGAAAGCGTAGCCCCATGTGCGCCATGATGCGCGTTTTGACGGTGGTTGGCCGCCCTGAATCCGTCACAAGGCCACCAGTATCAATCCCTTGCGCCTGCAAAACCTGGCGCAGGTTCGTTCCTGGGCTGTCTGAACCGATAATACCGACTTGAATCGGTGTACTCCCCAAAGCGGCGATATTCGCGGCGGGATTGGCTGCTCCGCCGGGGATCATTCGCCGGGACTCGAACTCCAGCACCGGAATCGGCGCTTCCCGGCTCAGACGGGTGGTTTTCCCAACCAGGTATTCATCCAGAATGACATCGCCCACGACCAGCACACGCAGTCCGGCGAGTCGGGGTATCCAGGCGTTCAGGGAGGACACGAATTAAATTAAACCTCTGTAAAGCAAGATAACAGATATGCCATAACGATACCAGAAAGATGACCGGTTGCCAGGGCGTGGTCTACAGCGCGTAGGCGGCTTCAAGTTCCTGGCGGAGCGCCTGATAGCTCTGGTAGCGGCTGGCGCTGATCTTGCCGCCTTCAACCGCCTGACGTACCGCGCAGTCTGGCTCGTTGATGTGGGCGCAGTTGTTGAATTTGCACTGCCCCACATACGGCGCGACATCCACAAAATACCCATCAAGTTCTTCCGGCTCGACATCCCATATCGTGAGCGTCCGCAGGCCAGGCGTATCGGCCAGGTAGCCGCCCATCTCCAGTTTAATCAGGGCGCTGTCACGAGTGGTGTGCATCCCTTCTTGACGGCGGCGACTGACTTCCTTCACAGTGCGTCCCAGGCCGGGCTGAATAATATTGAGCAGGCTGGTTTTGCCTACGCCCGACGGCCCGGTAAACACGGAAATTTTGTCTTTGAGGATCGCCTGAATCTCGTCCACGCCGAGTTTGTCGCGGGCACTGCTATACAACACCGGGTAGCCCATCGCCTCGTAAGGCGCGAAGGTGGCGCGAATCAGGGAGGAATCTTCCAGGTCAATTTTGTTGACGACGATACATAATAAAGGGATGCGTGAGGACTCGCCCATCACGAGGAAACGGTCTAACAGGCGCAGATTGGGCGGCGGTTGGGTGGCGGCGAAGACGAAGAGCGCTTGATCCGCATTAGCGATAATCACCTGTTCCCGTTCACGCTGTCCCGCGCCGCGTGAGCCTTCGGTGCGCACCGCCCGCGAGAGGGTGCTGCTGCGTTCAGCGACGGTTTCAATTGTCCCTGAGCCATCTTCCAACAGGCGAATTTGCACCCGGTCGCCTATGGCGGCAATGTCGGAAGCCTGGGCTTCTTCCTGTAAGCGACCCCGTAACCGGCAGGTGTAGATTGTCCCGTCTGTCACCTCCACGTTAAAATAACCGCTCTGGTCACTGATGACCAGGCCATCCAGTAAATCAGGTTGGGTCAAAGGCAATCTCCTCTCATGGTATTGGTTGCTACCTATTGTATACTGGATTTTCTCATTTTAGGCCAACCTTATTTCGTCTGGAGTGTGTTATGCTTGGCGTGACTAACGACACTGTAGTTTTTGAAGGACAGACGAGTGGATCAGCAGGAACAACAGACCCCTGTACCGGCACAGTCGGAAGCACAGATGCAAACCCCTCTGGCGGATGAGGCCGCGCCTATTGCGGTTATCCCCAAGACAGTATTCAACTATTTCGTGATTGCGGTGGTTTTCTTTATGTTGGGCGCTGCCGTGACAGCGTTGGGCTATAATGGCCTGTTTGACTCCAACACCGCCGAAAATACCGGACTCATCAATCAGGCGGTGGGCCGCGCCGTGAACGAGGCGCTGGATGCGCGGGACGCGACTGCCGTTGCATCCGTCCGTCAGTCAGACAACACCGCCGCCGCAGTGGGCGATACCAATGCCGATGTCATCAACGAGGCCGTAAATCGCGCCGTGAATGATGCGCTGGACGCGCGCGATGCTACTGCCGCCGCAATCGCCCAGGCGCAAAATGGCCCGGTGCAGGGTGAATTTTACACTGTGAGCGCCGATGATGACCCCTATGTTGGGGCAGTAGACGCGCCGGTGGAGATTGTTGAATTCAGCGATTTCAACTGCACCTACTGTAACCGATTCTACAATGAAACCCTGTCCCAGGTGCTGGAAACCTATGGCGACCAGGTGCGTTTTGTCTACCGGGACTTCCCGATTCTGGCCCAATCCTCGGTGACGGCGGCGCTGGCGGCGCAGTGTGCCTTCGAGCAGGGGGACTTCTGGGATTATCATAACGTCCTATTCGACAATCGGGGGAATTTCTCGCGTGAACAGCTTATCGGCTATGCGGAAACGCTGGGGCTGAATATAGACCAGTTCACGAACTGCCTGGATAATCAGCAGTATCAAGCGGAAATTGTCGCCGATTTCCAGGATGCACAGGCGCTTGGTATTCGGGGGACGCCCGCTTTCTTCGTTAATGGACGTTTTATCAGTGGCGCCCAACCGTTCGCGGTGTTTGCCAGCGCCATTGATGCCGAACTGGCGAAGCTACAAGGTCTGGATACACCCGGGTAAGCAGACCTCAGGGATTCTTCCAATTGAAGATTTCACTGTGGGGACAGGTAGCAGCCTGTCCCCTATTAATACAAAACCGGGGCGTTTCGGCGGCCCATCAGCAGTACAGGGGGAACGTTATGGATGAACTCACACCGAAAGATGTCCAGGCGGCGCTGGATGCGCTCAACCTGGGGATACAAATTCGCTTCTTCGCCAATTCAACGGCGACGTCACAGCAGGCAGCTGATAACATCGGCTGTGAACTCGGCCAGATTGTCAAGAGTCTGGCGTTTATGATTGACGGCCAGCCGGTTATTATCCTTGCTAGCGGCGACCAGCGGGTAGATGATAAAAAACTGGCGACGCTGTTTGCGGTAGGCCGTAAAAAGGTGAGAGTAGCTTCGCCCGAACAATGTGTGGAGATTTACGGGTATGCGCCCGGTGGAGTCCCGCCACTGGCGCACCGCACGCCCAACCTGCCCATCTATATAGACGATTCACTGCAGCGTTACGAGCAGGTGTACGCTGCCGGGGGCGCGCACAACGCGATTTTCCCGATCAAACTCGACCAACTGGCCCAGGTGACGGGCGGACAGTTCGCGGATGTAGCCCGGCAGGATTGAGTGGGGAAACATAATAGTGTGATAACAGCAAAGGGCGAGAATCACTCTCGCCCTTTTTGTATGAGTTATGCGGATGCCCTTCTGGGCATCCCTATTGTTTGCTGATCTGCTTCGCCTATGGCAGCCGACTGACCAGAACAACTGTCCCGGGCGCGTAGAGCGTCGTACAGGTATAACCGGGGAACGAATCGGTTGTCCACGCGCTCCACAACTGCGCCTGGCGCGGCGCGCCGCTGGCATTCATGTAAATCATGTAGCCACTGCCTTGCAAGCAGATGTTGACATCGCCCACGAAGCCGGTAGCACCAGTTGTGCTGAATACATCCACCGCGGCGACCAGCCCCAGGTCAAGCACGTTCTGGGCACCAACATTCCCGGCGTGGGTGATTGGGCTGCCGAGCCAGTACATGTAGTTTCCACCGGCAGCGATCAACCGACAGCCGAGTCCAACCCGGTCAGCGTCATTGGTGAAATTGCTGCGAATCATTCCCGGGTCTTCAAAGTTGACATCCGTGCAGAGCGTGGCAGGAGGCGGTGCGGGAACTTCAATTCCGCTGCTGCCCGTTCCGGTTGCACCATCGTTATCCACCACATTCGCGACTTTATCGTTGATTGGCATACCGATCGGGTAATTCACGTCGCCGGAATTGGTGATGGCATGAGTTAAGGTGCAGGTGTGCGCCCCTTCGACCACTGCGTCATCCACCGCCTGAATCGTGACCGTGATCGGTCCCTGGTTGGGTGCGACGAAAGTCACTGGGTTGGCGGAAGTCACCACGCACTGGGCATCCGGCGTGATTGTGATTTCGACATCACCAGTGGGCGGCGTATTCAGTGAGAGTGTGTAGTTTCGTGCCACCCCGCCTTCGGCAATCGTTACGGCGGCAGGGCTGACCGTCACGCCGGGTGTGTCGTTATCGGTGACGTTGGCGGTGACATCGGCTATGGCGATTCCGTCATAAGCTGCATCACCGCTGGTCGCTGCGTGCGTAATCACACAGGTATGCGGTCCTTCGATTACGGCATCATCCACTGCCGTGACGGTGACAGTCTGCGCCACGTTCCAGTTGCCTGCTGTGAAGGTCAGCGGGGAAGGCAGCGCGGTACACTGTGCGTCCGGGGTGACGGTAATGACGACATTGGCGGTGGGCGGGGTGGTCAGTACGACAGTATAGGTATCCGTTACGCCGCCTTCGGCAATATCGGTTGAGCCGCCGCTTTCGGTAATCGCTACACCGGGCGTATCGTTATCGGTGACGTTGGCGGTCACACCCGCTACAGCGAGACCATCATAGATTGCATCGCCGCTGGCCGCTGTGTGCGTAATCACGCAGGTGTGTGGCCCTTCGGCAATCAGGTCATCCACTGCCGTGACCGTAACGGTCTGTGCCGTGAACCAGTTGCCCGGGGTAAAGGTCAGCGGGGAGGGTAGCGCGGTACACTGCGCGTCCGGGGTGACGGTAATCACCACATTGGCAGTCGGCTGTGACGTAAGGACAATCGTGTAGGTGTCGGTTGCGCCGCCTTCGGTGATGTTGGTTGTCCCGCCGCTTTCAGTCACAGTTACGCCCGCCACATCATTGTCGGTGACGTTGGCGGTCACACCGGCTACGGCGAAACCATCATAGGCCGCATCACCGCTAGCCGCCGTGTGTGTAATCACACAGGTGTGTGGCCCTTCGACCACACCATCATCCACCGCTGTGACGGTGACGGTCTGTGCCGTGAACCAGTTGCCCGGCGTGAAGATCAGCGGGGAGGGCAGTGCGGTACACTGCGCGTCCGGGGTGACGGTAATCATCACATTGGCAGTCGGTTGTGACGTAAGGACAATTGTGTAGGTATCGGTCACGCCGCCTTCAGTGATGTTGGTGGTACCGCCGCTTTCAGTCACGGTGACACCGATGGCATCATTATCGGTGACATTGGCCGTCACCCCCGCTACGGCGATCCCATTGTATTTGGCATCGCCGCTGGCTGCCGTCTGCGTAATCACGCAGGTGTGTGGTCCTTCGACGATGCCATCATCCACCGCCGTGACGGTGATGGTCTGGGGCGTGAACCAGTTGCCCGGCGTGAAAGTCAGCGGTGATGTGGCAAC
This sequence comes from Anaerolineaceae bacterium, assembly GCA_020634115.1. Classification (GTDB taxonomy): domain Bacteria; phylum Chloroflexota; class Anaerolineae; order Aggregatilineales; family Phototrophicaceae; genus JACKCG01. Next base: position 37,739 of record JACKCH010000024.1, read on the forward strand.
GGTACACTGGGCATCCGGCGTGACGGTAATCACTACATTAGCGGTAGGTGCCGAGTTGAGGACAACGGTGTAGGTATCGGTCGCGCCGCCTTCGGTGATGTTGGTGGTGCCGCCACTTTCGGTGACGGTCACGCCGGGCGCGTCCGTCGTGATGAAGGTATCAAGCGCCCAGCGCTCGACATTCACGGTGGTCAGTACCAGTTGGTCAAACGCCGTACCAGCACCGGTTGCATGGCCTTCATAGAGCGGATTACCGGCAACGTCGGGAAACGTGTAGGTGTCGGTGAAGGCGAGGGCTGCCCCTAAGTACCCCTGCACCGTGAACGCTGCGCCGGTAGTTGGGCCGGTGGCGTCCTGAATGGCGAAGTAGAAGTCATAACTATCCTGATTCGCCGTGAAGTTGACGGTTATGGTGTTGGTTGTCTCATAGTTGTAAAGCTGATTGGCGACAAAATTGGGATCAACCAAGAAGGCGCTCAGATCAACGGTGGCGACGCCGCCGGCAGTCACCCAGGTCACATTGGCCGTATTGAATGCCGCAGCATTCGACCCAGCGGGTAGGCCGTCAAAATTTTCGTTGACTGCCGCTAAAACGCTGGTGATTGGCAGAAGAACCGCCAGCAGCAGAATCACCAGTACGGCACCGTATTTTTTTGCGTCAAAGAGATGAGACTGATGAGATATGATACGGGGTTCGTTAGACATGGTTTTGATCTCCCATAAAAATTTGAGAACCCTGAATATTAAAAGTGTATAGTCCTCAGCTAAAAAATACATTGCAAGTTGTTTACCGAAAGTTATAAAAAAGTTAGAAACGGTGCCTTCCTGTCATTCTGGCAGGGCATATACTAGCCTTATTTTATACTGGGTATGCCGTATCTTTACTTTAGATTGAGATTTTTGTTTCCGGGATGAACCACTCCTTGCAAGATGGTTTGCACAAGGTTTGTGAAGGCGTGTGGCAGTGTGATCTAGCCTAAAACACGGGAAAACCGGCTTAAGACCATTGGCACGGATTATGGACACAGCCGGAAACGTTGAGTAGACTCGTCCGAAACGTAGACAAGGAAGAACGACATGGACATTAAAGCGGTGCAGGGCGAGATTCAGAACAGCGATGCTGACGCGATAATCGTGAATTTGTTCGAGGGCGCGGCGGTCAGCGGCGCGACCCAGGCTGTTGATACCGCCCTGGGTGGTGCGATCAGCGATTTGATTGCCAGCGGCGATTTCACCGGGAAGGATGGTCAGACAGGCGTGATCTACCCGCGCGGCGTGATTCCCGCCCGGCGGGTGATCCTGGTCGGGCTGGGGACGCAGGCCGATTTTTCAGTGGAGGCTGTCCGGCGGGCAGCGGCGACAGCCGTCAAGAAGGCCGGTGAACTTAAAGCGAAACAGGCGGCTACTGTGCTGCACGGCGCGGGCGCAGGTGGCCTGGATGTGCGTGTGGCGGCACAGGCCGTCAGCGAGGGCAGCCTGCTGGCGAGTTACCGCTATCACGGACAGAAAACCAGCGATGCGCCGGAGAATCTGCCAGAATCGCTGGGGATTATAGCCTTTGACGCGGGGGATGTCCCTGCTGTCGAAGCTGGAATCCGGGATGGGAGCGCGATTGCCGCCGGGGTGATGCTGGCGCGTGACCTGGGCAACCTGCCGCCCAACATCTGTACGCCGGAATATATGGCCCAGACCGCCCGGACACTGGCGGAATCCACCGGGTTGCGCTGTGAAGTGCTAGAAAAAGCGCAGATGCAGGCGCTCAAAATGGGAGCGCACCTGGCTGTCGCTCAGGGCAGCGATACTCCGCCGCGTTTCATCATCCTGGAACACAACGCCGAACGCGCCAGCGAACTGCCAACCCTGGTACTGATCGGCAAGGGCGTCACCTTCGATACCGGCGGCTACAGCCTGAAACCGGGTGAAGGCATGGCGACCATGAAGAATGATATGTCCGGCGCGGCGGCGGTGATCGGCGCGATGGGCGCAATTGCGGGTCTGGACGTGCCGCTGCATGTCGTCGGTCTCGCCCCGGCGGCGGATAACATGATTAACGGCCACGCCTACCGTCCCCAGGAAGTCATCACCGCCAGCAACGGCGTCACGATTGAGATTATCAGTACCGATGCTGAAGGCCGGATGCTCCTGGCCGACGCGCTGGTGTATGCCGGGCGCTACCAACCGGACGCGGTGGTGGACATCGCCACGCTGACCGGCGCGTGTGTCGTGGCGCTCGGTGCGGGGGTTTCTGCCGGGGTGTTCAGCACCGATGACACGCTGCGCGACCACATCCAGGCCGCCTCCGCCGCCACTGGGGAGAAAGTCTGGCCGCTGCCGCTGTTCCCGGACTATGAAAAAGCCATTGAATCGCAGACCGCCGATATCAAAAACAGCGGCGGGCGTACTGGCGGGGTGGGAACTTCCGCCATCTTCCTGAAACATTTTGTGGATTACCCGGTCTGGGCGCATGTGGATATGGCGGGCATGGCGATTAATGTGCCGGATATTCCCTATGTCCCGGCGCAAGGCTCCAGCGGCTACGGCGTGCGTCTGCTGACGGCGCTGGCGCAGCAGATGGCAGCCCGGTGACGCCCCCATCTATGCGCCTGACCATTCGTGAGGTGCTGCGTACCGCCCGGAAACGCATCGAGCCGGTGTCCGAGTCCGCCGGGCTGGACGTGCATATTCTGTTAGGTAAAGTGCTGGGGGTTGAACGCGCCTACCTGCTGGCGAATCCCAGCCATGTACTGACCGAAGACCAGCGTCACCGTTTTGAGGCGCTGGTCGAACGCTGCGCAGCGGGCGAGCCGCTTCCGTATATCCTGGGGCGCTGGGCATTTTATGACCGGGAGTTTATCGTCACCCCAGCGGTGCTGATTCCCCGCCCGGAAACCGAACTGCTGCTGGAGCAGGCATTGGTCTTTGTGAAGAGCAATCCGGCTGCCACAGCCATAGACATCGGCACCGGCAGTGGGGCGCTGGCGGTGACGCTGGCTGTACACTGCCCAGCAGCGCGAGTCTACGCGGTAGACATCAGCCCGGCGGCGCTGGCGGTGGCGCGGTGCAACGCAGCGGAAAACGCGGTTATGGAGCGCATCACGTTCTTGGAGGGGGATTTGCTCGCCCCGCTGCTGGACAATGCGGTGCAGGGAGATGTTATCCTGGCGAACCTGCCCTACATTGCCAGTGATGACCTGCCGGGGTTGACTGTCACCCGTTACGAGCCACGCCTCGCCCTGGATGGCGGCGCGGACGGACTCGACCTGATGCGGCGGTTGCTGGCGCAGCTACCCGGCGTGCTGCGTCCCGGTGGGCTGGCGCTGCTGGAAATCGGCGCGGATCAGGGGGCAGCTGCGTCTGAACTAGCGCAAACAGCTTTGCCACAGGCGACAGTCCGCGTGATTCAGGATTACGCCGGACTGGATCGGATTGTTGCGATACAATCACCGTAGTTCTCAGTCATCAGGGGGCAGATGTCAGATTTCTGGCGATGTAATGATCTGGCAAAATAATTATGAGGCAGGATGAGGAGGTAGGCGAATGGCATTGACGATAGAACCGATTGGTATTGTAAAATCCCCGGTCACTGACCTGGAAGCGTTGGATGCCGCCTGGAATACGGTGGTTTCTGAGATTCACATTCAGGATGCGCTGGTGGATGGCCTTCGTGGGCTAGAGGACTGGTCCCACGCCATCGTGATTTTCACTATGCACGAAGCGCCATTCGAGCCGGATAAGCACCTGGCTTTCAGGCCGCAAGACCGCGAAGACCTGCCGGAAGTGGGTGTATTCGCCCAACGGTCACGCTACTACCCTAACTCCATCGGTGTGACCGCTGTTTCGATTGAGAAGATTGAAAAGGGCGTCGTGACGGTCAAAGGGTTGGATGCGATTGATGGTACGCCGGTACTGGCGATCAAACCCTATGCGCCGCTGTTTGATAATGCCCGTGAAGAACCTGCCGTACCGGTGTGGTTCTTCCGGCTGATGCAGGGGTAGCCACGTCCGATAACGGTCTACGGCAGAAAATCAAACAGGGGCGTAACACTTTCGCCCCTGTACTTTGCTTATTCCGGTAGGTGAACCCTGTAGGGATAGCAAATTGCCGTCTTTACGAATTCCGTATTTTTTGCTTGACTGGTTTCCCGGATTCTGCATTAGTGCAGTTCGCTGCGGAAAATGTCCGCAAGCACCGGCTCGTAAATCCGCAGTCCCACATATACCGACAACACCAGGTCAGCGCTGTCACGCAGATCGGTAGCGGACAGATCCACCGCCGCCGTGACGACAAAGCGCCCGCGCTGCCAGTGGGTTTCTGTACGCAAGGCGGGCGCGTCGCAGCCCGTGATTTCCGCGGTGTAATACGGGAAATCAAGGTTGGGCGAGTCATTGGCGGTCAGCCCCTGGGCTTCGGCCACCTGACCATAGATACCGCTTGCCAGCGCCGCCGCTGCGTCTTCACGGGTGGGGAAGGCATCCAGCGTATAGCTGATCGCAGTGAATATAACGTTTTCCAGGTTACAGGCCGAATTCACGACGGTATTCGTCGCCCGGTACTCAAAGCCATGTGCGCTGAGGGTGTCATTCAGATCAGTCTGCACACTCTCCGGGGCAGCCGCGACCACCTGGTCAATATCCAGCACGCCGGAGTTCGCTTCATCCACAGCGAGCAGATCTGCCGGCAGCAGGTCTTGAATACCGGCCAGTGCCAGCGCGACATCTTCAGCGGTGGCTGCTTCTGGTGCGGTGGTGTCGGTCTGCACGGTGGACGGGTCGGTCACAATGACTACCGTTTGCAGCAGCGTGCCACTTTCCGTGTCGGTCTGTGGGTCGCGCAGGCGAATCGCTTCAACGTTTTGCTGCCCGTCCAGCACCACACCGAAAATCGTGTGCAGGAAGTCCAGGTGCGGGGTAGGGACGGTGGTAATGAAGAACTGGCTGCCGTTCGTGCCTGCTCCGGCATTCGCCATCGCCAGTAGTCCCGGACGGTCAAACGTCCAGTAGCCGACAAACTCATCGTCAAATTGATACCCCGGCCCGCCGGTTCCAGTGCCGGTGGGGTCGCCACCCTGCGCCATGAAATCGGCAATCACGCGGTGGAAGGTCGTGTTATTGTAATAGTTGTTTTGCGCCAGGAAAACAAAATTATTGACTGTCTCCGGCGCGGATTCTTCCAGTAAATCCACGTAGACCGGCCCGACTTCTGTGCAGAGGATAGCGTGATAATCTACGTTCGGCTCTAATACCTGTTCGGCCTGGGTAAAAGTGCGGGTTTCCGGCTCAACCGCCGTTGCAACCGCGCTTTCGCAGATTGCCGCCGGGGTCTGCGCGTCCTGGGCAGAGGCCACCGGTACAATCATAACAAGCCCGGCCACCAACGCGACCAGAATCAGCAGTGATGCTTTTTTCATCTATAACTCCTTGTTTGTGTTTGAATTGCTGCGGGAAGTCCCCGCTGCGGGTTGAAACCACGCCGCAATTGTACTCCCCTTTGATGAGTCAGGCATGAGCAAAATGCCGATTTGATTGACCTTGCCGTCATTTTAATCTATAATTATGCTAACTACCCATTAAATCGGTTAATTGGTATATACGGTTATTTAATTTTGACGAAAGGATTGAACAATGGTCGCCATAGATACCCCTCTTACCCGGACACTGACTTTCACGCGGACAATTAAAGCCCCGGCTGAACAGGTCTACAGTGCCTTTACGGATCGCGATTGGATCCGAGACTGGCTGTGTGATGATGCCCATTTGCGGGTGCAGGTCGGCGGGCATCTGCTCCTCATCTGGAATCCTGACCAGCATGTAACCGGCGTATACACCGCCCTGGAAGCAAATGAGCGGGTGGCCTTCACCTGGAAAAGCCCGGATGACGCCGCTGAATCGCTGGTGGAAGTCGTGCTGGAAGCCCAGGACAACAGCACAGCACTCACTCTAACACATAGCGGCGACTCAGTGACCGATGCCCATGAACGCGAATGGGAGAAGAAGCTGCATATTCTGACGGCGATGCTGGAAACCGGCGCGGATATCCGTATCACTGAGCGCGTGATTATCGGCATCTACCCCGGTGCATTTGATGCCGAAGTCGCACAGCGGTTGGGTGTGCCGGTAGAAGAAGGTACGCGAGTCACCGGGTTAGTACCTGGGCTGGCGGCAGAACAAGCCGGGCTGCAACCGGACGATGTCGTGGTGGCGATGGATGGCACAGCGGTTACTGCGCAGATGCCCATGAACCAGATTGTGGCTGATCGGAAACCCGGCGACACAGTGGAAGTAGCCTTTTACCGGGGCAGCGAGAAACAAAAAGTTGCGTTGGCACTCTCTGGCTACCCTGTTCCGGCCGTCCCGGAGACGTTCGCCGCCCTGGGCGACCATTACCAGACGGCCTATGGCGAATTGGACAGCGAAATCAAAACGATTTTCGCAGAAGTCACAGAAGCACAGGCCGGGCAGTCCCCAGCGGAAGGTGAATGGAGCGCGAACCAGGTTCTGGCACACCTGATTCTTTCGGAACGCTGGTTACAGCACTGGCTGGGCGGGCTGATGCAAGGGCCGGAAGTTGCCGGATTCACCGGCAACACCCCGGCACGCATCGCGGGCGTGACGACCACCTATCCCACCAGCGCCGCGCTACTGGCTGAACTGCGCCGCGCTCACGCCGAAACCGTCGCTTTGCTGCGGGCTGTCCCGGCGGAATATGCTGCCCGCAAGAACAACCTGTGGTGGATGGCCTTTGAGATGCATGGCTTCGTCTTCCACACTCGCCAGCATATCCAACAGATCAATGAGGCGCTGGCGGCTGCTCGCGCTTAATCCTGCAAGAAACCCTCCTAAGCTAAAGACGCTGCTCAATCGGGCAGCGTCTTTGGTTTCTACTTTATAGGGATTGACCGTCGTGTTAATCGATACCGCGCATCCGGGGGTCGAGCGCGTCACGCAGACCGTCGCCCAGGAAGTTAAAGGCGAACATCACCATCGCCAGCGCGACCGCCGGGAACAAAGCCTGGAACGGGTAGCTGCTGATTGTGCGCGAGCCTTCTGCAATCATCATGCCCCAGCTTGGACGTGGCGGGTTCACTCCCAGTCCGATGAAGCTCAGGAACGCTTCAAAAGAGATGTACGCCGGGATTGACAGCGTTTCACTCACAATGACCGGCCCCAGAATGTTAGGCAGAATGTGCTGGAACAGGATAGAGGGCGTCGTGCTGCCGATGGAGCGTGCCGCTTCAACATATTCTTTTTCCCTCGCGGAAAGCACCTGGCCGCGCACCAGCCGTGCCATGCCCATCCAGGAAGTCAGGCCGATGCCGATGAAAATGAACATCATGCCACCGGTAGCCGAGTCAAGCTGCCCCAGTGTATACTGCAACGTTCCCGGTTCCGGGTTGGAAAAACTGGTTCGGAAAAATGTCATCAAGAGGATGATAAACAAGAGCGTTGGGAAGGCATACATCAGGTCGACAAAACGCATCAATAGGTTATCCACGCGCCCGCCGGCATACCCGGCAGCCAACCCGACGATCACCCCGACAATCAGGCTGGTGAGCGGGCCGATAAAGGCGATGAACAGAGAGACCTGCGCTCCATACATAATGCGGCTCAGAATATCGCGCCCCAGGGTATCTGCCCCCAATGCATAATTATCATCGATGGTGACATACCCTCCCTCGTCTTTGGGGACCAGGTTGGGGAAAAGAGGGAGAATCCAGCGAGGGGCAGCGTTATTATCAGCAAGTACCTGAGTCGAGAAGTCCTTAGGTGCCAATACCGGCGCAAAAATTGCAATGAACACATTGAACGTGATAATGATAAGCCCAATCAGAGCCAGGCGATTGCGCCGCAGCCGTTTCCACGCATCTAACCACAGGCTGTCGCCTTTTACGTAGGTACCATCAGAGATCGTGGCAACTTTCCTCTGAGAAGTTTGTTGTACAGCAGTCATACGATCTTATCCTCAGTTAATCGTACCGGATGCGCGGGTCAAGCCACGCATACATTATATCCACTAACAAATTTGCAATCACCAGAAAAGCGGCATACAGCAGGATGGTTCCCATAATGACCGGGTAATCCCGCCCGGAGATGCTGGTCACAAAAAAGCGCCCCATGCCGGGAATAGCGAAGATCACCTCAACAACAAATGTACCGGTTACGAGAGCGGCGAACAGCGGGCCAAGCACCGTCACAACCGGGATAAGTCCATTCTTTAACGCATGGAAGATAATCACGGCACGTTCCGAAAGCCCTTTGGCGCGGGCTGTGCGGATATAATCTTCATTCAGAACCTGCAGCAGGCTGGCGCGAGTGAGCCGGGCCAACAACGCCGAGTTCACGAACCCTAACGCAACCGCCGGTAGAATCATCTGCTGGAACGACCCCCAGCCGGTGACCGGAACCCACTTCAGGTTGACACCAAAAATATATTGTAAAACCGGTGCAGTGATAATCACCGGCACCGACACTCCCATGACCGCAATCCCCATGCCGATATAGTCATAGATGGTGTTGCGGTTGAGTGCGGAGAAGATGCCTAGCGGGATGCCCAGCATCATGGCGATCCCCAGCGCGGCCACCCCGAGCTGGAAAGAGACAGGCAGGTTATCACGAAAGATGTCATTCACGGAACGGCTGCGAGATTTATAGGTCGGGCCGAAGTTAATCCAGCGCAGTGTGGCTTGATCGCCGAAAAAAGCTGGCAAGGGGATGACCACCAGGTAATCTTTAGCTGCATCTGGCTTGAAAGTCCCATACGTAATCGTTGGTATAGCGATGTCCCCGACATAAGATACATATTGCGTGACGATAGGATCATCCAGATGATATTTTTCATTCATGATTGCCATCGTCTGGGGGGGTAGTGGTTTTTCCCGATCAAACGGGCCACCAGGGACAGCGTGCATCAATGCAAAAACAACGATAGATAGCACAAAAAGGACGAGCAACATCCATAATAAGCGCCGTGTGATAAACCTTGCCATCTTTTAAACCCTTTTTAATTGCTGTAGAGACATAGGGGCATGACATTACGTCATGCCCCTATACTCACCTAATTCAATCGTGGATTGCGCTTAGTTAATGTCCCACTTCTCATAACGCTGGCTGCCCAGCGCGGGGTAGGTGCGTTCGATATTGGGCTTGGTTAACTGGACAGTGGTGTACCAGTAGATCGGGATGATGCCCACCTGATCGCGGCTCAGGATGTCTTCGGCAGCAGCGTACAGTTCACGACGGGTTTCCAGGTCGGTTTCAGCACGAGCCTGGTCAACCAGGGCATCAAATTCAGGACTGTTGAAGTTGGGGTCATTCTGTGAGGAGTCCGAACGGAACACCACACGCAGGAAGTTGTCGGCATCAGGATAGTCCGAGCACCAGCCGGAGCGGTAGATCGTCGGTGCATCTTCGCTCAGCGTGCTGAAGTAGGTGGTCGGGTCCATCGCGCTCAACTGCACTTCGATCCCCAGGGTGTCTTTCCACATCTGCTGGATCGCCTGGGCAATCGCGGCGTGACCAGAGGAGTCGTTGTAAGCCAGGGTAATCGTCGGCAGGTCAGCAGCGGAGGCAACACCGAGTTCTTCCAGACCCATCGCCAGTTCTTCCTGAGCCAGCATGGGGTCATAGCCGATACCGGCCTCGGGGTTGGTGTCCAGTGTCGGGGCGGCGATCAGGCCAGGACGGGCGAACCAGCGGGCAGGAGTCTGACCGCCCTTGGTCACGTTGTCCACGATGGACTGGCGGTCAACGGCCAGTGACATCGCACGGCGCAGGTGAACGCTGTCGCCCAACGGGGCTTTGTCCTGGTTCACGCCCAGGTAGTAGGTGCAGTCACGGGCGCCAATCGTCAGTTCAGCACTGAGCGTGGCATCGGCACGGACGCGATCCATTTCTTCCAACGGCGGGTTGACAGCGGAGATGGTACCGGCTTCGTATTCAGCCATCGCAGCCTGCGGGTCGAGGAAATGGAAAACGACCTCGTCCAGAATGGCCTGCGGGGCATCCGGGCTGCCCGGCCAGAAGGGGTTCTTAATCAGGGTGATGCTGACATCATGTTCCCATTCCTTGAGTGCGAATGGGCCATAGGTGGTGTAGTATTCCGGTTCAGTCCAGCTGTCGCCACCGGCCTCAACTGCCCAGGAAGGCAGCGGGCTGACCATCCACAGACCGTAGATGTACGGCGCGAAGGACACCGCTACCGGGGAGGTGATTTCAACGGTGTAATCATCCAGAGCCTGAATACCCAGGTCGTCAGCGGTGGCTTCACCACCATTGAAGGCCTGCCCGTTGACGATAAATTCAGCGGGTACATAAGCGTAAGTTGACGCGGTGGCCGGGTCGAGCGTGCGCTTCCAGGCATACACAACGTCATTCGCGGTCACATAACGGGGGTTGCCCATGTCGTCCATGACTTGTTCCACTGCGCCGCTATCAGCATTGTAGTGAACCCAGGGGACGCCTTCCATCAGGTGGAAAGTGAAGGTGAAGCCGTCGTCTGATACGTCCCAGCTGCTGGCGAGGCCAGGCAGAAGCGCGCCGTCGGCTTCGCCCTGACCGGTCAGGCCGACAAACATTTCATTAATCATCTGGATTTCGCCAGCAACCTCAGAAAGGGACGGGTCAATTGTGTTCAGATCGCCACCGACCATCCCGAGAGCTGTGTGCAGGACTTTTTCTTGTGCGCTGACGCCCAGAGTCAAACTCATGAGCATCATCACCACTAGGGCAAGCCCAATAAAGCGAAGATACTTGGACATTGTGCTTTACTCCTCAAAATATACTTAATAAGAGGTTAAGATCAAGCGGGGCGCTCCTCATCTCGTCTCGCCTGACTACTTCCAGTTTGCAAGCATAACACATCTGATTTTAATCAGCAAATCCTTTAATCCGCTCTTTATGCACATTCTATGAAATGGTCAATCCCATTTGGCGGAAATTTGTGCGTTTTTAACAAATAGCCTCAATAGGATCATATTACAAGCAGGTGCCTGACGTTACGTGAAAGGGATAGATGTTCGCGGGAACTTATGCCAGGGTCGATTATCAATGGTGAGAAAAAAGTGTGCCAGATCGTAGGCCGAAGATACAAAAACCGTGTCGCGACATCCCTATGCGCTATTCATTATCTGTGGGTTCTTACAAAAAAGGCGCACCACTGTGCGCCTATCTGAATCCGTCCTATTTCGTTGGGTAGCCTTCGCTACCTCCGTTAGTTATGCTGGTTGGTGCTGCTGGTGGTGCATCCGGTCGTGATGCGTCTTCAGACGGAAGGACAGCACCAGGAGGAAAGCCCCGAACGCGATGGCGTAGAACGCCAGGATCCACAAGACCGCCAGAATGCCGGTGCCCGGAGCGAAGAATAGCAGCGCACCGAACAGGATCGAAACCACACCGCTCAATGCGAGCCACAACTCACCAGCGATCTCCTTCCGCAATTGGAGCGCCGCGAACAGCTCGGTTACTCCGGTGAAAATTGCCCAGGCAGCGATGATGTACAGCAGAACCAGCGCGGTTAATCCCGGCCACATCACGGCGGCTAAACCGGCGAAGATACTCACCACGCCTTCCAGCACGGATACCCACCAGTGTTGATGTTTGCCATGTCCCTTCAGGCCTGCCCAGACTGAGAGAATGCCGTCAGATAGCGCGTAAGCACCCCATAGCAAGACCAGGGCTTCCAGGGCGATGGCCGGTGCCAGCAATACAATCACGCCGAACAGGATCGCGATCCCGCCTCGGATAGCTAATGTCCACCAGTTAGTTGAGAGGATATGTAACATCGTTTCCCTCATTTCTTCCACGTTTCAAATCTGTTTTGACTCTACACCGGCTGTGTACGAAAAGCGTCTCATCAGTGTCAGAAATGGGTAAGAGATGAGGACTACCTATTGTGTGGCCTGCCGTTCGACGATGAGCACCGAATTGCCCGATAAGGCATAGATCACCTGCTGGTTAGTATCCGCCACCACCGCACTCAGACTGACGAACATATTTTCATCGAAGGCGCGATAGCTGTTGACGAAAGCCCCGGCATAGGTGGTTTCGTAAATCGTGCGCTCCGCCCGGCTGACGATGTACATCAACTGCTGTGTCGAGTCGAGAAACAGATCGTTGGCGCTGGTCAATGGCTGGCTTTCCGGGAAGGCGGCGTAACCGAAGGGCTGCTGTGTGCCGGAAAAGAACTTGATGAGCGTACCGTTTGCCAGCAGTACAAATACTACACCGTTATCGTCAATCGCAAAATCAACCGCTGTACGAATATCTGGCCGGCCTTCGCCCGTGAAATATTCGATGGGCGGGTTCAGGTAACTGCCGCCAGTGGCTTCGTAGCGCCAGAGCTGATTCGCTTCCGGGTCGAGGATATACAGTTTGCCTCCCCATAGCGTAATCCCAGTGGGATTCCCCCACCGTTCCGTCCCTTGCAACCGTTGTGCGCCACAAGTGCCGATCAGCCGGGCGGAACAGTTAATCACGAGTCCGTTCTGGTCAACCGCCACAATCTCGGCATCATCATCCGACCAGGCGATGTCAATCATATTACCCACGCGGAACTGGCCGATAGTGGCGTTAATCCGCATCGCCGGGATGTATTCCTGTGCTGATGGCACCGTGCCGCGCCCGTCGCTGGTGAGGGTGACGCGGTACACTTGCTGATTCTGGGTATCCAGCATATACAGGTCGAGGCCGCTCAGGACGATTTTTTCTAATATCGCGTTACGGAATGACTTGAGGACATAGACATCGCGGCGTTCAATTGAGGATAGGTGGTCAATCACAGACTGCGCCTGTCGGGTGTAAGCGGCCAGCGTGGGGTCGCCCGCTCGCATCTGGTCGCAGCGGTTAACGACGGCCAGCACCGCGTTCCAGGCAGCCAGCGTACCTTGTACATCGCTGGAAGCGATTCCCTGGGCAGTTTGCGTCGCCTGGGTAGCCTCTTCCACGCACAATTCAAACTCACTTTCGCCGGTTCCGGCCAGCCACATCACGATGACCACGACGACCACGATTACCGGAATCAGGACTGCTATACCTGCCGCTGCCGGACTCGCAATCCAGCTTCGCTGTCCCTCTTTAGGGTCGGGCAGCGCCTTATCGAGCAGGGTATCTGCCCCGGCCAGCGCGCTGGCGGCCCGCTGCGCGACATTGGCTGTCCCCTGCTGTGCCCGCAGACCCACCGATTCGGCGGCCTGTGCCAGTTTGCCGGGCGGTGGTGGGGGTGGCAGGGTTTCGGCGGTGGTGGGCTCCGGTTCCGGGGGAGCTGGCTGTCGCACGGTAGACTCCGCCTCACGGGTGGGGACAGCTACCGGGATTTCCGGCGGCACGAACTCGACTGCCAACAGGGTCAGTTGTGCCGTGACCATTTCCTTCAGAGCCGAGAGCGCCGCCGCAATATCCGGGGCTTTAAGCCCTGCCCACAGCTTGTCCCGATCCAGGTCGGCTAACCCAGCATCTCCCAGTATGAGCCGCGATCCACTAACGACTGGATAGCGTGTCATACGGACATCGGCAACCGGGTGAACGCCCATCGGTGGACGGAAAATCGCCTCATCTTTACTCAAATCTTCAGGGAAGGTTACCTGTTCTTCGGCAGAGAGGAACGCGATCCCTGAACCGACCCGCGCCAGGTATACCTCCTGATCGTGCAGCACGGCACAGAGCATATTGGCTTCGTAAGCGCGTTTGCCACTGATATTATGTTCATGCAGGTCGCCGTTCAAAGTAGCGAACACGTTGCGCAGCGCTGCCGTGATGCTGCCGCTAGTGGTGAAGTACCGTTCTGCGGCCAAAGCCGCCATCTGCTCGTAAAAAGCTGGGGGCGCGACCACCTGCCCTGAAGGATAGACCAGCACAAAAAAGGTGTCTGTCTCGCGCCCGCGTGCTGCCTTGCGGGGCGCGACTTCCACCAATGCGCCGGGGGGTGGGGCGCTGATTGACCGCCCACCGACGATATATAGATGTCCAACCAGGGCTTCAAAATCGAATGCCATCGTTTGCACCCTTGAGTGACTCACCGGATCAGTTCATGGGCGGAACGCGCAGTAGGAAACCGCCAACACGCCCGATGAACGGAGTATTTACCGTGAAAACCATAGGTTGGATTGTACATGATTCAAAGACCTGCACAAGAGAGGATGCCACAAACTGGATGCGGTTGTAAGGCTGAGGACTTGTCTATCGGATCACCCGCGCATAAACTGGCCGGAAAGCGCTCGTTGGGTCAGGTCACGCAGGACTTTCAATGAAACTGGTTTCACCAGGTATTCGTCGGCCCGGTCAAGTTCCTGGCAGCTTGGGAAGCGAACATGCTCATGGGCACTGACAATAACGACAATGGTGTTATTCAGACGCGGCGTATCCAGGATGTACCCCAGTACGTCTAATCCCCCTACCCGAGGTAAATACATATCCAGAAAAACGATTCTGGGGGTGTTTTGCTCTAGTAACTCAATTGCCTCAGCCCCATCGACCGCTTCTATAACGTCAACGGGAAGCGGACGCAAAGTTTGAGTCAAAAAGACTCGGGAAGGCACGTCGTCATCTACTACTAGCACGCTGTTCGGCATATTTTACCCTGACCACTTTCTGACAGCTTTTTGCACTGGTCGAAAAAACTATTGCCCAGTGCCGGAAAGGAATGGTATTTTCACAAGATCCGCCCACCATTTTAGGCGAGAGCAGCGTATGGTTGTAATATTCTTGAATTATCTTAATTTCAATCATACACAGCGTTCGGCTACAAGTGCAATCGTACCTTAATCCTGTATGCCGCCCAACGGCTTTGCTGCTGCGATGCCCTGGTTATGATGTGGATTATCTGCGCAAACAGGATTTATTCTGCACAGATTCCTATATACCGACAGCATTAAAGGAGCATCAAGGAAAAGAAAGAATGCAGTAGGACTTTATGACTATCTCTGACTCTATTTATAACCTGCTTTTATGTGTTGAGCAAGATCAAGAAAATATAAATAATTAATTAATTTGTGTTCACATGCCCAACTATTGCCCCACCAAATACGTTGAACTATTAAATTCACTGTGAAATGGGCTATGAAATAATTTATCTCTGATCGCCCCATTTGTTTGGATATTATAACGGTACTCTGCAAAAAAAACAGGGAATGTCACAAAACCGGAACAAGCTTACGTAAGCAAGGCCTTTATATTTCTTGTAAAGGTAATCACTTGCTCTATGTGATTTATGCTGGTGATCTCACCGTAAAAGTCAATCGACTCACCTCCTCGTCAGCCAGGAACAGGCGCACCTCGTATTCCCCTGGTGGATAGCCAGCCTGATCACCAAAGAAGAAGTAGCTGCTGCCCGCTGTCCCACTGCTCCACAAATATGATTGACCCTGCACCGGTACCCCTTCCCGATACAGGATGCGCGACCAGGCCAATCCGTTATCGAGGTCCCGGTACTCAAAAAACAGGAACACGCGGGGAATTCCGGCGGGGAATACGTTTCCCGGCTGGTCGGGTTCGCCATCGGGCGTTATGCCGCTGGCGGCAGCGGTCAGGTGCAGGATGGCGTTCTGCCGGGGCACTTTGGAGGACTGTACCGGGGTCAGGTTCAGCACGATCTCAAACGTAGCGGTGGGCGTGACGGTGATGGTAGGCGTCAGTGTGTGGGTGGGCGTCTGCGTAGCCGTTGGGGTGTTGGTCGCGGTGGATGTGGGCGTCAGTGTGTGGGTGGGTGTCATGGTGGGTGTGGGCGTGCGAGTGGGTGGGATCGGTGTAATGGTGGCTGTGGGTGTGCGGGTCGGGTCGCCGGGGTTGGTGGCAGTGGGTAATGCCACCCCTTTCAGGCCACTGGGATCATTCGCCATCAGCAGGTTAATCTGATTATAAGCCACGCCCGCCAGCCCGCTGTAAAACGCCAAGGCCAGCCCTGCGACAAACAGCCCGATTGAGATCAGGAACAAGCGCCCGCCACGCTTCCCGGCAGTCCGCCGCAGCCGCCAGTACGAGCCAGTACGCCCCAGGTAAAGCTGTTGGAGCGCCAATAGAAACAGCACCAGCGCCACGACCAGCATGGCGACAATCAGTATCGGGAGAAGATCAGTCAGAGTTTGAATCATAGAAAACGTCTTATGTGAAATAAAGGCATGGTAAACGGCACAAGACTCGCACCAGGAAAGCTGGTTTTCAGTGGTCAGTTATCAGCTTTCAGCGCTGCAATTGACAAATTTGAGTGAATTACGATTTTGTTCTCTTCTGTTGGACAGCAAGAATGCTGTCCCTACAAAAAACGCGATTCTTCGTGTCCGAAAGCAGACCGAATGACGATAAAATCCAAATCTGAGATTTACTGAACTTTCCTTTTTCTGACCACTGAGAACTGAAAACTGACGACTCGAACCCGATTCATATCACATAGAGCGTAGAAAGTGAAACCCGCCGTTAAAACAGCTTAAGCTGCTGGGGCGGTTCTTCCGGCTTGTCGTCGGGTGGTGATGGCGGTGTTTTCGCCTCGGCCTGTACCTCCGGCGCATCCCCGGCACGCATGGCTTTGACCTTCGCCAGCACATCCAGCAGTCGGCGGAAATCCGCTTCCATGTCCTTGCGCAAGCCGGGATTCCGCAGCGCCGCCGCCGGGTGGAAAAACGGATAGTAAGCGCGTTGGGCTTCCGCATCGTAGCGGGGCTGACCGTGAATGCTGCTGATGCGGGCATCCGGGAAATACCGCGCCATGCTGAAGCGCCCCAGGGTAGCGATCACCAGCGGGTCAATGGCTTCGATCTGGCGATCCAGAAAGCCTTTGCAGGCGATAATCTCATCCGGTGATGGGTCGCGGTTTTCCGGCGGACGGTGTTTGACCACGTTGCCGATGAACACTTCGTCCCGGTTGAGGCCGATCAGGTTCAGGAGGTAATTGAGGTAGTCCCCGGAGCGGCCCACAAACGGCAGTCCCAGGCGGTCTTCATGAAATCCTGGCCCTTCGCCGATGAACATGATATCGGCCTGCGGGTTGCCAGCGCCCGGCACCGGGTTATTGGTCCCCTGGTAAAGGCGGCACGCGGTACAGCCCCGCACTTCTTCAGCGATGGCGGCCAGCACAGCGGTGCGATCTTGCAACATACGGTTTATTCCTCCTGGTTTGCGACGGCTAGCGTTCAGTCGTCAGTGGTCGGTAGTCAGTTATCAGTCGGTAGCCATTGGCCGCTGGCTATTCGCTTTTTTGCGGCACTTTCGGCCACAATCATGCCGGTTTCTTGTAGGGACAGGGCCTGCCCTGTCCGAGGAACGCCTAAACAGCCCTACCGGTTTATCCTCAAGACTCAGGGCGACTTTCTCACCTTAGTGTACCGCCTCTTGTGGGCTGCGCCAAGCATCGAAGTGTACGCGGGGGCGGGTTCGCCGGCCCGGACGGGATTTTGCAATCTGCCTGTCGCTTGAGTAAGATGAAGCCGCGTTTATCCGGCGATAGGTAAGGTATATGTCCCAGACTTCTCCAGCGCGTATTTTATACGTGGTCAACATTCCGCGTTTTTTTGTCACCCACCGCATTCCTTTAGCCCGTGCCGCCCGCGACGCCGGGTACGAGGTGCATGTCGCCACCTCCGCCGCCGATGCGGAAAACGTCCGTATTATTCAGGAAGAGGGCTTCCCGTTTCACCCGCTGCCCCTCAGCCAGCACGGGACACGCCCCATAGAGGAAGTGAAAACCTTCCGGACGCTCCTCAGATTATACCGGGAGCTGCAGCCGGATATTGTGCATCATGTGACGATTAAAGCGGTGATTTACGGGGGTATCGCGGCACAGTTGACCGGTGTGCCAGTGGTGGTTCACTCGCTGACCGGGCTGGGGACGGTGTTCACCGAAGACGACTTGAAAACCCGGCTGCTGCGGGCCGGGGCGCAGGTGGCGTACCGGCTGGCGCTGCGTCCGACCAATGCCCGCCTGATCTTCCAGAATCCCGACGATCAACGGCTGTTTTTGCAGCGTGGCATGATTCCGCCGGAGCGCACACGGGTGATTAAAGGCAGTGGGGTGGATATAAACGAGTTCACGCCGCAGCTGGAAAGCGATGATACCCCGCTGGTCGTGTTTGTTGGGCGGCTGCTGTGGACAAAAGGGCTGGGCGAGTACGTGCAGGCCGCGCAGCAGCTGCATGACGCCGGGGTGAAGGCGCGGTTCGCAGTGGTCGGCTACCCCGAACCTAGCAGCCCGGACGCGATCTCCCCGGAACAATTAACGGCTTGGCAGGCGGGTAACGCGGTAGAATGGTGGGGGAAACGCGATGACATGCCGCAGGTGTTTGCCCAGTCGCATATTGTCTGCCTGCCCTCCGCGCGGGAAGGTGTGCCAAAGGTATTGATTGAAGCGGCAGCGTGTGGGCGGGCCGCCGTTACCACCGATGTCCCCGGCTGCCGAGAGGTGGTACGGCAGGGCATCAACGGCCTGTTGGTGCCGCCGGGCGATGCCGGGGCGCTGGCGGCAGCGCTGCGCCAGTTGATCGAAAACCCGGCACAGCGCCGGGAAATGGGCGCACGGGGGCGGCAAATCGCGGTGGAGGAATTCGCACTGACCCGCGTCTTAGACGAAACGCTGGCCGTCTATCAGGAACTATCGGCACAATACCGCAGAGGGATGTCATGAACCAACAGCCCCGCCGCATTTTACGGGTGATTACCCGCTTGAATATCAGCAGCCCGGCACTGCACGCCATCCTCCTCACCGAACGGTTGAGCCGCCCGGACTATGAGAGCCTGCTGGTGTGTGGCACGGTGGAAGACGATGACGGGGATATGGCGTACCTGGCGGAGCAGCATCAGGTGACGCCGTACATTATCCCGGCGCTGCGCCGCCCGATTCACCCCTGGCGGGACGCGGTGGCGGTGTGGCGGCTCTACCGGTTGATGCGCGAGTTCCGCCCGGACGTGGTACATACCCACACAGCTAAATCGGGATTTCTGGGGCGGCTGGCGGCCAAACTGGCGGGTGTACCGGTCATCATCCATACCTTTCACGGTCACAACTTCCAGGGATATTTCACGCCCGGTCTGGCCTGGGTGTTCGTGGGGATGGAACGGCTGGCGGCGCGTTGGTCGGATACGATTATCACGCTGACGGAGACGCTGCGGCGCGAACTGGCGGAAACCTACCACATCGCCCGCCGCGCGCAGATTACCGTCCTACCGTTGGGTTTAGACCTGTCGCCCTTCATCAACGTGCCGCGCCACTGCTGCGGCTTCCGTCAGACCTGGGGCATTCCGGCAGATACCCCGCTGGTAGGGATTGTCGGACGGCTGGCGACGGTGAAGAATCACGGGCTGTTCCTGGAAGCTGCCGCGCTGATTCATCAACAGCGCCCCGACGTGCGTTTCGTCATCGTGGGCGATGGCCTGACACGCCCGGAAGTCGAGGCGCAGATCGAACGCCTGAGCCTGGGGGGGGTGGTGACACTGACCGGGTGGCAGCGGGACATCCCGCCGGTTTACAGTGACTTAAACGTATTGGCGGTGAGCAGCCTGAATGAAGGCACGCCGGCCCCGGTGATTGAGGCGCTGGCGGCCCGCTGTCCGGTGGTGGCGACGGCAGTAGGCGGCCTGCCGGATATGCTCGACCAGGGTGCGTTGGGGACGCTCGTCCCGCCCGACGACCCGGCGGCGCTGGCCGAAGGGATTCTTGCCACACTGGACAACCCACCGGAAACCGAAGCGGCGCAGGCCATTATGCTGGATCGCTATGGGATAGACCGGCTGGTGAGCGACCTCGACGGCCTCTACCGGGGGCTGCTGGCGAGAAAACGGCGACAAACTGGTACAGGCAAGCCGGGAGCATAGTACAATACAGTTGAGTGACAACGTGAAAAGGAACGATCAATGGCTAGTCAGCGCATTGCCGATATGACACTTGACGAGTTAAACCAGATCATTGAGGACACCGTAGACCGTCGTTTTCAGGTGTGGAGCAGGCCGGAAGAGAAACGAAGCGTATTCGAGATATTGGATTTTATCGAGAAACATCGCATCATTCCGCCTCCTGGTTCAAAATCCGCACTAGAAATGTTACGGGAAGATCGGGACGCATGAGTGATGAAGTTCAGGTATCTGCCGGGTTACTCGCAATCTGCGGTTTGGGGGGCATTCTTTTTGCCGTTGGCCTGTTGGCAATATTTCGCCAAAGGGTATCCGTCGGTATTGGTGGGCGTAATACTAGACCCCTATTCTCTGTTACCATCACCGGAATAGGAGCCGTCGCATTCGGAATATTGCTTCTCATTAGCGGCATCGGAATTGGGCTTCCGTATATCCCCTTCCTACTCCCATCATTGAGTCACTTCTTTCCGCCAATTTCTCTGATGTATATTTACGTTTCAGGCTATGCTGCATTGGCGCTAGCGGTTATCGTTTTCGTTTTCATAGCGATCATGCAGACCGCAATTGCTTTCGGAAAACGTATACGGGAGCAAAACGAGAAAAACCACACGAAACGCCCGGTGGATACGCCGCCTGAAATCTGAATTCCCCACCATCCTCCCCCGCATGGTTAGGCGCT
>JACKCH010000025.1 GCA_020634115.1 Anaerolineaceae bacterium
GTACTGTGAGCAGGCGATTCAGATTGACCCAAACGGCGCTATCGGAGATATGTCGCGTGAGTTGCTTGAGAAGCTAAAGGGATGATGAATCTCTCTGTGTGAGATGATTTCCAGCAGTTCTTGACAGGGTATACAACGAGACTATAATTAAATTAACAGTTCACACTGCCCCCCATCTGCCCGAATCGGATAGTTATTTGCAACACGGAGTGTTATGCTGCCTAAACCTGTTGAAATGGATGCTGCACAGGAAGTTGAAGAGCCTCCCTCTATCTCCGAAGATGAACCGCCCTCTAAGGCTGTTCTGCTCCACACCCCGCGCCCGGCGCTCTGGGCGGATATCCCTGATGAAAAATGGAATGACTGGCACTGGCAGATTGCTCACCGCCTGAATACGGTGGATGAACTCAGCCAGATTGTGAATCTGACTGCGGAAGAAGTCACCGGCCTGACCGCCGACGACAAGTTCCGGGTAGACATCACCCCCTATTTCGCCAGCCTGATTGACCCGGATGACCCCGACTGCCCGGTGCGGAGACAGGTGATCCCGTTGGGGCGTGAACTCCACGCCTTCACCGGCATGATGGCGGACAGCCTGGCGGAAGACCGGCACAGTCCGGTTCCCGGCCTGGTGCATCGCTACCCGGATCGGGCGCTGATGCTGGTGACGACACAGTGCGCCAGTTACTGCCGGTACTGTACCCGCAGCCGGATTGTGGGTAATCCCCACCAGACGTTCAGCAAGGTTGATTTCGCCGCGCAGTTGGATTACCTGCGGCGCACCCCGCAAATCCGGGATGTGCTGCTGAGTGGCGGCGACCCGCTGACGCTCAACCCGAAAACACTGGAATACATCCTCGCCAGCCTGCGTGAAATCGAGCATATCGAGATTATCCGCATCGGCACACGCGTACCGGTTTTTCTGCCGCAGCGCATCACCGATGAGTTGTGCGACATGATCCGGCAGTATCACCCGGTCTGGATGAATATCCACGTCAACCACCCCAAAGAGATCACGCCGGAACTGAATCGGGCGCTGGACAAACTGCTGTCCGCCGGTATCCCGCTGGGCAACCAGAGCGTGCTGCTGGCGGGTATCAACGACAGTGTGGACATCCAGCGGGAACTGGTGCATAAGCTGGTGAAAAACCGGGTGCGCCCGTACTACCTGTACCAGTGCGATCTGGTGAAAGGCGCGGGACATTTCCGCACCACCGTCTCGAAAGGCATCGAAATCATTGAGGGCCTGCGCGGTCACACCAGCGGTTACGCCGTGCCGACTTACGTGGTGGATGCGCCGGGTGGCGGTGGCAAGATTCCGGTCATGCCGCAGTATCTCATCAGCCAGTCACCAGGGCGAGTCGTGCTGCGGAACTATGAAGGCTACATCACGACCTATGACGAACCCACGGACTATGATCCGCACCAGATTGACCACCTCAACCAGCAGTCGGTTCACCGGGACGAATCCGGGCAAGGCGGCGTCTCCGGGCTGTTGGCCGGGGAATCGCAGGCCATCAAGCCGGAAGGGTTCGACACCCTGCACCAGCGCGGCGGCGCGGCGCACCGGTTGAACGGTGACGCGGCCAAGTGGCAACCCTATCACCAGAACGGGAATGGTCACAACGGGAACGGTCACAATGGGAACGGCCATAGTTCAAACGCCAACGGCCACACAAACGAATAGTCGCCAGCCATTTACCCACAAAAAGGAATGACGAACCATCATGCGAATCGCGGTACTCGCTAATTTGAAGAAGAACGCCCCGACCTGGGAAGGGATGCCCGCCGACCAGTGGGATGACCTCGACAGCCCCAAGACGACGAACGCCCTGGTCGCCGCTTTGCAGAGCGGTGGGCATGAGGCCGAGTTTTTTGAGGCTCGCATCCAGCCGCCCTACAACCTGGTCGAAAAATTGACGGCGTATCAGCCGGATTTATGCTTTAACATCGCGGAAAGTCACTTTGGGGATGGGCGCGAGTCCCAGATTCCGGCGCTGCTGGAAATGCTGCGCCTGCCGTATACCGGGAGTCAGGTGCTTTCGTTGGCGCTGGCGCTCGATAAACCCATGACCAAGCGTATCCTGTGTTATCACGGGCTGCCGACGCCGGAATTCCAGGCCTTCGAGAGCGCGGACGAGCCGATAGATGACGATCTGCTGGATGGCGATGGCGGCCTGCGTTTCCCGCTGTTTGTCAAGCCCAGCCGGGAAGGAACGAGCATGGGGGTGAGCGCAAAAAGCATCGTGCGAACCGTGGATGAACTGTACGAACAGGTCGCCTTGCAGTTGCGCACCTACCACCAGCCGATTCTGGTTGAACATTATATTGAAGGCCGCGAAATCATGATTGGCATGGTCGGCAACCTCAAGCCCACCGCCGCCCGCCGCCTGAGTGACCGCACCGCGCCCAATGTCCTGCCGGATACGCTGACGTTCCTGCCCGCGCTGGAAGTAGACCTGGGCGCGTATGACCCCAGCGAAGCCGGTTTGTACACCAACCGCATGAAAGTTGAACTGGCCGACACCTATCACTACTTCTGCCCGGCTCCCATTTCAGGCACGATGCTGGAAGAACTTCAGGCGTTAGCAGCGGCCATCTTCCGCGTGACTGGCTGCCGGGATGTAGCGCGGGTGGACTTCCGCCTGGATGCGGCCAACGAGGATAAACCCTATATTCTGGAAGTGAATCCGCTGCCCGGCCTGAACCCCGGCTATAGTGACCTGTGCCTGGAAGCCCAGGCCGCTGATTGGCCGTATGAGCGGCTCATCAATATGATTGTGGATGTCGCTGCCGAGCGTCACGGGCTGAAAACAATGGTGGAAAGTCAGTAAGCGCGGGGGCGGGTAGCGAATCCCCTACTCGCACGGGACGGGTTGCAGCCAGGAGCGGCCTGGTTGTACGGCCTGTGCGAGTTGTAGCACCAGACTATTCTGCTCCAGCCACACATAATCGGTCACATCAACGGCAAATGGTTGACCGCCGGGGGCCTCCCCCACCGCGTGCCCATTCAGTGTAATGGTAGCGCTGTATGGCAGGGGGTCTATGTGCAACCAGTAATGCACGCAGACCTCCGTTGGCTGCAAATCGAAGGTCTGCACCCAGGCCATACTGTCTGATTGGGATTTCGCCCACCCCTGCGCTGGTAAGTGGATCGATTTCATGGTGTCGCTCAACGCACCACCGGGCGATACACCCAGCCCTCGCGCCCATCCGCCAGGCGAATCTGCGTCCAGATATAGTCAAACGGCTCATCGAGAATCACCGCCGTCGTCCCCGATGGTACCGTCGCTACCAGGTCGTATCCTTCGCCGGGGCCGTTGCGGATACGAATATTGCCGCCGCTATCGGAAACCAGCGTCACCTGTTTGGGCGGGGTGGGCGTGGGCGACGGCGTGGCCGTGCGACCACCGGGCGCGAGCGTGGCTAAAGAGAAGCTCGTCCCCAGGAGGTCAACCGGCTGACGGATGACCCACCCTTCCATGCCGGCCTGCGTGCGGATATGCACCCAACCGGGCGTTTCCGCCGGATCACCCAGAATAAACACCATGTCACCATTGTCCAACTGCCCCAGGAGCGTCGCGTTGCCGAAGTTCTCGGCGCGGACATTCACCTTGCCGTCGGAGACAATCCGGCCAACGGGCAGCGGTGGCTGCGTGGGCGGGAGAGTCGGACTCGGTGTGAGCGTGATAGTCGGCGTGAGGGTGGGCAGCAGCGTGCCGGTGGGTGTCAGAGTCGGCACAATATCGCCCTCGCACAGCGGCTTGATGTTATACCGTTCGCGCTCGCCGCAGGTCAACTGCCTTACGTAGCGATTGGCTCTCACCCAGTCCAACAGAATTGGGCGCGTTCCACTCTTGAAAATCGTGATCGCGTCATCAAAGGCCGCCGCGAAAGTCGCCCCGGAAGGATCGAATAACACGCCATATGGGGTACGGTCTTCATAGGTATAGGTGTACAGTAGTCGCCCGGTTGCCACGTCCCATAACCGGATGGTGCGGTCTTCACTGGCGGAAAGCGCCCCGCTGCCATCCGGACTGAACGCCAGTCCGGTCACAGCGCCGGTGTGGGTTTCGCCGTCACCTCCGAAGGGCTGCGGATTGCCGGTTCGGGCCTGAAAATCCCACAGAATCACGCTGCTGCCGGTTGCAGACAGCAGGTAACGCTCGTCCGGGCTGAGTACGGCGGAGGACAGCGGCCATGCTGAAGGAATAGACCGGATCACGTCGCCGGTCTGGGCATCACGGATTGCCAGAGTATCGGGGTGGATGGTCAGGAAGCGCGTACCGTCCTTAAAGTACAGTAATCCGGTAATCGCGCCGAAGTCCGGTTCGCGGCGCACCAACACGGTACCCCGCCCGGCGTCCCACAAACGCAGCCAACCAAGGTCGTTCCCGGTGGCGACCATCTGCCCATCCGGGCTGTAAGCCACTATGGCTTGCCCACCCGGCGCGGAAAGATCATGCACCCGTTCGTAGGTGCTGGTGTTCCACAAGCTGACCGTCCCGCTTTCGTCGGCGGAAACCGCGAACTGCCCGTCCGGGCTGTAACCGAATGAGGTAATCCGGTTATTGTGGTACAGACGACGCTGGCCTTCCGTCCCACTGGCGACATCCCAGAATCCCAGGCTGTAATCATCATAACTGGCGAGGATGGTGGTGTGGGTCGGGTTATAGTGCAGGTCGTACAGCGTGTAGTTCTTGTCTGCGGGTGGAAATTCCGCTGTGAAGCCCGCCGGGTTGGTTTCCCACAGCCGCATCTGCCCGTTGCTATCTACCGAGACGAAGAAATGCCCATCCGGGCTGACAGCGATATGCGTCACCGGTGCGTTATGGCCGTCATAGCGGTTGAGAATCGTCTGGTTGGGGATGTCCCACAGGATAATCGTGCCGTCCTCGCTGGCGGAAAGCGCCCGCGTCGGGTCGCCCGGCAGGTAGGCCACGTCAGTCACCGGGGCGCTATGCCCGCGATAGCGTCCGCGTTCAATGGTGCTGGAAATCTCGCGCAGGATGAGTTCATTCCCGTTCGGGTTGAAATTCTGCGAGGAGGCGGCACTGATGAGGATATGCTCACCGTCCGGGCTGTATGCGCCCGCGCCGCTGCTGCCCAGGTAAATGTTGCGGCGCTGCGCGGCCACCGTATCCCAGACTTCGACACTGGTGTTGGAGACGGCCAGGACAAACTGCCCGGTGCGCTCTGGACTCAGGTCGAGGTCAATAATCGGTGAATTGGCGATCAACAGATGCAGCCGGTCACGCCGGGTCGCGGTCTCAAAGACGACCACCTGCCCGTCCGCCCATCCGGAAACAATCGTGCGTCCGTCCTGACGGAACAGGGCGGAAGTCGCGTCCCGGTTTAAGTCCTGCCCCAGGGCGTTGATGATGTTATAGCGGCGCACCAGCCCACCATCGAGATTCCACACGATGAGCGAATTGTCATCCGAGGCAGAAACCAACAGCGTGCCGTCCGCATTGAAGGCAACACTGTTCACGCCTTCATTATGGCCGGTGAACTGCCGGATCATCTGTCCGGTCTGCGCGTTCCATAGAATAATCGTGCCATCCAGCGAGGACGAGGCGACATACTGCCCGTCGGGGCTGTAGGCCAGGCCAGTCACCGGGCCATTATGTCCTGGTGGGAAAATCAGACGTGTTCCCGGCGCAAAAGCGACTTTCAACAGGCGATTCTGTGCGACCCACGAATTCGGGTCTACGCTGTTGGCTTCCAGCGCCAAAGCCAACGCCAGGTCAGGGTCGCCCAGGCTCAATAACTGCTCAATAGCAACCGTCAGCGCCAGACTTTGCGTCTCATTCGCCCGTTGTTCGGCGGTGGCCTGTGCGGCCAGCGCCCGGACGGCTGCGCTCTCGGCTTCACCCTGGGCGATGGTGGCGGTGGCCGCGTTATCAATCGCCCGCTGTTCGTTGACGACGCTGGTCGCCCGCGCATTCGACTCGGCGGTAGCGGCGATCTGGGCGACGGCGGCCTGGGTCGCCGCGTTATCAGCCTCAAGCAGCGCCTGCCCCTGGGCGATGGTGGCGGTGGCGGCGTTATCCCGCGCTATCTGGGCATTGGCCTCCGCTGTGGCCGCATTGTTCGCTGCCAGATTCGCGTTGGCGTTGGATGTCACCTGGGCGGCGACGGCGGTTTCGGCCTGGAAGAGGGCTTCACCCTGAGCGATGGTGGCGGTAGCGGCGTTATCCACCGCCCGCTGTTCGTTGATGACGCTGGTCGCCCGTGCATTCGACTCGGCAGTAGCGGCGATCTGCGCGACGGCGGCCTGCGTAGCGGCGTTATCCGCTTCGATCTGCGCCAACCCCTGAGCGATGGTAGCAGTAGCGGCGTTATCGACTGCCCGTTGTTCGTTGATGACACTGGTCGCCCGCGCATTCGACTCGGCAGTGGCAGCGATCTGGGCGACGGCGGCTTGCGTTGCAGCGTTGTCGGCTTCGATCTGCGCCAACCCCTGGGCGATGGTGGCCGTCATCGCGTTGTTTTCTGCAATCTGCGCGTTGGCGACAGCCGTTTCCGCATTGTTGGCGGCAATCGTAACCTGGTTCGCGACTTCCGTCCCGCGGGCCTCAGCGGTGGTCAGAGCCGTCTGTGCGGCCTGGGACTGGATAAAGCCGAAAATCGCCAACCCAATCGCCACAGCCAGCGCGATCAGCACCGCTGTGAGCAGGGTACGTTGGCGGCGGTTTTCCCCGCGGCGGCTGGCAAGGATGAATTCAGTGTGCAGCTCTGCCGGAGTGGGTTCTTTGCCCCCGCTGTTGGATAACCAGCTTTCGGCATCCCGGAGTGCCGCGCCGGTGAGCAGGAAACTGGCATTCCGATTGTTATTTTCCCATTCCAGGGCGGGCCTCAGCCAGCGAGTATGTTCGTTGACATGCTCAAAATCGGTGTCAATCGCATCGATCAGTTTGGGGAAATTTTGCTCAAACTCATCGTCATCCCGGAAAAACAGCCAGTTGTGACGCGCCAGCGGTTCCCAGTTTTTAAGCGCCAATGCCTTGAGATCAGCGCCAGCCAGGGCAGCCAGGGCAGCGTTATCGAGCTGCGATTCATCAATCAGGTCGGGAATGTCTTCGTATTTCACATCCAGGTAGACGATTGGCACCAGGCGTTTATGGAGTTTGACGGCGTGTGTGATTTCCAGGTTGCAGATGGGGGATGCAATCGAATTGGGGCTGATGACGAACACAAAAGTAGCGGTTTTTTCGATGTTTTCGTAAATTTCGCGCAGCCAGTCGGCTGTAGGGGGGATGTCCTCCCAGTCCACCCATACATCCCGGTTAATCCGGCTCAGTTCCGTATGGAGCTGGTGGGTCAGGGCGGCATCTTTCCGGGAATAGGAGATGAAAACATCGGTGGTGAGTTTGGACTCGGGCATTGTTGGACTGTTCCCCCACTGGATCAATCGCGTGTGATGATGTGCTAAGTGAAATTATAGCAACATACAATCCATCTGCCCAACCAGTGCAGAGATACAAGGGAAAACAAAACAGCCCTGCCGTGTGGGGCGAGGGCTGCCAGAATTTCTTGTTGCGGGGTGTGTGGGCTAGGCTTCTTGTTCGAGTGCCATTTCGCGTTTGTGCTGCCAGCGGTCAACCAGGATGCCTACGGTCACTAACGCCAGGACGGGGATACCAACACGGATCAGAAACAGTCCCGCCACACTTACCACCATCGCTATATCAGTCATGTTCTCAGCCTCGTTTGTGCTTGTTTTTCGTTGATGACATTAGCATAACAAACGAGGGTTATATCGGTAAATCAGTGAAGCCCACCAAAGCCACAGTGGGGTGTTCACCCCAATTCCGGCATGGGGTATCCCCCAGACGATAGGCGCATATCCCCCACCGTCGCCGGTTTCCGGGGTGATTGCAGAACAAATTTGCGAAAACACTTGTCTGTGAATGGGGGTTCCCGCTACAATGGAGCGTACACCGAACCGGAGCGAGAGAAGCCTGAATCATGAGTAACGCTGTACCCGAACCTGTCACGAAACTGATCGAAGCCTTTTCGCGGCTGCCCGGCATCGGGCCGAAGTCCGCCTCCCGCCTGACGTATTTCCTGCTCCGCGCTCCTGACCAGGTTTCGCAGGCGCTGACGGACGCGCTGCACGACCTGAAAACTCAGACGCAGTTCTGCTCAGTGTGTTTTAATATCACGGTGGATAATCCCTGCCCGATTTGTGGGGATAGCAAACGCAACCAGCGGATGGTCGCGGTGGTGGAAGAACCGCTGGACGTGCTGGCACTGGAACGCACCGGCAGCTATGACGGCGTGTACCATGTGCTGCATGGCGTCATCTCCCCGGTGAATGGCATCGGCCCGGATGACCTGCGGATTAAGGAACTCAAGACACGGGTCGAGAATGGCAACATCCTGGAAGTCATTATCGCCACCAACCCCGGCCTGGAAGGGGACGCGACGGCCATGTTTATCCAGCGGGAACTCGCCCCCAGAGGCGTGAAGGTCACGCGATTGGCACGCGGCCTGCCGATGGGCGGCGACCTGGAATATGTCGACTCGGTGACGCTGACCCGCGCTCTGCAAGGCCGGAACGAGGTTTAAGCCAATCTTCGCATATCCAACCGGGGCGCACGCCATCCGCCCTACAAATTTGTATTAGGGTGATTCTGTAGGGGCGACCCGATGTGGTTGCCCTTTGGGAGCGCACACTGGCGCTCCCCTACATTACCTCATCACACCAAGGCACAAGCATCACCCTCTACGGGCTGGGTTCCAGGCAGCTTGGCAGTTCAGCGGCGTTCAGCGGCCAGTCTTTCGCGTAAAACGCCATGTATTCCGCCACATGCGCCGACCAGTAGGTTTCGTCGTGTTCACCCACCGGATGAATGGCATAGGTATGCGGAATCCCGCGTGAACTCAGGCGACTGGAAAACAACTGCAAGTTGATTCCGGCGAAGTCATTCGCGCCATTATCCAGGTACATGCGTAACCCCGATTCGGCCAGGAAGGGCGAATTCAGCGCGAGTTCCAGCGGGTTGTTGGCGGGTGGTACCAGGTTCGTGTCATCGGTGAAGGACGCGCTGTGGCCGCCCACCGCCCCGAAGATGTCCGGGTGGCGCAGCGCCAGACTGTATGCCCAGAAGCCGCCCCGCGAAATTCCCCCAATCTCCCGGTATTCCCGGTCATTCCAGGTGCAGAAGTCCCGCTCAATGGTTGGGATGAGTTCATCCAGGATGACGGATTCATATGAAGGTTCGGGCGGGAAAGTGTTGTCGTTGCCAATGCTCCCCATATACGGCATGACGACAATCATCGGCGCGAGTACCCCCAGGCGGAATCCCTGATCCAACGCCTCAGCCATGCCGATGTCTACCCACTGGGTTTGGGTATAACTCGACCCATGCAGCAGAATCACATAGGGGTAACGTTTTTCGCTCTTGAAGTAGCAGGGCGGCACGTACACCTGGTAGCGCAGATTCTCGCGGGCGATGTCGCTGCGGAATTCCGGGAAGGGGATGATCTGCCCGTTGGGTTCGTCACATGGGAAGGGCGTCGCGGACGGCGTGACGATCTGGGTGGGCGTTGGGATGGGCGTCTGGGTCGCCAGCGGCGTCGCGGTGGGGAGCGGCGTCGCGCTCGGCACGGGCGTCACGATGATGACCTGGGCGGTGGGCTGCGGCGCGAGCGGGTCACAGCCTAACAGGATAAACCAGATTGGCAGTAAAAAGGACAAAAGTGTCAGTCGTTTTTTAGGTTGCATAGTGTAGGATAGGTGTTGGTTGGTCGGGAGTACCGCAGAATCGCTGTGTGTCCCGCGCCACCACTCATAGACCGTTCAGATAACCCACAGCATAACACTATGTCGCTTGAAATTCACGCCTTGATCTTTGACCTGGATGGCGTTATTGCCGATACCAACGCCCTCCACTATCAATCCTGGGCCCAGCTTGCCCAGGAAGAGCAGATTCCGTTCGGGCCGTCCCAGCATGACCGGATGCTGGGTCTGCCGCGTCACAAGTGCCTGGAAATCTTCCTGGATGGCCGCTCCTTGAGCGAGGCTGGTCAGATGGATTGGATGGCACGGAAGAATCGTTATTTCCTCGAACAACTGGCCGCCTTCACCGCGCAGGATCGCGCCCCCGGCGTGGCCGAACTGATTCGCGAAGCCCGTGCCGCCGGGCTGAAAGTTGCGCTGGGGTCATCCAGCCAGAACGCCAGACTCGTGTTGACCCAGTTGGCGCTGATTGATGAGTTCGATGTGATTGGCGACGGCCTGACGGTGAAAAACACCAAGCCCGCCCCGGATATTTTCCTGTGGGCCGCCGGGCAGTTGGGCGCGTCCCCGGCACATACGGTAGTTTTTGAGGATTCAGAGGCCGGAGTCGCGGCGGGGCGTAGCGGTGGCTTCTGGGTGGTGGGCATTGGCGATGCGTTGGTGCAGGCAGCGCATCTGGTCGTCCCCACGCTGGCCGAGGTGACTCTCCCGGTGCTGGCAGCGGGGTTGGGGGGATAACTCACAACATAAAAGGACACTCGATCAAGTGATCGATTGCTCTTCCAGGGGTGTGTATGCCGACACCTGACCGGTTATCTGTTCCTGCAATAATTCAACCAGTACAGGGGCGTTGGATAAACCCAATATCGGGAGTTTACCCAAACGCCGGTTATCGGAACTGAACAGAATCAGGTATATTTGTCCCTCTATATTGAGGATGTCAAAGTCTGTGTCGTTCCATGCATATCGCTTGTGTTTGAACTGCACTCCACGTTGATCTACCCGCACCTTGCCAAATGCCAGTGTCTCACTCCGCTCAAACGCTTGCTTAAATCGGGAGAAATGCGCGGCGAGATAGTGATCTATGCTGGTGTCCCCTTGATATTCAAAGGGACATAACGACTATCCAGCGTCACGGCCTTCTTCTCTCCCTGATAAAAGACAACTTCGATTCGTTCCGATATAAAACCAGGCAGTGTTCCATGTGATTTTTACATCGCTGAAGTCAGCCCAATTCCAGTGCATTTCGCCGGAACGGGTGATACAGCGCAGCCCGTCACCCGAGACCACCATTCGTGGATTTTCCAGCAGTAGCTTGCTTTCACGCCAGAGCACAATGAGCGAAATAACGGGGATAATCAGCGCAAACAGCATGGATAAAAACCGCCCAGGTTAATCAGATTGAACTGGAATGCGGTAATGATCCGGGGAAAAATTACAAATAATCCAACGCCTATGCCGATGACAGCGATAGCGACTTGCAAGACCGACCCTAACTTGAACAAGCGGGATTCGGATACTTCGCCAACACGGGGCAGTGCTGTTTTTTTCGGGATTTACCGACCAGATGGAGCAGCAATAACGCAGTCAACAGGTTATTGACCTGAATCTGGCTGATGAAAGTCATCTGTATGCTCAATGAGCATACGGAATGTCTCCATGCTGAAATAAGCTTCCCGGATTTTAGCCCAGGGAATAAACGTGGTTTCCCACTCTAGCCCCTGATAGCTTATGCTCAACTTGCCTTCGCGCAGGGTCTCCCTTTTTCAGCAACTGTTCATAATTTCCCGCTTTAACCAGTGCGTTACCTATGTTATAGGTCAGGGTATCGCGCTTCAGGAAACGGCTATCAATCAACAGTACACGTTGGTCGTTGACGCGCAATTCGTAGCGTGGCTTGCGCTCCGAATCGAGAGGGCAAAACACGAATATCCTGTATCGTATCCCATGCCCAGAAGTGGCTGCGGCGGCGGTCTGAATAGTGTACGCCCTCTTCATAGAGCCTCACCGCCGGGCGCAGCCATAAACGGTATGCGGCTGGAGCCAGAATCGGATTGAGTACGAAAAACGGAACTGCGAGTAGCGTGATGTAAAGAATGGATATTCCCTGGGTGACCAGAAAGCCAGACCCCAGAAAAACAAAATAATTATGGTGATGACCTTCTGGCGGTCTGGTTCCTGATCGTGGTAATGTGAACTGATGCGCTTCCGTGAGTCACGTGGTCTTCCTGTGTCAGAATATTAAGAAGAAAAATCAGACTGTCTGATTTGATTAACTACCGTTCGGGCTGACGGAATGCCGTTCAATATAGACGGTGGCCTCACCCGCGACGGAGTAATCCACCATCACAAGGAATTCGGTGGTGGAGTTTGTCTCGTTAGTCTGGCGGCAACTTAGGCCATCAAATTGTGTGGCGGAGAAGGGTTGCCACCACCATTCAATCGCGGAATCCGTGTAGAAGTCGGGCATATATCCATCTGTGCGTGGTTCGCTGATACAGCGGTTAATTCTCGCTTTGACTGACCCCAGAGTCGGTTCAAGATCATGAATTGCAACCGTAAATTTAGCCCGCGTGATATGTTCGTTTCCACCGCCGTCATACCAACCGAAGTTTCGCGCATTATCTGGCAGTCTGATCGTGAATCCAATCTCAATTCGTTCCGGCAAAGAATAGTTAGCGGACATGAGCAAGAGTATCCCAAACATGCCGATGAAGAGGATAAGAAATTGAATAATACTGGCCGCGTGTGAACTACTACGATGCGGGATGAATAATTGTTGTAGGGAGAGTGGCTTTTGAATAGTCTGCATAGAATCCCCTAAACTCATTGCTACCAAAGATTATATCGCAAAAATGATCGATAAAGATACTGCTGAAATGGGAAAACAGGCAAGCTAGATCCTTATCCTCAAATGTGCCATTATCTACCTTTCTCCGATTCCCCGATGGACTCATTCGCCTCTTGATTTCCCGCCGTTGGGCTACGAAGATACACAACATGAGACGCAGTAGGCGAAAAGGTGGGCGATATGAAAATCGGCGTGCTGGCGCTGCAAGGCGCATTCATCGAACATGAGAAAATTCTGCGTGACCTGGGCGTGACGCCGGTTGAAGTCCGGCTGCCGGAACACCTGGCTGACCTCGACGGCCTGATTATTCCCGGTGGCGAAAGCACCACCATCGGCAAGCTGGCGGTGGAATTCGGCCTGATGGAGCCGCTGCGCCGGTTCGCCGCTGAACGGCCTACCTGGGGGACGTGCGCCGGGCTGATCTTCCTGGCAAAAAACATTGGCATAGACCGCCAGCCGATCCTCGGCGTGATGGACATCACCGTCAATCGCAACGCTTTCGGGCGACAGGTAGACAGCTTCGCAACTGATCTACGGATTCGCATGATGGGCGAAGTGCCGTTCCCCGCCGTGTTCATCCGCGCCCCGGTCATCACCGCCGTCGCGCCGGGCGTCGAGGTGCTGGCGGAGCTGCCCGATGGCCGTATCGTCGCCGCCCAACAGGGGCATCTGCTGGCAACCGCCTTTCACCCGGAACTGACCGGCGATTCGCGATTCCACCGCTATTTTGTTGAGATGATTAAAAATGAGGAAAATTTACGCACTACTGGCTAAATTTCCCGTTTATAATGGGGGGGAAGCTTGCTAAAATATCGCCCACTTAAATTCCGGTACACGCTAGGTTGCACTTTGGGGCAAAGGAACTATGGTTGACGAATACCAGCTCAATGCCGACCCTTCCGATCAGGATGACTTTGAAGAGGCTGACGACATCGAAGCGGATATCGAATCCGATGACGTGGAAGTCACCTTTGAAGAGGATTTTGAAGAGGAAGACCTGGATCTCGACGATGAAGTTGTCTTAGACCTCGATCTGGACGAGGTCGAGGAGTTCATTGACGACGACGGGTTCGATATCTCCGAGTTTGACGATGATGACGAGTTGGACTTATACGGGGATGACGATGACGATTATGACGACGAAGAGGACGATTACGATGATGACGACTATTAGCTAGTCGTTTCACTCGTCCGTCAGTCTTTTCGACAGGTGTAGGGGCATCGCGCCCCTACCCGCATCCTTGTTTCCCCGTATCAATCGCCACTTGTGGGGAGTGGTGCTGTGCTATTGACCCCCGTCCAATGAAAAACAAACCGATCTGGCGCTGCTGGAAAACCCTGTGTCAAAGAGGAGTGCAGGTGTGAAATCTCCAATTTTGTTCCTCATCAAAGGTTTTCACACGCTGGTGTTTCTGTTTATGTCCGCTTGCATTCTGTATGTGCTGTATGCCGGGCTGACCCGCCGCTATGACATCTGGTTGGCGCTGGCAATCGGCGCGGTGCTGCTGGAAGTGGCGGTGTTCGTACTCAACCGGCTGCGCTGCCCGCTGACGGCGCTGGCACAACGTTACGGCGACACAACCGGCAATGACTTCATCGCGGACATTTTCCTGCCACCCTGGGCAGCACGCTTGATTCCGCCCGTCTGTGGTGGGCTGTTTGTGGTGAGTCTGGTGGTGCTGGCCGTCATGTGGTTGGTGGATGGATGATAAAGACAGTAACATTGGTAGGTTGATCTTATTTTAGACGGGACGTGCCACCAGCAGCAGCGGTTTCAAGGATTCCAACGACACGTTGACCCGAATTTCAATCAGTAGCTCGTCTCCGATGAAATGACAAACCAGGGTGTGATAGAACGGTGTCTCATACAGCCGGATGACCATTGTAAATATATCTCCCGCTGTCCATGCCCCACTGGTTGTGATCGGCGTACGATCAAACAACAAGGGTTGCTTGAACAGGACAGTCGACTGACCTTGCTGCCACATGTTATGACCACAAGGGATTGTCTCATCACCCACTGTTGTCTCGATGGTGACTGTGTAACTCGATCCGGTGAAATCAAAGGCGATGGTTCTTATTCCAAGCTCGTTGCCATCTGTTATATAAGTTCGCCCGGAAATCTGTGACGCAATGGGCGATTCTGCCCGTCCTTGCACCGGAATCAGGTTTAGACCCAATAATTTCTTTGATAGGGCATCCTGGGCTACCGAGTCTTTAGGAAGGGGATCAGGCCCCATGGCTGGTAGCAGTATGTCCCAAATCAGGTTCAGCGGCTGTTGCATATCAAATATATCGATGCCACCTGTCATGGCAAGAATGGCATTTTGCTCCGGCATCACAATACAATACTGACCAAACACGCCGTCTCCTCGATAAGCACTGTGACGACAGCGCCAAAACTGATAGCCGTAACCTTGCGACCAGTCGATTTGTGCGCCATCACTATTCGAAACCTGAAGCGAAGTCGCTTGCTCGACCCATGCTTGAGACAGAAGTTGTCTACCCTGCCACATTCCCTTTTGCAAGTAGAATTGACCGAACTTTGCGATGTCCTCCGTTTTGATGCTCAATCCAATGCCGCCAGCCGTGATACCTTGAGGTGATTCCTGCCAGACAGCGTCCTCAATACCGAGCGGTGCAAACAGACGTGGTTGCAGATAATCTACGAGCTTCATACCTGTCGTTTGCTGCACAATAGCGGACAGCATATACGTCGCCCCGGTGTTATAGACAAAGTGAGTTCCTGGCACGTGGAGAACAGGCACATCAAAGAAGCCTCTAATCCAGTTGTCATCCGGGCGCTCAACCATCGCCGACCAAGTATCCACAGCCTGTCCCGTGGACATCGTCAGCAGATGGCGTACACGCAGCGCCACCAGCAAATCATCACTCCCATTAGCAGGAATTTCCTCCGGGAAGAAGGACAGCACCGGATCATCAATTGAGAAATGGCCCTCGGCTATGGCAAGGCCCACTGCTGTTGATGTAAAACTCTTGCTGAGTGAAAAGATCAAATGGGGATGTTCATGACGGTATGGTGACCACCAACCTTCCGCAATAACTTGACCATGCCTCAGCAGCATGAAGCTGTGGATTTCGTGAATCTGACTCTCTACCGCTTCGACAAATTGAAGCACAGCCGAAGAAGTGACCCCCTGGCTTTCAGGCGTAGCGCGTTGTAATTCATGTCCCGTTGAGGCGGAGAGCATCGCATAACTCCGTGTTCACTGAGCTGAGAGATGTGCAAGTATATCATCGGTATCCATGTAACTCAGTAGGGTTGGTTTGTGGCGAGGGTGAATGCTCCACCGGGACATAACCCCGGTGGCCTGTAATCGAAAATGGATGCCCCGCTGTGGCAGTTCAACAGGCGATCAACCGCCGAGCTGTACCGCCCGGTCAAAATCAGCATCAGCCTCGGTTTGCTTCCCCAGCGCCTGGTAAGCCAGACCACGTGCATAATGAGCATTGCCATAGGTCGGGTCAAGTTCGATGGCACGGGTATGGGAAGTAACGGCCTCCTCATACCGCCCCAGGTCGTAATATTCCAGCCCGGCGTTGAAATACCCAATAGCCCAGGCGGGATAAATCTCCGTCACTGTGATGAAATCCGCTAACGCGCTTTCGTGGTCGCCACTGCGACTGTAGGCAATCCCCCGATTGTTAATCGCCAGGGTAAATGTCGGCCAGATGGCGATGGCAGCGGTGTAGTCCGCTATAGCGGATTCATAGTCGTTCATGCCGTCCCGGTATAACGAACCGCGATTCATCAGTGCGCGGTAGTTGTTGGGGTCGAGTTCAATCGCTCGGTTGTAATCCTGAAGTGCCTGATAAAGCATACTCAATCCAGCATTCATAATCGCCCGATTATAGAATATTTCACTATTTTCGGGAGCCAGTGTAGCGGCCTGATCGAGCAGGTGCAAAGCCGTGACTTTTTCTCCCATACGGAAGTAGACAATCCCTTGAACGAGATAGGTATCCGCCCTGTCCGGTTCAAGGTCTTCGGCCTTTTGCAGCGCCGCTAACGCCTCGTCAAAGCGCCCCATCTGAGAGAGCGTGTCACCATAATGAACAAGGGCGTAAACGTTATTTGGGTCAAGCGCCAGGGCTACTTCCAGATCAGACAGCGCCGCATCCAAATAGCCAAAGAGCAGGTAATTGTTCCCACGATCAGCGTAAGCCGCCATGTTATTGGGATTAGCCTGTATGGCTTGTGAATAATCTTCAATCGCCGCCGCCCGATCCTGCGTAGCATCAATACGCTGGTTCGCACGGGTGCGGTAATATTCTGACATCAACACCGGATTCATCTCCCGGCTGACCGCCTCACCGTATTCACTGAATGCGCCCTCATAATCACCCATATCGAACAGGATGCGCCCATGATTGTAGTAGACAATAGCCACTTCAGGGGTGAGTTCCAGCGCCTCCTGGATTGTCTCCTTCGCCAGTTCTGTATCCCCGTTCTGCATGTACCAGCGAGCCAGCATTGAAACCACCAAGCCGTTTCTGGGGGCAAGTTCCAAAGCGCGGTCAATATCCGCTTTGGCGAGATCCATTTCCTCAAGTGCCCGGTAAGCCGAACCCCGAAAGGCATAGGCAAAGGCATTTTCTGGTTCCAGTTCAATCAATTGGTTGAACAGTTCAACCGCTTCCGCCGCACCATCGTAACGAAAGAAGGCTTCCACCCCTTGTTCATAAAGGCTGATGGGGTCTTCAGTCTGTGCCAGCACAGGCTGGGCAACGATCAGCACGATAACAAAAAGAATCACTAATCGTCTCATGTTTTCCTCAGTTTACACAGTAATTAAATCTTCCTTGTAATACTAAGTATATGCGATTTTAACCAGATAAAGAGTAAGGCCATATCAGATTCAGGGAATAGGCTTCATAAAAGAACAGAGGCGAAGAACTGGTGTCCCGCGCCTCTGCATTTTTGTCGTAGTATGTGGAAGGATTACGCGGGTTCCTTGCTCATGCGTTCCCGGTTGAGGTATTTCTCGATCTCAACCCCGAACAGCACCACCGACCCTAGCACGAACGATAGAATCATCTCAGTAGAAGAGAGCGGGCTGGTATCGAACGTATTTTGCAGGAAGGGCAGGTAAATCACCAGCAGTTGCAGCACAAACGTGGAGAGCACCGCGATCAGCAGTAACGAGTTCTTCTTGAACCATACTCGGAAGAACACCGCTTTGTCACCGGCATGAATCGCCATGACCTCGAACATCTGCGTAAACGCCAGAATGGTAAAGGCAATGGTGCGCGGAATGCGTTCCGCCGCCCCCAGCAAGCCATCATTGACTTCTTCGGTATTGGGGTCTTGCCCGGCTTCGTGCGGGAGAATAAGGTCAATCCGCGCCTGTGTGTCCAGGCTGTCCCAGTTGGTCGGTATAAGGTCGTAGAGCGATTCCTGGCGCAGCAGGACTTTCAGGTCAGCCTCGCTGAAGTTTTCCAGCCCCAGCGTTCTGCTAAACGGCTCCAGACCGTTGACGGTGTGGCCGTAAAGGAAGCCGCCCAGCGTCAGCAGCATAATCAGAATGCCGACCCAGATAATATGCCGCCCGGTGCCGCCGGCCAGAATGGACTCGTCTTTGGGGCGCGGCTTGCGCTGCATCACATCCGGCTCTGCCGGTTCAAAACCGAGCGCAATCGCCGGAAGCCCGTCGGTGACAAGGTTAATCCACAGAATTTGAATCGCCAGCAGCGGGATTTTCAGCCCAGCCAGCAGCGCGGTGAACATCACCAGGATTTCACCGATATTGGAACTCAACAGGTACTTGATGAATTTGCGGATATTGTCGTAAATGATCCGCCCTTCTTCGATTGCCGCGACAATTGAGGCGAAGTTATCGTCGGTCAGCACCATCGCCGCCGCGCCTTTGCTCACGTCCGTGCCGGTGATCCCCATCGCCACACCAATATCGGCCTGTTTGAGCGCCGGGGCGTCGTTCACGCCGTCCCCGGTCATGGCGACAATCTCATTCTGACGTTGTAACACCTGCACCAACCGCAGCTTATGGGCCGGAGATACCCGGGCGAACACGGAAGTCGTTTTGAGTTTTTTGACTAGGTCGGCATCCGAATAGGTATCAAGCTGGTTGCCGGTGATCGCTCGTTGGCCGTCGGTCAAGATACCCAGGTCACGGGCAATCGCTTCGGCAGTCAGAGCATGATCGCCGGTAATCATTACACTGCGAATACCAGCACTCTTGGCTGTTTGCACCGCATCCCGTGCTTCGGGACGAGCCGGGTCAAGAATACCGACCAAGCCGAGCAGATACAGGTCGCGTTCGATTTTTTCCGGGGTGAGGTCGTCCTGCGGTGGCACCGCCTGCAATGGATGGTACGCAATCCCCAGCACACGCAGCCCCTGTTGCGCCATCGTTTCGATCTGAGCAAGCCAGGCTTCACGCCGTTCAGGAGTCAGGCGAACCGGGCCATCTACAGGAGTTTCGTGTGATGCCCATTCAATGAGTTGGTCGGGTGCGCCTTTGGTGATGGATATGTAGGGGGTGTCAAAGAATAGCTTGTTGAAGTCGGGGGTCGTGATTTCGTGGACAGTGGTCATCGCTTTGCGTTCACTGCTGAAGGGTATCTCCGCCCGCCGCGGCAGTTCTCTTTCCAGCTCTTCGCGCCGCCAGCCGACCTTTTGCGCGGCAACCAGCAGCGCCCCCTCGGTGGTATCCCCAACGATGTTGAATTGACCGTCTCGGTCATCATCGTCAAGAAAAGCATTGGTGGAAAGGGTAATCGCGGTCACGAAGCGTTTCACCAGGATGTCGCGCTCAAAATTGATCGTCCCGGTATCAGGCTTGCGGAACTTCCCTTCGGGGGTATAGCCAGCCCCGGTGATGATAATCTCGCCATCCACACCGGGCAGCGCGATTCGGGTGGCGGTCATCTCGTTTTTCGTCAGCGTGCCGGTTTTATCCGAGCAGATGATGGTGACCGAACCGAGTGTTTCCACTGCTGGCAGTCGCCGAATCAGGGCGTTACGCCGCACCATGCGCGCCGCGCCCAATGAGAGGCTGATGGTGATCAGAGCCGGTAAACCTTCCGGCACGGCTGCTACTGCCAGGCTGATCGCCGTGAGGAACATTTCCTGAGCCGGAATACCGCGCAGGACACCCGCCAGGAACACCACACCAACCACAATCGCCGCGCCTATCGCCAGGATTTGTCCCAGACGGTTCAGCCGTCGCTGTAAGGGCGTGATGCCCTGCTCAACCTGAAGCAGCATGGCGGCAATCGTCCCTAGCTCAGTCTTGAGGCCGGTCTCCGTGACCGCCATTTCTCCGCGTCCAAAACTGACAGCCGTTCCCATAAACGCCATATTGGAGCGATCCGCTACCGCGATAGAGTCTTTGTCTAAAAGTGGGTCGGTTCGCTTGTCGACGGGAACCGATTCCCCGGTGAGGGCGGACTCGTCAATTTGCAGGTTCACGCTCTCAATCAAGCGGCCATCAGCAGGGACACGATCCCCTTCATTCAGGATTACGATGTCGCCGGGCACTAAATCTTCGGCGCTGATCTGGTGGATTTCACCACCCCGCCGCACGCGAACTAGCGGCACCTGCAAGGCGCTTAACGCGGCCAGGGCGCGTTCTGCCTGGTATTCCTGGTAAATCCCCAGGATCGCATTGAGGACGACAATCGCCATGATGACAATTACATCCTTGCTATCTCCCAGGAACAGGGAAATCGCCGCTGCGACCAGCAGGATAATGACCATCAGTTCTTTAAACTGCCCAACGATCAACTCGACCCAGTTGGTACCGGCGTCGGTGGGCAGGCTGTTTTTGCCATGTTCAGCCTGGCGCTTGGCGGTTTCCGCCGCAGTCAGCCCGGTTTCCTGCTGGGTCTGAAGGTGCGCCAGGGTTTCGGCGGTATCCAGTCGAAAGTATTCTGGCATAGTAACCTCATTTGCTCCTTACTGCCTATTATAAAGGCAGTCCGTAAAACACAAGTTTGTGTAGGGTAAGGAAGGGATTGTTGAATGGGGGACAATCTTCCCACAATCCGCCAATAAGACACGTAGAAACAATCTCATCGGGAGCGATGAAAACGTATCAACTTATTAGCATAAGAAAAAACGGGCGATACGACACCCCCCAATAATGAGGGGTTGCTTGGTACGGGAACTCACATTTACAGGGGATGTGCTATGACCGTATTTGCGTTTCCTATATGATTAAGTCAACCAAATTATATTATTAGATTTGGCTAAACATACCCCTAAATATTGGGGGGTAAATTTCTCCTTGTGCTGATGTGTTGGATAAAAAGCGGCAAGCGGCGTACAATAAGTCGCTCTCCTGATTTACATTACGCACCAATCGCAGTAAAGGATGCAGCCAGTTTGCCTCCTGATTCAAAGAAAATACCCATACCGGGCAAAAATAGCGGCACTTTATACAGGATTTTTGGCTATGGAAGTTGATCTAGAACTTTACCGCGAAGAAATCTTAGTCCGTGAAGACCCGCCGGTACGCCTGAGCTACATTGAAGTCACACCGGAGCATCCGGTGGGAACAATGGTTTTCGTACATGGCTACGGCGGCTATGCCATGCAGTGGAAATACCAGCTCAAGGCGTTCTCCGCCAACTACCGGGTGATTGCCTATGATGTGCGCGGGCATGGCGCTTCGGATGCGCCCTATTCCGCCTACACGATGGCCGAAGCCCAGGAAGACCTGGATACCCTGATTGAAAAACTGCATGTCGAGAAACCGTTCGTCCTGGTCGGGCATTCGTTCGGCGGCGCGATTGTCACACAGTATGCCTTCCGCCGCCCGGAGATGCTCTCTCATCTGGTGCTGATCGCTACTACCGGGGAGTATTCCCTGTTCCCAGGTGGTGAGCGATTGCTCAGTCTGCCGTTGGTGGTGCTGCGCCCGATTCGCAACATGATTCGCAAGCAGCTTGCTGCAGAGGCGCATGTACTAAAGCGGTTTTACTTCAAGAATATGAAAGTCTGGAACGGCTGGACTCTGTTCCCTGACCTGAGTATGCCGGTGCTGGTCATTCGCGGCGAGCGCGACCAGGTTTACCCGACAGCGGCCTTTGAGGAAGTCGCCCGTGCGATTCCCGGTGCGGAGGATGTCAACATCGGCGTTTCGCGGCATCTGGTCCCTCTGGAACGGGCGGATGCGGTGAACCGGGCAATCACGCGATTTGTAAGCGAGGGACAGGCTGAACCCAGTTGGCGCGGGAAACGCAGCAAGGCTGACCCCCTGGCGGAGCGACCCTGGCTGCGGCATTATGAACAAGGCGTTCCAGCAACACTTGGCTTCCCCAACCGCCCGCTGTACTACCTGCTTAACAGTGCCAACCGCCGCCACCGCAGCCGCCCGGCGGTGGTATTCGGTGGGCGCACGCTGACGTATGGACAGTTGAACGCCGAAGTGAACCGGATGGCAAATGCGCTGCGTTCGCTGGGTGTGGAGATGGGGACACGGGTGATGCTGCTGCTGCCTAATACGCCACAGTTTATCATCGCCTACTATGCGATTCTCAAGGCGGGCGGCGTGGTCGTATCCACCAGTCCGGTGAACGAGCAAGGCGAACTGCAACGGCAGGTCACGGATTCGCAGGCTGATCTCCTGATTACCCTGACCCTCTTCAGCCAGACCGCCCGGCATCTGCTGGCGACAACGGCGCTGCGCGGCGTGATTTTCACTAACATCAAGGATTACCTGGGGCCGCTACAAAAACTGGCTTTTACAATGCAGCGCGAGCAGAAGGAAGGTCATTTCCTCTCCGGCGGCATCCAGAAAAAAGAGTATCTGTGGACGCAGTTGTGCCAGTCCCACCCCACCACATCCCCGAAAGTCAACGTGCGCCCCGATTCCATCGCCGTGATAAAGTATACCGGCGGCACCACCGACAAACCCAAAGGGGTCATCCTGAGCCATCGAGCGCTGCTGGCGAACACGCTTCAGACACGGCACTGGATTACGCAACTTCGTGAGGGGCGCGAGGCGGTGCTGGCAGTTGTGCCATTCTCGCATTCTTACGGCATGACGACCTCGATGAATGTACCGATTGCGCTCGGCGCGAAGA
Source organism: Anaerolineaceae bacterium (assembly GCA_020634115.1). Taxonomy (GTDB): domain Bacteria; phylum Chloroflexota; class Anaerolineae; order Aggregatilineales; family Phototrophicaceae; genus JACKCG01. The sequence continues at coordinate 22,671 of JACKCH010000025.1, forward strand.
TCATCCCCCTGCCGAGCTTTATCACACTGGATGTGTTACAGGCTATCAAACGCCATAAGCCGACGCTGTTCCCTGGTGTACCGACGATGTATATGGCGATTAACCAGTTCCCACGTGTGCGCCGCTACGGGATCAGCAGTATCCGTGCCTGTATTTCCGGGGCGGCGCCGCTGCCGGTGGAGGTGCAGGAGGCCTTTGAGAAGCTGACCAAAGGGCGGTTGGTGGAAGGATACGGCCTGACAGAAGCCGGGCCGGTGACGCACGCCAACCCGGTGAATGGGCTGCGCAAAGTCGGGAGTATCGGGATTCCGCTGCCCTCGACGGAGGCGGCTATTCTCGACCTGATGAGCGGCGAACCGGTGGAAGTAGGGCAGATTGGGGAACTGGTGGTGCGCGGCCCACAGGTGATGGAAGGTTATTGGGGTGAGGCGGTGGATGAGGAAGAAGAAGCGCCCATCACCGAGGACGGGTGGCTGCATACCGGCGACATCGCCCGCATGGATGAGGACGGTTATTTCCAGATTATCAGCCGCAAGAAAGACATGATCCTGGCCGGGAAATTCCAGGTTTACCCGCGCGACGTGGAAGAAGTGTTGTATGAGCATCCGGGTGTGAAAGAGGTGGCGGTGGTAGGGCTGTCCCAGGGCAGCGGGGATCGGGACAAGGTAAAGGCGTATGTCGTGCCGCGCCCTGGCACGAACCTGAGCGCCGACGAACTGATCGCGCTGTGCAAACGGCGCTTGCAGGAATACGCTGTCCCCTGGGAGATCGAGTTCCGGGCAGAACTGCCGAAGAGTTTTGTCGGTAAGGTGCTGCGCCGCCTGCTGGTGGAAGAGCAGCGCGAGACAAAACCGGAGACGGATGAAGAATAGACATCAGTGCGGGGCATGGTTCATCATGCCCCACCGGAAAAACCCGGATATACACATGCGGACGAGGCGCTTACGACTCGGTGGCTTCGTCCTGGTTCTGCGCCCCACTCCAGTAACCTGCCAGCCACTTCATGGTATCAATGCCGCTGTTCGGAACTTGTTCGCCGGTCATCAAATCCCGATCTAAGTCCTCGTCGCTGCGCCGCATGATATTCTTCTTGGTGCGGTTGTCGCTCATCGTGACAATCAACTGCCCCAGGTTCTTCAGGTTATTCGCCAGGACTTTGCGCTCGTGGGGGGAAAGTTCCGCATCCCGTTCATCCAGTTCGGCCCGAATCACCGGTTGGTCGAAGCCGATCAGCCGTTTCGTGAGCGGGTCAAAGGCTTCGGAGAGTGCTTCTATCACGGCATAGGCCGCTTTCACCTGATCGGCTAAATCCTGTAAAGTACGCTGCCCCAACATTTTACGAATCGCGGCGAGACTCTGCACAATCGCCCGCATTTCATCCAGCGCCCGTTTGCCTTCGCAGCCCTGATCGAACCGCTGCAACCGTACCAGGGGTTGGGCGCGGACGAATCCCCGCCACCATCCCAGAATGAATTGCATGATGGTTGCACTCCACTGGATATGTGCGACCAACTGCCGCAAACCCTCCAGCAGTTCGGCATCGTCCTCAACGGCTTCCAGGTGGTTGACCTGCCGCCGGACGACAGCGCGTGCCACCAGTTCGCTGCGGGTTTCTGCGGCTATATCGAGCAGCGGCACAAGATATTCCGGCGCGATTGCCAGTTCGGGGTGCTGAAAGAGCCGCGCCAACTGCTCCGCGATGGGTAACATGCTCTTGTTCCATTCGCGGGCAGCGAGCAGCAGGATATACAGGTCGGCCGCCTGTTGGGGTGTTAAGTCCTCCGCGCCGACGGCCTGCCCGACCCGATCCAGCACATCCTGGATGCTGCGTGGGCTGGTTTCCAGCAGGCCAACCAGCGTGGTAAAAGTGCGCTTCTGGGTTGAAAGGACTTCAACGAGCCGGAGGAAGAACGTCGGGTTATCCTGAGCTAACAGGTTAGCAATAAACTGCCGGTAAACTTCCGGCGCAAGCAAGTCCGCCCCGCGTGTGATGAGGGTCTGGATGGTGTTTTCTGTGAAAAATTCAGGTGGCGTACCGGTGGGCAGGCGCTCCACGATGAGTTCCCACAGCTTGGGTGTGCTTTCGGCGGTGAACAGATCGCCCACGCCGGCGTGTAACGCCCGCCCCAGCGCCACCAGGAATAAGCCGTTCCCCCAGTTTTGCTGGAACATGATCGGATCGCCGGTATAATCCCGCAGCACCCGCCCGATATTGTTGGTCAGGTTCGCTAGCAGGGTGTTATCGGCCAGCAGAATAGCTAACGCCGCGCCATCGCGCCGGGAAGCGAAAGCGACCAACTGCCGCGCCAGGTCTTCGGATTCGTAAGCGCGTTCGCGGGCGGCCAGGATTCCATTATGCAGCACGCCGCCCAATTCGTAATAAGCCGGTTCGCGGGCAGTCAGTGTGAGCCAGCTGATGATGGTTTCGGTGTCGCCATTGCAGATGGCAACCTGGTGCGAACAGATCGCTGCCAGTTGCAACCGTTTCAGCCAGCGTGGGTCGGCATGTTCGCTCAAGTGGGCGCGGACAAAGGCATACACCGCGTCCGGCCTATCGTGGAGCAGTTCATTCAATTCCGCGTCCAACAGGGCATCAATAACCGGGTCGTTATCCATTGCCTGCGCCACGAGTGCCATTGCTTCCGCGTCGCGCGAGTCCATCGCATCCAGCATGAGCTGCCGGAGGTATAAGTGCAACAGTTCGCCCTGGGGCGGTGTTGTCCCGGTCAGGATGGTTTTGAGCGCTTCAGCAGGCACTTCTTCGCCGGAGCGTACCTGTGCATCCAGAATTTCCCGCTCTGTCACCTGTTTTTCACCTTTTTATCCTGCGACCTGTTTAAGGGCATACTATATCATAATTCGCCTCAAATGCGCATGGGTTACTCCTCACAGAAACAGCAGCCCTACGTCTGTCTAAACAGAACAGAAGTGAGTTTTATGTAGATTGGGGACACTACTCGTGTATCCCGTTTGCCCGTTCCCGGATACAATCAATGCTACGAGACGGATCACAAAACTTGTTCCCTGCCTCAAAATACGCTACGCTCAACCGTCTCTTTGGTGATACTCGCACCACCCAACTACAACTCTATTATTGAAAATTGAGGGAATTTTAACATGACTGACGCACCATCTTGTCCCCGTCGTAAACTCTGGCGCTGGATTTTGGGTATCCCGGTTCTTTTTCTCTGTGTGGTCATTACAGCTTTTGGCTTCCTGCCCGTGCCGGAGGACACCCCGATTCCGCTGGCCGAACAGGGGGGCGGAGCGCGGCAAGGCAACGAAGCCACCACCGGCCTGCAACTGGCCTGGCCGGAAGTCCCGTCGGTAGACGCTGACCAGGCGGCCTTAGGTCGCCTGTTGTTCTATGACCCGGTGCTTTCTGCCAATGATGACCTAGCGTGTGCCAGCTGCCATCACCCTGATCTGGGCTTCAGCGATGGCCGCGTGCTGTCACAAGGCGCGCACGGTGAAGACTTGCGGCGGAACGCCCCTTCGCTGTGGAACGTGGCCTATGCTACCAGCCTGTTCTGGGATGGCCGGGCGTCCTCGCTGGAAGAGCAGATGCTTGTGCCGCTGACGAACCCGAACGAAATGGCCGCTGACCTGGACGCGATGCTGGCGCAGTTAAACGCCATCCCCGAATATCGTGACCTGTTCGCGGCGACCTTCGCGGATGGCATCACCACCGGCAACGTGGTTACGGCCATCGCCGCCTTTGAGCGCACGCTCCGCAGCCAGAACTCCCCGTTTGACCGGTTCGCCGCCGGGGACTTTAACGCCCTGACTCCGGCACAGCGGCGCGGCTTCAACGTGTTCCGCAGCGCCCAGACCCGTTGTTTCGAGTGCCATGCCTGGCCGCTGTTCACCCACAACAATTTCCATGTGCTGGGCGTGCCGGATATTAACCCGGAAAGCCCGGATACCGGACGGGTCGAAATCATCAACGGCCCGGACGCGACCCGCGCCTTCCGCACGCCGGGGCTGCGGAATGTCGCCCTCTCCGCGCCGTATATGCACAATGGGGTGTTCGCCACGCTGGAAGAAGTGGTGGACTTTTACGAAAAAGGGGGTGGCCGCGCCTTTGGTGTGGATGTCACGCCCGATGAGTTCATTCACGGTTTCGACCTGACCGACCAGCAGCGCAGTGATTTAATCGCCTTCCTCTACGCGCTGACCGACGAACCGAGCGAGTTGATCGCTATCCCGGAAAGCGTGCCGTCCGGCCTGCCAATAGTCGAGCATATTGTGAATCCGGCGCGGGAACTGGTGGACGAATCCACCGCGCCACCGTATAACCCGGACACCCGTGAACCGCAGACCATCACTGTTAAATCCGGCGAATCGATTCAAGCGGCGATAGACGGGGCGCTGCCGGGCGACACGGTGGAGGTCGAGCCGGGGGTGTACTACGAGACGGTCTACATTGACACGGCTAATCTGACGGTGCGCGGGCTGGTGGATGGTGATGAACGCCCCTGGCTGGATGGTGAAAACGTCCGCAGCGACGGCTTTAACACCACTGGCGACAACTTCACGCTGGAAGGTTTCGGCATCCGCAACTATATCGGCAACGGCGTGCTGACCACCGGGGCGGAACACCTGATTTACCGCGACCTCATCATTGATAACGCCGGGCTGTATGGGCTGTACCCGGTGGAAACCACCGATGTCCTGATTGAAAATTGCGTCGCCACCCGGATTGCAGACGCGGCGATTTACGTCGGGCAGAGCCGGGGGCCGATCATCGTGCGGAATAACGAGGTGTACAACAACGTTACCGGCATCGAGATCGAGAACAGCACCAACGCTGAGGTGTACGATAATCACGCCCACGATAATACCGGGGGCATCCTGGTGTTCCTGCTGCCGAACAACCCGTCCAAAGTGGGTTATAACACGCGGGTGTATAACAACCTCATTGAGAACAACAACCATGAGAATTTCGGCAATCCCGACTCGGTGGTCGGCCTGGTTCCACCCGGCACAGGCGTCATGATTATGACCGCCGACAACACCGAGGTGTATAACAACATCATCCGGGGCAATCAGTCCTTCGGCGTGGCGCTCACCAGCCTGTATATCCTCTATGACCGGGATACGGTGTTCGACCTGGGGCCGCTGCCGGAAAACAACTGGATTCACGATAACACGTATGAAAATAACGGCTACGACCCGCAAGGGCTGGTCAAAGACATCGGTGTGGGCGGCGCAGATGTGATGTGGACGGGCGAGGGCTGGAACAACGCCTTTGATGAACCCGGCGCGAGCATGTTCCCACCGGTACTGCCGGGGCGCAACTGGCCTGACCCGGCCAAACGTGCCATCTGGCGCGTCTACGATATCCTTATCGGGTTGCTGCTGTAATGTGTGATGGTATGAATTTCTAATGATTCAGGCAGATCAGGAGAAACCATGATTCAGCGACGCCAGTGGGTTGAATGGATTCTAGCCAATGTCGCCGGGCTGCTGATCGGCAGTGTGCTGGGCGCGACGGATGGCGGGCTGGTTCATGGTATCGTGGGCGATCTGCTGTTGGGCGCTTCAATCGGTGTTTGCCAGTGGTGGGCGCTGCGGCGTTACCTGGATCACCGTCCCGGTTTGGGGTGGTGGCCGTTCGTGACCACATTCGGGTACACGGCGGGGGTGGTGCTGGGGCGGCGGTTCGCGTCTACGATCACGACGGAACATCTGCTGCTGGGGCTGGTTTTTGGCGTGTTTGTGGGCGTACCGCTAGGTCTGGCTCAGGCCATCGCGGTGCGCCGTTTGAGCGGCGGTCAGCGAGCCGCGCTGGTCTGGTTTCTGGCTGCGCTGGCCGCGTGGATTGCCGGGGAACTGGTCGCCTTTCTCTTTTATTTCCGGCTGGAAGGTGTGCCATTCGTCGGGCTGGCGGTGGCGCTGTTGAGCGGGTTGGCGCTGCCGCTGATGATAGACCGTTCTGTGCCAGGATTGCCGCTCTCGTCATATAGTGAACAGAGGAAAACATGACTCAATTACCGATCCGCCGGTTGACACTGTACAAGCAGGGTATCGGGTATTTTGAGCGGCGTGGAACGCTCACCGGACAAACGACCTCACTCATTATCCCGCGCGAGGTGGTCAACGACGCCCTCAAGAGCCTGAATGTCACCGTCCACCAGGGCGGGCAGGTTTTGAGCGTGGATTATGAAACGCCGGAAGACAAGAATGCGGTGCTGGCCGGGCTGCCCATCCAGATGACCGAACGCGCCAGTCTGGTAGATCTAATGGCGAGTTTGCGCGGCAGTCAGGTCGAACTTCATCTCAATGGGGACCGTAAGGCCGCCGGACGCATTATCGGGGTGGAATCGTCCCTTACACCAGAAACCCAGCCACCGGTTATCCTACTGCAAAATGAGGCCGACGCCGCCGACATCGCTATCGTGCCGGTACAGGACATTTCCGGTATCACGCTGCTGGATGACCGCGCCCCGGTGGATATTCGTTTCTTCCTGGATGTCAGCCGAATGGAACAGACCCGTGCGACGCTGACGGTGCGGCTTTCCGGCGAGGAACATGATCTCAGCATTGGCTACCTCGCCCCCAGCCCGACATGGCGGGTCAGCTACCGGATTATCAGTAACGGCACCGGGCAGGCACGCCTGATTGGGTGGGGCTTGTTTGAAAACTCATTGGACGAGGATTTGGAGGAGGTTTCGCTGACTCTCATGTCCGGGCGTCCGATCTCGTTTGAGTATGGCCTGATGGAGTCACGCACTCCCGCCCGCCCCCAGGTTTCCGACGAATCACCGTCTCTGCCCGGCGACCCCCGGATTGCCGAAGCAATCAGCGCCATTTCGCATGACCTTAGAAACCCACTGTCCACCATTCATGGCTATGCCGATTTACTGGATCGCGTCGGATCGCTGACAAATGAGCAGCAAAAGTTCGTCCAGAACATTCGTCACAGTGTCCAGCGTATGAACGAACTCATGTCTAATTTGTTGGACATGATGCGACTACGGGTCGGCAATGGGGACGACTCTTATGGAGCCGGTTTCCCGACCTTGTTACGTTCCGGCCCGTTGGGTGATCTCAAAGTCAGCAGCAGTTACTTTGTGCCAGTTATCATGGGCAACGCCGAACAGGAGTTCCTCACTTATACCGTCAGCAGTCCGGTTTCCGTCCGGCGCGGCCAGTCCGCGATGGTCCAGATTATGGATGTGGTGCTGGATTACGAGCCGCTGTGTGTCTACAACGGGGACAAGATGCCCAATCACCCGCTGCTGGTGTGGCATTTACAGAACACCACCGGTATGGCGCTGGAACAAGGGCCGGTGACGATCATTGACGACGAACGATATCAGGGCGAAGGTTTGATTCGTTTTACCGGGGCAGGCGATGACCTGCAAATCCCCTACGCGCTGGAATTCGGTGTCCTGGTTGAAGAAGAAAACACCTGGCATGACAAGGAAATCGCAGGAATTCGGTTTGACGCCGACCAACGCCAGGCGGTTGTCAGTCGTTCCCAGATTGCCGACCACAGTTACCGGTTGATAAGCCGCGTTCAGCGGGAAGTCGTGGTTTTGATTGAGCGCCGCGACTCTGACAAGGGGCAGTATTTTGAGATGCCCACACCAAATTTCACCGGACAGGGACACAGCCGTTGGCGGGTTGCCGTGCCAGGCAACGAAGAAACCACGTTCACCGTGCGCGTGCGGCATGTATTCGAAAATAGCGAAGATATAGACAGTTGGAAGTCGGATTACGTGGATGAACTGCACGAAGCGGGGGGACTGACGGATACGGCCTACGCGACCATCCACGACCTGCTGGATGCCAAAGCACAGGTGGTGGACGCTAATGAGAACATGAAGCGACTTCAGGCTGACTACCAGCAGTTGGCCGGGTTACAAGAGGGGCTGCGGAAGAATCTGAATGCGTTGGGGACTTCGGAACGCGAGGTCGTCATTCGTAACCAGACACTGGATGACCTGGAAGCCAGCGAAAACCGCCGCCGCGAGATAGAAAGCACACTGCTGGAATTGAACGAACACATCAAACAGCACCAGCAGAACCAGCAATCCTTGTTAGATGCCTTATTTGACAGAGTGGAGGGAAACAACGGGTAATCACACTCGTTTATCCGTCAATGAGGGGAGGAACTGATGGCTTTTGATGAACTGAACCGGCAAATTCTCGATGAAGTCCACCAGCAGATGACTGCCTCAACAGCCCAGGCTTCCGGAAGTGGGACGCGCTTTGTCATCGAACTGTCAACAGAGATGACGCCTGAAACGGCGCGGGAGGCTGTCGCCGGGGCTTTGAATCTGAGTTCTGAAATGGGAATTCAGATTGAACCGCTATTCAATGCTGTCAATCCCGATTTCGGTATGCACCGTTTCTTTGTCCTCACGCTGGCGATATCGCCAACCAACCAATCTGGTATGTTTGATGTTGCCTATGCGCTGCGAGATACCTGCGGCTTTGTGGCAGTGGATCCCGATGTGCTGGATTCGGTATATTTTCTGACACCCGCCGTGCTATCAGATCAAACGAGACCCCAACTAGAAGAAAATGACCCGCCAGAGGATGCACCGCCGCCGAATTGGTCGCTCAAAAATATCCGAGCAGACCGTGCCTGGGCGATGACTCCACCACCCGGCGGCGCACCCAGGGGCAAGGGGATTGTTATCGCCCATACCGATACCGGTTGGGCGGAGCATCCCGACGTGGATATGGATGATTTCGACCTGGTACACGCCAAGAACATCCTGAATGGCTCGAATGATGCCCGCAATCCGCTGAATCCCGAACTGGAAAGAGTGCTCTACCCTGGACATGGTACGGCTACCGCCAGCGTCGCCGTGACATTGTTCCCTGGGAAAAATTCGCCACCCAAACCGCGCCCCGAACCGCCGCAGGGATTGGTCGGGGTGCTGCTTTCTATCATCCATGTGCTGGTCAATCTGTGGGAGGCCGTGACCAGTGCGTTCGGAATCGGGCAGGAGGCCGCGCTACAGGCTCAGACCACCGCCGAGGCCGATGTGCCGCCAAGTGGCGTCGCGCCTGACGCGACCCTCATCCCGATCCGTTATTCAGATACCGTCGTGGTGACGAGCGGCTTGAATCTGGCACGGGCCATCCATTATGCGGCGGAACAAGAAGCCGACATCATCCTGATTACCTCTGGCGGTATTACGACGCCCTGGTTAGAAGCCGCTGTCACGGATGCTGTGCAGCGCTCGAACTGTATCGTCGTGGCGTCTGCCGGGAACGCGATTCCTTTTGTGGCCGCACCAGCCTTCTACGAAGACTGTATTGCTGTCGCTGGAACGAATGTCCAGGACGCCCCCTGGGACTTATCGGCACATGGGCCGGCAGTGAACATCTCCGCGCCTGCGGAAATGGTATGGCGGGCAACCTTTGACCCCAAGGACAATATGGCACCGCGATTCTGGCCGGGCAGTGGCACATCTTTCTCAGCGCCGAATATGGCAGGGGTAGTCGCGCTGTGGTTAGCGTATCATGGGCGCGAGGCGTTGCGGCAACGCTACCAGGGAAAAGCGACTCTGACTCAGGTCTTGCTGCGGCTGCTGGCGGACACCCGGCGTTTGCCACTATCGTGGGACGCGGACCTGATTGCCAACTATGGTGGTGGGATTGTAGACGCGGCGGCGCTGCTGGCCGCACCACTGCCCGACGCGGATTCGTTCGCGGGCGAGACATCAGAATGGAAGCCGCAGAGTCATGCGCAGGTCATCCATATGATGACGCAGGAACTCCCGGCGGAAGTACGGCCTGCCGAAGATACTACCCTGGCAGCACAAACGCAACAGGTATTGGAAACTGTTCTCGGCCAGCCTGCCGCCGAATTTGATGATTTAGCCGCAGCGTATGGCGGGGAACTGATGCGTCTGCTGTATGCGAGACACGCCCCAAAGCAAGGAGTAGCAGTTCAGGGGGTGATCGCTCCTGCGTTGTCGCGGAGACTGCAAGCAGCGCTGAAGGGGAATTCATCCACCATAGAAACCGAGGAGAATACACAGTGAGAATCGTGGACGTATACCACTACTAAACCACAAAATCAGTCACATGCTACAATAATTAGAATTCACAATGGAGATACGGCCTTTCCTGGCATAGTTCAAATCTCATACCATCAGGAGACATGGAATGCCACTGCCAGCACTATCGAACTGGACTCAGACACGGGTCGGATTGCACCAGACCGCCCAGGTGATCGGCGCGATCAACCGGACAGTAGCCGAACCACTGCCAAATTGGTTACACCTGACTTTGCGAGTTATCCCAGAAGGCTTAATCACCAGGCCACTGCCCTTCGGCGGTGAACTCGTACTCGATTTCGCACAGCGGGCGATTCGCTATACCGGCGACCCGGCGGTGACAGTGCCGCTGGCCGGGCATACCCAGGTCGGGCTAGCCGATGCACTGCTGGCGGCGCTGGCGAATGCCGGACACCCACTATCACCAGACAGGAGCAAGCTAACTGGCAATACCCCGCTGACTGTGGACGCGCAGACGGCGGAAGATTATGCCTGGGTGCTGCACCGAGTCTATTCCGGGCTGGCGCGTTTCCATGCAGGGCGGTATGGGTGGATGTCAGCGGCGGGGGTGTGGCCGCATGGCTTTGACCTGTCGTTCCTTTGGTTCCCGAAGGGGAACAGCGAAGAACACGACCCCCACCTGAATTACGGGTTCTCCCCTGGCAGTCCTGGCTTTGACCGTCCGTATTTTTACGCTTATGCCCACCCCCTGCCGGAGGGTCTGCTGGAGACACCACTGCCACCGCTGGCCCGTTGGTATACCGGCAGTTGGACGGGAGTCGTTGTCAACTATGATGATCTGGTCGGGGAAAGCGATATTGAAGGTACTATAGAGCGGACTTTCGCTGCCATTCACGCGGCTGTCGTACCGTTGTTGGTAGCAAGTCAGAAGTAGTGGTCAGCTGGATAGCCGGGTAGTCCAATAGCTCGTTAGCTTGATAGCCTAAATGCTTTGTCCGGTAAATCGGTCAGGTAATCAGGGTTATCGGGTGTAGGGAAGGGTCTTTGACCCTCTCCTACGAAAAACCGCAGAGATTTATCAGATGAAGCATTAAAATGCTAACCGGCTAAAAGCTAGACGCCAGCGGCCAGCAGCTCACAGCCAGAAAACCTAATATGCTAAAGTGCTAACCAGCTAGGAAGCTAAAGTGCCATAGGTGCGGTCATGAACGATATTTCACCTCAAGTCATCCAGTTATGTGGTCTAGCGGTTGGTGTTGGGATTCTGATTCTACTGGCAGGGTTGCTGGTGCTGCGGGTTATGAAAGGCAGCGTGTTTGGGCTGGGCATGTTAGTGATGCGGATGTTCACAGATGCGAAAGAAGAAGATGAACCAGCTACCGCTCACTCCCAGGCACAATCCTCTGTCCATGACCACAGCCTTGAAGAACTGCGGGCAAAAGCTGAGTCTCTAGACTTTGACTCTGCTGTGCAAAAATACCGCTCCGGGGAAGCCCAGCACGTAGGGACTGAGAAAGACGACAACTGATTTTAGGAGTACTGTAATGGATATTGGCCTGATTCTGCTGACGGTATGCGGTCTGGCATTGGTTTGCGTGGGAACGTTTCTGGTCGTGGCGTTCATCGTGGCTCGCACAACCGGCGTGCGCCTGTGGAGTGCCTTCAGCGGCATTGGCGGCATCTTTGGTGTGTTGAGCGCCGGAGAGGATGACAATGAGCCGGAACTTGTGACCCGTTCCACCACCCGCCGGGAACGCCGTTCACGCGGTGATTTTCGCGCTCGCGCACAGTCGCTGGATTTCGATTCCGCTGTTGCTCGACAGGTTGAAAATCCGTCTCCACCCTCGCCAACAGCGCAATCAACCGACTTTTCTCCACGAACCCCAAGGACTCGTTTCTCAACCACCTTGCCCGACAGCCAGCCCCTACGTCATCATGACGAGGATAACGAAGATGAGATTTTCGGCGGATTCCTGGACGAAGATGGCGACGGAACGATAGATTTCTAGGCGCAGCCGCCGCTATTGCAGCAGCACACGCCCATTTTCAGCATTCCAGAACATATTCACGGTATCACCCGGCTCAAATACCGTATCCGAACGCAGCCCGAAGTTCTGAATCCGGGCGACAACATCCTGATTGCCGGGGATCGTGAGGACATAGCGCGTATCCGTGCCGATGTAGATCGCCTGTTTCACCGTGCCGCGAATCAGGTTGATATTCGGGTCGCGCAGCAGCGCCGCCTTATACGATTCAGCCGATTCGGTTGAGCCTTCTTCATACTCAATCGTCCCTTTAACCTGGAACAGGTTTATTTTTTCAGGACGCAGCGCGACGGTGACTTGCTGACCGGCGCTGAGGGATAGTTCCGCGCTCGCCGCTGCTTTGATGCGCGTCTGCTCATTCAATTGTACGGTGACGAACTGTTCACCGATCTCGCCAATCTGACCTTTGATGAAATTTGTTTCACCGATGAAATCCGCGACAAACTTGGTGGCCGGGGTTTCGTAAATCTCTTCCGGCTTGCCGACCTGCAGCACTTTACCTTGATCCATGACAGCGATCCGATCCGCCATCGTCATCGCTTCTTCCTGGTCATGGGTCACAAAAATAAACGTGATGCCCAGGCTTTTTTGCATGGTTTTGAGTTCATACTGCATGGCCTGGCGCAGTTTTAAGTCCAACGCCCCCAACGGCTCGTCCAGCAGCAGCACTGCCGGTTTTTTCACCAGCGCCCGCGCCAGCGCGACACGCTGCTGCTGCCCACCGGAAAGCTGGCGGGGCTTGCGATGCGTCACCTGGGGCAGTCGCACCAATTCCAGCGCCTCAATCGCCCGCTTGCGGGCTTCCTGTTTATTTACGCCTTCCATTTCCAGCCCGAACATGATGTTCTGGATAACCGTCATGTGCGGGAACAAGGCGTAATCCTGGAACACGGTGTTGACCGGGCGGTGAAACGGCGGGATATGCTGGACGGCGCTGCCGCGAATCAATATCTGCCCGGAGGTGGTATCTTCAAACCCGGCGATCATCCGCAGCGTGGTGGTTTTGCCGCAGCCACTCGGCCCCAGCAGCGCGAAGAATTCCCCGGCAGCGATTTGCAGCGAGACATTATCTACAGCGCGTACCAGGCCATCCTGTCGCCGTGCGGGAAATTCCTTCGTTACGTCAATGAGTTCAACATCATATTGTGTCATAAGTTCAATCAATTTCAACTTCAGGGTATCTGGGTGCCGTATATGGGTCTGGCAGTGAAATCATTCACCATTCGGAACCCCAGGAATCTCCCCAAGCGGACAAAAAGACGGAATGTGGGCACGGGGACGCCTGTCGACGCCCCCGTAGTCCGTTCACTGGGTGCGGGTCACACGAAATACCTACCCGCCGAGACGAATTTTGACCTCATCCCAGATCGAAATATATGTTTCTTCCAGTTCGATATTGGGCAGTACGAAAAAGATATGCTGGCGTGCCTCTTCACTGGGGTAAACCCCAGGGTTGTTCAGCAGCGCCTCGTCAATCAATCCCTCGTCAATCGCGGTCTGATTGGGCGTCGGATACGCCGTAAAATTGGCGATGTCCGCGCTGACCTGTGGGTCGAGCAGATAGTCAATAAAGACTTCTGCCAACGCGTGATTCTGCGCCCCGGTGGGAATCCCCACGAACCCGGACGAGAATCCTGTCCCTTCTACCGGTACTACATAGGCGAAATCGTCGCACTCGCAATCCAGCGCAAGCTGGAAAATATCCCCATTATACTCGATCACCATGTCCACCTCGCCGCGTGCCAGCATTTCCTGGCCGTCATCCCCGGCGATAGCCACCACGTTGCCACTGTGTTCCTTCAGGTACTCACCAGCGGCGACAATTTCTTCCTCATTGGTGGAATTGGGGTCATAGCCGACCATTACCAGGCCAATGGCAAGCATAATTCGCGAGTCATCAATCCAGGCCACCGGGCCATCATAGTTAAAGAACTGCTCCCAACTGGTAACTGCCTCACCGACCCGGGTCACATCGTAGCCGATCCCGAACGTCCCCCACAGGTACGGCACGGTGTATTCACTCTCCGGGTCGTAGGGCGCGGAACGCAGATCAGGGCTGAGATTGTTGATATTCGGGATATTATCGAGGTTCAGGGGTTCGAACAACCCTTCTTCAATCATCGTCGGTACGGCGAAGTCGCTGGGGACGACAATGTCGTAACCGGGATTACCCTGCCGCAGCCGGGCGAGAAGCGAGTCGTCGGAGTCGTACACATCGTAGACAACCGTCACGCCACACAGCGTCTCGAAATCAGACACGGTGTTTTCTGCGATATAGGTTGACCAATTGAACACATTCAACTGCTCTCCGGCATAGCCTTCCGGGCAAGTCCATGTGGTCTTGATGGTGGACTCCTGGGCGACAACCGGGACACTCATAACGAGTGCGAACAAACCAAAACAAAGTAGAATGGTCAGCTTGTTCAACGTTTTTTCTCTTTCGTACTCAGTAATACATAGGACACCTGATAGATTGACTTGCATTTTGGGAACTGATTCCGGTTGCCCGGAAAAGGCGAAAGGAGACACGGACGCCACACTGCGGCAGGGCCTCCCCCGATATATTGTTTTTGATCGCAGCTGTCCTCCCGTCTAAAAGGATGTCGTTAGGATATGCCCTTGGTAGGGGCATGATAATACGCATTAAGAAATAACCGGGAAACCGTTTCGGACGCCCACAAGGGCGTCCCTACAGAATCCTATTTACAGAATATTCTTAACCTGCATTATCATGCCCCCACCAGAGGTCTTCAGCTATCGCCCTGACATCCTGTCAGTAGATGAGTTTCTACTGCCCAATCCGAATCTTGATTTCGTCCCAGGCGTCATTGTAAAGCTGTTCGCTCTCAATGTTCGGCTGAATCCAGTACAGCCGCTGAAGCAGTTCGGCATCCGGGTAAATGGCCGGGTTATCCAGCAGTTCCGGGTCAATCAGCCCTTGGTCAATCGCCGCCTGGTTCGGGCTGGCATAGGCGGTGTAGTTGCTGATGTCCGCGCCGGCCTGCGGATCAAGGATGTAATCCAGGAAAGCGTGCGCCAGTGGGACGTTCTGCGCCCCGGCTGGAATCGCCATCATGTCCATCCAGATATTCGCGCCCTCAGCAGGGATGACGTAAACGTAATCATCGCATTCACATTCATCTATGATCTGGAAGATGTCGCCGCTGTATTCCACCACGATATCGGCCTCGCCGCGTGCCAGCAGTTCCTGCCCATCATCCCCGGCGATATAAATGACGTTACTGCCGTGTTCGATCAGGTAATCGGTTATGGCCTGCACTTCATCCGGGTCTTTAGTATTGGGGTCGTAACCCAGAATCAGGGCGGCGGTGGCTAGCATTCCCCGACGGTCTTCCAGCCAGGCCACGGTTGGGTCAGGATAATTGAACATCTGATCCCAGGTGGTAATTTCCTCGCTTACCTTGGTCGTGTTGTAGCCAATACCGATGGTACCCCACTGGTAGCCGAGGGCGTATTCGTTGTTGGGGTCAAACGGCGTGCCGGTGAGTTCTGGTGTTATATTGGCGAAGTTCGGAATCAGCGACATATCCAGCGGCACGAGCAGGTTTTCCTCAATCAGGCGGGGGATGTCGCTACCCGCAGGGACGACGATGTCATACCCTGGATTGCCGGCCCGTAGACGCGCGACAGCGGCTTCACTGCTTTCGAACGTGTCATAGGTGACGGTGACGCCACACAGTTTTTCAAAGTTGGAAATTGTGTCTTCCGCGATGTAGGTTGACCAGTTGTACACATTCAACTGCTGCCCCGCAAAACCTTCCGGGCAAGTCCATGTGGTAGCCATTTCACTATCCTGCGCCGCTACGGGGGCGACAAGCGCCACCAACAGCAGCCCGACAATCAATAATACAAAAAATCGATTATTCATGTGGTTCTCCCTCGAAAAACTCAGACGTTACGCATCTACTTTAATGAAAAGGCATTTTTTGCGTAACCAAACGAACGATCACAAGTCGAAAACACGGCTGAATGCCGGTTCCCGGCCAGTAAACCCTGATGAATTCCTATTGATCGGCACCACGCCCTTGTAGAGCCAGCGATGAGCCAACCAGGATAGTGGAAGCGACCAACATCAAAGTCGAAATGGCATTGATCTCCGGCGGCACACGAGTCTTGAGCAGACCGTATACGAAAATAGGCAGGGTCGTTGTTCCAACGCCGGAATTGAAAAAGGTCACCACAAAGTCATCCAGCGAAATCGTAAAGGCCAACAACGCCCCGGCCAACACCCCCGGCAGGATCAGCGGGAACGTCACCCGCCAGAAAGTGCGCCATTCGTTTGCACCCAGGTCACGCGCGGCTTCTTCATAGCGAGGGTTCATATCGGACAGCCGCGCCCGAACCACAATTGTAACATATGAAATACTAAACGCCACATGAGCAATAATAATCGTGCCAAACCCGGATGTCGGGTGGATATCGGGGCTCTGCACATTAATCCAGTCGAAAATGACTTTGAAGAACAATGCCAGTGAAATACCTTGGGTGATTTCCGGGATAATGACCGGCAGGTACAGCACGGCATCCAGGAATTTTTTACCGGGAAACCGCCCCCGTTCCAGGCTGAGGGCGACCATTGTGCCGATGACCGTTGAGATGGTCGTGGCACTGAGGCTCACAATCAGGCTGTTTTTGACGGAGTTCAACATGAGTTCGGTAGAAAAACGCGCCGCTTCTGTCCCGGCAGCCAGCGTGTTCGCGAAGATGTTGTTGTACCATTTGAAGGTAAACCCTTCCCAGGTGGAAACCGACTCGCCGGCGTTAAACGAGTAGATAATCAGCACCGCAATCGGCGCCCACAGGAAGAAATAGACGATCAGCGGGTTAATCAGCAGGCCGGCTTTGCCGATCTTGCGTACCCACTGGTCACGACGGATACTGCCCTGGTCAAATTCAAGTTTGGCGCGCGGCGCCAGCGTTTGTCCGGCCATCGCTTACCCCTCCTGGTCGCCAAAACGGATGTAAATAAGCAGCGCCAGCATCACGAGCGCCATCAGGACAATGGACAGTGCCGAACCAAGCGGTTGGTTGCCTGAACCGCGAAACTGCTGCTGAATCAGATTGCCGATCATGATGCCTTTGGTGCCGCCCAACAGGTCAGGGGTGACAAAGGCCCCAATCGCCGGGATGAACACCAGAATGCACCCGGCCACCACGCCCGGCAGAGTCATGGGGAACACCACCCGCAGGAACGCGCGGATGTCGTTCGCGCCCAGGTCATGTGCGGCTTCCACATACCGGAAGTCGAACCGCTCCACCGAAGCGTAAATCGGCAGCACCATAAACGGCAGGAAACCGTAGACCAGGCCAACTAACACGGCTTCCGGCGTATTGAGCAGCCGCAGCGGTTCAGTAATCAGACTCAGGCTCTGGAAGAAGGTATTCAGGATGCCTTCGCGCCCCAGGATAGACTGAATCGCGTAGGTCCTCACCAGGAAGTTTGTCCAAAAGGGGAGCATAATCATAAAGAGGGCGAAGGTGCGGGCGCGGGAACTCTGGCGCGTGCTGATGAAAAACGCCAGGGGATAGCCCACCACCAGACAAATGATCGTGGTCACGAGTGCGATCCACAGTGAGTTCTGAATCACGATCAGAAAGACATCAAATACCCGTTCGTAATTTGCCAGGGTCAGCGGCAATTCCGCCACGCCGCCGCGCCCGCGCGACATAAAACTCACAATCAATACAATGAACACTGGCAGCAGGAAAAAGAAAGTCAGCCATAAGAGTGCCGGCAGTGCCAATAAGAAACCTTTTTGCTTTTCCCCCCTGCGTTTGCGTGGTTCAACCGCAGCCATACATTTCCTCCCACAGCACTTGAATCAAACGCAATCGAACCGCCCCGTAAAAATTTCCTGGTTTATGGCAACAAGGGGCATCAGCCCCTTGTTTGGAAATCTCGCATAACTATAAATCGCAAGTGCGTTTTAATCAACAAATTGGGGAAGCAATTTTCCGCCTGTTTTTGAGGTGTCAACGTTTCATGGCATTGGCTCCAGGTATGAATCCAGCGCCCGGTTGCCCACAAAGGGGATAAAACCGAGTTCGCGGGCGGTCTGGTAAATCCAAGCGACGTTTTCCGGCTGGACGGCATAATCTACGGTAAAGATCGTCACGCCTTTACTTTGCGCCAGCAGCAGGTCTTCCAGGTAGCCTTCCGTGCTGACATGCAGCGTACTATCCGGGTACTGGTCGTATTGTTCCTGGCAGAGCGGCGGGAGCGAATCCCGGTAAGCCGGGGTATCAATATCAGCTTCAGTACGCGGTAGGGGGCAGTCACCGGGCGGGAGGTTGTCCGCGCCGCCATCAAACCACGTCTGCTCCTGAGCGATGGCGTCAATCACCGCGATGTACTCATCATTCTGTGCCAGTTCCGCCGCGTTCTGACTGATGACGATAAATCCGGGTTGACGACTGCGGGCGAAATCGGCAATATCGCTCACCCACCAGACCGTTTCTTGCAGCGGGTCTACCCCCTCGGCCTCCGCAAAGGCGGCGACAGCTTCATCTGAATACGCCTCTACCCAATCGAGATAGACTCCATCAAACCCGGCGTCGAGAATACCTTGCAAGTAGCCATTTTCGCCCAACCAGATTGCCCGCCACTCGTCATACCAGAAAGCCACCGGGTAATCACCTTCCCATCCGTCCGGGTCCGCCCCGACAATCCATTCCGGGTTGCCAATCCCCCAGCCAGCTTGCCAGTAGGTGCGGTAGGATTCGGCCTGGCCGGTATCAATATAGGCGATGACCAGTTTTGGGTGCGGCGCGGCGTGCCATTGGGTGATGACCTCTGCCAGTGGATAGTCCGTGTTATTCGCCTCGGAGGTGATGAAATCAATCACTACCAGGTCATAGTCCGAGTCGGCGATTTGTGTCACGGCAGTCTCATCCAGGTTGACATCAATCAGGTAGAGCCAGCGTTCCACCCTGTCCAGGCGATTCTCCTGGGCTAAAGCCGATACACCGAGCAGCATCAGGAGCAAAATGAGCCAGACTGCGCGTTTCACGACAGGTTTCCTTCCACCAACGTTAGTTTTATAGTCTCCCAGTCCAGCGTCGCGCCGCGTTCCAGTCCGGCGGCCAACTTGTCCGGCGGGATGTCCGGGCGCAGCGCGTCGAGAATACGTTTCGTAATCCGTTCTAAAACCGTGTTTCCAGGGCTCCGGGACTGAACCAGCCCGATCACCCCCAAGCCGGACTCCACCTGCCCACCGCGCACCCATAGACTCCCGATATGGAGCGCCACTTCATTCACGAGATTGTCAAACTGCCGCTCCAGAGCAATCGCCAGGGCATCCTGAAAAGTCTGATGTGCCTGGGTGTAATCCCCTTCCCCGGCGGCGACAGTTCCCAGTGCGATCAGGGTTTGCGCGATCCCAAACAGGTAATTTACCGCCCGATAGTGAGACAGGCTTTCCTGAAGATAAGTGTAGGCGGTAGGGACATCCCCCTTGAAGCGGTACGTCAGGTCGCCCAGACTCCACAGCGCCATCCCTATCGTGCGCCGCTCCCCAATGATACGCAGAATTTTCAAGGATTCAGCGTAAAGTTCCAGCGCCCGCTCGGTCTCGTCACGGTCATTCAGCATCGCTGCCATGTTGAAGAATGTATAGGCGATGCCATGCCGGTCATTGATCTTGCGGCGGATTTCCAGACTTGCCTCAAAATAATGGGTCGCTTTCTCGAAGTCACCTAACATATCATGAACGATGCCGAGGTTATTCAGGGTGCGGCCTATCGCTACTGAATCATCTGCCTGAATCATATAATCATAACATTCGAGCAGCGTGTCGCGGGCTTTTGGGTAATCTCCGTTGTGGCTTTCGATGTTCGCCCGATTCATCAACCCGAAACCGATATACAGCAGGTTGCCGGTTTCACGGTACATTGCCAGACTTTCGTTAATCTGGATGGTCGCCTGCTCGGTATTGCCTAGGCGCTCGTTTATCTGCCCCAGAAGCGAGATCGAATCAGCCAGGCCGAGTTTATCCCCCTGGGCGCGGAACAGATCAAGCGCCCGGTTGGCGTTCGTGCGGGACGAATCATAGTCGCTCAGGCTATAATGGGTGCGCCCCAGTTCGAGGTAGAGATTCGCCTCGTCCCGGCGCGGGTCTTCCGCCTGATTGAAAGATTCCAGTTGGAGAGCGCGGTTGAACAACGCTACCGCGACATGGTAATTGCTGGTCTTTTGCGCCTGGAGCGCAGCAGAAGCGGCGTAATGCGCCTCACGGCGGGTATCCCCGGCGACAGCCCACAACTGTGTCAACTGTCCGGCGTACTGGAGTGGATCATCCAGTGCGGTTTCCAGTGCTTCGGCGGCTTTCCGGTACAGGGACGGGCGCGAGTCGGCTGGAATGTTGGCTAACAGCGTCTCGCGCAGCTTGTCATGGGCAAAGCGCCAGCGGCCATCCTGGGCTTCCAGCACGGCGGCGTTCGCGCAGGCGGTCAGCCACGACTCAAGATTGGCCTGGGGGTAGGAAATCATCGCCGCCAGCGCGTCCAACACATGCAGATCAACCTGCCGTCCGACAATCGCTGCCAACCTGAGCAGCGGGCGATCCGCCATTGGCACCCGATCTAGCCGGCGCAGCACCACGCGCTGAACACCCCCGGCGAAGACCTGCTGCGGCAACGTCACTTGGCCTATGTCGCTCAGACGCCCGGCTTCTTCGGCCAGCGCCCGCACCACTTCCACGATAAAAAAGACGTTCCCCTCGGTTTCTCGTTCCAGCAGGTCAATCACTTCGGGGCGTGTGCCAGCCTCCCCCAACATGGACTGGCTCAATGAGGCAATCGCGGCAGGCGCAAGACGTGGCAGGCGCATCACCCGAGCGCCGGGGAGTTTTTGTGGTAAGTCGGGACTTTCATCGTCGCGGTAGGTACCAATGATGAGCAACGGCAGTTCAGCGGCCATTTCACCTAACACGCGCAGCGGTTCCAGGCTCTCTATCACCCACTGTAAATCTTCCATCAGGAGGACGATGGGCGTCGTCTGCCCACGAAAAACCGCCGCAATCGCGGTGGTGAGCCGCTGTTGGTAGGCATTACCCTCTAAAGGTGGCACATTGGGAATCTCGCGCCCCAGCAAGGCAGCAATGTCCGGCACCAAGTCACGCAGAATGGCGGCGTCGGCGTCGCTGATGTCCGCCCATAGCGTCATCCGGCGCAGCGGTTCACGCCACAACTGGTAGGTCTGCCCGCCATCGGCCACACCCTGACCGTGCAAAACACGTGCCCCGGCGACCAGCGCCTGGATGCGGAGTTCATCCGTCAGGCGGGACTTGCCGACCCCGCTTTCACCGCCAATCAGCCAGAAACCGCCGCCCGGCACATCTTCTGCTACCTTGGAAACCGATTCTTCGGATTGCGAATCCGGTGTATGGGCGACGACCTGGCGCAGCGCCCGGCGTAACTGCGCGAGTTCTTCCTCTCGCCCTACAAAGCGCGATGCCTGCAAGAAACTCTCACGGACAGCGGCGCTTTCCGGCGGCAGGGGTAGCCCGGTGGCTTCACACAACGCCTGAATTACATCCTGGGCTTGCGCGTAACGGTCAGCGGGGAATTTGGCAAGCAACCGTCCCAGAACCGGTGCTATTCGCTCATCTACGCCCGCGAAAGAGACTGGCGCACGGAGAATCTGCGTGATGAGTACCGAGACATTGCCCACATTGAACGGATGCCGCCCAATGAACATCTGGTAGGCGATGATGCCCACCGCGTACAGGTCGGACGCCACCGATGCCGGGGCTTCCATCAGCAGCTCCGGCGCCATATAGGCCGCTGTGCCGATCACCTGGCGGCTATCATCGGAAATACCGGTGGTTGCCAGCCCGAAGTCCAGCACCCTGACAGTACCATCCGTATCCACCAACACATTCCCTGGTTTGAGGTCACGGTGGATGATCCCCCGGCGGTGCAGATAACTGAGTGCTCCCAGCATCTCCAGCAGCAAATGGACTTTGCCGTCCAGCGGACGACGGGACCCGGCCTGCAAAATCGTGAGCGGATCCTTGACCAGACTCATCGTGAAAAACGGCTGGCGTTCGGCATCAAAGCCGTAATCCTGAACAGTGACAATATTGGGGTGGCGCAGGGACGCCAGGGTGCGAAATTCGTGCGACAGCGTCAGACGCAGGTCGCTGCTCATACTGGAAGGGGTTGATGGGTCAGGAAGCGTCGGGATAGCGATCTTTTTCAGCGCAACAGTTTCCCCGGTGAGACGATCGAGCGCTTCATAGACCGCGCCCATACCGCCCGCGCCAAGTTGGCCGTGCAAGTGGTAACGGTTGGCGATGAACTCCATAAGCCTGTGTACTCATTACACCCTGATTGTGTTTACTATTGTACACAAGAATGCCAATTGAGTAGAGGAAGGAGAATTCAGGGGAAACGCTGCGGGCGGAGTATAATTAAAATACGGTACACATCCAGACCAATTGAGAGGGCGATCTATGGAGTCGGTCATCGGTCACGAAACCACAGCGATCAGTCGAGATATTGTGTTGCAAGCTATCTTCTATATGATTCTCTCCGCGCTTTGTTTTGCGGTGGTTGAGCTAACCGGCACGCAGTTGGTACACGACATTTCCGCCTATCAACTGGTGTGGGGGCGGTACGTGGTTCACTTGCTGTTTATGGTGATTGTGCTGGGGCCGCGTTATAAAACCCGGTTGGTGCGCACCAACCGACTGCCGCTGCAAATCACCCGGTCACTGACGATGCTGGGGATGCCGCTCTTTTTTCTTTGGGCGGCCAGCACCATGCCGATCAATGACGTGTGGGCGGTGTACTGGATTTCCCCGTTAATTGCACTGGTCTTTTCCGTGCTGATTTTGCGCGAGCCGGTTGGCCGCATCTTCTGGATGATCGGCATCGTGGGGTTCGGCGCGATGGCCGTGTATTATCGGGCGGATCGTGGCATTCTTTCCCTCGGCTCGCTGTACGCGGTAGGGATGGGCGCGTGCCTGAGCCTGCACCTGACGTTATCGCGGATACTACGTAACGACCACCCCCTGACCAGCCTGTTTCATACCGCGCTGTGGGTGTTTATTCCACTCACTTTTGTCATGCCCTTTGTGTGGGAGACGCCATCACCGACCAGCCTGGTCGGGATCGTTATTATCGGTCTGGTTGGGGCGCTGGGGCTGTACGCCCTGGCGCGTTCTGGCGAATTAGCACCGCTGCCGCTGGTCGCTTCTTTTGGTTACACGGAAAGATTGTGGACAGTGCTGCTGGATGCCGTGCTGTTCGGCCTGCTACCCGGCAAAGGGGCTTTGCTCGCGGTGGTGATCCTCTGTGGAGTCACCATTGGTCAGTTCGTGGTGGTGTACCGCCGTCAGGCATCCGCCGCCGGATTAGCATCATCTTAGCTCGTTAGCGTTTTAGGCTATCCGGCTGACCCGCTATGGGGCTATCTTTTCCTGATAGCTGAAAACTGACCGCCTCACTGCAGCCGTAACTGCTGGGCCTGCACCTCATTCATCGCGGAGATGGTATCCTGCAAACTGGATACCTCATCCTGAATTTCCAGACGGAGGCGCTGTGCCCGTGAGCTATCCACCTCTTTTGTCCCCAGCAGAGACATCTGGGCATAGATCGTCCCCAACGAGGAGAGCGTGCTTTCCAGTTGGATTTCCGCGCGTTTGACACTGTTCACCGTCGCGTTCAGGTTGGTCAACTGCTGCTCAAGTTGCTTGATCTGCTCTTCCAGGTCACGGCGTACCGTCGGGTCTTTCTCGCGTTCGGCCCGGATGCGCGTTTTCTCAAGCTGCTGCGGCACCATTTTACGGTCCCGCTCCACCAGTTCGTTGTTCTCGAAGGCGTCAATGTGGAGCGCCAGGTCGTACATATGGTCAATCCAGTCGTTGATGTCATCCACCGTTTGCTGGAGATGAGTCCGCATCGCGCCTTTGTGCCGCTTGACCAGCACGAGCATATTGCGGCGGTATTCCAGTGCACTTTGCAAGCGCTGGCGTGAAACATGGTTTTTGATGTCCCGCAGGTCGTACTTGTTCTCAAATTCGCGGGAAATTGCCTGCTGCGCTGCTTCCGGATCAGTCAGCGACGAGACAACGAGCGCCCCTTCCGCAATCGCCCCGGCGACCAGCCAAAACCAATCCTGCCACCAGGGAAAAGGGTCTTTCACGAACAGGAAAAGTATCGCCGTCATCGCAATGGTGACGATGCTTTCCCAACGCAGCACTGCGTTAGTCATCATAGCGCCTAAGGCACGATTCCGCACGTTGGATGAGTTATCAGACATTCAATATTCTCCGCGTGTCGTATGATTCAATACGACGAACAAGGCCGCGCGGTTGCTCTTGCATACACGATCTTTCGGTTTCCCGCCCTAAGGGTGATTTTCGCGGGCACGATAATGCGTTTTAAGCAATGAACACGGAGTTCCCGTGTGTAGGGGCGTCCGGCGGACACGCCGTTGCGTGTCCCTACCGGAAATCCGTATTGAATAGTGAAACTGTGTTACTGCGCCCTACCCACCGGACAGCCCCTAAATCTTACCGCTCTGCTGCAACCGTTCGCGGCGTTCCTGTAACTGGCGGTCAATTTCGCCGCCGCGCACCGCCTCTTCAATCTCGTCCGAGATATTGCGAGTCGCCATGTCCAGGCGTGCATCTTCGGTATCCAGGCGCTGCCGAATTTTCTCGCTCAGGCTGGTAATCTGCTCGTCACCGACGTTGGACAGGTCGTCCAGGCTCTTAATAGTCTTGGTGGTGACCTTCTTGGCCTCGGCCAGTTCGATCAGGGAGCGCAGGTGTTCGCGTTCCTGTTTAATCATAGTCAGGCGGGATTCCAATTTCAGCCGCATATCCAGCATTTTCTGGTACTGGCCTTCCTGTTCCTGCCATTGTTCGTAATATTCCTGAGAAAGTTCCTGCTTGGTATTCAGTTCGGCCTGGGCAGCGGCAGCCAGATCGTTTTTCCCTTTAATCACCAGGGTATCAATATCCCGGTCAAGCTTTTCAGCTTGAGCAGCGAACTCTTCATACTTGCGCTTGAGCGTTTTCACCGTGCCGCCGACGGTCGCCGTTGAGTCTTCCAGCGCTTCCAGGTTGCGTTCCACCTGACGGATGTACTCATCCATCACCTGCACCGAGTTGGATTCCAGCGCACGATCAACAATCGCATGAAGATTCGCGTTAATCAGGGTGTTGATTTTTTCAAATATAGTGGGCATGGGACGGATTCTCCTCCGATAATCAGGACGGATAACAACCTGCGGCCTGAAGGCGCGGCTGTACGACAAACTATGCCTATTGTACTGCACAACCAGCCGGTTGGCACACAAAAAACTTGTAGAAATCAGGTAGCGCAGCTATCAGCGACGCCACCCAAGCCGTGTGACAAGCGCCGCACCCAGCCCCAGCAAGCTAAACACCAGCAGCACCAGGCCGAGCCATACCCCGCCGGAAGGCACCAGTAACAGGACATGCCAGAGCGCGAACAGCAGCACGGTCCCGGCGAACGTCGCCAGCAGCGGCGGCTGTGCCTGCCGGAACACACGCCGCAGCACGGCGTCGCCCAACCCGAAGGCCAGCGCCACCCAACCCGCCGCGCTCAGGATAACAACCACCAGCAGGGATAAGACCAGTAGTAGCAGCAGGAATGCCCCCACCACCGGAATAAATGCTAACAGTAGCAGGCCGCCAGCAGCGATACCAATCCACAGCAGTGCGGCCATGACTCCGGCAGTCCCCGTGTATATCGGGTGGGCAAATGCCACCGCCCGCATGGATTGAACCTGCCGAGGGAACATTATCACACTCAAAATCGCAAATCCGGCCAGCAGCAGCGAACCGATCACCGTACCAATGCCGGGTTTTAGCGCCAGGAGTGTCAAGTTGCCGTCTGCGCCAAAAATACTGGGGATACCCTCGATCTGGTTACAAGATTTCAGATTGCCCGATTCAGGCCGATTATCGGTTAGTGTACCGACGCAGGCAAAAATATCTCCGGCAACCTGCGTTCCGGCGTCAATCGTCAGGGTACTGCCCAGGGCAACAACATCCCCACCTACACGCCCGTCCAGCACCAGATTCGTTCCCAGCAGCGCCACGTCGCCCGATACCTTACCCTGCATCGAAAGATCACTGCCAATCAGGGTCAGATCACCGTTTACCACTCCGGCGGCAACCGAACTGCTGCGGGTGACGAGGGCGGCATCACCATCTACCGTACTGTCTGCGGCCAGCAGCGCCTGATCGCCGATGACGACCAGGGGATCATTCATTACGCCGGTCAGGGTGTAGGCATCTCGAAACAGCACGCCCTGGCTTTCCGGTGACTTAAGCTGCACCGCCCCCCGCGCAATGAACGCGACCACCAGCACCAGCACCACCCCGATAGCGAACAGCCCCATTTTACGGGAATTCATGGGCTGGGAAGGCATTCTAGTCTGCATCGTTCGTGTCCGAGTCCGAATCTTTACCCATGACATTGCGCGTCAGCCAGAAAATGCTCACCGGGATCAATGCCAGCAATGCTGCCGGTGCTGCCGGGCTGGACGCGACCATCTCCTGCGCCTTTTCGATAAATACGGTCAATACCCCGACAACCACCGTCAGCAGGGTCGTCAACTGTTGCAGCGCACTGCTCAGTGCCGCCGCGTTCCCCATGACGCTCAAAATCAGCCAGCCCGCCGCCACCAGCAGCGGCAGCAATACCACAACCACCAGTGTCAGCCCCAGCGCCAGCGCCAGCGCCGAGACGCGCGTTTTCAGTTCGGGGACGCTTTTCGCCAGCCGCGCCATGATGTTCAGGGCTAACCGCTGCGGTGCGTGTTCAAATGGCGCGTTCCGCAGCACCCGGTCAACCTGTTTCAGCCGCTCATAAGCCGCCGAAAGTTCGACATCATCACCCAGTTCCTGCGCCAGTTCCTGCTGGGCTTCAGGGGTGAGCAGATCATCCAGGGCTTCTTGTATGAGTTGCTTTTGTCGTTCGGTAGACATCAGCGCTCCTCCAACAACGGGCTGATCAGCCGGGCAGCAGACTGCGAATCAAGTTTGCTCGCCAACGCTTGCCGGGCGCGGAACAGGC
Organism: Anaerolineaceae bacterium; assembly: GCA_020634115.1. GTDB lineage: Bacteria > Chloroflexota > Anaerolineae > Aggregatilineales > Phototrophicaceae > JACKCG01. The sequence continues at coordinate 49,780 of JACKCH010000025.1, forward strand.
GGCTTTTGACGGCACTTTCAGTGGTATCCATCATCTCAGCGATTTCAGCGTACGAGTAGTCGTACCAGTAACGCAGTACCACCGCCGCCCGGTAGTCCGGGCTGAGATCATTCATCAGCGCCTGAATCGCCTCGCTGCGCTCTTTGACCAGAGCAACTTCTTCCGGTTCGGGGTCTTCGCTGCTCAGGCTGATCGATTCGCCAGGTTCCGGCTCGTCTTCTAATGCCAACCACGTCAAGCGGCGGCGGCGCAGCCGGTCAATACAGTAATTTGAGGCGATACTCAATAACCAGGTCTTAAAAGAACGTCCCGGGTCATAGCGCTGTAAATTCAGATAGGCACGCAAAAAGGCTTCCTGAGCTGCATCTTCCGCTTCGGTACGCTCACCAAGCATCCGGTAACACAGGTTATAGACCGCATCCTGGAAGGTGTAAACGATGTCCGCGAATGCGTTCTGATCGCCGTCCAGGGTTGCACTGACCCACTCTTGTATCTCCGGCTCAGACACGCTGACTGTTCTCCTCATGTGTTCCTGACCGGTAATGCTCCCGGTGAGCCGCCTCTGCTGGTGTATACGCAGTCCCACCGGAAAAGTTGTGCCATGTGGCACATCCGCCCCTATTGTAACGTGTTTGTGGGGTACTTCACCAGGGAATTCGTCAATACGCTCTGTATGAAATAAGGACACAATAGTTTTCTGGCCGCTAGCTGCTGGCCGCTAGCTTGTTAGCATCTTAGCCGATTAGCACTTTAGCTAACCAGCGATCAGGCAGTCGAGCGATCTTTTCCTGATCGCTGAAAGCTGACAACTGAAAACTGACGACTCGCCCTCTATGCCAGGGCGCATTTTCTCGACCACTATCACATAAAGCATTCTACCGGACACGAAAATCCTGCCGCTTGACTCTCATGTACCAGTCGGTACGATATGTGCAAACCGGTTAGTATATCAGGAGATAGTCGGTTCAACATGAAATTACTGGTGGTTTGCGCCTCACTTGACCTGACTCAGCCCTTCAGCGCCACGCCCGCCTGGTGGCAGTTGCTCAAAGGGTTCTACGAAATCGGTATTGAAGTCATCGCCACGCCCTATCAAGGCCCGGCGATTGAGTCGCTGTGGTGGCAGGCCGCGCCCAACCCGGCCAAGTGGCAGGGTGATGCGTTCAAAGCCATGCGCGACGCACTCCGCAAGGTCGGCGGGGAAAAGCCACCCGTCCAGATTCAAGCTGAATCCGCCCCGGACAGCGGGTCACTGTTTGCCACCGCCGCCGAGACTGAAGATGCCGAGTCGCTCTCGAATAAGGTTATCCGCCAGACGGTGCAGACGTTTATTACGCCGCTGTGGTTACGCCACCTTGATGACATCCTCACCAAAAAGCCCGATATTGACGCCGTGCTGATCCTCACCGCGCCGCTGAACCACCTGAATGGCGTCGCGGCGGAAATCCAGCGCAAACATGGTAAGCCCGTCTTTTACTACGATGGCGATGTCCCGGCCAGCCTGCCCAATCTGCGCGGGTTCGCCTCCGGTTTCCGCATCTACCAGGGCGCTGACCCCGGCGAGTACACGGCGGTTATCAGCAACAGTCAGGGCGGTGAAGACGCACTCAAGGCGCTGGGCGCAAAAGACGTATATACCGTCTATTACGGCGCTGACCCGACGGTGTTCAGCCCGGTGAGTGTCCCGGCGCAGGACATTGACGTGATGTTTTACGGGCACGGGCGTGAGTACCGGGCGTCGTGGATTGACGCCATGATCGCTGCCCCGGCACAGGCGCTGCCGGATAACCGTTTCGCAGTGCGCGGTACGAAACTGGGCGACCTGGGGCCGACGCAGCTCCTGCCCTACCTGAGTTTCAGCAAACTGCGGGAATACGCCTGCCGCAGCAAGATCAACCTGTGTATCACGCGCCGGGCGCACGCCAGCGTGTTCGCATCGTCGTCCTCACGCCCGTTTGAGTTGAGCAGTATGGGCTGCTGCATCGTCGCTAACCCGTATGAGGGGATTGAAACCTGGTTTGAGCCAGATAAGGAACTCATCATCGTGCATTCCGAGGCGGAAGCGATAGACCGCTACCGTTACCTGCTGGCGCACGAGAGTGAACGGCTGGCGATGGGACAGGCGGCGCGAGAACGGGTTCTCAAGGAACACACCTTCCAGCACCGGGCGCGGCAGTTTGTGGAGATTATCGAACGGTATTTGTGAGTCCCACTACGACGCTTGATGCCCGTTTCTGAGAACGCTTCTTTTCAAATTGGGTGGCTCATTCTCCTGGGTTTCGGTTCGCGCCACACGAGAAATGTTTCAGTACACAAGCAAAAACGCCTCTCCCCGCGCATACAACCCAGCGGGAATGAGGCGTTTATTGTGATTGCTGTGGTCAATCTTACTCCAACCGCGTCAGCGACACGGCCAATGTGGCGTCAAAGCGTTGGTCAACTTCGACCATCACCAACCCATCATTGGGGATGACCAGGTCAAACGACAGGGACTGGACGCCGTTGGCGAACACATCCACGGTGGAGCCTAACCCCGGCATATAAAAGGTGATACGGGGGTCCATGTTGGTACCGGATTGCAGCGCCAGGGTCAGATTGACCGTTTGCCCGGCCACGCCTGTAAAGGAGGTTGCGTGATAACCCTTGTCGAATACGCCCAACCCGTTATCCAGGGATTCGGCATTGTTTACCGGCTGACCGGATTCCAGCGGCGCGGTGTCCCGGTTGAGCGCCAGTTCAAATGTGCCGCTATCATCCTGGCGCATGACAATCGTCACCAACCCATCGTTGGGAGCAACCAGGGTCAACGCCAGATTCTGAACATCGTCGGTGTTTACCTTCGCGATGGTGTCCACCCCCTGTAAAATGGTGATAAAAGGGCGCATAGGGGTGCCGGATTGCGTTGTCAGGTTCAGGGTGACTGCTTCCCCAGCGATACCCTGGAAGGTAGTCACGTACTGGCTGTCACCAAGGGTGAACGCTACCGGCCCATTATCCAGGGATGTGGCTGCGCCGTAGCTCAGAGTAACGGTCACGATGCCTTTGATCTCATATTCCGAGGACAGGTCATCCAGATACAGAGCAGCCAGGTATTCGCCGTCATACGACAATACCTCATTGCCAATGAACGGGTTGAAACCGCCGCCGCTGTCATGGTCAATAGCGATTAGCAGGCCACCCGGGTTGGTCAGTTCCAGGTGGGTATCCAGGCCATCCGGGCCGTCCATACTGGAGCCATCCAGGTTAATCACATTGCCCGCTTTCCCGGTAAATGTGAAGTAGAAAACGGGGTGTTCGGCATCAAAGGACACATCCAGCGGTTGGTCAAATTCCAGCGTTAGCGGGGTGTCCCGGTTGATCACCAGTTCATAGCTGCCGCCTTCAACCGTAAAGGTCGCGGCGACGACAATATATGTGCCGGTTTCCGGTACGATGAACCCCAGGCGGGCATTATCGTTGCCGCCGCTGTCATCATCAGAGGAATAATAGGGCGCAACATCCGGGCCATCGACGACTATGACCATACTATCCAGGTTGTCTGAATTCATCGTGACAATGAAGAAATCCCCGGCCTGGGCGCTGAACTGGTAACTATCCATGGCTGAACTATCCGCCAGCGTACCTGTCACCGCCTGACCGATTTCAATCGATTGGGGCGGAGTATCCTGAGCCTGGACAACCGCCGCCAAACTCAGGAGCAGAATGAAAATCAATGGTGCGCGTTTGACCACAGTTACTCTCCTTAAACTTAGGGACTATTCATGAGCCACTCTGCCCATTTATTGACAGTATAATCACTTTTGATATTTTGACTGTTTTTATGTATGGCTTTGTGGTGTGATGATGCGCCCGGTGAGATTGTCAATCAAGGGGTATTTACTGAATCAAAGATCGTGGCTTTAAACTCTATCCCGGCAAAGCGCCCCGGTAGGATATAGATTGAGAGGTCAACACTTTCTAAAATGGGTGGCTCTCTTTTCCTCAGGGGCGCACAGCAGTACGCCCCTATCGCCGACCCCATTTAAGGGCGAGATACATCAAAGTGGTGTGAATCGATCAATCGCTCGTCAGCATCTCACATAGCTGGTCAATCCGGCTGCTGTTGTCATGAATCATTTGCTCACCCAGCAGCTTCAGGACTCGGATATTGGTGCGGCTGACATTGTCCAGGTCGTCGCTGCCCACCTCCAACCGGGTTTGCAAGCGATAATAACGTGGCTTTCCATCCAGCGAGTCGGACAACAACTGCTGCATCTGATAATGCACCGTCTCGTTGACGCCCTGCATCAGGATGCTGATGACGGGTTGCACCCACTGGATGAGTCCCCAATCTTTCGCTTCATCATGGTAAATCGGGCGAGTGAGTTCCCCTGTACCCAGTGAAACAACCATGAAATCATTGATCTCAGGAAAGCGTGTCCGGGCATCCACAAAAGCGCACATAGTGGGATTATTGGCGAAAACACCCCCATCTATCAGCGAATAATATTCCTCAACACCCTCGGTTGTAATTTTAAAGGCTTCAAAGTAGGTCGGTGCCGCTGAGGTCGCCCGTGCAACCTGCCACATCGGGAAATCGTAGTCCGGGCGCACTTTGGCACGCTGACTCCTGAAAAACCAGGGGGAACGCCGCTCCGTCTCATAGGCCGTCACCAGCACGTCCGTCAGCGCTTCTCGCAGACGTGCGTCCCCAAGATATTCCTTAAGGACCGCCTCTACGGATTGAGACGGGTATTTTTCATCAGATAAACTGTTAAGTGTCTGTACCCGCCGCCATGCTGACCGCGAGAAGATGCGATGTCCTTCACGCTCATATATCTGTATCCCTTCTGCTGCCGCATACTTGGGTTTACCGTCCTCACCCGGCCTCGTGAGCGCCAGAGCCAGGATTCCCCCGGTGGATGTCCCAGCGATGAGGTCAAAGAGTTCCGCTATCGGTTTGCCGGTACGCCGCTCGATCGCATCCATCGCCATCGCCGGAATTATCCCGCGAATGCCACCTCCGTCAATCGAGAGGATTTTTATCTTTTTCCCACTCATCATTTCCTCCTTGATATGAACAGCCGAGCGGACATCATGCAACTTCACTACCCATTATAATATGATAATTTACAGTGAGGCATATTCCGCGAAGCAAACAGGCCGTACTGAGACGGCCTGCTTGAATGGCGGAAACACAGAAACAATGAGGTGGTTATGGCGAGAGGTGATGCAGCGTATTCGAGTCACACCCTTCCCAGGTAATCGCGTAAAGTTTGCCGTCAAAGGTGATGGCGTTTAGCTGGTACTCACCGGTATCCAGCCAATACACGCTGACTCCATAGGCCGAACCCAGACGCTGCGTTTCTCCGGCAGGCACGCCCGTCACCTGTGGCTCACGGATAATCAAAAGCCCTTCGCTGTTGACCGCTCCAATCAGGTAGATATCCACAAAACCATCCTGGCAGTATACCGCAACCGGCGCGGCGACATCTTTGGATTGGTCATTGTTGATACGCCCATCGAGCAGGTTCACGGCTAATGGCCCGCCAGTGCATTCCAGCACAACCAGGTGGTCAAACATGGATTTTCCCCAGTTGATGATGCCATCCTGGGGGCGACGCCATTCCAGGGTGATGTTCCAGCTTCCCGGCCCGCTGATCTCCCAGGTAAAGTGATTCGTGTGGGTGGTCGAGGCAACATAAATCCGGGTGGGCAGCTCCGGCCCGCTACCATTCAGACGATATTGGTTGGCGGCCATCACATCAAAACTGACCGTCGCCCGCATACCACCGTCGCAGGTAATGTTGGCGGCGAGTACATGCTGCGGCGCACTAAAAACCGTATATCCGATGACCAATACCAATAAACTGACTATGAGGAGGATTCTATGACAAAACATAATATTCTCCTATAAAGGATCATTAAACTTGATTCTACGGCAAAACCCGAAGAGTCGCAACGAATCCACTGGCTTAACTCGTCGGCCAGAACTCGAACAATTCCCCGACCGAGTCGCCGGTGACGGTACGCTTGATGACCTCCCCGAAGATATGCGCGATAGACAATTGTTTGATGCCGTTCGGTCGCTGTTCTGGTGGCAGCGGGACGGTATTGGTCGTGACGATTTCCTCCAATTCCGGCATATTGTTCAGCCGATCTACCGCCGGGCCGGTGAACAGGCCATGTGTACACACTACCGTGACCGCTCCTGCACCTTTTTCCTTGAGCGCCCGCGTCATCTCCACAATCGTTCCAGCGGTCGCAATTTCATCGTCAACCAGCAGGATGCGCTTACCGGCCACGTCACCCAGGATGGCGGTAATGGCGACTTTCTCATCTGAAAGGCGTAGTTTTTCCGCAACCGCCAGTGGGACGCCCAGACTACGGGCGAGTTTGGCCGCGCGCTTGGCGTTCCCCATATCCGGCGAAACCACGACACAGTTGCTTAAGTCCTGTGTCTTGAAGTAGTTGACGAAGGCCGAGTACGCCGTCAGATGGTCGGTGTGGATATTGAAGAAGCCGTGTACCTGGGGCGAGTGCAGTGTCATCGCGATGATATGCTGCGCCCCGGCAGTCACTAGCAAATCGGCCACCAACCGCCCGGCAACCGAAATGCGCGGCGCATCTTTTTTGTCGGAACGGGCATACGAAAAATAGGGAATGACAGCGTGAATGCTCTTCGCGCCGGATGTGCGGGCAATATCCAGCATCATAATCAGTTCCAGCAGGTTATCACTGGCTGGTGGCGACAGTGGTTGGATGATGAACACTTCTTTGCCGCGCACACTGACACCCAGGCGGACATCCAGATTATCGTTGGAAAATTTGTCACAAGTGGAAGGGCTGACTTTGAGATTCAGATAGGTTGCGATTTCGACGGCGAGGGTTTTGTGGGCTGAACCACTGAAAATAAGGACATTTTCCAGCGGATTACTCGTCTTTTCGGTAGTTTCGGTTGTGCCGGACACCTGATAACTCCTTCTAGAATAGAGGTTAGTCCCTATTATACGCCCCCTGGCTGGGAAAATGCCCGTCCGGGACTTGTTCAACCAAAACAAAGGACTTGTCCGTTCGCTACTGATTGGGCTTCGCCAAAAATGCCGGAATGCGGCACAATCAAGTTGCCCGGTCAGTACGGCCAGAAACAAGCTGTCTGGGAATAGATTCAATCCGTGAGCATAAGATCGCCCCGGAACATCGTTGCCTTGGCATAACCCCATCTCCGCTACTCTTCTGCTCATCTTAAATCGGGTTTGTCAGAACCTGATTACCTCACTCAGTCCTGTTGTTATTTGTAAATCGTAGCCCATTTCGGGCATGAGCAAGTGAAGTTTCTGATCTGAATATCAGAAGGCTGACACCAGATAGAACGTTCTATTCCTAAGAATCGAAAGTGGCATAAGGAGAGACCTATGAAAAAATACTCGTTTTGGGGCGTTTTGCTGACGGTGCTGCTTATGATGCTGCTTTCGCACGGCATCAC
>JACKCH010000026.1 GCA_020634115.1 Anaerolineaceae bacterium
GAGGCGCTGGCCTACCTGACTGCTAACCGCGACTATCTGGTGGATTACGTGCAGCAGAATCTGCCGGGCATCTACACGACTTGCCCCGAAGGGACGTATCTGGCGTGGCTGGACTGCCGCGAATTGGGGCTTGAGCCGAGTCCACATCAGTTCCTGCTGGACAAAGCGCGGGTCGGCTTCAACGATGGTAAGGCCTTCGGACAAGGTGGGGAAGGCTTCGTGCGGGTGAATTACGGCTGCCCGCGTGCCACCCTCACCGAGGCGCTGGAACGGGTGCGGGCGGCGTTGCAGGGGTGAAGATAAACCACTTTCTTTCACGCCGTTTGCCGGGCATTTCAATGCCCGGCAAGGTGTTCCAAACCTACTGAAGAGGTTCGGAATGCAGCGCCTGAGTCCCTTTAGTGGACTTAGTTTTTCGTTAGCCGGGGGATTTATCCCTCGGCGCGAGACGAAACACAATTGTGTATTGAATGAAAGCGGGATAACTTATTCATAGTAGCAATGGCATTCAATGGAGACGAAAAAATATCGAACAAATACCTACTTGACCATCGGGTTATTGTTGTTGATGCCCATAAGTATCATATTCTATTATGACTATATACGTTTTGTAGGTGTAGATGGTATATGCTATCTGTTTCCAATATATTTCTTCCCTTATATAGAGTTAGTCGCTGTCTCAGCCTATATATTGTTTAGCTTCTTCAAATCTCTGCAAAATAACCGTAAATTCCTGACCTTAAGAAATACACTTTTAATCATTGTTGTCCTGTTTTGCATATTCTTTTTTGAAGAATTGGCAAGTCTGCGTGAAGTGCTTTCTTTCAATACGCATTCAGAACAATTTTCAGAACTAATCGAACTTGGCAGTTCATCCGAGTGCTATTCATCTCAATCGAATTGTTTTGAATACATTGACATGCCTGATGACCTTCGTACAGATTTTCTTGGTAGCATGTTTACAATGGCGGATTCTGAAAACCGCATAATCGGTTTTCTCTTACGCACAGAGGTTTATCATGTTTATTTTGAGAGACAGACAACTATACCTTTCCCCGAGAGAATTTACCGGGGAGACATTAACTGTTTCCGTAGTTTAAGGGATGGTTGGTTTTTGTGCTATATAGGTGGCACTAATTAGTCGTTACGATAAGGCTCTATGGTCTCTACACGAGAATAGATTCTCCCTCACCGGCTGTTGCGCTCCCAGAAAACACCGTCCTCGTACCCCTGAATCCCCGGCGAGTCCTGCGCCAGCGCCAGCCGTTTCTCCGCCAGACAGCAGTACCATTCGTCCTGCTCAATCCCGCAGTAGCGGCGGCCTAACTTCTTGGCGACCACCGAGGTCGTCCCCGAACCCAGGAACGGGTCCAGCACCAGGTCGCCGGGGTTGGAACTCGCCAGGATGAGTTTCGCCAGCAGCTTCTCCGGCTTCTGCGTGGGGTGATCGGTGTTTTCCGGCATTGACCAGAATGGCACAGTGAGATCGGTCCACAGGTTCGAGGGGTGTGTCAAGCGGTAGTTGCCGGATGAACTGCGCCCCCAGTCCTTCGGCTGGCCGTGCGCGTCGGTGTATGGGGCGCGCACCCGCCGCTTGAGCTTCACGGCATCCACGTTGAAGGTATAAGTCTCGCCCACTGTGCCGAACCAGATGTCCTCCGCCGCGTTTTTCCAGTTGCCTTTTGCGCCGCGCCCCTTCTCGCGTTCCCAGGTGATCCGGTTGCGGACAATCAGGTGTTTTTCCAGCACCAGATGAATCGCGGCGGAAGACCGCCAGTCGCCACACACGTACACCGACGCGGTAGCCGTGAGCAGTCGCAGCAGCGGCGCAAACCACGACTCGAACCAGGCCGCATAGTCCGCTAACGAACGCGGGTTGAACCGCGCCCCGTGAAAGGCTTTCGGCAGGTTATACGGCGGGTCGAGGAACAGTAAGTCCACACTGCCGGGCGGCAGCCAGTCGAGAATATCCAGCAGATCATGGTGGAGAGTCCGGTTTTCGATCTCCGCCATGTCCGCCGGGCCGGAAAGCCGCCGGATTCGCTGGCGGTACAGGTCGGCTTCGTCCTCGGTGAGGGTGAGGGTGCGATTCTGGGGTGCGCGTCGTTTCATGTCATCTATAGATCAACCAACTGTATCAGCCAGTGGGCATATGTTCATTTTGTCTCTGTCTTCAGTAGGGACAGGGCTTGCCCTGTCCGCCAAAATCCCATCACCAGAATTATATTTGTTACTGGATTCAATTCTTAACCTGCATAAGTATAACAAGCCCGATGGCGATGCGCCCTCGGTAATCATTTAGGTTTTGTAATCAGTCTCAACGCCCTAATCCAGGTTTTTCCCGTATAGTAAGGAAAGCGCCGCTGGTAGTCACAAAATAAGATATTATCACCGATTTTAGGGGAAACCAGGATGCGGGCAGCAGAGGGATTTTCATCATTATGATTGACTTCAAAGCCGAAGCGGAATGCCTGCGCGAAGAACTCATCACCCGGCGGCGGGACTTGCACCAGCACCCGGAACTGGCTTTTGAGGAAGTCCGCACGGCGGGGATTGTGGCGGAAGAACTGCGTAAACTGGGGATGGAAGTGCAGACCGGAGTCGGCAAAACCGGCGTGGTCGCCATGCTGGAAGGCGATACCGAAGGGCCAACGGTGCTGTACCGGGCGGACATGGACGCGCTGCCCATCCAGGAAGAGAACGACACCGAATATAAATCCACCGTGCCGGGTAAGATGCACGCCTGCGGTCACGATGGGCACGTAGCGATTGCCCTGGGCGTGGCGAAGATCATGAGCAAGTACCGCGAAAAAATGGCGGGGCGCATCAAGTTTGTGTTCCAGCCGGGCGAAGAAGGGGCGGGCGGCGCGCTGGCGATGATTAAAGACGGCGTGCTGGATGACCCCGAACCGGATGTCAGCCTGGGGCTGCACCTGTGGACACCGCTGGCGATGGGGATTGTCGGCGTAGCCGAAGGCGCGGTCATGTCCGGCTCGTCTATTTTTAACATCGTCATCCGGGGGAGGGGCGGTCATGCCGCGCTCCCCTACACCACGATTGACCCGGTTTCCGCCACCGGCCCGCTAATCTCCGCGCTGCACACGATTGTCGGACGCCGGATGGACGCGATGGCCGGGGCGGTGGTGCTTTCGATTACCGGTGTGCGTACCAGCAGTCACGGCTTTAACATCATCCCGGAAAATGTCGAAGTCCGGGGGACATTCCGCAGCTTCAACGCCTATACCAGCGAATTGCTCGAACAGCACATCCGCGAAGTCGCCCGCGCCGTCGCCTCGTCGGTGGGCTGCGAGGCCGACGTGACCATCCGCCACCTGACAATCCCGGTGGTGAATGATCCGATTGTCACCGCCCGCATCCGCCGCGCTTTTACGCAGGTGATTACCGACCCGACCTGCCTGGATACCAACGCCCGCACGATGGCCTCCGAGGATATGTCCTACATGATGGACGAAATCCCCGGCATGTACTTCTTTGTCGGCGCATCCAACAAAGATCACGGGATTATGTACGGCCACCATCACCCGCGCTTCGATATTGATGAAAACGCCCTGCCGCTGGGCGTCGCCTTGATGTCCGCCGCCCTGAGCGACTACGTGATTCCCGGATAGGCGGGTCGTTCTCCGGGTTTCATTCAGCTAAGAAATCATCTGGAATTATGGCGTTTCTCCCGTAGGGGCATGATGTATCATGCCCCTGCCAGCACCGCTTTCTACTTGCTTTTGCTGACCACTGAAAACTATTTTCAAACCCCATGTTTGAACAAAAATTTGAACATAAACTCACCACTTGCGCCCCGTTCTGTGCTATGCTGGCACTGAAAACAATCATACGGATGACTTCATGGGCAAACGACTGATGATGCACAACCACCAACTGACCCCTGAAAACTAACCGCTGATAACCCGGATTGCAGCAATCGCGGCAATTGCCGCGAAAATCCGGTTTGCGGCAAAAACGACCCGCTTTTTCCCCTGACGACTTGCCCCGAAACGCATTTTTGAGGCATTTTGCGGCGAAACCGGCTTATCCTGTTGCAAAACACCCGTCACGGAAGAGAATTGCGAGTAGAACGCATGGCAATTGTTTTCGGAGGTATAGGTTCATGAAGGTGATCTTCAACGCGATGTTCGAAATGACCGTTCGCAGTATGTATGCCGGGGCAGTTTGTGGAGCAGTGTTTGGAGCAGTGTTCGGAGTTGTGTTTGTAGGTGTTGTGTCGAGTGTTTCGGTGCGTAGTTTAGAGAGCTTCATTATGCTTCTAGCTATGGGTGGGATCGTTGGCACGGTAACTGGTGGCATTATAGGATTGGGCTGTGGTTTGGTCATTGGCGTCATGGTTGGTTTCTTGCTTCATTCCGTCTATGAATCATCAGACCGGCAGATGAATTATTGGGTGATTGCTATCCTGAGCGGCCTGGCATCTTTTTTGCTGGTGTTAGCGGGAATGTCCCTATTTTTTACTTGGACCGTTCTCTGGTTCAAGGCTATCCCCGCGCTAATCGCAGGCGGTGCTAACGCCTACAACGGATGGCGCTATGCCCGCTCGGTTGTCGCCGACACTCCGACTCGACAACTGGCCTGACCGCCCGAACACACCCAGTACAGGGATGCGTTGAATGTAGGGGCGGCCCGGCGTGGCCGCCCGCCGAAAATAGCCAAGACGGTATCTACAAAACCCGCCCTACCGCACAATCGTCCCGACAGACGTATTCCCGCGCACCGCCTCGAATAGGTCGTTCTCCGCCCAGAAGTCCACCACCATAATCGGAATCTGGTGTTCTTGGCACAGTGTAAAGGCCGTCATATCCATCACGTTATAGCGGTTTTCCAACACCTGCTGGTAGGTGAGTTCGTCAAACCGTACCGCGTTCGGGTCTTTGCGCGGGTCAGCGGAGTACACACCGTTGACCTGCGTCGCCTTAATCACAATCTCCGCGTTGATTTCCTTCGCCCGCAGTGCGGCGGCGGTATCGGTAGTAAAGAACGGATTTCCCGTCCCCCCGGCGATGATGACGACACGCCCTTTTTCCATGTGGCGGATCGCCCGCAGCCGGATATACGGCTCGGCGACGGCGTTCATCTGAACGGCGGTTTGCACCCGCGTGACCACCCCCACCCGTTCCAGCGCGTCTTGGAGTGCCAACCCGTTCATCACCGTGCCAATCATCCCCATGTGGTCGGCGGTGCTTTGCTCCATGCCCCGGCTGACCCCGATACTGCCCCGCCACAGGTTGCCCGCACCGATCACCAGCCCAATTTGCACGCCCATCTCATGAATGGTACGCACTTTCCGGGCAATGGTTTCCGCCCGATCCGGGTCAATGCCGAAGCCCTGCGGCCCGGCCAGCGCCTCGCCGCTGAGTTTGAGAACAATCCGTTTGTACGCTGCCGTTTTGCCGTCGGTGGTCATATTTTTCTCCTGTCATCTCGATTTAATCAGGGTCTTCGCTTAACAACCAAACTTTACGTTGAAATCAGGCCAGACAGTGGGCTTAAATTAAACATGGAGGGAGATAGCCGGCTTAATTTCCCTAACCCCGGCCCCAGCAAGTTCCCTCTCCACACAGTGGGGAGGGGATTTAGGGGTGGGGACAGAGCAAAAACGGTTCACCATGCTAATCTCTTAAAACACATCAGCCCACTTCCAGTATTGAGAGTTCTATTCGCGTATAAAAAAAGGGGACTAGCTGGTGCTAATCCCCTCTCAATTCAACAGGTAAAACGGGGTGTAGGCCCCGTAATCGCCCGGCGTAGGCGGGTTCTGTTATTCAGCGTCACCTGCGCCATCGCTGTCTTCACCCAGCGCGAAGCGGGCGAACCGGCGGATCTGGATGCTCTCCCCGACCCCGGCGACTGTTTCCGAAAGCAACTGCGCGATGGTCTTTTCATCATCCTTGATGAAGTGCTGTTCCATCAGCACAATTTCCTCGAAGAACTTTTCCATGCGGCCTTCGGCCACTTTTTCCGCGATGTTTTCCGGCTTGCCTTCTTCCACGGCGCGGCGGCGCTGAATTTCGCGTTCCGCCTGGATCACGGCGTCAGGAACTTCTTCGCGGGTGATGTATTCCGGCGCAAGGTTGGCGATATGTAGAGCCACGTCGTGGGCGAACTGCTGGAACTGGTCGGTTTTGGCGACAAAATCAGTTTCGCAGTTGACCTCCACCAGCACACCCAGGCGGCCATTGTGGTGCGCGTAAACCTCGACCACGCCTTCGTTCATGGTGCGCCCCGCGCCTAGTTTCTTAGCGGCGCGTGCCAGCCCTTTTTCCCGCAGGAAATCAACGGCTTTTTCCATATTGCCGCCAGTGTTTTCCAGTGCTTTCTTACAGTCCAGCGGGCCGGCGCCAGTGGCTTCCCGCAGGTCTTTGACCATCTTTGCTGTAATATCCATGCTTGAATCTGTCCTGGTACTCTTATCCGGATGGTTGTGATGTTCGGATCAGGGGCGAACACGCCCCCCGTTATTCGCCGTCTTCGTCTTCATCCTCGTCGTCGGGGAAGAGGTTGGTATCCCGCAGTTTGGCGAGGGTTGATTCGCCCAGATACTGCTCATCGTCGGTGTCTTCGTCATCGTCATAGTCGTAATAACGCAGCTCTTCGACAAACCCTTCGCCTTCGTCGGCTTCGTCGGCTTCACGCATCCCACGACCTTCAATCACGGCATCGGCGAAGGTCGCCATCAGCAGCCGTACGGCCCGTACCGCGTCATCATTGGCGGGGATCACATAGTCAATCACATCCGGGTCACTGTTGGTATCGGCCAACGCCATCACCGGAATACGCAGGATGTTCGCCTCTTTGACGGCGGTCTTTTCGCGTTCCGTGTCCACAATGAGGACGATGTCCGGCAGGCGTTTCATATCGCGGATACCACCCAGGCGCAGTTGCAGTTTCTCGATCTTGCGTGCCAGCATCAGCGCTTCTTTTTTGGTGAGCAGGTCGAATTCGCCCGCGTCCCGGCGCTTTTCCAGCTTTTTGAGGGTATCAATCCGTTCGCGGATCGTCTTCCAGTTGGTCAGTGTCCCGCCCAACCAGCGATGATTCACATACGGCATCCCACAGCGGTCTGCTTCCTGGGCGACGGCTTCCTGTGCCTGACGCTTCGTGCCAACAAACAGGATCGTCCCGCCGTTCTGAGCCAGGTCACGCACCATGTTATAGTACTGGTTGATGTTGACCAGCGTCTGTTGCAGGTCAATGATGTGGATACCATTACGTTCGGTGAAGATAAAGGGCGCCATCTTGGGATTCCACTTGGGCGTGCGATGGCCGAAGTGAACACCCGTCTCTAATAGCGCCTTCATTGAAGGGGAAGGCATTGTTACGCTCCTCAATTGCGTGTTTAGACGATCACGCCCTTCATCCTACGGGCTGCAATCTTGCTCATGGCAAGACAACACGCAACCGAGTCCAGGCGTGTGATATTTGGTTACAAACGCAACCGGGGCGGATTGTAGCACAGCCTTATAGCCGGTTCAAGGTGCGGGCTGTGATTTCTCAGTGTCAGAACTTCCTGCTTCAGCGGCAGGCGTGGATGACGATTTCTCAGTGTCAGAACTTCCTGCTTCAGCGGCAGGTGTGGATGACGACGATTTCTCCATGTCGGAATTTCCCGCTTCAGAGGCGGGTGTGGATGACGACGATTTCTCCGTGTCAGAACTTCCCGCTTCAGAGGCGGGTGTGGATGACGACGATTTCTCCGTGTCAGAACTTCCCACTTCAGCGACAGGTGTGGATGATGGCGTCACTATCTCAGAATTTATTACCTCAGCAACGGGTTCGGATGCCGGTATCTTCGTGTCAGAATCTTTTGTTTCAGCAACGGGTTCGGATGACGCTGTTTCCGCGCCGAAATCCGGAATTTTGGATGGCAGTGGGGGCAGGCTGGCATCCACATCTTGTAGGAAGGCCAGCGCATCCTCCATCGTGGTAAATGCGCGGAAACGCCCCTGTGCGATCTGTGTGACCACCGACGCCAGGAAACGCATGAACATGCTTTCCGTGATCACCAGTGACCAGCCCAGATTTGGCTCTTTGGTATGCTGCATGTACTGGTTGATTTTGCCGATGTTAATGCCAAGTGGGAGCCGGGTTACATCCAGAATGTCCACAATGAGGTGAACCAATGGTGGGTCCCCCTGACGCATCAAATCTGTAATCAGTTTGCTGGTTTCCGCAATATCATCCATCTCAACGTTGCCGGATAACCAGTCATGAATCACGCGACCCTTGATAAGCCAATCAACCTTGAAAGGCATAGCAGTTCCTCCCTTTTTCTTAGAAACCATTATCTCAGGTCAAGGATTCGAACGCTCTGTAGAGGCACACCCCCGTATGTCCCCTACAATTAACCTCAACCCCACTTGCCACGTTTGTTATCGGTTTTGCGGATTGGTTCTTCTATCAGTCCTTCACGCCGACGATCTGAACGTAGTCAATCTGTTTGATGGTACTCAAATAGACTGTTCCCGGCAGTTCCGGCCAGAACAGTCCCATAATTGCGCCGAAATCACGCCGCAGGTCAGCGCGGTAGCGCCGTAACACGGTGGTCGTATCCGTGAATGTGTCCAGCACGTTATCCGAGTGTTTCAGGTAACTGACCGGGGTAACTCCGGCGGCGTCAAACGCGGTGAAATAGCCTTCGCGGGTGCCAAAATACCAGCTCTGGTTGGTGTAGAAGTTTTCCAGAAACTTATTTAAGGGCTGGCGCAACGCCGAGTCCAGTAGGCTGAGGGTCGCGCCGGGCTTCAGCATCCGGGCGAACATACCGATTCCCTCCGCTTTGTGTTCATGGGGGAAATGCCCGGTGACTTCAATTACCCCCACCGCGTCAGCCTGGCCGACCAGATCATCGGTGACCGCCGGGTCGAAAATGTCGCCTTGGCGGATTTCCACGTTCGTAATGCCCATTTGGGCGATGACCTGTTCCGCGATGGTTTTCTGTTCCGGGCTGATGGTGATGGTCACAATCCGCGCCTGCGGGAATAGCTGCGCCAGGCGTGCAACCGAGTTACCACGCCCGGTGCCAACTTCTACAATTAGACCATCATCAGGGATGGTGCTGGCAGTAGGCCGCCACGCGAGGTCAATCGTGTTGACCTGGGACGTATGCAGCCTCGTCGCCGCTTCGGGGATAGCACGAATTGCGTCGTCGTAAATGCCCACACTGACGCTTAACCAGGCCTGCCGCATCAACCGCCCGAAGGTTTCGTAAAAATGTTCCGCGTCTTTGACCGGGCGCCCGATAATCGGGTTGAATAGGGCGCCCAGGAATTTTCGCGTGCGTGCCCCTGCCGTCGTATTGCGATCCGCCTCAGTATAGTAAACGGCTTCGACTACGTCCCGCGCAGCGACGAATTGGCGGGCGAATTCGTCCTTCTGGGGTAGTGACCAGGCCGCATCAATACGCGGATTGAGTGGAAACTGCTGGTCGAATTCCGGTAACGGCGTTAACAGTGATTGTGCCATATCCTTCACTACCCCTCTCGGATCAGTGTTTGTCGCTGAGGCTAATCATGCCTTCCGTGATGATCTGCCCCGGCTGAATAATAATCGGTGGGGTGACTTCCGCAGTGGCGATCAGATCGTAGGCGGTAGCGCCGGTCACACGCACGGGTACAATTTCACCGACGGGTAATTCCCCTTCGACCAAGACGTATCCATCAATCTCCGGTGCATCCCGGTAGCTGCGTCCAACACTCAAGATGCCCTCGACCGGATTGCCGTCCTCGTCTTCACCTTGCCCATGCCCCTCTACCAGTATATCCAACATTTTGCCAACCAGCGCCTGATTTTTAGCCAGACTGATGCCTTGTTGCAGGGACATTACACGATTGTAACGTTCTTGCTTGACGGAATCGGGGACAGGATGGGGTAAATCGGCGCTGGGCGTGCCTTCTTCATGGGAATATGTGAATGCCCCGACGCGGTCAAACTGCAAATCACGGATGAATTGGAGCAGTGCCTCGAACTCGGTTTCAGTCTCACCGGGGTAGCCGACGATGAACGTTGTGCGCACCGCTAAATGCGGGATCGTCTCGCGGAGTTTGCCAACCGTCTCGTAAACCCATTCAATTTTGGCCGGGCGCTTCATACGTTTGAGCGTTTCACGGTGGCCGTGCTGTAAGGGCATATCCAGGTAGGGCAGAATCTGGGGATGCGTCGCCATCGTCTCCATCAGGCGCGGCGTGACATACCCTGGATAGGCATACATGACCCGAATCCAGGGGATCGCGGGCGCGGCGGCGATAATTGAGTCCAGCAGGTGCGCCAGGCCGTCTTTCATGCCCAGGTCGTACCCGTAATCGGTGGTATCCTGCGCGATGAGAATCAATTCTTTGATGCCACGTTCCTGTAAAGCCACTGCTTCTGCCACCACCGACTCCACCGGGCGGCTGACGGCTGTTCCCTTGATTTTGGGGATGGCACAGAAGGCACATGGGCGGCGGCAGCCATCCGCAATTTTGAGGTAGGCACTGGCCCCCTGCACGCTGGCACGCAGCACGCCGCGTTCATCCAGGCCGACGACATTCGCCTCCGTAGGCAGGTGATACAGCGGTTCGGGGTGTGTGCGATTCCGCAGCCGGGTGATGAGGTCGAAAATATCCATCCAACGGCGCGTGCCGATCACGCCGTCCAACCCTGGCACGTCGCGCACCAGTTGTTCGCCGTACCGCTGTGAAAGACACCCGGCGGCGATCACCATCTGGCCGTTCTTCTTCAGGTCAACCAGTTCGCGCAGGGCGTCAATGGATTCCTGTTTGGCGTTATCAATGAAGCCGCAGGTATTCACGATCAGCACTTCGGCTCCCTGGGGGGTATCCGTACCGTGCATCCCGTTCTGACCGAGCAGTTGGGCAATGCTCTCCGAATCCACTGTGTTTTTAGAACAGCCGAGGCTGAGGAGATAGTAATTGTTTTTATGTGGGGGCATGGATTTCGTCTTGGGCTAGTTTCGCATGTTCCCGTGATTGTACCCGTCGTTCCAGATTTGGGCTATAGGCTGATTGGGGGAGAGGCATCCTATAAAAGGGGATGTAGCGATGTTTTATGGGCGTAGAGGAAGGTCTTAGACTCTCCTCTACATCCATGCAATTCCAAATGTCTACCCATTCTGCAGAAGCGGGCTGTCCGGTGCGACCTCAATCACACTCGCCCAGGGTAGATAATGAGTGTAGATGCTTTCCTCCCGAATCAGGTTGCCGCTAGCATCCAGGATGCGGCGCGTAAATGTCACATCTGCGCCTTCCTTTGCCCAATCCACCTGTTGCTGCTGCTCCCCGCGTAGTTCTGGGTTGGCCTGATAGCGGGTGGGCAGTGGCGACGTGATGTTGCGGATGGTCGGCCCTTCCATGACCACCTGCCGCCCTGGATTGGTGCTGTAAAAACGGAACTGAATCGAATCATTGGCCGGGTAGATGGCCGTTTCAATCAACAGGTGATAGGGCGTGTCGTTCACGAAGCGGAAATCCGCTGTCGGCTGGAAAATCGCGGCGTCCAATCCTGGCTGGCTGCCGATTTCGTAGTAGCCCACCCGGTAGCCGTGTGAATTGCGCTCGACAATCGGGAATCCGGCCAGCAGTGCCGCCCTAAACGCGGTGGTACTCACCTGACATACCCCGCCGCCAACGCCGGTCACGGTCTGTCCGCCGAAGATGATCTTGCCGTCTACAAAGCCAGTTTCCAGGCTGATGTCCCCGAGGATATGGTTGAATGAGAATTCCTCACCGGGGGCGATAATCACGCCGTCGAATTTGGAGGCCGCCACCGCGATATTGGTGCGGCGGTTAAAGGTTGAGCCGGTGTAATAGGTGGTGGCCTCCGCGACGAGTTGTGTGATGCCGAGTTCCGCCGCTGACGAATTGTCGTGATACTGAGGTAGTGTATAGGCAAAGGCCATCGGCACGACGCGGTTGGTCGTGCTGAAAATGCCGTTTTTCATCTGGTTGAGCGTTTCGGCCACATCCAGTTCACGACCGTTGGCGCTGTGCTGGATGATTTCAATCTGGCGCGTGTCCTCATTGAAGTGGAAATGGGCGTTTTGCGGTAGGGTGATGAGTCCCGGCGCGAGGGTTTGCAGGTAAGTCTGGAAGGCGTCAGCGTTGATGTCCACGTCATAGCGCTGTAATCCGCCATCATCCACCAGCGAAATCATCAGCACCGAGGCGATCTGGTCTACGCTGGCCGTCCAGGGGCCAAGCTGATTCCCGGCCTGATCCTGCGCGATGAGCGTGACCGGGCCGGACAGCGCGACCCGGATTTTCGCGGCGGCTTCTTCTTCACCCCACACCTGCGGCGGCCACTCGTTAATCACCAGCGGAATCTGTGCGCCGGTGGTCAACTGCATCACCATGGCGTCCAACTGACTCAGGGTGGCGGCGATGTCTACCCGCCGCCCGGTGACGCCGGGCGTAGTGGCAACTGTCAGGCCGGAAAGTGTCAGCGTAGCGTTCACGGCGGGCTGGTTGATTGTTTGGGCAATTTCCGCCAGCTTATCCGCCGCGATTTGCTGGTCATAGCGGATAATCGGCGCGACGCTGCGCCCGTTGAACCACGCGCTGGCCTGCTGAACGATGTCCTCCAGGATGCTGCCGGTATGCCCGTAGTCGAAGGCCTCGTCTACGGTGGCGGGGATGTCAAAAGACACGCCCAGATCACCTGCTGTCACCTGCCAGAAATGATCGCCATCCCGAAACGTGAATACGGCTTCGGTATCATAGGTAAAATGATTGGCGAGCGCCCCTTCCGCCTCTGCGCGGGTCATCCCCCCCAGGGCGACGCCATAGGTGGCGACTCCCGGCACAATGCGCGTCGCGTAGCGCATCTCAAATGCGGCCAGGAATGCCCCCAATGCCAGCAGCAGCAGAATCGCGCCGCTGATAAACAGGATCGGCAGACGGATCAACCAGGGATTGAGTCCAGGCTGCGCTGTGGGACGGTGAACAGGGTACTCAGCCATTGAATTTAACCACCACTCTCATACTGTTCGACAATTTTCTCCGCTTTTTTGTATTCGTCTGAGCCTTCTGCAGCGCTGTCCAGGACTTTAGAGGCTTCTAAATACTGCTCCAGTGTGATCTTCTGATCCTGGGCGCGTTCCTTCTCGTGCATGGCGGCTGAAAGCTGAATCTGCTCCTCGTCGCTCATCGTGCCGTGCGCCTCAATCATCTTCTTAATGTCATCGTCGCTCAATTTGCCTTGTGAGTTCAACTGCGCCTTCAGTTTATCGAACGTTTCAGACATATGTAATCTTTCCTCCAGGGTAGGGGTGAGTGGGTCTATCCAATCTGGCCTATTGTACCATCAAAGTTGCCTCCAACAGTGAATTTTATAACAGCCATCGTATGCGCGATGATGAGAAAAAGTGTAGAGTTGGGCATGGCGGTCTGTCTGAATGGAGGACTTATGTTTCGCAGGCGTTATGTTTGGATGATCGTACTCTTTTTATGTGTGCTGGCTGTGCCAGTTGCGGCGCAGAGTGACCCGCCGTTGCTGATTCTGGCGAGCGGTGACTTGTGGGCCTGGGATGAAACCACCCATGTGCTGCGCCCACTCACAACGGGCGGGTCCCATTTTACGCCGGTGCTGTCACCCGACGGGGGGCGGGTGGCCTATACCGCATACCCGGACATCGTTGTGGATGCACTGCAACGGGTGGGGGGGATTGGCGGCGGCCCACTGCCGAAAGACATCTGGGTGCTGGATATGCCTGATGGCGTGAATTTTCATGTCGCTCAGCAGCCTGCCGACGCCTCTTTCTTCATGGAGGGCGTGCCGGATAGAGCAATGATTCGTTCGCGTCCGGCCTGGTCGCCGGATGGCACATGGCTGGCCTGGACAGAAGCTCTGTACCCGGAATGGATACCCCAACTAACGCTTTATAACTTCCAGACCGGGGACATACGCACGATTGTCACGGGTCTGCCGCAGCAGGGCGGTGTTCCCGATGTGTTGAATGTCCTATGGGCGGAAGCTGGGCTGGTATTGCAGAGTACGGCCTATGAACCGGAAACCAGCACATGGCAAAACACATTTCTGGTCTATGATGTCATCGGAACCCTGTTGAGGGAAATTCCGCTGGGAGCCAGTACCGAGCGATTTATGGTGTATGACACGCTGGTCAATGTCGCCGGACAGGAGATGATCGGTGTTCTCTACAATACTGGCGATTGGGATATGTTTGATCTGCAAACAGGGGGCGGACGTCCTGCGTCCACGCCGGAACTGTACAACACCGCCGCGCCCGACTCTTTGCTGACGGTGCGCTTTCTGGCCGGTGCGGGCAGTGAGATGGATCAAGCCTGGCTGGTGAATGCGGCTGGTGCTACGGTGAGCGATCCGATTAATCTGGGCTATACCGGGCTTGATTACATCACGCTTTCGCCCGACGGTGGGGCGGCGGCGTATACGGCCTTTAACCCGGAGAGTAAGGTGTTTGACCCGAACATCACGGTCTGGCGAAACGGTCAGACTACCACCGTCATCCTCCCGGACGATGCGTTTATCGGGGGCTTCCTATGGGGGCAGACCGGGTGGCGTATTACCTACTCTGAGGTTGAGGGTGTGCCGGCTGGTTTTTCGTGTCCGGGGACACTGCCGCCCACGCTGACAGTGGGGGACAAAGGGCAGGTGATTCCCGGTAGCGGGCCGAATAACCTGCGGGTTGAAGCCTCGACTCGTGGGGCGTGGGTGGGTTCGATCCCGGAGAACGGGATTTTTACCGTGACCGCCGGTCCGGTCTGCGGTGACGGTCTGGTGTGGTGGCTGGTGGATTACAACGGGCAATCCGGCTGGACGGCAGAAAGTCAGGGGGACACGTATTTCTTGCAGCCAGTGCATTGAGGTTTCCCTACGATTATCGGGCGGCGAAGGGGCGTTTGCGCTACGTCCCGGCATTTTCAGTGGAAAGCCCCTTCTCATAATGATAAAATGCGGTTTTAGGACTGAGATAAAAGGGTATAGATCATGCAAAAGACGTTCGACTGGGGCAGCCAGAAGATCATTGTCACCGGGGGGGGCGGGTTCCTGGGGAGTCATCTTGTCGCGCATCTTGAAAGCCTGGGGGCGGGCAGGGTGGTTGTCCCGCGCAGCCAGGACTACGATTTGCGTGAAAAAGAGGCTGTCGTGCAGCTTTATGCTGACCACCCGGATGCTACAATGGTGATTCACCTGGCGGCAGTCGTCGGGGGGATTGGCGCGAACCGGGCGCATCCGGGCATGTTTTTCTATGACAACCTGATGATGGGAACGCTGCTGCTGGAATATGCTCGCCGCGCGGGTGTCCCCAAGTTCGTCGGCATCGGGACGATTTGCAGTTACCCCAAATACACACCGATTCCCTTCAAAGAGGATGATTTGTGGAACGGCTACCCGGAAGAAACTAACGCGCCTTACGGGTTAGCGAAGAAAATGCTGCTGGTGCAAAGCCAGGCCTATCGTCAGGAGTATGGCTATAACGCCATTCACCTGCTGCCGGTGAACCTGTACGGGCCGGGCGACAACTTCGACCCGGAAACCGCGCATGTCATCCCGGATATGATTCGCAAAATGTTGGATGCGAAAGAGCGGGCCGTACCGTATGTCACGCTGTTTGGCGACGGCACACCGACGCGGGAATTTCTGTATGTGAAAGACGCGGCGGAGGGTATCGCGCTGGCGGCGGCGGCTTATAACGATCCCGAACCGGTCAATATCGGCAGCGCGTTTGAGATTAGCATCAAAGATTTGGCGGAAACCATCGCCCGTGTGGTAGGCTTTTCGGGTGAACTGCGCTGGGATACCAGCAAGCCCAACGGTCAGCCGCGCCGCAAGCTGGATGTCAGCCGGGCGGAGGAGGCTTTCGGCTTCTGTTCGCATGTATCCTTCGCGGATGGCCTGCGCGAAACCGTAGATTGGTATCTGGCGCAGCGCTCTATAACTCCTGAATCCACGCTTAGCGGGTCATAACTGGTCACAACGGACATATTTGAACCCCTCTAACAGGCTGTGTGTACCATTTTTAGCACCAGCCTGTTAAAATTTTGCAATTCAGGCTTAATTAAGGCACAATAACCCCTGTTTCAAAGGTCAGGCGCTGGTCTTTGATCCTGATTCATAGAATACAATGGAACATCAACAGCCTGACTATATAGAATTGTGATTTTATGTAAAGAAAACCTAATAGTAGGTTTCAGTTGTAGGAGGATAAGGCTTTTGGCATCCGTTCTCATGGAGGTGAAAAACCTCGTCACTCGCTTTTACACGCAGGAAGGCACGGTTTATGCCGTAAACGGTGTCAGCTACGTGCTTAACGAAGGCGAAACGTTAGGTGTAGTGGGCGAATCCGGTAGTGGTAAAAGTGTGCATGCACTTTCAATTATGGGGCTGATCCCCAGCCCTCCCGGTAAAGTGGAAAAGGGGGAAGTCCTCTTTCGGGGGCGTGATTTGCTTCAGTTATCGCAGGAAGAAATGCGGGCTGTCCGGGGTGCTGAAATTGCGATGGTCTTCCAGGACCCGATGACATCGCTTAATCCGGTGTTGACGATTGGTACGCAGATTACCGAAGCGTTAAAACTGCACCTGGGGATGAGCGATAAAGAAGCCCGTAACCGCGCCGCCGATCTGCTTGCGATGGTCGGTATCCCGGATGCGGCGAACCGGTTGGATAATTACCCGCACCAATTTTCCGGCGGTATGCGGCAGCGGGCGATGATTGCGATGGCGCTTTCCTGCAATCCTAAGCTCTTGATTGCGGACGAACCCACAACGGCGCTGGATGTAACAATTCAGGCTCAGATTCTTGACCTGGTACGCCGTCTGCGTGATGAAATCGGGATGGCGATGATCTGGATTACCCACGATCTGGGCATTGTTGCAGGGTTGGCCGATACCATCCAGGTGATGTATGGTGGGCTGATTGTCGAACGTGGGCCGGTCAAACCGGTATTTGCGGATACGCGCCACCCCTATACCTTGGGGTTGCTCAATTCGCTGCCGCGCCTGGACGAAGATAGTCAGCACCGCAAGCTGACCCAGATTGAAGGCTCACCGCCCGATATGCGTAATGAACCTGTTGGCTGTCCGTTCGCACCGCGCTGTCCCTATCGCCTGGATAAGTGCTGGGAAGAAATGCCCGCTCTGGAGCAGGCGGAAAACAGTACGAATGGTCACATGAAAGCGTGTTGGGTGGATGTGAGAAAAGCGGTTCCTCAGGAGGTTGAGAAACATGGTTAGTGCTGCCCCGGCTGAACAAACAAAGACGAACGCTGGCAACAAGGAAGTCCTGGTCAGCGTGCGCGGTCTGAAAAAGCATTTCCCGATTACCGCAGGTATCATCGTACAGCGGCAGGTCGGCGCGGTGAAAGCCGTTGATGGTGTGGGTTTCGACATTTATAAGGGGGAAACCCTGGGGCTGGTAGGTGAGTCCGGGTGCGGTAAAAGCACCACCGGGCGCACGCTGCTTCAGCTGTACAAACCGACCGAAGGCTCGGTCGTGTTTGAAGGTCGTGAACTCACGACGATGCAGTCCGAGGAACTGCGCAAGATGCGCCGCCGGATGCAGATGATTTTCCAGGATCCGTTCGCGTCGCTCAATCCGCGTATGTCGGTCGGGCGTATCGTGAGCGAACCACTGCGTATTCACAAGACGATCACGGCCAAGAGAGAACAGCAGGAATATGTGGAACACCTCCTGGAAAAAGTAGGGTTGAACCCCTATTTCGTGAACCGTTACCCCCACGAATTTTCCGGTGGGCAGCGGCAGCGTATCGGGGTTGCCCGCGCGCTGGCGCTTGAGCCGAGTTTTATCGTGGCCGACGAACCGATTTCGGCGCTGGATGTGTCCATTCAGGCGCAGGTGGTCAACCTGCTGGAAGAACTGCAAGAAGAATTAGGCCTGACTTACCTGTTTATTGCCCACGACCTGAGTATGGTGCGCCACATTTGTAACCGTGTTGCGGTGATGTACCTGGGCAAGATCGTGGAACTGGCGAACTCGACTGAACTTTATGAAAATCCGCTGCACCCCTATACCCAGGCGCTGCTCTCTGCGGTTCCGGTTCCTGACCCGTTGGCAGAAGAACACCGCCAGCGTGTCATTCTGACCGGGGATGTTCCTAGCCCGGCCAATCCACCAGTTGGTTGTAACTTCAATACGCGCTGCCCGGTGGGCTTTGACCTGTGCCACGAAGATCCCGATCCTGAACTGATCGAGGTATCCCCAGGACATTGGGTGGCCTGCCACCGCACGTAAGCCTGATTGCACCTTGTATTTGCAAAGGGCGAACCTGTACTGTGTATTTGACTAGACAGCCAGGTTCGCCCTTTCTTCGTGTATAATGCAGTTGCACTGAGAAGCACCAACCGGAGTAGGCTGAAACACAGGGGAGAAAAATGCCGAAAGCACCCCCGGAAATCTGTGTTGTCGGTGTGGGGGATGGCGGCAGCGCCGCGCTGAATCGCATCCTCGACCAGGGATTACACGGGATTGCGTCCGTCATGATTAACACGTATAGCCTGGCGCTGAGTACCTGTCGTGCCGACTGGTGTATTCAGATCGGGACACATGGCATGGGATCGGGGGGCATTCCCCAGGCCGGGCAGCAGGCGGCGGAAGCCAGCGTAGATGATCTGTATTTCGCGTTGCGGGGGGCGGCGAAGGTATTTATCGTCGCCGGGATGGGGGGCGGCACCGGGACGGGTGCTGCGCCCGTCGTCGCACGAGTCGCCAGCGACTTAGGCGCGGAGACGGTTGGCGTGGTTTCGTACCCGTTTACATTTGAAGGAATACAGCGGCAGCATGTCGCACGAAAAGGTATGCGGCGTCTACAACAGGTCGTTTCGACCCTGGTTGAAGTCGAGGGAGATCGCCTGCTGCGCTTCGCCCATAACCGCGAAATACCCAGCCTAGAGCAGGCCTTTACGCTTATGGCTGGGGCGCTGGCCTGGCATGTATTGGCCCGCATGATTTGAGAGCTTTTGTCGTAAAGTTACTTTTCCAGCAGATAACGGGTTTCGAGCGGCGTTTCCACTGCCGCGCCATTCACTGATTCCACCCGATAGCCTTTGGCCGCCGGGCGCGAACTCACAACCTGCCGCAGTTCACCATCCACAAAATGTCCGGCAGCGCCATCATCAAAGGCATAACCGGCCATAATTTCCCCGCTGGCAACCATGCGCTGGAAGGTCGGACGGCGCTGTGGTTCGCCGTCATAGTGCGGCGAACAGCTCCCTTTGAGGTAGCCCAGGCATGACAGGGCGGTCAGGTTTCCGGGGATGGAATCGGTTGTCCCCGCCTCATACCAACAAATCGCCCCGGCGCTGACTCCAGCCAGCACCGTACCCTTGTCGGCTGCCACCCGCAAAATCTGGTCAAGACCCCACTCCCGCCACAGTGCCAGCATGGACTTCGTATTGCCGCCACCGACATAAATCACATCCTGCGCCATCAGAAAATCTTCGATGGCCGCGGAGTGCGGCTGAAACAGCGAAAGATGCGCCGTATGACAGCCGAGCTCACTGAACGCCCGGTAAAAGCGCACGGTGTAATCCAGGGATTCGCCGCTGGCCTGCCCCAGGAAACAGACTGCCGGATTCGGCTTGCCGGTCTGCTGGATGATGTAACGGTCTAAGGCCGGGTTTTCCGGTTCCATCGAAAAGCCGCCACCGCCCATGGTGATGATCTGCTGCATGGTGTTTTTATCTCCAGACTAAAGTAAGTTGCCGGATGTTTGTAACGCGGGTGCACGGCGTGTGTTACCCGACAAATGCCATCTAGGGGCTGATGGCTGGCGATGTTACCATGCCGGTGCGGGGGAATGCAATTAACCGCAAAATAAGTGTAAATTTCCGCAAAAAATCGTACCGGGTTATTCAGATTTCTTGTATGATGTGGGTATCTCACACAATTCACCATACGAGGTTACGATGTCTTACTTACAATACCCGCTGCACCTGCGTTTCAAGCTCGTGGCGTTGGCGCCCCAGATTTACGTGACGGATGCGAACGGGGAAGATGTCCTGTTTGTCCGCCAGAAGATTCTGAATCTGCGTGAGGATGTGCGGATTTTCCGCGACTCATCCAAATCAGAGGAAATCTATCGCATCAATGCGGATCGCATTATTGATTTTTCTGCTAACTACCACTTCACCGACAGCCGAACGGAACAGCGCCTGGGGTCAATCAAACATAAGGGGATGCGCTCAATCTGGAAGGCGACCTATCTGGTGTCTGATGATGTTGACCAGCAGGGTTTCCACATCAACGAAGATAACCCCTGGGCAAAGGTTATGGACGCACTTCTGGGGGAAATTCCGGTTCTGGGGATGTTCACCGGGTACGTGTTCCACCCGACTTACACCGCCTTTCATGAGAACACAGAAAAACCGGCGATGCGGCTGGAAAAGAAACCCTCGTTCTTTGAGCGTTCCTACGAAATCCACAAGCTGGATGATGACTTGGCGCAGCATGAAGAACAACTGCTGCTGCTGAGTTTCATGATGATGATTCAGTTGGAACGTTCGCGGGGGTAGTTTATCCGAGGGGGGAGCGTGGTGATGTGCTGGCGGGCGCAATGACGCAATTTCACCAATGAGTACGGTGATTGTTTCTCGTAGGGACGCACGACGGTGCGCCACTACTATGCTCCTCATTTTAGAGTGATTCTGTAGGGGCGACCCGGCGTGGTCGCCCGGTTTTCCTCCGTATTTAATTGTAAAAACGAATCATTGCGCCTCTACATATCCCTAGTTTTAGGGTGATTCTGTAGAAGTGACACTCATCACTTTACCCCCGGAATCTTCTACCCTGACTCTTGCCTTGGTGCGGGCATGTGCGGTACATTTCTGCGCACTATGACACGCATCCTGCTCATCTCACGCTGCCCACCGTATCCGCTGCATCTGGGTGATCGGTTGATTGTCTATCACCTGGCTTCAGAATTGGACTGGCGCGGCCACACGATTGACCTGCTGGCCTTTGCCGACCGCCCGGAGGATTACGACGAAATCCACCATTACGATATGTACTTTGGGTCAGTGGAACTGATCCCTGAACCGGGGCGAAGTCAGGCGGCGTATCTCAGGCGGGCGCTGCTGCCAGGGGCACGCTGGCCGCGCGCGGCGGCGGAGTCCTGGTCGCCACCGATGTGGGAGGCAATCCGGCGGCAGTTGGCAACCCACACGTATGATCTGGTGCATTTGTTTGGCGGGATTCAGGTCTACGAGTTTTTTCACGCCCTGGGGGATGTGCCGGCGCTCATCACCCCTTACGAAAGTTATAGCCTTTACCTGCGGCGGGCGCTGGATTCCGCGCTGGATGTCACGTCATGGGCGACTGTGTATCTCCAATTGCAGATGGCACGGCGCTTCGAGTCGTGGATGTTCACGCGCTACCGCCGGGTAGTGGTGTTGGCCGAGCGTGACCGGCGCGAACTGCTGGATATTCATCCCCATCTCCCGGTACAGGTCATCCCCAACGGTGTTGACCTGTATTACTTCACATTTCGTCGCCCGTTTGTCCGTCACCATGCCCCAGCGCTGTTGTTCGTGGGGAATTACGAGTATGCCCCCAACTTGGACGCGGCGCTGCGGCTGGCAAAGGAGATTCTCCCGGCGGTACAGCGGCAGATTCCCGGTATAAAACTGTGGCTGGTAGGCAATAATCCTCCGCCGGAACTCCAGGCATTGGCCGGAGAGTCGGTCAAAGTGACTGGGCGCGTGCCGGACGTGCGCCCCTATCTGGCGCGGGCGGCGGCGTTCATCAGCCCGCTGCGGTTGGGCGCAGGACTCAAAAACAAGATACTTGAGGCGCTGGCGGTGGGCTGTCCGGTCATTGCCACGCCCCTGAGTCTGGACGGTATCGCCGTACGCGATGGGCAGGATGTCCTGATCGCCCACGATGATTCACAGATGATTGTCGCCATCCTGCGGCTTCTGACCGACCCGGCACTGCAAACCACGCTGGCACACAACGGGCGCTGCGTGGTTGAGCAGAGGTATAGTTGGTGGCGGGTGGCGGAACAATACGAGGAGCTTTATGATTCGATACGGGGACTTTGAATTTGTGACGCTGGCCGAACGCCCGGCCTTATTTGAGGCGGCGGATGATCTGGTCGCGGCGGTCTGGCCGCGCTTCATGTTGGAGGATGATGTCGCCTATTCGCGCTGGATGCCGATGATTCGGACATTCCCGGAATATCAGTTTTTTCTGCTGAACGGGGCGCAGATTGTCGCCTATGGCAACAGCATCCCGCTTATCTGGGACAGCACGCTGGACGGATTGCCGGAAAAGGGGTGGGATGGGGCGCTACTGCAAGGGTTGGATAACCACGAAAAGGGACTCACCCCGACGACGCTCTGCGCGATTTCTATCACGATTACGCCGGACTACCAGGGCAAAGGCATCAGCCGCCACGCGATTCTGGCGATGCGCTCGATTGCCGCGCAACACAATCTGGATGCGCTGGTTGCCCCGGTGCGTCCCAACCTCAAGAGCCGCTACCCGCTGACGCCGATGGAACAGTATGTACACTGGCAGCACACCGACGGCGCGCCCTTTGACCCCTGGCTGCGGACTCATGCCCGCCTGGGCGCTGACCTGCTCAAAGTCGAGCCGGAGTCCATGCTTATCACCGGGACGGTGGCCGAATGGGAAGAATGGACGGCGCTGCGCTTACCTGAGAGCGGCCTGTACGTTATTCCCGGCGCACTGAACCCGGTGGAGATCAACCGGGAGATGGATACCGGGCGTTATGTTGAGCCGAACGTGTGGATGCGGCATCGGATTGCGCCATAACTCAGTTCCCTCCACCAACCCGGCTATCCGGCCCTGTGTAGACCGTCACGCTGAAAGGAATCGCTTCGCTGGTCTGCTGGCTGCCGTCGGCCAGAACCGCCGTTGCCGCCAATTCATGCTGGCCCGGCGTGAGCGACCACCACAGCGCCCAGGGTTCGGCGGTTACTGTCCCCAATAATTCTCCATCCATCCAATAGGTGACGGACTGCGTGCCGGGCGGCGTACCCACTGTGAGGCGCAGTCGTTGGGTTTCGGCAGGTGTGACCGGGCTGATCTGGAACACCGTATACGGGTCGGGTTCGAGCAGCCTCAGCCCTTGTGTTGCGTCCGGGTGAGCGATAGATGCTTGCTGCGGTGGCTGGCGGAGTCCGTTACGGATGCCCCAATCCCGCGCTTCCTGAGGCAGCACGATAAAGACCTGTTCGGTACGCCGTTCGTCTGGCGTGGTGTCGTCGGCCAGGTAGCCGGTGGCGCTGTCTATGACGAATGTCTGGTAAAACGTGTCTTCCTGCGTGGGTTGCGTGTCGTTAATGAACAGCTCCGTCCGCCGTAGGGTACAGGCGGGTGTTGGGCGCAGGCCGGAAAGGGCGCAGACTTCCTCCCGCACCAGTCCCGGCGGTTCGGTGAATGTCAGCTCCGGCTGACCGAGCAGGATGCGCCTCAGGAAGGCATTCCAGATGGGGGCTGCGCCGCTCACGCCAGTGATATCGCGCATTGTCGTATTATTGGCGTTGCCGACCCATACGCCAACCACCAGATTGGGCGTATAGCCCACCACCCAGTTATCGCGGTAATCCGTTGTCGTGCCGGTCTTGGCTGCTGCTGGCCGCCCGATATTGAGAGCACTGTTTGGGCCGAACGAGGGAATCCGCGCCTCGTTATCGCTCAGGATGTCAGTGATGATATAGGCCACGCGCTCATCCAGCACCTGGCGGGAGAGTGTCGGTGGAGTCCATTCGTAGAGCGTGTTTCCAGCGTGGTCGCTCACTTTGAGGATTAAAGATGGGTCAACCCGGTAGCCACCGTTGGCAAAAATGCTGTAGGCCTGTGCCAGGTCGAGCAGACGTACTTCGCCGCCGCCCAGGGTGATCGCCAGATCAATGTTCGGGTTTTCTGCCAGCGTGGAGACGCCGGCATCCGCCAATAATTGTACGAATGCCGGGATGCCCACATGCTCCAGCGTGACCACTGCCGGGATGTTGAAGGATGATGCCAGCGCCTCGCGCACCAGTGACGGGCCGTGTTCCACCAGCCCGAAGTTGGCCGGGGTGTAGCTTTGCAGTTTGCGGGTGATGAACGGGGTTTCCACGTCGAGAATCATGGTGGCGGCGGTCCAGGGTTCGGGCAGCGCCGGGTTCATGGCAGCGGCATAGGTGAAGGGCTTGAGGGCGCTCCCCGGCTGGCGTAAGGCCAGCGCCGCGTTTACCGCGCCGTCTATCGTCTCATCAAAGTAATTCGGGCTGCCGAGCATGGTCAGCACCTGCCCGGTGAAGGGGTCGAGCGCGACCAGCGCCGCGTTGTGGGCGTTGGCCGGGACTTGGCCGGGGTCGCTCGGTTCGTTCAGGCGCAAAAGCTGACTTTGTACGATGGCTTCGGCCTGCTCCTGCCAGTTGAGGTCTACGGTGGTGATGACTTCCAGACCGCCGTGATACAGTTGTTCCGGGTACTGTTCCTGCAACTGCTGCCACACGACCATCACAAAATGTGGCGCTTTGATCGGGAAGGGCGTGGCGGCGAACTGTAGATCGTCATTCTGGGCGATTTCGGATTCTTCAGCGGTGAGGTAGCCGTACTGCACCATCAGCCCCAGCACGACGGCTTGCCGTTCTTTAGCGGCTTCCAGATTTGTCAGTGGGTCATAGGCAGATGGCGCTTGAATCACCCCGGCCAGCAGTGAACACTCCGCCAGCGAGAGTTCCTGTGAGGCTTTGCCGAAGTACGCGCGTGCCGCCGCTTCAATGCCATAGGCCAGGTTGCCAAAATACGTCTGGTTGAGGTAGAGCGCGAGAATGTCCGCTTTGCTGTAGGCTGTTTGCAGCCGCAGCGCCAGAATCGCCTCTTGAAGTTTGCGGTGCAGGCTGCGCTCCGCCCGCTGCTCCGGGTCGAGCAGGAGGTTCCGGGCGACCTGCTGCGTGATGGTGCTGCCCCCGGCCAGAATCTCACCACCTTGCAGGTTAATCCACAGCGCCCGCGCAATCCCGACCACATCCACGCCGGGATGTGAATAAAAATTGGCGTCCTCAGTGGCGATGACCGCATGGGTGCAGTACGCCGGGATTTCTTCCAGGGGAATCGCGGTGTTGCGTCCCCCTTCCGGCGGGAGAATCTCGTAGAGCAGTTGGCCGTTGCGGTCATAGATGCGAGTGGAGGGCAGGGCGAGTCCGGCCTGAAGCTGGTCTATGGAGGGTAAATCTGCGAACAGCCACGAATAGATGACCAGCAGAAAACCGAAAAACAGCGCCAGCAGCGTGAGCGCGATTTTCGTCCGGCGGGAACGGGTTTTAAGGAATCGGAGTAGTCGTCTCATATCCTGATTTTAAGGCAAAACCGCCGGGTGTGCTGTCGCGCCGTCTGGCGGTTGGCCTACGATTGGGTGGCGGCGGTGGGGGGGATTATGAATCCTGATCTTTGTAGCTGCCAAGTGCGATCAGGCGAGCGCGATCTATAACCAACTCTAACCGATTGAAACCCAGAACACGCTCCGTAACTCGTCCGGTTGAGGACAGTGGGGTAATCATACCGGTATCTTCCAGATGGAAATGTTCATCCCATTTATCGAGCCGGGGGTGAAATAGTGTGACTACTTTCCCAGTTTGTGGGTCAAGCGAACATAAATTGCTGCCCTTGCGTCGGTTGCAGTCTGAGCAGGCCAGGCATAGATTATCTTCCCGCGTCTCGCCACCATGTTTTTCGGCGTAGATGTGATCGATTTCGTGGACGAAATAGGCGTGATTTTCGTGCAAGTGGCAGTATTCGCAGCGGGACTGTGCGCGTTTCTCCACTTGATCCCGCAGGGATTCGGGAATGTATGTCATTCGCCCTCTGCCAGTTTTTCCTGGGCGCGAATCTTCAACCGGCGGACGAAATGTTCCGTCTGAAGATACGTTTCCAGTTCAGCGCGTTCGGCGTCATTAAGCGACTCGTTGCGGTTGCCGTCTAGTAGATAGCGCAGGCGCTCCTGTGCCGTTGGGGATGGGCGCAGACTGATGATGTCCTGTGGCGTGGGCGCGGAGAGCAGGAAATCCATGATTTCATCTGTTGGGGTCAGGTCAGGTGATGCGATAACCATTAGTTACTCCTGAATCATTTGGCTGGCATAAGCGATGCAGGCACGCACATCGGCCTCAGTCAGGTCGGGGTAATAATCCAGGGTGATGATTTCCGCCGGGGTTTTGCCCGCTGCCAATAGGTCAAGCACCTGCACAACTGCAACCCGTGTCCCTTTGATACAGGGTTTCCCGTGCATGATGTCACGGGAGACGGCAATACGGTCAAAAATCATTTGCTGTGCCATTGGTTGCTGATCCTCACTATACCTGCCTGGATACACACCCCATTATACCTGAATCATATAGTGTCGGGATGCTCTCCCAGCGCCCGGTTACTCCGCGTTTTCCTTCGTCTCCGTCTCCGATGGCGTGACCAGCAGCCCGGCCAGAACCCGCACGGCCAGTTTTTGGGTGGTCACTTTAAGCGGCTCAAGTCCATAGGCCTTCAGTTGTTCACTGACCATCTCCGCAAAAGCGGCCTTATCCGCATCCGGCGGGTAGGCAAATAGCACGTTGACCTGCTTCTTGGTGACTTGCGGTTTGCCTAACAGTCGGTAGGGTTTGTCCTCGTGCCGGGCCTCGTGATGGAAATGGTCGAAGCGATTCTTCAGTTCGTTGTTGTCAATCGCTCTTTTGGTCGCCATGTTCAATACTCCTTTGTGTTCATCTGTGCGGCGCTTACATACCCATTATACCAACAATGCGGGAATCACAGGCCAAGAGGCGTATGAGAATCAAACCGGGGCAGCCCGCCTGGACGACCCCGGTGATTTTAGTGCAGCCGGTTGGGGATTACCCCATGTTTTTAATCAGGGCGGTGGCGAATTCGCTGGTCGGGACTTCTGTCGCGCCTTCCATCTGGCGGGCGAAGTCGTAGGTCACGATCTTCTGGTCGAGTGTCTTTTCGTAGGCCGAAGTCACCAGGTCGGCGGCTTCCTGCCAGCCGATGTGTTCCAGCATCATCACGCCGCTGAACATGAGCGAACCGGGGTTCACCTTGTCCAGGTTGGTGTACTTGGGCGCAGTGCCGTGCGTGGCTTCAAAAAGTGCCACTTCGTCGCCGATGTTCGCCCCGGGCGCGATGCCCACGCCGCCAACTTCCGCCGCCAGCGCATCGCTCAGGTAGTCGCCGTTCAGGTTGGGGGTGGCGATGACATCGTGTTCAGTCGGGCGCAGCAGCATCTTCTGGAAGATGATGTCAGCAATCGTATCCTCGATCAGAATCTTGCCTTCCGGCACTTTGCCGTTGTGCTTGGCGGCGACTTCGTCCCAGGAGATGGTTTCATTCGGGAATTCCTCGGCGGCGACTTCGTAGCCCCATTTGCGGAACGCGCCTTCGGTGAATTTCTGAATGTTGCCTTTGTGCACCAGCGTCACGCTCCGGCGGTTGTGGTCAATCGCGTACTGGATGGCGGCGCGGATCAGGCGCTTGCTGCCGAACGGGCTGATCGGCTTGATGCCAAGACCGGCATCCTCAAAGAAGTTCGCGCCCAGTTCTTCGCGCAGGAATTTCGCCAGCTTTTTGTTCTCTTCCGAACCCGATTCGTATTCAATCCCGGCGTACACATCTTCGGTGTTCTCACGGAAAATCACCACATCCACATCCTGGGGGCGCTTGACCGGGCTGGGGACGCCACGATACCAGCGTACCGGGCGCACGCAGCTATACAGGTCGAGCACCTGGCGCAGCGTCACGTTCAGGCTGCGGAAACCACCGCCTACCGGGGTCGTCAGTGGGCCTTTGATACCAACCAGGAACTCACGCAGCGCGTCGAAGGTTTCTTCCGGCATGTAGTTGCCATCATAAATCCCTGCAGCCTTTTCCCCGGAATAAATCTCCATCCAGGCGACTTTGCGGTTGCCGTTGTAAGCTTTTTCCACTGCCGCGTCCCATATACGCTTGCTGGCGGTCATGATGTCGTAGCCAATGCCATCGCCTTCGATGAACATCAGGATCGGGTTGTCAGGAACATTCAGCTTGCCATTGGTAACGGTAATTTTCTGGCCGTTTTCCGGCACAACAATCTTCTCAAATCCCATTATGCGGTATTCTCCTTAGGTTGAATCTCTTTTGAACGAAGCGGGTTGATTATATGCAGGAAACAGGAAAATTTCTATCACCAGTCGAATCGGACTTATGTTACGGGGTAGATTCGCACTGATGGGATGTTGACGGGGAAACTTTCCCCGGTGGTAGATTTCTCTTTGGGCGGCTTTCTTTGTATACTGAGCTTTATGGCAGGGAGATACTCCCTAATTCTTCAGATAGGTTATGATTATGAGCCAGATTTTTATTTGTTACAGCCGGGTTGATCTCACCATCACCGATCATCTGGCGCGGTTATTGCGCAAGGCGTACAGCCATGTGTGGTTTGACGAGAACCTGCACGGCGGCGAGGAATGGTGGGCGGAAATTACCAAGGAAGTCACGCGCTGCCAGCACTTCATCTTTATGATGTCGGAAGAATCGCTGCGTTCTGAGTGGTGTGTGCGTGAACTGGAGGAGGCACGGCAGCTTCGCAAACATATCGTGCCGATTTTGGTGCGGGCGCGGGTGCAGGTGCCGGAGGCGCTCGAAAAAATCCAGCATATTGATATGTCCGCCGGAATCACCTTAGAAGGGCTGAACCTACTGTATGCCACGCTTGTCCGCTACATGGAAGACGAGCGCAGCGGAGGACGGGTGGGTACGGCAGACCGGCGGCAGTTGGAGCGACTGTGGCTGTTTATCAACGGGCGCTATATCGAAGTGCTGAATCAACAGGTGCAGCACGGCAAAATTGACTGGGAACTCTACACAGCGCATGTGAGCAAATACCTGGATTTACGCTCGAAATCGCGGAGCGGGTTCGTTCACACGGCGCTGGAAGAGTCGTTTGAGTCGTTCGATGATGCGCTGATCCGTCTGGACGGGCAGATCGGCTGGACCTACGAACTGGCGGAGATTACCGGGCGTCCGTTCATGACCGAACCATCCACCGCCTCGAACGATACCTACTGGTTTGAGAAGTATCAGCGGTTGGTGCGGCGGGCGGGGGATGTGTGGATGCGGCACGCCGAACTCGTGACCAGCATTCGCCGTGTCCTGCCGGATTTCGACGTGCTGAAGGATTATTAACGCCGGGCTGTTAGCCCCTGCGTTCGGAAACCATTTGAGAAGTGAATGACTGCTGGTTGATTTTCGGGAGGGTCTCAGACCCTCCCCTACAATGTACATCCGTTCTCAGGGAGTGCGGATTTCAAACCCCGCCCGCCGACTTCTCAAAACGCGGGAGTCAACAGGAACTATTCCCGTGTTTTAAGACAGGATGCACCCCTTTACCCGCCGCCGCGAGATAATCCCTACTTCCAGCCGGATGCCGACTGGAATTTACCGCCGGATCAACTCCAAACGGTGGTGAAAGCCTCCTGAAATTGCTGGAAAGGGGGATTTCAGGAACATAGCGAAATTATTCAGGTACTACCTGTTTACAGATAGTCGGTTTTGGATTCTGTATTGGATTGCTTCTTATAGCTATATGTAACTACCAAAATAAATATCACTAACTATATTTTAGATAATAGTATTTTCAGCTCTTTTTTTGAAGATGGTAAGCCATGTAACTGAAATATATTTGTTTTAAGTTCCCAGACAGTATTATTATCTAGAAGTGTTTGCAATATTCGATGCTGTATGGGATTAAGTGTTGGATGTGGAATTTGTATTGTATCTGTTTCTGATAAGGGAGTAAAAATTATTTCATTAAGAATATTATTGTTTTTTCGCAGCCTCTTAAAATACTTGACCAAGACACCCCCATTAAAACCTAAATTTAGGAGCGTTGGCAATATTTGAAAAAGACTAATTAATTTGTCCTCGTCTGAAATGACTTCAATCAGTATGTTTATGGCTCGTTCAACACCCAACTCTATTGAAGATTGCGTTAATCTGTAAATTGATGAGGCGTAAGCTCTTGTCTCTATATGTACATGAGTTAACGCCTCCATAAGTATTTTATCAACTTCGGGTGGTGCCTGTGCTCCCATCAATTTACTAAGCCCCATTGCAGCAGCAATACGAACGTATTTATCCTCATTTGGGGAAAGCAAAATTGAAAAGATATCAATGTACTTTTGACTATTTTTTACTTCGCCGCCACGTATCAGGTTATAAAACGTATATGCAACTACGGCTTTATATTCCTCTCTGTTAAGCATCGGTAAAAGTATCGAGGCGATCTGATCGAGTCTGCCTTTGAGATATCCTAGTAATTCAAACGCTATACTACTATTCTCAGAATCTTCCAAAAAAGCTAAATATACATGAGTACCTTCTTCCACTTTATTTAAGGTTAATTGAGCCGTAGCGTCATTCGGATGGTAATAAGCTTCACTAGCAATCTGCATTAGAAGATTCAGAAGTTCGTCTTTACTTTGTATCTTTTCTTCAGTTAGTAGCTCAAGTAAGAATGGAATCAAATAGGGGGAAACCTTTGTAATCGTATTAACTCGACTATCATACAGACGATCAAAATATTCTTTTCTTATGGAAGAATCATCGGATGTTAGGTTAAGAAGCCATGTTGCCATATGGGGATAGCCTAAACTTTCCCAATCGACATTGTTTATTTGATCTAACATATTTACCTCTCTTAGCTGG
This sequence comes from Anaerolineaceae bacterium, assembly GCA_020634115.1. Taxonomy (GTDB): domain Bacteria; phylum Chloroflexota; class Anaerolineae; order Aggregatilineales; family Phototrophicaceae; genus JACKCG01. Next base: position 30,701 of record JACKCH010000026.1, read on the forward strand.
ACTTTGGCTCTTTTCATAGGTTCAGAAGAGCTCATATCCTGTAGCGAGAATCAATGTAACCTATCTTGAGTCTAATTCGCTAGCCTTCTAATTGCAAAAAAGGCCAAACTCCAGGGGCGCACGGCGGTGCGCCCTTATCGAAAACCCCTCGCAATTTTGCAGCGAGCGCCAAAAGCTATCAGGCAAAATCACTCGATCTGCCAGACATGCACAACGGGCTGTGCGCCGTCCGCGAACAATTCCAGCACATACAGCCGCTGGTTGGCACGGTCATAGGCGGCGTCCCCGATACGGTTGCGGCGTAGATCACCCGTACCCAGCATATCTATGTCCACATTGTCCGGGTTGTGATACAGATAGGCATCTATATCCAGGCTGGTATAGGGCTGCGGCTGGTCGGAAGCAAGCTGCCCCTGGGCGACCTGTGCCAGGTCATCCGGGTTGTACAGGATGATTTGCGCGGCGAAACCGGTACTCCACCAACCCCGGTAATCGTTGTGATTGGGGCATCCCAGCAAATCGTCGGGCGGGCAGGGTGTGCCGTTTGCGAACCGGCACAGGTCAAATTGGCCGATAAGCTCTGTTTCCACACAGGGTTGATCCGCCCCGGTTGGGTTCGCCCAGCCGTACCAGTATTTATCGCCAACGCTTTTCGTGCCCACGAACAGCACTGCCGCCCGGCCATCGGCAGTCGTCAGCCACGCGCCACCCGCCCACTCATCGGGGTGCTGGTAGCCGGTCATATTGTGTTCGATCACGGTTGTCAGGGCGGAGTCGGCGTAGTGCAGCAGCATGACCGAATCGAGTACCGCGCCATCCGGTGCGGGTGTGCCTTGTGTGTCTATCCAGGGGCGATACGCGAACAACGCTGGCCCCATCCCCGACCAGCCGCCGTCGCGGTAACGTCCTGTCGCCAGGTAACGCCCGCCCAGGTAGGTATCCGCCCAATCCGCCGGAATCTCGAACAGGTAGTCATTCACGCTGTAGGGGTACTCCGGGGCAACAAACCAACTCCCCTGCATATTGGCCTGCGCGAGATTCGGGCTGAACCAGGCCTGGGATGGCGCGGGGTCGTCCGGCTGGAAATGCTGCCCCCAGGTGATATGCAGCAGCGGCCCGGTTTCCGGTCTATCGAGGTAGGCGAGGCCGACACGCGGGATTTCGTCCAATCCGGTGAAGAACCCGGCGGCAACATCCGTCAAGGGTTGCAGGTAGGCCGCCCGGTTTAATGCGCCAACCGAATCGGCGATCAGCGGGGCAGGAATCGTGACTTCGGCTACCCGATCACCGTCCGGCACTTCACCGTAGGGCATCCGGTCATGGCCGGTGATGAACAGTGAGCCGGAGTACCCGTCTGCCGCGCCACCGGGGTCGCCAGCGGGGTTGAAGGTCATCGCGCCGCCGCCGTACTCGAAGGTGTTAGGGCGCTCTCCGCCTGCCGGAAGGCGGAATGCCCCCAGGTAATGAAAATCAGTGGGCTGAATTAAAGGTGCTTGCGCTATCGTGATGGCACTGCCCGAATTTTTACTCCCTGGCACAACCTCCGCGACGCAGGTGCCGCTGGCATCAGGATAATTTCCATCATAGAGGCACATCAAACCCGATTCGCACTGGATACCGGCGATCCCGCCGCACATCTCACCGATACCAGCTTCTTGCCTCCCATCCTGTGATAGGACGGCAAAACTTGTTGATCCGATCATGACGACGATCAACAGCACGCCTAGCGCGATACGCTTCATGGTGAATGCTCCCTGGTCATTTTGACAATCACAATATAGACATATTGTAAGATATTTTGGTTTCCACCAATTGCATTAATTCAGGCGCGAGTGCGCTATTTGGTGGAACATTTCTGGCCGTGGATTTATACGCGCCGCTGCCATTTCACTCATGACCTGGGAGTTCCAACTCAGGCCAGTACACCGTCACGGTTGACTATGCGGTTACGCGGATGAGCGACTGCGGGTAGAATAGGGAGACGGTTCATATGTGTGAATCGTTCTGTTGATGGATGATGAACGAGGTGTACCCTTGCAGTTAAGCGAATACCAGTGGTCAGGCAATCCACGCGGGATGCACAATGAAGGTTCTTTCAGTCACTTCTACCCGGAACGGATTACTGCCCTACAGTTGGGGTGGTATAAGCTCGTGTGCGGCGGCGAAGAATACGCGCCACAGTGCCAATGGCTGCTGCAAAATAATGTCACGCCGATTATCCGCATCTACCGGGCATATCCGGGCGCGATGCCAGTGGATGATGACATGCGGCGGCAGTGGGATCAATACCTGGCGGTGGGCTGTAAGTGGTTCGAGTTCTACAACGAGCCGAATCTTTCTGACCCGGAGTGGCCGGCGGGTATCTGGGTGCATCCACAGAACATTGACGAGGTGATCCGCCCGCTGTGTGAAAACTGGCTGGTGTTCGCTGAATATATGGTTGACCGGGGCGCTTATCCCGCCTTCCCGGCGCTGAGTGAGTCGGCCAACGAGTCGGATAGCTCGGTGTTGTGGATGGATGCGCTGCTCGGCTACATGCGCGACAACCTGTATGACCGCTTCATGCGCGTCCTCAATAACGGGGCATGGATTGCGACCCATCCCTATACACTCAACCACTTCTACCAGGAAGAGCCGGGACGTCCGACGGTACAGCGCCCGTATCAGTCTCAGAACGGCACGGAAGGTGGTTGGCACTTCGAGTATCCCTACGATCCGGTGACGCAGTCGAAAAGTCCGGGCCGCACCGTGTTCTCGCCGCCGTATGGCGACCCGAACGGGATCACGGCGATGGGAATTGCCTTCCAGCAGCGATTGGCCGACTGGTTTGGTGTGGGGCCGCTGCCGGTGGTGGGTACGGAAGGCGGAATTTACCCGATTCCGGTCAACGGGCCGGAGCAGCCCGACCGGAAATACGGTGCATATGACCTGAACAGCCATGCCGAAGCGACGGTTGCCATGTTCAACTGGATTGCCACCAACGCGCCGGACTGGTTTCTGGGGAGCTGTATGTGGAAAGAAGACCTGTATTTTAACCAGAACCTCCCAGCCATCTACCGGCTGCGCGAAGTACCGCAAATCTGGCGCTTCGGCGGGCCGCTGATCGCCAATCGTGCGCCAGGGCCGGGGCCAATCCAGGGTGAGCCGACCTTTCACATGGTCATTCTCGCGCCGGGAATCGAACCGGCCTGGTTCTTTGAAACCGCGCAGGCTTACTGGAATGTCTTCCGTCCCCTGGTGACGACACGCTGGGATTTCATCGAATTCATCCCGTATGACCACAGCCTGGGCGCGACGGTGATTGCGCCGCCGGAGATGGCCGCAACGATGACCGAGGCGATTCAGATCAAGTATCCCAACGTCCTGTTTGACCTGCTGATCGTGAACAGTGACCGGCAGGGCGTGGCGGATGCGCTGAACGCGCGGGTGTGGAGCAACCGCCGCTTTGGGTAGAGGCAGCGGTTAACCATTGTCATCTATTGAACGCACACAGCGGAAGCCGATATAGTAGTTCCAATTATCTGGGTTGAACCGGAAGCGAAACACAGACTGCGACTGGTACTCGCCATAGTTGAGCGACCCACCGCGCAGCACGCGAGTTACATCCGTCCGACTCCCGGTGTCCGCCTCGCGCCCGTCACTGGCATCATAGGGGTAATCCCCATATCCTGTTCCCGACCAAGCCCATTGGGCATCCGGGTCTGCCGGGCCACCCCAGATGCTGGTTGTCCACTCCATCACATTGCCGGTCATATCCTGTGCACCAACCCAGGATCGACCACGCGGACGGCTGCCGACGGGCGCGGTCTCGTTATCCGAATTGTCTTTGTTAACCGCGTAATCCCCGATAAATGGCCCACCCCACGGATAACGGAGGGCGCTCGGCCCCCGCGCGGCATATTCCCATTCGGCCTCGGTGGGCAGGCGGGAGTCGCGCAGTTCGCAGAAGGCCCGCGCCTCAAACCAGTTGATACGCTCACGCGGACGGTCATCATCGCTCCATGCTCCGGCACGCCCGGCTTCACCACCCAGGCTGGCAAACTGCCCATTAGTGACTTCGTATTTGTCTACCCAGAAAGGGGCATCGAAACAAACTTCAAATGCGTTCGGCATTTCGCCCATTTTGAAACAGCCCTTCGGCACCAGCATCAGGGAAATATCGCCCACGACCCATTCAAACGGCTCCCAATCGGAATTCCGTCCAGTGAAGGCGCGTGCTTCGTCTATCGCGGCTTGCACTTCCGGCGTGGGTTCGGAGAACCGGGGTCGTTCAACCTCAGCTACGGTCACCAATGACTGGGCAATCCAACCTGTCCCATTAAGTAATTTGACCTCGACCCAACCGTCCTGTTCGCTGACAACTTTGAGAGTCGCGCCCTGGTCAAACTGCGTGAGAATGTCCCCGCTACGTGACGGGGCGCTGCGCACATTGATGTTATTGCCGTTGATGGTGGCGACTTTGACGGGCGTGATGACCATGTCCTGGTGAATGACGCGGGAATCAGGGGCGGGCGTGGTGTCCTGAGCGGCGCTGGGATAAACGAGGAGTGCCAGCAAACAGATCAACAGAAAGAAAACGCATTTTTTCCGGCTCATGAGGGTATGTCCTGTCAAAAAACACGCGGACTATATTTGACATCCATTATATATCCGCCTTCTCAATAACCCACTTTTTGCTTTCACCTCACCCCCGGCGGCAAAATCAGCTATAATCCCCGCCATGAAACCATCACCTTTACCTAAACTGCGCCTCGCGGCCATCATCAGCGGCGGGGCATTGCTTCTCTTGATTCTACTGGCGCTCGACCTCACTAATCATGGTGTGGCCTGGCGGTTGTTCTGGTCGCTCACCGGGGAAGAAACACCGTTAGCCCAGGTGCGCGGCATGGTCGAATGGGCGGGGTCGCTCATTCGTCAACAGTCGGACACCGCGCCGGGCGTCCCCATCAACCACACGACGGAAAACCCCTTCGGCATCAACACTTTCCTGGAACAGGAAGTCGAACCGGCTAAGCGCGAACAGCAGATACAGATGATCGCCGACGCCGGATTCGGCTGGATTCGCCAGGAATTCGCCTGGGAGGACATCGAGGTACACGGGCGCGGTGACTATGAAGACCGCCGCAACGACCTGGACGGCGACGGCCAGCCCGATGCGGTGGACGCCTGGGCGAAATACGATCAGATTGTGGATTTAGCCGACCAGTACGGCCTGCAAATCCAGGCGCGGTTGAGCAACCCGCCCGACTGGACGCACGCTAACCCCGATATTGGCGACAAAGCGCCGCCCGACGACGTTCAGGACTTCGTGAATTACGCCGTCACGCTGGCGGAACGCTACAAAGGGCGGGTGCGCTACTTCCAAATCTGGAACGAACCGAATATCTACCCGGAATGGGGCAACCAGCCTGTGAACCCGGAAGCCTACACTGACCTGCTGTGCCGGACGTATGCGGCGCTTAAGGCGGTTGACCCAGATAACGTCATCATCGCCGCCGCGCTGGCGCCCACCGTGAGTCTGTCGCCGGAAAACCTGAATGATTTCGTATTTCTGCAACGGATGTATGATGCCGGGGCGGGGGAGTGTTTCGACATCATGGCGGCGCAGGGCTACGGCCTGAACAGCGGCCCCACCGACCACCGGATGCGCCCAACGACGGTCAATTTCGCCCACAACGTGTATATCCGCGATCTGATGGTGGCGAACGGTGATGCTGAAAAACCCATCTGGATCAGCGAAATGGGCTGGAACACGCAGCCCGACGACCCGGCTATTGTGACCTCGCAATCAGGCGAGTTCGGTATCGTGACCGAGGAACAGCGGGCGCAGTATACGCCGTTGGCCTACCAGCGGGCGCAGCAGGAATGGCCCTGGGTGGGCGTGATGAACTTCTGGTTCTTCAAACGCGCCGCCGATTATGAGCAGAATCAGGCGTTTTACTATTTCCGTATGGTCGAGCCGGATTTCACGCCGCTGCCGGTCTATGACGCGATGAAACAGTACATTCGTGACGAACAGCCGATGCTGTATCCCGGTATTCATCAGGCGGAGGAATGGGGCATCCAGGCGGGCGCGGAACAGGCTCTAGTAGACTTCCCCGGCGCGGAGTTCGGGCAAGTGCTGCAAACCGACGAACTCACCTTCACCGTCTATGGTACAAGTGTCGTGTTGTATTGGCGCGGCGGTGGCGAGACGCTGTATGTCGAAATTGACGGCAAGCTCGACCTGGCAGGCGGGCAGTGTAACCATCCACTGGCCGATGATGAACTGCATTTCACGGCCTTCTGCCTGGGACTGACCGCCGGGGAACACACCCTCCGCGTGACGCCGGTTGTGCCGGATTTGCCGCTATACATTGACTCGGTTGAAGTGCTGGATCGCAGCTTTCAGAATGTCGCGCCGCTGGTCGGCGGGGCGCTTTCGCTGCTGTTTGTGGCCGGTGTCGCGGTGGTGAACGGCCTGCGGGAACGGCGGAGACGGGTGTCATGAAACCGCGTCTTTCGCTGGTTGTCCTCACTGCCGTAACGGTGATTCTGCTGCTGGCGGCGGGGTTGCGCTTCCACCGTCTGGGGGAACAATCCTTCTGGAATGACGAGGGCAATTCCTACGTGCAGGCCACCCGCTCGTTTACCGACATCGCCGCGAATGCCGCCCGTGACATCCACCCGCCCGGCTACTACTGGCTGCTGGCCGTCTGGCGGGGGATAGCGGGAGAAACCGAGTTCGCGCTGCGGGCGCTTTCGGTTTTCGCCAGTGTGGTCAGCGTCGCGTTTGTCTATGCCATTGGCAAACGGTTGTTCGGGACGGTGGCGGGACTGGCGGCGGCGTTGTTCACGGCGCTGAATACGTTTAACATCTATTACGCTCAGGAAGCCCGCATGTATGCGCCCCTGGCGCTGTGGTCGGCGGGGGCGATGTGGGCGCTGGTCGGGTTGTTGTTTGCAAAAAATCAACCATCCGTAGGGGAGGGTCTCAGACCCTCCCCTACACCCCCCTCATCTAGCGGGAGCGCACACGGGCGCTCCCCTACAAAATTATTTTGGCCCGTAGGGGCGACCCAGAGTGGTCGTCCGATATCGTATTGGATAATCGCCCTCGCGCTGTTCAACGCGGCGGGGTTGTACACCCAATATGCCTTTCCGTTCGTGATGCTGGCGGAGGGGGTGTTAGCCGTCCTGTGGCTGCTGGCGGAGGCGGTTCAACCGGGCGACAGGGGCGACAACCTGCGCGGGGCAGGGCGGCTATTGGTCTATTATGCTGGGGCGAATCTGCTGGCGCTGCTGCTCTATCTGCCCTGGCTGCCGACGGCGCTGCATCAGGTGACTTCCTGGCCGAATACCGGCGAACCCACCAACCCGGCGGAGGCGCTGGCGACGATTTTGCGCTGGCTGGCCTTCGGCATCACCGATAATCCCGGCGCGCTGGCGGTAGCGGTCTATTTCTTCCTGCTGTTCGGCCTGCTGACGAATACGCCGCCGCAAAAACGCGGCTGGTGGCGCTTGTTACTCCCGGTACTGTGGACGGCGCTGCCGGTGGCGCTGTTCCTGGCATTGGGGATGTTCCGCCCGGCCAACCTCAAGCTGCTGCTCCCGGCGCAGTTGGGTTTTGCCCTGTGGCTGGGGCGCGGCGCGTGGGTGCTGTGGCATCTCAAGCCGGAAGCCCGCACGTCGGATAAAACCGGGCAAATGGCCGTTTACCGGGAACAACTCGCGGCGGTGCTGCCCCGATTGGCTGCCGGAGCGGGGGTGCTGGCGCTGGCCGTCAATCTGTGGAGCGGCGTTCCCGCGCTCTACGAGGACTCGGCCTACCAGCGTGACGATTACCGGGGGATTGTCACCGCCATCACCGCCGAACTGCGCCCCGGAGATGCCATCATCCTTGACGCGCCCAATCAGGAAGAAGTGTTCCGCTACTACTATCGGGGCGATGCGCCGGTTTACACCCTGCCGCCGGGACTCGGTGGCGACGACGCCGAAACACGGCGTCTCGTGGGGGACATCATCAACCAGTATGACCGGGTGTTTGTAGTGTTCTGGGGTGAGGCCGAACGCGACCCGAACCGGGTGGTGGAGACGACGCTCGACAGCCAGACCTACGAGGCCGGGCAGGATGGGTGGTACGGCGCGGTACGGCTGGCGCGGTACGTGATGCCCGCCGCCATGCCCGACACGACCCCGGTAAACGCCCATTTTGGCGAGTCGATCACGCTGGTGAGCGTCGCCCTGAGCGCCGAGACGGTACAGCCGGGCGACGTGCTGCAAATCGAATTGCGCTGGGTGACGGACACCCCGCTAGACCAGCGCTTCAAGGTGTTCCTGCAACTGCTGGATTCCGGCGGGGTACTGGCGGCGCAGCGTGACAGCGAACCGGGCGGCGGTTCACAGCCCACCACCGACTGGACACCGGGCGCAATGGTCACTGACAATCACGGCCTGCTCATCCCGCGTGACCTGCCCGCCGGGGACTACACGCTAATCATCGGCCTGTACGACAGTGACGACCCTGCCGCCCGTCTGCCGGTTGGCGACGGTGATTACGTTGTGTTAGGGACGATTCGGGTATCCAGCACATAAACAAGGCGGCTCAAATCAGGGTACAATGGAGAGGTAAAACAGTAAGGGTCAATGATGATGAATACACTTGAGCTGGAGATTATCGAGAAGTTTCAGCAGTTAGAACCCGATGCGAAACAGCGTGTTCTGCAAACCCTGACCGACACCACCCAATCATCATTCGACTATGATGCGTGGTGGGCCGAAGTGGAGGCACTCCAAGCGGACATTCGGTCCCGGATTGGGGATACTGGGACGGTTGGTGCGCTGTCTCTGCTGGATGAACTGCGCGAGGAAGCCTCTTGAGCAACGTTGTTCTCGATTCAGGGGTCTTCATCGCCAGTGTATTCCCAGAAACGCTCACCCCACAGGCAAAACAGTTCATTAAACAATTGCAGACGAACAACGTGATACTCCACGCGCCTGCCTTGCTGCGTTATGAGGTGGTCGCCGTGTCGCGGAAAGCTGTTTATCAGGGGCGTGTGACGGCTGAGGAAGGTTTGCGTGCCCGTGAGCGGTTATTAAGCTATCCCGTCACACTGCATTTCGATGATAACTTGCTCAAACGCGGATATGAATTGGCAACCGAATACAATCGCCCAACAGCCTACGATTCACAGTATCTTGCAGTCGCTGAACAGCTCTCCTGTGATTTCTGGACAGCCGATGAGCGTATGTTCAATGCGGTGAGGCTTAGGTTCTCCAGCATCCGCTGGCTGGGGAATTTCAAAGTGGAGGCATAATCTAAAAGACGTTTGATCGCTTACAATTCTTCCAGGTGCGCCGCTACCCAGTCGAGGTAGGCCGCCCGTAAGCGTCGGGTGAACACGTCCCGCCCGCCTGCCAGTTGGGGACGGTGATTACGTCGTGTTAGGGACGATTCGGGTGGAGTGAGGGGATTTGCAGTGAAACCACATACAATCATCCTGTGGGTGCTGGTTTGCCTGCTGCTCCGAGGGGTGAATTTCATTGGCAGCGTCGAAGTGGCACAGGCTCAAGATACGTTGACACCGATTTATTCGGGACCCAACCTCACCAACTTCTATTGGTCACCGGACAGCTCGGTGTTGGTCTTTCAGGACGCAACTTATGGGACAGGGGTTGAACTAAATGAGGCGGACTATTTCTCCTTTGATGTGGCGTCCCAAACTCTGTCGCGCAGCACAATCTGGCCGTTTCAGCCCACGCTGAGTGTTCTGGAAGAGCAGATATACCAACCTTATTATTATCCTACTGGAGCGGTAGATTCTGCGAATGAAAATACCTACATGTTTCTGTCACCTGATCAACGATACATGGTTTATCAGGCTGATCCAGCGAACCCTGTTTTGGCGATTGCGGATCGCCAAGCCGTAGCGGCGAAACTGTTTGACGTGCTGGCAGGCAGAACACTGGAGACCCAGTATTTCTTCGCCCTGTGGAGCGCCAACAGCCAGAGTGTAGTGGTGGGTAACAATCCCATCCTGGGAGACTTTCCCCGCTACTTCTACATCTCTGATTTCACCTCCGATATACAAGAAGCCACAATTCAGGAAATATTTTTAGATGTTACTGTGGATGGGCATGAGTATGCCGGAGGATATATCGAGGATGTCAGTCAGGACGGAAAGACTCTGTTGATGAGTCCTCTGGATTTAATCAGTATATCGCCCGGCGTGAGAGGTCGTGTGTACCTGGGGGCATTTACATTTAGCGACCCGCCAGAGTTTACCGTGTATGAAAACACATCGGTACGAGAGCAGGACATCATGAGTGTGGCATTTGATCCCGATGACGAGCGTTACCTGCTGGCGCTCACGGCGGACGGCATCCAGCGTTACAACACCATCACCGATACCTGGATGCTGGTGAACGCGGCCATCACGGCCACCTGGGCGAATGATGCCCAGTTCTCCCCCGATGGCCGGTATC
>JACKCH010000027.1 GCA_020634115.1 Anaerolineaceae bacterium
ATCTCTTCGCTGCGCTGGCAGTGGGTGAGCGCTGCCGTCAGGTTGCCCTGCGTGCCGCTGGCGACAAATAACCCGGCTTCTTTACCCAGCAGGGCGGCGGATTCCGCTTCGAGTTCGTTAATGAGCGGGTCTTCGCCGTACACGTCATCGCCCACCGGGGCTTTCGCCATCGCCTCGCGCATTTCCGGCGTCGGCCAGGTTACGGTATCGCTGCGTAAATCTATCGTATCCATAATTTTGCCTGAGAATGAATTGACATCAAAACAGTGGCATTATAACGGGGAACGGGGACGGTTGAAATAACCATTCTGTCAGTGGGCGGTTCGCAGTTGGCCGCTGGGGATGCTGCTCCAGCGGTTTTCCGTAGGGGAGTTTTGGCGGACAGGGCAAGCCCAGTCCCTACAGAACCTCATCGTAGGGACGCCCTTCTGGGCGTCCGCCAACGTATTATTCCATGTCTTTTACGAGACAGACCAACAAGCCCCGCTCCTACGATTTGCCGTTAGCGGGCGCGGAGCAGCTCCGCAACCAGCGTATAGTTTTCCGTTTCCAGAATGCGGATGGTGTGGTCAGACGAGTAGGCCAGATACTTCCCATCCGGGCTGAAGGCGACATCCGTTGCGGTGGTGTCCCCCGTAAAAGTGCCATACGTATGCACCTGCTGGAGCGTGCTGCTGGTGAAGATGCGGACGATGCCCGCCGGATCGCTTTCTGCGGAAGCAATCAATGATCCGTCCGGGCTGTAGGTCAGCGCATTGACCACATGACTTTGTGACTGGTCATCCTCAGCCCGGATAAAGGCCAACACATGCTGCAGGTGATCGTCGTTTTGCGCCCCGGTGACATCCCATATCTCCAAATCACCGAGTATATTGCCCATCACCACGCGGGTACTATCCGGGCTGACGGCCAACGCGGTCACGTAATCCATGTGCGGCACTCTTTCCAGGAAAAAGCGACTGTTGCCTTCCGTCATCCGAACCATCAGGTAGCGTGCCTGGGCAACTGCCATGAAGCGTCCATCAGGACTCAGGAGGTCAGCGACCAGGGGGCCAAATTCTTCCTCGCCCATTGCAGTTTCGCCGGTTTCAACATTAATCGTGAATATCCGGTTGCGACCTGTAGCCCCGAACAACCGCCCATCACTGGTGAATGACAGCCCGTACTGAGGGGAAGCCAGATCACTTCTGGGTTCGATCTCTCCATCCATTATCGCCCCGGACTCAATGTTGTAGAGATAAGCGTGTGTCTCGTCGGTGACTCCCAGGATTTCTGGATCGGTTGGGCTGAAGAGAATCTCATAGGCCGGCCCAGGGAGGTCTAAAATCCGTGCGGGCAGGTCGAGGCTGCCGGTGTCATAGAGTAGCACCTCATCCGTCGTTGAGACAGCCAGCCATTTGCCATCCGCTGACCAGGTAACATGGGTTGGCGCATCCAGCGGAACAGGTGTTGCGGTGGGTGTGACTGAGGGGGTAAAGGTGATCGAGGGGGTCAGGGTCGGGCCGGGGGTGCGCGTGGCAGTCGGTGTGAAGGTGGGCAGCGGCGTGCGAGTGGGCGTTGGCGTAGCGGTTGCCGGGATCGGCTCCACGAAATAGTCGCTGCCCTGACCCTCCGCTGTCCAGCCGGAAGTGCCGTTCAGGTCAATCTGCCACCAGTTATAGCCACCGGCACAGACCGGGCTATCCAACACGACGAAGACATCAATCGGGTCAATCTGGCCGATTTGCTCCCCAGTGACAGACGGGGCGTTGCGAAGGCGGCTGGGCGTATTGCCGGTCAACCGTCCCTGCATCCCGACCACCAGACGGGTTTCCGGCGTGGTTCCGGCAGGACAGCCCTGGCTTTCTCCAACCTGGGTAGGAGTTTCAACCGGCGTATCGGCCTCTACCGGCTCAACAAAATAATCGCTGGTGTTCCCTTCCACCGTCCAGCCTTCGACTCCATCATAAGCGACGCGCCACCAGAGAAAACCCTCCACACACAACGGCCCTTCCAATACATCGAAAACACCACCTGCCGGGATTTGTCCGACCTGCGCCCCGCTGGTGCTGGCAGCGTCCCGAATACGGTTGGCACTCCCCGGCGTGACACGCCCCTGGCCGTCAACCACAAGGCGCGGAGTCAGACAGTTTCCTTGTGCCCCAACCGGCAATGGGGGCACAAGCATGGCGACTGCCAGGAGCAAAAGCACGGCTGTACACAAGAACAAATAACGCAAAACACTGACCTTCACTGGGCTGGACAAGGTTTCACCTCATTCTATAGGGTTGATAGGCACGCATCGTGCCGCGACAGATGAACAACATCACCATCACAGGTCAGTATACACAGATTATTAAAGTCAGCTTGCTTGTTTCACTGGGGGAAAATCGAGTGTGTGGCTGACCGCTGGGGACAAAAAAGGGCAGTCCCAAATGACTGCCCTCATCTTCTCTGTCCGATTATTCTGACGTGGTTAGTTCCCCCACTGGCCGCCGCCGCTGCCGGGGTTATCGGGTGGCGCGGTATTGCCGCCCCCGCCCACCAACTGCGAGGTGGCGTCCCGCAGCACACTCACACGGCTTGTCGTGCAGGCCACCTGGTTATTCACCAACGCCGTGACGTCCCAACTAAAGTCCGCACCGTCGCCAAAGCCCGCTGTATCAAGAGAAAGCGCGGTGTTATCCGAGCCGGTTTCAAACGTTCCCACCGGACTGCCCGCGCCATTATAAACGGTCAGGCGGTAGTTCGTCGCACCCAACGCGCCATCCCAGAAGAACGTCTCCGTACCCAGGCGCATCCCGCCTAACGGCGAGGTTGGGGCGAAACGGCTGCAATTCGCCAGCCCGGAGGCCGGGCCGGTGGTCGCCTGTCCCACACTGCCGGAAGCCAGCGCTGCCAGCATTTGCTGAATATCCGCCTCGCTGGGGATTTGAATCGCACTGCCGAGGACATCCGGGGAAACATGCACCAGCGCCGTCAACGCGGTGCGTTCGCCCGCCAGCATCGAACGCAGATTCTCCCACGCCCCGGCCACGCTGCGGCCATCGGCACTCAGAGGCGCTTTCACAGTAAAGCCTGCCGGGAGGTTCAGGTTGCCGATTTGCGCCCCGCCGGAAAGCACCATCACGCGCAGTTCGTTCGCTTCGGTGATCCACAAGGCGGTTGTCCCGGTCAGGGTGATTTCCTGACCGTTGACCGTCACCAGCACCGAGATATTTTCCGGCGCTTGCAGGACGAGCAGAGCGGGAACCGCGCCTTCACAGTCCGCGAGGCCGCTGCCGGTGCGCAGGAAAAAGTTCTGCATGAGTGTACGGCTGCTGCGTGTGACCACCGGCAGACTGTCCACCGGGTCGTTCAGTGCCAGCAGACTGGTGGATACCCAGGCGGCACGGCCTTCATACAGCACGCGCAGCCAGGCGCTATCGGCGGTACGGGCATCCGCCAGCATTTCCGTTCCCGGCGGGGCGCTGGCAAGCACTGTGCCGTCCGTGCTGGCGGAAAGGCGGATATTACTGCCGACCAACGTAGTGACGGTAATCGGTGTACCGGGGTGCATCGCGCTTTCCGGCGCGACGGCATTCTCGACGGTGACATCCCCGACGAGGAAATATGTGACCGCCGGGCCGTCTACCGAAGCCGGGACATTGGCCTGCACGTTCATCACGGCCAGCCCCCACTGCCCGGAGGCCGCATCCAGCGCCGCTGTTTGCAAGGACTCCAGGCCGGATAGCCCGGTGCGATCTCCTGGTTGGCTAAAATCCGCCGAACCACTGGCGGTTACAGTTCCAGCACCATAACAGGCGGTTTCGCCCCCCAGCCCGGTACAGTTCTGCGCGAGGTCGGCTAAGGCCTGGTCAATGAACGCGACACATGAGGCCGCGTCATTCTGTGCAGCGACTACCGGCACGAGAATCAGCAGTAAACAGATAAGTGGCACTGTAAAATAGATACGCATGATCTTGCTCCCTCACTATTCCCAACGGGAATCGCGATTCTCCCCGATCAAAGCGATGAACCGGAAAAATCGCATACGACCATTATAGCAGGATAAAGATTAGCCTGAGTTCGAGGTTGGTTTGGGTTTGTTTAGAGGATTTTTAGAGATTATAGCCCTGCCCACGCCCTCAAAGCGGCCTGAATCTCGGCGCGGATCGTCAGCCGCCGGACCCCGGTATACGCGGTGGCATAGAGCGTACCGGCCTCACCGGGCGGGCTGGCATCCCCATCATAATACAGGTCGAAGCGCCGCCGGATGTGGTGATAGTACGACTCGGCGTTAAAAACCGGCGCACTAAAGGGGAGCATCTTCTCGCCCACGCGGACTTCTATGCCGTCCGCCGTCGTCAGCGCCCAGATACCGAGCAGCCCCAACGTCTCGACCTGCCCGTACCCCTGCGGTTTGTGCCAGATGATCGCCGCCAACCACAACTGCCCCACGCCGGAGTCCCCCGGTAAAACCCCCTGGAACGTCGCCGGGCCATACACCGAATGCCCGACCACCTGCCGCCCGATTTTCGTCAAGAATCCCGCCGCGTTCAGCCCGTCCAGCACGGCAACCAGCAGCGCCCGCGCCGGAGCCAACGCCTCTTCCTGTTTTTTGGCGGCAATTTTCCGCAAGATCGCTTCGTACCGGGTATCGTCATCACTGGGGGGCATCGCGTTTCACCTGTGTTAGCGCCAGGGGATAAATCCCTCAACGGACGAGGCAGGCCTCGTCCCTACAAAACCTGACCCTAACGCGGGGCAAGTAGGGACAGAGCAAGCTTGATCCACTTGAAGGGACTCGGCCACCTTGCATATTGAACCGCTTTAGCGGCGGATGCCAAGAATGGTGTCCCTTGTGTCTTTATAGCATAGCAGGAAATCCAGCGACATGGACAGTGGTTTATTCAATTTTGAATTACAATATTCATAAGCGAGTCGGAGGACGTGATGGCGGAAAACCCAGATAAACCCATCCCGCAGTGGCTGTGGGTCGGTTTATCCCTTATCTTGAGTCAGGTTCTCCTGATCCCGTTCTTTTTCCTCACGTATGATCTGCTACATGCTTATCCCCTGGCAGATACCTATTTCACTCTAGCAACTGTCGCGCTCGTGATCCTGGTTACTTTGCTGTTCGTCTTGCTGCTGGTTGAAGTTGCGGTGGTAAGAAGAACGTGGTTACAGCTTTTCCTTATCATCTCTGCGATGTTTGTGGCGGTCGTGGCAACAACCAAGCTAAGCATCTTTTATTACTTTTTAGGGCTTGCCCTTACCCCTCTCATACTTGTGTCACCCTTGCTCTTTGGCATCTATTTAGTGGCTGTCTTGATAAAGCGTTGGTCACGTCAGTTTCAGCTTGCGCACTTGTTGGCGCTTCTAATCTTTGTGACTCTATTCGCAGTGAGTACCGTCGCTTATGAACAGCTTGAACTGAGCTTTATCAAGCGAATTGCCAGCATGGATATAGAGGGGCGACACTTTCACGCAATTGCGTGGCATAGCTTATCCGATGGAACCACGACGATGCTTTTAGAATGCAACAGCATAGGAATGGCCTGCCAATTGCGCTATAGGTTGGACATTTATTCAGACAATATTCGACTGGAAACTGAGGAAGGCCCCACACCCGGCATTACGTTATTCGCTGATAATCAACCCGTCTATCATGAAGACCTCAAGTGAGCGCGAGATGTGATTTACACTAGACGGAATACATAAACTGACAGAGGTTATCGTGATGAAAATCCTGGCGCTTGAGCAGGAAGTTCCTGGTAAGTCGACGGCTGATTTTGCACCCCATTTAAGGGCTGAAGCAACGCATGTATGGAAGTTGTACCAGCGAGGCATTATCCGTGAATTGTATTTTCACGAGCAGGATCATACGGCGGTGTTGATGCTGGAGTGCGCGGACGTGCGGGAGGCATCCCGTGTACTCTCAGAATTCCCGCTGGTTGAGGCAGGTCTGATCAGTTTTCAGATTATTCCGCTAACACCTTATAATGGATTCTCCCGCTTGTTCGCAGATGATTTGGAGGCAAGTGACGAGATATAGCCAGCAACGGGTACATGAGTCGCCACCAAATCATCCAGCGTGAGCGGCCTGCCGATCTCCACCACGACCCGCAACCAAAAAACGATAGGGGGCGATCACCCTCTATCGTTTCGCATAACACGCTGTTTCGCCTGGCGTCCCGGCGTTACTCCCACGTCCGTTCGTCCAGGATGGCGCGTTTGTGGGGTTCAATCACGCCCGGTTCAACAATCACCACCTCGTCCACCCGCAGCCGGGCGACGCCTTGCACATGGGCCTTCACCGCGTCCGCCACCTGCTCGGCGCTTTCGCCGGGTTTGAGTTCCACGCGCACCGTCACATAGTCCTTGTTTTCCGGGCGGGTGATGACGGCCTGAGCATGTTTGACCTGTGGCACTCGTGCCATCACCGCCAGCAACTGATTGGGATGCAGGAACATGCCGCGCACCTTGATCGCATCGCCGCTGCGCCCGAACAGGCCAAGTAACTGCTGCGGGCAACCGTCCGCCGGTTCTCCCGCCACCGCGCCCAAGTCGCCCGTGCCGAAGCGCACCAGCGGATAGCCCTTGTTGAAGGTCGTCGCCACGATTTCGCCCACGTTCCCGGCTTCTACCGGTTGGCCGGTGTCCGGATCGCAGATTTCCAGGTAGACCACTTCCGTAATGCAGAAGCCCTGCACGGCCTCGCGGGTGTAACCGATGAATCCCAAGTCGGCGGTGCCGTAAGCCGATGTAGTGGTCATGCCGTACTCGCCCTCAAACCGCGCCCGCTGCGTTGGTGTGTACGGTTCGGCGGAGAACAGTGCTTTTTTGATCGGCACGCCCTCTTTGGGGATGCCCATCTTCGCCATCTCATCCAGAATCGTCATCAGGTAGCTCGGCTGGCCGACAAACCCGGTTGCATTCAGCTTGAGTGCCATCATGATTTGCAGTTCGGTGTTGCCGGGGCCGGTGGGCAGCACCGTCGCGCCGCACGCCCGCAGTGCCTCGTCTATCAGCATCCCCGCCGGAGTCAGGTGATACATGAAGGTATTCAGCACCCGATCCCCTTTGCCAAAACCCACATATTTGAAGGCCGCCAACGCCTGTTCCGCCATTTCCGGGTTGGGCGGCTGCGGGTCGAAAATCGGGCCGGGGGAAATGTAGATGCGCGGCAGGGTATCCGGGTCAACCGCCAGGAAACCCCCAAACGGCGGATTCTCGGCGTGAATCTTAATCAGATCATCTTTGCGCGTCACCGGAATTTTGGGTAAATCCGCCGCGCCCTGGATGTTCCCCGGAGTCAGTCCGGCCTTGTCCAACAGGTTTTTGATGGCGGGGGCGTTGGCATACGCATGGGCGATTAAGTCACGGATTCGGGTATCAAGTGCTGGGGTCACAGTTTGAGCCTTTCCTGAAAATAGTGATTGTGGATGGACAGCGGACAGCGAATGCCCGTTGTAGGGACGCCCTTCTGGGCGTCCACCGAAAACAAGGGGGATGTAAGAACGTCTACTCCGGCAGCTACTGGTATTCCGGGTGTTTCGCCATGAAAGCCTGCAATCCGCTCATCCCGGTTTGCCGAACCTTATTCTGCACTACCGGACTCCACCCTAACAGGATGCCGGACATCCCCAATGCCATGCGTGTCCAGCGCCACAGGTCGAACGTGTCACGGTGATGGATAATCAGGCCATCCTGGAACGCAAACGCCGCGTCAATGATGTTATGCACTTTCCGCCCGGTGTTAAAGGTGTAGGTGGCTTCCCAGTGGGCTGTGCCGGTGTTCCCCTGCGCCTGCACGTTGCGGAACTCAACCTGCAAATCTGTGCCACGTTCACACAGCATGTGCCACATCGCGCACGCCTGTTTCCCTTTTAGCCCCACAAATACCGGGTCGGAAAACTCTACCTGGGGATGGTAACAGGCGATCATCCCGGCGTAATCACGCTGCTGGAAGCTGGTGTAAAACTGGGTGATGAGCTGCTGTGGATCGGTTTGTGTCAAAATAACCACCTTTTCCCGGTAAACCATACCAGATGAAAATTTCGCGCTGAGGGGTAAATCCCCAACGGACGAGGCAGGCCTCGTCCCTACTGAAAACTATCAACTGAAAACTGACCACTCTTTATCCCAACCAGCGTTTACGGCGCTTGTAGTGCTTGACTTCACGGTAACTCTTGCGCTCGCCGGAGGTGTTCAGTCCCAGGTAAAATTCTTTAATGTCTTCATTTTCACGCAGATGCGCCGCCGGGCCATCCAGAACGATACGCCCCTGTTCCATCACATACCCATGATGCGCCAGTCCGAGCGCCGCCCGTGCGTTCTGCTCCACCAGCAGCACCGACACATTCTCTTTTTCGTTGATCTCACGCACAATCTCGAAGATTTCCGCCACCAGCAGCGGCGCTAAACCGAGCGACGGTTCATCCAGCATCATCAGCTTGGGATGCCCCATCAGCGCCCGCCCGATCACCAGCATTTGCCCCTCACCGCCGGAAAGATAGCCGCTGGTGCGTTTGCGCAGGTCTTTCAATCGAGGGAAATAGGTGAACACGCGCTCCAGGTCGTCTTTATAGTGGCGGCCACCCTCATAAACCATCGCGCCGGTATGCAGGTTTTCCTCAACGGTGAGATGCCGGAACAGAGGGCGACCCTCAATCACCTGGATGATTCCCTCGCGCACGATGTCCTCCGCGTTGCGGGTATCCAGGCGGCTGCCATCCCAGGCGATACTGCCGCGTGTGACTTCGCCCAACTCGCTCCGGAGCAATCCACTGATCGCCTTGAGCGTGGTGGATTTGCCCGCGCCGTTCGGCCCCAGCAGGGTCACGACCTGCCCATCCTGCACCTCAAACGAGACGCCGCGCAGCACCAGAATCACGCTGTTGTAAATAACTTCAATATTATTGACTGCAAGCATAATCGTTTTCCGTAAAAAAATAGCAAAACGGAGGGCATGAGTCGCCCCATGCCCCCGTGATGAACCAACTTTACATAGCCGGTACGTCTGCGCCACCAGGACGCAGATCCGGCGCCGGGGCGAAGTCTTCCATCGGGATAACGATGGGGATCATCAGCTCACCGCCGTTCGGGTTCGGAACCACCATCACATCATCGCGGGAGGTCGCCGGGCCAGTGCCGGTAGCATTCAGGAAAGCCATCTGGGCGATCCGGTTACCCGTTACAGCGCGGAGTTGGCCGTCTTCCCCATAGGACATATGGAGCAGTTGCATCGGGCTGTAATCCAGCGCCTCTGTCGTCGCTTTGAGTTCCGCGCCAGTCACGGCGTCCAGGCTGCCGACCCGGTTCACGGTCTGAATGTAGATTTCAGCAATCGCATCCACCGAACTCCAGCCGAGGATGTAGGCGATGTTCTGCGTGGACAGCCCGCGTTCATTCGCTGCCGCTTCCTGCTTGATGAAGGCGATACCGGGGTTGCTGACTTCCGTCCACCAGGCAAACGGCATCGAGCCGAGCATACCATTGACCGCCGGTAGGCCATCCGCCGGGGCACGCCCGGAACTCAGCAGACCTACTGACGTATCCATCACCCAGTTCACACCGGCCAACTGCAGTTGATCTTCCAGACCAAGCGCCCGCACGGTTTCGGCGATCAGCACCGGGCCGGTGGCGAGGCTGTTGGTGTAGAGAATATTCGCGCCCGCATCCACCAGGTTCAGTACCTGGGTGGTGATGTCGGTATCGGTGGGCAGGAAGGTTTCTGGCGTCTCCAGGATGGTGACGCCCTGCTCCGCACAGTACGCGAGGGTTTCCGGCTGGAACGCAGCCTGGCCGAATGCGCCGGCCCAGCTCAGGTAGCCGACGGTGGGATCAGGATACATATCGGCATGAGCGCCAATGTAATTGCAGAACGAACCCAACTGGTCTACATACAGCGGATTGGTGGCAAAAATCCAGCCCGGCGCATCCGCGTTTTCACCATACAGACCGTCCACCGAACCGGCAGAAATCAGACCCACGATTTCGTCCTGGGCCATCTGGTCACGCAGCAGTTCTGAGTCAGCGGAAGCGTACAGCAGCAGCATTTTCATGTCTGAGTAGTCGCGCTTGAAGGCATCATAGAACGTCTGGGTGTTATCCAGGTTGCCCTGGGTGTCTTCGTACTGCTGGGCCAGTTCCGCGCCGCAGATACCGCCATTGGCATTGATGTAGGTTAGCGCGTCGGTGATCGCCGCGACCAGTGGCTGGGTGATGAAGGAATAAGCACCGCTCAGGTCACCGATGTGGTAAATCGTGATCGTCGAGCCAGTCAGATCCACCGCGCATTCGGTGTGGGTCGAGGGGTAAGGAAGCATTTCGTCCTGGGCGGATACCGGGATCACCAGTACGCTCAGAAGGAGTGCTACGAGTGTCAAGAAAGCTACTTTTCGCATGATTCTAAAATCCTTTCAACTGAACATTTTGAGACAACGCGAACCTTTTCGTGCGTAAGATGCTTGCGTGTTTTATTTCCCTCCTTATCACTCGATTTCCCTCTTAGCATACGGTCTTGCGGAATTTCCGGCAAGTGAGCGGGTTGCCCCTTTGCCAGGGTATTTTTGGGATTGTGTACGAATTTCCTGTAGGGACACGCAACGGCGTGTCCGCCGGACGCCCCATTGGGCATCCCTACTGAATCAATGGCATATAGAGAGAATTTATAGGGGCGACCCGGCGTGGTCGCCCGGCTTATCCCCCTAATGCGAATACGGGCGCAGCTTCCACGAAATTTTGAGAATTTCCCACCGGTGCGCCAGTCCGCGCGGCTCAATAATCAGGAAGGTGATGAGAACCAGGCCGAACAGCGTCGGGTTCACGGCGGCGACAATATTCACCGAATCCACGAACGGGAGCAGCTGCGGCAGCGTCTCGCGGAACCAGGGCGCAACCAGCGGGATAATATTCTGCTGGAGCAGGATGACGAAACCCGTGCCGAACATCGCTCCCAACGGGAAACCTGCCCCGCCGATAATCAGCATCGCCAGGAATTCAATGGATTTGCTCAGTTGGAACTGTTGCAGCGACAGGCTGTTGGTTTCATAGGCGAACAACGCCCCCGCAACCCCGGCATACAAGGCGCTCAGGAAAAAGGCTTGCAGCTTGTACCAGAACACATTGATGCCCAACTGTTCGGCGGCCAGATCATTATCCCGCACGGAGATGAACGCCCGCCCGGTACGAGTACGGATGATGTTACGCGCCGCCAGCATCAAAAAGACCGATAACGGGACGATGATATAGTACATTTCAACGTCACCACTGAACGTCAACGGGCCGAGTTCCGGGATCGGAACGGGCAGCGGGCGCGTGCCGTTGGTGATGTCCGCCAGCGGATACTGCAAAATCCAGGGGATGATGAACTGCGCCGCCAGCGTCGCCATCGCCAGGTAGAAGCCTTTCACCCGCAGCGACGGCAGGCCAAAAATCAGCCCCACCACGCCCGTAATGAGCGCCGACAGCGGCAGCGCCAGCCAGAACGTCATGCCGAGTTCGCGCCCCAGAATGGCCGCGCTGTACGCACCTACCGCCATGAATGCCGCATGGCCGAGCGAAATCTGCCCGGTATAACCCACCAACAGATTCAACCCCTGTACCGCGATGATGAGGATTGCAATCGTGTTGATCGTCCCCAACAGCGCCTCCGGGATGATGGACAGTCCCAGCGGCCCGGCATCGGATACCAGCGGCAGCAGCAGGAGGATAATAAACAGCCCGTTCGCCAGGATTTTGTCACCTCGGGTACGGTTGATCGAAATATCCTGGGCGTAAGTGGTATCAAAAATGCCGGATGGCCGAATATTCGCAGACATAAAATCCTCTAATTGGCGTAAAAAATTCGTTTATAACCCGCGCTCACCTAACCAGGCGATGATCCGGTCTGCGACAGGCTGCCAGTCTTTTTCCAGCATCATGTCGTGCGCCGTATTCGGGAAAATTTCGACTTCTGCCCCGTAGGCTCTGGCGGTGCGCTGCACTTCGCCCTGGGTGAACACCCGGTCATCCGCTCCTCCGAGTACCAGCAGCGGTGTTTTGACTTGTGCCGGACGCGGCAAATTGAGACTCGCCTCAAGCCCAGCCAGGAACGATTCCGGAATCATACGGGTGAAATAGGTCTGGACGGTGTCAGCGGGCATATTGCTCGAAAAGAATCCCTCATGAGTCAGTGCCGGTGTGCCGATCAGGTGATACCCGTTGAAGGTCAACATCACTCTAAAAAATGCGCCGGGGTGATGGGCCATAAACCGCAGGAAAAACGGCAGCGCCCCATACGACGGGATAGACGCCATCAGCACCGCCGCCGGTAAGGTCTGTTGTTCCAGGAACTTCTGGGTGACATAGCCGCCGAGCGAATGCCCGACGATGATCGGCAGCGCCCCAGTTTGCTGCTGAATTTGGGCTGTTACCTCTGCAACATCCTGGACGTAATGCCGCGCCAGGTTGCGCAAGATGGTTTGACGCCCCTCGCTCTTGCCATGTCCCCGGAAACTGAGCGCGAAGGTGGCATACCCCTGCTGGACAAAATAGGACATGAAGAATTCATCCCAGCACCATGCCCCATGCCACGCCCCATGCACGAACAGAATCGGGTTGGGATGGGTGGCGGTATCGGGTTGGTGAGTGATGAGTTCGAGTTGCACGATTTTCTTCCCTCAGGGTTCACAACACAGCGTTTTTTGAAATCGGCAGTTCATTCTTCATAGGGATAGCATGGTCATTTTTTGTAGGGGCGCACCACCGTACACCCCTACAAGCCTCTCATTTTAGTAGGGGCGACCCGGCGTGGTCGCCCAATTGAATTGTGAAACTGCATTATCATGCCCCTACACATCCTATCATTCCGCGTGATTCTATAGAGAACAGGGTAAATCCTGTCTGCTCCGCCTCGCTCACCTCACCCCTACTCGCTGCGCTCGTTTTCCCCTCTCCAAATTGGAGAGGGGCGGGAGAACCGAAGGTTCGGAGGGGGTGAGGTAAAGGGGTTATCCCAACACCCCTAAATCCGCTCAATCCGCTTCTGCCCGAACAACCCTTCGGGGCGGATCACCAGCACGATCATCAGTACCACATACGGCGCGAGTTCCGTGCCAGTCTGCTGGCCGGGGAACAACAGTGTGGACATCTGCTCCACGAAGCCGATCACCAGCCCACCAATCAACGCCCCGCCGATGGACTCCAATCCGCCGAGCAGCACCGCCGGGAACGCCCGCAGCGCCACTAAAGGCATGAACAGCGAAAGGCTGGTTGAGCCACCCTGCAACACCCCGGCAGTCGCCGCTAACAAGGCCGCAATCGCCCAGGCCACCGCCAGGATCACCCGCACCCGCAGCCCGACGGACTGCGCCAACTGCTGGTTCTCGGAAGTCGCTCGCATCGCTAACCCGATACTGGTGCGCTGGAAGAAAAACAGAAATCCGGCGAACGTCACCAGCGCCAGCACGAACGCCATCAGCAACTGAATTTTGATGACAATCGGGCCGCCGAAAGCCTCCCCAAACGCGCCTTTGGAGTCGAAAATGATCGTTTGCGGCAGTCCCAGGCTGGAAAGGTCGGCAAAAATCGGCAGGGTGAGTTCGACACTACCCCAGGTGATTTGGGTCAGGCCGCGAATCACCCCTTCACCGAGCGCGAGCGTGACCAGCACCGCCGCGAATAGGGGTTGGCCGATCAACGGGCGAATGGTGTAACGCTCAATTGTCAGCCCCAGCAGCGACGCGCCGCAGATGCTCCCGACCAGGGCGTGCAGCCATTGGAGTTCGTATCCCCCCAGACTCATCGCTAGTGTCAGCACGATCACCACCCCAATCGCACCAGCAATACGGAGCGGGGTTTTCAGCACATAGGCCGCCTGAATGAAAATGCCGAAAATCACCAGGAAAATTTTGCGGACGAACTGGCGCAGGCTGTAGACCAGAAACGCGCCGGGGTTCTGGTCAATGCTGGGTGCAAGAGCGTCACTGCGCAGCACATCGTCGGAAGCCAGCGTACTCAGCCCCATCGCTACGGTGAAAGCGGCCAGCACCGCCGCTACCGGGGCGGAAATGGCCTCGGTGGTGAAAAAGCTGTAAAAGACCAGCCCGCCCACCAGCATCATCCACCCGTGCGCGAAGTTGAACACGCCCGATGCTTTGTTAATCACGACGATGCCCAGCGCGACCAGGGCATACACCCCGCCCACCATGATTCCGGTCAGCCCGGACTGCGCCAACCGATAGGTTTTGGGCTGGCTGACCACCGGCGCGAGCCAGACAACCGCCAGCAGCAGCACGATGATATAGGCGAGGATGGTCAGGTAACGCCGGTTTTGCTCAAAGAAAGTGGTCATAAGTTATCAGTTCTCAGGTATAAGTTGGCAGTAATCAGTATTCAGTCGTCAGTATTCAGTCGTCAGTTTTTAGTTGTCAGTGTTCAGGCATCAGTTGTCAGTCGTCAGCGTTCAGTTGTCAGTTTTTTGATGAGGCCGGCTAACATGCGTTTGACCTCAACAACCATTGTGGAGAGGGTCTGATAATCATCGGTGTTCAGGTAATTCAGATCGTGAGCCAGCAGTAAGTGGTATTCCGTTTCACTGGCTGACCCCATTGCAATATCCAGAAAGCGTCGAAACTCTTTGGTGCTATCCCGCCCGCAACCTTCAGCAATATTCGCGGGGATAGAGGCCGCTGCCCACCGTACCTGATTGGTCAGCCCGTACGATTCCTCTTTAGGAAAGGTCATTGTCGCTTGATAGGTACTGAGCGTAAACCGGTGTGCTTTCTCCCAAACAGCCAGTTTCTTGAAATCCTGCACACCCCGCCCCTATTCACTGAAAACTGATAACTGACGGCTGACCACTGACGACTCCCTACACCTCACACACCGTCACGGAGGTCTGCACCACGCCGGTACGCCCATCGCGGTACTTCACCTCAGCGCTCACCGTCACTTTGTCCTTATCGCCATACATCGCGTCGAGCATATCCCCGTATTTCTGCTCCAGCACGCGCCGCTTGAGCTTGCGGGTGCGCGTCAGTTCGGCTTCGTCGGCGTCGAAACTCTTATGCAGAATCACAAATTTTTTGATACGCGCCGCCGGAGGAAGTGTGGCATTCACGCGCTCCACATCCTGCTTGACCAGGGCGTAAACTTCCGGCTTTTGCGACAGGTCTACAAAGGTCGTAAAGGCGATACGGTTCTTTTCGGCCCAGCGCGCCACGTTATCGAAATCAATCGTGATGATGGCCGTCACAAACTCCATATCGAAGCCGCCCACCGCCATCACATCCTGAATATAGCGGCTGAACTTGAGGCGGATTTCGATATACTGTGGGCTGAAACGCTCACCATTCGCCAGTTCGATCATGTCCTTCACGCGATCCAGGTAGTACAGATGGCCGTCCTCATCCACGTAACCGGCATCCCCGGTGTGGAACCAGCCATCCTCGCTCACCGCCTCGGCGCTTTTCGCCATATCCTTGTAATAGCCCCGGAAAATCGAACGGCTGCGTACCCAGATTTCACTGTCATCGGCAATCTGAATCTCGACTCCCGGCGGCGGCGCACCAACACTCGCCAGCTTGATATTGCCCGCATAATGCAGCGTGTGAGCCTGCCCTTCGGTTGAGCCATAGAGATTCTTCAGTTCCACGCCAATCGCGCGGAAGAAACGCAGGAAATCCGGGCTAAGGGCTGCCCCGGAGGTGAACGCCGTCCGCATTCGCACCATCCCCAACTTATCCCGCAGCGGTTGGAAGATGGCATACTCCCCCAGCCAGCGCAGGAAACGCCAGTGCAGCCCAATCGGAGCTTTGGCGTCTTCCAGGTCAATCACTTTGTTAGCCACCGGCATGAAAAGCGCAAACATCAGGCGGTTGACCCAGGAACTGTCATTCAGGCGGACGAACGTCAGCCCGGCCAGCCCTTCCCAGATGCGACTGGGGAACAACAGGTGACTGGGAGCGACCTCCCGAATATCGGTCTGTACCGTCTCCGGCCCTTCGGGGAAATTCACTTTAAAGCCGGTCAGCAGATGCCCGGAAAGCCCCAGGCTTTGCTCGGTAATCCATGCCAGCGGGCTGAAGGAGACATATTCATCTGTCGAATAGGCGGGTTCCAGCTGGCGGGCGTGCAGGTTGCCGTAGATCAGGTTGCGGTGGCTAATCATCGCGCCTTTGGGCAGGCTGGTCGTCCCGGAGGTATAGCTGAAAATAGCGATGTCATCCGGTTTGCCCTCGGCGATCATGTCCTCAAAGGCAGTGGGGTGCTGGGCGGCGTAGTCCTGCCCCAGAGCTTCCACCGCTTCAAAGCTCATCAGCCAGGGGTCGTCATAATTCCACAGCCCTTTGTCATCCCAATAGATGACCTTGCGGATATTTGGCAGCTTTTCCTTCAGGTCAAGCGCCTTGTCACACTGTTCCTGGTTATGCGCCAGCATGAAGACCGAGTCCGAGTTCGTGAGGACGTATTCCAATTCTTGCAGGTTGGCGTCAGTGAAGATGGCGATAGTCACACCCCCGGCGGCGTGGACGGCGACTTCCGCCCAGTAAAATTCCGGGTCATTCTCCCCGATGATGCAGACCTTATCTTCCCGTTTCAGCCCCATCGAAACCAGCCCCAGGCAGAAATTTCGCACATGCTGATAACAGGCGTCCCAGGTGTATTCCTGCCAGATGCCGTAGTCCTTCTTCCGCATAGCGACCTGGTTGCCATACTCGTGTACCCGCGCCAGGAAGTTCTTCGGCAGGGTATCCGCATCCGGCTGGAGGTCGGGCAGTTGGATGTTTTCCTGCGATGTATAAATGGGATTGGCTGCATTCCCATTTGAGCTGGCCGTCATCGTCCTACCTCCTGCCCCAGGTACGCCTGAATCACCGCCGGGTTCTGCTTGATTTCATCGGGCGTGCCTTCCGCGATCTTGCGCCCAAAGTCCAGCGCCACCACCCGATCCGAAATATCCATCACCAGCCCCATATCATGCTCGATCAGCATAATCGTCATGTCCTGCCGTTCGTGGATGTCGAGGATAAACCGTGCCATATCCTCCTTTTCTTCCACGTTCATCCCGGCCATCGGCTCGTCCAGCAGCAACAGCGACGGCTCTAACGCCAGCGCCCGTCCCAGCTCAACCCGCTTGCGCAGGCCGTAGCTCAGGTTGCCGACGATGGTTTTACGCACGTTTTCCATTTCGAGGAAATCAATAATTTCCTCGACCACCGCTCGGTGTTCGATTTCTTCCCGCTTGGCCGCGCCGACAAACAGCGCCCCGGTGAGCATGTTGGTTTTCATGTGGATGTGGCGGGCTGCCATGAGGTTGTCCAACGCCGTCATGTTGGTGTACAGCGCGATATTCTGGAAGGTACGGGAGATTCCGATTTGGGCGCGTTTATACGGAGGGAGTTTGGTAATGTTACGCCCTTCAAATAAAATCGCGCCTTCTTGCGGGCTGTAAAAGCCGGTGATACTGTTAATCAGGCTGGTTTTCCCCGCGCCATTGGGGCCAATGACCGCCAGAATACTGCCTTGCGGGACTTGAAAATCAACATTGAGTAAAGCGCGAATACCACCAAAACTTAAAGAAATATCTTGCACATGCAATTTAGCAGGCGTATTGACCATGTATTCCTCAAAATTTTTCTTTATAAGCTGTGTATCATATTTATGGCATGACGATTGTAACTAAACGTCGCTAGATGTGCAAACCAAATAGAGCAACGCACTTGAGCAGCGCGGCAGGCCGTATGTTGCGCTATAATCGCCTTGTTCCGTACGGTGATTTGGAGTGAGTTCATGAAACCGTTGAATGTATCTGACCTCTCGCGGCGGCGCTTTCTTCAGTCCGCCGGGGGCGGCGTGTTGGCGCTGCTGGCCGCCGGGTACGGGCGTTTACGCGCCCAGGGTGTACCGGGGCGTTCCAGTCGGGTGTATCTGGGGCGTTTCGACCCGGCGGTGACGACTGCCGAAACCGCCGTCCGTGACGCGCTGCTTGCCAGCACCGATCTAAGCTGGTTGCACGCCGGGGACTCGGTCTTTATCAAAGTCGCCAGCAACTCGAATCTAGGCCCACCGGCAGTGACTTCCCCCGCTGTGCTGACCGGCGTCATCAAGACTTTGCAGGAAGCCGGAGCGGGAACAGTGTACGTCGGGGATATGAGTGGCGCGTTGTTCGTCCGCCATCTGGCGACGGAAACCATCGGCTCAACCCGTGACAATATGCGCGAAAACGGGCTGCTCGCCGCTGCCGAGGATGCGGGCGCGGTCATCCACTGCTTCGAGGAAGTGCCGTTTGAACAAGCGTATATCCCCGGTATCCCGGCGGGCGAACATCATTGGGGCACGGATTTGACAGTGGCGGCTATCCTGGATGAAGTAGATCACATCATTAACCTGCCGCGTCTGGGCAAGCATGTACTCGCGGGCGCGTCGCTCGGCCTCAAGAACGCGGTTGGTTGGATCAGTGACTATAGCCGTATGGCGCTGCACCGCGACGGTGATCTATTCCAACAGCGAATTGCCGAAATCAATGCCATCCCGCAGATCGCCGAAAAACAGCGGCTCACACTGACGCTGGTTGACCGGGCGCTGACGACTTATGGCCCGGACAGCGGCTATGCTCTGGCGCTTGACCAACCGCTGGTGATTGCTTCCGAGGACGTGGTCAGTCATGACCAGGTGGCGTTGCTGACTCTCCTCTGGGGGCGACAGCAGACCCCGCTGGACGCGCTGAAGAGCGACCCGTACCCTGACGAGTCGGATGGGCTGAACTGGTGGTTTGTGCGCGTGACCTGGGGGAGCGATGCTGCCGCTGCATACCAACCGCTCTCGACCTTTACCGATATAACCGGCGTGGACGTGCCGACACACATCAATTACGCTTATGATATCCTGTACGGCGGACGCCCGGATCAGATCATCGTGACGCCTGGCGGTCTGCCCTGGCCGGATAACTTAGCCATCACGCTCACCAGCGAACCGGCATTGGGCATCCGCGTGGGCGAGCCGGTAGCGTAAGGGGAATTTCATGATGCTGGGTGTTGTAGGGGCATGATATATCGCCCCTACCCCGGAAATTGCATCGCTCTACTATTTTGTTGACGAAATCATCACGTCCCCTTACCGTTTAACTGGTAATGCTTATCAAAAAATGACTTGCTCACTGTTCACATATCCTTAAAGAGTGAGGCTTACTGCATGAGAAAAGCACATTTGCTTCTATGGGTCGGGCTTATACTGGCACTGACTTTGGGCGGGGTCGCAGCGGTGGCACAGGACGATACCCCGACACCGCCGGTCTGGGATTTGCGGGATACCTCCCAGGCCGGGCAATTCGTATTTTACGATGTACCGATGGGCGCATCCACCACCGGCAAACCGCTGGATATTGGCGATTTCGACGCCGACGGCTGCGGCGACCTGGCGATTACCGGCCAGAACGCCAGCCCGCTCGGACGCGGTAGCGCCGGGCATCTGCGGATTGTGATGAGCCTGTGCCAGATCAGCGGCCAGATCGTTATGGATGCCCTGGAACCCCGCCAGCGCGTGATTTCCATCTATGGCGCATATCCCGGTGACATGGCCGGAACAGAAACCTACGTGGCAGACTTCAACCAGGATGGGTATGATGACCTGTTATTCAGCGCCCAGAACAACGATGGCCCGGATCGCTTCCGCCACAACGCCGGAGCCGCCTATGTACTGTTCGGCGGGTTAGCCTTCGCCGTTCAGCAGGATATTGACCTGCAAGCACCCCCCGCGAACCTCATCACAATCTACGGCGATAACGACGAAGATCGTTTGGGTCTGTGGGTCGAAGGTGGGGATTTCGACGGGGACGGCTACCCGGACATCCTCATCGGGGCGAACCAGGCTGACGGGGTGGACAACCGCCGCGTCAATGCTGGGGAAGCCTGGATTATCTACGGCGGCGCGACCATGCTGGAAGACTATGGCCCGGTCATTGACATCCGCACGCCCCCACGAGACGCCACCCGAATTATCGGCGCGGATTTCGACGATTTGCTGGGCAGCACGGTGTACGGCGCGGATTTCAACAACGATACGTATGAAGACGTGGTCGTGAGCGCGGCGCTGTGGCGGGCGTCCGCCGGGCTGGGCGGCAACTCCTTCGGCGGCGGCGATGGCCCCGATAACCGGCGCTATAACAGTGGCGAGACCTTCGTCATTTTCGGCAACGCCTTCCTGCGTGGGCAGACGATTGACCTGGCGACCAAAATTGACGAAACCGGACGCCCGAAAGACAACAGTATCACGGTGGTGTACGGCCAGGGTGTCAACGACCTGTTGGGCGAGGAAATCACGGCAGGTGATATGGATGGCGACGGCCAGCTTGACCTGCTAATCGGTACACTGGTCGGCAACGGGCCAGACGACAATATGAATGAAGCCGGTGAAGGCTGGATTATTTACACCCATGAACCGTTCGCGGGGCAGATGTTCGACCTCGCCAACCCGGATACCACACGCACGGTCGCGATTTACCCCGACCAGCCGGATAGCAAAGGCGGCGACACCATGCGAGCGGCTGACCTGGATGGGGACGGCGTGGACGACCTCTTCTACGGTGCACCCAACTATGACCCCACTGGCGCCGATGGCCGACGACGCCGCAACGCCGGGATGATGGCGGTGATTTTCGGGGAAAAAGGTGGGATGCCCAGCGATGGTGGACGCATCATTCTGCAAAACCCGCTGCCGGAAGGGCTGCGCGTGCATTACATCATCGGCATAGATGACTACGACATGATGGCGTATGCGATGGCGATCTATGATGTGAATGGCGACGGCGTGATTGATCTCGCGCCGAACGGGATGGGTGGGGATGGGTACAACAATACCCAGATCAATGCCGGGGAAGTCTACGTGCTGGATGGCGTTGAATTTCTCTCCACGTCGCACGTTTCCGGCGTCGAAACAGCGCCACAACCCACCGTCACACCCTATCCAACCCCAACGCCTCTCCCGGCGATCACCGTTACACCTTCACAGGCCGGGGACTGGGAACGCGGGCAAGCGTACTATGGTGAGACGTGTTTCGCCTGTCATGGGCTGAACGGGGAAGGGATTCCCAACCTGGGACTACCACTGGTGACTTCGCCGCTGGTGGGATATTCACCGGACTCTGAACTGCTGGCGTTTCTTAAAGAAGGGCGCTCGGCAGATAATCCACAGAACACAACTGGCGTGTCCATGCCGCCCAGCGGAGGCCGCATCGACTGGGATGACCAGCACTTACTGGATGTCATCGCCTATCTGCGCCACCTGCGGGATGCCTATGCTGCGGCGCAAGGCCAGTAGCGCAGTATATAGGGCAGACCACCGCTATTCCCTATGGAATTTGAAGGGGCGCTATCTATTGCACCCCTTTATAGTCTATTCCTGCTGGGCTTCCGGCGTTTTCCTGCGGCGGGGCAGCGGCAGGCGTGGCCGGGCGAACAGGTGCGTTACCGTCTTATCAGCGTCGGCCTCGTCGGAGTCGGATGCCTGCATCAGGGGAAGGATTACTGTAAAGGTCGTGCCTTCGCCCAGGGTGCTTTTCACCGTCAGTTTGCCATCATGCGCGTTGGCGATCCATTGGGCGATGGACAGTCCCAGCCCACTGCCATCATGCTTGGCATGGGTACGGGAGGTATCAGTCTGGTAGAAACGGTCAAAAATGTGTTTCTGGTCTTCGGCGCTGATACCGACACCGGTATCGCAAACCGATAGATACGCATTCCGCCGTGAAACCTGAAGTGACAGCGTGATTGTGCCGCCATCAGGGGTGAATTTAATCGCATTCCCAACCAGGTTGAGGACGAGTTGTTTCAGGCGATCCGGGTTGCCCATCACCCGCGCTGGTTCAATGCTGCCAAGGATCAGACTCAGGTCACGGTTTTTGATGAGAATATGGCCTTCATGGTAGACATCCACCAGAATCGTGTCCAGGTCTACCGCGATTAAGTCCAGTTTCATGCCGCCATAATCCGCCCGCGCCAGCAGCAGCAGGTCAATCACCAGCCGCGCCATCCGCCCGGTTTCATCCTTGACGGCTTCCATCAGCTCTGGCTCCAGGCCGTAGCGTTCGATCATTTCCAGGTTGCCCTGGATCACCGTCAGCGGAGTCCGGAGTTCATGTGACACGTCGGCCACAAACCGCTGCTGCACACTGAACAAATCCTCAATCCGTTTGAGCATCCGGTTCAGTACCGTTGTCAGCATCCCCAATTCATCCATGTGCCGTTGTTCCGGCAGGCGGGTACGCAGATCTTCAGCAGTAGAGATGCTGTCCGCCGCCTGGATAATCGCGCCAATCGGCTCCAGTGCCTGGTGCGACAGCCATGCCCCCAGGAAAATCGAGATACCCACGCCGATTGCCCCGCCCACCACCATAATCACCGCGAGTTTGCTGGTTGCCACGTTGACAGTGTGCAGCGAGACAGCGGCCTGCACACTCCCGAAAACCGCATCACGCCCGGTGAGGCTAACCGGGGCGGTCAGCACCCGCAATTCCGTCCCGTTGGATGTAATGACGTTGGAGTATATCAGTTCCGATGCCCCCAGGGTGTTAGGGTCTAATGGGTTGGAATAATCACGCAGATTGGCCGAACTGACTACAAATTTCGGTGCCTCTTCCTCGTCCGTCTGCCAGGCCTGCACCATCACGCCGGACGCGCGAAACGTATCCAGTGGTGGGAGCTGTACCTGGATGGTGCGCGGGCCGCTAAAATCCCCGACCAGGGCGCTGGTCGAATTGTTAATCACCAGATTCACGGTTTCGCGCAGCGTCTGGTCAACCGATTCAATCCAGATTGAACGGATAGCCGCGAAGGTAATCGTCCCGAACATAAGGATGATGACCGTCAGTAATGCCGCGTACAAGATGATGAGTTTTAACCGCAGGGTCATTTTTGACTACCATTTGTTGCTTACATAAACAGGTCGGGTGTCATGTGCTGTAGAGTTTCGTGAGGGTGTGGGACCTGCACCTATCCATCCCCTTGACACCCGATTGCGTAGGAATTGTATAAGGGCGCACAATAGTGCGCCCCTGCAACAGCATATCTGTAGGTTCACCCGC
Source organism: Anaerolineaceae bacterium (assembly GCA_020634115.1). GTDB lineage: Bacteria > Chloroflexota > Anaerolineae > Aggregatilineales > Phototrophicaceae > JACKCG01. Next base: position 23,027 of record JACKCH010000027.1, read on the forward strand.
GCGAGGAATATGGAAAGGGCCTTACGACGCTTTTATTCTTCCTCGCGCAGCACATAGCCCACGCCGCGCACGGTATGAATCAGGCGCGGCACGCCTTCCAGTTCGGTTTTCTGCCGCAGGTAGCGCACATACACTTCAATGATGTTGCTCTCCCCGCCGAAATCATAGCCCCACACCCGGTCAAAAATCACGTCACGGGTGAGCACCTGGCGCGGATTCCGCATGAACAGTTCCAGCAATTCGTACTCTTTCGCCGTCAGATCGATGGCATGTTCACCACGATAAGCACGGTGCGTGCCGGTATCCAGCGAAAGGTCGGCAAACCGCAGAATTTCCGGGCGGGACGTGGGAGTCGAACGGCGGAATAGCGCCCGTACCCGTGCCATCAGTTCATCCATCTGGAAGGGCTTCACCAGGTAATCATCCGCGCCTGAATCCAGCCCCGTGACCCGGTCTTTAACATCGTCTTTGGCCGTGAGCATCAGAATGGGCATATCGCCCCCAGCCTGCAAACGTTTACACACTTCCAGCCCATCCAGGCCGGGCAGCATCCAATCGAGAATCACGAGGTCGGGTGGCACATCCCGCGCCGCTGCCAGCCCAGCCAGCCCATCCCGCGCCACGCTGACGCGGTAGCCCTCGTAAATCAGGCCGCGCTCGATTAGCTGCGCGATACGGGCCTCATCTTCGATAACTAAAACACGTTCACCTGTCATCTCAATACCTTCACTCTTGCACTATCAGTCCAACGTGTCACCTCAACCAGCATCCTCTAGGGATGAGGCCTGCCTCGTTCATTGGCGGCGGACAACGCTTACATTGTCCATGCAAGGTACCGGAATCACCTCATGAGAAGATCCCTCGTCAACAGGGCTGATAGAATCACGTTTTTAACACGCTCATCTTACACAGTTTTTGTGAGAAGAGCATTAGCGTGCAGACCATTGGATATCTTCGATATGGGACGGCGCACTCAGCGCAACCTGTTCCCCACTGGTGAGATCATACAGGGTGAGCAGTTCTCCCGGATTCACCACCCCGGCCAGGAGCTGACCATTCCGCGAAAATACCGGATGGGTGATAAACCCGGCATTCGCAACCGGTGTTTGTTCCCCGGTGGCGATGGCAATATCAAATACCCGCAGTGCCGATGGCCCCGGCACATTGTCCGAAGCCGCGATCCGCAGTCGCCCGGCGCTGGTTTCCCGCACGGCCCGCATGACCAGTGGGGCGGCCAACGCTCCGAATTGCACCGGGCGATCCAGCGCATCTGTCGCAATCACGAACAGGCCTGTCGTGGGCGGCGGGTCGCCAATCCCGATTCCATTTCCATAGGCCACCATGCGCCCGTCACTGAGCCAGAAGGCCGCGTCATAACTCCCGGCACGCAGCCGTTCCCCGGTGTTCAGGTCAACCAGGACAAATGTGGTAGTTTCCGAACCGCTTTCGGTAACGAGCAGCGCATTGACATTAGGGGCGAACTGCGGGCTGTGGTAAAACGGCGGGGCATACACCGGTTGCTCGCCCTGCGGCCCGTTCGCAAGCAGGAGTTCCGGCTCGCCACCACCCACCGGGATGATGTAAATGCCCCCTTCCAGGTGTTCAGCATCGGTATCCAGTGTATAGGCCACGCGCCCACCGTCCGGGCTGAAGGTGAGGTCACGCACCTGCTGCGCTCCGATTTCTGCCAGAACAAGCGGCGGTTCAGCGGCATTGAGTGGTTGCAGGCGAATCTCCCCGGCGCTGGCATAAGCAATCCGGCGGCCATCCGGCGCAACGGCATACGCGGTCACATCGGCTTCCGCCCCAGTGACAGGAAGCGCCACACCGTCACTGCCCACACGCCACACCTGTACCAGATCATCGAGGCTGATTGCGCGGAAGAAGCCACCTACTGCTTCCGGCAGCGAATCGGCACGCTCGACGGCGGGTGGCCCCCAGCTATAAGCTGCCACATCACTGATCGGCAGAGGAAGACCTTGCTGCGCGGTGGGTACAACCAGCAGCAGCACACCACCCCGCAGCGCGACCAGCAACTCCCCACCCGGCGCCCACTGTAAATCGCTGGTATCCACGCTCACGTCGCTCAGGTTGCTCACCTGGGGCGAATTGGCGGCCAGCCCGATCAGCCGCCCGAATTCCGGCGCGGAGTCACTCCCTTTCTGGCGGCCAAAAACGACCAGATCACCGTTCGGACGTTCATAGGGCAGACGGTACGTCCAGGTATCATCCAGCAGCATCGACTGCCGGTTCGCGTCCGCCAGATTCATCCGCAGCAGGCCGCCGGTCTCCGGTGCAAAGACCAACTCGGAATCGCTCACCCAGGCCAGACCTACCGACGAGGGAATCGCGCTGGTCAGCGTCATGTTGCCGCTGTCCCGCCGGTAAATCCACCAGATATTCCCTTCCGCCTCCGCTGCCAGATAGCTCCCGCCGGGCGACCAGCTCAACTGGGTCAGCGGCCCCTGGGTAGTGGTGGCGAACACCGGCTGCGTCCCGGTGATGAAGGCTACTTTTGCCCCAAACAGGGTGGAATAAGCAATCGCGTCCCCGGCAGGCGACCAGACCAGCGTATCGCCCACACCACGAACCGGTGGGACACTGGCGCTGCTGTCCAGTTCCATGCTACTTTCCGGTTGGTAGATGTTGCTGAGGGTGAGTACCTGCTCAGTGCGGTAGGCTAACCAGTTGCCATCCGGGGCGAGACCGAAATCCACCACAAAATCGGACTCCGGCGTCACGGTCGTGATCCCGGCACTCCCCAGGCCGTACTGCTGCACGCGCCCCTGGTTGGTCAACACATAGAGTTCGGATGGCAGGTTGAAACCGTCCTCCAACTGCGCCCAGGCCGGGGCAGCGGATACCACCATCAGCAAACACAGGATTAACGCTATTCCAGATAATAATGTGTTCCTGTGTAGGGACGAGGCCTGCCTCGTCCGCTGAACAGCGAATTTCTTGGAAAAGCCTGAAAGCGAAATACGGCGGCTCATTCACGCTCCTCGGTGATTAGTCAGCTCCCGATATGTACCCCCAGTATACAACCAATGGCGTCCGCACAATTCGTTTTTCGGTTCGGAGTCGGTTGTCAGTGGGCAGTCGTCAGTATTTACTGATGCGTGTGGCAAGCTTGCGTAGAAAACGTGCCAAACTCATGCGCATACGGGACTTCACCCCTTTACCCCGGCGCTTATACCGGTCCTTGTGAAAGATGCGCTTAATCAAGTTCATTTCTTCGCTTGATAAATCCTGTATCTCGATGACCCGTAGCACGTCTGAACCATCCAGACCGAACGACACCCGGTCAGCGACAATACAGGACTCCAAGAAAACGTAATCTCCCAGCTTGATGACCGCTGTATCGCTACCCAATCTCAAGATCAATGGCCCAAATTCACTAAGATAATCCGGGGACTTTAAAGAATGCCACCAGGTCATATCGCACACCGGAATCCCTTGCCGCTGAGGAATCCCCCGACTTCGCAGGTTGCGATAATCAGGTTGTAGATCGTACACCTCCTCTACGATTACCAGCTTAATTTTTTCGACTCTGCCACTCTCTGGTTCCAAGCCAATTTCAAGGAGATCTCTTGTAGAAGGGCCCGTGCGCCAGTAAATAGGAATCACATATAATCCGAACCATCGGAGATAGATAATAAAGCTCTCAAGATCAACCTCTTCTTGCTCGTAGGGCGCGACCCCGGTTACAACCAGCGGCATCGGCGCATTCCCTCTTTTCAGTGGTCAGGTTTCAGTGTATCGCTGTGCGCCCGCCATGAAAACAAACCAAAACCCAACGCTATTTTTGAACAAATGTTCGAACAAATCTTCCCAGTCGGCGACCCGTTTTGTGCTATGCTGGCGCTAACAAACAACCATACCCAGCACCCACGGACGACTGATCGCTGATGATGGACATCCGCTTTTTACTGAACACTGAAAACTGTAGACTGAAAACTGACGGCTAACCATCCACCTTGCCGCAATCGCGGCAATTGCAGCGAAAATCTGAATTGCGGCAAAAACACCCGGTTTTTCCCCTTATCGGCCTGACCTGAACCGCCTTTCCAGCGGCAATCTGCGGCAAAACCGCCTGCCCGTGCAACAAAATACCGCACACCTACCTCGCGCATCTCCGATTCAATCATGACCGGACAACTGATAACCGATAACTGACGGCTGAAAACTCCTTACCGCCGTTTCACCCGATACCAGTAACGGTAGACCTCGCGGAAGCCGACGCGCTCATACAGGCGCAATGCCGGAGCATTGTTCAACATCACCTGGAGATAACCCGTATGCGCCCCCGCCGCCCGCCCCCAGTCGAGCAAGTACAACACCAACTGTTCCCCCAGACCACGCCCTCGCAGTTCCGGCGCAACCACAATATCGAACAGGCCGACATAGCCCCCATCGGCCACCGCCAGCCCCACCGCCGCCACCCTTTCGCCATCCAACAGCATGGCATAAGCGGTGCGTGGCGCGATGTGATCCAGCAGGCGAGTCATGGTGGCGTGATGTTGTTCTGGCACACTGTTCATCCAGCAGAAAGCATCCAGCCAGGCATCGGTATACTGCAGGGATAAACGGGCGTTCGTCCCGGTAGGTGGATCGAGCGTATCCAGCGCCATCGTCTGTACGCTGGTCGGGGCGTCCAGTTTATAACCCAGACTATCCAGTGTCGCGTCCAGGTCATCAGGGCAAACCTGCGGGGTGAGCTTGAACACGGTGTTCAGGCCGCGTTCACTGTAAATCGCCTCGCACGTCTGGATTTTTGAGTGGATGTCCAGCGACGAGAGATAGAGGGGATTCACGGAATTAGCACGGCGAGTATAGCCGTCCGCAAAACGTACTACCCAACCGTCATAATACCGCGTTTTCAGGGACGGCCAGGCATTGAGGGTGATTTCTTCCAAAGTCCGAACGGTGTAGTCAGGCATGAAACGACCTTCTATTCCGGCGGGCCGGTGAAGCCGAAGTCAATATACGGGTCGCCGCTGTCGGGCAGTGTACCGCTTTCCAGCACGATAATCGTGTCGCAGGCCTTCGTCAGCCGCTGAATACGTTCTTCCAGGGGCAGCGGTGGCATCCGGGCGAAAATCGCGCTGAACACATGGCTGTTATCCTCATACAGATTGCTGAATTTCAACCGCGCCCGCTTGAGGACCTTTTCCACCTCACTCCGGCTGACATCAATAAACAGCGTGTAGGCTTCAATCGTGGTGGGGTCATTCGGCATGAACGACTCTTGCGGGACAGTGGCGGCGGCCTCCTGGATATAGCGCCGTAAATCCTGGGCGGCGTTCTGGTAGGCGTTGGCAAGGCCGCGCTGAAAATAGGCCTGGTGGGTACTGGTTGCGTTGAGCTGCGCCGCTTTCAGCCCGGCTTCATACGCCAGGTGTTCCCACTTCGCGGAAAGTTCCAGAATCCCTTCATCCTCAAATGCCGTGATGTCCAGCGTGCGGGTACGCCCAGCAGGGACAGCACCTTCCAGCAATGCCTCGATTTCGACCCCCACCTGGCGGGCGCTGGCGATGCGCTGGTCACGGTTCTTTTCCAGCATCTGGCGGATCAACCGCATGAGGGCTTCCGGCACGTCCGAACGGTACTGGCGCAGGTCGCGCAATGGCTCCATGAGAATTGAGGTAATCACCGCCGCCGGATTCGTGCCGTCAAAAGGCCGCTGCCCGGCCAGCATTTCATAGAGCAGCACGCCAAACGCCCAAATATCCGCTCGTGCATCCAGGTCATGCCCCCGGCAGGCCTCCGGGCTGAGGTACGACCCGGTTCCGACCACGTAGCCTGATTGGGTCAGTTGTGTTCGGTCTTTGATGCGGGCGACGCCGAAGTCGGTCAGGCGGGGCGTGTTATTGGCCGTGAGCAGTACATTATCCGGCTTAATGTCCCGGTGGATGATGCCCAGCCGGTGGGCGCGAGTCAGGGCGTCCGCGATGTCCAACCCAAACTCCAATACTTGTTGAAGCGGCAGTCGCCCTTCCCGTTCGAGCAGTTTCGCCAGCGACCCGCCCGGCGCGTATTCCATGATAATGCAGTAGTTCGCGCCATCTTTGGCCGTCCCTAACAGCTTGATGATGTTGGGGTGGTCGAGGCGGCGCAGTGCCTCAACTTCACGGCGGAAACGCTCAATCGCCTCTTTACCACTGCGGACGAGGATCTCATGCAACAACAACTTCACCGCGACGACCTGGCCGGTGCGGGTGTCTATCGCCCGGTAGACCGTCCCCATTCCCCCCTGGCCGATGCGCTCCGCCAACTGGTAGCGGTTGTGAATCAGAATTGGCTCGTTCACATCTGTCCTCGGTGACTGCGTTCTCGTGTTCCCATTATCATACCGCTGAATCGCCGGATATGCGCGGGATTTACGCTCGCGACTCAGATGATGCGGTGTACTCGATAGCTATAGAGCGTGCTTGGGTGCCGGGCGTGGAGTTTTGCCGTTTGCACCAGGGTTGCAGGGTCAATTTATCCGGTTACGGATTCAATACGAGGTATGTAGGGGCGCACGCGGTACGCCCCTACGAAAAATGAACATGCCCGCCTTATTTGCTCAGGTCGGTCACCACAATGTCATCGATGTAGAATTGCGCGCCACCCGGTGCGATGAAGAAGATCGTCCCCTGGGAAAGCTGGCGACTGGAAATCCAACTGCTCAGGCTGCCACCCAGGTAAAGTTCGATGCGTGTGCCTTCCGCCCGCACCTTCACGTCGTACCACTGCCCGGCGATCAACCCGGCGCGGGCATCCGACAGCAGGTTAAACGTCCCTGGCAGCAGCAGGTACGCCAACCCAACCCGGCCTGCGGTGGTACTCATATAAGCCGCATACGCGCCCTCGTCACTGTAACGAATCCCCATAATCGCGGCGATGTCGGCGTTCTGGGTGAACTTCAGCCGCATACTGACTTCGTAATCCGTCCAATCGTCACCGATCAGCAGGCTGGCCGCTTCGCCCCCGCTGAACCGCAGGACATGGCTACCATCATTGCTGACAATCTGCGGATCGCCAAACTCCGCAAACCACAGCAAGGTACTGCCGTCCTCAAAATCGTCTGAAAATAGAATATTATCGCCATTCTTGGCCGTGTTCAGATCACGAGTTGTCGTTGTGGTTGTGGTCTCCTTCCCGGCATCCGGTCCCGGCAGCAGATCACAGTCTCCATCTTCCTCCACCACATCGGAACGCACCCATGCGCCACTATCGGCCAGTCGCCACCAGACAAAGCCATCAGCGCCCGTTTCCTGGGCATCAGCGCGAACCGGTTGGTTCGGTGATAAGGTACCTTGCTGGTCGTTGTTTGTGCCTGGCCCGCTGCGCATATTCACCGCCCGCCCGGAGCTAATCATGCAAACAATCTCCGGTTGGAACGTTTCAACAATCGCCAGAATCTCCGGCTCAAAATCCTTCATCGTCCCGGTAGCGGCAACGGCCATCACATAAGCTGTGTCGGACTCGCCAAATGGAATAGCCAGCAGCAACACATCGCCAATCTCGGCTTCACCGGTTGCGCTCAATGCGGTACGGTCTCCGATTTCAATTTCCGTATCCTCCTCATTGCTAACCGTCACGCCATTGCCCAGCGTGGTCAGCACGTCCTGGGGAGTCACCCCGGCCTCAATATCCATCTCTGCCGCTACTGCTGGCGAGACGAAGACCATCAGCAGCAGTCCTTCGGGCATGGTATCCCCTTCATTCTCAAGTAGCGACGAGTCATTGAAGAGCGCTATCGCGTTCCCCGCCACTTCCTGATTCGTGATCCACCCCTCCGGGTACTGAAACGAAAACGTGCCGTCCGGGGCGGTGTAGGTTTCTGTAAGTTCCGGCACATCCTGAGCGAAGGCAACCAGCGGCAGCGCTCCCAATACAGCCAGCAGAACTCCCGTTAAAATGAACAGTCGTACGGTTGAGCGATTCAAAACAACCCCCTTTATCAATAATTGGTACTCCTATTTTAAAGTCGAAATGCACCGTGAAACGTTTAAGATCATGTAAAAAGCGTACAAAATCATTTGTGAATGGGCGCTGTTTCCGGGCGGGTAGCGCAACGAATCGCCCTGGATGTGCGTATAATTGAGAGAAACAGTGTTTATCAGGAGGGGCCTTATGTTTCCGATTTTCACCCCACCATCATCCGATGATGATTTTGACGCCAAACGCCGCACCAAAATAATGCTGGCACTGGGACTTGGCGTGCTGGCACTGGGCGGGTTTGTGCTCATGTTTCTGATGGAAAGCGGCGCACTGTTTACCCCGGTACTGTTCATAATCATCGGTGTGATCGTGCTGCTGGCGATTCTCGCCCCGATGATTGCCCTCGCTCAACAAAACCAGCGCAAGCAGACCGCCGAGGCAACCAAAGCCAAGCGCGGGCTGGATGGCACGGATATGTATTCGCTGATTGACCGTATGGTAGACGACCTGGACGAAGACGAAGCGGCCTACCTTCGCCGCCGCCTGGATGATCGTGAACGCGGCCTGAAGCGGGACGCGACCAAAGACGCCCTGGCAGACTTGCTTGACGAACGCGACGACTCCGCTCGTGAGGGCTGGCGTTAGTTGATAGGAGAAAAATTATGTTTCCACCATCAAATCAAACCCCGGATGCGAGACAGAAGATGCTGGCCTGGGTGATTATCGCTATCGGCCTGGCTGTATTGGTTGCGTTCGGGGTGTTTTATGCGACCGTGCGCGGTGGGCTGACCGCACCGATGGTGATTACCATTGCTATCGCCCTCATCGCCGCCATAACCACCCCAATGATTGCCATTTATGCCAACCGGCAGCGGCAGGGGGCGACAGCCACCAAAGCCAAACGCGGATTAGACGGCCTGGATATGTATTCGGTAATGGATCGTATGGTAGATGACCTGGACGACGACGAAGCGGCCTACCTGCGTCAACGCCTGGACGACCATCAACTCGGGTTGAATCCGGCTGATTTGTTCGATGGAGAGGATGATACCTCACACGAGGGTCGGCGTTAGTTTGAGGAGGGAATATGTTCCCGTTATTTACCACACCTCCATCCGGGGAGGAGTCCGGTAGAAGGACAGACATCCTGGCAGCGCTGACTATCGGTCTTGCTATTTCTATGGGCATGGCCGTGCTGTTTCTAGGGGATCAGGGCAATGGGATAGAACAGTATGTACCCTTCTTCTTCATCTTTATCATGCCAGGGATTCTCGCGGCTAAACGACGGCGGCAAAGCCAGGCGCAAAGTATGGCCGAGATGGGCAAAGCCAAGCGCGGATTAGATGGGCTGGATATGTACGCCCTGATTGACCGTATGGTGGATGAAATTGACGACGATGAGGCGGTTTACTTGCGTCGCCGCCTGGAAGCACACCAACGCCGGTTAGAGCGCGAGGCTACTAAAGAATCGCTGGTCGAACTGCTCGACGAGCGCGACGCCGAACGCTACACAGACAACGGGATACGATCTCTATTCTAAGGTATTATATATCCATAAAAATGTCGGTTAGATTTGAAGCATTTACTTGCTATTTATCGTAATCCATTTATACCCAATAAAGTAAGAACTGCACCTGCAATAACACCCACTAAGAAGGCAAGTATTCGTACTTGCACACTTAGTTGTTGATCTCCAAAAATCACTGGCGCGATTTGAGTAACACCTACCAAGAGAAAAATCCCCAAAACAAATAGGATAATTGAACCAATTCTCACAACCCAATTTGGCCTCACTAGATGTATCAAGGCGAGCAAATTTGCTGACAATTCAGCAAATCTTTGTAAATCTTTTTCGGATGATTTATAAGTTCGACCCGTTTGATCGTTTAAGATTAAAATGCCTATTTTTTCCCCTGTAAGAGGCGCTTCTAGTCTAATAGAATATATTGAGTGTAGTTTGCCAGTTTTAGCATCCTCCTCTATCTGATGATTTAACGGTAGCTCATTGTAATCTTTATGGACAGTTTTTTGAGAATATTTTATGTGATCTTTGTCCTTTGCAACAAAGTGATGTCCCGCCAACCCTTGACCATATTTCACAATCTTTCCAATAGGCATATGATGAATAGGCTTACCATCATCATCTTTCGAATCAATTGTGCTTGCGTACAATGATAATCTTCTTCTATAAGTATCATTAGCATAAAATATAACACCTTTAACTTTAAATTGGTTTTTGACAAAGTCGACAATTTCCTGTGCAATAGTGCGTGGATCAGATCTAGGTTGACCAATTTTCTCACTGATTTCCAGTAACTTTCGCTCCATTTCGTTTCGTAGTCCAATGGCCGCACGGTTAGCATATAATTGTAATTCTTTTAGTTCAGTTTCGGTAAACTGTTGCATTTTCTTAAAATGCAACCACATCGCACCCATAACCTGCTCATTCAGACACATAGGCAGGCAAACAAGCGCATTATGTCCCGCTTTTGTTGTGTCAGGATTAATTACAATACCGTAATAATTATCAATATCATGTTCAGAAACATCTGGAATTATAATTCTAGATCCAATTTTATTACAAGAATTATCAACTGAAGCAACTTCAAATAGTTTCCTGGTATGACCGTCACTGCGAGCCTCTCTTGTTTCGTCGGTCACATTCGCACTCTTAGAAAAGGATCGTAGTACAGGCCTACCATCTATATTTGTAAAAATCTTCACTCCGCCATCTGCCCCAGCAACATTTTCTGTCTCATTCGCTAAACGATCAATAACATCAACTTCACCATCTTGCGTGATAGCGCTCATTGCCGTATTACTCGCTTCAAATAGACGATGAATACGTTGTTTAGCATTGTTGGTTTTTATTGCGATTGCGGCAAATCCAGCAAATTCCTCCAGGGCATCAATTTGAGCCTCGGTAAAGCCACTGGGGTTCTCATGTTCGATGTTTATCACTCCGAGTACACGCGGACGACCACTTACAGTTTTTTCTATATAATCTAAGATTGGAATCGCAATATTTGAACCTGTCTTCACGCCGTGCCCATCAGGGTCGAATCGCATATATGCACGTTGTGCAGTCAGATCATATGAAGACAAAGCAGCCTCCTCATTTTGATTGCTCGCTCGGTATTTTCCGTGGCAGTCATCCAGAAGAACTGTTTTACCACGCAAATACGCAAGCACTGTAATTCCTTGCCCGTCTTCTATTTCTTTCTCTGAGTTTGCAATCGGAAAATCCACCCTCTCACGTAATGGGTATAGTATAGATGTAGGAGCGGCGCTTTTGAATTCAAGATGCGTCTCTTCTTTATTGGGAAGCACGACGTAGCTGAACAAGCCATCAACCAGTTTGCACGCTTCATGAGCAATCGTCTCAAGAATACTTTCTTGCTCTGTCTGTTCAGCGATTGCACTAAGAGCTATCTTTAAGAGCGAATTAATTTCCGTACGTTGAGCAGACAATATTGTAAGCGCCGCTTGATTAGCAAACTGGCGGATTGTAATTTCGCTAATATCAGCATACGAAAAATAATTGTCGCCTAAAGCATCCAGTGTAATAACTCCAACAATGTTGTCCAAATATCGGAGGGGCAATACAATCCAAGAGTTAATCTGTGGTGTCCTATCTTTCTCCCATCCATATTTCTCCAGATCTAGATCTTCCCGTGCGTTTGGAAAGACTCGTCGTTTTAATTCTCTGGTTAATACTGCCTCAATAACCCGATCATCCTTCACAGGCCTTAACAGCCACCAATTAATATTCTCCTTGCCATAGGATTGATGTAGTAAAGTACGAACAGATCTGCGTATCTTAGTTTCCCGATCAAAAATATAACCTCTTTCGCTGATCAATGAGACGGTAGCCTGATCATATTCCACCAGCTTGCCAAGTTGCTCTAAAATTGCTTTGGCTGCTATCCCTAAATTATCAGCTTTTTTGTTAAGTTCAGCACTACTTTCATATCGTCTTTTTCGCCGTTCGATTCGATCACTCGCTGCCCGAATATATCCTTTGAGGACAGAATGTTGATATGGATGTTCAAAGTAAGCATAGTAACCGCTGTTCAAAGCATCTACAGGTTCATGTAAGATGTTGGAAACACGTGCGGAGCCTTCAAGATTTAGTAAAATAAGTTCCACATAAGGGTCTCGACTCTTTGCATCATTGACCACTTTCCGCCATAGATCATCATCTTCATTATGCTGAACTACCAAAAGAACGGTATTGTACTTGTCATGATCTGTAAGAAAATCAACGTTTTCGCGTTCAATTTTTTCAATGTTAAATTTTGTCGGGTCTCCAAATTGTAAACCCTGCACAATGCCACCAATTTTATCTGCCACGCGAGACGAATACAGCACAAAAAATCGATCTTGAGTTTTTTTCGATGTTAAAGACATCATCAGGAGTCCTTAGCTACCTACAGCTGGTATAAAGGAAATATAGAATCGATTTCACAGACTTTCACAGTTTAATAGACACTAACAAGAACTACAAGTCTTCAGCTTATATTTTCTCCAGTTCTTTAAACTCCAAAATATACCTGAACCTGTTTTTCAGGTGGCTATGCGCGATAATGATCTGAATTTTTGAGGAATTTTACCGTCCAGAGTGTAGGATAAAAGAGGCTATCGTCAGTTTGTCGTTATAATGGAATAGAAATATTGCTTTAATCAGTGCTTTGCGCGTGTTCCAATCCGGCTCGATGGCATAATGAGTCCCGGTGTAATTGAGAGGGTGGTGTTTCATGATTCCCGTAGCGAAGACCGAAAATAACGATGTGCTATCGCTGCCTGAGCGAATGCCCCGGCATATTGCGATTATCATGGACGGCAACGGACGCTGGGCAAAGTCACACGGCCTGCCCCGTACCGAAGGCCACCGGCAAGGCACGGAGAATCTGCGCCGTATCCTCAAATCCTGCGTAGAGTTTGGCGTTGAAATCCTGACGATTTACGCCTTTTCCACTGAAAACTGGAACCGCCCGCCGCTGGAAGTGCGGATGTTGATGCGGATTCTTGAGATGGTGATTGACCGGGAATTAAAAGAACTGAACGAAAACGGGGTGCAGATCCGCCATATTGGGGAGATGCAGGGCATCGCCCCGGTACTGCAAAAGAAAATTCAATACGCCTGTGATTACACCAAAAACAACACCCGCTTAATTTTGAATGTGGCCTTTAACTATGGTGGGCGCGATGAAATTGTTCATGCGGTGCGCCACATCATACAGGACGGTATCCCGGCCGACCAGGTGACGGAAGAACTCATCAGCAGCTACCTGTATACCGGCGACTTGCCCGACCCTGACCTGATTATCCGCACCAGTGGCGAACTACGGGTGAGTAATTTCCTCATCTGGCAGGGCGCATACTCCGAATACTACGCCACGTCCGCCTACTGGCCGGATTTCGACAAAGAGGAACTCCGCAAGGCGCTGGTCGAGTATGGCAACCGCAAACGGCGCTTCGGCAAGACCGACGAACAGCTTGAAGACGAATAAGGGATTACTGCCCGGCACTCCCGCACCCAGTAACCATCTGATTCAGCCTGCCCCCTAAACCTCTATGGATACGCTGGATATAGCCCTCCTGGGAATCACACCGTACAATCAGCACTTGATTGAATTCGCGTACACTGGCCTCCTCTATAGATTCAGGATGGGCGGGACGTATATCGAAAATAGAGATAGATGTGCCTGTTTGCAGGTGAACAAATACACAGGATTCGTGTCCGAAAACGTTGGATAATAGTAGGGATGAGTGGATAGACAGGCTCTTGTTTCGTTGGCACCCGGCCGTTATCCGTCCAGGGTTGCCCCCTGAAACATCCAGGATAACCACCGCACTGGAAAAATACGTCGGATTGCATAAACCCTGAAAAATATGATTAGTTTGTTCGCGGGAAGGAATAAAAATGTCATTAGTCATCGGCGTCCCCAAAGAACATCGGTATTTTGAATATCGCGTAGGTTTAACCCCGCTCGGTGTGTCTATTCTGAGCAAGCGCGGCTACCAGTGTTATGTCGAAACCGGTGCGGGTGTCGGCAGTGGTTTCCCCGATGCGGAATATGAACACGCT
>JACKCH010000028.1 GCA_020634115.1 Anaerolineaceae bacterium
TCACCGTTTTGGTGGTATGCTGGCACTAACCAACAATCCGGCCCGTAATTACCCCAACCGGATTATCCGCAGGGCGTAGGGGTGGCCCGGCGTGGCCGCCTGGTGGGAGTTTATCGAGTCTCCCCTGATGACTGAAACTATCCGCACATGAAAGACCACGCTTTTCCACTGCTGGGACTGAAAACTGAAAACTGACGGCTGATAACCCAGATTGCAGCAATCGCAGCAATCGCAGCAAAAATCCACAATGCGGCAAAAACACCTGATTTCTTCTCCTGACAAATCGTCCTAGACCGCATTTTATGATGCATTCTGCGGCAAATTAACCGCTTAGCGCAACAAAGCTGAGCGGTCTAAACCTCCGACATTGCCAGCATATCGAATCCCCCCCAGATTCGGACTCGCCCGCAAATCCGGCGCTTATGCCTTCGGTTCGTTCTCCGCAAGATACTGCTCGCGGATCACCCGCTTGAGCGTCTTCCCGGCGGCGCTGCGTGGGAAATCGTCCAGCAGCAGCACCTTATTCACCCGCTGGAAACGCGCTTCAATGTGTTCGTTGATCCACGCCCGCAGGTCTATGGCACTCAGACTGCTGCCCGGAGACAGAATCACGGCAGCCACCGGCGTTTCGCCCCACCGCTCATCGGGGATACCGAATACCGCTACGTCCTGTACGTCCGGGTGGCGTGCGATAATTTCTTCAATATCACGCGGGTAGACATTCACCCCACCGGAAATAATCATGTCTTTCTTGCGGTCTACCAGATACAAAAAGCCATCTTCATCCACATACCCCAGGTCGCCGCTGTACAGCCAGCCATTCCGGATAGCCAGCGCGGTCAAGTCGGGGCGTTTGTAGTACCCCGGCATCGTAATCGGTCCGCGCCCGACGATTTCACCGACTTCATGCGGCGCGGCATCCTCGCCATTTTCCTTGACAATCCGCATCTCGAAGAACGGCGGCGGACTCCCCACCGAGGTTGGCTTCTGTTCGGCATCGGTTTTATCGAGGATAGTGACGAACCCTTCCGTCAGGCCATACAGTTCATAGAAACGCCCCGGTAGATCAGCCATGACTCGCTGTTTGAAGTCCATCAGCAGCGGTGCGCCCACTGTACCCAGCATTTCCAGCGACGCCAGTTTTTGCACATCGTAATTCGGAGCATTGAGCATGGCAATAATCTGCGACGGCACTAATTTGACGTGGGTCACGCCTTCCTGCGCGATGGTGTCAATGAGGTGGGTCGCATTGAACTGGCGGTGGAAAATATAGGTCGCGCCCATGAAAAAGGCGGGCATGAGGGTGAGAAATGAGCCATTAAAGATCAGCGCACCCGTATGCAGGATGATACTTTCCGGCGTGATGCGGTACGCCGAGGCGAACAGGGTACAGTACATGGCGCGGATGAAGTGATTATGCACGATCCCTTTCGGTAGTCCGGTTGTCCCGCTGCTGTAGATGATGTTATACGGGTCATCCCGTTCAATATGGATTCCCTGTGGGCTGCTTTCCGGTGCGTCCGCGACCAGACTGGCGTAGCTGGTGTACCCCGGCACGCCTTCTGCATTCACCAGGAAATAGCGATCCGGCGCGATGGCGGGCAGATCACCTTTGAGCGGGTCGAGGATTTCAACAAACGCCTTATCGGTAAAGACCATCACCGTATCGCTATCCAGCAGCAGCCGCGTGAGTCCCTGTCCGCGCAGCAGCGGACTGAGCGGAACGACCACCGCGCCGATCTTGGCGACAGCCCAATAGATATCCAGCAGTTCCAGGCAGTTGTTCAAAATAGTGGCGATTTTGTCGCCTTTTTGGATACCGCGTGCCCGGAGCGCATTTGCCAGCTGGTTGACGCGGGCATTGAACTGCTGGTAGGTGAGGCGGTGGTCTTCAAAAATGACGGCGAGGTGGTGCGGACGGTATTGGGCGTGGCGATCCAGGAGCGTAGCCAATGAAATGTTCATTATATGTATAATGTCTACCCTAAATAACCTTTGGATCGCAATAGTAACTGGAAACCACACGCTATGCAAATAGGGGGAACTGCCCGCGTGGCGACAAGGTCTTATTGCTTCTCTGCCGGTGAATCTGTTATACTGGAATCATCAATTGAATAGCAGACCTTCGGGGCAGGGTGAAATTCCCTACCGGCGGTAAGGTGGTCGAGTACGCCCACCAAGCCCGCGACCCAAGTCGCCAGACCACATGATGCTCATTCTTTTACGCGCCGGTCTGGTGCTTCACAAGCTGTATTTTGTGATGGTGGAACCGGTGAAAGGCCGGTGCCGACAGTGATAGTCTGGATGGAAGAAGGTGAAACACCTGGGTATCCCGTTTGCGGTGAGTACCAGGTGTTGATGTACATGGAATATCCATTAGTCGCCGGGTGTGTTTTAACGTCCCTGGTGTGATAGTTGGATTGGTATTGCCTGCCCCGTTGTTCTGCTGCCAGACAACGGGGCTTTTATTATGCAAGAAACGGCCTTTCACCAGAAAACGAACCTGCTGCGCCCATCCTGGCGGCGACGCACCCCGCCCGACCCCAAACTGATTCGGCGCGCTGCTCCTTTCATCGTCACCGCGCTGGCGTTGGTACTCTGGCAGCTTGTCACCACACTGGGGGTGTATCCAGCCTTCATCGTACCGCCCCCGACTGCGGTGTTTCAGAAATTCCAGCAGGTCATCGCGAGTGGTGTGCTATGGTATCACACCGGCGTCACCCTGGCCGAAGTGCTGCCGGGGCTGGGCGTGGGACTGGCGGCGGCCCTGGTGCTGGGATACGCCATCGCCAAAAGCCCACTGCTGGAAAGCCTGCTCTCCCCGGTGATTGTCGCCTTTCAGTCCGCCCCGATTGTGGCCTACGCACCGCTGCTTGTGATCTGGTTTGGCGGCGGGCCAAGCAGTAAAATCGTCACCAGTGCCCTCATTGTGTTCTTCCCCATGCTGATGAACACTGTGGTGGGCATCCGCACGGTGCCGCTCCCGCTGCGTGACCTGATGCGCTCGGTACAGGCGTCCCGCTGGCAGACCTTCACTAAGCTGGAGATTCCGGCAGCGATGCCCGTCCTCATCAGTGGTCTGAAGATCAGTTCGACCCTGGCAGTGATCGGCGCAGTGGTTGGGGAGTTTGTTTATGCCAACGCCGGGTTAGGCTTCTACATCAATCTGGCGCGCAACCAGTATGACACGCCGCTGGTCGTGGTCGGCGTCATCACCCTGACGGTGATCGCCCGACTGCTGTATGGCACGGTTTCACTGGTCGAGCGCCGGGTGCTGGCATGGCAGCCACGCGCCGGACACAATGTCGCGCGCGCATAGTCCATTGCCCGAGGAGGCATTGCCTCCGCATCATTACCCCGTGATAACAAGTATTATCATGAGTAACGAGGTTTACATGACATCCTATCGTTTTTCAGCCCACAGACGGCCTCTGAGCGCCGGAATTCGCTTTTTGGTCTTCGCTATCGCCCTGACCCTCTTTCTTGGTGCAATCACGGTCACTCAGGCGCAGGACTCCCTGACTGACCAGACACTCTTTCTGACCTTTGTCCCGAATGTGCAGTTTGCCCCGGTTTATGCCGCGCTGGAAAACGGTCACTTCACTGACGCCAGGTTGAACGTGAATATTGAACATGGCGATGAGAACGTCGGCGTGGATCTGATCGCGGCCAACGAACGGCAGTTCGGCCTCATCAGCGGTGAGGAAGTCATCAAAGCGCGGGCGAATGGCCGCCCGGTGGTCTATGTCTATGAATGGTTCCAGCAGTACCCGGTAGGGATCGTTGTCCCTGCCGATAGTGAGATCATGTCCGTCAGCGACCTGCGCGGGCATAAGGTGGGTATCCCTGGGCGCTTTGGTGCAAGTTACAACGGCCTGACCGCGCTGCTTTCCGCCAACGGGCTGACCGAAAACGACATTCAGTTGGAGGTGATTGGCTTCACCGCGCCGGAAGCGGTCTGTGTCGGCTACGAGTCGAACTACGCGCAGGGGGTCGAGGCGGCAGTCGTCTACCTGAATAACGAACCGCTGCAAATTGCCGCGAAATGCACGCCGGTGCGTGTATTCCCGGTTGCGGACGCGGTGGATATGGTATCCAACGGGCTGGTCACGAATGAAGCCACCATACAGAATAGCCCCGACCTGGTTCAGGCGATGGTGACGGCTTTCGACGGCGGCCTGCGGGATGTCATCAACAACCCGGCAGAGGCTTACCTCCTGAGTGCGAGCTATGTAGACAACCTGCCGCTTTCTGATGACTTCAAAGCTGCCCTAGAAATAGAAGCGGCGTCGCAAACGGAATGGCTCACCACCAATCCGGATCATACTACATTAGTCGAGAGTCGATTGGCGCTGCGGGAACGGCTGGAAGCACAGTTCGACATGGATACGCTCCTGCAATTCGAAGTGCTGCTCAACACGATTGATTTCTGGGATGCCGACCAATTAGGGTATTCCGACCTGTCCTCGTGGGAGGTGACACAGGACACCCTGACGATGATGGGCTTTCTGCCAGGAGCGATTGACCTGGAAGCCGCATTCACTAATGCGTTCCTGCCAGCGCCAGTGGAATAAACATGGCTAAACTGGCTATCCAGAATGTCACTGCGGCATATGATGCGCCTGGAGGCGGAGTTCTCCAGGCGCTGGGGCCAATCACGTTCACAGTCGAACACGGGTCGTTTACTTGCCTGATCGGGCCGAGTGGCTGCGGTAAGAGTACCCTGGTTCGCATCCTGGCCGGGTTGCAACCGCCCGCGCAGGGTCAAGCCCTGATTGATGGGACGTCAATTCACGCGCCACTGAGTCAGATTGGGCTGATGTTCCAGGAAGCTAACCTGATGCCCTGGCGCACGGTGGTCGAAAATATTGCCCTGCCGCTGGAAATGGCCGGAGTCGCCCGTGCCGAGCGTCTCCGACGGGTAGAGGTGCTGTTGGGTGTGCTGGGGCTGGTGGAATTTGCGGCGGCGTATCCTGGCGAGCTTTCCGGGGGGATGGCGCAGCGAGTCGCGTTAGGGCGGGTGCTGGTGCAGCGCCCGGAAGTGCTGCTGCTGGATGAACCCTTCGGCGCGCTAGATGCCATCACCCGCGAACAGGTCAGCGTTGACCTGCTGCGTATCTGGGCGCGGGAGCGGCAAACGGTGTTAATGGTGACGCACAACATTCACGAGGCCGTCCTCCTGGCGGATCGCGTGCTGGTCATGAGTCCCCGTCCGGGTGTAATCGTAGCGGATATTCCCGTCCGGCTGCCGCGTCCGCGCAATATTGAGGATACCTATAGCGACGCCTTCGGCGCGATTGCCCGCCAGATACGCGCCGCCATTGAGGTGTGACTGATTGCGAGATTACCGCTTCGCCGTCAATGGGATGCCAGAAATAGTGTCCTTCCGGCGGGGCTTACTCGCAAACAAAATCCTGCATCGCGTCTGATTCGATGTCACTTCACCCTTTCGCGTCCCTTTGCTAAACACAACCCGAAAACAAACGACTTATCAGACCATTCAACCCGTCAGGCGCGGCGCAGCGTGGGGCGTAAATAATTCCCATGACACAATCTTCGTGTGTGATTTTTTTCGCTTTCCAAATTGTTGTATAATGTGAACGCAGAGGTTAAATTAAAGAAAATAAATGCTCATCTAACTCAAGGAAACCTGGCGCATGGCCGACCAGAAGCAATCACAACCCGAAAAATCTGACTTTTCCGGCGGTTGGCACACCCCCCAGTCTCCTGGCGGTTGGCATACGCCTGATACATCCGGCCAAGGAGCGTGGCGTGAGCCGGTGCGCGTGCGTACCCTGCCAGAAGAACTGGAAGTCGAGCCCGAAGCGGAGGGCGCGTGGCATCTCCCCAAGCCGGAAGATACCGTTTTTACGCCTGACCATGAAACCGAAATCCCGGTAGAAGCCCCACCCCAACCCGAACCGGAGATGAAACCGGAGGATATCCTCTCGCAGCAGGAAGTCGTGCCTCCGGCGGTGTTAGAAACCTTCGATGATGAAGATGATGACAGCGCTTTTAGCATGAGCGAGTTAGTGGCACTGGCGAGTCTGGTCGAACAGACTCCGCCCCCGGACATTCTGCCGGGTTCGGCGGCGCCAGCAGTCACCGCGACCACAACGCCGCAAGAAGAGTCTCCGGCGACCACCGGTCTCTCCCCGGCAGAACGCGCCCTCATGCAAGCCGCGGGAGGCCGTACCGAACCGCTCAGCGATCTACCGCTGATGGAACCAGCCGAAAAAGCCGCTTCGCAGCCGCTTGAGCGTATCACGAGCGAAGAACCCGAAGCATCTACCGGACAGGTAGGGACAGTCAGTGGTGAACCGGCAGATTACGCCCGCCGTCAGTTGGAGCGCCTATCGAACGGGGAACCCACTGGCGCAACCGGCCAGGGGACTGCCCCCACACCCGCTACCCCTGCTACCGCTGCGGCCAGTGACCCTCAGGCCTATGCTCGTGAACAATTGGCGCGGATTCAGGGAGGGCAGCCCGCAGCACAACCGGCGGTGCAGCCTGTGGCACAACCCGCAGCGCCCGTCCTCACCCAACAGCAGCAGGAACTCCTGCAAAAATATCAGACAACTGAGCGGCAGGTCTCCGCACTGCGCCAGCAGTATCGCGCCGGGCAGCTCACCCGCGAACAGTTTGAGGAACAGTTAAGAGGCCTCCTGGTGCTGGGCGAGAATAACGTCTGGTGGATGATGGGCGCAGAGAACGATGTCTGGTTCCGCTATGACAACCAGCAGGCGGCGTGGGTGGAGGATACACCCCAGATTCTGGCGTTGGCCGGGACTGCCGCGACGAGCGCAACCGGCCCGCAGCCGGTGTCGGACGCTTCGCTGGCCTATTTCTCCAGTGAGCCGGTTCAGTCTCAGGAATACACACAGCCCAGCCAGGCGACTCCTTCGCAACCGGATGTCTTCGGACAGGCGATTGGCGGGGAGATGCCGCTACCCAAGCAAGTCCCGGTGCAGGACTTAGACCAGACGATGGTCAACCCCAACGCGCCGTACATGGCCGAATACCGCCAGTCCGAAGCGCCGACCCAGCAAAACTACAATATCGCCTACCCAGAGGAAACCAGACTGCACGATCTAATGCAGGCTGGACCGGCTGACGACGCGATTCCTACCGCCCATTCAGCGTATGACGCCGCCCCCAACTATGCCCAGGCATTAGGTCAGGCCGCGCCGCACGTGGAACAGGTGCAGGAAGAAGAACGGCAGCGGGCGATTGGCACCACGCTGCGGTTCGTGGCGATTGGCGGGGCGTTGTTGGCGTTGCTCGTCGCCTGCGGTGTGGTATTCCTGCTGGTGCAGTACTCCAATATCGCTAACGAATACCAACCCCAGATTGCGGCGCTGGCAGCCTACCAACCGGCCTTCCAGTCCGTGCTGATTTATGACGCCGATGACCAGTTGATCGCCACGATCAACAGTACCGAGGGCGGGGCGCGGACGAATGTTGCGCTGAAAGACATTTCGCCCTTCATGGTGGATGCTGTGCTGGCGCTGGAAAATGAACGCTTCTTTGAAGACCCCGGTTGGGATCAGATTGCCATCGCCCGCGCCTTCATCCAGAACCTGAGTTCCGGCCAGATCGAATCCGGCGCAAGTACCATCACGCAGCAGCTTGCCCGCCAGTTGGTGCTGGGGAACTATGATGTGACGGCACAGCGCAAGATTCAGGAAATCGTCATCGCAGCGGAAATCAGTAAGCAGTATGAAAAAGCCGATATTCTGGAACTCTACCTGAACGAGATTTACTTCGGCAACCAGGCGTATGGTGTGGAAGCCGCCGCGCAGTTCTACTTCGGGCATGGTGCGGACAGCCTCAACCTGTATGAATCGGCCTTTCTGACCGGGATTATCCAATCCCCGGCGACCTATAACCCGGTGATTCAGCCGGGTGAAAGCCGCGAGGCATACGGGGCGCGGCGCGACGAGATTTTCAAGCGCATGGATGAGGTGCTGAAGCGGATGCAGGAAGTTGGCTGTATGGAGTTCCCAGGCACCGGCATTTCAGTGCCGCCCGGCGGCTTCTGCGTCACACGGGAGATTGTAGAGCAGAACATCCTACAGCGTACCGCGATTGAAAGGCGCGAGTTTACGCCGATTACGGTCAACTTCAGGTATCCGCATTTCGTCCAGTTCGTACGCGACCAAGTTGACCGGCACTACGGCGAAAACGCGATGTTCCGCCAGGGCTTCAAGATTTACACCACGCTCGAATCGGGCATTCAGGACGAGGCCATCCGTGATTTGCAACTGGCGGTCGCCCAGTATGGTTCGGCAGGCGTGAATACCGGCGCGATCATGGTGACTGATCCGGCAACGGGCGCGATTCTGGCGATGGTCGGCGGGCCGGATTTCAACAATGCGGACATCGCCGGGCAGGTCAATAACGCCCTGACCTGGCAGCAGCCCGGTTCGGCCATCAAACCGATGGTCTATGCCGCCGCGCTGGAAGGGCGCGATACCAATCTGGATGGCGTGATTGACCAGTACCTGACCCCGGCCAGCATTCTGTGGGACGTGCCGACGACCTTCACCAATACTGTCCCAGCCTACACGCCCACCGACTTTGACGGCGTGTACCGGGGGCCGTTGTCGGTGCGTGCCGCCCTGCAAAACAGTATTAATGTGGCGGCGGTCAAAGCCTATGCCTTCATTGGCGCCGATCAGTTCCGGGCTTTATCGGAACGGGTGGGGCTGCAATTCCTGGATGGGGCGGACTTCGGCCTGCCGACCGCTATCGGCGCGACCGAGGTCACGCTCTATAATATGATGACAGCCTACGGCACGCTGTCCGCTAACGGCACCCGTCACGACCTCTTCGCCATCCGCCGCATCACTGACTCGGGCGGCGCGGACGCCGGGTGGATAGGTCAGCCGGAAGCGGTTCCCAACGCCATATCGCCGCAGTTGGCCTACCTGATGCAGAACATCCTGAGCGATGACTCAGCACGAGCAACCGTTTTCGGCCTGAACGGCCCGATGACGATCCCCGGCTTCCCGACCAGCAACTTCGTAGCGACCAAGACCGGCACGAGCAATGACGCCCGCGACCTGTGGACGATGGGTTTCACCAAAAATGCAGTGGTCGGAGTATGGCTGGGACGGCACGACAACCAACCGACGCGGGTGACTGCGGCTTCTGTTGCTGCCGCTCCGATCTGGCAGCGGGTGATGCAGTTTACGCTCTCGACTATGAATAACCTGACCCGCTTCCAGGAAGTAACCGGTCTCAGCCACTATGACATTTGCGCGGATACCGGTACGCTGCCGCCGGCCAACTGTGCCGGGCTGCGGAATGAGGTTTTCATCGCTGCCCAGCCGCCGGCTGGCGCGGATCAAGCGTTTGTCGTCCAGGCGCAGATCGACTCGTGGACGGGATTACTGGCGAATGACCAGTGCAAGCGTAACGTCATTAACCAGACCTTTGTGAATATCACCGATCAGGCAGCGCTGGATTGGCTCAAAGGGGCGGGACTCGCGACAGCCCAACGCTTGGGTATCACCGACCCGACACACATCCAAATCCTGCCGACGGCATCCTGTGACACCAGCACGGAAATCCCGATTGCGGACTTCAACTACCCATCCGGTGGGGAGACGCTGCAAGGGATTGTCAACGTCACCGGGTCGGCTTCAGCGACGACCACCTTCAGCCGTTACCAGCTTGTCGCCACTTCGGCGGCTACCGGGCAGACCTACCAGATTGCCGGGCCGATCACCACGCCGGTAACGGGTGGTAATCTGGGGTCATGGGATACGCGGAATGTCCCCAATGGGACGTATGTGCTGGAGTTGCAGATGTTCGCCAACAACACCTACGCGGGGTACCTGACGCGGCAAGTCACCATCAATGTGAATAACCCGACGCCTACCACTGTGGTGATTCCGACGAACCCGCCACAGCTATTCCCGTCGGTCACGCCGCTGCCGTTTGACCAACCAACGGCGCCACCCACCATCGCACCGGGTGGATAGTTCAGGCGGCAATTCCATCATATCGGTTATGCAATCGTCCCCTCAGTGCATCGCTGAGGGGACTTTTTATTAAGAGGGACGATTCTTTTCTGCGCAGTGCAGAGCAGATTAAGATCACTTCCGTCGTTGGAAGAACACGCCGAAAATCCCCGCTACCAGTGCCACAATCGCAATCAGGATCGCGGAAAGCCCGCCATCATCGCCGCCGCCAGACGGGTTGTCAGGTGGTGTGGCCGTTACCGGAACGTCGGTAGGGGGAATTGGCTCCGGTGTGGACTCGGCGGTGGGTTCCATCGTTGCCGGAGTGTCGGTAGGTGGGATTGGCTCGGCAGTAACCGCTTCCGTCGGTTCAGCCGTCGCCGGGGCGCTCCCCAACTGCAACCCGACGAGCAGCGGGTCATGGTCGGCGGCGCGGAACGGGTCAACTTGGTAGAAAATATCAATCTGGTTCTCAGTTTTATAGGCCTCGGTGTAGTCCAGTACCCGCGCTTCGTCCGCGTTGATGTGCCATTCCGCCGCGCCGGTCACTTGCCCCGCCAGCGATTCGTTCGCCAGGGCATGGTCGAGGTTGCCGAACTGCCCGAAGAACACATACGAATAGGCTTCGTCACCCACGTATTTTTCCAGCAGATTCGTATACCCTGCCGCCTCAATCATCGTAATCGGGTCTTCTTGCATGTAACTATTCAGATCGCCCATGATGAGAACATCCGGGTCGCCGCTGCCGGTGGGATCGGTTGCCAGCCATGCGGTCAGCGCCTGTGCTGATTCCACGCGCCCGGCGTTCCAGCAGCTCTGCCCATCCCCTTTATCACCGTTGGCACTGGCGACAGATGGGCAGCTTCCCTTCGATTTGAAGTGATTTACCGCTAGCGTGAAGCGTTCGCCCGTTGCGATTGCGGCAAAGGTCTGGACAACCGGCGGACGAGCTAGTTGGAAGGCGTCCGAGTCATCCAGTGCAATCGCCGCGCCCACCGGCTCAACCGCCGCCGTCCGGTAGACAATGGCCGAGGTAATCAGGTCAGTGCCGGTGTAATCCGGCTGGACAAAGGCATACGTCCCCGGCGCGGTGGCGTCATTGAGGCCGTTCACCAGGTCTTGCAGGGCGCTGTCGGTTCCAAAGCCGTCATTCTCAACTTCCAGCAGGCCGATCACGTCCGCGTTCGTGCCGATAATCGACTGGATGATCTTCTGCCGCTGGCGCTCAAACTCGGATTCGGTGGCCGCGCCGCGTGCGGTGGGAAAACCGCCGCCTGCACCATCGCCGTTGAAGTAGTTCAGCACGTTCATGCTGGCGACACGCAGCGTCCCGCCCACGTCCGGCGCGGTTTCCGGGCGGGGATCGGCAAAGACGAATTCCACCGGGGCAGTGGGCTGGATACGGTATTCATCAGGCGGTGATCTACGACGCCGGTCAGCCTGGTGAGGTCGCCGGTTGCAGGGGTTGTCGCTCAGGCCCTGGGATAGCCACGGGTCGCGGTTCTGTTGCAGGTTGGCATCATCCAGCACCACCGCCGCGGCCTACCGGGGCGCGGACGTTGACCAGCCGCGTAACCTCGCTAAGAGTGTGACGGTGGAATAGCCATCTTATAGAGCGTGTACCTCTGCCCGCACCGCCTGCCGCTCGTCGTCAGAGGGTTTCTGGCAAGTTTTGAGTTATGGGTTATTTTTGGCGGACGCCAAGAATGGCGTCCCTACGAATGCCGGTGGTAGGGACAGGCTTCTGCCTGTCCGTTGACCAGCAACCAGGTCTATTTTCACAAGAGAATGATGACGGATTGCGTACAGAATCCGCCTTTTATTCAGGGTCTACGGCTACCGGCTCAATCAAATCGGGAATCCGCCCGAAAATCCGCTCCAGATCGCGCTTGTCACGGGACATATACGCCACAAAATACACCTCTTCAATCAGGGTGTGGCGCGACCCGTATTCCAGGTACTCAATCGCCCGTTCGACCAGGACTTCCGCCACATCATTAAAATGTCCCTGGCCTTTGCCCGCGCCCAACACCGGGAAAACCACGCGCTTGAGCGGGCGACCATAGCGGTACAAGGCTTCGTTGAGCATATCCACCCGCTCTAACACGTTGGTCACGCAGCGGCCAAGCTGGATATGGGTGGTGGCCTCAAATTCCTGGTCTTGCATATCGTCTCGGGTTAAGACTGAAACCACATGCAAAATGTGCCGGATGTGATTATTCGCCAACGCCCCCGCCGAAGTCACAATCACCGTTGCCGGGTCTACCGGGTTTTCCAGGCATTCCCGCGCTGTAGTCAGTTCATCGTCCACCGTGAAGTCCACCAGATCGCCTTTTTCATTCCGCCGCGCCCCGGCATAATTCAGCGCCGCCGAAACCGAACGCGCCGTGCGATCCATCATCAGGTGAATGTTCTCGCTGTTCACCAACACATCCACATCCAGCAATTCGGCAATGTTCCCGGTTGCGATACCCACCGATTTATCCGGGCGACGCAGCAGGGGATAACGTTTATCCAGTGTGGCGACCATACCGCCGGCGCTCTCCTGAAACAGGGTGGCAATCGTCCCCAGTGAAATCGCGCTCTTTTTACGATCTGTCAGGACGGCAATCAGTTGGGCCAGGGGATGCGTGAATGATTCGCTAAAGTCCACCGTTTGCGCCTCAGCGTCCCGAAAGAAAGTGCGGGCATCGTCCTGGAGCAGCACCGGGACGATTTCCCTACCGGCTTCGATATAGCTCTGCCACTCGCCCAGCCGCTTGCGCGATTTCACGCTGGCCCGCGAGACAACGGCGATCATCTGCTCACTGTTGGCAATCGCTTCACGAACTGCCTGCGACCAGTTCCCCCCGGCAGGGATGTCGCGGTGGTCAACAAATATCTCAATACCGCGCTGCTGGAGTTCGTCGGCCAGCCGGTCTACAAATAAATCATCTTCGGTGTTATGGCTGATATACACCAGCCCCTTGTGCTTGACAGTGGGGATGACCTCGGTGCTTTCAACCGCTTTCCGCAAACGCTCGAAAAACCGCTCATCCGGCAGTTCCCCCGGCTTCACTTGAATCGCCTGGACGTTAATGAGCAGGTCGAACACCTCCTGTCCCAATTGCAGGGGGAAAATCGGGCGTTCGTACTTGTGCGCCATCAGGATTTCTTTTTCCACCCACAGGGATTGCTCGGCTTCGGGCGTCATCACCACGATCACTGCCGAACTGGTGCGGATCGCGTTCTGAATCGACGCGAACCAGCGCGGGTCGCCCGGCTCAATGTGTTTATCAAACCACACGTTAAAATCACGTGCCTTGAGAGCCGTCTTGAGTGTTTCAACGTAAGGCGTATCGGCATGGTTATAGCTAATAAAAATATGCGCCATAGAGCTACCCTGTATTGGTTGTCACTTAATAGGGGACTTTGGATGATTGTACCGCATCAAGCAGCAGAACCAAACAAATTTCCTTAACGGGAATACGACTGCTCCCTGCCCCCCCATTTGCGGCGGGCGGCAGGCTGTATCATAATGACCCTTGTGACCGCTGCGCCCTTCTTCTATGATTGCCACGTCTATAACGGCGCACCCTGCCCTGTTGGTAGATGGTTCCATTGGCTATGACCACTGTCGAAATCACCCACAATCGATTCACCTGGACGAACATCATCGCGCCGGACGCCGACGACGTGGAACGCCTGCGCCTGGCGCAGCCCTACATCCACCCGCTGAACCTGGAAGACCTCACCAGCCCCCTGGAGCGCCCAAAGATTGACGAACAGGATGAATACCTGTTTGTGGTGATGCACTTCCCAGTCTGGGACGCGGCGCACCGCCTCTCCCGCGCCAGCGAGATTGAATTCATCGTGGGTCGCAACTTCCTGGTGACGGCCCATGACGGCACGCTCAAGGCACTGAACCAGCTATTTGAACGCTGTCAGCAGGACGCCGATGAGCGCCAGAAGATCATGGGACGGGGCGCGAACGACGCTTTTTACGTGATTGTGGACGTGCTGGTGGATTACATTTTCCCGATTCTGCGTAAGGTGGATGGCAATATCCAGGCCATTGAGGAAGACATCTTCACGTCGGATGCCCGCCAGATTATCCAGGACATCGCCATCGCCCGCCGGGACATCATCGCGCTACGCCGCATCATCCGCCACCAAGTTCCAATCGTGGAGCAGTTAGAAGCCACCGAACACCCCATCATGCGCGAGGAACTGGAAGAATACTTCGGCGACACGGTAGACCACCTGCATAAAGCGCGAGACATCATTGACGAGAACGCGGAGATCATCACCGGGCTTTCCGACACCGCCAACACGCTCGCCAACCACCGGATTAACGAAGTGATGCGGGTGCTGACCGTGATTTCGGTGATTATGCTGCCGCTCACGCTGGTTTCCGGCATTTACGGCATGAATTTTGAAGTGCTTCCCCTGGATAACCATCCCTTCGGCTTTCTTGTCATCATCGGATTGATGGTGACATTGGCAGTTTCTATGTTAATTTATTTTCGACGGCGTCACTGGTTATGATTAAATGGCCCTTCCCCCGTGCAGCGTATATTGACCACGACAAAACGTTTCGCCCTCTCATGGAAAAACTTGCGCAAGAACCGCTGCTGGCAATTGATACCGAATCCAACAGCCTGTATGCCTATCGCAGCCGGGTCTGTTTAATTCAAATATCCACTCGCAAAACAGATTACATCCTCGACCCGTTGCGGATTGCGGATTTATCCCCGTTTGGGGTACTGCTGGCGAACCCGCGCATCGAAAAAATCTTCCATGCCGCCGAGTACGACCTGGTGGGATTGAAGCGGGATTATGGTTTTGAACTGCATAACCTGTTTGATACGATGGTCGCAGCGCGAATCTGTGGGATTAAGGGGGTTGGCCTGGGTGCGATGCTTACCAATTACGTCAGTTCCTCGATTCCTCTGGATAAAAGCCACCAGCGCGACGACTGGGGACAGCGCCCGCTTTCCGAAAGCAGTCTGCTGTATGCCCAGATGGACACCCACTACCTGCCCGCCTTGCGTGACCGGCTGCATGTTGAACTGAAACGGCGCGGCCATTTGGCGGAAGCGTTGGAACTTTTTGAGGAAACCAGCACCGTCCCGCTGATTAACCCGGAAGTTGACCCGGAAGGCTACTGGAAAATCGGGATTCCCCGCAGTCTCAACCGGCGGCAAATGGCGATCCTGCGGCGGCTGTATCTACTACGCGAAGAACTGGCCGAAGAACTGGATACCCCTCCCTTTAAGGTCATGAATGACTCGGTCTTGGTGGCGATTACCGAGGCCAACCTCAGCAGCCTCCGCGACCTGTACTACGTGCGCGGGCTGTCTGATTCCCAGGTTGCCCGCTATGGCGAGGATATTATGGCGGCGGTGGAGGCGGGCAAAGAGGACAAAGCGCCCCGGCCACCGAAACCCACACCGCCTTCCGACCCGGCATTGGTGGAACGCTATACGACGCTGCTGGACTGGCGCAAACATCACGCCCGCCAGCGGGGAGTCGAGTCGGATATTGTGATTTCCAAGGGGGCGCTGTGGGCGATTGCGGGGCGTTACCCGCATACGCTGCACGAACTGGAAGGCATCCCTGGGCTTGGCCCCTGGCGGCTGGAAACCTACGGCGTTTCCCTGTTAGATGCGCTCAAAAACATGAACGGGAAGTGACGCTCACGCTCCCAGTTGTAGCAGCAACCAGCGCCACGCCCACAAGAAGGCCATCCCCAGGACAATCGTGAGCAGCACGTTTTTGCTGCGCCACGCCACCACCCCGGCGACGATCCCCGCCACGAGATAGCTGTTCGTCAGCGCCAGATTCAGGCTGCCTTGCTCCCCGTTCAGCAGCACGGCGGGCAGGATGATCGCGGACAGCACGGCGGGCGGCACAAACCGCAGCGCCCGGAAAACCGGCCCCGGCAGCTCGACCCGGCCTAAGAGCGCCATCACCCCATAACGGGGGATGAACGTCACCAGCAGCATCCCAACGATCAGAGCGAACTCATTCATGTGGGCCTCCCCCGGCGGATTCGGGTTGCGGCGAAGTCCGTTTCGCGTCCTGGGGCAGCAGCGCCTCGGCGATCACCCCGGCAGCCACGCCCAGCAGCGTCGCCAAAATCAGCCCCAGCTTATGCTCCAGCCCGTTGAGCAGCACCGCGCTGATGCCCGCCACCACCGCTGAAAGCAGCAGCGGGCGGCTTTTGATGAGGACGATCAGCATCCCGATAAAGGTGACGGTAATCGCAAAATCCAGCCCCCAGTCACGCATATCGGGGATGGTCTGCCCGGCGATGATGCCCAGCAGCGTACACAACTGCCAGTTGGTATACATGAACACCGCTGAACCAAGATAGTACCAGTGTTTATAGGGCGACTCGTCCGGCTGAGTGTAGCGCGTGATGACCACCACAAACGACTCGTCGGTCAGCCAGAAACCCAACGGCAGCAGCCATTTCTGCGGCAGGCGTTTGACATACGGCGCGAGGCTGGCACTGTAGAGGGCGTGGCGCAGATTGACAATGAACGTCGTGAAGACGATGACGGCGACTCCGGCATGGTCGGCCACCAGCCCGGCAGCGATGAACTGTGCTGACCCGGCGAACACAAAGAGCGACATGCCCATTGTCCCGGCCATTGACAGACCGCTGGCAACGCCGAATGCGCCGAAGATGATGCCGAAGGGAATCGCGCCCACCACCAGCGGCACAGTGGCTTTGAATCCGGCCCAGAATTCGCCCCGGCGCGTGGGGATAATCGCTTGATTCATGCTGATTTACCCCGGCGGTTGGTTGTAGCGGAATGCACCGGGAAAATCGTCTCCGACTTTTTTCTGCTTGCCGCTCCAACTGTCAATGGCGATGCGGTAGACGGCGGTGCGTGCCAGTTCGTCATCGGTGATCGGGCGGTAATGCTCACCCGGTTTGAGATGTGGGAAGTATTTGTCGAGCAGCATTTGCAGGGCGTGTCGGGCCGCGCCGGAGTCGGTCAGAAGGTGGGCGCGCCCGAACACCACCACGCCGTTGTATTCCACGCTGAATTCCAGCGCCTCATCCGCCGGGAGCAGCCGCCCCATCTCGTTGATGCTGAAACATACGCGCTCGTCAGCGCTCACATTGGCCTGGGTGCGTCCCACGCGGGCGGTGTGCATGTAGATGGCGTGCGCCGCCTCGTCATATACAAACAGGTTGGCGTTGATAAACGGCTGGCCGTCGTAGACCGTTGCCAACGTTCCCACCGGGGCGCGGTGTAGAAATTCGCGTATCCAGGTTTCATCCTCGACAGCGCGATCATTACGGCGCACAGCATTTAGTGGCAGGCTGGCATAATCCTTGCCCATGATATTCCCCCTCAAAGGTTACAATCCGTTACGGTAGGGGAGGGTTTTAGACCCTCCCCTACGGCAATCCACATAATTTAGATAGCTCTAGTGTTCCGGGATCGGCCATCTGGTCATAGCGCCGCCTATATCCAATTAGGGGGAATTGGGTCTATTCCGCCGTTTTCACCGCGCCCGCTGCGATGAGAACATCAATATCCGCCGCACTGTACCCGGCCTCGCCCAGCACAGCGCGGGTGTGTTCGCCGTACCCCGGCACCCCGCCCGGCTGTAACGGCGCATCGCTCAGGTGAACCGGGCTGTGTATCCAGGGCGTGCCGTCCTCATGGATGCCGAGCATCCCCCGCCCGACCACCTGCACATTGTCAACCACCTCCGCCGGGGTGTTGACCACCGCGAAACAGCAGTCCACCGGAGCGAGCAGCGCCTCCCACTCGGCAGCCGAGCGTAACGCGAAGAGTTCCGCCAGTTCAACATGCAAATACGCCTGCCGCGCCGGGGCGAGATAATCGGGAATCAGGTCGGGACGCGCCACGGCCTGGCAGAAACGCTCCCAGAATTTCGGCTCGATTGCGCCCAATGTGACCGTCCGGCCATCACGCGCCGTGTAAACGTTATAGCAGGCCTGCCCGCCGGTCAGCGTGCCGTCGGAGGGAATCGCGTCCCCCGCTTGCGCTGTCATGGTTTCGATCCAGGGTTGCAGCGAAAATAGCAGCGCCGCCTCAAACAGCCCGACATCTACCGTGCGCCCTTCGCCGGTCTGTTCGCGCCCGACCAGCGCCGCCAGAATCCCGGCCACTGCCGCCAATGCCCCGCCGACATCCGCCACCTGTCCACCGGGAACCGCCGGTTTCCGCATCGCCCCCAGCAGGCCGGAAACCGCCAGGTAATTCAGGTCATGGCCGCTGTACTGAGCATACGGGCCGTCCGCACCCCACCCGGAAAGTGAACAGTAGACCAACCGGGGATTGATCGCCCGCAGCGCCGCAGCGTCACAGCCAAGTTTCGTCATCACGCCCGGACGAAAACTCTCAATGACCACGTCTGCCCCCGCGACCAGTCGCTGAAATACGGCTCGCCCTTGCGCGTCCTTGAGGTCAATTATCGCGCTCCGTTTATTACGATTGCTCACGCGGAAAAATGACCCCAGGCCGTCAATCGTCGGGGGCATCCAGCGGGCATAATCGCCACCGTTGGGGTCTTCAATCTTGATGATGTCCGCGCCCATATCGGCCAGCAGCAGCGAACATACTGAACCAGGCAGCAAGCGGGTGAGGTCGAGTACACGAATGCCGCTGAGGGGAGGAGTCATGAGATGGCCTTTCAGATAGGAGGTGTCAGTGTTCAGTTTTTAGTTGTCAGCGTAGGGTTCTGGCAGCGGACGCCCCGTTGGTCGTCCCTACATCGGGGTCACATCATAGGGACACGCAACGGCGTATCCGTTAAGGATTGATCCCTCGGTGTGTAAACCTACCCGAATCGATTGTCAAAACTTCAATCTGAAAGAGCATACCGTATTTCCCAAAAACTTAACACTGAGGACTGATGACTCTAAAACCGCTTTATCAGATCGAGCGCCAGTTCCCCCTGTGCGATGGCCTCCACCGTGCCGGTTAAATGGGCGTTCCACTCGTCATCCAGCGCAACCGTAGCCGTGCCACCGGCCATCTGCACTGTCACCGGGCTTTCGCAGCGCCCGGTACGCACCGCCGCGCCCGCCGCCGCGCAACTGGATGTGCCGGAGGCCAGCGTATAGCCCGCCCCACGCTCCCAGATTTCGATGTGGATAGTATGGCGGTCAATCACTTCCACAAACTGGACGTTAATCCGGTTGGGGAACAGCGGCGCAACCTCAATCACCGGGCCAAACTGCTGAATCGCGGCGGGAGTCACCGGCTGGTCGAAAATGACACAGTGGGGATTACCCACATTCACCGCCGTCGCCAGGTATGTTTGCCCATCAATGGTGAGGGTTTCATCCACTACATCCCGCGCAACGCCGGTCATGGGAATCAGCGGGCTGTGGAAAGCAAGCTGCCCCATCCCCGTGCTGATGGTGTGGGCGGTAGCGTCCTGAATCTGTACCGGGATAACCGCATCCCCGATGCCGATCTGAAAGTGACGCTCGGTGGCATAGCTTTTCTCCCACACGTAGCGGGCGAAAATACGCAGGCCGTTACCGCTTTTTTCCGCCTCGGAGCCATCCGGGTTATAGAAGCGCATCGTCGGCAGCGCGATGTTCGGCAGCGGGCCGTAGCAGATGCCATCCGCGCCCACGCCGAAATGCCGGTCACAGAGACGCTGCGCCACTGCCGGAGTCATCACGCGGGGAAAGGTCGCCGGGTCAATCACCAGCATGTCGTTCCCCATCGCCTGATACTTATAAAAACGTGCGGTATTCACCAATTCATCTCAGCTCTAGGTTACTACTATATTCATTATATATTCGATCAAAAACCGCAGTCAGTCCAATTTTATGATCCCCGCCATAAAACAAAACCCTTCTGTCAGGAGATGGCAGAAGGGCATTTGAGCACCACAAGATGTAGGGATTATGCATCGTCTTTGGTTAGCGACGCCAGACGGGTGATATAGGTCTGGATTGCCTCGCTTTTATCCTTGCCCACGATCTTGACCAGGCTTTCCAGGGTTTCCAGCAGCGTCTTGAGGGCATAAGGCGCGTCTTTGGCGTCCAGCACATATTCATTGAAGATACTTTCAATATCGGGGGTTTTGCCCAGTGCCAGTTTCGCCACCAGCAAGTCGCCCCGCGCCCAGTAATCGCTGGGATTCTTTTGCAGGGACATTGGCGCGTAACGTTCCACAAAGCGGTAACTCTGGATGAGCTTGTCCGCGTTTCCTTCCTGCATATAGAGCGTACCCAGGTTGCTGTACGGGTACGATGAGTTATTTTTCACCTCACGCGCGGCGCGTTCGTAGGCTTCGATGGCCTTTTCGGTCTTGCCCAACCGTTTATAAACGCCACCCAGGGTATTCCACCAGGACTCACCGACTTCATCCACCATGTCCGGGCGCTGATCCAGCGCCTCTTTAAAGTAGGTTGCCGCCTTTTCCAGGCACTCGGTACGTTCCTTGTCGCTTTCCGCCACGTCGCGCATCAGACGATAGACATAGCCCATCTGCGCCCGCGCTTCGGCGTAGTTCTCATTGAGTTCAATCGCCTTTTCCAGGTGTGGCACAGCGCGAACCAGATCATCACGCTTTTTGGTGGCGTCACGCTGGTGGGTGGCACGGGCGGTATACGCCAGTGCCGTCCGGTAGTGGATGTCGTCCAGCAGGGCGTCACTGGCGACGCGCAGCGCCCCCATAAAGGTTTCGAGCGCGTTGTTATAATCCCCATTCCGGTAATGATTCTCGCCATACTGGATGCGCGGCATCACCTGTTCATCCGGCATCGGGCCAACTGCGACCTCCTGCGTTCCTTCACGGGCGGAATTGGCGTGTTCCAGCGCCTGGAGCAGTTTATCCCAGGGAAAACTATCTTCATTCGTAAAATCAAGGTATTGCAGTTTGCGTAGCTTGGGGTGCAGATTTTCGACGGGTTTGACCATCATCGCAATCACCGGCACGCGCACACCCAACGCATACGACCATTCATAGGTACAGTACTGCGATTCCTGCGCGGCAGGGGTCATGACGAGCAGCACCGCCGTCGCTGCTTCAATCGCGTCGTCAATCGCTTCTCCCCAATCCACTCCTCCGATCAGGTTATTATCATCTTTCCACCACGTATAACCGTTCGTTTCCAGCTTCACCTGCAGGAGTTCAAAAAACATTCGGGATACATCATTATGCTTATATGAGATAAAAATATGACTCATAGTAATCGCCCTTTCTAGTTTTGATGTGCCAAACAAAACGTCAGGGCGCGTTGGATGCACCCTGACAGGCTGGAAAATGTCATTGTAGGTTTATGGCTGGGCACTCTTGTCGTAGCGCACGGTTCCGGCTACGTCCCAGGTATCCACGATGGCGAAAATCGTGGCATCCGCAGGACGGTTATCGGTGGCGGGCGTCTGGCGGGCGCTGCTGCCACTGGCATACAACACCACTTCGCCTTCCCCGGCGCCAACCGCGTCAAAGGCCACCACGTAACTCCCGGTGGGTTTCCCATCCAGGTCGAGCGGCTGGATAATCAGCATCTTCAGGCCGTCGGTGCGCTCGCTTTTGGCACTGGCGACCACTGTTCCGATAACCTTCGCCAGCAGCATCGTTTAGGCCTTTTCCATCCCGGCTTTGCCTTCTTCGGCGCGTCCCAGCGGCATCACCGCGTCCACGTTCACATGCGGGCGTGGAATCACATGCACCGCGACGACCTCACCGACCTTCTCCGCGCCGCGTACTCCGGCCTCGACTGCCGCTTTGACGGCGGCGACATCCCCACGTACCACAGCGGTGACAAACCCACCACCGGTTTTCTCATAGGTCACAAGTTCCACGCGGGCAGCCTTCACCATCGCGTCAGCAGCTTCAACCAGCGCCGCGAACGATTTCGTTTCGATCATGCCAAGTGCTTCTGCCATAATAGAGATGCTCCTCAAAGCCAGGTATAGGCGGGGCGTTGTTTCCCGCTCACGATCCGAATTTGTTTAAATGCCATTTTGGGGTAATTCTACCACATTAATCAACGGATTGGCGTGCGAAATCGCGGTTTTGCGCCATCCATTCCACCCCATAATCCACCAGGGGGCGCTGTTTCATGAACCGCACCACCGCCTGCCCCACCTGTCCGCGCGGAATCCCGTGCTCGGACTCATAATTATCCCCAATCGTTGGGAAGTCCTCATCGTTAAGCGACAGCATATCAAACTCCACCCATTGACGCTCGCCATTGACCAGCATGGCCGTGCCTTCGCGCCGCAAGGATTTACCGGGGAAATCGGCCCGGTATTCGGCCAGGTGAAGCGACGTGTTATTGCCGTGATCCACGCCCAGCAGCAGCACATATCCATCGCACGCATACAGGCGGCCAATGGGCGAGTCGTCGCCAAACATAGGTTCCAGAGGATGATTGGCGGTCAGATCGGCGGCCTGCGGCCCCAGCGCAGCGAAGGAGCCAATCGGATGCCCGCTGCGGCAGACTCCCGGCCAGGTGCGGAACAGTTCCGCGATTGCCCCCATCGCCCGTGTGGGCGAAAGCTGCGGGTCATAGGCCGGGCGGTGCTGGCGGATGGTCGGATACCACCAGGCTGGCACCGGGGGATTACGCCAGTAGGCCGGGTCGCCGTTCCCGCCGGTATGCGAAGGCATCATCAGCGTGCCGGAGGGCGTCAGGACATCCAGCAGCGCCTGAATCACGTCCTGCGCCCCACCGACGACCCAACCGAGTTTGCTCAGGCTGCTGTGAACCAGCACGGTTTGCCCGGCGGCCAGCCCACAGGCGGCAAACTGCTCCGCCAGGGAGTCGCGGGTCAGGGGCGGGAAATTCGGGTTAATCGTTGCAGATTCAGGCATGGGACTCCCTGTGTGGATGGTTGCAATATATCTGGCATTGTAGCGCCGGACGGGAGTCTGAACAAGGGAGTCGAGCGATGTTTTGAAGATTCGGCGAGGCAATAGAAGAGCCCCGAGCCTACAAAGTCGTTGCGCAACGCAAACAGGGGCATATTGTCATACACCCCTGCTGAAAACTGAAAAATGGATACTGCTGCAGTTTATTTACACGACTTTCGTCACCGTCAGCCAGTTACCGCGTTCGGCACTCG
Organism: Anaerolineaceae bacterium; assembly: GCA_020634115.1. Taxonomy (GTDB): domain Bacteria; phylum Chloroflexota; class Anaerolineae; order Aggregatilineales; family Phototrophicaceae; genus JACKCG01. Next base: position 23,036 of record JACKCH010000028.1, read on the forward strand.
CTCCATTGATTGTGTCAGGTGAGCCGGTCACGACCACATGCCCGTTTGCCGCCACTAACGCCAGCGCCTCACCAAACCGGCGCACGTCTGTCGCCGTTGTCCCCAGTACCTCATCGCGCATCTGCTGGCGCTGTTCGTGGGTGTAGCCAATCAGGTAACGCGCCAGCGATGAATACCCTTTCGCATCCGGCAACTGGTAATGATCCAACTGGCCGATAGAGCCGATGATGGTCTTTTCGAGTTCGTTGGTGCTGATTTCCAGGTCACGCAGGAAACGAGCGGCGTTGTCGTAGTTTTCCAGTGTCCCCAGCAGATTCGGATCCTGCCACGAGATATACGCTGCCGTGCCGGAAACATGATCGAAAGTGCATGTCCCACCATACGCCCCGCCCAGAACGCGAATTTTCTCCCAGATATAGGTGGTGTTCAGGTAAAGCAGCGCGGGCAGGTGTGAACCGTGCACCTGGTAGCCCAGGTCGTAGATGTTCGCGCCTTTGGTGACGTAATTGACCTGGGTCGGAATGGTCAGCCCTTCGTTAGTCGGTAGTGTCCCCGGCGTCCAGGCGACAGGCGTCACGCTCTGCGCCGGAATCGCCGCAAGTAAGTCATTCAACTGCGGTTGCAGGCCGCCCCACCGGTCTTCCTCATAGGTGACATTCACCATCATGTTATCCCGGTTGACCAGCGCCCGGCGCACCGCTTCCAGGTCGGCCAGTACACCGTCCCAGTCGGATTCAATGCGTCCCACCAGCTCCCGCAGGAAGAACAGGTAACTGACTCCGCTCATCTGCTCATTCAACCAGTCTGCTTCGCGGAAGTGCGCCCGCAGGCGGCGGATGGCGGGGACATGCCCGGCAAACCCGAACCGGGATTCCTTATCCGCCTTGTCTTCCAGCACGATCTGGCGGAAGCGGTCACGGTTATCCAGTTCCCCGGTCAACAGCACATCCCGGATGATGTCCAGCAGGTCGCCGGTCTGGCTCGCCATCGCCTTCCCGCGCAGGAAACCCCAGGCTGCCGTGTCGTCACGGTGCTTGATGCCGGAAAGCAGCGCTGAGAAGCCAATCCCGCCGGTTTTGCGCCCGATTCGCTGCGTGAGTTTGACGTAATCTTCGGTCTGCGTGCCCATCTCCAGCAGCACTTCACCGAACAGCCCCACATAGGGTAGATACGCCTGCGGAAGCGTGTGCAGGTTGAAGCCCACGTCCACATAGGCGATGCCGTTGGTCGGCTGCGGGTGGTAGAGCACCTTGCTCCCCTGCATCTCCAGAACTTCCGACGGGACGTGTTTTGTCTCTTTATCCAGGTCAGCCAGCGTCAGGCGCGGGATGGTTGCCAGCGCCTCCGGCGAGTCGGGCGTGGCCTGCTGCTCCTTGAGTATTTCGGTATCCGCCAGGACAGCGGCGACGCCCGCTTCGCTCATCCCGGCGCGGGCGGTGTCAATGCGAGCCTGTTCAGCGGCGTCGCGCTTTTCACGTACTGTGTCATCCGGTTTGAGGACGATGGTGGTACGGTGCGGGTTTTCCAATAGGTACTGACGGATCAGCCCTTCAAAGTAGCCCGGCTGCGTGGCGCGTTCCTTGATGCGTTCCAGCGCGTCGGCAAAAGCCAGCCGTTCCATTGGGTCGCCACCATGCGTCCAGGTTTGCAGTGCCCGGAACATCATCACCAGCCCGCGCGGGGCGCTGCCGGTGTTGTTTTCGCGCAACGTGAACTCCACCGAATTCAACGCGGCTTCCACCATGTCGGGGTCAATCCCCTCGTCTGCCAGGCGCGCCAGCGTATCCAACACTAACTTCTCAATCGTGTCAGCATCTTTGACCGCGATTCCCTTCAGCCCGGTGGAGAAGGTCACTTCGCGCAGGCTGGCACTCAGGCCATCACCGGATAAATCCTCGCCCAGGCCGGAATCCAGCAAGGCTTTGCGCAGTGGGGAAGCCGGGCTATCCACCAGGATATAGTCGAGGATGCCCAGCGCCAGTGTGGTTTCCGAGTCGCGCACGTCGTTAAGCAGCCAACCGATAGTGACGAATCCCTTGTTATCGCCTTCGCCGGTTTCAATCGGAAACTCCTGGCGGCGCGGTTCGCTAAAGCGCGGTTGCAGCGGCAGTTCGGCGTCAACCGCTTTGCGGTCAAAGCCGGAAATAAACTCGTTGACCAGGCGCAGCCGTTCCATCGGGTCATCATCGCCGTAAAAATAGATACGCGCATTCGATGGGTGATAGTAGGTGTCGTGGAACGTCCGAAAATCTTCATACGTCAGATCGGGGATACTGGCCGGGTCGCCGCCGTAGTCATTGGCATAGGGGGTATCCGGCAGCAGCGCATGGCGCATATACTCGCTTTCCATGATGTCCGGCGAGGAGTAGTACCCCTTCATCTCGTTAAAGACCACTCCTTTGAGCGTCATCGGGGCATCCTTGCTGTCGAGTTCAAAGTGCCAGCCTTCCTGTTGCAGCGTTTTCTCGTCCATCGCCGGGAAAAACACCGCGTCCAGGTAGACATCCACCATGTTATAGAAATCGTGCAGATTGGTGCTGGCAATCGGATACATGGTGCGATCCGGCATAGTCATGGCGTTGATAAAGGTTTGCAGCGACCCTTTCACCAGTTCGATCAGCGGTTCTTTGACCGGATATTTGCGCGACCCGCACAGCACCGAATGTTCCAGGATATGCGGCAGGCCGGTGGAATCGGGCGGGGGTGTCTTAAACGTGATGCCAAACGTCTTGTTGTCGTCATCATTTTCCATGGAGAGCAGTTCTGCCCCGGTGCGGATATGCCGGTAGAGTTTGGCGCGGGTGTTCAGTTCGGGGATGTCGCGTTCGGATACCAGTTCAAATCCGTGCAATGCTGCCATCTTGTCTCCCATCCTATGGCCTCTGGTTCACTGTGTCCCCATTCTACTCGTCGGTGGCCTTTTGTACTAGCGCGTCCCTCGCATAAGCCCACCTTATCGTTTTGCATAAACAATTAATATGGCAACTACATCGCTCATGACGTACTGCCAACCAATACGGAACAATATCAAATTATGGACTGCCAATCGTCACTGTTCGTGGTTTACAAATCGGAACACAATATAAGCAAAAATGTTTAAAATTCGAGGAGAAGGATGATGCGAACCATTGGAGTTGTCCTGTTGTTATGTCTGGTTTTGCCTTTCACGGTGTTGGCGCAGTCCGAGGCCGAAACCTGCGCGGCAGCCGTCCAGTCCGCCATCGACTCGACGGCGGCAAACTGTATGGATCTGGGAGCGAATGAAATCTGCTTCGGCCATGCCGACGTGGATACCCTTGTCAACTGCGACGAGGCGTTGGATTTCAACACACCCGGTGACCGACTGCCATTGACGGCGATTTGCGCACTGCGGATAGGTGGCTGGTCGTCGGAGTGGGGTATTGCTGCGATGGAGGTTGAGAGCAGTAACGGGGTCCCAATGACCTTCGTTTTGTTTGGCGGCGTGGAAATCCACAATGCCGGAAGCTCGCTCAACAACATGCAGGTCTGGGTTGTCAATGAAACGGACGTTTACAACGGACCGGGATCGCACTTCGAGACACTGCTCAGTCTGCCCGTCGGCGAGGTCATCACCGTCAATGCCTGTAACTGCACCGGCAACTGGTTGCGCCTGGTGATGGACGATGGACGTGTGGGGTGGATCCCGGCTATGAACGCGACGGTGGTCGGCGGTTCGAATTCACTGCCAATTGCTAGCCTGGATACCCCGGTTTTTGAGGCAATGCAAGCCTTCACGCTCAGTTCCAACCAGGATGACGCCCCCTGCGCCGAAGCGCCCCCCAGCGGGATGTTGATTCAGATTCCCGCTGATGCCGAACCGGTGCCACTGCAAATGAATGGCGTTCAAGTCACGCTCGATTCTTCAACCCTGTTCGTGCGCTCTGGCCCCCGGGAACTGACTCTTGATGTCCTGGCCGGCACGGCCCAGGCGACTGTCGGCGACCTCATTATGAATGTCCCGGCGGGGGCGCGGGTGCGGATTCCACTATCGGAAGAGCATATCCCCGAAGGCACATTGCGCGTCGAAGCCTACACAGCCGAAGAAGTCGCCGTGCTGCCAGTGAGCCTGCTGCCGGAGGCCATAGATCCCACGCAATCGCTCGCCCTGGAAGCCCCGCAGGTAATTGGTGTATACGAGTGTGCCGTGGTTTCTGGTACGGGCGATACCAGTTGCCCGGTGTATTTCGTCAACTACGATGGCGACCCGATCGTCCAACTTGAAACCCAGTTTGTGTACGCTGCTGAGGGTGAATGGGAAGGCGGTATCACCGAAGCACCTACCTTGCTGACTGGCGATTACACCACTGGCGTTCTTTCGTGGGATGTGTCCTGCAACCTGGGCAGTTCAAACTTCATCGGCCCAGTGAAATGGCTGATGACGATCACCGACGAAGCCGGGCATGTCAGCGAACCGTTCACGGCGTCGTTTGACTGTATAGATGGGTAGAGATAGGCGCGCCGAATTAAGCACAACACGGGTTAAGATCGGCCTTTCGCCCGCGTAGAAATAACTGCGCCCCTACATCGGATTCTGTAGGGGCGCGATATTTGTCGTGTGATACAGCGTCACATACCCTGCTGGCAGGGACATGCAGTGATGTATCTGATTCAGATGGAGCTATTCCGCGGGGATTTCCAGGCGGTAGCCCACACCCCGTACCGTCTTCAGGTAGCGCGGTGCGCTAGGGTCTTCCTCAATCGCCTGCCGAATCCAGCGAATATGCACATCCAGCGTGCGCGTATCGCCTAAATAGTCGGTCTGCCACACTTTTTCCATAATCGTCTTGCGATCCAGGGTTTGGCCGGGACAGCGCAGGAAAATCTCAATCAGGTTGGCTTGTTTGGGGGTAAGTTTAATATCCTGGCCGTTCACACTCAGGACGCGGCGTGTCAGATTGACACGTAACGGGCCAGCCGACACCTGTTCATCATTGGTCACGTTCAACAGCCGCTTAATCGCTCCCATCAGTTTACGTGGTGTCACCGGGTCGAGCAGAATCAGGTCAGCAGTACTGCGTACTTCCTTCTCTGGGCCAGGATGAATGTGCAGTATCGGAACATCCTGCAATGCTTCCTGTAATGTTTGGCAGAGACGCTCACCGGGAGTCCGCATTGAAACCGCATCCAGTACCACAACCTCCGGCTGGCGTGCCACAGCCAGGGTAAGCCCTTTTTTACCACTGTTGGCGACGTGCAGTGTGTAATGTTTCTCCAGGGTCTGACGCACCACCGCGCGGCTAGCGGTGACACGCCCGATAAGTAGTACATGGATTCCCCCCATTCATGACCTCCCCTGGAAGCTCGTAGTCGAACAAATATCGGATGCTAGCATCTGCGCCGCAGCCGGCCAGATATAAAAGTACGAGAAATGGCGTGATACCACCGGCAAATTGTCTTACATAGGCCGATACTGGTTGCCCGGCCCAGACAGTGGGAAACCCACGGAACATCAAAAGCGATTACAATCTCGTTGACCGAACGGATCTATAGAGACAAAGTGAATGGTGATTATAACGGGATTTGGAAGTTGACGAAAGCCTTTTATCTGGCGGCTCGTCTAATCTGTGGCATAATCCTAACCTGAATTTCACAGGCTTTTGCCTGATACGTTTTGAGGTCACAGTATGGAAAAATTAGTGCAGCGTTTTGATCAAGAGATCAATTGGGGCTGGCTGTCCGCTGCCGCACAGATGGCATTAGATAAAGCAATTGCCATCCAGCAAATACCCGCCCCGACCTTCGCGGAGGGCGAACGAGCGGCCTACATCGCGGCCCAGTTCCACGCCCTGGGGCTGCTCGATATTCAAACCGACGCCCTACATAATGTCTGGGGGCGGATTCTCGGTAAACAGAGTGCTGTGCCCGGTATATTGATCTCTGCGCATACCGACACGGTTTTTGATGCTGGAACGGACCTCACCGTGCACCGTGACCAGAACCTCATTTACGGCCCTGGCCTGGGGGATAACAGTATGGGCGTGGCGGGGATGCTAACGCTGGCGGCGGTTCTCAAACAGCAGAATCTGATGCCAGAGTGTGATCTGTGGCTGCTGGCGAACAGCCGCGAGGAAGGGTTAGGCGACCTGGGCGGGATGAAGGCCGCTTTCGCCGCGCTGAAAAACCGGGTCGCGCTGGTGATTAACCTGGAGGGCATGGCATTCGGCCATGTTTACCGCGCTGGGATTGCGGTACGGCGGCTGCATATCACTGCCACTGCTGATGGCGGGCATAGCTGGCTGCACTTCGGACGCCCCAGCGCGATTCATGGTGTAATTCAGTTGGGTGCGCGTATTACCACTCTGACACCGCCGGGGACGCCGCGCACCACCTATAATATCGGCATGATTGATGGTGGACAGACGATTAACGCGATTGCCACCCGCGCCAGCCTGTGGCTCGACCTACGCTCCGAAGCGCCGGATGCGCTGGAAACACTGGAAAACGAAGTGCGGCACTTTGTTCACGAACTGAACACCGCTGACCTCCGGTTCCAGGTGGATGTGGTTGGCGATCGTCCAGCGGGCGCAATCCCTGGCGATCATCCGCTGCTGTTAGGGGCGCTGGCAGCGCTGGGGCAAGTTGGTGTGAATGGGACTCTGGAAACAGGCAGCACAGACGCCAATGTGCCGCTTGCCGCCGGGGTTCCGGCAGTCACGATTGGTATTACGCGAGGTGGGAATGCCCACCGCCTGGATGAGTTTATCGAAACCGAGCCGACTGCCGCCGGGCTGCGCCAGTTCGCCCTGCTGACCCTGGCTGCCGCCGCTTACCAGGCCGGACTGCGGGCGTAAGTATGCTATCATTGTTTTATGTGAATCGAACGTATTGAGAGGACGGGTAAATATGGATTCGGTAGATGTGCTGGTGGCCGTCCGACGCGAGCAGGCCAGCCGGTTTTACAAAAACCTGACTGCGCAGAAGAATTTTCGAGTCAATATTGTCTCCGATACCGGGGATGCGCTGCGCGTTCTGGATGATCGCGACCAGCATGTAGATGTGTTGGTCCTCGATAACGGGCTGTCCCATATTTTTGAGTTTGTCGCAGATTTACGCCATAGTTACCCGCGTTTGCTGATTGTCCTGGTGGATGAGGATGCCGACTTCGGGCTGCCTGGTCAGGCGGATGAGATCAGCACCGAGCCATTTGAGAATAATGACCTTGTTCGGCGCATCACCCGCCTGATGTCTGACCGGCAGTTAGAAACGCTGAGGGCGGATAGCCTGCCCGCCGTGCGGCAGTTTGCGAAGGAACTGCGCAAAGCGTCCGGCGAACTTGGCAAACAGGAAGCTGCTGTCGCCGCCTGCAAAGACCTTGGCTATGACTATGTGGCTTTCTACCGCCGGGACGACAACGATGCCGACCAACTGCTGCTCAAAGCGCAGGACGGCTCGAATCCGATCAAATCGGTTGCCCCCAGAACCACCGCCCCTGACGATCTGATGTCCTGGGTGCATAAGAACCGCCAGAGCCGGATTTCCAACCCACCCGACAGCCCTAATCACCCACTGGTCGCAAAAGGGCGGCTGGGATGCGCCGCCTGTGTGCCGGTGATTTTTGGCGGCAACCATTATGGCGTGCTACTGGCGTGCCGGGAACAGCCCGATTCGATCAACCAGGAAAATGTGCTGATGCTCGAACTGGTAGCCGCACAGCTTTCCGCCGCGATTTCCAAAGAAATCATCGGATAACACAGCAGCGGGTGATTATGGAACCCATCACGATTTTGCACGAAAAACGTGTCATCCTGGGTGTAACCGGGAGTATCGCCGCTTATAAAGCGGTTGATCTCGCCAGCAAGCTCACTCAGTCCGGGGCACTGGTGGATGTCATCATGACGGAGTCCGCCCAACGGTTTGTGACGCCCCTCACCTTCCAGGCCGTTACAGGTCGCTCAGTGTATACCGACCTGTGGCAATCGGGGGATAGCGCCCTGCCGACCCACATCGCCCATGTCGGGCTGGGGGAAGGGGCGGATGTTCTCGTGATTGCTCCGGCGACAGCCCACACCCTGGCGAAGCTGGCGCATGGCATGGCGGATAACCTGCTGAGTGTCACGGCGTTGGCGGCGTGCTGCCCGCTGGTGATCGCCCCGGCGATGGACGGCGGGATGTATACCCACCCGGCGACCCAGGGCAATCTGGAAATACTGCAATCGCGTGGTGCATGGCTGGTTGAGCCGGATGAAGGCCGTTTCGCGTCCGGGCTAGTGGGCAAAGGGCGGCTGCCAGAGACTCCTACGCTTATCGGAGAGATACGACGGGCACTGGGGCAGAACGGCGTCCTGGCCGGGCGACACGTTGTCATCACCGCGGGAGGGACGCGGGAGGCGCTCGACCCGGTGCGCTACCTCACCAATCGTTCCAGTGGCAAACAGGGCTATGCGCTGGCCCAGGCTGCACTCGATGCCGGAGCGGAGGTTACGCTCATCAGCACCGCGCAGGGATTAGCTATCCCCGTTGGCGCGACTCTCGTCCCGGTGGATAGCGCCGCCGCACTGTTAGAGGCGGTTCTGGCGCACTGTGATACGGCGGATGCCTTGGTGATGGCGGCGGCAGTGGCCGATTTTCGCCCGGCAGCAGTGGCGACTCAAAAGATCAAGAAGCAGGACGATGGCGGCGGCCTGACGCTGGAATTGGCACGTACAGCCGACATCCTGGTAGCCGTGAAGGAGCGGCGAATGCAGACTGGCAGCCCGCGCGTGGTGGTCGGTTTCGCCGCCGAGAGCGAAAATCTGCTGGCGAACGCCCACGCCAAGCTGGAACGCAAAGGGCTGGACATGCTGGTGGCGAACGATATCACCGCGATGGATGCCGGGTTCAATGTGGATACGAATCGCGTAACGATTCTGGATTCAGCGGGCGGGCAGCAGTCTCTCGCACTCACCAGCAAGGCGCGGGTGAGTGAAATCATCATCGAACGGATAGCAAAACGGCTCATTCAATGAGGCTTTAATGAGTTTTTTATTCCTTCTACATGCAATTTCACCTATAATGATCTATAGGGTATGTTAAATTCCCCACTCTCTACCACATAACTCAAGGAGTATCTTGCATATGAATTCTCGTATCGTGAAACTCGTACTGGCACTGATGCTGGTTTTGATACTTGTCCCGGCGGTGAGTGCCCAGGATGATCTGGCCTGTATGGGGCTTTCGGCAGATGACTGCGCGATTTTGCAGGCTGCCTCCGCGAACAGCGCCAATATGACTTCCTTTATCGTGAACTTCAAGTTCAACATGGCGCTGACTGGCCTGGCGATGCTGGCCCCCGGCGCGGGCGACATCTCCATTTCTGCCGACGGCGCTGGCCCAATCGCGTTCGATGAAGCGATGGCGATGAGCGACAACCCGTATGGTGCACTGACGATGGCGATGGATGCCAATGGCAGCTTCTCTGACGGCACCAGCACCGATGGCGGCAGTGCCAGCTTCGTGATTGTGGACGGCAACTTCTACCTTCAGGACCCCACCAGCGGCCAGTGGATTGGCTTCAACCTGCAAGAAGTGGTTGAATCCGGCATTCTGGAACAGAATGGTATCCCCTTCTCGCCTGAGATGCTGATGGGTGGTGGTGGTGCGCCTTCGGCGGCGGATGCCACAGCAGCGCTCTCCATGCTCGGTTTGAGCGAAAGCGATGTCGCCGGTCTGTCGAGCATTCCGGGCTTCATCACCAATGCGCGTCTGGCGGACGAAAGCATGATGGAACAGACCATGTACCCGTTCACCACAACCCTGGACTTCGCCCCGCTGTTCGCTTCAGCCGAATTTGACAAGTTGATGAACAGCATTCTTCAACTGGCGGCGGCGGATGATCCCAGCGTGGCCCAGTTTGGCCCGATGGTCACTATGCTGCTCCAAAACAGCCAACTCACCATCAGTACCGGCCAGTGGATCGGTGCGAATGATATGTTCGTCCACCGCTTCACCTTCGACATCAACGCCGTGATTGACCTTTCGGCTTTGGCTGGCGCAGCAGGTGGCGCTTCCGGCGGCAACGCACCGTCCCTCCCGCCGATCAATTTCGATGTGCATCTGGAGATGGACTTCAATGAAATCAACGTCCCGGTGAATGTGGTCGCTCCTGAAGGCGCGACGATTGTTCCGGCGTCGTCCTTAATGAGTGACCTCGGCAACTAAGCACTCGTTTCGCAGCACCAACAGCAGTCAACAGGCGGGCTGTCCCAGGCGGGGCGGCCCGTTTTTCTTGCCGAGCGTAGGGCAGTCGTCGCTGTACTTCCCTGGGCTGCGCCGTTATAATGACTCGCTGCCCGGTGTGCTTTACCGGGCGGTTGTATTGATGATTGTTGAGGGGAAGTTGCTATGCCTTCGCCGGAAGAAACCCAACCGCGCTCACCATTCAAGGTCTCTGTATCTTCACCTGAACGCAAACCTGAACCTGCCAGCGGGCCGGGGTGTCTGCTGTGGGGGATCATGGCGGTATTCGTGGTCGGTCTGGCGGTGCTGATTGTGGGGTTGTCCGGAGTCGCCGGGTGGACATCCGGCTTGCAGGTCATCCACCAGGAAGGGACAGCTACCCTAAATGCCGCGATTAACACCCAACTGGGGCTGATTCCGGGCGATGTCGCCAGTGGCAACACGGCGCTGCTTCAGGCACGGTTACAATACCTGGCAACGCTGACTCCGGCGGTTCCCGGTGTGGCAGAATACGCGGCGACAGCGACGGCCCTTTACATCGAACATCTGCCCACCATCACCCCAACCCCCAGCCCAACCCAACCACTGCCTGAGATCACCAATACACCGGAACCGGTCGCCAATACTGGCGGCGTAAGCAGTAATGCGCTTGATCTGCCCGGATTGCTGAACGAGGCACAGTCCGCCATGGCGGTGCGCGATTGGGATGCGGCGATTTCGACGTTGGACGTGATTCTCTCAGCCGATCGGACGTTTGAGTCTGGCACGGTCCGCGGCCTGATGTCCCAGGCGTTGAACGCCAAAGCGCTGCAACTGTTTCGGGCGGGCAATTTGGCGCAGGCGATCATCGTCACCGGGCGAGCGGAGGATTTTGGCGATATTGGCGACCTGAGCTATGAGCGTTACGTGGCGGAGCTTTACCTGGATGCCATCAACACTATTGGCACGGGATATCCCACCGCGATTCGTTCTCTCCTCCAGATTTACAACGTGAATCCGAACTATCTGGATACCACCCAGCTCTTATTTAACCAATATGTCGCCTATGGCGATGCCTGGGCAGCGCAGACAGAATACTGCCCGGCGGCGGAGCAGTACAGCAACGCGCTTGACATCCTGAGCGACGGCGGGGTACGTGCCAAACGGGATAACGCCCGCACACTCTGCGACCAGGCCACCCTCACGCCCGACCCGAACTCGTTATTCACGCCTGATCCGAATGTGCCGACCATCGCGCCAATTGGGGTGCCGGGGACATAGGACACAAACAAGATTAGTGTAAGAGCGGCCCGGCGGGGCTGCTTGGGGAGCGTCACCATGCGCTCCCTTTTGATTCCCCTTTAGAAATGCCCCTAAATTGAACTTGACAAACGCCAAATTCGGACTACACTATACATGACTGACTAGTCAGTCATAAATATCACAAAGGAGCGCAGCCTATGTCCCCCCGACCTGATGTCAGCGAAGAACGCCGCGAACAGATCATGCAAGCCGCCGAGGAGATTTTCATCCAGAAAGGCTTCAGCAACGCCCGGATGGATGACATCGCCGAGGAAACCGGGTTAAGCAAAGGCACGCTCTACCTGTACTACAAAAGCAAGGACGACCTGACTGTCGCCATCCTGAGTCGCATTTTCCAGCGGGATTTTCAAGAAATGGACACGCTGGATGTCACGCAGATGACCGCCGTAGATGGCATCTGGAAATTCGTGGAGATTGCGACGGCGGAAACCTCAGCCATGCTGCGGCTGCTGCCAATCACTTACGAATTTCTGGCGCAGGCCTTTCGGAATCCAGTCGTGCAACAGACATTACAACAGGTTTTCCGGCATTATATGGACATCCTGCTGCCCATCGTTCAATACGGGATTGAAACGGGAGAGTTTCGTCCCGTGAAGGCGGAAGAA
>JACKCH010000029.1 GCA_020634115.1 Anaerolineaceae bacterium
ACCTTCTGCCCCTCGTTCGGCCCAAAACACAGTTCCCCCCGGAACGCGAACGTCTTTAAGGGCGACCCCCACTTGCTTTTGGCGATCAACTCCCCCAACACCGGCAGCCCCACCTGCTCAGCAACCGCGCTGGCAAGCTGTTCGCGCGTCATCGGTTCGCTCCCCAGAATCTCCGGCACGGCCTCGAAAAACGCCCCGGCCTGTTTTGGGGAAATCCCGTGTGCTTCAAAGTCGATCCAGCCACGCGGATCAATCGAACGGGCAGCAGCGTGTAGGGGCAGATCATCGGCGGTCAGCAGGTGCAGTGTGCCTCGCATCGCCCAGGTTTTCACCAGCGTGCGCTCCTCCCAGAGCGCAGCCTGCACGTCCCCCGGCATCAGACCGTCCACCCGTACCCCCCCCAGTCCCAGTTCAGCGGCTGACATCACCTGGGCATGGATGCCGAATAAGCGGGAGGTCATTTTGATGAAATCCTCCCGTTTGACTTTTGAGGCAAGCCCGTGCTGTGCCAACCGCCAGGCGTTTACCTGGTTCCAGGTCAATGACTTCATAATCAGCCCTCGTGTAATCCTTCGGCAAGGAAAGATAGATTCAGCGATAGGTTCTCGAAAAATGCTGTCACGAGACATCATCCCCGGCACGCGGTACCCAATCCTGTGTCAGGACGCCGTTCTGCCCCAGGAGCATGTTCAACTGCGAAGCATGGCCGTGAACGTGGCGCATGTTGTAGCCCAGGAGTTCCAGGAAACTGCATTCCCCCCACCCGAACTGGCAGAGACGGCCTGCCATTTCGTCCGTCAGGGACTCAATCGTGGCCTTGCACCGCTGACGACACCCCTGGAGATAGTCCAGAAGTTCCTCCCGCGTATAGACCCGTTCCGGCAGTGGGCCATAGTAATCCTGTTCAATCAGCGTGAAGGGCGGAGGTGGGATAAAACCTTCCTCCGTACCAGTCAGGTACAGGTCGAGCCAGAACAGCGTATGATAGGTCACATACCAGAACTGGCCGAATGCCGGTTTCCTGCCGGGCGTCGGCCACAATGTCGCCCGCCACAGTTCATCCGGGCAGGCACTCACCGTCTCCGCCAGAAAATCAATGGCCGCGCCAAACTGTCCCCAGATCGCGGTTTTCACAATCGCATCCATCCGCCCTGCCTCTCTAATATGAGGTAAATCTGTAGGGGCGACCCGGCGTGGTCGCCCACCTTGAAAACATACGAAAACTGACTTTAACCAGAAAACCTAAAAAGCTAACCCGCTAAGATGCTAACCAGCCAGAGGCCAGCAGCCAGGGGCTAACCGCGATACTTGTGACGTTCTCCCGCTGGCGTCTTACGAAGCGTCTTCCCTGGCGCTCGGAATCCAGTCCAGCCCTTCCACCTGGTTCTGCCCCAGGAGCAAATTCATCTGCGCGGCGTGTTCCTGCACATGGCGCATACTATACAGTTGCAGTTCCAGGAACGTCGGCTGCATCCATTCAAATATGCAAACCTGATGCGCTTTCTCGTCGGTCAGCGCTTCGAGGGTGGTTCTACATTTCTGGCGGCACTGCTTGAGATAGGTACGCACCTGGTCTTTCGTGTACGGTTTTTCCGGGAGCGCACCGCGACTACGAATAAACGGTTCAGGCGGTGCAAAGCCTTCGCGCGTGCCGGTCAAAAAGAGGTCGAGCCAAAACAGGGTGTGATACGCCACAAACCAATACTGCCCATAGCGTGCATCCTCGTGGTCATCCCACAGAACCGCCGTCCACAGCCGATCCGGGCATAGCGTAATCGCATCATCGAGCATATCAATCGCGGCCCCGAACTGCTGCCAGATGCTGGTTTTCAGAGTTGCATCCATTTGAATCTCGCCTTTCTCATGGCTTTTGTTATTTGGATACCGGTATTCTATCTCGGAATACAGAATAGCACAAATTTTCTATTATAGTGATAAAAAAATCCTTCTCAATACCGGAGAAGGATTCAGATAACCTATGGCTACTGGCAAAAAGCCAACAGTCAGTAACAAGCGGCCACGACTACACCGTAATCGGCAGTTCCTCCCGGGGCTGCCCCAGGAAGCCGCGTTCAAACTCCACCATCTCCGGTTCGAGTTTGACCACCAGCGGGGCCGGTTCGCGCAGCGCCGTTCCCGGTTTCAGGTCGCTTTTCTCCCAGCGTCCTATCGCCCCACTGCCGTCATAGACCAACGCCTCATGCGCCCGTGTGGACTCCTGGTATTCCTCAGTCTTCAACTCACCGAACAACTGCCCGTCATATCCCAGGTATTCATGGAGCTTCTGTGAGGTGAACGGCAGGAACGGCGCGAGGAGAATCTTCAGGTTATCCACCACTTTTAGGACGGTATACACGGCACGGGCGGCATCTGCCGGGTCGGTCTTGATGCTCTTCCAGGGGGCACGGCGATCCAGGTAAACGTTAGTGTCTTTCGCCAGCGCCATCGCCGTCTGAAGTGCCTCGCGCAGCTTGACCGCCTCCAACAGCGTCCCAATTAGCTCGAAAGCCGCTTCGCTCTGGGCGATGATCGCCTCGTCGTCCGGCGTCAGGTGGTCGAATTCCGGCACTTTGCCGTCGAACCGCTTGTAGGCGAAACCAAGCATCCGGTTGACCAGGTTGCCCCACGTCGCCAGCAGTTCGTTGTTGACCCGGCTCAGGAAGCCCTCCCACGAGAAATCCGAGTCCGAGCTTTCCGGGAAGGTCATTGCCACGTAGTAGCGCACCGCGTCCGGTTGGTAGCGTTCCAGGATGTCCGGTGCCCAGATTGCCCAGTTCCGGCTTTTGGAGAATTTATCTCCCTCAATGTTCATGAACTCATTGGCCGGGACATCATACGGCAGTTGCAGGTCAGCGTCATACGACTTCACCTCCTCAGCATCGTTATAGATGCCGTCCACGCCCAGCAGTTCCGCCTGCCAGATGATGGTGTGGAACGGGATGTTATCTTTACCGATGAAGTTGTAGATTCGCGCCTCCGGGTTATACCACCACTGTTTCCAGGCGTCGGGCTGGCCGATGTTCTTCGCCCACTCCACACTGGCAGTGAAATAGCCCATCACGGCCTCGAACCACACGTAGAGTTTCTTGTCCTCCCACCCTGCCAGCGGGACATCAATACCCCAGTCAATATCACGGGTGATTGGCCTGCCTTGGAGTCCGTCCGCGATGAAATTCCGGCTGAAGCGCACGACGTTCGCCCGCCAGTGGTGGTCATGTTCATCCAGGTACTTCAGAAGCTGCGGCTCAAAGTATGCCAGGTCGAGGAAGTAATGCTCGCTTTCCTTCACGACCAGCTTATCCTCCGGGTTCGCCCGGTTACGGGGTTCAATCAGCAGAGTCGCATCCAGCAGATTCCCGCAGTTATCGCACTGGTCGCCCCGCGCCGCTGGATAATGGCAGATATAACACTCGCCCTCCACATAGCGATCCGGCAGGAAGCGTTTTTCCGCCGCGCTGTAGAGCAGTTTCTGCGTTTCCTTATACAGATGCCCTTTTTCCAGCAGGCGCGTGAAAAAGTCCTGGGCGATCTGGTGGTGATTCTCGGTATCGGTGTGGGTGAACAGGTCGTAGCTGATGCCGACTTTCTGCTGGGTGAGCAGGAAACGGCGGTGATAATGCTCGAACACCTCCCGTGCCGGAATACCGCGCTTATCGGCTTCCACCGAAATCGGCGTGCCGTGACTATCCGACCCCGATACCATCAGGACGTGATTGCCGACCAGTCGGTGATAACGAGCGAAAATATCCGCAGGCAGATACGCCCCGGCCAGATGTCCCACATGCAGGTCGCCATTGGCATACGGCCAGGCGACGGAAACGTGAATGTACTTCGCCATGATTGTCCTTCTATCCCTGTGTCAATTTCAGACGCTAACTATAGCATAGACGCTACGAATTGCGATTGGTTAATCACCCTGACCGTCTGTGCGATGACCGCCCGGTGTTCCGGTGAAAACACGTCATCCAACAAGCGGGTTGTCTCCACATATAATCTGAGCGCGGCCAGCCCGCGCATTCGCACCGTCCCCTCATCCAGCCCGGCTGCTACCCGGAAAAACGCCGTCCAGCGTGAGTCAACGCCCATCGTATCCTGCAACCGCTGGAAATAGGCGTTTTCGGTGGGGATTACCAGTCCGCGCTGGGTCGAAATGATCTTCGCTACGCCCAGTACCAACCCATACACGCCGTAGAGGGTCTGCGACTCGTCGTCATGATACAGCCCACTCAGAATTTTATGCGCTTCCTCAGCGTATCCGGCCAGTTCCGCCCCGGCGTAGGCGTTCACCTTCTCTTGCATAGCCGTATCCCACTCCACCGCGTTCGCCTCGGCCTGCAACCCGGCAAAATCGTCTTCCGGGTCAACCAGCACCCGCGCCTGTTGCAACCCGGCGACACACCACCAGACTGCTTCCGGGCGCGTGAGGTCGGCACGGCGTTCATCCAATGTGAGCGTCGTCAGACTCACCAGAACACCATCCACATAGCGCAGGGTGTACGCCTCCTGTCCGGCGGGGCGCTGACGCACGTAATGAATGATATCCAGGTCACTGTACGGCGTGGCGTCTCCGCGTGCATAACTGCCCGTCAGGGTGATAGCGACGGTGTTTTCAGTCGTAAATTCTTTAACGAGTGTCTTCAGTAATGATTCAATCATGGCACCTGGCTCCGCTCTTTGCTGGCCGGAAAACGCACCCGAAAAATACTGCCCTGCCCAA
Organism: Anaerolineaceae bacterium; assembly: GCA_020634115.1. Classification (GTDB taxonomy): domain Bacteria; phylum Chloroflexota; class Anaerolineae; order Aggregatilineales; family Phototrophicaceae; genus JACKCG01. The sequence goes on from JACKCH010000029.1 coordinate 4,718, forward strand.
CCACGCTCTCCACAGTCACGCGCCCATTGTGCAATTCGGCAATTTTCTTAACCATCGCCAACCCCAAGCCTGCTCCGCCTTTGGTCGTATCGCGTGCTTTATCCCCCCGATAGAAATAATCGAACAGCGCGGCAGGTCTTGTTGCTTGATTCCAGGGCCGTTATCTTGAACCGCTAATACCAAATCGGTATTATCCAGGAAAAGCTAACGGTGATATACCCCTCTTCCGGGGTATAATTCACGGCATTCGTGAGCAAGTTACTGATGAGAATTTTCAGATCGCCCATGTCTCCCATGATCCAAAAGAATCGCCATTGGCCTGAACGCTGAGATTCTGGCGTTTCTTAATGGCAGTTTCCATCTCTCGCTAACGACTCATGTGACAATTTCCCGCAGATCGACCCGGCTAAAGAATTCCGACTCGCCTAGCTGTTCCAGTTCCACCATCTTGAGCATATCCAGGAGAACCTTTTGCAAATGGCCGGTGTGCTCTTCCAGTGAGTCTAATTTCCGTAGTGCTTCCGCCGGTTTGTCTTGAATCAACTTGCGGATCAGATAAATGCTGGTGCTAATCCCAGTGAGGGGCGTTCGTAAATCATGAGAACTACTTTCCAGAAACTGGCGCAACACTTGCGGCGCTGCTGTTCCAATGCTAATTGAAGTTCATCTAATCGGCGACGCTCGACGATATAGCGAGTCGTGATGATGTTTGCCGCACGAGCGATAAAACCAAACGACAGAAGCAGCAGTGCGCGGAGCAACACCACTTCTGATCTGGACGAAATCGGGGCCAAGAGCGCATAAGCCACAGCCACGCCAGGGGCGAAAAGAGACCCAACGGGCATCAATCAACAAAGGATAAGCTACAACCACAACCAGATACCATATAAAGAAGAAACTATATACTCCCCCCGTTCGCACAACCAGCAACCATCCCCAGATAGCGATCAACAACATCCGAAAGATAGTCGCACGCCCTTCTGTGGGGCGTCGTGCCAGTCCCCACATACCCAGGATGACCAGTGTAATTACCCCAACCCAATACCAGTTTTCGACTCTATACAACCAGAGGAACACGCCTATACCGTGAAGACCGAGTACAATAGCTATCAGCGGTTCTAAACGTTGAAGCCGGAGTAGTCGCAGCGCCTCCAATTCCTGACCAGGCTCATCAGCAAGCCGCATGAGGTTAGAAATACGTTGGCTGATGTTGCGCCCAAACTTGACCATACCAAGCTCCGGTTTTCCTGATAGTTGCATACGTCTCTAGATATTGTATGAGATATTCCAAACCGATGATGAAGAGAAATAAAAAAACCGCCTGTCTTTTTGGGACAGACGGCTTGTGTGATTTCCTGGCGATGGCACTCAGGCAGGACACACCACACCCAACGTCTATCCCGACGCGGGTTACGCATGACCATCATCATGCTGGTGTATGTATGTCCTGAGTAGGTGTTCATGTGGTTGAGTATAGTCGCATCCGGCTATCTGAGTCAAGCGGATTACACGACCCTCATTACGAGCAAACCAGCATAACCCCCAGCGATTGGGGGCGGACTAAAGTACCATCTGCCCTATGCTGAAGGCAGGCAGTTTCGCCAATCTCTATCCTGCCCCAACTTTATCGCATCATCCGGGGCAATCTATCTAAAGAGGAGTGATCTCATCATGAAACGCATCTCTTTTTCAACCTGGGTGCTGCTGGTAGTGGTGGTGTGCCTCGCGGTGGTCATCGTCCTGGCAATGCTTGGCCCATCCGTCGGCAACATCTACAGCAATATCACGTCATCGCTTGTTACGGATAGCTCAGGCCGCTACACCTCACCGGATACCGAAACCTATCGCACCGCCAGTGCGATTCAGGTTCTGAACACATCGTCCAGCCAGCCCGAACCGGCACAACCGCGTATCATCCTGCGGAACGCCACCCTGCGACTCGTTGTCGCTGACGCGCAGACCACGCTCGACCACATCATCACCGTGACGAATGAAATGGGCGGGTGGGTGGTCACTTCCAGCACCAATCTGACACAGACTGTCGCCGGGCAGGACGTCACACGCGGGTCGGTGACGGTGCGCGTCCCGGTGGAACAGTTGGAGACAGCGCTGGCGCAGATCAAAGCCGAGGCGCTCACGGTGGAGTCAGAAACCATCACCGGGCAGGATGTCACCCAGGATTATGTGGATGTCAGCAGCCGGCTCACCAACCTGGAAGCCGCTGAATCCCAACTGCGCGAATTGATGGAGGCCGCCACCGAATCGTCGGGCGTGCTGGAAATTTTCAATCAGTTGACAGTCACGCGGGGCGAAATTGAACGGCTGCGCGGGCAGATTCAGTATTACGACGAGTCGGCGGCGTTCTCATCCATCACCGTTGAACTCATCCCGCAGGCGGTAGACGCGCCGGTACAGATCGCCGGATGGAATCCCGGTGGCACTGCCGGGCGGGCGCTGGCGGCGCTGCTCGACCTGCTGCGCTTCCTGGCGGACACGGCGATCACGGTAGCGATTATCGGCGTGCCGCTGGTGTTGATCTTCGGCCTGCCGTCCTGGTTCATCTACCGCCGGGTAAAGCGGCGGAAGGCGGGATAGAAAAATCTCCGGCAATCAGGATGACTGTGTGGCAGTGTATCCCCCGACGCCCTCAGCCTACTCAATTAAGACTATGACGGTTCATGACATCCCTGAAACCGCCCAGGCGCGGGCGATCAGATGGATTGAACCGTCCTCCTTTATGGGAAGAGCGGATAACAGCAGACTATGCAGATGCTCCCGACCTTCATCATCCAACGATGCTAGATATTGCGGCGCGGGGAAGTTGCCAGCGGTAAAAGGTTTCCAGTAGCTGTCAAAATCATTGAAGATTGTCACCACGTCCAACGCCTGCACACGAATATGGCGGAGTCCTGCCTCCTGCCACAATTGATTGAGCGCGTCAGGCTGGCACGTCGGAAAACGCTGCCCCTCGTGCTGGGGTCTGGCACGGGAGTCCAGTTCTACCGCCGCATCCCAGAAATAGCGCAGAAATTCCATTTTCCCGGCATAGTCCCAAACGTAAGCGGCAATCACACCGCCAGACCGGGCGGCTCGCACCCATTCCCGCAGCGCCTGGGCAGGCTGTGGCAGGAAATTGAGCGCCAGTCCGCTGACCACAAAATCAAATTGACCAGCACAGACCGGTAAGACCAGCGCACTGGCGTTGAAGAATGTGGCGTCGGGGATTCGTCGGCTGGCATAGTGCACAAAGTCAAGCGACAGGTCAACGCCAACCAGGAGATTCGCCTGCGCCCGCGATGCAATCACGCCCGTGAGCGCCCCGGTTCCGCAGCCCACATCCAGCCAAGCTGAATTGACCTCCGGTTGCAGCCAATCCAGAAACAAGGCCGCCGTTTCACGACTCCATCTGCCCATGAATTGCTCGTAGGTATCCCCGGAAGCCCATTTTTCAAGTGGCGATTGCATGGTGGCGTCCCTTCACGAAGTTTTGAAGATAAGTATAGTCTCAAAACCATCAAACGCAGACGCAACAATCACAGAAGCGATTATCAGCGTGCCTGGTAAAAGGGCGTAGGGCAAATTGACGTGGGGCGAGGATAAAAACTTACCCCGTTATTTGTTGGATATGTGTGCCATGCTAAGGCTGGTCGCTGAGGATTGTAGCGGGATATTCGCTCATAATGAACTTACCATTCCCGTTCACCATCGAACTGTTCGCCATAGTATGCCGCTACGATTTCAATGATCCCGATGATCTGCCGGTTGAAACTATCCAGTTCCTCTGCCGGTATCCATAACTCTCGATGAATTAAGCCACCAACAACCTGTTCAGGGAATTGTTCAAGATAGCCACTCGGCATTTTGAAGCGGGTTACTGCACCTATGTAACCCGATTTTTCATCCCGAGTGTTCCAGTCGCGGGCAATCTGCTCCGCATACTCGAAACTCAGAACCGGATAAAAGAATGGTTGCTCAGGTAGTCGGGGAGGAAATCGTACGTAATCACTGGCTCGAATCAACTGCAGCTCAAACAACCCTACCGGACGATACAAGATTCGCGTTTCCATATCGACTCCCATAGCAATGACCAACTACATGTACCAATTATCGCATGAAAGAAAGATCCATCAGCAACAACTGTCAGAAGGAAGTTCCCCAGGCATCATCACGCTGACGCTCCCCACAGCGGCGCAAGGCGAATTAAGGCGAAATCTCCCGCAAGGAGTACAATAGAATGGTGGATGATTTCGATGAGTACATGCAATGACTGTTCGCTCTGTCAGCAACAATCAGTTGTGAAGGGATAGGCACCATGGCCTTGCCACAGCCTCAACAATGGACGGTTCAGGAATACCTGGACCACGAACGGGCAGACGAGGCACGTCATGAACTGGTCGCCGGGCAGATATATGCAATGGCCGGGGCGTCGGAGCGCCATAATCAGATCGCCGCAGCTTTGCACTATCTGTTGTATGGTCAGTTTCTGGAACGCCCTTGCCAGGTATTTCAGAGTGATATGCGGGTGGCTGCTGCCGAAAACGCATTCTTTTATCCTGATCTGGTCGTGGTTTGCGGGGAAGCCCGCTACATGGACGCAAAACGGGATACGCTGCTCAATCCGGCGGTGATTATCGAAATTTTATCCCCATCTACCGAGGATTTTGACCGGGGGCGTAAGTTCAAACTCTATCGCGGTATCCCTGGCCTGAGCGATTACCTGCTGGTTTCGCAAAAACAGGTTTTGATCGAGCATTATTCCCGCCAACCGGGGAATAGCTGGATACTGCACGACTTTTCTCAGCCCACCGACCAGATTGCATTGCCATCCATTGACTGCACCCTCCTCCTTAGCGCGGTTTACCAGCGCGTCAACTTCCACGACGAGTCCTAACCTTCTCCTCATTTCCCCCACAGTTGCTAAATCCCCGCCCATTTGCTACAATCCCGCCGACTTTGTTATAGACGTAATGTTTTCAAATTGGGGCGCATTAGCAAAACGGGGGGCATGTTTTGTTGGTGCGCCGCTGCTATGTGCGGGGGCAGTGTTTAGATGATGAGCGGGCGACAATCTGGAAAGATTGCCCGGAGCAGATTGAGGGACAAAAGAATGCGACGACCACTATTGGGAATCATATTATTGTTACTGGTGATATGGAGTTTCCCGGCGCTGGCCGCCCCGACTTACCAGGACGGCGGCCTGCTGACCAGCATCAACACGCGGGTGAATATCCGCAGCGGCCCCGGCTCGGAATGGCGAATTCTTGGTACCATCGAAGCCGGGACACCCATCCGATTGGATGGACATGACCCCAGCGGCCTGTGGGTGCGCGGGATTGTCCCCGGCGGCGAGGTCGGTTGGGTCGCTAAACGCTTTGTGGATGCGCCCGAAGACCAGGTTTTCGCCCTGCCGCAAATCTGGGTAGACGCGCCGTTCACCCTCCCCGCGCCGGAAGGGGGAGTCGTCCCGCCTGCCGCGCCGCAGAACCCGGAACAGCCGCCTTCCGCCCCGGTGACGGAAGGGAGCAGCGGCACATCCGTCGCACGCCGCGTGAATTTCCGCTCATCACCCAGCACGGCCAGCACCATTCTGGCAACCCTGGATGCCGGGACACCCTTCAACGCCGATGGCCGCGACCCCAGCAACCGCTGGGTGCATGGCGCAACCCAGGACGGGCAAACCGGCTGGATTTTCGCCACCTTCCTCACGATTTCCCCCGGTGAAATCGCCGCGCTGCCGGTGATTGAAACCAGCGTCGCCTCATCTGCCGCTGCTGCTCCCATCACCAACACGGCGCCAGTCAAAGGCTTCAATTTTGGCGGACATGTGGAGGGTTTCAGCGACTACGCCGCCGGGCTGATGCACTACGCCGGGATGACCTGGGTCAAACGCCAGTGGCGCTACTACGCCGGGCAGAATCCGGGCGACGTGGCCGGGATGATTAACGACGCCCACGCCAAAGGCTTCCGTATCCTGATCGGGATTGTCGGGCTGCCGGGCGAGGTCAATAACGGCGGCTACTTCGAGCAGTACGCGGCTTTCGTGGGCGGTGTGGCCGGTCTGGGCGCGGACGCCATCGAAGTCTGGAACGAGATGAACATTGACCGTGAGTGGCCCGCCGGGAGCATTGACCCCGGACGCTACACCGAAATGCTGCACCAGGCGTATAACGCCATCAAAGCCAATAACCCGAATACCCTGGTGGTCAGCGGTGCGCCCGCCCCAACCGGCTACTTCGGCGGCTGCGGCCCGAACGGCTGCGACGATAACGCCTATATCGCGGGGATGGCAGCAGCCGGAGCGACCCGCTACGCCGACTGCATGGGGCTGCATTATAACGAAGGCATCGTCCCGCCCTCCCAGACCAGCGGCGACCCGCGCGGCAACAGCAGCCACTATACCCGCTACTTCTACGGCATGTTGAACACTTACAGCCGTGCTTTTGGTGGCAAGTCGCTGTGTTTCACCGAACTCGGCTACCTGACGCCAGAAGGCTTCCCGCCGCTGCCCGGTGGCTTCGCCTGGGCGCAGGATGTCACGCTGGCGCAGCAGGCTGGTTGGCTTGACCAGGCTGTTTCTCTGGCGGCGCGCAGTGGCAAGGTGCGCCTGCTGATTATCTGGAACGTGGATTTCACCCAGTACGGCGACGACCCGATGGCCGGTTACGCCATGATCCGACCCGATGGGTCGTGTCCGGCCTGTGATGCGTTAGCGCGGTAACGATGTTTGTCCCCGTAACCCGCCCCTCGACAATTTAGGAAGGGCGGGTTATGGTTATAGTTGCACATTCTGAGCGCGAATTTGCCAGAAGCGTGTGAGTAACGACTGTATAGAGGAATTTGAATGTCCGATTTCGCTGAATATACCCCCGAAAAAGAAGATACCCAGCCTGTCCGCCCGGTAGAAGACCAACCATCGCGTACCCAACGTCCGCGTCAGGGTGGGGGTTGTGGCTGCTGGCTTCCGGCGCTGTTGACCCTGTTCCTGACTGCCGCGCTGGTGGTGGTTGGGCTGTTCCTGCCGCCGGTCAATCTGTATGAGCGACTGTTCGGCGTTCAATACACCACGCTCAGCGCCGAAAGCAACGCAGTTCGCAGCCCGGATACTGGCCTGACCGTCGTCGTAGACCCGGCCAACCCCGGCCAGGATTTCGGCGTGGCGCTGACGGAAGTCTCAATTAATGACTTCACGACCGGGAATGCCGAGGCCGGTGAGTGGATTCCAGCGGCACAGGCCGCGCTGCCGCCATCGCTGGCGCTGCAAAGCCCGGTTTACCGTGTCCAGACCACCGGAAACGAACCCGGCAGCGTCACTCTCACGGTAAATGTGCCAACCACTGCCGGCGATGCGGATATTCTCGACCTGTATGGTTGGGATGCGGCTTCCGGCCAGTGGCGCTTTGTGCCGTCCCAGGCCAGCGTGCCAGGGGAACGGGTGGCAACGGTCAGCACCATCCCGGATACGATTGCCTTGTTCCAGACAGCCCCATTAGGGCAGTCTACCGTGATCGTCTCATTGGACGCAGCGCATGTGCTGTCGAACGAAGCTGGACAGGTCGCAACCATCGTCGCACCGGGTGGTTTACAACCCTTGCTGGACGGACGTTTGACCGGCAGTCTGGCGGCGGGGATTGATCCAACACAAGGGTACTGGATTATGCCGGTGATCCGCAATTATGCCGACCCCCGCGCCCTCGACCCAGATACCGTCGCGGCGATTCTGAATAACAGCACCGTGCGGGGCGACCACGCCAACCAGATTGCGACCTTTGTCGTGAGCAACAACTTCAACGGCGTGTTGATTGACTACCGGGATTTACCGGTTGACCTGCGCGCTAACTTCAGTGCCTTTGTGGGCGAACTGGCGAACCTGCTGCACGGCCAGCAAAAACTGCTCGGCGTCGTCGTCCCGGCGGCGGAAAACGCCAGCGGCACCTGGGAAACCGGCGCGTATGACTGGGCAGCGCTGGGCAGTGCGGCGGACTATCTGCAAGTGGACTTGCCGCTGAACCCGGCAGACTTCGCGCCGGGGAATGATCGCCCGGTAGAAGCCCTCCTGCGTTGGGCAGTAGGCGAAGTCAGCCGTTATAAGCTGGTAATGGGCCTGTCGGCGCTCTCCGTGCGCGAAGCGAACAGCGCATTTACCTCGATTGGCTATGATGAAGCGCTTTCCGCGCTCGGCGATGTCCAGATCACTGCGAACACCACCGACGCCGGTACGGTGAATCCCGGCACAGCGGTGACGGCCTCCTTAGACGGTTTCGCCGCTGTTTCCGGCATGGATACGGTGATCGAAGCGCCTTTTGTGGATTATCTCAACGCGGACGGTTCGGAAGCCGCCCGTATGTGGCTGACGACGGCGGATGCGCTGCGTTTCCGTATGAATTTAACTTTACCGTTTGCGTTGGGCGGCGTCGCCTTTGAAGATCTGCTGGCGCAAGGTGTGGTCGGGGATGTCTACCAGGCTATCCTGAATTACAAACTCCAACTGCCAACCTCCGCATCATCGGTTGAACTGGCGTTGCGCTGGCGGATTGAAGGCGCAAATGGCCTGATCGGTGAAGTGGATACCGCCCTGGGCGAAAATCTCGACGTGACACTGGAAGCGCCGGACGGGAACTACGCGGTGAATGTCGCGGTAGTGGGCAGCAGCGGCGAAAGCCCACGCAGTGGGGCCGCAGTCGCCCTTTTTGCGCCCACCGCCACACCGACACCTTTACCGACAGCCACCCCCACGCCGATTCCAACCGCCACGCCGACTCTCGCGCCGATTGTGCCAACCAGCCCTCCAGTGAACTCCGCGCCGGTCAACGCACCCGGAGCCGGTAGTATTTCGGTGGGGAATTTTGAATATGGCGGGCATGTGACCAACACGGCCAGTGACCGTGCCACCAATGCGATGCGCGGCGCCGGCATGAACTGGATGAAAATCCAGATTCGCTATCAGGTCGGCATGTCCCCGGATGTGGCGAATACCGACATTCAGAACGCCCATTCGCGCGGTTTCAAAGTGCTGCTGGCGATTCCCGGCGTGCCCGGTGAACTGGCGGCAGGTGGTCAAGGATACATCCAGCAGTATGCTTCGTTCCTGGGCGGCGTGGCCGGTTACGGGCCGGACGCGATTGAAGTCTGGAATGAGCCGAATCTGGATCGGGAATGGCCTACCGGCCAGATCAGCGGGGCGGCTTTCGCGGACCTGCTGCGCCAGGCGTATCAGGCCATCAAGGGCGCTAATGGCGGCGTGCTGGTCATCAGCGGCGCACCCGCACCCACCGGGGCAGAAGGCGCGTACCCCGGCCAGGTCGTCAACGATGATCGCTTCGTGCGCGATATGGTGAATGCTGGCGGGTTACAGTATCTGGACTGTGTGGGCGCACACTATAACGAAGGCATTGTCTCACCGCTTCAGACCAGCGGCGACCCGCGCGATAACTACTACACCCGCTATTTCCAGACGCAGCTAGACACCTATTGGAACATCATTGGCGGGCAAAAACCGATTTGTTTCACCGAGTTGGGTTTCCTGTCACCGGAGGGCTTCCCACCACTGCCGGACTTCTTCGCCTGGGCGCAGAATGTCTCGGTGGCGCAGCAGGCGGCCTGGCTGGCGGAAGCGGCGGCGCTCTCGTCACAAAGTGGCAAAGTTCGCCTGATGATCGTGTGGAATGTGGACTTCACGGTGTATGGCGCTGACCCGCAGGCCGGTTACGCCATGATCCGTCCGGATGGCACTTGCCCGGCGTGTAACGCCCTGGCAAACGCCCGGTAGAAAATACGGGGCGATTGCATCAAAGCGGAGATTCGGTGTGTTTTTTCGCAATCGCTTTAACCCCCTCTAAATCTCCCCACAAGCAGGGGGGACTTGTTAGCCTCCGCAGGTTGACTCCCTCCCCGTTTGCGGGGAGGGTTGGGGAGGGGTGAAGCCAAACCAACGAAAACGAGATGAGAACAAGATTTTATGGCGACACAATCTATGCCAGCTAACAGCCGCAAGCAGGTTCGCAACTTTGTCATCATCTGGGTTGCGGTCACGCTGATTATGGGGGCATGTACATTCATTGCCATCTTTACGGCTTATGGTGCGCTGAATGACCGGGCGCAGCAGGTCAGTGTCCTGCCGCCCACCGTCACAGCGGTGTCACAGGCGGCGGCCATCAACCCCACCCCCATTCCTACCCGGCAAATCACCAACCTGCCCACCAACACGCCACCGCCCACTGTGGCGATAGTTGCCCAGGCCGCGACCAGCGCGGCGACGGCCACCGACGCACCGCCGCCGACTCCCGTCCCGACACTGCTGCCGGTGAATGACAAACGCTACGAAGTCGGGATTCAGGTGCAAGTCAGCCCGGACTTTAACCCGGATAACCAGGATTTGTGGATGGGTGCGGTAGCTGACCAACTACACATGAAATGGATCAAGCAGCAGGTACGCTGGGAAGACATCGAATCGGAACGCGGGAATTATGATTGGGGGCAGTTGGATTTCTCACTGCCGATTGCCGCCAAACGCGGTATTCACGTCATGCTTTCGATTGTCACCGCGCCGGAGTGGGCGCGTGAACCAGGTGTAGACCTGAGCAAGCACGGCCCCCCGGCCAATCCCCAGGATTACGCCAATTTTGTCAGCGCGATTTTACAACGTTACCCCGGCATGGTTCACGCCGTCGAAATCTGGAACGAGATGAACCTGGATCGGGAATGGACATCTGTCCAGGGCTTGAGCGCCCAGAACTACGTCACCCTGCTCCGCACCACCTATCAGGCGGTAAAGGCGGTTGACCCCGGCGTGATCGTCATCAGCGGGGCGCTTTCCCCAACCGGCGGTTGGACAGAGCCGGATGGCCGGGTGAGCGCGATTGACGACTTTAGCTATCTCGATGGCCTGATCGCCGCTGGGATGCTGAATTACGCTGACTGCGTGGGGGCGCATCATAACGGCATCAACATGAATCCCAATGAAACCTGGGACGCCGTGACCAATGACCCGACAGCCACTTTCCGGGGGCCGTTCGACAACAAACATCATAGCTGGAGTTTCCGCAGTACATTGCAAACCTACGCTAACAAGATTCAGGTGGCGAGCAGTGACCTCAAGCTGTGCGTGACCGAGTTCGGCTGGGCTTCCACCGAAGACCTGGACGGCACGCCGCCCGGCTTTGAGTTCGCCAACGACAACACGCTGGAAGAGCAGAAGCAGTGGACGATTGACGCCATAAATAACATGGAACAGTGGGACATTGTCTGGCTGGCGTTCCTGTGGAATCTCAACTATGGCCCGCAAGCCGGTTGGGACCCGAACAATGACAACGTGCCGTACTCCATCATCGGGAAGGACTGGAACTTCCGCCCGGTGTATGACGCCATCGCCCAGTGGGAACTAGATTACCAGGCGCGTACCGGACAATAGGGATAACAGAATATATGATGAAGCGAATCAAGGTTAGCGCGGCGCTGCTGGCGCTGACCTTGTTTTTTATCCTGGCAATCCTCATTGTCCGCCCACCGGATGACCCGTTTCGTGGGGATGCGGTAATCAATCCGCCCTTTACCTCCCTGACCTACGGTGTGCATACCGCCTTGTGGTGGGACAAAACCTGGGCAGCGGTGCATCTGGACTGGGTGCGGTTGATGGTGTTCAGTCATGTGAAGCAGATTTTCCCCTGGGAGACGATTGAGCCGCGCCCCGGTGAATGGGATTTCAGCCGGGCGGACGAAATTGTGGGAGAAATCGAGAGTCGTGGGCTACAATTAGTCATCCGTCTGACCGACGCGCCGCTGTGGTCGCATCCCAGCGTAGCGGGTGATAAAGGGGACGATTATCTGGATGCGCCGCCCGATGACCCGAACGACTTCGGGAATTACTGTGGCACACTGGCTGGGCGCTATCCTGGACGGGTTGCCGCTTACGAAGTGTGGAACGAGCCGAATCTGGCGCGGGAGTGGGGTGGAAGTCCACCGGATGCCGCCGCCTATGTGGTACTGCTCAAAGTGTGCAGCGACGCCATTCGCGCCGTCGACCCGGAGGCGATCATCATTTCAGCGGGGTTAGCGCCCACCGGCACGTATACTGCCGACGCCACGCCGGATGACATCTACTTCCAGGCCCTGTATGACGCCGGTTTCCAGCAATATGTGGATGTGGTGGGGATGCACGCACCTGGGTACGCCGCCCCGCACATCGGCCCGGACGAGGCCGAGGCCAGCGGCAGTCAGCGGTTTTTCAGTTTCCGCCGGGTCGAAGACCTGCGCGAAATTATGGTGAAGAATGGTGACGCCGCGCATCAGGTCGCTATTCTGGAATTCGGCTGGACAACCGATACCGAGGGGCATAACCCCGATTACTCGTGGTATGCCGTTGACGAAGCGACGCAGGCGCAGTACATGGTGGCAGCCTACCAATACGCCGCCGACCACTGGCGTCCCTGGGTGGGGCTGATGACCGTGATTTACATTGACGACCCGGCCTGGACGCCCGACGACGAGGAATACTGGTGGGGCATCACCACCGCTGAGGGCATCGTGCGCCCGGCATATATCGAACTGGCAAATATGGCGAAATATTGTGGTAATCGGGTGATTCCCGCCCGCGCACCCGATAGCCCGGAGGCATTAGGTCTTGTCACAGTCACTCCTTGCGATTAGCTACTTCTTCCACCTGATCGCCACCATCGTCTGGATTGGCGGGCTGGTCGTCATGACCGTGCTGGTCTGGCCGGAGGCAACGCGGACGCTGGCCGAAAGCCCGGCGTTGCTCACGTTCCTCACTCGACTGCGGAAACGCTTCACGCCGCTGACAAACTTCAGTCTGGTACTGCTGGTTGTAACCGGACTCATACAGATGACTGGCGACCCAAACTATGACGGCGTGTTACAATTCAACAATGATTGGAGCCGGGTGATTTTGCTCAAGCATATCGCCATCGCCGGGATGCTCATCTGTGGCGCGGCGCTGCAATTTGGGGTGAATCCGGCGCTGGAACGGGCGACTCTGCTGGCCGAGCGGGGCAAAGGCGACCCGGCAGAGTGGGCGCGACTGAGGGTGCGCGAAGTCCGCCTGACCTGGGCGAATGTCATTCTGGGAATCGCGGTACTGGCGTTTACAGCCTGGGCGACGGCACTTTAACTGGGGAGAAACACCTTGTCAAGTCGAGTAGGATTTGCGGCAGCGGTGTGTCTGTTGCTGCTGGCGGCGGGGCTGCGGTTGTGGCAGGTGACGACCCTGCCCGACGGGCTGAACCAGGCCGAAATCAACGACCTGCTGCTGACCGAGGTGGCACGGCAGGGACGGATTGAAGTGCTGTATGACCCAATCCGCGTGGGAATTGATGCGACGCCACGTGAAGGGCTGTATCATACGGCGCTGGCGGCCATTACCAGCATTACCGGCAGCGGCGACGTGCTTGGTGCGCGGCTGTTTTCAGTGTGGATGAACCTGCTGGCGCTGGCGCTGGTCTATGCGCTGGTTTCCCGGTTGTACTCGCCCCTGGCGGGCGTGGCGGCGCTGGCACTCCTCACGGTGAATATGTGGGATATTCTGGGCGGGCGCGGCATCTCGCGTGAGGCCTTGCTCCCCGCGCTAGTGACGGCGACTATGCTCATGCTGGCGCGGAGTCTGTCACTTTACCGGGAACACCATGCCCGGCTGCCCCTGACCGCGCCGTTTGCCGCGTTGGGACTGCTGCTGGGACTCGGTTTCTACATTCACCCGGTACACTTCATGATCGTGCTGGTGAGCATGATTCTCATCGCTTACATGCTCCTGACACGCCAGCCTGTGCCACACCGTAACTACCTCACCTTTACCCTGCTCATCATGATTATCATCGCCATGCCCTATCTGATTTCCAATCTGCGCCTGCCGGGACTGGCCGGGGCAGGACGAATTTTCGAGGGCTATCAGGTAGCGCAAAATCCCCCATTGGAAGCCCTGGTTTTAGGGTTGAATGGGATACTTTTCCGGGGCGATGTCAGCCCACTGCGGAATCTGCCGGGGCGTCCCCTGGTTGATCTTGTGAGCGGCCTGATTCTGCTGACCGGCGTTCTGGTTGCGCTGCGGGAATGGCGCAAACCGCGTTATCTGCTACCGCTGCTGATGTTGGTGGCGCTGCTGCCCCCGGCATTCATGAAAGCTGACATCCCGAATTTCCAGGGTTATCTGGCACTGCTGCCCGCCCTGGCGGTATTCTTCGGCCTGGGCATCCATACGCTTGCTGTCAGTTTTCGGAAAAACGGGATGCAATGGGTGTGGGTTGGCCTGGCTGTCGGGCTAATCTTTAATCTTGTCTGGACAGGGCGTGACCTGTTCCTGATCTGGCCGGAGCTGGACGCGGTGCAGACCGCCTATCACACCCGGATCGCGCAGATCGCGCACGATCTTGACCAGACGGCAGGCAATGTCCCCACCATCATCTGTGAGCCGGGGCTGCAAGCGCCGGAAACACGCGGGGTATATTCAAACCTTTCCCTGCTGTATCTCATGCTCAACCGCCAGGACATCCCGTTCCGTTATGCTGACTGTGGCACGGGGTTGGTATTCGCACGGGGCGGCGGGGCGGAACAAATTGTCTTTTTAGAGCCGGACGCACTGGACAAGGTGCATCCCTACCTGCAAAACTGGCTGGCACAGGGCGAAATCGTTGCACAGCCTGATTTACCCGCTGATGCCATTGTGCGATTGGACGTGGAACAAGCTTTAGCCGATCAGGTAGGCGCATTCACCACCACTGCGCCGGTTCAGTTTGCCCCGGAAGTGGCCGACGAAACCGCTGTTGCGCTGCCCCCGGTGGCGTTTGGCGGGAATGTCACCTTCCTGGGGTATGATCGCCTGGAGCAAGGCACGTATTCCCCTGGCGGCATTGTCACCCTGGTCACTTACTGGCGGGTGGACGGCGAAACGCCGCCCGATTTACAATTCTTCACGCATATCCTGGCAGACCCCGGGGCTGCCCCTGTCGCCCAGACCGACACCGTCAGTGTCTATATCCCCAGCCTGAAAGATCGTGATGTATTCATCCAGGTCACGTTCATCCCGCTGCCGGAATCGCTGCCCGAAGGCGAATACCGGGTTTCGGTGGGCGCGTACCAGTTAGGCGGCAGGGGGCGAATGCCCGTACTTCAGGACGGCCAACCGAAGGGAAATCGTCTGTTCCTGGGCAGTATTCAAGTTGCACTGGAATAGCATAACTCATGTTTGAGATTGTCTTTCTCGGCACATCGGCGTCCGCCCCTTCCATCCACCGGGGGCTGCCCGCCCAGGTCATCCTGGCGGGGGAACACCGCTTCCTGGTGGACTGCGGCGAAGGCACGCAGCGCCAGATTCTCCGCAGCGGGGTGGGCTTCAAGCGCCTGCATAATATCCTGCTCACGCACGCCCACCTCGACCACATCCTGGGGCTAGGCGGCCTGATTTCTACCTTCACCCGTTGGGAGAATATCGAAGAACTCGCGCTCTGGGGCGGCAAGGCCACCATCAACCGGGTGCAGGCGCTCCTGTTTGGCGTGGTGCTGGATTACGAGCGGTTGGAAGTGGAGATCAAATTTTACGAACTCCAGCAGGGGCGCATGTTGACCGGCAAGGACTTCACCGTGAGCACCTTCCCGGTGACTCACCGGGGGTCGGGGAATTTCGGCTTCGTTTTTCAGGAAAACAACCGTCGCCCCTTCCTGGTGGAAAAGGCTGAGGCGTTGGGTGTCCCGGCGGGGCCAGATCGCGGGCGGTTGGTGAAGGGCGAAGCGATCACGCTACCCGATGGCCGCGTGATTACACCCGACATGGTTCTCGGTGACGAAATCCAGGGCGTGAAGCTGGTCTATATTGGCGATATTGGCCGCACCGACAACGTGCGCGACGTGGTAGCGAATGCCGACGCGCTGGTGATGGAAGCGACCTTCCTGGAAGAGGACGCCGAAGCCGCCGCCCACTTCGGCCACGTCACGGCTCGGCAGGCCGCGACCTTAGCGAAGGAAACCGGCGTCAAAACCCTGATTCTGACACATATTTCCCGGCGCTACCGCGAACGCGACATCAAAGCCGAGGCGCGGGCGGTTTTTCCGGATACCTATGTCGCCCGTGACCTGGAACACTACATCATCCGGCGGGGCAGGCCGGTTGAGCGCAAACGTACCTATCAGGCCGAAGAGCCAAATACCGAAACGAACCCCGAACCCGAAGAATAGCCTTCCCGATTCTTCATCGTTATCACCCTATTTCCCCTGCTATCCACATATCAGCGTGTCCTGGGCATGATTACCATGTCCAGTTTTTGTTATAAACACGACCTCTAAAAACCCTAATTTATGTATATAAATACTCTACAAAATATGTACATTCTAATCATTCGCTCATGCGCAACTCTATTTTGACTAATTATTGTCCAATATTCTTATACACAAATGCAGGAACGAACACTATAAGCACGATTAACCCGATTAAACCTAACAAGGAGAAGTGAAATGCGTAAGATACTTGGAATTCTGCTCCTCGCTGTACTGCTGATCCCGGCAGTCGTGCCAGTGCTGGCGCAGAGCAACACGATTGTGGACATCGCAGTGGCCGATGGCCGTTTTAACACACTGGTGACAGCCGTCACCGCTGCGGGTCTGGCCGACACCCTGGCGGGTGAAGGACCGTTCACCGTCTTCGCACCAACCGATGATGCATTCGCCGCGCTGCCCGCTGGCACCGTAGACGCGCTGCTCAATGACATCCCCACACTAACGAATATCCTGCTTTACCATGTGGTCGCCGGTAAAAATATGGCCGCCGACGTAGTGAACCTGAGTTCCGTCACGACCCTCGAAGGCTCGGACATCACCATCAGCGTAACGGACGACGGCGTGATCCTGAATGACTCGGTCAAAGTCATCATCACCGACATCGAAGCCTCCAACGGCGTGATCCATGTGATTGACGGTGTCCTGCTGCCCCCGGCTGACGACATGATGGCAGAGGAAATGATGGACGCTGAAACAACCCATATCCGCGTCGCCCACTTCTCGCCTGATACCCCGGCAGTAGATGTCTACCTGAATGGTGAACTGAGCGCGGTTCAGGGACTGGAATTCCCAACTGTCACCGACTGGATTGAAGTACCGGCGGGTACCTATAATGTCGCGGTATCCCCGGCAGGCACGTCCCTTGGCGATGCGGCGATTGGCCCGGCAGACTTCGACCTGCCCGCCGATGCCTGGATTACTATTGCGGCGGTGGGTTCGCTGAGTGATGGCACGCTGAAACCGGCGGTTCTGGTGGAAGATTACAGCGAAATCGCTGAAGGCAACGCCCGCGTCTCCGTATTTCATGGCATCGAAGATGCGCCGGCAGTAGATGTCCTGGCAGGTGGCGCTCCGGTTATCACCGCCCTGGCCTTCCCCGGCTCCGCTGGCAACAATGACGGCCTGTTCACCCTGGACGTTCCCGCTGGCACTTACGACCTGGCCGTTGTCCCCAGTGGCGCGACCAGCCCGGTGGTGCTTGACCTGTCCGGCACGGCTCTGGAAGCCAATACCAACTACTTCGTGGCAGCTGTTGGCACGCTGGATGCCCCGCAGGTGGTTGTGGCCGCGACCAGTATGGACATGATGAGCGACATGATGGCTGCCGAATCCACCGACGCGAGCATGAGCATGGGAACGATAGTGGACATCGCGGTTGCTGATGGCCGGTTCAATACCCTGGTGGCGGCAGTGACCGCTGCGGGTCTGGCCGACACGCTGGCTGGCGAAGGACCGTTCACAGTCTTTGCCCCGACGGATGACGCGTTCGCCGCACTGCCCACTGGCACAGTGGACGCGCTGCTCAATGACATCCCGACCCTGACCAACATCCTGCTCTACCATGTGGTTGCCGGTAAGAGCATGGCCGCTGACGTGGTGAATCTGAGTTCTGTCACGACTGTCGCAGGATCGGACATCACGATCAGCGTGACCGACGACGGTGTGATCCTGAACGACACGGTCAAAGTCATCATCACCGACATCGAAGCCTCCAACGGCGTGATCCATGTGATTGACGGTGTCCTGCTGCCGCCGAGCAACTAATTCAGATTGTATCCTCCTCTCCAGCGATGAGGTCAGGTCAACAGCCTGACCTCATCTTTTTTATTCCCCACTCCGGCAGCGCCCGGTTCATGGCTCAGTGACCAGTGACGAACGCGGCGCAATACGCTACAATGATTTTGTTTCGGCTGCGATACGAGGAATGAGAAGCGATGGCACTGAGGATTTATAACGTGTTGGGACGGGAAAAACAGGATTTCACGCCGCTGTTTGCAGGCCGGGTGAACATCTATGTCTGCGGCCCAACCGTGCAGGACTATGCCCACATCGGCCATGCCAAAACGTATGTCGCCTTCGACGTGGTGACGCGCTACCTGCGCTACAGTGGCCTGGATGTGCTGTACGTGCAGAATATCACTGATGTCGGCCATCTGCTCGAAAGCGGCGAAGACCGGATTTTGAAGAAGGCTTCCCAGCTTCAGGCCAGGCCGATGCAGATTGTGGAATTTTACGCACGAAATTACTTCGAGGATATGGACGCGCTCGGCGTGCAGCGCCCGGACATTTCGCCCCGCGCCAGCGCACACATCCCCGAACAGATCAAGATGATCGAAACGCTGATCGAAAAAGAGAATGCCTATGTATCGAATGGCAGCGTCTATTTTGACGTGACCTCCGCGCCGGAGTATGGCAAGCTCTCCAACCGCCGCATTGAGGCGCAGGAAGCCGGTTCACGCGAAGCGGTACGCGACGAGAAACACAACCCGGAGGATTTCGCACTATGGAAGCGGGCGGAACCGGAACATATCCTCCGCTGGGAATCGCCCTGGGGCGAGGGTTTCCCCGGCTGGCATATTGAATGCTCGGCGATGGCGAAAAAATACCTGGGGCCGACCTTTGACATTCACGGCGGCGGGGTGGATAACATTTTCCCGCACAACGAGTCGGAAATCGCCCAGAGCGAATGTGCCAACGACGCCGATTTCGCTCGTTTCTGGATGCTGGTCGGCAGCCTGACGGTAGACGGCATCAAGATGTCGAAGAGCCTCGGCAACTTCATCACCATCAAAGATGCGCTGAAGAGCTATCGCCCCGAAGTGATCCGTATGTTCATGCTGAGCGCCCATTACGGCAGCCCGGTGGACTACAGCGAAGACGGTCTGCGCGGTACGGTAGGCGGTTGGGAACGGCTGTACGGCGCGGCCCGGTTAGCGCGGCAGATGCTGAACGGAGCACCGGAGAGCGATGACAGCAATAGTTTCCTGGCGCGGTTGGAACAGGCCAAAACCGACTTCAGCGCGGTGATGGATGACGACTTCAACACACCAAAGGCGATTGCCGTGCTGCAAGACCTCACCCGCGATGTGAACACCCTGCTCAACAGCGGGACAGCGGTGGGCAAGCCGGTTCTGGACGCCATCAACGCGACTTATAACACCCTGGGCGGAGACGTGCTGGGGATTATCCCTGCGGCAGACAGCGCCAGCAGCGACGGCCAACGCGAATCCGGACTCATTGAACTGCTGGTGAATCTGCGGGCGGCGGCGCGGAAAAACAAGGACTTCGCCACCAGTGACCGTATCCGCGATGAATTACTCGGACTCGGTGTGGTGCTGGAAGACCGCGCTGACGGGACGGTATGGCGGGTGAATTAGGATGAGCGAATTTGTCTACGGCCATTGGGCCGTGATGGAAACGATGCGGGCGGGACGGCGAAAAATAGACCACCTCATGGTCGCGGACTCCGCCGAAGAAAAAGGGACGCTCAAGGATATTCTGGCCGAAGCCCGCAAGCGGAATGTGAAAATTCAGCGTTCGCCGCGCCGTATCCTGGATGATATGGCGGGCGGCGCAAATCACCAGAGCATCGTGGCGCGGGTGGGGAACTATCCGTTTGCGGATGTTGAGGACGCGCTGTCGCTGGCACAGGAACGGAACGAAAAGCCGTTTCTGCTCATCCTCGATCTGCTCAAAGACCCGCAGAATGTGGGTGTCCTGCTGCGTGTGGCTGAGGCGGTGGGCGTGCATGGTGTCATCATCCAGGAACGGCGCAGCGTGGGCGTGACTCCGGCTGTCGTGAATGCTTCGGCTGGCGCGGTAGAATATCTGAATGTGATCCAGGTGAGTAACCTGGTGAACACGATGAAGATGCTCAAAGAAGAGAATATCTGGATGGTCGGTTTTGAGGCCGGGCCGGATGTCCCCCCGATAGACCGTACCGACCTGAATATCGCTATTGCGATTGTCTTGGGAAGTGAAGGCGAAGGGATGCGCCGCCTCGTGCGCGATACCTGTGATATGACATTGACGCTGCCGATGCGCGGGCATGTCGCCAGCCTGAACGTAGCAACTGCCGGTTCAATTGCGTTATATACAGCGTGGCAGGCACGCGGTTGGCAAGGCTGGCGGTAAAAATCAGCAAGCAAAATTAGCGAGGGCGCACAGTGATGCGCCCTCGTGAGAATGTTCGATTATTCACTTAATTTAGCGCAACGTACTTTTTTGAGGTTAGCCACATGATAGATGACATTCTGAACGAAACCAAACACAAGATGAAGGCCACCCTCTCAGTTTTTGAGGAAGACCTGCAAGGGATTCGCAGCGGGCGAGCCAGCACCGCATTGGTGGACCGGCTATTGGTCAACTACTACGACCAGGAAACGGAACTGCGCCAGCTTGCCAATATCTCCACCCCGGAGGCGCTGCAAATTATGATCCGCCCGTATGACAAAACGGCGGTGCAGGCCATCGAACGGGCGATTCAGGCCGCCAATATCGGCGTAAATCCCAACATTGATGGGGATATTATCCGGTTGAACATGCCTCCCCTGACAAAGGAACGCCGCCAGGATTTGGTGAAGTTCCTGCATAAACGGATTGAAGAAGGGCGCATCGCCATCCGCAATATCCGCCGCAGTGCGAATGATGACTTGAAAGAGTTCGAGCGCGAGAAACTGATCTCCGAAGATGAACAGGAACACGGTGAGGCTGAAGTGCAGAAACTCACCGATGAATACATCGCCAAGATGGAAGAAATGGGCAAACAGAAAGAAGAGGAAATCCTGGAAGTTTAGCCCGGTTCTGGCGGGGCAAACCCACGATGAATCGTATCCTACGGTGTTTAATCCCTCTGCTGTTCCTGCTCGCGGCTTGTGAACCGGAGAGCGCAGTTTCCTCGACTCCGGTGGATAGTGCCGGGCAGCCCAAACAGCTCGCCACCGTGTTTATCTCGCCCACGCCGGACGAAGCCCAACGGCAGGCGACTCAGGTCGCCGCCCCGCCGCTGGCAACCGCTGTACCGGTTCTCCCTACCGCCGCCCCGACGGCCTATGTGGGGGTGTTCCTGGGGGAAGCGGTAGACGAGGGTGAGCGGCCAGTGATTTCCCTGGTGAACCCGGCGCGCCCCACTGTACCTGGCGTGGTTGAACCGAGTAACTGTCTGTTGCAGGCTGACCCGGTGTATGGGTCGGCCTGGAGCACCGACCCGGCGGTGACGAGTACATTAGGCTGCGCACTGCAACCCACTGTACCGTTCCGGGGTGTGGTGCAGATTTTCGAGCGCGGCGTCATGTACTGGCGCGGCGACACCAATGAAATCTGGGCGATTGCCACCAGCGGCCCGGCTGCCGGGCGTTATTGGTACGCGGCCAACCTGCAGGAAGGCAACAACGACGACCTGACCGCACCGGAGGGACTGCGGTTGCCAGTGCGCGGCTTTGGTATGATGTGGCGCAGCGTAGCAGGCGTGCGCGATTCACTGGGTTACGCCCGCATTGATGAACAGGAACTCTCCATGCAGTCGCAGCGGTTCGAGGGAGGCTTACTCCACCTCGACAATGCCGCCGGGCAGGTGTTCGTCCTGCTGGTGGATGGCCGCGCCTTCGGGCCATACTGAGAGAGTGTTTACAACCCTCAGACGACTGGCGGTAGGGGCGCAAAGTGATGCGCCCTGTTTGATTCCCTAATCGTGATTATCCTAAAAACGACCCTTACTCATGGCTATGCGGTAAAATCAAATCGTTTCTCTCCATTGGCATCATAAAGGATCATTCATGCTTTTAGTAGCAGCGGATTTCAAGAACAGTGGGACGGCAATCACCTGGAGTCTGATGCGCCAGGGGCAGTCGGCTTTAGCGGCGGTTGAACAGGGCATACGCGCAGTAGAACGCAATACAGAAGATGAAACCGTTGGGCGGGGCGGCTTCCCCAACGCATTAGGGCAGATGGAACTGGACGCCGGGGTGATGGATGGCCGCACGCGGGCCAGCGGTGCGGTGGGGGCGCTGCAAGGCTTTCTCCACCCAGTCAGCATGGCCTACGCCGTGATGACCCGCCTGCCCCATGTGCTGCTGGTAGGCGAAGGCGCGGCACGATTCGCCGCCGAAATTGGCGCAGAACGAGGCGAGAACCTGACCGAAGCTATGCACGACAACTGGCTGGCGTGGTGCCAGGAACACGGCTTTGACCCCCATAACCCTAACCAATCTTTGATGGAGACCGTTTTTAGGCAGGAAACGAAAACATCCGGCGGGACAACCGTTTACCTGGCGCTGGATGCGCAGGGAGATATGGTGGCGGCAACCAGTACCAGCGGCTGGTCATGGAAGTATCCTGGGCGGTTGGGTGACAGCCCGATTGCCGGGGCGGGGTTTTACGCCGACAACCGCTATGGCGCGGCGGCCTGTACCGGCGTGGGAGAAATCGCCATACGTTCCAGTATGGCGCGGATGGTGGTGGCCTATATGCAGATGGGGCGAACGGTGGTCGAGGCCGTGCCGGAGGCCATGTCGGACATTCACTATCACGGCGACCAGACCAGCGGCATCACCGTCTATGCGATTTCGGCCAGCGGCGACCATTTTGTGGGTAGCAATTATGCTCAAGGCAGTCCGCACCCATACTATTACATGGCGTCGGGCGATGACGAGACTCCGGTGAAGCGTGATACGGTAGATTTGCGGGCGATTTGATTGCCCGCCGAAACCTAGAGTCTCCTTAACACCATCGCCATTCCCCGACCTTTTCAGGTATGATTGCGGCATATCATGTAACGGCTCTTACCCACGCCTGCATTTAACATTTGAAACCAGGCAGCATATACCAGAACTGAACCTGAAGGACAGGCTGGGGATAGAATCTGAAAACACTAGAGGAGAAAATAAACACATGGGATCCGTATCAGTAGCGATACTCGGCCTGAGCCGCGTGGGTGCGTCGGTGGCGCTGGCGTTGGAGCGGTATAACGTGAAGAAAGACGCGAAACACAGTTTTATCGTCACGCTGGCCGATTCACGCGGCGGTGTGCGGGATGACGCGCTCAAAGCTGGGATTGGCACGAAGGTCGAAAATAACCTGTTTAATGCCGTACAAAATCAGGACATCGTTGTTTTTAGCTTGCCGTATGCGGATATGCAGTCCGCTTATCGTGACCTGGGGTCGGAAATGCGCCCCGGCGCGGTGATCCTCGACTTGTCACCACTTAAGCAACCCTCCCTGGAATGGGCTAAACAATACCTGCCGGATGAAGTACATCTCGTCGGGATGACGCCGGTTCTCAACCCCACCTACCTCTTCGATGGTCTGGACGACACCGTCCATGCCAGAGCGGATTTATTCGACAAGGGGAACATGCTGCTCATGCCGTCAGCGTCGTGCATCAAGGAAGCGGTGGAACTGGCCTCGGACTTTTCTACATTGCTCGGCTCAAAGCCGCATTTTGTAGACCCGGTGGAACACGATGGTATCGTGGCGCTGACGGAAGGACTGCCTTCACTTCTTGGTGTGGCCGCTTTTTACGCAGCACAGAGGAGTCATGGCTGGGACGATGCCCAGCGCCTCACCAATCCAACCTTCGGACGGCTCACACGGAGCTTATACGACACACACCCCGACGACCTGCGCGATTCCTGGCTGAACAACCGGGATAACCTGCTGCGCCACCTCGACTCTCTGCTAGATACGCTGGGCGAAATGCGGGACGCACTGGTGCGATCTGACCGGGACGCGCTGGAAGCCGCCCTGATTGGCTCGTCGGATGCCTACAGCGCGTGGATTAACCGGCGTGTCAGTGGCAAATGGGATGCGGAAGATAACAACATGAAAGAGGTCGGCAATACGGTAATGTCCGGCTTCCTCGGCGGCTATATCACCAAGCGATTGACCGGCAAGGGTGACGACGATTAAGCGTGACGCAGACGAAGTTTCGCGCGTTTTGTCCCCCAATAAGTGAGGATTCGTCGAGGGGGGATTTCGGGTATAATAGGAGTGATTGTCAGCACAAGGGAATATCCCCCTTGTTGAAGTGTTGACACTAGGTAAAAGAAACGATGGAAACCCTTCTGAATGATCCGAACATTGTCTATCTGATCCTACTGTTCGGCCTGTGGGTGGGGGTCACTGCGGCTTACGTGCCGGGGACTGGCGTGATTGAACTGGTTTCGGTGATCGCGGTTGTCGGCAGCATTGTGCTGCTGGCCGAAATGCCCACCAACTGGGCGGGCGTGGTGATCCTGGTACTGGGCGTCATCAGTTTCCTCCTGATCCCATTTCTCAGTCCTGCTTGGGCGCGGGCGGCGGAAGGCGGGCTGGTGCTTCAGGTATTGGGCAGCTTCTTACTTTTCCAGGATGGCGTCGCGGTATCCTGGCTGCTGATAGTGGTCATGATTGGCCTATCCGTCGTCTATCACCGGCTGGTTTTGGTTCCCCTGCTCGTTAAAGCGCGGGAACATGTGGCCGTCGTGGACGATGATAGTCAGCTAATCGGCGCGTATGGGCGAGTCGTAAAACCCTTCAGCCCGGTCGGTAGTGACTTCATCGGCACGGTGAACGTGCGCGGTGAACAGTGGACAGCGGCCTGTGACCACAAACTGAAATCCGGCGAGGATGTAGTGGTTCTTGAGCGTTATGGATTACAATTGCTTGTAGAGAGCATCAAACACAAACAAACACCCCAAACGGAGGAGGAGTAGACAAACATGGGAGACCTATTGGGAAGCCAGGGGACACTGATACTGGTCGTATTTGTTGTCCTGGTCTTGTTCTATATCATTTCGCGCATGATTCGGGTCGTACCGGAAACCGAACGGCTGGTCGTGCTGGCTTTCGGGCGCTACGCCGGAACGCGCGGGCCAGGCATCGTGCTGATTATCCCGTTTATCGAGCAGGCGCGGCGCGTGGATGTCCGTGAACGCTTCCTCGATATTCCGTCACAGACGGCCATCACCAAAGATAACGCGCCGATTGCGATTGACTTCCTGGTGTATTACCGAGTCGTGAATCCCAAACTCGCCGTCCTCCAGGTGGAAAACGTCGTCGCGGCAGCGGTCAACATCGCCACCACCACCCTTCGCGCCGTCATCGGTGATATTGACCTGGACGACGTGCTGGCGAAACGGGAACAGATTAACGATACATTGCGCGTCAAGCTGGACGAAGTCACCGAACGCTGGGGCTTGAAGAT
>JACKCH010000003.1 GCA_020634115.1 Anaerolineaceae bacterium
CGCATTGATAGCGATGACGAACTGCTGGCCTGAATTGTCGCCAACCGTTACGTGCGCGACCTGACCTGCGAGGAGCGAGCGCAGTACCGCATTGAGCCGTTGTGTGAGCCGGGGGGTAGGGGGGCAGCCCAAGCGCCCGACCTTGATCGGATACTTTCAAGATGAAAGAGCGGCTGCAACGTCTGCCGGGTTGTGATAACCTAGTGACGAATGCAGCTGCTGTATGTTGCGTTTATCGACTATGTTGACAAAACCCCCTTTTTGTGATTAACTGAAATTGAACCGGTTCAATTAGGTGTTGACGATGCCGACCATTCGTGATGTTGCCCGCCATGCACAAGTATCCGTAGGAACGGTTTCTAACGTTCTGAACGGCAGTTCGCTTGTCAAGGAAGAGACACGGCAGCGGGTACTGGCCGCGATAGAGGCTCTCGACTACCATCCCACGGCAGCGGCACGCAGTCTGAGTACACAGCGCACGAACACGATTGGCATGATCCGCAGCGAAATTCGCTTGCAGGGGAATCTGATCGAGACAGACCCGATGGTACTCGACCTGATTGATGGGATTACCAGCGAAGCCATCAGCAGCAGTATCGGCCTGACCTTCTGGGCGATTCCGGCAGGGGAGCGGGAGATGAACCTGTACAAGCGGTTGGTCACAAGCAGACAGATTGACGGACTGATTCTGTTTGCGCTGCGTGAGAAAGACCCCCGTGTTGCCTATTTACAGGAACAGGATTTCCCATTTGTTGTTTTTGGTCGGTTTGAGACGGAAGCGGGAAACAACTGGATTGATGTGGATGGTGCAGCCGGGATTGAGGCTGCCGTAAAGTATTTAGTTGATCTCGGCCATGAGCGTATCGCCTATCTTTCTCCGCCTCACGAGCAGTATTTGGCTCGTTTGCGCTGGCATGGCTTCGTAAAAGGAATGCAAGACGCGAATCTGCCAATTGATCGGGCTTTGATTTATGAAGGGGATTTCAACGAGAAATCCGGACAATTAGGCACACATTATTTTCTTGACCAGTCTAACCCACCAACGGCTATTTTCTGTAATAATGACCGGATGGCATTCGGCGCAATGCGGGCTATCCAGGCGCGCGGTCTGGTAGTTGGTCAGGATGTATCGGTCATTGGGTTCGACGATGTACCGCTGGCACGTTACAGCAACCCACCTCTGACTACCATCAGCCAGCCTATCCACGAAATTGGCAAAGCATTATTTACCTTGCTTATCAAACTGATTAACCAGGAGCCAATTGACGTTCTCGGCGGCAAGTTGTTGAAACCTGAACTTATCGTTCGCCAGTCAACAGCGAGTCCGTATTAAATTTCAACACAAATTGAACCGGTTCAAAGGAGGGACACATAACCCGCAAACACTGTCTCGTTCACGTAAACTAGTTAAGTCTTTTCTTGAGGAGATGAAATGAAAACCCGGATTGTTCTCGCAATACTGTTACTCCTGCTGCTGATTGTCCCCGTTGCGCTGGCACAGGAACCGGTTACGATCACGTTCTGGCATACTTATAATGAGGTGTCGCCAGAGAATCAGACACTCGTGGACACGCTCATCCCGATGTTCGAAGCCGATCACCCGAACATCAAGGTCGAAGCTGTACCGTATCCCTATGACGGTTTCCGCCAAGCGCTGCTGACTTCAGCAGCTGGTGAGGAAGGCCCTGACCTGGTTCGCCTGGACATTATCTGGTCGCCGGAATTCGCGGCGCAAGGTGTCCTGATGAACCTGAGTGAAAATATGCCTGACTTTAGCGACTATGCGGCCAACGTGTTCCCCGGCCCGCTGTCAACCAATGTGTACGACGGGGCATACTATGGGCTGCCGTTGGATACGAATACCCGTATCCTGGTCTACAATCCGGCGCTGATTCCTGCCGCACCGGAAACTATTGATGATTTTGCCGCCCTGTGTGACTCAATGCCCGAAGGCACGTTCCTGTTCAGCGATGGCGGCACCTATGGTTGGGCGCTGCTGCCCTGGATATGGAGCTTCGGTGGTGACGTGACCGACGAAGCCATGACCACTGCTACCGGCTATGTCAACAGTGAACAGACGGTTGCGGCGGTTCAGTTCCTGGCCGACATGGTGCAAAATGGCTGCTTCTCGGATGGGTTCATTGGCAGCGGCCTGGATACCTGGGGCGGATTCTTCGGCGGCACAATTGCTTCCATGCTTGAAGGTCCCTGGTTCTACCCGACACTAGAACAACAGGCTCCTGACATGGAAGTCGGCGCCGCGCTGATGCCTGCGGGGGAGGGCGGCCCGGTTTCGGTGGTTGGTGGTGAAAACATTGTCCTGATGGCCGGGTCGCAGCATCCTGAAGAAGCGATGGAATTCTTGCGCTTCACCCAGAGCGAAACCTACCAACTGGAAATGTCGAAGGTGGGTCAGTTGACTGTGCTGAATTCGCTGATCGATAATGACTACTTCACCAACCATCCATACTACGGGACATTCCTTGAACAACTGCAGACGGCGAAGGCCCGTACCCCAAGCCCGGCTTACAATGACATTGAAACCGTATTAGGCGACGCTGCCCAGCTCGTTCTGCGTGGTGAAATGTCCGCGCAGGAAGCGATGGATCTGGCAGCCGAAGAAATAGATGCACTGCTGGCAGGCAACTAAGCTATAGTTAAGGGTGGTTTGTGTGGGTTTCCCCGTATAAGCCACCCTTTCTTATTCATTGGAAAAGGATTCTGCGATGAGTAGCTTTTCGATACGACGGCCACAGGCCGCTACCGGCAGAACGTCGCAGCGTCGGCCAGACCGGAGCAAGCCATACTATAGCCCTTACATTCCTTATTTATTCCTCATTCCAGGGTTAGCACTCTACCTGATCTGGTCGGTCTATCCCCTGGTGTACCAGCTTTATATCAGTTTCTTTGACTGGCGCATCATCCCCGGCCAGACCAGTGAATTTGTGGGATTGACGAACTACCAGGCTGTTCTCGCTGATAAGACGTTCTGGCTGGCGATGCGGAATACGGCTGTGTATGCGGTGGTCACAGTAGCCGGGCAGATGATTATTGGGCTGACTCTTGCGATTCTTGTCAACCGCGTCCTTATCGCCCGCCGTTTCTTTCGGACAGTCTATTATCTGCCAGTTGTGACTTCCTGGGTTGTGGTCAGTTTCCTGTTTATGTATATCTTCAGTCCCGGTGATGGCGGCCTGATTAACTTTGTGCTGATGAAACTGGGAATTATTGCGAAGCCGGTATCGTGGCTTGCAAACAGCAATACGGCCTGGATTGCCATCTATAGTCTGGGTATCTGGAAGGGGATGGGCTGGGCGATGGTGATTTTCCTGGCGGCGCTGCAAGGCATTCCCACCGTGCTGTATGAGGCCGCCGCAATTGACGGCGCGACGGAATGGCAGCGTATTCGTTATTTGACACTGCCGCTTATCCGCCGCACGATTTTCTTCGTCCTCATTGCCCTGATGATCGGCGGGTTCCAGGTGTTTATCTCGGTACTGCTGATTACCGGGGGTGGGCCGCTGCACCGTACTGAAGTTGCGCTCACCTATATGTTTGATGAAGCCTTCGGCAATCTGCATTTTGGCTATGGCGCGGCGCTCAGTTATGTCCTGGCAATCGTGATTGTTCTGGTAAGTGTCGTGCAGGCACGATTTTTCGGGCGTGGCGATGAAGACCTGGAGTATTGATAATGATTGCAACATCTGGTAGCCAACAGCGTCTCCTGAACATCGTCATTTTTCTGGTGCTATGCGCCGGGGTTTTGATCGCTGTCGCACCGCTGCTCTATATGGCTTCAACCGCATTGCAGGGTGTGGCGTTTGTCCAGCCATACCCCCCGCGTTTGCTACCCGAAACCATCACATTTGAGAATTTCGAGCAGGCCTTCACCAGCCGGAACTTTGTGCGGGCGATGCTCAATAGTGCCGGAGTCGCAGTGGCGACAACCGTGATGGTAACGGCACTGGCCGCGACGATGGCCTACAGTTTCGCCCGCTTTGAGTTTCGCGGCAAAAAAATCATCTTCAGTGTGTTGATGGTCATGATTATGATTCCCGGTGTGGTGCTGCTGATCCCGCAGTTTATCCTGGCGAAGAACCTCGGTTTGCTCAACAGCCTGCCGGGGTTGGTGCTGGTCTATAGCGCCGGGCCGCTGGCGTTTAATACCTTCCTGCTGCGGGGTTTCTTTGAAAATCTGCCCCGCGAACTGGAAGAATCGGCCATTATAGACGGTGCGAATGCCTTCACGATTTTCTGGCGGGTCATGCTGCCGCTGGCCGCACCCGCGATCAGCACCGTGGCCGTATTCAGTTTCCTGGGTGCATGGGACGAGTACCTGCTGGCCCTCAACTTCCTGACGAACGAAAGCCTGCGTACTCTGCCGATAGCCATTGCGAATTTCCGGGGGCAGCACAGCTCAAACTGGGGATTGGTGTTTGCCGGGTCGCTCACGGCAGTGATTCCAACAATTTTACTCTTTGTGTTCTTCCAGCGTTATTTTATTCAGGGGATTACCAGCGGGGGGGTACGTGGATGAAGCACCGGCTTCCCGGATCATTCCTTTTGTTCCTATTCATTCTGATACAGGGGGGCGTTGTGTTTGCCACGAATTTACCAACGATCACCATTCTGCCGGATAAAGGCTTTTACCAGCCAGGCGAAACCGTTCATATAACGGTACGCGCCAGCACGGGTATGACCATTCAGGCCCAGATCAGCTTTCTAACAGACATACTGGCGACTATCAACGCGCCGATCACGCAGGGCGAAGCGGTGTTCACCTGGACGCCGCCGCTGGACGTGCCGCGTGGTTATGGAGTAAGCGTGGCGGTATATGACGAGGCCGGGGCGGTCATCGCTATGCAGACCTCGGCATTCGATGTCCTCAACCGCTGGATTGACGCGCCGCGCTATGGGTTTCTGAGTGATTTCAGTCCAGCGCGCCGGACCGATACGCCGACAGTTGAATGGATGCTCCAGCACCATATCAACGGTGTGCAGTTCTACGACTGGCAGTACCGCTGGGAAGACCTGCTGCCGGAGACAGACCGCTTTGATGATGGGCTGGGTCGCCCGCAGTCCATGACCACGATTCGCCGCCTCATAGACGCCTTGCACGCTCACAGCATCGCCGCGATGCCGTATACGGCGATCTATGGCGCTTCGACG
Source organism: Anaerolineaceae bacterium (assembly GCA_020634115.1). Lineage (GTDB taxonomy): Bacteria > Chloroflexota > Anaerolineae > Aggregatilineales > Phototrophicaceae > JACKCG01. The sequence goes on from JACKCH010000003.1 coordinate 5,170, forward strand.
GCCTTCTATCGTCAGCATCCCACCTGGGGACTATTTGATGCCCGGCATGAGGTCTATGATTTTGGCGACAACAGCTTTATTGCGATCATGAACCCCGCCCCCGGTTCACCCTGGAATCAGCATCTGCTGGGCGAGTACGCGGATGTGCTGAATCACACCCCTTTTGATGGCATCCACATTGACCAGTACGGTTCACCCAAAAATGGCTATGATAATGATGGAAATTACATTGACCTCGCGGATGTGATGCCGCAGTTTATCAACCAGACGGCGGTTTTGGTGCAGGAATACCGAGGCAGTTCAGGTGTGACCCTGTTTAACTGTGTAGGCAACTGGCCGATTGATACCGTCGCACCCTCTGACGAAGACGCGGCCTATATCGAAGTGTGGTCACCCAACGACAGCTACCTCGACCTGGGGCGCATCGTGACGAATGCGGAAAAACTGGGCAATGGCAAGCCGGTGATTATCCCGGCTTACATCCCCCCTGCGCAGGAGATAAACTGGCGGCTTGCGAATTCGGTGATTCTCGCCAGTGGCGGCACGCATCTGGAAACCGGCGAACCGGAGAGTATGCTGGCCGACCCGTATTTCCCGCTTTTTGGCAAGCTCACGCCGGAGCAGCAGCCGATTTTCCGGCGTTACTATGATTTCCAGGTACGCTACGAAAACGTACTTTCCACCACAACCACCGTCGGGAGCGATGACCTGCACCGGGCTGTTGACTTGGGTACAATTCGCACACGCGGTATTACCGCCCGTGACCGGGTTGTGCCGGTGGTTCGTTCGGGCGATGCCTTCGACACCTTCAATCTGATTAACTTCATTGGGGTAGACCAGACCAACTGGAACGTGGCTGCAAGCAGCGCGCCAACGCCGCTGACTGACGTGGTTGTCCATATTACGGTGTCGCGCCCGGTGGCGGCTGTCTGGGTTGCGTCCCCGGACGCGGAAGCGACGATGAATCCGGCTTCACTGGCCTATACCGTCGTGGATGGTATCCTGCAATTTACGCTGCCCGGTCTGGACTATTGGAGCATGATCGTCGTGGAGTACGCGGATGGAAATTAACGCGCAGTCTCGTACACTCAGTAGACTCCATCTGCATAGCCAGCAGGTCATCCTGGATAACCAGCAGCCCGGCGGCGGTTACCTGGCCTGCCCGGTAATGCCCGACTACCAGTTTTCGTGGTTTCGGGATGGCGCCTTTATCGCTTATGCGCTGGCACTGGATGGACTCCATAACATGGTGCCGCATCGGGTCGGTATGTCCGGCCAGTGGGATAGCGCCCTGAAGTTTCACCAGTGGAGCGCGCGGATTATTAACGAACGTGCCGCTGCCCTGGAACGCACGATTCAGCGTGCCGCGCTCGACCAGCCATTGGTGCTGACCGATACGCTCAACGCCCGTTATAACGATGAAGGGACAGTCGGGCCTTCAGACTGGCCGGAATTTCAATTGGATGGTCCGGGTTTATGGGTCTGGTCGCTGGCGAAGTATGTCGAAGTCGCTCGAATTCACCCGTTGCCCGTTGCCTGGATGAATGCGATTGATATCGTTGTCCGCTACTTAGCAGCGGTGTGGCAAACCCCGTGTTATGACTGCTGGGAAGAGCGGGGGGATGCCATTCATATCAGCACACTGGCAGCGATTTATGCCGGATTGGGCGCTGCGGCGCGGTTAGTGCCGTCTTTGGAAGTAGAGCCGACTCGCGCTGCCATTCGTGCTTATATCCTGCAACACGGACTCACCCCTGATGGGGAACTCGCCAAGTCGGTTGGGCTGGATTTGGTGGATGCCAATCTTCTGATGGCCGCGCTGCCCGAAGATGGCCTGCTCACCGCTGATGACCCGCTGATGCGGCGCACCGTTGCGCGTATTGAGCGTGATCTGCTGGCCGAAGGGTATGGTGTCCACCGCCACGTTGAGGATACCTACTACGGGGGCGGCCCCTGGGTGCTGCTGGGTCTGTGGCTGGCATGGTACAAGACTCAGGTCGGTGATCGTGCCACTGCGCGTAAGCTGGTCGCTTGGGCCGAAGCGCACGCTGATGCTGAGGGTAATCTGCCTGAACAGATCAATGATGTCATGTTCGATCCAACCCGTTATGAGGGATGGGTCAAGTTACGCGGCGAAATTGCGAACCCGTTGCTGTGGACTCACGCGGAGTATCTGATTGTGCAGTACGCGCTGCGTACAGCTACTTCGTAGGTGGGCGATATTGCCTAAAATAGAGAGCTTCCCGGTTATGTCTGAGAAGCTCTTTTCCATTCTATTCGGAACCAGGATGCCGAATGATGCCGAATATAGGGGGGCGATATTGTCGAGTCCAGAAGGGGATACCCTATGAAAGAATCTAGAAATACCCTTTACAGGCTGACAGGTGATTCGTTTCCCGTCTTACACGACAACTTCCGCGCCATTACTGGCGGCGCACACATAGATCGCCGGTGAATGAGTGGTTTCGCTCTGGTACTGCACGTTGATCTGTTCCACAAAATCACGGACAAATGCCGGTTTAACCAGCGCGACGCCACAGCCACCGAAACCGCCACCAGTCATCCGGGCGCCGAAACATCCCGGCTGTGACTGAGCGATACGGACGATGGCGTTTAAGGCTGCGCTGCTAACTTCAAAATCATCGCGTAAGCTGACGTGACTTTCATTGAGTAACTGTCCTAACCGAACCGTATCACCGGCCAGCATCGCGGCTTTCGCCAGTT
>JACKCH010000030.1 GCA_020634115.1 Anaerolineaceae bacterium
GGAGATTGCACGACATTTATCAGGTGCATACCAAAAGCAGGATTTGAAGCTGATTGTAGACCCCGCCCACAACCAACTCCAGGTTATCAACAGCGACGAGGTCATCTACACCCTCGACCCGGAGTGAAGCGGGTAGCCACTTAGCTGAACGGCTTCCAGCCTCCGGGGACGCGCTAAAAACCGTTTTGTGATAGGAAGACATGGGTGAACACGAAAATCGCAGAGCGCAACTCCGCCAAACGCCGAAAGAACCTGTACACCGGGCTGTTCCTGGGGTGGGTGGCGCTGTCGGCTGTGTGGATTTGGTACATATCCGGTATATGTGTGCCGTCTCATCCTGAAAACCACGATGCAGTTATGCCTTATCCGGCTTTGCTTCGGCAGTTCTCTGGAAATCTTCTGTACAATCCGTTCCTTGCTCTTCTCGTGGGGTTGATTGTCGGCGGAGTTTTGCTGTATCCAACGAAAAACAGGTGGCTGGGTTTAGCGCTGCTGCCGTGGCTCCTGTTCGCTTGCGTGCTGGGTTCTATCAGTTCATCATGTATCGTCAACGACGCATCACTCATTGCGACGGTCAAATTTGATGGGAGTATAGACTATCTACTTTGGGTTGACGATACGGGTAGCTGGGATATGTCTACAAATGCCTTGTATCTCTACACCTGTGATGAAAATGGGCCAAATTGCCGATTGCAAGTCATCAAACGCTATACATCAACCCCATTTCCTAGACCATCGGACTTGCGACTAACCGTAGACTCAACCCACAACCAACTCCAGGTCATCAACCGCGATGAGGTGATCTACACTCTCGCCCCGGAGTGAAGCGGGTAGGGTTTATACGCACCCCGACGGCTTGCTGTCAGGCCTTATAACTCAGCACCACCGCCCAGGCGCAGACCAGCGCATCCAGCCATTGGTCGGCCCGCAGTCCGGCCAGGAAGGGCATCGGATCATCCCGAAAGAAGCCAATGAGGAACTGACCGCCCGCCAGCAGCGCCAGCACCAGCCAGAAACGACGTGACGGCAGCCAACCGCGCCAGACCAGCAGCCCGGCAAACACCACTCCGGCCAGCGCCAGAACCATTCCGAAAATCTGTGTATTGTAACGGGGCAGCACAATCCCATATACGTCCGCGCTTTCGGCGGCGACCCACGCGGGATAATCGGCCAGCGTCGCCACCTCCCGGCCATACGCGCAGTGGGACGCGCCACAACCCCACCACGACCCCAGGGCAATCAGCGGCAGCGCCAATACGAGCGAGTCGCGCAGCCGTACCCTGTCCAGCCCACGCCAGCGCCCCATCATGTACACGGCAAGCAGTCCGCCCAGCACCGCGCCATGCCAGTTGAGTCCCCCGGTATACAGATTGGTGATGTCGCCCAGGTTATCCCCAAAATGATCCCAGTGCAGCAGAACGTGTTCCGCCCGCGCCCCGATCACCGCGAAAACCAGCGTTACGAGGTAGACATTCGCCAGTCTGCCGGGCGCGACCCCGCCGCGCAGCCGCAGCAGGCCGATTCCCGCACTCACCAGGATAGATAGTCCCAGAAGCAGGGTATAGGTGGGGTAAGTTGTGCCGCCGATCTGGGTATAGGGTTCGAGCATGAACCGGGACTCCGCTGTACTTGGGGGGAAGCCGCAGAAAATAACACTACACTGGTTATTGTACCGGAAAACCGCCCGGTTGAAACGACGGCGGTATCTGCCACAGCCGTCCCCGCCCCGCATTCGCCACTTTGCGGGAGGCGTATCCCGATGTAAGATGAAACCACCAGCGCAAACCATCACCTACCATACAAACCGGTTGAATCGAGGTTGTATCCATGCAGTTCTGGGATTACCTGAAGTCCTTCATAGGCCTCAATACCGCCCCCGCACCATCGCCTGCTGTTCAGAATCTTCAGAACGCGGTGGAAGCCGGGCAGCGTGCCAAACACGCCGAACACTATGCCGAGGCGGTAAACGCTTTCGACATCGCGGCAGACCTGGCTCAGGATATTGGCGACTACACCGGCCTGCTGGTGATTGCCCTGCATAAGGCCGAGTCATTGATGGGTCTGGGTGAGTGGGAAACCGCCGAGCATATTCTCCAACAGGCGTGCCAGGCCGCTAAGGAACGCGGGCGAGAGACACAGATGGCCTATCTCATGACCGGCCTGGGACGAATCCACCAGGAACAGGGAGATTGGACCCAGGCCCGCCGCCAGTATGAAGAGGCGCTGGCGCTCGCCCGCATGGTTCATGCTTATGGTGCGGAAGGGCGCAGCCTGGGGCATCTGGCCGATACCTATTTACATGAAAGTAACGCCAGCTACGCGGCTCACCTGCTGCGTGAGGCGCTGACCAGACTCAACACCGCCGGGGACACCGAGATGAGCAGCCTGTTTGTCGGGCGGTTGGGGCAGGCGATGATCGTCAACGGGCAGGAAAACGAAGGCGACCAACTACTCGTCCGGGCGCTGCGGTTGGCGAAGCAGTTGGGGTACCGGAAATACGAACGCCACTGGGGCATCGTCCTGGGCGAACGCGCCAACGATACCGGGCGCTACCTGGATGCCTACCGTCTGCTGCGCGAGGCGCTGACGCTCTTCCCACAGGATAGCGTCGAACCGGCAACCATCCAGGCGCTGGTCATAACCGCCCGTACCGGCCTGAAAGTTGGCGCCAGTGCTGAGGCAGCAGACTACGCACGGATGGTCGTTACCGCCGCCGAATCGCAGGATGATCCGCATCTGCAAGCCCTGGCACGGGGCGTATTGGGCATGGCACTCCAGGCAAACAAACAGTCCGCCGAAGCCGTCCCGTACCTGGAAGAAGCGATCCGCGCCTGGGATAACCCAACGAAGAACGCCCTGGCAGAACAGATTGAGATCCTGCGGACACTGGCCGCCGCTTACGCCGAGACGGATGACCACGCAGCAGCGGAGACCTACCAGCGGGCCATTCAGGCCGCCAGTAGCCGGGGAATGGGATTGGCGGAGGCGCAGGCACGACGCGATTTGGGCTTGTTTTACATGGAGCGTCACCAGTACCTGGACGCGATTAACGAATGGAGCACCGCCCTCATCCTCTACGAGCGCGAGAATCAGGTGGCGCAGGTCGCCCGGTTGCACTGCGACATCGCCCACGCCCGCAAACGGCTGGGTCAGGGGGGACGAGCGCTGAAAGATTACGAACAGGCGTTGATTACGCTGAATATGCTGAATGCGGATTTGGAGACGCGCGGACTGGTGCTTTCCAACGCGGCCAATGCCTATGTCGAACAGGGCGACATCGAATCTGCCGAAGCCTTTTTTAATGAGACGTTGGCGATTGCCCGGCGGCTGAACGACGCTGAGGCCGAAGTGACGCGCCGGGGGAATTACGGCTGGTTCCTGCTCGTTACCGGACGCTCCCAGCAGGCCATTTCCATCCTCGAATACGCGCTGCGAAAAAGCGAGTCGCTCAATCTGACGCTGCAAGCTGCGATTCAGGCGAGTAACCTGGGCGTGGCCTACGACTCCGTCGGCCAGCACGAGAAGGCACTGGCGCTGCATCATCAGGCGTTGGCGCAGATTCAACCGCTGGATAACGCCTACTGGACGCATATCTTCAATCTCAACCTGGGGCGTACCCTGCTGGCGCTGGGCGAGGTGCGGGCTGCCGCCGCTCTGTTTGCGGAGGCGATTCAGCATGGGCGCGAGGAGAATGATCTCGACCTGCTGATTCAGGGCTTGACGGGGGACGCACAGGCCGCTATGCGGGAAAAGCACTATCTGCAGGCTGAAGCCCAACTGACCGAAGCGATTTCCCTGGCACGCCGCGCGGACTCACGCCGCCTGCTGGCCGAAGCCCTCAGCACGCAGAGCGCGTATCACGCCGCCGTCAACCACCCGGAGCAGGCCAACGCCCGCTGGGAAGAGGCGCGAAAACTCTTCAACATCCTGCACCACCCTCTGGCGAAATCCCAACCCGCCTGGCTGGAAAGCGGCTCGTAGAAACCCACAAACGATTTTTCTCGAATCAAAAACCCCCTATCCATGAGGAATGGGGGCATTGGGGTGTCGTCGTCTGCTGGCGATTACGCGCCCTGAGCCGGGAAGTTAATCACGCCGATGCGGTTGCCGTCGGGGTCCGTGAACATCGCAAGCGTCCCCATCGTAGGAATGGGAGTTTCTTCCATCAGGACAGTGCCGCCACTGGCCGTGACTTTCTTGAGCAGGGCTGGAATATCGTCGGAAGAGACATACGGGATTGCGCCTGCCGAAAAATGGGCAGCATCCAGTGGGTTGATGCCCCCGCCGACCTGATCCGCGCCGGTTCTCAGCATCCCATAGTTCATCTTCTCATCAAAACTGGTTTCCCAGCCCAACACGTCGGCATACCACTTCAATGATTTCTTCGTGTCCTGGGTGGGAAATTCAATGTGGACTAATGGGTAAGTCATGATCGGTTATCTCCCTCTCAAAAGGCGTTTTTTACGACTTGTACGATAGCCTTATTTTAGATTATTTGTTCTGTATTTTCAAGCAAGTTGCATGAGAAAGTAATGAGAAAATATGTTCTATTTCTAAGTGGCGAATATAAAGTGTGATGAGGGGATGATTTAGTTTTTGCATCTCCCTCATGGCACTCACGAGGGGAGTAAAAACTGTATATTAAGAAGCTGAAGTGATTCAATCGGCTTCGTGCTGTTCTAGGTATGCACGAATTTTTTCGGCGTATGGTAATCGCTGCTCAACGGTTGTGCGATACGAATGGTCATCAAGCGCGTATAGCTGATCATTATGGTAGCGAGGGAAGACATGAAAATGATAATGCAAGACTTCTTGGAGAGGGTATGCGCCGTTATGCTGTCGTACAGAAATACCATCGCAACTAAAAATGGTGAGGTACGCTTTAGCGACTTTCTGAGAAGTTATATGGATATGTGCCATGATGTCAGCAGGTAAATCAAACATATCCTTATAATGCTGGTTGGGGATGATGATCGTGTATCCGACATTATTCGGCCACCATTTAGGACTAATAAAAGCCGTCGTGTATATATCTTGGTAAATAATATCCGAGGGGTGCGTGATAGCATCACCTATACCCTGGGCAACCTTGCAAAATGGGCAGTTATCCACTGTCATCAATTGCTCCATTCAGTACGCATCTGACCAGGAGATTACCTGCTCCTCCCATTATACTTAACTCACGGCACCCAACGGGGATGGAAGCCGTCTATCTTGATCTGGCGCAGGATGCCACTTGCCAGACTCACCGTCCAGATTTCCGGCACACCGGCATTGTTGGGTGTGCCATCCTCCGTGAGTTCCGGGAAGCGTTGAATCACCAACTGCTGCCCGCTGGGGTCGAACGAGAAGAACCCGTTGGCATAGCGCGGGTCTACCACCAGCGGCTGCACATCGCCCGTCGCCGGGTCCATCAGGTAAATCTGCCTGCCCCGCGTGTAACGATCATCTGTGTAGCGCCGCGCTACCGCCAGCAGACTGCCATCAGGACTCCATACTGCCGCGTCATCGTCCACCAACTCATCTACGTGGCTGAGGTCGCTGAATGCCTCACTGCTGAAATCGGCTATTTGCAGTACGTTACGGGTCGTGCCGGGTTCGAATAGCACTGTCGTGAACACCAGTTTCGTGCCATCTGGGGAGAGCGCCCCGGAATTGCCGTAATTGCTGGAAACCAGCGCGATGGATCCCTCGTTCAAGTCATACAGCAGGATACTCTGCGTCCCGGAATCGTAGAGCGTCGCCTTACTGCCATCCGCTGACCATTGCAGGCCATAGCCGAGAATCTGACTATCATCGAACAGGGGGCGCGTCGTAGCCGGTGTGGTACTCAGGTCAATCAGCCAGGTGCGGGTCGGGCTGATCGGCACATTCAGGCCGGTGTTGAAGTCCACCCGCTGGTAGGCGATGATCTGGCCGTCGGGGCGCCAGACGGGAGTCGTGCAGTCACTGTCGGCGCAGTTGGTCAACTGTTCCAAACCGCCGGTTTCCAGGTCGAGCAGTTTGATGTCTGCTGTACCGGTATTGGTGTTCCGTTCGGAAAACGCGATTTTCGTGCCGTCGGGACTCACACCAAAATCGAAGATTCCCGCTGGACTGAACGTGACCTGCTGGGCGCTCTCCGGGTCGGTGGGGTCGGCAATCCAAATATTGAAGGGCGAACCACTGGCCGGAGCGAGATACGCCACGCGCGGGCGACGCACGGTGAACGCGAAACGGTACTCCGCCAGCACGGCACGCCCAGTATCAGCCTGCGCGCCGGGTTGCAGGAACACGCCATAGCGTCCACCGGGTTGCAGCGCCGTGTCCGGCTGGAAAATCATCGCACGGCCATTCCAGGTGATGCTGCCCGTTACACTATCGCCCAAGTCATCCGGCGTGAGCGCCATCACATCGGCGGGGGCATCAGGGTGGAGTGCGACCAGGGACAGCCGTTCGGCCACTGTGTCGCGCTGCATGACCTCGCTGAACTGGATGACAACCCGGCTGGTGCTGCGGGCTTCGCCCAGCGGCGCGGCCCGTTCAACCGTTACCCCCACGCGATCACCGAGCAGAATCGTCAGGCCAATCCCTGCGACAAGCAGGACAACAATCAGCGCGACCATCCGGTCAAACGCGGAAAGGCGCAGCTTACGAAGGGAACGGCTAGGTGCAGAGGTTGCGGTCATAAGGATTGGATTCCAGGGTCTTTAATCACCACGCCCCATTATGCCCGCAACCACCCCAATAGTGAAGATTATTCACCGCGCCCTAATCTGCGGCCAACAGAACCGCCATTTTGTCGAGGCACTGTTCCATGCCCATACGGGATAGCTCCATCATCTGGCCGACTGTCCAGCCGTATTCGGTGACGGTCAATTCCGTTTGCGTGGCACTCACGGGCCGGAAGGTGACGGTATGGCGCTGTGCCTGCGGGAAATCCGGGGGCATCCCCATTGCAACCGGGTCAACAGACCGGCCGTCGGCGTCCGCCAGGTTGTGAATATAGGTGATACGCTGCACGGGGACGATTTCCTGGTACTGCCAGGTACTGTAATGAGTGCCATGTTCGGGTGAACTCATGCAGAGCACTGATGTCCCGCCTTCCCGGAAATCGATCTGGATAAGTGGGGCGGTGAAGCCATCCGGCCCCCACCACTGTTTGACCTGTTCCGGGTCTTTCCAGGCGTTCCATACCCGTTCTGCTGGGGCATCAAAAACGCGGCTGATGACCAGATCATGTTTTTGGGCTTCGTGACTCATGATACTCTCCCTCTCCTGTTAATTAGCTGTTCCTGAGAACACCCATAGGATAATCCAAGCGGGTGATCAGTGTCTTGTACAGAATGGCAAGCTAAGCAGACTGCCGCCCTGCCACAATTTGCGCAACACCCTGTTGCGTGCCTTGAGGAAACCGGATACATTGAAACGTATCAATCGTGCGGGTAAAAGGGGACGTGTATGATAAAACAGATTCAGTTGGTTTTGTGCAGCGTTTTACTGCTCATGGGGAGCGTGGTGCTGGTCAAAGCCGATGACGCACTTGCAGAGGGTCTCAAGTGGTCGCCGGATGGTCGTTGGATCGTCGTGAATACCAGCAGTGGTTTGTGGGTTTTTGATACTCAGAATCCCGATGCCGAGCCGAAGGTCTATTATGACAGCGAGGAAGTCCGCCTGACCGCCTTTAACCCGGTTTCAGATGAGTTAGCGGTTCTGATTACGGATTGGAATAACTATACCTACCTGCACAGTGTCCTGAATCTGGAAACGGGCGAATATATAGTGGAGGCCAACCTGATGGGCGGCGGCGGGGGCGATAGTAACCCCATTATACCAACGGACCCTATTTACGATCTCCGTTATAGTGCCGATGGCAGCTTTTTAGCCATGACACTCGGCAATCTCATTTATTTTTACGATCCCCTGTCGAATTTTAATAGACTCCTGGCGCAGTATGTCATTTTTGACTATTACACGGGGGGAAATTCCGTCAGCCTGGCGCAGATGGGCGATACCAGCAATGTTCTGGTGTTAAGCTGGTCAAGTGAAAATAATCTGGTGCTGCTCAACCCAGCGGATGGGATTGTTTCCAGTTATGACACCGACATCAGCAATCTGAAAACGGTCTATGCGGTGGACGAGACCCATGCGCTGCTGCTGACGAATGACGCCAGCTATGTTTTCGATACCGATACGTCCGAATATGCGCTGTTAGCGACTGCCCCCGAAGGCCAGTCGTTTGAAACCTCGGCTTATCTGGCCGCGTCCGGCACGCTTTATGTCGGGGGCTATGGCTACTGGCAGAGCATAGATGTCGCTACGGGTTCGGTTAAGCAGACGGTCACTGTCGAAACACCGGTTGAATATACCCGTTTTGTCGCTTTTGACTTCAGTCCAGACGGAAGTCAATTTGTGAGTCTGCAATCGGATGGCAAAATCACGATTTGGGACAGCGCGAGTGGTGAAAGCATCCAGGAACTCGGCTCCTTCACGGGTGGTATGAACATTAAGTGGGGCTGAGTCAGCGTTTTACGAACATCAGACCAAGAGACCATTATTTTTGGGTGTAGAGGCGGGTGCTAAACCCGCTCCGCCACGATTTGTGCGGGTGTTTTGCCGGTGAACCGCTTCAACGAGCGGGTTAGATGGGGTTGGTCGAAGTAGCCCGCTTCGTCCACCGTATCGAGGATAGACGCGCCACCTTGCAGCATCGCCTCTGCCCGCAGAGCGCGGTTGAACTGGAAAATGTGGCTTTGGGTCAGCCCGGTAGCTTGCAGGAAACGGTGGCGGACAGTGCGGGGCGACAGGTCATGCGACTGCCCCTGCAATACCGTGTTGACTACCGGGTCGCGCACCAGCACGTCGTCACGCACCAGTCGGTCTATAAACGTCTCCACATTGTCATAGTCGGGGAATTGCCATGCCGTGCTTTTCAACCAGAAAGCACGGCTGGTTGCCTCCGGCAGCACGGTTTCTGTTTCCAGAAATTTCCGGGTTGGCAGATGGGGCATGAATGTCCCTAATTTGAAGCGAATCCACAGGATTTCCGCGTCTGCTCCCCACGATACCGCCCCGGCTGTAACCCAGGGGCCGACAACCAGCGGGTGTACCTGTCCGCAATGTTTCACGAGAACCAGATGCCAGTGAACTTCCGCGGGGCGGATGGTATGACCGTCGCTCACCGTCCAACCATGTGTGATGCTTTCCACGTAAGACGAATCGGACATTCTTTGTTCAACAACAAGGCTCATGTCGCATCTCCTTAAGGTGAATCCGTTCCGACAATACTCCATTTTTAGCACATCTGTTCTTTCCAGTCAAGCACACTGGTTAAAGAATCAACAAGGGGCGTGATATGCCCTCGTCGAATTTGTCGTGGATTAAGTCCAGACGATCATCATAATGATGCGCGAATTATCCCACCAAGCTATTGTTCAAAAACTTTTAATGACATACAACGGAACACCTGCCGACTCTGTAATTTAGTGGTTTAAATTTCGGATTATGCAGCAGAAACTGGTAGGCAGTTCACTGGCACAACGGTGTATTTTATGCAACACTGATTAAGTGGATGTTTCGCTTTGTTTGCGCTAACTGAGAAGTATTTTTAATTCACTTCTAACACATATTTAGCCAGGAGATACAAACTATGCTCAAAACGCGATCATTAACAGTTATTATGTTGATGATACTTTTGATTACAGGTGCATTCTCCACTCAGGCTCAGGATGGAACTTGCACCATCGATCTGACTTCAGCCCAACTTGCCTTAGATGACGCCCAACAACTAGCCGACAGTGGCGATCATTTTGGTGCCACGCAGATTATTACCGATGTCCAGAAATACTGGGCGCGTTGGTCGATGCGTGTACCGAAAGCCTGTATTCGGACTGGGAGCAATATATCTGGGAAGATAAATCGCTGAGTTTGCACTATCCGAGCGGTTGGACGGTCATGGAAGATGCCGAGACTCTTGTCATAGCAAGCTCACCTGAGTTATTTGAAAATGAACCCAGCATTACAACGGGACAACAAATAATATTGGTCAACAGCCTACCTCGGATCGGCGCGAGTTTCGAGAGCATTTTATCGGAATATGGTAACAATATGGGCGGTGAACCCCAGACACCGGTTATGCTGGAGGTCGGCGGCATACCGCCGGACGTTTCACCGCTGAAGATCAGGGCCTGGTCGGCGTTATTGAGTTTATTGATTATCTGACCGATAATCCGAGTGTCATTGTGATTATTATGATGGGTCTGTCATCCGAACAAGAACTTTGGTTGCCCCTGCTCGACCAGATAGCCTTATCCGTGCAGTATCCCTTCACGGGTGAAGCCATATCAGAAGCTGTTCCAGACGTTGTTTCGCTGGATATTCCTGGCTGGCAGTACGCTGTGAATGTTGATACCCAGACCTTAATTGCCTACCAGATCAATGGCGATACACGCGATCTACTGCCGAGCGTGAACGACTTTTTATCATAGCCGATCTGTAAGGATCGTATGCTCGCAAAAATAGCGAGTGACAACGATCAGGACGGCCTCTATATCTTGACTCCGGATGGCACACAATCTGTCGTGACTGGATTTGAGGACATCACATACCCACAAGAGCAACTGGATAATTTTCTATTTCTATTGTCAATATCATCTAATATCGCCCCTGCAGGCATATTCAATACGGAAACAGACGAGTTTTCGCTGTTAAACGGGCGAATCGCAGGTCTCCTTCGTGATAGCTGCTGCGTTTTCTCAGAAGATGGTACGCACATGCGGTACATCAGTACAGAAACACCTGAGGATGATCTCGACATCACCTGGACGCTACATGACCGAGATTTGCTCTCCGGTGAGGATCGGGTTGTCATGACATTGGATGAATTTCAGGGAAAGAGCGCCTTCTATCTATCCATTCGATAACGGAGAGCGTTGGTTAGGTCGAGCGAATAATCCACAGACAAAGCGTGTCATAACGGTTATGTATGGTCTTGATGGGTCACGACAAGTGTTACAAGATGAACCACAAGAGACAGCTCTAATGTGGGGATATGTTGATGACGTGTTCTATCGCTATGATTTTCTCTGCGAAGAGAACTGCTCTTTAGATTTGCTCACCGACCCTGAGGAAGAGCCGGTACATTATGCTCTGCCATCCGGTGGTCGCTTCACGGTTCGCAGCCGCATTTCGGATAATCGCCTGTTGCTGATAGATCGCACGGGCGAGGGGTATATCATCTATCCTGACAAAGCCCCATTGATGTTGGGTTTCTTCTCAGTGGCACTTATCCCTGGCATTTCTCCCAATGGGAATTGGGCACTGCTGCAAGACCAGGCGGGAAATCCTGAACACTACATCATCTGGGATTTACAGGAAGAACGCATCATGAAATCCCTGTCGGCTGAAGAATTTGGGACATTAAGGTACGGTATATTTTCTCCCAATGGGCAATTGTGGAGTTTTTTTACTCGGGGGGCCACGATCATTGTGGACAAAACCGGGCAGGCAATAGACCTACCCGCCACGGAAGAGCGAAGAATGTACTTCGGATTTCTGGACGATGGTTCACTACTCTATTATACAATTTCATCCTTTGACGATTCGCCCGGTATCTATCGCCTGAACCCAACCAGTGGCGACAGCGTGCTGGTGTTGCCAGGGGATTATCGGCCAGTCCCACCAAGAAGTCGCTAGTATTGTAGCGAAAATGATGGTTTGTAGGGACACACGGCGATGTCCCTACACCATCCAACTACGTTACGAATGCCTATTCACTCCGCAGTGCGGCGATGGTGTCACACGCCGGGCAAGTGCCGTCCTGCCGGATGATGGCATACCCGGCCTGCGGGTCGCTCTCGTAGCCGTCAAAATCCACGTTCCAGACGATCACCATTGCGATGCGGGAATCATCCCCGGCCAGATTGACCGCCTCGGCCAGCCATTCAGCCTGTTCCGCCAGCGTCGTGCCGGATGCCCAGGCGAATCCACCCGGCAGCGGCCCGTAGCCCTCCGGCGTCAGATAGCCGAGTTCGGTATAACACATGGGAATATCCAGGTTACGGAAGGGATACGCCGCCCGATCCGTCATGGACTTGAAGTAGCGCGTCGGGTAGTCCGGCACGCGGGGGTCGCCGCCCAACTGCCGGGGCGAAATGATGCCCTCGTTATAGTGGACGCCGATGCAGTCGGCATAGTCCGCCACGCCCGCGCTCGCCATCGCCTGGTAGTACGGGCCGTCGTCGCAGCCGTTCCCGCTGCATCCCCCGAAAAAGCCAGTAGGGGCGAGTGCGCCGGTAATCACCATCACCTGCGGGTCAACCGCTTTGATGGCCTCATAGGCCGGTCCCAGCATTTGCGCGTAAGCCGTCGCGCTGATACGGCCACGCGGCCATTCCCGATCCAGGTTCATCTCGTTCCAGACTTCAATAGCGTCCGGGCTGAGGGCGGCCACCTGCCCCAGGAAATCGGCAAAGACCGGGTAATAGTCATCGCCCAGCGTGGTCAGTTCACCGACTTCCCCGGTGATGCTCAATAAAACATTCAACCCGGCCTCGTGACTCCAGTTGATGCGGTCACGTACCACGTTGAGGATGTTCGTGTCGTCCATCTGGTACTTGATCTGCCATTTGACCCAGGTCATGCCCATCTCGGTCATGGCGGCCTGGGTATCGTCGCTGAAGTAGAGGACATGCCCACCCAGTGGCACGGGCAGCGTGTTGACCGGGTTCGGGCGTGGGACGATTTCCGGTGCGGCGCTCACGGTGGGAATCGGTTGATTGGCATTGACCACATTCAGCGGCTCGACCACTGTATACAGGCTTTCGCCGGAACGTAGGACGACATGCAGGCGCAGCGCATACGCGCCATCCGACAGCATCTGAGTCGGCCACTCGGCCAGCACCCCAGCAGTGACTGGCGTGGCAGAAAGCAGCGTGACCGGAGTCCAGTGGGGTTCTGCTTCCCCGTAGACGCTGACTTCCAGAAAATAGCTTTGCAGGTCAGCCGGGTTCACCGTCCCGGTGATGACCACCGTCCCAAACACGTCACTCCCCGTCGTTGGCGCAGTGATGCTCACCGCGTCGTCCTGCGCCAGCACTGGGAGCGCGAACACACATAGGAGCATGAACAAAATCAACCGTTTCATATTCCCTCTCTAAATCGGTTTCTTTAAAAGAGTCGAACTGCTCTGTTTCAGCATACCAGTTTCAACACAAGTGCCGCAACCGGACGGAATGTGAACGTAGGGCAAACGGTGAGGAACGCCGTATTCTGTAATGTTTTCCACAATAAAAGACCGCCCAAGGGGGCGGTCAGGGATGGGATACGTTTTTATGGCTTATCGCTGTGATTGTGGCAGGAGTCCGAGCTGCGCGATTGCGGCGAAGCGATCTGGCGATCCCCAGTGATCAACAACCCGGCCATTGGCAAAACGCAGAATATCAATGACTGTGATTTCCATGTGTTTCCCAGTTGGCGGCCCTATGAACGGCCCCAGGTTCGTCCCGGTGGCGGTCATCCGCCCCCACACGGTATCCTCATCGGCAATCATATCCTCGATGGTCATGTGTAAATCGGGGAAAGCCCGGCGCAGAAAGGCGAAATCCTCTTTCATGCCGTCCAGGGTGGGTTTCAGGCCAAACTGATGTTCGGTGTAATCCGGCGCAAAAAGCTCGTCGAGGACATCAAAATTACCCTTGTTGAAGGCCTCTTCAATAACAATACGGAACATTTCCTGATGCCGTTCGCTTGACATACCATACTCCTTCTTCCACTATTAGAGGGATCATGCAGTGCTCTTTTTACAGTTATACTATATTAAATACAGTTACGCAGTATTGAATAAACAGATTATAGTGATGGAAGATGAGTAAAGCAAGAGGGATGGATGAGTAAAAAAGGTGATTCCAACCGCCGCTATGACTCGACCCGTCGCCAGATACAGGCGCGTCAGACACAGCAGATCATCATAGAAGCCGCCCGCCGGTTATTTATTGAACGGGGGTATGCCGGGGCAGCGATTGGGGCGATTGCCCAGGAAGCAGGTGTCGCGCCCGAAACAATTTATGCCACCTTTGGCAATAAACGCGCTATCCTCGCCCAACTGGTGCATGTCTCCGTCGTAGGGGATGATGAGCCGCAGCCATTGCTGGAACGCCCCGCTGTTCAGGAGACCGCCCAGGAGATAGATCAGCGCCAGCAAATTCGCATGTTTGCCGGGCAAATCTGCACGATTATGGGGCGCATGGCGCCGATTTTCGAGGTCATGCGGACAGCAGCCAAAACCGAGCCGGATATTGCGGAGATGCGTGAGCGGATGTTGCAGGAGCGGCGGCAGGGAATGGTGCATTTTGTCAGGGCGGTAGCGGCACATGGGACACTGCGGGGCGAGATGAGTATCGAGGCGGCTGCCGACGTTGTTTTTGCGCTTTCCAGTGGGGAAATGTTTACGGTACTCACAGTTGACCTGGGATGGTCAGATGAACAATATCAGACATGGCTGGCAGATGCAGTGACAACGGCAATTCTACCTGAACCTAACCCCACTTAACCTAAAAGAGAGCCGAAAATAGGGCGGCAGTTCGCTTTTTTGCAGAGGCAAAGGGTGATTTGTGCGATTCGTGGAGGATTTCGTTATAGACTACTAAACTTTTGCTTGCCTTATTCCAGCGTTTATGCTATAGTGCCATTAGGCTTAAAAGCCGCCCACTTCTTAACCATTAACTCCAGGCTTTTCAACTTAATCTGGATTAAACCAGTTCTAACAGCCTGTCACATGGCTTTTCTGATGAAACATATAGCATGTCCCAGCAAAGTTACCTGCCAGTACGCTGATTCGCTCGAATCAGGCTGCATTTTTGCGTCATACAGCGGGTGATACACACCCCGGAGTCCCTTACCCATGGATATTGCACAACTTGAGCAGAAAACACTAGACGACCTGCGTCAGATGGCGCGTGACACCGGTACGATTAACGGTTTCAGCCGCCTGAAGAAGCAGGAGTTAATCCTGGCGCTGCTGCGCCACAACGCCGAGCGCCAGGGCTACAAACTGCGCGGCGGTGTACTGGAAATTGTAGATGATGGCATCGGCTTTTTACGGGCTGAAAAATATCTCCCCGGCCCGAATGACATCTACGTGAGCCAGACGCAGATCAAACGCTTTAATCTGCGCACCGGTGATCTGGTGATCGGGCAGGTACGCGCCCCCAAAGACTCGGAGAAATACTACGGGTTGCTGCGGGTGGACGCGGTGAACGGGCTGAACCCGGAAGAATCCAAGAACCGCCCGAATTTTGAAGACCTCACCCCCATCTACCCCAGCGAACGCTATAATCTTGAAACCAACTCCCGCATTTTATCCACCCGCCTCCTGAACCTGATCGCCCCCGTTGGGCGTGGTCAGCGCGGGTTAATCGTGTCGCCGCCGAAAGCCGGTAAAACCACCGTTCTGAAGGAAATCGCTAACGCCATCAGCCGGAATTACCCTGACGTGCATCTGATGATTGCCCTCATCGGGGAGCGCCCGGAAGAAGTGACCGATATGGATCGCTCGGTGGACGCCGAAGTGATCGCCTCGACCTTCGATGATCCAGTACAACACCATGTGCGCGTGGCAGAAATGGCAGTCAACCGGGCGAAACGGCTGGTCGAAAGCCAGCAGCATGTCGTCCTGATGCTGGATAGTATCACCCGGTTGGCGCGGGCGTATAACCTGGTTGTCCCCACCAGCGGGCGTACCCTCTCCGGTGGTCTTGATCCTTCGGCCATTCACCCGCCCAAGCGCATTTTCGGCGCGGGACGTAACATTGAGCAAGGCGGCAGCCTGACGATTGTAGCGACCTGCCTGGTGAACACCGGCAGCAAAATGGACGACGTGATTTACGAGGAATTCAAGGGTACGGGTAACATGGAACTGCACCTGAGCCGCAAGCTCCAGGAGCGGCGTATCTTCCCGGCCTTCGATATTGAACAGTCCTCCACCCGCCGTGAAGAACTGTTGTTGGGGCCGGACGTGTTGCAGCGGGTCTACACCCTGCGGAATATGCTGGCGCACCTGGGCGAAGACCCCGACCTGGGCATGGTCGGCGCGTATGAACGCTTCATCAACCAGTTCCGCCTGACTGAAAGCAACGAGGACTTCCTGAACACGCTGCCCGGCGTTAGCGCGAATAATCACCGCTCATTCTAAAGTCAAGCCACGTAAGAAATCCAGCATAATAGCCAGGATTCATAAGGGCGCACGATCGTGCGCCCTTTTACATCAAACCAGGCAACGGCACCTTTACCTCATACACATCCACCCAAGCCTACGAACCCGCATATTTCAAGCGTGCCAATACGCGCTCTCAGCGATCTACCAGCCCGAAACTGCCGTCACTGCCGTCATCAGCGCCTGGTGAAGATGGTCAATCGGTAGAATGTGGGTGACTGCCCCCCGGTCAATGGCGGCGGCAGGCATCCCGAAAACTGCACTACTGGCCTGATCCTGGGCGAACGTGACCGCCCCGGCGCGCCGCATCGCTAGTAAGCCATCCGCGCCATCACTGCCCATTCCAGTCAGGATGACCCCGGCAGCCGCCGCTCCACAGGTCGCTGCCACCGAATGAAACAGATGGTCAATCGAGGGCTGATACAGAGAAGCGCCCGACTCATACACCAGTTCAGCCACGAGCAGATACCCGCGCCGTATCACCGTGAGATGCGCGTCTCCTGGTGCGAGGTAGACCACACCTGGTCGCAGAATATCGCCCTGGGCGGCAAGCCGTACCTGTAATGGGGAGGTATTATCCAGCCAGCGCACCAGCCCGGCGACAAACTCCGGCGGCATGTGCTGTGCCACTAGAACAGGCAGATTGAAGTCAGCGGGTAACGCACTCAATATGCGGTTCAGGGCGCTTGGCCCGCCCGCGCTGGCGCCAATAGCCACGAGCTCCAACCGATCAACCGAGAGTGGCAGCATAAGCGCTTCGCCTGTGCCATTATTCCAACGGCGGATTACCCGCACACCGGCCATCGCCATCAACGTGTTTGTTAGTTGGCGTTGTTGGGCGCTGAACGTGGGGGCGTGGCGAGCAGAAGGCTTGGAGATAACTGCCAACGCACCAGCTTCTACCGCCTGAAAAGACAGATTGATCTGATCGTTGACCAGCCCAGAGACAATCACAATTGGGGTGGGAACCTGACGCATAATACGGCGAGTTGCTTCCAAACCGTCTACATGCGGCATCTGAATGTCCATCGTAATGACATCCGGCTCCAACGCCGCTGTCTGCTCAACCGCTGCCTGTCCGTCCGCAGCTTCCCCAACAACCGTCAGATTGGGCATCTCATTAATCAGCCCGACCAGATGGTGGCGCACTGTTGGACTATCATCTACCACCAGTACCCGCACATTGCTCATTTCCGTTTATTAGCCTCGCCTCACTGCGATAAACCCGCTCGTTTTTCAGAAGCGATTTCCACTGAACGAAAAAATCGCCTTAAAACCAACCTTATTGTACATGACAAACAGAGTAGAGTTCGCAAGGGTTTATGAAGTTTGGGTTAATGCTTCAACATACGCTTGCAGATCATCAGCCGTCATTTCACCGATATGCCGGTAGCGCACCACGCCACCCGCATCAATCACAAACGTGGTCGGCAGTTGGCTGATGGCGTAATCCTCATAGACGGTCAAGTTAAAATCCAACAAGGTTGGGATGTCCGCGATACCGTGTTCCTGGAAGTAGTCGGTGATCTGGTTGGGCGAATCACTGATATTCACGGTCAGAATCACCGGGCCAATCTCACCTTGCTCCGCCATAAATCCCTGGAAAGTCGGGAGTTCGCGCTGGCACGGTTCGCACCAGGTCGCCCAGAAATTGAGGAACACGACCCGGCCCCGGTAGTTGGACAGCTTGGCCGCGTTACCTTCCAGGCTGGCGAGTTCAAAATTCGGGGCGGGTTGATCCACCAGTGTCTTGAATTCGACAGTAACGGGCAGCGGCGTGGCGGGCACCGTATTGGCAAGCCCGGGGTCGTTCAGCGCGGTGATAATCGCGGCGACAATCCCTAACAGCGGGAAAATCAGGAATAACACCAGTACCGGGGAAGGACGCGAAGCCTGCACTGTACTGGGGGGTGGTGTCTCGGTCATTAAAGAGCCTTCTGGTCAGCCCGGTGTGTGACTACCGGGGCATGATTTCGTGTATCAGCGTATTCTGGCATAAGTGCCGGGGGGTGGCAATAGTGGTTGACGTTAGAGCCTGATGTGTGAGATCTGCACGCTGGGGGAAAGCGAACGGCAGAGGAACCGAGCCAACACCCATTTTCGCACGTGATGCTCCCCTGCCGTATGATCGTGGTGGGACATCTCCCACCTCCTGATTTGTAGATGAAACGAAGATTGTTTACTTTACTCTAAACCAATTCCGAAGTCAAAAACCCAGTTTGCCACACTATTCCAATCCATCTCGCCCGTGAAGGTTCTTTCAGCACTCGGTTCGATTCTGTTCGTTTTGGATTTATCATGCTTGAATGGTCTGCGCTGATGGGCGTATCGCCCGGTTTTTCCGGGCCAGCTTCTCATGGGGATAAGGAGAAAACTGACCCGGCTGATTTAATTTTTCGGTAAACTCTGCAATATTTCGCTGTACCGCCTTGCTTCGCGTTGCAGTCGCTCAAACATCGCTTTTGATAGGCATTCGCGTTCGGCCTTCAAGAGATTCTGGTGTGCTGGGCGGTCCTCAAGGTTTTTCGTCTCTAGCTCACGCTGCCGGTTCATAATCATTTCACTCCCGGTTGCTGGTCTGACGTTCGTCTGAGAACTGGCCGAATGCTCCCCTGTGCTGGTCGGTTTACTTCACCAGCCTGAGGACAGGATTCGGGCTGCCGTTGTGCTGCTCGATCTCACTGATGGTTTCCTGTGCGGTATACACCAGTTCGTGCAGCCACCCGATAAGCTCTCGATTGCTCAACCCGGTTATCGCAGGCAGCGTCCCGTCACTGGCGGCGCTGTGCAGGTCATCGAGGGTGTCGAAAATTCCTGCTAGCTGCATGTCTGTCGCGGTAACCTGGAAGTCGAGCTGGTGAATCTGTCCCATTATTTCACCTCGTACAAAATTTAGCTGATTGCAGACAAAATAAATTAAAAGGGCGTGGACTTTTTTATCAGTCTCACGCCCTTTTCAGGTTGCGTTTACCAGTGGTTTGGGGGTATTCCGCCCTTAGGGACATGGCCCCCCCCTGGTATGAGACTGATACGCTGTACGCACATCGCCAGCAACATCGAACAGACCGATTGAATCCACGCCACCCGCGACAGGCGCACTGCACCCTTCCGTCCAGATGGACGGCAGCATGGCAAGCAAAACGCCGTTATAAGGTTGTAGCATGTGGTCTGTATACTGCCGATGTGTCTGCATGACTAGGCACCCCGTTCCACGACGGTCTCGTTCAGCATCCCCAGGATGCTTTCACCGGTGATAAACACCCGACGCATACCGTCTGGCTTACTCACTCTGAGGTGTCCTTTCCGAATGAGTCTTTTCAAGGTACTGAGGCTAATGCCCAGCGCCTCCGCGGCTTCTTGCCGGGAGTAGATTGCGCCTGCCTCAATACGTGGTTTCACTGCGTGTGTCATTCGAAAACACCCCTTTCTCAATAGATACACCATAACACAACTCGTAAAGGTCGTCAAGAGGCAGAAATGCGTAAAATCCTCTCTTTATAGTTTATGAGAGGTCAAAATGGATTCCAGGCTTGACAGGGTCAAATTTTCCCCGGCATAATAACACAAAGCGTTGATAGAGATCGTGCGCGATATTCAGCACCTCCAGGGAGCCGGATGCCAGCAGACTGGAAGCACCGGCAGGTTGCCATCGCGGAATTCGCTCTTGAGCTGGCAGGTGAACGGGGTCTTTCAGGATCGTTCAGTAGCTTGTCCCGCTGTGTCCGGCGTCACAGGACCCAATGAGGCGGGCTGTCGGAATGACGGTCAACCAGGGTGGTACCGCGGGAGATACGGACTCTCGTCCCTGACTGTGGGGCGAGAGTTTTTTGTTTTTGAGCAGGACACCACCCCAACCCTAAGAAATAATGAATGACGGCTGACCACCGATAACTAACCACCAAAACGAGAGGGATGAGGATGCTGGAACAACTCGAAACCATTTACCAGGAAGCCCAGGCGGAACTCGCCACAACGCATGACAGCGAAGCCCTGCACCAGTGGGAGATCAAGTACCTGGGGAAGAAGGGCGCGGTGACGCTCCTGCTGCGCAGCACCGGGCAGCTTCCCGCTGAAGAACGCGCCGGGTTCGGCAAACGGGCGAACGAAATCAAGAATCTGCTGGCGGACGCACACGCCGCTCACGAACAGGCCATCCACGACCAGGAACTGGCGCGTGACCTGGAAGAGGGCGAGATTGACGTGACGCTGCCGGGGCGGACACAGCCGGTGGGCGGGCTGCATCCTTCCACCCAGACCCTCCGCCAGTTGTATGACATCTGGGCGGAGATGGGCTTCCAGGTGTACCGCAGCCGGGACGTGGAGGATGATGAAACCAACTTCACGCTGCTCAACATCCCGCCGCACCACCCAGCGCGGGATATGTGGGATACGTTCCACACCACCACACCGGGCATGATTCTGCGGACGCATACGTCGCCGGGGCAGATCCATGCCATGCGCGACCTCGGTGAAAACGGTACCCAGCCCATCCGTGTGATTCTGCCAGGGATGTGCTATCGCTATGAGCAGATTTCCGCCCGCAGCGAAATGCAATTCCACCAGTTGGAAGGTGTAGCGATTGGCCGCAATATCCACATGAGCGACCTGAAAGGCACAATCACCGCCTTCGCGCGGCGCATGTTCGGGGCAGACGCGGCGGTACGCTTCCGTGCTTCCTACTTCCCGTTCACGGAGCCAAGTATGGAAGTGGATGTGGAGTGTTTTCTGTGTGGCGGTGAAGGCTGCCGCGTGTGCAAATACTCTGGATGGCTGGAAATCGCGGGGTCGGGCATGATGAATCCGATTGTGCTGCGCAACGGCGGCTATGACCCGGCGGAGTGGAGTGGGTTCGCCTTCGGTATGGGGCCGGAACGGATGGCGATGCTCAAGCATGGCATTTCCGACATCCGCTATTTCTGGGGCAACGATCTGCGCTTTTTGGAGCAGTTCTAGCACAGCGAATAAACCCGATACCAGGCAAACGACAATGCACGCTCCTTATGCAGGCTAAGAATGTAATCAGGTTACGAGCGAGACTCTGTCGGCAGGATTTTGGCGGACTACGGAATCCCATTGTAGGGATGCCATTCTGGGCATCCACCAGAGCAAAATGGTTTTCCGATTCCTTTCTTAAAGGCCACAAGTATCACATCCGGTCTGTCGGGGTTGTTTCCATATAGAACTCCAAAATGATTGGATTTTACGAAAAGGAACACTACATGACGGTTTCAGGGGGACAGAAGCGGTTCAGCCTGTCGGAAGACTGGCTGGCAACGTTGATCGGATTAGGCATCGTCGTCGTCATCGGGTTCGGGCTGCTGGGACCCGGTGGGCAAACCAAAACCATCGCCGTACAGCCGGGCGAACAACAAGTGGTTGATCTCCCGGCGGGGGCGGGCTGGCAGGTGGCGGCGGATATACCGTTCGTGCCGGATACGACGATTTTCACCGCGCTCACGGCGGGCATGGTCTATCAATACGACTGCCAGGATGGGAGTCTGGCGACAACCGAGGGCATCCCGGATGCCCTGACGGTGGAAGCGCCACCCAGTGGCATGGCGCAGCTCTGGCTCTCGAATGATTGCGACACCGCCTACAGCCTCACGTATAAACATGCCTCGCTACTGCGCTGGCCGCTGTTTGGAATTTTCGCCCGGTAAGGAGGCCGACATGACCCAACAAGAGACACAATCAAGGAAGTGGGCCAGACTGCTGATTGGGCTGGTCATGCTGGTTCTGTTAGTGGTGCTGGTTGCCGAACTGGACAAATGGATTAGCGCCAGCTTTAAGGCACAGGGCATGAGCAAAAATCCGCTTGAATACCCGCTGACGGCAGTGGTGATCGGGCTGCTTGCCAATGGGATTCTGCGACTCGCCCACCTATACGACTTCGTGCGCCCGGCAATACGCACCGAACTCTTTCTAAAAATCGGCCTGGTGCTGCTGGGGGCACGCATCAGTCTGGGCGACCTGCTGGCGAAAGGTGCGGGGGGGCTGGTGCAGGCGCTGGTGATGGTCGCATCTGTCTTTCTGTTCACCTGGTGGCTGGCCGGACGCTTCAAACTGCCGGAAACACTCAAAGCGGTGATGGCCTCCGCCGTTTCGGTATGTGGCGTTTCGGCGGCGATTGCCGCTGCCGGGGCAGTGCAGGCACGAAAAGAAGAAGTCAGCTATATCACCACACTGGTCATCCTAACGGCGCTGCCGCTGATGGTGCTGATGCCCTGGTTAGCGAATGTGATGGGACTGACACCCACCATCGCCGGGGCGTGGTTCGGTGGCAACATAGATACCACCGCCGCTGTGGTGGGCGCGGGGACGATCTACGGCCCTGAGGCACAGCAGGTCGCAGCGGTGGTCAAGCTGGCGCAGAACGTCCTGATTGGCTTTGTCGCCTTTGCGCTGGCGTTGTATTTCGCCCTGGTGGTGAATCGGGGTGAAGGTGAACGCCCCACACCGGCGATGATCTGGCAGCGTTTCCCCAAGTTTGTGTTGGGGTTTGTGTTGGTTTCGATTCTGGCGTCACTGGATGTTTTTACTCCGGCGCTAGCCGCCGAGATTGATACGGCCAATAAGTGGTTTTTCGCGTTGGCATTCGTGTGCATCGGTCTGGATTTCACCGTCGCTGAACTACGGAAGGCGGGGTGGAAACCTATCGGCGTTTACCTGGGCGCAACCGTGTTCAACACGGTGCTGGCGCTCATCGTTGCCACTGTGATTTTCGGCGTGCTGGGCCTTGGGGCGTGAGGATTACCCGTACATTCAACCATCATTGCGAGGCATGGTAGATGGAAACTAGAAAATCTGGCTGGAGACGCTGGTTCAATCGAAAAAATCTGACACCTATCCTGACGATTGTAGCGGGGGCGGTTATTCTCTTGCTTTTGCTGCTGGATATGCTGCCTGCAAATGGCGCTGAGAATGCGGTTATTCCCTTGCTCATGCTGCTAGCGGCAGATGCGTTAATCGAACGAGTTGGGATTCTAGAGGAACTCAGCGACAAGGTTGAGCGGATTTCTGCCAAAAGTGGTCTGCGTACCCGGCGGGATATTGAACTGGAAAGCCGGTTCTCTGAAGCCAGACGCATTTCCATAGTGGCGATTTCAGGCGTGAATCTGATTCGGGAGCGACTGGGTCTATTTGAGGACTTTCTAAAAAAGTCCAACACCCAACTGCGTTTTATCCTGGTTAATCCTGAGTCTTCGGCGCTCGATTACCACATGATGCTTGATGATCCGACAGAGCGCCCTCCCAGAGCGAACATTGAGTATGCCACCAAAATGGTGCGTGAACTGGGGAAAGCCGCTGCCAGGAACGGTAGCACCTGTGAACTTGCATATCTTGATTGTGTGCTGCCCTATTCTATGATTTTGGTGGAGCGCAGTGGTATCACTGACATCATGTGGGTTGAATTCCATAGCTACAAAAGCCGTGACTACACCACACGCCCGAATATCATGCTCCGGCGCGGTGATGAAGGTGTCTGGTTTGAATTCTATGAGAAACAATTTAACCAGGCGTGGGATGACGCGACAGTGGTTGACCTTCGGGCGGAAAGTGAATCATAACGATCAAAAATAGCTCGGTTCATGCAGGGCTACCCATAGACGTTTCAGAAAATCAATGAGGGACATAACACATGCAAGTACCGGTATCCTGGCTGAGAGAATTTGTAGAAATTGACATCCCGGTGGAATTGCTGGCCGAACGGCTGACACTGGCCGGGCTGGAAGTAGCGAGCATCACCTATATTGGCGTGCCGCAGGGCTTCGTCGAGGGCGTGCGTTGGCCGCTTTCCAACCATCTCGTATGGGATCGGGAGAAAATTCTCCTGGGTGCTATACGCGAGGTGAAACCACACCCGGACGCGGATCGTCTGGTGATTGCAGTGGTGGACTATGGCGGCGCGGAACTGGAACAGACCGTGACCGGCGCACCAAATCTATTCGAGTACAAAGGCATTGGCCCGCTCGACTCGCCGCTATGGTCGCCGTTTGCGATGGAAGGCGCGGAAGTCTGGGACGGCCACAGCGATGAGCCGAAGCGCATGGTGCTGAAAGAAAAGAAACTGCGCGGCGTCCCCAACCGCTGTATGGTATGTTCCGAGAAAGAACTCGGCATCTCCGGCGAACACGAGGGCATCATGCTCATGGAGAACCCACGCGGCATCGCCCCCGGCACGCCGTTGCAGGACGTGTTGGGCGACGTGATTCTCGAAATCGAACTCACGCCCAATATGGCACGGAATTACAGTATCCTGGGCGTGGCGCGGGAGGTCGGGGCGCTGCTCGGCAAGCCGGTCAAACCGCCATCGTTCGACTATCTGGCGGAAGGCGCACCCATAACCGGGCAGGTCGCCATCGAAATCCGAGAGGCGGAACTCAACCCGCGTTTCACGCTGGCGCTGCTGCGGGATACCGAAGTGCGGCCATCGCCCCAGTGGATGCAGTGGCGGTTGACCCTATGCGGCCAGCGCCCGATCAACAACATTGTGGATGTAACGAACTACGTCAACTTTGAAATCGGCCAACCGCTGCACGCTTTCGACTACGATAAGCTCAAGGCGCGGGTTGGCGGCAACATACCGAAGATCATCACCCGTCTGCCGGAACCGGGTGAAATGCTGGATACGCTGGACGAAGTCACCCGCGAACTTCAGGAACATAACATCCTGGTGTGTGACGAGGCTGGGGTGCTAAGTATGGGCGGCATCATCGGCGGCGCGGAAACCGAAATCAGCGACACGACGACCAATGTCCTACTGGAGGCAGCGAACTGGAATTTCATCAATGTCC
This sequence comes from Anaerolineaceae bacterium, assembly GCA_020634115.1. Lineage (GTDB taxonomy): Bacteria > Chloroflexota > Anaerolineae > Aggregatilineales > Phototrophicaceae > JACKCG01. Next base: position 24,985 of record JACKCH010000030.1, read on the forward strand.
GCAGCACCATGCAGTCGCAGAAGGTCAACACCGACGCCGGAGTCCGCTTCAGCCGGGGTGTGCATCCCAGCCAGGCGCTTTTAGGTGTGCAGCGTGGCATCGAATTGATGCGGCAGACTGGCGGTGGTCAGGTGGCGGAGGGAATTATTGACGAGTATCCACTGCCCGCGCCCACTGTGACGGTTGACCTGCACATGAGCGAGGTCGAACGGATTTCCGGGATGGCCTTCACGACCCAGCAGGTGGCCGACATCCTGACAAACCTGCAATTCGGTGTGGTGGTAGAAGGCGATGTGCTGCATGTAACCGCGCCGGACTTCCGCATGGACATCAACACCGATACGCATGTCGGGCAGGCCGACCTGATCGAAGAGATCACCCGTATTAACGGCTACGACCTGATTCCCGATACGATTATCGCCGACGCCATGCCGCCCCAATGGACGAACGTGGCGCTGGAACGGGAAGAACGGGCGCGGGATATTCTGGTGGCGCTCGGCCTGCGGGAAAACATCAGCTATCGCTTCACCACGCCGGAACGGGAAGCCCAACTCAACCCGCATCACCGGGGTGAAGCCTCCCACGCCGGGTATATCGAACTGGCGAACCCGCTGGCGGCGGATAGAAGCGCCCTGCGCCATACGTTGCTCATCAGCCTCTTGGAGAACGCGCGCGCCAACCAGCGATATACCCCGCGCCAACAGGTGTTCGAAGTTGGCAACGTGTACTTCGCCCATGAGGACGGCACGCTCCCTGACGAACCGCGCCGCCTGGGGCTGCTCATCACCGGGCCGCGCCGAGTAGACGCCTGGACACATGACGAATCTGGCGATAACGTGGATTTCTACGACCTGAAAGGCATGGTGGAAGGGCTGCTGGCCGGACTCAAGATCAGCGGCATGACCTACAGCCGGAGTAATCACCCTAGCCTGCATCCGGGGCGTTCGGCGCTGGTCAGCGTGGGCGGGCAGGAAATCGGCTCATTCGGGGAACTGCATCCACTGGTTGCGACCACCTTTGAACTGACGACTGCGCCGGTGTTCGTAGCGGAATTCGACCTGGACGCGCTGCTGGCGCTGGTGGATGAACTGTATACCGCGCAGCCGCTGCCGGTCACGCCGCCGATCTACCAGGACATCGCGCTGGTGGTGAACGGTGAAACCTCTGCCGCGGCGGTGGAAGCGGTGATTACCAAAGCCGGGGGCAAGCTGCTCAAAGCGGCGCAGCTGTTCGACCTGTATACCGGCGACCCAATCCCGGCAGGGCAGAAAAGTCTGGCGTATAACCTGGTCTATCAGGCCGATGACCGCACGCTGACCGATAAAGAGGTGGCGAAAGTACATCGCAAGATCATGCAGGCCGTTGAACGTGAACTAGGCGCGAAGGTACGGCAGTAGGCCACTTTTAACGCCCCATTGCTAAGATAATAATCGCCCCTGTTCCCGGTTGTGGAGCGGGGGCATTGTTTTACCTGATTCCACCAGCGTCTTCTTCGCAGTTGCCGGGTACACACTGCATAGCTATTCCCCCAATCATTTCAATTTTCTATCCTATAATTCATTATGCACTACAATAACCGTATCGAACAAAACTTGAGGGAGTATTCGATGCATATCACCATTTTTGTATACGGCACATGGGGGGATATCCGTCCGCATGTGGTTTTAGGGATGGCACTACAAAAAGCGGGTCATGAAGTGCAGGTGGTCGCCTCGCCGGAGTATGAAGCGTGGGTGCACGCCCGTAACCTGGGATTTCACCCCCTCACATATGACACCAACATCTTCATAAGAGAGAATGCGTCTCTCAAGGATATGAGTGTTATGCAGCAAATGCGGGTTGTGCCCAAGATGCTGAATCCGATTATGACACAAATGGGATTGGAAACGCTGGAAGCCACCCGCAAGTCTGATGTGCTGATGACCGTAGAATTTGGTGTGGGTCTGCTGTTTGATGTGATACGGGTGAACAACCTCAAGACCATACTCATCAACCCGGCACATCTGAATCCA
>JACKCH010000031.1 GCA_020634115.1 Anaerolineaceae bacterium
AAGAAGGCATGACGATGATCCATAAGAACACCATTCGATACAGTTTATATGCCGCCGCCGGTATTCTCATCCTGGCGCTGACCGGCATTTTTGGCAACTTCGCCACGCGGACGGTCATCGGGGAAAGCATTACCTCCAGTACTGTTTTCCTGGTGGCGACGGTGGGTGGCGTGGGCTACTTTATGGCGAACCGGGGCGAAGGTCTGGCTGCTAAAGTCGTGAACGGGTTGGTGGGCAGCCTGATCGTGGGCGGCGGACTGGCGCTGCTGCTGTTGCTCGAATCCGTGATTGACCTCACCTTCATTTTTGTCAACCTTAGTCGTTTCCCGCTGAATGAAGAACTGCTGTTTGGGCAGGAACTCCTGCCCGGTGTACTGCTCTTCCTGGGAACGACTGCCGTGATGGGGGTCTTGGCCGGGCTGCTTTCGGCCACACCCAGCCATGTGCAGGGTACGCTGGTCATCAGCGCGGCGGTGATGGCTGCTGTTGGCCTGCTGGTCAACCAAGTGAACGGTGTCATCGCCCTGCCGGACGCGCTGGCGGTGGCTATCACCTTTGTGATTGGCTACATGATTGTTATGCCCGGCATGATGGTCATGTTGGGGATTGGCACCGCCAGACTATCTATACCCGTACCGAACACGCAAAAATTTATCCCTCGGATGGGAATCGGCCTTATTGCCGGTATCGCCGCCGGAGTGGTGCTGTTACTGCTCGCCAATGGTGGTGGGTTAGCGGAAAACGGCTGGATGCTGGGTACGGGCAATTCGCCGCGTATTCTGAGCCTGAGTGCGGATAATCCCGTTTTCTTCGTGCTGATTTTCGGCATTATCGGCGCGGCGGGCGCGTTGTTCGCGGTATCCCCGACGAACAGCCACAACGGCGCGTTAAATATCCCGCTGGGGCTGGTGGTGCTGGGTCTGGTCAATGGCAAACGTGATATGTCGCCGGAACTGGCGTTGGTTATCTTCCTGATTGTGGCGGTAGTCACCTGGTTTACCCCGACTCTCAGCAAACGGGCCAACCAGCAGTTCACCGAAATGCCGCGTCCACAGCAGCAAGGGACACAGCGTCTGAGCGGGGTGTTCGCTATTGTGGTGCTGCTGGTGCTGCCGATTTTCGCCGGGCAGTACATCACCAGTGTGCTTGACCTGGTTCTGATGTACATCATCATGGGCATCGGCCTGAATGTGATGATCGGGTACGCCGGGCTGCTTGACCTGGGCTATGTGGCGGCTTTCGCCATCGGCGCGTATACCGTTGGGCTGCTGATGACGCCCAGTCTGCTGACCTGCGGCGGGGTGAATCCCAAAGACATCGCCCCCGACCAGGTACAGCAGGTGTGTACCGGCGTGATGACCTTCTGGCAAGCGTGGCCGTTCGCCTTCCTCGCCAGCGGCACGGTGGGCGTGCTGCTCGGTATCCCGGTGCTGCGGTTGCGCGGGGACTACCTGGCAATTGTGACACTCGGCTTTGGTGAGATTATCCGCCTGCTGGCGCTCTCCAATGACCTGAAACCGCTATTGGGCGCGGCACAGGGGATTTCCCCCATTCCGACCCCGGTGATTGACCTGCGTTCGATTGGTATCAACTTTAACGAATCGCTTGGTAACTCAATCAGTATCTACTACCTTTTTATCGCCGGGGCGATGTTCGCGGCTTTCGTCGTCTACCGGCTGGCGAGTACGCGGTTGGGGCGTGCCTGGCGCTCGATGCGGGCGGATGAAGACGTAGCGCAGGCGATGGGTATTCATCTGGTGCGCAGCAAACTGCTGGCTTTCGGCATCAGCTCGGCTTTTGCCGGGATGGGCGGGGCGATTTTCGGTTCGTGGCTGCAAGGGATTTTCCCGAACAGCTTCACGCTGCTGGTTTCGATCAATGTCGTCAGCTTGATTATCATCGGCGGCTTGGGGTCTATCCCTGGCGCGGTGGTCGGCTCGCTTATTCTGATCGGCCTGCCGGAAGTGCTGCGCGAGCTGCAGGACTACCGCCTGCTGGCATTCGGTGCGCTGCTGGTGGTCGCCATGCTGCTCAAGCCGGATGGCCTGCTACCACCACCGGTACGCAGACTATCGGAGATCATCACCGAACACCGCGCCAAACAGCACCCGGAGGTGAGCCATGAGTGAGATTATCCTGAATGCCCGCGCCGTCACCAAACGGTTTGGCGGGCTGACAGCAGTTCGTACTATGGATTTGCAGGTTCCGCGCGGTTCGATTGCCAGTCTGATTGGCCCGAATGGGGCGGGCAAGACCACGTTTTTTAACTGCGTGACCGGCTTCTATAACCCGGAGGAGGGCGAAATCATCTTTGAAGGTCGCCCGATTAAAGGGTTGCGGCCTGACCAGATTACGCAGCGCGGTATCACCCGCACTTATCAGAACATCCGGCTTTTTAATGGCATGACCGCCTTGGAGAATATCCTGGTCGGGATGCACACCAAGCTGACCGCTAACCCGATTGAGTCCATCATCGGTACGCCGCGCATGAAACGCGAGGAGTTCGCCGCGCTGGAAGAGGCGATGCGGTTGGTTGAGTTTGTGGGACTCAGTGGCATGGAGGACTTGTTGGCGGAAAACCTGCCTTACGGGTTGCAGCGCCGCCTGGAAGTGGCGCGGGCGTTGGCGTCCAAACCCCGGCTGCTGCTGCTGGACGAACCCACTGCAGGGATGAACCCACAGGAAACCGACGCGATGATGCGCTTTATCCGGCGGCTGCGGGATGAACTCGGTCTGACGATTTTCCTGATCGAGCATGACATGCGGCTGGTGATGAATGTCTCCGACCAGGTGAGCGTGATGGATTACGGCAAGAAGATTTCCGAAGGCACGCCCGCCGAAGTCCAGCGCGACCCGAAGGTGATTACGGCCTACCTTGGCTCTGGCCCGGAGGATGAAGAACTGCTCGAAGATAGTGAGGTTGCGGAATCATGACGCTGCTGGAAATTTGGGATATTCATACCTACTACGGCAAGATTCACGCCCTCAAGGGGATTTCGCTCACGGTAGACGAGGGCGAAATCGTGACGCTGATCGGCGGGAATGGCGCGGGCAAAACGACGACGCTCAACACCATCAGCGGGATCACCCCGGCGGCGGAAGGGCAGGTCATCCTCAACAGCGAGGACATCACCCTGGTGCGCCCGCACGAGATCGTGATGCGCGGCGTGATTCAGTCCCCGGAAGGGCGCAAGATTTTCACCCGCCTGACGGTGACGGAGAACCTGAAATGGGCGCGTTCGCCCGGAACGATGCGGCGGGCATCAAGCGCGATATGGACTATGTGTTTGACCGCTTCCCGCGTTTGTTGGAACGGCGCACGCAGTTGGGCGGCACGCTTTCCGGCGGCGAACAGCAGATGCTGGCGATTGGCCGGGCGTTGATGGGCAAACCGCATATTCTGCTGTTGGACGAGCCTTCCATGGGGTTAGCGCCGCTGCTGGTCAAGCAGATTTTCGACGTGGTGACTTACCTGAACACCGAGAATCACACGACGATTCTGCTGGTGGAGCAGAATGCGCGGATGGCGCTTTCGATTGCGAACCGGGCGTATGTGCTGCAATCGGGCGCGATCACCCACGCCGATACCGCCGAGGCTCTGCAACACGACGAAAGCATCATTGAGGCCTACCTGGGCGGGCATTAGCCGGGCGATCCAATCATACGTTTGGTGGTAGGGCGCACGGCGGTGCGCCCTTACTATGGATAGGATTCACGATGACCAATCTACCCCCGATTCACAGGCGTTCTTCCAGACGGTGTGGCTTATCGTCCGGCAGATTCCGGCGGGCGTGGTCAGTACCTACGGCCAGATTGCTTCCATGATTTCCCCGCCGGAAAACGTGAGCGATGCCGACTACAAACGGTTCGGTGCGATCTGGGTGGGCAAGGCCATGAACGCCATCTCCGCGACGGATACGGCGGATGTCCCCTGGCAGCGGGTCATCAACAGTCAGGGCGGAATCAGTCTTCCAGCGGGCAGCCGGGCCGCCGTTGAACAGCGCCGACGCCTGGAAGCGGAGGGACTCGCCTTTGATCCGCGCGGACGTATCCACCTGGATACCGCCGGATGGGAAGGGCCGGATGCCGAGTGGTTAGCGGTACACGGTTTGCTGCCGCCTGTCTCCCTGCGGAAAACACCCCCGGACACCCCGAACCAGCTTACCCTGTTTTAAACCGAGAAATGAAAAGGGAGCACCCATATCGGCACTCCCTTACACATCAGGCATGAACGATCATGCCTCTGCGCTGATTCTCGGATTCTGCCTAATATTGCGGCAGGGATGGGTCAACCTCGTCCGCCCATGCCAGGATACCGCCGGTAATGTTTACCAACCGGTTCTTGTATCCGGCCTCCCATAGGAAGCGAATCGAGTCCGCGCTGCGTTTCCCGCTGCGGCAGAGTAGAGCGATTTCGCGGTCATCCGGGATTTGCGCCAGCGTAGACTCGTCGCGTAACTTGCGCCCGGCCAGCAGCGCGTTCTTCGCCGCCTGAATATCACCTTTCGGGATTTTCAGCACATTTTCCATTGGCAGCGAGACAATCTCCCATTCATGTGGGTCACGCACATCAATAATCAGGATGTCCTCGCCCGCATCCAGTCGCGCCTTCAGTTTGGTGGGGCTGATCTCCGGCACAGGTATTTCCGCTCCGTTGCTGCTCTGGTAACTGCTGTGGTCATGGGCGGGCATCCCACAAAACTGTTCATAGTCAATCAGTTCGACCTCATCTTGCGGCACACCGCAGACCGGGCAGTGCGGGTCTTTCCGCAGTTTGAGAGTCGTGAAACTCATTTCCAGCGCGTCGTAGAGCAGCATCCGCCCGATCATCGGGTCGCCAATGCCGAGCAGCAGCTTAATCGCCTCGGTTGCCTGGAGCGTGCCAATCGTCCCCGGCAAAATGCCGAGTACGCCGCCCTCGGCGCAGCTTGGTACCAGTCCCGGCGGGGGCGGGGTGGGGAATAGGCAGCGGTAGCACGGCCCCTCTTTGGCGTAAAACACGCTCAACTGTCCCTCGAAACGGAAGATACTGCCGTAGACATTCGGCTTGCCCAGCTTGACACAGGCGTCGTTCACCAGGTAGCGCGTCGGGAAGTTATCTGTCCCGTCAATAATCACGTCGTAAGGCGCGAACAGTTCCAGCGCGTTGGCTGAAGTCAGCGGCACGTTAAAGGTGTCTATCTGCACATGCGGGTTGATATCCAACATGCGCTTCTTGGCGCTTTCTATTTTGAGGACACCCACGCTGCTCTCGCCGTGAATCACCTGGCGCTGCAAGTTGGTTTCATCCACTACGTCATAATCCACCAGTCCGATTCGCCCGATTCCGGCAGCGGCCAGGTACAGGGCGAGCGGACTGCCTAATCCGCCTGTGCCGATCAACAGCACGCTGGCGGCCTTCAGTTTGCGCTGCCCCTCGATGCCGACTTCCGGCATAATCAGGTGGCGGCTGTAGCGTCGGATTTCCTCATTGGTCAGTTCTACGGTTGTATTGACCAGTGGTAACATGCGTTTATCTCTCCCTCTCTGATGTGCATGGGGCGGATTGTGGGATAGGCTACTCGACCAAACCCGCCAGTTGTTGTTTCAGTTTGTCGGTACGGGTCACGCCATAATTCACCGTTTGCGGCTTACCACGCTTATCCAGAATAAATGTGGTGGGAGCGGAAAACACGCCCCAGCGCCGTGCGGCAGCCGGGTCTTGGATGGCATCCACCTGGATAATCTGAATCGCGTCACCCAACTCGGTTTGCAGTTTTTCCAGGGCCGGCTCCTGCTGCGTTTTGCAGGGCATACAGCCCGGCAGCGTGAAGTAGAGGATGGCCGGAATGTTAGGCTTCAACGCACTCAGCAGTGGATCATGCGCTGCTTTGACCGCCACCCGCCGCAGATGATAGCGACGTAGGATGATATAGGCAATAAAACCGATAGCGAGGATAATGCCGAAAGTCAGGACGCGCTCAAACATGATGGGTCTCCCAGGTTGATTTTAGTTCTGGTCGGTTAGCTGAACCTGCGCGAAGCCCGGCACACCCAGCCGGTTAAGCTGGTAGTACATCCAGCAGCCCAGGCAGAAGTTCCCCCAGAAATTCAGGTTTGCCAGGGCGACCACAATCCCTACCAGCACCCAGGCAACGACTGGCGCACCGGTCAACAGCGCGACCAGCGCCACACCGTTAAAAATCGCTCCTACCAGCATCGCAAAACGATGCGGTTCGGGGTGGTCAGGGATGACATGGGGGTGAACCAGCCCACTGGGTCGGATAACATGCTGATAAAGCAAACGATACGGCGCGAAGGGTGCGTCTAACGCGCCGAGAATCTGGGCGAGTGCCACCAGCCCCACCAACATGGGGCTATCCAGCACAAACGCCAGTACCAGCAGGATAATTGTTGCAGCCTGCCCGGTTTTTAGCCCGGTGTAGTCTATTTTGCGGATCGTTTCAACTGTCATGACTCTTCTCCCTCTCGTGAATGTTCAAACAGTCGTATTTCTGATTGTTTCCGGGTTTGCTTCCCTGCGATTGAAAACAAACCCGCTATCCGGCCAGTGTCCGGATGTCCTGCCAGCCATAGGCGACTTCCAGCAGGGGCGTACCGCCGATCTCCACCGTTTTCTCGTGTATATATTGGCCGCCCAGCGCCTCGTAGAATCGTCTTGCCGAGTCATTGGCCGCTAACACCCACACCAGCATTGTCCGGTAATCGTGGGTCAGCAGCCATTGGGCGCAGGCCCGCATCAGCGCCCGACCTGCTCCTTTGCGCTGTGCCGCCTGCAACAGATAGATCGCGTAGACCTCCCCGGTGTAACCCGGTGTGTCATCATGTTCCGGCCCGGCACAGGCAAAGCCGATAATCTGGCCGGGAATGTCCTCCGCGACGTACAGCACCGAACGCCACGCCGGATTGTCCAGATTGCGTCCCCACTTCGCCGCCCGGTCTTCGTAACGGAGCTGTGTCAGGTGGTCATGTGGCACGATTCCAGCATACGAGGTGCGCCAGCTATCCACCTGGACGCGGGCAACCGCCATTGCATCATCCCGGTGTGCCGGGCGAATAATCATGGTTAGCCGCCCGCGATAGTCGGGACAATCCGCAGTTGGTCGTCCGGCTCGACATCGGTGTTCAGCCCATCCATAAAACGGGTGTCCTCGTCGCCCAGGAAGATGTTGACGAAGTTACGCAGCTCGTCTCCGTTGAACAGGTGTGTACGCAGGTCAGGGTACTGATTGACCAGCGCATTCAGAACTTCACCGACGGTTTCCCCGGTGACAGATACCTGGGACTGATTGTCGGTGTAGGGACGCAGCGGCGTTGGGATCTTGATATTCGGCACGATTGGGTTCTCCTTTTGCCAGGTTGATGATGTGATGGGTGGCGATGGCCGATTAGCCATCAACCCTCAGCCATCCCTCGAAAACCAGGGAATAGCTGAGGGCTGACTCTAATCCTGAAGCTTTACCATCGCCTCGTTAAACCGGGAGCGATCCGCCTGCAGTCGCCAGCCCCGGCTGTGGACGGCCTGTCCGTTCACCACCGACGTAATCAGATAGATGAAATTCGGCCAGGCATGATCCCGGTCAAAACGGGATGGCACCGCCGGGGCATTAGGGTGACTGTGGTAATACCCCACCAGCGATAGTCCCTGAGCCTCGGCCTCATCTTCCAGGCGGATAAAGTCCGCTGGCGTCATGATATAACGATGATACTGTTCCGCCTCAGTGAACACATTTTCAATCTGGATCACATTGCGCAGATAGACGTGTTTCCCCTGGATTTCCCCCAGCAGGAAACCGCCGCCTTCATTGGGGTAGCTGACCTCCATCTGCGACCAGACCCGTTTTTGGAGTGCTTCGTTCCAGATTACCGGCATAATGTATTCCATCCCGCTGGCGGTCATTTACCAGCGTTTACTTGAAACAAAAAGAGCCAACCCGGGCGGTTGACTCTGCGGTTTCATGTCGCCTTGGCGGAAGCTATACGCGCCGCCGTGTCATCCGTCCAGGAGATAGCAATATGTGACACATACACAGACAGGTGTTGTGCGGCATATTCTGGTGGACGGTTAAAGCAAGATTTTTGTGCATGTGCGAAAGGTTATCATGCTTTCAGGCAGAATGCAAGCACTTGCAGATTAAGATTGTATTGGAAATGCTTTAGGGCGCTATGCCGTGCTTATGCAGCAGCGCCTCAAGCACGCTAAAACTGAAAGGCTTAACAAGATACCCATCCGCCCCGTAGCCTTTTGCGACCTGTTCCTGGGTGGCATTGGGGTCGCTGGTCATCATGACAATCGGGAGTTTGAGCCACCTGGGTTCTTTGCGGACGTGCTTGAGAAAAGTCAAGCCATCCATCCCGGCCATGAGGATGTCACAAACCACGAAATCTGGGGATAATTTCATATTGGAAAGTAGATTTAGACCTTCGGAGCCATCATTTCCCACAGTCACTTCATAACCGGTTTCCTGCAGGGTCAGGGCCAATACCTTAGTGAAGGGAATGTTGTCGTCAACGAGTAGAATATGCGTCATGTGTCCGTCACCGCCAGCGCGTTGTCTGGCCTATTATGTTAAGATGCTTAAGTTTACAATAGCTTGAGAAAGAAATCACAAAATGTTCCTGAAGATTATGCGAAAAAGTTGGACTGCCAGATTAATATTATAACCTGTGTAAATCATTTTCACTGCATACCACCTTACATTTTGAGTTCAGTACGATTGGAAATGTTGTGGATTGAAATCGGAATTTAAACGATGTTTATAACATGAAATGCTCCTGATTGACCAATCACTTCGTGATTACGATCCTGTAACCGATGCGTAACCATCCCGAAATCCCTGCAAACTACACTGGCGACTGGCTCTATATAACCTTGGATGTAATGGGATAGGTTGCGGGCAAAAGACAATAAACATCCCTGGCGAATTTTCGCCTATTACTATAGCGGTGTTTTGCGGATTCAAAAGGAGAAATTTAGAGTAATGAAACCGAGATGGCGTTTGGTAGTCGGACTAGGGCTTTTGACCCTGATGATCGGTATGGTTCCGGTGGTAGGCGCACAACAGAACGTGATTCTTCAGCTGGCCGTACCTCAGTTCATGCTTGAGACCTTTACGGATGAAGTGTTGGCTCCGTTTGAACAGCAATACGGTGTTCAGGTGCAGGTGGTGGACGGCGGGACGCAGACCTTTTTCCCAACGTCAGCCGCCAGCGATGTCACTGCTCACCTGGAAGCGATTGCGGACTATGTGAGCGCCGCTGATGTGGTGGTTGCGACCAATGATACCGTCACGGTAGAAGCCACTCGTGCTGGGTACTACCTCGACCTCATGCCGCTCGCGAACGGTGATGCCACGCTCAACGTGGACGACTTCTACCCAGCGCTATACCAGAGTTTCCAGTGGGATCGTGGCCTGTGGGCATTGCCGATTTCAACCAGTCTGAATACCCTCACCTACGACCAGGCGGCTTTTGACGCGCTGGGTCTGGCCTATCCTGATCCCCGCTGGACACTGGACGACCTGGCTTATGCCGCTCGTCAGTTGACTGAACGTGACCCCTCTGGCACAGTCACCGTGCCGGGGCTGCTGGTTTCGAATGCGGACGGCGTGGCACTGTTGATGCGCAGCCTGCTCGGTCAGGGTTTTTACGATATGAACGCCCTGCCGGAAGCGCCCATGCTGGCGACTCCACAGCTAGAAGCCCTGCTCACGTCATGGCAGGAGATGGTGGATGAGGGGATTGTGACCGTTGGTTTCCAGGAAGGCGCGAATGATCTGCCAATGACCATCGGCACCGGCTTCTTCGGCGGCGGTGGCCCGAACAACCAGCAAGATACTCGTGTCAATGCGATTCTGCCGGGCGGCCACGCCGAACTCGATACGCAGGGTGTCGCCGTGAGCAAAGGCACCCTCTACCCGGAACTGGCTTATGATCTGGCGAAATTCCTGACGAGCAGCCCGGAAGCGACCAATAATCCCTTTGGCCTCCGTCCGGCGCGGGTGAGTATGCTGGGTATTCAATCCAGCGATACCAATAACGTCCCTGGTGGGGGGTTCCGCTTCCGTAACCTGAATGCAGCCACCGATGCCCTGTTAGATGAAGCCCTGCCCACCGGACTTGGTAGTTCAGAAATGCGTTTCAGCGCGTATGTGGCGCAGGCCATCCAGAGTATGAGTTCCGATGGGCTGGACGCTACGACAGCACTGCAGGACGCAGAAGCTAACGCCGTCGCGAACCTGCAAACGGCTGCCGACACCGGTGCCAACACAGTGATTACCGTTGCCGCGCCGGAAATGCCGGTGGTGCTGACCGCCGGGGAAATCGCGTTGAACTTCGGCTATAGCTCGCTGTTCCGGCTGGGCGGGTTGCCCAATGAGGATCAGTGGCAGGCTTTGATTGATGAGTTTGTCGCCAATGATCCCCAGGTCGGGGAAATCAATATGGATGCCGGTGGCGACCCGCGTATTTCCGGCCAGGACGACGCCGCGCTCTACGACTGCTTCATCCTGCCTACCAACTCCGTGTCGGATATGGACCTCACGACCATTCTCAACCTCGACCCGTACCTGAACAGTGACCCGAATTTTGACCCGAACGATATGGTTTCCGGAGTGCTGGCCCAGGTGCAGCAGGATAACAAAACCTGGGCGCTGCCGCTGACCCTCAGTCCACAGGTGATGGAATATGACCCGCAAGCCTTCGCTCGTGCCGGTGTTCCTGAACCGCTGGGTGGCTGGACGGTGGATGAATTCGTGAACGCGCTTGAGGCGCTCAAAGTCTACCCGGAAGACCCGACTCCCTTTGCACCCCAGGATAGCGGCACGTCCCTGCTGATGCTCATCGCGGCCTATGGCGGCACGCCGTTGGATTACCGCACCAACCCGCCGACAGCCAACTTCACGGATCCGGCCACTGTAGATGCCATCCGCCAGGTGCTTGACCTCGCCAAAGCGGGATACATCGCTTATGACAGTCAGCAGGGCGGTGGCTTTGTCGTCATCCTGGGTGGCGGCGGGAGCGATATTGCACCCATTCGCACGCAGTCGTTTGGCGGACGTGGGCAGGGTTTCGGGCGCGGTGGTGGTGGCGGTGGTGGCACTGCAACAACCACCAGTGATGACTATCTCATCACCACTTATCCCACCGGCTTGCAGTACAACGCCGTCTCCTATAGCATGTACACCGCGTATATCAGCGCCTCGGCGGAAAACCCGGATGCTTGTTACCGCTGGATCAGTACCATCGCCCAGAATTCAACGGTGATTGGTGGGATGCCCGCTCAGCGTTCAGCGATCAATGATCCGACCCTGCTGGCGAACGAGGGGCAGGCTACGGTGGATGCCTATCTGGAATTTGACCGGCTGCTTGGTGATCCCAATACCATCACACTGGTCAGTCTCACCACTGGGGCGTCCCCCAGCAGTTTCGTGCTTAACCTATGGCTGAACCAGGTGTTTGATGACTATGTGCTGAATAACGGCGATCTGGATGCCGATTTGGCTCAGGCCCAGATTTATGCCGATGGTTATCTCGAATGTGTGGCCGCGCTGCCGCCAGTGGATGTTGCCAGCAACGACCCCCGCGCCGGTTTCCAGCAGATCGCCGAGTGTGCCACGAAAGTAGACCCGAACTTCACCTCGCTGATTGGTTTCGGCGGCGGTGGTGGTGGCGGCGGGTAAATAGTCTCTAATCCTGAACAGGGTTGAAATGACGGTTTTCCCCTTCAACCCTGTCAGGCAGAATGTTATGCTAGACGTTATGCCAGTGTGTGCCTTGTAATGGCGTGACCTTTTATGCCCTCACTGGCATCATGCGTGTAGGCGGACAAAATCTCGCGCCCCGCATCTATCACATATGGTTTTCCGTATGCTATAGATATACGTGCAGCTTGTACCCGACACCAAATAGTATTGTTTGATGGGTTGACCGGACACGAGAAGCCATGTTTCGATTGTTAGATACCTTGTTATTCACATTAGAACGTCTGTGGCGGCACCGTATCCTGGTTTTCTGGGTGCTGGTGGGGCTTTCGGCGGCGACGACACTTGCCCTGAGCCTGCTGCTCTACGTGGACGCCGTGAATACCGGCCTGCTGGCTTCGCATCTGGGCGACCCACCCTATGCCTTTCGTTTCCGCTATTTAGGAAGCTGGCAGGGCAACATCACCCAGGCGGATGTCACCAGTGCGACGGCCTCCATTGAAGGTGGCTTTGTGAATACGATGGGGCTGCCGACAGATCGCGTCGTGCGCTATATCAGCGGCGGCGCGTGGACTGTCCGGCTTCAGGATGGCGCACCGTTAGGGGCATTCACGGTGGGGACGCTGGAAGGGACGGATGGGCAGGTTCAGATTGTCTCCGGCGAATGGCCTGCCGAATCCCCTGCTGACGGTGAGCCAATCCCGGTGCTGATGTCCGAGAAAATGCTCTACCAGATGGGCGTGCAGCAGGGAGACATCCTCAGTGTCAATCGTGCCGGTACGACGCCGCTGGAATTCCGGGTGGCGGCGCTGTGGGCGCCCTATAACAGCAATGACCCCGCCTGGATTTTCCCGCCGAAGTTCTTCGACCAGGTAATTCTCATCCCGCCGGATGTTCTGTGGGCGATAACCGGCGAAATTGAGCGCCCGGTGGAAGAAACCGACTGGTTTCTGATTTTTAGCGGCGCGAATGTCAAAACGTCCGATGTAGACGGCCTGCTCAACAGTATCGTGAACGGTGAGCGCGACGTGACGGCGGCGCTGCCCGGCATCCGGCTCGACCTGTCGCCAGCGGATGGCCTGAGCGCCTTCAACGACACCGTGAACCAGCTCACGCAGCAGTTGGTTATCGTGATTTTGCCGGTGGCCGGACTCGTACTGTATTTTGTGGTGATGGTGGCCGGGCTGCTCGTCAGCCGCCAGCAAACCGAAGATGTGACGCTGCGCAGCCGGGGGATGAGCCGCCGGGGACTGCTGATGATTCATGCCCTCATGTGGCTGATTCTGGCGGGAATCGCGCTGGGGGTGGGCATGGCGCTCGCGCCCAGTGTGGTGCGCCTGGTCGGGCAGACGACTTCCTTCTTACGCTTTGACGGTACGGATATTCTCAGCGCCCCCTTCACCACCGAAGTGATTCTCGCCGGGTTGGGAACGGGTTTACTGGCGGCCAGCAGCGGCTTAATTCTGGCGTGGCGCACCATGCGGCAGACCGTGACCAGTTTCCGGCAGCAGCAGGCGCGGGCGACCAAAGCCTGGTGGCAGCGGGCGTATCTCGATTTCGCGGTACTGCTCCCGGCGCTGTATGTGTACTATACGCTGTGGCGGCAGGGCGGATTGGAAACCAACGCCACCGACCCGTTCAGCGACCCGCTGGTGTTTATCGCGCCGACGCTGTTCTCCCTGGGTGTGACGCTGCTGTTTTTGCGGATATGGCCGTTTTTGCTGCGGGTGTTGGGCAACGTCATCGCCTACGGGCGTGACTTGGTGCTGCTGATGGCGCTGCGTGAACTCACGCGCTCGATCAGCCGTTACCGGGGGACGCTGCTCATGATGTGCTTTACCTTGAGCCTGACCGGATTCACGGCTTCAATGGCGAGCACCCTAGACCGCAGCCTCAAAGATTCGATTGATTACAGCGTGGGCGCAGACGCGATGCTGATCGTTGTCTCCTCCGCTGAGACCGAGAGCAGCACTGACTCCAGCGGCCAGACCACGCAGACTGTCACCGGGTATACCAATCTGCCGGTGGACGATCTACTGACGATTGACGGCGTTGAAGCGGTGTCTCCGGCGGGGCGTTACCCGGCGCGGCTCATCCTGGCGAACCAACGGGTGGATGGCACGGTGTTGGGCATTGATCGGGCGACAATCGCCGAAGTGGTTCGTGCCCGCTCGGACTATTCAACCGAACCCTTTGCCGACCTGTTCAACCGGTTGGCGGGCAACCGCACCGGCATCATCATCAACCGCAAAATGGCTGAAGATTACAAGCTGGCGATTAACCAGGAAGTCACCATGCAGGTCTCGGCGCTCAATGCCTGGCATGAAACCACTGTGCCGATTGTGGGCTACGTCGATTACTTCCCCACGCTTGACCCCAGTGTGGGCTTTTTCGCCATCACCAATCTGCAACCCATTTTTGAGACGGTTGGCACGGAACTGCCTTACGACATTTGGATGCGCCTCACTCCCGGCGCGGATGTTGACACGATACGCCAGCAGGTGTATGCCCTGGGGTATCCGGTGCTGCGCTGGCTCGACCCGGAAGCTGCGTTGCGCACGGCGGAAGCAGCGCCCTCACGACGCGGGGTGCTGGGTTTCCTTTCGGTAGGGTTTGTGGCTTCGATTGTGTTGACGTTGGTTGGTGCGGCTATCCAGAGCGCGGCGTCGTTCCGGGCACAGTCCACCCAACTCGGTTCGCTGCGGGCGATGGGGTTGAGCGGCAGCGCAGTGGGGATGTACCTGATGTTTTTGCAGGGAATCGCGGCGTCCAGCGGCATCCTGAGCGGGACGACGATTGGTGTGGTGACAACGCTGCTGTTCCTGCCGCTGCTGGATTTCAGCGGTGGGCTGCCCCCTTACCTGATTCGGGTGGCGTGGGGCGATATTATTCTGGTGTATGCCGCCTTCGCGGGCGTGCTGCTGGTCGTCACGTTGTTCACAACGGTGTTCTTGGGGCGCGAACGGCTGTCTACGGTGATTAAACTGGGCGAGGTGTAAAGCTGGCTGTTAGCCGCTGGCTGCTGGCTTGAATTGGATGGGTTACATTGGGTTGTGTCGGGACGCAATGATGCCGTTTAAGAATTTAATCGGGTAACAAGCGTGATTCTATGAATAGGGATTTGGCGGACAGGGCAAGCCCTGTCCCTACAGAATCCCATCGTAGGGACGTCCTTCTGGGCGTCCGCCACCAGAACCAAACTAATTTCTTAAAACGCATTATTCCAGCCGCGCAGGGTCTTTGCCGGAAACCAATAGCCAGCGGCCAATGGCTACAAGAGGAGTATAGATTTCATGTTGGGTTCGTTGTTGCATCGTCAAATCACGCGGATACTGCTGCTGGTGCTATTGGGTTCGCTGGCCGCGTGTTCCGGGGTCGAAAACCTGAATACTGATAGTGAAGTACAGCAGCAGGCCGTCCCCACGTCTACGCCCATTCCAACCGCGCCGGCGGTGGCGCGCCCAACGTATCTCGTGCAGCGTGGCACCGTACAGGAAGTGCTGGATTTCACCGGGCGCTGGCAGCCCCGCGATCAGTTGGCACTTTCCTTTGAGATTGCCGGGACGATCCGCCGGGTGAACGTGCAGCGCGGCGACACCGTGAACGCGGGCGACTTGCTGGCCGACTACGAGATCACCAACCTGGAAAACCAACTGGCTTCGGCCCAGTTGCAGTTGGAAACCGCCCAGCAAAGTGTCGAATCCGGCACGGCGGGTAACGTGCAATCTATCACCAATGCTGAAATTTCCCTGGCGAACGCCCGGATTCAACTAGAAAACACCCGTGCCAGCAGTCCCTGGACATCGCTGGAATCGGCACGTCTCAGTCTGGAAAGCGCCAAACAATCCTTAGAAAACGCTCAGCGTAGTTATAACGATGCCATCAGCCGCCCGGATAACCCGGCGTCGGTGGTAGACAGTGCGTACCAGCAGTTGCAAAACGCCGAAAACAGCGTGAAGAATGCTCAGAATCAATACTATTCGGCTGCCCAGAGCTTCAATAATCACCAGTTCAGTGTGCAGCAGGCGGAAAACTCGGTGATTCAGGCGGAAATTAACCTTGAACAGGCACGCCTGAGTGCCAGCCCGGATGAGCAGTCGGTGCGTTCAGCGCAGTTAAATATTGACCAGATTAATGCCGATATTGCCCGATCATCGCTGTATGCGCCGATTGCCGGGGAAGTGCTGGAAGTTACCATCCGTCCCGGTGACGCGGTACAGGCGTTTACCACAGTGATTACTATCGGGCTGCCAGAGCCGAAAGAGGTAGTGGCGAGTCTGGCGATTGGCGACGCACAGCGTCTGAGTGTTGGGCTGGTGGGCGTATGTAATGTGATTAACGACCCGGACAGTGCTGTACAGTGTGTCGTGCGCCAGATTCCGCTGAGTTCCCGCGATGCTGACCAGACGACTAGAGTGGCAGCTTCGTTAGAAAATGTGGCAACGAACCAGTTGGTTGAAGTCGAAATGCCGCTCCAGGTACGCGAGAACGTGCTGTGGCTGCCGCCCGCCGCGATTCGTACCTTCCAGAACCGGACATTTGTGGTGCTGGATACGCCCGATGGCCCGCGCAGTGTGGATGTGGAGCTTGGCCTGCAAACCGACGAGCGGGACGAAATCATCAGCGGCGTCAATGAAGGCGACGTGGTACAAGGGCCGTAGCGATGACACCGTATATTCAATGCAAGCAGGTCGTCAAAGCCTATCGGGTCAGCAATCATGAGATTGTGGCGCTGCGGGGTATTGACTTTGAAATGGAACGTACCGAGATGGTGGCGATTATCGGCCCCAGCGGCGCGGGCAAAAGCTCACTGCTCAACCTGCTCGGCGGGTTGGATACACCGACTGCCGGGCAGTTGATGGTGGACGGGCAAAACCTGCTCGAACTCAAGGGCAAGCAGTTAGCCGATTACCGACTGAAACGGGTTGGCTTTGTCTGGCAGCAGGTCGAGCGGAATTTGCTCCCGTACCGTTCGGCACGGCGTAACGTCACCCTGCCGATGATGATGGCCGGGATTCCCCCCTGGGAGCGGGGCAAACGAGCCAATGAACTATTGGAAGCGGTTGACCTGGGTCAGCACCAGCGCAAACGGCCTGGGGCGCTTTCCGGCGGGATGCAGCAGCGGGTGGCGGTGGCGGTAGCATTGGCGAACCGTCCGGCGCTCCTGCTGGCGGATGAAGTCACCGGGGCGCTGGATCGCCATACTGCTGCCCAGGTGATGGACTTGCTGCATGACTTACGGGATCGCTACGGTCTGACGATTCTCATGGTGACGCATGATCTGGAAATCGCCAAATACGCTGACCGGGTGCTGACACTGCGGGATGGTGCGCTGGGGCAGGAAATGAACCATGACAGCGCCGAGGACGCCCCGCGTATAGACAATGGCGGCAGCATCAAATTACCGGCAGGTGTGCGGGCGCATCTCGCCCAGGCGCCGCGTATTGCGGTTGAAATCCGCCCGGAAGGGGTGCTGCTGCGCCCCGAAACCGATGAAGACGACGATGCCGCCGCTGCGTTACAGGAGATGCTCCCGCAGGACGCCCCGCCCGACCAGCGTAGACGGTGGCGGTTCCTCCGGCGTAGGAAGAAGCAATCATGACCGACATCAGTGTAGCCGTGCATGGCCTGGAACGCAGTTTCAGCAACGGTGGCAGCACTTTGCATGTCCTGCGCGGCGTGGATTTAGACGTGCAGGCGGGTGAATTGGTGGCGCTGTTCGGGCCGTCCGGCAGTGGTAAAACGACCCTGCTGAACCTGATCGGCGCGTTAGACCGCCCGAACGCCGGGAGTATCCAGGTGAACAATCAGGATATTCTCAAAATGGGGGATCGGGCGCGGGAGACATTCCGCCGCAAGCAGATCGGATTCATCTTCCAGAACGCGACCCTGCTGCCCACTTACACCGCCGCCGAAAACATTGACCTGGCGCTGCGGCTGCCGGGGATGGGCTTTTTTGAGCGCCGCCGCCGCACCCGTGCCGCCCTGGAAGCCGTAGGGTTGAGTGCGTGGTCGGGGCATGTGCCGGATGAACTCAGCGGTGGGCAGCGTCAGCGGGTCGCCATTGCCCGTGCCCTGGCGCTGCGTCCGGGGATCATCCTGGCGGACGAACCCACGAACGGGCTGGATACCCGCACTGCCCGGCGTACCCTGGCACTGTTCCGGGGGATCGCGGAACACCAGCGCACAACGTTTCTGATTGTTTCTCACGACCCGATGGTGGTGGAATACGTTAATCATGCTTATGATCTGGTAGACGGACAGCTTGCCCGCCGCGGCGGGACTACACAGGTCACAGTCGAACCAGAAAAGGAGCTTTCCGGTGATTAAGGCACTCGCTTCACGGCTGACGACACTCTTATTGATGCTGATCGCGTTGATGCTGGGAATTATCATCACCCGCATGACGATGGCGCCGCTGCCTGCACAGCAGGTCGCTACCAATACCGCCGCGCCGACTCAGGCCGGGGCGACCAGCACGCCCAGCGAAACGATTCCCCCCTATACGCCGTTGGCGACGCTGACTCCTTCGCGGACGCTCAAGCCGCCGCCTACTTTCGAGCCGCCCACCAGCACCGTCCCGGCCTCGCTGACTCCGTCGGCCACACCCACCACTACGTTGGAAGTGTTCGTCTCTATTCCGGGGCTGCACGGTGCGGAAAGTCCGACTCCGTCCTCGACGCCGGGCTGTGAACCACGCCGGGACTGGAAACTGACTTATCAGGTACAGCCGAATGATGCTCTGGCACGCATCGCGGAACGCTACAATACAACGGTCAACGAACTGGTGGAAGGCAACTGCCTGACCGACGCCAACGTGATCTACATCAACCAGGAACTGCGCGTCCCTGGCGATACCCAACCGGTTGAACCGGAGGTCGTGTGCGTCCCCTGGGAGCCGCTGACGCCCGCCAATGGCACGTTCGCGGTGGAAACCACCGGGACTATGACATTCAACTGGCGCGGGCCGCTAGCCCCGCGTAACCTGATCCGTGTGATTAAGCCGACCGGGGAGATTGTCGAATTCGTCATCGAATATCGCCAGAATGAGACGGTGACGAACATTGTGGAGACGTTCCCGGAAGAAGGCACATACACCTGGTATGTCTACCCGCTCAACGAATACTTCCAGCAGGTGAGCTGCCTGGAAGGTGGCCCCTGGACATTCACCAAGCAGCTTTCGCCCACCATCACACCGACCTCTGCCGGTGGGGGGCTACCGTAACGTCTTGCCTCCGATACAAAAACAGCCCCCGGTCAGCACATGAGCCGGGGGTAGTTGTTTGTTATTGATTTACTCCTGGTATTGACCGTCCATGAGAAAGTATTTCAGGTCACGCCATGAGCACACCTCGGTGTCCCTTGCACAACACTGTGCGGCACAAAGTAGGAAAATTCCCGGAAAGAAATTGTACCATCTATGCCCTGTCGGCGAATCCCATCCCAACCATAGCTCGACCTCTGACATTTTCTCGTACATCCCGGCATCCCGCATCCGGTGCAGGTCGGCAATTTGAAAGTGCAACTGGCGACGCAGGCTTCCAAGCTCCGACAAGTCGCTCTCTTTCATTGGCAAGGGAGGTTGCGAGGATTTAATCTGTAACCAGGACGGGTCAAATGCTGCGGGCGGTTCAGAGAGTGCGTTATATACCATTTCAGCGAACAATTGCCAGGAGGGTTGCCTATCCTTATTTCTTTCCACAAGCACCCAAAGACTCCGCAGATACTCTTCCAGCATCCCTTTGTAATCTTTAAGTTCATGATCTATCAGGTACTTCACAAAATTTCCGAAATCC
>JACKCH010000032.1 GCA_020634115.1 Anaerolineaceae bacterium
AGCTAATGTCTGTAATCGATTCCGCCTGTAAATCAATGAGGTAGCGATTGGCCGCGAAGATTAAATTGACATCAAAGGGATTGCGCTGCAGTGGTGCTAATGTCTCCGAAGGATTCAAAAAAGGGGTATTCAAGCAAAACTGATCGTTTTTTAGGTCGGATAAGTCGAACAGTCCTATTGAGGTTTGGCCGCTCGAACACGGGTAGGGATATTCCAGAGGCCCAATACTGGGAGCATCGGTATAGGCAAGGGTTTGATCGAGCCAGGGAGCTAAAGCTACTGGGTAGGTGTTTTCAAATACCCGTCCACTAAGATCACTGGATATGTATAAATATACATCTCTATTTGCGAAGTATCCGTTGCTGTCAACTTCATATTCATAACCAACAGGAGCCGAAACATTATCTATGCCTACCAATGCCCAGCCAGTGATACCACCATCCTCCTGGGCAGATACAGATAGAACAACCAGGGAAAAACAGGCCATCAAGAGAGCAAAAAAGCGTGTCATCATCACCTTGTTCATTGTATAACTTTATTGTTATATCCATTGTAATGACAATCCACCGGGATTCAATGCAATGCGCTAATTTATGAAGTGATTAGATCACCAACCCACAGGAAACAAACAGAGGGCTGATGCCCCCTGCTTTAGCCATTACTCGAATTACTGTCTGTCTTATCCCGTGACCGGCACGTTACCCAGGTTGGTCACATAGACGTAGCTGGCATTGACCCACCCGACAATCCCGTTCACGTTGATCTGCACCCAGGTGCTGGCCGCGTTACGTCCCACCACCGAGTAACTCTGCCCGCGTGCGATGCGGGTGAGGACGCTCCCCGCCGGGTATGCCGGGATATTGCGTACATTCAGGAAATAGGCCGTTACGGTGGCCGTTGAGCCGGTAGGCCGCGTGCTGCTGTCCGTTACCGGAACATTTTCCAGGTTGACCGCCACCACGTAACCGCTGTTGACCCAGCCAATCGTACCGTTGATGTTCAGTTGCAGCCAGCTACCATCGGCGTTCTTGCCCACTACCGCGTAGCTTTCGCCGCGTGCGATGCGTACCAGAATCACGCCGTTATACGGATCGGGCGTCTGGCGCACGTTCAGGAAATAGGCCGTCACGGTGGCCGTCGCTCCGGTAGGCCGCGTGCTGTTATCCGTTACCGGTACATTCTGAAGATTCGTAGCGATGACGTAGTTACTGTTCACCCAGCCGGTGGTGCCGTTGGCGCTCAGTTGCAGCCAACTGCTGTCGGCGTTTCGGCCCACCACCGGGTAAACCTGTCCCTTCGTGATACGGAACAGGATGAGTCCGGTATACGGGTTGGGTGCGTTGCGGACATTTAACTGCGAGGCGGTCACTGTCGCGGTGGCGGACGTGCTGCTCCCCACCTGCGCCAGCGTGTAGCTCAGGTAGGCGAGGCCGGTGTTTTCGTAGAACTCCACGACGATTGTGTGTTGCCCCGCGCCCAGGGTCAGATTCGCCGTGTAGCTGGTGCCGGGCGCCAGATGCCACTCGTTGATATAGGCGATGCCATCTATAAAGACGCGCACGCCGTCATCGGCCTGGACGTTGAGCGTATAGTTCCCGGCGGCCAGGGTTTGCACACTTGTCCAGCGGGCCGAGAAGTAATCCACCGGGATACTGGCGGCGGGCGATCCCGCGCCCCAGTCGTGCGACGGGCTGTTTTCGCTAAGGATATAAGTCGGGCTGCCGCTCAACCCGGCGTTATTGAAGTATTCGGCTGTCCACACCCCTGACTGCGCGGCAGCAGGGATGACCAATAGGCTGCTTAACAGCATGACCGCGACAAGAATCATGCCAGCACGTTTCATCATGTTCTATTCCCCCATGAGATTTTGATTGACTCTAACCTCACTGTAACACGCTTCTAGGGGGCGTGATGCACGCTTGAGCGACGCCAACCTGACGCCCATGTTAGAAATTCATAACGTTTTGGCCCGTCCCAACTGAGGAGACATTATCCGGTAATCGGGATGCTGCTCAGGGGAACCGGCACGTCGAGTACCGCGTAACGCGAATTCACCCAACCGCTAACCCCGCCATACGAAATTTCCCACCAACTGGTATCTGCATTGCGCCCGACCAACGTGGCGCTGTTCCGGTAAGGCAGCAGGCCGATAATCGCGCTGATTGTGCCGGGGCCGCTGCGGATATTCACGCTGGTGAGGGCGGTCACGGTGTAGCCGGTGGGGGGAAGCTGCGGGGCAGTGGTCGCTGTCGCGTTCGTTACGGGGACGCTCCCGCCGTTAGCCACGCTCAGGTAACGCCCATACGCCCAGCCGACAAGTCCGTTTACATTGATCTGCCACCAACTGCTATCGGTGTTACGCCCAACCACCGGGTAGGTTTCCCCCAGGTTGATCTTTGTCAGGATGTTGCTCCCCTGGGCGCTGGGGATGTCGCGCACATTCAGCCGGTTCGCGGTGATGACCGTGCCGAAAGCCGCCGTATTCACCACCGGAACAGGTGTGGGCGAGTAGATTGGGCCGCCTCCCTTACGGTACAGGTTATAGGTCATATAGGCCAGCCCCGCCCGCTCGTAGTATTCGATCATGATGTTATGATCGCCGCTGAAGAGGTTAAACTCCGCGACATAGGTGGTCCCAGTGGCATCATGCCACTCGTTAATCTGCGCGATGCCGTCCACGAAGATACGCACACCATCATCGGCATGGACGGAAAGCTGGTACGTGCCACTTTCAAGGTACTGTAGGCTTGTCCACCGCGCTGAGAAGTTATCCGCTGCGATGCTGGCCGCCGGAGAACCATTGCCCCAGTCATGGGAGGGTGACGCTTCACTTTGAATGACGATAGGCGACCCGGCCAGACCGATATTGGTGTAATACTGCGCTGTCCACCCACCGGGATTGACATTCGTTAGGGACTGCGGAATCGGGAAGTTCGGGCCGGAGGGGTTGGTGGCGATATTCACCCAGGTGACGTACACATAGGCCGCGCCGGTTACTTCGCGGTAATCCACCTGAACATGATGCACCCCGGCAGTCAGCGGTATATCCACGCTGAGGATTTCGCCCACCCGACCATTATCGAAGGTATCGAGCTGCGGGTGAAAAGGATAGCCGACGTTCAACCGTACCTGGTCGTCGGCCAGCAGGTAAAAACGGTAGGTTCCGGCCTCAAAGTAGGGGTCAGACGCGAACCGCGCCGTGAACGTGTCACTGTTGACTCCTGTTCCCGGTGAACCCGTACCCCAATCGAAAGAGACAGAGGAGTCCTGCCGGGTCAGGGCTGCCGGGCCGATCAGATAGGAATTATTGTAAAACTCAGTCGTCCACACACCAGTCTGCGCCACCGCCGGCACCGCGCCCAGGCCGGTGGTTAGCAGAAACAGTGTGATGCCCCATAACAGTTTGTGTTTCATCGCTAATTCTCCAGGCAACAGATGAAGCATTCATCAGGGCAGCATAACCGCAGGAGACCGGCAGGGCGGTATAACAGGGGAAAAGAGGTAGATGACCACCGCGACCCGCACCGGATTCCAGCGGCAATCGTGCAACTGATTGTCTGACCTTAGCATAGCACAATCGGATGAGAAGAGGGTGAATTAGCAACGCAATAGGAGGGCAATCGTATCCAAGATGGGGCCAGGAATGGGACTTTCACACCTGCTCCCCGCATCGTGTTTGGGGCAAGTGCCGAACTTTGCGAGCATACCTGAGTAGCTGCTCATCCTCATTTAGCGAATTTACAGTCATAAGGGTTCACAATAGGGCAAAACTGTGTATAATGGACGGTTCGCACTGCACACTAATCACTTGATTTTAGAACCAATGTTCGATATAATCAGACAGTTCGACTCACGCCCGTTGACAGAGGGGAGCAGTTATGGCTTCAATGAGTGAGTTTACGGTTGTTGGCGATTACGCCTACCGCACCACCAGTCCTTTACGCTGGATTCTGTCGCATGTCCTGCGCTACAAACGGCTATTAATCGCCGGGTGCGGCCTGTTCGTCGTGGCCTGGTCATCGTTCAGTACGTCTCGCCTGCTGATTGGCAAGGCCGCCGAGGAAATCATGACACCTTCCGACGATAACGGCCTGCTGAAAGTCGCGCTGGCGGTGTTGTTGGTGCTGGTGCTGGATGGCCTGTCCAGCCTGGGCGCGAGTCTGTCCTTTGAAACTATTGCCCAGCGTCTTTCGCGGGATGCCCGCCAGGAACTCTATACCAGCCTGCTCGGTAAAAGCCAGACCTTTCATGACCGGCAGCGCGTGGGAGACATCATGGCGAGGGCGACCGATGACGTGCAGCAGCTCAACGTCATGATTAGCCCTGGCGTCTTGTTCATATTGGATTCGGTGCTGGGGTTGACCGTGCCGCTGATCTCGATTGCGTCTGTCAAACTCGATCTGGCCCTCGTGCCGCTGCTGTTCATCCTGTCCTACCTGCTGACGGTGCGGCGCTATGCTAACCGCCTGAACCCGGTCATCGAAAACCAGCGCGAGGCCTTCGGCAAGATGAACGCTGGCCTGGAAGAAACCATCTCCGGTATTGAAATCGTCAAAGCCAGCGCCCAGGAGTTCTTTGAGCAGACCAAGTTCACCCGGAACGCCCGCAAGTACCGCGATTATTACGCGCAGCAGGGGCGGGTTGAGGCGCGTTATCTGCCGATGCTGTACTACGCTTTCGCGCTCGGCCTGACGTTCTTCCATGCCATGATTCTGTTCGGCCAGGGTCGGGTGACGATTCCCGAGATTATCGCTGTGATGGGGTTGATGACGATTCTGCGCTTCCCGATCTTTATCTCGGTGTTTGCCTTCTCCCTGGTACAACTAGGGATCACCAGCGCCCGGCGTATCCTGACGATTATCACCGCCGAAGCCGATATGGATGAAAATGCCGACGGCCACAGTCAGGCCGTTGCGGGTGAAATCGTCTTTGAGAATGTCAGTTACGGCTTTGAGGATGGCATGGTGCTGGAAGACATCTCGTTCCACATCAAGCCAGGGGAAACCATCGCCATTGTGGGACAGACCGGTTCCGGCAAAAGCACGCTGACGGAACTCATCAACCGCACTTATGACGTGACCGGCGGGCGTATCCTGATAGACGGTGTGGACGTGCGCGAGTGGAATCTGACGGCGCTGCGTTCGCAGATTTCGAAGATTGAGCAGGACGTGTTCCTGTTCTCGCGTACAGTGGCGGAAAACATCGCCTTTGGCGCACCCGGCACACCCCAGGACGTGATTGAACAGGCGGCGCGGGATGCGCAGGCGCACGACTTCATCCAGAGTTTTCAGGATGGTTACGAGACGAAGATCGGGGAACGGGGCGTCACGCTCTCCGGTGGGCAGCGGCAGCGCATCGCCCTGGCGCGGGCGTTCCTGAGTAACCCGCGTATTCTGATTCTGGACGATGCCACCAGCGCGATTGACAGTGCCACCGAGGACGAGATTCAAAAGGCGATTCACAAAGCGCAGCAGGGGCGCACGACGCTGCTGATTACGCACCGCCTCTCTCAGATTCGCTGGGCAGATCATATCCTGCTGCTGGAAGGAGGGCGCATCACCGCCAGCGGCACGCACGATGACCTGCTGCGGACATCGGCACAGTACCGGCGCATCTTCGCTCGCTACGATGCCGCCCTGCCGCCCCTGGAAACGGCCATGCAACCGGCGTGAAGTGGAGAAAAACCGGGCGACCACGCCGGGTCGCCCCTACAGGAAAAAGAACCTTCCGTTTTGCCGAGTTACACGAAAATGCAGCGTGTAGGGGAGGGGCTCAGACTCTCGCCTACGGGAAAACGAATTGCTGATTAAAAAGGAACACAACCACAAGGAGGTTCCAACATGGGCTTCATTATGGACGGCCTGGATGCCGAAGACTATGACCGCCAATATAGTGATCGGGTACTTGTCCGGCGCATTCTCGGCTATTTTCGCCCACAGCTTCCCCGGATGCTGGCGGTAGCGGTTGCCATCATCCTGACCTCGGCGGTGAACACCGGGCTGCCGATCTTCATCTCGGACGGTCTTGACCGGCTGCAAACCGACACGACAACCAATACCCTATTGAGCATTATGGCGGTCATTGTCGTTCTGGGTGTGCTAGGCTGGGTGTTCAACGCCGTGCGCCAGTGGGTATCGGCGGCGGCGGTGGGGAACGTGACGCTCAAGCTGCGTGAAGATGCTTTCAACTCGGTGGTCAGACGTGACCTGTCGTTTTATGACACTTTTCCATCGGGCAAAATCGTCAGCCGGGTTACGTCAGATACACAGGCGTTCTCGTCGGTGGTGCAGCTCAGTACCGAGTTGATGAGTCAGATTCTGCTGGTGGTACTGCTCATCGGTTATCTGTTCAGCGTCAATGTGCAGCTTACCCTGATGACCCTGGGAATCGCCCCATTCGTGGTTTTGACTGCGCTTCAGTTCCGGCGTATCGCCCGCGACACGGTCACGCAGTCCCGGCGCGTGAACGCGGTGGTGAGTTCACACATTCAGGAAACGGTCAGCGGGATTCGGATCGCCAAGACATTCCGCCAGGAAAAGGCAATCTACGACGAGTTCATGGATGTGAACAGCCAGTCGTACAGTATCAACCTGCGTACCGGCTATACGTTCAGCAGCATCTTCCCGATTCTGAACGTCATCGCCGGGATTGGGACAGCCATTCTGGTGTACTTCGGCGGGGGGAGCGCCCAGATTGGTGTCCTTACGGCAGGCGAGTGGTATCTGTTCATTCAGGGGTTGGCGATGTTCTGGTTCCCGCTGACGAGTATTGCGTCATTCTGGAGCCAGTTCCAGTTGGGACTGGCCGCCGGAGAACGGGTCTTTGCGTTGATTGACGCCGAGCCGAAAGTCGTACAAACCGATCACCGTTCCCTAGAAAAAGTACGGGGCGAAATCACTTTCCGAAACGTGGACTTCCACTACAAAGACGGTGAGCCGGTGCTGCAAGACTTCTCCCTGACGATTCCCGCCGGGCAAACCCTGGCGCTGGTCGGGCATACCGGCGCGGGCAAGTCGAGCCTGGGCAAGCTGATCGCCCGCTTCTACGAGTTCCAGGGTGGCGATCTGCTGATTGATGGGCAGGATATCCGCACCTTTGACCTGACCAGCTACCGGAATCACCTGGGGATTGTCACGCAATCCCCATTCCTCTTCGACGGCACGGTGATGGAAAACATCCGCTATGGCAGCCCGGACGCGAGTGAAACGGATGTCGAGCGGGTGGCGTGGATGGTCGGCCAGGGCGATTGGCTGGCGGCGCTGCCCAATGGGTTGCAGACTGAGGTGGGGGAACGCGGCACAAACCTCTCGATGGGGCAGCGGCAGTTGGTCACGCTGGCGCGGGTGCTACTGCAAAACCCGTCTATCTTCATCCTGGACGAAGCTACCGCCAGTGTAGACCCGCTGACGGAAACGCTAATTCAGGAAGGGCTGGACGTGGTGCTGGAAAACCGGACTTCGATTGTGATCGCGCACCGCCTCTCCACCATCAAACACGCGGATCGCATCATTGTGCTGCAACAGGGACAGATCATTGAAGAAGGCACACACGAATCGTTGCTGGCGCAGGGCGGGCATTACGCCGAACTGTATAACACCTACTTCCGCCACCAGAGCCTGGAATACATCGAACAGGCGGTAGCGAGTTAGGCCGCTCTCGGCAACCATCATTTTTACCCGGCCTCTCGTGTTTGCACAAGAAACGCGGGAGGCTGTTTAATACCGAGACAAGCGAAAATGAGGATTCCAATGGCACTTCTGGATAAAGGTAAAGCTCTGCGCTCCCTGCCCAAAACACCCGCGCTGCTGCGATTCATCTTACAGGGCGTCACCCAGGCCGAAGCGATGAATAGCTGGGATGCGGATTGGAATGTGGTCTTTGTGGTGTGCCATCTGCGCGACTTGGAAGCGGCTTATCTTCAGCGGGTTCACATGATGCTGGACGAGGATAACCCAACTTTCCCGGCCAACGATCAGCGGGCGATGGCGATTGAGCGGCGTTATGCGGAAGCAGATTTAACCACCACTCTGGGGGAATTTGAGGCGCTCCGGCGCGAGTTTATCGCGCTGCTGGGGTCACTGAGCGATGAACAGTGGGAGCGGCGCGGCCAGCATCCGTACTTTGGCGAAACGACTATTCTGACCCAGGCTGTCAATAATGCCATTCATGACCTCGATCACATTGAGCAGATTGCACGGGCTTTGGGAAAAACATCAACCTGGGAGTAGTGCCCTGCCACAAACATAAAATTTGACGGATGCCAGAGCCTGGAATACATCAAGCAGGCCGCAGCGAGTTAGCCCGGTTGAATGCAAAGTTCCTGTACAACGCGAAGAAAACTATTCGCACTTGGCAGGGGAATCAACCTTGCTTATAATACCTCTCCGTTTCTGGTAGATAAAATGCTCTCAATAACCTTGTTTTTGAGCATGTTGAGATTGGGTGAAGGACATCCTCATGAAAGTTATCCTCCTGGCCGATGTATACAATCACGGCGTCGCCGGTGAAGTCGTCACCGTCGCTGATGGGTTTGCACGTAATTACCTGATTCCGAAACAACTGGCGGCGAAGGCTTCCGCTGGTGAACTGCGCCGGGCCGCGAAACTGAGCGAAACCGCCTCTGCCCGCCGCGCCGCGCTGGATAACAAACTCAACGAGCTGGCGCGTCAGATTGACGGCGTCGAACTCGTGTTTGGTCGCCGTGCCGCCAATACCGGTAAACTGTTCGGCTCGGTCACTACGTCCGATATTGCTGACGCGCTCAACGAAAAGACCGGCATTGACATCAACCGCCGCCGCATCAGCCAGCAGGCGCTGCGTGAAGTTGGCTCGTTCGATGTCCCGGTTCGGTTGGGGACTGAAATCGCCCCGAATCTGAAGATTGTCATCCTGCGTGAAAACGAAGTAGACGCTTACCTGGCTGAAAAAGAAGCCGGTGAGAGCGTCGAAACCGGAACTGAAGCTGTCGTTGAGGAAGTTGTCGAAGTGGTGGCTGAAGTGGCTCCGGCAGAAGCCAGCGACGAACCCACTGAGTAGCGTCTTTCCACTGAATGATACGATCAGCCCCGACTGCGGTGAAAGACCGGCGGGGCTGGTTTGGTTTATGGCATACAGCCCGCGCACGGCGCAGATGCGCTATAATACATCGATAGCGTACCCACTCTCTGGCTGTTGAGATTAAAGACCGGCATGGATGCACAGGCGTTAGGCCGCTATCTACGCGAAACCCGTGAGGCAAAAGAACTGACACTCGATGATGCCGAGCGTGTGTTACGCATTCGTCGCCGCATCCTGGAATCATTCGAGTTAGGGGAGTTCAACTTCTCCGATGCCTCTCCGGTGCAGATTCGCGGGTTTATCCGCAACTATGCCCGCTACCTGGGGCTGGATGCTGAATACGTGGTGCGCTACTACGATGTTGCCCAGGCGGAAGGGGCCGGCCCCGCCCGTCATAGATCCAGCCAACAGAGCAAACGTACCACGCAAACGGTTGTCCCGGTTGCGCCTCGTTCCATCACCGATACCAACCCATCATTACCCGCTATTCCAATGGTCACCCGAAAACGACGACGTGCGCGAACCCGCCAGGTTTTGAATACGGTTGTGATCCTGATGGTTGGAATGGCTTCGCTGTTGGTCATCATCTTCGTGACTTCGCAGCTCCTTGCGCCCCAGGACTCCACCGTAGACCCGGCGGCGCTCAACGTGAGCATCCTGCAAGCGCCCACCGCAACCGCTTCACCGACTCGTTTGCCAACCCTGACCAGTCTACCGAGCCTGACTCCGATTCCGCGCGTCCAGCAGAATTACACCGGTCAGGGCGTGTTGGTCACGATCGAGATGGCGCAGCGTACCTGGATTAAATTACTGGTGGATGGTGTGGAACAGTATGTTGGTATCGCCAGACCGGGGCTGATCCTGGAATATCAGGCGCAAAACACGATCTCTATCACGGCCAGCAATGCCGAGGCTCTGATCGTCACCTATAACGGTCAACCGCAAGGGTTATTCGGCAGACGCGGCCAAAAAGTTGATATTGTATTCGGGCTGAATAACCAGGTTGACGTGAGTTCCGGCCCGGTGTTTGAGCCGACCTCCGAGGCGGGGCCGACGGCGCTACCCACTTCCGGGGTAGACGTGGGTGCGCTGGTCGCGGCGCTGACTCCCACCCGTACACCCGGCCCCAGCCCGACGCCAACCTACACACCGTCAATCACATTGACACCTTCTGATACGCCGACGCTGACGCTCACGCCGACGAATACGCTGACACCGTCCAATACACCCACAATCACGCCGACGCCGACGGATACCCCAACGCCCACCGATACGCCTACCCCCACAGCGACATCCTCACCGACGCCGACACAAACACCCACACCGACGGCGGTACTGCCCCCACGCGTTACGCAGGAAGGGCTGCCACCCACCAAGCCCCCGGGATAGAAACTGTAGTCATTAAGTCCCTTTCAGGTCATACCAAACCGAATATAAACGGGTTATCACACCGGTACACCCATAATTGGAGTACACTAGGGTATAGTGTGCAGGTCGGGAAGCTTTTTGAAACATGGGTTTTGGTTTGTAATCTGGCTTGTTGTAAAAGCGCCGTGCTGTGAATGACGCGCGAGAACCCCGTTTGACAGCGAATTGATCTAGGATATGGTTTTTCAGCTATGAAACGCTCTCTATTTAACGCACTCATTATCTGGCTGATGGGATTGGTGACTCTGGTCACGTTGGTCATTAACCTGCCAGATCAGGCGGCGATTACCGAGTATGGACTCTATGCCTTGATTTATGGGGGCGTGACGGCCTTTATGCTGTATTACGGTGTGCTGCTGGCTGAGGGGGAACTGAGTGCCGCGCATGTCGCGGGGATTATCGCGTTTCTCTCGCTGCCTCCTGCGTCACGCTCTATCATGACCTGGGCGATTTTCCTGGGTGGATTGATCGGCGGCTTTTTATTGGTCATTCGGGAAGATACGACCCTGCTGCGGCGGCGCATTACCAGCCGCACCGCTCAAAGCGTCGTGGTCATCAGTGCACGGGTCACACTGAGTTTCCTGGTTGCCGGGCAGCTCTATATCTGGATGGGCGGGATAACGCCGCTCACCTCGCCGCTGCGTGACTCCCTGCCCGCACTGTTTGTGTTCAGTCTGGCCTATATTGTCATCTATCTGGCGATTTTCCTGCTAGAAAGTTACAGTGACGGGCGCTCGGTGGCGGCTATTTTGGGGCGGAACAGCGCGCTGATCTTCGTGATCCTGGTGCTGCCCATCCCTTTTTCTATCCTGGGGGCGCTGCTCACCAGTCTGGCGCCGACCACGATTGTATTTGACTCCTTCGGCGCGGCACTCCTCAGCAGGGTGATTTATGGGGCGAGCCGAGTGCAGTATCGCCAGTATAAACAGGTCGAGGAACAGCGGGTACTTAGTGCCGTCAGCCATGCATTGCAGTCTAACCTCAACCTGAACGCCATCCTGAATACGATCTATGACCAGGTGGCGCGGCTCCTGCGCGTTGAGCATTTCCTGGTGGCTTTGTATGCCGCAGACCAGAAACACCTGACATATCCGATTTACATCAAAGCGGGCAAGTCCGCCCAACGAACCAACACCAATTCAGGGAAAACCCTGCTCGATTACCTGCTGGAAACCCACAGGCCGCTCCTGATTTCCCGTGACATCCAGGCTGAGGCAGAACGGTTGGGCGTCTACCCGCCGGACGAGGTGATCTATTCCTGGCTGGGTGTGCCGCTGCAAGCCGGGGGGCGACAGCTTGGCGCGATTGTGGTGACTTCCGGCGACCCACAGCAGCACTTTGGGCCAGATGACCTGCGCCTTCTAAACGTGGTCGCGGCGACAGCCAGCGTTGCCATTGATAACGCTCAGCTTTACGAACGGCAAACCGCCCGTGCCAATCAGCTTTCGACGCTCAACCGGGTGATTTCCTTGCTTACCGGCACGCTTTCGCCGGACGAGGTGTTGGATACTATTGTGTCCTCAGCATCGGTGATTTCGGATGCAACGGCCATCGCGGTTTACCTCTACTGGGATGACAAACGCTCCTCGATGGCGCTGGTCCGCAGTGTCGGCCTGAGTGACCGGTTCACGGCGGACACGCCAGGGCCGTTGTTGCGGTCTCCGCTGCAGCGCTTGGTGATTATCAATGACATGGCCCGTGATGAACGCGCCACACCTTACCGGGATCTGATGACCCGCGAAGGCAAAGCCGCTTGGATTGAACTCCCGCTGCCATCGGGAGACAGCAGCGCTGGAACACTTCTTTTTTACTTTGACGAGCCACAGACTTTCACCGAAGAAGGGATCGAGATTCTACGGACATTTGCCAGCCAGTCGGCGCAGGCCATCATGAATGCCCAGTTGTATTCCACGACGGACAAGGCACTGGAAAAACGCGCTGAGCAGATGTACTCCTTGGCCGCGCTGGGGCGGCAGTTGACCGCTAGCATGAATGTCAACATGATCTGTAACCTGGTGCTGGCGCGTGCTATCGAGCGCACACGGTCGGTGATGGGGTTCATCGCCATCCGGGATGATGACACTGAGGAACTGCTAGTGGCCGCCCAGTCCGGTTATCCGCCCAACCTGTGGATTACCTCGAGTAGAATTGAGCAGACGATCACCGGGGAGGTGTTTCTTACGGGTGAGCCGGTGTTGTACACCAACCTCCCGCTACAAAACGCGACGCCGACTCTGCTTTCATCCGTGCATTCGCACCTTAGTGTGCCGATTTTGCGGAATCGTCAGGTAGTGGGCGCGATTACGCTGGAAAGCGAACTGCTGGGCGACTTTACCCAGGATGATACGACGTTTGTTGCGCAACTTGCCAGCCAAACCATGATTGCGGTAGATAACGCCCGGTTATTTGAGCGCGTCCGCGAGGCGCGTGACCGGATGCAAGTCATTCTTAATGCGATGAAAGAGGCGATTATTCTACTGGGGAAATCCGGCCAGATTGTTTTAGCGAATCCCCGTGTGGAAATGTTGGGACTGAACGCAAAACAGATCGCCAATAAGCAGGTGGAATCCCTGCTCGACCACCCGGAACTGGCGTTGGTAGCGCGCATGGGTTTTGAATCGGCCAATCAGGTGCGGGAGCTAATCCGCGAATTGCAGGTGCCAGGCAAGCGGATTGGCGGCGAACCGATGCCGTATGCGCTGGAAAATGAATTTGGGACGATCTATATCGAACGGCAGATTATTCCAGTGGATAGCGAAGACGGTGAGGCGTTAGGGGCGCTGTTGGTGTTCTATGACGAAACCCGGGATAGAGAACTGGCTCGGATGCGCGAGGACTTCTCCCGCATGGTCGTCCATGATCTGCGTAGCCCACTGACTGCGGTCACCACCGGGCTAAAAATGCTACGAGATGTTGTGCCAGATGATAACCAGTTTAAGCCGTTGGTGCTTTCGACTGCCGATACCAGCCAACGGGCGATTCGTAAACTCCTCAGCCGGGTGGATGCGCTGCTTGATATTTCCAAGATGGAGAGCGGCCAGTTGACGCTGGAGATTGAGCCGATGGAATTGGCGACGCTGGTAGACAGTGTAAGTGCGGAACTTAGCCCACTGGCGCGTGAACTGGAAGTCACTGTGACATCGGATGTGCCGGATTCACTGCCGCTGTTGGGGATTGATTCAGATAAGGTTGAGCGGGTGCTGCAAAATCTGGTGGATAACGCGTTGAAATTCACACCTGCGGATGGTGTGGTGACGATTAAGGCTTCCCCGACGCGGGTACAGGACGAATCCGGCGAGTTTATCCGCGTGGCGGTGACAGATACCGGGCCAGGTATCCCGGATGGGCAGAAGTCCCGTATTTTTGATCGCTATGTGCAGATTGAGGGGCGGCGCGGGGCGCGGCGTGGGACGGGGCTGGGACTCACGTTCTGCCGGATGGTGATTGAGGCGCACGGCGGGCATATCTGGGTGGAAGATAACCCGGAGGGTGGCAGTGTGTTCGCCTTCACGCTGCCGGTTAGCACCGCGCGACGCCTGGACGAAACCGGGGAATGGCCGTCTATTCGACATGAGTAAACGGGGAGAATGCTAGGCTATTCATCCTGCTCATCTTCGGGCAAACTGGCAAGCATGGCTTCAACAGCGGCGCGCAGGGCGGGAACGTCTTGAACAGCATCCCAGATATAGCGAACGGCAATCACATCATAATTATGGGCCAGGAAATCACGAAACGTAATTAGCCGTCGCCAATCTATTTGGGCGTTATTTGTTCGCAAGGCCGAAGGCAATCGCTTGCAAATTTCGCCAATGACTTCATACGAGCGAATGACAGCTTTCTGCGTTCTGATGTCCGCTACGAATGCTTTCTCATCAGCCTCTTGCGTGAAGGCGATGATGTCGTCCAGTTCTTGGATGATGTCGCGTAGGTAATCGACGTCAGACCTGCTCATAGTGGCACAACATCCTTCCTGACACGCTGCATGAATCGCTGGTTTCGAGGATCATCTTCAATCCCGTCTGTTATCAGACTCACCTCACGACCCAATAAGTCCTGCAAATCCAACCACAAACCCACCAGATCGAACACACTCACGCCGCTGCGGGTTGCCACCAGCAAGTCCACATCACTCTCCGAGGTGGCCTCCCCGCGCGCGATGCTGCCGAATACGCGCACATTGTACGCGCCGTAACGTTCCGCCAGTGCCAGAATCGCCTCGCGTTGGGTGCGTAAATCGGCCAGTGTCAGCGGTGTGCGGGTGGTTTCGCTCATGAGGCGACCCTCTCCATTCAGAACCTATCCACTATACCCAATTATACCATTCTCTTGCATCTGTTCCGCGTTCCGGGGTATAGTGTGAACATAACATATGTGTGATGAGACATGTATTGATACAAAGTCTCTTTAACGTGTGAGGATATGACTGATGCCTCAACAAACCTATACGATTGGCGGGATGGACTGCGCGAACTGCGCCCGTGAAGTGGAAACCGGCGTGAGCAAATTAACCGGGGTACGGCTGGCACGGGTGGACTTCGCCACTGGCAAACTGGTGCTGGATGGCGATGTGCCGTTTGAAACGCTCAAAGCGCGGGTCGAAGCCCTGGGCAAGACGATTGAAGATAAACCCGGCAAAAAGGCTGCTCCGGTGGTGGCTTCCCGCACACGCGGCGGCGTGATCGGATTCTGGGATTACCTGTGGGCGCGGCATGAAACCCGGCTGGCGCTGGCGGGCGGCGGGCTGATTCTGCTCACGCTGGTGGCCTCGCTGCTGTTCCCGCTCCCGTCAGGACTGGTGAGCGTGGCCTATACGCTGGCGATGGTCTTAGCGGTCTACCCGATTGCGCGTAACGGCGTGAATACGCTGTTCATCAACCGTGAGTTCAACATCAACCTGCTGATGACGATTGCGGCGGTGGGTGCGGTGGTGATCGGCGAACACCTGGAAGCAGCGACGGTGATTTTCCTGTTCGCGGTGGGCGAGGCGCTGGAAGGGTACACGGCAGACCGGGCGCGGGATAGTCTGCGCCAGTTGGTGGCGCTGGCTCCAGCAACGGCGATTCGCCTCAGCGACGGCAGTGAGTCGGTGGTGGCAGTGGACGATCTGGTGGTGGGCGACATGATTCTTGTCAAGCCGGGTGAACGGGTGGCGATGGATGGGCGCATCACCAGCGGCGAAAGTGCCGTCAACCAGTCCGCAATTACCGGCGAAAGTATGCCGGTATACAAGGGTGTGGATGATGAGGTGTTCGCCGGGACGGTCAACGGCGACGGTACGCTGCATGTGGCCGTGACGCGGTTAGCGGCAGATAACACCCTGAGCCGGATTATCCAACTGGTAGAAGAAGCGCAGAGCGTCCGCGCGCCGAGCCAACGCATGGTAGACCGCTTCGCGCATTACTACACCCCGGCGGTGGTGGTAATCGCCCTGCTGGTGGCGTTAGTTCCGCCGCTGCTGTTTGGTGCGCCGTTTTACGATACGGCGGATAGTCACGGTTGGTTTTACCGGGCGCTGGCGCTGCTAGTCATCTCCTGCCCATGCGCCCTGGTCATCAGCACGCCCGTGACGATTATCAGCGCGATCACGGCGGCGGCGCGGCGCGGCGTCCTGGTGAAAGGCGGGGCGCACCTGGAAGCATTAGGCCGGGTGCGGGCGTTCGCCTTCGACAAAACCGGCACGCTCACCCAGGGCAGGCCGGAAGTGATGCTGCTGCGTTCGGTGGCCTGTGTGACCGACCACTTCACCCCCAGCGCGCCGGGGACACATGAATATGTCCCGACCTGCGAACCGTGCGACGATATGCTGGCGCTGGCGGCGGCGGTGGAAAGCCGCAGTACCCATCCCCTGGCGCAGGCGATTCTGGCAGAAGCGCGAGAACACGGGTTGGCGGAACGTTATGCCCCGGCGGAGGGTGTGCAAACACTGGCCGGGCGCGGGGTACAAGGGCAGGTCAACGGCAAGACCGTTACAGTCGGCAGCCACACCCTGTTTGACCTGGAACACCCACACAGCGCCGAACTGTGCGTCCTGATTGACGCGGCAGAAGCGCAGGGACAGACGGCAGCGATGATTAGCGACGGCGACAAAGTGCACGGCTTCGTGGCGATTGCCGACAAAGCACGGGACGATAGCGCGGCGGTCATCCACACTTTGCAAACGCTGGGGCTGCATACCGTGATGCTCACCGGGGATAACGCGGCGGTGGCGGGGGTGATCGGCGCGGAAGTCGGCGTGGATGCGGTGCGGGCTGGATTGCTGCCAGCCGAGAAGGTGGACGCGGTGCGCGACCTGCTGGCGGAGTATGGCGCGGTGGCAATGGTGGGGGATGGCATTAACGACACCCCGGCCTTGGCGACGGCGACGGTGGGGATTGCGATGGGCGGGGCGGGCAGCGCCCAGGCGCTCGAAACAGCGGACATCGCGCTGATGGCCGACGACCTGGCGCAGCTTCCCTACGCGGTGCGGCTGGCACGCTTCGCCCGGTCACTCATCCGGCAGAACATCACGCTGAGTTTCGGCATGAAACTCGGCTTCATGGTGCTGGCAATCGCGGGCGGCGCGTCGTTGTGGATGGCGGTATTTGCCGATGTGGGCATGTCGCTGATCGTCACCCTAAACGGCATGAGGCCGCTCAGGATGGGGTAGATGCTGTCCGGCGTTGGTTCGGTTAGCACGCCAAGCCAATCAGCGCTGCCGGTGAGTAGCATAACACGCAGTATCTTTTTTCCCCTGCATCGCATTTTCTGCACCAGGTATCATGAATCGCGCAGCCAGGATGATAACAGCAGTCCAGACAAATCGCCGACCAGCATTCGCAGCCGGGGCCGCACATGCCGTAACAACCGTTTTCCCGGTTCGGGTAGCGCTCGCAGTCAAACTGGCAGCCGGGGTCCCATGGTTCTTCATATCCAGGGGGATACATGAAGATATGACCGCCAAATTTGGTTCCACCACATGGTACAGTGTCATCATAGAAAAAGTCGGAGAAATTCGGCACTGTCAGTTGATCCTGGAAGGGATGTTTGATCCGATAGACCACGTCCGGTTTACGACCGGGTGGCAGCTCACCATCCGGATGGCGCTGCTGCCAGCGGTAGGCCCCCATTGCCCAGAGATGAAGAGGCAGTGTGGCCGGGTGGGTGTTCCCGCCAAACCCTAGCTTTCCCAGGGCTTTCGATAAAATTGGCAATAGTCGGAATTCTGGCACAGCCTGCAGTTCATCAAAAACGGTTTCCTCTCCCTCGATTGACATCTCGGCCAACATCTTCTCGGTTAGCGCCTCAATCTCTCTTTCTGACATATCGTTG
>JACKCH010000033.1 GCA_020634115.1 Anaerolineaceae bacterium
GAATGGGCAAGGCCGGTTCGCTGAGTTCGGGACTCAGGGCGGAAGTGGCCGTCAACGCGACTTTGTCGCTGGGGTCGTTGAACATTTCGATTAGAGGGCGGATGGCGCGGGCATCGCCGAGGCGAGCTAACGCATTGACCGCTTGCTGGCGGGCAGCAGGGTTACGATCTTTAAGCCCCGCTAAAAGAGCGCGGAGGGTGAAGTCAGGGTCAGGTTGTGGCTTAATTTTCAGTGGTGAAGAATTGGACATTCTCACATCGCCTACATCTTCGAATATGGAGAACTATATCCCCATCCTCTCTCTTTGCTCCCGCTGGCCTGAAGTATATATATTGATTTACGGGGTGATCACCCGCAAGAGCCATTCCCCATTCGTAATCTATTTGACCGCATATAGGACAAGGATTCTCTGCAGGATCTGTGTTTGAAGGTTTCGTCCGTTGTTCGCTCATAATTAACCCATCTTATGCTAGAAGAGAATAAAAAGTGCGAGAAAAGTCGAGTCCGGGTCAGTGGCATAGGGCTATCCGGTGGTTACATTCAATCCTATTTGACCGCAGATTTGATGTGCTCTACAGCGGCAAAGACAATCCCCCGGCGTCGCGTTCCACGTAAGCAGCGGACAGGCTGAAATCGGCGTATACCGGGTCAGGCAGCGGATTGCCGAGCATCCGCGCCGCGATGATCTCCCCGGCGGCGGGGGCAGACATGACGCCATGCCCGACATGCGCCACCGAAAGGTACAGGCCGTCTATGCCCGGCCAGCCATCCAGTATCGCCCGCTGGCTATGGTAGGGATGCCGTTTCCCATTTGAGTCGGTACGATAAGCGACGGTGTGGTCGCGGGAGACATAATACCCGGCACGGTGGGCGATGCCGCGCAGGTAACGCGGGTCAGCAAAACCTTCGCCCGCCCGGTGGCCGAACTGTCGCGCCAGCAGCGCCAGCGTCAACGAGGGAAAACGCGGGTCTTTGAAGTGTTCCACCGGCCAACGCGGTTCAATCAAATATTCCTGAACCGGCTCGCCGGGCAGCGCCGGGCGGCTGTTCCAGCGATACTCCCAGCCGAAAATCGCACCATCCCGCGCTTCCGGGCGTACATGCGGGAAGGGCGCGGCGCTGATGACACATGGGCTGTCTTCAGGGAAAGCATCATGCCGCCAGGGCGTCGTGAAGCTCTGGCGCGGTTGCACCACGATGGGCAGCTCGATTCCAGCGGTACGCCCCACCGCCCGCGAACCCGCTCCGGCGGCGATCAGTACTAGCGGCGCGGCAATCATGCCGCTGGCCGTCGCTACCCCGGCCACTTTGCCGCCCTGCACGCGAATCGACACGTCGCGCATATCCAGCAGATAGCGGGTTGTCTGTGTGCTATGGGCGAAGGCGTAAATCAGGGCGTTGGAGTCGAGCCAACCGGCATGAGGGTCAGACTTGGCAGCGGTCACGCGCTCACCCAGCCAGGGGTAACGGGTGTGAACTTCACTGGCGGGCAGAAATTCGGTGTGTGTCAGGCCGCAGGCGTGGAGGTGGTTGACATCCTGCTGGAGACCCGCCGCGCCTCGTTCGTTGAAGGCGAGGAAGAGATAGCCCTGCTGTTTGCGGCTTAGAGTCGCTGTCGCGCCGGGGTGGAGTTCCTCGTCGGCGTTCTGGAACACGGTCAGGCTGCGCTGCATCATCCGGGCTAAACACGGTGCTGCCCAGCAGGTGCGGAAATTCTCCAACGAGGCCAGCGACGAACCCATACCCAGCTGCCCGCCCTGCTCAACCAGGACGATTCGCAGCCCCGGCTGAGCGCGTTCCAGCGCCCAGGCTGCCGCCGTCCCTGCCGGGCCACCGCCGATGATGACCGCATCCGCCGTTTTCGGCAGGCCATCCGGCCCAGGATTGGAGAAAAACCGAGTCGTGACCATCTACCTCGCGCAGATTCGCACGTAATCCATATCGAACGAAATCGGGACATCATTGGATGAGCCGAAGAACGCCAACCGACCATCCGGCCAGGTGTCGTCGGATACGGTATCCACGTAACGCCCGTTGATGTAGAAGTCGAAGGTATTGCCGGTGCTGTCAATCCGCAGAGTGTTGAGGGCATCATCGCCAGTATTGATAGCGGAACTGGCCTGCCAATCACCCGTGAGTTCGGTGTACTGGTTATCCGACCAGCGAGCAATCCAGTAACGGCCATCGGAGCGGATCATGAACGCCAGGAAGTTATTTTCGTCCTGGTAGCGCAACCACAGGCCGATACGGGTCAACGGCGGAGTTGAACGGAAGCTGGACGCCCGTATGACCGCTTCGACGCGAGCATCATCGAAAATGAATCCGCGCAGACTGCCCCAGGTCGTCGGGTCTGCCCCTGACCCTGTGCCAATACGCATTTCATAAGCGCCATCCACGATCTCAATCACCGAGCGATTCCCCGGCCCCTGGAACCATTCGTTGCGCGACGTGCCGCCCGTGAAGCTATCCTCAATCAGGACGCGGGCGCATGTCCCGGACAGCACGTAGCCATCCGGCGCGGGAGTCTGCTGTGGAGAGAGGGAACCTGAGTCATTCAAGGGCGCAACGAAATAATAATCATCACCCTCGGCAATCCACCCGTCCAACGCCCCACCGCCATAACGGATATGGAACCAGGCGAGATTATCGCGGCAGGTCGGGCCGTCAATCACGGTGAAGGTTTCATTCACCTGAATCTGGTCAATCCGGGTGCGGTCTACGCCCGGCCCGTTACGGACATTCACAGGGCGACGATCTTCATCGCGCACATAGCCCGCAACCCCCGGATACAGGTGGGAAGGCAGTGCCCCTGGGCAACTGACCAGCGCCGCCGGGCGAGTCACGGTGGGGAATGGTGTAATCGTATGGGTCACTGTCGGCGCGAACGTCGCCGTGTGCGTGGCGGTACTGGTGAGCGTGTGGGTCGCGGTTGCCGTCGCGGTAGGTGTATTGGTCGCTGTCGCTGTGGGCGTGGATGTGGCTGTCGGCGTATGGGTCGCTGTCGGCGTGGGCGTTGGTGTATAGGTGGGAGTCGGTGTACTCGTCGGAGTCGCGGTGCTGGTGGGCGTGGCCGTATTGGTCGGCGTGTTGGTGGGCGCGAAGGCAATCGGCACGGCGGCGATGTTGCCATACGTATCGGCCTGGGAAACTGCCATCCAACCCAATGTGCCGTCCGCCAGCGACACCTGATACCACGCGCCATCCTCACTGATGCCGGCAATGTCCAACTGATCGTTGACCGCCAGCGAACCCACCTGCGGATAGCCCAGGCCTGGGCCACCTCGTAATGGAATACTCCGCAGCGCAATCGCAATTGGCGTGGCTGGTGTGGCGGTAGGCGTGTTGGTCGGCGTGTTGGTGATGGTCGCCGTAGGAGTTGATGTGGCTGTGGCCGTTGCTGTGCTGGTTGATGTGGCCGTCGCCGTATCGGTGACGGTGTTGGTGGCCGTAGCAACCGCCGCCGTATCCGTTGGGCGGGGTGTGTCGGTAGCGGTGGATTGCAGCGCCAATGCCCCAGCCGTTCCGGTGGCAAGTTCGGCCACCGCTGTCTCGGTTTGCCCGGCAGCCGCCTGCTGGTTGGCCTGAGGGAGTACGACCAGCACCAGCGCAGCGATAATCGCCAGGGCGACGACTGCCGCCCCCCACACCAGCGGTTTACTACCGATGCCACGCAGCGGGCTGACGCGAGTCGTCGCGCTGTTGGCGGAAGGAAATGCGCTGGGAGTTTGCTGGATAGTCGTGCTTTTATCCGCCCCGGTCATGGGCGGCGGGGTGAGAGTCGGCACATCGCCACCTGCCGGAACTGGCGCGGGAGTCGGTTTACGCGCTGAAGATGGAGTAGGCGTTCGTCCAGGCGGGGGCGTGATGGGTTTAACCTGGGTTGGTTTCCCGGCCAGTGGTTTGCGGAAAAAACCGGTAGGCCGTTCGCCGCTTTCCCTGACGGCATCCGCCAGCGCCGTTGCAAAATCGCTGCAGGACGGAAACCGGTTGCGCGGGTGTTTAGCGAGGGCCTGGTCAAGCACCTCTTTGATGTTCTCCGGCAGGGATTCACGCCAGAATTGCGGCGGAGTTGGCTCTTCATTGAGATGTTTGTGCATCAGCGCGAAGGGAGTCGGCGCTTCAAACGGCAGTCGCCCCGTCACCATCGAATAGGTCAACACGCCCAAAGCATACTGGTCGGTGGCCGGGGTGATGCTTTCGCCGCGCCACTGTTCGGGGGCCATGTAGGACGGTGTGCCGATGGTCATCCCGGTGCCGGTCAGTCCGGTGGTGGCGTGCGTCAATTTGGCGATGCCGAAGTCCACCAGAAAGGCACTACCCTGGTCATCGAACATAACGTTGCTGGCTTTGATGTCGCGGTGGATGACACCCCGGCTGTGGGCGTAGTCGAGAGCGCTGGCAAGA
Source organism: Anaerolineaceae bacterium (assembly GCA_020634115.1). GTDB lineage: Bacteria > Chloroflexota > Anaerolineae > Aggregatilineales > Phototrophicaceae > JACKCG01. Next base: position 4,405 of record JACKCH010000033.1, read on the forward strand.
TGCTTAATCACCTCAGCCGTTTCGCTCAGGGGGGGCAAATCACCGCCGCTTTCGACAGCCTCATACAGGCGTTCGGCCAACGAGCCGCCCGTGAGCAGGCGCATCACCACATAGCTCACGCCGCCATACGCCCCATAATCATGCACCGGGACGATGTGGGCGTGTTCCAGCGCGGCGGAGGTGCGGGCTTCCCGGCTGAAGCGTTGGGCGTAGTCCGGTTGGGAGGCCAATGCCGGAGTCAGTACTTTGAAGGCCACATCGCGCCCCAGGCTGGTCTGGCGGGCGCGATACACCGCCCCCATGCCACCCTGCCCTAACAAATCCAGCACGTCGTACCCGGCGATGCTCTGCCCGGACAGATTCTCAATGTTGACGATGGGATGGCCGTGTATTTCAATCTCTTCGGTGGGAGCCTGCCGCCAACTGGCCGTGTTTTCGACCATCTGCGTGAGTTGGGCGATAGCCGCCGGGATGTAGACATTCTTGACATCAAACACCTGGACGCCGTCGTGTTCCAGCAGTTCTTTGATGTAGCGGGTCGGAGCTTGATCGAGCGGAATCGGCTCGTAACTTTCCTGGAAAACCGGGATCATCGGCTTGTTCATACGGTGCGCCTGCTCGATCTCACGGCGCACCCAATCGGACTCGAAGGTCGTATCCCCAATCAGGCAGACGAACACGTCACACTGCTGGATAGCGTCCATCAGGCGCGTCGGAAAAACCGCTGCGCCTTCCATGCGTTCAATATCCAGGTAGACTTCGATCCCTTGTTCCCGCAAGTCACGCCCGATCAACTGCGCCAGAATTGCGCTTGGTCGGCGGCGGTAACTGATGAAAACACTCGCCATGAAATTCCCCGTTACTTGACTGCCCCACTCTGTACGAGTATAGACGATGGGCCGTATTCCTGCCACGCAGGATAGATTTGAAATGGTTAAGATTCGGGGTGAATTAATGCGGCAACTGGTAGAGGAAGAGGTTATTCCGCCGCTTCGTTACCCTCCGTGAAGGTGACTTTTCGATACATATTAGCCAGCGGCAGGGTGCAACCCACCGATTCGAGCGTGATGTGCGCGTCTAAACCGTTGGCGTCGGTGTACAGCCAAGCGTCATTTTCCTGCCGCAGATAACGTTCCACACGTGGGCTGTCTTGGGAAACGAGAATGTACTCCCGCAGCGATTCGATTTCCCGATAATATTGGAATTTCTTTCCCCGGTCATAGATCTCTGTAGAGGGGGATAGCACTTCAATGATAATTATCGGATTGAGGAGAGTATCCTCTTTATCTTCCGTGAATTCTGGCTCACCGCAAGCGATGACAATATCCGGGTAAGTATATAATCGACCTGTTCCGACTTTGACGCGCATGTCCGTTTGATAAATCTCACAGGGATCGTTACTGAGTAAATCAAACAGTGCATTTGTGGTGCTGACGCAAATCAGAATGTGCTTACGACTCGCGCCGGACATGGCGAAAATCTCGCCGTTCAGGTATTCGTGTTTGATGTCACTCTGGCGCTCAAAGGCCAGGTATTCTTCCTCGGTCATGGTTGCCGGTGTGTTTTTGGGGAGTGCCATCGGTCTACCCTTTCGTCATGGTCATTCGATTCCCATTATACCCTAACAAAAACGCCCGGCCTCTCGTGTGAAAGACCGGGCATCTGATTGCTGAAACTCAGCGGGCGAGGCAATACCTCGCCCCTACAATATTCATTTTGTGTGGATTGCCTCGTAAAGATACGGAATGTCCTTGGTGGCGGACACCCCGTTGGGTGTCCCTCCCGTCCAGTACTGTATCAATGATGAGACAGACCACCTGCCCTCTACTGCAAGAAGCCCCGCAGGACGGTCTGCAAGATGCCACCGTTCTTATAGTAGTCAATCTCGACGGGCGTATCGATGCGGACGACGGCCTGGAACTCCTTCACCGTGCCATCTTCAGCGGTGGCTTTTACGGTGAGTTCCTGGCCGGGTTGCAGGTCATCGTTCAGGCCGACAAAGTCGAAAGTTTCGTGCCCGGTCAGCCCCAACGACTGCCAGCTTTCGCCCGCTTTGAATTGCAGCGGCAGGACGCCCATCATCACCAGGTTGCTGCGGTGGATGCGCTCGAAACTGGCGGCGATGACGGCCTTCACGCCCAGCAGCAGCGTGCCTTTGGCCGCCCAGTCGCGGCTGGAACCCATGCCGTAGTCGTTCCCGGCCAGGATAATGAGCGGAGTCTTATCGGCGACGTACTTCATGGCCGCGTCGTAGATGGGCATGGTTTCACCGGTGGGCAGGTAGTAGGTCACGCCGCCTTCGCTGCCGGGAACCAGCAGATTCCGCAACCGGATGTTGGCGAACGTGCCGCGCGTCATCACCCGGTCATTACCGCGTCGCGTCCCATAGGTATTGAAGTCCACCGGGGCAACATCGTGATCTTCCAGGTAAGCGCCCGCCGGACTCTTCACCGCGATACTGCCCGCTGGGGAGATATGGTCGGTAGTCACCGAGTCGGCAAACACGGCCATCGCCCGCGCACCCTGAATCGGCTGCACGCCTTCCGCTTCCGGCGACAGACCAACGAAGAACGGCGGCTCCTGAATGTAGGTGCTGTATTCGTTCCAGTCATACACGTCACCGCTGGCGCTGGGGATGGCATTCCAGGCCTCATTGCCGTTGTAGACGTTGCCATACTGCTGCTTGAACATCTCCGGCGTCAGGTTATGCTGCACCACATCCATCACTTCAGCCTGGGTCGGCCAGATGTCCTTGAGGTAGACATCGTTGCCGTCTTTATCCTGGCCGATGGGGTCATTTTGCAGATCAATATCCACCGTCCCGGCCAGTGCATAGGCCACCACCAGCGGCGGGGATGCCAGATAGTTCGCCCGCACCTGGGCATGAATACGCCCGGAGAAGTTGCGGTTGCCACTCAGGACACCGGCAGCGATGATGTCACCGTCGCTGATGGCCTTTGAAACGGGTTCCGGCAGCGGGCCGCTGTTGCCGATACAGGTCGTGCAGCCATAACCGACTGTGTAGAAGCCGATTTGCTCCAGGTAGGGAGTCAGTCCAGCGGCGTTGAGGTATTCGGTGACGACTTTCGAGCCGGGGGCGAGGCTGGTCTTGACATACGGTTTGCGCATCAAGCCTTTTTCGGCGGCTTTCTTGGCGACCAGCCCGGCGGCGACCATCACTGAGGGGTTGCTAGTGTTGGTGCAGCTTGTAATGGCGGCGATCACCACTGAACCATGTCGAATCTGCGTGCTGTGACCGTTGTCTTTGACGGTGGCCGTCGCGCCGAGTTTCTCTTCAGGAAGCTGGAAACCCTGCGGGCCAACCGGAGCGGTCAGCGCCTTACGGAAGGCGGGTTGCATATCACTCAGCGTGATCCGATCCTGTGGGCGCATCGGCCCGGCCAGACTTGGCACCACCGTACCGAGATCGAGTTCCAGGGTGTCGTTAAATTCGGGGTCGGGGGTCGCGTCGGTACGGAACAAGCCCTGTTCCTTGCTGTAGCGTTCCACCAGTTGGATAAGGGATTCATCACGCCCGGTGCGTCGGAGGAAGCTCAGGGATTCATCGTCTACCGGGAAGAAGCCCATCGTCGCGCCGTATTCCGGGGCCATGTTCGCCAGTGTCGCCCGGTCAGGGAGCGCCATGCTGCTCAGGCCGCTGCCGTAGAACTCCACGAATTTACCAACAACGCCCTTCTTGCGAAGCATCTGTGTTACGATCAGCACCAGGTCGGTGGCCGTCGCGCCTTCCGGCAGGCTGCCCGTCATTTTGAATCCTATAACTTCCGGCATGAGCATATAGACCGGCTGGCCGAGCATGGCAGCTTCGGCTTCAATCCCACCCACGCCCCAACCGAGGACACCCAGACCGTTAATCATGGTGGTGTGGCTGTCCGTGCCGAGGAGCGTATCCGGCAGCGCAACCTTGCGACCTTCACCATCGTCATACAGTTGAACGACTTTAGCGAGGTATTCCAGGTTGACCTGATGGACAATGCCGGTGGCCGGGGGAACAACTTTGAAGTTATCGAAAGCCTTCTGCCCCCAGTGCAGGAACTCATAACGTTCGCGGTTGCGCTCGAATTCCAGATTCGAATTGAGGGCGATGGCATCCAGACGACCAAACACATCCACCTGTACTGAGTGGTCAATCACGAGGTCTACCGGGATAATCGGGTTGATCTTCTGGGGGTCACCGCCCATCCGCGCCATCGCACTGCGTAACGCCGCCAGGTCTACCACCGCCGGAACACCCGTGAAGTCCTGCAAAATGACACGGGCAGGCTTGAATGGGATTTCCACCGGGTTGGGGTTTTTGGCGTCCCAATTGGCGATATTGGTGACGGCTTCTTCATTGACCTGGAAGTTATCCAGATTGCGGAGCGCGTTTTCCAGCAGGATTTTGATACTGAATGGCAGCTTGTTGACATGCCCGACGCCCCGTTCCGCCAGCTTGCTCAGGCGGTAGATGGTGGCGGAGCCGCTGCCGGTATCAAACGTGCCGCGTGCGCCAAAACTATCCAATATTTTACTCATAGCTTATCCCTTCGCTTGTGGAACACTGAAACGTGATTGAAGCATCACCCATAAAAGTGAGAGTGGGTTGTATGATAAAAAATGATGCCAAGCTACCCCATAACCATTCTATAGAATGTACTCAGGCAGCACGGTAAACTAACTACCCTGTACCCATTCTACCGGAATTTCACGAGCCGGTCAGTAGTGTGTCTGGCGGGGTATGGTATAAAAGATTTTTATAGCAGCGGGTATACGCAGCGCACCACCAGGGAATATCCACAGAGTTTCGGTAAAAGGTAATCATCAATATGGATTTGACGGCGGTAATTTACGGGCTGCTGGCGGCAGTGTGCTGGGGAGCTGGGGACTTCAGCGGGGGATTTGCGTCGCGCAAGAGCGGCGCCTTCAGCGTGGTGATTGTCTCGCAGGTCATCGGGCTGGCGGCGCTGCTTCTGCTGGCGCTGACGGTAGAGGATGGCATCCTGACGGCTGAGAACATCGTGTGGGGTGGTCTAGCCGGGCTGTTCGGCGGGCTGGGGCTGGTGGCGCTGTACCGGGGATTGGCCCAGGGACACATGGGGACGGTGGCGCCAGTAACCGCCGTCGTGACGGTGATTGTCCCGATGATTGCGGGGATGCTGGGTGAAGGGTTTCCAGGCGCGCAACCGGCAGTCGGGTTTGGCTGCGCCTTAGTCGCGGTGTGGCTCGTCTCCCGCTCCGAACACGGGAAAATCCGGCTGGGCGACCTTGGGCTGCCTATCGTCGCCGGGTTGGGATTTGGCATGTTCATGACCCTCATGGATCGCGCCGGGGAAACGTCCGCCCTGCTACCTCTGATCCCGGCCCGTCTTGCGTCTATCACACTGCTGTTCGGCATCGCCACTTTTACACGACGGCCCATTCGCCCGAACCGGGGACAGTTCCCGGTGATTCTGCTGGCCGGACTGCTGGACGCAGGGGGGACAGCCTTTTTCGTGCTGGCGGCGCAGGCAGGACGGCTGGATATCGCAGCAGTGGTGTCGTCGCTGTATCCCGCCGGGACGGTGTTCCTGGCATGGGGCATCCTGAAAGAGCGTATCCAGCGGCAACAATGGGTTGGGGTGGCTTTCGCGCTGCTGGCGGTGGTGCTGATTACCAGTGGTTAGCTATAACAGATAATGACTTTATAGTAGAAAGTGTCCCCGATGAGTGTACCCAACGAAGCTGCAGTTCAAGCCATGCTCGAACGCTTGCGTGCCTACCAATGGCCGAAACATGGGAAGGGTACTCATCATGCATCCACCCTGTTATTAGCGCGGGAGTATTATCGCCGTATGTTATTGTGGGGACGGGCTTTGAATTGCCAATTAACGGGTCATCAATGGGCATTTTTCAGTGTCATCCGCGAGATTGGCCTGGGCTATGAAGTGGACAAAAAAGTGTACGATGAAATCTCCGACATGAGGAAAATAAGCTGGCTAACACGGTACACTTTCTTATGTATTCTCGCCTGGGCAGCGATGAACGACAGCTCGGAAGTGAAGCAATTTCAACTACCTAACCCCTATGATCCTCTACTCTTTATGTATGATCGAGGTTCTCAGTTCTATCGAGGTATCGGAGACGCAGGGGTTGAGTTAATGGACACTCACGCCTGGATGTTCGGAATCACATCAACGCAAAAGTTCTATGAAAAACCCACACCTTTCGTTGAACTCAATCACGATGTTCTGGATGCACTCGATGCCGATTACAACAGTCGCGCCACCACTATTTTTGAGTTAAATCGACTCATCTGGGAGGAATTCGAAGCCAGGGCAGTGAAGCAGAGAATATCTCCGAAGAGCGTGATTAAGTATCCTGGCAGGGGGATAGGCTGACTTTTTGTTTCCCTGAGGCGAGATTGACCAACCGTTGTTTCAGATCAGTCGTCGTGTTTTGTTGGGACTCGGCCATCGTAATCGCCTATAATGAATAGAGTAACACTTCTATTTTAACAACATTTGTCATATTTACTGGTGCAGGATTTAACATTTGTCACCCACTCGGCATACTCACTATCTCATGTTAAAATAATCCTTATGAAACCAATTCGATTTGTCGGCATATTCATACTTTTTTCTCTTATCGGTTCCCCGTTTTCTTCTGTTTTGGCTCAGATCAGTGATATAGGTCAACCGTTCTACTCTCTGGATAAGTCCACTTATTTCCGCTATCCAGTAGGATGGGTCGTTGAAGAATATCCAGAAGAATATCCAATCGGCCAGTTTTTTCGCTGGCAAACAGTCAGGAAGCGCTGGCTCGTGCCAAAGATTCCAGACTAGACAAGGAGACGTATTTATTGAAATCATTATCGGAAACGATACGCTAATCGAGATGGGCGAATCCATTCAATCGGAAATTCTAAAGACGTTCCCGGAAGCGATTGTTCGGGATACATTTCTGGGAGGCAGAACGGCTACCATCATTTCCCAGGACAATTTTCCGGTAGACAACGGTTTTTCAATAGATATACAGATCATTACGCTCTCCTCGAAGATCACACCGCGATCCTCGTAGCTACCTCGTCCCCGGCGATCTAGAACGCTTCCAGGAGGCTATTTTCAGGATCGCTGAATCACTACAGGTCGCAACAGCACCTACCGAGTCCGATGGGTTCATTTCCACTTTTGAGGCTGATGATCCCAATAATGACCTGTGGACGCAGGATACAGAGGATGCAGTTCGCCAATCCCAAATCACTGATAGCCTCTACAATCTGAAGGTTTTGGAACCTAACACTGCATTTTTCAGGTTCGCCCGCAATCGCCTGTCTTTACGGATGCTGTCATTGACATGGAAATCGTTAACTCGAGGAAATGCGGTCAACGGTACGCAGTTATGGCGTCATCTTCCGCAGGCAAACAGCGGAAAATTTCTATCTTTTGAAGTGTTCACGGATTATCACTATGGGGTCTGGAAATTAGAAGATGGCACATGGGAGTCACTTATAGAGGAGAGTTTTCCGCCTATCCCAGAAGAATATCGCCCGCATGAGGGTGAACCCATCAACCTTCGGGTTTCAGCGCAAGGCCATGAATTCACTGTGTTTATCAACGATCATGAACTGACCACTGTTTCTGATGATACGTTTTCATCAGGCGGGGTCGGCATCTATTTGGTGTCAGCGGAAGTAGACGAGGCCGTTCTACAGGTTGATCGTTTCAGCGTTTCGACAGAAATCCCGCACTAGGGATTCACCCTCCACAACACCCCACCCAGCAGGGCAGCGTGTAGGCGTTGTCCACACCTGACGTAAATATCCTACCAAGAGCATGATTAAGTATTCTGGTAGGGGATAAGCTGACTTTTTGTTTCTCTGGGGGAGAGATTGGCTGGCCGCCATTTCCGGTCAGTTAAGGGGTTTATCACTCAGTTACAGGGTGAAGCAGCTTCGCCGCACAGAAAATTCCCAGGCTAATCGGGAACACGGCAACAGCCCGACCCAGTTGAGCAGCGAAATCACGTTTACCTGCTGGCACGCAACGGTTTCTATGCCGAACTGTAGAACAGCCAGTTTGAGGACACGATGATTAGTGAGGGGGCCTGGTATCCATGATAAGATGAGATTGACGGGTTGCTATAGAGGAGCGCTTCCGTCGGGCGACCATCGCGATTCGCGGCTACTCGTCTCGGTTAGTGATAGGTGCTGCGTGTGTCATGATGAGAAACCGTAAACAGACCGGACTTGTGGTGCTGGGCGTGCTGGGATTAACTTTTGGTTGTGCGTTCATCTGTGGTATGCAGCTGATGCTCTGCCAAACCCCGATCCTTGATGAGATTTCCTTGCCACCGAGCATCAGCACGTTTGTTGGCACCCGTGATTACACCATCACCGACCTTGTGATGACCGCTCAAAGTCAGGTACAGGAACAACTCAGCTTCCTTGACGAGGCAGACAGTGAATTTGTGTCCGCATCCTACACGTGCCAGAACAGCGAATGCTCACTGCTTGAAGCCCAGGTGAAAGTCTTTATCCGGCGCAAGATGGGGTGTTATTTCGGCGGTTCCTCATTTTCTTCTGACGACCCCTTCGCAAGTTCCGTAACCAACATCAGCTTTGACATTCCCCATGACCGGTTAAGTGCCGTCACCCAGCTACGGGATGACCATAGACGCAATCTGGTATCGTGGGAGGAACTGCCCCTGAGTATTGATGAGATCATACAGGTTGCCTTTGCAGTTGAGGGGGATCAATATGCACGCGAACACCCGGAATTCGAATTGGGAGTCACTTTGTTGGGGGATCGGTGGGCGGTGGTATTTAGCCTTGATGCGGCTGCGCCGCCAGATATCCGGCTTCACATCGATTACAACGGCAACCTGATCGCGGGGTGATACCTGAGCACGGCGTATCTATGGACGGCTCAGGATAGGCTGCCAGGATAGATACCCCATCAAGCCGCCTTGGGAGTCGATGCCATAACTCAGGCGGCGGCGGTTGCTGCCGTTTGCGTCCATCACGTAGACATTATCGCTGTCATCTTCGTGATCGAGTGAGACAAAGGCAATCTGGCGGCCATCCGGCGACCATTCCGGGGCATAGTCGAAGGTCGAGCGATCCGTCAGGCGGCGCTGGTTGGTGCCGTCCGTATTCATCGTCCAGATACCCCCGCCCGAAACATACGCCAGGGTGCGATCATCCGGCGACCAGACCGGATCAACCGCCAGATTTGCTATCAGATGGTGCACATTCGTCCCATCGGCGTCCATGACATAGATACCTGAATTACGTCCGAGGGTGTTGTAAAGGCAATTTGCCGACCATCGTGCGACCAGACCGGGCCATAGCCCCAGGCATCCGCCACCAGGAGGTGCAAGTCGGAGCCGTCCGCGTTCATGATGTAGATGTCATCTCCATAATGACTACCTGATTGAGTGAATACAATCGAGCGGCCATCCGGCGACCAGGCGGGATACTGCTCATAGCCAGGGTCATCGGTCAGACGGTGCAAGTCGGCGGTGTCCACATCCACCACGTAAATCTCATAGTTGAACAGCGGGTTGCGATCCCGGTAGGAGACAAAGCGATATGTTGACTATCCGGCGACCAGGCCAGTGAAAGACTGATACTCGGCCCATCGGTCAGACGCCGCTGATTGCTCCCATCGGCATCTATCACATAGACATTATGGCTTTATCTTCATCCATGATGAAAGCGAGTTGACGGCCATCCGGCGACCACTCCGCACCAAAACTATGCCCGGTTTCCAAAAGACGCCGGAGATTCAGTGCCGTCCGGGTTCATCATGCAAGTCGTATGCTCGGACTCATAATACGCGCTAAAGACAATCATACCGTTGCTGACGGCGACCTCGCCTTCCGGCTGCAGCTGCGCCAGTGTCACAGGCATCACCAGGAACAGCAGTGCAGCGAAAAGGATACTCAAAACAGGTAGGATTGCTTTTATTCGTTTGCTATTCATGCGCGATAGCCTTTCAAAGGGATGATGAAATTTATCAGAACTGCCCTGACAATGGGATGACGATGGGCAGTCTCGTTAACAGATATTGTACTGAATCATTCGTTTTTCGGGGCCGGATGATGCGTGGTCGTAGGCTATCCACAGGCCACCCAGCAGGGAAGCGTGTAGTCGTAGCTGGTATCGGTATCCGTTGTCACCAGGATTTCGACGGCGGCATCCCAGAAGCTCTTCATATCGCCATTTTGCCGAATCACTGTCTTGAGTTCCAGACCGTAGGCCGGATACAGAGCGCGATGCGTCTGGAAGGCGTCCGGCATCACCCGTGAACGGCCAAGTGTGCCGTACTCCGGCTTGCCGAGCAGCAGCCAGAAGTCGGCAAATGGCGTAGGTGTCAGGATGCGAATCAGGTAAACCGTGCCATCGCGGATTTCCACTTCGCCATAGCCGCCACCCCGCCCAAACAGGGCTGGCTGCTGGCCGTTCCAGACCCAGCGCAGTATGCCGCTCCCGGCAATCGGCGGTGAGGACTCGCGAATCCAGGGGTGGTTAGTGAGAATCGCGGCGGCTTCTTCAGCAGTGGTCAGGCCAGGGCGCAGGCCAAGCAGACAGGGCGCGGGACAGTCCGCCGAGGGCAGCAGCGCCACCAGCCCACTGTCATCCACCGGCGGCGACACCACCGCCACACCCACTGCACCGAAAATCACCATCAGCAACAGCGCGGCACGCAACACAATAGGGAACATACATTCATAGACTCCAACTGTGTTTTGAGTCTATCCTACGCCAATCGCCCCGCACCGTGTGTCAGAAAATTGTGCGAGTTTCAGCCGGAAGTCAGACACAGCACTTTTTACCTTTCACGTACCGCTCCAGGAAACTGACCACCTGACTTTCCCACAATGCCGGATCCGCTTCCAGGAGGCCGCCATGCTGCGCGTTAGCGAAATACACAAGTTCACCGGGTTCAAGAGCGGCTTCATACAATGCCTGGCTGTTCACAGGGTCAACAGTCTGGTCGCGTGTGCCGTGCAGCAGCAACACCGGGCGCGGCGCGATCTGCGCGATGTCGTCTACCGGCCTGACCTCCTGAATTGGCACACCGGTATCGTGTTCAGCCAACCAGAATCCCAGCGGAATCAGCGGAAAAGGCGGCAGCCCAAAACGGCGCTGCACCGCGTCCGTCATGACATCCTCAACACGGGCGAATGCCGCCTGCGCCACCACCGCCTGCACTTGCGGAATCCGGGCAGCGGCGCGAATCGCCGTCGCCGCGCCCATCGATTCACCGATGAGGGCGATCTGTTCGGGATTTACATCCGGGCGGGTCAGCAGCAGATCCATTGCAGCCTGGACATCCTGCAATTCCAGGTAGCCCAGCGTGGTGAAATCCCCCTCACTCTCGCCATGCCCGCGCAGGTCAAGCAGCAACGCGGCGTATCCATATTGGTGCAGCAGGGCTGCCTGTGCCAGAAGTGACTGCCGGTTGCCACCCAGACCATGCAAAAAGAGAATAGTCGGGGCGGGTGATGCGTTTTCCGCTGGGATAAACCATCCGGCCAGGTGCAGCCCATCGGCGGTGGTCAAGGTGACAGTTTCCCAGGTCGTCATCCCCATATCCGCCGGGGAAATCGTCACCGGGAGGCGCTGCGGGTGGATGATCTGGTCGCTGAGTATCCGAGCCGCCCAGGTAAATCCGCCGATCACCGCAAGCAAGAACAGTGTCCCAGTAAATATCAGGAGATTGCGCCACCAGTGAGACTTTTTCATCCTTAAGCACCTTCGATCTGACACGCATGACTGATTCCATTTTACGGGAAATGCGGATTCCAGGCTCGATTGGTGATATTGACGGTTCTCGTCAGATGCCCGCAGGCTCGCGCCCCGCGCAGTGTGTCATAGAATTGTGCGGATTTCGGCTGGGATGGGACTTTCTGGAACGCTGTCTGGTGCTGTCCCTGTTGCTTGATGGCCGGTGACTAGGACGCATATTCATAAGGGATTGGTTCGGGGAATGTTGGTTCGAGTTCGAGGTGTCCCAGTGGCCGGTCTAGACAAACGCCACCCCAGGCCGCCCGTATGTTGGCCTCAAACGCTTGAAGCTGCTGAATAATCTGTTCCCGGGTTACGCCTGGGCCAACGAAGGTATATCCGTGATCGAATTGGTCGGCAAGCCCCAACTGAATCAACGCTGTGGTGATTGCAGCGGGGTCGGCATTGGTCAGGAAATGATCTATCGTATTTTCTGTGGCCTGTAGGGTTAGACGCTGCTTGTCACCATGAAAGCAGATCGTGTTCTCAGGGGTCTGAACGGCGATTACGGTATAGCCAGCGAGGGTATCGGGCAGACCGTACAGCGCAGGATCATAGGAAGAAGTCGTTGGTTGTGCCAGCATTCCCAACAGGGCGACCAGCAAGACCACAGCAATAAGCAGCTTAACCGGGAGTGGGGTTGAATGAGCCAGCATTTTCATGAGCGCATCTTCCTCAACAC
>JACKCH010000034.1 GCA_020634115.1 Anaerolineaceae bacterium
CCCACCCCGAATCCGCTGTCACAGTTTGCGGGCGCTGGTGGTACAATTCCCCGGTCTGTTGACTGAGTGTTAGGAAACCCCATGCGCCCTGCTCTGCGCCGCTGGCTGTTGTTAGGCATCCTGATTACCCTGGTGGTGGCCGTTGACCAGGTGACTAAACATTGGGTGGTGGATCACCTCGTTTTAGGACAGGCAATCCAGCCGATTCCAGCCATCAGCGATCTGTTTGAGATCGTCCGCAGCCACAATGCTGGGGCGGCCTTCGGTTTCCTGCCCCAGGCGGGCGATATTTTCCTGGTGGTCGCCATCCTCGCGGTCATCGGCATGATCTTCTTCTATCCGCGTATCCCGGATGGTGCCCGTATCACCCGCATCGCTACCGGGCTGGTGGTCGGCGGGGCGCTCGGCAACGCGCTGGATAGACTGCAATACGGCAGCGTGATTGACTTCATCCATTATCAAATTCCCGGCGTCATCAGCAACGTGTCGAATCTGGCCGACCATGCCATCGTGTTCGGCGTCCTGCTCATCTTCCTCGAAAGCTGGCGGTTAGACCGTGAGAAAGGGTCTGACACCCCCACAGCGGACACACCGCAAACGGACGACTCCACGCCGTCCCCGCAAGCCTGAACTCGATTTGTCGCGTGTGTGAAGCCGCCGAGGACTTTTTCATCTTTGGTTCACTGGTGCTATAATGGCAAACAAGATGTGATAGAAAAATCGCCGTAGCAGAGAGGCGCATGGGCTATATGGGTAAACACCGCATTCTTGTAGTGGAGGACAACCGCGATAACATGACGCTCATGGTAGATGTATTGGCGTCCATGGATTTCGACGTACTCCAGGCAGAAAACGGCCAGCAAGGGGTGGATACCGCTCAGACGGAAAAACCCGACCTGATCCTGATGGATTTATCGCTGCCGGGTATGGACGGCTGGACAGCCACCAAAGAAATCAAGAAGCGGCCTGACCTGGCGCATATCCCTGTGATCGCACTGACAGCCCATGCGATGGTAGGGGATCGTGAGCGGGCGTTGGCTGCCGGGTGTGATGATTACATCTCTAAGCCGATCAATTTGGGTGAACTCACCCGGAAAATCAACAAACTGCTTGGGTAAGCGCGCTCATCATCCGGGATGATGTGGTGCTTAGAACATACAACAGGATATGCTGGTGAAAGTACTGATTGCGGATGATAACAGCAACAGCCGACAGCTATTAAAAGATATTATTGAAAGTGTGGGCCACCAGACCTTTATTGCGGTGGACGGCCCAACGGCAGTGGAAGCTGCCCAGCAGCACATGCCCGACCTGATGATTCTGGATGTGAACATGCCGGGCAAAAATGGTTTTGAAGTCTGCTCCATCCTCAAAAGTGATAAAGAGACGGCGCAAATCCCGATTTTGATGCTCACTGCCCTGGGCGATGTGGAAAACCGGGTCGCCGGGTTGGGGGCGGGGGCGGACGACTACCTGACCAAGCCCTTCAGCCCGCGTGAACTCATCGCCAGGGTAGACGCCCGACTGCGTGCGAAGGCAGAGTCGGACAACCTGCGTGAAACCAAGGAAATCCTGCGCCAGACGTTCGAGCGTTTTGTTTCCCCGTCGGTGGTGGAACGCCTGTTGCAAGACCCGTCTCAGGTCAAACTTGGCGGGCAGTTCCAGGATGTAACGGTGATGTTTGCCGACCTGCAAGGCTTTACCTCCATGTCGGAATACGCGCCACCGGAAACACTGTTGAGCGTCCTCAACGCTTATCACGCCCTGGTCGTGGAGCATATCCAGAAAAACCGGGGGACGGTGGATAAATTCATCGGGGATGGCATCATGGCGCTGTATAACACGCCGATTTTACAGTCTGACCACGCGCTGCTGGCGGTGCGCACGGCGATTGGGATCCGTAGCGCTTTGCCCGCGTTCCAGGAACAGTTTGACCCAGCGTATCGCCTGAAAATCAACTTCGGCATCCACACCGGTATGGCGGTGGTAGGCAACGTAGGAACGCAGGCCATCATGGATTTCACCGCAGTCGGAGATACGGTCAATCTGGCCTCACGCCTGCAACAGTTGAGCGATAACGGACAGATTCTCATCAGCGATGCGGTCTATAACCGGGTGAGCGACTTCATTCAAGCCCATTCCATCGGTTCGCAAAAGATACGCGGACGGCAGGAGCAGGTGACCGTTTACGAAGTCATGGAGTAACGGGATGGATGCGAAAGATACACCCCATGTCGCCCAGCATATCCTTGGTGACAGTGCGCCAGAAAACATCGAATCAATCATGCTCCTGGTCGGACATGACCTCAGAAGCCCGGTGTCGATCATCGTCAGCGCGTTAGAAGTATTGATTTCTCTGTATGAAGACGACCCAGACATGCGCAGTACGATAGATGTCCTTGACGGGGCACTGCACGCGGCGTATCGTGAACTCAACCTGATTAACGACCTGCTCGACCTGCGGCGGTTGGAACTGGGCAGCTACCAACTGGAGATGGAAAAAACAGACCTGGTCACTCTGTTGCGCGATGTCCTCGAAAAAGAAAGTTATGCGATTACCTCTAAGAAGCTAAAAGTCGAAACCAGCCTGCCCGAATCCTCTCCGATGAACGTCAAAGTAGACACCAAATTGGTGAAACGGATGCTGACGGCCATGCTCGACAATGCGCTCAAATTCACGACCCGCGACGACACGCTGCGGATTATAGTCCAGCGCGAGGGAAATGAGATTGTCACGCGCTTTGAGGATACCGGGCGGCTGATTCAATCTAAATTTGGCGATTCGATTCTCAAGCACCCACCCCGCTGGGAGGAACGCCAGGCAGGGACGCGCACCAGCGTAGGTATGGGGATGCCGTTCATCTACCAGGCGGCGCTGGCTCAGGGTGGGAGTTTTTCGGCCCGATCAAACGCCGAAACCCTCTGGACGACTTTCCGGTTGGTCTTCCCGGCGGTGGATGAAACCGCCTGACCTCACCCGGCGGATTCACCCATCGCCTCCCGCTAAAAATCCGGTACAATCTAATGCACCTTTTCGACCCGACAAGTACAGGTTGATACACCCATGAGCGATTCACAACCGATTGACGACACCCGTATCCACAGCATCATCCAGAACGTGATGCGCGAGATCGGTGATGCAGACATCCCGTATGAGTCTGCGCCGCGCCCGGCACGTCCCGCGCCACTTTCCGCCGGGCCGGGCGATGGTCTGTTCCCTGACCCGGACAGCGCGACGGCAGCGGCTCAGGCTGCCTATGAACAGTTAAACGCGATGCCGTTGGAAGTCCGGCGGCACATGGTCGAAGCGATGCGAGCCACCGCGCGGGAACATGCCCAGGTACTGGGACATTTCGCTACCGAAGAAACCGGCATGGGGCGGCCAGAGGATAAGACGCAGAAAAACCTGCTGGTCGCCAACAAGACTCCTGGCCCGGAATTCCTGGATACGGCGGCCTGGACAGGTGATGATGGTCTGGCGCTGACCGAATACGCGCCGTATGGGGTGATCGCTTCGATTACGCCCAGCACCAACCCCACCAGCACGATTATTAACAACAGTATTGGCATGGTGAGCGCCGGAAACGCGGCGGTGTTTAACGCCCATCCTTCGGCCAAGCAGTGCAGCGCCTATACCATCCAACTGCTGAACCGGGCGATTCAGAGCGCGGGTGGCCCGCCCAATCTGCTGACGTGCGTGGTCGAACCGACGATTCAATCGGCGCAGGCGTTGATGACGCATAAACAGGTGCGGCTTTTGGTCGTCACTGGTGGAATCGGTGTAGTACGGCAGGCGATGCAGAGCGGCAAACGGGCAGTGTGCGCCGGGCCGGGCAATCCCCCGGTGGTGGTGGACGAAACCGCCGACCTGGAACAGGCCGGGCGCGACGTGGTGCGCGGCGGAAGTTTCGATAATAACCTGGTGTGCGTGACCGAAAAAACGACGATTGCGGTTGAGTCGGTGCTGGATGGACTGGTGGATTCGATGACGCGGCACGGCGGATACCTGATTACCTCGTGGCAGTTGCGCCGGCTGATGAAGTCCATTTTTGACGAAGATCGTGGTCCCGGCAAACCGGCGGTGATGAATAAAGAGTTCATTGGTAAGGATGCCAACGTCCTGTTGAAGGAAATCGGCGTGAATGTCGGGCGCGAAGTCCGGCAGATTGTGGCGGTGGTCGAGCCAGATCACCAGTTGGTGTGGTCGGAACAGATGATGCCGGTGATGCCGGTAGTACCGATGCCGGATGTCTACGCCGCCGTAGATCTGGCGGTAGCGTCGGAACACGGTTTCCGCCATACCGCCGTGATGCACAGCAAGCACGTAGACCACATGACACACATGGCACGGGCGATGGACTGTTCCATTTTCGTGAAGAATGGCCCCAGCATTACCGGGCTGGGCTGGCACGGGGAGGGGTTCACCTCGTTCACGATTGCCAGTCCCACCGGGGAAGGCCTGACGACCTGCCGGAGCTTCAGCCGGTTACGCCGTTGTACGCTGAAGGATAGTTTCCGCATCGTGTAGCGGTTGGGCTGCTGGCTGTTAGCCGCTGGCTACTGGTTTTTGGCTACTGGCTGTTTTGCCGCGCCGGGGGCGGTTTTTGCCGCCGATTGCCACGAAAAATGGGGTTAGGAACGATACCCCAGGGGAAGAAACGGGGTGTTTTTGCCGCATTGTGGATTTTCGCGGCGATTGCCGCGATTGCCGCAAGGTGGGTTGTCAGCGGTCAGTTTTCGGTAGTCAACAAATGCAGTGGCAAAGTGTGATCGGTCATCAGTAGTCAGTCTCCGGTGGGTAAGATAGTCGGTCAGTTCCACG
Source organism: Anaerolineaceae bacterium (assembly GCA_020634115.1). Lineage (GTDB taxonomy): Bacteria > Chloroflexota > Anaerolineae > Aggregatilineales > Phototrophicaceae > JACKCG01. The sequence continues at coordinate 4,823 of JACKCH010000034.1, forward strand.
ATAGCACAAAACAGGCCGCCAATGGGGAATTTTTGCGCGAAGATTTGTTCAAACATTTGTTTCGTTTGACTACTGGGTGTTAGCTACTGGTTGCTGGCTTTTCATAGCAGCTAGTGGCTAACCGCTAAAGGCCGTTTGAAGCAGTGGGCGTACGCCATGCGCCCCTACGAATCTCGGCGATTTTGTTGAATTGCTTTCGAGACTTTACTTTAACTGGCGCAGCAGCCTATTTGTTGTGGGCGGGAATAGTGAGGCGTTGCCAGTAGCCAGCGGCCAATGGTAGTTAGGGGCATGACGTATCATACCCCTGTGGAAAATGCGTTATCGGCTGTAGGTGAATTGCGGGGTCGGCGTGTGTTTAGTACACGTCGTCGCGGCGGTCATCAAAGACCGGGATACGCTTCCGCACTTCGTCTACCAGGTCCATTTCGATCTCGGCAGTGAGCATCATCGGGGATTCGCCCCCTTCGACAATCACCTTACCCCAGGGGTCTACGATTATCGAATGGCCGCCGAACACCTCTTCACCGGTTTCCCCGGCAGCGTTGGTCGCCACCACGTAGCACTGGTTCTCAATCGCACGGGCGATGAGCAGCGCCCGCCAGTGTTCCACGCGCACCAGCGGCCACTCCGCCGAAATAATCATCATCTTCGCGCCTTCGACGGCATAGCGGCGGAACAGTTCCGGGAAGCGGAGATCATAGCAAATCGCCAGCCCGGTATTGCCCCAGGGCAAATCCATCGCGAGTGGCGACCCACCCGATTGCAGCCATTCGTCTTCGTGCATCAGACCGAACAGGTGCAGCTTACGGTAAACGCCGAGCATCCGGCCATTGGGGGCGAAGAACGCCGAGCTGTTGGTGACGGTCACGCCGCGTTTTTCCAGTACCGAACCCACCACACTGATTTTGTTCTGCTGTGCCGCCGTCCCCATCTGGACGAACGTACCCCCGTTGAGTTCGGATGCCAGTTCCTTCGCGTTTTCTGTCGCGTAGCCGGTAGACCACAACTCCGGGAAAACGACCATGTGCGAGCCGCGCCGGGCGGCCTCCGCCACCATACTCACCATGAGGGCGGTATTGCGCTTGACATCGCCCAGGGTGATTTGCATTTGTGCGAGACTGATTGAAAGTTTTGCCACCTTTTTCGTCCTTTTAACATTCCAGATTTATTCTATTTGTCCGTTCCAAACACCACATTGTTTTTACCTGCCTGATCGTCTGTTCGGGCGCTATTACGGCAACGAGAATTCGGACGCGATGAAGTAGATGTCGCGGCTGTAGATCGCCTGTGCGAACAATTGGAACACCCGCCCAGATGGTGTATATCCGACTGCACCCGACTGCCGCTCGTTACCCGGCACCGCCGCGACCACCGGCACGACGGCCACTCCGTAGCCCGACTCGCCTGCAACCACAACCGGAGCGCCAATCACACCACCCCGTTCGGTAATGACCTCAGCAAAGGGGATTCTCATGATGAGTGAAACGGCGGTTTCCAACCGCTGTGCGAGTTCCGTCGCTGCCACTTCAGCCTGGGCTGCATCCGGGTAAACCAGCATCAGCAGGGTGATCTCCTGGTCTGCACCATCCCACACATCCGCCAGGGCAAAGGCCTGATAAGGCGGTAATGGGCCGTAACTGGCAATCATGGCACGGAATTCAGCGGGAAGGTCGGGGATAAACTCACTCTCAAAGACGCCGATACTGTTAAAGTCCAAGACTAGCATCTGCGCTACCTGCCCGGAGGCTGCTGCTGCATCCACCAGCGCGGTATAGGCCGGGTTATCGGCCAGGGAAGGCAGTTCACCCTGATACGCGCCGACCACATTTTCGACGACACTGTAATCGGCTGAGTCGGCCACATAGCCCGGCAGGACGGCCAGCGGTTCGTTCCGCCCCAGATCGCCCCCAAACGGATTGCCCGTATTACGATCCCGAATATTGATTTTTTGCCCATCTTCACAGCCATCCGGCCCGCACCATACCGTGACATCGCCCATCATGGAGTCGGTAAATCCCCGCGCGGTATAAGCCAGCGCAATAGACTGGGCGTCAAAATCACCGCCGACGAGATTGCCCTGCGACGGGGGCGCACCAAAAATCAGGGTGCGATCCATATCCGCAAACGCGAAACCGACCTGGGCAGGCATCTCCCGGATATACGCCGGTAGATTAATCATCGGTATCCCCCCAGCCAGCCCATTCATCGCGGCCAGCCATAAACCGGCTTCCTCGGTTTGCAGCCCGCTCAAGGTGAGGACAGGCGCATTGGTGATGCCGCGCATGGCTTCCATTACGCGGTAATCGGCATAGCTCACCACCAGGGAACCAGCCTGGGTCGCCGCATCATCCGGCACGAGCGCCAGCATCCCCAGCAGCGGGCTGGGGGCTTCATCCTGGGCGGCGACAGGCAGAACCAGAAGCGCTCCCATACAGAACAGGATGAGCAGGGTGGGGATATGACGGAATTTCATGGCGAGGGTTCCTCTCTTCCCGAAAACAGGCTTTGTAACAGGTACGACTTGTATCTAAAACACCGATAGTCGCTATCTCGTCCCTATAGATTACATCTAATCCACAACTACCCGCAAGCGGAGGCGACTAGCCGGTTAGTTGGATAGCCTGAAATACTGACGACTAACGGGCCACCGGCCAACAGCCAATCTATTAGATTTCTAACATCGAATTGGTAAGGGGTGTACATCTGCCCGCGTCCATATACCGTGCGCTTAGGAAGGATGCTGAACGAGCCGGTGCTATAATAATGGATAACGTTCTGAAAGCAGCGTAAATCGAGGACAATGATGCAGGGACTCGTTATTTTAACCGATAGCACACTAGACAGCACCCTGAACGGCGACAAACCCGTTTTTATCCTGTTGTCCGATGGCAGTGGTCTGCGGGGGGACTTCGCCGCTGCCTATAAAAAGGCCGCCCAGGAAAACCCGCAGTTCGTCTTTGCCCAGGTAGACACTGCACAAAACCCGCAGTCCGTTGCACGTTTCGCCGTCGGCGGGAAGCCCGTACTGGTCGGCTGGTTTAACGGCCAGGAAGTCGTGCGGCGCAGCCGTCCCTGGGGCAGCGATGTCCCGTTAGCCATCGAAAAGATGCAAGCCGCGTTGGCGGCACACAATCCGAATGCGTTAGTAGAACAGCAAAGTGAGCCAAAACCTGTGAATACCAATCACCCGAACGACAAACCCGTACACGTGACCGACGCGACCTTTGAAGAGGACGTGCTGGAATACTCGAAAACCATGCCGGTTATCATTGATTTCTGGGCGGAATGGTGCGGCCCCTGCCGGATGGTCGCCCCGACCCTGGAAAAACTGGCGAAAGATTTCGCTGGGCAGATTCGTGTCGCCAAAGTGGACGTGGATCACAACCCCGGTCTGTCCCAGGCTTTCAAGGTCATGAGCATCCCGACGATCATGATCGTCAAGGAACGCACCATCGTCTTCAGCCAGCCGGGTGCGCTGCCGGAATCGGCCTTCGTAGACCTGGCGCAGCAGGCCATCGCGCTGCAACTGCCGCCGCGTGAAGAAGAAGCCGAAGAGCCGGTGCAGGAGTAAATTTCTCCGGCGCGAAATCAATGCAAAGCTGGTACAATGCCTCGTCGTAAGATGAGGCATTTTGATTCAAGGCCATGTACGTTATGCAAACCAATCATATTTTCATCCTGATCCACAGCCCGCGTGTTGGCCCGCTGACGTGGAGCAGCGTCGCCAACGAACTCCACCAGAATGACATTGAAGCCAATCTAGTGGTGCTACCTCGCCCCAACAACGCCCCCTTCTACCCGTCCCAGGCTGAGGCTATCGCCAAAACCGTCAATGAACTCCCCGCCCACAGCCTGCCCATCCTGGTAGGTCACAGCGGCGCGAGTGCGCTGCTTCCAGCGGCACGACAGTTGATTGACCGCCCCCTGACCGGGTATATCCTGGTGGATTCCCATTTCCCCCAGGACGGGAAAAGCCGCCTTGAGCTGCATGGCGACCCGGCGGAAACCGAACGGATGCGGCAGGAGGGCAGCGACGGCAAGCTGCCGGTATGGAGCGAGGCCGACTTGCTAGATGTGATTGCCCCGCCGTTGATGCGCCAGATGTTAGTCGAAGAAATGCGCCCGACTCCACTCGCGCTTTATGAGGAAGCGATTCCGGTGTTCCCCGGTTGGCCGGACTGTCCCGGCGGGTATATTCGGTTCACCCCGGCGTATGAGGTCGATTTCCAACAGGCACAGGAGCACGGCTGGACGACCCGCGTCCTGGAAGGTACACATTTCCAGATGTTCAATCGCCCGGCGGATGTCGCCAACGTACTCGTGAAAATTGTCGATTCCTGGGGGGTATAGATGACACAGCAAGCACAGACGTTCATCGCTGAAGATTCCGCCCGGCTGAACTACTGGCTGCACCTGCCCGCCACTTATACGGCGGAAGCGGGGACACGCTGGCCGCTCATCCTCTTTTTACACGGCATGGGCGAACGCGGTGATGATCTCGAACTCGTGAAAATACACGGTATCGCCAGAGTCGTTGAGTCCCAGCCTGATTTTCCCTTTATCACCGTCTCGCCGCAGTGTCCAATCACATCGGTGTGGATGACGGATGAACTCGGCCACCTGGGGGCATTACTGGACGCGGTTATCGCCCAGTATGCGGTGGATACCGACCGGATCTACCTGACCGGCCTGAGCATGGGCGGTGCTGGCACCTGGCATCTGGCGGCTCGTTCCCCGGAACGCTTTGCGGCCATCGTGCCGGTCTGCGGCGGCGGCCCGCTGGATGACGCCTGCAAACTCGAAACCATGCCAATCTGGGCGTTTCATGGTGACGCCGATGAGGTTGTGCCGGTGAGTGCATCCGAAACGATGATCGCGGCGGTGCAGGCCTGCGGTGGTACACCGCGCCTGACGGTTTATCCCGGCGTCAACCATGACTCCTGGACGCAAACGTATGCTAATCCCGACTTGTATACCTGGTTTCTCCAACATCGTCTGACAGAAAGATAGCTCATTATGTATCACTGTAATGGACACCCGGTTCAACTTATCCTGTTTGATATTGATGGGACGCTGCTGTGGCCGAAGGGGGCTGGCCGGGAATCCACCCGCGCCGCGATGCGGGAAGTCTTCGGGAGTGAGGGCAGCCTGAATGACCACCATTTCGGTGGCAAAACCGACTGGTTCACGCTGGCAGAACTGCTGCGCGAGTCCGGCCATACTGCCGACGACATTGGTCGCCGGATGCCGGAGTACGAGCAGGTGATTGCCCATCACCTAGGGAACATGATCGGAGACTTTCCGATTGCACCGTGCCCTGGCGCGCTTGACCTGGTGCGAGAACTCATCACCCGCAACTGGCTGCTTTTGGGACTTATCACCGGGAACGTCTCCACCACTGCGCCACTGAAACTGCGGGCGGCGGGTTTTGACCCAGCCTGGTTCGCGGTGGGCGCGTATGGCAGCGAATCCACCAACCGCAACGATCTGCCATTTCTGGCGCTGGAACGGGCGGAACAGCTGCGCGGCCATCCCATCGCGGCGCAAAGTGTAATTATTGTGGGTGACACCCCAGCGGATGTAGCCTGTGCACGGGCGGTGGGTGCGGTCTCAGTGGCAGTGAATACCGGGTTCAGCAGCCGCGAGAGCCTGGAAGCAACGCAACCGGATTACCTGCTGGATGACCTGACCACGTTTTTCAGCCAGGTGCTATCTCAACCCGCGCGGACGGGGCGATAGAGCCTTGAGTCACTGGGTATTATTCACAAGTTATTTATAAAACGTATCGACCACTAAAATCGCGCTGTGGTTATAATAATTACAGTACATTAAGTGGTTCGAATTTGCTCAACCACGTATCACTGTTTAGATGTAGGGTTGCAGTTAGAGGGATGCCCCGTGCTACTCATGGTTTCTTCAAAAACAACCGATATCCTGTCGAGGCTGGTTTGTCCAAACGCGCGAATCAGTGGTCTGGAGCAGCGGAACCGGGCGCGCTTATTTTTGATTACGATGCTGTTTTCAATGGGCGCATTTATCCTTGGTTTTATGTTTCGCCGGGATCCCGAACTGCCAGCCGTTATCGCGTTTTCACTGGGTTTGTATCTTCTGGGACGAACGCGTTATTATCGCGCCGCCGTTGCGCTGACAGTCTTTATTTTGGCGGCACCATCCCTACTTATATTATATATTCGCGGGATAGAATATTCAGAATACCACCTGTTTCTGTCACTTGCGTGGTTGTCGATGCCCTTGCTGCTGGCAACAGTGGCAGCCCCGCTGCGTAACGCTATTTTTGCGGTGGTTATGATTATCCTGGCCGCATCTATCATTGGTATCGCTCGTGGCATTAATCCATACTACCTGGTAGCACCAATCGCCTTCCTGTCTATAATCAGCGGCCTCGCCGTACTGACCACCTACATTCGCTCTGTTTACGCCCAACAGATTCAGCTTCAAGTACAACAACTTCAGACCCATAATCAATCTTTGGAAAGTATTGTCCAGGCCCGCACAGCGGAATTGGAGGCTACTGTGCAGAGGCTGGAAGCGGAAATTGTGACACACAAGCAAACACAAGAAGAGCTTGCCCAATCGCATGACAAGGTTCTCCAGGCGCTGAGTGTACGGACACAAATTCTGGCGAATGTCAGCCATGATTCCCGAACACCGCTAAATATCATCACTTTGCGCTCCGAAATGCTCCAGAGAGAGTTATATGGGCCATTGAACGCGAAACAGAGATCCGTACTTGATGAAATTCTGACTCATGCGGAACAGCTATTGCAGTTCATCAACAATCTCTTACAGGCGGCCCAATCGGATACCAGAGACGTATCCGATAAACCCGAGGAATTTCTCCTGGGCGCATTTCTGCAGGATATTGAGAGCACCTATCGGATACTCGCCAGAGAAAAAGGGCTACATTTTCAGTTAATCTATCACCAGATGGATCAGGAACAGTTAAAGATTCTCATAGACAAACAGCATCTGCGACAGATCATGCAGAATCTGATTGGAAACGCGATCAAATTTACCTATACTGGCGAAGTTCAGGTTGAAGTGGATTACCATGTTGAGGAACTCACCATTTCAGTTCAGGATACCGGGTCGGGCATTCCGGCTAAGGACCAGGCCAGAATATTTGAAGCGTTTCATCAGGTGGATGGGTCATTGACCCGCGAGCAAAACCGGGGGGTTGGCCTGGGGCTGTCTATTGTCAAGCAGCTTGTCGAGTCCATGCACGGGGAAATCCACCTCCAAAGTGAAGTAGGGGTTGGGAGTACTTTTCATATCTGTCTGCCGTTAATTACAGCACAACCTACAATGAGGTAAGAACCATGACGCCAAAACGCATAGCCATTGTTGAAGATGATTGGAATTTAGGGTCAGTTTTTGCGGAAGCCTTTACTTTGGAAGGACACACCGTGACCTTTATCCAGGATGGGGCAACCGCAGTTCAGCAACTCAAGGATTTTCAACCCGACGTCGTAACCCTTGATCTCCACATGCCAAAGGTATCTGGGATTGAAATTCTGAAAGCTATCCGTGCGGATGATGATCTTGCTCCTGTGAAAGTCATCATTGTCAGTGCGGATCCTACTGCTGGTCAATCCGCCGCTAATCTGGCTGATATGCTGCTGGTGAAACCAGTATCGCTCGACGACTTACTCGGCTTAATGGATAGACTGGCGTTTTCTCCGTAAAGATCGCACGCCATATAGAACTTCATTTTGTCCAACCACGAGATCTAGTCGGTTGAGATACATCAGCATTCTCGCTGACTCTCATTTGATTGAGTTAGACAAGCGGGGTTCGCACGGTGTTTCGCCTATTAACTGCATTTATTGACCTTGCGATTTAGCTGCAAATTTCACATACTCCGCCTATCATTTGTCACATGGCACGACTGACATTTTGTGTTATGTTGGTTTTGATGGAAGATCAACAAGGTGCTTAATCAAATATTTTTCCATTTTGGCCTTTGAAGTTAACGAAAAATGAGAGTTTCTGTGTAAATTGAACCTCTGCCCCCCGGAAAAGTTAATAATAGATAAAAGATTTCGCACCGATTTTCAGGTCGTAATCCTAGCGGTACATTCAGCCGATAATTGTCATCCATTCGTAGTCCATTGGCGGCGGACAACACGGTGTTGTCTTACGAAATTTGCGTAGGTTCCTGGGTCTGGCCTACCCATTGAACCAGATACGCAAAACCTTATCCACCACCCAGTTTTTACGTTTTGGCATACAAGTGGCGAAAAAATCGTTTCAAAGCCGAGTCCGGTATATGAACGACGCTGCTGATGTTAGAAGTTGTTACTTGATTTTTCTTGGAGAATTTTATGACGCAGTTTGCCCCCGATATCAGTGATGCTGCGCTTATCCAGTTGATTCGAGACGAAAACCTTGAGGCGCTGGGTATTCTTTTTGATCGATACTACCAGCAAATTTACCGGGCAGCAGTATCCATAACCCAGGATGACGCCGCCGCCGAAGATATTACACAAGATTGTTTTTTGAAAATTCATCGTTACGCCAACCGCATTGATACCAGTTTGCCGTTGGCACCCTGGCTCTACAGGGTGACGGTCAATCTTAGCTATACTTGGGTATCCCGCCGTAAGAAACGGCGCGTATCGCTGGAGGCCATTGTTGACCGGCTGATGAGTCCCATCTGGCAGTCACCCGATCACATGGTCGAGTATATAGATATGCAGGAACAGGTTCGCCGGGCGATCAAAGAACTCCCGTTTAACCAGCGCGTCGTGGTCGTGCTATACTACATCAATGGGCTGAACCTGGAAGAAATCGCAGAAACCTTAAATTGTCCGGTAGGTACGGTGAAAAGCCGCTTGCACTATGCCAGGGAGAATCTTCGGCACTGCCTGGATAACGTGAACTGGTCGCAAGAGATGGGGATTACCGCGCATGGATTCGCAGGATAAAAACGTACTGGATGCCCGAATACGTTCAGCCTATTACACACAGCCAGGCCTGACGGCAGAACGGCAGGCTTTATTGAAGGCGCGCCTGCTCGAAAAGGCCGGCAGCGAACCTATCCTTCCGCCTACACCTGTTATTCGCCTCAGAAACGGTCTATCGACTGCGGCAACATGGTTGCAGGAAGGGCTGCGCTGGATGGTAGTAACCATGCTGGCGGAAGATGAAATTTTCCTCCGCGCCCAGTATCAACGAATGCCCACCTTATCCCAAAATCCCCGGAAACGCAGGATGGAGCGGGCTACTATGGAATACCTCGAACCCCTCAAATACAGCATGATGAAGATCAGCGTCTATTAACGCCGGTATCCCACCAGTTCAGCCCACCACCTGCCTAGCGGCGGGTGGTACGCGACGTACCACCAGGAGGTTTACGTGCCTGGCCCGTTGTGGATCGGCTGGATGAAAAGGGGGATGAGGTTGGTTTTGATGGAGATGGGTTCTTCGTGACCGGTTTCGGCGGCGTCCCTTCCCGCGCCCGCAGCGTGCGACGGACTTCCTTGAGCAGGGTTTCACTGTTGGTATAATCGCCCGCCATCGGAATCAAAAAAATCGGCCCGGTCAATATCGCAATAATCCCCGGCAGACCGTAACCTGAGGCGATCAGCAGGAACCCCGCCAGAATCATCACCACCACAATCATCATCCGACCTCTGGGCGCTACGCCGGTTGAAACATACCCTTTGATAGTGGTCACCCCTTTGTCACGTTCCATGGCTGCCTGCAAATGGGTGGTACGAGAAAACACGCGTGCTACTTTAGACGAAACCGCTAGCGAAAACACCCCGTCCTTATCCGTCCAACCTTCCAGTTGACGGCTGGTTTGCAGACGTTCCCGCACCGCCTTGTTGCACTCCGAAACCGTCATATGAGTCAGTAGTTCAAACCGCACCCTCTGGCCTCCTTTCCAACGCGTTTCACTGCGGATTTGTTATTTTCCTATAAAACTTTGCCTGATTGACGCTATCTTATTAACTCGATATTTTCAAATCATATTAAATTAACTATTTATCTTCAATTTAAGAAAATAATTGATTCAAAAGTTGTTGTGTTTTAGTAAAAACCATATTACACTGAAAGATGAGTATTGGATGAGAGGACTCAATCCCTCTTTCTCTCTCTTACTCGTATTTCGTTTTCACGCCCGTATGCCCTTAAGAAAAGGAGCGTATTATATGTCTAGGCGGGTGTTTACCGTTACCATTAGTCTAGTATTGCTGCTCTCATTGCTCAATTTGGGGACATTCTTAGCCTACGCGCAGGATGCCCCCCCGGATCAGCCCCCTGCTCCGCCATCTGAAACGACACCAGAGCCAACACTGCCACCCAAGGAGCTCCCCCCAGTAGAACCGCCGTCAACCGATTTGCCACCTCCAAAAGAGGTG
>JACKCH010000035.1 GCA_020634115.1 Anaerolineaceae bacterium
AAGACGAGTTCGCCCCCGCCGATCAGCGCGGAAATCGTCGCGCTCAAACTCGGTTCATGACCGACAAACATCACCGCTTCATGACTGTCCAAGTCGGCCACCAGCTTTTCGACCTCGTTCGGACTGAAGCTAAAGCCAATGTCTTCCCGCACCTGCACCTCGATCTTGAGTTCCTTCGCCAGGACTTCGGCGGTCTGCCGGGCGCGCAGCCGGGGGCTGCTGTACAACCGTGAGGGGGCGACTCCCAGTTCGCGCAGTGCAACGGCGGCGACGTGCGTTCGCTGCGATCCCTTTTCCGTCAACTGGCGGGCGAAATCATCAAAATCCGGCATCTGGGCGTCTTCGGCCTGGGCGTGTCGAAAAAAGTAGAGCTGCATCGTGAATTCCTTCCTCTGCCAGCCAGCAAAACATCAAACTTTCAGCAATTAATGAGGGGGCATTGCCCCCTCATGACATCGGTCTATGATACCGCATTTATCCCCCGGACACACGCCCGGTTCTACGTACTCGTAATTGCATCCTGGCGATAAAACACCTGAATCGCCAGCTGCCCCAGGTGAATTAGCGCCTCATTCAGGAGTGGAATCGGCTTATCCGGCGGGAGGCGGCGGTGGTTAATGTACGTGCCATTGTTGGAACTCAGGTCGGTGATGAACAGGCCGGATACCTGACGGCTAATCATGGCGTGCTGACGCGAGACTCCCAGGTCAAATGCGCCGAACTTCGTCAGGTCAATACCCGGCAGCCCTCCGGTTTTGCGATCATGCCAGCCCACAAAGACCTTTTCCTGATCCAGGTCGAACACGCTGGTTTTCTCTAAATCCGGGAACACGAAAAGTACCTGGTTCTGCCCCACCAGCGTCTCGATCTTCAGTTGCAGGCTCATGACCTGGTTTTTCAGCCGCACCAGTTCCATCTCGCGGGTATCCAGCTTGAGGTCTTTGGTCACGGAAGCCGGGGGCGGCGGAAGCGTATCCAGCAAGCGCCGCAGGTTACGGTCATAGGCCCCATCATCGGAAAAATCCAGATGCTGCAAATGGCGGATCAACAGCGGAATCGGGCAATCCTGCACCTTAACGGGCAGAATCTGCTTGTTCATCGAACGAAACTCGCGCCACTCAATCCCCACTTCCTCGGAGGCTGCCGCCGCCGGAGAAAGCACCAGAATCATGATGTCGCAGGTTTTGAGCTGTTGTTCGACCACCTGATCCCACACCTGCCCGGCAGGAATATCATGATGGTCTACCCAGGTCTCATAACCGCGCCGGTGCAGGTCAAGGCGTAAGTTGTCTACAAACGGATCATCTTTGGAACTATGACTGATAAAAACGATCATATAAGAGAGCCTTCAAGACTTCTCACACTGCTTTCAATATCATACCTAACATTTGTTGCACACACAATAAAGGGCGGTATCAAGGCAATCGCGTTCTCTGAATTTCCGGTTGATTTGAACGCTGAAAGCCACCCTATCTGTGCGTTTTGTCGCTTGCCTCACGCCTACCGGTTGGTGGTAGGGGCGCACGGCGGTGTGTCCTACGCGAAATGGATACTTATGCTCCCGCCCATTTCTTCGCCAAGACCGCTTCCAGTGTATCCACAATCCGGTCACTCACACCGAACGCGCCGTAGAAATCGGGATGCTCAGCAGGCGGGGGTTGCAGCGCCTCATGCACCGCCGCTTTGAAATCCGCCGGTTCGGTCAGGCGGTTCCAGCCAGAGTCCACCGTCTCCACCCACTCCGTCGTATCGCGCACGGTCACACAGGGGCGGCGCAGCATGTACGCTTCTTTTTGCAGGCCACCGCTATCGGTAATCACAATCTGGCAGGCATCCAGCAGCGCCACCATATCCACGAACCCCAACGGCTCAACAGCCCGAACGTTCCCGCTGAAGCTCAGGCCGAACTCGCCCATCATCTTCTTCAGGCGGGGATGCACCGGCAGCACCACCGGCAGTTCCAGCGTGTTAAAAGCATTCACGATGTCGGTCAGCCGCGCCGGGTCGTCGGTGTTCGAGGCACGGTGAATCGTCGCTAAGGCGAACGGCTCACCAGCCGATAGGCGCGTCTGGGCGAACAAATCCGACTGATGCGTCCGGGCGGTTTCGACCATCCCCAGCACCGTATCCACCCGCACATCCCCCACCAGGTAGACGCCGTTCGTAATCCCCTCTTTTTTCAGGTTTTCGACGGCGGCCTGGGTGGGCGGGAACAGCACATCGCTGATGTGGTCAGCCATCACCCGGTTGACTTCCTCCGGCATCATGCGGTCATAGCTGCGCAGCCCGGCTTCGATATGCGCCACCGGGATATGAATCTTGGCCGCCGCCAACGCCGCGCCAATCGTCGAATTCGTGTCACCAAACACCACCACCCAATCCGGCTTCTCGCGCAACATGACTTCCTCAACCCGCGTCATGATCTGCCCGGTCATCGCAGCATGGCTGCCGCTGCCCACTTCCAGGTTGATCTCCGGCTGCGGGATGCCCAGGTCACGGAAAAACACCTTCGACATATTGTCATCATAGTGCTGGCCGGTATGCACCAGGATTTCGGTGTGGCGGCGGCGAATCGCTTGGGTAACGGGCGCGGTCTGGATGAATTCGGGGCGAGCGCCCACGACGGTCATGATTTTCATGAAAGAACCTCAAATTAGTTGGATTCGATAGCCTATTTGATTTTCCCAGAGTAACATTACATAAAACGTAAAATGGCCTGCAAGGATGATGGGAGAACGCACCATGATTCCCACAAAACTATATGTTGGAGTAGGTGCCCTGGTGATTTTGGGAATCACATTCAGCGTGTTCATGGTGCTATCTACGGTTCAGGCGCACGATTGAACTACCGATAGAACTCATCCAGGAAGCGGATCGAGCCAGCATTTTTAAGCCGTGGTGGACGGCGGAGGCCTACGGTTTGACTGTATCACGCCGTTGGCCTGATGGGCGCACTCACCCAGAAAATCCACCTGGGGAACGCCATCATGCAGATGCCTGCCCGCACCCCGGCCAACACCGCCATGATCGCCATGACGCTCGACCAGCTTTCCTGGCGGGCGCTTCCTGTTGGACTTCTGGCCTGCAGGTGGTTGAAGGCTGGCACGGGCACGGCGCCGCGCTGGGGAAACCTGCGAGTACATCGAAATCGCGGGCGATTTCATGGAAGCGCCACGGAACACGATGGCGCACACCAGATTCCTTACCGGGCAGCGGACGCTACCGGCCTGGGCAAACCACTCAAGAGCATCCTGCACGGTAGGCCGGATATCCTGATTTACCTGGCCGCGATTGGCCCCAAGAACGTCGCGCTGGCAGCGGAAATCGCGGACGGCTGGTCGCTGATTTCTTTTCCCCGCGCACTACGACAGCGCCTATAAGCCGTATATTGACGGCGGCTGGCGTGCGGGCAAGACCATCGCGGATTTCGACATCGCGCCCCGGTCCCGGTGATGCTGGGCGATGACCTGAAACTGAACATGGGGCAAACCTGCCGGAGACTGTATATCGGTGGATGGGCGCGAAAGGTAAAATTTACTTTGACCTCGCCTGCCGTTACGGGTACGAGAGGCCGCAGCCATCCGCATTCGGCGACCTGTATCTGGCCGAAACAAGGCCGAAGCTGCTGCCGCCGTGCCGGATCAACTGGTGACGACCTGTCGCTGCGGCCTGAAGGAACGGATTAAAGAGCGCCTGAAATTCGGGAAGGCCGCCCCTGGTCACGACGCTGAACCTGATGACCAACGACAGCGCGAAGCTGCGCGTCATGGCCGAACTGGTGGGGTGAAAGGTAAGGGAACAGCTTGCCGGGCATCTTAATGCGTTTTAAGAAAATATCGTATAACGTGCATTCAGCCGGGGTCGGCAATGGGCTGCCTTAGCTCACCCTGTCCCTCTCCCTCAGGGCGAGGGCCAGAAGCATAATAAATACGGAATTCCTATTTTGATGTAATTGCCCTGGGCTAATCACTGAAAACGGATGACTCGCAACGGATTACAAAGGAACGATTCACGAGAAATGAAGATGAAAACGACACTCTACGCGATTTTACTGGTTGTTATGGTATCTCTGCTGGCGGCCTGTCAGGGTGCGACTATACCGCCTGCCGCCGTCGCCAGTACCCCGGTGGCTGACCTGGCAAACGCGGCCTATCAGGGGCAGATTCCCACGCCCGTTTCGGCAGACATCATCAAAGAGGCCGACGCCGAATATCTGCTGCTGGAAAACCTGTATGAACGGTTAGCGCCGTCCGTCGTCAATATCGAAGTCACCGTCGAAACACCCCACCCCGATATTGTCGAGTTCGGCATTTCGCGGGCATCTGGCTGGGTGCTGGATACAGAAGGCCACATCGTCACGAATGCCCATGTCGTCGAAGGCGCCCAGGACATCACAGTGACCTTTAACGACGGCTACGTGGCGACAGCCGAACTCATCGGCTCGGATGTCTTTAGCGATTTAGCGGTGGTCAAAGTCTCGGTCAACCCGGAACGGTTGCACCCGATGGTGATCGGAGAGGCGGGTAACGTGCGCGTCGGTGAACGTGCCATCGCTATCGGCAACCCCTTTGGGTTAGCCAGTTCGATGACGGTAGGCATCGTCAGCGGCCTGGGGCGGCAGCTCCCTTCGGCGGAACTCATCAGCAATGACATTACGCCCGGATTCCAGAATCCTTCGATCATCCAGGTGGATACCGACATCAACCCTGGCAACTCCGGCGGCCCACTGCTTAACTCGCAAGGCGAGGTGATCGGCGTCAACACCGCTATCCGTACCGAGAGCGGCGTCTTTGAGGGTGTCGGTTTTGCCGTCCCCGCCGCAACCGTGCGCCGTGTCGTGCCGGAACTCATCGAAAAAGGACAGATTGTGTACGCCTGGTTAGGGATTACTGTCCTGCCGGTGGATGAGGGTTACGGCGTAGCGGCGCTGGCCGAGCCGTTGGGACTGCCCGTAGACGCAGGCGTGCTGATCAACAATGTTTCGCTCGAGTCTCCCGCTTCCAAAGGTGGCTTGCACGGGGGCGACCATATTGAAGCGGTGCGCGGACGAACGATTTGCGCCGGTGGGGACATCATTGTGGCGATCAATGGGCAGTTCATCGCCAACATGGACGAACTCGTCTCCTATCTGGTGATTAATACCGCGCCCGGTGACGTGGTTACACTGCTCATTGTCCGGGGCAAAGACACGTTTGAAGTCCCAATCACACTGGAAAGCCGCCCTGAGGACATCAACGTGCCGCTGTGTGGGCAATAGAATCGCAGTTCTTCCGAATAGCAGATGATGCGATATTGTTAATTTGTAACAATTGCGCGATTCGTGTATAAAAGAAACTGTTGTCATAGAAATCGAATAGTGGATGTGCTATGCCTGAAGCCTTTATATCTTACGCTCGTGAAGACACCCCGTTTGTGCGCCGGGTCGCGGATGGCCTCACCCAACAGGGACGCGAAATTTGGGTAGACTGGGAAGATATTCCCCTGACTGCTGACTGGCTGGCCGAGGCATACGCCGGTATTGAATCGGCGGATAACTTCATCTTCGTGATTTCCCCGGATTCCATTCAATCCGGCCCCTGCACACTGGAACTAGAACACGCGCTGGATAACAACAAGCGCCTGATTCCGATTCTGCGGCGGGAAGTCCTGGCCGAAGAAGACAAATCCAAAATGCACCATTCGCTGTCGGCGCATAACTGGCTGAAGGCGCTGAAGGATGAAGAGTTTGAGAACACCTTCAACACGCTGGTCGAAGTCATGGATACCGACCTGGACTATATCCGGGCGCACACCCGCAATACCATTCGCGCAACAGAGTGGCAGGATAACCGCCAGGATCGCAGTTTCCTGCTCCAGGGGAGCGACCTGCGTGCCGCCAATGCCTGGCTCGAACAAGGGGCATCCCGCCAACCAGCCCCCACTGAACTTCATTATGCCTATATCCAGGCCAGCCAGCGGGAAGCCCGCCGCCGCCGGACGGTTACGCTGATTAGCGCCCTGATTTTTCTGGTGATTTCTGGGCTGGCGATTCTGGCGATCTATAATGCAGTTCTCGCCAACCAGAACGCGGAAGCTGCTCGAATCGCCGAACTGGATGCCCAATTCAATGCTCGTCAGGCGCAGAGCCTGGCACTGGCAGCGCGGGCGCAGCAGTTCCTGTTCCAGGACAACAACACCGATCTGGCGCTGGCGCTGGCCTTGCAGGCCAACGAAATCCCGGATACCACCTCCCTCACCTATACCCAGACGGTGCTGGCACAGGCGGTATTCACGCCAGGTACGCGCCGCCTGATGCAGGGCTTTGCGCGTTATCCTAACGCGGATTTAGCCTTCAATATCGCCAACGACGAATTGCTGGCGATCAACAGCGATGAAGATGTGGTTCGGATTGACTTCAACACCCAGGAAGTCCAGAACACCTGGACTCCCCCCCGCCGCATCTATACGACCCTGCTCAGCCCTGGCGGTGAGCAGGCGCTCGCGGTGGATAGTGACGGCGCGGCCTACCTGCTGACCTTCACGGATGACGGCGGCATGGATGTCGCTTACGAATGGTCAACGGACTATCTGTTCGTTAGTGCTGCGTTTACGCCCACTGGCGAGTCGATTCTGTTTGGCTCGTATGATGGCACGGTGACGCTGTGGAATCTGGCGACATTTGAGGTGACTCAGACATTCGACCCGGGTACCGGCTCTCCGGCCTGGAGCGTGGCTGTCAGTGGGGATGGCCTCTGGGGGCTTTCCGGCGACCAGAATGGCGTCATTACCATGTGGAACTTACAGACAGGCAAGGCCGTTCACGAGTTTACCGGCCATGAAGGGCGTATTTTTGCTGTCGCGTTCAGCCCGGACGGTTCGCAGATTCTTTCCGGTGCGGCTGATAATGACATGCGCCTGTGGGACGTGGATACCCAAGAGGCAATGGTTTTCGCCGGCCATACCAATTCCGTACTGACCGTCGCGTTCAGTGCCGATGGCCGTTTCGGATATTCGGGCGGGCTGGACGGCAACCTGATTGAGTGGGATTTGAATCGTGGCGATCAGGTACGCTACTTCGTCGGACACCGTGCGACGGTGTATGCTCTGCGGCTGGATAGTAGTGGGCGTCTGATAAGTGGGTCGAGTGATGGCACTATTCGTTGGTGGGATGTCGAAAACGGCGCGTTGATCCACCGCTTTATCGGCCATGAAGCCCCGGTCTACAGTGTGGATTTCAGCCCGGATGGTGGGCTGGTCGCTTCGGCCTCGGATGATGGCACGATACGGATGTGGGACCTCAAAGCCGGGCGGCAGGTTGATGAATTCACAGATCTCAACGGCAGTGGCGTGACAAGTGTAGCCTTCAGCCCGGATGGTCTTTCCCTGGTTTCCGGCAGTCGAGACGGCACAATCCGGGTATGGAGCCTGGAAACCCGTAAAAATACACAAACACTGCTCGGCCATCAGGCTACCGTCTGGTCAGTGTTATACTCGCCAGATGGCACGAAACTGGTTTCCGGCTCATGGGATGGCACCATCATTTTGTGGGACATCATCGCTGGAACACAGATCACGGTATTTCCAAACCCCAGTACCACACCGTCCCGCGTTTACGGAGTCGACCTCAGTCCCGACGGTACGCGCATCCTGGCCGCATACAATGACCAGTTTGCCCGGCTGTGGGACGTGGACACCGGTGAGATGCTGATGGAGCTTTCCGGTCACACAGGAACGGTCTATGATGTCGTCTTCAGCCCGGACGGTGCACAGGCGCTTACCGGCTCGCTGGATCAGGACATACTACTGTGGAATCTGGATACCGGAGACATCATCCGACGCTTCACCGGCCATACCGATGATGTCTATAGTGTCGCCTTTAGCACCGACGGTACCCAGGCGCTCTCCAGTTCGCTGGATGGAAGTACCCGCTTGTGGGAGATCAGCACTGGTAACGAACTGCTGCGTTTCAGCGCCCGCACCGGCGTATGGGATGCCACCTTCAGCCCGGACGCACAGACGATTCTGACTGGGGCGGAAGACGGCACGCCACGCCTATGGCAGGTCTTTACCTTAGACGCGACGCTGGCCTGGATTCAGAAGAACCGTTACGTCGCCGAACTCACCTGTGAGCAGCAGATCCAGTACCGGATCAGCGATAGCTGCGATTCAACCGGCGCGTAACCCGTTCGCGCAATGAAAATTGTGCTATAATGACTTTGAAGGATAACATGAGGAGAGTAGCGATGATTGACCCTAAGGATAAAGAGAAAGAACCAAAAGCGAAGGAAGCTGAAGAACTCTCTGACGACGAACTGGACAATGTTTCCGGCGGTTTGGGTGAAGTGCAGGAAGGACAAGGGGGGTATACCCCACCAAAGCAGCATTAGTCTGAGTCTGCATTAAAACAGACAAGAATCGCATACAGCCTGGTCAATCGGCCAGGCTGTTTTATTTTGTGGTAAACAGGTTTAACCCAACGAGAATAAATAAGGGCGCAATACTGCGCCCGTCAAAGTCAATCATTGTGTAATTTTTTGAACCGCATCAGCACGTATTCGCCCCGTTGACTAGACGGTATCGGACTGCACCGTCACGGCAACCGGTTCTTCCGTCTCGCTGACGCCCATTTTGACGACGGCACCAGCCCACGACAGCCCGGAGCCGAAGGCCACCATGCCAACCGTATCGCCCGGCTTGACGCGCCCTTCCTCGATGGCTTCCACTAATGCCAGCGGAATCGAAGCGGCAGAGGTGTTCCCATATTTATGAAGGTTAATAAAGAATTTGTCCATGGGGACATCCAGGTACTTCGCGGCGGTTTCGATAATCCGCAGGTTGGCCTGGTGCGGAATAATCACATCCAGATCATGGACGGAGATACCAGCGCTTGCGCTGATATTTTTCAGACTGGATGTGAGTTTGCGAACGGCAAACTTAAAGACTTCCTGCCCGTTCATGCGGATATAGTGTTCGCGGTTATCCACAACTTTTTGCGACACCGGGTTGACCGTGCCACCGCCCGGCACCCACAGGTGATGCGCCTGGCTACCATCCGACCCCAGTTCAAAGGAAATCAGCCCCGTATCTTCGGTGGTGGGCTGTAAAACCACCGCCGCCGCACCATCGCCAAACAGAATACAGGTCGTGCGATCCGTATAATCGAGCGCGTAGGAGATGAGTTCGACGCCGATCACCAGCACATTGTCATACGCGCCGGTCTGGATAAACTGGTGCGCCGTCGCCAGCGCATAGACCCACCCCGAACACCCGGCGGCGATGGTAAATGCCGGGCAGGTCGCGCCCAGGGCGTGCTGGACAAAATTGGCGGGAGCAGGCAGCATATAATCAGGAGAGGAGTTCGCCACAATAATCAGATCAAGGTCTTCCGCACCGATTTTAGCGACTTTCATCGCGTCCAGGCTGGCATTGACCGCCATACTGGTCGTCGTATCCTCTTCACCACGGATACGCCGTTCTTTGATACCAGTGCGTTCGGTAATCCACTGGTCATTCGTATCTACGATTTTCGCCAGATCATCATTCGTGAGAATGTTGGCCGGAACGTACTTGCCCCAACCCTTAATTCGCGCACGCCGTTCTGAAGCCATTTCATTCACTCCTGAAACATAAACCACCCATGTGACGGGTGAGTATACACCATAACATCGCCAATGTATACTTAATGTTCTTAACTTATACTGCACTATTGCTGTAAAATCGGGATTTCCTGGACATCGTGCCGGGCATCATCCAGCATTCGGCGGCGAGTGAGCAGCATAAACCCAGCGACCAGCGCCACACCAGCGGCGATCTGGACACGCGGCGGCAAATGGCGGATACGGGACACCATCCCGAACTGCGGCGCACCCATCAAGTCATGCTTGAGGCGGCGCACGAAACGAGTGGACGGCTGCGCCCCAACCAGAACCATGTGCAGCCGACGGATAATCGAGATCATCCCGGCGACTTCTTCCTGTGGGACATGATACTGCGCGACAATCGTATCCAGATCGGCGGATTCATCCGCGAGCAGTGCGTCCGTTACGGCGGCGAACAAATCCTGCAATTGTCCCTCTCTCATGGTCATACCTATTAACCCTCTTCTGATTTCGAAATCTGGCGCGGGACGACATTACCCTGACGGGTGGCACGCTGCATATCAATGTCATCGCGCAGTGCCAGTAAAGTACGGTGATAAAGCGATTTAATCGCCCCCTCGGTACGGTCCAGGATTTCCCCGACTTCCGCATTCGACAACTGGGAGATAAATTTCAGATACAGGAGTTGCTGGCGCTCTTCCGGCAGCCGCTGAATGGCGGCCATCAACTGCTCCCGTTCTTCTTTATCCTCCGTCGCCGTATCCGGGGCGTCAAACGCCAGCCCTAAACCGACAAATTCATCCAGTGGGATGATCTTGCGCCGCCCCTGGTCACGATGCCAGTTGGCAACCAGGTTATGGGCAATCCGGTACAGCCAGGCCTGGAACGGCACGCCGCGATCCGTGTAATTCTCGATATGCCCCATTGCCCGGAAGAAAACGCCAGCGGTCAGGTCTTCCGCGTCGTGGTGATTGCCGGTGCGATAGTAAATATACCGGTATATCTTCTCGACATACCGTTCATACAACGCGCCAAAGGCATCTTTGCTGGTTTTCGCCAGTTCGACCAGTTCAGCATCGGACAGATCAACCAGGTCAACTGGCTTGGATTGGCGATTAAATAGTCTCATCACATACAAAACCCCCGCCGCCAATAACGGTTACGCGATTGGCAGAATTCCTCAGAAAATATATCGGGAAATATTATACACGCTAGGCAAAGTGAGAATACGATACTTTTCGGGCCGCTGGCTGGTTAGCATCTTAGCCTCTTAGCTTGTTAGCACTTTAGCTCGTTAGCATTTTGGTGGATGTTTTTCTCGCAGCGGACGAGGCAGGCCTCGTCCCTACACTTTATTACCTGGAATAGCCTTCGCATTTTGGGCTATCCGGCTATCAAGCTATCGAGCCTATCTTTCACTGCTAACTGACCACTGATAACTGACTACTGACCGCTCACTCGCACGCGCCCATCCACCGCAACCGCGCCGCGCTGCCCAACAATCAGTGGATTGATTTCGATTTCGGCAATCTGCGGCCAATCCAGCGCGATTTGCGCCAGCGCGCGAACGGCCTGAATCACAGCATCCCGGTCTGCTGGGGGATTGCCCCGGTAGCCCGCCAACACGCGCCCGGCGGCAGTCCGTTCCAGCAGCGCCCCCGCCTCGGTTGCCGTCAGCGGCGCGAGCTCAAAGGCGGTATCCCCCATGAGTTCCACCTGTACGCCACCCAACCCGGCCATCACCAGTGGGCCAAACTGCGGGTCACGCACCACGCCCACAATGAGTTCCGCCTCGCCCTGTACCATCGTCTGCACCTGGACAGTGCCGGAATGCCCCATCGTCAGTCGGGTATACGCAGAGCGGACTGCCGCCGCTGAGTCGAGATTCAACACGACGCCGCCCACATCGCTCTTGTGAGTCACCCCCACCAACTTGAGCGCTACCGGGTAGCCGAGCGATTCCGCTAATGCTACCGCTTCATCGGCGCTGGTCGCCAGCCCATCGCCCGGCACAGTCACGTCGTAAGCGGTCAGCAGACGGTTGACCTGTTCCGGGGATAACCAACCGGGCGCAGTCGCTAACGCCGCCGCCGCAGCGGGTTTATCACCCTGGATTAGCTGCATTTCCGGCTGATCGGTTTGCCCGGCCAGCCATCCCGCCCGCCGCCACAACGCCCCTAGCGACTGGCTGGCGCGTTCAGGAAACGTATAGTTGGGGATATGGTCACGGTGGAAGGTCTGCGTCGCGTCGTCGCCGGGAGTCAGCCCCATCACCGAGGATAGCACCGGCTTAGGCGAGTCACCCTGGTTGCCCGCGCACTGGCCGATGATTTCCGCAAGTGCCAGCGGGGGAAACCAGTCCTGCGGCGCACAGATGACGATCACCGCATCCACCGTTTCATCGCGCAGCAGCGCCGCCAGACAGTCGCCATACGTCGCCGGGTCAGACCCCGCCAGGATGTCCACCGGATTTTCCACACTGGCCGCCGGGAGGGTACGTTCCCGCAGATAGGCTTTGGTTGCATCCGTCAGCGGCGCAAGCTGCAACCCCACCGCCTCTAATGCATCCACCGCCATAATGCCCGGCCCGCCCGCGTTGGTCAGCACGGCGACCCGATTCCCTGCCGGAAGTGGCTGCCACGCCAGCGCCCGCGCCCAGTCGAGCATATCTTCCAGGCGCTCCGCCCGCAGCACACCCGCCCGCCGGAAGGCCGCATTATAAGCGGCTTCCGCTCCCGCCAGCGCCCCGGTATGGCTGCTGATGGCCTTCGCGCCCCCAGCACCCCGTCCGGCTTTAATCGCCACAATGGGGACACGCTGCGCAGCCTGAGTCGCCGCTGCCAGGAACGCCGGGCCGTCCGCCACGCCTTCGATATAGGCCGTCACCACGCGAGTATGTGCGTCCGCCACCAGCGCCGTTAGCATATTCGCATCGGTCACTCCGGCCTGATTGCCCAGACTCACGATGCGGCTGAAGCCGACGCCAACGCGCTGCGCCCAGTCAATAATCACCGCCGCCGTCGCCCCGGACTGTGACAGCAGGGCGATTTCCCCTGGCTCCGGTTGCCCGGTGACAAAGGTGGTGTTCAGCGGCGCGTGGGTGTCAATCGTACCGATGCAGTTCGGCCCTAGCAGCAGCATACCGTAGCGCATAGCAATCTCCTGGATGGCGGCCTCACGCGCTGCACCTTCCGCGCCGACTTCCCTAAAGCCGCCGCTGACGACGATCACCGCCGGGACGCCGCGCTCCCCGCAGGCTTCCATCTCGGCCACCACGCGCCACGCCGGGACAACAATCACCGCTAGGTCAAGCGGGTCGGGGGCAGCCTGAATAGCGGGGTAGGCTTGCCGTCCCAGAATATCCGCTGCACGGGGGTTAATCGGGTAAATCGGGCCGGTGTAGCCATGCGTGATGAGGTTACGCACCACGTCATGCCCCAGTTTGCCGGGTTCACGCGATGCACCGATGACAGCCACCCCTTGCGGGCGGAAGAATGTGTCGAGGGAAGTCATGTTTTATCCTCTGGATTCCAGCCGGTAGCCTCAAATTCTTCGCGGGTCATGCCGAAAATGAATACATCATGGAACTCGCCGCCGCTGTAGATCATCCGGCGTAAACGGCCCTCCTGCACAAATCCGAGATATTGATGAAAGAGAATGGATGGTTCGTTGAAAGCGTAAACTTCGGCGTTGACTTTCTGGTAACGCCGTTCGTGGAAATAGTAACGCAGCACCAGCCGCACCGCCTCCGCACCATAGCCCTGCCGTTGATGCTCCGGCATCACCGCCAGACCATACATGAACGTGCCGCAGCGCGGGGAACAATGATGCGTGTTGAGTGTGCCGACCAGCACATTATCAGACACGCGCTCGATCTGAAAGCGGAAGTTTTCACCGTCTTTTGGGCGTGACTGCTCCTCCGCCCAGCGCCGTGCCCCTTCGGTGGAGGAAGGAAACCAGATCTCATCCGTCAGGCGTCCGCCATCGGTATCCATATCCCATCGGAAATGAAGATCCCAATCAGACGGCTCAACCGCCCGTAACCGTACTTGTTGGCCTTGAAACAGGTTCGTCATGTGGGAGATTTTACCGCACAAAAGGGGCATTCGTCACGGCACGATGTACCATACCAGTTCCTACCCGAAGCAGTATAATCTGCTGCAAAGAATAGGCATTCCTCACTGAGTAAAGGCGACACCATGACCGACTATCATCTTCTCTGGCTGTTCTTCCCGCTGGCGATTTCGCTGCACAACATTGAAGAGGCCATCTGGCTGCCGAAGTGGTCGCAAAAGGCCGGGCGCTTTCACAAGCCGATTACAGCCGACGAGTTTTACTTCGCCGTGATCTGTGTAACGCTGCTGGCGTATCTCTCCACCGTCCTCGCGCTGGCGTTTCCGACAGTGGCGCTGCTCAAACTTATCTTTTTCGGTTTCCTGGGGACAATGATCCTGAATATCTTCATGCCACACCTGGCCGCGACGATTCTGCTGCGTCGCTATGCGCCGGGGCTGCTGACCGGGGTGTTCGGCCTGATTCCGATCAACGGGATTATCCTGGGGCAAGCCCTGGCTAACG
>JACKCH010000036.1 GCA_020634115.1 Anaerolineaceae bacterium
GCCATCCACCCCCATACCTACCCGCCTTCCGATCACGTTGATCGCGCCTGGCGAACTGCCGACTTCAACCTTTACCGATCCGGTACTGCGGTTAGGGGAATCGCTCTATTTTAGCAACTGTGCCCACTGTCACGGATATAACGGTGAAGGGCAGGTGGGGGCACTGGCTGAAAATACGCTGCAACTGGGGATGAAAACCGTGCCGCCCCATAATGCTGATGGCAACCTGTGGCGCTACGCCGACCAGGTACTGGTGAGGACGATCCAACAGGGTATCATCAATCCGCTCAACCAGTTCCCGATGCCCGCCTTTGGTGAAACGTTGAGCGAAGATGATATTCACGCACTGCTGGCGTTTATCCGGCTGTGGTGGACGGATGACCAGCGGGCGTATCAGGCCGAGGTCACGGCAAACATGACGGCGCGTCTGGCAGGGTTATCAGGCGGATTGCCCACTGAAGAAGCACCTTTCCCCACCGCTACGCCAGAGTAGGGAGTCTTCCGCCACCTCATATCTTGTTATTGCCAACTGAAAACTGGCTCATGCCACGCCGACTGCAAGCGTGTGCAGCGCCAGGAGCAGATATTCGGTATGTTCCGCGCCGCTGGCCTCGAGCTGGTTGGCGCAGACGCTGAGAATAGTCTGACCCTCCGGGGTATACTGATCGGGCGGGAATGACCGGATGATCTCAACCAGGTGTGCTGTGCCGCTGGCGAAGTCATCTAACGAGAAAACGTGGGCGCACTGGTCTAACCGGCGCTGCTCCCCGAAGGGCAGCGCGAGACGCCGTTTGCTGTTCATTACCATCTGGTAAACGGCGGTGGCGCGATCCTGACGGAACTGGCGCAGTAGCCGGATAAACAGGTGTTCCTGCCCGATCACCCGCGCCAACGCCAAAGCCAGTTCCAATCGCGCCCCCTCGTTTGTGGTGTTTTCCAGTACGTCTAGCAGTATCGGAATCGCTCGGCTATCGCGCAGGCTTCCCAGCGCCGAAGCATACGCGATGCGCAGCCCTTTATCCGTCTCATCCTCCAGGCGTTCCAGCAGCAGCGGCGCGATAGTGGTATCGCCCAGCGTCCCCAGCGCCCGCGCACAATGCACCTGTATCGAGCGATAGGGGGCATCCAGCCCACGCCGCAGAGCTTCTATCCCCTTTGCGTCGCCCATTCGTCCCAGCGCCCAGGCCGCCACGACACTCAGCGAGATTTCTGTGCCATCCAGAATCTGGCACAGTGCCTCCACCAGCCGAGGGTCAGATTCCATCCGCGCAATCGAAATAATCGCCTCAAAGCGGACATTGAAGCGCGGGTCGCGCAGGGCTTCCAGCAGTTCCTCTACTGTGAGCAGGCTTTTCGTCTTGCCCATGCGTTCGGTCATCACCACTGCTGCCCGTTCATCCCGCGCCCGGTGATAGCGGAACATGGATTCAAAAGCCAACACCGGGTTGCCATGAATGAACAGGGTTGCGAATTCGCTCACACTCACTGGGCTGTCGGCCTTCACCCGGTAAAAAATCACGATGCTTACGACGGTCAGCACCAGCGCCAGGACGAACAGCGGGAAAAACGGGTCGAGCGTGAAAATCAGAAATTGCCCGGATAGACCTTGCGTCAGATCAAGCAGACCACCGCCTACGACCTGGCTGACGCCCCCAATCAGCCCGACTGCGGCGTAATACACCGCCATATATTCCGAACGGTGTTGTTCGGGAACCACCCGCGTGTACAGTAGCCGCCCCGAACCAATCAGCCACGCAATGTCTACCGCCCCGCCAATCGCGGAGATCAGCAGCGCGGCAGTCAGACTCCAGTCAGAAAACCGGGGGATTAATATCCAGATCAGCGGCAGCAAAATCTTGACATATAACCCGGAAAGCAGCACCGGTTTACTGCCATAACGATCCGCCGCCCACCCGACGAGATACGTCGCCACCAGCCCGCCCACCAGGGAGCCGATTTGCAAGGCGATCACCACCTGGCTATCCGTGAGTCCCACCTGTTGTTCTGCAAACAGCGGGAGAAACGAAGCCATCGGCGTTGTCCCAATCGTCAGGAGGCCCACCCCGGCGATATAGAGGAGCAGATTGTTGTCGCGCAGCGCCCGCAGCAGGTGACGGTGGGACATGCTGCTGGCATCGGTTTTCTTGATGGGTGCGCCACCGGGGATTTTCGAGGCTGACCATACCCCCAGCAGACCGAACACCACCGCAATCGCAAACAGCAGCATAAAACGATCTAATCCGATAGACAGCCCCAGGACATAACCGGCGAGCGCGGTTGAGGCGATACCAATCAGGCGCGAGATAATCTCATTGACTGCCGCGTAACGCCCGCGAATCGTATTGGGGATATATTCCTGTCCCCAGGGTAGCAAACCGGTTTCAGCGATGGCCCGACACAGCGCGAATGCCGCCGCAAGGAAGATGACATACGCCAGGAGTACGTCATGACCGAATTGCGCCTGCACCCAGGGCGTCAGCAGAAAACCGGCGGTAGCGACCTTACGCAGCCCCCAGAAAGTGACAAATGTGCGCTTGTAGCCAAACCGGGCGACTGCCGGGGCAATAAACAGGGCAACCAGGCCCGTGAATGGCATGAAGGAGAGTAAAAACCCAATTTGGGTTTTGCTAAATCCGAGTTCATCCAGGAACAGCACATACGCTGGCCCGAAAAACGTCAGCAGGGCGAAGATGGTGTTAAAGCCGCTGAATGCGGTATTCCAGCGCAGCTTGCGGATTTTCTCAGCGTTGGTCAAAGTTGATGTGGTCATGAAATCAGTTTCACCATTGATGCCATTCCAATGAGTACGCTTATTATAAGTCCTCGTGGGAGAAAAACCTGTACCAATCCGGTCAGACTACGAATACCAAAGGATGCTCCTTGCCCCTGGCTACTGGCTTCTAGCCGCTAGCACTTCAGCTGGTTAGCATCTTAGCTGGTTAGCAATCCGGTCATGTAGCTAACCAGCTATCGAGCTAACCGGCATTCACTGGCGCTCTCGCCAAGCCACACGTTAGAATACCGGATACACGAAGCATCGGGTTTGGATTATTTATGAAAAAGTATGCGCTCAGTGTAACCGTTTTTCTGCTCTTGACCTTGCCCGCCGCCGCGCAGGAGCGCCCCGCGCCCACGCTGGAGGACTTTTGGGAAGGCCGCGCCGAGTGGGTGGTGGATATCGCGGATGTCGGCCTGCCGATTGGGGAAAGCGATACGGTCTATATGGGCGATGGAGTCTATTGGTCGTACCTGCACGCCAGCGACCAATCCGCCGGGGTGATTGACCAGTGCGGCGAACCGGTGGCATTTCCTGGCTGCCTGACCCGCTGGGAAAGTACCGATAACGGCGTGAGCTTTAGCCTGTCCGCCCCGGTTTGTTCGATTCCCTGTGGGGAATGCCCGTGCGACGACCAGCGCGACCAGATCACCGCCCAGCAATATCCCCGCGTTTTCCGCACCGATGACACCTGGTATCTGGTTTACGAGTGGCACGCCCACGCCATCCTGCGAACCTCCCCGGATGGCCTCAACTGGTCAGATTGGGCGGAAGTCAGCTTCCCCAGCGGCACTTGGCCGAGTTCTTATATCCCGTGCAGCACCGTCGAGAAGATCGGCCCACACCCTAACATTCGCGGTGAGGTGCATGACTGCCTGGTGGGTGCGCCGCCGGGAGTGTATGTCGAAGGCGATACGCTCTATGTCTTCGTAGCGGCGGGTTCTGCGCCGGGACACCTGCGCTGTTACAAGGGCAATCGCTATGACGGGGCCGCCGATTTGCAGGTCTGCGATCATGACCCGTTGTTCTCCGGCGCGGCGGAGTACGGCCCACTGGACATCAGCGAAGGGGAGGCTATCGCGCCCTATTTCGACTTTCGCTATGTCAGTTCCGCCGATATCCTCCATGTGGGCGGTCACTACTACATGGCTTACGAGGGCGTGCGTGGCCCGGATGTGTTGGAACGCGGCATGGATACCCAGTTTGGCCTGGGATTCGCCCGTTCGGTGGGGGATGCGATAGACGGCGCGTGGGAGAAATTCCCCGGCAACCCGGTTTTATTCCCGGTGAGTTTCAATTTCGGGGTCGGCCATGCTGATCTGCTGGTGGTGGATGGCATCACCTATATGTACACCGCCACCTCGGAAACCGAGCGCGGGCGCTGGGTACTGCGCTGGGTCGGGGAATAGCGGGCAGGTCTGGTCAGGCCGGAGTCCGTCTGTTATGCTTGGTTTTGGCAGTGATATTTTGGGCAAGGAACACCATGACGGAACACAACAACCTGGCGGGATTAGGGGTGTGCTGGTTGGGCGGCACGCGCTACACCAACCCGTTGAATCCCACGATCGATCACAAGTGGCGGGCTATGAGCGCCCTCGGCATCAACATGGTGATTATCGGGTTCGCCACTGGCAGTCGTCCCCGGCGCTTCACGCAGTATGCCCATTTTTACCTGATGCCGGAACTCCCCGCTTCGTTGCTGCGTTACCTGGAAATGTTTCTGGTCGCGCCCTGGATTCTGCTGTGGGCGGTTTTTCGGCATGACATCCGGGTGATTATCGCCCAGAGTCCCTTTGAAGGGGCAGTGGGGGCGTTCGTCAAAAACATCTGCCGGATATTTGGCAAGCGGGTTGCGCTGGTGGTGGAAAATCACGGCGATTTTGAGGCCGGTATTTTCACACAGCGGCAGATCGCCCTCAGCGGGTTGTATCGCTGGTTTGGTGGGTGCTCACCGCGCTCGCTACGCCTTTCGCCACGCGGGCGGCTGCGGGCCGTTTCCAGCAGCACTGACGGCAGGTGGAACGCTGGTCGCCGGGGAAACCCGTTGAACAAGTTCGCCTGGGTGGATGTGGCGGCGGGGTGTCAGCGGGAAAAGCCGCTCTCGAGTGATGACTTGGTTTGTGCAGTGTCCTCATCCCCCGTAAAGGGATTACACCCTGCTGGTGCCTTCGCGCAGGTCGCCGGGGATAGGCCAGGGGCGCACCTGTGGCTGGTCGGCAAACCGGAAAATCTGGAATACGCCGCACAGCTTCACCAGCAGGTCGAACGGTTAGGGCTGGCCGAACGAGTGACATTTGTCGGGGCGGTGCCGCAGCGTGAGCTGGCTGGTTACATGGCGCGGGCGCGGGGGTTGGTGCTGGTCTCTAGTTCCGAAGGGCTGCCCCGCGTGGTGATTGAAGCCATGCTGGGGGGATTGGTCGTCATCGCCAGCGCGGTTTCCGGGATTCCCGATGTGGTTCAGGATGGCGTCACTGGCTATCTTGTGCCGCCCGAAGATGTTCCGGCGCTCGTCCAGGCGTTACAGGCGTTGTTCGATAACCCGACCATTGATGAAATGGGTACACAGGCAGCGGCTTTTGCCCGGCAGTTCTTTTCCAGCGAGGCGTATGTAGAAGGCCACCGCCGGTTGATTGAAGCCGCTATCGAGAACTGAGTGTTTGCCCTCGTTCGTTCCGTCGCGGCCTGACGTGTCGAATCGCTGTTGAGAATCAAACTCTGGTGGGTAGGTTGCTGCCGCCTTTCTTTTCCCCACAAATTGCCTCTTGCATGTGACGTTGCGTCAGCTTGTATACTCACTTCAACGTAGTCAATAAAGGCTGAAATCTTTTCATGTCTGAAATGCGCTACTTCAGCATCAGCGAATTTGCAAGGCGGACCGGCGTCACCGTGCGTACCCTCCGCTATTACGACCAGACCGGACTGCTCAAACCCTCGGCCTATTCTGAGTCCGGGCGGCGGTTGTATGTCGAGGCGGACTATGCCCGGATGCAGCAGATACTCACCCTAAAACTGATCGGGTTATCCCTGGCAGAAATTAAGAGCCTGTTGACGACAGACATGGTGGGAATTCAAACATTGATGGAACGCCAGAAGCAGGTTCTGGGAGAGCAGGTACGCCAGCTTAAACAGGTCATCCGGGCTATCGAACAAGCGCAGTGGGCATTGGATAACACGCAATCGCAGAATATAGAAGCGTTCATTCATATCATTAAGGCGGTCAGCATGAACAATCAGGCGAATTGGTTTGATCAGTTTTTTACGGAGGAACAGAGGCAGCACCTGGCAGAATCCAGTGTACAGCAGTCGTATCAGGAACAGAAGAAGCAGGCCGAAGCCTGGAAAAAGCTCTTTACGGACATCCGAGAACACCTGGACACCGGTCAGGAGGACTTAAACACACAAGATCTGGTCAGTCGTTGGCATGATTTGATGGCGCAGTACACCGGGGGTGATTCCGACCTCACGCTGCAACTCAATCAGGCCTATACCCATCTGGCTGATCTGGATAGTACACCGCAATCCGTACAGGAATGGCTGGGGGAGGTACAAGCGGCCGCTGCATTTATTGTTTCCCGCTTTGCCGAATAGGAGGCGGCCAATCGCAGGCCAGGCATCAGGGTTGATGGCTTCCGATCTGCTATGATGAAACACATCGAAACCCGATCATTTGGGGAGGAAACCGCATGGCTTTAGCATGGATGCCGCCAGAAAAATGGGATGCACTGATACGCGGGGAGGACTGCCCGATGTGCGTCGAACTCGCATCTGGCGAACAGGTCAACCAATTCGGCTACACCATTGCTCAACTCGAAATGAGCGTGCTGCGCCTTTCCGTGAATCAGTTTTCGCCGGGTTACTGTGTACTGATCTGCAAGCAGCATGTCCCTGAACCCTACCACCTTTCCCCGGCAGACCGCAATCGGTTTTTCGAGGACATGATGCGGGCGGCGAATGCACTGGAACAGGTCTATCATCCTGCCAAGATGAATTTCCAGATATTAGGCAACGCGCTTCCACACCTGCACTGCCACATCACGCCCCGTTATTATGGCGACCCCGCGCCGGGGATGCCGCTGAATCTGGCGGAATATGATAAGCGGCTATCTCCTGATGTATACCAGAAACAGGTTGTCGCGATTCGGGCAGAGTTGGGATAAACAGCGCGATTATCGTCCCAGCAGCCACGCCTCGACGGCCAGCACACCGCGCAGGTTGCGGTCAAATTCGCTGCTGCGTGTGGTGCTGAGTTCCAGGTCAACCGCCGGGATGCCCTGTCCATCTATCCAACTGGCCGCCGTCCCAGTGACGGGATAAGCGCTGAACTCCTCCCCATAGGCGTATCCGGCGGCTTCCCCAATCACGGCGGCTAACTGATCCGAGCCATGCCCACCCTCACAGTCTCCGGCGAACACCCCTTCGGCGGCAGCGTGATAGAACACGGCGGCTGATGGTTGAAGCTGGCGGATAAAGGCGGCTAAAGCCTGCGTTTCCGGTTCAGAAAAGGCGTGCGGGCCGGGGTCTACTTGCTCATCACGCCACACGGCGTCCGGCGACCACTCACAGCCCCAATTGCGGTTCAGGTCAACTCCATTGGCGTTAAAACGTCCCTCCGTCTGCCGCCCTAGTGCCAGCCCATCCGGGTTCGCCGTTGGAATCAGGATGATGCTGATCCCCGGCAGGACATCCTCCGGCGTGTTCTCAAAATGCGCGATGAGTTCGTTCACCAGTGTGACCGTGTTGCCCTCAAACCCGCCATGAATGCCGCCCACCAGCAGCAGGATTTTGTCGCCTTGCCCAAAGCGCCAGCCCAGAATATCGCGTCCTTGCCCGGAATGCCCGATCACAAACGTGTTATCTTCAGGAATCAGCGTTGCCGGAGACGTACCGGTGGGTGTGATAGATAGGTCAAGTGTTGCAACAGGAGTCACCGGCTGCGCGATGACCGGCTTCCGTGTCAGCGTGGGGATGGCCGTCACCGGGCGCGGCGTGGGGGTGGGCGGGTACGTCGGCAGTGCTGTCGGGGGAGGGGAAACAATCGGGCGCGGCGTCTGTGTCGGGCGAATCACGATGTCCACAGCAGGGGGTGGGGGGAGCGTGGGTGCGAGGGTGGGCAGGTCTTCTGCGACTAAAGTCGTCTGGCAGGACGCGGTAGTTAAGAGTATGATTAGTCCAAAAGATAAAAATAGTAAATTCACGCACCGGGCCGCTCGGTGAGTTTTCATGGGGAAAAAGGTTATGTCTGGCATCACGAAATCATTACACCTGGTTATCTTGCTCATGGTCGCTGTGTTTGCGATCTCCGCCTGCGGGACGACTGAACAAGAAGCGATCGAACTCCCGACTTTGGCAGTACTGCCCAGTGTCACACCGAGTTATACGCCAACAGCCACATTTACGCCAACCCCGACCTTTACATCGACCAATACCTTTACTCCCACTGCAACCAATACCCCACTTCCGACCGCGACCGCAACCTCATCGCTGACTCCCACGCCATCGCTGACTCCCACGTCCACCAGTACATCCACCCTCACCCTGACGCCAACCAACACCGTTACGCCGACCCCCAGCGCACCACAGATCATCACCTTTGGCGCGAGCGCAACCACCGTGGCCGGGAATTCGAGCATCATGCTCTCATGGAATACAGTATCCGATGTGGCGCGGATTGACCAGCTCAACCAGCAAGGCGCGGTGGTGCAGACCTTCTCGGTCATCCCCACCGGGCAGTTGAATGTGGTTGTCCCGGCGGGCAGCCATCTTGTAATCTACAAGCTGACCGCACAGCGGGGCGGGCAGGAAGTCACGCAGTCTATTCCGATTACGGTGCAATGCCCGATAAGCTGGTTCTTTGGCGACCAATTTGCCCCGGCAAACGCCGGTTGTCCAACAGCAGTCGGCGCGATTGGCCCCGGCGCGTTCCAGTCGTTCGAGCGCGGCTTCATGATCTATGTGAATGCCAATAATATGAACCGGATTTACGGCATGCAGACCCAGGACAGCCGCTACATCGAATATACCAACGGTTGGGACGGTGCGACCCTCACCGCCAGCACCCCGCCGAGCGGGTTATTCGAGCCGCAGCAGATGTTTAACTGGGCTTATTTTAACACCAATGCCCCGGTAGGTAGTTGGAGCAGCTCGGTGGGTTGGGCGACTGGCAACCTAGACGGGGGCAACCGCACGATTCAGTTTGAGGAAGCGACTGGCGTGTTCTACGTGGATTCGCCCGTCGGCGTATTCCGCTTCAGTGGGGGCGGGACTCCTACCTGGTCACGCATCAAGTAATTTTCACCGTACAGCGCGATTTCGCAGACCGGCATGACCTCAGAACAGGGAGGTCATGCCGGTTTTCATCTTCCGTAAATTGCGTTCGGCCAGATTGTGGTCGAAAGGCACATCCGCACGACAGCGGAATGCCAGGACTACCGCGCGGTCATCAATCACGGAGGCGAATCAGCAGGTTGGTCACGGGATGTTGGGGACACATGCCGCGGCGGTTCGTTCTGGGCGGTGGGGACTGGCGATGGTGATATTTCGGATTCGACAGCGCACGCCTCCAGAATAGACTGTCCGTCCGGCTGACCGTAATTATCAGCGACAGCAACAATCGGTAGATGCCGGCTGCCGTCGAAAAGCGGGATTGTGTGTCCGGTGATGGACTCGCGCCCCCATACCAGGATACTGGCACGCGGGATACGGATATCGGTGATGAAAAAAGTCTGACAGGCCTGGATTGTCCCCCAATAGTCCGTTTGCGTCTGGGGGTTGCCGTATAGTGGGATGTCCTCCAGTGCCACAACGAGGTTGTGCGGAATGTCCGGGAGTGCGTCGCGGGTACCCTGACTCGCTTCGGAGATAATATCATATGCGACGACTTCACCCTGCTCGCAGGTCAGTGTCGCCCGTAGCACCCAGATGACCTCATCCCCCTTGAGAATATACTCGATTGATTCGGCCTGATAGGTATCGGTCCAGAATGGGACAGTATACGCACCCACCGCTCTTTCGCCTATCTCAGTCCCCGCCGATACCCAGTAATCCTGCACGTACTCGCTGTAACCACTTTCCCAGTAGTGAACCAAGTTGAGATCATTGTTAATGTATTGCACAAAATAGCGCGTCAGGGTAGACGCATCAATGTCCGAAAATGAGGTCGTTCGGTCATAGGTGATAGCCCAATAGGACGGTGTACACCGGGTGGGCGGGTGGATGTTGTTTAGGGTGATATTGAACGCTGGCGCACTCCCTGACTGAGCCAGCGTGTTGCCGGGCGATACAAGCAGCAAGACAGCCATGAACAGCATAAATAGAGAAGTCGTTTTAGGCATTGGTGGATATTCCTCGGTCATGGTAGAGATCACCCATAAAATCATTATTGCACAACCGCCAAATCCTACCTGACGTTTCCCCGCCGCTGTCACCGGGGCGAGTCTCCTGCCGCCTGTTGACTCCGGGTGCGATGTGGTAAAATAGCCACACGTCCCGGAGGGAATATGCACGATCTCGGCATTGTCATCGTCAATTGGAACACCCGTGACTACCTCAAACGCTGCCTGGAAACCGTCCAGGCGAGTGAAGGTGATTTCACCTATCGGGTCGTGGTGGTGGATAACGCCTCGACGGATGGCAGCCCGGCGATGGTGCGCCAGGATTTTCCCACGGTTGAACTGATCGCCAGCGAAACCAACGGCGGCTATCCTTACGGCAACAACCTGGGGCTGCGGGCGTTAGGTTTTCGGGCGGTGGGCGATGTGGACGCCGCTGCCCCGCGCTATGCGCTGCTGCTCAACCCGGATACGGAAGTGCCACCCGCCGCGCTTTACAATATGCTGCAGTTCATGGACTCGCGGCCAGAAATCGGTGTGGCCGGCCCCAAGCTGGTGCTGCCGGATGGCAACCTCGACCTGGCGTGCCGTCGCAGCTTCCCGACGCCGACGGTTTCCCTGTATCGCTTTTCCGGGTTATCGAAACTATTTCCCACCAATCCCCGTTTTGGGCGGTATAATATGACTTTTGCCGACCCTGACCAGGAAATTGAGGTAGACTCGGTGGTCGGGGCGTATATGCAGGTGCGGCGAGAATCGATTGCCGCTGCTGGCCTGCTGGATGAAACCTTTTTCATGTATGGAGAGGATTTAGATTGGGCGTACCGGATAAAAGCGGCAGGGTGGAAAGTGTACTATCACCCGCAGGTCGTGGTGAAACACGTCAAGCGGGCCGCCAGCCGTCAGAGCCAGAAGGCGCTGTTCGAGTTCCAACGGGCGATGTTGATCTTCTACCGCAAACATTACCGGAAAACGACTCCCTTCTGGTTGCACGCTATAGTCATGGCGGGGATTCTACTCAAGGGCGGGCCGGAGATATGGCCGGAGATACGTCGCCCGGTATAACGATCCCCACACCGTCGCGTCCGAGCTGGCTGCGTCGGCTGCTGCACCTCAGCCTGATTGGCCTTGATCTGGCGATGCTGGTCATGGCCTTTTTCGCGGGGTATATTGCCCGGCTGGTGCTGCCTTTCTTCTCAATTCCCGATAAAATCCCCGTTTTCGAGCGGTATCTGCCTACGATGGCGTTGCATATCACGCTGGTGATGGTGCTGCTGTATTTTTCCCGGTTGTATCATTTGCCGCGTGCGATTACCCGCCTGGATCACCTGCGTAAAATCGTTGGAACGATTACTGTCGCTTCGCTGATGGCCTGGGGCTTGCAGGAACTTCTATTCAAAGGCACGGATTTGCATGTGGATTACCCGCGCAGTATGTTTTTCTACGTGTGGGTTTTCAGCGCCGTCATGGTCGGCGTGGGGCGCGAACTCTACCAGAGCGTGCGGCTCCGATTGCGACGGCGCGGTATGGAGCGTGACAATCTCCTGCTGGTGGGGACGGGCAAAATCGCCCGCGAGATTACCGGCAAAATCAAAGAACGCCCCGAACTCGGCTATAACATTGTCGGCGTGGTAGTCAGCAGCAAGATCAAAACGCGCGGCAACGTGATGGGGTATCCGATTATTGGGACGTATGAAGACCTGCCGCTCCTGATTGACGCGCATGAGGTCGAACAGGTCATCATCGCGCTGCCGGACGCCCAACGTGCCGAAATGGTTGATCTCATCACCCTCTGCCAGCGCGGGCGGGTGGACATCAAAATCTACCCGGATATGTTCTCCTACATGGCGGGTGACCTCAACGTAGATGATCTGGGCGGTACGCCGCTGATTACGGTACGCGATATTGCGCTGCGCGGCTGGCGCTTGAGCCTCAAACGCGCCCTGGATATGCTCGGTTCATTCTTTGGCCTGATTTTCCTTTCGCCCTTGCTGCTGCTCACGGCGATTATCATTCGCCTGGAATCCAAAGGCCCGGCGTTTTACACCCAGCTACGCATGGGGTTGGATGGCCGCCCGTTTGAGATGGTCAAATTCCGCACCATGCGCCAGGATGCTGAAGCGCACGGCCCCGGCTGGACGGTGGAGAATGACCCGCGTGTCACCCGTTTGGGCAGTCTCATGCGCCGCACCAACTGGGACGAAATCCCGCAGTTGATTAACGTGCTGGTGGGCGATATGAGTCTGGTGGGGCCGCGCCCGGAACGCCCGGTCTACGTCCTCAAATTCCGCGAGCGCATCCCGCGCTATATGGAACGTCACCGTGAAAAAGCCGGGATGACCGGCTGGGCGCAGGTGAACGGCTTACGCGGGGATACCTCGATTCCGCAGCGCACGTCTTACGACCTGTGGTATGTTGAGAACTGGTCGCTGTGGCTGGACATCAAGATTATTCTACGCACGGTCATTCAGATGGTTATGCGCCGCGATAAGAATGCGTATTGAGGCGTGAGTTGAAGGCATACAGACAGACCGAACGTAATCCGACATGGAGATGACCCGATGAGTGTGTCAGGCCGTCTGCCGGGCATTAAAATACCCGGCATGGTGCTCCAAACCCACTGAAGGGGTTCGGGATGCAGCACCAAAATAGCCCCTTGAGCAGGCTTGGCTTTGCGTAGCCGGGGGATTCATCCCCTGGCGCGAAATGGGCTAATCACTGACCGCCAAAACCCGGAAAACTGACCACTGACGACTTAAAACTGACAACGACTACCCCTATGGACATCAAAACGCTCGAAGACGCCATGCACGCCTTTGTCGAGCGCAAAGGCTGGTACAAACCGGATTCACCACACCCGCAAACCCCGAAGAACCTAGCGGTTTCGCTGGTGATTGAGGCCAGCGAGGTGCTGGAACTCTACCAGTGGGGCGAGCAGGCTGACCCGGAGCAACTGTCCGGGGAACTGGCCGATGTGCTGCTCTACCTACTACAACTCGCCAGCCTGAACCAGATTGACCTCGGCCAGGCGGTGATGGATAAACTCCGCGTCAACCATGACCGCAGTTGGGAGTGAGGCGGGAATCCACGCTGTATAGCTATCATAAAGGTCATTGTCGGTTAGTCTGATTGATGACCA
The DNA here is from genome assembly GCA_020634115.1 of Anaerolineaceae bacterium. Classification (GTDB taxonomy): domain Bacteria; phylum Chloroflexota; class Anaerolineae; order Aggregatilineales; family Phototrophicaceae; genus JACKCG01. The sequence goes on from JACKCH010000036.1 coordinate 13,244, forward strand.
CACTTCACATAGTTAATTTCATCAACTACTTCTCTAATTTACGCAATCGTATTATAGATCAAAGGAACCATCAGCATGAAAACTATGCCTAAATAGCCATAAATGTGCATGTTTCTTCCATGACGAAACTCCCATCTATGCAAGATGATACTGGCGATTGACCGACTAGCGATTCCAACAGCGAAGAAGTGAGTCGCTATGAACGCATTGGAAACAGCGACGACTAAACTAAGTAGGAAAAGCATAGCTAATAGGGCAAGGACATATGAAATTGCTTTGCTTTGCGATATAAAGTAATCGAACCAGACTCCACTTGCTAAAAGGATTAAACCATAAATTGTCCCTACAAACCCCATGCTGATAACTGTAGAAACTCTATTTGATCCGAAATTGTTTCCAAAAAATGTCCAGTTGTCTATTATTGTCATTATTGCCAACAAACAACCTAAGCCTATCGTAGCCATATATTCTTCTGTACTGCCATGAAGCAGTTTGTTGTCTCTTTGAAAAAGCTCCCCAATGGCTTTTCTTAACGACTTATCTTTAGTATTTT
>JACKCH010000037.1 GCA_020634115.1 Anaerolineaceae bacterium
TCCTAACCCCTGCCGCCAGACCTTTTTGTCCAGTAAATAGGCCACCTCAACTTCCGGGCGACCCTCAATCGTCCACGGCAACAGCCCACAGCGTCCAATGAATTGATTCGTTTCTTTATGAATGGTCGCCCAGAGTCCTAACTCTGGATGATGGGGATGCCCGTTCAGAAACCACTCTAATTCTTCCTTCGTTTCCTCATAGGTTAATGTGCCATCAGTGCCGTCAGGAAAATACTGTCGAATCTCCTTATCGCTGTAAAGCGCAAATAATGCATCAAGATCGTCTAGAATCAATCGCCTGAACAACAATCTCTTGGTCTCAAGGATGTTTGTCTGAAACTCAGTCATGGTCATCATTCCTCACCTTTATACCGCGTATTATTTGCGGCTAGCGGTTATGGTGGTTACAATTTCAAACGTTTTTAATATTCCTATTGTAGGAAAAAATGGAACGACTAACGGGCGGCCAGGGCATCCCTTGACCGCATCACCTCAGCAGCCCCCTACCCTAGAAAACAAAAAGCCCCGTTTCCGGGGCGAAGGGCGGGCGGCTTGCAAGCGCCTTTAAAACGGTGTTGCTCGTGTTAGAGCACGAAACAACACCCAAACACCAACATAAGGATACTGCGAATGAGTGCATTTTGCAAACGTCTCCTCGTTAAGTTTCTGTTCTGGCTCGAAATCGTCCTGGGTGTCGAACGTGAAATTATGCTGCTGGCGGCAGACCGGCGTGAGGAATTCGTCATTCCGCGCCACTGGTCATTTTTCGACCCTGCGACAGCCGCCACGCTGAATCCCACACAGGCCGCAATCTTCCATAAAGTCAAAGCCTGGGTGGATACAAACACTCGCGCCGGGCGTAACCGGCATGGTGATAAATGTTGGACATTTAACAGTTACCGCCAGTGGGCAGATACCGAATTTTTGTGGTTGCACAAAAATACGGTGGGTAAGGCGTTGAAGGCGCTGGTTAATGAGGGCTGGTTGGTTTCTGAGACGCAAAAAGCGGACGGTACACTGCGGTATACGACGGGCAGCAAAGCCGTGTCTCCCCTACAACAAATTGTTGTACCCCCTACCCCGAAACGCGGTCACAACAATAAGAGTCAACAAAAATCTTTACCCAAAACCCCTACCAAAAAACCAGCAGCAACAAAAGTCCCTAGTAAAGTTACTTCTATACCCCCCGCCCCGGTTGTTGCTGCTGCTTTCAATCCACCCGATTCAGGAAAATTTTTCTCAGGGACAATCCCGGAAAATCAGCCGGTAGACACGAGGACAAACAATGCGGGAAGTTCAGCGTCCCAGGAATCGCCCTGCAACACGCCGGGTAAAACCACCTATCCCCCCCATTCCGCCCCGCCCCCCCTTCCCTCGGAGAAGCGTGAGTTCCCCGCCCTTGGCGCGTGGCAGGATTGGCAAAAGCGCGATGTGCGGCTGTTTTTCAAAACGTCCAGTTTGATGCAGCTTGAGAAGATGTTTGTAACCTACGCGCCAGATGCCGTGCTGGACTGGATTGATGCCACACGGGAGATGTCCAACCTGAATAACCCGCAGGGTTTCGTGATCGCGCGACTGCGATCCGGGGATAAAACCGGGCGCAAAGAGTACACGCGGGCCGTCGAAGAGCGATACAACCGCGAATGGCACGATCAGCCCGCCCCGGCCAACCCGTATATCAGCGGCCAGTATGCCGATTTTATTGAGCATTGAGGGTGGACAGAAAACCCGTTTCCGATGCCGGGTGGCGAATCCGTAGGGGCGAGACAGGTCTCGCCCGTTGAAAACCTACGAAAACACCTTTACCGCCCCCGCATCAGAGCCAGCCGCAGGCCGCCGACGGCATTCATGTCTACCGGGTGGACTTTTTTGACGGTCGGGATTTTGCTGGTATCCAGCAGCTTATCCCCGTACCATTCGCGCAGTGGTTCCTCAACCATCTTCGCGCCGCCGCCCACCAGCACCAGCGCCTTGATCCCGCGCAGGCCGTTGTAATGGCCGTCGAGGATATTGTTCGCCAACCATTCGGCGTAGCGTCCCGCCTGGTGTTCGACCTGGGCCGCGATGTCCATATCCATCGCGCCGCTGTGCAGCATGTAGCTGCCGCCCTCCGCACCATTGCGGATCGCCAGGTCAACATCATCCACCGTGAGGATTTCAAAATCGGTGCTGCGTTTCTTCAGGCTCCGCAGAATCGGCTGGCGGATGTGCTCGTCGACGCCACTTTTCTCGAAGGTGGCATGTTGCAGCGTTTCCGGGTTAAAACTGCCGTCGGAAAGCAGCAGCGCGTCGGTGGTATAGGCCCCGATATCGAGGAAAAGCACCTGGCCGCTCAGTAAATCGGTTTGCACCGGGTTTCCGGCATCATCCAGGATGAACAGCGCCGCCGCGCCGATGCCTTCCGGCCAGACGGACACGCTGCTGTAGCGCCACTCTCTGGCGTTTTTATCGCCTTTGAGTTTGATCGTGACTTTACCTTCCTGCTGGGTGAAGTTGGTGGTAATGCCTTTGTTGAGTTCGGCATACATCCCCGGCGGGCAGAACACCGTCAAATCCACTTCCCCGGATTTGATTCCCAGGTCAGCCAGCGCTTTAGCGACCAGAAATTGGTGAAATTCGTTGCCGTACCGGTTCGCACCCGTATGGTGTTCGATAGCGCGGCGAATAGTGAGGACGGAATCGCCGACGGCGTACCGGTGGCCGTTCCAATCCACATATTCAAATTGGTGTTCCCATTGGCTGCCTAGCCCCAGGGTATCCCCGGTAGCGACAGCGCGGACGGATGGAAAGTAGACACGTTTATAGGTTTTCCCGGTGGCAAGCACGGCATTTGTGCCGCCGTTACCCGCGTCCACCGATGCGGTATAATGAGGCATGGCTGGTTATCTCCTTAATCACACGATCAGCCAGAACAATCACTGCCCGGCGTTGCTCCACCGGGCAGGTTTTATTTAGAGATTCTGCAATCCTTTGAGCGACGCTAGGAAATTCGCGGCGGCGTCTGTCCCTGTTTTGGGTTTCATCACCACATCCGGCATTTCAGCATCTGATACCAGACGACGCGGTGGCGTACTGTATCCACCCCCACCCCGCGCCATAACCGCTTCACGCAAAGCGACCAATTCACGTTTCAAATCATCTTCCTGAGTCGCCGTCTGCGGTTTGATTGCGTCCTTAATCCAGGGAAACAACTCGATCAGTACATCCAGCTTCCCCGCTCGGAGATCAAGTATCAGGCGTAATCCGTCACGGACGGCTGCGGTGTAACTGCGGTTTTTCTTCAGGTCGGTGATGGCCGCGGCCAGTTCATATTCAGTATCTTTAGTGACATCCAGCCAGAATTTCTGCATAATGCGGTACGGTTCACGTGGCATAAAATCGTCTCCAAGAAAATCTTTGCATTAATGCAACTTGCATTGGAGATTATATCACTATATCATTGGTGATACAACTAATAGAATCTAATTATTCACAGCGAGCGCCAGCTGGACATCAATTTGGTATTTGCACATCCATTTGGACTTGTAGCTTTTCACAGCGAGCGCCAGATGGACATCAATCTGGTATTTGCGCGTCCATTTAGACTTGTAGCTGTTCACAGCAAGTCCCGACTGGACATCAATTTGGTATTCACACATCCATTTAGAGTTGTGGATATTCACAGCAAGTCCCAGCTGGGCGTCAATTTGGTATTTGCACATCCATTTAGACTTGTGGATACTCACAGCAAGTCCCGACTGGACATCAATTTGATCTAAGTCTAAGGGGTCAGTAACCAATATGGGATACACGACGAACGACATCAAAACCATCTATGGAATTGCACAGGAAACCGTACGAAATTGGACGCGGGAATTTGCGCGATACCTTTCCGCAACCGCGAACCCGGAAACAGGCCGAGTGCGCTTATTCACGGATGACGATATGAAAGTGTTTGACCTCGTCAACCGGATGCGCCAGGACAACAAAGCGTATGAGGAAATTCATGTGGCGCTAATTGCCGGGCAGCGGGGCAATTTACCGGCGGTATCCCCGGAAGATGTGCGCGCCATTATCACCGGCGAAACCGAGCGCCGTTTGACCCTCGAAGTCCAGCTGTTGCGACGGCAGTTAGCGACAGCGGAAGATAAACTCGCGGAACTGGACGAAGCCAAAACCCATAATGTTCGCCTGGAAGCGGAAAAAGAAGCCGAACGCCGCCGCGCCGATGAGCTGGCCGCCCGATTGGACGATGCCCAGAGTAAGCTGGAGAGCCTCTTTCGCGAAGTGGGGAAGGCCTATCATGAGGGCTATATGGCGGCGTTGAAAGATCATGATCGAGAGGAAGACGATTAGCCGGGTAGGGTGGGGTTATATTGATCTCACGTTAAGAAAAAGGCCGTAACCCCCAAAATTAATGGGGCATCAATAGTGTATTTATGACGGTCAATTCGCGCCGCCTTCATCCGCGTGTTTGTTAAACAGGCGGTTTTTTTGTTTATCAGTCAGGGAAACCCACTTGTTGTTCTACTGTACCTAAGTCCTGATTCAGCGCAAAAATGCGGGTTGTGCCAGCCTTTGCGTACTCTAATCCTATAGACCGAGTTGTGAAAAACGTATATTCTGGCCGTGAAATTCACACAAGGTTAGGTTTAGGTTAATACAAATCATGCGCCGTTTCATCTTACCTGGATTACTGATTGTTGTTTTTTCATGGGTATCCACACTGCCGGTTATGGGGCAGTCGGCCAGCGCTGAATGGGCGCAGGATATAGGAAATGCACAGCGGACGGGCTACACGTCGGAAGAACCACTCGAGCCGTGGACATTGTTATGGACATGGAACGGGGCAAACGCCAATGGCACTTCAGCGGGTCACTTTTACGATGCCCCGTCCGAAGCGCGAACCGTCACCGGTGGCGCGTACATCTATGCCCCGGCGGGCGGCAGCGGCCTGTACGCGCTTGGAAAACAGAATGGGCAGGTTGGTTGGCATCTGACTGCGACCAGTTTCAACGCCACCCCCGCCTATGAAATCGGCACTGGCTACCTCTTCGCCGGTGGGGCAGATGGTCGTCTGTACAAGATTGACGCCAACACCGGAAATGTAGCGGCCACCTATAACGCTGGAAACCCGCTCAATAAGCCGATGCTGTTGGTGAATGGCTTCGCTTACGTCGCCACCGACAACGGCCAACTGCACAAGGTCAGCACCGCCACGATGCAAGCAGCCTGGGTGTATTCCGCGAATGCGCCCATCGCCACACCCCCCAGTTATTCCGCCACGCGGGATATGATTGTTTACGCCACCAACGACCTGTATGTGCATGGCGTGAACAATAGCAACGGGACACAGAAGTGGCGGGTCAAACCATCGCCAAATACAGCCGGTTTCCCCAATGAAATGGACGGCATGTGGCCGGTAATCGCCGAGCAGCACGGCGTCGTTTTCGTGCGGATGCGCCTCGACCACAACGCCGGGCTATGGGGCGGGCCTGGGCCGGGCGGCATGTACCCCGGCACCAACGCGGAAACCCGCTCATTTCTCCAGAGCCATCCCCAGTTAAAGAACCTGTTTGCCCTGAATCTCGATAACGGGGCAGAAGCCTTTATACCGGCGGTGGGCTATGGTGGCCCGGAAGCCGTGGTGAACGGCACGCCATATCTGGATGTCGGGCCGGTGCCGGTGGTTCGCACCTATCCCAACGGCGACGAAGTCGCCTATATGATTTTCCGCAGCAGCCAGGGCAACCCGCCCGATGGCCGCTGGGACTCGCACATGGGCGAGATGGTACTGGACAGTAACACCGTCCCTGGTATGGTCGCGGGCGACTTGCGCTTTATCTCCTTCCCCAATTCCTATCTGAACATTACCGACGAACAAGGGCCGTTCAGCATGGCCGGGAACACGCTTTTCCGGGCGCACTGGGGGGCGCTGGAAACGGCGACCATCACGAATCGTGCCGACAATCTGGGGCTGACCTACGCAAGTTCCATTCCCACCTCCACCCATCCGCGCGTCATTCGTCGTATGCAAACCTGCAACAGTTTTAACCCCACGACCCACTGGACAACCTGTGGCCTGACGCTCTACAACGATGGGCGGTACTGGCAGGGGCCGGGGTGGTGGGCCTACTGGAACGATTACGACCCACCGGAAAGCCCCTCACGCGGCGCGTATTCGGCTGGAATCCTGCCGGGATACGCCTATGTGAACGGCGGCCTGATTGTCCTGGAAGGGAATGGCGGCGACCTGATGGTCTTCCGCCACAGCGGCACGGCGGCACCCGCACCCACCGCGGTTCCAACCAGCCCGGGTCAACCAACAACGGTACCCACCAGCACGCTCGCGCCGACCAATACGCCATTCCCAACAGCGCAGCCGACCCTGGTGCCAACCAATACACCATTCCCGCCGGCACAGCCGACTCAATCAGCGGGTACGCCCCAGGTGACAGCCATCGCGGCCAACGCGGGGCAGGTGGGCCGCTATGACAAGTATGAAGTCACGTTCCAGATCAGCAAGAGCTATCCGGCGGACTCCATGCTGCCGTACTACTACTATGATCCCAGCGACTCGCGCGGCATAGATGGTATCACTATTGACGGCCACTTTATCGCCCCCTCTGGTCGCGAGATGGTTGTCCCCGCCTTCTACCACCAGGAGTATCGTGGAACTGGGACGAGCTTAACTGCGACCAGTAACTTCTCCTGGAAACTGCGTTTTGCGCCCCAGGAGGTCGGGGGATACAACTACTACATCACGATTACGGATCGTAACGGGACCACCCGCTACCCGGCCAGTGGAACACAGGCGTTCACGTCGGCGGAATCCAATAGCAAGGGGTTTGTCCGCGCCTCAACCCGTGACCCGCGTTTCCTGGAATTTTCCAACGGCCAGAGTTTCGTGCCGATTTCCAGCGGCCACCAGTGGTGGAAGTTCGGGGCAGGGCGCAGCTCGGATTACGAAAACACCTTCGCGGAATATGCCCAGTACGGCATCAACCTGACCCGTATCTGGGATCAGAACGACAGCTACGCGCTGACCGTCGAAGGGCATTTCGACGCCTATACCTATCCGGATGACTTCAATCCGCAGGATCGCGGCATCGACATCAACAGCCTGCCCAAAGGCACGCAGATGAACCAGCGCGGCAACTACGAGGAAGATCGAATCATCGAGGCCGCCCAGCGCAACGGGGTTTACCTCATCCTGGGTTCGCATGGCGACCCGTTCTGGATTTGGGACGCTTCGGTCTATACCGACAGCTGGAACACCAACCCGGTCGCGTTCGATAACCCGGCGCACCTGCGTTACTGGCAGCGGAATTTCCGTTACCGGGTGGCCCGTTGGGGCTATTCCACTGCGGTCATGGCCTGGGAAACCTGGAATGAACACGGGAATGTCACTGTGGGTTCCAGCCTCTATAACTTCTACCAGCAGTACGGCCAGTATCAGACTCAGGCCGATCCTTACCGCCACCTGCGGACAACGTCCCAAGGGTCGCAGGCCTGGAGTCCAGGGCTGTGGTCATCGTCGGCCTTTGATATTGCCAGCTACCACGACTACATGATGATTTCCCGTTATCCGGCGGATCTGACGTACGACGCGGCCAACTTCGTGTATCGTTTCGCCCAGTGTTTGCGCACACCAACGGCGCGAGAATGCGGCCTGGGGCTGGGGGATGGTTCAAGTTGGAATGGGGCGGTAAAACCCATTTTCTGGGGCGAACTGGACAGCGGCACAACCCAATGGAATCAGGCCAATATCAACGCCAAGGCGACTCATGACATGCGTTGGGCGGGGTTATTCTCCCCAATCGGCATGGCGCCCATTGATTGGTACTGGGATCAGCAGTCCGCCGCGTTTATCGCCACCAAGCACGCCGAGGCCGGGATTGCCAGCCGGTATTTCCAGGGTGTGGATTACGCCGGTCTGAATCTCACTTTCCTCTCAACCGACGATGTGCGTAATACGTCCCAATCTATCCCGGTGAGCAGTACCAAGCTGCGCGTTCTGGCACTGCGGGCGGGGAACGGCACACAGGCTTATGCCTGGGTGCAGAACCGTGATAACGCCCGCTGGGATCAGGGTGTGAACAATTCGCCGCTGAGTGCGACCTTCACCCTGAACAACATGGCAAACGGCAACTATCGGGTGGAAATCTGGGATACCTACACCGGGCAGGTGACAGACGGTGGGGTAGTCGCCGCAGTCAACGGCGCGGTGACGGTACAGGTCAACAACCTGACAAAAGATGTAGCCGTGAAAATCATCACGACGGAACAGCAGCCGCCCACGGCCACACCACAGCCCACCGCGACATTCGTCCCGCCAACACCGACACTGATCCCGACGGCGACGCTCGTCCCGCCCACCGAGACACCGCTGCCCACCGCAACGCTTGTCCCGCCAACGGAAACCCCGCTGCCGACGGCGACACCGGTAGAGCCGACACTTGTCCCAACTGACATCCCGCCGACTGATGTACCGCTGCCGACGGCGACGCCGGTAGAGCCGACGCTTGTCCCAACCGACATCCCACCGACTGATGTACCGGGAGAGCCAACGGTCGTTCCCACCGATGTACCGCCGACCATTCCGCCCGTGTCCGGCAATCCTGAATTACGGCTGGATGTGGTTCCTGATGCGGCCTTACCGGGCGAGACCATCGCCGTGCAGTTGAACCTGTACAGTGTGAGCAATCTCTACGGCCTGGAAGCAGCCTGTCTGGTGGACCCGACCATTCTGAGCGGGGCAACCTATACCGGCGGGGCGGGCTTTAATGAGGGCAACAGTATCTTTGTTGACCAGGAATTCCAGGGCGCGGACGGAAGCTGGCGTATCGCAACCAGCCGCGTGAATCCCAACGGCCCGATTGAGGGCGATACGACGGCTTTCAGTCTGAATTATGTCGTCCAGGCTGCTGGAAGCACGCCCATTATCTGCTCGGTGCTGGGCGTGGACGCCAACGGGCGTGACGTGCCGCTCACGATGACTAATGCGATCTTTGACGGGACAGACACCAATCTGCCGCCGATTGAACCAACCATTCCCACCCCAACGCCGACACTGCCGCCCACTATGACCCCCACGCCCAGCGCGACTAGCAGCATTGTCGGTGTGGCGACCATCCCCGGAGCAACGGACTATTCCGGCATCACCGCCAGTATCTACAACGGCGATGGCACGAGCCTGCTGGCCGAAGTCATCACCGCGCAGAATGGGAGCTTCCAGTTTGTGGATGCCCCGGTGGGGAGCTACATCCTGGCGCTGCACGCCCCCGAAGCACTCACCATCATGTATGCGATTGTGATTGATACCGACGGGCAGGTGGTCGACCTGGGTGAAGTGGTGATGCTGATGGGCGACGTAGATAGCAACACGGTCATTGATGTGCAGGATGCGGCGCTGGTCGGTGCGAACTTCGGCCTGGATAGCGTTCTGGTGCCCAATGCCAATCTGAACCGGGATACCAGCATCGACATCCGTGACCTGGTGCTGATCGGGGCAAACTTCGGCCTCATCGGGCCAGTCACCGGCCAATAAGACGGGTAGGGGCGCATCGCGGTGCGCCCCACACATACCGTCTGTTGTAGGGGCATAATGCATCATGCCCCAGAATACCCTCACCGAGGAACTATGTAGGGGCGAGGCAGTGCCTCGCCCGTTGAATTCATACCCCCCTCAAACCAGATGTTTGAACAAATGTTTGAACAAAAATCCCCCATCTCACCCCGCCATTGTGCTACCCTGGAACCAACAAACAATCACAACCGGGGCTGGCACATGGTTGAACACCGAAAACCGACCACGAATACACCCGTAGGGGCGCACGGCGGTGCGCCCGCGCATGGCGGTGCACCTTCACCCAACGGGGCGTCCGCCTTCACCACCAGATACCCCACCTTGCAGCAATCGCGGCAATCGCCGCGAAAATCCGAATTGCGGCAAAAATACCCGGTTTCTTCCCGTACACACCCGGCCAACAGAGCAGAGTAGGGCGCAAATTGCCGCAAATCAACCCCACTTTGCAACACAAAACAACCATCACACCCTACCCATCCATTGACATCTGGTTTTGTAGGGACGAGGCCTGCCTCGTCCGTTAGGGATTTACCCCTCGGCGCATAATTTCCGATGGTTATCTTCCTCAGCCCGAAACCTGAAGAACGATACTTGCCCCCGGCGACACAGGAAACTACGCTGAATAGGGGGCGCACTGTTCAAACCGTCGCCGAAGGACGAAAGTGAAATGACCGAAACCATCTTCATCGAAAGTCAGGTTCCGTTTGGTCGCACGCTGCATAACTGCCTGTACATCAAAGGAACCACGCTCGATAACATCATTCAGCATGACCAGGTAGAAACACACTATCTCGCCTGGGAAACCGTACGCAAGCAGGTGAATCCCTTTTTCCGAAACGGAACCGGGTTTGAAGGCTACGTCATCGGCCAATGTGCCAACTCAGAGGCCGCTCTGGAAACCATCCTGGAGATCAACCAATCCATTCTCGACGCCATAGCCCGCCTGTATCACGGCCAGTACAGATTTCACTCCCGGTTGATGAAAACCCTCACCCGGGAAACCTGTGACATAGAGGCCCTTCACATCTGGTCGGCCTATCTGGGGGCAGAACTGGGCAAACTCCGCGCACAGAGCCTCGAGAACATAGAGGCGCAGCTATTTCGCCGGAACACCTATGCCCTCGTCAAAAAACTGCCGCCCATCAGTTACCACGATGTGGGGAATGCCGTGCTTCAGGTCTATGGGGTAGGGGTGAGCGATAAACCCGTCCAAAAGCTCCTGATCCTGCCGGAGATGCTCAATCCCACCCAACAGGAAGCCTGGATCGTGGCACAAACGATTGGTGAATTCGGGCATCCGCTCATCAGGCAAAACCTGGATCGCACCGCGTAGTCCGTCTTGAACCACCACATACCATCAGTTGGGGCGCACCGCCGTGCGCCCCAATTAAAATAGGAATCACAGACCTAGAGGCGCAATACATGGCACCCACGAATCGGTTCACTCTCCACGCTCGTTTTTCCCTCTCCGTTGACGGAGAGGGGAGGGAGAACCGAAGGTTCGGAAGGGGTGAGGTTAAGCATAAACCGAATCCATTTGCATGATGCCCGGTCACGCGCTATACTCACTGGTAGTGAAGCAATCCATTTAAAGCGGAAAACGAGCTTTTCAGCTCGCTGTCCGCCGAAGCCCGCTGGAAACGGGTTTTCTAAATGGTTTGCCGAACTCAACGCCATGAGTTCGACGCTGAACATACCCATCCAGACTGGATATGCCCAACTCCTAGTATAGCACAGCTTACAGGAGGCGTCATCTCAGAGACATGGGGATGACGCCTTTTTTGTTCGACTGAAGGAGCGCGATGGGGTAACTCTGGCGTAAACCAGGGGAAAAACAGGCGCAAACGCGCCGGGGAAAAGTCCTATATAAAGCAAAAAGCCCGTTTTCCTGTCTAGGCGACCAACCAAACCAGGAAAGGGCCAGAGCTAAAGCGAACGGTCTTTGCCTTCGCCTATGTTTGCAAATGCCTGCACAGTGAGCTTGCACTTAGCATGCACTGCTGAAGGTAATATAACGCAAATTGCCGGGCAGTGCAAGCACTTTCGCTTTGGAAAGTGTTTTATTTTGCCATCTGCCGGAAGTTCTAACCACCTCTTAACCACCGCCCAGGGATACCGCGACCTGGGGTGGTCGGTGATTCCACTCCGGGGCAAGGTGGCCGCCGTCCCCTGGAAAGCCTTCCAACAGCGCAAACCCGACCCCGACCTCCTGAAAACCTGGTTCAATCAGCCTGGAATCACCGGAATTGGACTTATTACCGGTTGGATTTCAGGCCTTATTGTCCTCGACTTCGACACCCCCGAAGCCTATCACGCCTTCCAGCTTCACGCCCCCGGCCTCGCCCGCACCCGTACCGTCCGAACCAAACGCGGTTGGCATCTCTACTACCAGCTTCCGCCCACCGTCAACATCGCCAGCCAGTCTTTGCCCGGCCTCGATATCCAATCACACGGCAAATACGTCGTCACCCCGCCCAGCATCGTAGACGGCCACACCTACGCCCTCGACGGCAAAAATCCGTTCCGAACATTAGGGCAGGGCGATCTCGCTGTTTTACACGCCTTCACAGAGACATTCCCCGTAGGGGCGCACGGCGGTGCGCCCACGTCCAACGGGGCGTCCGTCTTGAATCCCAACACCCCGCTCACCACACACACCCCGCCCATCCTCACCCCCAACAACCTCATTGGGCTGTACCGTCACCTCGCGGCCCGGGGGGGACGGAACAACGCGCTTTTCCAGGCCGGGTGTCTCGCCCGCGATCACGGTTGGCCCCAACACCAGGCACGCCAAACCCTGGCCGGGATATACATCCACCAGTCATCCCCGCCCAACCACCATCATCACGAAACCCCGCAGGGCAGGGAGCGCGAGGCCACCGCGACTCTCAACTCGGCCTATTCCCGGCCACCGCGCCCCGCCAGCCCGCTCAAACTCGTCACCGGCCAGTTGCCCAACAGCGTCCGTGAGGCCTTCCTGAATCACAAAATGACCTACGCCATCCGGGTCATCGAGGCGCTCCGCCTCAATGGGATACACCCCGGCCAGATCTTCACCCGCCCGCAGGCCATCAGACTCTTGCGCGGGGTTGTCGGGCGCAACTCAGTGGACAATGCATTCAATACATTCCTGGGCGATTTGGCGCTCTTCACGCCAGTTTCCCCCCCTGCACCCCCCCAGGTCTTAAAAAAGACTGCCATCTGCGATGGGTGGATAGAACAGAAAAAATGCGCTTCTGTTGGCGATAAAAAACAGGGAATAATTCTTTCTGAGCCGTTTTTGAACACTTGTGACCCATCAAACCCCAACAGGGCAGGGCGCAAAACACATGAATTCATCATGCCCACCAACACCGATTTATGCGCTTTATTGGGCGTAACCGATTCTGGCGGGGACTCGCTCACCTTGGACGATCTGAAAACTGCGCCGGAGACGCGCAAAGCCATCCACCGCGAGTTAATCCGCCGTCGTCCCGGCACATACACCCGCCCCTGGCTGGCGGATCGCCTCGGCGTCTCGCTCGTCACGCTCGATACCTACAACCGGGACATCCCAATCAATGTGACTCACAGCTTCACACGGGAGCAAATCGGCTGGCACAACCTCGAAACCGTTCAGGAGGAAAAGATCAATCCCGCCGTTTTCCTGACCGACGAGAACGGTAAACAGTACCCGGCACTGCGGGTGATCGCCACCAAACTACTCAAAAAGAAACATACCGTTTACCTGCTGGCACAACAGCCCAATTTCTACTCCTACGTGGAGATACCCCCTGTACCGCCCGCCAGCACCACCCAGCAGATCAGCCTTGAACATCCCAGAACGATGTTACCGCCCCTGATCCATGAAAGACTTCCCAAAACCCCGCCCATTCCGGCGCGAAACGAACATAACGCACGCCCGGACACGGTACAGCCGCCCCTGCCAGGCGTACCCATCCCGCCGAAGTTTCCTGCCAACACCCCATCCGGCACACCGGAAGCGCCACGCCCCAAACGGAAACGTCGTCTCAGCTACCGCCAGCTCAGGAAGCCGCTGAAAAGCGAACATGATGAGCAACTGGCGAATGAGATTCACACGATGACCAAGGGCATGAGCCTCGTCAACGCCCGTAAACTCATAGACACCTATGGCGCTGGCCCGGTAGGGAAGGGGCTGGCGAACCTCCGCG
>JACKCH010000038.1 GCA_020634115.1 Anaerolineaceae bacterium
CAGCGTGTATCCGTCCTGGCTTCCGCCGTATTAGGCCCGAACGTGGCCGACCCCCATGAGTTCGTGGATGTTTATGCCCGCATCACGGTTCAAGTGCTGTCAGAACTGGGTTTGGTGGGCGCGATTGTGTGCGGCATTGGCATGATTCCGGCCTTCATCGGACTGCGCAAACTGCTGCAACGCGAAGCACAGACAGAACCCATCACTGCAGCGCATTAATAACAGAAATATAGTGCCTGCCCTATCCACCCCCAACGGAGAAGGCAGGCTTCTTCCTTACAATTCGGGAAACGACAACGGTAGATCATCCTACCTGAACCTGAATCCTCTCAGGAATTTCTCACTTAAAAGCACGAATTTTACGGCTCCTACACGCCCTCTCCATTAGTTCTCCATACTTGGCAAGTATATTGGAACTGATGCAAGAAATAAGTCAAATTGAGGAGGAGACTGTAATATGAAGCATCGTGTATGGATTATCAGTATTGCCGTCGCGCTGGTCGCGTCAGTCGTTGGTGTAGGTTTCGCCGCTGCTCAGGGCGGACATGGTTTCGGGCAAGGCGCAGATATGGGTTTCGGGCGGTCTGCTGGTGGATCGATGCTGACCACTGTCGCTGAACAACTGGATATGACCGTAGCCGACCTCGTCACCGAAATTCAGGGCGGCAAGACGGTAGCCCAGATCGCCGAAGAAAAAGGTGTCGCACTCGATACCATCATTAGCGCCATCACCACACAGAGCAGCGAAGAACTGGCTGCGCGGGTCGAAGCCGGAGAACTGACACAAGCACAGGCCGATGCCCGGATCGCACTGGAAACCGCGAATCTCAACGCCGAATTTGCCAACACGTTGTCATTAGGGCGTGGGATGAACTATATCGGGCAGTCAAGCCCCATGCTGGCAGCAGTCGCTGGTGCGCTTAGTATGGACATCACTGACCTGGAAACCGAACTTCAGGCAGGCAAGACAGTGGCTCAAGTAGCCGAGGAAAAAGGTGTCGCACTCGACACGGTGGTAGCGGCAGTCACCGCGATGCACACGGCCCAAATCACCGCACGGGTCGCATCCGGTGAACTGACCCAGGAACAGGCTGACGCCATGCTCACGCTGGATAGCGCGAACATCACTGCAATGCTCTCTGGTGAAATGTCCTTTGGCATGGGGATGGATTTCGGCGGACGTGGCGCTTTCAATGGCCCGATGGGTGGACGCGGTGGCTTCAACGGCCCGATGGGTGGACGTGGCGGCTTCAATGGCCCGATGGGTGGACGCGGCTACAACAGCCCAACAACCCCCAGCACCACCCCGGAACCCACGACAGAAGCCAACACGTAAATTCACAGCACAGCCACAGCAGTAAATCCGGGCGTAGTAGCAATACTGCGCCCGTTGCGCGTTCAAATATGAGAAAATGCCTTATGCTAGATAAGCAGTCCAAGATGTTATAAAAAGGAGTTCCGCGATGGCCTTGCGGGTGCTGGTGGTAGATGACGATAAACAGATCGTCCGCTTAATCCGTTCCTACCTGGAAGAAGGCGGGTACAGCGTGCTGACCGCTTACGAAGGGGAGGTCGCCCTGCATACCATCCGGCGCGAACGCCCCGACCTCGTGATCCTTGACCTGATGCTGCCGGGACAGGATGGGTGGGAAATCACCCGGCGCGTGCGCAGCGACGAGACCATCGCCGCTACGCCCATCATCATGCTCACGGCACGGGTGGAAGATACTGACAAAATTGTCGGTCTGGAACTCGGTGCGGACGACTATATCACCAAGCCATTCAATCCCCGTGAAGTGGTGGCACGGGTGCGAGCGGTGCTGCGCCGTACCGGGGAGACGCTGGGCGCAACTGCCAAGATACTTACCGTCGGTGATCTGCGCCTGGATATAGACGCGCACCAGGCGACGCAAGCAGACACCCTCCTTGATCTAACTGTGACCGAATTCAACCTGCTGAAAATCTTCATGCAAAATCCGGGTCGCGCCTTTACCCGCATGGAGTTAATCGAGCAGGCCTTCGGTTACACCTACGACAACCTGGATCGCACAGTAGACAGCCATATCAAAAACCTGCGGAAAAAGATTGAACCCGATTCGGGCAACCCAACCTATATCCAGACGGTATACGGTGTCGGGTATCGCATGTCGGATGGCAGTTAGCAGGGGGTGGCGATGAACCGGTTATGGGTACGACTGGCGATAGGGTTCATTCTGGTGGCGCTCATCACCACCGGATTAGTGACTATCCTTGTCAACCGGCAAGCAAACACGCAGTTCAACATTTTCATCATCAATAACGAGCTTGTCCAACTGGGCATTCTGGATGATCTCGTCAGTTATTTCGATGCAAATGGAAGCTGGCAAGGCGTGGAGCAAATATTAAGCAATCCACAGCCCTCCAGAGGGCCGCAACAGCGGCGTGGCATGATGATGAATACGCTGCCAGATCTCACCCTGGCCGATGAAAACTGGCATGTGATTTATAGTGATCGACACGACCTTGCCAACCGGCCACTGCCCATTGAGGAGCGCGGAAACGCTTTATCCATTATGTCAGAGAACCGTGTCGTGGGCTATCTATCTGCCGGGCTGCCAGCTGCTTTCCAGCTCACTACCGTTGAGCAATCATTCCTTGACCAGCTTTACCGCTCACTACTCCAGGTTGGCCTGCTGGCGAGCGGGCTGGCGCTGCTACTAGGCATCATAATTGCGCGTGGGCTGGCTGCGCCCCTGCACCGGTTGGCGCGGGCTGCCCGGCAGATCGCGCAGGGCAAACTCGACCAGCGTGTATCGGTACATGGTGCGGAGGAAGTCGCTGACCTGGCGCACGCCTTTAACGATATGGCGGCTTCCCTACAGCGGAATGAAACTCTACGCCGCAACATGGTAGCAGACATCGCCCACGAACTGCGCACCCCCCTCACCGTGATTCATGGCAGTCTGCGGGCGCTGCTGGACGATGTGTATCCGATGGAAAAAAGCGAAATCGCTTCACTTTATGACGAAACGCTAACACTCAACCGACTGATAAATGACCTGCGCGAACTGGCGCTGGCCGAGGCCGGACAACTGACTCTGCACCTGGACACAATTGACCTGAGGCCACTGCTGGAAAGCACGGCGGATTTCTTCAAAAGCGCCGCTGACGCGCAGGGCGTGAATGTCATCCTCAGCCTGCCGGAAGACGACATCCTGGTAAAGTCGGATGCTGACCGGGTACGACAGGTACTGCGTAACCTACTCTCTAACGCGCTGCGCCACACGCCCGCGAACGGTGAAATCCGGATTCAGTTGGAGGCGCAGCCTGGGCAAAAGATGGCACAGATCAGTGTTTCCGATACCGGGAGTGGGATTCCGGCGGAGCATCTGCCTTACGTATTTGACCGCTTCTGGCGAGCGGACAAGTCAAGAGCGCGAGAACGCGGTGGCACGGGGTTGGGGTTAGCCATCGCCCGCCAGTTGGTCGAGGCACAGGGCGGGCAGATTGGTGTGGACAGCACCCCACCAGCGGGCAGCCGATTCTGGTTCACGCTCCCGCAAACCGCCGGGTGAGTGGACAAACATCACCCCTTCGGCATGACATCCATCTACAACATGCTCCCTTAGGATGCGTATACCTCCATAGTACACAACCAAAGGAGCGAAAACACATGCCCACCATGCAGGAAATGGTCACGGACTTTCTGGCACAGAAACGGATTGCGGTTGCGGGTGTCTCCCGCGACGGCGCAGCAACGGGAAACAGCATCTACAAGAAACTAAAGGATGAAGGTTACGAAGTTTTTGCCATCAACCCCCACGCCACCACGATTGGTGACGATCCCTGTTACCCGGACGTGAAATCGACGCCCGTGCCAGTGGACACAGTGATGATTGTCACCAAACCCAGCGATACCGACCGGGTGGTGCGCGACTGCGCCGAGGCCGGGATTAAGCGCGTATGGATGCACTGCTCGGTCATGCACGGCAGCAGCGCGTCCGAAACCGCCATTCAGTTCGGGCAGGAACATGGTATCACGGTCATCCCCTCCGGCTGCCCCTTCATGTACTGTGAACCGGTGGATTTCTTCCATAAAGGGATGCGCTGGTGGATGAACCGGACGAACAAACTGCCGAAGTAACATTTCGAACGCAATCCGTGCAAACAAAAGGGAGTCCTCGGCTGAGGACTCCCTTGTTTTTATACCACAACTACTGCCGCTTGGCAGGTTTTTCTGTAGGGGCATGGTAGACCATGCCCCTACTCTGCCCGCGTTGGATCCCTTTATGGACGGCGCGTTATGGCGCTACCGTAAAGCTCCAGGTTTCGCTCCAAGGGCCGGGGGTGATATTGCATGTACCACCAACCTGAACACGCCAATAGTATAAACCATTTGCCAATGGGAAAGCACGATAGCGAGGTGTAAATACCACCGTCGATTCCTGCACCAGTGGCTCGTTGAAACCCGGTTCATCGTCCACCTGAACCAGATAGCAGGCTGCACCAAATACCGGACTCCAGCGCAGAGTTGGTCGGGTGAGATTGACGATACTACCATCCTCTGGCGACTGTAGTATGGGCGCGCTGTTTCCAATCACGAGAACACGATCTGTGCCACTGAATTTGGTTCCAGACAAGGTCTCACCAGCCAGAACCGCATCCAGAATGCCGGAGTTCAGACTCATATCCTGGGTCTCAAAGTAAAGGACAATATCGAGACGATGATCCCAATTCACATCGCGGAATTGATAGTGCAATCTACCTTGCCCGCTGGTGGCAACGGACGCTCCTGCAAATGTGACTGTGGTGGGATCAACATAACCGGCATTGAAGTCGGCGGTGCTAAGGATGGCAACCGGAACTTTGGCATTCGAGTGCAGGTTAATCAGGTTGAACGGATTGAAGGGCCGAACATCCACACCAACGGGCACCACTGGCAGGAAGCGCGATACACTCGGATCGTGATCGCTCACCTGGTCGCTGAATTCTGAATTGACATGCACCACGTCATAGGCGGGCGAAGCATTATTGAACAGGTAGCCGCTGACCACCATCTGATCGAGTACCTGCGAGTTGCCGTCGAATACATAACTGTATTGTTCGTTGGCGGGCAGGAGATCGAATAGGTTGTTCAAAACACCACCCTTGACCGTCGCAACCGGCGTGGAGAACTGGAAGTCATTCATATCACCCAGAACGATCACGCTGGCATTCGGCGCACAGCTAAGGATGCTGTCTACGAAGTCATTGACCACCTGTGCCTGCTGTAACCGCTGCGCTTCCGAACCCAGGAACGGCGGCTGATTGAAGCCGAAGAGCGGTTGATCGCCACCTTTCGAGTTGAAGTGAACGCCAACCACGAAGATTTGCTCACCGTTGAACTCGAATTGGCCGACCAGCGGTTTACGGCTGTCGAAGAACGCGATGTTCGTCGGGTCAATCCGGCCCGGATTCAGGTTGAGCACAGGAGCACCGTCGGTACACATCACGCTGTTGGCGGTTGTTGCATCGCCGGGAACCGTGTTGAATGTGATCCGTGCCGGGTTGTAGAGGAAACCGACCCGGATGTTACCGCCGGGAGCGCCGCCGTCTTCGCCATCAGTCGGGTTGATCTGCGTGAAGGCATAAGCCGGGCCGCCCGCCGTCTGAATAGCGTCAATCAGGTTATTAAACGTGACCGTCGCGTCTGTTGTGCCATCGTTTGTTGTGCCGTTGTTATCCTGCATTTCTTCCAGCACCACGATGTCCGGCGAACCCAGGTTATTCACAATCTGGTTCGCCCGCGACGCGAATTCCGCTGCCGAGGCATCACCGGGTAGGTTCTCCACGTTGAAAGTCGCAATGGTCACTTCGGAATCAGAACCGGCCAGCGCCGTAACTTCACGCGCCGCCTCAGTAGCGGTATCCGCCGTGAACAGTTGCGTGACTTTCACTTCAAAGTTGCCGAAGTTGTAATCCACCACACCAACTACCGGGGTAGTCAGGTGTGCACCCACGTTCAGGGCAGACCATGTGCCAGGGTACAGGTCATCTTCAAGCTGGATTCGTTCCGGGTTGAAGTCATTCGGCGCAATGTTGATACCGCCGCGTGCCGTGAGTAACCCGGCATTCGCGCCGTTATCACCTACCACCCAGGTCTCGCCAAAGCGGTTGGTCGGGCCGACCACAATGGCATCATTCACCTGAACGAGCATCCCTTCCAGGCTCTCGTAGAAGTCAATGCCATCATAAGCAGCGTCAAACGTTGCGGGCGGTTGGTCTTCCACATTGCCGCTGCCGTCGTCGTTAATGACTGCCGACGGCGGGATACGTCCACCATTCCCGATAATTGTCGGGGCAGGCAGCGCGTTACCGCTGGAAAGGATGGTGATAACCGGGTTGCTGGAAAGTTCGGTAATCGTCAGGTTGCCAGTACTGATACCACCCGGACGGAATTCCGAAACCCGCCCGATGACGCGCACGGCGTCACCCACTGCCACGCTGGGGCTGCTGTTGGTAAAGATAAACAGGCCTTCCGAGGTCGCTTCGTCACTATCCGGCGTCACGCTCTGAATCCAGAAGCCGTTGCCGGCTAGAGCCGTGACAATACCCTGTGTGCCGATGTCCTGACCGGCCAGCGGGGAGATATGCGCCGCACCCTGAATCTGGTTGATCGCGGCAGTCATAACAACTTTCAGGTTAATTGCTGCAGATGCGCCTCGCGCCTGGGCATCCGTGATAGAAGCGGGCAGCGCATATGAGGCGGGGGCTGTACCGGCGGGAACCGTCACCAGATAGGAGAAGACATTGTCTCCGGCTATCGCGTCACCATTCGAGCCATCATCAAAGAACGACTGCGCAGCACTGCCACCAATCGCGCTCAGATTAGCCGTAACCGTCAGTCCGGTGCTGGTGGGATTCGTGCCCGGGGTCACGGCCACAGTCAGCAGCGTGGACTCACCAGCTTCAACCGCCGCCGGAGACGCCGCACCCACCCCGGAGGGATCAGTCACGGGCTGTACACCACCACAGGTCGCGGTATGAGAGCCAAGACCATCAAATGTATTGGTGGCAAAACCATCCCATTCAACAGCCGGATCGAACGGGTCAGAACCATCCGTATCGCCGGAGCAAATAGGTGACTTACGCCGCAGGGTGTTATCCGCGGTGGACACCAGGCCTGCGCCCCATTCCGTGCCGGGGTCAAAGCCAATCTGCCCGATCACATCCAGTACATCTGCACCTTTGAGCAAAACCACCGCATCATCACCGTTGAACCAGCCAGCGCCATTGGTCTGGTCAGCCACGGCCAGAATTTCGGCGGCTGCACTGCTGTGCGCCAGCACAAACACGTCACCCGGTGCGACCACCCCGACCAGACTGATCGTCAGGCCAGCGCTGGAACTGCCGTTGAAGAACATCTGGACGTTATAGCCATCGGCGGCCAGATTAATCGGTGATGATGTCGGGTTGTAGATTTCCAGAGCTTTGTTATTTGACGAGCCCTCAATATATTCCGAGAAGAACGGGGAACGGTCACAACTCTCCGAGTGTACACCCAGACCGTCAAAAGTGTTCTGTGCAAAACCGTCCCACTCAAGCGCCGGGTCAAAAACATCGGTGTTGTTGGTATCCCCCTGGCAGATGTCCGGTTTGCGGCGCAGGGTGTTATCCGCAGTGGATACCAGGTCTGTGCCCCATTCCGTACCAGGGTCAAAGCCGGATTGCCCAATGGAATCAATCACCACCGCGCCCTTGCGTAAAACCACCGCATCATCACCGTTAAACCAGCCAGCGCCATTGGTCTGGTCAGCCTGGGCCAGAATTTCGGCGACGGCACTGCTGTGCGCGATGACAAATACATCACCAGGCGCAACCGTACCGACTAAATTAATCGTCAGGGTAGCGATTGGATTGCCGTTGAAAAACATCTGAATGTCATAACCACCAGCGGCCAGATCAACCGGCGCGCCGGTGCCGTTATAGATTTCTAGTGCCTTGTTGTTTGACGAACCCTCAATATACTCAGAGAAAAAGAGGTCGGGCGCTGCCGCCTGGACCAATCCCAGGCCAGAGAGCAGCAGTCCGGCCACTAAAACAAGAAAAAACAATCGATGTGTGAAAATTCTTGGCGGAGCCAGGGTCATACGATACATGCCTCCCAATATAGCCTGTATATCTCCAAATGAGCACAGGCAAAATCAATAGGTGGTCTTCCCAGGTCGCAACTCAAAATATAATATACTCGTGAAACGACCTTATGATGTCTAATAATAATTGAATTAAGATTTCCCCACAAGGGAATTCAGACAAAATATACACAAACGTTCATGTCCAAAGACCCTTGCAGGTATGGAGAAAAGGTGCCCAGGAAATACGGCTCACTTCCCCTTGATGATTGGCTATTCCCCTGCCCTCTGGCGTGGCAGGCCAATCAGCAGCGCAACCGGCCCGACCAGCAGCAGCCACATCGCGCCGTTCAGCCCGACACGCTCTGCCAGCAGGCCGACCAGCAATGGAAACAGGCTGGCGAACAGGCCAAACACACTATGAACCGCCATCACCGAGCCGCTTTGCCCCGGCATGGCCGAGTAAAGCTGTGCTTGCAAGATGGAATACCACCCAGCATTAAAAAACCCTAACAGCCCCAGAATCACCAGCTTAGCGACGTAGGGTTCAACCAACAGGAAAGCGGGATAGAGAAATAACTCAATCACCACACTGATCCGCAGATAGGTCAAACCACGCACCCGCTCCAACAGTGGGATAATCAATAAATCTCCGATCAGACCCACCACTGTCCAGGCCGCAACCGCAATTCCGGCCTGTGCCTCGCTCACCCCGGCCACATCCACCATGTAGAGCGCCAGGTAGCCCAACAGAATATCCAGCATAAAGTCGGAGAATTCCAGCAGTGTCAGCCAACGCAGGACCTCGCGCCGCCGCAGCGCACCAAATGCTTCCTGAATGCCCTGACGAAAACCGGGCGAAACTTCCTTTTCGGGGTCATCAGTAGCACCATTCGGGAATGGGTAGCGCCCGGCTGCCAGCACCAGCAGTACCGCGCCTAATGCCAATAACAGATACATATCGCGCCAACCCAGCCCTAACGCGATACCTATGCCGAGCAGCAGCGGCCCGCCGCTCACACCAAGTGACCCGGCAAACGTCCAGCGCGCCATATTCTGCTCGTGGCGTTCCGGTTCGTGATCCATCAGCGCGGCCTGGGAGAGACTCACGAATGCCCCGGAGGCCGGATTAAACAGGATAAATGCCGCCAGGAGCAAGCCGAAGGAGTGACTGAAGGCCACCAGCAGCAGCGACAGTGCAAACACTATTCCGCCGCCCAACACCAAGAGACGCCGTTTCCAGACATCGCCCAGGATACCCAACACCGGCTCAATGAAGTTGGCGAGGAAGCTCGGCAGACTCAGCAGGATTCCGACCTGGGTATAGGTCAGACCGAGGTCATCCCGAATCAGCGGCCAGGCCGCCTCACGGATACCAAATACCAGTTCGTCCAGTAGTTCAATTGCCAGCAAAATCAACACAAAACGCGCCACGCGCCAGCGACGCCGGGCTAATGCAACCATAAGAAACTCCTTTGTTGAGAATGATAGGACATAAAAGAAACGGGTTTTCTCGCATGTGCGGAGCAGACAAGCCGAGAGGTTGTATGGGGAATCCAAAAAGGCGAGCCGTCAGCACGGTTCGCCGGAGAAAAGCCGTTAGAAGCGGGTGTTACCTAATTGGGTGGTCTTGCGGCGGTCTGCCAGCCGAAGTTCATCATACTGCTCCTGTATCGCTATGGCGATTATAGGCCATCACCGCAGGGGTTGGCAAATATGCAGCGGGATTATCGGGCGGGATTCCATAGGCCAAGCGTACATTGGCAATGAAGACCGGACAGTGTATTATGTCGGCATGAATCGACTACCACACTTTTTCACCCTGATTCTCCTGGTATTTGTGACGGCCTGCTCGCTGACGACTCAAGCCCAGCAGAGTCCGGCACAACCGACCACAACGGCCATGCCCCTGCTGCCGGTGACTCCGGTACCCACGGTAGACCGCCAGCCCCACCCCGTCCCAACCACATCGCCGGAAGCCGTATCGCCGGAAACAACCGCCGTGCCGGACATCATCACCTGTGATCCGGCGCTTCTCCCGGCCCGCACCCAGCACACGGTTACGGTTGACCTGGATTACGCGGCGCATTCTCTGACCGGCGAACAGGTCGTGCAGTATCCCAACCAGACCGGTGAACCGCTCAATCAGATCGTCCTGAACATCGAGCCGGTGCGTTGGGATGGCGCGTTTTCGTTAGAGACGGTCACGCTGGGCGCGGACGGCCTGGGCGTGGGTTACGAACTGCTGGGACGGCGGCTGCGCATGGACTTGCCACAGGCGCTCGAAACCGGGTGCAGTGTCCGGCTGCGGTTGACCTTTACCATCCACGTTCCGCCCATTGGCGAAGGTCAGGATGGTTTCCAGGGCTATTTCGGCTACTCGTGGCGGCAGTTAAACCTGGGACACTGGCTGCCGACGGTAGCCGCCCGGATGGATGGCGACTGGGTGACTCGTGACGCACTGGATATTGGCGAGCAGGATGTGCTGGAAAGCGCCGATTGGGATGTCACGCTGCATATCCACAATGCACCGGAGTCGCTGCGCGTGGCTGCGCCGGGGGATATACTGGAAACCGGGCCGGAAAGTTGGCATTTCATGCTGCCCGCAGCCCGTGAGTTCCCGGTGAGCATGAGCGATCAGTTCATCTATGCCAGCGGTGAGGCCGATGACGGCACACTGGTCGAACTCTACACCTTTGACGACGCGCTGATTCCGGCGGGTGGCGGCGTGATTGACAGCGCGGCCTATGCCCTGGATGTCGCCACGAAAGCGGTAGGACTCTACAGCGAATTATTTGGGGATTACCCGTATGACCGGCTGGAAGTGGTTCAGGCGGACTTCCCGGATGGGATGGAACTCAGCGGACTGGTTTTTGTGGGCGGCGGTTACTTCCGCAACTTCGGCGGGCCGACTTCCTACCTGATGATGATTACCGTGCATGAAATCTCGCACCAGTGGTGGTATGCACGGGTCGGTAGTGACCAGGCTTTTTCCCCCTGGCTGGATGAGTCGCTGGCGACATACAGCGAGTATGTGTTTGTCGAAGAATACTACCCCGGCCTGAAAGACTGGTGGTGGGAGTTCCGGGTGGACAGCCTGTCACCGGAGGGGTATGTGGATGACCCGGTGTACAAGTTCAAGACGCGCCGGGCGTATATCAACGCCGTGTACCTGCGCGGCGTGCGCATGATCCGCGACCTGCGGGCCGACCTGGGGACAGATGCCTTTTTCGAGTGGCTGCGACGGTATGCGGATGAAGGCGCGGGTCAGATCGTCACACCGGACTTTTTCTGGTCACTGCTGACACCCGACCAGTTCGCCACAACGGAAGCCACGCGCAGCCGCTATATGCGCCAGCCGCAGATTGTACAAATTCGCTGAAAAATAACAAAACAGGGGGCAGCGTGCCCCCTGTTGATTTCTATTTATACTTTACCTTACCCCTTCCGAACCTTTGGTTCTCCATCCCCTCTCCAAATTGTGACTGAGATGGGGACGTATGTCCCCTCGAAGGAAGGGGAAAACGAGCGTAGCGAGTAGGGGTGAGGTAGAGTTTTACAGATAGATTCTAAACAGACTTCCCACAGCCCCTACATGGTAGCCCGGCGCTGGCTTTCGACCACGCGCACCGCCTCCGCGATGACACCCATGCCTTCGTCAAGCTGCTCGTTGGTGATGTTCAGCGGCGGCAGGAAACGAATGCAATTGCTATACAGTCCGGCGCGGATAGCAATGAGGCCACGCTTGAGTGATTCGGTGGTGACTTGCAGGGTTTCATCGGCGGCTGGGGTTTTGGACTCGCGGTCTTTGACGAGTTCCATCAACACCATCGCCCCTAGACCGCGCACATCCCCGATCAACGGAATTTCCGCCTGAAGGTCGAGCAAGTGCTGGCGAATCCGCGCTCCAACAGCATTTGCCCGCTCCAAAAAGGCCGGTTCGCGGATCATCTGAATGGCTTCGGCAGCCGCGACACAGGCCAGCGGATTGCCGCTGTACGTCCCGCCCAGCCCGCCGGGGTGCGGCGCGTCCATGATTTCGGCGCGTCCGGTCACCGCAGCCAGGGGCATCCCGGCGGCTAATGACTTGGCGGAGGCGATCAAATCCGGCTCAATGCCGTAATGCTCGACGGCGAACAAACGCCCGGTGCGCCCGAAACCGCTCTGCACCTCGTCGGCCACCATGACAATGCCGTACTGTGTGCAGATTTCGCGGATGCGCTGGAGGAAGCGCGGCGGCGCGGGGATAAACCCGCCTTCGCCCTGTACCGGCTCGATCACAATCGCGGCAACGGCGGAGGGGTCTACCTGAGCGATTAGCGCGTTTTCCAGCCGGGCGATGGCATCATCCACGTAGGCGTCCTCGCTCATCCCTGCCGGGCGACGGTAAATATTGGGGAACGGCAGGCGGTAAATTTCCGGCGCGAAGGGGCCGAACCCCTTCTTGAACAGACCATACTTGCTGGTCATCGCCAGCGTGAGATTGGTACGGCCATGATACGCCCCCTCGAATACCAGCACCGCCGGGCGTCCGGTGTAGCTGCGGGCGATTTTGACGGCGGTTTCGAGGGCTTCCGCGCCACTGTTGAGCAGCACCGATTTCTTAGGGAAGTCCCCCGGCGTGACCTCGTTGAGCAGTTCCACCACGCGCACATACGGCTCATACGTGCCAACAATGGCGCACATATGAATCAACTGCTCGGCCTGATGCTTGACCGCATCCACCACGTTCGGCGGACAGTGACCCACCGCCAGCGCGCCAATCCCCCCGGCGAAATCCAGCAGCGTGTTGCCGTCAGCATCCGTTACCGCCGCACCCTGGGCGCTGACCACCGCCAGCGGGGTGAGCTTGGATGCGCCGCGTGCGCTGGCCGCCTCCCGCCGCGCGACAATCGCTTTACTGTTCGGGCCGGGGAGTTCTGTAACCAGATGAATCGTTCCCATGATTTTTTCCCAGAAAATGATTTTGGCGAATGGCGCACACTGTACCACATTTCGAGCCGGAAGTGAAAAGCGGAAAATACGAAGCAAACAGGAGCTACTCCCCGCGCTACTTACTGTCTCCGCACACTGCTAAATCTTCCCGATTTCGTCCACGCTGTAGTCCAGCGCCACAAAGTACGAGTCGCCGATGCCGAGCAGCTTCATTTTCTGCGAACGACCATGATCGTCTATCGCCGGGGCGGGTTCATCCTCCAGCGTGCAGGTCATCTTGTGATGGGCAAACACTTTCGCCATCCGTTCCGCGACAGGCTGCGGCATGACGCCCAGCACGCCCTCGCCGGTGGTCAACAAACTCACCAGCGGCTGTGTCCGGTTGATATCCCCTGCCAGTTCACGCCAAGGGCCAAACGTGGTGACATACGCCTGGTGGATATCCAGCACGAGTTCATGAATATCCGCCGGTTTGCCGGAAAAATGGATGGTCTGGCGCGGCTCGTTGTAGTGAAACAGCAACGGGTGATCCTCCGCGAAGAAGAAATTGCCGAACACGCCCAGGCTGGCGCGGTGTTCCTTCACACCCAGGACACGCACCACGTACTG
>JACKCH010000039.1 GCA_020634115.1 Anaerolineaceae bacterium
CGCTGATCTGGCCGCTTTGAGCGGGCGTTTTGTTGCCGGGTCGGTGGTGGACTACCTGCAAACCCGAAACTGGCGGAATACGGACAGCATACCGATTACGTTTGACTCCGCTATCCGGTGGGTATCGCCCCACCTGATTCAACCGGGGGCAAAGGCACTCCCCAACCACCATCTGAGTCTGCGGATGGCCGTGCCAATGGAACAATCCCTGATCGAAATCTGGCAGGGCGAGCGGCGTCTATGGAAGCAGCACTATCGGCAACTGATACCCAATTTACCGATCTATCTTCCTGATACATTTCTCAAGGCGCTGCACACCACCGAAGCGATACGAATTATGATTCAGCCGTCTGTCTAGCGCCTCCCTCGAAAACCAGCCCGATTCAGTAACTTTCACTCTTGCGCTGTTGCGGTTGTATACCGCGCATCTGGTTCACGATGGATGTGGCGGCGGCGCTCAAAAGACCGCTGTCAGTCTGCAAAGTCACCATATCAAAACCGCGTTCGATCATCTTCTGGGCATAGACCGCTGAATTACAATGGATACCGGTCACAATGCCCTGCCGTTTGGCTGCGGCCAGAATGGTGTCCAGCGCGGCCAGGAACTCGGCATCTTCGTTGTCCAGACCCCCCGCCCCCATCAGTGACAACCGCAAGTCGCCAGGGCCGATATAGAAACCACTCAGGCCAGGCACACTGGCAATTTCGTCCACGTTGTCGAGCGCCTCTTTCGTCTCGATCATCGCCAGCGCCAACACATCCTCATTGGCATGTTTGGTGTAGTCATCGCCATACAAGACTTTGGCCCGCGTCGGCCCTAGACTGCGGTAGCCGACAGGGTGATACCGGCACGCGCCCACGAACTGCTCACACTCAGCGCGGTTGTTCACCATCGGACAGATGATGCCCATCGCGCCCGCATCCAGTAAACGGCCAATAGTCCCCGGCTCATTCCAGGTTGACCGCGCCAGGGCGACGGTATTGGTAGTGGAAATGGCCTGTAACATCTGGATAGCGGAGTCCAGCCCCATCAGGCCGTGCTGCATGTCCACTGTCAGGCTATCAAATCCGGCGCGCGCCATAACCTCAGTTGACCACATACTCGGAATATGCAGCCAGCCGTTCAAGGTAGCCCGCCTTTCTTTCCAGGCGGATTTCAGTGCATTGTGCTTCATGATTCGTGCATCTTTCTATTAAATTGAGTGCCAACCCTGCTATTCAACCGATTTGGGTGGTCACATAAAATCCACACTTTTTCGCGCCCGGCGGGCATGGGTACGACGTGGCGTGGCTGCCGGGCTGACCGCCGTTGAGGGTACGGGCAGAACGTGCGCCAGGTGCGGGAAGCTGTCAACAGCGTGCGGGAGGTGTAGGGCTTCCACAAACGCCTCCTGGAAATCGTCATTCGCGGCCAATTCAACATACGTGATATGCTCCACAACCTGCCGGGCTTCCTGGCGCTTTTCTACGTTGAGCAGGGCAATCCGCGCCCCATCTCCAGCGGCGTTGCCAACGGCATACACCCGCTTCAGGTCACAGTCAGGAATCAAGCCGAGAATCATCGCGCGTTCGATGTCAATGTGGCTGCCAAACGCGCCAGCCAGCACAATCCGGTCAACATGGTCAATATTCGTCTGCTGCATCAGGAGCTTGATTCCAGCGTAGAGTGCGCCCTTCGCCAGTTGGATATTGCGAACATCCCGTTGGGTAATCACGATGGGATGACCTGTAGCGGTCTGCCCGGTGTCGGCCAGGACATACGATCCCACGTCGTCATGCCATTGCAGCCAATCACAGCTTGAACTCGGGTTAAACCCACCATCCGGCAGCAGGATTCCTGCCAGGAACAATTCCGCCACGACATCAATAATGCCAGAGCCACAGATGCCAATCGGCAGCAAATCCGGTGGTGTATCCCAGGTATCTGACCACGACTCGACCCCGATGACACGGAAACGCGGTTTCCCGGTCTGCGGGTCAATACGGACATTCTCGATAGCGCTCGGCGCAGCCCGCATCCCATGCGTGATTTGTGCGCCTTCAAAAGCCGGGCCAGTCGGACTGGACGCCGCCACCATCCAGTGACGGTTGCCGATGACCACTTCGGCATTAGTGCCAACATCCACAACTAAGGAGATGTCCTCTCCGGTGTAAGGGGTTTCGGCTAACAGCGCGGCCAGCGTATCCGCGCCGACATGCCCGCCCAGGGACGGGAGCACATGCACCGCAGCCGCCGGGTTAAATTTGAGATTCAGATCACGGACACGGGCATCCACTGCATCCCGTTGGACCAGCGCAAACGGGGCACGCCCGATTTCCAGCGGTGAAATTCCCAGAAATAGATGGGTCATGGTGGTATTGCCCACGACGACCACATCGTAAATGTCATCCATCATGACACCTGCCACCTGAGTCGCATCCGCAGCCAGCGTGTTCAGCGTCTCGATGACCGCGCGGTGCAGCGTATCCAGTCCATCGGCCTGCATCATCACATACGAAATGCGGCTCATGACATCTTCGCCAAACGCCACCTGCGGATTCATAGCAGCCTGGGTGTCGAGCACCGCCCCGGTACGCAGGTCGCACAGGTGGGCAACGATGGTGGTTGTACCAATATCCACCGCCAATCCATAGACGGCCTCGCGGAAACCGGAGCGAACATCCAGCACATCCCGATTCTCACGGATAATCACCGTCACCTGCCAGTCACCCGCCCGCAACGCCCCCTGCAACCGACGCAGTGCGCTCAGGTCAATATGCAGACCGGTGAGCTGATGCTGTTCAGCTAACGCGGCTTGCAGGCGTTCCCAATCACCAGGGTGCGCTTCCAAAGTCGCTGGCTTGACGGTGACAAACAAGGGACGCACTGCCGGATTGACCGCGATACGCCGCCGGGTATTGGCTGACTTGCGGATGATCTGTTTATGCGCGAGGCTGGTTTCTGGGATATATACGAGCAGATCACCCTCCACCCGTGCATGGCAGGCCAACCGGTGTCCATCGCTCTCGTCACCGAAAACCTGCTGTTCATGTAGCGTCAGCGGCGACAGATGCCCCGGACTGGACGCGATGCCATGTTTAGGGAAATCCCCGGTTTCGATGCGGACACGGCACTTATGGCATGTCCCCTGCCCGTTGCAGATAGATTCCAGTTCTACACCTAACTGGCGCACAGCATCCAACAGCAGTGTCCCATCAGGGACGGTTCCCCGCAGGCCAGAGGGCATCAGAATGACACGGTGCTGGTGGTCATCACTCATCAGGGTTTTTCGGTGAACTCGATCATGTGACCATCCGGGTCATAAATGTAGACCTGGGTCGGCCCATCACCACGCGGACGCGGCCCATAGGCAATCGCCACACCCCGTGCGTGCAACTGCTGTACCAGCGCGTCCATGTTATCAATCTGGAACGCGAAATGGCGGGCAAAGGTCACATCACCGTTAGGCTTAGGGGTATTGGTCGGGTCGCCGGCGTCCTGCGTCGCAATATCCCGCCGAATCAGGTGGAGTTCAGCGCCACCCTTGCGAAACCATGCGCCGGGAAAGGTGAAATTCATTGGGCGGGGGACTTCCTCCATACCCAGGATGTCGCAGTAGAACCGCCGGGCTGCGTCTATATCGTTGACCACAATACTGACATGATCCAATGATCTGATGGTATAACTCATTAATCCCTCTCTTTAGCCGCCTAGCTAAGACCGAGCATCGCCTTCAATTCACGAACCAGGGCGCTGGCGTTTGGTGCGTAGCCATCCGCCCCAACTTTGTCACAGTATTCCTGGGTGACGGGTGCGCCGCCCACGAAGATTTTCACGCTGTCGCGCAGTCCGGCTTTGGCAATCGCTTCAATAGTCGGGATAAACATGGGCATGGTCGTTGTCAGGAAGGCGCTCAGGCCAACCGCATCCGGTTTGTGTTCGCGGATAGCTTCGACAAACTGCTCTTCCGGCACATTCACGCCGATGTCAATCACCTTGAAACCCGCGCCTTCAAGCATGATGTTGCATAGATTCTTGCCGACATCATGAATATCCCCTTTGACCGTTCCCATGACGAACGTTCCGGCGGACTTTGCGCCGGTATCGGCCATCAGGGGGCGCAGGATTTCCATCGCCCCGGACATCGCTTTGGCGGCGACCAGCATTTCTGGTACGAAGAATGTGCCTTCTTCAAACAGCCGTCCGACTTCTTCCAGGCCGGGAATAAGCGCATCGAACAAGATCACGTTCGGCTCGATGCCCATCTCAAGCGCCTCTTTGGTGAGCTTGACGACTGACTCACGAGCGCCATCAATCACATTGTTATACAGGTCGTCTAAGATTTCGTCTGAATTGCTCATCTTTGGTTTCCCTCATTTAGATGATGATAGCCGCTGCCTATTGCCGGGAACGGCGCGGGCGGCGTTCCTGTTTTTCGACAGTGGCCTGCGCTGCGATCTCCGCTTGCGTCGGCGGCCTGCGATCTTCCTCGCTCAATACATGGTCAAGCTGAATCGGATATGTGCCGCATTCATAAGCAGCCGCGTAGAGGGCTTCAATATTCTGCGGCGGCACGTCCGCGCCGATGTTATGGCAGGGAGCGACAATATAGCCACCACCACGCCCCAGGTCATGAATGCGTTTGGCAACATCATAACGCACCTGTTCCGGTGTGGAGAACGGCAGCATTTGCTGGACATCAATCGCACCGTGAAAGACCAAGCGACCCCGGTATAGTTCCTTGAGTACGGCAGTATCCATTCCCAGCGCCGAAGTCTGAATCGGGTTGAGGATGTCCACGCCCATCTCGATAATGTCCTCAACCACTGGCGTGACCGTGCCATCGGTGTGATACATAAACTTCACGTCGGCCTGACTCTTGATGTGGTCAATCAATTCCTTCAGACGCGGTTTAAGCAAACTGCGGAACAAATCGGGCGAGATCATCATAGATTGCTGTCCGCCGATATCGTCGGTGAAATAGACCATCTGCACGTAGGGGCCAACCACCTTCAGGAAGCCCGTCCAATAGGCTTTGTACAGGTCAAGCAGCTTGTCGAGCAGCGCCTCGGCAAACGCCGGATTCCCTACTAAGTCCGCGAACATCTGCCCATAACCACGAATTTGCAGGGCTTTGGTGAGCAACCCGCCTTTGATCGAGTCGCCTACCAGTACGTAGTCGGTATTTTCGTAGAGATATTTCGCCCGCTCCCCTAATCCCTTCCATAAATTCGGGTCTTCAGGATCAGGCCAGTTATATGTGTCGAGGTCAGCCAACGTCGCGTTTTCGAGCGGTGAGGTCAGGACACTGTAGGCATCAATCATGTGCTGCCAGACAATACCCCACATATCGCGGTATTTATCATTGTCTACGTCCACCACGTCCACCCAGTTGGGCGCAATCCAGCGGAAGTCCACATGATAGCGTTGGAGCAGTTTTTCGTCGGGGATCACATTCTGTACCATCCGATCCAGAATCCGGTCAGCATTCTGGAGTTCGCTATCGCCCAAATAATCGCGTAGGTTGCTGTAGGCGATGCGGTGCAGCGAGGCCACATGACTGCCGGTGTCTATCGGCACGCGGTCAGCTTCCTGGAAATTGGTAATACGCTTAAAACGCTCGCGGGGTGTCATCGTCATGCCCGCACCTCCTCACGATTAAAAAACACGGGTTGGATATCCAACATTTGACAGAAGTGGACCAGTTCGCGGGTATAGCGCCCGTCCACCCCCAGGATGTGATTCGAGCCGAATGTACTGAGCAGTTTCTCTACATCCACATCCATTTTGATAAACGCGGTTGGCAGTTGGTGGGTGCCGCGCGCCGCGACGAATGCCTGGTACTCCTCGTCGCTGATATTCACCGTCGCGCCGGTGATGATTCCCATCTGGTATTCTCCGTTCACCCGGTACAACCGGGCTAAGGTGAGATCGCCGGGCGCGGTGGTGAAATAGGTGATCGCACCGCCGCCGGGACGGTTGGCCGGGCGCAGTTCAACCCGACTCATGTTTTCGGTAGGGTCGTCGGAACGCGCCGCGTACCATGAACAGAACGCACCACAGTTGGGGAAGTAGAACGTCTCGTTATCGTCATCAATGTAACTTACATCCATGAACAGCACCGGCTTGCCGCCCGAAATTTCCTTGAGGATTTCCATTGTCAGAGCAGCATCACCATCGGCTTCGCAGGCCATCATGAGCGCATCTTTGTTGCCATCGGCATCATACGGCCCCGGCAGCAGCGCGGCGGAAATACACTGTGGAACATAGTGGGTCGTCATATCGGGCATACACTTGATCGCCACGAAATCCAGTCCCATATCCGCGATAATCGCTTTGGTCGCCAGGTAGCAGCGCGCCTGGAAGGCCAGTTTTTCCGGCGTGAATCGCTGGTCATTATATTTGACCGCGCCCGCCATGCGCTCCAACCACCCCACCATCTTACGGGTGGTGTCTTCCGGCACGAATTCTGCCCGGCGCACGATTTCGAGTTGGTCAATGTGTTCGGTATCCACGCCAAAAAGTTTCTTCCACTGCATCGGGTCGAATGTGCCGGTATCAATACCCAGCGAACGCCCGCCAAACAGCCCGAAGACTTTGCCGCGCATCCGTTTTTTCGTTGCCGCCGCCCGGAAGTAAGGCATCAATTGGTCGGCCAGCATATCATCAAGGTCGGCGCGAATCCGCAAATGTGGATAACCAATCTGGCTCAGAGTACCGCCCGCGCCCAGCAACCCGACGGTGCTGTGCGTGCCGGGGTGTTTGTTGCCTAGCAACACCACAGGCAATCCGGCACGCTGGACTCCACGCACGACGAGATTCGGCGATGTCCAGCAGGGGATGTGTGCGACCAGCACCTCCGCGCCACCGGCCAGCAGCGCATCCACCTGAGCATCAATGTCTTTTTTGTGACGGGCGACAGCCTGATCGGTTATCAGGTTGATGGGCAGCGTCTGCAAATAGGCTATTGCGTCCTGGTGGCGTGGCTCGGTCATGCCGCGAAAGACATTTTCCCATTCGTGTTTGCGGTTATCTCCAAAGGTAATCAAACCCACATTGGGTTGTGCCATCCCGTCCTCCTGTTGTGTACCACTCCAAAAATCAACCCCAGAACATCGCGTCCCCGGTATGGAAACGATCTGGCGTTACGCAGTCGGGGCATGGTATATCATGCCCCGACACGCCCAAAAGTTACCCGGCCACACCCGTCGCTTTTTCCAGCGCACGCGGGAAGGCTTGAATCCCGCGTCCGCCATCAACCAGGATGGTTTCACCGACAAAATAGCTGGCATCCTCACTGCCCATGAACATAATCACCCGGGCGAGTTCTTCCGTAGAGGCGACATAGCCAATCGGCAGACGTTCCATCAATTTATCGTTCTTCTCTTTGCTGTGGACGACCCGCTGCATCAACTCCGTCAACACCGGGCCAGGGGCTACGCCATTCACGCGGATACCATACGGAATCAGCGCCAATGCCGCCGCTTTTGTGAACTGGTTGGCACCGCCTTTCGCCGCACAGTAAGGCACTTGATCCGCTAACGCAAGCTGTTCGCCCATCACGGACGTTACATTCACAATGTAGCCGGATTTCTTACCCTGCTCCACCATAACCCGCGCCGCCGCCTGCGTGACCAGGAAGGTTCCCTTCAGGTCAACGCTCAGCACCCAGTCCCAGTCATCCGGGGTGATGTCGAAGAATTCAGCACTGTGGTTCACCCCGGCATTATTCACCGCGACATCAATTGTGCCAAAGGTCTCGACTGTGGTTTTCACGAGGTTGTTCACATCATCCGGTTGGCTAACATCGCAGCGCACAAAAATTGCCTCGCCGCCCGCCGCCTTAATTTCACTCACCACCCGCTCGCCCAGGTCAACCGAGCGCCCGGCAGCCACCACTTTTGCGCCTTCTTGGGCGAATGCTTTGGCTGTTGCTTCCCCAATGCCTTTGGTCGCACCAGTGACGATGACAACTTTATCTGTAAAACGCATGGTTCGCTCCTGCCTTACTTCACAGGCGGCTTTTCACCGGCTGGATAGCGTTTGCGGATGTCTTCGATCAGTTCGGCAACATGATCTACCAGGCGGGTGACAATTTTCTCGCCTTTTTCGCGGGTGGCTTTAGTGGCGTCCCCGATAATGCCGTTGCTGAGTTCTTTATATTCGGGGCGGGCGAACGTGCCTTCAAAGTGATACATCGTGCCGGGACGCGGTGCAGCCCCTGGTGCGATGATGAACTTACGATCTACCAGCGGATCGCCGCCACCCTTACCCGCTTTGCTCATATCCACCAGGTCGGGGAAGAGGTATAGCGCAACCGAGGTTTCGGCTTCGTCCGCGTGCCACATCCAGTCTTCCAGCACGTCCTTATTGTCGCGCAGGAAATCGTACCAGTGCAATGACAGGGTGAAGTACCCTTCCAGGCCGAGTTTGTGGACGGCGACAATGGTCGAGGAAACCTGCCCATGCGCGGAGAGGATGATGAATTTGTTGTAACCGGATACCGCCGCGCCGCGCACGATGTCCATCACCAGGCCGATGTGAGTTTCGTAGCTGAGCGGGATATTGCCCGGCATTCCCCAGTGATGATACGGATGCGAACCGTACATCGGGCAGGGCAGCAGCATCACACCAGTTTTCTTTGAAATGAGTTCCGCCATACCGATGGCGTTGAAGTCATCATCACCACACGGGCAGTGCGGGCCGTGCTGCTCAATTGCGCCGATAGGTAGAATAGCGATGTCGTCTTTCTTGGCGTGGGCGACAACTTCTCCAGCGGTCAGGTTCTGCCACCAGATGGCTTTGGGTTCGTCAGACATTGTTGACTCCTTAAAACTATTGGTAAATCGGTCAGGTTTTTGTCTCAAAATCCAGGATACGGCATGTCGCATCCTTACTTACCGTGTTTCAACACATCCTCATGAGAATGCCCTGCAACACTATGTACCCTTATCTCTTGTCACTCTCGACGCGGACGCCGGGAACGAACGGCACGCTCTGTTCCCGATTCGGCTTCTGGCGGGCGATTCGCGCTGATCCAGGCCTGCGCGTTGTCGTCGTGTCCCATCAGTAAGTTTGCAGCACGCACAGCGTTGGCCGTCTCCGGCTTGAGCGGGTTCATAATCGCGGAAGTCACCCCCCCGCCAATCCCCATTGTGAGAAAAGCGGCGCTCAGGGTGTCGCGCCCCGGCAGTCCGAATGAGATATTCGACGCACCGCAGGTGGTCGTGACCTGCAATTCCTCCACAATCCGGCGGGTAATCCCCAGGAAGATCGCGCCCGAACCGGGGACGGCGCCCACCGGCATCGCCAGCGGATCAATCACAATATCGGCCTTTGGAATACCGTAATCGGCAGCCCGCTCAATGATTTTGCGAGCCACCGCCAGACGTACTTCAGGATCATGGGAAATCCCACTTTCATCATTCGTGATGCCGATAACCGCTGCGCCGTATTTTTTGACCAGCGGCAGCACTGCTTCCAGGCGGGCATCCTCGCCTGTAACCGAGTTCACCAGGGCTTTTCCCTGGTAGGCCGCCAACCCGGCTTCCAGCGCAGCAACCACCGACGAGTCAATCGAGAGCGGTACATTCACCACCGACTGCACCAACCGCACGATTTCCGCCAGTACCGTCGGCTCATCAATCATCGGGATACCCGCGTTCACATCGAGCATGTGTGCGCCCGCTTCAACCTGCGCCAGCGCGTCAGTGACCACCCGGTCATAGTTGCCCACCGCCAGTTCAGCCGCAAGCAGCTTGCGCCCGGTGGGGTTGATACGCTCACCGATGATGACGAAGGGATGATCCACACCGATGCGGACTTCTTTTTGGGGAGATGCGAGAATGGTTTCCATCAATTCAGCCTTTGCTGTACCTTATCCGGTGGTGAGTGTATTGGCGACGCCCAATTCGACACCCAATGCCACCAACTCCTGAATCAGATTTTCCGGCAGCGGGATGCCATTCTTGATCCGTTCCTGCTCAGTGCGATATTCAATCTCGCCCGGCAGCATCATCTCGCGGGTCTCATCCCACATCGGCGCGGCTTTGATCGTCTGATAGAACTCGGCCATCCGCGCCCGCATATCTTCCAAGTCAATGATGTCCTGTGGGTTGATAACAATCATGAAGTGTCCGGTGAGGCTGGGATCGTCCGGGTACTTGTACATACCCTTCATGCCAAACTGGAACACTCCGCCGGTCATCACACCGGAGAGAATGTCTATAAAATAGGACAGGCCGAGGCCCTTATGCCCACCCACCGGTAACAGGAAACCTTTGAAAGCAACATCCGGGTCGTCGGTAGGGCGACCTTGCGAATCGGTGGCCCAATCCAGTGGGATTTTCTCACCCTTCTTGCTGGCGAGCAGGAGTTTGCCACCAGCAACACCGGACATCGAAATATCGAGTACGAACGGAAATTCCTCAGCAGTCGGCACGGCGAAGGCGATGGGGTTGTTACCGGTGATCGGCTTGCTGCCCCCCGGCGCGACTATATTCGGCACGACATTCGTCATACAAATACCGATCAGCCCTTCTTCGGCAGCCATCCGCGCATACAGCCCGGTTGCACCAAAGTGATTGCTGCGGATGACGCCCACCGCGCCAATGCCATAGGTTTTCGCCAGTTCAATTGCCCGGCGCATCGTGTCACGCCCGACGATGAACCCCGCGCCATCGTCGCCATCCCAGACTTCGAGCGCCAGGCCACCCCGCAGCTTGTGAATATTAGGGGTAGCGTTTATTGCCCCAGAGCGCACCCGCTGGATATAAATCGGGACGCGCAGAATCCCGTGTGAGCCAATGCCCCACAGGTCAGTCTGCACCAGCGCCCCGGCATGAAAGGCCGCATCTGCGGCATTCAACCCGGCACGGTGGAACAGCTCAGTTACGAACGCCCGCAACGTAGCGGCGGGAATAGAAATCAATGTCTCCGCCATTCAACTCCCCCCTTTGTATTGAGGATTCAATCTTTTCTCAAACGGCGACTGGTCACTTGCCAGAGGCAAAGGCTATTTGCATTCGCTCCAGCAAATTTGAATACGTATTCAAATTTATACCGCACTCGACAGGGGTTGTCAAATCTGGATAGCAGGTCATACCGTGATGAATGTCATGAAAATCGGTTTCTCAACAGGCTGGGGGCGACTGACTCTTGAATGCTTCGACTGGTAAACAGTCCAGTCCGAACAAAAAGATGACAGAAGGCTGAAGTCAGTCTATGATTAGTCGGTTCTAGAGTGTTGTTATTGTGAGCGTGAGATGAAAATTGCCGACATTTCTAAAGACCTGGGTCTTTCTATCTCAACCGTGTCCAAAGCATTGAACGGGTATCCTGATGTCTCTGACGCGACGAGAGAGCTGGTCATGCAGCGGGCGCGGGAGCTAGGTTATCAGGCCAGTGCGTCGGCCCGAAATCTGCGACGGGGGCGCACGGACAAGATCGGCCTTTTAATCAACCATTCCATTATCTATATCAGTGAATACCTGACCGAAATCGTCGCTGGTGCCGGGTATGTTGCCGAACAGAATGGCAAGAATATCACGTTGTATATGGAGACGGTGCATCACCCGGAGGGGATTGAGCGCATCTGCCGTTCCCGCGAGATTGACGGGGCGCTGCTGTTATGGGCCAATCCCAATCGGGACACGCTGCGAATTTTCGAGGAAGAGAAGATGCCGTATATCCTGCTAGGACGGCGGGTTGATTACGCGAATGCCTCATTTGTCGCGCCGGATAATGAAGAAGGGGCATACCAGCTTATCCGGCATCTCATTGAACTCGGTCATACCCGCATTGGAATCATGACACGCCCAGTGCATGGCCCGACCAACACAGATCGAGTGGCGGGATATATGCGGGCGCTGCGGGAAACGAACCTACCCTTTGATGAGGACATCATGATTCCAACGGCTTTAGAGCAAGACAGTGGCTACTACGCTATGCTGCAACTGCTGGATTTGCCTGATCCACCAACTGCTGTGTTTGCCTTCTATGATCTGCTGGCTGTAGACGCTTTGCGGGCTGCTTCCGAACGCGGTTTACGGGTGCCGGAGGACGTTGCTATCGCCGGATTTGACGGGTTGCAATCGTCACTGATGACATATCCGGCCATTACGACTGTAAAACAACCGTTACAGGAGATGGGGCGGCAGGCGGTTGAGCTTCTGCTGGAATGCATCGAAGATGATACCCTACCGGCGCATAAAGTGACCTTTCCGGTTGAACTCCTGGTCAGAGGCTCTACCGTAGGGCGTATTCTCCGCTAAAACGTGAAATTTGCATAATTCATAATTCGTGTTATGCTCTAAATGATGGTGCTGGTTTCCGAGCGTATTTATGGACCGCAGCGCCAAAAATTTTTTGGGGATTTCCGAAATCGTTTTCGGAATACCTATTCAAAAAAGACTTCATATTGATCGCGGATTTTTATGACCAACCAGAGTGTCATCCCAAATGACGAGAACCCAGCCATATCCCTGAACAATAAGGGGGATATCGCCCACATCACTGTGACTGACCACCCTCGGCTTCAGAGCATGTGCGGGTTTGATGATGAATTCACCGACATTGTGGACTACATCATCAAAATCACCCACCGTATCTGGGAAGAAAAAGCGGTTGGCCTCATCTACGACTACTATCTGCACAATGCCATCATCCATACCAGCAATGGCGACATCTACGGGCGTGAAGCCGTGATCGCCAATACACTGCAAACATTGGCCGCCTTCCCGGATCGGCGCCTGTTTGGCGATGCGGTCATCTGGAAGCACAATCCCGATGATGTTTATTACTCCTCCCACCGAATTACCCACGAAGGGCTGAATACCGGATCCACTTGGTACGGCCCACCGACCCACCGGCGGATTCACTACCGTGCCATTGCTGACTGCATTGTGAAAGA
>JACKCH010000004.1 GCA_020634115.1 Anaerolineaceae bacterium
TGGCCTGAGCATTGGTCAGACATTCCAACACCAGACTCTGCACTAGGGTCACCACCGACATTTTGCGCTCCCGTTGGACGGTATGCGCCACCTGTTCGGCTTGCTGGATCATTTCCGACAATACCCCGTGCCAATTGGTGACAAGTGATTTAGACTGAGATCGAGACATGGTGTCAACTCTTTTTGGATTGGCAAATTCATTTGAGTTTACCCATGTCTCTCAATTCGTTAACCCTTAACCGGATGTGTATGACCCGGCGTGGTCGCCCTTTTTTTACCGACATTACACCAGGGTGATCTGGCCGTTTTCCATGCGAGTGGTCGTTACTCGCTCCTCTAGCTGCCTACCCTAATACCCGGTAAGCGAAACGCAGCATGTGTTCCTGGTGTTCGATCTGCTGTTCCATTGCACGTGAGCCATGCCCGGCGTCAAACCAGTGGACGTGAATGGATTTGCCGAGTTCGTTGAGTTTTTGCTCGTAGGCCTGCATCTGGCGGGCCGGACAGCGGGTGTCGTTGCTGCCCTGAATCACCAGAATCGGTGCTTTGACCTGTTCGGCATAGGTGATCGGTGACCCGGCGCGGGTGGCTTCCGGCGTTTCGTCCGGTGTGCCGCCAAACAGCGCCCGCTGGTAGCCGCGCAGTGTCTCGGCCTCGTCTTCATACATCACCCGCCAGTCAGCAATCGCCACCTGAGCCATACCGCCCGCCCACAGATCAGGCCGTTTGCCCAGAGCTTGCAGCGTGAGATAACCGCCATACGAACCGCCCGTCAGCAAAACGGCGTCGGGCTGCGCGATGCCGTTTGTCACTAACCACTGGTAGGCGGCGGCCATATCGTCCACTTCAAGCTGCCCCAGGTTGCCCCAGATAGATTTCTCGAACGCCTTGCCGAAGGTGATCGAACCGTGATAGTTGATTGTCAGGAAGGCGAACCCGTGATCGAGCCAGGCCTGACTCATTGGCGCATAAAAGTCGGCCATGACCGATGTCGGGCCGCCGTGTGTATGCAGAATCGTCGGGAAGGGGCCGTCGCCCTGTGGCGTGGCGAGCCAACCTTGAATCATCGAACCGTTGGTTGAAGCGAAGCTGACTGAATGCCATTTAATCCCCGCTGGTGCACTACCCGCTTCCAGCACCACCCGTTTCTGCTCGCCACTCTGCCCGTCCAGCAAGATCAACTGCGCGGGATGGGCTGAGTCCTGCCAGGTGAGGAGAATGTCGCCATCCGGGGTGAAGTCCCCGCCGGAAAAGCCCCCGACCACGCCCGCCGGGTGATTCAGGCGGGTGACACGGCCATCGGCCACCGTGTACACATACAATTGGTAGTTTGCCTGGTACAGTTGGCACAGCAGGATACGCTCCGCATCCGGCGACCAGTCCCAGGGTGTGACTTCACCGGGAATGTCATCCAGGGTGAGGTCGGTACGTTCCCCACTGCGGGGATTCCAGATCAACGGGCGGCCATAACCCGATTGGTTGCTGGTCGCCAGCACCCGTAAATCGCCCGCCACCGGGGAAAACGCCCCCGAGCGCATGTTGGTTTCTTCCCCATCCCAGAGTTCGCCAATCTGCTCACCAGACGCGACATCAATGGCTACTAAACTGGCGTCCAGCGTGCCGGAGCGTTCCCGGCTGGTAACGACGGCGACTTCGCCATCATAGGAAAGAGTCGGGCCAAACGTCAGTTTGCCGCTGTGGTAAATCGGCTTGAAGGTATCTTCACCAGTGTTCACCACAACCTGAAAACCGTCCGCGTTGGCGACTGTGAAGCCCATGACCCGCCCGGTCTTGCTCTGGCTGAACGTGTGCGAGGCGTAGGGCGGCCTATCTGGCGTGATATTTTCCGGTTCGCCGCCCGTGAACGGCACGCGCACGTAATGGCCGATTTCGTTCCCCTGGGCATCCTGGTGATAGTAGATAGAATTGCCATCCGCCGCGATGACTCCCATCATGACCCCGGCGGGTTGGTCGGTGACACGGGTTAATTTCCCGGATGGGACATCCCAAGCATAAAGCTGGAAAATGCCGTCCCGATTGGTACAGACGACGCCCCGTTCTGGATTTTGGCTGGCGACAGCCGACCAGGCGATGGCTGGCGCCCGAAAACGTTGTTTCCAGGGGGCATCATCCCGTACATCAAGTTCCTTGAGCATGAGGCGTCCTTTCTTCTATAGGCTGGTTTACGCCAGAGTGATCTGACCGTTTTCCATGCTGGTGATGGTCGCCAGGGCATGAACCGGAACGCCCGGCCAGGCCTGCTCCATCGCGGCGCGTCCTCCCTCAAACGTCTTTTCCACGACCACCCCGACGCCGACCAAGTGACTGCGGGCGCTTTTCACCATCCGCGTCAGCGCCAGCAGGGTCTGCCCGGATGCCAGGAAGTCATCAATAATCAGGACGTTTTCATTGGGATGCAGGAATTCGGCGGAAACCAGCAGGTTGACCTCGCCGCCTTTGGTGTGGCTGGGGGCGGTTTCCAGGAAGACCGGCCCGGCCATCGTAATCGGCTTGATCTTGCGGGCGTAGACCACCGGCACATTCAGCACCAACCCGGTGGTGAGCGCCGGGGCGATGCCGGAGATTTCCGCTGTCAGGATGCGGTCAACCTGGATGCCAG
Organism: Anaerolineaceae bacterium; assembly: GCA_020634115.1. GTDB lineage: Bacteria > Chloroflexota > Anaerolineae > Aggregatilineales > Phototrophicaceae > JACKCG01. Next base: position 2,621 of record JACKCH010000004.1, read on the forward strand.
CGAAAAGCTGCGCCATTTCGCGCCCCATGTCCATCATCAGTTCCGGGTAAATCTGGTGGTTGAGCAGGCTGTCAATTTTGAGGATACCGCCGCCCAGGTTCTGCCCTTCGGCCTGGATACGGTCTTTGAGTGCTTGCATCAGTTTTCGTCCTTTGCCTTTGCGTTATTCGTCGCATCGGCGCTGTTGGTCGGGGGCGTGCTGCCACCGGCTTCTTCATAGACTTCCGCGAACAGAGTCTCATACGTTCCCGGTTTGAAGCGCCGGCTCAATTCGCTCCCGGCTTCTTGCCCGGTGGGGGACTTGAGCGAGGCTTCCAGCGTCGCTTTGTCTTTGAAGTAGATTTCGAGGATACGGTTGTAGGGGACTGCGCCCAGCGGGCTGCCCAGCACGTTCACAACCTGCCGCCGTTCGATGTTGGGCATCCGTTCGATCAGCGCCAGGAAGTCATTATAGGCGCTTTCAAAACGGCTCTGCGCCAGCAGGTCGCCTTTGTGGAATAAAACCATGAATTTAATCATACACGAATTCCTGTTCTTGCTTGTCCTTACTGATAAGTGCCTTGTTTTAGGTGTTAGGCTATTCCAGATAATAAATCATTCCTGTGTAGGGACGAGGCCTGCCTCGTCCGCTGAATAGATAATTTCTTGGAACAGCCTTAGGGCTGGAATGCCAGGGCGGTTACGAGGTCATCCAGCGCGGCCAGCAGGTCTTCCGGTTGCTGGTCATTGATGAGCGTATAATCCGCGATGGCAATCGGCCCGCCTTTTTCGAGTCTTTCGATTTCCTGGTAGTCGCGTCGTTCAGCCTCTTCCGGGGTAAGAGGGCGCTCCTGCCGGGTGGTCAGCCGGTGATACCGCAGCCAGCGCGGGCTGGTAATCGCCACGACGACCATCGTCGTGCCGAGTTCGGCTCGCAGCAGTTTGTATTCGCTGAAACCGTACAATCCGTCAATGATGATGCTCTGGTTGGCGAGGAGGGCAGTTTTCAAGTGGGGGAGCGCACGTTGGGCGATGGCGGCGATGCCTTCATGGGCGCGGATTTCTTCACGCACGATGCGCTCGTTTTCTGGGGTGATGGGCCAGCCCCGGCGCTCCACTTCACGGACGATAATGCCACCAAAACGAAACTGATAGTATCCTTGGGATTCCAGGTGCTTGGCACACAGCGTCTTACCCGCACCGGGCATTCCGACCAGGGCCAGGGCGCGGGGCGTGTCTTTCACAGTAATCATGCCACCTCAAATGTGTAATTGATGGGATACTGTGATTATAGTCCAGCCTGTAGATAGGGCAACAGGCAAAGTACTCTGGTTTTGATGTTTTAACCATGCCTGGCGACAAAGCTGCCGCAAACAGAGCGACACTGTGCCTTTGGTTAATTCCTTATGATGATGTCATACATTGCGTTTTCCAGTAGGGGCATGATGCATCATGCCCCTACAACCGCGCTACCCGTTTGACTCTACTATGACCTTCACTCGCCCAGAAACGTGCTCACCCAAGCCGGACGCGGGGGTAGATTGCCGCTCTGCACCAGGTTGCGCCATTCTTCATCCGTCATTCGTTG
>JACKCH010000040.1 GCA_020634115.1 Anaerolineaceae bacterium
CCTTCGACGGTATAGGTTGCGCCGGTTCGTGCCAGCACACTGGACATCAACACAAATTGGGTTACAGGGATGCCCGCAGTCTGGAATCCGCCGTGCCGTCGGAAATACTGGCTGACGGCTTCTTGAGGAGGAGGTGTTTTCAGTCGTGCCAGGGTGATATGCGGGGAAAATGGACGCTCCTCTGGGGGGATGCCGGTTTCCCGCAGCGCGGCTTCGACACTGCCCACCAATTGCTGGAGTGTCCTGGGCGCAGTAATTCCCGCCCAGAGAACACGCGGCCTACCTTTTGGTGGGAACTGGCCGACTCCCTTGAGCGCGATTTCAAAAGGGGTGCAGCGGATATCCCCCAGGGCGCTCTGGATGGTCTTGAACTGGTGCGCATCCACCTCACCGATAAAGCGCAGGGTCAGGTGCATCTGTTCACGCTTGACCCATTTCGCGCCGGATACCCCCGCACACAGGCCATCAAGCTGATCCTTGACTGCATCTGGCAAGTCAATTGCCACAAATAGTCGCATGTTCACACTTTCCGCTATCATCGTCGCACAGTCCCATTATGCCGCAGGTCCCCGTATGATCCAACATTGACAAAACGCGGGAAGCGCGTTTAACTGGTGCCTGCTATGGTTCACCTAATGCTATTCGTGACAAATTTCACAAATGAGGTGATTGATGCCCCCTCTGACTCATACTGAGACATTCCAGGTGCGCCATTACGAATGCGACGCCTACGGCCACTTGAACAATGCCAACTATATCCGCTATATGGAAGAAGCCGCTTTCGCCGCGTCTGCCGCCGCCGGGTATCCCAAAGACCGTTACGAAGGCATGGGGTATCTGTGGCTGGCGCGGGAAACCGAGATCGAGTATCTCCAGCAGGTGCGCTATGGTGACATCCTGGAAATCAAAACCTGGGTGGATGATTTCCGCCGGGTGCGCTCCCGCCGCCGCTATGAGTTCCGGTTTCCGGGGCAGGATGACCTGGTGGCCCAGGCCAGCACCGACTGGGTGTATATTGAAGCCGCCACGCTGCGCCCCGCTGTCGTTCCCCCGGAGATGATTGCCGGGTTCTGGCCGGGTGAAACGCCGCAGCCCGCTCCGCCCCGTGATAAATTTCCCGCCGCACCGCCCCCACCGCCGGGAGTCTTCAAGCTGCGCCGCCGCGTGGAATGGCGCGATATTGATACGGCGCAGCATGTCAACAACGCGGCTTATCTGAACTATCTTGAGGACGCCGGTATCCAGGTGATGAACGCCCACCACTGGCCGATGAAACGCGCGGAGGAAGCCGGTTTCGCCATCATCGCCCGTAAGCACCGGATTGAGTACCGTCAGGCCGCCGTGCTGGACGATGAGATCGAAATTGCGACCTGGGTATCCGGCATGAAACGGTCTTTCGCCACGCGCCACTACACCATCCACCGGGCCGCAGACAACGAACTGCTCATCCAGGCACAGACGCTCTATGTGTGGATTGACCTGAAAACAGGCCGCCCAATTCGCGTGCCACAGCCCTTCCTGGATGACTTCGCGCCGAATATTGTGAATGAGGCATGATTGCGGTTTTAGAAATTAGTACGATGATTGCCATTCGTAGGGACGCCCACCTGGGCGTCCGCCGCCAGAACCAAACGCTTTCCCTATTATTTTCTTAAATCTGACGACTCGCTCCCCCTGCCCTGAGCAAGGTGTCCCCGACAAAGCCATATTGGATGGGTCAGAAGCCATGTTCACGGGTATAGGACAATATAGGGCGGTCATAACCATGATAGGGGAGTATAGGGCGGTCATAAGCCCTGTAGAGGGGTGATAACGGGTGAGAAGCGGTCACTCCCCTGCTCTCTCCTTAGTGTTTGAGAGGACGACACTTTCACAGAACCACGCGGAAAATAGGGTATGTAGGGGCATGATATATCATGCCCCTACGGGAGAAAGAACCATTCATCTGAAGAAGGGTCGTGTCGTGAACTTCAGTATGGTGACACTTTGCCCTTGGGGCAACCGGCGCGGCGTTAATCCAGAATCTCCAGCTTGGCGAAATTAGCCGAGAGCCGTTTGATGCCGTGCGCAGCAAAGCTCACGGTGATTTCCTCATCGTTGCCAACATGCCGCGTCTCGATCACAATGCCTTCGCCAAACTTGGCGTGTTGGACACGCACCCCGCTGCGAAAACGCGGCTTGGGGGCGCTGGCCGGTGGTGAAAACGGCGCGATCCGAGCGCGAATGGTCTGCTGCCGCTCGGTCAGCGGCTCTTCTTCGTCGTCATCCCAGGTCGTATCTTCCAGGAAAGCGTTAAAATCATACTGCTGCCGCAGCTTGGACGACACCCCTTCCAGCAGGTGCGGCGGAATATCAGCCAGGAAACGCGATGGCACACTCGGACTACTGTCTCCATACGTCATGCGGCGGAAAGCGTGCGACAGGTATAACTGGCGCATGGCGCGGGTGATGCCCACATAGAGCAGCCGCCGTTCCTCTTCCAGGCCGTCCGCATTATCCATCGAGCGGAAATGCGGCAAAATGCCGTCTTCCAGCCCGGTCAGGAACACCACCGGGTATTCCAGCCCTTTAGCGGAATGCAGGGTCATCAGCGTAATCGTATCGCTGTCATCCCCGGCCAGCGAGTCTACATCGGCCACCAATGCAACTTCTTGCAACACATCGTTGAGCGACTCCCCGACTTTACCGGCCAGCAGCCCGCGCAGCTCGCGCACGTTGTCCTCGCGTTCCAGCGCCTCGTCCGTGCTGTCACTGGTGTTGTGTAGGTGAAGCGTGTAGCCGGTACGGGCGATGATGTCATCCAGCAGCGCCGCCAGGTCGCCGTCAGCGGCGATCTTCTGCCAGTCCTCAATCATTTGCCAGAAGGCAGTGAACTTCTTGGTGGCCGCGTTCGGCAGCGGGGTCGTTGCCCCATCCGCCATGGCAGCCAACCCCTCGCTGATTGTCATACGTTCGCGGGCTGTCCAGCGCAGGAAATCTTCGACTGACTTCTTGCCAATGCCGCGCTTGGGGACGTTGACAATCCGGTTAAAGCTCACGCTGTCATTCGGCGTATTCACGAGCCGCAGGTAGGCCAGCAGATCACGTATTTCGCGCCGCTTGTAGAAGCCGATGCCACCCACCAGTTTATAGGGCAGGCTGGCTTTCACCATCGCTTCTTCCAGCGCACGGGACTGGGCATTGGTGCGATACATCACGGCGAAATCGCGATAGCCAAGTTCCTGCTCCCGGTAAAGATTCTCAATCGACTCCACTACGAACTGCGCCTCATCGGTTTCGGCATAGGCTTCGTGGATGGTGATCCGGGTGCCACCGGATTGTTCGGTGAACAGCGCTTTGCGCGTGCGGTTCGAGTTGTGGTCAATCACCGCCCGCGCTGCGTCGAGTACGATCTGGGTTGAGCGGTAGTTCTGTTCCAGCAGAATCACCTTGCAATCAGGAAAGTCTTTGCGGAATTGCAGCACATTCCGGTAATCCGCACCGCGCCAACCGTAAATCGCCTGGTCTTCATCCCCGACGACGAACACCGATTCCTGCGGCTGGGCCAGCAGTTCGACCATCCGGTACTGCGCCGCGTTGGTATCCTGGAACTCGTCCACCAGCAGATGCTCGATAAACCGCTGGTATTTCTGGCGAATCGGCTCGTTTTCTTCCAGCAATTGCACCATATCCATGAGCAGGTCGTCAAAGTCGCGGGCGTTGTTGGCAACCAGGATCTCCTGGTAACGGGCATAGGCCCGACGGGTGATTTCGCCCTGGTAGGAGACGCCCACATAATGCGCGGCGTCAATCAATTCATTTTTGGCGTTGGAAATCTGGTTGAGGATAGCGCGGGGACGGAAACGCTTGGTATCCAGGTTGAGTTCGGTCATCGCCTGGGTGATGACAGCCACCTGGTCATCGGTATCGTAGATCAGGTAATCAGCGGTATAGGGGGTGTATCCGGCTTCACGCCGCAGCATCCGGGCGCAGATGGAATGAAACGTGCCGATTTGTGTGCCTTGCAGACGCCCACCCAGCAGCGATTCGACTCGATGGCGCATTTCCCCGGCGGCCTTATTGGTGAAGGTCACAGCCATGATGCTGCTGGGGTGGATACCCAGATTCTGAATCATATAGGCGACTCGGTGCGTCAGCACGCGGGTTTTGCCACTGCCCGGCCCGGCCAGCACCAGCACTGGCCCTGGTGCCACAGTGACCGCTTCGCGCTGCTGGTCGTTCAATCCCTCTAATAAGCCCGCTGCCGCCATGCCCCGCTCCGTCTTGCTCAACTACCGTTTACTATCCCGATTGTAACAGACAACGAGCCTGCGGAAACGGGTGTGTTGCGCCCAATACGAAATGAAGCATCTGTTCTATTCACTGAATCCAACATACTGTTGCGTGGCCCTGCAATTTGACCAGATGCAGGGATGCCCAAAGGGGCGTCCGGTTTGGAACACCTGAAAACTGACCACTGACGGCTGATAACTATTGAACCGCCTCAGCTAAAGCCACCAGGTCAGCCGGGCCATAGAAAATGTGGGTGATGATGCCATCCGGGGCAATCACATAGGTGGAAGGCTGGCCGCGCAAATGGTAAAGCTGCGCGATGTCCTGCGCCGGGTCGATGACGATGGTGAAGGTCAGGCCGAGTTCATCCACCCACTGGCGGATAGCACCTGGCGCTTCACCCAGGTTGACCGCCAGGATACGCAGCGTGCCGTCCGCACCGGCATACAGGGCTTGCAGTTCCGGCATTTCCAGGCGGCACGGCCCGCACCACGTCGCCCAGAAGTTGACGATCACCGTCTGCCCGCGCAGCGCCCCCAGGGTGATGGTTTCACCGTCCAGCGTGTCAGCAGTGAAGCCGGGAGCTTGTGCGCCGATTTCCGGGGCAATCGGAATCGTGCCAAAAAGCGACTCCCCGGTGTAGTCGGCCCGTTCCGGCAGCCCGGCGGCGATCACGATGACGGCAGCCGCCACCAGCGCGACGAACGCCATCAGGGTACGCCCGACGGGTTTAGGCATGGGCGTGGTCATTCCATAACCACTTTAATGTTCCGCCCCATCCGGGAAAATCTTGCCGGGGTTGAGGATGCCGTTCGGGTCGAGTGTCTGCTTGATGGCGCGCATCACGTTCAGCCCTTCGCCATGTTCGGCAAGCATGTAACGCGCCTTGCCGATGCCGACGCCGTGTTCCCCGGTGGATGTGCCGCCCAATTCCAGCGCCCGCATCACAATCAGGCTGTTGACGGCCAGCGCCTGCTCGTATTCGTCGGGGCTACCATAGGGGAACTCAACATGCACGTTACCATCCCCAGCATGGCCGATCATGTAGGACGGCACGCCTCGTTCCCGCCGGGTGTCCTCTACAAAGGCGATCAGTTCCGGGTAGGCACTGATGGGGACAGCCACATCATTAATGAAGAACTGTTTGTCCGGGTGGCTGCGCACCATGATCTCATACGAGTGATGGCGAGCGTGCCACAGTTTCTTGCGGGCGGCGTGGTCGGTGGTGGACTGGAAACTCAATGCGCCCATTTCGTCGCAAATTTCTTTCACAATTTCCAGCCCCATCGCCAGCGAGTCTTCCTGTGCCGCCTGGAACTCCATGAATATCGTCGGGCGTTCTTCCAGGTCAATCCCTTCGGTCTGACTCAGCATCGCACAGTGGGCGGCATCCACAAATTCCAGCGCGGAGGGGTCGAGTCCGCTGCCGCGCACGGCGACCACTGTCTCCACCGCCGCATTCACGGAGGGGAAGGTCGCCACCACCGCGCTCATAAAGGTCGGCACCGGCACGAGTTTAAGGGTCGCTTCGGTAATCACCCCCAGCGTACCTTCGCTGCCCACAAACAGGTGCAGCAAATCATAGCCTGCCGACTGCTTGACGGAGCGTGACCCGACATGAATCAGGCGGCCATCCGCCAGCGCGACTTCCATCCGCAGCACGTTGTCCTTACTCGCGCCGTATTTCACAGTGCGGATACCAGAGGCGTTGTTCGCCAGCATCCCGCCGATGGAGGCATTCGCGCCGGGGTCGGGTGGGAAAAACAGGCCATACCGCGCCAACTGCTCGTTCAAGTCTTTGTGGCCGATCCCCGGCTGCACCGTCACCTGGAAGTCATCGGCGTGAACGGCGACGATTTTCGTCATACGCTCAAAGGACATCAGGATACCGCCATGCAGCGGAATCGAATTGCCTTCCAACCCAGTGCCGACACCCCAGGGCGTCACCGCGATCCGCTGTTCATTTGCCAACCGCAGCACATCCGCGACTTGGCGGGATTCCTGCGGCCAGATGACGACCTCCGCTGGGCAGGCGGCGTGCTGGGATTGGTCGCGGGCGTGCAGGTCAATGTCAGCGCGTGCAGTACTGACATTAGCTTCGCCCAGAATCGTGACGAGTTGGGCGATAATTTCCGGGGTGAGGGGCGTAAAAGCAGTCATGGTGAATCGACTCCTGTGTTCATGCGAATGTGCCTATCATAGCGCCTTTGGGGAGTACTTGTCGAAAAATTGGCGATATGTGGCTAAGGTCTCATTTGATTCGCAGACATGTCGTCCATTACAATAGATTGCGAGACTCGATCTGCATCGTTTCTAGCCTCTTTTTAATGTGGATGGGCTTGCTAGCCGTCTATATTTATATTAATATGAGTATGAATCAGGTCAGAAACAACTGAGTCGTAAAACATTGAGTGTGTACAGGGATTGCATGATACCAGACACCTTATTGGCACAGATACGCGCCGGAGATGCCCATTATCAGATCATCAGCGAACTAACCGGCGACGTAATTTTTCTGGCGGATACCGAAGGCCGCTACACGTATTTCACCACCAATGTGGCGGGAATGTGCGGCTACACTCCGACAGACATGATCGGTCAGCCGATGACGGCCCTCGTGCATCCTCATTGGCGTGACCGCGCCACCCAGTTTTATGGCGACCAGTTACGGGAATACATTGAAGAAACCACCCTTGAACTGCCAGTGCTGACAGCACAACACGATGAAATCTGGGTGCGGTTAATGGTGCGGCTGCTGCTGGAAGAGAACCGGCCAGCGGGGTATCTGGGCGTCGTCCGCGACATTACGGCGCATAAGCAGTCCATAAAGGAATGGGATGACCATATCCAGAGCCTCGAACTGCTGCGGCACGTCAACGATGAACTCATATACACTCTGAACCTCCCTTATGTGCTTTCGGTGGCGCTGGATGCAACCGTCCGCCTCACAGGAGCTGACGCTGGAGCAATCCACCTGCTGGAAGACCAGGGCGTACGTACCGTGCAGGTGATTGGGGCATTCCCGCCGAACCTGCTAAATACCTATGTAGACTCCAATAAGGGCATTGTCGGGCGGGTACTGCGTAGTGGCGAGGGAGAGCTTGTACTCGACGCGCCCAATGACCCGGACTACCTGGCGCTGATACCGGGAATGAAGGCGCAGTTAACCGTCCCTCTGATCTCACAGAGCCAGCCGACCGGTGTGCTGAACGTACTGGCGAAAAAGCCGGATCGTTTTACCCAGGATAGTTTTGAACTGGTAAACATGCTGGCGCAGCGGGTGGCGATGGTGATTGACAATGCCCGCCTGTACCAGGAATCGCAGGAACAGCTTCAGGAACTTCAGGAACTCTATGGCCGGGTGCGCGGGCTGGAACAGATCAAAACCGATATGATCCGCATCGCCGCCCATGACCTGCGGAACCCCCTCTCGAATATTCTCTCGGCAACCTACATCATGCAAACCACGCTGGGCGATGCGCCCACCGACCTGCAGCGGGAAATGCTGGATTCCATTGACCAGTCGGTGGCGCGGATGAAAAAGATCACCAGCGATATTCTTTCCCTGGAACGGATTGAAGAACTGGCGCAGCAACCTTTGAAAGATATCGTCGAGCTGGACAGCCTCATCGCCCAGGCAATAATGGACTTCGAACGCCAGGCCAGCGAAAAAGGGATCGTCCTGGCGCAGCACGACCAGCCGGAAAACATTAAAGTGAAGGGTGACAGTGCCCAACTCGGTGAAGTGATTGCTAACCTGGTAAGCAACGCGATCAAATATACGCCCATCGGCGGCAGTGTAACCATCAGCCTGGAGGCAAAAGAAGGACAAGCCATCTTTGAAGTAAAGGATACCGGCTATGGCATCCCGGAAGCCCTGCAAGGTCGCCTGTTCCAGCCATTCTTTCGCGCCAAGACTGCCGAAACCAGGAGCATTGAAGGTACCGGGCTGGGACTGCATCTCGTCAAAAACATCATCGAACGACACGGCGGTCAGATGCGTTTCCAGAGTGCCTATGGTAAGGGCAGCACATTTGGGTTTGATTTGCCGCTGGTGAAATAATTGGCATGACACAATGGATGCTCTATGGCGCGACAGGTTATTCCGGACGGCTACTGGCTGAGGAAGCCATTCGCCGAGGGCATCAGCCGTTGCTGGCCGGGCGTTCAGAGGAAAAACTCCAACCACTGGCTGAGTCACTCGGCCTGGAATACCGTGCCGTCCCGCTAGATGATGCTGAGGCGCTTACAAGAGCGGTTTCTCGTGTAGCGCTGGTACTGCACGCCGCCGGGCCATTTATGCAGACCAGCCCGCCCATGCTGGCGGCCTGCCTCTCCGCTGGGACGCACTATCTGGATATCACCGGGGAAATCCCCGTTCTCAGAAACATCTTCACATTTGACGAAGCCGCCCGCGAACGGGGAATCGCCCTGATTTCCGGCGTCGGCTTTGACGTGATTCCCACCGATTGTCTGTCGAGGTACGTGGCCGATCAAGTTTCGGGCGCGACAACGCTTGAACTGGCATTT
>JACKCH010000041.1 GCA_020634115.1 Anaerolineaceae bacterium
CCTGCTGGGGCCATCGCTGACTGTGCCGTTTGTGGATGGGTCGCTGCTGCTGGGGACGTGGCAGCAGATCATCCTGGTGGATTTCGACAATCGTTCCCGCCAGCGGGCGGTTATCGCCCAGGTGATGGGCGAATAGTGCCGCGTTCCCGTTGCCCGGATCGCTATCAGACTGGTTATTTCAACCGTTCCCATTCCCGGCTATAATGCCCGTGTGGTGATTTATGCTTAAGCCAGCTTTCGTATGGTTTCAAGGCGGACGAGACAGGTCTCGCCCCTCCGAATCCTATCGAATTTATTGGACACTTTTCGAGACTTCACTTCAGGCAAACTTATGGACACGATAGATTTACGCAGCGATACTGTCACCTGGCCGACGCCGGACATGCGCGAGGCGATGGCAAACGCCCCGGTGGGCGATGACGTATACGGCGAAGACCCGCTGATTAACGAACTCGAAGCGGAATCCGCCGCCCTGTTGGGCAAAGAGGCCGGGCTGTTTGTCAGCAGCGGCACGCAGGGCAACCTGATAGCGGCGCTCACCCACTGCCAGCGCAGCGAGGAGATGATTGTCGGACGACAGGCGCATATGTTCCGTTACGAGGCGGGCAGCGCGGCGGCCTTCGGCGGCATCCAACCGCATATCATTGACGTGCAGCCGGATGGCACGCTGCCACTGGATGAAATTCGCCATGCGATTCGTGGCGATGATCCGCATTTTCCGCGTACCCGCCTGATCGGGCTGGAGAATACGCAAGGAACAATTGGCGGCATCCCCATCACAGCGGACTATACCGCCCAGGTCGGCGCAATCGCCCGCGAACACGGCCTGAAGCTGCATATTGACGGGGCGCGGATTTTCAACGCGGCGGCGGCGCTGCATACCACTGCGAAGGAACTGGTCGCCCCGGCGGACAGCGTGTCGTTCTGCCTGTCGAAAGGGTTGTGCGCCCCGGTGGGGGCGATGCTGGTCGGGTCGCGGGATTTCATCCACGAGGCGCGGCGGACTCGGAAAGCCCTGGGCGGCGGGATGCGGCAGGCCGGTATCCTGGCGGCGGCGGGGTTGGTGGCGATCCGCAGCATGACCGAACGGCTGGCCGATGACCACGCCAACGCCCGTATCCTGGCCGCAGGGCTGGCGGCGATTCCCGGTCTTCAGGTGAATCTGAGCGCCGTGCAAACCAACATGATTTTCTTCGATTTGCTGGAAACCGCGCCGGTCACGCCGGAGGCCTTCCGCGAACGGTTGAAGCAGGACTACAACATCATCGTCAGCCCGTACCCCGGTTATGTACGCCATTTCCGCGCCGTGACGCACTACTGGATCACCCGTGAGCGCGTCAACCAGGTGATAGCCGCTGTCCAGGCGATCCTGGCATGAGTCCGACGTTCTATCCCGACCCGCCTGCTCCCCCAGAGCCGGAGCGCGAACCGGAAGCGCCGGTGATGCCACCCGCTGAACCGGAGTCGGAGTACGAGTCCCCGTTTGAAAACGGCGGGAGACGCCGCCCGGTGGCCTATCGCGGCTCAACCAACGACCCGGTTTTCGGCTACCTGATCGCCATCGCGCTCAGTGTGGGACTGACGCCGCTCATCGCGGATAACGCCGACCTGCGCTATGCGGTGCTGTGGCTGGTGATGGCCGGGTTCGGGGTGCTGTCGTGGTTGATGGGCAGCAGCGCCCGCATCGGCCAGGAAACGCCGGAAAACCTCGCGTGGGGGGTGGCATTCGGCCTGATTATCGGCGTACCGCTGCTCATGGTGGGCGGGGGCTTGCTGGGCGAGACGGTGGGTCGGCTGTTCCCAAACATGGGGCAGGGGTCGGTATTGGCCTTCCTGGTGTTTGTCATCCCGCTGGCGGAAACGCTGTTTTTCCGGGGGGTGCTGCAAGAAACCCGCGCCTTCTGGATGGTCGGCCTGTTGAGCAGCCTGTGGTCAGCTCTGGTGTTCTTCCCGCTGCTGGATGTGGGGCGCTTCCCGGCAGTCGCGGCAGTGATCGGCACGTCGCTGGTGATGATGAACATGATTTATAGTTACGTGCGCCAGCGCAACGGGCTGGCCGCCGCCTGGGTCTGCCAGATTGTCGTCAACCTCGTAGTGCTGTTTCTGCCGTTGTTCGCGTGAAAATACGGGAGCGGATGGGAGTCGAACCCACCGCGGCCTGCTCTGCGCAACCCGCCACCAATTTTGAAGACTGGGGCATCCACCGGGACACATCCACCCCCAGGGAGAGTATACCTGATTAGCAGGCGAATCGTAGGGGGAAACCCGCCACGATTCGCCTAAACCCTCACCCTAAATCCCTCTCCCTCAGGGCGAGGGACTTACATAACGCGATTTCTCCTCTTCGCCACCCGAAACGCTCCGCAGGGGGCGGGGATGCGGCAAAAGTGCAGGACACACCCTATGGCAGCAGCAGCACTTTGCCTTTCGTCTGCCGCGCTTCCATGTAGCGGTGCGCTACCGGAGCGTCGGCCAGATGGAAGGTGCGGTCAATCCGAACGTCCAGTTCCCCAGCAGCGATCCAGCCGAACACCTCGTTCGCTCGCCCCAGGGTTTCCTCGCGGGTAGCGGTGTAGTGTCCCAGGCTGGGGCGTGTGATGAACAGCGACCCGCCCGCGTTCAACCGTTGTAAGTCAAAGGGGGGGACTGGCCCGCTGGCCGCACCGTACAACACCAGGTAGCCGCGCGGCTTCAGGCACTTGAGGCTTTTATCAAACGTTGTCAACCCCACTGAGTCGTACACGACTTCAACGCCTTTGCCATCCGTCAGGCGGCGCGTTTCGGTTTCAAAATCCTGTTTGGTGTAGAGAATCACCTCGTCTGCCCCGGCTTTGTGTGCCAGCTCAGCTTTTTCTTCAGAAGATACCGTACCAATCACCCGCCCGCCACGCCGTTTCACCATCTGCACCAGCAGCAGCCCCACGCCACCCGCCGCCGCGTGAACTAATGCCGTGTCGCCCGGTTGTACAGGGTAGGTCGAATGGCTCAGGTAGTGCGCCGTCAACCCTTGCAGCATGACGACGGCGGCTTGTTGGGCGCTCACTGCGTCGGGCAATGGCACGAGTTTCCAGGCGGGGACGATGGCGTATTCGGCATACGCCCCGCGTTCCATCGTGTAAGCCACCCGGTCGCCCGGCTGGACTTCGGTCACGCCTTCCCCGACGGCATCCACCACGCCCGCGCCTTCCATGCCGGGCGTAAACGGCAGCGGCAGCGGATACTGCCCGATGCGGTGATAAATATCAATGTAGTTCAGCCCGGCGGCTTCGATCTTCACCCGCGCCTGCCCCTGCCCTGGCTGCGGGATAGCGATGTCCTCGTAACGCATCACATCCGGCCCACCGGTCTGATGCACCTGTATTGCCTTCATCATCCCCATTATCCACGCCCCTTTTTCAAAAATGCCATCAGAATCCGTTCTGAAGAACGTTTAGCCAACTATCCCACAAACGAGGCAACTTCTCAAGCGCTTTTGGCGGGGAATGGTCTGCTCATACTCTCAAGGAGCAGCGCCATCACAAAACGAAAACGAGGGCGTGCTGCCCCCGTTTAGCCCAGTATACATTTAAAAGAAGCGATCTTCACGCGGCTGGCACGCCAGGGGAAACCCGCAATGTGAACCAGAACGTGCTGCCGCCTGTGTCGCTAATCACACCGACCTCACCCCCTAGTTTTTCCACTAGCAGTTTAGCTGTTGTCAGGCCGACCCCTGTGCCGGATTTCTTCAGCGCGTGGGTTTCCAGGCGGGTAAATGGCTCAAAAATGAGATTCTGTTTCTCCGGCGGGATGCCCTGCCCATTGTCCTGAACGGTAAACTGTACCGTACCATCTAACCGCGTACCGCTGAAGGTAATGAGCGGCGGTGATCCACCATATTTACAGGCGTTGCTGATGAAATTCGCCCAAATATGCTGTACCCAGGTCGGGTTCGCCTGGATTAGCGGCAGAGAATCGAAAGAGTTGCCAACTTGGACGGTGGCTGATACGCGATCTAACAGGTCTTGCAGACTCCTGATTGCACTGTTGAGCGCCTCCAGCATACTCACGGGCGTGGTTTCGACTTGCTCCGAGTTCCTGATTTGCGCCAGCAGCAGAATGCTGGTGATCCAGTCATTCATGCCCCAACTGGCCTCAGAAATGTGCTGCAATTTAGCGGCAATCTGGTCTTTGCCCAGGCGGTCAATGTAACCATTGAGCAAGTTCGTCGCTGAAATAATCGAGGTGATAGGCTGCTTGAGATCATGCACCAACAACTGAAGTTCGGTTTCTTTTTCCAGCAGACGCTGTTCAAGCACTTTGATGGTGGTAGTCAAAGCCTGATTCTGGTGGCGGAGAAAGATATTTTCGACCACTGGTCCCAGCACCCAACTGGTGAACTCAATCACGGCACGGTATTCATCGGAAAAGGTATGCGGTGTGCGCCATAGCACACTAATCACGGCGCTGACCTCCTCATTTCTCCGTACCAGGATGTGATAGAGTGCTGTGATCCCCTGTTCCTCGTGAAACTGGCGCGCCTTGCTGGTGAAAATGACAAAGCTATCCCGGCTTTCAATAAACATGGGTGGGCCATCGCTGAGAATCCATAGCTGGGCTAGCGATTCATCATCCACATGGATAGTCTGCTTCCAGGGTACGACGCCGGGCCGTGACCAGAAGGCTTCCGGCTCAAGTCGCGGAATACCCTGTTCATCAAAAACGCAGCGGCGCAGGGCGATAATATCACAGCCCTCATTGGGCGGGAATTGCGCCAGGTTTTCCAGCAGTGCGCTGGCCGTCTCAGAGTGAAGGATATTGCGTAGAAATTTAGGCATCATGGCCGAGATATCAGATCCTTCAAAATATCCTCTGAACTCGTCATTATCGAACATAACCAACCTTGATATACGAGTCTTAAAGGTGTTTTTGCGTACACAACATCCATTATTATAATCTTTTTTTGTGAAATAGAGTTATAAGATACAAATCTCGAGTCCAAGTAACCAGCAGGATAGGTAACACCTAATCGCGTTTCTCAGGAATACATAGTGGCTGCCCAACGAAAAAGGAGGGCGCACTGGCCCTCCCTAGAGAAAACAACTGAGATTGACGGAGTGGTTTAATGCGAGGTGTTGGGGAACAGTGCCCACTTCGCCTGCTGGAAGCCGACATTGATGGCCGAACGCAGCGCACCCACATTCCGTAGTGATTTCATGTAAGTCAGCACTGGGCCGGGGCGGAACATCCATTCGCGCATCGCGCGGCGGGCTTCCTGTTCCAGGTCTTCCGCGCTCAGGTTGCTGTATTGCAGCACAGTAGACTGATCCATATCCACCTGTTCCCAGCGCGTGCCAGGGCGGAACCAGTTGTTTTCCATCACCATGAAGAAGAACGGCGTCCCCGGATACGGCGCGGCGATGTGGAAGATCGCCAGGTCGAGCGGCAGTGTCTTGCTGAAATCAATCGTCTGCTGGATGGTTTCGCGGGTTTCGCCCGGTAGCCCAATAATGAAGTATCCCAGGTTGCGGATACCGGCTTCGTGCGCCCATTTGACGCTCTGCTGCGCCCGGTCAGCGGTGGTGCCTTTGCGAGCTTTCTTCAGGATGTCCTCACTGGCACTTTCGATACCCCAGGAAATCGTGTTGCATCCGGCTTTCGCCATCATTTGCAACATTTCCTGGTCTACATAGTCCACGCGGCTGTTGCAGGTGAACCCGATGTCCAGGCCGCTGTCAATGATTTCCTGGCAGATGCCCATCACCTGGTCGCGGTTGGCGGTGAACAGGTCGGCGTACATGTGGATGTTTTTCACACCCAGGTCGTAGAGCATCTTGATTTCGGCGATCACGTTCTTCGGGCTACGCAGGCGTAATCCGGCCTGATAGCTGACGTGCTTGATGCAGTAGATGCACCCGGCAGTGCAGCCCCGGCTGGTGACGATGAACTGGTACGATCCGCTCAGCACCGGCGTGCGGTATTTGTCCAGCGGCAGCAGGTGGTGCATTGGCAACGGCAGGTCATCCAGATTAGGGATGAAGTTGCGATCCGGGTTGCGCAGGATGTCCCCGCCACGCCGCCAGACCAGCCCTTTGACATGGCTCAGGTCGTACTGGTCGGTGTTCGGGATGCGCTCGGCAACCTTCGGCTCCCACTCTTCATCGGTGGTGCGATAGAGTTTTTCGATCTCCGGGCTGAACTCAGTGCGTCCCTCAATGGTATCCACCAGTTCGCGCAGCGTGACTTCCGGCTCGCCGCGCAGACAGAAATCGAGTGACGGGTGCGGGCGCATGGTTTCTACCGCCAGCGGCGTGACATGCGTGCCGAAGGCGATGGTGTACGCGCCGATGGACTTTGCCAGGAAGCAGCCATAATTGTCATTGGTCAGCGTGGGCGCGGTCATCTGGGTGATATAGTATTTGGGTGAATAATCGCGCAGTTTCTGCTCAAAGTCCGGCCAGGACATGCGTTCCGCGATAGCGTCAATGACCGCTACTGAGTAATCGGGATACATCACGGCGGCTAACTGTGCCAACGACACCTGCCCCCAGATCATGTTTTCACGGCTGCGGCGGCCTACCCGGTGCTGGCTGCGAATCCAGATGTCGCCATCGGGCGCGGGCGGATTCACTAACAGGATGTCGACTTTATGCTGGCGGTACTCTTCGGTGAACTTCGCCACAATCGGGTCGGCATCCGGGAAGCGGACGTTGGAAAGGCGCGGCACACGGCGCGTGCCCAGGTTGGCCCGCAGATTATCCGGCAGGTCTTTATTGCCGGACAGTTCACCCCCGGCATAGGGTTCATCGCTCTTGATATAACGGTTCGTTTCGTCGTAGTCAGACATCTTTACTACCCTCAGATGCTAGGTGTTCGGCTTACAATTCGGTCAGGAAAATCGGGATAAACAGTCCAGTGTTCATTCGTCACTGTATTGCGTTCTCGCGTAGGGGCGAGATGATGCTTTTAGATCAGCAAGGTGATTTGTGTTTCGTAGGGGCGCACGGCTGTGCGCCCCTACATGCCTGCTATTGTATGATGGCTTTATAGAAACAGCCTCGGCATCATTCTCATTCTGCCCCCACCCCGCCCCCCCACTGTCACGTTGTGGTGGTAAATCGGGTTCTAGGCGGTTGCTCGTGTGGTGCTGGTAATCACAACCGCGTTTTCGTCGTTCGTGGCGCTGCCCATGTCGCTGGCAACCCGCAGGTCGCGCTGCGTGAGCTGACCCAACACCTTGACCAACAGCCAACTGGTCATCAACTGGATACCGGTCATCACAAACATGGCGCTCAGGACGAGCAGCGTCCAGGCCGGTTCGCTGCTGTTCGCCAGCACACCTGCGATAAACAGCACGATGCCGACCAGGGTAAGCAGCGCACCGATGCTGCCGAAACGCTGTTCCAGCGGTTTGCGGAACATCGGGCGTCCGAACAACCCCTGACGGATGGGGCGGCGGTGGAACATGGAGACGATGTAGTTAAATACCGTGCCGATGCTGAACAGGTTGACCGCCACAATAATCAGGGTCATGGCGATGAAGATCAGGCCGGTATAGGCGGAACGATCATCCACGCCGGAGGACGCCGCTGTGATCCAGGGCAGCAGCACCAGCGCCGCCAGGATAACCGCCGCCAGCGACATACCGCCCAGCAGTCGCACCGGGTTATAGGTGGCAGCTGTCCCCAGGATGGTGAACAGGAAGCGGAAGCCGTCATTGACGACACTGAGTTTGCTTTCGCCTTCGCGCTCTTCGTACTTGATCGGCACTTCGATCATCTTGATGTCTTCGTGGATGCCGCGTGTACTCATCACCGGTGTGAAATTCAGTCCGTCCGGGAGCGGATACAGGCGATCCAGCACGTCACGGCGCAGGATACGCTGGCCGCTGGCGCTATCCGTGATGCGGACATGGCCGATGACCGTGACCAACCCGGCGAACAGGGTGTTGCCGATGCGCCGGGTAAGCGGCATTTCACTATCCGCACCCGCCATACGTGACCCGATTACCAGGTCAGCCTGCTGCTCAATCAGCGCCTGGAACATATTCGGGTAGTATTCAGGCGGATAGGTGCCATCGGCATCCATAAACGCCAGGTAGTCCCCTTTAGCGTGGCGGAAGCCGGTTTTGATCGCGCCGCCATAATTGCGATTCTGCTTGTGCTTAATCAGTACCACGCCCCGATCCAGGTATTCCTCAACAATCTCGGAGGTACGATCCTTGGAGCCGTCGTCTACAATAATCAGTTCCAGCCCATCCAGACCGACTTTTTGAAGTTCCGGCTCAATCGCCAGAACACGCTCGATCACCTCGGCCACGCCGTCTTCTTCGTTGTATGCTGGAATGACAACCGACAGAATGTTCATGTAGTGTGTCCCACCCTCGTGATTTTCAACTTGCGATTAAGAATGGCATCTCTGCCTAACGTGTACCTAAATGCAAGCAGCCTGAGTTTTTTTAGGATTGATCTTTTTTATTAAGGTGGCGGGCAAGGCGAGTCAGCGGATCAGGTTTTCAGCTGTCAGTAGTCAGTTTTCAGTGTGATATTGTGCGAACAAATCCGGCCGAACAGCGGGAGTTCGCAGGGATATGCCGAGGTTCGGTTTCATACGCACCAAGTTAAGGCATAATCCACCCATTTTAGGGGTAGGTTGCAAAGATACATCGTCGAATAGGCCATCTGCCGGGCATTGAAATACCCGGCAAGGTGTTTCAAACCTGCTAAAGAGGTTTGTTGGGAAGGGTAGCCAGAGTCCCTTCAGT
>JACKCH010000042.1 GCA_020634115.1 Anaerolineaceae bacterium
ACTGATGCTTATCAGAGGTGTGATTCAACACGAGGTCGAGAATGAGTTTCATATCACGCTTATGGATTTCATCGAGCATGGTCTGGAAATCGTCCAGAGAGCCGTAGGCGGGTTCAACCGCTGTATAATCAGCAATATCATAGCCGACATCAATCTGTGGTGAGGGGAAATGGGGTGATAGCCAAATACCCTTCACACCTAACCACTGCAAATAATCTAGCTTGCTGATGATACCACGAATATCACCGATTCCGTCGCCATTGGCATCGGCAAAGCTACGAGGGTATATCTGATAAAAAACGCTGGTTTCCCACCATGCAAAATCTGTCATTTTGTATGCTCCTGACAGGCCTAAAGTCAAAACCACCTGCTATTCAGGTGGTTATGGTTTCGTACCTTCGATACTCAACGCACTGAAAGCAGCTAAGTTCGACTCTGTACAGAGTCGAACTTAGCCAGGATATTCTTTTCTCTTATAGCTCATAGGATGATGGTTCTGGCGTGTTTTATCCTTTAACCGCCCCCGCAGTCAGGCCGGCCACAATCCGTTTCTGGAAGATGACGACCAGGACAATCAGTGGCAGCGTAACCACCATCGCCGCTGCCATGACCTCGGCTATTGGCTCCTGGCGCGCAACCGTGCCGTTAAACTGGGCGATCGCCACTGGCACTGTCTGAGCGGCGGGATTGGTCAGGGTGAAGGTCAGCGCATACAGGTATTCATTCCAGGCGGCGATAAACGCCAGCAGCCCGGTGGTCACCAGTGCGGGCGCGGTCAGCGGCAGCATAATCATGTAGAACGTCTGGAAACTGGTCGCGCCGTCTACCAGCGCCGCCTGTTCGATCTCGTCCGGCAGCCCCTTAAAGAAAGAAGTCAGCACCCACACTGTAAATGGCAGGGTGAAGATGGGATACGTGAGGATCAACGACAAGGGCGACCCATACACCCCTACCTCCCTGACAATCGTGAATAAGCCCGACAAGATCGAAATCTGCGGGAACATCGTCATTGACAGCACGACATACATCATGGCCGTGCGCCCTCGGAACTGTAACCGCCCCAGCGCATATGCGGCAAAAGCGCCTACGACCAGCGACAGCAGCACCACCGCCGCCGATACCCAACTAGAGTTAAGGAGCGCCTGCATGAACCTGCCGTTGCTGAACACGGCCTGATAGTTAATCGTCGTGAAGTTATTCGGAAAGTAGGTTGCGGGTTCAAAAAGCTCCTGCTCACCCTTGAATGACGAATTCAATGCCCAGTAAAAGGGAAAGAGTGAAAAGAGGACAATCGCCACAATCAACAGGTAGAAGCCCACCCGCCCTAATAATTTGTTCAGGTTTCTGGTATCCGGGGTCATTGGGCTTCAATCCTCACTGAGCGCACATACAGGAACGTAAAGATGGCAATCAGGACGAAAATGATGACCGAGACTGCTGAGGCATACCCGCCCTGCTGATTCTGAATCAGCACCTCATAGTTGTAGGTTGCCATCGAAAGCTTCTGACGACCCAGCAGCACATTGAAGACATCGAACACACGCAGCGCATCCAGCGTGCGGAAGATGAGCGCGATGCCAATCACCGGGCGTAGAAGCGGCAGTGTGATTGAACGGAACTGCACCCAGCGGTTGGCTCCGTCCACTGATGCTGCTTCATAGAGGTCTGATGGAATGAGCTGCAAGCCGGCCAGCAGCAGGAGCGCCATAAACGGTGTTGTTTTCCACACGTCCACCATAATCAGCGCATTTACCTGGAGATTGGCGTTGCTCAGCCATGCCTGTGATTGTGGGATGATATGCAGATCAATCAGGACTTTATTGATGATACCTGATTGGTTATCCCGCAACATGAGTTCCCATAGGCGCGCCGAAATAACCGTTGGAATCGCCCAGGGAATGAGCATCACCGCCCGCATAAAACCCCGTCCGGCAAAATCCGAGTTGACCACCATCGCAATAAATAGCCCTAATGCCAACTCCAGGGTGACAGAGAAAAACGTGAAGTAGAGCGTATTGCCGATGCCGGTGAGGAAATCGGAATCCGTCCCGCTCAGTACCAGTGCCTGATTCCCCCCGATTTGGATATAGGCTACCGAGCGAAAGCCCTCCCGGAGCAGTTCACGGTCAATCAGCTCCCAGCGCGGCGATCCGTTGGCATCCAATGTACATGTTCCATCATCGGCCAGACGGCAGGAAACAGTATCAAAGCGGAAGCCGAGGAGCTGCGTATAATTTGATAATCCCACAAAGTTGACCGGGTCTGCACTGCCAAAACGCTTGTCGGTCAGGCTCTCGATAAAGGTCTTTTCGAGCGGGCGCGCCGCCACAATAATTAGAATGGTGATGGTTGGAATTAACAAGTTCCAGGCCATGCGTGTGTTGCGCGAGGTCAGAGTCTGGTTGCGATTTACCAGGTCGGCATGACGCGACAGCCACCAGCTTGCGAATCCGACCAGAACTGCAAGCAGCAAAAGTGGCCCGCCCGCCCGCATCCCGCGCCCGAAATCGTAATCCACGTTCAGGGTTTCATTGCCAGCTGATTGCTCAAAGAGCAAGAACACACCCATGATAAGGGCACCCACCGTCAGCCAGAAAACAATCACACTTGCCCAGCGCACGGCTTCGCCACTTCCTCTGATAATCTGGATGGCGGTGATCGCCAGCCCAACACTGAGTCCCAGTACCAACAGGGGGAGGACTATCCCGGCGTTATGCAAAAATGCCAGAACGAAGCTGATCTCGCCGTTCAATCCCAACTGAACTTCAGGCATGCTGAGAACGGACTGCATGTAAAACACGGTTGCCCCTAGAGCGATAACAATCAATAGAAGCGCAATGAATCTAAGCCCCGTGTTATAACTAGCAGGTAACTCTTCGGATTTCGAAATTGTCCTAGTCACTGCGATCATAAACTCCCAATATATAAAAAAAAGAGGGAGGTAGTCTCCCTAATGGAAAGGCTACCTCCCGTAAACTTTGTTACTGGCCCAGAATATCCTGCAGGTCAAGTTCAAGCAGTTCCATCGCCGTCGCGCCATCTTGGTCACCAACCAGGACGCTGTGAGCAGCGGTGAAGAACGCGGTTGAAACCTGGTTGTAGAGGACACCCGTAACGGTTGACGGACGGGTCACGGTGTTGGAAAGCACCGGGAACAGTTCGGCATAGTACGGGTTCGCATCCAGCAGGTCAGCGTCGGAGTACAGCGACATGGCTGTTGGCAGATATGAGCCTTCCAGCGAGCGGTACTTCTGGACGTAGGGGCTGCTGAAGTAAATCGCCACCGCAGCGGCGGCAGTCGGGTTCTGGGAGTACTTGGAAACACCAAGCTGCCACCCGCCCTGGGTCGCGGCGCGCAGATCAGCGGCGCCCGTGGGGAGCAGAGCTACGTTGAAGATACCAGCAACGGCGCTGTCTTCGCCCTGGCCCAGTGAGTAAGCATACGGCCAATTGCGCATAAAGGCAGCATTGCCCGCCTGCCATACGGCGCGTGAGTCTTCTTCCTGGTAGCTGGTCACGCCCTCGGGGCTGATAGTGCCAACCCAGGTTGCCGCACGATCAAGCGCGTGTGCCACTGCCGCGTTATTGACCGTAATGTTACCTTCGCGGTCCACAATCGTGCTGCCCGCTTCGGTGTAAATCCATTCGAGACCATCGCAGGTCAGACCTTCATAGGCGTTGCCCTGCCAGACATAGCCCCAGAAGTCCGCATTGCCCTTGGCACGTTCGCCATCCTGGATTGTTTGGGCGGCAACTGCGAGTTCTTCCCACGTCTGCGGTACTTCCACACCATATTCATCGAGCAGGTCGGTGCGATAGTACAGCATCGGCGCATCGTTGAACCAGGGGATACCAGTCAGATTGCCATCAACCGTGTTGTTTTCCACGATGGCCGGGAAGTAATCTGCAAGCGCGTCTTCACTGATGTAGTCATACATATTCAGCATGTGTTCAGCGAGGATGCCGGGCCAGATTACGTCGAACTGGAACACGTCAATTTCGGAGCTTTGCGCTTCAAACTGCTGGAGATAGTAGCCGAGAATGTCGGTTGCAGATTCCGGCAATGAGTAGATTTGCACCGTGATGTTCGGGCAGGCGGCCATGAATTCATCCGCTGCACGCTGACCGAACTCAATGTCCTTACCAACAGACCCCACCGACACGACGACAGTTGCTGTTTCGTCGGTCAGGCAGTCAATAGCGGGCATACCGTCCTGCGCCACAACCGGCAGCGCACTGGCGACCAACACCAATACGAGCATGAGGAATAAAGCTTTCTTCATCTTACACCTTTCTAAATATTAGGCTAACAACGGGACATTATGTTTGTCTGCTCAATGCCCATTACGACTATACTATACTGCTACAAGTTTGCACAGCGGATTGGCGATATTTGGGCAATTTACACAATTGAGTTAATTTGCACAATCGAACATAAGAGCAGATTCGAGGTTTTAAGAAGGGCTTTGAATATTCGGAAATTTCCCTGTAGGGGCATGATGGTTCATGCCCCACGCCGGTAATGACGTTCCGTCACTACAGCCGGTAGACACGCGCCTCGTAAGGCCGCAGCGTCACCGTGTCGAATGCCATGCCAGATTCCACCTGGTAGTTGGCGATGAGTAGTTCAAAGTGATCGGTGGTAAGCCCATCTGGTAGGGTACATGAGGCTGCTTCATTAGAGAAATTCAGCAGTACCAGCAGACGTTCCGATTCCAAGGTGCGAGTAAAAGCGTATATCTGCGGGTGATCGTTCAGGACGAGATCATACGTGCCGTAGACGATGATTGGGTGTGCCTTGCGCAACCGGATCAATTTCTGGAAGTAATAAAATATTGAGTCCGGATCTGCCAGCGCCTGCTCTACGTTGATCGCTGTATAGTTGGAATTGACCTTAATCCAGGGCGTGCCGGTAGTGAACCCGGCGTGCAGACTGTTGTCCCACTGTACCGGCGTCCGGGCGTTATCACGGCTCTTGGCGTGCAGAATCCTGAGAACGGCCTCCGCATCCATACCTTGCTCATTGACCAACTCGTGATACAGATTGACTGTTTCGATGTCGCGGTAATCCGCAATCGAGTCGAACGGCGTATTCGTCATACCGATCTCATCACCCTGGTAAATATAGGGCGTGCCTTGCTGCAAGTGCGTGAACGTAGCGAGCAGTTTGGCGGATTCAACCCGGTACTCACGGTCATTTCCAAAGCGGGATACTGTGCGTGGTTGGTCGTGGTTGGTCAGGTAGATGCTGTTCCACCCCCGGCCGTCGAGGTCTTTCTGCCAGCGTGTCATCACCCGTTTGAGGTCGGCCAGCTTCCAAGGAGACACACTGCGGCGCTCTGAGCCAGCCGCTGCCGCATCAATCCCCATGTGTTCAAACTGAAATACCATATTCAGCGGGCCGGTGGATTCGTTGGTCAGGTCAATTGCGTCCTGCGTGTTGACATCCGGCGTTTCGCCTACCGTCATAATATCGTATTTTGAGAGGACCTCCTGCTGCATCTCGCCCAGGAATTCCAGCAGACGCGGTCCGTTGATATAGTGCTGGCCGCCATACTGATAGCGGGCGCTGCTCGTGACTGAAGCGTCGGGCAGCCCTGGTGTTTTCGAGATCATGTTGATGACATCCATACGGAAGCCATCAATGCCCTTTCGCAGCCACCAGTGCATCATATCATAGACTTCAGCCCGCACTTTGGGATTTTCCCAGTTCAGATCAGGCTGTTTTTTCGAGAACAAGTGCAGATAGTATTCGCCGGTTGCTTCATCGTACTGCCAGGTCGACCCGCTGAAGTAGGACACCCAGTTATTCGGTTCGTGACCATCCGCTCCTGGATGCCAGATGTAGTAATCCCGGTAGGGATTGTCTTTGGATTGGCGCGCTTCTACAAACCAGGGATGTTCGTCCGAGGTGTGGTTGACGACGAGATCCATCACCAGTTTAATACCGCGCTGGTGCATCCCGGCCAGCAGTTCTTCCCAATCGGCGAGCGTGCCGAACTCGCTCATGATGTCACGGTAGTTGCTGATGTCGTATCCATTGTCATCGTTAGGTGACTGGTAAACCGGCGAAAGCCAGACGACGTCTATACCCAATTCCTTGAGATAGTCGAGTTTTTGAATAATCCCACGCAGGTCGCCGATTCCGTCACCATTGCTATCGTAAAAGCTGCGGGGGTAAATCTGATAGACTACACTTTCTTTCCACCAGGCTTTTGTGGGGTGGGTACGCATTTCCGAATAATCCTTGTATAGGTAATGGGAAATTTTGACTGATGCGGTATGAAAAGACAAACCAGAACGAGCGCACTCGTTGACCAGGTTTGCTTTTCCATAATCCAGTTATTGTAACCTACGCCTATCGGAAATTCAGCAGCAAAATCTGATTGGAGGAGGGGGATTACAATAAACTTGGCTCAGAGACCATTGTATTCGTCAACATCGCCATCACGTATACTTCTACAAACCTTCCGCGATGCCCCACAATAATTAAGAGTCATATTCGAGCACGACCATAAATAATCATTACAATAGAAGTACACTGATGCTTCACGGCTAAGGTTTATGAATAAAAGCGTTTGGCAGCAACGCCGGGGACAATCAAGCCCATAGCACCATGCTGCCGTCG
>JACKCH010000043.1 GCA_020634115.1 Anaerolineaceae bacterium
TACTTTCTTTGCAGCAGATAGGTGAACGCCTCTGCGGGATAATGCTTGTCATACAAATAGACAATGCGGCAAAGGGCAATCACGCGATGGCTTGGTGTTTCGACTGTCTGGTAGGCGCAGGTTCTGCCCTCAACACTGCCGGTTGGCGTCCCGCAGGACGTTTAGTACATCCGCCAGCAATGTCGGTTGATTTAGCGGGATGTGGTGCGAAGGCGTAGGGTGGATTGAATCAGCCCAGCGCGAAGGTATTGCTGCTGGCGACGAGCATTGGTCACGATGTTGCTGTGAAATGACTCAAACTAGCCTGAGTAGGGCAGATCGATAATCCCCTCCGCCAGCCCACCCGTAATCAATCGTGTTCAGGTGTCGGTGTCGAGAGTGAGCGCCCACGGTTTCACGTCATTGCCCGTCTGTGTTGGCGCGGCGTGGAACTTGGCAAACCGATGATTTGCTTTTCAGTGCATGGCAAACTGTACTAGAAACCGTAATACAAAACCGTGTCTTTTTCTCGATAGATAAGGTAAACCAACGACGCACAATCGCTCATATCTTGTAATCACACCGTGAAAATTGCGGTAATGGTACGTTTTTAGACGATTTTGTTTTCGAAGTAGAATATGTTACGATAATGTTGGCTGTTGGAACTGAATTCGTCTCTTGAATACGGGGCAAACAGTCACAAAAAACTACATGTGTGTCCAACTTTGGAGGATGCTTTTATGAAGAAAATGGTGGTATTTCTTGTTGTTCTTTCACTGGCGCTGACCCTTAGCGTCGCCGTCGCGCAGGATAAAGTAACGATTACCATCGAAAGCTGGCGTAACGATGACCTGCCGATCTGGCAGGACGTGATTATTCCTGCCTTCAACGCCCACTATCCAGATATTGAAGTGATTTTTGCCCCTGTTGGCGACCCCGCCCAGTATAACTCGGCGTTGGCTGCCAAGCTGGAGGCTGGCACAGCGGGTGACCTGATTACATGCCGCCCCTTTGACCTTTCACTCCAACAATTTAATGATGGCTACCTGGTATCGCTGAACGATCTGCCAGGGATGGAAAACTTTGGTGATGTTGCCAAGAGCGCCTGGATTACCGATGATGGTTCGGATGTGTTCTGTGTGCCGATGGCCTCTGTCATTCATGGTTTCTTCTATAATGCCGATATCTTTAATGAACTCGGTCTGGAAGAACCAACCACCGAAGCTGAATTCCTGGCGCTGCTGCAAGCGGTGAAGGATGATGGCAATTACGAGCCTTTGGCGATGGGCACCAATGACCAGTGGGAAGCTGCCACGATGGGTTACCAGAACATCGGCCCGAACTACTGGCACGGCGAAGAAGGTCGCCTGGGGCTGATTAACGGTACGGCTAAATACAACACCGATGGTTTCCTGGAAGCATTTGAGGCGCTGGCCCGCTGGATACCCTATATGCCAACCGGCTATCAGGCGCTGACCTATCCTGATTCGCAGAACCTGTTCACGCTCGGTCTGGCCGCCGTGTATCCGACTGGCTCATGGGAAATCGGCTTGTTCAATACGCAGGCTGACTTTGAAATGGGGATTTTCCCGCCGCCGCTGCCGGAAGGCGCGACTGACTGCTACATCAGTGACCACACCGACATTGCGCTGGGCTTGAATGCCGCCAGCCCGAACCAGGAAGCCGCACGGACTTTCCTGGAGTGGATGACGACCCAGGAATTTGCGGAACTGTATACCAACCAATTGCCGGGCTTCTTCACGCTGTCGAATCATGACATCACGGTAGAAGACCCGATTGCAGCGGAATTCCTGAGCTGGCGTGGGATGTGTCATTCCACCATTCGTTCGGCCTATCAGATTCTGTCTCGTGGTGAGCCGAACAACGAAATCGAACTGTGGCGTTTGAGCGCCGCCGTGCTAAATGGCGAGAACCCGCAAGAAGCCGCCGACGAAGTACAGGCCGGGCTGGATGCCTGGTATGTGCCGAGCGGGTAGTTAAAGAGTTAGCCCCACACGATCAGGATGGGTGGGTAGGGGCATGATATAGCATGTCTCTACCTGCCGTTTAACTTCTAATAATGTCAACCGGGGTGCAGTCTGCTGCACCCCGCCATTATAAAAATTATTTTTGAGATTCTTGAGGGGCATTATGTCCGCAAAAAAGAGCAGGAAAGCCTTTCCGACTCACATTGTTGTGTTCCTGGCTCCAGCCGTCATCATTTATACCCTGTTCATGATTTATCCCCTGGTGGATTCACTGCGGTTGAGTCTGTATGCACCGGCGGATGGGGGTGGCGAGGCGTTTGTAGGTTTTCAGAATTACGAGAAACTCCTGACCCATGAATTATGGGCCCCGCGTCTGCAAGGGGCGATTAAAAATAATGTAGTATTCTTTCTGTTCCACATGCTGCTTCAGAATCCTATTGGCTTGCTGTTGGCGACGTTGCTCAGCTCGCGGATGATACGGGGTAAGGCGATCTTCCGTACCCTGATTTTTACGCCAACAATTCTCTCTTTTGTGCTGGTCGGCTTCATCTGGCGGTTGATTCTCAGCCCCTTGTGGGGGATTTCCGGCGACATTCTGGGGATATTCGGCATTGAAAACCAGCCCTGGTTGGGGTTGGAAACCACCGCTTTACCAACCCTCTCGCTGATTTCCGTATGGCAGTTTGTCGGGATTCCCATGATGTTGTTCCTGGCGGCGTTAATTGCTATCCCGGATGAACTATTGGAAGCGGCGCGGGTGGATGGGGCGACGGCCTGGCACGTTTTCTGGCGGATCAAATTCCCGCTGATCTTGCCAACTGTGGGCATTGTGAGTGTGCTGACATTCGTGGGCAACTTCAACGCCTTTGATCTTGTGTATGCCGCCCAATCTGAACTCGGTCAGCCCAACTATTCCACTGATCTGCTCGGCACATTTTTCTACCGTACTTTTTTCGGTGTGCAGTTGCAACCGCCTAACCCCACGATGGGCGCGACCATCGCCGGGGTGATGTTTATCATCATCCTGACTGGCGTCCTGATCTATATGTTCGGCTGGCAGCGCCGCCTGCTTAAGCTCGAAATTGAACTCTAGGACAGGGGTGTGACCATGACTAAATTTCTTGAGCGCCCTGGCTATCTTCTACAGTTCATCATGGCGCATGGTGTCCTGTTTCTCTATACGCTGATCGCACTGTTTCCCGTATTTCTGGTGGTCATCAATTCGTTCAAGAACCGTCGTGCGATTTTTCGCTCACCATATACGATTGCGCTGCCATTCGAGTCACTGTCGGAAAACTGGGATACAGTGGGTTACGAAACTGTGTTCAAGCGGGCCCACTTCGAAACCTATTTTTTCAACAGCCTGGTGGTAACGGTAGTGGCGCTGCTCCTGATCCTGATAATCGGGACGATGGCCGCCTTTGCGCTGGCCGAATATCGCTTCAAAGGCAATACCACACTCGGCCTATATCTGGCGCTTGGTATCATGATCCCGATCCGGTTAGGGACGGTGAGCCTGCTGCGGTTGGTGGTGAATCTAAGGCTCATAAACACACTGACGGCGCTTATTCTGGTGTATACAGCAATGGGGCTGCCGCTGGCGATATTTATTCTGCAACAGTTTATGCGCCAGGTGCCGCACGACCTCAAAGATGCGGCACGCGTGGATGGCGCGAGCGAATACCGTATCTACTGGATGATTCTGCCATTGGTGCGCCCGGCCATCGGAACTGTGATGGTCTTTAACATGATTCCCATCTGGAATGACTTGTGGTTTCCACTGATTCTCGCGCCGGGTGAAGCCACGAAAACCGTTACCCTCGGTGCGCAGATTTTCCTGGGGCAGTTTGTGACTGACTGGAACGCGGTGTTGGCCTCGCTGACGCTTTCCGCGATCCCGGTGGTGCTGCTGTATGTCCTCTTTTCGCGCCAGCTTATTCGTGGACTGACTGCGGGCGCAGTGAAATAACAAGGAGACGGCTATGCGAGTTGGCATTGTCGGGGCGGGTTTCATGGGGAGGGTTCATGCTGCCGGTTGGATGAAAACCCCGGCGCAAATTGCCGGGATCTATTCGATTGACCGGGATGGCGCGGCACAATTGGCGCGAACGGTGAACGGGCAGGTTTATGATGACCTGGATGCTCTGATACGGGATGTAGATGTAGTGGATATTTGCGTGCCGACTCATCTGCATCATGATATGACGCTGCGAGCTGCCGCCGCCGGGAAAGATGTTGTGTGCGAGAAACCTCTAGCCCGTACCATCGAACAGGCGCAGGCGATGATCGCAGCCTGTGAGCAGGCCGGTGTCAAGCTGCTGGTCGGCCATGTCGTGCGTTTCTTCCCACAGTATGCACTGGCAAAGACGGCGGTTGATCGGGGCGATGTGGGCAATGTTGGTGTTGTTCGGCTGACACGGTGCAGTTTTCAGCCACGCGGTACGTCAGGATGGTTTATGGATACTGCTAAATCGGGTGGAATGATGCTCGACCTGATGATTCATGATTTTGATTACGCCCGTTGGGTGGCCGGGGAGGTCAAAAGCGTGTTTGCCAAGCAGGTACGCAGTCATCACCCGGATGCGCCCGGTGACTATGCGCTGGCGATTCTGCGACATGAGGGTGGAGCGATTTCTAATATCGAGGGTGGGTGGGCGTATCCGCCGCCGCTGTTCCGCACCGCGTTGGAGATTGCCGGGGACAGAGGGTTAATCGAACACCCCGCTGGAAGCTCTGACCCGGTTGAAGTGCATGTCCAGTCGTCCGGGGGACATAGCAGGCCGGATATTGCTGTGCCATCCAGCCCGCTGGCGGAAGACCCTTATCAGGTTGAAATTCGGCATTTTTATGACATTCTGACCGGCGCGATCACAACCCCGCGTGTCACTGCTGCTGATGGGCTGGCCGCGCTGCAAATCGCGCTGGCGGCGATTGAATCGGCACAGACGGGCAGACCGGTTCAGGTGAAGGAGATGGGCTGATGCGCGTTGGTATTCTAAGTTTTGCTCATCTCCATGCTGAAGGCTACGTCTCTAACCTGTGGGCGATTCCAGATGTCGAACTGATTGGCTTTGCCGATGATAACCCGGTGCGCGGGAAATACTTTGCCGAGAAGTTCAACCTGCGCCAGTTCGAGTCCTACGAGGCGCTGCTGACCGAACAACCGGATGCGGTCATCATATGTTCGGAGAACGCCCGCCATTACCCCCTGGTGAAGCTGGCCGCTGAAGCCGGGGCGCATGTGCTGTGCGAAAAGCCGCTGGCGACTACACTGGAGGATGCCCAGGCAATCATAGACGTGTGCCAGGCGAATGGCGTACAGTTGATGACGGCCTTCCCGATGCGTTTCAGTCCTTCGGTGATCGAGGTCAAAAAGCTAGTGGATTCCGGCGGCCTCGGGCCGATCTACGGCTGCAACAGTACTAACCAGGGGGCACTGCCGCGTTTTCATCAGGCAGAAGGAATGCCTGATCTGGGTCGTGATTGGTTCATCAACCAACAGTTGGCCGGGGGCGGGGCGGTGGCTGACCATGTTGTCCACCTTACAGATTTACTGCGCTGGATTCTCCAAAGCGAAGTGGTGGAAGTATACGCGCAGACCAACCAGATATTTCATAGGGATGAAGTCGAGGTTGAAACCGGTGGCGTGGTGATGCTGACCTTTGCCAACGGGACGTTTGCTAGTATTGATTGCAGTTGGAGCAAACCGGCGTATTATCCCACCTGGGGCGGGCTGAAGCTGGAACTCGTGGGCGAAAGCGGGCTGGCAGCAGTGGATGCCTTCAAACAGACGATGACCCTCTATAATCATGACCTGCGCCGCCCAGTGTGGCTGCCCTGGGGTTCGGACGCCAACCAGGGCATGGTTGCCGAATTTCTCGACGCTGCCCGAGCCAACCGGACTCCGGCGATTACCGGGTTGGATGGCTATCAGGCGGTGGCGGTGGTTGCTGCCGCATACCAGTCAGCTATGACCGGCGGACCAGTGACTTTAAATGGGACTACGCCACCAGTAGAAGTCTCTTGACGAGGTGGAAATACTCGGCTTTTCGGGCCAGAATAGCGTAGCCGGCGAGGGGGCAATG
The DNA here is from genome assembly GCA_020634115.1 of Anaerolineaceae bacterium. Taxonomy (GTDB): domain Bacteria; phylum Chloroflexota; class Anaerolineae; order Aggregatilineales; family Phototrophicaceae; genus JACKCG01. Next base: position 6,053 of record JACKCH010000043.1, read on the forward strand.
CCCGTCAATTTCAGAAAAACTATAGAACAAAGAGCTTCTCGGCTAAGACCAGAAGCTCTTTTCTTTTTCATCCTATAACATGCAGATCGCGGGTTCAACGATTCGGTAAGTCTCCACTATTTCTCGCACTCTTTTGCCCGAAGGGTTCCGACGATGTACATGACCTGCAAATCAGCGCAGGTGAAGTGGATGGAGAAAAGTCCTGTCAGAATCTCAAAAGGAGCGTTCAAGCAGCGCTCCTTTTACCGATTGACACATTAATCTAGTTGAGGTCTACGAGCACCTGGATATCCCCTTCGCTACCACCGAGGGCATGGCTGACAATCAATGTGTAGGTTCCATCTGACGGGGCAGGAAAGTCAGCAATCATCGAGTCCAGTACATCATTATCGGGGTCGGCATCATCGTTAAAGGTTAGCGGCGTTCCGTCCGGGGCGACGATCAGCATAAGCGGATCCACCGCGCCGGGTTCAACCGACATAGCAGAAAGACTC
>JACKCH010000044.1 GCA_020634115.1 Anaerolineaceae bacterium
GCGCAATTACCGGCCTGACGCCCCCGGTCTTTACACGGCATCTGTGGTCACTAGCAACAACCATAGCGTCACCAACGGCACACTGACCGTCCTATTGACCTCACGTAACAGCCGCTATACCCGGTTGAGTGGGGTCCGCATCGTCGGTACGCCGCCCGGCGGCTAACCGTTGACAAATCACGATGATTGCATTCACGGGGGGCGCAGCGGTATGTTGCGCCCCTCTGCGTTTTTCCCATTTTTGCCCCCGTATGATGATGGGAAAAACCGCTCACAGTGTTATACTAAAAACAGGATTTCGGATTGCTGAGGATAAAATGCACGAGACACTCGACAAGCCTAAAATGCTGGCGCTTCTACATACAGAATATGCGTTTGTCGAGCGAACCCTGGCGCTGGTGCCGCCCGAACGCATGGAAGAAGTCGGCGCACAGGGGGCAAACAGTGTTTGGACAGTCAAGGATACCATCGCGCATCTAACCGCCTGGGAAAGACGCGCTGTCAGATGGCTGGCGGAAGCAGCAGCAGGCAATCCCCCGACCATCCCATCAGGAGGCTTTACGGACGCCAGTGTGGATGCCCTCAATGAGCAGACCTACCAGGAAAACAAGGATCGCCCGGTTGAGGTCGTGCTGGCGGACTTCCAACGCACTCATCGGGACGTGATTGCCGGGCTTGAGGCGCTGCCGGAAACCGACCTGTTTGAACTCCATCGGCTGAAGGGGATCTGGCGTGAACCGCCATTCGCGCTCATCGCCGGGAACACCTACGAACACTATCCAGAGCATATCGCGCTGGTGCGACAGTGGTTGCGACAAATCGAAAAAAGTGGACAATAAAGGGAAACGTTAAAGGCGAGATTATGACCGACATTCCCGTGCAAAATATCCCAACGTACACCCGTAAAGACTTTGCTTCTGACCAGACCGTGCGCTGGTGTCCCGGCTGCGGTGATTACGCCATCATCGCCGGGGTGCAGAAAACACTGCCCGGCCTCGGCATTCCCAAAGAAAATATCGTCTTTATCTCCGGCATTGGCTGTTCCAGCCGGTTCCCCTATTACATGAATACCTATGGCATCCACAGCATTCACGGACGCGCGCCCACGCTGGCGACAGGACTCAAGATCGCCCGCCCAGAACTCAGTGTGTGGGTGGTGACTGGCGACGGCGACGGTCTGAGCATCGGCGGTAATCACCTGCTGCACGCCTGCCGCCGCAACATTGACCTGAACATCCTGCTCTTTAATAACCGGATTTATGGGCTGACCAAAGGCCAATATTCCCCCACTTCCCTTCCCGGCACGAAGACCAAGTCTTCTCCGATGGGTTCGATTGAACCGGCCTTTAACCCGGTTGCTGTCGCGCTGGGGGCAGAAGCGACGTTCATCGCCCGCACGATGGATACCCTCACCCGCCACCTGGAAGCCACGCTGTTGGCCGCCGCCGAGCATAAAGGCACATCGTTCGTTGAAATCTTCCAGAACTGCGTCATTTTCAATAACGGCACCTGGGAGCATGTAGCGGAGAAAAGCACCCAGGACGATAACGCGCTGTTCCTGGAACACGGCCAGCCGATGATTTTCGGCAAGGACAAGGACAAAGGGCTGCGGCTCAACGGCCTGCGGTTGGAAGTCGTCCAGCTTGGGAACGGCGCGACCGAGGCCGATCTGCTGGTGCACGATGAAACCAACGACCATCTGGCCTACCTGCTCACGCAGATGGATTACCCGGACTTCCCGGTGCCTTTCGGCGTCATATACCGGACGCCCAAACCCTCCTACGAGGAACTGTTGATGGGGCAGATCCATGAATCCCAGGCGAAGAAACCCGATACCGATTTACGGGCGTTGTATCAGGCCGATTACACCTGGACGATTGAGGAAGAAGCTGAACCCGAAGTCATGATGAGTGATACCACCGAGACGATGGCAATCAGCGGCCTGGACGAAGCCTATATGGATGAGATGGGCGAAGAACTCGGCCAATTGACGCGGGAAATGACGAGCCAGGAAAGCCCCTATGCCGACATCACCCAGGCACCTATCGCGGTATTACACCAGAACCGCACGCCAATCACAGTGACGCCGGACACCTCGTTGGCACAGGCGATTACAATGATGCAGGAGGCTGGTGTGGGGGCGCTGTTGGTAGTGGATACCGAATCACACCCGGTGGGAATTTTCACCGAAGGCGATGTCCTGATGAAAATCGCCACCCGCGTCACCGACCTAGAGAGTCGCACGGTCAGCGAATTCATGACTCCCAACCCGGACACCCTGCCAGCGCACGTTTCGATTGCCCATGCACTGCACCTGATGTCGATCCACCATTACCGCCACATTCCCATCGTAGACGATAGTGGGCTGGTGCAAGGCGTTGTCTCCTTCCGCGACATGGTACGCTACATCGAAACCGTCTTTGACCGGTAACACTAGATAACACGACCCTGCAAAACAAAAGAGGCGGCACACAGGCCGCCTCTTTTGCATTCAGATGGTTGAGTCTTAGTTATTGATCCGCGTCAGGGTGGCGTTCAGCGTCCACTGAACATAAGTGGCATCCCCGCCGGAGGCGATGATCCGCACCGCGCCCGTATCCGAGTCGGCGTTCACGGTTCGCTCAAACGTCTGCCCACAGGTATAGTCCCGACCATCAATACGGAATATGATAAAGTTCGAGCCGTTACCGGAGCAGACCAGCGCGATAGATAACTGCCCGCGTCCGCCCGGCAGCGACTGGTTCGGGTTCAGCCCGGAGGTATCGTAGCTGACCACATCTTCCACATCACCATTCGGGAAAGAAACGTAATCACTCAGGCTGATGCTGCCATCCAGCGGCACGACCATCCGGGTGTTGCTATCGGGCGGTGCAGTCGGTGCGGCCTGGGTAGCGGTGGGTGGCGGGGGTTGAGTGGGCTGCGACGGCTGTGTGGGCTGGGACGGTTGGGTGGGCTGTTCTCCGCCAGTGACCGGCGTCGGTGAAGGCGCGATAGTCGGCGCGGATGGCTGCTGCGGCGCGGCGGGTGCCTGCATAAACGGCAGGTTTGCGCACGGGCCATTCAGCATCGTCACACTCCCGGCGACCCACCCCTGAATACCGCCGGGGATCATGACCACATACCAACCGGCGTTCTGACCAACCACCTCGAAATACTGCCCGACTTGCATCGTCGCGAGGACATTGTACTCTGTGCCGGGGCCGCTTCGGACATTCACCGCGCCATTGGCCGGCGAGGCACTACAGATGTTCGCAGGCGGGCCGACAGGTGCTGAAACTTCTTCCGTCGCAACCGGCGACGGGGGACTGCTGGCAGCGCCCTGGCTGACCACGACCAACCCTGGCGTCCCCGGTGTAGTCGCTTTAATCACCACAGTGAAATTGCCACTCGCCGCCGGAAGTGGCAGTGTGAAATCGTGGAACCCAATCAGAATGGCGATAATCTGGCCGCTGGGATTGTGGACTTCCACCGAGAAGGCCGTTTCCATCGGGCTGGCCTGGAACAGGATAGGGGTCGTGCCGCCCGGATTGCCCGTAACCAGGATCGTCTGTGTACCAGTTGTCAGGTCAACCTGCGCCGCGCCGTTCAATGGCACTGCGCCCGTGCTGCTGGCTCCAAGGGTCAACCGCAGATTAAAAGTGCCACGGGTGTTGTTGGCGCTGCCCACCAGCAGTGAATACACACCGGTTTCGGTGAGTTGATACGTCAGGCCGGAATCGCTCCCGCTGAAACTGAACGGATTATTATCGTTGTTCGCCAGCGGCACGCCGCCCGGACTGAGTAACGTCAGCGTCGGGTCCAGCCCGGGACTGGTCGCGCTCACTTCAACCGCCACCAGCTCCCCAACATTCCCCTGGAAGGTATACAGCACCACCGGAGACTGGTCGCTGACCGTCCCAGACATGGTCTGTCCATAGGCGATAAATCCACCCTGGGCGGAGACAACGCCGACCAATAACAGGCACAGCGCCATCACAACTACAGATTTGAAACGAAATGACATTTCTAGCTCCCTCATTACTTGTACAAAATAAAAAGTCCGTGCGGACATGGATACAGTAAAGCATAAAATGAGCAGATTGTCTGACCGATAGCCTACGAAAAACCTACGCGAAGGGATTTTTTACATCGTTTTTTCAGGATATATTCTACTTCTTTATCGTTCGAGGCGACCGGAAACGAATCGGTGCGGATACCTGATCTATCAAATGACCAGATCGGCAAATGAACACAGAGAGGCGGCCAGTGTGCCGCCTCTTTGCGTAAATATGATATTTGTCTCTCGTGCCTCAGCATTCAAGACTTAGCACTGCGCTCAGTTCACTCGTGTCGCCGTGCCGGTCAGCACCCACTGCACATACGTGCCGTTGCCACCAACGGCGGTAATCACGACGCTCCCGGTATTGGAGTCGAACGTGACTTCCTTATCCACAATCGTCTGCCCGCAGGTATAGGTCTGCCCATTCGTGAAGAACTGTACCTGATCCGTGTTATTGCCAAAGCAGCTTACGGCCAGGATCAATCGCGCCCGCCCGCCAGAAAGCGACGAATTCGGATTCATCCCGGTCACACTATACCGTACCCGGTCTTCCGTATCTCCACCCGGATACGATACGAAGTCGGTGACTGACCCGGTGGTATCCAGTGCGATGTCCAGTGGATTGTTAAAGCGTGGGTCTGCTGGGGCCTCCTGCGGTGCGGGGGGTGTCGTCGGTGTATAGGACGGCGTGAAAGTCGCCGTCGGCGGCGCGGGTGGCGTATAGGATGGTGTGAAGGTCGCCGTCGGTTGCTGCGGCTGTGGAGGTGTAGTCGCCGTCGGCTGCTGCGGGGGTAGCGTGGTTGCAGTCGGCACACCGGGGACGAAGGTCGCCGTATAGGTTGGCGTGGCGAGGGTCGAACCGGCTTCCTCAGTCGTCACTGGCTCGTTGGGAACAGTCGGCGCCCCCATCTGCGGCAGATTATCACACGGCCCGGAAGCCCCCACGACATCGCTGCGTACCCATCCCTGCCCGCCACCGGGCAGACTCACGGCGTACCAGACGCCATTGATCCCGACCACTTCAAAGTATTGGCCGTTGCTCAACTGCGCCACGACACCATAATCGGTGCCGGGGCCGCTGCGGACATTGGTGACATTCCCGGCAGCGGTCACGCTGCATACACCCGGAAGCGGGCCATCCGGGGCGACTTCCTCGGTGGCAACCGGCGCGGGCGGCGGTGTGTTGGTATCCGGCGGCGCGGGGGCATCCCCCTGGTTCACCACGACAGATCCTTGGGCATTCGGTGTCGTCGGGGTAACGACAATTACAAAATCCCCACTGGCTGCGGGCAATGCCAGAGTCACGCTCGGCAATCCGGCGAAAACTGCAATCGTCTGGCCGCCAGGGTCACGCACCTCCACCGAGAACGGCGCGCCGGGTGGATTGGACTGAATTGTGATCGGCGTCACGGCGGCGGGGTTGCCTGGCACAACCAGCGTTTGCGTGCCGGTCGTCAGGTCAACCTGGGCCGCGCCATTCAAAGGCGCTGCGCCCGCGCTGCTCGAACGCTGAGTCAGCCGCAGGATAAAACTGCCGCGTGTGTTATTGGCGCTACCTACCAGCAACGAGTACACGCCACTGTCCGCCAGCGTGTAGTTCAGGCGGGCATCGCTCCCGTTAAACCCGAATGGGTCATTATCATTGTTTGCCAGCGGCACACCACTCGGACTCAACAGGGTAAGAGTCGGGTCTAGGCCCGGTGCAGTGGCACTGACCTGGGCTGTCATCACATCCCCGGCATTCCCCTGGAAGGTGTACAGCACCAGTGGACTTTGGTCGGTAATCTCACCAGCAACCGACTGTCCATAGGCCACAAACCCACCTTGAGCCAGAGCGACACCGGCCAGCAATAGGCACAGCATCCCAACAAGAATCGGTAAGAAGCGAATACGAAATATTTTTTGCATGATGCAGACTCCCTCTCTGTAATAAACGGTAAGCCTTCCCAGGC
>JACKCH010000045.1 GCA_020634115.1 Anaerolineaceae bacterium
AGATTTCAGAATGCCAAACCCGCTGTAAGCGCTGTACTGAGTCTGGTTGCTCAACTGGCCCCTCGATATAAGCAGAAATACCCGCGATTAAAACAATATTGTGAAGATCTAGAACGCTCTGTAGCTCCAATCGTAGAAGTATGGGAGCATAAATACGGCCTCTTGTATAGTCGAACTACCGAAGATTAGAACATATTGATAGTAATGTTGGATGTCATTTGAGCTGGAATACATACGCGCAACAGAAAGGCTCAAGTCGTCAGCTATCAGGAAAAGACATTCCAAAGCCTAGTTGATTATCCATAATTTCGTTGGTTTATCGAAAGAACGCAATAAAACTGGTTTCAGTCTGAAACCTCTCTCCTCAAAATTTGCTCCCCCGTCAGCCTAACAATTATCACACCAGACCCGTGATAGGAGTCCTCATTATTCAGATTCAGATTAGAAATATTCAGTTTATTTCCCGCTTGCGCTATAATGAACCCGATTGTGGTCAGCTAGAAAAAAACAAACAGAGGAGTAACATCACAATGGCTGAAGCAACCTGGGAAAAACCGCAAAGCACCACAGAGCCTGTCCGTGCGCGCGGTAGCGAACGTCTGAAATTTCTCATCGGCGGCATTTTGATCCTGGCCGCTGTGGCGTACCTGGTAATCTCCGGCACGTTATCCGGGGCGCGTTATTACATCACCATTGATGAATTGGTCAGCAACCCGGAATATGTCGGCCAGACCGTGCGTGTCGCCGGGGCGGTAGATGGTGCGACGATAAACTTTGATAGCCAGAACCTGATTATTACTTTTGATGCCGCCAATGTCCCCCTGGATTATGAAAATCTGGCGACTGCACTGCACGAGGCGGTAATTGACCCCAATGGCAGCCGTTTGACCGTGCGCGTGGAAGGCCAGCCGATGCCTGATCTGCTCCAGCACGAAGCGCAGGCCATTATGACCGGCACGATGGGCACGGATGGCGTGTTCCATGCTTCTGAACTGCTGCTCAAATGCCCGACTCGCTTTGAAGAAGCACAGCCTGGGCAGTCCATTGTCGAGCCGGGGGCATAGCAACCAATTATGTTAGCCGAATTCGGTTTTGTAAGCCTGCTGCTGGCGCTGCTGGCAGCGGCCTATGCACTGGTCACGGCCATTGTTGGGGCGCGGCGGCAGTCGGAACGGATGATTCTAAGCGCCCGTAACGCGGCGCTGCTCACCTGCCCACTGTTGATCGCGGCCTCGCTGTCGTTGATGATCGCGCTCATCACCGGGGAGTATCAACTCAGTTATGTCTGGTCGGTCAGCGACCCCAATACCCCGCTGTTCTTCCGCATTACCGCGCTGTGGGGTTCGCAAAAAGGCTCGATCCTTTTCTGGTCGACTCTGATGAGTATTTTCGCGGCGGCGGCGCTGCTGATTAACTGGCGCAGCCAGCGGCGGCTGATGCCCTATGTGATCGCCTATACGATGGCGACGCTGGGGTTCTTCCTGGTACTGAATATCTTTTACGAAAACCCGTTTGAACGCTGGTGGCTCTATGATGGGAGTGATGTTTACTGGCAGGATTCCGGGCTGACGGACACGCAGCGTGCCGATATAGATCGTACACTGAACGGGCTGGGGATTGACAGCAGCGAGCAGCTTGACACGCAGATTTACGGTGTCTCCTGCTTGAAAGATAACCGCGCCACCGAGGTTCAGAGTGCTTTGCGGCTGGTTGGCGTCACGAGTTTTGTTCAGACTTCACCCAGTGGCTGTGTTGACCAGGCGGTATTCGCACCACCAACCGGGGTTTCGCCCACCGCGACCCGGTTAGCGGAAACCGCACAGGGTCTGAACCCGCTGTTGCGGCACTTCGGCATGATTATCCACCCGCCCATGCTGTATCTGGGTTTTGTGGGTTTTGTGATTCCCTTTGCGTTTGCGATGGCGGCGCTGGCCTCTGGTGATCTTTCGACCAACTGGATTAAAGCGACCCGTCGCTGGGCGTTGGTGGCCTGGCTGTTTCTCAGCCTCGGCCTCATCCTGGGCGGGCGCTGGGCGTATGATGTGCTGGGCTGGGGAGGGTACTGGGGCTGGGACCCAGTAGAGAATGCTGCTTTCCTGCCCTGGTTGGTCGGGACAGCTTTCCTGCACAGCGTCATGATTCAGGAAAAGCGCGGGATGCTCAAAGTATGGAATATGTTCCTGGTGATCGGCACGTTCTCCGCCGTGATCTTCGGCACGTTCGCCACCCGCAGCGGCCTGATTGACAGTGTTCACAGCTTCGCCCGCAGCGAAATTGGCTTCCCGATGTTCTTCTTCTGGGCGGGCATCACCCTGGTTTCCGTCGGCCTCATCCTGTGGCGCTGGAATCGTGGTGAACTCAAAGATGAACACCGCTTCATGAACCTGTTTAGCCGGGAGAGCCTGTTCGTCCTGAATAACGTGATCTTCCTGTTGCTGTTCGTGGTGATCTTCTGGGGCAGCTTCGGCGCGCCGGTGGTTTCCGAACTGGCGCTGGATACCAATATCACGCTGGGGACGGATTACTTCTACCAGGTGACCCCCTGGCTGTTCCTCGCGCTCTATGTCCTGATGGGTATCGCGCCGCTTTCGGCCTGGGGCGCTACGTCCCTCAGCCGCTTAGGGCGTTCCCTGATGATCCCGGCAGTGTTGACGGTGGGTTTCATGGGACTGATCTTCCTTTCCGGGATGACTCAGCCGGGCGCGCTCATCGGGTATGGTGTGGTGGCGCTGGCGGGTTTCGTGGCGATCAATGAGATTTACCGGGGCGTTCGGGCGCGTATGCGTGGTCTGGGCGAAAGCCCGATGCAGGCGGGTATTGCGCTGTTCGCCCGTAACCGGCGGCGTTATGGCGGCTATATCATCCATATCGGTGTAACGATCATCGGTATCGGCGTGATCGGTAGTACGGTGTTCCAGCAGGAAACGCAGCGCACGCTTTCGGTAGGCGAAAGTCTGGATATTGATGGCTACCAGATGACCTACCTCGGTTTTGATGGCGGCCAGATTGCGGATGATGGGCGCATCATGGATATTGCAACGGTAGCGATCAGCCGGGATAACCAGACCCTGGCGACCATTCGCCCGCGTCGGGACTTCTACCCGGACTCGGAAGGTATGAATAGTTCGACTATCGCCGGGGCGTACAGCACCGTCGAGAATGATTTCTATGTCATCCTGGTGGACTGGGAGCCGATTACCGCTTCCAACGCTACGTTCAAAGTGTATATCAACCCGCTGGTAAACCTTGTCTGGTGGGGCGGTCTGGTGTTGATTTTAGGCACATTGATTGCTGCCTGGCCGAACGAAACCGCGCCGGTTGCGCTGCGTGAACGGCAGTTTAGCGGCAAAACAAGACGAGCGGGGGCAAAAGCATGAGACACAGATGGATAATCCTGCGCGGTGTTCTGCTGGCACTCTTTCTGCTGGTGGCGCTGCCAGCCGCCGCACAGCAACTTACTGTTACGGACGATGATGTGAACGCCATCGCCAAAAAGATGTACTGTCCGGTGTGCGAGAACATCCCGCTGGATGTCTGCGGGACGGCGGCCTGTGAGCAGTGGCGTGGCGAAATCCGCACACAACTTGAAGAAGGCTACACCGAAGCTGAGATCATCACCGACTTCATTAATCGCTTCGGGGAGCGTGTGGTGGGTACACCGCAAGACCCGCTCCTCAGGAGTCTATCCCTGGTGACGCCCTGGTTGATCGGGTTAGGACTGTTGGTGATTGTGCTGGTGAACTTCCGCCGCTGGCGGAGTCAAAAGACGACGATTAGCACCAGCCAGGTGGAGAGCGGCGATGATGCCTACCGCAACCGGTTGGAAGCCGATCTGAAAGCGCGGCGCTGATCGGGCTGTAAAGTCTGAGCTGCACTGGTTGAGGTGTGTTTGCGAAACAGATGATGTCGTAGGGGAGGGTCTCAGACCCTCCCCTACAAAAATAGACATAGTCAACAGACGGATAGAGGTGATGGTTGCCCTATCCAGTATCAGACATTAATCCGACCATACGCCAGTGATGGATAATTAGAGTAGAGAAAACGACGATGACTGACGTAATCAACGAACTGGACTTTTTGCAAGAGGAAGATGCCCCTACCGAAAAGCGGGCCGGGTTATCTCCTGGCTCGATTGTGCTGCTGATCGGGATTGTGGCGGTAGCAGCGGTGTTCGGCGTCATGCTGGCCCGCCAGAACCAGACCCAACCGGAATCGGGCGCGGCACCCACTTTCTCGCTGACGACGTTTGACGGCACGACCTACAATCTGGCCGATTTGCGTGGTAAGGTGGTCATCATCAACTTCTGGGCAAGCTGGTGCGGCCCGTGCCGGGTTGAAGCGCCGGATTTGCAGACGGTCTGGGAAAAGTACCAGGATCGTGGTGATGTGCTGCTCCTGGGCGTGGCTTATACCGATACGGAAGATGGGGCAAAGGCCTTTATCGCGGAATACAGCCAGACCTACCCGAACGGGATGGATTTAGGGACGCGCATTTCGGATGCCTATAATATTCAGGGTGTGCCGGAAACCTTTGTGATTGACCAGCACGGCAATGTTGCCAAATTCTTCTACGCCCGCGTGACGGTGGATGACCTGAGCGCGGAGATTGACCGGCTGCTGGCGACAGGATGAGAGATTAGATGAGTACACAAGGCTTAATCGCTTCATTGATCGTGACAGTGCTGACGGCATTCTGGATTGCGCTGCCATTTTTCCGCCGCCAAGTAGAAACCCCTTCCGAAACGCTGTTGATTCAGAAGCAGTACGAACGCCTGGTGGTCTACTACGAACGGGTGTTGACCAATATCCGCGACTTGGACGAAGACCACGCTACCGGCAAAATGCAGACCGCAGACTATGAGGCCGAACGTGAAAGTTGGGTGCAGCGCGGCGTTCAACTGCTGAAGGCGCTTGACCAGATTGACGAGAAGCATATCAGTGCGCCACGCGGCGGCACGGATCGCGGTCAGATAGACCGCGCCGCCGATGACGCGATTGAGGCGGCCATCTCCGCCTATAAACAGAAAAGCGCGACGTAATCTAGGTGTTGAAAAATCGAGAAGGGTGTCATAATCCTGAACATTTCGGGAGCGCACGTTGGCGCTCCTGTTTTGTTACTAATCTTCCATGAGTAAGAGTTTTACGCTGAACGTGCTGCCCTTGCCCATCTCGCTGGTGGCCGTAATCTCACCGCCGTGCAGTTCGGCAATCTCTTTAGCGAGGCTCAGGCCGAGTGCCGTGCCGGTGACGACAGTGCTGCCCTGTGCCGCCGCCTCAAAAGGCTGGAAAACCTGCGCCAGCAGGTCAGATGGCACGCCAACCCCGTTGTCCCGCACATGAATCAGTGCATAGCCCGGATAGTCGGGGTTTTCAGAGCGACGCGCCTGCACTTCGATTTCAATTTTGCCGCCTTTGGGGGTGTGGTTCATGGCGTTCGCCATTAGATTCGAGATCAATTGCTTGGTCCGATTGGCGTCCACGAACACATGCAGCGGCGTC
>JACKCH010000046.1 GCA_020634115.1 Anaerolineaceae bacterium
CTGCTACCTGGAATACACCTATGCCCACGCGCTGAATAAGTGGATTCTGCCGGTGAAGTCGCAACCGTTCGAGATTCCGCTGTTGCCCCCGGCGTTGAAAGGCACACAGATTGTGGATTTTACCGGGAAGGATCGAGTCGCGCAGTTGAAAGGCTCAGTGGCGGATATTGCCCGTCAAAACAAGCGGCCAGCGCCGCTCACGCCGATTGCCCCCCCGCCAATTCCCTATGATGATTTCACGCCGGTAGCAGCCCCCCTACTCAACACCACCGAGCCGATTCCCGCTCACAACCAGCACGCACTCTACAGTATGTTGGAATCGCTTGCAGAGGAAGATCGCACCCGCACTGGCGCAACGATTTTGTTGAACATGATGCAGAGTCGGGGTGACACGGTGCATCAGGTTGGGCGAAAGATTGAAAAGCTGCTGGAGAATATCAACAATCCCGGTTTCTTCAACCGGTTTTTCGGGCGAAAGGGCCGGTAACTTCAGCCTTTCGCCCGGCGCTACGCTTCAAAATCCTACCTGCGGACGTTATAACGTCTCGTCACCTAAATCCCTGTCATCCAGGAAATAGATATACATGCGGAGTTGGCCGAGCCGGATTTCATCGGCGTTTTCCACTGGCACCAGCGTGCGCGGGTTGATCGGGTCGCCATTGACATAGGTTCCGTTGATGCTGTCGGCATCTTCGACAAAGAACTTGTCATCCCGGTAATGGAGAAACATATGCACCCGCGAAACGCCCATGTTGACCGCATCATACCGACTCAGGTTGACATGCTGTGATTTATCCCCTAATTGGCCGGTGTTGGATGATCGGCCAAACGAAATCGGGTTCACTACTGTCAGCGTAATGGGCGAGTCGCTGTTCCCGGCGACAAACAAAACAGCGGAATTGCGGCGGCTTTCAGTAGGCATCGCCCGCAATGGTGCTGTGCCAACCAAGGCTTTCGTAGCGATACCAGCCTTGCCGCTTTCACGCTGGGCGATCAATGAGCCGATCACATGCCGAAGTTCCTGGGCGCTAACCGGCTTACCTAGGAAAACATTCGCTCCCGCGTCCAGCAGTTGCGAAACCGACGACTGGGTTTTAGCGGCGCTGACCACTACAATCGGGATGTCGTTCTGTTGGGTATCACGGCGGACATAACGGCAGAATTCCAGCCCATCCAGGTCAGGCAGCATCAAATCCAGCACAACGGCGCTGGGTCGCTTTTGGTTGAACAGGCGAATCGCGCCGATCACTTCCCGGCTGATGCGAGTGGTGTAGCCGTTGCGTTCCAGGATGAGCGAAAGCACTTTGGCGACTTCAATATCGTCTTCGACAATCAGCACTAGCTGGCCGCGTCCTGGTGGAAGTTCATCCTCCATCTGGATCGATGGCTGTTTATGGCCGCCGCTGCCATACATAGGTGAGACAATGACCTGGGTTTCCATCCGCATTCGCCCAATTTGCAAGGTGTCTCCGTGTGACAGCGGACGAGGTTCGTCAGGCCGCAGCCGTTCGCCGTTGATGAATGTCCCATTACCGCTTTCCAGGTCGGTGATCCACAGACGATTATCCTCAGTGTGCATCGCCAAATGACGGCGCGACACCCCGAACTCTTCCGCTCCGTAAACACTCAGATCAATATCTGGTTGGAGCGTATCGCCTTCAACGATCCTTCCCAGAGTAATCCGGTCTTCCAATCGAATCTTCAACGGTTCCGGCATCTGCGGGGCACGTAACACAATGACCCAGGGAATATTAGGGGTTTCGGACATGGCAAACCTGCGCTTCCTGAATAAACACGAATTTACATTTTTAGGAAAATGAAAGCAAGTATTTTTCCCAATTTATGGTTGCCTAGTTTCTGCCCCGCATACCCCCTCCTACGAGAGAAAGCCCAGGGGAGAACCGCATCTATTTACCTCAACAATACGAAAACCGTATAAATACAACCTAACAAACTTTATATCGACTCAAGGCAAATGCCTTAGATCCCGTTCAGGAATGCCGGATGTTTAGCATACGCTCCTGAACATTTATCACAGTTGATATTTCTGATTGTAACGCTTTTGTTATATGAGAACCATATATGTTTGCTGGTTGCAAATCGGCTGTCAGGCATAGAGTTACGGGAATTGCCACGTTAATCGGTTTACAGTCCCAGGTTTAAAAGCTGCCATTGGGTCGCTATTATTGACAGACGTAGACGAAAACACAGAGGGCTTTCCCCATGACCATGATTTATACAGAAGTGCACGGCGATCTGAGCTACCTGGACGGTAAAACCGTCGCCATCATTGGCTATGGGAGTCTTGGGCGTTCCGTAGCGCTCAACCTGCGCGACAGCGGCCTGAATGTCCTTGTTTCCGAGACCGACTTGGAGCGCGTGACAACATTACAGGAAGCTGGCTTCCAGTTAGTGACTATCAGCGAGGCAGTGCAGAAGGCACAGGTGATTATCCTGCTCGTTCCCAATGAAACCATGCCGGGAATCTACCTGGATCAGATTTCACCGCAGCTCAGACGCGGCCACATGCTGATCTTCGCCAGCGCTTATAACCTGACATTCGGGTTTATCGAACCGCCCCCCTTTGTGGATGTGGGGTTGATTGCACCGCGTATCCTCGGCCCGGCAGTGCGGGAACGGTTTACCGCAGGCGAGGGATTCTACAGCTTCATTTCTGTGGCCCAGGATTCCAGCGGGCAGTCCTGGCCGCTGCTGCTGGCGCTGGCGAAGGCGCTCGGCACGCTGCGAGCAGGCGCGATTGAGATCGCTTTCCAGTGGGAGGCAGAATTAGACTTATTTGTACAGCAGACGATTCTCCCGCTGATGCACCTGGTTTTCACAACGGCGGCGAACCTGCTCATTAATAAGGGATACACACCGGAAGCCGCGCTCACCGAGCTGTATCTTTCCGGCGAGATTAATGACTACCTAGAGCGTGCGACCCAGAGTGGGCTGTTACAGGCACTACTGCTGGCTCCGCTCACCAACCAATACGGGACCTTCAGCCGCGTCAATCGGTTTAGCGATCTGAAGCTCGAACGCTTGATGGAAGTCACGCTGGATGAGATTAAAGAAGGGAACTTCGCCAGGGAATGGAGCAAGGAATACGCGGATGGCTATAACCGGCTGAAGAAGTTGATTAAAGAGCAGCAAACGATGGAATTATGGGAGTTGGAGAAGCAAGCGTTGGAGATGTTCGGGCAAAATATCGAATCTTGAGGGACAATGCTCGAAAATAATGTTATCCTGAAAGAAAGTGATGCTGAATTTTCATCAGGCTTCTGGCTAAGGTGTAGGTTTTATGCGTCAGCACCGGGTTTCAGAAACCAAAATAGATCGGGAGAGCTTATCTTATGGTGGACTCATCACAACGAATTGAAGAACTGATTACCAGATTGGAACAACCTAACTCAGATACGCGTGAGGCCGCAGCGATTGAACTGCTGGAGATGGGGACAGTAGCGGTTGATTCGCTGATTCAGGCGCTTAACCATCCCGGTTGGCGCGTCCGTTACTATGCGGCCTGGGCATTGGGGCAGATCGGAGATAAACGGGCGGTAGACCCGCTCATCGCCGCGCTACATGACGAGAATACGACCGTACAGGAGTGGGCGGCCTCGGCGCTGGGTGAAATCAACGCTCCTCGCGCGGTCGAGCCTTTGATCGCGTCTTTAAAGCATTCCGACCCCGGCACCCGTCAAAATGCCGCCTCCGCGCTGGGACATATTGGCGACCCCCGCGCTGCTGAGGCGCTCATCGCCCTGCTGACTGACGACAGCCCGTTTGTCCGCAGCAGTGCGGCCTGGGCGCTGGGCAAACTGGGGGATGAACGTGCCATTGATCCCCTGCTGGGAATTCTGAAAGATGATGATGACTGGGTTCAGGGAAGCGCGGCCTCGGCGCTGGGGCTACTGGGCGCAGAGCGTGCCGCTGATGATCTTATTCAAGTGCTGCGCGGTGAAGGGCGCTGGGTGCGCTATAACGCGGCCTGGGCGCTGGGTGAAATCGGCAGCAAGAAAGCGGTTGAGGCACTGATTTCGGTTTCTACCACCGACGACATCTTCATGGAGCGCCGGGCGACGGAAGCCCTGGAAAAAATAAGCCGCTGACCAGCGATTCTCAACGAATATCAGGCGGGCGGAGCGGCCGGGCATGGTCTGGTTGACCATCCGCCCCACGATTATACCCACCACCTATGAGGCTCCTTTGTTCATTATGGAACAGAGGGTGTTCCTTTTTTCCTATTTTACGATTTTGAAACATATAGTAACATATTGTAACGTTAATCTTCATGCTTTTGGCATACAATGGAAAGCAAAGCGCACCAGGTTGGGGATAGTGAGGAATTACCAATGGACATCATCCGACAAAAAGGATGGAGCGAACAGGAATTAATCGCACAGGGTTTCCGATACTACCACAGCCGTAAACAGGTAAGCATGATTCGTCGTTTGCCAGTTGAAGAAGCACCTATGCATATCCAGACTGAATGGGACACGCTGGTGGTGCACGCCGGGTATTATATCGCGTATCGTGCTGGCGATACCCTGCACCCCCGTTTGGAAGACTATCACCCCCGCCCGATTAATCCTGAAATTTTCCAGAAGACCTACGCACCGTGGGATGAACCCTATTCGACACTTACACCAACTGAGCGCCATCTGTATAGCCTGGGATGTCGCCCCTACTACAAAAAAGTGGGCGTCTGGGCCAAGCGCATCACCCATGAAATTATGGTGCAGAGTATCGAAAGCAGCGAACCGGCGGTGGTTCCGCCGGGCGCCTGGGTGTGTGTCGGGATTCGCGGCGAACCCTGGAGTACCACCGACGACTGGATTCGCGCCCGGTATCATGTGCCGGAAAGCGCCTTTTTAGCGACTTTCACCCGGTAAACGGATGGCGACTATTTGTCAGCAAAAAGCAGTCAGGTCGCGGTCGACCTTACCCAGTTGTACTGAAAACTGATGGCTGATAGCTACCACCTTTTGAGAATAATTTCACCTTGTTCCGCTGCTATAGACACCGTTTAAAAAGCGTGCTATATTGGGTCAAGTACTTCAAGCAATATCGCCAAAAAGTACACAGGTGATTTATGGTGACACGTTTCATGGGCGAGGGCAGCAATAGTCTGCCTGGCCGGAATAGCAATCTCCGCGTTACGTATGGCGCAGCGCCAGTTTTTGACGACCCCGCGCCAACCTGACTGACAGATCAGTCATTCCGACTTCCTACTCTACCACAAATACTGAACCAGTGTGCCGGTTTCGCACAGGAAACTGTTGCGTTTGAGTTGCACCATCAGTGCAGCTTATCGGGATGCGGCGCGACTCGCTCTCGTGCGGCGTTGGATGT
>JACKCH010000047.1 GCA_020634115.1 Anaerolineaceae bacterium
GTGACATGGTGGTTGAAGTGCTGGGACGCAATCAGACAGCCGATTGGGTGAAAGTCCGTTTCAATGATCCCACGACGGGCAGCCTGCGCGAGGGTTGGATCTTCGGCACCCTCCTGCAAGTACAGCGGCTTGGCCTGAGGATCAATGTTCTATCCCTGCCGGTCGCGGAATAAAAGTGACGATACGCGCATCCGTGCAACTTCGGGGGACGACCGCACCCCGCCCAAAGGCAGAAGTGCGAATCATGGCGGGGCATACTGACAAGAATTCTCCCTGGAAACGGCTGCAACCAACCTACAGGGAGTTTGTGGAAAACCGGATAGTTCTAGCGACGAGAAAGAGGAATCATGAGTCTCCATCTATGGCATAATCTGTCCTCTGGCCCTCAACCGCCCGACGTTATTTACGCCGTCGTTGAGGTTCCCAAAGGTAACCGTAACAAGTACGAGTACAGTAAACGCGCTGGTGTGATTAAACTCGACCGCGTGTTATTCAGCCCGCTGCACTATCCTGGCGACTATGGCTTTATCCCGCAGTCCTACTTTGAGGATGGCGACCCGTTGGACATCCTGGTCATGATGAACGAACCCACCTTCCCTGGATGTGTGATCGAAGCGCGGCCTGTGGGAATGTTCAAAATGGTGGATAAAGGCCAGCCGGACTATAAAATCCTGGCCGTCCCCGCCACCGACCCGAATTTTGACGACTACAAAGACCTGCCCGATCTCCCTCGCCACTTTCCGAACGAAGTCGGTCATTTCTTCATGACCTATAAGCAGTTGGAAGGGCATCCGGTAACGAACGAGGGGTGGGTTAATGCGGAAGAAGCCAAAAAGACGGTGATGCACGCGTTGCAACTCTACCGGCAAAACTTCCCGCCCGAATCTACCGGTCTGTAAATACCGGTCGGCAGGTATACAAAAAGGCGCAGAATACCCTACTCTGCACCTCTCTGAAACAAGTAACGCTGTGGGGCATGACTCATCATGCCCCACCATCATTTATCGCTATTTCTTCCGCTTTGGGAAACGACTCAAAATCGTGGCCGGTTCTGGCATCGGCACTTTGTCGCCCATCCCCAGATCACCCGGCGCTTTACCAGCTTTGGTGCGCCCTGACCCGGCGAAAACTGCTACCGCTGTATCTTCCTCACCGGACGTGAATTTCACATAGGCCTGGCCCAATTGGTAGCCTTCGGTATCAATGCTGCAACTGGTCACCACGCCGACCACGCGACCTTTCTTGTCCACCATCGGGTCGCCCTGGTGTGCCGGTCTAGCGCCCTTGTTATCTAGCCGGAAGCGCACGATCTCGGCATCTCGTTCCCGTTCATGGGCTGCGAACGCGGCTTTACCCACAAAAAATGGTTTCCACAGTTTGACATAACTACCGAAACCTGCGTCCGCCGGGTTGAGCGTCAGCGGCCCTGCCAGTTCATGCCCATAGAGCGGAAGTCCGGCTTCCGTCCGCAGGCTGTCCCGCGCCGCCAGCCCGCAGGCCACCGCGCCACATTCCACCAGGTCTTTGAACAGCGCCGGTGCTTTATCGGGGTGAATGAACAGTTCATACGCCACCCGTTCGCCGGTATACCCGGTGCGGGAGACGATCAGATCATACCCGCCCAACGTGACAGTGGTGACACCCGCCCAGGGGAGTTTACTCACTTTCGTCTTGTCGGCGTCGCTGCCGTGCAGCTGCAACAGAATGTCGGTGCTTTTCGGCCCTTGCAGCGCGATGTCTACCCGCATTTCCGCGCCCACCGCCGGGTCGCGCAGATCACGGAGAACGAAGCGATCCACACCTTCGACTCGCCGCCCCGGATTCGCCGGGTCAATCTGAACTTCACCGCTGATGATGCCGTTCAGCCACGCCCAGTTTTTGTCATTATTGGAGGCGTTGACCACGATCAGGAAGCGTTCCTCAGCTACCCGGTAAATCATCAGGTCATCCACCGGGATACCATCCACATTGAGAAAGTAGGTGTAGTGCGACTCGCCTATCGCCAGCTTGCCGACCTCATTGGTCGTCACGATGTCGAGAAAAGCCGCCGCGCCGGGGCCAGTTGCATCGAATGTCCCCATGTGGCTGACATCGAAGAGTCCCGCGCCATCGCGTACCGCGAGATGTTCTTCCATCACTGACGAGTACCACACCGGCATATCGTATCCGGCGAATTCGACCATCTTCGCGCCCATGTCCTGGTGCAAAGCGTGGAGCGTCGTGATTTTCACACCGTCCGGGGCGGGTTCGGCCCAGGTAAAGGCAGGCAGCGCCGCTGGTTTCGGCCCGGCATAGTTCGCGCCGTTCATCCCAACGAAATAGGCTTTCTGCGCAGCGTACCCGGTGAAGTCGTCACGCCAATCCCCGTTGATATTCACTTTAAACTGGCTGGTATCCGCCGCCCCAACGATTTGCACATCTACCGGGCCGGGGACTTTGGCATACGGATCGGTGGGGTCAAACAAGGTGAAGCCGTCGGAAAGCGCCCGCAGCCAGGTCGCCACGCGGATCGGGTTCATCGCAATATGCAGATCGTAGCCACTGACCGTCCGCTCCAGCACGCCGCGTGTGATGGCCGCGCCATCCGCGCCTAACACCCAGGTGGGCTGCTGGCCGCCGGGTCGCAGCGCGTGAACGTCGCTGGTCAGGGCGACATGCAGGAAATTCACGGCCTGTTCGCCGCGAATCGCCAGGGTTTTCCAGTCCACCGTACTCGGCTCCGGCGTCATGTAGTAGAAATGCGGGTAATCGTCCGCAATCGCTTCGGTATCAATCCCCACACTGTTGGAAAGGTCACGCACGGCGAGTTTGGCCGCTTGCAACGCCTCGAAATTCACTTTGGCGCGGGGTTCTGGCCGCCGCTTGCCCTGGTAACTGAAGGGCGTGGCCGCGTGCAGCAGGTCGGCAATAATCTGCGCCAGGCGATCAATCTCGGCTGCGCCAAAGCCGCGCTGCGTGATCCAGGGCGTCCCCAGCCGCAGCCCGGAGGCGCGTAAGGCGCTGGTATCGCCGGGGATGGTGTTGCGGTTGACGACAATCCCGGCCAGGTCAAGAATGCGGGAGGCCATGTCACCGCTAAGTGGCGTGCCGTCCGGCCCGACCACCGATTTACAGTCCACCAGGAACATGTGGGTGGTCGTGCCGCCATAGGGGACGCGGAACCCGTGTTCCGCCATTTTTTCGGCCATCCGCGCCGCGTTCACCACGGTCTGCCGCTGGAGTTCACGGAACTGTTCCGTAGCGGCCAGCCGCAGCCCCACCGCCAGCCCGGCGATCTTGTTGATATGCGGGCCGCCCTGCTCACCGGGGAAAACCGCCCGGTCAATCTTGCTGGCGAGCGCCTTCTTGTGGGTGATGATGACACCACCACGCGAACTTGCCAGGGTTTTGTGGGTCGTGAAGGTCACGGCGTCGGCAATCCCCACCGGGCTAGGATACACGCCCGCGATGACCAGACCGGAGACATGCGCGATGTCCGCCATTAGGTACGCGCCGACTTCATCGGCAATTTCACGGAAAATCTTCCAATCGGGGGCGTGCGGGTAGCTGGTGAACCCGGCGATAATCATCTTGGGGCGGTGCTGGCGGGCTAAATCCCGAATCTGGTCGTAGTCGAGCAGTTCGGTTTCGGGATGAATGCCGTAGCTGATAATGTTGTAGTTCTTGCCGGTGCGGTTGACCGGGCTGCCGTGCGTCAGATGGCCGCCGTGCAGCAAGTCCATGCCCATCACCGTATCGCCGGTATTCACCAGCGCATGATACACAGCGTTATTGGCCGGTGCGCCGGAAAGCGGCTGCACGTTGACGAACAGCTTGTCCGCCGGGGTTTGGGGCGTAGCGAACAGTTCCGCCGCCCGCCGCCGCGCCAGCGCCTCGACCACATCCGCATACTCCGTGCCTTTGTAGTAACGTTTATCCGCAAAACGGCGGTATTCGGGCAAGCGCTGGTTGTAATCCAGGATTTCAGCCTGGGTCATGGCACGGGTTTCATCCAGGGGGTAGCCTTCGGCGTAAACGTTGTGGAAGGTAGACCCTACCGCCTGCCGCACAGCCGCGGGAATGGTGCTTTCGGAGGCGATCAGCATGAGTGAGCGGGATTGGCGGGCCGTCTCGTGCCGGATCAGTTCGGCAACAGCCGGGTCGAGTTCTTCCAGATCACCACGAAACAGAAAATCTTGAGGCGTCATCATCGGTGTCCTGACTATCCAATATATACAAACAAAACATGCTCCAATTGTAGCATGTTGACCAAAGCCATGCTATGCCATTCACGGGTAGGCCGCATTGCAATAGATTGTATTACAGCGGAAAACCGGGCGATAATCAAGCGGGAGTTGGCGGGGGAATATTGAAACCAGCGATGCAGGTGATTTACACTAAACGTACTGCAATTGAACGGAAATAGGGGTGATATGATGAGTACAATCAGTCTGCGATTACCGGAATCGCTGCATAAGACGGCACGAAAGTTAGCCGAACAGGAAAATATCTCCATCAATCAGTTGATTACCCTGGCGTTGGCGGAAAAAATCGCGGCGCTGATGACAGAAGACTATCTATCAGAGCGTGCCGAACGCGGGGATCGGGCGAAATTCGAGGCGGCGATGGCGAAGGTCGCTGATGTTGAGCCAGACGAAGCTGACCGGCTCTAACACCCCCTACATCCACTCAGAATCAAGCGGGGGCAAGCGAACGCCCTGCCCCCGTTCCGGTCAAACTACAGAACAGCCCCCTAAAACGAACGCAGCACGCGCCCCGTACCGGTGAGCGTATACATGCCCAGGCAGGCCGGAATCAGCGCCGTCTGCCCGGTGGTGAGTGTCACCCGGTCATCCCCGGCGGCAATGTCGAGTTCCCCACTGAGCGCCGTCAGGATGTGAAAGTGTGTCCC
>JACKCH010000048.1 GCA_020634115.1 Anaerolineaceae bacterium
CTCAGGAAAAAGTTATTCTCTAAATCAAAGAAGCGGATCACGAACTGCTCCGGGCTGATCCAATCGATTTTCCGCCGTATTCGCCAGTTTGTATCGGCTCCCGCCTTGAGATAATCGGCGGTCTCGGTGGGCATATCCAGGCTGGTCATCGCATTTGAGACCCGATCCCAGACGGCCAGGGCAGTGCCTTCGGCTACCGGTTCAAAGACAATGTAGCGTCCGTCTGGTGAGATTTCGACCGGGGCGATGGTGAGATTCAGTTCGGGTGGAACCGGGATGTCCGTGAGTACCCGTCCCTGAGCTGTGATCGCCTCCAACTCCCAGCGACCATTCCACTGGTATCCTTTGTAGGGGTAGGATGTCAGCACCCGGTAAATCGTGCCGGCGAAATCCGGCGGCAGCCCGGCAACAATATCTCCGGCGCAGCGAACATCCACTGCAATCGGGGATACGTGCGACATGGTGTCCTGGGCCAGAGACACGAGTCCTGGTGAAACCAGCAAATAACCGGCTCCAAAGAGTGTGACAAGTAGATATCTTAAAGTCAGCATTTTGCTCACAATCGGCTTATCCTCCCTCTGCTGATGTGTCCGGCGTGGCGGTGGGGGCGGGCGGCTGGATGACCGGGCGGGTACAGGCCCAGAACTGCTCCTGGTTGCCAATGTACACCCGGAAATCATACTCGCGCAGCGGGTCTGGCTCGAAGGCGACGCCCTCCTCCGTCACATGCAGTACGGTTTGCAGCCGCCCAATCGGGCTGCCTTTGGTCGCGCCGGTATAGTCCACAATCCGATTGTATTCGCGCGGGGCTGACCATTCATCCAGAATCACCGTGCGGAAACCTTCCAGTTCCAGCCGATCAGCCACTACATACGGCAGGTAGAGAATGCCGCTGGCGTTGACAATCCCGATGGTCGGGCGTTCCGGGCGAATCTGGCTGGCATTGGGCGGCAGCACCACCGCCTGCATGAGG
The DNA here is from genome assembly GCA_020634115.1 of Anaerolineaceae bacterium. Classification (GTDB taxonomy): domain Bacteria; phylum Chloroflexota; class Anaerolineae; order Aggregatilineales; family Phototrophicaceae; genus JACKCG01. The sequence goes on from JACKCH010000048.1 coordinate 974, forward strand.
GCGGCGATGGCTTCCCTGTCCGGCACGAGAATCTGCTGCCCGGCGGTGGAATAGGCGTTACTGACCTCATGTTTCATCCGAAACGTGTAGTAGGACAGGTCGGCGGTATCCAGCGACAGCGCCAGCGGCGACATGCCCACCACGTCCGCCAGTGTGAGGTTGGTGTCTACCGTCGCCATCACGTCATCCCAGATGTTCGGCAGGGTTTCCAGCACGCCCTGGTCACGGATGGTGCGCCACAGCGCCCGGATGACATCCTGCTGCCGTCGCCCGCGATCCAGGTCGCTGCTGGTGCGGCGGCTGCGAACGTACCACAGCGCGAGGTCGGAATCCATGTGGTAGACGCCTGACCACAACGTGAACATCTCCCAGTTATCCGGGTCTTGTTTGTCGAGTTCGGGGGATTTCAGCCGCCAGTCCTCAATGGCACAGTCTACGGTGATGGTGACGCCGCCCACCATGTCAATAATCCGGCTGAACCCATTGAAGTCCACCCGTGCATAGTAATCCACCACCAGCCCCAGGTTATAACGGATGGTTGCGGCCATCAGCCCCGCGCCACCCCCCTCCACGTTACGGGTCGCGCCATAAAAATAGGCCGTGTTGATCTTGTTCATGCCGAAGCCGGGGACGTACACGTACAGGTCACGGGGGATCGAGAGCAGCGACACCGCGCCTGCCGTCCGGTTGACCGAAACGACCATCAGCGAGTCCGCCAGACCGGGATTATCCGGGTTTTCGACCCCGCTGCCGATGAGCAGGATGTTCACGATGTCCTGATCGCCTTCATTGACCAATGGCACCGCGTCAGGAATCGGTTCGGCGGTGGCGTCCTGGGCGACGACGGGCCGTACCAGCAGCAGAGTGAGTAATAGGATCAGCGCACGAAGTAATCGCATGATGGAATGTCCTGAAAATGAGATTTCTTCCAGCGTATCACGGGTTGTGAACGTCTGCACAGCCGCCTGCTTAACGCTTGCCCTACGGTCGCAATAGGTTTCTTTTTTCAAGTGCAATCAACGGTCAGGCCGCTTCAGGTATGTTATGATTGAAGAAAATGCCCATTAACCACAATATAGAGAAAGGAGCAACGTCTTTTGCAGCGCCAGGTAAAATCATCATGGAAGCGCCGCAACTTTGCGTATTGGGCCAGCAGCCTGATTGACCGGTTGCATGTCTCCGAAGACACGATTCTGGTTGGCACGGCGATCATTGTCGGGCTGGGGACGGGGTTCGGCGCGATTATTTTGCAGGAACTTATTGATCTTGTGGGTTGGTTCGGATACGAGTGGCTGCCTTCCATCACCGAAGGGCTGGGGGATGCCTACGTCCTCGTTGTTCCCGCGTTGGGCGGGTTGTTTGCCGGGCCACTGATTTACTACTTTGCCCGTGAAGCGAAAGGTCACGGCGTCCCGGAAGTCATGGAAGCGATTGCCATGCGTGGCGGGCGGATACGCCCGATTGTCGCCCTGATTAAATCCCTGGCATCCTCATTTACCATCGGCAGCGGCGGCTCTGCCGGGCGCGAAGGGCCAATTGTGCAGATCGGCTCGGCCTTTGGTTCGACTATCGGGCAGTCCCTCCATTTATCGGATGACCGGATTCGTAACCTCGTCGCCTGTGGTGCGGCGTCGGGCATCGCGGCGCTGTTTAACGCGCCTATCGCTGGGGTGATCTTCGCGCTGGAAGTGATTCTGGATGAATTCAGTGTCCGGTACTTCAGCACGGTGGTGATTTCAGCGGTGGCGGCCAGCGTGGTCGGACGGGCGGCGTTTGGCGCCGCGCCGATTTTCGTCCTCCCGGTAGAATACGGCATCAAAAACCTGTGGGAGTTCATGTTTTACCCACTGTTGGGCGTGCTAGGCGCAGTTGTCGGTTTCGCGTTTGTGCGGATGCTCTACTGGACGGAAGACCTGTTCGACGATTGGAAGCGTCCCCCGGAATGGCTCAAACCGGCGATTGGCGGTCTGCTGTTGGGGGTGATGGCGCTGCTCTACCCGGTGCTGACCGGTATCGGTTGGACCGGCGCACCGCAAATCTTCAACAACGCCGGACATGAGGTTATCAGCGGGGCGCTGGCAAATGAACTGACCTTAGGCGTCGTGCTGCTGCTCCTGGTGTTGAAACTGGCGGCGACCTGTTTCACACTCGGTTCGGGCGGTTCGGGCGGCATCTTCGCGCCGTCGCTATTTATGGGGGCGATGCTAGGGACGGCATTTGAGATCACTGTGAACACTATTTTCCCGGACATTCCCGCACCACCGGGCGCGTATGCTCTGGTCGGCATGGCGGCGGTTTTTGCGGCCAGCGCCCACGCCCCAATCACGGCGCTGATTATCGCCTTTGAACTCACGGATGACAGCCGGATTATCCTGCCGATGATGCTGACTGTCGTGGTGGCGACCCTGCTGTCGCGGATTCTGCTGCACAAGGAATCGATTTACACGCTCAAACTGTCACGGCGCGGCGTGCGTTTACAGCGCGGGCGGGATGTAGACGTGCTGCAAGGGGTGATGGTGAGCGAGGTGATGACCCATGATCTGCACAGCGTTTCCGCCAACAGTACCTTGAACGAGTTGATGGTTTCTTTCAACCAGACCCACTCACACGGCTACCCGGTACTCGATAGTGAAGGGTACCTGACCGGACTAGTGACGATCTCCGACCTGGATCACGCGCTAGCAAATCAGGTTTCACGGGAAACCCCGGTGTGTGACATCTGCACACCGTATGCCAAGCTGCTCACGGCTTTCCCGGATGAACCGATTGGCGCGGTACTGGCCCGGTTGGGCGCGCGCGGCTTGGGGCGAATGCCAGTAGTAGAGCGCGAGAGGCCGTCCTTCCTGGTTGGCATGATCCGGCGGGCGGATATTGTGCGCGCCTATGACCTGGCACTGGCCCGGCGCACCGCGATTCAGCACCAGCAGAACCATCTCCAGGCCAACAGCCCGGAGGGGACGGAATTTGTGGAAGTGACGTTAGGACAAAACAGCCCGGCGGTTGGGCTGGCGGTGCAGCAGTTAGCGGATCAACTGCCGGATGAATGTATCCTGATTTCGATCACACGGGATAACAAAGTCCTCATTCCGCACGGGAACACGATCTTTAAGTCCGGCGATCATATCACCGCTTTCTCCCGTTCGCTGGATACATCCCGGTTGATTCACTGCCTGAACGGGTAGCGGGCGTTTTAGCTGGTTAGCATTTTAGGTGTTGTGGGCAAAATAATGCGTTTTAAGAAATGAACACGGAGAAAAATTGGGCGACCACACCGGGTCGCCCCTAGGGAATCTTCCTATAATGAGGAGCATGTAGGGGCGCACAGCGTTGCGCTCCTACGAAAAATCACCGTGTCCGCCGCCCCCATGCTATTTTCAAGGAAGCTTTTGTCGTGCGCCTAACGGTATGTGGACAGACGCACCGGACGCCGGTAAGTCCCCGGTTTCGGCACAGTCGTTGTGCGCACGCGGTGGGCGGGCCGGTAGTCGGGATTTTCCCACACAATGGCGACACCCCAACCGAGCGTATCCGGGTCGCCTTCCAGGTAATTTGGAATCAGGCTGTGGACACGGAAGCCCTTATGAAGCTGCTTGGTCAAGTTGGTGTCGAATAATTGTCCCTGTGAGACAGCCCAGACGTACTCTTCCGGGGACATCACACTGGCGACTCGGTGGTAATCCACGATGGCGCT
>JACKCH010000049.1 GCA_020634115.1 Anaerolineaceae bacterium
AGGAGTAGGGGATGAGTCTTTTAATTATTGACCCCAATAGCAATTTCAGGAGAATGCTGGGGCTGGCGCTTGAGGCTACCGGCTATGTTGCCCATGTCGCCGGCAGTGGTGATGAAGCGCTGAACTATCTGCAAAATGCCCGTCACCTTCCCGACGTGATTTTGAGCGAATTAGCGCTGCCGGGTTGGGATGACGCGGGGTTTTTGGATACGCTGCGCCAGCATCCCCAGTGGGAGGCGATCCCGGTGATTATTATGACCACACATGACCAACCGCGTGATCGCAGAATCGCTATCCAGCATGGCGCGAATGCTTACCTGATTAAGCCCTTCACCTTTGAAGAATTGGGTTCTATTTTAGAACGCTGGGGACTGCTCCCGTTTGCTGGACAACCAACCTCGCAGGCCTTCTCCTGACCGCTTTATCCCAGCAGCGTGTAGGACCGCGCAGTCTGCCGTACCGATTCATCCTCATGGCGCGTTAATTTGAGCAGTAGGATCTTACATCTGGGGTAGTGTTTGAGTTTACCCAGAGCGTGCGCGAGCTGACGCAGCACCGGGGATTCTTGCCGTTCCTGCGCCGCCTCAACCAGCAGTTCCGCCGATTCATCGGTGCCAATTTGTGCCAGGGCGTTGGCGGCCACTTCCGCTGCATCTGAACTGCCTTCCAGCAGGACTACACCAAGCGCCATCACCGCCATTTCGCTGCCGATTGACGCCAGGGCAGCCCCGGCCTGTTCGCGCACCCCATTTGAGGGATCGTTCAGCGTGCGAGTGAGTACCGGCACATAGGCCGAATCCTGAAGATGCCCCAGAACCAGCGCCGCCATTGCCCGCACACCGTCTTTTGGGTCGTCCAGGGCATCTACAGCCAGTTCACCTACCCTGGAATCCTGATTTTCCAGCAGTATTCGCAGCGCCCAACGCCGGACTTCATGCCGTTTACTGTGCATACACAAGGCTAGTGCCTCCGGGATGCGGTCAGGGGGATAGATAAGCGCCCGCACAACCGGCGCGAGTTCGCCCCATAAACCGCCCGCATCTTCCGCCGCGATGCTTGCCAGATTGTGGCGCACATAATGCCAGAAATGGCGCTGCCCGGCCAGGAAATTATAAGGGGCATCCGGCTCTTTTTGCCACGCAGCCAGGGCAACCACGGCCAGCCCACGTTCAATCGGATTGCCGTTAACCAGGGTGTCTTCCAACACTGTCGCCCATGCTTCGCGGGGGGTATTTGCCAGCACCGGCAGGGCTACTGCCGGGGGCTGCCGGTAGAGTTGGCCGATATTCGGGGTTTCAATGGGGTCAGGGGGTGACGCCGGGCGCGGATGTTTCGCGAACTCGCCGATTAACTTCTCTACCTCGTAATCCAGCAGCGCAAAATCAATTGGTTTTGGCACAAAAGCGTTCACGCCGATTTGGAGCGCCTCTTCGCGCACCACGACGCTGTCATCTACTGACAGCATGATAATCGGAATTTGGCGGGTGATGTCGTTGCTACGCAGCCAACGTGATACCTCCAAGCCGCTTATATCCGGCAACTGGTGGTCGAGTAAGATCAAACGAGGATTAGACCGCAGCACCAATTGTAATCCCTCGCGACCAGTCGGCGCGGCCAGCACCTCAACCCCTTTAATCTTGAAATACTGTTGGACAATTTCCTGGATTTGCAGCGTGTCTTCAATGTGAACAATATCGGTCATGGCGGGCGTTTATCCACCTTGTTTGGAATGCCGTATCCAGGGGAGGTGCTTTTCCACCGCGCCGCGCAACCGCCGGATGTCCAACGGGTTTTTATCCAGCATATCTACGATGTGATCCTTGACGAAGAAATCCGCCGTGGCGCGTTTATCCCACTCTTTGGATGTAATCATCACTACCGGCACGTTATTCTGGTAACGGTGGATGAATTCGAGCAGGAACTTACCGCCCTCACCAAACTCATCATCCGGCCCCAGCATCATATCCAGCGTAATCAGGTCGTATTCGTATTCGCGGATGTACTCGGCGGCCTGGTTGCGCGTCCCGGCCATGTGAACCAGCAGCCCCATTTCTTCCAGAGTTTCCTTAAGCAGGGTCTGGTAATTCGCGCCGTCCTCAATCACCAGGGCAAGTGCCCGCCGGGCGACGGTTTCTTCCCCAACGACCTCTGCGGTATCTGTCACCCGCTCCATTTCGACAGGGCGGGTTGAATTGGTTTCATCATCGTCCTGGTAGGGTTGGGACGATTCATGGCGCACGACGGCGGTCAGTAAGGCCCGGTGCAGGCTGTTAAAAGCCTGGTCGCTGCTTTGCAGGAAGTCCACGTAATGCAGATGTTCGATTTCATCCGGCATCTGACACTTGCGGATCATCAGCGGGATAATCCGCAGGCGGCGGTCTAATGCCTGTTGGAGTTCATATTTGACCCAGCGGGAGGCGTTGGACTCTGGGGTGAGGAGGATGAGGAACGCGGATGAATTTTCGAGTGCCTCGTCAATGGACTGCCGCCACTCATCGCCCCCTTTGATACCGGCGAAATCAATCCAGGTGTGATAACCGATCTGGTTGATCCGCTGCGCCAGCATCTCGGCGATCAGGCGATCTTCGTGACTGTAACTGATAAAAATGCCGACCCCAGCACTTGCCTTCTTCGCCATAATCACACCCCATACCCTGTCTGAAAAAATGAATCGAAATCCCATGACCGAAAATAAGTGGTAATCAAGTGATGTTTTGCACAGTATGGAAGTTCGTCATTTCTATCATACCCCATTTTTTGAAACTACTTTAAGCGATATTATGGGAATCCATGTTAAATTCCACATCTGCACCCCGCGTACCTGTCCGGGTGCAACCTACGGCAGCAGAAGTTCGTATTATTTTTATGCACCATAGGCGTTGTTTCCCCTGTTCCATAAGCTGAGTAAAAAGATTTCCCTGAGGTGTATGATGCAACTAACCTGCCCAAACTGCGGCTCTAAAATAGCCTCCGCGCATATCAACATTCAACAGATGGTCGCCGTCTGCCCTCAGTGTGATATGGTGTTCCGGTTTGACCTTCCCGCGCCCAAGATTAAGCGGCGTAAGGTGAAACCGCCGAAAAACCTCACACTGGCCGAAACCGATTATGACCTGCACCTCGCCTTCCGCACGAACTTCCGGTTGGATAAAAACGAGAACTTCACCGGTATTGCCCTATTCAGCGTGGTGTTTACGTTTCTGAGCGCGATTTTCATCAGTATGGCGAGTGAGATACACCCGTTGATCCCACTTGGATTCGGCCTGGCAACGTTGTTTGGTTATTATTCGCTGGCGCTCACCGCCTACAACAAGACCCATATTGACGCCACCGACGATACGATCACCGTGTCGCGCCGTCCGATTCCGAATCCGCTGACCGCGCCGACCACGATTGACCTGGCCGGGGTGGAACGCATCCACTACGAAGAAACGGCCATCTCCCAGAAAGAAGGCTACGATACGCCGCGCTATGGCGTCTGGGCGCTGATGGAGGACAGGAGTCGGCGGCTTATCGTGAACGATGTCACGGTAGACTACGCCGCGTTTGTCGCCCAATGCTTGAATGAGCGTCTGACCTTGTACGCCAACCCGGACATAGACCGCCTGACGGACGCAGATGGGGAGGTGGAAACCGTCATTATGGAGGATGCCGCCCCACAAGCGCGGGCGAATCAGGGGTGACAGGCTGTCAGGGCGGGGTAATTATGACTTCGTCTGTGACCGGTACGGGTATAATCCTGATACTGCCGTTATCACTTCCATAGGCTAATTGAGTACCATCAGGACTCCAGGCAATCGCACGAATGACATACGATTCTAGGATAAGTGCGATTGCCTCTCCTGTCCCGACATCCCAAATTCTTATAGCATGATCGAGACCGCTGCTTGCCAGACGTGTACCGTCGGGACTCCAGGCAACGACGATGACCGTATCTTCATGTCCGATGAGATTTGACGTTGCGTGACCCGTCGTAGCGTCTAAAATCACTACATTATTTGCAACACCAACCGCGATTTGATGGCTATCAGGACTCCACATCATCGCATTAGCTGGGATGTTCTCGAATGTTGCCACTTGTTGTGCTGTACCGCCCGATAGAACGGCGGATACATCCCAAATCTGTATCTGTGACCCTTGATTAGCGACAGCGATAAAGTTTCCATCCAGACTCCAGGCAATTGCACCAACATCAAAATTCCCGTCGTCTTTGAGTGTGGCCTCTAGT
>JACKCH010000005.1 GCA_020634115.1 Anaerolineaceae bacterium
GGCCACCTCATCAACCGTATGTGGGCATTTTTGAAGCCGTAGCCGAACATCGGATTAAGAGACAGACGAGGCGGAGTGTGTGCATCAGACCACCCTCCGCCTTTTGTTAGGCTCCGGTCAGAATGTTGTTGAGGGTGTCCAGGGCGTCGCGCAGGTCGCTTTCATTCTTCTGCTCAATCACGACCCGGTTTAAGAGTTGACCGATGACCGACCCCGGCAGTTTGTAGTCCACCCGCACCGTGAGCCGGGTGCCGCCGTCCTGTGGCGCGAAAAAGAACTCAAATGCGGAGTCTATCCCGCTGGTGGTTCTGACGTGCAGGTACTCCGGGCGGTTGATGCCCACCACCTCATGCTCCCCATTGATCGTCACGCCCAGCATGTTGTACACGTAACGGGAAACCGATCCCAGGTGAGTCGGCGGCGGCGTCACGCGCTCCTGAAGTTCAAACTGTCCCCACCATTCCGGTTGGCGTTCCGGCGTGTCTGCAATAAACCCGAACACGGTTTCAAGCGGCGCAGCAATATCTATATACTGTTCTACAATTGGCATGGCGCTCTACCTTCTGGAAGATTAACCGGGATTGATATACCGGATTATAACGCAAAGTTGACCGATAACGACATAGAGTAAACTACTCCGCCTCAATATCGAAGTCCGCCTGAGATGCGCCAAATCACATTTGTGGATTGCCCGTGAATGCGGTTATCATCATACCATCCGCAATTGATGAGGGAGTCTCATGGCCGACGTATTTATCTCGTATTCCCGGCAGAATATTGCTTTTGCTGAACGCCTGTTTGCAGCCCTGCAGAACCGGCAGGTAAGCGCCTGGGTAGACTGGCAGAATATCCCGCGTTCCGCCGGGTGGTGGGATGAGATCAAGCGGGGGATTGACGCCGCTTCGACCTTTATCTTCATCATGAGTAATGATTCCGTCGGGTCGGTGGTGTGTACGCTGGAACTGGCGCACGCCATCGAAAACGGCAAGCGCGTCATCCCGGTGATGATCGAAACGGTGAACTTTGAACAGGCGTTTGGCCGGTTGGCCGCCGTCCAGCCCGATGACGTGCTGGGGCAAATCCTGGTCGGGCGCGACCCGCTGCAAGTCGCCCGCACGAACCGAGGCGTGATCGGGCATATCAACTGGGTGTTCTTCGGGCAGAATCCCCAGGGGCAGGACATCCCATTTGCGGAGTCCATTGATGAACTGCTGGACACCGTAAACACCGATCTGGAACATAACCGCCGCCATGCGCGTTTGCAGGTGCGGGCGCGGGAATGGGAAAACGGGCAGCGCGCCGATGATCTACTACTGATTGGTGAGGAAATCACGCAGGCCGAGTCCTGGCTGGCGGACGCCACCGTAAAGGGCAAAGCCCCCCGCCCCACCGCGTTACAAACCAACTACATCACGACCAGCCGGACGGTGGAAGACGCTCGTTTGCGTCGTCTGCGTAACATCCGGCGGGCGAGTCTGGTCGCGTCGCTGGTTGCGGGGGTAGCGGTCATTCTGGCAGTGGCGGCATCGGTGGTGGGTGTACAGGCCAGCACCAGCGCCAACAACGCGCAAACCCGCGAGGCGCAGGCTGTCGCGGTACAGGGAACAGCCCAGATCAACGCCGAGAACGCCCAGACCCGCGAGGCGCAGGCCAACGGTCAACTGACTGCCGTGCCACCCACCTTGACGCTGGTCAACCAGCAGATGGCGGAGGCCGAGTCCCGCGCTGAGGTCGCGAATACCCAGGTGAGTGTCGCCCAGGCCACCGCGACCCAGATTCCACCCACATTAACCCAGGCGGCGGTGCTGCGGCAGGAAGCCCTGGATGAACGCCAGATTTCCGTCGAATTCGCTAACGGGATTCTGCAAAGCGGGGACGATGCCGCCCGGCTGATTAGCAACATGAATGCCCTCGTGGAACAGTTCCCGGATTACGCCCTGGCGTATCAGGCGCGGGGGCTGGCCTACCAGACGTTAGGCGACGACGAGCAGGCGCTGGCCGATTTTAACCAGGCGATCACGCTCGACCCTTCATCGGCGCAGGTGTATGTCAACCGGGGGAACGTGTACTATGACCGGGGCGACACTGCGCGGGCGCTTGCGGACTATGACGCGGCGATTGCCCGCGACCCGGAACTTGCTCAGGCGTTTTTTAACCGGGGACTGGTCTATAACGACTCCGGGGAATATGAACGGGCTATTGCGGAGTACAGCGCGGCCATCACGCTCGACCCGGCCTATATCGGCGCGTACAACAATCGCGGCAATATCTACCAGATGCTCGGTGAATACACGGCGGCGGTGGCGGATTTTGATCGGGTCATCATCCTCAACCCAACCTACGGGGAAGCTTATAGCAATCGTGGCACGGCGTATGCCAGTCTGGGCGACGATGCACGAGCCATCGCGGATTTTGAGCAGGCTATCGCCCACGACCCGACCTATGCGGACGCTTACTACAATCGCGGGCTGGTCTACGCCCGCCAGGGGGATTTTCAACGGGCGCTGGCCGACTTCGACCAGGCACTCACTATCGGCCCGGCGGATGTGCTGACATATCTGAGCCGGGGGCTGGCGTACACCGAGATGGGCGAGTACAAACGGGCGATTGCCGACTTCGACGCGGCGCTGACGCTCGACCCGGCAGCCATGGCTGTCTATTTCAACCGGGGCATTGCTTACCTATCGTTAGGGATTGCAGAAACTTCAGAGGCGATCCAGATCACATATTTCCGGCAGTCTTTGGCTGACCTGCGGCAGGCAGAGGCACTGGGCTACCCCTTCACACCGGACATCCTGGACGTGATGGCGAGCATTGAGGCTTTGCTGCCCCCCACTTCGACACCCGGCTCATAAGGAGAACGGAGAGTTTACACAGAGATTACATTTTGGGCGTTGCAGGTCGCACTCTGGTAACGAGTGAGTGCTACGTTGGTGACATCAACCACCTGCAACGTACAAGGAGTAAACACTGTGAAATGCGCGTCTCGATTTATCACAATTGGCCGAGCCGACGCCTTAACTTATGTCTGCCGGGGACGGGCTTACGCCAAAGGGGGCGAATACCGGCTGGCGATTGCCGATTATGACACGGCACTG
>JACKCH010000050.1 GCA_020634115.1 Anaerolineaceae bacterium
GCTGCTGGGGCCGTCGCTGACCGTGCCGTTTGTGGATGGGTCGCTGCTGCTGGGGACATGGCAGCAGATCATCCTGGTGGATTTCGACAACCGTTCCCGCCAGCGGGCCGTCATCGCCCAGGTGATGGGCGAATAGCGCCGTTCCTGGTTCTATGCGGACTGATTGACGCGCCTCCCTTCCGACTACAATGGGGACATACACCAGTTGTACCGAGGAGCGTGTATGATTGCCCGCCGCTTATCCAACCTGCCTTCTACCTGGCGCATTATCGCTGGTTTCGCCGCCATTTACCTCATCTGGGGGTCTACCTACCTGGGGATTCGTTTCGCTATCGAGACCATCCCACCTTTTATGATGGCCGGTTTTCGCTTCGTCATTGCCGGGGCAATTTTGTATGCCCTCTCCCGGCGGAGCGGTGCGACCACCCCTACCCGGATTCACTGGCGCGGCGCGTTGGTGCAGGGCGGGCTGATGTTCCTCATCGCGAACGGCGCGATTGTACAGGCGGAGCAAGTCGTCCCGTCGGGCGTGGCGGCACTGATGATTGCGACCGTACCGCTGTGGGTGGCACTGCTAGGTTGGGTGTTTTTCCGGGAAGGTCGCCCGGATTTACGCCTGACTCTGGGGCTGGTGATTGGCCTGGTGGGGATGGGACTGCTGGTTATTCCGGGCGATTTCCTCAGCGGCGAACACATTGATCCCGCTGGTGCGCTGCTCCTGTTGGGGTCGGCATTAGCCTGGTCATCTGGCACATTGTTCTCGCGGCGACTGCCCGCGCCGAGTACGCCGTTGATGGGCGCAGCGCTCAATATGCTAACGGGTGGTGCGCTGCTGGTGGTTCTGAGCACCATCACGGGCGAATTCGCGGCATTCAACCCCGCCGCTATCTCGGCCCGTTCTCTATTGGCTATCCTTTATCTGATTGTGTTCGGTTCAGTCGTAGCCTTTGGCTCGTATATGTATCTGCTCTCGGTGGTGCTGCCGAGCCGGGTGACAACCTATGCCTATGTCAACCCGGTGATCGCGGTGTTCCTCGGCTGGCTACTGGGGGAGGAATCGCTCACCGCGCGAACCATTGTCGGTACTGTGGTCATCGTTACGGCGGTGGTGCTGATTACGGCCCGCCGCGCCCCACGGCGTGCGTCATCCCCCACAACGGCGATCGAGACAGCCCTTCCAACACCCTCCATTTCGCCCCTGGATTGAGTGTTGGTACTTTGGTCTTGAGGGAGGACTTAAGACCTAAGCACCTTCATTGTTTTCCTAAAAATGTAAAGGTAAGGTAGTAGAGAGTTCGTTTAACGACTATCGTTACGCCTTGTACCACTGCGGCGCGTAACCTGAGTTTTTCCACAGGCAGGTATCATGATCCATAAACGATTCCATACCATTCTTGTGCTTCTGCTTCTGTCAGCCGTGCTGACCGGGACAGTTGCACACTCAATGGCGCAGGGGATTGTCTCGCTGCGACAGATCGCCAGTCAAGCAGGGCTGCCTATTGGCGCAGCGGCGCGGGCTGATGTGCTAGCCGCTGATCCAGCCTACGCCCTGACCCTGGCCCAGGAATACAATGTCCTCACGCCAGAAAACGAGATGAAATTTGGTCGCCTCGCGCCAACCGGACGCGGGCAATACGATTTCAGCGCCGCCGACAGTCTGGTGAATTTCGCGTTGGCGAATGGGATGCAGGTACACGGCCATACACTGGTGTGGCACAAGAACCTTCCCGCCTGGCTGACCGATGGCAAGTTTACCCGCGATGAGATGATCGCCATCCTGCATGAACACATCACCACCGTTGTTTCGCATTTCCGGGGGCGCGTGGATACCTGGGACGTGGTGAACGAGGCAATCAGTTCTACTGGCGGCTACCGGGATACCATCTGGCTGCGGGCGATTGGGCCGGAATATATCGAAATGGCATTCCAGTGGGCGCACGAAGCCGACCCGGATGCCCGCCTGCTATATAACGATTACGGCGGCGAGGCAGGCGGCACCAAGTTCCATGCGATCTACAGCCTCACAGGGGATTTGAAACAGCGCGGCGTGCCGATTGATGGCGTTGGCTTCCAGATGCACCTGCGTACCAATCTACGTCCGAACCCGGATACCGTCGCCTATAATTTCGCTCAGATTGTCAACCTGGGTCTGGAAGTCCAGATCACGGAACTCGACATCCGCATTCAGGATGATGTAGGGACACTCCAGGAACGGCTGAATACCCAGGCTGAGATTTATGGGGATATGTTGCAAACCTGCCTGCGGTTCGGCCCGTCATGTAGCAGCTTTATCACCTGGGGCTACACCGACCGCTACTCCTGGATTCCCGGCTACACCGGCAACCCGGACGCGCCGCTGCCGTTTGATGAGAATATCCAGCCCAAAGCGGCGTATTATACGCTGGCGAACACCTTAGAGGATGTCGTCGTGCCGCCCCCCACCAGCACCCCGCCACCCGATATGACGATTCCCAACGGCCCGGCAGTAGTGGTGGACGTACAGCCCGCCGCCGCTGCGCCCGGCGAACAGGTCAGTGTGGCGCTGCGCCTGTACCACGTCAACGATGTTTATGGCCTTCAAGCCGACTGCCAGGTGGATCCGACGCAGCTTGTAGGCGCGAACCGGACGGATGGTGAGGGCTTCAACAACGGGAACGGATTCATCGTGGATCAGGGTTTCCAGAATGACGGCAAGTGGAAGGTGGCCGCGACCCGGTTGCAACCGAATCCCGCCATTTCGGGTGACACCATCGCCTTCAACCTGGGGTACACCGTTCAGGGGAACGGCGCCAGCCCGGTGAACTGTGAGGTGCTGGCCGTGAATGGAATGGGTACGGTGCTGCCGGTACAGGTGGTCAACGGCGCATTTAATGGTGCGCCCGCGCCAGAATCGATTCCCATACCCCCCCCGCCGACACCCGAACCGCTGCCGATTGATCCGTTGCCGTTGCCTGCGCCGGTGATTCTTAGCACCATTTCCGGCCTAGTGACCTATCAAAATCGCCCGGATAATGCTGGAATCAGCGTCGCACTCCAGCAGAACGGGGCGACTGTGGCGACGGTGACGACAAACGCAGAGGGCCGGTTTGACTTCACCGATGTGCCGATGGGTACGTATACGGTCATGACCAGTGCTCCACTACACCTGGGGACAACGCTCACGGTGGACGTGACGGCAGACGGGCAAACGCTGGATGTGAGCGCTGGTGTCTTGCTGGCCGGGGATACGGATAACAGCGGCACGGTGGATTTGACCGACGCGGCCTTTATCGGGGCGAATTTCGGGTTGGATGCGCCGCTGGCCCCGGATAACGCCGATATGAACGGCGATCAGGTGGTGAACATCGCTGATTTGGCGATGGTGGGCGCGAATTACAATCTGACCGCCCCGCTCTCAGCGCAGTAATCTGGCCGCAGGCCGCTCGTACCGTGACTTGATGAAAGGGGGAGCGCACATTGACGCTCCCCCAAATATTTCTGCAATATCTGTGAAATTAGAGACTAGGCCATGTGCTTTTCCCGGAGGGGCACATTACCAATAATCTGAAATGCGCCCATCTATATGACGGACATGATGACAAATCCATCATACCCCTTGCTGCCGACTGTCTGCAATGCCGTCGCAATCACACCTGGTTCACTGGCGGCGCGTTCCACAAAACGGCGCACACCCTGCACCCGCGAATCATCGCTATCGGTATCAATGACCGCGCCCTTCCGCACGACATTATCCACAATTATCAGGCTACCGGAATGTGACATACGCAGCGCCCACTCGAAATAACCCACACTGTTCTGCTTATCAGCATCGATGAAAATCAAATCAAAGGGTTCGGATTCTGCTATCTTCGGCAAGGTGTCCAGCGCCCGGCCAAGTCGAATGTCCACACGATCAATCAAGCCAGCCTTCGTGATATTCTCTTGAGCGAGTTTGGCATTTCCTGGATCAATCTCCAGTGTGATAAGACGACCATTCTCAGGCAGCGCCCGCGCCAGACAGATCGTGCTGTAACCGGCCAGCGTACCAATTTCCAGAATCGACTGCGCATGGATGCTCATCGCCAGTAAAGTCAGCAACCGGCCCTGATTCGGCG
>JACKCH010000051.1 GCA_020634115.1 Anaerolineaceae bacterium
CTGCCCAAGTATGAGTTGGTCGCTGAGGTTTCGGCGGAAGATACCGCGCCACCGTGCCTGGCACCAGCAGATCGTTCCAGTGATACCCTGACCTGTACCGGGTAAATTGGTCTGAAGTCCAATAATTCGGTATAAATAGAAAATCAGCGGGGGCGGCTTATAGCCGCTCCTGCGAAATTATGACGATTGATCGAATAGCGACCAAGATTGACCATTTTTATGACTGACGTTATTTTGCAGTCCCGCAATTTACGCAAAGAGTTTGGTGGTTTAATAGCGGTAGATGATGTAAGCCTGGACGTGACTTACGGCTCGGTTCATTCCATCATCGGGCCGAATGGTGCCGGAAAAACGACCCTGTTTAATTTGCTCACCGGCCACTACAAGCCGACCCGGGGACAGGTCTTTTTCAAAGGCCAGGATATTACGCATGTGCCGCTCCACCGCCGGGCGCACCTGGGGATGGGGCGCTCCTTCCAGATTACCAACATCTTCCCCAACCTGACCGTGCTGGAAAACGTGCGGTTGGCCGTGCAAGCCCTCAACCGGACTCAATTTAATATCCTGCGCCGGGCGGATTCGTTCAAAGATTTCGCGGCGCGGGCGTATGAGGCCATCGAGATCGTTGGCCTGCGTGACCTGGCGCTTGCCCCGGCTACGGTGCTGCCCCACGGCGGCAAGCGCAAACTGGAACTGGCGATTTTGCTCGCCGCCGACCCGGAACTGCTGCTGCTGGATGAGCCGACAGCTGGCATGGCCTCGGAACAAGTCCCCGAACTCATCAAAACGATTGATACCATTCGCCAGCAGGGGAATAAAACGATTGTTCTGGTTGAACATAACATGAACGTGGTGATGAACATTTCACACCGAATCACGGTGATGAACCTGGGTAAACTGCTGGCGGAAGGCACCCCAGCGGAGATCGCCGCCGATAAAACGGTGCAGAACGTTTATCTAGGCGGGTTATACAGTGATACGATGGAGGCTGCCCGGAATGAGTGACCATATTCTTGAAGTACGGGGCATCCACACCTTCATCGGTCAGTTTCACATTCTGGAAGGGGTCAACATCACCGTGCCGCGCGGCAGCATTACCGTGCTGCTGGGGCGCAACGGGGCGGGTAAAACGACCACGTTACGCAGTGTGCTGGGTTTGACGCCCCCACGCCAGGGTGAAGTGATTTTCGATGGTCAGCCGATCCAGGGGAGGCGTCCCTATACCATCGCCCAGATGGGAATCGGGTATGTCCCGGAACACCGCGCCATTTTCCGCGATTTGTCGGTGCGCGAGAACCTGGAAATTGCTGAACGCAAAAAAGGTGACCTGGAACGGCGGTTGGATTTCATTTTTGAACTTTTTCCTGATCTCAAACGGTTGATTCATCTTTCCGGTGGGAATCTTTCCGGCGGCCAGCAGCAGATGCTTTCGATTGCGCGGGCGCTGGTGCCGGAAAACCGCCTGCTGCTGATTGACGAGCCGAGCGAAGGGTTAGCGCCGGTCATTATCGAGCAGTTGATGGACGCGATTCGCAAGCTGGCGGCCCAGACGACTGTGCTGCTGGTGGAGCAGAATTTCATCATGGCGAGCCGGTTGGCGGATCAGTATGCCATCGTGGATGAGGGGCAGGTGGTGGCCTCCGGGCAGATGCGCGATTTAGTTCAGGATGAGGCGCTCATCCAGCGTTACCTCGGCGTGGCCTGAGGGGGACTCTATGCGACAAGAACGTAGCACCATGCTGATGATTGCCGGTTTGATCCTGGCGTTGTTGGCATTTAGTTTTCTCACCACTGAAGACCTGGGTAGTTTTGGTATCACGATTTTGTCCGGCCTGTTCCAGGGAATGCTGCTCTTCCTAGTTGCGGCGGGGCTGTCCATTGTCTTTGGGCTGATGGATATTCTGAATTTCGCCCAGGGCGCTTTTTTCATGGTTGGGGCGTATATCACTTTCGCGGTATTTCATGGCGAATCCTTCTCCCAGATAGACCCCAATCTGCGTTTCCCTTTAGCCGTGCTGCTTGCCACCGCAGCGGGTGGCATCCTGGGGATTATCCTCGAACGGGGTTTCCTGCGTCCCCTGTACTCCCGGCCTATTTTCCAACTTGTGCTGACTTTCGGTGTTGCCATTGTAATGGGTGAGGGGATTAAGGCTATCTGGGGGACAGTGGCCTATAGCTGGTCGCCTTTGACCTCCTTTGGTATTCACCAGAGTTCGTTCAGTCTGTTTGGTCAGCAGTTCGGGTTATACCGGTTGTTCGTGATTGCGATTGGGCTGCTGCTGATTATCCTAATCGCGCTGCTGCTCCAACGCACGCGCATCGGCATTGTCATCCGGGCGGGTGTGGAAGACAGTGAAATGGTCGAAGCGCTGGGCATTAACGTGCGCGCGGTATTTACCCAGGTGTTCATGTTGGGCTGTGCCGTAGCCGCGTTTGGCGGGGCGATTGCCGCGCCTTTCCTGGGCGCGTCTTTGGGGATGGGCAACGCCTTCTTGCTGGCCGCTATCTCCGTCGTGGTACTGGGCGGCCTGGGCAGCTACGCCGGGACTGCAATAGGCAGCCTGCTGGTAGGGTTAGCGATTGCGGTGGTTGCCAAATTTTCATCCCGGCCAGAGATCAATCAAACGGTCTGGTCGAGCATCACGCCCATGATCCTGTTGATATTGGTACTGCTGGCGCGTCCTAGCGGTCTTTTTGGAAAAGAAAGGTAATCGAAAGATGCTTGGGACCTGGCGTCAAACATTGCGAAGCAATTGGCCCCATTTACTGGTGTTGTTTTTTTTGATTGTCTTCCCGCATCTTGTCGGTTGGATAACCGGAGATAGCCCGTTTGGCGTTGGTGGGCGACCACGCGGTCAGTCGGTATTCTGGCAGCTCATTTTTATTGAGGTGTTCATCTTCGCTATCCTGGCGATGAGCTATAACCTGATGTTTGGCTTTACCGGCGTCATCTCTTTCGGCCATGCGCTGTTCTTTGGGATGGGCGGCTATATCCTGGGGTTGGTGCTTGAAAAAACCGGCGCGACTTCAGAACTGGGATTGCTATTTGGGATCATCCTCGGAATTGTCGTCAGCGGGGTTTTAGGGTTTGTGGTTGGGTTGGTGTCACTGCGGTTGCGGGGTGTGTATTTCGCCATTTTCACCCTGGCCGTAGCGGAAATGTTCGCCATTTACATTGGTCGCTGGCCGCTGACCAGTGCGGAAGATGGCTTTGTCCTATCGAATCTGCCCACATTCCTCAATCCGGCCCGTGATCGTATCACCTATTACTATCTGGTGCTGATCTTCATGGTGCTGTGTTTTCTGTTTATCCGCCGCCTGATTAATTCCCCCAGTGGCACGGTACTGCTGGCGATCCGCGAGAATGAGAGCCGTGCCCAGGCGATTGGCTATAACACACTGGTCTTTAAGCTGCTCTCAATCACACTGGCCGGGATGCTCGCGGCGGTTGCCGGGATGCTCCA
Source organism: Anaerolineaceae bacterium (assembly GCA_020634115.1). Lineage (GTDB taxonomy): Bacteria > Chloroflexota > Anaerolineae > Aggregatilineales > Phototrophicaceae > JACKCG01. Next base: position 3,465 of record JACKCH010000051.1, read on the forward strand.
GGTCATCCTCACTAAGAAAGTCGGGCCGGAAATTCTAACAGTATCCTTCACGGTGGATCCACTGCTCATGACGATTATCGGGGGTATCGGCACATTCAGCGGGCCGGTGATTGGCGCTTCCGTCCTCCATTTGAGTGAGCGCATCTTCAATCGTGAGTTTGTCATCGGCGCAATGACCATCAATATCGGTGAAAACTGGTCGCTGATCTTAGGTGTCGCGTTTATCCTGGTGGTGATGGTGTTCCCGCAGGGTATCGTCGGAACGTGGGTCAAGTGGCGGGCCGGACGAAAGGCACGAACCGAGTAACGCCGTCCGCTAGTGAAAGGCACGGTCTCCGCACTCCTGGTCATTTCATTACCGGGAGTTTTTTTTGCTCGATTGCCCTAATCGCTCTATAATCCTCTTGAAATCCCTTCTAACTGTTATTTTTAAAGGAGTCTTCTTATGGCTGACGATAGTTTTGTCCCTGCGACCAGTGAATGGTATTACCCGTCCGAGGCGATCGTCCAGGCTGCGCATGTTCCGGACTATGAAGCGGTCTATGCCCGCGCGATGGGCG
>JACKCH010000052.1 GCA_020634115.1 Anaerolineaceae bacterium
CACAAGACGAAGAACTTTATCCTGTAACAGTAAATGAGCAGTTCGTGCAATCTCTCCAATTTTCGCCCACAAACGATAAATTGATATTAACCACTAATCCCAATTCCGCTGAAGAATTCAACGGCCTATATGTATATTACGTAGATCAAAACAGATTGGAGAAACTCGGCAATTTTCCTGCACTTATAAATTCAGAGTACGGAGCCTATCAACCATCTTGGTCTTCTGATGGTAACTGGCTAGCAATTAGAACTTCATCAGGTTATATTGCATACAATTTAGAAAACCAATATGAATTAGCATTAGATGAGGCATTTAACTCGAATTATACATATCTATCCTGGTCTCCTGTTATGAATGTTCAAGATAGTCAATGCGTAAATGAATAATTGTATCCTGTCTACTCGATGAACCAGGCTGGCAGGACAATCCACACTGTAAAACAGTGAACTGGTAGGCCGTGTAGTAACGGCGCACCTAATCGTTTTCCTTACATTTCGTACTCAGGAAACCTAGATTCTATGCGTATGATGCCAATGGTCATCTGCTCTATGACATTTTGGCAGATTTGTATAGCTTTTTGTCATGATTCTGGGTATTTTTGTGTGGTCTGCGCTACAATGCGCCCGTTTTTCTTGTTCGGTCATGCTGGATGGGGACGGATGCACGCCATCCCTGAATAGAGGAAAAGATCATGCAAATAACCATGCCGTTTGTTCTTTCGGTTGCGAGTACGCTTGTCTCCGCCGTGTTCACCGTGTTTGTACTGCGCCGCTGGTGGGAAAAACGCCGCCCGCACCTGCTCGCCTGGGGCGTTGGCCTGATCCTGTATACGCTGGGGACGCTGTGCCAGGTGATTCTCTCGTTGACATGGAGTCCGTTCTTGTTCCTGCTGTGGTACTGGGCAGGGGCGATCATGGTCGCGCCCTGGCTCGGACAGGGGACGATCTTCCTGCTGGTGCGTAAGGGCAACATCGCCCGCAATATCGCTATGCTGCTGGTGTTGATTACGGTGATGACGCTGCCCTGGGCGCTGCTGCTGACGAATGTGGACGGCAGCCAGTGGACAGCCGGGCAGGATATGACTAAACTTCTGACCGAAACGACAATTATGCCCAAAGGCGGCGTGCGTATTCTCACCCCAATCATGAATATCTGGGGGACGCTGACGTTGGTCGGCGGGGCGCTCTATTCGGCGCGGCTGTTCCGGCGCAAGCAGATTCTGCGTAACCGCATGATCGGCAACTGGCTGATCGCGGCGGGCGGACTGCTCCCGGCGCTGGGCGGCACACTGCTCGACCTGGGTGATGCATCGTTCAAGTATATTGGGGAACTCGCGGGCGTGATCCTGATTTTCGCCGGGTTCCTGCTGGCGACCCAGGCGGCGCAGGATGCGATACAGTCCCGGCGGAATGCGGCGCAGTCCCCACAAACACAGGAGCAAAGTGCTTAAGTGCTGGAATTGCTGGTTTTTCTGCGAGGCGTACATTACTGGTTGAGCCGCCTCGGTCTGGGGGCGGCCCTCCTTATGTTCCTGTCGGCGTTCTTCATCGGTGTGATTCGCGGGGGTGATGTCACGCCACGCTTCCGCAAACTGGTGTATGCCGTCGCCGGGTTGATGGTGGTGCAGTCGGTTATCGGCGCGGTGATGTATTTCTTCCTCAGCACCCGCCCCGGCGAAGAAGTGCATCTGATCTATGGCCTGGGGATGATGCTGGCGCTGCCGTTCTTCATTTTTGTCGAAAAGACGGCGGAAAAGCGCCCGGCAATGGGCAGCTATCTCTGGGGATTCGCGGTGCTGATGGGGATTATCCTCCGGGGCATGATGACCGGCGCAGCGGGATAGCGCGGTGGATGTGCGCGATGGATGATGCCTACTGGATGCGGCTGGCGCTGGACGAAGCGGCTAAGGCCCTCGATTCGGGTGATGTACCGATTGGCGCGATTGCGGTCAAAGATGGGATCATCATCGGGCGTGGGCATAACCGTCGTGAATGTGACCAGGATCCTACCGCCCACGCGGAGATAATCGCTATTCGTGAAGCGGCGGCGGTGCTGGACTGCTGGCGGCTGGACGGCGTGACGCTGTACTGCACGCTCGAACCGTGTGCGATGTGCGCCGGGGCGATGGTGCTGGCGCGGCTGCCCCGGCTGGTGTATGCCGCTACCGACCCGAAGGCAGGCGCAGCGGGCAGCGTAATGGACATCGCCCGCCACCCCTTCCTGAATCACAGTGTGCAGGTGGAGCGCGGCCTGTTTGCCGATGAAGCCGCCGAACAGATTCGGGCGTTTTTCCGCAAATTGCGCGAATAGTGTTCGCGGTTCAGTGGTCAGTCATCAGTTTTCAGTGGTCAGATGGTGTTATTTGCGGTGTTGTCCAGGGGGCATGACGTATCATGCCCCTACAACGTATACTCCCCTACCTCAAAACCTGACAATCGCTCACTTTTCCTAATTCAATGAGGTTTATATCACGATGACGACGCAACTGGTACTGCTCGGCACGGGAACACCGAACGCTGACCCCGAACGGCACGGTTCGGCGCTGGCGGTGGTGGTCAACGAGATGCCCTACCTGGTAGATGCCGGGCCGGGCGTAGTGCGACGGGCAGCAGCGGCGCATCAGCGCGGGGTGGCAGGTCTGGAAGTCAGTCGGCTCAACCGCGTCTTCCTGACGCACTTGCATTCCGACCATACCATCGGGCTGCCTGACCTGCTGCTCACGCCCTGGGTGCTGGAACGTGAGTCGCCACTGGAGGTTTACGGCCCGGCGGGGGCGCGAGAGATGGTTGACCACTTACTGGCGGCTTACGCGCAGGACATCCACGAACGGCTTACCGGGCTGGAACCGGCGAACACCACCGGCTGCGCGGCAAACATAACCGAAATCACAGCGGGCGTGTGTTACCAGGACGCTCAGGTGACGGTGGAAGCCTTCCCAGTTAAGCATGGAGCGTGGGCGGCCTTCGGCTATAAGTTTTCGACACCTGACCGCGTGATTGTTATTTCCGGCGACACCTGCCCGGTAGAAAGTGTGGTCGAACAGGCGACTGGCTGTGACATCCTGGTGCATGAGGTGTACTCAGTTGCCGGATTCCAGAAGCGCCCCCCGGAATGGCAGCGGTATCATGCCAGCGTGCATACCTCGGCGCATGAACTGGCGGCTATCGCCCGGCGGGCACAGCCGGGACTGCTGGTGCTGGTGCATCAACTCTTCTGGGGTACATCGCCGGATGACCTGGTGGCCGAAGTGCGTTTTGGCTATGATGGCGAGGTCGTCTGTGGGAATGACCTGGATATGTTCTGAATAACAGCGGACGAAGGTTAGGGGGATGGCACGATACGAGTCAAAAAAGTCTTGCGGGCTATCCGCTCTTATGTAAGCGGTTCATCTATGCTCCTCACATTCCTGTTCCTGATTTCATCAAGGCGCTAAAGCGTCAGCCGCGCGCGCTGAAAGCGGGCGAGTACTATAAGAAACAGTCCCAGGCTGACAACGCTACAGAAACCAATTATCACAGCGATCACGTGATTAAAATCGGCCTCAAGAATTTGTCTGATGACATCTTTTCCATTGGGCATCAGACTTGTCAGCAGAATCGGCAGAACCTGAATGACCAAGCCTGGAATCAGGATTGCGGCAAAAAGCATTTGCTGTGCCTCTTGCACGGTTCGCGCCCGAAGTGAGACGAGGACCCCCATCAATCCCACCAGAACCGCAACCAGCAAACTGATTATCACATTTGCCAACACTAGAATTGGTGGATAGAAGTGAACCTGACCATCTCCAATCGCAATGTTCGCAGAGATGGCACTCAGCGCAAGAACGCAAAGTGTCATGCCCCAACCGTAAGCGATCGCTGATCCCAACTTTCCGAACAGAATAGCGCGATCGGGAAGTCGGCTCGCCAATAGGGTCTGCAGTGTATGACGTTCGCGTTCGCCCGCAAAGGATTCCCCAATGAC
>JACKCH010000053.1 GCA_020634115.1 Anaerolineaceae bacterium
CCAGCTACCATTCCCGGTTTTCGTCAAAGGTGGGGTGAAGTCCAATAAAGACGAGGGCTGGTCAGGTGTCGTTGCCAATAACACGGATGAACTCACCATTATCGCAACCCGGCTTTTTGCGCGTAAACATCGGTCTCGCGGTAAGGTTATCGTTCGGGAGTTAGTTGACCTGAATATCGTGGCTACTGATCCGGCGAGTTTCCCCATCGGGAGAGAATATCGCGCTTTTCTCTACAAAGGGGAAATACTGGCTTATGGTTTTTATTGGGATGAATACGATGATTCGCAGTCGCTTTCTGGCACAGATCAGCAAGCATTCCTGAATTGCTTGAGGGAAACCGCCCGGCGTGTGGATGTGCCGTTCATGTCGGTTGACATCGGGCAGCAAAAAAATGGCGATTGGGTCATCATTGAGATCGGCGATGGGCAATTTTCGGGACTCAGCCAGATTCCAGTTCTGGAACTGTGGAGCAAAATTAAAGACTTGAAAATAGATTGAGGGGGAAGTTATGACAGACAATCATTATGATGTGATCGTGATCGGCGTCGGCGGGATGGGCAGCGCCACCGTCTACGAATTGGCAAAGCGTGGCAAAAAGGTGCTGGGGCTGGAACAGTTCGACATCCCTCACACAATGGGGTCATCACACGGCATCACCCGCATCATCCGCATGGCCTATTTTGAAGACCCGTCCTACATCCCGCTGCTGCGCCGCGCCTATGAACTGTGGGACGCGCTGGAACGGGAGGCAGGCAAGACGCTGTTTATCAAGACCGGCGGCCTGGATGCCGGGCCAGCCGACAGTCGCGTCTTTACCGGGTCGCTCCGTTCCTGCCAGACCTACAACCTGGAACATGAAGTCCTGACCGGCGCGGAAGTCAACCGGCGCTTCCCCGGCTATCATCTTGCGCCGGATATGCAGGCCGTGTTTCAGCCGGACGCCGGGTGTCTGCTGCCGGAACAGTGCATCATGGCGTTTGTGTGGGCGGCGCAGGCGCGGGGGGCGGAGGTGCATGGTCGTGAGCCGGTGCTGGAATGGGGCGTCAAGGGCGACGGTGTGCGCGTGATTACCGGGCGGGGGACGTATACCGCCGATAAACTGGTGATTTCGGCGGGGGCGTGGGTGGGTAAACTCATTCCCCAACTGGCGAAGTTGGCAATCCCCGAACGGCAGGTGCTCATCTGGACACAGCCGCGTCGCCCCGAATGGTTTACGCCGAAGCGTTTCCCGGTGTTTATCTTGGAGGATGACGAGGGTTATTACTACGGTTTCCCGGAACTCGGGATTCCTGGATTCAAGCTTGGTATTTTCCATCACCTGGATGAAGTTATAGACCCGGATACCCTTAATCGGGACATCATTACGGAGCAGGATGAAGCCACCCTGCGCCGCGTGGTTGAACGTTACTTTCCTGAAGGTGCTGGCCCGACGCTTTCTCTGAAAGTGTGTATGTTCACCAACTCGCCGGACGAGCATTTCATCCTCGACCTGCATCCTGACTATCCTCAAGTCGCCATTGCTGCCGGATTTTCTGGGCATGGGTTCAAGTTCGCCAGTGTGATCGGCGAAATTATGGCCGATTTAGCCCTGGACGGGACGACCCGGCATGACATCGGTCTACTGCGCCTGGGGCGGTTGGTGTAAACCCTATTCTTAAGCCAGAAACCCTCTTCTTGATGGTAAGGTAAACATAGGGAAGAGTTTACACACTGCTTGCCCGCCGATGACACCTTGTTTACAAATTTGCCTGACAATCGCGGGTAGTATCTCAGCGCAACCATCATTTTTGGGGGTTTCAGCATGAAGCGTATTTTCACCGTATTGAGTGTTGTGTTGTTCAGCGTGGGGTTATCTGCCTCCGCGCAGTTTAGCGGCCATCCTGTTCCGAGCGGTACGGGGGGGAATGTTGGCGGGCCGGGGATGTCCGGGCAGGCTCTGAACGCCGGGATTCCGCAAGTCAATGTGCCGGAAGTCTCCGCGCCGAATACGGGCAGTGGGCGGCTGGCTGGACGTACTGGCGGGAATGCCAGCGGCAGCCTGCAAGGGCTTTCCGGGGGTGGTTTTGCCCCAACTGGTGCGGATGGCGGTTCCAGCCTAGCCGCGCGGTTTGGGGAGCGAGGCGGCGGGTCGCTGACGCTGCAACTCGATCAGTTTGGTAGTTTCGGCCAGGGGACATTTGGCACGGCCACCGCAGGCGGGAGCATCTTACAGGGACTCACGCTCCAGGAAACGGGCTGGCATACCTCAGATGCCGTGCCGCCGTCACCCGCTGCCCTGTCTGACCTGACAGCGGCGGTTACGGCACAGGCCAACGCCCAGGCCGCTGTGGAGGCTGCGCAGGGGCAAGTGAACGATACCGTCAACCAGGCCGCCGCCCAGGCCCAGCAGACCTATGACCAACTGTGGGCGGACTATTACGCGGCAGTGGAAACCACCGCGCAGACCTACTACGACACGGTGACGGCTTCGGTGGACTACCTGCTCCAAACTTATGAAGAGGCCGTCGGGTATGCCGTGCAGCCGGTGGACTACTATGTGGACTATGCCGAACAGTTCGCGGCTTATTGCGCCGCCTACCCCTGGGATTGCTACAATTACGCCTATGATACGGTTGAAAATGTCTATGTCTATGTGGGCGAGGTCAGTGACACCCCGGTTGGCACGATTACCATCAGCGATGTAGCCGCGCTGGCGGGCTACCCCATCACCATCCCCGCGCCATCGGCAGAAGCCTACCAGGCGATTGTGGTCTTTGCCAACGACCAGCTTGGCGCGGTGGTCGAACCCCTCTATGCCGGAACCGCGACGGACGCGGTACAGGCGACAATGGGGCCGTTACCGGCTGTGATCGAGGCGATCATGCTGAACACAACCACGATCAGTGGGGGTGCCTACTGGGGGTTGCTCAACGGCGGCGCGGCGGCAGTGATGGTGGGGGATTGCAGCAGCGGGGTGTGTGCCATTGATACCGGAAACCTGGACGCCATGTTGTCCAGCGCCTCGGCAGGGCTGTACGGCCTCTATACCAGCGCAGCAGTTCCTACGACACCGGACGCGGCGTTAGCACTCATTACCCGGGTGTTCCCCAAGCTGGACGGGCTGGCCTTTGCCCAGATCACCAATGTAGACGCCGGTTATGGATTCACCGCGACTGCCGCCAGCCTGGGACTCGACCCGGTGATGCACCAACCGATCTCAGTGGCGAAGGTGGTCTACGCGGGCGTGGTGGATGCCGGTGGGCAACCGTTTGTGTACGCCTTCGTGGCACTTGGTGAGGGATATGTAGACATGGCGGCGCGTTAAACGCCTATAATCCCCGGAACTAAAAGGGAGCGCCACTGTGCGCTCCTGAAAATCCCATCACCCTGCCAACACGATAATCCTGCCACTGGTGAAGTCACCAGCCGGTTTCCCATTAGAATCTCCGGGGCAAGTGCTGTGGCTTTATGCAGGCTGCCCCCTGATAGATAAGCAGTTCAAAAACCCCCATTGTTGCGCATTGAAAACCCTTGAAGCCCTGGATGTGCTGGCACGATGAACTTCCTATTCTGATAGTGATATTCAACATGATAAAAACTTCCCAGGGAAAAGGGGATACATCCCGCCAGACTTCAACTTGCATTTACTGGCCTGCCCGCCAGCACCCAAACAGTTGAAGACTGCGCAAACG
>JACKCH010000054.1 GCA_020634115.1 Anaerolineaceae bacterium
ATGTCAAGGACAGAACTTTTTCCCGCATCATTTTCACCTATAAAGACTGTCAGTTCTTGTAAACTGAAACTAACATCCTTTAATGAGCGGAAGTTTTTAATTTGGATACAAGATATTTTCATTTACAATCCTCAAATAGCTTGGCAACAAACATGATGTATATATAATTATACTTATGAGGTTAGTTTTGAAAATTTAAATTTATTTATACAATTACCATAACATCCCCTAATTACACGGTTTCTGGCAGAGCCTCAATGCTCTGACCTGATGTTCATATGTCTGAAAACCTATAGTTATTGTTGATCAGCAACATTTAGCAAAAGGAATGTTCGACGCCTTGCGCCGATTCGCATGTAGTTTATGAAGGGGAAAATTGTTTTTGGCAGCAGTGGATTCAGGATTCTTACACCTCACGCCCCTTCATCCGGGGTGATCTGCCCATCTATCACATGCCAGATGGCGGCGCGGTTCAGGAAGGACTCGGTGAAAATGTCGAGTTCGGTAGTCGTCATCAATGTTTGGGATGCGCCGTCTATCTGTTCCAGCAGGTAGGCGCGGCGCTGGCTGTCGAGTTCTGCGATCACTTCATCCAGCAGCAGCACCGGCCACTCGCCAATCCGCTCCCGCATCCAACTCAGTTCGGCCAGTTTGAGCGCCAGCACTGCCGTCCGCGCCTGTCCCCGGCTGCCATACAGCCCGGCGTCACGGTTGTTGATGAACAGCCGCAATTCATCCCGGTGCGGGCCGGAGAGTGTCATCCCCCGGTTGATCGACTCGCCCTCTTCCGCCCGAAGCTGGTCGGCAAACTGCGGCGCAATCGCCCCGGCGGTGAGTTCTCTGTGCAGGTCAAGCCCCAGCGTGTTAAAAGAAAGCTGACCGTCGCCCTCGGCGGTGGGCATAAAACTCGGCTGGTAGCGCAGCGTCAACGTTTCCAGCTTGCCGGTCAGGTCAAGGTGATAGCGTTGGGCGCTCACTTCCAACTCGCGCAGAAACCGCTGCCGCCCGGCGATAAGGATGCTCCCGGCCTCGACTAACTGCTCATTCCAGTAGGCCAACTCGCCGGGACTGGCCTGTTTATCGGCAATCCGGCGCAGTAGGGCGTTGCGCTGCGGCAGGATTTTGTCATAGGTGTTGACCGCGCCCAGGTAATCCCGGTCTACCTGACTTAATGTGTCATCCATGAAGCGGCGGCGTGTGGTGGGCGAACCTTCCACCAGCGCCAGGTCTTGCGGCAGGAACAGGACGACGTTCATCAATCCGACGACATCCATCACCCGTTTATCCGCCCCATTCAGGCGAATCGTCTTTTTGAAACGCTGCGCCCCGCCGTTCATCTGGGTTTCCATCACCAGCGCGACTTCCAGCCGGTCAAGCGGGCTGTGGCGCGAGGCGATTTCCGCCGAAAGCCGCGCGAATGGAATCGGGTCGTCTTCGGTGCGCCAGTGGATGAGTTGGCGGTCACTGGTAGTATAGGGGGAACGCGAGGTCGCCAGGTAGTAGATGGCTTCCAGCAGGCTGGTTTTGCCCTGGGCATTCGCGCCATGCAGCACTACCGGTTTTCCCAGTGGCAGACTGATTTCCAGGCGAGCGTAATTGCGGAAATTCGTCAGTGAGAGGTGTTCAATGTGCATGGCTAACGGACACTGACTCCCCGGCGTGCCAGAACAATCGTGATGCGTATCGCATCGGTATGCGATAAGGTGTGTATCATGTGCATAGGCCGCCCCCTGGTTCGTGGGTTTCTAGTATAACAGGAGTCACGCTTGGCGGGGATAGCGGGGACGCGATTCTTGTTACCCGACGTAGAGATAGACCGGTCATATTCTGGCACAGAGAAAACCCGATAGGCGTCCCAGGCCATCTGCCGGGCATTGAAATACCCGGCAAGGTGTTCCAAACTCGCTAAAGGATTCATCCCTCGGCGTGAAATGACATTCACTTGACACAACGGCCTATTTTGCATAGACTATTTATACATTATATCGACAATACCGACAAGAGATAGCGATACTCGATCATAGCGGGCGTATCCGGTATGATTAGAATCTATTCAATTCGCTCACAAACCACAAAGCATAAGGAATAACGACGATGCGTATTCTGATTACAGGCGGCACGGGCCAGGTGGGCAAAGTCCTGGCCGCTGACTTGCTTCAGCACGGGCATGAGGTCATCGCTCTCAGCCGTAATCCACAACGCCCGCACGATCTCCCGGCGGGGGTACAGATGGCACAATGGGATGCCCGCACCGCTGCTGGTTGGGGACATCTGGCGGACGGCGCAGACGCCATCGTGAATCTGGCCGGGGAAAATATCGCCGGAAGTAGTTTTATCCCGGCCCGCTGGACAGAGGAGCGCAAAAAACGTCTGCGTGACAGCCGCATCAACGCCGGAAAAGCGGTGGTGGAAGCAGTGCAGGCAGCGGCGAAGAAACCACGCGTGGTGGTGCAGGCCTCGGCGGTGGGTTACTACGGCTCGCATGATAACCAGGTCGCCTTGCCGGAAACTGCCCCTGCCGGGGATGACTTCCTGGGACAGCTTTGCGTCGAATGGGAAGACTCCACGAAACCGGTGGAGGAAATGGGCGTGCGCCGGGTGATTACGCGGGCCGGTGTGCTGTTGAGTTTCCAGGAGGGAGCGCTGGCACGGCTGGCGCTGCCGTTCAAGTTGTTCGGTGGCGGGCCGATGGGCAGCGGCAAACAACCCTTCCCCTGGATTCACCCGGCAGACCAGGCCGCCGCGACACGCTATCTGATTGAGCAGGAAACCGCCAGCGGCGTCTTTAACCTGGCGGCGCCGGGAGCGACCACTAACGCGGAGTTCGCTAAAGTCCTGGGCAAAGTGATGCGGCGTCCCTCGCTGCTACCTGTTCCGGGTTTTGCCCTCCGGTTGGTGGTGGGCGAAGTAGCAGATGTGGTGCTGGAAGGCCAGCGGGCCGTACCCCAACGGCTGCTAGACATGGGGTATACCTTCCACTTCCCCGATGCCGAGTCTGCCCTGCATGACCTCTACGGGAAGTAGAGTCGCGTTTTACTCTTGCGGCACAGGGAACGACTCAGTAATAACCGGTTATGCTGGGGCATGATACCGCCGTTTACGGATTCAACGCGAAGATAACACCGAATCACCCTGGTTTGGGGAATTCGTAGGGGCGAAATACGTAGCGACGGGTAAAAACCCGAATAGCCAAATGCCAACGCTTCCTACGGTGCGACAGTCGCCGCCGGAGCCTCGCGGTAGATCACACGGGGCGGTAGCCCATTCGATACCACCGCGATGGAGCCTGCATCCACCACCAGCGGCAGGTTGTTATACACCGCGTTCGCAGCCAGGTCGAACCCTGCTTCGCTGTTCCCGGTGATAATCAGCACCGTGAAATTCGGATTGCGCGCAGAAAGGCTTTCTTGCAACAGCCCTTCAGCACTGCGGCCCAACTGCTGGTAGACACTGCTGGCGACGGCGCTCCCCGTGACAAATTCATCCGTCAACGGTTGGCGCTCCGGCGTCCCCAGTAAAATCAGGTGTGAAATT
>JACKCH010000055.1 GCA_020634115.1 Anaerolineaceae bacterium
CAGGCTTACGCCGCTGCCCAACCGCGCCATGAGTCGCCCAATGATGAAGCTCGCCAGTGTATAGGCGATGGCCTGTACCAGCAGCAGCGCGTTGACCGCGTCCAGGGCGAGGTTGAAATCTTCTTGTATATAGGGCCAGGCCACGCCGAGCAGTCCGGCGGATAGCCCCAGCCCGATGAAGGTTAGAAAAGCGATCACAATCGTCTGTGTCTTGGTGTTTTTCACTGTCATGATTAACCTGTAAGGATGTTGCAGAGTCTAGAAAGAAAGGACGAAAGAAGCAGCGTATACCCTGTCTAGTTGTGTCATGCCTCAACACTTTTACAGAATTATACCGCCCTGTAGGGTAATGTAGGGGCATGGTATATCATGCCCCCACCAGAAAACGAATGTCGATTTTGAAAAATGTCGTGGCGATTAAATCACCCAGCTCTACGTTTCCTGCAACACAACCCGGTTACGGGAAAGCATGAGCGACGGCAGCAGCATCACAAAGAACAGTAGCCCGCCGATCATCAGCGGGTAATTCGTGTGCGCCGCATAGATTGTCCCGGCGATGGCGCTGCCGAAGATGATGCCCAGGTTCTGCGCGGACTGGAACACGCCCATCACCGCGCCGCGTACCTGGCCGGGGACGCTGTTCGCCGCCAATCCTTGCAGCGATGGAATTTGTAGCCCTGTGCCAATCGCAAAACTCGCCAGCCCGAAAATATGCACGAACGGATTCGGCACCAGCGCCAGAGTCAGCAAGCCAAGCCCACGCAGGACGCCACCGCCAATCACCAGGGTATACTCCTGCCAGCGCCGCAATGCCCGCTTCAGAATGAACAACTGCGTGAACAACTGCCCCATCCCAACCACACTCAACAGCAGGCCCACCCGCAGCAGGATCGCGTTCTGCTCGAAGTTCGGAAACAACACATCCGCGCCGAACAGAGCATAGGTCGCCTGGAGCATCGAGAAGGCGAACTGCGACCCGAATGTCACTACCAGGATAAAAACCAGCGGCTTGTTGTGGGCCACGTCGCCTATCCCCAGCCGGACAGCGGTCTTGGCGCGGTTCGCCTGGCGCATCTCCGGTGTGACGGTTTCATCCAGCACGCGCCACGTCAGGATTACGGTGAGGGTCGCGGCCAACGCAGCGAACAGAAACGGGATACGCGGCCCGAAAATAGAGGACAGCACCCCACCACTGGATGGCCCCAGGATGAAGCCCACACCAAACGCCAGCAGAACATTGCCCAATGCCTGGGTGCGCTGTCTGGGCGGTGTGATGTCCGTGATATAGGCCTGGGCGACAATGATATTGCCGCCGGTAATGCCATCCAGAATACGGGCGATGAACAGGATTTCGATGCTGGCACCCAGCGCGATCATGATGAAGGAAATCACCGTACCAATCTGGCTGATAATCAGCACCGGCATCCGCCCGTACTGGTCAGAGAGCCGCCCGATATACGGCCCGGCGATGAACTGCGCCAGGAAGAAACTCGTCAGGAGCAGCGTCACGACGTTATCCGAAACGCCAAACGCCTTCCGTGCGTAAACCGGCAATATGGGCAGCACCATTGAAGCCCCGACCATATTGACGAAGATAATCAACAGAATCGTAATCATGCGGCGGTCAAACTGTTTCAACATACACTTCCAATCTCCTGTGGAAAAAGCGCCTTAGCCACCTACCAGTACACGTCGTATCAGATACTTCCGCTAAATGTGATTCAGGTGCTGAATAGCTCAATGGCTGGATTGGATAGCCTAAAATGCTAACCCGACAGCGGCCAGTAGCCAGCAGCCCGAAAAATGCCATGTTCTTATTTCACATAGAGCGTACTTATAATAATGCCGGTTGGACGGCATCGGCCAGAGTCCATTCCGGGGATATTGGTTGGAAACGCGCTTCGCGCACCGAATGGCCTGGAATGCTATAATACAATAACATGCTTTAGCCGCTGGCTACTGGCTACTGGCTTGTTAGCTTCTTAGCACTTTCGGCTAACGAGCTAATCGGCGATCAGGCTAACGAGCTACCAGGCTGTCTTTTTCTGATAGCTAAAAGCTGGCGGCTGATCGCTGACTACTGACAACTCGTACACCATCATGGGAGCATACACAGCGCGTGGGCGAACGTATCCTTTACCTGGTTCGGCATGGGCAATACCATCAAAACCACACCCATCAGGATGACCTGGGCGGCGGATTGACCGAAATGGGCAGCGAACAAGCCTGGATGGCTGCCCAGGCGTTAGCAAGCCTGCCGATCAAGCATATTTACACCAGTCCGCTGCGACGCGCGATCGAGACGGCGGACATTATCGCGGGTGTGTTTCCCGGCATTATCCCGGAAAGGGAAGATACCCTGCATGAAGTGGTGCCGACGATTCCATCCCAAGAAGCGGAGTTTTTCGCCCGGCACTTCCCGGAGCTAACGGCGGATCGCGTGATAATTGAACGCCGGGACGCGGAGAAAGCCTTCGATCGTTTCTTCGTACCGGCTTCGGGCGATGATGTACATGAAGTTCTCATCTGTCATGGCAACATCATTCGTTATTTTGCCTGCCGGGTGTTGGGCGTTCCGATTGACGCATGGACCAACATGGAGACGAACCACTGCGGCCTGACCTGCTGCACCATCGCCCCACAGGGACGGATGCTCCTGACTTCATTGAATGACATCGGCCATCTTCCTCACAATCTGCGCACCTTTATGTAACAAGACTTTCGCATTTGCCCGCCAATGCCAGTTAAAAAAACAGGCCGCCGGAGGCGAACCCCCGGCGACCCTGTAGGTTATGGTTTCAGTACATGCGGTTTATGGGAAGGCACGCACCCCGTCGAAGTACACGTTCACGCCGGGACTGGCGTTGATCGCCACCAATTCGATGTAGTGGAAGCCTGGTGTCAGGCCATCAATACCGTAGGCCATCGGACGCCAGCGTGCGTTGTACAGATCAACCGTCGTATACAGGGCGCCATCCACATAGACATTCCAGTCACCCACGCTGGGGCCGACCGAGGTATACAGGAGGAAGCCGGTGCCGTTGATCCAGAAATTAAGAGATGCGCCAGAGACATTGGTCCAGATTTGTCTGCCACCGTTCGGGCGATAGCCACCCGGAGAGGCCGTGATGCTGGAGTATGCCCATTGGCCGGCTGAAGGTGTAATGCTGGGGTCGTTTTCCTGAACTACGCGGCGGTCAAAGGTGATCGTCCGGTACTGGCGCGGGTTCACGAAGTCCAGGTCGAAGGTGCCACCACCACCAGTCGAACGCAGTTCAGCAAAATGCGCCTGG
>JACKCH010000056.1 GCA_020634115.1 Anaerolineaceae bacterium
TACGTGCCAGGCAATCTAGAAAAATGGGGCGTTACCGTTCCGACAAGCTGGGACGAATTCGTGAATGATACCTGCCCCGCCCTGCAGGCGCAGGATGTAACCCCGATTGCCATTGCCGAAAACTGGACTCAGATTCACCTGTGGGAAAGTGTTGCCCTGGGTGTGCTGGGTGAAGATGCGTACAATGGCCTGTGGGATGGCAGCACTGCTTGGACCAGCCCTGAAGTAATCAGTGTCTTTGAGACCCTGGGCAAAGTGATGGACTGCGCGAATGACGATATGAACGCTCTGAGCTGGCAGGATGCCTCCCAGCGCGTCGCCAATGGCGAGGCCGCCTTCAATATCATGGGCGACTGGGCCGCCGGGTACTTCCTGGTTGACCTGGCGCTGGAACCTGGCGTCGGCTTCGGTTGGGCACCCAGCCCCGGCACAGCAGGTGTCTTCATGATGCTCTCTGACACGTTCGGTCTGCCAAAGGGTGCACCGAATCCCGACGCAGTACGTGCCTGGCTGAGCTTCCTGGGGTCAGCGGAAGCACAAGACCTCTTCAACCCGGTCAAGGGTTCGCTGCCGGCCAACACCACCGCCGATATCAGCAATCCAGATCTGTACAATGCTTACTTCCAGAGCGCCTACGCCGATTGGACCAGCAACGCCATCGTCGGTAGTCTGGCACATGGTCTGGTCGCCGCTCCGGCGTTCTCCAATGGCTTCGCCAGCATTATAGCGAGCTTCCAGGCGGATCATGACGCGGCTTCCGCGGCAGCCAACGCCGCTGTTCTCGCGCTTCAGACAGGCATCGGCGGGTAAGCTAACCGCGCTGCCTTTCTGATTTAAGGCATCCTAAAGCCCTGCCTGACTTGTTGTCTTCGCAGGGCTTTTTTATAGATGATAGACGTTTTTACGGAGCACTATCTATGGGACAGAGCAAACGAGATCGGGCAATCGCTATCGCCATGTTGATGCCCACCATCATCCTGCTAGCGATATTTGTCTACGGCTTCATCGGTTGGACCGGATGGACTTCACTGACAAACTCCAATGCCATGCAGCGGCTCAGTCGGCAACCGGCGGAATATGTTGGGATGGATAACTATACGAACCTTTTTTCCGGCCTGCTGAACAACCGCTTTCGCATTGACATGGTGAATACCGTGTTTTTCACCGTGATGTTCATCGTCTTCTGCCTAGCTATCGGTCTATTGCTGGCAATTTTGCTCGACCAGAAGGTGAAGGGGGAAGGGATTTTCCGCACCATCTTTTTGTTCCCGATGGCGCTCTCTTTCGTCGTGACCGGGGTGGTATGGAAATGGCTCTTTAATCCGTCCAGCGGCATCAACCGACTACCGGAAATAATCGGCCTGCCACCTGGGCAATTCCGCTGGTTCATTAGTGAAGACCGCTGGTTTGAATTCAACTGGCAGGATTTCCCGGTCATTGTCGCGTGGCTCGCAGTCGTGATTGTGGCGGTCATTGGCGTGTGGCTGCTGCTCAAACGCCGCACCCAGATCGGCGCCTTGATCCTGGCAGGCGCGATCCTCATCAGCACCTGGATTCTGGTGGGCGGGGCTGCTAGCCTGAATATCATGGATCGTCCAGAAAAACATGGATTCAACCTGGCGTTATTCGCCCTGGTGTTGGCAGCTGGCTGGCAAATGGTCGGTTATACCATGGCAATGTATCTGGCCGGACTGCGCGGCATTTCGGAGGAACTGCGCGAAGCCTGCCGGGTGGATGGCGCGACAGAAGTGGGGGTATATCGGCATGTGGTGCTGCCCTTGCTCGCCCCTATCACCTTAAGCGCCATCATCATTCTGGGCCACATTTCACTGAAAATCTTCGATCTGGTGTATGTGATGGGCGGCGGGGATAACCTGTTCATTGATATGCCCGGCATCAATATGTTCTTTGTGACCTTCAGAGGGCAGGAGTTTGGGCAAGGCGCAGCCATCGCTATGATTATGCTGATTATGGTCGCCGTAGTCATCATCCCGTATCTTGTCAGCAGTCTGCGCGGGGAGGCAAAACGATGACCCCAATATCTTCATCCTCAATCAATCGTGAAAGTACGCCTATCAACTGGGAACGCGCAATTGGTCGAGGTTTGATTTATGTTGCCCTGGTGGTGTTTGCGGCGATCTTTCTGCTCCCCGTCTACATGGTGCTGGTGACGAGTTTTAAGAGCATTGACCAGGTGAACATCTCTACGATGTGGTCACTGCCAACGGCGTTCACACTGGATAGTTTCAAAGCAGCCTTTACGGAACTTGCACCCGGTCTGGGTAACAGCTTAGCGCTGGTTGTCCCGGCGACAGTGCTTTCGGCAGTGATGGGGTCTATGAACGGCTACGTGCTGTCAAAGTGGAAGTTCCCCGGCGCGAACATTATCTTTCCACTGATGCTTTTTGGCATGTTCATCCCCTATCAGGCGATTCTGATTCCCCTGGTTGAGTTTTTGAACAATGTCGGCCTGTTTAACAGCTTACCCGGCTTGATTATGGTGCATGTCGTCTATGGACTGCCAATCACCACGCTGATCTTCCGCAACTACTATACAGAAGTCCCGGATGAAATGCTGGAGGCTGGCGCTATTGACGGGGCGGGATTTTTCGGGCTGTACTGGCATATCGTACTGCCCATTTCGCTACCCGGTTTCGTGGTGGTCATCATCTGGCAGTTTACCCAGATATGGAATGAGTTTCTGTTTGCCGTTACAGTATCGCAGAAAACACCGATGGTCACAGTGGCACTTCAAAACCTGTCCGGCAGTCAGATTATCGAATGGAATGTGCAGATGGCGGCTTCATTCCTGGCGGCGATTCCGACGCTGATCGTCTATATCCTGCTGGGGCGCTATTTCATTCGCGGCCTGCTGGCCGGAAGTGTCAAAGGGTAAGTTGCTCAATATTGGTTCGCCAACGCGCGGCGGGTTCGCCAATGGCGATAGAAAAACAGAATTTGCAACGGGATACCATCAAAGGTCAGACGGGTGAGTAACCCTTGCCAGCCGGGCTTATGGGTAAAGGTGATTTTGTCGTGGAGTTCAACCCCGCCATCAACCGGGGTAAAAATGTGCTGATGATACCAGGATTCCAGCGGTCCGCTGATCTGCCGGTCTGCGAATGACGTTTCTGTCGGCCCAGGTTCGTGCCGCGCCGTCCACTTGACCGGAACAGGGCCGAACC
>JACKCH010000057.1 GCA_020634115.1 Anaerolineaceae bacterium
GCGGGAAATTTTCCCCGCCGATCTGAATACTCAGGAGTTCCGGCAGGTGTAGTTGCTGTGCCAACCAGACACCAATAAACCCGCCGATATACCCTACTACAGCGGAGACGAGGCATCCGCCGAGATAATAGCCTGCCAGTGACTGACCGATTGCGCCCGCAATGGCAGCGATTACTGCTAGCACCAGAAAATGAACGAGTGTCATACTGTACCTCCTGTTCATCTGTAGTGAAATGGGACTTGTGGTGTACTCATGACCCCCGGCGCGACTGTCTGGCCGGTATCGTAGGTGTTGTACGTGGGCGTCAGTGGTACGCCCCTAAGAAGCCACACTGCCTCGTGGAGTGATGTTCGATCATCCACGTCGGGCTGCAATCACGAGGGGGCAAAATCACCGTATCACATGGTAGGCGCATCATTTGGATATTGTAATAGGCAAAATGTACCAATACTTAGGCAAGTTGCGCTAATCTTAATAAGAGGACTGCTGACCGGAGAATGTCGGGGCGAGAGGCGGCAAAAGCCTACAAAGTCTCATCATCCGGCCCGGGGACTTCATCAATGTGCCGGTAAACGTACCACAGGCGTTGAAGGCCGCTGATATTCGTCCCAATCGCCAGAACCCACAGCCCGATTTCCAGCAAACCCTGAACGGGGATGAGCAGCATCACCAGCAGCACGGCGACCCGTTCCAGCCGTGAAAACAACCCGATTTTGACAGATAACCCGGCTTCCCCCGCGCGGGCGCGCACGTAGCTCACGGTGAATGCCCCTAACAGCGCCGCCAGCGCCAACACCGTGTACTCCATACGGCCCTGTAAGGCGAAAGCATACCCGATCCCGCCAAAAATCAGGCCATCGGCATACCGGTCTAAGGTCGAATCCAACACGCCGCCGAATTTCCCCTTTCGCTGCATCGCGCGTGCCACCGCACCATCCAGTGCATCCAGCGGCAGGCCAAGTAGCAGAATCAGCCCGCCGGTCTGGAAACGACCATTGGCGATGTTGACCGCTGCCACGACCACCACGACCAGTCCGGCAACCGTCAATACATCCGGGTGAATCCCTATGCGGTGCAGCGCCAATCCGATCTGGCTCATCCAGCGGTTGGTGATAGTGCGGAGGCGATCTGTGAGTGTAACAGGGGATGGAGTCATCAGATTTGCTCTTGCCAATCTATCGGTTTACGAGTAGACTACCGGTAAATCGGGGCGTAGCGCAGTCCGGTAGCGTGCTTCGTTCGGGTCGAAGAGGTCGTGGGTTCGAATCCCGCCGCCCCGACAACATGGTCAATCCCGCATTGCAGCGGGATTTTTATTTCCCCGGTAAATCATACGGTTTCCCGCCGCGATACACCAGTCCGAGTTCCCCGCCCACGCTACCATTGTCAAATATCTTGCAGTGCGCTAGAGTGGCAGAAGAAATGATCCGGCGAGGCCACACATTATGACTCTGATTCTGGGTATTGAAACCTCATGTGATGAAACGGCAGCGGCAGTCATTGAGGATGGCCGCACGATTCGCTCGAACGTCGTCGCGTCGCAGATTGACCTGCACGCCCAGTTTGGCGGCGTTTTCCCGGAGATGGCTTCGCGGGCGCATATCGAAGCGATGGCCCCAGTTGTAGAACAGGCTGTCACCAACTCCGGTGTAGCCTATAGTGACCTGGATGCCATCGCCGTGACTCGTGGACCGGGATTGGTCGGGTCGCTCCTGGTCGGCGTGAACTATGCCAAAGGGGTTGCGCTGGCTGCTGGCAAACCGCTGCTCGGTATCAATCACCTGGAAGGCCATGTCTATTCCCTGTGGCTGACCGAACCTCAGCGGGAGATTATCTTCCCGGTTCTGGTGCTGATCGTCTCCGGTGGGCATAGTGAACTGCTGTTGATGCGCGATCACGGCGTCTACGAGCGGTTAGGCGGGACATTAGACGACGCAGCGGGCGAAGCCTTTGATAAAGTCGGGCGGATGCTAGGACTGCCGTTCCCTGGCGGGCCGAATATCCAACGCGCGGCACAGAATGGCAATGCTGCCGCCTATAACTTCCCCCGTGCCAAGCGCGACACCAGCTATGATTTCAGCTTCTCCGGTCTGAAAACCGCCGTGATGCGGGAAGTCACTGTACAACCCACCGCTGACAAACGGCGCAAACGCGGCGGGAATAAAGCACCGAAACTGCGTTCGGATGTCTCGGTGAACGATGTCGCTGCCAGTTTCCAGGCGGCATTGGTGGAGAGCCTGGTAGAGAAAACCGTGCGCGCCGCCAGAGCCTATGAGGTGACGGAGATTTTGATGGCCGGAGGCGTGAGTGCCAATTCAGCCCTGCGTCAGGCACTCCGGGCGGAAAGCGAACTCCCGGTGCGTTACCCGCCGCTGAACCTGTGTACTGATAACGCCGCCATGATCGCCGCCGCCGCTCATTACCGTTTCCTGGGTGGCCTGCGTGATGATTGGGATATGGACGTATATCCCAACTGGCCGCTGAGTAGCCACACCTACAAAACACAGGAGTAGTCGGACTGCGGCTCTCCATATTCCTCTCAAATCAGTGCGGATCACCAAAAGCGGGATTCACATAGGCCCCCGGTGGTGCGCCTACAGCCATTTTCATCGAAAAGACAGGATAAGCACATAAAACGCTGAGGCTGATTCTACTCCAACTTCTGGCGTTCTTCTTCCCATAGCTGCGCGGATTTTTCCAGAAAATCAGCAATCACCATGAGCGCCTCATCTGCAAAACCCGCAAGGAGCTTATCCTGTGCCTGCCCAGCCGAAGCAAACCAGGACACAATCACTTCGGGCCGCACCTGCCGGACACTCACCAGCGTACCACGCCGATCTTCCGGGTTGGGTTTTCGCTCAATCATGCCCGCGCGTTCCAGCCGATCCAGCATGGCGGTTGTTGCCCCGGAACTCAGCCCGGTATGGGCGGCCAGCTCCGTTGGAGTCGCCAGCTTTTTGTGAAAGAGCAGGCTCAGGCACTCCATGTCTGTCGCGTTGATGCCCAATCGTTTCGCCACC
>JACKCH010000058.1 GCA_020634115.1 Anaerolineaceae bacterium
GGCAAACGCACCCAGGACAGTGTGGTGTTTAAGGGAGTCGCCGGGGAAACCGTCACGCTGACGGCGCAGATCGCCAGCGGGTGGGAAACGGCCCAACCATACGTTGAAGTCCTCCAGAATGGCAACTCACTGGCGTATGAGACTCTCAGCGGTGATGCGGTCTATCGCATTGAAGTGACCGTGCCGGAAAGCGGCATCGTGAGTGTCATGGTGAGTGACTACAGCGATGGGCCAACGGTGGTGGAACTCCACCTGCTACGTCCAGGGGAATGACGCATAGGGCGGTTGGCTAGACAGGTAAGACGAACAGGGGGCTTGATGCCCCTTGTTCTTGTATTCAGGATGGTACATCCTATGAGAAAGTGGGGAGTTGTCAGCCAGCAACCCATAGCCAGTAGCCAACGCCTAGAAGCCGATATACCCTAAACCCACCTGAACGGTGTATATTTTGGGGTATGAGTTAGCATTTAGCGATGAAACAGGGTTGATTATGGCAACATTCTGTATTTTTTGTTCTTCCAGCGACGCAGTCAACAGTGTGTACAAGACCGCCGCGACGCAGCTTGGCGAACGGATGGCACAACGCGGCGATGCGCTGGTGTACGGCGGCACGGATGTTGGGTTGATGGGTGCGGTAGCGCGGGCAGTCAACCAGGGCGGCGGGCAGGTTGTGGGCATCATCCCCCAGAAGATTTATGATCGGGGATTGGGCTATGACATGGCGCATGAACTGGTCATCACGCCCGATATGCGCGAACGCAAGCGCCAGATGGAAGTACGCTCGGATGCGTTTATCGTCCTGCCGGGCGGCTTCGGCACGCTGGAAGAAGCGATTGAGGTGTTGACCCTCAAACAATTGCAGTTCCACCAGAAGGCGATTGTATTTCTGAACACGGATAACTTCTACGCGCCGCTGCTTGACCTGTTCGGTCACTTTTACGACCATAACTTCGCCCGCAGCAGCCACCGCGCTCTCTACCACGTCGCGCCGGATGTGGACGCCGTGTTTAACTATCTGGATACCTACCAGCCCCAGGCGATTGAAACCAAGTGGTTCGAGAAGGAGTAATGTAGACTGATAGCTGGTTAGCTCAATAGCCGGTTAGCCTAAAAAGCTAAGATGCTAACCAACTACAATGCCAGCGGCCAATAGCCAGAACACAAGGAGTTGGATTGTTGATGGAAACAAAATTACAGGAACTCAAAATACTGTTGCAGGAAGCCAATGACCTCGCTTCCGCCGCCGCCGTCCTCAACTGGGATCAGGAAACCTACATGCCCGCCGGGGGCGGCGAGTCCCGCGCCCGCCAACTGGCCGTGTTGCAGCGCCTGTCACACGAGAAATTCACCAGCGCGGCGGTTGGCAATCTGCTGGATGAACTCGCACCTTATGGCGAGAGTTTGCCCTATGACTCGGATGACGCCAGCCTGATCCGGGTGGCACGCCAGCAGTATGACCGGCAGGTGAAAGTCCCATCGTCCCTGGTGGGCGAACTGGGCAGCCATACGGCGCAAACCTACCAGGTCTGGACTGAGGCTCGTCCCGCCAACGATTTCGCCCGGTTACAATCGTACCTGGAAAAAACACTTGACCTGAGCCGCCGGGTAGCGGACTGTTTCCCCGGTTACGAACATATTGCCGACCCGTTGATCGACTTCGCGGACTATGGTATGAAGGCGTCTTCGGTACGTCAGGTATTCGCTGACCTGCGGGAACAACTGGTGCCGCTGGTATCCGCGATTACGGCACAGGAACCCGCCGACAATGCCTGTCTGCTCCAACATTTCCCGGAGGAGCAGCAGTGGACGTTTGGCGTGGATGTGATTAAGCAGTACGGCTACGATTTTAAGCGGGGACGGCAGGACAAAGCGCCGCACCCATTTACCACCAGCTTCGGAGTGGGTGATGTGCGCATCACGACGCGAATTAACGAGCATGACCTGGGCGATGCGCTGTTCAGCACTCTGCACGAGGCCGGTCACGCCATGTATGAACAGGGTGTCAATCCGGCGTTGGACGGCACGCTGTTGGCCGGTGGTACGTCCGCCGGGGTGCATGAAAGTCAGTCGCGTCTGTGGGAGAATGTGGTCGGGCGCAGCCGGGGCTTCTGGGTTCACTTTTACCCCAAATTGCAAGCATTGTTCCCCGAACAGCTTAAAAATGTGCCGCTCAGTACCTTCTACCGTGCCATCAACCGGGTTGAGCCTTCGCTGATTCGGGTGGATGCGGACGAAGTGACCTACAACCTGCATGTGATGATCCGGTTTGACCTGGAACTGGCGTTGCTGGAAGGCACGCTGGCGGTGCGCGACCTGCCGGAAGCCTGGCACGCCCGTTACGAAGCCGATTTGGGCGTGCGTGCGCCGAATGACCAGGACGGCGTTTTACAGGATGTTCACTGGTATGGTGGGATTATCGGCGGCGGCTTCCAGGGGTACACGCTGGGCAACATCCTGAGTGGCGTGTTCTACCAGAAGGCGTTGGAAGCGCATCCGGCTATCCCGAATGAAATCACCGAAGGGAAGTTCGACACGCTGCACACCTGGCTCAAGACGAACATTTACCAGCATGGCAGCAAGTTCACCGCACCGGAACTGATCGAACGGGTGACGGGTGGGCCGCTGTGGATTGAGCCGTACATCGCGGCGACCTGTACGGAGTGTAGATTATAGAAAGTTCTGAGTCCTGATAGAAAATGGGTGTGTCGGGTAATCGGCGCAAAGAATGATTACGGGGCATGAATCATCATGCCCCTACTGAAATCCATTGTTCCGAGAGATGCACCCTTACGGCAGGGCTTCGACTGCCCCCTGTGCCGCCGCGAGGTATACTGCCGGGCCATCCAGATAGACGGTCATTTCGCCGTCATGCAGCAGCCACACTTCGCCGCCGAATCGTTCCATAAACCGCCGGTCATGCGTGGCGACCAGCACCGGGCCAGGGAATGTTTGCAGCGCGTCCTCTAACCCTTCCAGCACATCGAAACTCACATCATTCGTC
>JACKCH010000059.1 GCA_020634115.1 Anaerolineaceae bacterium
GCATGGAACGCCCCATGCCGGACGGCAGCATGAAAATCTGGACTACCGGGGAATATACCGAAGTCGTTCCGAACGAACGCCTGGTTTACACCAGCAGCCCCGCCGATGAAACGGGCAACGTTGTCCCCATGCCTGAGGGTAATGGCCTTCCGCTGGTCACGGTAGTGACCGTGCTGCTAGAGAACATCGGCGGGCGGACCAAAATGGTGATGACCCATGCCGGTCTGCCTGCGGACGAGCAGGGTGCGAACGAAGGCTGGAAACAAACTTTCGCCCAGATGTCTGCCTACGTCGAAACGCTGCGGCAGGACAAATCATAGGTAAATCGTTGAAACGCAACGCTCAATCTCCTGTGGAAACCCCATACCCCCACCCATCACAGGCCAGGGGCAGCTTGCCCCTGGCTTGCGGTATAATAAGACTCTAACAGGGTGGGAAGCACGCATGTTGAGTCTCAACAAGCTGGAAATTTTTGCGTTGGTGGTCGAAACCGGCAGTTTTAGCGCAGCGGCGGAACGCCTCCTGTTGACTCAGCCTGCCGTCAGCCAGCATATCCAGGACATTGAAGCCATGCTCGGTGTCCAGCTATTCACACGCGGACGGCGGGGGGTGGCGCTCACCCCGCCGGGCGAGACATTGTATGCCTATAGCCAGCGCATCCTGCGACTGGTGCTGGAGGCCGAAAGCGCCGTGACCGATGTCCGCCACATCAAAAGCGGGCAAACGCGCATCGGGGCGACCCCCGGTGTGAGCATGTACCTGCTCCCCGGTTGGATACGCACTTTTCAACACGCCTACCCGAACCTGACCCTCGCGCTCGAAACCGCCGTAACCAGCAAAGTCCTGGCGGGTGTCCTGACGCATGAACTCGACATCGGCATCATTGAAGGCGAACTCGATCGCCTGCCAACCGACGGCCTGACCAGCCTGGCACTGCGGGATATTGATATGTACGTGATTGTGGGAACCGGGCATGACTGGTGTCAACATGCCAGCGTCCCGATAGCCGCGCTGGACGGCCAACCCTTCATCACCCGAACCGCGGATAGCCAGACCCGCCGCTGGATTGACACACTCATGGCGGAACACGGCGTCGCCCCGCGTATCGTGGCCGAGTTCGATAACCCGGAAGCCATCAAACAGGCTGTCGCCAGCGGAATCGGCATCACGATTCTGCCCGGATACGCTGTGTTTCATGAACAGGCGCGGAAGGTCGTTCGCACCGTTGAACTGGACGACGTGAACCTGGGGCGCACCCTCAAACTGGTGTGGGATGAACACCGCCCGTTTTCGCCGGTCACAAAGGCGCTGCTGACCCACCTGACCGCCGAGTTCCCCCAACTGGCTCCATTCTTGGAAACCACCCGGGGACAGTTGTGATCTTTATACAATCGGATTCCCTGTCTTTATGGTATTGTATGGCTAATTTCTTTAAGATGAATTTAACTCAGCATCGGCATCCGGCGCAGTCTAACCGGGTGACACAGGAACCATCCACCCTGTGCGATTATTTTTGGACATGAGAAAGGTAGCAGACTCCCCTGATGGCACCACTGATTACGATTGAACGACATATTCTTGACCAGCAGCGGCTGTACCCCCAATCAACGGGTGCGTTCAGCCAAATGCTCTACGACATCGCCTTATCCGCCAAAATCATTGCGCGGGAAACCACCCGTGCTGGTCTGGCTGGTATTCTGGGCGCATCTGACGATCAAAGTATGAATGTCTACGGCGAACAACAGCAGAAACTGGATATTTTTGCGGATCAAATGATCTTTAAGATGAACGACCACACCGGGCGGCTGTGTGCGATAGCCTCTGAAGAAAGCGATACGCTCGTTCAGATTCCGCCCCAGTTTCCAGTTGGGAAGTACGTGCTGCTGCATGACCCCCTCGATGGGTCGTCGAACATTGATGTGAATGTCTCAATCGGCACAATCTTCGCCATTCACCGCAAAATCTCGAAGGGGGAACAAGGCACGCTGGAAGATGCGTTACAGCCCGGACGCCGGTTGGCCGCTGCCGGGTACGTCGTCTACGGTAGCAGTACCATGATGGTCTACAGCGCCGGGAATGGCGTACACGGTTTCACGCTGGATCCCAGTGTCGGAGAATTTTTGCTCAGTCATGAAAATATCCGTGTGCCGAATCGCGCCAAATACTACAGCGCCAACCAGGGCTATGAGAAATACTGGACGCGGGGTGTCCGCCGCTTTACCAAGTGGCTGCAAGGCATTGAGGGCGAAGGCCGCGAACCGCTGGCGCACCGCTATATTGGCTCTCTGGTGGCCGACTTCCACCGCAATCTGCTGCGCGGGGGTATCTTCTATTATCCCGGCGACATGCAAAAACAGGGTGACGTGGCTGGCAAGATGCGGCTGATGTTCGAGGCGCAGGCGCTGGCATTCCTGGCTGACCAGGCGGGCGGGTACGCATCGGATGGTATCGGCAATATTCTGGATATCCAACCCCATGACCTGCACCAGCGCGTGCCGATGTTCATCGGCAACCGGGACCTCGTGGTGACGGCGGAAACCTTCATCCGGGATAACGACCCGGAATGGGTGGATGCATACACCGCGTTTCGGGAGAAAAAGCCCAAGTTCGATTAACAGACTGGCGTACCGAGGGATGAAATCCCTATTTGCCCTAAGCCCTCCCCAGCCATCCTTCGAGCGGATGTGTGTCTTCCATATCAGTCGCCGAAAACGGGGAGGGAGTCAGTCCAATCATGACCCACAAGTCGCCCCCGCTGGCGGGGAAGATTTAGAGGGAGTAAGCAAGGAGATTATGCCTTAACTTGGTTACACAAGGGCCCCCCCAATGGGGCGTCCGCCGGATACGCCATTCCGTGTCCCTGAATTTGTCCGGTTTGGAAGGCTCTAACATACTCTAAGCAATTGTTTACTTATTCCAACTCTGCAGCGATTTTACCTTTTCACACTTCTCCTGACCCTTAAAGATACATAC
>JACKCH010000006.1 GCA_020634115.1 Anaerolineaceae bacterium
CTGATTGCGGTGTTTATCGGCGTGGTCGCGGTCAGTATTGTCCTCACGGGGTATCTGTTCAACCTGCTGGTGTGATACAGGCCAACCATTAACCTGCCCGTTGTGCTTCACGGCGGGTATCTGACGATTCCCCTCCGCTAGTGAGTGATCGGACATATCCGACGTTACAATCAGGATAACGTCGAATGCGGAGGGCAGCGAGAATGTTTGCACGTCGGGTCGTCGTCTGGAGTCTGTTCGTATTCGCGTTCGCGCTGGCTGCGCCATCTCCGACGCTGGCTTGCAGCGGCGGCTGGCCGCCCTGGAACGAACTCCTGCCCAGCCTGGTTCAATCCAGCGATGTGGTAGTGATCGGGGAGTTTGAAAGACTGGATGACGCACAAGCCAACGGTATTTTCCATGTGCAGATGTATCTGAATGGCAGCGGCCTGGAATATCTGCTGGTTGCAGATACGGATGTGCGCACCCTGGAAAATCGTGAGCATGTACACCGATTCTATCGAACATGTAGTGGAACCGGCGAGTTTTATAGAGAACGATCCGGGACGCACGTTTTCTTTCTGGATCGCCGGAATGATGGCACGTATGAGATAGACTATGCAGCTTTTTTTCGGGATGCTGATTCAAGGCTGCATACGCGGGAAGGTTCGGAAGAAGGTGGTTCGGTGGATATAGAACTCACCCTTGAGGAACTGGTCGCGCAAATCACCGCCGAGGCTGGGCATGAACCCCAGGAACCGACTTCCCCGATGGGGCAACCTGGGCATCCCCGCCTCGCTCCGGTTCTGATTACCACCCAGAACGACCAGCACTTTTTACTCCCGGTGGATACGAACGAACTGGTACCGGTTGCCGCTGAAGAACTGGTGGATTTGCAGCGCGGCCCCAGCGCGTGCAGTGCGCCGCCCTGCGCTGTCTATTCACCCAACGGTTTGGATAAAGTGTATCTGTATGCCGGGGAAGATGAAGTCGAGCCGCTCCACGATGATCTAAGGCCAACTATCGAGACGCGAGCTATCGGTCAGCAGATCGTGTTTTCCCCGACCAGCGACACCTATGCGCTCTGGCATGATGGACAAATTCAAATCTATGCACTCTGGTATCCTGATTGGGGTTATCCTCCGAACCGGCTGGCGGAGAGCTATCAGGTGGAAATCATTAACGCGATACCCGCCGGAAACAGTTTGGAGTACCCCGTAGCCTGGAGTCCTGATGGCCGTTTCCTGGCATTCAATACGGACGAGGGGGTGTGGCTGTGGGAAGCTTTAACAAGCGATTACCCGCCGCAGTTGCTTATCCCCGCCGGTTCGGATGTCCCGGTAGCCCGTTATTTCTCCCCGCAAGGCCGCTATCTGGCGGTTACGGATGGCGATAGACGCTACAACCTGGACTTGATGACCCGCCGCGAACTGCCAGATGGGTATGTGTCCCCCGATGACCGGACACTGCTGGTTTTCGACACCGCCGCCACCGTCCCCACGACGCTGGAAGTCATGTACCTTGCGCCCGGAATCCGCCGCACTGAATATTACCCTGGCGTCCAGTACCGAAAAGTGCAATGGATGGATAACGCCACCTTTGTGGCTGCAATTTCCGGTTTCGGTTACACCGAATGGGTTCCGATACCGCCTCACAAAGAGGCAGGGGAATGGGTGTACGAGGCGCTCCCGCAACATATAGATAAATCATTTCAGGATGTCGCCCAATATCATGCTTCGGGGCTGATAAATTCCATGTATGAGGCTATTGTGCCCTATGCAGTTCGAACCCCCTTTATAGATGACTTCACCTATGATGACGGCCCTGGCCTGATTGAAATAAATGTGGGTGGCTACGAACTCTGGATTAACGGAGGGTTCTTCTCATTCGATACAGTGCTACCGTCACCGATCAAAGCTGCGGTCTGGCTGCCATCAGCGTTTTACTTTGAGCATGAGTGACGGTTGTTCCGCCACACGCCGCACCATGCTACAATACCGGCATTCACCCGACAGCAAACAGGACTCCCGCCCATGCCAACCATTGACCTGCCCACCGGGGCGCGGCTGCATTACGAAGACCAGGGTGCGGGCGACCCCGTCATCCTGGTACACGGGATGCTCGGCACGCCCCGCCTGCACTTTTCCCGCCTCCTCGACTGGCTGACACCGCACTTCCGCGTGGTCGCGCCGACCATGCGCGGCTACGGCGAGTCCTATCCCAAGCCGCGCGACTTCCCGGTGAATTTCTACCACCGCGACACCGATGATTTGCTGGCCTTCCTGGACGCCCTGAAGATTG
>JACKCH010000060.1 GCA_020634115.1 Anaerolineaceae bacterium
TCGTTCCTGCCCCTGGAAACCCGTTTCCGGGGAGCAGTGTGTGGGCAACCGGGTTGTGGAATACCTTCGGGATGGACTTTGACCTGGAAACCGGGTATCTGTTTGCGACTGAGAACGGCCCGACCTGTGATGATGAGATTAACTTGATTATCCCAGGGCAGAATTACGGTTGGAACGGTAATATCTCCTGTGATGATCCGCCCGGTATCCGACAGGCAGCTGGGCTGCCCCCGCTTATTTCGTGGACACCGACGATTTCCCCCACCAGCTTGATTATCTATCATGGAGATGCGTTCCCGGAGTGGCAGGGGGACCTTTTCTTCTGCACGTTTAATAACATTAAGATGTACCGAGTGATTTTGAACGAACAGCGTACCCGGTTCGCGAGCGATCCGATGGAAGTGCCTGTTCCGAACCGTGATGTATCCTGTTCGATTGAGATCGCGCAAAGCCCAGAGGGGTATATCTACTACAGCACGGTTGCTGGTATCTACCGTCTCGTTCCAGCGACTCCGGCAACGGACGAAGGTGGATAAGGTGTAGATGGAATTTAGATAGACGACAAGGGGCTTATGCCCCTTTTTCTAATTAGCGAGGGGATGATGAAGGCTTTACTTGAAAAATTGCATATTGGGGATGTGAACGCCGGTACCTGCACCGGGCCGGATGGCTGGTTGGATACTGGTGGCGATGTGCTGGTTTCGCATAATGCGACGACTGGCGAACCGCTGGGGAAGGTGATCCAGACCACACCAGAGGCGTATAACACAGTTGTAGAAGGTGCAGCCGTAGCGTTTAAGACCTGGCGCAGTGTTCCCGCCCCCAAGCGCGGCGAGGTGGTGCGTGACCTGGGCAACGCCCTGCGTGCTTATAAAGAGCCTTTGGGCGAACTGGTCACGCTGGAAATGGGCAAGATCAAAGTAGAGGGTATGGGCGAAGTCCAGGAGATGATTGATATTTGCGACTTCGCGGTGGGGCTGTCCCGGCAGCTTTATGGCCTGGCGATGCACTCTGAACGCCCCGGCCACCGGATGTATGAACAGTGGCATCCCCTGGGCGCAATTGGCATCATTACGAGTTTTAATTTCCCGGTGGCGGTATGGTCATGGAACGCGGCGATTGCCGCTGTCGCTGGGGATACGATGGTGTGGAAACCGTCGGAACTGACGCCGCTGACAGCCATCGCGACCCAGCATATCGCTAACGAGGTTGCTGCCGATCATGGGTTGCATGGTATCTTTAACCTTGTCATTGGCGGGGGTGAGCTGGGGCAACTGATGAGCAGCGACCACCGCCTGCCGATGGTGAGCTTTACCGGATCGATTCGCACCGGGCGCAAAGTGGCTGAATCCGTCGCACGCCGTCTGGGGCGGACGATTCTGGAACTGGGCGGCAATAACGCGATTATCGTCACGGAAGATGCGAACCTGGATATGGCCGTGCGTGCGATTCTGTTCGGCGCGGTGGGAACAGCCGGGCAACGTTGCACAACCACCCGGCGCATTATCGCCCATCAGAGTATTGTGGACGAATTGACGGCGCGACTGGTCAAAGCCTACAAACAGGTTGCGATTGGTGACCCGCTGGATGCTGGGACGCTGATGGGACCACTGATTAACAAACGGGCGGTAGACAACATGGCCGCCGCGATTGAGACGGCGCAGGCCAATGATGGTACGGTGGTTTACGGCGGCGGGCTGCTGCCCGGACTCGGCGCACATTTTGTCGAACCGACGATTATCCGTATGCCACAGCAGATTCCGCTGGTGTGTGAAGAAACTTTCGCACCTATTCTGTATATCATGTCATATGAAACTGTTGAAGAAGCCATCGAAATTCATAATGGCGTGCCGCAGGGGTTGTCCAGCGCGATTTTCACCACCAATCTGTTGACCGCTGAAGAATTTCTGTCGGTGAAGGGGTCAGATTGTGGAATTGCAAATGTGAATATCGGGACGAGTGGCGCGGAGATCGGCGGCGCGTTTGGTGGCGAGAAAGAAACGGGCGGTGGCCGCGAGTCCGGTTCGGATGCCTGGAAAGCTTACATGCGGCGACAGACGAATACCATTAACTGGTCAACGGAGCTGCCGTTAGCGCAGGGTATCCATTTCGGCGATTAGGCTGATCGTCGTCCGGTTTCCACATGGGCGCACGATGGTGCGCCCTTAGGTGACCTATCGTTTTATTGGATGAGTTTTAATAACCTACTTTGATGGAGAGTATAGGAACAGCACACGTCACATGCTCCGAAAAAAAAGCATAGTCATTTCCCTTCTCGTGATTGGCATACTGACCGTAATTGCCAATGTTCTAACCACCCATTGGGGAATCGGTGTTCGCCCTGATTCGGCCAGCTATTTAAACGCTGCACGTAATCTGGTTGATGGGAATGGATTGACTATCACATTTCAATCCCTAGAGCCGATTCCGTTGTTGTGGTTTGCTCCGGCTTACTCATTTGTGCTCGCAGCAGCCAGCCCGCTGTTTGGTACTCCGATTGTCGCCGCATTCTGGATACAAACGCTGTTTTTTGTGGGGAGCATTTTCCTGGTTGCTCTGGCAGTTTACACCTGCACCGAAAATACTTATGCCACGATTGTCGGCGCGGCCATTATGGCGAGCGCGCCGGACGTGATGTTTTATCACCAATTTGTAATGACTGAGCCGGCGTTTATTTTCTTCTGCCTGCTGACCTGGTTGCTTCTCGCGCGTTATCTGCAAACGAACCAGCGCAGCATGTTGATTCTGTCGGCGAT
>JACKCH010000061.1 GCA_020634115.1 Anaerolineaceae bacterium
GTTCCAAACCCGCTGAAGGGGTTCGGAATGCAGAGCCAAAACAGTCCCTTTAGCGGACTTGGTCTTGCCTTAGCCGGGGGATTCATCCCTCGGCGCGAGAATGGCAATATCCCCACCACTCAACCAGAGATTCTTGAGAAATATGGAGATGGCGAGGAAGAGACAATACTATTGGCTGAGAGTATCTTGATTTGCAGATTACTTCCTGGTGGATTAGTCACATAAGCCGTGACTAGCTGAAACCGTTGCCGCAAATAATCATCCGCGATTCCCTCATATCTCCCCAGTTGGTGGAGCAAATCAAGACAATCGGCAGATGGCATTATTCTAAATCCTCCGCCTTGCCAGGTCACCGGACAATCAAAATATTCAACCCCTTCAAATGTGATGTAGAACGTATTCAAACCGACATTTGTTTTACCACAGTTGACTTCTATTTCCATTAGGGAGAGGCTTCTCATGTATCCTATAATAGTGCAACGGCAGTTATCAGCATTTGGAAAGTCAAAAATGCTTTGCATTGTGATGCTCCCGAATTTGGATTCCAAGTGATTTCATTATAAGCCTGCACTAAAAAATTTCTGGTAACTAGGAGACAAGAATGCCCAAATTTATCCCCGGTCTGGCCCTGTGCGAAGGCTTCTACCATGAGGCCGTCAAGCCGGTACTGGATGCCGTGTTCCCCAACTTACGCTATACCGCCGCGCTCATCGGCTCTGGCTCCGAAGTGCTGGGCTTCGATACGCCCATGTCCACCGACCACCACTGGGGGCCGCGCCTCATGCTGTTCCTGCGCCCGGAGGACATCACACAGCAAGACGCGATTCACGCGACGCTGCGCCACCGCCTGCCACACACCTTTCGCGGCTACCCGACCAACTTCGCACCGCCCGACCCGAACGACAAAGGCACGCAACTGCTGGCCGAAACCACCAGCGGCCCGGTGAATCACCGTGTTGAAGCATACACCCTGCACAGTTTCTTCCAGTCCTACCTGGGATTCGACCTGGACGCGGAGCTGACTCCGGCGGATTGGCTGTCTTTCCCGCAGCAGAAACTCCGCACGATCACTGCCGGGGCAGTCTATCACGATGACCTGGGTTTAGATGTGCTTCGGGCGCACTTCCGCTACTATCCGCACGATGTCTGGTTGTACCTGCTGGCGTCTGGTTGGGCACGGATCGGCCAGGAGGAACACCTGATGGCGCGCGCCGGGTACGTGGGTGACGAGTTAGGCTCACAGGTCATCGCCGGACGGCTGGTGCGGGACATCATGATGCTGGGATTCCTGATGGAACGGCAGTACGCGCCCTATCCCAAGTGGTTCGGCACAGCTTTCGCCCGGTTGGACTGCGCCCCGGCGCTGCTGCCCCACCTGCGCGGTGCGCTGCTGGCGGAGACGTGGCCGGAACGGGAACGTGGGCTGGCGGCGGCCTATGAGGAACTCGCTCGCCGTCACAACGCACTAGGCATCACCGAACCGCTACCGGAGCAGGTTTCCTCATTCTGGGGACGCCCCTTCCAGGTGATTCACGCGGAACGGTTTGCAGACGCGCTGCGGGCGGCGATTCAGGATGAGGCCGTGCGGCGACTTCCGGCGGACATTGGCGGAATAGATCAGTTCTCCGACTCCACCGACCTGCGCGAGAACGCCGGGCTGCGGGGGCGGATTGC
The DNA here is from genome assembly GCA_020634115.1 of Anaerolineaceae bacterium. Taxonomy (GTDB): domain Bacteria; phylum Chloroflexota; class Anaerolineae; order Aggregatilineales; family Phototrophicaceae; genus JACKCG01. Next base: position 1,675 of record JACKCH010000061.1, read on the forward strand.
CGGGCTGTACGGGTGATGCGATCATAGAATAATATCAGGAGGGGTAACTCTTGAAGCTAAATATAGTAGACCCGCAGAAAGGCATTGTGCTCGCTCTTTTCGTGGTCATGCTATCCCTATTCGGGAAAGCCAAATCTCAGGAAGGCTTGGGACCTGTTGAAGTCTCAAGCATCGCGTTTAGCCCCAACGGGGACAAACTAGCGGTAGCAGCAGGGCCACTCACCTGTTCTGAAGAAGATTTAGCGCCCTACACAATTCACATTCTCGATTCTGTAATTCAGGAAGTCCTACAAAACCTGACGCGGCATCGCTGCATTGTCAACACTATAGCTTGGAGTCCTGATGGCTCCAAACTGGTGAGTAGTGGCGAGGATGGATTGGTTTTTGTATGGGATATAGCGAGCAGGGAAGTGCTGACCAGCCCTGAAAATGCGTCATTAGGTCTTCCCCGTAGAGGCGTGACCTGGGACTCAACCGGGCAACTGGTAGCAGATTTTTCGATAGGATCACCCAATGTA
>JACKCH010000062.1 GCA_020634115.1 Anaerolineaceae bacterium
TCCGTCACCGCCGCCGTTTCCATCAAGGTGATTCGTAAAAAGATCTCGTCGGGCAGTGTAATGTCATAACGCAACCGCGTTGGGAAATCGCCCATGACTGTGAACCCTGGCTCTAACACTTCTCGTTCGACCTCAAGAGCCACTTTATCGGGATAAACCAACCATAGCGTGCCATCCGCATAGGTCACGCCTTCGACAGGTTCCAACCAGTATTCCGCCCCACCTTCCACGGTCCAACCGTCAAGATCTGCTGTGGCAACATGCCACCAGGCGAACCCATCCGCACAATATGGCCCTTCAACGACGCTAAAGAGACTGTCGCCAGTAATTTGGCCGACTAATTCACCATCAGCGCTAGGTTCAGCCCGTACATTGTTAGCCTCACCAGGAGTGACACGCCCAACTTCGCCTACCACAAGGCGCGAGGGTAAGGCATCGGGACAGGAATCAGGCGATTGCGCGGCGCCAGCACCGGCAAACCAGACGCTCATACAAAAAAGCACAAAAACTCGCTTGCTTACCTGTGGCAGATTCTTCAAGCAATACCTCTATTCTTCTACAATGGTCTTCTGCTGTTGTAATACCTTTACACCGCCTGGAAGCGTATAACCGGCTCACCTTCTTCCCGCGTGACTTTGCCCGCCCTTTGCAGGTAGTCGAGGTGCGCCAGTGTCTCGACTATCGCAAAGCGCCATTCGTGCGGCGAAAAATGATCGCTCTGGAAGACCTGCAAACTGGTTTCGTAAACCGTCGCGCCGTTTTTCACCGCCGCTAAGGTGTGGTCGAGGCGCTGTTCATGATGCGCCAGCAGTTCCTCGATACGCCCTTGCCAGTCGGTGATGAGCGCCTTATGCCCCGGCAGCGCCAGCCGCACCTTGTAAGCGTGTAGTTCACGCAGCGAACGCATGAAGCGCCCTAACGGATCGGGTTCCGTATCCGGCCACAGCCCGATATTCGGTGTAATTTTCATCAGGACATGGTCGCCGGAAAGCATCAGGTTGTCCTGTGCGTCGTAGAACATCAATTGACCGTCACTGTGGCCGGGCGCGTGTAGGATCAGGAAATGCCGTCCGCCGATATCCACCGTATCGCCCGCCGCCAGCGTGTGAATCGTGGCCGGGTGCGGCAGAGTCTGGATGCCAGTACTCTGTATGCCGCGCCCGACGGTCTGCGCCATCTCCGGCGTCATACCGGCGCTGACCAGAAAGCGCTCAAAGCCAATATCCTCCTGCAATCGCTGGGGATTCCACAGAATCCCGGCGAGTTCGGCTTCCCGTACCGAGGTATACACCGGGGGCGGGGCATCCGCCACCAGCGAACCGAACCACCCGGCCATGCCGTAATGATCGGGGTGGACATGCGTCAGGATGATGCGGCGGATGTCACCGGGCTGGATGTGCAGATGGGTGAGTGCGGCTTTCCAGGCGTCTCGCGCCGGGGGCGTGTTCAGGCCGGTATCCAGCACTGTCCAGCCGTCGCCGTCGCGCAGCAGGTAACAGTTGACGATATTCAACGCGAATGGCAGCGGGATGCGAACCTGATAAATCCCCTCGGCAACCAGTGTGCAGGGTTCGGATGCGTGCATGGATAGTCCTTCTAAGTATCTTTCCAGCTTCGAACTACTCAATTAGTTTAATAACGAGCTTACCAGGAATAACATCTGGAATATTTGCAGCGATTATCTCATAGTCGATTTCAAATGCTGTAGGCAACTTCGTTGGTTTATGAAATGTTGCATAAAGCGGAGACCAATCCCAAACAAGATAATGTTTCAACTTATCTAAATCATTGCTCACTTCGTAGCTGTTTGATTTCCGAATCACCAAGCCATTTGACTCTGGTGGCTCAATATAGCTGGGACGATTAGGGAAACTCGACGATAGAGAATTTGGGATGTATGGCACTGAAGAAAATATGTCGGGAATCAAACTCTTAGGTTCAGGTTTAGCGGGCGGAACAGGCTCATCAGGAGTTGGAAGTAATTCTTCACGGAGGTCAAAGCCATTCGGGAAATCAAGATACATGTTAATATCATGTGCTGGGGCAGAGCCAGTGTTTTCCAGCACTAAAACGATTTCACGGGTGATGGTTCGATAAGTTTCATACTTCGATAATTTCAAGAGATATTTCTTGTAC
>JACKCH010000063.1 GCA_020634115.1 Anaerolineaceae bacterium
CGTCAAATTCCACAATATTAGTCCACCCTGACTCATCCCAATCTGAGTTCCGGCGGCCATCAGAGTTCCATCGGGACTGAAAGCAATGGTTTTGATAGGATAGTTGCCATCTAAAGTAAAAATCCGACTTCCGGTGGTGGTATCTATCAGGTGGATTTCACCATCGGTATTTCCCGAAGCCAATCTCTTATCCAATGGGTCAAATGCAAGGGCATCCAATCCTCCAGGTTCCTTCAAACTGGCGAGCTTCTGTATTTGTGACACGTTATCAACTTCGATTGGCACCAAATCATTCAGCGCAAGGATTGGTGAATTTAGACTCTCTGTATGACTGAGCATAATCAATACCAACAGAATGCTCATGAAAGCGGCCAAAACTAAAAAAAGATATTTTCTCTTCATGAAGCAGCAAATACTCCTCAAGCAGGTATCCGAATGCTACCCGACTCGTAGGGGCGCATGGCGTGCGCCCCTGTTGTGAGCGAAATCATTCGTAAATCGTGCCGCGCCAATCTGCCGGGAGTGTCCCTGGCAGTGGGCGACCCCCATCGTGCGCCTGGCCGTAATCCGGGCTGGTTTTGTCACTCACCCAGGGCAGGTAGCCGGGCTGCGTCCAGTCAATCTTATGGGCGTAGCTGCGCCCGATGTCCTCCATGAGCGCCAGTGCCTCGGGTGCATACGAGTCCAGCCCCAGGGTTGCCGGGTCGGGGCGTCCATCCAGCGAGACACCCAGTACATCGCGCACGCTGGCACTGGTCAGTAGGGGATTGTAGCGGCGGAAATCCAACCGGTTCTGATATAAAGTGCGCGTTATGATGACCTGTTGCAGCGCGGATTCATCCAAGCCGGTTGCGATGGCGTACTCAAGCCAGTTCTTCAGCCAGAAGCGCCCGGCTGCTCCGTTCTGGTAGGCGCTGGGGACACTACCCGTGCCGAACGAAAAGTGAATCACCTCGTTATCCACAAAGCCTTCCGCACTCCCGATATACTCCATCGCTTCAACCGATGCCACCAGGCAGGGGTTGCCGTAGGCTCCCACACCGCCATCTATCAGATTGCCCAGCACGGGTGGGAAGAAGACCGGCGCGGCGCCGCTGGCGGTCACTGCACCAGACAGCGGCCAATCCACGAATTGTGCCCGACCCGGGCCTTTGCTGACCACGTAATAGGTGTTGTTGGTGCGCACATCGTGGGTTGTCATAAAGACAATCGGGCGTTTGCTCCCCGGTGTGTCCTGGTCGTGCAGGTTGCCAATCGTCACGCCTTTGACGATGGGGGCGAGGACTTTGGTGAACGGTTCGAGTTCGTACAGATGCCGCAGCCCGCCCAGGATGTAGCGGATCCAGAACTGAATGCCTTGCGGTTGGCTGCGAAAGCCCTCTGGGAGTGCCTTCAGGTAAATGTCGTTCAGCAGTTGATCGGCAGTCATGCCCACGGCAATTCCGGCAGCGATAATCGCCCCGGTGCTGGTTCCGGCGACCATATCGAACAGTTGTTGTACCGGTTTGCCGGTCAGCTTTTCGAGTTCGGAAAGCATGGCAACCGAAATCAGGCCGCGCATTCCGCCGCCATCGATCGAGAGAATTACTTTTTTATTGTGCGAATTAAAATTGAGCGTAGACATGACTGCGTGTATCTCCTGTTCAGGTTGCCAGAAAGCCTATTTTTAATTATGACTATTTCAGCCCGAATCTGCTATCCGCCCAGTATGAGAGTATAATCACAGGTCTTGAACGGAATAACCCACAGGTAGAAAGCCCATGATGCGGATTCGACGGGGACTGTTGTTTATGCCGGGGGATGACCGGCGCAAGATCGAAAAAGGCGCGGCGCTGGATGTGGACGCCGTGATTATGGATTTAGAGGACGGCGTGGCGCTGAACAACAAGCCCGCTGCTCGTGTCGTCACGGCGGCAGCGCTGCGCGAAGTGGACTTTGGGCGTACCGAGCGGTTGGTGCGGCTCAACCCGGTGGATAGCCCCTTTTTCGCTGATGACCTGGCGGAGACAGTTAGCGCACATCCCGACGGTTACGTGCTGCCGAAGGTAGAGTCGGCGCGGGGGATGCGCGAGGTTTCGGCGCAACTG
>JACKCH010000007.1 GCA_020634115.1 Anaerolineaceae bacterium
GAGTCTGGCACATGTGATGAATCCCGTACTCCCGCTGCTGAGTGCGGCGGAGTGAGAAGTCGGGAGAAGAAGAGAAGGTCTTCAGTTACACGGCGCAGTTCAATACAGACGACCTCAGCACACTGGCGCAACTCATGACGTCTGGCGAGGTCAAGTCCGTAATTGACCGCCGCTTCCCGCTGGAAGAAACGGCCGCTGCGATGGCGATGCAGGGCAGCCATCAGGCGGCGGCCGCAGATGCTGGTGCTGACCATTTTTTGCTCAAGGGCGGGGCGGCTGAACGGTTAATAACGGCCGTTTTTCAATAATTTATCTATTCACTTAATTTTTGAAGGAGACAAATCATGAAACAAACAGGAGATATGAACATGAGAAAGTTGCAGTTACAAAAGTGGGGCGGCGCCGCCGCCTTGTACGAGGCCCTGGCCTACATTATCGGCATTGTCGGGTTTATCGCTGTGGCTAATATGTCAGAGATAGCTGACCCGGTGCAGAAAGTAACTGCTGTTGTGGAAAACCAGACAGTGCTATCAGTCCTTCATTTAATTGTCTATGTTGTTTGGGGCGCATCTTTAGTTGTTTTGACACTGGCGCTGCACGAACGACTGCGCGGTAACAGTTCAGCACTGGCGCGTATGGCGACAGCATTTGGTCTGATTTGGGCCACGCTGGTGATTGCCAGCGGCATGATTTATAACGTGGGCATGGAAACGGCCGTTTCTCTTTACGCGCAGAATCCCGAACAAGCTGCCACTGTCTGGCTGGCAATCGAATCCGTCTTCAACGGGCTTGGCGGCGGCGTCGAAGTGGTCGGCGGCATCTGGGTGGTGCTGTTGAGCGTGGCCGCCCTGCGGAATGGTGGTTTGCCCCGCGTCTTCAACTATTTTGGCTTCCTGGTCGGCGCGGCCGGTCTGGTGACGGTTGTGCCTGCCCTGAGCGAAATCGGCGGCATGGTCTTCGGCCTGACCCAAATCGTCTGGTTTGCCTGGTTAGGGATTGTTTTACTGCGTGTAGCAGAGAAGGAAACCTACGTTAACTAATGAACGACAACCAAATGAACGACAACCATACGAAGAATCCAACGACCGGTTCCACAAATGAAGTCAGAAGTAGTGGTTCGTTCTGGAGCTGGCTCTATCCCCTGGTAATTGCCCTGGTTGGAGCGACGGCCATTCAGTACGTCCTCGTCCGCGTGGCACAGATACAGTGGCGCCCGGCGTATTCCTGGTCGCTCTATCTCGGTCTGTACCTGATCTGTAGCTGGGTCTTCAAGCGGTACGTGTTTCGGAGCGCAAATACGGGGGCGATGCGCCACCCGGCGCTGGACTGGCCGGTGCCGGGCCCCATCAGAAAGGCAGGCCGACCAGGCCAGGCCGCGGCCTTCCTCACAGCAACATTCCTCTCGGTGTTCAACCCGTTCCTCTTGTTGCAGCAACTGCGACTCACCTTCGGTCAGATGGCCACATCGCGCCGCCTGGCCGGAAGCGAAACAGACGTGGCAAACTACCAGACGCGCGTGACCTACCGCCTACCGCTGGATGGTGAATGGCTCGTATATCATGGCGGACATACCCCCGAAACATCCCACTCGTGGCAGGTGCTGAACCAGCGCTACGCCTACGATTTCGTGAAGGCGGATTCCGGATTTGCGCGACACAGCGGCAACGGACGGCACCTGAAGGACTACTACTGTTATGGAGAAGCGATCCTCGCCGCAGCGGATGGAGAGGTCGTGTCGGTACATGACGGGCACCACGAGTCCCCGTTCACCGGGTACTTCATGCCAGATTTCCTCGCAACCCAGATGGCCGGAAACCACATCATTATCCGACATGCCGAAGGCGAATACGGTTTCTACGCGCACCTCATCCCAGATTCTATACCGGTTGAGATTGGGGATAAGGTCGGCCAGGGCGACATCATCGGACGCTGCGGGTTTTCCGGAAATTCCACAGAGCCGCACCTGCACTTCCATCTGCAAGATGGTCCCGATTTCTATTCCGCCATGGGCTTGCCGGTCTGCTTCGCCGATATCGTTGTAAATGGCGCATACACTGATGAAGTCGTCGTTGAGCGAGGCATGCGGGTATCATATGCTGGATCATCAGCCATGCGCGCTGGCCGCTTCCGTCAAAAGGCTCGCGCCGAGAAATCCCAAGTAAACAGCGAAGACGCCTAAGAAGACCATCGTTATCGTTGAGATCATCCTCTGGAGCAACAACTCCAGGCCGAAGCCGAACCAAAAAAGCGGAGGCGATAGTCACCAGTCACAGCGCGCCGAATACGGGGATATTGGCAGCGTCGCCACGGTGAACTGTCTGACCTTCACGGGAAAGCTCATATGAAAAGGAGGAGCAGAAAAGCCATGGAAAACCTCAATAAGACACGTACAGTACGAGTTCTTCGAATAATCATGCTTATTGTGGCACTAATCTGCGTCATCGCAATCCCGCCCTGGGACCTGGTACCGCCATTGATAGCACCGTTGCCAGATACGGTACAGGAGCAGGTCAATGACGCGGTTGACCAGGGGCTGGATGGCATCATCGTTTATGTAGATCAAGCAGGTAAGGCGCCAGAATTCTATGCTGCTGGCTGGAAGAATAAGTTGACCCAAGAACCAGCCGATCCGCACGCATTGTTCAGAATTGCCAGTATCAGCAAACTGTATATCGCCACCGCAGTCGCCAAGTTGGTCAACAACGGGAGTTTGTCTCTGGATCAAACTCTCGCTGAGTACTTGCCAGAACTTGCAGGAAGAATTGAATATGCTGATCAGATTACCCTGAGAATGATGGTGCAACATCGCAGCGGTATTCCAAATTTCACGGACGATGAAGCGTGGGATTGGTTCACTTCGCAGACAGACATCGACAAGGCCCTGGAGCTGGTCTTGGATGAACCGGCAGATTTTAAGCCTGACGCGCGCTACAGTTACTCCAATACAAACTATCTGCTGATCGGCCGTATCCTTGACAAAGTGTTGGGATACAGCCACCATCAATATATCGCTGAAGAAATATTGGCTCCTCTTGGTCTAACAAATACGTACAGTTTGCTCAGCCAGGTGAAATACGATGATGTTGTCAGTGGGTACTGGTATGAATATGACGATGACCTCAGGCAGATTGATCACACTATTCCGGGTGGATCGATGATCGCAACTGCGGAGGATGTGGGTGTATTTTTGCGAGCCTTGAATGATGGCTCATTGCTGAATGACGATGAGCAGGCGATCTATTCCTCAATTTACGAATATGAACATACCGGCTGGGTGCCAGGATATTTCAGTATCGCACGCTATCACGAAGATATTGATACCGTTGTCATTCAGTTTGTCAATACAACCGGCGGAGACACCTGGGGGGCAGCGAATGTAATCGGCGGAAAGACCACGGGGATATCAAATATCATATATGGTCGTATTGTCCGAATACTGCACAAGCAATAAGCTAGGTGATATCACATCCAAACTGTTGACTCACCAATCTGCCGCTTGTGGGGCATTCTAAGAAG
>JACKCH010000008.1 GCA_020634115.1 Anaerolineaceae bacterium
GGCGGCTATAGGAACATCGTCCTGTGTTTCTGCACGACCTGCACGTTCTGGCAGCACCCTACCCATTTTGCCAGGGACACCCTCACGCAAGGATGGATGTGCCGTGACGGGGCTGTATGGCATGATAAGGCTGTCATCGGTGAGATGGTGAATCAGGGTTCAACAAATCGGGGCACCTATCGCAAACGGTGCTGGCAAATGTGCGCCAGCCGTCCTCAGAACCCGGCATAAATGCTTAACCAGGCTCACCTGGGAGAGATAAGGAGCGTATTCAATGAGTGATATATTGCAGCAGTTATCCGACCAGATGGCCGCGACTGCCGAAACCGCCGGGGCAAGCATCGTGCGGGTCGAAGCACGGCGGCGGTTGCCCGCCAGCGGGATTGTCTGGGCGGCGGATGGCGTGATCGTCACGGCCAATCACGTCGTTCAGGACGATGAAGAGATACAGATCGGCCTGCCCAACGGCGAAACCGTCCCGGCAACACTGGTCGGGCGTGACCCCAACACCGACATCGCTATTCTGCGGGCGCAGGCTGAACTGACTGTCCCCAACTGGGTCGAAGCCGATGATCTCAAAGTCGGCCACCTGATTCTGGCGCTAGGCAGGCCGGGGGAGAATATCCAGGCCACCCTGGGCGTGGTCAGCGCACGCGGTGAGATGATGGCGGAAGGGCTGCCCTTCCCGCCGGGATTCCCCTTCGGACGGATGCCCCACCAGTTCCACGAGCATCATGAACATGAGCATCACGGCCCAGGGGGACGACGTGGCGAACATCGCGGCCCGGAAGGACGGCGTAGTGAACGCAAGGAAAAACGCGACGAATTCATGGAGAAGCGGGCGTTCCGCAAGATGAAGCGGCGTGGCATGGGCATGGAAGCCTGGTGGGGAATGCGGGCGGTAGGCAGCGCGACGGAAGGGTTTATCCAGACCGATGTGGTGATGTACCCCGGTTTCTCCGGCGGGCCGCTGGTGGATGCTTCCGGGCGGGTCTACGGGATGAACACCTCCGGGTTCATGCGCGGCCAGAGTCTGGCTGTCCCCACCAAGACGATCCAGGGCGTAGCGGAAACACTGCTCCAGCATGGCCGCATCCGGCGCGGTTTTCTGGGAATCAGCGCCCAGCCGGTACGCTTGCCGGAAAAACTGGCGGAAGAACTCGACCAGGACACCGGTTTGCTGCTGGTTTCGGTTGAACCGGGCAGCCCGGCGGAACACGGCGGACTCCTCCTCGGTGATGTGGTGGTTTCGTTAGATGGCATCCAGATTGAGCGCCTGGAAGAACTGCTCGCCCTGCTGAGTGGAGAGCGGGTTGGCCGGGAAGTGCCGGTCAGTTTTATACGCGGCGGCGAACTTCGTGAACTGGGCGTGACCATCGGCGAACGGATGTAGCCGAAACCCAGATCAAAAAGGTTGTCTTTCTTAGGGGCGTACGGCGGTACGCCTCTTTGTTGTTTCCACTAAATCGTGGTCGTCTCTTCGCAGCGGTGTTGCCGTCTGCTACAATTTGCTCCATAGACAAGTTGAGGGACGATGTTATGGCACGAAAACCCCTGGTCGCCCTGGTGGGCAGACCGAACGTGGGGAAGAGCACGCTGTTTAACCGGCTGGTTGAGGAGCGGATGGCGGTCACAGACGAGATTCCCGGCACGACCCGTGATCGGATTCAGGCCGAA
>JACKCH010000009.1 GCA_020634115.1 Anaerolineaceae bacterium
ATGCCCCTACATTACCCTACAGGGCGGTATAATTCTGTAAAAGTGTTGAGGCATGACACAACTAGACAGGGTATACGCTGCTTCTTTCGTCCTTTCTTTCTAGACTCTGCAACATCCTTACAGGTTAATCATGACAGTGAAAAACACCAAGACACAGACGATTGTGATCGCTTTTCTAACCTTCATCGGGCTGGGGCTATCCGCCGGACTGCTCGGCGTGGCCTGGCCCTATATACAAGAAGATTTCAACCTCGCCCTGGACGCGGTCAACGCGCTGCTGCTGGTACAGGCCATCGCCTATACACTGGCGAGCTTCATCATTGGGCGACTCATGGCGCGGTTGGGCAGCGGCGTAAGCCTGATCGCGGGTATGCTGATTATGGCGCTGTGTCTGTTCGCTTTCGCGGCTGCTTCCACCTGGGCGCTGCTTATCTTTCTGGGGCTGGTCGCCGGGTTTGGCAGCGGCATTGTGGACGCCGGGCTGAATATGTATGTCACCACCTACCATTCGGCGCGGGAGATGAACTGGCTGCACGCCAGCTTCGGGTTGGGTATTACCATCGGCCCACTCGTAATGACCTACTGCGCGGAGAATCTGACCTGGCAGACGGGGTACGCGGTTGCCGGCGGGATACTGCTCATCATCCTGGCGCTGCTCTTTCTATCGCGTCGCCTGTGGCGCAACGAAGGTTTCCAGAGCGCGGAAAACACCCCGGTTCGCCGTGCCAGCTTCAGCCAATCCGCCCGCCTGCCGGTATTGTGGTTCAGTATGATCGCGTTTCTGGCCTACGTGGGCGTGGAAATTGGCATTGGACAGTGGGCATTCACGCTGCTGACTCAGTCCCGCGAAATCGCGCCGGAGGTGGCCGGTGTCTGGGTAAGCATCTATTGGGGCGTGTTTACCGGCGGGCGAATCTTTTTCGGGTTCATCGCCAACCGCTTTGACCCATCCCGGCTGCTCCGCTGGAGTCTGCTGGGCACCGTGACCGGAACGCTCCTACTGGCGTGGAACCCGCTGCCGGTCATTGGCTCCATCGGCCTGATTATCGCCGGGTTCGCAGAAGCGCCGGTTTTCGCCATGTTGATGACAACTACGCCGCAGCGCGTCGGGCTGGAACACGCCGAAAACGGGGTCAGTTTACAGATGGTGGCTGTTGGAATCGGTTCCGCGATTCTCCCTGGCCTGATCGGGACGATTGGCGCGACATTCGGCCTGGAGACAATGACCACCACCTTCGTAGTGATGGCCGTGATTACGCTGGTCTTCCTTGAATTGGCGAATCTGGCCCGCACTCGCCGTCCGCTGGTGAGCATTGCCGCCGACTGATTGAGGCAGGTCGGGGAGAACCGCAAAGGTCAGAATTCGGTAAGGTTACTTTCGGGGGACTATCGCGCAGGTTCATATTCCGGGTAGAATAGGTACATCATATGCAGGCACCGGACAAAGGATAGACACCGTTATGGGCGAACAACCAAATCGTGAAGAACTGCTGCGGATGGGCATTCGCGCCGCCAAAGCCGGGAACAAGGAAGGCGCCCGGCGCACCTTTGAGCAGATACTCAGCCAGGACAACAAGAACGAACGCGCCATGA